>NZ_CP171728.1:0-394003 GCF_043769475.1 Allomesorhizobium aridi | reverse complement strand
CGGCAACAGGCTCGGCAGCGGCCACCCTTGACGAATCGGCCGGCATCGACCCCGTGGATCCGAATTCCGACGGCGACGATACCGGGACCAACTCGCCCTTTGGGCGCCAGCTGATCGCCGCCTCCGTCGTCGCCGGGTTGTTCGCGGTCGCGTATGGAGCGGACGGCGCGGCGGCGGCCAATAACCTAGCTTATGCGCTGACGGATGCAGGCGGGGGCTCGCTGAACGGTGCAGCCACGGGCCTATTTGCAACCGGAGAGGCGGCAGAAATCATCCTCGTCGTAAATGGCAGCGTGCTTGAAGGCCGGGTTGGCGGCGCCGCGGGAACGAAAGTCTTCACCATAGCTATTGACCCCGCATCTGGAGAACTTACCGTTGAGCAGTTCGCGGCCATCGATCACGGGGATGATGGCAACAATCATGACAGCACGAGGTCCCTGATCGATCTGGTGCACGTGACGGCATCGGCGACCGATGGTGATAGCGACACGGTTTCAGCGACGGCTGCGATCTCCATCAGCTTCGAGGACGACGGACTGACACCTCTCGACCCGGAACTTCTTGTAACAGAGAACACAGCCGGCGCGGTGAAGACCGCGGCACTGGATATCGACGGCAATATCGGCGACAACGCCGGGACTGACGGCTTGCAGTCGATCCGGTTTCCCACATCTCTCGCAGGGGCAAACACCGGACTCACGTCAGGCGGACTTCCGATCACTTATTCGATATCGGGGCTGACTCTCACAGCATCCACGGCCGCAGGAACTGTGTTCCAGATCACGCTTAATCCCGACGGCGATCCGGCCATTGCCAACGATACCTATACACTTACCATGATAGGCACGGTCGATGGCGGCGCCTCGACGGTCGATTTCGATGCTTCCGGCGGATATAATTTTCAGGGCGGCAACAATGATTGGGCAGGATTCAGCACCTTGGCCAATGACAATAGTGGGGACTTGCTTCTCACCCCAATGGTCAATGGCTTGCCAGCGTCGACGGTGAATAGTACTGCCAATACAGGTGGCATCAACAATTCGTTCGTTGGTCCGAACGAGGCGATGCGCGTTGATTTTGTCACTGACTTAACTGGCAACAATGCCGGCTTGGGAGATTACGACGTCATTGCAAATCGCGATCATGCGTTCGAAGGGCATTACAATACCAATGGTGCGGTTGCCAGCTTCACCGGCATTAGTGGTGGCGGGCCCAATCCGACCAGCACGATCCTGATCAAGGCCTTCGACGACTTTGGTGACGGAACAGGTTTCGGCAATGACGGCACCACCGTGGTCGGCGATGGAATTCAGGAATCAATTACCGCGGTGGCCATCAAATTCGGCGCGGGGCAGGCACTCGTAAACTTCGCTACCATCGGAACCACAGTCACCACGGTAAATGTCGGCGGCGTGAACTTCACCGTCCAATTCGTGGACGTGGATCCTTCACCTGCTGCTACACTCTACGAAGTTCGCATCGGTGGCGTGGTCTCGAATACGCAGATCGGAACCTACACCGCGGATGGATACAGCAGCATCCAATATCACCACGCGGACAGGCAGGAATTTCAGATTGGCGACTTTGGTACGACAGTCATTGATCCAGGCACGCCGGTGTCTTTTGAAATCCCCGTGGAGATCGTGGATGGCGACGGCGACGTGGCCGATGGAGTGCTTCCGATTACGCTGATGCCCGAGGGTTTGCCGGCGCCACAGGACTTCTCCTCAAGTCTTACCGGGGTCAGCGCCAGTTCAACCGTCGCCGCGCCGCATATCATCGGGTCGGATTTCGACGACGTGCTAAGCGGCAACAGCCTAAGCAATATTTTGCTTGGCGGCGATGGCGACGACGCGATCGTTGGCAACAGCGGAGAGGATTGGCTCTTTGGCAACGACGGAAGTGACGGGCTAGACGGGGGCCTGAACGACGATGTGCTCAATGGAGGCGCGGGTTCGGACGAACTGATTGGCGGATCTGGTGCCGACACATTTGTGATCGGGGCCGATTCCATGTCGCTGGCCATCGACGATCTAATCGTAGATTTTGAAAGCGGAGCCGCCGGCGACACCATCGACCTGTCCGAATTGCTGTCCGGGATCGCGGCCGGCACCGATCTTGAAGCATCGGGGCATGTAAGTGTGGTGCAAAATGGGGCCGATGCACAACTTCTTGTCGATCAGGACGGAGGCGGGAACGACTATCAGACGGTTGCCGTCTTGGAGAATTTTGCCTTCAATAGTGCTAGCGAGGCTATCAAGATTCTCTACGACACAGGTTCCGGCACAACTTCCGACGTGGTATGAACCAGGACGGCTTGGAGGCATCAACATGAAATTTTTAAAGCGTGCTAGCTTTTGTGGAACGGCGCTGCTCTTGCTGGCGATCAATACTACCAGCGCCGCCGACCTGCTCGCATTGCCTTCTGTCGACTATTGCAGGGTAGCAGGGACATCTAACCTGCTTTTAACTGAAAATCAGTCAGAGTTGACCACTGAGGTCGTCAGGCTGATGGACGAGGCGGTGGCCGTCGCCGATAGCAGCGAATGGATCAACTCCGCGAGACCCGCCTTTGTGTGGGCATCTGAAGCGAAAGTTGCTTGTGGCAAAGCCTACGGGTACTTGAAGACCAGCTACCGAGATGAAGAATACCTCAACAAATGTGAATGTTTCCACAGCCGCATGGTCGAGTATATGAACTGACCGTGTGTGGACGGTTGACGAATTTAGGCAGGGGATACCTGAAGATTGCTCTGACGTCAGCAGCATTCAGTTTTTTTGTGAATCTCGCAGCTGCCGTTGCCTTGGAAAGCGGGTTCGACGCCCCTTACATGGGGAGGGGGGCGCGCCGCCCAATTGGCTGCAACCCGTCGAGTGCGGAACTCGCTTTTTCACTAATAGCAAACATGGCTTCAAGGCGTTTGCCACCTGTCAGTCGTCGCTCCATGGGCTGCCTCCGGCGCTGGCGCACGCGGTAATGGAAATAGAGAGCAGATTTGACCCCGGCGCGAGGGGGGCTGACGGCGAAGTCGGCCTCATGCAACTCATGCCGGCAACAGCCCGCATGCTCGGTTATCAGGGCTCTGCCCAAGACCTCGGCGATCCTGCCACCAACATCGTGCTTGGCGTCAGATATCTCGCCGGCGCCAGCCAACTCGCTGGCGGCGATCTCTGTTCAACTCTGATGAAATATCGGGCAGGCCACAACGAAACGCGGTTTTCGGTGCTATCGGTCGAATATTGCGAGCGGGCGAGCGCAATATTTGCACGTGAAGGGCTGAAAGTGAATGGTCCCCTGCCGGTCGCGTCATTCGGCTTCGACAGTAAGGCCGGGATTGGAGGGCTTTTGCCTGACGGGCAGATCACCAAGAAGCTTTGTGTTCGCCGGCTGCTCATGCCCGGACCGCGTTACATGAAATGTGCCGAATACCGCAACCCCGCAAACGCGAGGCGAATACGAACGCTCCGTGCCAATCTCTTCACCGCCGGCTGAGAGCATCGCAAATTCGCCTTACAGGTCATGGAACAGGTGAGAACGACTGCGGTCGTTCTCGCAGGGAGCAATGTTAAAGGGGGAACATGAAATTCAGGGGTGATCAATACTCGGCCTACAAGTGGCTATGGGCAATGGTGCTTCTTCCGGCTCTCGCTTTGGAGTTGTCGGCCTGCCAATCAAACGCGACGCTGGCAGACGCGCTGGATCCTGCGGCCGTCAACGAGGCGCGTGAAGATGGTAATGGCGTCCCCGGCGGCCCTGCGCAGGACAAGCAATCGCTTGGAAGGGGAGACGTAGATATTTCAATGCTTCTTCCACTTTCCGCTCCGGGAAGCGTGGGAGAAAATGGCAGGAAAATGCGGGACGCGGCCCAACTTGCAATGAGCGATTTGGGCAATGACTTGATCACTCTAACCATCGAGGATACCCGCGGCGACAGCGCTGTTGCGAAGGGGCTGGCAGTGAAGGCGCTAGGCTCAGGTGCAAAGGCAGTGATCGGCCCAACGGAACTTCCCGCGGCCAAACATCTCGCGTCAATTTCTGGAACCAAGAAGCCGGTTGTTCTCGCGCTTGCCGAAAATTTCGATGGCGCCCCTGGCGTCTATTCCGTTCGGCTTAGCGAAGCCGACAGTGCGGCCGCCGGCGCCGCAGCAATTGCTGAAAAAGGCGCGCGCAAGTTCGTGCTGTTGGTTGCAGCTGGCCCACATGCCGCCGCTGTGGAAAAACGCGTTGCCAACAGCCTGAGCATATATGGGGCGTCGCTCGCCGTTACCATTCCCTATTCACCGGGCGGCAATGGAGGCGAGAAGGCGGTCGCGGATATGGCGGCCCTCGTCTCCCAGCCAGAAGCCATCGTGATCGCTAGCGGCAGCTACAGCCCCTCGACAATCCTATCATCCCTTCGCAGCGGGAAGTTCGGCAAAGGCGCGGTCCTTATCGGAACGAACCGCTGGTCGGAACATCCAATCAGCGGCGATCTGTTTGAAGGAGCCTATATCGCCACGCTCGATCAGGCGGAAGCCGGGCCGATCGCGGTTCGCTTCAAGAGCGCCTTCAATTCCGATGCAGATGCCAATGTCGCCTATTCCTATGACATGGTTGCGCTAACTGCCGGGATCGCCAGCGCCGTTGGCCCGGATGGCTTCAAGAGGGAAGTCCTTGAGAACCGAACGGGATTTCGCGGATCTACCGGCGTTTTCCGCTTCCGAGCGGACGGAGGTAGCGAGAGGGCGATGCCATTTTACCGCATCGAAAAGGGAATTTTAAAGAAAATCAACAAGTCGACCTCAAGCTTCTGAGCTCCAGATCGCACTTGAGCTGAAGTGGGGCTGCGCCCTTACATTAGGCGAACAGGATGTCGACGCCTGGCTATATAAAACTGCCGGACGCTAGCCATCCAGGGCGGATCTACGCAACGGCTGTAGGACTGCCAAATCCGCGGAGAATTCGGCCCGCCTTGATTAATGCGCGTGCGCGTGATGGTGTTATGGCGTGCGACGGACAAAAGTGCGGAACGCTATTGTACGAGGGAAAAATGCCGGGCATTTTCAAATGCTCGCCTCCGTATAAAGCTGCGCTTCATGTTTGTCCTGTTAATCGGGTCATACCTTAAGCTGGAGGCCGATCCGTGACGGAGAAGACGACAAACCCTGCTGTCCGACAATGGACCACGCTAGCGCGATGGACCCTGCTCGGCACACTGGGCTCTTTCGCTGGCGCAATAGGAATCAATGCACTGGTGTTTGCCGGGTACGACGGCCCCCGTCTATGGACGGGAGTCTTGAGCGCGGCGCTGTTTGCCTTGCTGATATCCGCACCCACCTTTTTTTGTTCGGCCGCATGCGCCAGGAACTCGCGCGGTCCAGGCAAACGCTCAACCAGACATCGTCGGTCGACAATCTTACCCGGTGTCTGGACGGAATGGTTTTTTCTTCATTGGTCGATTCATTTCGAGATAATGCGATTGCGCGGACCGGGAAGCGACGCGGCGCTTTTCTGGTGATTGACGTGGATCGCTTCAAGTCCATCAATGAGCGCTTTGGACACGCCTGGGGCGATGAGGCGCTTCGCGTGATCGCACACGAAATCAAAGCGTCCGTGCGCAGCGGAGATCTGGTAGGCCGCATCGGCGGCGAGGAGTTCGGCGTGTTTCTGCCTGGCGCAAATCTGGAAAACGCTGAAGATGTAGCGGAACGCATTCGCAACTTGATCGCAGAAACCCTGTTCGAACCGGGCGGAAAGCGATGCATGCTGACGGTCAGTGTGGGCGCTGTGGTGTTTGAAGATCAGCTCGAGTTTGATGCCCTTTTCAGAGCTGCCGATCAGCAGCTTATCAGCGCCAAGAAGCTGGGACGCAACCGCGTTGCAATGCAGGAAATACCGCAAGATCCGCTCGGAGCGTCGCGCCCGCAAGCCTAATCGACCGGCTGCAAGGAGTTGCCTTCGATCAAGGCAGGAGCGGCGTGCCCAGGCTTTGCAGGACAAGCGCTCCTATCAGACTAGCCGATATAGGCACTCCGAACGGCACCACTCCTTGCCGGTCGAGCACCTCGATATACCTGCGGAAGGCAGAAGCCGGCAGCAGGAGCGGGTTTTTCACGACGATGGCTGTGAGCACCGCGAAGAACAGCAAAAGCAGTGCGAAAGCGAACAGATGGTCCCCACCCGCGACCAATGGCGCAACCGCAAGCAGCTTCACATCGCCTGCTCCAACCTTGCGCAGGAGCCAGAGCGGCAGCAGGGCGATGAACAGGACGGCGCCGGCAGCCAGTCCGATGGTCAGGCTGCTCCACGAACCGCTCAAGGTAGCGGACAATGCCAAGCCTGCGACACCCAATACGGCGAGGGCGAAAACATCGCGATTTTTGATCTTCTGCGTCTCGAAATCGGTCCACGCGATCCTGAGCAGAAGCGCTATCGCTACTGCCTTGACGAGTATCGCGGCGGCAGCCAGCACGGCTAGCGCCCGGTGTTGCCGACGCTGGACCCGAGGAGCTGCAGATTGTTGGCGACTGTCGGGTCATTGGGCGCGAGCTCATACGCCTTCAGGAAGTTCTTCCGAGCCTCCTGGAGATCGCCGCGAAGCAGATAGGAATAGCCGATGTTGTTGTAGTAAGCGACGGTCGTACCGATGAGGCTAAAGGCTTGGCCGTAGGCCTTGTCCGACAGGTCGAAGCGGCGAATGCGGTCACAGGACGCCGCGAGCCCGAGCCAGGCCTCGCCATCATTGGGCGCCAGCTGGACGGCCTTCAGGAACAGCGCTCCGGAATTGCCGTAATTTTCCTGGCGAAACTGGTTCTTGGCTTCCGCGACAGCCTGGTCGGAGGCGTAGTATTCGACGTCGGATACGGTTTTCAGTCCCTGGAAGGCATCGCCAAAGGACGTGAACTCAGCCTGTACCGGCTCGTTGGTCCTGACCACGCCATCGTCGAGAGCTGTGGTCTGACAGCCGGCGAGCACAAGCGCAAGCAAGGCCCCGCCGACGACAATTCCTGGTCGCCGCATCCTTTGTCCCCCGTGACCGCCCCCCGGTCACCCTATGGCCACACCACAATGGCCTGTCTTTGTCTAGAAGAAAATCCCTTTCATTCTGATAATGACAGGCAGCATGACGATCATCATCACGACCGGAAAAATGCATAATCCCAAGGGAATCATCATCTTGACGGGAAGGGCGTTGGCTTTTTCCTCGGCCCGGAGGATTCTCTGTGTCCGCATCTCGTCGCTGTAGACGCGAAGCGCCTCGGTCAGGCTGGTTCCGAGTTCTTCCGACTGGCGGAAGAGCACCGCGAGCGAGCGGGCTTCGTCGATGGCGATCTCGGTCGGAGAGATCGCGCAACGCCTCGCGCAGCGGTTTGCCGGCCCGCATCTGCAGAGTCATGATGGCAAGCTGTATGCCGAGCGCCTTGTGCGTGCCTGCAAGTTCGTTGCTGACGCGCTCGACGGCCGCTTCCAGACTCATGCCGGCGTCGGCGCAGGTGATCATCATGTCCATGAAGTCGGGAAAGCCGCGCCGGTATGTCTGCTTCTGGGTATTCCCGAACCGGTCGAGCGCTACACTAGGAATAACGAGGCAGGCCAGGCCGAAAAGCGCGCCGC
This sequence comes from Allomesorhizobium aridi, assembly GCF_043769475.1. Lineage (NCBI taxonomy): Bacteria > Pseudomonadati > Pseudomonadota > Alphaproteobacteria > Hyphomicrobiales > Phyllobacteriaceae > Allomesorhizobium > Allomesorhizobium aridi. Next base: position 386,409 of record NZ_CP171728.1, on the reverse strand, counting down.
CGGCGACCGCGATGAGGCCGGGCAGTTGCGGGGGCAGGACCGTTGCCAGAAGGGTATACGCGCCCAGAAAACCGGCCATCACAAAGCCGATCCTCGAAAGAGTGTAGATCAGCGGCGCGCTCTTCTGGTGAAATCCGGCGCGGAAAAGCTTCGTCTCGAGCGCATTGGGCTCTCCGCGTTCCTTCTCGGCGGCGCGGAAATATGCCTCCACCGGCCGGCGCGCGGCGATCTTTACCAATTCGGCCTGTGCTTCGAGCGAACGCCGATCGGGGATGCCTTCCGCAACCAAGGTTTCCGTCAGGCGGCGGCGCGTCTGGATGACAGGGGTGAGAAGCAACGCTGCAAACAGCACCATGGAACTGGCAGCCAGGAATATCGCGCCCGAGAGGATCAGCCTGGAGTTCTCGAAGGTGGCAAGAAATTCGGCCATGTCGCCCCGTCAAAAATCAAAATTAACCATGCGGTACATGATGAAATCGCCGAGCAGCGCCCAAAGGCCGAAGCTGACGAAAACTGGGGTGATGATCGGGTCGTTCCAGACCTCGCCATAATAGCTCGGCGAGATCAGCCAGAGGATCGCGAACATTACAATCGGGAACAGCGAGATAATGATTCCCGACCACCGGCCTTCCGCCGTAAGCGCCCTGATCTTCAGCCTCATCTTTTGTCGTTCTCGTAGGACGGCGGAAAGGTTAGACAGGATCTCGGTCAAATTGCCGCCAGTCTTGGACTGGATCGACAGCGAAACGGCAAGCAGATGAAGGCCCTCGAAGCCGACGCGTTCTGAAAGTTTCCTGGCCGCCTGTTCCAGGCTGAGGCCGAAGGTCACTTCGTCTGAAACGATGCCGAACTCCGTGCCAAGCGGATCGGGCATTTCGCGCGCCACAAGGTTGACGGCGACGGGTGTTGGGTGCCCCGCTCGCAGCGAGCGGACGATCATGTCGAGTGCATTAGGAAGCTGCGCCGCAAACTTGGCGATCCGCTTCTTGCGCGCACGGCGCAATATAACGAGCGGCAGCCCTATTGCAACGAATAGGCAGGCAGCAGCCGCCGATAGGGTGGCAAAACCGAGAATGAGGCGCATTGTCAGGCCGATCACGAGCCCGCCTGCGAGGAACATTGCCGCAAAGGCGATGGGATTTCCGGTGATGCCGGATTGCGTATAGAGCCGGTTGAGCGCGATCGCCCCGAAGGCGAAATCTCCCGTTTCGCTCAACCCCTTTCCCGCAACAGGCCCTTCAGCGTCTGCTCCGCAGGGGCCTCCTCCTCCAGGCGTTTCAGCCGTTTGTTGATCGTGCCGGCTTTTGCGCGACGACCAGCAAAGGAGACGTAGAGCGTTTCGGCGGCAACGATTGTCGATGCGGCCGCCATCACCAGCACGAGATAAAAAAGCGTCTGTCCGGTGAACATCAGAGCACAACCTGTGGATTGAAGGCGTCCTTGGCGAAATGGTGCCCCAGCGTCGCCGCCTCCTGGGCAAAGCGAGGCCTTACGCCGGTGGCGCGGAACTCGCCGACAATAGCGCCGTCCGTAGTCACGTCGCGGCGGACGAAATGATAGATTTCCTGGAGCTGTATGACACTGCCTTCCATGCCGGTCAGCTCGGCGATCGAGATCACCCGCCGGCCGCCATCGGAAAGACGCTGCGTCTGAACGATGATGTCGATCGCGGATGCTATCTGGGCGCGGATCGATTCATGCGTCATAGGCATCCCGGCCATGCCTACCATCTGCTCAAGCCTGGCGAGCGCATCGCGCGGTGTATTGGCGTGGATGGTGGTCATCGAGCCTTCATGACCGGTGTTCATGGCCTGCAGCATGTCGAAAGCCTCTTCGCCGCGGACCTCGCCGACGATGATGCGGTCCGGCCGCATGCGCAAGGCATTCTTGACCAGTTCACGCTGCCGCACCTCCCCTTGCCTTCGACATTGGGGGGGCGCGTTTCCAGTCGGCCGACATGGGTTTGCTGCAATTGCAATTCGGCTGCGTCCTCGATCGTGATCAGGCGCTCCTTGGCCGATATGTAGTTGGAGAGCGCGTTGAGCAGCGTGGTCTTGCCGCTGCCCGTGCCACCCGAAACAAGGATGGATTTGCGCGACTGGACGGCAATTCGAAGCAATTCGATCATCGGCGGCCTGATGGAATTGAATTCGACCAGCCGTTCCAGCGAATATGGCTTTCTCGAGAATTTTCGGATCGAGACGAGCGGCCCGTCGACGGAAATGGGGCGGACCGCGATGTTGACGCGCGAGCCGTCGGCCAGCCGGGCGTCGACCATCGGATAGGATTCATCGACGCGCCGGCCGATCGCCGAGACGATCTTGTTGATGACACGCATCAGGTGGGCCTCGTCGCGAAAACGCACGCCGGTTTCCTCTAGCTGGCCCTTGCGTTCTATGAAGACGTGGCGATGCGTGTTGATGAGGATGTCGGCGATCGTATCGTCCTTCAGCAACGGTTCGATCGGGCCGAGGCCGAGCATCTCGTCCGCCGTATCGCTGGTCAGGCCGTCGAGCTCGCGCGCATTGAGCGGCACGTTCACGTTTCTCACGAAGTCGCGCACCAGCGGCCTGATCTCGGCAAGTATCTGTTCCTTGCTCGCACTGTCCAGCGCGGCGAGGTTTATCCGCTCGATCAGATGCCGGTGCAGTTCGACCTTGAGATTGAGAAGGCTTTCATCGGCGCTCGGAACCGGCGCGACCACTTTTGCCGGCGCTGCAACCAGCGGCGGAGTGGGGAAGTCGACCTTGGGCGGCGCTGCGCCGTTGCCCTTTGTGAAGCGTCCTAACATCTCCCGTTGCCCCCCTCGCCGGTCATCGAACGGTTAGCTGTTTTGCGTCGCCGTCCCGCCGCAGATGCGGAACAAGCTGCGGAACCGTCAGCCTGTAGTCGGCATATTCGGTGAATGTGTCCGTCAAGATCCGCTCTTCATTGAGGATTCGCCAATATTGAACGGCGAGATTGGCGCTGACAATCGCCACAGACCAAACGGACAGGTTCGCAAGCGCCACACCGACCAGCGTGATGGCTTCGCAGACATAGAGCGGATGGCGGACGATGGCGTAGGGGCCGCCGATGACGAGACGACGCGCCTGGGCGTCTATCGAGAACGACCGGCCCAGCCACGCTAGACAATAGGCCGACAGGCCCGTGCCTACGACGATTAGCGATGTTGCCAGGAGCTTGAGTGGAGCTGAAATTGCCGCTTGTGGCAGGATGATCAGCGTCAATGTCATGAAGGTTCCGGCTACGGCGGCGATGCGGGGCATCCAGCCCCGTGATACGCTTTTCGGCGGAAGGCGGATGACGGTAAGCCCGACAGCCAGGATCATGAAGATAAAGCTTACCACGCCTGCGGTTATATCGAGAGCGAACGTGCTTGGCTTCTGAGACAAATCCAACAGCTCAAGAATACCGATAAAGTGTAGAGAGCCATAGACGGTGAATACCGTGGCCAGAAGCGCACGCCCCGCGAAATCTAGGCTCAACAGATTCATCGCCTCAAACCCGAAAAAGCATCCATCATCTTGCTATCCATAATCCTGCCCTAACTTCACCTCTCGCGTCATGCCCCCTTCGAAAGCAGCGGGACGTGGACTGCTTCTTTCAGCTGCCGTTCATTCAGAATGCCGTATCTGACAACGCCGATGACCAGCAGCGCGAGCGCGCCTCCAACGAGAACGTCAACGAGATGGTGCCCCCCCTCGGGTATTGTGCCGACGACCATCACCGAATTGAGCACGCCAACGGAAAACGCCAAAATGCGGAAATCGCGACACGCATAGACGACGAACATGCCCAGAGCAGTATGGAAGGAAGGGAATGTCACCAGGCCATGGGTTCGCGTGAGCAGGAGCCTGTAGGGCTCTCCCGATCGCAGGTATTCCAGTTCGGCGTAGTGCCACATACCCGGCGTTGCGGAGAAGTTGCTGTAAAGCTCCGGCGGCGGTTGGAAATATGCATATGCGCCGACCGCCGGGTAAAAGATCATCCCTAAAGCGGCAGACAGCGAGAATATGGCGAGCAGTGCGACGAACTCGAGCATTCGTTCCTCGCGCTGACAAAAACACAGCAGCAGGAACAGCAGCACCACTTGGGGGCCGAGAGAGTGATAAGCGAATGTCATAGCTCCGGAAAGGAGCGGCGATTTGTTCGCGGCTTCGAGAAATGACAACCAGTCGAAGCCCAGGGCGGCATCGCGAGTGGCGAGATACGCATCCACCAATGGTCGTTCGGTAGCCGAAGCCAGATACATGAATATCGTGGTGACGACCGCAAGCGGCACAAAGAGTACGGCGGTCGATAGCAGCACATGCAACCCTGCGGCGGCATGGCGAATAAACTTAGCCGTAGGAGATGGATCCCCTCGAAGCCGCCAGGTTACGCCCTTCGCCATCATCAGCAACGCCGAAACGATCAGCGCGGTTTTAGCGAGTTCCTCAAAATTGCGTGAGTCCAGCGATACCGTGGAATGCTGCAGCCACAGACCGTCAACGACCGCGAAAATGACAGTCACCATCCCAATGGCGACGATAAGTCGAAGGCGATTGCCCCCCATAACAAAACTCCAACCCCAGTCGTAAACTATTTGCTAACCCACCCGGGCGCAAGCGGGCAAGAAAATTACAGTTAAGGAAGCGGTTGCTGGTCGGTATATATCTCCAGATATACGCTCGATATATCTAACACGATTGACAATTTAGAGTTGTAAGCCTTGTGTGAGTTTTCAGCCTTTCGGACGAATTAGTAGGACAAAGCTGCATATGGAGCTTATCCAAGTTGCCCTGTTGACGGATCGTTCTACCGATTTGTGAACGAATGGTTAAGGTGGGTAAAAGCTTAAGCAATTCATTGGTTTGTTCTTTTTGGAAAAACTTCGCTTCCGGTGCTTTCAGGTATTGGTAGGTTAAGAAATCGTTAAACGGATTGACTCTGTTTTTGGCCGTCATAGGATTGCGGCGACGGGGGATGCTTGGGTATGGGGTTCATTCCTTGCTCGTCTCGTCGGGTTAGAAACCTCCATTGGGAGAAATTTGCATGAAAAAGCTCATGACAATGGCCCGGCAGTTCCGCGACGACGAAAACGGCGCTGCCATGGTCGAATACACGATCCTGATCGGAATGATCACCGTGGCGGTGATCGCGTCGATTGTCATCGTTGCAGCCTGGGTGACTGCCAGGTGGGGCTCACTCGCGACGGCGCTCTAAGACGGCCGGCTTGAAGAGGGAAGTGATCTAGTGAAAAACCTTCTTGCAAAATTCATTGCCGACGAAGACGGCGCGGCGATGGTCGAGTACACGATCTTGATCGGGATGATCACGGTGGCGGTTATCGCCTCGATCGTCATCGTTGCAGCTTGGGTGACTGCAAGGTGGGGCGATCTCGCTACTGCGCTGTGATCTTTCGACTATTCAGGCCCGGGTAGCCCCGGGCCTGAATTTCTCTGGGGCGGCGTTTCGTGCGAAGGCATGAAAGACGCCAGGTGGGTGGGCCATGCGCGCAAATACGATCATCATGATTCTTCTCGCCGGCGTCTTCGGCGTCGTCGCCGTCGTTCTTGCCAATATGTGGCTGGCCGGCCAGCGCAACGCACTGGCCAAGGGCGCGGAGGTGCCGCAGGACACCATCGTCGTCGCAAGCATGGCGCTTAAGTTCGGCGACACGCTGACCGAAGACAAGCTGCGCGAGATCGCCTGGCCGACCGCCAACATTCCGACCGGCGCCTTCAAGACCCGCACAGAACTTCTCGGGGGCGAGGGCAGCCGGCAGGTGTTGACCGCCATCAGCGCCAACGAACCTGTATTGGCGAGCAAGATCACCGGTCCGGGCCAGCGCGCCACGCTCTCCGCCGTTCTGGCCGAGGGCATGAAAGCCGTCTCTATTCGCGTCAACGACGTGCTCGGCGTCGCCGGCTTCGTGTTTCCGGGCGACCGGGTGGATGTTCTGCTGACCCGCAACATCAGAAATGTGAGTAGCGAGGACCAGGGTTATGTCGACGTTCTGTTGCAGAGCGTGAAGGTGCTCGCGGTCGACCAGGTTGCCGACGAGAGTAATGAAAATCCCACCGTCGTTAAGGCGGTGACGCTGGAAGTCGCCACCAAGGACGCCCAGAAGCTGACGCTCGCCGCCGACCTCGGACAACTGTCGCTGGCGCTGCGCGAGGTGGCGTCCGACGAGGGCGAGGTGACCCAACGCGTGACGGCGACCGATCTCGTCGGAGAATCGCCCGAGAGCGTTGCCGCCAAGCAGGCGGAGATTGCCAGGCTTGCGCAGCTGGAAGCCGAACGCGCGGCCGAGCGCAAGCGCGCCGAGGATCAGCTCAACGGCGTGCGCCAGGCCGTGGAAAACGTCGGCGACCGCCTCGGCTCCGTCGAAGACCAGTTGAAAAAGGTCAAGGAACCGGTCGTCGTTGCGCCTGCGCCACAGCAAGTCGAAGTTGTCAAGGAAGTGGTCAAATTTATCGAGCCGAAGAAGCCGGTGCGTGCTACCGTGGGTGTGTATCGCGGGATGGAGCGCGAAGAATACGACGTGCCGCATTACAACTGACCGGCCGGATGCATGCGGCTCCTGGTCAGACTATCGCGGGCCGAATACGAGGGGTGGGACTGGATGTCGGTTGCAAGCGTAAAGTGCGTGGCGGGTGCTGTCTTGTGGCTTGCCGCGTTCATATGTGGCCGGAACCGCATCCGCGGCCGATCGCCGGATCGATGTGAGCGGCGGCGCGCGCGTCCACCGCGTGTTCATCCCGATCTCCCAATCGCTGACCATCGAGGTCAATGAGAATCTTGGCGACATCGTGATCGCCGACAACAAGATAGCCGACGCTCAGCCGATGACCGATCGCACCCTTTACATAATCGCGAAGGGCACGGGCACGACCTCGGTCAATTTGTTTTCCGCCGACCGCCGCTCGCTCGGCGTCATCGAGGTGGAAGTCGGCGTCGATGTCGACGACATGGCGTTGGCGATCAGGCAGGTGGCGCCGAAATCCCGCGTCACGATCGGCTCCGTCAACGGCAAGGTGAGGCTGGGCGGCCGCGTCAAGGACGGCGCGACGCTCGCCAAGATTCTCGAAGTTGCGCAGCAATACGGGCCCGATACGGTCATCAATTCCGTCGAGGTGGAAGACAGCCAGCAGGTCAACCTCGAAGTTCGCGTGCTTGAAGTGTCGCGCAACGCCGGGCGGGAGCTGGGTATTTCGATGCGGGCTGCAAGTGAAGGTTCTGACAAGGGTCTTGTTTCGGGACCGCTATTTGCCGGGACGCTTTTCGCAACAGGCAATGCCCCGTTTGCGTCGCTTATTGCAAGAGTCATCGATGCTGGAATCGATGTGGATATCCTGATTCTGGGCGCTTGAGGACAAACGCCTTGCTCGCCGCCTCGCGGAACCCAATCTCACGACGCTTTCGGGCGAAACGGCTTCCTTCCTCGCCGGTGGAGAGGTGCCCATACCGGTGGCGCGGGAAGACGACGAGATAACCATCGAGTTCAAGGAATATGGCGTGAAGCTGAATTTCACGCCGATCGTGCTCGAGGACAGCAAGATCAATTTGCGCCTGAACCCGGAAGTCAGCGAGGTCGATCCGACTACCACGATCCGTACCGCGGATATCGAAATTCCGGCCTTCATCACACGCAAGGCCTCGACTGTCGTCGAACTCCGCGACGGCCAGAGTTTCGCCATCGCTGGCCTGCTGCAATCCAACAACCGCAAGCTCCAGAGCCAGGTGCCCTGGCTTGGGCAGGTGCCAATTCTGGGTGCCTTGTTCCGCTCGTCGAGCTACATCAAGAATGAAACCGATCTGGTCATCATCGTAACGCCCAGGCTGGTGCGCCCAAGCAGTCCCGGCCAGCAGGTGGCGACCCCTCTCGACAAGACGCGCCCCGCCAACGATCCTGAATTCTTCCTGCTCGGCCAGCTCGAGGTCACCAAGGATATGATCCGCACATATGAACTCGGCAAAGGCGTCGTCGGCCCCTACGGCCACATGCTCGATGTCGGCAGCAAGGACAAGATGGTCTATGTCAAGAAGAAATAGGCTCGCTCTCTTCGGCATGTCGCTCGCGGCGGCAGCGATGCTGTCGGGATGCGCCGACTACCTCAACCACTACGACACGGTGACGCTGGCCGCTGGCGATGCGCACAAGCACAACATGCTGCTGCACACTGACGATCCGTTCAATCCGGCCGCTGAAAACACGGCTATCCCTACCGACGGCCAGCGGGCGGCGGATGCCGTAATCCTGTACCGGACCGCCCATCAGCCGGGCGCTGCTCCGCCGCAGAATGTCACGGTGAATGTCGCAACGCCGGCGCAATAGATTCTAAAGATTTCGATGCGGTCGAGGCCACGAGGAAAAAAGGAACGGATCTTTTCGGGGAAGCGAGAGATGGGAACCTTATCAAATCTGAGGCGTCGCTTCTGGCGCGACGAGCGCGGCGCAGCGCTCATCCTTGTATCCGTCATGCTTCCGGTGATCATCGGCTTCGCCCTGCTCGCGATCGACATGAGCCGGGTGAACAATCTCCACAACGATCTGCAGAAGGCCGCTGACAGCTTTGCGATGGCCGGCGCGGCAGAACTTGACGGCAGGCCCGATGCGATAGACCGGGCTGAAAGGGCGCTGGAGTTCCTGGTCGACAACACCCACCGCTTTTCAGATACAGGCACTAAGCACCTGATGACATCGGCGGCCGATATCACCTGGCGTTTCCTCAAGAGCCTTCCGGCCGATGACGCCACGCCGATAGCCGCAGCCAATATCACCATCCTGCCCGAGGAGGCTTACTATATTGAGGTGGTTGCCGACTCGACCGGGTTCGATGCGATATTCCCCGCTTCATTTCTGACCGGAAACGCCGCTGACAATTCCATGCAAATCGGGGCCAGGGCGGTTGCCGGAAATGCCGGCGCCGTGGTTTGCGAAATGACGCCGATGTTCATCTGCAACCCCTTCCCGGGCGAAAGCTTCCACGAGGTGGTAAACGACGGCAATTTCTACCGCAAGAGCATCAAGATGGTGATCAGCGGTGAGTCATGGGGCCCAGGCAATTTCGGCTTCCTGCGGCCGGAAGACGCGCACGGCTACGGCGAGGGCGAACTGGCGGACGACATCGCCTGGGGACAGTTGCCGGAATGCGTTTCCCGGCGGCTCGTCTACACACAGACGGGCAACCTGACCGAGAAAGTCAAGGCGGGCTTCAACACCCGGTTCGACATTTACGGGCCGCACTTTCCCAAAGGCAACGCCGGCACCCCGCCGCCAGCACCGAACATCCGGAAGGGTTTTCAATACAAGCCGAAGGGACCAAATCCGGGCACCGACCCTTGCGATATGGAACTGGCGACGGATCAGACGCAGTTTCGATCACTGACCCGCGACACAGCCTTTACCGGCCAGATCGGCAACGGCATGTGGGATTACGAAGGCTATCTCGCCGCCAACGGCTACAGTGCCGATGACATGGCCGGCTTCGTCGACGAAGAGGATAACGCCTACTCGAACGTCACCCCCCGAGCCGGTATGACCTCTACAAATATGAGATTGCGGAGGAGCTCGTCGGCGAACCGTCGCTGGGGGTGAAATCGGCACGCCGGCCTGCCATGCCAATGTCGGCGATGCTGACCGGCGCGTCATCCATGCCGCCGTCCTCGAGTGCTCAGATCCAGCCGTCCAGGCTCAGCTGAACGGGCAGAGCGGCGAGGTGCCGACCCTCGGCTTTGCGAGCTTTTTCCTGACCGAGGCAGTGACCGGAGACGAAGTGATGGCAGAGATCATCGACATCGACGGAATCGAGGGCCGCGGTACGATGACTAACTTCGTCCGCGACGACGTCCAGCTCTACAGGTGATGTCGTGTTCCCCGTAATGCACATTCTCGAAAGATTTCGCCGTGACGAGCGCGGCGCGGTGCTCGTCGAGATGACGTTGATCACACCACTGATGATCAGCCTCTCGGCCGGTGTGTTCGAGTTCGGCAACTTGATCCACAAGAAACTGCTGATCGAAGCCGGGCTGCGCGATGGGGCACGTTTCGCCGCCCGCTGCAATCAGACCTTCAATCCAGCGCTGGATTGCGTCGCCTATGCTCAGAATATCGCCGCCACCGGCACGTATAACGGGACAGGCGCGACCCGGGTCGCTGGCTGGGCCGCCGCCGACGTGACCGTCGATACCGACTATCTCACGATCGCAGTAGCGACTGACGCCGACGGCTACCAGAACTACCGCAGCAGCGGGTCGTTTGTTTACACGGTCCGGGTGAACACCTCCTTCACCTATGCCGGAACCTCGCTCCTGGCCTATCTCGGGCTTTCCCCGATCACGCTCACCGGTGCTCACGAAGAACGGTATATCGGGTGGTGAGATGACGGTGTTGCGGCGCTTCAGGCAGGACGAGAACGGCGCCACGATGGTTGAGATGACCATCTGCATCGTGCTGCTGTTGACGCTGACGCTCGGCTTCGTCGATTTCGGCTACGCCTTCTATCAGTGGAACGCCGCGAACAAGGCGGTTCAGATGGGCGCGCGGCTCGCATCGATCTCCAACACGATTGCTCCGCAGATCGCGTCCGCGGGTCCGAACGCTGTACCCGGAGATCCGATCTCTCGGCAACTTCGACTACACCTGCAGCGGCTCCACCAGCGCCTGCACCTGCGCCGGCGCAGGATGCGTGGCCGGCGTCTTCACTGCTGCCAATTTCAACCGCATCTTCTGCGGCGATGCCACGGCGAACGTTGACGGGACCTGCGTGGCGCGGACAGGCACCCAGCGCCCGGGCATGTACCACTTCTTCCCGCGGCTGCGTCCGGCGAACATCGTAATCCGCTATACCGCCACCGGGCTCGGCTATCAGACCCGTCCCGGCGGCGCGGTGCCCACCATCACGGTCAGCTTGCAGACCCTGCCCTTCCAGTTCTTCTTCCTCGGCGGGCTGCTCGGCTTCACAAATATCAACATGCCCTCCATGCTCAGCACCGTCACTGGAGAGGACATGAAAAATGGACCACCAGCATGAATGCTCCTAATCTGAGAGTTCTGCCGACGCGGCGAAAACGGATCGAGCTGTTTTTCTTCCGATCCCCAGTTCAGCCGAGATGTTGCCACGAGGCTTGATGCGTTGGCGATTTACGACGTGCACATTGTTGACGCACAGGCGTTTCTTCATCATACCGCGCCCGAACTGCGCCCGAGCATCATCATTCTCGATGTCGGGAACGGCGAAATCCTGTCAGACCCGGCGATCGCGCAGGCGCGCGCACGGCTTGGGGCGCGACGCCGCTGATAGCCGTTTCCGGCGAGTTGAACCCCGAGCAGATGCGCAATCTCGTTCGCATCAATGCAGCGGACTGGTTGCGAAAGCCGGTTGACGCGAAAGACATGCTGAATGCGGTGACCTTTCACGACAGCGGCAGCCAGGCGACCAAGAGCCGGATCATCACCTTCATCGGCGCCAGCGGTGGTTCAGGCGCGACTACGCTAGCTTTGTCGGCGGCTGAATTCATCGCCGGCAAGTCAGCGGAGCGCGCGGCTGGAACCTGTGTTGTCGACCTTGATTTCCAGAGTGCTAATTGCGGCGCCTACCTCAATCTCTTTAGCGAATTCGATCTCGACGGCATCGTCACCCATCCCGACCGGCTGGATGTCGAATTGATGGATGTTATCAAGCTTACCCGCAAGCCCGGCTTCACCATCTATTCCTTCGAACGTCCCAATTTACCTTTCGAGCCGAAAGGCCCTGATTTCGTATTCCGGTTGCTCGATCTCGTCGCTTACAGGTTCGACGACGTGATCATAGATCTGCCCAATCTGGAAACGCCGTGGCATCGGTCGGTGCTGGCAACCAGTGACGAAATATTCGTGGTTTTCGAACTCAATATCGCCTCGTTGCGGCAAGGCAAGCGGCTTTACACGAAGATTCGCGAAATACGAGGCAATGCGGCCAGTGTCACGCTGGTTGCTAACAAGCACAAGCGCAAGCTTTTCGGAAACCATTTCTCCAACAAGGAACTGGATAAGGTCTTCAAGGGACCGAAAATCAAATCGGTGACACTTGACAATTCATTGCTCACCGACGCCTTGAACTGGGCGCTCCTTCCTTCGGAAGTTCATTCCAGAGCGCGCTTCAACAAGGATTTGAATCAGATCTATCGCGAGCGGCTTGATGGCCGAACCCGCTAGACGAGCAACCTGCAAGTCGCTTTTGATGGTTGGGGTCGCAATGTCGACCTGTGTTGTGGGTGTGCCGGGCGCAGCGCAAGCGCAAACGAGCATTCAGCGCGTCTATTCTCGTCCGCCGCTTCCGGCGATGGGCCCAAGCCTGCGCAAAAGTGTCCGGATCGCAACTAATGAGCGGGCAGGGACGATCATCATTCGAAAGGACGAGCGAGCTCTGTACCTCGTGACCGGCCCAGGAGCGGCTTTTCGCTACGAAATCAGCGTGGGCCGCGAGGGCTTTGGTTGGACGGGCACAGTGAAGATCGGCGGCAAGAAGGAATGGCCCGAATGGCGGCCGCCCGCCGAAATGCGTGAACGCCAGCCAGAGCTCCCCGCCTTTGTTCCGGCCGGACCCTATAACCCTCTCGGCGCGCGGGCGCTTTACCTGCACCGGAATGGCCGCGACACACTCTACCGGATACACGGCACCAATGATCCTAAAGGTGTCGGATTCGACGGCACTTCGGGATGTTTCCGGTTGACCAATACGGATATTGTCGATCTTTTCAGGCGGGTTGCGATCGGCGCCAAGGTGGTGGTGGAATGACAACGATCCGCGATATGCCTCCCGCACCGCTAATCGAGGGCGAAAGGCGCAACGCCGGAAGCGATGGCGGAGGAATGCGGATCGTCACCTTCCTGGCTGTCTCGGCGGTCGTGATCACTCTCATGAACCTCGCCGCCGCGATCTATCTCTACAGAGCGAGCGGTCAGGTGAGGCTTGTTCAGAGGCAGCTGGACGAACTGTCGTCGTTTGAAAAGCGGCTGATCGGCAGGCTTGATCTCGTCAACACGGGACTTCAGGGGCAATTCGACAAATTAAACAGCGTTTTGCCTGGAAGGTTGGGCGAGATCCATGACGGGCTCGGCCGATTGACGACGAGGTTGGACGCCGAAAATAGTGCCGGCGAAAGAGTAATTTCACTCGAGGATGCCGGACCGGCTATCGACCTTCCGCCCGCCGAACCCGAGATCGAAATTGAAGCTGCGGCAGAACCAGATCTAGCAGAGATGCCGCCCCCGCGAAAACGCACCACAAGAAAGTCTGCCCCGACCGTCAGCCCGGCATACCAGCGTGTGGAAACGCCTGACGGCAAGGTCCTGTATCGTAAAATTCAATAGGCGGCAGCAAGCACTGCGGCCGCCGGTTTGATCTCCGGCTGGTGTAGATTTCCGTCCATCGGCGTTAGCCGATCTCAAAAATTTCGTTGCAGTTCCGCAATGCGCACGGAAAGCGCAGAACTTCTGTGCCGCGCTTCGGCAAGATAAACGTAATGGCAGAATGCGCAGCAACCTGTTCCAGCTATCAGCACTGCGAACTGCAGCCACGTAAAAGGTAGCCCCGCTATCACGGCAGAGTTATCGATACTGGAATAGGCAAGCCCGGGGCCAGCGACACGGGCTCCAGCTGCAAGAACGGTCCCGATCGCCGTTGCCAGAAGCGCAAGGTGATTTGCAAGAAAAAGCACCACCGCGGACTTGCGGAGTTTAAGCGCGAATACGACCGCCGTACCCGCCAGCAAGAGAAGCAGAGCCTGAAGTGAGAGTGAATATCCCGTGACAACATCCAGTTGGTCGGAAATAAGCCGCATCTGAGGGCGCAACTCGAGCCAGATCTGCCACATGGTAGGCTCTGACGGATAGATGCCGAGCAGGTATGTCGACGAGCGCTCGGCCGCGACAAGCATCAACAGCAATGTCGGAAAAGCTATCAGCAACAGTCCACGGTGGCGCAGCATGTTTCACCCCCCAACTTTCCGGAGGTTAGACCGACTCCCGTTAATTTCCGGTGAATTGCGCTATTGCCACGTTTAATCAGCGTTCCGACCCGCTCAGGAGGTTTTGACGTGTGCTTTTGCGGCCGATCCGAAATGCCGAACGCTAACTCTGTTTCCAGAGGTGTCTCGACCGGTACCTGCAGCGTAAAAGGCGCATTAAATTCGACGTTATGCGAGATTGACGATGCAACCTGTCCGCGGATTTTGGGTGTAAGTCGTCGAGGTCGGAGGCCGGCAGCTGCGGTGTTTTCTTATTCGCCGATGTTTTCTGAGTTCTGAAGTCTTACCCTTTGTTGAATATCTTGCGGCATCGCCAATCTTTAAGCCTTCGAAGGTTGAACTGGAGCAGTCCTGCTCTGGATGCCTGTTGAAGATATCATTTAATTTCTCGGCAATCGTGACGCCGCACGATACGCGTCCTAGTGTCACGGAGCTTGTGCTGCTAGAGGCCCGGATGGTCGATTCGGGCGACGTGGATCAATTTGCGCGAGGGGGCTGCATTCGACCTTTCCCCGAGATATGCGTTCTGGGTGCAACGCTTTGCGAGAAGTCCAACGTTTTGCCCACTGTACCTTTGCTCGACTTTGCCAGACAATAACGTTGGGTCGGGAGGTCTGATTGCGAGCCGCGTCGATAGTCGCATTCGTATTGTTTGCCGTGCTCGCTGCTCGCGCTGAAGGGCCAGCCGATCACTTGCTAACCAATGGCGTTGGGAGCTTGTTCTCGAACCATTCCGATATGGCGGGGTTCGATCTTGCGGTGATCGTCAGGTATGCCGCAGCAATGAAGGAGCAACGAACAGTGAACGCGGCTGGAAATCCAACCGGTCGTCTTAAGTCGAGTGACGAGTCCCTTGAAGTCGATTCATGGATTTGGTTTGCAGCAAGTGGGGACTTTGTACGGCGTAAGGACAACCGAACATTTCAGGTCGTTCGAGGTAACAGCCTCGGCAACTGGTTTACGGAATTCGAATGTGAAATGCATGAATGGCCCTTGTTTTTATGTACCGACGGGACGCAACGAAAGATGTCGGCGCCGGACACCAAAACGATGGTTTTCGACGGCGTCGAATACAAGCGGTTCCTGCACCGGTAGCCGAAGAACCGAATGTTCCAGCATTCTCCGGCGTCGTCGATATATTTTCTACAACAGCTCAGCCGTGGTGGCCTTGACTCGTTCGCCCGGCGAGGTTCCCGTCGTAGTGATTAGAGCTAAGGGCTCGCAGAACCACGCCTACCTCGCGATCAATTTTGTCTGTACACGCGAACCAACGGTCGGCACTCGCCGAAATCAGTGGGGCCCGCTTGTCAGCTATTTGCCAAACGCCACGAAACGCAACGGAGCACCAAAGCCCCGAACGGCCCCGCGTTGTAAAAGCCTGCTATAGGCGACTTCGTCGATATCTCGTCCTGCTGCCCCGTCTACTCTGAGCGTTCGACAAGATAGGAGGTCGTAGTGGGCGTGCCTCCGCTCATCCGTGTGACCTGCACCGTGACAAATTCCTTGTCGCTTCGAGGCGATTTCCGCTGTGAATGGAAGCTGGTCTGGCGTGCATCGCTTGATGTGTTGAATGACGCAGTTGGTGTTTCGTCTATCTCGATCTGCGATGAAGAGGTCAAATCTGCCCGGCCGATCGCTGTCATAAGCGTCGAGTCAGGCAGCCTTGCCCATTGAACCCGATCATCGGCTGCCTCCACGAGCTGACATCCACCGATTATGCGGTTTTCGCCTGCCAAACGTTGAATTTCGACTGGCAGCATTGCCTCACACACGGCGCCCGATGGAAACGTGGCAGCCGGTTGAGAGACTTTCCGGCAAAACAGCATATCCGGTGAACAGGACAGCAGTACCATGATGGCGGTCGTTGCGGGGTCCATTTGGTATCCTTTTCAAAGGAACGCTCGCAGCCGGAGATGGTTTCACCGCCGCCACAAATCATTTATTCGAATGCGAGTGGTTGCGCGCATGCTTCTAAAGAAGAAACCTCGGTTCACGCATCGTTAAGTTCCGTCGAAGGGCGACGTTGAAGCCTCGTTTGTGCCAGCCTCAGCGATTGAACTTTTAAGAGAAGCCTCCGATACCTCGACACGTAGCTCGCGTCCGCAGAGGAGGTGGCCAACCCAGGCGACCGAAACCGGCCTGCTCCCGTCCTGATCAGAGAAACAGACCTAGGCCGGGGCATGGCAGCTACTACTGCCCTGCCGTGGTCGAATGGCTGGAAATCCGGTCTGTCGAGCAGGTGATGGGCGACAACTCGGTGCTGGGATTGAAGAGCCTGGGGGCGCAATACCGCAGCTGACTGGCAGCGAGGCCGGCAAGCTGACATGGGGACCTGCTATTAGGCACCTCGATGGTTGCGCCGACGCGCAAAGCGGTGCTGACTTTCTTCTTCCCCGCGTGTCCAGCGCGCCTGAATCCGTTTCGGTGAACTGCAGTCACAACCCTGCCAGCGGTTGGGGGAACCGGGTTCGACTGGAGTCAGGAATTACGCTGAATCCCGTAAGGATTGCATTTCCAGATAAATTTCTGGACGCAAAGCTAACGACACTCTTCGAATTAGTTCGTATAAAATCGCTTGTTGTGAATGCGGATCTCAGAGAGGGTCGTGAAATGAAAGCAAAAATCAAGAGTGAAACACGGCGCAAGATCATTCTTGACGGATACGTTAACAATGAACCGCTGAAAGATATTGCGGCCAAGATCGGGTGCTCTCTGGCAAGTTTAAAAGTCAGCGCCAGCAATCTCGGTTGCACTCGAACCCCGAAGGACGCGGCGGCGTTTCGGCGTGGATTTCGTCTTCCAGAGCACATGCGGGACGATTACTATCAATTGATGGTCGCTGGAAAGTATCGCGCTCACGAGTGCGCGCTGATTCTCGGGCTCTATGAGCCTGCATCAAAAAGATCGCAGTGACCTCATCTACTGGAATGATGCCGGACCATCGCTGTCTTTCGGCGTACCTCGCGTCGCAGGCGAAGCTCCGTATCGATTCGCATGGACCGGAACGTGACGGACGAGTTAACCAGAACTTTATTCTGAGGCGGCCTTGTGTAACATTCCCTGCGATGTAACACTGCAGCAGTTGGGGGCAATTCATGACTTCTTGGCTTGTGAATACTTCTGCCTTACCAAACCGCTGGATGGCGAGAGGCGCGCTATGGCTCGCCTGCTTGATGGCTGTTGCCGGAACGGTCACTGCTAAGCCCGTGGATGACGCGGTCGCGCCTGCACTGGCATGGTCTTGCGCAGGCAAAGCGGGCGATGCGAATGGCTTTCGCGAACTTGCCACCTGTGAAGCAAAGCAGTTAGGGCTGCCGCCGCAATTCGCTACCGCCGTCATGGAGATAGAAAGCGGCTTCAACCCCGGAGCCAAAGGAAAGGCTGGAGAGATCGGTCTGATGCAGGTGATGCCCTCAACGGCGCGGATGCTCGGCTTCCACGGCGATTCCGACCAACTTGCGGATCCCGCCATCAACATTGCACTCGGGGTCCGATACCTGGCTGAGGCGCACCGGCTGGCTGGCGGGGACCTTTGCACCTCTGTGATGAAATACCGCGCGGGCCACAGGGAGACACGGTTCTCCGCCCGGTCGATCGCGTATTGCCTACAGGCGAGGAAGATATTCGATCGCGATGGACACAAGGTTACGGGCGCGGTTCCGGTCGCGACTATTGGATTGGCGGTTGCTAGCACCGAACCCCGCACTGACAACCAAGTAGCGCGCACCGGCTTTTGCATCAGGAAGATATTTGTCCCTCCGCCAGTCTTTCGCAAGTGCGTTGAGTACCGCAAGACGAAACACCTCCCTCGGCACCCTAAAAGCTAATCACCTTGGCGATCAAACCGACACGTGCTTCGGCATTCCTCGATGGAAGGGTCCCGGCAATGGACCCGCTCACTCAATGGTTGCTCTCCTGCACCTGACACGCTGTTTGCCGCAAGGGCTGCCATTGATCTAGAACCGGTTCCAGCGCTGGTCAGCCAAGGGCGTATGGAGTGCGATCTTCCATGCGCTCGCCAATGCGGGCGGACCACCAGCTCAGCTCCTGATCGATTCTTCGGCCGTTCGTGCGCACCGCTGTGCAGCGGCGGAAAAAGGGGGAGCGAAATCAGGCGATCGGCAGATCACGCGGCGGACGCACCACCAAGATCCACGCATTGACCGATGGCCTGTGCCGACCCGTCGCGTTCCTGTTGACCGGCGGCCAGGTTGCCGACTGCACGGCGGGGGAAGCCCTCATCGAGCAGATGCCGCCAGCGCCGGTCCTGCATGGCGACAAGGGCTATGATAGCAACGCCATTCGCCAGCAAGTCAGCGGTAGGGGCGCTTTCGCCAACATTCCGCCCAAGGTCAACAGGAAGTGGAAGAATTGCTTCTCACCCTACCTCTACCGGGATCGCAACGCTATCGAGCGCATGTTCTGCCGCCTCAAGGACGTCAGGCGGATCGCCACCCGCTACGACCGTCTCGCGCAGAATTTCCTCGCCGCCGTCTGCATCGCCGCAACCGTCAGCTATTGGCTATGAGTCCGACCCAAATACGTGGTGAACAGCAAAACATTGATCCAAAGCTTCGGCAATAGCGCTGGCGATAGGCTTGATGCCGGCAGGCGTCGTGTCGCTGTGAACTGACGGAGCTGATCTCCCGCCGCGGCAAGCCCGCATGATCGTCTCCGACCACCGAGTTCACCTCGAATGCCATCCCATGAACCGACGCATTTTCAAGACTCATTTCGATGCCCGAGCTCGCCTCGGCGCTCAAAGATATGGCGTTTTCGTGAACGTCCGATGCTCTAGATTCAGCATGTGACTGTCTTATATTCGGAATGTCAACTGCTCCCCCGCACTGCGCCAAAGACCCTCCAACCAAGATCATGTCTCCTGAATACCTCGAAAGTCTGGAACGTGTACTGATCATGCTCTTGCGTGCGCGTCGCAGCCGTTTACGGCCCATTGAATGGCACTCGAGTAGGGATCCGTTGAAGCTTGCTAAGAACCGTCGTACCTTCGCTCGCGCCGGACGCCCAGCCCGCGGCGTAGCGTCCCAGATGAGAGCGTTGTTACCGAAGATCGCCGCGCTGTCCCGAGCCGCGGCGCCTACCGCGAGCGAGGAGACGCGGGCGGTGACGGGCAATACGGCCATTCCAAAGCTCCGGACACTACTCGAGCCTTTCTTGACCGACCTGTAGCGGGAGAAGGCGCCGGTCCGCTAGAGCAGATGATGTCGGTGCGCCGCGCCAGGGTCGACCATTCGACGATCATCGCTGTGATGTGATCGCCGTCAGACAGGATCGAACGACGCCTGGGCACGGTATCAACGCCAGAGGGCGACGACGTGGAATTCCCTGCACAACGTTCGAACCGTCAGCAAAGTTATAGGCGTGGCAAGGGGTACCAAAGGTTAAACAGCCATGGACATTCAGATGTTGTTAACCATAAATATGTAGCGGTGTGTAGCGCGTGCCAATCATCAGTTTTCTTGCCGGTCCGTAGACTCCCAAATAGGGGCGTGCCTCGAACGCCGGCGGTCAAATTTGTTGGTTAATGGCGGCCCGGCTCGACCGCAATGCAGAGGGCTTAATAAGACATCAAAGCAGTGGGTCAGGGGGACCGACTGTCGCTTGAATGAATGAGGGATTGAGTGGTGTCTTTTATGCGCAGGGGGATCGTTGCCGCCGTTCTTGTTTCAGCGGCAGCGCTTTCTCCGCTGACCGCATCCGCCGAAACCATCTTCGGCGCGCTCACCAAGGCCTATCAGCTCAATTCGACTCTCAATTCGGCACGCGCCGGCGTCCGGGTGACCGACGAGGGCGTGGCGATTGCAAAATCCGGCTATCGGCCGACGATAAACGGGGTGTCGAGCATCAATTACGCCTCGCAGTCGGGCACAAGGCTCACCACGGGTTCGTTCGGCGTCGAGATACGTCAAACGCTGTTCGACGGTTTCCAGACCAAGAACAATGTCGCCGCGGCCGAATCGCGCGTCTTCGCTTCCAATGAAAGCCTGCGCAATACCGAGCAGAACATCCTGTTCAATGCGGCCAGCGCCTATATGGATGTGATTCGCGACCGCCAGGTGGCGGTGCTCCTGGAGCGCAACCTGGAGTTCCTGTCCGAACAGGCGCGCGCCGCGCGCTCGCGCTTCGAGGTGGGCGAGGGCACCCGCACCGACGTGGCCCAGGCCGATGCCAGCCGCTCGGCCGCTGTCGCCCAGGTCGCTGCGGCGCACGCACAGGCACGTTCCAGCGCCGCGATCTATCGCCAGATCGTCGGCGAGGAGCCGGGCCAGTTGCAAGCCGCGTCGCCGCTGGCCAAGCTTCTTCCCGCAAGTCTCGATCAGGCGGTCGGCGTCGCTTCAAGCCGGCATCCGGCCATCATGGCGACAGAGCATCTGGTCGATGCGGCGGGCTTTACCGTAAAATCGGCCGAGGGCCAGTTGCTGCCCCAGATTTCAGCGCAGGCTGGTTTCGCGCGGACCTACACCGAGCGGCACGCGGTGGAGCAGAGTATACTTCCCGGCGTTGGCGGCGGTCCCTCCGTTACCGAGGAATGGGGAAACAACGCCAGCATCGGCGCGACGCTGACGGTGCCGATCTACCAGGGCGGCAGGACCTCGGCGCAGGTGCGCCAGTCGAAGGAATCGCTCGGCCAGGCGCGCATCGAGGTGGATGTGCAGCGCGACCAGGTGCGGGCGGCGGTGACGTCGGCGTGGACGCAATACGTCGCCGCGCAGGAAACGCTTGCCGCGACGCGCGAAGCCGTAACGGCGGCCGAACTCGCGCTCAGCGGCGTCATCGAAGAGCGCAATGTCGGCCAGCGCACTACGCTCGACGTGCTCGACGCGCAGGCCGATGTCATCGACGCCCAGATCGCAGTCGCCAATTCCGAACGCGACCTGGTGGTGGCGAGCTACGCCATCCTGTCGGGCGCCGGTGACCTTTCCGTCCGCCGGCTCGGGCTCAACGTTGCCGAATACAAGCCCGAAGAGCACTATAAGGCCGTCAAGGACAAGTGGTTCGGTCTCAGGACGCCCGACGGCCGCTGAGAGCCGCCCTCTTCAACCGGATGCTGGAACTACGTCAAAACTAGGCCGCAAACTCATAAATTGAGGTACCGCTTTGTGACGAGTTCTGATTCAAGGCTTCTTTTGGAGGCCTGAATGCGCCGTTACGAACTGAGTGACTTTGAATGGAGTGTGATCCAGCCTCATCTGCCGAACAAGGTTCGCGGCGTGGCGCGCGTTGACGACCGCAAGGTTCTGAACGGCATTCTTTGGCGTTTCCGGACCGGATCGCCCTGGGCGGATGTGCCGGATCGATATGGCCCCTACACCACATGCTACAACCGGTTCGTGCGATGGCGCAAAGCCGGGGTCTGGGATCGGCTGCTCGCTGCGGTTTCCAAGGCTTTCGACGGCGAGATCATCATGATCGACTCCTCCTGTGTCCGCGTTCATCAACATGCGGCCACGGCAAAAAAGGGGGCGATGACGATGGTTGCATGGGACGTTCCCGCGGCGGGCTCACGACCAAGATCCACGCGCTCGTCGATGCCGAAGGCCGACCGGTCGATCTCGTCCTGACCGCAGGGCAGGCACATGACGGCAAACCCGCAGTCGCCATGCTCGACGTCCTTCAGCCCGATGCGATCCTGCTCGCAGATCGCGCCTACGACAGCAACGTCATTCGCGACCTGGCGGCGCAGCGAGGCGCATGGGCAAACATCCCGCCGAAGAAAACCCGAACCGGCAGCTTCCCCTTCAGCGCATGGGTCTACAAGCAGCGCAATCTCATCGAGCGATACTTCAACAAACTCAAACACTTCAGAGGCATCGCAACGCGCTACGACAGAGACCCGCTAAACTTCCTCGCAGCAATCAAACTCGCGTCGGTTCGCATCTGGTTGAAAAGTTATGAGTCTGCGGCCTAATCGGACATGCGTCGCCACTGCCTTCGGCGTCTTCTGCAATGACACATACATCTTCGCCCGGGGGCTTTCGCCAATCTGCTCCGCAGCGGCGCTGGCTCTCTTGCTGCTTTCCTTGTGTTTTCCGGAGATCCGCGCAGTGGTGTTCACTTAGCCACTGCCGCCCGCGCCAGCGGCTGCTTTAGCCGGCGAGTGCCGGCCCTCAAGGCGTTCACCGCACTGCTGAAGTCCCGCCTTTCGCCGTGATGCGTGGCCATCAGAGCCGTTGGCGCCGTGCCCGACTTGCGAACGACGCTCAGCACGTCAAGGTTGGCTCCCTCGAAGCAATTTTGGCTTTCAGCCATGCCTTGGACGGGCCGCTCTTGTAGCGGCTGTCGGCGCGCTTCGAGATGATGCCCTCAAGACCCATCTTCTCGACGGCGCGAAAGATTGCCAGCGCATCACCCTCGAAATGCTCGCTGAACCGGACCTTGCCCGCACCAGGCTCAACCAGTTGCCACAGGAGCTGCTTGCGCTCGATTAGGGGCAAAGGACAAAGATCGCGGCCGTCGAGATGGAGGATGTCGTAGGAAACGAACACCAGCCGGCTCGGCTCGTTCCAGATCGCGGCTTCCAGCGCAGGGGAGTCGGGAGCGCCCCGCTCGTCGGTTACGATGACCTCGCCGTCGAGAATCGCAGCCCTGCATGGCAGCTCGACTGCCAGCGCGATCGGCCAGTATTTTGTGGTCCAGTCATGGCCATTCCTGCTGTAGAGACGCACGCCGCCTTGATCGATGATGATCTGCGTCCGGTAGCCGTCGAACTGGACCTCGTGAACCCACCCGTCATCTTCGGGCGGCTGCTCGACCAATGTGGGGATTTGCGGCGGAATGAATTCCAACCGGCCGCCCTTGTCACGCTTACTCAATGGCAGCCCCCTTGCGGCAAGCGCGGAGGCGCCGGAGATGCTGGATTGATGGCGCAGTCATGCCGAAACCTACTTCTTGGAAGTCTGCCGCCTGTGCCCCCCGCCAAGCCACGTTGCAACATCTACTGACCAGGCCGAAAATTGTCGTTAGCTTCGCGTCCAGAAATTTATCCGGGGATACGTTTCGCTGTTAGTGCGTCGCTTTTGTGCTGTCTCCGGTTGGCTACGCAACTTTAGGTTGCTGATAGGTGGGAAGGGTATAGGCGATTGTCGCGCGGTGTCATTCTTCAATCCTATTCACATAGTTGTCGCGAACAAGGCGAGCAACGCGCCTGAGAGTCCTCTCTGGCGCTCTAGTGGATCTCAACCATCTCCGACCTGTACTCAGCTTCCAAGCGTCTTGAGCCAACCCTCGAAGGAAGAGGTTTTCTCGTTTTCGGCAAACGAAACAGGGTGGGCGGGGCGCGGAAACACCACGATATTCCGCGCTTCGCGCGGACTGTAACCGAACTCCTTGCTGAATGCCCGGCTGAAGTTGGCCGCTGAACTGAATCCGGTAGCTTCAGCTATATCGACAATGCGCCGGCCGTCCGCCGGATCACTGAGCGCAACATGGGCGGCAAAGAGGCGGCGACTTTGTATGTAATGGAGAACACCGCCGCTCGGTTCGAACAACTGATAGAGGCGGGTGCGTGAGACGCCGAGGGCCCGGCACATTGAATCCGGTGTCAAATCAGCTGCGCCCAGATTGTGCTGCACGTATCGGCGAGCGCGTTCCATCAGCGCAATGCCCGCCAATTGTTCGGCTGCAGCATCATGTTCCGCCGGAGGCGCGAGGCAGGCGATGATCATGCTGCGTGTTGCGTGTACGATGCGGGTCAGATCTTCAGCCGTGAGGCTGCGCAACCTTGCTTCAATGCCGTCGACATAGTCGACCAGAAGGTTGGCGAAGTTGCCCGACAGAGTTGAATTGTTCCTTGCATCGAGGGTTGCCGCTACCTCAGCGAATAAATCACGCGGTAAATATACGAAGAGGCCTTCGGATTCCGTTGTCCTCCCGCTGAACGGGCGGCCAAGCGATCTGATCTCCAGCTTGCCCGGATGGCTTTCTGTAACGCGGCCATCGACTTCCGTCCACGCACGCCCCGTACGTGGCAAGGCGACGTACCAATGATCGATCGAACTGGACCGCAGCATTGCGGCAGAACGCGCATACCTATGGGGAGGCGTGCGCTGTTGAACGATGAGCATGCTACCGAGGTTCCAGGCGGTGTGCTCGGCGGGGAAACCATCGTTCGGCGATTTGCCATCCGGCAACTTCACTTCAACAAGGGGCGCCATTTGCGCCTGCCAAGCGGCAAACTGAAATTGCGGCGCCAGATCAAGCGTTGAAAAAGACAGAGGTTTGAGCACGGGCGGGGGCGGCGGAGAAACCTCATTCTGCGGCTGAGTTTCGCGCGGCCAACGCCGCCGCTCACCCGCTGACGGTTCCATCAGTTTCGCAGGCGATTCATCTCGTTTTTTGTAGGTTCCCATCTCGTAGTTGCAATTATCCGGTTCAGTATTCGTCAGCCCCCTCAATTATGTGGTGCACCCCCCGATATATGGCAAGCGATATATGGCAAGACGTTTGGAAAGTGATGTCAGTCGCCGGGTCGACTTGATCCAGTGGATGCCGCCGGACCCGTTCGTGTTGCAGGATCGCCCGGCCTTCCGCGGCAGATGACTGGACTGTCATTCCAACGAGCGCGCCTGCTGCGAAGGTGCGGGCGTTTGGCATGGCGGTAAGCCTCGCATCAGCGCCGTCACGTAAGATCACCTTGGTTTCAACAGCGGAGGGTGCAATGATCTCGGTAATTGGGGTGCAGAACCGACACACACCACAGACCACCGAAAATGAGAAGGTGGGCAGGGCAGCAGACGGGGCTGAAGGAACATCGGCCGGCAAGAGTGCAGACAGCGTGGGCCACAGAGCAAAGGTGATGGTCGCGGAGTTAGACGACACTGCACCGGGCGCTCAGGGAAGAGCCGCGTCGATGATCGCCAGAATGGATCTTACGGTGCTCACTCCAGAGATTCCCGCCGACGAGCCGCAACCCGTGATCACGGGTCCCGGATTGGAAGCGGTCGAAACAGAACACCTCGACGACGGATCGCCCAAGAAATAGCTGCCGAGTGAAATCCCGCCCAGATGACGCTGCGTGTTAAGCCCGCCACGGCTCGCCCTGCGGGCTTGTTGCGCCTGGCTAATCGTCGAGACAGGGGCAAGCGCCAAGCAGGCCCCGTGTTTCGCGGACCGATGAAGGACGCGACACTCTCGTGATGATTCTCACGGGAGGTTTGTTTGCAGTCTGCACCCAAGTCAAGACCTGGAACATTTACAGTCATCGAGGCGGTTCCCGATCGTCTCGAAGCGAGCCCGGCGGTACCGCGCCGTCGCTGGTCGGATGAAGCAAAGGCGCGGATTCTGGGAGAGGCGATGACGCCGGGCGCGAATGTCTCGGCGGTAGCGCGATCGCACCAGGTAAGCCCGCAGCAGGTGTTTGCCTGGCGGCGGAAGGCGATCCGCTCCGGCGCCATCGAGATCCTGTCGGCAAAGCCGGAGATCCAGACGCAGAGCTTCGCGCCAGTGGAAGTGGCGCCTGGGGATGCCGATCGTGCGGGCGGTCTGGAGATCGTCATCGGCGATGCGACGATCCGCGTAGGCAGCGGTATAGGAGCGACCCTTCTGGTCGAGGCGATCCGTGCGTTGCGATCGGCATGATCTTCCTACCGGAGCCGAGGTCTATGTGGCGACGCGGCCGGTCGACTTCAGAAAAGGTCCGGACGCTCTGGCAGCGCTGATGCGCGACACAGGCGCTGATCCGTTCTCCGGCGCGCTTTACGTGTTCCGAGCCAAGCGTGCGGACCGCGTGAAGATCGTCTGGTGGGACGGGTCGGGTCTATGCCTGTTCGCCAAGCGGCTGGACGAGGACAAGTTCCGCTGGCCAAGGGTGGAGAATGGGGTGATCCGGCTTGCCCCGCCGCAATTGATGGCGCTCGTTGAAGGCATGGATTGGACGCGTGTTCGGGCCGAGCGGAGGCGACGCCCGACATCTGCCGGATAGGCCGTGGCGAAGTGACTCAGGCGGCACAAAAGCAGTCCCGGAACCGGGTCGAATATGCTTCTGTGGGCCTATCACGAATAGCGCTTCGGCCCTTCCCGACGACGTCGACACGCTCAAGGCGATGCTCGTCGCCATTAGCGTCGGAAAAGGCCGAACTGCAGACCGAGGCGGGACAACTCCGGGGCGAAACGGCGGAACTCAAGGCCGAGATCGTCCAGATGGCGACGCGCGCGCCGAAGAGCGGATCGCCAATCTTCATGTGATCATCAAGCAGTTGGAGCGCGCCCGTTTCGGCCGTAGTTCCGAGAAGCTCGATGCCGACCAGCAGGCCTTCGCCTTCGCCGAGGTCCAGACCGGGCTTGGCGCGATCGAGGCCGAACTCGAGGCGGCAAGGTCGACAGGCGAGCGGCGACGTGCGAGCCGCCCGCGCAAGGCGTTCCCGGCGCATCTGGAGCGCGTCGAGATCGTCATCGAGCCTGAGATCTTCCCCTGCGCCTGCGGCGCTTGCCAACCGGTCAGGATCGGCGAAGACGTCTCCGAGCGGCTCGACGTGACGCCGGCGAAGTTCCGCGTCATCGTCACCCGTCGCCCCAAACATGGCTGCGCGCAGAGCAAGGAGGGCGTCAGCCAGGCGCCGGGGCCGGGTCACCTCGTCGAAGCCGGTGTGCCGAGCGAAGCGCTGCTCGCCCATGTCGCCGTCTCCAAATATGCCGATGGCCCGCCGCTCTAGCGCCAGGAGGGCATCTATGCCCGCGACGGCGTCGAGATCAGCCGCAACTCCATGGCCAACTGGATGGGCCATGTCGGCTTCCTTCTCGCCCCGCTCGCCGCTCGCATCCTGGCGCTAATCAAGGAGGGCGAACGGGTCTATGCCGACGAGACGACGCTGCCGACATTGTCGCCGGGCTCCGGCAAGACGGAGACGGCCTTGGCTATGGACCTATGCGCGGGACGATCGAACCTTCGGCACGGCACCGCCCATGGTCGCCTACCGCTTCGAGGATAGCCGCGGTAGCGAGAGCGTGGAGCGCCATCTCTGCGGCTACACCGGATTGCTCCAGGTCGACGGATGGGGCGCCTATAACCGGCTCGCGGAAGCGAAGCGCGCGGGTGGTCCGGTGACGCTGGCGGCCTGCTGGGCGCATCTCAGACGCAAGTTCTATGAATTGCACGTGTCGGGCGTCTCACATGTGGCGAGCGAAACCGTCGAGCGGATGGCCGAGCTGTGGGCGGTCGAGGAAGAAATCCGCGGCCAGGACCCCGACGTCCGCCGTTCCGCACGCCAGGAGCAGTCGGCCTCCATCGTCGCCGAGCTCTGGCCGTTCTGGGAAAGGGAACTGGGCCGCATCTCCGGCAAATCGAAACTCGCCGAGGCAATCCGCTAAGCCAGGAGCCGCCGTGAGGCGCTCGAACGCTTCCTGCACGACGGCCGTCTCGACATCGACTCCAACGCTGTCGAGTGGGCAATCCGGCCCCAGACAATTACAAGAAAGAATGCATTGTTCGCGGGCAGCGACGGTGGCGGGAAGACATGGGCCACGATCGCCACACCCCTGCAGACCGCGAAAATGAATGGCGTCGATCCGCTCGCTTGGCTCGCCCAGACTCTCTAGCGCATCGCCGCCGGCTGGCCCCACCGCGATCTCGATCACTTTCTGCCATTCAACCACCACGCCGGCTGAACGGCCACGGCTGGGCGCTTACAGACAGGGTTGGCACAATCCGAAACGACCACCACGCGGCACGCGGCTGGTGCACGAAGAACAGCTGCCCGCAATGAAAGCAGTTGGTGTCACCGCCGTTCTGCGGCTTCTTGCCGATACGGAGCCATTTAGGTGACGGTCGCATCCCTGCATGACCTGACAACCCGCCGGACATTAAGCACCGGCGGTTCGCTAACGCGCGGCGACGGCTGCGGTTTCTTCCACAGATTGTCGGTGCGATGATTATCGTCCGTTTTACCCCCTGCCCATTGAGCAGAGTGTACCTGGGTCGGGCCATCAAGAGTATGGCCAAATATCCCGGGCAATCTGCAGTGTCCTCTTGGCCACGGAGATTGGAGAGGGAATCTGACCGCGCGATTGCAGCGCCGTATAATGGGCGCGCACAAGAGTAGCGGGGCCCCAGGGCGTGGAGCCCGTAACAGGGCGGTTCCCAGCGCATTGCGTGCGGTTTTGGCCAACATGTCGAATGCCCGTCCGGTTAACTGCAGCCCTCTGGCCAATCGCCGGAGCCCCAGCGGCCGATGCTCGCCAAATCAACAAGCATGTTGCTAAGTCAGATGAAGCAAAAGCGCAGACGGTAGAACAATAGGCCCAAATGCCCGGCCTCTAGCGGTCCTCTCTATCCCACCGCTCACGAAATAAGAGCTTAAGGTCCTTGTTGAACCGGGCGCGCGCATACACCTCAGACGGCAGCAGTGCGCGATTGAGTGCTTCGGTGAGAAGCGGAGTATCAAGACCAAGGACGCTGATGTGCGGCAACTTGAAGAACTTCTCCAACTCCCCGCGTGAGAAATGACTGCCGAATAACTTGCGCCTGCGCTTGTTTGCGACAAGCGTGATGTTGACTGCGTTGCCACGGCTCTCGCGTGCTCTGGTATAGAGTCGCCTAGCCTTCCTCAAGGATACAATGTTCAGCTCAAACACCAGAAAAATCTGGTCGCTGGTCGACAGCACGGCATTCTGCCAGGGCGTCTCCATGTTAGATAGATCGATGATGACGTCGTCGAACCGAAACGCCGCGAGATCGAGCAACTTGAAAACAAAATCTGCTCCTTTAGGTTCGAATGGCAATCCGGGTCGCTCGAAAGAATAGACGGCGAAGCCGGGTTTTCGCGTAAGCTTGATGACGTCCATCAACTCTGCGTCGAGCCGGTCGGGATGGCCGACGATCCCGTCCATATCGAATTCGTTGAACAGATTCAGATAGGCGCCGCAATTGGCGTTCTGGAAATCGAGGTCGAGGAGACAGGTTCCGGCCGCGTGCTCGGCGGATCTGTCGGCAAGATATCCCGCCGCGGAAAGCGCCAGTGTTGTCGCGCCGGCACCGCCGCTGGCGCTGACAAAGGTAGTGATCCGGCTTTTCGTCGTGCGCATGCCGCTGTCGAACGACGTAACGGCGTCACACAGTTCCTTGCCGTCGAGCGGTTTCCGCAGCCAGTTGGCCACGTTGAGGCGCACCATATTGCGTATTTGGTTGGGATTGAGTTCATCCGACAGCGCAATCAGCGGAACAGCGCCCCATGCCACGCGCGCTTCGACGATTTTTGAATCGTTGAGAAAATCGCCCTCGCCGACATCCAGGATGACTACACTTGGCCACGCGTCCGCCGCCGGAGTCCTTAGGAAGGCATCCAAATCCGCGGCTTGTACATCGTATATCGCAAGCGAATCGAGCTTGGCTGCTAAGTCGCGCCGCGACTGTGCATCGGCTGAATAAACCGCGATATGCTTTCGCTTCGTGGGCAGGACTTTTGTCCTTAATTCATTCATCCTGTTGGCCCGTCTTTCACACCTTGCTCGTAATAATGGTTAGCATAGAGGTGCTGTGATGTCGCCGATGCCCTCAGGCGGCCCGCAAGAAAAAGACCACGAAAACCACGTTTGCAGGTTGGCGGTGAGAATTGGCACCGCGCGGCCTTCCGGTTCTGCTAGTCGTGCTAACGGCTGATGACGATACTGCCAGATCGCAGGCGCGTGAAGAAAATTACGCAGGCGTGGCCGTTCTTTCACACTGCGGCGTGCAGGTGGCTTTTGTGAAAGAGCCTGTCGTGAACGGCGGCAGCAGGTCATTGGCACTCAAAAATATGGCGTGCTATTGGGCGGGAAGCGTTGCGTTGTGACCTGGGGCGATTTGCGGCAATGAGAAACGGTCGTCAAGGCGCGGCCTGCCAGGACCGGCGAACCTTGGCGTCTGAAGATGCCGTAAAAGTGTAAACTTATGTGATAGGCGGTTTTATAAAGCGGAAGCTTGCCGAGGCCAAGCGCGGAGCGGCGAGATTCGTAACGACTGGCACAGGCGTTACGAGGAATATGACTGGGCCGTTTGATCCCAGCCTTTGACAGTGCAGTCTTTTCGAACGAGTGCAAGGAGACGATATGGGCAGGGTTTCTAGACGTGAGCGCCTATGTCAGAGGCGGGTCCGTCGAGTGATACAACATTAATCAGGAGAGCCTATGGCAGCCTTCAAAGCGCGTCCCTCGGTAGGTAGAATTTGCAGAAGGTCGTCGAGTCCTCAGTGATGCGACGCCCCTGCTTCTGGCGAGCCGTTTTGGAGATACGCGTATTCAACGCGGTTGCGACCTGCGGTCTTGGCATCGTCTAGCCGTATGTCCGCAGCGCGAAACAGATGGTCGAATTCGATTGCTTCGTCGAATATTGCTGCTCCACAGGTAATTGTCAGCGGACACCTTTCCCCTCCCGGTTCGAACACGGCGTTTGACACGGCAGATCGAATGCGCTCAGCGACGTCCTGCGCATTCTTTCGGCTGGCGCCGGGGAGAAAAACGCCAAACTCCTTGCCTCCGACGCGGCCGACCACATCGCCGGTTCTTATAGATGACCGGATTACTTCTGCGACGAGACGCAGCGCCTCATCACCCCACTTACGTCCAAAGCGCATATTTATCGATTTGAAGTAGTCGGTCTCAATCACCAGGAGAGCGCCGTTGCGACGTTCACCTCTTGTCCCGGAACTGCCCCGAAATGCTTCGACAAGGGTGGAGAATGCAACTCCGTCGAGACATTCGGTTAAACTATCGGTTGAAAGCGAGCGGTTCAGCTGCCGTCTGAACCGTGCAAGTTCGCGCAGCTTGATGCCGAGGGAGAAAAACAATGGGGCTCCGATTACGACCGGAAGGACGATGGCACTGATCACAATCTGGCGGAACGGATCGACGTCTTCCATGACAAACAGGAGATAGTTGATGGCTAGTGAGGCGAGGAGACAGCCGACGGTTCCGAGGATTGCCAGTCCCGTTGGGGAGTTCCAAAGACGGCCGAAAAATTGATATATCATGGTTGTTGTGGGCACCGGTCTTACCCCTCATGGATGAGCATTGACCTACCGGACTCGCGTAAACCTAAGGTATCCGAAAAAGTGCGCATTTGAAGTACTCGATCAAGTCTCCGTTGCGTGTGCGGAAACTGGTTGGCGTTCGCCGAATTCGTATGCGAAGTCAATCAGCTTTATCTGGCCTCGGCGCAAGGATGCCGTCTGAAAATCGAACGGGGTTTCAAGGACATATCGACCAGGGACCAGGGATCTGGTTCAGGACGATGCTGTTGTGGCCCGCGTAGATCACCAATGCGCGATGCAGGCCGGTTCACACCGGGCATTCATCGTCCTGCGGGCTAAAGCCGCGGTTAAGGCGCTTCTGCGGAACAGGCTTGCCTCGGGACAGGCGGTTGGCACGATCGGAATCGCTCCCAATCCATGGCGACGTCATGCGGAAGCACCTTGGTTCTCATGCAAGGCCCCATATTCTCGCTGCGGGATTCAGCTGTGGACCGACAATTTGGAGGTATTGCAGCGGTCGGCAATCCAATCCATTGTCTCAGCATTTTGAGGGGCAGCTAATGGACAGCAAGGTGCGGATCACCGTCTCAGTGACGGTGTCAGTCGATGAGGAATTCTCTCTTGAGGAACATGCTATTGCGGTCTCTGACGGATTGAAGCGAATTCTCTGTTATGACGATGTGAGATTGGAATGTATCGAGACTCTCGTCGACGACAGGGTGCTCGAGTAGTTTGACCATTGTACGATGTCTTCCTTTCCTTCAGTAAGGCCCGGCAACGCGCTGCACGCATCACGCGGAATCACGAATCATCCGGCCGTTCAATCTGGAGGCTTCTGTGAGGTCCGCCTGTTCAAGGGGGCGCGCTCGGCGGCGGACCTCATTGCAATCCGGATTGAGCGAAGCCGTGGGCAGGATATGCACTATGGGGATTGTACTGAAGCGGCTCGTCAGGGTTTTCAGCGACCGACTGCTGAAGGCTAGTCCCTGATGGCCGGAGGCTCGATGGCCATCGACGGGCTGATGGTCCGGCCTGATGTTGCCGCCCAGGGAGTATGGTCATGACATTCGGAAATGTTGGATAGGGGCATACTCAGTATCCATCCGGTCTGAGCCGCGGCAGACGCGCACTGCCTGTGATAATCTGCTCTCATGGAGATCGACACCGACAAGATCGACGATGTCTTCCTGGCCCTGCCTTGGCTGACGTCGCACGTTGCGCATGGAAGAGCTTCTATTGGGATGTGACGGATCGTCGTAACTGCCCGATTGTCGCCGGCAGGCGGTGACAATCTAATCGCAGTCGCTCGACTAAGGTTGAACTGCCCCCGAGGAAATAAACATAACCGATACAAACTTGCATAATATGCCAACGACGGCGCTAACTTATGTTAGGAAGTTCGTAAAAATCTGCGAAAGCCTCTTCTCTCTGGCCTTGGCAGACGATTTCAACACCCTTGCAGAGATGACTCGCCGAGTTGTACAGCTGACTGATGCGGTGCTTTGGAAAAACATTGACTTCCTTCATTCTCAAGCAAAATCGTCGTATTTCAAATATGACAGACTAAAGTCGGTCAGATTAATTATTTCGTTTAGATCAAGGATCTCAACGATTCGGTGCTGGAAGGAAAGGAGACCAAGTTGACGTAGCTCCTTGAGCACCCGATTGACGTGGATAGCGGTCAGTCCGAGCGCGTCCGCGAGGTCGTGCTGAGTAAGAGGACATTCGTAAGCATTAATATTAGCAATCTGCCCATAATGTTGTCGCGCCCCCATCTCGAGTAGGAGATGGGCCACGCGTTCCGCTCCGCTCCGCCTGCCAATGTTTGTAAGATGCTCGATAAGTATCGCTCTCTGCCGAGCCGCAACAGAAAGTAGCCGGCTGGCAAGGGTCGGCGAATGTTCGGATGCCGATGTCAGCGCTTTCGCTGCCATCTCAAAGACCGTCAATTCTGTGATTGATTTGAAAGAAACGCGACTCGGACTTCGCCTGGTCCGCAGTCCGATGACATCCCCGCCGGCCGGAAAGTCGATAATTTGCCGCTCGCCACTGAGCAAATCGGTATAGATGCAACTCCAGCCCGAGCTTACGAAAAAAATGCGGTCCTCGCCGTCTCCCTCGCGGGTAATAATCGTGTGCGCAGGATAACGCTTCAAAATCATCCCGAGACCGTTCGCACTAGCTTTGTCCGCGTCGCTCAAAGCTTTCCCTATTATGGGAATGTCGAGTACCCGCGGAGAAATGCGCGACGGAAACTCCATATGCCATACCACTCCGCTCCACCCAATTGAAATGTCCCCAGGGAGCCATTCGTATGCTCGCCACTACTTCATACGCATTGCTCATATGGCGCCAGTTACAAAAATGTGAAGTTTTTACCCGCTTGCTGAATTTCAACTGTAGCCGCCGTCGGCAAAGACATGACGCAGCCACTGCCAGCGCTTCGGATAGTCTTCAAAACCTCGGGAGCGCCATCGCGATCCTGAATCGCAGCGCTGTGGACGACGAGGCCAACCGTCAGTCCTCGTGTGACGATGTGGCGCTTGCGGCCGTTCACCTCCGTGTCAAAGCCCCTAATTACGCCGCTTCCGTCGTCTTCACCGACTGGCTATCGATAAAGCAGGCACATGGACTGACAGCGCGGTCTTCTCGTAGTATGTGACCTAGCACTACTTTGGCAGAATTGATTTTGGGGTCGATTGGAACCGGATACGGCAGTGTGGACATCGTTGTGGGGGATGGTGGGTTGAGAGCGCGGCTATGACGGCGCGTCGGATGGCTGGCAGTGTCGGTTTAGGCGGGCCGCGTCTCGTCCTTTTTTTCCCGCCTTGCCTAGTGTAGGCGCTGATGTTGCAGGAAGGCATAAGCAATCATGATCATCAGTGCGTGTCGGTGGAGGCCTTGCCACGATCGGCCTTCGAAGTGATCGAGACCGAGCTCTTCCTTCATCTGCTGATGGGCCTGCTCGCAAACCCATCGGGCTTTGATGGCCGCCGCCAGCTGCTTTAATGTCGCCTCGGCTGGAAGATTGGACAGATAGTACTTGCGTTCGTCGTTAGAGCGCCACTCGCCAACCAGCCAGGCTTCCTCGCCCGGCATGTGCTGCTGTCCCTTGTCGAGGATACGCTGCGGACTGCCATCCGCAATTCGAATGCGCAGGGCAGCAAAGCGCGCGGTCAATCGGCCTTTGGTGCCGCGACGCCAACTGACTTTCCTCCATGTGGAAACTGCAAGGATCGTTTCGGCTGCTGTCGATAGCGTATCGGGGATGGAATGCTTGCGTGGCCTGCACCTCGAACAGGTCGGCCGCCGTATCGCGCATGAACTCGAACGCGTTGCGGCGGTCGACGAGGGTGAGGCCTTCTTGGGTAAGCCGCTACAGCACGCCTGATTTCACCTCGGTCCCGTCCTGCTCACGCTGGCTTATCGCGCTGGGCATCGTCATTGCGGTCGAGGTCGCGCGTGAAATGGTCGCCTCCGCAATGGAAGAGATTGACGAACGACCAGAGAGCAGATCATCGAGGTCGGGCTCGAGCCGCGTGTCACCCAACATGCCGGCGAACGTCTCGAAGACGCCGCGGTCGGTAACCCTCTACATGGTGCCGGCACATCCCAGTGAGCGATACGATGCGAGACTTGATGAGCTGATCGCATCAAGACCTGAAATGGATGCCTTGGTCTGGCGGACTGGCTAGGGTGAATGCCGCAATTGCCAGTACTGCAAGCGCCGGACCGCGCGAAAACATAAGTGGACTGAATCGATCCATGCTGATCAATTCAGACAATGCGTTGGACGACGCTGCCGCGAGCGTCGAGACTATAGCCATGGATGGGGACGCGCTGTCGCGCTGCAGACTGAATCTCCTCGTGGCCTGTCGGGTTCAGGAGGAGGCTGCAGCCTTGCGACTTGTGGTCATTGCGGTCGAGGTCGACATTTCATCCGCTGATGTGATTGTCGGAGTTCCAATCAGGATCAGGATGTCTGCGCCGTATGACGACGGAGAACAACTCGGCGACTGGCTCGGCAGGCGGAGGGCAAAGAGGATCGTCCCTGGATCGTCGTCGAAGGGACTGGACGATGTGCATGTTAACGCCTAAACGGTCGCGACCAATCAATCCACCACATCGTCAGAATCATGAAATCGCAAAAGAGGCCGTTCGTCGTCGAGATCAGGCAGAAGCGTGGTGCGCCAAAGCGGCCGCCGTCGATCTGGGGCGACGTCGATCTCGCCGGGGCGGCCGACGCTGTGCGCAACGAAGCCGCCGAGGGCACGGCGTGTGCAAGTCCTGCTGGAGAGCTGAGCCCCGTGCTTGTCGCCACTCCACGAAAGTCTGTTCCGGCCCAACCGTCTGATGTTGGGGATGCCAATGCCCAAGTCGCATTGGCGGCGCCGGAGCTGCCGGAGACGCCAGCTAACCTGCAAGCGACGCCACAGACGAAGGCCGATGTGGCTGCCCGTCGCCTGCCGCGACGTGAATTGTTGCTGCCGCGGGGGGAACGCTGGAAACGGCGCCTGCCGGAAGTGCTCCAGCTCGCGGAACCTTGGTCGGTCCGGCGATCGGTCTTGCCTAAGCGTGGGCGGTCAGGCACGGTCGGTTTGTGACGCTTCTGGTGGCGCGGGGTGATCGCTCACACAACGAACCAATCGCCGATAACGGCTCCATAGCAGTCGGGTCGCCAGTGCGAAGCGTTTGGTCGGCGGGCTTGCACTCACATGCGTTAGCAGATCCAGAGCGGCGAAGGCGACGATCGCGCTGAGCGGTGTATTGTCGCCGATATGATATGCGGCTGATCGGGTCTGAGAACGAGAAGAGCCCGACGTCGCCGCCGGGCTCTTCTGATCGGATTGCGGGGCGGCGGTGGACCTATTCAGCTGCCTCCACGATCTCCTCCCCGGCTTCCGCATCGTCGGCGACGTTGTCGGAAAGCTCGGCCATCTCGTCGTTGATGTCCACAGGTTCCGTGCCATTCTTCGCGATGGTATTTTCGGGTTTGCCATGGCGATAGCCCGCAGGGCTCACCTTCATGGACGCCGGGGCCGCTGATCCTCACGGGCCTGGCGCGCTTCGTGCCACTCAGGCATACCTGATGGTTTGCCACTCCCTTTATGGTTGTGCTACCTTCACCTTCAGGTGAGGAGATGCGGATTTTGCACCGCTTGTGGCGTTGGCTCTTACGTCCGAAAGCATCGAGTGCCGGAGCGAAGAGGGAGGAGCTTTCTTCCGCTGCCAGCGAAGCTCGTCTCGCGGATTTTTTGGAGAACACGACGGACATTGTATCCTTCTATGACCGGGACTTCCGCCTGACGCACTACGGATCCAAACTCAAAACCACCTACGGCCACGCAATAGTACCGGGCGCGACTTTATGGGAGATCTATCCCAGTCTCGGCACTGAACTCATCGACGAATTTGATCGCGTCCGCCGCGGCGGCTCTCCAATGCATGTCGAACTCCGGCGATCGCGGGGCGAAGCGCCTCGGTCGGCTCTCGTTTTCGGGGCTGCGAATGGAATAGGAATTATCGAATCCGCAGAACTGGAGTACAGGGGACGGACCTTGTCTGAAGAGCAGGAGCATATAGTGCTCCTCCATCAGGCGACGCACGATGTGTTGACCGGACTGCAGAATCGGCGGCGGTTTAGCGATCGGCTTCAGCAAACGTTATCATCTGTAGATGGATCAAGGGAACCGTCTGCCTTGCTGCAAATCGATCTTGACGATTTCAAAGCCGTCAATGACACACTCGGCCATGGAGCAGGCGATACGTTGCTTCAACTCGCCGCAAACCGGATTCTGGACGCGCTGCAGGAAGGCGAATCCGCATATCGCTTAGCCGGAGACGAATTCGCCGTCATCCAATCGGGAAAGACGCAGCCTGCCGAGGCCGAACGCCTCGCGGCTTCGTTGATCGACGCGCTCAAGACGCCGTTCGTGATCAACGACATTCCCGTCTTCGTCGGCGCGAGCATCGGAATTGCTTTCGGACCGGAGCACGCTACCGAATGCGAGCAGCTGATGAAGGCCTCAGATATTGCTCTTTATGCAGCCAAGACGGATGGGCGCGGCTGTGCGCGAACTTTCAATCGCTCAATGCTGCTCCTGCTCGAGCAACGCGAGAATCTGAGACGAAGCCTTCGCATGGCGTTGGAGCGGGGCGAACTCTTTCTGGAATATCAGCCGCTCGTTCGACCTCCTTCATCGGTCGTCGGCTTCGAAGCGCTGCTACGGTGGCGTCATCCCGAAGTCGGGATAATCCCTCCAGGCGTGTTCATACCGATCGCCGAAACAGATGGCCTGATGGACGAGATTGGACGATGGGTTATCGAGCAAGCCTGCCGCCAGGCAACGACATGGCCTTCTTCGCTGACAGTCGCCGTGAACCTGTCGCCGGCGCAATTCCTCAGCGGTTCGCTCACGGATACGGTTGCTCAGATCATCGATGCCGTTGGAATCCGAGCTGACCGGCTTGAGCTCGAGATAACCGAAACGGTCCTTCTCGAGCAGACGATCGACAACATTGATATATTGAATACTCTGAACGTTCTCGGGATACGAATCTCGCTCGATGATTTCGGAACCTACTACTCCTCGTTGAGTTACCTCAAGAATTTTCCCTTCGACACCTTAAAGATAGATCGGTACTTCATAAGAGACTTAGAGACCGATCGGAAAAGTCAAACGATCGCACGATCGATCATAGGCTTGGCGCATGGCCTCGGAATAAGCGTGACCGCCGAAGGGGTAGAAACGCCGGGACAGGCGCGGTGGCTGATAAAAGAAAACTGCGATTGCCTTCAGGGCAATTTCCTTGGGCGACCGCTCGGTGCCGAGGCGACACACGATTTCATCAGGCGGTCTCCGTTGGAGGGGTACGGGCAATGGGAGGAAGAAATCGGGCGGTCCAGCGGCCGACCCAGCAGCGTGGGCGGAACTGAGGGAAGCGGAGCGAGGTAGAGTGGCCTCGGATCAACAACGTCAGTCAATCGTCGCTCGGCTCAAACGCCGATGAAAAAAAGAGAGATGCCGATGACCCTTGCTTCTCAAGGCGCAGCTGACCAAGTGGTTTTTGAACCTATGATCCAGATCGATTTTGAAATAAAGAATTTCCTTTCGGCTTGGCTACACTGTGATCACGTATCAAATTACATGGCACGAATGATCAGCCATAACAGGTCAGACTCAATGAAGCATTCCAATCTCTTTTCCTCCGCGTTTAACGAATTGCTGGAGATTGCCTTTCGTACGCGCCATTCCAGCGGTGAGCTGGCATGCAGGGTTTCCCGCCAAGGCGAGACGGACAGGATAGAGCTGACCTTTCCATGCATACCCGAAGAGCGACAATTCTATCAGGAAGCGATATCGCAAATTGCGGGAGCGGAGTTCAGGGAACGATACATCAATTCGGTGTCCGGGGACCTTGCGCCCAGCCGCGAAATCGTACTGTTGGAACTGGCCATTGACTACAATGCAACGCTTCGATTCGAGGAGATCAACTCTGACACAATTACGCTCGTCGTGGATCTTCCGCTCGAAAGCCTACCAAATTGAACCCGTACGACCTTAACCCACGTTTCAAAGCGCAATACGACCTGAACAATCAGGAGTTCTCCATTTCGGGGATAATGCGGCCCCAGTCGATTGATGAGCTTGCGCCCAGCATCGCGGTGCTGAAGGACTCGATCGAACATGTACGCGGCGTTCTATACGTGAACATCAAACGCCTGACGCAAATGAACAACACCGCGTTCCAAACCTTCTCGCGG
Source organism: Allomesorhizobium aridi (assembly GCF_043769475.1). NCBI lineage: Bacteria > Pseudomonadati > Pseudomonadota > Alphaproteobacteria > Hyphomicrobiales > Phyllobacteriaceae > Allomesorhizobium > Allomesorhizobium aridi. Next base: position 347,685 of record NZ_CP171728.1, on the reverse strand, counting down.
GTTCTCATTGACGCCTGTCGCGCCCGAACCGATCTTAAGTTTGTGATCATAACGTCAAGCGTCGCCGGATGGATGACGAAAAAATTTGGTCGTTTGAGTGGACTGGAGCCAAACATCGCTGTCGAGCAGTACGACAGCGCGTTCTATCCAGGGCAGAGCTTCCTTGAAGAGGGCGGGTTCATTCCGATCCTCCGCACACAGACGAAGATGACTTGGCGGCACGAGCGCACAATCTTGCCGCGACACGGCATGCAATCCGGTATCGTCATGGCCGACATCTGTTGCGGCATTGGTGATTTCGCCGTACTCGTCCAGAAGGAGTTTCAGCCGTCACGGATTGTCGCCCTCGACCACTCCAGATCAAGCCTTGCCTATGCGCGAAGCGTGGCGGCGGCTTTCTATATCCGCGGCATTGAATATACCTATGGCGACGCGTCAGAAATGCTGCTCGACGAAGGCCAGTTCGACTTGGTCACGTGCCGACACTCCCTGCAGGTGTTCGACAAGCCCGAACTGATCCTCAAGGAACTCTTCCGCATCTGCAAGCCGGGCGGACGCGTCTACATCACCAATGAGAAGAACTCGCATTGTCTGGGCGAGCCGCGCGCCGACAGCATTCAGTGGACCTATAACGAGGTCGCCAAACTCTGGGCATACTTCAAGATGGATATCGAGCTCGGCCCCAAAAGCCGACGATACCTGGCCGAAGCCGGATTCGAAGACATTCGAGTCGAGTCGTTCATGGTCACCAACCAAGACGGCGATCCACAGGACTTCGCGGATGTCGTCGCGGCATGGGAGAATGTCTATGCAGGCGAGATGGCGGCCAAGCGAGGTGACCCGCCGGCGTTTATCAGACGGTTCCGGCAGGGCTTCCAGGATCATATCTTCGCTGCGCTCCATCCCAAGGGATATGCCGGCTGGCCGATCTGGGCTGCATCGGGACGTAAGCCACTATGAACAGTTGGCATGCCATTTCGCGTAAACCCTGGTCCGTCTTCCGGCTGAGCAGTTTTCGTGCGAAATTCATGATCGTTGTAGGCGGGGCGGTGCTCTTCGACCTCCTTGTCGGCGGAAGCGTCGCCCTGTGGAACGTGAACCGGCTTTCCCGCGACGCAACCCATCAGATCGAGAGCGGCCTTACCAAGGCGAGCCAGGAATACCTCCAGAACTATATTGAGACGACTGGGCTGCGCGCCGATCTTCTCTTCGACCAAATGCACTCCGAAGTGACCGCACTTGCGGGCTCCATGCAGAGATTGATCGATTATCCGGAGGCGAAGGAGGCAGTCGGCAACGCGCTGGCGACGAACTCCTATTTCAATGCACCGCTTATATATGACCCCCAAGGGAACTGGACGCAGAGTCCGCAGGGATCGCCTTCGGTCTTGAGCGTCTGGGGATATCTCCTCTCCCCTGATGGCCGGCCGAAGCCCGAAATTCTCCGCAACATTCAGGAGAGTGCGGCTTTCGATATTTTTGGCCCTAGCCAGATGGCAACAGGCTCCAGGAAGCTGCAGGTCTATTACGTCGGACCGAAGGCAGCGCCTATCATGCGCACGACTCCGTACTCCGATCAGGCGCAAACCTTTGACAAGCTCTATCCGGGCCACAACAACGCGAACTTCTGGGATTTCTTCTTTCCCGGCGTCTACGAAGGCTGGCAGAGGTGGATCAGCGAGCCGGATTTGCGCCCCGTCAAAGGCGAAAACATCACCGCGACTGCCCCTTACATCGATGCGATCACCGGCAAGCTCATCGTCAGCTTCTTCCATCCGCTCTGGACCAAGGACCGCAAAGACGTCGCCGGCATGGTCGCTTCCGACGTAACTCTCGATCAGCTCGCCGACATCGTCGAAAGCGTGAAGGTCGCCGAGACCGGCTTCGGTTTTCTCACCATGTCGAACGGCAATGTGCTCGCGATCAAGCCTGAAGGCGAGAAAACGCTCGGGCTCAAGATTGCGAGTGGTGCGGCAGGTCAAGGCGTTACCGGCCTCGACCGCTCGCTCAAGAAAAGTACGCACGCGGCTGTCGCAGCGCTCGAACTTCCTGCCGACGACAAGACGATCATCAAGCATATTTCGATTGGGGAGAGCGGCGAAGCTGAACCTTACATCGTCGCACTTCGGCGCCTGGAGGCGGTCAATCTCTGGAACAGCGACGGGCCTATAACGGCCGAAAACCAGATGCTCGGCTTCGTCGTCCCCGAGCGGGAAATCTATGCTTCCCTGCTTGCAGCGCAAGAGAGCATTTCCAGCGCGACCAACCGGATCCTGGTCGCCCAGATCATCGCGATTATCATTTCGCTTCTGATCGTCTTTGCGGCCGTGTTCGGAATCTCAAAGCGGATCACCGCAGGCCTCAGTGCGCTTGCCGGAGCCGCCAAACGGCTCCAGGCGAAAGATTATTCGGTTCGTGTAAGCATCCCGACGCACGACGAAGTTGGAGAGGTCGGCGTCGCGTTCAACCGGATGGCAGAGGAGATCAGCTTCCACACGGAAAACCTCGAGCACATCGTCGACGAACGAACGAAGGAGCTCGAAGGCGCAAATCAAGAGATTTCCGCCCTCAATAGCAAACTGCGGGACGAGAACCTCCGCCTCGGCGCCGAACTTGCGGTTGCCAGACAAATACAGATGATGGTCCTGCCGAAGGCCAGCGAACTCGAAGTGGTCCCAGGAGTTGAAATCGCGGCCTTTATGCGACCGGCTGACGAAGTCGGCGGCGACTATTACGACGTGTTGCAAAACGGGCTACACGTCAAGATCGGCATCGGCGATGTGACAGGTCATGGACTCGAAAGCGGCGTGTTGATGCTGATGGTTCAATCCGTCGCGCGCGCACTCCACGAGACTGGCGATGCCGATCCACGGCAGTTCCTGGATCGGCTGAACAGAGCGATCTACAAGAATATAGAACGTACCAACGCCAATAAGCATCTCTCGCTGGCCTTTCTTGATTTTGAGGGTGGGCGAGTGACGCTTTCGGGCCAGCACGAGGAGGTGCTTGTCATCCGGGCGGATGGGGCAGTCGAGCGTATCGATACGCTCGATCTGGGCCTGCCGATCGGCCTTGAACGGAACATCTCGCGGTTCATCGACACGCGCGACATTCCGTTCAACAGCGGCGACGTGATCGTGCTCCACACCGACGGTGTGACCGAGGCGGAAGACCAGGAGGGACAACTGTTCGGTCTTGAGCGTCTTTGCAACAGTGCGCGTGATCACCATCACAAGAGCGCCGAGGAGATCAAGACCGGAATTGTCGAGGATCTGATGGCCCATATCGGAACCCGCAAGATTCACGACGACATCACCCTCGTGATCATGAGGCACAGCTAAGAATGGCAATGCTGTTTGGAACAACCGATATCGCAATCGGAATGAAAGACAGCGCCACTCGCGTGCGATTGTTCGACGGCCCCCTCGACCTCAGTTGGCATCATTGCGCTACTACCTCGGACTTCATTGCAGATCTTTTCGCGCTGCACATTCAATCATCTCGCGATGATTACAGGGAAGTACGACACAGCATTGGCTATCTGGTCAACGAACTCATTGAAAATGCGGTCAAGTTTCGCGCACCAGGCGAGATCACGATCGAGGCGGCCATTGACTCGGGATGTTTCAAGGTCAAGGTTTCGAACGTCGTCGATGGTGAGACCGCCGCTGAATTCCAAAACCTTCTGTCGGAGATCACCGTTGGCGACCCAAGCGACCTCCTGATTCAGCGGATCGAAGCGAATGCCGCGGATCCTGAGATGACAAGCTCCTCTCTTGGATTGCTGACGTTGATGAGCGACTATGGGACCCGTCTGGCTTGGATCTTCAGCCCGGCCGGCGAAAGTGATTTGGTTCACGTGGAAACTTATGCTTCGATTCCAATCTCGAAAAGTTCATAGCTAAGAAACGAAAATACTGGATGGAAATCACAACAGAAAACTATCGCGTATGGAATGAAGGAAGCGAGATTTATTTCGATGGCGTCATGCGGCTTGCCAGCTCCGAAGCCTACACACCTGTTTTGTCGTTGATGATGAACGTTCTTGCTTCAGACCCGGCTTCCATTACGCTGAATTTGACGGATCTTGAATTTCTCAACTCTTCAGGCATAAACCTCTTGGCGAAATTCACAATAGAGGTCCGCAACCATCCCGATATTCAGCTAATTGTGCGAGGAACGTCCGGAATCCCTTGGCAATCGAAATCGTTGCCGAACCTAAAAAAACTACATCCCGCATTGGTGCTTTTCATAAGCTGACAGGCCGTTCATGCAAGCGTCAAGTGCGGACAGACTCCGAACCGGCGTCACAACGTGACCCCACCCGCCAATGAGATCAATCGTTATTCGTGCCGATGGGCGCGGAGCGCCGATTACAGTGGCCGTCGCCCTTGAGAAACCGGACCCGGCTGACGAGCCCTGGCTTCAACAATTACACACCGCGTTTCTTTACGCCCTCGGCCAGTTTTTGCCGTCCAGTCATGGCCGCTGTTCTTTAGAGGGCCCACTCTCCGCCTGGACGATGATCCGGGCGGAGCAACCCTGAGATAGTGTTTTGATAGCCGGTCTCCAGGTCGTGTTTTGATAGCCGGTCTCCATATGATATTGTCGTCCCAGCGTGGCCTCCTCCTCACCTGATGAGGCCATGCGGGGCTGGCGCTACTCGGGTAAATCCAAGCGCCGGCCCCCCCGGATTTTAGCGCCTATGTGGTTCTCGCTCCGGGTTTGATCGCAGGGATGCCGAAGGGGATAGGGACCATAGTGCCGGGTCACCTCTTCGAGACCATTGAACCCGAGGGAGAACACTTCTCTACTAAGGCATGAAGTGGAGAATCTTTCTGCCAGCGGCTTACCTCGCCTTGGCCCTGGGTGTCTGGATCGACTTCGTGAATACCAACCCCGATGGCCTGGCAAATCTCGGCCTGATGCTCGTCGTGCTTCCGGTCACCGTCGCGGGCCTGTTTATCGGCTGGCTGGCGGACCAGGAGAGCTTCGTCCTGTTGCCGGACGGCCTCGGCTATTTTGGGGATCATGCGCTTTTCTATGCACCGAGCGTGGTATTGATCGCGCTGGCGCTTTGGCTTCTCGGAAGACGGATCGACCGCATTCGGGGATAGAAGACGCTTGCGGGCGTCCCGCCGCCGTTACTTGCACGTGCCCCAGCGGACCTAAATGGAATCCTGATTGCAGTCCCGTTTTCCAGTGCACTTGAGCTATCGGTGCATGCTGACGCATTGATTGGACCAGTGGCGGATCTTGCCTCGGGCACAATGAGTGCTGACCATCGGAACACGATGCTCCGTTTCGGGAAGTGATCAGCCACCAGGTTGCTTTTTGCTGCGCATGACTCCGCAAGAACACCGGGCCGAATGCTTGTGAACCGGCGTGCAAAATTGACCCCCTAGACGGGAGGATCGGCGTCCAATTTTGACCCCCCTTGTCACGTCGATGTGCGACCATTCGTTCGTTTTGGCGAGCGGATGGAGAGGGGATGAAGTCGGTGGATACGATTGCCCGGGTTCGGCGCGCATTCCATGTGCAGGGATGGTCGCTCAAGCGAATCTGCCGCGAGTTGCATGTCTCGCGCAACACGGTCCGGAAGATTCTCAGGTCAGACGAGACGTCGTCTCCTAGAGCGCGAGCGGCAACCCCAGCCGAAGATCGGCCCTTGGCAGGATCAGCTCGACGGGTTTTTGAATGGCAACCGTGGCAAGGCGGCGCGCGAGCAGCTGACGCTGATCCGGATTTACGAAGAGCTTCGCGGCTTGGGCTACGAGGGCGGCTACGACGCGATCCGGCGCTATGCGAGGCGTTGGGCAAAGGCGCAGGGATCGGCAATGGCCGATGCCTATGTGCCGCTGTTCTTCGCGCCGGGCGAGGCCTACCAGTTCGACTGGAGCCACGAGATCGTCCTGATCAACGGCGCGACGGTAACCGTGAAGGTCGCCCATGTCCGGCTCTGCCACAGCCGCATGATGTTCGTAAGGGCCTATCCACGCGAGACGCAGGAGATGGTGTTCGATGCCCACGATCGCGCCTTCGCCTTCTTCGGCGGGGCCTGCACACGCGGCATCTACGACAACATGAAGACGGCGGTGGAGACGGTGTTCGTCGGCAAGGACCGGCAATACAATCGCCGCTTCCTGCAGATGTGCAGCCACTATCTGGTGCAGCCGGTCGCCTGCACGCCGGCGTCGGGCTGGGAGAAGGGGCAGGTCGAGAACCAGGTGGGGCTGGTGCGGGAGCGCTTCTTCACACCGCGACTGCGCTTCAAGAACTATGAAGAGCTGAACGCCTGGCTCCTCGACAAGTGCGTCGCCTACGCCAAGGCGCACCGTCATGTCGATCAACCACAGCACTCGATCTGGGGGGTGTTCGAGGACGAGCGCGGCAAGCTGGTCGACTATCGCGGTCCCTTCGACGGATTCCACACGGTGCCCGCCTCGGTATCGAAGACCTGCACGGTGCGCTTCGACAACAACAAATACTCGGTGCTGTCGACCGCCGTCGGCCGTCCGGTCGAGATCCAGGCCTATGCCGACCGCATTGTCATTCGTCAGGACGGCGCGGTCGTCGCCGAGCATGCCCGTTCCTTCGGCCGCGGCGAGACGATCTACGATCCCTGGCATTATGTTGCGGTGCTTGCCCGCAAGCCCGGCGCATTGCGCAACGGCGCGCCGTTCCAGGGCTGGGTTCTTCCCTCGGCCATGGAGCGGGTGCGGCGCAAACTGAAGACCGCACATGACGGCGACCGGCAGATGGTAGCGATCCTCGCGGCCGTTCTCAGCGACGGGCTCGATGCCGTCGAGGCGGCATGCCAGGAAGCGCTCAACCAGAGCGTCTGCTCGTCCGCCGTCATCCTCAACATCCTGGCGCGGCGGCGCGATCCGGCGCCGGCCGTCACCATCCTCACCCCGGACGCGCTTCGCCTGCAGCATGAGCCGCAGGCCGACTGCGCCCGCTATGACAGCCTCAGGAGGGCAAGCTGATGGAACGCACACAGGTTCTGGAACTGATGGGCACCTTGAAGCTCTATGGAATGCGCGGCGCTTATGACGAGGTCATGGCGACCGGCATCAAGCGCCAGCACGAGCCGCCGAGGATTGTCGGTGACCTGCTCTCGGCCGAGATATCGGAGAAGCAGGCCCGCTCGATCAAATACCAGCTCACCGTCGCCAAGCTGCCGCTCGCCAAGGATATCGAGGAGTTCGACTGCGACGGCACCCCGGTCAACGAGGCGTTGATCCGCGACCTCGCCAACGGCACTTTCGTTGCCGACCAGCGCAACGCCGTGCTGATCGGCGGCACCGGAACCGGCAAGTCGCATCTCGCTATTGGCATCGCCCGTGCTCTTATCCGCAACGGCTCGCGTGGCCGCTTCTACAACGTCATCGATCTGGTCAACCGGCTGGAAACCGAGCACCGGGCCGGGAAACAGGGGCGTATCGCCGATTGCCGGATGACAAGCCGTTCGACCAGGCAGTGCGGGTGCATGGACGCCGCGCCGGCCAGGTCCGCAACATCGGCAGCGTCAGGGAGGCCGCGGAATGGCTGCTTTACCAACGGCCGCAGAAGATCGACACAGACCGTGCGCGCCGCCCGAAAGGCCTGTCTAGTGGTGCTGGAGGGCCAGCGCAAGGCGGCGGCGGCTCGGCAAGCCTTCCGCGAGGCCGCCGAGGAGGCCGGCATCCTGATCGGCGATGTGGACCGCGTGCCCCCCACGAACATGAAGAGATAAACCGCCGGGATCGATTTTGGGAACGCCCGTGAGCGACGGACGTTCGGCACAGTGATGAGACAGATCCACTTCGATCGGCCGGTGTGCATCGGCTTCGGCAAAGCCGGGAAAACTCGCCTGGTCCATATCGTTTGGGAGGCGTTGAAATGCCTTGCGAACGACAAATGGCCGGACCGTGCTGGGCCGATGTGGGAAATGGCCGACAATGCGCTGCGTGGAGCCGTGCACGGGCAAGTCACAGCCGAAGAGGCCCGGCAGGCGTTTGCTGACGCAGTTAAACCCAAGAGGAGACTGCGATGCCCGAGGACGTCGATCTTGGACCCTTTGAAAAGCCGGTTCCTGTGGGAGAACGCCTTGTTTGCAGCGCCAGAGAGGCCGCAGAGATGCTGCTTTACGACTGGCCAATCGGCGAGACCGCTACACGTATTCAGGCGCGAATGTCGTGCATGAAGGTGCTCGGAGGAAGTGAACCGCCCGCAGTCGCGCGCGAAGCTTTCATGCAGGCGGCGGAAGAGGCAAAAATCCTTATCGCGGCGCAACCCGGTGAAATCGTTGCTCTCGGGAACGGGTGATGACGAAGTGATTCCGCTGCCCTGATTTCCTCGGTTGCCACGCTTGATGTCCCGGATGCGCAAGGCGTATGGTTTCACGATTATAAGGCGGCTTAAGCCGCCCGGAGGCGATCGATGGACAGGATGCAGTTCCCACTGCCGGTGCGCATCGTGACCGAAGCCGGTGAGGCGGTGACCGAAATCTACGATGTTGAAGAGGCGCTCACGTTTCTTCAGAACTGGCCAGCCGCACGGGGCAGCCCGATCTTCCAAAGGGCCTTGAATGCCTGTTTCGCCGTTACGATAGACGAGGGCACAGTCGAGGAAGCGCGAAAGGCCTTGGCGGCGTTCGCCCGGATTGCCGGTGTTCTGGCCAAAGATGAGCCGCTGCCGAGGTTGCGGGAAGTCGAGGATTGGACAAGGTCGCCGGCAAGGTGAGCCCCCATGCTGCGGGAAATCTACTGGACCAAGCCTGTGCGCGTCGAAACCGCGGGCCGGTTCCGTGTCATCAGCTCCACGCAGGCCGCAGCGCAATGGCTGCTCTACCACTGGCCGACAGAGGGCGGGCCTGAGCACCGGGAAGCTCGGGTGGCGTGCATCGCAGTTCTGAAGAACGAACAGCCGCCAGATCTTGCGCGACGGGCATTCATTGCTGCCGGAAAGGAGGCCGGCATCCTGATCGAACCGGATATTCCGGGCTGAGTGCCCAGCCGACAAACATAATCCTACATTTGGATGAAGGCTCCTGCACCAAAGGCCGATTCGCAGGTTGCCGAGCGCCCCCTGCACACTTCTGGCCGCCATGCTTGGGATGGCTACTTGGAGATTATCATGAACAGCCGACAGTTCTCCCGACCAGTATCGATCTTCGTCGGACTCGGATTCGTCCAGGATGTTGGAAGCGTCAGGGCGGCGTTTGAGTTGCTGAATGATTGGCCTTTCCGAAGGCGTGGCCCGGTGCACGAGGAGGCTATGGATACATGCCGCGCCGCATTGGCCTGCGAATGTGATGACGAGGCAGCGCGGCAGGCTTTCGAGGCATTCGCCCGGGCCGCCGGCATTTTGGCGCCGCACATGCCAGGTCGTAATGAGCAGGCTATAGACAATTGGACGGCCGCCTGAAGGCATTAAGCGATTATAGCACCCCTGTTTGGACGTCAGGGCACCGTCACCAGCTTGGTCGGCCCTTCCAGCAGGGAAAACTCCGCGTTCTCGCAAGTCACATCGGGATTGGTGGGACTGAACATTCCCAGTGGGTTGTCCTTGAACAGCCAGGCATGCAGTTCGCAGAGCGTGCCGCTACTGTAAGCCCGAGCATGATCGACAGGAATTCGTGCGTGATGTTCAGCTCGGCGCCGGCGCGGTCCTCACACATCAGCAGCCAGCGGGCGAGACGGCTTTCGAGCTGCTGGCGGGCGTTCGCGAGAGCGGTGTAGCTGGTCTGCATCATCAGGCATTGGACGAAGCGCAAAAAAAACCGCTGCAGGGTGGGACTTTGTTCGAGCGCGTCACGAAACGGGGCTATCGGAATGCGCATCGCCGCTCCGGCGAGCTGGACGAAGCAATCATGCGGCGCCAGATCGTCGCCGAGGACGGCAATCGTTCCTGTCATGCCTTCACGGCCCAGAATGCCCACTTCGGCATCCCGGTCGGCCGCCATCTTGGCGACGATCGAGCCAATGCCTTGCTCGAAGAAGTATACGAACTTGATCGGCCTGCCATGCTGTTCGAGGCGATCGCGCAGTGCAAGCTCGACGCGCTCCAGATGGGGCGAGAGCAGGGACATGTCCTGCGGGTCGAGCAGGCCGAGAAGTCTGTTTTTGTATTGGGGTTTTGTGGAGTGCAACATTGGCTCTCCCCTTCGTCTAGGGCAAGAGCTCGTGTATCTCCCGGCCGGCTGCGCCCGTAACATCGTGCAGCCGATAAATAAGTATATAGCGCGCGCCGTCGATCTGTGGGCGTCCGTACGAAACCGACGTTTGGGGGTCCTTTGAAAGCGAGACACTTTCCTCGCTGCCGTCCGGTGGCTTCGATGCACTTCCTGATAATCAGTTGGCCTTGCCGCCCGTTCGCACCATGTCGAGGAACTGCTGCAGGTTCTCGATCATCGCTCGGGCAGCCTACTCGTTTACAGCAAATTCGAAGGTCAAGTCGCCGGTCTCCAGCGTGAGCAAGGCAACCATTCTCCGGCCATCTTCGGACATCGAGACGTCCATGGAGAAGCCGGTGACTGGCATCGGAGTATCGCTCATCGTGGGTCCATCCTTTCAATGTGAACAGATTTACCGTTTGCGTTTCACGGCCTTTGGGATCGGAACGCGAACGGCGTCGCCGATCAGGATGCCCGCTTCCTCCGCGGCCTCGCGGAAGGCTCTGCGAGCTGTCGCCGCCTTACGCTGCCCTTCCAATACCTCTAGACAGGCTTTTCGGGCGGCGCGCGCACGGTCTGTGTCAATCTTCTGCGGCCATTTGTAGAGCAGCCATTCTGCCGCCTCTCTCGGCGCTGCCGATGTTGCGGACCTGTTCGGCACCCCGTCCATGAACCTGCACCGCCTGGTCGAAAGGCTTGTCGTCCAGCGTCGCCATACTCAAACATCCCCGCCCGCACACCAACGCTACTACCGCTAGCCTGTGCCAGACAAGGCAACAGACAGCTAGGCCCCGCCCAGCTTCTTGGCCTCTTGCTCCAGCGTCTCGCGATCATTGCCGAAGCGCTCGATCAGATCGCGTGCCTCGCCCGGCGAGATGCCGAACTTTTCTGCGAAGTCGCGGACCTCGTACTCCTGCCCGCTGGCGACGCGCAGTCGATCCGGACCGCCGATCTTGCTCTTGTCGTCTGCCATCTCGCTCTCTCCTGACCGGGTCGGGGGAGCAGATCGCCGAAGAACCAGACGGCACCGCCCGCGATCTGCCCGCTCTGTCTGTCCCCAACAACGGAGCTCACATCAACATCTTCTAATGTGATAGGTTCCAAGGAGTGAATCCGGCGATTGTTGCATCTCCGGCGAGCAGCCTGAAGAGACGGTTTTAAGTGGAACCTCCCTACATTTTCGCAGTTATCGCCGTGATGGATTGGCCACAGAGGCCAAGCGATTAGGCACGGGCCATGGACCGAGTTTTGTTGGGTTTCTCGGCGTTCATGCTCTCCTTTGCTCAGGCGGGAGCGCAGGAATGGCAGCAATTCGGCATCGAAAAGTTTGGCTTTATTTTTGACGTGCCGCCCGAGTTCGAACTGTTGCATCGTTCAGAGGACGGCGATGGCGCGGCGTTCCAGTCCCCCGACGGAGCCCTCCTCGCCGTCTGGGGCATCAACGTCGCCGAAGGCGACTTCTTGCCTCAGGTCAAGAAACAGATCAGTCGAGACGAAAAGGAAGGCTGGAAATTCACCTATCGGCGGCTGACGCGTGAATGGGCAAGTTACTCCGGGATCAAAGGTGATCAGATCCGCTATGTCAGAGGCATAACCGTGTGTGGCGATCGTGCCGCCATGTTCCTGATGGACTACAGCAAAGATCAGAAAATCGCTTACGATCCTGTCGTCACCCGGATGGTTCGCTCGCTCAAGCCAGAAGGTTGCTGACGGCTGCTGCACCAAGTTTTCGTTGGAACGTGGAGGGGCACGGTCCCGTTTTGCTTCATAACAGACCGGGAAGGAGAAAAATCATGACAAACCAGGATTCCGACATTCGTGAGACCCACGATCTTATCGCCAGCGACATGGTCGTGGGCACTAACGTCTATGACATCCAGGGAAATCACATCGGACGGGTCGAAAGGCTGATCCTCGAGAAGAGAGGCGGCAGGGTGTCCTATGCCGTCCTCAGCTTTGGAGGATTCCTTGGAATTGGCGACGATTACTATCCGTTGCCGTGGCAGAAACTCGACTATGACGAAAACCTCGGAGGCTTCCGCATCGACCTAACGAAGGAGCAAGTCGAAGGCGCTCCGCACTATGCCCGCGAGCAGGATTTCGACTGGGATGCCGAGAGTGGCCGCCGCGTTTACGACTACTACGGCGTCCGCCCCTATTGGGTTTAGCGAACCCCAAAACAGGTGCTCGCCCCGGGAGAGCGTGGCCAACTCGGCGCGCTTTTCCGGCCGCCACAAGCAGATCAGTATGAGGGACAGCGAGAACTATTCGCTGGTATCTGAGGACGTACCGCGGCGGACATAAAATTAACCGAGGCGGTTGCTGGCACAGGCGGCCATTTACTGAAGCTACTCGGCCGCCTGTGCTCACCCCTGCCACCCATTTGCGAACATCTACATACCTGGACGAAAATTGTCGTTAGATTCGCGTCCAGCAACTTATCCGGGAATACATATCTGACCGGCGGTGCGGCGTTCCCGACCGGGCGGGCGAGCCCACTTCCGGTCGCAACGTTTGGTTAACGAATGGAGTGCAGCCTCGTGACTTTCGGGGACGGGGAATATTGCCCCCGATTGCGCGTACCGGGGCGACTCACCCACTCTTTCGCCCGTCAGGCAATCCGGGACGCTGCCACCCCTTCGCCCTTACCCGGCTGAGCCAGGCCCACCGCCATACCGAGACCGATCGCAAGGCCGATGGCGAGGTTCGCCGAGAAGCTGGAACAGCAACACTCGCGCACCGGTCGCGCGCCACTAGATGCGGGGAGCAAGGTTAGCGAGCATTTCACCGTGCTTGCGAAGCAACCCTGAGATCGTGTTTTGGGAGCCAGTGTCCGTGATATTGTCCGGCGGCATGGCCTCGGTTCCACACCCAAGGACCGCGCTCTTTAAAGGCTGGCGCTTGTAGGTTCACTCCCAACCTCGCGCCGGCCCTCTTTTGGGATTTTGGGGGGATTTTTGCCGTCTCGCGCGTCAGTCGGCCCGGCAGATCACTTCGCTGAACATAGTGCCGTTGCGATTGAAAGCACGGAGATGGTCGAGCGTGCGGGCATCATCCATCGTGTCGCCCCAGCTGCCGACGATGGCCAGCAAGTCGTCGGCGGCGCCGAGCTTCGATAGGGCGAAATAGATTTGTTTGACGATCGCCCGTTTGGTTGGGTCCCGGCGGGCGGAACCTTGATCTCGGTCACTCTCATAAATCAAACCTGTTCAACGAGTAGGGCAGATCGCCAAAGGACAGGACTTTGCATTCAGCGATCTGCCCGCCCGCCCCTTAATGAAATTCAACAGTCATTTGATAATATGCACGATCTTGCGGGTTTCCGGTTCGACTAGGACAGTCTGCCCACCGGCGACAACGTAGCTGTACTTCACGTCCGGAAGGTCCACTTTGTGCACCTCGACCGACTCCGGCAGAGTGGCTCCGATTTCAATCTTGACATCGGCAGGCAGCTCGACGGACGCCACGTTCTGTTTCGTGACGTACTCCCGAATAACGGTCTCTTGTTCGGGAGCGATTACGACGGTCTGAGCAGTCGCGATGCTGACGCTGCCAAGAAGCAGAAGGCCAGCGGCGATGCCGGAAAGATGCATTCTCATAAATTTTCTCCCGTGTGCAAACAATTGATAAGCCGTCGCATTGCGTCAGCAGCCAACCATAAACACAGTGACAAGCACTTCCGCCCGGCGACCTACTCAAACTCGGCTAGGCAAAATTTGTTCCCTTGGAAGCACTTATTCAACTCGACAGGACCTGCCTGGTAGCATTCTTCCCCAAATCGCTAAATTTGTTACGATTTTGGATGCTCGCCAAGGCGTACGCGGAACCAACACGGCACGGCCGCGGTGCGGGAAAATAAAGAGGATATACTTTCGTTAGTTGAGGCGATTGTATCGGTGACAACCCCGCCAGCGAATTACCTTGCGAAGGCACAGCAACGGAATAAGGTCAACACGTCGCCCGCCAATCTCTGGCATCCGGGCGATTGAAAGAGCCGATCACGCTTTCGCCCTAACAGGTAGGAGGCGTTCATGGCTTTCAGCGGAATATATAAGCCTCACGAACTGGCGTTGCTCCGCAAGGTCTTGAAGGACGCAAGCGCGGGTATCGAGCGGTCCAGCCTTGACCACCGAGACGCCAGCTATCTTGTGTTGTCGCTCTTCGAAAAAGGCGCGCAGACCGCCGAAGAACTGAAAACGGCTCTGGATGCCGCATTGGCAGGCGACGAGCGGCCATCTAGGCAAGCTGCACGCTGACCGGAAGCACCCGTCGCGATTTTATTTGGCGTTTGCCCTCCACTGTATTTGGTGACATGATCCATCCCTGGTTTCGGCCAGCGAGCGATGAAGCGCTCGTTGTCACAGCGGATCGCCAGAGCAGAGCTTGACAGCACCCTTCAGTGGGTCCGTTCAACAGCGCCAGAAGCGATACGCAGAGCGGCAGCGCCAAATCGAACAGGGGCGACCGGAGAAATTCGATCGCCTCTTTCAACCCGGCCTTCAAGTCCGGTGGACATGATTTCAGTCCCTGCCTGTCGATTCTAGGCCCTGCCTGTCGATGAAGCGGCTCGCCTGTGCCGGCGGGGCCGACTTGAATCTTACGCCGGGACATGGCTTATCTCCGATGGGTTGAGAATCGCCGCACTAGGACATTATTCCTCACGAGCCGGGCTCCTGCAAAGAGGTTGCGTTATAGGGCAGACCAGAGGAAGTCCGCCGCCGCCCCGTTCGTAGCGGCGGCGAGGTTATTGAAGGTCGCCCGAGCGCGTAGGCGGCCAGCACAAAGGCAACGAGCCCGCTACGCCCACAATTGGCTTCCCGCATCTGTCAGGGCTACAAGCAGCCGGTCACCGTGGCAGATTTGTTGACGCCGCAGAATGGGTAACCGTCCGGTCTTGGCCGCCTTGCGGGGTGGGCGGCATTTCCCGAACGGTGTGACCTTAAGTCTAGCTTTAAGGTCATGGCGATGGTTCGGGCGGAGGTTCTGGGTGCGATCGAGCGGCGGCGGCGCTGGCACTATGAGGACAAGGTCCGGATCGTCGAGGAGAGTTTCGCTGCTGGCATGACGGTGACGGATGTCGCGCGGCGCAACAGCGTCGCGGCGAGCCTGGTTTTCACATGGCGTCGACAGGCGAAGCTTGGTCAGTTGGGAGGGGGCAGCCCGGCGCCGCTTTTGCTGCCTGTCGAACTGGCTCCTGTCGTGACCGACGTCACGCCCACGCCGGTGTCCGAGGTCGCCGTCGTGGAGTCCGCACGCCGGAGCCGTCGTTCGTCCGGCATCATCGAGATCGCGCTCGGCTCGGGCCGCCGGCTGCGGGTTGATCGCGATGTCGACGCGGACGCGCTTCGGCGGGTGCTCGACGTGCTGGACCGGCGATGATCGCGATCCCCGCCGGGATGCGGGTGTATCTCGCCATGGGCCCGACCGACATGCGCAAGGGTTTCGACGGCCTGGCGGCGCTGGCGCAGCAGGCGCTGCAGCAGGATCCGTTTTCCGGCCACCTGTTCGTCTTTCGCGGCCGCCGGGGCGATCTTCTGAAGGTGCTGTACTGGGATGGACAGGGCTTCTGCCTGTTCGCCAAGCGGCTGGAGAGGGGTCGCTTCATCTGGCCCGTCACGACGGACGGCGTGGTGCGACTGACGCCGGCGCAGCTTTCCATGCTGCTGGAAGGGATCGACTGGCGCGCGCCGATCCGGACCGATCGCCCCAGCCTGGCGCTATGAAGCGAACGGCTTCGAGGCCGATTCAGGACTGTGGTCCGCCGTCAAGATCGACCATGATTCAATGGCTTGGCCGCCGCCTTCGCGATAATCTCGGATTACCATGGCGAGCGCTTCCGCAGACCTTCCCGATGACGTCGCGACGCTCCAGGCGCTGCTGACCGCGGCACGGGCGCAGAGCGCCGCCCATCTGCTCATGATCGAGAAGCTGAAGGCGCAACTGGCGAAGCTGCGCCGGATGCAGTTCGGGCAGTCGTCGGAGAAGCTCGATGCCGCCATCCACCAGCTGGAGCTGGCGCTCGAGGATGTCGAAGAGGGCACGGCGGCGCGAACGGTCCTGGAGCGCACGGTCATATCGGCAGCTCCGGACGCCCGGCAGCATCCGGTTCGTCGTCCCTTGCCCGATCACCTGCCACGCGAGGACGTCATCCACTGGCCAGCGGGCATCGCCGGTGGCGATCTCGGCTGTGGCTGCCAGGCTTGCGGCGGACAGTTGCGCCGGCTCGGCCAGGACGAGACCGAGGTGCTGGAGCGCGTCACCCTGTTCAAGGTCGTCCGGCATATCCGACCCAAGATCGTCTGCCGGCTGTGCGAGGCGATCGTGCAGGCGCCGATGCCGTCCTTGCCGATCGAGCGCGGGCGACCAGGTCCCGGATTGCTCGCCCATGTGCTGGTAGCCAAGTACGCCGACCACCTGCCGCTTTACCGACAGTCCGAGATCTATGCCCGCGAGGGTGTCGATCTCGACCGTTCCACCCTGGCCGATTGGGTCGGATCGGCGGCGGCGCTGCTGACGCCACTGGCCGAGGCGATCGGCAGGCATGCCCTGGCCGGGGGCGCGCTCCACGCCGACGACACGCCTGTCCCGGTGCTCGCCCCCGGGTTCGGCAAGACCGCGACGGGCCGGCTCTGGGTCTATGTCCGCGACGAGCGCCCCCATGCCGGTGATGCAGCGCCCGCCGTTCTCTATCGCTACACCCCGGATCGGAAGGGCATACGCCCGCAAGGCCATCTTCAGGGCTTTGCGGGATATCTCCACGCCGACGGATATGCGGGCTTCGACAAGCTCTATGCAGACAGCCCCGGCAAGCGCGCGGCGATCACCGAGGTCGCCTGCTGGGCCCATGTCCGGCGCAAGTTCTTCGATATCCACAAGGCCAACGCCTCGCCGCTCGCTGCCGAGGCCCTGCGCCGGATCGGCGAGCTCTACCAGGTCGAGGATGCCGTCCGTGGCCGCCCGCCTGACGAACGGCGACGATCACGTCAGGAGCACGCCCTTCCACGGCTCGCCGATCTGCGAAGCTGGCTCGATCGACGCTATCCAAGCTGTCGGGCAAGAGCGAACTCGCCAAGGCGATCCGCTACGGCCTGTCACGCTGGCCCGCGCTCACCCGCTATGCCGACCATGGCGATCTGGAGATCGACAACAATGCCGCCGAACGCGCGATCCGGCCGCTCGCCATCGGCCGTAAGAACTGGCTCTTCGCCGGCTCCGACACCGGCGGCGAGCGCGCCGCCGTCATCTACACCCTGATCGAGAGCGCCAAGCTCAACGGCCTCGATCCCCAAGCCTATCTCAGGGACGTTCTGACCCGCATCGCCGACCATCCCATCAACCGGATCGGCGACCTCGCGCCCTGGAACTGGCAGACGCCACGAGAGGCCGCTACGCTGGCGGCATGATCTCGGCCGCTTCCTATGTCGATCGCATCGCCTGCATCAAAATCGTGCTCGACCATGTCGAGCCGGCCGTCTGGCGGCGCGTCGAGGTTCCCCTGACGACGAGCCTGAGAGGCCTTCACGAGGTTATCCAGGCCGTCATGCTGTTCGAGAACTATCACCTCTTCGACTTCACGATCGAGATTGACGGCCAAAAAAGGCGCTACGGCATCCCCGACCCGGATGGGTGGATCAAGCTCAGCGACGCCAAGAACACAAAGCTCGGCCCACTGACCGATCGCGGTCTAAAGCGCTTCGCCTACACCTACGACTTCGGCGACAACTGGGAGCACACGCTCACGATCGAGGCTATCGGTGACGCCGATCCCGGCCTCGACTACCCGCGCTTTGTCGACGGCGCCCGCCGCGCTCCGCCGGAAGACGTCGGCGGAATCCCCGGCTTCGAGGAGTTCGTCGAGACCATGGCCAAGCCCAGACATCCCGAACGCAAGCGGCTGATCGAATGGTACGGACGGGTCTTCGACCCAGAGGACATCGACCTTCCCACCATCAAGGCCAACATCGCAAAGCTGGCCCGGCGCCGCGCCATCGGAAAGGCCGCCTTCGCCAAAAGCCGCCAATCAGAACGCTGAAAGGGCTCACACCGGACGGTTACCAGAATGGTGGCGTGCTTAGAAGATCAGGCCTTATTTCCTGGATGCGATTCGGCCTTTGGCGGCGCTCGAAGCGACAATGCCTTCAAGCGTGGTGTCGGCCTAACTTTCCGCGCGCGTTCGATCCGCCCCGCGCGTTCGATCTGCTTCTGTGCTTCGTTGTATTCGCTCCAGAAAAAGTAAGCGGCGCCAGCAAGCGCAATCACGCATACGGCCGCGACTAGTCTCTTCGTCAAATTTACCAAGACGAGCCCCCCATGGCTGTCACCGCCGATCAGGGTAGTAGTCGACGAAACGTTACAATTTACATCTGATTTGAAATTAAAGCGATATGCCAGAGGGCTGAAATATTTGCACTAGTTGAAAAGCAACCATGCATGATGATCGGATCCTAACAATGGGGGGAGTGGGTATGGTGCGCTGACCGTTCAGCGAGGCCGCGAGTTGTGTCAGATTGAGGTGGCGGAATGGAGTATATAGCAGTTTCGGCCTTCTCTTGCCGGGAGCCGACCACGCGCATAGCTTTGGAACGCGACGTGGGATGGTTGAGTATGGGTACGCTTGAGCACAAGCCGGCTGGCGGCGACAATGAAGCCGACATGCGCGGCTGAAAAAGGGAGGCAGGAATGGGCTATTATTCCTACGCTTGCAATGAGTATCCGGGAATGGAGTGTGCCCAGGACGGTTCGAAGCGGAGACGGAAGAAGAGCTATGGAAGCACATTGAGCTCCATGCCTCACTCGCCCACAAAGAGGACTCTGCCTTGTGGTCTTCTGACGATAGAGCACAGGTCGAGGCTCTTATCAGGCGGTCTGCCTAAGGGGGTTCCTCTATGGCGAGGGTTACGCGGCGGCAAGGTTCGGACACTCGTCAGTATCGGCTACCGCTATTTTCTCGCTCGTCGTCGTGGCGTGCGCTTGGCAAAGCGATCCATTCTTCACGAGCCGGTCGTAAGGCAGACGCTTCGCGCTGACCTTCTCCTTACCTGAATGCAAATAACCCGCCGCCAGAGAGGGGCCGCGCAACGGGCTCTTTCGGCGCTCTTGATGGAACAGCGCCTAGGGAAGGACCGAAGCATCCACCGCCCGTTCCGAAGCGGCCCTGGCCCGCAAACCCGTTTTTGCCGAACGTCCCTCGACCACCCTGGGTGGAGCACCGAGAGGTCAGCAGTGGATTTGTCAAGCTTCCCGTTAAAATATGGCTTGCTAAAGCTAAAAAATTAGCTTTGAAATATATATTCGTTGTGTTCGAGCGCAAGCTCACGCACCGTAAACTTAGCATGACAATTGTTTGTAGAAGAAGATGAGTGTTATGGCCTTATGTTGTCGGCCAGCACAACCTGCATGTCATCTTGATCGCTTGATTAACCATCATCGCTGAAAGGAAACAGAACTATGTTACGAAAAACAATCAGCATTTCAACCCTCGCCGGCGCGGTTGCAGTCGCTGCCGCCGCGGTGCGCCCAGCCGGCCGAGACCGATAAGTTCGGAATTGAGACGAGTCAGATGCGACGTAACCGGTCTTCTCGCGGTGAATACCGCCAGTGCCGTTCCGTGCCGTGTGTTCGAGCAGATGATTGAGGAATGACTTCGATGTGGACAAGTTTTCATAATGGCACCATTGGCTACATTCGCGGATGGTTCCGCCTTCGCGCCGAGCGAAAAGCGATGTGGATAATAACGGACGGGCTGAGCCGGTCACCGGATGACATTCTTAGCGACATTGGTATCTCACGCGACGAAATCACGTGCGCTTTGTCAAAGCGTCCCAATCCGAGTTCCGGGTCGGGGCGGAATGCGGCCGACCGATGATTTGTCCAGCCCACAGTATCTGCCATGTTGCATGCCAAGGTCTCACTGTCCCCGCGGCGGCGAGTCGAACTGATCCCGAGTGATCACGGCGCTGGCCGATCGTTACCTGCTCGCAGATCGTGATTCAGCGCGCGAGGACGTATTGGATGATAATTTTGAGCGCGGCCCGCGAACAGCACGGCCTGGAGCGGCTGGATCAGATCAAGTTTGCTGTTCTGGAGATTGGCGGCCACGTCAGCATCATCCCCGCCGAAGAGCGAGACGAGGGCTGCTACTAGCGGTATCCTGCGACGCCGGCTTGGAAATGCTCAGCCTCGCAGCTTGTGACTTGGACTGGCTGGAGTTCCCAACCGCGGCAATAATCTAAACGACCCGCCAACATTGTTATGATGGACTGGAAGATGACGCGGCAGTAGGGCTGCTATGCGGCCCTCTGATCCGTGATGGCCGCCGCTAACAAGCCTGCCTTGTCCTGGATGCCGTCTTCGAAAGCCACCACAAGCGCCTTTGCCAAATGGGCTGCGGCAGGGGAGTCCGGCACCGTCTTGTTACTTGCGCACATTTCGTCGAAAACTTGTTTCAGGAGCGCGATGTCATGGGAGTTTAGGTAGGCACAGCCAGCCATTGCTCAATCTCCGAAGGAGCCCTGCAGTCGAGTGGTCGAGATATTCCCGATTATAAAAGCGGATCGACGGCAATCCGGGCCAGCAGGTTTCTCACGTTCGAGACCTGCCACTGGCCACCGCGCGCGGTTCGGACGCCGCGGTGGTTTAGCGCAATGGCCAGTCCACGGAGGCTGGTAACGCCAGCTTTCTGAATTTCCTGCATGATCGGCAGAACGGTTCCGGCGAACCGGTCAGCTTCCTGGATTGCGACCGCGCGACCCTTGGCCGCCGCCATGGCACTGTTGCTCGGGTTACCCAGCTTCGTGCCGTAGGCTTTCCGCGAGGCGAGGGCGGACCTTGTCCGCTCCGAGATCATGCGCCGCTCCTTTTCGGCGAGTGCCGCATAGAGGTGGAGCATGAAGGGATCGGCGTCAGCACCGAGTTCGGCTACAATAAAGGGCACGCGCTGCACCATCAGTCCGGCGATGAATGCTACATCGCGAGAGAGCCGGTCGAGCTTGGCGACCAGCACCGGGCATTTCGCCTGGCGGGCTGCGGCGAGGGCGGCAGCAAGCTGAGACCGACGGTCAAGCGCATCGGCTCCTTTGCCGGTTTCAACCTCGGTGAACTCCTGAAGAAGGACGATGCCAGCTGCTTCGGCGAAGCGGGTGACTGCCGCTCTCTGGGCCTCGATGCCCAAACCTGAGCGACCCTGTCGTTGGGTCGAAACCCTGAAATAGGCAATCGCGCTGCTCATCTCGCTCATCCTGCGGGGTGTGCAAACTGCAAACCACCGTTTGCAGTTTGCACATAGGTGCCTTAGAAGCACCCTCTAAGTCGTTGATTACGCTTATCTCCAGAGACCGGCGAGCTTCGGATGTTCCTTTGGCACCGGTTGAGGACTCTCAGTCGCACCAGTCTGTGTGGTCGATCAGACGCACTCCGATTAGACGACCGGCATGAGAGCCATCACAAGGGTTCTACGACGCAATTTGACCCGTTAACGACCTTCCTGGCGTAGAGCTATAACGTCTGCACAGGGGCATGTAAGCTGTCATTGTTGCGCAGTCGCGGAACGACGACCCACTGAAACGAATCACAACCGGCGAGTAGGTAAAGATCGGGCAGCGCCGCGATCAACTCGGGATCAGTTCGGATTGTCGCCTCCAGTGAGACTTTGGCATGCACTCGGCAGAAATTGTGGGCCGATCAAAATCAAGGCCGTATCCCATTCCCGACCGCAACTCGGATCTCGGTCGCTGTGAAAGCGCACGTGATTTCGTCGCGTGAGATACGGATGTTGCTTAGAATGTCATCCGGTGACCGGCTCAGCCCGTCCGTTGACATCCACATAGCTTTTCGCTCGGCGCGAAGGCGGAACCATCTGCGAATGGGCCAACGGTGACAAAATGAAAATTCGTCCACATCGAAGTCATCCCTTCATCATTGGTTCGAATTGACGGCACGGGCGGTACTCAGCGCGCGAAGGACTGGTTGTATCACTACTGGCCCATCCCGATGCCGAGCATTTCTCCTCGGGCTGGGCGCTGCGGTGGCAGCAAGCGGTAATCGTTCTCTGGAGGTCGAAATGCCGATTGCTTTTCGTAACATAGCCATCCTTTCATTTAGGTGGCAATGGTCGATCAAATGATCAAAATGGCATGCAACTTATGCGAGCCAACAACGTGAGAGCCCAAACACTCGATTTCTTCTACAAACGTTTTTTCTGTGAAGTATACGGTGTGTGAGCATGCGCTCTAATATCGCTTGCGCATAGGCGGTTGTCTCTACGCCATCAGCCTCCATCGTGCTATACTGCTTTTTGGTATCCTTCGAGGGGAAAGAAGATGTCGGCCCTGTCAACCTTGACGCGGAGAAGTATTGTTGCTGCTCTTGTCGGTTGCGCGTTCCTCGCGCCGGCTGCCATAGGAGCGGGAGTTACTGAAGATGTCGCGATGGGAATCCGCCTTGCTGAATTGCTTCGCGCGGGGCGAAGCGTTGTCTCCAACTATCAGACACTAATCAACGATCCCGCACTTGGCGACAAGCACCTCGATAGCGAGCGGTTTGCGAGCGAGGCCATCGCCGTTTACTCAAAAAACACCGGCCAGGACCCGTTTTCCGGCGAATTGACCAATCGCGACCGGCGTCTGCTTGAGGCCCAGATTGGGGCTATGCGGGAGGTGGTGGACGAGCAGCAAGATGACATCAACCGCGCTGGGATCGGGTTCAAGGGCTTCGTACCGGCCGTTTTCGCGCGTCTGTTGAATGAGAAATTCGCCGCCAAGGTCGGCAACGAAGCTCTGGTGCGGGTGACTGCGCCCGAGCAACTCGTGCGCAACCGTAAATCGCTTCCGGACGCTTGGGAAGCCAACATCATCGTCAGCGTCTTTTCAGACCCGAAGAGAGCAAAGGGAGAGGCCTATACGGAGGTAACCGAGGTGGACGGGCGCCCGGCATTTCGAATGCTGCTGCCCGAATACTATACGGACTCGTGCCTTTCCTGCCACGGCGAGCCGAAGGGCGAGATCGATGTGACCGGATATCCAAAGGAGGGAGGTAAAGCGGGCGATCTGGGGGGTGCAATCAGCATCGTCTTGTTCAAATGAGCGCTCTTGAACACTCACCCCACGAGCTGGAAGCCATACCCGCGCCGGCGAAATCCCTTGGACGTCGCCTTGCCAGTCTGCCGATCGCCGTCCGCGTAGCTGCGCTGACGGCGGCCGGCCTCATCAGCCTCATCGTATCTTCCTTCCTTCTCACGCAGGCGCTTTATCGCAGTGCCGACCGCACAGCAGACACCAAGGCATTGTTCGACCTCGCGGCGACCGCGGCTGCGACGCACGTGACCTTCGGCGAATTGCGATACTGGCTCACCGATTTGTCAGTCAGCTTGCTGATGAACTCCCAGCGCAACGCCGAGCAGGCGCGTGAGCGACTGCTGGACCAACTCGACCGCCTTGCGAAATCATCCCCCGATGCAGTGAGGGAAATCCGCAGTGAGATCCGCGCCTATGTCAAAACGGCGCTGGAGGCGGCGGACAGCTATACTCAGGACAACCGCATCATTGGAAACGCTCTCCTGGCCGAGGCGCGAACTCACAGCACAAATGTCGATGCCGCCCTTAACAAACTTGTCGAGCAAGTGAGCGCCGAGGCAGAAGCTGCTCGCAACGACGCCGTAGTGCAAGCCCAGAAAACGGCGACTGCCGCCGCCATTCTGGTGGCCATCGTGCTGTTGATTGGGTCAGTTCTCACCTTCCTCGTTCTTCGCTCGATCGTTGGCCCGTTGCGACGGCTGAACCGGGCCATCGGCGAACTGACGGAAGGACGCTACGATGTCGAAATACCGATGGAGGGAGGCGACGAACTCGGCGCGATGGCGCGGACGCTTCGGCTTTTTCGGGCGGGCGCGATTGAGAAGAAACAACTGGAAGACGAGGCGGAGCGGCAAAGACGGACGATTGCAGCGGCGCTTGAGGCAATTTCTGACGGATTTGTCCTGTTCGATCCGCAGGACAGGGTCATCCTGGCCAACAGCAAGTTTTGCGAATTTTTCCCCGACCATTCGCGAGCTTCTCTTCCTGGACAAACCTTTCAGGATATCCTGAGGCGACGCCTGGCGAGCGGGCAAGTCGCCCTTGAGGGCGCGTCGCCGGAGAATTGGATTGCCGAGAGGCTGCACATCCACAAAGATCCGGCAGGCTTCGTCGGTGAGGATCGCTTCGGCGACCGATGGGTTCGCGTAAGCAGGCGAAGAACGCCTGACGGCGGCGCCGTTGCCGTTTACACCGACATCACGGAATTGAAGCAGAGACAGGACGAACTCGAGCGGGCCAAGAGCCATGCTGAATCGACAAATGAAGCCAAGAGCCGCTTCGTCGCGTCCGTCAGCCACGAACTGCGCACGCCGCTGAACGCGATTATTGGCTACAGCGAGATGCTGATCGAAGATGCCAGCGACCAGCAAATGGAGGCGTTCGTCCCGGAACTGGAGAAGATCGCCGCAGCCGGTCGCCATCTCCTGGCGCTCATCAACGACATCCTCGACTTGTCGAAGATCGAGGCGAACAAGATGGAAATTTTCCTGGAAACGTCCGATGTCGCCGATTTGATGCGCGATGTCCAGGCCACAGTCGCGCCTCTGATGGCGAAAAACCGAAACAGTTTCGTGCTGGACCTCGAGGGCGACCTCGGGAAAATGCATTCGGACCAGACGAAGCTGCGTCAGAACCTCTTCAACTTGCTCAGCAACGCCGCCAAGTTCACCGAAGAGGGTCGTGTCACACTCACGCTGCGTCGCGACAAACGACCGGACGGCGATTGGCTGATGTTCAAAGTGTCCGACACCGGGATCGGAATGACCCCGGAGCAGCAAGAGCGGCTCTTCGACGCTTTCACTCAGGCGGACGCATCCACGACTCGCAACTATGGCGGAACTGGGTTGGGCCTCAGCATAACCCGGAGCTTCTGCCGAATGATCGGAGGCGTTGTAACGGTCGAGAGTGAACTTGGAAAAGGCTCGACCTTCACAATGGAGATTCCAGCCGAGTTCAAAGAAGAACCTGGCGAGCAAAACCCCGCCGAACCGGTGCCGTCGCTGCCGCCGGGCAAGGCGGTTTTGATCATAGATGACGAACCCGCTGCGCGAACTGTCATTGCTAGGGCCTTGGCGGAGGCGGGACTGGCGTCGTTCCAAGCAGCAAGCGGAGAGGAAGGAATAGCCGCTGCTCGAGCGCATCGTCCCGCGGCAATCATTCTCGACATCATCATGCCTCATCAGGACGGCTGGTCAGTGCTGCGCTCGCTGAAGAGCGATAAGGAGCTCTGCGAGATTCCTGTGATCCTTGCGACGGTACTTGCAGATCGCGAACTCGGCCTCTCCCTCGGGGCGGTGGAATACCTGACGAAGCCGATCGACACCGAGAAGCTGATACAAACGATAGAGGCATGCGGCGGTGGCAACCGCGATGTGCTTGTTATTGATGACGACCAGGCCTCCCGCGATTTCCTTCGGCGTATCCTGATCAAGAAGGATTGGCGGGTTCACGAGGCAAGCGACGGCGTGCGCGGCCTCGGGCTGATGAAACGATTGTTGCCTCGTCTGGTCGTGCTTGATCTGCTGATGCCAGAAATGGATGGGTTCCAGACACTGAACGAGATGCAGCAGACGCCCGAACTGCAGAATATTCCGGTCGTTGTCGTTACCTCGAAGGATTTGTCGACGAACGAGCTCAAATGGCTGCGCGACAGGGCGGTTGCCGTTGTGACCAAGGGCACAAACAGCAGGTCTCAATTGGTCAAGGCCCTCGAACGCCAGATTTCCGCAGCTGATTAGGTTGGCCCGGTATCGCGGATGGTTGAGCTGCCCCACGGTTAGAGGAGGTCGAAGATGACGAGGATCCTTCTGGTGGAAGACAACGAAATGAATCGCGACATGCTCTCGCGGCGGTTGTCGCGGCGTGGGTTCGAAGTGCTTATTGCGGAAAACGGACAATCGGGCGTGGAACTCACCATTTCGGAAAGACCGGATCTGATCCTTATGGATATGAGCCTGCCCGTGATGGACGGATGGGAGGCGACACGGCGGATCAAGGCTGATCCGGCCACCTCCGGAATCCCTATAATTGCGCTTTCTGCGCATGCTATGACCAGCGATCGGGAATTGGCGCTTGAGGCCGGTTGCGATGACTACGACAGCAAGCCGGTTGACCTGCCGAGGCTTGTCCAGAAAATCGAGCAATTGCTTGCCGCAAATCCGTGAACCGCCGAGTCAGCGGATTGGAGACATGACTGCCAAGAACGAGTTCCAACGCCACGCAATAGCCGCCCATCTGGCGCAGCGGCTTGCTGGACCGGCACGGGCAATCTCGGGATTTCAGGAACTGCTGCTAGAACAAGTGCAGAACCACGGTCTGGTGCACATCACACCAGATCTTGAGAGGGTCGGCGCCGCTGCGCGGCAATTGAACAGCCTCATCGACAGCTTGATCCATGGCAAAGCCGACTATCCGGACCATACAGGGCGCGAGATCGAGGCGAAACTGCGCCACGATTTGCGAACACCACTCAACGCGATTATCGGCTACTCCGAAATGATCCTTGAAGAAGCCGAAGAATTGCACGAACACGCATTGGACGAAGATGTCAGGGTGATGCTCGCGGCTGCGGCGGAGCTGTTGGCGCATGTCGATGCAATTGCCGGCCTTTCGCGCGCCAGCGACAACGACGGGCTATGGACGACGGATCTGTCAGAGATCGATGCGGCAGGGCTCGAAATGGCGCTGGGCAAAACGGAGCGCGATCCATTCTCGGGCGGCAACGGCAGGGTACTTGTCGTCGACGACATTAGCAGTAACCGCGATCTCCTCTCGCGCCGCTTGCTGCACGACGGTCATCAGGTAGTCACTGCCGAATCAGGCTTGTCCGCGCTGACCCGCCTTGCGGAACACGAATTCGACCTTGTGCTGCTGGACATATTGATGCCGGACATGAACGGCATCGAGGTGCTCTCACGATTGAAAGCCGAGCGCCGGTGGCGACACATCCCGGTCATCATGATATCGGGGCTGAATGAAGTGGACGCCGTAGTCCGCTGCATCGAGGCGGGAGCCGACGACTATTTGCTTAAGCCTTTCAATCCAGTCCTGCTGCGCGCCCGGATCAAATCCAGTCTGGAGAGGAAGCGTTGGCGCGACCGCGAGCACCAGTATCTTCAGCGGATCGAGGCGGAAAAGCGGCGGGCCGACTCGCTTCTTCATGCTGTCCTGCCCGATCAGATCGTTGCGCGGTTGCAAGGGGGCGAGGAGATCATTGCGGACCGGTTCGAGGAGGTGACCATCCTTTTTGCCGATATTGTCGGTTTCTCGCCTATCGCGGCAAGATTGCCGGCACCGGACCTTATCGAGCGCCTCGACCAGATGTTCGGCATGTTCGACGCCCTCGCGGAAAAGCATTCCGTGGAGAAGATCAAGACCATCGGAGACGCGTATATGGCCGCTTGTGGTCTTCCGGAGCCAGCAGTCGACCACGCAGATCGGATCGTGGCGCTGGGAAAATCCATGCTGGACTCGTTGAGGATCTTAGCATCAGGCAGCGATAGTTTTCGTGTCCGCATCGGCGTGCACACCGGACCAGTGATCGCCGGTCTAATCGGCCGACATCGGTTCGTCTACGATGTCTGGGGAGAGACGGTGAACATCGCAAGCCGGCTCGAGTCCCAGGGCGTGGCGGACCGCATGCAAATCTCAGAGGCAACCAGACGCGCGTTACACACCCATTGGGAGCTCGAACCGCGCTGCATTGTGGAACTGAGAGGCGTCGGGAAGATGGAAACCTATCTCGTTCGACCCTGATGTCTGATTGCCTCAGGGAACCCCACAAAGCGACACTGTGCTTACGGCGCCGCGTAAACGAGTATCCGCTGCGTACTACCTGGCAGCAAGCGTCCGCAGTGAAAAGATTTTGACAGCCACGCCTGGAGAAGTTGACCTGATCGGTCAAATCAACAGAATATCGATCATGATCATCGTTCAGCTGCCTTTGAGCTTTTTGGCTTCTTGCTCCAGCGTTTCGCGATCGTTGCCGAAGCGCTCGATCAGATCGCGCGCCTCGCCCGGCGAGATGCCGGAGTTCGCTCCTTGGACGGCTGGAAGGAGCGACAGTTTTGAGGCAGCCAACCGCGGCGCGGGAAGCGCGCGTTTTGGTCCACTAGAAATGTAAGTTGCTCTCTGGACACAACGGAAGAATTTCTGGGAGAGCCGCTTGATTTTACCATTTGGTCAATGATTAATTGTAGCGCTGATCACTTTAGGGCGGGAGAAACCCAAAAGCGTTTAGCCATGCGCCGGGGGGCGCATTGTATGAAGACTGGCGCTGCCTCGGGCTTACGGGGTGGGTAGCGCCAGTTCCTCCGAACTCGTCAGTGCCCGTCAAGCGTTCCGCGAGGTTCCCGCAGCCACACTTCCGCCGCGGCCTTGCCGGCAAGGTGTGATGGGCGCGGCGGCTAACCGTTTCGGTAACGATGCGGGGGTTCTCGGCAACATTGCCGCTGCGTCCACCAGCCCGCTTCGCGCGGCCCTTCGTGTTATTTATTCTTCTCCACGAAGGCCCTGCAGGCTGGCGAAAGTTCGCTCAGCATCGTGGCAAGGTCACAACGAGATATTGGGGTATTCGGGCACAAACGCTTGTAGTCTTTTCTGCAGGATCTGTCACTGTACGTCTTGGCCTCTGCGGCCTGCGCCAAGAGCATCGTCACTGAAGCTAGCGCAATATATATTGATATCCCTCTAGGCATGGCTTGTTCTCTCCTGTCCTAACTAGCAGCCTAGTAGTTCTTTCCCCTACGTCAACTCGGTTTATGGGGGGCGACCGGCAGTCAAATGGCCATGGCTACCGGAAAGGCCATTGCCGGCGGCGCTCTCCCGGCCGGCGGAGCGCTTCCCGAACCTTCGCGTTCGGGTCCTCGGCATGGACATAGGTGCGCAGCATCAGCGCCAGGTCTGCCCAGCGGCCGGCCTTGGCGACCGTCGCCGGGTCGAGCTTCTGACACCAGCATCTCGTCGAGAAAGCTGCAGGCCGGGAAGATGCCGCAGGCGCGATGGTAAACCTGCTCAGCAACCAGCTTGCCGATCACAAGCTGCACGTCGCTGAAACCTACATCACAAAGGCCGGCCTTCGCGAGTTCCGCGACGAGGTGATGATCGGCGTCAGGGACATTAAGGGCAGCGTGTCGACGCTGCATGAACGGATGGATCGCTTTATCAACCCAAGGCCGGGCGGATGAAGCCAGCCCTGAGGGAGTGATCCGAGTCTGGGCGGTTTCCCCAGTACTCTCCGAAAGGAGTAGATTTAAGGCCGGCCTACGCACCATTATTCGGTCGCAGGTTCGGCCAAGTATGTGTACCTTGCTAACTAGGGAGATGGTAATATTCCTGTAGTTTTTACGGTCTACGAAATTGTCCAGCTATGGCCAATCTTGCGCCGTATGACGTTACAAATCTGTCCATCTTTTTAGCAAAGGGGAAATTGCAATGGCAACGTCTACGATGTTTTTTCCGGGCGGTGTGTATCCGCAAGGATACAACCCACCCTTGCCAGGATTTGACTACAACCCGAGTCTTGGCGAACTACTCGACCTGACCGGTTACTCGGTTATTTCTTCCACGGCCACCCAGCAGTTCCTGCAACTGTCTAATGGCCTGAAAGTAAAGTTGATCGGCACCGGCTTCAGCTACGATGCGCAAGGCCATGGAATCGCCGGAACTCTCACTTCGATTCAAGTCCTGCAGAACAACGGCACGACTGTTGTTCAGACGCTGACGGGGATCAATCGGTCGTTCCAAGATTTCAACGATGCCGCCGGTTCGTTCGATGCTTGGGGCCTCAACCGATGGCTGATGTCCGGGAACGACACAGTCAACGGATCGTCGGGAAACGACGACCTGCAGGGCCACACCGGCAACGACTTCCTGAACGGTTTCGCTGGCGACGATCATCTGGTCGGCGGCCCTGGCGACGACACTTACAGCGGAGGCGTCGGCTTCGATCACCTTAGCTTCGAGGATGCCTACCACGACCCTACGGCCCTTCGAGGAATTAATCTTAACGTCCAGGCCGGAACCGTCACCGATCCTTGGGGCAACAGCGAGACGTTTACAGGGATAGAGGGTTTTCGCGGCACGCAGTTCGCAGATATCATGGTCGGTTCGGCCGCCGATGAACAGTTTGCAGGCTTGGGCGGCCGGGACAGCTTCAATGGCGCCGGCGGAATTGACGAAATTCGCTATGATCGCGATTCGAACCGCGGCGGCAATCTTGGCGTCAATGTCAACTTGACAACCGGCGTCGCCATTGACGGATTTGGGCGACAAGACACGCTCTTCAATTTCGAAAACATCCGAGGCACAAATTTCAATGACGTGTTCACAGGAAACGGCTTCAGCAACCGCATACGCGCGCTGGGGGGCAATGATTCCTTGAATGGTGCGGGTGGCGCCGACGATATGCGCGGCGGCGCAGGCAACGACTTCTACTATGTCGACAATATCGGTGACAGGGTCGACGAACTCGCCGACGGCGGCAATGGGATCGACACCGTCGTATCGTCGATAAGCTTCAATCTGGCCAGCGCCACTCAAATATTCAGCGCGGTCGAACGGCTGACATTGTCCGGAGTCGGCAACACATCAGGCACCGGCAATGCGCTCGCTAATCTGATCACCGGCAACGCCGCGAGCAATATCTTGAACGGCGCGGCCGGCAACGACACCCTCAACGGTGCCACCGGCAATGATACGCTCAATGGCAGCATCGGTCTCGACACGCTGATAGGCGGCCTCGGCAACGACATCTTCCAGTTCACCACTGCGCCCAACGCTGTGACCAACAGGGACACGATCACGGACTACAATGTAGTCGCCGACACCTTCCACCTGGACAACGCCGTCTATGGTGGCCTCGCGGCGGGCGCATTGGCCGTCGGCGCCTTCCACATCGGTGCCGGGGCAGCGGCTGCCGACGACCGCATCATCTATAACAGCGCGACCGGCGCACTGACCTTCGACAGCAATGGCAACGCTGCAGGCGGCTCGGTCCACTTTGCCACCGTGGGTGTAGGACTGGGTCTGACGAACGCCGATTTCTTCATCATCTGATGGGGGTGGCGCCGGAGCTATGTTGCCGGCGCGACCCTTCTATAGAAACGCTGCGGCCAACGCGAAACCGAGGAACTGACTTTGCGGTGCTTAAAGGGGATGGTGGGCGATGCAGGGATTGAATCTGCGACCCCACCCGTCATGAATGCCTCGCGCGCAAAGTCGGGTGACTGCTCTCCCTTCAGCACGGCAACACAGACTATCCGTGCATTCCTATGTTGCGGACCCCAGTCGGTTGGCCAGTTCCGAAGAAGGCATTTCGCGGCTGCCCGGGTAGAGGACATTCTCTCGCTTCTCCGGTCCCAGTTGGACTCGGACGAATTTGCTCCATCGCTTGTCCTCGGAAGCAGGAGCCGCCGCCGGTCGTCTAATCCTCTAGCGGCGGGTTTCTTGCTGATGCCGTAG
This sequence comes from Allomesorhizobium aridi, assembly GCF_043769475.1. NCBI lineage: Bacteria > Pseudomonadati > Pseudomonadota > Alphaproteobacteria > Hyphomicrobiales > Phyllobacteriaceae > Allomesorhizobium > Allomesorhizobium aridi. Next base: position 315,996 of record NZ_CP171728.1, on the reverse strand, counting down.
CAGGCAAACGGTTTCAGACAAGCGGGTTCTTCAACGATATACTCACCTCGTCTGCATGCCTGCGCTGCGGGCTCATGCGGGCTCATGCGGCCTCGGGTCCTCGTGTCGCCGACCGGCAACCCGCTCGAGCCGCTGCTCACGGCGCCCCCGGGGGTTCCTGCCTTCGCGGACGCCGCGATCGCGCTCCGCGTCCTCGTCTCGGATGCCGCCGGGATGCCGGGCAGGACGGCCATTGACCAGACCGTGGACACAGCCCCCCGCGGCGCTCCCGATGCCCGGGCGATCTTCGAGGCGACCAAGGCGGCGCTCGAGATCCCGGATGGCCCGACGGGCAACACCTTCGCGCCGCAGGCGCCCGACCTCACCCGCCAGCTTCACAAGTACCTGCCCAAGAGCTACCGGCAGTCCTTCGAGTTCGTCCAGCCGCGCACCTCGCTCGGCGTGATCGACGGACGCTACCAGTGCCTCGTGCAGTGCCCGCCCGACGCGGTGCCGCCCGAGCCGCCGACCGAGATCGGCTGGGGCGAGGCCATCGCCTTCAGCCTGCGCCGCCCACGGCTCGCCGAGGCGCTCGGCCTGATCGTACCCGTCGAGATCGTCGTCGCCCCTGCGCCGCGGCTCGAGAACGGCGGCTGGCTCTGGGTCGAGCTCGCGCCCGGGGGCGATTATGCCGGACAGGCCATGCTCCCGGATTTCAGCGCTCGTTCGCTACCCGCGTCCCGGCGCTCGCCGCGGCCGAGACCCGGCCGATCTTCACGCCCGTCGTCTTCCCGGTCTCCGACGACGCGGTTGCCGCGGCGGCGCTCGGCGAGGTGGACCGGGTCTTCTCCGAAGCCGTCCGCTTCGACGACGGCTTCTCGAAGATCGTCCATGCCCGCCAGCCGCTGGGCGTCGACATGCTCGACGAGTATGGCACCAGCGCTTCCGCTCCACGCGACGAGGGCGTGCAGCTCGGCTGGGACGATGAGGATATCCTCGAAGGCCAGAACCGCGCGCTCGGCGCTTCGCCCGACGGCCAGAACAACGTGGTCGCCCCGCGCGGCATCCTCGGCTACCGCGTCGACATTCGCCCGGCGGTCCCCGAGGGTGCGCCGCCGGAGAGCTGGACCTCGCTCTCCCGGGTCCTCTCGCCACTCGATCTCGATGTCGACCTCGGCACCGAGGAGGAGGAACGCTGGGTCGAGGTGCATCCGGGCGACATCGAGGGCCAGCTCTGGCTCGCGCCCTGGTTCGCGATCTGGCGCGGCGGCTCGATCGTCATGGAGACGACCGACGAGCAGCGCCTCATGAACGCCGCCCCCGCTCGGCGCGCCGCCCGAAATCGACGTGCCAGTGGGGCTCGCTGCCGCCGACCTGCGCTACGGCCGGCGCTACGAATTTCGCGTCCGCCTCGCCGATGCGACCGGCGGCGGGCCGACGCTCGTCGACGATCCCGTCCGCGAAGGCGAGGCACCGGTCGCTCTCCTCCACATGAAGCGGCACGTGCCGCCACGCCGTCCGCTCGTCGATCTCGCGGCGATCCCCGCCGACGGGGCGGCCGCCTCCGTCGAGATCACCCGGCCACCGCTCGGCTATCCGGCCGCGGTCTTCGCCGCCGGCGCGCCGGCCCGGGCCGAGCTCCTCGCGCAGATCGCCGCGAACGATGCCGACCCGGCCAATGCGACCCCGCCGGCGATACCCGACCCGGACACGCCCTGGCTCCGCACCCGCGTGCTACTCCGGGCGCCAACCTATGACCCCGCGGCCGATGACCACGGCTGGATCGAGTGGTACACGACGAGCCGGCCCTTCCCGGCCGACCCGGCCCAGCCCCTCGCGCTCGCCTTCGACTGGCGCTCGGCGGCCGACTACCGCGAGATCGACGTCTCCGCCCAACTCGGCGCCGAGGGCTTGGTCACTGGCGCGCTCCCCCTCGTCCGCTCGCGTGACATCCGTGTCGAGGTGGCCGCACTCGGCCGGAACGATCTCGCCTACTTTGCCTCACAGTCAGCCCGTCTCGGCGACGTCGACGCGATCGAGCTTCACGCCGTCGCAGCCGCCGAGACCGATCCGATCGTCACGCTCCCAGACTCCGACCGCCTGCGCTCGGTCTTTCTCCGCCCCGACCCGGCCGGCGCGCGTGCCGCCGTCTCGGCGACCGTCGCGCAGAACGATCCCGGCAGTGCGCTCGTCGGCCGCCTCGCCATTGCGGCAGACCTCGTTGCCGATGAGGCGATGCTGATGGGCCGACAGGGCGAGCGCATTGCCTTCGGCTGCGCCAGGCTAACCCACCACGCGGCACCCGATGCGAGCAGCCTCGAGTTCGCCGACCCGAGCGAGCTCGCCGGCCAATGGGTGAACGTCGCCCAGATGGTGCTCGACCGCGACTGGACCTGGCGCGGCCAGGGCGCGCCGACCGTGCGGATCCGCCGCCGCGTCTCGCTCCCGGGCGCGCCTGGCGACGCGCCGGCATGGCGCGATGTGGGCGAGATTCAGCTCATGAACACGATCAACGTCCAGGCCCGCACCAGGTCGGAGCGCGGATACATCCGACTCGTCTTCCTCGACGCCTTCACCCCGCCGGTCGGCCAGGACGGCCTGCCCTAGAGGGCGGGGTCGAGTACCGAACGCAGCTCTTCTTCGAAGGCGGCACCAGCACGCTCCAGACCGTCGCCTCCCGCCTGCCGGTGGCAATCCGGCCACGTCAGGTTCCGAAGGTCGTCGCCGCGGGGCTGGCGCTCACCGAGTACCGCCCGAATGAGGAATATTCCGCCACCGGCTCGCGGGTGAAACGGCTCTGGCTCGAGTTCGACGCGCCGCTCGCCGACCCGCGCGACGCCTACTTCGTCCGCGGTCTATCAGACGCCCGATCCCATGCTGCTGCCCGACTGGGAACCGGTGCGCGACCCGGACGTGCTCGAGAGCGTGCCGCTCGACCCCGAGCCCGCCCGCGTGATCACGCCGGGCCAGCCGCAGGATCTCTCCGGCCTGAACGCGATGCAGCGGCTCGATCCCGCGGGCAACTCCGACCGCCACTTCCTCGTGCCGCTGCCGCCCAACACCGACCCAGCCTCGCCCGAGCTCTTTTCGTTCTTCACCTACGAGATCCGCGTCGGCCACGGCCCGGGCGCCCCGGCCGACCCGTTCTGGTCGACCGCCCAAGCCCGCTTCGGTGAGGCAATGACCCTCGAAGGCGTGCAGCACCCGCCGCCCGAGCTCGTCTGCTCGGTGACGGTCGGCCCCGGCCGAGCGATCACCGCCCGCGCACCCTTCGCGACTCCCTACCTTGGGCTGCAGCAGGTGACGCCGTGGCAGCCGAACACCGAGATCTGGTTCGTCTCTACGCGCGGCTCCTGCAGGCCGACGGCGCGAGCTGGCGCAACGTCCAGCTCGACATCCGGCCCGGCCGAAAGGCCCGCAAGCGCCAGTCGGTGCCGATGGCGCCACAGGCCGAAGGCCGGTGGACCGACCAGGAGGTGCGCGACGCGCTCGCCCGCGCCGGCTTCGACCCCGAGACCCCGCTCACCGTCCTCGCCGTCGAGAGTTTGCCCGAGCCGAATGGCAGCTTCACCGACCCACTTCGCGGCGACCTCGGCCAGGTCCGCGTCCTGCGCACCTCGCCGCTCGCGAGCGTCGAGGAGGACTGCTGCCTCCAAGCCTGAAGCGTACCTCCGAACCGGCCTCGTGCGGGCCGTTCAGAGAGACTCCCCGTGCCTGCATGCACATCGTCAACCATCATTGCCGCCACGGCCGGTGCGTTAACGCGGTCTAGAAAAGCTCGCTATTACATGCATTGTCCTTCTGCGTAACTCTCGCACCTTGCGGACACAGCGGTGGTAGCGAAGGCCTTGATCGCGACCGGCCGCGTCACGCCCTGCCGCCCTCTACGGGAGGAGCGCCCCGGCGGTGCGGGCGACCGCCACGGGTGGCACCTTCAGCACCTACCTCTCGCGGCGTGTCGAACAGCTTGGCGACGCGCTTCCCGGACGGCAGCGAGGCCGAGCTCGTCGGCAATGGTCTCCCGATCCAGTGTAGCTTGGGTATCGCTCTGCCAAGGACAACCTTCTGTCGGGTGGCACCGGCAACGAAAGCCTGAATGGCGGCGACGGCAACGACAATCTCCAGGGAGCGGCTGGTACAGACACGGTGGACGACGAGGCTGGCACTGACGCCCTCGTGGGCGGAGCTGAGGCCGACATCTTCGTTTTTGCGCCGAATTACGACAAGGATACTATTTCCGGCTTCCAGAACGACATCGACACCATCCGCGTCGACGACGCGCTGTGGGGCGGGGGCAAGACAATCGCACAGGTGCTGGCCGACCACGCCACCCAGACCTCGCCGGGGAAAGCCCTTGCCACGCGGAGGCCGTCCATACATGCCATTGATTTGGGCTTCGATGTTAGCAGGCGTTCGTTATTGGATCCGCGTCATCAACCGCCGATTTGAAAGACTCGCGCTCCTTCAATCGTTGTTACCCAAGAAAACCAAACATCCTTGGCGGGACTTCCGTCAAGATTCCAGCTTGTGACCGTCACAACAACATCCAACAGAGGCGACGAAACACTGCCGCCCACTGCTTCACCGGGTTGCAACGCGATCTCACTCAAGCCGAATTTCACTGTAAGTATTACTGGCGTATCACTCGTCGGCAAGGCCGTGAATTGAGGGCGACTAATCAAACCGCCTCGCTGGCCGCTATCGAACGCGTGATGACAAAGAAAATCATTGAGGTGCAACTCGGCTGTTCCAGAGTTTCCAGTTTTGTCGTTGCCGGAAAGCAGAAAGACCTCAGTAGCGCTACATGTGATGTCTCTCAGCGGATGTCGAACTGAGTGATAGCCATCCATCGGAACAAAATATCGATGTCTCTGATTGAATTTTATGAAATTGTCCAGAGCTTCTTGGGGAAGCTTTCCTATGGCACCTTCAAGTTCACGGATTTGTTTTTCAAAGCGATCTGGCATGACGTTCTCCTGGAAAGTATTACGCTCCCAATTGGATTGAATGCGCAAAAATGACCATTGTAAAGCGCTTTCGTTGCTGAACCAGTGGCAACCCCTTGGTTCACTCATCAACCGCCCAGTGAATGCCTCGCGCAGGTACGGTGCCAAGCTTTCTAGGCGAATTTGTCAGCCTCGTTGCCTCGTTGACTCCAACGGTTGCGTCGCCAACGCGACCACAAGTGAGAGCCAGAATCCTTGCTTAACAATTGGGGCGCAGGATTGTGTCCATCGGGGACGGGTGGTTCGGCGCACGATGCGCGTCCCCGGGGCGATCCACCCTTTTTTGCCCACCACGCAATCCGGGATGTTGCGACGGTAGTTAAGGATATTCCCGCTTATAAAAGCGGCCTCCTGGGCAGGCGGGCCAGCAGGTTGCGGACGTTAGAGACTTGCCGCCGGCCGTCGCGAGCGGTTCGGACGCCGCGGTTGTTCGAGCATGAAAGGATCGGCGTCCGCACCGAGCTCAGCTACGATAAAGGGCACGCGATTGGCCATCAGTCCGGCAATGAAGGCCACATCGCGCGAGAGCCGATCGAGCTTGGCAACGATCACCGGGCAGCGCTCCTTCCTCGCAGCAGCAAGCGCTTCTGCCAAGCGAGGGCGCCTGGCGAGTGCATCCGTTCCTTTGCCGGTCTCGATTTCGGTGAACTCGTGCAGGATGGTCATGCGTTCCGCATCGGCGAAGCGGGCCACTGCCGCCATCTGTGCTTCGATGCCCAAACCTGAACGGCCCTGCCGCTGGGTCGACACTCTGTAGTAGGCAATCGCGCTGCTCATCCGTTCACCCCCGGGGGTGTTCAAACTGCAAACCACCGTTTGCAGTTTGCTCACAAGCGATTGAGAAGCAACTTATAAGTCGTTGAATACGTTTGTCTTCCGGTCACTGGCGAGCGTAGCACGGCGCACCAGCCGATTTCCTCGATCCGACGCACTCCCGACTAGGCGTTCTACGACGAAAATTGACCCGAAGGCTACTTTTGTCTTTCGCACAGTGAATGGCTGCTTCGCGCCTGATATTGTTGATTTAGTCGTTGCCAGGACGGAAGGATGGCTCTTGGTCGGATCAATCCGGCCAGATTGGCCGCAGTTTTCGGTTCTAATACCTGCAGTTTCGTTTAGCGGCGGCGGCTACCCTCCTTTACGCCATGGTAGCGATCATCGGCCCGGCCGGTGGTCGGAGCTTTGCCAATCTTCTGAGATTCTGGGCGGTGGCTGCGAGGAGGAACTCGTCGCGCGCGCCTGAGGGACCGCGCAGTCGCAGACGTCGGAGGCGCAGGATGCGCTTGAGATGCGCAAACAGCATCTCGACCGTCTTCCGTCGATGGCGGACCGCTCATATTCCGGCGTCTCGGCAATTGCTCTGGCGACATCGCGGGCATCCTCGTTCAGATCTCGGGTGATCTTACGGAAGGTCATATTCGGACAGCACTGCGGCTTCAGCTCGCAGACTTTGCAGTCGTGTTGTCCGGCGCGGTAAAGCCGCGTGCCCGCACTGGTGATGCCTGTGCGCGGCGTCTTGTAGCTGCGCCGGAACTGCACCAGCCGTTTGCCACCCGGGCAGGTGTATTCGTTCACGTCCGGGTCGAACGTGAAGTCGGCGCGCGAGAAAGTGCCGTCCGTGCGGTTGGACTTATCGAACACCGGGATATGCGGCGCGATCTCCCGTTCCTTGACCAACCAGGCGAGGTTCGCTGCCGATCCGTAGGCGCTGTCGGCGGCCAGGTACGCTGGCTTCAGGCCGAAGCGGTCCTCGGTCCTGTCAATCATGGTGCGCGCCGCTCCCACTTCTGCCTGCCGGATAGCGCGGGTGGCTTCTACGTCCAGGATGACGCCATGGTCGGTATCGATCAGATAGTTGGTCGCGTAGGCAAAGAAGGCATGACCCTTGTGCGCTCCGGTCCACTGTGCCGCTGGATCGGAGGGTGAGATGAACTTCGGCGTGACCTCACTGGCCGCCCCGAAAGCGGCATCATCCAGGGTTGCGAGATACTCGCGCACCGCTCGACCGGCACCAAGATTGTCGCTGCGCCACTCGTTGCCCGGGATGGAGCGTGTTTGTTGGCATCGGCCGCGATGAGGCTGGCGTCCACCGCGAACCCTTCGCCGCCGACCAAGCCTTCGCTCAAGCAGCGTTCCACGACTGTTTCGAAGAGGTGCCGCAGGATAGGGTTCAAGGCTGCTGCTAGTTCATAGCTGCAATCCGGTCCTCGCTCCCCGGGCATCCAAACATGTCAAAGCTGTGGGCGGCGCTAGACCCAACTATTCGATGGATACCATCAGCGAGAACGCCTGTGGTGGAACTGGCACTGCGAAGCCTGCAATCTCGACCAACCAAGAACCGGCTGCTGGAGATTCAACCTCCACCTGCTCGACCACGTTGATGCGATCCAAACCTCTAGTCGCAGGCTCCTTAGGCTTGGAGGGATCGAGTACCCACGGTTTGGCCGGTTCCTGAACAGGCGATACCAGGCGCAGATCAAGATCATTTACAAGTGAGATCAAAGCGTTCGGGGATGCAGGCTCATCATCCCATACTAACGTTACTTTCAGCTTCTTAGCGTTGGGGGGCACATCGAGCATGGCGACGCGTTTCTGATCGGTTTCCTCGATTTCGCCTTCTGTCAAAGCCTTGTCATCAAGGAGCTTCAGCGAACGCATAATATCAAGTCGCCCATAACCGCTGACATAGTCGGGGCCCATCTGCTCAATATCCTGCGCTCCGTGAATTAGCAGCGCCCGATAGCTCGACGGGTGAAGGTCTTTCTCGCTGCTGCTGTCGCTGGCCGCGTCGCGGGCTTCCATCAAAAGCGCGATGGCGCCTGAAACAGCAGGCGCTGCCATTGATGTTCCACATTTTCCATCATAGTCGTTGACCGGCACCGTCGAGGTCACGGCCTGATCGTCGCCGCTCTGACAGCCCGCCGCGACAAGATCCGGTTTCAGTCTGCCATCATCGGTTGGCCCGAACGAGGAGAACTCCGTGATGAGCGCATCGTCCGAGTTTATCGCGCCGACGGTGATGACGTTCTTGGCGGTCTGTGGTGGGGTGATGTTGGCATAATTTTCGAACGGCGGGTTCGCGCTCATTCCGCAGTCGCTATCGTTGCGTTCGTTGCCGGCCGCGAAAACGATTGGCAGCGGCTTCCCGAACAGCCCTCGGACAATGCGATCATAAGCGGCTGCATCGACGGTATAGTCGCCGTACAGACTGCAATTGCCGCGGGCGGAATCGACAGCGAAGCCCCATGAATTCTGAGACAATCTGATTTGTTCATCTCGAATTGCCGCTTCGTGATCGTCCGCGGATTGGTCCCAAAAATATGAAATGATCGCCGCGCCTGGAGCAACGCCGCGCCATTGCGCGGGCGATGCCGTCAGCGTGGATCGCAGCTTTTCCTGCAGGGTTTCCTCGCCTGCCGCGGGCTGGGCCCGGAGCTCCTCCGTCGTCGCCGCCGCATCTATGGCGGCATCAGCCTGGCTACTCAAAACCAGGGGTACTATTCCGATCTCCTCGCGTAAGCTGCCTGAGCCGTCGCCGGCCAGGGTTCCCGCCACATGCGTCGCATGTGAGCTGACGCGCGCCGTGGGTTCAGCAACCGTAAGCCGGCCGGTGAAGTCGCCATGCGAGCCGGCTACGACGCCGCCGTCCCAGATGCCGATGCGAATGTTCTTCCCGATCAGGTTAAGTTCGGATTCGGCCTTCGCCGCGCCGGTGCTCTCCCGAACGCCATCATTGAACTGCTGACGCGGCGGCGGTGCGGGCTCTATGAACTTGACCTCATCGAGCCCCGCGAGGTTACTGATTTCAGCGGCAGGGGTCTCACGACGAGTGAACGGGCGGCCCTGCTGCTTTCCACGACTTCCCCGTCCATGCCTCGAATCGCATCCACCGTGAGCTTCAAGTCCGCGTCCCCAAAAAGCTGCACCGTTACAGTGGCCGGTTCGGCGCTATCACCATCTCCCTCTTCTTGCCCGATTCTTGCGAGATCCGGGTGAACCTTCTGTGACGGGAGGAGGGGCTGTATCGCGCGGATATTGTCTTCCGACTGCTCGACGCTATCGGCGGCCGCCGCGTCACCTGTCGCGAGATAGCTGAAGCCGCCGATGTAATCTTGGAGGCGGACACCGCGCCCCCTCAATTCGGCAATTTCATTGGTCGATGGTAATCGCTCAAACTGGATGATCATGCGTTTCGTAGCGCGTGTTTCGACAGGCGGGTCCCCGTTGGCGGGCGCCTCCTCGGCACGTGCCGTTGGGGCCGCGGCCGTGGGGTCGTCCAGTTCCAGTGGAAGGGCCTCCACTGCCGGCGGACTCTTCGTTGTCGGTTCCGGCGCGAGCACTCCGCTCTTCAGCGGAATCTGGTAAATCGTCCCGCCTTCCTGAGCCGCCGCGCTTCCGAGGCCGAACTGCGCCACAGCGAGGCCAATCGTCGTTGCCACAATGTGTCTCAATTTGTCCTCCCGGAGCGTGTGGCCGGCAAACGCATCGTGGTTTCGCGATCACCGCTCCTTCCGCAGCCTTAGCGTAACAGTAAAGGCGACCGTCTACAATTCACGGCTCGGGTTGAGCGCCACATGAGCTGGACTGCCGCCCGTCAGTGCAAGCAGACTTGTTGCCAGCGGGAGACCTTTAGAGCAGGATGTACTCCGTTTGCAGGGCAGCCAGACTTGCGGAAAAGGATGTAAGCCTATGCGTACCTACTACCCGATCGGGATCGTGTTGGCGTTCGCCTTGGCGCCTCGACCTGCAACGGCCGACTTTGTCGGTCAGTTGGAGCTTCTGCCCGCGGGATGCGAGCAGCAGCAGCTTTGCACTCTCAGCTATGACTTGAAATACATCGATCCAACCGGTCTTGCTTGGCAGGCAGCTGCGCAGAATCAAACCGATGGCGCGTCCATACCAGGATGGGCCCAGCCTTTCATTGGCTCGCCGTTCGATCCTTCCTTTATAAAGGCCGCGGTGATTCACGACCATTATTGCGGCCGTCATGTCCGCAGTTGGCGCTCGACCCACAGAGTATTCTACGACGCGTTGCGCGAACTCGGGATTCCGATCCCCAAAGCAAAACTCATGTACTATGCCGTCTATCTCGCCGGGCCAAAATGGGTCGAGCTTATCCCGGGCCGCAATTGCGGCGACAGGTGCGTCTTCGAAGTCGAGGTGCAGGCGAACAGCAGCGCAACGCCGATGGAATTCGACGTGAGCAGCGAAGGCGGTAACGCCACCTCGCTTGCAGATGAAACGGATGACAATCCCCGCGACGCAATGATCATTTCGCGCGAGGCAAGTTATGACGACCCCGAGCTTCTCGAAGAACTGCGCCGCATGGAGCAGATCATAACGAGTTCGGGAGACCAAGTGGATCTGGAGTATCTGGAGCGGAGAGCGAGGGACCTGCGGCCCGGTGACTTCTTTTATGCGAACGAAAGCCAGATTTTTATTGAAACTCCTCTCTCGGCCCGTTGAGCAGGTTCGCATGGATCTCTGACAGTAGCGATGGATCAGAAGTTCGCCTTCCCGAAAGTTCATTGCGATGGTGACGCAGCCGGAATGCCTGCACTTGCCAACGCTCGATAGTCCGCTACGTGGCCAGTGCTGTCCTTCAGTTACTGTGCGCTTTCCTTAACCGATGCTGCCCCAACCAAGGCGTGCTTCGTTTGGTTCCGAACATGCTGGACTCGAACGCTTGTTCCGTTTATGTTCACGCCATGAAGGAGATGCCGACTGACAACCTGCCTATGGAGCCAATCGTTAAGATGATGGTCGACGGGCAGCTCTGCATCCAGTTCGACGGCATGTTTCGATCCTTGCTCGGCAAGTTTTTCGGGCTGCGGCTCACGCCTGAGACAACGCGGGAGGACGCCGAGGCGCTGGCGGCGCTGCTTCGAAAGAGCCGCTCGCATCTTTTCGCGGCGCATCTCGAACACGGCGGCCTCTCTGAGGCGGAACTGGACGCGCTCACCGAGTGGTATGATGATCAGGGGCTGCTGGACCCCGACCCTGTCTGGGACGCCCTGGAAGGCGCGCCTGCAGAGGCCGAAAAGCGCTGAACCTCATTGCGTGCGGGGAATGATCAGATCGCCTTCGGCGCGGTGGTCTCCGCAAAACCAGCTTGTCCCGTAGCGGCCGTTGAAGCCGAAAGCAGCCCCACTGCCGGCAGCCGGGGTGATCGCACCAGTGCGCTTCTATTTTCTTCGGCGACGCCAGCTCTGCGTTCGGCGCTATCGTCAGGGGCCGCTCGTCACTCATAGCGGATTGACCGGCCTGATGCACTCTTCGCCCTTGAACTTCGCCTGATTGACCTCACGGCCGACGCGGACGAACTGCAGCTCGCGGCCAAGGTTCCGCCCGAGCAGCGCCTTCGCCTCGGCGGCGGGCGTTGCCGGGTCCAGCCAGGGTTCGGCCATTCTGCCGTCACGCTTCGCCGCGCGGGGCAACGGATAGGCCGCGGCAGAATCCATGCAGGATCTTGTAATTTGCCATGACACAGAGATCGCCTGGAAGCGCCACTTGGTGCAGCCATTTGCGGTCGATGGCGACGTCCGACAGCTCACCCTTTCGTTGCCATCGGCAGATTGCCCACTGCAATTCCAAGTGTGATTCCGGTGGCAACTGCGAACATAGCCCAAGCCGTGAGTTGTTGGATCATGGCGCCACCCCATCGATCACGCGCTGCCCAGAACGCCGGCTTCTTTGCTGTTCTCGCAAAGGCGCGTCGAGCGCTCGGGACCGGCCTGAGACCGTCGAGCATATCAAGGCATGAACGAACTGCTGAGCGCTAAGCTCGACCGCGTTTGGAGGGCCAGCTTGAGTGAAGACACTCGACGCCTTCCCAAGCGGAGCTGATTTGTGTCGAACCTGCCGGCTCAATAAGCAGTCGCACAGGTTCTGAAAAGCGTTTGTCGTCCATCACTTCTTCCGTTCTTTGTGTCGTCTTTTGAGCAAACGCCTCCAAATTTTGTGAGGTATTTCATACTCGGCCCCGTGCTCGCCTTTAAATAAAGCAGCGGCACCACCATCCAGAGTTGAACTTAACTATGTGCCAGAAATGGCGCTTCTGCAGCACATTACTGTGTGTTAACGTTTTATTAATGGGGTAAATGGGCAACAACTGGTCGCAGGCATGCGGCTAGGGGCGTCTCTCATAAGTTAACCACTTCACTGGCCCAGCTCAATGGGCGGCCAAGTGCTGCTGACGTACATGGCGATGGATCGCCTGGGGGGAACAATCATGGCTGCTAAAACGACCGTAAGGGTCTCGCTTGTCAACAACGCTGCGAAGGATGATTCCTTCACGGATGCCAACTATAGCTGGTTAAGTGACAGCGAAGGAACGGGCGGCGTCGAGGGCGACCTTAACGTTCTGGGAAATGATCCCGGGTCGGCGCAGCTCATCGGCGTTTCGGACGGCATCCCGACACAACCCGAGCTGACCCAACTGGCCGACACCATAACCAATGACATCAACGGTGCCGAGTTGGATCGCCCAATCGAAATCCAGGTGAATTCAGACGGAACAATCCATTTCGACGCGAGCGCCCTTGGAGATACCTTGGGCGAGGGCGAGGAAACGATCGTCACGTTTTATTATACGGCGAAGATGGCGAACGGCGCCTACAGTACCGCGAAGGTCACCATCACCCTAAACGGCGTCAACGACGCTCCGGAACTAAGTGTCCGTTCCAAAAAGAGTTGAGTGATTTCAGCAGGTTGTGATTCCGTCGGATTTGCGAGATTCGATGGAGATCACGATGGCCTGGACTGAAATCACCCGTGCGCATTATGAGCGGCGTTGCGCCCGTTACGCAAGCGATCTGACCGATGCGGAGTGGGCGCTGATTGCGCCGATGATGCCGTCGGCGAACCGCATCGGCCGGCCGCGCAAGACGGACCTGCGCGAGGTCGTGAACGCACTTCTTTACCTCGCCTCGTCGGGCGGCGCGTGGCGATTGCTGCCGAAAGACTTCCCACCCTTTTCAACGGTGCAGAAGTACTTCTATCGCTGGCGTGAGGAGGGCCTGTTGCGGACCATCAGCAACAGCCTCGTCATGGCGGCGCGCGAGGCCGAGGGTCGGGAAGCGAGTCCGACGGCGGGCGTGATCGACAGCCAATCGGTCAAGACCACGGAAAGCGGCGGAATTCGGGGCTTCGACGCAGGAAAGAAGATCAACGGGCGCAAGCGTCACATCGTTGTCGACACCATCGGGCTGATGGTCGGTCTCGTCGTCCATGCCGCCGATATCCAGGACCGGGACGGCGCACCGGCTGCCCTCAAGACCATTCTCGAACGCTGGCCGTGGCTGCGACACGTCTTCGCCGACGGCGGCTATGCCGGGCCGAAGCTTAAGGGCGCGATGCAAAAGATCGGCACGTTCACCCTGGAGATCGTCAAGCGGACGGACAAAGCCAAAGGCTTCGAGGTCCTGCCGCGCCGCTGGGTCGTGGAGCGCACATTCGCATGGCTGGGGCGATGCCGCAGGCTGGCTAAGGACTGGGAGAAATCCATCGCCTCCGCAGAAGCCTGGTTATACGTCGCCCACATTCGCCTGCTCACACGCAGGCTCGCAAGAGCTTGATATCAAAACATCCTTTTTGATTCAGGCTCTAACTGGGCCCCGACAATCATGGCGGATGGCATCGAGGACACTGACTATACGATCAGTGCTGCTGAGTTGCTGGCCGGCTTTACCGACGTCGATGGCGACATACTCGGTATCTCTGGTCTTTCCGCGACAAATGGCACCCTGGCTGACAATGGCGATGGCACCTGGACCTTCACGCCGGATGTGAATTTTAACGGCGTTGTCGGACTGAGCTACTTTGTTAAGATGGTAACGGTGGTTCGTCCGCTGCGGCCCAGTCGTTCACAGTGGCAGCAGTAAACGACGCGGCGGTGATCACGGGCACCTCGACCGGCGCGGTCGATGAGGACGCGGTTGTGAACACGGCGACAGGGGACCTGCTTGCGACCGACGTCGACAATGCGGCGGACGCCTTCCAGGCGGTGGCGGCGGGTGCGGCCACCAGCAACGGCTACGGCACCTATGCGATGACGGCGGCCGGGGTGTGGACCTACACGCTCGACAACGACAATGCGGCGGTCAACGCTCTCAACCAGACGAGCACGCCGCTGCAGGACACGTTCACGGTCTACTCGGAGGACGGCACCGCGCAGGTGGTGACGGTCACCATCACCGGCAGCAACGACGCGATTAATGCGAGCCTACCGCTTGTATTCACGGGCACTGGCGATACAAACGACTTTGACAATCTTGGTTCGGCAGGCACACAGGTAATCAACGACGGGAATGCCAATACAACTCGATATGGCGGCGCTGATGACGACACCCTCAACGGGCAAAACGGGGGCGACATACTGTACGGAGGGTCCGGCAATGACACGATGACCGGAGGCAACGGCACGGATGCAATCTATGGTGGATCGGGGAATGACATCATTGTCGGAAATTCAGCCGGAGATAATATTTACGGTGGTTACGGTGCCGACATTATCGACGCGAATGACGGGGCTGCATCAGGAGACGGCGTGCTGGACACGATTCATTTCATTGATGTGAGGGATAGTGGCGACACAATCAACAACTTTGTCTCTGGTCAGGACAAATTTGACTTTTCCGGAATCGCTTCGGGAGATATCGACCAAGTGTTCAATTGGGGCGGTCAGCAAGCGGGTCAATACGTCGAGGCCAACAGCATCACTTGGTATCAGTCCGGCAGCGACGTTATCGTTCTGGCCGATACAGACGGGGTTCTTTCGACGGCAGAGTTCATGATTACAGTGAGCAATGTTTCCAGTCTGGGCCAAAGCGACTTTATCCTCTGATCGGCTGGAAACGAATCGAAACGTGTGGCTTGTCTGAGCAGCGTGAATGCTATCCCGCAGAAATTCGAAGAACAGGTAGTCCTTAGACCGCCATCCAAAACGGCATGAGCAGCGCCGGGCCGGGAAGTGCGCGCCAATCCGGATAATCCCGATTATAAAAGCGGACTGGCGGGGAGGCGGGCCAGCAGGTTTCTCACGTTCGAGACCTGCCACTGGCCACCGCGCGCGGTTCGGACGCCGCGGTTGTTCAAGGCGATGGCAAGTCCACGGAGGCTGGTAACGCCAGCTTTCTGAATTTCCTGCATGATCGGCAGAACGGTCGCGGCGAACCGCTCGGCTTCCTGGATCGAGACAGCGCGACCCTTCGCAGCCGCCGTGGAGCCGTTAGTTGGGTTGCCCAGCTTCGTGCCGCAGGCTTTGCGCGAGGCGAGGGCGGACCTTGTCCGTTCCGAGATCATGCGCCGCTCCTTTTCGGCGAGTGCCGCATAGAGGTGGAGCATGAAGGGATCGGCGTCAGCACCGAGTTCGGCTACAATAAAGGGCACGCGCTGCACCATCAGTCCGGCGATGAATGCTACATCGCGAGAGAGCCGGTCGAGCTTGGCGACCAGCACCGGGCATTTCGCCTGGCGGGCTGCGGCGAGGGCGGCGGCAAGCTGAGGCCGACGATCGAGCGCGTCGGCGCCCTTGCCAGTTTCAACCTCGGTGAACTCCTGAAGAAGGACGATGCCAGCCGCTTCGGCAACCCGACGCACCGAGGAACATCGTTCGCGGCGCCGGTTGATCCGCATCGTCGATGGCAATGAAACCCAGAACCCTTGTTTCACGCGGTGAGGGACCGCCTGCCGGGAGCATTCGATCGATGAAGCAGCTTTTCGTCGGGAGCTTCAACTTTCGATCGGAGGTCCAGACGATCTCTGCGATTCTGGGAGGCAGATTTGCGAATGCCCTTCGGCAGGGTCCTCCGCCGCAACATTGAGCGGCATTCCCGCGTCCGATGTGCCGCGCCTGGAGGACGAGTTTTATATCCAAGGTCTGACGGTCTACTAATTCACCAGCCTTGCGACTGGCGAAACACGATCAATAGCCAAATCATCGGCGCTCCCCTTCAGGACCATTTTCGACGGCGAGAGCGGAACGGTGATCACAATAGACAACGCCGCTGCGCCGCTGCGCACCGTGTTCGATGCTGTAGTCGAGGATGGCGAGGCGGGCGGTTTGTCGCTCGGCGGCGACATGGCTGCCATGCAAAAGCCAATCGGGGGCGGCGTGTCCTATATCCGCGACGTTCTGGACCTAGCCGAAGTGTCGGTGGTCACCGTTCCCGGCAATCCCGGCGCTCTAATCCAGGAATACGCCGTTAACCGGTGAGGGCCAGTCGACCCCAGCCAAGTGAAATGTACCATGTTATCGTCGCCGCCGATCCTGTGGCTTGGGGGACGAGATGTTGGCTCCGGAAGTGCTTTTTTCTTTTTTTCTGCCTACGTGGTTGTCATCAACATGGCTGGCTTTCTGGCCTTCGCATGGGACAAGCATTGCGCCCGCAATGGGTTGTGGCGCGTTCCTGAGCGTACCCTTTTATCGATAGCTGCTGTCGGCGGGACAATTGGCGCTCTAGTGGCCAATGAGCCTTGCGTCACAAAACGAGCAAGGAGCCGTTCCGGACGTATTTGTTTTTGATTGCCGCCGTCCAGGCCCTCTGGTTGCTGTTCTTGTGTCTTCCGGAGTTTCCTGAAGCGGCCGGCAGTTTTTTCTTCCGCGACTGACGGGCTCGCGGTCTAAAACAGGCGGGCTAACTCGGCCAACGCGGCGATCATCGTGACTGCCAGCTGTGTCGCCATGGCCGACATGGCGAAGGTCTGAACCAGCGATAGCACGAAATCTATCTGAAGCATGCGCTGTGAACGCGAGTAGCCAAATCCGGTTCCAGTGGCCCGGCTGCTTTGGAAGGATAATGTGCAGCAAAAGCTAACCGGCGAGGCCGGTCCGGTCTGACGACAAGGCTCAACGCAGGGTCTGGGAAAGCAAGCGGCCCAGGCCGTTGTCTCGTGGGGAGAGTGGCGGCCCGGGCCTGACCGGATCGGGCAACCCCCCGGCTGCGGTATACTTCCTCCAGTTTTTTTGAATACTCAATCCGCCGCTGGCGGCCAGTGGCGGTGGCTCGCGGCGTTTTCTTCCGCGCGATTGACGTGTCTTGTGTATGTCTATGCCGCTGTTGGCTCGTCGGAAAAGGGGAGAACGATGCCAGATCGCATGGCGAAGCTCGAACTTCAGCACTCAGACGCCAACCACGCGCTGTTCATGGTTCTTACTGAATGCTGCAACATGATACTGGACACCGGGCACGACGATATTCCTCAAGGCACAGAACACGTTTGCGCGAGCAATATCCGTGGTTCCGGCAAGTCCAAGATGGCCAACAAGGAAATCGCTGAATGCGCATACCGCCTCGCTGTAGAGCTTCGTGCCTGGAATGGTCCGCGGGCTGAGATCGTAAAACGGATACTCAAGCAGCTAATGCTTGCTGATCGCTGGGAAGCAAAGCTGCGCGAGAGCGGTGCGTTCAATGAGAGTACTCTGCCACAGCCCGATGGCGAAAACGGCGCGCACAATCAGCAATTCGCCAAGATGAGGACGGCAGACGCCCAATCCGCGTATACGTTGCCTCCTCTGGCGCCTAAACCGAAGCAGACTGCTTACAGACTGCTCGCCGGTGTGGCTCTGGTCGTGGCACTCGCCCTGATCGCATTCGCTTTCGGGTACGCAGGATAAAGACGGATCAAGTTAGAGCCAAACAAAATGGCCGGCATCCATGTTTCCTTTGAGAAACAGCGGCGGGACGCCGGCCGATGCCATATTCGAGGGTATGGCACTCCGAGTATATATTAGCTGTCGCGAATTTAACAGCGCTCATAGCGGGCCGCATCGGTGTCTTAGCTTGGAACAAGCTGCTCGGTGCGCCATTTTCCAGCTTTCCAAGGGGCTCCCCTCATGACGCACTCACCCTTGGAAGGCGCCGCTGGTCCCATCCTCGCGCCGGGTCTCTTTGTTCATCGGCGGCGCGGGCGCTGTTCGATCACCTTGGAAGGCTCTCCAAAAACTGCCACGCAAAGAGAGTGCACGACAAAAAGGGCCGGCGTCCACGTGGGTGCGTCAGAGGGATGACTGACGCCGGCCAGTTACCATATGGGGATATGGCAACGGTCAAGTATACGACGCGAGGCGCTGAATGCAGCTTGACCAATCGTTTGCGGAGCACTCCTATAGCATGATGATAGAGCACTCCCTCTGGCCTGTTCCGTCTAATGCCGTTGCCTCTTCGCGCGCTTTTTTTGGCCCCGGTGCTCCCTGCTCGCTTCAAGCTTGGGCTCACCCTCGGGATTGTCGTCGGCATTATTCTCCAAGCGGTCGTTCTTCTTCTCCTTCGTCAGTGATCAAGGGCCGGCGGCTTGTACCGGATGCTGGTCGAACCTCGGGGGCCGCATGCAAGGCGCCTTATCACCCGTGACCGACTCAATCGCCGTTACGATTGCGCCGTTAAGTTCCGTCAGTGCGCGGGAATGGTCGCATTGAGGCGATATGAGCGGATCGCAGCAGGCGCGGTGCAATTCTGTCGTCGCCTTCATGAACCGCTCGATCTCGGGCTGTGTGAGGTGGGTGAGTTTCTTACGCCTGGACATGGCTATCTCCAATGGGTTGAGAATCGCCGCGCTAGGATATTATTCCTCAAGGCAGACCGGCCCGCCAGAGCAGAGGGAAGAATGCTGTGACAAACGCGTTTAGCAGGCGGATCGCACGGCGAATTGAATACCTGAGTTCCTCCGCCCGGTGTATATAAGACATTCCTAATGTACAACGGATTGGTGGGCAGACGAACATCACAGCTTGGGCAAAGGGAGGACGTCTTAGTGTGGCTAACATTAACTGATGAGAAGAATAGGCGGCTGACGATCAACTTTGGCAATGTTTTGGCGTTTCAAGTTAACGAGAAAGGAACGGCAACACTAATTCATACAATGGGAAGGAATGTTGAAAAGAACTACTGGTACACCGTGAAGGAGACTCCAGATGAGATATTGGGCATGATCACCCGGAAGGTGGAACGATAAGAGGCGCTAAAGTCAGCACCCGAACGTGGCAATTCCAGAAAACACAAATTTTTGGTTGGGACGCGGCTTCTGGAGGGTGAGTGATGGGGACGCTTAAGGACAAGTCTTTCGACAAGGCTGTGCGGGTGCAGCGGGGAAGGCCACGGGGGAACCTGCGAGTCGAGGTTGCAAAGAGAGAGCATGACAAAAAAGGCCGGGGCGGCCGGCGAAGCTATGCCTGCCGTAAACAGCAACCGCCGCCGCGCCAATGCTCGGCGCTGGTGCTGCAATGGCGGCTCTCGCGGTGACCACGCTGCTGGCCGAACCAGCATCGGCCGACGCCGAACTGATCCGGCTCGGCCAAGAGCTACAGCGCGAATTGGCGCTGCTGCCGGAACTCGCCGGTGCCTCTCACAAGCTTTATGTGGAGCGCCCAGGCACCGGCCTCTTGTCGGATGATGAGCATGCGCGGTGGATGGCGGGAGGCAAACGGCCATCACGCCGCATATGACGCGTGGGACGATTGCGACGACCGTATCAGGGCGCTTGTCGAGCAGATCGAGCCAATCTCCGCCACGACCCTCGCCGGCCTCGTCGCCAAGACCAACGCGGTCTTGCTTGAGGCCGTCATGTGGGAGGACCATATGGGCGAGAGTAACGAAGCCCGCGTTTTCAAGACCTTCATTGCCGAAATGAAGCGCATGGGGGCAATGTCATGAACGTTGTTCAAGAAACCGTGTTCGACATCGCTTGCGATATAGAAAACCCTCTATTGACCATAGACGACCTTTTGGAAGCCTTGGGGCTGATTGGTGAGACTATGGGCAATGACGGCAACGTCGTGATGCGGCTTGCGATGCTGGCACAGGGCACAGGAGCAGTGCAAGGCGGTCGAGGCGGCGCGTGACAAGGTCTTCCACCTCAGTCATCCCGGCGTCAGGGCGGCTTAAGAAGAGTTGTCCGCTGCCGAAGCCCGCCACGGTTCGCCCTGGCGGGCTTTTGCGCCCGACTAATCGCCGAGACAGGGTTGGCACAAGCCGAAACGACCACCGCGCGACTGGTGCATGAAGAACAGCTGCCCGCAATGAAAACAGTCGCTGTCGCCGTCCTGTGGCTTCTTGCCGATGCGGAGCCGTTTTAGACGACGATCACGTTCCCGCAATGACCTGACAACCCTCCGGTCATTGTGCATCGGCGGTTCGCTATCGCGCGGCGACGGCTGCGTTTTCTTCCACAGATTATAGGTGCGATGAATATCGTCCATTTGTTTACCCCTGCCCATTGAGCAGATTGGATCTTGGGTCGGCACGAGTCCAGAAGGCGAGGCCTACCCTTTTTGGAGTATGGGAGGGGGACTATTACGACCGTGGAACGCGGTAAGCCTCTGTGATCGCATCGCCATCAATGAATCTGGTGACCCGAACGGTCGCTTGGTTTCGGTCGTCCGCTTCAATCGAGCCGGTGACAGTAGGATCGATGCCAAGTCCGTCTGAGGCCAGTTCGCATCTGGCCGTAATTTTCCCGCCTACGGTCTTAATGCGTTCGACGACGGAAGGCATGGCCTCCCGGCAGGCGGTGATGGTCTCGTATATTTTTGCGCCTCGCATTTCCGAGCAGGTAGCATCAGGCGAGCACGTCAAAAGAACCATTGTCGCGGCTGTGAGCGCATCCATTTTCCATCTCCATAGCTAGAGAAATTTGGCTGGAGACGTAACGGCTATTCTGCAGTTCGGTTCAAAGTGAAGTGGTATTTCCGGCCCCTAGGACGTGCTGCTGTGAATCTGTTGTGGGGTCATGTTCAACGTGTCGGCACGCATGGGGCGATTGCGACGACCGCATCAGGTCACTGGCGGGGTGGTCGTCACTGGAATCGGCGGTACGCATTGCGGGGGTGCGGCTACTATGGATGCTACCCTCGCCGCTATTATAGGCCCTACTACAGACGCTATTATAGGCCCCACTACGGCTTTAGCCCCTACTATGGCCACCGGGGTTACTACCCGCATTATTACAACGGATCAGGATTTAGCATCTACCTGCACTTCTAGGTGCGAAATCGTCCGGCAGCTTCTTCCGTCCCTGTCGGCCCTCATGTCGCGCGCAGGTCGCACGGATTTGCCGATAGTCGCAGGAAACCCTTGGAAATCAACGGTAGCTGTTTGCAACATGATGCGACATAAAAGCCCGGCATCAAGGCAAGTCTGACTGGTTTAAGTGGCTGATTTTATTCAGGAAAGCAGTTGGCTGGGGAACCTGGATTCGAACCAGGACTAACGGAGTCGGAATCCTTGGTGCCCGACACGATCACCGCCAACTCCTGCTTGCCGCCGCCACTCTGATGGTCACAACGGGGGTGGCCTTTACCTGAGGTAACTTGGTGTACGCTACGACGGCTCAGCCGGCGACAGGTGCCACCCTGGCCATCGCTCGGCCCATCCCCCAACAGCCCATCCAGAGTAGGCAACACCAGTCGTACCAGAACTTCGTCCTCGACGACCAGAAATGATTTTAGAAGGGTGCTTCGTCGGCTTTCATTGCTGACCAGCTCTTTGTCAGACCATCGCGACAATTCTGCGCACTTTGTCCGCCGTGCCGCCTGTGTATCGATGCGAACGGCCCGCCGCCCGGAATCAACGCTCCCGGTCATCGTCCAAAGAGCGCTGCGTGTCGCGGTTCTGCCGCACAACACGGTCCGCCTGCTGCTCGGCCTTCTTTCCCGCCGCGAAGGGCGACGTGGCCTGTTTGTCCGACTGTCGCGGGTTCTGCTCGTTTGCGCGATCCTGCGTCTTGGCTTGGTGATCCTTTTCGCGGAGAGAGCGGCCTTCGTCTCGCACCGTGTCCGTGGCCCCGGTACCGCCAGTAGCCATCTGCACCCGCACATCATTCAGCCGTTCGTTCAAGAGGCCGTTCATTTCCACGCGGATACCAGCGAGCTCCTGCTTGTCCTCCGTCTTCGACAAGGAGCCGTCGATCCGATCAAAGGCCTTGTTCACATCGGCGATCTTTCGGCGGAGTTCCAGTGGCGACAATTCCATGCTCACGATCTCCTGTGTACGGTTGGCCAGATCAACTAGAATATCAACTTTTCCGGCCGACCGCGATAGCGATGTCCCCTCGCCTCGTAACGTCGGCGTCGCGTGAAGCTCGGACCTCTGACCGGCCGCAACGTCGGCGATTGCTGCCGAAAACGCTGCGGCGCCTGCGTCCGCACGCGATCCGGGCATAGCCTCGCGCACCATGGTGGCGGTTAGCTGCCAGCCACGCGAGATTACTGCCCCATGGGCGGCGATTGTCTTTGCCTCGAACATGGCCTGCCGCTTCGCTTCGACGCGCTGCGCGATCATCGGCGACACGGAGTAACGCGTGTCCCGCTTCGATCGTTCGTACGCACCGGCCTGGCGCATGTTGAAGGGCCGCGAGGCGGCGAAGTCCATGCGGCTGGTCGCCACCATGGCAATCCCCTCCTCGCGGGCTTTTTCCGCGAAGGCTGCGCGCCAGTCGTACAAGTCCGTCTTGCTGAAATGCAGCTGCCGGCCGCTTTCCGAGCGCGCAAGGATCATCGCGTGCACGTGGACGTGCCCGGTCTCCGGATGATGCGCGATCGCCCATTTGTGGTCAGGAATCTTTTCGGCAAGCACGTTCTCGGCCGCGCGCAGCAACGCACGCGCGTCCGTGCCCGCCCTGGCCGAAAAGACGACGTGATAAACATTGCGTGGCTCCACCGTCTTGAAATCCGCCTTCCAAGTCGCGTAGAGGGCTGCCGCGGCTTTATCCGCGCGCTGGCCGGCCGGCAGCGCGTCGCCGTCGGACTTGATCACGCCGACATTGCCCCGAATGAATTTTTGCAGAAAGTATTGGCCGCCTCTTTCGGTCGAAACGGCCGCTTTGATCTCGGCCTTGCCGGCCACGCCAGCGTCTTTCAGCCGGGCCGTGATCCCGTCATCGGCCCGTTGCAGGACCCCTCCTCTGCCGTTTTCGGGTTCGAGCTTCTGCAATGCCTTTGCAAGTGCTGCCGCTTTCATCTCCGTGTAAGCGTAGATCTTCACGGTGCTGCCGGCGCGCGCATAGACGAAGGGCTTGCTGCCAAACGCGGCATTCAACGCATCGTGCAATTCCTCGCGGCCGGAATGGCCGGAGAGCTCGATATCGATCTCGATGAAATTCGTGTTCTGGAACGGCTCGCGAAAGTCTTCCTGCCACTCGTCCAGCAGCGACCGCCGCTGCTCGCGGGTCTCGACGCTGAGCCCCGAACTCGTGAAAACCTCGATATCGTGTTTCTTGCCATCCTGATCGGGCCGGGTGCCAAGATATTCGAGCAAGCCGCCGGCGGCACCCTTCGTCCCGGCCGTCGAAGTGACCTTGAACACTGCTGGCTGCGCGCCGGCCGCGATTCCCGCGCGCGACGCGATTGCCTGCGCTTGGCTTGGCCCGCTCGTGGTCTTTGCGACAGCGGTCGGAACCGGGTGGCCGCCACCGCCACCCCCTCCCCGTCGCCGTCTTTCATTCTCGTCATTGGCGACCGCAAGCGCTGCGACTTTGGTGAAAACTGCGATCGGGTCATTTTGCCCGGTAAACGGCCGCAGAGCGGCGGTGATGGTTGCCGAGTCCATCGGGCCGGCAACTGCTGTCGCCGCGGTAAGTCGCGTCGCGCGCGCGCTTGGCGTTGGAAATCCGGTGACAGCGAATTTCTCGGCCGCCGGCGCGGCCGTCTTTGCTTGAGCCGCAGCGGCTGGCCGCTGCGTGGACGAGATTTTTGCGATGCCCGTCCCCATCCCCGCGGCACGCCAAGCCGGCCGCCTCGCCGCAGCATCGTCGGCGCCCAGTTCCGCGGCCGGTGAGCCCCAGGCCGCCACAGTAGCGGCATAAGCCCGCCGCCGGATCTCCTCTGCCTCCGACAGCTCGTCCGTTATCCCTGCCTCGACGGCCAGCGCTTTGTCCCCAAGCATCTCGTCGATGCTGAATGCCAGCTCGGTGAAAAACCCGCTCATGGATCCGGTCTCCGTCGTGCCCGGGCTGGCCGCGCCATTTCAGCGAGCCGCTTGTTCGTCGGCTGCATCATTCCGAGAAGTGCCGTGAGGCTTTTGGCGAGCGCTGGTTCATAGCCGACGCGGCCGGCATTCATGGCGCGAACGGCCTGATTGAGATTGCCGCCGATCTTGCGCAGCTGCTCGTGAAGTCCCTCGATCGCCGGTCGATCGACATCGGCCACCGGAAGAAACAGCCCCGTTTCAGCGCGCAAAAAGACGGCGGATGACCTCGGATTCCGGCACTCTTTCGGGCGCGCTGACGGCGGCCAGCGCCGCCTTTTCGTCGGCACTGACGCGGAACCTGACGACTTCTCCGTAGCTGGCGCCCTGGCGTGGCACGGTCTGTTTTGCCCCATATTTTCCGACCTAAGCCCGCTTCGCGGGCGCGCAAAAGGGATTTGTTCCACAAATCTCGCTATCCTGCCAAAGAAGAAATACCTTAAACATGGGGGAAAAACAAGAGAAACACATGCGCCGCTTCGAACGCATTCATTTTTCTCCGACACGCTTCTGCGCCTGTAGCATTTATAATTGAAGGATGCTTTACCTTCATAGCGGTATTACTCTGTAGCGACACGCCATCACAATGGCATGGCGTCACGACGGCACAACGCTGCAATTCATGGCGGCATAACATCATGATGGCATGGCTGTGCAGCGTCATAAATTAAAGTATCAAATTGCTTGAAAACTGCAGCGCCCGCAACGTTATAAATCAGAACGCTATAGCGCTGTCAGCGAAGGACGGAGCCTGGTGATCATCACTGTTGCCGTCGCAAAAGGCGGCGTTGGAAATCCACGCTAGTGCGTGCCTTGGCCAGTGTCGCCACACATCAAGGCCACCAGGTTTTTGTCATCGACGCCGACGAGCGCAAGAATATCGACCGCTGGTCCACGCTGCTCGACCGCTTCGGCAACAAGCCTGAAAATCTGGAGATCGTGGCTGTCTCGTCGCCCACCGAGATCCTCGCGCTCGCCCAGGAACAGGACAGGCAGGGCAAGCTGATCATCATCGACACCGAAGGGCAAGACCAACGACGAGCTGACTGCTGCGCTTTTTGCCGCCGACATAGCCGTGGTGCCGGTGCATCTTGCGATGGACGATATTACCGCGGCTCATCAGCTAGGCCGCAAACTCATAAATTGAGGTACCGCTTTGTGACGAGTTCTGATTCAAGGCTTCTTTTGGAGGCCTGAATGCGCCGTTACGAACTGAGTGACTTTGAATGGAGTGTGATCCAGCCTCATCTGCCGAACAAGGTTCGCGGCGTGGCGCGCGTTGACGACCGCAAGGTTCTGAACGGCATTCTTTGGCGTTTCCGGACCGGATCGCCCTGGGCGGATGTGCCGGATCGATATGGCCCCTACACCACATGCTACAACCGGTTCGTGCGATGGCGCAAAGCCGGGGTCTGGGATCGGCTGCTCGCTGCGGTTTCCAAGGCTTTCGACGGCGAGATCATCATGATCGACTCCTCCTGTGTCCGCGTTCATCAACATGCGGCCACGGCAAAAAAGGGGGCGATGACGATGGTTGCATGGGACGTTCCCGCGGCGGGCTCACGACCAAGATCCACGCGCTCGTCGATGCCGAAGGCCGACCGGTCGATCTCGTCCTGACCGCAGGGCAGGCACATGACGGCAAACCCGCAGTCGCCATGCTCGACGTCCTTCAGCCCGATGCGATCCTGCTCGCAGATCGCGCCTACGACAGCAACGTCATTCGCGACCTGGCGGCGCAGCGAGGCGCATGGGCAAACATCCCGCCGAAGAAAACCCGAACCGGCAGCTTCCCCTTCAGCGCATGGGTCTACAAGCAGCGCAATCTCATCGAGCGATACTTCAACAAACTCAAACACTTCAGAGGCATCGCAACGCGCTACGACAGAGACCCGCTAAACTTCCTCGCAGCAATCAAACTCGCGTCGGTTCGCATCTGGTTGAAAAGTTATGAGTCTGCGGCCTAGTGAACGGCCACATTCCCCTGGTCGCCGAGAACCGCGGCTTTGCCCTGCCGGTCATGTATGTGTTCACGAACAACACCGTGATCGACAAGCGGGCAAGGGCGCTTGCCGAATTGCGCGAGATCATCCAGCAAGACGGTACACGAATTGCCCGTGAGGAGATGCCCTACCGCATTGCCTACAAGGACATGCAGACTGGCGCGACGCTTTACGCGGGTGGCCGGGTGGACCCGAAGGCGATAGCCGAATCCGAGGCGATATTCGCCGAGATTATCCAGTATGTGATTGAGGCCAGCCGGTCGGCCGCAGCGGAGTGATTAGATGGACGACAACGCCAAAAAGTCACTCTGTTGAGCGTCATGCAGCCGGCTCCGACTGTGCTTCCCAAGCTCGATCGCCCGACACTGGGGCTGAGCGGCAAGGATATCCGCAAAGTGAAGGAAGAGGGAGAAAAGCGCGATCCTGTCGCCGGGAGATCCCTGCGTGAGGACAAAAAAGAGCCGACAACCATCTATGTCGCCGCCAAAGACAAGCGGCGCCTGCGCTTGCTCGCTGCTTCGGAAGGCAGGCGGGTCAACGACTACTATGTTGCTGGTCAACGATTTTCTGGAGAAGCACGCCGAGCGCCTGCCGGAACTGTGACCGCGTTTGCGCTGTCAAGGCAACCGCTCCGCGGCGCGCATGATCTGCGGCGCAGATCCGCGCGACCTTGACGGCGCTCAAGCCACGGTCACGGGGCTTGGGAACATCGACGGGCCATTCTGCCCGCCGATGCGGACGGAACCTACAATGCCGTTGGTAAAGCACGCTTCACGCTCGACGCGCCGTTTGCGATGATTTTTCGATTACTCCAGGAAATCAGCACCCACTTGCCCGCTAGCCCGGCCATAAGCCTTCCTGGTCGGACCACAATTCTTGTAGCGTTGCGCCGCCGTTTGCGTATCCTTTTCCTAGACAAGTAGCGGCTAACTTGTGGCGAGGGGGGGCGACAATGCAGCAACAGCAAAGGTCGGTTTCAGCGAACTTGGATGCCTATGAGGCTGTTTTCACAGCGTTAGCCAAATACAGGCCCGGGAGCATCCTTTCGACCCGCGACGTTCTCACCGACATTCGGCAACTCTGCCCCAGTTGCGAGCATACAGATGAGGAACTCGTCGGCTTCATCGTCGAGACCTTAACTGGTCAGACCATCGGCGTGTGCTTCGATCATCGTGACGTGGCCTAGCAATCCCTATGGGGCTAAGGGGCGGATATGACGAACTGGAGGGCAGAAGCTCCAGGCGCTGACGTGGCGCAAGCGCGCGGTGAGCAGCGATGCCACCTAGGGATGTTGGAAGCTGCTGGTGTGCATCCGCCTCTTGTCAGAGCACAGAATTGGTATCCGCGGCTATTTCCAGTGGATTGCGGCCGAAACCCCGAGCTCCGTCTGTTCCAGTGGCATGTTGTAATTCCCATAGGTAGGCGAGGATGATGCAACAGAGGACTTGCAGATCATGACGACGACAACCGAAATCGCCGACAAGATTGCCACCGAGCAGAGCCTGAGCAAGGCGCAGGCCAAGGCAATCGTGGAGAGCGTGTTTAAGGAGATCTCGGGTCGGAAACCAGCATTCCCGGCTTCGGCAAGTTCAAGGTCAAGGACACGCCGGCGCGCGAGGGCCGGAACCCTTCGACCGGCGCCGCGATCAAGATCGCGGCCTCCAAGAAGCTCACCTTCCCGCCGGCGAAGGCGGTGAAGGATGCATTGAACGGCTGACCGCTCTGGCGGCTCGTTTCCGGTGGGCCGAGATCGTCGAGAAATCGAAGGCCCGGTTCGCGAACTGCACCGATTGACGGGAAGCCGATGTTGTCAACCTCGGCGCTTCGGGGCGTGTGCCGGTCCAACGACCCATCACGAGAATGAATCGATCCGGGTCCAGCGATTCAAAGCTGTCATTGGACGGCGGACTCCGCTTGCGCGATGCTGTTGGCATGGTTGCGCAACGCTATCGCCTTTATATCGAACGCATGGACGCGAGCCGGAACATGGCCCGGTTCTACGCCATGTCGATCGATGAGACACTGTTCGGTCAGACATGCCTGATCCGCCGTTGGGGACGGATCGGGACGCGCGGACGGATGGTTCAGCACTCCTTCGACGAGGAGAGGGAAGCCGTCAGGTTGTTCCTGGAGCTGTTGCGCAGCAAGAGAAAGCGTGGCTATCGCCCGAGGCCGGCATCTCGACATGCAGGAGCGGCCCCGTCTGGTTGACGGGGCAGCTGCCGGTGGCCGATCAGTCGCGGTTGGGCCGGGACTAGATGAGCTGGAGCCGTCCTCGCCTTCCACCTCAATCAGGGTGGCGTAGATCGAAGCCGGGAAGCTCGGGTCGTCCAGCTTGACCGAGAGGTAGTCGCGGCCCTCGTTCGAGACCTTCTGCCAGGCGGCGCCCAGTTCGACATTATGCGGTGCACCGCATAAAGCCGATTATGCGTAGCGCGGGATTATGCGGAGTCGTTGGCCGGTGGCCGCAGTTTTTCTGGGGTTTTTGTTGCTGTGCCACTCCGCATAATCTCGACCATTGAGTCGCAGCGCGTCGTACGCTGTCCGCCTTATGCCCGAGCCGCCCTTGGTCTATGTTTGACCGTGGCACGAACCTTGAGGCGTGAGTTGCGACTTCGATGGACGAGAATGATGTTTCGGAGGAAATCGAGCGCATTCGGCGGCTGCTGGCTGATCTGGATGCCGAGCGCGCGAGGCTTGAGCGTGAGCTGGAGACACTTGAGCAGAGACTAACATCCGATAGTTGCTCCTCCGAACGGCCCTCTTTTGCCGATGCCCCTGTCACCAACAACTCGTCATCGGCCGAGAAAATCGGGCTGTTCCGCCGTCTGTTTGCTGGCCGTCCCGATGTCTTTCCGGTTCGGTGGGAAAACAGAAAGACCGGGGGTTCAGGATATTCGCCAGCCTGTTCCAACGAGTGGGCGAAGGGGATTTGCGGTAAGCCGAAGGTGAAATGTGGAGAATGCCCGCATCAGGCATTCATCCCGCCATCCGTGGACATCGTCGAAAAGCATCTGCGCGGAGGCAATGGCCGTTCCGGTGACTTTGTCGCTGGGGTTTATCCATTGCTGCAGGACGAGACGTGCTGGTTCCTTGCCGCAGACTTTGACAAGGAAAGCTGGGCGGATGATGCCAGGGCATTGCTGGACACCTGTCATGCAAAAGAAATTGCCGCTGCTCTGGAGCGGTCGAGATCAGGGAACGGCGGCCATGTCTGGATCTTCTTCTCCGAACCTGTTCCGGCAAGGACCGCCAGGCAGATGGGCTCTGCCCTGATCACGGAGACGATGGAGAAGCGCCCCGAGATCGGCTTTACATCCTATGATCGCTTCTTTCCCAATCAGGACACGATGCCAGTTGGGGGCTTTGGCAATCTGATTGCACTGCCGTTACAGAGAAAAGCTCGTGAGATCGGCAATAGCGTTTTTGTCGACAAGGATCTGCGACCTTACGACGACCAATGGGCGTATCTGTCATCGCTGCCCAGGCTATCGGCGGACGTGGTCTTCAAGATTGCGGATGAGGCGGAACTGTCAGGTCGGGTTTTGGGCGTCCGCATGCCGGTGGACGATGAGCATGCCGACGAGCCGTGGAAGATGTCGCTGTCGCGTCGCAATGCGCCACGGCGTATTGAGGCTGCGATCCCGCGGAACATCAAGATCGTGGTCGCCGATCAGGTTTACATCGACAGGGCAGAACTTCCGCCGGCCCTGATTGCGCAGCTTATCCGCCTGGCGGCTTTCCAGAACCCGGAATTCTATCGAGCTCAAGCCATGCGGTTGCCGACATTCGGCAAGCCGCGGGTTGTCTCATGCGCCGAACTCTATCCCCAGCATATTGCATTACCCCGAGGCTGTCTCGACGAATTGATCGATCTCATCAAAAGCCATGGCGCCGTTGCCGATCTGGAAGATTGTCGTGAAATCGGCACGGCACTTCCTGCGACCGTTTCCTTCCAGGGCGAATTGCGACGGCCGCAGTTGAGGGCTTTCGATGCTCTTGTCCCCCATGAAAACGGTGTGCTTGCCGCGACAACCGCCTTTGGCAAGACGGTTGTCGCGGCTGCGCTCATTGCGCACCGCGCGCGAAACACGCTCATCCTCGTCCATAGACGGGAGTTGCTCAATCAATGGGTGGAACGTCTACGATCGTTCTTGAGCATAGACCCGAAGCAGATCGGCGTTATCGGTGGCGGGAAAAGAAAGCCGACAGGCGTCATCGATGTCGCGCTCATTCAGAGCCTTGTCCGCAAGGGGAAGTTGCGGATGCCGTCGCCGACTATGGCCATCTGATCGTCGATGAATGCCATCACCTGTCCGCGGCGAGCTTCGAGCTTGTCGCTCGGCGGTCGAAAGCGCGGTACGTCGTTGGCTTGTCCGCGACTGTCGTAAGGACGGGCATCATCCCATCATCTTCATGCAATGCGGCCCTGTTCGCCATCGGGTTGAAGCGCGGGTTCAAGCTGCGGAACGCGGTATCCGCCATCGAGTGCGCGATCGTTCGACAAAATTTGAGCTACCTCCGCCCTTGGCGTCGGCCGAGCGCCCCTCGATGCCTGCGATCTATGCGGCGTTGGCTCAGGACGATGGCCGGAATGATCTGATCTTCGATGACGTGCTGAAGTCGCTTGAGGCCAAGCGTTCGCCCGTCGTTCTAACCGAGCGGAAGGATCACCTCGACTATCTTCGGCACCGGTTCTCGCCCTTCGTGAAGAATCTCGTCGTGCTGCGCGGTGGCATGTCCGCGGGCGATCGCAAAATGGCCGACGCGGCGATGCGGGTATCGGAGGATCAGGAGCGCCTCTACTCGCAACAGGCCGCTACATCGGCGAAGGCTTCGATGACGCTCGACTCGATACGCTGTTCCTGACGATGCCGATCGCCTGGAAGGGAACATTTGGCGCAGTATGTCGGTCGCCTGCATCACGAGTATGACGGAAAAAGGGATGTCCTGGTCGTGGACTATGTCGATCAGACTGTGCCGGTTCTCGCTCGGATGGCCGCGAAACGACGCGCGGGCTATCGTGCGCTGGGCTACGTGCTTGAATAGTGGCGCCCCGCTGTAAGCGGAGCGCCACAGTGGGGTCATCGCGACCAGATCAGCGTGAACTCGCCATCGTCGCCTTCGAAGAGGTTGGCGTAGATCGGCGCGGTGAAGGACGGATCGTCGAGCTTGACCGAGTGGTAGGTGCGGTCGTCCTTCGAGGTCCGGCGCCCGGCGGCACCGATCTCGACACCGGAGACGATGACGCGCAGGTCTGGCGCCTTGTCGCTGGTGGAGGCAGGATCGCTGGGGACGAGGCGCGCCTTGGCGTCGATCGCGAGCGTCTTGATGGTTGCCGGCACCTCTTGCATCGGATTGATCGGCTCGATGCAGTCGGTCTCCTCGTCCCGTGGCAAACTGTGACAGCGATCCGCCATCAAGAAGCCGAAGTGGCCATCATGGCTGACGCGCGTGAGCCATCCGAGAGGGATTCTGAAGCATTGATCGCTTTTTCCGAGCGCCCACTTGGTGCATTAGATGTCGGATGTCGTCTGCAGTATGGCCGTAGATTTCCATGACCGTCTGGATGATGGGTTCGCTCAGGAGATCGTCAAGCGTGGGTTCACGCTCCTGCGTCATGGCCGCCTCCATTTTTTGTATTTCCGCACTCTTCTCCTAGGCCGCAGACTCATAACTTTTCAACCAGATGCGAACCGACGCGAGTTTGATTGCTGCGAGGAAGTTTAGCGGGTCTCTGTCGTAGCGCGTTGCGATGCCTCTGAAGTGTTTGAGTTTGTTGAAGTATCGCTCGATGAGATTGCGCTGCTTGTAGACCCATGCGCTGAAGGGGAAGCTGCCGGTTCGGGTTTTCTTCGGCGGGATGTTTGCCCATGCGCCTCGCTGCGCCGCCAGGTCGCGAATGACGTTGCTGTCGTAGGCGCGATCTGCGAGCAGGATCGCATCGGGCTGAAGGACGTCGAGCATGGCGACTGCGGGTTTGCCGTCATGTGCCTGCCCTGCGGTCAGGACGAGATCGACCGATCGGCCTTCGGCATCGACGAGCGCGTGGATCTTGGTCGTGAGCCCGCCGCGGGAACGTCCCATGCAACCATCGTCATCGCCCCCTTTTTTGCCGTGGCCGCATGTTGATGAACGCGGACACAGGAGGAGTCGATCATGATGATCTCGCCGTCGAAAGCCTTGGAAACCGCAGCGAGCAGCCGATCCCAGACCCCGGCTTTGCGCCATCGCACGAACCGGTTGTAGCATGTGGTGTAGGGGCCATATCGATCCGGCACATCCGCCCAGGGCGATCCGGTCCGGAAACGCCAAAGAATGCCGTTCAGAACCTTGCGGTCGTCAACGCGCGCCACGCCGCGAACCTTGTTCGGCAGATGAGGCTGGATCACACTCCATTCAAAGTCACTCAGTTCGTAACGGCGCATTCAGGCCTCCAAAAGAAGCCTTGAATCAGAACTCGTCACAAAGCGGTACCTCAATTTATGAGTTTGCGGCCTAGAACGATGACAGTGAGATGGCGTTCGGGAAACTCCTCAAAAAGAGGTAGTCTGATAGTCATTGTCGACGAATTCCATTCGCTCAAGGCTTTGCGCCAGGTGATACCTGCCAGGACGATCGGCACGTTCGGCTGGTTGTCCCATCGGCTCGCTTTGTGCGAGCTGGCAACCTTCTGTAGTCCGGGGCGTTCAGCACTGCTGGGTGTGGCCGGAGAATTCGATCTTGGACCTAAACTCGGAGGCCGCCTTGGGCGCTGCCGCACCGCAGAAAAAGCTCGCCCGAAATCGCGGAGGGGTCCTACTTTCTGGCCCCGTGAGCGCCAAGTCCAAGTTGCCACCCGTCTGGTACGAGCCATTGGAGAAGAATTTCGATCAGAATCTTTAATCCGATCTCCTGTCGACGTCCGATATGCGCGCTACTTTTCAAATAATCTCTCAAAGAAAAGGACGCCGCCATGAAGCACGAGATCCCCGACGAGATCATAGCCAATTCTGAACCCGTCCAGCTGGCCAGGAAGCCGACACAATTGTCTTCCCGCGAGCGCCTGGAACTCTGGGCGCAAGCCCTTGAGCGCCACAGTGGACCACTGAGTGCACTGAGACGGCTAGAACACCTGTCCCCAGACCAGCTCAGGGCCTACCGCGGAGACAACACCCCGCTGACCGTTGCATTCCATGATCCGGTGTTGCGCGCGTCAGGTTTGCCAGGCGACCGGCTGGGCGACGCGATGGAGTTCTTTGAATTGAGCGACCGAGATGCTCACCGCTTGTTCTGCGACTGCCATTACAACGGCGCGATGACCGGCACCGGACTTGCGAAGCATTTTCGCCGCCACATCCGCAGTTGCGAACGTCGGGCAATGTGGGCGCGGGCGTTCAGAAAGCTGCTGGGCAGGACCGCCTGAAGCCGCCGAAGAGCGGCCACGTCACGCTGCCGATTGACTGCCGGAAGATGGAGCCTTTTACAGTAGCATCACAAGATACGACCTATTCGGCGTCGCACGGATTTATGTCACTGTGATAGCTTGTGTTACCGCTGTCACATCGCCCCCGCCCGAGATAGCGGACTGGTCGTCTGACAGTCAAAAGCTTTCAGGCGGCCTATTTGCCGCCCAAGGTGACGATCCAAACCCGAATGATGGCACGGCAGGCGCTCACACGAGCGCCTCTCGTTGTCACCAAACTTGACGATTGTACCAGTCGTCCAGATCGCGGGAGGGAAGCAGCCGCTTGAGCTGGAACGCGCATCAGCGCCGGAGCGTGCGACAAACCGAGAGAGGCGGCAGTTGGTCGAGGAGCTTTGCGGTTAGTTCCTGCCATACTCACCGCTCATACAAGCAAAAGCCTTGCCCACCAAGGTTAGTAAGACCTCAGCGACCGATTTTTCAGACATCGGCCGAATGCGTTTGCTGGCTGCAGCTTACGCAGCGACCGACACTTCGCTTCCAGCGATCTGAGGAGAGCTGACGGTGACCGAAGTGGACAGATTGCGACGTTGAGTCGGTTCAGGCTGGATGAACTCCGCCTCTTCCTAGTGAATCAGCTTGGGTCGAATGTGTCGTGCTCATAGAGTTCGTCCATACTTAACGACTCCAGCTTGGCCAATGATGCTGCGCTCTTTATACGACCGCCGCTAAGGATGACGACATCATCGCAGAACGAAATCGTGCTGCGATGATGGCTGATGACGATCGTCGTGCGCCGGTTCGCTCTCAACTTCAGTGTCTCGACGATGGCAGCCTCCGAGAGGCCATCCACGGCGTTGGTAGCCTCGTCCAGGATGAGCACATCGGGGTCGCGCGCCAAGGCTCTGGCAAGGGCGATCCGCTGCCGTTGTCCGGCCGACAGGTTGGCACCTCGGTAGCCGACGATTGTTTGATATCCTTGGGGCAAATTCAGGATGAATTCGTCCGCCTCGGCCAGCTTAGCAGCGCGCTGCGCGTCGGCAACGGTGGCTAGGTCATGACCATAGGCGATGTTGTCCAGAATGGTGCCGTCCACCAGTTCCAGGTCCTGGCTGGCCAGCGCGATCCGGCTTCGCCATTGGGTCGGGTCAATTTCGTTCAGCGGTTTGCCATCGACAAGGATCACACCTTCATCCGGTTCCACAAATCGGCATAGAAGGTTGACGATTGTCGTCTTGCCCGCGCCCGATCGGCCGATGATCGCAGTGGAGCGGCCGCTGCGGATTTCAAAGCGCGCCGAGCGCAATACCGCCGCGCCGGACTCCGAGCCGGGATATCTGAACGTCACGTCGTCAAATTTCAACTGCCGTGAAAGGCCGCGAAAGGCTGCGGCGCCTTGGGGTGGTTGCGGCTTGTCGGAGGGGTCCAACAGCCACCGGACCTCCTCGAGCGACCCGCTCCATCCTTGAAGCTGGCTCCAGGACATCTGCAAGGCACGCATGTGCGGTTGCAATCTGTAGAGCAGAACCACGAAGGCGACGATTACCGGAAAACTGACGCCGGCATGCCATGCCCCTACAACCGCACCCAGGAAGAGGACGGCATGGAGCACCTCGGTGAGCGGCGGCAATGCGCCCTGACGCACCTGCAGGACGAGCCCCGCCTTTCGAACAGCATCCGACGCGGCGTCAAATACGGCCTGTTCCTTTGCTTCCTGCCCGAAAATGCGGATAAGCCGTCCCGCGTGCACAAGATGAAGCATGCGCGAGGCAAGCTCGCTGTTGCGCGAAGTGACGCTGCGGCTGGGTGCCCTTAAGCCTGCGGAGAGCGCTGCATGCGCCAATTGTACCAAGGCCACCCCGAGAGCCACCAGCAACGTCATCTCCCAGGACAGGAAGAGAAGGAAGGCCAGCAGAATGACGGCGGCCGACATATTGACCATGGCAGCCAGGGCTGTCTGGATTGCGTCCGACGCGCGCCAGGATTCGTTGGAGATGATGTTCAGCAGCCGTCCGGGGCTTTGCTGAAGAAAAAATGGGAATCCGACCTTCAGGAGCTGTTCCGATAACGCACTTCGTATGGAATGGCTCGCCTTGCCATAGATGAAGGTGGTGAGGACCGTGTTTGAGAATGCCAGGACATTCTTCAATGTGATCAGGGCGAGGATGATGGCGGAAATGAATAGCAGCCTCTGCCCATCGCCCAGACCCGAACCGACCTGCTGGAATGCTGCGGAGATGCCGCCCATGTCGGGTGTATCCCCTTGGCCAGCGATGATGCTCAGCATGGGGATGATCAGGCCGATGCCGACGCCTTCGAGCGCGGCACTGGTAAGGCCAAGAATGACCACGAGCGGAAGCAGGCGCAGTTGCGGTCCTAACGTTTTACGGAGCGTCGGCAGTCCTGGTGATTTGGGCCGTAGCATGACGTATCTCGCCTTCTAGGTCGCTGCCTGTTGGGGCCGCCGCACTTCGCTGTGCCGCGAGGGCTTCGTCAACGACAGGCGCGTATACTGAGCCGCTCCCAGCAAGTTCATAAATACGATCGGCCAGTGGGAAAGACGCAATTCGGGATCGAACGGCGGCCCACCGACAAGCTCCCGGCATGCCGATTTCACCGCCCAATAAAAATGGCGCAGCAGCCAGGGCGCGTGTCGAATGTGCTTCAGGTAAAGCCCTCCATTGCCGAAGCTGTAGTTCCGGTGGAGCGCTTCGACTTCATGGCGAAGACCACGCCCGTGATGATGGAACACCGTCATGTCGGGCACATATTCGACGGGGATCCCCAGCAGGAATGCGCGCACCAGATAGTCGGTGTCCTCTGCCGAGCGCAGAGGTCCTCCGACGCCGAACCGTTCGTCGAAACGGCCCACCTTAATGGCTACTTCGCGCGTCATCGTCATGTTGCAGCCAAGGACAAAACCGCCCGGGGGCATGATCCGCTCAAGTCGCTCGCGTGTTGGCAAACGCTTTATCGTGAACGGCAGGTCTTCCAAATTTCCAAGCTCGACGCGGCCACCCCTGATACAGGCCTCGCCAGTTGCGTAGTGCCGGTCCAGGTCGCGAAGATAGTTGCGATGGACTTCGCAATCGTCGTCGACGAATATCAAAACTTGGCCCCGCGCTCGCTCAAATCCGGCATTGCGCGCGGCCGACAGTCCAGGCCTTGGCTCATAAACAATCGTTATCGCAAGGTTCGACCTTTCGGCGATGCGCGCAAGGCGCTCCAGGCTATCGTCAGTGGAGCCATTGTCGACCACCAAAAGTTCGGCTGAACAAACCGCATATGATTGGCAGGCAATCTGGATGGATTTGATGCATGCCTCCAACGCGGCTGCCCGGTTGCGCGTGCAAACTATGAAGCTTGCCCGAGGTGGGGCCTGCCCGGCGACCGCGGGATCAGCAATAGCAGCCATTTGCAAGACCGAGCCGCCTGTCGGGTTGGTGGATCGGGACATGCTAGGTCGACCGTTGGTGTTGCAGAATGGCTGACGCGGGGATAGATTGCCAATGTCGCGCTATCCCGTCGACACGCTTGTTTGCCGCGATTGAAAGGCGGCTCAGCTGCGGCGCCAATGCGCTGATGCGCAGGCCATAGCGTTCACGCCGGCGGATCTTTCCCCACTTGGCCGTTCGGTTCAGGAATTCATGCGTGAGTTGCGGCTGTTCGTCCCCTATCATCCGGTAGAGAAAGTAGAACAGGTTCAAAGCGCCTTCCTCATAACTTGGCCTTGTTTCGGGAGGTTGGGCGGAAATGCGCCCTCCAAGCGCGAGAATGGTTTCGGCCGCGCTCCGAACCGTGTCCATGTTCACGGCTTTGCCGATGTCGAGCAGCACGTCGGCGTCGGCGACGAGCGCCTCTCTGGTAAGGTTCTCGACGACAATCTTCAGATGCGTCCGGCGCATCGGGCGTTTGTGTTTGTTGGTGACGCTCTCGCCGTGGATGCGGTAAGCAAGCAGGCTATCGGCGATCATTGCCGCCTCAAACCGCTCGGTAATTCGCCTGAAAAGATCGAAGTCCTCCGCATGGACGTAGCTTGCATCGTAGAAGAGCACGTCCTGCGGGATGACCCGCCGGTTATAGACGACGGTGGGATGCATGAAGATGGTGAAGAAGTTCGACAATATGCGCAGGCTGCATTGCCAGTAGATCGGATCGGGGGCGCCGCTCAGGATGCGGCGGCCCAGGAGCCTGTCGACACCCGTGCTGCAAATGGCGAGCTGCGGCTGTTGGTCGAATAATGCCACTTGCCGGGACAGGCGTGTTGGATAGGCAATGTCATCCGCGTCCATCCTGGCAACGAGATCGCCGCGTGCCATTGCGAGCCCCTCATTCAGGGTCGCGATGAGCCCGCGATTCTCACGCGAGACGACGGTGATGCGATCGTCAGTCTTGCGGTACCGCTCCAGGATTGCGAGCGAGTTGTCCGTAGATCCGTCATCGATGGCGATGAGTTCCAGGTGCGGGTAGTCCTGGCGCAGAATGCTCTCGATCGCTGCGACAAGGTAGCGTTCGGCGTTGTAGACCGGGAGCAATACGGAAACCAAAGGTGAGGACATTGTCGCGCTCGGATCAGTTCAGTGGATGTTTGAAACCCGAACTTCTTGACGGCTGTCAGCCGGCTCGATGACGGAAGTTGATTTTCCAGCGCTGGCCCTCTGTGCAAGCAATCCAGCGGAGCGAGGCGCTCCGGCACGACCCGCTAGGGCGGCGTTGCTCTGGGGTAACGGAACGTAGGGAAAGTAGCGTTTCAGGGCGTTGATGGGCCTCTCGAAGAGCAGCCACGAAATCAAAGCAACAATCAGAGTGGCAGTTCCGGCAACCAGAAGCCTGCCCGCGCCCTGGCTGGAGACATTGACCGGGATCCAGGGCTGGGCCTTTACCACCAGCGACAGGGCAATCGGATGGAACAAGTAGACGCCGTAGCTGATGCGTCCCAACCCGGTCAGCAGCGGCAATTCGGCGATCCGACCAACGGAACCGCCAACTCCGGACGAGCAGCAGCCGACGAGCATCACCAGCGGCAGCAGCGGCAGAACTTCCGACGCGATCCAAAGCGCCCACGCCTGCTGCGGCGTCACCGGCGAAGGAGAAAGCCAGTGAGCAACCAGGAACGCGCAAGCGAGCGGCAACCAGCCTAGCCTCATCCAAAGTGGCCAGACCGCACTTCTCGATCGATAGGCGGCGAGCAGAGCGCCGGCTGCGAGCGCATCCATGGATGCAGGCGGAAGCAAGTCGCGCGCGAGAGAGGGCGTACCGGTGAGCGGCCAATAGAAGCGGTAAGCCAGGGAAAAAGCGATGACGCCTATGCAAATGCGTTCGATCGACTGGCGCGGCGCAAACAGGATGACGAGCGGCCAGACGATGTAAAACTGCTCCTCGATGCTCAGGCTCCAGGTATGGCACAGAACCCACGGATCCCAGGCGTCGCGTAGCGCGTACCAGTAGTTGGACAGATAAAGGCCGTGCCAGGTCAGCACGACGCGGGATTGCTCAAGGCCGGCCAGCCAGACGAAAGCCAACACTGCAAAATAAGGCGGAAAAATCCGCAGCGCGCGGCGGGAATAGAATGCCTTCAGTGCGGTAGCGGGCTTGAACTCCCCGGCCGATCGCGCCTCCAGCAGCAGACGCGTGATCAGGAAGCCGCTTAGGACGAAAAACAGGCGTACGCCGAGGTGGCCCCAGTTTGAACCGTCCGAATCGAAAAAATGCGCATACAGCACCATCGACACCGCGAGCGCCCGCAGCGCGTCGAGCTGCCGATCCCGCCCGTGCAATATCGACTTGCCGCCTTCGGCGCTAGGCATTCGGTCAAACACCCGCCGGGCTGGCCTGAAAGCTCGAAATCAGCAAATTTGACGCACAATTCATCAACTGCCCCTTTAGCAGGCAAAGTATCCCAACAGCTAACATCCCGCCTAAGTCCCCCGAAATTGTGATTACAGGGGTAAATATGGCGCGGCTTAGGCAGGAGTTACCGGGTTTGGTTCTCTCAGATAATATTTTGTAACAGCAGGAAATGACCGTTTATTTTAGTTGTCAGGTAAAGTAGCCTTTCAAACAGATCTCAAATTATGGCAGTTTACTTCCAAGTACCTGAGTTGCATCGGCAGATAAATTCGTCGCGGTTTGAGTGTCGTATTGCCCAATGAGGGCCGAGAGAGAGAGAGAGAGAGAGAGAGAGAGAGAGAGCGCGAACGCGTCATCGACTTCGATGTCTAAATAGCAAACGGTACTCTCCAGTGTCGTGTGGAGCGGGAAGCAGCTGCCGCCGGACAACGCGGGCCTTCTACAATTCGACCACCGCCCGATATCTCGCGGCGAACGGCCACGAATCCTTGGCATCGCGAGCCGCAAATGGATTGGGTGCAGGCTGTGAGAAACGGTCCTGTCCGCGATCTCGGAGACCCTTTCGGGTTCTCCCGAGATCACGTTTTGGAGGTCATCTGGCTCATGAAAAGACGGAGCGCCCTCTGCACGGCGAGGGATGGCGGCTCGGACGAAAGCCACTCCGGAAAATGACCGTCAATCGCCATGCGTGCCAACCCATAGACAAGTGCACGAGCGGCAAGCACCAGATGATCGAAGTCCGCGCCCGGAGCAAGCCGGCCCTGTAGTTGCGCTTGGGTCAGCAGGTCGATCATCTTCCGGCGAATGGCTTCATTCTGATCGCGAAGACTATCCGACGCATCGAAATCGATCAGCGTTCGCGAACTGATGATCTGGAAATGCG
The DNA here is from genome assembly GCF_043769475.1 of Allomesorhizobium aridi. Classification (NCBI taxonomy): domain Bacteria; kingdom Pseudomonadati; phylum Pseudomonadota; class Alphaproteobacteria; order Hyphomicrobiales; family Phyllobacteriaceae; genus Allomesorhizobium; species Allomesorhizobium aridi. Next base: position 275,911 of record NZ_CP171728.1, on the reverse strand, counting down.
TGGGATTGGCAATCGCCCATTCCAGATAGCCTTGTCCGATGGCTTCGAGCGCCACAATTGGATCCGAGCTGTCGACTTTCGAGTGTGCCGTGGCGACGGCCTCTGTCAGCCGGTCCATGGCCTGTTCGGCGACTGCGGTCAGCAGTGCTGTTTTCGATCGAAAATGCCGGAATGGCGCGCCGGGTGAAACACCGGCACGCTTTGCGGCCTCGCGCACAGACACATGCTCCGCCCCGCGTTCCTTGATGATTTCCACGGTTGCAGAGACCAAGGCCTCGACCAGATTGCCGTGATGATAACGCTTGGGGTGGCTGGCTTCGCCCGCATCCGTATTCTTGGTCATACCCTCTCAAATAGCACGAGGCCACGATGTGATCACTGATTATTTACTTGCGCCTGAGCGCGCCGAATGTAATCAACGATTACATATCAACGGAGGTTCCCATGCTTCGCATCGTCGCAACGACTGGCCTTGCTTTCTTCTTATTGTCGCTTGGATCGGCCCCGGCCCAAGACCGGCCCACCTTGGAAATCGTCTGGCCGAAGGGCGGTTCGGTCATCGAACTCGGCAACGATTCTGAGAAGGCGATAGGCGTCGTTGTTAGAAGCAACTTTACGCTGCTCCCTACGGGTGAATGCGGCGACAACCGCCAATGCGGCCATGTGCATATGAAGATCGATCCGAACGGCGACGCCTGCAACATCCCCGGCAAGCCGTACAACAGCATGAACAGCGACGTTGGCGGCGACGTTATCAAGGCTCGTTTCGGCCATTGTCCGGATGCCGCCGGCAAGCACGTGATCGGCGTCCTCCTTGCGGATGATCATCACCAGCCCATTCTTGTGGACGGCCAACCTGTTACCGCCGTGGTGACGGTGACGACAAAATAGCCGATGGGCTGTTGCGCCGGAAAGGGCGTGAAACCGGATCGATCCTCGACAGGCGGAACGTCGGCGTGGGCTCGAACTTCTGCCCTCGCGTGAACGTCGGCTGACGAGCAGTGTCAGCAAGGTCGGCTTGTGGCGCAACCGACCCGGCCGGGCATCGGCTCGGATTATACCGCGATGAGCGTTCTACGTCTCAATCGCGATCGACTCGAGCCTTTGCGCGAAGGCGAGTGCCCGCTTCACCGGTACCGACCCGTAGTCGGAACCGATCACTTCCAATGCTATCGGCCCGCCACAACGAACCCGCGGAGTTGACTGAGAACGTCAAGCCGCTTGAAGGTATTGGTCCCGGACCGTCTGTCCAAGCTGTGCGCGTGCTGCCTCGATGGCCTGTTCTCGGGCTTTGGGCCCAAAGGCCAGCTTCTCCGCCCGGACGAAAGTGACATCGGTGATTCCGATGACACCAAGGAGACTTCGCAGATGCGGCTCCTGGGAATTCATCACCTGCGCCGGACCTTCGCTGTAGAGGCCGCCCCGAGTCACGACGACGATTGCGAGTTTGCCGGTGAGCAGGCCTTCCGGTCCTGCCTCGCTGTAGCGGAATGTGACGCCCGCCCGCAGCACGTGGTCGAACCAGGCCTTCAGGGTCGACGCCATGCCGAAATTGTACATAGGCGCGCCGATGACGATGGTGTCCGCAGCCCTCAGTTCGTCGATGAGATCAGCCGCCAGGTTCGCTCCGAGTGCCTTACCAAACCACCACGTAATTACCGGGGGTGCAAAAAGGTCTGAGGGGAGAGCCGAAGCGCACACGACGGATGGGCACGCTTCGGCCCTCTACCTCGCCCAGGGTTCCCGCCTCCCAATTCCGCTTAGCGCGGATTGTTCCAAGCGTACAAAACTACCGTGACCGGCCCGGTGCACGCGCCCGGCCAGAAGAAATAGACGGCCACCATGTTCGCCGCCGCGGCAGCGACACACGCCGGCAGCGAAGGCCGCCAGTGCGCGTAGGCTGCCAGCACGAAGGCAACGAGCGACGCTATACGCATAATTGGCTTCCCCCATCCGTCAGCGCGACAAGCGCCCCTGCGCCGAGTATCGCGATCCGCATCAAGCCTTCTACCAGGCTCTGTATGCCTGGCCTGCTACGGACATCGACGGTGAGAGTGATTATAGCGGCCGCTCCACCGCTAAGCACTGTGACCGCTGCGATTGAAATTAGAGCAAGCTGTGATTCCATGTGGGCCTCCTATTGGAATAGGAGGATTTTCCCACCGCCAGACGACACGTGGACAAGAAACCCGCCAAATCAGCGGAGAGCCGCAGAAATCACTGGTTCCGCGGAGAAAGGTGTCCACGTCAATTAAAACCGAAGATGTCCAGGCTGTTGGGCGCCGGCGCTTTTCGCTCAGCCCTGAATTTGACTGCATCCTTTTTGACGGCAGCGCGTTTTCCGCCTCGGTGAATTGCTCGGAGAGGACGTTGATGCGCGATCGTGCAGAGGACTTTATGGACCAGTGGCTGGATGAGAACGTAGATGCGAAGCACGTTGGAAAACCAAACGCAAAAGTCGCCAAAGTGCTCGCGAAAAATGCGTGACAGACGCCAAGAAAGCGGGCGTTCCGCTCGAAGAGCTGGAAGAGGTCGTAGTCGACGTTGAGCAAGCGATCACCGACGAGCTGACGTTGGCGGCGTCGAAAGGGGAACACCGCATGAGCTTCAAGGGCCTGGCCTTCATTCGCCAATGGGCGAAGGAGCATATCTATAAGCCGCGCATCCTTGGCGAGCCGCAGAGGTTGGCACCTGACCTGGCCAAGACGTTCCGCAAAGACGCAAGGTCGGCGCGGGTCAAGCTTGAAGAGGTAGAGGAGGAAGTCGGCCCCCTGGAGAAGGGCATCGGGAAGTTGATGGACGGCCGACCGCCTGATACCCCGAAATGATGGGAACAAGTCTTGGAGCGGCGGGTTATCAGCAGCCTCCGACATGGCGAGGCTGCTACCAACCCGGAGACGACACAATGGCAACCACGAAGAAGGCCGCAAAAGCGGAAACGAAGGGCCTTGAAGACCTCTTCCTCGATGGCTTGAAGGACCTGTATTACGCCGAGAAGAAGATCTTGAGGGCCTTGCCGAAAATGGCGAAGGGCGCGGAATCGGAAGAGGTGACTGCGGCGTTCGAGAAACACCGCGCCGAGACCGAGGGCCAGGTTGAACGGCTCGACCAGGTGTTCGAACTCTTTGGCAAGTCCGCCCGTGGCAAGACCTGTCCGGCCATTGACGGCATCCTCGAAGAAGGTTCGGAGATCCTCGAAGAGTATAGGGGCGCTCCAGCCCTGGACGCTGGCCTAGTGGCAGCGGCCCAGGCGGTCGAGCATTACGAGATCGCCCGCTATGGAACCCTCATCGCGTGGGCGGAACAGCTTGGAAAGCCCGAAGCGGTGGAACTCTTGAAAGCCACGCTCAATGAAGAAACAGCAACGGACGAAGCGCTCTCCGCTCTTGGCGAGGGCGGTGTGAACGAACGCGCATTGCAACAAGCCGCGTAACCGCTTTGGGCGGAGCGGGTTGGCCCTGGCAGATTATCGCCGGGGCCCTCCTTTCACCGACGCCCAGGCTCGGACCAAGCGTCAGGGGCACTTAAGGTGGATAACTAAACACAACGGCCGGAGAAAGCGATGTCGCACCCGTCATGTAGGCCCAGCGGTCGATGACGCAAAGCGGAACCTTACTCAGATATGGCTGTTTGGCCCACGTAAAAGCAGGAGAAACAGCAATGCCGCAACCTACCCCCGACTTTCCGAAACCTCCTTTTCCGGAGCAAAGCCAGGATATTTCCGGCTACACCGGCAAAATGACGCCACGTCCCGACCACGGCGAGGAGAGCTATAAGTGAAGCGGCAAGCTCGAGGGCTGTGCCACCGTCATCACAGGCGGTGATTCCGGCATCGGCCGAGCGGCCGCAATCGCCTTCGCCCGAGAGGGCGCCGATGTGCTCATTTCTTACCTCAATGAGGACGAAGACGCGGCTGAAACCGCTCGCTGGATTGAGAAGGCCGGAAGACGGGCCATCCTCGTTGCGGGCGACATCAGAGACGAGAACCACTGCAAAGCGCTTGTCGAGCACGCACTCAGCGAGTTCGGCCGTCTCGATGTCCTCGTCAACAATGCGGCACATCAGGCCACGTTCAAGGACATCCAGGAGATAAGCTCCGAGGAATGGGACGAGACGTTTCGGACGAACATCTACGCCACGTTCTATCTTTGCAAAGCGGCGATCCCGCGTATGAAGCCCGGCAGCGCGATCATCAACACGTCGTCGATTAACGCGACGGACCCGTCGCCCAGCTTGCTTGCCTAAGCAACGACCAAGGGCGCGATCGCCAACTTTACGGCGGGATTGGCCGGTCTCGTCGCCGGAAAGGGTATACGCGTCAACGCGATTGCTCCTGGCCCGATCTGGACGCCCGTGATCCCTTCGACCATGCCTGCCGAGAAAGTCACGAACTTCGGTAAGAACACGCCACTAGGACGGCCAGGGCAACCGGCGGAGCTCGCAGCGACTTTCGTCCTGCTGGCCTCTCAACAGTCCAGCTACACGACGGGGGCCCTATATGAGATCACGGGCGGCCGCCCAACGATTTAGGCGAACCTTGAGCATAGCGAGATCCGCAGGCCCGCCCCTTCGTGCAATAGCCGTCCCGCCTTCATGGCGGAATGCTGCGGGCAACGAGGCGACGTGCCGACCATAGGCGCCTGCGCGTTCTGGAAAGCTAAGCAGCTCACCAACGAAACCGTCGGCTCGAACAGGCGTTTAGGTAAAACTGAACGACCGCGGCTATGGGCAATGACATGGCCATGGCGCCGATTCGCTTCAAACCGCTTCGGCGTCCCGGAAACCGACCCCGGGGCCGGAATGCGAACGGCAGCTGGTTTATGAAAACCGCTGCTAAAGAGGTTAAATGGCGACCGTGAATTGCAGCGACTCGATACGCCTGGAAGTGGAGCGCCTTCCGCGCAATTCCCGTTCCTCGGCCTTGGCCGGGCGTTCGAACGTCGCTTGCTGCGCGGCCGAGCTCATCGAGGAGCCGCGATGAACATTCTCTGCGATCGTTGCGGGAATGAACCGGACGAAGTGGCGCCGATGCTGAAGGATGCCATCTGGCGACAGATAGCGCGGAAGAATGAAACGCTGTGCAAGGCGTGTGCGCAGGAAGCGATCCGGAGACGCTTCGGCCGGGAGCTGCGATTCGCCGATCTCCTCCCATGTGCGTTCAACATCACCTGGTGCTCGGCGTTTGAGGAACTAATGCCGTTGGACGAGCCCTTGCCGCCGGGGGAGCTGGAAAAATGGCAGCGTGCTTTTGCCACCGCCGAGCGGTTGATTGGTAACAGGAAGGCCATGGAGGAAGCGCAGCAATGACGACGGCGTTACATGAAGAAGTTACATGAAGAAGTGGTAGCGTTTTTCCTAGAGACCTTGCGCGGCCGACGAGTTCGACCGTCTGCCGCCGGCCTTTGCCGCCAAGGCGCAAACCTGGTTTCCCGTAAAGCCTTGGACGGAGCTTGGACGGGCTCGACGTTGTGACGCATCCAGAAGTTGACGATCCAGGAAGACCTCCGCTGTTCAGTTCCACACTGCACTCTGGTGCGAGGCCGTCATGACATGACATGAGCCGAAATCAGCACCTGCAGATGCAGACGTTGGCTGGTCACAAGGAACCACACTTGATCCTGCCGCGCCGCCTTAACGCGGCCTACGGAGCGTAGTGATAGATCCCGGCCCGGCGCAACGGATGCGCCATGCGAGGCATGCATCGTTCTGTTATCAGCCGATGGCAAGGCCCGTAGAATTCGAGGTGTCGGTCGCGTTCAATTAATTGGGTTGTCGAAAGTAACGATGCGGAACTAGACGAGAATCGCGACGTTTTGATGTGAAGCCGCGCCCGGCCTTTCCTGCGATGGTTCCGGTGAGGTGCGGCAGTTGTTCATCCAGTTTCAAGCAAAGGAGAGTATACGATGATACGCAATCTTTTGGCTACAACCGCCGTCGCCACTTTGTTGTCGACGGCAGCCTATGCCCAGGACACAACCGCTCCGGCGCCTGCTTCGCCCGCGCCGGCGGCGCAGGATGCTGCTCCGTGGCCCGTGCCGATGGCTATCTCGCCACCAACATCATCGGCGAAACCGTCTACAATGGCACCGGTGATGACGCTGAAAACATCGGCGAAGTGAACGACATCGTGATCGGCGCGGATGGCAAGATAGAATCCGTCGTGCTCGGCGTTGGCGGCTTCCTCGAAATCGGCGAAAAGAACGTCGCCGTGAACTATTCGGAAGTCGACTGGGCAGAAAGAGATGGCGACCGCTGGCTCGTGGTCCCGACAACCAGGGAACAGCTCGAAGCCCAGGCAGAGTTCGATCCCAATGCTTATGAACCTGCCCCGGCGACGACAGCAGGTACAGAACCTGCTCCGGCTACCGGAACTGACACGACGGCGACCGCGCCTGCACCGGCGCCCGATGCGACCGCAACAGCGCCAGCAGCCCCTGCCGATGACCAGACCGCAGCAGCTCCTGCTGACGAGCAGACTGCGACCGCTCCTAAGGCTCCGGCAGATGACAGCACGGCGGCTGCACCGGCGGCTCCTGCCGACCAAACGGCGGCCGCACCATCCGATTCGAACGCGACCGGCGCTGATCAGACGACAACGGGTGCGATAGACAGGTCGACCTTGACCGAAGTGCCCGCGGGCGAGCTTCTTCGCTCGGAAGACCTGGTCGGCACCACGGTTTATGGTGCTAACGACCAGAATATCGGTGAGATCGGCGAGGTGGTGATGTCGCAGGACGGCAAGGTCGACGCGATCATTATCGACGTCGGCGGTTTCCTCGGCGTTGGCGAAAAGGAAGTTGCCGTCGGAATGGACAAGCTGTCGTTCATGGCCGACAAGGACGGCAACAAGTACCTTTACACCAATTTCACCAAGGAGCAGCTCGAAGCGCAGCCTGCTTATGACGAAAGCAACTATGCCGAGAATCGTGACGAGCAGCGCTTGATCATGAGGTAGTAACTCGGTCGCGTCCTCCGCAGTCGCCGTGAAAAACCCGCGCTGACTCCGGCGCGGGTTTTTGCCAGGTAGGGACAAACGGGCTTCTTGCGACGCACCTTCTCCATGGCCGCCGGTAGAACCCAGCCACGGAATGGTGCGCCGTTGCGTAGTCCGCCGGGCTTGCGGGCCAGAACCGGCACGTAGTGCCAGGGATCGTAGATCACCTCGTTGCGGCCGAAGCAGCGGGCATGTTCGCCGACCACCGCACCATCCTGGCGGATGACGCTCCGATCGGCATAGGCATGGATCTCGACCGGGCGGCCGACGCGCTCGACAGCACCGAGTATTTGTTGTTGTCGAAGCGCACCGTGCAGGCCTTCGACACCGAGGCGGGAACGCAGTGGAAGCCGTCGAAGCGCCCGGCATAGGGGATGAAGCTGGCCCGCTCCTCCTCGAACACCTCCCAGACCGTGCGATCGCCCTGCTCGGGATGCCGATGCGCCTTGGCATAGGCGACGCATTTGTCGGCCAGCCAGCCGTTCAGATCCTCCAACGTCTTGAAGCGTAGCCTCGGCGTGAAGAAGCGCTCGCGCACCAGTCCCACCTGGTTCTCGACCTGGCCCTTCTCCCAACCCGACGCCGGCGTGCATGCCTCCGGCTCGACAAGGTAATGCCCGCACATCTGCGCAAAGCCGCGGTTGTAGCGGCGATCCCTGCCGATGAAGATCGCGTCCACCGCCGTCTTCATATTGTCGTAGATGCCGCGCGTGCACGCTCCGCGGAAGAAGGCGAACGCCCGATCATGGGCGTCAAACACCATCTCCTGCGTCTCGCGGGGATAGGCCCGAACGAAGAACATGCGGCTGTGACAGAGCCGCATATGGGCAACCTTCACGGTCACCGTCACGCCGTCCAGCAGGACAACGTCGTGGCTCCAGTCGAATTGGTAGGCCTCACCCGGTGCGAAGCTCAGCGGAATGTAGGCCTCGGCCGCGGCGCTGCCGCGTTGCTCATCCCAGTCCTGCGCATGCCGCCGCACCGAACTGTAGCTGCCGTCATAGCCGAGGCCGCGAAGCTCCTCGAAGATGCGGATCAGCGTCAGCCGCTCACGCTGAGGCTTCGACGCATTCGCCGACAGCAGCAGATCCAGCTTCACACGCCAGGCTCCCATCCGGGGATAAGGTTGATGCTTGCGCTCGTAGCGGAACTCCGTCTCGCTCGAACGCAGGACCTTGCGCACCACCTTCCGGGAGATTCCCAATTCCCGGCAGATCGCCTTGATCGACTTCCCCTGCACCAGCGACAGCCGGCGTATCTTTGCAATCGTCTCCACAACCAACATCCAAAACACAAATGCCTCCGATCAAACCGGAAGGCATCTTGATGACCCCACGTTAAGGGGTCCCGTTTGGACGAAAATCACCCCTCAAACAGGGTCCTCATTCCACGAAAAATCACAGATTGGGACCCAGTTCGCCGACCCCATCAGGGCCAGCAGCTCCATATAGCTGCATCAACAAGCCGGACAGAAAACTGCACCCGACCAATGAGCCAAAATGTCGTATTACCTTTTGCAACGCGGGAGCCATCCACAGAAGACATTTTGCACACCAGGTGGCAACAAAACGGCGGAGCGCGTCTTTGCCAATTTCAGCCATGAGATCAAGACTGACGGCTACATGGAAACCTTCATGGATTGGCCGCTCATCCTGCGTTCGGCTGACGATATGTGGGACATCATCAAAGCCGCAGTCGACTTGAATTCCATGGATCGACAAATCCGGAAGCGGGATTGAGGTGTGGCGTGACGCGCATGCCTTCGGCGAGCGTCATAGCCGCCATCAGGCCGCGCGAGATTGGGGATAACGGCCAATGAGGATTGCGAGCATTGCCGGGACCGCTGGCGCCAGCGATGATCCATCTGTCTTGCGTAAGAACGGCGCCTGATCCTTATTCGGGAGGGGCCTGGCGCGTTCAGCGCCGGCGCTTTCGGCAGAAGCCGAAAGCGGGCCTTGATACAGGACCCCCGCTCATCCAAAAAGGCGAGGTACGCGGTCGGCTTCAAAGGGGCTGTTTTCCTCACCTCCCGTCAATTCGACGAGGCTCCGATTCTGTTGCGCTGACACAGAATCACCAAAAACAGCTGTCACCAAGCCGCGAACTCGCCAGGGCAAGAGCATCGGCCCTGGTTGAGGGACGATTGAGGGACTAAAGAAACCACCTACGCATCTGCGCGCGAGCGTTTGCCGCGGAAATCTGCTCGCGCCAAGGCTGGAAAATGTGCCCGAGCCCAGTGCTCGGCGCGTTTTCGTTCATCTGCTTCAACAGAGTCGACTAAGCCGTGTCGTGCCTAACTGGGACCGCGGCCGATGGTTCGCAGTCGGTTGGGTAGCGCCACAAGATCACTGGGACGACCCCGCGAATATCTCTGGGAGACCTTATTTGACATGCCAGCATATTTGAACAGAACGGTGTTGTCGCGGATTCTGACCGAGATGGGTCTGTTCTCTGCGGTCATGAATATCCTTCTGCTGGTCCTGCCGATCTATATGCTTCAGGTTTATGACCGAGTGCTGCCTGCAAACAACATGGATACTCTCCTTTATCTGACAGTTCTGGCGCTCGCGGCGCTGCTTTGTTTCGGTCTGCTCGAGATCGTGCGTGGAGAATATGCCAGCCGGCTTGCTGCGCGGCTGGATGTCGCGTATGGCGGCCCATCCTTTCTCGCCGCCATGAACGGGCCGCGCGCGGGACTCGGCGACATCCAGGCATTGCGGGATCTCGCCACGCTGCGGAGCTTCATTGCGTCGCGGACGATCTACTTCCTGTTCGATCTCCCCTTCGGGCCTTTGTTCGTGGCCCTTCTGTTTTTCATTCACCCCCTGCTATTCTTGGTCACGGTGATCGGCGCGGTTCTGATGATCGCGCTCGCGTTGCTCAATCAGGCCGCAAGTTCACGTCACGGCAAGGATGCGGGGGAAAACCTTTCCGAATCAATGACGTCCGCGCAATCTTTTGCGCGAAACTTCGAGACCATCCGCGCCCTCGGAATGGTGACAAATGCGCTGGAATTCTGGGGAGAGCGCTTTTCCGGATCCGTCCGTGCCGCCGATCGCATCGCCCGAATCAACACATTCTACGGTGGGGTCTCCCGCACCGCACGGTCGGTTCTGCAGGTCGCGATCCTCGGAGTCGGGGCTTACCTCGTGCTGAATGAGCAAATGACAGCCGGGATGATATTCGCGGCGTCGATGATCTCGGCCCGAGCGCTGCAGCCCCTTGACCAAATAGTCGGCAGCTGGCGCCAGATCGTGGAAGCCAATATTGCCTGGAAAAGAGTATCGGGCATCCGTGGTCAGCCGGGGCGTGTTCCCGCCGTGGCGCTGCCATCTCCGAGGGGCAAGCTGACAAGCGAACAATTGGTGTATTACGTGCCGGGCGCGAGCGACGGCGCCTTGCCCCTAATCAAGCGGCTTTCGTTCGCCGTGGCCGCGGGCGAGACCGTCGCCATCATCGGGCCGAGCCGTGCGGGCAAATCCACCCTGGCGCGCCTCCTTGTTGGCGCCATCCAGCCACGCTCCGGCGCAGTGCGTTTCGACGGCGCCGATATCCGCAACTGGGATGCCGAATCCTTGGGCCGGCGCATTGGCTATCTGCCGCAGGAGGTTGAGCTCTTCCCTGGGACGATTGCTCAGAACATCGCGCGCTTTGAGCGCGATGCAGCCGACGAGAAGGTGATCCAGGCGGCCGCGCGCGCGCAGGCGCACCAGATGGTGCTTTCCCAAAGGGACGGGTACTCCACGGTTATCGGACCCATGGGCGTGCGACTTTCTGGCGGAGAGCGGCAGCGTATCGGGCTTGCTCGCGCCTTCTATGGCGATCCCAGGCTCGTGGTCCTCGACGAGCCAAATGCCAACCTTGATTCCGAAGGCGAGGCGGCTCTGGAGCGCGCCATCGCCCAGGCGCGCGCCCGGAAAACCACGGTTCTCATCATCACGCATAGGCCGTCCATCGCGGCCAAATGCGACCGGATACTGATGTTGCGCGACGGCCAGGTTGAACTCTACGGCCCGGCGAAGGATGTGCTTGACCGGCTCGCACAGGGTCGCCGCGCAGGACCGCGGCCGATGGCTCCAAAAGCCACCGGCGGGGAGGCTGTGGTGCCGTTCTCGCGCCCCGACGCAAAGACAGCGGCAGTCAATCACGGCACATGAGCAGATCCATGCAAAGCACGGCAAATATCTATCGCTGGCAGGACCACATCAATACCCGCACAGAGAAGATCACATTGGCAGGTGGAGCAGCCGTGGCCGCGTTCCTGCTCGCCTTCGTATTGTGGGCCGCGATGGCGCCGCTTGCGGGTGCCACAATTGCGCCGGGAGTCGTCGCGGCCGCCGGTCAGAACGTCATGATCCAGCATCTCGAAGGCGGCGTCATCCACAAGATCATGTTCAAGGAAGGCGAGCGGGTTCGCCGGGGGCAGGCCCTGATCCTGCTCGACCCAACCCTGGCGCAGGCGCAGCTCAACCGCGTGCTCAAGCAATGGATCGTTGAACGAGCCGAGATGGCGCGGCTTGAGGCGGAGCGTGATGGATTGGCGGCAATCCTCCTACCAAAGGGCGTGGAAAGCTATGCGAGCACCTCGCAGTTCCGCGATGTCTTCGCCGAGCAGAACAAGGAATTCCAGGCGCGGCTCGCGCGCCACAAGGCGGAACAGGAGATCCTGAAGCAGCGCGTGGCTGCCCTGCAGGATTCCGTCGCGGGACTGGAGGCTCAAAAGAAGGCGGCGGTAGAACAACTCGCGATCGTCAACGAAGAGGCCAGCCGGAAGAAGGGGCTTTTGCAAAAAGGGCTCACCAACCGATCGGAATATTCCGATCTCCTGCGCAGCGTCGCCGAACTCGTCGGCCAGACCGGCTCGCTTGAGGCTCAGATCGCGAGTTCGGTGAGCCAGACCGTTGAAGCGCGCCAGCAGATCGAGCGGCTGACGACGAGCCGGGTCGAGGACGCGGTTGCTGAGCTCAACAAGGCCCGCGCCCAGGTCGCCGATCTGGAGGAGCAGATCAACGCCACCCGATCGGTGCTCGAACGAACCACGATCCGGGCGCCGGTGGACGGCATCGTCGTACGATCCGTCTATAATGCCGAGGGCAGCGTCATCCGCGCAGGGGAGGTCGCAATGGAACTCCTCCCGACCACCGACGACCTGATCGTCGAAGCCCAGATCAAACCGCAGGACATCGATTCCATACGAATCGGGCAGGACGCGGACATGATGTTCACGGCGCTTGATGCCCGCTCCACGCCCAAGATCCCGGGCAAGGTGTTCTACATCTCCGCAGACCGCCTCATTACGCCCAACACCGGGCAGCCATACTATACGGTGCGTCTCAAAATGGCGGACAAGCTTCCGCCGCAGGTCAAGCCCGAGCAAGTCTATCCCGGCATGCCCGTCGAGACGTTCATTTCCACCGGGGAACGCACCTTCCTGGCGTACTTGTCGAAGCCCTTGATGGATTCATTCCAGCGCGCCTTCCGGGAAAAATAGGAACCGGTTCGCATCTGCTGAATCAATAGGCTTGATGGTCACGCCATTGCTCGGCTCTCGCAGTTTTCACAACACCGAATCGGCTGACGGGACGTTGATTCTTCCCGGGCCGGCCGTCGGCATGACGCCCAAACCTCATCCCCGCAGAGCCTTATCCACAGCTGATTTGTTCGCTAGCCATTGTTCCTGCGGCATTTTCCACCCGCCGCATTTTTGCCCTGTCAGTGCCAGACTGAGGCCCCACTGCTCGAAGAGACCACGACCGAGATAAAGCCTTTGAAGGGGAAATCGTCGTTGTCTGTTTATACCGAGCCGCGCCCGCATTCGTTGCATATCGTGCCGTTTTCGAATTCCCGCCCACGGTCGGCGCGCCGACATCGGAAACTGAGCACGACGCTCCAAATCGAGAAAAGCATCGTCACATCCGGCGCGGCAAAGCCGATGGCTGGAGGAGCCGAGCCGGCTCGCCAAGAATCTCAGGTCTGATCTCGCCCGCTAGGCGCCAAGGCGCGCTAACGCGGGTGCATGCTGGGTCGGGGGGCTTATCGCACAGATTGGAAGGTATTTAATGTCAAGAACGGATTTACTGGGCTCGCTTGTCGGGCCGATCGTTTCGGTTTCGGAGTCTTCTTCGCTGGGGGGCGCGTTCGCGCGGTATGAGCAGGATTTCGCCACATACAGTGACAGCCACTGGGCGGCTGACGGCACTGACTGGGCCTCGGCGAACTATTACGACCGCGCCTTCATCAACTATGTCTGGTATGAGCGCACCGGCGAGGAGGTTTATCTCGAGCGCGGCAATGCGATCGCTGCCGATTATCTGAAGAACTATGTCGAGGCGAACGATTACGGCGTGGCCTCCTGGTGGTCCATGCCCAAGGGCATCGCCGCCCACTATCTGCTCAATGGCGACCAGGCCAGCCTGAGCGCCATCGGCAAGATGGCCGACCAGGTCGTCAATCCGTGGAACACGGAGAACAATTGGGCGAACCTGTTCGACCCGCACCAGTCGGAGGGCCGGGAGCAGGCGCGCGCCCTGGAAACGCTCACGCAGGCGATCCTCATCGATGCGCCTTCCGTTGGCGTGCCCAACATCCAGCCCAATGGCGAAGACTGGGGCGTGTCCGGCGGCAACGATTTCCGCGCTCTGGCCAAGTCGCTCGTGGAGAAAATCCTGAGCTCCGGCTTCCAGCGAGCCGACGGCTCGCGTCCGCATTTCGTGGACGGCGCGGCCCCTGACGGCGCGCCGATCGACAAGCCGTTCATGAACGGGCTCATGAACGAGGCGTTGATGAACTACTACGAGCAGGTCGAGGCCGACCCGCGCATCGTGTCCTTCATCAAAGCCAATCTTGATTACATGTGGGCCAACGAATGGGACGCCACGGCCAAGGCGTTTCAATATATCGACGAGACGTCCGCCACCGGGGAGGAGGATGTGCCGGCCGCCGACCTGAATATGCTGATCGTGAACGGGTTCGGCTTTGTCTACAAACACACCGGCGATGCAACCTATCTGGAGCGCGGCAACCTCGTCTTCGAGGGCGGGGTGGAGGGCAACTGGCTCGAAGGCTCGAAGCAGTTCAACCAGCAATATGCAAGCTCCTACAATTACATCGCCTATACCCAAGCCGACCCCGATACCTCCCTCGCCAGTGGGAGTGACCAAACCGGCAGCGCGCCTGACAGCCAGCTAGACCCCGCGCCGACGGACGAACCTGCGAACGAGGCGAGCCTCAACGAAGACACGAACAGCGGTACGGCCGAAGCCGTCGAGCTCTACGGGGGGGGCGGCAAGGACCAGCTCCTGGGCGGGGCCGGAGCCGACCGTCTGTTCGGCGACGCCGGCAATGACAGGCTTGACGGCGGCGCGGACAACGATGTGCTGGAAGGCGGAGCGGGAGCTGACCGTCTGGTCGGCCGCGCCGGCAATGACAGGCTTGACGGGGGCGCGGGCAAAGATGTGCTGAAAGGGGGCGCGGGAGCTGACGTCCTCGTCGGCGGGCATGGCGCCGATAGGTTTCAGTTCCAGTCAACCGAAGACACGTCTCCTGAATCGCCTGACACCATCAGCGACTTCGTGCACGGTGTCGACCGCGTAGACCTGCGCCTGATCGATGCGAACGCCGAGATTTCTGGAGATCAGGCGTTTTCCTTCATCAAAGATCACGGTTTCAGCGGCAAGGCCGGTGAAATGAACTTCGTGGACCACGTGCTTTCGGGTGACGTCAATGGCGACCGTATCGCCGACTTCGCCATTCAAATGAACGGCCCCGTTTCTCCGGCCGACTTCCTCGTTTGAATTGAGGACGCGCTTCCCAGAAGCCGACACCCTTGCAGGCATCCATCGCGACATGCGCCGCACCCGGATGCCTGCTTGCTATCGCGGGGTCTTTTCCGACGGAGGATGAACCGGGCTCCTCCTTGCCTTGGAGACTTGCCAGACATCCTTGGCATGTCCGCTCAACAGGAGAAGCGCACCGAAGCCCGACGCGACATGTCCCTGCACGAGATAGCTGAAGGAATTGCATATTCCAGGTAGCCGTCGAGGCAGGATCGCTGCAGCGAAAACCAGCGCGCCGGCCGCCAATTCGGCGGCCAGCAGCAACTGCCAGACTAGGCCGCCGGACAAGGCCAGTGAAACGGATGCCGCGAAAGCCAATGCAAGTATGAACGGCACGAAGGAGCGCAGGCCCTTTCCAGAAACAAAGACGAAGGCAAGCCCGGAGTTCATGGGACTGGCCAGCCTCCAGAGACGCAGCGCCTGTTGCAGGTTTCCCGCACCGATCCGGATACGCCGGCGGAAATCCTGTCGGGAATTCGTGGCCTCCAACTCCGTGGCGACGATCTGGCGGTCGTAGATTCCTTTCCAACCTTGCGAAATGATGCGCATCGGCAGCACGAAGTCGTCATTGATCGTGTCTGGCTCCAACGGTGTCCAAAACGCCCGGCGAAACACATAAAAGGCTCCATGAGCGCCCATCGGCGCCGCGATCAGCGCCTCGTCGGACTTTATTCGAATTTGGTAGTCCCAGTAGGCGCGCTCGCCCGGCGAGGCATCCTCGGGCAAGGAATATGTTCCACAGACCACGCCCACATGCGGATCGTTGAAATGAGCCACGGCTCGCCCGACCGCGTCGCTGTTTAACAGGGCCGACGCATCGCTCAGCGCGACCAGATCCGTTTGGATTTCAGGCACAAGCTGGTTCAGGACTCCGATTTTCCCGATATTGGGTTCGATTACGACCACTCTGGCGTTGCAAGAGGGATATTGTGCCAATGTATTCCTCAGGACCGTTTCCGTGTCGTCCTTGCATCCGTCGAGTGCAATGACGACCGTGAGCTTCTCCGGCGGGTAATCGAGTTCCGCACAATTGATAATTTTGCGCCGTATGACCCGCCCTTCGTTGTAGGCAGGAATGAGCAGCGCCACCGACGGAATGGGGACTGCGGGGTGAAAGGGGCGCGCGCCTGGTTCAGAAGACAATCTTCGGCGGCGCTCGATCCGGCTCGCCAGCAGGCGCAGAAGAACGGGATAGCCGACGTGGTGATAAAGCAGCAGAGCCGCGCAGCAGGCAAGTATCGCCACTTCCATTCAGAGACTCCCGTTCTCCGGCGGCGGAAAGGCTTCCATCGATAATATTGGGTCAGCCTTGCGGTGGACGCAAGCCAGGATTAGGTTTGTGTCTTGTTGGTTGCAGCGAGCTTGAAGCTGATGACATTCGGTACGGTGCGGGCGGTGACGAAGCGAATTCAGTGATGAAGTTTTCATCGGCCGAGATTTTGTTCACCGTTGTTTCCGTTCTGGCCATGGGCGTGTTCATGGCGTCAGCCGCAGCCGATGACACCCCGATTGCGGCGGTGAGCCAGTCTCCGGAGGAGCCTCCGCCTATCCAGGTCACCACTGCCGATCGACTATCACTGAGATTCCACGGGCAAGCGGACCTGACCGGCGAATACCGTGTCAGCCCGGATGGAACGCTGTCGGTTCCGGTGATCGGACGGATAGACGTCGCGGACATGTCCTTGGCGCAGTTGGAACAGGAGCTGACGCGGCGCGTGACCGAATTCACGAGCCGCGTGACTTACGTGACGGCCGAGATAATCAGCTATCGCCCGCTTTTCGTGACGGGTTTCGTAAGCAAACCGGGCGCCGTCGAATGGCATCCAGAGATCACAGTGTTGCAGGCCGAGGCTTTGGTCGGCGGTCTCTACCGGGCGCCCGAGGAAGCCATCAGCAAGGAGAGTATCAGCGGCGTGGAGGCTGTGCGCTTATTGCGGACCGGCCGTGAGGAGCAGAAACTGCTCCTGGCCTCCCTTGCGAGGCTGAAAGCCGAGAAGGCAGGCAGCGCACAAATCGCGGTGCCGCCGGCCCTTGTGGATTTGGTAGGCGAGGCAGAGGCCAGATCCATGATTGAAGGACAGCAGTCCTACCTGAACAGCCGCCGGACCGGGCTGGAGAAGAAAAAGGCGGCGCTTGAACGAAGCGCCAACCTCGCCGGCGATGAACTCGACGCGCTCCAGGAACAAGCCGCGCGGGTGAACGAACAACTCCAAATGCGCCGCGATATGCACGAAAAGTTGGCAGGGCTTTTGCAGAAAGGTCTCGTTCCTCGCGAGCGGGCGCTTGAGAGCGAGATCAAGATCGCCGAACTGGAAGAAAAGGCGACGAATGTGGCTGTGGCGCGCGCGCGTGTGCAAAGTACGGCCGCCATGCTCAAGCAGGAAGCAGTGGCCCTCGAGGAGGATCGAGCAGCGGGAATAGACGCCGAGATCGCGAGGCTCGAAGGCGAATTGGCAAAGGCGAGCATCGATGTCGAGGCCGCCACCGACACATACGACAGGCTCGCCGCTGAAACCGCACGGGCTGCGGCGACGCCGCTGCGGCGCATGGTGATCAAATACACGATCGTCCGCCGCAGCGAGACCGGAGAGCAGAGGGCGCCAGCGCAAACATCATCCTATTTGCTGCCAGGAGACGTACTTCTGGTTTCGCAAGAAACGGAGCAAGAGGCCAATCAGACACCCCAAGCGCTCAGTAGCGGCGAGGCCGGCGGCGCAGGCAACGCACAATGACGCATGTCGACCTGCGGCACATAGAAGATGTCGTCATCGCAATTTCGAGTGCCGAAAAGCGCATCATCGGGCTTACATCTGCCGAATGCGATAATCTCGTTGGCTCCGTTGCCTGGGGCGCCGCGGAATTTCTGGCGCGGTCCGGCAGATCGGTGCTGCTCATCGATCTTCAACAGGTTGTCCGTGACGATCAAGGCGCTGCCTGCACCCTCTCCGACATGCTTGCAGACAGAAACATCACCCACAAGAAACAGGGCCTGGACGTCATCACAATAATGCCCAACCCGGAGAGCCGTTACGCGTTTGCCGACACCGCTCAGCTCAGGACGATCCTGGAAGGCTTTCTTGGGGCCTACCAATTCATTCTTCTCGAACTGGGGCCGGTCCTTGCCGTTTCGCCGGCGAAACTGAACCCCCTGCCTCTGGGCGGCGCATGCGACTATCTGCTGCTGACCTGCCCTCGTGGCTCCACCAAACGGTCGCAGCTGCGGAGCGTCATCGACAAATTGAAGGCGGCACGCTGCGTCATTGGAGGGGTTATCCTGAACGAAGACCGTTATTCGAGCATGGGCGTTGAGGTCGCGTGGATCGCCTCCTGGCTTCTGTGGCCCATGCCCCGGCTGCGAAGGCGCGTCCAGAATTGGGCCGTAAACAGCGAACTGCTCAACTGATGTGTGTCCGCTGCGCGACCCATTGCGGTGCATCATCGGCCCGGCAGGATCGTGCGCCGACGCCGCGCCTTGGGGCCGGGACGGGAAAGGCCCGCGCACGCCGTCTTCACGCCTGCCGCCCGGCAGCCGCCCCACTGCCGCGACTGTAGGGCGTCGCCTGCATGCGCGGAGAAGTCCTTCTCGCCGCCGCAATGACCGCAGCCACCTTGATGCTTTGGGCGGTGTCGCCGAATCCGTTCGTGCCGCTTTTGGCCGCAGTGGCGCTGCTCAGCGTGGCGGCCGCCTTGTGGTTCCCGTCCTTGACCCTGCTGCTGTTCGTGATCTTCTCATTGTTCCGCCTTCATGAAGTTTTCCCGGTTCTGCGACCGCTGCAAATACCGCTTGCCTTGAGCGTGCTCGGTCTCGCCTCGGTGGCGTGGCACCTGGTTCTCTCCCGCCGCATCAAGGCCTATTTGTCCGCGGAAATGAAAGCGCTCCTGGTTTTTGCACTTCTCGTCTCGCTTGGCGTCTTGACGGCCAAATCGCACGCGCTGGCGTATGCATACTGGTCCGAGAATTTCATCAAGGTGGTTCTTATCGCCTTCGCACTGGGCTGGGCGTTGCGGGAACCGGCGAGTTTCAGGGTCGCCACCTACCTGATCGTGCTTTCGGGTCTTCTCGTCGGCGCCGTAACCATCTCCAACCGGCTCAGTGGCATAGGCCTCGTGGAGATGAGCCGTGCAACCGTTGCCCGGGAGCTCGGATCGCCTTTGGGCGACCCGAACATTCTCGCCTTGACCCTTACATTTTCCCTGAGTTTTTGCCTTTCCCTGCTGCTGTCACGAACCAGAGCCATTGACGTCTTCCTCGGCATGGTCGCAACCGGGGTCGTCATCGCCGGGGTGGTCTGCACGCAAAGTCGCGGCGGCTTGCTCGCGGTGGTGGCTGTGCTGGCTGTAAGCGCAACCCGAGTGATGAAGCCGCGCACAATCCTTCTGTTCGTCATACCCGTCATTGCGGCAGGGTTGTACATGGCGATGAACCTTTCCGACCGCATGTCCGGCGGCGCGGAGGACATGAGTGCGGAATCGGCGAGCGGCCGATTGTATGCGTGGTCTGCCGCCATCAACATGGCGCTCGATCGGCCTTTCACCGGCGTCGGCATAAACAACTTCATTGACCAGTTCTACACCTATACCGAGGTGTGGTTTGATCGTGCCTTGACCGCCCACAGCGCCTGGTTTCAGGTTCTTGGCGAAACGGGGTTCCTGGGTCTGGGAGCCTTCGCGTTCATGATCGCCATGACCTTCAAATCCTCCGTTCGCGCCCACCGACTGCTGGAGCGTAACGCCGCAGTGCCGGACATGGAGGCTTTTGCCCATGCGGTCACGGCCGGCTTGGCGGGTTTCTGCGTCGCCGGGTCATTTCTCAGCGAGGCTTACAATTGGGCCCTCTATGCTCTCCTTGCATTCTCGTCGGCCATAGCAAGGTGGGCGTCAGCCTCGGCCAACGCTTCGGATCGGTGCGACGTCCCCGCGCGACAAGCTGGGTCGCCGCCGCAACTGGCTGGGGGATCTGCGGCAGCGCCAGCATCGGAATCCAAGCAGGATCGAACCGCCTCAGCCTCGCCGGATGAGCGGCCTCAGTTTCAACGAGAGCATTTGGGGAAACAGGAATGGGACCAGGCTCGCGACGGACACCAGCGCACATAAAGACGCCGCCAGGAAAAAGGTGCTCCAATCGCGAGGGTCAAGCCAGGCGTCAAGCCAATAAGCGGCCAGGGCGCCGATCAACCCGCCAACCGCGTTTGGTATGATGACCCGCGCCATGTAGCGCCGAGGCTGCACGGCTAGAAGCCGGCAGCCATAGAGCAGCGGTCCTATGCCTCGAAACAGAATTGCGGCCGCGGCAGCGGCGAAGCTGATGCCGGAGAGGCCGAAAGATTGGACCAGCACGAGGCTCAGGCCGGCGATGGTGATGCTCTCGCAGACGGCAAAGACGGCAAGCAGCCGGTGTTTCTTGACCCCGGCGATGACCCAGTAGGTGACCCATTGCGACAAGGCGATCAGCTCGCCGAGCATGAGGATCCGCAGTTGCTGATAGGCTTCGTCGGCGCGTCCGCTCTGCCAAAGGTGAATGAAGCTGTCGCCCAGCACGAGCAGCCCAATGGTGAGAAGACAGCTCAACGCGGTAGTGTAGCGGCCGCCCTCGACGAACAAGGTCTGCTGAGCCGTGTGAGCTTGCTCATAGAACAGCCGGACCGATCGCGCCGCGACGGCTTCGGTCGTTGCCGACAAAAGGATGTTGCAATTGACCGAGAGCTGGCGCGCGACAGCAAAAATTCCCACGGCCGCATTGCTGAGTGCGTAGCCTACGAGGATTGGACTCAACTGAACCGCGATCGACTTGGCGGCGTTCAACGCGGCAAAGTCGACGCCCAGTTGGATAATTGTCGCCGCGGTTCTCCGCGTGACCAATCGCGCCCGAGGAGCAAGCCCAGGCTCCACCTGAAAGCTGGCGAACGCCAGGGTCACCGCACTCAAGCATCCCGTGAAAAGCGTACATGCTGCAATGATCCACAGCGGCGAACCGATGCCCACGAACATGATGAGCAGAGCGAGCCGCAGCAGAACAAGTGGCACGTCTATAAGATTGATGAGGTCCATCCGTTCGTACCCCCACAGGAGGCAGGTGAACGGCGCCGCAATGAAGTGAACGGCGCTTGCAAGAGCCATCAGGATCAGCGCCAAATCGACACTCGCCACGTCTTGCGCAGGCACTGTGAACACCGCCCGGAATCCGAGCGGAATGAACCAAGCTATGAGCGCCACGCTGATTGCGCGCCCACCAAGCATGGCAACAGCCGTCGAGAAGGTCCGGTTGACGCTGCCGATGTCGCTTTCCGCCCGCCCAGCGGCAATGAGGCGCCCGACGGCAACTGTTGTGCCGAAGTCCAGCAACCAAAGCAGCGATGTCGTCGAGACGACGAGCGCCCACAGGCCGAACGTTTCCAGCCCAAGCTGCCTCAGGAGGAATGCCGCAGTCACCAGACCGCACAGCGCGTTGACGACGGCTCCAATGGAGCTTGCCGCCACACTCACGCTCTCTCCGCCAAATTCTCCTCGTAAGTACCTTTAACGGCGGCATATTTTGTGTTTCTGCGCTGCCGTCCCCACTGTCAGCCCCACTTTTTGCTGCCCGCTAAAGCCTGGCGGGAGGTGCCTTAAGGCGGCGCTCACGATAATCCACTGCACGATTCGACAGCGCCGGATGAGGACGCTAACCTTTGGCCCGGGGGTGAGAGGGCGATGCTGCGTCGATCGTTGGTGTTTGGGGTTCCACTGGCCGCGTGGGTTGCCGCTGTGGGACGGCCCATGCCGGGCTGACCTATCAAGCCGATCAGACGCATAGTGACTGGCTATTCAAGGCCGTTTAGCAAGCCACGCGTTCCCCGGACACAAACCTGCGGTCCGGAACAAGTTTCCGGTCCAGCCGTTTAAGAGCCCACGGCGCTTTTTGGGCCGCCCACGGGGGTTCGATGTCCCAACAGCAGCCAAATGAAATGGGCGGTGTCGCAACCGGAACGCCTGCACCCCACGGGCGCGTTACTCTGAATGTGATAGCCAATACGGTCAGTACTGCTCTCAACGCATTCTGCGGTTTTCTGATCCTACCGTTTTTGATCAACCAATTGGGGCGGGATACGTACGGTTTTTGGGTATTAATCGTCGCCACCGCGGGGTATTTTTTAGTTTTGGATTTCGGGGTATCGGGAGCTGTAGGACGGCTGATTGCCGGGCATAAAAGCAAGGGCGACATACGCAGCATCAATGTTGTTGTCTCCACGACGGCAGTATTGTTGCTGGGACTTTGCGCTGTCGTTGCCGTGCTGAGCTATTTTTTAGCAATCCCCTTTTTTACGTTGTTTGAGGTGCCGCCCGCCGAGCAAGGCGACGTCGCCAGCGCCCTGTTCATTGTAGGACTTACCACAGCCCTGTCATTTCCCGGTACGATATCCTGGGGATTTCTTTGGGGGTACGAACGATTTGACGTGCACAACCTTATCGAAATTCCAGTCGTGCTGGCGCGGACCGCGCTGACTTTCATCTATATTCAGTCTGGTTCTGAGTTGATCGAGCTGGCTTACATCGTATCGGGAACGACCATAGCGGGTTACATTCTCCGCACGGCTTTGTGCTGGTGGGTCGAGCCTCGACTGAGGCTAAGGCTCCAATATTTCTCGCTACCCGTTCTGAAGGAGATGTTCGTCTTCGGCGTCTGGTTCGGCCTTCTCAGCTTAAGCAGGTCGCTGTTGCATAATGTGGCGTCCTTCGTGATCGGCAATGCTTTGGGCCCCGCACCCGTCACGACATTTACGATTCCCCGGTTGTTAACGGCTTATACCACTTGGATGATGGTTTCCGCGACCACGGCGGTGGCTCCACATGCCGCTGTGTATCATTTCGCCAGTGAAAGCGAGAAACAACGGCATCTGTTTCTTCTCGGCGGTCGTTATTGCTGGGCGCTCAGCCTGTTCGTTTTCGGCGGAGCCGTCCTTTTCGGCTTTGAGCTCCTAAGCCTTTGGCAGGGCGCGCCTCAGCCTGACGAGTACCGACTTTTGATTATTCTGATGGTCGGCGAAGTCATCCCGTTGTCGCAGTGGATCACATACAACACGATCGTCGGCATGGGCGTGCATCGCCGGCTTGCGATATTCGGCATCCTCGAGATTCTGAGCGTGCTGGCGCTTTCGCTCCTGCTCGTCAGAGTTCAAGGACTGGAAGGCGTCGCAATGGCCGTCGCGGCGGCAGGACTGTTATTCCGGGGCATCCTGCAGCTTGGCTATGGCTGCCGGCTCATGAACATCTCGCCTTGGCGATACGTGCTAACGGTATTCCTGCCGGTCTTGTTGTGGTCTCTACCGGCGTTCCTGGTTCTCGCGCTGTACCGCCTCTGGGTGATGCCGGATTCTTGGGTAATCTTGGGCGTATCTGCTGTGCTCTATGCCGGCGTTTACGGGCTATCGGTATTCTCCGCTCTAAGGCGAACAATTCCAAGATCTCGATCGGAAGCACTGCCGGAACAGCTTTGACTTACGACGCCTGGAATATCTTTATCTGGGCAACGGCGGCCGGCCCGTTCGCCTACTGACGGTGATGAGGTGGCAGTGTCGGATGAAAGAGTGGATTGATTCCAACGTTTGGAACCCTCGGTTTCGGGCGGCGATGATGTCGTCGGGATCGGCTCTCCAGACGAATGGCTTGGGGCTGTCGGCATTGTATTCGCGAACGAAGCGGTTGATGGCTGCCTGGAGATCGACGACGGAGTGGAAGACGCCGTGCTTGAGCCTGCGCCGGGTGAGTTTGGCGAAGAATCCCTCGACGGCATTGAGCCAGGAGCAGGAGGTCGGCGTGAAGTGGAAGGTCCAGCGCGGATGGCGCGCGAGCCAGGCGCGGACCTTGTCCTTCTTGTGTGCGGCGTAGTTGTCGAGGATGACGTGGATGGCCTTGTCGCCCGGCACCTCGCGCTCGATGCGGTTGAGGAAGCGGATGAACTCCTGATGGCGATGGCGCTGCATGTTCTGCGCGATGACCGTGCCGTCCAGCACGTTGAGAGCGGCAAACAGCGTGGTCGTGCCGTGGCGCTTGTAGTCATGGGTGATCGTGCCGGCTCGGCCCTTCTTCATGGGCAGGCCGGGCTGTGTGCGGTCGAGCGCCTGGATCTGCGACTTCTCGTCGACCGAAAGCACCAGCGCATGGGCCGGCGGATCGACATACAAGCCAACGATGGTCGTGAGCTTGTCGGCGAAGGCCGGGTCGTTGGAGAGCTTGAACTGCCGCCAACGATGCGGGCTGAGACCGTGGGCCTTCCAGATCGCCTGCACCGTCGACGCCGCGATGCCGGCGACCCTGGCCATCGCGCGCAGCGTCCAATGGGTCGCCTCATGCGGCGGCGGCTCCTGCGTCAGGCGGATGATCTCGGCAACACGCTCCGGCGGCACCGGCGTCTTTCCCGGCGGACGGGAGCGGTCGCAAAGCAGGCCATCCACGCCCTCATGCATGAACCGCTCCTGCCAGCGCCACACGCAGGTCTTGGATTTGCCGGTCTCGGCCATGATTGCCGTGGTGCCCACGCCGTCGCCGCTCAGAAGGACGATCCGCGCCCGCCAGACGTGTTTCTGCGGGCTCTTGGGGTTCCCGGTGATGGCGTTCAATCGCCGACGCTCGGCGGAAGATACGGTGAAGGAAATGTCGCTGCGCATGCAGCAGACTCGCATGCCATCAAGCCAAGGGGAATCCCAATTCGGACTCTTTTGTTCCGATCAATCCACTCTCATGATTGCTGACAACGGCCTTTGGCGTAGAAATTGGCCCGCCGACCCGATCGGCGGTCGAGGCACTTGTACGGCGGATATGAGGTGCAAGAGGCGGGACTTGAACGTCGGTCAACAATCTCTCATCCGCGGGTCGGGCCGCATGACCTTGTTTCGTTTGGGGCTGCCTCTGTCTAGGCCGCAGACTCATAACTTTTCAACCAGATGCGAACCGACGCGAGTTTGATTGCTGCGAGGAAGTTTAGCGGGTCTCTGTCGTAGCGCGTTGCGATGCCTCTGAAGTGTTTGAGTTTGTTGAAGTATCGCTCGATGAGATTGCGCTGCTTGTAGACCCATGCGCTGAAGGGGAAGCTGCCGGTTCGGGTTTTCTTCGGCGGGATGTTTGCCCATGCGCCTCGCTGCGCCGCCAGGTCGCGAATGACGTTGCTGTCGTAGGCGCGATCTGCGAGCAGGATCGCATCGGGCTGAAGGACGTCGAGCATGGCGACTGCGGGTTTGCCGTCATGTGCCTGCCCTGCGGTCAGGACGAGATCGACCGGTCGGCCTTCGGCATCGACGAGCGCGTGGATCTTGGTCGTGAGCCCGCCGCGGGAACGTCCCATGCAACCATCGTCATCGCCCCCTTTTTTGCCGTGGCCGCATGTTGATGAACGCGGACACAGGAGGAGTCGATCATGATGATCTCGCCGTCGAAAGCCTTGGAAACCGCAGCGAGCAGCCGATCCCAGACCCCGGCTTTGCGCCATCGCACGAACCGGTTGTAGCATGTGGTGTAGGGGCCATATCGATCCGGCACATCCGCCCAGGGCGATCCGGTCCGGAAACGCCAAAGAATGCCGTTCAGAACCTTGCGGTCGTCAACGCGCGCCACGCCGCGAACCTTGTTCGGCAGATGAGGCTGGATCACACTCCATTCAAAGTCACTCAGTTCGTAACGGCGCATTCAGGCCTCCAAAAGAAGCCTTGAATCAGAACTCGTCACAAAGCGGTACCTCAATTTATGAGTTTGCGGCCTAGGTGGCGAGCGTCAAAGGCTCATAGTGGTGACGAGGGCTCCCCGGCATTGTCCCGCCTCCAGCGCCGCATATCGCCGAGGCTGATGTTTGAGTTTTGCGATCTCCTCTGCTGGCTGTCCTTCAAATAGCGGTCACGCCGCCTTTGGCGCGGATTGAACCGTGCAGGCGATCGACCAGATGAAGCCCACCATCTCGCGTGCGATGGCGGCAACGACGACGTTGGCGTTCTTGCCGCGCGCGCTCAGCCGACGATATCGGGTGCAAAGCCGAACTTGCGCCTTCCACCCGATATCGCGGACGACTTTTGGCAGCGCTTCGATCCGGTCGACCTTGTGCCGGCCGATGCGCGGCCTCATCCTGTAAGCCCAGGCGCCCTCGACCAGCGCGCGCCGGGCATGGGTGTTGCCGGTCTTGGTGATGCCGCCGCGCCAGACGGTCTCGCCACTCGATTGCTCGCCAGGGACCAGGCCGAAATAGGCCATGAGCTGGCGTGGACTGGAGAAGCGTGTGAAGTCGCCGACCTCCGCGACCAGCACCACGGCATTGATCAGCGCGATACCGCGCATTGCCTGCAAGGCATCAACCACCGGGCGCTGGTTCCATTCCGGGAGCAGTCTGAGTATCTGTTCCTCGACCTGCTGCAGGCGCCGTTCCGCATCCATGACGACATCGACGTAGTCCTGAAATGCGATCTGCTGAGCGGGATGTTCGAAGGCCAATGTCGAAAGCCATCGCCGGTAAGCCATTCGCCAGGCCGTCCCACGCTCGTGCTTATGCCCGTGGCGCAGCAGAAATCCCTGAAGATGTTGACGCGCTCGCGTCACCACCTGGCGCACGACGCTGCGCAGCCGGATCAAGTCGCGCATGGCTTCGTGATCGGTATCGGGCACCCAGACGGGGGTCAACTCTCCGGCCCGATTGAGGCGGGCGAGCATGGTGGCGTCGCGACGGTTTGTCTTCACCCGATCGCCAGGCTTCCTCGGAATCAGCGATGGCGCCACCACGTCGCAGCGATGGCCCAGGCTTGTGAGTTGGCGATAAACGCCATAACCGCACGGGCCGGCCTCATAGCAAAACGCCAGCGGCTTGCCGGAACGCCCCAGACGATCGCATAGCTTGTTGATGGCATCAGGGTCGTTGGCAATCTCGCCGAGATATTCCACCGACCCGCCGCGTCCGCTCTCTGCCACCGCGATCGAAATCCGCTCCTTGTGAATATCCAAACCGACAAATCTGATATGTTCCATATGGCCCGTCTCCTATGCATGAGGCTCTGCGCCGGCCAGCCGGCTTAACCCTCGTACCGTTGCATATCGGATGACGGGCCACCTTCAGGCCCAGCAATCATAGGGACTAGGGTGGCGGGTGGGATTGGCTAGGAGTTTTTCTTGATCGTAGGTACCAGACTCGACTTGCAGCAACGCCGAAAGATTTAAGTATCCGAGCGGATGCGCGAGCGGGCAAGTGCGCGCTCGTGCGTTATGTTTAGGACCGACTAGGTTGAGAACTCATACAATCGACTGATTTCCATTGGTATTCTTCGCCTTCAATGAGTCGCTGGAGGCAGGACTGATGTCGAAGAGCTTATTTTGGTTGTCGGATGAGGCGTGGAGGGCGATGGAACCGCATCTTCCTCGCGGCAAAGCGGGGAAACCTCGGGTTGATGACCGCAGGGTGATTTCGGGCATCCTGCATGTTCTCAAGACCGGCTGCCGCTGGCGCGACGTGCCTACGGCTTATGGTCCGCCAACCACAATCTACAATCGCTACAACAGGTGGTCGCAGCGCCGTATCTGGCAGCGTATCTTCGAGAAGATGGCGGCTGCCGGGCCCGTTCCGGATGAGCTGTCCATCGATAGCAGCCACGTCAAGGCGCATCGCTCTGCGGCAGGCTCAAAAAGGGGGAATTCTCGGAAGCGATTGGCCGCTCGCGTGGTGGAAGAACGAGCAAAATCCATGCTTTGGCCGATGATCGCGGCCGACCGGTCGCCTTCGCGCTGACGCCGGGCAACATCGCCGACATCACCATGGCCATTCCCTTGATCGGCATGGTGGCCAAACCCAAAAGGCTACTGGCCGACAAAGCCTATGATGCCGACAGTCTGCGCAATTGGCTGAAACGGGCCAGGATCAAGGCGATCATTCCATCAACCGCCGCACGGCGCACGCCCTATCCGCTCGATCACAAGGCATATCGCCGACGAAACCTTATCGAGCGCATGTTCTGTAAGCTGAAAAACTGGCGCCGCATCGCAACACGATACGATCGCCATGCACAGAACTACCTCTCAGCCCTCGCTCTCGCTGCAATCATTTCAGCCTGGATATGAATGAGTCCTCAACCTAGGCGACAGGAGCGAAACTCAATCGCGCTGCCTGCGAAGGCGCGGGCCGACCGGACTATCGACCCCGCCTGCAATGCAGCTCAGGGTCCTAATCTCAGATCGCCTTTTGGAATCGGTTCGGCGTGGATTTCGATCGCCTCCCGAATGAAGACCTGCAGATCGGCATTCGGTTTCCAGCCGAGCAACTCCTTCGCGGCGCGGTTATCGATCTGAGAGTACATTCCTTGGCTTACCATGTCGCGATAAGTTTGACGTTCAAAGCTCCGTCGGAGCACCCATTTGATGGCGCTCTTGGCGAGTGCGATTGCGTAAAGGCGCCATAGGCTCTGTGGATAAAATCGGAAATCGCGCAGGGTCTTTTCGCTCGCGAGGCGGACGTATTCGCGCGCGCTCAGAAAAACATCACCTCCGAGATTGAATGCTTGGCCATCCACATCCGCTGCGTCCATCGTGAGCGCCATTGCGGCCGCCACGTCCTGAACGAGCACAAAAGGAAGGGGATTGTTGCCATTCCCCCATCCCAATAGGCCCGTAGGGGTTTTCCATGTCCCCATCCCGCCATGAGCGAGCTTCCCCCCGCGGCCAACCACCAGACCGGGCCTGAGTATCACCACTGGCAGCGCGTGCGCCGCATGCAACTCCAGGAGTACCTTTTCGCTTTTCACTTTTCCGCGGCTGTAGGGGTTTCGTAGGTGCGGCTTCGGATCGGCTCCAGCGCGTTCGTCAATGGACCCGTTGCGGCCCAAATACAGGGCATCCGTGCTGCTCGCGAAGATCAAACGCCTAATTCCATGCCGCAGGCAGGCTACCGCCACGTTGCGCGCGCCAACCCCGAAATCATCCTCCATCGTCAACGCCAGATAGTAAACGACGCTTGCGCCCTTCAGAACCTGGAGCATTCGGTCACCATCGGCGACATCACCGGTCGTGTAATGACACGTTTCGTTGCTAGCATATGCAGCGGAGCTACGGCTCACGACGGTGATGGACTGGACGTTGCCCCGTAGCTGGCTAACGAGGTGCTGGCCGATGAATCCAGTACCGCCGATGATCACGACCCTGTCTTGCTGCGACATTGGTTAGACCTGCCGTCAAGCTAAGAAGGTCACATTTTCGGCCGCGGTTTCGCAGTATTGCACCACTGTCCTCCCGGCCTCGAAGTCTTCTCGCGGCTTTTGTCCACCGCGAACACCTTCATAGAACGCGTTCAAGCTGCGAACGAACAGGTCGCGTCGTCGCAAGATGGGTCTGTGAAGAGCAGAGGCCCACCGATAAAATAGCTCCGCGGAGGTGACTGAAAGCGATTCCGAACCGTGGCGAAGCGCCTCACCAGTCGGACCGAGCACCGCACGGGGTGACGCCTGCATCAGATGCAGCGTGCCACGCAGCAAGTCGACCTGGGCAGTCCCGTCCTCACCGATGACGCAGAGGACAGCTTGCCTCAGAGATCTTCCGAGCGCAAGGTAAAGACTTGCTGTCCCGCGTTCGCAAACCAACTGACATTGCCAGGTATCGAAGAAACGCCTGCTTCCACTTAAGTTCCGTTCACCCGAAGCGATTGTTCGGCCTTCGTTGATGCCACCCATCAGGAGACGAATCACGCTCATCGGATGTGGACCGAACTCAAACATCATGTTCTCGGGACACTGAAACATGAAGTTGCCCGGGTCGGACAGCGGCAAGTCCTCTGGTGGAGCGGAGAAGTGGACGGAAACATGGTGCACGCGCCCAAGCTTACGCCTTCGAATGAGAGCAATAAGGCGATCAATTACCGGATGGTGCGTCATTGAATGGTTGACGGCGCCGATCAGGCCTGCCCCCGCAGTTTCGGCGAGCAGCTCTTCGCACTCCGCCGGCGAGAGACAGAGAGGCTTCTCCACCAGGACGTGACACTTAGCTCGCACCGCGGCAATGGCGGCCTCAATATGGAACTGGGGGGCGTCAGAACGTGGACGACATTGAGACCGGACGTCTCCAGCATCTCATCGGCAGACGAAAACACATCCGGGATTGCGAATTGCTCCGCCAACCTGCTCGCCCTTCCCGGAATACGGTCGCAGACTGCAACAAGCTGGATACCGGGTATCATGCGCAGGGCGGAAACATGAGCGGGCGAGATCGCGCCGGCGCCGATCAATCCCAGCCGGAGGCCTCCCGCCGATGCCTGTCGCGGTACTTCGACCGCGCGCTCCGGTGCTAGAGAAGACGGACTTCCCAAAGTGACACCACGCTGCGATGGAACCACCGGCGTCATCCTCAGCTTGGTTTAAGAATGTTTATGATAGGTGCTGACACGGGATCGTCGAACGAAATCTCTTGATTAGAGGCTGTATTAATGGCTGTGCAGGGCCGAATCGGCCGTATAGAGACGGAGTGTACGTGATGGAGTCGCCGCCACAAACTTATGAAGTGTACGACCCGCCTTCCCCACTGTGCTCCCCATTTTTGAGTGGGGATAGTAGCGTACAATGGCGAACGATCAAAGACGCACCCGCAACTAAATTGTTGATCTGTAAGGGGCTCGGCGGACAATCATGAACAGTGGAACACACTAGTATGACGGACGCTCAAGGATCGCCACAAGGGGATTGCTCCCAACAACGCCGAGGATTGGTACTTGCTCACAACTTCCGCTATCATGCGGCACGTTCAAGCTATCAGAACCCGAAGACGTTCCAAGACGGGAAATGCTGGTGCAGCGCGGCGGGGCCGATTGGAGAGGCTGCTTCGACCCCTGCGAGGGGAGGACCTTGACGCGCCGGAAAATCATGTCGCCGGGCCCACGAGGGTTTTCTTGCCTCTTTGCGATGCTGCTGCTGCTGGCAGGCTCGTGTATTTCGGCAGCAGGCGCCACTCTGATCGACATGGGCGCCATCACCGCCATTTGGGCCAATGACGGGGGCGACAAGGTGACACGCAACGAATTGCGCGCTCATTCAGGGGAGACCTCGATCTACAATTCGGTCTGGGATGGACGGCAGGTCCGCCTCTTCGCCGCAGCAAACGAGATGGTGTCGCTTAACCTGGTCATCGAAGCAGCCGATCACGCTGCCGACGGGGTCCAGGTCGCATTCAGCGACTTGACGAACGGCTCGGGTCACCGACTCCGCTCCGACCCGGCTCGAACCAGGCAGAAACTGTTTGATTGGACCTCCGCCGAGATCGAGCTCTTCTACGTCCAGTACCTGCAGGTGAGGGGACTAAGCCAGCTTTCATACGGCACGTATGACGAACGGCAGATACCAGAGCGGTTGCGACGCCCGTCCATCTTTGGCACGCCCTATGGCGGGTGGAAGGACCGGCCCGGCGCGGACAAGTTTTTTCCCGATATTGCCGTCCCACTGGAACTTGTCGGCGCCTTCGACATCCCCGCACGCTTCAACCAAAGCATCTGGGCTGATATCTACGTGCCAAGAACGGCCCCGCCCGGCGACTATGCCGGGACGATCACGATAACGGAACAAGGTCGCATGCGGGCCCGCATTCCAGTCCGGTTGCAAGTTCGGACCTTTGCCCTTCCCGATGCCACGACCTCGCGGACCATGCTGGCGACGGGCTATGAGGAGATTGCCCGCCGCTATACGGGTGAATCCTATCCCGCTGCAGGTTCCAGTCAGGACGCTCTGGTTCGTCGCGTGGCCGACCGGCAGTTCCTGCTGGCCAGACGCCACCGCATCTCGCTCGTCGACGACAACGCTGGCGCAGAGCCCTGGCAACAAGATCGACCGCGGCCCGAGTGGATACCACGCCTGACCGGCCAATTGTTTTCGCGTGAGAACGGCTATGCCGGCCCCGGCGAGGGCGTTGGAAGCGACCTGTTCGTCGTCGGCCTCTATGGTGCATGGCAATCGTGGTGGGGCGGCGCCGAAAAAGAGGCGATGCGGTCCCACGCAACGGCATGGGAAGTATGGTTCAGAAGCAATTTTCCCGATGTGGAGCGCTTTGTCTACTTGTCCGACGAATCTGAGGACTATGACGAGACCGAAAAATGGGCACGATGGTTGAAAACGGGCACGAAGGAAGAACCAGCTCTTGCCACGTTTGCGACAGCCAATCTCGTCAAGAGCCTCGATGCGTTGCCCTCGCTGTCCATTTTCGCAAGCTGGATCGGCGTAGGCGACACGCCGGTCTGGGAGCAGGCGGTAAAGGCGTTGCGGCAAACCGGCAGACGTTTGTTTCTTTACAACGGCCTGCGACCCGCCTCCGGCTCCTTCGCCATAGAGGACGATGGCGTCGCGTTGCGTGAGCTGCCCTGGGGCCAGTACAAGATGCGCGTCGACCGGTGGTTCTTCTGGGAAGCCACATATTACGCCAACTACCAGGGAGGGCGCAGCGACACCGACGTCTTCGTGGAGGCGCAGACATTCGGCGGAGCGGCGCAATTTGACGAAATCACCGGACTGACTGGCCCAAACACGTCGAACGGCGACGGGGTTCTGTTCTATCCGGGCACCGACGCAATCTTTCCGGAGCAGTCCTACGAACTCGAGGGCCCGATAGCCAGCTTGCGTCTGAAACACTGGCGCCGCGGGATTCAGGATGTCGAATATCTCGCCCTTGCCGAGGCGATCGACCGCCAGGCGACTTGGGCCGTCATCGAGCGAATGGTCCCGAAGGTCTTGTGGGAGACGGGCGTCGGCGACTCTTCCGATCCGACCTGGGTCCTGGCGCCTGTCAGTTGGAGCACAAATCCCGATGACTGGGAGTCCGCGCGCCGGCAATTGGCTGATATAATCGAAAAGGCATCGGTCCAATGACGGATTTGACCACGCGCTACAACGCTCCGGTCCGGACATGAACAGGTCACCGACACAAGTCACGCGCTTTCTCGTGCAGGCGGCATGGAGACGCCGCTGGTTGCTGATCATACCGTTCCTGATCATGCTTCCGGCCGGCTTCGCCGCCAGCGAACTCATGCCGCTCAACTACGTCACCCGGTCCTTATTGCTTCTCCAGGAGTCCGGGGAAACAGGCCCGCTGACGCGAGAGCCCACGAACGTGCAGTTCGTCACGAACGAGGAGCGGCTCGCGGCCCTGCGGGCTCTTTTGCTGAGCGATCGCGTGCTGGGCGGCGTGCTGGATGATCTCGGAATGACCGATCCGGCGTCTCGCGCGGTCAGGATTCGCGATCTCAGGGAAACCACGTGGCTGGAAGGGGCGGGGACAAATTTCATCGAGATCTACCACTCCGGCCCGAACCCGACTGGTTTGGGCAAACAGCTCGAAACCGTCATAACAAGGTTCCTGGAGGCTCTGATTCCAGAGCAGCATGAGCCCGACGCCATTCAAATCCTGCTCGAAAAGCATATGCGCGACTTGGCGGCGGCGCGTGCGTTGAAGGTCGAGCTGGAAAGGCGGCAGGCGCAATTGTCAATCGGCAGCCCTGCTGCGGCTCAGGCGAGGCTGGCGGAACTCGACCATCTTCGTCAGGCAAAGGCACAGGCGTTGCGCCAAGCCGACAAGGCCGTCGAGCTTGCCAGGCCTGCGGCGCTTGCCACCGCAACCATCGAACAACTCGAACAAGAAATCGACCGACTGGCCAACCCCGAGGGAACCGAGGGCGAACAGCGGGAGCAATCGATGCGGGCGGAAGATGCCGCCCCACTGCGAGACGCACTTGCCAAACGCAAGGCCGCCCTGTCCGAGCATGACAAGATTGCTGCCGCGATGGAAACCGAGCAGCGCAACATTTCCGAATACGAGCGGCTGGAGGCGCAGATCGCCGGCGCAGAACGTGACATCGCGGCAGCCCGGGACAAGCTCGAAGCAACACAGAAACGTCTCGAGTCGGTTCGGCTAGGGGGCGCCGTGGGCATTTTGCGGGTGCCGGAGCTCATCCGCATTGTCGATCCTCCGCGTGATCCCGAATTTCCGACGAGGTCCCCGAAGGTCTATCTTTTCGCCGCCTTGGCGGCTGGAATACTGCTCGGACTCGGCCTGGCGAGCATCGCGGAATTCCTCGATACAAGCCTGCGTGATCCCGACGAGTTCAGCGAGGTTGCAGGAGCACCCGTCATCACGCGAATTGGCGCCAGGAAGCATCGACCTTTCCTTTTGGACCACCCCGAAAGTGCCTAAGCTGGCGCCCTCGGCTGCCGCCCGTCCTGCAGGCGCCGCCAGGCGGCGCCCAATGCGGGACCGATCGGCGTGGAGCAAGCCATTGACGCGAATTGGTAGGGCAAAACTGGTCTCCAAGACTGCCTTGCGTAGCGACGCCTGAGAGCGGCTGCCTTGCGCCAATCGCCCCAATAGCCAAGCACACAGGCGGTCTTGAAGGCGCGGATTGCGAGCATCTGCTCCAGAAGTGGGCGAAGGCTTGGCGGGCAACTGTCTTCGATATCGGAAGGATCCTCAAGAAAAGGCTCGACCGGCCTCACGGCGGGCAGATTGCTGCTTAGGCTGGATGCTTCACGGTGGATGCAAACGCGCGGCTCAAGGTCGACCATGATTTGTTCGTTGAGGAGCAATTTGAGCCACAGATGGGCGTCCTCGCCGTACCGGCAACCATTCCGGTCGTAGAACCCCCCGAAAGCGCGGATCACATCGGTGCGGGCGATCGTCGTACAGGGCGTCATGAAAGCCACAATCGAGATCGCGAAGGACGGATCTGTACTCGGGCTCAATCGGACTGGGCCAAAGGACAGGCCGCGCGACCGCCACAGAGCTTCGGACGAGGCGCCGGCCGGCATCTCAACATAGCCGGCGGTCACACTGGCAATATGGGATCGCGCCTTCGCGAAGTGCCTCGTGCCAGCAGACAGAAAATTCGGCATCCACTCGTCGTCCGCGTCCAGGAATGCCACGAAGGGAGCCTTGCCTGCGCAAGCCCGCGGTTGCGGGCCGCTCCCGGCCCGGCGTTCGCCTGCGATAGCACGCAGAGGCGCTTGTCCTTATGGCTCCGCGCGACCGAGAGGCCGTCATCGCTGGATCCGTCATCGACCACGATAACTTCGAAGTCATCGAAATCCTGAGCCCAAATCGAGTTGAGAGCCCGCGTTAAGTAGGGCGCCTTGTTGAAAAGCGGAATGATTACTGAAACTGTCATATCCCCTACGCCCTTCGAAGTCTTTCCATACCCATTCCGGGTGAGCCGAGGTGGCGCTTCTCATCCGATTGGATGATATTGATATCTGCATAGCGTTGGTACCTAATCTGCCATAATCCTCTCTTGATCGGTAGATGGAGGAACCAAACGCGTGCAGCCGAAATTTTCTGAGCCTGCTGCAATCGGAAGCTAAGCAGGTGTTGAAGGGGCGGGATACAGGTATAAATATGTATTGGCCCGCGCCGGCTGAAAGCGGAGGATCGTCCTTGATGCCCGGTGTTGTGGAAACCCAGCCTTTGCATTCGGCCGAACTGCGGGTGGCCTCGCTAATCGACACGGCCATCGTATCGGGGCCTGGTCGGCAGTTGACGGCTCTGGCGAGCCGGTTGGGCGAGCGCGGGGTCAAGCTGCGCGTCTACATGTTCCAGCGGGCCGGGCGTTCGCCGTCGCCGTTCATAGCCTATTTGGAGCGTGCCGGGATCGAGCACGTCGTACTTCCCGACAATGGGCCCCTTGACATCTCCCTCCTCCTACGCCTCGGCCGGAGCTTGCGTGAATGGAAGCCCGATATCGTGCAGACCACAACTATCGCACGACCGTCATGGCCTATTTGCTGAAGCGGACGAACCCGCCTTGGCCCTGGATCGCGTTCTTTCACGGTTCGACCAACGAGAGCTGGAAGGTCAGGCTGTATAATCGTATTGACCGGACGCTGCTTCCGCGGGCCGATCGGCTTGTCGTCATGTCCGAGCGTCACAAGCGCGACTTCTCCGCTGCCGGCGAAAAGGTCCGCGTGATCCACAACGCGATCCTGGCCATTCCTTCCGAAAGTTCGCCGGTGGAGCTTGGGGCCATTCGTCGCCCAGGGGTGCCGCTCATCGGCGCAATAGGGCGGCTGAGTCCCGAGAAGGGCGTGGATGTGCTGATTGAGGCGGTGTCTCTCCTGCCGGCCCGCTCAGTTTCGATCGTCCTTGCCGGCAACGGCCCCGCGCGGATGGCGCTGGAGCAGCAGGCAGTCGCGCTTGGCGTTCGGTCGGACATACACTTTCTTGGAACTGTCGAGGATGTCGCATCCCTGTACCGGCAACTCGATCTGGTCGTGCTGCCTTCCCGCAGCGAGGGACTTCCCAACGTCCTGCTCGAAGCCCTCAGCGCTGATGTACCCGTTGTGGCAACCGCCGTCGGAGCAGTGCCGGAGGTTCTGGCCGACGAGGCGGCAGGCCGGATCGTCGCCCCAGCCGATCCCTACGCCCTGGCCGAGGCGATCAGACAATCCCTGGAACAGGGAAGGAGCGCTTCGGCCAAGAGGGCGCGAGCCGCGGTGGCCGAACACTTCTCGCTCGAAAAGCGGGTTCGCCGACATCTCAGCCTTTACAGCGAGCTGCGTCCGGACCGGCTCGCAGCGGGATCTGTCCCTTGAACGCCATTCGCCATGAAATGAATGGTGCGCCTCAGGCCAGCCTGAGGATCGAGATGGTTCTCCCGTCTCTGGCAACAGGGGGTATGGAAATGATGGCGCGGGATCTCGCATTGGGGCTTGCCGCCCGCAGACATTGGGTTGGGATTACCTGCTTGGAGGAGGAGGGCGAACTGGCCGCGGCTCTCCGTGCCAGCGACGTGCCGGTAAGCCTGGTGGGCTGTCCGGGCGTTCGGCCCAATTTCTTTCCCGACGCCAAGCTGAGGGCGCATGTCGCGGCACGCGGATGCCACGTCGTCCACGCGCACAACGGAGTTTGGGCCAAAGCGGCTTTGGCGTCCCGTTCTGTCCGTGTGCCCGCGATGGTCAGCACCTTGCACCGGTTTCGCCTACGGCGAGGGGTGGCGGAACGAGCCGCTGCGTTGGTGGGGAGCGTTCCATGCGGACGTTGTGGTAGCGGTCTCGGCGCCGTTGCGCCGCCATCTCGTCCAACGAACCCGGATACCGGCGTCGAAAGTCGCCGTCCTGCCAAACGGAATCGATACGGCGCGCTTCGCGCCGGGCCCGCGAAGCGGGACGATTCGCTCTCGCTTCGGCATCGCTCCCGGCTCTCCCCTTATCGGTTGCGTTGCCCGGCTCGATCCGATCAAGAATCACGCGCTGCTGCTCGCCTCATTGAAGCTGGTGATTCAATCCCTCCCGCAGACGCGCCTGGTGCTTGCCGGCGAAGGGCCTTTGCGCCAGGAACTTGAAGCGCTAGTCGCACAAATGGGGCTCTCCCGGTCCGTGATTTTCGCTGGACCGCTTGCCGATACAGCACCCTTGTATCGCGACCTCGACGTCTTCGTGCTGCCGTCGCTTTCGGAAGGCACTTCGATCAGCGTGCTGGAGGCGATGGCGAGCGGCGTGCCGGTAGTGGCGACCGCTGTTGGCGGCACGCCCGATCTCCTTGCGGGCGGCGCATGCGGCCTGCTTGTGCCTTCGGGCGACGCCGCCGCGATGGCCAGCGCTATCATTCGCCTTTTGCGGGACAGCGAGCTTCGCTCGCAGCTGGCAGTGAATGGCCGCGAGCGCGTTACATCAAGCTTTTCACTGCTCGCAATGGTGACCGCATATGAGGAGCTATACCACTCCATTCTGAGGAAGAAGAAGCATGAGCGCTCTTCGGCTCGCTGACGGCGAGGTCTCGACATGTGCGGCATTGCGGGCGGCATAGGCCTCGCCCCCGGGGCCCGTCCCGATCCTCGACGCGTGGAGGCAATGTCTGCCGGCATGAAGCATCGCGGGCCGGACGGAGCCGGACTCTGGACTGCACCCTCTGGGCGTGCGGTTCTCGCGCATCGCAGGTTAGCTGTTATCGACCTGGCGACGGGAAGCCAGCCGATGCTGGACGAATCCGGGAGCATCGGGATCATCTTCAACGGAGAGATCTACAACTATCTCGAATTGCGGGAGGAACTGGCTGGCAAGGGGGAGATATTCCGCACCAGATCCGACACGGAAGTCCTCCTGCGCCTCATTATGCGCCGCGGCGAAGAAACCGTGAAAGTGCTGCGAGGCATGTTTGCCTTCGCCGCATGGGACGACCGGCGCGGATCCCTGCTTCTCGCCCGCGATCGTCTCGGCAAAAAGCCTTTGTTCTATACGGTGGAAGGAAACTGCTTGTACTTCGCCTCTTCCCTGGCTGCGCTTCGCGTTGGAGGGGCGGCAAACAGTATCGACCCGCAGGCGCTCGATCTCTACCTGGCTCTGGGTTACATCCCCGCGCCGTACACAATCTATCGCAACACTTTCAAGATGCCGGCCGCCAGCCTCGCGACGCTTGGCCAACAGGGGTTATGCCTGCGCGGGTTTTGGGATCTCGCGGATTGTGACGAGCCCTATTCGGGCTCCTATCAGAACGCCTTGGACGAACTTCAGGAAAAGCTCGACAAGGCTGTTGCGCTGCGACTGCGCAGTGACGTCCCGGTGGGGGTGTTTCTAAGCGGTGGTATTGATTCCAGTCTTGTCACCGCCACGACCGTGCGTCAATCGGCCGAGCAGATCGAAACATTTTGCGTAGGGTTCGAACACAGCCGTTTTGACGAAAGCGAGTTCTCGTCCGCCATTGCCAACCATCTCGGCACCCGGCATCACACCCTGCGCGGGCGGACGGATCTTCTCGATATCCTGCCCCGGATAACGCAGCATTTCGGCGAGCCGTACGCCGACTCTTCCGCCCTCGCGCTCTGGGCGATCGCCCAGCATGCGAGGCCATCGATTACCGTTGCCCTGGGAGGCGATGGAGGCGACGAAGGTTTCGCCGGCTATGGCTGGTACGGCAATGCGCGACGCCTCGATCGCCTGGCGAGCTTAATCCCGGCCGGAGTCGCCCGCATGGGGGCCCAGGCGGCTCGCCTCGTCGCCCGCCATTGCCATGGCGGGGCCAAAATGGGCCGGACCGAGCGCGGTTTTGCGGTGCTCGCGCTTTCGTCGGCGGAGCGCTTTGCCGCTCTCCGCTCCTTCGTCAACGCGACGGAAGCGGAGTTTTTGTACGATGGCGAGCTGCTCGAACGGCGACGTGCGGGGCTAGACCCGGCGAGCACGATCTTAATCGACGCGTATACGCGGGCAAGCGGCTCTGCCCTGCGCAAGATGCGCTACACCGACATCCGGACCTATCTAGCCGACGACCTTATGCCGAAGCTCGACATCGCCACCATGGCTCACAGCCTGGAGGCCCGCGCGCCTCTCCTCGACCAGGAAGTCCTTGCATTCGGACTGTCCCTTCCCGACCACTTCTTGGTGGACGAGCGCGGCGGAAAGCGCATTCTGCGCGATCTTCTTGCGCGCCACGTGCCGCGCGCACTGTTTGAACGCCGCAAGCAGGGCTTCTCTGTGCCGTTGCAGGTCTGGTTTTCCGGGCAACTACGCCCCAGGCTCGAAGCCCTGACGCGGAGCGGAGCCCTCGAAGGGCTCGGCCTGGTCAAGCCGGGGGGGATACGGCGTCTGATAGCTGAACACGCAACGGGCGCGCGCGACCACAGTCAGCGTCTGTTCTCCATCATGCAACTGGAGGATTGGCTATGCTCCCGTTGAGCTGCGTTGGGCAGCCCCGCTTGGCCGTTAGAAATTGTCCGATCCAACGCCCGTTCGGGCCGAGCATGGGAGAACATTATGAACAGCATGATTGACGTTCGCAGCCGCCGCATCGCCGTGTTGGGGCTCGGCTATGTCGGGCTCCCGGTGGCGACCGCTTTCGCCCGCAATGGCTTCAAGGTCCTGGGTTTCGACGTCGATCCCGTCCGAATTGCAGAGCTTCGCGACGGCGTCGATCGCAACAACGAATTGGAGCCTGCGGATGTTCTTTCCGCCTCCCTAGGCTTCACCGACAATCCCGCCGAGCTAGCCGAGGCCGATTTCTTCATCATCACGGTGCCGACGCCGATCGACGCTGCGCGCCGGCCGGATCTGTCGGCACTGCTCAAGGCGTCCGAAACCGTCGGCCGCGCCCTCAAGAAGGGCGACTTTGTGGTGTATGAGTCCACCGTGTATCCCGGAGCCACGGAGGAGGATTGCGCGCACGTTCTCGAACGCGCCTCTACGCTGAAGGCGGGTGTGGATTTCCACCTCGGCTACTCGCCCGAGCGGATCAATCCGGGGGACAAGGAACATCGCCTCGAGACGATTCGCAAGGTTGTTTCCGCCCAGACCCAGGATGCCGCCAATATCATCGCCTCAGTCTATGGCAGCGTTGTCACAGCCGGCATCCACATCGCGCCGTCGATCAAAGTGGCAGAGGCGGCCAAGGTGATCGAGAACTCGCAGCGAGATCTCAACATCGCCTTCATGAATGAGCTTTCAGAAATTTTCGCGCTGCTGGGCGTCGATACCGCTGACGTGCTCGCCGCCGCCGCTACCAAATGGAATTTTCTGCCATTCTCTCCGGGGCTCGTCGGCGGTCACTGCATTGGGGTGGACCCCTATTATCTGACCCATAGCGCCGAGCGAAAAGGGTATCACCCGCAGGTTATCCTTGCCGGTCGCCGCGTCAACGACAAGGTTGGGGAGCGCATCGCTCAAGAGGCCATGCGACTGCTGGCGCCCGTGACAGGTCCGCGTCGCGTAGCGATACTGGGCATTACATTCAAGGAAAACGTGGCCGACATACGCAATTCGCGTGTCATCGACATCGTCCGCGGGCTTGAAAGCTTTGGTGTGTGTGTGGAGATCTCGGATCCGATCGCCCGATCGCAGGATGTCCTTCACGAATATGGCTTGCACTTGAAACCGATTGACGCACTCTCGTCCGCCGATCTCGTCATCCTCGCTGTCCCGCATCGCCCCTACGTTGATGCGGGTTGGCCTCTGCTCAAGGGCATCCTGCGCGAAGGCCGAGGGATGGTGATGGACGTGAAGAGCGCACTGCCGCGCCAAAAGGGCGACGACCTGGTCCACCATTGGCGGATGTGACTGCATGAGCCGGGCCACACAATCGTGCCGGCAGTGCTTTCCGCTCGGCCGCCGTTCTGAGAGGCGTCGCCCGGATGCGGCGCTGCGAGAAATGAGCGAGCCATGATATCAGATCAACTCAATGCGCTCAGAAGAAGACATCCGAGCTGGAGGGAGCGGTTCCGCGGATGTCGATAGCGAAATCGGCGATGCTGTCGCCGTTGACATCCCCCGAAAGCACGTGGTTCACGAAGTGCATTTCACCGGCCTTGCCGCTGAAATTGCGGTCGCCGATAAAGGAGAACGCCTGATCTCCAGACATGTTGACGTTCGCATCAATCAGGCGCAGGTCTATGCGGTCGACCCCGCGCACGAAGTCGCTGATGATGTCGCGCGATCCAGGAGCCGTGTCACCGGTGGAGCGGAACTGAAACGTATCCTCGCCATACCCGCCTATAAGGACGTCAGCTCCCTCGCCCCCTTCCAGCACATCGTTGCCCGCGCCGCCGTCAAGCCTGTCATTGCCGGCGCCGCCGGACAGACGGTCGGCTCCGGCCCGGCCCAGGAGCTGGTCGTTGCCGTCACGGCCCAAGAGCACGTTGTTGCGGGCGTCCCCGCCGAGCGTATCGGCGAAATTGCCGCCAATCAGGTTTTCGACGCCGGAAAAGACGTCGCCGAATGCATCGCCGCGGTTGGCGCCGGCATTGGCCAGGTCGGCAATGACAGATTTGGCCGCACTGGCGTAGCTCGCGTAATCGAGCCCATCGCCGCCGATAAGCCGGTCAGCTCCGGCGCTCCCTTCCAGCACATCGTTGCCCGCGCCGCCGTCAAGCCTGTCATTGCCGGCGCCGCCGGACAGACGGTCGGCTCCGGCCCGGCCCAGGAGCTGGTCGTTGCCGTCACGGCCCGAGAGCACGTTGTTGCGGGCGTCCCCGCCGAGCGTATCGGCGAAATTGCCGCCAATCAGGTTTTCGACGCCGGAAAAGGTGTCGCCGAATGCATCGCCGCGGTTGGCGCCGGCATTGGCCAGGTCGGCAATGACAGCTTTGGCCGCACTGGCGTAGCTCGCGTAATCGAGCCCATCGCCGCCGATAAGCCGGTCAGCTCCGGCGCTCCCTTCCAGCACATCGTTGCCCGCGCCGCCGTCAAGCCTGTCATTGCCGGCGCCGCCGGACAGACGGTCGGCTCCGGCCCGGCCCAGGAGCTGGTCGTTGCCGTCACGGCCCGAGAGCACGTTGTTGCGGGCGTCCCCGCCGAGCGTATCGGCGAAATTGCCGCCAATCAGGTTTTCGACGCCGGAAAAGACGTCGCCGAATGCATCGCCGCGGTTGGCGCCGGCATTGGCCAGGTCGGCAATGACAGCTTTGGCCGCACTGGCGTAGCTCGCGTAATCGAGCCCGTCGCCGCCGATAAGCCGGTCAGCTCCGGCGCTCCCTTCCAGCACATCGTTGCCCGCGCCGCCGTCAAGCCTGTCATTGCCGGCGCCGCCGGACAGACGGTCGGCTCCGGCCCCGCCCAGGAGCTGGTCGTTGCCGTCACGGCCCGAGAGCACGTTGTTGCGGGTGTCCCCGCCGAGCGTATCGGCGAAATTGCCGCCAATCAGGTTTTCGACGCCGGAAAAGACGTCGCCGAATGCATCGCCGCGGTTGGCGCCGGCATTGGCCAGGTCGGCAATGACAGATTTGGCCGCACTGGCGTAGCTCGCGTAATCGAGTCCATCGCCGCCGATAAGCCGGTCAGCTCCGGCGCTCCCTTCCAGCACATCGTTGCCCGCGCCGCCGTCAAGCCTGTCATTGCCGGCGCCGCCGGACAGACGGTCGGCTCCGGCCCGGCCCAGGAGCTGGTCGTTGCCGTCACGGCCCAAGAGCACGTTGTTGCGGGCGTCCCCGCCGAGCGTATCGGCGAAATTGCCGCCAATCAGGTTTTCGACGCCGGAAAAGACGTCGCCGAATGCATCGCCGCGGTTGGCGCCGGCATTGGCCAGGTCGGCAATGACAGATTTGGCCGCACTGGCGTAGCTCGCGTAATCGAGCCCATCGCCGCCGATAAGCCGGTCAGCTCCGGCGCTCCCTTCCAGCACATCGTTGCCCGCGCCGCCGTCAAGCCTGTCATTGCCGGCGCCGCCGGACAGACGGTCGGCTCCGGCCCGGCCCAGGAGCTGGTCGTTGCCGTCACGGCCCGAGAGCACGTTGTTGCGGGCGTCCCCGCCGAGCGTATCGGCGAAATTGCCGCCAATCAGGTTTTCGACGCCGGAAAAGACGTCGCCGAATGCATCGCCGCGGTTGGCGCCGGCATTGGCCAGGTCGGCAATGACAGATTTGGCCGCACTGGCGTAGCTCGCGTAATCGAGCCCATCGCCGCCGATAAGCCGGTCAGCTCCGGCGCTCCCTTCCAGCACATCCTTGCCCGCGCCGCCGTCAAGCCTGTCATTGCCGGCGCCGCCGGACAGACGGTCGGCTCCGGCCCGGCCCAGGAGCTGGTCGTTGCCGTCACGGCCCGAGAGCACGTTGTTGCGGGCGTCCCCGCCGAGCGTATCGGCGAAATTGCCGCCAATCAGGTTTTCGACGCCGGAAAAGGTGTCGCCGAATGCATCGCCGCGGTTGGCGCCGGCATTGGCCAGGTCGGCAATGACAGCTTTGGCCGCACTGGCGTAGCTCGCGTAATCGAGCCCATCGCCGCCGATAAGCCGGTCAGCTCCGGCGCTCCCTTCCAGCACATCGTTGCCCGCGCCGCCGTCAAGCCTGTCATTGCCGGCGCCGCCGGACAGACGGTCGGCTCCGGCCCGGCCCAGGAGCTGGTCGTTGCCGTCACGGCCCGAGAGCACGTTGTTGCGGGCGTCCCCGCCGAGCGTATCGGCGAAATTGCCGCCAATCAGGTTTTCGACGCCGGAAAAGACGTCGCCGAATGCATCGCCGCGGTTGGCGCCGGCATTGGCCAGGTCGGCAATGACAGCTTTAGCCGCACTGGCGTAGCTCGCGTAATCGAGCCCGTCGCCGCCGATAAGCCGGTCAGCTCCGGCGCTCCCTTCCAGCACATCGTTGCCCGCGCCGCCGTCAAGCCTGTCATTGCCGGCGCCGCCGGACAGACGGTCGGCTCCGGCCCCGCCCAGGAGCTGGTCGTTGCCGTCCTGTCCGTAGAGCTTGTCAGCGGCGCCCATCCCACTGATCGTGTCATCACCGCCGCCGCCGACGAGCATGTCGGCAATGGCCGAGCCCATGATTGTCCGTCCAATGGCCAGGGAAGTATCGGGGTCGGCCTGGGTGTAGGCGATATAATTGTAGGAGCTTGCATATTGCTGGTTGAACTGCTTCGAGCCTTCGAGCCAGTTGCCCTCCACCCCGCCCTCGAAGACGAGGTTGCCGCGCTCCAGATAGGTTGCATCGCCGGT
The DNA here is from genome assembly GCF_043769475.1 of Allomesorhizobium aridi. Lineage (NCBI taxonomy): Bacteria > Pseudomonadati > Pseudomonadota > Alphaproteobacteria > Hyphomicrobiales > Phyllobacteriaceae > Allomesorhizobium > Allomesorhizobium aridi. The sequence continues at coordinate 231,724 of NZ_CP171728.1, read as the reverse complement.
GTGTTTGTAGACAAAGCCGAACCCGTTCACGATCAGCATATTCAGGTCGGCGGCCGGCACATCCTCCTCCCCGGTGGCGGACGTCTCGTCGATATATTGAAACGCCTTGGCCGTGGCGTCCCATTCGTTGGCCCACATGTAATCAAGATTGGCTTTGATGAAGGACACGATGCGCGGGTCGGCCTCGACCTGCTCGTAGTAGTTCATCAACGCCTCGTTCATGAGCCCGTTCATGAACGGCTTGTCGATCGGCGCGCCGTCAGGGGCCGCGCCGTCCACGAAATGCGGACGCGAGCCGTCGGCTCGCTGGAAGCCGGAGCTCAGGATTTTCTCCACGAGCGACTTGGCCAGAGCGCGGAAATCGTTGCCGCCGGACACCCCCCAGTCTTCGCCATTGGGCTGGATGTTGGGCACGCCAACGGAAGGCGCATCGATGAGGATGGCCTGCGTGAGCGTTTCCAGGGCGCGCGCCTGCTCACGGCCCTCCGACTGGTGCGGGTCGAACAGGTTCGTCCAATTATTCTCCGTGTTCCACGGATTGACGACCTGGTCGGCCATCTTGCCGATGGCGCTCAGGCTGGCCTGGTCGCCATTGAGCAGATAGTGGGCGGCGATGCCCTTGGGCATGGACCACCAGGAGGCGACGCCGTAATTGTTCGCCTCGACATAGTTGTTCAGATAATCGGCAGCGATCGCATTGCCGCGCTCGAGATAAACCTCCTCGCCGGTGCGCGCATACCAGACATAGTTGATGAAGGCGCGGTCGTAATAGTTCGCCGAGGCCCAGTCAGTGCCGTCAGCCGCCCAGTGGCTGTCATTGTATGTGGCGAAATCCTGCTCATACCGCGCGAAGGCGCCCCCCAACGAAGAAGACCACGAAACCGAAACGATCGGCCCGACAAGCGAGCTCAGCAAATCCGTTCTTGACATTAAAGCGCCCCCGCAGCGAGGTAACGAGCCCTTGTTCCGGCGGAGAAAACACGCGCGGATCGGGATTTTGGGCTCATATTGAGCGAGAACCCCCAACAGCTCCTTCATCCAAACGATAAATTCTTATGGATCGGCCGAAATATTGGGAGTGCGAATGGCTTGGCTTGCGTTGCGCGCCCGTCAGCGGGCCTTAGCTTGCGTGTCTAAATGCTTGCGCGTTGCTTGCTGCCGAACGGCTCGTTGGAGCAGTCTGCCTTGGATCGAGCTCCAACAGGAGTGATCATGCAGACATCCAGCAACAACACCGCTGCGTGAGCGATATCCAGTTTTAGTCAGATGTCACAAGCTTGGCTGCGTGCTTTAGGCATCATCGACCAAGTTTGCGCATGAAGCGCGGCGGCATCGGATTCCAGGCTTCGGCAAATGTCTTGAGCCCGCGATGCTCCTATGCCTTCAGCAGCTCGAGGGTTTTTCGAAACACGCGTTCCAACAGTTCCTTTTCGCCGCCCAGGCTTAAGGCATAGCGTTGGCCGGCTGCCGCCACGCGCTCGCGCAACTTGTGGTTTCCCCAAGCCTCCTGAATCGCGCTCCGCAGCGCGTCCGGATCCTCGGGCGTCACCAAAATGGCCTGCCCGGACCCGAGCAATTCGGAGGCTCCCGGCCCCTCTGACATAATAACGCATTTGCCAAGGTACATGGCGTCGAGATAAGTACTGATGCCTGAGGCACAAAGACTCGATTTAAGCGTTGGGATCACCACGACCTTGGCTCGCGCAAGATTATGCACGAGGTCTTCGTCAGAACCTGTATCCGCAAGCAGCTCCAGATTGGCCGGAAGATTATCCGGCTTCCATGCGAAATCGGCTGTGCGGTTCTCGAATTTCCAAAAGCTGAATTCCGGGATGGCGGTCGGGTACGAAAGGCGCGAGATCGCTTCGATGAACGTCCCATAGTCTCTTTGGGAGATTCCCATCGTGTAGACATATGTCTCCTCGACCGGCGACGCCGGCCCGGTGTTCCAGATGTTGACCTTGAATGGGACGTAGGCGCTGCGCTCCGGACCGATTCCGTAATGAAGCTCGTATCCGCGGAGATCCTTGAAATAGTGAATGAAGTGATCGACCCGAGAGAGAAGCCATCGTTTGACGATGAGCGCTGTTTTCTGTTTGGGACTCTGCGCCGTGCGAAGCACGACATCGACCGCAACAATGGGCTTTCGTTTCCATGGAAATATCAAAAAATACAAGACAAGCCTGAAGATCACAGACAGTGTGCCATTGACGACGATCGCGTCGGCGCCAGGCAGCGCCGTGAGAAACTCCTGGATTCCGACCGCGCGAATCAGACGCACTTCCTCTCCCCCTTCCAAAACGAGGAGTTCGGGGCTGTTCTCGAAGTCAGTCACAAGGCGGAGGCTCATGTCGCCGAATCTGCATCTTTCGGGGCCGTTGCCTCTGATGACCGACGGCCTGAAACGGGGGATCGACAAAGTCTAGTCAGCTTAAAAGCCGGCGTCCATCGGTTCTACGAGCGGCGGGTTCGGTGAACACGAAGCCGACGTCACCTGTCTTGTCGCGCCAACAGCATCGTGCTTGGCCGAATTCTTCGGACGGGAGCCTGACGATCTTAGGGCAACTTAACTAACCGGCGGTGCTGATGACGATCGCTGCGTCGATCCCAGCCTTACGCTCATCGGTTGGCTGTTTTCGGCACCAAAAATGGGGTTGTCTGGAGCATCTGTCAGAATCTCATCCGACAGAACAATTGGGCATCAGCTGATGCTTCGTGCGTCCTTCTAGCCAGCCGCCATTTCGCTAAACCGTCACCATTAATGGGATGGTCCGCCCCGTCCTCCTCGCGCATCATGCGGAGGTCAGATCATGGAGGAAGTAGCATGGCGCATCGTAATTTGCCGCGACCCGCGGCTGTCTATGGAATCGATATTGGCAAGAACATCTTCCACGTCGTTGGCATGAGCTGCGACGGCACGCCTGTTCAGAAAGTTCGCTTTCGGCGAGACACCCTTCTGCAGTTCTTCACACGCGCAGATCCGAGCATAGTCGGCATGGAATCCTGCGCAGGTTCACAGTGGCTCGCCCGGAAGATACAGGCACTTGGTCACAAGGTGCGCTTGATCCCCGCGCAATTCGTGAAGCCCTATGTGAAGTCGGACAAGAACGACATCATCGACGCTGAGGCGATCGCGGAGGCTACGACGCGGCCGACAATGCGCTTCATCACCGTGAAGGAAACTGATCAGGTTGATCTTCAAGCGCTGCATAGGATTCGTGACCAGATGATCGGCTCGAGGACGCGCCTGATCAACCAGATGCGAGCCTTCTGTCTCGAATACGGCGTCCCTTTGCGCCAAGGCGCTGGGTTGTTCAAACTTGATCTGCCGCACGCTCTAAACGACGAGGAGAATGACATATCACCGGCGATGCGCCGGCTGCTGGGCGATTTATAACGCCGATCTATCTCGCCTTGAAGAGCGGATCCGCCAAGTGACGAAGCAGATCGAAGCGATCGCCGATCGAGAGGACGTCACACGCCGGCTGATGACGATCCCCGGTATCGGCGCATTGGGAGCGACTGCATTGCTCGCCGCAATCGGCAACGGGCAGCAGTTCCGCACAGCCCGCGATCTGGCGGCATGGCTAGGTTTGGTGCCCAGGCAATACTCGACTGGCGGAAACAGACGTTGCTGGGAATCAGCAAACGCGGCAACCGCTATGTGAGAAAGCTCCTGGTGCATGGAGCGCGATCCTGCTTCCGGCATCTGGACCGAACGCGCGATCGCTTAGGAAGCTGGCTCGACGGCCTTCAGTCTCGGATGCATCCGAACAAGGCCGTTATCGCACTCGCGGCCAAGATGGCACGCATTGTCTGGGTGGTTTTGAACAAGCCGGGAGCACTCTACGAACGCAGAGATCCTGCTTTCGCCTGACGCTCCTGGCTCGATTGCAAGGCTCGGGAATAGTGATGACGAAACAGTGGATCAGCATGCCGTAAGCCCTGTGCAAAAAAGCGGGCTTCGTGCCCGAACCATTTATTGGGAACGGCGTGCGCGGATCTCATCATGGCCTGGCTGCAACAGCAGTCCGCTCGCGAGAGGCCGGATACATTTATGCAACTGAAATCGTCATTCGCGATGTCGCGACACCTTGCCCGGACGGTGCGGACCATACATAATTTGCCGCGACATCCTTCAGGATCGCGTTGTCGAGCATCTGCTCAGCCAGCAGCTTCTTCAGCCGAGCGTTCTCGTCTTCCAGAGCCTTCAGCCGGCGAGCGTCGGACACGTCCATCCCGCCATACTTCGCTTTGAATTTGTAGAAACGTCGCTGCCGAGATGCCGTGCTTGCGGGAGACGTCCGCCGTCTTCGCACCGGCCTCCTGCTCCTTCAGCATCCCGATGATCTGTTCTTCCGTGAACCGCGAGGGTCGCATCGTCCGTCTCCTGTTCGACGGACTCTACCCAAATCTGGAGGAAGTTCAGGGTCTCAGGTCAGTACGTGCGTGAACGAAAGTTTCAATCACACCGCAAACGCGCGCCTATCAGGTGATAATAAAAGAGACAATGGATCAAATTGTACGGCAATCGGCGGTGTTTGGCGGGCCTATATAACGGTCAACTCGGTTCGGTTGCGTCCAGCCTTCTTGGCACTGAGAAGCACTTCATCGGCCGTCCGGAACAGGTCGTCGAACTCAATCTGATCCTCGAACACGACAGCTCCCACGCTGACGGTGAGAAGGCAGCGCTTGCCTCCCGGCTGAAAAAGTGTCGCGGCGATCGCGGCGCGAGTCCTTTCTGCCACGCCAGCGGCATTATCGCGGTTTGCACCCGGTAGAAATACCCCGAACTCTTCTCCCCCGAGTCGCCCTACAAGATCGCCGCTTCGCACGGACGCCTTGATCGCGCTGGCGACAGCCCGGAGCGCTTCATTGCCCCAAGCACGTCCGAAACGCTGGTTGATCGAGTTTAAATTATCGATGTCGATCATTAAAAAGGCGCCTTGCCGGGGACCGTTTCCTGCCCCGGCGTTATCGCGAAAAGAATCGACAACAGCGGAGAACACCGCCTCGTCCAAAGTGAGCGTTAAACCGTCTATCGATGACCGCCTGCTTAGCTTTTGTCTTAGATTCGTCAGTTCCTGGCGCTCGAAGGCAAAGACGAAGAATAATGGCGCGGCGATTAACACCACAATGCCCACAATGCTGCTGACGACACCCACCGACAAAAGAGCACCGTCATCACCGCGGAGCAATAAAAAGCTTAAAACCACCACGCCGGCCGCACAGCCTGACGTCCCAAGTAGTGTCCAGCGCGCGATGCCAAGCCAGTTGGGAAAAGCAAAGTCTGCCCTCGAACTCCGCGCGCGTCTGCCTCCGATGAAAATTGGCTCCTCAGCTCGACGCCAGCCACCGGACGATCCATCGGCCCCTCTCGCCCTTTCCGTTTGCCCGCCGGAATGAGGCTGTGCGGAGGTCCGGTGTCTTGTGCTGAGGAACACGGCGGCCAGCAGCGCCATCAAAACGCCACCGCCTGGTGCGGCTAGCAGAGCAATAGCCAAGCCGTACAAGGGGGCGATGACCGCAAAGGTGACAAGCTCGCCGAGTATCGCGAACATCAGAACGAAAATCATAGCTGGTTCCGTGACATCACACGCCAAGCCAACACGCCGCCCAGCTTGGCAGGGCGACTCAGAAATTCTGAGAACATCGCCAATATAAGTTGTAATGGCCGCCCCCCGCCAGCAATAATAGCCAGGTCAGAAGAACGTCTCCGCAACGCGAGTTTTAGGCGCACACCTTAGGTGCGTACTGACGCGGACGCCCTGTTCCCCTGCCGTCGACCAGCGCAACCGCGCCGGCTTCCTGCACCAGCTTTGGCAGGCTTCGACGTGGCGTTCACCCTCGCCTTGGCCGACGAGCTCGCGCAGGCGTCGGGTGAATTGAATTGGCCTCCGCGCTCGCCGAATCCAGATACAGCGGCGGGGCAACGAATGCCTATAGCCGCTTCTGAGCCTCGACTATGAGCTGGTTCGACCGCGTGCCGACCGGCGAGGGCTCAAGACCGCAAGCTCTGAGAAGCTTCTGGAATCCAGCACGGGTCTGTACGGTCTCGCAATGCCCCCGGATCCGAAATTGCCTGCCGAAGATGCGGAGCGAGAGACTATTGAGCGCGACGAAGCAGCAGAAAGCCACATCCCGTGCCCGTCCCCTGAAGAGATCCTCGCGGATGCGCTTAGCCAGCATACCAGACGGGTGCAATGCCGCCCAGAACTTCCCGCCAGGCCGCAACACCCGGGAAATCTCTGCCAGGGCGGTGGGGATATCCATGTAAGGCAGAGCGACTCGCGAGAACACAAAGTCGAAACTTGCATCCGGAAAAGGCAAGTGCTCGCCGGCGCCGAGGACAAGGTGGATATTGCTCCCTACGATTTTCTGGCCGGCCATTATCGCCTCTGCGTCGCTGTCCAAGCCCCAGGCTTCGATGGCCGGGTCGAGTCGAAGAGCCATCAAAGTCTGTCCCATACCGCAGCCAATATCTAAAATGCTTGTTGCAGTAGGTGGCAGCGGAGGAAGCGAATGGCTTGGATGCGCGGCATCGAGAGCAAGGGCCAGCTCCCGACGATGATATTCCACCCCAGCGCCCATGGTTTACTCCAGAACGCGGTTGATGCCTGGATTGGCGGCTGCAAAGGAAAGTCAACTCGCGTCCGACGAGGCCGTGCAGCTTTGCCGCGCATTGAGCAGGATACATCCTACTGGAGGATCGCTCAACGTTCTCGTGCGACAGTCCTTGTCCCCCATTTGGTGGTGCGGATCGCCTTGCAAGGCCCGAGCCCTCGACATGCGGCCGGCGCCCCACCGGGAGGCAACGTGGTCTTTGTCTTGATCGTCGGGAATAGCCGGCCAACTCGTCACATTGGCGCTAGCTGCCCGCTTCCATGGCTTGCTCACCGCCTTGCTGGTGGCGCCAGTCGGCGGCGCGTTGGCCGCAGGTATGCTTCAAAGTTTGAAGGCGTAGCCTCGCCTGGGTCGGTACGGCTACATTAGCGAGTCAATATATACGATTTGTGGACCCGGGATAGTTCTTTTGGATGGGGTTGGGGGCATTTCTGCCGATGTGCGACAGACCTAATTGTGATCTCTATGACAAGTCCCGTCAACATCGGATCAAAACGGGGCGCGGATGAACGCTCGATCTTTTGTATGGCTAGCTGGGCAACGTGCAGGCACTTTGCAACGGCCGAGTTATGCCACCATCAAGCGGGTCATGGATTTCCTGTTTGTCGCTCTTGCTGCTCTGCCTGCTATGATATTGATAGCTGCGTGTGGGCTTGTAATCCTGCTCCTGATGGGCAGGCCGGTTTTTTTCGTCCAGAACCGAACAGGCAAGGGAGGGCGCATCTTTCGGATGTTTAAGCTGCGCAGTATGCAGCCATGCCAGTCCGGGATCGTTGTGGCCACAGCCATAAACGATGCGCGCGTCACGCCCTTCGGTCGGTTTCTGCGCCTTTCACATCTCGATGAGCTGCCGCAGCTCTGGAACATTGTCAAAGGCGACATGACCCTGATCGGGCCGAGGCCCGAGCAGCCGGCGTTGGTTGAAGTCTACAGGGCCGAACTGCCAGGTTACGATCTCAGGCATTCGGTTGTGCCGGGGCTGACGGGGTGGGCCCAGGTCTATTACGGCTACGCGGCCGACCTAGAGGAGACGCGGACCAAGCTGGAGCATGACTTGCATTACGTGTACAACTTTGGTCCGGCGATCGATCTGAAAATCCTGGCGCGGACTATACTGGTCTATTCGAATCTGACCTATGTCCGTTGAACCTGCGTGGGGCGCTGATTGATGCTCAAAGCGGCGAAGCTTACGGCGTTGCGGGCTGCCCGATGCGTAGGCGGCTATGCCGCTCTGCGCGGAAGCCGATGGCGTAGGGAGCGCCTCCTGATCCTGTGCTATCACGGCATTTCGCTGGCCGACGAGCACTGCTGGAATCCGGAGTTATACATTCCCGGCAATCTGTTCGAACAGCGGCTGGCGGCCATTCGCGAGCAGGGATACAATGTACTTCCACTCGATGATGCGCTTGATCGACTATATGCCGGCGAACTGCCCCCGCAGTCGCTTTGCCTCACTTTCGACGATGGTTTCCATGATTTTGCAGCCGTCGCCTACCCGCTGCTCCAGAAGTATGCGATTCCGGCCACGGTGTACCTGACGAGCTTTTACTCTATGTACCGGCGGCCAGTGTTCGATCTCATGTGCAGTTATCTGTTGTGGAAAGCTCGCAACCGCACTCTGGAGATGGCTAGGCTCCGCATCGCTGAACGCTCCGTCGCTCTTGCGCAGCGCGGCGTTCGGCAAGACATCTCGGCCGACATACGCCGCTTCGCGGATGAGAATGGCTATTCCGCCGACGACAGAGACGAGCTTTTGTGCAGACTCGCTTCCGAACTTGGGGTCGACTACCAGGCCCTTGTCGCTCGCCGCATCCTTCAGATTATGTCAGCGATCGAGTTGGCAGATCTCGACCCTAGGCTCGTGCAAGTCGAGCTGCATACCCACAGACATCGTGTTCCGCTCGACAAAGCTCTTTTCCAGCGCGAGATCCGTCAGAATCGAGATTACATCCGCCACGCCACGCGAAAAGAAGTGGTCTCGGCCCACTTCTGTTATCCAAGCGGCGTTACAAGCCCCGTCTTCCTTCCTTGGCTGCGCGAGGTTGGAGTGCGTTCCGGGACCACATGTCGGCCCGGCCTCGCTTCCCGGGCTGACGAGCCGCTCATGCTACCGCGTTTCCTGGATATGTGCGGGGTCTCATCGGACGAATTCGACGGTTGGTTAAGCGGGCTCGCGAGCAAAATGCCCAGGCGCCGGCTCACTCATCCAAGTCCGACGGCGAGCGGTATCCTTGTTTGATCGCGTTGTCGTTCCGGGCTGGTCGAGGCGGTCGGATTCCTGGCGATGACCCGGAAGATACTCTTGGGCGCCTTGTCGCTCTTGCCAGCGCCGAAATGGTGGGCCGAAGCGCCGGCCCAGTTGTTTCCGGGAAGCTCAACTCGTCCGGGCTTTGCCAACATGGTCGTACTGCCGGCGACATCCCGGTGACCGCAGTTCCGATTGGCACACGTCAGAACGTCCAACCACATTCCAGATCCAGGCGTTTTTTTTGATCCAGTGTCATGAGCAGGACCTAGGCCCGGCACGAGGGGTCGGAGCCCGGTTGAGGGGCAGAACTCATTCTGGTATGCTGCAACCGGAGGGCACTCCGATGGCGCAATGCTGCGGGTTAAAGGCTGTGCTTAAGAGTACAAAGCGGCTTTCGACGGCAGACGCGATAGCGGAACACGGCAAGTTGATTGTGGTTTGGCAGCACTCGTACGAACGGAGACGGTGAGATGCCTGGCATTTCAGGTCCAGCGAAGGCGGCGCGGAACGCAGCCAACGCATACCTCCAATCCAGGCTGGAGGCGCGCATCGTATCCACTGCACAGGCAACAGCGGCCGTACGGGCCATTGTGCCCAAATGCCCAATCACTGACCGAGAGTTGATCGACATGATTGCGGCGGCTGCCCTCGAGAATGGCCTTTCGGTGTCCTTCGATTGCCGAGTCGATCGCATCAACCATGAGGCCCTGAGCGGTCACAGATCCAAGCGTCGTGCAGAGCGCAGAAACAAAAGTGATGATTGACTCTGAGGACGTGCTTTTTGAGCCTCCCCCGGAGCCGGATGAGCAACGCCTGTTGTCATCGCAGTCCTCACCGCGCCGCCTCGTGCGCGATTACGCTGGGATTTATCCCGAGGGCGTGCATGCATGCGAGGATCGCCAACGCTCTCACGCTTGGCGATTTCCCACTTTCCCTAAGCGAAGAAGTGCCTGAGTGGGGGGTGGGTTTTCTCCCGGTCCTCATTGGTCTGAACTCGAAGACTGTGACATGATTGCCGAGAAGATGGTCGCAAAAAAGGCCGAGGTCGTCATTCCGATCAAGGACCGCCCCAATTAAAAGCGCGAAGTCCGTATTCGCGATCCGTTCGGCTATCTTTGGGTCCTAGCCAACAGGTGGCGAGATGACCGTACTGCGTATCATGGTGAATATCACGCGGCTTCGGTTGGATAGTCTCGACGGGCTGCTCGGCTTGGTCGATTTCGGCGTGTTTGAACTCCATCCGTGGCAGGCGAAAATCGACGATTTCGAAGCCGCGCCCCACGAGAGCAGGCACTTCAACATTCTGAGAGCATCTTGTTCTACCGTAAAGCGCAGCGGCTACGTTACGCCCCAACTTTTCACGGCTGGCGCGCGAAGAAGAGGTTCGGGTTGTCGGGGTCACGACCCTTGGCTGGACGGTAGGCCAGCGTAGCGCTTCGCCAATCGCGTAGGCTGCCGAGACGGCCAGAACGGGCACTGCTAGGAGACCCGTGCCGACGATGCCCAGGGCGAAGAGCGTCGAAGCAAAGGGCCGGCAAGAGGGCGCAGCGCTTCCGCAGCCTGCGCTGAGCTTTTGATGTCCGTGACGCACCCTGGGTGTAGTGTAGACGCCGCGGTCGAAATGATCGCCAAGCCGATGATGTTCGAAGCTGCCATGCCGACCATCGTGTCGAAGCTTATCCGTTCAAGCGCGGCCGGGCCTTGCGCCGGCTCCGCTTCAGCGCCTTGCGATGGGGAATGTCCGCCACGTCTTCGGCTTCCTCGGAGGCCTGCCAAAAGACAGATAAGGGCTTATGGTCGTGCCGAAGACAGCGACGACCATCATCAAATAGTCTGGGCTCCAGGCCAGCTTCGGGACGAGGATACGATAAAGGGCTTCGCTCCAGGGCACGTCGACCGCGAGCAAAGTCAAGATATAGGCCAGAAGAGCGAGCGTCATCCATCTCAGAGTGGCGGCGTAGCGCGCATATTTCGTCCAGACCGGCCCGGCGGCGCAGACGCCGGCGAACAGGAACAGGTAAAGGTGCGCTCGCCCGCCGAACACCAGCCTCGTCGCATCAGCCATCGCGCCGAGATCTGCACCGATATTGATTGTATTCGCGACAAGCAGCAGCGATACGACTCTATGAGTAGCCAATTCGGGCAGTACCTGCGCAAATTGCCTGCGATCCCATGCCCGGTTGTGCGGCCGATCCTGGCGCTGATCAACTGGATAAAGACCATGAGCGGCCAGGTGACGATCATGGTCCAATCGAGCGCGAAGCCGAACTGGGCACCGGCTTGGCTATAGGTGGCTATCCCGCTTGGATCGTCGTCGGATGCGCCCGTGATCAGGTCCGGCCCAAGGTATCGAAGAAGTCGCGGCTTGCGCGACGAAGTCGGCTTCTGCGGTGCGGCAGCCCCCAAAGTGGTCTCCGAGTTTAGATCCAAGATCGAATTCTCCGGCCACACCCAGCAGTGCTGAACGCGCCGCACTACGGAAGGTTGCCAGCTCCGAAGCGAGCGGATGGGACATGTCTGCGGCCCCGAGCCCTTTATCCAAACGGTCCGGGCCTGTGTCGCGGAGATCGGCATCGCGCCCTCGCAGTATCACGAGGAAAGTTTCGGCGTCGCGGGCAATTCCATACCTCCGCGATCGGTCGCCGCTGGCCCAACTTGCGTCCGTTTCACCCGGTCCGGCGTGGAGCATCTTTGCGCGCCCGGAGAGACCCTGCTCGATGCGGCGCGCAATTGCGGCCTCTACATTCCCACCGCATGCCAGCAGGGCATTTTGCGGAACCTGCCGGACAGTCAAGCTCTCAGGTGAAGTCGCGATGGACGACCTTGGGGGGCTCAGCCTTGAAGAGAAGGCGGCTGGTTATGTGTTGGCCTGCTGCAGCCGGCCGCAAGGCACCGTTTGCCTCGATCTCTCTGTTGCGAATTCTGATGGAAAGCCTGGCGCCCGGACTCGTTGTGCTGCTGACCGCGATCGCGGCCGTGGGGATGCGCTCCTCGCTTAAGCAGATGCTGAAGATCGTCGGCGATGCGATCGTGCTGGATCCTGGCAGAAACCGCTCTCCTTACCGAATTGGTGATCGCCGGCCTCGAATTTGCCAGCGGTGATAGAGGTGATCTCGGAGAATTAGTGTCCGGCGACGGGCGGTCCAGCAGCTCAAGTCCGCGGCGCCGAAATTCGGAACTGAGGTTCGGTTCGGCGGTTAAAGGGGGCGAGCTGATTTGCGGGAGGTTTGAGGTGAACGGGTTGTTGAAGACGGGACTTTCGACAGGCGTAACCGGTACGGTTGCAAGCTTTGTGACGGCGGCCGTCCTCGCTCTTCTGGCCAAAGCCGAAGGAACGTCCGCACTGCAGCCGACTAATGCCACCAGCCATTGGCTGCACGGCGACAAGAGCGGCGGGGTCAGGAAAGCTGACCTCGAACACACGGCTGTGGGCTTCGGCACCCACCACGCCTCGGCCATTTTCTGGGCCGCTCCCTTCGAGGCTTGGCTCGCCAGGAACCCCCGCGGTCGCCTCTACTGATGCTGCGCGATGCCTCGGCAGTGGCCATGATCGCTGCGGCCGTGGATTATCTCGTTGTACCGAAGCGGCTGACCCCGGGCTGGGAGACCGTGCTTTCGAAGCGCTCCATCGCGGCGACTTATGTAGCGCTCGCTCTGGGTTTGGCTGCCGGCGGACTGGTCGCGCAGGAGATGCGAAAAGGAAAATAGGATCCTAGTGTTGGGCCGTCTCACGAGACAATTGTCCTTGCGCAACAAAACGCCTTACCAAGCCTCGCCACTCGCCGCTGACGCTGCCGTGCGCGCTATAGTTGATCCATATGGTGCTTGAGTTTCGAGAGGAACGTGTACAACGCTTCCTCCGGATCATTAGCTTGCTCACTGAGCACCGTGATGCCCCAACGGCCCAGCACGGCTTCCTGCACGGGATTGGGATCGGCCATGAAGACGAAGGATCTTGGACGGTCCTTTTCATAGCCGGACCGTTTCCAGGTCTGCCAGAGCCGATGCAGCAATAGCCTTATGTTCATGTCGGACATGCTGTAGCCGATAAACAGCACAGTGCGGCCGAGCGCGTCGGAACGAAATTTCACGTCAAGTGGAGAATCGAAGGAGAGCCTGTCGAAGTAGTCGGTCTCGGCAAGAACAAGCGATGCGTCGTCGTCGAAGTCGCCGTGGTATTTGATGATTTGCGTAACGTCTTGACTGGCTTTCGCCAAGTCCTTGGCGTTGGCGATCTTCACGAAATCCCGGCGGTATATATCGAAGGCGACCTCCAGGTTGCGGTCGTAGTTCGTCGTGTAGATGATGGGAAAGTCAAGTGAGACGATGAGCCGGTGCAGGCGGGAGGCCTTGACCTTCTCACGCGAGACACTCCAGTTCCGACCTAGCCAGTCGCGCAGGAGACCCAGGCCGCCCTTCCTCAACCGGTAGTATTCGGCCAGCATCTGATAGCTGGCGTCCGGTGGGCCAATCATGTCATTATCGAGCTCGAGTTCTTCGGCCATATGCTCAATCAGCGTTTGCCAGGAGGGAAGCCCGACGCTCATCGAGACCCCGGCGCCGACGAACAGGATCACGCGGCGCTGCCTTATCAAATTCGCCAATTCCTCTGCGGCGGACAACATGGCTCCAGCATGGTCGCTCCGGTGCTGGAGCGAGGACCAGCTAACCCGCGAAATCACCTTCTGTTCCACCCTCGGGCGCGGTCGAATGTCGGTTTTCTGTAAAGAAACCGGGTCAAGAAGGTCCGCCTTAGGTCAATGTGCGTGAATTCGATAGGCCCAAACGAATTTCCGCAATGGTCGACGCGAGCCGTTGGCGAAGGACAGCTTTTGAGAAGGGCCATGAATATCGAGAATAGTAACCCTCCTGTTGCCACTTCTGCCTCCGTCTCTCCCCTTTCGCACCGTCGAGCTCTTCTAACCGAATTTTGGAGAGCAGATCGACCGGTGAGCCCTGAAGAAATAGTTTTATAACGGAACCTCCCTACATTTTCGCAGTTATCGCCGTGATGGATTGGCAGCGCAGGCCAAGCAATTAGGCACGGGCCATGGAACGAATGTTGCTGGTTTTCTCGGCGCTCATGATCTCTTTTGCTCAGGCAGGAGCAAAGGAATAGTAGTTCGGCATCGAAAGGTTTGGCTTCGTTTTCGACGTGCCGCCCGAGTTCGAACTGTTGCATCGTTCAGAGGACGGCGATGGCGCGGCCTTCCATTCCCCCGACGGAGCCCTCCTCGCCGTCTGGGGAACCAACGTCGCCGAAGGCGACTTCCTGCCTCAGGTCAAGAAACAGATCAGTCGAGACGAAAAGGAAGGCTGGAAATTCACCTATCGGCGGCTGACGCGTGAATGGGCAAGTTACTCGGGGACCAAGGACGATCAGATCCGCTATGTCAGAGGCATAACCGTATGCGGCGATCGTGCCGCCATGTTCCTGATAGACTACAGCAGGGAGCAAAAAGCTGCCTACGATCCGGTCGTCACCCGGATGGTTCGCTCGCTCAAGCCAGAAGACTGCTGACGGTCAGCCGCCGTTTGCTCGCCAGGCTCAAAATCATACTACCCAGACGAGATTATCTGCAAGCACGTTTAGTTGGCTGTCGGCGCCGGCCTGCTCATCGAGTACGACGGGGCAACCCATCCGTATCGCGACCTCCGAAATGGCCTTCGCCAGATTTTCGTCGAAAGTCATTGCACAATAATTGGCAAGGACTGGTGTTGATTCTTCCTCTAATTTTGGTCTGAAAGACCTGACCGGAGGATCGTCATGACCGCCCCACGCCCGTCCAAGACCCATATCGGAAATCATCGGCTGCATCCGGAAACGTTGATGCTGAGCTACGGCTTCGACCCTCAGCTGTCGGAAGGTGCGGTGAAGCCGCCGGTGTTCCTCACCTCGACCTTCGTCTTCCGATCTGCCGAAGAGGGGCGCGACTTCTTCGATTTCGTCTCGGGCCGCAAGGAACCACCGAGCGGAACTGGAGCCGGGCTGGTCTATTCCCGCTTCAATCATCCCAACAGCGAAATCGTCGAGGATCGCCTAGCCGTCTATGAAGGGGCCGAGGCCTGCGCCGTCTTTTCATCGGGGATGTCGGCGATCGCCACCACCTTGCTAGCCTTCGCTTGTCCTGGCGACGCCATCCTGCATTCGCAGCCGCTTTACGGTGGCACCCAAACCTTGTTTGCCAAGACCTTGGCCAATTTGGGCATCAGCGCCGTCGGGTTCCATGACGGTGTTGATGAGGCAGCCATTCGCGCGGCCGCTGACAAAGGCTGCGAGAAAGGCCGGGTCTCGATTATTTTCATCGAGACCCCTTCTAATCCGACCAACACCCTGGTCGACTTCCAGGCGGTCGGCCGCATCGCGGACGAGATCGCAGCCAGGCAGGGTCATCGTCCGATGATCGTGTGTGACAACACATTGCTCGGGCCGGTGTTTCAACGTCCGCTCGACCACGGCATCGACATTTCCGTCTATTCCCTGACCAAATATGTTGGCGGCCATTCCGATCTGATCGCCGGCGCGGCACTTGGAAGCAAGGCCGTCACCAAATCGATCAAGGCGCTCAGAGGATCGATCGGTACGCAGCTTGATCCGCACTCGTGCTGGATGCTCGGCCGCTCGCTGGAAACGCTAAGTATTCGGATGGAGAAAGCCAACACCAATGCCCGCATCGTCGCTGAATTCCTGGCCGAGCATCCGAAAGTGGAGCGGGTGGCCTATCTGCCGTTCCTCACCGACGACACGCCTGCGGCGAGAGTCTTCAGGAGGCAATGCACCGGCGCCGGATCGACGTTCTCGTTCGACATCCGCGGCGGTCAGGCCGCGGCGTTCGCGTTCCTCAACGCGCTTCAGATATTGAAACTTGCCGTCAGCCTTGGCGGCACGGAGTCGCTGGCTAGCCATCCTGCCGCCATGACCCATTCGGGTGTGCCCAAAGAGGTTCGGGAACGGATCGGAGTTCTTGAAACGACAATAAGGCTGTCGATTGGCGTCGAGCACCCCGACGATCTTGTCGCCGATCTCACCCAGGCCCTGGCCGTCGCCTGAAAATGCCATGGCATCTGGTGGGCTGACTGGCGTCCTCGTCGACATTGCCGCGTCCAGGGTCGCCCCGACCCTCTCCCCAGTGTTTGGGGCGGGCCGCTATTTTTCGCAAAAAAGTTGCGGGCGCTCCCCCGACGCAGTTGACGCAATTTGCCATAATGAGCGGCGGAAGAATTGCTTGTCGGAGTGATGCCGGACTTCTCGCTGTGGGGGCGGCGCGGTGTCAGGCTACCCCTTTGGGCTATCGATTCTCGCGCAGATGCGTGGTGGCCGAGACGCCGGATCCCACAGGCTCGCACAAAGAATTACGATGTGATACGCTATGTTACCGCATCTGGTGCAGTCCCCTCGCCTGAGAAAGGGTGCGGGAGAACGCAATGGTCGAGACCGCGGCCCAACCTGATGTCGAAATAATCGCCGAGATTGTCTCGGCCTACGTGTCCAACAATGCCGTGCCTGTTGAAGCGCTGCCGGACCTGATTGCCAGTGTCGCAGCAGCGGTTGGCAGGCTTACGAGGGACATCACCGCAGTAGAAGCAAAGCCGCCTAAACCAGCGGTTCCCGTTAGGGGGTCGCTGACGCCCGATTACATCGTCTGCCTGGAGGACGGAAAGAAATTCAAGTCCATAAAGCGGCACCTGGCGAGCCGCCACGGCATGACGCCCGATGAATACCGGGCGAAGTGGAATCTTCCGGCGGATTATCCGATGATCGCACCCAGCTATACCGCGGCCCGTTCACGGTTGGCCAAGCAAATGGGCCTGGGCCGCAAGCCAGGCAAGATGCCAAAGGGCCGCGGCGGGAGGAAGACATAAAGCCCTCTTGTTTTACCTGCAGGTCTGCCATGGAGACCTGCATGGTGAAGCTGACCAACTAGGAACTGGAGACTTCAGGCGAGCGCCGTCACCCCACCGCAAATTCTCTGCGAGAAGCTGCATTTTTGCTTCTCGCGCGCTATGAGCTGCTCCATCTCTATGCAACCATCCCACAGGGGACTCGGCTTGAGCGATGTTCCAAAAATCGGGATGGGCGTTTTTCCTCGGCTCAGCGTTCTTGTTGCGAACCCATCTTGTCGCGGACGGATTCCTCCGTCCGTTCGGCCGCGGACTTGAACACCTCACTGACCCGCTCGGCCACGCTGGGCTGACCGTCTCCGGTCAGCGCCTGCTTATCGGCCTCTTCCTTGGCCGCGCCATAGGCTTCGGCCGCCACGTCCTTGGCCTCTTCCATGCCTTTTTCGTACAGATCTTCGCCGGCATCGCGCAGCTTGTTACCGTATTTGCCGAGCGTTTCATCTTCCAGGCGAGTATGCGGCAGCATGGCGCCGATCGCGGTTCCTATCGTCAGGCCGAGCGCGGCAAGCACCAGCGGCTCGCGCTCGAACATATCCTCCGCAGCATGGCGGGCCTGAGCGCCCATGCCGCGCGACCGGTCGGCGAAGCTGCGGGCGCTCCCGGCGAGGCTGTCCGTGGCGCCGGCAAACGTCTGCTTCGCAGAGCCGGCAGCCTCGCTCGCCATTTCCATCGCGGAGCTGGTGGCACCGGCGACCTTGTCGGTGATCGAATCGCCGTCACGTCCGGCGGAGCGGTAGCCCAGATCCGCGGTTGACGGATAATCGCCCTCCCAGCCGTGGCGTGTGCCATAGCCTGCTCGAGCGTGCTGCGAGGAGGACGCGACCTGTCCAAACATCAGCCAGGCGAGACCTGCGCCGACGAGAGTCAGCGGCAGCGGGTTGTCGCGCACCTGCGCCTTGAGATTGTGGAGCGCGGCCGAGCTATCGCCGCTCGCAAACATGCCGGTCATTTCGTCGATCAGCTGACCGGGTGTCATCTTGCTTCTCAGCGTTTCGGCGGTGTTGGCCACCCTTGCCCGCGCGGCTTCCGCCTCGCGTTCCAGTTCGACCGCGGATTTGTCTTCGACTGCGGATTTGTCGATCATTTCAGTTGCTCCTTGACCACCCGGAGGTCGCGCTTGAGCTGCTCCTCGGTCCGGTCGGGATTGAGTTGCGACGGCGACAGATTGGCGCTGCCGGTGCGAAGCAGGATGACGCCGAGCACCGCGACCACCACGCCGACGACAAGTGACGACCAGCCGGCACCGAGACCGGCGTTGGCAAGCGCGATCACCAGCGCCTGCAAGAGAACGATCAGCGCGGCGAGCAGGCAAACAGCGCCTGCAAGGACTTCGACCGCGCCGCTGCCGACAGTGCTGAATTTTTCCGACATTTCCGCGCGCAAGAGCCTCGCTTCCGTCTGCAGAAGCGTAGTGACCTGTTGCGCAAGATCGCTGAGCAGCGTCGCGACGCTGCGGCTGTCCTGATGCTCATTCATAGCCGCTGCTCCGTGTTACGGTTCCGCTGTAGGTGGAGGATGCCTGCTGCGCTTGATCGGTACTCTGTTGCATTTGCTGGCCGCTTCCGGGAGCCTGGCCGAATTCATCGGCGGTCCACGGTTCGCCGCCGCTCCCCGATTGCTGCGGCTGCCGCGCGGTGCCCGACGTCGGCATGCTGCTTTTCACGAACCGGCCGAGCGCCAGTCCGGCAAGAAGCGAGCCGGCGATGAGCGCCCCGGAATTTTCCCGGCCGAAACTGCGCACGTCGTCGATGACATCGGCGAAGGGTTTGTTTTTCAGTGAGCCGGCGAAGCGTTCGATGCCGCTCGCCGCCTGTTGCATAAATTGCGCAGCGGCGCGCTGATCGCTGCCGGCCAGATGATCGCCGGCAACCCGCAATGCGCCGCCAAACGCTGCGAGACTGGCGCTGACGTCCTGCTGGGCGACTTCCGCCTGCTCCACGGCCGCTGCTTTGGCCTCGGAGGCGTATTCTCCGGCCTTGCGGGCGACCTCGTCACGGGCGTCTTGCAGCGCGTCCTTGGCGGACCGCGCTTCGCGCCTGATTGTGTCCTGGGCGCTGCTGGCCGCCGCGTTCACGTCTGCCTGTTGCTGCTCAGGGGAATCTGGATCGTTGCTGGGCATGGCTGTTCTCCTCATGCGAGCCCGAGAAACGACAGGATGGCCAGCACGACGACGATGAGACCGATGAGATAAATGACACTGTTCATTGGGGGCACCTCCTGATCTAGATGAACATGTTGCCTCACGCTAATGTTCCCCATTTTTCTGGCTGGGGCCGGCGGCTCCCAATGCGTTTTGTGTAACCGATGCGGCCACCGGAGTTCTGCGGCGGCAGGGGCCGGAAACCAGCGGGTCGATGATATGGCGGGCCCGACGCTTCGAGCGATCAAGAATCCCGATGCGCAAACGGTCAAGCCTGGCCTCGACCGTCGCGTTCGCCCGCATGAAAGGCGAAGGCACCCACTTCGGCCTGCGCCGCTGAAGACGTGCAGGGTAATTGACTTGGCAGTTGACCTTGCTGGAGACAGCGCCATCTGGTCGACCGATCAGATCATTCTCAACGTCCCGCGACCATCAAGCGTCTCCCCCCAACTGTTCTCGGTCATCCGGATCTCCAACTCGTTGTCGCCCCGCTGAACCTTTGCGATCCGACATTTCCTGCCGGGTTCGGCGGCTTGGCCACGACTGTTTCACCAATTTCTTGCTTCGTGCTCCAGCATCCCCTATCATAGCCATGGCGCTCAATCAGTCGGCGCGGCCGCGCTGCTGTAATGCCGAACTTCTGCGCGAGTCGCTAAACTTCGTAATCCTCGGAACCGGCAATCCAAATTGGTTGATGTTGATTGCTGCTCAGTGCCGGGCAGCTTGAAAACTATATCGGCTGCGGGCACTGGGCGGACCAACGTTGGGACGCCTACGTGGACGGAGACGAAACAGGTCCTGCAGATTTCAAAAGATTTCACGGAACACGGATTTGGGAAACGCCCTGTCTCCAGCATCGTTCCGGTAGGCTCCATCATCGCCTGGCCCATGTCGAGGACATGGTCGGCGAGTGCCAGCGAGGAGGTCAGCCCGGGTGACTCGATGCCGAAGAGGTTGATCAATCCCGGAATGCCATGCGTCTCCGGGCCTTGGATCACGAAATCCTGGCTGCCGACTTCGGGAGGCACTATCTTCGGCCTTATTCCCGAATATGCCGGCTGCAGTGTTCCGTCCTTCAAGTCCGGATGGTATCGCCTCACGCTGGCATAAAAGGATTCTGCCCTGCGCGGGTCGACCTCGTAGTCGAGGCGGCTGACCCACTCGACATCCGGTCCGAAGCGCGCCTGCCCTCCCATGTCGAGCGTCAGGTGGACACCCAGTCCGCCCTTCACGGGCACAGGATAGATGAGCCTCGAAAACGGCGACTTTCCGCTGAGCGAAAAATAGCTGCCCTTGGCGTAATATTCTTTTGGAATGAGGTCCGTCGGCATGCCTCTGAGCTTTCGTGCCAGGGACGGCGCTTGCAGTCCCACGGCGTTTACGAACAGTTTGCAGCGGATGGTTGCCGGATCTGTCCCGCCGACATCGAGGACGATGCCGCCCTCTTCAATCCTTCCTCCCAGGACCGGGCTGTTGAGAACCAGTGCCGCTCCCGCGTTCTGGGCGTCGCCGAGCAACGACAACATGTAGGCATGGCTGTCCAGGATTCCGGTGGAAGGAGAAATGAGCGCGCCAGCCGTCGCCAGCGCGGGCTCCAATGCCAAGGCCTCGGCCGCCGAAATCCGGCGCAAATCCGAAACGCCATTTGTCGCCGCCCGGGCCGCGATCGCCGGAAGTTTCGCGAGTTCTTCCTCCGATGTCGCGACGATCATCTTGCCGCATCTGCGGTGCGGGATCGCGCGCTCGCGGCAATAGTCATAAAGGGCGTTGCGTCCGGCAACGCAGAGCCGCGCCATCAGGCTTCCCGCAGGATAATATATTCCGGCGTGGATCACTTCGCTGTTGCGGGACGAGGTTTCGGTGCCGATCGCATCGGCGGATTCGAGAATGACGACCTCGCGTCCGGCGAGCGCCAGCGCGCGGGCAACCGCCAGTCCGATCACCCCCGCTCCTGCGACCACACAGTCGAGTTCTTCCAAAGCCATTACGGATGCCCGCGTTCACGGTCAACAGGGTCCGAGCCGGAGTCCTCACGGCTCCTGCATCGTCGGCTCGCCGTTCTCGTCATATTTCTGGAGGATCAAATCCCTGCCGTTCTCGGTCATGGTGTGGACGCCGTCCCGGCATTCATGGCTGATCCCCTGGCCCTTGATCACGATCGGCGAGGCTTCGCGTCGATCGTGAACTCGCGCGTTGCCTCGGGGCCGCCAAAGGCATCGATCTCATTGATGAGCGCTGCCGCACATGCTCCGTCCGCAACGCTTTGCCCCCGCTGGAGAGCCACCATGTCGGCCCGCTTCAACTGGCTGAGCCTCATGGTTTCAGCAGCGGACGGCATTGCGGCCGACAGGGATCAATGCAGCCGCCGTCAGCGCAACAGAATTGGATTTTTGCATTTTTGAACTTGTCCCACCCTTTGTATGCGAGGACATTACCCTGGCGGCATCGCCCCGGAAAGCGGTCATGGCCAAGGAAGCTGCAATATTTTCATGGACTTGGATGACAGCAGCTTCGCTGATCTCATCGTAACGCTCGACACTGTCCTGACGGGCAAGAGCCGAGTTGAAGCGGAGCGTACGGCGCGCGCCCAATGCGCCATCGCGAGCGATCCCGTCGATTTCGTTACAGGCATGCGGGAATACCATCTGTCCGACGGCGGCTGCTCCAAGATACGCGCGAACGAGGAGGGGAGAGGTCTGGTTGACCTCCAACAGCAGACCAAGTCAAGGAATCCTGGAAAACTCCTGAAGCCAAGGCAGCGGCCGATGCCATGGGACAGATGATCGCCGTCGCCGTCGGGCGTGTTCTGAATCCCGGGTGAACCGACATTGCGAATTGTTCAACTGACGCCCTCGATCGCCTTGTCCGGTGTCTCTGTGCTATCGGTAGCCGCGGCCCATCACTCTCGGGCGGAAGATTTCCTTCTTCGTAGTAATGCTTCACGGGGCTGCGCGGCAGGTCGTTGCGGAAATCGCCCGTCACGCCGCCGAAGCCGACCGTGATGTTCTTGCCGATCAGCAGCTTGGGCCCGTGCTTGTTCCCGTTTGCGGGGTTGCGGGCGTAGAGGTGGGGACTTCCGTCAGGGCCAAGGCCGTAAACGCAATCGAGGTCTACGCTCGGGGTGCGGAAGTTCTCGATGCCGAGCGGATCCTTTTCCTTGTCTCCCAATGAAGTGAGATCCAGCGTGATGTCGTGGTCCACGAACTGGCCGAAATAGGTGAACCCCGCCGGGATTTCACTGTTGCCGGTCTGGCTTGCCGGATCCGGGTCCTTCATCGAGTTGGCAAGGACCTCGAGCTTGGCATCAGAAACATGGAGGGCATCGAGGTTGGGAAACATGCGGCCGAACATGCCCGGGTCTTTGTGCCCGGACAGGGCGTCGAGCAGCGCCCGCGTAGCATGGCGTCCGGCGACGCCGTGGCCAGGCGTCGCCTTGATCGCGTTCGCGACGACGGCAGGCGTGGATTCAAGGCTGGTGACCTTCGCGGCAAACACCGCCGCGGGGGAAGATGATTTGGGTTTCAATGACACGTGAGACTCCTGGACGTGTATCGGCAACCGCCTGACACGTTGAAGGCCCCCGGCCTTGGACAGTCTCCGCCCAATGTTCTGCCGATGCGCAGCAGCTTCTTGCGGCCTCATCCATTTGGTCCGCCCCGCGGGCAATCCACTACACCCAACGGTTGAGGTTTCCGTTCGGACACGTCATGCTACCTTTCGGCCGGCGCGCTTGGGGTGGAAGCGATGAACAGTTTGAACACTGGTGCCGGACTCACGGAGTTCCTGCGAACCGAGAGGCGGCAAAAGCTCCGCAGGTCCGGCAAGGGAGGAACCTGCTCCTCCGGGGCCGCCGCTCGCCGCCGTGGCCGCTGCCCGGCCGCTGTTCGACAACTCGCTTTCGATACTGAACAGGACCGGGGCCTATCACATCGCCAAGGATCTTTGCCGGGAGTTCGTGCCGGAACGCGCGCGGGTCCGGTACTGGCGGCTCGGCTCCAGGGTTCCCGAAGGGCTAGTCCGCAAGATCGTTGCCAGACTGATGGTGCTGGAAATGAGATGGCTCAAGGACAGCGGGTCCTGTTTGATCGGAGGCAGGGCTGATGACGGCAGTGTCCGGGTCTTTCTCGATCCCCTCTATGTCCTGAGGTCGGAGCTGGCCGAAAGGGACATCGTTCTTTGCCACGATGTCGGCCCGTTGACGCATGGCTTCCTCTACGATCCCGGAACCGTTAAGAACTACCGCGCCGCTTACGAGAAAATCCGTCGGCAAGGGCCCGGCGTCGTCTTCGTCAGCGACTGGTCGAGAGGCAACTTCATTTCGCTTTACGGATCGGGCTTCCGGTTCCTGGAGACCATCCCCCTTTACGTGCGTACGGAGCTTTTCGACGGCCCCTTGGAGGTTCTCCCCGCTGTCGACGGCCCGTTTTTCCTAACGGTCGGAGCTTTCGAAACCCGCAAGAACCAGATCGCCGCTCTCGAGGCCTACCGGAAAGGCGGGTTCCATGCGCAGGGAGTCAAATATGTCCTGTGCGGTCCGCGGGGCGATGGCCACCTACAGATAATGGAGTTCGCGAAATCGGTGCCGGGCGTAGTGATGCCGGGATATGTGCCTGACAGCCAGTTGCGCTGGCTCTACGCGCATGCCGAGGCGTTCGTCCTGCCGAGCCTTCTGGAAGGGTTCGGAATGCCCGCCCTGGAGGCCGCATACATGGGTCTGCTGCCGATCGTGTCTGCAGGAAGCGCGTTGGTAGAGGCTGTGCAAGGCGTCTGCACGCAAGTGTCGCCAAACGACCCAAAGGCGATCACATGGGCGATGCGGCAGGCGCTTTCCCGGTGTCCCTGTGAGAAAGCGGAGACCGGCCGCTTGTTGCGGGAGGTGGCGTCACGCGCCTCGAAAGAGCGCTTCCTGCAGCGGTGGAGCGATTTGCTGCGGGCGTGCTGAGGCGGTTATCGAAGACGAGCCAGCCTACGCCCTTTGCGAAAAAGTAGCGTTTCGGCATCCGCTTCCTTTCGGACCTTGCCATTGGCGGCTGCTACCGCTGGAATGACCGCGGCGGCATGTTGGCATGGTTCTGGGGAGCGCTTTCCTGGCCACGCACCATGTGGCTTATGGCTGTGACGTTGGTGCCGTCGATACAAGCAGGGAAAATTTCATTCCCGATCCATTGCTTGTTCTCTTGGAGGTTCATCAGGAACCGCCCGCATTTGACGCAGTAGTGGGTCTCGGAATCGATCTCGTGCGAGAAATACTGATAGGACATTCGGTCACGCTTTCCGTTAATGCCCGGCGTCCTCCGCGCGCCAAGCCGTTTTCCCATTGTTTGAAACGTGAACTAATGCTTTCCGTTCCCGCTGTTAAGAAGCGGCAACGGCGACATACTGTCCTCCGGGGTTTCGGCTGATTGGTTGAGAGGGGCGACGATCCTCGTTCTGAATTTCCTTGCAGCCCTCACGCCCCGATCGGCATTTTCAGCTGCTGGCCGGGGAAGATGAGGTTCGGGTTGTCGATCACCAGCGGGTTGGCGCACGATGCGCTGGAACTGGGTCGTGCTGCCATAGTGCTCCTCGGAGATCTTCGACAGCGTGTCGCCCGGCTTCACCACATGGATGCGGAAGCCGATATAGTTCGCGACGATGCGCGGGCCGTAGATCACCGGCACGATCACCTTGTTGATCTCGGAGCCGTCCTGCGCACTCTCCTCGAACACCTCGACGGACAGCCGGTCGAGCTGGAAGGCGGCCGCGCCTATCGCCGCCTGCACCAGGAACTGGCCGTGCTCGCCGGTGCCGCCGCCGACATTGAAGAAGCCGGTGCGCTCGTCATGGCCGTCATGGACGCGCCAGTTGAGCGTCGCTTCGAAGCCTTGGCCGATGCCTGCAATCAGGACGGGATCGCCGACGAGATCGAACGGCTCGGCTGCTGGATGGAATTGGGCATGGCATTTCCCCCTCACATGCCGCCCGCCTTTCCCCAACGGAAGGATACCTCAGCAAGCGGCGGGTGGCGAAGTGAGGACGCATCGCAATGCGCGTCTCTCCGAATTGGCAGGATGAGAGATGCGGGAATTTACGCTCCAGCCTGTCCTGTGGAAGGCCTCGGAGCGGGAAACCAAGCCCGCACTGCCTG
Source organism: Allomesorhizobium aridi (assembly GCF_043769475.1). Lineage (NCBI taxonomy): Bacteria > Pseudomonadati > Pseudomonadota > Alphaproteobacteria > Hyphomicrobiales > Phyllobacteriaceae > Allomesorhizobium > Allomesorhizobium aridi. The sequence continues at coordinate 206,683 of NZ_CP171728.1, read as the reverse complement.
CCGGGGAGCCGCACACCGGAAGGCTTCCCTGTTGCGCCGGGCGCGCACTCTCGTGGCGGAAACAATGGCAAGGGCCACGAAGAACAGGATGCCCGGATCGGGGGATCCACCAGCCAGCGAGCTGGCCACGACGCTGGCAAGGGCTGCGTTCCTCACGCTGGCTACGACGGCATCGGTCTCCGGGTCGACCCAAATCCGCAGCTTCCCCATTCCCCTGATCAGGACGCCAAGCAGGATGGCCATCATCAACGATCCGAAGAAGCCGAGCTGGGACAGGACGGCGATGGGCCAGCTTGAGGCCCTCGAGCTGCCGAACCCGATGCCAAGGCCGCTGGTGTCGAGGAATGCCTGCAGGCTTTTGACGTTCCAGTAAGTCCGTTCCTGACCCGAGGAAGATTCCGCCTTGTTGATGATGGTGGAGTTTATCAAGTTGACGAACGGCTCGAAGATCGCCGGGTTGTAGAGACTGATCCCCATAATGGCCACGCCGCCGACCACCATCAGCGCCGTGATCAGTATCTCGTCGCTTTCAACCCTTCCCTTCAGGACCGAAAGCGCTATCGAGAAGGCGACCGGAATGCACAGGAAGGCCAGGCCGACATATGCGGTCGAGGATGTCGACAGGACGACGAGCAACAGCAGGATGGCAGCCAGCCACTGGGCCAGGCGTGATTTGGTCTTTCTCCAGTATGTGTAGCAGAATGCCAGGCATGCGAGGGAAACGCTGCCGAAGGACGAAGCCTCGGAGAACGCTCCCGTGATCCGCGTGAATCCAGCCTCGACCGCCCCTGTTATTATTGCGTAGTTTGCCGTCTTGATCGGACCAAGCAATTCCCCGGCTCCGGCATTTTTGCTGATGAAGTCGATCAGCCCCAATCCCGTGTGAAGGCCGCACCACAGGAAGAAGCCGCGGCGTACCTGGTCTATCCTGTTGGAGTGCAGCAGAACGGCGCAGAGTGCGATCGCGGTCAGGCCGCCAAGGACGAAGTAACCGGTCTGGGAAATGTTGCCCGAAACCGGGGCAAGGGAGGCCTCGACGATGGCGAGCCTGGTTTTGGACTGCACGAAGACGCTGGTCTGGCCCGCGAAGAACCTCGGAAACAGCCACGATCCGATAATCGCGTAAGCCATGAGGCTGGTCAGGATCCAGACGGGACGGATGCTTCCGAATACGTTGCCGAGATCGAACCAGATATGACGCCTGGCCGCGACGGCCGTCACGAGCAGGGCGGCAAAAACGGTGTAGATCAGCGGAGACGATCCGCCCAGTGCGGTCAGGGTCATGACGGCCGTCGCGCCGAAAGCCGTCGAGGCCATCAGGCCGATGATCAGCATCCCCCTGGAATAATACGCGACCACCAAAATGGCCGCGCACACCAGCAGCCCGGGCAAAGAGACCTGCATTTTTGCTCCAGCCTCCCCGCTGAGAGGCGGCATGGGATGTTCCGCACGCCGCCAGAAGCTGTCTTAAGCGGAGCATAGTTCGGCAGGCGGATGTTCCGGGCAAGGGGGCCAAAGGAGGTAGCCGGGCGTCCGGCACCGTCGGGCGAGTGCGGCTACTCCTTTTGGAGGCTGCCTGCGGCGGTGTGCGCCAAGCTTACGCATAAAAGCTGAACCGGGTCCATGTCCCGGCATGGCATGCACGCTGTAAGGTGCTGTGGCGGGTTCGCAAGGATGTCGAGATGGGTTCCTTTTCACCTGCGGGGACGGCCGACGGCAGCAAGCGCGTTGCGTCGGTGGACTCCCTCAGATGTTTCGCGATGACGGCAGTTGTGGCCCAGCACTGCGGGCTGATGCCGTTCGGCTGGACGGGCGTCTGGCTGTTCTTCGTGATTTCGGGTTTCGTGGTGACGCTCGCGGTTATCGAGAGACCGACTGACCGGCCGCCGCTGGAAAGGTTGCGCGGCTTCTTCCGCCGCAGGACGATCCGGATCGTTCCCGTCTACTATGCCTATGTCGGCGTCGGGATTCTGGCGAGCCTTGCTGCGGGGGCCAGCGTCGATCTCTTCGACCTTCTTTCGCTGCTGGGCTTCTACCACAACGTGGCCATGGGACTTGGACGTGGCCAGTTGTCTGATTGGCCCGTGGCGCATCTTTGGACGATCTCGGTCGAGATGCAGTTTTACCTTGTTTACGGGACTGTGCTCGTCCTGGCGTCGAGGCGGACGGTGATCGCCATCCTGTTCGCCTCCTCGTTGCCGCCCCTCTCATGAGGTTTGCAGTGTCGACGGAGTTTGCCAACATCGGCCTCGACAGCGAAGCCAGCGCATACGGGATCTATTCGGGTTCCTTCCTCCACACCGATTCCTTCGCCATGGGAGCGCTCCTGGCGTTCGCAAGCCATTACGGCCGGCTGCACAAGCTGGCCCACCCTCTTGCTTGGGCGGGAGCTGCCCTGATGATTGCCTACGTCGTCACCTACACTTGGATGAACTATTTTGTGGTTCACGCCCGGGGGATCGACATTGTGAAGAATGTGGTCTCGGGCATCCTATGGGGCCAATACCGTGAGGTGTTCCTGTACACGGCACTGGCAGTGGCCTCGGGAGGTCTGGTGGCGCTTGCAGCGACAGGCGACCGGTCCGTGTCCTGGCTGCTGAAGTCGCGCCTGTTCCGACGTATCGGAGAAATATCCTACGGTGCCTACATCGTCCACGCGCTGGCGATCAACGCCGCCGCCTTCCTTCTTTCCAGTGTCGCCGACCTGTCGGGGCAGCCGATTCTGAGAAGGCTCGTGATCTTCGCCCTCTCCTACGCCATCACAGCCACGGTCGCGGAACTGTCCTTCAGGTATTTCGAAAGCCGCTTCTCGGGCAAACGGAAGCCCCGCTTAGGCGAAACGCAACCGTTAGGCATTGGTTAATCCACGCGGCTGTACCCTTCCTACGAACGGCGGATCCACGCGCTTGCAACAGCCTAAAGAACGAGTAGACCCAAAAAATGCCATCTATAGAATGCCAGATTGCAGGCATGCTTTTGCTTTTAATTAGAAGTACCCGTGGTAAAAATGACTGCGGAAACGTACTGGTGCGGGTAGCAGGCGGGCTGTTCAGGGTTCCGGCATTTGCGAGGAGGAGAACGGCATGACTGACCAGATTGTACATAGCGTACTCGGCCCCAAGGAAGTCAGGCAACTCCAGGAAGTCTACGAGCGGGCCAGGGCCGTGAAGGCCAAATATCCGGAATGCCACCTGGCCAGCAAAGCCGCCAAAAAGCTGATCGATGCCTTTGAAGCAGTGATGCAGCCTGGCGAGACCGCTTTGTTGGACGAAACGTGGCTTTCTGAGGCCGAGCCTCAAGGACACGCCTGAAGCCGGGTCGTCCCTGAGTTCATGACTTCGGTGGTCTTGCCGGCCAAGTCATGAAGCCCTGCAATTCTCCATTATCCCATCGAAACGATGGCAGCCCAAGTGCTGCAGTCACAGGCCTCTCAGCCAGGGGCGCAATGGCCACGGCCATGCTGACCACCTATCCGGAGGTGTTCGCGGGGTGTTGCTCTGTCCCAAGCAGCAGCGCGCCAACAACCCGGCATTAGGTAAGGTAGCTAACGCCACCAATTTTCCCGCAAGTCCCCCATCGCTGAACGCGAAAAGCCAGTTGCCGGGCCTGCAACCGCTTTTCCCAATGGAATTTTCGCACGCCTATTGGTGGAATTTTCGCATACGCGCTAATCGATTTTTCGGGTGGCGTTTGCTACCTAATACCGCAACAACCCGCGGCTAGTTGCCACCTAGCCGGGAATTTTACCCCCGGGCCGCGCGTCCCGCGAAGCGATAGGGGAGCCGCTGGGCGGGGTGGGTAGCGACCCCCTATCCTGTCTTCGCGATCGCCGCGTGACAGGCCGCGCAAGCAAACAGCCAGAGCGGGCAACCGGATATTCGGCCTTGAAGTAATAGGCCGTCAATGGTGCTTTCGAGGTAGAAATATCGTTGCCGAAGAGCGCAAGCAGATCCCGTCTCCGCCAATCGGATGAGGTTCTGCGCCAAATAAACGCATGCTTATCCGTTGGTATGATGTCTCTGACCAACTGCGTATCTGGCAAGCTCGGCGAATAACTGGCATTCAGAGACTGCCTATTATAAGTTGTGGCAGTCGAAACAAGCCAGCGGTTTTTCATGCAGACACTTTTGGAATTCATACGCTCGCATCCCGTGGGGGGTCATTGTCGAAGGACGACTGGGGAAACAGCGAATTCCTTGGTGTTGCCGCAAAAATCTACAAACCCCATTCAGTGATATGCCGACAGGGCGACGACGACGACAGGGTTTTCATCGTAAGATCCGGTTGGGGTCTCCTTTACCGCGGCCTTCAGAACGGGGAACGGCAGGTCATCGACACTCCACTCCGGGGCGATTTTGTCGGGTTCCGTTCCGTCGACGGACCGCGTTTAACATCGCTGGCATCCGTAACCGAGCTTGCCGTTTATGAGGTTCACAGGAAGGATCTGATGGAGGCCATTGCGTCGGACGGCATCCTCGGGAACAAGATCACCTGCTCCGAGGCCCGCCAGAACGCCATTCTCGCCGAGCATCTCATGAGCGCCGGGCGGCGGAACGCGATCACCAGGACGGCCCACCTCCTGCTCGAGCTGGAGGAAAGGCTCTCCGTCGTCGGCCTGGCGTCACGCGGAAGGTATGAGTGTCCCCTCACCCAGCACGAAGTGGCCGACCTGCTGGGAATGACATCCGTTCACGTCAACCGTACCTTGGGGGAACTGCGCAAGGCCGGTCTAGTCTCATTCAAAGCGGGCCATGTAGAGGTGATCAACCGCCAGAAGCTGGTCAAGACAGCCGGATTCGACAAGGAATACCTCAGATAACCTTCAGCATATGCGGCGGCAGCGGCCGCACCTTTTAACCACGGACTCAGAAATTTAGCAAAAGCTAACATAAGTTAATGACGGATTACTAAAGATGCCATAATCTATCAAAGCTGTTCTCGCCAGGCGAAGGCGAAGAACTTGCAGAAAGCCGCAGCTGGGGTTCTGTCCTCAAGCTTTCGCAAGGGGTGGGTCAAATTTTCGATTTTTTGAGACTGCAAAAGGGGCTGATCGGCCGCCGGGGGCGGCGTGTGTTGGAAAAGGGTGGGTATTAGTATGGATTCCACAGCAGGACAGCATAATTATACTTCAGCCAATCAGTCCGGAATAACCCCGAGGGGGGCGGAAATTGTCCAGGGACCGCGGGCAGGCAGCGAATGTCTCCTAATCCTGGACGGAAGGGCGCTCGACCGCGAATGCCTCGCCTCGGCACTCGTCGACCACGATCTGGGCATGGCCGTCGCGGCGATGGGTTCCGTCGAAGAATGGCGCAGGAAGAAGGGTTCGCACCCTCCTGTTGGAGCCATCCTTTACAACCTCGGCGGCCGGAAGATCACCGATCCCGGCATTGCAGACGAAATCCAGCGCATTTCGTCCGAGTTCAATTCGGTACCTGTGGTCATCCTGGCCGGCACCGACGACCTTGCACAGATACTGACGGCTCTCGAATGCGGTGCGAGGGGATACATTCCGGCTTCGGTCGGAATCGACGTCTGCGTCGAGGCAATCAACCTCGCGGTAGCGGGAGGCATTTTCGTCCCGGCGAGCAGCGTCCTTTCCATGCGCCACCTGATCGATTCGGGCAGCCGCGGCGACATGCAGCCATTGACGGGAATGTTCACGATCAGGCAGGCCGAGGTCGCCCAAGCGCTCCGGCGCGGCATGGCGAACAAGATCATCGCCTACGAATTGAATCTGCGGGAAAGCACCGTGAAGGTTCATATCCGAAACATCATGAAGAAGCTGAAGGCGACCAACCGCACGGAAGTCGCCTACAAGATCAATGAACTCTTCGCCGACGGCATCCTGTCACAAGAATGATCTCAGGCGATAAGGAATGGTTCGCTGTGTGGGTAGTCCGGCGGGCCGTTCGCGTCTTTCAATGGCTTCTGAAAGCCGGGGGTTCTCCGTTTCGACGATTGAAAGCATCCGGGAGCCGCTCGATATAAATTGCGGCAGCTCCGGTGCGGTTTGTCGCCCCGAGTTTCCTGATGATCTTCTGTAGGTGGATTTTGACCGTGTGCTCGGAGACGCCGAGGTTCGCCGCAATTATCCTGTTCTGCAGTCCCTTGGAAAGTTGCTGCATCACCTGGTGCTCGCGAGGAGTCAGGTCCATTGCCAGCCCTGCTGCCTGAGCCGACCGCACCATCTCCGGTTTCGTGAAGGGCCGGGTGGGACGCCTGCCGGATTTGCGCTCCCATTCAAGCGATCGGGATACGATTTCAGCGAGATTGTCGCGGGACGGATGCCATCCCAGCTCTCCGGACAGCATGCTGCAATCCGCCACGGACATGCCTACGTCCCCCGCCCTCCTTGGGTGGGGTTTCACAGCGAGATCGACGCCGGATTGCTTCCTGACCGCCTCGATCACTTCGAGTACGGAGTGGCCGCGTCCGTATCCGCAGTTCACGGCAAAGCTGCCGCCTTCGCGACGGAGCCTTTGCAGGGCAAGACGGTGGATGTCGGCCAAATCGCTCACATGGATATAGTCCCTGACGCAGGTGCCGTCGGGAGTGTCGTAGTCGGTGCCGAAAACGGGAACATACAGACGTTTGCCGACCGCCGCCTCACAGGCCACCTTCAATAGGTTGCCCGGACCCCGTCCCGCAGGGCCGGCTCCGACCGCATTGAAGCAGCGCAACGCGGCGCACCGGACGGAGTGTGCTCCCGCCGTGTCGCGGAGCATCGCCTCGGCCATGAGCTTGGACTTCCCGTAGGGAGACACGGGCGACAATGCCGCATCCTCCCGACACTGGATCCCGGAATTGCCGTAAACAGCCGCCGTGGAGGAAAACACGAAGTGCTTCACTCCTGCGCCGATGCAAGCCTCCAGGACCGTGCGGGTAACCGCAGTGTTGTTGCGGTAATATTTGAGAGGGTTCCAGACGGATTCTTCGACCGAACCGGAGCCGGCCACATGTATGACGGCATCTATGGCGAACGTCCCCAACAGCTTCTGGACTGTCTCGAGGTCACCGGCGTCGCCGTGGATGAATTGAGCCTTGATCGGGACAGCGGACCTTTCGCCTGAACTCAAGTCATCGAGCACGAATACCCTCTCGCCCGCTTCCAGCAGGGCCAGAACCGTGTGGCTGCCGATATATCCCGCACCCCCAGTGACCAGTACAGCCATTTTCTCCTCCCTGGCGACAGGAAGGTTGCCACCGTAACCGCCTTGGGGCGATTCACCAAAACGGTTGAACCGGGAAGCAAAGCCATCAATCCGGTGACGGTCCGCCGCCGGGCATCCCCCATAAGTGCTAAACCGATGACCTTATGGAGAACGCGAAATCCTTAATCGGACGGGTAGACTGCGGACGAGTTGGAGTGTTCCCATGTCCGAGCAAAGCCTTCGTTTCCAAAAATCCGTCCGCCTGCAGGAACGCGCCCGCGAATTGATCCCGGGCGGCTGCCACACCTATGCGAAAGGCGAGGACCAGTATCCCGTTCTCGCGCCGGGGTTCATCGAGCGCGGTTCGGGATGCCATGTCTGGGACGTCGACGGAAACAGGTACATCGAGTTCGGTATGGGCAACCGGGCCGTCGGACTTGGTCACGCCTACCCGACAGTAACCCGGGCGGTCGAGTCCGTCCTCGGCGGAGGCTCCAATTTCACCAGGCCCGCCAGGATCGAAGTGGAGTGCGCCGAAACGTTCCTGGAACTCATCGACGCGGACATGGTGAAGTTCTGCAAGGACGGCTCGGATGCGACTTCGGGTGCCGTCAGGCTGGCCCGAGGCTACACGGGGCGCGATCTCGTCGCCTGTTGTGCCGACCATCCGTTCTTCTCGACCGACGACTGGTTCATCGGGACCACACCAATGAACTCGGGCATCCCCGAGGCCGTCCGGAAACTGACCGTCACCTTCCGGTACAACGACTTCGCCAGCGTGAAGGAATTGTTCGACAAGTACCCGCGCAAGCTGGCCGCACTGATCCTCGAGCCGTCGCGCGGCGACGACCCACGCGACGGTTTCCTTCACGAGGTCCAGCGCCTCTGCAGGGAAAACGGTGCGCTGTTCATTCTGGACGAGATGATCACCGGGTTCAGGTGGCACACTGGCGGCGCTCAGAAACTCTACGGCATCAAGCCGGACCTGATGACCTTCGGCAAGGCGCTGGGCAACGGGTTCTCCGTATCCGCGCTCGCCGGGAAACGTGAATACATGCGTCTCGGAGGGCTGGAGTACACCGACCGCCCGAGAGTTTTCCTACTGTCCACCACCCATGGCGCGGAAACCCATGCGCTAGCCGCGGCGATCGCCACCATGCGGATTTATCAAAACGAACCTGTGATCGATCAGCTTCACCGTCAGGGCGAGAAGCTCAAGGACGGCATCGGAGAAGCCGCCAGGCGGCATGGGGTGGACGGGCACTTCCAGGTGGTCGGCCGTCCCTGCTGCCTTTCATTCGCCACCCTCGACCGCAACGGCCATCCGTCACAGGCATACAGGACCCTGTTCATGCAGGAGACGATCAGGCGCGGAGTGCTGATGCCGTCTCTCGTCGTCAGCTACACGCACGATAACGAGGCTGTCATGAAGACTATAGAGGCCGTCGACGGAGCGCTGGCCGTCTATGCACGGGCGCTGGAATCGGGAACCGATCGCTTCCTTGTCGGCCGCCCCTCCCAGGTCGTCTTCCGCCGCTACAACAGAGGCGATGAACCCGCCGAGATCATTCCGATCATTGCAAAGGCGTAGGCGGCGGCTACGAAAGTCAGCTCGCGGCCGCGGCGGCTCGGTCGTCCGCGTCAACCGAGAAGACCTGTCTGCCTACCCAGGTTACGGCTTCCTCGATCGTGTCGAAATTCCTGTGGTCCCCGCTCAGAAGACCGAAGCCGATCTCGAGGAACCATTTGCCCTTGGTGGAGTAGGCCTCTTCGTCGATCTGGGTCAGGACCGCGACGAGCTGGTCGGATTTCCAGACCAGGACACCGGATTCTCCACCCTCTACGGTACCGATCCGGGCTTCGCTGAGCGAAAATCCGGGCGCAATTTCTCGTTTGTCCACTTGATGAAAGCCCCTCAACTTCAAAATTGATAGTAAAATCCGACAGCCTCGAGGCTGCTTCTGTTATGCAGGACGGCAACAAGGCGAATTTGTTAACAGATCGCCGGCCGAGTTCAATATCCTCTCAGCCTAAAAATTCACCCAGCTGTCATGCCCTCTCGGCAAGTTTTGCTAAATTTGTCGGGAAAGACTTGCAAGATGCTGTATTTGCAGCATTTATTGATTGTTACGAGACAATGCTGGCCGTGATGCGGCGGCTAAAGAATTTTCGCTTTCCGGAGCGTGAAAGCCTCCGCGAAATGCTCTGGTGCCCGGCACTCCATCCCGCGCAGCCTCGCAAGCCCGGCGAACGTCTCCCGGTCGAACCAGTCCTTGGAGCGCTGGGTGCCAAAGTGCTCGTGAAGCAGTCCGATCTTGCGCTCCATGATGTCCCCCGTGAGCGGCACATAGGCATTGGGCTGGCTGAGGTCGCCGTCCCACTTCGGGATCTCGTATTCGAGCACGAGATGGTCGCGGAAGACGTTCCAGGTCAGCTGGTTGACCTCGCGATGGTCCTGGTGCGCGTCAAGCCGGGCGTGGGTGAGCACCACGTCAGGACGGACACGCGCTCTGACATCCATCAGCCACTGCTTGATCGCACGGCTCTGGGAAGGGAAATAGCTGTCCTCGAACTCGGCGATCTCGATTTTCGAGGTCCGCGAGCCTTCGAGGAATGCTTTGGCCGAGGAAGTGGCTTCGGCCGTCCGCTGGCCGCCTGCGCTCAGCACGCACCAGTGGACATCCAGCCTGACCCCTGATGCGATCAGGCTGAGGATAGTGCCTCCCGCGCCGATCTCGATGTCATCGGAGTGGGCACCAAGGCAGAGGACCGAGAGTTCCTCCCCGCGACGGGCGAGGCCAAGCCCCATCATGACGCCGCCGCGACTACATTGCGCCTGTTCTTTTCGGCGGTGATCTTCGCGTTCCAGGGCATGTCGCCCTTTTCGACCATGTCTTCCAGCGACTGCCAGTCGCGCAGCGTATCCATAGAGCGCCAGAAACCCTCGTGTTTGTACGCCATCAACATGTTGTCGGCGATCAGGCGCGTGAAGGGTTCGAGCACGAGTTCCTCGCCGTCGCGCATGTAGTCGAAGATTTCCGGCCGGAACACGAAGTAGCCGCCATTGATCCAGATCTCCGACGTTTCCGTGGTGCGAAACTCGCGGACGCGGCCGTCCTCGGCGATGTCGGCAAGGTGATAGGTCAGCGGCGCGCGCACCGCGAGGAAGCAGCCGATCTTGCCGCTGGCCTCGAACTTGGCGATCACGTCCTCGAGGTCGACGTCGGTCAGCCCGTCGCTGTAGTTTGCGAGGAACATTTTCTCGTTTTTGACGTGGTCCTTCGCAGTCCAGAGGCGCTCTCCGATGTTTCGCCAGATGCCCGTGTCGAGCAGCGTCACGCGCCAGTCTTTGTCGGCGTCATTGAGGAGCTGGACATCCCTGCCGCCGCCGGACACGACGCAGTCGGCGAATGTCTGCGGCCGGGTGTTCAGGAAGAACTCCTTTATGACGTTGGCCTTGTAGCCCAGGCACAGCACGAACTCGTCATGGCCGTAGTCGCTGTACCACTGCATGATGTGCCGCAGGATGGGCTGGTGCCCGAGCGGGATCATCGGCTTGGGTACGCTTTCGGAATAGTCGCGAATGCGGGTACCGCGCCCGCCACAGAAAAGAACGACCTTCATTTCCGCAACTCCGATGGATCGATCACTGTCACGAAGGAATCGGCACCACGAATTTCGCGCCCCAGGCGGCGACATGGTGCATCTGCTGGATGATCTCATCCTTCAGGTTCCACGGAAGGATCAGGATGTAGTCGGGCTTGGCCTGGTCGATCGCTTCGACGGGCTTGATCGGAATGTGCATGCCCGGCGTGAAGCGGCCGTGCTTGTAGGGGTTCCGGTCGACGGTGAAGTCGAGGAAATCGGGGCCGATGGCGCAGTAGTTGAGGAGCGTGTTGCCCTTGCCCGGCGCGCCGTAGCCGCAGATTTTCTTGCCTTCGTTTTTGGCTGCGATCAGGAACGCCAGGAGGTCGCGTTTCGCGCGCTGCGCCTTGTGGCCGAAGGACGTGTAGGTCGACATCTCCGTCAGCCCGTGCCGCTCTTCGCGGTCGAGGAGTTCGGCAACGCTGTCTTCCGCCGCCCAGCTGCTGATGCTGTCCTCGTGGACGAGGTAGACGCGGAGAGAACCCCCATGCGTGGGCAGTTCCTCGACGTCGATCACCCGCAGCCCGTGGCGGGCCGCCATCACGTCGATGGTCAGCAGCGAAAAGTACGAGAAGTGCTCGTGGTAGATCGTGTCGAACTGGTTCTCGGCCATCAGCCGCTCGATGTGCGGAAATTCGAGCGTGACGACACCTTCCGGCTTGAGCAGGATTTTAATGCCGGCGACGAAGTCGTTGAGGTTGGGAACCTGCGCCAGGACGTTGTTGCCGATGATGAGGTCGGCATGCAGTCCTTCGGCCACCATCTGCTTCGCCAAGCGGACGCCGAAAAAGTCCACGCGGGTCGGCACGCCCTTTTCTTCGGCGGCGCGCGCCACGTTGGCGGCAGGTTCCACACCGAGCACGGGGACGCCGAGCGGCAGGAAATGCTGCAGCAGGTAGCCGTCGTTGCTGGCCAGTTCCACTGCCAGGCTGCCGGAACCAAGCCCAAGGCGCTTGGTGATCCCCTCGCAATAGGCCTTGGAGTGGGCGACCCAGCTCGTCGAGAAGGAGGAGAAATAGGCGTATTCGCTGAAGATGGTCTCGGCGCTCATGTACTCCTTGAGCTGCACCAGATAGCACATGTCGCAGACTAGGACGTTGAGCGGATAGTAGAGTTCCATCTGGTCCAGCTGGTCGGCCTGCAGGTAGCTCTCGCACGGAGGCGACATGCCAAGGTCGACCAGGGTGTGGCGCAGGCGTGATCCGCAAAGCCTGCAGCCGACGTCCCGGCGTCCGCTCCGATCTCGACCGATTTCGACAGCTTGAATGTTCATACTGGGTCCCCCGCTGGATTTGAAAAAGGCGGAGACGCGGTGGCCTGACGCTGAACCTGTGGCTGCCGCGCCTCCGAGAGAGTGCGTCTTTTTCGACAGGGGCAAGTTAGGACGGCGGCGACTGGGATTCGATTTCCCAATCCGGTGCGCACGTTAATCCTTATAGTGAAACGGGCGCGGGCAGTGACCCCTCCGAAACCGCCGAACGGGGTAATGAATCTGCGCGGCATACCGCTATCGGAGAAGCCACCTAAGGCTTAGGTAGCTCTTCCTGTTCCGGCTGATGTTGCCCGACACTCGGGCTGCCGGTCCTTGCCCGGCCACCGGGGGTTGAGGGCGACATGCAGTTTACCGAAACGGAACTGAAGGGTGTGTGGCTGATCGAGCCGACGCCGGTGATTGACGACCGCGGTTCCTTCACGCGCGTCTTTTGCGAAAAGGAAATGGCCGACTGCGGGCTGGCGACACGCTTCGTCCAGCACAGCCGGTCGCATTCCGTCAGGAAGGGAACCCTGCGGGGACTGCATTTCCAGGAGGAGCCGTATACCGAGGTGAAACTCGTTTCCTGTGCCCGGGGCGCAATCTTCGATGTCGTTGTGGACCTGCGCCCCAACTCGCCGACCCGCAATCGCTGGCTGGGCTTCGAGCTGACGCCCGGAAACATGAAGCAGGTCTACATCCCCGCAGGCTTCGCCCACGGGTTCCAGACGCTGACGGGCGACGCAGAGGTCTCGTACCTCATTTCGCAGTTCTATACGCCCCACGCCTCGAAAGGCGTCCGCTACAACGACCCTGTCTTTTCGATAAATTGGCCTTTGATGCCGACCGCGGTGTCGGAAAGGGACAGAATGTGGCCTCTGACCAGGAAGCTTGTCCACTAGCGTTCGCTGCCGCCCGTCACAGTCAACTTGCCGCTTTCTCTCTTGGCCTTGTCCGCTTCGACAAGGCCAAGTCTCCTGTATTTAAAACTCCTTCGAGATCCAAATCCCATGGCCGAACTGCTTGGCCATTGGACAACGGCTGAACTCCGGTCGACAAAGTCAAGCGTAGGTCCTGCCGAAAGACAGCGACGCGTTCAAGCGCAACAAGTGCATGAGATCACTGCGGTCTTTTTGATTCCGGTTCAAAGAGTCCAAGGATAATCACGCACTCGTGAGCGCGGTACTTTCCGGCTACCATCAACTGGTAGTAATCGTCCCGCTCGTGGGCGCAATATCCTTCTGAAGTTCATTATTACGGAAACCGTCAAGAATGATCTTGCGCGCCGCGCTTCTTTTTTGATTTTTGCTCTCATGACAATGCCTCCCTTAGCACCGTATTTCCAGATCCCGATTCTATGCAAACCGGGTCGAGTGATGTCTTTAGCGTGGCGTTCGGGAACTTGTCTCGGAGTACCATCTTTAAAGGGAATTATGCACTTTGACGGACACCCCACGGTTCATCCGCACCCTTCCCGAGGTTTCACCCGGTCTCCCGCTGAAGTCCGAGGTCAGAGCAGGCAACTTTCCACCCATTCACGTTCCTGAGCGCTTCAGCAGATGGCCTTGGAGAGGCTCCCGGTGCCGCATCCCACGTCAAGGATGCGCTTGCAGTTCCGCAAGTCGGAGAAGTCAAGGAATGGCTGGGCGAGGCGGCGACTCCATCGCCCCATGAGTGGCTCGTAGCCGGCGGCATTCTTCGCCACAAACGTTGAAGACATTGCTTTCCCTTCGGCCGTCATTCCCCAGCCAGCGGTCGTTACCAAGCGCAGGCGGTAGTCGGGATTGTAGACGAAAAGGTTGCCTGGACTGTGTTCGCGGCAATCCAGGATCGTCTTAGCCCGCCTCGCCCAAGAGGCCGTGATCCGACAGCATGACGGCGGCGGCGGCCACTTCCCTGAACGGCAGTCCCGAGCGCTCCGCGATCGAGAGCAATGAATGCTTCCCGTCGGCAAGGTTCAGAACCCATAGCAGCGACATTGAGGTCGCCTCCTGGGACTTTTGCCCTCCGAGCGCAGCGTAGAGCCCACGCCTGCCGAGTTGCGGTTCGCATTTCGGGAAGAGGTTCAGAGGCGTCCAGTCCCCTTCGACGATATCGATCACGTCCGTCAGGATGCGGAAGGAGTCCGCCAGGTGCTCGGGATCGATGAAGTCGAGATTGTCGGCCGACGTATGGTATTCGGGAAAGGTGCCGTAGACGCTCCGCTGGAACATGCCGACGGGAAGGTTGAAGCCCGGCGAGCAATATTGCCGTTCGTCATAGCCGTAAGGAGAGAAATCCATCAATTTCGCCCCGGCTTCATGCCCGAGCACGTGGGCCATGGCGCGGTCGATGAAGGCGTCGCCGCGGCGGCTGCGCTTGTATGAAGGGCGTCCCGCGTCCCCCACGCAGGAGAGCACCAGTCCGTGGTCGATGAGATGTGTCCGGTCCTCGTTCCGGGCCAGCCACGTGATCGCGCCGATCGTGCCCGGAGCGAAGAGAAAGCGGTAGCTGTATCGCGTTTCCCTCCCGGCCAGGTGCTTCGCAAGGGTCGCCAACAGGGCGAGGCCGGAGCAATTGTCGTTGGCCAGCGACGGATGGCAGATGTGCGCCGACAGGAGGAATTCCCGTTCCGTCTTTCCGCGGTGCAGGTATTCGCCGTAGGTCAAGCTGCCGTCCTTGAGTTCGGAGTCGATCTCCACCCGGTAGAGGCCGTCGGGCAATTCGGATACCCGTTCGTAGGCCATGCAGAAGCCCCATGCCGGAGCGTAATAGGACGTGCGGTAAGGGATCAAATCCGGCTGCACCGGCAACGTGTGGATGTGTGGTCTCAACTTGTCGAGCGGCAGGATTCCCTTGAATGGTACGCTGTAGTTGACGACGTGAAGATTGCAGTCGGCAAAATCCACGACTGTTTTCCCGTCCGGCCCCGTGATGATGGCCGACCGGATGTTCCATTCCTGCGGGACGGTCCAGTCCAACACCCGCGTCCCCGAGGGCACCTCGTGCCGCTCGAGGGCAACGTGATCGGACAGCACATCCAGCGTCCGCCGCACGCCCTCTCCCGTGATGCTCCTGCAGACCGGAAACAGCCGTGCGGCCAAGGCATGGATTTCGTCGCCGACACCCGTGGGAGGCGACTGTTCAAGGCCGTCCGGCTTCACGTGCTCCATCGCGGGTCACTCCGCCGCGGCTACCAGAGGCCCCGCAGGCTCCACAACCCTCAACCGGTCGTCCAGAAGCCCGTTGGCGAGAAGATGCCTGATGTGGCCGATGCGCTGGAACCGCGGTCCCTCGAACTCTTCGAGCGTCACGTTCGACGTCCTGTAGGCTTCATAGAGCTGCTCGGCACCCTTGCGTGCGTCCCATTGCGGCTTGAAGGCGGGGAGGGCGAGCGCGATCTTGTCGAAGCTGACGCGGTAGGAGCGCTTGTCCGGCCCGGCGTCGGACGCGAATTCGAGCCGACAGCCCGGCACGACTTCGGCGACGATCTCGGCGATCTCGCGGATTCTGTAGTTGTGGTCCGTCCGCCCCACGTTGAAGGCTTCGTTGTGGACGGCGTCCCGCGGCGCTTCCAGCCCGGCGATGAACGCCCTGGAAATGTCCTCGATGTGGACGATCGGCCGCCACGGCGTACCGTCCGATTTCAGGAGGATCACCCCCTTGGTGACAGCCCAGGCGACGAGGTTGTTCAGCACGATGTCGAAGCGGAGCCGCGGCGACAGGCCGTAGGCTGTAGCGGGCCGGAAGTAGACGGGGGAGAAACTGCTGTCGGCCAGCTCGGAAATGTCCCTTTCCGAAAGGACCTTGGACCAGCCATAGGCCGTAACGGGGTTCAACTCGCCCGTTTCGTCGACGATCCCGTCGCCAGCTTGCCCGTAATTGCTGCACGACGACGCGAGCAGGAAGCGCGACACGCCTGCCTCCTTCGCGGCCGTGGCGAGGCGGACGCTCCCCTTGTGGTTTATCTCGTAGGTGACGTCGGGATCGAGGTCGGACAGCGGATCGTTGGAAAGTGCGGCCAGGTGGATGACGGCATCGAATCCTTCGAGGTCCTGCGGCCGCACGTCCCTGACATCCTTCAGGATGGATGGGACGGAAGCCTGGTCTCCGCCCGCCTCGAAGCTGCAGCGGCGGTAGAGATCGCTGTCGTAGCCTGTCACCGAATGCCCCGCGCGGAGCAGCATCGGCACCATCACCGAACCGATATAGCCTTGATGGCCCGTCACCAGAACTTTCATCGCGCACCTCTTCTCAAGCGGTTTGATCGCGCAGAGGCTACTTGGGCCGGAAGGGGTGGGCGAGAACGCCAATTGGCGATCAGGATGCCCCGTTGGACGAAGCCTTTGGCATGCGCTACCGCTTTCGGGCGTGTGGCCCCTAATCCTTTCGGAGGACCGTCGAAAGCAGGAATTCCCCCTGGAGTTCGAGGCTCTTCCTGAATTTGCCCACCCGGCAACTGATTGTGCGGGAATGTTCTTCCCGGTTCTCCGCCAATCGCGAGAACTGCTCGAGCAGAAGACCAACATCGAAACTGTCGACGTGCTGGCAGTAGCCGCCAAGGCCCATCCTTTCCAGCAACAGGTCGTTTTTGGGTGCATAGCTCAGGGAAATCACGGGTTTTTCCGCCATCAGGGCCGCGACCACGTTGTGGAAGCGGGTCGCCACGACGAGGTCTGTCCGGGAGACCTGGCTGATCACGTCGTGCAGGTGACGGACGGGTTCGTAGGAAAGCCTTTGCTTGTGGCTTTCGCCGAGTGCGGCCATGACCGCCTCGACGGCAGGCGCATCGTCGTCGTCGCCGGTGAGCAAACGGACATTGTAGCCGTTGGCCAGCAGGTGGGCGACGAACTGGGCCATCTTGGCGACATAGCCTTCGAAGACCCCTTGTCCGCGCTCCTCGAATCCGTACCAGCCGCGGTAGTTCATCACGCCGACGCCGACAGTGACCTGGCGGGAACGTTCCGCGTCGGCCAATAGCGGGACAGGCAGCTTGAAGGCGAGATCGGGATAGATCGAGTCCCCGCTGGTGTCGAAGCCGACGCTCTCCATGAAATCCATCGAGCCAGTGTCCCTGTAGCTCCTGTAGTCGGCCATGCGGGCCGCACTCGTCATCAGCCATCGGCTGAGACGGCGTCTGATAGGCCCGGCACCTATGCTGACGAACGCGATCCGCGTCCCCGCGAGCCGCGCCGCCAGGCACCATGCGAAAATGTCGAAAGGCACCCCCTTCGGGGCCTCTCCGAAATCGTCCAGGATTCCGGTTCCGGGCACGACCATGACGCCCGCCTTGCGCAGGTGCCGGATTGCGTGGATGAAATCCATGGCCTTGCCGGGGACTTTCAGGAAAATGCGGTCGAGAAGGCGTGCGACATTTTTCGTTTTCGGGAGCCGGATCGGGACTGTCTCGATCCCAAAGTCTTCCGTCACGACATCGGGCATCTTGCAGATGCAGAAGACCCGCGCATCGGGACGCTTCTCCTTGAGGAACGAAAGCATGGATTCGAGCGAGCCGTCATTGCCAAGGTTGCCGCAGCCGAACAGGCCGAAGAGGGCAATGCACTCTTCCCTGCCTCGGGTGGTTGCGGCGACCTTGCTTCGGGGCCTTGGCGGCGGCCCCGATTTCCCGTGGCTGACACGCAGTTCGTGCACGGCGCTCATTGGCTCTGCTCCGTCAGGTCTTTTGGGACTAGTTCCAGTATCCAGTCCGGGTCCCCCGGCCGTTGTTCCGTGGCGGTTTGAAACTTTGTACCTGCGCGGCGAATGGCGACCCGTCGACTACGGTCACCTCCCCGCTCGTGGGATCGCGCCAGCGCGCCTGGACAGAAGACGCCGAAAGCTGCGCAAGGTCGACCGTGACCCACTTGTTGCCCGGCATGTAGATCACGGCATAGGATCCGTCCTTGGCGGTCGCGGCGACCGCCCTGCCCATGTCCGCGCCTATCCCGTCGATCAAAAGCTTGTTCTTGCTGTCGGGTTCGAGCAGCCACCATTTGACTGACGAGACGAAATCGAGGAGCACCTCCATGCTTCTTGCGCCGGGACTGTCGAGGGCTTCCTTCCACTCCATCGTCTGCTGGTGGACGCCGGGGCCGCCGAAATGCCACATCGGGTTGTTTCCGTAGAGGTGCCCGAACGCGCCCGAGAGGATTGCGTGGTAGGCCTGGATGCGGATCCGGTGCTCGTCGGCACCGTGTTCGAACTCGTAGGCGCTCTCCATCAGGAAGAAGGGCATTCCCCTGCCGATCTTGTGCTCCCGGATCGCGGCCGCATGGACGGGGCCGTAGGTGTAGACGTTGTTCACCTGCAGCCAGGGTTCGTAGCCCCAGAACTCCAGCGTTGCCGTTTCGGGAGCGCCGTGGACTGTGGCAAGGGCATTTGGGTCCTCTTCCATGATGCCGTTGGCGACAGCGCTGACGAGGTCCTTGTCCGCGGGATCGTAATCGCCGCCGTTGACCCACATGATGTTGTCGAGGTGCCGATATCGCAGTCCGACAAAGCGGCCGTAAGCGCCGAGCGTCTCTGGCCCTGCCGCGGCCATTTCCCGGTACCAGCCTTCATCTCCACCGCCATATCCGAGATATGCCGGGGTGAGCAGCACCAGAAGACCAAGCTCGCATGCCTTGTGCAGGATGCGGTCGGCATGGACGAAATACGCCTCGTTCGGAACAACGAAATCTCCGTTGTCGGCGAACGGCTTGTCGCCGTATGCGTTTGCAGGGGCGTTTCGGGAGAAACGATGCTCGAGGAGACTGACCAGCACCGTGTTGAAACCGCGAGCCTTGCGGTCCTCCAGGTAGAGGTGCGCCTCCTCTTCCTTGAGGTCGGCGATCAGCGACCAGGCAGTGTCGCCGTGCAGGAAGAACGGATGGCCTTCCCTGTCGGTCGGATAGTGTTTTCCGGATTCGACCCGCAGCGGAAACTTCGCCCCGCCAACGCTTTTGCAGGCCAAGCTTCCCGTGGACATGGCCGCCAAAAGGCCGGCGGCCAAGAGAAGTCGCGCGGGGCGCATTGACATGATACCCCTCCGGACCGCTTTGGCTCACCCCGCCGAGGCTTCGCGGGTGGCGGCGTACTTGTCTTTGAACTCAGTTGAATCGACGATGCCGAAGGCCACAGCCTCCCGTGTCATGGTCCCCGCGCGCATCTGTTTGGCATAGGTTTCCATGCCCCAATCGTCCGCATCACGGTCCAGAAGCAGGTGGTAGAGGAACTTGATGTAGGCGCGGTCGGTCAGGCCGATCGTGGCATACTTGCTCTCGAAATTTGCCGAGCGCATCAATTCAATGATCATGTCGGCGAGCTTGGTCTCCCCGCTTTCCAAGGCGGACGCCCACTGCTCCACGCTGGCGGCGTCGCCCTCGCGCCCAAGTATGAGACAGAAGGCGAAGCTCGCCTGGCGCACGGGCAAGGCTTCTTCGGCCGCCGTGGTCTCGGTGTCGCAGTCCCGCTGCGGCTTGGGCAACGGCCGCGGGCCGCGGGCGAAGTCGCGAACCGTCTTGTAGGCTGGCTTCGGTTCCCCGGCCAGCCATTTGCCTTCGTTCGCCGGGTCGGGGGCAATCCTTGCCAGCCCCATGTGGGCTTCGAAGCTGGGAGCCCAGTAGGTCTCGTCGAACAGTTCGTAGATGTGTCCGGCCTCGACCCTGTATTTGTCCTTGAGTTCGTGGAGCCGCGCCATGGCTTGCTTGATGCCGTCGGCCTGCTGGCGCTCGCTGCGCTCGCTTCCGTTCGGATTGTTGAATTCGGTGACCCAGATCGGCTTGCCGTAGCCCGATATTTCCCTGAATGCCCATTCGGGATCCTCGCCGTACATGTGCCAGACCGAGATGTCCCAGGCGATGTCGTCCTGCTTCATCCGCGCGAACGCGCCCGTGTGGCCCCATCCGGCCGCTCCGATTGCCTTGCGGATCGTGGGATCGGCCTCTGTCATTCCGTCGGACAGCCCCTTGAGGACGGCGCTCACCTTGACCCAGCGCGGGCCGTAGTAGTCGAGCGCTGTCGTTCCTGCCGCAGGTCCCCATTCACAGGGATATTGGGTGCCGTCGTCGCGTTTCTCGCAGGCTTTGATGATGGCGTGGTTTTCCATCTCGTTGCCGAGTTCCCAGACACGGATGTCGTCCTTGAACCTGGTGCCGAGCGTGACCGCCAGTTTCCGGGTCTTCTCGTACAGTTCGTCCGGGCTGTCGTTTTCCAGGTCCGCTGCCTCGGGCGTGATGACGGGCAGGATGTCTATACCCCTCACCTTTCCGGCATCGACAAGGTCGGCGAGGATGTCTGCGTTGTCCTCTCCCGTGACGTTGACCCGGTACGACTTCATGCCGAGGTCCTTGACGTAATCGAGCTGCCTTTCGACGGGGATGCCCGGATAGGCGGTTATCGGATGGCCGTTGACGCCCCAGAGGACATCGGCGGATGCGGGCGCGGCTGTTGCCAGCAGGCAGACCGCGGCGGTTGCGGAACGGATGGACATGGCAAAACGGGCCTCCTACCCGGCTTTGAATCGAATGCGGGATAGTCGGAACCGCAGCCTCGGGAAGCAATCTGCCCATACGGGTGAACAGAGGACTCCCGCTACCCCTTTAGGCGGATCGTTCCCTCACCTATTGGGCGGCATGACCGTGGATGCCGTTTCATGGAGGATGGAAACCCGAAACCAACTCCTGCCGTCCGTTCCGTGACGGAGGAACGGGAATCCGGAATGGATGTCAAACGAGCGCTTCTCTTGAGCACAGGCGACCGCTGTCTTGCGTGGGCCTGTGCCTTCGCGTCCGCGCTTCATTGCCTGACAGGTCCACGCATGGGTATGGCTGCGGCCGTATCCCGAGACTGACAAACGCGGGAACCTGCGATGGCCGATGCCGATTTCGCCATTTACCGAAGCTGGAAGTCCTGGGAGCAGGACAATTTCTACATCCTTCCAGATGAAGACCGCGTGTATTTCACGAAGGAATTGGAACGCTGCGGGATAGATACAAACAAGCGTATTTCGGTGTTCGAGATCGGCTTCGGAAACGCGAATTTCGCGAAGTATTGCCACGGGCACGGCTTTGTCTATGCGGGCAGCGAGCTGGACCCGGAATTGGTCGCGCGCGCACTGAGCTTGAAGATCAAAGCCTTCGAGTCAAGCCAGCGGATCAGCAAAATTGCAGGCGGACAGCTGTTCGATCTGGTCGTCGCATTCGATGTGTTCGAGCACATCGAATTGCACGACCTGATCGAGATGCTGAAGGACGCGAGGGAAATCCTGTCGGAGGGCGGGCGGATCGTCGCGCGCTTTCCCAGCGGAGACAGCCCGTTCTCAGCGCCGATTTTCAATGGCGACATGACGCACCGGACCCTGATCGGCATCGGGAAGCTGGACCAGATTTGCAGGAGTGCCGGCCTGAGGATTGTCCGCGTTCATCCCCAATCGATCGCGGTGCTCGGTCTCGGATTCGGGAACGCAATCAGAAAGGTTCCCGTAGTTGCGGGAAGGCGTCTCATGGCAGCCATTCTGGCAAACCTGTATTTCGGCAGGCAAAAACTCGTCTTCGACCCCAACATGGTGGCGGTGCTGGAGGCAGAGCCGGATGCGGACGGCGATGCCGGAGGACAAGAAGACCAAGCCACAACGAGGAGGCCGCACTGATGCCCGGGATCAACGTCGTCATACCCTGCTACAATGCCGGGCCGTACCTTTCGCAATGCGTCCGCAGCGTGCTTTCGCAAGGCGTAGACGGCCTCCGGGTCGTCATCATCGACAACGCCTCGACCGACGGCAGCGCTGAACTCGCGTGCCGCCTCGCGGCTGACGACGACCGGATCGGGCGGTTTGCCACGCCAGAAACCTCGGGCAACATGCATCCTTCAACGAAGGCGTTGATCTCGCACGCGGCGACTACTTCATGATTCTGTGCGCCGACGATTTGCTGACGGAGGGTTCGCTCCGGCGCGCCACCGAAGCCCTCGAAAACCATCCGGCTGCTGTTTTCGCCCTGGGGTCGGACCTGAAGATGGTCGAGGTCGAGGGAGAAGACTTCGCCGAGCCCGTCCAACCGGACGGCTGGCGGGTGACGGAAGGGACCGGGTTCATCGGAGACTGCTGTCGCCATTCAGGGTTTTCCCTCGCACTTGATTCGTCCTGGTCAGGACGTCCGCGCAAAAGGCGGCGGGACACTACCGGGCTTGCCTCCCGTACACGGACGATCTGGAGATGGCGCTCCGCCTTGCCCGGTTGGGTTCGGTCGTGGAGTTCGAGGGTGCTCTGGGCATCCGCCGCGAGCACCCGGCGCAACTGTCTGTGGTCAGCTTTGCGGGCGAACGGACGCAGATCAAGGAAAGGATGGCCGCGTTCGACAGTTTCTTCGGACTCGAGGGTCGGGATGTTCCCCAGGCGGCGCGCCTTCACGGAATCGCGAGGCTCAGGATAGCCGAGGTTGCGATCCGCTTGGCGGCGCGGCGTTTTCTGCAAGGCGATCCAGGGGCCGCGGCGGCAATGTTGGCATATGGCCTCCGCCTCAGCCCGGCCGCAATGTTCTTCGCGCCGCTCGGGCGTGAATTCCGGAAGAAGGTGCCGTCAATCCTTGCCTGGCAACGGTAGAACTTCACCAAATTGCCCTGTGGCGAAGTCCGGAGAAAGCGAACGGAGTGTCCGCGCTACCCCTTTAGAAGGTCATTCCCTAGCCTATTGGACGGCATGACCGGGAACGGTGTTTATCGGACTATCCGTCGGGGACACAGGCGGTTGGCCGCCTTGGGGGAAGAAGGGAAAGCATGTCGGTAAAACGCGCACTCTTGATGAGCACGGGCGAACGCTACGTCCTGCTCGTGTCGAATTTTGCCACTGCAGCCGTCGTCTCCCGGATATTGACGCCGGAAGAGATCGGGGTGTCGGTGATCGGCATGGCCATACTGGCGATAATCATGTCCGTCAGGGAGTTCGCCAGTTCGGGTTTCCTCATCCAGCGCCAGGAACTCAGCCGCGAAGATATCCGGGGGGCTTGTACGGTGATGTTCATCCTTACCGGGATCATCGCCGCTGTTCTCGTATCGGCTTCCCCGTTCCTGGCCTCGTTCTACGGCGAGCCGAACCTTGTTCCGTATTTCCGGGTAATCTCGGTCTGCCTCTTCCTCGACGCCTCCTTCTTCGCCATCACCGCGCTGCTGAGGCGGGAGATGTCGTTCGGCAAGGTGGCGGCCATCAGCATTGCAGGTTCCGTCACCGGGTCAGTCACCACCATCTCCCTCGCCCTGATGGGCTTCAGCTACATGAGTTTTGCCTGGGCCTGGTTGATCGGCAGCGGGCTTGCAGCCTGTCTCGCCCTCGCCTTGCGCCCCCATTTCTGGATGTTCAAGCCATCCCTGTCCAATTGGCGCGGAATGATCTCGTTCGGTGGATACAACGGCGCTATCGCCATGCTTTACCGCATCTTTGACGCCCTGCCCCTGCTGCTGCTGGGCCGCTTCGTGTCACCGTATGCGGCAGCCTTGTTCAGCAGGACCCTTTTGATCGGCCAGATACCCGACAAACTGGTCCTCGGAGGTGCCATGTCGGTCGTGCTGCCCGCCTTCTCGGCCGAAGTCAGGCAAGGCCGGGATTTGAAGCGCCCGTATCTTGCCGCGCTTTCTTTCATCACCGCGCTCCATTGGCCCGCCCTCCTCGTGCTCTCGGTTCTGGCGTACCCGGTCGTGGAATTCGTACTCGGCAACCAGTGGATAGAGGCCGCGCCGCTCGTGCAAATCGTCGCAATCGCGCTCCTCTTCTCCTTCAGTTTTGAACTCAACTACCCTGTACTGGTTGCGGTGGGAGCGATCCGCGACTTGTTCATCCGCGCACTGATCGTCTTCCCGCTGTCCGGCATTCTCCTGTCCGCAGCCGTTGTATTCGGCGGACTGCAGGCGGCCGTATGGTGCATGCTGGTGACTTTTCCTTTCCAGGCATACATCGCCCTCAGCTTCGTCCGCCGCAGGCTGCGGCTGAGGTACGGGGAAATCGCAGCGGCGCTATGGAAAAGCGTTGTCGTGGCCGTGGCGAGCACCGCTGGCCCGCTGTCCGTGATCTTTGTGTCAGGTTCCGGCTTCGAGCTTTCGTTCGGGCAGGCATTCGGTGCGGGTTTGTTGGCGTTCGGCGGGTGGGCAACGGCATTGATCGTTACCCGGCATCCCCTGTTCGACGAGATGGCCAAGACCTTCCCGGCATTTCGGCGAGCACCGCTTCGCCCAGCTGAATGACGGTTGCACACAGGAGGAATACGATTGTCAAAAGCTCATGTGGAAACAACTGGTTCTGCGATAGTCCTTATTTGCGACAAGAACTATTTGCTCCCGACTTTCTCGACGGCTCTTTCGGCTGACCGCAATACGGAGGCTGATGTTCCGGTCTATGTATTCGTGGTCAATCCCGAGCCCGGATGGACCAGCCAGTTCGACCGAGCGGTGGAAGGCACCAAGATCAGGATAAAGGCGGCTCACCTGCCGCAGCTCGAGGAAGCGGCCCGGTTCCACCGCGACAGATACCTGCCCCCGATCGCGCTGGCGCGCTTCTGGATAGACGGGTTGCTTGAACCGGGCGTCGACAGGTTCCTCTACATCGACGGGGACACGATGGTCGACGGAAAACTGGACAGCCTATTGGCTGTTCGGCCTCCCATTGGAAAGATCATGGCGGCACCGGACGCGCTGCGCCTGTTCATGGACGAGAAGAGCCGGGGCTGGAAACGCGAAGTCGCCTACCTGAACGGGCTGGAATGCGACGCGGAAAGCTACTTCAATTCGGGGGTGATCTACACCTCTCGCAAAGCTTGGAACGGCATCGTTCCGAAGGCGCTGGACTTTCTCACGGAACATCCCGAACTCTGCCGCTCCTCCGACCAGAGCGCGCTGAACCACGCAGCCCGCGGCCGCGTGGCGTTCCTGCCGCTCACATACAATTACCAGAGCGAGCACATGATGGTCCTCGACCCGCGCAGGAACGGCTTCTCGCCGGTCATTTGGCACTTCACGGCCGGGCCGAAGCCCTGGAATGCGCCGGGATGGCCGTGGGACGAGTATTTCAACAGGTTCTACAGGACGGCGGCGCTGCTGCTCATGGACTGCGACGTGAAGACGCCGAAACCGCCTGAGGCCCAGATGCGCGCGGGCATCGCTCACCGGCGACGGGTGAAAACCAGGCTCACCTGGGTCTACCCGTGGCGCAAGATCACGAGAAAGGGCAAAATCCTGCGGCTCCTGTCTGCCGGATCCCTCTAGTTCCTTCCGAACGTCCCGGAGATGTTCTTTCCAGCCAAAAAATACATGTCACTTCCGACTCACCCCGGCACCGCGCCTCTTCACCGATACTTCCAATGTGGCACTTTCGGCGACATGACCTGACGAGTTAGTCTCCTCCTTTTCACGGCAGGCATGCCATGACTGCACTGTTTTTCAATTCGATGCTGGCCGACAGCGAGCGGCGTGAGAAAATCCGCGCGGGCAGCGTCTTCGTGTTCTCTGCCACTCCGAACACTGAGGCTTTGATCGGGCTTGCCCGGGGAATGCTCAAAAAAGCGTTTGCAGCTCACGACCCGCTCACGGTTCACGAGCACCTTTCGGTTCTGGAAATCAATTCGGCCCTCTCGAAGGTAAAACCCGCCTTCAGTGACCATCCCGAAAGCAGGAGGCTCATTGACCTCATCATGAACGAGCGGGGTATAGATCTCGAAGAGCTGTATTCGGACGAACCCCTGTTGAAAACGTTGTACCCGTCGTTCTCGTATCCGTCCGGCAGGACCGTTTCGATTCACACCCATACCCACAGCTGGTATTCCGCGATGCCGTCCCAGATCAACTGGTGGCTGCCGGTCAACACGCCGGAGCCCGAGGACCCGACAGAATTCCTCCCGGACTACTTTGTGCCCCCTGCAGGGGGCATCAGTGCCTTTTCCGGACAACTGCATGGGGATGACCCGAAAACCACGGGGCTGGCGCGATACAGCATCGAATTCCGGACCCTCCACATCGGTGAAGTGGTCGGACACTGCAAATCGGGCGATATCGATACCAGGTACATCGGCGCTCGCCTGCGGGGCTATACCTGCGCCGCCGACGCCAGCCGCCTCCTGACTGAGGAAATCGCGAAGCGCTGCGGCGGAGGCTTTGGAGACGCCGCCAAGGTATTTCCTTTCAGAACACGTCCTGCCGCAGACTGCTAGTGGTGAAAATCGGAGGCTTGGCAGCGGAGACGGGGAGTGGCGCTCTGGCGGCCCATACGTCCGGCCAGGCTGCCCCGTACGCTTGATCACAGTTACAGCTTTTGGCCTGTGTTGCGGCGCAAGCATGCGATCAGGTCGCGTTGCGGCAGAAATCCGGCGGCTCGTCTGGATGATCCTCGCGAGCCAGCCATTCCCCGCAAGCTTCCTGATGACCGCAGGAACGGCAGCAGTCGACAGCGCGAGAGGTAACCGCAGCATGATTTGCCAGGCGTTTCAACTGCCGGTCGACCCCGAATTTCCGCATCATAGGCCACATCAATGCCGTGCGCACATCGACGGAAACGAGAGAATCATGGAAGCTCATGATCTTAACTCCAGCCTTCTGCCACAATCGCACGCCCGCCGCCCGCCGCATTGACCTGGATCAAGCGTAGCCGCTCCCGCGGGAGATTCCGCGCGGTAGATAGAGGGATGCGGGAACGAAGCCAAGGTCGAAGGGTGATGACCGCCACGCGGACATTGCATCTTTGCAGGCACGGTGTCTGGAGACTTTCCGCTAGCCGCTTCGGCTGCCGAATTCACCGAAATCCGCGTCCACCTGCATCATGAGTTCGAGGTATTTCCCCGCGATCCCCCGCCAGGAATAGCTGTTCGCCCTAGCGTGGCCCTTGGCGACCAACCGCTCCCGGAGGTCGGGGCCGAGCATCAGCAGCCGGACATTTTCGGCCCAAGCACGGACGTCGTCGGGATCGGCGAAGAGGGCCGAGGTCCCCGCAGATTTCGGGAAGGCAGGGTGACGTCGATGCCACGACCGGACAGCCGGACGCCATCGCCTCGACGGCGGGCAGCCCGAAGCCTTCGATCCGCGACGGGAACAGGAAGCACAAGGCTCCTTCCAGCGCCTTCTTGAAATCGTCGTCGGCGATGCGGCCGAGAAGGACGATGTTGGAAGGCATTTCGGGGACGTGGCGACGGAGGGTGGCTTCGTCGATGTCGCCCGGCATCCAGAGGTCGAGGCCCATCCCGTCCAGGAGCGGAGCCAGCTTGGCCAGAAGCCCCATGTTCTTGTATTCCTGGTCCCGCCGCCCAAGGCACAGGACGTACGGCCTCCCCCGTCGACGGACAGCGACGATCTCGCTGAATCCCATCTTTCGGCATGGTCGCTGCCGTTGTAGGTGACGACGATGTTTTCTTCGCGCGCGATCCCGAACTTGATCAGATGGCTCCGCGAGAGTTCCGACACCGTAGTTATGCGGGCGGCCCGCCTGCCAAGCACGGGAAGGATGAGGCGGTGCGCCCACCGGAAGCCGCGCCCGTAGCTCGACGGCATGAGCCTCGGATGCATGTCGTGGATGCAAGCGATCTGCCGCTTCACGGCCACGGGGGCGAGGTTGCAGAAGCTCAGCAATCCGCCGGGAACATGCCACGGCAGCTGCGCCTGTACCCAGAACTGGGGGAGCCTCGGCTTGTTGAATTCGGGCACGACCCGGACAGGGATGTTGTCGAGGCCGAGCGGTTCGGAAAGCGGACGCGGCACCACGAGATCGATCTCGAGGTCTCGGCCCAGCGGATGCCCTTCCGAAATGAGGGCGTCCAGCGCCACGGTCACTTCGCGGGCGTAGCGCGCCAATCCGCTCTGCCGGAGCGTTGTGAAGTCTCCGTTGATCGTCCAGCGCCTCCGCGCCGTCTCCCAGTCCGCCCAGGTCCGGTCGGCATCGCCGAAAATGTATTCGGGATCGTTGCCGAGCGCACGCAGCACGGAGTGGACGTGTCCGTTGAGCGCCCTTGGACGCGGCACCGCGCCTGCGTCCCTGTCGAACTCGAGATTGGCCATTTCCCCTCCAGGTGCAGTAACCCCCGGCGAACAGACTAGCATTCCCGCCGCGCATCTTGCCCTCACACGTTAGAAGTAGGCACCACTCACCCTCGTCTATCCGGATGATCCCGGGTTAGCCCCGATGACCAAAGGGCCGTGGTGACCGCGCCTCTTCGCGGCCCCAAACTGCAGGTTTTCAAAGGGGGACGACATGGTACGGCGCTGGACCATCAACGGGCGTTTCCTTTCCCAGCCGACAACTGGAGTACAGCGCTACGCGCAGGAGGTCGTCCGCTCGCTCGATTCCTTGATCGCGGAACAGGTTCCGCTCGCCCGCGGTCTCGAAGTCGAGCTGCTGTGCCCGTCAGGATCCGGAGACATGCCGCTCGTTTCCATAGAGCGCCGCGAGATCGGCCGCGCAGGCGGACATGTCTGGGAGCAGACGCACCTCCCTTCGTCCATTGGCAACGGCGGTCTGCTCAGCTTGTGCAACACAGGGCCGTTTCTTGCGCGCAAGCACATCCTTTGCATTCATGACGCGAATGTCTGGAACGCTCCACAGAGCTATTCTCTCGCGTTCAGAACATTTTACAAGACTTTGCTGCCATGCCTCGGCAGGACGGCAGCGAAGATTTCGACGGTTTCGGACTACTCGCTCGGCGAACTTGTCGGCCGCGGCATTGTCCCGGCGCGACGGGCCTTTGTTGCCCCCAACGGCCACGAGCATGCGCTCAGGTGGAAACCCCAGCATTCGGAGACGACGCGACAGGCCGCGTCGCGCGATACCATCGTGATGATCGGAAGCCCTGCCCCGCACAAGAACGTCGGATTTATCCTGGACATGGCCGGGCGGCTTGCGGATGCAGGTCTCAGGATCGCGGTCGCCGGTGCCGCGGACCCCCGCGTTTTCAATGGGCAGTCTCGTGCGGAAGCGGCGAACATCCACTGGCTCGGCCGCATTTCGGACGGCGAACTGGCCGCCCTGCTGACGGACTCGCTCTGCTTGGCATTCCCGTCGTTGACCGAGGGCTTCGGCCTCCCGGCCGTCGAAGCCATGGCCATCGGTTGCCCTGTGGTGGTGTCCTCCTGCGCCAGCCTGCCCGAAGTCTGCGGGAGCGCAGCCCTGTTTGCTCCTCCTGACAATCCGGGGGTATGGTTCGACAGCTTCGTTAAGCTGCACGGTTCCCAGGCCTTGCGGCTGCACATGATCGGCAAGGGACGGGCGAGAGCCTCGGCATACAGGTGGCGGGCCACAGCCTTGCGCTACCTCGAAGCCATGGCCGCGGCAGACGGCATCGACACGGAAACCACCGTCGTCAGGGTGCGCGAACTCACATGATGAGGCGACGCGGCGAGAGGGTTTGTGCAACAAGCCGTTGCACAAACCCTTGAATGGGCATTGGCCGTGGCCGCCGCGGAAAAGCCCCGGCTGGATATTCGATCTCGATCGTTCGACTGCCGTTGTCACATGATTTCATGAAGTGCCTGGACGGCCCCGAACGACTCAAGGATCGCGCTGTCAAAGTTCTCTTCGGAAAACCGCCTGGCGTTCCGGGCGCAGGCGCGGGGCGTTATCATCTCGCCGCTGTCCTCGAACCTGTCGACCGCCTCCTTGAGGTGCTCGACGGTCTGTGCCTTGAACAGCACTCCGGTAGGCTCGGGGGACGACCCCAAACGCTGCACGATGTCGGCCGCGCCGCCGCGGCCGAACGCGATCAACGGCGTCCCGCACGCCTGGGCCTCGGCCAGCGCTATGCCGAAATCTTCGCAGCCCGCAAAGACCATCGCCTTCGCCCGCGTCAGCGTGTCCACGTACTCTTTCCGTGGCAGGAAGCCCGAGAAGGTGACGTTCGGGCCAGCCATCGCCCGCAGGCTGGCGGATTGCTGGCCTTCGCCGACGACGATCAGCCGCCGCGACGGCGTCTCGTTGAATGCCTGGATGACAAGGTCGGTGCGCTTGTAAGGCGCGAGGAAGGACGCAGAAACATAATAGTCGTCCTTGTCCTCCACGCATGGCAACTCGCCCAAAGCGACCGGCGGATAAACGACGCGGGCGTCGCGCCCGTAAATGTGCTGGATGCGCGAGCGGACATAGTTCGAGTTCGCCAGCATCAGGTCGGGACCGTGCGCGGTCCTAGTGTCCCACGTCCTCAGGCGGTGCAGCATGTACCGGTAGAGCATTCCCTTCGGGCCAAAGCCCAGTTTCCCCTGTTGAAGATACGAAAACTGCTCGTCCCAAGCGTAGCGGACGGGGCTGTGCACATAACACAGATGCGGCTGGTCCGGCCTGGTGATCACGCCGCGCGAAAATGCGGCCGAGGACGAGATCACGGCGTCGTAGCCCGTCACGTCGAACTGTTCGATCAGGAAGGGGCAGAAGAAGAAAAGGGACCGGTAGAATTTCTGCACCATCGGAATCCGGTTGGCCGCAGACGCATGGAATTCCACGTCCCGGAAATACTGATCCTTCACCTCCGCGGGCAGGAAATCGAACAGCGTGAAGACTTCGGCATTCGGGAACTGCTTACAGATTTGCGCGAGCACGCGTTCGCCGCCGCGGAAGTTCGGGCACCAGTCGTGGACGACCGCTATCTTGGCGTACCTGTCGACGGCGGGCTGAGGCGCTGCCGGCAGCTCCTCCATCGCGACATTGACCCTGGCAGCGACGGCCAGGTCGGACGAGCGTTCGTGCAGCATGGTTCCCCCATAGCCTTGTCAAGCCAGCAGTCTCCGATGCCTGTCATGAACACAGCAAGTTGGCCGATCGGCTAGAAGAGGACAGGGGGGCATGCCTGCCTAATCCTTATGGCTGTGGATCCTACGCCCGGGAGACCCACGGCATACTCCGAAAGCCTGTGTCCGGAGGTAGGCCAGGCTCCTCCCGTCTCCTTTTATGCAGGCTGTTTCGGTCCCCTCGCCCGTCTAGGGTCGGCGGAGGCAGGAACATGGACCGAGCATGAAACTCGCAGTGATCATCCCCACTCTTGGCCGCAGCGGACAGGTCGCGCGCCTGCTCGGGTATTTGGGCAGCCAAACCAGGCTTCCGGACGAAGTCATATTGTCAGCGCCCGATGCCACGCATGTCCAACTGCCTGAAAGTTCTCCCTTTCCGGTGTCGTTGGCCTTCGGCCCGAGGGGATCGTCCGCCCAAAGGAACACGGCTCTCGGACCTGCCCTGGGCCGGTTCGACATCGTCACCTTCTTCGACGACGATTTTGTTCCGTCGGCCGACTACCTGCGGCAAGTCGAGGATGCCTTCGCCGGGAACCATGACTGGGCAGTCGTCATGGGGCGGGTGGTCAGGGACGGCGCGACCAATGCCGGCCTGACTTGGGAAGACGCCGAAGCCGCCCTGCGGGAAACCAAGGGCCGGAAGTTCAAAGGGCCGGAAGTGGTGGACCATGTAGGCGCATACGGATGCAACATGTCGTTCCGATGCTCCATGGTGGGCGATTTGCGTTTCGACGAGCGCCTTGTCCTTTACGGCTGGCAGGAGGACATCGACTTCACCAGCCAAATGAGGTCCAGGGGTCGCGTGGTCTGCGTGACCGCGATCAGGGGCGTGCATCTCGGCATCAAGACGGGCCGGGTGAGCGGCGTGCGGTTCGGGTACTCGCAGGTCGCGAATGCGGTCTATCTGGTCAGGAAGGGTTCCGTCCCGGCATCGTTCGCGTTTCCGCTGATGTTCAGGAACATCGCCGCCAACCTCGGCAAGAGCCTGCGTCCAGAACCCTATGTGGACCGCAGGGGCAGGCTCAGGGGCAACATGCTCGCGATCCTGCACGTCGCCACGGGACGGATCGAACCCGAATACATCCTGAAAATCTGACTGTGGGGAAGACAATGCGCCAATGGCTTGTGACGGCGGCGGCGGCTTCTTTCGCGGCGGCGGCCGCCTGCCCCGTGCCGACGGTGGCTGGCGAGTATCTCCTTGGCCCTCAGGACAAGGTCCGACTCAAGATTTACGAGTGGCGCGCGTCGCGCGACGTCATATTCGAATGGACGGCCCTCAACGACGATTTTGTCGTCGGTGCCGACGGCACGCTCTTCCTTCCCTTCGTCGGCCAGATCCGGGCACAGGGCACCGCCCCCGGAGATCTTGCCCGCTCGATCGGGGACCGCCTGATGCAGCACATGGGTCTCGGCCGTCAGCCCGACGTCGCCGTCGAGATCATTCAGTTCAGGCCGTTCTACATAGTCGGCCATGTCACACAGCCCGGCGAGTTCCCGTACAGGCCGGGGCTGACGGTCCTGCAGGCGCTGGGCATCGCGGGCGGCCTTCGGACACGCGAGGAAAACATCTCGAGACTTGAGCGCGAAGTCATCTCAGGCCGCGGCGACATCGGGCTGCTGGCGCTGACGAATGTCAGCCTTTCGGCGAAGAAGGCGAGACTGGAGGCGGAACTGGCTGGCAGCGACGATATCGCTTTCCCCGCCGAACTGAATGACCGGGCAAAGGACGCCACTGTTGCCCTGATGATGGAGCAGGAGCGCACGATCTTCGCGGCCCGCAAGGACGCGATGATGACGCAACTGCGCGCCCTCCGCGAACTCAGGGAATTCCTGGAAAAGGAGCTGGTATCGCTCGAAAAGCAACTGACCTTCCATGACAGGCAGGTCGAACTCGTCCAGGAGGAACTCACGGGCGTGGCGTCGCTCGTCAAGAAAGGGCTTGCGGTCGCGCCTCGGGAACTCTCGCTTGAGCGGACCGTCGCCCAGATGCAGAGCGACAGGCTCGCGGCCGAGACCTCTCTCCTGCGGGCAAGGCAGGAGATGAGCAAGACCGACATCGCGATCCTCGAACTTCGCAACCGCCACGCCAACGAGGTCGCCCAGACCTTGCGCGAGACGCAGCTGCAGCTCGACGAATCCGTCAGGAAAGCCGATACCGCGGTGCAGCTGCTCTACGAGACCGAGATCACCGCTCCCGCGCTGCTCGCGTCGAGAGAGCGGTCGGAAAGGGCAAAGCCCGTCTACAAGATCGTGAGGACGACAAGCATCGGGATGGAAGAACTCACGGTCGAGGAGACCACCCCGGTCGAACCCGGGGATACCGTGAAGGTCGAGATCCCGCTGCCGCGATCGGGGATAGCCGCTGCCCTGCCAGCGTCAGGTATCCAGACAGGGGCAGCGCTGGCTCCGATCGGGATTCCCGGCACCAACTGATTGCCGCCCACTGCTGCGGCACTTGCCGCCAGTGCCGGTCGCATTTGCCTGCCGAGCGGCTTAGCCGTCGAGTCCGGGCCGCGCAGGAGATCATTGGGGCGATGGGCAGACGTCCTGCCGGACGACGGACCGGGTCTTCCGCCACAACGCGCACAGCCATTCGGCCAAAGTTGCGCCAAGAAGCTACGCAACCATTGCGGTTAACACATGTTAAACAAATTTTCCGCAACCCTGGTGGAACCAACCCTGCCGCAGAGCGTATCAATCCTGCGGGGAACTCACTGGAGATGTCGGTGCTCATGAGTGTAATCGCTGTTGCGGCGGCAGGCATGCTGATGGGGCTGAAGTTCAAGGTTCCCGCACTGATTGCGGCGACAGTGCTGCTGCTGATCGGAAGCTTTGCATGGAACGGCCTGGACCTGCCGGGCGACGTGACCGTGACCAGGTTCCTGATCCTGGCCTTCGCATTGGCCTGCGCCTATCTGGTCGGCCTGTCCCTGTCGGTCCACCTGAAGCGGGACGAAGGCAGCCGCTGAGACATCGGGCGGGTCAGGTCAGGCCGCCCTGTCGACGCGCATCACCGCGAAGACGGTCCTGAACAGGATCACGATGTCGAGCCAGATCGACCAGTTCCGCACGTAATGGCTGTCGAGGGCCACGCGGCTGGCATAATCCGTGCTGCTTCTCCCGGTCACCTGCCAAAGGCCGGTGAGTCCCGGCCTCGTCCGAAGGTATTCCCCGACATGGTCGCCGTAGCGCTGGAGTTCGTCCCTGACGATGGGCCTCGGTCCCACGCAGCTCATGTCGCCGCGGATGATGTTGAAAAGCTGGGGCAGCTCGTCGAGGCTCGACTTCCTCAGCATGTGCCCAAGGAAGGTGACGCGGGGATCGTTCCTGATCTTGTGCGTCTCCTCCCACTCCCGGGCGGCTTCGGGGTTGGCCTCGAGGTGCGCTTTCAGGACTTCTTCCGCATCCGCAACCATCGACCGGAACTTGTAGCAATCGAACGATTTTCCGCTGAAGCCGACGCGGCTGTGGGAAAATACCGCCGGACCTCCTGCCGTCATCCTGATCAGCAAGGCAACCACGACCATCGCGGGCGCGGCCATGACAAGCGCGGTGACCGCTATGACAAGGTCCATGATCCGCTTGAGGAGCCCCCCAAAGGAGGGTTGGTCGTCCCGGACCTGATTACAGGCGACAGGTTGCTCAAAGCTGCCGCGGCACTGTCGTGGTCGGATGAAGCGACGTGAAGGACCGCTGCCCGGCTGTCGGCCGCGTTGGGCGCAGACCGCGGAATCCAGCTCGGACTTCCCTGGTACGGCTGCTTGTCGAAAGCGTTCATTGTCATTGGGATGTCGCTTTCCGAATTGTTCGGTTCCGGTACTCTTCCAAGGCCGCGGCTTGTCGGCAAGAAAGGCAAAGGACGTAGCGGCATGCTCCGGAGGCTACCCCCTCATCCCAAGGAATGATGCCCCTACCCGCTTGGCCGACTTCAAACGGGGGAACATCCCCCTGCCCGCCTCATGCCTTCGGCTTTTGGACGCCATCGCGCGGGCTTTCGTCAGGAGCACGCCGAGTATGGTCGTACGGCTGGCCTGCAGCGTCCTGACAAGTTCCCTAAGCGTTTCGACGTGCGTCTGTCCCCATTCCGCGACCATGACGACGCCGTCCAGGGCGGAGCTGACCGCCAGCCTGTCTGCACCAGAGGCGAGCGTCGGCAGGTCGACGATCACGATGTCGTAGGAGGCATCCGAGAGGAACGCCTCCATCGTCTTTGGCCCCAACAGGTTCCTGGCGTCCACGACCGATGATGGAAGCAGGTCGAACGGCCGTCCCGGCGCATGGACGATGTTCAATTTGAGAGGATCCTGGCAGGATTTTTCTTGGACACCGTTGCCGAGGAGCCTGCTGGTCAATGCGGGGTGATGGACGTCCGCGTCGATCACCAGCGTCTTCAGCCCCGACATCGAGTAGAGCGTTGCAAGGTTGCTCACGACGGAACTCTTCGGACTGTCGTTCGAGACCGCCGTGATGCCTAGATATTTGATGGGGTGGTTCGTTTCCGCAAGGCTGATTTCGGTCCGCGCCTTCCTGAGGCTGTGGCTGTATCGGGAATGAGGGTGCCTCACCACTTCGTCTACATGGCCGGATTCCCTCCACCTGCTCGTGGGCGGCAGTTCTCCGACGCATTCGATGCCCAGAATGTCCCTGATGTGCCGCGGCGACCTGATGGTCCAGTCGAAGGTGTGCCTGACGAAGGAAAGCCCGATGCCGAGTACGACACCCGCGACCGCCGCGAAGGCCAGCATCAGCTTCGGCTTCGGCGCGCTGGGGAAGAGAGGTGCCGTCGCGGCGGTAATCACCCGTGCATCGGCAACCGGATAAGACTGCTGGCTGACCGAGTTGGTGTAGGCGTGCAGGAAGCTCTCGTACATCTTCCTGTACGTCTCGGAGGTGACCTCCAGCTCTTCCAGCGTCGGCGCGTTCTCCTCGCCTTCTTCGGCTTCATTGCGGACGCTGTAGTCGTGCCTGGAACGGAATTCCTGCGCTTCCGCCATTGCCTCGTTCATCTGGGCGCGCAGTTCCTGCAGGCGCGTTTCGAGCCAGCGGCCGCCTTCCCTGGCGGCTTCGGCCTTGGTTTCGATCTGCTCGCGAACGAAGGCCTCCGACGTGGCGTTTGCGATCTCGGCTGCACCCTTGGGATCGAGGGAGGTGAAGGATATGTTGATGGCGTAGGAAACGCCGACACGCCGGATGTCGAGCCCGTTGCGGTAGATCAACATGGTGCGGCGCGATTTCTGATAATCGTTCAGCGTCACCGGCAGGTCAGGTTCTCCCAAGCCGAGATACTCCCCAAGCGAGGTGAGCCAGGCGCTTTCCTGGAGGCCGAAGGCTTCGGCGAGAGACGCATTCATTTTCCTGAAGCGCTCCCGCAAGGTCGGGGTATGCGGCCGGTTGAATCTCGGGTTGTCGACGAGCTTCAGCTGGTCGATGACCATTGCCGCTATCTTTTCCGACTCCATGACGGCGATCTGGCTCTCGACCTGCGCGGTGTCGAGCGACAGGTTCACTTCGCCGCCCTGCTGCAGGTGCTGGGGCAATTTCGGCTCGATGAGGATCTGTGTGGTCGCGGTAAAAACCGGGTCCGTCGTCGCATTGTAGAACCAGGCCGCCATGAGGGCGGCCGCAAGGCAGGCGAGGATCGTGCGGACATAGCGCCTGAGGAACCCCGTAATGTCGGAAAGACCGATGAACTCCTGACTGGCAGCGGACTGCTGGTCCGCCGCCATGGGCCATTGGTTGGGGAAAACTCGGTCCATTCAGCTTCTCCTGCAGGCGTGCGGGAGATGGCATTCGGCTGGTTTTTTCATTGAATGCTGAGGCCCCGCGATCCCAGACTGCCGCAAAAGACTACCCCTGCGCAGGTGAAGGTAAACGCCGCCAATCGGCGTAGGGGCTACTTCCTATGGGAGTGGAAAATCCGTGCCAGCTCCGCGCGCGTCCTTTCGAGGAATGACATTTGCCGCTCCAGCAAGGCCTGACGGCCCCGGTTGAACGCAAGTTGTCGCGAGAGGTTGTCGATCTTCGACGACATGCGTCCGGGGTTCTCGCCGTTCTCCATAGCCTCGAAAGAGAAGGCGGCGCAGTCCGTCATCCTCTCGCCGGACGACCTGAGTTCCGCGCTTTCCGTGGAGATTTCCCCTTGAATGGCGTCGAGGAGGCGCGCCAGGGGTCCGAAACGCATCGCGTCGGTATCCTTGCGGAACAGAATTCTGAATGCGGTCAGCGGCATCTGCAGCCCCATGTCCTCAGCGCCCGAACGGGACCCACCTTTCAGGATACAAAAACCCGATGCCAAGGCGAGACATCCTTTCGGTTGTCGGCGGACATTCTCCTATCGGATGAGGAGGTGCAACGAGGCGCGCCTGGACTACCCGAATTCATGAAGATGCCAGCGCGGGCGAGCGTGTTAGGACTGCTCACTGCAATTGCGGAGCGGAAACCGTGACACTGAACATAGTCGGCCAAGCCAAGCCAAACACATTCGCTTTCGAAACCAGCGCGCTCATAAAGGCCACGGGTTTCCGGGAATACGACGCCCGCTGGTGGTTCGGACATCCCGGATCGCAGAACGAACCCGAACTCAACCTGATGGGCGTGCAGGCGCTCGGCATGGGTCTCGGCACCTTGATCCGCCGCATGGGTGTCGGCCCGGAGATAGTCACGGGGCATGACTTCCGCAGCTATTCGATGGCCATAAAACTGGCTCTGGTCTCCGGCCTGATGGCGGCCGGTGCCCGCGTCAAGGACATCGGCCTCGCCCTTTCACCGACGGCCTACTTCGCCCAGTTCGCGCTCGACGCCCCATCGGTTGCTATGGTGACGGCTTCCCACAACGAGAACGGCTGGACCGGCGTGAAGATGGGTGCGAAAAGGCCCCTGACCTTCGGCCCGGAAGAGATGAGCGCCTTGAAAGCCATCGTGCTGGACGGCGACTTCGATCTCGTTGGCGGGGGAAGCTATGAATTCGTTCCGGGCTTCCGCGAGAGATACATCGAAGACCTGACCGCCGGGAAGGCCATCGGCCGCAGGCTGAAGGTTGTGGCCGCCTGCGGCAACGGGACCGCGGGGGCATTCGCCCCGCAGGCACTGGAGAAGATCGGCTGCGACGTGATCCCGCTCGACACCGAACTTGACCATGCGT
The DNA here is from genome assembly GCF_043769475.1 of Allomesorhizobium aridi. Taxonomy (NCBI): domain Bacteria; kingdom Pseudomonadati; phylum Pseudomonadota; class Alphaproteobacteria; order Hyphomicrobiales; family Phyllobacteriaceae; genus Allomesorhizobium; species Allomesorhizobium aridi. The sequence continues at coordinate 168,798 of NZ_CP171728.1, read as the reverse complement.
TTCCGCGCTACAACCCCAATCCCGAAGACATGGAGATGCTGCACGCGATCAGAGACAAGGTCCTGGAGACGGGAGCGGATGTCGGTCTCGGTTTTGACGGCGACGGCGACCGCTGCGGCGTGGTCGACAACGAGGGCAACGAGATATTCGCGGACAAGGTCGGCGTCATGCTGGCTCGGGACATCTCCGCGCTGCATCCGGGTTCCGTCTTCGTCGTCGACGTGAAGTCGACCGGGTTGTTCATCACCGATCCCGTGCTCGCGCAAAACGGCGCAAGGACCGATTACTGGAAGACCGGACATTCCTACATCAAGAGGCGCGTGGCCGAACTCGGTGCCATCGCAGGATTCGAGAAATCGGGGCATTTCTTCTTCAATCCGCCGATCGGGCGCGGCTACGACGATGGCTTGGTGACAGGCATCGCGGTCTGCGAGATGCTTGACCGCAATCCGGGCAAGACTCTCGCCGATCTCTACCGCGATCTCCCCTGACCTTCGGGACCCCGACTATGTCGCCCCACTGTCCCGACGAAGTGAAATACGGGCTGGTCGACAAAATCGTCGGGGAATTCGCGAAGATGAAGGAGGACGGGATCGAGTTCGCCGGCCAGCGGCTGACAGATCTGGTCACCGTCAACGGGATACGTGTCGTTGCGGAAGACGGCACGTGGGGCCTGGTCAGGGCTTCGTCGAACAAGCCGGAAATCGTCGTCGTGGTGGAAAGTCCCGTCTCGCCGGAGCGGCGGCGCGAGATGTTCGAGGCGGTCGACGCCGTGCTTCGGCGCAATCCCGAAGTCGGTGCCTACAACCAGACCTTCTGAAGGAGAGCGGGCCATGCCGGACCGGATAGCAAGTTTCGTCATGAGCGGAGGCGTCGGCTCGCGGCTGTGGCCGCTCTCGCGCGAGGACAACCCCAAGCAGTTCCATGACCTGTCTGGCAACGGCTCCATGCTCGCCAAGACCGTCAGACGCCTCAAGGCGCGGCCGGAAGGCGAGACGCCGATCTATCTGGTCGCCTCCGAGCGTCATGCCGACCGTGTCATATCGGACATCGGCTCTCTCGGCCTGAACGGCGGGAAGGCAATATTCGAACCCGTCGGCCGCAATACCGCGGCGGCCGTCGCCGTCGCCACCCTGCAGACGATATCCGAACACGGGAACGACGCGCTCGTGCTCATGGTCCCCTCAGACCACGAAATCTCCACCGATGCCCTTTTCTGGGAAACCGTCGAGGCAGGAGCACCCGCCGCAAACTCGGGACGCATCGTCGTCTTCGGCATCAAGCCCACGCATCCCGAATCCGGATATGGCTACATCGAGGCTTCCTTGGATGGTGCCGGGGTAAGCGGGGTTTCCAGATTCGTCGAGAAACCCGATGCCGAAACAGCCCGGGATTACCTGGCTTCGGGCAATTTTTACTGGAACGCGGGGATCTTCCTGTTCCGTGCCGACACGATGCACGCCGCATTCAGGGAGTTCTGTCCCGAGATATGGGAAGCCGCCGAAAGGTCGTACAAGGCCGCCCGCACTGATGTTTCGGGCATATACCTGCCGCAAGGCTTCTACTCGGCAGTCCCATCAACCTCGATCGACTACGCGGTTATGGAGCATTCCCGTGACATCGCGATGGTCACCGCTTCCTTCAACTGGAACGATCTTGGCTCATGGCAGTCCCTGCTGGAAGCCAGCCCGACGGACCCCGACGGCAACGTCGTCATGGGAGACGTCGTAGCCATGGATTGCGCCAACTCGTACCTCAGAAGCCAGGGAAGGCTTCTGTCCGTGGTCGGCATGAAGGATGTGGCGGTGGTGGCGACGCCCGACGCCGTTTTCGTCGCGCCCGTAAGCCACAGCCAGAATGTCAAGAAAGTCGTCGAGCAACTGGAGAAGAGCGGGCGTCTCGAGACCAAGTTCACGGCATCCGAGGATCGGGTGATCGTGAGCGGCTCATGGCGCAAGCGCGTCGAGCACTGGCTTTTCAAGGAAACGCTGCCGCTTTGGTCCACTGCTGGTGTCGATGACGTGTATGGGGGCTTCCACGAGGTTCTCGGCTTCGATGCAAAGCCGCTGGACAAGCCCAAACCAAAGCGCATGCGGACGATGGCCCGCCAGATATACGCCTTCGCAATTGCCAAGGAACGCGGCTGGGACGGGCCTGCCGACAAATTGATCAATCACGGCATCGACTTCATCTCGAAATGCGGCCGCACCGACCGCGGCGGCTGGGTGCGCACGCTGAAAGCCGACGGCAGCGTGGCGGATCCGGTGGAGGATGCCTACGACCATTCCTGCGTGCTCCTGGCACTGGCCCACGCCCATCGGTGCGGCCATCCGGAAGCAATGCGGCTTGCGCAGGAAACCTTCCGTTTCATCGACACCCATCTCGAGGACGGTTGTCTGAACGGCTTTCTCGAAACCCCCGACTGGAATGGGGTCCGGTGTTCGAATCCGCACATGCACATGCTGGAATCCTTCTTGGCATGGCATGCCGTGACCGGCGACCGCGCATATCTCCGCCGGGCGGCGCGTGTGATCGACCTCTTCCGGTGCCACTTTTTCGACGGGGAAAGCTGGACTCTCGGCGAATATTTCGACGCGGACTGGCTTCCCGCGCCTGGAGAAAAGGGACAGTGGACGGAACCAGGCCACCACTTCGAATGGGCCTCGCTCCTGGTCGAGTTCGCGCGGGAAAGCGGGCAGAAGGATTTGGCTGCCTACGCGAAGAAACTGTATTCGTCAGCGATCGCCAGCGGGTTGAACCGCGCGACGGGTTTGGCTTACGCGGCCGTATCGCGGCAAGGGATACCCCTCGACGGGCTCTCGCGCAGCTGGCCGCAATGCGAGGCCATCAAGGCGGCAATCGCGCTCGACGGGCTCGCCGGTCCCGACCTGAAGCCCGAGATCGAAGCGCGGGTCGCCCGTCTCTTCAGATGGCATATCGATCCGGCTCCGCTGGGCATGTGGGTCGACAGGATCGACGAGCGCGGACGATCGCTGGCGACGCAGGTCCCTGCCAGCATCTTCTATCATCTGGTCACAGCGCTCATGCAGTATTTAGATAAGACTGAAGGACAGGTGGAATTCTTCCCCCTCACAGCGTGCGATATTTGCGACCCCATCCGGAAGCAGGTCTACGGTTGACCAATGGTCACACGGCTCGCTAGGTACCGAGTGGGGTCCGTCGAGGTCAACGGAACTTGCCCTTCAGCTAACTTTCTGGACTAACGTCCGAGCCGAAGATTTTCCTTGTCCGAGTTGCGTCGCTGACGTCGTCGAGGGCGACGTCGGCGTATGGTCAAACCCGCCGAGGTAAAGTTTGCGATTTCGGTTTTGGCCTGAGTTCCGTTAACGGCCATTGAAAGCTTGGGGCCTTCGAAGCCGCGGCCGACGAGGCTATCGCCCTCTGCGGCGGCGTAGAACGCCTGCAAGCGTGAGCAGGCCTGCTAAAGTGGTACACTTCAGCCAAAAGATTGATCTCTCACAAGCAGGAAGCAGACGATCGGCGAAATTGCGGAGGGGCTGCACTTTGGTGCAATTTGGGGGGTCATAGGGGAAGTGAAATGTCGCGAACCAGATGGAGCAGCTTCTGCGCGGTGCCGTGCTGGCGATTCATCGGAACGCTGGTAGTCGCCAGCCTTGCCACAATACAAGTTGATCGCGCTTACGCGGTGGAGGCACGAACGTATCCAGTCGAGGCAGGCGACGAGCTTCAGGTCGTTGTCTATGGAGACGAGAATACCTCGAGCGTGCTGTCCGGTCGTTTCCTCGTCGAGCCGGACGGCTCAATTTACTACCCACTGCTCGGGAAACTGGCCGTCGCCGGGCGGAGTCCCGTCGAAATTGCGGACCTGTTGCATCAATCGCTGTCGACACAGGTGCGAATAACCGCTCCGACGGTTTCAGTAGCCGAATTCGCGCCGGTGTTCCTCGTGGGGGACGTGGCGAGAACAGGGCCGTTCCAATTCCAGCCGGACATGACAGTCTTCCAACTGGTGCTGGAAGCGGGAGGCATTTCGCAAGTGGAAGCTTCTGAAAGCGCCAGGCTGTCGCTGTTGCAGGAGCTTTCCTCACTCGAGTTGGACAACTATTCCCTCAGGGTACAGAAAGCTCGCCTTCTGGCTGAGATAGAAGGCATCGATTTCGACACCGCGCCCTTGGAGGCGTCGACTGCAGATGAAGCGAGCATCGTGTCCGCCGAAGCTGCCATTTTTGCCGTGCGCCAGCGCGCGAGAGAATCGCGGCGGCGCACCTATGACGCCCAGAGAGAGGGCTATGATCAGGAGATATCCTCGATTGAAAAGAGCATTGTGCTGCACGACGAGGAGGTGCGACTTCAGGAAGAACAGCTCACTGTTCAACAAGGTCTCGCGGAAAGGGGACTGTCGGCCCATTCTGCCCGAAGAGATGCCCAGCGCCAGCTTGCAGTGACACGACGCGAGGCGCTGGAGTTCCAGACAGCATTATTCCGCGCCAGGCAGAACCGGATTGCGGTCGATCAAGCCCTCCTCGAAGCGGAGACCCGCGTTGACGAGGCCAATGTCGAGAAGTTGCGCGATGTCGAACTGGCGTACCATCAGAACGAAATAGCCCTCACCTCGGCGAAGGCCAAATTCGCCCAATTCGATACGGCTCGCAATGCCGCACAGAATGCCTTGGGCCGTGCTCCTCAATACCGTCTCATACGACGGGTGAGCGACGAATACACCTCCCGCCTCGTCGACGAAGTTACGAAGCTGGAACGCGGCGATGTTGTCCGAGTCACCTTTGCCGAAGGGGATGCGAAAAGCCCAATCGTCGGACAGCCTCGGCAAAAGCGGCCGGAAGGTTGAGAAAGCACGGCTCACAACTGCTCACCATGCACTTGGCGGCCATACGGTCTCGGGGGCGAGGACGAATGAGATACCCTGCCTCCGAGAAGCTCGAGATCCGCATTGTCGAGCAGTCGCACCTGCCGGCGCGCCGCACGCTAGAAAGCTCGGCATTCCTTCCACCGCTGGTATGACCGCTTCGTGACCGGCGGCGCGACGCCGCTAGGGATCGCCGGCCAAGGCGAGGCTGGGTCTGGAACCCCATTCCCGAGGACGTGCGGGCGGATCGTGGAACTTGCCGTCAACAGGCCAGAGCTGCCGCCCTACGAACTGGCGGTGACGTTTACAGACGCCGAAACCTTTTTGTCTTGGAGGGTTCGGTCCACCCACTTGCTCAATGCCCACGCTCTGTTCACCTGCCCTGCCTCTTCGTCATCAAGGCCGCTGACGAGCTTCAATGGGGCAATCCGCATATCTCGAATGCTTACTTTTGGTGAAACTGCAACTTCATAAATGTGCGATAAGCCCCAGCCAGGCGAAACTGGAGAGACGAGGTGGTGCTGCGTAAGCTCAGTGAACTGGCGCGACGCAATTGGGTCAGGGCTTCGCTGCTCACGGCGGCCGGCACCATTGGCTGCCTAGCTTTCTCCCTTTTCTTACAAGCCCTGCTGTTTAGTGGGGAAGACGCCGACGCATTTCGGCGGACTATGGTGTTTGCTTTAGTCCTCCCGCTCGCAATCGGCACGCCGTTGCTTGTTCTCCTTGGCTATAAGTCAAACCAGCTTTCGGTGCTAAAGCAGCAATACATCCAGGAACTTGCACATGACAGGCTCACCTCATGCCTTAATGGGCCGCTTTTCTCGGCCATGGTGGACGCTCACCCCGTCCTGACGGGGTCGAGGTCTGGGCGTCGCACCGGATCGCTCCTGGTGATAGATGTCGATCATTTAAATCGGCTGAACGACCAAAATGGGCATCGGGCGGGGGATCAGGCGCTCAGTGTTATCGCCGGAATAATTCGCTCGTCGTTACGAAGTGGGGACTTCGTGGGTCGGATCGGAGGTGACGAATTTGGAGCCTTCTTGCCAGGCGCTACCCGAGAGGATGCCGGGAAGGTTGCGGAACGCATCCGGCATGCGATTGCCGAAGTGCAATTTGAGGCGGGCGGGTCGACTTGGCCACTGAGCGTTAGCGTTGGGGTGGTTCTGTTTGAGTCAGAAATTGATTTCGACGAGTTGCTTCGGGTAGCCGACCAGCAGATGCAGGTTGCAAAAAAGGGAGGACGCAACCGCATCGAATATATTCAACTCCGGCAAGGCCCTTCGCAATCTCGGCCCGCGCTCCACTGACCGAATGGTGATCCGCCGGAATGTGTTGCATTGGCTCCAACAATTCAGCACACAAGCGGCGGCCGCTGTGCGCCCCAAAAGCTGCCCTCCAGCGCGTTTCATCTTTCGTCGTTCCAATAAAGTCTCGGTAAACTTTAAGGAATTGCTTCAGAGCACATGGTGAGTCGAACCTAATAGTGTCAATTAGCCGGAATGGGGACCCTCCATCAGCCTTTCAATTGCGGATGATTGTCAATACGGTTTTGGCAATGCCGTCGCCGGGGTCTGGTTCCTTTCCGAGGTCGAGTGCCTCTTGATGAAGTTCGGGTCGAGCGCCTCAACGTGTGCAACGACTTTCACATGACGTCAGCCGATTCAACGAGGTCGCCACAACCGCCGCCCCGGCGGCGACATCACGGGGGTCCTGATTGATAAAGTCCCGCGAGAGCTTGGTCGATAAAGGAGTCGACTATGCCATCTTTTCGTTGCTCCATTCGGAGCTGGTGCCGTCGACCCAGACAGCACGGCGATCTTGCGGGCAACGGCCACTTTTGCCTTCTTCATGCCGATCCGTTTCGAGAGACGCGTGCACCGACGTCGGTGGCTGAGCCAAAGCGCGAGGGGTCATCGATCGTGTGGCGAAAGGTCAAGGCCGTCACCACGCCGACGCCGGGAACGGACGTCAGCCGCCGCGTGGTCGCGTCCTCCTGCGCGAGAGACCGGATCTGCCGGTCCAGCTTCTCCTGTTCACGACAGACCTGTTCGCGGTGGTCAGCAGCGCAGGCGGTCGACAGGATCGGAGCGGAAATTGGTATGTTTGCACACGCCAGCCCGAACCCGCGGTTCGGCAAGCTCCAGGAGCACCGCCGTAATGCCGCCGACGAAAAGGGCAATAGGGTTCTTGAAGATCCGCCAGGATACCGAGCCGGGATAGATAAGAGCGGCTTCGCCCGGCGGTCTGCTGAAGTCGATGGCCAGCATTCCTTTGGGGGTCAAGAAGTCGCTGGCGATTGTCTCAATGCGGCTCTGAACAAGTCTGGGAAGGATAATCGCGCCCATGAGATCCGAACCCCTCCGCCGAGGTGTGAGTTCCATTAGCCTTCGCTTGCTTCGTCCCCTTCCATGGCAGCGAATCCTTGCGTCATATCGCGCAATCTGATTCCCTTACGTCACCCGATTCGTTCTGAGGCGGGGGCGCTTTCAGGAACGGATGCTATGACCATCCCCAAGAAGCCCGAAATCTTCGAAATGAGGCCAAACTTGACCGTCATCGGTGTTGGTGGCGGCGGTGGGAATGCCGTAAACAACATGATCGCAGAAGGCTTGGAGGGGACAGAGTTCATCGTCGCCAACACCGATGCGCAAGCGCTCACGATGTCGAAGGCAACAAGACTGATTCAGCTCGGTGCGTATGCAACTGAGGGTCTCGGTGCGGGATCCTCGCCTGAGATCGGGCAGGCAGCTGCGGAGGAATCGATCGACGAGATCATGGATCAGCTTGCCGGCACGCACATGTGCTTCGTTACTGCAGGAATGGGCGGCGGAACCGGAACCGGAGCTGCACCTGTGATTGCGAAAGCGGCGCGAGAGGCGGGGATACTCACCGTGGCTGTCGTCACCAAGCCGTTCACCTTCGAGGGGAAGCGCCGCATGCAGATGGCCGACCGCGGCATCGAGCTCCTGCGCGAATTCGCCGACACGGTCATTGTTATTCCAAACCAGAACCTCTTCAGGATAGCCAATGCCAACACGACGTTCGAGGATGCGTTCGCCATGGCCGACAGGGTTCTCTATTCCGGTGTCAGCTGCATAACAAACCTCATCGTGAAGGAAGGCCTGATCAACCTCGACTTCGCCGACGTCAAAACGGTGATGAAGGACATGGGGCGGGCGATGATGGGCACAGGTGTTGGCAGCGGTGAGAACCGCGCCAGGGACGCGGCGGAAGCTTCGATCGCCAATCCGTTGCTCGACGAAAGCTCGATGAAGGGCGCAAAAGGCGTCCTGGTTTCGATTTCGGGCGGCATGGACATGACGCTGTTTGAGATCGATGAAGCCGTCAGTCGGATTCGCGAAGAAGTCGGCGACGATTCCGACATCATCGTCGGTGCCATCTTCGATCAGACGCTCGAAGGAAGGTTCCAAATGTCGGTCGTCGCGACCGGACTGGAAGCGCCTAATGCCGAAATGGATTCAGTTCTCGAAATTCGGGGCAACCAGACACAAGGTCTGCAACCCGTTCACTGAACCGGGATCGTTGGCGGCAGCGAACCGGTTGAACTGCGCCACGACCGAAGTTCAATGTTGCCAGCTCAGCGTCCGCTGCACGGCTCTGATAGCCGGTCATAACGCTGCTCTGGGCCTATGTTGCCCAACAGTGCCGCGAGCGCCGTAGCCCCACAGAGCGATTTGCGCGAGTTTCTCCATCACCGCGCTCCAGTGATTGATGCGAGGCGGCTGATGGGGCGGAACTGCAACACTCCTGGCGAAAGAATTCTCCTCCGCGATCACAGCTCTTGGACCAAGCAAACTGATTGACTAACACTTGGATTGTGTACGGGGGCTAATCTATGTTGGACACTAATGACAACGTGGTGATGTTCCGGAAGAAAAATTCGGAACCTCCTCCCGTGCTTCTGTTTGCGGGCGTCAGGATGTCATGGTCACCACGCAACGACCCCGGCCCTGGTCCCGTCTACGGCGAAACACCGAAAGGCATTGCACGCTTCACCCCTTCTGCCGCCATGGAACGATTGAGGAGATTGTTCCCAAGGCTTTTCAAACCGGGACCACTTGCATCGTCCTCCAAGCCCGCCGCGATCATTGGACGACCCTGTCGACGATCCGAAAATGGCGGAGGCGATCAACCCCGAGAGGTGACTTTCCCGCTTGTCCTGCCACGTCAAAGTGCGAGTCATCTGCTCTAGGCGTGGGGAACGTGTCGTTCGCAGTCATGCCTATGCCAGGCGCAATAGCATTGGGGCGCTGTGCGCGTTCTTGATCCTCTCTCGTTGCAACAGGATGGCCTGGCCTCCGACTAGGTCGTAAACCCATAAACGCATGATACATATTGCTGCTTTTATCATGTCACCCGACTAATGTGACTGAGCAGGGGTGAGACGAGGCTTGCGATGGGTCTGGCGGATCGGGCTGAGTGGTTGAAGGGCAAGCGGCCCGACCTTGTGGCTGACGTCATGCTGTATGCCATTGAGGAGGGTGGCGGGAGAGTCCCGGTCCTCCAGGCTCGCCGAATTCAAGAGAGTATGATCATGTCACACCGTGGTCTCAAGGAGGAGACTCTTCCATAGACAACATTGTTGACAGATGTCGAACCTGCAATAGAAGCAAAGGCGCACGTACTTCTGAACAATGGGCGTCTGTAATGATGATTAAAGCCAACCTACCGCAAAGGCAGCTAAGAGCCTTTGTTTGTTAGCATGTTTTTGATGGCGCTCGCCCTGTGCTTCTAGTTAGTCGACCTGAAGGCGACTGGTGTTTTCTCTGTGGAGATGTTCACGACGAGGATGCTTCGGTCTATAAGGCCGTCGGCATCGGCCATGTGATGGATGCCAATCCAACACTGTCAGAAATAGTAGATCTACCGCCCGACTGGGAACCGGAGCGATTGGGAATTGGAAACCAATGGATTTGCACGAAAATTAGTCCAAACTATTCACGTGAATCTGAAGTTCGCCACATAAGGTCTGCTCTGTTTTTTGGCAGAAGCGTTTGACTGATGAGAGGATCGTGAAATGCACATGATAGTGCGGCCGCCGCGCCAGCTTGGCCGTTAATGGGGAGTTCCGCAAAGGCTTGGCGCTCTGCCCGAGATGTAAGGCATCGCTTGCAGCCGGTAAGACTCGCGCAGACGGCACGGCGATCTTGCGACGCCGCCTCCGTTTCGCCTCGCTGCAGCGGCGGAGGAGGAGCGCATGGTTTGCGCTAACCTGCGCTTGCGGGACAATTGAGCAGTTGATGACAGCGCCGGCCCCATGCCATAGAGGCGGTGAAATCAACCTTGGGGAGAGCATCAATGAACACATCCGAACTCGCGACAAAGCTGGCGGAGACGCACAGCGTGAGCAAGGCGCAAGCCAAGGCAATCGTTGACGACGTGCTGAAGGGCATTGTCGACACAGCTGCGAGCGGCGCGGAGGTCTCGCTGCCGGGATTCGGAAAGTTCAAGGTCAAGGAGACGCCGGAACGCGAAGGTCGCAACCCGGCAAATGGCGAGAAGATCAAGATTGCCGCGGCAAGGAAGTTGACCTTCTCTCCAGCCAAGGCCGTCAAGGACACGCTCAACGGCTAGGCAAGTGAAAGGCCGCCCCCGGCCTCGCTGTGGGGTGTTAACAAGCCGGTCAGGGCGGGCTGGGTTTCCCGGGAGGGTGGCATTGCCGTTCCAAACCCGCTCCCCGATTGTTTCCCGCCGCCGTTTTCATGGTCCGCCCGGGGCGATCATCTCAATGCCTGCCATCGTCGTCACGGTATGTGGCGCCTCTGCGAGTGTTACGGTCGTCGCTGGTAGCCCGTCATCTCGAGATAACCCTTGCCGTGATGGGTGCCGTTCACCCGCACCGGACCTTCCCAGTAGGGAATGCTGAGCCCCATCCACGCATGAGTGTTGAGCGCGGAGACGGTGATGTCTAGGCCGCGGTCGGACAAGGTGAGGCGCCAGCGCGTGGGAACGTCGCGTCCCTCCACCCGGCTGGTCTCGAGCGGTGTCGCCTCAAACTTGTCGTCGCCGTAGGGTGTCGGGGCACCGTCCGCCCCGATCCAGGTGGCAGAGGTGAAGCCGCCGCCCGCGGCGTCACGCAGGCGGAAACCCATCAGCTTCTGCCCCGTGTCGAAGGAGAGCGAGAACCAGTCCCATCCGGCCTGGTCCTCCGCTATCGGCTGCGACGACCATTCGCGGTCCAGCCATGCGGTGCCTCGCACCGGGACCTCGCCCTCCGGCAGCGTGAGCGTTCCTTCCACCGCAAAGAAGGGCTGGGAATAGTAGTAGCTTGCCTGCCCCTTTGCCGACTTGACCGAGTAGCCTCGGTCGCCGTGGAAAACGAGCGGGCCTTCGGCGCGCATAGCGATGTCGTAGGCGAAGTCCTTGCCGGTTGCCGTGAGACGCAGGCTGTCGAAGCTGTCGCCCGCCATCTGCCAGTCGTCGATCCAGGCCGCAAAGGGCTCCACCGTCACGCCCGCCTGGCCTGTTCCGCCGCGCGCGAAACGCTCGGTGGCGAGGTGCGTCGAGGCGTTTGTCACGGCAGAATGGCCGAACCACAGCTGTGGGCTCTCCCATCCCTCGGCCTCGGCCGGCGCGAGCGCCGAGCGGAACAGTGTCCATTGCAGGCCGTAATCCGCTCCGTCGGGCCCGGTGAGGTTCGCGGTCACGTACCACCACTCGATCCGGTAGTCCGGATGGGCTCCATGATCCTGCGGGAACTCGAACACCTTGCCCGGTTCCGGAACGGCGAAGCCTTCGGGGTCCGTGCCGAGCCCGGCAAAACCCTGGGCGAAGGCATTGCCGACGCCCAGCAGCAGGAGAATGAGCGCCCTAGCGTTCATTGGCGAATATCCTTAGCAGCGCGGCGGGCTCCATGCGCGCCAGCCGCCATGCCGGCCAGAGCGCGGCGAGCAGCGCAGCGCCGAGCGCTAAGAGCATCAGGCGCGCGTATTCGGCCGGAAACAGGTACATCGGCAGGCGCCAGCCGAACGCCTCGACGTTGACGATGGCGAGGAGCACCCAGGCGAGCGCCAGACCCAGCGGCAAGGCGAGCGCCGCAGTGATCGCCGCGAGCAGCACGGTACGCAGGATCTCGAGCCCCGCAAGTCGGCGCTGGGTTGTCCCCATCGCCCAGACGGGCGCCATCTGCGGCAGTCGCATCGCCGCCAGCGTGAGCAGGCTCATCAGGATCGCGAAGGCGGAAACCGCCAGCGTCAGCACGTTCAGCGCCCCAGTCACCGAGAAGGTGCGCTCGAACACCGAAAGCGATAACGCCTTGAGCGCCGCCTGGTCGATGATGCGCGCGGGCGGCAGGTCTAATGCTTCGATGAGCTCCCGGCGCAGGCCCTGCGGATCGTCGGTGCGTACGCCGTAGCGAGAGGGCACGATGCCGGGGAAAGCCTGGCGGAACAGCGCCTCGCCGACGATGGCCTGGCCGATCGGGTTTCCATAGTCGCCTACGACGCCCGCGATCGGCAGCGACAGCCCGGGACCGATCGCGAGCATCTCGCCAACGCGCAGTCCGGCGCGGCGGGAAAGTTGCTCGTTGATGACGACTGCCTTGCCCTCTTCGACCTCGTCCCAGACGGCGGGGACGCCGTCGAGGAAGCGCCAGTTCTCGCGGTAGGTGTCGCCGATGCGCGCCCCGAAAATCTCCGCCGGCATGCCGGCGAACGTCGCATCAACCGACATGATCGGCAGCACGGCGTCGGCGCGCGTCTCAAGGAAACGTTCCAATGCCGCTCGGTCCGCGACGGCATTGGCGTCGACGTAGAGTTCGGCCGACAGGCGCTGGTCGAGGAAGCCGACGAAGGTCAGGCGGAAGCTCGAGACCATGGTAGACACGCCGACATTCGTGGCCAAGGCGAGCAACAGCGCCATCAGCGCCAACCCGAGGCCGGGCAGCTGCTGGCGCGTGTCGGCCCAGAACCATTTCGCCATGGCGCGGACGGCCTGCCCTTCGCCGAAGCGCAGGATCGTGGCGAGACAAAACGGCAGCGCAAGTGCTGCGCCGAGCAGCAGGCAGGCGAGCAGCGCGAAACCGGCGGCCAGCCCGGCCCCGGCGATGGCCAGCACCCCCGCTGCCGCGAGCAGCACGACCGCGGCTGCGGCCTGCAGCTTTCGCGTTCGTCCCGAGACCAGCGCCCAGGCGCGCCCGCCGGCGCTCGCAAGGACCGGCATCCGCGCCAGGCGCCACAATGCGCTCGCGGAGGCGAGTAGTGCGCCGCCCAGCGCCATGGCCATTCCCGAAAGCCACCATTCCGGGCGGATTTGCAGCGTGCCTGCGACGTCGGCGCCATAGAGCCCCCTCAGCGTCGCGGCCACGTCCGGCAGCAGGAGGGCTGCGATGAGATAGCCGAGCGCGGTGCCGAGCGCGCCCGCAAGCGTCGCCAGCACGACAAGCTCCAGCACCATCAGCACGATCAGGTGGCGGAGCGGCACGCCGAGCGCGCGCAGGGTGCGGACCATCCCGCGCCGCTGCTCGAAAGCAAGACCGATCGCACCGTGGACGATGAAGATGCCGACCGCGAAGCTGAGGAAGCCGAAGGCCGTGAGGTTGAGATGGAAGCTATCGGTGAGCCGGCCGACACCGGTCGCGCCGTCCGCGCTCTGGAGCAGGAGGTCCGGCGCGATCTCGGCCAGCGGCCGTTGTCGCAGGGGCTGCTCCGGCAGGACGATCAGGCGGCTGATGCGCCCGGCCCGGCCGAGCAGTGTCTGGGCGACGCCGACGTCGGCGAGCACGGTACCTGGCGCAACCGCCTGGTCGATCAGAACCGGGTTGGGCAGGGTCGCCCCAAGAAGCGCCGCCATCTCCGGGCCGGCGACCAGCGTGTGCGCGCGCAGGAATTGGTTGAGGTCGGCGCGCGACGCCTCGCTCGCAGCCGAGCCCGGCGGCGCAGTCAGCGGATCGACGCCGACCAGCCTCACGGCGGTGCTGCCGACGCGCAGCCTTCCCTCCACGACGGGGCTGACCAGCCAGCCGGCGCGGCGCAGCGCGACGAAAAGCTCCTCGGGCATGGAATCACCATCGCGAGGCAGAAGCTGGTCGAACCGGCCGTCGGCCAGCGTGGCGGCAGCCGCATCGTAGCTGGCGCGCGCCTCGGCGTTGATCGCCTGCACACCCGACCAGAGGGCTGTCGCCAGCGCGAGGCCGAGCACCAACGTCAGCAATTGGAGCCGGTTGCGTCGCCAATGCGAGGCCAGTGCCGAGAGGACCGCGCCCGTCATGCAAGGCGGCCCTGACTGAGATGCGCCCGGCTCCCCAGACGTACTGCAAGGCGCGGGGAGTGCGTGACCATCAGGAGCGCCGCGCCGGTCTCCGCCACAAGCGCGAGGAATTGCTCCATCACCTCGTCCGCGGTCGCCTCGTCGAGGTTGCCGGTCGGTTCGTCCGCGAGGATCAGCTTTGGCCGCGCCGCAAGCGCGCGGGCGATCGCAACGCGTTGCTGTTGGCCGCCGGATAGCTGCTCCGGATATTTCCGCAGCTGCGACTCCAGACCGAGCGCACTGGCCAGCCGTGAAAGCTCCTGCGGTTCCGGCGTGCCGTTGAGACGCGCCTGGAAGGCGATGTTGGCGGCAACGTCCAGAGAGGGGATGAGGTTGAACTGCTGAAAGACGATGCCCACCGCGCTTCGCCGGAGTCTCGCGCGGCCGTTGTCGTCCAGCTTAGTGGCCTCCTCCCCGTCGAGCAGGACGCGCCCGCCGTCGGCAGCGTCCAGCCCTGCCACGAGGTGGAGCAGCGTGCTCTTGCCCGAGCCGGATTCGCCGGTCAGCGCCAGCGTCTTGCCGGCGTCCAGCGAGAGCGTCACGCCGCGCAGAACGGGTACCGGCCCTTCCGGGCCAGGATAGGATTTCAGTAGGTCTTCGATCAAAAGCAGCATGCAGCATAGCTATATTCAGTAACGAAAAGGGAAAGCCGCCTGCGTAAGAGTACTGATAGGCGTCCATTGATGCCGTCGACGTTGAAGGTGGCGATCATCGCGCTTTCAACGAGCGCTTCTGTGCTCCACCAAGAGGCTGTCGGTGGAGCTTGAACGCACGAACTGGCTTTTCGACGCAACAGGACCGATCGCTCGGCTATTCGGCAATTCGACAACGACTGCTGAGAGGTTCTGACTACTTACCCAGCGGCCGCCGAGGAAGCCAGCATACCGATCGGCGACGATCGCCGACCGCCGCCTGAGAACCGTTAAGCGCAAGCGCTGAAGTCTCGCCGGCTGCCTTCAATGCCAGCGTACGCATGCTCACCGCAGGGGATGACGTCAGGGGATTCACGTTCCGCCGTCGACGCCCGGAAATATGTTCCTGGTGCTCCGGCGGGATGCTCCCATCGTTCTGATCTGTAGCAACCAAGCGCCGATCCGCTGCGTTGAATATCGTCATGGATCGCGTCTGGTTTCATCCGCCTGTCCCGATCTGCTTCCCCGATTGGGTGGGAACTACGATCCATGTCGGCAATGTTGTCCAGGCCACCGATATTCTGTTGCGCTTTTGGCCGGTTGAACCCGGTCAAAAACATCGTATCGCAAGAGAGGTTTGCCTTGCCGCCTTGGAAGATCCGGCGAAGGCCGGGATTGCGCGACAAGCTTTTCAGGAGGCTGCTGAAGAGGCGGGGATGTTGGTAGGTAGGCGGTGACATCCTCACGCCGCCTGACTGAACAGGCCAACTGACGGCCGAGGAGCGCGCCAAGCCTTTGCCCGCGATGCCGCGCTGGAGGACGAATCTTGGTCGATTCCGATCTTCCGCGGTGATGCGACAGCCATCTGTCGCGAGCATTTCCCGCGAATCGGTTCCCCGCGCTTGCGAAGCAACCCTGAGGTCGTGTTTTGAAAGCCAGTGTCCATGATACCATCCGCCGGCATGGCCTCGACCTGCCCGAATGCCAGACCGTGTGGGGCTGGCGCTACGCGGGGACAAGGTAGCGTCAGCCTTCCGGATTTTGGGGAATTGCCGTCTCGCGCTACCGGCTGGTGATATCAAATGAAGAGCGGCGCAGCTGCCTTACGTCAAAAGTGATCAGGTTTCACACCGAATGGCAGGCCAACTTTTCTATTATGCATGAACATCTCCCCCGCGCCGCTGACTGCCTGCCAAACCCATGTGAGGAACGCCTGATGGCTGACGAGGTAGTCGAAAAAGGCGGAAAGACATTGCGGATCGCAGACGAAGAGTGGCTGATCGTTGAGAACGACGTCGCCCCCGTTTTTCCCAGCCTGTTCGTTGAGGCGCGACATTTCGCACGGATTGCGTCGATTACCTGAAGGTTCTTACCGCCATCTTTTGCCCGCTCCCAACTCCGATTTACAGCTATGTTCGCGGCGCGGACACCTCCACATTAGCAGCTCGGATACGCCGAGAAATGCACTCAGCGGAGCTGCCGAATACGATCCGCTACCCGGCCCGCTTGGCCGATGGCAGGATCGTCCCGATGGCGTCCGCCAGGTGCTCCACATTCTCCATCCGGCAGGTCTCGCCCATCAGGCCGATGCGCCAGATGCGCCCGGCGAGCGGCCCGAGCCCGCCGCCGATCTCGATGCCGAACTCTTCGAGCAGACGCCGACGCGCCGGGGCGTCCTCGACGCCTTCTGGGACCCACACCGCGTTCAGCTGCGGCAGGCGATGCTCCCGGTCGACAACGAAGGCGAAGCCGAGCGCCTCCAGCCGTTCGGCCAGGTGCTCGTGGGCTGTCCGATGGCGCGCCCAGGCCGTCTCCAGCCCCTCGGCGAGCAGTCGCGAAAGGCTCTCGTTGAGGCCGTAAAGCGCGTTGACCGGCGCGGTATGGTGATAGGAGCGGCCACCCTCCCCGTCCCAATAGCCGAGCATGAGGGTGAGATCGAGGAACCAGCTCTGGATCGGCGTCTTGCGCGACTCTGCCGCAGCGACCGCGGCTTCGGAGAAGGTGATCGGCGCCAGGCCGGGCGGCGCGGAGAGGCATTTCTGCGTGCCTGAATAGACTGCGTCCGCCTGCCATTCATCCACGAACACCGGAATCCCGCCAAGGCCGGTGACGGTGTCGACCACAGACAGCATGCCCGCCTCGCGCGCCAGGCCGCAGAGCGTGGCGGCATCGGAGCGTGCGCCCGTCGAGGTTTCCGCATGCACGAAGGCTAGCAGTTTGGCGTTGCGTGTGTCTCGGATCGCGGCGCGGACGGCCTCGGGGTCAACAGGCTTGCCCCATTCACAGGAAACCAGGCGCACCTCTGCGCCCGCGCGTTTGGCTATTTCGGCCATGCGCCCGCCAAACACGCCGTTTTGCGCTATGATTGCTGTATCGCCCCGCTCGAGCAGCGTCACCAGCGCCATTTCCATCGCGAGCGAAGCCGGCGCCGACAGCGGGAAGGTGACACGGTTTTCCGTCCGAAAGGCGAGCCGAAGCTGGTGCTTGATAAGCTCCATCAGCTTGATGAAGCCCGGATCGAGGTGGCCGATGGTCGGCCGGGCCAGCGCCGCAAGCACTTCCGGCGCTACATTGGACGGACCTGGGCCCATCAGGAGGCGAGGCGGCGGCGAAAAAGCGTTCATCCGAGGCGTTTCCCCTGGCGACCGGCGAACCGGCTTCATATTGCTGGGCGCAAGATGGCGGAAGCGCAGCTGCTAAGTAAAGTTTAATCCCTTTATGATCGTGCTAAATCAGATTTACTGCCTCGCGCGCTCGCCGGTGCGAGCAACCAGCAGTGCCTGCAGGGCGGGGACATCGATCAGGTCGGCTTTCGGCCTCCACCCCGCGATGTGCCGCAGCGGTCGGCCGGGCTCGCCGAGGTCGGAGACGACGCAATCGGCCCCGGTGAAGTTTTCATGCTCGGTATAGATGCTGGGCGTAAGCACGACCGGCAGCCCGGCGGTCTTCGCCGCAACCAAGCCGTTCAAGGAGTCCTCGAAGGCCACGCATTCGCTTGGCGCCAGCCCGAGCAGGCCTAGCACTTGCAGATAGGCTGATGGATCGGGCTTCTTGCGGCTGACGTCCTCGCCGGTGACGATCGCCGAAAACCAGGCCGCCCCAGCCCGGCCGAATGCGGCGGCGAGCAGGGCGTCAAGATTGCTGCGGCTGGTCGTCGTTGCGATGGCGACCGCGACCCCGCGCCCCCGCGCCTCGGTGATCAGGCGCCTGACGCCCGGCCGGAGCGCCACGCCGAATTTCGTCCGCAGGGCATAGAGCCTGTTCTTCTCGGCATGCAGCGCAGCGACCCTGGTCGCCGCATCTGCGCCGATATCCAGGCTCATGCGATCGAGATAGTGAAGGATGCGTTCCTTGCCGCCGGTGATCTTCAGGAGATCACGGTAGATGTCCCGCGGCCACTCCCAGTCATGGCCGGCATTCGCGAACGCCTCCTCAAAGCAAATACGGTGAAGCTCCTCTGTTTCGGCAAGCGTCCCGTCCACATCGAAAAGCAAAGCCTTGAGTGGCATGTCCAACCGATCCCTCGTTAGAAGCGGTGCCTGGCCGGAGCTTAATAGAAGCATTGCTTCTGTTGCATCGAGATTGCGCTCCGCTCCCTGTGACAAGCTGTCTCGCGACCCGATTCTGGGAAGCCCGCAAGTGCCGGATGTATTGAACATCCTGGTGTGAATCGGCATCTCTGCGTGACCCACCCGCCACTGAGATTTCAATGACTTATGGCGCCGATCGGCGCCGAAGCCCCACGCCGATTTACAGTTCAAAGTTTCGCAACCACAGTTCTGCAATTGGCGGTCAAGGTTGTGGACTCCAACCGATGCACCTGCTTTGATGGGCTCGTGGGGAGGGGCTGATGGCCAGCAACGGCTTTGCTGAATGGCCGCCGCAGGACCGGCAAGTGCCGCCGGTTCCAGCGCCATCGTCAGTTCCGGAAAAGATTGGGCTGCCGAAGTCGAACGTCACATCGCCTGGCGCAACGCCAGGTTTGTTTTCCGTGGTGCCAAGAGCTACTGCAGCTACGGCGGCAGCGACCGGTTCAGCTATTGGGTTGTTCCTGCTGTCCCGAGCGGTTTTTCAGGTTTCCTACGACTGGTTAGACCTGACGGAGGCCATTCTGATTCCCATATTGGTCGCGTTTCCAATCGCGACCTTCATCTTCTATCAGGCCGATCGGCTCGCGATGGCCAAGGTGGCCCTGGCTCGGCAGGCGAGAGACAACGAACGCCAAAAAATGCTGATAGACGAGCTGAATCACCGGGTCAAAAACACGTTGGCGACAGTCATGTCGGTCTGTGCGCAGACCGCGCGGGGCGCCACGGACGTCGAACTGTTCGTTGACCTCTTCAAGGGGCGCCTTGTTGCGCTGGCTGGCGCCCATGACATTCTTTGTAGGCAAGGGTGGAGCAAAGTCTCGCTTGGCGAGCTGTCGGCGCAAGTTCTTGCACCGTATGGGGACCGCATTGAAACGCAAGGTGCTGATGTACCGCTGCGCCCATCAGCGGCTTTGTCGCTGTCGATGGTTCTTCATGAACTCGCCACGAATGCAGCGAAACACGGTTCGCTATCAGGAAATGGGATGGTGACCATTAGGTGGACCACGAACGGGAAGTTTGAGCTGGAGTGGATCGAGAGCGGAGGCCCGGCCGTCATCAACAATCCAGTTCGGAGCGGTTTTGGTTCCAAACTGATAAAACAGGTGGTCGAGCGCGAACTTGGTGGCTCTGTTCAGATCGAGTACCGGCCCGTGGGGCTTCTGTGCCGCCTGGTGATGCCCAGCAACAGCATCGATTGAGGAACCCCAGAGACGTGACGGCCGGCGCCGGACCGCGCCGGCTGACCAAGATGTTGGGGTGATCGCGGACGAGTAGACGTTCTGGTCGAGCGCCTCCTAGCACCGAAGAAGCAATGCGTACGGAAGCGCATTGCCCACCGGTCAGTCTAAGCCGTCACGGTCCGTGGTTGAGCCGTGCCACAGGGTTTAGTGACCGGACCCTCGAGCTTTGGAGACATTCTTGCAGCTCCGTCGCGCCGTTGCGCCGAATGGTCAGAATCGGACGGGACGTTTCGACATTTCCCGTGCTGCGCGGGATGCGACTTCCCGCTAAGCGCTGGGAGCAGCAGCGATCAGATCGCGGTGCTCAATATCCTGCAGGGCAACGTGCGATATAGCGGCGGCCATAGCGATCCCGGTAAATGCAATCGCCTGGTTCATTCGCGCGGCCAATTATCGCCCCGGCAAGCGCGCCAACTGCGCCGCCGATCACGGCGCCTTCGGCACGCACTCCCGGCGAGGCTACGGCAGCTCCGACTGCGGCGCCGCCAAGCCCGCCAATGGCAGCGCCCCGCTCGGTTTGAGAGCAAGCGGTGAGTTGTGCAAGCACCGCCAACACAATGAGCGCATTCTTCACGGCTGATCCTCCCGGAGTTGATCTCCGGAAGAAGAAATGCGCGAGTTCGGGAATCGCTCCAACTCGCTGGCAGCCCGCAAGAGACGCTTTGCGCTGGATCAGGGAGGGACCGCCCGTTGCTGGACTTTTCCCTCGCTGGCGCGCAGTCCGCTCCCGAGTTCCACACTGCACGCTTATGCGACTTTACAAATGGCGAACGCTGATAACTGCCTGTGTCACAGATCTGATTCCGCTGACGCAGGCGCATCTCGAGTTTCGTAAGCCGCGCCCTACCTGCTCGCCTGGATCAGCATGTCGCCGCCCACTGGCGCACATTTGAGGGGTGTAGACCGGAGACAAGGGGCAGGTCCGACCTATCGGCGAACCGGATTTCCTCCCTCTTTCGCTTTTATCTGCCCGCTTCTGTATCTTGAAGGCCACTGAAATTGACGCTATATTGCGTCAAAGAAAGCGTCGCTGACGATAGGAGGCTCGAATGGGTTTGGTGCAGTATTCCGACAATGGGTTCTTCGCGCCTCGCAAGATCGCAGACGCCTTCCGCACAACCAGCGAGGAAGTCGCCCACACAGCGGGACTCGGCAAGGATGCGGTCCAGCGTAAGGACCGCGTCCGCTCCGACAAGACCCAACGCCGGCTGCGCGAGATGGTCGAGGTGATCAACAAGGTCGAGCCGCGCTTCGGTTCGACGTTGATGGCTTATGCCTGGTATCGCTCCGAGCCGCTGCCCGGGTTTTCGGGTCAAACTGCCATGCAGCTCGTGCGCAGCGGTCGTGGGGAGGAGGTGCTCGAATACGTCGACGCGGTCGACGCCGGCGTTCACGCCTGACCCGGTGCTGTATCGGGGAAAGCTCTATCGCGCGCTGAATCCTGTCTACGCGCGCGAGCCGCTCTCAGGCCGTGGCGCCGAACTCTATGGCGGACGATTCAATCCGAAGGGTGTTCCTGCTCTCTACGCATCATTGTCGGTGATGACGGCGCTGCGCGAAGCCAACCAGGTCGGAAATCTCCAGCCCACCACACTCGTCTCCTACGACGCGGAGATCGACGGAATTTTCGACTCCCGGGATGAACCAGCCCTGAAAGCCGAGAGCATGGATGCCGCCGCGCTCGCCGACGGCACGTGGCGCGACCAGATGAAGGCGAGCGGGGAAGCACGAACGCAGGCTTTCGCCCGCCGACTGATCGCCAGTGGCTATCAAGGCTTGCTGGTGAGGAGCTTCGCCCGCGGTGCGACCGGGGACGACCTCAATCTCGTGCTCTGGAAATGGGGCAATGCGGCCCCGGCCCGCCTGATTCTGATCGACGACGAGAACCGCCTTTCGAGATAGCTGCCTATGCAGCGGGCTGCACATTTCCCGGGGCGGCCATTTGACCTTGATCACCGGATCCGCTCTGATAGCCGACCCCCTGCCCTGTAGGGCCCAACGCCTCAATGCATCCGCTGGGCCCAGATGGCAGAATTTTGAACCGGCCATAAAGCGACCGCCGCTCCGGTTGGCTAAGAGGCGGTCTGCGCGATCTCCTAAAAAGCGCCGGTCAGCGCAAAGGCTCGATTAACCGTCGTCGGCTATGCTCGCGCCTTGGATGGGCCGGGCACCGCAACGACGATGATCAAGCAATTATTGGACTTTTCCGCTGTCGGCCGGGGGCGGATCGTCGTTTTGAGCACACTCGGCACGCTCTGCTGCATCGCCGTTGCCTTCGGCATCGACAGCTATTCCTTCGATACCGGCACCTGGCGCTGGGGCTCGCAGCCGCTCAACAATGTGATCATTCCCCTGCTGCTCGCCCCGCCATTCTTCGGCTATCTGCTCGGCAAGCAGCGCGAACTGGCCATAGCGCATCGCGAACTCATGGTCGTCGCCTCGACCGACCCACTCACCTCATGTCTGAACCGCCGGGCGTTCACGGCCATGGTCGACCGCTATCTTGATCGCATCGCCGCCCAGGAGGCCGGGCATTCCGGTGCGCTCCTGGTCATCGACATCGATCACTTCAAGACGATCAACGACCGGTTCGGCCATGTCTGCGGTGACGAGGCGCTCAAGGCCATCACCCAGGCGATCAGGCAGGCGCTGCGCGAATTCGACATATTCGGGCGCATCGGAGGCGAGGAATTCAGCGTGTTCCTGCCCGGCGTCAGCCCCGACCGCGCAGGCATTGTCGCCGACCGCATCCGCACGGAAGTGCTGGCCACCGAACTCAATCTCGGCGAGGAAAGCTGCAGGCTTTCGGTGAGCGTCGGCGGTGTCACCTTCGACCGCGAAACATCCTTCAGCGAACTCTACCGCCATGCCGACCAGCGGCTCTACGAAGCGAAACGGAACGGCCGCAACCGCGTGGAGATCGTCCATCATGCTTTGCCGGTATCCCCAAACGAGCAGGTCAGCGTTCACTAGAGCGCAACCCACTGCTATCGGCCTGCCAAAAATGGGCAGGAGACCCTGAAAACAAATGTAGCTCGCGGGGCGCGCCGAGCTACCGCTCGTTCGTGGCGGCCTCGGTGGCACCAGCCTGTTCGGCGGCGTCGGCGCGCCTGGTGATCGACTTGATTTGACAACGGCGTGGTCCCCCGTGCGGCTGGAGTTCACTCGGCAGCTCATCGCCCGCGGCGGAATGATCATCTTCGCGGGCTCGCTCAGCCAGTCCGCGAAATGCTAAGAGAGCTTTTCAGTTCCAGACCGCAATCTTATGTGACTTTGTCAGATCAACTTCCGCATCATTAGCTCGTCCTTGACATAGGCGTAGTAGATCGGCGCGGCGATAAGTCCCGGAACCCCGAACCATGCTTCCATCACAAGCATGGCCAGGAGAAGTTCCCAGGCCCATGCTTTTATCCTCGTGCCGATGATGCGGGCGTTCACAAAATATTCGAGCTTGTGGATGATGACGAGGAAGGCGAGCGATGCCAATGCGACCGACGGTGACACGCTGAAGCTCACCAGCACGATCACCGTGTTCGAGATCAGATTGCCGATCACCGGCAGAAGTCCGACAAGAAAGGTGATGGCAATCATCGTCTTCAAAAACGGCAGATTGATACCAGCGATCGGGAGCACGATCGCGAGATAGATGGCCGTCAGAAGTGTGTTGAGCGCCGAAATCCGGACCTGAGAGAACACAATTCGCTGGAACGCCTGGCTGAGCACCATAACACGCGCTTCAAGTGCGGCAGCCAGCGGTCCAGGCTCGTTGGCACGAGTGTCCCTGCCAAAGGCGATCATGCCGCCAATTATCATGCCGACGATGACGTAGAAGACAAACGAACCGACATCACCGCCGATGTAGCGGAGCTGCCATGCGTTGTCGCGCAACCATTTGGAGGCGGCGTCCTCGAATTCCTTGATGTTTGCCGGCAGATATTCGCTCGCCCAGGAAGGCAAGTGGTTACGTGCGGTGTCGATCACCTCCGCCATGCGCTGGAGGAGAAAAAACAGATTCTCCGGGCCGGCAGTGAGTCGGGATGAAATGGCAACGACCAATAGTGCGATTGCCGTCGTGACGATCACAGTCACCAGCGTCAATGCAATTGCCCTGCCGAGTTTGCGGTTGGCAATGCCGAGACGATAGAGGATCGGGACGGTGGAGTGCACAAGTTGTGCAATGAGCAATCCCGCCAGAAGCGCGGGCAGCAGCCCAAGCTTCAGAACGGCATAAAGCGCGACGAGCGTTGCCAGGACAGAGATGGCGTCGAGGTCTGACCGGTCAGTCAATGGTGGCAGCCCTTCGTGGAATCGCTTGAATGATATCTGGATGCCTTCGAAGCGCACCTCGAAGTTTTCGATCACCAAAGTGCAACGAGCAAAATGTCACCTGCTCGGTTTAGCGACCTTCTGGGCGGTCAATACACTATCGCCGAACCGGCCGCTGGCGAAGCGGGACTCTAGCACGAGATGGCGGCTAGCGCTGCGCGACTTCCCACGCTTCGACCCAAGGTCTCAGCTTAGCGCATCCAGCCCTCTCGTTGCCGCCAAGGTCGCCTCGAGCAAGAGACGGGCGCCAATGACGGCGTGCTCGGGCTCGACATATTCGGCCTCGTTGTGGCTCAACCCGTCACGGCAAGGCACGAAAATCATCGCCGTCGGCGCGACCCGGGACAGATGGAGCGCGTCGTGGAATGCGCCCGAAATCATGCGCTTGTAGGGAATGCCAAGGCGTTTCGCGGAAGCCTCCAGAATGTCTACCATTGCTTCGGAGAAGCGTGCCGGGGCCATGGCGAATAGCTTTTTAATCTCGACTGTGCAGCCGCGTGCGTCAGCTGTTGCCGAACATGTGTCCGCCACCTGCCTTTCCAAGGCGTCGAGCATGGCTTCGGTGGGATGGCGGATATCGATCGAGAACGAGATCGCGCCCGGAATTGCGTTGACCGATCCCGGCTCGGCAGTGACACGGCCGACCGTCAGACGAGCCTGCTCGTCTCGCGGCATGACGCTGCCAAAAAGATGATGCATCGCATCGGCGGCCGCGGCCATAGGATCGCGCCGGTAGGCAAGTTCGGTCGTGCCCGCATGCGCGGCTTGTCCGGTGATAGTCACCTCCAGCCAACGCGTGCCCTGTACCTCAGTAACCACACCGATCGGGATATTTTCCTTTTCGAGTGCCGGTCCTTGCTCGATGTGCAATTCAAGGAAACCCGCGACAGGCCGGCCAAGCGGGCGGGGAGCGGCGTTGGGCAAGGCCTTGAGGGTGGCGGCGAGTTCCTCGGCGAAAAGCGCGCCATCGCTCCCGGTCAGAGATGCCCACGTTTCGGGCACGCGACCATGGCGATGCGCCATCGATCCCATCGTGCCGGGTGAAAAGCGGCTGCCTTCCTCGTTGGTCCACGCAACGACTTCGACCGGCCGGTTGGTCTGAACGCCAGCGTCTTCCATGGCCTCGAGCACCTCCAGGGCCGCCAGCGTTCCAAGTGTTCCGTCGAACCGACCGCCGGTCGGCTGGCTGTCGAGATGACTCCCGATCAGGAATGGCGGCAGCATGTCATCCTGACCTGGACGGCGGATGAAGAGATTGGCTATCTCGTCCTGATGGATGGAGAAGCCGCGCGCGTGGCCGAGACTGGCGAGAAGTGCGCGAGCATCGCGATCCTCACGGCTCAATGCTTGGCGGTTGACGCCGCCGGCCGGTGTCGCGCCGATCCTGGCAAAGGCAGCAAGCCGTCCGAGCAGCCGTTCGGCATTGATCGCCGGTCTGCTCATCGCTTCAGGCCGGTGATGAATGCCGTGACACGCGCCGGATCGACCGTGTTCCACCATACGCCGTCATGCTTCAGCGCGCTCGCAATGATGACGCCATCAATGATGTCCAGAATGTCGCCGGCATTGTCTGGCGACACACCGCTGCCGACCAGCGTCGGCAGGCCCGCCGCTGCCTTGATCATGCGGATGTAGTCGAGATCCGCCGCATCGCCAGTGCGCTGACCGGTGGCGATGATCGCATCGGCGTCGAAAAAGACCAGGTCTCTGACAAGTTCTTCTATCGGGCGGTCGGCAACGATCGCATGCGCCCCATGCTTTACATGCGCATCGGCAAAGATGCGGATGCCATTGGCCCGCAGCCGAGCGCGATAGCGTGCGGCGCGGCCGGACTCTCCTTCCATCAATCCTTCATTGGCGACATAAGCGTTGGCCCATTGATTGACGCGGACGAAGCCTGCGCCGGCGGCGCTGGCGACCGCCAAGGCTGGGATCGCCGCATTGGCAAGCACATTGATGCCGATCGGCTTGCCGAGTTCGAGTCGGATGCGGTCGGCGACGACCGCCATATAGGCTGCAGTCTCGGGTCCTATATCGTCCGGCTTGGCAAAGGGGATGTCGCCGTGGTTCTCGATGATCACGCCGTCGCAGCCACCGTGGAGATAGGCGCGCGCATCGTCGAGCCCGCGCTGATAAATCGCCTCCACGGCCTCGCCGTCATAACGCGGGGCACCGGGCAAGGGAGCCAGATGGACAACGCCGATGACCACCTTGGTCCGCCCGAAAAGCGATAGCAGAGTGTCGGCGCTCGATTGGCCGATTGGGCGCGTGGGTGTCATGAGCGTTTTGGCTTCAGTTGATCGATGAGCGCTGCGATTTCGTCCGCCGAGGGACAGGAGGCTAGCGTACCCAGCCGCGTTACCGCGACTGCCGCCGCCGTGAGCGACACTCTAAGCGCGCCCATCATTGTCAGTCCCTTGGCCAGGCCGCCCGCGAGACATCCGCAGAAAACGTCGCCGGCGCCGCTGGTGTCGAGCGCCGCAACCTGCGGGACCGGCAAGCGACTTGGCTTCGGCTTATCTCGATCAAGGACGAGGCATCCTTCCGCGCCAAGCGTGATCACCGTTGTCGTCGCGCCCTTAGCGGCCAGAGATTTTGCCGCTTCTGTCATATCTCGTTGCCCGGTCAGCGCTTTCGCTTCCACTCGGTTCACGACCAAAACATCGGCGAGACCCATGTCTGGCAAACTTAGGGCGTCGAGCGGGCTTGCGTTCAGCACCGTTCGCGCGCCTGTCTCACGCGCGACCTGAAGACACGCATTTGTCGCGCTGCTCGTCAGGTTTCCCTGCATGACGACGATGTCGCCCGGCGCGATCCTGCTCGCCAGGGCGGTTTGCGCAATCGGGTCAAAGGCCTGGGCACAGGCAACGCCGCTGACGATGATATTTTCGCCGCCTGTGTCTACGACAATGGTCGACCGGTCGCTCGGCAGATCGAATTCCGTCGCTTGGGTGTCGGAGAGCTCCTGGCCCAGCCGCTGCCTTATCCAGGAGCCGGTATAATCACTGCCAAGGGCCGTCCAGAACGTGACCGCCGCGCCTGTGCGCGCTGCCGCGACCGCCTGGTTCGCGCCCTTGCCGCCGAGCCCATCGCTGTGGGTGAGAGCATTCAATGTCTCGCCGGCACTCGGAAATCGCCCAGTGCGAAAGGTAGTATCGGCACAAGCGTTGCCCACGACGTGAACGTGCATCGCCTAGCTCTCGCCCACCGCCCAAGCAAGCATCTGCTCGAACAAGGTCTTGTAGCCGTCCCAGGCTATGAATTCAGGCGGCAGCCAATGCGGTCCAACATCGGATGTCCAGGCGACAGAGCGGCCCTTACCATAGGTGCCGGTGACAAGCAGCGGCAGCGAGCCATAGTCCGACGATACCGTTGCCAACACCTCTGCCCCCCTCTTTGACTATGACCTCGTTGAACCCCAGGAGGATCGGCCAATCCGAACCGAGACCCTGCAGGATCGGATGGCTCGAAGAGCCCTTCAGCACCGGCGCAAAACCTTCCGGAACCTCGACGCGGTCATCAACCGCAAGGCAGCTCACCGGCAGCACATCCTCGACCGGCGTCTTGTGGTAGCGCGCGCCGCCATTGAAGCCTTGGAAACTGTAGTATCCGCCGAACATCAAAAAGCCCGCCGCCCGCGCGTACATAGTCCCGCAGCAGGCGCAAGCGGTTCGGCGTCGTCTTTGAGTGGACCCAGGTGTCAGGATGCAGCAGCAGCGTGTTGGCGCCGATGTCCGAGAGGATGACCACATCATAGGCCGAGAGGGCTTCGCTCGTTTGCGGAAAGGCGCGCTGCGCTTCATGCGCTGGCATGAAGGTGACGTCGAAATCCGTCGCCTTCAGCGCTTTCAGCAATTCGTCGGCGCCGGTGTGGTAGGTAACGGTTGGAAACTGATCAAAGCCCTTGATGTGGGTCGCCGTCGACACCCAGGATTCGCCGGCAAGAAGAATCTTTTTCTTGGACATGAACTTCCCTTGTAAGTTTTGGCCGCTCAGCTCAGTCGCGCGAAAACGGCTTTTGGATTGTCGACCAGCATGCGATCGATCGCCGGCTGGTCGACGCCATGCCGTTTCAGACGCGGTATGAAATGCTTCAGGATGTAGCCGTAGCCGTAGCCGCCGAAGCGGGTCAGCATGATCTTCAGGAACACATCCTGCGACAGAAGCAGGCGGTCACAGAAACCCGCTTCGATGATGGCCGTGATCGCGCGCGCGTTCTCTTCGTCGGACGGCGATTGCGCGTCCTGATCGGCGAAATAGTAGTCCATGCCGATCATGTCGTATTCCAGGAAGGCGCCGCGCCCGGCGAGGCTCTTTTGATAGTCGAGATCGTTATGGCTCGGGTTCATGTGGCAAAGGACAGTGTGGCGAAGATCGGCGCCTTCTGCCTCGACGAGATCGAGCACGTCGTGGCCCAGCCGCTCCCAGCCGGGCAGATGGATCGACAGCGGCACGCCGGTTATGCGTGAGGCTCGCGCGGCAGCTCTCAGCGATTTTCGTTCCTCGGATGTAAAGTCCTTGCTGACGCCGATCTCGCCGATCAGGCCGGCCAGGATCGGCGGCTGCGTTTCGCCGCCGCCGACATCGTTGACGATAAACTCGGTCACTGCCTCAACATCCATTCCCTTCAGCCAATCGGGATGGGTGTGCTCGAGATAGAAGCCTGTGCCCATGACGATCTTCAAATCGGACATGCGGCTGATGCGGGCGAGCTTTTTCGGATCGCGGCCGATGCCGATGTTGGTCGCGTCGACAACGGTGTGACCGCCGAGTGCCCGGTATCGCCGCAGTTCCGACAGCGCCAGATCACTGTCGTCTAGCGAGACGTTGTCGCGGTTCACGTAAGGGTTCATCCGCAATTCGCCGATGATCTCGATGTTCACCGGCAGCTCGGCAATCGCCATCTCATCCGGATGGCAGGGGCATTTCCAGCTTCGCGCGCCGTCGAGCAGGATGTGCTCGTGCATGAGCGTGACGCCCATCTCCTCAACCGGAACGGGGCCGAGAACGGTCATCACATGACCGGTGCCGACCCCGATCTCCAGTCGCTTGGGAGGTGCATTGTCGAAGAGATCACCCAACATTCAGCGGCTCCGCACGGCGCCGCGGAACAAGCGAAAATTCAGCAAAACGGCGATCAGGATGATTGTTCCCGTCACGATCGGGGTGAGGAATGGCGACAAATGCGCTAGGATCAGACCATTGGCGATGACGGCCACCGTAAGTGCGCCTAGCACTGTGCCGACGATCGTCCCGCGGCCTCCAAAGAGGCTGGTGCCGCCTAAGACAACGGCTGCGATCACCTCAAGTTCGAAGCCCTGCCCGGCATTCGAGGAGCCGGATCCCAGCCGTGCCGCGAGGATGATACCTGCCAGGGCCGCCGCGGTCCCGGAAATGACATAGACAAAGAGTGTCGCCAGCCGTGTGTTCACGCCAGCGCGTCGTACCGCTTCCGCGTTGGCGCCGATGCCGGTCACGTAGCGGCCAAACGGCGTTTCGTTGAAGGCCAGATAGGCGAGTGCGAGGATCGCCAGCGCTATCAGCGCCGGAACAGGCACACCCAGGAACCAGGCCCGGCCAATGACAATGAAAGGGCTTCCCGGATCGACTGGGATCGAGTAGCCGCCGGTGATCAATAGCGCCACACCACGGATTACCGAAAGCCCGGCAAGCGTGACGATGAAGGCCGGGATGCCCTCATACGCAACAAAGTAGCCCTGCACTGCTCCGAGCAACCCACCCAGCGCCAGCATGACCAGGATGACCAGCGGCCACGGCAAATCCAGTTGCAGCAGTGTCGCCGACAGCGTCGCCACCAACGCTAAGACCGAACCAACAGAGAGATCGATGCCGCCCGTCGTGATAACGAAGGTCATCGCTGCGGCGACGATCAGCAGCGGGGCAGATTGACGAAGGATGTTGAGCAGGTTCGGGGTGGTCAGAAAGGCGTCCGTCGCCACCGAGAAGACGACGCTGACGACGAGGAAGAACAGCGCAATTGATACGACGCTGCCATTGGCGAGCACTGCGTCTCGCCACGTGTTTTTGCGCACCCTTTGGGTCTGGGCGGAGTGGACCGACGTTGCGCCGCTCATGCCTGCGCTCCATCCCGATGTCCGCTCTTGGCGGAACGGGCGTTGAACTTGCGGCCCACGATCAAGTTGACCACGTCCTCGATGTTGGTTTCGCCGATGAGCCGCTCGGCGACGTTGCGCCCCTCATACATGACCTGAATGCGGTCGCAGACGAGAAACAGGTCCTGCAGGCGGTGTGTAATCAGGATGACACTGACGCCGCGCGCGCTCAGAGTGCGGATCAGGTCCAGCACCGCCTCCACTTCGGCAACGGCAAGCGCTGCCGTCGGTTCGTCCATGATCAGCACGGACGGCTCGAAGGATGCGGCGCGGCCGATCGCGATCGACTGGCGCTGCCCGCCGGACAGGTTTTCGACCTTGAGCCGGGTGTCGGCGATTACAATCCCCAGACGATCAAGCATCTCGCGCGTTTGCGCGTGCATGCGCTTTTTGTCGAGAAAGGAAATGCCCGCAACGCGCCGGCGTGGCTCGCGACCGAGAAAGAGATTGCCGGCCACATCGACCGTGTCGCAGAGCGACAGGTCCTGATAGACCATTTCGACGCGCGCCGCGCGCGCATCAGCCGGCGAAACAAAGGACACGGGCGTCCCATCGATCTCAATCGTGCCGGAGTCCGGGATCACCGCCCCCGACAGAACCTTGCTCAAGGTCGACTTGCCCGCGCCATTATCGCCGACGAGCCCCAGAACTTCGCCTGGCTTCAGCCTGAGGGATACGTCGTCCAGCGTCTGGATGGCGTTGTAGCGTTTTGAAATGCCCGTCATCCGGACGCGATAGGTTTCGCCATTGCTCATCTGGAGATCCGAGATTGGAAGCGTCCGCGGCATCGCTATCCAGCGCCGCGGATCACCTAGCGAAGCAGTTACTGGAACATCGCGCGGTATTGCTCGACATTCTCCTTGGTGACGATCGTGACCGGAATGTTGATGATGGGCTCGACGGTCTCCCCCTTCTTGAGCTTGACCAGCGCCTCGACCGCTGCCTTGCCTTCACCAGCCGGATCTTGCTGCACGACCGCCGTCACCCAGCCCTCGTCGATGCCTTGGATCGCCTGCTTGGTCAAATCCCATCCGAAGACTTTAACGTCACCGGTACGGCCTTGGCTGCTTACGGCCGAAACGGCACCGAGCAGAGCCGGCTCGCCCGTGGCGTAGAGCGTCGACATGTCCGGGTTGGCCGTCATCAGGTTCTCGGCGGCGCTCAGCGCGACTTCCTGGACGTTTTGTCCGTCAACAGTGTCGAGGAAAGTCACCGAAAGCCCGCTGTCGGCCACCGCTTTCTTGAAGCCATCGAGCCGCTGGTTCTGTATGAATGAATTGAGCGCGCCGACGACGCCAACTTTAGCTGTGCCGCCCATTTGGGACTTCACATACTCGACATAGAACTTGCCGATCTCTTCACCGGCCTTGGTGTTGTCCACACCGACAAACGCGACGTTGTCGCCTTCAGGTATCTGGGCGTCTATGGCGATGACGGGGATGCCGGCGGCCTTTGCGGCCGTAATGGCGGGCTTGACGCCGTTCACATCGATGGCAACCAGAATGATGCCATCAACTTTCTGGGTGATATAGTTCTCGATCGCGTTATTTTGTGCGCTCGGCACGTTATTGGCATTGAAGATGACCAGCTTGACGCCCGCGGCATCGGCTGCCTTCTGGGCGCCATCGTTGATCTGGTTGAAGAACAGGGCCTGCTGGTTGATGTTGACAAGAGCGAACGTGTCGGCGAGCGCCGAACCCATGACCGTTGAGCTCATGGCGATGGCGGCGGCGCAGCTGGCGAGACGTTTAAACAGATGCATTTCGGTTCCCCTAGTTTTGCAGACCAACTCTTGGCTGGCCACGTTGGCGCTAACGGCACGGAAGGATAATTCAAGAGACTTGAATGCTTGTCAACGGGTTTGAATGGACCGGAGCGTTTAGAAAGTTGCCGGCGTATTGACCCAAAAAATGCTGGCTCGCTCGTCGCCGATATTGCGGTAGTGATGCGGCAGCTCGGATCTGAACACGAATGCATCGCCGGTGGCGAGCTTGTGACTTTTCCCGTCGACGATGAGCTCGATGCGTCCCGTGAGCACATAACCCACCTCCTCGCCGACATGATGGATAGGACCTTCGCTCTCGCCGTCTCTCTCAATGTGATGGATATTGCACTGCAGCAGGTGGCCCGGCGAATAGGGAATGATGCGTTCGAGCGAGATGCCTTCGCCTCGCCTCAGTGCGTCGAGCGCGATCAGCGGCCGTTTGCCTGCTCGGAACACGATCTCCTCGTCGTCGTTCACGTCCTCGAACATCCAGCCAATATTGGTGTCCAGAACTTCGACCAAGCGGTGCAGCATTGGTAGGGACGGTGAAGCCCTGCCGTTCTCGATCTTGGACAGCAGACTTTCAGAACAGTTCGCGGCCGTTGCCAGCGTCTTCAGCGTCAAGCCACGCGTCTGGCGAGCGAGGCGTAGCCGCGTTCCAAGCCGCGCGGCATTCACTATGGCGCCCGCCTCAGAGTCTTGCCGTCGCTGATCGATTTTATTCATCCCATTCGCCAACCGTTCGAGCAGTCAAGGGGCGAGCCCCGTGTAAGCAAAAGACAGCGGCGACCGATTTGCAAGCGGTGACTGTCAATTTGGGCCGTATAAGCATTGGGCCGGGCAGTCCAGTAGCGCGCGTAGCAGTGAAGCGGCGCCATAGCGTGACCCCGACCGTCACTGAGATTTCAATGGCCAATCGTGCCGATCGGCGCGGAGGCCCCACGGCGATTGACAGTCAACACCGCTGCCGATCGCGATCCTTCTATTTCACCGGAATTTATGCGCCATCCTCCAGGGTTGAGTTGCAGACCGCATCCTACGCACCTTGACCCCACGTCGATCGCAACTCTGTGCGCACCTGCGGACGCTTCCCTATCCTTGCTGGCGCTCAATCTGCAGGCTCGATGCCTCAAAACATTTTTTGTGGCGCATTCCAGAAGGGTCTGGCGGAGACGATGGGGCCGAGGTGGACGAGATCGAAGCAACGAAGATCAGGCGCTCCCGCGCGTGACGACGTCGGAGCACAGCGCCGAGAAATCGAAGATGCCGCCATCATTGGTGACGATGACTTGCCGTCGATCATCGTCACCACCAATCTGGCGTTCGGGAGCTGGTCGAGGGAGTTGCTCAAAGCGGGCAAGAAACGGCCGGCGGCGATAACGGCCGGCAGCAACGCAAGATGTGATAGACAAGCGGCCGCAACTGGTGTTCGCTTCCAATCCGACCGCATGCAAATTTCGGGAATGCAGGAACCGCGACGGCATGGACGCCGCTCCCTTGTTCGATCTGACGGGAAAAAAGGCGCTGGTGACGGGCGCCAGCCGCGGCATCGGCCAGGCTATAGCGGAGGCGCTCGCCGCGGTTGGAGCCGACGTCGCGGTGACCGCACGCGACGAAAATTCCCTTCGCGAGACGGCGGACCGGATAGGCGCTACCGGACGGAAGTCGCTTTGCCGGTCTCTCGACGTCCTCGACATTGACCGTATCCGCGTCGTGGTTGATGAGATTGCCGACGCCTTTGGCGGACTCGACATTCTGGTCAACAACGCCGGCTATGAGAAAGTCCAGCCCTCGCTCGATGTCGACGAGGCAGTGTGGGACCGCATCATATCGACCAATCTGAAGGGCGCCTTCTTCTGTGCGCAGGCCGCGGCGCGGCGGATGGCTGCCGACAAGAGCGGTGGCGCGATCATCAATCTTTGCTCGCTGACCTCCTATGTCGGCATTCCGACCGCAGTACCTTACGGCTCGTCCAAGTCTGGGCTTTTGGGCATGACGCGCGCGCTGGCAGCGGAATGGGCTCCGCTCGGCATCCGCGTCAACGCCATCGCTCCGGGTTATTTTCATACGGCGATGACGGATGTCTTCTATCAAGATCCTGACTGGCAGACGGCGATGTTGGCCAAGATCCCGCAGCGGCGCTTCGGCACGATGCAGGATTTGGCCGGAGCTGTTGTGTTCCTGGCAAGCGGGGCATCCGCCTATGTGACCGGCCATTGCCTCCCGGTCGACGGCGGCTACCTCGCGTCCATCTGAGCGATACTAAGAGGCGATGCAACGGGCGGACCGTGTAGACCCCGCTTGTATATGGTTGTATATACCACCCACACGCTGGACGTTCTTGCATGCGGCCAGCGACAAAAAGGGGAACCACAATGCAGGAGCCTCTCCAGGCCGTAGCTTCGCACGAAGCGGAAGGTGGCAGGGAAATCGCAGTCACGGTCCGCAATGTCGGGATGGACTTCGATGGGGTTCATGCTGTCAAGAATGCGTCGTTCGACCTGCCGAAGGGCCGGTTCCTCACCATTCTGGGACCTTCGGGTTCCGGCAAGACAACGCTCCTGCGAATGATCGCCGGGTTCCAGACCCCGAGCAGCGGCGAGATCTTCATCAACGGCGAAGCGGTGAGCGCGGTGCCCCCGCACAAGCGGTCGATCGGCATGGTCTTTCAGAGGCTTGCGTTGTTTCCACATATGACGGCGGCCGAGAACGTCGCCTTCCCGCTGAAGATGCGTCGGCGCGACGCACGCACCATTCCCGACCGCGTCGAGCAATATCTGGCGCTGGTGCGGTTGGGGGGCCATGGCGGCAGGCGCATTCACGAACTTTCCGGTGGGCAGCAGCAGCGCGTCGCGATTGCCCGCGCGCTGGTGTTTGAGCCCGACTTGCTGCTTCTGGACGAGCCGCTGGCTGCGCTCGACCGCAAGCTGCGCGAGGAAATGCAGCTCGAATTCCGCCGCATCCAGCGCGAGCTCGGCGTCACCACGATCAACGTCACCCACGACCAGCGCGAGGCGCTGGTGGTTTCCGACGACATTGTGGTCATGGATCAGGGCGAGATTCAGCAGAAGGCACGGCCGATCCACACCTACCGCCAGCCCCGCAACGCCTTCGTCGCCAATTTCATCGGCGTCACCAACTTCATTGCCGGTACGGTACGGGCCGTATCGGAAGCGGGCGACGTCTCCATCGTTCGGGGTGATCTGATGCTTGCCGGAAAGATCGGCGATCGGATCAATCCACCTGCCGAGGGCGACAAGGCATCGGGAGCGATCCGCGCCGAACAGATCCGTCTCGCCGGCGATGCTGCTCAGCTGTCGAAGCTCGATTGCGTGCTGGCCGGGACTGTCACCGACACGATCTTCGAAGGCGAGCGCATGGTCTACGAAGTAGCCTGCGCCGCAATTGGCGGCGAGGTCATTCGCGTTTTCGACCATGATCCCGCCGCGCACACGCAGTTCGAAATAGGCGAAAGCGTGTTCCTGGGGTGGAATGCCCGGGACATGCTTGTTTTTCGATAGAACCGGAAACCGGTCAAACCCAGAGGAGAATGCAGATGAAGCGCTTCAAGCCGACATTATCCCATCTTTCCCGTAGAACCTTCCTTCGGGCCACGGCCGCGCTCGGCGGCGCCTCAGCACTCGGCCTGCGCGGTGCCTATGCGCAGGAACCGGAAAAGCCGGCGGAGATCATCGTGCGCGCCTGGGGCGGCAGCTGGGTGGACAGCCTGAAGGCCGGTGTGTCCGACAGCTTTACCAAAATGACGGGGATTGCTGTCCGTCACGACCTGACTGAAGACAACGAGATCCAGCCCAAGGTCTGGGCGGCCGTGGCGCAGAACCGGGTCCCGCCGATCCACATCAACTGGGACACCACCACCAATGCCACGAAGTCGGCACTGCGCGGCGTAACGGAAGACCTGTCCGACCTGCCGAACCTGGCCAATGTGACGGACCTTGCGAAGCCGGCCGGACTGGAAGGCTTCCCGATCGTCAATACCTACGGCTATGTCTATGTGCTGGCCTATCGGCCTGCGGCATTCCCGGACGGACCGCCGAAGTCCTGGAAAGACCTGCTCGACCCCAAGTTCAAAGGCCGGCTTGCCTTTTACAATGACGGCATCGGCTTCCATTTCCCAGCCCAGGTCGCCGGTGGTGGCAAGCTGGAGGACATACCCGGCAACATGCAGCCGGCTTGGGATTTCATCACCAAGATGAAGGCGCAGCAGCCGCTGCTCGGCGAAGATCCCGACTTCACCACCTGGTTCCAGAACGGCGAGATCGATGCCGCCTGCACCATCTCGACCAACGCGCGAGAGGCACGCAAGAACGGCGTCAAAATCGAATGGGTCGTGCCGGAAGAGGGTGCGAAATTCGACACGGACGGCTTGTGGATTCCCAAGGGCCTGCCGGAAAACGAACTCTACTGGGCCAAGCAGTACATCAACCATGCGCTGACCAAGGAAGCCCAGCAGGTCTGGCTGGATGGGCTTGGCTTGCCGGGCGTGGTGCCGGGCCTCACGCCACCGAAGGATCTGGTGGGCGATCCGTCCTATCCGACCACCGAAGCGGATTTTAAGCGCCTCATCCGTATCTCGTCGAAGATCCAGGTCGAGAATGAGAGCGAGTGGTTTTCCAAGTTC
This sequence comes from Allomesorhizobium aridi, assembly GCF_043769475.1. Lineage (NCBI taxonomy): Bacteria > Pseudomonadati > Pseudomonadota > Alphaproteobacteria > Hyphomicrobiales > Phyllobacteriaceae > Allomesorhizobium > Allomesorhizobium aridi. The sequence goes on along the minus strand of NZ_CP171728.1, from coordinate 132,352 downwards.
AAGGCGATCATGCAGGGCTGACGCCGGTCGGCCGGTGCTGCGCTGGCGCGGCACCGGCTCCTTCACGTCAAAGACGGATTTTTCATGCGGGCAGCCAGGACAGCCTATCCTCTGAAATGGCGCATCATGGATGCGCTGGAAGGCATTGCCGCCGCTATCTGGCCGGCGCGGTTCCGGCGCGCTACGCCCTATCTGATGCTGTTTCCGGCGGTGCTGCTTGTCGGGCTGCTGGTGCTTGGTCTCATCCAGATCGCGGATGCGAGCCTGCGCACGCTCGATACCACCACGTTCCAGTTCTCCGACGACTATTCCATCACCAATTTCCGCCGCGCACTGACCGAGCCACTATTCCTCGTTGTCGCGCAGCGCAGCCTCATTGCCGCCCTGATCGTCACCGCGGTGACGCTCGTCTTTGCCTTTCCCTACGCCTATTTGATGGTGCGCACGCGTTCGCCAGGATTGCGCAAGTTCCTGCTGATTGCACTGTTCATGCCCTTCTTCATTGGCCAGGTGGTGCGTGCCTATGGCTGGCTTATCATTCTCGGCAACCAGGGCATGGTGAACGAGGCACTCGGCCTTGTCGGGGTCGCCCCGATGCGGCTCATCTACAACTATCCCGCCGTGCTGTTCGGCCTCGTCCAATACATGCTGCCCTTCGCCGTACTGATGCTGGCGCCGGCACTCACCGCCATTCCCGAAGAGCTGGAGGCGGCCGCTGGATCGCTCGGCGCGAACTGGGTTCGCACCTTCATCCATGTCGTGTTGCCACTCGCTCGCCCAGGCTTCATCGGCGCCGGCGTGGTGGTGCTGACGCTTTCGCTCACCGATTTCGCAGTCCCCGCGATCCTTGGCGGCGGCTCGCAGGACTTTATCGCCAACGCCATCTACGACCAGTTCTTCCGAACCTCCGACCAGGGCCTCGGCGCGACGCTGGCGCTTATGCTGGTCGCGCTCGGGTCAATCCTTGTCGGCCTTGTTTTCGTGCTGTTCGGAGCCGGAACGCTTGCCATGGGGAGGTCCCGGGCGTGAGCGGCTCGCGCAGCAAATCGGTTGTTTTGTGGACGCTGGTGACGATCGCCCTGGTGACGCTTTCGGCGCCGACGATCGTGGTGCTCGGCGCCTCCTTCACCGGCGGCAACATCATCACGTTTCCGCCGGATGGGCTGTCGCTGCGATGGTACGCGCGTATTTCACAGGCGTCCGACCTGCGCAATGCTTTCCTGCGCACGCTCCAAGTTGCGACGGTCTGTACAATCGTTGCCATTCCAGTGGGCACGCTGGCCGGCATCGCGCTGGCGAAATTTGCTGTGCGTTTCGAAAAGACGATCCAGATCTATCTGCTGCTGCCCTTCACCATCCCGCTGATCGGTTCGGGCATCGGTCTCATGCTGATCTTCGGCAACGCCGGCATTCTCGGCCAGCTCTGGCCGGTCGGAATCGCCTGCTGCGTCATCAATCTTCCTTTCATGATCTGGGCGGTCACGGCGAGTGCCACCGGATTTGACCCAGACCTGGAACTGGCCGCCGCCAACTGTGGCGCGCCGCCGCTCCAGGTGTTCTTCTCCGTCACCTTGCCGGCGGTTATGCCAGGGGTGATCACCGGCTCGCTGCTGATGTTCATCCTTGCGCTCAACGAATTCCTGGTCAGCCTGCTGCTCGTCGATGCGCGTATCGTCACGCTGCCGGTGCTGATCTACAACTCCATTCGCTCGATCATCACGCCGGATCTCGCCGCGATCTCCGTGGTCTTCATCGCCTGCTCGGCCCTCGCCGTGTTCCTGCTCGACAGGCTGGTCGGGCTCGACATCTTCCTGAAATCAAAATGAGGAATACCGGCCCGCGGGGCCGCAAAGGAAATCCTATGCCAAACGTATCGTTCCACGACCTGAGCCAACTCGACGCCGCCAGTCGAGCGGCATTAATGCGGCGCTCCGAGACCGATCTCTCTGGCTTTATGGAGAAGGCCGCACCGATCATCGAGGCGGTCCGAACAGAAGGCGATGCCGCGCTCGTTCGCTTCGCCCGCGACTTTGACAAGGCAGATCTCGATGCCACGCGACTCAAGGTTAGCCCCGCCGAGTTCGATGCCGCCTTCGGCATGGTGGATGAGGACGTAGTCGCCGCCATTCGCTTCGGCATCGACAATATCCGCCATTTTCACGAAGAGCAGAAGCCGGAAGCGATGTGGCTCAAGGAAATGCGTCCCGGCGCCTATGCCGGGGACCGCTTCACGCCGATCCGCTCCGTGGCGCTCTATGTGCCGCGCGGCAAGGGGGCGTTCCCTTCCGTCACAATGATGACCGCAGTGCCCGCAGTGGTGGCGGGCGTCCCGGAGCTTGCCATCGTCACGCCGCCAGCGCCTGATGGCTCGGTGGACGCAGCCACACTGGTTGCGGCGCGCCTTGCCGGCGTCGAAACGGTCTACAAATGCGGCGGCGCGCAGGCGGTCGCCGCGGTCGCCTATGGCACGGAAACGATCAAGGCCGCGCTCAAGATCGTCGGGCCAGGCAGCCCCTGGGTGGTTGCGGCCAAGCGGCTGCTTGCCGGGGTCATCGATCCGGGCCTTCCCGCCGGTCCGTCCGAAGCGATCATCCTCGCCGATGACAGCGTGCATGGCGGGTTGGCCGCGCTCGACCTCCTCATTGAGGCGGAGCACGGGCCGGACTCATCGGCCTATCTGGTGACCCACAGCCGCCGCGTGGCGGAAGAGGCACTGGCCGCCCTGCCCGAGCACTGGGCGCGCATGACCGAGCAGCGGGTAGCGTTCTCCACGGCGGTGCTGACCGGTGCCTGTGGCGGCATCGTGCTGACGGCGTCGAGCCAGGAGAGCTACCGCTTCATCAACGACTACGCACCCGAGCACCTGGAGATCCTCTCCACCGACCCCTTCGCACACCTTGGCCACATCACCGAAGCTGCCGAGATCCTGATGGGGCCGTACACGCCGGTTTCGATCGGCAATTTCGGGCTAGGCCCCAACGCCGTCCTGCCGACCAGCCGCTGGGCGCGCACCTGCGGACCGCTCTCGGTCACAGATTTCGTCAAGCGCTCTTCCATCGGCTATGTGACGGCCGCAGCCTATCCGGAATTCGCGCGCCATGCTCGTACGCTTGCCCGCTATGAAGGCTTCTCCTCGCATGAACACGCTGTCTCCGATGTGCGCGATCGATATCTAGTGCGGTAGCGGACGATGAAGGCTGCCAGACTTCATGCGGCGGGCGATTTGCGGGTCGAGGATGTGCCGTCTCCCGGCGAACCAGGGCCTGGCTGGGTGCGGCTCAGGGTGACGGCCGCGGGTATCTGCGGCTCCGACCTCCATAACTTCCGCACCGGTCAGTGGATCAGTCGTGCGCCGAGTATCGTCGGGCATGAGTTCGCCGGCGAAGTCACAGCCGTGGGCGCCGGCGTTTCCCAGCTTGCCCCCGGCGACCGCGTCGTCGCCGATTCGCGTTTCTGGTGCGGGGAATGCCCCGCCTGCCGCGCCGGCCGGCATAATGTCTGCTCCAAGCTCGGTTTTGTCGGCGAGGTCTGCGACGGCGGCTTCGCGGATGAGGCGGAGCTACCGGCACGGCTGCTCTTGCGCTACGATCCGGCGCTCGATCCCGCAATCGCCGCGATGGCGGAGCCGCTGGCGGTCGCCCTGCACGCGTTGCGGCGGCTGTCGGCGCCGGCCAAGGCGCCGGTGCTTGTCGCCGGTTGCGGTCCGATCGGCGGGCTCGCTGCACTGCTCCTGTCGCGGCTCGGCGAGGGACCGGTCCTCGTCGCCGACCGCAACGCGGCGCGTGCGGATCTTGTGGCCGAGGTGACCGGCGCGAGCGTCGTCGCCCTCGACGCCCTGCCCGGCGATCTCAACCTGCGCCATGCCATCGACGCGACCGGAAGCGTGCTGGTGATGGCGGGGCTGCTCGATCTCATGGCCGGCGGTGGCACGCTTGCGCTAGTCGGCATTTCGCATGACCGCCTCGACCTCGACCCCAACCTCCTGGTCGAACGCGAGATAGCGCTTGTCGGCTGCCACGCCTTCGCCGACGAGCTTGCGCCGGCCGTCGCGATGCTCGGTGATCTCGCTCCGGCGCTGTCGCGCTTCGTGGGTGAGGAGATCGCGATCGACGACATTCCCGCCGCGTACCAGCGCCTGATCGCAGGCGCGGGCGGCGGCCTAAAGACCATCGTCCGAATGGAGACGAGACCATGATCAAGCTTCCCGAAACCGCCGGGCCGCTCTACGAAAAGGTCAAGGACTACGTGATCGCCCACATCAGCAGCGGCAAATGGCCGAAGGACCGGAGGCTGCCTTCCGAAAACGAGCTGGTCGACACGCTCGGCGTCTCGCGGATGACCGTCCACCGTGCGCTGAGGGAACTGACCTCGGAAGGCCACCTCCTGCGCATCCAGGGCGTAGGTACCTTCGTGGCGCCGCCGAAACCGCAATCTGCCCTCATCGAAATCAGGAACATAGCCGGCGAGATAGCCGCGCGCGGCGGACGCCATAGGGCCGAGGTCCTCGTCGTCGAAAAGATCCGCAACCCGGCGATAGACCTCGTCGTCGCCTTCGAGTTCTCGCGCCGCAAAACGGTCGCCCATTCGATTATCGTGCATTTCGAGGACGATGTACCCGTCCAGCTTGAGGAGCGCTTCGTCAATCCGGCTCTCGCACCGGACTACCACCGGCAAAATTTCGTCGCGACCACCACCTACGACTATCTGCAGCGGGCGACGCCGCTGACGGAGGTGGAGCACGTGATCTCGGCCGTTGCTGCTGACGACGTGGTCGCCCTCCGTTTGATGATCCGGCCCGGCGACCCCTGCCTGCTCCTTCATCGGCGCACCTGGTCGGGCGCGGCGGTAGCTACCGTCAACAAGCTCACCTATGTCGGCAGCCGTTATTCGCTGGGCAGCCGCTACACGCCCTCGCCCGCCGCATGAGCCGGGACAAGCAACAAAGCCGGGGAGGCAGTGCCGGTAGGGAACGCAGCCGCACCGCTGAGATCAGGCGCCTTGCGCTGACCGACACGCACGCCGCGCAGCAGGCGCTGGCGGAGCTTCTGCATGACCTGTTCGGGCTCGACGCACAGGACGTGACGATCAACCGCGACCGCTACAGCCTCAACTCGCTCAACGGCTTCTTCAACGCCGACAGCGAAGCCTTCTTCTTCAAGTTCCATCAGGAGGAGGGCGAGGAGGCGATGAGCGGAGAATACTATCGCGCCGACATCCTCACCAGGGCGGGGCTGCCGGTGGACCACCCAGTGCACATCTCGGTGATGTCGGGCGAGCAGATCCTCGTATATCGGCGGCGAAGCGATCCGCGCTTTTCCGACGTGCTGCGCGGGCTCGACCTCGCACCGGACCTCGGTGCCGAGAGCGCTGCGCTGCAGGCCGAGCGAGACCTGTCGGAAAAGCTGCTCGATGTGTATCGCCGTACGCTGCATTCCGTCACCGTAGCGGAGGTTGCGGCCGAGCCGATCCATCGCCTGTTCCACGACCGGCTGGTCGACCCCGCGACGCAGATGGTCCCGGGCGGCCGGCTTGCCGATTTCTATGTGGGCCGCCGCTTTCGTTTGCCTGGGGTCGAGCTGGACTGGAACGAATTTTCGAAGGCACGCTTTGTCGTCAACGGTCTCGCCTACACGAAGTCGGTCGGCGAGCTGTTCGAGACGGCGGCCGAGCGGCTGCGGCCCGCAAGGCTGGCGGACGCCGGCGGAGTGACGGCGCACGGCGATGCTCACAACGCCAATGTCTGGTACTCTGAATCTAACGGTAAACCATCACTTTCATTCTTCGATCCCGCCTTCGCCGGCAGCCATGTGCCGTCGCTGCTAGCGGAGGTGAAGGCGACCTTCCATAACATTTTGGCCCATCCACTGTGGCTCTACGATCCCATGGAGGCGGCTGCGCGGTATCGCGCTGAGGCCGCTTACGAGGAAGGCGTGCTCACCGTCTCGACCGACTGGGCGCCGAGCCGCATCCGGCTTGGCCTGCTCGAGGTAAAAGCAATGACTCTGTGGCGGCCACTCATGGCGATGCTCGCTTCGCGCGGCATGCTGCCGGCCGACTGGCGCGACGTTCTGCGCCTGGCGCTATTCCTGTGCCCGACCTTGGTTATGAACCTACGCGCCAGTTCCACGAGTCAACACCCGGTATCCTCGCTCATTGGCTTTTCAGTCGCCGTGATGGCCGGTTGCCGGCCGCGCCAAGGAAGCGACGTCGTGACCGCATTCCTCGACGCGATCGATCCGGAAACGAAGCCGAAGTGCGGGCATGAATGACTTTTCGGCCGCCCCTAGTTCTGTTGTGTGAACAAGCGCCGAATATTGACTGCAGCTAGGCGGGCTCTAACCCGTTGCCAACTTACCGAAAAACGTTTGCGAGCCGGTCATCGTCGACGCCGATCGTGACGCCTCCATCAGGCGAAAAGCGCATCTGCAGTTTGACGCGCCCTGCCCGATCGTCGACGCTCCGTTGCAGAATCAGACCGAGGGGTTGGGCCGGGGATCGCGCTGCGAACAGGCGATCTTCAATAATCTTTTTTGGACTGGAGCTCGCCATCGCCCTCTCCCGCAAATCCATGGAATAGGCTTTGGCATTCCTGCCGACCTCCACCAGCAACACATCGAATCTGATTTGCTCCCTCTTGGATTCAATCAAGAGGCGAACCGCTTAGCCCGCAGCACCGCGCGGCCGCGCCAAATCGTTCGTTCCATCCGCATCCGGCGCTTGGCCATAGCTCATCTTCTTCATCTGCTCGATCACCCGCGCCATCTCCTCGTCGGAAAGGACCGGCGGCTCGCCAAGGGTAAGCGCCTGGACATACATGCGAGACAGGGTTTCGACCTCGATCGCCAGCCACAACGCCGCTTCCAGCGTCTTGCCGAGCGAAATCTGCCCGTGCTGGCCGAGCAGGCAGGCGAGGCGATCCTTGAGTGCAACCAAGGCATTGTCGGACAAGGCCTGCGTGCCAAAGGTTGCGTAGCCCGCGCAGCGGATGGTCGTACCGCCCGCCACTCCTGTCATATAGTGGAAGCTCGGAATCGTCTTGTGATGGCACGCCAGCGTCGTCGCGTAGAGCGAGTGGCAATGCAGTACGACGTTGATCTCCTGCCGCTCCCTCAAAATGTCACGGTGAAAGCGCCACTCCGAGGAGGGCCGTCGGCCGACATAGGTGCCGTCAAAGCCCACCTCGACGATGTCTTCGGGCGTCATTGTTTCGTAGGGCAGCGACGAGGGCGTGATCAGGAAACCGTCGCTGGAGCGCACCGACAGGTTGCCGGCATTGCCCTGGTTGATACCGCTGGAGTTCATCCGGCGGCAAACATCCACCATCTCGCGGCGCAGAGCGGTGTCATCAGTCATCCATCGTTCCTTTTGCTCGTCTTGTCCTGTTGAAGTTGTTTCGCTTGACCAGTTCGCGCCACCGCTGTGCATAGGCCGCGAGCGCCTCACGATCGCCGGCAAAGGCGGCCGGCAGGCTGAGCGCTATCGGAGCCGGTGTGTCACGAGCTCCATGTTCGCCAAGTAGCGCCGCACCCGAAGCGGTGCCATAGGAGTCGAGGTTGTAAACCGTTTCGGCGTTTGGCCGCAGCGCGGCAACCAGCGTGGCGTAGAGCGGGTCTCGCAGGAAGGTGCCATCCAATGAAACTAGCTCGTTTTCGTTCAGCGCATCGATACATTCCACGGTCAGCAGCGCGGCGTAGAGCACCGCGAGCGCCTTGCGCTCTGCAGGGGTTTCTGCAGGCGGCCCTTCAAACCGGCCGCGCCCAGCGCTGCCGGGAAAGAGGCCGTCATCGTCGCCGAACGACGGCAATGCGAAGGTGCCGCGCTCAATCAACAAACTGACCAGCGCAGCGTCGGCTGCATTTCCTTCTTGCCCCTGCCCTGCCACATGACTGAACTCTCGTCCGCCCATGGTCAAAATGCCGCCGACCGGGCGGCCTGTCACGTCGCTGTTCAGCACCATTCCGCGATTTTCATCGAGTTGGTCGAGAGGTGTCGTCGCGCACATTCCGACAATCCAGGTTCCGGTAGAGATCACGCAGGCGTCGTGCATGCCTGCCGCCTGGTAGCGGTAGAGGTTCAGGCTGCTGTCGTGGCCGCCGGTCAGAACAGATATTTTTTCCGGTATGCCGTGCCGGCGCGCCAGATCCTGCCGGATTGGCCCCAGCGTCTCCCAGGCCGAATGGAATGGTGGCATGAGGCGCTTCCATCCCTGCCCCGCCACAATGGGCGACCACTGCTTGCGCACGTTGTTCCATAGATGTGATTGCGCCGAGAGCATCGTCGTTTCGGCCGATGGCACGCCCGACAGCCGCCAGGCCCAATATTGAGGCAAGCCCAGGTACCAACGAGCCTGAGCGACGCGCTCCGGATCAACCTGCTGCATCCAGTACAGCTGGCGCGCCTGGTGGGCGGCCTTCAGCATGATCGAGCTGCCGCGATCGAAGAAATCGCCCGAAAGCGGCGCGTAGCCATCGCGAATTGCAGGCGGCAGGTCCTGCTCGTAGTCAATCATCGGTAGGGCGCAAGTGTCGTCGGGATCTGCGTTCACCAGAACCCCTGCGGAGCCATGTCCGGTGCCGACCACCTTTTCCAGCGGATGATGTCGGCACAAAGTGGCGAGCGAGCCGAACAGCCAGTCGCTAATGCCATCAAGATCGTGCTGCCGCCAAGGTGGACCGGGCCGCACTTCGTTGCGGACAGAGAGGCTCTCCGCGAGCATGCCGTCGAACGTCATCGCGGAGAGCTTTATGTTGGTCTTGCCGACATCGAGGACGGCGATCCTCGCGCCGTCCACCTTCTGCCCGTCATCCATTGTGTCAGATCAGACCATATTGGTGAGCTTTGTTGCGCAGGAACGGCAAGCCATTGCCCATCACTTCGGCCTCATCCTTCGCGACTGGCCGCCAGACTGAGAGACCGTAGGAGACTTCCGGCGGCATGTTGATGAAGCTTTCCATGGCAAGTCCGCCCTTAAAGCCGATCGCCGCCAAGGTCGCGTAGATCTCGTCCCAAGGGCAGTTGCCTGTGCCTGGTGTGCCGCGATCGCTCTCAGACAAGTGGATATACTTCAGGTGGTCGCGGGCGGCCAGAATGCCATTGGCGGCCCCCTTCTCCTCGATGTTCATATGGTAGGTGTCGAGATGAACAAAGATGTTGTCGGCCCCGACTTTCTCCACCATCCAGACGGCCTGCGCGCCGGTGTTGATCAAATGGTTCTCGTAGCGGTTCACCGCCTCGATTCCGAGCTCTATGCCGCGCTTCTTGGCGTGCTTGGCGGCGACGGTCAGCACATGCGCGATGTTGTCGTATTCCTTCTCGGTGGGTGGCACGCCGGTGCGTTCGCCGATACCGCCGAAAATCACGCCGGAAAGCGCCAGCGCGCCCATTTCCGCAGTCTTGTCGATCGCCACTTCGAGATGTTCGATGGCGGCATCCGGCCGCACCGAGGCCCAGGCGTGCTCCGGCAAGCCAAGCGAGCAAACGGCAGGAAGATTGTGCTTTTTGAGCAAGGCGCGTGTATGCGCGGCATCGACCGCCGGCGCGTTCAGAAGCGCGATCTCGATAAAGTCCATCCCGTATTTGACCGAAGCCGCGATTGCCTTCTCCGCGCCGGGTCGGTCCCAGTCCATCGTCCACATCGAGGTGTGGACCCCAAAACCATGCATCTAACTCACCCTCTGTTTGTGTTTAGGAATTTGAGGCGCCCGGCAAGCCAGCGCAGGATCATCACTGTGATCATCAGGATGCCCCAGACCGCCGTCGCAAGATGCTGGTTTGCGCCCACCAGATTGAGTCCCGAGGACAGAAGCTGGAGCACGACCAGCGCAACGAAGACCGGGATCACCCGACCGAAGCCGCCGAATGGATTGACCCCGCCAAGAAAGCAGGCAAGCACGGTGATCAGCAGGTAAGACTCGCCGTGGCCGACACGCACCGAATTGAAGCGCGCCAGCATGATGATGCCAGCGACCGCGCACATCGCGCCGGACAATGTGTAGACGAGAACCTGCACCTTGCGCGTGTTGATGCCGGAATAGCGCGTGGCCTCGATGTTGGAGCCGATCATGTAGGTGTTGAAGCCTAGCTTCATGCGCGTCAGCAAGACGTGCCAGATCAGCACGCAAGCGAGGAAAATGAGCAACGGCACCGGGATGCCAAAAATCGAACCGTAGCCGATCAGGGCGAGGAAGCCGGGAATGCCGGACACGTCGCCGCCGCGCGTCAGGAATTCGCCGAGACCGCGCAGGAAGATCATCATTGACAGCGAGACCAGGATGGGGTGAGCCTTGGTGTAGGCGATGACGAGCCCCATGATCAGCCCACTCAGTGCTCCGACCGCAATGGCAAGGACCGAGCCAAGGACAAAGGCGCCGATGCTCGCGTCGACGCCTCCCTGACTTTGCAGTACCCAAGCCAGCGTCAGGCCGGCCATGTTGGCCGTGAAGGTGATGGCCAGGTTCAGGCCGCCGGTCAGGATCGGCAGCAGCATGGCAAGTGTGAGGAGGCCGAGTTCCGGCAGCTGGAAGGCGACGGATCCAAAGGTGGCACGGGAAAGAAAGTTCGGCGCAGCAAAGCCGAACACGACCATGACCGCCACAAACGCGGCAAGCGGACCTGCCAGTTCGGGGCCGAGCGCGTTGCGGACGCGTTCAATCAAAACCGTCATGAAGGCACTCGTCGGCTTTTCAGGAACGGCAGAAGGCGTTCGATGCTGGTGTTCGACAGGGTGATGGCGGCAAGAATGATGGCGCCGACGATCATCTTGAACGCGAAAGGCGACACACCCATCAAATTGAGTCCGTTCTGGGTGATCGAGACCAACAGAACGCCCAGAATGCAGCCGAGCACGCTGCCTTTGCCGCCGCCGAGCCGCGCACCGCCAAGGACCACGGCTGCCAGGACGTCGAGTTCGCGCCCATAAAGGGCGTTCGGCACCACTTCCTGCGCGTAGTGCGCTTGGACGAGACCGGCGATGCCCGCCATCAGGCCAAGCCAGCCGAAGGCGATAAATTGCATGGCACCGATATTGATGCCGAAGCGGCGCGCGCCTTCCGGATTGTCGCCGAATGCGTAGAGTTGGCGACCAGTGGTGGTGCGCGTGATCAACGCCCAGGTAGCGAACACGCATATGGCCATAATGAGGACAGGCAGGGTGATCTCCGCCCAGGTGCCGTCAGCCATCTCTCGCTCGAACAGCACGACGCGGGTGGTGAGCCAGTCCGGCAGATTGTAGATCGACACGCCGCCCGTGAAGAACATCAGCAAGCCGAAGAAAATGTTGAAGGTCGAAATCGTGGCGACGATCGAGATGATCCTGAACCCGTGGATCAGGAAGGCGTTGATGCAGCCCAACGCGACGCCCAATGCGCCAGCGATGATGAGGCCGACAATCCAATTCCCGCCGCCGATCCAGCCGAGGACGGTGGCCGTCAGATATTGCACAACGGAGGCAGCAACCGCGAAGGAGATGTCAATGCCGCCGGCAATCAGCACAACGAGCAGGCCGACGGCGAAGATGATGTTGACCGAGCTGGTGTTCAGAAGGTCAAACGCGTTGCCGAGGGTGAAGAACCGGTCTGTCGCAAACGAGAGGAAGACGCAGATGACTGCGATAACGGCGAGCAAAGCCAGTTCCGTTGCGTGGGAGCGGACAAACCTACGCATAGACCGCCTCCTCGATCGCCTGGAGGGTCGTAGCGCCCGGTGCATATTCGCCGACAATGCGCCCCTGAGCCATGTGCAGCACACGGTCCGCGTTGAAATAGACTTCAGGCACCTCGTCCGAGATCAGGATAATAGCCAGGCCGCTGTCCGCCAGCTTGGAAACGATGTCGAAAATGCCGGCGCGCGCCCCGACATCGACACCGACCGTCGGTGCGTCGAGGATAAGCAGCTTCGGATCGGTCGCCAGCCATTTTGCAATGGCGACACGTTGCTGATTTCCCCTGACAGGGTCGAGATCGCGTCGTCCTGCTTTCCGATCTTGACGCCGAGATCCCTTATCCAGCGATTGACCAGAGATCGCTTGCGATCGCTAGAAATGAAACCGCCCGAAAGGATCTTGTCCAGCGACGCGATGACCATGTTGTCGGCGATTTCCTGGGGCTGAATGAGACCGAGCGACAGCCGGTCTTCCGAAAGATAGGCGACGCCGGCGGCGATCGCGTCACGATTGGAACCGAAGCGAACGGGTTTGCCATCCAGGACGACAGAGCCCGACTTCGGCTTGCGCATGCCAAACAACGTCAGCGCCAGCTCGGTGCGCCCTGCCCCGAGTAACCCCGTGATGCCGAGCGTCTCGCCGCGCCGGACCGTCAAGGACACGTCCTCGAATTCGCCAGGCCGCGACAACCCCTTAACCTCAAGCATGACCGGGCTGGGGCCTAAATCCCGGTGCAGGACGGAATAGTCGAAGGTCTTGCCTGTCATCAGTTCGGTGATGCGCGATTGGGTCAGGCCTTTGGTTGGATAGACGCCAACCAGGACGCCGTCGCGCAACACGGTCACGCGGCTGGAGATTTCGAGAACCTCCGCCAGGCGGTGACTGACGAACACAACGGCAACGCCCGACGCTGACAGATTGCGCACAATGTCCAGCAGATAGTCGGTTTCGGATTGGGTGAGCGACGCCGTCGGCTCGTCCATGAAGACGAGTTTCGCCTCGCCGACGAGCGCGCGCGCAATTGCTACGATCTGCCGCTGTGCGATGGGAAAATGGTGGAGCGCGAGATCGACATCGAGTGTAACACCAAGACGTTTCAAGGCGTTGGTTGCGACGCGGCGCATTTCGGCATAGTTCACCGGCCGCGGCCAGCGGCCGATGACGGTCTGGAACGCGATGTTCTCGGCGACAGTCATCTCGGGAAACAGGGCGAGGTCCTGCCAGATGACCTGAATCCCGCCGGCCTGCGCCGTTACCGGCGACATTTGGGAGTAGCTCTGGCCGTCATAGTCGATCACGGCGCCCGCCTCGGGCTTGTACACGCCTGTAATGACCTTGATCAGCGTGCTCTTGCCGGAGCCGTTCTCGCCGGCGAGGCAATGCACCTCGCCCGGTAGCACCTCAAAGCTGACATTCTTCAGCGCCTTCACGCCGCCGAACGTCATGTTGATGTTGCGGAGCGACAGAAGCGGCCGTGACGCGGCGCCATCGAGTGCCTGATCAGCCATCGAGTTGAAACCCTGGACCCAATCGCGTTGCCAAATCCTCAGCCGGGCCGGCTCGAGGCCAACCCGGCTGCCATAGCCTTGGGATGCTTTACAGGCCCATCGCCGCGAGATCGTCCACAGTATCCTTGTTGATTGGGACCAGCTGATCGACGATGATGTTACGGTTTTCGAAGTCGGGCTTAACTGTCCCTAGTCCTTCGATCGTGTCGCCATCCTTGATCTCGTTGCCCTTCATGAGATGGTCGGCCAGCGTGACGAAAACCTCGCCCGCCTGCTTCGGATTCCACATGAAGCCGCCGGAGATCGCGTCGCTCTTGATGAGCTTCTGGCCCTGGCCTGGCGAGAATGGGCCGAGCACGAATATCTCGCCCACCTTCCGGCGCTCTTCGATTGCGCGGCCCGCGCCGATCGGGCCTTGGCTGCCGAAGGCGAGGAAGCCCTTCAAGCCGGGATTTGCGGAAATCAGGTCAAGCGCAGTGCTGCGGCTCTTGTCCACATCCTCGGCGACGCCATAACGTTCGCCGACAAGCTTCATGTCCGGATGGTTCTTCTTCAGATACTCGATTGCCGCATCGGCCCAGGCATTGTGCAGCGGCACCGTCAGCGAGCCGACGAATACTGCATATTCACCCTCGCCGCCCATCTTCTCCGCCAAGAGCTTGGCGTGAGCCTCGCCGAAGCCGGTCGCGGAGGCGAGTTCGAAATCCCAGTCGGCGCCCTTCTGGCCAGGCGATTCATGCGTGATGACGATGATGCCGGCGTCCTTGGCCTTCTGCAGCACTGGCTCAAGCACTTTCGCATCGTTCGGCACCACACCGATGACCTTGACGCCCTGCGCGATCAGATCCTCGATGGCGCGAACTTGCAGTGCCGGATCGGCGCTGGTCGGGCCGACCATGAATGCGTCGACGCCGAGCTCTTGGCCGCGCTCCTTGATACCCGCCTCCATAGCGTTGAACCACGGAATGCCGCCGATCTTTACGACGACGCCGACCTTGCCGGCCTGCTGTGCTAGCACAGCGAATGATCCGCCAAGCATAAGGGTCGCGGCAAGCGCCGCGATCATGAGCTTTTTCATCTGTACTCCTCCCATAACGTTCCTAGTGGGAACACACTCGAGCCGTCGAGCGACGGCGGCAGTTAGAAACCTCCCCGAAAAGACGGGCACTTCCCCATCGATCGTCCACTGACGATTTGCGCTTGCACAATCGATGGTGCAGAAACTATTGTGCATCGAGAAGCTCTCGTCAAGCGGGATACTGCTCTAAAAAGACGCGCCGGAGGGGCCCGATGGATCAGCAGGTCAAGAAGAAGGCGACGATCTATGACCTGTCCGTGCTGTCGGGCAGTTCGCCGTCGACCGTGAGCGCCGTGCTGAACGGCACCTGGCGCAAGCGCCGCATCAAGGAAAGTACGGCGCAAACAATTCTCGGCCTCGCCGAACTCCACCAGTACACCACCAATCTGCAGGCGCGCGGCTTGCGACGCTCGCGATCGGGCCTGGTCGGCCTGATGCTGCCCGTCCACGACAATCGCTACTTCTCCTCCATGGCGCAGACGTTTGAGGGGCACGTGCGCAGCCGCGGTCAATGCCCGGTCGTGGTTAGCGCCAGCCGCGACCCGGAAGAAGAACGGCGGACCGCGGAGACGCTGATCTCTTATTCAATCGACCAGCTCTTCATCGTCGGCGCCACCGATCCGGACGGCGTGCACGAGGTCTGCGAGTCGGCGGGGCTGAGGCATATCAACATCGACCTCCCGGGAGCGAAGGCACATTCGGTGATCAGCGACAATTATGAGGGCGCGCGGATGCTGACGGAAGCAATCATCCACCACTTCGGCAATGACGATCCTCTGCGGCCGGACGAGCTGTTTCTGTTCGGCGGCCGCAACGACCACGCCAGCCGCGAACGCATTGCCGCTTTCCATGCGACCAAAAAGGCACTGCTGGGCGCCGACCCTGAAGACGGTGTGCAGTCCTCCGGGTATTCGCCTGATATAACTTTGCGTGCCTTCGAGGCGTTTTACCAACGCCATGGCAAGCTGCCGCGCGCGCTGTTCATCAATTCGTCGATCAATATGGAAGGTCTGCTGCGTTTCATGGCGGGCCGGCCGGCGGAAATGTTTAGCGAGCTCGTCGTCGGTTGCTACGACTATGACCCATTCGGCTCCTTCCTGCCCTTCCCTGTAATCATGGTGCGGCAGGATGTTGAGGCGATGATCACGAAGGCGTTCGAGCTGATCGATGAACCGCCGACGGTACCGCAGACCTTCCTGATTGCGCCAGAGTTGATCCAGCCCAGGTCTGCACTGAAAGGGCCGCTGGACACGCTGAAGGATATAGCCTGAGAGGGTGTTTGGAGCTTATTTTTAGACAGTCACAGTCAAGTAAGTGCTGCCGTCATGGCCGACGGCCCCAGACCCGTCCGGCTTATGCCATGACTGCGGTCGGAGCTTGGTAACTCTCCTGCTTCATGAGCAGCGCCCAGACGATTCGCGCCATCTTGTTGGCAAGCGCGACCAATCCCCCACTTCCGCCCTGCTGGCTACCTGATTGCATCAATTCTCGTCGCCGCAGGCGGCTTGCTCATTGACACGCACCGTCACCAAGCCATGCCGACAGACGCGCACCGTTTGGATGGGCCTATCCGCCCTCGTGCTGCGGCGGCGATGATTGTCAGGCTGTTTCGGATAAGGCAATCGGCGAAGGGCCACGCGGCTACATCATCCGCGCCACTGGCGAAGTGATTGGCTACGCCGATACGCGCATCAAGGATAGTCCCGATGGCGTGACGCATTGGTGCGCAGGTATCAAAACCAAGCGAACGATTTGTTTGTTCATTCCGCCGAAAGGTTTTTGAGACGCGCCTGGCGCCGCCCGCCGACGACGCCACCAAGCTGGCGATCGCCCAAGAACTCTACTTCGCTCTCTCAAAGCTAAGCGCGCCGGACGAGTTGCTCGCGATCATCGGTTCCCCGAACGGTTCCGCGATTGAGATTGCCCAGACTTTCAGCCGCCCCTACCCCCGCACCGTTAAGGCCAGAATGAAAGCGACGGCGATCGCCCCGAGCAATCAGGCGGCCTTGAGATCCTTCATCGCTTTCTCGTAGACGTCCTTGATCGGCTTGGATACATCTTCGGCGGCCTTGGTCGTCATGACCTGAAACTCCTTGGCCTGCTCGACGGTCTTTTCGATCTGCTTGCGCAAGAAGGCAGTCTGCAGTTCGATGAACTCGGAGGGCGACTTCACCGCAACCAGGGCTTCGAGGTGCGAGAAGCCGGCTTCGGCATTGGCTCGCAATGCGGCAATTGTCTTCAGCGACAGTTCGTTGCCCGCGGTCTTGGCGATTTCGAAGCTCGACTGCAGAGCCTTCTGGGTCGTCTCGGTGCCCGACGCAAATTTCGCATAAGCTTCTTTCGACTGCTCGACGCCCTTCTCAGCGACAGCGCGGAACTGGTCGGTAGCCTTGGAGGCGTCAAAAGTCGGGAATTCGACGTTCTCGATGATTTCAGCAGTGTTGTCGGAGGTTTTGGCCATAGTTTCCATCCTTTTTGGTGGACGGCCTTTCACAACAGCCGTCTCGTTCATTAGGAGACTGACGTTACGGCATTTGTAGTGCATTGCAACATTTTTGTGCGCCGCACCATGCGTTTTTGCCTTAGCAATCACTGCTGAATTTCACCAACCGGCCGCCTCGGCGGCGAGAAGTTCGCCAATTACTGGCGCGACGACCGCGGCTTCGCCGACCAGATCGAGATCATCGTCATCAATGACGCGACGGCGCGAACCTCCGCCCTCCAGGGCGGTGAGGCTTGGGCTCGGCCTTGAAACGAGAATAAGCCGCTCCAATTCCCCCAAGTAAGATTCGGAGGGCGCCGATGGACGTCTCTTCCCCTAAAGCCGGATTTCTCTCCACTAGAATCGGACTTCTCGCTCTCGCGTCGGTCGCGGCGGCCGCCTCTGGCGTGGTTCTCGCGCTCGGACCCGCGCGGGCTGAGCTTCTCGCCCGCGTTCCCGCCGCGCGCGAAATGGCGGTCTGCGGCGACGTACTGTTCGTCGGAACCAAAGGTTCCTCGGTCTACGCGGTGCCGCTGTCCGGCGGCCGCGCCCGGCGGGTCGCCTCCGGATTTTCCGCTCCGAATGGAGTCGCATGCTCACGCGGTCGTTTATTCGTAGCTTCGAGGGACCGCGTGACCGCGTTCGACATCGGGCCGGGGGGCGCTCTGAGCGACAGGCGCGACATTCGCCGGGGGCTGCCGAATTCGGGAGCCCACAGTCTTCGCTATATCGGCGTCGGCCCCGATTCCCGGCTCTATGTCTCGTTAGGCTCGCCTTGCAACATTTGTCTGCCGCGCGGACTGCAAGGCACGATCGTCAGCATGCGCCAGGACGGGTCCGATCTCCGGCGCGTCGCTTGGGGCGTTCGCAATTCGGTCGGCTTCGACTGGCGCGGCGGCACCATGTTCTTCACTGACAACGGCGCCGACCGAATGGGCGACGATATTCCGCCGGACGAGCTGAACGCACTTCGGCCGGGCGGCTTTTATGGCTTTCCCTATTTCGGAGGCCGAATCCGGCTCAATGGGTTCGAGGATGCGCAACCGCCAGCGCGGCAGATTCTGCCCGTGTTCGACTTTCAGGCGCATGTTGCAACCTTGGGAATCCATTTCTTCCGCAGCCTTGGGCGACGCTCTGGTCGCCGAGCACGGCAGTTGGAACAGGTCGGTCCCAGTCGGGCGTCAGGTCGTGCGCGTGCGCTTCCAGGGCGGCCGCCCGGTCTCGGCGACGACCTTCCTCACGGGCGTCGGCCGGCCCGTGGATGTCAAGGAAGCGCCGGACGGTTCCGTCCTCGTCTCCGACGATGCCGGAGGCGCGATTTACGTCTTCAGGCGATGACGCCCGACGTTTCCTTTCAGGCGAAGCGCTTCAGGTTAGCGGCTTGGGTTGACGATTGAGTGCTTCGAAGTGGTCGGATAGAAGTTGCCGGCCTGCGGCGGACTTTGAGGGGCTGCATAGGGCCTCGCACCGGTCCCACATCGCGCCGTTGTGCGACTTTGACGATGGTCCGTCTGGCGAACGGTCTTCAGCTTTGGGTTTCGAAAGGCGCAGTTCCGCCCCTTCTGGACTCATCTACAGCAACGGAGTAACGGCCGCTTTGGGGTGGGCTGCAATTGATGGGGAACTGCGTACACGACCGCCGACGAGTTCCACACAGCTCCTTTATGCGACTTTTGGCGAACAAACATCTAACATCTCTATAGCGGCGCGCCAATACTCTGGTCGGCAACTCGGGGTCCACAGCCTGAGCGGAGACGATGGGCGAGGCGATCTCATTGGGAGCCCGGCGTCTGGCGCTGCAAGCACACAAGGTCGTGAAACAGATTGAGACCCCTCGCCTTCCTGACCCCACTATCCGGCGGTCTCGCGCCGACCGCGAAGAGAAGCGAGTGAAGGAGGGGGCTCGGATCTTGCGCCCTCAGCGAACTCGTCGATGCTCAGCACCAGTTCAGTGTCGGCGCGGCTTCCACATGCTTCCAGAAAGTGGGCCTGGACGACGACCTCTGGCAGCCAAACCCCATCCGCGGTAAGATGAAACACAGCGGGAGGCAACCAGCAAGGGAGGTCCGCTATGAAAGTCAAAGACGCAATGCACAAGGGCGTCGACTGGGTCGGCCCCGAAACCCCTGTCACCGAACTAGCAAAATTGATGCGAGACCAGGATATCGGCTCGATTCCCATCGGAGAGAACGACCGGCTGGTCGGAATGGTGACCGACCGCGACATCGTCTGCAACGGTGTGGCGGAGGATAGTTTCGACAGCCGTACCGCGACGGCGCGCGATGTCATGACTGCCGGCATTCACTGCTGCCGCGAAGACGACGATCTGGCCAAGGCCGTACGGCACATGGAGGAACTGAAAATCCGCAGGTTGCCGGTGATCAACAAGAGTATGCGGATGGTCGGCATCCTCAGCGTGGGCGACGTCGGTCAATCGGCGCCGATCGAACAGGTGTCCGAATACATCAAGAGCGTTTCCGCCCATCACCACTGAAAGGGTGGCTCGCCCGGCGGATAGTCGATACCCGTCGGGCTTCGGCTCCGACGATTGCGGAAACCGACCGCAATTGTCAGCTGCATCCTTGGAAATGCCGCGTGTGCAGGACGAGCTTATGCTGCACCTGATCTCGGTTCTGGCGCTGCATCTGCTGCAGAATGCGCTTGTCTACGTCAACACCTTGATGATGCAAAACGTGCTGACAGAGCCAACCTGGTCGGCGCGCATGGCGCCTGAGGACTATCGCGGGCTCACGCCGCTGATCTACGCTCACATCAATCCCTGCGGCGCCTTCGATCTCGATCTCACCCACCGGATCGATCTCGACATGAAAGCCGCCGCATAGGTGTAACGGCTTGAGATTATCCAGTCATGGGGCGAGTTCATCGCGGATTTGGTTCGGATTAGTTGCGACCATCGGCAACGCTCGGCGAAAGATAGCTGAGAACGAACTATCTGCGATCGGCTCACATTGGTGAGACAGGTGTCCGGCGCCGGCATTTCCGCAATGGCCGGCGCGGCCGTCGAGCGGAGTTGAGTTTCGTTTCAGCCAAACACGTCGTGCGTGAAGGCGTCATACCAACCTTCCGCCGTGCGCGCAGCCTGCCGACGGACCTCGGAGCTTTCCTCGACCTTGCTGACGAAGCTGATGACGCTCTTGAGCTTCCCGTCGACGGGCTTGAAGCTGATGGCGTTGCTGAACGCATCGTCGGGGGCGAGATAGGTGTAGCAGGTATTGAACAAATGCGCCGGGAAACGCGCTGATCCGGTGAGATCGGCCGCGATGGCAAAGGCGCAGGCTTTGGCCTGGCTGTTGGCGCAGAAGGCGGATTTCGGCATATCCCCGCCGATGATCGCGTCGCCGACCAGATGGACGCCCGGCTGCAGCGCCGATTCGAAGGTGACCGGATCGACCGGGCACCAGCCCGACTGATTGGCGAGCCCTGCCTGCTGCGCCAGGCGCCCGGCCATTTGCGCCGGGATGACATTGGCCACCGCGGCCTTGAATGGTACTCCCGCGGTGATCACCGACCGGGTCTTCGAGTCGATCGCCGTGACCCCGCCGGTGAACTGGGCCGGTAGCCATTCGATCATTCCCGGATAGTGGCGGTTCCAAGCGTCCTGGAACAGGTCCTGCGCGTTGAAGCTGTCTTTCGCATCCAGGATCAGAATTTTGGCCTTGGGTTTGCGGCGCTGGAAATAGAATGCGACGAGCGAAGCGCGCTCGTAGGGGGCGGGCGGGCAGCGAAACGGATTCGGCGGAGCAACGAGCACGAACAGCCCGCCGTCCTCCATGCTTTCCAGTTGCTGGCGCAACAGCCTGGTTTGCTGCCCTGCATTCCAGGCGTGCGGCATGATCTCCATCGCCGCTTCGTCATAGCCCTCAAGCGCGCCATCCCTGAATGCGATGCCCGGAGCAACAATGAGACGATCGTAGCTGAGCTTTGAACCGTTGTTCAGCGCAACGGTTTTCGTCGCTGGGTCGATCGCTTCGGCGGATTCATGAACGACGGTGATACCATATTGTTTTGCCAGCGCTTCATAACCATGGGTGAGCGATTCGAACGGGCGCAGCCCAGCGAGATAGAGATTGCTGAAGAAACAGGTCGTGTAGCTCCGCCGCGGTTCGACCAGGGTCACGTCGATAGTCGGGCCGCTGGCGGCGAGATATTTGGCGGCCGTTGCGCCGCCGATGCCGCCGCCGATCACGACGACACGCGCCTTGGCCTTGCCTAGTGCCATCCGCGGACGCAGCGCCGTCAGCAACGCTGCTCCCGTTAAGCAGCCGAACTCGCGACGCGTCCAGGATTTCATGGCAGGTTACTTTCCCTGCGCTGCGACATAGCGCGCGACGCTCGCGATCTCCTCGTCGCTGAGCGACAGCGCGATAGCGTGCATGATGTGATTTGGACTCTCGCTCCCCCGGTAGGCAAGCAGGGCGCTGGAGAGCCTCTGCTCGCCGAGCCCGATGATGGGGGGAATGCCTTTGTCGTGGCCATCGAGGCGATGGCAGGACGCACAGGTCGCGGCGAGTTGAGCGCCTTGATCGGCGCCCACCGCCGCGCCGGATTGGCTGAAGAGCAGCACGAGGGCCGTGGCAATCGCAGATCTCGCGACGGGGCGCGTGCTGAATACCCGTCTGTTTCGCAGTTTTGCGGTCACGCTCCCACTCAACTTGTCACGCCGCGCAGCTCGATTGCGTCGCCACCTCAACCGACCGTGAACTGGTGCGACAACGTATAAATGGCACCGCCGTCTTCTTCCCATGCAAACTCGAGCCGGCCGCTCTCCGTCGCGCGCAAGGAAAATTCGAAGAACGGGTTGGCCGAAATCGCCTCGTGAAGATCGACACTGAACACCACGGTTTCGTTGTAGCGGCAGACAAACTTGTTGATGATCTTGCGCGGGATTTCATTGCCTTGATCATCATGGCGTAGCCCCGTTTCCATCTCATGGCTGATGATGGTCTTGACCTGAAAAATCTCCCCCTTCGCCGCAGCATTTGGCACGATCACGCGTGGTGTCGGGGTGGTCACTGTCTCTCTCCGATCTCAGGCACAGCCATCCGTGGCGACACGGACCCACGTCGTGGTCATCAGCAAGACGCCGTCGTTCATTTCAGCGACAGCGACGACGTGTTGCGGTTTGGCAAGCCGGATGCGTGTCGACA
This sequence comes from Allomesorhizobium aridi, assembly GCF_043769475.1. Taxonomy (NCBI): domain Bacteria; kingdom Pseudomonadati; phylum Pseudomonadota; class Alphaproteobacteria; order Hyphomicrobiales; family Phyllobacteriaceae; genus Allomesorhizobium; species Allomesorhizobium aridi. The sequence continues at coordinate 110,457 of NZ_CP171728.1, read as the reverse complement.
CGCGGGGCAGACTGCGTTGCGGGACGAAGTGGAAACTGGCCACTTCGATGATCGGGTTCCGCGGCGCGAACACGCGCATCTGCCTCACATTATCGGCCTCGGTCATGGGGCTGTCGATGTAAAGACTCATGGGCACGGTGTAGCCGGTCGGGAAGTCCGTCGGCATTATCAGGTGAAGGCGATCCGACGCCGTGGCCGACCGTCCGGTGAGCTGCTTGACGAGATCCAGCGCTTCATCGTTCGCACGCGCGCTCCGCGGCGAGAAGAGCGCTACCCCGGCAAACCCCACACTCCCGGCGATCAACACATCGCGGCGCGTCAAGCTCATCGTCCCGGTCTCCAACCCCTGCCACCTCTTTAGGCCACTCCAAGAACACATCAGCGGCGGCAGGCGGCGCACTCGGACACATCAGTGCGGCAGCTTCTGCGAAATTTAGCACCGACAACCGCTGGGAGCAATCTCGCGAAGTGCCCATGGACGCCCTTGAAACCAATGCATTCCGTTTTGCCGGCCGTTGGGAGCACGCCGGCGGAATCTGCGACTACCAAGGCATTGCGGGAAAGGACGCTCTTGCGGGTTGTCGGATCTCTGATCACACCTCTTGGCCGGCTAAACGCTAGGTTCGGCCAGGCTGTGGGTCGGAGGTTGGCGCCTCGCCAGTATCGTTCAAGTCAAAGTTCGACACGACCGAGTTGTCGTTGTCTGCTCCCTTGCCACTCCGACCCCAGTGCCGCCTGCAGATGGCTCGGAGACCCGCGCGCAGGTGATCGTCCCTGAAAAGCTCCATCGCATCGTGAAAGCCTTCGGCAACCAAGGCTCTTTCAATCGTCGGGCAGCCTATGTGCTCCCCGCTTTCTGCGAGTTGGATGGCGCGCAATAGGAGACTGGCGTTGGCCATGGCGGTCGATTTTGACCTGTGTTTATTGTCTGCAATGGTACGTGTTTATTGTCTGCAATGGTACGCAAATCGATTTGGTTCCAAAATTCTTCGGGATTTTTATGAGCCGGCAACGGGTGAGAGGCCATGGGCTTTCAGCATGGAACCCGCAAAGGCCAGCTAAGGACAGCGCCGCTGAAAGCCTTAACGGACTTATCCGAGGAAGCAATCAGCAACCTAGCCAAAAAGATGGGCGTTTCCATCGATTAGGTCCGCCGGCTCATCGCCGAGGCAGCCGCGGAAGCTGAGGAGCGAAAGCAGAATCCACCCACCCGGATTCCAGCCTTACAGAATGAAGGGATAGGCAGCCGACAGCGCGCTGATGGGTCTCGCGACAAGCCAGACCGGCGCATTGCCGAGTTCGGCCACGGAACCGGCACTAGCTCGCACCTCCATTTTCGTGATCCGGCCATTCTCCAAAACCCCACATACTGGCCGGGATCATCCGTGGTGCTCGGCGGGTTTCGCGATTGTCGCCGCAAAAAGGTGATGGCTTTCGCCGTGTGCCTCGTTTTCGCAGCATTCTTGGGCTGGGTCGCGATTGATCCGGAGGCGCGCCTGAGACAATGCCGCCAAGCCTTGGCCCTAAGCGGATCGATTTCCGCCCGCCACTGTCTCGAGTAACAATCTCGCTTCATTGAGATCCGAAGTGCCGAAGCCCTCATTGAACCAGCCATAAACCGGTGCAAGAAGCTCATGAGCTTCCATGTACTTGCCCTGGTCCCGCCAGAGGCGGGCTAGGCTTGTCGCAGCGCGTAGCTCAAGCATCTTCGCGCCTTGACGTTGAGCGATCGCCATCGCCGAACGGTAACACTCTTCGGCCTCCAATGCGTCCGGGATTTCAAGCGAGAGCAGCAACTCCCCCTTTAACCGATGGAGCTCGGCCTCCCACCAGCGTTCCCCAGTCTCCGCCACAAACGCCAGTGCCTCGCTGAGCGCCTGTAGAGCTTCGTCGACCTTGCCAGCAGCATGCAGGGTCTCAGCCAGCAAACTCAAGAGATAGGGCGCATCCCGTCGTGCTCGCGTTGCGAGGCAGTCCGCAATGCCCTGAGCGATTTCTGGAACGCTCTCCGATGGCGAGCCCTGTGCACCCGATGCCCAACCCCGGAAAATCTTTCCGTGGGCTAGCCACAATTGTAGCCCATTCTCCTCGGATAAGGATATCACGGCGTCCGCGTACCGCTGAACGGCAGGTGCATCCCCACAGAGATGAGCCAGCGTCGCAGCCCCCCAGACCAGTGCGTAGCCTCGGCTGTTAAGGTGATTGATCTCTTCAACTGCCTCCATCGCGCGGTCGATGGCTTGCGACGCTCGGTCCGGAAACCCGCTCAGCCACAAGATAAGGGACAGAAATGCGAGGCCCGCTATCCTCTGATCCTGTCCGAAGCGGAATGCGAGGAACCGGTCTTGCCCTGGGTGGTAAAGCGCAAGCGCCTGCTCGATTTGCTCTCGGCCAGCCCGCAAATCTCCACGATGCAGCGCAAGCGAAAGTCCGAGAATCCTATGTCCGACGAGCTCCATGGCCCGATCGGCATTGCGTTCGGCGTGACCCAGAAAGTCCTTTGCGAGCTGGTGCCCCTTTAACCATTCGCCGCCGACGATGTGGTAGGCCCATTGACCGTAGAGGATCGGAAAGAGCTGGTTCTCACTGCAGTTCAACCCGTCACAAAGCTCGTGCGCTCTCGCGTAGGCGGCACCGGTTTCTGGAGCTGCGTAGCCTTTGGTTGCCATGAGCGGCGTGCCAATAGTGGCCTGCAGTTCCAGCTCAAGTTCGTCTCGACGGCGCGATTCGGGTACTGACTTCAGAACTTCCAGGCCGTTTCTCAGATGGCCGATCGCCTCTGTATTAGCGGAGAGCTCTGCCGCCTGCTGCCCGGCTTTCAACCAGTAGCCGATCGCCTGCTCTGCGAGGCCGGCCTTCCCATAATGGTGTGCGAGCACCTCCGGCTGGTCCCTCGCCGTTTCGGGGAAGTGCTCTTCTATGGCCCGTGCGATGGCTCCATGTATCTGCTGCCTTTTGCTGCGGAGCAGGCCGTCATACGCGGCATCTTGGACCAGGGCATGCTTAAATGTGAAAGTGGCGTGCGGTGGCGTACCGCGTCGGAACACCAGCTCCGTTTCCTCGAGCCGTGCCAGCGCCTCGTAGAGTTGGTTCTGGCGAAGGGGAGCCAATAGCGCGAGCAGTTCGTAGGAAAATTCCCGCCCGATGGCAGCCCCGATTTGCGCCACCTCCTTGACCGGCATCAAGCGATCGAGACGTGCCGTAAGCGAGTCTTGAAGGGTTTCCGGTATTGCCAGTGGCGGCAGCGGGCCGGCCAGAACGTAGCTTTTATCCTCCTCACGCAGCAACCCGGATTCTAGGACGCTCTTCGTCAGCTCCTCGACGAACAAAGGAATTCCGTCCGTCTTCGCCACGATCTGCTTCAGCACCTCTGTCGGCAACGTCTTGCCTGCGGTCAACCGATCAACCATTACAATCCCGGACTTGCGGCTGAGGCGGTTCAAGGTGAGAGACGTGACATGCGGGTGACCAATCCAGGAAGTCTTGAACTCGGGCCGGAACGTGATTACCAGCAGCACACGCAGGCTCCGAACACGCTCGATGAGCCGCTCCAGGAGTTCCAGCGATGTCGGGTCGATCCAGTGCACGTCCTCGAACAGCTCCAGCACCGGCCGCCGCTGCGCCAAACCGACGACCTGAGCCACGAGCGCGTCCAGCGTCTTTGACATCTGCTGTTCTGGCGCGAGATCGAGCGGCGGGTAGCGCCCGCCGGTTGGAATCGACAGCAGTGCCGCAAAAAGGGGCGCGAATTCGTGAACATTCTCGGTTGAGAGCGTCAGCAGTTCCTCCAACTTTGCGATCTTCTGCACATAGCCGTCGTCGCGGCCGAACCCGGCTGCGCGCTGCAGATGCTCGATAATCGGGTAAAGGGCGCTGTTCGTGTGGTAAGGTGAGCAGAAATGGATGATGCGCGTGTAGGTCCCCTCGCCCAACCGCTCCTGCAGGGCGCGCGTGAGGCGTGACTTGCCAATCCCCGGCTCCCCGGAGAGCAAGACCACCTGGCCTTCGCCATCCCGAGCCTCATCCCACCGGCGCTCCAGCAGGGCCAACTCTTCCTCGCGGCCGACAAGCGGCGTAAGTGCGGCTGGGTGCAGCGCCTCGAAGCGGCTCTCGGCTTGGCTTTCGCCGATCACGCGCCACGCGCGTACTGGCTTGGCGAAGCCCTTGACATGATGTGAGCCGAGGTCGGCAAGGTCGAACAGACCGCCGATCAGGCGACGCGTGCTGCGGCTGATCACCACGGCGTTCGGCTCGGCGAGTGATTGCAGCCGTGCCGCCAGATTGGGCGTCTGGCCGACGACCGACCTCTCCTGCGCCTCGCCGGCCCCGATAAGCTCTCCTACCACCACCTCACCGGTTGCGATGCCGATGCGGACCCCCAGCGACAGATCATGTTTCGGCCTGAGGCTGCAGACGGCCTCGACCGTTGCGAGGCCGGCCCGCACTGCGCGTTCCGCCTCGTCCTCATGCGCTTGTGGCCAGCCGAAATATGCCAGCACGCCATCGCCCATGAATTTGGCAATATGGCCTTCAAAGCGGGTAATCTCACCGGCACAACAATTCTGATATTCTCGAATGACCTCACTCATCTCCTCGGGATCGAGCTGGGCCGAAATCGCTGTAGAGCCGACGAGATCAGCGAACATCACGGTCAGCTGCCGGCGCTCGGCGCCAGTCGGCGTCGGCGGTGCCGACGCGAGTTGGCTGACTTGCGTCGGCGCTTTCACACCGCCAGCGTGAAGTACGGAGGAACTCTCCCGCAGCTCGGCGATCGCCTCCAGAAGCTTCCGGCGGTGCCCTACGGAAATGACGCCGAGGTCTTTGAGATCCTCGGCCGTTAGCCGCAGTAACACCTCGGCCTCGACGTTGTTTTCACGAAAGGCCGTGACGTATTGCTGCAGCCCCAAACTGCGCAGCCACTCCTCAATGTTCATGTCCCACTTCCGCGGTGGAGACGCCGGAGTGCTCTTTCGTACACTGCAGTCTTACATAACTGGCGGCCCATGCAACGCCATGAAAGTTGTGGCGGCGTGCCTGCGGCGGCTTTGGAACGATACGGGCGGGTCTAGGGGCGCGGGCAATCAGACATTCGATTTTACCCTGCCGACATTCAGATCGGAGGAAGGTATGATATCTTCCACCCGAAGCTGGTCTCAGTCACGCCAAGGCCAAGGTCGCGAATGGGTCCATGAGTGCTGATTGGGTCCGACGTCCGGTTTCGGGAAGGAAATCCGGCGCTGCAAGGTCCGGATTGGGTCAAACTACGCCGCTTGCGAGCGGCGTTCGACATCTGGTTCTGCTCGATAACGAGGTTAATCGTGACGTCGATGTTGCCGCGTGTGGCTTTTGCAATACGGGCACGTCTGGTGCGCGGCAATGACCACCGCAAACTCTCAATCCGCGTCCACACAGCGCGTCCGACGGCGGCTTTATATTACTCAGGACGCGCGGTGGACGACTTACGCCCGCCTGATCTCGAGCGAGGAGGCTACGGGGAGCGCCTTAGTCAGCGCGAGATAGACGGGGCAGCGCTCCTGCCAGACCTCGTAAACCTTGCGGATCGCATCTTCAGTCTCCGACGACTGGACTACGATGGACAAGGCGATGTTGCCGAGATCGGGCGCAACACCGCCCATCCCGAGCAGCCCTCGCGCGTCGGTATCGCACTGCGCCGTGGCTTCGATTGCGTCAACGCGGACACCAAGCTGTGGTGCCAGCGTGTCGCGAATGAAGACGACCGCGCAACCGGCTAGGGCGCTCAACAATCGCGCGGTCGGACTCGGCGCTTCATTCGCACCCCCGAGCGGCGCCGGTAGGTCGGCGCGCCAGGAAAACGAGCCGTGTTCCATCGCAGCTTGACTACCTTCGGCACGCGCCTTCACCGCCGGCTTGCCTTTTGCTTTGTCGGGTTCTGCTTGCCACAAACGTACGGTTTCCTCGATGCGTTCGCAATTCATGTGCCTACCTCCCTTCTGTCATCAGTGGAGGCCGGTGCAGTTCGCCATCTGACTATATCCAAATGACATCCGGTCCTTACTAGGCCGCAGACTCATAACTTTTCAACCAGATGCGAACCGACGCGAGTTTGATTGCTGCGAGGAAGTTTAGCGGGTCTCTGTCGTAGCGCGTTGCGATGCCTCTGAAGTGTTTGAGTTTGTTGAAGTATCGCTCGATGAGATTGCGCTGCTTGTAGACCCATGCGCTGAAGGGGAAGCTGCCGGTTCGGGTTTTCTTCGGCGGGATGTTTGCCCATGCGCCTCGCTGCGCCGCCAGGTCGCGAATGACGTTGCTGTCGTAGGCGCGATCTGCGAGCAGGATCGCATCGGGCTGAAGGACGTCGAGCATGGCGACTGCGGGTTTGCCGTCATGTGCCTGCCCTGCGGTCAGGACGAGATCGACCGGTCGGCCTTCGGCATCGACGAGCGCGTGGATCTTGGTCGTGAGCCCGCCGCGGGAACGTCCCATGCAACCATCGTCATCGCCCCCTTTTTTGCCGTGGCCGCATGTTGATGAACGCGGACACAGGAGGAGTCGATCATGATGATCTCGCCGTCGAAAGCCTTGGAAACCGCAGCGAGCAGCCGATCCCAGACCCCGGCTTTGCGCCATCGCACGAACCGGTTGTAGCATGTGGTGTAGGGGCCATATCGATCCGGCACATCCGCCCAGGGCGATCCGGTCCGGAAACGCCAAAGAATGCCGTTCAGAACCTTGCGGTCGTCAACGCGCGCCACGCCGCGAACCTTGTTCGGCAGATGAGGCTGGATCACACTCCATTCAAAGTCACTCAGTTCGTAACGGCGCATTCAGGCCTCCAAAAGAAGCCTTGAATCAGAACTCGTCACAAAGCGGTACCTCAATTTATGAGTTTGCGGCCTAATTGGATGGGCATCTTATCACGAATCCGCAGCGACGGCTGAACAAGCAAGCAACGATCACTGCTCCGGCCAGCTACGCCCCAACAGCTATAGCAATCTTGATCCTCCGTCTGGCCGAGAGCCGGTAAGGGTTAAGTTGCGCCGCAGCGCGAACAAATCCAGATGACTGCAACCGCAAATGCTGGAATACGGGACCGCGTGCTCGATATCGGCTGTGGTGCTGGGCAAACCACTCGTGAAACTGCCCGCGTCGCGGTGGAGGGAAGCGTGGTCGGCGTAGATGTGTCAGCAGAGATGCTCGAGGTTGCTCGCCGGCGTGGCGGACATGCGCTGGAGATCGGCACGCCGATGTGCGTCAAGATCGTCGGCTAACGGCCCGCCCCAGTTGGAACCGAACCCCAGGCCGTTCCGTCAAACGCTTATCACGATCAGTGGCTGAACAGGGGGAACGCTCTTCGCCTGATAGGCGTTATGGTTCGTTTCGGACAATGCGACTGTTACCGGCAGAACGAATGCGATCCCAGATCACCGTGGGAGGCGACGATGGCTCAAGATCACGCCCAGCCAAGCGGACCCGATCTCGCGCGGGGGATTGCCCTCGCCGAGCTTGCCGATGGTGGCAAGCTGGTCGGCCATTTCGGCGGCGAGGAGGTTCTATTGCTGCGGCGCGGGACCGAGATATTTGCGGTCGGAGCTCATTGCACGCACTACCATGGCCCGCTCGTGGACGGGCTTGCGGTCGACGACACGATCCGGTGTCCCTGGCATCACGCCTGCTTCGACCTGCGGACGGGGGAAGCCCTGCGCGCCCCGGCTTTGCGCCCTGTCGCGTGCTGGTCGGTCGAGCAGCGCGATGGCAAGATCTTCGTACGAGGAAAGCAGGCGCAACCAAAACCAAAGCCAGTCGGCAAGCCCCCCGGCGAAACGCCCAAGAGAATCGTGATCGTCGGTGGCGGCGCGGCCGGCTTTGCTGCGGCCGAGGGACTGCGGCGCGGGCAATATGAGGGCAGCATCGTCATGCTGAGCAATGACGACGCCGCGCCCGTCGACCGGCCGAATCTTTCCAAGGACTACCTAGCCGGCAAAGCGCCCGAGGATTGGGTGCCACTCCGTCCGGACAGCTTCTATTCAAAGAACCGCATCGACCTGCGCCTGAACACAAACGTCACCGGTATTGATGCGCGTTCGCGCGAGGTCGCGCTCGCCGATGGGAGCAAGCTCCCGTACGATCGCCTGCTGCTTGCGACCGGCGCCGAGCCGATCCGCCTCCCTATACCCGGCGCCGACCAGACGCACGTCTTCACGTTGCGCTCGCTCGCCGACTCCCGAGCAATCATCGAGCGCGCTGGGGCGTCGCGCCGGGCGGTGGTGCTGGGCGCAGGCTTCATCGGGCTTGAAGTCGCTGCGTCGCTGCGCGCGCGTGACATCGAAGTTCATGTGGTGGCGCCGGACACACGACCGATGGAGCGAATTCTGGGTCCGGAGATGGGCGACTTCGTGCGCTCGCTCCATGAGGAGCACGGTGTTGTTTTCCACCTTGAGGATACGGCGAGCGCCATTGACGGCAAGCAGGTGAAGCTCAAAGGCGGTGGCACGCTCGAGGCCGATCTCGTAGTCGCCGGCATCGGGGTGCGCCCGCGGACAGAAATCGCCGAGAGGGCTGGGCTCAACGTTGATCGCGGCGTCATCGTGAACGGACATCTTGAAACCAGCGCGCCCGGGATCTTCGCGGCCGGCGACATTGCGCGCTGGCCAGATCCACACAGCGGCGAGAACATTCGTGTCGAACATTGGGTCGTTGCCGAGCGCCAGGGGCAGGCGGCGGCGCTTAACATGCTTGGTCACCGCGAGAAATTCAGTGGCGTCCCCTTCTTCTGGAGCCAGCACTACGACATTCCGATCAACTATGTCGGCCATGGGGAGAATTGGGACGAACTCGCGATCGAGGGCGACATTGCGGCCAGGGACTGCCTCCTGCGCTTCAAGCGCAATGGGCGTGTGCTCGCCGTCGCCTCGATCTTCCGTGACGTCGAAAGCCTCCAGGCCGAGGTGTCCATGGAGCGGGACATATCAACCTAGAGTGGCTTGTTGCAAGGATACTTTGTGGCGTGAATTGCGTCGTTTGCTGCCGAATTTCATGCGACGCGTACCCTATCGGTCGCCCGAGTTCGAACATGCGATTGATCCATCAGCGGACCAGCACCGACCGCGCCGCCGCCAAGGCCGAGGCCGTCCGCCCGCGATCAGCTCGCCCTGGCGCTACGGTTGCGGAACGACGGGAGCAAGCCGGGCGCGATCGCGGCCACCTTGAACGTGCATGTCTCGACGCGCTACAGGGGCTTGGTGGTGCGGTGTGAAAGCGGACTTTCTCCGATTTGCCGTGCAAAACCAGTTGTGCGGACAGGGCGGTGAAGGTGGGTTTTCAGCAACGACGCCCGCAATCAATGGCCAATACAGCCGACCCGGACATGGTCGAGGCGGCGCGAGCCACCAGGTGGCTTCGAGATCAGTACCGCAAGAACCGCTTTCTGCGGAAGTGGCGGCATTCCGATTTGGCGTTGAGTGGGCCTTTCGGGATCGCGGCCGCTCTCACTCGCCGTCCAGCCAACGGTGTGAAGTGTGCCAACCAGGCAGCGGTTCGGGCCTGCCGTTGAGATCCCGCATACCGTGGATTGAAGCCTTGAGCCAGCAGTACGCGCGCGACGCGGCGCCACTGCCGACCACGCACTTGAAACCGTGTCCGGCTCCTCCATCTTATTCGGAACAGCGCGCAGTTTCCGAATGAGGAAGCGCTAGGCGACGCGCCCGCCTGCCACAGACAATTCAACCGGGCAGATCGCCCTGCTGCTCGTCGATTTCGACCGGCAGCATTAGCAATAGAGCGACTTCCTCTTCGTTTTCAAACGAAGGGAGATCAAAATGGCAAAGGTCGTTTGCGTCCTCTATGACGATCCGGTCGACGGTTATCCGACAGGGTATGCGCGGGACGGCCTACCGAAGCTTGACCGCTATCCAGGCGGCCAGACGCTTCCCACGCCGAAGGCCATCGACTTTGAACCAGGGGTCCTGCTCGGCAGCGTGTCCGGCGAACTCGGCTTGAGGAAATTTCTCGAAAGCCAAGGGCACAGCCTGGTTGTAAGCTCGGACAAGGATGGTCCAGACAGCGTTTTTGAACATGAACTCGTCGACGCCGAAATCGTGATCTCGCAGCCCTTCTGGCCGGCCTACCTTACCGAGGAACGCATAGCCAAGGCAAATAGGCTGAAGCTCGCGATCACGGCCGGCATCGGATCCGACCATGTCGATCTTCAGGCCGCGATGGACCGCGGTATCACGGTCGCCGAAGTGACCTACTGCAACTCGATCAGCGTGTCCGAACATGTGGTCATGATGATCCTCGGTCTCGTGCGAAACTATATCCCCTCCTACCAGTGGGTCATGCAGGGTGGCTGGAATATCGCCGACTGCGTCGCACGTTCCTACGATGTCGAGGGGATGCAGATCGGCACCGTCGGTGCGGGCCGGATCGGCAGCGCGGTGCTGCGCCGGCTGAAGCCGTTTGACGTCAAGCTCCACTACACCGACCGCCACCGGTTGCCCGCGACGGTCGAGAGGGAACTCGGCGTCACCTTCCACCCGGACGCCGCATCCATGATTGGCATCTGCGACGTGGTGACGATCAATGCACCCCTGCATCCGGAGACGGAAAATCTCTTCGACGAGGCGATGATCGCCAGGATGAAGCGCGGCGCCTATCTGGTGAACACGGCGCGCGGCAAGATCTGCAATCGTGACGCCATCGCCCGCGCGCTCGAGAGCGGCCAACTCGCAGGCTATGCCGGCGATGTCTGGTTTCCGCAGCCGGCACCCAAGGATCATCCATGGCGATCGATGCCGCATCACGGCATGACGCCGCACATTTCGGGATCGTCGCTCTCGGCCCAGGCGCGCTACGCCGCCGGTACTCGCGAGATTCTGGAATGCTGGTTCGAGGGCAGGCCAATCCGCGAGGAATATCTGATCGTCGACGGCGGCAAGCTCGCCGGCGCCGGCGCGCATTCCTACAGCGCGGGAGACGCCACGCGCGGTTCAGAAGAAGCGGCACGCTTCAAGGCCAAGGCGTGACCCACTGCGGGCAATGCAAGCGCGACGGGATGGTTCGGCTACGTGCCGTGGGGCATGGCAAACGGAACAAGAATCTGTTCACGGTTGGGGTTCGCGAACAAGAATGATGCGCCACACGCTGTCACTGACGGCGACCGACATTCTCATGCTTCGAGATTGGAAGATCGCACGAAGCTCACCCCATCATTGCAGGCATCCGCGCCGCCAGCCTGTCGATGAGGATGCGTACGCGCGAGGGCAGGAAGGGCGTGCGCGGCCAAAGTGCTGAACTGTTGAATTCGGTGGCGGGCAGATCATCGAAGAGGCGGATAAGCTCGCCCTTGGCGATGCGCGAGCGGATCAGCCAGCAGGGCAGCCACGCAAGCCCCAGGCCGGCCGCGGCGGCATCACCGATGGCCTCGAGATCGTCGAGCCGCAGACGACCCTTCATGACGATCTCAACATTGTTGCCTTGCCTGTCGGGGAACAGCCAAGTCCTGGTGTAGCGTGGATTCGCATAGTCGATCGCCTGGTGGGATGAGAGGTCGGCCAGCGTAGCGGGCCGTCCGTGCCTTTCGAGATAGGCCGGAGACGCGCAGACCGACATGCTCTGGCGGGCGAGCGTGCGGGTCATTAGGCCGGGATCCTTGGGCAGCGTGCCATTGCGCACCGCCAGATCATAGCCTTCCTCGATAATGTCCACCGGCCGGTCGGTGAAGGCGATTTCCAGCACGAGCCCGCGATGCTCGCGTGCCACATCGTAGAGGATGGGCGCCACGCAATGCCGGCCAAACACGACCGGAACTGTGACGCGCACCATCCCTGCCGGCTCAGCGCGGCCGCTTTCCAGCGCCTGTTCCGCCTCATCCAGCTCCCGCAGGGCGCGCGTGCAGCGCTCGTAAAAGGCATGCCCGTCCTCCGTCAGGCTGAGCACCCTTGTCGTTCGGTGGCACAGGCGCACGCCAAGTCGCCCCTCCAGCCGCGCCACCGCCTTGCCGACGGCCGAACGGGAAAGGTTCAGCCGCGAGGCCGCGGCGGCGAAGCTGCCCGCCTCCACCACCGTGACGAATTCGCGAATGCCGCTCAACCGATCTGTCATGCGCACCATTGTAGAATGAATGGATACATTTAGAGGAAAAACCATCCGCACTGCAATTCCAATGGAGCGAATAGATTACCGGTCAACGTTCAACAGGAGCAAAATCGATGAACCAGCATGTCAGGACGGATATGATGAAGCAGTGGACACTGAAGGATGTCGGCCGCGCCAATCTCGGGTTGGTCTCGGCCGCGGTGCCGGTGCCCGCCGAACACGAGATCCTGGTGAAAGTCGCCGCCGTTTCGCTGAATTATCGCGATCTCCTCCTCATCGAGGACGGCTTGGGCTTTGCCGCCAAGGCGGACCCGTTCGTGCCGGCCTCCGACGCGGCGGGCGTGGTGGTTGCGGCAGGGGCTGCCGTAACGCGTTTCAAGCCGGGGGAGCGAGTGATCTCGACCTTCATTCCCGGCTGGATCGACGGTCCCGGCTTCGGCACCGCGCGTGAGCCGAACTACCGCACACTGGGCGGCGCCATGCAGGGCGTGCTGTCCGAATACGTCGTGCTTGATCAGGACTGGGCGGTGAAGGCACCCGAAAGCCTGGATGATGTTGAGGCAAGCACGCTGCCCTGCGCCGGCCTCACGGCCTGGACCGCGCTGGTCGAGCGTGGGCGCCTTCACGCCGGCCAGACGGTGGTGGTGGAGGGCACCGGCGGAGTTGCGCTGTTCGGGCTCCAGATCGCGGCCGCTCACGGCGCGGACGTGATCGTAGTCTCGGGCGACGACGACAAGCTCGAGCGCGCAAAGGCGCTGGGCGCAAGGCATGGGATCAACCGCAAAAAGGAAGACTGGGTGGAGGCGGTCTACCGCCTGACGGGAGACCGTGGCGCAGATCACATCCTCGAAATCGTCGGGGGCGCACATCTGGGACGCGCCCTGCAGGCGGCGGCCGTTTTCGGGCGTGTCTCGCTCATCGGCGTGCTCGAAGGTTTCGAGATTTCAGGCCACTTCGCCCCGTTGGCGCTCAAGCACCTGACCGTTGAAGGCATCCAGGTCGGCCATCGCAAGTCACTTGAGAATTTCGTCCGCGCTATCGATCAGACCGGAATCAAACCTGTAGTCGATGCGGAGTACGCATTTGCCGACTTGCCGGCCGCGCTCGATCATCTGGCCCGCGGGCCATTCGGCAAAATCGTGATGAAAATACCGCGGTAGACGCGCTTCCGTCTTCAACCAAGCCGACAATTGGTCGGCGACGGTATCAAGTTTACTGGGTCGCTCCGGAATTTTGAACCTCGGCTCCACTTCATCGGAGCGCAGACATTTTCGGACGGTGTTCCGGGACAGGCCGGTCCTGCGTGAAATCTACGGATCGATCGATGCTCACGGAAATGCCGGCGTCGGATCACGGTCAATAGCGCCATGTCGAGCACTCCAAAGCCCCCGCTGAACACAAAGCAGGGACGGTTCGAACATGGGTCCCATTCTCGGTGGAACGATCCCGCATGCCGTGGCTCGATCCTGCCGAAAATGGATGTAGAAATGATCAGGAATCTAATACCGGATCAAAGCTCTCGACCGCAACGACCACCAGGAAAAGGAAAACGGAAAGCAAGGAAGACAGCCGATCGCGGCGTAGAGCCGGTCGGATGACAGTTGAACGTCGCCTGGATGATGAGTGCGCCGAGTCCTCTGTCCGAGCCGATCCATTCGCCGCTCTTGGCGAACACGGCGAGGATTGCCGCCGCGCCGGGCAGATCCCAACCAGGTCTCGCCACAATGAACCGACGCTGTTCGCCTTGCCTTGTTAAGAACGTCGAGCTGGGCCATTCTGGACCGAACCAGCCGGTCATCGGTGGATCGGAAACTCAGACCTGAACCGGAGACCAAGCCATGAGCAGCATGAGAGACCGTCAGCAAGGCTCCGAAAAGAAGTTTGCCCTGGACGAGGAATCCAGGTTCAAGGCCATGGCGCGCCGTAACAAGCTGCTCGGCCTGTGGGCCGCCGAAAAGCTCGGCAAAACCGGCGCAGAAGCTGATGCGTATGCGAAAGAGGTGGTGAGCGCCGACTTCGAGGAAGCAGGGGACGACGATGTGCTCCGCAAGGTACGTGCCGATTTCGAAGCGGCCGGCATCGACCAATCCGATCATCAGATTCGCGCCATGATGGACGAACTGCTGGCGACGGCCGTTGAGCAGATCCGGAGCGCCTGAGCAACAGCGTAGCCGCATGTGATTGCGTATCGCGCCGGCGCGCCGGCCTTATGCTGTTTTCATGTAGGGCGCGGGCCGCCAATGAGCCGTGGCGTCATGTTCAAGGTGTCGGCGCCCGCGCGTTCATCGAACACGACCGTGCAACCCAAGGCGATGGCGGCTTCCGATATCGCTTCTGCCATCTCCTCGTCAGGGGTTACAAAATCTCCTGACATGATCCGGAGTTCTTCGATAGCCTTCGAAGTGGAGAGCAGCGATCCGGCGCACCGGCTGTGAGCACAAGCCTTAACGACCGAAATCAGATCGGCTGCAACGAATTTATTGTTGTCCACGACGGCTCTCCGTCAGTCGAGCCCCTTCGGACCCCTCAACCCGTGACTGCCGAAGAGGTTGCATTAGGAGAGACTGATGGAACATTGCATGGGCCGTGGATTTTCCCATGCGATGTCATCGGGGACCAAGAATCGCGCCTCGCCGTCAACGCCCGCCCCGGCCAACGCTGACAATCATGGCCGGCGTTGTAACCCTCTTCCACTCACGGCTACCGCAATGCTTCGAGGAAATCCCGGCACCACTTTGAGATGTCATGCTTCACCAGGTGGTCCATCATCTGCTTCCAGCGTTGACGCCGCGCTTCCATCGACATGGACAGCGCCTGGGCGATCGCGTTGGCGACGGCTTCTATGTCGTAAGGGTTGACAAGGATCGCCCCGTCGAGTTCGCGAGCCGCGCCGGCAAAGCGCGACAGCACAAGCACACCCGGATCCTCAGAGCGCTGGGCAGCGACATATTCCTTTGCGACGAGGTTCATGCCGTCGCGGATCGGTGTGACAAGCCCGACCCGCGCCACGCGATAAATCCCGGCAAGCGTAGCCTGCCCGATCGACCGGTTCACGTAACGGATTGGCACCCAGTCCGGCGTTCCGTGTTGCCCGTTGACCCGGCCAGCGAACTCGGCCACTTGCCGTTGCATGGTGGCATATTGGAGAACTTCCGAGCGCGACTTCGGCGTGATCTGCAGGAGTGTCGCGCGTCCCTGAGAGGCGGGATTGGCGGCGATGAACTTATCGAAGGCTTCTATCTTATGCGTCAGGCCCTTCGAATAGTCGAGCCGGTCGACACCAACGATCAGGTCGCGATTGCGAAAGCTCTCCTCGATCTTGCGGACCGAACCGCTTCGCACCGCGTTCTGGGCCAGCTGGGCGAAACCCGCCGTGTCAATTCCGATGGGGAAGACGCCGACGCGAAAGCGGTGGCCATAGGCCTCAAACCAGCCATCCCCGAGCGCCCGGCCGATGCCCTCGCGCTCGAGGCAGCTTGCGAAATTATCGGCGTCGAACTGCGTCTGGAAGCCGACCAGATCATAGGCGGTCAGGCCGCGCACGATCGTCTCGTGGACCGGAAGCGCGAAAAACACGTCCGGCGGCGGCCATGGAATGTGGAGGAAGAAGCCGAGGCGGTTCTTCACGCCCATGTGGCGCAGTTCGGACCCCATCGGGATCAGGTGATAGTCCTGCACCCAGACGAGATCGTCGGGCCTGAGAAGGGGTGCGAGCTGCTGAGCGAAGAAGCGGTTCACCCGGAAGTAGCCGGCCATGTCCTTGCGCGCATAGTCTGTCAGGTCCAGCCGGTAGTGGCAGAGCGGCCAGAGCACGCTATTGGCAAACCCGGCGTAATATTCATCGATGTCGGCTCGGCGAAGGTCGGTCAGCGCATAGGTGACGCGGGCTTCCTCGCGAAAGACGGGTTTGCTCGGCTCACGGGCGCCGCTCGATTTGCCAGACCAGCCCATCCAGAGGCCGCCATGCTCGGAGAGCGCGGCCTGCATGGCGACGGCGAGTCCGCCGGCCTGGACCGCGCGTTTGCTTGGAGAGGACACGCGATTCGAAATAACCACCAGGCGGCTCACAGCACGTCATCCCAGAGGCGCGATAGATGAACGGCGGCATTTGATCTGACCGAGCATCGAATATGCTTGGGGGAAGTTGCCTCGGAATTCGCTGGTTTCAATCTCCCAGCGGGCGGTGAACGCGGTTTCGGTTTGTTGAAATAGTCCGGCGCCCGATCGGAGTAGAGATGATGGACGAACATGCCTCCGCCTCCCCAGATGTTAAGATACCGAATTAGCAGCCTCCTCCACCTGCGACGCACGTTTCGCACTCGTGGTAGCGGCGTGTTGTGATTTCCTAGGGCGCCGATCGTATGCGAATACATCGAGCAGAGTTTCGTTGTAGTCGGGCCGACATGTTGTAAGTTTAGACAAGAGGTTCGATTTCTTTACACCTTGCAATCGCGTCGTCGAACGTCATTCCGTCTGCAACCCAATAATCGGCATGTTCACGGCCCTCGCCCTGGATCCGGATTTTCCGATAGTGAACCATCGCCGGAGGAAGATGATGGTCCGTGACCAGCTCCAGACTTTCGTCTCCAGTTCCCTTTTCTAGGAAAATCGTTGGTGCGTCCCCGTCCTCGACAAATTGACCGTCGAGTGGGCCGCCTAGACACCGCAGTTTTTTTCGATTCATCCCGGCTGCCTCATTGTGAGATGAGCGCTTGTATATCACCCTGGGGCTCGCGATGCACCGGAGGTGCCGCGGCATGAAGAATTCCGCTCTACAAGCCTCCGTCAAGCCAAGCTCACTCTGAAATCATCGAGAACCTGGGCCAATCCTGGCGCGCCGAGAAGCGTCACAACGCTGCGGCTGAAGCTTTGCAATCGAACGATCGTAGATGGCGAGATTGGTCGCCCCCTTGAGGCGCGAGGGGTAAATGATCCCGTCCGGCTGGGACGGGTGCTCGTGAAACGCCACCGACCATCGGCGAGCTAGGTTCTGGCGCTGCGCCCGAACGACATCCGTCGGCACACCCATTCTGACGGCATTGTCATCTCTGAGGTCGACAAGGCGAAGCTCCTCCAGACAATCGGCAGTTCGATCTTTTTCGCGGCGTGAACGTCGGTACCTTGATGTCCAGCGTCCGATTATAGAAGGGATCGTCACATGCATGGGCCGAAACCGCGGCGGCGGTTCGGTGGCTTGCAGCCAGAGGAGTCCGGTCCGGCTGGAGGCGGCCCGCTTGTTTTGCACAAAAGACCGCTCGACCTCAGGCGACCTACTTGTGTCCGGCCAGTTCGGGCGATGTCGGACCAATGCTCTGTCCCCGCCGCACAGTGCGGGCTGGTCCGATCAAAAAGTCGCCACGCGACGGTGTAGACACCCAGTCATGAATCTACTTCTTGATATTGGTCTTGGTTTTGCGCGCGACGAGAAGTTCTGCCTGCGTCGGCGACGCTGCGCTAGCCTTCGTCGATTTTGAAGGCTTCTTCGCTGTCTTTGTGTTCTTTGACTTACTGCTCTTGGCCATGCTTTGCCCCCTTTAGAACAGAGCGATCATAAAGAAGACGGCGTGGGACAGGATACCGGCCGCCAAAAAGTATGACGCAACAAGGAGAGCCTTCACTCGCTTGTTATTTATCCCGCTGTTCCGCGTCGTTGCAACTGTAAAGTCGGCAATTCTCTTCCTAAGAAACAGATTCTCGCTTTCGTCGTCCTCTGGATCGCAGACCCCCTCGAAGTCCGCCATGCGTGTACCCCACACCGTCGTGGCGAACGCTGCCAGCATACTGGCCAACGTTGTGGCAAAAATCACTTTCATCGGCAGGGTAATTGTTGCCAGCATTTTGTCGGCAACGAAAATGACAAAGCCGGAATAAAAGGTGATCAACGACAACAGCGTCTTTGCATACTGGTTGATCGTGTTCTCCCTGGCATTTTCTTCCTCGTAGAGGAATTTAAAGAATGCGTATTGTCTTTCAGTCGCCATAACCTTTCCCCCCAGTCCCGCCGATTTCTGGACTCTGAAATCATGCCTCACTATTTCGAGGCGAGAGCCACTACTGATACGATCTTCTGGTCCAATCGGCACCATCTGAAGACCACTTCAGCCAATTTTCAGCCACCGCGGAATCGAATTCGTGAAGGGTCCCTGGGACTCTTCACCTGAGGCTGCCTTTGGAGATGGAGGGCTGTCACCAATAAGGAATTCGCCAGCAAGGTCACCGCAAGGGTGAAACGCATCCTGGGTGGCATCTGATCAGGTTTGGTGCCCCCAAGCGAGATCGCATCCAGCGTAGCGCACTTGGCCGCAATATCTCCGGTTTTGAAGCTCTGCGTCAGGTGGTGGTGAGCGACAATATTCCGGATCTCGGCGATGGCGCCCAAATCCTGGTAGGCCCGCTTGGGAAGGAGCCCGAGCGCGTAGCATAGATCGGCCCGCGCACTCATGCTACCAAGCACGCCTTTGTGGCTGAGCATTCGGTCTGACACCGAACCTTCAAGCAACTTCTTCTCAAGGAGCGACCTCAAGCAAACGTCGAGAAAGCTAGCCGCAATGAGAATGACCGCGAGGTCCTTTTCGTTGTTGAGGACATCGTAGAGTTGCTGTGTTTCTTCGGAGAGCTGCTCCGTCGGTACTCTCAGTCCTTTTGCCATCACGGCTCCTGAGAAAATGCTTTCATTGACAGATCGCCAACGCGGCGACGTTATCTCATCGGCTTTTTTTGGCCGAGCACGCGTTCCAAGTCATTATAGGCGCGCCTGTGCCTGTCTTCAGACATCCGCTCCAGATTTTGCAGCTTCCAACGAACAGCGGGCAGCTTGTCGACGCCATCGATACCAAGCAGTTCCCACTTCGGCCGACGCGCCTTGAATGAGAGCAAGAATTTGCGCTGCTCGTCGGTTAGCGCCTGATTGATCTCGGTGATAAGCCGCTCGCGCACAGCGAGTAGCTCGTCAAGACTGACGTCGATCTGCGACATGCGCAGGAACTCGCCTTCATAAATTCCGGCGATGTCCTTGCGGGTCGGTTGCAGCAGTTCGGCCATCGTCCGATTATGGCTGATGAGATAGACGAGAAACGTTTTCGCCAGGTCGTCGGTGAGGCCTTCGTTTTCAAAGAGCAGTTTGACATCGAAGAGATCGCGCGGATGCTGCCGGTCGAGGGCCGCGCAGATTTTTCCGGCATAGAGGTCCGGGATCGAAAGAAGCTGCATCTCGACATAGCCGAACTGCTCTTCGACCGCGGGCGAGACCTCGCGCAGTTCCTCTGGGAACACGGAGCCCCTCAGTACGGGGGAAAGTTCGATCTTGATGCGGTCACTCCCCTGCGAGACGAAGAGACGCAGGGCATCGGCCTGATCCTCATAAGACCGGATGATCTCGGTATCAGGCATCGCCTTCACAATCGCGTCGGCAATGCGCGAGAGCGCTTCCGCGATGTTTTTCAGCGCTTCGTCGCGGTCTTCCATCGGCAGGTAGACAAGATCAATGTCGACAGAGAGCCGCGGCAGATCGCGAACAAAAAGATTGATGGCGGTACCGCCCTTGAGGGCGAAGGACGTCTCCGCCGCCACGAGCGGCAGGACGCGCGTCAGGAGTCGGACTTGTCTATAGTACGGGCTGGCGGTGTCCACATCTCCTCCGGGATCGTTATGCGGTATTTTGGATCGAGTCTGCCGCCTCTGGCCAGCACTCTGTTCCCGCTGCCAAGGCCCATCTCGTCAAGCTTGTCAGGTGCGGGTAATTTCTTCAGCCACGCATAGGAGTGGCGCTCGGCGAGCCAGTAGAAGAGCCTGCGCACCTTGACGTTGGCGCATTTGCGCAAAAGCTGCTCCATGCGTCGCGGCGAGAGCGTGGTCATGCCCTGGAGAAGCTGATCGGCGTGTTCGAAGGAGATCGCTTCGGGCACGTCCATGAGCACTTCGAGATAGGCCCGCTCGGGCGAGGACATTGTGAAAGGCCAGGCGCTTGCTCGCTGCCCCGGCGTTTCGGCATCTATGAAGGAACGCTCCTGTGTGTCGTACGCGCGGTTGACGAGCCCCGTCGCGCCGATCGAGGACAGACGATTGTGGCGAATGAACAGCACATCCGGCAGCGCCATCTCCAGCCATGCCGGCAATGAGTCTTTGCCGTAGAGGTGCACTGTGCGTTGCCGAGAGAGCGGCAGGTAGTGTGCTAACCCTTGCAGCTCGAGGGCGGTCAGCCCGCCGACGCTTAATTCGGTGCGGAAGATAGTCTGCAGCGCGCTGATGACACCCTGCCACGTCAGGTATGTACCGGGTCGCATATAAACGCCCGGCGCAAGGGGCATGAGCTGCTTGCTTTTGAGCAGATTGTCGAGCGCGTGGCGATCGAAGTCGGGACTCTGCTTCATTAGCCATTGTTTTGTGACCGGCAGCCCTTCGGGCACCAGGTTCACCAACAACTGTCGTCGGTCGGCATTCGTCGGCATAGGTTTGTCGGATCATTCCTCTGCGGCGATGATCGCCGCATTTCCTGATTTCCATAAACTACCATAATTCGATTTGGTTTACAATCTAAGCGATTTGCGGCGATGATCGCCGCGCAGTCGGAAAATCATAAACTTGCTAGCCGTCCGCACGCGCTATTTGACATTGTCAGACTTTTCTGAGAATATTTCTGACATCGGAGAATCGTAATGGGCGATGGTCCTCACAGAAGCCTGCCGTTGCCGCCGAGGTGGAAAGACCTCGCAAAGTTCGCGGACAAGCCAGTATACACCGCCAGCGATGTTTGCGCGGGGCTCACGCCTGCCCTCGGAGCTGATTGGAAAAAAGAGGTGCGCCCGGAAATACCGAAGCTGCTTTCGAGCCTCCTTGGTGGATCGTCACAAGGCGATTTGTTTTCTTTTCCTGCGCAAATACTCGAGGCGCTCGACAACATGAGGGTGCACGCCGCGGGCTACGGACTCCAGCTCGCCGTCATCGACTGGACCAAGCAGGCCGTGAGAGAGGGCTTTTCCGGTCAAGAGGCATTGGTGCAAGGATCGGCCTACGCGCTCGAAGCGCGCTGCGCCTCAGGCAACCGACAGGTTGAAGAGCACTATCTTCGTGACACCAACAACAAGCGGGCAAGCCATGTGCGTGAGCGGCTTGAGGAAGCAAGACGAGGCTTCGACTTCGCCGGACTCGCGCGTTCGGTGGTGGCTCCACAAACGACCGCTCTTCATAAAGCACCCGCGAAGCAGAGCGGGCTGGGCGATGGGCCACAGCTATGAGCGCCACTGACACCATCCCCCTTCGGCAAGTGAACGTTGATGTAGTCGACGAGCCTGCCCGTGCAGGCGCAAACTGGACCGCCTGCGTCATTGACCAGGACATTCGATTCAGCGCCGAACACTTGCTGTCATTCGCGTTCGCGAATTTCGAACCCATCGTCTTCGACACGCTGGTTGTCGCTGCTGCCATCGAATTCTGCGATCGCATCGCCCCACGTTCTTCGAAGATGTGGGGCAGGGAGTTTGTCGTGCGTATCGCCGTGCATGATCCGGCGCGCTGGAATGACAGCTCCATCGCCAATCCTCTCCATGAGACGCTCAACTTGCTCACGGGCAACAAATGGAACTTGGTGTTCGTCAGGAGAGCGCGGGACTATCAGGCCATCGGTCAATCTCACCTGTTTTCTTTGGACGGGGTGAACGCTGTGATCGCCTTCAGCGAGGGTCTCGATTCAAAAGCGGTCTCCGGCCTCTTCTCCCCGCGAGATGGGAAACAGTCTCGTGCGGGTGCGCGTCGGCGAGAAATTGAAGAAGTACCCTGTTGAAGAGGGTCGGCGCGTCCCCTTCACCGGCATTCCCTATTCGGTCACCACTGGCGACGGACATAAGGAAACCAGTTTCCGGTCGCGCGGCTTCAAATTTGCCTCGGTGAGTGGGCTCGCTGCCTACCTTACCGGCGCACGGGAAATTATCATGACGGAAAGCGGTCAGGGTGCTTTGGGCCCTGCCCTCTTGCCGGTCGGTCAAGGCTACCCGGACTACCGCAACCATCCGCTGTTCACGATCCGCATGGCGAAGTTCTTGAACGCGCTGTTCGGGACGTCTTTGAGTTTCCGCTTTCCCCGTTTGTGGTCCACCAAGGGCGCCACGCTGGCCGCATACATCAGGGAATATGGTGATCAAGGGGAATGGAGGCAGACCCGCTCTTGCTGGCAAGGGCCACGCCAGATGTCTACGAATGGCGACTTTCGCCAATGCGGGATCTGTGCGGCGTGCATGTTGCGTCGGCAGAGTGTCCATGCGGCGGGCCTCACCGAAATGGCAAACACCTATGTCTGGGAAAATATTTCGGCACATGACTTCGAACAAGGAGCCAGCGGAAGCTTCACAAAGATGACGCCGGCACTCCGCGAATATGCGGTCGCTGGGACGCTCCATCTCGATCATCTGGCCGCCATGGCGGACAACAATGCTGAAAAGCACGTGAAAGCGCGGCTCGCCGCAGAGTTGAGCGAAGCGTTGGGCCAGCCGCTCGACGATGTCCGACAGTTGCTTGCAGATCTGCTATCGGCCCACGCGGCCGAATGGAAAGCCTTTGTGAACTCTTTGGGACCGGGCTCGTTTGTTACGGGCTGGGCAAGTGCAGCATAATGAATTCGCCTTCTTCCAAGATTTCTGATGCTGATCTGGGAGAGCGCCTACGGCTCGCCCGTGAGACCGGTAAATTTACCCAGGCTGCGGCGGCTAGCGCGGTGGGTGTGGCCAGAACGACGCTCCTCGCCATCGAACAGGGTCAGCGCGCCATCAAACTGAAAGAGCTGCAAAACCTCGCGAAGCTCTATGGAACGTCGGTGAACACGCTGCTCAGGCAAGAAGCGGTTCACGTCGACCTCGTGCCCAGATTTCGTAAACTGACCGGTGATGATGATCCATCAGTAGAAGCAGCGGCACGCACGTTGAACGATTTCGTTCGCGCCGAGGTCGAGCTGGAGAATGTCTTAGGCCTGAAGCGTCTGCCGAACTACCCGCCCGAAAAGCAGATACTGCCCGGTAATGTCAGAGCACAAGCGGAGCAGGACTCGCAGGAACTGCGGCATTGGCTCGGGCTTGGCTTGAGCCCCATTCAAGATGTTCTGAGTCTGATCGAGTTGCAGCTGGGAATCCGCACGTATGTGCATCCGCTCGGCGGCAAGATTTCCGGTCTATTCGCGTTCGATGACACGGTTGGTGCATGCATGCTGATCAACGCAAGTCATAGACGTGATCGGCGCGCTCAAAGCATCGCGCACGAGCTTGGCCATTTCACCGCGACTCGACGTAGGCCCGAAGTTTTGCACGACTCGCCGCTGCCCAACTCACGCGATGAACGATACGCCGATTCATTCGGGCGCTCATTCATGGCGCCGGCGCGCGCCGTCATGCAGAAATTCCAGGAGGTGACGGCGGGGGCGCCGAATCTTTCCCGCCGCCACGTCATCATCCTCGCGCACTATTTTGGAATTTCGCGCGAGGCACTGGTGCGGCGGTTGGAGGAACTTGAACTCGCCAAGCAAGGTACGTGGGACTGGTTTCTAGACAATGGCGGCATATCCGACGAACAGGCCCGGCAAGTGCTCGGCGATCGAGGCGCGGGTCTTGACCACGAGGAACTGGGGACCGGCCCCGTTTCATTGCGCTTGGGTTCGCTGGCCGTCGAAGCGTTAGATAGGGGGCTCATGAGCGAAGGGCAAATCGCAAGACTGTTGCAACTTGACCGAATTGCAGTGCGGCAGCTTCAAGAGCAAGCGGCAGGGGACGACGCGTCGTATGGACCGCCTCTTTGAACCGGCCTTCCTAGATCTGCCGCTTGTTTTCGATACCAGCGCGATTATCAACCTCAACGGAACCGGCGTTGCAGGCGCGATCCTGGCAAGGCTGCAACGCCGTATCGTCGTCACCAGCGTCGTCACGGGCGAATTGGAAGCTGGCGTCGCAAAGGGCAGGTCCGATCACCCGAAGTTCCTCGATTTGGTTACGCGCAAAATCGTGTCGGTCGAAGATCTCAGCGACGGGGCTCAGACGACTTTCCAAGACCTTGTCACCGGGAGCGCGATCGAGACGCTAGACGACGGCGAAGCAGCGACGCTTGCTCACGCCCTCGACCTTGGCGCTGTGGCCGTGATCGATGAAAAGAAGGCGAGGAGAATCGCGGGCGATCGGTTCCCTTCCCTTTCGATCCTCACCACGACCGATCTTTTGCATCACCCAGAAATGGAAAAACATGTCGGCCGGGATTCCTTGGCCGATGCTATTTTTGCAGCGTTGACCGTCGCGAGAATGCAAGTGCCGCCCGCCCATCTGCAATGGGTTCGTGATCTGCTTGGAGCGCGTGTGAATCAGTGTCCAAGCCTCCCCAGGAGCAGCCGCCAGACGATACGCTGATGGCCTTCCCACGATGGGCCTGAACTAGCTTCGGCTGGCAACTGTCAGTCGGCGTGGGATCGCTGCGCCGATCGGCGCGATAAGGCGTTGAAATCTCAGCGGCGGGTGGGGTCACATTTGGGCGCCGGGTCACAGGGATCACATGCGTTTGCCCTCATGCGCAGCCTTGCCATGCGATTTCGCGGCATTCTCCGGAGCCGTAAATCGAGCAAGCTCGACATTTGGATCGACGATGCCGTCGACTCCGGGCTCTTCTCGATTGTCCGGTTCGCGCGGGTGTTGCGCCGTGACATCGGCGCCGTCCGCAACGCCATCGAATTGCCCTGGAGCAACGGCCAGGCAGAAGGCCAGATCAACCGCCTCAAGACGATCAAACGTGCCATGTATGGCAGAGCAGGCCCGGAGCTCCTCAGAACACGCATGCTGCCGCTCAACACTTCTCATCACCACACAAAGTGAGGAAGACCCCGATTAAATGCCAAGCGACATCAGGTTCCACTCGCCAGGGAGTGGGATCTTACGAGCCGATCAGCACCGTGCTTTCCGGCGACCAGTGCAGCACGACGTTCGCCCCTTCCGCCAGTTTTTCGGCACCGCTGTTCTGCACCAGCACCTTTATGGTTTCGCCATCGCGGTCGACGAAGTAGGTGCTGCTGTTGCCAGCAAAGATGCGTTTTGAAACTCGGCCCCTGAGTAAATTTCCGCTGGTCTGGTCCGCGCCGTTCGCCGCGGCAATCTGGATGCGTTCGGGTCGAACCGCGCAGCTGACTTTAGCGCTGGCCACCGGCCCGACCCCCGAGCCGGCCGTGATTGCCGTGCCATCAGGCAGGCGGATGCCGTCGCCGGTGGCTTCGCCGCGCAATATGTTGGCGTCGCCGAGGAAGGTGGCGGCGAACTCGCTCTTCGGGCTGTTGTAGATATCCTCCGGCGGACCTTCCTGCACAAGGTGTCCGTCGCGCAGGATGCCGATACGGTCACTCATCGTCAGCGCTTCTTCCTGGTCGTGGGTGACGAAGATTGTCGTGATGCCGATCTCGCGCTGGATGCGCTTCAGTTCGATCTGCATGTCGACGCGCAGCGCCTTGTCCAGCGCGCCGAGCGGCTCGTCGAGCAAGAGCACGCGCGGCTTGATAACAATGGCGCGAGCGAGCGCCACGCGCTGGCGCTGGCCTCCGGACAATTGATGCGGGCGGCGCTCGCCGAGCTTGCCGAGCTGCACGAGGTCAAGCGCATTCCGCACCGCGCGGGCGATCTCCGACTTCGGTTCGCCCCGAACCGACAGCCCGAAGGCGATGTTGTCGGCGACGCTCATGTTCGGGAACAGCGCGTAACTCTGGAACACCATGCCGATGCGGCGCTTCTCGACCGGCACGCGCTGGACGCCCTCGCCGCCGATCCGGATGCTGCCGGCGTCGGGAAAGTCGAAGCCGGCGATCATGCGCAGGAGCGTGGTCTTGCCGCTGCCCGACGGTCCGAGCAGGGCGTAGAACCCGCCGTCGGGAAAATCGATCGACACATTGTCGAGCGCCTTGTGTGCGCCGAACGAGCGCGAGAGTTTTTCGACCTGAACCTCGGCCACTATTTTTCTCCCCCGAACTTGAAGAAGCGGGCCGCGACGAGCATCAGGCCCATCGAGACCGCGATGATGATGGTGGACACCGCATTTATCTCGGGCGTGAAGCCCTTGCGGATGGCGGCATAGATTTCGACCGGCAACGTCGCCTCGCCCGGCGTCGAGAGGAAGTACGACACCACGAACTGGTCGAAGGAAACAGCGAAGGCGAACAACGCGCCGGCAATAACGCCCGGCATTATCCATGGTAGCGTGACGCGCATTGTCACCTGCCACTGGCTGGCACCGAGCGAGCGGGCGGCTTCCTCCAGTTCCGGCGCGAAGGTCTGCAACCGCGCCGAGACGACGACGATCACATATGGCAGCGCTAGCGCGACATGGCCGAGCAGGATGGCATGCAGGCCGCGGCCGATGCCGACGCCGAAGAAGAAGATCAGCATCGCCGTGCCGGTGATCAGCCATGGGATGGCGATCGGCGGGAAGAGCAGCGCCTGCAACAGCTTCTTGCCGGCGAACTCGTAGCGGAACAGCGCCAGCGAGGCGGCCGTACCGAGCAGCGTCGCGAGGATGGTGGCGATGATGGCGATCTCGATCGAGTTCCAGGTCGCGGCGAGAAGCTGAGCGTTGTGCGACAAGTCGGCATACCATTTCGTCGTCCACTCGAATGGCAGTTGATAGAAGGGCGAGGCGTTGAACGACATCAGCGCCATGATTACGATCGGCAGATAAAGGAAGGCGAGCAGAAGGCCGATATAGAAGCGGCCGAAGCCTTCGAGTAGTCGGGTGGTGGACATCAGACGGCCCTCCTGAGCACCGGCGAGGCGGCGGCGAGGATGAGCAGCACCACCGCCAGCAGAATGAAGGAGAGTGCGGCACCAAGCGGCCAGTTGAACACGGCGACGAACTGGTCCTCAATGACGGTGCCATAGAAGGTGCCGGTGCGGCCGCCAAGGATGCGCGGCTCCATGAAGGAGCCAACGACAGGCACGAAGATCAGCACGGCGCCGGCGATCAGACCGGGCATGGCCAGCGGTACGATGACGCGGCGCAGCGTTTGCAACCGCGTGGCCCCGAGCGAACGTGCCGCCTCGATCAGCGAGTCGTCGATCGCCTGCAGGGTGAGGTAACAGGTCAGCACCATGTAGGGCACATAGGAGTGCACCAGGCCGATGATAACGGCCGGGTAGGAATACATCAGGTCGATGCTGATCCGGAACGGCAGGACGGCGTTGAGCGCGGTATCGAGGATGCCGCCCTCGCGCAGCACCATGGCCCAGGAGAAGATGCGCACCAGCCCGTTCGACCAGAAGGGCAGGATAACGAGCAGGAAGATCGCCTCGCGCGCCCGGCCCTTCAGCACCTTGGCCACCACATAGGCCGCCGGAAAGCCGATCACGGCGCACCAGAGCGTCACTTCGAGCCCGAGGCGCAGCGACGACAAGAGCAGCGTCAGATAGAGGCCGCTGGAGAGGAAGGCGGCGTAGTTCTGCACTGTCAGCGACCATGCCTTTCCGGACAGCGGCAGGTCGGTCATGAAGGAAAAGAAGGCCATGGCCGACAGCGGCAGGAAGATCGCCACCGTCAGCCAGAGATAGGCAGGCAAAAGCAGCGGCAGCGCCGGCCCTATTCCCCGCCTCCCCGCGGATGGTGTTGCCATGCCCTTTCCTCCCGTCAGTCAAGCCGAGGGCGGAGCGCCGCCCGACGGTCGTGCAAACGCCACTCGATGGATACAAATCATGCCGGCCCCGTGCGACGCCCTGCGGGACGGTGACGCGGGCTACTTCACGTTGACCTTCAGTTCCTGCCAGACGGCGAGGTACTGCTCGCGTTGGGCATCGGTGATCGGCGCCTGGAACTGGATGCGCTCAGCCACTTTCGGATCGCCCATCACCTTGCGGTTGAAGGAGTCTTCCGGCAACGCCGCGACCGCCTTGACGTTGGCGGAAACCGGCGCGCCGACCTTGGTCACCCATTCGACGTAGAAGGTCGGGTCGACCATGTAGTTGATAAAGGCCTCCGCGCCTTCGACGTTCTTCGAGCCTGCCGGAATCGAGAAGGCGTCGAGCCAGGCGACCGCGCCCTCGTCCGGCACAACCAGCGAGACCGGCAGCTTGAACTGCGTCTTGGCGCGGTCGGCCGAGCCGGACCAGTAGGTGCCCACGTCGATCTGGTTGGAGGCGACCATCTGGTTCCAGTCGTTTTCCGAGCTCCAGAACGTGCGGATCTGCGGCATCAGCGAGGTGAGCTTCGCCTTCACCGCCTCCATATCCTTGATGTCGTTGATGTTCTGGCCCGATGCGATGGCGCCGAACTGGATCGCCTCGACCGCGTCGTCGCGAATGACCACCCGGCCCTTGCGCGCCTCGTCCCACATCACCGAGATGCTGGTCGGCGGCGTTTCGAAGGATTTGTCATTGACCGCGATCGCAGTGAGGCCCCATACCCACGGCACGCCGAACACCTTGCCGTCCTTGTTGAGCATCGGGGAGGTCGCCTTTTCCGGGCTGATGTCGGCGTAGTTAGCGATCTTCGACGTATCGATCGGCTGGATCAGCTTCTCGGCCAGCGCCTGGCCGGTGAAGGCGGCGTTGATCATGACCACGTCGTAGAGGCCGGGAGTGGTCCGCAGCTTGGTCAGCATCTCCTGTTCGGAATTGAAGAAGTCGTTGACCACCTTGTGGCCGGTCGCCTTCTCGAAGGCTTCGATCGCCCAGGGCTCGTCGGCTCCATAGCCCTTCCAGTTGAGCACGTGTACCTCGGCGGCCTGGGCCGGGAGGGCAAAAGCGGAAACAAGGACGGTCGTGGCCGCCAGCATTGCAGTCAGTCTGGTCATCGTCGGTTCCTCTCTGTCGGTTGTGTCAGGCCGTGATTTCTCTGCGGTCCTGATCGGTTTCTTCCGACGGTCGCATAGCCGCCAGAAAGTCGTTGATCTCGGCGTCGGTCGGCGCGGACGAACCGCCGTGCCGTGTGACGGAGATGGCGGCGGCGGCATTGGCGTAGCGCGCCGCCGCGAAGGGGCGTTCGCCGCGCGCCAGCGCGCTGACGAAGGCGCCGATATGGGTGTCGCCGGCGCCGTTGGTGTCTACCGCGGCGACCTTGAAGCCGGGAATGGTCTGCGACCTGCCGTCGCGCAGCAACACATGGGCGCCGGCCTCGCCCGATCGGATCAACAGGCCGGCGGCATGCGGAGAGTACCGGCTCATCAGCAGTTCGGCGCCGGTGGCGACGTCGGCCGTGCCGGTGATTGCCGCCGCCTCCGCGGCATTGCAGCTCAGCCAGCCTGTGCGGGCCAATACGCGGGCCAGAATGTCTTTCGGGATTTCCGGCACGACCGGCGTCGGGTCAAAGACGAAGGAGATTTCGGGTGGCAGCGCCTCGATCCAGCTGGCCAGCGCATCTCGGCTGCCGGGATAGCTCAGCGTGTAGCCCGAGGTGAACACCCAGTCGCCTGCCTCGAGGAAGGCCGCCGCGAGGTCGGCCGCGCGAAGCGTTGCCTCCGCGCCCGGCCACGAGACGAATGTGCGTTCGGCGTCCGCGCTGACCATCACGACACAATTGCCGCTGTCCAGCTCCGGCGCTGGCGGCGTTAGCACCTCGATACGCTCCATCGCGAAGGCCGCGCGCAGGAAATCGCCGCTCGGCCCGGTGCCATGCCGTCCGGCGAATACGACTGGCATCCCCGTCCGCCGCGCCGCGACCATCATGTTGAAGCCGCCGCCGGCGACGCGATCGTAAGAGGCAGCGGTTTTTTCGGCGCCGGGCAGCGGCAGCATGTCGATGCGGTAGACATAGTCGACAACCGCGCTGCCGGCGTGAACAAGGCGACTCATGCTGCCTCCTTTCCGCCCGCCTGGCTGAATCGCGCGGCGACCAGATCGGCGGCAAGCGCGCGAACTTCGTCGAGATCGATGCCCCGCAGTTCGGCGATACGCTGCTCCGGCAGCTCCGCCGTGCCTGCACAGGCGCCGGCCATGCCGGCGGCGATGGCGCCGATCGTGTCGGTGTCGCCGCCGAGATTGGCGCTGATCACCGCCGCTTGCCACGGATCGCCCTCGGCCACCTCGAGAACCGCGAAGGCCGCTGGCACCGACTGCTGGCTGGCGACGTCGGTGCCGACGAGGTCGACAATGACACCAATCGCCTCGGCGGCCGGTTTGCCGCGCACCAGTTCGCAAGCCCAGCCGATGCGGGCCGCGACATCGGGACCGACGATCCAGTGTCCGTGTTTCGCGCCGAGAGCGGCGGCATCCACGGCGCGCCGGGAAGCCTCGCGCCAATCGCAACCGGCGATGCCGTGGCTGACCGCCGCCGCCACAGCAGCGGCGGCTGCGATGGCGATCGATGTGTTGTGCGTCGCGCGGCATGTTTCTGCCACCTTGGTGACCAGCGCCTCGAGCGGCTCCGGCGGCATCATGATGCCGACCGGCGCAATCCGCATTGCCGCGCCGTTGGTGTCGCCTTCACGCCCGGCTTCCTCCGGCGGCACGCCATCGTTGATGGCATCGATAGCCCGCTTGGTCGACGGGCCGAGCAGGTCGTAGCTGCCGCGCGCCTTGACGTCGCGCTCCCAGTCGACCAGCGCGTCGACCCAGCGCTTGTGGTCGAAGCTCTCGACGGATTCCAGAAGGATGCGGCCAAGCAGCAGCGTCTGTTCGGTGTCGTCGGTGATCGCACCCGCGGGCAGGCCCTTCGACACAGGATGGTCATCGGACGGCACGACGAAGCCGTCGACAAAGCCATAGGACGATTTGATCCGCGCGCGCGACAGAAGCTGCGTCGGCATGCCGAGCGCATCGCCGAGCGCCCCGCCGATCAACGTGGCCAGCGCCCTGTCCTGCGCCATACTCCTCCCAGACATGGCTCAGAACTCCAGATGCAGCGCGAAGTGCGCGGGATTGAGCAAGCTGGTGACGTATTCGATCGGCCGTCCGTCGGCGGACCGCGTCAGCCGTCGCGTGCGCAGGAATGGCGTGCCAGGAGCGCAGCCCAGAACGGCCGCGTCCTCGGCGGACAACATCTCGATGTCGGCCCACTCCTCGCCGTGGTCAGGGACAAGACCGGCACCGCGCAGCGTCTGGTGCAAAGAGCCTTCCCGCAGGCCCTTCAGTGGAACCTCCTCCAGTTCCGCCGACAAGGGCAGTCGACTGCGTTCGATCGAGATGGCGTGCCCATCGCCGGCATTGCTACGCGCCCGGTCGACGGCGATGAAAGCCGGATCCTCGATGCCGAGCCGGGCGGCAAGCTCGGCGTCCTCGATGACTTCGAGCCGTAGGGTGCGGGTTTCGGCATTCGCGCCGGCATCGGCCAGTGCCTTCGACCAACCAATGGCGTCATCAACCATCTTGCCGTCAAACGTGACGAAGGAGCCGATGCCGACCCTGGTGGTGATGAGGCCTCGGCTCGACAGCTCTTCCAGGCCTTTGCGGATGGTGTTGCGGCTGACGGAAAACCGCTGGACCAGTTCGTTCTCGCTCTGCAGTCTCTCGCCGAAGCCCAGGGCACCGGACCGTATCTCTTTCTCCAGAACCCCCGCGATATGCTCGGGCTTACCCACTGCGGGAGACAACGTCGAGGTGCGCCGTGCCATATTAGAACCTGTTCAATAAACCTGTATAGTCCTGTTCAATACCCCATTAGTTTGTTCTGTCAACACGCTGCTTTGTCGTACAGATCGGATACGACAAAGTGCGAAGCGGACAAACGGCGGCTATGGTGACTATTGGATCAGTTTACCGAAACCGCGCAGTCTAGCGCTCGCGCGGATTCTTTGTAGCCGGAGGCAATCCCAGAACGGCATGGGCGCCCGGTCATGGCCAAACCGCTTCTCAGACGTCTCATTTGGGGCCGGAGCGGAATGGCAGATTCCCGGTTCCAGAGTGCGGAAAGCTGCCATTGGCCCGGCATTCGTCGGTTCCTATGGCAGCTGGTGACCCGGAGCCGGTCGTCGAAGCGGGCTCCGGTTTGGAGGTCTTTCTGGGACGAGCATCCGTATTGGGACGGCTCGGGCGGCGACTGCCTGGAAAAGCAGTAAGTTACAGAGGAGCGCGGAGAGTCCGATCTATCACCATGAAATTCGAGCAGCAATTCACAGAGGTTGCGTCTCCTTTGTCGCTGATCGCGCGGACCTGTTGTAATCGAGATGCCGCATGATCGGCGTAACGAGTACGCCATGGGTGACGATCGACACGAGAACTACGCTGCAAACAGTCACCCAAATGATCTGAGGCGCCTCAAATTCTGCCTGCCCTAAGGCATAGGCGACGTAATAGAACGATCCGAGCCCACGGATCCCAAAGAATGCGATCGCCGCCTTCTCGGGTGAGGAAGCCGGATGCCTTGCTAAGCTGATCCACCCCGAGAGCGGTCGTACAACGAACAGAATTAGCGCGGTGGTGGCAATTACTGGCCAGCTGAGGGCCCCAAAAATGGTCCCCTCTGCAATGGCGGCCCCGAAGCACACGAGCAAGACCATCATCACCAATCGTTCGATCTGCTCGGCGAAGGTATGGAGGTTCTCATGATAGTGGTGGCGGCGCTCGACTGACCTAAGAGCAACCGCCGCAACGAAGACCGCAAGAAAGCCGTAGCCGTTTGCCAGCTCGGTGGTGCCATAGGCGAGACAAGTGATTCCCAACGCTACGAAGCCGTCTCGTGTCTCCGAAAGGCCGGTACGATTGGGTAGTCGGAAAACGAGAAAGCCCATGGCTTTTCCGCCGACCCAGCCAATCGCCACTCCGGCAGCGATCTTCCAAAGGACGTCGATGAGAAGCCAATCGGCCACGAACGGCTGGCCGCCAGAGGCTTGCGACAGGGCAACCGCAATAGCGAGATAGACGAACGGAAAGGCTGCTCCGTCATTTAGTCCAGCCTCGGAGGTAAGCGCGAAGCGCACTTCATCTTCCTTACCTGATTGCGGGGGCCCGACTTGCACGTCGCTCGCCAGGACCGGGTCAGTCGGGGCGAGAGCCGCGCCCAGGAGCAACGCAGCCGCAAGTCCGAGGCCCAGGACCGCCCAGCCGAGCAGAGCAATTCCTGCAATGGTCAACGGCATGGCGATGCCGAGCAAACGCCATGTGGATCCCCAGCCCCTCCAACTGACCGGCCGGTCCAGCTTCAGCCCCGCTCCCATGAGCGAGACTATGACCACGAACTCCGTCAGTCGCTCCGTAAGATAGCGGTTCTCCAACGGATTAACCCCTACGTTCGGTGAGAATGGCGACAGGACCAGAAGAGCCCCGATTCCAATGCACACCATGGGCAGTGAAAGCGGCAGTTCCTTGAGGACAAGAGGCAGCCAGGCGGTCAGAAGGACCACGGCGCCGAAGACTGCGAGGAGCAGTACATAAGGGTCCACGTTGCGCTGTTCCTCCGCTGCTGCCATGCATTCAATCATAGCTTCTACGCTGCGTTGCAGGCTAGATGAACCGAAACGGTCTCCATGTCGCTGTTTTTACTGCGAAGTCGGCGCGCATCTGGTCGTCGTCGGGCTAAGCGGACAGGCAGCTTCTAGTGTGAGACATAAATGAGCAGACATTCAGCTCGGTGCGGGCTCGGTCCTAACCTGACCCCTGTGCAGACGTTTGTTCCGCCAATCGAAGGTCAGTTTTGTCACTTGACGACATTGCAAGAAGGCGAGGCTGTATTCCTGAGAACATTACCCACCATGTATTGAGGTGTTGATGCTGTCCAGACGGTGGCTGGTGAAGCCCAGCCTCGCCAAGCCCCTGCGCACCTCCGGCGCGCCCATGAACAGTCTCCACAAAAGCCCGGTACGATGGTTCTCGGTCATCGCGATGATTGGCCCCTGATTGATCGCCAGATAGGTTCGGGAGTACCAGTTGCGGCTTTCGCAAAACGCGTCGACAAAGCCGAAGCGGCCCCATATGCGTTTTCGAGGCTTGGTCAGGAAACCACGCAGTGCGCGCATCGCTTCCGCTGGAGCGTAAGGGAAACTCGACAGGGCAGCGGACGGGGTGATCACGCCAAAGTCCCTGTCAGGTGCACTTGCGATGTATCCTCGCGGCCCATGGCTCGCGGTCAGACCCCAGCAGTCAGGGCTGTATCCCAAATGGTTATGAGGATTGCGGACGCAATGCCGATAATTGATCTGCGTATGACGGAGGTTCTGTTGCCAGTAGTCGGCGTATCGGTCGCTTAGGCCTCGCGGATCGAGCCCGCAAAAGGAATAGTGCGAAAAGAAGAGCGGACCACCAGAATTCATTCCCAACGGCAGGACAATCCCGTAATGGTCGCGCCCGTTTCGAAAGTCGGGTCCACCGGCAAAGCCTTCGTGATAGATTCCTGGATCAATGGGGTGGCGCGCTGATCCCGCCGCCAGCACGAAAGTGAGCAGGCATTCGTTCCAACCCCTGATCGGGGTGTCCATTGCCCAGCCGTGGTTCGGGCTCCAGTGCCACATGAGTTGCCGAGCCTCGCGTGTGAACCAGTTCCATTCGGCCTGTGACAACAGCGCATTCACGCTCTGGCGAAGGCGCGCTTCCTGGTCTGCCTTCCCGGCGAAATACTCGCGGGCGCAAATCAGACCTTGAAACAGGAAAGTGGTTTCGACCAGATCAGCGCCGTCGTCCTTGCGACGGAATGGAATTGTCGCACCAGTGCGGCCGTCGATGAAATGAGGAAACACGCCGTGATAGCGTGGCGAGCTTTCCAGAAAATTCAGCATTCCCTGCAATCGGCTTAACGCCGCCGTACGATCGATCCATCCGCGTTCAACCGCAACGATGATGGCCATGATGCC
Organism: Allomesorhizobium aridi; assembly: GCF_043769475.1. NCBI lineage: Bacteria > Pseudomonadati > Pseudomonadota > Alphaproteobacteria > Hyphomicrobiales > Phyllobacteriaceae > Allomesorhizobium > Allomesorhizobium aridi. The sequence goes on along the minus strand of NZ_CP171728.1, from coordinate 75,677 downwards.
GAAACCAGAACCACCGATCGCCACGAGATCGTTGGTTGGAGCACCGGTGGTCTTCAGTCGATCTCGGGCAAGGTCGCTGACGGGATGTGCGCCTTCCCAGAAATACCGGGCCGTTTGCCGCTGCACGATGTCCAGCAGCGCGTCATCGTCAAATTCGAGAACATTTGCCGGCAGGTCGGGTGCTTGGAGCGTGCTGGGAATCATCAAGCCGGTTATCGAAATTGGCATAAGGACCGCCGGTCATTGTGCCGTGTCCGTTCAAAAGCTGCCATAGGCCCAACCGCCTCGCCCGGGCTTAGTTTGGCTCGCGCCCTGCTTCCGGAGCGGCTGCGGTTATCTTGCCTCGTTATTGCTTGCCAGTTCGGGAGTGCGTCCAGGATTTAGCCCTGCAACTTGCTAGCCGCAAACGGTTCATTCGGGGGGTCGAGAGATATCGAAAAGAGCAACGCCGAGCCCGCAGCGATCAAAGCCACGCATACGATTGCGTACATCGTTCGTTTCATGCCCGCCTAGTCCTAGAAATCCATCAAGCCACAATGCCTGGCCGCTGCACGGCGAGAATGTGCCCACCCACAACAGCGAGTTTCGATCGCTATCTCAAATCTTAGGTTCGGGGACGTGGCCACACTTCCGCGATAATCGCCTAAGCAGTCTGGCGTGGGTGGTGTTCCCGATCATCCCGCCGCTCATTCCATGGCAGGCACATCGCCGCTGACGAACAAGGTCGAAGGCTCGCCATACTCGCCGAGCGCCGGATTGGCCTCCCGCGACCAGGCGATGACGCCGGCATGCTTGGGGCGCCAGCGCCTTCGCTGTCCGGATTGCACGCTCCTCGCTCTGCTGCTCGGCTGGGCCGAATACAACCTGAAGCACGCCCTCGTCATCGGGGTGGAACGCCATGACGACGACCAGCCTGGGCATCTTCTGTCGCGAAAGGATGGCGTCCGACATGAGTTGTTTCCTTGTGGGCCGCTTTCAACGCTAGATTTGAACGGGTGGAGATTTGGCGAAATCAACCTCAGAACGGCAGGGTTGGCGAAAGTTTACCCGAAGAACACCACGAGGATTATGGCCAAAACCCATAACGCTACGGCCCCCTTGATCAGAAACCCGACCATCGCGGTTCGGTCCGACGACGACAGATACTCTTCGATCGGGGCGCTCCAGCGAGCCGAGTGACCTGCTGCGACTGCCTTGCCGGGGTTGTTTGAAATCCCTCGGGTGCCAAAGGCACGGGGTACTGGTTTTCTCATTTTGCTGTCCAACTCGTTCGAACCGGCATCTCAGATTGCCCGTGGCATATGCGATGTGAACGTCGCTTGAGTAATCGCCACGCTCATGCCGACCGCCGAACTGGTGGTTTCGAGCTGGGCGTCCATCTGCTTTACCAGCGCCTGTACGATTGCGGTTCCCAGGCCGGGTTTCTTGCCATCGCTGTCGCTGGTGCTTTTGCCGACACCATTGTCTGAAACGGTCAACTTCCAGTCCGGGCCAGCCGTTTCATAGGTTACCAGGATCAGTGCGCCGCTTCGGTCAGCGGGAAACGCGTATTTGATCGCATTGATCACGAGTTCGGTAACGATCAGTCCCAAGCTCACGGCTTTTTCAGATCCAACGGTTCCGGCGTCCGCCATCACCTTGATCGCGATCCGGCCTTCACCGACCATCGACGAGATCAGACTTTCGCAAAGCTTAGACAGGTAGGAGGCCACATCGATCTGGTCGATGCCTTCAAGCGTGTGGAGATGGCGTTGAACCTCAGCTACCGACATGACGCGCTGATGCGCATCCCGCAGGTGCTGGCGGGTTTCTTCGGAAGTCACGGCGCGAGCCTTCAACAACAAAATGCTGGCGATGATCTGGAGGCTGTTGGCGACGCGGTGCTGCATTTCCTGGAGCAGAATATCCTTCTGGCGCAGCAATTCCTCGGTCTGGCTGAGGAGCTCTTCCTTTTCTCGCTCGATCGCTCTGCGGGCCGTAACATCGGTAAAAGCCAGTAGGATCGTCCGATTGGAACTGTCGTCGTAAACTACCTGGCGGGCGTTCAGCAGCATCGTCCGATGCCCGATATCGGGAAAGTCATGCTGGACTTCGAAGTTATCCATTGCCGTCTGCTCGGGAATGATCGTCTCCAGCAGAACACGCAAATCGGGAATGTCCCACTGGCCATCGCCAAGCGAGTAGAGCAGACGACCGCGCGTTTGTTAGGGCTGGACGTTGAATGTGGAATAGAAGGAGCGGCTTGCGGCCAAAACACGATAGCGGTCGTCAAGCACGACGAAGGGCTCGGGGATCGTATTGACGATCGCTTGCGCAAGCGTCTGCGCATGTTCAATTTTTGAAAGTCGAGCATTTGAGGGGGAGTATCCGATCGGAGATCGTGGGCGATTTGAGCCGCGGCAATTCACCATAGGCCCCCGGGGAGGAATATCCTAGCGGATTCGACCCTGGCCGGAGTCAGATGGCCTATTTGGTGCGGTTCGCTATCGCCTTGACCTGTTGGCGCATATGATCAATCGGAAAGCCCAGACTGAGATTGGACGGGGGAAGACGCATGGTTGAGCTGGCGGTACGCATGATCGAAGTTCGCGCGATGGTCGGCGCGGGCGGGCCGGCAAATATTGCAGACGGCCAGCATCTGGCGCTACGCGCCACATCCCTCGTTCGCGATCCGATGGAGAGAAAGCGCTTGCACAAACAACTCGCCGAGTTGTTTCTTCAACCCGTCAAATGGCCAATGGCGAGAGCCGTCACTCCACGCGCAAACGGACCTTGAAGCTGGTCGATGAAATCGAGCTTGCTTCCTGGGCAGAACTGATCGTCGCCCGTTGGGCTGGACGCCGGGATCGCCAAACTTGAGCCCTACGCCGAGATGGCCTGAGCTGACTCACCTCGGCTCCAACAAAAAACCGCTGGGCAAGTGGCCCAACGGTCTGTTGCCTAGAACTTAGTCTATTAGCGTAGGACGTAGACGATCTTGCGCGAACCAGGCTCAACCAGAACCGGCTGTCCATTCAGATAGACATAACGGTGTTCGTAGTCGGGAATCTCGCGCAGTTCCACCGTTTCAGGAAGTCCAGCACCGACCACGACTTCACCGTCGAGATAGATCGGGTCGATCTTGTTGGAGGTGACGTAGGTGCGCACTTCGTCCGGGGGTTCTGCCGCAACTCCGGCAGTTCCGCCGACGGCCACCCCAGCAACGCCGCCAATCGCAGCACCGATGGGGCCGCCAATAATCGCTCCGGCGACCGCACCGGTTGTGCCGCCGACAACCGCACCCGTGGCGCCGCCGTCACCTGACGGCGGAGTTATCACCTTGACGGAATCGGCCGGACGTTCGGTCAGGACGACCTGCTGTCCGCCGAAATCGCCAACCAGATAGTCGGAATAAACCCAACCTTCGCCGCCGCCGTGCGAGACGGCGCACCATTTACTGCCCTCAACGCATCCGTTGAGCATAGCGGACGCGCCAGCGCCGACTACACCAACGACTGGATGCTGCGGACCCGGTCCGGCGCGCACATTAAGGTCGGTCGTTGCGGTGACCGCCGTTTGGGCAATGGCTGCACCTGACAGTGCGAACAAGATGCCGGTAGCGGCCGAAACAAAAAGTTTCGTTCTCATAAATTTAGCTCCATATGGTTTTAAGAAAAGGTGTCCCTCGGAGCCACAACGCGACTAAGATGTATCAGTTCCGGATAATTCTGATGAGTTGGTCGATTGTTGTTTCACTTTCCGAACGCAGCGGAATTTCAGAAGCAAGCCGATATGAACATGCCGAGAGGCAGTTGTTCGCGGATCGCCTTTTTGGTGAAACTTCGTGCTATATTGTGAGGTCGCGGATTGAGCGACGCTTTCGCGGTCGCAAGGGGGCTGGACGCTATGGACGCATCACCGGAGAGGGGTATATCCAAGCCGCGTTTGCAGCGCCCCTATGCTTTTTTTGCAGCCAGGGGCCGACACCTCGCAAGCAAGCTATCCCACGCTTATGGGAGTAGTCGCGGCCGTGGCCGCGCTCTATTTCGGGCGGGATATTTTCATCCCGCTCGCCATTGCCGTGCTCCTGACATTCGCGTTGGCTCCAGTCGTCTCGTGGCTGCGCAAACTTCGGATTCCACGACCTGCTGCCGTTGTCTCGGTGGTTGTGGCAGCGTTTGCCTCAATGTTCCTGCTTGCCGCGGTGGTAGGAACTCAACTTGGCAATCTAGCCGAGAATCTGCCGCTCTATCAGAGCAACATCGAAACGAAGATGCAGACAATCAAGGATGCGAATATTGGAGAGGGCGTCTTCAGCCGTGTCTCCAAACTGCTGGAACGGCTTGACCGCCAGATTGGAGAGGACAGGCCGCCGACAGGCGGCGACCACCTCGATCAACAGAAGAAAGCTGTGGCTCCGCTTCCGGTCGAGGTCATCGAGCCAAAACCGCAACCGCTGCAGGTTCTCCAAACCGTCATTGGGCCGCTGGTCGAACCGCTGGCGACAGGCGGCATCATCGTTGTGGTGGTGATCTTCATGCTGCTGAAGCGGGAGGACTTGCGCGATCGCTTCATCCGCCTTGTCGGGGCAAGCGATCTACATCGCACCACAGAAGCCCTTCAGGACGCAGGCCGGCGCGTCGGGCAATACTTGCTGATGCAACTGATCGTGAACATCGCCTATGCCGTGCCGATCGGCATTGGATTATGGATCATTGGCGTTCCCAATGCGCCGCTCTGGGCCCTGCTGGCCCTGGTTCTGCGCTTTGTGCCCTATATCGGGCCGGTAATCGCGTCGATCTTCCCGCTGGCCTTGGCGCTGGCCGTCGATTCCGGCTGGACAATGGTGCTGTGGACGGCTGCGCTTTTCATTGTCCTCGAACTTGTGAGCAACAACGTGATCGAGCCGTGGCTATACGGCTCCCGCACCGGCCTTTCGCCGTTGGCCATCATCGTGGCGGCGATCTTCTGGACCTGGCTGTGGGGACCACTAGGACTGCTGCTGTCGACGCCGCTCACGGTCTGCCTTGTGGTTCTCGGACGGCACGTGCCGCAATTCGAATTCCTGGATGTGGTGTTCGGCAACGAACCGGTGCTTGAGCCACATAAGCAGCTTTACCAGCGACTGCTTGCCGGCGATCCTGACGAAGCAACGGATCGCGCCGAGAAATTTCTCGAAGAGAACGATTTGGTCAGCTTTTACGAGACGGTTGCCATTCCCGCTCTTGCTCTGGGCGAATTCGATCGGGCGCGCGGCGTTATGACCGACGATCGCCGCAGGCGAGTGGCTGAAAGCGCCATCACGCTTGTCGACAATCTTGAAGACTATGCCGAGGAAGAAGCGGCAGAAGAGGACGAGGATGAGAGCGACCTCTCACAGGACAAACCCGGCGAGGAGGCGGCAGAGGACGCACCGACGGAACTTCCCGACGGCACCGGGAAGACCGTACTTTGCGCCGGTGGGCGCGGCGAACTCGACAACGCGGCCGCAGCGATGCTTACGCAAGTTCTGACCGTACAGGGAACCAGCGCCAGCATGGTCGAGCACCATATGCTGGATCCTACCCAACTAAGGGCGTTGGATTTGAACGGCATACACGCCGTCGTCATCGGCTTTCTGAACGCCGAATCCCTGCCCCAGGCACGTTACATTGTGCGCCGGCTTAAGAGGTCCCGGAGTTCGCTGAGGGTGGGAGTGGTATTCTGGACGTTGCACGAAGAGGCGTTAGACGAATTGAAGCTGAGCGCTACGATCGGTTGTGACTTTGTTGCCCACACCTTCCAGCAAGCGGTGGCGGGTGCGCTCTCGGAGGAAGCGGTCGTGCGACTTAGACGGCCACGCAAGGTTGCGGGGCGAAAGCCCAGGGTCCGTTCCAAGAGAAATCAGGCCGCCTGAGCACGATGCGGAGACGAGAAGCGGGCCGCGCGTTGGCTGCTCGGGCGTCCTGTTACTATAAGCCATTGATCGCCGCATCATCGCCTCCATTCGCGCGGCACGCACAAGCCCATACAATCGCGATGCAACTTTTGTTTGTGGAACCTTGGCTGGCATCAACCGTTGCGCTTGTGCGGGGACACATTCCACCTCCCTAGGAGGAGAGACCATCTTGAACAAAACTTGTCGGGCCTTTGTGCTCCACATTAGCGCTATCTTTTGCCCTAACTGCTGTTGCGCAGGTCAATGCGGCTCCCGCATTCATACCAGAGACACCTGAGCCTTCGGGCGCAGATCTGAATGTTCAATACGACCGTCCTGGCAGCGAGCGGGCAACCGCCTCGAGTTGGCGAATTACGCACTCCCGGAAGTGCAATACCAAAGGCCCATCCATGAACCAAAACACACTTTATCTCATCATCGGCGCGCTCATAGTCGCCGTAATCGCCCTCGGAATTTATGCTTACCGTCAAGAATCCAAGCCTGAGGGTGTTGAACTTCGCATCGACGGTTCTGGCATTTCGGTTCAGGAAAAGTAAACTGGCCACGCATCTTCTGGGGCGAGGGGGATTTTTGAATTCTGCCGCTTCTTAATGACGGCGAGCGCCACGATGACGAAAGACGGTTCTGAGGAGATCGGAGGCCGCCTGTATTCCTATGGGGCGGATATCGCCTAGGCTAAGGCCCGCGCCGAGAGAAATCGCAAGCCAGGCGAGTACTCAGTACGAGGAACGGCGCGCGGTGAAGTAGCGGAACAAGAGCGATTCGGCATAGACAACGCTGTCGGGGCTAGTCCCGCATATGCCAGCGGCAGGATTTACGGTATTATCCGGGACAGCCGATGGAGGCATGAGAAAATGTCTCGCAACGAAGATGCCTATCCGAGAGAATGTGTTGAAGCGGAACAACTGGTTCGTTCAGCAATCATGAGGATTATCAACGACATGCCCAATGCAGGTGAGCGCGAGCGTCGGATGGAATTTCTAGCAGCGACCCGGAATGACCCGGAGCTTAGGAATGCATGTGTATACGTCGCGTTCCTCTCCGCGTGGGAAGACATCACCTCGCCCTAACCATGGAGGTTGCAGCGAAGCTTTGCGGTTTGAATAATACGCGCCCATCCCTTGTTTGAAGCTCAATTGAAGCGCATATATCAGTCTCGTTGATTTTGGCCGATTGGCTTTCGCGGTGTCAGAGACCCAGACCCGCCATACACCCCAGATCTCGATAGCGAATGCATACCGCCGATCCGGCGCGCATGTCGCTCTGTTCGATCTGGATTGGACACCTGCGCTGACCACGGATGTACTGGCAGCATCAGGGAACATCCAGGTCGAGCGGGAATGATGCAGGAGGCGCATCCGCGTGCTCCTGTGGAGATCTGCACATGGCCAGCCGCATCACGCAAACTGTCGTTCACTTTTCGTCGGCTTTCCGGCTGCCGGGCTTTGACGCTCCGCAACCGGCGGGAGACTATCGCGTCGAACGCCGTAGGCAGCGCATCAGCCTCCTGGCAGTTGCCCAAGATGCATCGGGCGAAGCCGTGGCACGCCGGCCATGACACTGTCCTTCCCAAACCCCAGCCGCAGCTTCGATGATGAGCGGAACGCCGTCCGCTTCAGCGGCCATGACGGCATGTCCCAGGTGCGATTCCTGGTGGAGGTCGGTGCACTGGAGCAATCGGGAACGGAGTTGCGCGGGACGGCGCCGTCGGAGGCGAAATGCCTCGCGGCGTTCGATTCAATGCGCACGTCGATCTACGAAGCTGCGCGCAAGGCTTATTCTCACCGCCGTCATGAATCCTATACTTTGACGGCCGCCGATTTCCGGTAGTCGGATAAGAAGCGAGTATCCTCATGCTCATTCGCTACGGTTACGAAATCACGCTGACCTGCCAACAGCCGACGGCATTGGTATGTCTATTATCGGTCCACGATGACCGCGCGGCCGACATTCGCGTTCCCGAAACGCTGTTCACCACTCCTGATGTTCCCACGACGACCTATCGGGATCTCTTCGGCAACCGATGCCGGCGGCTTGTCGCGCCGGCGGGCAACCTGACGATTTGGGGCGATGCCACGATCGAAGATGACGGGCAACCGGACAGGGCTCTTCCTGGCGCACGGGAAATCGCGGTGCCGGAATTGCCGGACGATTGCCTCGTCTATCTCATGGGCAGCCGCTATTGCGAAACCGACCTCCTCAGCCAGATTGCCTGGGATAAGTTCGGCAGCGTCCCACCCGGTTGGGGTCGGGTGCAGGCGATCTGCGACTTCGTCCATGCCCACATCCGCTTCGACTATATGCAGGCCCGGTCGACCCGAACCGCCTTTGAGGCTTTCAACGAGCGGGTGGGCGTCTGTCGCGACTTCGCGCATCTCGCACTCACCTTGTGCCGCTGCCTCAACATTCCCGCACGCTACGTCAATGGCCACCTCGGCGACATCGGCGTTCCTGTCGTCGACCCGATGGATTTCAGCGCCTGGATCGAGGTCTTCCTGGACGGTGCATGGCACACCTTCGATCCGCGCAACAACACGCCGCGGATCGGCAGAATAGTAGTCGCACGCGGCCGAGATGCAGCCGACATACCGCTCATTAATTCCTTCGGCCCGCACGTCCTGACAGCGTTTCGAGTGTGGACTTATGAGGTTGCTCCCGATCTGCAATAGGCCTGCGGCGTCGGGGATAAAACCTGGGATAGGCCCCACTGGGAATTCCGTGGTTCGCCACGATGCGTTGGCCAAACTGCCGTCAGCCAGAAGGCAGACCTTCTGCTCTCGTGCAGCGGAGGTCCGGTTTTGGCGGCGCAACCATGACCGCCGGCGTGGTCGTGGGCCATGTCTGCTTTCAGGAAGCGGCAAAGCTGATCTCTACGGCCGACGTGCTGAAGGGTTTCGGGTGCCGTCAGGCGTACGAAAGTCTCTCATGCAGGAACCCGCGGGCCGCAGAGATTGCCTATGGGGATTTGGGTCTCGGAGTGTGCCAGCGCCTGTCGCGAACTTCCTCATAGGATGCGGTTGGCATGTCGTGGAAGCGGCTTCCGGGCCAGGTCGCAGAGCCTGTAGCGTTGATGCCGACGGGATTGGTGTGCGTGACGACCGGCGCCACGGCAATGTGCACATAACATCCCGTTGACCGGCGCCGGCGTGGCGGGGTCGTACGAACAACTTGGCCATGCCGGGTCATGGGGCGTTCTCCCGGTTCGGCGCTCTTGAGGCAGGCGGTGCACGAGGCTGGCACCACCGTTCGAACCTCTCGATGACGACCATGCGTCCGCCGCAGCAGGGGCAAGGCCGGCAGACGTCAGCCGGTTCTTCCGGAGTGTCGTCTTGGGGCGGCGGAGCGACGTTCAGCAGTTCGCGCGCGAGTGCGAGGCTGGCCTTGCGGGCGGAGCTGGCGAGCAGCCCATAGTGGCGGATGCGGTGGAACCCACGCGGCAGGACATGGAGCAGGAGGCGGCGGATGAACTCGTCGGCGGCAAGCGTCATGGCGCGCTGGCGCTCGACACCATCACGGCGATAGTCCTTGTAGCGGAAGGTGACTCCAGCCTCGTCGAAGGCGATCAGGCGGCGGTTCGAGATGGCGACCCGGTGAGTGTAGCGCGACAGGTAGGCGAGCACCGCTTGGGGGCCGGCGAAGGGCGGCTTGGCATAGACCACCCAGCGCTTGCTGCGAACAGGCTTTAGATGACGCAGGAAGGCCCGACGGTCGGCGAGGTGCGCCGCCGATCCGAGGAAGGTGAGCCGGCCGGCGTCGTGAAGCGCGACCAGCCGGGTCAGGAACAGACGGCGGAACAGCTTGCCCAGTACTCTGACTGGGAGAAGGAAGGCCGGCCGCGACGATACCCAGCGTGACCCGTCCGGCGCGATGCCGCCGCCCGGTACGATCATGTGGACATGGGGATGGTGGGTCATTGCCGAGCCCCATGTGTGGAGCACGGCGGTGATGCCGATGCGCGCGCCGAGGTGCTTGGGATCAGCCGCGATCGTCATCATCGTCTCCGATGCCGCCTTGAACAGCAGGTCATAGACCAAGGCTTTGTTGTGGAACGCGATGACGGCGACCTCGGCCGGCAGCGTGAACACGACGTGGAAGTAGCCCACTGGCAGCAGGTCGGCTTCGCGCTCGGCGAGCCATGTACGCGCGGCCGCGCCCTGGCACTTCGGACAGTGCCGGTTGCGACAGCTGTTGTAGGCGATCCGCCAATGCTCGCAGTCCGCACAGGCTTCGACATGACCACCCAATGCAGCGGTGCGGCAATGTTCGATCGCCGACATGACCTTGAGCTGCTGCAGGCTCAGATGCCCTGCGTGGGCGATCCGGTATCCGGGGCCGGCAGCACGGAAGACATCGGCGACCTCCAGGTCCGCCCGCACCGCTTCAGCCGGGAGGCGTCTTGCCTTCCATCAGCGCCATCAGCCGGTCGAGCGGCCCTGCGACCGCGTGGATCGTCCGGGTCGAGACCTTGGTGTAGAGGGCGGTGGTGTCGAGCTTGCTGTGTCCGAGCAGCACCTGGATGACGCGGATGTCGACATCCTGCTCAAGCAGGTGGGTGGCGAAGCTGTGACGCAGCGTGTGCGGGCTGACGCGCTTGCGGATGCCGGCGACTTCGGCTGCTTCCTGGACCGCGCGATGCAGTTGCCGCGAGGACATCGGATCGGTGCAACTGCGTCCCGGGAACAGCCAGCCATGCGGGAGCATCACCCCGCGCCGCTTGCCTTCGCGCCACCACAGCCGCAGCAGTTCCAGCAGTTGCGGCGAGAGCATGGCGTTGCGGTCCCTGCGTCCCTTGCCCTGTTCGACGCGGATCAGCATGCGTGTCGAGTCGATGTCGTCGACCTTGAGGTGCGCGACCTCGGACACGCGCAGGCCCGCGCCATAGGCGACACCGAGCGCGGCCTTGTACTTGATGCCTGGCGCCGCTTCGAGCAGCCGCGCCGCTTCCTCCACGCTCAGCACCTCGGGCAGCTTGCGCGGATACCGGGTGACCACCAGGGCGCGCCCCAGATCCCGCCGCCTCAGCGTCACCGTGAACAGGAAGCGCAGCGCTGAGACCGCGCCGTTGATCGTCGCAGGGCCCACGTCGCTCTCATGCTGGTGCAACTGGAAACGCCGGATGTCCTCGGTCGTCGCGGTGTCGGGAGCGCGCCCAAGGAACGCGGCGAAGCGCCGGACATGGCGAACGTAGTCCTGCTGCGTATGCGGTCCCAGGCCCCGCATCAGCATGTCTTGCTGCATGCGCTGGCGAAGTGGCGTGATCGGAGCGTCGGTCGACAAGGTAGCCATGGCAAGTTCCTCTCGTTGAAGGGAACTCCATGGTCGGATCGCGGTCTCTACCCGCTCAAGGCCTATGAATACCGCGCCATCTCAGAATCAGGCGACCCTCCCGCGAAGCGGGTCGTCTAATCGCTCGGCCGTCAAGGGGGTGAGTGCAAGGCAGTCGTCCTTTCTGTTCATGCTCGTTCGTTCGTATGCCGGGTACAGGGTCGTCTACGCGGTCGATGCAAAGATCGCCGCAGGATGAGTTTCGCAGGTGAGATCTTCCTATGTTCGTTGCGCAATCTGCTTAACGAAGCAGTTGCTTCCCGCTTCGCGGAATGATCTCAGCCACGTCCCGGCAGGGACGGCTCGGTGCGTCCTGTAAGAACGCTATTGGTTGAATGGCCTGAAGAAAATCGTCGTGGTCGAGCGTCTGCAGGATCAGGCGGCGGGCGTTCCTCCGTGCGGATCGAACAGCTCGCCCGTCCGGAGCATCGCATGCATGATCACTGCCAGCTTGCGCGCCAGGGCCACGGCGGCTCGTTTGAAGCCGAGCCGTTCTTTGAGCTCCAACGCCCAGGTTCGCAGGGTGCTGGTATCCGTCGACCGGTTCAGGATGACCGCGGCCGCTTCGTATAGCAGTCCGCGCAACTGATTGTCGCCACGGCGCGAGATATGGCCGTCATTATCGACTTCGCCGGACTGGTAGCGTCTCGGGGTCAGGCCTACCCATGCGCCCACGGCGCGCGAGTTTCTGAAGTTCGCCGGATCCTCCACGGCCGCGGCAAAGGCGGTGGCTGTGACGGTGCCGACACCGGGCACCGACATGAGCAGACGGCAGTGCTGGTCTTCACGAGCCATCGCGGCCAGTTGCTTGCTCAGCTCTGCTATCTGATATCGGATATTGCTCCATGCCCGAAGCATTGGCACGACGATGCGCGCCAGCTTTGCTTCGCCCTGCAGAAGATCGTGAACGTTGCGCTCGAACACGCTGCCGGCACCCTTGGGCACAACAAGGCCGAACGTCTTCATCAATCCGCGGATTTGGTTGGATATCTGCAAACGCATCTTGAGAAGCTGGCGCCGCGCGGTGATCAGCGTGCGGATCAGCATGCTATCGAAACCTTTGACCCGAACCTCTCGGTAGAAGCCGACCTCGGCCAGATGTGCCAGGCCATCGGCATCGTTCGCATCGGTCTTGTTCGCGGCCATGTCGAGCGCGGCCTTGGCATGCCGCGCGTCGATGCAGATCACCGGCAGCCCCTCTGCCATCAGCGCATGGTAGAACCACACCGACAGCGGCCCCGTCTCGAATACCACCCGCCGCACATCGGGTGCGCGCTTGCGGATCAGCGCCGCGAGCAGTTGCGGGTCGGACGCGCACTTGCCCCGCCAAATCCTCTTGCCGTCCTGCCGGATCGATATTGCCGTCTCTTTCATGGATACGTCGAGACCGATATACTGCTCCATGGCTGTCCTCCGTTCGATGCCTGGGCCCGGTGTCCATCGTGAGCCCGTTCTTCATCCTATCGGGGGACAGCCAGCCGGCTAGAGCTCCGAACATCGCCGCCACAGCTTTGGTGGCCACCGCTCCCGCGATTACGTCATGTTCGTGCATGGGGCGCTTTGCAGACCAGCGGCCTCGGGGACTTTCGTACGCCTGCCGGCGCCTGTTTTGATGCATGTCGTTATCCCAAAACCGCTGCGCACTTTTGGGCGACATGTATTATGCCGTCGGCGCATCGGCGCGCATCAGCCCTTCCTTCTTGAGATCGGCCCAGAGTGCTGATGGCAGCTTCGCGTCGAGCAACGACCGGTTGCTAGGATCTGGGTTCGCCGTGTCACAGGCGCTGCGCGTCGTGATCGAACTTGGCGTCCCCGATCTCCTGGCCGCCGGCGAGCAGTCGGTGGATCAACTGGCGGCTGCCACTCGGTCAGATGCTGACGCGCTTTATCGTGTCATGCGACTTCTCGCGGCTGAAGGTGTCTTCAGGGAAGTATCGCCCCGGCATTTCGAGTTGACCGAGGTTGGCGCCGTGCTGCGCGCCGATCGGCCAGGTCCTCGTGACTTCGTGCGTATGACCAACAGCGAGCCTTATCTTGCCTTCGAGCAGCTTCTGTATTCTGTCCGCACAGGAATGCCAGCCTTTGACAAGGTGTTCGGGAACCCAAGGTTTGACTGGCTGTCGGAACACCCCGAGCAGGCTGCCTTGTTTCAGCGTGCCATGGTCGCCGTGAGCCAAGGCAGCAACGAGGCCGTTGCCGAAGCCTATGACTTCGGGCCGTTCAAGCGGATCATCGACGTTGGCGGCGGACATGGTCAGCTTCTCTCGGCGATCCTGGCCCGCAACTCGCATTTGAGCGGCGTGCTTTTCGATCTGCCTTCGGGCGTCGCGGCAGCACAGCAGGGTGCCGGAGGCGACCTGCCGCGCACCGATTTTGTCGCCGGTGACTTCTTTGAGAGCGTCCCCAGTGGTGACGTCTACCTCCTCAAGAAGGTCGTTCACGATTGGGATGATGGGCGTGCTGCAGCAATCCTGCGAAATTGCCGTAAGGCTGTGCTGCCGAACGGGAGGGTGCTCGTGGCCGAGACGCTCGTGCCGCCGGGTGACGAACCGGACCTGATTAAAGAAATCGACGTGGTCATGCTCGCCGTCACCGGCGGCCTGGAGAGGACGGAGGCACAATATGCCAGCCTGTTCGCCGCCGCCGGGCTACGACTTGAACAAGTGATTCAGACCCAAGGACCCATTTCCATCCTTGAGGCGTCTCCGGCCTAAGACTGATTGCGGTCGGGCATCCCTTGGGAAACGCGAAGTCGAGCCACGGCCCCGACGTTCCAAGTTCCTTTCGGGAAGGACTGTGTTGGGTTGGCTCCTGATCCAGCGCGAACGGCCGCTATTGAGAAACGTCGCGAATGACCATTAGTGGCGCGACCGCGACCTCCAGAAGGGTCGTCAACAAATGTCCGCTTCCAGGCGGTGGCAAAGCTGCCCTCAACGGCCGAGATTAGGCGCGATCTCGACATTCGGACATACCCGTGTCGAGAAATCGACCAGCTTCGAGTCTAAGCCGCGATTGCCGCCGCTGGCGCAGGCGCCTCCACAAAGAAGTGTAAGAGGCGCCTCCCTTGGCCTTGCGGCGGGGATAACTCCTCAATTCACCCTTTGTTCTTTTTCGAATGTGCCTGGCGAGATATAGTCTGGCGTGTCCTTTAACTGATTCCTCAGGGAGGCAGCGCGCAGATGACCGTCCAGCCCACTAAAGCCATGCTGCAGGGTGACAGGATTCTCAATGAACCGACAGTCAGCTGCCCAAGCTGCAAGACGGAAATCAAGCTCAATGAGTCGCTCGCGGCCCCATTGATTGCCGCCACGCGCGAAGAATACGAAATGCGGCTAGCGCAGAGCAACGCATCGATGGCTGCCCGAGAAGAGGAGCTTAAGCGCCAGCAGGCGGAGATTGCCGCCGCCAAAGAGGACATCGGCAATCAGGTGGCCGAGAAAATTAAGCTTGAGCGTGCCGGAATCGCGATCGAGGAGGCCCGCAAGGCAAAACTGCTGCTGTCGGTGGACCTGGAGGACAAGGACAAGAAGCTCGCCGAGCTGGAGGCGACGTTGAAGGCGCGTGACGAAAAGCTCACCGAGGCCCAGCAGCAACAGGCGGAATTCCTGAAAAAGCAGCGTGCGCTTGACGATGAGAAGCGCGAGATGGCGCTGACCATCGAAAGAAAGATCCAGGAGGGGTTGGACGCCGTTCGGGTCAAGGCGCGGTCCGAAGCCGAAGACGGCCTCAAAATGAAGGTTGCGGAAAAAGAAGAACAGATCGCCGGCATGCAGCGTCAGATTGAGGAGTTGAAACGCCGTGCGGAACAGGGTTCCCAGCAGCTGCAGGGCGAGGTTCTGGAGCTCGAACTGGAGTCCCTCATTGCCAGCCGGTTCCCGATGGACATCATTGAACCGGTAGCCAAGGGCGAGTTCGGTGGAGATGTCCTGCACCGCGTTGTGGGACCAGCCGGCCAGCCATGCGGCGCCATTTTGTGGGAATCGAAACGCACCAAAAACTGGAGCCAGGGTTGGCTGGGGAAGCTCAGGGCGGATCAACGGGCCGCCAAAGCGGATATCGCGCTGATGATCTCGGAGGCGCTGCCCCCCGGTGTGGAAACCTTCGATCTTCTGGAAGGGGTCTATGTCGCCCATGCCAAATGCGCGATTCCGGTCGCGATCATGCTCCGGCAATCCCTGATCGAGCTGGCGAACTCCCGCCTCGCCCAGGACGGCCAGGCTACCAAAATGGAGCAGGTCTATGGCTATCTGACCGGTCCCCGGTTCCGCCATCGCGTCGAAGCGATTGTCGAAAAGTTTTCTGATATGCAGGAGGACCTAGCCAGGGAACGCAAGGTCACAACACGCCTGTGGGCCAAGCGGGAGGCTCAGATCCAGGGCGTGATCGAGTCGACCGTTGGGATGTACGGCGACTTGCAAGGCATCGCTGGGAAGGTGATGCAAGAAATCGAGGGCTTAGAGGTCCTGGCTATTGAAGCATCTCCGCCCGATGCCGAATAGGCAATCAGTATGCAGCTCAACATGAAAACGATTGGCAATCTGGAGCGGCTTCCGCAGATGTAGCGATCGGACCCCTTCGGATGGTCCTAGCAAAAGAACACGCCGCACCAGAGGCAAACGTCGGCCGACCGCTGTGGCCGGTCAGAACCGCGCGCTCAGATGCACGGTGTAGACAAGCGCCGAACATTGACCCCAGCTAGGAGAGCTCTAAGCCGTTGCTGGCTCACCCGAAAATACGTTTGCGAGCTGGTCATCGCCGGCGCCGAGCGTGATCCCTCCCCTCAGGCCAAAGCGCAAGAAATCAACTACTTCATCCAACCCTAGGATGGGGTCAACTCTCGGTGCTGGATCATAACATGCACTTGATATGCGTTTTTATGTGCATATATTGTGCAGGATCGATATGGAGGTTTGCCATGACCCAGGCCCAGCTGACCCACACCGCAATGGTTTCCGGCTTTGTTGACAGCCTTCAGGAGCCGCGCACGCCCTATATCTCGCCAAGGCGCCTGTCCAAGGCTCTTGGTGTGAAGGTGGCCAATCTGGCGCAGCTGACAGGCGTTCACCGCAACACGCTCCGCAATCCTTCGTCGGAGCGCCTGCAGGGCAGAATGCGGGAGATGGTGAAGGTGATTTCGGCTGCAACGGAACTCACCGGCGACGTCGACAAGGCGATCTACTGGTATCGCAACGAGCCGATCGTCGACTATGGCCATCGCACAGCAGCCGAGCTCGTCGCAGAAGGTCATGCCGAGGCGGTTCTGGCTTTCATCCGGGATCTCGAGAATGGGGCGCGCGGGTGAAGATCACCCGTATCGGTCCAGACGAGATCTTCCATCGCTATCTGACACCCAAATGGGCTTTCCTGCCCACCAGTGGAGCAGGAGCGGCGATCGATGGTGGCCGCTTCAACCGGCCGGGTGTCGAAGCGCTCTACCTGTCGCGTGCGCCTCAGACGGCACTTGAAGAGTACAAGCAGGGTGCCAGCATCACCCCGCCGGCAACGCTTGCCGCCTACAAGATCAGGCTTGCCGAAGTCGCCGACCTTTCGCAAGGGTTCGATCCAAACGCCTGGGACGGCGCCTGGAAGGAATGGGATTGTGCCTGGCGTCAGATTGCCCGCATCGACAGGAAGATACCGCCATCGTGGAAGCTCGCCAACCTGGTCATCACCGCGGGGCTTCGCGGCATCCTGTTTCCATCGCTGCGTCATGCCGGCGGCACCAATCTGGTGATCTTTCCAGCCAATCTTGTCGAAGGCGACAGGGTCGAGGTCCATGATCCCGATCATCGGCTGCCGCGCGATCAGTCGTCGTGGTCGTAAACCCTCAAGAAGCCTCCGCATCGAGCATATCGACGATGTGCCGAGGCTGGACAGGAATGTCTTTGTTGTGGGGTTCACCGGGACGTCGATCAGAACCTCGGTCTCAAATCACCCCCCACGCGCGAAACCGCCCCCTGCCCGTCATCTCGCGCAGGTTGAGCTCGCCGACGAGATTGAGCGCCCCCTGCTTCGACACTTTTAGCGTCTCCTGGATCATGCCGGTGGAGACCAGCGGGCGCGCGAGGACCAGCTCGACCAGGTCGGGCAGTTTTGAGCTGGCGCGGCGCTCGCGCAACCGCCGCGCCATCTGGTTTTTTGCCAGCCCCAGCCGGTCGTGCTCCTTCAGGCCGGCCAGCGCCGCCTCGTGGATCGCATCGAGAAAAGCCAGCAGCCGCTCGCCGCGATTGCGTGCTCGCCGCCGCTCGCGCGGAACATTTTTGGCGCCAAGGTGCAGGCAGGCGAAATGGTGGGCGGCCAGTCCCTCCTGGCGCAGCAGCGCGGCGCAAAACAGCGGACCGAGCCAGGCGGCGTGCTGCAGCACCTCGATCTCGGACCAGGCCTCGAGCAGGATCGCGGCGCGCAGCACCAACGGAAATTGCCGCGTCTCGGCGAGCACGGCCTGCCATGCGGCCAGCCGTTCTTCTTCATTCCAGTCGAGATCGTAGACCAGGTCCGGCCGGTCACGCAGTGACGTTTCCTGTTTTCGAGCCGGCGCCTCGGCGCCGCTCAAAATCTTCGATGACCGTGCCAGCACGGCATCGATCTCGGCGAATTCTTGGGCCAGCAGGCCCGGCTCCTGCGCCTCCATCGCCCCATCCGTTTCCGCTTCGGGGACAAAAACCCCTGCCCTTCCCGGCTTTTTTGGCCTGCCGCTGCCGGCATGGCGCCGCCGCGGCCGGTCAGGGCCAAATACCCGTCGCGGCCGAGCGCCCAGGCGGGCTTTTGCGCAAAAATGCGGCGGCGGGCGCGCAGCACGGCGTGGGCGCGGGTGAGCTCGTGGGTCGGGGTGCGGATGTCCATATGGGCGTCGTGCAGGACCAGGTCTTCGAGGTGGACGAGCTCGCCCTCGAGCCAGAGCGCGGCGGCCGCGTCGGCAAAATTCTGGCGTTCGACAAAGCCGTCGCGTACGGCGCTGGTCCGCACGCGCTCGTCAAGGCGGGCCAAAACCGCGGTCGCCTTCGCGATGGGCGCGATGACGGTGTCCAGGTGTCGCTTGGCAGTTAATTATGAGAATGCAGAGTCAATGATTTCAGAGGCTTAGCTTTGCACCTAATTTGAGAATGTGTACTTAATTTGAGAATTCGAGGCGACGTATTGCACTTAATTTGAGAATGGAGCGCTCGGAGAATCGGCGGAGCCGTTTCTGCTGTGGCTCGGCCACAGCGCCGAACGAATGCCCAAATCGCGCGGCCTGAGGGTTAATACCTTAGGGACCGTTTGATAATTCTACTCCGGCGGGCACCCGACGCAGTTTTCTCCGCTTCCGGTGCTCACGGACCCAAATGTCCGCTGCGCTCCGGTTCTCGAAAACCACGCCATCTGCCTCGCCAGAGCGAATTCTCAAACGGTCTCTTAGCAGTTAATTTGAGAATCCCGGCCTTCGGCATTCTCACATTAATTGCCTAAGGTGATCGAAACAGCCGCATTCTCACGTTTAAGTGCCACGTGACACCTGCCGGGCGCACCAATGAAATCAATCAATCAGTTTAGCGGCAAGTTATAGGTGCCCATAGTGAACCGTGGCGGCGCACTTTGCGAGCAACCTTCACGGAATAATGGTTGGATATGAAACGTTGTCGATAGAGAACGCCCGCCAAAGGGAGGTCATCGATAAGCGCCTTTTCATGCTGCTTTCGGTATTGCTTTTGACCGCCTGCACGACAGGGCCACGCGGAGAGGCTCCACCCGCACAGCCAGCCGCTTCCACATCGAACGGGAATAGTGGCGGCATGGGTAGCGGCGGTTATTAAGGGGAGGTGGAGGGAAGGAGATGCCTCCGCAGCAGGGGCATGCGGATCATCGCCTGTTCTGCGGTGTGCAAAAAGCCCGCGGGGCGCTACCGTTGATTTCCAAGGGGTTCCTGCCACTATCGGCAAATCCGCGCGACATGGGAGGGCGGAATTGATGGACGTGCCGCTAGAACTCACGCCAGGCGAAGAGGAAGCGTTGACGCGGGACCGTGCCCTTACCACAGACAGCAAAGGCCGGCTGACGCTTGTCGGCCTGACAGTGGAAGAGTCCATCTGGTATATCGAGCACAAGCGCCAGTGGCTCGCGGAGCGGATGGATGACACGTTCCGTAGGCAAAGCAGAGACGGCCGCAAGCGCTACCTGGAGCTTTACGAGCGGCACGAGTTCGCACGCCTTCAGGTGATTGGCGCGGAGCACGAGGTCCGCAAAGAGAATCCCACGAAAAACTAACCGGGCAGCTCGCTGTAGGCGGGCACAAGCTCAACGGTGACAACTGCAGCCATCAAGGGCTTGTGATCTCCGTCGGTAACTTCCACTGCTACGCGGCGGGCGCTGTCGGTCTCAGGAAGGCGTCCTTGGATGTAATCGGTCAATGTGGCGAATGCCACGATGCGAGCGGCAGCTATCCCTCCGTCCAGTTCAGTCCCTTGGTCGTCAGGATAGAATCGGTCGTCGTCGCGCATGTCAAAATGGTAGAGCGCCATGGCCGCAGCACCTACAAAGCCGAGCCCGGAAGGAGGTGTGAGGGGAACGCCCGCCCGGGCTCGATTCACCCGTCCTGTGGAAACGGGTCACCCGAAAAACGGGTGGGCAGATCGTTGGTTCTCTTTTGCCGAGCGTTGGTGCATTCGAGTTGCCTAATGTACGTCCTGAACAACTAAAGGGCCCGGCCGACGATGCTCCTTTCGGTCGGGCCTATTTTAGGACTCGCCATTTGAAACCGAAGTGCGGGAATAGCCGTTACGTCTTGGGAGCCGTGCATCAACTCAGCACGAGTTGCGTCAGATGACCGATTTCAGGATGACGCTCAAATATGAAGCGCGCGACATCGCTTCTGCTGAGCACCAGCGGGCGACCGAGTTGGAACGGGCAATCGCCTTGCTCGATGAACATAGAGCGAAGTTGCAAACGGAGCTAGATGAAGCGTCGAGCGCTAGTTCTCGATTTGAATCCTACCGACCAATCATCGATGAAACGTACCAATGCCCCGTATGCTGGATTAAACGATCCGAACAATCACCATTGGAGCCAAGGGACAGTAGCACCGAGGACGATCAATACCGGTGCAAGGTATGCGGCCACCAAGCAACCCACGAAATATAGAAAGCGGCCAGGACGAACCGTGGCGGGCTGTCCGTCGTCAGGGAATTTGAGACAACTGGCGCTCTGATTTAGCGGAGGGCGGCGCGAAGGCTGTCAAGTTCGCCGCCATTGACCCAGGCACATTATTGACCGCGGACGACTTCTTCGTGCTCTAGACGCGGATCGGCAACGTCAGCTCAGACATCCGGGTCGAGGAAGTTGACGGTCTGGCCGATTTTTACCGCAAGCTGTAGACGGGCGGCCCTGTGGGAGCAGAGATCCCAATGAGGGTAGCGCGCGCCAGCCGCGCTGTGTAGTTCCCGGTGTGTTCGGGAACTATCATGTTGACGTCCGCGTTGGGCAGGAAACGGGAGTGAGCTACCATAATCCGCCTGTTTGTTCTCGCTGTATTGGCCTATGCCGCATACATCGTCTATCAAGCCGAACGGCAGTCGGCAGCTACGCCTCCTCCGCGAAAACGCCGCAAGTCCCGGCCTGCAACAAAGACGCCGAGTAGCGAAGGCTGATGGCCTTACTCATGCGCGCTGCACCCCCGAAAGTGGCTCCGATATTCAATCGGGCAATGGAGTCTGTGGGGACGATTATGCAGCCCCCGCCCGGCTTGGAGTTCGATTTTTCCCGTCCACGGGGCGAGCCTGCACTTGTCCGGGCGGACTCTGTCTCCTGGCGGGTCTTCAAGAATCCGGTTTCACTTTTCGTCGGCGGCGTCGCAGCCGTCATCCTCGAACTTGCCGAGCCGTCTGTCCGTTCGGGCGTGTGGGATCACAGTTCGTTCCGGAAGGATGCGGTGATGCGTCTGCGCCGCACCGGCGCGGCCGCGATGATGACCGTCTACGGACCGCGGAGCGCCGCCGAGAATATGATCCAACGCGTGGTGCGCCTCCATGACAGAATAAGCGGGGTGACACCGGACGGCACCCCCTACCATGCCAATGACGCGCGTCTTCTGGATTGGGTTCAGGCGACCGCCTGCTACGGGTTCATCGAGGCTTATAGCCGCTACGTGACGCCGCTGTCCGAAGCAGAGCGCTCACAGGCTTTCGCGGAAAGCTGGGTTTCGGCACAGCTCTACGGTGCCCTCGGCGCACCGAAATCGCTGGAGGAGTGGCAGGCGTTGCTGGCTCGCACCGGGCCGCAACTCGAGCGCTCCGAAATCATCTTCGAATTTCTGTCGATCATGCGCAGTGCGCCTATACTTCCGCGCCCGCTCCGTCCTCTTCAGCGCCTGCTGATCCGTGCCGCGATCGATCTCTTGCCAGCCGGCCTGCGCGACCAGCTGGATCTCGGCCATCTGAGGCTCTCGCCGCCACAACGCGCTGCCGTCGTCATGCTGGCGGGCATCGCTGACAGGGTACCGCTCAGGACTGCCCCTCCATCCCAGGCTTGTGTCCGGATGGGCCTTACTCCCGGGTTCCTCTATCGATAGCGCGTTCAGCTTCCCCAACGCAGTTGCCGCAGCATCGCGATCGGGCGACCTGTAGCGCTCAGCAGATCGAAACGCTGTCCGAACCGGAATTTGCAGTTCGAGGATGGCCGTCGGTTGTGCGCCATTTCGCGACATTCATGGCCCGTCTCAAAACTGGTCGTTCGCTGTACCGCCTGAATCGACCCATTGCGGAAGTTGAGATGCCACCGGCCCAACGCACGCCTGTGACCCAATCCGGTCATTCCCACCGCATTTCGGCGTCTCCAAAGCGGACGCTCAGCCAAGCTGGCGCTGATGGCCTAAGCGGACATCTTGTCGGGAGAGCATTCCGTTCAGAACTCGTGGATGGGAGGACCGGCGCGTTGCGTATACCGAGTAACCCCGCCATCCTCTAGCCATAGCTATAGCTATAGCTATAGCTAGAGCTAAAGTTAGAGCACGGTCGCGCACACTCGCGTCCGAAGCAGGACTAGAATAGGGTGAAAGGCAAAGCTGCTACGACCGACCAGGGAAGGCGCACGGCACGTATGGACCGACGGCTTACGGCAATACTTGCTGCCGACGTGGTTGGCTACAGCCGCCTCATGGGCGAGGACGAGGTAGGCACGCTCGAGGGACTGAAGAGCTGCCGTCGTGAACTGATCGACCCCGAGATCAAGAAGCACCACGGCCGCATGATCAAGCTCATGGGCGACGGCGCGCTCGTTGAGTTCGCCAGCGTCGTCGATGCCGTCCAGTGTGCTGCTGTGATCCAGCGCCGGATGGCCGACCGCAACAAGGGCACCGTCGAAGCCCGGCAAATCCGGCTTCGCATTGGCGTCAATCTCGGTGATATCATTGTTGAGGGTGACGATATCTACGGCGACGGGGTAAACATCGCCGCCCGTCTGCAGGCGATCGCAGAGCCCGGCGGAATTTGCATCTCCGGGACGGCGTTCGATCACGCGGTGCACAAAGTGGATGTCGGCTTTGCGGACCTCGGAGAGCAGCGCCTCAAGAATATCGCCGATCCGGTTCGCGCCTATCGGGTTCTGCTAGCTCCCGGACAATCGGGAAAGATTGTGGCCGCGCCGCACCGGCCGGGCTCCTGGATCATGATTTTGGCAGGAATCGCGGCGGTCCTGTTGATCGCCTTGGTTGTAGGCATCTTTGCCTGGCAGAGGCCGTCCGCGCTTCAACGACCATCCGTTGCGGTACTGCCATTTGCAAACCTGAGTGGTGATCCGAGCCAGGACTATTTTGCCGACGGCATCACCGACGACTTGATTACCGATCTTGCCAAGCTTTCAGGTCTCGATGTCATCGCCCGCAACTCGGTATTCGCCTACAAGGGAAAGCCCCCCGTCTTGGCCGATGTCGGACGCGATCTTGGCGTCCGCTTTGTGGTTGAAGGAAGTGTCCGCCGAGCCGGCGATCAAATCCGTTTGAACGCGCAGCTCATCGATATGGCAACTGGCGACAATCTGTGGGCGAGCCGGTTCGACCGCGGCATGGCCAGCGTGTTCGCCGTCCAGGACGAGATGAGCCGGGAAATCGCCAAGGCGCTCGGCGTCCAAGCTTCTGCTACGGAGAGCGAGCGGATGGCACGCCCGCCGACTTCCAATCTTGAAGCCTACGATTACTACCTGCGCGCCGAGCAGGCGGCTCGCTCCGGTGGGGGCTCAGGTCTGAGGAAAGCACTTGCGCTCTATGAAAAGGCGGAGGAAGTCGACACCGCCTTCGCTGAAGCCTTCGCGGCCGACGCACGCACGAGTGTCTATGTTTGGCGGGCTGGCTTCGATGACATCACCCAGAGTGCGCTTGCGAGAAAGAGAGCTTATGAAAAGGCAGGCAAGGCATTGGAACTCGATCCGGACCTTTCATCGCCCTATGCCCTTCTAGGCATCATGCAGGTCATCGATCGCCATTACGACGAAGCGATCGCCTCGGCGAAGCGGGCCGTTGCAATAGGCGCGGGAGACGCTGGGTCTCATATAGCCCTCGGATACGTGCAGTTGTTCGCTGGCAATCACGCCGAGGCGGCGAATGCCGTCGAGACGGCATTGAAGCTCGATCCCAATCTGCCCCCCATGGACCGGGAAATCGCTGGTCTCGTCTTTCTCCTTCAGGGCAACACCGCGAAGGCCATCGAGACTTCTCGAGCGTACCCGCGACGATGCGCCGGCGGATGGTGGTTTTCGGATTCTGCTCGCAGCGGCATACGCTCGCGCCGGCCGTTTGCAGGATGCAAAAGCGGCAATCGCCGAGGGCCTCCGCGTGACGTCGAGGTCCGAATCCCCTGCTCGGCGGCGGTCCTTAGCTGCGTGGCGACACTTTTATGCCAGTTTGCGCAACGCTGAGGATTTAGCTCTGATCATCGACGCCATGCGCCAAGCAGGCTTGCCCGAGTGGCCTTTCAACTTCACCGCCGACGAACAGAACCGGTTGAACGGCGCAGAGATCGCTTCTCTCGTCCTGGGCCATACACTGCAGGGTCAGCTCGAGCCCGATCGTCAACCTGCCATCATGCAGGTCGCACAGGATGGCACAGCGGGCTTCCGTACGATGACGCGAATGCTCACGCTAAGAGTCTACGTCGACCATGACGTCTTATGTGAGCAGAGCGAGAATTCGTTTGGACGCCCCGAGTGTGGTCCCGTCTACAAACGCAGCGATGGTCCCGGTGAGGAATATTCCTACGTCAATTCAGGTAAGGTGTTTCACTTCGTGACAGTGAATTGAGCTCGCAAGTGTCAGGGGTTATTGATCAAGTTCCAATCCGGCTCGTCGACTGCCAACTTTGCTTCGACGACCGGCCATTTAGCATCGCCCTTCGGAACAAAATCATCGGCATTGTCCGCAAAAGCGGCCGCGTTCCCTTCGTCGTAGATCAGGTAGAGCTTGCCATCGATGATCTTGAACGCTTCCGGATCGACATTGACGGTGACGGATTCGTTGTTGGCGACTTCGCCGGCGCAATACCCACCGTATTGAGGAGCGTATTTGGCAGGCTCGCTCATGAACATGTGCTGGTGTTCCTTGCTGGCGAAATGCCAAGGCGTCCCCAACCATTCGTAGGAGTACTTTTCGGAGCCCTTCACCGCCTTGCCGTCAGTGAAATAAGCAACGGTGTCGTAGCCCATGATCGCCACGCCGCCGAAATAGCCAGTGTTCACCGAGTCGTCGGCGAAAGCGGAGCCTGCACCGGCCATCAGGGTGAGCGCACACACGGCTGCCGACGCCGGATTGCGAACCAGTCTCCTCGTGATCGCTATGCTCATCTGCGTTCTCCGTTCAATCGTGGATAGCTTCGCACTTCGCAGTGTTCGCCGCTCCAAGGATATTGGCCTGGCACGTGGCGCCATGCCGTTTGAATAGTTTTATAATGTCCGTATTGCCCTTCCAGAACGCGCGCGTGGTTGGCCAGTAGCCATGTCCCTCGGGATGGTTAACATCGGCACCTTGCGCGATGAGGAATTCTGCGAGTTCAACGTGGTTTTCCTCACCCGCCACTATTAACGGGGTGACGCCAGACTTGTTGGCGGAGTCTTCGAGCACCGCCCCTTTTTCGAGCAACAGCTTGGCGATCGGGAGGCTTCCGGAAAAGGCCGCCGCGTGTAGTGGGGTGAACCCACCCGAATTGCGCGCCATGACGTCGGCGCCTTTGCTCAGCAGCAATTCCGCGATGGTGAGTTGGCCGTCGAGCGCAGCCTTGATGAGGGGGTTGCCTGATCAGGAGCTCGGTTGTCGACGTCGGCACCGCCAGCCAATGCTTGCTCGACGGCGGCCTTGTTGCCGGCGGAGATGGCGTCGAACAACGCATCGCCCGCGTCTGCCGGTGTCGAGGCGACAGCCAACGCGCAAAATGCGAATAGTACACGCATCCCTACCGATAGCACGCGCGGGGACGGTGTACAAGTTCGGCAGGGCGGTGGTCCGCGACATGGCGCTCTCGCGTTGCCCGCCATACGAGGCAGCAAAAGCAATGTCCGCTGCGGATTGCGCCACGAATGACCGGGATTATGGCCGCCGCGCCCTACCGCGCGAGCGGTTTAGTTCTCTGGCGCAACACGTTGGTTCAGATGGTGCGTAACGGAAGGCGGCTTTCCACACTTGTCTTCCTTCGCCTGTCGCGCGCCGCCCCGACTACAGCGTCACGGGATGTCCAGCGCTCTTAGTCCACAATACGACTTCCAAGGACAGTTGACGTTGGAACTGGCAAACATCTGGGGAATTATAAAGCTGACAAGGCTAGGCATAAATCGCTTGGCACATGGACTTGTCAGAGAAATTGAAGCGTCAACCGCAAGCTTTGCAAAAAACTCGCCGGGCGCAATGTCCGGTTGCTCTTTACATGAACACATCGGGCAAACAACATAGGGAGGTTATCATGAGCAAGCTGCAGTCAGTTTTATTTTCTGTCCTACTACTAGGAGTGGCAGGCTCACCTGCGTCAGCGGAGGAGGTCTGGTCGCTTGACGGCTTAAAGGCCCCCGAGAGCGTGCTCTTCGATGCCAAGCGGAACGTCTTCTACGTCTCCAACATTGTTGGCGAACCCGCCGGCAAGGATGGGGTCGGATACCTTTCGAAGGTTTCGCCGGACGGCAAGCTGCAGGCAGCCGAGTGGGTGAGCGGCTTTGATGCGCCCAAGGGATTGGTGATGCAAGGCG
Organism: Allomesorhizobium aridi; assembly: GCF_043769475.1. NCBI lineage: Bacteria > Pseudomonadati > Pseudomonadota > Alphaproteobacteria > Hyphomicrobiales > Phyllobacteriaceae > Allomesorhizobium > Allomesorhizobium aridi. Next base: position 49,243 of record NZ_CP171728.1, on the reverse strand, counting down.
ACACGCTTTTCGTCACCGACATCGATCGGCTAATGGCCGTCGACGTAGAGAGCGGTAAGATCACTGGAACGTGGCCTGCAGAAGGCGCTCAGTTCCTCAATGATCCTGCTGTCGACGAGGCGGGTCGTGTCTTTGCCTCCGACATGCTGACGAACAGGATTTATGTTCTGGACAAGGATGCTCTCTCAGTCTGGCTCGAGAGCGAGAACCTGCTGCACCCGAATGGTCTGCGCGTCGAAGATGGTCGCCTCCTCGTCGCCGGCTGGGGTCGCGATATCCAGCCGGATTTTTCGTCCAAGACACCCGGCCATCTGATCGCGATCGACCTGAACACGAAATCGATCTCTGACATCGGGTCTGGCGAGCCTGTTGGAAATCTGGATGGTCTAGAATCGGACGGGGCAGGGAATTGGCTCGTAACCGATTGGGTCGCAGGAGCGCTCTTTCGCATTCATCCGGATGGAAAGGTCGAGCAGCTGTTGGACCTCAATCAAGGCAGCGCCGATCTGGAATTCCTGGAAGAAAAGAAGCTAGCAATCATCCCGATGATGATGGACGGCAAGCTGGTCGCGACTAGACTGGATTGAGCAGCTTGGGAAGAGGCTTGCATAGTCCTGTCCCCAATTGGCCGCACAGGTCAGGCTTGGACTTCAACTTCTTAGGCAGAAGGTCCGAGAGGGGTCGAAAAGGCGATATTGGTGGCGGCACTCGCGAACGCCCGGAAATGGCGCGACCACTCCGGTCGGCGCATCGGGCGGACCGATGACATCTTCGCGTGGTTGCCCTTTGTTGCGGCGGCTCGGCTAGCAGAGGGAGTCCCAAGCGAAGAAGATGAACTCATCAGGATGGTCGTCGACTCGCTCTAGCTGCCGCAACGGGGCGAAAACAAGCGTCCGCTGTGGTGTCGACTCGAGCAGTTGCGCGAAGGGCTGCTTTTGAGAAGTGTCATGAATGTCGCGAAATGGCGCAACCACGACCTCCAGCGTGGTCACCGGCGATGTCTGCTTTCAGGAAGCCGCCAAGCTGATCTTTTACGGCGGACATTGAGGCGCAGAGCCGACTTTCAACAGGCGTAACGAGCGCGACGGCAAGGGTCAAAAAAGCGGCCGTTAGACATCATTCGGCCATGTCGTGCACGCGGTTGCAACGCAGTGGGACAGAGTTGGGAAGGGGACGGCCGGTTCCGGCGGTGGAAACTGCGTGATAATCGGTGGATACGTTCGATCCGTGCCGGCGACGATGTGACCGAAGGCGTGGGCCACGGCCGAACAGGAACGAAGTCTCGCCGTTGGAGCCGATGCATCATGCCCGAAAGCGTTCCTCACGATTATTCTATCCTGCGCGACGCGGTCGTCTTTCTCTTGGCTTCTATCGTGGTTGTGCCGCTGGTGCGCAGGCTCGGCATTGATGCGGTCATCGGCTACCTGATCGCTGGTCTTGTTATCGGTCCATACGGTTTTGGGCTGGTGAGCGAGGTTGAGGGAACGCATCGGCTCGCCGAGCTCGGCATTGTGTTCATGCTGTTTGCGATCGGGCTGGAGCTGTCGCTCGACCGCCTTCGCACCATGGCGAGATATGTGTTTGGACTTGGCGTGGCACAAGTTGCCGTAACGGGTGCTGCCATAGGAGCCGGAGTTCTCGCGTTCGGAGGTACGATTGGACAAGCGGCGATAATCGCCGGGGCGCTCTCGCTCTCATCGACGGCTTTCGTATTGCGCCTGCTCTCGGAACGCGGTGAGTTATCCAGTCATCTCGGACGGGTCATTCTTTCCGTTCTGCTCTTGCAGGATCTTGCGCTCGTTCCAGGCCTGGCCATTGTCACAGCGCTGGGTGAGGAGCCCGAGGAACTGGCTTGGACACTCGCCCAGGCGGGCCTCAAGGCCACCGTCGCCCTGGTCGTCCTGCTTGCCGCGGGACGCCTGCTGCTCCGTCCGCTTTATCGCGTCATCGCTGGCACGGGGAACGCGGAGCTTTTCGTTGCCGCCACCTTGCTGGTGGTGCTCGGGACGGCCTGGGGCACCGCTGAGGCCGATCTATCAATGGCCTTGGGCGCCTTTCTCGCCGGTCTCATGCTCGCCGGCACCGAGTACCGCCACCAGATCGAAGCCGATATCCGGCCGGTCAGAGGCATCCTGCTTGGCCTGTTTTTCATCTCGATCGGGATGCTGGTAGACCTGCGGGTCGTCTTGCCTCAGCTCCACTGGATCCTGTTGGCCGTGGTCGCGCTCATTGCCGTGAAGGCGCTGCTGGTTTTCGGTCTATGCCGGGCCTTCGGGTTGCCGCTGCCGCTCGCTGCAAGCGCTGGCCTGCACCTTGCCCAAGGCGGCGAGTTCGCTTTTGTGTTGTTCAGCCTCGCGATGGGCACCGCGTCGCTATCGATTGGGACTGGTCAGTTCCTGCTTGCCGTCGTCGCCGTCAGCATGGCTACAACGCCACTTCTCGGCCGGGCCGGTCGAGCGGCCCAGAGCCAGCTTGACCGCCGAGGGCTACCGGGCAAACCTCAGTTGCAGGCAGAGATCGAAGCTGACTCGGGCCATGTTGTCATCGCCGGGTTTGGGCGGGTCGGCCAGATGGTCGGCAAATTGCTCGACGAGCGCGGATACCGGTGGGTTGCAGTCGACCTCGACGCCAAAAACGTGGAGCAGTCCCGGAAAGAACGCCTGCCGGTCTTTTATGGCGACGCTTCGCAGGAGGAAATGGTTGCCGCAGCCAAAATCGATAGCGCGAAGGCCATGGTGATCACGCTGGACGACCCTAAGGCCGCCAAGTCGGTTCTTATGGCGCTGAGACGTAAACTGCCGGACCTCCCGGTCATTGTCCGGGCGCGTCACCATGTGCATGTTCAAGACCTGCTGCAGAAAGGCGCGACAACTGTAATGCCTGAAGCAACGGAATCCAGCCTGCTCCTGGGGGCAGCTGTCCTTAAAGCGCTGGGGGACAGCAAAACGGATGTCGATGCGGCAGTTGGGACCGTCCGCCGCGCAATTGAATGAGAAACTGTGGCAGTCCATCGCGAACCGACCAAGTGATCTGGTCGTTTCAGCTTCACCAAGCTTGCACCAGCCGCTCTGGCATTCAGGCGCGTGCCGAGCCGTATTGCTCCCGAACGGGCATCCGGAGGCCAATCGCGGCAACAGGAAGGTTCCTGGCGAACACCTTACCACGGAGATCATGACAGCCGCCTTCCTGCAGCAGATGGTTGCGCGCGGCGTGCGCTTTCCACCCACAAATGAAGTCGCTAGTCGTCGTGGGGACCGAACACGTCTCGCACTCGGCGGTGTGGACCGCGCGTCATGCGGGCTTTGTTGCTGGGGACCAAGCTCGGCGCAGCTGAATTCGTGGCGTCCAGATCGAGCGCAAAGTAGCCGTCTTGCCTGCTTTATTTTGATGTCCGCCTTCAGGGTGCAGCTTGAGCCTGCGCACCGACCAATATGGGGCGCGCTGCAGACCGGCAGCTTCTTGCCGTCGACCACCAAACTGGCCATTTTCTGCGATCTCGAACGCATTCCACCGGAGCGCCAAGGCGAAGGCTAAAGACGCGGCGATTGATAAGCGTTTGGCGGCCATCGGAATCACTCCGGTCAGGGTGCTTGGCCATAGTTCCGCGAGCCGAGACCAAAGGGCTGGGCAATGCGCTTGCGAGCCGGTCATCGTCGGCGCTGATCGTGACCCATCCCCTCCGGGCGAAAGCGCAAGAAATCAACCGCTTCACTCCATGCTAGGCTTGGTCAACTTTCGATGCTGAATCACATTCTGAATACGCCACACAGGCGAGGCACGTCCGCGTTTGTGCGGTCAGTACCAGTATGATCGCCGCAGGGTTCGCATCGCGGCACGTGCGCCATAGCGGCAAAAAGCCCTTGAAAAAGATTGTTGTTTCGCTCGGAGATGCACCTGCCAACATTGGCACAGGCGTTAGCTCGTCAATTGGATAGAATAACGGGCGAACAGGATTAGTCTTGTCCGTGGGCAGCTATGCCTCCGCAAGAGAGACGCCTGCGGACAACCGCATCGGGAGAAAGACCATGAGCGCAGCGCTCGACAAAGGCATTACCCGCGAAGGCACGGGGTTCAACGGCAAGACCTGGAACATCCTCGGCCAGGTCTATTTCCCGAAGGCGGCGTGCGAGAGCACTTTTGCCTTCGAGACAAACAGCGAGCCGGGCCAGTTCGTCCCGGTCCACATCCACCCGACGCAGGACGAGATCATTCTCGTGCAGGAAGGGGAACTGGACCTCAAGCTCGACGGGCAGTGGGTGAAGGCCAAAGCCGGCGATCTCGTACGCATGCCGCGGGGCATCCCCCACGGCTATTTCAACAAGTCCGACAAGCCGACTCGCGCGCTCTTCTTGGTTTCGCCAGCGCGCATGCTAGAGGAACTGTTCGGCAAGCTGGACAATCTTTCCGATCCGGCGGAAGTGGTGAAAGTCTCCGCGGAGCACGAGGTCGACTTCCTGCCGCCGGAAGCCAACGACTAACTGGCAGCTTTCGGCAACTGGCCGCCTGGACGGCTTTGACAGATACGCCTCTCGGTGGGTCTGGTGGCAAACCCTTGTGTCGCTTGGCAGTTAATCATGAGAACGCAGAGTCAATGATTTCAGAGGCTTAGCTTTGCATCTAATTTTGAGAATGTGTACTTTATTTGAGAATTCGAGGCGACGTATTGCACTTAATTTGAGAATGGAGCGATCGAGAATCGGCGGAGCCGTTTCTGCTGTGGCTCGGCCACAGCGCCGAACGAATGCCCAAATCGCGCGGCCTGAGGGTTAATACCTTAGCAGTTAATTTGAGAATCCCGGCCTTCGGCATTCTCACTTTCAGGCGTCGATATCGACTGGCTTCACCGTAATCTCCCAGTTTTCGCCGGCTGCAACGATACAGCTTCTGCCGGCGACGTCAGTGACAATGACCGTCCAGCTTCCAGTCGCGCCGACATAGACTTCCATGATCTCCGTCTGGCCGATCAGCCCAAAAGCAAACTGTCTTTCCTGGAATTCATCGCCCAGCCAGGCGACAATGTCGCGATGGGAGGCGCAGAGTTGGTACTGGGCGCTCGCGGCATTCACGCCCGCCGCAATTACGGCGGCGAGGATCAGCGCTTTGGCCCATCCAGACAGCGATTTACGTGCCATGAGGCACCTCCTTTGCCATCACGACCGGCAAAAGGAGGCATATGCGGCGACCTCAATCCACCGGAACGATCCAGGCCGGTTTCGACGTCTTCATCGCGTCGTCCTTTCCAATTTTCCGGTCTGTCTTCGTCGGGAACACTTATCCTGTTCCCATTATGTTCTTAGATGGTGAGGTTTGGCAGGAAAACAAGTCCACTGGAGGGCATCGCGTTGAAAGTCCGGTAAACGACGCCAAGCGGAAAACTTAATAAAAGCGGGTGATTAGCGGGGCACCATAACCCCTGATGGTCTCCGGATCTCCGGATCGGACCAGCCGGCGCTTCAAAAACGTCAAAAAGAGTGGCCCGTTCGGTGTTCGTTCGGCTTTATCGTTGCTGAGTACTCTCAACGCGATGCCCTCAGGTAGCGAACTGCTGTGCGGCAAACCCCTGTTTTCCGACAGGCCGCAATAGGGTTGGAGTTGTGAAATTCAGCGGTGAAGCGCGGAGCTCAAAGACAAAGTGAGGTCAGTCCTAAAATCGGCGCGGGAAGATCCTAGGAAGGGTCGAACGCTGCGGTTCGTCCCAGCATCGAAAGGAGCAACAAGCGCCATTTCTGACATTCCCAGCGCTTCTCCGAAGGCCTCGATGGCGCGGTAGGTCTCCGAGATGATCTCGCGGCGGGTCGAAGGACAGCGGCAAACGTACGTGCTCCGCTTACGCAACGTAGGCCGATTGCGCGCGTTCTACAGATTGGGAGGAGCCATGGCCGATCTCACCGCCGGCCTCGTGCGGCGACAAAAGCGGAGGCAGTATGTCTAGGTTCAAAGAAGCCCTTGAGCGCGGAAAGGAAGCTCGCCGTCGGCAGGTGGAACACGCCCGCAATGCGAAGACGGAGCGAGTTGCCCCTATGGCGGACTTCGACGCGCAAGCCAGGGCCTGGCTGAACGACGTCGTGGTTGCGTCATTGGACGCGGCCAAGGCTGACGTGGCGGGCGAGGTGACCGTCGACATAGACACCGCGCCACGCCGTCGGGTCAAAGCGTCAACCCCGTCTATTCGGTTCCAAATCTACAGGAAGCGAGGATCAGAGAAGAAGGTCAGAAGAACGTTCACGGTCAGCGTTCAGGTAAGTGGCGAGGTGTCAGTCTCTGCGCGCGGGATCGTGGCGAAAGAAGTAGGAAACATAGGGGATAGGTCTGACGAGCGGTTCCGTAACTTTGTAGCCGAACTGATCGAGGACGCCGCCCAGGGCACTTAGCCAGCAACCTATCGAGGGCAGCTCATTCGACGCGAGCAGCGGATAGTCGGGGCCTTCTGCCCCGGAACAAGCCCGTCCTGGCAGCGATTACGCGCGCCGCCGAGCGCAACCATGCTGTATCGACAGAAGCCCAGGCGGAGATTGCGGAGGCGATCAGCCGGGTGGCGAAGGTCGCCGCGAAGGCGGCCAATAAATCGGAAGCAGTCGACGGCTTGCGCGATCTCGATACCGCCTTGCAGGGCATTGATCAATCGAAGGTCCCGCAAGGCAGTGCCGCGGGTGCTATGGGCGCGAGTTCGGCTGAGGGCGAGCGAACTCCCGCTACCGGCTGCTTCCCCGGCTGGTCAGTCTGCAAAGACTGTTGCGGAGAAGGAGAGCAGCCAATTTGCGCAAGCTCGATTCACCGATACCGGTATTCGGCGATCGATTCCGGCTTCATCTCGATCGAGAACCCCGGCAGCTTCGGCGGCATGTAGGCGGCATTCTCGATCAGGCACGGCTCCAGGAAATGCTCGTGCAGGTGGTCGACATACTCGATCACCCTGCCGACCCCAAGCTTTTTGAAGCGCATTTTTTCCAGGCGCGATGCTGTAGGCTGCGTGGGCATCTGAAGAAGCAGTCTCGCTTTTTGAAAAGGCGGCCGAACTGCGCCCCGACGATTTCCGCTCGATCGGTCTTTTGGCGGAGGAGAACAGGATTCTCGGCCACGCGGATGCGTTCCGTTCCGCGGCGGCGCGCTGCCTTCGATGCGTGGAGCAGCAGGTCAAGGACCACCCGGACAATGCCGGCGCCTGGGCCTTCGGCAGCAACGTTCTGGCGATGCTGGGCGAGGCCGAACGCGGAGAGGAATGGGCCGAACGCGCCGTCATCATCGTGCCGGACGATCATCTGGTTCACTACATGTCAGCCGCACGCACGCCGTTCTCGGCCGTCACGACCGAGCGCTCGAATGGCTGGAGCGTTCGCTCTCGGCCTTGCCGGCGTTCCGGTTCCGGCTGCTGGCATGGCTTAAAGCCGATCCAGGCTTCGATACGTTGCGTGGAAATGCGAGATTTTGCGACATAATGCATCGAGCGGAGTTGACGTAAGGCACAACCCCCGGAGCTGCTATCTTACGATATATCCTGCAAGGTTTCTCGTGCTTTGCGTCTGCTGAGCGAACCAAGCGGCATCCCTCCCAGTTCCGGACCGGCGGTTCGGGCGCTTCCCGCATCGCTAGTCTTTTCGTCCACGAATACATGGTTTGGCGCATCGACGGAGCCGTCGAGCGGCCGAGCAAGGGCGGGCTGCTTGAGAGCACCAATTTCCCTGAAGATTCGTCAGTCGGCGTGACAGGCGTCGACGGGTCGCGTGTGGTTCTGGGGTCAGAAAGACTCGTTTTCAGCAAGGGCCGGAACCAACGGGAGCGAGGACGGCGAACGCACGGCCGCGATTTTCGACCCGGGCGGGTATGGCAACCGGGGCCTGGCCTATTTTCAGGTGAAAAATTCGACCGCGCCATTGCGGACCTCAGCTAGGCCATCCGGCGCTACAAGGAAGCCCGCGACCAAGTCCTGTCCCGCACCGCGGGCGCAAAGTCTGCCTTCGAGCAGATCGAATTCCATGTTGCCGACGCATTCGCATTTAGAGGCCTCGCCTAGGCATCGCCCGTGCCCTTGCCGTACAACCCGAAATACTGCTTCTTGATGAGCCTCTGGGCGCCCTCGACGCCATGACCAAGATGACCATGCAAGAGGAACTGGCCCGCATCTGGAGCGAGGAGGATGTGACCATGGTCATGGTCACGCACGATCTGGAAGAGGCGATCTATCTGGCCGACCGGGTGCTCGTGCTCCCCAAGGAGAAGGGCTGCGCGGCACGCACGATTGAGGTCGGTCTCCCTCGCCCCCGCGATCGCAGCGAGAGCCGATTTGTTCGACATCGCGAAGAACTCCTGCGCGAGTTTGGCTTACACTGACAAGGCAAGTACCAGTGTCATCCAACGCCTTGGATAAGATGCCAAAAACGTGTTGGCCAGGAAGTTTCAGGTTAACGACAGATAGGATTTGAGGGACCCCGCAGGTGGGGCAGGGTTTCGGTCTAAAATAAACATCCACTTTCAGGCCGCGACCTGTCCCTTAGATGACGGTTTCGGGTTAACAATGCTGGCTGCAGCGAAGGTCCGGTTTCGAGAAGAAAATCAGGTCAGGAAGGTCCGGATAGGGTCACAGTTTGCCGTAGGGCTGCGTCGAATGAACGGCAGCAAAGGTTCGATCTTTCGCGTTGGCCCACACACACACACACGAGATAGAGGCGGGCCTGCGGCATGGCCACGTCAGCGTCGCAGTTCCGGCGAGCAGCGTCACTGATTTGGTGACGCTCTGATCCGCTTGATGGGATGCCGAGCTTGCGAGCCTTGTCGACGAGGTTTTCGGTAATGCCAGTGCCGGGGAAGGCGATAACGCCTTTCGGCATCGTCTCGAGAAGCGCGTCGTTGCGCTTGAAAGGGGCAGCCTTGCGGTGCGCCTTCCAGTCCGGCCTGAAGGACGACCTAGGTCACGCCACGGTTGTCGGCCCACTTGGCGGCGATCGGCCATCGCGCAAGCAATTGCGATCGGCCCTTGTCTCCCGGCCGCATTCCTCGCGGCCGAACTCTCATCATCGAATCGACCAGCGGAAACGCGCCGGCTGCGGAAGATTTCAGACCGTTCTGCCGCTGACAAGCGCGGCCGTGGCAGCACTTCGCCGTGCTGGCGGGTTCGGCTACCGGCGAAGGTCACAACGGCCGCTGGCCGCCGCCTCTGGAGGAAACACGATGGAATTGCTCGCGCTCTTGATCGTCGCTCACGCCGTCGCGGATTATCCGCTTCAGGGTGACCTTCTGTCGAAGGCGAAGAGCCGGGCAAATCCACTGCCGGGCGTGCCGTGGTATCATGGGCTTTTTCGCTCAGGAGGCAATCCACGGCGGAGCCGTCGGCCTCATCACCGGAAGCTCGGCGCTCGGCGTCGCCGAATTCGTCGCTCACGCCATGATCGATGACATGAAGTGCATGGGAAGATCCGCTACACACCGATCAAGCGCTACACCCTGGCTTGCTGGGCCGCATGGGGCGGCGGCTGTCGTTTGGTGATATGTCCCGCTCGAATGGGCTCTTGGATTGGGGTTCGGGAGCGCCTAAATCGGTCTTTCGGACGATATCTAGGGCCACGCGTTAACGATCCAGATCGCCACAAAGCCTGCTATGAGTATTCCGGCAATTAAATAATACATGGTCCTTAGTTAGAGCGCTGCACATACAACCGCAAGATGTGGGGCGGCCGCCGGTTGCGGGTGTCTGGTTTCGGACGGAATTTTGGAATGGACGCGTGTTAAGAGGCATTTTTATGTTTGGGCCGCCTAATATGAGGCACCTTAAAGGCCCGCCGACAGCGCCTCGTTTGGCCGGGCCTTTTCTTTTTGGTAGCGGGAAGACAGGCCGCCTAGCAGGGGGCGCTAGGCGGCCCGGCCCATATCGTCTCTGGGGGTGGAGTGAGATAACGGGCTGCAATAACCAAATGTATCAGATTGAAACATCTGACGCGACGTTGAGCAGGTTGTAATTGGAGACGGGAGCCCCGCTGGCCGTCCAAATCTTGTAGTGCTGCTGCATGTACTCGACGCTCCAGCGGTTCCAATCAGAGCGCTCGGCACGATCGATCGTCGCCTTCCAAAGACTGTCGATTTCGTGCGCGTCATTCGGCAATTGGGCCGGTGCGGTCAGTTGTCCTTCTTGCTTCCCGCGCCGACCGAAGCGGATTCCCTGCCGGTCGGCCGCAAGCTCAAATAAACATCAAAACTTTGAGATCGAAAAGCCTGTGTCTCTCCGAGCGGGCTTTTTGCGTTTCAGGGCTGGGAGTAGGGGAATGCGAAGCAGCGGCCACCACGATCGAAGTTTGTCGATGACCCGCTCTGGTTCCTGAAGCAGGGTAATGAGGAGACCCGCCCCGCAAACCGCGACGAATGCGAATGGCGTGGCCAGGTACAAGGTGTCGACCAGATCGACCATATTTCGCAACCCGCTCCCCGTTGCTTCCAATCTCATGTCAGATCGGGTCCTCGCGCAAGACCTGTCGTCGTGGGCAAGTCATCGGCCACTACCAGACGCTGGGCGGCCACGTCCGATCGGTTCTCAATCCGAAGGCGACGCTCTATGTGCACGGCTACGGGCATGCGCGCGCCCGTCCGGGCGGAGAATACATCGGATCGAAACTCGAGGTGCTCGGCTTCGATGTGACGAGTAGCCTCGCCACGCAAGATCGTGGCGGCGATGGTGGACCGGTTCAACGTTAGACTCAAGTCGTTCGCGGCTGTGCAGTACGCAGTACACACCGACTACAAGATCGTCTATGTCAATCTGCGCCCGGCCCTGACGGCGACGACGGATTGGAATTACGACGAGATACACCCGAGCGACGCCGGCGCGGCGAAGGCGGCGGCCATCATCTCTGAGAAGATCGCAGCGAATACACCGAGCGCGTGAGCCTCACAACGATGTCCGTGATAACGCCTCGAGCATATTTCCAGGATGAAATATCTCGAGCCGTTCTTGGGCGCCTTCCCTTGTTCCATCACCTCGTGCAGGAATTTTGCGCCAAGCTCCGCATCCTCAGTGTCTGGAATAAAATCTGGAAGGGGCCAAATCATCTCGCCCTACATATGGTGAAGCGTCTTCAGACGCTCTGACGGATGGCAATCCATCACGGCATTCCGCGAGTGACGACTTTCGTCACACAACTCCCCACGCCCTGTAGCGCCCGCGGCCGGTCACCTCGCGGATGCCGAGCGCGGCGACGAGGCCGAGCGCGGCGCGCTGGCTGATTTTCAGCTCCTTAGCGATCAAGCCCGCCGACACCACTGGCCGCGCCAGAACCAGTTCGATCAGCGCCGGCAGGCTCGAGCTCTTGCGCCGGTGCCTCAGCCGGCGTTCCAGCTGGCTTTTGGCCAGCGCCAGCCGGTCAAGTTCCTTCAGTCCCACCGATGCCGCCTCTGCAAAGGCATCAAGCACGGCCAGCAGCCGGGTGGTTTTTCCCTGCGCGCGCCGCCGGTCCCGCGGCACGACGCGCAGGCCGACGTTGAGGCAAAACAGATGCGAGCCGACCTTGCGGCGCTGCCTGAGCAGGCCGGCAACCAGCAGCGTGCCGAGCCAATGCTGGTGCTGCAGCGGTTCAATGTCCTGCCACGCCTCCCAGGCGATCGCCGCGGCCAATGCCGCCGGCATGTCTTTCACCTGGTCGACGATGGCGAGCCAGTCGGCCAGCCGCTGGTCCTCGTCCCAGTCGAGGTCGCGGATCAGCGGCCCGAGGCCGTCGAAGGAAGCCATCTCCGGGGCTTTTGCCCCCTGCCCTTCTGCGTCGACATCCGGGCCGCTTGCGGCGCGCGGGGCCAAATCTTCGCCGGCGAGCAGCCGGCTGGAACGGGCCAGCAGCGCGTCGATCTCGGCCAGCTCGTCGGCAAGAACGTCCTCCTGGCCCGCGCCTCCAGCAAAGTTGTCGTCGGCGTCCCCGGCGGCCGCCGCATCGGATCCGGAGCCGGCCCGCCCTGCGCTCGCCGCGTTGCCGTCCTGCCCTTCGCGGCCGCGCAGCGCCAACAGGCCGGGGCGCGACAGCGCCCAGTCGGGTTTTTGGCCAAAAATCCGCCGGCGGGCGCGCAGCACGGCGTGCGCCCGGGTGAGCTCGTGGGTCGGGGCGCGGATGTCCATATGGGCGTCGTGCAGGACGAGGTCTTCGCTGTGGACGAGCTCGCCGTCGAGCCACAGCGCGGCGGCCGCATCGGCGAAGTGGCAGCGTGCGACAAAGCCGTCGCGCACCGGGCTTTTGGCCACCCGCTCGTCGAGGCGCGCCAACAGGTCTCCGGCGCGGGCGAGCGGCCCGATCAGGGTGTTCAGGGGCAAATCGGCGAGTCGGTAAGCCATTGATTCCTTTGTAGCCGATTCGCGCAACCGAAGCTATCCGGCCTCTGGCTTCCGCCACCGGGGATTTCTTCCGGGAGGAACATCACTAATGATAATTAGCTCTTATCGATAGTGATTGTTATCAGGCCGCAAAGGCCCTAGAGTCGGCGCCAAACACGGCCGCAACGCCGCAGAATCCCGCCGCCGAGAGCAAAACCATGGCCAAATCACGCGCTGCTTCCTCATCCAGGCCAGAGCCCCAGGCTTTGGTGGTCCGGCGCGCCGAAGCCCTCGACGCGCTGGAGTCCGTGCTGCCCTTCGACCGCCGCGATTTCCTCGCCGGACTGTTGACCGACGACGACGTCGCGACGCTGCGCCATCTGGCCAAAGAGGGCATCGGCGAAAACTCGCTCAGAGCTCTTGCCTCCGACCTCGGCTATCTCGAGGCCTGGTCGCTGGCCGCCACCGGTTCTCCGCTCCCCTGGCCGGCGCCGGAGGCGTTTTTGATCAAATTCGTCGCCCATCACCTCTGGGATTCTTTTCGGCGCGCAACCGATCCGGCGCACGGCATGCCCGAAGAGGTCATGGCCGCGCTGAAGGCGCAAGGGCTTTTGCGCAGCGACGGTCCACACGCGCCGGCCACCGTGCGGCGGCGGCTGTCGAGCTGGTCGACCCTGACCAAATGGCGCGGTCTGAGGGGCAAATTCAACGCGCCGGGGCTGCAGAGCGCGCTCAAACTGGCGGTGCGCGCCAGCGCCCGTCCGCGCGGCCGCAAGAGCAGAAAGGCGGTGACCGCCGATATTCTGGCCGCCCTGCTCAAGGCCTGCGCCGGAGAAAAGCTCGTCGACGCGCGCGATCGCGCCCTGCTGATCACCGCCTTTGCCTCCGGCGGCCGCCGCCGCAGCGAAATTTCTGCTCTGCGGGTCGAGCAGCTGGTCGACGACGATCCAGTACCGGTCGATCCGAAGGACCCGGACGGCCCAAAGCTGCCCTGCCTAAAAATCCGGCTCGGCCGGACCAAGACGACGCAGGCCGACAGCGACGCCTTCGTGCTCTTGGTCGGCCGGCCGGTGCTGGTCCTAAAAGACTGGCTCGCGCGCGCCGCGATCAGCGACGGCGCCGTGTTCCGCGGCATCGACCGCTGGGGCAATCTGGAACGGCGCGCCCTGACGCCACAGGCCGTCAACCTGATCCTCAAGCGGCGCATCGCCGCGGCCGGGTTGGATCCTGCGGCGTTTTCGGCGCACGGCCTGCGTTCCGGCTATCTCACCGAAACCGCGCGCCGCGGCATTCCGCTGCCCGAAGCCATGCAGCAGTCGCAGCACCGCTCGGTGCAGCAGGCGTCAAACTACTACAACGACGCCGAGCGAACGCTTGGGCGGGCGGCGCGGCTGATCGTCTGACCGGCCGTAACAGCCCGACCGCGCCTTTCGATCGCGACGCCAGTCGCCAGAAACTTTCCACCACGATGGGCGCTACTTGACGTGAGCGTCGTAGATGCGGTCAAACTCACCCGTCGCCTTGGCGAGATGAACCCACTGGTCGACATACGCCTTGAAGATGACGTCACCCTCAGGAAGTATGTAGCCCATTTCACCATATTGGAGCGGCTTCTCGGGATTGATCGCGCAAAGACCAGGGTGGAGTTTCTCCTGCAGCTCGGTTTCTACCGATTCGGCGATCATAATGTCGGCTTTGCCATCGAGAATTTGCTGGAAAATCGTGACATTGTCCGGGTAGATCTCGATTTTAGCGTCGCTGAGTTTCTCGCGCACGAATTTCTCATTGGTCCCGCCGGGGTTAACAATCACCGTCACATCCGGCTTGTCGATGTCGGCAATGGTTTGGAACTTCGCCTCGTCCTCACAGCGCGCAATCGGCGCCTTGCCGTTGACGAGATAGGGATCGCTGAAGAACACCTGCTTCTGACGTTCCAGGGTCACCGATATGCCGCCCATCGCGATGTCACAGTTGCCGGCGGTAAAATCGGGCAGCAACGACTTCCATGTCGTCGCCACGAATTCCGCCTCGACCCCTAGTGAACTCGCCAGAGATTTTGCCAGGTCGATATCGATGCCCTGGTAACTGTTCGCGGTTTTGTCATGAAAGGTGAAGGGCTTGTAGTCGCCGGTCGTACAAACGCGCAGCTTGCCGTTCTTAACAATCGCATCAAGCTGGTTTTCTGCGTTCCTGCTCTGCGCAGTCGCCGGAGGGGCCGATAATGCCACGACGAGGGCGGCGGCGACCGCCACGACAAGCGGCGAGGCAAGAGCTTTCATGGATTTGATCTCCGTTGGATAGCAGCGATTCAAGCTTCGAGAAATGGTCGGCAAAGGTCAATAACTCTTTCCTGGGCAATCGCCCACCGTGATCCTTCGGCACCGGCCTGGGCTACCAAACGCAATCCTCGCGGAACTCGCCGGGCAAGTTTGGAGCGTCGAAATCATCGCCGACCGCACGCCCCCGGCATGAGCAGCTCAAGCCGGGGACGCTTGGTTCTGCTTGTGGGATCTGAAGACGCGCAGTTGCTGACTGTCATCGACAAGGATACGGCAGGACAACTCAAGGCTCGGAAACTCATTCCGGTTCGGTTCAGCCGGCTCGAAGCGGTCTAATGAGCTCCGCTACTCATACCGTTCCGGCAGATGATGCTCTTCCGCTAGGTCGGAGAAGCGGGTGAATTCGCCGGTGAAGGCCAGGGACACTGTGCCGGTCGGGCCGTGGCGCTGCTTGGCGATAATGACTTCGGCCTTGCCGCGCACCTCGTTCATTTCGGTCTCCCACTGCGTGTATTCGAGCGTGCCTGGCTTGGGTTCCTTGTTCTTGAGATAATATTCCTCGCGGAAGACGAAGAGCACGACGTCGGCGTCCTGCTCGATGGAGCCGGATCTGCGCAGATCGGAGAGCTGCGGCCGCTTGTCGTCGCGGCTTTCGACCTGACGCGAGAGCTGCGAGAGTGCGATGATCGGAACGCCGAGTTCCTTGCCGAGCGCCTTGAGGCCGGTGGTGATCTCGGTGATTTCCTGGACGCGGTTCTGGGAGGATTTTGAGGAAGAGCCCTGCATGAGCTGGATATAGTCGATGACGATGACGTCGAGGCCGCGCTGGCGCTTCAGCCGACGTGCGCGCGCGGCAAGCTGGGCGATCGAGATGCCGCCGGTCTGGTCGATGAACAGCGGGATTTTCTGCATCGTCTGCGAGCAGGCGACGAGCTTTTCGAAATCGGTCTCGGTGATCTCGCCGCGGCGGATCTTTGACGACGGGATTTCCGTCTGCTCGGAAATGATGCGGGTGGCCAACTGTTCAGACGACATTTCGAGCGAGAAGAAGCCGATGACGCCGCCATTGGCCGCTTTGAACGAACCGTCGGCCTGCTGCGCCGGCTCGTAGGAATGGGCGATGTTGAAGGCGATGTTGGTGGCGAGCGAGGTCTTGCCCATGCCGGGACGTCCGGCGAGCACGATAAGATCGGAAGGCTGCAGCCCGCCCATGCGGCGGTCGAGGTCGCGCAGGCCGGTGGCGATGCCGGACAGATGGCCGTCGCGCATATAGGCGGCGTTGGCCATGTCGACGGCCGTTTTTACAGCGTCTGTAAAACTTTCGAAGCCGCCGTCGTAGCGGCCGGTCTCGGCAAGCTCGAACAGCCGGCGTTCGGCATCCTCGATCTGGTCGGAGGGCGACATGTCGACGGGCGCGTCATAGGCGATGTTGACCATGTCCTCGCCGACCGTGATCAGTGCGCGGCGGGTGGCGAGGTCGTAGATGGCCCGGCCGTAATCGGCGGCGTTGATGACGTTAACGGCCTCGGCGGCGAGGCGGGCGAGATAATGCGCGACGGTCATATCGCCGACCTTCTCGGCGGCCGGCAGGAAGGTCTTTATGGTGACCGGATTGGCCATCTTGCCCATGCGGATGAGCTCGGCCGAGACCTCGAAGATCTTGCGGTGCAGCGGCTCGTAGAAATGGCCGGACTTTAGGAAGTCCGAGACGCGATAGAAAGCGTCGTTGTTGACCAGGATCGCGCCGAGCAGCGCCTGCTCGGCCTCGATATTGTTGGGCGCCTCGCGATAAAGCGGTTGCTCCGCCACGCCGAACTTGCGGATTGCTTCTGCCATGCCGGTTCCAGTTCCTCTCAGCCCGAACTGAACGAAGCTACTTGTCCCGGCATTAAAGTGGTGAATGGGCCGAGGAGCGTGTCAAAGGGCACCTCGACCAGATCGCAAGCCACTGATTTTGCTGTAGCCGATTCGTGTAACGAGAGCCATCAGTGGGTTTTTCTCATGATGGATTTGACGACCTGGAATCGCTGCGCCGAACCATTACACCGAGTCCGGCACGGGTCATCGTAAAGCTCTGGTTCAGCGCCAGGACAGTTGGTTGCGCGGCAGCCGGCCACTCGGATCGATCACCTTGACTTGATGCGGCAGTCCCTCGCCCCAGCTCCAAAGTACGAGGTTCTCGTCCGCTGCGTCGGCGCCTGGTGCAAAGCTCGGCACTAGGATGCCCGCCGCCCCCTGTCCCGCGAGCCGGTCGTAAGTGGCCCACGACGGCGGCCGTTTGCCCTCAGACAGAAAATCCATCCAGGCGCAGGCCATGTCTTCAAACCGTATCCCGGCCCCCGCCTGGCCTTCTGGCGTCCTCAGATCGACGATATCTTCGCAATCGACGTGGTAGGAGCAGAGAACGCATGGATCGATCCGATGCGCCAGGCCCTGATTTGCCTCTTTCACCGCCGTCATGATGCCGAGCGCTAGATAAAGCGCCGGTACGCCTTTCGGATTGAAACGTGCGCCGCGAATGGCCGCCCCCTCGCCGGAGATCGGCTTAAAGGACCAGCGCGGATCATGGGCGCGATAGCAGGTACCGATAAACCTCAAGCAAAACCACCGACGGCGAGGTGATCGAGATAGTCGCGGACAGCGCCCGCCTTGCCTTCCTTAACCAGCGCCTCCGCGGTCCTGCCGCCGAAGGCCGGGATCGGCTGTGCCCGGTACCAGGCCATCGCCTGCTCCTTGCCGCCCGCCCATTCCGTCACCCGGCTGATGATTTCCAGCATTTCCTTGATCCGCATCTGGGTTTTTGGGGTGCGGTTGCGTGCCGCCTTGTAAAGCGATTCCCGGGCAAGCCCGACTGTCTCTGCAAGCTGCGTCTTCGACATGCCGAAACTGTCGGCGACCCGCTCGATCGCGATCGCACCCGACCGGTCCATGAACGCCAGGATCAAGGCCTCATCGCCCTGCGATCCGGCACGGCCTGCCTTCTTCGTCACCGTTTCCATTGTCTTATCCTCTGCCCTATCGATAAGGCACTATATAGGACAATAGCGCCCACTTGCAATGTCTTTCCGCCGCAATCATCAACCCGTGCTCGCCGCGGTCGATCGACCTTGTGTCTTGAGCAGCGCCATCAGCATCGGCCCGACGGAAAACTCCCCTGCCCTGGCCTTATCGGTCAGCACTCGCAGATAGCCGCCGGCGCTGCTGATCTGGGTCGCCCGTTGCAGAATGCAAGCGATCACAATCGCCGTGTTTTCCTGCCCGAGCGCCTCCAGCGCGTCTGCATAGGCCGACGGGCTCACCCCCAGATAGCCGCGGACCTGCGCGGCGGTGGCCATCAGGTCGCGCCAGCTGGCAATCCCGTCCAGAGCATATTCTGTGACGTCGGGGCAGGCTTTCAGCACCAGTCCGAGCGGATACCCTTTCGGTTTCTCGGCCTCCCTCGTCCTTGGCTCGGCCGGCGCCCCGCTTTTTTCCAAAGCAGGTTCAAATTCAGAAATAGAGTCGGTATTTGAATCAGATTGCTGCCGTCCAATATGGGATTCATTGCCATCCGGATTCTCTACATTCATGTGAGTTTCCAGCAGTTTGTCCACTTCCTCGCAAATCGCGGCCAGACCGGCCACAAACGGCTCCAGGTCATCTACGGTGGCCCGGCGCGGGATTGTGTCCACGATCGCGCGGAAACGCCTCCACAGGCCGCCCCAGTCGCCTGGAACATCTTCCTCGACCGCCGCCTCGATCAGCTTGGAGATGTCGCGCCTGTACAGCGTGATCCTCTCCCTCATGAGCTTCAGGGCGCGGTTGTCGGCTTGAACGCGTTCTGCGGCCTCCTGAAACTCGTCAGCGCGTACCAACAGCGGCGCCAGCGAGAACCCGAACGCGTCCTCCAAGTCCCCTCCCCCACCTTTGCGGGCGTATCTCTTGCCATTCGGGCTGTCCCGACGAAGGATGAGGCCACAATCGAGCAAGGCCGACAGATGCCGCCTGAGTGTCGTATCGGCCATGCCGTGCGCCCGGAGCGACAGCTGCTTGTTCGACGGAAACACGATCAGGCCGTTTTCCTCGCTCAGCTCGTTATCGGGATAGAACGACAGCAAGCCTGCCAGGACGGCCAAGGAGCGGTCACCGATGCCGACGAGGCTCTTGCCTTCGCAAAGCCATCTGTAGAGCTGCCATTTGTCTACGGCCTTCCCCTCGGGGATTTCGTGTGATTCATTCTGCGCCGCCAACAAGGCAAGCGTCATCGGCCGCCGCCCAAAGGGCGTCGTTGCAATACCCGTCTCCATTTCTTCCTTCGCCTTCTAATCAGGCAAAAGAAATCCGCTCGCCGAATCGACGCTTAAAGCTCTTGACAGTGATTCGCGGAAATGAGATTCTCGAGGTGCGATCTACGAGAAGGGCTTCCGCGACGGCGACGTTCGGGGGCCTTTTTCTTTTGCGGTTTCAGTTCTCCTGCTTCAACTTCCAATCGGCGTAGAGATCATCCAGCCGTTCGGTAATGTATGCTGCAAACAGCGGCCCGTTGACCGCGCCAACAGCGATCGTGGCGGTTTTTCCGTTGGCTTTCAGCGAGACGCGTACCGATTTGTCATCAGGGACCCAGAATTTAAGAGCACCGACGCTTTTGGGCGTCTTCTCAGGTTTTGCAGTCAGGGCATCGACCACTGCTTGAAAGCGTTGATCGCTTGAGAGCGCCTTGGTTTCTGGCTCGGATAGCAATGCCAGCAGATTTTTGACGTGTGCCTTCGGCAGCAAGTCGGCGAGTTCCATCCACCGCCTACGGCCGATTTCAGGCGCAGCACCTATGGCCTCGATCAACTCGATTGGCACCTGCCGAACAACCGAGACCATTTTCGACAGTGCGGCCTTATCGATCCCGAGGGCCGCCATGATGGTTTCTCGCGAGAACGAGCGGTCTTCCAAGCGAACCGCAAAGAGTGCTCTCTCGATATATGAAAGGTTGGTCCGGGCGTTGTTCTCCTGCCCCTGGCTGACGACGAGCTGGTCGTCGGAAAGTTCCCGGACGACTGCACGGACCTTGATGCCCAGTAGCTTGACGGCCGCGAGTCTCCGATGGCCGTAGGCGACCTGGTATCGTCCTCGGGCATCTGGATGAGGGCGCACAAGGATCGGCACCTGTTGTCCGTGGCCCTGGATCTGCTCGCTAAGCTGGGCAAGCTTGACGGCATCGATGCCAATGCGATCTCTGACGAAGGAGGAGTCAACGAGGGCTGGATCGATCTCAATGACTGTTTGCCCTTCGGCTAGTTGCTTCTCGATATCCTGGGCGCGTTCGAACTTCTGCGTGATGTTGCCGAGGGTCTTGGTGATCCCCCCAATGGGTGTGTTGCGCACAGCAGGAGGGACGAAGCCTGCGATCGGTCTCGCAGCCGTCATGGGCGATGAAGTTTTACTGGCTGGGGTATCAGCCGAAACCTCAATGAGATTCTTGCGGGCCATTATTTCCTCCCCCAAGTGGCCTTCAGTAGGCCTTCGATTTCCGAATTGACCTGATTCAAGGACTCCATTGCGCGGTCGTAGGTCCCCCTCGTGAATTGCGACCGCTCGACTTCATAGAGAGTCTGCTTTGTCACGCCTGCGTCGGAGATCGCCGTCGATTTGAGCATGGGGTTGTGAAGCATCCGATTCCCAAAGATGGCGCGCATGAATCCAGTCATCTGGCTCTGCGGGCCGTCATTCGGCTCGAAACGCGTCACCAGATAGCGCATCCAGTCGTAGCTGGTGCGTCCCCCTGCCCTTTCCACGACAGCCATTAACTCGCTGGTCATCGCCAAAAATTGGCTCATCGACATCACATCGAGCATTTGTGGGTGAACGGTAATAAGGACGGACGTCGCGGCACAAAGCGCCGACATCGTCAAGAAGCCCAGTTGCGGAGGGCAGTCGATAATGACCACATCGTACAGGCTCTCAATATCGGTCAAGACTTCGCCGATACGGGCAAAGAACATCGATTCCGCCGATCCCGTCATAATCGCTTTCGGGGTCTCGTGTTCAAATTCCATCAATTCGAGATTACCCGGCACAATGTGCAAATTTGGCGTGTATGTCGCCCGGACGATCTCCGAGAGAGGTCGCGGTTCGTCATACCGAATGGCGCCAAAGAGCGTCTCGCCGGCGCCAACATCGATTTCGGGCTGGTGGCCGAACAGAGCGGATAGCGAGGCTTGGGGATCGAGATCAATTGCCAGCACCTTGTAACCGCGAAGTGCCAGATACTGGGCGAGGTGCGCAGACGTGGTTGTCTTTGCGGAACCCCCTTTGAAATTCATGACCGCAATCACCTGAAGTTTCTCTCCAGGACGGCGGTTCGGGACATATTTGGGGGACCCATTCTTTTCGTCGAGAGTCTGCCGGATTCGCCCCATGTCGTCCGGCGTATACATCCGCCGACCGTTAGCCAGCGGTTCTGGGCCGTAGCCTTCTGAAGCGACCTGCCTGAGATATCCTTCTCCGATGCCGATGTAGTACGAGGCCTCCGCCGGGCTGAAATTACGAATCGCCTTCTGAGAATTCGGTGGAAAGATCTTCTGCTGGTGCAACTGCAACTGCCGTGATAGTTCGAGCGAATCCGCCGACAACATAGACGGCAGGTGCTCCTGTTCACCACTTTGAATGGAAGTCTGTAACATCCTGGGCCCTCGAACTGCGCAATTATCTCTAAGATGCAGCAAACTGCGCAGTTCAATAAGACCCGATTCGTTACGAATTTACAAACGCTTAACCCTGACGCTGTTTCGAGCTTGGTTGTCCGCGGACAACTCAGTGCGAATGCAGGACAACAAACACCTCTGACCAAGCGGTGGTTGTCCGCGGACAACCACATAGCCTTGTACGTGAATCCTGAGGGAGTCGGAACAAACATGACGTAATCGCGGGAGCGGTGGCCACCAAAGCTGTGGCGGCGATGTTCGGAGCTCTAGCCGGCTGGCTGTCCCCCGATAGGATGAAGAACGGGCTCACGATGGACACCGGGCCCAGGCATCGAACGGAGGACAGCCATGGAGCAGTATATCGGTCTCGACGTATCCATGAAAGAGACGGCAATATCGATCCGGCAGGACGGCAAGAGGATTTGGCGGGGCAAGTGCGCGTCCGACCCGCAACTGCTCGCGGCGCTGATCCGCAAGCGCGCACCCGATGTGCGGCGGGTGGTATTCGAGACGGGGCCGCTGTCGGTGTGGTTCTACCATGCGCTGATGGCAGAGGGGCTGCCGGTGATCTGCATCGACGCGCGGCATGCCAAGGCCGCGCTCGACATGGCCGCGAACAAGACCGATGCGAACGATGCCGATGGCCTGGCACATCTGGCCGAGGTCGGCTTCTACCGAGAGGTTCGGGTCAAAGGTTTCGATAGCATGCTGATCCGCACGCTGATCACCGCGCGGCGCCAGCTTCTCAAGATGCGTTTGCAGATATCCAACCAAATCCGCGGATTGATGAAGACGTTCGGCCTTGTTGTGCCCAAGGGTGCCGGCAGCGTGTTCGAGCGCAACGTTCACGATCTTCTGCAGGGCGAAGCAAAGCTGGCGCGCATCGTCGTGCCAATGCTTCGGGCATGGAGCAATATCCGATATCAGATAGCAGAGCTGAGCAAGCAACTGGCCGCGATGGCTCGTGAAGACCAGCACTGCCGTCTGCTCATGTCGGTGCCCGGTGTCGGCACCGTCACAGCCACCGCCTTTGCCGCGGCCGTGGAGGATCCGGCGAACTTCAGAAACTCGCGCGCCGTGGGCGCATGGGTAGGCCTGACCCCGAGACGCTACCAGTCCGGCGAAGTCGATAATGACGGCCATATCTCGCGCCGTGGCGACAATCAGTTGCGCGGACTGCTATACGAAGCGGCCGCGGTCATCCTGAACCGGTCGACGGATACCAGCACCCTGCGAACCTGGGCGTTGGAGCTCAAAGAACGGCTCGGCTTCAAACGAGCCGCCGTGGCCCTGGCGCGCAAGCTGGCAGTGATCATGCATGCGATGCTCCGGACGGGCGAGCTGTTCGATCCGCACGGAGGAACGCCCGCCGCCTGATCCTGCAGACGCTCGACCACGACGATTTTCTTCAGGCCATTCAACCAATAGCGTTCTTACAGGACGCACCGAGCCGTCCCTGCCGGGACGTGGCTGAGATCATTCCGCGAAGCGGGAAGCAACTGCTTCGTTAAGCAGATTGCGCAACGAACATAGGAAGATCTCACCTGCGAAACTCATCCTGCGGCGATCTTTGCATCGACCGCGTAGACGACCCTGTACCCGGCATACGAACGAACGAGCATGAACAGAAAGGACGACTGCCTTGCACTCACCCCCTTGACGGCCGAGCGATTAGACGACCCGCTTCGTCGGCGCATTCCACCGGAGAGCCTGCCTTCGAGCGCGCCGCTTTTGGCTTATGCGCGCGCCACCGAGCAGGCCTGGATATTGGGCGGCCTTGATGGCGACACACGCGAACGACTCTTGAGCATCGCCGAAGCGCGCCAACGGCGCCGCCGAGATGGTCCAGCGCTTGCTCGACGATGATCCTTTATCAGTCTCCCGGCGGGGCAAAAAGATGTCGCGCTGGGGCATCGCGGCGACTGTTCGAGCGGCTGATCGCACTCGACTCTGTTCGCGCAAATTGCGCGGCCACGACACGTTGAGGATCTTTTTGCACTGACGCGATTCATGACGGCCCGCCAAAAAGGAAGCGGGGCAGGGAAGGAGACACAGATAGTGGGCCGGATGAGCGCCGACCGCATAAGGGCTGATCAGGCACCGGTCTGCTCAACAAGGCTAAGCGGCTCGCAGTCCTTTCCGGCGGTCGGCGCGATCAATGACTAGCGTGGCCTCGGCCTCACAGAGAGTGTGGAAATGGCAAATGCTCTGTTCACCGGCGCCTGACGGAACGGCGGCGGGTAGGCGACCAAAATCCCTCTGATCGATCGTTCTCTTGGCCGGGTCAACCATCAACGCTGTGAACCGCAAGGGTACGAACGATTCAGCCAATGAATTGGACGTCGGCCCCAAAGATCGGTGACAATTGGTCATGGTCGAACCGAAAATCCACATAGTCCTCCAGCGGCGCGATTGCGCACGCAACGTCGCGCGATTCTACGTGCTAGCCGTAGAGCCGTCGCTGTATGGCGATGCGGCGCTTGTTCGCGCCTGGGGACGGATTGGCTCGCTCGGCCGACCGCGTCTTGATCTTTATGCGTCGGCCGGTGAAGCTGGCGAGGCGGCTCGAGGATTGGCTGGCGCGTAAGGTCCCGACGCGGTTATGCACCGGTAGTTTGTAACGTCAAATTCCAGCCCGAACGTGCATATTCATCCTTGCCGTGGAGAGCGGCGCGCGTTGAAAGCGGTCCAGGATTTCCATATTTTGGAACGGAAGGAGCTACTCCGTGGCTATCTCGTCCGGCCACATCTGAGCGCCATGCAGGACGCGAAGGATGCGAACCGCGTCGGCGGTCACGACAGAGGCGGCGATATAGGGTGTGCGCGAGATTACAAGCTCGCGTGCCGGCGATCCGACCGAGTCGCCCGCTTTCCGGAAAAATCAATGAGACGGCGAGCCGCATTGGCGATTTGCTGGTTGGCATGAACGGCCGCTCTCGGATTTTCGGCTTCTATATGCGTGAAGATGTCGTCGCGATCGGAGTGCGCAAGCTGCGCCCAGACGAGCCAGACCTTACACGCCGCGCATTCCTCAAATCTAGCGAACTGACAGATGGACGCGAGCACGGAAGCAGTGTCGCAAATCCGCTCTTGGCATGCTGGTGGCGATCGATGAGGGCTCGATGTCGCGACCGTTATCGTCACCCTTTGGGCGCAAGGAGATTAAAGTAAAATAGGAGGTCATGGTGAGAGGGGAACCGCACCCTGCGACCAGGAGCGTGTCCATCTCCGCGTGCAAGCCGCCAGTCGAATGTAATAGAACGATACCTCCAACGCCCCTGAAGGTCGCCGATCAGACACTCTCGGATCTTGGTGCGAGTATGAAATCGAAAACGGGCTCAGGCTATCCACGCACCGGCTCCTGGAAAAAAGCCGGGGGAGTTGTGGCCGCTTCGGCATATTCTGCGAGCACGGCAAGCGGCATTCCGAGCGTGGTCTCAAAGAGGGGGCTCGGCACCCTCCGAATTTGACTGCAGCTCTTGTCGCATGGCGCGCAGCAGCGACACTTTCCCTCTCGGATCTTCACCCCGGCGGTCGCCAGCAGGATCCCTTGAAGAACTGACGATGCGGAGCGCTTTGTTTCGCAGCGTGCCAAAGAGGCTCCCAAGCCTCATGTGCTTCCCAGTAATAGCCGTGGTTGAAGCGGTCGATTCCCCAAACACATCGGCCTAGCGCCGCCTCAACGGCGACGATCACCGGTTCGTTTCGGTAACTGTGGCCCCGGGCGTCACGCACCGGATGTGGACGTTTGCCAGGCAGATACGCGTACGTCGGGAAGTTCTTTTCAGGCAGCAAGCGCGGACGTGGCAAAGACGCAGCAATTATAAAAGAGCATATCACGCCAACGGCAATTCATGGCACACGGGAACTTCTGATCGCGCAAAGGCAACCTTCGCCCGTCCTGGCGGCGGTGATCAGGAGCACTGTTTTCAGCCAGAAACAAATCGTCACTATCGCCGCCACGTGGCTTGCCCTAGTTGCGCACCGGGCGCGGTGGCGAACCGTCCGGGCAACGCCTGGGCGGGAGGCTTCAGGCAACGGCTGCCGCGTCCGCCTGATGGCAACGAACCTGCGAGCCGCCAACCTACACGCTATTCGAGGCGCCGGATTCGAACTTGCTGGTGTCGGCTGAAGAGGCGAGGGGGGTCCAACCAAAGACAGATGTGTTGAATCGGATTGACCGACTCCGCGCATTCTTGTCCGGACGTCACCCTCGGCGGCGACCCATATATATATATATATATATATATATATATGGGTCGAAGCACAACTCATTGCCGGCGAGAAAAGCAGCCCTCGCGCGAGCGAGGGCGAGTTGACGGCTGTAAGGGACTTGAGAAGCAGTGTGTCTGCGTTCGTCACGCAATTTCGTGATGGAAGGACTCTTCCTGACAGTAGCGCAGCGTATACCAGCCTCAATTATCTTAAGTCGGCCATCGCAAACCGCGACTAATTGCAGGTGTCCCAACCAATTTGCGCAACGGGTTGCACCATGGCTCGGGTGAACCGGGAAGTCTACCCGGCTGCCTGGCCTACCTAACGCGTTCATTGCGCAAGGGTCGTGCATCGGTGGCGCAGAGTTCCCGCAAGGCGGACCAGTGGAAGCCCATTACGCGGCCTGCTCCCCGGAAAGTCCGACGAGTTGCAGGCTGAGTGCCCGGAGGCGCCGGCGCGCTTCGGCATCATAGGCTTGAGCCTCGGCGCGCGCCTCCTTGAGCCTGTTGAAGTAGAGGCCGCTCCGCCCCTCGACTTCGGGCGAGAGGGCAAGATTAAGGATCGCCTCGGCGCCTTCCTCAACCGAGCTCTGCGGCGCGATGCCGGCCTAGCGGACCATTGTTGTCGCCATATAGCTCGCCGGATGCAGGCTGTTGACGGTAACGCCGGAGCCTTCAAGCGCCCGCGCGAGATCAATGTTGAACATGATCTCGGCAAGTTTGCTCTGGCAGTAGGCTCGCGTGCCGCTGTAACCGTGCGCCAGCATGACATTGTTAAAGTCGATCGCCTGTTGCCCGGCTGAGGCGACGTTGACGATGCGCGCCGGTGCGCTGTCCTTGAGCAAGGGCAGCAGTAAATGGGTCAGCAGAAAGCCAGCGAGAAAATTGACCGCGAAAAGCAGTTCGTGCCCGTCGGCGCTGATCTGCCGAGATCCGCCCCCGGTTCCAGTTCCGAGGCCGGCATTGTTGATGAGGATATGGAGGCGGTCAGTTTTCTGCCGCACGGCATCGGCGAGACCGCGCACTTCGGCAAGTGCGGAGAGGTCGGCGACGAGGAACTCGGCCTTGCCGCCGTCGTTCTCGATCTCGGCAACGATTTTCGTGCCCCTCTGGCGATCACGGCCGTGAACCAGAACGCGCGCACCAGCCTCGCCGAGCTTCTTGGCTACAAGCCCGCCGACACCATCGGTGGAGCCAGTGATGAGAGCCGTCTTTCCATCGAGGTTTGTCAGGTCTGACCTCCGTCGTTGGGCGCTCATGACTGAGCCCGACAAATCTGGCTACATTCGCAAGCCCTAATGTAGCCAGATCTCAGCGCCCGCCCACAATGCCCCGTTCAGTCGGGCCTTTTTTTGGGCGAGTGCCAGCCCGACTGCGACCGATAGCAAGGTCGGCGGCGAGGTCGCCGAGGAGTGTGACGGCAACGCTCGCACACCGGGCGCGCCAATTGATGGGGGGCTGTTAGCGCGAAAACGATCATCGCGAGCTTGTCCCATGCAGGATTCTAGATCGGTCCGCTGGTAGTGTGAATCCCTGCGAAAAGACCTTCGGTGGTCGCAAAAAGGCCGCCTGAGAGCGTGGGGCTGCCAGGCGGCTATACCGCTACCGGGACAGGGGCTGCACGGGCTAGCGGCAACTTAAAATAGCACAGGGCCATCGGGGGCGGAACGAGTACGCGGCACTGCGGGTGAGATATGTACTCCCGGATAAGTTGCTGGACCCGAAGCTAACGACAGTTTTCGGACCGGTAAGTAGATGTTGCAAGGCAGGGCTTGGCGAGATGGCACAGGCAGCAGACTTCCAACGTCTTACTGCCTGTGCCCATCGGGATGGGGTGGGGTAAAAATGGCAAACAAAAAGCAACCGTCGCCGCGCGTTAGCGAACCGCGGATGCTCAATGTCCGGCGGGTTGTCAGGTCATTGCGGGAACGCGATCGTCGTCTAAAACGGCTCCGCGTTGTCAACGAGCCGCAGAACGGCGACAGCGACTGCGTTCATTGCAGGCAACTGTTCTTCATGCACCAGTCGCGAGGTGGCAGTATCGGCTTGTGCCAACCCTGTCTCGGCGATTAGTCGGGCGCAGGAAGCCCGCCAGGGGCCGAACTGTGGCGGGTTATGCCCAGCTAAGGCCCGCAAGTTTACGTCCCTGCTCGTCCGGAACCGACTCCGGCCAACGTAACAAGGGTGCGGCCGGGTATGAGCGGGGTTTGTCTAGGAATCTGCAAGCGCTCGCTTCAATTCGTCCACGGTTCGATGACCGCTCGCGTAAAGAGCTATGGCGCGTAGAGGCCGTCAATCGAATACGGGGCGACCTTCTATTCGTTCAATGTGCCAGGTGGGGCGGCAAAGTCGCATCCACAACGATTTCCTGCCGATCTGCCTGGCCACGGGAAATATTGCGAGCATCATCGCGCGGCACTAGGCTGTAACGTACAGAGGCGGGTGATGAACCCGCCTCTTCTTGTTGCCGACTAGGCGGCTTTCTTGCGCGTCCGCTTTACAGGTTCCGCTGCCTTGGGCTTGTGGCCGAGGCCGATCTTCTTGGCGAGTTCTGAACGCGTCGCCGCGTACGACGGAGCCACCATCGGGTAGTCGGCAGCAGGTTCCACTTGACCCTGTATTCTTGAGGCGTCATCCCAAACGTTGTCTTCAAATGCCGCTTCAGGGATTTGAACTTCTTCCCATCATCGAGGCAGACGATGTACTCCGGGGTCACCGATTTCTTGATGGGAACCGCGGGTACAAGCTTTTCTACCGGTTCCGTCGCCGAACCATTTGTAAGTCCCACCAAAGATTGGTGGACCTGCGCGCGATCAAAGAAGGCAACTCCGACACGGGAACGGGATTGTTCGAGACATATGCTGAAATAACGTCTGCGGTCAGCCCGATGGGTCGGTGTTGTTGAAGTTGTCGTTCATAATCGGAAATCCCTCATATTGGTTTAGCTCGCCCAGGAGGTAGATATTGCTAATCGAGAGGGATGCAACCCTATCAGGCTGATGAATATCAAGGCTAATTGACGCGCTCGCCTTAGGCTCCGAGCCACTCCAAGACGTTTGCGCTGCTCGACTCGGAAAGCCAACCTGATTTGATGGTTTCACGTGGGGCCAATGGGATCAAAGGCCTG
The DNA here is from genome assembly GCF_043769475.1 of Allomesorhizobium aridi. Lineage (NCBI taxonomy): Bacteria > Pseudomonadati > Pseudomonadota > Alphaproteobacteria > Hyphomicrobiales > Phyllobacteriaceae > Allomesorhizobium > Allomesorhizobium aridi. Next base: position 20,669 of record NZ_CP171728.1, on the reverse strand, counting down.
CTGGCGGCATTGGGCTAGGCGACTACGCCGAAAGGCGTACGTAGCCGCTACAGTTCGCTGATGATGCTGAGTCCGTGTTGGTGGTGTGGGCAGGCCGCTAACGCTCCGTCTTGGCAATAGGCACCAGATGGGCCGGGCAGGTCGGGATCGATGTAACCGGCCTAGGCCCACGCCGGTTGAGCTGCCGCGATTGGCTTGCGTCCGCATAGTGCGTTCAGTTCGGCACACTGCTGCGGTGGCCCCCAAAGTTCGTCGACCATTTCGCTGTTGCAATCATGCAGTCGGTAGCTCGCCAAGCCCGGTATTTTCCCGATCGAGCCATTGCCCGCAACCCCTGCCAATTTCGCCGTTCTTACGAAAGCAACGCACTGGTCTCATGGCGAAATAGGCGTAGACAGAATAGGCGTAGACAAATGACCGCCCCCTTCAGGATGCTGCTTCTACCTTTCGCTGACGGAGTTCAGCGCAGATGACATGTCGGCAATGCGTTTCTCAATGGACAGGCGGGCCGTCGCGCCGTGTCAGGAAATCATTTGACGCTTGTGAAATCATCATAAAACCAGAGACCTCTGCGTTCGATAGCTGGTACTCGGCGGCACGGAACATCCCCTCAAACCCAAGCTCGTCCTCAAAAAAGACGCCACCTACGCTGACGCTGAGTACACCTTTTTCGCCCGCCGGCGCGAAATAGTTGGCGCTAATGCCGGCTCGAATACGCTCGCCAACTTCTCGCGCGTTCTTCTCAGTCGCTCCGGGCAAAAAAATTCCAAATTCGCTCGCGCCGAGGCGACCGACAACGTCTTCGGTTCGCACAGAGGTACGGATGACTGATGCCACAAGCCGTAGCGCCTCTTCTCCCCATCTCAGACCGTAGCGCATGTTGATCGATCTGAGATTGGCCGCATTGATAACCAGGAACGCGCCCCGCCGTGGCCCTTCCGTCGGTTCTGAAAAAACACGTCGGTCCACAACGGAGGAAAAAACCGTCCCGTTGTAAAAAGCGGTCGTCGGATCATAGGTAGCTGAGCGCGTCAATTCGCGACGGATGCGCTTGATCTCTTGCTGCCTGAGGGCCAGCAGAAAGGAAAGGGGCCCGCCGATGACAACAGGAACTAGGTTGGCACTGACCACCATCTGGCCGAAGGATGTGAGCGTTTCATTGAAGAGAAGCAGGTAGTTGAGGATGAGCGAGACGACGACGCAGGCAACGGTTCCCAGAACCGTAACCCACGTGATCTGTGTCCAGGCACGTGTCACTATGCCAATCTCCTTTTGATCGGCATTGCCTTAATTCGCCAATGTTTCGCGCCGGTTCCGGAAAACGAAGGCATTTGAAGCAATCGACGATTTCGCAGACGTGAGACGCATAGATTCTGGACCAGGACGGGAAGCCCCGCGCTGTGAGCGAGAGGTTTCAGTGGCAATGGTCAATTGGCTTGCCCCTCATGAAAACCGGTCATGGATCTGTATCCCGATCGATGGGTACGAGCGTACACGTTCACCGCTCTGCGGCCAAAGAAAAACCACTCGGATCGATGTCTTGGACGACGTCGGGGCGATTTTCGACAAAAATACGCGCCGTTGTAGTGAAAGCACCGAGCCCGTGACGCTACTTAGGAGGCGGTCCATAGGCCGGGGTGCTGAGCGCATCGGCTGTAATCGTCCTGCTCTCGCTGTTGGGAGTGGTCTAGGGCCAAGAGCTCTATCACTAAAACGGCCGTATCAAGGGCTGCCGTCTTTGTCGCTGATTCTCGATTGACAGGCGGCCGCCGCCAAACAGGAGCAATATGATATCCGGGTGCAACCACGATGCCGACCCGGGCGTCACAACAGTTCCGAGCCCACCCAGCATCTGTGCCATTTTTGCTACAACTTGGAAGCAAACACCGTCAAACTCGAGGTTTCGGGCGGCTCGCGAGGCAATTTGCCTCCGATGCAGCCAAATATTATGGATACTTACGAAAACTAGATGGTACACGGCACAGGTGTACAGGTCCGGGTGGGGCTAGGGAGATTGTGGGTGCTGGATATGGTGGGGAAATTCGCGAAGCGCTTGGCTTCATTGATGGCGGCGACAATGCTCTCGTTTGGAAACGCCGATGCGTTGACGCTGCAGGAAGCAATCGCAGTTGCAGTTGAGTCCAATCCGGAAATCGGGCAGGCCGTTGAAAATCGCGAAGCGATCGAGTTTGAGCTTCGCCAGGCGAAAGGGCTTTATCTTCCAAGCGTCGATTTGGAGGCGTCCGCCGGCGTCCGCCGGCTCGATAGCCCTACGCGCAGAACGCTTTCGACGGAGGATGATGCACTCTATCCCGCCGATGCTGGCCTGACGGTGACACAGAAGCTCTATGACCACGGGGCAAGGCGTGCGGAACTGACCCGACAAGCTTCCCGCGTCGATGGCGCGTCGTTTCGCGTTTTCGAACGATCGGAGTTTATCGCCCTGACCGTGGTTCAGGACTATCTCGAATATATGCTGCAGACGCTGATTGTGTCTGAGGCGAATAAGAATCTGGCCTTCCACCAGTCAATACTCGGCGATATCGAAGAGAGCATACGTGGTGGAGCATTGACAGATGCCGATAGGCAACAAGCCGATGAACGGCTGTTTGCCGCGCGGGCACGCGTGATCGAGGCTGCGGAAGAACTGGAAGCGTCGAAAATTCGGTTCTTCAAGACTGTAGGAAAACCCCTGACGGCTGCTACCAGGCCTAGCTCGGTGGCAAAATCGCTGCCACGGTCGCTCGATGACGCAGTTGGGCTGGCACGCCAAAACAATCCGCGTGTCAACATCGCCAATAGCGATATCGACGCAGCCGCAGCCGGCGTTGACGCCGCCCGCGCCAAATTTGGACCAGAAATTGTGGCGGAGGGGCGTGCCCGGACGGGCTATGATATAGACGGCGCAGAAGAGGAAACCAACGAGCTCCAGGCAAGACTGGTTCTACGCTGGAATCTTTATCGCGGAGGCATAGACAAGGCCAACGAGCAAGAACAGATACGTCGAGCAAGTGAGCAGCGGATGGTGCTGCACCAAGTTTATCGCGAAATTGAGGAAGCCGTCCGAACGTCATGGGATCGCAGGTTCAGGCAAGCCGAACTCGCGAAAACTTTAAGGCAGCAGGCGAGCGCGAGTGAGCGGCTCGTCGCGTCATACCAAGAACAGTTCAACGTCGGTCAACGCTCGCTGTTGGACGTGCTCGATGCCCAGAACACGCGGTTCAACACTGCGACGCTTGCCGACACGGCGTCCTATGCATCGCTTTTCGCGGAATACAGGCTTTTGGCCGCCACCGGCCAGTTGCTCAAGACCATGAACGTGGCTCCGGCGAAGCAATCCAACGGGTATGCTCGAACCGAATTCAAAGTGCCGGAAACCGCCGCCACCGAAACCTACGCCCGCACACCTTCCGAGCAGAGGAACGATTTGCCTTTCGACATTCTGGCTCCCGTAAGACGAAAATAAGCCGGCGAGCTTTAGCCGATCGCGGTCGGTGCCGGTGGACATGAACCAGCAATCTCACATAGACGCGTCCGTGGACGCCTTCAAAGCCTGCTTTTCAGCGGTGGCTGCCTATTTGGGCAGGCCGAGCGCCGATACTGTCCTTTTCGCCGGGGTTCCTTTCTCCAAAGCACTCATTGAGTTTGAAGACGTCAGGCATTTGGCTGAGCGAATCGGCCTCGATGTGACTGAGTTCAGCCAGGGCGATCTGTCGCGGGGGCGGGTCGATCTGCCAGCGATTGTCTTCAGTTCCGATCGAGCGCCTGTCGCTCTGCTTGCGGAACTGGCAGGGGAGGGGAGTATTCGACGGCCCCACAGGGTGATGGCAGGACCACGGTCAGCAAGGCCGAGCTGATCAACGCCCGCATCATCGGCGGAGTGTCGTTTTCTATCACCTATGCCAATACCACGGAGGACGCCAATTTAGGCGTCGCCCAGAAAATCGAAAGCCGGCACTGGCTGACGGGAACGCTTGAGGATTCTGGAAGTCGTATTACAGGGTCGCTCTTGCAGCCCTTTTCATAAATCTGCTTGCGGTCGCATCACCGATTTTTACGATGAACGTCTATGATCGGATCTTGCCGAACAAGGCGATCGCAACACTTTGGGTTCTGGCGATCGGCGTAAGCATAGCTATCCTCTTCGATTTGTTGCTGAAAACCGCTCGAGCGGCGCTCATCGACTATGCGGGAAGAAAGGCGGATTTGCGCATCTCCTACCTGTTGTTTGAGAAAATCCTGAACAGCTCACTTTCAGCCCGCCCAGCCTCTACTGGCGAATACGCCAACCGCGTGACGCAATATGAATTCGTAAGAGAATTTTTTACCTCCAATACTGTCAGCGTGTTCATCGACACGGTCTTTGTTTTTGTCTTTATCGCCGTTATTTATGCGATTGCTGGCTGGCTGGCCATAATTCCGGCTATCGCGTTCGTGGCATCCGTCGCTGTAGGCCTCATCGCGCAGCAACGCATAGGCAAACGGGTCGCCACGTCCATGAATGAAGCCTCCCAAAGACAATCCCTCCTCGTCGAGTCGATCTCAACTCTGGAAACAATCAAATCCCTACAGGCAGAAGCTTATTTGCTGCGCAAATGGCGCGAGCATTCCAAAAACGCGGCCAATACCTCGCAAAAGCTGAAGGAGCTCTCGGCCGCTGCCGCGAACATAACCCAGTTCATCCAGCAGCTTGTAACCGTAGCGCTGGTCGTGGCTGGAGCTTATGCATTTTCCGAAGGGGATGTCTCCACAGGCGCCATCATCGCGACCGTTATGCTGGCGGGGCGCGCGGTCGCTCCACTGGGGCAGATTGCTCTGACGCTTTCGCGTTTTCGTCAAGCGACCCTGTCGCTTCGCGTGCTGAACGCCATCATGGCACAACCGGAAGACCGACCCGATACGGTGGGGTTCGTTAACCGGCCGATCCGCGCGGGCGCGATCGCATTCAAGGATGTAGGTTTCGCTTACCCTGGTTCTCAGAATGAAGTCCTCACAGGCCTGAGGTTCTCAATCAAGCCGGGCGAGCGGGTAGGGATTATCGGGCGGATCGGATCCGGAAAGACGACGCTTGGACGGTTGATCGCAAGGCTGTACGTGCCCACGTCCGGTGAGTTGTTGCTCGATGGAATTGATATTCGACAGTACCATCCCTCTGAAGTGCGTTCGGCTGTCGGCATCGTCGCCCAAGCCGGCGATCTGTTTTCCGGCACGATCAAGGAAAACCTGCTGATGGCCCGACCGGATGCATCCGACGAACAAATTATCGAAGCGGCAAAGGCTGCGGGCGTTGATGAGTTTGTGTCGCGGCACCCGCGCGGTTACGATATGAATGTCGGTGAAAGGGGCAACAACCTGTCGGGCGGTCAAAGGCAAACGGTAGCGATCGCCCGTCTGCTGCTGACAAAACCAAAGATCGTTTTTTTGGACGAACCGTCTGGATCGATGGATTTGGCGTCCGAACGGCAGTTGATCGGGCAGCTGAAGACAGCATTTTCCGACAATACGACACTGATAATATCGACGCATCGCCACAGCATGCTCGAAATCGTCGACCGGCTGATTGTCATCGAGCAGGGCAGGGTCGTCGCCGACGGGCCCAAGGATCACGTCATCCAGGCGCTGCAGAAAAAAGTTAAAGGATGAGCTGGGTCTGTCGCGGCGCGGTTGGGAGGAGGAATGTTAGGTAATAAGGAGCGGCCACCGGGTTTTGCCTCGGCCTCGGTATTCATCATAGGTGCCTTGTTCGTCACCTTCGGCGTTTGGGCTTCATATGCGGAGGTCGACGAGATTGCGCGGGGTGACGGCAAGGTCATACCCGCATCCAAGACACAGATAATTCAGGCGAGTGAGGCCGGTGTGGTTCAGGAGATCGCCGTAAGGGTCGGCCAGACGGTTAAGAAGAACGACCTGATCATCAGGCTGGACAACACCCTCAGCGCCTCGACGCTGGGTGAACAGGAGGCAAGGGCGCGAACGCTCAAAGTCAGGATCGCGCGCCTGAAGCATGAACAATCCGGCAATATCGCCGAACCGTTCGACTGCCCGCAGGAAATCCAAAGCGCTGCCCCGGAAATTTGTGATAACGAGCAAATGCTGCTCAAGGCCCGCCGCGAAAACTTCAGCAACAAATTGTCCGTCTTGAAATCACGCCTGGAACAACGCGAAAAGGAGTTGGACGAGGCCAAGGCCAATTCTGCTCGATTGGCGGAGAATCTGGCCGGCAGCGGCGAAGAGGCCAAGCTGATCCGATCCATGGTGAAGCGCGGCCTGATGGCGAGAACGGAAGAGATCCGGGTCGACCGTGAGCAGACCGACATCAAGGGCCAGATCGCCCTGGCTGAAGAAGCGATCAAGCGAATCGCGCCTGCAATCACCGAAGCAAAACTCCAGGTCGACGAACTCGGGTTGCAACTCAAACAGGAGGCGCTTGACGAACTCACGCAGTCGCTGGCGGAGCTTTCTGTTATCGAAGAAACAATTCGCGGGGCCAGCGACAGGGTGGCGCGAACGGATATTCGCTCACCCGTTGACGGAATCGTCAACACTCTGGAGCTCAATACGGTCGGAGCCTTCGTCCAGCCGGGCGCGGTGGTCGCAGGAATAGTCCCCACCTCCGAAACCCTGCTTGTCGAGGCTCGAGTGTCGCCCCGGGATGTCGCTTTTATCCGGCCAGGGCAGGAGGCGCTTATCAAGATCACGGCCTACGACTTTGCAATCTTCGGGGGGCTTGACGGCGAGGTGTCCACAATCACGGCCGACAGCCTTGTGGATCAGAACACCGGGGAACCCTACTACCAGGTGCGCGTCGCCACGAGGAATTCGGCGATCGCGAAAGATGGCAAATCCTATTCGATCAGCCCGGGCATGATATGCAACGTCGAGATAATGACAGGCCGAAAAACGGTCCTGAGTTACCTGCTGAAGCCGATCAACAAAGCGCGCAACGAGGCAATGCGTGAGCGATGACACAGCTGCGCCAGGCTTGCCTGGAGAAGGGTTCGTTCGTCCGTTGTCCGTGGAAGACTTCGAGCCGGAGTTCAGAGTTGTCACGCGTGGAGGAGTCCGGCGCGGCATTCGTCTGGAAAGACTGTACTGGAGCTTGCTCAAGCAACTTGCGGAGAAAAAGGCGTTCGACGATCGGCCTGCTGATCGATGAAATCGCGGCCTTTCAGGCCGAGACGGCAAATCTGACCTCTGCTATCCGCGTTGCATGTCTGCGGTGGCTGGCGGACGAGAATGCCGACCTGCGGAAGCTGGCTTCGCTTCAAACCATCAATGGAATTCTCGCGGCCTGCCCGTCTCCCGCCTTTGCATTGTCATCGACAAAGAAGATCCTTGCCTTCAATGCGGCTTTTCAAAATCTGGTCAAACGACAACTTCCAATTGCCACGGGGGAAGACGCACGCCAGGATTTGAAACTTGCCCTTGACGTCAATGTCGCCGAGATATTTTCAAGGCTGGATGCCAACGGCAACAGCCCGGTCATGACAGGCTTCGTGATAGGAGCGCGTGAGCGGAGGTATCGCGGGCAGATCAACGCGGTAAAGGCGCCGGTGATTGAGCCCGATCTGCTGCTTGCCTATGTCTTTGGCGCCTGATCCGAAATGGGACTGGAAATCAGCTCTACGGGCAGATGGGTCGATCCTGGTGCTTCTGTTCAAATGGCATTCAGTTGGGGCCTTCACCTGGAGCAATGGAGGCGAAGCCACCTCTTAGTTCGGACACTTGTGCGCCTTCCGCTCGGGAGCCGTGGATCCAAGCGCGTTCCGCGCTGAAAGAGTAGAGCGGCATATATTCGGGCAGGTCGCTGTCCTTCACCACGGTGTTGGACAGGTTGTCGAGAATATAATTTCCCTTGCCGGTGCTGACCGACAGGACCGCGTGAAACACGTCCCTTCGGCGATCCTGAAGAACAACCAGGGACATGCTCCGGGCGGGTATTCCCAATTTCAGCAAGGCTGCCATCTTGAGAATGGCGAAATCTTCGCAGTCGCCGGCAAGCCGCTCGAGGGTCTCCGCCGGCGAGGCCCAGTGGTCGACTTTCCCATAGACGGCTCTGTCCATGCGATAGGTGATGAGCCCGTTGACGGAACGATTGATGCCTCCCAACTTCTCGTGGAATCCTTTGCCCTCGAGTGCATCTACCACACTTGCGAATCCAGCTTCCTCACCCTCACATGATTTGGTTGCTGCGCATTGGCCGATATTGCGAAAAATGGGAGCCCAGCGAGCAGAAACAGGGAAGTTTCGCATGGAGATCGCGGTCGATCCAAAAACACCCGAGACGGTGGCCGTTTGAATATGATCGATGTCGGACGAGGAAGCCGCAGCGCTCGGCGAGGCAACGTTGAAGCCGCTGATTCCGACGTTGGGGCTGTAAACGCTGAAGCCTGTCTTGAAATCGTGGACCGTCGTCCGCCCGGGCGCAGGGTCAGACGCCATGGGCAGGCCGCCAACAAAGAGGGGAGATAAAGATATTGCGAGCGGACCTCCCACGTCGAAAGGTATGTTTTGCACCTCTGCCGTATTTGCCTGCGGTGCAGCCGCGGAAATTCCTAACCCTAGCACCACTACTCGAATGTTGCGGGCTATCTTAGCGCTTGTCTGTTTTGCCATTTTGTCCACCTTTATGGTGGACTCTAGTGGCATTTTGCCAATATCCCGGAAATGAACCTGGATAATACTTCACTATTCCGAAAATCGGCATTTAGATAAAATTTTATTCTATTCTTTTGACGAATATGGCCGTTGCTGGAGTCACGCAGCCCTGCTGAAATACGCCGTATAACGGGTTATGCATTAAATGTTAACCAACCCAGAAAAATAGCTGAAAGATTATAACCTCGTATATGACTGCGATCTGCAAGGGCTTGCAAATCGCCCGCGTCGTCTGTCTCCTGCCGCCAACAACCGGGGCTATGGGGAAATTGCTATGAGTGTCGAGCTGGAAAGCTTTTCGGGTTCGCAGGTGCAATCCGACGCGCCCGCTGGTGATGGTGTGCACGCTGGCGATGGTGCAGCAAGCGGACAAAGCACGCTGATCGCCCAGGCGACCGAAAATGAACAAGCGGCGCCGGCGAGCGACGATCCTGTCCCGGTGGATGCAGGCGGCGAAACCTTGGTTCAGCCTGCCGCGGCTTTGGCCGGCACAACGCTTGAATATTCAGCTGATTCAAACAACGCCGTGCGGCTCCCAGCCGGCATCTCCATCGATAACATTCGCGTCAGCGGCCCGGATCTGGTGATCGAGCAGGCGGATGGCCGCTTGATCACGATCAAGAATGCGGCCTCGAATGTGCCAAGTTTCATGATCGGCGACGTTGAGGTGCCCCGCGTCGCCCTGCTGGCTGCACTGGAAGCAAGTGGGGTGGAGGTTGCTTTTGGCACTGATGGTTCAATTGCGGCCGGACAAGGCGGCGCGCTGCCCGACAGCTCGGGCGGGAACTTCCAGATACCGCCGGGCAGCATTGGTGACGCCTTCGATCTGTCTGCCTTGCTGCCGCCGACGGCGCTTCAGTTTCCTCAATTTGGGACCAGGGAACTCGCGGTGGGGCTCAGGAGAAGAGAAGGCGACGAGACCCGGTGGAATTGCCCGGTTCGGTTGCCGGCTTCGTCGACGAGGACGAGCTTGCCGGCGGCAATGCCGACGGCGACGGCGAAGGCCAGGTGGCGACCGGCTCGGTGGCTGGCCTGGTGTCGTTCGGCGCCGACCAGCCCGGCTCGTTCAGCCTCAACCCGGACACGTCGGGGCTTGCCGCCCTGACCTCGAACGGGGTGGCGGTGAGTTATGCGGTGGCCGGCAATGTGCTGACCGCCTCGGCCGGCGGCACGCCGGTGTTCACGCTGCAGCTCAATGGCGACGGCAGCTACACCTTCACGCTTCTCGAGCAGATCGACCATCCCGCCGGCGACGGCAACGACAATGAGGAGCTGGTGCTGAACCTGTCCTCGGCGATCGTGGCGCGCGACGCCGACGGCGACCCGATCACGCTTTCGCGCGGCTTCACCATCTCGGTCGAGGACGACGTCCCGGTTGCGGTGACGGGGGCCTCGGTTGCCGGCTTCGTCGACGAGGACGAGCTTGCCGGCGGCAATGCCGACGGCGACGGCGAAGGCCAGGTGGCGACCGGCTCGGTGGCGGGCCTGGTGTCGTTCGGCGCCGACCAGCCCGGCTCGTTCAGCCTCAACCCGGACACGTCGGGGCTTGCCGCCCTGACCTCGAACGGGGTGGCGGTGAGCTATGCGGTGGCCGGCAATGTGCTGACCGCCTCGGCCGGCGGCACGCCGGTGTTCACGCTGCAGCTCAATGGCGACGGCAGCTACACCTTCACGCTTCTCGAGCAGATCGACCATCCCGCCGGCGACGGCAACGACAATGAGGAGCTGGTGCTGAACCTGTCCTCGGCGATCGTGGCGCGCGACGCCGACGGCGACCCGATCACGCTTTCGCGCGGCTTCACCATCTCGGTCGAGGACGACGTCCCGGTTGCGGTGACGGGGGCCTCGGTTGCCGGCTTCGTCGACGAGGACGAGCTTGCCGGCGGCAATGCCGACGGCGACGGCGAAGGCCAGGTGGCGACCGGCTCGGTGGCTGGCCTGGTGTCGTTCGGCGCCGACCAGCCCGGCTCGTTCAGCCTCAACCCGGACACGTCGGGGCTTGCCGCCCTGACCTCGAACGGGGTGGCGGTGAGCTATGCGGTGGCCGGCAATGTGCTGACCGCCTCGGCCGGCGGCACGCCGGTGTTCACGCTGCAGCTCAATGGCGACGGCAGCTACACCTTCACGCTTCTCGAGCAGATCGACCATCCCGCCGGCGACGGCAACGACAATGAGGAGCTGGTGCTGAACCTGTCCTCGGCGATCGTGGCGCGCGACGCCGACGGCGACCCGATCACGCTTTCGCGCGGCTTCACCATCTCGGTCGAGGACGACGTCCCGGTTGCGGTGACGGGGGCCTCGGTTGCCGGCTTCGTCGACGAGGACGAGCTTGCCGGCGGCAATGCCGACGGCGACGGCGAAGGCCAGGTGGCGACCGGCTCGGTGGCGGGCCTGGTGTCGTTCGGCGCCGACCAGCCCGGCTCGTTCAGCCTCAACCCGGACACGTCGGGGCTTGCCGCCCTGACCTCGAACGGGGTGGCGGTGAGCTATGCGGTGGCCGGCAATGTGCTGACCGCCTCGGCCGGCGGCACGCCGGTGTTCACGCTGCAGCTCAATGGCGACGGCAGCTACACCTTCACGCTTCTCGAGCAGATCGACCATCCCGCCGGCGACGGCAACGACAATGAGGAGCTGGTGCTGAACCTGTCCTCGGCGATCGTGGCGCGCGACGCCGACGGCGACCCGATCACGCTTTCGCGCGGCTTCACCATCTCGGTCGAGGACGACGTCCCGGTTGCGGTGACGGGGGCCTCGGTTGCCGGCTTCGTCGACGAGGACGAGCTTGCCGGCGGCAATGCCGACGGCGACGGCGAAGGCCAGGTGGCGACCGGCTCGGTGGCTGGCCTGGTGTCGTTCGGCGCCGACCAGCCCGGCTCGTTCAGCCTCAACCCGGACACGTCGGGGCTTGCCGCCCTGACCTCGAACGGGGTGGCGGTGAGTTATGCGGTGGCCGGCAATGTGCTGACCGCCTCGGCCGGCGGCACGCCGGTGTTCACGCTGCAGCTCAATGGCGACGGCAGCTACACCTTCACGCTTCTCGAGCAGATCGACCATCCCGCCGGCGACGGCAACGACAATGAGGAGCTGGTGCTGAACCTGTCCTCGGCGATCGTGGCGCGCGACGCCGACGGCGACCCGATCACGCTTTCGCGCGGCTTCACCATCTCGGTCGAGGACGACGTCCCGGTTGCGGTGACGGGGGCCTCGGTTGCCGGCTTCGTCGACGAGGACGAGCTTGCCGGCGGCAATGCCGACGGCGACGGCGAAGGCCAGGTGGCGACCGGCTCGGTGGCGGGCCTGGTGTCGTTCGGCGCCGACCAGCCCGGCTCGTTCAGCCTCAACCCGGACACGTCGGGGCTTGCCGCCCTGACCTCGAACGGGGTGGCGGTGAGCTATGCGGTGGCCGGCAATGTGCTGACCGCCTCGGCCGGCGGCACGCCGGTGTTCACGCTGCAGCTCAATGGCGACGGCAGCTACACCTTCACGCTTCTCGAGCAGATCGACCATCCCGCCGGCGACGGCAACGACAATGAGGAGCTGGTGCTGAACCTGTCCTCGGCGATCGTGGCGCGCGACGCCGACGGCGACCCGATCACGCTTTCGCGCGGCTTCACCATCTCGGTCGAGGACGACGTCCCGGTTGCGGTGACGGGGGCCTCGGTTGCCGGCTTCGTCGACGAGGACGAGCTTGCCGGCGGCAATGCCGACGGCGACGGCGAAGGCCAGGTGGCGACCGGCTCGGTGGCTGGCCTGGTGTCGTTCGGCGCCGACCAGCCCGGCTCGTTCAGCCTCAACCCGGACACGTCGGGGCTTGCCGCCCTGACCTCGAACGGGGTGGCGGTGAGTTATGCGGTGGCCGGCAATGTGCTGACCGCCTCGGCCGGCGGCACGCCGGTGTTCACGCTGCAGCTCAATGGCGACGGCAGCTACACCTTCACGCTTCTCGAGCAGATCGACCATCCCGCCGGCGACGGCAACGACAATGAGGAGCTGGTGCTGAACCTGTCCTCGGCGATCGTGGCGCGCGACGCCGACGGCGACCCGATCACGCTTTCGCGCGGCTTCACCATCTCGGTCGAGGACGACGTCCCGGTTGCGGTGACGGGGGCCTCGGTTGCCGGCTTCGTCGACGAGGACGAGCTTGCCGGCGGCAATGCCGACGGCGACGGCGAAGGCCAGGTGGCGACCGGCTCGGTGGCTGGCCTGGTGTCGTTCGGCGCCGACCAGCCCGGCTCGTTCAGCCTCAACCCGGACACGTCGGGGCTTGCCGCCCTGACCTCGAACGGGGTGGCGGTGAGCTATGCGGTGGCCGGCAATGTGCTGACCGCCTCGGCCGGCGGCACGCCGGTGTTCACGCTGCAGCTCAATGGCGACGGCAGCTACACCTTCACGCTTCTCGAGCAGATCGACCATCCCGCCGGCGACGGCAACGACAATGAGGAGCTGGTGCTGAACCTGTCCTCGGCGATCGTGGCGCGCGACGCCGACGGCGACCCGATCACGCTTTCGCGCGGCTTCACCATCTCGGTCGAGGACGACGTCCCGGTTGCGGTGACGGGGGCCTCGGTTGCCGGCTTCGTCGACGAGGACGAGCTTGCCGGCGGCAATGCCGACGGCGACGGCGAAGGCCAGGTGGCGACCGGCTCGGTGGCTGGCCTGGTGTCGTTCGGCGCCGACCAGCCCGGCTCGTTCAGCCTCAACCCGGACACGTCGGGGCTTGCCGCCCTGACCTCGAACGGGGTGGCGGTGAGTTATGCGGTGGCCGGCAATGTGCTGACCGCCTCGGCCGGCGGCACGCCGGTGTTCACGCTGCAGCTCAATGGCGACGGCAGCTACACCTTCACGCTTCTCGAGCAGATCGACCATCCCGCCGGCGACGGCAACGACAATGAGGAGCTGGTGCTGAACCTGTCCTCGGCGATCGTGGCGCGCGACGCCGACGGCGACCCGATCACGCTTTCGCGCGGCTTCACCATCTCGGTCGAGGACGACGTCCCGGTTGCGGTGACGGGGGCCTCGGTTGCCGGCTTCGTCGACGAGGACGAGCTTGCCGGCGGCAATGCCGACGGCGACGGCGAAGGCCAGGTGGCGACCGGCTCGGTGGCTGGCCTGGTGTCGTTCGGCGCCGACCAGCCCGGCTCGTTCAGCCTCAACCCGGACACGTCGGGGCTTGCCGCCCTGACCTCGAACGGGGTGGCGGTGAGCTATGCGGTGGCCGGCAATGTGCTGACCGCCTCGGCCGGCGGCACGCCGGTGTTCACGCTGCAGCTCAATGGCGACGGCAGCTACACCTTCACGCTTCTCGAGCAGATCGACCATCCCGCCGGCGACGGCAACGACAATGAGGAGCTGGTGCTGAACCTGTCCTCGGCGATCGTGGCGCGCGACGCCGACGGCGACCCGATCACGCTTTCGCGCGGCTTCACCATCTCGGTCGAGGACGACGTCCCGGTTGCGGTGACGGGGGCCTCGGTTGCCGGCTTCGTCGACGAGGACGAGCTTGCCGGCGGCAATGCCGACGGCGACGGCGAAGGCCAGGTGGCGACCGGCTCGGTGGCTGGCCTGGTGTCGTTCGGCGCCGACCAGCCCGGCTCGTTCAGCCTCAACCCGGACACGTCGGGGCTTGCCGCCCTGACCTCGAACGGGGTGGCGGTGAGCTATGCGGTGGCCGGCAATGTGCTGACCGCCTCGGCCGGCGGCACGCCGGTGTTCACGCTGCAGCTCAATGGCGACGGCAGCTACACCTTCACGCTTCTCGAGCAGATCGACCATCCCGCCGGCGACGGCAACGACAATGAGGAGCTGGTGCTGAACCTGTCCTCGGCGATCGTGGCGCGCGACGCCGACGGCGACCCGATCACGCTTTCGCGCGGCTTCACCATCTCGGTCGAGGACGACGTCCCGGTTGCGGTGACGGGGGCCTCGGTTGCCGGCTTCGTCGACGAGGACGAGCTTGCCGGCGGCAATGCCGACGGCGACGGCGAAGGCCAGGTGGCGACCGGCTCGGTGGCTGGCCTGGTGTCGTTCGGCGCCGACCAGCCCGGCTCGTTCAGCCTCAACCCGGACACGTCGGGGCTTGCCGCCCTGACCTCGAACGGGGTGGCGGTGAGTTATGCGGTGGCCGGCAATGTGCTGACCGCCTCGGCCGGCGGCACGCCGGTGTTCACGCTGCAGCTCAATGGCGACGGCAGCTACACCTTCACGCTTCTCGAGCAGATCGACCATCCCGCCGGCGACGGCAACGACAATGAGGAGCTGGTGCTGAACCTGTCCTCGGCGATCGTGGCGCGCGACGCCGACGGCGACCCGATCACGCTTTCGCGCGGCTTCACCATCTCGGTCGAGGACGACGTCCCGGTTGCGGTGACGGGGGCCTCGGTTGCCGGCTTCGTCGACGAGGACGAGCTTGCCGGCGGCAATGCCGACGGCGACGGCGAAGGCCAGGTGGCGACCGGCTCGGTGGCTGGCCTGGTGTCGTTCGGCGCCGACCAGCCCGGCTCGTTCAGCCTCAACCCGGACACGTCGGGGCTTGCCGCCCTGACCTCGAACGGGGTGGCGGTGAGTTATGCGGTGGCCGGCAATGTGCTGACCGCCTCGGCCGGCGGCACGCCGGTGTTCACGCTGCAGCTCAATGGCGACGGCAGCTACACCTTCACGCTTCTCGAGCAGATCGACCATCCCGCCGGCGACGGCAACGACAATGAGGAGCTGGTGCTGAACCTGTCCTCGGCGATCGTGGCGCGCGACGCCGACGGCGACCCGATCACGCTTTCGCGCGGCTTCACCATCTCGGTCGAGGACGACGTCCCGGTTGCGGTGACGGGGGCCTCGGTTGCCGGCTTCGTCGACGAGGACGAGCTTGCCGGCGGCAATGCCGACGGCGACGGCGAAGGCCAGGTGGCGACCGGCTCGGTGGCTGGCCTGGTGTCGTTCGGCGCCGACCAGCCCGGCTCGTTCAGCCTCAACCCGGACACGTCGGGGCTTGCCGCCCTGACCTCGAACGGGGTGGCGGTGAGTTATGCGGTGGCCGGCAATGTGCTGACCGCCTCGGCCGGCGGCACGCCGGTGTTCACGCTGCAGCTCAATGGCGACGGCAGCTACACCTTCACGCTTCTCGAGCAGATCGACCATCCCGCCGGCGACGGCAACGACAATGAGGAGCTGGTGCTGAACCTGTCCTCGGCGATCGTGGCGCGCGACGCCGACGGCGACCCGATCACGCTTTCGCGCGGCTTCACCATCTCGGTCGAGGACGACGTCCCGGTTGCGGTGACGGGGGCCTCGGTTGCCGGCTTCGTCGACGAGGACGAGCTTGCCGGCGGCAATGCCGACGGCGACGGCGAAGGCCAGGTGGCGACCGGCTCGGTGGCTGGCCTGGTGTCGTTCGGCGCCGACCAGCCCGGCTCGTTCAGCCTCAACCCGGACACGTCGGGGCTTGCCGCCCTGACCTCGAACGGGGTGGCGGTGAGCTATGCGGTGGCCGGCAATGTGCTGACCGCCTCGGCCGGCGGCACGCCGGTGTTCACGCTGCAGCTCAATGGCGACGGCAGCTACACCTTCACGCTTCTCGAGCAGATCGACCATCCCGCCGGCGACGGCAACGACAATGAGGAGCTGGTGCTGAACCTGTCCTCGGCGATCGTGGCGCGCGACGCCGACGGCGACCCGATCACGCTTTCGCGCGGCTTCACCATCTCGGTCGAGGACGACGTCCCGGTTGCGGTGACGGGGGCCTCGGTTGCCGGCTTCGTCGACGAGGACGAGCTTGCCGGCGGCAATGCCGACGGCGACGGCGAAGGCCAGGTGGCGACCGGCTCGGTGGCGGGCCTGGTGTCGTTCGGCGCCGACCAGCCCGGCTCGTTCAGCCTCAACCCGGACACGTCGGGGCTTGCCGCCCTGACCTCGAACGGGGTGGCGGTGAGCTATGCGGTGGCCGGCAATGTGCTGACCGCCTCGGCCGGCGGCACGCCGGTGTTCACGCTGCAGCTCAATGGCGACGGCAGCTACACCTTCACGCTTCTCGAGCAGATCGACCATCCCGCCGGCGACGGCAACGACAATGAGGAGCTGGTGCTGAACCTGTCCTCGGCGATCGTGGCGCGCGACGCCGACGGCGACCCGATCACGCTTTCGCGCGGCTTCACCATCTCGGTCGAGGACGACGTCCCGGTTGCGGTGACGGGGGCCTCGGTTGCCGGCTTCGTCGACGAGGACGAGCTTGCCGGCGGCAATGCCGACGGCGACGGCGAAGGCCAGGTGGCGACCGGCTCGGTGGCGGGCCTGGTGTCGTTCGGCGCCGACCAGCCCGGCTCGTTCAGCCTCAACCCGGACACGTCGGGGCTTGCCGCCCTGACCTCGAACGGGGTGGCGGTGAGCTATGCGGTGGCCGGCAATGTGCTGACCGCCTCGGCCGGCGGCACGCCGGTGTTCACGCTGCAGCTCAATGGCGACGGCAGCTACACCTTCACGCTTCTCGAGCAGATCGACCATCCCGCCGGCGACGGCAACGACAATGAGGAGCTGGTGCTGAACCTGTCCTCGGCGATCGTGGCGCGCGACGCCGACGGCGACCCGATCACGCTTTCGCGCGGCTTCACCATCTCGGTCGAGGACGACGTCCCGGTTGCGGTGACGGGGGCCTCGGTTGCCGGCTTCGTCGACGAGGACGAGCTTGCCGGCGGCAATGCCGACGGCGACGGCGAAGGCCAGGTGGCGACCGGCTCGGTGGCGGGCCTGGTGTCGTTCGGCGCCGACCAGCCCGGCTCGTTCAGCCTCAACCCGGACACGTCGGGGCTTGCCGCCCTGACCTCGAACGGGGTGGCGGTGAGCTATGCGGTGGCCGGCAATGTGCTGACCGCCTCGGCCGGCGGCACGCCGGTGTTCACGCTGCAGCTCAATGGCGACGGCAGCTACACCTTCACGCTTCTCGAGCAGATCGACCATCCCGCCGGCGACGGCAACGACAATGAGGAGCTGGTGCTGAACCTGTCCTCGGCGATCGTGGCGCGCGACGCCGACGGCGACCCGATCACGCTTTCGCGCGGCTTCACCATCTCGGTCGAGGACGACGTCCCGGTTGCGGTGACGGGGGCCTCGGTTGCCGGCTTCGTCGACGAGGACGAGCTTGCCGGCGGCAATGCCGACGGCGACGGCGAAGGCCAGGTGGCGACCGGCTCGGTGGCGGGCCTGGTGTCGTTCGGCGCCGACCAGCCCGGCTCGTTCAGCCTCAACCCGGACACGTCGGGGCTTGCCGCCCTGACCTCGAACGGGGTGGCGGTGAGCTATGCGGTGGCCGGCAATGTGCTGACCGCCTCGGCCGGCGGCACGCCGGTGTTCACGCTGCAGCTCAATGGCGACGGCAGCTACACCTTCACGCTTCTCGAGCAGATCGACCATCCCGCCGGCGACGGCAACGACAATGAGGAGCTGGTGCTGAACCTGTCCTCGGCGATCGTGGCGCGCGACGCCGACGGCGACCCGATCACGCTTTCGCGCGGCTTCACCATCTCGGTCGAGGACGACGTCCCGGTTGCGGTGACGGGGGCCTCGGTTGCCGGCTTCGTCGACGAGGACGAGCTTGCCGGCGGCAATGCCGACGGCGACGGCGAAGGCCAGGTGGCGACCGGCTCGGTGGCTGGCCTGGTGTCGTTCGGCGCCGACCAGCCCGGCTCGTTCAGCCTCAACCCGGACACGTCGGGGCTTGCCGCCCTGACCTCGAACGGGGTGGCGGTGAGCTATGCGGTGGCCGGCAATGTGCTGACCGCCTCGGCCGGCGGCACGCCGGTGTTCACGCTGCAGCTCAATGGCGACGGCAGCTACACCTTCACGCTTCTCGAGCAGATCGACCATCCCGCCGGCGACGGCAACGACAATGAGGAGCTGGTGCTGAACCTGTCCTCGGCGATCGTGGCGCGCGACGCCGACGGCGACCCGATCACGCTTTCGCGCGGCTTCACCATCTCGGTCGAGGACGACGTCCCGGTTGCGGTGACGGGGGCCTCGGTTGCCGGCTTCGTCGACGAGGACGAGCTTGCCGGCGGCAATGCCGACGGCGACGGCGAAGGCCAGGTGGCGACCGGCTCGGTGGCTGGCCTGGTGTCGTTCGGCGCCGACCAGCCCGGCTCGTTCAGCCTCAACCCGGACACGTCGGGGCTTGCCGCCCTGACCTCGAACGGGGTGGCGGTGAGTTATGCGGTGGCCGGCAATGTGCTGACCGCCTCGGCCGGCGGCACGCCGGTGTTCACGCTGCAGCTCAATGGCGACGGCAGCTACACCTTCACGCTTCTCGAGCAGATCGACCATCCCGCCGGCGACGGCAACGACAATGAGGAGCTGGTGCTGAACCTGTCCTCGGCGATCGTGGCGCGCGACGCCGACGGCGACCCGATCACGCTTTCGCGCGGCTTCACCATCTCGGTCGAGGACGACGTCCCGGTTGCGGTGACGGGGGCCTCGGTTGCCGGCTTCGTCGACGAGGACGAGCTTGCCGGCGGCAATGCCGACGGCGACGGCGAAGGCCAGGTGGCGACCGGCTCGGTGGCGGGCCTGGTGTCGTTCGGCGCCGACCAGCCCGGCTCGTTCAGCCTCAACCCGGACACGTCGGGGCTTGCCGCCCTGACCTCGAACGGGGTGGCGGTGAGTTATGCGGTGGCCGGCAATGTGCTGACCGCCTCGGCCGGCGGCACGCCGGTGTTCACGCTGCAGCTCAATGGCGACGGCAGCTACACCTTCACGCTTCTCGAGCAGATCGACCATCCCGCCGGCGACGGCAACGACAATGAGGAGCTGGTGCTGAACCTGTCCTCGGCGATCGTGGCGCGCGACGCCGACGGCGACCCGATCACGCTTTCGCGCGGCTTCACCATCTCGGTCGAGGACGACGTCCCGGTTGCGGTGACGGGGGCCTCGGTTGCCGGCTTCGTCGACGAGGACGAGCTTGCCGGCGGCAATGCCGACGGCGACGGCGAAGGCCAGGTGGCGACCGGCTCGGTGGCGGGCCTGGTGTCGTTCGGCGCCGACCAGCCCGGCTCGTTCAGCCTCAACCCGGACACGTCGGGGCTTGCCGCCCTGACCTCGAACGGGGTGGCGGTGAGCTATGCGGTGGCCGGCAATGTGCTGACCGCCTCGGCCGGCGGCACGCCGGTGTTCACGCTGCAGCTCAATGGCGACGGCAGCTACACCTTCACGCTTCTCGAGCAGATCGACCATCCCGCCGGCGACGGCAACGACAATGAGGAGCTGGTGCTGAACCTGTCCTCGGCGATCGTGGCGCGCGACGCCGACGGCGACCCGATCACGCTTTCGCGCGGCTTCACCATCTCGGTCGAGGACGACGTCCCGGTTGCGGTGACGGGGGCCTCGGTTGCCGGCTTCGTCGACGAGGACGAGCTTGCCGGCGGCAATGCCGACGGCGACGGCGAAGGCCAGGTGGCGACCGGCTCGGTGGCTGGCCTGGTGTCGTTCGGCGCCGACCAGCCCGGCTCGTTCAGCCTCAACCCGGACACGTCGGGGCTTGCCGCCCTGACCTCGAACGGGGTGGCGGTGAGCTATGCGGTGGCCGGCAATGTCTGACCGCCTCGGCCGGCGGCACGCCGGTGTTCACGCTGCAGCTCAATGGCGACGGCAGCTACACCTTCACGCTTCTCGAGCAGATCGACCATCCCGCCGGCGACGGCAACGACAATGAGGAGCTGGTGCTGAACCTGTCCTCGGCGATCGTGGCGCGCGACGCCGACGGCGACCCGATCACGCTTTCGCGCGGCTTCACCATCTCGGTCGAGGACGACGTCCCGGTTGCGGTGACGGGGGCCTCGGTTGCCGGCTTCGTCGACGAGGACGAGCTTGCCGGCGGCAATGCCGACGGCGACGGCGAAGGCCAGGTGGCGACCGGCTCGGTGGCTGGCCTGGTGTCGTTCGGCGCCGACCAGCCCGGCTCGTTCAGCCTCAACCCGGACACGTCGGGGCTTGCCGCCCTGACCTCGAACGGGGTGGCGGTGAGCTATGCGGTGGCC
>NZ_CP171729.1:3702500-6193318 GCF_043769475.1 Allomesorhizobium aridi | reverse complement strand
CATCACACTATGTAACAAAGTTTGCAAATGCTGCGTCATGCGGTCGATCTGCTCCGGTGCCAATCGACTTGCATCAAAGTGCCAGCGAAAGCTCCCATCCAGAGCGCAAACTTCGAATGTCAGCAAATTACCGCATAAGACTGCCTCGGAAGCCGGGCTCGATGTCAGATCGCCAGAAGCAGAACGCTTATTTGCGGTAATCGTCATGCCAATCGGCCAAGGCCGGTGTGATCGTAGCGCCTTCACACCTCGCAATGTCGGGGAGCGTGCGATAAGATCCCGCGCAAAGCTGCCGTGCTCCGTCAGCCGAGCGAATTCAGCGGCCACCACCTTGCGCACTTCTTCAAAATGATGTGCAAGATCAATGGCAACTTCCATCGGCACGACAGAGGCGATAAGCACCTCCGCCGCTTTCAAACCGGCTTGCCATTCATCCGATGCAGGCGTCCATCCCAGTTGAAGCTCTGTTTCTCCCGTGATGCGGGCGAGATAGATCGGCCAAGCCGTTACCAAATATTCCGTGCGATCGAGTGGCGACAGTTTAGCCAAAGCACTTGGAATGAACCACGAGCTCGACTGCCATCTGGGCGGCGCCTCAGCTACGGACGACAACAGGAAGGGAAGCTGCAGTGTTTTAAACTGCTCTAGCCGCTGTCGCCAAAAATCCTCCCGAGGCGCCAGCAATTCATGTGTGGCAGTTATGCTCCGCGCCTGTTCATCGCCCAAAATTGGAAGGCGACTACCTTCATCCAGATTGGAGTGCCTAGCGATGGCTCGCGCGTCCAGCACCTGCCCATCGGAGCTGCCAAAGCAAACCTCGACATCCTGCGTACCCGTCGCCACACGCCAGTGGCTGGAGTGGATTTCAAGCAGGCAACCTGCCGGAAAGCCCGAGCGTCGAGGCAACACCTCCAAGTGTTTGATTGCGACAACCTCATCACCTACGAGGGCCTTGGGCCGACACAATGGATTGGGATGATACGGGCCAAACTCTAGGGCACGCGTCATCGCTGACAAATCTCGCGCGGATCGATCCCATCGCAGACAGCCTGCCGCATCTGGGCGTCGACGTCTCGGAAAATAGCTTCTGTCGACTAGCGCTTGCGGATAGGCAGTAAGCTTCCCGCTCTTGAGGTTAGCCAAAAGCTCGCGGAAACCCTCGACTGCAGCCTCAAAACATTTGAGGTTCAAGCTAAACGCCGTATCGGTGGGCGCAATCAGCACTCGGCGCTGCACCACGACGTCACCCGTATCAACACCATCATCGATACGATGCCAGGTGACGGCGTGTTCGGCTTCTTGCGCCAGCAGCGCCCAGGACGTCGCGTGCGTTCCCGCATATCGTGGCAATGGACCGTCGTGGTAGTTGAAAGCACCTTGACGCACCCGCCCGAACACATCCACCGGCAATATGAACGGATTGGCAACCGAGAAAATCCAATCCACCGGCTCGGTGTTCAGGAACATCGAGAGCTCTTCAACAGTCGCAACGCACAAGATGTTGGCGCGAGCCGCCCAATCCGCGAATATGGCATCGCCACACAGGGCCGCGCCAATGACGTGGCCCATCTCCATTGCCAGCTGTGCGCACGCTATAGCTAGCGTACCACTGCCAACAACGATGCTGGAAAAGATTGGCCGGGCTGCAGGATCCATGCCCTGCTCGCCTAGTCGGCAGGCATGGCCGCGCACTGGAGAAGACCGATAAGCCATTTTCATCCCTCAGCCAATCCCAATCTGGGCCGTTCCCGCCCTAACCGCCGCGCCGCATAGCGGCCTAAACCCGTCACCCTGGTTCGGATCTGCTCGGGAGAAAGCGCGCTTAATACCATCGAACTCGGCGGTCCTGGTTTGGAACCTGCGTCCACGGAGAACTTGAGCTAGCTGGCATGCCGATGGGCGTAATCATGAGACGATTTCTCTCAACGGTGACCCGTATGCAAATGAACAAGCATGTGCCGTGCCAGAGGAGAAAACCATGTTAAAACAAACGCCTGGCACTAATCGCACCATGACAAATGTCCAAAAATGTCGGACACTGGACGTAAGCAAATCTGAGGAGGGCTTCGAGTTTCGCGGCTTGCGGGTTGTCAGGCAGGAGTTGCCGGGTTCAGGGGTTCAGGAGAAGAAGCTCCTAACCCAAAAAATTCATGGTGGGTTGGCGGATTTTGGGCAAGCCGTTGAATGCATAGGATTGGTTGCTAAGACCCATCCGAATTATTTCCGGAGACCACACCACCATGAACGATCTTACGCTGCCGCTGAGCGGTTTGTCATCAGTGGGCGGCAAGTCCGTCGTCGCCCGTTTCGACGGCGGTATGCTGTCGTCCAACAGCGGCGTTCTGGCTCTGGCCGAGGTGGGAAGCGGCTGCGGGTGGCCGAGCGTCTGCGCGCTGCATCGACGATCCGCACTGTCCGGACCAGACCGCCCACAGCTTGGCCGACGTGATCGGCTTTCGCATGAAGATGATCGCTGCCGGCTACGAGGACAGCAACGACGCCAAACCGGCTGCGCTCCGATCGGTCCTCAAGATGGCCCGGGCTGCGCTGCCGTCGGGTCGGGATCTGGCCTCCCAGTCGACGATGTGCCGGCTGGCGACGTGCGAGAGCTGGTCGCCATCGGGCGGGCGATGAGTCGATCTGGTTCGGTCGCAAACGGAATGGCAACCCATATCTGGCACGAAGGCCTCTCTTTTTCGGGGAGCTGCTATGTTCAAAGGGCGCTGTCACATTGTTTGAAGCGTGGACGCTCGGAAGCCCACAGCTGTTTTCAGGCAATCTGCAACGCCGCGGCCTTCCATTCTGCCATGGCATTGAGGCGGTGAGTTCGGATCTGCGTGGCGGACCTGTTTAAGCGGGAGGGGACGAAGAGATTGCGTATGGCGGAGAAGACGGAGACGAAATGCTGAAGGGAGCCAATGCTGCGGAAGCCTTGCCGAATTCGCTCCCGCTTTCGAAACGGCAGGTGAGAATTCTCCGCCCGGTTGTTGAGGCCCTTGTGCGACCGGTGCTCGATATCGGGCATGACCTGACGTCTTGCCGCTGAATAGGAGCGCAGCTTATCGGTGACGATACGCTTCGGCGACAGGCCTTGCTTCTTCAGCAGACGAATGAGCAGACGCCTGGCCGCCTTGGTATTGCGGCGGGTCTGCACGATCTCATCCAGCACATAGCCGTCCTGGTCGACGGCGCGCCACAGCCAGCACCGCCTGCCGTTGATGCGCACGGCTACCTCATCAAGATGCCAGACATCGTCTTTCGATGGCGCCTTGCGGCGCAGGCGACGTGCATAATCGGGACTGTGCTTCTTTCCCCAGCGGCGGATGGTCTCGTAGGAGACGACGATCCCCCGCTCCAGCAGCATGTCTTCAACATCGCGCAGGCTCAGCCCGAACCGGTAATAAAGCCAGACGGCATGAGCAACGATTTCGATCGGGAAGCGATGGTCCTTGTAGGTGGCGCATGCTTCGACCATGCCAACCTGACTTATCGTCAAACCGTTAAGCCAAAATCAATGTGACAGCACCCAGGCGGCTGATCCACCAGGGTTGGAATCTGCGGGGGAATGAACTCGAGCCGGGACGCGGCAGCAGAACGCTTCATCTCGCCGGCGAAACCTAATGATTGATTCGTATTTTAGGAGTCTCTGAAATGCAAAAACCGCCGCTCCGCGAAGGGTCGCAAGCGACCAGGTTGGGCGGGGCTAATAATATCGTGCCTGGCGGCGAGAAACCTTGAGGGTCTCGAGCTGCGTCAGTACCGTATTGGAGAGCCTGCCTATAACAGGCCCCGTGCCGTCGTCGCGCTTTCCGAAGAAGTCCTCTGCCCACGGCAACCAGAGTGTCCTATCGAGGACAAAGCATGTTGCTTGCGGCATTCCGACTCACATCCGAGATGAGAGGTTGCCAACTAATGGGTTTGGCAGGCATGAGTGGCGCCAACGGCACACGGCCATACATAAGTAATGCAAAATAGTACGAGGAAACCGATGCGATCCATCACCCGTCATACCCTCTGCGCGCTCGCTATCCTTTTTGGTGGACAACACGCCCATGCTCTCACTTCTGAATCTTGCGGGCCCGAGCAAGCGCTGGAGCCCACGAGTTCTTTTGGAGGGAAAGGGAAAATCTGGTACGGCAAGCCGACCACGTTCAATAAGAATCCTTGGCAGGTCGGACTCGTTATTGACGGGGACCTCGAGTGCGGTGGATCGGCGATCGGAGAGCGATCAATCGTCACAGCGGCGCACTGTTTAGCGGGTATACCAGACGACGCGAAGGTCGAGGTCATGGTAGGCTCTACAGATTTCAATGGTGGCGTTTCGATAGATGTAGAGAAATTTGTTGTCCACCCAGAATATAATGAGGACACATGTGCAAATGACGTGGCGATGGTGTGGGTGGACAGTACGCGACCCGCAATGGCCATCGCCCTTCCTACCCCCGGGACGCACATTCGTATTGGCGAGCACCTTACCGCAACGGGTTTTGGAGAAACAGAAGATGGAGCACCATCAGACCAGCTCCTAGAGGGCAAGGTCCCGTACGTCGACAATGAAACGTGCAATCGTCCAGAGTCATATGGTGGGCAAATCCTTCCTGGGATGATGTGCGCCGGAAGCGAAAGCGGCGGAACCGATGCTTGCAAAGGGGACAGCGGAGGTCCTCTGACCAAAGGCCATGGCGCGAACGCCGTCTTGGTTGGAATTACATCGTGGGGGGACGAATGCGGAAAGCCGCTGAAGTACGGTGTGTATACGCGCGTCTCGTATTATCTCGAGTGGATTGTGAAAGAAATGTCAAAACACGGTGACTGAGGCGGCGAGTCGAGATGCGTGGAGGATGGAAAGTTCACGTTGCCGCGTCTACTGAACGCGCAGAATCTCCCAACAACCGGAGTTCGGCTTAACAGGTATCCTCACCATGTCCCATGAATGCTGTGCAGGCTAGGAAGCCCCGAGGCACCCGCGCCCGGCTCGTCAGCCGAGCCGGGCGCTCTGATTAGACCCGCCGGAGATCAGGGCGGCGGGCTCTATCCAGCGGCACTGTATGACGCCAGGTTAAAACGCAAAAAGGCCCGCGCCTCCGGAGGAGGCGCGGGCCTAGTTTCTGTCCCAACCTATGTCTTTCGGATGATGATCGGCTCAGGGAACATTTTCCGGACCTTCTCGTTTCACGCCGCCACGTTTGATGTTGAAGCTTCAGCTGTGGCAAGATCGACGGTCCAGACGTGATGCCCCTCTCGCATGGCCGCCGGTTCCATCCGGGCGTTGGGCCGGCGTGGGCAGCATTTGGACTACTGACCGCGCCGGCCGAATTGCTAAGCGCGCGCCCGGGCTGAGGCGCAGGCCCTTTTGGTGAGGCGCATGGAGCATTGGGCTGCGTGCGCCGCCGCGGCACTGCGTTGTTAGCGGGTGGTCCGATGCGCAAAAAAGCCCGCCCCTGTGCAACTGCCCGAGGAGCGGCGGCAAGCTTTTTTCCAAGAGAGAGTGGCGTGCTCCGTTGGGATGCGTGAAAACAGCGAACCAAAGATTCTTGTTCCAATGAAAACGCAAAAAAAATACCCTCCTGGCCGAAGCCAAGAGGGTAACGGGGATGTGAGTGGATCAGGGCGGCGGGCGCCCGGTCAGATAGGTGTAGATTCCGATCAGCCAGCCCGCGAAGCCGACCACGTCTATGCCAACCTTGATGAGCCAATGGCCGAGGGTTCCCGCGCCAGCGGCCTGTTGGCGCAGCGCCACGACGTGTTCCGTCACAGCCTCCACGCTTTCGAACCCAATCGCGAAAAGCATCTGGATTCGATGCGAGTTCAACCACTCCGATCTTGTCGTCAATCCACTCCTTGTTGCCCTTCACCAGTGCTGATATCGCCTTGGGGTCGGACACCAGTCTGATCAGACGGTCGCTGAGATAGGCCTCGATCGCGGAGAAGTACTGGACAAGCAGCATACGGTTCAGCGCATCGATAGACCCGTGAGCTCCGTGTTCGATCTCGCCGGCGATGTAGCTGATGTCATAGGTGGCAAATTGAAGACCTTTGCGGGATCACTCGGAAGATTCTGCGCGCTGATACTACTCTACGCCCCATTGATCGATAGGATCATGGACCGGATCATCGGCCGCGCTCACATGGGTATTTTCGTCCGCCAGTTCCGCCACGAGGGCCCGCTCCTGTGTTCCGGATGCTGACAGCGAATTGCTGCTCGTACCCGGGGCAAGCCACCGTCTGCTCGGCATACCCCTGGGCGTTCGGACTCCCGGTCTGCCAAAACCTCCTAGCTTGGAACTTCTTCAATGGTCTCGCTGATCGTAACCCCGCATCGAGGGCATACAAACTCAAGCGATGGTACCCGAAGCGACATGCCCTGCCCTCTCGATTGGTCCCTAAATGGTTGCTGGCGCCCGATCGTGACCGTTGTCCCTGTTATGCGAGTTCGTCGTGGAGCGGCACGTCGGGGCATGTGCGTCGACCGCCTTCGCGACTGTGGCGGCGAGAGGAAGATGCCTTTTCTCGGCTTCCCACGCCTGCCTAAATCGCTGGACGGTTTCCGCCGCCGTGTCGATGACGAGCTTTTCCGGCAGGAGCGCCTTGGCCACGAGGTGCCGAAGTTCACCGGTATCGAACTCGGCCATCTTCTTCGTTCGCGAGAAATTGAGCGCAGCCTTATCCTCGCCTCCGATATAGGGGATCGTCGAAACCAGATCGTAGGCAGGCGACAGTGCGGCCGATCGCCGATCCTGATACATCAGTGACCAGTTCTATAGGTGCATGTCGCGATTGCCGATTAGGGCAATGAACACGAGCCGCCGGATGAACTCGGCGGCGCCAGCGTCTCCCGCCTCAGTGCCGATCACGCGTGCGACGTTGGCGTAGCTCGCTCGCTTGTACTTGTCGTCAGGAAAGACCCCGAAGACCTGCGCGAAATCCTCGGTGTGCACTGGGCCATCAACGGTGCGGTCGAAGCGGCTGACAGCGAGCGCCTGTCCCTTGAGTTCGCCAATGCCTTTGGAATGCCGGCGATCGAGTCGAGCTCAACCAAGTTGATGACCGGCACTTCCATGCCGACCGGGAGAATGCGCAAGCGGCAGGATGCGACTCCGGTCATCTCCAAGCGGGGTAGTGGGTGACGTCAGTAGATCGTAGGTCAAATTCCACATCAGTTCGGCAATCTCTCCGGCCTCTTCCTCGGTCATCTGATCGAGCGTGGCATGCAGATGACCCTGCTGCGGATTGCTCGCCTTCACAGCGGTAAGCCGCGACATGAAGACCTTGTACTGCGCCGCCATCTCAGGACTTTTTAAGTCCTTGGCTTGGACGGGGTGGAATGACATGTACGCGCCTTCCAGCCGTTTGCGGATGTCGCCGGGCGACACCAGGCTCGACATGGCGGTCACGAATTTCTCACGGGCATACTCTTGTCCCATTTTCTTTCCTTTCGACCTGGAGCGTCGCCGTAGCATGGCAACCATGTCTTGCAAATCCGGCGCTCGGCGTCGCGCGATCGATGGATGATCGTTACCAGCGACGCTCGGTGGTCGGGCAAGCCGGTAGACAATCGTCTGAGGCCGGTCTACTCGCTGACCCGCTGCCCCCGCCCGGTTATTCTCGTCCTTGCGATCCCCCTGAAGGAGTAGATCCGATGCTTCCTCCCCAACTCAGCCGCCGCGATCTCCTGGCCATGATCGGCGCGCTTGCCGGCAGTGAGGCCATGTATCAGGCCATGACTACCCTGGGCTTCGCGCAGGAGTCGCCCTACAAGGGTCCGATCAAGCTGGACGGTGATCCGAAAGGGGCTTCCGTTCTCATTCTCGGCGGCGGACTGGCCGGCATGGTCGCCGCGTACGAGCTCAGCAAGGTCGGCTACAAGGTGCAGATTCTGGAGTACAGGGAAAAAGCCGGCGGTCGCTGCTGGTCGCTGCGCGGCGGCGACAATTACACCGAGCTCGGCGGCTTCGAGCAGGAATGCAAGTTCGACGAGGGTCTCTATATCAATCCCGGCCCTTGGCGCATCCCTTACCATCACCATGCCGTGCTGGATTACTGCAAGCGGCTCGGCGTCAAACTCGAGGCGTTCGTGCAGGTGAACCACAACGCGTACTTGCATTCGGCCAAGGCGTTCGAAGGCAAGCCGCAGCGCTACCGCCATGTCAGCGCGGATTTCAACGGCCATGTCGCCGAGCTGCTCTCCAAGGTGACCAAGCAGGGTGGACTCGACCAGGCGGTCTCGACGGAGGACCGGGAGAAGCTGCTGGAAGCGTTGCAGAGCTGGGGCGCGCTTGACGAAAACTACGCTTATGTCGCTGGCACTCACAGCAGCGAGCGGCGAGGCTTCGATATCGATCCGGGCGGCGGCCAGATGCCGCTGGCCAAGCCATCGCAGCCGATAGGGCTCTCCGACATCGTGCAATCCGGCCTGTGGAGCTGCCTTAGCATCGGCAGTCTCTATAACTTTCAGACCACGATGCTGCAGCCGGTCGGCGGCATGGACATGATAGCGGGGGCGTTCGAGAAGGAAGTCGGCAGCCTTACCAAATACAACGTGAAGGTCACAGAGATCGACCAGGACGACAAAAGCGTCACCGTCCGATACGAGGATGCGCGAAAGGGCGGCGAGGTGCAGACCGCCACCGCTGACTGGTGCATCTGCACCGTGCCGTTCTCCGTGCTCAGCCAGATCAAGACCAAGGTGTCCACCGAAATGAAGGCGGCGATTGACAACCTGCCTTACGGTGCCGCGATCAAGGTGGGATTGCAGTTCAAGCGCCGCTTCTGGGAAGAGGACGAACACATCTACGGCGGCATCACCTTCACCGATCTGCCCAACACTCTGATCTCCTATCCCAGCACCGACTATCACAGCCCGGGCAAGGGCGTGCTGCTCGGCGCCTTTTCATTCGAGGCCTGGGCTTACGAGTTCACGTCGCTGTCGCCGGAAGAGCGCATCCAGAAGACGCTGGAGTACGGGGCTCAGATCCATCCGCAATACAAGGACGAGTTCGACAACGGCGTTGCAGTCAGCTGGCACCGCGTGCCATGGACGCTCGGCTGCGCTGGCGAGTGGACCGAGGAGAAGCGCAAGGACCACTACCATGCGGCAAGCTCGATCGACGGGCGCATCGCCATGGCCGGCGAGCACATCTCCTACATGCCGGCCTGGATGGAAGGAGCGATCCTGTCTTCGCTCGATGCGATCGGGCGTCTCCACCAACGCGTGGTCAGCGGCTGACGGCCCGCCGCCAGCCGGCTCGCCGTGATCGCAACCTTTAGGATTTGGACATGAACCGGATCACCTCTTTCGCCGCCACCGTTGCCGTTGCGGCTTTCGCTGCGTTTCCTGTTTTTGGCCAATCGTCCGGCTCGACAGGTTTTGGCGATGCCTCGAAGATCCAGCCCAGAGATGGCGCCGGCATTTACGCGGCGATCTGCCGGGGTTGCCACATGCCGGAAGGTGTCGGCGCGGTCGGGGCCGGCAAATATCCGGCACTCGCCAAGAACGAGAACCTCGAAGCGGGCGCTTACCCGGTCTTCATAGTGGTTAACGGTCAGAAGGCGATGCCGCCGCTCGGCTCCTATCTCGACGACGAGCAGGTGGCGGCCGTGGTCAATTACATCCGTGCCAATTTCGGCAACAACTACACCGATGCGGTGACCGTCGAAGAGGTGCAGGCGGCGCGCCCGTAAACCCAGCCTGAACAGGTCATTGCAGGCGCATTACCGGCGGGCGCACGCGCTGACCTTCCTAGGCTCCTCGGAATCTCGAACAGGAGCTGGTGCCGCTACGCTCTAAACTCCAGGCCACGAAAAGCACTGGGCTGGAAAACGCCCGCTGAGGCGCTTGACGAGTGGCTGCGGTAGGTCACAGGGCTGCGTTTAGATCAATCAAGGCTCGTTGCACGGCTCTTGTCAAAAGACATGACGGCGCGATGAATTTCTATTGTAGAACATAGTTTGGACCGAAGTCGATGACGTGCATGCGAAGGCTTTGTGCCCTGGCTCGAACCGCGTGATCCTTATCAGTTGCGGCAACGATAACCTGTCCCCCCTGCTTGCAAACGTCTGAGACGATATCGAAGAACTTGAGGTAATCTTGTCTGTCGATGTTCTGCTGGGCAGGCTCGTCAAAGACAGTCACATTCGGATGGTTGCTTTTCTTAGAGTTATCGCGGCTGGCGTGAAGGGCGAGCACGAATGCCGTTATGATGCGGATCCAGTCACTGGCCGAGGTCCCGAAATCGGCCCGAACCCGCCGGTCACGGTCGTTTACGATAACCCTCGGCAGGAAAGACCCCTCATCGATCACCATGGAGCCGATCTCGAAAGAGTTGAAACCTAGGCGCCCGAGATAATCTCTAAACGTTTGTTGGAATCGCCGCAGAAGGCCGCGGTCGTCGGCGCTCAGGTCGCCACTCAGCTTCGAAAGCTTTCCGGCCACGTCAACATACTCGTTCCAAATCTTCAAAAGAGCGGCAAGCTCGCTGTCCGTATGGTCGAGCAGATCGCGATATGCTGCTATCGCGTTCTCTATTCGTGCGATGTCGCGGGCACGCGCCATCAGTTCCGATGGAATTGCACCGGCCAGGCTTTTCTGGATTTCCGACTGCTGGGCCAGAGCGACACTGATGTCATTTCCAAGGTGCTCCGATTCGACCTGGTGATCCTCACGCCTGGCGATCTCGACGGCAATGATGTCCTGTAAGAGGTTTCGTTGGTCGGTAATGTATTCGACATTTTCTTCGATCGACATGGTGGGAAAGCTGCGTATCTGCGACAGGAGCGTGCCATCGATCGTTTGCTCGCAAACCGGGCACGCACTTCTGATCGCCCATTTGTCCCGATTAAATAAGCCGCGGATTTTCAGCTCTTCCTTGTTTTTTTGCAGATCCCGGGCGAGCACCTCCAGACGCTGCTGATAACGACGAATGTTGCCGCGAATGGCGGCTATCGCGTTGTCGAGCTCGCTCTTTCTGGTGACCAGCGATGTGATCCTTTTTGAGATGTCGTCTATCCGGCTTTGCAGGCTAGGATCGGGAGGCGTGAGATCGGCCAGCGCGACTTTGCCGGCGAGATCTGCCTCAGTGGCGGACAGCAAGTCTCCTAGGGCGCGCTGTTCTTCTCCCTCCGTCACTCTGAATATCTTCGGGCTGAAAGAACCCACGCCGATATCCGTGGGAATGCCTTTGATTGAAAACTGTCTGCCGTTGACGTGACGTTTAAGAACCTCTGTTCCGGTGTCGTAGCGCGCCTTCAGCCGTTGCTCCCTCGAGCCTGAGGGCATTCCGCTGCAGATTGTTCCGGATGTAGTCGAGCCCTAGAATCTCGGCGATGGTGGATTTCTTGGGATCACGGACCCGATAATAGGGCATGTTCGCCATGATATCCGCCCATCCGCGCTTTTGTTCGACGAAAGTCGCGGAGAATATGTATTCTAGGTAAAGCCGCATCACGCCGTCGTCCTGGGAGATTACTTGAACCTCCGGGAAGCCGATGAACTCGGAGAGCAAACGGTGGAAACCTCTAGTATCCGTGTAAGATCCGGGCCCCAAATAGTACTCCTCCAGTCCGGACTCGCTCCATTGGCTGAGCGGCCCGCGCCGAACCAGCATCCCGCCGGATAATTCCGGTTTGACGGATCGACGGATGGTCAAGAGTTCGTTGGAAGCGTTGGCAATCTCGAGGAGAATGGCGGCTTCGACAATCCTTTGGTCCCCTTCGGCGACCCTCAGTGTGTCCTTCACCAGCGCGGCAACATTGCCTTTCACGAGATCGTCTAATCCTAGTCCGACCGCGAGAGCGTTGACGAGCGTGCTCTTGCCTTGTGTGTTGCTGTCCGTCAGGATGAGGTTTGCGCCGGGCAGAAGTTCGACCTCGCATGAGGCGAGCTTACCATTGAAAAGCTTCGCTTCGAGGCGAACTCGGCTATATCTGAGATGCATTTAGATGCCCTCCCTCATAACGGTCTGGACTTCATTTTCGGAGATCCTGCCTACGTCCCTGGCCAGTGCAAATATGTCCAGCGCCAGTTGTTCGCTCCTGAGGCTTTTGACAAAGTCCCTTCCTTTATCCGTCAGTTCCACCCGGAAGCCACGCTGGACGTCCTTCTGATCGAGGAGACCTGCTCCCATTGCATAGTTCACGCATCGGTTCAGGTAGGGGTCGGCAGACGGCGCAAGGATTCTTGGCGAAAATCTGACCGATTTGAACTCCATGTACGGACCTCTGAAATCCTCGTTTATGAATAGCGAATTGATAAAGTGAAGCTGCTTGAACGAAGCGGAGCCGGCGCGGCAGCACTCCGACACGGAGATGCAGACCATGGCTAGCCGCCGATAGAGCCTTAGATCGGCGGGCACATCGACCGGTTGTTGATTGAACTCGATCTCGATCTTTTCGGGAGGGTTCACTGCAGCGCCCTTTTTTTCTTAAACCTCAAAGGGCAGCGAACGAGCCAATCTGCAATCGTGTACTTCCTGATCCTGGCTAGCGTCTTGGTGCCGAGACGGTTGCCGACGACAGCGTTCAGACGGTACTCGAGGGTCGTTTTAACGTTGGAGAACGAGTCCCAGGAGCCGACCGCAATGCTGCCCTGTTCAGCATCATTTTCAATGTCCGAACGGATTTCCTCGATTTCACTGAAGAAGTCCGGTTCGCGGCGTTGGATTTCGCTTAACTGAATCGAATTTTCGAGAAAATTTCTCAATTCGAGATAGGCAAGTTGCTCGGCCTCGTCATCGTTATCGGTAATGAGACGGAACTTTTCATAGACGACCTTGAAATTTTGATTTTGTCGCAAAACCACAAGCGCGGGGACGGGCTGATCGTCGACCGTGACTTCTATCCTGTCGTCGCGCCGTTTTCGATACTCGAGCCATTCCGTCTCAAGAAACGATGGTGTCTGGATGGATACTTGAAAGTCTGGATCTATGATGGAGAGGCCCCAGGATTTGACCTCTGTCTCTTTTTGCTTTGCGTATCGATGTAGGTCGTTGTGCGGAATTTCCTTGTTAAGCAGCAGAGCCCAGCTCCGAATCTTCTTACTTCCAAGGATCGCGGCGATGTCGCTTTCGTTCAGTTGCAGCTTCTTGAGGTCGGTTCCGATCTTCTTGCGAACGCCGGATACGGGATCCTTATTCTCAGACTCCTGCCCGTACGCTTGAAACGCCGTGCCGGCACGTAGATTGAGCCCATCCAATCCTAGATCACCACCCTTGTCGCCGATGGGCTGATAATCCGCCCCGTATTTCGTGCCGAGGAGAACGTTGCAAATGCATTCCCAAGCATCTCCATTATAATCCAGATACCAAAGACCCACTTTACTGCCTCGAATTCAGCATGTCCGCGCGACGGTAGATGGCACATCGTTCCCTAAACAGCAAAGACAAAGCAGCGTCAGGCTGCAAATGTCGTTATATCCCCTAGCGGAGCACCAGCGCCAGAATCGCTCCTCCGTCCCAACACAGTCGCTGCAATTAACGGAAAACGACCACTCCGATCTCGACCAGCGCTTTCGAGGGTGCCGGCGAACATTTCCGGAGACGTGAGGCGCCTTGGCAGTTAAAGTCCGCTCATTCCTGCTGACGGATTGAGACTAGATGCCGGCCATTAGCATGAACGCATTTCCGTGTACTCTTCGATGCCGTGGCGGGCCCTTGGCAAATTCTTCGTCATGCCAGCCTTGACAGTATTCCACATCCGCGCTCCCGTCTAAACGGCACTCGGGGAAAATCCCAGCAGTGATTTTGATCACAACGAAGGGCGCCTTGGCCAAAGGCGCCCTTCGCTTCGGCGACACGCTTGGACCCCGGGAGGTCACCGGATCAAGCATTTCGCACGAGCCGCCAAAAGCTGCTTCTTTTGATATCTCCGCTCAGTCAATGCTGGCTGGCAACGAGTCTAGCGCACGCAATCACATGCCGCGGCCGCTGACATGCAACTTTTCATTCCGTTAGAAATTGCGCTGGAAGCGGAGGAAGCCGCCGATCTCGTCGCCATCATCATCGTCGTCGAGGTCGTCTTCGAAGTTGTCGACGTAGACAATTTCAGGCGTGATCACGAGGCCCGGAACGAGCGTGTAGTTCACGTTCGCAACGGCAGCGAAGTTTTCGTCTTCGTCATACGAAAGCTGGACGTTGATCTTGGTCTGCTCGGAAACGGTGAAGGTGCCACCGCCCCAGACAGCCCAGTCGCCCGACCAGTTGCCGTAGAAGTTCGGACGGTCGAGGTCTTCGACGCCGAGGAAGTCGTCATCCGCGCCGGACTTGTAGCCGCCCATGATGAAGAGAGCGAGCTGTTCGGTGGCGTTCACGTCCAAGCGAACCTTGCCGGCCCACTCTTCCCAGTTGGCGTCGTAACCAGCGACAGCCGAGATGCCGCCCCAGCCCTGCGTCCAGGCCAGGCCGCCGACCACATGCGGGACATAGCTGTCCAGCGTGTAGAGGTTGGTGATCGTCTCGATAGTCCCGTCACCGTCAAAGTCGCCCGACAGCGAACCGCCGTCACCCATTTCGAGAGCGATCGCAGCGGAGAAGCCGTTGCCGCCGGTGAAGGTGTAGGCGATCTGATGCGTCTCGAACGGGCCGTACCCGACCAAATCGTCGTTGATGATCCCGCCGGCATAACCGGTGAACGTCGAGAACAGCGAGTCGGTCTTGCCGATGCGGAAGCCACCGAGTTCGATGTAGGCATCCGGTATGGTGACAGCATCGGATGCATCGGTGATGCCGCCCGGAGCGCTCGACGTCCACTGGAAGTTGATCGCGGCGTAGGTACGCAGCGTGCCGAGTTCGGTTTCCGAACGGCTGTCGACGCGCAGCTGGAAGCGAGCGCGCTTGTAGTAGGTGTCGTTGGTGTCAACGACGCCGTCCGACAGGTCTTCCTTGTCGAAGACGTCCTGGTGGCCGAGGATGCCGATGCCAATATCGTAGCGCATGTAGCCACTGATCTTCAGGCAGGTTTCGGTGCCGGGGATGTAGAAGAAGCCCGTGCCGTACACGTCGCAGACGCGCACATATTCCATGGGCTCCGGTTCAGCGATCACGACCGCATCGGCCGCGCGTGCGCCGGAAACTACGACGAGGGCCGCAGCTGAGCCGAGAAGAAGGCTCTTAATGTTCATTCTTGATCTCCATTCAAAAGATTTAAAAAGGGGGAGGACGTTACCGGACGAACCCTCCCCTATCCCGCGATCGAAAAAATGCGCATCGCGCTCTCCTTCGCAGTATGACTGCTATCAGTCACACTGAATTATTCAAGAACAAAGTCGATTTGGTTTGGTGTTATCGAATTCTCAGTTGCAGTTATGTCACAAATTACCAGTATTAATTGCACAAATGGCACAGACGATACAAAGTATACAAACTGCACAATTCGCAAATTATCCATCGCCCCTACAGATTCGCCCTGAGCTGGGATTAAAAACTCCACATAACTTTATGGCTGGTCACGTGGGCATGAGTGCCGGCGCACCGATACGTCAGATGGGCGCTATCAAAGAAAAGGCTCGTGCGGCCGATGCGACTTCTATAGTCAAATCTTTTCTGAGCATTTCGATGGGAACGCGACTATTGAGAAGAGGCGACGGGCGGATCAACCACAGCCACGCTAGTCTGGGATTGGAAATTGAGGCGAGCACCTGCCGGATTCCCGGCGCAGGCCTGCCATCGATGAACTGAGCTAGGGGGAACACATGCTTCCGGGCGCCTTTTCGCAACGCAATCACATCATTGTGCCGCTGCCACCGATGCAATGTGGAGCGCGGTATTCCAAAGTGTTTTTCCAGATGTGTTGGTCCTGCAATCTGGCCCGCCCAGTCTTCAATGCGCATGCCATCTGTTTGGTGATTTTCCGCCTCTGGAGCCACAGAGGCAGGCGCGTCCTCGGCTCGGGTCGTGGACGAAGCCGCCTTCCAGGCACTAACATCTAGGCGTCGCGCTGCTTCGGCCGCGAATCTGTGGACCAATTCGAAAATCAAGGCGGTTAATTCGTCAGCAGGAGGAAGTAAATGAGTAACAGCAGCTTCTTCGGCTTCAATACACGACGAGATTGAACTCTGTTCCTTTACCGCCTCATTGTAGTGAGCCAGAACGCGCTGAACCTCTTTCATAACCAAAGTTGAAAGCTTGCCCTGGCGGGATTCATTTCCAAAATCAAAGGACTTTGTCATGTGTGGCTCCCTCTCTCGGGTAAGAACCGTATACCCATGCGCCATCGAATTGTGATTATGGGCCAGTATGTGGACACAGACGCGGGGCCCGATGGCCCGGATCGAGCGGAAGACGAAACGTTATCCAACCGATCTCACCGAGGCCGACGGTGCCTACCATCCTAGGCAAATGCTGGACCAGGCCGGTTTCCTCGATTTCTTCATCGAAGTGGCGCGCCGCGTCGACACCAAGCCCTGCTTGAAGGTGCTGCCTTGGCGTTGGGTGGTTGAGCGCACCTTCGGCTGGCTCACGCGCTGGCGCCGCCTCGTGTGCGACTACGAACGACGCATCGACGTATCGGAAAGCCATGATCCACGTCGCCACAGGCAGTCTCTTGATGCTCAGAACAGCCATTGAACCAATTCCCAAACGGACTCTAGCGACTGATCAGGCAACGACGTTTTGGGAATTATAGTAACCAGGGGCGAGAGTTTTGGCCAAAATACGTTGGCTTATGAAACACAGGCTGCAGCAACCGGCGAGGTTTGAAACGCCACCAGCTTTTGCGCCTCACTGCCCGGATGTGGTCTTCCATAGATGTTTAGAGTCCTGCCCACGACCGATCGCAACGATGCCCAAGGGGCTTTCTCAAATTTCTGGAACGATTGTTTCGACTCTGCTCATATGAAGGCTGCTGCTGGGTGGAAGCTGCTAACGCTCGCGATGGTTAGGATGGCAGTTGTCAGGGCACAACCTCAAACGGGTAAACCGAGCCGGGAGACGCCGGAATGTGGCATAGAGAGCGTCCACGAGACTAGTTTGCAGAACTTCAACGAGGTCCCGATCTGGCGCAGCGTTTTCCAACCAGGCGGCAATGCTTGGAGCGCCACACGGCTGCTGCAGCGAGTCCGCTCATCACGAAACAGGCCTGAAGGCGTCGAAGCTGATGGAGGTCAAAGGTGTCAGCGCCGAGGGCAGCGCCTGCCGGAAGGTGAGGATCAGGAATCTTGATGCCGTAATAGAAGCAACCGGTGGCCGCATTCCTCGGGAGCCTAAGGTCGGCATTCGCCCTGCCCCACAGCTTGCCCACGGCACAGTGCCGCGCTCCAGTTCGGCAATGATGCGGTCGGTGATCTCCTGATAGAGGCTCGCGCTCAAGCGCTCGCCCTTCTTTGCGCCGGCCTTTGCACGGGCAGAACGCTTTTCGTTTGCATGCATGTTTCGTCCTCCGGTCTTCCAATCGCGCGCCTTTTCCCGGAAGGGGGTTGGCGGCGAGATGCTACCGGAAAGGCTCGCCGTCGAAGGCGAACCGCCTCCGAAGGACCGGAACGACAGAGGAGGACCTGAAGCGGCAGCGAAGGCTTGCGGGATGCCGCGGCGGGCCCAAAAGGGAGTGCCGCCCATCCCGGGCCACCAGGAAAGGCCAACAGACAAACCGCGCCGGCCTAACGGGCTGTAGCCATCAGCAGCGGACAGGATGCCCCGCGCCAGGGGAAGCCGCATGGCCGAGATCGCCTGAGCCTGGCGAAGAAAAGCGGGCTCGGCTCACGAGCATCCGCGCGCGCCGTCAGGCGCGCGGGCGCGCCGGTCAGCTGCGGCTCGAGTTCGCCAACGATCAGTTTCGGGCGACCGGATCGCGCACAGCTTCTATTTCTGCGGCGGCCTGATCAAATCGCAGGGATCAGCGTTCAGTGCGGCCGCCAACCGCCCGAGCACGCTTACGCTCGCGGAAACACGGGCGCGTTCGATCGAGCCCACGTAGCGCATGCTAAGCTCAGCGCGCGCAGCTAGCTCTTCTTGCGTCAGGTTCTGCTCATGGCGCAAACGACGCATATTGATCGCCATGATCTCCTTG
The DNA here is from genome assembly GCF_043769475.1 of Allomesorhizobium aridi. Classification (NCBI taxonomy): domain Bacteria; kingdom Pseudomonadati; phylum Pseudomonadota; class Alphaproteobacteria; order Hyphomicrobiales; family Phyllobacteriaceae; genus Allomesorhizobium; species Allomesorhizobium aridi. The sequence continues at coordinate 6,175,324 of NZ_CP171729.1, read as the reverse complement.
AGATCCACAGCGAGATAGGGACCTGAACGGGAACTATCGTTCTAGGAATGATCGTTCCTATTCGCTATAGAGGACCGCTCGACAGAGCCCTTTGTGCGGATCACCACCGAACCGCCCTACATGCGCTGGAAACCCGAAAAGGTTTAAAGTCCGTCATGAAGTCTGAAATCATAGAAGAAATCCCCTGGTCGGACGGCCTCACGGCCTACGACAAGGAGCATTTCACGACCTATATGCAGCTGCTCGATGCTTCCGCCGACAACGCCACTGAAGAGGAAATGGCCCATCTGATCCTCGGCATCGATCCGGCACGCGAACCGGAGCGCGCCCGGAAGGCTCTTCGCAGTCATCTCGACCGTGCGAACTGGATGGTGACTGCTGGCTACAAGGACTTGTTCGCCAGCTGACCGATTGCGTAGCGCCATCCACCACAAGCAAGAAAGTCCCCGTACCCGCCATTCATCAGAGCATGACCGCGGTGAATGGCGGGGCGGATGCGGTCACGCAGATGATCGCGAGGATCTGTCCAGTCGGCTGGACCCGCGGTTCGTCGATCAGCGCTTCGGCGATTTCCCGGTGCGAAGCCCCCGTGAGCGAACCGTCGAGCGCCTGGAGGACGAAGCGGAGGCGGCGACCCCGCGTTTCCGGCGGAAACAGGGTCTGGCAGTTTGGAGATGCCGGTCGGCATGCCGCAACAGAACATGTTGGCGGCCGTCGCCCGCCAGCAGGACCGTTGCACGGCATGGCAGCGCCCTCAGATCGAACGGCGGCGTCGCCGACGATGAGGACACCTGTTCCGCAACGACTGGCAAGATGTATGCGCACCGGAGTGGACACCAGAATACTGCCGCATTACGGCCAAGGCGGTCCGCGAAACAGAACGCCCAACCGCGCCAGGTCAACGCGCGACGCAATGATGTCGAGCGATGTCCGATCTTCCAGCCATTCGGCGCCTCCAGTGCCTGGGCCAGATTATGTCGGAAGACCGGATTGCGCCGCAAGAACTCCCAGGCCCAGCCTCGTCGGGTCAGATGAGCGGTGTAGCCGTACGAGTTCTTATCCCACCAATCCAGCCAGTCGGCGGCGCTGCATCCTACCAGGCTCATGACCCAGGCCCGCCTGCAGTACGGAGGCAACGACCAGACATCAGGCGGCCCTGCAGGCCATCGGCGCCCACAGCACGGGCCATGAAAACCGCCGTTCCATCGAACAGCCTCCAGCCTCTCGGTGGAGACGTCGAGATATCCGGCCACGGCGCGGGTGGTGCCGATTGTGTGCGGTTCGCCGATCCGCACAAGCGGCCAGCCGGCAGGATCCTCTCCATGCGAAGATCGGTGACGGTGACAATTCGGCTGAGAGAGCGCGACAGGCCGAACTCGATCATGCCGGCGAAGAGCTCGCAAGTGCCGACAGCAATACCGCCAGCTCCTTTCGGGGTGGACGGCGGAAGATCAAGGGCGAAACGGCTGCTTTCCCAGACGCTCGGTTCCGCGGGCGCCGTCTTGCCCTCCAACAGCACCGGAAAAGTGTCGCGAAGCATCGTCGGGCCGTTCGACGGAAGCAGTCGGACGCACCCGTCGACATGGCCGTCGCAACCGCGCAAGATCAGATAATGCGGCTTCAGCGCATCAAGGAATCGATCTCGTACCCGTCATTCGTCCGTACGTCCCAGCCGAGCCGCTCCTTGAAAACGCGGTATCGCAGACGGTGTATTTCGTGCAGTTCGTCGGCGAAGTCGTTGTACCAATCGGGCGCGATCAGCTGGATCATGAGGGCCTCCTCGCAGGAATGATCCTGCCATTGGAGGCGAATGCGCCCGCCGAAACAGCCTGTGCACCTATGCACGCAGAAACGGGTTGTCAGTGGATTCCAGATCTGGCCTCGACTAGCCTAAGCCTAGTCGCGCGGCCGCCTGGGTGATCGTGCGCACGCCGAGCTTCTTCTTGGCATTGTCCAGATGGAAGGCGGCGGTGCGCGGCTTGATGCCCAGGATGCAGGCGATATCCCAGGCGGACTTGCCGCGCGCGGCCCATTGCAGGCACTCATATTCACGCGGCGTCAGCAAAACGCCGTCCACCGTGCGATTGCCGGACAGCTTGCGGCGAACGTGAATGTGAAAGCAGGTCGCCATGAGCTGAAGAGCTTGTTCATACCGTTCAGCGACCCGGAGAAACGCCGGATTGGGCTCATCAGCGGCAAAGGTAACTGCGGCAAAGCAGCCGCGGCGATCGACGATCGGGATCGTCAACCCACAGCGGATGCTGAACTCGGCCGCTTCGCCGAACAGCCTCTGCTGAACCTGCGATGTCGCAAAGCCGCGCATATCCGATCCCCATCGAAACGGGCATCCGCCACAACGCGCACGCATGATGACCGGATCGATCTTCTGATAGCGGTTTTGCAGGTAGTGCGCGGTCCAGCGTGCCGGATAGTTCGAGATCAGCTTGGGCTTGCCTGAACGCTGCGGCGGCAAGGCCAGATAGGCGAAGGTGATCAACTCGAGTCCAGCGGCCGCACCAGCCATGGCTGTTCGGAAATCCGCCTCATCGACGCTTTCCGACAGCTTTTCCAGGAATGTCTCAAAGACAATTTGCATGTCCTTCGCCATTGCTCCGAGGTCAATCCCGCGATCCGTCGGCAGCGCGCTACACTGACGTGTAGACGCGACGGTCAGCTTCCTGGCATGAGCTAGGCCTATCGCCCGCCATCTGACAACCGTCTCTACAGGATGCCGCGAGGTTCGCATGGTTGCCGCGCCGGCCGTCAACCGGACGCCATCGCTTGACCGTTCGAACTGCGAGACGCTCTTCCAACTGTAAGATACAACGGCTCAACGTCGACTGCTTGGCGCGAAGCGCTTCGGCCCCGCGTCGGAAGCTGCCATGATCGGCGGCTGCCGTCGCGTAGCGGAGCTGCCGAAGTGGGACGTGCCACCCGGATATGCGGATCACCTCCTTCGCAGATCCTCGATCGCGGAGGCACTGCAATCACTCCCGTCAAGCACTTTGAGAATATCGCCCTGCCGGTAGGGAGGAACACCGGCAGGGCGCGCCGCGCGAAGGTCGCGGCCGCGTGACGACCGGACAGCGGTGGCGGACTGTCTCCTTGTGTAGCGAACCTCGTTTCCATCGAGTTCAGATCAGAGAGGCCGAGACGATCACGGGAACGCCCTCAGGTCGTCTCTGCGAATTGCGGAAGGATGACGCATGGCAAAGAGAGATTTGTGCCAAAATACGTCGGCTGCTGAAACGCGAGCCGCATATGCCGTTGTGGTTTGAAACATCCTTGCCGGTTTCGATAAGAAGACGCGCGGAGAAAATCGCGCTGGCGGACTTTCTGGCACCAGCAGATCTTTGGCGCCGCTTAGCACGACGCCGGGCGATCAGGGCCCTTGGGGAAGGTGGCGGCCGAGGTTCGGCCCGCCTTCCGCACCTGCACAAAGCCGACCTTTGTTGACGCAGTCGATGACGACATAGAGGTACAGCTTGCCTTCAGCAGTCTGCACCTGGGCGAAGTCGAAGCGGACGTAGCCCGCGCCGAACACGGCAAGTGGTGCCGTGACGGATATAGCTATGGGTTCGGCGCTCGGGAATGCCGGGCATCATCGGCAGGACGGGCTTTTCCCCGTCGAGCGGCTGGATCTGGCTTCTCATCGACGCTGAGAACAAGCGCCCTGTTGGGCGGTGATAAAGCCGATATCACGGACTTTGTCGACGAACAGCGGATCGCTGGAAAGCGAGAACGTCTGCGAGCGATGCGGCTGCAAGCCGAACGCGGCCCAAATCCTGCGGATCGTCGTGGGCGAACAAGCCAGGCGCATCGCCCGTGGAGCCGATCGACGAACGGGTGGCGTGCGGTTGGCGTCGAGCGCAGCGTTCGCTCGATCATGCAGCGACCTGATCGTCATCGATTGTGCGCGGCCTGCCAGGCCGCGCTTCATCCAGCAGGCGTCAACTCGCTCCGCTTGCAGGGGTTGCAACAGATTCTTCAAAGAAATTCATGGACACTTAGCAACTCCAAACGACTGGGAATGCTAAGCAACAGCATAATTGATCGAAACCTGAAGCATCTGCGGAAAACGCCAAATGACAAAGTCAGCAGGACGAGTGCTCAGTTTTTTTATGTGGCTGGATGCTGTCCAATGATGACACTGGTCAATCGTCTACGGACGGCAGCGCATCTTGATCGCCTTCGAATCCTGGGCCTTTGCGCGCATGCGGACCTAACTGTCTGCGAGCTAGCGGAGATTCTGGGTCTGAATCGCAAGCACGTGGTGCGACACGTCCGGCTGCTCGCCAGAGCCGACTTTCTTTGCTGCAACGAACAACATCCGTGGTTCTCGTACCATGTCAAAGCAGGAGGCATGGACGGCGGGCTGGTTCAATTTTTGGTCGATCTCCTGCCCCACGGCGATGGCCATCATGAACGAGACCTGCAACGCCTCGAAGCGATGCAAGACGCGCGGTCTACGGGACCGAGTGCTTGATGGTGAAACAGATCAATCCAGTTGGAGCGCGAACTACCATGGACAACTCCGCCGACGGCGCCATCGCGCAGCCCGACACCTACGGACGGTCACCCTTGGCCGCGGTCGATTGCCGCGTTCACGAACTGCTTCTAAGACAGGAGCGGCAGGAGCGGACGACGCTCAAACTAATCGCTTCTGAGAACTTTGCCTCCTCGGCCGTGCTGGAAGCGACCGGCTCGATTTTCACGAACAAGTACGCCGAGGGGTACCCCGGTGCGCGCTACTATGCAGGAAACGGGATCGTCGATGAGCTTGAAAACCTCGCCATCGAGCGCTTGAAAACATTATTTAGCAGCGAACACGCCAACGTCCAGCCTTATTCCGGCTCGCCGGCCAACCAGGCTGTCTATCGCGCGCTTTTGAGCCCCGGTGACAAAGTCATGGGCTTGCCCATTCCGGAAGGGGGCCACCTGACTCATGGCTGGGCCGTCAACTTCTCCGGCAGTGATTATCAACGCGTCCCCTATGGGCTGCACGAAAAGACGCAGCAAATTGACTATGACCGCCTGCGCGAGACAGCCAAGCGGGAAAGGCCCAAACTGATTTGGGTCGGCGGAACTGCTTATCCGCGCGCCTTTGACTACGCGGCAATGGCCGAAATCGCTCTGCAGTCGAATTCCTATCTCGTTGCCGACATTGCGCACATCAGCGGCCTGATTGTCGCAGGAGCGCATCCGAATCCCGTGCGCCATTGCGACGTCGTCAGCAGCACGTCTCACAAGTCGATCCGCGGTCCCCGCGGTGGCTTCATTTTGTCGAGGAATGAAGATCGCTATCAAGCGCTGTATCTTTCGAAGAGCAAATACAACCTCGCCAAACGGATAGATCGCGCAGTCTTCCCTCAACTGCAGGGCGGACCCCACATGAATATCATCGCCGGGCTAGCTGTCGCTTTGCAGGAAGCCGCGAATCCGTCCTTCCGTACCTACGGTCAGCAGATCGTCAAGAATGCCAAGGCTCTTGCCCAGGCGCTTCTGGACCGTGGTTATGACCTGGTCACCGGCGGGACTGACAATCATATGCTGATCCTTGATCTCCGCGATCAACCCCTGTCAGGCAAAGCCTATGCCGAGCGACTAGCAAACGCAGGCATCATCACGAACTTTAATATGGTGCCGGACGACCCGCGCGATCCCGCGGTCACAAGCGGGATTCGCTTGGGCTCGCCAGCAGTGACGTCAATGGGCATGCGCGAGGATGAAATGGTGCAGATCGCCGCTTTCATTGACTTGGTCTGCCGCCAACCCCACGACCCAGATCTTCATGCCAGCGTGCGAAGAGACGTTGCGGACTTCTGCGCTGCGTTCGAGATCCCCGGCATCACCGACAGGTAAGGCGGGCTAATCAAATGCCCTTCCAACTCCAGCAACCGAGGCGAGGCATTCCATGACTAGGCAGTTCGTATTCTCTTCCGAATCCGTCGGCGCGGGCCATCCGGATAAGCTGGCCGATAACGTTTCGGATGCCATCCTCGATGCGATTCTCAGCACCGACCCAAAGGCGCGCGTTGCTTGTGAAGCGTTGGTGAAGACAGGGCTGGTCGTTCTGGCTGGCGAGATCACCAGCGATGCGCGGATCGACTACAGCCAAGTTGCCCGCGATACGATTGTCGATATTGGATACGATGACGATGCCATCGGCTTTGACGGTCGGTGTTGCGCGGTCGTTGTAGCCCTCACCGAGCAGTCGCCTGACATTAGCCAGGGCGTTGACGAGGGACGAGGACTGGATCTGGACCAGGGTGCAGGGGATCAGGGTCTCATGTTCGGGTTTGCATGCAGCGAGACCGATACAATGATGCCCTTGCCGATCCAGCTCGCTCACCGCTTGACGAAAAGGCAGGCAGAGGTCCGGAAGGCGGGACAGCTTAGCTGGCTGCGCCCGGACGTGAAGTCTCAAGTGTCGGTACGCTACGAAGGTCTCCGCCCGGTGGCGCTGGACACCATAGTCCTGTCGACGCAGCATGACGAGGAAGTCGCGCATGACACAATCCGGGAAGGCGTCATTGAGGAGATCATAAAGCCGGCCTTGCCGCCCCACTTGGATACGACGGGGACCCGGTTCCTCGTCAATCCAACGGGGCGGTTCGTCGTCGGGGGGCCGCGCGGCGACTGCGGCCTCACTGGACGCAAGATCATCGTCGATACTTACGGTGGGATGGGGCGTCACGGCGGCGGCGCCTTTTCGGGCAAGGACCCATCCAAGGTTGACCGCTCGGCCGCCTATGCGGCCCGGTATGTCGCGAAGAATGTCGTTGCTGGCGGACTGGCGCAGGTCTGCGAGGTTCAGCTTGCTTATGCGATCGGCGTGGCCGCTCCGGTTTCTGTCCTGGTCAATAGTTTTGGGACCGCGAGGATCGAGGAAGAAAGGATCGAGCGCCTCATTCTTGAGCTGTTCGATCTCAGACCTAAGGGCATTATCAACATGCTTGATCTCTTACGCCCGATATACCGCAACACTGCGACGTACGGGCACTTCGGCCGTGAAGACCCTGAGTTCACGTGGGAGAGGACGGACAGAGCCGCCGACCTGCGGCGCGAGGCAGGACTCGCAGCTGCGTGAGGGCCGACGCCGGCTCGATCGCCATGCGAAAAGCCATTCCAATTCGCTAGAGCCGCGCCCAGCCGGCATGGCAGAAAGCCGTTAGTCGTTTGTCGGAGACATTGATGCCGGAATATGACGTGCTTTGCATCGGTAATGCCATTGTCGACATCATCGCACAGTGCGACGAGGCTTTCCTCGAAACCAACGGCATCATCAAGGGCGCGATGAACCTCATCGACGCCAGGCGCGCCGAACTGCTCTACAGCCGCATGGGGCCCGCGATCGAAACTTCGGGCGGCAGCGCCGGCAACACCGCTGCTGGCGTCGCGAGCTTCGGCGGCCGCGCGGCCTTCTTCGGCAAGGTGTCCAAGGACGCGCTCGGCGAGATCTACACCCACGCCATCCATGCCCAGGGCGTGGCCTTCGACACCAAGCCGCTCCAGGGTGAGCCGCCTACCGCCCGCTCAATGATCTTGGTGACGCCGGACGGCGAGCGCTCGATGAACACCTATCTCGGCGCCTGCGTCGAACTCGGCCCGGAAGACGTCGAGGCCGACAAGGCCGCCGGCGCCAAGGTCACTTATTTCGAGGGGTATCTGTGGGATCCGCCGCGCGCCAAGGAGGCAATCCGGCAGGCCGCCAGGCTGGCGCATGCTGCCGGGCGCGAAGTGTCGATGACGCTGTCGGATTCCTTCTGCGTCGACCGCTACCGCGACGAGTTCCTCGACCTCATCCGCTCGAGCACCGTCGACATCGTCTTCGCCAACAGCCACGAGATCAAATCGCTCTACCAGACCGCTTCCTTCGAAGACGCACTCGCTGCCGTCCGCAAGGATTGCAAGATCGCCGCCGTCACCCGCTCGGAAAAAGGCTCGGTGATCGTGCGCGGCGACGAGACCGTCACCATCAAGGCGAGGGCGATCAAGGAACTGGTCGATACGACCGGCGCCGGCGATCTTTATGCCGCGGGATTCCTGTATGGCTACACGACCGGGCGCAGCCTCCAGGATTGCGGCGATCTCGGCTCCTTGGCCGCCGCGCTGGTGATCCAGCAGATCGGTCCGCGGCCCAGACAGAATCTGCGCCTCGAGGTCGAACAAGCGGGCCTGCGTCAGGCGGACATTTCAAAGAATAGCTGCCCACCTCCCCCTTGTCAGGCTATCCAGGGGAGCGCTTCTGTCGGGCGAATTGAGAAACTGACCCCCTAACGAAATGAAGAACTGACCCCCTCGGTTGAGAGGAGGCATGGATGACGGTTGGGATTTCGGCGATTCCTGCATTGTCGAGAACGATGCAGGGAGAGGAGATGCTTCAGCCTGAAGAGGTGGCAGCGATGCTGCGGCTGCATGAGCTTGGCTGGGGAGCGAAGCGACTGGCGAAGGAATTCGGGTACGCGCGCAACACGGTGCGTCGGTATCTGCGCGAGGGGGTTTCGCAAACCTGTGCGGCGGACCGCGTTTGACGGGCTGGACGATTGGCTGCGGGAGCGCTTCTTCCGCCATGGCGGCAACGCCGATGTGGTGCGCCAGGAACTGGCGAGCGAACATGGGATCGTCATTGGGCTTCGTTCTGTGGAGCTTCGGGTGCAGCATTGGCGTCGGGAGTTGAAGGCGCAGAAGCGCGCGACGGTTCGGTTTGAGACGGCGCCGGGATATCAGGTGCAGATCGACTTTGGCGACACGCGGGTGTGGATCGGCGGCGAGCGTGCTCGGGCGCACCTGTTTGTGGCAACGCTGGGTTACTCGCGTCGGCTGCATATCCGTCCCTCGCTTCGGGAGGGCCAGGCGGACTGGTTCGAGGGGATGGAAGGAGCTTTCCTTCGCTTCGGCGGGGTTCCAACGGAAGTGCTGTTCGACAATCCGAAGGCGCTGGTCGACCATCACGATGCGACGACGCGGGAGGTGCGGTTCAACGCGCGGCTGCACGCCTTTGCCCGCTACTGGGGATTTACGCCGCGGGCCTGTGCGCCCTACCGGGCGCGTACGAAGTGGAAGGACGAACGCGGGGTCGGCTACGTCAAGCGCAATGCGATCGCCGGCCGCCGGTTCGAGAACTGGGCGGCGTTCGAGGCGCATCTGGACCGGTGGACGCGCGAGATTGCCGATCAGCGTGTGCATGGCACGACCGGCGTGGCTCCTGCCGAGCGCTTTGCCGAAAAGGCCGGGGCGCTTCGCCCGCTCGGCGGACGGGCGCCGTTTGGGCAGCTGCGGGACCTCGTGCGCAAGGTCCAGGCGGACTGCGCAATCGACCTGGACACGAACAGTTACTCGGTTCCCTGGCGGCTGATCGGGGAGAGCGTCCAGGTCGTGGTGCTGGGCGGCCGCGTTATCGTGCGTCATGCGGGCGAGGTGGTGGCGGATCATGCCTTGTGCCGGGGGCGTCGCAACGGATTGTCGAGCGCGCCCATCTTGCCGGCGTGGTCGGCGCTGCGGGGCCGGTGCGATCGGCGCCGGCGGAGATCGTTGCGCCTTCCGCTCTGTTGCGGCCGCTGGCCGAATATGAGGCGCTGGTGGGAGGCGGCTGGTGATGACGGCGGTCGATCACGAGATGTTGGTGGCTCAGCTCGACCGGCTGAAGCTAACCGCGATCCGGGACCAGCTCGACACGCTGCTGGACGAAGCGGCGCGTTCGCAAATGACCTTGCGCGAGGCTTTGGCCTTCCTGGTGACGCGCGAGATCGCGCGGCGCGACGAGCGGCGGATCTCCATGGAAGGCAAGATCGCGCAGTTCCCGTTTGTGCGCGAACTCGACGGCTTCGACTTCGACGCGCAGCCGTCGCTGGACCAGCGCCAGATCCGGGAGCTGGCGACCTGCCGCTGGATCGCCCATGGCGACACGGTCCTGTTCCTGGGACCTCCGGGTACGGGTAAGACACATCTGGCAGTAGCTCTCGGGCGCGAGGCGATCCGGCAGAACCATAGCGTCCAGTTCGTCACGGCGGCCACGCTGGTGGCGATGCTGGCCAAGGCCCATGGCGACGGTTCGCTCGAAAAGCAGCTGACGACCCTGTCGCGGCCGAAACTGCTGATCATCGACGAGCTCGGCTATCTCCCGTTCGAAGCCAATGCCGCACATTTCTTCTTCCAGCTGGTGTCGCGGCGCTATGAGCGGGATCGATCCTGATCACCTCCAACCGCTCGGTGGGTGAATGGGGCAGCGTGTTTGGCGAACCGAAGTTGTCATGATGCCTCCAATGAAAGAACTCAAGGGGGCTAATCGCGTCCACCTGGCGGATTTCCTTGGGTTCGGTTGCGTTTTGACCGGCACTGTGGCTGGTCGGCTAAATCTCCACCGTCCGCTGGACTGGCGTCCTTCGGTTCTCGAACCATTCTCCAATCCGTGACCCTGATGCCGTTTGTCTCTGGCTTCGGTCACATAGTGGCGTTCGGCTCCCGGCTTCCTATTCTCCTTCAGGAGCGCAGCCCGGCACTGCCAGGCTCGCTAGAGCATCATCAGGACAGCCGGGATATCGTTGACGCGCATCCTTGCCCGTTGTGGCCGCGCTGTTCGTAAGGGCGCTGCTCGCGCAGGAGCTGGAATGCGATCGTCAATAGTTTTCGCGCTATCGCCACCCTGGCCTTGTTGGTGCCGTGGGGCTTCAGGCGCTCATATTGTTCTCTCAGTTGCGGATCGGTGGCGACGGCTGGACCAATCGCTTCGACAAAAGCCCAGCGCAGCCATTTGTTGCCCTGCTTGATGATCTTGCCATGGTAAGTCTTGCCACCGCTCGCATAGGTTGACGGGACAAGGCCGGCATAGGCGGCAAGTTTCTTGGCCGAGCGGAAACGGCGGATATCGTCGATCTCGGCGTCGATCAGTCGGGCGAAGAATTCCCCGATGCCGGGAATTGTCTTCAGCAGCTTCACATTGGTGTTCTCTCGCGTTAGCGCCCGGATCGTCGCTTCCGACTGTTTAATCCGCGCATTGATGTCGTCGACGAAGGCGAGGCTGCGGTCGATCTGGATGCGATCGATCGGCGAGACAGGCAATTCCGCCAATTGCTTGCGCCCGGTCTTGCCGAACAGATCGGCGAGCTTCTTGAGCCGGACCGTCTGCTCCGGATAGCGGTCGAAGACTGTGACGACGCGGTTCTTCACCATGGTGCGCAGCCGCACGTAAAACATACGCTCGCGTAGCGCCAGGCGCAGTTCCCGCGCTTGTTCGCTCGGCGCCCAGGCTTCGGGAACAAGATCGGCTCGCAGCAAATGCGCCAGCACCGTCGCGTCGATCTTGTCCGTCTTGATCTTGGCGTCGGCGATCGCCTTCACCTTCAAAGGGTGGGCGAGCCAGTCGTAGATGACCATCCAGTTGCGGGTGGCCTCGACGACAGCATGGGAGTTGTCCCTGTAGCGATCCAAAAACGCCGCGATCGAATGGCGGTCGTTCTTGACCCGCCCCGAGCGCAGCGTTCGCCCGGTTCCATCCTGAACGACGAGATGGCTGTAGGATTTGTGGTAATCCACGCCGATGTGATAATCGTAAGGCACGGTCGCACTTCCTCCGTTATTGAGAGTCTCGAAACCCCAATACGGTACGCCGCAAGGTAGGAAGTGCGACTGTCCCTCGAGCACCATCAACATCTTTGGCGATCCGTTCTTCCAGTAAGCGCGGCCTCTTTCATGCCACCTCCTTCTTTGATCGCCTGTTGCGTGCGATCCGCGCCCGCAGCGTGTTGATCCGGTCATCTGAGAGCTCGATTTGCCACGGCTGTCCCTTCGTGAGCTGGTGCCCCTCGAGCCAGCCGCGTGCGAGATAGTCGAAGACGGTTTGTGGTGTGACGCCCAGGGCGGCGGCCGCCCCTTGAACAGAGTAGGTTCCATCTGGCCATCGGTCGGGATTGGCGCTCGTCCCGTTGATCTTGACGGTGGGGATGCCCCAACGTGTCCGCAGAAGCCAGACATTCTCACCTTTGAACGCGCAGCCGCGTGCTGCGACAAAGCCTTCCGCGTTCAAGGTCGCCGCGATCTCCTTGTCCATTTTGCCCGCGGCGTTAAGTTGGATCACACGGCTCCGCAGCCGCTCCACATCGATGTAGTCGCCATAGGTGTGGACTCGCCTTTGGAGAGAGTGCTCGCTTGTCGCTCCCGTCTGCCACAGTGTCAATCGGCGCGCAAAGTTGCACGCCGGATAACATGCCACAGGATCTTGAACCAGACCTGACCCTGAAAGCGCTTCTGGTCGAGGACGACCTCGCAGATGATGCAGCGCAGGATGCCCTTGCGCTCGGCTGCCGTTGTTGAAGGGGCGTGCCAGATGCCGGGCAGATCTTCGCCCAGCTTTTGCAGCGCCTGGCGATCCGGTTCATTCAAGACCAGGGGCTCGTCGGACCGCCAGCGTTCGTAATCCTGTTCGATCGCCTCGGCGGCGCGAAGCTTCTCTTCCCAGCCGCGTTCCAGCGACCGTGCCACCAGACGGTTCTCAGGCTCGACCGCATCATATTGGCGCCGTGCACGTTCTGCCTCATAGCGCGCCCGCTCGCGCCGCAGCGCCCACTGCCGCTCAAGCTGACGCGTCTCCTCTTCGATCTGGCCAAGGGCGGCGATGGCGATGACGATCTTGTCCGGTCGCAAGGCCTCGAGCAGGATGCTTTCGACGTGCGCATCGACGGGCAGCGCACGCACTTCCTGGCATAGCGGCCCGCCCTCCTGGTCGCGGTCAGCGCGACACGTATAGACGGGGTAGTCGCCCGCGGGACCACTATAGCGCAGGCTCATCCGGCGACCGCACCGTCCACAAACGGCGATGCCCTGCAGCAGTGCCGCTCCCTTGCGCGGCACGCCGGAATGACCGGCTTCGTAGCGATTGATGTTGTTTGCCAGTCGCCTCTGGTTCTCCATGAACTCCTCCCAGCCGATATAACCAGGATGGGCAGCCTGAAGGCAAACCTCCCAGTCGGCGATGGGGACCTTGGTCGTCCTCGGACGATAAACGCCATGGCGAATCCGCCCGCCTGCCACCCGCCTGCGGCCATAGACATACGCCCCGGCATAGGCAGGATTTTGGAGAATGCTGAGCACGCGCGAACTATCGGCCTCGCGCCACACCACATCGTGCGGCGCCGGACCGAGGAGTGGGCGCACAGGCAGTGGCAGATCGTTCTTTCGCAGGTATCGCATCACGGCCCGCGCACTGTGAAGCTCGCGGAACTTGGCGAAGACCAGGCCGAGCCTCGCCTGCACCTGCTCATCGGGATTGAGAATGATCTCGCCCGAGCGATCATGAGCCAGTCCGGCGGGAACGGGAAGGCGTAGCTCGCCACGCGCCGCCTTCTGACGCTCGCCCTGATGGAGGCGCTGCCTGATCTGGTGCAACTCCGCCTCGCTCATGATGCCGGACAAACCGAGCAGCAGGCGGTCATGGTAAGCGCAGGGATCGTAGAGACGTTCGCCGTCGGCAATGATGACGCCGAAGAGCGCGCACAAATCGAGGAGCTGATGCCAGTCGCGATTGTTGCGGGCAAGCCGGGACGCGTCGAGGCTGATGACGAGGCCGGCGTTGCCCAATCCGATCTCGGCAATCAGCTTCTTGAAGCCCACCCGCTCAACGGTCCCGGCTCCGGATTTGCCAAGATCTTCATCGATGACGTGCACGCGTTCATGCGGCCAGCCGAGGGCGACGGCACGATCGACGAGGCGGTATTGCAGTTCCGTGCTTTCCTGATGATGCCGCACCTGGTTCACGGAAGACTGGCGGACGTAAATGTAAGCGAGCTTGCCGCGATGCGCAGCAGTGACGCACTCGTCCGGTCTATTCGACGTTCTCAACATGCCGATCCGCCGCTATCGGCGCGCCCGTCGATCGCATCCGCAAGAGAAGCCGCGCGAAGCCCTGCGCGATCTGCTTCTGCCTCTCCACGGGCAAGTTGAGCCAAAGACTCGGCAGAGTGATGATACTCGGGTTCGGAACTTTGGTGGTGGGGGTCTGGGACGCGACACGATACAGATCTGACTGGATGTTCATCGCGAATCACCTCCTCGATAGGGGAGGCCAACGTGCTGTTCAAATGGTGCAGCAATGTGAGCAGCGTTCGCACGTTGATGTGGGCCAACGCTTTCGAAGCGCCTTGTTCTTCCGGTGACGCCGCTGCAAGGTCGGTCACCGAGCGCCGAATTGAACGGCGGCGTCCGTCAGATAGTCGAACAACAACGAAAGCCGGACCGCGCGCAGAACGGGACGACACCAGCTCCAGACGCTGACCCGCTAGGCCGTGACGCGGGTCGATGACCGTCAAATGAGACACCACCCCGTCGAGAATGGCGGCAGCCTCTGATGTTTGGTGACCCGACCTACGCCGACGCCATCCTCGAGCGGCTCGTGCACAACGCCCACCGCATCGACCTCACAGGCGAAAGCTTGCGTCGAAAACAGCCCAACAAAGCTTGACACCACATGCGAACGAAATGACAACAATCACGCCAGCAGAGCCCCAGCCCCAGCGGGCGAGATCATCTCGGAATCCGGGGGCGGAATAATCTCGGAACAAAGGGGCGGCTTCGTCGGAATCGGCAGCTTGGCGCCTAAAAGTTCACCTCGTCCGGCTGAATGCCAGACAGGAAATCGAACCAGTCCTTGTCGGTAACGGCGACGAAGATATTGAGCGCACACACCACCATGTTTATGAGGACGCCAACGCAATACAGCCACGGGAGCGAGTGATCGCGGCCACGTACTTAGTAGCGAGAAGCTATTCGTCCAGCGATACCCCCGTTTCGCTCGAGAACGATCGGGCCGTTAAAATACCGATCGGCGGCGGTCTGCCAAGGTCGAAAATTCCGGTTCACGACGCCTTTCATATCCGCATCTTATACAACCTTAGCGGCTGATTAGTCGGCATTTCCAATTCGTCGGAAGTCCGACGAGCCCGGCCGCCACGAGCACCACTCCAAGCTTTCACACTCTACTCGGCAGCCTGAATAGAGGGCATTTCATTGCCGACGATCAACGCGTCTTCAACAGCGGCTGAATACAATTCGTCCATTTGCGGCTCTAACGCCGAAAGCGCCGTGAGACGGAGAATCATGTTGCGAAGCGATCGCTGCTCCTCCAGTGTCATCGGCCTCCCCTGAAGACGAGTGACGTGACGATAGCCAAGCCATTTCCGGATGGTCTGATAGCCACCGAATTCGCTTCGCCATGCCGTGATAGGAACGTTGGCGAGATACACATTATTGTTGATCCAAAGCTCTCCGCTGACATCGTCGGTTTGAACGAAACGTCCCGGCGCTGCCCCGAAGTAGGAAATAGTAACGCGAAGGTCGTCAGCGCTTATAGGGTGACCGTCTGACCGCCGGATCGCCGCGATGCTGGCGAGTTTATCACGGCCGAGTATTTCACGAACCCCAGACGCTGAGTCAGTCGAACAGTCCATGAGCGCAGCGACTAGACCACCCAACTGACCGAGCCGTCGAACTAGCGCCGAATGTCGCGGTATTGGCACCCGAGCCCAGTCGGCGCCCAACGCGCTGGCATGGTCCAAGCGATAGGCAGGAGAGTTCATGATCGCCAAACAAATGTGGATCAACTTGCTAGCACAGAGGTGGGCATCGGAGGTTTCGAGCCCTCCCATCGCGCCCCAGGCTTCGCGAAGCGCGGCCCAAATTTCCGGCGATAAGTTGGCCAAACGGGCGCCAGCCAGGGCGTCTAGCCTGATAACAGCAGGGATGGCTACCGATCCGCGATCATGAACATGCAGATCCAGGAGTGTCCGGGAAAAGAGCGGTCTCGCTTCCGAGACCTTACGTGGCTCGGGCACCGCGATGAGGAAGCACTCGCAATCAACATTGGCCGCGAGCGTCTCTCGGGGCCTGTTCAGGAGATTGAGCCTGTCTTCATAGTAGATCCAGCGCTGGTCGAATGGAAACAGGAGGTATGGCTTGAGACGGCTCTCATCGAAACCGAGCTTCCGAAGGCCCTTCCAGACTATCTCCGGCGTATAGTTTGCGCGTGGCATAGCCAACGCCGGACAAGCGCTTGTCGCGTATGCAAAGCTGTCTGCGCCAATATACGCCGCTATGCGATCTGCCAGGAGCTTCTTGTCGACGTCTATGACGCTGCCGGTGATACCTCTATTAGGATTGATTCCCTGTATCCGAGTCGGAAATATCTCTTCGAGGCTCGGCCAGGCCTCATAGCCCGCTGCTTGCGCGTGCGGTGCTAGCCGCCAACGATTCTGTCTTGTAGGATTTAGCCGCACATACGGCACTGCGCTCTTCATAGAGAGCAACTGCGCTCTTCATAGAGAGCAATTGCTGGCGTTTCGAGGCCGCCCTGCCCCAGAAATCGCGATAGTGAACTACGGTTTCTTCCGGTTTGGAACGTTCTGCTCCTCTCTTGAGGAAAGTTGCGATGGCAACGCCCGTCTGGATACCTCTTGAGTCACTCTCAGTGGTGAAAACACTCTGGTCGGCAGTGCCTGCACCTGCAATTCCCGCAGGGATGACTTTGCCAGTCCGGTACTTGTCACCGTTCAGATTGTCGATCCAAATTTCGTGAAAGTTACGAAGGAGGGACTCTCGCATGATTGGGTGAGAACGCCCGGTTAGCCACGACGAGTTGGTGATCAGGGATACCAGCCCGAAATCGCGCTCCTCTGCAATCTCCCGTTCAGCCAGCCTGTAGAATCTAACGTACAGGTCATTGAGAAGCTGTTTGCGCACGCCCCAGTGGCGAAACAACAAGGTTGTCCGTTCCTGCACAAGTTCCGTGACGCCGTCGCGTCGTCTTCGTTCAACATAGGTGACACCTTTGTAGTGATCGATCAGCCCGGCCTCCTCCTCCATCCTGACTGCGGCCTGACGGTCGTACGGCGGATTGCCAAGTATGACCACAATATCAGCGTCCTGCTTGATCGATTGCGCAGCTTCGAATTCTTGCTGGAGCTCGGGGAAGTTGAGCTGAAGCTGCCGCCGATCACTCCATCCGGTGAGAGCGTTGGTCAGAAAGATGCCAAGCCGCTGATCGTTCGGCGGCGGTGCTCTTAGGTCGCTGAGCATGACATAGAGCTGAAGTTGTGCGATCGCGAACGGCGCCGTGAGAACCTCAAAACCAAAGATCCGGCTCGTTAGTGCCCGGAGCAGCGAAAGACCGACGAGTGCTTCTTCGCCAGTCGCCCGCAGTTCCTCGGCAATGCAACGTGCGGCTTCGAGGATGTAGGCCCCAGTCCCGCAACACGGATCGAGGAGAACCACGTTTTCATCTGCCAACCCGAGCGGACGGCCGAGTTCCTTCTTAAGGAGTTCGTGGGCTCGCCGCACTTGGTACCGAACCACCTCGGGAGGCGTATACCACACGCCCATAGTCTTCTTGAGCGCCGGATCGAAGGCTTCCAGGAACGGTTCATAGAAGTAAGTCATCGCCGCGCTGGCGACATCTCCGTCTGACAAGGATGGAAAGGTCATCTGCTGGCGGAAAACTTCAAGATCCACCCGGTTCAACGTGTCAGTTGCACGGTCAAGATGGCGTTCCAAATCGAGATGCCTTAGTCGGCTCGGGTTTCGGAATTCGTGAAACAGGCCTGCTAGGAAGGGAATGCGGAGATATCGGTTTATCCGGTCCCAACTGAAACTGGTACCGTCCTGCTCGCGCTGCCACAGCGCCCATGCCGCGAATAGACCGTAGAATGCCGTCTGAATCAGTGTCGACCTGAAGAACTCACGTCGCGCCGACCACAAAGAAACCGTTCGAACCAGCTCCCGGTCGGCTGGCATCACACGAACCGACCCGGCACGACTGTGGCCAGCGCGGCATAACACCAGGCCGATTTCGCTAACGTTGCAGACAAGAACTAACGCCCGTACGGGCAAGATATCGGCCGATCTGATCGTCCCTGTCTGTCGAGATAGCGAGTTGTTGAATGCTCGTGCTTGGAGTTTTTGCTTCGCCGTATGCGGCGATCAATGCCCCGTCAGCAAGGACGAAGTCCGGCCGATCTCGTCCCTTGTCTGGACGGAGCTCGCAGGTTCCCGTGCGAACTTCGAACGGAAGCTTTACATGTGATAGCACAGTGGCAAGAAGCTGCCGGATCCAGGGATAATAGCTTTCCTCTGTGACGCAGGGTTGTGCAGCGAGTGCACGCGTTTGACGCTCGTAATCCTCAAGCGCGGCTCGAATTTCCTGCACTCTCCGTCTCCACCAGGGTCCCCAGGCAGAGATTTAATCATAAAATTAGTAAACGAATATTGATTCGTCCCCAGCTAGATTACCTTGTGATCTGCTATTGGCCACATATCATCGATCCGCACGTTCAAAGGACCTGCTGAAGAATCTTGCCGACTCGCTCACTTTGCCGCTACCGCCGCCGATATCGCGCTTGGGTGATCGGTCGTGCTTCGTCTCAAGCCGGAGCTTGCCGACGGGCGGACGGCCGCAATCCGCTCCATCCTCCAGGCCGTTGTTCGCGTCAGCGGCAATGTTGAGCTGTTGAGCAAAACAGGCTTGAGGTGACATCGGGAAGCTGGCCGACGTCATCCTTCCGGGCGATCTGGCGTCCGCTCGTGGCGCCATAGCGGCTGACAATCTGGAACTGCGCGATCGGTTCATTGCCGAAGTGCCGCAACTGACCAGCGCCGAGGTCGGCGCGCAACCAGAATTGCGGACGAAGAACCCCCTATGCCACGGCGGCCCGGTGGAAGAAATCGGCCGAAATCTTCTCCGTCCAGCATCGCGGCACGGGAGATTATCCGGCCTTCCAGTTCCGGGATGGCAGACCGCACCCTGCGATCAAGCAGATCCCTGCAGGCGCTCCCGCCCGAGCTTTCACCTTGGCAGAGGGCGCTGTGGTTCGTTTCGGCGCGAATGGCTGGCTTGAAACAAGACGCCAGCTGAGATTGAGGTCGTGCCGGTTTCTGAGACAGGGGCATTGCGAGGAGTTTCTGCCAGGCCTCGCACGCCGCGTCGATGATGGCGTCGTAGGTTTCGAAGACTCGCTTTGAGAGCCAGTTGGAGCGCGGGTATGGCCAGAGGTTTTCCACCGGGTTGAGTTCGGGGGATCGCGACGGCAGGAAGATCGGCGTGATGTTCTCCGGCACGTCGAGATTTGCCGTTGTGTGCCATCCAGCGCGATCCATGAGCAGCACTGCATGCGCGCCCTTGGCGACATGGCGGGTGATCTCGTCGAGGTGGAGCTGCATGGCTTCGGTGTCGGCATGCGGCAAAGGCCAGGGCAGCACCTTTGCCGCGTGCCGGGCAGATGGCTCCGAACAGATAGGCGTTCTTGTAGCGCTGGTCGGCGGGCTGTCGCGGACGCGTGCCACGTCTTGCCCATTGCAAAACCAAAGCCGTTCCTCTGGCCGATGCGGGCTTCATCTTGGAACGATATCTCCACCCGTGTGCCTTTCGGCAGGTCGGCCAGATGGGTCTTCAGCGTGTTCGGGGAATTTTTTTATGCCTCGACGATCTCGCCATCCTGCGCGGGGTGACGCGGCCGGGCGCTCATGTGCGAGAAGCCCAGCTTCTTCAGCAGTGTCGACACAAGGCGCTCGTGATACTCGACGCCGAAGAAGCGCTCCTTGATGACCCGCTGAGATCGACGCGCCGCCACCGCACAACTCGGGCCCAAACATTGTGTAATGTTTTTCATTCGCATACATGCCGCAAGTTCATCTGATCTCAGGGGTTCTTCTTTTGGACGGATTCTCAAGAAGCGATAGTTCAATGCGATCGAACTCGGTCAGGCGACGGAAACGACGTTTGCTGGCCGGTGAGCAAGGATATCGCGCAGAATCTGAAGCACAGTAGAGAGTTCTTCGAGATTCTTCGGCGCGCCGAGGCAGATACGGACTGCAGCGGGGTGAACCTCACCTACCGCCGAGGCAATAGGTGGTGTTACTAGAATGCCATGCACTCGCGCAGCGGCGGTAAATTGATCGGCCGACCATTCTTTCGGCAACGGCAGCCACCCGTAGAAGGCTGGGAACTGCAATTTTGGGGCGTTGGGAAAGACGTCAAGGAACACACGGTAACGCTCGAGCGCCTGCCGGCGCCGCTCACGAAGCAGTTCTTCCAGCTTGCCGTTTTCAATCAGCCGCACCACTGCCTCGCTTAGCAGCGGAGCCACAAACCAGGCGGAGGCGTGCAGGAGGAGCTCGGCCTGAGCAATGTACGCGGTCGGGACGGTCAATGTGCCGAGCCGGAAGCCAGGCGCAACGCATTTGGAGTAGGACGTCACGTAGAAGGTGCGGCCCGGTGCCAGCGTGGCGATCGGCACGGGACGCTCGGGAAAGAAAAAGCCGTAAACGTCATCCTCGATTACGATGAGATCAAGCTCCTCGGCCAGTTCAGCGATGCGCCGGCGCCGGCCAAGGGTCATGGTGCGAGCCGTTGGGCTCTGGAGCGTTGGCATGCAATAGAGCACCCGCGCGCCGGACGCGCGGCAGGCCTGTGTCATCGCCTCAGGATCTAGTCCCTCTTCATCCATTTCAACGGGCACCAAGTTGAGATGGCTGGCTGCAGCAATTGCCTTGAAGCCGGAATAGGTGAAAGCGTCCACCAAGATGCTAGCGCCGGGCTTTGCCACCAGGCGCAGGGCGATGTCGATGGCGTGCTGGGCGCCGTTGCACAGGAACAGCCGTGCCGGCTCGAGGGTGAAGCTGTTGTCAGACAGCGAGGCTGCGATGACTTCTCGGTGCCGCCGAATGCCGCCGTGGGGATGGTATCCCAGTAACGGTGCAAGATCTTGCTCGCGCGCCACCTCCCCAAACAACGCGGACAGGATCTGCGTTTCGTTCCCCTCGGCGGGCATATTCAGCGCTAAATTGACTGATTCGTGTCTTGCCGCCGCCTCGGCGCGGGCGGCGAAACGGCGACGGACGAAGGTGCCCTGTCCGACATGGCCGCTGACGATACCGCGTTGTTCGGCCTCCTGATAGGCCTTAGCTACGGTTCCGACGGACAAGCCCAGCTGCTGGGCCAACTCCCGGTGCGGCGGCAGGCGGTCCCCATCGGACAGCAGGCCGTCGGCGATGCCCTGCTCCAGAGCATTGACCAGTGCAAGGTAGCGCGGCCCCTCGGTGGCGAGCTGCCGTGGCCGCCAGCCCGAAAATGTCTCATCCAAGCTCATGGTCCGCGCTCCTTTTCCTTTCCACCTCATCCCCTGCTAGACTTGAAGATGGCCGACATACTTTCTAACTGTATAGGATTCCAGACCCTCTATACCGCCTTCGCGGCCCCAGCCGCTGTCGCCGATTCCGCCGAAGGGGGTTTCCGGGATCGTCACCACCATTTGATTGATGCCGATAACACCCACCTGCAGCTCCTCCGCGATACGACTAGCGGTCGCGGCGCAGTGGGTGAAGGCGTATCCGGCCAAACCATAGGGCAATGCATTCGCCCGTGCGAGGGCCTGTTCTATGTCATCAACAGGTTGTACCAGCGCAAGGGGCCCGAATGGTTCTTCTGTCATGGCCCTCGCTTGGTCGGGAATGTCCGCCAAGATGGTGGGCTTGTACATCAGGCCGGGAGCCTTAAGGCGCTCGCCTCCGGCGATGAGCCGCGCCTGATGGGCAAGAGCGTCGCCGATAAGGTCGTCCATCGCGGCGACGCGGCGGGTGTTGGCGACAGGACCCACGGTGGTGCCCGCTTGCAGACCATCGCCCACCACCTGCTTCTCCACGAAGGCGCGAGCGTGGTCGAGATACTGCTCATAAACCGGACGTTCGACGAAGAAGCGTGTCGGCGAGGTGCAGACCTGGCCAGCGTTGCGCAGCTTGATCGCCATGGAAAGCTCTGCCGCACGCTGGATGTCCGCGTCTTTCGCGACGATTACAGGAGCGTGGCCGCCTAGTTCCATGGTGGCGAGTGTCAGGGTCTCTCCGGCCAGCCGAGCGAGGTGACGGCCCACCGGGGTCGATCCGGTGAAGGAGATCTTGCGGATCACCGGTGAGCGAATGAGGTACTCCGAGACGTCTGCCGGTACGCCGAAGACTACATTCAGCACACCTTTGGGGAGCCCAGCATCGATGAGCGCCCGCGCCATTTCTAGCGTGGTGCCTGGTGTTTCTTCGGCTGGCTTGATGATGCAAGTGCAACCAGCGGCAAGAGCAGGGGCGATCTTGCGGGCGGGCGTCACCGCCGGGAAGTTCCACGGCGTGAAGCAAGCGACGGGGCCAACCGGCTCCTGTGTGACCGTCTGGCGCATATCGGGCAGGCGCGCCGGTATGACACGGCCATAGCTGCGCCGCCCCTCTTCTGCGAACCAGTCAAAGAACTCCGCCGCGGCGGAGATTTCACCTTTTGCCTCTGCGAACGTCTTGCCCTCCTCCAACGTCAGCACCGTAGCAATGTGGTCCAGACGCTGGCGCATCAGGTCAGCGGCGCGGCGCAAGATCTGACCACGCTCGTATGGCGAGGTGCGCTTCCAGCTCTCAAAGGCGCGGCTTGCTGCCGCGAGTGCGCGGTCAAGCTCTGCCGTTCCGGCGTGCGGCAGCGTGCCCAGCGGCTGTTCTGTGGCAGGATTGAGAACTGTTTCGCTCCCGGAATTGGTCTCCTCGATCCATTCGCCGTCGATAAGGAGTGCCAGTTTCGTATACATATTTTCTTCCTTAAACCGAATAGGATGCGCTCAGCCGCCAGTAGGCGGCAGCCACCGGTACAGATCTTCTGTGCCGAGCCAGTCTGAAGCGCGTCGTTGATATTGCCGCGGCTCTCAGCCGTGCATGCAGCTATTTGCCTTGCGGCCGGTGGTTACCTCTACATCCGAAACCAAACGTCTTTCCTGGTGGCTCGACCATGAGCGCGTCGATCTCTTGAAGGACAGGACTCGAGTGCATGTTGGCTGTCCTTAGGCATTGGCCCAACGGGCAAGGCCCGCGTCAGCAATGATCTTGGCGATGGCCGCTTTCTGCTCCTCTGCCAACGGCAGCAGCGGCAGGCGCGGGCCACCGGCGTCGCGGCCGAGCTGGCTCATGGTCTCCTTGATAGCTGCGTAGTAGGCCCCGGACTGGAAGCAACGGTAGAAGGCGAAGACGTCCCGGCTGAGGTCATCCAAGGCCCTATCACCAGTGAGCGCCTTGTCCCAGTAGTCGCGGATCAAGGGCCCGGCGATCTGGTGTGCCATGGCGACGATTCCGTGAGCGCCAACGGCGCGAGCCGGAACGATCATGGTTTCGTAGCCGACGAAGACACGAAGTCTGTCACCCACGCGCTGCACAAGCTCACTCACCTGAGTGATGATGCCGGAGCTATCCTTAATGGCCACCACGGTCGGCAGGGTGGAGAGCTGCTCTACCAGGGCCGGGGTGATGTCGATGCCTGCACGGCGCGGACTGTTGTAGAGCATCAGTGGCAGCGACGTGTTGCGGGAGATGTACTCGAAGAAGGCCAAGATCTCCCGTGGACTCGGCATGGCGTAGATGGGCGGCAGGATCATGCCGCCCGCGCAGCCCGCGGCCACGGCGGACTGGCAGGCTTCCAGTACATCCTCGACACGCAGGTCGGCGACGCCGGCCAGCACGGGCACGCGGTCCACCACATGGTCAACCGTCAATTTGTAGAGGCGCGCGCGCTCGGCCTTGCTGAGGGCATAGAATTCGCCGGTGCTGCCGGCTGCTACGATGCCCTGCGCGCCATGGGCAATCGCGTCATCGATCAGCGCCTTGTATCGGGTCTCATTGATGGAACCATCTGCTCCGAAGGGAGTGACGAGCACGGGGAAAATACCGCTCCAGTTTACATCGGCCATGGTCTGTTATCCTTTGTTTGGAGATAGAGCTCGAGGTGTGGCTGCTGGCGCCACCAAGGGACTGAGAAGACGGGCCTGTTCCGTGAAACGCCCAACGAAAGCCGCGAGCCTGGCATTGGAGACCGACAGCAGGAGTTCACGCGGATCGCCGCTGGCAGCAACGACTCCTCGGTCCATGAAGACCACCCGATCGGCCAACTCATAGGCCAAGCCGATCTCGTGGGTGACGATGACCATGGTCATGCCTTCGGCGGCGAGCTGCCGGATTGCAGCGAGAACCTCGCCGACCAGTTCCGGGTCCAGCGCCGATGTAGGCTCGTCGAACAGCATGATGGTGGGCTGCATGGCAAGTGCACGGGCGATGGCAATACGCTGCTGCTGGCCGCCCGACAACTGCGACGGATATTTATGCCCGGCGTCAGGAAGGCCCATGCGGGTGAGGAGCTTGCGAGCCTGTGCCTCGGCCTCGGCGCGGGGCACCTTCTTTACCACCAGCGGGGCTTCGACGATGTTCTGCAGCGCGGTGCGGTGGGGAAACAGGTTGAAGTTTTGGAACACCATGCCGGTCTTGACGCGCGCCGCGCTGACTTGCGCGTTGGAAAGCTTCAGCCGTTCGGTCCCAAAGCGGCGGAAAAGAGGCGCGCCTTCGATGACGATCTCGCCCTGGTCGGGTTCCAACAACAGGTTCAAGCAGCGCAGCAGCGAGGTCTTACCCGAGCCGCTGGCGCCAATCAGGCAGACCACCTCCCCGCGGTGGACGTCAAGATCGATGCCGCGTAGTACATGGTGCTTCCCGAAGGACTTCTCGATGCCGAGTGCGCTCAGTACGACTTCCGTGGAGGTAGCGGTCATTACGCGGCCTCCTTGCGTTCGAGCCGGCGCGAAAGAGCGCTGAGGGGGAACAGGATGAGGATGAACATGGCACCGATGACTGTGTAGACCTCCATTGGCCGGTAGGTGAAACTGGAAATATAGCCCGCCTGGTAGAGCAGATCGGGGATGGTCAGGACCGAGAGCAGCGTGGTGTTCTTGAGCTGCATGATGGTTTGACCCATAAGTGGCGGCACCATGCGGCGCAGAGCCTGCGGCAGGATGATGCGCTTCATGCGCTGGGCGTAGCCCATGCCCAGCACCACGGCGGCGTCCGTCTGGCCGCGGTCGACGGACTGGACCCCGGCTCGCAGGATCTCGGCATAGAAGCCACTGGCATAGAACCCGAGACCGACAATGCCAGCCGTTTCTTTGCCAATCTCGATTTGAAGGAAGATTGACAGGGCGTAATAGATCCACAGGAGCAACACCAGCAGCGGGATGTTGCGGAAGAACTCCACCCAGATTCGGCCGGCCCAGCGCGCTAGCCGCCAGGGAGTGAGCTGAAGCAGCGCCACGAGGAGACCGATCGCGAGGCCGATGGCGCAGGTATGAACGGTGTATTTCAGAGTGATGAGCAGGCCAAAGGCCAGGAGGTCCCAATTCTCGAAGACGACGGACGGGTCGAATTTCATATCGCTCTCCCTTCAGCTGGGAAGGAAGCCGGCTGACAGCGGATCGTCCGCTTCCAGCACGAGGGTGGAAAATGCGCTGATATGAGCCATGCCGCGCACCTCCGGGATCACGGCGGGCTGGCCGTTACTGCCCCGAGCCAACTCCGCGACCTTCGCCGTGAAGGGCACGCCGAGGATGTTCTCGGCCCGATAGGGCGCGCCAGTCGCCAACTCCCCGCGTGCGTGGAGTTGGGCCAGCCGCGCGGAGGTACCGGTGCCGCAGGGCGAACGGTCGAACTTGTTGCCTGCCAAAATAACCAGATGGCGGGCGCCGCCCTCGATAGCTTGGTGGAATAGCACGCTGCTAACCTGCGGATGACCGCTGGCGGCGTTAAGCGCCTCTTTGATGGCCATGCCGGCGCGACACCAACGGCTGGCGTGGTCGATGCCGAAGGGAAGATCGATCTGGTTCGCATCGACGAGGGCATACAGGATGCCGCCATAGGCGATGTCGCAGGTCACCGTGCCAAGGCCCTCGGCCTCGACGGTTACATCGGCAGAGGCGAGGTAGGAGGGCACGTTGCGCAGCACTACTGAGGTCAGCCGGCCGGCCTCGAAGGTACCGGTCACGTGGACGATGCCCGCCGGCGTCTCGATGGACATGCCGTTTTGTTCGAAGCCTGCAGGAAGCGCACCCATAGCGGCCAGGCTGGCGATGTAGCCGATCGTCGCATGGCCGCACATGTCGGCGTAGGCATACGAGAAGATGAAAAACAGCCCCTGATCTGCCTCGCGGGAAGGCACGGGCACAGCCGCCGCCATGGCGGCATGCCCGCGCGGTTCGTGAAGCAGCAGCCCCCTCAACCCATCGTGGACCGCGCGGAAATCGTCCCGCTGTTCGCGCACGCTGTGCCCGCGCAATGGGGGGATGCCTGCGGTGACCGTTCGGGTGGGGTGCCCTGCGGTATGGCTGTCGATGACGGTGAAGACTTGGCTCGTGCGCATTGCTCAGCAGTACTTTCCGGACTGGGGAACCACCTTCATGTCAATGCCACGCTCGAGCATGTAACGGGTGATTCTCGAGCAGGCGAGACCCAGGGAGTTCTGCTGTGACATCCAGTTCGCCAGGAAGTTGGAGAAGCCCTCATTGCCGGCTTCGCGACGAATGCCGATCGTCGCCGGGTTGCGCAGCACCGGCATGGGTACCACGGCCTTGCCGATGCCCTTGGAGTCCAGCAAGGCGGCGTCCTGGTCGGCAATGATCATGGCGTCAACCTTGCCCGACTGAAGTTCCAGAATAGCTTGATCGCGCGTGGGAACGACGACGATGGTGGCGTTGGGAATAACCGACTCGGCGATGACCTGCATAGTGCTGCCCTTCTGCACGGCGACGCGGGCTTCCTTAGTGTCCATCTCGCGCCAAGTGTTCGGCTCGAAGCCAGGGCGGGTAACGAGCGCCCAAATGCCCTCGACGATAGCACCTGGTACGTAGTCGACGACGAGACCGCGGCGAGGGTTCGGGTTCAGTGCCACAGCGAGGTCAATCTTGCCGGCCTGGAAGTCCGCAGCGAGATTGCCCCACGTGGTTTCATAGTACTCGATCTCAACGCCCAGCAGACCGGCGATATCCTTTCCCCAGTCTACGAAAAAGCCGCTCCATTCGCCGGTGCGGGGATCCTTGATGTAGCCCGGCTCCTCCGCGACCATAACTGGAAACTTCAACCTGCCACTCGATTTGATGCGGTCGAGCACCAACGAGGGGTCCTCGGCTCGTGCAGGCACGGAGGCCAGGCCGAACAATGTAGTCGCGCCAAATACGGCCGCGGCAACTGCTCTTATCCAACGATTCATTGAAGTCTCAATTGCTCCCATTTGAAATATAGCATTTTTGCCAATGCACTATATCATTGCCATGGGACGGCGCAAGGCCAAACTTACGCGTCTACTCACCGCGCCCTACCACACGCGATAGGCGATAAGATCTCCATCCGCTCCCTCGGCACGCTGGCCAGTCCGCCAGTCCCGCCCGGTGTCTGACGGCGGGGTGCTATGGCAGATCGCCGGATGGATCGACGACAGCAACGAAATCCATCCTCACTCAGCGCTCAGAAGGCGCTCCCCCAGGGAGTTCATTCTGGCACAAACCCACTAGCTGGAGTGTCCGGCGAAACGGGGGGTACTACAACCGATCGACTCGGTAGCGCTCTTTATCACGATCTTATCAAATACTTAGATGCTCGGAGATGCAATCGACTGCACCAGCTTCAGCGAAGCTGCCTTCGGCTCGGATTTCCCCTCGCTCCATCAAGCCGTAACGGGTGGCAAATCCGGCAACGAAGTCGACGTTCTGCTCAACTACCAGAATGGTGGTATTCCGTTCGGCATGATCGCGCATGAGAACGTTTCGAACCCGATCAACCGTGAGGGGCTGAAGCCCTTCCGTCACCTCATCCAGGAGAACAAGCTTGGGCTTGGGTAAAAGGGCTCGTGCAACCTTGACCATCGCCTGCTCACCGCCGCTCAAGGTCCCTACGCGCTGGCGCAATCGATTACCAATGAATGGGAACATCTCGATCAGGCGATCCCGACCACTGACAAACTCCTTTTTGCTCAATGAGAGGCTGCCAAGCCGAAGATTCTCGTCCACAGTTAGATCATTGAAGAACGCCTTCTCCTGAGGAGCGCAGGCGAGCCCGGACGAGATGATCCCGTACGTCGGCGTGCCGGCGACCTCTTTTTCGAGGATCTTGATGCTGCCAGCAGTCGGCGTCAGAACACCCAATATGGTCTGCAGCAGGGTCGTCTTTCCCGCCCCGTTCTTTCCGATCAAAGCGTAGATGTCACCGGCGTTGATCTTCAGCCTGACGCCAGACAGCACTTCGACTGCGCCATAACCCGAATGGAGTTGGTCACAGCTCAGGACTGAACTCATTTCATATTCTCCTTGTGTGACCGGCCAAGATACGCATCGCGAACAATCTCAGAGTTCGAGACTTCCTCGACCTTGCCGTTCGCGACAAGCTGCCCGTTAACAAGGACGATAATGCGCGTGCTGATCCGCTTAACGAACTCAAAGTCATGCTCGATCAGAACGATCGCCAGCTGACCTGTTGCAACCAGCCGCGTCAGGACGTCGCCGACCATGGACCTCTCGTGCGTCGTGAGACCTGCCGTGGGCTCATCCAGAATGAGAACGCTGGGCTCCAGAGCCAGAACCATCGCCAGCTCGAGCGCCTGTCTCTGACCATGGCTGATGTCTTTCGCTGGGGTGTTCCACACGTGCTTCAGTCCCAGGGACTCCGCGACCTCCGCTGCACCGCGGGGAAGGATCACCTTGCTGTGTCGATTCCAGACGCTCGGGACTTTGCCCTTCCAGGTGGCAATCTTAAGGCATTCTCCCACTACCAGTGTTTCAAAGATACTTGCACCCTGGAACTTGCGCCCGACGCCTAATCTCATAATGACCTCAGGCGGATTATGCTCAATCGACTTTCCATCGACAAGGATGCATCCGGAGGATCGCTCGTCACCATCAGAGATACATCTGACCAGCGAGGTCTTTCCGGCACCGTTTGGACCGACGATGCTCAAGAGCTCACCACGCTGCACCGTAAAAGACACATCTGTGAGCGCTTGGAAGCTGCCGAACCTCTTTGACACGTTCGATAGGTCGAGCACGGTCTGGCCTGCGACGCTCGATAGTGCCGGCGGCCGTGTTTCGAACAGTGCGTCTGTACCCGCATCCGTCTTTGCCATTAACGTCGTATTGAGCCCAAGCACGGACAAAGCTGACTTGATGCCGTCCCATACAGCTGGCAAGACGCCACGCGGAAGGAACAGGACGACAAGAACGAATGTCAGTCCAAGCAGCCCCTGCCAGTACAATGGAATCGTCGTGGTGAGTTGCGGCGTGACGATCGTAATAAGGATCGCGGCGAGTGCTGGTCCAATGATGGTGGCGCGGCCGCCCAGAATAACCCAGATCAGGACATTCGTCGCGAGCGTCATCCCGAAAAGCGAGGGAGCCACAACTGTCGTATAGAGGGAATAGAATACACCGACAGCCGCGAGAAGCGCATTGCAGACGGAAAAGACCACCGTCTTGATCAGGGGTGTTCTAATCCCGATGTAGCGGCACCGGGCTTCGTTGTCCCGGATCGCCCTCAAGACAAGGCCGAAGTCACTGCCTACGATCCTGAGTGCGGCACCACCAAAAGCCAACAGGCCGATCCCGGCTATCAGATACCAGCTCTGATTGTTGAGTGAGAACGTGGTAAAGCCGCTCAGGCCGTTACTGCCTCCAGTGGCTGCGCCGCCGTAGAGCACAGCTTGCCCAAACAGGACGGAAACTCCCAATGTCACGACTGCCACATAGAACTCCGAAACCTTCGTCCGGCTGTAGAATGCGAGCCACCCGATCAGCGCGCTGAGCAAACCTGCTGCAATCATGGCCACGGCCAGTGCCGCTGCAGTTGATGCAGGGGATGGTGAGACGTGGACGAAAAGCATGCCGAGTGCATACGCACCGGTGCCAAACATCGCTGCCGAGGCGAACGTAAGGATTCCTGAGTATCCCCAGATAACGTCTGTGATAAGTGCGACCGTCCCGAAAATGAAGGCCTGCACCAGTAGTCCCGATGAATAGCCCCCGAGAACCAGGCTCGGGGCCAACACAAGGAAGGAGACGAAGGCAGCCCCAATGGACGAGCCAGATACTCGCCGTTTTGGCGAAGCAGGTGTATCAGAGGGACGATCAACCGCGGACATCAATCGGGCTCCTAGCGCGATTTTAGAAATGAGCTGATACCGTCCGGGAAGAGACGTAGCAGTAGGATTGGAATGGCGATTACGAGAAGGCTCCCCACGACAGGAGCCACAAAGTAAGTCGCCAGCACCTGAGCTGCGGCCAGTCCCACGGCACTCAGCAGCAGCGCTGGCAACGAAATACCGGCAGCCAGAACCACCATGAATGCTGTAACCACCCATGGCGTGCCCATGTGCGGGTCCACACTGGACATCGGTACAATGATCGCGCCGGCAAATGCAGCAAGGGCGCTGCCTAGGGCAAAAGTAATTGAATTCACGCGGTTTGTATTGATTCCAAGGGTCCGTGCCAAAGCCGGATTCATGATGACCGCGCGCGCGATCATGCCGACGTCGGTGTATCGGGCGACCAGTGTCAAACCGATACCAAGTACCAGCGCGACGCCGATTGTGAAGATCTTGTAGGGGGACACAAATATATCGGCGATCTGGAAGGGATCACCCGAAACGATTTCATCGACAAAATGAGTGGATCGGCCGAATCGATCTGAAAGGATCTGTATAATGATGATAGCCAAGCCCCATGTCGCCAGAATCGTATCAAGAGGCCTCCCGTAAAGCCTGCGCACCACAAGCAGTTCTATAATCAGACCTAAGATGAAACCGACGGCTGCGGCGAGTAGGAGAGAGAGCGAGGGATTCCAGCCGTTCTGCGACACAACGACTGCAGCATAGCCGCCGATAGTCAGGAAGGCGCCATGCGCGAGATTCACGACACCCATGATGCTTAAGACAATGAGGAGCCCAACGGATACAGTGAAGAACACACTGGCCGTGGTGATGACATTCAAGGCATGCTCGAGCATGATGTATCTTTTGCGGTTCGGTTTGAGAGGGGGCCAGCCGCAACGGCACGGCTGGCCTGGCTGGTTAAGCTGATCCTATTTCGGCATTCCGAACGGCGGCTGGGGATCGCACTGCTTCGGGGGCTGCTGCACCCCGAGCGACTCTACGACGTTATAAGTTCCCTCCGCCGTCGCCTGTGCGATATAGATCGGCATCGCCGCATGCCTATCCGGCGTCAAGCGTATCGTGCCTTTGGGGCTGCCCTCGAACTCGACCTCTGATAGCGCCTTGAGCACAGCTGACGTCTCCGTCGTTCCGGCTTTGTTTACGGCCAGGGCATAGAGATGCACCGAGTCATAGGCCGGCTCAGAGTAGATTCCCGGCGCCTTCATGTCGTCGCCGAACTTCGCTCTAAGAGCAGAAAGATATTTCTGATTCGCCTCGCTTGGGTCCGTCATGAAGTAGCTGGCAATCATGTATGAGCCTTCGGCAGCACTGCCGATGGCCTCGAGGGTTGTATCGTCGAGCGCAAGGTTGGCCACCACCTTCAAAGACTGCATGAGTCCAGATGACCGGGCCTGCTTGAAGAAAGCGACGTTGTCGGGCGTGCCACCCAATGCCGAAAGGAGAACGTCGGCGCCCGAGTTGCGGATCTTGGTGATGGTCGGGCTGTAGTCGGTGGTGTTGTAGGGGGTGAACTCTTCGCCTAAGATCGTGAGGCCAAATTCCGGAGCAGCCTTCTTCACCATCTCGATTACGATGCGCCCCCAGTTGATGTCACTAGCCACGATGAAGATGTTGGAGGCGCCTTTGCTCTTCAGGAACTTGAGATATGGCACAACCTTCTGGGGCTCAATCTCGCCTGCGGTATACAGGATTGGTCGGCAGTCCCCACCCTCATAAGCATTAGCGTAGATCGCAGGAATATTTGCTCTCTCGGCAACGGGCAGAACCGCAACCCGCGCAGCAGAGGTTTCTCTGAAGATGACCGCGTCAACCCCTTCAGCAACAATTTTCTCCCAGGCCTGGCGTGCGATGTTGGGATCGCTTGCATCATCGGCGACCTTCAACTCCAGCCCGCCTCCGAGCACACCACCAGCGGCGTTGACCTCGTCAACCGCCAATTGAGCGCTTTGCATTCCGGCTTCGCCAATGAGACTTATGTTCCCACTGAATTCCGTGACGAAGCCTACCGTGGCTCCTTTTTCGTTTGATTGAGCTTGAGCATCCCATGCGCAGAGCCCCATCGCACTGACGGCTAAAAGGCTCAAGCTTAACGCATATTTCCTCACCGCAAAAAACTGCATTGGTCTATCTCCTCACCTATCCGTTTTTCTGACTTGGGTTTGGATTCGGTTGATCCGATCAGCCGAATCTCTCTCTCTAGGCATCAACGACCTTACGCGCGCCTCCCTGTATCTCGTGAACAACTCGATCTGTGTCTTTCACGACGCAGTAGGCGGCCGGCAGTATCTCAAGCGCAAAACGCTGATGCTCCTCGCTCATTGCTGCGCATGCGTCGCTCACAAGCACCACGTTGTAGCCACGATCGCCGGCATCCCGAACTGCCGTTTCAACACAGTAATTTGTGTTCACACCGGTGACGATCAGCGTATCAACACCGAGATTCCGAAGGATCTGATCGATGGCGGTCGAGTTGAACACTCCCGAAGCGCCTTTCGTCAGCACGATCTCGTTTTCCAAAGGTTTGATTTCATCGAGAATCTCGCTTTCGCGAGAGTTCGCTGGAGCGAGCAAGTTCAGCCGCTTGTGCTCGATGCTGACATCACGGCAGTCCTTCACAAGGGACGCGATGCGCGGATAGACGATCTGGACCCCGGCATTGCGGCAAACATTGAGCAGCCTTTGAGTATTTGGAATGACTACCTGTTCGATCTGTTGAAAATAGTACTCGTACCGATGGGCCACTCCAAGACGCTTGGCCTCTGCTCCCATGCCGTAATCCCGATGGGCATCCAGATATTGCATGTCAACAATCACCAGCGCAGTCTTCTCTGGCACAATGTCGAAATTGATTGTTTTCAGTACTCTGGCAAAGACTTCAGAATCGCTCATGGTTTCTCCTCCCGCGAAGCTTTCTCTAGGCTGATGGGCTCAAGCTGCAAGTTCGTTCTAACGAAGATTCACTCGTTCATGATCGTTAGGATCGATCCTTTCCCTTGACCGATCGGAACGCTCAGAATGGTCGCTGTACGACAACTCAGCGGGGCCGGTTCGTTCGGAGTGACCAGTGACCCTTCGGCAAGCGCATTTGGATCGGTCGGAACAGCCACTATTCGTGGGGATGTCTTGGCCGCCGATCGCCCGCACTCTCCTCCCTTTAAATTGACCCATCTCAATTTTCGAGTGAACCATATCATTTACGTGGGGCAGCGCAAGATAAAACTTGCACGTAGGCGCAATAACTCTATCGCAGGCGATAAGGAGCGCAGGAGCCCGAGGCGTGCGGCCCGCGACGAGGTCGCAGACGACGGCAGCGGTCATGGGCGCGGCGCTGATGCCATGTGGCCGTGCGCTGTGGTGAACAGGATAGCGGCATACTTTTCATGGGGGCAGATGATCGGCAGGCTGTCTGGCGTCGAAGGCCGCACGCCCATCCAGTTGCTCACTTTGGTGATGGCCATGTCTGGCAGCATGGTGCGTGCACAAGCGAGCAGCTTTTCGCTTTGCCTTTCGTCGGGTGGCGCATCGGGCGTGTCGACCTCCGCGATGCCCAGATGCGCAGTCCCTCGTCCAGCGGCGTGGCAACGAAGGCCGAGGCGGGGTCGGTCACGGGGCGGCTGACGGCGCCGGAAATCCCGGCAAGGTGATGCGATAGCCGCGCTCGCTCGCCAGCGACAGGGAAACTCCCACGGAGCGCGCCGGTCGCGGCTGGTGCCGTCTTCATGTATGGGGATGGACGCCTCCCCGCAACCGCGCTCGTGGCCAGCGTCGACGACGCCCGTCACTTCCGCTCAGGTCGCGAACTCGCCGCGTGGACTGGACTGGTGCCGCGACAATACACAACCTGTGGCAAGCCTCGTCTCGGCGGCATTGGCCGTCGTGCCAACTACTATCTGCGCCGGCGGATGATAGACGGTGCTCGGGCCGTGATCAGCCGGCTTGCAAACATGGGGATCGTCGCTCAGTCTGGCGGAAGGCGATCGTGGAGCGTCGCGGGTTCAACAAGGCGCTCGTCGCGCTTGCCAACAAGACTGCGCACACCGCATGGGCGCTGTTCCCGCAAAAGGAGAGTTACGCCGCCGGCTGATCTACCCGCGAGCCACCGATCGTCGCCGACACGGCGATGAGAGCGAGGTAGATACTGATGGCACAACGGCACGACCCGCCGCTTCGAAGCCTGATCTATGACAAGGCCCGCGAGATCGATCATGTTATGAGGATAGAGCTAGCTGTGGAGCCTCAACAGATTGTCCTCGGTCAGGCCGAGTCGCTGATGGGTGGTTTTGAGCCGATACTGCGATGTGGTCTATGCCAATTGGAGCGGTGAAGCCATCGTGGCAGTTCGGCGTTGCGCTCGTCTGAGGTGTTGTAGGCGCGAGCGTAGGCCCATTCGCGCAAGCTTGTCTGAATGAAGCGCTCAGCTTTCCCGTTGGTCCTTGGAGTGTAGGGCTTGGTGAATATCTGACGCAGGCCAAGACGTTTGCAGGCTGCCCGGAAAGTCTTCGAGCGGTAGCCGGAGCCGTTATCGGTCATCACGCGCTCGATACGGATTCCCAACTTGGCAAAATATGAAAAGGCGGCCTCGAGGAAGGCGACGGCGCTCTTTCTTGCGCTCATCGGGCGCGACCTGGACGAGAGCGACACGCGAAGCATCGTCGATGCAGACATGGACGAACTCTCAGCCGATGCCGAGGTGGCGGTTGACCACGCCAGTTTGCTGCGGTATCCTACCGAGCCGGTCCGGCCGAGCTTCTTGATGTCGAGATGGATGAGTTCGCCCGGATGCTTCCGTTCATAGCGGCGCACGGGTTCCGGCTCCAAGGCGCTCAGCTTGTTCACGCCCAACCGGCGCAGAACACGGCGACAGTCGCTGGCGAGGCGCCTAGCGAACTCCCATCGAGGCCAGGGGCGTGATCTATCCAGCTATAGGCTGGATAGATTCAGTCACCGCCGGAATTCCACGGCGTGAAGAACTCCGCCGCGGCGGAGATTTCACCTTTTGCCTCTGCGAACGTCTTGCCCTCCTCCAACGTCAGCACCGTAGCAATGTGGTCCAGACGCTGGCGCATCAGGTCAGCGGCGCGGCGCAAGATCTGACCACGCTCGTATGGCGAGGTGCGCTTCCAGCTCTCAAAGGCGCGGCTTGCTGCCGCGAGTGCGCGGTCAAGCTCTGCCGTTCCGGCGTGCGGCAGCGTGCCCAGCGGCTGTTCTGTGGCAGGATTGAGAACTGTTTCGCTCCCGGAATTGGTCTCCTCGATCCATTCGCCGTCGATAAGGAGTGCCAGTTTCGTATACATATTTTCTTCCTTAAACCGAATAG
The DNA here is from genome assembly GCF_043769475.1 of Allomesorhizobium aridi. Classification (NCBI taxonomy): domain Bacteria; kingdom Pseudomonadati; phylum Pseudomonadota; class Alphaproteobacteria; order Hyphomicrobiales; family Phyllobacteriaceae; genus Allomesorhizobium; species Allomesorhizobium aridi. Next base: position 6,139,979 of record NZ_CP171729.1, on the reverse strand, counting down.
GATGCGCTCAGCCGCCAGTAGGCGGCAGCCACCGGTACAGATCTTCTGTGCCGAGCCAGTCTGAAGCGCGTCGTTGATATTGCCGCGGCTCTCAGCCGTGCATGCAGCTATTTGCCTTGCGGCCGGTGGTTACCTCTACATCCGAAACCAAACGTCTTTCCTGGTGGCTCGACCATGAGCGCGTCGATCTCTTGAAGGACAGGACTCGAGTGCATGTTGGCTGTCCTTAGGCATTGGCCCAACGGGCAAGGCCCGCGTCAGCAATGATCTTGGCGATGGCCGCTTTCTGCTCCTCTGCCAACGGCAGCAGCGGCAGGCGCGGGCCACCGGCGTCGCGGCCGAGCTGGCTCATGGTCTCCTTGATAGCTGCGTAGTAGGCCCCGGACTGGAAGCAACGGTAGAAGGCGAAGACGTCCCGGCTGAGGTCATCCAAGGCCCTATCACCAGTGAGCGCCTTGTCCCAGTAGTCGCGGATCAAGGGCCCGGCGATCTGGTGTGCCATGGCGACGATTCCGTGAGCGCCAACGGCGCGAGCCGGAACGATCATGGTTTCGTAGCCGACGAAGACACGAAGTCTGTCACCCACGCGCTGCACAAGCTCACTCACCTGAGTGATGATGCCGGAGCTATCCTTAATGGCCACCACGGTCGGCAGGGTGGAGAGCTGCTCTACCAGGGCCGGGGTGATGTCGATGCCTGCACGGCGCGGACTGTTGTAGAGCATCAGTGGCAGCGACGTGTTGCGGGAGATGTACTCGAAGAAGGCCAAGATCTCCCGTGGACTCGGCATGGCGTAGATGGGCGGCAGGATCATGCCGCCCGCGCAGCCCGCGGCCACGGCGGACTGGCAGGCTTCCAGTACATCCTCGACACGCAGGTCGGCGACGCCGGCCAGCACGGGCACGCGGTCCACCACATGGTCAACCGTCAATTTGTAGAGGCGCGCGCGCTCGGCCTTGCTGAGGGCATAGAATTCGCCGGTGCTGCCGGCTGCTACGATGCCCTGCGCGCCATGGGCAATCGCGTCATCGATCAGCGCCTTGTATCGGGTCTCATTGATGGAACCATCTGCTCCGAAGGGAGTGACGAGCACGGGGAAAATACCGCTCCAGTTTACATCGGCCATGGTCTGTTATCCTTTGTTTGGAGATAGAGCTCGAGGTGTGGCTGCTGGCGCCACCAAGGGACTGAGAAGACGGGCCTGTTCCGTGAAACGCCCAACGAAAGCCGCGAGCCTGGCATTGGAGACCGACAGCAGGAGTTCACGCGGATCGCCGCTGGCAGCAACGACTCCTCGGTCCATGAAGACCACCCGATCGGCCAACTCATAGGCCAAGCCGATCTCGTGGGTGACGATGACCATGGTCATGCCTTCGGCGGCGAGCTGCCGGATTGCAGCGAGAACCTCGCCGACCAGTTCCGGGTCCAGCGCCGATGTAGGCTCGTCGAACAGCATGATGGTGGGCTGCATGGCAAGTGCACGGGCGATGGCAATACGATCCCCGTCAGGTGTTGGAGCCGGCGCAGCCACGCAAGCCTTCCGCCGGCTCGGCCGCTCCGGAGAATGCAGCCTTCGCGGCTCTGTCGGTGAGCGAAATAATTCCAATTCCTTCCCAGCCCGCGACGCGTTCGCCGACAAACTTGCATCTATCGTGCCAAACGCGAGCCTTCTTTCAAGCGATAGGACGCCGTTCTCCTGCGATGTTGCATGTCCGGCAGCGGCCATCGGGGTGTTGCATGTCCGATAGCGGACAACGCGGCCCTGCGGTTGGATGAAGCTTTCCTGCGGAAGATCTCTGCCAGGACCTCCAACTGTCGGTTTGTCGAACCCAAGGCGCAGCGCTATTCGGCCCACCTTCTGCCGCACCTCGCATGTCTTGAGAAAGTCATTTTCTGAAGCTCCTTGCGTGCAGTTGGTACGCTTCTTGAAGTCCTCTCGTTGTAGGCGGCCTGAGCTGCCAACCGGTATGGCGTCGCTCGGCCGCGTCTCGCGGCGAAGTTCGCTGAAAGGCCCCGAAGGCGTTCGTCGTCAACTTCCGGTTTGAGCTTCGATGAACTTCAGGAGGGACCAATGCCTGAGCTCCTTGGCATTTATGTCGATCACCGGATGGCCACGCCTTTGGCAATGGCGCAGCTTTCGGCGAAGATCAAACCACTTGCGCCAGAACTTGCGAAAGGTGGCGTTCTCCTGCTCGCAACTTGCGCACGGGTTGAAGCCTATGGCGACGAGCCCGCACTCAGAAATATCGACAGCAGGATATTTCCAGGCCTTTCTTACGAAAGCATTGAAGGTGCGGCCGAAATTGCTAAACGTCTGGCTGAGATCGCATCTAGCGCTCATTCCCAGATCCTCGGTGAGAGTTACGTCAGCCAGCAGCTCACAAAGTCTATCGAACTTGTAAATCAAAACCTTCCGATTTTCCAGGTCGCACGGTTCGCCCTTGATATCGGATGGGCCGCGCGCGAGCGACAGAGGTTCATCGCATCGTTCAACTATGATCAGATCGTCCGAGAAATCATAGCTGACCGCTTTCGGAATGGAGAGCTACCTGACCGACTTTATATCATCGGGGCAGGTATGCTGGGGCGCGGCCTTATCAAGAGTGGCGTGGGAGAGCGATTCCGTTCTGCGACAATTATAACGCGGAACCCCAATAATCTTCGCAAACGTCTCCGCCGTTACGCTGATATGGAAGTCACGCTCATGCGCCCGGACGAGATTGGACAACAACAAGAGCCACGGTCGATTGTTGTTATCGCGACCGACCATGTGAATGATGAATACGGTACCACACTGCAGAACGCGCTTCTGCGGTTAGAGCCACGCACCATAGTGGATCTATCGTCCATACCGGTCTTGTCGGATGCAGGCGTTAGAAGGCTTAACTATGTGACTATATACGACGAAGAATTTCTCCGGTTCGTCGAACAGAACAACAAGCAGCTGGCTCCGAAATTGCCGCTCCTGTTTTCCGACATAGAGGCAACACTCCAAGGGTGCAGATCTGTCTTCGCCAAGCCAACGTAACTCAGTACATGCCGGCGGCAGAACAATGACGCTCAAAACAGAAGGTCCGGACCGTTCCAGCGCCGATCTTAAAACCAGAAGAAGAGGCAATATGACCACGTCTGTCATAAGATGGCTAAGTCGAAATGACGTTGCGCGGGCGAATCTGCCACTCGCTTCAGCATTAGACATAATCGAAGAGACTCTTCGTGATCACGGTAATGGCGCATTCGAAAATCCACCAAAGATCGGAATCCACCCGACGCGCGAAGCATTCATTCATGCAATGGCTGGCTGGCTTCCAAAGCAACGCCGCGCCGGTCTTAAATGGGTTTCCGGTTACCCCGGTAATCAGAAAGTCAGCTTGCCAAACGTCGCGGGGCTTTTGGTGTTAAACAATCCGGACACGGGCCTACCAATCTGCGTGATGGATGCAGCTTACCTGACGGCAGTTCGCACTGCGGCAGTGTCGGCTATCACCAGCAAGTATTTGTCGCCCAATCGGGTGGACAGAATAGCCATAATCGGTGCCGGTCTTCAGGGCCTCTATCATGTAAAAATGCTGTCGTTTATTCACCCCGCCGCAGAATTCCGGGTTGTCGATATCAACGAGACTGCCGTCAGTCAGTTGACCGAACAGACCTGCTCCAAAACGCGGATAGTTCACGTGAAAAAGGCTGAGGCGGCAATCCGCAGCGCTGATGTCGTAGTGACCGCAACAAGTCGATTGGAGGACACGGCCTTCCGGTTTGGATGGGTCAAGGAGGGCAGCTTGGTTCTGCCTGTCCATGTCCGTGGATGGTCACAGGATATAACGACGGCTTCGGATGTATTGTTGACTGACGATGTCGAGCAATTCAACAACTACATCGTTACTGCAGGCTCTCCGTATCGGGACATTTCTCGAGTTCTTGGATCTGTCAGCGATGTCATCGTAGGAAGGCTCGCCGGCAGAGTTCGCAATGCTGATCGCATTACGGTTTTCAATGTCGGCCTTGCATTGCATGATATTGCTATAGGTTCTGCAATACTCGATATCGCAGAGCAACAGGGCTTCGGGACGATCGTATCCTACTAGCACTACTTTGGCACTTTAGGTTCGACGGCGTCAGCGAGGAGTTTCTCACAGTGTGGGCATCGCCTGGGTGGCGGCCGTGCGAAGAGGTCGAGGATGGCTTGCCTGATGGCCGGCATGCTTGGCTTTGGCGGCGGTCCTCCGACTCTTTTTTTCCGTCCCGCTGCTTTGAGGCGGCGGGATTGAAGGAAGGCGTAGGCGATCATCGTCATCAACGCATGTCGATGTAATCCCGTCCAGGATCTACCTTCGAAGTGGTCGAGTCCAAGCTCTTCCTTGAGCTGCTGGTGGGCCTGTTCACAGATCCACCTGGCCTTGATCGTGGCAGCGAGCGTCTTGATGGTGGCATCGGCCGGCAGGTTCGACACATAGTATTTTTGCTCCCCGGTCGACCGCCGCTCGCCGACGAGCCAAACCTCGTCGCCAGGCATGCATTGCATACGGTTATCGAGCATCCGGTGCTTATGGCCATCCGCAACACGGACACGGCGGGCCGCGAAGAGACAGGTCAGCCGACCTTTGGTGCCCCGCCGCCAGCTGACCTTTTGCCATTTCCCTTCGGCCAACAACGTTTCAGCACAGACCGGGGGCTGATCAGGGATGTGGTATTTGCGGGGCTTTCCGGCCTTCGCGACGGGGAAGATCAGGGCAACGTCGGCGGGATAGACGTTCTGGCGTCGCGACAGACCCACTGCCCACAGCAGACCGCGCTCGCTCAAAGCCTGACGGAAGGGTCCGCTGGAGCCGTACCCTGAATCGGCAAGCACACAGCCAAAACGCGCACCGGAAGCGATGACGCGGTCGACCTCCTCGATCGCAATGTCCGGCTTTGTCAGAGCAGTCTGTTTATCCTTCGGCACACGAGCCCGCGCCATACGTTCAGGATCATCTGTCCAGCTCTCGGGCAGGAATAGCCGCAGGCCCCACCATCACCGGCACCTCGCGCGACGCCAAGGTTACCGAGACCAGCGACTGACAATTGGCAGTCTTTCCGAGCGACGAGGCATATTGTGGCGCGACGCCGACCGAGTGACGTCCCTTCTTGGGCAACGCCGTGTCATCGATGACAAGAAAGCCCGCCTGATCGCCAACCAGGTCATCTGCCTCCTTCAGCAGGGCAGCCTCGAGTGGAGCACTGTCCCAAACTCCGGCAGCGACGAAATGATGGAGCTGATCGTAGCCGACCTCGCCAGCGCGCGCCGCTATCGGCTGAACGCTCTTGCGGTCTCCTGGACCAATCAAACCCGCGACATAGAGAGGACACATCCGCGCCCGCGTCTTGTGCCCTAGCGCCGCGACAAACGGCACAAGCCAGCGCCCCAGATCAGCTTGCCAGTTCCCATCCATGGCCGGCCCCTCCAAAAGCCGACCTCATATGAATCACGCAAAATCGCTCTTGGGAATCTGGAGGCTTCTGTGAGGTCCGCATGCTCGACGGAGCGGGCCGGCTGGTTGTCGGACCTCATTGTAAGCCGGATTGAACGAAGCCGCGGGACGGTCTGGCGCTATGGGGATTGTAGCCTGGAGGAGCGGTCGGGATCGTCTTCGCCAGGCTGATGAAGGGCGTTCACGATGCGACCACAGCGAAGGATGGCGCGGTGGACGGCGGAACCGTGATGGCGCCAGCCGTCGGACAGGCTCCAGTGCCTTCCATCGCTGTGGTCGCATCGTGAACGCCCTTCATCAGCCTGGCGAAGACGATCCCGACCGCTCCTCCAGGCTACAATCCCCATAGCGCCAGACCGTCCCGCGGCTTCGTTCAATCCGGCTTACAATGAGGTCCGACAACCAGCCGGCCCGCTCCGTCGAGCATGCGGACCTCACAGAAGCCTCCAGATTCCCAAGAGCGATTTTGCGTGATTCATATGAGGTCGGCTTTTGGAGGGGCCGGCCATGAACAGGGATTGGCAACTCGATCTGAAGCGGTGGCTTGAGCCGTTCGTCTCGGCGTTGAGGCACAAGACGCGTGCGCGGATGTGTCCGGCCTATATTGCTGGGCTGATTGGCCTTGGGGATCGCAAGAGCGTCCAACCGATGGCGGCGCGCGACGTAGGCGTCAACTATGACCAGCTGCACCACTTCATCGCGAGCGGCGTGTGGGATGCTGCGCCGCTGGAGAAGGTGCTGCTCGCGGAGGCCGACAGACAAGTTGGCGGGAACGATGCGTGGCTGATCGTGGACGACACCGCGCTCCCCAAGAAGGGGCGCCACTCGGTCGGCGTCGCGCCGCAATATGCCTCGGCGCTTGGCAAGAACGCCAACTGCCAGACGCTGGTGTCGCTGACGCTGGCCTCTGGCGAAGTGCCGGTCATGGTGGGGCTGCGGCTGTTTCTGCCCGAGAGCTGGACTTCCGATCGCGCCCGGCTCGACCGTGCCGGTGTGCCCGAGGACCATCGTGCCTACAGGACCAAGCCCGAAATCGCGCTGGCCGAGATCGACCGGGCTCGCGCAGCCGGCTTACGCTTTGGCTGCGTGCTCGCCGATGCCGGATACGGCTTAAGCGCTCCCTTCCGGCAGGCGCTCACCGAGCGCGGCCTGATCTGGGCCGTCGGCATCCCGTTCAAGCAGAAGGTCTATGCCGCCGACGTGGCGATGATCTTCCCCGTTGCCGGACGCGGCCGCCCGCGCCAGCGGCATATCCCCGATGTGAAGTCGATGACCGCGCAGGCGATGCTGGAAAAAACCCAATGGCGGACGGTCAGTTGGCGGCGTGGCACCAAAGGCCGCCTCTCGGCGCGCTTCGCCACTGTCCGTGTCCGGGTTGCAGATGGCCCACCCCAGCGCATCCGCGACATGGGCGCTCAACATCTGCCCGGCGAGGAGGTCTGGGTGATCGGCGAGCACCGCTCGACCGGCGAGCGCAAATACTACCTCTCCAACTTGCCTGCCGACACCCCGCTCAAGCAGATCGCAGGCGCCATCAAGGCGCGCTGGGTCTGCGAACAGGCGCATCAGCAACTCAAGGAGGAACTTGGCCTCGACCACTTCGAGGGGCGCTCATGGACGGGCCTGCACCGGCACGCGCTGATGACGATGATCGCTTACGCCTTCCTGCAATCTCGCCGCCTCAAACAAGCGGGAGGGGGAAAAAAGAATCCTCGGCCCGCCGCCCCAACCGAGCCTACCCGCCGTCAGGCAAGCCATCCTCACCGCGCTCGCGCAGCCGCCCCCAATCCGTTGTCCCCACTGCCGCAGAACCCTCTCCGCTAAAAATCTGCCAAAGTAGTGCTAGGCCGCAGACTCATAACTTTTCAACAGATGCGAACCGACGCGAGTTTGATTGCTGCGAGGAAGTTTAGCGGGTCTCGGTCGTATCGGGTCGTATCGGAGCGTATCGGGTGGCTATGCCTATGAAGTGTTTGAGTTTGTTGAAGTATCGCTCGATGAGATTGCGCTGCTTGTAGAGCCATGCGCTGAAGGGGAAGCTGCCCGTTCGGGTTTTCTTCGGCGGGATGTTTGCCCATGCGCCTCGCTGCGCCGCCAGGTCGCGAATGACGTTGCTGTCGTAAGCGCGATCTGCGAGCAGGATCGCATCGGGCCGGAGGACGTCGAGCATGGCGACTGCGGGCTTGCCGTCATGTGCCTGCCCTGCGGTCAGGACGAGATCGACCGGTCGGCCTTCGGCATCGACAAGCGCGTGGATCTTGGTCGTGAGCCCGCCGCGGGAACGTCCCATGCAAACATCGTCATCGCGCCTTTTTCCGTGGCCGCATGTTGATGAACGCGGACACAGGAGGAGTCGATCATGATGATCTCGCCGTCGAAAGCCTTGGAAACCGCCGCCAGCAGCCGATCCCAGACCCCGGCTTTGCGCCATCGCACGAACCGGTTGTAGCATGTGGTGTAGGGACCATATCGATCCGGCACATCCGCCCAGGGCGATCCGGTCCGGAAACGCCAAAGAATGCCGTTGAGAACCTTGCGGTCGTCAACGCGCGCCACGCCTCGAACCTTGTTCGGCAGATGAGGCTGGATCACACTCCATTCAAAATCACTCAGTTCGTAACGGCGCATTCAAGCCTCCAAAAGAAGGCTTGAATCAGAACTCGTCACAAAGCGGCACCTCAATTTATGAGTTTGCGGCCTTAGCAGGCTTCTCTGATTGGGGTCGGTGAGGTCAAGCTTTTCCTGTCTTTTTCCGGACGATGTCGCCCCGTGGGTCACTCGCTTCTCTTCGCGGTCGACGTTAGGCCGCCGCATGATGTCAGGGTGGACGGCCCCCCGGACGGCATCGATGTGCCAGAATGAGGTCGTTACAGATCTCAACCAAAGGGAGACCGTCCGTGGAACAAATTATTCGTATCGGCATCGACACGTCAAAACACATCTTCCAGCTCCATGGTGTGAACGCAGCTGAGGCGCCGGCGCTGCGCAAAAACTGCGGCGCAAGGAGATGGCGGCGTTCTTTGAGAAGCTGCCGCCGACAGTGGTTGCGAGTTAAGCGCGGCATTACCGGGAAATCAGGTCGCCGCCGCGATTACCCGATGTCCACATATGGAATTGGGCACCTGTTGTCATCACCTGCGCCGAGGCCGCCTGATGGCTACGATCACCTACGTCTTCACCATCGACCACGTCGCGAAAAGCTTGGAGAGGATCCTGAGCTCCCTCAGGCGATCGTCAGCAACGACGACCACCTCTCCTACGGAAGTATCATCGGCGTCTACGATGGCACGGACGAGGCAATCACCACTCTCACTGACGATGGGATTAACGAGCTGAGACAAATGCTCGCTCATGCCCGTCGTTCGACCGACGAATGGAACGACTTCCTCGACAGCTTTGTCGACGACGAAGAGCTCATCGCGCGCATCAAAGCAAAATCACCGCGGTAACAATCGGCCGGTTACTATAGCTGAGGCCATCGAGGGTTTGAAGTGCCTTGGCATGAGAGCCTCGGCCTGAGAGATCGGCCCAACCCTGCGCGGGTTCCTGAGCTTGTGTGAACCAGGCGTGCGGATCGGCTCATTTGTTCGTGGTCTGCAGAAGCCCGGCGATAGTCGCCCAGGTCTGGCCACCACCGGGGCTGCTCACGGAGAGGCATTTATTCTTGAAACGGCAAGCGACCTTCGCTTGCCGTCGTTGTCCCCCTTCCGACAACACCAGATATGTTGTCAGGTTCAAAACACATCACGTCAGTCGCCGGATAACACCTTTTCGAAGTGCAATCAGGAGCTTACAGAGCGAGGATAAGACTGGCACGGGGGTTGCTATTAGGATCCTGCAAGACTGAGTGACGCTGTAGTTAGATCCGAATGTCACAGCGACGGGCAGATCGTCGCGAATGGGCGCCGGTGTCGACGTGATTCCCGAGGCTCCTACTCCATCGTGAGGGCACGATAGCGCTCTCGACGTGATCGGAGGCTGACGTGCAGCTAATTGCCTTTTGGCTATCTATCTAGGAGGACGTAATGAGATTGCTCATGCTGATCAACAGTCTCGATTGCTTAGGTAAAAATGATGCAGTTCTTAGCAGCGCGTTCCGTCGCTTCGGCTGGCAAGTAATTCTCGGCGAGATCAATGCTATTGCGGCAGATGACTACCGCTATTTCACACGAGGAGTGCTCCTACCAGAGAACGCCGAACCGTACTCTCCTGGCTCCGTGGCACCTGGGACTCGAGAGACATATTTTCTTGACGAATGCCAGCTGATCTGGGTCCTAGGTTCGCCCCAAGCCTGCGTGTATCGAGACGTCTGGCGAATGCTGTGGTTGGCTTCCCAACAGACGCCATTTGTTAACAGTATTGAAGGGCTGATGTTTCTAAATAGCAAACATGCAATGGGCTATCTCGTCCCAAAAGAGAACCGAGCATTTTCATATGTCTCGAATGATTTCGAGTCGCTCTGGGAGCGCTATCAGCAGGCCCCAGATCAATGGTGGGTGGCCAAGCCGCCAAATTCCGGATGCGGGCAAAACGTCTTCTTACTTCCTCAACACGGACCAAACGTTCGAACGATCCTCCAATGCCTTACCGGAAACACTGTCGCGCAAAGCCAGATGGATTATGGCGCACTAGGTGGCTTCAAAGCTCAGTATGCAATTCTTCAGAAGTTTATCCCGGAGGTCGCCCAAGGCGAAAAGCGCATCATCGTTACTTGTGGGAAGGTTGTCGCTTGGCATGGTCGGCAAGGTCATCCAAAGGATCACCGATCAAATATAACACAAGGTGGAATGGCGATTCCAGTCGATCTGAATTCCAATGAAATGGAGCTTGCTGAGTTGATTGGCCGAAAGCTGATGGTGCATGGAATCAACTTCGGTGCCATAGATATGGCTTATCCCTACATTATTGAATTCGATCTTGATTTCCCCGGGGGACTATACGCCGCGAAAGTGGTTTCTGGGGTGGACCGCTCGGACCAGGTTGCGAAGCTAGTCATTGCTCGCTTCAAGGAGCATTGGTCTCATGATTAGGCGCAACATACTGTGTCCTAGGCCGCCGATATCGAGAAAATGCGTCATAAGCTGAGACCGGCGCACAGATAGCCCTCGGCGGAGAAGATCGCGGTGCCGTGCGACCACGGCCAGCCGAGACGGTGTCCGACGTAGCTTTGCCGTATTGATCAGCGGCGCGTCGGCGCCGCGCTCGGAGCCGGCGGCCGGCGAAGAGCCAGGGCGCAGCGCGCGCTCCGCCGCATTGTTTGTAACCGGCCGATCAGGACCCGGGATCAAGTTTTGTCGCCGCGACGTCAGACGTCGCGACGTCGCGGCGAACGGTGGCTTTGTGAAGCTCGATACCTTCGCGCAGGTTCTCGATGCCGATTCCGACGAAGCCGCCCCTTTGTTCCGAGATTATTCCGCCCCCGGATTCCGAGATGATCTCGCCCGCTGGGGCTGGGGCTCTGCTGGCGTGATTGTTGTCATTTCGTTCGCATGTGGTGTCAAGCTTTGTTGGGCTGTTTTCGACGCAAGCTTTCGCCTGTGAGGTCGATGCGGTGGGCGTTGTGCACGAGCCGCTCGAGGATGGCGTCGGCGTAGGTCGGGTCACCAAACATCAGAGGCTGCCGCCATTCTCGACGGGGTGGTGTCTCATTTGACGGTCATCGACCCGCGTCACGGCCTAGCGGGTCAGCGTCTGGAGCTGGTGTCGTCCCGTTCTGCGCGCGGTCCGGCTTTCGTTGTTGTTCGACTATCTGACGGACGCCGCCGTTCAATTCGGCGCTCGGTGACCGACCTTGCAGCGGCGTCACCGGAAGAACAAGGCGCTTCGAAAGCGTTGGCCCACATCAACGTGCGAACGCTGCTCACATTGCTGCACCATTTGAACAGCACGTTGGCCTCCCCTATCGAGGAGGTGATTCGCGATGAACATCCAGTCGAGATCTGTATCGTGTCGCGTCCCAGACCCCCACCACCAAAGTTCCGAACCCGAGTATCATCACTCTGCCGAGTCTTTGGCTCAACTTGCCCGTGGAGAGGCAGAAGCAGATCGCGCAGGGCTTCGCGCGGCTTCTCTTGCGGATGCGATCGACGGGCGCGCCGATAGCGGCGGATCGGCATGTTGAGAACGTCGAATAGACCGGACGAGTGCGTCACTGCTGCGCATCGCGGCAAGCTCGCTTACATTTACGTCCGCCAGTCTTCCGTGAACCAGGTGCGGCATCATCAGGAAAGCACGGAACTGCAATACCGCCTCGTCGATCGTGCCGTCGCCCTCGGCTGGCCGCATGAACGCGTGCACGTCATCGATGAAGATCTTGGCAAATCCGGAGCCGGGACCGTTGAGCGGGTGGGCTTCAAGAAGCTGATTGCCGAGATCGGATTGGGCAACGCCGGCCTCGTCATCAGCCTCGACGCGTCCCGGCTTGCCCGCAACAATCGCGACTGGCATCAGCTCCTCGATTTGTGCGCGCTCTTCGGCGTCATCATTGCCGACGGCGAACGTCTCTACGATCCCTGCGCTTACCATGACCGCCTGCTGCTCGGTTTGTCCGGCATCATGAGCGAGGCGGAGTTGCACCAGATCAGGCAGCGCCTCCATCAGGGCGAGCGTCAGAAGGCGGCGCGTGGCGAGCTACGCCTTCCCGTTCCCGCCGGACTGGCTCATGATCGCTCGGGCGAGATCATTCTCAATCCCGATGAGCAGGTGCAGGCGAGGCTCGGCCTGGTCTTCGCCAAGTTCCGCGAGCTTCACAGTGCGCGGGCCGTGATGCGATACCTGCGAAAGAACGATCTGCCACTGCCTGTGCGCCCACTCCTCGGTCCGGCGCCGCACGATGTGGTGTGGCGCGAGGCCGATAGTTCGCGCGTGCTCAGCATTCTCCAAAATCCTGCCTATGCCGGGGCGTATGTCTATGGCCGCAGGCGGGTGGCAGGCGGGCGGATTCGCCATGGCGTTTATCGTCCGAGGACGACCAAGGTCCCCATCGCCGACTGGGAGGTTTGCCTTCAGGCTGCCCATCCTGGTTATATCGGCTGGGAGGAGTTCATGGAGAACCAGAGGCGACTGGCAAACAACATCAATCGCTACGAAGCCGGTCATTCCGGCGTGCCGCGCAAGGGAGCGGCACTGCTGCAGGGCATCGCCGTTTGTGGACGGTGCGGTCGCCGGATGAGCCTGCGCTATAGTGGTCCCGCGGGCGACTACCCCGTCTATACGTGTCGCGCTGACCGCGACCAGGAGGGCGGGCCGCTATGCCAGGAAGTGCGTGCGCTGCCCGTCGATGCGCACGTCGAAAGCATCCTGCTCGAGGCCTTGCGACCGGACAAGATCGTCATCGCCATCGCCGCCCTTGGCCAGATCGAAGAGGAGACGCGTCAGCTTGAGCGGCAGTGGGCGCTGCGGCGCGAGCGGGCGCGCTATGAGGCAGAACGTGCACGGCGCCAATATGATGCGGTCGAGCCTGAGAACCGTCTGGTGGCACGGTCGCTGGAACGCGGCTGGGAAGAGAAGCTTCGCGCCGCCGAGGCGATCGAACAGGATTACGAACGCTGGCGGTCCGACGAGCCCCTGGTCTTGAATGAACCGGATCGCCAGGCGCTGCAAAAGCTGGGCGAAGATCTGCCCGGCATCTGGCACGCCCCTTCAACAACGGCAGCCGAGCGCAAGGGCATCCTGCGCTGCATCATCTGCGAGGTCGTCCTCGACCAGAAGCGCTTTCAGGGTCAGGTCTGGTTCAAGATCCTGTGGCATGTTATCCGGCGTGCAACTTTGCGCGCCGATTGACACTGTGGCAGACGGGAGCGACAAGCGAGCACTCTCTCCAAAGGCGAGTCCACACCTATGGCGACTACATCGATGTGGAGCGGCTGCGGAGCCGTGTGATCCAACTTAACGCCGCGGGCAAAATGGACAAGGAGATCGCGGCGACCTTGAACGCGGAAGGCTTTGTCGCAGCACGCGGCTGCGCGTTCAAAGGTGAGAATGTCTGGCTTCTGCGGACACGTTGGGGCATCCCCACCGTCAAGATCAACGGGACGAGCGCCAATCCCGACCGATGGCCAGATGGAACCTACTCTGTTCAAGGGGCGGCCGCCGCCCTGGGCGTCACACCACAAACCGTCTTCGACTATCTCGCACGCGGCTGGCTCGAGGGGCACCAGCTCACGAAGGGACAGCCGTGGCAAATCGAGCTCTCAGATGACCGGATCAACACGCTGCGGGCGCGGATCGCACGCAACAGGCGATCAAAGAAGGAGGTGGCATGAAAGAGGCCGCGCTTACTGGAAGAACGGATCGCCAAAGATGTTGATGGTGCTCGAGGGACAGTCGCACTTCCTACCTTGCGGCGTACCGTATTGGGGTTTCGAGACTCTCAATAACGGAGGAAGTGCGACCGTGCCTTACGATTATCACATCGGCGTGGATTACCACAAATTGTAGAAGTTTGCACTTGATCGGACAGTTGGCGTCAGAATGGTCCGTTTTGCCTGTCCGATGGGATCAGGCAGCGATCATTTTCTCCTTCGCCAGCGGGGCCGTGTCAAGGAAGGTCTGCATCGGCGTCTTGCCGAAGCACCAGCGGCCCTGATGCGGGCGCTCCTCATTGTAACTTCCGACCCATTCATCCAGATCGGCCTGCAGCTCCTCGATCGAGCCGTAGATCTTTTTCCTGAAGGCGACCCGGTAGAACTCGTCCAGCACCGTCTTGTGGAACCGTTCAACGATGCCATTGGTCTGCGGGTTCTTGGTCTTGGTGCGGGAATGATCCACGTCCTCGAGCGCCAGATAGAGCTCGTACTCGTGATGTTCGGGATTGCCGCAATATTCGGTGCCGCGGTCGGTCAGCACCCGGCTTAGCTTCACGTCGTGGGCGTCGAAGAACGGCACCACGCGGTCGTTGAGGAGATCGGCGGCGGTGATCGGCGTCTTGCGGTCATAGAGCTTGGCGAAGGCGACCTTCGAATAGGTGTCGAGGAAGGTCTGCTGATAGATGCGTCCCACCCCCTTCATGTTGCCGACATAGAAGGTGTCCTGGCCGCCGCAATAGCCCGGGCATTCACTCTCGAACTCACCATGCGCCTCCTTGTCCAGCTTGGCCTTTTCCAGCGCCGCCAATTGGCTCTCGGTGAGCACGATACCGTCTTGGGCGACCTTCGCTTCCAGCGCCTTCAGCCGCTTCTTCATCGTCTCCAGATCGTGACGCTGCCACACCCCGCGCACGCCCGATGGCGAGACCGAGTGGCCGAGCTTGCGCATTTCGTTGGCGATGCGGGTCTGTCCATAGGCGGGATATTCCAGCGTCAGCTCGAGGATGATCGCCTCGACCTCCGGCGGCGTGCGGTTGGCCAACAGCGGCTTCCTGCGCGTCAGTTCCTGCAGCGCCAGTTCGCCGCCGGTCTCGTAAAGCTCCTTGAAGCGGTAGAAGCTGTCGCGCGAATAGCCCATCATCTTGCAGGCTTGGCTGACATTGCCGAGCTGTTTGGCCAGCTCCAGCAGCCCCACCTTGGCGCGGATGATCTTTTGGTCCTTGGTCATGCTCAGTGTCCTTTCTAACGCCGAGGCCGGGCGCTGCGAACCCTGACCACTCCGCGCCCGGCCTCGGCTCAAGCTTCAGCCTTAAGACACCGTCTGTCAGATAAAGTTTAAACTTTTACACACAAATCCTACAGCCGTCTCGTCGTTCAGGATGGAACCGGGCGAACGCTGCGCTCGGGGCGGGTCAAGAACGACCGCCATTCGATCGCGGCGTTTTTGGATCGCTACAGGGACAACTCCCATGCTGTCGTCGAGGCCACCCGCAACTGGATGGTCATCTACGACTGGCTCGCCCACCCTTTGAAGGTGAAGGCGATCGCCGACGCCAAGATCAAGACGGACAAGATCGACGCGACGGTGCTGGCGCATTTGCTGCGAGCCGATCTTGTTCCCGAAGCCTGGGCGCCGAGCGAACAAGCGCGGGAACTGCGCCTGGCGCTACGCGAGCGTATGTTTTACGTGCGGCTGCGCACCATGGTGAAGAACCGCGTCGTCACAGTCTTCGACCGCTATCCGGAGCAGACGGTCCGGCTCAAGAAGCTCGCCGATCTGTTCGGCAAGACCGGGCGCAAGCAATTGGCGGAATTGCCTGTCTCGCCGATCGATCGCATCCAGATCGACCGCAGCCTCGCCTTCGTCGACGACATCAATGCGCGGATTAAACAGTCGGAAGCGACGATCCGGGCGCTAACGCGAGAGAACACCAATGTGAAGCTGCTGAAGACAATTCCCGGCATCGGGGAATTCTTCGCCCGACTGATCGACGCCGAGATCGACGATATCCGCCGTTTCCGCTCGGCCAAGAAACTTGCCGCCTATGCCGGCCTTGTCCCGTCAACCTATGCGAGCGGTGGCAAGACTTACCATGGCAAGATCATCAAGCAGGGCAACAAATGGCTGCGCTGGGCTTTTGTCGAAGCGATTGGTCCAGCCGTCGCCACCGATCCGCAACTGAGAGAACAATATGAGCGCCTGAAGCCCCACGGCACCAACAAGGCCAGGGTGGCGATAGCGCGAAAACTATTGACGATCGCATTCCAGCTCCTGCGCGAGCAGCGCCCTTACGAACAGCGCGGCCACAACGGGCAAGGATGCGCGTCAACGATATCCCGGCTGTCCTGATGATGCTCTAGCGAGCCTGGCAGTGCCGGGCTGCGCTCCTGAAGGAGAATAGGAAGCCGGGAGCCGAACGCCACTATGTGACCGAAGCCAGAGACAAACGGCATCAGGGTCACGGATTGGAGAATGGTTCGAGAACCGAAGGACGCCAGTCCAGCGGACGGTGGAGATTTAGCCGACCAGCCACAGTGCCGGTCAAAACGCAACCGAACCCAAGGAAATCCGCCAGGTGGACGCGATTAGCCCCCTTGAGTTCTTTCATTGGAGGCATCATGACAACTTCGGTTCGCCGATGACGTCGTGCCAGTGTTGTACGGGGATTTGGCTGGTGACGATTGTGGAAGCGCGGCCATGGCGATCATCGAGGATTTCGAGGAGGTCGTGACGGGCCTGGTCGTCGAGCGGCTCCAGGCCCCAATCGTCAAGGATCAACAACTGGACGCTACCGAGCTTGCGTGTGAACCGCGCGTAGCGGCCATCGCCGCGGGCGAGCGCCAGATTGGCGAACAGGCGCGGCACGCGCTGATAGAGAACGGAGCGATCGTCGCGGCAGGCCTTGTGGCCAAGCGCGCAGGCCAGCCAACTTTTGCCGACGCCTGACGGCCCGCAAATGGCCAGATTGTCATGGGCGTCGATCCAGTCGCCGGCGATGAGCTTGAGGAACAGAGGGCGCTCCAGGCCGCGCTCTGAGCGATAGTCGACATCCTCGGGGGCTGCCTGATGGCGCAGCTTGGCAAAGCGCAGGCGGGCGGCGAGCTTGCGGTCGTAGCGCGAGCTCCATTCCCGGTCGATGACCAGGCCGAGCCATTCGGCGTGACTGAGCTGTTCGGCCTCGCCATTGGCGGCCAGTTCGTCGAATGCCCGGGCCATGCCGGTTAAGCCCATGGCGTTCAGCCGGTCGAGGGTGGGATGGGTAAGCATGTCGTTCTCCTTCTCAGTGGTAGTAGCGGGGACCACGGATGTTGGGGTGGTCGATCGGCTTGGCCGACCGTCGTGGGCGACGCCGGCCCCCGGTCGAGACGGTTGTCGAGGATGGAGCGCACCGAGCCGTAGGTCCGCGCGCCGATCTCGAGCGCGCGGCCGCAGGCGGCATTGACCCTTTCCCGGCCAAAGCCCCTGGCCAGGCGGATGATGCCCAGGCAGGCGCGGAAGCCCTGCTCGGGGTGCGGCCGATCGGCCAGGATCTTCTCGACGAGCAGCGCCGCGTCGGAGCCGATGGCTGAGGCTTCCCGGCTGATCCGCTCGATCGTCCAGTCGGCGAAGCGCCGATGCGTGGACGGCATGTGCTCGGGCACGGTGCTGTGCTTTCCGTTGCCGCTGGAGCGCCGGTGGACAGCGATCCGCTCGCCCTTGCGGAACAGCTCGATGGTGTTGGCCGTGATGCGCGCTTCGACCTGTTCGCGCGCGAAGCGCCAGGGGACCGAGTAATAGTGCCGGTCGATCTCGACATGATAGTCGAGGCCGGCGCGGCGGATGCGCCATTCGGCGTAGACATAGCGCTCGGCCGGCAGTGCACGTAATGCCGGACGGTCGACCTCCTCGAACAATTGCCGCCGGGTCCGGCCGACGCGGCGCAGCACCCGGCGATCGTTCAGATCGGTCATCAGCGCGCCGATCGCGGCGTTGACCTCGGCCAAGCTGTAGAAGACACGGTGGCGCAGCCGGCCCAGAAGCCAGCGCTCCACAATCCGCACCGCAGCCTCGACTTTCGCCTTGTCGCGCGGTCGCCGCGGCCGGGCTGGCAAAACCGAGCTGCCGTAATGCGCCGCCATCTCGCCATACGAGCGGTTGACCTGCGGGTCGTAGAGGCAGGCCTTGATCACCGCCACCTTGGCGTTGTCGGGAACAAGCAGCGCCGGCGCGCCGCCGAAGGTCTCCACCGCATGAACGTGGCATTCCACCCAGTCCGCCAGCGCCTCTCCCCAGCGTGCCTCGGCAAAAGACAGGCTCGAAGCGCCCAGCACCGCGACAAAGATATGTGCCGCCCGCGTCTTGCCGGTCCGCCGGTCAATCACCACCGGGACCGTGTCGCCGGCATAGTCGACGAACAGCTTTTCCCCGGCACCATGGTTCTGCCGCATCGTGACCGGCAGATTGGCTGCCCAGCCCCGGTAAAGATCGCAGAAACGGCTGTAGCGGTAACCGTCCGGGTGGCGCTCGATGTATTCGTCCCAGAGGACCTGCAGCGTCACATGCTTACGCTTCAGCTCCCGGTGGACCTCCGCCCAGTCCGGCTCCGGCGCGCGGCGATGGCCCGTCTTGGTGCCCGCCGCCTTGTAGAGCGCGACCTCCAGAACCGCGTCGCTGACCTCCTCGCCAAGCGGCCAGGAAAGTCCTGCCACCTCCGCACGCCGCAGCGTCTCGCGCACCGTCGAGGGCGCTGCCCCCACCCGATACGAGATCGCCTTGTGGCCAAGCCCCTCCAAAAATCGATATCTCAAAATCTCGCGGACACGCCGCATGCTCAGTCTCTCCGCCGCCATCTCGGTCCTTTCCTCGGCAACCCAAAGGAAGAGAACCTTCAACCGGCAGAGCACCCGGGCCCAACCATCCACCTCTCACGGGGCGGAATAATCTCGGAATCAGGGGGCGGTTAATTCTCGGAATGAGGGGGCGGCATCATTTCGGAATCCCGGGGGCGGCATGCCTCGGAATCTGCATTCTCCAGGCCAAAGTCGGTGAAGGCCGGGGTATAGGCGTCGCCGATCCCATGGACACCGATCACGCCGTCCTCAGGCTCCATCTCAATGCTGATCTCATGCAGCAGGTCCTCATCCTCGCCCGGGAGTTCGGCGACACGAGCCAGCGTGAGTACGTGCGCAATCCCCGCCATGATCGGGCCGCCTGATCCTGAGGGACAGCCATGGGCTTCCAGTTCCAGGGCAGAAGTCATCAAGCCGGTTGATCTCGTGATCGTTGATCCGCCCGAGCGCATCTGCGAGGCAATCGTGTGGATTGAGGCCGCAGAGTTTAGCCGTCTCGATCAGGGTCATGGCGTGGGCAACGATCTCGCCGCCGGCATCCGATCAAGGCTTCATGATGCTGTTCCACTTCCTTGCGAGCGCTATCGGGATTGAGGCAGGGAGAGGCTCCGACGGAGCGCAGGCGCCATTCCCATGGCCTGGCTGCGCTGGACCGCGGGACGTGCAATACGCGATGAAGGCACCCTCACGCACCCGTTGCCAACGTATAAACCCGAACAGATCGGCAGCTTCGCGGCGCTGAGATGAGGCTGAGCCAAGGCAGACGGTCGGCGCGATTCCCGGGCTTAGAGTGGCTCGCACCTTGTATGTTGGCCGCTTTCAGATTTCCACGCGTCATCGCAAGCGCGCCATACGCTTTAACATCAACTCAACAATCCCCAAAAGCTGACCGCTAATCTGCTCTTGATGGCGGAGCGCCACCTCTGTTACTCCACCAGGCGTCGCCCTGTCTCTTTCGACTTGTCGCGAGCCCTCGCTAATGCCAAGTGATCGCCTCGCCAATTCGTTGAAAACGATGCGCTCCAGCTCCTCCTTGAATTGACTCGGGAGCCCATTAGCCTCGAGGCTCACCTCAACTGTTCTCGAAATGGCCGACTTGAGAAGCGTCAGAAGCGGGCCAGCGAGAAGCGAAGTAAGATCATAAAGGTTCTCTTCGTCGATCCACACCACAGGTCCCAGTAACTCTAAAACCGCCTTTGCGACATCAACCCGGGAATCACGCAATGCGTATGCGTCCAAAAGTCCGACGGATGTGATGTCTCCACCAGCTTGTGGGATTCCCGGACTCAGTCGAAGAACTAGCGCTTGTGGGAATGCCTCTCGCACGCATCGGACGGATGTGTCTATTCCCATTGCGCATACGACGCCATCGAAGTTGCGTAACCGTTGGCGTGAAGAGAGTTGGAGAAGAGCTTGATTAGGAATGGCCGAAAGCAAAACGTACGACTTTGCAATTGTATCAAAATCCACGGCACCGCAGGCTTCTCCGCCCTGGGGGATCAACTGATCACCGCGCTCGTGCCTTCGGCTCCAGAGGGGTACATTTGCCCCTGTAGACCCCAATCGACTTGCGAGTGCGGAGCCAAGCCTTCCTGCACCTAAGATGCCCACACGGTTCAAGTATTCGTCGACACTGGCGTCGGTTTTGATCATCGGAAAAGCCTCGTAGGTATGAAGTGAAGAGTGAGAGTCCAGTTAAGTCGATGAGCACTCCGCGGCACTGGGCGGGATACAGCGCTATCGCAGGCGACCCAGCCAGTTTTGGAGTCGGCTGCTGGGTAAGACCAGGAAGCCCCTGTAGTCCGACCCGCCGCACTTGTGTGTGTAACTTCAGTTTGTCATTCGCCGTACCGGTCGAGCGCCAAGGCGTGGTTTTCGGCCCGAGATGGCGCGGAGGCCGGACCGAATAAGTCGGGTGCGCCAATGGCGGCGGCAATGATCGGACCGACCCAGCGATTCAATGTTACTCCCCCTTCATATTTGGGACCGCGATGACCGCTGCGGCATGTCTGTCACGTTCATCAGGAGCGCAGCAAACGTACCCCCGATGAACGTTCCCGTTAGATTGACAGGCGATTTCAGTTAGGGGGAATAGTGCCCAAGGTAGAGGTCAGCGGCCTTCTCGTTGCTCAGCAGCTCGGACGCCGGCCCTTCCATGGCAATCCTCCCACCGTCCATGATGGCTCCTCGATCGGAGATCGCCAGCGCCTGACGGGCGCGCTGCTCAATCAGCAGGATACTAGTTCCATCGGACGCCAAGCTCGCAATGCGAGCGAAGCTGTCCGCCACGAGCGTGGGAGAAAGCGCCGCTGTTGGCTCATCCAGCACGACGACCTTAGGCCGTGTCATCAATGCACGCGCATAAGCAAGCTGTTGCCGCTCACCACCCGAGAGACGTCCAGCCCGTGAGCGCTTGCGCTCGGCCAAGGCGGGGAAGAGGCGGAACATTTCCCCGATCCGGGCATTGCGATCCTGCACGCCTTTGACGACTTCAAGGTTCTCGGTGATCGTGAGTGAGGGAAATATGTTGGCGACTTGCGGCACATAGCCGATACCATTCTGCGCCCGACTTTCGGGTGCCATGAATGTGATATCCTTACCCCCAAGCCGAACGGATCCACGGACGCGCGGCAGCAGTCCCACGATGGCTTTTGCGACAGTCGACTTACCGGCTCCGTTTGTTCCAGCAATCGTCAGGATTTCACCTTGATTGAGCACCAAGTCGATTCCGTTCAGAATGTCGACCTCGCTATAGCCACCCTTGAGGCCCTCGACAGTCAGAACCGTCATGATGTACCTCCTAGGTAGGCTTCACGCACCTGATTATTCGACAGCACATCGGCGGGTACTCCGGAGGCGATAAGACGGCCACGGTCCATCACGTGCAATGTCGTGACTAAACGCGTCAGGGCGCCTAAGTCATGCTCAATGATGAGAAAGCCAAGCCCCTGCGCATTCAATTCTCGAATACGCTCTGCGATCTCCTCAATCAGCACGGGATTGACGCCCGCGAAGGGTTCATCCAACAAGATCAGTCTCGCGCCGGTCATAAGTGCGCGTCCGAGTTCCACCAGCTTCTTCTGTCCACCAGAGAGGCGGCCTGCAGGCGTGTCTGCGATGGGAGACAGTCGAAGGAAATCGAGCATGGCGTCGACGTCGCGAGATATCTTTTCTTCCTCAGCCCGAATGCGACCCGGACTGAATATGAGATTGACGAGACTTTCGCCACTTTGCTTCGGTACGGCCGCCATGAGGTTCTGTCGGACGGTAAGGTAACTGAATTCCCGAGGCACCTGGAAGGTCCGCACCATGCCTGTCTGAGCTCGTTCGGCGGGGGCAAGATGTCCAACCGGCTTGTCATCCAGGCGCACCTGTCCCTCGGTCGCGTTCAAGAAGCCGGTTACGAGGGAGAACAGCGTCGATTTTCCCGCGCCATTGGGGCCGATCACCCCGACAATATCCCCGTTTGGCACCGTGAAAGATACATTGTCTACCACGCGCAGTCCGCCGTAGACCTTTGTGAGACCCTCGATTGCAAGTATCATCGCTTCGTGAAATCCCCCATGAGGCCCTGCGGGCGGTAGAGCATGAAGAGTACCAGGGTCAGACCGATTACGCCGAGGCGAATACTCGTCATTTCGACTTCTGAAACAAACGGAATCACGTCACGCAAAAAACGGGATCCTTCCATGAGGACCATGAAGATAGTCGTGCCGACGAGGGCACCGAGGGTGTGTCCGACACCACCGATGATAATCGCCATCCAAACGTAAAACGTGATAAGGGGAATGAACATCTCAGGCTCTATGAAGCCGATGTAGTGAGCGTAAAATCCTCCAGCCACGCCAGCAAGCGCGGCTCCGAGCGCTAGGACCTGGATCTTGAAACGAGCCGGATCCTTACCAAGAGCCTTCACGGCATCCTCGTTGTCGCGGATCGCTTCGATCATGCGTCCAAAGGGCGAGCGCGCGATTCGGAACTTCGCGAGACCTGCCAGCACATTGACCGCGATAAGTACAATCAACACCGCGAAAGACTGCGCCTGGCCGGTACCCATGAACCCCATCAGTTTCGGGATGCCCGTGATGCCCTGTACTCCGTTCGTCAACCAGCCTTCGCTTGTGACGATGATCCTCACAACCTCTGAAAATCCGAGTGACACGATGGCAAAGTAATCGCTCTGTAGCCTCAGACTGACCAATCCAAGAGGCCAAGCGGCAAGCGCAGCAAGGGCGGCGGCCGCTAGAAATGAGATCGGCCAAGGAATCCCAACCTGAGCCATTAAGGCAGCTGTATAGGCGCCGATGCAAAAGAAACCGACATGACCAAAATTAATGATGCCGGTAAGGCCGTATTGCAGGTTCAGGCCAAGTCCCAGAAGGACGTAGATTGCGGTGATGATCCCGATTGCGATAAAGTAGGCTTCCATCAACGAGCTCCCTCAGTCTGCCCGAACAAGCCCGCCGGCCGTACCAGCAGCACAATCAACAGCACGACGAATGAAATCGCTATCTTATACGTGAAGCCAACAAATGGAGTGGCAACCTCCTGCAGAGTACCCAAGAGGAGTCCCGCACAGATAGCGCCGATTGGATTCCCTATACCGCCCAGAATTGCAGCCGCGAAAGCTGGTATCAACATGTCCCAGCCCATTTCCGGAGTGACAACCGTCTTAATGCCATACATCACGCCCGCAACGCCCGAAACCGCACCGGCCAATGCCCAGAGTGCGACCATCACCTGAGTCGGAGAGATACCGGAGACTTGTGCAAGTCCGGGGTTATCGGCAACAGCGCGCATGCGTCGACCGATGGGCGTCGCATATAAGATCGAGAACACTACAGCCAACGTTATAGCCGCGACGATTGCCGAATAGACGTCAATCGGTTGAATGCGGATGTCAAAGAGACG
The DNA here is from genome assembly GCF_043769475.1 of Allomesorhizobium aridi. Classification (NCBI taxonomy): domain Bacteria; kingdom Pseudomonadati; phylum Pseudomonadota; class Alphaproteobacteria; order Hyphomicrobiales; family Phyllobacteriaceae; genus Allomesorhizobium; species Allomesorhizobium aridi. The sequence goes on along the minus strand of NZ_CP171729.1, from coordinate 6,116,464 downwards.
CCACGGACGAACAAGCGGGAGTTGGAAAACCTCTTGCTGATGTCCGAAAGTCAAGGCAACGACTGCGCGGATGAAGAAGGCCACGCCTATGGAGGCGAGAAGATTTGCCACCTTGGTTCTGCCGGCCAGTTTCCGGAACACCAGAACATACATAGCCATGCCAACCCCGGCGCTCACAATTGCGCTAACAACGCCGCCAACGATGACCAACCCTGTGGTGCCGGATATGCCCAACGCAACAAAAGCCCCCGCCGTCATCATGTCCCCTGTGGCGGCGTTGGGAAACCGCGCGATGCCAAATACTAGGGTAATGGCAAGTGCGGCCAGACCAACGACCATACCCGAGATGAGGCCGCCGATGAGAAGTTCAACAAAGAATATCATCACAACTCCATAAAGGAGGGGCGCGGCGACCTAAACTGCTTCGCCCCTCCCTCGCAGACTTCAGATCTTGATCACGTACTCTCGGCGTGCCTCGCCATTTGAGACTACCGAAACGTCAAAATCAGGCAGGACGTCTGCGTGCTCGTTGAAGTCGACCGATGACGAGGCGCCATCATAATTCACCTCGCCGGTTTTAAGTACTTCTTTGCCTTCAGCGAAACTGGAGACCTGCTTTCCAGGAGGGTTTGCGATCTCTCTAATCTTTGCGTTGATCTGCGCGACATCGGCGTTCGGCCCGGCTGCTTCCATTGCCAACGCGAGAACAATGACCATATCCCACGCCATCGCAGCATAGATGTTGGTTGTCCCTGGTTGGTTCATTGCCTTACGGTAGGCGGCATCGAAACTCTGATACGCGGTCGACGTTTCAGCGGAGATTGAGTTCACCACGAACAGGCCCTCGCTGGCGTCTGGGCCGATGGCGTTAAACAGATCTGGACCGGCTGCATGACCTGGGAGGAACCACTTCTGAGTTTCACCCGTCTGGAACCACTCGCGCAAAATTATGGTTGTATCTGGCAAATAGGAACCGGCCACAATGACGTCGGGGTCGGCGGCAAGCACCCGCTGAAGCTCCGACCGGTAACTGGGCTGTTTCGGCTCATAGACGACAGTCTCGACGACCTCGCCGCCCTTTTCTTCCCAGGCCTTGCGGAACCCTTCTACGATGCCAAGGGCAGAGGCATTGTTGAAGGCCATTGTCGCGGGGCGTTTGAAGCCTTGACGCTCGCAGGCCTCGGCGAAAGCTTTGCCGAACCCATCACCTGTAGTATTGAAACGGTACACGAGGCCCTTCGAATTGATCGAAGGGCTAGTGATTTCGGGAGCGCCGGAGGTGCACATGAGAAGGATATTGGCATCGTTCGCCAATGGAATTGTCGCGAGCACCGCACCCGACGACCACATACCTACGAGAGCGTTCACCTTGTCGATCTCGATGAGTTTCTTAGCCACAAGGACTGCTTCTTGAGGCTGGCTTTGGTAGTCGTCGGCCACCACTTCGATCATGCGCCCTCCGGCGCCGCCCGCGGCGTTAACCTCGTCCACCGCTGCCAAAATCATCTTCTGCATGCCCGTACCGTAAGGAGCACCTGCTCCAGTGATCGGATTTAGAGCGGCAATGCGGAAAGGTTGATTTGCTTGGGCAAAACCTTTACCGGCCGACGCAAGGAACGTGGCGCTCGCCATGGTTGCTAGTATCTGTCTGCGGTTCATCATGTTATTCCCCTTTTTTTCTGTTTGGTGGATATTCAGCGTCCGTTCAAACCAGCGCTTTTCACGATTACTCCCTCACGCATGATAAGCGGCATGGATCTTCCTTTGTGGGTAAGGAGAGTTAGATCTTCGAGTGGATTGCCGTCGACAACGATCAAGTCAGCAAATGCGTCCGGTGCGATGGTTCCAACTCTGCCCTGCATCTGGCACAGCTTGGCAGCAACTGACGTCGCGGAGGCGATAACCTCGTGCGCTGGAAGGACCCGCCCGCGGATGATGAACTCCTCGGATTGATGCCGATGCATCTCACCAAGGAGATCGCTGCCGTAGGCCATAGGTAGTCCAGCTTCCCTCATGATGGCGAGAGACTCGATGCCGGCGGACTGAACAACTTCGACCTTAGCAAGAGCGTCGGCCGGGTAGCCATTGCTGGCGCCCTCGCTCAAAAGCTTCTCGAATGTAACAAGAGTTGGAACGGCGATCGCGCCCTGACTTGCTGCATATTTTGCCGTTTCTGGCTGAATGAGGTTGCAGTGCTCCAGCGAGTGAATACCAGCTTCTGCAGCCCGCCGAATTGCGGCGTCGGTATAAAGGTGAGCAGCTACGTAAGTCCCAGCGTTCTTTGCCTCTTCAACCACTGCCACCAGTTCTTCGCGGGAGAAGCCGAGGAAGTGAATCGGATCTGTAGGCGACGCCGCCCCCCGTTCGCCATGATCTTGATGAAATCCGCGCCGCCTTTGATTTCCTCACGTGCAGCCAGGCGAATGTCCGATACCCCATCGCAAACCCGGCCAAGAGCACCGAGAGGGAAGCCCGAGCGTATCTCGGGACGGCTGTTAAAACGGCCTCGAAAGTCACAATGCCCGCCGGTTTGGCTGAGTGCCTTGCCGGAAATCACTAGACGCGGGCCTAAAAAGGTCCCCTCGTTGACGGCGCACTTGATACCGAAATCAGCTCCGCCGGCGTCGCGGACGGTTGTGAAGCCTCTCATCAACATACCTCGCATAATGAGCGAGGATCGAGCGGCTACCAAGGAATCCGGCAGCTCAGCATTGCGCGCAAACGACGCGTTAACAGCAATGGTATGGACATGGCAGTCGATAAGGCCCGGCATCAAAATCTTACCGGTGAGATCAATCGTCTCCTCGGTTGGCGCAGTGATATTCTTGCCAACTTCGCGGATGTTGCCACCCTCGACGAGCACCTGCATCGGCTCCGTCGGCTCAGCCGCACCTCCGTCAACGATTCGGGCATTTTTGAACAAGTAACTGGACATGATTAGTACCTCAGACTAGGCGTTCAACGCGCTCGAAAGTTGGTGCCGGGTGCTGCGCGAGTCCACCAAAGCGATGATGTTTCTCATCTAGGCTACCCCGGCACACGTGATGTTTTAGTCCTCCAAAGCAACGACGGGTCGAATTTCATATCGCTCTCCCTTCAGCTGGGAAGGAAGCCGGCTGACAGCGGATCGTCCGCTTCCAGCACGAGGGTGGAAAATGCGCTGATATGAGCCATGCCGCGCACCTCCGGGATCACGGCGGGCTGGCCGTTACTGCCCCGAGCCAACTCCGCGACCTTCGCCGTGAAGGGCACGCCGAGGATGTTCTCGGCCCGATAGGGCGCGCCAGTCGCCAACTCCCCGCGTGCGTGGAGTTGGGCCAGCCGCGCGGAGGTACCGGTGCCGCAGGGCGAACGGTCGAACTTGTTGCCTGCCAAAATAACCAGATGGCGGGCGCCGCCCTCGATAGCTTGGTGGAATAGCACGCTGCTAACCTGCGGATGACCGCTGGCGGCGTTAAGCGCCTCTTTGATGGCCATGCCGGCGCGACACCAACGGCTGGCGTGGTCGATGCCGAAGGGAAGATCGATCTGGTTCGCATCGACGAGGGCATACAGGATGCCGCCATAGGCGATGTCGCAGGTCACCGTGCCAAGGCCCTCGGCCTCGACGGTTACATCGGCAGAGGCGAGGTAGGAGGGCACGTTGCGCAGCACTACTGAGGTCAGCCGGCCGGCTTCGAAGGTACCGGTCACGTGGACGATGCCCGCCGGCGTCTCGATGGACATGCCGTTTTGTTCGAAGCCTGCAGGAAGCGCACCCATAGCGGCCAGGCTGGCGATGTAGCCGATCGTCGCATGGCCGCACATGTCGGCGTAGGCATACGAGAAGATGAAAAACAGCCCCTGATCTGCCTCGCGGGAAGGCACGGGCACAGCCGCCGCCATGGCGGCATGCCCGCGCGGTTCGTGAAGCAGCAGCCCCCTCAACCCATCGTGGACCGCGCGGAAATCGTCCCGCTGTTCGCGCACGCTGTGCCCGCGCAATGGGGGGATGCCTGCGGTGACCGTTCGGGTGGGGTGCCCTGCGGTATGGCTGTCGATGACGGTGAAGACTCGGCTCGTGCGCATGCTCAGCAGTACTTTCCGGACTGGGGAACCACCTTCATGTCAATGCCACGCTCGAGCATGTAACGGGTGATGCGCGAGCAGGCGAGACCCCAGCGGTTGCGGTCAAACGCCAGGGAGTGGTTTTCGGCCGGAACTGAAGCAGTGGCCGACCGAACAAGGCGAGTGCGCCAATGGCGGCGGCAAACATCGGACTGGCCCAACGAGTCATTCGACCCTCCCATAATCGTCTTGAATTGTATCAATGTTCAAATGGACTATATCATTTTCGTGACATAGCACAAGATTAAACTTTGCGCATAGGCTCACTGCCTTTACCGCACCCGATAAGGAGCGCAGGAAATCCGGGGCGCGCGGCCCGCGACGAGGTCGCAGATAATGGTCGCGGTCATTGGGGCGCCGCTGATACCCATGTGACCATGGCCAGTCGCGAACAGGATGGCGGCATGCTTGGGATGGGGACCGATGATAGGCAGGCTGTCCGGCGTCGATGGTCTTACGCCCATCCAATCGGTCACCCGGTTGATGGGTATGTCTGGCAGCATGGCGCGGGCGCATGCCTGCAGCTTGTTGCTCTGCGCTGCGTCGCGCGGCGCATCGGGCGCATCGAATTCGGCGATGCCTACAATGCGCAGCCCTTGGTTGAGCGGCGTGGCGACAAAGGCCGAAGCAGCGTCGGTGACAGGGCGACTGACAGCACCGGAAATGCCGGGCACGGTGATGTGATAGCCACGCTCGCTAGCCAGCGACAGGGAAACTCCAAGGGAGCGAGCGAGGTCGCGGCTGGCGATACCAGCTGCGATGACCACTGTGTCGCAGCGGTGGGGCCCCGTATTTGTCTGAAGCGTTACACCTTCTGTGCCGGGCTCTATAGCTTCGACCTGCGCCGTGCGAATTGAAACGCCAATCGCAGCGGCTCGATCCATCAGGCCCTCCACCAGGGCCAGAGGTGAAGTCACATGGCCGCTGTCGGGAAAGAAGATCCCGCGTCGGTAGTCGTCGGACAAAGCGGGCTCCAAGTCGTGCAGCTGCTCGGCGTTGAGCCTCTCAAAGGCCACATCATGCCTGGTCCTCAGGCTATCCACCGTCGCATCCAGAGCGCCGGGTGATGCATCGCGCCAGACATGCAGGGCGCCGCTCGGCCGGAACACCCGTTTCCAGTCGGTATCGCCGAGCATGTCGCGATAGAGCGCGGCACACGGGGCGTTGAGAGTGTGCAACGCCGTATAAGCCGCCTCCCAAGCCTTTGGGCGTCCGGTGCGCAGGAAGCGGATGAGCCATGGGAGGGTGCGGGGAAGCTCACGCGGGGCGAGGCGGACCGGGCCTTTAGTGTCGGCGAGCCAGCGCAGCGCACGCCACATGACACCGGGATGAGCCATGGGAAAAGACGATCCCGCATTGTATTGGGCGCCGTTGCCCCAAGAGCAACCATGGCCGATGCGACCCTCCTCGATCACGGTGACACGGTGTCCTTCCCGCGCCAGCATAAGCGCGCAACTAACGCCGATTACGCCCCCGCCAATGACGGCGACGGAACGTTGTTCAGCCATGGGATTTCTCCTGTTTGTAGCTGCCCTTGCTTAAGGTCAGCATGAAAAACTATCTAGGAGAGATGCAGGCGATCTTCGTGGCTCGCTCCCTCATCCTTGGGAAGGCACTAGTGCAAATTGCACATTTGTCCTCCAATTGATTTACTACATACATCAGTTTAAATAGGGTTCAATGCCATTTTTCGCTCTAACACAAAAGGCCTTGAGGGACTGAAAGACGCCTCGAATAGCAGACCACCGCGCCCCGGCCCCCGGTGGAGCAGAATGCCAACTCAGGTAGACTTCGATTAGCCGCTATGTCCGGATGCTCCTGCAGCGACCCAGTTCCTCGCGCCATCGAAGAGCCGTCAGACGGGATGACCAGTGCGCGCGATCTCGGATACCCCTGCTCGTTAAAGGCAAACACCAAGGGCAGCCGGAGCACTCGCTTTCGACAATGCCGGTCTTGCCAGTCCACCATCCATTGCCAGTGGCACCAATTACCTGCGGATCGAACAACATCGACTGCAGGACCGGCCAGACAAGAAGCTGCTCATAGCAGATCAGCGGCGCGATCCATGTGCCAGAAAACTCGACAACCGGGTTTACGAAGAAATTCGCAGTCGCCCCGCCACTGGTCCAGGGCTGCCACATGGAAACCGGAACCGGTATCCGCTCGCGATAGACAATGCGAGCCCCCTGCCCCGACACCTCGATCATAACATTGTCGTAGGGGCACCGTTGACCACGATCGCCCCGCCCAGGACGGTCACGTCGAGTCCCGCTGTTCCGCGCCCGCCGGCGCTCGCGCTTAATGTTTTTGGCCCCGAGATGCAAGCACGCGAGATGGCCCGCGGCGAGACCTTGCTGACGCAACAGTGCGGCTACGAGCAGCGGACCGATCCAGGCGCCATGCTGCAGCACCTCGATATCGGACCAGGCTACGAGGAGGATCGGCGCGATCACCCATGTGCCGTCGGCCTCGCGCTCGACGCCGCCGATTAGGCGGATCGTTTCCAGTCGGCCGCACATGTGTCTCGGCAAAGGCTTCGCTGGCGGAGGGATCTGTTGGCCATTCCTGGGAAAACGTCGGGAAACTAATACCTACTGTCGGGTTTCTTGGATCGGTAGTGTTCACATCAGGTATCGCGTGATGCGATGCCATCCGGCCTCACCGGTTGCTCTGCTCCAATTGATGCTCGATCGGCGTCAATCCGAGGGCTGGCCCTACGGCCTTCGCGCTTCGAAAGCGGCAGGGGTATCGATGGTCGCGACAAAAGCCAAGGCGACCACAGCGCCTGGGTACTACGTTCAGCGCAAACTCGATGACCGAACCACATGATGAACCTGCGCACGCTCGTGGAGAAGACCCCGACACCGATATGGCCTCGCTGCCTGATCAGCACCTCGCCAATCCGCGTGCAGGCTTTGCAACAGATCCTTCAAAGATAGCAACTCAAAACCGCTGCGAATAGTAAGCAACAACATAATTGGTCGAAAACCTGAAGCATCTGCGGAGAACCAAATGACAAAGTCAGTAGGGCGAGTGCGAGACCTACAACGCCTCGAAACGATACAAGACGCGCGGTCGAAGGGGACCGCCTGCTTGATCGTGAAATAGATCAATCCAGTTGGAGCGCGAGACGTTCGAGTTTGGCACGAGAGGCGACCGTCGTCATTCGATCTTCCATGTTCTCGTGTTCAGCCGTGTCCGATTGAAGACGTCGATGTTCCAAACCCGATACACTGAGGCGCAAGTATTCCGCCGGTGCGGCCCGAAACACATGTTTTTTTCCCTATTGCTCGCACAACCTCTTCGGTGGCACGCCAAATGCATTGGGACACGGTGTAGGCGCGGGGTTCAGACGAGTTGTTGTCTTCGATCGACCAAATCCGAGCGCATGAACGTGACAGCAGGGATAAATGCAAAGGAGTAACTCATGCGGGTAGCCGTCGTATGGAATGGTGATCGTACGGGCGTGATCAACCGGTTCGGTCAGTCTCGTCCGGAGGAGGACGGCCACGAGACAGTCGAAGGCGTCGTGGCGGCACTGCAAGACGGCGGCCACGAGACGCTGCTGTGCGAAGGCGACAAAAGACTGCTCTCTGCGCTTGAGCGGTTCATGCCACCCGATCCAGAAGCTCGTCCATCGGGAATTGTCTTCAACATGGCGTACGGAATTCAGGGCGAGTGCCGTCTCACCCACCTTCCGGCCATGCTCGAAATGGCCGGCGTCCCCTACACCGGATCGAGCCCGCTCGGGCATGGGCTGGCGCTCGACAAGGTCATCGCCAAGAGGCTCATCCGCGATGCCGGCGTGCCGACGCCGAACTTTCGCGTGATGCGTCGCGGAACCGAGAGTACCGGAGACCTGCGATTCCCAGTGGTAGTGAAGCCGCGTCACGGATTCGCCAGCTTCGGATTGCAGCTCATAAATGAGCCCGCTCAGTTGAGGCAGGCTGTAGAAGTGATCGTTATGCAATATGCGCAGGATGCGCTCGTGGAAGAATACATCGAGGGGCGGGAAATCACCGTCGCGCTGCTCGGAAACGGAGAGCTCGAGGTCTTGCCTTTTGTGGAGCACGACTTCGGCGACCGCGAAACGCGTCTTCTGACTAGGGAAGCGGTCGCGGCGCCGCCGAAGATTTGCCCGGCGCGAATCGCGAGCAAGCTTACGACGCTGCTGCGGGATATTTCGGCTGCGACTTTCCGTGCCTGCCAGTGCCGGGACTATGCCCGCGTCGACCTCCGGATCGATCGCTCCGGCCAACCCTTTGTCCTTGAGATCAACTCCATGCCATGGCTCGGTATGCAATCCTTGTACTCCCTGGCCGCGACGACTGCCGGACACAGCTACTCGAGCTTGATCAATCGCATCCTCGATGCCGCCCACACGCGGTATTTCGGAATAGGCATTCCCTAGACCGGACACACGTCGAGCCGGCGCCCTACTTAAGGTGCCTCGGCAGTCATAGCTAAGCGCGGACCTCAGGGAGGACCGCTTTTTCAGGGGGCAGGCCACAATTCCAACGACACGAAAATTGCGCCAAAGATGGGTGCGGATAGCGGTCGGTGCTTCCGGTTGGCAAAGCTGCGACTGGCATGTTTAGCCTCCAAGGTGAGATGTTTTGGCGACCTCACTTTGCGACCGCGTCCGTCGCTATCCACCTCCTCATAGGATCTGAACAGCTCGCCAGTTCCGATGGTCGCCGCCGCGCACCCATCGTCTCCGAACCGCTTCGGAGCCCAATGGAATCACGCTCAGCGCTCGACCGCGAGCGACTTCTTCAACGGCATTCGCCTTAGAAATGCGCCAAGGCCGCCAGCCTTGCTAGTATTCCACAATCGGCGCTCCCGTCTAACCGGCACTCGGGCAAAATCTTAGCATTGAGTTTGATCAGGACGTGCGTCACCCGCTGTGGGTCGCGCGGATCGTGGATCGCAGCGGCCAGCGTGTCGGCCAGTTGCAGGCGTCGCTCGGCCGCGGCCAAAAGCATGACGCCACCATCCGAGGTGATGCGACCGCCGTCAAACGCACAACGTATCGGTGTCATGGCGGGTGTGGCTCGCGAGACGTGGTGGCAGGGCTGGCTTAGACAGCTCTGGATCGACACCAATCGTAAATTTCCACGTGTCTGCCTTTGGGTCATGCTGAGTGGCGGCCCTGAGGTTCAGGGCAAACCTAGTCGCTAACTGCAATGCGTCTGCAGCTATTCGAGCATGTTCCGTGCCAAAGGTGAAAGTTTGCTATCAACATGATAGCTCCCTGACTGCCGTGTCTCATATCCGACATTGTTAGATTGCAGACAAAGCGGAATGCAGGGTCGTGCCCCGCTGAGTGGCGTAGATCGGCGGTGACGAAGCCGCTCGCGAGCGCGCCCTCAACAGCGCTGAAGCGAGCGAGCGGCGTGGCGGTGGTCATAGATGTTCCCCGGTAAGGTTGCGCTGTTCTACCAGTTCAGCCTGGAGCGCCACGTGCCGGCTGATCACCTGCTTCGGTCGATTGATCGGTTCGTCGACCTGTCCGGCATCCGCACGCATCTGCGGCCGTTCTATAGCGAGATCGGCCGCCCCTCGATCGACCCGGAACTGATGATCCGGATGCTGATCATCGGCTATTGCTTCGGCATCCGTTCGGAGCGGCGGCTGTGCGAGGAGGTGCATCTGAACCTGGCCTACCGGTGGTTTCGTTAGGCGGGCATCGAGTGTCAACTCCCTTTGTCAGGCTCCTCAATCGATCGAAGGGCGTCCGGAAGGTTTCATGCTTCTTTGCGTGCTCGGCGTCCGACGACGCCGGCGGACAGGATGGGTTGAGAAGGGATGGACGGCCAAGCTCTGCCGCGCACTCAATCAAGAAGTTGATCCGTTGCAACCAACGATGCGATCTCGTCCAGCCCTCGCACCCTTCCGGGCGCCTGGTTGCGCGGCGACAATCAAGGTGAGACTCAGCGTCAATCAGGATGAGACTCGGCGGCGGGGGTGTGACGGAGGGAGGGCCTAGCCCGACCGGAGTTACACTCCCGCCGCGGCGCATTTTCGGCGTCTCATGATCGCGGTTGGCCCGGTAGCGTGGGTGATTTTCTGAGAAGGGAGAATCACCTTTGTGCCGGGTCGCCATGTAACCGATCATCAGACGAGGCTTTTTATGAAGTACCGACAAAACAATTCCATTGAGGTCTCCGCCGCCAAAGCGTCGATCAGCCGGGCGACAGCTTACCGCATTGAGAAGGAAGTGCGTCTTCCATCACAGAGCAGGCCGCCGCGCGACCGGCGTCGCCCCGATCCTCTTGAGCATATCTTCGATGCTGAGGTTGTTCCGCTCCTCAAGGCCGCTCCCGGCATCCGTGTGGTCGCCGTTTACAATGAGATGCTGCGGCGTCATCCGGAACTATCCGAAGGTATTCGCCGCACGCTTGAGCGGCGTATCCGATCATGGCGGGCTGTTCACGGTCAGGAGCAGGAAGTGATCTTCCGTCAGACGCACGAACCCGGTCGGCTCGGACTGTCGGATTTTACCGACATGGGCAGCCTCGGCGTGACGATCGCCGGCCAGCCGCTCGACCATTTGCTCTATCACTTCCGGCTGGTCTGGTCGGGCTTCGAGCACGCCCATGTCATCCTTGGCGGCGAAAGCTTCGTCGCTCTGGCAGAGGGCCTGCAGAACGCGCTGTGGTCGGTCGGCGGTTCGCCGCTTTATCATCGCAGCGACAGCTTGTCGGCCGCGTTCCGTAATCTTGATGCCGACGCCAAGGTCGATCTGACGCATCGCTACGAGGAACTGTGCGGCCATTATCGCATGACGGCGACGCGCAACAACAAGGGCGTCGCGCACGAGAACGGCTCAACCGAAAGCTCCCACGGCCATCTCAAGAATGCGGTCCGCGATGCGCTACTGATGCGCGGCACCAGGGACTTCGACGATCTCGGCTCCTACCGCGCCTTCATCGATGAGATCGTCAGCCGCCGTAATGCCGCACATGGCAAGCGCATTGACGCTGAGCGCCCGCATTTGCAGGAACTTCCCGACCGCCGCACCACCGACTTCGAAGAGGTGGTCGTCACGGTGTCGCGCACGGGCGGCTTCACCTTGCGCAAGGTCTTCTACACTGTGCCTTCCCGCCTGATCGGACATCGGCTTCGCGTCCGGCTGTTCGACGATCGCCTCGAGGTCTTCATCGGCGGGACGCATCTGATGACGTTGCCCCGAGGACGCGGCCATGCCGACGGCCGGCACGACCAAGTCGTCAAACTACCGGCACGTCATTCATTCCCTGCGCAAGAAGCCGATGGCGCTTCGGGATCTCGTCTATCGCGACAAGCTCTTTCCCCGGCTGGAATATCGTAGAGCCTTCGACGTTCTCATCGAGCAACTGCCTGACAAACAGGCTTGCAAGATTGCCGTCGAACTGTTGGCGCTGGCTCATGATCGTGGCTGCGAGCGTGAACTGGCTGAAGAGCTTGCCAGAACGCTCGACGCCGGCGAACTGCCTGATCTGGCAGCCCTGAGAGCGCTCTTCGGCCCGGATCCGGCCCGGTTGCCGACTGCTCATGTGCAACTCGCATCGCTCAATGGCTATGAAGCCCTGATCGGGACGGCCTGCGCGGGAGAGGTCGCATGAGACAAGCCCATTGCATCGATGAAGCACGCCTCGGCATCATGCTCAACGAGCTCCGGCCTGCCGACAATCAAGACGCTGTGGCCGCAGTTCGCCGAACAGGCCGACAGAGAGGGATGGCCCGCCGCCCGGTTCCTCTCGGCCATCGCCGAGCATGAGCTGGCCGAGCGGGCGCACCGCCGGATCGAACGCCACCTCGCCGAGGCGCACCTGCCGCCCGGGAAGACCCTCGACAGCTTTGCCTTCGACGCCGTGCCGATGGTCTCCAAGGCCCAGGTGATGGCGATCGCCGCCGGCGACAGCTGGCTCGCAAAGGGCGCCAACATCCTGTTGTTTGGCCCGCCCGGCGGCGGAAAGAGCCATCTCGCCGCGGCCATCGGCCTCGCCCTAATCGAGAACGGCTGGCGTGTGCTGTTCACCCGCACGACCGATCTCGTCCAGAAGCTTCAGGTCGCGCGGCGGGAGCTCCAGCTCGAATCCGCCATCGCAAAGCTCGACAAGTTCGATCTGCTCATCCTCGACGACCTGGCTTACGTGACCAAGGACCAAGCCGAAACGAGCGTGCTCTTCGAACTCATCTGCGCAAGATATGAGCGGCGCTCCATCATGATCACCGCCAATCAGCCCTTTGGAGAATGGAACAGGGTCTTTCCGGATCCCGCCATGACCCTGGCCGCGGTCGATCGGCTTGTTCATCACGCAACGATCTTCGAGATGAATGTCGAAAGCTACCGGCGCAGATCTGCCGTAGAGGCCAAACGCCAGCGCGGCAGACCCGCCTCCTACGCGACAATTAAAAATACGCACAAACTTGTCGCGGAGCGGCAATCAGAAAACGACGAAAGCCTTGCCAGCGACAATCAGCATGATAATTTGCCCGTGACCGCGCTCTGAGAGTCTCATCCAGATTGTCGCGCGCGTCTCATCCTGATCGTCGCGCTATAGCCTGGTACCGCCGAGGAGGCGGATACGGATGTGGAATGAGTCCTCGACCTCTGCCTAAGCTGCCATGACCGTTGACGACTTAGCGGCTGACCAATGGAAGTCGGTGCCGTCGACCCACATGCGATGCATGATAACCGAGAGCCTCCGGGCGAGGGCGACCTTGGCCGCCTTTGCACTGCTTCGCTTCGCGATCCGCATCGCCCAAGCGCGGAGCGCCGACCAGCGTCCGTGATGCAGCAGGACGTTCGCCGCCTGATAGAGGGCGGTTCGAACCATCTCATCGCCGCACCGACTGATACGACCATCGTAGTCGGTCTGGCCGGAGCTGTACCGCCGCGGCGTCAGTCCAAAGTGGGCACCAACGTTCCGTGATCGCGCGAAGCGCTCCGGCGCGTCGATACCAGTCCGATAGGTGAGCGCGACGACCACTCCGACGCCAGGAACCGTCATCAGCCGCCGGCAGATCGGATCTCGCCGAGCTAATTGCTGCGCGAGGCGGTCCAGTCGGGCAAACTCCTCAAGGAGCGTCTGGCGGACGCGCAGCATCGGCTCCGTGGTCGCCAGCAGACTAGGAGCCGCCTCAATGAGTTCCAGGACACGAGCTTCGAACGAGCTTTTGGTCACGCGCCCGATCCGGAGCCCGAAGACCTTCAGTGAGCCTCTTACCGAGTTCTCGACATCCTGCAGCTTGTTGAGCAGTTGCTCGCGATTGACCAACAGCATCCGCACCCGCTGTGCCTCGCCGCTCTTGACGAAGACCTGTCGGCACCAGCCAAGCCGAACGAGTTGCGCGATTCCTCGCGCATCATTGCGGTCGGTCTTGTTGCGCATGGCGCTCAAACCGGCCTTGACGTGCCGGCACTCGAGGCAAATCGCCGGGTAGCCCGCCGCACACAGCTCGCCATGGAGCCAGGAGGAGGTCGGGCCAGCTTCAAGTCCGACACGCTTGAAAGGGCGGCCGAAGCTTCGCAGCACGGTGCCGATCGCATCTGGTTCGGCATCGACCTTGCGTTCAACAAGGACATTGCCGTCCTGATCGACAATACAGATGTTAACGGTTTCCAGCGATGCGTCGAGACCGGCGAAGTAATCCATCAGTTCCTCCTCAATAAGTTCAGCGGGTGAGCCGCGGCCCATAATCGACGCCGAGCCGGCGCCCGCCTACCCCATCTCTGCAGGCTGGGCCTGGAAGGCGATGTGCCAGAGTTGGCCGCCGACAGCGCCTGTGGCTCGGCCGAGATGCTCGCCTGGCTGGTCCATGAGCGCGGGATCGAGCCGCATATTCCGGTCGTCGATAAGTCACAGCGCGACGACGGCACCTTCAGCAGAGCCGACTTCACCTACGATCACAAGGCCGATGCCTACATCTGCCCTGCCGGGAAGGAACTCAGGCAGCGCCAGAAAGCTTACCGGGTGCCGCTCCCTCTCGTCGATGAGAACGGCATGATGCGCTATCGCGCCAGCAAGCTGGACTGCGACGGATGTTCGCTGAAGCCCCGGTGCTGTCCGAACGCACCCGCCCGCAAGATCCTGCGCTCAATCCATGAGGGCGCGCGGACGCTCGACCGCCTCCGACTACGAGGACCGAATGGCGCCCGCGACGAGTTCCACCTCGCAGCCACCGCCCAAAACCTCAGGGAACTCGCAAAGCTCATCCCGATGCCGGAACCGAAGCCCGCATGACCGGGAACGGCCGCGTGCATCCGCTCCCACGGAGTCCTGTGCAACGGTACTGTTGACATGAATTTCACGGTGTCGCGGGACCATAGTAGGCCGGGAGCTGTGGCTGTCCTGAGCCCTCGAACCACAGCCACGCCGAAGACTGGCATAAAGCCTTGAATAGTCTTCGCCGCTTCGGAGCGGTTTGTGCTGCCTTGGGGGGTAACCACGACAGCGAAGGTCTGACCTTGTTCGCGACGACAGCACCTTGGACGCGCATAGTGGCTCTCCTTATGCCGCCAGCTTTGCACTGCGGCTATCGATCCAATCCCAAGCCTCCTGAGGCAGCCAACCCTGATAGTCACTGGTCACGCCGATCACGAGGAAGGAGTCGCTCTCGTCGATACTCTGTTCGAGACGGCTCCAGACGCCTTGCGCATTCAGCGCGCTATCAACGAGCCACGTCGAACCCAAATAGTGCCACCAATCACCGCAGTTCTTGATGGCTTCATGAAGCGCCTCGTAATTCTGACCCGGTCGCTTGAGGTCGTAGTTGATCGCGTAAATCATCGTTGGCCTCCCTTGAGCCGATCGCACTTGAGGGTGGCGGGCCGAAGACCTCCGGCCCGCCATGAAGTCCGCCCTACTTCTTGTTGGGACGTTGCGTGAGAGCCGATGCTGCTGCAGTCTTGGCAGCCTTGCTCGAGTTGGGGTTGCTGAGCACCTTCGCAGCCGCCGAAGCCGCCTTCGCGCTCGTAACTTCCTTGTTCGCCATGTGAATCACCTCCTTTCCATTTCCTGGACTGGCGTTATTGCCCCGCCCATCCGATGCGCGACTACGAACAGCGCAGCGACGGCTCCGAAGCCATGATCCACGTCGCCATGGGAAGCATCTTGCACGGTAGGATCGGCCATGGAACCAATTCCCAAACGGACTCTAACGACTAATCGGGCGGCGACGTTTTGCGAATTATAGTAACCAGGGACGAGAGTTTGCGCCAAAATACGTTGGCCTGTGAAATACGGGCTGCAGCGACCGGCGAGGTTTGAAACGCCACCAGCCTTGGGCGCCCTTACCGGCCAGATATCGTCTTCCATATGAGGTTACAGTCCGGCCCAAGACCGATTGCAACGATGCCCAAGGGCTTGCTCAAATCTCTGGAACGGTTGTTTCGACTCTGTTCATCTGAAGACCGCGGCTGGGCGGAGGCTGCGAACCCTCGCGACAGCTAGGAAGGCAACTGTCAGCGCACGACCGCAAACGGGTAAACCGCGCCGGGATATGCCGGAGTATGGCGCATCAACATAGAGAGCGTCCACGAGACTACATTGCAGAATTTAACGAGTTCCCGATCTGGCGCAGCGTTTTCCAACCAGGTGGCATGCTTGGAGCGCCAAACGACTATTGCAGCCAGTCCGCTCATCACGAAACAGGCCTGAAGGCGTCGAAGCTGATGGAGGTCAAAGGTGTCATCGCCGAGGGCAAGCGCCTGCCGGAAGGTCAGCCAGTTCTGGCTGGGGTGACCACGCTCGATGACCGCACCCCACAGGATCAGGAATGTTGATGCCGTAATAGAGCAACCGGTGGCTGCATTGCTCGGGAGCCCAAGGTCGGCATTCGCCCTGCCCCACGGCTTGCCCACGGCACGGTGCCGCGCTCCGGTTCGCGAAGCCGGATGGCCGAGACCGCCTGAGCCTGGCGAAGAAAAGCGGGCTCGGCTCACGAGCATCCGGCGCGCCGCCAGGCGCGCGGGCGCCGGTCAGCTGCGGCTCGAGTTCGCTAACGATCAGTTTCGGGCGACCGGACCGCGAACACTGCACCTATTTCTGCGGCGGCCTGATCAAATCGCAGGGATCAGCGTTCAGTGCGGCCGCCAACCGCCCGAGCACGCTTACGCTCGCGGAAACACGGGCGCGTTCGATCGAGCCCACGTAGCGCATGCTAAGCTCAGCGCGCGCAGCTAGCTCTTCTTGCGCGCAAACGACGCATATTGATCGCCATGATCTCCTTGAGATCCACAGCGAGATAGGGACCTGAACGGGAACTATCGTTCTAGGAATGATCGTTCCTATTCGCTATAGAGGACCGCTCGACAGAGCCCTTTGTGCGGATCACCACCGAACCGCCCTACATGCGCTGGAAACCCGAAAAGGTTTAAAGTCCGTCATGAAGCCTGAAATCATAGAAGAAATCCCCTGGTCGGACGGCCTCACGGCCTACGACAAGGAGCATTTCACGACCTATATGCAGCTGCTCGATGCTTCCGCCGACAACGCCACTGAAGAGGAAATGGCCCATCTGATCCTCGGCATCGATCCGGCACGCGAACCGGAGCGCGCCCGGAAGGCTCTTCGCAGTCATCTCGACCGTGCGAACTGGATGGTGACTGCTGGCTACAAGGACTTGTTCGCCAGCTGACGAAATGGCAATGCGTTCCGTCGCGCTTTAGCAACCAACGCCCTGTATCCACCATTCATCAGCGCATGGCCGCGGTGAATGGCGCGGCGGATGCGGTCACGCAGATGATCGTGAGGATCTGTCCAGTCGGCCTGGACCCGTGGTTCGCCGACCAGCGTTTCGGCGATTTCCCAATGTGAAGCCCCGCAAGCGAACCGTCGAGCGCCTGGAGGACGAAGCGGAGGCGGCGACCACGCGCTTCCGACGGAAATAAGGTTCGCGGCAGTCGCCCGTACGCCGTAAGACTGTTGAGACATTCGAGTCCCTATAGCCGGTGTTTCAACTGTTCGGCGGGCCAGATTGCATTGATATGAAGTCGGACGGGCA
The DNA here is from genome assembly GCF_043769475.1 of Allomesorhizobium aridi. Taxonomy (NCBI): domain Bacteria; kingdom Pseudomonadati; phylum Pseudomonadota; class Alphaproteobacteria; order Hyphomicrobiales; family Phyllobacteriaceae; genus Allomesorhizobium; species Allomesorhizobium aridi. Next base: position 6,099,364 of record NZ_CP171729.1, on the reverse strand, counting down.
GCAAAACGCTAGCGCAAGACATGACAGGTTGGACGTGCTGCTCGGCACGCCGCAACAGAACATGTTGGTGCCCGTCGCCCGCCAGCAGGACCGTTGCACGGCATGGCAGCGCCCTCAGATCGAACGGCGGCGTCGCCGACGATGAGGACACCTGTTCCGCGACAGCCGGCAAGGCGTATGCGCACCGGCGTGGACACCAGAATACGGCCGCATCACGCCCGAGGGAGTCCGCGAAACAGAACGCCCCGGCGCGCCAGGTCAACGCGCGAAGCAATGATGTCCAGCGACGACCGACTTTCCAGCCATTCGGCCCGCTCCAGTGCCTGGGCCAGATCATGCCGGAATGCCGCATTGCGCCGCAAGAACTCCCAGGCCCAGTCGCGCCGGGTCAGATGAGCGGTGTAGCCGTACGAGCTCGTATCCCACCAATCCGGCCAGTCGGCGGCGCTGCATTCTACCACGCTCATGACCCAGGCCCCACCTGCAGTGCGGAGGCAACGACCAGACATCAGGCGGCCCTGCAGGCCATCGGCGCCCACAGCACGGGCCATGAAAACCGCCGTTCCATCGAACAGCCTCCAGCCTCTCGGTGGAGACGTCGAGATATCCGGCCACGGCGCGGGTGGTGCCGATTGTGTGCGGTTCGCCGATCCGCACAAGCGGCCAGCCGGCAGGATCCTCTCCATGCGAAGATCGGTGACGGTGACAATTCGGCTGAGAGAGCGCGACAGGCCGAACTCGATCATGCCGGCGAAGAGGTCGTAAGCGCCGAGGGCAATTCCGCCAGCTCATTTCGGGGCGGATGGCGGAAGATCAAGGGCGAAACGGCTGTTTTCCCAGACGCTCGGTTCCGCGGGCGCCGTCTTGCCCTCCAACAGCACCGGAAAGGTGTCGCGAAGCATCGTCGGCCCGTTCGACGGAAGCACTCGGACGCACCCGTCGACATGGCCGTCGCAGCCGCGCAAGACCAGATAATGCGGCTTGAGCGCATCAAGGAATCGATCTCGTACCCGCCATTCGTCCGTACGTCCCAGCCGAGCCGCTCCGGGAAAACGCGGTATCACAGACGGTGCATTTCATGCAGTTCGTCAGTCGTTGTACCAACCCGGTGCGATCAGCTGGATCATGAGGGCCTCCTCGCAGGAATGACCCTGCCATTGGAGGCGAATGCGCCCGCCGAAACAGCCTGTGCACCTATGCAAGCAGAAATGGCTTGTCAGTGGATTCCAGATCTGGCGTCGGCTAGCCTAAGCCTAGTCGCGCGGCCGCCTGGGTGATCGTGCGCACGCCGAGCTTCTTCTTGGCATTGTCCAGATGGAAGGCGGCGGTGCGCGGCGCGATGCCCAAGATGCAGCCGATGTCGGACGCGGACTTGCCGCGCGCGGCCCATTGCAGGCACTCATATTCACGCGGCGTCAGCAAAACGCCGTCCACCATGCGATTTCCGGACAGCTTGCGGCGAACGTGAATGTGAAAGCAGGTCGCCATGAGCTGAAGAGCTTGTTCATACCGTTCGGCGACCCGGAGAAATGCCGGATTGGGCTCATCAGCGGCAAAAGTCATCGCTGTCACCGAGCCGCGGCGATCGACAATCGGGATCGTCAAACCACAGCGGATGCTGAACTCGGCCGCTTCGTCGAACAGCCTCCGCTGAACCTGCGATGTCACACCGTCGCGTATATCCGATCCCCACCGAAACGGGCATCCGCCACAACGCGCACGCATGATGACCGGATCGATCTTCTGATAGCGGTTTTGCAGGTAGTGCGCGGTCCAGCGAGCCGGATAGTTCGAGATCAGCTTGGGCTTGCCTGAACGCTGCGGCGGCAAGGACAGATAGGCAAAGGTGAGCAGATCAAAGCACGCGGCGTACCAGCCATGGCGTCTCGCAAATCCGCCTCATCGACGCTTTCCGACAGCTTTTCCAGAAATGTCTCAAAGACAATTTGCATGTCCTTCGCCATTGCTCCGAGGTCAATCCCGCGATCCGTCGGCAGCGCGCTACAATGACGTGTAGATGCGACGGTCTGCCAGGTCGCGCTTCATCCAGCAGGCCGTCAACTCGCTCCGCGTGCAGGCGTTGCAACAGATCCTTCAAAAAAATCATAGACTCTTAGCAAATCCAAACCGCTAGGAATGCTCAGCAACAACATAAATTCGGCGACACCTGAAACGTCTGCGGAGAACGCCAAATGACAAATCCGTAGGACGAGTGCTCGGTCTTCTAAGTGGCTTGGATGCTGACCAATGATGACACTGGTCGGTCACCTATCCAACGACGCGCTCGGCGAGATCTACACCCACGACATCCATGCCCAGGGTGGCCTTCGACACCAAGCCGCTCCGGGCGAGCCGGCCACCGCCCGTTCAATGATCTTCGTGACGCCGGACGGCGAGTGCGCGCAGCCTCCAGGATTTCGGCGACCTCGGCTCGCTGGCGGCCGGGCTGGTGATCCAGCAGATCGGCCCGCGGCCCAGGCAGAATCTGCGTCTCGAATACCACCCGATCGCGTTCGCACAAAGACGCAATATCGAGATCTATTACTGAGGCTTTCGGCGTCAATCTTGATACGTGAGCATGTAAAGGACTTGCCGTCAGCAAAGGATGATCGACAGCCTCCCCGTCGCTTTTGAAAAGCCCATCTTCTTCTCCCTTTTTAGTCTTCCCGGTTCAGTGATCTCATGGGCTCGTGGTGGCCGAGACTTAGACAAGGCTTGGCGAAATTTCCTCCTGACGTTGTGCCACAAACGCATCGAGTTCCTCGCGCACGGCGGGATCCATCGGCGGCTGCTCGTAGCTCGCAATTATCGATTTCGCCTTCTCACGGCAGCGCTGCGCCATGTCCTTGGAACCTTTGACCTTCCACTGCTCGTAGCTCAGGTAATCGAGGATCTCCGGCGCAATGAATGCGTCCTTGAAGCGCTTGAGCGTGAAGGAATCTCCTAGATAGTGGCCGCCTGGACCGATGCGCCGAACGGCCTCGAGAGCGTCGTCGAAATGTTCGAAGGAAATGCCCCGAGCGTATTTCTCGATCAGCAGGTTCTGTTCCGCATCCGCGACGAACTTCGCCATGCAGCACACAAGACCGGCCTCATCCCAGCCGCCCGCATGCATCATCAGATTCGCGCAGGCACTCGCGCCTGACATGTAGGCCACCGCTGATTCATAGCCGGACTGAGCATCGAAGGTTTTGGCGGAGGATTGAGACGCAGTGGTTCGCCACGGCACACCGTACCGCCTCGCCAGTTGGCCGATGACCGCGTTGATGAGCGTGACTTCGGGCATGCCGGACATCGGAGCGCCGCTGCGCATCGACACTGAGACCGAATACTGACCGTAGATCATCTTTGCACCAGGCGCGACAAGCTGAGTATAAGCGAGGGCGGCGAGAGTCTCGGCGTTCACCTGAGCGATCGTGGCGGGGATGTCGGCGGGAGTGTTGGCGGCGCCGAGCACAAATGGAGACAGCAGGACGACCTGGTTCGCCTCGACGAATGCCCGAAGCCCTTCCAGCATGGTCGCATCCCAGACAAGAGGCGAGTTTCCGGACACGTGACCGAGCATCACCGCGTTCTGATCCATGAATCCCTTGCCGTGGACGATCTGACTCATGGCGATCGAGTCCTCGGCACGCTGCTTCCCGGTCGTCAGACCGAAGAAGGGCATGTCCGTCTCCACCAGGCTCGAATGGTTGATGTGCAGATGGCGCCATGGAACAGCGATATCGGTCGGCTCGCAGGTGAACCCGCCGGCGATATGGAACCCGGGCAGCATCTGGGTCAGCCGGTTCATATTCCGCAGATCCTCGATCGTGGATGCGCGTCGCACGCCCTGAAGATCGCGGATGTTTGGCGCGCCTTGCATGGCGCTGAAGGTCATCGTGTCTGGCGCGATCTCAAAACGCTGCGACGGATCGCGAGATGTCATTTCAAAGCGGGATGGGGCCTTGGAGATGAGATGCATCAGCATCTCGCCATCGAGGCGCACGCGTTGGCCTTGGACGTCGGCTCCAGCCTCCTTCCATTGCTGGATCGCCGTTTCATCCCTGAATTCGATCCCGATCTCGCGCAGGATCGCCAGCGAAGCCTGGTGAATGCGCTCAAGCTGCTCAGCAGTGACGGCTTCCACAGGTCGAATGCCGTACTTGACGGTTGAGACGCGAGGCCTCTTCCCTGCTTCCCTGGCAGCTACGACCGACGCGCGTCCTCCGCGGCGTCGAAGTACGGGAACGTTAGTATTCATCATCGCGTCTTCCCAGAGGGGCACAAAAGGTCCCGCCAACAGAACTTTTTTCGGGCCGCGATACGGGATGCGGTCCCTGTTCATTGATGCTGATCATAGGGGCCAGCAATTCTCCTGAGAACTCGCAAAAGGCTTCGCTGGCATTAAACCCAGTTTATACCTGGGTCGACAGCGGAGGCTCATTACGTGGCAAGGATTGCCCGACCCAGTGGCGGTGGGTATGAGAACCGGGGGAGCACCGCCGGCAGCCGTCGTGTGAGCAGGCGGATAAGGGCGACATATATCCGGGCTTCTGCGGAAGCGATGGATTTCTCCCAGTCCTTGGCCAGCCTGCGCCATCGCCCGAGCCATGCGAATTTACGCTCCACGACCCAGCGGCGCGGCAGAACCTCGAAGCCTTTGGCTTTGTCCGTCCGCTTGACGATCTCCAGGCTGAACGTGCCGACTTGCAGCGCGCCCTCAAGCTTCGGCCCGGCATAGCCGCCGTCGGCGAAGACGTATCGCAGCCACGGCCGGCGTTTGAGAATGGTCTTGAGGGCAGCCGGTGCGCCGTCCCGGTCCTGGATATCGGCACGCGATCCATTGGCGCGAAGGCGAGTGGTGTCGACCGCCCATATGGGTAGACCGTGAACCAAACTTGTCAATTAATGCACCCGCAAAAACGGCAGGTACATAACTCGTGCTCAATTGTGCGAAGCATAGACGGCACGCTGAAACTAACCCTCAGACTCGCTGCCCTACGTCTTCCGGCCTCCGAGGTCGATGCACAGCGGTCTCCAGCAGCGCCATCGACATTTCGTGTCAGGTCTGTCGGATCCGCTACACGCGCTTTGTTTAGCCAACCTTATTTTGCCTTAAGACCAAATAGCCGAAAGGCAATCACAAAATTCGTTTCTCGGCTCGCTCAGTGAAATTGGCACGATTTTTGACGTCCTTTGGTGTGGGGCGGCGAGAACCGCCCGACCGGCATTCATGTAGCGGGCGGCCGCGATGGATGGAACGAAGGAAGGATAACTAAATGTCACGTTTGTGTCAGATCGCCTTCAACGGCAAGGGGTATCAGCAAATCCACTATCTCGTAGATAGCCGCGGCGCTCTTTGGGATTCGAGCGAATGACGCTCCCCAAACACGGCGAAAATTCGCTGTGTATCTCTACTCAAAGTAAAGCATCGCTCCGGAAGGAAAGAAATCGGCCATGTCGACTCCACACATAAACGAATGCTTATCTATTTTGACGGAGGATGTCGCCTGCGCAAGGCAACTCAATGCCCGTAACGTAAGAGTGCTCAACACGGGTGGCGATAGGGGGCGCGGGGCATTCGCTGCTCGCGATTTCCTGCCGGGGGAGATTGTTATCATTGGGCTAATTGAGCGCATGGAACGGATTCGGACGACGAACTCGTTTCAATTGGACTGGAATGTCCATGCTCTCTTTGAGAAGCCGGCTGTCATTGTGAATCATTCTTGTGATCCAAATCTAGCGATTGTGCCTAATCGCTTCGGAGCTTATGACTTCGTCGCTATTGAGCAGATCTCCTCTGGTATCGAAGTAACCTGGAACTACGCTACCTCGGAGTTCGAGTGCATCGGGGTCTCAGTATGTCTATGTTCATCGGAAAATTGCCAAGGTGCAGCTGGAGGCTTCTCCAAGTTGCCTCGCGATCATCCGATACTCGTGTCGGGATTCTACGCACCATACCTTAACAAACCCCGGACAGCTTCCGAGAAAAATAGGATTTTTTAAAATTTTTTGGCGCTCTTTAGCACTTGGAAATGTCCGAAGTGCGAGCCGGCCATATCGACCGGGTTGCATGATGGTGTTGACTCAAAAGATGCAGATGGTTTCGTGAATCCCGTCGATCTAGAGCGGTTCACTGTTTGACTGAATCGAATCGACCCTTCTGTCCGATACTTCAAGATGTGGCTGGATTAAAGGCCAGCATCTGATGATCCGACCTCTTCCCAATGATTTCGTGAGCGTGTGGTTGGGAGGTGTCGGCCGGTGAGAGCAGCCGTTCGGTTGGTGAGCGGTTCGGCGTTGCGGTTTTTGTTGGTGGCGAAATGGGTTTCAACGCCATCAGGCGACGGGCTTGTGCCGGCCAAGATGGGCGGCATGGCGAGCGATTGCTGGAGCCGTATCGTGTTTTCATCGACCAGACCTCGCACCTGCCCCCCTGCCGCCACGAGGCGCGGCCTTTGAGCTGACGCGCCTTTCAAAGAACGGCGCGTTGGCGAGTTTAACCTCTCCGGCGAGTTCTGGCTGGTGCAGCCGCTCCTCGATCGGCGACGCACGGTACCTCGACGAGAACGCTCACATTTCGCACTACGATCAGCCGGGACAAACTGATCGACGCGGCCTAGCCGAACGCTGGGACGGTTGTGGTCTGCCTGAGTGGCGGCGATCTATGGGACCAATCACGTTATCATCGCCCGTAGCCGGTAGGGGCGAGCAGACCGCATCTTCACCGGTCCATCTGCTCGTCCCTCAACCCGAATACATGTTGCGTTGCCCGTGGCCACGCTTTTGTGGACGGCGAAGCGCCTGGTGCGTGTCCAAAGCCCAAGGACAGCGGCAGAAAACATGTAAGGTTCAGAACAAGCATTGGCACTGTCAGGTTACAATCGACATCTGGGAAGTGTGGAGGTTTTCAAAGCAAACAGGCGCTTGCTGCGCGCTGAGCGCGTTGGCACGGGCTTTGCTAATTGATGTGCGGCAACACTGAGTGAGGGTGACGCTCGACGAGCGATGCTCTCTCCTGCCCTCCCGTCTCTGAGTAGGAAACAAGCTCGCTCATGAAGTCGCGCAACCTTGGCATAGCTTTGGAAATTAGCATGGTATTGCGGATGGAGTCGCCGGCGCCTTCGATTCAAGTGGAAACCTGGCTGGGTGGCGAGCCGCTCACCAGCTTCGAGCCCGGCAAAGTGTACATCGTCGAATTTTGGGCAAGTTGGTGCGGACCATGTGTGGACGGGATGCCTTATCTGATGCAGCTGCAGGAGAAATACAGGCACAGCGGAGTTGAGATCGTCGGAGTCGCGGCTAGTAAACGCGCTCCCACGACCGATGAGGCCCGAAGCAAGCTGGACGCTTGGTTGACCGAAAAGTTCTCGAATCTGAACTATCGGATGGCGTTCGACTCCACAGGCAGCTGGCGCGCCAGCCATCAAGGAAAGTCCGCTGATACGGAGCGGATCGCCCGCGACCAACCCGAAGCGCGCGAACAAGCGTTGAAGAAGTCGATCAATGAGAGATATTGGGCGGCGGTGGAGACAGAGGATTGGAAGACCGCGCTCTCGGTGATCGAAGAGGGCATCGCCTTGATGCCGGACAACCTCAATTTCCGCCGGACTCACGTGCATCTGCTGCTTCACAGAATGCACGACATACGGGCCGGCTTGCCGGTCATGCGCCAATTCGTTCGCGACGCGATCGACAGAAACTCCGAGTATTGGATGATTGTGGCGCTAGACCAACTCTTCTCTCTAAACTTTGACCATTCGCACTTTCCGTCTGCTGAGCGCTTCGCGATGGGAAAACAGCTGTCCGAACACATCCTGGCACTCAATCCCCCGGAGAGCGACCGCTGTAAGTTCCTGCCTTATCCGGCGGTCGCCCGGTACTATCACGAGAGCGGCAACAAAGATCGGGCGATCGAGCTGATCGAGCTGGCACTGAAGTCCTTGGACGGTCCGGAGTCTCATCCCGGACGGACTGAAACAGCACCTTCTACCGAATCTGCTGCAGGTCGCCAACTACAAGGGTGAGAAGGTTTGTTACGGCACTCTTTGTGCGGCGCCGCAAAAGGCTCCCCCCAAAAGGTCAAAGTGTAGTCGGCCGAGGACGAGGAAACCTAAAAAGGGACGATAGTCGGAATGGCATACTGGCGTCCCAAAGGCGCGAGGCTGCCAGGTTCGCTCTCGATGCCGCCGCGCCGGTTCAGCATCTGCGTGTAGACGGTCCTGCCCGGCGAAGGCCAGCTTGTCGACGTCCGGATGATCGATAAGCGCCTGACCGCCGCCTGCGCACCCAAGCCGGTGACGATTTTGAGCACGCCTGACGGCAAACCGGCCTCATCGACGATGGCGCCTAACTCCAACTCGGTGAACGACGTCAGTTCGGAAGGCTTCAGCACCATGGAGCATCCAGCAGCCAGCACGGGTGCAACCTTCCACGCGGCCATCAGGAACGGATAGTTCCAAGGAATGATCGCACCCGCGACTCCGACCGGCTCGCGTACCGCCTTCGAGGTAAAGCGCATCCAGAGCGATCGTCTCCTCCGGGGTTATCGAGCCGATCGGCCAGATCGGCATAGAATTCGAAGCAGCCGGCAGCATCGCTTATATCCCAATCCGCTTCCGGGAAGGCCTTCAATTGTCGATCACTCCCTCCGGGCGAGGTCCCTCTGCCTTTCCCGGAGTTGCGGAGATATCCCGCTCGTTGGCGACCCGAGAGCTTCGGCCAGCCATCGAGGTCGAAGGCGCCGCGCGCGGCTTTTACGGCCGCATCAATGTCATCCGCTGTCCCGACCGACGCCTTATGAACGACCTCCTCCGTTGCGGGGTTGGTCACATCGAACGTACCGCCCTGTAATGGCGAGCCCCACTTTCCGTCGATATAGAGTTTGCTGGCATTCCCCGGTGTTCCGGTAGCGCGATGCCATTGCTGGCGAGATCAGGCGTCTCTGATCCATCCCATGCGGTAGACCCGGCCCGTCTGACCGCCCTTGAAGCTCTTGACGTAGCCGAGCGCCACCTCTCTCACCGGCATCGTCCCGGCGCCGGGAAAGAAGTCGCCGTAGAGGTGAACCGATTCCTGTACGAGAGTCGGACTAACCAGATTGATCCGCAAACCCGTTTAAGCTCGATCGCCGCGCTCCTTATAAAGCCGTCCAAGGCGCCATTGACAGGGCGGCGGAGCTTCCCTGCCGGATCGGATCTTCGTTGGTCAAACCGGAAGTCAATGTAAATTACCCATTGTCACCGACGCGCATGAGACCCCCTCATGACGAGATTAACCTGCCCCATCAGCTTACTACGCAGCCCTATTTCGAACTGTTCATTCGTGAATTGGTCCAGGGGAGGTAGTGCACCGCACCTGCCGTGCAGACCAATGCATCAAATGCACCTACCTTGTCGAATAGGTGGTCCGGGTCGGCGATGTCGACGTGAAACGAGCCGCTCGTTCGTCCGACCGCTACAACATCGTGCCGCTTACTAAGTTCGGCCGCCACGGCCGACCCAATCACCCGGGTCGAACCAACAAGGACAATCCGCATAGGATCCTCTTAGATTAAGCGACGGCTAGGAAGCGACCTTAAACAGCGGTGCAATCGCGGCGCGGAGTGCCACCTCCTGCTCCGACGAGAGCTTTGCCAGTGGCTTGCGGACGTTGCCGGTTCCGAATCCGCGCAGCTGCGCAGCTCTGAGAACAGACGGCGTATAGGGTGCCCGCCAGATGAAAAGCAACGAGGGCAGCATGCGCTGCCAAAGTACCAGCGCCCGCTCGTGATCCTTGGCCGCTACAAGATTGTACAGTTCGACAGCCTCACCGGGCATGTAATTTGCTGCGCCCCAGATAACGCCGCGCGCGCCAGCCATCAGCGCATAGATGGTAGTCGTATCGCAGCCATTGAGCACAGTGCCTCTCGTCTGCAGGTACTCCTGATGCACGGTGAAGTCGCCGGCACTGTCCTTGATGTAATTGAAATTGTTAAGACCGCTGAGTCGATTCAAAAGCCGTGGCGAGACCGAGATGCCGGTAGCCTGCGGGATGTTGTATCCGACAATGTCCACGCCGACCGCCGCGTCAATTTCCTTGTAGAAGTTGAAGATGCCATCTTCGTCTGATGGACCTTCCAGATAGGGTGGCAGAATCATCAGCGCGTCCGCGCCGACCGATTCAGCTTGCCGCGAACGCCGCATGACTTCCTCCACGTTGAGGGCGGAGGTCTGGCAGACAACATTGCATCGGCCTGCGATGCGCTTCGCCCCTCGCTCGTAGAGTCGATTACATTCAGATTCCGTCAGGTAAGGGTGCTGCCCTGTGCCGGCCCCAAGAACCAGGCCATGAACTCCCGCTGATATGTATTTCTCGATCAACTCCTCGAAGAGGCCGTAGTCGATAGCCCCGTTTCCGTCGAACGGGGTCTGCATTGCAAGATTGATGCCCTTCAGGTCCGCCATTACCGTTCCTCTTATTGCTAGACTTCGGCGCCCGCTCGCTTGAAACGGAGTGCCGTGACGAACCGGACGCCAATTGATGTGAGAAGTCTCGGGTATGTCCTGCTTGGACTGGCCCGCGCCCTCAGAATTTCGATGACAGCCGAAGATTGCCCCGTGGCTAGTTCGGCGACGGCCTTGCCAAACGCGGCCCCTCGAGCAACGCCAGTTCCATTGCAGAATGCGGCACCATAGACATTCTTCGCCAACTCGCCGAAGACCATTCCGCCATTTTGCGCGAGGGTGAGCAGACCACCCCAACTGGCCTCAAAGCCAATTGAAGAAAGCCCAGGCCAGCGACGGTCGAATGCTACCTGCTGCTGGGTTCGCGCCCTTAGGACATCTTGTTCCGTTGTCTTGAAATTCCTCGCGTACGAGTAAACATTTCTAAGAAAAAGACGGTCGTCGATCGTGCGTCGCACCGTCGTCCCAAAGCTGTCGGCCGGAATCAGCCCATAGGCTCGCTTGCTGCCCAGTTGGGAGACCTCGCTCTGCGTGAGCTGTCGAGTCATGCTCGCGAAAGTGTAGAGCGGTATGGCGCGGCTCTCGAAGAAGCCAAACTTCGTCAGATAACCTGACGCGCAGATGATGACCTTCGAGGCCCTGATTGTTCCAGTGGGCGTTTCGCAGATGTGCTTTGGCGCGCCGAACTGTGCCGCCACAATGGGGGTGTTTTCATGGATGGTAACGTTCGCGGGCAGGCTCTTTACGGCGTTCTTGAGATACTTCGCAGGCTGGACCAAGACAGTGCCGGGGTGGTGCAAGGCTTTGATGTAGTGCTTGCTGCCGGTGATCGCCTGGATTTCCGGGGTCTCAACCCAGCTGTAGTTCTGCCCAAGCTTGTCGAGCGCCTCCGAAAAGCGGTGCAGGTCTGCCATACCGTGTGACGTGGCCGCGCTATGGTATTTACCCTGCGGGTCCCAGTCGCAATCTACTCCATGTTCCTCTACGGCGCTGCGGATATAAGCAATCCCGTCTAGATTAACGAACAGCTCCTCCTTGTTCCCCTTGATGTCTTCGACAAAATCGCGCTTGCGAGGGTTGTGGGCAAGGTCGATGACGAAACCCATGCAGCGTCCGGATGCATTATTTCCAATGCGGGCAGCGTCCACCAGGATCACCGAAGACTGGGGATTTAGTTCGGCAAATCGACGGGCCGCGTGAAGCCCCATCCAGCCGCCGCCAATGACCAGGCAGTCGCATGGGACGTCGCCTCCTTGCCGCACCAGGCGCAGCTCCGGTCCCGACGTGGTGTACCAGCCTGACATTGTGGGCTCGGGATGAGGCGGCGCAACGACAATGCGCTTTTTCGCGACAATTTGATTGAACGTATTCACTGCCAACTCGCTGAATATGGGCGGCCTGTAACGGCGCCGCCTGTCTTGTCGATGCCTACATAGCCCATTCGGTGGGAGGCTCGGTAGACGGAAAAGATCGTACCTGATATAGACCTGCTTCATGTCGAAGCTTCGCAACCTGGTACCATCGACGCACTCGCTTTTTGTCTTCGAAGCGGCGGCCCGCACACTGAGTTTCAAAGGCGCGGCCAGCGAACTCAACGTGACACAGCCGAGTGTCTCGCATTCGATCAAAATGTTCGAAAAGCATTGCGGGACCGCACTGTTTGCCCGAGATAATCGAGGAGTGCAGCTGACCGAGGCTGGCAGGCAGCTCTATGACGAGGTGCGCACCAGCTTCCGCCGTCTAGAACTGCGACTAGAGACGATCTCCGACCGAGGAACCAAGTACATCACTTTCGCGGCGTCGACATCTCTTGCGGCACATTGGCTGGCGCCTCAGCTCTACCATTTCCAGGAAGAGCATCCGGACGTTAAGATCAAGGTTGTCGCCACCGATCGAGACATCGAGCCCGACCACGAGGTTGACGTGACCGTCTGGGTGCGGCCACGGGATTTTGATAGGACCAACAGCTGGTTCGTATGCGACGAGATCATTTTCCCCGTCTGTTCTCCCGTTTATCTTCTGTCGCACCCCGCTCCACAGACCGTCGAGGAGCTGATTCACCACCAGCTCATTCATTCTTCCGATGCCTTTCGCAAGCGAATGGGCTGGCCAGAATGGGTCGATCTTGCAGACGGAGATGCCAGCGAGATCAGACCAAACATCGTCTTCAACGACTACCAGCTGACGCTTCAAGCGGCTCTGGCTGGTGAAGGAATCGCCTTGGGATGGTCCTTGACCGCCCAGCACCTGCTTAACAACCGTCTGCTGGTTCGGCCCATCTCGACTCAGATCAAGACTGACCGCGCCTTCTTTCTGTTAGCCAGCGACGATGTTAGCAAGAACAAGAGGTGCAAGGTGTTGGTGGACTGGTTCCTCGCCCAGTCCGAAGAACTGCGCCTTTGATCCGACTTGGCCCTCGCCGCAACGTGCGCACGAACGACCTAGATATAAATTGGGCTTAAGGCCAGCGCAAACTTTTACGAATTCTCAGGGCCTTCGCTGCTCCCTATCATCAGTGTGATCAAGCAAGGTGGGCTTTACCAGTTGGCCAAGCCACGTTTGTATTTGGATGGCTGCGGCTGATTGTTTCACCGCCGCGGGGTGAGGCTAAGATGGACACTGACGCTCTCGCAATCAGGCGCCGCGGAGGCCCGTCTTTGGTGGTTACTGCACGGCAGGCCGAAAGAAAGCCGCGGTATGGCATCCGGCCCATCGAGGATGTGCAAAACGTCTGGTCGGCAGCTTGATCAAACTCCCAATGTTCCACCTGAAGCCTGGTCGGTGCCCTATCGAGCATGGGGTACCGACCTCCTTTGAACTACGCACCGAGACCCGACATGTCCGACGATGAGATCATCCTTTCCGAACTTTCCGACGACGAGCTCGTGCAGCAGATGCACGACGACCTTTATGACGGCCTGAAGGAAGAGATCGAGGAAGGCACCAACATCCTTCTGGAGCGCCGCTGGGAGCCCTACAAGGTGCTGACCGAAGCGCTGGTCGAAGGCATGCGCATCGTCGGCGAGGATTTTCGCGACGGCATCCTGTTCGTTCCCGAAGTGCTGCTCTCGGCCAATGCGATGAAGGCCGGCATGTTCATCCTGCGCCCGCTGCTCGTCGCCACCGGCGCGCCGAAGCAGGGCAAGATGGTGATCGGCACGGTCAAGGGCGACATCCACGACATCGGCAAGAACCTGGTCGGCATGATGATGGAGGGCGCGGGCTTCGACGTCATCGACCTGGGCATCAACAATCCGGTCGAAAAATATCTCGACGCGATCGAGCAGCACCAGCCCGACATTATCGGCATGTCGGCGCTTCTGACCACGACCATGCCCTACATGAAGGTCGTCATCGACACGATGAAGGAAAAGGGCATTCGCGACGACTATGTCGTGCTGGTCGGCGGCGCGCCGCTCAACGAGGAATTCGGCAAGGCCGTGGGCGCCGACGCCTACTGCCGCGACGCGGCCGTGGCGGTGGAGACCGCCAAGGATTTCATGAAGCGCAAGCACAACTCCAATAGTTGAAGGCTGCGGCACCACCCCGCAATGCGCTGGTGCCAATGCGGCCGCGTGATGTTGATCACCGTCAATGAGGATGTATGACCTTATGAATGCGCCATTCTCAGCGGGAGACCGCTCGCGCATCGTGGGATGGACCCCCGGCCGGCAGGCGGTCAACTCGTGTGACAACGAGTATCGACTGGCCATCATGGCGCTTCCCGGATTTTCACAACTCAGCCTTTCATCGTTTGTTGATCCCCTTCGCCTTGCCAATTCCGTCTCCGGCCGGTCGTTCTTCGAATGGACGATTGCGAGCAAAGATGGCAATGCGGTTGAATGTGCAAGCGGTTTCAGCCTGTCGGTCAGCAGCGATTTTACGAGGGCGGGACAAAGCGTGCAGGCTGGCAAGGGACCCAATATGGTCGTTGTCTGTGCTGGGGAGCGGGTCGAGCAACACACGTCGCCCTCCCTCATCAATGTTCTTCGCCTTTGCAGGCGGTACGGGGTTACAATCGCGGCGTTAGGCACCGCAACCTGGCTCCTGGCGGAAAGCGGGATGCTAGACGATACAACATGTACAATCCATTGGGACAAGCGGGCCGCCCTCTCTGAAAAGTTTGGCCGCCGCCTCCAGGTGACAGACCGACTGTTCGTTCGTGATACTCACCTCGTGACTTGCGCAGGAGAATTCGCGTCCTTCGACCTCGTTATGGAGCTGATTAGCGAACGCCTTGGCAGAGACATCGCGTTGGACGTCTGCCGACATACGACTGCCGGGCATTGGCGCTCCGCCTCTGACAGGCAATCGACCGTCAATGCTGGCGAAGTCCGCATCTGCAAGCCGCTGGCACAAGTCATTCGCATCATGGAGGAGCATATTGAGGACCCGCTGCCCCTCCGCGACATTGCAAAATGCGTTGGCCGCTCACAGCGTCACATCGAACGGCTTTTCGAGCGCTCGGTTTCGTCATCTCCCATGCGCTACTACCTGGATTTGAGGCTGGCCCGCGCCAAACGCCTCATCGAGCAGACAGAGTTGCCGATTGTCGAGATCGCGATCGCCTGTGGCTTCGCATCGGCCTCGCATTTCGCGAAGTGTTTTCGGCAAGCTTTCGGCATCAGTCCGAGCGCTTGTCGAACCCGATGTCTCCGTGTTCGGTCGTGAACCACAAGATTGTCCTACGCGGGGCGCAACGCTAAAGCCGGAACGAACGATAAGTGGAATCGGACCGACTGATGTGGCATTCGCTGAGTGGACCAGTTAGGATCTGCTCCTCCCAACCTGGCTGTGCGGAGGCTCGGACAATCCACGTTCAATTTGAGCGAACGACAAAATGACAGGATCGATGCTGCGTCGGCGGCCGAGTTGGTAACCGACGGCGGGTCGAGGCGGTTTTCGCCTCGATACAAGACCTCGTGCACCGCGGGTGCAGGCCGCGAACGGCTAGGTCTTGTATTGTCAAGCGGGGTAGATGATCTTTCCCCCCATGTCTTTGCCCACGGTACGTTTGCCGTTGATGGACAGCACGGGGACGGTATGAACCCTTGAGACGACGGTCGAGCATACTCTTTCGCGGTAGGGACGCAGGTTTCCTTGCGCCACCCGCACAGACTCGAGCGAGCCCAATTAGGGCACTCGGCTCCTACCTTGGGTGTTCGACGGCGAACCGCTCGTCTACGCGGCGTGGGGAGCCAGTCACCGGCCAGCTTCGTCATCTCGCTGGCTCCGTCGCTGAAGCATGCGTCGCTATAACCGATCACATGGTGCCGGAACGTAAAGAGCGGCCGGCTGTTCGTTGGAACCGCGTAGTAGGCGAAGTGGCCTGTCACGATCTGCCCCAGCCATTTCCCCTGCGGGGTCGGCCAATGCATGCGCCGCCGTAGCTCCACCTCGATGTCCTTGAGCTTCGCCCGCATGCGGTCGCCGCGGGTCTTCCTTTTAATGAGGTAGCGCCCTTAGCGGGATTTTTCGCAGATGAACGTAAATCCCAGGAATGCGAAGGTCTCGGTTTGCTGAGCCCGCGCTGCTTGCGGTTAGTTACCGGGCGCACAGTCGGGTCTGCGCCTTCCGGGCGATCTCACGCACGACCTTCGGCAGGCCCTCGAGTCGGACGCGAATGGACTCCGTCACCTGGGCGGGATGGCGATGACCCAGGCGCCCTCCACCAGGACACGGCGCGCGGGGCGATTGCCGGCCAGCGTCAGCCCACCCCAGTTCACAGTGTGGACCGTTCCGAGGGCATCTGCCGGCGTGGCTTGTCGAAGCGGCGGACATTGCCGACTTCGCTGAGAACGATCGGCAACGATGAAGGAGACACCGCGAAGCGCCTGACAGGCCGCCACGACCGGCGCCATCGACCAGCTTGGCGCTCCGACTTTGCCGCGAGCGACGGCGCGCTTGGCTTCTGGAAGGCGCTCGAGGAGCTCCTTCCTGGCACCAAACACCAGCGATGCTGGGTGCATGAGACAGCCAACGTTCTCAACAAGGTGCCGAAATCGGTGCAGGCCGGCATGAAGGGTTCTGCGCGAGATCTATCTCGCTTCCAACCCGGGCCTCGGCCGAGATGGCAATTGGCGTCGTCGAAACTATGACGCTAAATATGCCAAGGCGATAGCCTGCCTGACCAAAGATCAGAATGCGTCCCTGGCGTTCTACGTTTCCCCATCGAGCGCCGCTTGATTAGCCTCGTCACCCCAATTCCAGCATAGCTCTCGTACGCGTCGGTAGGGCGCACATGCCGCGTAAACCTCAGTAGTTCACCATCGGACAGGCCCGACCCCGAAGGATGAAGCTGGCCTGTGGTCGACCCGCACTGTTGTGCGGTAGGATTGGACGCGGCGCCGGGACCGAGGTCGGCATCGGTTTGGTGCTTCGAGCCCGTTCAGTAGTTGGACCTGGAACCCTGCGAGCACCCCGAATTGTTGACGGCGGGCAGCGATGCCCGTGATCGCGACTAGTAGACTTCGACAACGAGGGTTCTTCCCGGCGTCGCACCGCAAAGGAGGAGAAATCATGGACGTGTTCTATCGACTCGCAGTTTTGCCATGACGACGCGAGAGCTGCTGGAATTGTCCGAGTGGCTGAGGTCGCATGGCTGCACGCATGTCGCTATGGAGGCGACGGGTATCTACTGGCGGCCGGTCTGGCACATTCTGGAGGACGACTTCGCGCTGATCCTGGCCAATGCCCAGCACATCAAGAACGTCCCCGGCCGCAAGACCGACGTCAACGACGCCATGTGGATCGCCGATCTCCTGGCGCACGGGCTGATCTGGGCAAGCTTCGTGCCGCCGGCAGCAATCCAGGAACTGCGCGATCTGACACGCACCCGCAAGCAACTCGTGCGCGAGATCGCCCAGCACGCGCTGCGCATCCAGAAGGTCCTGGAGGACGCCAACATCAAGCTCGGCAGCGTGCTGTCCGACGTGCTGACCGCCTCCGGCAGAGCGATACTTTGGGCGATCATCGGCGGCGACAGCGATCCCGAGCGGCTGACCGATCTGGCGCGGGGAACAGCGCGGCGCAAGCGACCCGAGCTGATAGAGGCATTGCGTGGCCGGGTGACCGCGCACCACAGTATGATGCTCAAGCTGCACCTGGACCTCATCGCCGACCTCGAACGGGCGCTGGCCGAGGTGGATGCCGCCGTGGGAAAAGCCTTGGCGCCGATCCGCGAGCGTGCCCGCCTGCTGACGACCATGCCGGGGATCAGTGACCTCGTCGCCCAGGTCGTCGTGGCGGAGATCGGCGTCGACATGGCGCGCTTCCCTACCGCCGGCCACCTCATCTCTTGGGCCGGCCTGTGTCCGCGCAACGACGAGAGCGCTGGCAAGCGCCGCTCCACGCGCGTGCGCGAGAGCTGCACTTGGGTGAAGACCACGCTGGTTACCGCCGCCTGGGCGGCGGTGCGGGTCAAGGCCAGCTATCTGCATGCCCAATTCTTGCGCCTGAAGGCACGGCGCGGGGCAAAGAAGGCCATCCTGGCCGTCGCCGCTTCGATGCTCACCGCCGCCTACTTCATGCTCCGCGACGGCGTGCCTTACCACGACCTCGGTCCGCAGCACTTCGATCGGCGCCATCGCGACAACACCATCCGACGCTTGGTGCGCAGGCTCCACGACCTCGGATGCCACATCAGTCTCTCTGTTCCACCACTCGCACAAGAGCAAATGACCTCAGCTTCCTAGTAGCGGGCAAGGGCGCAGCCGCCCCTTCAACCGCACCTTCCGCCGCTTCGCATCATGATGGAGGTCAGCCACGAAACGGTGGATTGTTGGGCGAGAAGTCCGGATTATGGCCTAGCAGACTGGCCGAGCCGCAACACGAGCAGTTCGATGGAGCGACAAATCATCACTTGTTCGCGCGGGACACCCGATCCTTGAAGTCCTTGCGCTCGAAGGTCCTAACCGTTCTCGATACCGCGCCCCCGTCCGCTGTGCCTGACAGTATTGTCTCTCACCTGCGCATTTCGCAAGAACCGGACAACGATTCCGCTAAGTCGCGGACAGTTGTGGAGTGCACCCCCAGACTGAGACAAGGAAAATAGCGGACAGTTTCCCCGCAAGGAGAGGAAACTGGGGCATGGCCGGACGGCAAAGAGTTATTGATGATGACCAAAAGCTGGAGCTTCTCCGGCGCATGGAGGCGGGCGAAATCGTCAGCAAGTTGGCAGATGAGGTTGGTATCAGTCGCCAACGACTTTACGAGTGGCGTGATCATCTCAGGCTTCATGGTAATCTGAAGTCACGTCGGCGCGGCCGGCCGGCCAGATCGACAGCAGGAGTTGACGGGACCACACAGCTGCAGAGTGCAGTCGATGTGCCGGCACCTCAGGAAAAGGCACTGACCAAGGCCAGGCGCCGGATCAGGGAACTGGAGCAGAAGGTCGGGCAGCAGCAGCTCGATCTCGATTTTTTTCGCGAAGCCTTGCGGCACTTCGAGGAAGATCAGCGTCGGAGCAGCGCTCCTGGCGAAACGGCATCTTCAAAGTCATCGAAAAGATGATGACCGGCCTGTCGCAAGGCGAATTCAACATCGACAGAATGTGCTGGCTCGCTGGTGTCAGCCGCGCGAGCTATTACCGTCACTGGCTGGATTCAGCCCCTCGTCGAGCCGAGACGGGTTTGCGCGATCTCATTCAGAAGCTGGCTCTCGGCAACACACACTACGGCTACCGCCGGATTGGCGCCCTGCTTCGGCGCGAGGGGTGGCAAGTCAATCACAAATGCGTTCTGCGGATCATGCGTGAAGACAATCTGTTGTGCCTGCGCGCCAGCCCCTTTGTTCCTGTGACGACCAACTCCAGGCATGGTTGGCAAGTCGTGCCGAACCTCGCGAGGGGAATGATCCTCAATAGCGTAAACCAGCTATGGGTTGCCGATATCACCTTCCTGCATCTGGCTGAGGAGTTTGCCTTCCTTGCCGTTGTCCTTGACGCGTTCAGCCGCAAGGTTGTCGGATGGGCGCTGGATACGCATCTTAGAGCAAGCCTTGCCATCGAAGCTCTCGAGATGGCCATCGCTGATCGCCAGCCCGTACCCGGGAGCCTCATTCATCATTCCGACCGCGGGGTTCAATACGCTTGCGGGGCCTACTCCGAACTTCTGCATCTACACGGTATCCAGGCAAGCATGAGCCGTGTCGGCAATCCTTACGACAATGCGAAGGCGGAGAGCTTCATGAAAACCCTGAAACAGGAAGAGGTGCAAGGTCTCGCCTATAAGGATGCAGATGATGCCCGCAAGCACATCGGCGCTTTCATAGAGACCGTTTACAATACGCAGCGCCTGCATTCGGCGCTCGACTACCTCAGTCCAGAGGAATACGAACAGAAGCATTCGCGCGGGCGACGGACGGAAAAGGCTGCATAGCTTAACACGGGAGGTGTCCGCTATTTTCCTTGTCTCAGTCTGGGGGTGCACTCCAACGGTGTCCGGGACTTACCGGAAAAGGTGGTCCGGGATTTACTGAAACACGCACTCACACATAGAGTTTTCTGAAATCCGCCCCCGGGCGGCTTCGAAAGCCCCGCCTGATTGCGGACGGGCTCGCCACGGAAATTTTGAATCATTGTAACTCTCCACAATGAAGCGCGGCAAGCAGTGTCACGTGAGTTGGTGCCTGTCCGCTCTCTCACGCTTTGGCCAAGTGAGCGAAAATTGCTTCGAAACGCTCAAGTTTGTATTCGCCACAAGTCACCGGCTTGTAGCGCCGCGGGTTGCTATCCGTGACACATGAGGCCAAAGGCGCAACGATCGCATCGAAATCACCGTCGATAAAGAAAGGGATTGAGTATCGCTCGCGCCCTGAGGTATTCACCACGCGGTGTATGTTCGCCAGGTAGGTATCGTTGGTAAGCCGCTGAATCAGATCGCCGATATTTATTATAAAAGTGCCCCGGATCGGCGTGCCCTGTACCCAATCGCCATCTCTGTTCATGACCTGAAGGCCACCCACGTCGTCCTGTGCCAGGATGGTCAAATTGCCGTAATCCGTGTGGGCGCCAATTCCAATGATGTCTTCGCTAATATAACCGCTCTGCGGCGGGTAATGAAGCAGTCGTTGAATGCTGATCGGGTTCTGCATGAGGTTCTCGAAATAACTTTCCGACAGATCCAGACTGAGCGCAATTCCCTGCAAGAGTTTTTTCGCGAGGCCCACCATCTTTTGATGATATCCGTATGCCAGTTCCCGACACTCGGGCAGACTTGAGGGCCACTGGTTGGGGCCAAAAAACGGACCCTCCAACATCGAACGTTCAGGTCCGAGGTCAAAGCACTCCTTCAGGTCTTTCGTCTTGCCCGGATCAGTGTTCTCCCCGAACGGCTCAATGTATCCACGGAGTGCCACATCGGATTTGCTAATATGCATTGCCATCTTCTGCGACATGGGAAGATCAAAGAACCTGCGGCTGACATCGAACACAGAATCCACGAAATCCTGCGGAACGCCATGGTTCTTCACATACATGAACCCCGTGTTCGACAACGCCCAACGTATCTCCTTGGCCACTCTCTGCTTGTCGCTGCCATCGAGAAGCGGCGCTATATCAACCATGGGAATTTTGTCAAAGCTTTCGCGTTTCGCGCGCAGTTTGTCGTCCAATCTGGCTACGAGATCTTTAGGCATAAGTACACCTTCCTCTGACGTTGGAGCTCAAGTATTTGGGCATTTTCTTATTTGACTGGCAGTATGAAGAGTCGTCGGGAAGCCTGGATAGCTAGTGCGATGCGTTCTTTCGTGGTGCCATGCTCAACGATGTGGAAGAACCCGAACTTCTGGCAGGGCATGCGTAGGCGCTAGCGCTCTTCGTGTCGACTTGATCGGCTGCCAGGTTGTCGTCAGCGAGATATGCGGTATCGTGGTTACTCCGCCGTTGGCGCGCTGACCTTCTCGGGCACCTGAAAGACCCAGTAGTGCGCGTCCTCCTCGCCGGCGTATCTGCCGTTCCTTAGACACTGTACCGGTATAAGGACGTCCTCATCCTGCAAGCGCCCCACCTGGTCTTCAAAGGACGTGGCCTCCGCATAGCTCTTGCGCACGCTTGCGATTACGAATCCATTCGGGCGCGTGACGCGAGCCAGTTCGCGCAGCCCATCTGGTCCGACATGTCCGAGCGTGAAGACACCGCAGCAGACCGTAATATGATAGCCTGCACTGAAGTATTCCGAGGAAAGCCTGTTAAGATCGACATCGCCAAGGACATGGCGGTAGACGTGGGTTTGCCGTGCCTTTTCAACCATCTCTTCGGAGAGATCGAACCCGTCGATCAACCGGAACCCGAGGCTTTCCAGTTCCACGCCGACGAGGCCTGTTCCGCAGCCAGCGTCCAGGATTTCGATCGCTGCTCGATGCCTGGCCAAATAGGCCGTCTGCACGGCGGCTGCCAGTTCCGCCACGATCATCGGCGCGCAGTACCCATTGCAACCCACATGCAGATCGTAGGAACTGGCCCATCCGCGATAGAAATGGGCCAAGCGACCGGCGTCCCCGTCGAGGGCGTGGGAATCCTTGATGCGAGTTCGCGCGGCTTGCTCAAGTGCTGCCCGTTGGTCGAGGGTATTCATCACAGTTTTCTCCATGTAGAGGCACATGGTCATCGGCGGCGCCGGTCGGCACCTGATGCCGCCTCGCACCGAAGGCTTCAAAACTCGTGCCAAGTGGCCGAACGAGGCGAAGAAGCCATTTTTGTGATTTTCTTCAGCTATTTGGCCGGACTCAAAATATAGAGTTGGCTAAACAGGCCTGTGTCGTGGACCTGACAAACGGCTGACCAGATGTCAGTTGGCGTCACAGTTGTGTGCGGCGTTCTGCAAAGCGTCATCGTGGGGCGGGTAGCCGGTAATGACTTGCGCGAACAACGACCCTTTAGTGCGATTGACGTGCCGAATCCGCCGTTGGTTAGCACCTTGCGCTCGCGCGTCATGGGCGGCGATCCTCTCCGTCGGAATTGGGCCCCTTGACCATGGAGCATCAAGGTCTGCCAAGTCCTCGGCCAGGCGATCAATCTCGCGAATGTGGCGAGCGATGGCGGCCCGCTCATCGTCGGGGAGCACCTGACGCTCGAGCCAGGCCCGGCCGCGATTGTTGAACAGATCGGCATGCGGGCACTTCGGCACCAGATGCGCTAGCAGGATGTCGTGCACCTCGTTCTTCACCCGCGTGCGGTGCCATACGACCTGATTGCGCCGGGCGACAAGGCGGCGAAGACGCTCGGTGCGCTCGTCCGGAACCCACACTTCCGGCAAAAAGCCACTGGCCTGCAGCTGCGCCAGAACGCCAGCATCGATCTTGTCGGTCTTGATCCTCGCGTGGGCGATCGCCTTCACCTGCATCGGGTTGGCGACAATCACCCGGCCGACGAAAGGCGACAGCACCCGCACCACCGCCATAGCATTGCCGGTCGCCTCGAGAACGACCTCGTCCTTCTTGCCCAGACTGCGGCCGAACCCTTCCAGTCCCGAGCGGGTCATGTCGACCCGTCCGTGATGACGCAGCCGGCCGTCTTCCCAAACCACCACCTCCGCAAAGGTGCGGTGGATGTCCATTCCAATCACACGTCTCATCGGCTCCTCTCCTCAGACGGTCGGGAGCCGGCGGGCGACGCGACACCTACGGATCCGCGCTCTCGGCGCAACCGGGCAGGTCGCAGGGGCGGCCAGCTACTAACGCGAGCTCGCAGCTCATCGAATGGATCGGCCTGCCCGCACTTGGCGTGCTCCCGGTGCCCCTGTCCCGGATGGTCGCACCATACGCCGAAAATCTCGTATCTCCAGCGCGGACCGGATGGCACCGTCATGATCATACCGGTTACGAACGCGTTCGAGGCGCTGAACTGGAAACTGCGCCGCGCCGTTTGCACCCGAGGCCATTTCCCCAATGACGACGCCGCAATGAAACTGTTATATCTGGTCCTGAACCACGCCGCCGATGATTGGAAACGACCGCCGCGGAGTGGTTCGAGGCCAAAACCCAGTTCGCCGTCGTCTTCGGCGAAAGGTTCGTCAGCCAATGACGGAAAACGGGCCTCAGGCACAAAATATCCGACAGTCCCTGGCTTTTTCGACATCCTCGTTCTGAACCATCCGATGGACCCAGAATACGGTTCCAAGCCATGCCGCACCCGATTCCGACATTGCTGCCGCGCACCACGTACTTCGACATCTTTTTTCCATTGCCCGGCGACAGCGCAGTTCGATCGGCTAGATTCCAACGAAATGAAAATTGCACCGAGACCAGTGCGGATGGCGGTTGGCTCTCCGGGTCGGTCAGCTACCAATAGGCATTGTCGTCTCCAGAGTGGTTGGTGAACAACTCCACTCTGCCAAAGAGCAGGGCGCCATCTACCCGCCCATGGCATCTGCCCATCCCTCTTCTTCGAGCGGCAGCGTCAGGGTCGAACGCGTGATGACGACAAAGGATCGGGCTACAAGAACCAACGGGTTCGCAAGACGCTCGCCGAACGGGCATCAGTCACGTGCGCAGCCTTACGCGCTGCGCACCAACGGCAAGACCGAGCACTTCATCCAGACAAGCTTGCGCGAATGGAACCTACGCCGTGTCATTCGAGGCATCGTCCAGCGCCAAGCCGCCCTGCCCGCTTGCCTCTGCGACTAATTCATACGGGTCACCGCAGTCAGGATTGCCGCAGAACCAACCTCTCAGCATCATCTCTTCGGGCTCACGCAGGCCCGAGATTGTGCAACAGGTATTGGATCACGCGAAAGCAGTATCACTGGCCGCTCCAACTGGCGTCCTTCGAACATCGGAACCCTCCGAAAATTCGTCAAGAGGCTCCCTGCCACCCGGCCGGCACCAAAACGTCGCCACAAAGCCTTCAGCTAAATTTACAGAATCTTTGCAACCACATCCGGTCGACAATGATACTTAACTGCAAAGTCTGAGGTCAGGCACAGATAATGCCGATTACGTTCAGACCGCCCCGCACCGCACGCAGCATCGGAGTCAACAGTGGCAAGAAGAGCGCTCATTCTGGTTGAAGGTCACACGCGTATGGGTCTTCAATACGTCCAAGCGGCCCAACGTCTTGGTCTTCATCCAATAACCCTGTCGTCTGATCCAGCTCAGTACGACTATCTTGCTGCGGAAGGAAGTGAGGCAATCCGTGTCGATACAGACAATCTCGATTCGCTTATCCGCGAATGTTCCCGACTATGCGCGCCACATGACATTGCTGGTATTATCGGCTTTTCGCGCGCCGACGAGTCGGCCTGTGTGACGGCTGGCAAGCTCTGCCGGCATTTCGATCTACCAGGACCGAACCCCACAGCGATCGAACGATGCTGCGACAAGTTCGCTCAACGTCAGCTTCTTGCGGGCGCCGGCGTTCCAGTACCTGCTTATCGCTTGGCAGCGAATGCGGCGGAGGTTGAAACCTCTGCCGCGGAGATCGGCCTACCGGTCATTGTCAAGCCAGCCGTAGGCAGCGGCAGCTGCGGTGTCCGATTGTGCCGCAACGTCGACGAATTAGCCGAACATACGACCTACCTATTGGGCGGCAAGCATGTATGGCCGTCTGCGCCGAGGATACTGGTCGAAGAATTCGCACAAGGTCCTTACTACGAAGCTGACATAATGGGAAATGAGGTCATTGCGATTGGTGCCGCTGAGTTCGGCCCCCCACCCGATTTCGTCTTTCGTGAATTCACCTTTCCGGCCCCGCTGAATGATAACGAATACAAACGTATCGCCGATGTCTCGCTGGACTGTTTGCGGGCTCTCGACCTTGGCTGGGGACCAACGAACATTGAATTCCGGTGGACGAAGCGTGGCCCGGTCGTCATTGAAGTCAATCCACGTCTTGCTGGCACGCCCGATCCTGAACTGGTTCAGCTGGCTTACGGTGTTGATCTCATTTCCGAGCATATCAAGCTTGCCATCGGCGACGAATGCGATTTGCACAGAAGGCATTCGCACACTGCAGCCGCGCGGATCCTCGTTCCTGATCACGATGGCATCCTTGATTGGATCAGCGGCGACACTCGGGCGGCTGCCGTACCAGGTGTAGCCGAGGTCAAATTCTATGTTGAACCCAAGACGCCGGTCGTCAGGAAAGGCGATTACCGAGACTGGATCGGACATGTCATCGCCGCTTCACCAAGCGTCGCTCGGACCGAGGCGATAATTCAGCGCGCCTTCGACTCGATCGATTGGTCGATCACACCATTTCCGACCCCTGGCGAATAGGAATGGTCTGCGGCACTTACTCCCCGCACCAGCGCAGGTAAGACCGTATGCCCGCCTCTACCGGTGAGTTGGCACGCCCTACACTGCGCGTCCGAGGTTTCCTCGGGCGGTCCGAGGTGATCCACATCACAGGAGGACGAGCCGTGGAGCAGACTGTCGGGAAGCATTTGTCGGAATCGAGTCGCGAAGCTGAGGAACGCCTTTGCGATTTCGGATGCCGGCCGAGAGAAAGAGTTCGCTTTTTCGGCGAAGTTGATGCGTCGGCCGCAAGCATGCGCCGGGTCATTCAGCGGATCGCCGGCAGGTTTGGATTGTATGCTTTCTGTTACGAGGCCGGCCCCGACCGGCTATGGTCTCTATCGGCCGATCCGTTCGTTTGGCCACAAATGCACCGTCGTCGCTCCGTCGCTGATCCCGAGGAAGCCAGGCGACCGGGTGGAGACGAACCCCGGGATGCTCTTTCGCTGGCCGGCTGAAGCGCGCCGGCGAACTGACGGCGGTATGGGTTCCCGATGAAGGACATGAGGCCAGCGCGATCTGGTTCGCCGCGAGCGGCCGTGGTCGAGACGCTGCGGGTCCATCGCCAGCAGGTGGCCGCCTTTATGCTCAAGCACGGCCGCGTCTATCCACGCAAGAAGGGCTGGCCGATGCGCCGTCTGTGCTGGTTCCAGGAGCAGCGGTTCGATCACCCGGCACATCAGATCGCGCTCCAGAAGATGGTCGAGGCGGTGCGCATCTCGAAAGAGCGGGTCGAACGGCTGGAGCGCACGATTGAAAAGTTGCTTACGGCGGCCTGGTCGCTGGCGCCGATCGTGCGGGCGCTGCAGACATTGCGTGGCGTCGATCTTCGTCGCCGTGACATTCGTCACGGAGGTCGGCGACGTGAAACGGTTCGAGAGCCCGCGCCAACTCATGGCCCTATCTCGGTCTTGTTCCTGGCGAGCGCTCGAGCGGCGAGACAATCAGGCGCGGCGGCATCACCAAGGCCGGCAACGGACGAGTGCGCCACCGAGAGTTCGATTTGCCACTGCTGCTCCTTCATGAGCTGGCGCCCTCGAGCCAGCCGCGTGCGAGATAGTCGAGCAGCGCCTAGTCACGTGAATCTAAAGTTCGCCACATAAGGTCTGCTCTGTTTTTTGGCAGAAGCGTTTGACTGATGAGAGGATCTCGTCGGCGGACCTGGTCCATTTGTATGGTTTGGGTTTTTCGTTGTGCCGCTCGATGAAGGTGCGGATATCGGCTTCGAGCTGGCTGGTGGAGGTGTGAACGCCGCGCCGTAGCTGCTTGCGGGTAAGCTCGGCGAACCAGCGTTCGACCTGGTTGATCCAGGAGGCCGACGTCGGCGTGAAATGCACATGATAGTGGGGCCGCCGCGCCAGCCAGGTCCGGATCGCCGCCGTCTTATGCGTGGCATAGTTGTCCATGATGATGTGGACATCGAGACCTTGCGGGACATTGGCGTCGATCTGCTTGAGGAAGTCGAGAAACTCGGCCGCGCGGTGGCGCTTGTAGCATTTGCCGATCACGAAGCCCGAGGCGATATCGAGGGCTGCGAACAAGGAAGTGGTGCCGTGACGGACATAGCTATGGGTCCGGCGCTCGGGAATGCCGGGCATCATCGGCAGGACGGGCTGTTCGCGATCGAGCGCCTGGATCTGGCTCTTCTCATCGACGCTGAGAACCAGCGCCCTGTTGGGCGGTGACAGGTAGAGGCCGACGATATCGCGGACTTTATCGACGAACAGCGGATCGCTGGAAAGCTTGAACGTCTGCGAGCGATGCGGCTGCAAGCCGAACGCGGTCCAGATCCTGCGGATCGTCGTGTGCGAAAAGCCAGTGGCATTGCCCATGGAGCGGATCGACCAGTGGGTGGCGTCCGCCGGGGTCGATCGCAGCGTGCGCTCGATCACGGCAGCGACCTGATCGTCATCGATCGTGCGCGGCCTGCCAGGGCGCGCTTCATCCAGCAGGCCGTCAACGCGCTCCTTCAAAAAGCGCCGCCGCCACTTGCCGACGGTATGCTCATGAACGCCGAGCTCGGCTGCCACGGACTTGCTGGCAAGGCCATCTGCGCACCGCAGAATGATCCGGCATCGTTCAGACATCGACCGCGCCACACGACGCCGGCGAACCTGACGCTCAAGATAGGCCCGCTCATCCGCACTCAACACCAGCGGCGAAATCGGCCGCCCCGTCGTATTGGCCATCGTCTCGCTCCTTCTTCAGTCGCGAGCACAACCCTATAATGAAATGAACTTCAGTTCCAGGTGACTAGTTTCGCGCCGAGCGGGGATGACTTCCTTTGGGACTTTTAAATGGCGGGGTCGTTCTGGTCGAACGCCCTAAATTCGGTCTGGAAAAATACTCTTGAACAGCGGCATCATTGCGCATTTCGCAAAAAGCGGCAACGATTCCGCTAAGTGACGGGCGCTGTGGCCGCCTGGTCAAGACGCTCGGGCGCGTCCAAGACCGGGGCCTGTCGGTTCTCAAGCGGCCGAGCGCCGCGAGCTCATACTGATATTATTTTAACCGGAAGCCTTGATCGAACTTCCGGGGTCCGCATCGGCGCGCCTTCGGTACCTTGCCTTCGGCGATCCAGATGGCTTGGGACAAGGGCATGCTGGCACTGACAATACCGGCCCAAGCGCGGCATCGGCCTTGAGAAAGGCCCGCGGCTTACAGTGTCTACGATATTACATCATCGAATTCGTCCATTTTGTTGGGTGATTCCCTTCGGAGCGAGCGCCGTTTTCTCCCCGATTCAGACGAGATCACGAGGAATCTTCTTCGACCATGATCTCTCGAAGATGCGCTCGCCTTTTTCGAAAGCGTTGAAATCGATCTGCAGGTGGAAGGTTGACTGGGTAGTAGTCATGACTGTCCGCCCCTCCACCGCTGTCTGCCAGGCTTCGCGGCCCAGCTCATAGCGGCAGTAGACTTCCGTGCGGGCTGTCGTCGGATCGTTTTCGGCGACCGTATAGATTTTGTGCTCTTTGAGGCCAACGACGGCGCCAATGGGGTCGAGACGAACGGAGCCATCGTCGCGCTTAACCGTGAGGGTGACGTGCTTCGGCAATACGTCCATGCGTACAAAACGCTCGACGTTGCCGGATTTCAGCACCGTTGTCTCTATGGGCGGAGAACCCTCGGGCGCGTCAAAGGCTGCCAACTCCGCGTCACTCGGTTGAGGCATTCGGATCGGAAGATGCAGACGGCTTGCTTCCGCCTGTAGCATCAATGTGGCGCGCTCCGGGGCGGGAAATGCGATCGGCCAATAGGCGGTGGAAACGGACAGCCGGATCCGGTGACCCGGCGGAAAAGTATAGCCGACCTCGTTCATCGCGAGGCGGATACGGTATGATTTTCCAGCTTCCATCGGCTGCAGATCTTCGTGGCTGCTGCGGTGCGACAGGTTGAGCAATCCGTAGGTGACCCGGGTTACTTCACCGGACGGGCTGACATCGGAAAGACGCGCCGCGAGCATCGCGGTCGGCTTGTCGCAAGTGATCTCCAAATCAACGACAGACGCGCCCAGGATCGGCGTGGCTTCCGTCAGGCGCTCGCTGTCAAAGATCAGGGAGCCGCCATCGTCCCACCGCTGATCCAGCGGCATCTCCGGACCAAGTCCTCCCATTCCATAGGGGCTCCACTCGCCACCCGCAATCCCGACGGTCTCAGGCGAACTGATTTCGAGAGTCGCCTGCGGCAGCGCCTGCTCGGACAACCTGCCGGTCCCCAGCTGGAACACCCGTGATGTTACATGCAGAGACGGCCAGCTCGGGTCCGCGACCCAATGCCCGGGCCGCACATCATAATGCGCTGCGGGCTCCGCCCAGTCCAGCATCCAGCTACGCAGCATTGGTTCCTGCATGATGCCGGTATCTTTGTCCTTCAACCAGTAGTCCCACCAGCGTAGGCATTCCTGCAGGAATCCGATGGCGGGACCGGGGACACCCTCATGAGGGTATGTATGACCCCAAGGCCCAATCAGCCCTTTACGTGGCCCCTTAAGCTTTTCGAGAAGCCGGAACACGGCGTTGGAATAGCCATCCGCCCATCCACCGACCGCGAAAACCGCGCAATCAATTGTACCGTAGTCCTCGCAGACCGAGCCATGCTTCCAGAAATCATCTCGGCGCTGATGAGTGAGCCAATCAATCAATGTCGGCCGTGCATTTTCCAGCCGCTCCGTCCACATCGCGTGCCAGCGCTCCTCTCCGACAATATCGGGATCGGGCGACTGCGCCATGAGCACGAAACAGTGCGTGCCCCAAACCAACGTATCGTTGAGGACACATCCCCCCATATAGTGGGCATCATCGGCGTAGCGATCGTCGGTCGAGCAGGTCGTGATAATCGCCTTAAGACCCTTGGGCCGGCACGCCGCTACTTGCAAGGCGCTGAACCCACCCCACGATTTGCCTATCATTCCCACACTGCCGTTGCACCAGACCTGTCGCGTTATCCATTCGATGGCCTCAACAGCGTCGTCCTGTTCCTGCTTGACGTATTCATCCTCGAACAGACCCTCGGAATCGCCGGTACCCCGGATGTCTAGACGGATGCTCGCGTAGCCATGCGCAGCGAAATAGCGATACATCGGTTCGTCCCTCAGAACCGTGCCATCACGTTTGCGGTAAGGAATGTAGTCGACAATTGCTGGGACGGGGCAGGATGCCGCATCCTCCGGCTGCCAGATCTTTGCAGCCAGACGGGTTCCATCGGAAAGCGGGATCCACACATTCTCCACTAGCCTGACGGGCCGGGGTCCGAGCGCAATCTTCATCCTTGCTCATCCATCTTGGCAAACTCCCACATGTTTCGTCTCCCGTTTTGTGTTAAACAAATTCCCGTTGGGCGGCCGCCGCTTAAAGTCGAGGCGCTAAGACGCTTCTGCTGTCGCTGCTCGCGCTTTGCTCAACGAGATTGTTTCTCTTCTAGGAATATGACGTGTGAGGGAGACAGGTTTGCGGCAAAGTGCGTCAGCTGCTGAAATGCGAAGCACACAGATCAGTTAAGTTTGAAATGAAAGTTTCCGTGACGCACTTCGGGACTGATCCAGACAGGGCTGAGATCGCCAAGCATTTTCGCAGGAGCCTGACACTGGCTGGTAATGCGTTGCGCACTGCTTTGCCCCTTGGGCGACCCCTGAGATCGTCCATGACACGAACATGGTTGAGCGATGGCCTGACTGCGGCAGCGCTCAACCAGCCAGTCGCGGTGGGCGGATGTTGGTTTCCATGCCGAACGTCACGTCAGCCCCGTGGAATATCCTGAGAACATCGCCAAGGCCTGGGTGATAGCCTTTTATTACGGGCCGCGCGTAAAGAAGGTCGCCGGCTGCCGCCATCGTGAAACTGTCTGCAACGTTCGTTTCGAGTGAACCTACCGTATCAAAGCCACCATCCCGCGGGATCGCAGGGTGGCCATCTTCGTGAGAATCCATGTTTCCCTATGTTTCAAGTGCATCAGTATCACTGCTCTAATTGTTTTTCGATGCATTGGCACCGGATGAGGCTAAGCTATATGAGCAGGCGATGATCGTCCGCTGCAGCCGGTAGGACCGGGATGCCAGTGGCCGGAACGCGCACGTGACAGGCCACGACGCGCCCGTCTGCCATCGGCACCAATGGCGGCACTTCGATGCGACACTGCTCGACCGCGAGTGGGCAGCGCGGGTGAAAGGCACACCCGCTCGGCGGATTGATTGGGCTCGGCACCTCGCCCTCCACCGGCACCTCCAGCCGAACCCGTTTGGGATCGGGCACTGGTGCCGCCGCGATAAGCGCCTCCGTGTAAGGGTGCACTGGTTTGGCGAAGAGCGCCTCGCATGGGGCGAGTTCCACTATCCGCCCCAAATACATGACAGCAACGCGATGGCCGATGTGCTCTACGACGCTAAGGTCATGTGAGATGAAGACGTAGGCGAGACTCATCTGCTGCTGGAGATCCAGAAGCAGATTCAAAATCTGCGCCTGCACGGATACGTCAAGGGCTGAAACCGCCTCGTCTGCGATGATGAGCGACGGCTGGAGGGCCAGCGCCCGCGCGATACCGAGTCGCTGCCGCTGGCCCCCGGACAACTCGGACGGAAGCCTGTGCATCATCTCGGGCGACATTCCCACCTTCTGGAGAAGGTCCGCAGCAAGCGCATTGCGCTGCTTATGGCTGAAGCGGTCGAAATTCTCGACGGGTTCGGTGATGATCTGTCCAGCGGTGAGGCGCGGATTCAGCGACGAGTAAGGATCCTGAAAGACCATCTGCATCCGCCGGCGCCAATTCCGAAGCGCATGTTTCTTGAGTCCCGCAATATCGATCCCGTCGACCAGCACGCGACCGCCCGTCGGCTCCACGAGTCGCATCAGAAGCCGCGCGACGGTGGACTTGCCGCAGCCAGATTCACCGACAATGCAAAGCGTCTCGCCCGCCTCGACGGAAAAGGATACATCCTCCACCGCCCGGATCACCGGAATGGTCTTCTTCAGGATTCCCGCGCCAAGCGGATAATGCTTGGTCAGATTCTCAACTTTCAGCAGAGGACCGTTCATCCGACCATCACCTCTTCGGCTCGCCAGCAAGCTGCGGCGTGGCTCGACCCAACAACACGTAGGGCGGGGGTCTGATCGCGGCAAATGTCGATGGCGAACGGGCAGCGAGGAGCAAAGCTGCACCCGACGATGGGCTCGCGCAGGCTTGGGACAATGCCGGAAATTTCTGGAAGGCGGCGCTGTCGGCCGCGCCGCCGGTCAGGCACTGATCGCATAAGACCCTGGGTGTAGGGATGCGCGGGACGCGCGAACAGATCAGTTACGGTCGCCTGCTCTACGATCCGGCCAGCATACATCACGATCACGCGTTGGCATGTCTCGGCCACAACCCCCAGGTCATGCGTGATGAATATCACGGCCGTTCCCGTGCGCTCTTTCAGATCCACGATGAGCCGCAGGATCTGCGCCTGGATAGTAACGTCAAGCGCAGTGGTTGGCTCGTCGGCAATCAAAAGTTCCGGTGAGCAGGCGAGAGCCATGGCGATCATTGCGCGCTGGCGCATTCCGCCGGACATTTCGTGAGGATAGTTGCGGACGCGCCGTTCCGGGTCAGCGATGCGGACTAGCCGCAGCATGTCTTCTGCTTTCTTCATGGCCGCGGAGCGGGATGCTTTGGTGTGGATTTGCACTGCCTCGGCGATCTGGCGGCCAACCGTGTAGACCGGGTTGAGGCTCGTCATCGGCTCCTGGAAAATCATCGCGATCTGGTTGCCGCGGATCCGTCGCATCTCCCGATCGGACAGTTCCAGGAGGTCGCGTCCGTGAAAACACACCTCGCCGGCGACAGTCCTGGCGGTCAGCTTCGGCAGCAGGCGAAGAATGGAGAGGGCGGTGACGCTCTTTCCGCATCCCGATCTGCCTACGACGCCGAGCGTCTCGCCTTTCTTCACCTGGAAGCTGATGCCCCCCAAGGCACGGGTGACGCTTTCTTCGCCGAAAAAGTGCGTCTCGAGATCTCGAACGTCCAGCAGCACATCGTTTCCTGCGGTTTGATGCATCTGCATGTTAGCGCCTCCGCTTCGCGCGGGGATCGAACATGTCGCGCAGTCCGTCCCCGAGCAGGTTGACCGCAAGGACCGTGACGGCAAGGCAGATACCGGGGGCAAAGAGCGTCATTGGAGCGATGGCGAGATACAGGCGCGAACTGGCGACCATGTTGCCCCAGCTCGGAAGCTCCGGCGGCACGCCCACTCCGAGGAAGCTCAGCGCCGCCTCCGTCAGGATAGCGCTGGCGCAGACGGTAGCGCTCTGGACCATCAGCGGCGGAATGGTGCTCGGGAGGATATGTCGCCATAGTACCTTGGGCAGGCGCGCACCTCCGCAGAGCGCGGCCTCCACGTAGGGACGCTCTCGAACTCCCAGAACCACCGAACGAACCAGCCGTGCGACGCTTGGCGTCTCGGGGATCGCGATGGCGACGATGAGGATGCCGATGCCGGCGCCGGTCAGAGAAATGAGTGCAATGGCCAGCAGAATCGTCGGGATCGACATCAGGCCATCCATGACCCGCATGACGACGTTGTCGAAGCTGCGGTTGTAACCGGCAATGACACCGATCAGAAGCCCGGCAAGAGCCGCGCACGCCGCTGATATCAGCCCGACCATGAGGGAGATCCGGGCGCCGAAGATCGTTCGCGCAAACACGTCCCGGCCCAGATTGTCGCTTCCGAACCACATCTCGGCGGAAGGCGGCTGGAGGCGCTTGAATGGATCCATGCTCACCGGATCGCCGGCGTAAAACGGGGCGGCGAGCGCCAGAATGATCAGGAGCGCCAACAGACCGCCGCCGATCAGGACCAGTGGGTGCCGTCTTGCGAAACGGGGGAGTCCAGATAGCCGGCGGCGGCCCGTGGGGACCAATTCAACTGGCGCGGAGAGGAGCGTCATCTCAGTACCGGATGCGGGGGTCGATCAGCGTATAGGCCAAATCGACTGTGAGATTAATAAGGACGTACAGACCCGAAGTCAGGATGAGCACGCTCTGAATAATGGGGTAGTCGCGGTTGTTGATAGCATCGACGACCAGACGACCGATACCGGGGATGTTGAACACCGTTTCCGTAAGGACGACCCCGCCAATGAGATAGGCAAAGCTTAGACCGATGACAGTCAGGATCGGGACGCCGGCATTCCTCAAGGCATGGTGGAAAAGCATGGCATAGGACGACGCGCCCTTGGCGGCGGCCGTTCGCATATAGTCTTCCGACAGGACCTCGAGCATGCTTGCACGCGTGATCCGGGCGATGAATGCAATGAAGCCGAGACCCAAAGCTACCGTAGGCAGGATAAGGTGCACGAACCAAGGCCGGAGGCCACCAGCGATCGGCACATATCCCTGGACCGGTAGCCAGTGCGTCCTGATAGCGAAGAAATATATGAGAAAATAGCCGATCACAAATACCGGGACAGAAAATCCAAATGCCGAAAAGGCCGTGAGGAAGCGGTCGACGAGACCTCCAGTTCGCCACGCGGCAAGGACGCCGAGGGAGACCCCGACCGTTACCGAAAGGATCATCGTCAGGATCGACAGGGAAAGGGTTGGTTCAAGCCGCTGCGAGATTAACTCGAGAACCGGCCGCCCGGCAAAGATCGAGGTGCCGAAATCGCCGCGGAGCATGTCCCGCACCCAACGCATAAACTGAATCGGCATAGGATCATTCAGGCCCAGTTTTTCGTGGATGCCGGCGATCACCTCCGCCGTGGCCGACTTGCCGGCGATGATCGCAGCCGGGTCGCCCGGCGCCAGCCTGAGAAGCAGGAAGACGAAAATCCCGACCATCACCATGACGGCGATGGCCGAAACCAATCTGCGTATTATGTACGCCGCCATTTATGACGCTTTCTGCATGTTCCACATCGGCCTGACACCCGGAATGCCAATGAGACCCGAGAGCGCCTTCCGGTGCAGGATAGGTGAGACGGCCTGACCCAGCCTAACGTCGCCGACAAAGTCCCACCAAATCCGTTGCATCTTGCGGGCCAGCGCCTTGCGCTCTTCTAGCGTTTCAACATCTGCCCATTTGGCCCGAAGGGCCTCAAACTCGTTGCTCTTCGGCCAACCGAACCAGGCATTCTCTCCATTCGCGAGGAGGAAGGATGTGGTGAGCGGATTACCGAGGGAATAATCCGCCTCGTCCGTGACGAATATGCTCCAGCCTCCGTCTTCAATAGGCCCCTTATTCGCGCGGCGAGCGACGATACCGCCCCAGTCACTCGGGGCAAGCTCGGCATTAACGCCAATCTTTCGAAATGTGGTTGCCAGGAGCTGAGACATATTGTTGTATTCGGATACGTTCGTGGCTTGGAGAATGACGATCTTCTCGCCGGCGTATCCCGCCTCCTTGAAGAGCTGCTTGGCTTTTTCAGGGTCGCCACCCTTTTTGAACCATTCCGTATTTTCATCATTTGACACCGGCGTCTCGTTGCCAAATATTGAGATGACCGTGTTGAAGTATTTTGAGTCGGGGTAGACGACCCGCATGAACGCCTCCTGATCGATCAGGTGAAGCATTGCCTGGCGCGCCTTGACGTTGTCGAACGGCTTTTGTAGGTGATTCATGCGCAGGACGTAGTCGCTGCCCGCTTTGTCCAGAATCGTGAGTTGAAGGTTCGGATCACTTTCGATTTCAGAAAGAAGATCCATCGGCGGCGATTGGAGGTAATCGATCTCACCCGCCTGCACGGCCGCGAATGCAGTCTGCTGATCGGCGATATTGTCCCAGATGACGCGATCGACCTTCACGACCTTCCCACCCGCCAATCCGTCGGGGGGGCTCGTTGCGAGGTACGTATTGTTCATTACGGTCGTAGGTGAAGCTCGCACCGGGCCTGGCAACAGCATGGTTAAACCTAAATGGCCCCGATCCGATATTCGCCGTTACCTGTTCAGTTGCGGGAAGGTTCGCGTCCTTCTGGCGCATGATGAACAGGCACGGCGTTGCGATATCCGCGAGGATATTGATCAAAAGCCCCAACGGCTCCTTAAGCGAAATCGTGAACGTTTTGTCGTCGTTCTTCGAAATATCTGTAGTTCGCGCCATGATCAGTTGTCCACCGGGAGTTACTTGGGCCCAGCGACGGATCGACGCGACACAGTCCGCGGCAGTGACTTGCGTACCATCGTGCCACTCCAGACCATCCCGGAGCTCGAACGTATACCTCTTCTTGTCATCAGAAACGCGCCACCTACCCACCATTTGTGGCTGCGGCACGAACTTGGAGTCGAGGGCGAAGAGCGTGTCGTAAACCGCCGCGCCATGATCGGCAGTTATGTTAGCCGTCGTAAGGGTCGGGTCGAAGACGCTGAGATCACCGTTTTTCACCATGCGCACCGTCCGTGCAACGGTCGCTTGCGCCCGCAGGACCGATGGGAGTGATAAAGCTGTTCCGGCGGCCACGCCGAACTTAATGAGGTCGCGTCGAGAGATTGTCATGTTCCAGTTCCCCTTTGATGCAGTGGCGTAGCTGATCCACGCTTGTTTGGTACTGTCCACGCCACGGGCGGTGAAGATGCCTGACGGACGGCGACATTTTAAAGCCTAGCCCTTGGGGAAGGAAAATTTCGCTCAAAATGGTTCGACTTTTGAAATGCGAGCTGCACAAGACGGCGTGGTTTGAAACGCACTGACCCACTCCTCATTCACTTCGACCACATCGAGATCGGCCTTCGACCAGCCCGCTTAGCTCTTATGACCGTGGTCAAGCGTGATGGATGATCTTCAGCGCACCGGTTCGACCTGATGGCCTATGGCCCACAGGAAGGCTGCCATCTCACGGGCGATCGCCGCAATGACGATGGGTTTCTTCTTGCCCGCAGCCATCAGGCGCCGGTAGCGGGCGCAAAGCCTTGTCTGCGCCTTCCAGGCGATCTCACGCACGACCTTCGGCAGGCCCTGGAGGCGGACGCGAATGGGCTCCGTTACCCGGGCGGGGTGGCGATAACCCCAAGCGCCCTCCACCAGGACACGGCGCGCGCGGCGGTTGCCGGCCAGCGTCAGCCCGCCCCGCTTCACCGTGTCGCCGGTTGACCGTTCCGAGGGCACCAGGCCGAGAAAAGCCATCAGCTGGCGTGGCTTGTCGAAACGGCGGACATCGCCGACTTCGCTGACAAAGGTCACGGCAACGATGAAGGAGACACCGCGCAGCGCCTGATAGGCCGCCACGACCGGCGCCATCGACCAGCTCGGCACCAGCTCGGCCAGCTGGGGCATCGAGCCGATCCAGCCGGTTCTGCGCATCGGTGATGACGTCGAGCTGATCCTGGAACACGATCTGCTGGGCCGGATGATCGAACTTCTGCGCCGCCAGCCAGCGGGTATGGGCCCGGCTCCAGTGCTTGCGGCCGGGAAACATCCGGCCATGGCGCAGCAGGAACGATATGAGCTGCGTTTCTTGCGCAAGTCTTCGCTGGCCGCCGCACGGACCCGAACGAGATCACGGGTGGCCTCATGGACATCGTCAGGCACCCAGATGCCGGTCAGTTCGCCGGCCCGCAACAGCCGCGCCAGGGTAACTGCATCACGCCGGTTGGTCTTGACGTGCTCGCCCGGGCGCTTCGGGATCAGCGAGGGCGCTACAACGTCGCAGCGGTGGCCGAGCTCAGCGATCTGGCGGTAGAGCCCATAGCCGGTCGGGCCGGCTTCGTAGCAGAAATGCAGGCGCGGATGCTTGCCCTCCAGCTTGCGCACGAACCGCTGCATTGCCGCCGGCGTCGCCTCGATCTCACCGAAATATCGAACTTCCCCATCGCGGCCGCCTTCGGCAATCGCAATGGCGTGCTTGGCCTTCGACACATCGACACCGACGTAAAAAACCTTATCTTGCTCCATGGCCCGTCCTTCCTTTGCTTTGGGGCTCGGCTCGGCACTCCCGAGCAACCCCCGTTTGCTTACAGCTGCAAAGAATAAGGACGGGTCGCCGCTCAGACCACGGTCATAACGTCTAGCGCCTTGCGAAACGCCCGGATCGAGCACTGCCCATGATAGTCGGATCACATCGGCGGTCGTCCATGAGCCGATACGGCTCAGCAGGGTAGTGCCGCGCCTGGCCGTGTCGACTATCCTCATCATCAGTGCCTGCTGCGTCGGTGCTGATGAATGCATAGCCAGCGGTGACCCGTGAGCCGGCTCCAGCTTGGTTATGGGGCAACCGGGGCGGATATCTTCGTCCTGATGGAGGATCGTGTCTTCCTGCCCTGATGATGACGACAACGATCTCGTCATTAAAGTTGCCCTCCTTCTGCGCCGTCCGTGTTGTTCGAAAAGGGGCAGAACCAGGCCTCCTGCTCAAGTGGCTGAAGATTCTTTTGTGGCTTCTCTTCCGGCCCTCCAATGTCAGATCAACGCACTCGAAGCCTTGATCCCTCCATCGTTCGCGGCCGACTCGCTATGTGCGTAGCGCAAGGGTCCGCTCCTAGCGCCGATTTGCGAAATATATCCGATCTCCGGTGTTGGTCGATGTTCTATATAGACGAAGTCCGCAGGCAGTCGCCTCTTGCCCGCGCTGGAAAGGCCGCGATCAAGCGTAGGCTCTAAGGACGGCCGGGTGGAGACGATCGCGTAAGCCGAAAAGATGTTGCTCGCTGCCCGCCCAGCGCCAGGGGCTCAGCGGCACACCAAGGCAGCCCCAGATCGAGGAAGAACGAGCGAGACGCTGGATTTCGCTCGGCTTGAAAGTATCCGCCCTAGGGCCGGGCATGCGGTGCGCTATCCTCCTTAAAGGCCAGCCATGTCCCGGCGCGGCTACTGAATTATCGACGTGTTTATGCGGCGATCCCTAGCGTCACGCAGGCTGTTAACATTTCAATCTACGCTGCGATGCGCGGTGCGCGTTTCAACAGCAGACGCATTTTGGCGAAAACAGTATGTCGGCATGAGTGATACTTCCGACTAGGGTAACGCGAAGATTGGACTAGGCTTCTCAGCGACGCCGCGCACTCGATCCGCGAGATTCATGGAAGGGTTGGGATATTTATGTTAAACGTTCATCCGATCGCCCGGGGTGGGGCTGTCGCAACGGGCTCACCCTGGGCGACAGAAGCTGGCACCGAGATGCTGCGGCAGGGCGGCACAGCGGCGGACGCGGCAGCAGCGGCTGCTTTGGCGATATGTGTTGCCGATCCTGCGAACGCAAGTATAATTGGACGATGTCAGATCGTATTGCGGACCCGTGAAGGGCGCTTTACAGCGATCGACGGTGCAAGCGCAATTCCTTCTTGCCTGCCCGAAACGCTCGGCACTGGACCATTGGCTTGCGCTGCGATCCCGTGCTTGCCTCAGGCGCTCGAAAAACTCCACGCAGAGCATGGCCGGCTGCCGCTTGCGGTAGTGGCTGCACCGGCGGCACGGCTGGCTGAAGACGGTTTTATTCCGCCACGCCACCTAGCCGCTGCTTGGGCTCAGAATGCAGACGCGTTGGCAAAGGGCGGTGCCGGGCCTTATCTCGACCATGCCGGACCACCAGCCCGTTTCAACCACTGCCGTCTCGCGACGTTGCTGCGTGCCTTCGGTGAACGCGGTGCCGCGGCAATCACTAGTGGAGAGACCGCTCGGATCTTGGCAGAAGGGGTGCGGGCCCGTGGGGGGTATTGGCGCGCGGAAGATCTCGCGGCGAATGCAGCCTTGGATGGCGACGTCCTCCACGCACGTTTTCGTGACTGTCAGGTCACCACGATCGGCCGTCAGGGCTGGGGGCACACGTTGATCCAGATGCTGTCCATACTGGATCGCTTGCCTCCTTTTGGCGATAGTCTCACGGGCGCTGAAGCCTGCCGCTTGGTCGATGTCATTGAAACCTGCTTTGGAGACCGACCTCAGCGCCTGGGCTCGCTAGAACCAAAACCGGGCGGGTATGCGCTGGAGGCCCTGATTGCGCCCGACTTCGTTGCCGCTCGAGCCGCGGAGATTGCGCGCCGCTTGGCCGAGGACACGCCCGCCGTTGGGCTCACTAAGGCGCCGACTGCGAAGATGATACGGGACAAAGATACCACGCATCTCTCGACGCTCGACGCGGAGGGTGCGACTGTGTCGATGACTATGTCAATCGGCCCTCACTTCGGGCTTCGCGCGACGGATGCCACGTTCGGGCTGCTCCCCGCAAAAAGCTATCGTATGACACGCGATCCGGTGCCCGGAGCCCGCGACGTCACGGAGATGTCACCGGTAATCGTTATGAGAGGTAATCGCGTGCTCCTTTCGGTTGGTGCTGCAGGTAGCGAGTTAATCCCCGGTGCAATCGTCCAGGTAATCGTCAACGTAGTCGACCGAGGATTCAGTTTGGCCGAATCGCTGCGAGCGCCGCGGGTGAACGTGTCCCAAAGTGGCGTCGGTATTCAAGTCGAGGTCGGAGCCGAAGTGATCGGCACGCTTCGTGCTCGCTGGCCCGACCTAGAGATGAGCGGCGAGGGAAGCGATCACCTTGGCGTCGTCCAAGCGGTCGGACACAATGCGGACGGTCTTCCTGACGGCGCTGCCGATGAAGCGTGGGATGGTAGTTGGGTCGCAGTGGCACCGTCTGCCTTAGAGGCCTCCGAAGCCTCCGTGGCCTCTTGATACAATTGGGATTGCGAACTGAGGAAGTGATGTTGGCGGATCGTTCGAAAATATTCCCCGAGGATGTCGAAACTGTTCCAGGCGATCCCGATATTTTCTCGCCCAAGACTCTCATGCCAAAAATGCTATCAAAATGGCGCTCCTCAGAGGCTTTGTTGCTTCAGTCCGATCCGCCGAACAAGGTTCGAGGTGTGGCGTCTGTTGACGACCGCAGGTCCTCAACGGCATTCGTTGGGATTCCTCTTTTGAGGCTTGGGGCCGAGACCATGGCAACCCGTTCAACATCATCACTCTGAGGGACAGCCGCCTTTCAATGCGAGGAGCGCCGGCCCATTACGGCATCTAGCGGGCGACATAAATACCGGCTGAGTTCCCCCACCCCGGTGTGCAGCGAGTCGGATCGAGACCTGTCTATGACCGGTGCGACGTCCTGGCCGATGCCCACGCGGCCATCTCGCGTGTGATCGCGGACACGACGGCCGCCGGGTTCTTGCCGACGGCGTCGACGCGACAATAGCGGGCGAAGAGTCTGACTTGGGCTTCCAGGGGATGTCGCGCGCAGTCTTGGGCACCCTCTCCACCGGAGCCTCAAGGCCGCGTCAACCCTGGCGGGGTAGCGGTAAGTGAATGCCGCTTCCACAGGCGTAGGCGGGCCGAGTCGCGTAAGGCTCGACTGCCGCCGGCGGCGTCGCCCGCGCTGGGTTCGATCGCATGGTCGCAGAGGTCTGCCTTGGTGAGGCCGGGCGGTCGCGGCGCAGGAGGTCTCGCGCTTTGGCCCGCGGCAGCTCATCTGCCGCGTCGTCGAGACCGTGCCGATCGACCAGGAAACAATCTATGCGAAATCTGCACACCGGGCCTTCTTTGGCGATCTGTCGAACCGACCATTCGAGCGCCCTGCCGTCCTGTCGAGTTTGGGTCGTAGGAAGCGGCCGGCAGGCGCATGCCGCCGACACCGCCTCGCGACGCGGTGCTTCTTGTTCCGCCTTGCAAATTCCAGAGTAGAAGCTCGTCGAGCCGGTTGGCCGGGCCGGCAACCGACACAATCCACTTGAGCGAGTCGGCGAGCCCTACACCTCGAGCTGTCGCATCCTCGTGGCTGGCAACATCTGCGTTTTATTAGCGGCTCTGCCCCGGTCGATCACAGCGGCCGCTTGCGCGGCGTCTGCAGGACACAAGTGTCGAGTGCTGCGAGATGTGCGTCATTGGCTGCTAGTGCTTCAAGCGCGCGGCGGCCGCGCTTGGCAGCGATCAGTTCCACGAGACATTCCGCCGCCGCGAATGTGGGAGTCATAGTGCGAAGGAACGAAGGCGTTTCGGTCCGAACGCGAATCACGATTTCGGAAAGTTTACCGATCGGAGATAGTTCGCTGTCGGTCAACGCGATCAGCTTCGCACCCCGCGAAACCACGAACTCGGCGGCCTGAATTGTATAGCGCGTGTACGGGCTAACAGTAACCGCTAGCAAAATGTCTCCTGGCCCCACAGACCGGAGCGCATCATTGGCCGTGCCACCTATTCCGTCGATCAATACCATGGACGAGCCGAGTAAGGATCCGACATGGTGCATCAGATAGGCTGCAGGAAAACTTGAGCGGAAACCGATACAAAAAATTTGCCGTGACTCCATCATGAGATCGGCGGCGGCTGCCAGGGCCGCAATCGCGGACGGCTGCGCAAGCTCCCTCAGATGGCCATGAATGGTATCGATTGTGTCGCCGATGAGCGCGCCATCGCCCTCAGCCTCTGGTAGTGCCAGTACTTTCTCCGCGCGCCCATCGATGCTTTTCGGTCGTCCCCTGATGCTGTCCGCGAATCTCTGCTTCAATCCGTCAAAACCATCGAAGCCGAGGCGCTTTCCAAGCCGTGTTAGTGTCGCCGGGGTTACTCCTGCTCGACGCGCCTGCTCCCTCATCGACAGCAGCGCGACCTCCGTCGGATGATCGAGCAACCAACGTGCGGCGACCTTCATTTGCGGCGGGAACAACTCGTAGCTGTCTTTGATGGAACTTGCGATAGGTAAACCCATTCCTTTATACATCCCTAGCACGAGCCGATAAGTCCTCAGAACTGGCAGTCGTTCCTATCATCGGGCCCACCGGATTGTTCGATCTGCTCTCCGTCAACCGACCTGACGCACCGCTAGCTTTCACGCAATCCGGCGGCGACGTTTCGCTACTTCTCTTCGACTAAACGGCGATATCCATGTCGG
Source organism: Allomesorhizobium aridi (assembly GCF_043769475.1). Taxonomy (NCBI): domain Bacteria; kingdom Pseudomonadati; phylum Pseudomonadota; class Alphaproteobacteria; order Hyphomicrobiales; family Phyllobacteriaceae; genus Allomesorhizobium; species Allomesorhizobium aridi. The sequence goes on along the minus strand of NZ_CP171729.1, from coordinate 6,056,418 downwards.
CTGCGAGTGCTGAGCGATCTCAAGTAGGGTGCCGGATCGGTGCATGTTCGGCCTTGGGGATACCGATTCCGAAATACCGCGTATGGGCTACATCCAGGATGCGATTGATCAAGCTCGAGTAGCTATGTCCGGCAGTCGTCGCGGCCAGGGCATAAGCGCAGGACATACTGATACCCGCCATCGAGTTAATCTCCAGAACAAAGGGCTGGCCGGATCGATCAATCCGGAAATCGACGCGGGCATAGTCCCGGCACTGACAGGCACGGAAAGTCGCAACCGAGATGTCCCGCAGCATCGTCGCAAGGCTGCTTCCGATTTGAGCCGGGCAAATTCTGTGCGGCCCCGCAACCGCCACTTCTTTCGCGTCCCTAGTCACCATACGCGTTTCATGGCCGCCGAATTCATACTCCACCAGAGGCAACGCCTCAAGCTCTCCATTTCCGAGCAACGCTACAGTGATTTCCCGCCCGTCGATGTATTCTTCTACGAGCGCATCCTGCGCATATTGCATAACGATCACTTCTACGGCCTGCCTCAACTGAGCAGGCTCATGTACAAGCTGCAATCCGAAGCTGGTGGATTCGTGACGCGGCTTTACTACCACTGGAAATCGAAGGTCGCAGGTGTTCTCGGTGCCGCGACGCATCACGCGAAAGTTCGGCGTGGGCACGCCGCGATCTCGGATCAGCCTCTTGGTGATGACCTTGTCTAACGCGATCCCATGCCCTAGTGGGCTAGATCCGGTGTAGGGGACGCCGGCCATCTCGAGCATGGCCGGAACGTGAGTGTAACAGCACTCGCCCTGAATTCCGAGGGCCATATTGAAGACCATTCCGGAGGGGCGGGCTTGTGGATCGGGGGGCATGAACTGCTCGAGCCTAGCAAGCAGTTCTTTATCCCCTTCGCACAGCAGCGTCTCGTGGCCGCCCTCCCGCAATGCCGCCTCCACGCTTTCGGCGCCTTCGCGGTATTCCTCCGAACAAGGCTGACCGAACCGGTTGATCACGCCCGTACGATCACCATTCCATACGACGGCTACCCGCATGAGTTACTCCTTCCCTGTTGTCATGTTCATTCGCTCCGTTGACCGAAGGCAACGGCTCGTCGAAGTTTGCTCGCCCGGCGGTAAGGCCAGCCAAACAGCAGGCAGGTTTGCTCCCTCCAATATACGTTTCGCCCGCTCCTCGGTATTAGCGAGCTTCGTCGTGGTTTCGCGCAAGTACGATGCTTTTCGCGAGCTGCCCCCGCAAACTCGGCTTGACCGCCAAAATCGCAATAACTGAGGCCGGCGCCAGCAAGTCGAGCTTTCACTCGCGAAATATGGCCGATGACGTGAGCCCGTTGGCTTCGCGCCAGCATGTGCCTCAGATCTTAATGCTGACATACGCGCGATGACGCTTAGTTGCCAAAATGAATTGGGATCCGCCACCAAGCGGCGGCACGCGCCAAGCATCGAGGCCGCCGTCATCGCCGCGTGAAATCCATTCCCGCCCGCCTGGAAGATGTCCAGAGCGGCTTCGGTACGGAGCGGGAAAGCCGTTACCATCGCTTGATGGCGCCGCCGCCCGGGAGCGGCTGGGCCGTTGTGCTCCACTCGAACTGGGAGAATAATCAGCATTCCGAGCATTTCGATCTCATTCTTCGGGTAAATCGTCCAACCAGCAGGCGCCCTCGAGGTGCGGCCGGGAAAAGGTCTTTCCGATCTTTTCGAGAATCTTGTTTTGGTGATATCGCATATACACCCGGCCATCGGCTCCAAGGTCGAGGATCTCGATCTTTCCTGTGTAATGAGACATGATGTATTTGAATGTTTTTTGGATGCCGCTGAGATGTTGGTTGATGCCATGCGCAATCTCTATTCCGCGGCGCAGCGAAACCTGAAAATGCGATGCGCCTTGCACCGGCCTGCCCTGAAAGAGATAATAAGGTCGCACCCCCATTTGATGACACTTGGCGAAGGTCGCAGCCAAGATCCCGGGATCATCATTGACTTTCGCGAGGAGCACGGACTGGTTCAGGAACTGCACGCCCTGTGCGCGCAAGAAGCGAATGTAGCGCTCCGCATCGACCGATATTTCACCGACATGGTCGAAGTGTGTGACGATCACCGCGGCCTTACCCGCTTCATGGATGCGTTGAAACAAAACCGGCAAGGCCGGATCCTCGAACCGCTTGGGTTGATAGGCAAGTATCTTTGTCCCGAAGCGAATCAGATCGAGATGTGGAACTGCCAGCAGATGATCCAGAATTTTGTTGAGCTTAGCCGTGCTGAGCACGAACGGGTCGCCCCCCGTTAGCAGCACGTTCGTCATTTCAGGATGGCCGCCAATATACTGCGCTATTTGGGCGAAGTCAGTTGCTGTTTCATTGGAGTCCTTGCCGACAATGCGTTTGCGAAAGCAAAAACGGCAATATGAAGCGCAACGGTCCGTCACCAGCAACAACCCGGTTTGGGCGTATTTGTGCTGAAGTCCGGGCACGACCGTGTTGTCGTGCTCGCCGCTTGTATCCAGATCGCCGGGGCTCTCGAACTCCTCGAATGAGGGCTCCACAATATGCTTAAGTTGGTCGTAGTAACCACTGTCGGTAATCTGCTCACGATAGAATTTTGTAACGTGATAACGCGTGATGCCTTTGGCTTGTAAGTCAACCTCGGTGAGGGCGCGCGTTCCCTCGATGAATTTCATGACCGCAGTTCGGGGTCCGGAACCCGCGTTTGTCGGCGATGTTTGAGGCGGGCAAACGCCAGCCTTCGCCGAGATCGCCGGCACGGTGAGATCGCGATAGCTCAGGCCTTGATCCTCGTAGCCGACCCTGATCGACTCCGGATCCCGCTCCGCCTGCGCCTCAATGCAGCGGTCCTGCGGATCGACAACTTCCGTGGAACTGGACTCCACTCGAAAACGGTGATGTTCCTCCACAAACAGAAGCGGCGCCGACCGGGCCCGCTGCCCCAGGTCGGCCGCGGTGTAGAATTCGCTGAGCTCGCGTGTAAGGATTCTCCGCGACCAGTCGTCCGAGATCATTTCGTGCATGGTGATCAGCAGCACATTATCGTCTACCGCCAGGCGCACCAGCCGGCCGCGGATCAGCGGCCCGGCTTCTAGGTTGAACGCGTCTTGCGCTTCATGGCGCACCAGATCCGCGAGCATCACCTCCACATCCGCCGTCGTCAGATCGTCTCGTTTCAGCGGCAGGCCGACGTCCGCCCGCCCGATCCGCTGGAACGGCTCGCCGTCTTCCACCCCGAAGGTGGTGCGCAGCACCTCATGACGCGCCACCAACCTGTCCAAGGCCGACTGCAGGGTCGCCTCATCCAACTCGCCGCAAAGTCGAAGTCCCATCTGAATGTGAGAGCCCTCGCTGCCGTCAGCCAGACGCGAACGGAACCAAAGCCGTTGCTGCGAGAACGACAGCGGCACCCACGATGGACGCGGCAAAGCTCCGAGTGTCGGGAACGCACTCAGTACAGCATCTGTCGCGTTAATTTGGATAGTTCGAATAAGTTTCATGGAGACCTCCTCGGCCGGAGATTGCGAGCTCAAGTCGTAACGGATCCTTCACCATGTCCCATGCAATCGGCGTGCCACCGAAGAGGTTGTGCGGGAAAGAGGGGCAACCACGTGTCTCGCGTCGCAACGGCGGAATGTTTTGCGTCTCAGTGTGTCAGCTTGCGAACATAGACGTCTCAAAACCGACACTGAAGATGGCAGCACGGACGCCGAGTGACGCCGGTTCTACTTTGGGACTCGTATGGGCGATGAACGTCAATTTTCGGGGTACCAACACCGGTATCGGTGGCATCATCGATGTCGGCGAGCTCGAGCGAGCCGAAATCATCTCGATTTTTCCTCAGATGGAGCGGCCGACCCAACCAGTGACGACGCGTATAATCACTATACCGAGAGCTGGTCGAGGGCCTGCGATCGCACCGGTCCGGGTGTATTGAAGCCGGGCGTCATAGTGCCGAGCATCTTCAGTGGGACCGGCATGGAGCCTCTGAAATCGAATGGCATTGAGTCGATCCAGGCGAGAGACCTAAGAGGCCGTTTTGAAAATCAGGGATGTGCATTTCGTCGGATGAGGTTTCCACCCATGGCGACGAGGATCATGGCGTGAGAGACGTCGATGCGCTGTTCATAATCGCGCACGAGACGCCGCCAGCGCGTCATCCAGCCGAAGGTGCGCTCGACCACCCAGCGACGGGGCAGGACCTGGAAGCCCTTCTGGTCGTCGGATCGACGGATGATCTCGACGACGAAGTCGAGATAGGCGGCTTTGTCCATAAGCTTCAGCCGGTCATAGGCGCTGTCGGCGAACAGATGCTTCACCCAAGGCCAACGCTTGCGGATGCCGTCCAGGACCGCCCGAGCCCCGGCACTGTCGGAGATGTCGGCGGTGGTGAGATTGACCATCAAGAGCCGCCCATCGGTATCGACGGCAATGTGGCGCTTGCGCCCGACAATCTGTAGAGTCAACGACTGGCGCGGTGGCGGTGGGTTCCGGGGAGTTGCCGTTGGCCGGCGGCTTTCGCCTCGTGCCGGTGCCTCAGTCCGGACCGTCGCTCCGTTTCCAGTCGCTGCTCATCAAACTGGACATGCGGATCTCCCGCATCCAGCTTTCCGACTAGCTTCATCGTAAGGCCCACGGCGGCGACACGCGCTGCCGGCGACGAAGACGCACCACGCCCAGTTTCTCGGAGATGTTGGTCCGCGAGACCTGTTTCGTGCCGCGCCCTTGCAGCTTATGCCGTTTGCGCAGGAAGTTGCTCACGCGGTCGTAGACATAGCGGTCAACGGCTTCATAGGCCGGCGCTCGGGTGCCGTAGCTGAAGTAGGTCGACCAACCGAGCAAGAGCTGGTTCAGCCGAACACGCACTTCTGGCCATGGCCCCTTGTTACCCGGTCTTAAGCGACCCATACATCGGCGTCTGTGTCTTCACCGGTCTACATCAAATGAGTTGGTCGGCTCCCTGATCGATTCATTTCACTTCTTTCCAACAATTGACTGTTGCGGCTCTTTGATCGTCTGAATTTGGCTTCGAACCTCGCGTCTTCCACGTCAACATCGTCAGTGCCGTTAGCGATAGCTCGAGCGATCAGCGTGCGAACAGGGGGTGAAACCCGGACCGAGGAAGGAAAACGCAGCTATGAGACATGGTCATTTCAAAAAAATGGGCTTTACAGTGCTTCGAGCGCTCCATGCGAGGCGTCCAGCGGATCTCATCAAGCAAGCTCGTCTAGACCCGGATGAACCTATTCAAGTGATCGGATGGAGTGATAAAAAGTGACTTTCTCAATAGAACAGTCTTTTCCCGCGCTTCCAACTGTCGACGAGCATCACGTTGATCGACGTCGGTATCCGAATGGAGTTGCGTTCATGGATGGGCAATACCTCCCGATCTTCGAAGCCAAGATCTCCGTGCTGGATTGGGGTTTCCTGCACTCCGACGCCACTTATGACACAGTGCACGTGTGGAATGGCAGATTCTTCCGCTTGGATCTGCATCTTGACCGCTTCTTTGGGGGCGTGGAACGACTGCGAATGAAGCTGCCCTATGATCGTGAGAAAATCGCATCGATCCTGACAAATTGTGTCGCTCTATCGGGCCACAGATCGGCGTATGTGGAGATGATTTGCACGCGCGGTACGTCGCCGACATTCAGCCGCGATCCCCGCCAAGCGGAGAACCGCTTCATCGCGTTTGCTATCCCTTTTGGGTCGGTTGCCAACAAGGAACAGCTGGAAAGAGGCTTGCACGTCGCGATCAGCGAAACCGTCCGCATCCCACCCAACTCGGTCGATCCCGCAATCAAGAATTACCATTGGCTAGATCTCGTGAAGGGCCTTTTCGACGCTTATGACATGGGCGCGGAGACAGCGCTGATCGTCGATACGAAAGGGCACATTGCGGAGGGACCCGGCTTCAATGTGTTCCTTGTAAAGGACGGATCCTTGAGGACACCCGCTTTTGGCGTGTTGCCGGGCATCACACGCCGGACTGTTTTCGATCTCTGTGCCGAAATCGGGCTCCCGGCCACGGCCGCTGAAATTTGTCGTGCTGACATCAAAGGGTCAGACGAGGTGTTCATCACCTCGACTGCCGGCGGCATTATGCCCGTGACCCGTATAGACGACGCCGCGATCGCTCATGGGCGCGTGGGATCCGTCACCCGCCGGCTCATGGATCTCTACTGGCAAAAGCACGACGACCCGTCATGGTCGACTGCTGTCATTTATCCGTAATGAGAAACCAGCCATTCGATATCAACTTGGCGAGAGGCTCGTGACGATGACGGTTGAGCAGTCGTCACGCATATTCCGAAAATCGAGCGGGCGTGCTTTGGCGGGCACCGCCCCTGGATCTGATCGACTGGTCGATATGCGCCGACGTCTCCTGCCGCTGGAATCCAGCAGTCGGAAGATGAGCGCCATCCGCGATAGTGCGGCAACCTTCTGCGCCGCCGAGCTCGCGGCACGCGCCGACGACACTTACCTCAACCAGGCGACCCTCCAGTCGATTTCCCGCGAAATGGTGATGCCGGTTTGCGCTCGGTGTCATTCCCGTGGAATATGGAGGGCTCGAAGCTGACCGCGACCAATGGCCTCGTGGCGTACGCGGGTGAGTGTATTGGCAGAGTGTCCGGTCCTCACCGATCATGTTCTTTGAGGGCCTTGGGGGCTTACATCCTGCCATCCTGCGGAATTGACGATGAAGAACGATTTCATTGCCCATTTGTCGGCCCGACTGGCTGGGTTGAAATCTGCGGGGCTCTACAAATCAGAGCGCGTAATCACTTCAACCCGATCGTCCGAGATCGAAGTCGTCCATGGCAGCAAGGTCCTGAATTTCTGCGCCAATAGTTAGCTCGGCCTTGCCGACGAACAAAGATTTGCCGGACGCGGCAAAGGCTGCACTCGACCGCTATGGATACGGCATGGCGTCGGTCCCTCGCGCCGGCCTTCCGCGTCGACCGACGGCGCCGCGCAGTGAGCTCAAGGGTGGGGCTACAGGCGGGCCCCATCCCGAAGCGACTTGCCGTTGACGGTCACGAGCACGGCGGCAGGCTATGGTGGTTGGGACGAGGCTTTCCTGCAGCACTTGGGCAAACGACGACAGTTCCGAGGGGATCTGGCCTCAAGAACGCAGATCGCGTCACAACCTTGTATGCGGTCGATCCCTGGAGGATCGGTGCAGCCATGCGCATCGGCGGCGAAGCTACGGGGCGGCGGGTCCATTCTGAGCAACGGCTTGGAAAGCCCAACGTGTTTGGTCCCGGAATGAGGTGACGCGGATCGATTTTGAAGATTGATGGGTCTTTCGTCCAGTGATGACAGATGGCCTCGAAGGGGGTTTCCATCGCAGAGCCTTCAGGTGCTTTGCGAAGTTGTACGCAGCGACGAAGGCGAGGACATGCGCCTTGAGGCTTTCGACGTCGGGGTAGTGAAGACCTTGACTGTCGCGTCCTTGATGGTGCGGTTCATGCGCTCGGCCTGGCTGTTGGTCCATGGATGATAGGTCAGCTTGTGTGTGATGCCATTTTCGATGCAGACGCGATCGAAGACCGGTGGGGACCGAGCCAGGGTGCGGGTGGGGCCGTTGCGGTTCTTGGGCAGATCGGCGAAGGCCATGCCGTTGTCAGTGAGCACGGTGTGGATTTTCTAGGGAAAGGCCGCCACGACATTTCTGAGAAACTGTGCTCCGTTCATCGTGCCGGCCTTTGCGAGAACTCGACATAGGTGAACTTGGAGACGCGGTCGATCGCGAGGAACATGTGGAGCTTGCCCTCGGCGTGCTGGAATTCGCAGACGTCGATATGGACTAGCCGATCGTCGTCTCGGCGAATTTGCCACGCTTGGAGGTCTTCTCACTCTAGGGCAGCCGGGAGATGCCATGACGGACTAGGCAGCGTGCAAGTTGGACCGGGTCAGCTTGGGAATGCTGTCCTTCAGACACCCCAGAACATCGTCGAGCGGCAACAGCGTCCTGCGGCGGAACTCGACAACGACGGCTTCCTCGACAGGGGTAAGCACCGAGCTCTTAGGAATTGCGCGCCCCATCGGCTGGTCGGCCGTCGTCGTTCTCGATTTCCACTTCGCAACCGTTGTGCGGCTCAGGCCGTATTGCCTGGCCAGGATACTGGTCGTTTCTTGCGACGCTTGGAGCCCGGCTCGAACTCGCGGCGTTGTGCGGACGCTGCCGTGAAGAATGTCTGCCATAACGCCTCCTCCGAATCACGGCTCAGGATAGCGTCACGACTCTCTGGGACTGAACACCTAGTCCGGAAGGGGCGGCATATTTGATCAAAATGCCAGACCGTAATGCCTCGCTTGTTTCACTTTTGCGAGCGAATCGAAATGAATGTTGCGGAAATTTGTGCAACTGTTAAAATTGTGAAGTAAAGATCAAATCGTCAAGTATGGCCGGGCATTGGACGGTGGACGACCTAGACAAAAGGATCCTGACGGCGCTACAGAGGAACAATCGGCACTCCTTTGCCGACCTCGCGGAACTAGTCGGTTCTTCAGCCGCTTCTTGCATGCGTCGAGTGAACAAGTTGCGTGCGGAGGGCGTGATCGTTGCGGATATCTCACTTGTGAATCCCAAGGCTCTTGCCAAATCGCTTAGTGTCGTTGTGACAGTAGAGCTTGACCGTGAACGTCTGGACCTTGTCGACGATTTCAAGCGCGCGATGCGCGCTGCCAAGGAAGTTACTCAGTGCTATATGGTGACGGGCGACGCCGATTTCGTCCTGGTCGTAGCGGTGGAGGACGTCGAGGCCTTTGACGTTTTCATCAAGACAAAGCTCTATACCAACCCAAACGTGCGAAAATTTAGAAGCATGATCAGCCTTGATCGTGTCAAGTTCGAACCGAGGGTAATGGTATAGCGTAGTTTGCGCCGAGGCCACCACTGCGAGTCGCTTATTGAAGCACCCGATTGGCCGTGCAGCACCCGATTGAGTTCTTTCGCTTGGACCCCGCCCTCGCGGCGAGGGTGGAATCTCGAACGTCAACTGCGATGAAGGAGGATGCCATGCAGATCGTTCGGATAGGTCTGGATTTGGCGAAGTATGTCTTGGAGGTTCACGGCGTCGACAACCACGGGAATGTCGTGGTGCGAAAGAGACTGCGTCGCGATGCGGTGGCCCGCTTCTTCCCCAATTTGCCGGCGTGTCTAGTCGGCATGGGTTCGAACGGGGCGCACTATTGGGCTCGCGTGCTTACTGAGCTGGCCATCAGGTGCGGCTGATCAGCCCTCAGTTCGTGACGCCATACATCAAGTCAAACAAGAGCCGCATGAAGAAGCCGGATATACGTCAGTAGTTGTGACCATCAACCGGATTCAGCCAACCTGTTGCAATCGGGCGGGGAATATACGTTCCACATGGTCGCGCTACGATAGTGAAATGAGAGGAAGGTGCTGCTTCACCGTCCGGTCCCACCGCAACGCCGCCCGGTTTCATCAGCGCTCCGAGATCGAAAGGCTGCTCGATAGGGTATAGCGGCATTTCCGACCGCTTTGGCTCATGTCAGCAAGAGGCGTCTTCGGGCGGCCTAGGCCAGATTACGGCCTCCACCCGATGAGCGACTGAACCTCCGTATGTGTTCCCGCCTTGCGCAACGATCGCGACGCCGGAATCGCGGCATAGACGAACGGTCGTGTGACTTCATCCGTTTTGGGCGTTTGCGCGACGGCAATAGGCACCACGCCGCACTTGTCCGGTCGCGTTTGAACGGGTCCACATACGCACCGGTTACCCAGCCTTTCGGGCCAAGCGGGTTAGCCGGCGCGGTGGCGAGGTCGCTCAGTAAGTCTCCTCCCATCGATGCACGGCAACGGTAGCTTCCGATGAACGGCTCCGTGTCTCAGAGCATGCTTTGTGCGATCGTTCTGGGCAGACCGTGATGAACTGTTCACGAGGCGCCTCTTCGAAATGTGCGGCTTTGCATGAGGATCACCCGATCGCCGGCCATTTGCCGGCCGCGTTCAACCCGCGCCTAAATTCGGATTAAGCCTCGCCCCACGCCGCGCCAATCCGCCGCCGAGACCGATCGGCGTGCCATCGGCCCGCCAGCACGCGGCGCTGTCATCGTGCCGTCTGCATCGAACTGAATCGCACTCATGCCGCAGCCAATCCTGTTAACCGTCGCCACATCCTGACCGCGGTCGCGCAATGCCGCGAGCACGCCCTCCGGCACCGAAGCCTCGACCTTCACCCCCCAGCCGCGCGTCCAAAGCTCCACCGCTTCCTGAATGCTCATGCCATGATCGACCAGGTTGGACAGCGTCTGCATTACCGAGGGGAACATGCGGAGCCCGCCAGGCAGCCCAATCGCGTAGCGGAGCCTGCCGTCGTGCAGCACCATCACCGGAGACATCGTCGAGGTCACGCGCTTGCCGGGTGCGACCGAGTTGGCGCGGCCCGGATGCGGATCGAACGAGGACATGTAGTTGTTCGGGATCATGCCGGTGCCCGGCACGATGTAGCCGGCGCCGAAAAGGTAGCAGATCGTCTGCGTGCTGGCGACGACGTTGCCGAACCCGTCCGCCACCGTCAGATGGGTGGTATCTGCACCTTCGCTACTAGGTGCCACCCCCGCGCTCCATGACTGAGCGCGGTCCATTGTGATGCCAGCCCGGCGCTCCGCTGCATAGCCCTTGGACAGCAGCTTGCCGATCGGCTGGTGAACGAACTCCGGATTGGCGGACTGCTGGACATTAGAATAGACTGCCCGCGTCGAGCTGCGGACGTTCAGGTAGTCGGCTGCCTATCAATGAGTTCTTTCACCCTCTGTTTGCGGTGGGTCTCGGCGCGCGCCCAGCGTTCCCGTATGTCCTCGCATTTCAGCTGCGTGTCCCGAAAGAGCTTTTTTGCCATAGAAAGCTGGCGGTCGGTTGAGCCTTTTCCCGGTCCTCCTCCGAACTGCAGAGCATCCCTGCACTCTTCAAGACTCTCCGGTAACACACCAGCGAGTTGGCTGGCGAGCTCGCGTCGGCGCTCCGCCACGCGGCTAACCTGGGGCACGCGCCCGGCGATCTCGCCAACTAGTGTGTGGGCCTCCCGGAAAGAAACGCCTCGCGAGGCCATCCGCTCGGCGGCGACGGCCGTCATCGATGACCCATCTTCCAGATTTTCACGCATAGACTGCACGTTGAAAGACATGAATTTCACAATGAGTGATGTGAGGGTGATGGCCCTCTTCAGGGCCTCTTCTGCAGGGCTAAGAGTAGAGCAGCCGTAGTTGCTCGTTTCAACCGAGTTGCTGAAAGGCGATTTGCACGTTGCTGTTGCCGCAGAAACGTATGCGCCAAGCACTGTGCTTGCCGATCCCTTGATGTGTTCAAGCAAAAACGGGTTCTTCTTTTGGGGGAGCATGGAAGAGCCGCCAGCGAGATTGTGAGGAAGGTCGATGAGCGCGAACTCCCGCGTCGTCCAAACCTGCAGGTCCTGGGCCACACGGCTTAGCAAAATTGAAATGCCAGCGAAGACTGAAAGCCCTTGCAGGTGATGATCGCGGCTTGCAACCGCATCCAGTGAGTTGAATGACGAGAGTTCGAATCCCAGAAGCCTTGCGGTCTTCAAGGGATCTATAGGCATGCTGGTGCCTCCACCGGCACCAGCTCCCATAGGGCAGTTCCTGATGTCATCCAGCAAGCAATGGAGGCGCTGGCGCTCGCGTCCAACAGCGAAGAAAACACTGAGCAGGTAGTGCCCTGGCGATCCGGGGAGTGCAATCTGGTACTGGCTGTACAACGGAGCCACAAGTCTCGATGCCTCCTCCACTCGCTGAAGCAGGGCATCTTGTGCAATTCCCATTTCTTGGGAAATAGTAGATGCAGCTTCCCGAAGGACCAAGAGAGAGATGGTCGCGTTCAAGTCGTTGCGGGATCTCGCAAGGTGCAGCCAGCCTGCCGTTTCCGGGCCGGCTCTGGCGGCAAGTTCTGCCTCGTAGGCAAGGTAGAGGCCACGCGGAGCACCGCGGCCCTCCAGCGACTGAAAGCCCTCGTCCTGGAGGTCCACGATGTGCTTCAGGAGATCGGCAGCGGTTGCCGGCCTGACCAAGCCCTGGTCCGCGAGCATCACCAGATGTGCTTCGTCTATGGCCGCCTGGTGCCGCAGAAGGCGACCGTCACGCGAGATTTCGATAGGCGGAGCGAGCAACTTCATCGCTTCGGGATGTAGGTTCCACCTATCCTCGCTTGACCCAGCGACTTGTTTGTTGTCCGATTCGCCATGAGCCGCCTCGATATCGATCACAATGGAATCGATCATCCCTTCAGCTGCCGCTGCAGCGGCGTTGAGTTCATCTGCGACGCCTATAGCGTAGGCTACGCGGTCTCTGAAGTCGCCGTTTATTTGAACTTCCTGCGGCTCAGATTTCAGAAGGCCCGCTTCGAGCACTGTCGGTCCTGGATTTCGAGAAAAGCTCAGGCGTTTGAGCTTCCCGGATTTGTGAGCAAGTCGGAAACGGATGGCTCCCGCTCTTTCGCCCGCGCGCGGAGGCGTGAACCCTTCTCCCGCGTAAAGTTTGATGACCATGTCCAGGATTGACGTGCCCAGGGCGTGCGACAGCATGACTGGAATCATTCCTCCAGCCAGCCTGGGATTGACCTCAATAATGACCGGGCCCGACTCGGCTATCACGAACTCTACATGAGCCGGTCCGAACTCTAGGCCGAGCGCTGATACCGCGCTCACGGCAAAAGAGGCCAATTCCTGAAGGGAGCGCTCCGGAAGCGGGGCCGGGAAGTCGTGCCCGACCTCAACGAAGCAGGGAGGTGGGCCCTTGTGCTTGGCAAGAATTCCAAGGCAATGCAGCGTCCCATCGTACGCAATTATCTCTGCAGAGTATTCCTTGCCCTCTATATATTGCTGGATGAGCACGTCAGGGCTGCGCAGACCTACCTGATCGAGCAATGCGCCCCTTGCACTCTCAAAGGCCTTGATGGCGGCTACCTCGCTATCACATAAGCTCACGCCGCTACTGCCGCTTCCGGAGACCGGCTTCACGACCACTGGCAGAGTAGCTTGGGCAAGAATGTTCTCCACGTCTCTGACGGAAGTAGCCAGTCGAGTTTCAGGGATTGCGATTGATTGTCGCCGTAGCTCGGCCGCTTGTTTCCATTTGTTTCGGCAAGTAGCTATGGCCTCAGGATTCGCTGTTGGTAGCCCGATCGCCATTGCAGCACTTGACGCTGCTTCCACAAAATACTCCGACGACGAGTATATTCCTGCCAGCCTTCCCAATTTGGTGGCGACCCCGACGAGTTCGTCCGGACTACGCGTTTCAGCTTCGATAACGTGAGCGACGGTGTCTTTAAGAAACTCATAACGCGCAGGATCGCGCGTAGCGAGATACGGTTCAAAGCCCAAGACTCGGGCTCGCTTCATCAACAGTTCGCCGGTGCCCGTTGTGTTGCTTTCCACGAAAAGGAAGCTACCTCGGTTCATCATGAATCGTCCTCCAGCACGTTTAGGACAGCTTCCCGGCTTTTTCGATTCCAACGATATCGGTTCCATGGCGGGAGAGCGGTCGAGGGATGCTCTTCGCTGGCCGGAGCGTCCAGAAGAACACCTTCATGTAGACATCCGTTCTGCTTGAGCCACTCGTCGTCATAAACAGCTTCGGCGTAGCGGTGGCCTTCATCGGGACATATGACGACTACGGTTTCTGTTGGATACTGCCGAGCGTGCCAACGCCCAACGATGTAGCTCGCTCCAGAGGTCGGACCGGCGAAAACGGCGTGGCGCTCGTGGAGCGTATGCGTTGCAGCAAATGCGAGCGGAGCCGAGATGAGATGCACCTCGTCATAGAGTTCATGCTTCACGTTCATGGGGACAAGACTGTTCCCCAGCCCCCGCAGTTTCCGTTCGCCATCAGGTTGGCCAAAAATGACGCTATTGAAAGTGTCCACTCCGATCAGGCGCGCGCCACGGGCTTTTTGGCGGAGGCGCTCTATCGTTCCGCAAGTAGAGCCGCCTGACCCCACAGAACCGACCAAAGTTATGTCGGCGTCCAGCATCCCCGATATCTGGTCGGCGAATTGCGTATAGGCCGCGGGGTTGTCCGGTGTTTCGTATTGCCGGGGCCAGAAACAGGAGTGGCCCAACTGTCTCATCTTAGCGTGTAATGCGTCCAGCCGGCTTCTTTGATAGCCGCCCTGATTGGCCTTTTCAGTTACTATGACGACTTCGGCTCCCAGGGATCTCAACCTGTTCTCAAGACCTTTGTCCATCACTGGGTCTGTGAAGATTTCGAGCTGGAATCCACGTTCCCGGCAAACTACGGCCAAACCCAGTGCGAAGGTTCCGCTTGAGGTCTCGAGAACTTTCATGCCGTGCTTCAAAGTCCCTCGAGCCACCGCTTGCTCAATGATGTACTTCGCAGGGAGAAGCTTCATGAATGCAAACTGCGCAAGATAAAGGTTTGCCTCACACCTAATAATCTTTGGCAGAGCATGGGCGTCAGAATACCCGGAGAATGGCAGGCGTTTGCGGACAGCGTCCATATTGTTCACCTCATCGGCAGCCAGACATGGTCAGGTATATTTCTGGCGCGTTGTCGAACGGCGATACGCCGGCCAGCACGGACCGAAGCTTCCGTGGGAAGTCAGCCGCCGTTCGATCAAGCAGGATTCCAATCATTGTGCCGCTATGCGCGACTATGACTCCGAGAGCGCCAGCGGCCTCGGATGCTTTCACCATCGATTTCAGATGCTTCTTTGGAGTCCGCTCCTGATGCAGGAGAGCGCTGGCTGTGGCTATTTTGCCAATCGTAGCCGTATCACCTCGCGCAATTGCTATCCGTGCGCTGTCCAGGAGGTCTTGATATTCTGCTCTTCGACTGGCGGAGATTTCACCGCGCTGTTGATCATACTTGACGGTTTCGACCGTCCCTCCTTCATCGATACCAACGATTCCAAGTGGGGGCATTTGGCCAAGGAAAGAGAGAAGGGTACATGATCGCTGTTGGTAAGCGACCACACCGGGGTACATCACCCCGTCAGATGGCTCAATGTCCGCCATTAACTTCTCGATCAACGATGTCCGGATTCTACGCTTGAAGCAGCCTGCGATTGACCGAGCAGTCGCGACAAGATCGGCAGACGAACTCGCGAGTCCTTTGCCTTCGGGGAGCTCAGATTCCAAAAGGAGGATTCCTCCTGAGGCGCCGAGCGCAATCACTAGATCCTCAGCCAGTCGTTTTGCTTTAACTTTATGTGACGGATAGACAGTTACCAGTCGTGTGCCTGCAATCGGCATGAAGTGAGCTCGCGCAAAGCGCGCGATGGGCATCGTGACCAAAAAGTGAGCGTCGCAGGGAACGGAGGCGGCCGGCAACTGGCCTTGCAGCAACTCGCCGAATGTGCCGCAACAAAGAGCGTCGCTAGAATGAATTCTTGGCTGCTGCCCGTCCTCGGCGAAAATCTGGGCCGCATCTGCGCCATCGAACCTCTGGTGATTCATGTGTGGCTTCCAAACTTCATCGGCGGCTGCTTCGAGAAGTTCTCTAGTCGACATGCTCACCCCGCTTCTTTGAGGGCCGCTAGGATGGGGAGAATTTTGGATCACCAATCAGTTCCCCTCAGGTTCATTGAAGTGTGACTTGCTGCGATGAGGTGAGGCCCGGATTATCTGAACAGGGCTCGGGTTTCAGTTGGGAATACTTTCAATGCATCGCGGTTGCCCGCGATATGAATGCCGGTCGGCAGCTCTCGCCTCGCACAGAAAGGATTTCAAAAATCGCGCCAATTTGCTGATTGAACCGAAGAAGAATTTTGTGATTGCTTTTCAGCTGTTTAGCCTGAGGCAACAAGAGATTGGCCAAACAGGCGTGTGTCGCAGACCCGACAAACCCGACCGGGATGTCGAATTGCGCCGCTCGAGACCGCTATGCGTTGACCTCGGAGGCCGGAAGACGCGGGCTCATCTGCTCGCTCGGCCGCAACTGAACAGTCGTTGCGCCATCGGCGATCCCGCGGAGGCCGGGGCGACGTGGTGAAGACGAATATCTTGGGCTCGTGCCCAGGAGTGATGGACCGGAGAGACGATCAGGCGCGGTATCACTGAAGCGGGCAACGGCCGCGTCCGGCACGTGCTGGTCGAGAGTGCCTGGCTTCGGATCAGAATTTGCGTTTTTTTAAGTACGATTTTCATGACCGCCCTGCAGAGCATCAATTTTCAGGGCCGTCGGTTTTTCAGGAATTCGCCTTTCCTGAACTGCGACCCCGGCCGGTTACAGCGCGCTGGTCGGCGCGATTGTGTTCGCTTGGCGCCAATCTCCCGCGACGACCACCCAGCTAAGAAAGGTCAGGAAGGCCGTAATGTGGACGACCGGAGAATAAGGGCGGACGCATGATGGCGTTCCGGCGACAGCAAGCGCGTCCGCGTGCGGCTGCCCATCAGCCGAACCATTTCGGCCGGGACCCAATCCTTCGCTGCAGCGGTGGCCTCGATCGTCAGCGGTCCTGTCGGGTCGAGCGTGCCGGCCCGCAGGGTGGCACGGGCGCCGATCGGTTGCAGCGCGCGCTCGCCGGAGAGGAGCGGAAGCGCTCCCACCCTTGAGCGCGTAGTTCGCACGCAGGGCAGTTCCCGCAACCGAAACCCCAGGCATGGCGGTGATTTCGGTCGCCATTGTAGCAGGTGTGGGTTTCCTCGCAGATCAGGTGAACAAGTGCCTCGTTCCCCAGGCACTCCGCCATCGCCCAGGTCTGTGCCTTGTCGATCCACATCAACGGAGTGTGGACGACAAAGCGTGTCTCCATCCCAAGGTTCAGGGCGAGTTGCATCGCCTTGATGGCGTCGTCTCGGCAATCGGGGTAGCCCGAGTAATCCGTCTCGCAGACGCCCGTGACCAGGTGCTTGGCGCCCCGACGATACGCAACGGCGGCCGCGAAGGCTAAGAAGAGAAGGTTGCGGCCAGGCACGAATGTATTGGGGAGTCCGTTCTCCTGCATCGCGATCTCGACACCGCGGGTAAGCGCAGTTTCGCTCACCTGTCCAAGCAACGTTATGTCGATGAGGTGATCCTCGCCGAGTCGGCTGCTCCAACCCGGAAAGTTCCTGCGCATTCGATCGAGCACTCGCGGCCGGACCTCAAGTTCGATCCGATGCCGCTGCCCGTAGTCAAAGCCGATCGTCTCGACGCGCTCGAATTTGTCGAGAGCCCAAGCCAAGCAGGTGGTTGAATCTTGGCCGCCGGAGAAGAGTACGAGCGCAGTCTGCGAATCCTGTTGCATCGTCTCACCCTTCATATTCAGCCCAGCATTGGGGGGTCTCGTAGACTGTCACCGAGGCAATTTGCGGCAGGATCGGCTTGATACGGTCCCAGAGCCAGATAGCGATATTTTCGGCGGTTGGATTTTCGAGGCCCTCGATCTCATTCAGACAGTGATGGTCAAGACGCTGCAAAAGTGGGCCGAAACTAGCCTCCACGTCGAAAAAATCGACGACAAAGCCCGTGTCCGGATTCACCGGCCCCTCAAGACGAAGTTCCACACGGTATGAGTGGCCATGCATTCGATGGCAGCGATGGGATTCGGCCACCCGGGGAAGACGGTGCGCTGCCTCGAACGTGAAAGCCTGTGTAATTTTCATGGAATCCCAAGAAACTTGTGGGTTTGAAGAGTGAGCCGCCAGCGTGGGTTGGCAAGGCAATAGGCGACGGCGGCCGCCGTATTCTCCTCGCGTTCAGGCCCGTCCATCGGCTGGAGTAAAAGGTGCTTGAATGCGAGGCCTTCGAAACGCCCGGGCTCCGCACCTGGCTGAGGATAGACAAGCTTAAGTTCGTCACCGGCCGTGACTGCGAGCGGGGCGCCTGCCTTCGGACTGACGCAGAGCCACGTGATGCCAGTCGGCGGGTGAATGGTTCCGTTGGTCTCCACAGCAATTTCGAATGCCAAGTCATGTAGAGCTTTTATGAGGTCTTCGTCCACCTGCAGAAGCGGTTCCCCTCCAGTGAGGACGACAAGACGCTCCCCTGCCCCGGCACCACGCCAGGCCTGCTCAACGGCAGATGCAAGCTCCCGCGCGCTCGCAAAGCGTCCACCGCCGGCGCCGTCCATACCAACAAAATCGGTATCGCAAAACCTGCAGATTGCCTTAGCGCGGTCAGCTTCACGCCCCGACCAAAGGTTACATCCAGCGAAACGACAGAATACGGCAGCCCGCCCAACATTACGCCCTTCACCTTGAAGCGTGTAGAAGATTTCCTTGACCGCGTATGACATGCCTAAATTGCCTCTGATTGAGCAAGTGACCGCTTCACCGCGCCCACAGAATGGGGCGGGAGTCGATGTGTATCCGACGGCAGCTTATGGAGCCCGTTCCACAGTCAGCCCCGAAATCAACTCACCCGAATTTGGAGCGCATCGCCGGCACGGCAGGGAAGCTGCAATCTGTCGAGCGTCAGCCGTTGCGAAAGGTGTAGCTGTAACCGTTGATGGCAGGCGCGCCACCGAGATGCGCATAGAGGACCCTCGATCCCTCTGGAAAGAAGCCTTTCTGGACAAGGTCGACCATCGCTTGCATCGATTTGCCCTCGTAGACGGGATCAGTAATGATCCCCTCGAGCCGCGCGCACAGGCGGATTGCCGCCTTCGTTTCCTC
The DNA here is from genome assembly GCF_043769475.1 of Allomesorhizobium aridi. NCBI lineage: Bacteria > Pseudomonadati > Pseudomonadota > Alphaproteobacteria > Hyphomicrobiales > Phyllobacteriaceae > Allomesorhizobium > Allomesorhizobium aridi. The sequence goes on along the minus strand of NZ_CP171729.1, from coordinate 6,037,804 downwards.
GGACGGAACGCCATAACTTGGGTACGCGTACTCCTCCAACAACACCACGTCCTCCTGGACGATTTCCGTGCCAAGGTCGACAAGCTTCGCAGTATTTTGGGCAATGCTTAGCACCTGCGCCTTGGTTTGGGCGGGGGTGGCGGAGGCATCGATACCGATCACGGTGCGCTGGCGTCCGTCCTTGGCGAATCCGACGAGCATGCCGGCGTGTGTCGAGCCTGTGACCGTGCAAACCACGATGTAGTCGAAGGCAAACCCAAGCTGCGTCTCCTGGGCGCGCACCTCCTCCGCGAAGCCCACATAGCCGAGACCGCCAAATTTATGAACGGAAGCCCCGGCTGGTATCGCGTAGGGTCTGCCGCCCCTTGACTTGACCTCATCGAGCGCCTGCTCCCAACTCGGGCGGATGCTGATATCGAAACCCTCGTCGATCAGGCGCACCTCCGCTCCCATGATGCGGCTCAAGAGAATGTTGCCGACCCGGTCGTAGACGGCATCCTCATGTGGAACCCAGCTCTCCTGGACCAGGAGGCATTTCATGCCGATCTTGGCGGCGACCGCGGCGACCATCCGCGTGTGGTTGGACTGCACGCCGCCAATGGACACAAGCGTATCGGCATTCGACGCGATCGCATCGGGGATGATGTATTCGAGCTTGCGGAGCTTGTTTCCGCCGAAGGCGAGGCCAGAGTTGCAGTCCTCCCGTTTGGCGTAGATTTCCACCTTTCCCCCTAGATGCTTGCCGAGGCGGTCGAGCTTCTCGATAGGCGTGGGTCCAAAGGTGAGCGGGTAGCGTCCGAATTTCTCCAGCATGTTCTCTCCAGCGATACGTGATTGAAAGCAGCTATGGACGGTCGTCCTAATACCGCGTTTGATTCGAGGCCAGGTGCGCTCTTCGATGTCCCAGAAGAGCCCGGTATATTTCCAGCGCCTCGTTCGTCATCGAGACGAAACAACCGAAAGCCGGCGTGCTGCGATAGGCCACCAATGCCTATGGACCCGAAAGCATGCATCTCCCTCGGCGTTGGAACGACCGGAATGCGGTCGCCTCCGGCCCCACACCAAACACGGTGTTCCTTGAACCACCAGATCAATGTTCATGGTTAGTCCGAAGCAGTGCGAATTTGATCACGGGTCGGAGCACTTATCGTGTCGCGGCCCTCAAAAGAGCGGCGATATGCCATGTGACCGAGCTGGAGCACATCTTGGGATTCATTCTCTATCCTTCTGATCATCTGGCGGTCGCTTCCTGGCACCTACCTGAATGCTAAGTCATTTGGCCAGCTCTCGCATCTCATCTAGACCGCCAGATCAAAAAAGAGGACGCTTCCGAAATAGCCTGTCTGAACAAGCAGCGAGAAAGCCAGGGTTATGAACATGGCTCTGCGGATGGAACGCGAGACGAAGCAGGCGCGTAGAGCATTGCTGGACAGGACCAGCCGCAGGACGCGATAAAGCATTCTGCAGGGCAACGCCGTTTTCGTAGTTTTATCCATCAGGTCATCCAGCAACCCGTCGGCCGCACGATGGGTCTGGCAGTGCTGCGGGCACAGGCATGCGCGGCCCCGCAGCCTCCAGAGCCAATGCAGGGCCGGCATGATCGACGACCATGATCATTCGATTGAGTTCCCCATTGGCAACCGCGAGTGCATGCAAATTGGCTCCGAAGAGCTCCACCAAATTTGCGCGTTTGCTGCGATTTCTCCCAATTGGCATCAGGATAGGCGACCAGCGGCGTAGAGTTTCGAACAGCATCGGCGCTGCTGCGAAACCAGTCACAGAGCCAAAAACAGCGGCAATGGCGGCTTATCAACTATCCATCTCGTCACGCCACCGAAGATCCGATCACGCAGCCGGCGGTGGCCATAGGCGCCCATGACTATCATGTCTGCAGACGTGTCGATCGCGTGCTGCGCCAGCACAGTGGCGACCGATTGGCCGGCGCTCGGCAACCGGTAGATCGCCACCTGAACACCGTGCCGGGCGAGATAGGCAACAATGCCGGCTCCCGGCTCCGGCCCGTTTCCGTTGCAGCTCGCCTCCGGACCGACTACGGCGAGACGAACTTCCTCCGCACCGGATAAGAAAGGCAGCGCTTCGCGAACCGCCCGGGACGCCTCGCCTCGCGAATTCCAGCCGACCAGAACGCGCCGTGGCTTAAGAGTCGCCACAGCACCCTTCGGCACAACAAGCACCGGCTTTCCCGTTTCGGACAAGCTGCCGTTGATAACGAGACGTCCGAGGTTATCGTCGTTGAGAAGTGCGGGCCCGACGATTGTCAGGTCGGCGCAGAGCGCCGGCTGTCGTACCACGTCACCGATGCTGGACTGATCGCCATAGTCGGTATCGACATCATGAGAAAGCCGCCTGCCTCTCAGCAGAGTCCGGGTTTCCCTGGACCGTTTTTGCAGTCTCTCCATGTCATGTGAAAATCTCTCAATTTGCCAGGACTGTTTCTCCAGTCGGTCCATGTAGCTCCCAATTTGCCAGGATCGTTTTTCCAGTCTGTCCAATGCGCGTTGTTCCGGCCACACGGGGACGCCATCGCAGAGCGGCGGTGGCGACATGAGGAGCGGCGGAGGCGATATAATCAGTACGGAAAGATGCGCGTCGACCTCGGCACACAGGCTGGCAGCTATTCTGACGTCCTGATCGGAGTGGTCAGCTCCCGTCACACTGAGCACGGTTTTAAAAGCCATTTGAATGCTTCTTTCTGAATATGTCGGGCCGTTTAAGCGCGTTCGACGCCCTTAGCTTTGCGCTCAGCACGACGGAGAGGGGGTGGCAGCGCACCGATGCCTATTTACCGTCAGGTTCAGGTTCAGCGTGCGCCTCCTCAAGCGAGTAGCCTTCGGACCTGATGGTACGAATGACGCTGCCGGCCGACGTCCTCTCCAGCTCCCTTCTGATCCGGCTGATATGGACATCGATGGTGCGTTCACCGACATGTATTCTTTCGTCCCAAGCTGCGTCCTTTAACTCCTTCCGGGTGAACACCTTGCCGGGAGTCTCGAGCAAATGCTGCAGCAGTTTGTACTGGACCGGTCCGAGGTGGATGTCGTGGCCGTTACCGCGGACTCGGCGGGCATCGACGTTCATCTCAAGGCTGCCACAGCGGAGCAATCTGCCGTTTGCAATCCCGTTTGAACCCGGCTTCGCCAGCGCCAGCTTCGTCCGTAGGCAATCGAGCAGCTTCGCTGGTGCGATTGGCCGCACAAAGCTGTCGTCAATGCCTGCCTTCAAGAGATCGAAATGTTGGTTCTCGGCGCCGGGCGCGATCAGAGCAATAACGAGCACACCGCCGGTCCGGGGGTCCCCCTTGAGCTGGGCAAAGATGGTGGATCCTGTCGCGCTTGCCGGCTGGCAGTCCAGCACCACGGCCTTCGGCTCCCGCTCAACTGCCAATTTAAGCGCGTCCTCCACGCCGTCGGCCAGTTCTTTCGTGAAGACATCCGCCTCCAGGATGTGGCCGTAGGTCAGATAGAACTCCGGATCTTGCGAACAGATCAGGACCAGTGGCTTCATCGGTGCTGCGTTGTCTGAAGACATCAATTCTGCCTCGGCCGCATGGGTTGATTGAGCTCGGCATAGAAGTCGTCGCCCTGGACGGCGCGGAGGCCGAGGACTTCGCCCGCATGATCGATGGCGTGAAGTTGCATGACCTCGCGCCAGCAGATCTTGAGGCGGCGACCGCAACCGATGCAGGTCGTCGCGTTGATAGCGGTCGCATATTCCGGGATCCTTCTGGGGCCGTCGCGGGTAACGGAAGGGGGTCGGCATCATGAATTCTCCAATGCACCGAACACTCTCCTTGCAGCGTCCACTCGGCAAAAATGTCGAACGTTTTCCCGCCGCGCCTTGATCTCGGTCAGGTTGATGGGAAGGCCCTTGGCGAGGTCGTGCAATTGTCATCTTCGCAGCTCACGCGAGAGACTGCAGTTTCCGGACCTTCTATGCAGCGCCTCAAGATCTGGCATGATCACCTTGCCTCGAACCGGTCCAATCACGCTCGTGCGACCTCGGGATAGGCTTCGATGGCTGCGATCGCAGCGTCGACCAGTTTCGTTTCGGCCTCGGCGAGTTTCTGGAACGTCTCGAAGCCGAACCGGTGGACGTCGCGCAGGGCTTTCGACAGAACGACCAACCGCCCTGCCGTGAAAACCACGCGCCCGAAGCCTTCAGGACTCACCTTGATTATCGGCGATGCGATCAGGCCGGAGCGCTCCTCGATCGCAAGCCCGACGGCGGCGTAAAAAATTTCGAGCCTCCACAGCACGTCCGGATCGGGATCGCCGATGATCGGGATCGCACGCCGCTGTTCCTTGGTGATGATGAAGTCAGCCAGCAGTTCGGCGTCCGTTTTGCCTTCCCATAGTCCGTAGGAATCCTGAGCGCGGATCAGCCGCAGGAGGCATTTGACAAAGGGGGTGGCAAAGGCCGCCTCGTTCTCGCTGACAGCGGAGATAACCGTGGCATCAAACATTTCGTCTTCTCGGCTCATTTCAGCCTTCCTCCTCGAAGGGCGGGTTCTTTACAGAAGCGCCTGCCTTCGCCAGCACCTTGCGCAGCCAGGGGGAGGACGCGTCCTGAGCATCATCTGCGTGCGCAACAGCACCGCTTGGATGCTTTCGGGCCGCGGCACCTTGATCGGAAAGATTCTTGCCGAAACAAGCTTGGCTGCCGCAGGCCCGCCAATTGCCAAGCAAAACAGAAGATGACAGCCCCTCAACGCCTCCACCTTGGGCGTGATGCGGTCATCGCCCTCGGTCCGATGCTCGCCGCTCTCGTCGGAAACGTCATCGAACTCCACAGCTTCCACGGGATGCCACTCCTCGCGCGTCATCTCGTAGACAGCAAAGCGCCTGGCCGACCCGAAATGCGCATTGAGGTTCTGCATGTCGTGAGTAGCGATGGCTACGCGCAATGCGCCGACTTGCTGTCCAGGAATCTCGTCAGTGACGAGTGAGAGGCGACGAACGGAGCTCATCTGGCATTCCTCGCTTACGGAGTGGATCAAGTGCCTCAGGCGTCGGCGCGTGCCGGTTAGCCTGGAAAATGTTGGCGATCTCGAAGATCAGGTCGCGGGTCCCTTGGTAAAGGATTGTGAGCTTGTGCTGGCTGCCCAGCCGGTCGAAGACCGGGAAGCCGACGCGCATGAGCGGAATGCCAAGGCGCTCGGCCGCCTGGCGTCCGTGCGAATGGGTGACGAGAAGATCCGCGCTGGCGGCAAGACGTTCCAGATCGCCGAGATCGCCGACCTGGACCGATTCCGCCGGCACCTTCTTGAGAATTTTCGACCTATCGGTCGTAGTGACAGCCGCTGCGATTTCGCAGCCCATGCCGGTAAAGAAGGTTGCGAGCTGGTAGAGCTGGTCCGGTTCGGCAGCGATCGCAATTTTCTTGCCGCCGAAATGGAAATGTCCGTCGAGTAAAGCATCCTGCAATTGCGCCCGCTGACGGCGCATCCTGGCCGGCGCCGCCGCGCCCGAAATCGCCGTGAGCAGCGAGACGAACCGGTCGATGCTCTTCAACTCGGTCAGCGACTGGAACAGCACGTAAGGCACGCCGGTCAGCGTGTGCAGCACATCCGCCGGGCGACGCATATGCTCGCCGACGGCGATGCATTTCACCGCCGTGCCAAGCTCACGGATATCGTCGATGCTGGTGCCGCCATAGGTGGTCGGGACCCAGCGGTCGGGCACCGTACCGTCGAGCGAGCCAGAGATGTCAGGCAGGATCACCGGCTGGAGCCCAAAAGCTTCCACCATGTCACGCAAATGCTCGATGTCGGCCACAGTGAGATTCCAGCCGGGCAAGATCGCTATCTTTTTCTTCTCCTTCTCCTTCTCCTTCTTCTTCTTCGGCTTCCGCGCCCGCTCGCCGGGCCGTGTAACCCCATCGATGATCGCAGTGACAGCCTTGGCCCATCCCTCTTCGATCGCGCCGTCGAAATCCGGCGTGTTGGCCAGAACCACCTCCGTACCCGCGAGTTCTTCCGCGCGCTTCAGCTTGATATTGGCGATATCGCTTTCGCAATCTTCGCCACGGGCTTCCACCAGCGCCGTCGTGCAGACCCCGATCAGCTTTGGCTTTGTGCGGGTGTTGAGGTTGAGAATCGCCTCCTCCAGATGGTCCGCCCCGCCAAGGATCGTCGCCACTTCGTCCATCGCCGTGGTCTGCAACGGGATCGTCTCCTTGAAATGCCTCACGAAGAGCACGAGTGCGAAGCTGGTGCAGCCTTGGCTGCCGTGGAAGAGCGGGATCGCACCATCGACCCCAAGAAAGGCGAAGGCCGCACCCAGCGGCTGCGACGACTTCAGCGGATTGATCGCCGCCGATTTGGTCTGCGAAAGGATGCGGACCATCGGCCTCAACACCCGCCTAAGTCGGCGGCCATCGAGCCGGCAAGTTTCTTGAAAGCGTTCACAGCCCCGGTCTCGCACTTCGTGCTTGGCGGTTCGTCCTTCACGGCGGGCTGGCAGTCCCACGGTGCCGGCTCCCGCACTTGGCGCCAGATCGGGTTATGAATGGCGAGGTCGATCTGGCGCACGAGTTCCACCATGCCGTCATAGCCGGCATAAGGGTGCTGGCGCTCCTGATTGATATCGAGCCAGGGCATCTTGGCCTTCAGTGCGATGAATTGCGTGCGCCCGCCCGACAACATGATGTCGGCCTTGTGTTCTGAGAGCATGGCGTAAAGCTCGCGCGGCGCCATCGACTCGAACATGTGGTTCTCGTCCTTGAGTATCTGCTTGATGCGCTCCTTGTCTTCGACGGTCGATTTCTTGACCGAGGTGCCGACGATCTCGATCCCGATCTCCATCAGCGCATGAACGACCGACCAGGACTTCACACCGCCGGTGTTGAGCAGCACGCGCTTGCCTTGGAGCCACGGCCGGTAGGCCGCGAGCTTCTTCCACGCGATCGCCTCCTCCGCAGCGATCAACGCTTCGGTCCGGTCGAGCAGGTCCGGATCGGCGCCGTTATTCACGAGCAGCCCTGCGATCTGGCGCAGTGCCTCAGAGGTGTCTGTGATGCCGTAGAAAGAGCCCTCGAAGAACGGGATGTCCCAGCGCTCCTCCATTTTGCGGGCGAGATTGATGAGCGCGGTCGAGCATACCATCATGGCCGCCCGCGCGCGGTGCGATGAGGCAACGTCCAGGTAGCGAGCGTCGCCCGGGATGCAGGCGCGCACCCGGATGCCGAGCCGATCAAGGAGCGGCTTCACCAGCCAGAACTCGCCGGAGAGGTTGAACTCGCCAAGGATGTTGATGTCGTAGAGGCCGGTGTCGTCGGGCTCCACCGTGCCGATGACATGATCGAGCAACGCCTCGCCGGCGAGCTTGTTGCCAAGGTTCTTGGAGCCGACGAAACCCGGCGCATTAATCGGCACCACCGGCAAGCCGAATTTTTCCGTCGCGCGTTTGCAGACTGCCTCGATGTCGTCGCCGATCAGCTCCGTCACGCAGGACGAATAGACGAAGATCGCCGGCGGCGCATAGGCTTCCTTAATCTCGCGGATCGCTTTGAAAAGCTTCCGCTCCCCCTGCCCCATCACCACGTCGAGTTCGGTGAGATCGGTCGTGAAGCTTGTGCGCCACAGCGTTGGCCCGGAGGAAGCCGTGCCGCGGTTGTCCCAGGAATTGCCCTCGCAGGCGAGCGGCGCATGGATCAGGTGCGCGACGTCGGTGATCGGCTGCAGCACGATCTTGGCGCCGTCGAACGCACAACCGCCGGCCGCCGCGCCCGGGGTCAGCGGTTTCGAGCAGCCCTTCTTGCGCGCCTTGACATCTTTGCTCTGGTTATTCTCGCAGGCAGGCTCGTTGAAGACGTCCTGGATTTTTGTATTGAGCGAGGACATTGCTGGTCTCCGTCGAACAGCGGCCGGCTCCGGTGGAACCCAGCCGCCCGCTCTCAGCGGGTAAGGTCGTAAGAAAAGTCCGTCACGCCCGTCTCGCTCGTCTCGCGATCGAGCTTGTCGAAGATCTTGTCGAGGATCGTCGTCAGCACGCGCAGGCCGCCTTGGTAGCCCATCAGCGGGAATCGGTGATGATGGTGCCGGTCGAAGATCGGGAACGTCAGCCGGATCAGCGGCTTGCCTGTGTCGCGTTCCAGATATTTGCCGTAGGAATTGCCGATCAAGAGATCCACCGGCTCGGTGAAGAGCAGCGAGCGCATCGTCCAGAGGTCCTTGCCCGCCCAGACCTGCCCATCCTTGCCGAACGGCGAGGAGGCGAGCAGTTCCTTCATCTCGGCTTCCCAGGCTTTGGTGCCGTTGGTGGCGAGGCAGTGGATCGGCTCGCCACCAGTTTCCATAATGAAGCGGGCCATGGCGTAGACGAAATCCGGATCGCCATAGATCGCGTATTTCTTGCCGTGCAGCCAGGACTGGCTGTCGGCCATAGCGTCGACCAGGCGACCGCGCTCAAGGCGGATCGCCTCCGGAATTTCCTTGCCGCAAATCTCCGAGACCTTCATCAGGAATTCGTCGGTCGCCTGGATACCGAGCGGGTAGCGGAATGACGCCGTCGCTTGCCCAACTTCCTCGCAATATTCGAGCGTCTTGCGGGTGTTGTAGTGCTGCAGCGAGATCGTGGCCTCGGCATTCAGCGCAGCCTTTACGTCCTCGATCTTGGTGCCGCCGTCATACATCCGGTACTCGCCGTCCGACGGGGTGTCGTACTGGTCGGAGGCGTCCTGAATGAAGGTGTAGGACACGTCCATCAGGTCGAGCAGGCGTTTCAGCTCGCGATTGTTGCCGACGCAGAAGCCGTCAAAGCCAGGGATGATATTGATATTCCCTGCGACTTCGGCGTGCTCCTTGCCGTTCCAGAAATGCTCAAGGACGCCCTTAACCATGCTGTCATAGCCGTCGACATGGCTGCCGACGAAGGCCGGGGTGTGGGCGAAGGGCACGTCGAAGTCGTGCGGCACGGAACCTTCGTCCCTGGCGTTCTCGATGAAGCTGTGCAGGTCGTCCCCGATCACCTCCGCCATACAGGTTGTCGAGACCGCGATCATCTTCGGGTCGTAGAGCTTGTAGGTATTGGCGAGCCCGTCGATCATATTCTTAAGGCCGCCGAACACCGCCGCGTCCTCGGTCATTGACGAGGAGACCGCCGAGGACGGCTCCTTGAAATGCCGCGAAAGGTGCGAGCGGTAATAGGCCACACAGCCCTGGCTGCCGTGGACGAAGGACATCGTCCGCTCGAAGCCGGCTGCCGCGAACACCGCGCCGAGGGGCTGGCAGGCCTTGGCGGGGTTTACGACAAGCGCGTTGCGGGCGAGGTTCTTTTCGCGGTACTCCCAGCTCTGGGTGAATTCGCGCTGATCCGCAACGACCTGGTCCGGATGCGGGCATTCGAAATTGATCTTCTTCTCGGCAAGCATCTGCCTGTATTCCGGCTCGCGGAACAGGGGAGCATGGTCAAGAACTTTTTCGGCCGACTGCGGCATTGGTGGTCACCTTTTTCCAGTGCGACGCAACGCGGCGGCACAGGGATATCGAGAGTTTGAAGGGACTCCCGCGAATGAGGATCGCGGGCGCTCATCTGCCTCCCCGCCTGGGCGGAGAGACTAGGTTCTCATTCGGCGGCGATCGCCGTCGGCGCCACGGCCTTCTTCCAGGGAGCGTCGTAGAGGCCCCAGACCGGGTTGTTGATGGCCAGGTCCATGTCGCGGGCGAAGATGGCGAAGCCGTCATAGCCGTGATACGGGCCGGAATAGTCCCAGGAGTGCATCTGACGGAATGGGATGCCCATCTTCTGCACCGGGTACTTCTCCTTGATGCCGGAGCCGACGAGATCCGGGCGAACTCCCTCGATGAACTTCTCCAACTCGTAGCCGGTCACGTCATCATAGATCAGCGTGCCGTTCTTCACGTAATGGCCGGTGCGCTGATAGTCGTCGTTGTGGCCGAACTCGTAGCCTGTGCCGACGATCACCATGCCGAGGTCCTCGTAAGCCGTGATGACGTGACGGGGGCGCAAGCCGCCAACGTAGAGCATCACCGTCTTGTCTTCGAGGCGCGGCCGGTACTTGGCTTTGACCGCGTCGACAAGCGGTCTGTACTTGGCAATGACCATTTCAGTACTCTGCTCGATTTCCGGCCCAAAATGCTTGGCTATCTTGCGCAAAGAGGCTTCGATCTGGGAGGGGCCGAAGAAATTGTATTCCATCCAGGGTATGCCGTATTTTTCCTCCATGTGTCGGCAGATGTAGTTCATCGACCGGTAGCAATGAATGAGATTGAGCTTGGCCTTCGGCGCTCGCTCTATTTCGGCGAGCGTGGCGTCGCCCGACCAGTTGGCAACCACCCGCAGCCCCACCTCCTCGAGCAGGATCCGCGAGGCCCAGGCGTCGCCGCCGATATTGTAGTCGCCTACGACGTTGACGTCGTAAGGGCCGGCCTCGAACTCGACGTCCTTCTTCTCGAAGACCCAGTCGCGGATCGCGTCGTTGGCGATGTGATGGCCGAGCGATTGCGAGACGCCGCGGAAGCCCTCGCAACGCACCGGCACGATCGTCTTTCCGTGCTCTTTGGCCTTGTTGCGGGAAACTGCTTCCGTGTCATCACCAATCAGGCCGATCGGGCATTCGGATTGCACGGTGACGCCCTTGTTCAGCGGAAACAGTTCCTCGATCTCGTCGATGACCTGTTCCAGCTTTTTGTCGCCGCCGAACACAATATCCCTCTCCTGGAAATCGGAGGTGAACTGCATTGTCACGAACGTGTCGATGCCGGTCATACCGACGTAGTAGTTGCGGCGTTGCGACCAGGAATATTGCCCGCAGCCGACCGGGCCGTGCGAGATATGGATCATATCCTTGACCGGACCCCATACCACGCCCTTTGAGCCGGCATAGGCGCAACCGCGGATCGTCATCACGCCCGGAATGGACTTGATGTTCGATTTGACGTCGCATTCGGAAAGAAGCTCGCCCTCCCCGCCGTCCCCGCTCTTTGCGACGCTGAGGTGCTTCTTGCGGCGCTTCGCCGCCTTGTCTGGATATTGCGAGAGCACCTCCTCGATAAGCTTCGCATGAAGGGCGCCGTCATTCTCGTATTCCAGGCTCATGGGACCTCTTTCCACGTTTTTGGGTGACGCCTCAGTTACGAGACGCCGTTCTCGTAAAGACGCGCCGCCCGGTGAAGGCGGCGCGGCGGCGGCGGTTACTGTGCCGCCGCCTTCGCCACTTCCTTGGCCTGAAGCTCGGCAAGCATCTGCTCGTCGGTCTTCATGATGCCGAAGTCGAGCAGCATGTCCTCGAGCTCCTCCATGGTGATCGGTGTCGGGATGGTGCCCTGGCCCGAATTGGCATGGATCTTCTCGGCCAGCGCGCGGTATTCGCCCGCCTGCTTGGAGTCCGGCGCATACTGGATCACCGACATCTTCCTGAGTTCGGCGTGCTGGACGATGTTGTCGCGCGGCACGAAGTGGATCAGCTTGGAATTCAGCCTGGAAGCCAGCGCTTCGGCCAGGTCAAGCTCGCGGTCGGTTTGGCGCTCGTTGCAGATCAGGCCGCCGAGCCGCACGCCGCCCGAATGGGCATATTTCAGGATGCCCTTGGCGATGTTGTTGGCGGCATAGAGTGCCATCATCTCGCCGGACATGACGATGTAGATTTCCTGGGCCTTGTTCTCGCGGATCGGCATCGCGAAGCCGCCGCACACCACGTCCCCGAGCACGTCATAGGAAACATAGTCGACATCGTCATAGGCGCCGTTCTCCTCGAGGAAATTGATCGAGGTGATGACGCCTCGGCCGGCGCAGCCGACACCCGGCTCGGGGCCGCCGGATTCCACGCACTTGATGCCTTTGTAGCCGACTTTGAGCACGTCCTGGAGTTCGAGATCCTCCACCGAACCTTCTTGTGCTGCCAGGTGCAGGACCGTATCCTGCGCCTTCGCGTTCAGGATCAGGCGGGTGGAGTCGGCTTTGGGGTCGCAGCCGACGATGAGGATCCTTTGCCCGAGGTCGACAAGGGCGGCGAGCGTATTTTGGGATGTCGTCGATTTGCCGATGCCCCCCTTGCCGTAGAACGCGATCTGACGCAGACGTGACATGTAGCTTTCCTTCTTTTGTTCCATTTGCGGCTGCCCGCGCCATGAATACCGGTCGGCAGCTCTCGCCACCTTGCACCAAGGGTTTCAAGACTCGTGCCAAGGTGGCTGATTGGGCCTAAGAAGAGGATTTGTGCATGCTTTTCAGCTGCTTAGCCCGAGGCAAATAAGAGATTGGCTAAGCAAGGCGTGTGTAGCGGACCCGACAAAGACGACACAAAGCTGTCGGATTCGGTTACTTACGACCGCTATTGACCTCGCCGGATCGCCGGACAACTGGCCGGCCTCCAATCGGGTGATCCATGTTGAACGTTAATGCATGCTTGGTTTTTGTGCTTCGGCTGGGGTGGCCGGCGAAGCTGGTCCGGGTTGCGCAGCCGGCCACAGGATCGCATCTGGTGCCGGGGGTCTGTAGTCCAAAGATGAATGCGCTCGCACCGTGTTATAGGGCTGCCGCCATCCTTTTCAGGGAGCAGACAGTCGGCGACAATCTCAAGGCACTCGCGCTAAGAACGATTTCCTGACTAACACTCGGCGCTAGTAAAGACTTCGTTCCCAGATGGTCGCCAAGGAGCGCGCTCGCCTCGAAGCGAACGAAGCTGTTGCCAATTGGGCGTCATGAAATGCCGAAGCGAAAAACGGGCCGATACGAGAGCGTAACCGCAGGCGCAGAGAACGTCGACGCGTTCATCCCGTTCGATCTGCCGCCTGCGCATCCGGCACTGTTTGTTGAAGGCAAGCTCGAATATCGTCTGCGGGAAGCCGAGCAGGCGCTCGTTCGGCTCGATCTCGGTGGCGATATGGTGCCTTGCCTCGATTGGTTCATCTATGCCTTCGGGCGCAAGGAGGCAGTGATCTCGTCGCAGATCGAGGGCACGCAGGCAGCACTCGTGGACCTTCTGGCTTTCGAGGCCGAAGAGAGGCCGGCACCCAACGCCGATGCGGAAGAGGTCACGAACTACCTCGACGCGCTCGCGCTGCTCTTGGAGCACTGGGGCTTGCTGAAGGCGCGGCTCCTCTATCTCAGCCTGTTTTTCAAGCGCCACCGGGAAGAGTACTACCGGCGCCTCGATCTTAGTCGGGTGGAAGGGAACTGGGAGGGCTGGATAGACTTCTTTCTCGATGGGTCGCCACCACTTCCGGTGAAGCCGTCGCTTCGGCGCGGGAACTGCTCAATCTCGTATCCGCGGACCGGGTGCGACTGCTCGAAGCCCAATCCGCCTCCGGCTCCGCAGTCAGACTGTTCGAGCAATTGCCGCGTCATCCGATCGTGAGCGTTGCGTCGGGCATAAAGTTGATCGGCGTAAGCAAGCCGACCGCGATCCGTGCGATCGAGGCGCTGACTGAAGCCAATATTCTCGTGGAAACCACGGGGAAGAAGCGCGACCGCAGCTTCGCCTATCGCGCCTATCTGGAATGCCTGCAAACCGGAACGGTATTGGACAGCGGCTGATCGCTATAACCGCGAAATCATACGACGCTGCGCGAACGAAGCTGCTGCCTCGCCAATTAGTAGCGGCGCTTCGGCTATCGGAGGCTGTTCATCCAGGGCTGGGAGTGCGCAAGCATCGGTCACGACGACCACTGACTGCGGCGGATCGGAGCGGTGCGGGACTGCTCCGCAGGTGAGCGGCCAGGTGAATTTCGGGCACTCATCTTCTTGTCTCGCATCGAGCGGACCAGGCATGGCCGAGGGGCGCCCAATGGCGCCTTGCGCTGATTAGAGCGAAGCATCGAAAATCAGCGCAAGGCGAACTCGGGCCGCAGAACTTTAGTCGCAGCAGTCACTTTCATCTTCTTCGGCGTTCAGTCGTCTTGACGTCTTGTCGGTGAGGCCGACGATGCGCCTGTTGAGACGGCTGGACAATACTCCGGAGTCGCCGAAGACCACCTCCACATCGTCGCGCGAGACAAAATGAGAGCCATCTCGCGCAAGGCTCCGTTGCGCCAGACGACGGACCATCTCCTTGACATAGACCGCGCTGCTGCCGTCTGAGCGTGCGACGGCATCGGCCACCGCTCCGCTCTCGAAGGTGAGAGCATCACCATAGAGCGCTATCAGCTGCTCGCGGCAACCAGCGTCCGGGAGCGGAATTTCAATAGCTTCGTCTACGCGGCCCGGACGCGAAGCGAGCGCTTCCTCAATGTCCTCCGGCCGGTTCGTCGTCAGGAAGAAAAAGATATCTGTCCCTGACACAAGACCGTCCATCTCGTTCAACAGACGGTTGAGGAGGCGTTCGGCCTTCTGACCATGAACATCCTCTCGCGACCGGCCCACCAGATCGACGTCCTCCAGCACGACGATGCTCGGCTGCAAGGTACGGGCCAGCGCGATGTAAAACCCAATCGCAATTGTCTGCTCAGCCGTGACCAGAACGGTAGTGCGTCCAGGCAGGGTGGCACAAACATGACGGATGACGTGCGTCTTGCCTGTGCCAGGAGCTCCGTAAAGCAGAATACCCTTTTGCGTCGATTGGCCGAGACGCTTCAGCCCTTCTCGGTGTCGATCGAAATCGAAGATGTGGGCATCAAGACGCGCCATAGTTGCCTCGGAAAGCACCAGGTCCTTCCGGCATACGGCAGGAAGGTTATGAACCCGCATCGTACCCTGCATCCCAGAGGTTCCTGCATCTCCTTCGAAAGAGAGAACCTTGTTGCGATAATACCGCGAGCTCTCACAGCCCTCCTGGATCTTGCGAAGAAATTCGCGCGAGAAGTCGGATGCCTGCTCGCCGGGCAGACAAGCGATTTCCACTTGAACGTATGGCATGTCATCGACTAGGGAGGTAAACTGCGACAGAAAAACGGCAACCGGCTCGTCGCCGATCTGGAACAACCACAGGCCGTTGTGCAGAGACGCATAAGGCTCCTCTTTGCCGATGTCGATGTCCTGATATTGCAAGGGTGTTATCGAAACGACTGCATGTTCCTGGCGAATGACCAGGTCCGACAGCTTCATGGGCTCATACTCGTAGCGCTGGTGGACGCCGACCAGCTTGGGAGACAGAGGCGCGATCTGCTCTTCGATCATGGTTTGAAGATCCGGCAGGAGATGTGGATAAAACCTTCGGTGGGAGCTCGTCAGCTCCATCAAATTATCGGTTTTGAAATGGGCATGAAGCGCCTGCCATGCAAAGCGAAAACCCGTCATCAGACGTGACATGTAGCTTTCCTTCCTGTGTTCATTTGCGCTGCCCGCGCCATGAAGGCAGCTCTCGCCGCCTTGCACCAAGGGTTTCAAGACTCGTGCCAACTTGGCTGGTTGGGCGGAGAAGTTTGTGTCAGCTGCTTAGCCCGAGGCAACAAGAGATTGGCTAAGCAAGTCGTGTGTAGCGGACCCGACGACACAGGATGTCGGATTCCGTTACTTGCGACCGCTATTGACCTCGCCGGAGCCCGACAACTGGCCGGCCCCAATCGGGTGATCCATGTTAACGGTAGCGCATGCTTGGTCTTTGCGCTTCGGCTGGGGTGGCCGGCGAAGCTGGTCCGGGTTGCGCAGCCGGCCACAGGATCGCATCTGGTGCCGGGGTGTAGTCCAAAGATGAATGCGCTCGCACCGTGTCATAGGGCTGCCGCCATCCTTTTCAGGGGGCAGACACTCGGCGACAATCCATTAAGGCACTCGCGCTAAGAACGATTTCCTGACTAACACTCGGCGCTAGTAAAGACTTCGTTCCCAGGTCGGTGGCCAAGGAACCCTGTCGTTCCGCCTCAAAGCGAACGAAGCTGTTGCCAATTGGGCGACATGAAATTCCGAAGCGAACAACGGGTCGATACGAGAGCGTAACCGCAGGCGCAGAGAACGTCGATGCGTTCATCCCGATCGATTTGCCGCCTGCGCGTCCGGCACTGTTTGTTGAAGGCAAGCTCGAAGTCCTCTGCGGGAAGCCGAGCAGGCGCCCGTTCGGCTCGATGTCGCTGGCGATATGGTGCCTTGCCTCGATTGGTTCATCTATGCCTTCGTGCGCAAGGAGGCAGTGATCTCGTCGCAGATCGAGGGTACGCAGGCACGCATGCCGTTGCGGCGGCGCAGAATCGCCTTCAGCCGGGCCAGCAGCTCGCGCGAATTGAACGGCTTCGGCAGATAATCGTCGGCGCCGATCTCCAGCCCCACGATGCGGTCGGTCTCGTCGCCTCGCGCTGTCAGCATCAGAACCGGCACGTCGGAGTTCGCGCGGATGCGTTTGAGCGCCTCGAATCCGTCCATGTCGGGCAGCATGACGTCGAGAACCACGGCATCCGGCGACAGCCGTGCGACCTCGGCAATGCCGGCGCCCGCCGTCTCCGCCGCTTGCACGCGAAAGCCGTTGCCGGTCAGATATTCCGCCAGCATGGCGGACAGGCGCCTGTCGTCGTCGACGATGAGAACCTGATCCGCCATGCTCGTTTGTCTGCTCCGATCTGAAACTGTGCCGGTACAAACCTTACCAGCGGGTGCTAGCTACAATCCTGTTCGACCAGCTTCCCCCGCTGCTCGGGCGTCAGCACCGCGGCGCCGTCGAACAGCGCCTTCGTCAGCTTGCGCAAGACTCCGTCGACCGCCGCGACGAACTCGGCCCGCAGCTTCTCCGCCGCCTCGCGGTCGATGGTTGGCAGCTTGTCGAAATCGTCCAGGGTATCGAGGAAGCCGAGCATGATCAGGCTGACATCGAAGAAGAACTCGTCCCGGATCGCCTCCAGCTTCTTTTTCTGCTCGGGTGTGGCGTCGATCTCCTCGAGGAAGCGCTCGAAGCCGTCGAGGAAATTGGGCTGCATGTGCATGCCGGGCCCGCCGTCGGCCCAGCCCATGCCAAAGCTCTGCATGCGCTCGTAATCCTGGCTGAGGGCGCCAGCGACACCGACGCCGGCAAACGCCACTATCGCAATGCCGGCTATGGCGATGCGCTTGCGCCAGCTCTTTTTCTGGGGATTCGGTTCCATTATCACATCCCTCCGATGAGCGGCATCTTTGCCGCGACTGGGGTGCCCTTGCCGTAGAACGCGATCTGACGCAGACCTGACATGTAGCTTTCCTTCTTTTGTTCCATTTGCGGCTGCCCGCGACATGAATGCCGTTGGCAGCTCTCGCCGCCTTGCACCTACGGGTTTCAAGACTCGTGCAAACTCGGCTGAGTTGGGCCGAAGCAAAAAATTGTGATTGCTTTTCAGCTGTTTAGTCCGAGGCTAAACAACAGATCGGTTAAACCAGCCTGTGTCGCGGACCCGACAAAGGCGACACAACGTGTCGGCTTCCGTTACTTGCGACCGGCATACCTCGCAGACCGGAAAGAAGCTGGAATGTCAGGCAGCGAGTCTGAGGCGATTTTGATCGGGGAGACCGCAGCAAGGACGTCGGTCTACGCATACCTCTGTATCGCTCCAGCCATAGCAAGTACCGGCTCAAAACCGCCCATCAGCCGCCTCGGTCTGACCGGAACCTATTGAGACTCCACAGCTAGGCTGCCCACGTCGTTCCTCTTAACGAGGCGATCGGTGTACCTGTTGATGAGGTAGGAGAACTGGATCACAGCCTCCGGGTCCCACTTGTTCGAGCCGAGCGACACGAGCTTTCGCCCGTCCTTTTCGGCGTGTTTGAGGAGGTTCCCGAAGATCAGGTTGGCCTGTTCGTCGCCCATGCCTACCGCGGCCAGCCGCTCGCGGCCTTCGCCGCCCAGCCGGGATAGGTCGAACCCGCCACCCTCAACGGCGGTCTTTCGAGCCATGTCCAATAGGTGCTGGGAAACAGCCTTGGCCGCCCACTTCTGTTGGTACTCGTGAATGCCGCGCATCACCTCAGCCGTCATTCGCTGTCCCCAATCGAGAGCCATATCGAGCCAGTTAGCGAGCCTGGAGGAAGCCCCCGCGCCGATGCGGTCGTCAGCGAAGCGGAAGTCGAACTTGCCGACCAGACCGTCCAGGCCGATGCCCGTCATGTGCTCCAGCTCGGCCAGTAGAGCGTCCCTCTTGGGGATCGATCGGCCGCCTTCGTCCACCATACGGCGGATTGCGGGGAGCTGGGACATCGACGCTCGGAAGCCCGTCATCTCCGCCACCTTCCAGCTTTCCTGAACCTGATTGAGGACCATGTTGGGCATGAGGCGGATGAACTGCATGGCCTTGAGCCGGCGGATCCACTGGGCGTAAGCCGTCTCTTGGCCGTACACCGGGATGCCGTTGACGCGCTTCCAGCCGAAGTCGAGGCTCTCGATGGCGTTGTCCATCTTGGCCTCCACCTTGGCGATGGGCTTGCCGGTCTGGCGGAAGCCTTCGCGGACCCAGTTCTTGGCCTTCTCCAGATCGGCCTCGGAGCGGATGCCGTCGAAGATCAGTTCGTCCGTCTTGGGGTCGCGTATCTTGGTGTCGGCGAACGCCACACGGCCGGACATGGTGCGGGCATAGCGGTGGTCGAGGAACTCGGCGTCCTGAAGGAACACGTCATCGATCTTCAGAGGGATCGAGCCACCGTCGCGGGTCCGGACGTTGGCCGAGTAGGCGTAATCCATGACGGTGCGGCGCTTGAGATAGCCGACGCCCTTGTCCCCGTCCATGGTCTTCTTGGTGTGGTCCACAACACCGGAGAACAGGTCGTAGACCTTGTCCAGGTCCTCGTCGGCGATGCCTTCGGAGTCCTGTAGGGCTCGCTTGAAGGCGTCCTTAAAGCCCTGCTTGTCGCCCATCCCGAGAGCCCCGGAGATGCTGTCCTCGATGCCGTAGCCGGCCTTGCGGATATTGGCCCAGTAGCCCTTCGCCATCTTCTTTAGGAGGTCGTCTTCAATCTCCCCATGGGCGCGGCGGATGCTCTCGGCGATGAATCGTTGCATCGTCTCCTCGTCCACCATACGGTCGATTTCGGAGATCCGATTGTGGTCCGCCACCTTTGGCGAGTAGAAGCCGTTCTGCTTGACCGTGCGGCCGGGGAATGCTCGCTCCAGCTCGTCGGCCCATGCATCGTAGAACTGCTTGCGGGCATTCGCTGCCTGGACGACGTGAGGGTTCGCGTCGGGCGATGGATGCGGGTCGGTCATGTAGGCGTTGACCGCGTGGTTGAACTCGTCGGCCTTGCGGGCACGAGCTAGCGGATTGAGGAGCGACGATCCCTCGGCCACGTAGTCGCGCTTGGCGACCCGGTAGACCGAGTTGCGGTTGCCCATCAGCTTGCGCTCCAGGGCCACTGCGCGAACCGATGCTGAGGCGTCTGGGACCGCGTGGTCCACTGTGCCAGCGCCCTGCTCGAAGACGGCGAAGCCAGGAAGGCGGGCTCGAGGGTTCTCGCTCGTGGTGAGCTGTCCAGCCACGTCGAAACGTGCCCGACCACCGAGGCCACGGTCCACCGCAGCGTCATCAATTCCCCAGTCGTTCGGAGGCGTCTGGCTGCGGGCGTAGACGTTGGTGTTGTTGTCTGGAGCGTTAGTATCGACGTAGGGGTTGTCGACCTGGGGCACATAGTTGCCGCCCAAAAGGGCAGCGGCCTTCGCCTTGTGCTGCTCCATCTGCTGCTCGACCTTGTCGCGAACGATGCCCGCAGCGCCGCCGTTGTTGGCGTCAGAGGCGTCGTAGCGACCTGGGGCGCCAGGGTCAGCGCCGATCCGCAGAGCTTCGTTCTTGATGGCCTCGGCGAGGCTGCTCATGCATGTTCCTTTTCTGTGGGAGGTAGTCGAGAGGCTAGAGCGGCGGCGGAGCTGGCGAGCGCATCTCACGCGAAAGCCGTTGCCTGTCAGATATTTCGCGAGCAGGGCGGACAGGCGCCTGTCGTCGTCGACGATGAGAACCTGATCCGCATGCTCGTTTGTCTGCTCCGATCGAAACTGTGCCGGTACAAAGCTTACCAGCGGGTGCCAGCTACGATCCTATTCGACCAGCTCCTCCCACTGCTCGGGCGTCAGCACCGCCTCGGCGTCGAACAGCGCCTTCGTCAGCTTGCGCAAGACTCCGTCGACCGCCGCGACGAACTCGGCCCGCAGCTTCTCCGCCGCCTCGCGGTCGATGGTTGGCAGCTTGTCGAAATCCTCCAGGGTTTCGAGGAAGCCGAGGATGATCGGGCTGACACCGTCGAGGAACTTGCCCCTGATCTCCCACAGTTTCTCTTCCTGCTCGGGTGTGGCGTCGATCTCCTCGAGCGTGCGCTCAAACTGACGCCTGTCGAACTCCGTCGCGCGGCGGAAGTCCTGCATGTGCATGCCGGGCCCGCCGTCGCCGCAGCCCATGCCAAAGCTCTGCATGCGCTCGTAATCCTGGCTGAGCGCGCCAGGGACGCCGACGCCGGCAAGCGCCACTATCGCAATGCCACCTATGGCGATGCGCTTGCGCCAGCTCTTCTTCTGGGGGTTCGGTTCCATTATCACCTCCCTCCGATGAGCGGCATTTTTGCCGCGACTGGGGTGCCCTTGCCGTAGAACGCGATCTGACGCAGACCTGACATGTAGCTTTCCTTCTTTTGTTCCATTTGCGGCTGCCCGCCGTAGGATGCCGGTCGGCAGCTCTCGCCGCCTTTCACTAAGAGCCCGTCTCGAAAATTCGGAGCGGTGGCTTTGCCGGCCAGAGCGTCCGGACGCGCTTGGTCTTTTTGAACGGTCGGCGCCTGTGTCGGATAGGTGTGATTCGGTCGTGATCACTAGCGATCGTGGTGTTCGATGAGCGCTTCGGAAAGCTGTGTCACGTTTTTCCGTATCCTGCCTAGTCAGGCAAAGGCGGGCGACGGGCGTCTTGAGCCATGATTATATAATTCTAATTCAATGTGTTAGTGGATTCGTGTGAATCTACATCCACACAAACATGTGCTCCACTATTGATCTCGCCGAAGGGGTTGAGCAGCTGGCGCGGTCGTGATTCCAACGGGTTGTCGAAGCCTGATTGGAGAGACCTGATGTGGACGCCAGCTACTCGCCGCCAGCATAACCGCGAAAGCCTGCGTTACGAAACAGACATGATGGACGCAGAGTGGAGTTTGATCGCGCCACTCATGCCCACGGCCTGCCCGACGGGGCGACCGCGCAAATGGCCATTGCGCGAGATCGTGAACGCGATCTTCTACGTCATGCGCGGCGGGATCGGGTGGCGTCTTCTGCCATCGGATTTTCCGCCGAGGAGCACGGTGTTTCGCTGGTTTTGCCTGTTCCGCGACACATGCCTGTTCGAGAAGATCAACCACAAGCTCCTGATGCTGGATCGCGAACGTTGCGGCCGAGAGGCTTCACCCACGGCCTCCATCATCGACAGCCAGACCGTGAAGACCTGCGAGAGTGGCGGGCCGCGTGGCTATGACGCCGGCAAGAAGATCAAAGGCCGCAAGCGCCATGCGCTGGTCGACACCGACGGTCGGGCTCTCGTCCTATATCCGCATCCCGCCAGCATCCAGGATCGCGACGGCGCCGGCCCGGTCCTGAACGCCTCGCGGCGACCATTCCCCTTCATCCGAAAGGTGTTCGCCGATTCTGGATATCAGGGACCGCGTGTGGCCGAGGCCACCTCGATCGCTGTCGAGATCGTCAAAAGAAAACCTGATCAGGTCGGCTTCGCCGTGCAACCGAGACGTTGGGTGGTGGAACGCTTCTTTGCCTGGATCAGCCGCAACAGGCGGCTATGGAAGGACGCCGAGGCAACCATCGAATCCGCAACAGCTTTCCTCTACGCAGCAGCCGTCATGATCCTTGTGCGACGCATCGCGCGACATCAATGAGTTTCGGCACGGACTCTAAGGGTTTCAAGACTCGTGCCAACTCGGCTGAGTTGGGCCGAAGCAAAAAATTGTGATTGCTTTTCAGCCACTTAGCCCGAGGCAACAAGAGATTGGCTAAAGCAGCCTGTGTCGCGGACCCGACAAAGACGACAATGTGTCGGATTCCGTTACTTGCGACCCGTTTACCTCGCAGACCGGAAAGGCAGCGAGTCTGAGGCGATTTTGATCGGGGAGACCGCAGCGAGAACGTCGGTCTACGCATACCTCTGTATCGCTCCAGCCTGCCACCTTGACGGGCACTCGAGAACGCTCAGTTGATGTCGTCGCTTGTCGGAGATGACTGTCGGGCCGCTTAACCGCCATGTTGGATGAGTTTTGCCGGAGCCGTACTTTCGCAACGCTATCTTTGTTGGTCCAATTCGCCGCAGCCAGAGCACCGGATAAACATCATCTGCATGCGACAAGCGTTTTTTCCCTCAGCACCTAAGGCTTGCACCGGAACCTGCATGTACTGTGCCAATGACAAAACGTGCTTATAAAGAACATCATAGTTCTACGGCGACTATGTCGCATATCCGACATCGTTCGACATCGGACAAAACTGACGCGAAACAAAAAGGGAGAAGCCTGCCAAGTGACGCTGGGCCACCGGCGCGGGCGATCATTCCGCCATATCGTTAAACCAAGAGGGTTCGGCTCACTTCTCGGCGCAGGAGTTCAGTATCGGCGTCATCGCCTTCACATGCTCGTCGATCCGCTCGAGCACTTTCTTCGCGACAACGTCGCGCTCAGGCAGATGCCACCAGTGCTCGTTGACGAGTTCGACGGTCTCGACCACTGCCTTCAGGACTGCCGGCTCCGGAAGCATTGCACGGTTCGCAAATGCTTTCCATCGCGGTGCTGCTAGCGCCTTGAACGAGCGCTCTCCTCCAAGCGAAAGCGCCATGGCGTCCGCGGGAAGATATGGCACGGTCGACAGTAGGTCGTAGATTGGTGAAAGGGCCGGCTTAAAGCCGTTTCCGCGATAGATCAACGACCAGTTCTTTAGGTGCATGTCGCCATTGCCGGTGATGACAGTCAGCGCCAAGCGGCGGACGAATTCGAGAGCAGCCGTAGTCGAGACGGCCACGCCAAGAGCCGAGGCTATGTCATGGTAAGCAGCGCCCTCGTATTTGCGCGAGGGATAGACACCGAAGACCTGAGCAAAATCCTCGATGTGAATCCTATCGCCATCGGCGCCGCGATCGAAACGTTTGACGAGAAGGACCTTGCCCTCGGACAGCGTGTTGAATTCTTCGGGAATGCCCTCAAAATCGGACTTCTCGACCAGTTCGCATTCAGGCACCTCCATGCCGATTGCTGCGGCCAGCGCCAAGTTGGCGAATTCGTTCTCGGAAACGCCCGGAAACACCGTTGAAGGAAACTTGGCGATGTACCGGCCTTGCTCGTCGTCCATCGGCAAGGTCAGGCCGCCGCCTTTTCCAGTGTTCTTCATGACTGACAGCTTCATCTGCACACCGGCAAGTGAGAACCGAGCCTTGGGCTTATCCATTGAAGGATCCTGCGTGACCGCTATCGCGCCGTCACTGGGCAATGCCCGTACGGCTCCCGGTAGATCGGCGCCCAGCGCCGCTAAAAGATCGAAATCATTGCCTGGGCGCACATTACCTTCGTGGTGCTTTTCCATCGCCTCGCGCAATTTCTCCTCCGGCAGGAGGTTCGCGAAGAAAGCGGGCAAAGCGCCCGCCAGAGGCTTCGGATCTTTCCGCAATCCTCCCGCCGCTGCCCGGAACGACAGGCTGAAAACCGGAAAGCCGCCCGTCGCGCGGTAAGCCTCATCGAAGTTGAACGCGTTGAAATCGCCCGGCGTCCTAACGATTGTGCCGACCTTCAGTGCGTTCAGGAGCACGTCCAGCGACGGGATCGTCTTAGGTGCGCGGAAGACTGGAGCCATGATCGTCATCGTCAGGTTGAGAAACAAAGGCAGGTCGATCGTCATCGTCGTGCGGACGCAATAAAGCCTGGACAGCCGGCACCATGACTTGCGGAACCAGCATCATTTCTAGACCGAGCGCGCGAGCGACATTCATGAGCGTCGTCGCACGCGCTGCTGCGGTTCCCTTTTCAATGTCGCGATAGCGGGGACGGGATATGCCCGCCAAATCAGCGACCTGCTCCTGCGTCATGGCAGCCGCCAGCCTCGCCTGCCTAAAAAGGGCGCCGATTTGACGCAGAACTTCTGATTCTGAGTCCATCATGACACCTATCCGGACCATTCCAATGCACGATGATACGCCAACGTATCTCGGCGATCGCCTGAAGTCAAAGCTTATGATCTCCTCGCATATCATCATTGGAGACCATGATATGCAAAGAGATCAATGCTTCATTCAAGGACCTCCCTGGCTTTAGCTCTGGTCGCGCCGCCCGGCGCATGTGCCCAACGCGCGGGTCGGGCTCTTCTTGACCACGCGCGTGCGCGCCGGCCGACGCTTGCGCTTCTTCGAAATAGGGGGAGGCAAGCTCGACAGGCATGACCTTCGTCGTCTGGATCGGCCCGCCGGTTAAGGGATCGCACTCGCTGGCGATCCCGACCGCTTCCTCGGCAGTTGCGCCCGCGTGCAGCGCGCCCAGTGCAAACTCCCAGCCGGAGCCGATCGCGATGAAGGGCGCCTCGAGCGGGCCGGTGAAGCAGGTCCTTCCAGTAGTGGACGGTGCCGTCGGTCCACACCAGCAGCGCCTGGACCTCGATGTGGTGGTCATGGGCGCGCTCGGGCAGGGGATGGCCTTCGTTGACCGCCTGGATGCACCATTTGGCGAGGCGTCGGTCTTGCCGACGTCGCGCGACGAGGACGCGACCATGGCGCCAACGGGCAGGACGTGCAGTTTTTCTTGAAGCCGATCGGGCTCCTGTCGCCCGAATAGGCGCGGCTGTCCGTCGCCATGATCCCGTCGCGATAGACAATGGTGTCATGGGCAGATCATCTCAGGGGAGTATGTTGCGGGGGCGCTCGCTAATGGTAGTCGACATCTTCATTGGCCTTTCGTCTGGTGACCACTGGTTCCTCCGTTGGCCAGAGCTGCCCGATGCCGAACAGCGCCAAGCCAATGATCTAGTGAATAGGTCGTCGCGAACTTGAAGGTCCTAGCCTCAGCATGGCCGAAGCGACTTGTTGACCGCCGGGATGATCTTGTCTCCCCAGAGCTCGATCTGGCGCAGCATTGTCTTTTGGTCGAAATCCCCCAATTGGGTCTGAATTGCGATCTGGTCCGGTTTCAAGACATCGATCTCTTCCAGCAGCCGATCAATCACGCGATTCACGCTGCCGATCGGCAGGTTCTCGCGCATAGCCTTGAACGAAAGGTCCTGCTGCGTCGGCGTTTCCTCCAACAGATAGCCGTCCTGGCTCTGCTGGCGGCGCTGATGCAGTGCTTCAGACAGCCGGCGCTGGAAACGGGCATTGTCGAGATAGCTGTTGATCTCCGCCTCGTCGTCGCTGGCATAGCAGCAGCGCAGCAGCGATATCTTGACCTCCGTGGCCTTCTTACCCTCGGCCGCCGCCGCCGTCTCGATCGATTGGCGCAGGGTGCTCAAACTCTCCAAGCCATTGTGGAGGGCTGTGACAAAACAGTTGTGCCCGTCTCGATAGGCCCGGCCCATGCGGGCGGACCCGCTGGCGATCCAGATGGGCGGGGTCGGCTTCTGGACAGTGCGCACCGAAATCGCCGTCGGGGGTATCTTCTCATACTGGCCGTCGTGTTCGAAGATGTCTTGGTTGAGACCCTTCAGAAGGATGTCCAAATATTCCGAAAACACCGCCGGCGCCTCATCGACATTGACACCGAAGCGCTCGAACTCGAACTGCTGGTATCCCAAGCCGACGCCGAGCTCGAGACGGCCGTTCGCAACGATGTCGGCAAAGCCGATGTCGGAAAGCAGGCGCTGCGGTTGATAAAGCGGCAGCACGCACACGGCAGTGCCGAGGCGAATGGTGCTCGTCACGCCGGCGCAGTGCGCCACCATCATCAGGGGCGACGAAATGAGGCTGTAATTGTTGAAGTGGTGCTCGGCGAACCACGCGGTGTTAAAGCCGGCCTGCTCCGAAACGAGAACCTGTTCGATGGAATTGCGGATGACGCTGTCGGACGATTGATGATATCCGCGCTGGGCGGCCAGGATGAAGGTCGCGAATTCCATGGTGTTTCCTTGTTGCAGAGGGACTGGCCGATCAGGGGATGTGCTCGGCACGCGCACAGATTGGGTTGGCCGTGATGTCGATCCCCCTTGGCGGCGGCATGGTTTTGCGGCAAACCGCTCGCCAAGCCGCGCCAGAAGGCTTGGACCTGCTTCGACCCCGAGGAACGTCTCCGTCATAGCCAAAGACGACATTCTCGATCGCAGGCCGCGTTGCGGCGCCTCGCCCAGCCCGAGCCTGAGGCCCGCGAAATCCTGGGCTTCGATGAGCCGCAGCCCGTTCGCTTGACGAATGGTCGGTGACAAACCCGCGGCCTCCGCTAAATGTTCGTCATCGAGTTCGTTGCCATTCCCGCATCACTGAACAAGGTCCAGCCGCCGTCCACGCAGAGGATTGAGCCGTTGACGTATGAAGCGTCAGACGAAGCAAGGAAGAACACTGCATGAGCAACATCCTCCGGCTGTCCCATCCTCCCCATCGGGATGCGCCGTCTGATCGCTGTCAAATCGATGTGGCCGGCCTTCGCCAACTGAGCAAGGGCAGGCGTGCGGATATAACCGGCAGCGACGGCTGCGGTCCGAATGCCGATCGGCCCGAGTTCGGCCGCCATGCTCCGGGTCAGGATGTCCATCCGCACCTTTGCGGCACGGTAGGCCTGGCGCGGCGCGAACGGCAGAACGCTGTTGATCGGCCCGAGATTGACGATCACGCCGCCCGGGCATATCGCCTTGATCGCCTCGCGCGCGCAGGTGAGATTGACATCCAGGACCCGTTCGATCTGGTCCGACAGTGGTTCGATGCGCGGCACGAAAGTGTCGGCGACAGCAGCACTGTTGACGAGGACATCAATGTGGCCGAAGCGCCCCCGCAGCTCCTGGAACAGCGTCACCACCTCGCTCTCGACGGCCACGTCGACGCATTTCACCAGGTGCTTGCCGTCGAGCAATCCAGCGAGCTCTGCCGTTGCAGCGCCATCTCTATCAGCAATCACGACGGTATCGCCGTTCGCGGCAAAGCGGCGAACGACGGCCGCACCTATACCGTTCCCGCCGCCCGTGACGAGCACGATTCGCGCGCGTCGGTACGTTCGGCCGGCCGGGCGAGTTCGGCTCCAGGCGTTCCGTCCTGCGGCGGGTGCGCTTCCCCCGGCTGGTTGAACGACATCCAGCCGCCGTCGACCAGCAGCACCGATCCGGTGATGTAACGCGCCTGCGTGCTGGCCAGAAAACGCACGGCCCGGGCGATCTCGTCGGAGCGCACCATGCGCCCCATCGGCACGCTGCGACGCACCGCCGCGAGGTCCAATTTGCCCGCGCCTTCCAGTTCCGCGACCATCGGCGTGCGCACGTAGCCCGGCGCTACCGCCGTCACGCGGATGCCGCGAGAAGCCCACTCATATGCCAGTGACCTCGTCAACGAGATCAGGCCCGCTCTCGTGGCTGCGTAGGCGTTGCAATTCGGATTGCCGATCACGCCGGCCAGCGAAGCGAGGTTGACGATGGCACCACCCGACTGCATCCGTCTCGCCGCTTCGCGGGCCATGACGAACGCCCCATTCAGGTTTACTGCCAGACCGCGTCGGAAGGCGTCGACCCTGGTGTCGACAGCCGCCGCCATGGTGCGTCCGACCGGCGCGTTGTTGATGAGGACGCCGATCTGCGTGAACTGTGCATCAACCCGGTCGTAAAGCGCGAGGATATCCTCTTGTCGCGAGACATCGCATTCGAGGCCGAGATGCGGGTAGCCGAGACCACCGGCCAGTTCAACCACGCCGCTGCCCGGAATGTCCACGGCAACAACAGTATCTCCAGTTCCGGCAAAAATATCGACGAGCGCGCGGCCGATCCCGCGCGCGGCGCTTGTAATGATGACGATAGGCCCGGCGTGTTTCATAAGAACTTCTCCGCGACGAGCCGCAGCGGACCCAGCCCTTCGACGGCCAGACGGGGAACGATCCGTCGCGGTAAGGCCGCACGTCCTGGTGAGTGCCAGTTGCGGCCCCTGACTCAGCTCGCGCGCTTCGGCAGCGGCCCAACTCTCGATTTGGCAGGCGAAGCTGTTGAAGGGCCCTTCGAGGACAGGCGATTGCCTTCATGAGCGGCTCTGCCGAGGTCCCGCAAATCGATGCAGACCAGCATCGTCGGCGGGATCGTGGCGACAGAGCAGACCGCTGTCGCGGTCACGCTGTCGCGGGGCCGAAAGGCAGTCCTATCGGCCGCAACTTCACCGATCAGGCATTGGCCGGAAGTACTGTGGCATTGAAAATTCGTCATAGTCTTTCGTCACCACTGCCGCTGCAGCTCACCGGTTGGGAACCTCTGAAGGCATTGTGGCGAGAAGGAATGCAGCGCTTCCCGAGCGCGTAGACCAGGTCATCCGGATGCGGTGCTCCCATCGGTTGGCGCAAGCCGAACCATTCTGCTTCGGGAACCGCTGGTGGGGTTTGCTCCTCCAGCCAATCGTAGACCACCGTCCGTATTGCAATCCGCCACTCCCCTTCCCTCTTCTGAAACAGGTCGCAATAACGGCCGCAAAGGAGCACCTGGCGTACTTCTCCGTCTTTGTCCGTCCCACGTTGCAACGCGTTGAAATAGCTCTCGACGCCCGCCTCCACCGGGCTGCTGAATTCGATCAGGATGTTCGTGACCTGATGGATGTTGCGGGGTCCGGTCTTGAAGACACCGAGCGCGAATTGGATGAAGCCCTCTGCCAAGCCGCAATATGCCCCGTGATTGTCATGCGCATCGGGCCAGTACGAACTGCGCAGCGCCGCCTCGTCCGCGCGGTCTATCCCGCGGCAGTACCGATAGAGGCAGTCGCGGATCGCCTCACGGTCGAGGAGTTCGGCAATTTTTGTCGTTACCTTGTCCATACCTTGTCCATACCTTGTCCATCGTCTCTGTCGTAAATTCTAAGATTGAAAAGAGGTGCTTCGCGGACTCCGCATGCCGCTTGTGAATTGTGGGGAACACTTCGATGTGTCAGATGCCCCCTTCGTAGTAGGGCGAGCACGATCGTAGGACGAGGCTGCGAGCGCCGGCCTTTCCAGCGCGCGGCGCCATCGCTCCACCCCAACTAAACTCGTCCGACTTTCGGTTGGGGGACGCCCGATTTTACCCGCGCGGCGGGTGAAGGGTCGATTTCCAGCGCACGCTCGGGGCAAGATCGCGCGCCTCGTGACGCAAGCGGTCGCTCTCCCTCCGGAACCTCAATGTCGCCGGGCAGGATGTAACCCTCGTCATCAACCACAAAGATGTGCGGCGCTTGCGCCCAGCATCGCGCGTGACCCTGGCATTTGGCTTTGTTCACGATGATGCGCATAGCGCTGCCTCCATTTGTCTTGCCGCGGCTCCGCACGGCCTTAGTCAGGACCAGTCCAGGATCAGATTTTCGATCCCGAACACATGCCCGCCAGAGGTAATGGGGGCCGTACCTTCCTTGATCCGAAAGGCCGGGATGCGCGCCAGCCACTCCTCTAGGCCGACAACGATCTCCCGCCGGGCGAGGTGCGAGCCAAGGCAGCGGTGAGGACCATAGCCGAAGGCGGCGTGGCGGTTGTCCGGTCGCGCCAGATCGATCGTGTTGGGGGATTCGAACTCCGCTGGGTCACGATTGGCAATCATCGTGGCACAGGAAACATAATCCCCCTTACGGATCGGGGCGCCTTCGAAGTCGATGTCTTTCTTCGCCACGCGGATCATTTGCACGGTCGGATAGGCGCGCAGCAATTCTTCGGCGGCAGGCACGATCCGGTCCGGTTTGCTCCGCAGCCATTCCTGGTCTTTTCGGTTGCGCGCGAGATAGGCCAAGTCAAAGCCTATCGCGGCTGCAACTGTATCGAGTCCCGCAACAAACAGAAGCACGCCGATGCCACGGACTTCCTCGTCGGTCAGCCGGCGGCCCTCGACCTGTGCCTGCACGACGAAGGTCATGAAATCGTCGGCCGGTTCTTTGCGGCGAGCGCCTGCAAGTTCGTCGATGAAAGCCACAATAGTACGGGCCGCAGCCGGTCGTTTCACATCGTCACCGTGGAGCAGATCGTTCGCCCAGCCGACGAATGTATGCAGTCGGTGATCCGGTAATCCCAGAAAGCGAAGGAAGATGTTGACCGCGAAGGGAAAGGCAAAATCCTTCATGACGTCGCAGCTTGTGCCCGCTGCGGCGATCCTCTCAGTCAGCGTGATCGCCCGCGCGCGGATAGCCGCTTCCAACACCCCCACCCTCTTGGGCGAAAGCAGCGGATTGAGCAGTGAACGAAAGACGCCATGGGCCGGTGGATCGAGTTCAAGCGGAATCATCGGCCAGTTTTCGCCCAGCGCGGAGGCGAAGATGCTGCGATGGCTGGAAAAGGTTTCGGCGTCCTGCAGCACCCTGCGCTGATCTCTGGCGCGAGTGATGACCCAGGTGCCCCGGCCATCACGCGTGTTGAAGGGGGAATAAAAGATCGGCGGCCCGGCATGGGCGCAGGCGACAGCTGCGTGCGGGTCCCCATTGGGCGTCGGTGCCATGCCCGGCGAGGTAAACAGGCTGAAGTCCCTCACCATTTCGGGCGGGACATGATCTGGAACCGGGTTCGTCGCCATTTTGGCTTCTCCTGAACGTCGGGGCTCATGCGCTCGACGAGATCGCACCGCTGGTTACTAAGTCGACTACCGCCATGTGTACGTCCCGGCTCAGGCGCCGTGAGAGTCTGTTACACGATGCAGCCCACCTGCGCGCAAGCGCAGATGAGATCGGTCGCGAACTCGAGCAGCAGGGTTTCGATGTCGTCCTTGGTCCATAAGCACCGCCGCGTTAGTTCAGGTTGTCACCGCCGCTGAGCTCCACAAGCATTGCTGACGTCCGCCCTGACAAACTCATTAGAGCATGTTGCGTGCCGATTAGCGCACGGTTTGCTTTGCACCACTTGCCCGATACCGGCGGCCCGGCCTTGGCGACCTTTTGGTCGGGCTTGCGACATCATTGTCCAGCTTCGGACACAAGAACGTTTGCGGTTAGACACGCACGGGGAGACCAAATCAAGGAATCTCCACTCACGCAAACGCCATGACCCGAGCCGAACTCGATCCTCAACTTGTCGGAGCCCGTGCGCTTGCTGAAGAGCTGGAAGGCATCAAAAGACCTTCCTTGGCAGGGGAGTCACAACAGCGCGCGACCGGTAGTACTGCGACAGCGGCGTTTTTGCAGATTGCCGTGCCTGCGCACACAAGAACACTCCAGAGGCAAAGCGTCACGCGGTCGCTGCAGTACCCGCCGGTGTGCGCCAATGCTCGGCTCGGCCCGCCTGGACAGGTTTTCGTCTCTCGAGCCGACGCGGAAGCGCTGATTTCCCCGACATTCAGCACCTTTGCTCGGTTCTGAGTGACCAAGTGTGCGGCGCGCTCGGTCTCGGCGGAGGCACGTGCTCCTGCACAAGCCAAAAAGGGTTTCTGAAATTAGCAGTCCGACGACGCCTTCACGTGAAATGGCATGGAGCTTGCAGCCCCATGGGTAGAGCCCATCAAAGCACGAAGGAAGCGACCAGAACCATGGCTATAGGCGAAGCTCTATACGACCGCCAGAGGAAGCCGTCGTCATCCCAGCTGAACATCGGGACACCGTCTCATCCTCCACAGGTCCGTGCTCTGTGCCTGCCTTGCGCTTGGCTGGTCTGGGGCCGACCGAAGCCGTGAAAGGACTGGCCAAGCTGCTGAAACAGGCGACTCCTGTCGCTCGTTCGGATGACAAGACCAGGAGCCAAGACGTCCCCCGAGGAGACGGGAAAATCGGTAGCGGCCAAGGCCTCATCTCGTGCCGGCATGCCGGCGTTGCGTCAGCCAACCGAGGGGCAACGCACCAGGTTTCATCTAGAGGAGCAATATTGATGACCGTTAACAAGAAGGTTCCCTTCGTCACCTTTCTCACGCGTGTTCGCGATGATTCAGTCCAGGGGCCAAATCCATACCGGTGGGAAGAAAAGACATCCGACGACTACTTTGCCGGCAAGCGCGTCATCATCTTCTCGCTGCCGGGCGCGTTCACCCCGACCTGCTCGACCTACCAACTGCCCAGTTTCGAAGAGCTCTATGACGAGTTTGAGAAGCTGGGCATTGAAGCGATCTACTGCGTCTCCGTCAACGATGCCTTCGTCATGAATGCGTGGGGAAAGGCCTTGGGGCTGCAGAAGGTCGAGCTCGTTCCCGACGGCTCAGGCGAGTTCACGCGCAAGATGGGCATGCTGGTCGCCAAGGATAATCTCGGCTTCGGTATGCGCTCCTGGCGTTACGCCGCTCTGATCAACAATGGCGTGGTGGAGCGGTGGTTCGAGGAGGAAGGTTTCTCCGACAACTGCGAGACCGACCCCTATGGCGTCTCGTCCCCCCAGAACATTCTTGAAACGCTGAGGGCCGGCGCTTGATCTAGGTCATGTCGCCCAAAACGGTCGGGCAGTATTGGTGCAATGACCTGCAAAAAACAGACTCTAAGGCGCTTCGCATGAAGCGCCTCACAGTCCCCAGAGCCCCTCGCCAGGAGTTCGAGCTATCATGCAAACCTCAGCAAGCCTGCTTCAGCGCCAGAAGCAATCTATGGTTCTATCGCGTCAACTCATCGCGTCGGTTGGCTTGCTGCCATTGGCGCACACCGAATTGCAGCAGTTCGTGGACCAGGAAATCATGCAGAATCCGCTTTTGGATCGCGCGCCAAATGATGGCGAGGCTTCTGGCGATAACTGGTCGATTTCGGCGGACGATCCGCGAGATCGGCGGACGCGGAAACGACGATGATGGGCGCATGCGCGCCAGGTCGCCGGAACGGCTTAGCCAAGGGAATTCAACGCGCAACAAAAACAACACCCCGTCCGAAGGCGGTCATACCGTGGAGGATTTTGCCGCCGCCACCGATACATTGCACGACCATGTCGCTCGGCAAATTGCCCTCACTGCATTCACACCGCAGGAGCGGCTGATGGCTCGCGAGCTTGCCGCGCTTCTGGAAGACACTGGGTATCTTCAGGTAGACCTTTTGGAGCTGGCCGGCAGCCTGAACGTGCGGGAGGCTGATGTGGAACGGGTTCTCGGAACCTTGCAGCAGTTCGATCCACCGGGAATTTTTGCGCGAACCCTCAGCGAATGCCTCGCGATACAGTTGCGCCAGCGAGACCGGTTCGACCCTGCGATGGAAGCATTGGTTGCCCATCTTGAGATGCTTGCGCATCGCGACTTTAAGGGCTTGAAGCAGCATTGCCACGTCGATGAAGACGACCTTCTCGAGATGTGGCAAGAAATCCGGGCGCTCGATCCCAGGCCTGGAAATCGATTCCATTCCGCAGGGCCGGAATCCATCACAGCCGACGTCTGGGTCCGGCCCAAGCCCGGAGGTGGATGGGAGATCGAACTTAGTCCAGAGACACTGCCCAAGGTGTTGATTAACCGAACCTATTATGCCGAAGTCTCACGCCTTTCCTCCCAAAATTCGAAAGATCAGACATTTATCAACGAATGCTTGGAAAAGGCGAGCTGGCTCGTCCGCAGCCTCGACCATCGAGCCAATACGATCCTTAAGGTAGCAACTGAAATCGTCCGCCAGCAGGACGCCTTTTTCGAACACGGCGTCGACCACCTGCGGCCTCTCAGCCTCAGGACCGTCGCTGACGCCGTCGACGTGCACGAGTCGACGGTAAGCCGGGTGACCTCGAACAAGCACATGCTTACCCCGCGGGGCGTGTTCGAACTGAAGTATTTTTTCACCGCCGCGATCGCCTCCTGCCAGGGCGGCGACGCGCACTCCGCCGAAGCTGTCCGCCATCGGATCAAGGGGATAATCGCTGCGGAATTGCCCGATGCCGTGCTTTCCGACGAAGACATCGTCGTCAAGCTCAAGCAAACCGGCATCGACATTGCGCGCCGTACCGTCACAAAATATCGCGAAGCGATGAACATCCCCTCCTCCGTGCAACGCCGCCGGGAAAGGCGCTGGCGTAGTGCGGGTTAAACGCAACCTCCCCATGTCGCAGCGCATCCAAACTGGAGTCCCTATTCGTGACCCAACACGCGACAGGCGTCATGGACGCTGTTCCGGACGACCCGAACAAGCCCGATCAACGCTCCGGTCCCGCATGGGGTGCGGTCATTTCGCTTGCCTTGGGCACCTTCGGGCTGGTGACGGCAGAGGTTCTGCCTGCCAGTATGCTGACTCCGATCGCGGATGATCTCGGTGTCAGCGACGGCGCGGCTGGACAGGCGCTGACAGCGACCGCGGTCGCCGCGGCGATCTCGGCCCCGACCATGGCCATCATCACAAAGCGCCTGGACCGCAAGACCGTCATGTGCGAAATGACGCTGCTGCTGATCCTGTCGAACGTTTTGTCGGCCGTCGCGTGGTTTCCGGTTTTCCTGACCGGACGCGTCGTGCTCGGCATAGCGCTCGGAGGCTTTTGGTCGATTTCGGCTTCGGTGGGGAGGCGGCTTGTTCCAAGTCACCTCCTGGCGCGCGCCCTGTTGATAATCCTCTCGGGAGTTTCCGTCGCTGGCGTTTGCGCGGCTCCATTCGGCGTCTACGTCGGCAATATGTGGGGATGGCAAGCCCCGTTCATGGTCGCCGCAGTGGTTGGCGCCGCTACATTGCTGGTGCAACTGATAACCATTCCGAGATTGCCTCCGGTTGGAGTGGCGAGCTTGCGCAGTCTGCTGGATGTGGCCAAGAATCCGACGATCAAGGTCGCGATTTTGGTCATCCTGCTTACCGCCTCCGGCCACTTCGCCGGCTTAGCGTATATGCGCCCCTTCCTCGAAAAGGTTCCCGTGCTCGATGCCGAGGAGATCTCGCAAGTGTTGCTCGCCTTTGGCATCGGCGGCTTTTTCGGCCATTTCGCCGGCAGCTTCGTAGCAAGGCACAGCCTCAAGGCGGCCGCGGCCCTGGCTCCCCTGCTCATAGCAATAGCCGCTGTGTCGCTGCTGACGCTGGGAGCATCGGCCTCGGCCGCGAGGATTGCGGTTGCCGTATGGGGCTTTGCCGGCGGCGCTGTGCCGGTGGGGTTGCAAACGTGGATGGTGCTGCACGCCGCTCCCGAGCAGGCCGAAAGCGCCGGCGTGCTGATGGTCGCAACCTTTCAGGTGGCCATCGCAGCCGGCGCGATTTTTGGCGGACTGCTGGTGGATCATGTCAGCCCTACCACTGTCTTTGCCTACAGCGCAGTCGCAACGTTTCTCGCCGCCCTGACAGTGTTCCTGCTCGGCCCAAAGCGCGAAATCTAGACCGCCTGGCAGAAAGAGGCCCTCAGCCTAGCGCAGCGAGAGATGCAAACCCTGTCGAGAACATGTGCTTCAGCACCGCCGCCAACCGCGAGCGCAAAGCAAGCGTGGTGGGCACCGGACCGGCAGGCGCAGCCTTCGAAACCTCAAAACGCCGACAAGGGACATATGGCGCGGCTTGAGCCTTGGCGGCCCGTCCCACTGACGGAAGCGGCTGTTAATCCAACGCGATCCCGTTCTCGATCCGTGCGAGGCGGCTTTCGCCTTCCTCCGGGCCGAAGCAGCTTTCGAACTCATTGCATTCACTGCAATTGGGCGCGGCGCATAGCGTAAAACCGTCGGCCTCGCAAAGCTTGCGATAAAAATACTTCTTCCATTTCATGTTTTCGGTGTTGCCGGCCGCCAGTGTCGGGAAGTGGGTGGCAAGCAAGCGGCTGAGTTCGCCCCGATTGAACAGGCCCAGGTCCTGCCAGAGATGGTTATTGCGCATGGCGCGCCGGGCGATGATCTTGGCGAAGCGGGCGCTCGCGTCCTCGCCCGGCCGGGCATGCGCGAGCAGCAGGCCGCGTAGAAGTTCTTCCTCCAGCTCCGCATCGGGGTCGCTCACCTCTTCCAGGGCGAAAACGTTGGCAGAGATAGCAGGGAAACTGCGGGTCAGAACATCCTGTAGCTCGGCACGCGAGAGGCCGGTTGCCTCAGTCGCAGTCGCCTGGCCGGCCTCGACCTCTTCGAGGGTACGCGAGAGGACACAAGCAAGCACATGCTGGTCGAATCCCATCTCCAGATCCATAGTTGGCCAATCGCCCGTGCTGAGACAGCTATAGTGATGGGCGAATTTGGTACCGTTCTCGCTGGTTGTCCGGCAGATCAGGCAGCAACCTCGTCGGCAGCGACATGGGTCTGACAGTTCTTCGGGCAGACGCGGGCGCAGGCTCCACAGCCAATGCAGCGGCCGGCATTGTCGACGACCATGATCATGCGATTGAGCTCGCCATCGAAGTCGTCGTCCTCGCCGTCGCAGACGCCGAGGACTACACCCGCGTCATCGATGCCGTAAAGGTGCATGACCTCGCGCGAGCATACCTTGAAACAGCGGCCGCAGCCAATGCAAGTCGCGCCATCGACAGCAGTCAGATATTGCGGCATCCATCTGGAGCCGTCCCGGGTGACGAAAGCGTTCATCGTGAATTCTCCATGTCTGCGAGCTCTCCTTCAGGTGCTGAGCGCCCCTTTGTGCCAACGCAATCCTGAAGCTGCATCCTCACTGTGCGAGCATGCTGAACGCTGCGTTCCGGCCGCAGATCAAAGGAAAAGTGACGCCATGGGCGATGCATTCTTCTAATCCCCTTTGCCAACACATTTCGAGCATATGCAGGGGCCAACCGTCTGTTAAAAGCGCCTGTAGTTTCCGTCCCTGTGCGCTACCGTTAAGCTGGGTGCGGCCGATCGGCACGTCTGGCGCCGAGCCTCGAACGACAATCCTGCTGCGTGGGCGTTTCCAGCAGACATAGCCATCCTGGTTCCGCTGCGGCGCCGGACCAGTGCTTCAGTCAACCGGCGTCGCAGGCGGGCGCGTGCACCATGTTTGACCTGGCTGTTCAACTTCAACGAACGGCTTCTGGTCTAGGAGCTCCAGGACGCCGCCGCGAGGGCCGCTGCTGCCAAGCGCAGGGGGCTTGCCCCCTCGCTCGACTGCACGGAGTCGATGCGCTTGCGTTCGTTGATCGATGAGGTCTGCTTTTCGGCTGCCTTCAGCTTTTCATCCATCTCGGCCGCCAACTTTTCGGCCTCGGCTTCAACGCCGAGCGCCTTGCCGACGACGCGGATTGTTCCGCGCATGCCTTCACGGCTGTAATGCTTGGGTGCTTCGATGAATGACCCGTTCGATTTCTTCAGCACGGCGACGGCTTTCTTGAGTCCGCTGCCATGCAGGGGGAGAACCCTCGATGGATCGACCGGCAGAGCACCCTCCGGCGATGGCTGACGCATGTAGCCGACCTCGGGCAGCTTCAGCGCGGCTTTCGGGTGGCTCGTCAGATCGCCAGCGACGAGATCGCTTTCCTCGCCAAGCGCGTAGCCGATCTCGGTGATGGAGCCGCCGATCGAGGCGGCCCGCGACGGGCCGGAATAGACAGCTACGCCCTTACTGGCCTCAGCAGGCAAAGTGGCGGCCAGCAGTACGACGAGCATCGGCGCGAGGAAAGAGCGGAAACGGAAAGCAACACTCATGGATTTTTACCTCCCGCTGCGGTCGTGGTTGGGATACGCGGCAGGCTCTCGGCCAGGAACCGCCAGTCGCCGCGCTCGCGTTCGCCTTCCTTGCGCGTGCCGAAGAACTGGATGATCATCTTGCCGTCGGCGCCATAGGCTTCGATTGACGTGACGTGACCGTCACCGGTCGGCTTGCGCACAGCCCAAACCTCGCGGATGTGGTGGGTCCTGAGATGCAGGTGGAAGGTCTCGTCGAGCACATTGATCCACGGCCCGACCGGCTTGAGCAACTTGATCGGACCGGAATGGATCTGGATGCAGCCACGATTGCCGACAAAGCACATGATCGGCATCTCAGCTTCGACCGCGTGTTCGAACACGGCGCCAACGGCACCTTTGTCGAGCCGCCAGGCAAAATCCTGGCCCACCATGCGCATCGCCTGACAGCGGCTGAGCTTAAGCGTTTTCAGCATGTCGAAGAACTGATGCACGTCGGTCAGCCCGCTCCAGTGCGCGCGTAGGTCGTCGACCGTACCGACTTGGTCCGGAACCTCTGCGTCCTGGTCCGCTTCGCTCGCCTTAATCGACACGATCGGCTCCTGGTGAGAGGATTCGAGCTCCGCCACCAGCTTCTGATAGGCATACAGGTTGGAGGCCGACCTGAGATGCACCTTGTGCACCCCCTCGCCGGCGGCATCGAAGAATTGCAGGCTGCGGCGGATGTCGCCGCCGTCTCGAATCTCGACGGCAAAGCCATGGGCCCACGCTTTCGGGAAGATGCGCAGGTCGATGTCGTCGCCGAGCACCAGGGCATGTTGGTTACCGGTGAGCACCTTGTCATAGACGCCGATCTTCTCGTGCACGGCGCTTTGATTGCTGGTCAACGCCATCACCTCGCCGACCGCTTGGAGGCCGGTCAGCAGATCATTGACTCGCGGCTCGATGCGCAACGAGGTGTGACCACAATCGGCCGCAACCAGTTCTGCTTCCGAAATGCCCAATTGGGCGGCGAGATCGCGCTCGCGTATTTTCGGATTGACTTGCCGTGCCCGCCGGATCTGGTCCGGCGAGGGTTTCTCGCGCTGATCCATGTCTTCCCCTGCTTCCATCTACTTGTCGAGCGTCAACTTCCCTGCCGGGCGGTCTTCAGCCGATAGAGCGCGCCGCGGTGCTCGATCCCGATCTCGTGCTCGCCCAGCAACAGAGGGTTGCTGGAGGGCGAGCAGATCGCCGTCGGCACCCCTTCGAAACGCGCCGGCGTGCTGTCCTGAACGGGACGCGAAAAGGCTGACAGCACCCGAGCCCGTTTCAGGTCGGCCGATGGCCATTAACCCGTGGTGAGCGATTGTGGGTATGGACGCCAATCGGCCGATCGCATTCGGATTCCACAGGTGCTGCTGCTTGCCAAAAAATGCGGATCTGACCCAGACCTGACATGTTGCTTCCCTCCCTCGTAGTTCGATCGCAATTGCACTCACGGCATGAAATCTGTCGGCCGTTCTTGCCGCCTCGCCAAAGGAGCTTCAAAAGTCGTGCCAATTGCGCGGAAGCAAGCGCAGAAAAAATCTTCAGCATAGCCGTCAATGGTTTACGTGAGAGTGCAGCAGGAACCAGGCCGAACACCCCCGTGTGGCGGACTCGACAA
This sequence comes from Allomesorhizobium aridi, assembly GCF_043769475.1. Classification (NCBI taxonomy): domain Bacteria; kingdom Pseudomonadati; phylum Pseudomonadota; class Alphaproteobacteria; order Hyphomicrobiales; family Phyllobacteriaceae; genus Allomesorhizobium; species Allomesorhizobium aridi. The sequence goes on along the minus strand of NZ_CP171729.1, from coordinate 5,998,800 downwards.
ACCTGACAGTACGTGTCGGCTACCCGACGAATTCCCAACAATGGCGCACAAGAAATTATTGCAGTGTAAGAGGGAGCGCTGTTTAGAAAGGCTTTTTTCCTTTGGCACGTTCCATGCTCGGTGATCTGCAGCCACGTCGCGGACTGCGGAGAAATCGAATCATGATCACGCTCACCGATAATGCTGTTGCCGCCGTCAAGTCCGCTCTTGCCCGCGCCAGCGAACCGGCGGAAGGCTTTCGCATCATGGTCCAGGCCGGCGGCTGCGCCGGCTTCAAATACGTGATGGGCTTGGAGAGCATCTCGCGGGAGGGCGATTTCATCATCGAGAAAGATGGGGTCAAGGTGTTCGTCGACGCAGGCTCCCAACCCCATGCCGCCGGCATGACCGTCGACTTCGTAACGGGACCCGAACCCTCAGGCTTTGTCTTCGACAATCCGAACGCGCGGGAGAAGTGCGCCTGCGGCAAGTCCTGCGGCTGATCGCCCGAGAGAACGAGAAGGGCCATGTGGGATTATAGAGAGGCGGTCAAGGAAAACTCCTTCAACTCGAAAAATCTCGGCGTTCGGGAGACAGCCAATGCAATCGGTGAGGTCGACGCGATCGCCTGCCGAGATGCGCTTGAATCTATGATGAGCATCCATCCATGACGGAAGCGATCACTGCCGCAAAAGAGACCCTCGGCTGCGGCTCCGCCATCGCATCCTCGTCGGCGCTTACCGGACCCATCATCGGCAAAACCGTCGATGAAGTGTTCCCGATAACCAATCAGGGGGTCGCGGATAGTCTCGGTAGCGGCCTGCCGCCGAAGAAGACGCATTGCGGGGTAATGGGTCATGAAGCGCTGCAGCCTGCGATCGCCAACCACCACGGCCGGCAGTGGCGCGGTGATCACGAGCAACGCGCCCTCGCCTGCGAATGCTTCGGTGTCGATCAATGGATGATCGAGCGGGCCGTCGTATCAACACGCTTACCACCATCGAGCAGGTCACTCGCTACACAAAGGCTGATGGCGGCTGCCTCGCATGCTTCGAAGCAATCGAGGAAGTGCTTGTGCGAGTGCGGTGGGCGCCGAAGGCTTCATCACGGCAGCGGAGGCTTATACGGCCGGCACAACAGATGTCCACGCCCTGAAGAACAAGGCAAGGTCGAAAGCCGATTTCGGAACCGGCATTCGCTTGCGGCAGGATGCGGAGAACGTCGCCGCCTGAAACAGTTCAAATCCTGGCGGGACCCGAAGCCGCTGGCCGCTAAATTGCGACGCTGCGATGGACGCTCCCCCGCCGTCAGGGGGAGCGCCCACCCGCCACACGCCACAGCGTCTGTGCAAGTTCGACCAATCGAAAACGCTGTCGCGTGCATGGGTTCTTACCTGCGGGCTGACGGCAGCGACTGCGAGTGCGACTGCGACTGCGACTGCGACTGCGACTGCGAACTGGTCAACGTGGAGGACGACCAAGTCTACGTCAAACTTTCGGGCGCCTGCGCCGGTTTCCAGCTCCCGTCCGTCACCATTAACGGCATGCGCCAAAGGCTGAATGAGGCGACCAGCCTTACGCTTCGCGTCGTTCCGGTCAACTGAGGATCGCACCTATGAGGCTTATAAATCTCGACAACAATGCAACGACACGGGTCGACCCTGAGGTCGTCCAAGCTATGTTGCCGTTCTTTACGGATCAATTCGGCAACCCTTCGTCGCTGCATGGCTTTGGCACCTCCGTCGCTGCGGCGGTGAGAAAGGCGCGCCTGCAGTTGACAGCACTGATCGGCGCGGAGCTCGACAGTGAGATCACCTTCACTTCGGGCGGGACGGAAAGCGACAATGCAGCGATTCTTTCGGCACTCGAGGTGATGCCTGACCGAACAGAGATCGTGACGTCTGCGGTCGAGCATCCGGCCGTGCTGACACTCTGCGCGCATCTTGAGAAGACGCGCGGCGTCAAGGTGCACAGGATCCCGGTCGATCGCCGTGGCCGGCTCGACCTCGACGCCTACAGGGCTGCCCTCACCCCACACGTGGCGATCGTCTCGATCATGTGGGCCAACAACGAGACTGGTACGATCTTCCCCGTGGCCAAGCTTGCTGAGCTGGCCAAGGAAGTCGGCGCCCTTTTCCATACCGATGCTGTGCAGGCCGTCGGCAAGCTTCCGATGGACGTGAAATCGACCGCGATCGACATGCTGTCGCTCTCCGGCCATAAGCTGCACGGCCCAAAGGGGGTCGGCGCACTTTATGTAAAACATGGCGTGCCCTTCCGCTCGCTGATCAAGGGGGGTCACCAAGAGCATGACCGTCGTGCGGGCACCGAGAATACGCCCGGCATAGTCGGGCTCGGCATGGCAGCCGAACTCGCCTTGAAATACATGGACGACGAGCACACACGGGTAAAGTCGCTCCGCGATCGCCTGCAGAAGGGGATCCTCAGGCGCATCCCAAACACCTTCGTCACTGGCCATCCGCTGGAGCGGTTGCCGAACACCGCAAACATCGTCTTCGAATGTAACGAAGGCGATGCAATCCCACTTCTCCTCAGCCGCGTGGGCATCGCCTGTTCCTCCGGCTCAGCCTGCACCTCCGGCTCACTGGAGCCGAGCCATGTCCTGAAGGCGATGAACGTGGCACACGCGGCAGTCCGCTTCTCCTTCTCGCGCTACAACGGCGAAGCGGACGTCGACCGGGTGCTCGAGGTCCTGCCCGCGATCGTAGAGAGGCTGCGTGGCTTTCGCAGTTCTGGGCCGCTCAAGCGAGGTGCCGAAATCCTTTAATCAGGTCTGTTGCCTGAACAGCAGAAGAACAGGCGGTCAATCATGAACGCTCATCGACTCGCAGGCGCGGCGTTCGCATTGGTGCCTGCGCCGAGATCCTCGCTGCCGTCTGCGTCAGCGGCGCGATTGCCTCGGTGGTTGATCGCGTTTCATTCCTCCAACCGTGAATCTCTCGGCTGCACGTCCCCGAGCGACGAACAGCCCGACACTACCAGTTTCCGACAAGGGAGAATGAAATGAGTTGTTCCGCTGACGGCCTTCCCATTGATAACAAAGACATCCTCGCGCGGCTGAAAGGCCTGTCGGCTGCGGAGGAGTTTTTCGCAGTGCTTGGCGTCTCCTATGACCCGAAGGTGCTGAATGTCTCACGGCTCCATATCATGAAGCGCGTGGGCCAATGCCTTGCCGAGGAAGATTTCTCCGGTCTGCCGGACCCGGTGATCGCCGCCCGGGTGCGCGCCACGCTGCAACGCGCCTACGAAGAGTTCGCGACTTCCTCGCCGCTCACGCACCGGGTCCTCAAGGTGCTCAAAGACCATGATCCGCACAAACCTGCCAGGCCGAGCCGCACCTTCGTCCCGTTCGAGTCCGTTCTGAAGCGGTTCGGGAAAGAATGAGCGCGACGGGGTTGTGACGCGACAATGTCGGGAAGCCGACAAATCCCGTCATTGAGACAACGCGCCTTTAGAAGCAACCAACCGAATTACTAGCAATCGCGGAGCGCCCGATGTTGGCACGAACAATGCACGAAGGAGATGAACTGCCAAGCCCGCATCCGGATGGGAGGCTGGAGAAACCGCCAATGCACATCGTAATCTGCATCAAGCAGGTGCCGGACTCGGCACAGATACGCGTCCATCCGGTGACGAACACGATCATGCGCCAAGGTGTGCCGACGATCATCAACCCTTACGACCTGTTCGCCCTCGAAGAAGCACTCAAGCTGCGTGACGCTCATGGTGGCGAGGTCACCGTGCTCAGCATGGGTCCGCCCATGGCGGAGGACGCGCTGCGCAAGGCGCTGGGTTACGGCGCCGACCGGGCGGTGCTCTTGACCGACCGCTATTTTGCGGGCTCCGACACGCTGGCAACCTCCTTCGCTCTTTCCCAGGCAATCGCGAAGATTGGCGAGACGTTCGGCAAGCCAGACATCGTCTTCACCGGCAAACAGACGATCGATGGCGACACCGCCCAGGTCGGGCCCGGTATCGCCAGGCGCCTCGATCTCCTGCAACTCACTTATGTGGCGAAGATCGCCTCCATCGACCTCGCTACGCGCGAGATCAAGGTCGAGCGCCGCTCCGAGGGCGGCACGCAGACGCTCAAGAGCAGGCTCCCCTGTCTCATCACCATGCTGGAGGGCACCAACGAGATCCGTAGGGGCTCGCTCCAAGACGCCCTGTGCGCGGCGCGCAGCCAGGTGCTGAAGTGGAGTGCGGCCGACGCCGGCATTGAGGACCTCACCAGATGCGGCCTGCGCGGCTCGCCGACGGTCGTCAAGCGCGTTTTCGCCCCTACCCCGCGGGCGGAAAAGGCGGCGCAAATCGACACCGCCGAGAAGACGCTGCGCGATGCCGCTGACGAGCTCATCGCCGCAATCTTCACCCGGCAGCCGGCGCTGGAACATGAGCTCGCCTTCAACAACGGCGCGTGACGCCAGGAGCAGACAATGTCGACCGCGAACCGAGAACCCCCTCCCCCTGCCGCCGGCCGTGCCGGCATAAGGAAGGAGCTGCCCGAACGTTTCAAGGACTACCGGCACGTCTGGGTCTTCATCGAGCTCGAACGCGGCCAGGCCCATCCAGTATCCTTCGAACTGCTCGGCGAGGGCCGCAAGCTGGCCGACAAGCTCGGCGTCCAGCTTGCGGGCGTCGTGCTCGGACCGCCAGGAGAGGCCACCGGGAATGCGGTTGCCGAGGCCTTCGCTTATGGCGCCGACCTTGTCTACATCGTCGAGGCACCGCTGCTCGCCGATTATCGCAACGAGCCGTTCACCAAGGCGATGACGGATCTGGTCGATAGCCACAAACCCGAGGTCCTGCTTCTGGGCGCGACCACGCTCGGCAGGGATCTTGCCGGCTCCGTGGCGACGACCTTGCAGACAGGGCTCACGGCCGACTGCACCGAACTCGACGTGGATACGGACGCTTCGCTCGCCGCGACCCGTCCGACTTTCGGCGGTTCCTTGTTATGCACGATTTATACGCTCAACTACCGGCCGCAGATGGCGACAGTGCGACCGAGGGTCATGCCCATGCCGCAGCGGGCGGATAAGCCGGTCGGGCGTGTCATCCAGCACAAAGTATCTCTAGCCGAGGACGAAATCGTCACCAAAGTCCTCGGCTTCCTGCCGGATAGCCAGTCGGCAGAGGCAAATCTCGCCTATGCCGACGTCGTGGTTGCGGGAGGCATCGGCCTTGGCGCGGCGGAGAACCTGCAACTCGTGAAGAATCTCGCGCGAGCGATTGGCGCCGAACATGGCTGTTCGCGCCCGCTGGTCCAGAAGGGCTGGATGCCGGCTAATCGGCAGATCGGGCAAACTGGCAAGACCATCCGGCCCAAGCTTTACATCGCGGCCGGGATTTCCGGCGCCATCCAGCACCGGGTTGGCGTCGAGGGGGCCGATCTCATCGTGGCCATCAATACCGATCCGAACGCGCCGATTTTCGAGTTCGCTCACATCGGGATCGTCACCGATGCAATCCGCTTCCTGCCCGTACTAACAGAGGCCTTCACCCGGCGGCTGTCGCCGCACAGTCGCGACAAGCTTGCGAGCTAAGGAAGACGGACATGATCGCGGAAGAATTCGACGCCATTGTCATCGGAGCCGGCATGTCTGGGAACGCAGCTGCTTACACCATGGCGAGCCATGGCCTGAAGGTGTTGCAGTTGGAGCGCGGTGAATATCCGGGGTCCAAGAATGTCCAGGGTGCCATCATGTACGCGAACATGCTGGAGAAGATCATACCGGATTTCCGCGAGGACGCGCCTCTCGAGCGGCATCTGGTTGAACAGCGGCTTTGGGTGATGGACGACACGTCCCACACGGGGATTCACTATCGGTCGGACGATTTCAATGAGGCGAAGCCCAACCGCTACACGATCATCCGCGCCCAGTTCGACAAGTGGTTTTCGCGCAAGGTGCGCGAGGCCGGCGCGACGGTTCTTTGCGAAACGACCGTGACGGAACTCGTCCGTGATGCCATCGGCAAGGTGATCGGCGTCCGCACAGATCGGGCCGGCGAAGTGCTCTATGCGGACGTGGTCGTTCTCGCAGAAGGTGTTTCCGGACTGCTTGGCACGCGGGCCGGCCTGCGCGAGATGCCGAAGCCTGAAACCGTGGCGCTCGCCGTCAAGGAAATGCATTTTCTGCCCGAAGAGGTCATTGAGCAGCGGTTCGGCGTGAAGGGCGATGAAGGCTGCGTCATCGAGGCTGTGGGCACGATCTCCCGCGGCATGGCCGGGCTCGGCTTCCTCTACACCAACAAGGAGTCAATCTCATTGGGCATCGGCTGCCTTGTCTCCGATTTCACCGCCGCGACGGAGAGCCCTTACGCCCTCCTCGATTCCTTTAAAAATCACGCTTCGATCCGGCCGCTGATCGCCGGCGCTGAGGTCAAAGAATACGCCGCGCATCTCATTCCCGAGGGCGGCCATAAGGCGATCCCCCAGCTCTTTGGCGATGGTTGGGTCATGGTCGGTGATGCCGCGCAATTGAACAACGCGGTTCACCGCGAGGGTTCGAACCTGGCCATGACCTCCGGCCGCATCGCGGCTGAGGCAATCCTCCAGGTCAAGCGCCGCAACCAGCCGATGATCAGACGGAATCTCACCCTCTACAAGACCATGCTGGACGAGTCCTTCGTGGTCAAAGACCTACGAAAATACAAAGACATGCCGGCCTTGCTCCACACCAATTCCAGCAATTTCTTCACGACCTATCCGCGCTTGATATCGCAGGCTGCGCAGAACTTCATGCGTGTCGACGGCACGCCGAAGATTGAAAAGGAAAAGGCGACCACAGCCGCCTTTATCAAGGCGCGTTCGCGCTGGGGGCTGGTCAGCGACGCAGTCCGCCTAGCATTCGCGTGGCGCTGAGGAGAGAGGGATGACGGTCGCAGTGACGAAGTTACGCGTCGAGGACAAGCTTTACCAGAACCGCTACCTGGTCGATCCAGGCCGCCCGCATATCAAAGTGCGGCCGCACGAGAGGCCAAGCGCCAACCTACTCGCCCTGACCCACGTCTGCCCGGCGAAATGCTATGAGGTGAACGACAAGGGCCAAGTGGACATCACAGCCGACGGCTGCATGGAGTGCGGCACCTGCCGGATCTTGTGCGAGCCCAGCGGCGAGATCGAGTGGAACTATCCGCGCGGCGGCTTCGGTGTCCTCTTCAAGTTCGGATGACTGGCGCCCGCACCGTTGAAGAGCGTGAACCGTTGTACACTCGAAGTAGCTTCAACATGTGTCGCATCAACCTTGCTAGAGTTATCAAACAGGGCGCTTGGGAGGAGCACCCTGGAGAACCCTTGAGGTGTGTTTCCATGGCCTGCATATCGCGGGATCGGTTCGATGAGTCGGACCTCGGGACAACCGACCTGAACCACGCATCAAAAGCATGTCCCGAGCAGATATTTTGCTTAGGGAAACCTACGAGATATCGAAAGCCTAACGGCGCCCTCGCAGCTGGAGATTACGCTCGCCAATGTCGTGAACATCCTCCCCTCGTTTCTGCAAATGCGTCGCGGAGCAATCGTTGTCCTGGACGCTGAGGGAGAGCCGGAGATTACCGCAATTGCCGGCAGCACCCACCCGCCTCAACCAGGCACTCGCCGCGCAATACCGCAGGCCGCAATAGACCAAATCGTCGCTACGGGTGAGCCGCTCGTCGTAGCGGATGTCAGCAAGTCCCAACTGTTTCAGGCCGATCTTCAAACGTCCTCAAGCCGCGGCAGCAACCCAATCGCGTTTATCGGCGTCCCCGTAAAGGCCGAGCGTAAGATGCTTTGAACATTATCGATCGACCGTGTTGACAACAGCGCCAGCGGTTCCTGTTACGACGAGGACAAGCGCTTCCTGACCATGATCGCCAACCCTGTCGGCCGGACCATCCGACCACCGCATGCTGGGTACAGATCGTCAGCGGAGCCCGGAGGTATCGCTGGACGAGGAGAGGACTCCCCCAGAACCGCAGGTCAAGATCGACAGGGTCATCGGGAAGGTCCCGCACTCAACCGGGTACTCCAACCGTGTCGGTCGTAGCAATGACAAATCCCACCGTGCTTGCGGGACGAAAGCGGCACAGGCAAAGAATTCTTTGCGCGAGCCATCCATAAGCTCTCACGTCGGGGCAAGATAGTGCCGGTTGGATCGCGGTCGCCGACTAGGTGCATCGGCGCCTCGCAAGGCAAGGTATCACCCCTCGAGGTCGGGGATCTGAACCATCCAGCTTGGCCCGCAACGGGCCCGCGTCTGACCGAACGCGACCGGCTGGTGGACGCGATGGAGAAGGCCGGTTGGGTCCTGGCCAAAGTGGCTCGTATCCTCGGCATTACGCAGCGGCAAATCGGCTACGCCGCGCGCCCGCATGGCATCGTAGTGAAGAAATTCTAGTGCGTCCTGAAGACGTCAAACGTCAGGTCGGAATAGTGTTCCTCACACTCTGCGTGCCCAAACGCAATGTGCCCTTGGCGACCCGGTTCGCTTTCCACTGTCGGAAGCCCGACAAAATTGTGTCGGCGCAAACCGACAGAATCCGACACGAAAGGCCAATTTGTGAGCTAAAACCGCTGTTTGAGTTGGCATAGCTCTTGCGCTTTGAACTGCGACGTTCCCCCAGCAGCAGAGCCGTTCGATGCCCGCACCGATAGTTTCGCTTCAGAGCCTGACCAGCACCTCCGACCAATTGCTGGCGACCGCGCAATCGGGTGGCTGCGCATCTTCATCCTGCGGCGCGTCGGGAAAGCAGGACGGCATCGATCCGGCTATCTGGGAGAAGATCAAGAACCATCCCTGCTTTTCAGAAGAAGCGCACCACTATTTTGCGCGCATGCACGTCGCAGTCGCGCCGGCTTGCAACATCCAGTGCAACTACTGCAATCGCAAATATGACTGCGCCAACGAAAGCCGGCCTGGGGTCGTCTCGGAAAAGTTGACCCCCGACCAGGCGCTACGCAAGGTGATCACGGTCGCCAACGAAGTGCCGCAGCTTTCCGTGCTCGGCATCGCCGGACCGGGTGATGCCTGCTACGACTGGGAAAAGACAAAGGCAACGTTCGAGCGAGTCGCCAGAGAAATACCCGACATCAAGCTGTGCCTCTCCACCAATGGGCTCGCGCTGCCGGACCATGTCGCCGAGCTTGCCGAAATGAATGTCGACCACGTGACGATCACAATCAACATGGTCGATCCGGAAGTCGGCGCAAAGATCTATCCCTGGATCTTTTACGACCAGCGTCGCTACGCTGGCATCGAAGCCGCCCGGATCCTGCACGAGCGGCAGATGTTGGGCCTGGAGATGCTGACCGCGCGCGGCATCCTCACCAAAATCAATTCGGTGATGATCCCAGGAGTGAACGACGAGCATCTGCTCGAGGTGAATAGATGGGTCAAGGAGCGCGGGGCGTTCCTACACAACGTCATGCCCCTGATTTCCGACCCGGCGCACGGTACGCACTACGGCCTGGCCGGGCAGCGCGGCCCAAATGCAACGGAGCTGAAGACTCTTCAGGATCGTCTCGAAGGCGGCGCTAAGTTGATGCGCCACTGCCGGCAGTGCCGGGCCGACGCCGTCGGCCTGCTCGGCGAGGACGGTGGCCAGGAATTCACACTCGACCGGATTCCCGGCGATGTCACCTACGACGCCACCAAGCGCGAGGCCTATCGGGAGGTGGTCGCGCACGAGCGCCGCGATCACGTGGCCGCCAGGAGAGAGGCGATCGGAATGCTCGAGACAGCGGGCTCCGGCAAGTCTCTTCTCGTCGCGGTGGCGACCAAGGGCGGCGGCCGTGTCAACGAGCACTTCGGCCATGCAAAGGAGTTCCAGGTTTATGAGGCCTCGCCGAAGGGGATCAGCTTCGTCGGGCATCGCAACGTCGAGCAGTATTGCCTCGGCGGCTGGGGCGAAAACGCCACTCTCGACGGCATCGTCGCGGCGCTTGAAGGCATAGATGTCGTGCTGTGCGCCAAGATCGGAGATTGCCCCAAGGAACAGCTCGCGGAGGCTGGAATCGGAGCGACCGACGCTTATGGCCACGACTACATCGAGACCGCAATCAGCGCGCTGTACGCCGCCGAGTTTGGGGTCCAACCGCTGGCGGCGACGGCCTGAGCCGTCTCATTTCCCCACCGAACCAGGAGTTAAAATGGCTTTCAAGATCATCGCATCGCAATGCACCCAATGCGGCGCCTGCGAGTTCGAATGTCCCTCTGGAGCGATCAAGTTCAAAGGCGAGGGCTACGTGATCGAGCGGGACAAGTGCACCGAATGCGAGGGGGGTTTCGATACGCAGCAATGCGCCTCGGTATGTCCGGTGCCGAAGACCTGCGTTCCTGCCTGACGTGCAATTTGGCTACGGACGCAGTCCGGGCAGCCTGGAACCTCCTACCAACAACCTGCTGCCTCAAGAAAAGAAGGAACGGCCATGTTGCTCGGACGCGAACAGGAGGTCGAAATCTGCAGGCCTCCGAGATTTTTGCCCGGTGAGCGGGTCCGTGCCACACGCCACATAAAGAACGACGGCACTTATCCTGGCAGGGAGATCGGCGAAAACCTCGTGCGGAAGGGCGACGAGGGTTATGTCCGCGACGTTGGCACCTTTCTCCAGCAGTTCTTCATCTATGCGGTCGAATGGGTCGACCGTGGCACGGTCGTCGGCATGAGAGCGCGCGAATTGAAGAGCCTCGACAAAGCCGAGGCTCCTTGCGGTGCCGAAAGAACTGCGGATGAAGGAATAGCCAGATGAGAGTAATGATCCGCAGGACCAGTGCTGGATTGTCAGCGTATGTCCCCAAGAAAGATCTCGAAGAGCCGATCGTCGAAATCGAGAAGGAAGACCTGTGGGGCGGGGCCGTAACGCTCCGGAACGGCTGGCGACTCGTCCTACCCGACCTTCCGCGAGATACGCGTTTGCCGATCACTGTCGAGGCAAGAAAGATTTCCAACGAGGACTGATGCTGCGGGTTCATAGAGAGCGCGACGAGAGGAAACCCACATGAACACGATCCTGGCTTCGCGCCACCTCGTCGTCATCCGGGGCAGTTTTGCCAAGGAGCTCCTTGAGCTGCTGAACGCAGCGCTTGAGGCTGACAAGGTGATCCCGTTTCTCGGTCCGGGTCTCCTCCGGCTCGGCTCCGCGGAACTGTCTGTACCGTGCACCCCGGAAGCCGTCGCCGCGGCGCTCAACGCGAGGGCCCCAGCCCCTTCCAAGATCTGCACCAATATGTGGTCGGTCGCGCAGTTCATCGAACAGCGCCGGCATCGCCGCACACTTCAAGCCTGGATGGCCGAGATATTCGCACCACCGGCAGCGCCGACGCTCCTCCACGCCTGGCTCGCAACGCTGCCGCTCTCCCTCATCGTCGACAGCTGGTACGACGGCGCCATGCGCGCGGCCCTCGCAAAGGCTGGCCGAACGGACGTCGTCGAAATACAAGGCGTCACGCGGGCGAACGAAATCGGTGACATCTGGACGAAAACCTACGACTTGTCCGGGAGCGAACTCCAACCCGGATCAGCGGCAAAGACGGTTCTCTATTCGCCTCATGGCAGCATTAGGCCGGCCGCAAATTTCCTCGTCGCTGATTCCGACTATGTGGAAGTCCTTACCGAAATCGATATCCAAACGCCGATCCCTGACGTGGTGAAGAACCGGCGTATAAACCGAGGCCTTTTCTTCGTCGGCTGCCGCTTCAATGATCAGATGCTGCGCACTTACGCCTGGCAGATCATGAAGCGCTCCAAAGGTCCACATTTTGCGGTAATCGACGCAGCGACACTGACCAAGAACGAAGCCCGTTTCCTTGCAGCGAGCGCAATCACGGTCATCAATGTGCCGCTTTGTGAAGCCGCTGATCGGCTTGTCGGAGCAGGCACTGCTGCAGATGGTGGCCAGGATTAGGCATGTGGGGGAGCCTTTGACGGTGGGGGCCGTTCGGCTTGGCTCTGAAGGCGCAAATTCAGTCTGGAACACACCCAGTGAGCAACGATTCTATTGCCAGCGCGACGGAGCCTCGAAATTCGCTCGCGCATGTGGAAGCGGCCGGCTGGGGCCGGGGTTTGAGCACGCTGCTGCGCATTACGCGCATGAATTTGCGACACCCGTGGCAGGTCGCCCTCGCCATCGGGTCGACACTCCTGGCAATCGTTTTCCAGTTGCTCATTCCCCAGCTTCTCGGCCAGGCCCTCGACCAGAGCCAGGCAGCCATAGCGGGCGGCATCACGGGGGCGGCGGCAGAACAAGGGATCTGGATCTCGGCTCTCCTCCTGTTCGCCGCAAGCGCGCTGCGCGGCGTCTTCACGATGGTGCAAAACCATTTTGCCGAAGCGGTTGGGCACCACGTCGCGTATGAATTGCGGCTCGCATTTTACGAGAAGATCCAGCGTCTCAGTTTTTCCTTTCATGACCAGGTGCATTCAGGCGATCTGATCACCATCGGCATGCTCGATCTCGAAGGCGTGCGGACGTATTTTTCCACCGCCCTGGTTCGCGCGCTCCTGCTCACCATGCTGATCGGGATCGGCGCCTATATGATGATCTCCACCGACCCGGTGCTCGGCCTCGTCGCTCTGAGCTTTGTGCCTTTCGTCGCCTGGCGCTCATCGATCACACAGCTTAGGCTACGTGTCACCTGGCTCAACCTGCAGGAGCGGCTTTCAGTCCTAGGCCGCGTGGTGGAGGAAAATCTCGCAGGCACCCGCGTCGTCCGCGCTTTTGCGGCCCAGGCTTATGAGATGGGGAAGTTCGACCGCGCCTCGAAGAGTGCGCTCGCCCTCGCCCACGACCAAGTTGACATCTACGTGCCCAACACGTCGGCGATGACCTTGTCCTACTTCTTCGCCATGGGATCAGTCCTCTGGATTGGTGGCAACAAAATCATCGCCGGCGAGATCAGCGTTGGGACGCTCGCGACCTTCCTGACTTTCATGACGATCCTGCAAATGCCCGTCCGTCAGATCGGCCTGATGGTCAATGCCTTCGCCCGCGCTTCCACTTGCGGTTCGCGTCTCTTCGGTTTCCTCGACCAGGATATCACGATCAGGGATGCTCCCGATGCCAGACCCCTCGAGATCAGCGAAGGCACTTTGCGCTTCGACAATGTCTCGTTTGAATATCCCGGCACTGAAAACCGCGTGATTTTGAAAAACATCAACTTTGAGGCGCGTAGGGGCGAGACGATCGCGATCGTCGGTCCGCCGGGTTCGGGCAAATCGACAATGGCTCACCTGATCCCCCGCTTTTATGACGTGACCGGGGGCGCCATCACGCTTGATGGACAGGACATCCGCAAAGTCACCCTGGCGACGCTTCGCAAAGCGGTCGCGGTCGCACAGCAGGATGCATTCCTGTTCACCACCACGATCGAGAACAACATAGCTTATGGCGATCCGTGGGCGAAGGAACAGCGGATCGAGCGCGCCAGCGAATCCGCCCAGCTGCACAACTACATTCTCGGCCTCCCAGCAGGCTACGGGACGGTCGTGGGCGAGCGCGGCGTCTCTCTTTCGGGCGGCCAGCGCCAGCGTCTGACGATTGCTCGCACCATGATGCTGCTCCCGTCGGTCGTCGTTTTCGACGACTCCACCGCCGCGATCGATGTCGCCACCGAGCAGCGCATTGGCGCGGCGGTGCGGCGTTTCGCCAAGAATCGGGTGACCATCATCATCGCACACCGACTAAGTTCGCTCATGCACGCCGACCAGATCCTCTTCGTCGACAACGGCGAGATCATCGAACGCGGCACCCATGACGAGCTTCTGGCGAAGCGGGGACGCTACAAGGCCCTTCACGATCTCCAAATCAGCCCGGGTGAGTACATCGTGCCCGCGTTTGGGGGCGCGCGCTGATGGCCCAAGGGAATGCCGGCGAACCCGAAAGCGAACGCAATGACGTTTGCGACGACGGCAGACCCCCTCCGCGCGCGGTCGTCGGCTCGCACCGAATAGAGGAGGAGCTGTTCGGCCGTGCTTTCGACAAGAACATCATCCGGCGCATTTGGGCGTTCGTGCATCCCTACCGGGCCGAGGTAGTGATCTCGGTTGCCGCATTGCTGATCTATACCGCCACGCAGCTTCTCATCCCGCTGATCATCCGCTACGCGATCGATCAAGGGGTGACTCCGGGAGGCATCGATCGAACCGCGCTGCTTGCGGCCGCCGGCGCGTTCCTTCTCGCGATTTTGACCAATTTCGCTGCCGGCTACACACAGGAAACCGTGGTGGGGAAAATGGCCGAGAATGTCCTCTTCGACATTCGCCGCGCCATGTTCTGCCATCTGCAGAAGGTTTCGCTGTCCTTCATGGACAAGACCGAGGTCGGACGCCTGATATCCCGCCTGCAGGGCGACGTCAATTCCATGCACGAATTCCTTGAAAGCTCATTATATTCCGTAGGGGATACTGCGCTTCTCTTCGGCATCTTTTTTGTGATGCTGTGGCTCGACTTCGGCCTCGGCCTCGTGACGCTCCCGGTCCTAGCGATCCTGTTCGTCGTCCGTATCGTCTGGCTCCCGCGTGCCCGCGACGCCTTCATGGCTGCTCAGGAGACCAATTCGATCGCCAACGGCGCGCTGGCCGAAGCCATTCACGGCGTGCGGGCCATCCAGTCCATGGACCGCCAGCAGGTGAATTTCACTCTCTACGACGACAAGGCCCATGCCAATCTCAGGACCCACCTGATTGCTGCCAAATATGCACAGGTCATGGTGCCGATCGTCGATGGCCTAACCGGCCTCGCAATGGCCTCCATTGTTGTAGTCGGCGGCTCAATGGTCATGAATGACCGCATCGATGTGGGCACATTGGTCGCCTACGTTTTCTACATCCAGCGCTTCTTTGATCCGATCCGCTCGCTCACTCTCCAATATTCAATCATGCAGCGCGCCATGGTCTCCGGCAAGCGGCTAACCGATGTGCTTGACGTCAAGATCGATGTCCAGGACAAACCGGATGCCAGGGTACTTTCGGCCGAAATGGACGGCTCGGTCGCGTTCAGGAACGTCACCTTCGGCTACAATCCCAACCATCCGGTGCTGAAAGATGTCTCCTTCAGGATCGATCCCGGCGAGACGGTTGCGTTGGTCGGGCCGACCGGCTCTGGTAAATCGAGCGCGATGGCCCTCGTCCACCGTTTCTATGATGTTCAGCATGGCCAAGTGTTGGTCGGCGGACATGATGTGCGCGATGTCACCCAGGAATCGCTCGGCCGCCAGGTCGCCATGGTGCTGCAGGAGCCGTTCCTGTTCACCGGAACGGTGTTCGAGAACATTCGTTACAACAAGACGGAAGCCACGCGCGACAAGGTGATCGAGGCCGCCAAGGCGGTCGGCGCCCACGACTTCATCATGAGCCTTGCCGACGGGTACGAAACCCAACTCGGCGAACGCGGCGGCAACCTTTCTCTCGGTCAGCGCCAGCTCATCAGTTTCGCCCGTGCTCTCGTCGCCGACGCCAAGATCCTCGTCCTCGATGAGGCCACCGCCAACATCGACAGCTACACGGAAATGCTGATCCAGAAGGCTCTGATCAAACTCCTCGAGGGCCGCACCGGGCTTGTCATCGCCCACCGTCTCGCTACCATCCGAGGCGCTGACCGAATCATCGTTCTTCAGAATGGCCAGGTGATCGAGACCGGCAATCACAACCAGCTAATGGCCACGAGCGGACTTTACTCCAAGCTCTACAACCTCAACTACGCCTCGTTCGACCATACCCCCGAGGAGGAAATTGACGCCTCCTCACAAGCCGGCTCTCGGACGTGACGTTTGGCCGGCATATCTATGGAAGCTACCGTGATGATGCTTTTCAGGCGAGCTGACGGACGCTGCCGCCGTCGATGACGAGGCAGGCAGCGTTCAGAAGGGGAACTCATAGGAGATCATCAACACGGCCATGCGCGATTCCCTCCTTCATCCGCATGTAGAGCTCAACCAATTTGTCGCTGCCCATGGGTGCGCTCCGCAGTTGCCGAACTGATCGACACGGATTTGAGGTTAGTCCGTTAACTCTCCAGAGAGCATGCGCCTTCGAATTGACCGCTGCTGTCAATCATCCTGCGCCCCTGTGGTCCAATCACGAGAAAACCATTCCTTTTCCGATGGCGAGACGGGAGAAATCCTGCGGTCGAAGTTGCTCCAGCAAGCCAACGCCGCATAAGCTATTGTCTTGCGCTCTTCAGGATTCAGCGGTCCTAGCGAAATGCTGAGCATCAGCAGGACGGCATCGCCACATGGCTGCAATTTTAGGTGGCCCATCACGCTGCATCCGAGACGTCCGACAACTCGTCGAATGTTCCGGCAGGCAAGGACAGTGACCTGGCGATCCGGTCACGATAGCCCTTATTGTACCTCAGGCCGGACTCGATGTTTTCGATCTCCTCACCGGAAAGTCCGCAGGCTATTGCCAGTTCCTCAATCGAGTAGCCCAGGTGCTCGCGGTATGCCCGGACGACATGCGTCCCCTCTGAAATCGCCTTCAAAACCGTCTCGGGAATGCGCGAATCGTTCATATGGCAACTCCGTAAACCAGGGTAGCGCCTGAGGGTCGAGGGTTCCTCTCGACCTGGCGAACCCAGCAAAATGTAAAATGGATCAGGCGGCCTGATCGGGCCCATCCATGGAAGGGCCACGACTGAAAACTGGCGGCCGGTCCAATATGGAGGTTCACCCGATTCCGATCAAGTCCGAGTTGCCCAATCGCCGGTCCTGGCGAGCCCCGCCCTGCGAAAACGTTCAGCGATTGATTCAAATCAACCGGCATCTCTCCACTGCGCGCCATGGTGCGGTGCATCGTTTTTGAACACCAAGGAGAGAATTTCATGGCGAGAAAGCTAATGGGCGTGACCCTGGGCGTAACAGCGGCCGTCGTCCTCATGGTGGTGGGACAGCAGGCCGTCGCGGCTGAACCTGCGCAAGCCGCTAGCGTCGCGCAGGCAGGAGCTCCGGTGACGGAAGCGCCAAGCCCTTGGCAGATCCGCCTGCGTGGGTTGGGGGTCATCACTGAGGATTCGGGCTACGTCAATGCGGTGCCCGGCTCCGATCTTTCCTATTCGAATACCGTGACGCCGGAACTCGATATCTCCTATTTCTTCACGGACAACATCGCCGCCGAACTCATACTCGGCACCACTTACGCCAACATCGTCGGCCAAGGAACGATCGGCGGGCTGGGCGAGATCGGCAAGGTTTGGCTGCTGCCGCCCACTCTGACATTGCAATATCATTTCACCGATTTCGGCGCCCCCTTCAAGCCCTATGTCGGCGCCGGCGTGAACTACACGATGTTCTACAACCAGGATGCCGGCAGCGCCGATGCAATCGACGTCAAGGACACGTTCGGGGCCGCGCTGCAGGTCGGATTCGACTACATGCTGGACCAGCACTGGGGCCTCAACTTCGACGTGAAGAAGCTTTTCCTGGAGCCAGAGTTCGACGTCGCGGTGGGCGGCGCGAACCTGACGGGCAAGGCCGAGCTTAATCCCTGGCTGATTGGCACAGGTTTCACCTACCGCTTCTGACAACGAAAGGCAAAGCGGCTTGCTGACCTCCGCTGTGAAACGAAGGGCGCCTCGTGCGCCCTTCTTTACCGTCGGCTCCCCTGCACAGGCGAACTGACCCGGTCATTCGACGAGGCGACCTTTTTGCCTCTGGGCGAGGAAGTGTCCGAAATCGGAGGAACGTTCAGATCAACTCTATCCATGACAATCCAACGGCTTCGACACCGACAATGACAGCTTGTTCCTGAACGAGACGGTGCGCGATTACTGCCAGGAGACCGGAGCGCATTCACGCGCTGCCGGCCCTGCAAGAATGACCCGGCGTTTGTCGAGCAGAAGAACGGGGCTGTGGTGCGCCGAATCGTCGGCTATCGCCGGCTGGAGGGGCTAGAAGCCGCTGCGGCTCTGGCACAACTCTACGCGACGGTGCGGCTGTTCGTGAACTTCTTCCAGCCCTCCTCAAGCTGGCCGGAAAGGAGCGGGACCGAGCCCGCGTGGGCAAGCGTTGTCATCCTCCGTCCACACCCTGCCAACGACTATGGGCAGACCCGCGGACGACCGAACCGGTTCGCGCCGCACTTGTGCCAACGTATGCACGGCTGGACCCCGTCAGGTTGTTGCGCGAGATGCGGATGGCGCAGCAGCGCCTCGTCGACATCGCGGACAAAGCCTCCCTGCCATCGCTCGCGGCGGCCGATCTGACGCTCGAGCGGTTCCTGTCGGGACTGCGGACGGCCTGAAAGGAGGGCGAAATCCGCCGGACCGCGAAAGCCGAGCCGAAGCAACAACGAGGCCGTCGGCGTCCCGACCCCTTCGCCCGCGTCACCAACGAACTGGAAGCATCGGTCGATGAAGAGCCGTGGCGGACCAGCCGTGAATTGCTGGAGGTCTGCAGGCGGAGCATCCGCGGCTTTATCCCGATCACCTTCTGCGCACGCTGCAGCCTGAAGATATGGGGGAAGGAAAAAGCTCACGCGATGTGTTCGGCGCGATGCGGTTCGGGCTGTCAAGCGAGCCAATGGCGAATTGAACCGCACCCAGTCATGGGGAACTTATGCTGAGGCAACGGAAATGTCCGTGTAGAGCATTCAACCGTGAGGCAATACGGCGTCTCATCCTGATCGTCGCGCTATAAGTGGCGCCACCAGCGCACTTCGTCAGCTTGTTGTCAGCTCGTACAGCTAAAGCATCGCGCCATCGTTGAGAGTTGCGGACACTAGGCGTCGTACGGACAAACGTGAGGCAAGTGTTTGACACCAGGTGAGGACGGCTGTGCTGATCGCTGCCTATCGAATCTTGGTTTTAGGCAAGCTAGGTCGCTGGGTTGCCGCCCAAGCTCACTTCCTTGAATTCGAGCTTGTCGTTGTTGCGGTGGGCAATGCGTATGCCTCGACGGTTGTGGCGCCCCAGCTGCAGCATCAGTGGACACCACATCCGAGAAGCTGCTCGTAGGCGATCGATCTCACCAAGTTCGTACTTACACATCCCCAACTGCATAGGAGATGAATCTTGACGCGCATTCACCGCCGTCGGCGATCGGACATGTCGGACTCTGCAGCCGACGCTAGCCTGCGAGCCGATAGTGAGCGCAATGAACTACCCGGAGTTGCTCGAGACCAATCATTCGGCTCTGTGTTGGAGAATATACGCTCCAAGCCCGAGCAGTCCAGCGCACCTCGTCGAGAAGAAACCTCGGAGCGCTCTGACGACGAACACCATCGGGTTGATCGAGCGTGTCTGGGTTTGCACGATAGCGTTCTCGGTGCGGAGGAAGCATCCGTGCCTGCCGTGCGAACTCAGTCGGGAAGGCGACGTTTAGACGAGCTGTCCGGGCACAAAGCTCAGAAGCGCATTTATCGATCCTACCGTGATGCCCTCGCTCCGGAGCCAGAATCGTCGCGTTTTGGAGACGAACGCTGGCGTCCCGATCAGGAAACTGAGAATTCGCAAACAGAGGCGATAGCGCGTCACAAACGAGTCATGCCCGACGTAGGGTCTGAACCAAAGAGGCGTCGTATCGGCGACGTCGCCACTGGAAGCGACGACCGCCGGTTTGAACCAGATCCTGCCGAGCTAAATCGCGACGCGAGCTTCGCTCGTCTTGGCGGCGAAGCGTTGCAACGCAATCGAACGTCTGGGAGCTTGCAAAGAGACACTCTCCAAGAACCTGAGCGGTCCGGGCCCGACCTGCGGGGCTGGCCGGTCAAGCGGCGCATCAACGAGGTGGTGCCGCAAAGGGCGCATGGAAAGGAAGCGCATGGACGCGCGGACCTCGAGCGCTCGAGGCTTCGTGAGCGGATGGAGACTCTTGACCGCGCTTGCCGCGCTGATGACTTCTATGCATTCTCAACTGCCGTAGTGGATTATGCCAAACAGCTGAAGATGCCAAGCCTTGCAACTTTCCTGCAGAGGGCTGCGGCTCTGTTCGAAAGTGATTTTATACCGCGATGGGAAGACAATGTACGCGGTAACCAAAGCTGGGGCTACGCCCTCACCTGCAATGCGGTGAGCCGCGAAGCCGGAGGTCAGGCGGGCATAGATGCGTGCAAGGCGATGGCAACTCACGTCTCGCAGCTTAATGACGCACTCATGAGGAAAGTTGACCTGAAGGCGCTTTCCCTATTTGCGGTTTCATTCGGGCGGCATCCACAATCGACGACATGCCGTAATGGAACAATTAGGATCGCGAAGTTCTTTTGCGAGGAGAACCTGGCGCTTCAGCATCTGAATGATCTGAGTCTTTCATCGCTGGCCAATGGGTTCAGCAAGTGGCCCGAAAGGACGGAGTGTCGCGATGGCACAGTCGCGATTGCAGGCGAGCTCCGTCGGCGCGCCAAAAACAAGGGGCTTTCCGACATCACTCAGATGCGACTGCCCGGTTTGGTGAACGCTCTCTGTAAGTGGCCGAAGGAGGCGATCTGTCGCAAGGCGACTGCCGCGATTGCCGATGAGGTCTCTCGTCGCGCGCAATTTTCGGAATACAATTCTCAGGCACTTACGAACCTAGTGAACGGTTTCAGCAAATGGCCGGAAGAGGCAAGGATTGAGCGCGCGACACTCCAAATCGCCGCCGAGGTGACACAACGCCCGCTAGCTGACTTTGACCCACAGGGCCTAGCAAACTTGGTGAACGGTTTCGGCAAGTGGCCGGAGCAGCGGCCTGCTCGCCGAGCGGGGGTCGCAATTGCCGCCGAAGTCTGTCGTCGCCAGCTCTCTGACTTCAATCCGCAGAACCTGGCCCTCCTTGTGAACGGTTTCAGCAAATGGCCGAAAAAAGAGGACTGTCGAGAGGCCACCGCGGCAATCGCTGGGGAAATCCAGCGGCGGAGATTGGGTGATTTCACGCCACAGGCTTTGGTCAACCTGGTGAACGGTTTCAGCAAGTGGACCGAAGAAGCGGACTGTAGAGCGGGCACAGAGGCAATTGCTGGGGAGATCCTCCGCACCGGGCTGCGCGGTATCACTCGGCCGGCCTTGGCGGTCCTGGTGAACGGCTTCAGCAAGTGGCCGGATGACTCGAGATGTCACGCAGGCGCGCTAGCCATCGCTCCTGAAATTCTTGAGCTCGCCGGCGGACCCGACGGCCTTTCTGATTTCCACGAGCTGGGCCTGGCGAACCTAGTGAACGGCTTCTGCAAGTGGCCGCAAGAGACGGTCTGTCGCAAGGCGGTCGTCGCGGTCGCCGAGGAGATCATCGGCTTCCCCGACCGGCTCCCTCGTTGCAGCCAGCAGGATCTGGCCACCTTGGTAAACGGTTTCAGCAAGTGGCCTAAGGAGCTGGCTTGCGGGGAAGCCACAGTCGCTGTCGCCAGCGAGATCCTTGACCGTGCTGGCCGCCACGGCCGGCTCTCTGGTTTTACCGAGAGGTCGCTTGCGAACCTGGTGAATGCGTTCAGCAAATGGGCTGACCGCACGCCGGCTCTTCAAGCCTCAACCGCCATCGCAAATGAGATCCTCAGCCGCCCCGATCGGCTCTTGTTTTTTGGTCGACGGGAGTCCTCGAACCTGGTGAATGGCTTCAGCAAATGGCCGAGAGAGGAGAGCTGCCTCCAAGCAACAACCGCAATCGCCCGTGATCTTCGCGCCCGCCACAGGCTCTCCGATTTTAATAGCCTGGAGCTGACAAACCTGGCGAACGGCTTCAGCAAGTGGCCTTCAGACGAAGACTGTTCCGAAGCCTCAGTCGCTATCGCTCGGGAGATCCTCTGCCGCCGCTTGTCCGATTTTACTCCGCAGCAACAGGCCAACCTGATGAACAGCCTCGTCAAATGGCGGGGAGAGGCGACGTGCAGCGAGGCAATCGTGCATCTCGCGCGCGACCTGGGTCGAGGAGGCCAACGATTCGGTCCTTTCACAACGCCTCAGCTCAGCAGCATAGCTAACGCCGTGGGGCTAAGTTTCATGAGAGCGGAGGAAGCTGGAGATATTGCTGACGCCACTATGCTGAAAGACCGGATGCAGCAGCTGGTGCATTACTTGCACTATGCAGATGATCGGCTCGAGCAGGCCGATGTTTTGAGCATTATCAACATCTTCAAGCCGCTGGGAAAGGCTCGGCTGTTTGACGACCTCGCTTTGTTGGCACCAAAAGGTTTGGGTCGGCTCGGAGAATTGGTTCATGCCCCTGGGTTTACCGCCGAGAACAACCTCGAATCCATGGGTAACATTTGTATCGCTCTGCTCCCGCTCGCCAGAAGCCCGGAGAAATCGATGCTCTGGCACCGGCGGCAAGCGCTAAACCTGCTGAACGATCTCCAACCAGGTTTGGAGCAGAAGATCGCGGCATATCTAGAAGCAACCAATGCCGAGCGGCGGAGCTGTGGCCCTTTATCGAGCCGCCGTCCCGCGCTCTCGATTTTTCAAGTGCTCAAGGCGCGCGAGGTCCTGGCGAGTTTGTACCGACGACCGTATGTCGAGGGTAACAAGTCCGACTTGGCTATGCGGCGGCAACAGCTGGAACGCGAGACCAAGAAGATCCTGGCCGAGACGCGGAACCTCATGGAAGGCGATCTGTCCAACATGAGCTGGAATCTGATTGCGCAGATCGAAGGGGACGATGCGCTTGATGCGCTCGACTCGTTCATGACGCTGGATGAGGGGGCGATCCGGAGTCAACATCCGCCGTCCGTCTTTGATATGCATCAAGTATTACGGACCATGGATCACGAGCCCCGACCGCCCGAGGGTGAGGCGGGACTGATGCAGTTGCCAGTCGTTGACCTGCAGGGGCGCCGGCTGGCCACGGAGGCTGAGCCGCCGCGATACTCGATCTTTCATCGCCTGACCTCGGGAGCCGTCCCGTTGGTAGCGGTCCAACTGCCGGGAAAGCCGAGCCCCTACATGTTAAGGCGCGTGTTCTGTGTCGCTGATGTACCTCACCGCATGGACCTGTTCGGCGGAAGCAAATTAAAGGCGCGTAAGCCAACCCTCTCGCAGATTGCCGCCGTCGCTCCGGGCGAGCGAGGACCCGAGGCTTTCGGGGGGAAGCTGCTGGCGATCCCGTATGCCGAGACCGCACCGGGTACGGCGTTCGAGCAGCTATCGCGCGCCTGGGCGCCTTTCAAAGAGGCCTATTACTACACGCAGCGCAGGGGCTTTGCTGCACCTCCTGCCATCAAAGATCTGGGCCCTCATGACTACGCGCTTGAGGGCAATTTCAAGTTGTCGCTGCTGCCGGACCGCCCTGCCGGCGAGGAGCACCCCTTTAAGCTGACTGGACCGGAGGGCTCGATAGCTTTGCGGCCGCATGACGGTTGCGGCTTTATCAGAGCCTCACTGGCGGAGCGTATGATAGCTGTTCGCCGCGCTGGGCGGCAGGATGGGCCTGATCGGGTGCCTGCGTTCGCGGAGGGAAGGAAATCGTCGCTCCCCGCCACGGCGCTGCAATATTATTCGAGAAGCGAGCGGGTGGCGGAAGAGGCGCGCGAGAAGGCCAACAGCTGGCTTGAGGCTAAAAAAGGAGAAGCGCTGACGTCCGAAGAGTTGTTTCGCACCGTAACGGCCGGACACATCGAAGGTCCCGGCGCGGTTGCCGTACCATCCAGTGATGGCCGTCTGCATGTGCCTAAGCTTAAGAGCGAGGGGCTGACGGGTGCGGCTGGCGTGCTGATCGGCCGCTCCCCATACGATAAGCCAAACTTGCGCCCATTAAGGGCTGAACAAGTCATGTCGTCAGCCGATGGCGACGCAACGGCGGCATTCCTCGATAAGTGCGTGGCCATGCAATACAGCTTCAATGTCGCCGAGAAGTCGGGAGAGCAACTGGCGGGCGACGATCCCACCTTTTTCGCCAAAGGCATTCTCATCGTGGTGCCTGACGCGATGTGGCCGGCCGACTACCTCGATCGTGGGGTGGTATTGTCGGCGGAGGACGTTAAGTCCCATTCGGGCTGGACCAGCCGCAAGGAGCGGGTTACGGCGAACACCTCCCTTGATTGTGTCGGCATCCTCCAGGCGACAGAGGTATTCGCTCCGGGGTCCTTGGTCGCCGTGCCGCCCGATCAACAAAAGAAACTCGATGGCGACTTCGATGGGGATACGGTCATTATTATCGGCGACCGGCCGCAACTCTATGAGCATGTTCGCCGGTTCGATGAGGCGGAGCAAGCTCGCGGAGTCCGCTCGCTCAAGCCGCCAAAATCGCATACTGCCGCGATCGAGGACGGCAGGTACAATTTCAGTCGTGCCAGCCAGATCCTCGCTGCCACGCAGAGCACTTTGGAAATCTATAGCACTTTGCAGCGGAATTTTCTGGCTCAATCCGATCAGGCCCGGTGCTGGTTTGCCGAGCGGGCGATCTTTGGAACCTACGAAGGTATTCACCATGAGCTCAGAAGTGCCATACGTGACTTGTTGAACCAGGAAGAGGTGAGCGGCCAGGATATCCAACCCCAGCTCGAAAGAATGATGCGCGAGATTGAGCTCGCAGTGCATCCGGTCGCTCGTGAGATCAGCGAATTGCTCGTGGCCGACTTGGAGGCGTGGGCCGCTGGTGCGAATGGGGACGTCCCGCCCGAGACAATCGAACGCGGCACCGTCAACGATGGCGTGAGCCAGGCGGTTTCGGAGTTGCTTCCGCACCTGGCCGAAGCCTATCAGGCCTCCGCTCACCCCCGAGACCGCGTTCAGGTCTTACTCGACCACTACCCTGCGCGCATCGATCCTCGACCGGATGGCTACGAGCCAGACGACGTCATACAAAGCGCAAGCAATCTCCTAAGCCTCGGCAACAAGGTCGGGACCGACGCCTATAAATCCGACACAAGTGCCCAACTCTTCATGAAAAAAAGCCAAGCGCTGCAGCGCCTCCTGCAACAGACGCCGGGCCTAAGGTCCGTGCCCTACGTCAAAGGCGTAGCAGCCACGCTCAAGCAGGGCAGGTTCGATGTCGATGCGTCATTGGAGGATCTGCGGGACAATCCAACGCTAACGGCTTCAGTCATGGAAGCCGCTATCAAGCTCGCCGCAGACAAGCATATCCTGCCGGAACCCATCGGTCGACAGCTGACGGCCGAAGATACCGCTATGATGATGACCCCCAAGGAAGCCGCGGATGGCGCAGAGATCGAGCGTGCTAAAGCCGCAACGGAAGAGAAGGAGATTACCACAGCGGTACTTAGAGTTGCCGAGGTCCTGACGGGAGCGGATATCGACGTCAGCATGCCCCGTTTGGATCGCCCCTTGAGATCGGTAGGCTCACTGGCAGCCCAACTGATGGGAAGGAGCGCTAAGTCTGATAGCGACGCCCAGCTGATCAGCAACGCCGTGCGGCATGTCTTCCAAATCCCTGACAAGGATTTTGCACGTGGTTTCAAAAAAGCCATTTTGGCATTTGACGAGCGGGGCTACGCTGAGGTCAGCACGACCAACTGGTTCAGGATGCGAGATCCAACCTTCATCGGCGTCACCAGTGTGCTCACCACGCCGGACGGATATCGCTTTGCGCTAGAGTTCCATACGCCACAGAGCTATCAGGCTAAGCTTACCAACCACGATACCTACAAGAAGCGGGACAAGCTGCGGCTAGAGCTGAGCGGAGATGCTCTGGTGCAAGCTACGCAAGAACTTGCCCAGAGTGCACGAGAGGCCTGTAAGGACGTGGCGATTCCAGAAGGCGCCAGGGAGCTTCCTCACTGGGGAATCGAACTGGACGCTCGACCATTTGCCGGTGCGACCTTTGGCGCGCGAGTAGCCGAACGGCCACGGTTGCCCGAGAAATCGCAGATGGCCAAAGAGGTCGTCTCGTCGCTGCGCTCGCGGCCGATTGTGCTCGTCGGGCTGCCTGGCGCCGGCAAGTCCTCCATCGGCCCAGCTCTCGCGCGGCGACTCGGGCTCGACTTCGTCGACTCCGACAAAAAAATCGAAAGGGAGACCGGCATGTCGATCACGGACATTTTCGATGCCGAAGACAAAGGCAAGCAGTGGTTTAGGGACCGCGAGGCGAGCTTGATCGCGCAGTGTTTCGAGAAAGGGAACGTGGTCCTCGCAACTGGCGGCGGCGCCTTCGAGCGTGAGGAAACCCGGCGCCTAATCCTGGACAACGCGGTCTCGATCTGGCTCGACACTGACCGAGGCGAGATCTGGAAGCGCCTTGCGAATGACACCAGCCGCCCGTTGCTGCGGATCGGCGAGACAGAGGAGACCAGCGGGCTGCAGAGCTCCGACAAGACGGCCATCAAGAAGGAGCGTTTCGAGGAAATCGTGCAGGAGCGCACGCCGCATTATCGCCAGGCCAATCTCACAGTCGTTCCGCCCCATAGACGGAACAACAACAGGAACGCCGAAGCATGCGTGGCGGCTCTGCACGCCTATCTCAGCGGCGGCGCAGGGCCGGATGCTCGGCAGGCCGGCTCGTTTCAGGAGCTTCCTGTTGCGCCAAGCTCTCAGGGGGCGGGAGCTTCGGGTACGCTCGTGAATGAGATGCGGGCCCCCGCCTCATCATCATCTGCGAGGGCTCCATCCTCAGACATCCACGCCAGTGTTGGGGCTCTGGTTGATTTGCCGTCCACATCGCATGCGCTGCATGATGATGCTCACCATTGACGAGTGTCCCCGCCCAAAGCGTCGGATGCTCGCACCGATATAGCGCGAGGATCAGGATGAAACGGCGTCTCACCTTGATTGGGTTCTTCCGCACATTTGTGCAGGGACTATTATTTTGGGTGGCTCCTCTGTTCGGTTGGGTCAAGCGGCTGCCAGCAGTCGGCTACGGAGGAGTGGATAGGCGGCGTGCCCGTACGTCTTCACGTCGCGGTGAGCGGCGCGACAATGACGGGCAAGGCCGAGCTTAATCCCTGGCTGATTGGCGCAGGTTTCACCTACCGCTTCTGACAACCAAAGGCCAAGCGGCTTGCTGACCGCCGATCTGAAACGAAGGGCGCCTCGTGCGCCCTTCTTTGCCGTCGGCCCCTGCACACGCGAACCGACCCGGTCATTCGAGGAGGCGGCCTTGTTGCCTCTGGGCGAGGAGAAATCGGAGGAACGTTCGGATCAACTTTCTCGATAACCGTCCAACACATAGCCGCCGATTGTAGGGCGAGGGCTCGAAGAACCCGTTGACGGGAGGGCGGCCGCCCCGGTTCCACGACCAGGAAGAGTATTCCTGGTCATAGCGGCTTCGACTAACGCCTGAATGGAAGTACTTATCCCATTGTGCTCGATGTGGGCTTCTCGGATACACGCTGGGGACTTTCTCCTGGAGCTGATCGCGGGGCGCAACCTTCAGGCGCGCATCCTCGTCGCAGTGGAGATCGTGGACCAGCGCCGGCCGATCAGGTTGCAATTCGTCTTCTTGCGGGCTGGCACCGTCCCACCGTTCCGCACCCTTGGCTGGCCGTTGGAGCACGGCGTCGATCGCCGCGAACTGCCGCCAACAGATCCGGCTCGTCCGCCTCGGCTAATCAGGGTCCAGCTCCGGCGCCAAACGCCTCCTCTTCCCAGCCGCTTGCCGCCGGCACCGGCGCCCCCGCGGTCCCGTCAGCTGACGCAACCCGCACATTCGGATATCGGGAAGCGAGGTTTGCCGCGATCTCTTCGTTGCGGGGCGACAACACGATCGATACCGGATCGCACTTGAGGGATTTCAGCCCGATAACAATGGCTGAAGTAAGCGCGCCGGTGCCGGCGAAGCCAAGTTTCATTGGGTACCGCACGGCGTTGGTTCCCTAGACGGTCCGGGATCACCGCGGCCCCTGCTCCAGCCTGATCCGGTAATTAAGCGACCGCTTCGCCCCCGGTGCGACCAGCATCAGGCGCGGCTTATCGGTGAAGTTGCCAGCGAAGTCCACAGGGCTTGCTATGCCGTGCCAGGGTTCGATGCACAGGAACGGCGCGCCGCCCGGCTTTGACCAGATGCCCAGTTCTGAAAATCCCTGCCATGATACTTCGATCGCCGGACCACGCTCGGCCTCGTAGCGCACGCTGGTGCTTGCGGGCCGATCCAGGATGACGGCGTCGTCATCGAACAGCCGTTCGGATAGTGCAAGCGTCCTGCCTTCGATGGGCGTCGGCCGCGGTGCTGAGAGCAGGAGGCCATCCCTAAGGCGAGGAACCGGCGCCGGCTCATCATCGGCAAAGGTCAGGCGGTAGGCCTCCTTAGGTAGCTCCGACAGCAACGGCCAATTGAACGCCGGGTGCGCGCCTATGGAGGCCGGCAACAGCTCGTCGCCTATGTTGGTGACCTCGAAAGTCACGCCGAGTTGCTGGCATTCCAGCGTGTAAGTCACGGCCAGGCGAAAAGCGAAGGGGTAGTGCGCGCGGGTGTCGGCGTCGTCGGTAAGAACCAGCGTGCAGGATCGAGGCCCCCTGTCCGCCCACACAAAAGGCTTGTCGCGCGCGAAGCCGTGCTGCGTCATGGTATAGGTCTGGCCGCGGTGACGCAGTTGATCGCCCTTTAGCCGGCCGACAATCGGAAACAGCACCGGAGAATGGCGCCGCCAGGCCGGCCCGGCCTGCCACAGGAACTCAAATCCTTGAGCATCCTGCAGCGACACCAGTTCGGCACCCTGCCCGACTATAACAGCCGAGATGCCGTCGCCGTGTAGGGCTTGACTGTCTTGTGCCACATGTCCTCGCGGGCCGCTGTCGAAGGGTGCTGTGGCAGACTAGCAAAAGCTCTTGGGGACTCAAGGTGTGGCCGGGTGTTGCGAGAACGAATTGTGGCCGGAGGATCTCCTCCGCTACCTCGCCCTCGCCCACAACGGACAGTCGCTACTCGCGCTCGCCAGTGAAATTCAGCAGCAGCTGGAAGATGTTGATGAAGTGACGAGCGTGTGTTCCCACTCCGCCCAATCCGATGAGTTATTCTCCAGAGTGCGAATTTTGATCCACCGCCGCCGGCGACGTGTCCGCTATGAACCAGGGATTGGAGAAATCCGCCTCGTCATGTTGCCCGCGTTTGCCATAGCGAAGCGGGCCGCCTTCGATAAGCATGGTTCGTCCGCCAGCCCCCCGCAGCACAGCATCGCCGGCCGCGGTATCCCATTCCATGGTGCGGCCGAAGCGCGGATAAAGATCGGCCTCTCCACTCGCCAGAAGGCAGAATTTCAAGGAAGACCCCACCGAGACGATATCCGCGCCCTCGAATCTGGCGATGAACTTGTCGGTTTCCAGCGTGCGGTGGGACCGGCTTGCAACGATAGTGAGCGGCTCAGCCACGCTTCGTACCGATATCTTGCGGCGGGCCGCCGGCATGAAGTCCGGTGTGATTGAAACCTCGGTCGCTTCGCCGGGACGCCCGGAATATAAAAGGCCCCTGGCCGGAGCATAGACGACGCCTATTTCAGGAGTCCCCTTGCGCACCAGCGCGATGTTGACGGTGAAGTCCTTTTGGCGATTGATGAATTCCTTGGTGCCGTCGAGCGGATCGATCAGCAGGATCGCATCACCCTTCAGCACCGGCATCACGCCGGCGGCGATTTCCTCTTCCGCCACGCACGTTACGCCCGCCAGCGCGATGCGAAGACCTTCGAGGATTACGCGCTCAGCCGCCCGGTCGGCCTCGGTCACCGGCGAGGCATCCGCCTTCGTCTCATGGGCAAATCCGGCCTCGAAGATATCCATGATGGCGCGACCCGCCGAAAGCGCCAGGCTTTCGAACAAGGCGAGGACGGCCTCGTCGTCAGATGGATCCACCTTCGTCGGCAGGATGTCGTTGGGCAATATTGCGTTCATGGAGCCATCTTTCGAGTATCTCTACCATCTCTTCAGGCGATTTGCCGAGCGTCTGAAGATGTACTTCTGGTCTTTCCGGTCGCTCATAAGGCGAATCCAGGCCGGTGAAATTCTTGATCTCGCCCCCGAGCGCCTTCGCATAGAGCCCTTTCGGATCGCGCGCGGCGCATTCCTCGAACGGCGTGTCGACGAATACTTCTATGAACTCGCCCTCGCCCATCATCTCACGCGCCATGCGGCGCTCGGCGCGAAACGGCGAGATGAAGGAGACGATCACCATCAGGCCGGCGTCCACCATCAGCCGCGCTACTTCGGCGACGCGGCGGATGTTTTCGACACGGTCCTCGTCGGTGAAGCCGAGGTCTCGGTTCAGGCCGTGGCGGATGTTGTCGCCGTCGAGAATGTAGGTATGGCGGCCGCTCGCATGCAGCTTCTTCTCGAGCAGGTTTGCGATTGTCGACTTGCCGGAACTCGAGAGCCCGGTGAACCAGAGCAGCGTCGGCTTCTGGTGCTTGGCCGCGGCGCGGGCGCGCTTCGTCACCTCCAGCGACTGCCAATGGATGTTGTCGGCGCGGCGCAGCGTGTGCAGGATCATGCCGGCGCCCACCGTCGCATTGGTGATGCGGTCGATGAGGATGAATGCGCCGGTGGTCCGGTTTTCGGCAAAGCTGTCGAAGGCGATCGGCGACTGCGCCGAGATGTTGACGACGCCCACCTCGTTCATCGCCAGCGATTTCGCCGCTTCCTGGGCAAAATCGTTGACATTGACGCGGTATTTCAGTTCCGAAACGGTCGCGCTCGCCTGGTCGGTTTCGGTGCGCAATATGTACGAGCGACCGGGCAGGAGCGCCTGCTCGTCGAACCAGACCAGATTGGCCGTAAACTGATCGGCGACCTGCGGCCGCGCTTCGGGCGCAACCAGCAGATTGCCGCGCGCGACTTCGACCTCGTCTTCCAGGACAATGGTAACCGCCTGCCCTTCGACGGCCCGTTCTAGGTCGCCGCCCTGCGCGACGATGCGCTTGACCCGCGACTTCTTGCCGGATTTGGCGACGACAATCTCGTCGCCCGCCCCGACGGAGCCAGAAGCGACCGTTCCCGCGAAACCGCGAAAGTCGAGATTCGGCCGGTTCACATACTGCACGGGAAACCGGAACGGCTGTTCGGCCGCGGCATCGACCGACACCGTTTCGAGGTGGTCGATGAGGGTCGGACCAGCATACCAGCCGGTTTGCGTGGAGCGCCGGGACACGTTGTCGCCGAAGCGCGCCGACATCGGGATCGGCACGATGGACGAGAAGCCGAGATCCTTCGCGAACTCCGTGTAGTCGGCAACGATCCTGGCAAATACGTCGCGGTCGAAGCCGACCAGGTCGATCTTGTTGACTGCGAGCACCACGTGACGGATGCCGAGCAGCGAAGCGATGATCGAATGGCGGCGCGTCTGGCGCAGCACGCCCTGCCTGGCGTCGACGAGCACTATGGCCAAATCCGCCGTCGAAGCGCCTGTCGCCATGTTGCGCGTATATTGTTCGTGGCCGGGCGTGTCGGCCACGATGAATTTTCGCTTGGGCGTGGCAAAGAAACGGTACGCGACGTCAATTGTGATGCCCTGCTCACGCTCGGCTTCCAGCCCATCCACGAGCAGTGCGAAATCGACATCGTCGCCGGTCGTGCCGTACTTCCTAGAATCGCGCTCTAGCGTGGCGAGCTGGTCTTCGAAAATCTGCTTGGTGTCGGACAGCAGGCGGCCGATCAGCGTCGACTTGCCGTCGTCGACCGAACCGCAGGTCAGGAAGCGCAGCAGCGATTTCTGTTC
The DNA here is from genome assembly GCF_043769475.1 of Allomesorhizobium aridi. Taxonomy (NCBI): domain Bacteria; kingdom Pseudomonadati; phylum Pseudomonadota; class Alphaproteobacteria; order Hyphomicrobiales; family Phyllobacteriaceae; genus Allomesorhizobium; species Allomesorhizobium aridi. The sequence continues at coordinate 5,967,332 of NZ_CP171729.1, read as the reverse complement.
CTGTTCGGCGATGAACTCGCGAGCGGTTTCGGTCGCGACGAGATTTTCTGCCGTTACGTGGCGCATTCTCAGAAATACCCTTCGCGCTTCTTCTTTTCCATCGAACCGGCCTCGTCACGATCGATCAGCCGGCCCTGACGTTCCGAGGTGCGGGCGATCAGCATTTCGTTCACGATGCCTTCCAGATCGTCGGCATCGGAATCGATCGCTCCGGTCAGCGGATAGCAGCCAAGCGTCCTGAAGCGGACCATGCGGTTTTCGATGACCTCGCCTGGCTTGAGCTTCATGCGGTCGTCGTCGCGCATGATCAACATGCCGTCGCGCTCGACCACCGGCCGCTTCTTGGCGAAATACAGCGGCACGATCGGGATCTCTTCCCGCAGGATGTATTGCCAGATGTCGAGTTCGGTCCAGTTCGACAGGGGAAACACGCGGATCGATTCGCCGGCGGAAATCCGGGTGTTGTAGATCTTCCACATTTCCGGACGCTGGTTCTTGGGGTCCCAGACATGCTGAGCGTTGCGGAACGAGAAGATGCGCTCCTTGGCGCGAGACTTTTCCTCGTCGCGGCGCGCCCCGCCAAAGGCTGCGTCGAAACCATACTTGTCGAGCGCCTGGCGCAGCCCCACCGTCTTCATGACGTGGGTGTGCGTATTGGAACCGTGGTCGAAGGGATTGATGCCGTCGCGCACACCGTCCTCGTTGACGTGGACGAGGAGGTCGAAGCCCAGTCTCTCGGCCATCGAATCGCGAAACTCGATCATCTCGCGGAATTTCCAGGTCGTATCGACATGGAGAAACGGAAACGGCGGCTTGGCGGGATAGAACGCCTTGATGGCCAGGTGCAGCAGGACGGACGAGATCCTTGCCCACCGAATAGAGCATGACCGGCTTCGAAAACGTCGCCGCCACCTCACGGAAAATGTGGATGGCCTCGGCCTCCAGACGTTGCAGGTGCGTCAAAGGAACATTCATGTCGGCACTTTCTAACCCAGCCTTTTGACGGGGCGTAAAGGACCGCCCCGGGAGAACTGCCAGTCATCGCGGAAGCGGGCCCTTGCAAGCTCCAATTCGCGCCGAATGGCTATGTTCACTGCTTCATAAAACCGTATGGTCATGGCTTCTGTCATCGCGCCGATCTGAGACGTCTGAGAAGGGGGCCAATGGTCGTTGTGCTGTTCATTCGGCTGGCAATATCATGCGCCGGCCAAATGGAATGAAGGACCATGCCCGCTCGTGGAGATAGTACAGCACGATCTTTGTGACGATTTCACCGGTGGCGATGGATCCCGCGGAAACGACGTTTCCGGTTATAAGCCAGCTCAGCGCGAATGTATCGAGACTGCCTGTGATGCGCCAACTGACGGCCTTGGCTATCGATCTGCCGTGAGTCTCGGGAACAGGAATGAACATGCGCAATCGCTCCAGGGGACGCATAAAATGACCAAATGGGGGTCAGGGTGGTTTGATGGCGGGAACCTTCTTGATCCTCCAAATAGATCAGTGTGGAGGAAGTGCGTTGGCGGTCACGCCCTTCTTCAAGTCTTGACAAGAACGCCCTCAATTAATCGCCAATCTCGGCCAGGTGGCAGCCTCGTCGGGTGTGTCAGTCTGAGGCCGATATTGGCATTCGCTGAAAAAGCGTGGAATGTGGCGCTGGGAGCAGCGCATAACTGGCTGCGAGGACCTTCAGACGGCAGCGACTTCAAAGAATCTCGAATAAGGTCCGTCTGCGAAGTGAAGCCGCAATTCATCAAAATTCTCTACCGTTTGGTCGAGCGGTCGCGCTTCCTGGCGCTGAAGGATCGCGCGACCGGAAAGCTGAAGCGTGGGAACTCCCAGGAAATCCCAAACCGTTCCCAAACATGCCGCGGGTTCTTGAAGAAGGCTCTCGTATTCGATTGCAAGCAGGTTGGCCGGCGCGAAGGAGTGCGCAACTCGAGCGTGGAAATCGTCGGCGGTTTTGAAGTATGCCTCGCAGTCGGCGATAGGCAATCTGACCTGTGGCGGCGGAGCCGCATCCTTGTCCGAACTGAACTTCAGCCACTGACCGCTTTGCCTTGCCTGCACCAGCGACCGTAGCGATTCCAATATGTTTCTCCGAACCAGGAGGATCACCTTGAGTCCTGGCCAACGCACCAGTTCCGCAAAAAAGCCCGGATGATCGTGAAACTGCGGTTCGTTGACCTTGCAGCCAACATGCGTCACCTGCTTGTCGCTCCGCGTGGGATAGCGCACATAGGCAAGCTCTAGGAGCTCGCGATCGCCGCGTAGCAGGCGATCCTTATCGGGCCAGTTGGTGTCGTACTCGTTGAGCAACTCACCGTTGCTCAATACGTTCGGATGCTCGTTTAGCAACACTTCCAAATAGTGTGTCCCAGTCCTTGGCAAAGCAAGGATTGCAAAGGGCTCAGGCCTCGGTGTGGTGTAGGTCATTGCATGTGTTCCAACTGATAGTGGTTTCGATGTTCAGGGCGCGCCCAGCTGTGATCTCTTGAGACGGGACGTGTTTTAACCCGCGCTCATGCAATCGGATCCGCACCGTGAGCTTCTGGTTGCGCGGACCGCGCGTGTGCCTGCATCAAAGGCTGCATCTAGTCGCATGTGCGCCGCAGCTTCCGTGTTCTGCAGTCGCCAACTCACAGTCGCCAGGCCAAGCACGCTCGCAGCTGTGGCCAGTTCGCGATACTGCATCGCGAGTCTCGTTCTTGTATTCGTAAGTAGCATCAACGCATCAGGCGCCGACGAAATAGTGCAGCCGATATGAAAAACGGCAATATTGCGTACATGCAAAGTGCGCCGATATGCAGCCCGACATTGCCGACTGGCTGGCCAAGCATCACCGGACGAATAAGGTCGATAGAATGCGCCAGCGGCAAGAAGCCCGCTACCTCCTGAAAGGCGCTTGGCAATTGGGAGACCGGGAAAACCGCGCCGGACAGGAACAGCATGGGTGTGATGACGAGGGTCTGGTAGAATATGAAATATTGGTAGCTGGGCGCCAGCGCGGTGACGATTAACGCCAGGCTTGCAAACGCGAACCCAGTGAGAGCGATGGCTGGTAGCACATAGATGACGGACGACCATGCTGAATAACCAACCGCGGCGGCAACAATCGTTATTGCCGTACCGGCCAGAAAGGCCTTCGTGGCTGCCCACGCCAATTCACCGAGAACCAGGTCGCCGAGGGTAAGTTGTGTGTGCAGGATTGCTTCCCAGGTGCGCTGATCGTGCATGCGAGCGAAAACCGCATAGATGGTTTCGAAGGTCGATGCGGTCATCGCGCTTGTCGCGACCATGCCGGCTGCCAAAAAAGCAATGTACGAGGCACCGTCAACGCGACCTATCATTAATCCGAGGCCAGTGCCGAGGCTGAAAAGATAGATCATAGGATCGGCGAGGTTGCCGATAAGTGACGCAAGCGCGACCTTCCTCCATGCCATATAGTTGCGGCGCCACACCGCAATCCAGTTCCACGCGTTGGCGGGTAGAGCCGCCGCAAAGCCTTCACCCATTGTTCACTTCTCCATCTCGTGTCCGGTCAGCCGCAAGAAAACGTCCTCCAAACTTGGGGGACGCTCCAGAAGACGCAGACCCGCGTGCCCACGCAGCTGCACCCGCACCTGCTCCGGATCAGACGCATAGCAAAAGAGCGTCTCGCCGCTCACCTCGATGCGCTGAACGTATGGCCTGATCAGCGAACTCAGCTCCTGTGGATTGCCGCCGAAGATCTCGATCACATGGCACCCGATATGTTCGTCAATCAGGGCTTGAGGGCTGCCTTCAGCGATTTTGCATCCATGCTCGAGAACGCACAGCCGATCGCACAACCGCTCAGCCTCTTCCATAAAGTGGGTCGTCAAGATGATCGTCTTGCCGCGCGCCAGCAGGAAACGCAGACGCTCCCAAATCAGGTGGCGCGCGTGCGGGTCGAGGCCGGTGGTCGGCTCGTCCATTACGAGTAGCTGCGGGTCGTTGATCAGCGCACGTGCCAGCGTTAGACGCCGCTTCATGCCGCCGGATAGTTCGGCGACACGTGCATTCGCCTTGCTCTCAAGCCGGGCGAACTCGAGGAGCGAAGGGATGACCGCTTCGATCTTGCGAGTGCTCATGCCGAAGTAGCGCCCGAACACCAACAGGTTCTCGCGTACCGTGAATTCCTGGTCAAGGTTGTCGAATTGCGGGACCACGCCTATGCCCTTGCGTGCCAAGCGACTCTGTGCCGGCACGGGCACTCCGAGAACGGTGATCTTACCCGCGTCAGGCTGTGTCATGCCGAGGAGCATGCGCGCAATTGTGCTCTTGCCAGCACCGTTCGGCCCCAGCAGGCCGAAGCACTCTCCCGACGCAACGGTGAACGACAGCCCGTTCACAACGAGCTTGTTGCCAAATGACTTTTTCACGCCGCTAAGGTCGATTGCTACTTTGGACATGGTTCTATCTCAAGCTGAAAGAAGCCGATCGACGGGCCGGCAGTTCATTTACTGGGTTCTGGTCCAGAGCAGGCAATCACATTTGCGATGGGCCTTGTCGAAAGCGACAGCCGAAGCATTGCGTGTGTCGCTCCCGCTTGAACGGACTGGCGTCTACCGCTACGGATCGCCTTCGGCTACGTCCCGCTCTGGACTCACGATCTGTCCGCCTACCGAACGTGCTCGATTACTCGCCGCTGGGAGCGCTGTCGGACGTCACCAACCTTGAAGGATCGCGCGGAAGATTCGTCCTACGAACGGAGTCAGCAATTCCCGAGCTCCCTGTAGCGTTTGGTCCGGTGATCGTGTTTCCGGTGATGACCGGTTTATTCCCCCTTCGGGTACGCTGGCACTCTTGCGCGACAGCCAATCGCTATTGCTCAGTGTACACAACGCGTAGGCTTTCAAGGGCAGCAACAGAAAGATGTTGATGAATGTGTGCAGAGAAAACCCGAGAAACCGAAGTTGGCGAGCACGAAAAGCTACCACGGTGCACCGAATGATGGTCATGGCTGCAATCATCAGGCATGCCGACCAAGGCACTGTGCCTGTGAGTGCAAGCTGCGCGAGTCCCGCTAGAACCGTCACTGTGAGAAGTAGCGGGCCGAGATTCTGGCCGATTACGTCCAACGTAAGATAGCGATCGAGGCCGGGCAGTAGGCGCAGCAAAAGCAGCGTGTCCCGGAAAGTGCTTCGTGCCCAGCGGAGTTGCTGGCGCAGATACGGCCCTAGCGTATCGGGAACGACTGTTGCCGCGATGGCGTCCGGTACGTACTCGGTTCGAAAGCCTGCTTCCAGCATGAGGATCGTAAGATGGCGGTCCTCACCGAAGTCGCTTGGCTTCCCCCGAAACATCTGCGTCTCGTATTGATCTAACAGTGAAAGGAGCGAAGACCGACGGTACATAGCACATGGGCCGCAACAGCACATGACGGCACCGAAGCGAGCCTGTGCCGCACGCTCCTCGTTGCAAGCCAGCCAGTACTCCATATCGATCAACCGGGTCAGCCAAGTGTCGCTCCGATTGCTTGCCGTCAACTGGCCCATAGCCGCGCCGACCGCTGAATCCTGCATCTTCAGTGCAAGTTTCCTGATGACGTCGGACGCAAGTGTCGTGTCCGAGTCGACGTTGAGCACCAAATCTCCAGATGAGCGGCGTATCGCGGCGATCTGCGCTTTGCGCTTGCCAACATTCTCGGGGAGCAGAATGAACTCGAATCGCGCGTCGTCCGCATAGGTGTGGTGTACCGGCGCGACGGCGTCGCGATTTCCAGAACCGTCATCAACTACATAGACCCGCAGTTTTCCGTAGTATTCTTGGTGTGCAAGCGAAGCAAGGCACGCCGAAAGAGTGTGCGGATCCTCATTGTAGCAGGGCACGATAACGTCCACGCTCGGCCAGAGGCCGGAGCCGACTAGCTCGTCCGACGCCGGTTCAGGTTCTGCCGGCCGGGCATAAATCGCCTGCATACTCTTATAAAGAGTCGAGAGCAGCGCATAGCACGACACGGCGACAATACTGACTATAGCGAACAGGTTCATAGCATCTCGATTTTTCAGTGATGTTGAGGAAGCGAGCGGATTACAAATCCGCGGTCATGCAATGCTGGAATCAGGTGCGACAGCGCCGTAACCGTCTGGTCACGTAGACTGGCTTGACTGTCCGGTTCGAATTCGTTGGGGGCGCACCCGTCATGCAAGAGCACAATTGCGCCCGGCTCGACACGGGCGAGCACTGCATCGACAATCGCGTCGACGCCAGGGCGAGACCAGTCTCGCGGGTCTACCGACCAATGGACGGCCGCCAGTCCAGCGCTCGCTAAGGTGGTGAGCACTTCTTCGGTCCAGATCCCATACGGCGCGCGCATGCGCCGCACCGTGGCCTGGGGGCAGGCCATCCTGATGACCCTGTTCGCCTCAAGAATTTCACGTTCGACTTCGGCGGGTTCGCATCTGGACAGGTCCGGATGAGTCATCGTGTGGTTGGCTACCTCGTGCCCTTCCGCAAAGATTCGCCGGATGAGTTCCGGCTGGTCTTCGGCCTCGGCACCGATGACGAAGAACGTCGCCGGCACCCGATGTCGCGCCAGCAAATCGAGGATATCCGGTGTCCAAAGCGGATTGGGACCGTCGTCAAACGTCAAATAGATGCTGTGATCTTCGGTGCCATCAGCGTAGTCACTCCGCACTTCGCGCATGTCGTCCGGATGTTTCATAGCTCCGGACCGTTTCGATCAATGAGGGCGCCGGACGGCCACTCGCCGATCGGGCGTCCAATCGGCATAACGAAGACGAGCAGGTCCTGGACGCGGGTGGGCGGCAGGTCGAGACGCATATCTGCGAGGGTCGACCGTATGCGAACGCCCGACATAACGGTCGCCAGACCGCCTCGGCAGAACCTCTCAACATGGTTCCGCATCGCGTGCCGAACCGTGCCGAAAGCGAATGGAACCCCAAGCTGCTGCAGCACTGGAAACACAGCGCGCAGTGAAAAGCTGATTCCCAGTCCAACAGCCGCACGGACCCCGTACAAGCCCAGTTCGGCCACCAATAGATCGACCCCGCCAACTTTGATGAAGCGGCGCAGTATGCCCATATGAGCGGCCACGCCGTGCGCGTCGTAGCCGATTGCGCGGAATTCCGGTCTCGCACCGGCCCAACTGCGGCCGCCTTCGAATGGCTTTGCGTTGAAGGCCCCAATCCGTCCATAGCTCTTGCGGAAGAAGTCGGAGAGTTCGGCATGGTCGGCCAGTTGCAACTCATGTTCCCAGCACAACCGCCACCGTATGTCAGAGCGCATGGAAAGACCTCGTCTTTATTGCCGTTTCTTGAGGTAAGCGCCTACGCAGGAAGAGCTTGTCGCATCGAGCCGACGCGACATAGCTTGCGCGGACCACCGAAGAACCCAGCCGCAATGGACATGCGGCTTGGTTGACGTTCGGCGTATACCGGAAGGCGTGCACCAGAAAATGCTCCGCGGAGGCGAAAATGCTCCTCGGAGCTAACGCAAACATCGACAACTTCCTTTGAGGGCTTATTTGACTTGTCCCTATGCGACGTTCTGCAAAACCGGTAAAATCGTTTGTTTCGATTAGACGCATCCACACTATGGATAACTGAAGACATGCGGTTCAAAGGGCTTGATCTAAATCTCCTGGTTGTGCTGGACGCACTGCTGACAGAGCGCAATCTCACAGAGGCAGCGCGGCGCATTAACCTCAGTCAGCCGGCTATGAGTGCGGCCGTCGCCCGGCTGCGCGATTTTTTCCGCGACGAGCTATTTGCGATGAGCGGCCGCGAACGTATTCTAACGCCACGTGCAGAAGCACTCGCCCCGGCAGTTCGCGATGCGCTCCTACGCATCCAGGGCTCGATCATTTCTAGCGATCCGTTTAACCCGGCTCAATCCGACCGCCGCTTCAGGATCGTTCTTTCCGATTTCGTCACACTGGTGTTTTTTGAAAAGGTCGTGGAGCGTGTTGCACGCGAAGCACCCGCCGTCAGCTTCGAAATGTTGCCTCTCGACGACGACCCCGACGAGCTCCTGCGGCGCGGTGACATCGATTTTCTCATCGTTCCGGAATTGTTCATGTCAAGCGCGCATCCAAGAGTGGCGCTGTTCGACGAGAGGCTCGTGTGCGTGGGCTGCGCCAGGAATAGGCAGCTGCCACGGCAGCTTTCGTTCGAGAAATATATATCAATGAAACACGTTTCTGTTAAGTTCGGGCGTATGCGGAAACCTCAGGAATGGTTTGTGCGTGAACATGGCGTTAAGGCACGTGTCGAGGTCACCGTGCAGGCCTTCAGCATGATACCGCCCATGGTATCAGGCACCGATCGTATAGCGACCATGCCCTTCCGGCTGGTAAAGCATTTCGAACAAACGTTCCCGCTGCAGATCATCGAACTTCCGTTGCCACTTCCCGAATTCACCGAGGCCGTCCAATGGCCTGCCCTTCACGACAGCGATCCGGCAAGCGTCTGGATGAGGGAGATAATGTTGCAGGAGGCGTCCCGCATGGCTACTCCACGCAAGACCCCGGAGGTCACACGCGCTCCTTGTGTCTTTAGCCCGGAGCTGCCCTTGGTCTAGGAGCGGGCGTTGTGAACTTCAGCAAAACTGGCCTGGCATTGACCTTGACCGTTCGTTGCGCAGCCTCGTCGCTGAACGGCCAGACCGAGAAACATTGCGGGTTAGATTTGTAGAGTGCCGCCGATCCGTCGGGGTTGCCGGTCGCGGCTAGTTGGGCCTCAAGCTGGCGGCAAAGGCGGGCGTCCGCCAGGGCCGGTGCGGGTCGCAACGGTGAGGGCGACCGCTGCCAGCGCAATGGCTCGTCTCAGCGTTCGTCCGCCCGCCGCCATCCGTGCCGATCCCTCCCGCATTGCCGGTCCGCCATTCACGCAGAATCCCAATGCGGAAGGTTAGCTGTTTCTTTGGCGTCTAGCCAACCGTTGGGCCTGGCGTTCAGCCCGTCCTCAGCGTCGCGACAGCCTTCTGCGAGGCTTCGACGACCGCCAGGGCAGTCATGTTGACGATGCCGCGCGAGGTCACCGACGGCGTCAGGATGTGCGCCGGTTTGTCGGTGCCGAGCAGGATCGGCCCGACATGCAGCGCGTCCATCATCTGCTTGACCGCGGTGAGCGCAATGTTGGCCGAATCCAAATTCGGAAATACCAGCAGGTTGGCTTCGCCCTTCAGCGCCGAATGCGGAAAAACACGCTGGCGCAGCAATTCCGACAACGCCGAATCGGCATGCATTTCGCCATCGCTCTGCAGATCCGGGGCGATCTTCTTCAGGATCTCCGCAGCCTCCCGCATCTTCAGCGCGCTCGGCGAATCGCGTGAGCCGAAATTCGAGTGCGACAGCAGCGCCGCCTTCGGCTCGATCCCGAAGCGGCTGATCTCCTCAGCCGCCAGCACCGTCATTTCGGCGATCTCTTCCGCCGTCGGATCCACGCTCACATAGGTATCGGTGAAGAAGGTGGCGCCGCGCGTCGAGATAAGCATCGAGAGCGCGGAGAGGTCGCGGTCGCGGACGCCTTCGCGGGGTCCGATGATCAGCGTGACGTTGCGCAGATGGCGCTCGAACCGGCCTTCCAGCCCGCAGATCATCGCATGCGCGTCGCCCCGCTTGAGCGCGAGCGCTGCAATCACGGTGGTATTCGTGCGCACCAAGGTGCGAGCGGCTTCCTGCGTCACCCCGCGGCGGCCGCCCAATTCGATAAGGAGGTCGACATAATGGCGGTAGCGGGGGTCATCCTCTGGGTTGACCAGTTCGAAATCCGTTCCCGACCTGATGCGCAGCCCGTAGCGCTTCAGCCGCACGTCAACGACATGCGGCCGGCCGATCAGGATAGGCTCGGCGATGCCTTCCTCGATCACCACCTGCGCGGCGCGAAGGACCCGCTCGTCCTCGCCGTCGGCATAGATGACCCGCTTCGATGCCGCCGTCTTGGCCGTCGAGAACACCGGCTTCATGACTAGGCCGGAGCGGAAGACGAAGCGGTTCAGCCGGTCGACATAGGCGGGGAAATCGGTGATAGGCCGGGTTGCGACGCCGGTCTCGCAGGCGGCTTTCGCAACCGCCGGCGCGATCCTCAGGATCAGCCGGGGATCGAAAGGCGAGGGGATGAGAAAATCCGGGCCGAAGGTCGGCGTCTCGCCGGAATAGGCGCGGGCCGCGACGTCGGACGGTTCCTCCCGCGCCAAGGCTGCGATGGCCTTCACCGCCGCCATTTTCATCGCCTCGTTGATGGCGCTCGCGCCGCAATCCAGCGCTCCGCGGAAGATATAAGGAAAGCAGAGTACGTTGTTGACCTGGTTGGGAAAATCCGAACGCCCGGTGCAGATCATCGCGTCCGGCCTTGCCGCGCGAGCCTCCTCCGGCATGATCTCGGGGTTCGGATTGGCGAGCGCCAGGATCAGCGGCTTTTCCGCCATGTGCTTCAACAGTTCGGGCTTCAGCACCCCGGCGGCCGACAGGCCGAGGAACACGTCGGCGCCGGTAATCACGTCGGCCAGCGTGCGCGCCTCGGTGTCCTTCACATATGGGTCTTTCCAGCGGTCCATCTCGTCCAGCCGGTCCTTGTAGGCGACGCCGAAACGGTCGGTGACCCAGATGTTTTCGACCTTCGCGCCGAGCGATACGAGCAGATTGAGGCAGGCAAGCGCTGCCGCGCCCGCGCCCGAAGTGACGATCTTGATGTCCTCGATCTTCTTGCCGGCGAATTCCAGGCCGTTGAGCACCGCGGCCGCGACGATTATCGCCGTGCCGTGCTGGTCGTCGTGGAAAACCGGGATCTTCATCCGCGCCTTGAGCTGCTCCTCAACCTCGAAGCATTCCGGCGCCTTGATGTCCTCCAGATTGATGCCGCCGAAAGTCGGCTCCAGAGCAGCCACTGTCTCGACCATGCGCTCGATCTCCGGCGCGTCGATCTCGATGTCGAAGACGTCGATGCCGGCGAATTTCTTGAACAGGACGGCCTTGCCCTCCATCACCGGCTTGGAAGCGAGCGGACCGATATTGCCGAGACCGAGCACGGCCGACCCGTTGGAGATCACCGCCACCAGATTGGCGCGCGCCGTGTAGTCGGCGGCGGTCGCCGGATCGTCTCTTATCGCGAGGCAGGGGGCGGCGACGCCCGGCGAGTAGGCGAGCGCCAGGTCGCGCTGGTTTCCCAGCGGCTTGGTAGCCTGGATTTCCAGCTTGCCCGGCGTCGGGTGTTTGTGGAAAAAAAGTGCGGCATCTTCCAGGTCGGAGCGTCCGGCTTCGGTCTCGGTGGCTTCCATTGGGCGCTCCCTCGCTTTGTTCGTCTTTCGCCTCCTTAAACACGTGCGATGGAATTTTCGATGTGTCCAATTGACGTTTACGCGACCAGCACCGTCGCGCTGGTTCGCTTTCGAGGTTCGAAATAGGTCCTGCACGTTGTTCCGGGCTCTCAGCATGTCCATAACACCGGCGCATCACTGCCGCCGGCAACATCACGTCAGCACGACCGAGCCTGATCTGATCCACCGCCGAAGCGATCGCATCGTTGGCCGAAACGCTGGCAGAGGTGACGCCGAAGACCGGCCCGCGCAGCGCTCGGCATCGCCTGGGCACGCTGTAGGAGGGTGCGGTAGATTTCTTCGATCGCTTCCCAATTGCAACTCATTTCCCAGCATGTCACGTCAGGAAAGATTCTCTTTTCGGGCTCTTTTTTGACGCACTCGTCACGCGATAGAGGCAATGGGTGATCGGTGCGCGTCAGGTGCTTTGTCCATGCAAGATTCTGGAAAAATGATAGAATCGTTCGTGAAAGGAATCCACACTATGGATAGCTGAAGACATGCGGTTCAAAGGGCTTGATCTAAATCTCCTGGTTGTGCTGGACGCGCTGCTGACAGAGCGCAATCTCACGGAGGCGGCGCGCAGCATCAACCTCAGTCAGCCGGCTATGAGTGCGGCGGTCACCCGGCTGCGCGATTTTTTCCGCGATGAACTATTTGCGATGAGCGGCCGAGAACGTGTTCTAACGCCGCGTGCAGAATCACTCGCCCCGGCAGTTCGCGACGCGCTCCTGCGCATCCAGTGCTCGATTATGACTTGGGATCCGTTTAACCCGGCTCAATCCGACCGCCGCTTCAGGATCATTCTTTCCGATTTCGTCACATTGGTGTTTTTTGAAAAGGTCGTGGAGCGTGTTGCACGCGAAGCACCCGCCGTCAGCTTCGAATTGATGCCTCTCGACGACGACCCCGATGAGCTCCTCCGGCGCGGTGAGGTCGATTTTCTAATTCTTCCGGAATTGATCATGTCGAGCGCGCATCCAAGAGTGGCGCTGTTCGACGAGAAGCTCGTGTGCGTGGGTTGCCCTAAGAACGCGCAGCTGCCACGGCAGCTTTCATTCGAGAGATACATGTCGATGAGGCACGTCGTGGCCAAGTTCGGGCGTTTGCTGAAGCCCTCAATCGAGGAATGGTTTTTGCTTGAGCATGGTCTTAAGAGACGTGTCGAGGTCGTCGTTCAGGCCTTTAGCATGATCCCGCCTATGGTATCGGGCACGCCTCGCATAGCGACCATGCCCTTTCGGCTGGTCAAGCACTTCGAAAAAACGTTCCCCCTGCAGATCATCGAACTTCCGTTGCCACTTCCCGCATTCACCGAGGCCGTCCAGTGGCCGGCACTTCACAACAATGATCCGGCAAGCATCTGGATGCGGGAGATAATGTTGCAGGAGGCTTCCCGCATGACTGCTGTGAGTGAAACCACGGAAGGTTCCCAGGCGCTCCTAGATACTCAGCGCCTCACACCGACTCTCGCGTCAACAGCCCGTGTTCGATGAGATCGACGCTGGCGGCAAATGCGCGTGCGAGGTCGTCCAACGTGTGAGTTTCCTCGACTAGCTCGAACGAGAAGGGACCCGCATAGCCGCCGTCAAGCAGCGCCCGGATCTGACTGCCGTTGTCAGAACCTCCCAGCACGCGATCCGGGTAAATCCAGAAGGTCGGATCGTTCACGCCTGAAATGTGCACGAGACCGGTCAGCTCGCAGGAGAAGAACGCCTCCCCGGCGAGCGTGTGGTGGAACGTGTCGTGCACAAGGCGGAAGACGGACTGACCATCAACCGCGGCAACGGCCTTAGCCGCTGCCTTCTTCGACCGAAGCGAGCAGGTGTGGAATCCGAGTGGTTCGATGAGACCGATCAGACCGCGCGACTGGAGGATCGGCTTGAGCGCCTTCAAGGCGACGCGGAGATTGCCCTGGCGCTCGCCATAGGCGGGCCACGAACCATCATTGACCGGCACTAGCACTAACGCCTTGGCTCCGCAGGCCGCCGCATAATCGGCGAGGTTGCTCGCCTCCGCCTCGCGCGCGGGAGTCCACTCATTGAAGCGCTGCAAAGCGTTGACGGAGATGATCCTGACGCCCGCTTCGGCGGCGGCAGACCGGACATTCGCCGCCGGCACGCCGCGTTCAATAGCATTAATGCCCAGATCGCGGATGTCGACTTCTGTCATGCCCTGGTCGCGGGCAAGCGCGAAAAATTCCCTCACGTCAACTCGGGGCGCCGCCACGCGGTCGAGTGCAATGCGGGGCGTTGCTTGGCGCATAGTTTTCCTTCCATGAAGCGGGACCGTCGTTCTCGGCCGACGGCTACTGCCACGGAATGAGGGAGGAGAGTCAATTGCGCTTTCTTTCATTTGCGAAAGGAAACTCGGCGCTTATGATAGACTTTCATCAGTTCCGTCATTTTCCGGTAGATAGATGTCGAACGGCAGAAATGTTTGCCCCGGGGCTCCCTGCGGTGGGGGTCTCGATGGCCCAGGCCATCAGCGTCATCAACTCCTGGCAAGGCCGGCGCAGTGGCGTGGCGACCGCCATGGTGACGAACGTCGTCTGCGCGCGCCGCTACTCTGCGTGATTTCATTCACGTCGCGACGAGATCACCTTACCTGCACGCAGAGCGCCGAGATGGAGCCGGCCATGCGCCCGCCAGCCGCATGTCATCGCAGCCTTTCGGGATCTGCGAGGTCAAGAAGGCTTCGAAGACTCGCGATTCTTTCGATAATCGGCGGAGTCTATCTCGTAGCGGTTCAGCTTGTCGTAGAAGGTCTTGCGGGGAACTCCCAGGAATTCGATCGTCCGCCTGACGTCGCCGCCACATTCCTGCAAAGCGTCGCGGATGGCGGTCGCTTCATAAAGGCTGACCTTTTCGGGCAAGGGGAGGTTTGATACCCCTTCTTCCTTTCGACCGGGTGCAACGGGCGCGCTCACCTCTTCAAGTCCTAATGAAACGCGATCGGCGAAATGCACGAGTTCACGGACATTGCCGGGCCAGTGATGGCTCTTGAGGCGATCGCGCACGGCAGCGCTCATGTCCGGAACTGGTCTGCCGAAGCGTTTGGATGCGCGTTCCAGGAAATGCCCAAAGAGGATTGGGATGTCTTCGCGCCGTTCGCGAAGCGGCGGGATACGAAGCGTCACGACATTGAGCCGGAAATAGAGGTCTTCCCGGAAATCTCCGCGGGCGGCCGGATCACCGAGGTCGGCCTTTGTAGCCGACACGACACGAAGGTCGATGCTGCGGTTTTCATTGGTGCCGAGCGGCGTAATCTGCCGGGTCTCAAGCACCCTCAAGAGCTTCACCTGGAGTGCAGGTGGCATCGACTCGATTTCGTCGAGAAAAAGAGTCCCGCCGTTCGAATGCTCGATGCGACCGATCCTGCGCTTTTGCGCGCCCGTAAAGGCGCCCGCCTCGTGCCCGAATAGTTCGCTTTCGATGACGCTTTCGGGCAGCGCTCCGCAATTCAGCGCAACGAAGGGCTTCGTACGTCGCCTGCTCCAGCGGTGAAGCAGTTCCGCAACCACCTCCTTGCCCGTGCCCGTCTCGCCTTCCACCAGGACGTCGACATCGGTATCGGCGATCTGGCGGAGCGTTGCGCGCAGCCGGCTCATGGTCGGTCCCTCCCCGATGAGCGGCATATCGCCCGCGGACTGAACGACCGCATCCCTAAGACGTCTGTTTTCCAGGACCAGTTGCCGTTTCTCCCAAGCCCGATGCAGCGTCGCCAAAAGCCGGTCGGTCGCATACGGTTTCGAGATAAAATCGTAGGCGCCGTCCTTGATGGCGGCAACGGCCAGCTCGACGTCGCCATGCCCGGTGATCAGGACGACCGGAATGTCCGGGTCAATAGCCTTCACTCGCTCGAACAGCTGAAGGCCGTTCATCCCGGGCATGCGGATGTCGCTTACAACGGGGCCATCGAAGTTCTCGTCGATTCTGGCGAGCGCGGCCTCGGCCGAACCGAAAACGCTTGGGGAGAAGGAAGCGAGCTTCAGCATTTGCGTGGCTGCGCGCAGCAGATCCTCGTCATCGTCAACAAAAATGACCGGCCCTTTTTCAGCACTCATGGCGCGCGCCTCAGCTCGACTGTGAAGGAAGCCCCTTTCCCGGATCCGGCATCATCGAGCCGCAACGAGCCGCCGAGCTCACGTGCAATCTCTTCCGAAATGACCAGACCAAGACCGAGGCCCTTTTCCTTATTGGTGATGAACGGCATGAAGAGGCTCCTGCGAATGTCGGGGGCAAGGCCGGGTCCGTTGTCCCGAACGGAAATTGCGACCATTTCCCTGTTCTCGGCGAGCGCGATCTCGACCCGGGGCTCCGATTGGTCCTTCAGGGCGTCTAGCGCGTTCTGGAGAAGGTTGACGAGGACCTGCTCCAGTCGTATGCGGCTTGCAATGACCATCGGAGATGGGTCGATCCGCTTTCGTTCGATCGTAACCCCCGAATCGCGAATTCGGCCTGAAAGAAGCGACAGGGCGCCATCGACCGCGTCTTCTGCTGGGACCGGTTCCACCGATCCGGTCGCGCGGCGGGAGAAGGACCTTAGCGTTTCGGTGATCGTCCCGATCCTGGCGGTCATGGCGACGATCGAGCTCAGGTTCCCGGCGGTTTCGTGCGACCGGCCGCTCTGAACGAAATGCGCGGCATTTTCGGCATAGGTGCGAATCGCGGCCACAGGCTGGTTGATCTCGTGGGCGACCCCGGCCGCGATCTGTCCCAGTATTGACAAGCGGTTTGCCTGGGCGAGTTCATCGCGCAAGCGGCGCACTCTTGCCTCAGCATTCTCGCGCTCGACGATCTCACCGGCGAGCGCTTCGTTCGAGCGCTGGAGCTCAGCCGTTCGCAGCTTGACGCGATGTTCCAGTTCCGCATTCATGAACACAAGCGCGTCTTGCCGCTGCCGCATGGATCGCCGCCGTCGAACAACAACGAAAGTACCGAATCCAATGAGAAGGAGGGCAAGCAGCGTCGTCACGCGTGCTGTCATGGCCGCCGAGGAGATCTCGGTGTCAGCGGGAATGAGCAACGACAGGCGCCAGCCCGGAAGTGCTTCGCCGAGATCCTGCGAAACCTCAACGAAACTGGCTGTTCGATTCGCAGGACTTGCGGTGACCAGATTGCCGCCACCGCGGGAAAGCGGCACCGGCTCGAAAGTCGCGGCCGGGACCTGGAGACGATCGCGGGCGGTTACCGTCTCTTCTTCAGAAAGCGGTGACAGAGCGCCAAAACGCCAATGGGGTACGCTCGTCGCAAGGACAACGCCGCGCTCATCGGTCGTGAAGACCACGAAGCCGCTCTGCAGCCAGCTCGACTCGACCCGGTCGAGCTCCACCTTCACCACGACAACACCGAGCGGCCCCTCCGGCCCATCAACCCGGCTCGACAGATAGAGCCCCGGCCGCGCGCTAACCGTGCCGAGCGCATATTGCATAGCCCTACCATTCGCCATCGCCTCGGTGAAGTAGTGACGAAAGCGGAAATCGCTGCCGACGAAACTGGTCGGCTCGCCGGCGTTGCTCGCGGCAACCGCTATGCCCTCAGGATCAATGACGTAGATCATGGAGGAGCCGGCGTCGCGCCCGATGGCGCGAAGCTTGTCATCGAGCGCGGCTTCGGTGGCAGTGCTCGGACTGCGAAGCATCTCCTGAACCGCACCGTCGCGTGCCAGGACCAGCGGAATCACTCTCTGCTTCTCAACGTCACCTTTCAAACTGTCGGCTGCAAGCGGAAGCGCGGCAAGAGCACGGTCGCGTAAGACATCTTCGGCTCTGGCGCCGGCGATGCGGCCCGTTGCAAGGACGACAAAACTGAGAGCTGCACCAACCAGCGCAAGCAAAACCACAAGCCAGAGAGATCGACCGACCGCCGACCTGCCAGAGAAGACCAATGGGGCGCGCTGGAAGGCGCCCTCGCCAATATCGTTTTCTGCCATCGCATTCTTCAGACCGACCTTGACGACCATAGTGCGGAGTTCCGCCAGAAGGGAAGGCGAACAGTGCGGAAAACCACACAAACTTGCTGCGCACGCTTCGAAAAAACTACCTGAGACCGGGGGATACCGTCGATTTTGGTTTGGCACGGCGCTTGCGACCACATCGCAGCAGCGTTCGACCAGCGCAGCGACGGGAGAAGCGATGGGAAGGGGTGAAGAGCCCGCCCCAATCCGGTCAGGGAGAGAAATACATGTTAACGCCACAAGCCGACAGCGCAAGCATTGCGCCCCGCAAACCCCTTTATGCCCAGCTTTACGTGCAGGTGCTTGCCGCAATCACGCTCGGCATCGCACTCGGCCATTTCTATCCAGAGATCGGCGAGAGCCTGAAGCCACTCGGCGATGGTTTTATCAAGCTTGTCAAGATGATCATCGCGCCTGTCATTTTTCTCACTGTGGCTACCGGCATTGCCGGCATGAACGATCTCCAGAAGGTCGGCCGGGTTGCTGGCAAGGCGATGGTCTATTTCGTCACCTTCTCGACCCTCGCCCTTATCGTCGGCCTCATCGTCGCCAATATCGTCCAGCCCGGCGCCGGCCTCAACATCGATCCGGCCTCGCTCGACATCCAGGCGGTGAATACCTATGCTGCCAAGGCCCACGAGCAGTCCGTGACCGGCTTCTTGATGAACGTTATCCCATCAACGATCGTCGGCGCCTTCGCGGAAGGCGACATCCTGCAGGTCCTGTTCTTCTCGGTTCTGTTCGGCATCGCCTTGGCGATGGTCGGAGAGACGGGCAAGCCGGTCACATGCTTTCTCCAGGCGCTTACCGCCCCCATTTTCAAGCTCGTCGGCATCCTGATGAAGGCCGCACCGATCGGCGCTTTCGGAGCAATGGCCTTCACGATTGGCAAATACGGCATCGGTTCGGTGGTCAACCTCGCCCTGCTGGTCGGGACGTTCTATCTCACAGCCTTTCTCTTCGTGTTCGGGATTCTCGGCGCGGTATGTCGCTACAACGGCTTCTCGATATTTTCTCTCCTTCGATACATCAAGGAAGAGCTGCTGCTGGTCCTCGGAACGTCTTCGTCGGAGGCGGCGCTGCCCTCTCTCATGGAGAAAATGGAGAAGGCCGGCGCCAAGCGCTCGGTCGTGGGTCTCGTCATTCCGACGGGATATTCCTTCAATCTGGACGGCACCAATATCTACATGACGCTCGCGGCCCTCTTCATCGCGCAGGCGACGAATACAGATCTGTCAATCAGCGACCAGGTCCTCCTGCTGCTCGTCGCAATGCTTTCCTCGAAGGGTGCAGCAGGCGTCACCGGTGCCGGCTTCATCACGCTGGCCGCTACGCTCTCCGTAGTGCCGACTGTTCCGGTTGCCGGCATGGCTCTGATCCTTGGGATTGACCGCTTTATGTCGGAATGCAGGGCGCTGACGAATTTCGTCGGCAACGCGGTGGCATCGCTCGTCATCGCCCGCTGGGAAGGTGAATTGGACCAAGCGCAATTGGAAGCCGCCTTCGGCGGTCACAAATCTGCCGAGATATTAGCCGACCAACCACCGATGGCGCTCCGCGCCGAATCAAGTCGCAGCATCGCGCCTGATAAGTCGCCGGGCTTCTCACAAGCACTAAACAATCACCCGAAGGGCTCGAAACAGGGCTTCGCGGGCCGATGAAATCAGAAGCGCTAAATTCGGGGGGTGCAAAAGTAAGGGCGGTCTAACAAAAACGAACGCACACCGAGGCGCCGCCGTGAACGCCTGGAGTGCTGTTCGTCGAATGCACCGGGTATCATTGGAGGCACGAACGAGTTAGCGCTGGCGGCAGCACCGGCTCGACTGCCCACCCAGTTGCTCGCCTAACCAGGAGGCAGGGAGCCTTCGAGACAAGCTTCATCCATCAACCATCGAGAGGAGCAGCAGAAATGCCGCAGATCGGAACATCCATCCGCAATCAGGACGGCTTCTTCGGCAACATCGGCACGCTGACGCTTGATGCAAGCTGTTCATCCCGCCGGCCGGGTCAGCTTGCGAGTCGCGAAGGTTTATGCCGGCTCAGGCGAAGCGAATATCGCGCAGAATGAAACTGCGTTCGTGAGTAAAGCGCGTCGCTCAACCGCTTGCCGCCCGGTGGACTTGAGAACTGTCTTTGACGCCGCGCTGCTTGCGCTGTCGATCGCCTTTTAACGAGCTTCCTCTTAGGGGTAATTGGCTGACTGGAGACAAACCAGCCTCACCATGGCTTCGCTCGCCGATGAGACGGCCACGACGTCACCGGCAACCCGGAAGGCGTATCGTCGGCCGAGTGCCCATGTCACCCGCTTTAAGTTGCCGGCGAGCACTTCACCTTCACGGCTTCGCCGCCGGATCCGGGAGAAGAAACACCCGCAGGCGCATCAACCCAGTGCAGAATTCTGCATTCCCTCAATGACCGTTTATGAGAATTGGACCATGGCAAAGCGTCCTACAATTGCCGATGTTGCCCGAGAAGCCGGAGTCAGCGTGGCTACCGTCGATCGGGTTTTGAACGCCAGACATCCGGTGCGCGAGGAGACTAAGCGACGCGTCTCCGAGGCCGCCCACGCTATCGGGTATCATGCTGCCGGCCTCATCAAACAGCGCTTGCAGCGAGATTTGCCGCAATATCGACTGGGCTTCATCTTGAGAAAACCCGCCCAGCATTTCTATCAAGATCTCGCGCGCGAGATCAAAGCAGCGGTTAGTTTGGACCAGTC
Organism: Allomesorhizobium aridi; assembly: GCF_043769475.1. Taxonomy (NCBI): domain Bacteria; kingdom Pseudomonadati; phylum Pseudomonadota; class Alphaproteobacteria; order Hyphomicrobiales; family Phyllobacteriaceae; genus Allomesorhizobium; species Allomesorhizobium aridi. Next base: position 5,947,354 of record NZ_CP171729.1, on the reverse strand, counting down.
TTTCCACGGCATTCCACTCATCGAATTTGCATCCTCGAATGCGCCGGGGGATGTGACCGCTCTTCTCAAGGACCTTGGCGGACGCTGCCACGCGATCGCCATGGTCGCGCCGGACCACCCGAAAATCACGGCAGCGGTCGAGGAGCTCAAGGCGAAAGGCATTCCGGTTTTCTCGCTGCTTTCCGACTTCGCCTCCGGCGTGCGTGAGGGCTATATCGGCCTCGACAACCGAAAGGTCGGACGGTCGGCTGCTTGGTTGTTTTCCAAGGTCGCAAAACGGCCCGGCAAGGTGGCGGTCTTCGTCGGTAGCCATCGGTTCCAGGGGCAAGAGCTCCGCGATGTAGCTTTCCGCTCCTATTTCCGTGAGAACGCTCCAGGTTTCGAAGTCCTCGATACGGTCGTGAACCTTGAGCAACGGCAAATCACCTACGAAACCACGCTGGGTCTCATGCAGCGACAACCTGAGCTCGTCGGCTTCTATGTCGCCGGTGGAGGCATGGAGGGCGCCATCTCGGCGCTCCGCGAGGGCGGCAAAGCTCAGGGTCTCGTCGTGATCGTGAATGAAATCACGCCGGAGTCGAGGGCGGCGCTCGCAGATGACATTATAACGATGGCGGTCTCCACGCCATTGCCCCGGCTTTGCCAGGAGCTAGTGACGCTGATGGCCCAGTCCATCAGCACTGGGACCACGGAGACGCCAGGGCAGACATTTCTGCCGTTCGACATCCATCTGCCGGAAACCATTTGAAGCAATGAAAGGTCTATCATCAGCGCCGAGTTTTCTTTCGCAAATGAAAGATGGCGCGATAGCGCGATTGACTTTCCTCCCTCGTTTTCATTTGGTCGACGTGCGGTTGCAGCTGGCAGAAGCCGGTCGGCCGAGAACGACGGTCCGGTTCATGGAAGGAAGCTATGCACCAAGCATCGCCCCGCGTGGCACTCGAACACATTGGCGCGCCCAGACTTGACACGAAGGCGTTTGCGCTTGCCCGCAACCAGGGCCTGGGCCTGACAGAACTCGACATCGGCAACAATCTCGGCAGCAATCTTGTTGCACGGCATGCCGGCTGCGGAGGTCGCGGTCTGCCGCCGCCAAAGCGAGAGTCACCATTATCTCCGTCAGTGCCTTTGCAGCGCTTCTATGAGCGAACGCCCGCACGCTTGACCGAGCGAGCATGCTCACCGATCGTGTGGCAGTCTGCGGGGCGAAGACGCTCGTGCTGGTGCCTGTCAACGACGGCGCCGGCGCGAATGCCATTGGTCGAGGAAGTCTAGGGGCCAACGACGTCGCGGGCGCAAATGCCGCGCGCATCGATTCTGTGGTTTGAGATCGAGGATCACATGCGACACAATACCCGCAAATCCGGACAAAGTGCCAAGGAGGTGCCGTCGTGCTGCATGTAGCAAAATCCGAGACAAATTGCGCGGCCCCTATCGTGCTGTCGCTCGAAGGCGCGCTTGCCGGTATCACCGAAATATCGAAACTTCTCACCGGTCCAGCTCCCTCCCGGCTCGAAGTCACGTTGGCCAACGTGGTCCATCTCCTGCGATCGTTTGTGCAGATGCGGCACAGCATCATCTTTCTCTCCGACGGTGATAGCAAACTGGACATTGCCGAAGGCGCCGGCCGGAACGAAGGCAGCGATGAGCGCTACCTGCTGGGGTTGGCGCAGAGGGTAATGGACCAGATTGTGGCGACGGACAGGCCGCTCGTCGCCGAGAACATAGCGGTGCATCCGGCTTTCAGTCCCACTGACTTAGGCATGCTCGGGGCCTCCGACAGTATACAGGTGTCGTTCATCGGCGTTCCCATTCGCGTCGATGCGAACGTGGTGGGCACGCTGACAATCGACCGCATCCTTGACGACAGGTCAACGTCCCAGGGCGACTTCGACGTCCAGCTGCTTACCATAATCGCCAACTTGGTGGGGCAGACAGTGAAGCTGCATCGCTCGCTTGCATGCGACCGCGAGCGAGCGATGCCGGATAAGGACCAGCTGCAACAGCAGTTCTCCGAACTCAAGCCCCCCGCGCGGGTGGGTAAGAAGGTTCAGGTGAATGGGATCGTTGGCGACAGCCCGGCGCTGAACGATCTGCTCGAGCAGATCGCGCTCGTAGCCAAGTCCAACAGCACGGTTCTGTTTCGGGGCGAGATCCGGTACCGGGAAGGAGCTATTCGCCAAGGCCATTCACGCGCTGTCGCCACGCGCCAACCGGCCTTTAGTCACGCTCAATTGCGCGGCGCTCCCCGAGACGGTCCTAGAATCTGAGTTGTTCGGTCATGAGAAGGGTGCCTTTACCAGTGCGATCAATTCGCGCAAGGGGCGTTTTGAACTCGCCGACAAGGGGACATTGTTTCTGGACGAGATCGGCGAGATTTCGCCCTCGTTCCAGGCAAAGCTACTGCGTGTGCTGCAGGAGCAGGAGTTTGAGCGCGTGGGCAGCAACCAGACCATTAAGGTCAATGTTCGCGTGATTGCCGCCACTAACAAGAACCTGGAAGAGGCGGTTGCACGGAAGGAATTCCGCGAAGACCTCTATTATCGCCTCACGGTGATTCCTTTATTTGTGCCCCCGTTACGTGAAAGGCGCGGTGATATTCCCCTCCTCGCCACTGAGTTCCTCAGGAAATTCAACGACGAGAACGGCCGGACGTTAGTCTTCGATGCGGATGCGATAAAGGTTCTGATGGACTGCCCTTTTCCCGGCAACATCCGCGAGCTCCAAAGCTGCGTCCACCGGACAGCGGTTCTGGCACAGGGACCATCAATCTGCAGAAGCGACTTTGCCTGCTGCTACGGCCAGTGCTTTTCCGCGCGGCTGTGGAAGAGCGGATCAGATAGCATAGTGCTGCAACAGGCGTCGACCGTACGGGGGCCAGTGCAGACGGCCAGGCCACCGGCTGAGGCCGGCGTTGCGGTCCCGCCTGTGGGCAGCGATCAGGCACCCCTAGCGCCTGCCGGCGCAGGCCCGTTGAATGGTGCGAAGGTCGATCGAGAGCGTCTCATCGCGGCCATGGAAAGATGTGGCTGGGTGCAGGCAAAGGCGGCTCGCCTGCTTGGACTGACGCCGCGCCAGATGGGCTACGCGCTGAAGAAAAACGGCATCGAGATAAAGCATCTCTGAAATATCAGCTGAGGACGATGGCTAGGACAAAGTCAAGCGTAGGGGGTTGGCAGACCTTTGGCCCGATGAGGAGTGGACGCGGATCCTTGTCGGCGCCAATTCGATCCTGATCGAGGACAGCCCGCCCAACCTTACGGCGGTCAGCGTCCTACAAAGATGGTGTGACGGCAGCGCTTTCATGCCAGTTGATAGGCCATGTTGCTCTCCGACCGTCAGCTCATGCCGGATACCCTGAAACGGAAGAAAACGTGGTCCGACGCAAAACTGCCAACTATCCTTTGTCTCTTTCGCAAGGGGCGAGACATTAGCGTTAGACTCCTCCCGACACACTGGAACGACGAGCCGAAATCATGGCCGAGTTTGCTGACCATTCCTTGTCCGAACTTTGGAGATCAAGATCGTGTCGCAGCGCTTCGTGACGTTCCCGGTGCAATCTGCGGGACGACCGTACGCATAGTGCCAGACTCGAAAATGGGCGGAGGGAACACGGGCAAGGCGACCGCCCAGGCGCTGGAATCCATGTACATCGATCACTTACCGCTGTATCATCAAGCGCAAATCTGAGTGCGGCAGGAATAAACCTCGACCGCTGGATATTTGCCGACTGATGGATGGCACCTGCGTCCGGTTCATGAGCGACGCTCGAGCGCTTGAAGACTTAGCAGGAGCTGGTCGCGACGACGCTACCGCCCCGTTCTTGAGCCGGGGCGCGGCAATCCCAAGCCACAAACGTCTCCGCTATGCATTCCTACACTTACCCACGGGACACGATCTGACGAGGAACTATGATGCGCAGTCAAAAAGAGAAGATGCTCGCAGGCGAGTCGTTTAGTGGGGCGGATCCGGAGATCCAAGCTGACCTTATGGCCACCGGGGCTTGGCTAAAGCGGTACAACGATACATTGGGCCAAACCGCCGAGCGGTCGCATGCGCTCTTGTCCGAGCGGCTAGCAGAGGTTGGGCCCGGAGCGGTCATCCGTCCACCCTTTTACTGCGACTACGGCTTCAACATCCGAATCGGAACGGGCGTCTACGTCAACTTCAACTGCGTCTTCCTTGACGTGGCAGAGGTGATAATTGGCGAGGGAACGGCAATCGGGCCTGCCGTGCAGATTTACACGGTCGTTCATCCACATGATCCCGAGCAACGGAGAGCTGGGCTGCTGTTCGGGCGTCCTGTCCGAATTGGCAGCCGTGTCTGGATCGGCGGTGGAGCAATCATTCTTCCGGGCGTCACGATTGGCGATGATGCCATCGTGGGCGCTGGCAGCGTGGTCACGCGAGATGTTCCCGCAGGGGTAAAGGTCTTGGGAAGTCCGGCTCGGGCGGCCCTGACGACCTTGGAGAGGACATAAGCAAGCGGTCCGCCGTCGTTGAGCTTGGCGGTTTGTGCCGCCTGCCGAACCATGCCGAAATTGTTGTGAAGCAATTTGCCGTTTGTACCTGCCGCGAACAATGCGATCAAGCCAGCCCAAACGCCCATCGGCTCGTTTCGGCCAGCCTGACGAGGTCGCGTCCGCAGCGGTTAATCTCGCCAGGAAAGGCTACATCACCGGGCAGACGTTCACCGGCATAGCGGCAGGCCCGTGAGTTCTTGAGGGTTCGCGGTCGCTCGATGTGCGAGGAATTGTTGACGTCCCTTGCCTCACCAACGGCCTCAGTCGGGAGCTACCACCAGTCGTTTGCGGTTTCACCTCCTCTGTCTCTCATGCGCTCGGCGGGATGGCCCCTTCTTACCGGCCCCACAGAATGAATGCTCAAAGAGCGAGCAGGATGATGTTGAGCGGTACGACCGAGGCTTCACCACGCGACAAAAGAAAGATCGTCGCTGCGACTGCAGCAGCACACAACCAGCTGCAGCCATCGGAGCCTTCAAGCCGGTGCACGACACGTTTCATCATCATCTCGCCGGCGAGCCCGGATTGTTCGCGGAGATGACCGGCATTGTTCATACTTCGGGCGTCGCCGACAAGGATGTCCAGCTCGACGACATGCGCTGCATCGCGTGCTCGTGGACGAGAAAGACCGCGAGGACAATGTCGGCCAGATCCGCGCATTGCGGAGCCTGGGCTATGCCGGCCCGCTCTCCTTCGAGCCGTTCTCGCCGGCGGTCCATACGCTCGAAGATCCCGCGCCGGCGCTCGCCGACCGCATCGCTTTCATTCGACCTCGGCTATAATCCCAAACCACGCTCCGACATTGGCCATTTATGGGGCGAGGAATGAAACTTGGATTTGCACTGATTTTCACCTAACGGCGCAATTATCGGCCAGGATTCGGTTTTGGCGAGTCCACTGGAACCATTCCAAGCGTCGCCGGTTTTGGCTCCGTGGCGTTTCTACTTCTCCCCAAACCTGAACCCAAAATTGCCCGCGCCTCCGGAGAGACGCGGGCGTTTTCGAGTACTAGAAATCTATCAGCATGGACCGCCGGCCGAATTACCGAATTCTTCAGCTAGGGCAATCCTCGCGCAGACATAACGCCAGACGCGAAGAACCCGCCGCTGGAGCGAGCCGAACGAGCGGCGGGCTCTTGGGTTACCAGCGATGGGACCCACTTGACTTGAGAAACCGGGCAATCGACGAGTTGTTCCAGCATTTTTCAAGGGACAGACAAGGCGGGGCGGCAGAGAAGTCCTCAACCTACAAGCCAGTCCCAGTTGTAGTTATCCCGCGCCTGATACCCACACTTGAGGCATGTCGCGTACAACCCGGTCGAAACGGCGTCCTCCGTCCTAAACCAGTTGTCCTTACTAGCCTCGGCGTGCCGTGGCACCTCACAGACGCCGCGGCAGAGAATTCCCACCCGTCGTTGAGGCGGCACGTTTCGCGCATATTCAGGGATGGCCATCTTTGCCCGCGGTATTTTGTTGTCAGGCTACGCTCAAATACAAAGATTGCGGCAATGCCATGGTCAAGATGCTGAAGCCGGCGATGCGTATGCTAGACGACCACCGGCGAACAGCGCCGACGGTGAAGTGCCTAGCGGCTACCGTCCTGCGTCGTGCCGGCCACGTTTCGTCGCCGATCACATCCGGAACGGTAGAACGGCACAACGGGCAATGCCTTTGCGGGCTCGGCAAAGATGCCAGAGAGGTTCTCAGCCAAAGCTCGGCCCGACCAAAGAGGGATAAAATTGGTCCGACCTTTCCACGACGCGCAGATGCGGCTGCCATCGTCCTGGCCGCTTTCGGCTGAAGAAGCTGGTGCCGAGCACCACGCCACGGGCTTTTCGACGGGAAAGCTTTTGATGTATATTGGGCCTTGCGGCTGACCGGCAGGGAGCCCGCACCGGCCGGCGCGGGCGGCATTAGGACTACTGGTCGCGCCGGCCGTTTGTGCCTTGGCTACTCATATCCGTTGCCATCATTTTCTCTGTCCAACTCGTGAATATTCGGACCGATCACGACGACCGACGCCTTCTACATCTGTGGGGCCTTCACCCGTTGAATGAACCAAGCCGCGCGCCGGCTGGCAGCCCGCGCCCAACTGGTCATCACGTTCGCATGAGAGATGTGAAAGTGCGCTTTGCCCTACGGAAACGGGTATGAAAAATGCGGCAATGCTGGTCTGTGACATGTATGCGGATCGCGATGCCGCGGAACAGCTGTTGCTGCATCGCGATCCGTACCCGGCCCTGACTATCCACCAGGTAGTGTCAACTCGCGGTCAGGATGAAACGGCGGTTCGGCGCCAGCACCGGCCGCGCATTCATCGGGTAAAGCGCGGTGAACTTGTCGATGTCAGATGCATCGACCTGCAGCGGCTCACGCACCACCATCCAGTCGACGATCTCCGAGCATGGTGGCGTGGTCAAAGAGCCCTCGTAGCTCCAATAGCTCAGCGAGGCCGGCAGCAGGCCGTTGGGCTCAACGTCCTTGACCGAAGCCTTGCCGCCCGTCTGTGCCGGGAAAACCGCGGCCAGACTAGCAAACGTCTCATTCTTCGCACCCGGTGTCAGGAAGACGCCCAGCACGCCAAGCGCTCCGCTTTCGCGATTCTTATGGACGAAATGCACCTCCAAGGGGAAGGTCTTGCCTTCCACCAGATGTTCGCTCGGCGAGTGGAAATGAAATTGCAGCAAATCGTAAGTCTTGCCGCCCCTGGTGAGCGTGCTGCCTTCCGGCAGGTTGATCTGGATCGTGTGGCCGTTGTTGATGACCGTGCCGCCGCCTACCTTCCAGTCGATGCCGATTTGCGGGATGTCCGCCTTGATGGCGCCCGTCAGGTTCAGTGGTGACTGCTGCGAGCCGGCCGAGCACGCGGCATTCGCGCCGTCGAGCGCGCCCCAGTGCTCCGGACCGTCTTGCCCTTCATAAGCCCAATGGACGCCTTCGTCGGCAAAAGCTGCACGCGCGCAGATCGCGCATGCGCCCAATGCTATGAAGCCCTTGATAAAATTGCGCCGTTGCATGTCGTTCTTTCGTTCCTTTTAATAGCCTCTGCGTCCGCAGAGGATGAGTTGAATGTCTTCGCCGCGCGTGTCGCCCGCCGGAAGGGGGCCCGAGCGGGAACATGGCCGGTGTCAGTCGGGCCGGAAATCTGGCTAATTGACGCATCATTCAGAATGGCGCCGGCACCCGGCCGATGACTTCGACGGGACGATCGGCGTGAACCCGCGCAACGATCATCTCACCGCGATCGGGCACTTCACCGGTCAGGCCGCTGATGTTGACCTGATGCGTGACGAAGATGGCAGGTCCCTCGAAGCGCTGCTCGCGGAGCCAGTCCAGGAGAGCGGCCGAGCGTGCCGGTTCGGCCGAGCTGTCGCCGAAGAACGAATTGAGCAGGTCGAGCGGCACAACTTCGCCCAGGCCGAGCAGGCGGGCGGTATCGAGGCAGCGGCACCACTGGCTCGAATAGACGGCCGCCGAGGCGATGCCGTTCGCGCGGAACAGATCGCCGATCGCGCGGGACTGAGCCCGCCCTTCTTCCGACAGATTGCGCTGGGTGCTGCAATCGCCAAGGCTGAAGTTGGGTGGATCGCCGGAGCCCGGAGCCTCGGCATGGCGCAGCAGGACGATGGCTTTTCCCGATTGCACCTCCGCCCAGAACGGCTCTGCGGCCCGCGCTTTCCCGAAACCGGTCGCCACGAGCGATAGGGCGAGAAATTGTCGGCGTCCAATTGGCATTCGCTCTGACCCTCGAAGCAGTTCCGGCCTATTCGCCGGGCTGGAGATCGGGGGTCTCGCCCACCAGTGCCGGATCCCTTGCTCCACCGCCTGCTGCCGTCCGCAAGTTGAAGAGAGCCACTATCAATTCGAGCTTGCAAGCGTTGGATAGTTTGCGCCGTGTCTCGCGTCACTCGGCCAGGACCAAGGCTTGGCAGAGGTCGTCGATGATGTCCTGTGGATGCTCCAGCCCGACCGAGATCCGCAGCAGCCCCGCCGGAGCAATCGACTTTGGCCCTTCGACAGACGCCCGATGTTCGATCAGCGAATGCGTGCCACCAAGACTGGTGGCCCGCACCACGAGTTGGAGCCGCCCGGCAACCGCGATAGCTGCCTCCGCGCCGCCTCGGACGATAAAGGAAAGCATGCCACCGTATCCGGACATTTGCCGTCGGGCCAAAGCATGGCCCGGATCGTCGCGCAAACCCGGAAACAGAACGTTCTCGACTGCCGGGTGTTCGCTCAGCGCTTCCGCCACCTTCAGCGCGCCATCACAATGCGCTCGCATGCGGACCGGTAGGGTCTGCAACCCGCGAAGCGCGAGCCAGCAGTCGAAGGGAGCGGCGACGCTGCCCTTATGGCGCTGGATCATGCGCAAGGGGCGTTCAAGCGAAGAAGCATCCGGGAGGACAACGATGCCTGCCATGAGATCGGAATGGCCGCCGATATATTTCGTCGCGGAATACACGACGGCATCCGCCCCCAGTTGGAACGGGCGCTGAAGGACCGGCGTCGTCCAGGTGTTGTCCACCACCGCAAAGGCACCGGCCGCGTGTGCGATGTCGGATGCCGCCCGGATATCGACGATGCGGATGAGCGGGTTCGAGGGGGTTTCGATCCAGACGAGGCCCGTAGGCGCGGCGTTGACCGCGGTGCGCAGGGCATCCAGGTCTCGCATGTCGATCGCGACGAATTCGAAGCGGCGGCCGATGTCAGTTTCCTCGATCAGTGAGCGAATGCCGAAGTACATGTCCTCCGGGACGACGATGCGGCCGCCCTTGCTGGGATGCGCCTCGAACACAGCGGTGATCGCGGCCATGCCGGACGCGAACGCGACGGCGGCATGGCCACCCTCCAGCGCGGCCATCGCCGTCTCGAAGGCATTGCGTGTGGGGTTGGCATCCCGGATGTACTGATATCCCGACGGATAATTGCCGTCGGCGCTGCGCTCGAAAGTCGTACTAGGATGGAGCGGGAACGCGACGGCGCCGGTGGCGGAATCGACGCCCCGACCCGCATGTACCGCCTTAGTTTCGAATTGCATTGAGCACCTGCGTAGCTGGAGTTGAGAATGACGACGGAAGGACGCCAGGAGCAGTCCGATGCCGTGTGACGCATCCTCGTCAATCCCTGCGGTTGTGGAACGCGTGGTTGCAATGTCTGCGTCGGTCATTATAGTGACCGTAAAAGATGCAGCGAAAAAAGTCAATAAAATGACCGACGAGGCAGCGGGGTTGGCAACGGAGGAAGAGTTGGCAGCCGCGCTCTCGGCCAAGGTTCAGCATCTGCGGCGGGTGCGGAACATGAGCCTTGACGCGCTCGCAACGCGCGCAGGCCTGTCCAAGGGCACCGTCGTGGCCATTGAGCAGGGTAAGGCCAACCCGAGCATCGGCGTCTTGTGCCGCTTGGCCGTCGCCTTCTCACTGTCCGTTACCGACCTGCTGGGAGAGACTTCGCAAGAGATCACGGACAATCCGATCGAAAGGACCAAGCCTGCAACGCTTTGGAGAACCCCTCAGGGCAGCGCTGCGAAACTGGAAGCATCAACCTCGGGACGGACAATGTTCGAAATGTGGACCTGGACGATCGCGCCAGGCGACGTCCATCGGTCGGAGGCCCACAGCCGCGGCACGCGCGAACTCGTATCTGTCCAACGCGGAAGTCTCAAGGTCACCGTCGGCTCCGAGACCATCGTTCTGCATGCCGGCGAAGCCGCGCGATTGGTCACTGACCAACCGCATTCCTATGCGGCTTGCGACGATGAGGCTGTTTCGTTTGCGATGGCTGTGCTCGAACGAGGAGACATGAACCGTCCGTCTCGTTCGACAGCGTCTCCACCGGCTCTTGCGCAACCGCATGTACGATCGCACTAGCCCTCCCACGGCGGCTGACGGAAGCGACCTCAGATAGCACTGCTGCGTCCGGGATTAGACTGCTTGGGCGGCGAACACGATGGTGTTCACATCGCGCTCGAAAAGCTGGACGACCCGGGTTGACGCGGTGGCCGTTCACCCCGCCGATCCGGGCAAGTGTCGCGGAGTGACCGTCCATCACGGTGACGAGTTCGCAATCGGGCGACAGCGGACCCAGCGTCCCTTCGGTTGCTCGGCGTTGGCGCGCACTTACGCAGCCTGCCAGTGTGCGTTGAGACAGTCAGCCAAAGTGATCGCCTGTACGCCGACGTCGCGGCGATGGTCGGCGAGAAGGCCCGTCGCGCGATCGCTTCAGGCGACGCCCTGACAGGCGACGATCCACTGGCATTCGCCCCCCAGCCGACGGAGCCAAGGCACCGTTGACGATGTTGCGGGCCAGCTCCGCGCGAAATCGCGTGGGCTGCTCCAGCGGCCGGGTGGACAGGCGCAGATAGACCGTCCGCCGGTCTCGCCGTTGCCAAAGTCGTTTCGTCCGGATCGGTCCGCTCCGCTGCATGGAATCGAAAACGGAACGTCCGATCAACGCGAGTTCGTCGACGAACGCAGCCGAAGTGTCCGGGAAGTTGCTTCCCGCTTCCGTCAGGAGTCGACACCGTTCTCGATCTGGCGCACAGCCTTCATCCTTTTCGCGGCCGTACAGTGGCGATATGAAATGGATGCCCACGCCCGACCGTCGCGCGTCTTCAACCAGCACGTCCTCCAGTGACCGACAGAGGTCTTTGGACCAGACGACGACATGCAGCCCGGCGTCGGCGCCTTCAATGACGATGCGGATTGCCAATGCGTGTTGAAGAACGTTTTCAGCAGAGTCGCTCGGCGCTCGCCATCCAGCCGGCGGCACGCGGTGCACACGCCGTTCGCCGCTCTCGATGGGTAAGGCCAGTGTCTCCTGCTCCGCCACCGGAGAACGCCTGTCCAGAAGCTGCTTGGCCGCTGCAAACGCGTCCTGCAATCCGGCCGTAGACGAGGTAGCCACTACGCAGCATTGGCCAGAGCGTCTTGGAGATGGCGCCGCCGAGCGGAAACTGACGCGACTGACATAGGCCAGCCGCGCCGCCATGCCCTCAAGCAGCTCCGTCTTCATTCCGTCTCCATCGATGGCGACGGAGACACAAGCCGAACGTCGGCCGGAACGCCTCGACTGGGTATTAGTCGGTGACTTTCTAGCCCGGCTGCCCCTATCAGATGCACAGTCGTGCAATCGGCTAGTGGATGATCGGTATGGCGTTTGGCCAGGCCCGATTAACCCGCCGTCGAGTGCACCCAAGCCAAGTGGCTGTTTCGACCCCTTGGGCCGCGAATGCACAAACCGATGTAACCTCGGCGATCAGCGCCTCGGCAGTGTGTAGTGCGCCCGGGGGCTATCCCGAATTCCCGGGTCATCTCAAGCCATGTGAATCTTGAATCGTCATCAGGCTGACAACACATTCTGCAATGGTCGCCGACAATACCAACGGCGGCTCCTTTCAGACACCCGAGCCGTTCGACAATTTGGAGGAACGAATGAACGTCACGGCATTCAGAAGCCCCGTCTTCATCAAGCAGGGATCGTACCTGGTGCAGGAGATTGTCGATCTCGCTGGCGCGATCGACTTTCTGGAGGAATGGCCGGAGGCCCGCCGCAGTCTGATCCACGAAACAGCCCTCCGCGCGTGCTACCAAGCACACGATGGCCGTAAGCCGATGAGCGTGGCCCGCGATGCCTTTGTCGGCTTCGCCAAGCGAGCCGGAATCCTGGAAGACCCCGAAGCGGCAATGCCCTGGATCGCTGGTTCGACAGGCGGTGGACAGGTGCAGGTGTAGACTCAGCCGCCGGTCCGCGTCTTGCCGCCAAGAGTCCGCGTATGCCAGGCCACTCGGCGCCTGGGCAGGGACATTGACCTGAGAGCCAGAACTTCTTCTAGACTTGGGTAGAGTCCGTCGAACGCGAGACGGACCGATGCAACCATCGTGGTTTACGGAGACTTCATTGTGATGCTGAAGGAGCAGGAGGCCTGCGCCAAGACGGCGGATGTTTGCTGCAAATGCCTCAATGACGTCCTGTTGTCGGCGCTCCCGGAAGTGAGCGTTGACCGGGCTGAACTGGTCGGGGTTGCGAAGCCCTGGCGAGCGCGGCTCAGCTGTCACAGAGAATGATCACGCGCGGTTCTTGAAGTGCCATTGCCGCACTCCGTATCTCGCAGCGATGAATCAGACGTTCGCGCAGCGCGGTGCTCATCTCTTCGCCAATAGTGTTGAATTCCGGCAACCCCGGAAACAAGTGCCTAGAGTAGAAAGTAGAAAGCAGTTCTCGCAAATATCATTCTCAGGAATCATGATTCACTATCTGCTCGGGGCCGGTCACAGTTTAGCGCCCATCTTGTCGGCCGGATGTCCGAAGCGACGATGATGCAGAAGGCGCAGGAATATGTCCTCATCGATCTCACCGCACCGCTCACTGTTGATCATCTGGCACACAAGATCGCCATGAGCACGCGCACCTTCGCTCGCGTATTCTCGGTGCCACGCCGGCCGAGTTCGTAACTATGGCGCGAACGCCCGCCAGCTTGAGGATACACCGCCCTTTGCAACGGATAGCAATCTCGAGCGGGTTCGGAGATGTCAACAATGCCCAGGGCGTTCGCAAAAACGATCGGGGTAAGCCCGCACACCCTCGCGGTCGCTTCCAGAAATCCGGGTTCAACCCCGTGGGGCGCACAGCGTTCGAAGCCGCCGAAGCGCGCGCGAACTGACGGACTTCGAAAGCCGCGGGTATCTCAACGGAAGGGGTCATGGCGTCGAATGCAACACCATGACCAACTCTGGTCTTGAGGCCTTCGTTAATCACAATGAACGGCAGGGTTTTCGGCGGTGTTGACAAAGTCAACAAGTTCTTGATGCTGCACGGGAGAACAGATGTTCACACCGTTAGGAGTGTCTCATGGCCGACCTTAAGGAAACCGAGTCAAACCAGGCGCCAGCCGAGGTGCCCGTGAAGGAACAGACACCTAAGATCAAGGACAAGACGGCTAAGCCGAGGAAGCCAACCCGGAAGCAGGAAGGCGCTGTACGACCCAGCGCCGCCAAGTCAGGCCAACAGGCGTCTTCATCCAAAGCAGTCGCGTCCCCGGCAGCCCGCACAGCGCGCAAAACATACTCTGACAAAGAGAGGGCCCAAAAGCTCGGCGAGATCGAAAAGCAGATCGGACGGGGAGAGAGCATCAAGGCGGCGGTCCAGAAAGCCGGAATATCGGAACAGACCTACTATCAATGGAAGAAGGCTGCCGGGCAGACGAAACCGAGCGATGAGCTCAGGGATCTGGTGAAGCTTGAAGAAGAGAATGCCCGTCTGAAAAAGCTCCTAGCCGACCGGCTTCGGAAGGAAAACGCTGACCTCAGGAAAAAGCTAGGGCTTACTTGAGTCAGCCAGATCCAAAGCTCAGCCGTTCGCATCGGGTCGAATGCTCTTGTGCTGTCTGTGTTTTGGAGCCGCGCTCTAACAGCGTCTCGCGCCGAGTGGTCAGCTACAGCTCGCGAGGCCGCGATCACGATTGCGGTGGAAGCTGTCTGCGGTCTTCATACAGGCAAAGCCGCAGCGCTAATTTATTCCGACAGGCAGTTTGGCAACGCTTGTTCCGCTATTCCCAATGACGTCTTCGCAATCCGGCTGGCGGAAGACTGAGATGATGCAGCGGCTAACTGGATAGCATCGAGATCGTCGCGGAGTTGTGAGCGATCCTTATCAGTAAACTCAGCGTGGTTCGGCTGCTCTGTTTTCTAACAGCCGAACCTTTCGACCCATAATCGCCGACGAGAGCACCCCGTCGCCGTGCGATTGGCAGCCGGGGATGGAAATCGAGGGCGCGGTGCTCTGGTGCGTGCCGTCGGGGGACGAGGAACTCGTGGTCGAGCAATTGGAAGGTTGGCAGGCGGCTGATTGCGTCGAAGGCAGTTCCCATGTGAAGGAATCGTGCAGAAGTAGGTCACCAATCCCGGCTGTCGTTCCGACAGCCGGGATTTGAGTTGGCTGTGATTTGAGGGTGCCGGTCAATGTCAGGAAGACTACGATCCACAAGAAGTGGAGTCCCTTAGAACCATGGTAACGTGCGCCTTGCGATCACGCAGCGGGCGTGCAGCCGCAATGCGGTACCAGGTCTGCTCGCCGCGTTACAGACCTGCCGGCAGGCATTCCTAACGGTACCTGTTCCCCTTCGGAAGCTTTGGTCCTGCTCCGCCCTTCCCAACAGGCTGGGGCACTGGAGTGGCAGTTCAGACCGTGACTTGGGTACCAACCTCGACGACCCGTCCGGTTGGAATCTGAAAATACTGGGTGGCGTCAGCAGCCGTACCGGCAAGCCCAATGAACAGCTGGTCTTGCCACAGCGGCATACCGGAATTGGCCGACGCTTTGATCGAGCGCCGCGACAAGAAGAAGGAGGTCGACATGATGTCGAATTTCCAGCCCTGCTTGCGGCAGATCGCCATCGCCTTCGGGATGTTCGGCTGCTCCATATAGCCAAACCTCATCGTCACACGCATAAAGAGGTCGTTGATTGGCGTTATCTTGATCCGCTCACTGTCCGGAACGGTCGGGTCCTGCGCCGTCACCACCGACAGGATGACGTTTTGCTCGTGCAGCACCTTGTAGTGTTTCAAGCTGTGCATCAGCGCCGCCGGAGCGCTTGTCCGATCGCTGGTCAGGAACACGGCGGTGCCGGGTACAAGCTGCGGCGGCGTGGCAGTCATCTGCTCGGCAATGAAATCGAGCGGGACTTCGCTCTTGCGGGCCTTCTCGAAGAGGAGGCGGGTTCCGCGCGCCCAGGTCATCATAACCACGAGAACCACGCCGGCGACAAGGATTGAGACCCAGCCGCCGTCGAGCACTTTCATGATATTCGCCGAGAAGAAGCCGACATCGACGACCCCGAAGACGAGCGTAAGGCCAAGCGCCGGGAGGAGCGTCCACCGCCAAATACGCCTCATCACGACGTAGAGCAGGATTGTCGTCACAACCATTTCGCCCGTGACCGATATGCCGTAAGCTGACGCGAGGGCGCTGGACTCACCGAAGCCGACGACCAGCAGCATCACCGACAACGCGAGCAGCAGGTTCACGCGCGGCAGGTAGATCTGCCCCGATTGCGTTTCGGAGGTGTGCCGGATTTCGAAGCGTGGAAGCATGTTGAGCTGGACGGCCTGTCGCACCAGTGAATAAGCGCCGGAAATCACGGCTTGGCTAGCTATAATCGTTGCTGCCGTGGCCAGCGCCACCATCGGAAGCAACGCCCAGCCGTGGTTCATCTCGAAGAATGGATGTCCGATCGTGCCACCTCGGGAAAGAACGAACGCGCCTTGCCCGAAATAGTTAAGCAGCAGGCATGGAAATACGATCACCAGCCAAGCCAGCACAATAGGCCTGCGGCCAAAATGACCGAGATCGGCGTAGAGCGCTTCAGCCCCCGTTACCGCAAGAAAAACGGCACCTATCGTCATAAAGGCAGTGCCGGGCGAGTGGCTGAGAAAATATGCGATATGGAGCGGGTTAATCGCCGCTAGAACGCTCGGATCGTCCGCGATGTGCATCAGTCCGGAAGACCCGATCGCGAGAAACCACAGCGCGGTGACCGGCCCGAAGATTGATGCAACGCCGCCGGTTCCGAAACGCTGTACCGCAAACAGCGGGGCCAGAATAATCAGCGTGGTCGGCACGACGTAGGGCTTGAAGGCCGGTGTTATCACTTCAAGACCTTCGACTGCCGAAAGCACCGAGATTGCCGGTGTGATGACGGCGTCGCCAAGGAACAGCGCCGCCCCGCACATCCCAACCAGCAGGATCACCAACGACGAGCGTTTCGAAAGACCACGTCGCGCAAGGGCCATCAGCGATAGCGTGCCGCCCTCTCGCCTGTTGTCGGCTCGAAGCACGAAAACGATATATTTAATGGTGACAATAATTGTTAGCGCCCAGACGATCAGCGACAGGACGCCAAGGACCTCCTCTCGTCCTGCCTGATTTCCGCCGGTCGATGCATGCAGGGCCTCGCGAAGGGCGTAGATGGGACTGGTGCCGATATCCCCGTACACGACGCCTAGTGCACCAAGCATCAAGATTTTGAGATTGGGCTGGCCCGGCGATTCCTTGGCTGCAAGCTGCGAGGGCGCGGCGTGCCTGCCAGCGTCGTAATTGGCCAAAGAAGATTACTCCATGCCGACTGGCGGGCTCCGATAGTCCTGCTGGGACGCAATAGCAATGGTTTTGTTGACGCAGCCTCTGGCGGGTGCCCTCGCGTCGTGCGCCCATTCTGAGGGACAGCCACCCAACTGTTATGCTCGCGAAGGCCGGCCATTACGGCAATTAGGCGCGTGCACCATGCTGTCTTGGCGGGGCACGTTGTCGTCAGGTTCTCGACAGCTTCCCTATGTCAGATCCAAGCCCAGCTTCAAACGGGCTTATATTGCTGAAAGTGAGAACGGATGGATTTCACCTCAACCAAGCGGGTGCGCGGACAATTGAACAGGACCGGCCTGCAAGAGAGCTCACGTGCGGCTCCGCCCGCAGGTGCGGCGGCGTTTGAGCGGCAACTGAGCGAGATCGCCAATTCAGGTGGAGGTGGTGGAGCAATGCCGGCCGGCTCGGCGCCGCAGCCGGCTCGGTCAACTCAATTTAAAACGCTCAAGAAGCGCCCTCTTCATCCCGAGGATGGTCCGCTTATTTCGGGGCTTGAGGACGCCCTCAGCAAGGGCAATGCCTCCAAGCGCACCGTCCAGGCCTATGTAGGTTCTCTTCTCAGCTTTGGCCACTGGCTCTTCGCACACAACAAAGATCCCATTAAGGATCGGCTCGACCACGGGTCCCTGACGGAGGATGCGCGCGAGTTCATCGGAAAGGGCGATTCGGCGAAACTCCTTACGGCAATAGATCATCTCCGGACCTCGCAGTCGACGGGGGGCGTCGTGCCGATCGCAGGCCGCGCTGAGTTGACGCCGCATCCGGAGGACGCGGCTCTCATCGAAGAGTATAAAAACGAAGCCCCGACACATAGCGGCAGGAGGAATGCAACTGCTCTTAGGAGCTTCAGTGATTACCTGCGTAAAAACAACAAGAAGGGCATTGCTGGTCGGCTTTCCGGCAAGGCGTTGGATGGAGATGTCAAGGGCTATAAGGAGAGCGCCGATGATCGGAGCATCGTTGCCGCACTGGCCCATCTCCGAAACTCGTACGCCGGCGCTAAAGCGATGGAGCTCGAGCGCCATATTCCCTCCGTTCCTGATCCCGACGACGCGGCGCTGATGGAGCCGAGGCGGGTCGGCGAGGCGATTGCGCCGCACAGCGCGTCGCCCGAAGCTGGCATTTGGCCAAATGAGCTTCCTGCGGCAGCCCACGAACAGGATGTGCGTTTGGAGCTGATGGACGAACCCGGCCCGTCATCTTCGGCGCCGCAGCCGGCCCAGTCAACTCGGCCAAGGAACCAGCCTCTTTATCCCGAGGATGCTCCGCTGATTTCAGGGCTTAAGGATGCCCTCATTAAGGGCAACGCCTCCGAGCTCACCGTCAAGGCCTATGTAGGTTCTCTTCTCAGCTTTGGCCGCTGGCTCTTCGCAAACAACAACAACAAAGATCCCATTAAGGATCGGCTCGACCACGGGTCCCTGACTGAGGATGCGCGCGAGTTCATCGGAAAACGTAATCCCAAGACACTCCTTACGGCAATAGATCATCTCCGGACCTCGCAGTCGACGGGCGGAATCGTGCCGATCGCAGGCCGCGCTGAGTTGACGCCGCATCCGGAGGACGCGGCTCTCATCGAAGAGTACAAAAACGAAGCCCCGACACATAGCGGCAGGAGGAATGCAACTGCTCTTAGGAGCTTCAGTGACTACCTGCGTCAAAACAACAAGAAGGGCATTGCTGGTCGGCTTTCCGGCAAGGCGTTGGATGGAGATGTGAAGGGCTATAAGGAGGACGCCGCTGGTTATGAGAGCATCGGTGCCGAACTGGCTCATCTCCGAAACTCGCACGCCGGCGCTAAAGCGATGGAGCTCGAGCGCCGTGTTCCCCCGTTCCTGATCCCGACGACGCGGCGCTGATGGAGCCGAGGCCGGTCGGCGAGGCGATCGCGCCGCACAGCGCGTCGCCCGAAGCTGGCAGTTGGCCAAATGAGCTTCCTGCGGCAGCCCACGAACAGGATGTGCGTTTGGAGCTGATGGACGAACCCGGCCCGTCATCTTCGGCGCCGCAGCCGGCCCAGTCAACTCGGCCAAGGAACCAGCCTCTTTATCCCGAGGATGCTCCGCTGATTTCAGGGCTTAAGGATGCCCTCATCAAGGGCAACGCCTCCAAGCGCACCGTCCAGGCCTATGTAGGTTCTCTTCTCAGCTTTGGCCACTGGCTCTTCGCAAACAACAAAGATCCCATTAAGGATCGGCTCGACCACGGGTCCCTGACCGAGGATGCGCGCGAGTTCATCGGAAAGCGTAATCCCAAGACACTCCTTACGGCAATAGATCATCTCCGGACCTCGCAGTCGACGGGGGGCGTCGTGCCGATCGCAGGCCGCGCTGAGTTGACGCCGCATCCGGAGGACGCGGCTCTCATCGAAGAGTATAAAAACGAAGCCCCGACACATAGCGGCAGGAGGAATGCAACTGCTCTTAGGAGCTTCAGTGACTACCTGCGTCAAAACAACAAGAAGGGCATTGCTGGTCGGCTTTCCGGCAAGGCGTTGGATGGAGATGTGAAGGGCTATAAGGAGAGCGCCGATGATCGGAGCATCGGTTCCGCACTGGCTCATCTCCGAAAATCGCAGGCCGGCGCTAAAGCGATGGAGCGCGAGCGCCATATTCCCCCCGTTCCTGATCCCGAAGATGCGGCACTGATGGAGCCGAGGCGGGTCGGCGAGGCGATTGCGCCGCACAGCGCGTCGCCCGAAGCTGGCAGTTGGCCAAAGGAGCTTGCTGCGGCCGCCCACGATCAGGATGTGCGTTTGGAGCTGATGGACGAAGCCGGCCCGTCGTCCTCAGCGCTGCGACCGGCTCAGTCAACTCGGCTTCGCAGGAAGCAGCGGCCTCGGAAGCAGCAGCCTCTCTATCCCCAGGACGCTTCCCTCATTTTGGGGCTTGAGAAGGCTCTCATCAAGAATAATGCCGCCGAATTCACCGTCAAGAATAATGTACGTATTCTTCGCAATTTTGGCCGCTGGCTTTTCGAAAATAACAAAGCGAGCATTGTTGCTCGGCTCAACAGCAAGTCGCTGTCCGATGGCGGTGAGGTGCTCGAGTTCATCGGAAAGGGTGATCCCAGAAAACTCGTTACGGCAATAGGTCATCTCCGGACCTTGCGGTCGACGGGCGTCGCAGGCCGCGCTAAGCTGAATCGTCCCACCCAGAACGTGGCGCTCATCAATTCCGAAGATGCGGCACCGATGGAGTCGAGGCGGGTCGGCGACGCCGCTGCGCAGCACAGCGCGTCGCTGGAAGCTGGCAGTTGGGCAAAGGAGCTGCCTGCGAAAGCGCACGATCAGGATGTCCGTTCGGGGCTGATGGACGCACTCGGCCCGTCGTCATTTCTCGAGCCCGCCGCTCGCCATGACGAGGCACCGGATCCTGGAGAGTCCAATCACCAGCGGTCCCCGGACGAGCTGATGGGTGCACCTGCCTGGAGCAACCGCCTGCCAAGCGAGGAGGCCTTCATCGACGATGAGCATGACACAGCTGAGTTGAGGCCAGCGAAAAGGCAGAGGACCCTAGACGATCCGCAAGGCCTTGCCGCCGAGCGGCAGCTGAGCGAGATCGCTAATTCAGGTGGTCGCCTGCTGACGCCGGCCCCCACCCATCAACTGGGTGCATCGCCATGGGAGGCGCAGCGAATGATGCAGGGGAGCGGGTACGAAGACGCCGCGGCGCCGCATGCGGTCGCGACCTCCGTCGGGGACGCCGCTGCGCAGCCGGGACCTGTTACTTGGCCATTGGTCCGCCCGGAAGGTTACGATCAGGAACTGATGGTTGTAGACGGCCCACCGTGGTCCGGGTCTCCCCCTGAGCAGGCGCAGGACATGGTCCAAGCTGGACGGCAGGCACCTGCCAGGTCCACGTCAACCTGGTCGCTGCAGACGCCGCTCAACTTTGATTGGAGTATGTGGCCAACGTCGGAAGCAGCGCCAGCGCACTATGTCAGGGCTCGCTCAGAAACCTACGGCGATTTTGAGGCAGCGGTTAATTCCAATCCGCCCGGGCCAGTACCGGGTTATCACCAGGGCGTTCGACAGCCCGGCTCGCCGCTGGCGCTTTCTCCGCTGCCAACCTCCTCGGACGATGAACCGATGGCGTGGTTGAGCGAGGAGTTGGAGCAGCGGCAGATGCTCGGCGAGACGGAGTGGCAGCCGATGATGCAAGCGACAGGGTCCGCCGCCGTCCCGGGGGCGGGAGGGCCCGATGACGTTCGGCTCATCCATCGCGGTCGACTTTCGCCGATGAGTGAAGCTGCGCCAGCGCCACCGGCAAGGGCTCGCCAACCCGCCTCGCCAGCAACCGCCGGGCTGCCAGACACCTACCGCGGCCTTCCAGTGGTTGATGTGACGACGCTAACGACCAGTTCCTCCGATGCTCAGATCGGGGCGTTCGATCCGACAGCCGCGTCCAAGGTCGCCAACGGGTCGGTGCTCGGCGCCACCGAGTGGCTGAGCGACGCCCATATCCAGAGGGATTACCAGTTGCTGGAGGGGCAACTGCAGGGGATCGATCCGACGCTCGCCGCCCGGACACGGCTGGTGGATCCGTCGGTATCCCATCTACTGCGTCACATGGCGCCGCAAGACGCGCGCGGCACATTGCAGTCCATCTATAATCAAAGCAACGCCCCAGCCGACTTCCTGTTCTTGCCAGTGAACAATGGCACTCCTACCAGCCCCGGCACCCATTGGTCGCTGCTGCTCGTTGATCGCCGCGACCCGGAAAGGCGGTTCGCCTATCACTACGACTCCCTGCAGCGAGAGGGATACAACGACGCGCCTGCAAGACAGCTCGCAGGACTGCTGAACGCCACCTTGGCGCCAGCCCGCATGGCCCGACAGCCGAACCATTATGATTGCGGCGTCTTTGTGGTGGACGGCACGTGGGCGCTGGTTGGACGATTGGTCGACGGGGAGCGGCCGGACCACGGGCCGCTGCCCCTCGACAAGCTCGTCGCCGACCGGCCGGCGCTGCAAGACCGGCTGAGAGGGCGCTTGCCGCACGAGCAAGAGCCCCGGCAGCTGTTGGATGCTGAACCCGCCTCCCCACCAATGATGGCCTTCGACCCAGAGGAACTCCGGCGACTGCTGGATGACGAGCCTGCCTCCTCTTCGCCAAGAGGTATTTCGACCCCGCATGCGCGAACGGACCGTGTCCATCAGCCAATCCAGGCGCCGTGGCTCCCTGAACGCAAAAGTTGACTTTGCGGTGGAGGAGCAGTGACGCAACTATCGGTTGCGTCGGCGCCTTTGCACCCGGAAGACCGGGTGAGTGTCTGAATCAAAACGACTGGTGCAATTTCAAGGTCTTGCGAGGCGACGCGTGAGCAGGCGGATGTGGGCGATGAAGACCCAAACTTCGGCGGACGCGATGGTTCGTTCGAAGTCCTTGGCCAGTCTGCGGCATCTGCCGAGCCAAGCGAATGTTCTCTCCACCACCCATCTGCGGGGTAGCACCTCGAAGCCCTTGATGGCGTCCGTGCGCTTGATGATTTCGAGCGTGAACTTGCCGACCTTCTGCAATGCCCCTTTCAGCTTCGGTCCGGCATAGCCGCCATCGGCGAAAATATGGCGCAGCCACGGCCAGCGTTTGAGGATCGATTTCAGGACGACCGGCGCGCCGTCCCGGTCCTGGATATCGGCGGCATGGATGACGAGGCCCACCAGCAGGCCGAGTGTGTCGACAACGATATGGCGCTTGCGGCCCATCACTTTCTTACCGGCGTCAAACCCACGAATTCCGCCGCTTTCCGTGGTCTTGACTGACTGGCTGTCGATGACGCCTGCAGTCTGCGCGGTATTGGGGGTGCAAAGTGCCACAATATTGGTCCGCGAGGCCTTCGTCCGTCGCTTCGCTAATGCCAAAGCGCTCGGATCTTATGCAGGTCTTACTGCGACGCCTTACAACAGTGGTGGGGTGGAACGCGAGCAAGGGATCGGAAAGGCCGGGAACCGGCGGCTTCGAACGGTGATGGTGGAGCTGGCCTGGCTCTGGCAACGCTACCAGCCTGGTGCTGCTCAGGCCGCCTGGTTCCGGGAACGCACCGGCTCTACTGGCCGCCGCGTCCGCAAGGTCATGGTGGTCGCCCTCGCTCGCAAGTTGCTGATCGCTCTGTGGCGCTTTGCCGTCGATGGAGTCGTACCCGAGGGAGCGACCATGAAGCCCGCCGTATATAAATTCCGAGATAGGGCAGCTCTGCGACTGCAAAGCCGCCCGGTGACCGAGGGAACGTCGCCGTTGTCCGGCGTGGTGCTCCAGTGCCGTCTTCACAGAGTGGTGCCGTTCCTTTGGAGCTCTCCCGTCCCGAATGCGGGACAGTGGTTGGGTATCATCCCGCCGGATGTGAGGTTAGCAGGCAGGCCCTGCAGGAAGAGAGCTCACCTCGGATCACAAATAAGAAAACCGTTGACGGAAGAATCATCATGTGAGGCCGGACATATGCACGCAAGCGATACGATCAAAATAACGCTCGACATCTTGCAAGGAGGGAGCCGTCCACATATGTCGGGACGTAGATCGGATCATTCCGCTGATGCTGTTGCAGGTGAACGTGTGCCACGTCAACACTGCGTCCATTACACAGGAAGATCCCTCCCGCGAAAACCCATCATGCGGCGATCAAGTATCGACCGCGCAGACAACCGTGCTCTCGGCAAACGTCAATCAGCGGCGCAACACGAAACAGCGCGCTTCGCACAATATCCTGTGTCTCAA
This sequence comes from Allomesorhizobium aridi, assembly GCF_043769475.1. Lineage (NCBI taxonomy): Bacteria > Pseudomonadati > Pseudomonadota > Alphaproteobacteria > Hyphomicrobiales > Phyllobacteriaceae > Allomesorhizobium > Allomesorhizobium aridi. The sequence continues at coordinate 5,923,984 of NZ_CP171729.1, read as the reverse complement.
TGCGTCGTCCGGTCGAACGATCACCGGCCGTCGATTGAACAATGTCAAAAAGGACTTGATGAGCACGCGCGATTAGACAACGGCATCTAGAGGACCCGTCGTTGGGGCAGAAAGTACGGCACCGAGTACGTTCGGCCGCAGAGAGCGGCCAAGCTCCAATGATGTTTGGCGTAAGAAACATTGGTTGTGGCGGGCTGTCGAGCAGGACTGATACGTTCTCGACGGGAACGTCCAGGATCGCCGCAGTACCGAGGCCGCTAGGCGCCTGCTCACCAGTCTGCTGAAGAAACAGGTCTGGCACCAAGGCGCATCAGTACCGACAGCTGCGCTCCTACACAGCGGCGAAACGGCAGGTCATCCCAGATGTCGAGCGCGCGCACAGAGGCCCTAACAGCGGGCCGAGAATTCTCACGAGCCGCTGCGAAAGCGCACGAGCATCGCTGGAAAACCTGCAGCGCTTCTTCGATCTCTCAACCTTTCGTAATCTGTTCGCCAGTCGGCTCAAAGCGCTCCATCGCGTCCACGCTATCGCGGAATGAAAAGTTATGACCCGAGCCCTCGCCTGACATTTCCGTCTGCGCTCCCTTCACGTCCAACTCAGATAGCCCAATCGCTAACGCTTGAGCCAGGTCGGATTTTTGCGTCCCGAGAAGCCCTTCGTCAGCTAATCGTCAGCCAGGCGGTCTAGACCTGCCACGCCAAGCCAGCCTGAACTCAATGCGAAACATAGGAGTGCGTATCGTCATGTATGGTCAATTGGTGGCTCGTCCGATGTGCACTACCCCGCATTGACTAAGCTGACCTTGGTAACCGCCCTGCGATCAGACGCAGAAGCCAAAGGTTTGCGGACATGTTTGCCTAATGCATTAGCCGGAGCAGGCTCCAGCGGCAGCTCATCTTCGGCGTAAGTGGGCGAACAACCGTGTCGGTGAAAGGCAGCAAACAAGCCTCCACTCTGTCTCTGCTCAGGACAGAGAGCAGTGACACAGGCGGACCAAGCTCCCGCAGGTCAGGGCCCTGATCCACTACGGCTGAGCGACATCAGCCCCAACACAATGGGCGCATTCTTGCCTATATCGGAGATGGAATATGACTGGCATTGGTCGACCCGGCAGATCGCGCATGGGGATGCAGGAGCCGACAGCACGTGGGAAGCGAGCAGTTCGTGCTCGCAATCCAGTGTTGCTCCTGGGGGAAGGCAGTCAATCGTTCGGATCCGTTGTCGAGCGGATCCGCTCTGGGGCTCAAGATAGAGAGACGTCCTCCGCCCGCATAGCGCGCGGTGCCGACGATGCCTTGGGCGACGGGTCTTTCCGGCCACTCCGTTGGCGCACATCGAACCCTGACTGCTGCGCCACGTGAAGAGGGCGAGCGGCGCTGGTGCGCGCAACACTCCGGCCAAAACTTGCCTGGCGCGGACGCCCGATTTGAGCTGTCGCGTCGAAGGAATTGCAGATGACGCTTCACGACGTTGCGCTTGACGACAAGTTCGACCTTTCCAAGGAGCGCATCTTCCTGTCGGGCGCGCAGGCGGTCGTGCGCATGCTTCTCATGCAGCGCGAGCGCGACCGGCGCGCGGGGCTGAACACCGCCGGCTTCGTCTCGGGCTATCGCGGCTCGCCGCTCGGCGGTCTCGACCTCCAGCTCTGGAAGGCCAAGCGGCAGCTTGCCAACGCCAATATCGTTTTCCAGCCGGGGCTGAACGAGGAACTTGCAGCCACCGCCTGCTGGGGCACGCAGCAGACCGAACTGCTGGGCGAAGGCAAATATGACGGCGTGTTTTCGGTCTGGTACGGCAAAGGGCCGGGCGTCGACCGCTCCGGCGACGTCTTCCGCCACGCCAATCTCGCCGGGTCATCGAAGCATGGCGGCGTGCTCGCCCTGATGGGCGACGACCACATGGCAGAATCGTCCAGCAACGCGCACGCCACCGAGTTCCTGTTCGTCGATACGATGATCCCTATCCTCAATCCGGCGGGCGTGCAGGAACTGATCGAATACGGCCTCTACGGCTACGCCATGTCGCGCTTCGCCGGCACGTGGGCGGCGATCAAATGCGTCAAGGACAACATCGAATCGACGGCTTCGGTGGATGCCTCGCTCGACCGGCTGAATATCGTCATCCCGGAGTTCGACATGCCGCCCGGCGGCTTGAACATCCGCCACGAGCTCGACCAGCTCGGCCAGGAAGCGCGACTGCACGAACACAAGCGCGCCGCGGCGGCGGCCTTCATCAAGGCCAACGATTTGAACCGGATCGTCTATTCGGGCGGCCGCAATCCGAAGATCGGCATCATCACGATCGGCAAGAGCTATCTCGATGTACGCCAGGCACTCGACGATATCGGCGTCGACGAAGCCCGCGCGAAGCAGCTCGGAGTGCGGCTGTTCAAGGTCGGCTGCCCGTGGCCGCTCGATTTCGAGCACATTGCGGATTTTGTGCGCGGCCTGGAGATGGTGATCGTCGTCGAGGAGAAGCGCTCGCTGATCGAAGTGCAGCTGCGCGAAAGCCTCTACAACACCGCCATGCAGCCGGTGGTGATTGGCAAGAAGGATGAACGCGGCGACTGGCTGTTTCCGGCCAAGGGCTCGCTCGACCCGAATGACATCGCGATCGCGCTCGGCGAGCGCATCGTCAAGACGATCGGCCCGTCGGAGGAGATTTCGGCCCGGGTCGCACGGCTAAGGCAGTTCCAGGCGATGCTCGCCGACACCAAAGATATCGGCGCACGTACGCCGTTCTTCTGCTCGGGCTGCCCGCACAATTCCTCGACCAAGGTGCCGGAAGGCTCGATAGCCGCCGCCGGCATCGGCTGCCATTTCATGGCGCTGTGGATGGACCGCTCTACGGTGGGATTCACCGCCATGGGCGGGGAGGGCGCACAATGGATCGGCCAGGCGCCGTTCTCGACGCGCGAGCACATTTTCCAGAATCTCGGCGACGGCACCTATAACCATTCGGGCTCGCTGGCGCTTCGCTTCGCCCTCGCCTCGGGCGCGAACATCACCTACAAGATCCTCTACAACGATGCCGTCGCCATGACCGGCGGACAGCCGCACGAAGGCAATCTGACCGTCGGCATGATCGCGAGCCAGGTGCGCGCCGAGGGCGTCGAGCGCATCGCCATCGTAACCGACGAGCCGGGAAAGTATGCCGCTGCCGGTGTAATTTTCCCGGCCGGCGCCACCATTCACCACCGCGACGATCTCGACCTGGTGCAGCGGCAGTTGCGCGAGGTGAAGGGCGTCTCCGTGCTGCTCTACGACCAGACCTGCGCGGCCGAAAAGCGCCGCCGGCGCAAGCGCGGAACCTTTCCGGATCCCGACAAGCGCGTCATCATCAACGAACTCGTCTGCGAAGGCTGCGGCGACTGCGGCGTGCAGTCGAACTGCGTGTCGATCCAGCCGGTGGAAACCGAGTTCGGTCGCAAGCGCCGCATCGACCAGTCGAGCTGCAACAAGGATTTTTCCTGTGTCAACGGCTTCTGTCCGTCGTTCGTCACCGTGCACGGCGCAAAAGTCCGCAAGGCCGAAGGCATGGCCGGAAAATCCGATCCGCTGGAAGGCGTGCCTGAACCGCAACAGTTTGCGCTCGACCGTGACGGCTGGTCGTCCATCATCGACGGCGTCGGCGGCACTGGCGTGGTCACGATCGGCGCCATTCTCGGCATGGCCGCGCATCTGGAAGGCAAGGGCTGCGGCATGATCGACATGGCGGGCCTCGCGCAGAAGGGCGGGGCAGTGTTTTCGCATGTCCGCATTGCAAGGACCCCGGAGGATATCCACGCCATCCGCGTCTCGGCGGGCAAGGCCGACCTGGTGCTCGGCTGCGATCTCGTCGTGTCGGGAAACAAGAAGGTGCTTGCCGCCGTGCGCGAAGGCCACACGATCTTCGTCGCCAACACCGCCGAGATCATGCCGGGCGATTTCGCACGCTTGGCCGATTTTTCGCTGCCCGTCGAGCGGCTGAAGAAGGCCATCCGCGAGGCCGCCGGTGACGCCAAGGCGCATTTCTTCGATGCCACGCGCACCGCCTCGGCCCTGTTCGGCAGTTCGCTCGGCGCCAACATGTTCATGCTGGGCTTTGCCTACCAGCATGGCGGGCTGCCGCTGTCGGCCGAGGCAATCGAGCGCGCCATCGAACTCAACGGCGAGGCGGTCGCCATGAACCTCGCGGCGTTTCGCTGGGGACGGCGGGCGGCGCATCAGCCTGACTTTGTCAAAGGAATGCTCGGCCAATCGGAACAGGGCGCTGTCGCCATCGCGCCATCGCTGGACGACATCGTCGCGCGGCGCGTGGAGTTCCTCACCGCCTATCAGAACGCCGCCTATGCCAGGCGTTACGCCGATCAGATCGACGCGGTTCGCAGGGCCGAACGGGCCGCAGTACCCGGCTCCACCGCGGTTACCGAAGCCGTGGCGAGAAACCTTTTCAAGCTGATGGCGATCAAGGACGAGTACGAAGTCGCCCGCCTCTACACCGACGGCTCGTTCCAACGCCAGCTGGCCGCGCAATTCCAGGAATACGACCGGCTGGAATTCCACCTCGCGCCGCCGATCATGGGCCGGCGCGGCGCGGATGGAAAGCCGAAGAAATCAAGTTTCGGGCCGTGGATGATGAAGGCGTTCCGCCTGCTCGCATCGCTGAAGGGTCTGCGCGGATCGGCGCTCGATGTGTTCGGCTATTCCGCCGAGCGGCGGATGGAGCGCGATCTGCTGGCGCGCTACGAGGCCGATGTCGATCGCATCGCCCGCATCCTGACGCCGGCGAAGATCGGGGCAGCGGCTGCCTTGGCGTCAGTCCCGGCTCTCATTCGCGGCTACGGCCACGTCAAGCAGGCCAGCGTGGAAAAGGCTGCGGGCGAGCGGGCCCGGCTTCTGGCGCGCCTTGAAAGCGCAGAGGCGAAACCGGAGCCGGAAAGGCGGAACAAGCCGCTTTCTGTGGCAAGTATAACCCTCTACAATCCGACCTTAACGTAAGATTGCCCCGGTACGCGCATGATCCTCTTTTAGGCGATTGTGGCAAAGCTTGGCTCCCGGCGAGCTCGAACAATTTGCGGCGCGCATGCGGAACCTGCTTCGAGTACCGGCCCCGGCGATCGTAGCGTTCGCCATAGCCGCCATAGGCGTCGGCCTGCAGGATCCCGGACCAGGTGCCAAGATGCGCCCGTGGATGTTCGCCACGCCGGTCGCGAATGATGAAACAGCCCGGCGGGCGGATCGACACCGCCGAACGCGGACATAAGGTTTCTGGCGTGGTTCAGCGCGAGGGTATCTCCTGGAACATCGGTCGGCAAAGGGGTGGGCCCAGCGTTTCATGACGACTGCAACGCCCGATCAATCCGTCGCGCCGCCAGCGCGGCGGGTTTTCTCTTGAGCACTTGTTTTGGTGTTGTCACGTAAACCTGCGTCAGCATTTGCGGCATAGGGACGGCGGCATGACAATGCCTGCCATCAGCTACAAGCGCCATCGTTTCCCGCCGCAGATCATCGCCCATGCGTCTGGCTCTACTACCGGTTCCCCTTGAGCCTGCGTCTGGTCGAGGAAATGCTGCTGGAGCGCGCCATCGTGGTCTCCCACGAAACGATCCGCCGCTGGGGCAAGAAGTTCGGGCCCGATTATGCTCGCCGCTTGCGCCGCAAGCAGCCGAGCCGCGATGACATCTGGCACCTGGACGAAGTCGTCATCACCATTGCTGGCCGAAAACACTGGCTATGGCGCGCCGTCGATCAGGACGGCTATGTCCTCGACGAGATCGTCCAGAACCGCCGCAACACCAAGGCGGCCAAGCGATTGCTGACGCGCCTATTGAAGAAACGGGGCGTCGCACCGCAGCGCATGATCACTGACAAGCTGCGCTCGTATGGAGCGGCCAAGCGTCAGGTGATGCCGGACGTCGAGCACCGGTCACCCAAAGGATTGAACAACCGCGCCGAGAATTCCCATGTGCCGCTGCGAAAACGAGAGCGGGTGATGCAGGGCTTCCGGTCGCCAGGAGGCCTGCAGCGTTTCGTCTCGATCTTCTCGGCTCTGCGCAACCTCTTCGTTCCACCTCGCTCAAAACGCTCCGCTCTCGCCACACATATTCACCGCCTGCAGGCCATGGCGGATTGGAAAGCCGTAACCGTGGTCAGCTGACAACAGCGCCGCAGCTCTCAGCGCGTTCATAGCCAGACAACGTGACATCGCCGTCACGAACTATCGGTGGCGCCGAGCGCCTTACCACCCGGACGGGTGGGTGGGAGGAGATGCCGTGGCGGATGATGATCCCGCCATCGCCGGCGAGGACTTCCCTCGCGAGAAGGCGCAGCACGCGTGCTGGTACTGTCGGCACGACAGGCAAGAAGGAACTGATCGGTTTCCATTGGCGTGCGGAGAGTGTGCCGAGCTGGCGTGAGCTGCTGATCGGGATGTGTTGCAACGTTTTCGTTACTCGCGAGAGGCAAGGCGGATGCTTCAACCATTTCAGAGGATTGTGATGTTCAAAGGCCGCAGTTCGAGCCATCTGTGATCCTGCTTTGCGCGCGCTGGTACCAGGCCTACAATTTGAGCCTGCGTGATCTTGAGGAGATGATGGTCGAGCGGGGTATTACGGTCGATCACACGACCGTCCATCGCTGGAGGTAATCTATCGCGCCATCGACAGCGTCGGAGACACAGTCGAATTCTATTTCAGCCAGCAGCGCGACCTGCCGCCGGCCAAACGCTTCTTCAGGGCCGACCGGATCGCCTCGTCATCGACTGTGGCCAGGGAAGGCGATCGTTTCATGGACCCAGCCTATGGCGAAATCCTTTCCCAATGACGATGCCGCTATGAAGCTGTTATATCTGGTCCTGAACCATGCGGCCGAGGAGTGGAAGCGACCGCCGCGCGAGTGGTTCGGGGCCAAGATCCAGTTCGCCGTCGTCTTCGGCGAAAGGTTCGTCAGCCAGTGACGAAACCGGCCTCGCGCACAACATTCCTGACAGTCCCGTGCACAAGCGGTTAGGGGGCGACCCCAGAATCATCACTTTCGTCTCGTGACGCCTACCAGAGAATTTGCTGGTGAACTGACCGGCCAACGCCAAACTCATGCTCGCCGGGCCGACTTGTCAGCATACGACAGAAACCGCTCAACGGCCGCGCCTTAGTAACCGCTTCAAGCTCAAACCGGCCAACAAAATGTAAGGCGGCATGGCGAGCGAATAGTGACCACAGTTTAATTCCAAAATATTTGGCCTAGCCCCGGCGTCCTTCAGCCTCCGCATGAACCTCTCCGATAGCTCTGGCAACACCACTTTGTCTCTCTTAGCCAGCACGACGTGTAGATCGAGATCCGGCCGTGCCAAACTATGCGCGTAATTCTCCAAGTTAAGTGGACCCCAGGCCCTTCTGAGATCGGTCAGCTCAATCTCAGGCTCAAGGCTATCGCGTATCGATCGTGTCGCCCGGCCCGTCCAAACCATATCCGCTAGACTCCCCGCCGTCAGAAACAACGAGGCTTTTGACACAGCCAAGTCGTGTGCCGCGACTATGGCCGCAACCCAGGAACCTAAGCTCATTCCGAGAACCGAAATCTCTCGATAGCCTTCGCTTTTCAACCAACGTATGAGTTTTCGCCCATCCAACACTGCCTGCCTTACAGATTGGATCGTTCGACCGAGATTAGGGCTAAGCATATAGTCGGCGTGCACGGAGCCGGGACGGCTGCGTTCGAAGTGATACGGCATAGCAATCTCGACAACCGTGATACCACGCTGCGAGAAAAAGTTGGCAATCTGACGATTCCAGGCGCTTGCATTCCAATGGTGAAAAATCACCATCGCCTGATCGAACGACCCGCTTTCTGTGATTTTCGCCAAGACGACATTGTTCTGTTCGATATCAGTAGAAATGTCCGATGGAAATTTGAGCCATCCGTCTTGCCTTTCAAAACCCTGATCGCCCCCGCTCGGCTCATCGAAAAAGGCTGGATCAGCCACAGCCTGGTCCGCAAGGCCACAGAATTCCTTGATACTTGTTATCTTCTTCGCACCTGGAAAGGCGCGTTCCGCGGCAAGGACGAAATCCGTTGGTTTCTTCCCTTCCTCACCGCGTCGCGCCCGTCGCTCATCCCAACGATCAAGCCAACTATGATACACTCTGATCGTTTCCTAACTCACTTGCTCGCCATCGACCAAACCCTGGATCAAGCAGGCTGTATATCGCGAGCAGCACTCCAATGCCCAGAAGGATCGAAAAGCCAGCAAATGCATCGATCAGCAAGTAGCGAGCCACGAGTAACGCCACGACCGCCGACATCTTCCATAAAGGCGCATGAAATCGACCTCCGACACCTAATCGGATGGAACCATAGAGAAAAACAACACAGGTCGAAATAGCGATAAGAAGGCTACTGTAATGGGTCGGCCTACGATAGCTGATCCCGGCGCTCACATCATTGCGCCCATGGAAGGCGGAAGACATATCGCCGACCAACCAAGCCACAATATTCTCTCCACGCGATGTCAGGTAAGCACTCTGGACCTTCATGACTATGACGATCAGAACCCCCAAAACAGTACACCGAAAAATTCTACGCATCACTCTGAGGCTGGCTTCGTTGTGCTCGTGTTGATAATCCACTTCCGGCCGATTATTCGCTGCTTCTCCAATCCTCCAAAGATCATGGATCACCGTATAGAGCAAATGAGACCTACGAAGAACAGATAAAAGCACAGGCACATGTATAGGTAAGCGAGCCCCATGAATACGACCGCTTCTGGCACCGATATGACCTCAGGGCCTTGTCATCGCCAGTCAGCCGCTCGCCCTGCCCGCTTCTGAGAACGACCGCTCCTTGAACAGACAGCCCGCCGTCGGCCTGGTGCGTGACAGCGCGTCGATCGCCGAACGCGCTCGTCAAACTATCCCTGACCAGCTCATGCATCGCCTCGTCTGACGAAACCGCCGCAGGCGCTATCTCTACGGTGAAGCTGCCGATATCGCGGCTCTCTACAGGATCGTTTTCCATTGCCGTAAGTATCGCCTCGAGAGGCCAGATTATGAAGGTGGAAAGATTTGAGACTGCAACCGAAGGCCGAGCCTGATTAAAGAGGGAGAGCCGAGGGCGAATCCCATGCGCTGCGCCTGCGGGACAATCGCCTGCAAAATACCACTCAGCGATCCCGCCAAAAGCGCAAACCCGAAGGCTCCCAATGCGCCGGAAAGGGTGAGAAGCACTGGCCACAGAGATTCTGAGGAGACAGCACTGCCTTTGCTGTGGAACAGACAGTCGGCGGATCCCGACGCTTGGCATCTTTGAACAATTGGACCTATGGTCGCCGCCCGATCGCCGACTGTGAGAATAACATGGCCGCAGACATCAAACGCATTGCCGCAATCATCGCCGCCGAAATCGGCGCGAAACCGGAACAAGCCGCCGCAGCGATTGGGCTTCTGGACGAAGGCTCGACCGTGCCTTTCATTGCCCGCTATCGCAAGGAGGCAACCGGCGGGCTCGACGACACTCAGCTTCGCCTTTTGGCCGAACGGCTGATTTACGTCCGAGAACTCGATGCGCGCCGCGCTACGATCGTTGAATCAATACGCAGCCAGGACAAGCTGACCGAAGACCTCGCGGCCAAGATTGCCGCAATCACCACGAAGGCGGAACTGGAAGACATCTACCTGCCCTACAAGCCCAGGCGGCGCACACGCGCCGAAATCGCCCGCGAGCGTGGTCTCGGTCCGCTGGCGGATGCCATTCTGGCCAATCGTTCCGCCGTTCCCGCTGAACTGGCGCAATCTTATCTGAGCGACGACGTGCTAGACGTGAAATCGGCGCTTGAAGGCGCCCGCGATATACTTTCCGAAACGTTTGCCGAAAATGCAGAGTTGGTCGGTCGTCTACGGAGCTACATGAAAGAAAAGGCATTCCTGCGCGCGAAAGTCGTCGATGGTAAGCAGGAGGCCGGCGCAAAATATTCGGATTATTTCAGCCATGTCGAGCGCTGGGCCAATGTCCCGAGCCACCGTGCGCTCGCCATGCTGCGCGCACGCAACGAGGATGTTCTGTCGCTCGACATAGACGTCGATTCCGACGACGCCTCTCCCTTCAAGCCGGTCGAGCGGATGATAGCGGAGGCCTATGGCATTGGCCGGCAAGGTGCGGCCGATCTGTGGCTGATGGAGGTGGTCGGATGGACATGGCGGGTGAAGCTCACGCTTTCACTTTCGCTCGATCTTATGCGCGAGCTTCGCGAGAAGTCCGAGGAGGAGGCGATCCGGGTTTTCGCGCGCAACCTGAAGGATCTGCTGCTTGCAGCGCCTGCCGGCTCCCGTGCGACAATGGGGCTCGATCCCGGTATCCGCACCGGCGTGAAGGTCGCCATCATCGATCAGACCGGAAGGGTCCTCGACACAACCACCGTCTATCCATTCCCGCCACGCAACGACGTACGCGGCACGCAGGCGGAACTGGCGAGGCTGATTGTCAAATACAAGGTCGAGCTGGTTGCGATCGGCAACGGCACGGGCAGTCGTGAAACCGAGCGTTTGGTTGCCGACATGCTGTCGGACATGCCGTCACCGAAGCCGCTGAAGGTGATCGTCAGCGAGGCCGGCGCGTCGGTCTATTCCGCTTCCGAAATGGCGGCGGCGGAGTTCCCCGATCTCGACGTGTCGCTGCGCGGCGCGGTCTCGATCGCGCGCCGTCTTCAGGACCCATTGGCCGAACTGGTGAAGATCGAGCCGAAATCAATCGGCGTCGGGCAGTATCAGCACGATGTCGACCAGTATCGGCTTGGCCGTTCGCTGGAGGCAGTGGTCGAGGACGCCGTGAACGCGGTGGGCGTAGACCTCAACACCGCCTCGGCGGCTTTGCTGGCACGCGTCTCGGGCCTAGGTCCATCGTTGGCCGAGGCGATCATCGCGCATCGAGACGCGACAGGGCCTTTCGCGAGCCGCAAGGATTTAATGAAGGTGAGCCGGCTTGGCCAGCGCACCTTCGAGCAATGCGCCGGTTTCCTGCGCATTCCCAACGGCGCCGAGCCACTTGATGCTTCCGCCGTCCACCCGGAAGCCTACGGCGTCGCCAAGAAAATCGTCGCGTCCTGCGGCCGTGATCTGCGCTCATTGATGACCGACAGCGCCGCTCTCAAGGCGCTCGATCCCCGCGCCTTCGTCGACGAGCGTTTCGGCCTGCCGACCGTCCGCGACATCATTGCGGAGCTGGAAAAGCCAGGCCGTGATCCGAGGCCGGAATTCAGGACCGCAACCTTCGCCGACGGGGTCGACGATATCAAGGACCTGAAGCCCGGAATGCTGCTTGAAGGAACCGTCACCAATGTCGCTGCCTTCGGTGCATTCGTCGATATCGGCGTGCATCAGGATGGCCTCGTCCACCTTTCGCAGCTGGCTGACCGTTTCGTAAAGGATGCGCATGAGGTGGTGAAGGCCGGAGATGTGGTCAGGGTGCGAGTCGTCGACGTCGACATCAAGCGCAAGCGCATCGGCCTAACCATGCGCAAACACGATGATCGCACCAGCAGGCCGGAACAACGGGCAGACGGAACGCCGCCGCGCGTGGCCGCTTCCGAACTTCCGAAACGGTCTGGACGGGGGAAGGAGCCGCCTCAAGGCGCATTCGGCGCGGCGCTCGCGGAAGCATTCAAGCGTAGATAGGTGCGGCCAAAGCCACGGCTCATGTCCGGGTGTCTGCACCGTCGTAATCGCGTCAATCTCGCCCGTTCATGTATGATGGGATCGCGCCGGGAACTGACCTTCCCGGCGCTTCTCCAAAGCTGCCGTCTGCGCTTTGGCCGGTCGTCAGACCCAAGCGGTTGTTGGGGCTCGCTACCGATACCGGAGTCAGGCATCCACGGAGAGTTGTCGTGCTCTAGCCTTGCGAATTCACGAGCTCTGGCGAACGACGTCAGCCGAATCGCCGTCGTCAGCCCAGAGGCTCGGGAGATCCAGGTCGGTTTGCTCGATCAGCTAACTGTACTGTCTGCCTACAATCGTGCACTCGTCGCTCTCGGCATCGAGGAGCATCATTAGCACTGGCGCTGGAGAACCAGAACACAGCCGAGACGTCCTCGAGGTTGAGCGCCTTCGCTTCCGCCATGGCCTTGTCCTCGCATACGGTCAGGCTGCGACGAGTTCCTCGCCTTTGTCCTGGATGTCGAAGATCTGCGCCAGGTCACGCACGCCTTGATGGATGGGTGCAGTCGACGAGCAAATAGGTCGGGATGCCGGCATCGTGGAATTGCGTACGGGTCGAGACGATGCCGCCGGACCAAGAGGCCGAAGAGCCGCGGCAATCGCGTCGAGACAGTCCGCAAAAGTAGCCAGCCTGACTGCAGGATAAGCGGCGACTTCATCTGGACGATGCGGTTGTTTCTGACCGCTGGAATCGCTGCCCGACCGGGCGGCTCCTGATCCTGTCCGGCACGACCTTCTTGCCGCACCAGGAGTGTCGGGTGCGGCCGCGATAAGGCGCGGTTTCGATGATGACCAGATCGGCTCGCATGACGTCTGATCGACAATATTGCCTGAAGGTAGAGGCGTGCCGCCGAAAGGTCAGCGGCCCGAACCGAGCCGTTCCATCTCGTCTTGAACCCTGCTGATCAGGTGACCGGTTTCGGTGTGCAGCAGTTTGAGCCGGCCTAGCTGGGAATTCACGGATTCAGCCATTTCACAATTTTCCGGTTCGAAATGCTCCAAAACCGGAACGTCAATCGCCCGCTGCTGAGCTTATGGGTAGGGATCATCCGATGCTGCAGCTGCGCCGCTTGCCAGCAATGCCACTACTTTCATGCGGCGACGGGGAATTTTTCTCGCGTACGGGGTTCAATTCTCGAAGGGTATGGGTTAAAATAGTCTATCTCATCAGGAAAATAACGCCCTCGCGCACATTCGTGCGGAGATGTAGATTTTTTTGATATTAAAAACGGAGTTGATATATTGGAAAATATTAGACCCGACATGACTGGCAAGATAAACTTAGATATTATTTATAACAATCCGAGCCGACAGCTTACTTTTGAACTGTATCTCGCCTCGACTATCGGATTCCTCAGGAGGCAAAGCCTAAATTTGAACGACTGATCGATGCACGGCATAGCGCCACCGAATCCGAACCGGCCAAGGTGATCGATCTTGGTTGCTCCTATGGGGTCAACGGTGCCCTTCTCAAATATGGACGTTCGGTGGATTAACTCTACCGACTCTACGGAGCGGAGGCCGACGATCTCGAGGCGCTTCTTCAGCGGGACCGTGATCTCTATGCCGAACCGGGGGATGCCGCGCTCGAAATTGTCGGGGTCGACCCGGCAGATCGCGCGATATCCTATGCGGTCGATGCGGGCATGCTCGACGCAGGCGTTGCGACCGATCTCGAGAAAAGCGATCCAACGCCGGAAGACACGGCGGCGATCGAAAATGCCGACCTCTTCATTTCGACCGGCTGCGTCGGCTACGTTACTGAGACTTCGCTGGAACGGCTCCTGGAAACGAGCCTCGACAGTCGTCCGTGGCTGGCGCATTTCGTGCTGCGCATGTTCGATTTCGGGGGGCCGAAAGAGATGTTGGGCCGGCACGGCTACGTCACTGAAAAGCTGGAGGGACTATTCCGGCAGCGGCGCTTTGCTTCCGCCGAGGAACGGCAGCATGTGCTCGACAATCTCCGCCGGCTGGGGATCGATGCCACCGGCGCGGAGGAGACCGGTTGGTATCTCGCTGAATTGCATGTCGCACGACCGGAAGAGGTCGCGAAATCTATGCCGCTAAGCGAGGTTCTAAATGTCAGCGCAGGACAGATCGTAGAAATTTAGGTGCCGAGAGACATCCTCATAAACTTGGGTTGTTCACAACTATGCGATCCCGAGCAATGCGACCGAGTTGAACCCTCACCGGAGTACCGGTCAATTCGATCCCATCGTCGCCGATGTCGGGTCGGTGTCTTCATCGAGAAATTCCGGTCGCCTGTTGAGCGCTTCGATCTCAGCAAAATAGAGTGAATGCGTCGCTGTCCGAATAAGAGACTGTGATCTTTCCACGTTTGGCAGGCGTTCCATGACGAACCGGACGGCATTCTTGAGGCTCGTGCCGCGGACGCGCGTCGTCACAGTTTTGTTGCCGTGATCAGGGGAAAGTGTGAGAACCGTCGCCGGCATTTTAGGGTCGACGTGCAACAACATCTTCGGACCTCCGTGAAAACTCGAGCGATACGTATCACCGGCACGTGTCGGCTGTTTGACGCAGCGAAATCACGAAGAGATTCGGGAGGGCATGACGAAGAAGCGTCAACTCGTGGAGCCGCCCGGTCAGATGCCGTGACTCCGAAACGGATTGCGGCCGAATGAAAGGCCGCGCGCGCTATAGGCTTCTGGCGTCAGGATGCTCGTGCACTAACGCGTTGCGATGGGCCGCGCCATGGTGCAGTCTCCGGGCATCTTCCTCTTCGACGAGCCCTTGTCTAATTCTCACGCTTCAATTCGCGCCAGCTTTATGAAGCGGCTTTACGTGGCTGCATCGAAATCTGCGTTGCGTCGCCGTTCACAAGGACAGACAAACGGCAGTCCCGGTTATGCGCGGTCCGAGGTTGAGAGCGTAGATCTCATGTATGGCCTGCCCGAGCGACACCACCTTTTGTGGCGCCGCTTCGAACGTGAGTATCCGTCCGCAATTCTCCACAGTCAGCGGATAGTTGGTCGGCTGCGCGATTGCAGCCGGGAGCATCAGAATGGACAGAGCAAGACCGGCAAGCGTGGGCCGAATGTTCATGAGACTCCTTGGATGGGGATTTAGCCGCCGGGCTTTTCGGCGATCAGGATGAAGCGGCGATAGACAAGGGTGCGCAGACGATTGCGCAACCCATGGCCTCTGCGTTGTGCTCGGGCGATAGGCTCGTGCGGTAGCTCGCGGATGGAGACAAAGCCCGCCGCTGCCAATTGGGGCGCCAGACTGTCGAAGGTGAGCCCTTCGCTGAAAGGAAGCCGCCGCATGATCTCGCCGTGTTTCTCGCTCATAGCTCCGTCGTAGTAGGGATCCGGCGAAACCTGCTCCAAGAGCGAGAGCAATCTTGCCGCCCACAGCACGGAGGGCTTGGGTTTCGTCCAATCGCCGTCATAGATCAGCAGCCGCCCGCCCGGGTGAAGGATGCGCAGCCAATCCGCGAAGGCCCTGGCCGGCTCTGTCAGCGTCCAGACCAGATGCCGGCAGACGATTGCGTCATAGGATTCATCAGGCTCCATGGTGTGGCCGGCATCGGCATGGAGGAACCGCAGGCGGGGTTTTCCGACATGTTTCGCTCGCGCTTTCGCAAGCATGGCATCGGAAAAATCCAGCGCGGTGACCTCATGACCGAGGTCATGCAGCAGGCGAGTCACCTCACCGGTGCCGCAGGCAAGCTCCAGGACCTTGCGGGGCGACGAGCCGAGCTGGTCGCGGATTGGAGCAGCCCAGGCTTCGGCCTCGTGCCCAGGCGCTATATAGTGGCCAAAAGCCAGATCGAAAGTTTCTGCGCGGCGCGACCAGTACTCATGGATCTCGTCCCTGAGGTCGAAGTTCGCTCCGGTCACTGCCTGCTCGTCAGAGTTCATTTGCCGAAACCGTTTCGCGCGAGGATTTCATCGAAGCGTTTGTGCGCCCGCGGCGGCACGTCGACGTTCAAGAACGAAGCTTCCAGCGCGGCGTCGCCGACGCGGATAACCATCACCATGCCCATGCCGAGATGCGGCGAGCATTTGATGCCATAAAAGCCTTCCTGGCCGAGTGTGACCTCGATCTCCTCGTTGATCTTACCTTTGAAGCCGGGGTGACCGTCCGGGACCATGCCGTCGATCGTTGCGGCATTGTGGCCGCTAGCGGCCGCGATGAACTTTACGGTGTCGCCCGGCGCGATCTGGGCGAAATCAGGCTCGTAGACCATCGGGCCCGTCTCGTTGCGGTTGAGCATCTTGATGTCGTGCGTCTCGGCACAGGCGGACGACATTGCCTGCGACAGGAACAAGGTCAGAATTTGCAAGCGCATGGGTTTCCTTTCAGGAAGCTGGATGGAAGCGGAACATGTGCGTGCCGTCTGCCGGGTCGGTGAGAATGCTTGCGCGAACGCCGAACACCGCGCCGATCCGCTCGACAGTCAGCACCTCGTGCGGAGGGCCTAGTGCGACGAGCCGGCCGCCGGACAGCACGCCGACGCGATCGCAGGAGAGCGCCTGGTTCAGATCGTGCAGCGCGACAACCGATGTGACTGGCAATTTCGCGACCAGGTCGAGGATCGAGAGCTGGTGCTGGACATCGAGGTGGTTCGTGGGCTCGTCGAGAAGCAGTATCTGAGGCTGCTGCGCGAGCGCCCTCGCCAGGTGGATCCGCTGGCGCTCCCCACCGGATAGGGTTGCCCAGGAACGGCGCTCGAACCCTTCCATGTCGGTGTCGGCAAGCGCTTGCGCCACGATGAGGTCGTCTTCCGGCGACCATGGCTGCAGCGGCGTCAGCCACGGCGTGCGGCCAAGGTCGACCGCATCTTTCACGGTGATGGCCTCAGTGGTCTCTGCCTGTTGTTCGAGAAAGGCGATCAGTTGGGCGACGGCGCGGCGCGGCATCGCGCGAAGCGCCTCACCCTTGACGCGAACGTCGCCTGACGTCGGTTGTCGGATGCCTGCCAGCAGTTTCATCAGTGTCGACTTGCCGGAGCCGTTCGGCCCGACGAGACCGAGCGTTTCATCCTCGTTCACCACGAGATCGACCCCAGTGACGATCGGTTTCCCTCGCACTGACCAGCTGAGATTGTGTGCTTCCAGGATCATGGCGCGCCCCGCCCGCGGATCAGGATCACCGCGAAGGCCGGCGCTCCAACGAGTGCCGTAATGACGCCGATCGGCAGGACCTGTCCGGGAATAATGGTGCGTGAGAGCACATCCGCGGTGATCAGGAACACCGCGCCGATAAGCGCCGTCGCCGGTCCTAGCCTCCCGTGGCGCACCCCGACGAGAAACCGCGCCGCATGCGGGATAACAAGCCCGACGAAGCCGATCGAACCGACGATGCTCACCATCACCGCCGTCACCAGCGCCGTGAAGCCGATGAGAACCACCTGCACTCTGCGAACTGGCACTCCCAGCGACGACGCCGACTCGGCGCCGAAGGCGAAAGCGTCGAGAGCGCGCGCATACCAGACGCACGCGGCTAACCCGACCAGGGCTATCGGGACCGCCAGCCATACGTCGGGCCACCGTGCGCCGCTTAAATTGCCCAGCAGCCAGAACATGATACCGCGCGCTTGCTCGGCATTGGCCGACTTGGTGATGATGAAGGAGGTCAGCGCGTTGAAGAGCTGCGACCCGGCTATGCCTGCGAGCACGATCTGTCCGGCGCCGCGCGACGTAACGCCACCGCCAGCCGCGCGCGCCAGTATCGCCACCAGGGCAAAGGCTGCGACGGCGCCGACGAAGGCTCCAAGCGACATCGAAATCGCGCCGGCGCCAAAGCCGGCGACCGTCACCGCCACCGCGCCGGTCGAGGCACCGGCGGAAATGCCGAGAAGATACGGGTCCGCCAGCGCGTTTCGCAGCAGCGACTGCAGCACCATGCCGGAGATTGCCAGGCCCGATCCGCAACAGGCCGCAATGATCGCACGCGGCAGGCGGTAGTTCCAGATGATTCCAATGTCGATCGGGTCGAGCACGTAGGCCGAACCAAAGATCTTGTTGGCCAGAGTCTGCAGGACGATCGAGACAGGGATCGGCGTCTCGCCGATGCAGGTTCCGGCGAGCACCGCCACAACGAGCGCGGCGAAACCGAGCGTCCCCCGGCCGAGCCGGGAGAGGTAGATCTCTTGCGAGGCGGTCCGACTCACTGTGCCAGTCCGAAATCCTTGAGCGATTTCGACAGCACCTCGATGCCGGCAATCGTGCGGATGGTCGCATCCATCGCATGTGCGTCCATGACGACGATGCGGTTGTTCTTGACCGCGTCCATCTGGCTCGCGACTGGATCGGATTCTAGGAACTCCAGCTTCTTCTCGTAGTCGTCAGCGGGGAAACGGCGGCGGTCCATCCTGGCGATGACGATCAGCTTCGGGTTGGCCTTGGCGATGGTCTCCCAACCGACAACTGGCCACTCCTCGTCGGACTCGATGATGTTCTTGATGCCGAGCTTGTCCATCATGTAGGCCGGTGCGCCCTTGCGGCCCGTGACATAGGGGTCGATGTCCATCTCGGCGCTGGAGAACCAGAAGACCGCCGAGACGTCCTTGAGGTCGAGCGCCTTGGCGCGTTCGACGGCGGCATTCTCGCGCTCCGCCAGGCTGGCGACGAGTTCCGCACCCTTGCCCTGGATGTCGAAGATCTGCGCCAGTTCGCGGATGCCCTGATGGATAGTGGCGGTGGAAAAGAGCTCGCTGCGCGTGCCATCGACGCCGACCGTATTGTCCTTGGCGACGCAGTCGGCCGGCAGCACATAGGTCGGTATGTCGACGTCATGGAACTGGGTGCGGGTCGCGACGATTCCGTCAGGACCGACATGCCAGATGAACTGAGCGGTCACCAGTTCCGGCCTCTTCGCGACCACGCTTTCGAAGCTCGGATCGTTGTCGGCCAGGCGTTCGACCTTGTCATTGACCTCTTTGAACTCAGGCAGCACCTCGTTGAACCAGACCGAGGTGCCGGTCACCTTGTCGCCTAGGCCGAGTGAGTAAAGCACTTCGGTCGCCGCCTGGCCGACCGTAACGGTCGACGCAGGCGCCTTCTGGAAGGTCAGCGTCTCCCCGCAATTCTCGAGGGTCAGCGGATACTTGGTCGGCTCGGCCGCTGCGGCCGCCGTGAGGAAGGCGAAGCTAGCAGCGGCAAGCGCAAGGCGTGAAACAGTCATGACGCGAACATCTCCGATCGGTTGCTGGCAGGGATCGAAGGATCTCGGGTCAGGACGGCAATGATCGTCATCGCGTCGCAACGGACGAGATGCGGCTGCACTTCACGTGTGGCTAGCGTCATCGACAACCTCCCCGGACACCCCGCCCGGCGCGTTAAGTTACGGGTGTCGGTAGGTCTCCTGACTGACGGGTCATCGTCCCTCTCGGCCTTCCCGGGGGCTAATCCCAGTGGCATGATCGAGATGAACTTACCGCCTACAGTTGCGGGGGCAGTTTCGTTTCGCGGCAAGCCGCGGCGAATTCCCTGTTATTTCCTTACGGAAACCGACACCCGTTCCTAACCAATCCTCTGGCTCGCATCAAGCGGTGCCTTTCCGAGCCCCATATATT
The DNA here is from genome assembly GCF_043769475.1 of Allomesorhizobium aridi. Taxonomy (NCBI): domain Bacteria; kingdom Pseudomonadati; phylum Pseudomonadota; class Alphaproteobacteria; order Hyphomicrobiales; family Phyllobacteriaceae; genus Allomesorhizobium; species Allomesorhizobium aridi. The sequence continues at coordinate 5,904,760 of NZ_CP171729.1, read as the reverse complement.
TGTGCCTCTTCGAGGCTGTTATGTTATTATGTAACAGATCAGAGCTGCTTAACCAAGGACAGCAGCAAATGCAACCACTATGGACGAACACCGCAGCGACGCTCGCGCTGCTCGCGGGAATCAGCGAAGCCTCCGCCGACGAGAAAGAGGCATGGCGTCTGTACGTTTCCGACCACGCCGCACCGACCGTGACGGCGGGCGTAGAGGCCCTTTCTTTCCATCAGTTGTTCGTGGTTGCCGCTTTCGACAATCTCGCCATTCTGCAGGACGATGATGCGGTCGGCGCCGCGGATCGTGGCCAGTCGGTGGGCGATGACGAGCCCGGTCCGGCCTTCCAGCAGTTTTATCAGCGCCTTCTGGATCAGCATCTCGGTGCAGGAATCGATGCTGGCCGTGGCTTCGTCGAGCACAAGGATCTTGGCGTCGGCGACCAGTGCCCGCGCGAAGCTGATCAGCTGGCGCTGCTGGCCGAGCGAGAGATTGCCGCCGCGCTGCTCGAGTTCGGTGTCGTAGCCATCAGGCAAGTGTTCGATGAAGTCATGCGCGCCAACGTCCTGTGCCGCGCGGACCACCTCTTCCCAGCTGGCATCGGTCTTGTGGTAGCGTATGTTCCACCGGCCAACGGCGATGTCACGTTAACTAGCGGTCAGCTTTTTGGAGGATAGAGCGACGGTATGAACGCTTCGCCTCTCGGATAGAACCCGCTGGATAGCCTCGATTGAGCACACCTCGTTGCCCACCACAAGAACGGTTGCGAGCGGGTTCGTCATCGCATGGTGCTCCTACGGTCCGAGTGGTCGGCGTTCGCGCGGTGGACAGCGAGCGTGACGGGCGTACGGGACTTGGGCGTCTTGTGGATAAAATTGTAGCGCGCCACGTGATAGCTCGGGTCCAAGCCGTAGAAATTGCGCCGCATCCGCCGCAGTTCCTCTTCCCGATAGGCGGCAAGCGGTTTCTCGGCCTCGTCGCCAGCGCGGCGCGCCCGTTTGGCAGCAATCCGCCGGGCAAGATCGGGAGAGGCCGCGAATTCGGTGGCAGCGCGGAGCAGTTCCCAATCGGCGGATTCTACATTTCCCGGCAGGCGCCGGGTGGCGAGCCCCAGTTCAAGCGCCTCGTCGACCCCCATCGGCAGCCTTGCCTGGGTCACGCGGCGGGCTCGGTCCTCGCCGACCCGAGCCGGCAGCAGATAGGTCCAGTATTCCGAGCCGTAGAGATTGCCCATGTCCTTGTAGTGCGGATTGAGGATGACGCCCTCGCGCATCCAGACTTCGTCGGCGGCAAGCGACAGGAAGACGCCGCCAGCCCCGGCATTGCCGAGCACCGCGGAAATAACCAGTCGGTCATCGGTCTCGATGATCTCGCGCACCAAGTCGTTCATCGCGTTTATATTGCGCCAGGATTCGTCGGCGGCGCTGTCGGCGCCCTCGATGATGCCGAGATGGATGCCGTTCGACCAGCGATCCGCGTCGCCCCGCAGCACAAGAACCGGAAGCGAGCGTGCCTTGGCCCTCGTGATCGCCTTGCGCAAGGTATCGCAATCTTCCGACGACATCGCGCCGTTGTGGAAGCGGAATTCCAGAAGTCCGACGCCGTTCTCCTCCCGGTAACGGCAGGGTTCGGGTCCTTCGATGATGGGCAGATCGCTTGCTTCGGCACCGAGCAGCCGGAGCGCCGGCAGTTTCAGCGAGCGGGAATCCGGTCGCCGGAGATGGCCGATCCACAGCGCCCCCTCACGGAAGGCCATGGCGAGAGCGTGCCGCGAACGGCCGATGAGCGCGCCGGCAGGCCCCGGAACTCCTTCCGCACGCTCGGCGTCAAACACCAGGAAAGTCTGTCCGGCGATCGTCATCGTAGCCCCGGGATCTCCGTCCGACGCCCGGATGATGCGTAGCGCTTCCTCGGCCGAGTGTCGGGTCGGGTCGAGGATACGGTCGGACCTCCGGCAGGCGGGTCGCTCGCACCCTCTGCCCCAGTTCGCCGGCAGCGCCGCCCCTTCCCTGCGCTCGATGCGGCCGATCGCTTCGAAGACGCAGGCTACGGCAGCCTGGGTCACTTCATGTCGGTAGAGGCTCGACTTCCGAGCGGGGCGCATCGGAAATTCCGCCCAAGCCCAGACGGGCCCCGCATCCATCTCCTTCCGAGCCTCGATCAGTGTGACGCCCCAGGTCACTTCGCCGTCGAGGATCGCCCAGTCGAGGGCGCTCGGGCCGCGATCGCCACGGATGCCCGGATGGACGATCAGGCAGAGCGTTCCGCGCCAGACATCGGCCGGGATCGGCCGCTTGAGGAAGGGCGCGATCACGAGGTCCGGCGAAAAGAGAACGACCGCCTCGCGAGTGAAGTCGTCATGGATGTCGAGCTCGACCGTCACTTCGTGACCAGCCCGTCTCAGGTCGACATGCAGGCGCTGGGAGAGCGAGTTGAAATTGTGGCAGAGAAGCAGGATGCGCATCACCCTCTCTTAGCAGATCCGGGGCAGTTGTTCGCCCGACAGCCAGTCGACAATCCGGCCGCCGCCAAACGAGGTCGTCATCTGGACAAAGCAGTTGTCGTCGGCCACGACGTGGCCGACCAGCGCCGCCTCGCTGCCAAGCGGATGCGCGCGCATCGTCGCGAGCACGGCGTTAGCGCCCTCCGGCGCCACGACTGCTACCAGTTTCCCTTCATTGGCGACATTGAGCGGATCGAGGCCGAGGAACTCGCAGGCTGCAGCCACTTCCGGTTTGAGCGGGATCTTGTCTTCGTCGATGCGGAAGCCGACCCGCGACTGGCTGGCGATCTCGTTCAGCGTCGCGGCGATGCCGCCACGCGTCGGATCGCGCATTAGCCGGATATGCGCCCCGCCAGCCGCGACCATGTCTGCTACCAGCCCGTGCAAGGCCGCGCTGTCGGATGCGATGTCGGTGTCGAATTCCAGGTTCTCTTGTTTCGACATCACGGCGACGCCATGGTCTCCGATCGAGCCGGAAATGATCACGGCATCACCGGGCCAGGCGGCGTCCGACCGGAGATCGAGCCCGTCCGGAACCATGCCGACGCCGGCGGTCGAGATGAAGACACCGTCGGCCTTGCCGCGCTCGACGACCTTGGTGTCGCCGGTGATGATCGGCACGCCGGCCTCGCGCGAGGCGGCGCCCATGCTCTGGGCGATGCGCTCGAGATCGGCGAACGGAAAACCCTCCTCGATGATGAAGCTTGCCGACAGATAGAGCGGTACCGCGCCCGCCATGGCGATGTCGTTGATCGTGCCGTGCACGGCGAGGGTGCCGATATTGCCGCCGGGGAAGAAAAGCGGCGAAACGACGTAGCCGTCCGTGGTCATCACCATCCGCCCGCCAGGCACCGAAAAGGCCGACTGGTCGTTGCCGGCCCTCAGCCAGTCATTGTCGAAAGCCTTGTGGAAAATGCCCTCGATCAACTGGCCCATGGCGCGCCCGCCGGCCCCGTGCGAAAGGTCGACACGGCCGTTCGCGACATCGAGCTTGCGCCTGTAGGCCTTGATCATCATGTTCATGCGACCGCCCTCCCGACATCCACCTGCCGCGCCTTCTCGCGGAAGCGGCCATAGGTCCAGTGCGCGGCGCAGGCGCCCTCCGACGACACCATGCAGGAGCCCATCGGCGTATCGGGCGTGCAGACCGTGCCGAACAGCTTGCAATCGGCCGGCCTCTTGACGCCGCGCAGGATCGCGCCGCATGCGCAGGCCGGGTTGTCCTTCGCGGCGGGCGTCACCATCGAAAAGCGCTTCTCGGCGTCGTAGGCCACATATTGCGGCCGAAGCCGCAGCGCGCCATAGGGCACTTCGCCGAGACCACGCCATTCGAAGCTCTCGCGCAGCTCGAAGAAATTCGCCACCTCGGCCTGGGCCTTTTCGTTGCCGAGCGCGGTCACCGCGCGGATATACTGGTTCTCGACCTCGTGCCTGCCGTCATTGACCTGGCGCACCAGCATCAGGATCGCCTGGATGACGTCGAGCGGCTCGAAGCCCGCCACCACCACCGGCTTCTGGAATTCCCCGGCGAAGAATTCGTAAGGTTCGGTGCCGATGACGGTCGAGACGTGCGCAGGACCGACGAAACCGTCGATCTTGATCGTGCCGAGCTTGCGAACGTCAGGGCTTTCCAGGATGTTCTGGATCGCCGCCGGCGTCAGCACGTGATTGCAGAAGATCGAGAAATTGCCGAGCCCCTTGGCTATCGCCGCCTTGAGCGCGAGCGCGGTCGGTGGCGTCGTGGTCTCGAAGCCGATGGCAAAGAACACCACTTCGCGTTCGAGCTCGGCCTCGGCGATCCTGAGCGCATCGAGCGTCGAATAAACCATGCGGATATCGGCGCCGGCCGCCTTGGCCTTCAAGAGGCTCGATCCGTTCGAGCCCGGCACGCGCATCAGGTCGCCATAGGTGCAGAGCGTGATCTCCGGCCGCATGGCGAGCGCGATCGCCGCATCGATACGGCCGATCGGCAGCACGCAGACGGGACAGCCCGGTCCGTGGATCATCCGCACATTGGCCGGCAGCAGGTCCTCGAGACCATAGCGGGAAATAGCATGCGTATGGCCGCCGCAGAACTCCATGAAGTGATAGGAACGCCCCGGATCGGCGAGAGCGGCGATCTGCCGGGCGATATCCTTGGCGAGCCTGCCGTCGCGATATTCGTCTATATATTTCATGCCGCATCTCCCATGGCAGCAGCTTCGCGCATGAGGGCGAGCGTCCTTTCCGCCTCCTCCGGATCGATCTTCGCGAGCGCATAGCCGACATGAAGGACGAGATAGTCGCCCGGCCGGACATCGTCGATCAGCGCGGTCGAAACGATCTTCGATACGCCGTCGAGGGTGACCTTCGCCATGTTGTCGTGCAGTACTTCCTTGACCTGGACCGGTATCGCTAGGCACATGTCCGGCTCTCCTCCGCTGATGCATTCTCGTTCATGATGACCTGCCGCGTATGGGCGGCCTGGCCGAGCGCGATGCCGCCGTCATTGGCCGGCGCGAGACGTGGCAAATAAGCTCTGAGACCGCGGTCCCGAAGCGCTTGCGCAAGTCCGGCCGCAAGGACCCGATTCATCAAGCATCCGCCGCCGAGCGCGACCTCCGGGATGCCGAGGGGTGCCGCTTCCCTCGCGGCCCATTCCGCAAGTCCCGCGATCAGCGTACCGTGAAAGAGATCGGCCGCGTCAGCGCCGCTCAGTCCTTCCCGCGCAAGATGCAGGATGAGCGGCCGGAAATCGAGCACCCCGTCCCGAATTGCATAGCCGTCGGAGAGACAGCGCGGCGCCCGGACTAGGGCCTCGAGCTCCATCGCCGCCTGCCCTTCGTAGCTCTGGACGAGACGAATGGCTGCTATCGCCGCGGCGGCATCGAAGAGCCTGCCGAGGCTGGTTGTCCGGGACGGCTGCATACCGCGTTCGAACATCGCCGTGAGCTGCGCAACACCCGGATGATCTGGCCAGAGCTGCGACGCGAAATCAAGGCATCCGGCCTCCTGCAGGGCTGCCACCCCCATGCGCCAAGGCTCACGCGCCGCGCGGTCGCCACCGGGCAGCGGCAGCGATGTAAGCGAGCCCGCTCGGCGCCAATGACCCCCATCGGCGATGAGCATTTCGCCCCCCCAACTCGTGCCATCGGCGCCGAAACCGTGGCCATCGAGCGCAAGCCCGAGAACCGGGCCGGAAAGCCGATGCTCCGCCACCACGGCCGCGACATGGGCGACATGATGCTGGACTGCCACGACCGGCAGGCCCAGGCTCTCTGCCATCCGCACCGAACGGAAATCCGGATGCAGGTCCGAGGCCGCGAATTCCGGCTTCACGTCCAGGATCGAACAGAGATGGGTGATCGCCTCGCGCTGGAAACGGATCACCTCGGCATTGTTGAGGCCGCCTATATGCTGCGAGAGAAAGGCCTCGCGCCCACGTGTGACGCAGATAGTGTTCTTGAGGTCGGCGCCGGTGGCGATCACTGCAGGTCCATCCTCGCCGAGATCGACGGGCTCGGGCACGAAGCCGCGGGCGCGACGGATGAACGCGGGGGCGCCATCGATGACCTGCATGACGGAGTCGTCGGCGCGGACGGTGATGTCGCGATCATGGGTGACGATCAGATCCGCAATCGCGGCAAGGCGGCGCTCGGCGTCGGCGTTGTCGGCCACAAGGGGCTCACCACCGGGATTGGCGCTGGTCGCGACCAGCGCTGCAGGTCGGTGCGGCGAATGGCAGGCGAGTTCGTCGAGCAGCATATGATGCAGTGGAGCATAGGCGAGCATCAGCCCAATCCGCGCGAGGCCGGGCGCGATGAGGTTGGAGAGCGCACCGGCATGTGCCTCGACCAACACGATCGGGCTCGCGGGCGAGGCCAGCAAGGCTTCTTCGGCTTCGCTCAGTCGTGCGAACTGCCGCGCCGCCTCGATGGCGGCGACCATGACGGCAAACGGCTTTTGGTCACGAGCCTTGCGCAGCCGGAGGAGATCGATCGCTGCATCGTTGCGGGCGTCGCAGAGCAGGTGGAAACCGCCGATGCCCTTGAGCGCGACGATGGCGCCGCCTTCGAGCCGCGCCGCAATCTCCGCGATCGAATGGCTGAGACTCGGGCCGCAATCGGGGCAGGCGACCGGCTCGGCATGGAAGCGCCGGTTCTCCGGATCGATATAGTCCGAGGCACAGGCACGGCACATCGGAAACGATGCCATCGAGGTCTGCGTCCGGTCATAGGGCAGCGCGCGAGTGATGGTGAAGCGCGGGCCGCAATGGGTGCAGTTGACGAAGGGATAACCGAAGAAGCGGCTCGCGGGATCGGTCAGCTCACACCGGCATTCGGCGCAGGTCGCGGCATCCGCGCCGATCCGGGTCGCGCTCTTGCCGCCAAGGCTCTCGAGTATCTCGAACCGCTCGCCACCGGCTGGCGAGAGTTCGAGCACGTGGATCGAGTCGATGCGGGCGAGCGGCGGCGCCTGGGTCCGGATCGCGTCGGGAAAGCGGCCCGCATCCGGACCCTCGATCTCTATCAGCACGCCGGCACTGTCGTTCAGCACGAAGCCAGAAAGCCGCATAGTCCGCGCGAGCCTGTAGGCGAAGGGCCGGAACCCGACGCCCTGCACGGCGCCGCGCACCCGGAGCCTGAGCCGCCGGATCGGGTTTTCGATCGGTCGTGCGAGCGCCCTCGCCATGGTTCATCCCACCTTCGGTCACGCGGCCCGGTGGGCGGCGGATGCCTCGAGCCAGGCATAGAAGGCTTCCATGCCCTCTCCCGTGCGGGCGGAGACCGTCAGCGTCTGAAGGCGCGGATTGACGCGCAGAGCGTTGGCGATGCAGAGGCCGACATTGAAATCGAGATGCGGCAGCAGGTCGGCCTTGTTGAGGATCATCAGTTCGGCGGCGGCGAACATGTTGGGATATTTGAGCGGCTTGTCCTCGCCTTCGGTGACTGACAGCACCACAACCTTGTGGGCCTCGCCGAGATCGAAGGCGGCGGGACAGACGAGGTTGCCGACATTCTCTATGAAGAGCGCAGAGCCTGGTTCGAGCGCGAGATCTTCAGCCGCATGGCCCACCATGTGGGCGTCGAGGTGGCAGCCCTTGCCCGTGTTGATCTGGATGGCGCGGGCGCCGGTCTCGCGGATCCGGGCCGCGTCGTTCGAGGTCTGCTGGTCACCTTCGATAACCGAGATCGTGAGGCGGTCCTTTAGGCCATCTATCGTGCGGACCAGCAGGCTGGTCTTGCCCGAGCCGGGGCTGGAGACGAAGTTGAGCGCAAAGATGCCCTGGCGCTCAAAATATCGCCGGTTCTCTTCCGCATAGGCGTCGTTCTTGGAGAGGATGTCTCTCTCCACCTGGATGATCCGCTCCTGGCTCATGCCTGGCACATTGACGCCGGCGATCCCCTTGCCATAATGGACGCTGCAGTCCGCGGCATGGTGATGATCATGCCCGCCATCGCCATGGTGGTGGTCGTGGTCGTGATGATGGTCATGGCTGTGACGGTGCCCGCCCTCCTCGTGCTTGTGACCCTCGACGGAAGAAGTCCCGCAACCGCATACCGTGCACATCAGCTCACCTCCATATCCCTGATCTTCAATTCGTCGCCTGCCGTCATCTGGACCCGATGCCGTCCGCAGTCCGGGCAGGCGCCGAACCGCTCCTCCAAGGCGAGCGTCTTGCCGCAGTCGATGCACCAGCCCTCGCCGGCAATGCGGTTGATCTCGAGCGTCGCCTCGTCCGCAATCGTGCCGTGTCGCACGGCCTCATAACAGAACATCAGCGCGGCCGGCTCGACGTGGCTGAGCACGCCGACGTCGAGCCGGACCGACTTGACGCGTGTCGCGCCGTTCTGCCGCGCCGTGTCGCAGACGATCTCGATCACACTCTCCATCAGCGACATTTCATGCATGTGCGGCCTCGCGAACATTAACCTCAAAGGCCACGCAGGGATCGAACAGGACCGCGAGCCGCGACACCGATCTCACGGCGGCCTCATCGGTCCCGACGGGTGACGACAGCAGTGTCTCGACGAAGGGGCCGGCGGGATGAAAATTCCATTCGGTCGGGGCGAGGATGCGATAGGACGAAAGCCTGCCGTCGCCGCCGATCTCGGCCTGATGATAGAGCCGGCCGCGCGCGCATTCCACAGCACCGTAGCCCCCGGCGCCGGGCGTGGTCCCGCCGCAGGCGAGTGATGCTCCGTCGTGCTTGCCGGTTGCTGCGAGAGCCGTCAGTTGTTTGAGGCAGAGGCGCACGTCGTTGATGCGGGCTAGCAGTCGTTGGACCAGATGGGAAGCCTCCACGTCATCGGCGGCGAGCCGGGCATAAGCGCCCGTCTCCGCGACGCGGCCTTGGAGATGCGGCAGGCTTGCATAGCCAGGGTCAGCGCAAAGCCGGGCGATGACTTCCGGATCGTCATTAATGGTAAGTGGATCGGGCCGCCGGCCATTGAAGACCCGATCGTCGCCTATATCCTGCAACATCGCGGCGCAGGCTGATTCCGGCAAAGGTGTGTCGCCCTGGCTCGGGATGCCGAGCTTGCTTGCCGCCGCAGACAGCCGCGCAGCGGCGGCCGCCAAATGCGCCCTGTCGATTTGCTCGGCCTTGGCCGCGGCGATGATTGCTTGCGAAGCTGCCAGCGCTTCGCGGAGATGTCTACCGGCGGTTGCGCCGAGCGACGCCGGCAGGGGGCATGGCCAATGGAGGATGAGCGCCCGCAAGGTTTCGAAAATCCGCTCGGCGAGCAATCCGGCGCCGGAGCAGATCCGTTCGTCCACCTTCATCGCCATATCCGCTGCATTCAGGACGGCGAGCCGCGCCGCTACGGATTGCGCAAAACCGCAGAGCGAAAAGACTTGACCGGCAAGAGGGGACGCCTCTTCGGGCCTGCGGCCGACGAACATGCGCGTCAGCCCCTGTGGGCGGTTCGCCTTCACCGCGACGGAACAGGCAAGCGCGCGCGACACGGTTACGTCGATCCTTATCGTGCCTGCCCCGAGAAGGAATGTCATTCCGACGCCTCCTCGCGCCTGCGGAAATGCCCGCCCAACAGGTCACGCCGGTTGACCGCCGCGGGCGGGGCGGGCGGCGGTTCGAGCGTGGCAGGATCAAAGAAGGCCCGGGCCGCTTCGTCCGCTGTTTCGAGGGCAGCCTCCATCGTCGCGAACTCGAAGACCGGCGAAAACAGCGAGCAGGAATCGACACGGTCAATCGCATCGAGTTCACCGGCAATGAACCCGACCTCACCCGCCGGCAGGCCGACACGGAGGGTCGTACCGGTGGCAGCTGGGGCGGAGGAAGGGCCCTGCGGCAGATCCGCTGCCACGAGATTCATGAACCATGGTGTAGTCACGATGCCGAACGCACGACCGCCGTAAGTCCGAAAACCGGTCGAGGCAATGCCAAGCGCGGGATTGCAGATCGGCACATCGGCCATGGCGGTCGCGTAAATGTGCCGGTAGCAGGCCTCGAGCCGCCGGCCGAGCGCCTGCGCGGGATCGATCTCGGCCCTCTCTGCGACGTCAGCGTCCATCACCTAGCCTCATGAACTTCGATTGCAGCGCATCGCAATTTGGGCAGCGCCAGTCTTCCGGCAGGTCTGCAAACGACGTCCCCGGAGCAATCTGCCAGACCGGGTCACCCTCAGCGGGATCATAGACATGCCAGCAGATACCGCATTCCATCTGGTCGTCGTCCGACACGGTCTCGCGCTTGCCGAAATTCTCGAAGGCGCTCATTTGAAATAGGCATCCTCGATCTCACGCAGCCTCGCCTCGGAGTCGCGGAAATCATCCTCGGCGGCGATCGCGACCGAGGGAATGTCGCAGATCTCCAACGTATCGAGGATGATCGTGTCCATGGCGTTGTAGAACTGAACCGACCAGACATTGCGCGCGCCGGTCACCACGATGCGGCAGGTGCCATAGCCGCGCGAGGTGAGCTGCACCGGCCCGGCACCCAGCGTTTCCTGCAGGAAGGCCATGTCTTCCGGGCTCATCGGGAAGAGCGAAAAGGTGATGATATGGCCCGGATCACCGTCGCTGTAACGGGCGATGCGATCACCGATCTCGGTCAGCACGGGCATGACGTTCATGGCGCCGGTCGGCGCCGGCCCGTGGCTGATCGACTCCGGCAGCGCCGAGCACGCCTGTTTGACAGCGGCGGGAATGCTCGCGACCTCGACATAGTCGGCAATGAGCCGGCCCTCACCATCGGTGAAACGGACGCGCCAGACGCCAGCCATCACCGCCTCCTGCATCTGGGCCGTGATGCCGTTCGCCAATGCCGCGACGCCGGCGACCTCGCCCTCGCCGAGAGTCTGGGCGATCAGTTCCTTGTCGTCGTCGGGGAAATCGGTGATGTCGAATAGCCGGCCCGGCCGGTCGGCCTTCTGAACGGCGAGCGCGTCAGCGAGTTCCGGCAGGAGCATCGCCGTCCGCCGACATCGGCGGATCATTTCCTCGGCGCTGCTGGTGGCGAGGAAATTGAGCTTGCGGGCACGCAGCGGCGGCTCGGCGCCGATCGGCATCACCGTCATCGCCGCATCCTCGCCCACGGGGGCGACCCAGAATCCGACCTTCATCGCACGATCTCCTTGCCGGCATGGGTGATCTCGACCTTCGGTCCGCCCGAGGGCACCATGACCGGCGCGTCGGGCGCAAGCCAGGCGCTGATCTTCTCGACATATTCGGACCAGTCGCGGATCTTGCCCAGCACGCCGACCGGTTGGTCTCGACGAGTCACGGCGAGGCTCGGCATCACAACGACGTTAAAGCGGGTCTTTAGCTTATCTGCGGCCGTGCGGAGGACCACGGCGCCGCGCAGGCGGCCTTGGAAGGCCTGGAGGATATGCGGGAGGACGACGGCGACGTCATCGGCTTCCGGCCGCTGCGACGGATCGCCGGTGAAGAACAGCACGGCATTGTCGGGTTCACCCGCCGCCGGAGCGAGGAAGGCATCGATGTTCGTCTCGTCGATGAGGGGCAGGTGCGCCCGCTCGCTCAGGGCGCGGACCAGAACAGATGGCATAGTCTCCTCCACAAATCACGATGCAAAACATTCAAAGGAAATGATAAGCAAGCGGCGTGCCAGACTTGGGAAAGTGAGCACCAAGATTCACGCAGCCGGCGATGCGCTCGGGCTACCGGTTCGCCTGATCGCCAGCCCCGGACAGCGCAACGATATCGCCTTTGCCCATGATCTCGTCGATGGCTTCGAGGCTGGTGCCACGATCGCCGACAAGGGCTATGACGCCGACCACCTGCACGAAAAAAGATCGCTGAAACGGGAGCCGAAATCGTCATCCCACCGAAGCGCAACCGCAAGGTCCAGCGTCCCTACGACGCTCACCTCTACAAAGAGCGCCACATCATCGAGCGCTTCATTTGCAAGCTCAAGCAGTTCCGCCGTGTCGCAACCCGCTACGACAAGCTGCTGGCAAACTTCATGGGCTTCGTTAAACTCGCAGCTATCGCTATCTGGCTCAGATAGTTAAATCGTCACTACGGCCTAGATGGAAAGTCCTTTCACTTTGGAAATTTTCTTCTCACTCGCTACGCAGATGCGGCGGCAGTTCCGGCTCGCGCGAGGTGAGATCGGCAAAGAGGGCGTCGAAAGCCCTCCCCTCGACAGCTTCAGCAAGACCCGCGAGTGCGTTGTCGATGGCGCGGGCCTCGTCGGCGTCCAGCACCCGGATGGCGGAGCCGAGATGGGTGAGTAGGTAGGTTCCCGGCGGTTGTGGGCCGACCAGCATGAGGGAGATCGAGGATATCCGGCCATGTCGCTCGCAGTGCGCGACGAACTCATTGCCGGCGACGGCCCGCATGGGAATGCCGATGCACATGATGCTCCTCCTTCCGTCGTCCAGATCTCATGAAATCGGGAGCCGCGGTGCGCAGGGTGCCCACACGACCCCGACCGGCCTCAGCCCTGGGAGAAGTTCAACCGGCCAGCTGGACCGCACCGGCAAGGGCAATGGCCACGCCGGCGGTCCGCGCGGCAACTCGCTGGGCGTTGCCGAACCTCAACAAGGCCAGCCCGAAACCGGTGAGATGCAGGATGACCGTGGCAGCCATGAAGCCCGCCACATAGCCGCCCGCATGCGCCATCGCCGGAAGTTCGGTGCCATGGGCGTGGCCATGGAAGAGCGCGCATGTTCCAACCACCGTCGCCCGCGACCGACGTTGAACCCTTCACTTCGAAAGCAACCAGCAGACCGAGCAGCGCGACGGTCAGCGCGATCCCGGTTTCCACCATTGGAAAAGCGAGGCCGTAAATACCCAGGCCGCCGCCCACCGCCATGACCGTCACGAAGGCCAAGGGAAGGATCCATCGGGCTTTACGCCAGCGTCAAGGCCCAGAAGCCGACCGCGACCATCGCCAGGATATGATCGAGACCACTGAACGGATGGCTGAAGCCGGCAAGCACGCCGTCGGTGTGAAGGCCGACATGCGCGTGGGCGATGTCCGGTAGCGCCATCGCGACGAGCGTCGCCGCAACCCTACGGAAATTCATGATATCCTCCTCAATAGCGCAATGCGGCCGATTCGGCTCGGCGCTCGTAACGTTCAAAATCGATGTCGTTTTCAAGTAGTGGCGGAACCGCGGCCCCTTCCGGTCGCGCAGTGACGACGACGCCCCAGTCCCGCAGTATTCCCACTGCCGTTTCGATTGCGCGCGGTATGACTGCCTTGACAGGCGTCGTCAGCGGGCTGCCCCAGTCCTCGAGATCTAGCGGCTGGCACCCGATGAGAACCAGCCGATCGGGATAGTGCCCCATGAGATCAGCGGCGCTCAGCACCTCCTGGAAGCCGGTCTGATGCAGGCTCATCTTCTTGGCGCCAGTAAATTTCGGCACCTCGTCGTCTTCCGCGATCTTCATCGTGCCCGGCTCGAGGCCGTAGTCGATGGCGTCGAACACGATCAAACGATCGTGTTCATTGACGAACTGCACGAGATAGAGCCCCTGCGTGCCGCCATCGAGGACGGTGACGTTGTCAGGCATCCGATACGCCTTGTGGAAGGTTTCCACCGCGCGCACGCCGAAGCCTTCATCGGCCCAGAGGATATTGCCTATGCCAAGCACGAGAATCCGCGGGGAAGGCGAAGAGGCCAAGGGATTTGGGGCGACCATCTAGTCCTCCCTGTCCTTGACGAGCCGTTCGCCGGAAATCATCGACGAGATGATGCTCTGTCGGCTCATAATGTCCTCGCGGATCGCCACATAAATGTGAACCATGACGAAGACGAGGATTACCCACATGCCGAGATGGTGGAATGTGTGGATGTCCTGGCTGTTGGGCCAGATCGAGAACACCCAGCCGAAGAGCGCATATTCCCAGCCGTCGCGGCCGGCACCCTCGCTATAGAGCGCAAAGCCGGTGATTACCATGAAGAAGAGCGGCACGGTGAACATCAGGAACATGGTGAACTGGGAAAGCGGGTTGTGGCCGACATACTTCGGCTGCCGGGCCAAGAACGTGTACCACCGCAACTCATGCAGCCATTCCTTCCAGAAGCGGCCGCTCCAGAAGGGCACATAGAAGATCTGGCGGGCATGAATATTGCCGACAAAGGCCCAGTAGACCCTGAGGATAAGGAACACGGCAAGGACCTGCCCCGCCGCGAAGTGGATGAAGCGGATATACCCCATCAGGAAATTGGCGATGGCCTCGCCCGGCACGGAAGGCAGCGGCGAGCCGATGAAATAGCCGGTTAGCGCGAGCGTCAGGATCGAGACGGCGTTGACCCAGTGCCAGATGCGCACCGGGGCTTCGTAAACATAGATGCTCTGGCGCTCGACGGCCTTTTCACCGTGGGCGTCGGCGGCTGCGAGAGTTTCATGGATAGTCATGACTTATCCTCCTCACCGGACCTGGACCTTGGCCATTTCCTGACCGTCCGGGCTCATGACATGCGTCGAGCATGCTAGGCACGGATCGAAGGAATGGATGGTCCTTAGGATTTCGAGAGGTTGGGTGGGGTCTGACATCGGCGTATCCATCAACGAAGCCTCGAAGGCGCCGATATTTCCTGCCGGATCGCGAGGGCTGCCGTTCCATGTGGTGGGCACGACGCACTGGTAGTTGTCGATCTTGCCGTCCTTGATTTTGATCCAGTGCGCGAGCGCGCCGCGCGGGGCCTCGGTAAAGCCGACGCCCTTGACCTCCTTGGGCCAGGTTTCCGGCTTCCACTTGTCGACATGGGCCGTCGAGAAGTCGCCGGCCCTAATATTGGCAATCAGCTTGTTCCGGAAATAGCGCATCTGGTGGCCGGCCCAGCTCGATTCGAGCGCACGGGCTGCCGTGCGGCCGAGTGTCGAGAAGAGGGCTGAAACCGGAAGGCCGAGGTCCTTGAGCACCTTTTCGACCGGGTCCTTGAACTCCGCCTTGTTCTGGGCGTAGCCGACGACCCAGCGGGCGAGCGGCCCGACCTCCATGGCATGGCCGCGCCAGCGCGGCGCCTTGATCCAGGAATATTTAGCGGCCTCGTCGAGCTGCTCGATATTGGTCTTCGTCCCCTTGGCGTTGGGGCCGAGTTCGTAGTGTGGCTCGGTAACCCCGTCCCAGGGATGCAGGCCCTTTGTCTCGTCGGGATATTCGTACCAAGAATGGGTAACGAATTCCTGGATCTGCTCGGGATCCTCATGGTCGACCGGCAGCACTTCGGCGAGATTGCCATTGATGATCGCGCCGCGCGGCAGCTTCAGGCTTGCCTCGGAGTAGTCGTTGACGTGCTCGGGTACGTCGCCATAGGCTAGCACGTTCTTGCCCGACAGACCGCCTCCATAGAGCCAGTCCTTGTAGAAGGAGCCGATCGCCATGATGTCGGGAACGTATACCTTGTCATTGAACTCGATAATCTGGTCGATGATCGAGGTGACCATGTTAAGCCGCTCCATGTTGATCGCGCCGACCGCACCAGTACCGTCGATATTGATCGGACAGGGTACCCCGCCAACCAGCCAGTTTGGATGCGGGTTCTTGCCACCGAAGATCGTGTGGATCTTGACGATCTCCTTCTGGAAGTCGAGCGCCTCCAGATAATGCGCCACCGCCATGAGATTGGCCTCCGGCGGCAGCTTGTAGGATGCATTGCCCCAATAGCCGTTCTTGAAGGGTCCGAGCTGGCCTGACTCGACGAATTTCCTGAGCCGGGTCTGGATGTCTTTGAAATAGCCTGGAGAGGAAAGCGGCCAGTCGGACACGGACTGCGCGAGCGCCGAGGTCGCCTTCGGATCGGCCGAGATCGCAGAGATCACGTCCACCCAGTCGAGCGCATGAAGATGGTAGAAGTGCACGATATGGTCATGAACCTGCAGCGCCAGCTGCATCAGGTTGCGGATCGAATTGGCATTGTCCGGGATGGTGATGCCGAGCGCATTCTCGACCGCGCGTACAGAGGTCAGCGCATGCGTGCCGGTGCAGACGCCGCAGATGCGCTCCGTGAAGGCCCATGCGTCGCGGGGGTCGCGGTTCTTTAGGATGACTTCGATGCCGCGCCACATGGTGCCGGTCGAGACCGCATTCCGGATGATGTTGTTCTCGTCGACATTGACCTCCACCCGCATATGTCCCTCGATGCGGGTGACGGGATCGACGACGATGCGCTTGCCCGAATTGTCCAGTGTGAAGCCGTTGGGTGTTTGAATTGTCACGATGCTGTTCCTCCCCGAGAGTGATTATGATGCGTCGGCTTTTTCGCGCTTGGTGGTCACGCGCTCGAAGGCGGTCACCGCGGCATGGGCGGCGATTGCGCCACCCACGATGCCGGCGGCGGTCATGCCGACCTTGTCGGCGTTGGCCTCGACGCCGAACTGGTGGAGGTTCGTCAGCCGGTCATAGAAGCTGCCGTTGTCCCAGAAGCCGTCTTCCGAGCAGCCGATGCAGCCGTGGCCTGACTGGATCGGGAAGGAAACGCCACCGTTCCAGCGCACGGTAGAGCAGGCATTGTAGGTGGTCGGGCCCTTGCAGCCCATCTTGTAGAGACAGGAGCCCTTGCGTGCGCCCTCATCGTCCCATTCCTCAACAAACTGGCCGGCATCGAAATGCGGTCGGCGGTAGCACTTGTCGTGGATGCGCTGCGAATAGAACATCTTGGGCCGGCCCTGCCGGTCGAGTTCCGGCAGCCTGCCGAAGGTCGTGATGAAGGTGACGACCCCGGTCATCACCTCCGCGATCGGGGGACAGCCTGGTACCTTAATGATCGGCTTGTCGAGGATGACCTTGTCGATCGGTGTCGCCTGGGTCGGGTTCGGCTTGGCCGCCTGGACGCAGCCCCAAGAGGCGCAGGCGCCCCAGGCGATAATCGCCATGGCATCCTCGGCCATCCACTTCAGCTTCTCAACGAAGGGTTTTCCGCCGTCGATGCAGAACATGCCGTCCTCGTTGAGCGGCGGATTGCCCTCGACGGCGAGGATGTACTTGCCCTTGTACTTCTCCTTCGTCTCTTTGAGTATCGCCTCCGCTTGATGGCCGGCGGCCGCCATGATCGTATCGTCGTAGTCGAGCGAGATCATCGACAGCACGACGTCTTTGACGAGCGGATGGGCCGAGCGGATGAAGCTCTCCGAACAGCAGGTGCATTCGAGCCCATGCATCCAGATGACGGGAACGCGTTCCTTGGTCTCGAGTGCTTCAGCCATCGCTGTGGCGGCACCCGGGCCGAAACCGAGGCTCGCGGCCGTCAGGCTGCAGAACTTGGTGAAATTGCGCCGGGTGATCCCTTGGCGACGAATGACGTCATATAAGGTTTCGGCAGCTGCCATGTTGCTACTCCAGCAATTTCATCCCCCATCGCATCGCCCGGATGGACGCCGGGCTCTGTCAGAAATGCTTGCGGCAAGAAGCGGACCAATTTACATCTTTTCGACCATTTTTTTGCTACAGATTTGAAATGTATGGCGTATTTTTTAAAACGGCCGCTCGGTGGGCGGTCGGCATGGCGAAAGGGGGGGCCGGAAAGTCGGCTTTCACCGCCGAAAACTGTCTTACCGCCGCCGCGCGGCGCAAACTGCATCTCAATGCGCGGTGTAGTCCATACAGGGATCGAAGGAGCGGATCATATGCTGCAGCACCGCAGACTTCGCGCCCAGTCCACCGGTATCCAGCCCCGGCAAGCGCCGCTTCGAGCGGCCTCTTCCTGGAAGGCCGCCTATAAAAGCGGGCAGCTCAACTTCTTCGGCGAGATCGCCGATCTGACGGAGCCCGCCGCCTTCAGTCGCCGGCTTGCCGAGGTCCGCCGCCGCGAGTGCTGCGGTTGCCGCCGGTTCGCCAACGGGGTTCTGGCGCATGTCTGGACCCCGGCGGTCCAACAGGCTCTGCGGGACCACTACTTCGACGAGCTCGGTCTTCCTCGCCTCTATGTCTCCGCCCAAGCTTAATTCGGTCGAACCGTCGTGGTCGTGACCCGTATGCCCGGTGGTGGGGAGGGGCACCGCCGCGAGGCGGCTCCTATCCGATCAATGTCGGATTTCCGACGATGTCGGATTTCCAACAGGATGGCAAATCCGCTAATATTGCGTGACGCTGTCACGTTGTCTGCGTGTGAACGCGCTGAAGCGGTGTGCGCTGCTGTCAGCAGAGCGCGCAGTCACGGCCTTCCACTCCTCTTGCGTTCAGACGGTGAAGATGGATCTGAAACGCGGAGTGTCTTGAGCGAGGTGGAACGAAGAGGTTGCGCAGGGGCGGAGAAGATCGAGACGAAGCGCTGAAGGGTTTCCGGTGATCGGAAGCCCTGCATCGTTCGCTCCCGTTTTCGCAACGGCAAACTGGCCCTAGTGCATTATATTGGGACATCTGTGGACGCCCCGGTGAGCGCAAGATGCTTGGCAGCGAAATGCTGCACGAATAGCCAGCAGGGCATTTAGGACGCCGCGGTTTCCTGAACGCGAAGCCCCTAATCCTGCGCGGCGCGGTGAGAAGAGCGGAACGCGCGAGTGCGGCGCCTACCAAAAGCATATGAATCGCGCAGCCGAAGCGTGCGCGCGACGGACAAGGAAGTGCGGCAGCTCGCCCGTCCCTATTTGCGGGACCTTTATACAAAACCCGATGGCGAGATAATTTGCCAAGCATGTCATCTCGGGATGCCGTTTCGACTGGAGGATGGGACCCCGTACTTCGAGGCACCGGAGCTTCTCCAGTCATCATCCGCCGAGCTGGCCGAAAATCATCTTGCCCTGTGCCCGACGTGTTTAGGGTTCCGGGTTGTTGATGTGTTTCGCTTTTCGGGTCAGAGTGCAATCACGATCAGCGCGGTGATCGGCATGAGCACCAGCACGATGGGCGCATCAGCGACAGCATGATCGGCATCATCGTCATTGGCAACGTCGGCGCCGACATCGTCGGCATGATTGTCGTGCTCGTGACCTTGGTCATTATCGTCGTCGCCGCCGATCAAGGTCCTGATTGCCTGCCGCTCTTTGACGAATTCCACGCTGGTTTTTGCCGTTTAGAATTAGCCGGCTATGGCATCTATCAATGCGCTGTTCGTCGGCATCGACATGGCCGAAACCGAGATCAGCGGGTTCGGTGGGCGCATGCCACAGAGTGCGTCCGGCAACCGTTTGAATAGCCTATTGCACAATACCCTAACACTGGTGCAACATAATAACCTAATAAGCGCGCAGCTCAATTCCCTAATAAGAGCGCAGCGTAAAAACCTAAGGACCGTGCAAAATGGCACCGCCCCATAAGAAATTGGCCGAGTCGCTCGCCGCGCTGAAGGAACTGCAGGATCAGCGGATCGTCGCCATCCGTTCGAGTGATCTATCACGCACCCATCGCGAACGGCTCCTCAAAAGCGGCTTCTTGCAAGAAGTCATGAAAGGCTGGTATATTCCGGCCAATCCCCACCAGCGCCAAGGCGAGACCACCGGCTGGTACGCTTCGTTTTGGGATTTTTGCGCCAGCTATTTGAGTGATCGCTTCGGCAAAGACTGGTGTATCGCGCCTGAACCCTCCTTGTCCTTTCATGCAGGCAATCGCACGGTCCCGGGACAATTGCTGGTGCGGTCCCCCGCCGGAGGCAATAAACCCACTGCCCTTCTGCACGGCACGTCGATCTTCGACATCCGGGCCAGCATGCCGGCTGCACGCGACATTGCCGAAACAGACGGTCTTCGCCTCTACGCCTTACCGGCGGCGCTCATCGAAGCCTCACCCGCTTTCTTCGCGCAAAAACCGACCGACGCGCGGACAGCGTTGGCGATGTTCTCGGATGCATCGGAAATTCTCACGCGACTTCTCGAAGGAGGTCACAGCACAATAGCCGGCCGGCTCGCGGGCGCATTCCGTAATATCGGCCGCGAGCGGATCGCGGACGACATTGTCCGCAGCATGCAGGCTGCCGATTACACGGTTCGCGAAACCGATCCGTTCGATACACGGCTGGAGTTGTCCTTGCCGCGCCGCGAGACGTCACCCTATGCCGGACGGATCAGGCTCATGTGGCAGGAGATGCGCGGTGCCGTCATCGAGAATTTTCCGGCGGCGCCCGGACGCCCAAATGACGCCGGCGCCTACCTCCGGCGCGTTGATGACGTCTATGTGACCGACGCTTATCATTCGCTTTCGATCGAAGGCTATCGGGTCAACCCCGAGCTGATCGATCGAGTGCGCAGCGGCACCTGGAATCCGGATATGAATCCGCAAGACGGCGAGCATCGCGATGCGCTCGCGGCGCGCGGCTACTACCAAGCCTTCGAAGCGGTAAAACGCAGCGTGGCGTCTGTCTTGGCGAATGAAAACCCTGGCCGCGTAGTCGATGAGGACCATGGAGGGTGGTACCGCGAACTATTCGCACCCAGCGTCACCGCCGGTATCGTCAAGCCCGGCGATCTCGCGGGCTACCGCAGCGAGCGCGTGTTCATCCGAAATTCCATGCATGTCCCTCTACCGCCCAATGCCGTGCGGGATGCGATGCCGGTCTTTTTCGAGATGCTCGAAGCGGAGCAGGAGCCGGCGGTGCGCGTCGTCCTCGGCCATTTCATGTTCGTGTACATCCACCCCTACATGGATGGGAACGGTCGCATGGGGCGGTTCTTGATGAACGTCATGATGGCGGCCGGCGGTTATCCTTGGACTGTCATTCCCGTTCAACGCCGCGCCGACTATATGGCCGCTCTCGAGCGGGCCAGCGTCCATCATGACATTGTTCCGTTCAGCCGCTTTCTCGGGGAGTTGACACATCAAGGTATGTCAGGTGAGACGACCGCGATACTCCCGGCCAGTTAAGCGGTCACTGCCAAGAAACGGCGACCCTTCGGGCGCCGGACGATCAGGAGCGCCTCATTCTGGCGACAGGACGCTATCTCGGCGAGGGTTTCGACGATACGGCGCCTCGATACGCTGTTCCTGACGATGCCGATCGCGTGGAATGGAACGCTCGCCCAATATGTCGGACGGCTCCATCGTGAACACCAGGGCAAGGCGCAAGTTCTTGTCTACGATTATGTCGATGCCGCCGTGCCGGTGCTGGCACGCATGGCCGCCAGGCGGCCGGCTATCGGGCCCTGGCTACCAGCTGGAATAGAACAGCGTCGCAACGGTGATCGTCGTCAGAGCGTCTCTGCGCCCGGCCGCAGCGCTTCGAGCAGGGGCCGGAGCTTGTGCTTGCGCCGGTGCTTTTCGATCAGCCTGTCGATCCTTATGATCCAGTCCTCGAAGCGGCCGGCGGCGTCGCCGAGGTCGATAAGGACAACTGGCTAAAGACGGAAGACGCGGTCACGACGGGGTTGTATGCGACATGCCTCAAATGTGGGTACCAGGCGCGGGATAACTACAACTGGGACCGGCTGAACTCCTAAGTCTTCGATACTGTACCCGCGTCCCTAGCAGCCGCCTTGCGCCCGTGCCGAAAGGCAGCCGCAGCCAATCGCGATCCAGGTTGCAAGACAGGCACAGGCACTAGAGTGGGGTCGTAGATTACGACAAACACTATTGCTCGGCGTCGAATGCCCGAGTATGAACCGGCGCCACGGCGTGATCCCACCCGCCACTGAGGTTCAAGGCGTTATCGTGCCGATCGGCGCGGAGCTCCCCACGCAAATTGATACGCTCGACGCTTCTGGCCGGCGGCTGCCGGGGTGATAGGCACCAGGACTGCCCTCCGGACCTGCTGCTGCGCGCTAGGCAATCTGCAGGACGGCTTCGGTTATATGTCTCGGCAGCACGAAAGGAAAACGCCTGCTGTGAACTACATTTTCCCGCAAGAGCGCGAAGTCCTTGAGATGCTCGCCGGGCTAAGACCACGCACGTCAGAGACATGGGTAAAGACCTGCCTGAAGTCCCTCAGCAGAGAAGGATATTGCACCGAAGGGCCAAATCATCGGCTCACTGATAAAGGGCGCGCGATCCTTGGCTTGTGAGGTTCGAGGAGATGGTCAATGCTGGTTCTGCGATGTCTGAAGGCTGGACCCCACCGGATATACGAAGCGCCTGACCGCGGCGACGGCACGCCGGATCTGCACTGGAGCCAATCGCTCATTCTGGGCCGCGTCGATGGAGATACCTTGGTCTTGGGCCTGGGGCCGGCCTTTGTTCTGAATCGAATGCCGTGCCGAAGCCAGCGAGCAGCTTTAAAGCCCACCGATCCAAAACCTTTTGAGACGGGCTCTTACCAATGAGTATTGGGAACCGAACCAATCCACAGAAAAATTCTGTTGGTATTTATGTTGGTATCGGCGGCTCTTTTCGTATCGAAAATGTGTTTTGAAACAGCCACATAGGCAGTTCGCTCCGTTCCGCCTCTGAGCGACACTACTTTGCGCTCGTGGCACGCCAGTCACCAATGGGTCCCATTCCCTCCATGTCCTATCCTCACCCATCTGGTCCTTTGACGCCCTCCTCGACGCAGTGAGCGATGGCGGGTGCCGGTCACAACTGCTTCACGTGCTGCTTAGCTGCCAATTCAAGCGCTTGGCTCAGAGGCACCGCCTTGGAGAATAGGAAGCCCTGAGCGGTTCTGCAGCCAAGCTCGCGCAGCACTTGCCGATCCGCCTCCGCTTCGACACCCTCGGCCATGACCTCGATGCCGAGCGCCCGACCAAGATCGATCACCGTTTTGACAAGCAGTCGGTCTTCTCGGGACTTGGCTAAGCCACGAACAAAGCCCTGGTCTATTTTCACCTTGCCTATTCGACTGTCCTTGAGCGATGCCAACGTGGAAAAGCCGGTGCCGAAGTCATCGAGCGCGATGGAAATGCCAGCATGTGAAAGGCGTCCGAGCTTTTCATCCACTCTGTCCGGGTCCACTGGGGATTCTTCGGTAATCTCGATTTCGAACATTGGTGCAGGGAGGCCTTTTGCCGCCAGACCATTCAGAATCATATCGTCGATATCGCCGGCTTCGAGCTCGCGCGGTGAAACATTCATCGCCACACGAACATCACGGCAGTCAGCTTTCACCAGGCCCTCGATAAGAGCACAACAGTCGGCGAATACCGTTTGGGTTAGCAACTGAAGCATTCCGGTTTCGCGGGCGGCTGTGATGATTTCGGGTGGAGAAATGGCACCATGAAGTGGATGGGTCCACCTTAGCAAGGCTTCAAAGCCGACCACGGCCTCGGTGTCGAGTCTTACTATGGACTGAAACCATGGACCTAAGCTCCTTGTCTCCATCGCCGAATGAAGGTCGCGTTCGATCGCTTGGCGGCGTTGCAGTTCCCTGTCGAGTTCGCCATCGAACAGGCAAAATTCGTTCCTGCCACGACGCTTAGCCGTGTAAAGGGCGACATCCGCCCGCAGCAACGTTTCCGTCAGCCTCGGCCTTTCAGCGAGGTGTATTCCTATGGATGCACCGATCCGGACGGATGCGACCTCAGGATAAGGGCTGGCAATTTTAGCTATGATATTGGATGCGAGGTTACTGGGAGAAAGCGAATCCCTCAGTGAGGGAAAAAACAGTACGAATTCATCGCCGCCAATGCGGGCGAGCGTTGAGCCTCCCGGCGCTTCCTCCTCTATCCGGCGGGCGATCATGGCGAGCAGTTCATCACCGGTCCTGTGACCGTAGGTGTCGTTGACAGATTTGAAGCCGTCTAGATCAATCAGCATTGCCACGAACGGTCCGTGTGTGTTCTCCGAGCTGATCGATTGCGTGTGCGAGGCCCCGTCTGTTGAGAAGGCCCGTCAGGGGGTCCTCCCTGGAATTGCGCTCCATTTCCGCCGCAAGCCGCTCCGCCTCATGTCTCAGGCGGCTTGCTTCGCGGAAGCGGGCCTGCCCTACAAAAGAGCTTCGAACCAAGCCGCCCATGAACAGCAGAACGGCAAAAGCCAGAATGTAATCTTCAAAGTTGCCTTTCGCCGACAAGCACCCCACCGTGACGAGGAGCGGCGGTGTGATGAAGTTGATCGCTGCCGCGGCATATGCACTGCCGTATGTAACCGCACCAGCTGAAATGCCCGCCAGAATGATCAAATGCAGCGGCGCTTGGGGTGTCGTGTAGCCGACAGTAAGGACGGCAAGAAAGGACCAGGCAAACCCTGCCAGAAGAGCAAGGATGCCAAACCAGCGCAGCCGCTGCGAATTCCCTGTTTGATCGTCCTGGTGCCCCGTCTCTCTAAGTTTTAGCTGATAACGGGCGAGTGCAAGCCGGGCGGCATTTATCGCATTGACAACCAAGAACCAGATTGCGGCGGCAAAGCCGCCGCCAGAAAGAGCCTGCACCGTCAAAATTAGGCCTGATAGGATAGTGCTTATCGGCATTGACACGAAGAGACCGGCCCTCAGGTCAGCAAGCTGATCCTGAAGGATTCCGGCCTCCAGCGCGTCTTTTTTCTCTAGGGCCATAGACCGGTCAGCTTGCTTCCCATGCTTCTTCGCAGCGGAAGCCTATACAAGCCCACTGAAGGACGGGTTAACTATTCAACGGGAAGTGGCACGAACTCGGCTGACTTAGGTCTCCGATCTAGGACGGTTGACAGGTGCCGAGCAGTTGCCATTTCAACTGCTAGCATCTCCAAGGCGTCCGTGGACATCAGCGATCCCACATTCTGACGCACTTCATCGATTAGCCACATGACGGACACGGGAATTGTCTTGGAGTGTCAATCGAGAAGGTGGTCGATCGCCACCACCACTTCGGCGTTTATCTCACTCGACAGAGTCCGCATCAGTTCGTCGAAGCAAACGAGCCATCAGAGACGAGTAGCCCGTCCTGAGACCGCAGAGTGCCTCGATTAACGAGTTCCGAGACGGCAGCAGAGATCACAGATCTCAACTGAGCACTTGTGGCTTTGAACCCAAGCATCCGGGCTACCCTTGTGGCAATCTCGTCTTCGGTCGCTCCAAGATTGGACTTCACAATCTCGACGACGCCATCAGCGATCTCCTCTTGGGCGATCGTTTCCGGTTTCCGCAAGCCCGGAGATGTCACCTGACTTCGATTTCGCAGAGAGATCGTTGCGCCTGGTTTGAAGCAAAACTGTCCGCGTCGAACCAGGGCGCCGCGGCTCTCGGCCACGATTATTCCTCGCTCAACAGCATCCTGAATCCTTCCGCCCGCGCGCTGAAGTCCCCAGGCATCGCGGATTCGAGAGACCACTTCATCAAGATGGATTGGCGCTTCCGTCGCTACCACCTGTTCGACGAGCCCGGCCATCAAGCCAGTTGGTGTTTCATGGAGCTCAAGGGGGCCGGGCCGCTTCAGCTCGGTTTCCACGTAAGTTCGATGCGGCTCATCGAATTCCGATGCGTCCGCCAAACCGATCTCCGTCACGTCACCACGGTCGAGGGTGACGACTTTGACCGGCACCGCCCGCTGCCTTTGGAAGCCTAGCTCGGCCCGCGCGTCGAGTTCTTTCCTCGCGGCTTCGATGGCAGCTACAGTCCTCTCAAGCTGCTCGCGCGGGCGCTGGAACCAGTCAGGGCTCCAGATGCGGTGGATGATCCAGCCATGATCCTCGAGGACCGCCTGCCTAAGACGGTCGCGGTCCCTGGCCGAGCGTGAAGAGTGGTATCCCATGCCGTCGCATTCAATACCGAGTATGTATCGGCCCGGCCGCTCCGGATCAGCGATTGCTAGGTCTATAAAGAAGCCTGCGATTCCGACCTGGGCATGAACTTGGTAGCCTTTCTCGATCAGGGCGTTGGCGACTTGCTCCTCGAAGATTGAGTCCATCTCCCTGGCGGCGGTAATGGCAAGCGAAAGCCTCCCCGTCCTCGCGTAGTGCAGGAATAGCTTGAAGGCGAATACGCCCTTACCTTTGCCTCGTTCCAGGTCGATGTCCTCGTCCGTGATCGAAGCGAAGACCTCGCAGCGGCGCTTAGCACGGCTTATGAGGACGTTCAGCCGGCGCTCGCCGCCCTCCGCTCCGAGGGGTCCAAAGCGCATGGCCATGTAGCCCTGAGCATTCTTTGCGTATCCCACCGAGATCATGATGACGTCGCGTTCGTCGCCCTGAACGTTCTCCAGGTTCTTCACGAAGAACGGCTCGCTAGGATGGGCATGGAAGAATTCTTCGGTATCGGGGTTCAGTCGGCGCAACGCCTCAACCTCGTCCTGGATCGCGCGGCGCTGGCTGACTGAGAAGGTTGCGACGCCGAGAGACTCGTGCGGATTTACCTTCGCGTGGTGGATGATAGCCTCGGCCACGGTTCGGGCCTCCACAGGATTTGTGCCGGCCCCGCCGGAGTTGAAAACCCCGTCCGGTACATGGTGGAACTGCAAGCCCATCCCAGCCTCCTGCGTGTAGGGGCTGGGCACGATGAAGAGCCGGTTCTCGTAGAACTGGCTGTTCGAGACAGCGATCAGAGACTGATGGCGACTCCGGTAGTGCCAGCGCAGCATCCGCTGCGGCAAGCCCCGCGCCGTGAACAGGCCAAGGATGCTCTCGATATCGGCGACCTGCGCGCCTTCGCCGTCCTCATCCTCGGACTGGGAGCCTGTCATCTTGGCGAAGAAGGTGGTGGGAGGCAGCTGGCGTTCGTCACCGACGACCACGACCTGCTTAGCCCGGGCAATCGCGCCGAGTGCGTCGACTGGCTGGATCTGGGAAGCTTCGTCCATCACCAGCAGATCGAAAGACATCCTCCCAGGCGACAGGAACTGCGCGACGGAGAGTGGGCTCATCATGAATACCGGCTTAAGCGCCTGAATTGCAGGACCTGCCTTCTGCATCAGCTGCCGGATAGGCATATGACCGCGCTTGCGCGCCATCTCCGAACGCAGTAGCCCGACCGGTCCAGCGCCGCCGTCCCGCGGAGGAATCCTGCGATGATGAGCGGTGACAACTTCAATTGCAGCAGCCTTGATCCGCTGCCGGTCCAGATCCGCGAAGTCGCGCACGGCCCTGGAGTGCAGTTCTCCGTCGAATCTCGCCAGCTCAGGCTCCTCCGTCGCCATTGCCGTGAGAATCTTTTCGTAATAGGCCATTTCGAACGTCGAGCGCGCCGCTCCGGTGGCCACTCTGCCTTGAGCGAGGGCATCTACCAACTCAGCCAGCCCTGCTTTTTGCGCGCTGTCGGATCGCTCCCGATAAGCAACCCATTTCGACAGCTGTTCCTGGTGATCAAGCCAGGAGCCTAGCCTGGAAATGGCCTCAGTCATCTCGATCTCGGAGAAGTCTTGCGCTCCGAATAGCGAAACCGCGTCGGCCTTCAGGTCTCCCGCAAGCGCCGCAAATTCACTGGCCACTCTCTTTGCCGCTACGTGCGCCGCCTGCGCCGAAGCCGCGATCTCCACTCGTCCTGGCAATCGCGCCGCGAGATGTCGTAGTTCGCCGTTCTGCCGGACCCACAGCTCGCCATCCGCTAACGCGGTCCAGTCAGACATGCGCCTTGCCCACGTCGAGCCGAATGCGGTCTCCCCGAGAGTCTGGGCCGCGTCGATTGCCCCGGCAAGCTCCTGCAGCCGCCCTAGGCGGCCGACGAGTTCCAATCGATCGGCAATCAGATCCGGAGTCGAAGTGAGGACTTCCCGCGAGAGTTCATCTGCCAGGGTTACAGCTTTCGCCTTCGCCTCCAGCAGATGGAGCGCGGCGCGCTCGACTGAAGCAACGTCGCCCAGCACAGACGACGCGAGATGCCCGAGATCGCTCCAGAAGCCTTCGATGATTGGTCTGCCGATTTCGATGACCTTGCGGACCCGCTCTGCGCGGGCGCCGGCCTCAGAACGCTCCGCCAACCGCCCCGCGATGAGCCGAGGTTCCGCGCCCAGCCCCCTTAGCGTTCCCATCCACTCCACCAATGCCAGCAGCGGCGCAGAAGGCGACCGATCGCCACGCCAGTCAGCCCCGAAGGCCGATCGGCCAAAGGTGTCGCCTTCACGAATCTTTGCAGCGGCCGCTTGTCCCTTCATCAGAACGTCCAACAGCCGGATCAGGTCCGCCGAAGGCGTATTGGCATTAACGGTGATGGACCGCGTGAGCGCTTTCGCTCGACGGTACTCGCTGTTCAAGGCCCTCCAGGATTCCCGTGTGGGTGGCGAGCGCCTGCCGTGCCGCGGCAACGTCCATGGTCCACGCGGCGTCCATGACCAGTCCCTGGAGTTCGGCGCGAGCCGACTCGAGCGTCGCGACACCGTCCGCGAGGTCGCCCGCCTGCTCAAGTCCGGAATCCCAGACGGTGGCGGCGAACGCCTCCGGACTAGCGTCGGGCGCGGCCGCGACGCGCTCCCCGGTCGCCAGCAGCCTGAAGAGTCCTGCCAGGGTGTCCGGCAATGATGTCCCTCCCAGCTCCTGATTCAGCCGTTCAGCCTCGTCCCTGAGACGCGGCAGAAGGATGGTGAGCTGTCGCGCGCGGACGAATCCTTCTTTGGGAAACTCCGCAGGAAGCTTTGCCAACTCCGTTTCAAGCCCGTCGATGGGCATGTCGACCGCCCCTGATACAAGGTGTTCGGAGAGTTCCACGGATCTGCGTGCGAAGTCGGCACCCGTCCATATCAGAGACGAGATGTCTTTCGCCCTGTTATCCCAGGAAGGTGACGCCAGCGCTTCAGCGGCGAGCGTAGGCGCTGCTGCGATAAGCTCCGCACGATCCAAGATCGGTCCGCTGTCGCGGAGGACCTGCGGAGGCTCCGACTCGATCTCTTGTGCGACAGCCATTAACTGTTCCTGGAGAGCCTTCACCCGCGCCAGCAAGGATTCAATGCGCGGGACCAGTCTCTCGACGGTGGTCGGAAGGACGACCTCGAGGGCCACTCCTCGCCAGGGATGATGGATCGGCAAGCCGATCTCGTCGATCCGCTGGGAAACCTCATCGAGCAGCCGCCTACGCATAGACACGCCGTCGGCGGGCCAGTCAGTGGAGCCGTCAAGCTGAATATCAACAGGCCGCTGCCGCTGCTGTCTCAGCCGGGTCAACTGGCCAAAAACCTGGTAGGGGGTGAGCCCGGACGGCCGATGCGGCACGTGCATGCGGGCAGCATGGGCGTTCACTTTGTCGCGCGCTTCAAGCAGCCGATCGGCCAGCGAAGAAGGAAATTGTCCCCGAGGCGATCCTAGGTGCCAAATACGGCGCAGCTCCTCCAGCATCATGCGCTTGTTTGCCTTGTTGCTGTGGAGTTCAAGGCATGTGTCTCCCGCCCCGGCGTGGTCAAGCCGCCGCTTCACCACCTCCAGCGCCGCCATTTTCTCGGCGACGAACAGCACTGTCTTCCCGTCCGCGACGGCCGAAGCAATGACGTTCGCAATGGTTTGAGACTTACCCGTTCCCGGCGGGCCCTGAATCACGAGGTCGCGGCCATTCCTCACATCGTGGATGGCAAGGGTCTGCGAGCTGTCGCTGTCGACGATGTGCAGCATCTCGGCGGGCGAGATGTAGGGATCGATCGCAACGTCATCTGATGTCAGCGGCTCTCGCGTTTCAAAGCCATCTGAAAGAAGAGCGCGGATCTTCTCCTGGTCGACGATCTGGGTGCCATCCGGCCAGTTATCCGGATCGAGGTCACGATACATCAGAAATTTCGCGAAGGAGAAGAAGCCCAACACGACGTCGTCGCGGAGCACTTCCCATCCCACCTTTGTGGAGACAGCGTCCGCGACCGCATCAAGGTAGCCTGCCGGATCGAAATCCTCACCCGCTTCGAAAGCAGGTAATGCGAGCTTATGCAGCCGGTCGAGGTAGGCCTCGAGAGAAAGGTTGGCCGTATGGTCCTCGGGTCTGGCTTTCAGGCGGAACCTCTCGCCGGCCGCTCCTCGTTCGAGCCGCACCGGCACCAGTATGAGAGGCGCGTGACGGATGTTCTCCTTGTTGATAGGGTCCACCCATTTCAGCATGCCGAGCGCAAGGAAGAGGATATTGACGCCCTGCTCTTCCTCGAGCGTTCGGGCATCGTAGTAGAGGTCGAGGAGCCGCCGTTGAAGGCCGGTGGGTGTCATCCGCGTCTGCAGGTTGGTATCCAAGTGCCGCTTGGTGATGCCGCGCTCGTCGAGGTCGTCATCTCCCGGCTGCGGAAGCACTACCGGCGAATAGTCGACGTCGTCATCCGGCAAGTCGGGCTCCTCCTGGCCCGACTTCGGCCTGTCAGGCTTGCCCGCCAGAAAGGTGAAAGCCTTTCCTTCATTCACCAGCAGCCTGTAAATTTCGGAGGTGCGCTCGTCGACCACGTCTATTGTCTTCGCGCTTTTGGAGAACCGCGGCACATTGAGAAGACGATTGCGGGCGGACAGGTCCAGTAGCTCCGTCCTTGCGCGGTCGAGTTTCTCCTTCAGCGGCAAGTCACTTTGGAAAACAGATCTTTCAGTATCCGACACTGATACACCCCCCGGATTTCACGGCGAATAGAGCCTACACAAGCTCTCCCTGCAACAACAAAGACTGCTGCATCAAATCCTGTCATAGGGGCAGGTCTCATTCGTAGGGCAGTTCGCCGAACAGGCTGATCATCAGATCGCCGTCACACACGCCGTTTTCCTTGACGTAAGGAAGCACCACCAGTCGCCCGTGGTTGGTGGATGAGATCGTGCCTTCCTTCCGAATCGTCGCACCGTCGGATTCGCGTGTCGCCGACGTTGGCTTGTCTTTGGCCGCGAGGTTATGGTGAGCGTCAGTCTGTTGAAAGGCTTTTTACAGTCCAAGAAACCGCCTCTCCCGCTGCCCGGAGGATATCCGCGCGGCGAAAAGTCGCTGGACGAGCTACCGTTCAGGCCCTTCCCCGCCGGCCACACAAGGCAGGCGCCGCTGGCGGAGATATTTTGAGACAGAGGGGACGAGCGGCGGGCGGCAAAGATGCGGAACGAGCTTTCTCCTCACGTAAAGGGGCCAGGTGCTTCCGCGCCGATTCCAAATCTTTTGCTCTTCGCCCTTCCCCTCTTCCGGCTTGACTCGTATCAGCCTACGGCCTATTTCACCGCCACGTTAGCACTCGCTTCTGGCGAGTGCTAACGTGCTCCGGCAACGGAGAACCGTTCAACATCCGCACCAGGGACATCCAAAAATGGCAAAGTCGAAATTCCGGCCGCTGCATGACCGCGTGGTCGTTCGCCGCGTCGAGTCCGAAGCGAAGACCGCCGGCGGGATCATCATCCCCGATACCGCAAAGGAAAAGCCGCAGGAAGGCGAGATCATCGCCGTCGGCTCCGGCGCGCGCGACGAGGCGGGCAAGCTTGTTCCGCTCGACGTGAAGGCGGGCGACCGCATCCTGTTCGGCAAGTGGTCCGGCACCGAAGTGAAGCTCAATGGCGAAGACCTTCTGATCATGAAGGAAGCCGACATCATGGGCATCATCGGCTGAACCGCCGCCGCCTTTCATCCGCACCATCCAATCTGAATTTCGGGCGAATTGCCCAGGAGCTAAAAAATGGCTGCTAAAGACGTAAAGTTCTCCCGTGACGCCCGCGAGCGCATGCTGCGCGGCGTCAACATCCTCGCCGACGCGGTGAAGGTGACGCTCGGCCCCAAGGGCCGCAACGTCGTCATCGACAAGTCGTTCGGCGCCCCGCGCATCACCAAGGACGGCGTCACCGTCGCCAAGGAAATCGAGCTTGAGGACAAGTTCGAGAACATGGGCGCGCAGATGGTCCGCGAAGTTGCTTCGAAGACCAACGACATTGCCGGCGACGGCACCACGACCGCGACCGTTCTGGCCCAGTCGATCGTGCAGGAAGGCCACAAGGCCGTTGCCGCCGGCATGAACCCGATGGACCTGAAGCGCGGCATCGATCTGGCCGTGACCGAGGTCGTCGCCCACCTCACCAAGAACGCCAAGAAGATCAAGACCTCGGAAGAGGTTGCCCAGGTCGGAACCATTGCCGGCAACGGCGATACTTCGGTCGGCGCCATGATCGCGGAAGCGATGCAGAAGGTCGGCAATGAGGGCGTCATCACCGTCGAGGAAGCCAAGACCGCCGAGACCGAGCTCGAAGTCGTCGAGGGCATGCAGTTCGACCGCGGCTATCAGTCGCCCTATTTCGTGACCAATCCGGACAAGATGGTCGCCGAACTCGAGGACGCCTACATCCTCCTGCACGAGAAGAAGCTCTCGAACCTGCAGGCCATGCTGCCGATCCTCGAGGCTGTCGTCCAGACCTCCAAGCCGCTCCTCATCATCTCCGAGGACGTCGAGGGTGAGGCTCTCGCGACGCTGGTCGTCAACAAGCTGCGCGGCGGCCTCAAGATCGCCGCCGTCAAGGCGCCGGGCTTCGGCGATCGCCGCAAGGCCATGCTCGAGGACATTGCGATCCTGACCGGCGGCCAGGTCATCTCCGAAGACCTCGGCATCAAGCTCGAGAATGTCGGCCTCAACATGCTCGGCCGCGCCAAGAAGGTGTCCATCTCCAAGGAGAACACCACCATCGTCGACGGCGCCGGCAAGAAGGCCGAGATCCAGGGCCGCGTCGCCCAGATCAAGCAGCAGATCGAGGAGACCACCTCGGACTACGACAAGGAGAAGCTGCAGGAGCGTCTAGCCAAGCTGGCCGGCGGTGTTGCCGTCATCCGCGTCGGCGGCGCGACCGAAGTCGAGGTCAAGGAAAAGAAGGATCGCGTCGACGACGCTCTCAATGCGACCCGCGCGGCCGTTGAAGAAGGCATCGTGCCCGGCGGCGGCGTCGCCCTGCTCCGCGCTTCGCTGGCCATCACCGTCACCGGCGCCAATGCCGACCAGACGGCCGGCATCGCCATCGTTCGTCGCGCCCTGCAGGCTCCGGCCCGCCAGATCGCTGCGAATGCAGGCGCCGAAGCTTCGATCGTCGCCGGCAAGATCCTCGACAACAAGGGCGCGACCTTCGGCTTCAACGCCCAGACCGGCGAATATGGCGACATGATCGCCATGGGCATCGTCGATCCGATGAAGGTCGTGCGCACGGCTCTCCAGGACGCGGCCTCGGTCGCCGGCCTGCTGGTCACCACCGAAGCCATGATCGCCGAAGCTCCGAAGAAGGACTCGGCCGGCGGCGGCATGCCGGGCGGCATGGGCGGCGGCGGCATGGGCGGCATGGGCGGCATGGATTTCTGATCCAGCCAACAGGCTTACAAACTACGGAAGGGGGGCGGCAGTGATGCCGCCCTTTTCTCTGGCGCGGATTCCAAGCCGGCCGCCCGATTCCAAAAAGCCTACATGCGGCGGCAGTTTTATGGCGGACACCAATGACTGAATTCATTCTCTTCGCCATAGTCGGCTTTCTCGCCCAGGCGGTCGACGGCGCGCTCGGTATGGCCTATGGCGCGATTTCGTCCACGGTGCTGCTCTCCTTCGGCGTGCCGCCGGCACAGGCTTCGGCCGCGGTGCATGCGGCGGAAGTGTTCACCACGGCCGCCTCCGGCACGGCGCACCATTACCACCGCAATATCGACTGGAAGCTGTTCTGGCGGCTTGCACCGTTCGGCATCCTCGGCGGCTGCCTCGGCGCCTTCGTGCTGACCTCGTTCGACGGCGACATGGTGAAGCCCTACGTCACGACCTATCTCGCCATCATCGGACTGTGGCTGTTCTTCCGGTCCTTCCGCAAGGTTCCCACGAATCCGGTTCCCACCCGCCTTGTCGCGCCGCTGGGCACCGTCGGCGGCTTCCTCGACGCGGCCGGTGGTGGCGGATGGGGACCGATGGTCGTCACCGGTCTTCTCGGCGCCGGCGCGCCGCCCCGCTACGTGATCGGCACCGTCAATGCCGCCGAGTTCCTGATTACGCTTGCAGTGTCTATCACCTTCATCGTCGCGCTCGTCACCGGGCACTGGCAGGGGGCCGGTGCGCTGTCGACGCATGCAAGCTCGGTGCTGGGGCTGATCGTGGGCGGGATAGTCGCCGCTCCGCTCGCCGGATGGATGCTCAAGGCGATACGCGAGCGGACGCTGTTGCGCCTCGTCGGCTGTCTGATCATGCTGCTCGCTTTGTTCCAGACCGCGCAACAACTGGGTTTTGTTTGATCCGAGTAAGCAGGCTTCCCTTCTAAAGCTTCGCTTTTTTTCCGAACATACTGATCTGCGCATTTCGCAAAACGGGACAGCGTTCCGCTAAATCAGGACAGCTGTTTCACTAAATCCCGGATAGCTCGAGGTGGTCGGTCCTCGGTTGCCTGATTGAAGTCATTTGCGATGGATTTCGCCGTTTTCGGGATTGGTCAAGGGCGGCGGTGTTTTTGCTTTCTCATGCTGTCGCCTGCGAGCGCCATGCGATGCGCATCGCTTATGATCCGGTCGAGAATGCGTCGGCGATTGTCGGCTCCCTTTTCCCTCCAAGTCGCCGCCTGATTTAACTCTGGGTACCGATCACATAAAGGAAAAAGATATGCGTCGTCGTACACAAAGGTTGAAAGAGAACCCGGTGTCTTGAGCAATTCTACGTCTGGAGATTTGAGGACGAGGCTGCCAGCATCGGGTCCAGGACATGACAGCTGCGCCGGACGAGAGAAGGGGCCCAAAGACGCGCGTTCAACGCGGTGGGTTTTAGCTGGAGGAGCTAAATACCGATGCCATGTGCGCCGAGCGTTTTGCCTCCTTCGCTTCCGCCAGTAGGAATCAATCGCGAGCAGGCTGCGGCGTTCATCGGCGTAAGCCCAACGAATTTTGATGCCATGGTGCAGGGTGGCCGGATGCCGCAGCCACGAATCCCAAGCAAGGGACGCATCGTTTGGGATGTCGAGGGTGTTCAGAAAGGCAGACGAATCAATTGGTTATAGATCAGTGGGACTTCGAAGTATTCAAATCTTTTCCCATGTTTTTGATGTGATTGTCCCACCGGACGAAACCTTCTCCGTTTCCAGACCGACGCATCGCCAAGAATTGCGTGATGGGCGACGATACCAGACATATTGTCAGTTGGTTTTTCTTCAGTCCTGAGGCCGCCCTGAAATCCGAGGACGAGCACGCGTGACTCGGGGTCGGTGAGAGCGATACCCAGGCCAACGCTGGTCGTACGCGGACGCGTAAATCACGTCCATGCCCTTCCCAGGAATGGATTGACGGCGAGGTTGCAGGGTCGATTGGCGAAGGCGGGGGCGCTTTTCGCCTTCCGAGGCACCAAACGTTTCAACGAACTGCTTTCTGACTTCCCTATATTCTGGCTTTTTCGCAACGCACCGCGACATGAGCTTACGTTCCGTCATCAAAGCGCGAGGGCAACGAGGAGATTTAGGCAGGCCCTCAACGCATCTTAGTCAGAGGCGGACCTGACCTACATCCCGCTGGCCCGCGGCTTCTGCTACCTGGTTGCTGTCGTCGACTGGTTCACGCGCAAGGTACTGAGCTGGCGGCTGTCGATCACCATGGATGCGGCCTTTTGCATTGAAGCCCTCGAGGAGGCGCTGGCGACATACGGCAAGCCCGAGATCTTCAACTCCGATCAGGGCAGCCAGTTCACCAGCCATGACTTCACCAAGGTCCTCCTCGACCGGGAGATCAGGATCAGCATGGATGGCAAGGGCGCCTGGCGCGACAACGTCTTCGTCGAGCGTCTCTGGCGGTCGGTGAAAATATGAGGAGGTCTATCTCAAGGCCTATGACGGCGTTCGCGAAGGGCGAGCGTCGATCGGAAAATATCTCGATTTCTACAATCGGGGACGCCCGCATTCCAGCCTTGACGGCAGAGCGCAGATGAGGCCTAACCAGAGGCAGTGTTCCACTTTTAAATCGGGAATTCCTGTCCAAACAAACCGAGCCACCTCTAGCGTCATGCCGAAAGCCACCGAAATCGACATCTGTATCTGCACGTTTCGCCGGGCCGAGATCGCGCAAACGCTGCGCTCGCTCGCCGGCATGGACATGCCCGCCGGCTGCAAGGTCGGCGTGATCGTCGCCGACAATGACGACCAGCCGACGGCGAAGCCGCTCGTCGCGGCGCTCGCGCGGCAGTTGCCTTTTCCGGTCCGCTACATCCACTGCCCGGCGCGCAATATCTCGATCGCGCGCAACGCCTGCCTCGACGCCAGCAAGGCCGGCTTCGTCGCCTTCATCGACGACGACGAAACGGCTTCCAGCCAGTGGCTCGTCAAACTGGTGGAAACGGCGGAGGCGACCGGCGCCGACGCGGTGCTCGGGCCGGTCAGGGCGCAGTACCGGCCCGAGGCGCCCGAATGGATGCGGCGGGGCGATTTTCACTCCACCTTTCCGGTCTGGGTCGGGGGCGAGATCCGCACGGGTTATACCTGCAACGTTCTTCTGCGGACGGATGCAAGGAGCATTTCGGGGCGGCGCTTCAGCCTGGCGCGCGGCCAGACCGGCGGCGAGGATACGGAGTTCTTCGATCATGTGCACAGGGCCGGCGGCCTCATCGCCTACGCCAGCGAGGCCTGGGCGGATGAACCGGTGCCATCCGCGCGCGCGACGTTTGGCTGGCTCGGCCGCCGCCGTTACCGGGTCGGGCAGACGCACGGACATTTGCTGCGCAGCAACGCAGCAGGAAAAGCCCGGGTCAGGCAACTCGGCCTCGCCTCGGCGAAGGCGGCCTTTTGTTTCGCGTCGGCTGCGCTGACGGCAGTCTCGCCGGTTCGCCGCAACCGCAGCGTGCTGAGAGGCATCATGCATGTCGGCGTGCTCTCCGGCCTCATCGGCGTCCGCGAGATCCGCCAGTACGGAGTGCCGGAGCTACGGCGCAGACGCGCCACGTGAGGCTGATGTTGGCGCAGTGCCTCGATCAAGCATTGGCGGAAGCACCAGCGCAAGCTATCTTCCTCAGAAAAGAAAGCGATTTCAGCGTCTTGGCGAGTCGGGCGAAGCTGTCTTTGCGAGCCAAGTGCTAAAAATCTCGGCCGCAGCGACCCACCCCGATCCGCTTCAACGGAAACGAAGGCTTCAGCCCGGCGGTCCCTTCAGTTCGATGACATTGCCCGATGGATCGCGCACGTAGATAGAGAGGCTCTCGCCGCGCGCACCGGCGTGGAACG
The DNA here is from genome assembly GCF_043769475.1 of Allomesorhizobium aridi. Classification (NCBI taxonomy): domain Bacteria; kingdom Pseudomonadati; phylum Pseudomonadota; class Alphaproteobacteria; order Hyphomicrobiales; family Phyllobacteriaceae; genus Allomesorhizobium; species Allomesorhizobium aridi. The sequence goes on along the minus strand of NZ_CP171729.1, from coordinate 5,868,032 downwards.
ACTCCTCGATGATCTCGACTCCGTGGGCGGCAAGATGGCTTCGCAGCGCCGCTTCGTCATGCCGGCCGATCGCGATGCAGAAATGATCCATGTTGCGTCCGCCCGCGACGCCAGGCACCGCCCATGAACCCTCCGGCACCGAAATGTCGACCAGATTGACCAGCGCGTTCCCGGCTCGCAACTGCGCCATGCCGAATTCCGGCAGGCTTTCCTCGAATGTGCAACCGATGACAGAGTGGCTCGGCAAAATTGGACAGGGTGATAAGTGGAATTTCTGCCTGAGATCGGCATGAGTGCCGGAACAGGAGAATCACGAATGAGCAGACGACCACGCCGGAACCACAGCCCGGCTTTCAAGGCGAAAGTTGCGCTTGCGGCGATCAGGGGAGAAAAGACGCTGGCCGAGCTGGCGCAGCAATATGATGTGCATGCGAACCAGATGACGGATTGGAGAAAGCAGCTTCTGGAAGGCACCTCGAACGTGTTTGGCGCGGCGAGAAATCGGAACCGACGGTGGACATAAAGGCCCTCCATGCCAAGATCGGAGAGCTGACGCTGGCCAATGATTTTTTAGGCTCGGCGCTCGGGCAAGGCCGGCTGGTCGGGGAGCGCAAGACGATGATCGACCGGGAACATGAACTGCCGATTGCCAAGCAGGCGGCCGAACTGGGGATCAGCCGCGGCAGCGTCTACTCCCTACCCAAGCCGACATCGGCGGCAGACCTGAAGCTGATGCGGCGCATCGACGAATTGCATCTGGATTACCCGTTCGCGGGCAGCCGCATGTTGCAGAAGCTTTTGAAGCGCGAAGGCTATGAGACGGGTCGCCTGCATGTGCGCACCTTTATGAAGCGCATGGGTATCGAGGCGCTCTACCGCAAGCCGCGCATTTCGAAGCCGGGCGACGGGCACAAGATCTATCCATCTTTGCTGGGCAAGCTGGCGGTGACGCGGCCCAACCAGGTCTGGGCGACGGACCTGACCTACATCCCGATGGCCCGCGGCTTCTGCTACCTGGTTGCTGTCGTCGACTGGTTCAGGCGCAAGGTACTGAGCTGGCGGCTGTCGATCACCATGGATGCGGCCTTTTGCATTGAAGCCCTCGAGGAGGCGCTGGCGACATACGGCAAGCCCGAGATCTTCAACTCCGATCAGGCAGCCAGTTCACCAGCCATGACTTCACCAAGGTCGTCCTCGACCGGGAGATCAGGATCAGCATGGATGGCAAGGGCGCCTGGCGCGACAACGTCTTCGTCGAGCGTCTCTGGCGGTCGGTGAAATATGAGGAGGTCTATCTCAAGGCCTATGACAGCGTTCGCGAAGGGCGAGCGTCGATCGGAAAATATCTCGATTTCTACAATCGGGGACGCCCGCATTCCAGCCTTGACGGCAGAGCGCCAGATGAGGCCTACTTCACCCCGCTACCGCTTCTCGAGGCGGCCTAACCAGAGGCAGTGTTCCACTTTTAAATCGGGAATTCCTGTCCAAACAAACCGAGCCACCTCTGTCCATCCATAGGGTGGATAACAGTTATCCCAATAATCAATTTTACCACTCTTACCTCATGCTGTTTAGAAGATCCCGAATGAAAGCGCGCAGGGCGGGTGTCCGTTCCTCGTGATTACTGCGTCGGCCAACGCTGCCGGATGCATTCGGAGACGAATATGTGCGGGATTGTTGGCATCGTTGGGCAGCAGCCGGTGTCCGAGCGGCTGGTCGACGCGTTGAGGCGGCTGGAATATCGCGGCTATGATCTCGGCCGGAATTGCGACGATCACCGAGGGCGCCTTGCACCGCCGGCGCGCCGAGGGCAAGCTCGTCAATCTCGAGACCAGACTGAAGGAAGAGCCGCTGAGCGGCGCCATCGGCATCGCCCACACCCGCTGGGCAACCCATGGGGCACCGACGGAACGCAATGCACACCCGCACTTTGCCGACGGTGTGGCCGTCGTCCATAACGGCATCATCGAGAATTTCGCCGAGCTGAAGGACGAATTGGCGGCGGCGGGAGCCGAGTTCCAGACCGACACCGACACCGAGGTCCTCGCGCATCTCTTGGCAAAACACCGCCGGGACGGCATGAGGCGGGGTGAGGCGATGCATGCCATGCTGAAGAGCGTTAGAGGTGCCTACGCGCTTGCCATCCTCTTTGAGGATGATCCGTCGACCATCATGGCGGCGCGCAATGGACCACCGCTGGCAATCGGCCATGGCGACGGCGAGATGTTCCTGGGCTCCGACGCGATGGCGCTTGCTCCCTTCACCAATGAAATCACCTATCTTGTGGACGGCGACTGGGCCGTTATCGGCAATACAGGCGTCGATATCTTCGATTTCGACGGCCGTCCCGTCGCGCGTCCGCGTCAGACTTCCATGGTCGCGGCCTGTCTGGTCGACAAGGGCAATCATCGCCACTTCATGGAGAAGGAAATCCACGAGCAGCCCGAGGTCATCGCCGATGCGCTCGGTCATTATATCAACTTCATAGACAATGGCGCCGATACGGTGTCCGGCATCGATTTCGCCGGGATCCCGAGCCTGGCGATCTCTGCCTGCGGCACCGCCTATCTCGCCGGACTGATCGGCAAATACTGGTTCGAGCGCTATGCACGCTTGCCGGTCGAAATCGACGTTGCGTCCGAATTCCGCTACCGCGAGATTCCGTTGTCGCCGCAGTCGGCGGCACTTTTCATCTCGCAATCGGGTGAGACCGCCGACACGCTGGCATCGCTGAAATACTGCAAGGAGCTTGGGCTGAAGATTGGCGCGATCGTCAATGCCTACGAATCGACCATCGCTCGGCAGGCCGATGCGGTCTTCCCGATCCTTGCTGGCCCGGAGATCGGCGTCGCCTCCACCAAGGCCTTCACCTGCCAGCTTGCCGTGCTTGCCGCACTCGCCATCCACGCAGCCAAGGCCCGCGGAACCGTGACCGAAGATGAGGTGCAGGCACTCGTCAGGGACTTTACCGAGATGCCGCGCATCATGAGACAGGTGCTGAACAGCATCCAGCCGAAGATCCAACTTCTGTCGCGCGAACTGTCAAAGTGTCATCACGTCCTGTATCTCGGCCGTGGCACAAATTTCCCACTGGCGCTGGAAGGTGCGCTGAAGCTCAAGGAGATTTCCTACATCCACGCCGAAGGCTATGCGGCGGGTGAATTGAAGCATGGTCCGATCGCGCTGATCGATGAAAACATGCCGGTGATCGTCATCGCCCCCCATGATCGCTTTTTCGACAAGACCGCCTCCAACATGCAGGAAGTCGCCGCCCGGGGTGGCCGCATTATCCTCATCACCGACGAAAAAGGGGCGGCCGCGTCGAAACTCGACACCATGCACACGATCGTGCTGCCGGCCGCCGGCGAGATTATCGCGCCGATGATTTTCTCGCTGCCGATCCAGCTTCTTGCCTATCACACGGCGGTCTTCAGGGGCACAGACGTCGACCAGCCGCGCAATCTCGCCAAATCGGTCACCGTCGAATGATTGTGTCGCTTCATAGCTGGCGACGCTCCTCCATCGGAGAACGCCAACACCTCATATTTAGAACCTAAAGGAAGTGCGTTCGTATGCACGAAATTTCCCTCGCGGAGGTGTCGAGACTGGTCGGCCAGGAACTCGGCACATCCAAATGGATCACCATCGATCAAAATATAATCGACCTCTTCGCCGATGCGACCCATGACCATCAGTTCATCCACGTGGACCCGGAACGCGCAGCGGCCGAAAGCCCGTTCGGCGGCACGATCGCTCATGGCTTCCTGATACTTTCGCTTCTGCCGCTGATGAACTTCAGCGGTATGCCGAAGATCCGCGAGCAAACCATGGGCCTCAATTACGGCTTCGACCGCGTACGCTTCATGTCGCCGGTCAAGACCGGCAGCCGTGTGCGTGGCCGTTTCGTGCTCTCGAATTGCCGCTTTCGCGGCGCCAGCATGCTGGTGACCACCTCCGAGGTTACGGTCGAGATCGAGAACGAGAATAAACCGGCACTCACTGCCAATTGGACCGCTATCGTTCAGTTCGACCCCAAGGACCGGCCATGAAGTATAGAGCGGACATCAGCGGTCTACGGGCCGTCGCCGTTGTTCCTGTTGTCCTATATCACGCTGGCTCTTCCGCGATCAGCGGCGGGTTCGTTGGGGTCGACATCTTCTTTGTGATCTCCGGCTTCCTGATCACTTCCGACATCATCGAGCGGATAGACAAAGGCGAATTCTCGCTGCTGGACTTCTACCAGCGCCGCGTTCGACGGATTTTCCCCGCCCTGTTCGCGATGCTCGCCGCCTGCTTTTTGATGGCGTGGTTTGTGCTGCCGCCCGGAGAGTTCATTGGCTTGGGCAACAGCGCGATCGCCGCCACATTTTCCGCCGCCAACTTTTATTTCTACCGCAACACCGACTATTTCACCGAAGCCGCGACCTCGCTCCCGCTACTGCACACGTGGTCGCTGGCCGTCGAGGAGCAATTTTACTTCCTGTGGCCTTTTGCGGTCATGGTCGTGACGCGATGGCTGAGGCCGTTTGCGTTGATCATCGTCGCGGCGCTATGCGTCTTGTCCATCTATGCTGCTCAGCACTGGCTCCAGAGCGATCCGCCCTTCGTATTCTACATGCTTCCGACGCGCGCCTGGGAACTGCTCTTGGGCGGGCTGATGTCGCTGCCTGTGACTAAGGCAATGAAGCCCGACCAAACGATTGCGGAACTCCTCGCTGCTTCCGGTCTGGCGCTCATCATGGCTTCGCTATTCCTGATCGATCACGATACGCCATTTCCTGGTATCTACGCGCTTGCTCCCTGTCTTGGAGCGGCGCTCATCATCGCCGCGGGCCTTCACCGCGAAACGATGGTCTCGAAAGCGCTGTCGATCGGCCCTGCCGCCTTCATCGGCTTGATTTCCTACTCGCTCTACCTCTGGCATTGGCCGTTGCTGGTTTTTGCAGGAATCTATCAAAATCGCGAATTGCTCGTCTCGGAACGGGTCGCCGTTGTAATTGCCGCGCTGCTGGTGTCTGCACTCTCATGGCGGTGTGTCGAGCGCCCGTTTCGCCGGCAAGCCACAAGTTGGAAGTGGATGGTTCCGACTGCTGGTACGATGGCTGCCGCTTGCTGTCTGTCCCTAGTCATCATTAAAAACGCCGGTTTCCCCGGTCGAGGCCCTGAGGGCGGCCCTTCTGTTCAAGCCGTCAGAGTGGAAAGCGCCGAGTTCCGAGCGTCATCCTGCCTTGAGCGTGGCGCGCTCATCCCCAAAGCGGGCGAATGCATCCTCGGCTCCGGCGATGTCGCTCCAACGGTCGTCTTGTGGGGCGATTCTCACGCTGCCCATCTGGCCTCCTCTTTAGACGAGGCCGCCGAGATGACCGGCGTGCGCGTCAAACAGATCACAAAAGCGGGGTGCGCTCCCTTCCCTAACATGAAGATGCTTCCCCCCGGTCCTTTGAGAGCGGATTGCCCGGCCTTCAATTCGTCTGCGCTCCAATCGGTTCTTGCTGATCCAAACATCACACTCGTGATCCTGGCAGGCCGCTGGAACGCCTACTCGGGCCGTGGCGGCAGCTTCCTTTCGAAGGATGAAAGCTGGCCTTCGCAGGAGGCTTCCAAAGCCAACTTCACGTCCGCCATAAAAGATACCGCGGCCGCGCTCGCGACCCATGGCATCAAGACTGCCGTGGTTGGACCAGCGCCGGAGCCGCCCACCGATGTGCTGACTTGCCTCATCCGCGCGGACTTTATGAAGGGAGATGCGCCGTGCTCCACTATGCTCGCCGACACGTCTTGGCAGAACAATCGAATTGTCGCCGATCTGCTGCCACCAACCGTGCAATTCATCCCCACCATCCCGGCTTTGTGCGGGCAGGAAGAGTGCCCGCTGAAATCAGGTGGAGATGTCTTCTACCTCGACGCGATCCACCTTTCGCGGGCGAGCGGGCATATCCTTGCCCCTCTTTTCGCCAAGGTCATCTCTTCGTCAGCCGGTAATCTGACCGGGTCGCGCGCACGGCCTCGATGGCTGCGCGGCCTAAAACCTCATCAGGGACTGCAGTGAAGTCTTCGTCATAGTGCTTCCCGTGAAATAATTCTGCAGCCACGATCTTTGAGTCTCTTTGATGCCCGCGCAACTCGCTCGATCGTCGTGTTCTCATCCATGATCATGTCGTTGTCCCGTAAACCGGCCATCCGGCCGACATGGCGGCGATCGCCACATGGTGGGCCCTTAGCCAGCGCACAAGCTGCCGAAAAAGGGGGCATCGTCGCATCTGATGGCTGTAAGAAGATTCGGAGCCTCGTGTAATCTTTGGCCCGGAACTTTGAACGTTTTCGCCTTTTTCGGGTCCGAGACATGGTCGAACGTCAGCAGAATTCGGATGCACCGAGCGCCAGGGATGAATTGCAAGCATTCCCTGTTTTGCCGCACATTGGATCGCGCCCGGTACGGCGCACCATCAGGCGGACGCAGTTGCGAGAGATTGTGCCGCTATCGGGTACGACGATCTATGAGATGGAGCAGCGTGGCGAATTTCCGCGGCGCTTTTATCTGACGCCGCGCTGCGTCGTTTGGGACCTGGCCGAGGTCGAGGCTTGGCTCGAGGAGCGACGGCGCGCCTCCGAAGCCGGAAGGATCGAAACGGCGCCCGCGCCCGATGTACGGCTGCGCAGGACGCGGCCGGTCAAGTTGGATCGAGAGTAATCGATTGCACTGTGGGCGGGTGGAGCGTCGGCGTGTGCTTCTTCCCTACATGCCACGCGTCGATCATGTCAGCCCATTCCTGCAACATGTGGCGTCGCTGCGGTTCGTATTCCGCCTTGTTGTAAACGCCGCGCGACGTGCGGTTGTCCTCATGCGCGAGACACTTTTCGATCCAGTCGCGATTGAAGCCGAGCTCATTGAGCAGCGTCGATCCGGTGCGTCGCAAGTCGTGCACCGTGAAAGGTTCAAGCGGCAGCCCCTGCGTCTTCGCCCGTTCGACGATGGCCATGGTGACGCGGTTGAAAGTCGCGCGCGACATCGGCTCGTCGGCGTCGTACCGTGACGGCAGCACATACCGCGAATTCGCGGCGCAGGTCTTGAGCGCGACCATAATGTCGAGCGCCTGCCGCGAGAGATAAACATTATGGGGTTTTTTCCTCTTCATCCGCTCTTTCGGGATGCTCCAGACAGCATTCTCGAAATCGACCTCATCCCAAGTGGCGTCGAGCAATTCGCTCTTGCGGACCATGGTGAGCAGGATCAGCTTGAGCCCAAGACGGATGGTGGGCAGCGTCGCCACACGCTCGAGCTCACTCAGCATGGTCCGGATCTCGCCTGGGCTGAGCGCACGATCCTTCGGTGCAAACGTGGCGATGGAGGCCGGCCCGACGTCATCGGCGGGGTTGGCGACCTTCTCGCCGTGGAGAACGGCATAGCCATAGATCTGCTTCACGATGTCCCGGACGTGGATGGCCGTGGCCGGCGCGCCGCGCTCCTTTACCTTCGCGCAGAGTGCCCGCAGGTCGTCAGGCGTGATCTCGGTCAGTAGACGGCTCTTCCAGATCGGCAGAATGTCACGGTCGAAAATGGCCTTGCGCATCGAGCGCGTGCTCTCCGCCATCTTGGCGTCCTTGAACCAGCGCTTGCCCGCCTCGCCGAAATTTGAAGCGGCAGAAAGCCTTCGCTTTTCGCGCTGCTTCTCCTGGGCGGGCGATTTGCCCTCCGCCACCATCTTGCGCGCCGCAAGGCAGCGCTCCCGCGCCTCGGCCAGCGAGATGCCGTCCTCTCCATAGCGGCCGAGCGTCATGGTCTCGCGCCGGCCGTTAACACGGTAGTCATATCGGAAGGTGATCTGCCCGGCGGGGGAAACCACCGCGTACATACCGTCACGATCAGTCACTTTATAGATTTTCCCCTTCGGTTTCAGGCGTTTGAGTGCAAGATCGGTCAACATGGCGGCGGTCACATCGGCAGGAAAATCGGCTTGAACGCATCCGATTTTACCGTCATCGATTTTACCGTCAACCTTCCAATAAAATTAAAATGTATCAATGGCTTAGTTTAACTTTCGACCGCTCACTTGAAACGAGAGCTTTGACGGTATTTCGCGAACGTCGGCTGAGACCCGAACCTCATACCGTCAGGTTTACCGTCAGATTGTCGCGCTTGAGCTCGATAGACAGCGATAGATGATGATGAGAAGAATCTTGTTTATCAAAGGATTACTAGCTTTCGCCGATAGTCGGCGAAAGCCCGTTGATGATCCGGTTTCATTCCCACTCAATCGTCCCAGGAGGCTTGCTCGTCACGTCGTAGACGACGCGGTTGATGCCGCGCACTTCGTTGATGATGCGGGTGGCGGCGGCTCCTAGGAAGCTCATGTCGTAGTGGTAGAAATCGGCGGTCATGCCGTCGACCGAAGTCACCGCCCGCAGCGCGCAGACGAATTCGTAGGTGCGCCCATCGCCCATCACGCCGACCGTCTGCACCGGCAGCAGCACCGCGAAGGCCTGCCAGATCGCATCGTAGAGGCCAGCCTTGCGGATCTCGTCGAGATAGATGGCGTCGGCCTCGCGCAGGATTTCGAGCTTTTCGCGGGTGATGCCGCCAGGGCAGCGTATGGCAAGGCCGGGACCCGGGAAGGGATGGCGGCCGATGAAATGATCGGGCAGGCCGAGTTCCTTGCCCAGCACCCTCACCTCGTCCTTGAACAGTTCGCGCAGCGGCTCGACCAGCTTCATGTTCATGCGTTCGGGAAGGCCGCCGACATTGTGGTGCGACTTGATCGTCACCGACGGGCCGCCTGTGAACGACACGCTCTCGATGACGTCGGGGTAGAGCGTGCCCTGCGCCAAAAACTCCGCGCCGCCAAGCTTCTTCGCCTCGTCCTCGAACACCTCGATGAACAGCCGCCCAATCGTCTTGCGTTTTCTTTCCGGGTCGGCCTCGCCTTCCAGCGCGCCGACGAAGCGGTCCACCGCATCGACCAGGATAAGCGGCAAATTGTAGTGCTCGCGGAACATAGTGACCACGTCGGCCGCCTCGCCCTTGCGCATCAGGCCGTGGTCAACGAGGATGCAGGTCAACTGGTCGCCGACCGCTTCGTGGATCAGCAGCGCCGCAACCGAGGAATCGACGCCGCCCGAAAGCGCGCAGATCACCTTGCCGTCGCCGACTTGCTTGCGGATCGTCTCGATAGCTTTCTCCTTATAGGCGGCCATCGACCAGTCGCCCTCGATGCCGGCGACCTTGTGGACGAAATTCTGCAGGAGTTTCGCGCCGTCGGGCGTGTGCACCACTTCCGGGTGGAACATGATGCCGTACATCTTGCGCGCGGCGTCGCCGAATACGGCGAAAGGAGCGCCCTCGGATCTACCGAACACCTCGAATCCTTTTGGGAGCGAGATGACCCGGTCGCCATGGCTCATCCAGACCTGGTGGCGCTGGCCGGGCGCCCACATGCCCTCGAACAGCGGGCACTCTTTCTCGACCTGTACGAAGGCGCGGCCGAATTCGCGATGGTCCGAGCTTTCCGCGATGCCGCCCATCTGGACGCACATCGTCATCTGGCCGTAGCAGATGCCGAGCACAGGCACGCCGGCCTCGAACACGATCTGCGGCGCGCGCGGACTGCCTATCTCGGTGGTGGAGGCCGGTCCGCCCGAAAGGATCACCGCCTTCGGCTGGATGCGCTGAAACGCCTCTTCGGCCAACTGGAAGGGAACGATTTCGGAAAAGACCCCGGCTTCGCGCACGCGGCGCGCAATGAGCTGCGTCACCTGGCTGCCGAAGTCGATGATAAGAACGGTGTCGGGGTGATCGGTGGTTTTCATGGCGGGCATTTAAAGAAAAGAGCGAGTCGGCGCAATGGGTTGTCGATAAACGCGGACAATCCGATTCATGGCGCTCGCGGATCGATTCAAATCCTTCATCCGGCAAATGAACCGAACGCCAGCTGTTCCATCTGTTGAATCGAAGCCAGGCGCTAACGCGTTGTTTTGCCTTCGATCCGCAGCAAACCGTTCTCGATCGCGGCCTCCAGCATACCGACCGCCGCAGCCAGTTTCTCGTCGATGACGTGCAGATATTCGGTCCAGTCGGAGACATGCTTCAATTCGGCCGCGCCGTCGGAAATACCGCGCAGGCCGATCAGCTCGACGCCGAAACGCTGGCAGGCGCGCAGCACCGCGAAGGTCTCCATGTCGACCATGTCCTCGGCGATGGCGTCATAGGCAGCGCCCGAAACGATCGCCGCACCCGTCGAGAGAGATGCCTCCCGGATGCCGGGAATACGACGCGGCAAAGGCACGGTGACAGGCAAGTCGAGAAAAGGCGTCGCGCCTTTTTCGAAGCCGAGGGCCGACGCGTCCATGTCTCGGTAAGACACCGAGACCGCCTGGTAGATTTCGGCCTGTTCGAGCGTGCGGCTGCCGGCGGAACCGAGCGAAACGACGAGATCGGGAAGCGCGTTTTGGACTTGCAGCCGCGCCAGTTCCGCGCCCATGGCGACGCCGGACTCGACCGGGCCGACGCCGGTCATGACGGGTGTGATGAGACGCTGCAAATGCGGGCCGTATTCGGCGTCGGCGGCCATGACGAACAGGACGGATCCGCCGGCGACGCTCTCGGCCACCGGCTCAGCCTTCGATGCCGTCGCGGCCAACCACGGTCATCATAGTGCCGGTCATCGTGGCGATCAGCTTGGCCTCGCCGTCCGCCGCGAAGGCGTATGCCTGGCCGTCGGCGACGACGATGGTGCGGCCGGGCTTGGTGACCGAGCCGCGAAACAGGAAACGTTCACCCTTGCCCGGCGCAAGCAGGTTGACCTTGAATTCAATGGTCAGCACCGCGGCGTTTTCGGGCATCATCGAGAATGCCGCATAGCCGCAAGCCGAATCGAGCGCGGTCGAGATGATGCCCGCATGAAGAAAGCCGTGCTGCTGGGTCAGCCCCGGGGAATGGGCCATCTCGATCTCGACGGTGCCTGGCGTCACCAGCGTCAGTTCGGCGCCAATGGTCCTCATGACGCTCTGGCGCGAGAAGGATATCCTCACGCGCTCCTCATAATCGGGAGCGGATACGATCGTTGCGGCCATCATTCCATGCCCTGCTTATCCAACCCGCTTTATCGCAAAGGTGCGGGAATGTTGCAACGCAACAATTATGTCTGGCCCGCGCGGCGAAGCGCCGCGAAGAAGAAGCCGTCGGTGCCGCTTCGCGCCGGCGTCAGTATTATGCCGGCTGAAGGATCGACGCAGGCAGCGGTCGAGCGCCCCGGAAAATGACGCTCCCACAGCGCTTCGTGGTCGACGGGCGAAAACTCCGGATTGTCCGCGGCGAGCCTGCTGATCTGGTCGCGGTTTTCCTCGCCGAACACCGAACAGGTGATATAGACCAGCAGCCCGCCAGGCTTCACGTAGCCCTTGGCGGCTTCGAGGATCGCCACCTGCTCCCCCTTGCGCACATCGAGCTGCCTTTGCGTTAGCCGCCACTTTGCGTCGGGCCGCCGCCGCCAGGTGCCGCTGCCGGTGCATGGCGCGTCGATCAGCACGATGTCCATCAGGCTCTGCAATCCGGAAAGTTCGGCGGGTTTAGTAACAACCTGAATGTTGCGGTTGTCCGACCGCCTGATGCGGTCGAAGATCGGCGCGAGCCTGATCTTTTCAGCGTCGTGAGCAAAAATCTGGCCGCGATTTTCCATGATGGCAGACAAAGCAAGCGTCTTGCCGCCCGCGCCGGCGCAGAAATCGAGCACCTGCATTCCGGGCTTCGCGCCGGCAAGCTCGGCGGCGATCTGCGAGCCCTCATCCTGCACCTCGAACCAGCCCTTCTGGAAAGCCGGCTCGGCTTGCACATTTGGATGGCGGCCGCTGCCGTCGATCGGCGGAATGCGGATGCCCTGCGAGGCGATTTTCGTTGGCGCCGCGCCTACGCCCGACAGTTCGCCGAGAATGCGGTCACGATTGGCGTTGATCGTATTGACCCTGAGGTCGAGCGGCGGCCGCGCTGCCAGCGCCCTGCCCTCTTCGACCCAATCCGCGCCAAATGCCTGCTCCAGAAGCGGCGCGCACCAGTCGGGGCAGTCCGCGCGGATGACGTCGGGCGCGTCCTCAAGTGAGCGCGAGGCGATCGCATTCAGTTCCTCGGGGCTCAGCGGTGGCGGGGCGAAGCGGTCGCCTTCGAGCGCCTGGTTCAGCGATTGCGCGGTTTCGCGCCATTCGAGCAGCAGCGCGCCGAAGCCAATGGCGCGCGGCGTGTCGCCGCCGACGAGCCAGCCTGCCGAACGCTTACGGCGCAGCGCGTCGTACACGATGTTGCCGATCGCCGCCCTGTCGCCCGCCCCGGCAAAGCGGTGCGACAGGCCCCAGTCCTTAAGCGCTTCCGCAGCGGGGCGGTGCCTCCTGTCGATGTCCTCGAGCACTTCGATGGCTGCAGCCAGCCTTCCGCCAAGTCGCATTTTTGGTATTCCCTATTTCGGTGAAACCCGAGAATGCCTGCCTACCTGCCGAATGCGAGCCGCACAAGCCGCCGCATGGCCCGCCGCGCGAATTCCGGGTGCCTGCTCCCAAAGACAAAACAGGCGCGGATCTCTCCGCGCCTGCCTATTCTGGTCCTCGTCTTGAGACGGCAAACTACTCCGCTGCTTCCCGCAGCGGCGTCACCGAGGCAGCCCGGCCCTCGTCGAGGTCGAAACGGTCGGCGTTCATCACCTTGTTCCACGCCGCGACGAAGTCCTTCACGAACTCCTCCCTGGAGTCCGCGGTGGCATAGACTTCGGCGTAGGCGCGCAGCTGCGAGTGCGAACCGAAAATCAGGTCGACGCGGGTGCCGGTCCACTTGAACTCGTTCGTCTCGCGGTCGCGTCCCTCATAAACGCCGTCGGAGCCGGCCAGCGGCTGCCAGACAGTGCTCATGTCGAGCAGGTTGACGAAGAAGTCGTTCGTCAAGGTCCCGGGCTTTCCGGTGAAGACGCCGTGCCTGGAGTCGCCGACATTGGCGCCTAGGACACGGAGGCCACCGACAAGTACCGTCATCTCGGGTCCCGTAAGCGTCAGCAACTGCGCCCGGTCGACCAAAGCTTCCTCGGGCTGCATGAACTTCAGCTTGCCGCTGTTCGTATAGTTGCGAAAACCGTCATAACGCGGCTCCAGCGGCGCGAAGGATTGAACGTCTGTCTGTTCCTGTGAAGCGTCTGTGCGACCCGGCGTAACGGGAACCGACACGTCGATGCCGGCATCCTTCGCGGCCTTCTCGATCGCAGCGGACCCGCCGAAAACGATGAGATCGGCAAGCGAAACCTTCTTGCCACCGGGCTGCGAAGCGTTGAACTCCTGCTGGATTGCCTCCAGCTTCTGCAGCACGGTCGCCAGTTGGGCCGGCTCATTGACTTCCCAGTCCTTCTGGGGGCTGAGGCGGATGCGTGCCCCGTTCGCGCCGCCGCGTTTGTCGGAGCGGCGGAAAGTCGATGCCGACGCCCAGGCGGTCGAGACGAGCTGCGACACCGACAGACCGGAGGCGAGGATCTTGGCCTTCAGCGCGGCGATGTCCTGCTCGTCGATCAGCGGGTGATCCACGGCCGGAACCGGATCCTGCCAGATCAGCGTCTCCTGCGGAACCAGCGGGCCGAGATAGCGCACCTTCGGACCCATGTCGCGGTGCGTCAGCTTGAACCAGGCGCGGGCAAAGGCATCTGCGAACTCGGCCGGATTCTCGTAGAAGCGCCGCGAGATCTTTTCGTAGGCCGGATCGAACCTCAGCGAGAGGTCCGTGGTCAGCATGGTCGGAACATGCTTCTTCGACGGATCGAAGGCATCCGGAATGGTCTGCTCGCCGCCCTTCGCCTTCCACTGCTTCGCCCCGGCCGGGCTCGTCGTCAGCTCCCATTCGTTTTCGAACAGGTTCTTGAAGAAGAGGTTGCTCCACCGCGTCGGTGTCTGTACCCAGGTGACTTCCGGGCCGCCGGTAATGGCATCGGCGCCGACGCCCGTACCGTGCTTGCTCTTCCAGCCGAGGCCCTGATCCTCGAGCGCGCCGCTTTCCGGCTCCGGCCCGACCAGCGACGGATCGCCGGCGCCGTGGGTCTTGCCGAAGCTGTGGCCGCCAGCGATCAGCGCGACGGTTTCTTCGTCGTTCATAGCCATGCGGAAGAAGGTCTCGCGGATGTCCTTGGCCGCCGCGATCGGATCCGGATTGCCGTTCGGCCCTTCAGGGTTAACGTAGATCAGGCCCATCTGGACGGCGCCGAGCGGCTCCGACAACTGGCGCTCGCCGCTGTAGCGCTCGTCGCCTAGCCAGGTACCCTCCGGCCCCCAGTAGAGCTCTTCGGGCTCCCAGACATCGGCGCGGCCGCCGGCGAAACCGAACGTCTTGAAGCCCATCGATTCGAGCGCGACGTTGCCGGCAAGAATCATCAGGTCGGCCCATGAGATTTTCCGGCCGTATTTCTGCTTGATCGGCCATAGCAGCCGGCGCGCCTTGTCGAGGTTGGCGTTGTCCGGCCAGGAGTTGAGCGGCGCAAAACGCTGCTGGCCTGCCCCGGCGCCGCCGCGGCCGTCAGTAATGCGGTAGGTGCCTGCGCTGTGCCAGGCCATGCGGATCATCAAGCCGCCGTAGTGACCGAAATCTGCCGGCCACCACTCCTGCGAGTCAGTCATCAGCGCATGCAGGTCCTTGATCACTGCGTCGAGGTCGAGAGTCTTGAACTCCTCGGCATAGTCAAAGTCCTTGCCCATCGGATCGGACAAGGTGGAGTTCCGATGGAGCATCTGGATGTCCAGGTGATCCGGCCACCAGTCGCGGTTGGAGCGTCCGCGGGCACCGCCTGTGAACGGGCATTTGCCGGCGCTCTCGTCAGTCTTTGCGTCCATTTTTCTTCTCCGATCGTGTTCTGTGATTGCTTGTCCGACGGTCGGAACAGGGCCGGCCAGTCTGGAGTTGTTCCAGCCTAGAGCGGTCCGGCCATAAAAACAAATTGCCTTTTCTATTTCTGCCGATAACTTTCCCTTATGATAAAGCTAACAGTCCGCCAGATGGAATATTTCGAGGCGCTGGCCCAGACCCTGCATTTCGGGCGGGCCGCGGAACTTGCCGGTGTGACCCAACCGGCTCTCTCGGCGCAGATTTCCGAAATGGAAGCGCGGCTCGGCGGTCGGCTCTTCGAGCGGGGTGGAAAGTCTGTGGCCATGACGATCGAGGCGCAGGCGCTGCTGCCGCGCATCGAGACGATCCTGGCCGACATACGCGGCGTCGAAAGCATTGCGCGGCGTGGCCGGTCTGCGATGGAAGGGCGCTTCCGGCTGGGCATTATCCCGACCATCGCACCCTACCTGCTGCCGCATGTGCTGCCCGACCTGAAGGCGCGCTTTCCCACGCTCGTCCTGGAACTGCGCGAGGCCGTGACCGGGTCGCTGGCCGAGGAAACCGCGGCCGGCCGGCTCGACGGGTTCATCGCCGCCATGCCGCTCGACTTTCCGGGACTGGTCACGGAGGCGCTATTCGAGGACCGCTTCTTCCTGGCGGTGCCGGCGGACGATCCGGAATTCGCCTCGCCGCCGGTGCCGCCGGAAAGTCCGGCGCTGGAACGGCTGATGCTGCTCGAGGAGGGCCATTGCCTGCGTGAGCAGGCCCTGTCGATGTGCGGCAGCGTGAAGCCGGTAGCGATGGCGAGCTATGGTGCGACCAGCCTGACGACGCTGCTCCAGATGGTCGCGCACGGGCTCGGCGTCACGCTCATTCCCGAAATGGCGATGGGGCCGGCGAGCGACATGCGCGATTTGAAGATCGTGCCGTTCATGGAGCCGATGCCGTCGCGGACCGTCTGCCTGGCATGGCGGCGCAACAGCCGCAGGCATGACGAATGCGTCGAACTCGCCGGCATCATGCGCGGCCTGCGCGGCGCGCTTTTGCCCCAGGCGTGAGGTTCACGCCAGATTCGCAAGCGCGGCCGAAATCGAGCGGACGGCCTCTTCGTCGGCCGCATTGCGCTCTTTCTTCGAGGCTGCCAGACAGGCCTGCGAGCGCAGTATGACGCCGTCCTGCAGCACCTTCAGATGGTTGGCACGCAGCGTCGAGCCGGTCGTGGTGATATCGACAACGACATCGGCCGAGCCGGCGGCGGGCGCGCCCTCGGTGGCGCCGAGACTTTCGACGATGCGGTAAACCTGGATGCCGTGCTTCTGCGAAAAGAAATTTTGCGTCAGCCGCCAGTATTTTGTCGCGATGCGCAGGCGGCGGCCGTGGCGCTGGCGGAAATCGGCGGCGACGTCGTCGAGGTCGGCCATTGTGTCGACATCAAGCCAGATTTCCGGCACCGCGACCACGACATCGGCATGGCCGAAGCCGAGCCGTGCTACGATTTCCGCACGCGATTCCCAATCGGCCAGCGTCTCGCGCAACAGATCCTCGCCGGTGATGCCGAGGTCGATAGTCCCCTGCCCGATCTCGCCGGCGATTTCCGACGCCGAAAGGAACGCCACCTCGACATCGCGCCGGCCCTCGATGCGGGCGCGGTATTTGCGGTCATCGCCGGGCAGTGTGACGGCGAGGCCAGCCTTGGTCAGCACCTCCAGCGCCTGCTCCCGGAGTCGGCCTTTTGACGGGATGGCGAGCGTGATGGTCATCGGCCGCCCTCCCGCAGGCTTTCGATGCGGTCGAGCCAGACCGAAAAGCCGACGCCGGGGATTTTGTCGCGCGCGCCGAGCAGCGTCAGCAGCCGGTCGTAGCGGCCGCCGCCGGCCAGGGGGCGGTCGGAACCGGAAGCGGCGATCTCGAAGACCAGGCCGGTGTAATAGTCGAGCGGGCGGCCGAACGCCGCGTCGTAATGGATAATGCCGACCGGCAGGCCATGGCCGGAAATGGCCTTCGCACGGGCGGCGAAATGGTCGAGCGCGGCGCCTAGCCTGAGGCCGGAGCCGGCGGCGAATTTTTCGAGCGCGCCGGCTGCGTCGGCGAGCGGCACATGGATCGCCAGAAATGCCTTCAGTGCGTCGAAGGCTTCGGCGGACAGGCGCACGCTCCTGAGTTCCGCCCGCTCGATCAGGCGGCGGGCGATCTCGTCGGGCGTGCGGCCCGCCGAGGGCGACAGACCGGTCTCTTCCATGCCGGCGGCGATGTGGGCTGCCAGCCTGCCTGCATCGCCGTCTGCGACGAGCGAGGCCACCGGCTCTGCAAGCGACGTATTGCGAGGCGGCGTGGCGAGATCGGCAAGAGCGGCCGCCAGCATGTCGGCCGAGCCGAAGGCGCGGGCGAGCCGCATGCGCCAGCCGCGCGGCAGGCCGAGCGCTGCGAGCACTGCCTCGAAGATGGTCTGGTCGCCTAGCGTGATTTTCAGTTCCCGTCCGGGCAGCGCGATCTTGAGCAACGCATGCGCGTCGGCGACCGAGCGCGCGTCGGCCTCGGCGGTGTTCTGCTCGCCGAGGTCTTCGATGCCGGCCTGGAAAAATTCGGCTTCGCCCTCGCGGCGCTGGCGGAACACCTCGCCGAGATAAGAGTAGCGGCGCGGGGTGCCGGCCTGCGAGGCGATGTGGTCGAGGCAGACGGGGATGGTGAATTCGGGACGCAGACAGAGCGTCTGCCCGGTCTCGCTTTCGGTGAGGAAGATGCGGCGGCGCAAATCCTCGCCGGCCATGTCTAGGAACGGATCGGCGGGCTGCAGTACCGCCACTTCGACGGGATCGGCCCCGCGCTCGGCGAAGAGTTCGAGGATCTTTGGGGCGATTGCGGGGTAGCGGGTCATCGGCGCGACGACAAAGGTTGGCGCTGCCCCTCACCCTTACCCTCTCCCCGTAAGGACGGGGAGAGGGGGGCGTCAGCGTTGCGGCCAGCCTCCCTCTCCCCGTTCTTACGGGGAGAGGATGCCGCCCGTTCGACTTCGCTCAGGAGGCAGGTGAGGGGCAGGCAATCACTTTGCAAGGCTGCGATCCCTCGCCTGCGCATCCAGAATCCTCCGCACAGCCTCGACCAGTTCGCCTTCCTTGACCGTCACCTGCGCCGGGCGGCCTTCGCGCCAGGCGGTGTTGTCGGTGATCTCCTCCGATAGCCGCTTGCCCTCGATCAGGTCCTTGATCTGCACCTCGCCTTTCGCCAGCTCGTCGCCGCCCTGGATGATGGCGCAAGGGCTGCCGCGCCGGTCGGCGTATTTGAGCTGCGCCTTCATGCCAGCGCCGCCGAGATACATTTCGGCGCGGATGCCGGCCTGGCGAAGCTGCGACACCATCTTCTGGTAGCGGCCGAGGCTTTCCGTGTCCTTGTCCATGACCAGCACCACGACGGGCGCGATGACGTCCGACGTGTCGAGCTTGCCGAGGTTCTTCAGTGCCGTCATCAGGCGCGAGACACCGATGGAAAAGCCGGTCGCAGGCACGGGCTCGCCGCGAAAGCGCGACACCAGTCCGTCATAGCGCCCACCGCCGCCAACCGAGCCGAAGCGAACGATTTTTCCCTCTTCGTTGGGAATTTCGGCGAGCAGTTCGGCTTCATAGACCGGGCCGGTGTAGTATTCGAGGCCGCGGACAACGGAGGGGTCTATCAGGATCGCTTCGAACCGTAGCCGGCAGCTCTTACAAGAGCTTCGATCTCAGAAAGCTCTCTCAGACCAGCTTCGATAGTGGGATTTTTAGGGAGCTTTGCTCCCAATCCTTGAATTGTAAAATCGTTATCGATCTCAAATGAACTTACGCCTGCATCCGTCCTTATCGGAATCTCTGCATTGTCCTCGAAAATCTTCGTTGGTGTCTGGCCAAGTTCAGTGAGCGAAGGCGGTATCTGAATAGTGTTCAGGATAAGTGCGGCTTGTCCTTCATCCAATCCTGCACCCTTAGTAAAATCGCCCTCCCCTTCCTGCCCGCCATCCCAGCGGCCTGACCCCAGCAATTTTCGTATTTCTTCTGCAGGAAACTTGTCCGCTTTATCGATGGCGCGGAGCACCGTCAGCCGGCGGCCGGCATTCTCGTCGCCGCCGAGGCCGATCGCCTCGAGCACGCCGTCCAGCACCTTACGGTTGTTGACGCGGATGACGTAGTCGCCGCGCTCGATGCCGAGCGCCTCCATCACGTCGGCCATCATCATCGCCATTTCGGCGTCGGCGGCGACGCCGGGCGTGCCGACCGTGTCGGCGTCGAACTGCATGAACTGGCGGAAGCGGCCCGGGCCCGGCTTTTCGTTGCGGAAAACCCAGCCGGCGCGGTAGCTGCGGTAGGGTTTTGGCAGGCGCTCGAAATTCTCGGCGACATAGCGGGCGAGCGGTGCGGTCAGGTCATAACGCAGCGACAGCCACTGCTCGTCATCGTCCTGGAACGAAAACACGCCCTCGTTGGGCCGGTCCTGGTCGGGCAGGAATTTGCCCAGCGCGTCGGTGTATTCGATCAGCGGCTGGTCGGCCGGCTCGAAACCGTAGAGCTCGAAAACCTCGCGGATCGCGGCCGTCATCTTCTCGGTGGCGCGGATGTCTTCCGGCGAGCGGTCGACAAAGCCGCGCGGCTGCCGCGCCTTCGTTCGGGATGATGTGTCGGCCATGTGATCTGTCGCTTTACTGGATAATGTCGTGCGCCAAAGGCGGCGCGGGTGTCCTAACCGATGGTGCATAGGGCGGCAAGGGTTTGGGCGCGACGCGCTGCTGTCCCCGGTTTGCCGCAGGGGACAGTTTACTTTCTTTTCGCAGAACGGCGGCGGCAGTTGAGAAGTTCGCGCGGGCGGAAAAAAGCAAACTGTCCCCGGCACGCACTTCTCCGTCGCCACGCCCCGTTTCCGGTCTGGCCATTGTGGGAAGCGGCGCATGGCAGCGACGCCTAATCAATTTAATTTAGTGACGCGCTGCCATGCGCCGCCGGCGTTTTCTCCCCTTGCCGCTCCCGGCCCATGCCCTGTCCCGGTATTCTGGGACAAGGCGCGGGCGCACAGGTTCGACCCGGGGCCGGAGCGCCCCGCACGACCATGCGGGAGTCATCTCCGGCGCCACACTTGCCTGGATGCCGGTCGTGCACACCCGTTCCCACCAGCAAGCTGCCGGGATGGAGTATGCGGGCATCGACGGAGGGTGTGGACAAAGCCAAAGGTCGAAAGGCGCAGAAATCTTACAAGATGTTGATTTCAAATCGTTAAAAATTTTTCGGGGAGCGGGAATTTGTTCACCGGGGGCGAAGGCGGTTACGCTCTCCCTTCCCCCGGCACGGGGCAGGGTTATCACATATGGCTGCAAATCAGGTGCGTCCTTCGAGGCTCGCTTCGCTCGCACCTCAGGATGAGGGAAGTCAGCGCCCAACCTCCCTCATCCTGAGGTGCGAGCGAAGCGAGCCTCGAAGGACGCACTTATTCATTGCCATTCCTCACCCCGGCCGCCTGAACTCCGCCCGCTGCTTCTCCACCTCGGCCCGGCAGGCGCAGCCTTCGATATGGTCGTTGACCAGGCCCATAGCCTGCATGAAGGCGTAGATGGTGGTGGGGCCGACAAAGTTCCAGCCGCGCTTCTTCAGCTCCTTCGAGATGCGGATCGAGGTTGGCGAGGTCGGGTTGGCGGTGAGCGTTCTGTAGTCCACGACCGCCGGCCGCTCGTCAGCGCCGGGCTCGTGGCGCCAGAACCAGGCCGCCAGCGAGCCCGCCTCTTCCGCCAGTTCGCGGGCGCGCCTGGCGTTGTTGATGGTGGAGACGATCTTGCCGCGGTGGCGCACGATGCCGGCATTGCCGAGCAGCCGCTCGATATCGGCCTCGCCGAACTCGGCAACGCGCTCATAGTCGAAGCCGTTGAACGCCTCGCGGAAATTGTCGCGCTTGCGCAGGATCGTCAGCCAGGACAGGCCGGACTGGAAACCTTCGAGGCAGATCTTTTCGAACAGCCTTTTGTCGTCGGCGACCGGCCGGCCCCATTCATGGTCATGGTAGTGCAGATAGTCGGGCAGCGCGCCGGGCCAGAAGCAGCGCGTGACCCCATCCGCACCTTCGAGCAGTCCAGTCTTCACCTCATCCATTACGTCAAAACCCAATCCTTAACGGCGCAATCCGCCTGCTTTACCGGGCCTTTACCAGATTCCTGAACCGGCCGGTAACCACACCGAAAAAGTTTACTGACAAAACGGCCTTTTACGCATTCCGATTCACGTTTTCCTTGTCCCATCCGGTCAACGATCGCGTTGAAGCGGGAGAACTCTCCCGCGACCCACGACGACCCCGACCAAGAGTGCATGTTCATGAAGAGTCTTTTGTTCCTTGTGTCTATCGCCGCGCTTGCCGCGACACCCGCCGCCGCCAACGACCGCTATCTCGAGCGGCCGCCGGTGGTGGTCAGCCCCGATCTTTCCGCGCCCTGGGTGCTGCAACTCGGCCGCAAGCCCGGCAAGGTTCTGCAGCGGCAGCTGTGGCGGCAGAATTCATTCGGCGTCGAGGTACAGCCTGCGCCGCGTTATCGCGCGGTCGGGCCCGACCGGATCTGCACCGCGGCGGTGCAGGCGCCGGCCAAGCCCAAGGTCCAGCCCAGCCGGCAGATGAACCCGATCTACCTACCGCAGACGGTTGCCTATGACGGCCCGCACGCACCCGGCACCATCATCATCGACACGCGCGAGAATTTTCTGTTCCTGGTGCTGGAGGGCGGCGAGGCGCGGCGCTACGGCGTCGGCACCGGCAAGCCGGGCTTCGAGTGGGCCGGCACGCACAAGGTGACCCAGAAACGCGAATGGCCGGACTGGCGGCCGCCCGCCGAGATGATCGCGCGGGAGCGCGCCAAGGGCCGGCATTTGCCGGTGCACATGGCCGGCGGACCGGAAAACCCGCTCGGCGCACGCGCGCTCTATCTCGGCTCGACGCTCTACCGCATCCACGGCACCAACCAGCCCTGGACGATCGGCGGCGCGGTGTCGTCAGGCTGCATCCGCATGCGCAACGAGGATGTCGTCGAGCTGTACGAGCGGGTCGATGTCGGGACGAAGGTCGTGGTGATGTAATTTCGAACGGGGGACGGGCCGATGCCGTAGGGGCGGCAGGCCCGGGAGCGGCGCGGCGCGAATGCCGCGGCCGCTTTTTTTTCGAAGGATCTGCGCTGCCCCTCATCTGCCTGCCGGCATCTTCTCCCCGTATAGTGACGGGGAGAAGAGGCTAAATCCCCGCCGGCCGTTTTCCGCCATAGGCCCAGTCGAGCAGCTCCACCGTGTGCACGATCGGCATCTTAGCCGCCGAGGCGATCTGGGTGATGCAGCCGATGTTGCCGGTGGCGATCATGTCTGCGCCGGTGGCCTCGATGTTTTTCACTTTGCGGTCGCGCAGTTGGGCCGAAATCTCCGGCTGCGTGATGTTGTACGTACCGGCCGAGCCGCAGCACAGATGGCCCTCGCGCGGCTCCTTCACGATGAACCCCGCGCGGGCGAGAAGCTCCTTCGGCTGACGCGTGATCTTCTGGCCGTGCTGCATGGAACAGGCGGAGTGGTAGGCGACGGTGAGGCCGGGCTTTTGGGTCGGTTCGGGTAGATCGAGCGTTGCGAGATATTCGGTGATGTCCTTCGCCAGCGCCGAAATTTTCGCGGCTTTTGCAGCATAGGCAGGGTCGAGCCGGAGCATGAAGCCGTAATCCTTGATCGTCGTGCCGCAGCCTGAGGCGGTGATGATGATGGCGTCGAGGCCGTCGCTTTCGATCTCGCGCATCCAGGCGTCGACGTTCTGGCGCGCCGAGGCGAGCGCCTGCTCCTCGCGCCCCATGTGATGCACCAGCGCGCCGCAGCAGCCCTCGCCTTGCGGCACGACGACCTCGACGCCAAGCCGGGTAAGGAGGCGGATGGCCGCCTCGTTGATGCCGGGGTCGAGCACGGGTTGAGCGCAGCCGGTGAGGATGGCGACGCGTTTTTCGCGCGTGCCCGCCGGCCGATGGACACCCGGTGACGCTGTCGCCGATCTTGCGGGAATCGACGCGGGCGCGAGCCGCAGCATCGCAGCGAGCGGGCGCAACGGGCCAATCGCCTCGAACAGTCTTGCGAACGGCCTGCCGAGCCTCGCCAGCTTCAGCGCGGCGCGAAAGCGCGCCGGGTGCGACAGCACGAAGGCGAGCACCGCGCGGATGAACCGGTCGGGCAGCGGACGCTTATAGGTGTTCTCGATGTGGGCGCGAGCGTGGTCGACCAGATGCATGTAGTTCACGCCCGAGGGGCAGGTCGTCATGCAGGCAAGGCAGGACAGGCAGCGGTCGATATGGGTGACGATCTGCTCGTCCGCCGGCCGGCCGTTTTCCAGCATGTCCTTGATGAGATAAATTCGCCCGCGCGGGCTGTCGAGCTCGTTGCCGAGCGTGACATAGGTCGGGCAGGTGGCAGTGCAGAAGCCGCAATGCACGCATTTGCGCAGGATCTTTTCCGACTCCGCGACATGCGGATCGGCAAGCTGGGCGAGTGTGAAGGAGGTTTGCATGTCAGGCTCCCATCCGTCCCGGGTTGAGAATTCCCCTCGGATCGAACTCGCTCTTCAGCCGCGCCGAGAGTGCTGCAAGCGCGGCCGGCTGCGGTTCGAAGACGGGGAGCGACGCGCGATGCGGGGGGCTGGCGCGGGCAAGCGTGGCATGGCCGCCGCCGAATTTTTTTCACCAGCCGGCGCAGCATTTCGGCTTCCGGATCGGCTTCCATGCGCAGCCAGACGAGGCCGCCCTGCCAGTCGTAGAAGGCTTCGGCGGGCGTTTGCATGCGCAGCGCCAGCGTCATTTTATGGGCCTGCGACGGCGCCATCGAAACGCGCCAGACCGGGCGGTCGCTGCCGTCGGCGAAGGGCGTGCAATCGCGGATTTCGCGCCAGAGTACCTTTGAGGCTTCGCCGGAAATCTCGTCAATCGGGCCGGCGGCTTTGAGGAGATCTTTCACGCCGGCAGCGCGGTAAGCGACGGACGGACCAAAACCTTCGATGCGCAGCAGCGTCGCCGGATCGCCGCCGATCGCGCCGCCGGATACGCGGCCGGCGATGCCTTCCGGCAGGTGTGCGGCGCTGGAGATTTCGGCGCTGGAGCCGACCGCGAGCGCCATCGCCGCGGCGGCATTCTCGTCGAGCAGGCCGCGGATGGCGAGCGTCGTTTCGGTCTCGGCAGCGGGCAGCACCTTGAAAATGACGTCAGTGAGCACGGCCAGCGTGCCCCATGAACCCGCCATAAGTTTCGAGAGGTCGTAGCCGGTGACGTTTTTCACCACGCGGCCGCCAGATTTAAACGCCTCGCCGCGTCCGGATACGGCGTTGATGCCGAGGATGTGGTCGCGCGCCGCGCCCGCCTTGAGGCGGCGCGGGCCGGAGAGGTTCGCGGCCAGCACGCCGCCTATGGTCCCCCTGCCCGGCTGACCGCCATGCAGCGGGCCATAATCCATCGGCTCGAAAGCGAATTGCTGGCCGTTTTCGGCAAGCAGCTTTTCGATCTCGGCAAGCGGCGTGCCGGCGCGGGCCGACAGGACAAGTTCGGCTGGCTCGTAGAGGGTGACGCCGGACAGGTTCGACAGGTCGAGCGTGTGCTCGGTCTGCAGCGGGCGGCCGATGCCGCGCTTGGAGCCATGGCCGAGGATTTCGAGGGGGGATTCCTGCGCCAACGCCCACTGGACGGCGGAGAGTGTGTCGGCTGATGTGGTGGGGGTGAAGGTAGTCACGGGCGCCCACCATTGGTTGCTCGGCTTTTGATGGAATTGCCAAGCACCCCCTCTCCGTCTCGGGCTTCGCCCGAGCCACCTCTCCCCCGCTTCGCAGGGGCGAGGAATCGGTCCTCACCGAAGTCGCGACCTTCAAGAACTCGGGTTCCTCGCCCCTGCGAAGCGGGGGAGAGGTGCCGAGCGAAGCGAGGCGGAGAGGGGGCGATCATCGGACGCCGCCCTTGACCTTCTCGCTCGGTTTCGCAAGAACGAACCTAATATCCGAAGCGGCGGTGTCTTCGCTCAGTCGCCCACCGAGTGCGGCAAGGATGGTTTCGCAAACGCTCACCGGGTTGTTCAGCATGTCGGCGCTCCAGAAGCGGATCACCGAATAACCCTCGCCGCGCATGAAGTCGTCACGCCGTCTGTCGTAGGAGCAGTCGGCATGCTGACTGCCGTCCAGTTCAACGACCAGCTTGGCGCTGCGACACGCAAAGTCGGCGAAATAAGGCCCCATTGGCATCTGGCGCACGAACTTGTGCCCGCCCAGCTTTTTGACTTTCAGTTCGTTCCAAAGAGCTGCCTCCGCCGGATTGTCGCCTCGGCGGAGCTCGCGGGCGCGCGCTATCTTCTCAGGCGAGCGACGGCTTGGCTGATCGGCAGCCCCCCTCTCCGTCTCGGGCTTTGCCCGAGCCACCTCTCCCCCCGCTCTGCGGGGGCGAGGAACCCTTACCCTGAGACGCCATCCTCAAAACCTCGGAATATCGGGGAATGGCATTTTCCCGCCAGAAATATGCATCCGCCCCAGTTCGGCGCAGCGGCGAAGCTGCGGAAACACCTTGCCGGGGTTGAGCAGGTGGTTGGGGTCGAAGGCGCATTTGACGCGCATTTGCTGGTCGAGGTCGATCTCGTTGAACATTTCGGGCATCAGGTCGCGCTTTTCGACACCGACGCCGTGTTCGCCGGTGAGCACGCCGCCAACCGCGACGCAGAGCCGCAAAATGTCGGCGCCGAAATTTTCCGCCTTTTCGAGTTCGCCCGGCACATTGGCGTCGTAGAGGATGAGCGGATGGAGATTGCCGTCGCCGGCATGGAAGACATTGGCGACGCGCAGGCCGTATTGCTCGGACAGTTCGCGCATGCCTGCGAGCACGCGCGGCAGTTCCTTGCGCGGAATGGTGCCGTCCATGCAGTAATAATCCGGCGAGATGCGGCCGACCGCCGGGAAGGCCGCCTTGCGGCCGGCCCAGAAGGTCAGCCGCTCCTGTTCCGACTGAGAAATCCGGCAGGTGGTGGCGCCGTCCTTGCCGGCGATCGCCTCGACACGGCCGATCAGATGGTCGACTTCCACGCCCGGCCCGTCGAGTTCGACGATCAGCAGCGCCTCGCACTCCAGGGGATAGCCGGCCTGGACGAAATCCTCAGCGGCGTGGATTGCGGGGCGATCCATCATCTCCATACCGCCGGGGATGATTCCGGCGCCGATGATGTCGGCGACGCATTGGCCGGCCTGCTCGCTGGTCGGGAAGCCGAGCAGCAGGGCTCGCGCGGTTTCCGGCTTCTTCAGGATGCGCACGGTGACCTCGGTGACCACACCCAACAGCCCTTCGGAACCGGTCATGACGCCGAGGAGGTCGTAGCCTTCCGAATCCAGATGCTTGCCGCCGAGGCGGACGATCTCGCCGTTCATCAGCACCATTTCGATGCCGAGCACATTGTTGGCGGTCAGGCCGTATTTCAGGCAGTGCACGCCGCCGGAATTTTCCGCGACATTGCCGCCGATCGAGCAGGCGATCTGGGAGGATGGATCGGGGGCGTAATAAAAGCCCTCCTGCTCGACGGCGTTGGTGATGCCGAGATTGGTGACGCCGGGCTGGGCGACAACGGCGCGATTGGGATAGTCAACCTCGAGGATGCGGTTGAAGCGGCTCATGACCAAGAGCACCGCGTCTTCCAGCGGCAGCGCACCACCCGATAGCGACGTACCAGCGCCGCGCGGCACGACGCGGATATTTCTATCGTCACAATATTTCAGGATTCTGGCGACTTGCGCGGTCGTTTCCGGCAGGACCACGACCAGCGGGAGCTGGCGGTAGGCGGTCAGCCCGTCGCTTTCGAATACGCGCATCTCATTGGCAGCTTCGACCACGCCCTCGCCGGGCACGATGATCCGCATATCGGCGACGATCTCGTCGCGCCGGCGCATCGTGGCTTCGTCGGGTTTCGGCATGGCCAAACCGGACATCGCTCTCCCCAAGATTCGGCTCAACTGGTAAAAAGGATTTACCAGTGTTTTTCGCATGGCGCAAATCCCGGGCAAATGCCGCTGGCTGATTTCGGCTCACCTCAGCGGATGTTCAAAAAGTCGCGTCATACGACAGGCTTTAGCCATGAGTTGCGAAAACCATTTGCAAAGGAGCAATTCCCTCGCGCATTGGCGACACGACTGCAAAACACTGCTACTTCCGGGTTGATGCCTATGCTTCCTCACCTTGCCCGATTTGCCGTCGTTGCGTTAACCCTTTACGGCGGGACCGCAGAGGTGCAGGCGCTCTCGATCTCGCAGATGAGCACGTTAGAGCTTATGGTGGAGGATCTGTCGTCGCCGGACGGGATGCGCCTCATGGGTCCGGTCGGAGCCTATCTCCAGAACCTCCAGAAGGCAGGTCACCGCTGCGAACTCAGCACATACGAATATGGCGGGCTGATCGACTGTCAGACCCGTGCAGAAAAGAGAGTGCTGATCGATCTGGTTGCCGAGCCGACGCATGGCCCTGAATTTGCTCGCGCTACCGTTCGGCCGGACGGCGTAAATAGCAAGGAACTCGCAAGCTCCAAAGTCGCTCCATTTCTGGAGTCACTCATCGCTGGGCCGAGCGCCCCTGGAGCCGGCGCCCCCTAGGATGCCAGCTTTGGCATGGTGCGGCAGCTTACTCGCCCGCAGGTCTTCCCGGCTCGGAATGCTTGCGCCGCACTCGGCGAACCAGCCACCAGACGACGACCACCGCGATCGGCACGGAACCGGCGGTGACCAGTTCCGGGGCGACCGCGTGGCCGAAAACGCTGGCGCCCTTGGCGAGATAGCCGATTAGCCCTACGACATAGTAGGACACCGCCGCGACCGACAGGCCCTCGACGGTCTGCTGCAGACGAAGCTGCAGACGGGCGCGGTTGTTCATCGAGGCGAGCAGGTCGCGGTTCTGCTTTTCGACCTCGACATCGACCCACGTGCGCAGAAGCTGGGTCGCGCGGGTGAGTTTTTCCGACAGATTGGCCTGGCGCTCCTCGACCGACCGGCAGGTGCGCATAGCCGGCGCGACACGGCGCTGGAGGAAGCCGATCCAGGTGTCGTAACCGGGAACGACCTCTTCGCCGAGAGCCTCCAGCCGCGCCTGAACGATCCCGTCATAGGCGCGGCTTGCGCCGAAACGGTAGAGGCTGGAGGCGGCGTCGGCTTCCAGTTCGGCCGCGAGCCCGGTCAGTTCCACCAGAAGAGCCTGGCTGTTGCGCTTTTCTGCGTCCTTCATCTCGCTGGTTATCTCGGCCAGGCGGTCCTCGATGCGGCGCACGCGCGCCGACAGCGATTGCGCCAGCGGCAGGCCGAGCATGGCCAGCGTGCGATAGGTCTCGATGTCCATCAGACGCTGCGACAGAGCACCGGTGCGCGCCGGGGTCAGGCCTCGATCGAGGATCAGCATCCGGGTCAGCCCGTCGCCGTCCTGGCGGAAATCGGTGATGACGGCTGCCTTGCCGTTCTCGACCAGCGAATAGCAGAGGCTCGCCGGGTCGAAGCCGCCGATCAGCCGCTCACTGGCTTGGGTCCATTTGCGGATCTCCAGGCGAATGCCGGAAATGACCGTGCCGGGCGGGCTGAAGCCGTTTCCGAACGGGGACTCCTTCGGCAGCCCGCCGTCGCGGCTACCGAGCGGGCCTTCCCACAAATACGTCGAGAATTCGGTATGGCGCTCCCAGCGCAGGCTGCCCTGCCCCCATTTCATGGCGTGGTGGCGGGCATGCCGGTCGGGCGCCGCAATGCCGAGGCGGCGCGACAATTCGGCAAGAACCGCATGGTCGACTGCCGAGCCACCCTCGGTCATGAAAGAAAGCTGGACGAGCACGCGCGGGTTTTCGACCAGCGGATGCGGCCTCGCATGCACCTCGCCGAGCGCGCCGGGCCGCCCCTGATGCGCCGGGAAACCCAGCACGGTTCCGGTCGCGAGCGGGATATCCTCCACGGCGGCCGTTTCGGGCTGCGGCGCGTTCCGGTCGGACCGGGTCCGCTTGCGGTGTTCTTCCCCTGCGATCGTCATTGACTCCGGCCGTCGTGCTTCGATGCGAATGGCGTCCTGAAAGAGTCCTACGCCATTGTCCAGTGCATTCGTCGCCTACCCGTCCCGCAAAGCTGCCCGGCAAAGTGGATAAATAAATTGACCGGTTGAATGCATTGCCCTTATTGTCGGCGGCGAAAAACAGGCTCCCGGAACAGGTCCTTGAGCGAAATCTTCTCCAGGATAGAACATTCGCGCACGGCCGACGAGGTCGTGCAGCAGATCGAGAGCATGATTCTCGAAGGCGTGCTGCGCGCGGCCGACCGGCTGCCCGGCGAGCGCGAGCTGGCACGGCAGTTCGACGTGTCGCGGCCGATCCTGCGCGACGCGCTGAAGGCGCTGGAGGCGCACGGGCTGATCGTGACGCGGCCGGGCGGCGGCACCTACGTCGCCGACGTGATCGGCCAGGTGTTTACCGCGCCGGTGATGGACCTGATCGCCACGCATCGCAAGGCCGCGGCCGACTATCTCGAATACCGCCGCGAAATCGAGGGCGTGGCCGCCGAATACGCCGCGCGGCGGGCGACAGTCGATGACCTGGCGCTGCTTGCGCAGATCGTGACGCGCATGGAGGCGGCGCATGAACGTGGTGATTTCGAGCAGGAAGCCACTGTCGACGTCGAATTCCACAACGCCATCGGCGAGTGCGCCCACAACATCATCCTGCTGCACACGCTGCGCTCCTGCTACCGGTTGTTGTCGGACGGCGTGTTCCACAACCGGCTTCTGGTGTTCGGCCTGCCCGGCGCGCGCGAGCAGTTGCTTGCGCAGCACCGGGCAATCCACGCGGCTGTCGCCGGCGGCGACCCGGCCGGCGCGCGCAAGGCGGCGATGGACCACATCACTTATGTCGAGCAGGCGATGATCGAGGTCGAACGCACCGGCGACTGGCAGCGCGTCTCGCGGCTCAGGCTCAGGCAGCGGTCAGAGGCACGACAATGAAACCGATATTCAGCCAGGGAAGCCATTGACCCAGCCAATCGAGAAAAAACCCCGCGTCGGCTTGTTCGTGACCTGCCTGGTCGACCTGTTCCGGCCGACGGTCGGCTTCGCCGCCATCAAGCTGATCGAGGATGCCGGCTGCACCGTCGACGTGCCGCGCGCGCAAACCTGCTGCGGCCAGCCGGCCTACAATTCGGGCGACCGCGCCGACACCCGCGCCATCGCCGAAAATACCATCGAGGCCTTCGAGGATTTCGACTATGTCGTCGCGCCTTCGGGCTCCTGCGCGGGCATGCTGAAGAAGCATTATCCCGGCCTGTTCAAGGGCGACGCCAAGTGGGAAGCGCGGGCGCAGGCATTTTCCGCCAAGGTGCACGAGTTGGTGAGCTTCCTCGTCGATGTGCGCGGCATGCGGGGCGTCGATGCCCGCCTCGAGGCGGCGGTGACTTATCACGATTCCTGCTCGGGCCTGCGCGAACTCGACATCAAGCAGCAGCCGCGCGCGTTGCTCGCCTCGGTTGCCGGCGTGAAGCTGGTCGAGATGCAGGACCCGGATGTCTGCTGCGGCTTCGGCGGCACCTTCTGCGTCAAATATCCCGATATCTCCAACTCGATCGTCGAGACGAAAACCAAGAGCATCGCCGCCTCGGGCGCCTCGACACTGCTTGCCGGCGATCTCGGCTGCCTGATGAACATGGCGGGCAAGCTGAAGCGCGAAGGCTCCAAGGTCGAGGTGCGGCACGTGGCGGAAGTGCTGGCCGGGATGACGCAAACGCCGCCGATCGGGGGGAGGTAGGGATGAACAGTCACCTGGCTTCATCCGAGTTCACTAGAGACCCCCTCTCCGCCTCGCTTCGCTCGGCACCGCTCCCCCATTCCATGGGGGCGAGGAACCCAAGCTTGCAGAACGCGGTTCCTCGCCCCCGCGAAGCGGGGGAGAGGTGCCGAGCGAAGCGAGGCGGAGAGGGGGCGCTTTCAACAAGACAAAAACGTGCCGAGGTGTCTATCTAATGCAAATCACCTCGCCCACCTTCAAGCAGAATTCGGCCGGTGCGCTGGCCGACGTGCAATTGCAGAAAGCGCTCGGCAATGTGCGCTCCGGCTTCATCGACAAGCGCCGCAAGGCAGTCGAGGCGCTGCCCGAATTCGAGGCCTTGCGCGAACAGGCGCGCGCCATCAAGGACCACGCGCTCGAAAATCTCGATCTCTACCTCGAGGCCTATGAGGCCAAGGTGAAGGCGTCCGGCGGCCACGTTCATTGGGCCGAGACCGCCGAGGACGCGCGCAACATCATCCTGGACATCTGCCGCTCGGCCGGCGCACGGACGGTAACCAAGGGCAAGTCGATGATCACCGAGGAGATCGCGCTCAACGATTTCCTCGCCGAGAACGGCATCCGCCCGGTCGAGACAGACCTCGGCGAATACATCATCCAGTTGCGCGGCGAGCATCCGAGCCACATTATCGCGCCGGCCGTGCATTTGAACAAGGAGCAGGTCGAGGCGGATTTCCGCCGCGTGCACGACCACCTGCCTCCCGGCCGAGACCTGTCGGAACCCGAAACGCTGCTCAACGAGGCGCGCAAGGTGCTGCGCTCGGCCTATTTCGACGCCGATGTCGGCATCACCGGCGCCAATTTCCTGGTGGCGGAGACCGGCACGTCGATCATCGTCACCAATGAGGGCAACGGCGACCTGACGCAGATCCTGCCCAAGGTCCATGTCGTGGTGGCGTCGCTCGAAAAGATCGTGCCGACGCTGGAGGACGCCGCGCAGATTTTGCGGGTGCTGGCGCGGTCGGCGACCGGCCAGGAGATGAGCGTCTATACGACCATGTCGACCGGCCCACGCCGGCCCGCCGATCCGGACGGGCCGGAGGAATACCATGTCGTGCTCCTCGACAATGGCCGCTCGGCGATGCTCGGCACGGAGTTCCAGGACATGCTGCGCTGCATACGCTGCGGCGCCTGCATGAACCACTGCCCCGTCTATCACGCGGTCGGCGGCCACGCCTATGGCTGGGTCTATCCCGGCCCGATGGGCGCGGTGCTGACGCCGTCGCTGATCGGCGTCGACAAGGCTGGGCACCTGCCCAACGCCTCGACCTTCTGCGGGCGCTGCGAAAGCGTGTGCCCGATGAAAATCCCGCTGCCGAAGATGATGCGGCACTGGCGCGAGCGCGAATTCGAGCGCGGGCTGAACCCCGCCACCCAGCGCGCCGGGCTTAAGCTGTGGGCGTTCCTGGCAAAGCGGCCTTCGCTCTACCGCTTCGCCACATCCATTGCGATCCCGATGCTGTCGCTGCTCGACCGCGGCAAGGGCCGGTTCGGCTATCTGCCGCTCGCCGGGGGTTGGACAAAGCATCGCGACCTGCCCGCACCCGAACCGCGCACCTTCATGCAGCAATTGGGCAGCCGCAACACCGTGGCGAAAGAGGCTGCGCGATGAGTTCTCGGGAAGCGATCCTGAACAAGGTGCGGCAGTCGCTTGGCCAGCCGGCCAGCGATACCCTGCGGCAGAAGGCGGTTGCCGGCAGGCTGAAGAAAGCGCCGCAAGGCGTCATTCCCGCGCGGGGACAACTCGCGCCGGCGGCCCGCGTCGAGCTGTTCTGCGACATGGCCGAAAAGCTGTTCGCCACGGTCCAGCGCATTGCGAAACACGATCAGGTGCCGGCGGCGGTGGCGGAATATCTGCGCGGCAAGAACCTGCCCGCTTCCATTCGCATGGGCGGCGACCCCAGGCTGGCGGCGATGCCGTGGCGCAAGCAGCGCGCGCTGGAGGTCAAGCAAGGAGCCTCGGACGGCGACGACGCGGCCGGCGTAAGCCACGCAGCGGGCGGCATCGCCGAAACCGGCACGGTGGTCCTGCTTTCGGGCGCCGGCAATCCGACGACGATCAATTTCCTCCCCGAGCATCATATTGTCGTCATCGACGCCGCCGATATCGACGGCGACCTCGAAACGGCGATCGCCAAGGTCCGCAAGACGTTCGGAAAGGGGAAGATGCCGCGCACGCTGAACCTCATCTCGGGGCCTTCGCGCTCGGGCGACATCGAGCAGAAGCTGATCCTCGGCGCGCACGGTCCCCGGGCGCTGCACATCCTCGTCGTGGGTGGCTGATCGTTGCGAGACGGAGGCACACACTTTCTCGATGCGCGCGGGCCAGACGGCATACGCATCTACGCCATGGGCGACGTGCACGGGCGCATCGACCTCCTGAAGCTCATGCACGAGCGGATCGGGGCGGAGATCGCCCGCGACCAGCCGGACGACTGGCGCATCGTCCATCTCGGCGATTATGTGGACCGTGGTCCCAATTCGAAGGCAGTGCTGGACTTCCTGGTTGCGGCCCATCAGCGCGACGAGCGCATCATTTCGCTCGCCGGCAACCACGATGTCGGCTTCCTCGAATTCCTGGACAACCCCGACCCGGCGACGCTGTTCGCGCGCTTCGGCGGCGCGGAGACGGCGCGGTCCTACGGCGTGACGCTGGACTGCAGTGACGCCGCCGCGTTGCGCGAGAGCCATGCGGCGCTGATGGACGCGGTCGACGAAAGCCATGTCGCCTTCCTGCGGGCGCGGCTGTTCAGCGTGGCGATGGGCGATTTCTTCTTCTGCCATGCCGGCATCCGCCCCGAGGTCGCGCTCGACAAGCAAGCGGCCGAGGATCTCATCTGGATACGCGCGGATTTTCTCGACTATCGCGGCCTGCATCCGAAGATCATCGTGCACGGCCACACGCCGTTCGCCGAGCCCGAAATCCTGCCGAACCGCGTCAATGTCGACACGCTGGCCTATCGGTCCGGCGTGCTGACGGCGCTGGTTGTGGACGGGGCCGAGAAGCGGATGCTCTCGGTCCGGGCGTGATCATTCATTAGCCGCATGATCCTGCCCGAAAAGCCTGCAACTTTTCGCTGCGCGGACCTTCGGTTCGGGATCAAGCTTAATAGCGGGAGGCTGTGACGCCGTAGCCGTCGATGACGGCATCGTTCGCGGAGGCGCCCGCCGAATAGATGCCAAATCCGCACAGCACGATGGCCGACATCATGGCGAACGACAAAAGTGCTGCTTTCACGGGGGTCATCTCGGTTGGGCTTCGGTATGTCTGCACGGTCAGGGTTACTTTTCGGTTTCCGCCGCGCCGGGCATTGTCGGCTTCGAGGGGAAAGCGGCCGCCTTCTAGGCGTTCGCCGGGCAGCCCGCCAGCCGTCCGGAGGGACATCCACACGAGATTTCGACGGCGGTGCATTTTTGTCACTGGATGCAGGGGGCGAGAGGAGCGCTCCAGCGTTGACGCCCCTCTCCCCGTCCTTCACGGGAGAGGGTAAGGGTGAGGGGCAATGCGCCGCCTAAATCGCGGCCACCCAGGCGCGGGCAAGCGCGAGGCCGGCGGCATCCGCTTCCGGGCCGTGCCGCTCGGCCTCCGCGTCGAAGCGTGCCGGCCAATCGGGCTGGCGCTCGGCAAGATAGCCTGCGAAGGCCGTGTTCCAGTGGCGGACCAGCGGCCGGTCGGCCTCGAAATGGAACTGGAAGCCATAGGCCGCGCGGCCGATGCGGAAGGCCTGGTTTGCTGCGGCCGCGTTGGAGGCGAGGCGGACGGCGTTGGGCGGCAGCGTGAAGGTGTCGTCGTGCCACTGGAAGATCGGAAACTCCTGCGGCAACGCGCCCAGCACGGCGTCGCCCACCGCCTCCCCGGTCTGCGAGACGCGGTGCCAGCCGAATTCGGGCGCCGCCCCGATCAGGTTCTCGGCCCCATAGGCGCGGGCGAGCAACTGGCTACCGAGGCAGATGCCGAGCACCGCCCGGTCGCGGCTTCCGAAGTCGCGGATCAGCGCAAGCAGCGCCGGGATGTAGGGATATTCCTCATCGGCGAGCGCATTCTGCCCGCCGCCCAGCACGACGATCGCATCGTGTCCGCCCGCATCGGGCGGCAGCGCATCGCCGAGATGGGCGTTGCGGATGTCCAGTTCCGCGGCTGCCTCCTCGAGCACCGTTCCGACCTGGCCAAGCCCGGTATTGTCGAAATTCTGGACGACGAGAACGCGCACCGAAATCCTTCCGAATGACAAAAGCGTCGCGACCGATATCATAGCTTGCGAACGCCAGAAAGGGAGGCCGGCTGTGCCGCTGCAAAACCGCGTCGACCCGTTCGGCGAAATCCACGCCGTCGCCGCGCGCGGCATGTTTACAGGCAATCGGGGCGTCATCCACGACCCGGCAACGCGGACGCTCTTGCAACGGCGCTGGAGCACGAAAGCCTGGCTCATCTGCGTGTGCGAGTTCCGCGGCCGCAGGCGCGAGGTGATGGGCCGCAACGCGCCCTCGGGCAATGCCGGCTGGACCGAACTGTTCTTCCTCGACGAGGTGACGGCGCTGGCCGCCGGCCACCGCCCCTGCTTCTATTGCCGGCGCGAGCGGGCCAAAGCCTTCGCCGGCCACTATGGCGACGCGTTTCGGATAGCCGCACCCAAGGCCGGCGAGATCGACGCCAGGCTGCATGGCGAGCGGCTTGCGTCAGGCGGACGCGCGAAGCCGGTCGACGCCGAGACACTGTGCACCCTCCCCGACGGCTCCGTCGTCGCGTCGGGTGGCCAGGCCTTCGCGCTGGCCGGGAGATCCGCCCTGCCCTGGAGCTTTTCCGGCTACGGGCAGGCGCTCGACCGCACCGAACTGGAAAGTCGCGCGCCGTTGCTGGTCACGCCGCTGGCGACGGTCGCGGTTCTCCGTTCCGGCTACAGCCCGGTATGGCATGGCAAGGCCGGCGGATAGCCATTCTTCACCATGGACCGAGTGCAGGAAAAATCGCCTTTGAGGAAGCCACTGCCGGCTATAGTGTAAGGTGTGAACCCCACGTGCGGGGCCGGAGGTAAATTTGAAATACAACCTTCCATCCGCGGTTGCCGTCGGGTTCGCCGCTTTTCTGGCAACCAGCCCCGCAATGTCGGCCGACTGCGGCAGCATGGCCTATGCCGGCATAGACTGGCAGGATTGCTCCAAGAAGGCGCTCATCATCCGGGGGAGCGATCTGAGCCGCGCCAATTTGGTCGAAACCGATTTTACCTCGACCGACCTCAGAAACTCCAAATTCGACGACGCCAACCTGGAAGGCGCGACGCTGGTGCGCTCCTCGCTCGCCGGCTCCAGCGCCAAGGGCGCGAACTTCTCCAAGGTCGAGGGCTACCGCACCGATTTCAGCGGTATGGATGCGCAAGGCGCGGCGTTCACCAATGCGGAGCTGCAGCGCGTCGACTTCACCGGGGCCAACCTCGCCGGCACGAGCTTCGAGAAGGCGGAGCTCGGCCGCGCCAATTTCGAAGGCGCGGACCTGACCGGCAGCCGCTTCACGCTCGCCAATCTGACGCGGGCCGATTTGAGCAACGCGAAGTTCACCGGGCCGCTCGATTTCGCCAACGCCTTCTTCTACCTGACCCGGCTCGCCGGCCTCGACCTCAGCGCCGCCACCGGCCTGACGCAGTACCAACTTGATATGGCCTGCGGCGACGCCGACACCAAGCTGCCGGCCGGATTGACCACGCCGGCGAGTTGGCCTTGCCAGCTGGATTGATATCGCCCATCGCTTGACCGGCAGCGCGCTCTGCCGCATCAGTCGCCGATGCGCGCGAATTACAAGATGCAGCGGCTGTTCGTGCCGCAGGAGCTGGCCGAAAACGCCATCGTAGAGGCGAGCCCGGAGCAGAGCCACTATCTCAACCATGTGCTGCGCCTGCCCGAGGGGGCGGAACTGCTGCTTTTCAACGGCCGCGACGGCGAGTGGCTGGCGCGGATCGAGGCGAAGGCCAAGAAATCCGTCCGGCTGCGGACGGTGGAGCGCACAAGACCGCAGCCGCCGCTTCCCGATCTCGTCTATTGTTTCGCGCCACTAAAGCAGGGCCGGCTCGACTATCTGGTGCAGAAGGCCGTGGAGATGGGCGCCGGCGTGATGCAGCCGGTCATCACCCAGCACACGCAGATCGCCAGGCCCGGCATCGAGCGGCTCCGGGCCAATGCCGTGGAGGCGGCCGAACAATGCGGCATACTCGCGGTGCCAGAGGTACGCGAGGCGCAGAAATTCGACCGGATGCTCGCCGGCTGGGAAAGCGACCGCCGGCTTATTTTCTGCGACGAGGATGCCGCCACCAACAATCCGCTGCCGGCGCTGCAGGGTATTTCCGAACACAAGCTCGGGCTGATCGTCGGCCCTGAAGGCGGCTTTTCGGATGCCGAGCGACACCAGCTTCGCGCCCTGCCCTTCGTCACCGCCATTCCGCTCGGACCGCGCATTCTGCGCGCCGACACTGCTGCGGTAGCGGCGCTCGCCGTAATCCAGGCAACGATCGGCGACTGGTGACGGCGCGTTCGTCGAAATCTCGTTCGCCCGCACCTTGTGCTGGCGACAACTCCAGACTCCACAGGTTCCATCATGTCTCGCGACGCGCTGAAAACACTTTTCCATCCATTCGAAGCCGAAGCGCTTGCCGCGCCGGGTCAGCGCGTTCTGTTCCTCGGCGCAGAACCCGGCTTCCGGCTTCCCGAAGGGTTCACGGCCGATCTCTCGCTCGTGCAGGGATTTCGGCCCTGGTTCCGGGCACTGGCGGCCCGCTATAAAATCACGCCGCAGCCGGAGGGAGAAAATTTCGACGCCGCGTTGGTCCTGTGCGGCCGCCATCGCGGCGAGAATGAGCTTCGCATCGTCGAGGCGATCGAGCGGAGCAAGGCAGGCGGGCTGATCCTCGTCGCCGGCGGCAAGGAAGACGGCATAGCGAGTTTGCGCAAGCGGGTGGAGGGGCTGGTGGAACTGGAAGGCCACATGCCGAAGCATCACGGCATCGCCTTCTGGTTCCGACGTCCCGCGGAGATTTCGGAGCCGGTTGCGGCTTTGCGGGGCGGCAATGGCGAGACATCGATCGACGGCCGCTTCGTCGCGGCTCCCGGCATGTTTTCGTCGGATCGCATCGACGCCGGCTCAAAACTTCTGGCCGCTCACCTGCCGGACAAGATTTCCGGCGTGGTCGCGGATTTCTGCGCCGGCTGGGGTTTTCTTGCCGCGGAACTTGCCAACCGCTATCCGAAAATCTCGACGCTCGACCTCTACGAGGCCGATTTCGCCTCGCTGGAGGCTGCAAAGCGCAATGTAGCGGCCACCGGCGCGCTGGAACCGCGCTTCTTCTGGCACGATTTGCTGACCGAAGAAGTTGCGTATCGCTACGACTTCATCGTCATGAACCCGCCCTTCCATCAGAAGCGGGAGGCGGAGCCGGACATGGGTCAGCGGATGATCCGCACGGCCGGCGCCGCCCTGAAACCCGGCGGACGGCTGCTGATGGTCGCGAACCGCCAGCTTCCCTACGAGAAGACGCTCGCGGAGGCCTTTTCCAGCTATTCCGAGGTCGCACGTGACGGCATGTTCAAGGTTTTGGCAGCGAAGCGCTGAGCGACTATTCCCGCTCTTCGCCCGTGCGTTTCAGCTCTTCCAGCGTCGGCATCGAGACTATGTGATAGCCGGAATCGACATAGTGGATCTCGCCGGTGACGCCGGACGACAGGTCCGACAGCAGATAGAGCGCCGATCCACCCACTTCCTCGATCGTCACCGTGCGGCGCAGCGGCGAATTGCGCTGCTGATAGGAGAACATGTGCCGCGCATCGGCGATGCCGGCGCCGGCAAGCGTGCGAACCGGGCCGGCCGAGATCGCGTTCACGCGGATGCCGCGCGGGCCGTAATCATTGGCGAGATAGCGCACGCTGGCTTCCAGCCCCGCCTTGGCGACGCCCATGACGTTGTAGTTGGGCATGATCCGCACCGACCCCGCATAGGTGAGCGTGATCATCGTGCCGCCTTCCTTCATCAGCGCCGCGGCGTGGCGCGCCACTTCGGTGAAGGAATAGCAGGAGATCACCATGGTGCGGATGAAGTTCTCGCGGCTGGTGTCGGCGTAGAGGCCTTTGAGCTCGTTCTTGTCGGAAAAGCCGATAGCATGGACAATGAAGTCCATGCCGCCCCATTCCTTGCCAAGCGTCTCGAACACAGAGCTGACGGAGGCGCTGTCCTCTACGTCGCAGGGCAGCGCCAGCGATGCGCCGACCTTGTCGGCCAGCGGCTTGACACGGCGGCCGAAGGCTTCGCCCTGATAGGTGAAGGCGAGTTCGGCGCCCTGCTCGGCCAGTTTCTTCGCGATACCCCAGGCGATGGAGTGATCGTTCGCGACCCCCATGATCAGGCCGCGCTTGCCCTTCATCAATCCATCCATCGGCTTCAACCGTTGTAGCGCTGGAAGACGAGCGTGGCGTTGGTGCCGCCGAAGCCGAACGAGTTCGACAGCACGGTATCGATCTTCGCATTGTCGATGCGCTTGCGCACGACCGGCATGCCATCGAATTCCGGATCGAGTTCCTCGATATGGGCGCTTTCGCCAATGAAGCCGCCCTGCATCATCAGGATCGAGTAGATCGATTCCTGCACGCCGGCCGCGCCCAGCGAATGCCCGGTCAGCGATTTGGTCGAGGTGATGTTCGGCATCTTGTCGCCGAAGACTTCGCGGATTGCGCCCATCTCCCTCGAATCGCCGACCGGCGTCGAAGTGCCGTGCGTGTTGATGTAATCGACATCGCCTTTGACGGTGGAGATCGCCTGCTTCATGCAGCGCACCGCGCCTTCGCCGGACGGCGCGACCATGTCGTAGCCGTCGGATGTGGCGCCATAGCCGACGATCTCGGCGTAGATTTTAGCGCCGCGTGCTTTGGCGTGTTCGAGTTCTTCCACCACCAGCACGCCGGCGCCGCCGGCGATGACAAAACCGTCGCGGTTGACGTCATACGCACGGGACGCAACGGAGGGTCTGTCGTTGAACTTCGAGGACATTGCGCCCATCGCGTCGAACAGGTTCGACATCGTCCAGTCGAGATCCTCGTGGCCGCCGGCGAATATGATGTCCTGCTTGCCGAACTGGATCAGTTCGTAGGCGTTGCCGATGCAGTGCGCCGAGGTCGAGCAGGCCGAAGAGATCGAATAGTTGACGCCGTGGATCTTAAACCAGGTCGCGAGCGTCGCCGATGCCGTCGACGACATCGCCTTGGGCACCGCGAACGGCCCGATGCGCTTCGGGCTGTTGTTCTTCTCGGTGATCTCGGCGGCTTCCACGATCGTCTTCGTCGACGGCCCGCCGGAGCCCATGATGATGCCGGTGCGCTCGTTGGTGATGTCGCCTTCCTCAAGTCCCCCGGATGCGATTGCCTGCTGCATAGCGACGTGGTTCCACGCTCCGCCCTTGTGCAGGAAGCGCATGGCGCGCCGGTCGACCAGATCGGTCGGGTCGAGCGTCGGCGCGCCCCACACCTGGCAGCGGAAGCCATGCTCCGCGAAGTCATCGGAAAAGCTGATGCCCGAGCGGGCGTCATGCAGCGAGGCCTGCACCTCGTCGGCATTGTTGCCTATGGACGACACAATCCCAAGGCCTGTCACAACGACACGTCTCATCGGCAACTCCTTCGCGATTTTATCGGGCCGTTCAGGCCGCTGCTGCTTCCTTGAACAGGCCGACCCTGAGGTCCGTGGCCTTGTATATGGTCTCGCCGTCGGCTTTCAGCCAGCCGTCGCCGATGCCAAGCACCAGCCGCCCGCGCATCACGCGCTTGAAATCGACGCCATACTCGACCTTTTTGTTGGCGGGCGTCACCATGCCGGTGAACTTCACCTCGCCGGTCGAGAGCGCACGCCCCTTGCCGGGTTCGCCGAGCCATCCCAGGAAAAAGCCCGAGAGCTGCCACAGCGCATCGAGCCCGAGGCAGCCGGGCATCACCGGATCGCCGATGAAGTGGCAGGGGAAAAACCAGAGGTCGCGGTGGATGTCGAGCTCGGCGCGCACGAAGCCCTTGCCGAATTCGCCGCCCGTCTCGCCGATCTCGGTGATCCGGTTGAACATCAGCATCGGCGGATAGGGAAGCTGCGCGTTTCCGGCCCCGAAGAGTTCGCCGCGGGCGCAGGCAAGCAGTTCCTGATAATCGTAGCTGGATTTCCCAACCGCCATGAATTCCGTCCCCGTCATGTTCCGGGCGCGCTTCGACGCCCTTTGAATGTCACTATCACAGTCTGTTTCGGGTCGGAAACAGACTGTTTCCGACCTAGCCTGCCGGCTTTGCCGGGTCAATCCGCACCTATTGATCGCTTTGTCCCGACAGAATATATGTCAATGGCCTCCGGCGCCGTCCGGGATTGGTTACGAAAGAAGTTTGGCGGGTTGATGGTTCCGAATAGCAAGGATGCTTTGAGCGTCGATCAGCGGGTGCGCCAAGCTGGCCTGCGGCCGACGCGTCAGCGCGTGGCGCTGGCCGATCTGCTGTTCGCCAAGGGCGATCGCCATTTGTCTGCCGAGGAACTGCACGAGGAAGCGCTCGCCGCGGGCGTGCCCGTTTCGCTGGCTACCGTGTACAACGCGCTGCACCAGTTCACCGAGGCCGGCCTGCTGCGCATCCTGGCGGTCGAGGGTTCGAAAACCTATTTCGACACCAACACCTCCGACCATCACCATTTTTACATCGAAGGCGAAAACAAGATTTTCGACATCGATTCCGGCCCGGTCGAGGTACGCAACCTGCCCGAACCGCCCGAAGGCATGGAAATCTGCAACGTCGACATCGTCGTACGGCTCCGCCCAAAGCGTAGCGTCTAAACAGGTCCCTGTGCGGCCTCTTGATCTCCTCGTCAGGCTCGAATGGGCCTTTTTGTCAGCGCTGTGTATTGCCGGCTACGCCCTGTCCGGCGGTTCCTGGCCGCTGTTTTTCCTGCTGATTCTTGCGCCGGACCTCTCCATGCTCGGCAATCTGGCCGGCCCGCGCGTCGGCGCCATCGTTTACAATCTCTTCCACACATTGATCCTGCCGCTATGCCTTCTGGCATTCGGGTTCCTGGCCGAACAGACGCTGGCCATGCACATCGCCACGATCTGGCTCGCCCATATCGCGATCGACCGCGCGCTCGGCTATGGACTGAAGTTTTCCACCGGATTTCGGGACACGCATCTCGGCCGCATCGGCCGAGACGTCAGTCCTTGACCTGCTCGCCGGGATAGGCGCCCCAGACCTGGGTCTGGGCGAGCCAGCCAGTGTGCCCGTCGAAGGTCATCTGGCACCATTCACCGTTGCACTGCTTGATCGTGCCGACCACGCCCGGCTCGATGACGGCGACCGTGTGCGCCTCCCGGTCGGGCTCTTCCAGAAGCATGATCTTCGCTTCCTTGCCGCGCTGCCAGGGGGCGGCGATCGCCGTGCGGCGGCCCGAGAGCAGAGACTGGTTGATCCAGCCTTCCGAGCCGTCCGAATCGCGAACGCGCCGCCAATTGTCGTATTCCTGGATGATCTCCATAGGCAGGCCGGATTTCATGTACAGCCAGTCGACGGGATAGTTCAGGCCGGGGCCGATCCGCGAATTCACGCGGCCCGATTTGAGGCTGACGAAGCGCGGCAGCGGCAGCCCGCTCGCGCCGCGGTTGACCTGCTGGCCGGCGGCGGCCGTTTGCGCGGTTGCCGGCAATGTGTTGGGGCAAATGAACGCCAGACCGAGCAGCGCTGCACTGACGGTCATGCGAAGCGATGCGAAGCGAGACACTCTTGTTTGTTCCTTTGTAACCCGCGCCGTGCCGTCCCCGGTTCAGGCGCCCTTTTTCTTTGTCATCGGCCGAACCGCTTGTTACACAGTTGTCGCGCCGGGACCGGTTTTCAGTTTCGCTCGTCTTGGTTAAAGAGGTCTCAACAGGATCCGGAGTCGAGGCATTAATGACCGGCAAAAAGAAGCCCCTCGTGGTGATCACGCGCAAGCTGCCGGACCCGGTTGAAACGCGCATGCGCGAACTGTTCGACGCGCGCCTCAATGTCGACGACAAGCCGATGAGCCAGCCCGAACTGGTCGC
This sequence comes from Allomesorhizobium aridi, assembly GCF_043769475.1. Classification (NCBI taxonomy): domain Bacteria; kingdom Pseudomonadati; phylum Pseudomonadota; class Alphaproteobacteria; order Hyphomicrobiales; family Phyllobacteriaceae; genus Allomesorhizobium; species Allomesorhizobium aridi. The sequence goes on along the minus strand of NZ_CP171729.1, from coordinate 5,825,322 downwards.
CGCGGTCAAGGAAGCCGACGTGCTGGTGCCGACCATCTCCGACCGCATCGACGCGGCGCTGATCGAACAGGCCGGCCCGCAATTGAAGCTGATCGCCAATTTCGGCAACGGCGTCGACAAGATCGACGTCACGGCTGCCTCGAAGAAGGGCATCACGGTCACCAATACGCCCAACGTGCTCACCGAAGACACGGCCGATATGACGATGGCCTTGATGCTTGCGGTGCCTCGGCGGCTGGCCGAAGGCGCCAACGTGCTCAGGGGCGACGGCAAATGGGCCGGCTGGTCTCCGACCTGGATGCTCGGCCGCCGCATCTGGGGCAAGCGCCTCGGCATCGTCGGCATGGGCCGCATCGGTACCGCGGTCGCCCGCCGCGCCAAGGCATTCGGCCTCTCCATCCACTATCACAACCGCCACCGCGTGCTGCAGAAGGTCGAGGACGAGCTGGAGGCGACCTATTGGGACAGCCTCGACCAGATGCTGGCGCGCATGGACATCATCTCCGTCAATTGCCCGTCGACGCCGGCTACCTTCCATCTGCTTTCGGCTCGGCGGCTGGCGCTGATGCAGCCGTCGAGCTACATCGTAAACACGGCGCGCGGCGAACTGGTCGACGAGGATGCGCTGATCAAGATGCTGCAGGACGGCAAGCTTGCTGGCGCGGCACTCGACGTCTTCGAGCACGAGCCGGCGGTCAATCCGAAGCTTTTGAAGCTGGCGGCCAAGGGCAAGGTCGTGCTCCTGCCGCATATGGGTTCGGCCACCATCGAGGGCCGGATCGACATGGGCGAGAAGGTCATCATCAACATTCGGACCTTCTTCGACGGCCACCGCCCGCCGGACCGGGTGCTGCCACTCAGGGATTGAAGCGACCAAGCCACCGACCTGATCAAATCCTCTTGACAGGATCGTCAGGATTTTTGCTTGATCGGCCGGCATGATTGCGTCCATCAAGCGCGACGCTTGTCAGGAGCGTGCAGGGGAACGGCGAATGGCGCGCGACACAACGGATTTCCGGCCGATCGAGAGCATCGACGAACTGGTCGAGCATCTGGCCGAGGGCAACAAGCCCAAGGACAAGTGGCGCATCGGCACCGAACACGAGAAATTCCCGTTCTATGTCGACGGCAACGCTCCGGTGCCCTATGGCGGCGACAACGGCATCCGCGCGCTGCTTGAAGGCATGCAACGTACGCTGGGCTGGGACCCGATCCTCGACGACGAGCGGGTTATCGGACTGGTCGAGCCGACGGGCCAGGGCGCGATCTCCCTGGAGCCCGGCGGCCAGTTCGAGCTTTCGGGCGCGCCGCTCGAGACCATCCACCAGACCTGCCGCGAGGGCAATGCACATCTGGCGCAGCTGCGCGAGATCGCCGAGCCGCTCGGCATCCGCTTCCTCGGCCTCGGCGGCAGCCCGAAATGGCGGCTTTCCGAAACGCCGAAAATGCCGAAATCGCGCTACGAGATCATGACGCGGTACATGCCCAAGGTCGGCACCAAGGGCCTCGACATGATGTACCGCACCTGCACCATCCAGGTTAATCTCGACTTCGAGAGCGAGGCAGACATGCGCCGCAAGATGCAGGTGTCGCTGAAGCTGCAGCCGCTCGCCACCGCGCTCTTCGCCAACTCGCCCTTCACCGAGGGCCGCCCCAACGGGCTGCAAAGCTGGCGCGGCGAGATCTGGACCGACACCGACAACCAGCGCTCGGGCCTGCTGCCCTTCTGCTTCTCGCCCGATTTCGGCTTTGCCGACTATGTCGAGTGGGCGCTCGACGTGCCGATGTATTTCGTCATCCGCGACGGGCGCTATCACGACATGACCCACATGACCTTCCGCCAGTTCATGAACGGGTCGGCGCACAACCAGGTGCCGGACGGCGTCCCGACGATCGGCGACTGGGCAAACCATCTGTCGACGCTGTTTCCCGATGTGCGGTTGAAACGCTTCCTGGAAATGCGCGGCGCCGATGGCGGGCCGTGGCGGCGCATCTGCGCGCTGCCTGCCTTCTGGGTCGGGCTGCTCTATGACGAGGAGGCGCTCGACGCCGCCGAGCAGTTGACCGCCGATTGGACTTTCGAGGAAGTCCGCGACATGCGCGCCGCTGTCCCGAAAAACGGCATCGCCACGGAGTTCCGCGACACCGATTTGCGCAGCATCGCGCGCGAGGCGCTGAAAATCTCGAGGCTCGGCCTCACGAACCGCGACCGCAAGAACCGCGACGGCTATGACGAGACGGGCTTCCTGTCGACGCTGGACGAAGTGGTGGCGCGCGGCACCACCAGCGCCGAAGAAATGCTCAACGCCTACCACACGCGCTGGGGCGGCTCGATCGAGCCGGTGTTTCTGGAGTATGCGTATTAGGGTTGGCTGATCCGGCGCAGTCACGCCAGCGTCGGAGGCATCCATTCTATGGCGACTCCCCTTCAATCCTGATGGAAAACCCACTACGCTCCTCCGGCGGAAATCTCCGAGGAGGACATCATGCTTCCATTGTACGATATGCTCGCCAATGCCCAGAACGGCCACGGCATGGAGATGCTGGCGCGGCATTTCAACCTGTCGCAGCAGCAGGCCGAACTTGCGGTCGAAGCGCTGCTGCCGGCCTTTTCGCAGGGGCTGAAGCGCAACGCCTCCGACCCGTACGGCGTCGCCGGCTTCCTGAATGCGATGGCGTCGGGCCAGCACGCCAAATATTTCGAGGATGCGCAGAAGGCCTTTGCGCCGCAGGGCGTGGCCGAGGGTAACGGCATCCTCGGCCATTTGTTCGGCTCGAAGGACCTGTCGCGCGCGGTCGCGGCGCAGGCGGCGCAGGCGACCGGCATCGGCCAGGACGTGCTGAAGCAGATGCTGCCGGTCATCGCCTCGATGATCATGGGCGGGCTGTTCAAGCAGTCGACCAACCAAATGCAGGCCGGGGGCATGGGCGGCTCCAATCCGCTCGGCGAACTCATCGAGCAGATGATGAGGCAAGGCGGCGGCATGATGGGCGGCGGCGCACAGCAGCAACAGGCTCCGCAACAGCGCCAGGGTCCGCAACCGGCGAATCCCTTCGACAATCCATTCGGCAAAGTACTGCAGGACATGTTCGGCGGCGGCGCGGCGCAGCAGCCGCAGCGCCGGCCCGAACAGGCCCAGAGCCCCTATGGCGACAATCCGCTCGGCAAGATTTTCGAGGAGATGCTGGGCGGCGGCCAGGCGCGCCCCGCTCCGGAGCCCGAACCGCAGCCGCAGCAAAAGTCGCGGCCACGCGAAAATCCGAGCGGCCGGCCGCGCAATCCCTATGACGATCTGTTCGGCGACATGTTCGAGACCGGCGCCAAGCAACGCGACGACTACCAGAAGAGCGTTGAATCGATTTTCGAGCAGTTCACCAAGGGTATGGACAGGCACCGGTAGCGGCCACTGAAGGTATGGTTTCAGTAGGCGGCGGCGGGCAGGGCTGGGACGCCGTCGCGATGTGACAAGCGCGTCGCACGTTCGCGCAGGATGCAACCGAGCAGTTCGCGATCGAAATCCGGCAGTGGCGCATGACAACCCGTGAGCGCATCCTGGTCATCGGCGGTACAAGCGGTACGGGGCTGCTGATAGCAAAGCGACTGTTTCGGGAAACGTATGGTGTTCGCGTTTTGGCGCGCGATCCGGACCGGGCGGCGCGTTTACTTGAAAATGAGATCGAAATTGTCCGTGGCGATCTGACCCGTCCGGAGACGCTCTTCCCGCCGTCGACGGCGTCGACCACATCGTTTTCACCGCAGGAGCGCCCAGCGGACGCTACGCGCCCGAACGCCTCGTCAGGCAGACCGACTATCAGGGCGTTTTGGATACGCTCGCGGCCGCGCAGCAGGCCCGGTTTCACGGCCGCTTCCTCTACATGAATTCGATCGGCATCAAGAGGCGCTCGGTGTCGGCGTGGCTGATCAACCTGCTCAAGCGTGACACGCTCGTCTGGCGGCGGAAGGTCGAGGAAGAATTGCGGGCGAGCGGCGTGAACTATACGATCATCCGCGTCGGATTCCTGACCAATAGGCCGGGTGGCCGTTATCGGATACGGATTGACCAAGACGAGTTGCCGCTCTCGCCACGACACAAGATCGCCCGCGAGGACGTAGCGGAGGCGTTCATCCGTGCCTTGCGGGATCCCAACACCTCTCGAAGGACGCTCGAGATCGTCCAGGCGCGCGAGGCCGGACCGACAAAATGGGAAGAGTACTTCGCTCGGCTTGCGCCAGACCCGTGATGGGATTGACTGCGTCCATCGACGCGGCGAGCGTGAGCGATGGGCCGGCTGGGCGTAGGCCCCGTTAAACAAAGCCCCACCTTCTCAAGGATCGCGCCCAGGCTGGAACATCACGCGCCAATGCACGTTTGGCGGGTACGGCTGGCGGAGCCGACAGATGTCCTGACTCTTTCCAGCTGTCGCTCGCGTTTCGCCACGCACACGATTGGAGATGTCGCCTTGAACAGCTCAGCAATCGTAAAGCATCGCCGGATCGACCTTGATGGACTCGGCGTATTCTATCGCGAGGCCGGGCCGGCGGACGCTCCAGTCATCCTCCTGCCTCATGGCTATCCGTGCTCGTCCTACGAGTTCCGAAATTTCATGCCGCCCCTGGCCGACCGGTGGCGGCTGATCGCGCCCGATTTCCCCGGCTGCGGCTACAGCGATATGCCTGAGGATTTCGACTACAGTTTCGACGGCTATGCGGCGTTTCTGGAAGATTTCCTGGCCAGGCTGGGGGTCGAACGTTACGTCCTCTATCTGCACGATTTCGGTTCGCAGATCGGCCTGCGGCTCGCCATCAGGTCGCCGGAGCGGATCGTGGGGTTGATCATCCAGAACGGCGACATCTACGAGGACCAGCTCGGCCCCAAATATGCGCCGCTCGAGGAGTACTGGCGCAATCCAACGCCGGAAGGACGCGCAAAGCTCGCGGAAGCCGTGAGCGAAGAGGGCTTCAAGGACGAATTCCTGAATGATGTTCGCGGCGAACTGACTGAGCGCATTCCGCCGGATCTCTGGCAATTGCACTGGTCGCTGACGACGCCGAAGCGGCGCGAGATCGCGGTCAGCGTGATCGCGGCCCTGAAGGAGAACCTCGGCTGGTTTCCGAGGTATCAGGCCTATCTTCGGAAACACCAGCCGCCGACGCTCATCGTCTGGGGACCGCAGGACGGCTATATGCCCGAAGGGTCGGCGCGCGCCTATCTGCGGGATTTGCCGAACGCCGAGCTACACCTGCTCGACGGCGGGCACTGGGCGCTGGAAACAAACCTCGATGAGATCGTCGCCCTGGCCCGCGATTTCCTCGGCCGCATCTCCACTCGATAGCGTGCAGATGGCGCCAAACCAGGACAGCTCCCAAAAGAAAAAGCCCGGCCTTCGCAGGCCGGGCAATGTGCAGGCAGGCCGGTTGTGGGAAACCGGCGGGGAGTGGGGGAGCCTGCGTAAACTCCTGATCGCGGTTCAGCTGACCCGGCGGGCCATATCTTCGATGTTTTCCGTGCGGGCCTGGACGATCGCGCCGAGGCGTACCGTCGGATCGATGCCGAACGGCGAGCCGACGACGACATGCAGGTCCGCGCGGGTCAGGCCGATATCGGCGAGTTCGGCGTCCGACATGTCGCCGAGGCGATAGAATTCGCGGCGGTTTCGCCAGCTTCGGAAAAAGGCCGAGACCGCGTTGACGATGCGCGTCACTGCCGCCGGACGGGTTGCGGCGTGCATCGTCTGGGTCGCGTGATCGAGCGCAGTCATGTCTGGTCTCCTTCAAAATGCGGGCGCATGAAGGCAATCGGAAAAGCCGCGCGCGAGCGCGGCAATCCGTGGCAAATCACAGGCCTCGTGTTGACGCTGCGATAGTCTCACCAGAAGATTGATTTATCCAACGAATGTTTTTAATCTTTAGCATCAACAAGCATGATGGATGGTTCCCATGGCCGCTCCGCTCGATCTCGACCAGTTGCAGACATTCATCATGATCGCCGATACAGGCAGCTTCACTCGCGCCGCCGAAGAGGTGCACCGCACGCAGTCGGCGGTGTCGATGCAGATGCGCCGCCTCGAGGAGCGCATCGGCAAGGCGCTGTTCGAAAAGGACGGCCGCACCAACAAGCTGACCGAGGAAGGCGAAAGACTGCTTTCCTACGCGCGGCGCATGATCCATCTCAACCGCGAGACGCTGGCCGCCTTCGACGACCGGCGGCTCGAAGGCACGATCCGCATCGGCACGCCGGACGACTATGCCGACCGCTTTCTGCCCGAGATCATGGCGCGGTTTTCCCGTTCCAACCCGCGCGTCGAACTCACCGTCATCTGCGAGCCGACTTTCAATCTGGTCGACCACATCAAGCGCGGCCATCTCGACCTGGCGCTGGTCACCCATGATGACGCCAAGGGTCAGTCGGAGGTGGTGCGCCGCGAGCCGCTGCTGTGGGTGAGTTCGGCCAATCATGCGACGCACGAGCAGGAGATCCTGCCTCTGGCGTTCGGACGCCCGACCTGCATCTGGCGGCGCGCAGCCTGCGACGTGCTGGACGGGATGAACCGCGAATACCGCATTCTTTTCACAAGCTGGTCGGCGACGGTCATCACCGCCGCCGTGCTTTCAGGGCTGGCGATCTCGGTGCTGCCGGAATGCGCGCTGCGCCCCGGCATGAGGGTTCTTGGCGAAGCCGACGGCTTCGGCGCGCTCCCCGAGTGCAAGATCGGCATCATGCGCGGCCACACGGCCCGCGCCGATATCGTCGAAGCGATCGCGCGGCACATTTCGGAAAGCCTCGATAATATTTCGGTGCCTGCCGCCGAGGAGACCGGCACGTTCGACTTTGCCGCCATGGCGGCGCTTCGCGGTCGGCGGCTGAAGCCGAGCCACATATTGCCGGGGTGGTAGGATCGTATACTATAGTTGACAAACCATACGACCGTGCCTAGATTCGGATGATCGAAATCCGGCAGAGGAAGGAGTTCGCCAGATAGCTCGACGATCTGGCGGATTCACGCGCTGCGACAAAAATTGCGCAGCGTCTGGTTCGCCTGGAGGCTGGTCTCTTCGGTGACGTCAAGCCGGTGGGTGGCGGAATAAGCGAGCTTCGGGTGGACTATGGCCCGGGCTATCGCTTGTACTTCACACAACGAGGACGAACTCTGATCGTGCTCTTATGCGGCGGAGACAAACGGCAACAGGATCGTGATATCGCCTTGGCGAAGGTACCGGCCAAAGGAATGAAGGACGACCTACGATGAGAACCGAAACCATTCCCTTCGACGCAGCTCAATATCTGCGCGAGCCGGAAGCCCAGGCCGAGCTCCTCGCTGATGCGCTGGAGAGCGGCGATGCAACCTATATCGCCACCGCGCTCGGGACGATCGCGCGGGCGCGCGGAATTACCGAAGTGGCGCGCGGGACAGGGGTTACTCGAGCGGCGCTCTACAAAGCGCTAGGACCAACCGGCGACCCCAGACTCACCACTTTTCTTGGCGTCCTGAATTCGCTTGGCTTCAAACTGACCCTGAAACCGGAAGACGCAGAGGCTGCCTAGTTCAACGCTTTCCGCCGCGGATGACCAGCACGTTGCCGGCGGCGACAAAGGCCAGGCCAAGGATAGCGTAGACCGTCCAGGCATAGCCTTCGAGCGCGGTCGAGATGAGCAGCGCGAAGACCGGGAAGATGACCGTGGCGTAGCCGGCACGCGCCGCGCCGATGCGGCCGAGCAGGGTTAGATAGGCGGCGAATGCCATCACCGTCGAGATGACGGCCAGGAAGACCAGCGAGCCGAGATAGGAAACGCTCGGGTCGATGATGAACGGTTTGCCGAGCAGAAAGGCGAGAAAGCCCGACCACAACGTGCCGTAGAGCATGCCCCAGGCGCTGGTCGAAACCAGCGGCAGGGCGCGGCGCTGGTTGGATGCCGAGACGAGATTGCCAGCGCAGAAGCTCAGCGTTCCGCACACGCAGAGCAAAAGCCCGGTCATGGTGCCGCCGGACAGGCCGTGGGCGGCGATCTCGGGAAAGAACATCAGCGCGATGCCGGCAAAGCCGATCAGGCCGCCGGCGAGAATGCGCGGCGACGGGCGCTCGCGCATGACGAGCGCGCCAAGCAGCATGTTGATGACCGAGGCAAGCGAAAACACGACCGATAGAAGTCCGCTGACCAGATAGCCTGCGCCGTAATAGAAGAAAAGGAAGTTGGACGAGAAGATCAGCACGCCGAGCGCCGCGAAGCGCAGATGGTCCGAAATCGGGAAGCGCAGCCGGCGGCCGGAGAACCCCGCCCAAGCGAACATCAGCAGCGTGGCGATGGCGAAGCGCCAGACCAGGTTGACCTCGTTGGAGACGCCGCTGCCGACCTGAAGCTCAATGGCGAACCACGACGCGCTCCAGGCGATCACGGTCAGCACGTACAGTCCGTAGTCGAGCGGCTGGAACGGCTGGTCGGCGCTCGCCGGCCTCGCGGCAGGGCGAGCAGCGGGTCCATCGATGGTGTCGGTTCGTGCGGTCATGGCTCTGCCTATGCCCCTGCCCGCCCCGCGGTCCATCCAATTCTTCTGATCGAACCATTGAGGCAAACGATATATGCATGGGACGCACTTGACCCGAACGGCCGGAAAAGCACCAATCCGCAAATGAGCGATTTCTTCACCGAATCCAAAACCAACGCCGCCGAATACACGGTGAGCGAGATCTCCGGCGCGCTGAAGCGCACCGTCGAGGATGCTTTCGGCAATGTCCGGGTGCGCGGCGAGATTTCCGGTTATCGCGGGCCGCATTCCTCCGGCCACGCCTATTTCTGCCTGAAGGACGACCGCGCCCGGCTTGATGCCGTCGTGTGGAAGACGGCGATGGCCCGCCTCAAATTCCGCCCCGAAGAAGGCATGGAGGTCATCGCCACGGGCCGGCTGACCACCTATCCCGGCAAGTCGAACTACCAGATCGTCATCGACAATCTGGAGCCTGCGGGCGCCGGAGCGCTGATGGCGCTTCTGGAAGAGCGCAAGCGCCGGCTCGCCGCCGAGGGCCTGTTTGAGGCCGGGCGAAAACGGCGGCTGCCGTTCATGCCGAAGGTGATCGGCGTCGTCACCTCGCCGACAGGTTCGGTCATCCGCGACATCATCCACCGCATCAAGGACCGCTTTCCGCTGCATGTGCTGGTCTGGCCGGTGCGCGTGCAGGGCGAGACCTCCGGCGCGGAAGTGGCCGCCGCCGTCAACGGCTTCAACGCGCTGGCCGGAGGCGGGCCGGTTCCCCGCCCCGACGTGCTGATCGTGGCGCGCGGCGGCGGCAGCCTGGAAGATCTCTGGGGTTTTAACGACGAGGCGCTGGCGCGCGCCGTGGCGGCCTCCCGCATTCCGGTGATCTCGGCGGTTGGCCACGAGACCGACTGGACGCTCATCGACTTCGTCGCCGACATGCGCGCGCCGACCCCGACTGGCGCTGCCGAAATCGCCGTTCCCGTGAAGGCCGAGCTCGAAGCCAATCTCGCAAGCCTCGCCGCCCGGCTGAAGGCCGGCGCCTCGCGCAATTTCGAGCGCAAGCGGCAGGCGATGCGGGCGGCCGCGCGCGCCCTGCCCACGCCCGATCAACTGCTGGCGCTGCCGCGGCGGCACTTTGACGAGGCTACAACCCGGCTTTCGCGCGCGCTGATCGTCAGCACCGAGCGGAAGCGGGCGCGGCTCGGCGGCGTGCGGCTGTCATCCACCACCCTGTCGCGGCGGATCGAGGAATGGCGCAGGCTGACCGACCGCGACCTGCTGCGCGCGCAGGCCGCGTTGCGCGGCATCGCGCGCGAAAGCCGCGCGCGACTGCTGCGGTCGGCTTCGCAGCTGCCGCGATGCGCGGACGCCGCACTCGCCTTGAAGAAGAAGCGGCTACAGGCCCTGCAGCCGCGCATCTCCGTCCAGCCACTTTTGCGCGCACGCAAAACCGCACGGGACAGGCTGGGGCTCGCCACACGCCGGCATGATGAAGCGGTTGTACGCGGACTGGAACGCCTGCGCGGCAGGCTGACTCAGGCCGACCGGCTGCTGTCGACGCTGTCGCACAAGGCGATCCTGGCGCGGGGCTTCGCGCTGGTGACGGACATTTCTGGCGAAGTGGTGCGCCGCGCCGCCGACATCGCGCCGGGCGCAGCGCTTGGCATCGAATTCGCCGACGGCAAGACCAACGCCATCGCGACAAGCGGCACTGACGCCGCCCGCCCGCGCCCGAAGCCGGCTGACAAGCCGAAAGAGGCGGGCGGGCAAGGCTCGCTTTTCTGATGCGAGATGTTGCGTGAGTTTGAAGCAATGCGAAATCGCTAAAGTATCGCCTATCGGGTCGGCAGTTCCTATATCCCTGGCCGGAACACGAGGAACGGCATGTCACCATTCGATCAAGGCGTCGTCGCGGCCGAGACCGGCATGAGCAAGGACGACAATCCCTATCAGCCAGGGACCGGCGCTTATAGCGATTGGAATGCCGGGTACGAGTCCGTTGTCGAGGCGGATGAGGCGACCAAGCTGGACGATGAATAGGCCGCAATTTGCCGGAGGCCAAAGCGACCGGCTGGCCAAGGCAGTCTGTCTGAGCTTTTAGCCGCGGCGAAACCGCATGTCATCGCAAGCGACCGTCGCTATCCGCCCGATGTCATCTCGAAAATGGCCTCGCCCGAGACCGCATCCGTGACGCCCAGGTCTCCCTCGAATTTCTCCAGTGTGTGGCGGAATTGGTCGAGATTGCCGGCCATCTTCGGCCGAGCCGCGACCATGTGATCGTAACTTTCCCACTCGCTAATCGAGCAGTAGGTTCCCTCGCCGGTTTTGATGAGCGCGAACTTCCTCAACCCCTCGAAATTACGAGGCAAGCGGCGGAACGTCGTTTCAAACTCTTCCTCATGACCCGGTTTCGGGCGAAATCGAACTACGCCATAGGCTGTCATAACTAGCTCCCCACCAGCCAGTAATATCTACCAATGCCGGCGAGCGTATCATTTTTCCGCTCCAAAGCCATATCGCTCTTGCGCGGAATATCCGTCGTTTTCGCGTGGAACTTCACGAACTTCCCTCGAGCCGCACATGCTCCAGACGTCCGAAAATATGCCCTATCAGTATCGTTCGCTCATCGAAGCCGCTTTTTTCACGCGATCTTCGAGCGAAGCGACGGATTTGTAGCTTGGGATATGGCGAAACGAGCGGGGAGGAATTGGTACGGTTGGGTGGGCTCGAACCACCGACCTCCGGATCCACAATCCGGCGCTCTAACCAACTGAGCTACAACCGCACATTCGGGCGGGCGGCATCGCCTGAACCATGTATGGTCCGGCTCGGGCGCCTATCGCCAACGAAGCGTCCAATACGGGCAAACGAAGGACATTTCAAGACGTTTGGGGCGGAGCCGCCGTTCGATTTCGCCGCAGGCCGAAAGCCCGCGCCGAATGCGCGCCGAATCGCCGGCGAATGCTGCGTCCGGGTCGCCGGCGAATGCTGCGTCCGGGCAAAGAAAAAGGCCGGCGGGAGGAGGTGCCGGCCTTTTCCTATATCGGACCAGCGGGAGGAAGTGCTGGCCGAAGTCCCGAAAGACGGCGGGAGGAGGTGCCGCCTTTCAGGTATTTCCGATCGACTGAACGCGTCAGGCGACCTTGAGTTCCTTGATCGCCTTCTCGAAGACGTCCTTCATCGGCTTGGACACGTCCTCGGCGGCCTTCGTGGTGACAGCCTGGAGATCCTTGGCCTGCTCGACGGTCATCTCGACGCGCTTGCGCAGGAAGGAGGTCTGCAGTTCTACGAATTCGGAAACCGACTTCACGCCGAGCAGCGCCTCGAGGTGCGAGAAACTGGCTTCAGCATTGGCGCGCATGGCGGCGATCGCCTTCAGCGAAACGTCGTTGCCAACGGTCTTGGCAGTCTCGAAGGTCGACTCGAGGGCCTTCTGGGTGGTCTCGGCGCCAGTCTTCAACTTCGAATAGGCTTCCTTCGACTGCTCGACGCCCTTCTCGGCGATGGCGCGAAACTGGTCGGTGGCCTTGGAGGCATCAAAGGTCGGGAATTCGATGTTCTCAATGGTGTCGGTGGTCTTGCCTGCAGTCTTGGACATATTTCCATCCTTTTTCAGTGGACAGCCTTGAAGAAAGCCGTCTCGTTCATTCATGTCCGCATGTATAATACAGCGCATGGTGCGTTGCAACAAAATTGTTGCGATGCACCAAAATTTCTGGGCGGCACGTTAACCAAACACCGATTTTCCGCCGGGTTCGCCCGCTGCTCTGTGGACGCGGGGGCCATAGGGTTTTATTAACAAAGGGTTAATTGCCTGCAAGAGTGGTCCAGCAAGCGCATGCCGTCAGCATCCTATTCGTTCATCGATGTGGCCATACTCGACGAGGTGCGCGAGCGTTTCGCGGCCGGCGATGCGCTCGTGATCCTTTCGAGCGACCTCGAACAGGTGATCTGGGCCAACGGGCCTGGCGCCGAACTCTTCGGCCATGATGACATCGAAGCGATCATGGGCGCACCGAGCCGCCTCGGCTTGCCGGCCAGGCGCCAGATCATGGCCGTCAGGGGATTCCCGGACATCGGGCGCGACAAGCCGTTGATGGTTCGCATGACGACCGGCCTCACCAGCCATGCCGTTGCCTTCGTCGCCAGCGCGATCACGCTGCCGGACGGCGAAAATGCGATACTGCTCGCCGCCCCCTTCCCGGGCGCGGCGAGGGCTTCCGCGGAAACCGCCGAACGCGCGATCGGCGGCTTCAACGAGCCCGGCCATTTCGTCGCTTTCGTAGACGGGCGCGGCGGGGTGGAGGCTGCCTCGGCCGGCTTCGGCGAACTCGGCATTTCGCGGGAGACGCTGGCCGGCCTTGTCGCGGAGATCGGCGGCGGGCCGGAGCGCATCGCCCGTCGCGTCATCCGCGGCGGCGCGGCCGCGCTGCCGGCGGGGCTGGCTCGGCTCACCGACGACCCCGCCAGGCACCTTCTGGTGGTGATAGACGAACGCCGGGCCGCAGGCGAAGAGCCGGCCTTGCCGGCGGACGAGGCCGTTCAGCCCGCGCCGAAAAGACCACAACCGGAATCTGCTGCCGCGGCGCCGGTCGAGCAGGACAATTCCGCAGCGGCGCCGGCAAGTCCGCTGCCCCAACGGGAAAAACCGACAATGCCGGCCACCCCTCCTGAACCGGCCGCCGGAGAGAATTTAGCGCCGGCCGAGCGGGAGAAAGCGCCGGCCGAGCGGAAGAAAACCACGGCCGACGCGCCGGCGCAACTCGACCATTGGTACTTCAGCGCGCCCGGCGAAGCCCCGAAAACAGAGGCCGCGACCGGCGGGCCTGAGGAGCCCCGACAGGCGACCGCCAAGGCCGAGCGGACCATGACGCCTGTGCGGTTCGTCTGGCGCACCGACGCCGAAGGCCGGTTCAGCGCCATCTCGCCGGAATTTGCAGGCGCGGTCGGCGCGCTCGCCGCCGATGTCGTCGGCCGCCGGTTCGCCGATGTCGCAGCGACGTTCGCACTGGATCCATCGGGCGAAATCGCCGGCCTGCTCGACCGCCGCGACACCTGGTCGGGCCGCTCGGTGCTGTGGCCGGTCGCCGGAACCGCTCTGAAGGTACCCATCGATCTCGCCGCCCTGCCCGTATATGGCCGCGACCGCGACTTTCAGGGTTTCCGCGGCTTCGGCGTCGCCCGCGGCGCGGAAGCCGTCGCCGATCCGGAGGGGATCGGCCTCGTGCTGGTCGAGCAGCCGGCGAAAGCGGAAGAGCCGGGACCTGCCGAAGCGTCGGTGGAAGACATCCAGCCTGCCCCTGCCAAGCCCGCCGATCCGTTCAAGGGCGAGGTGCCGGCGCTTTCGATCGTGCCGAAGCCGGACCGCCGCTTCGCCGACAAGGTGATCCGGCTCGCCGAGCATCGCCAGCCGGCGCCGGAAAAGGGCGGCCTGTCGAGCGTCGAGCGCAGCGCGTTCCGCGAAATCGGCGAGCGGCTGAAGCTGATCGGCGAGCCCGCCGCGCCGGAGCAAGCGGATGCGGCGGCAGCGGAACAGGAAACTTCCCCCGCTCCAAAGGCTGACGAAGGCGCGGCGAACGACATAACCGGTGAAGCGCCACCAGGCGTGGACGGGGAAGCCCCGGCTGTCGAAACCGGCGCTCGGGCCGAAACATCTGCGGCGGCGACCCCTGAGACATCCGAAACAACCATCCCATCCGAGGACCAAGCGGCCACGGAGCCAGTAGCGGCCGTGGAAATCGAAGAGGCTGCGGCAGCCGACGCCGAGGAAATAGTCGAAGCTGAGGGGCCGGAGGCTGTCAAAGCGGAAACTGCCGCGGCAGATGCTGCGGAGCCGACTGAGACTGCCGATGCCGAGCCAGACGCGGAAGAAGGGACCGAAGCCGCTGAGCCTGCGGAACTCGCGGGCGCAATGGAAAGTGGCGCCCCCCTGCCTGACGAAGCCGCCGAGCACATCGAAAACCCCGAAGCCGCCGAAGCCGAGCCGCGAAAAAAGCTGCCCGCCGATACCGGCATACTGGCAAAATTGCCGGTGCCGGTGCTGATCCATTCGGGCGACGCGCTTCACTACGCCAATGACGAGTTCCTGCATTTGACCGGCTATGATTCGGTCGAGCAACTGGCCGAGGCCGGCGGGCTCGATGCGCTGTTTTCCGATCCTTATGGCGGCGAGCAGCCCGACGAAGCCGACCACTCGCTCAGGCTTTCTGCACGTGACGGACTGGAGTTCCCGATCGACGCGCTGCTGCGCTCGGTGCCGTGGAACGGCGGCAAGGCGCTGATGCTGGTTGTGCGGCGGACGGGCGAGGAAGAGCCTGTCGAACCCGCGCCGCCGCTCCGCTCGGCCGAGGAGCAGGAGCTGCGCGCCCGCGTGGCGGAGATGCGCACCATCATCGACACGGCGACCGACGGCGTGGTGCTGATCGCCAATGACGGCACCATCCGTTCGATCAGCCGGCCGGCCGAGGCGCTGTTTTCCTTCGACAGCGACGAGGTCGCCGGCAAGCCGTTCATCTCGCTGTTCGCCATAGAAAGCCAGCGTTCGGCGCGCGACTACCTCAACGGGCTCTCCGATCACGGCGTCGCCAGCGTTCTGAACGACGGCCGCGAGGTCATCGGCCGTGAGGCTCAAGGCCGCTTCATACCGCTATTCATGACTATCGGAAAATTGCCTGGCGACAGCGGTTACTGCGCCGTGGTGCGCGACATCACACAGTGGAAACGCGCCGAAGAGGAACTGACGCAGGCGCGCGCGCTCGCCGAGCGGGCGTCGTCGCAGAAGACCGATTTCCTGGCGCGGGTCAGCCACGAGATCCGCACGCCGCTCAACGCCATCATCGGCTTTTCCGAACTGATGATCGACGAGCGTTTCGGCCCCGTCGCCAACGACCGCTATCGCGACTACCTGCGCGACATCAACCGCTCGGGCAACCATGTGCTCGACCTCGTCAACGATCTGCTCGATATTTCCAAGATAGAGGCCGGGCAGCAGGAAATGGCCTATGAGGCGGTGTCGCTCAACGACACGCTCGCCGAAACCGTCGCCATGATGCAGCCGCAGGCCAATCGCGAGCGGGTCATCATCCGCTCGAGCTTCGCCTCCAAATTGCCGGAAGTCGTCGCCGATCTGCGCAGCATACGCCAGATCGCGCTCAACATACTGTCGAATGCCGTGCGCTACACGCAGGCCGGCGGACAGGTCATCATCTCGACCGCCTACGAGCCGTCCGGCGACATCGTCATGCGGGTGCGCGATACCGGCATCGGGATGAGCCAAGCCGAGATCGAGCAGGCGCTGAAGCCGTTCAAGCAGATCAATTCGCTGAAGCGGACGCGCGGCGACGGCACCGGGCTCGGCCTGCCGCTCACCAAGGCGATGGTGGAGGCCAACCGGGCGCGGTTCGCGATCAATTCGACGCCGGGTGAAGGCACTCTCGTGGAGGTCACATTTCCCTCAACGCGGGTGCTGGCGGACTGACGCCGAAATCTTCCGGGCCGAGGCAGTGGCGAAGTCCCGCGGCATTCCCTCCAAACCATTGAAAAGCTGTGTAAATTTATCCAGTTTAGAATAATTCTAAACTATTGAATTTATTACCCTTTCCCTTGACCCCCCGCCGGATTTCGCCCAATAGACGTTCGGTTCCGACACCGGAGCCGATGCAGGAACGCCCCCCGGGGCCTTGAACCCCTCGACGGACAGGAGAGTGTCATGACCTTCACGAAAGCCCGGTCGAAAGCGGCCGGCTGCGCAGCATTCGCATTTGCCGCATTGTTCGCCGGCTCGGCGCTCGCCGACGGCACGGTGAACATCTATTCCTATCGCCAGCCCGACCTGATCAAGCCGGTGCTCGACGCCTTCACGGCCGAGACCGGCATCGCGACCGAGGTGCTGTTCCTCGACAAGGGCCTGGAAGACCGGATCCTGGCCGAGGGCCAGAATTCGCCTGCCGACGTGATCCTGACCGTCGACATCGCCCGCTTGACCAACGCCAAGGAAAAGGGCGTCACGCAGGCGCTGGACGACGCGACCGTCAACGGCAACCTGCCTGCCGAATACCGCGATCCGGAAGGCCACTGGTTCGGCCTGACCAAGCGCGCCCGCGTCGTCTATGCGTCGAAGGATCGCGTGACCGAAACCGCGCTGACCTATGCCGACCTCGCCGACGCGAAGTGGAAGGGCAAGATCTGCATCCGCTCCGGCCAGCACGATTACAATCTCGCGCTGTTCTCCGCGGCCATCGCGCATTGGGGTGCGGAAAAGACCGAAGAATGGATGAAAGGCTTTAAGGCCAATCTCGCGCGCAAGCCCGACGGCGGCGACCGCGACCAGGCCAAGGCGATTGCGGCTGGCGAATGTGATATCGCGCTCGGCAACACCTACTATGTCGGCCTGATGCAGACCAACGAGAAGGAGCCCGAGCAGAAGGAATGGGCGGCTGCCATCAACGTGGTCTTCCCGACCTTCGAGGAAGGCGGCACGCATGTGAACATTTCGGGCGCCGCACTCGCCAAGAATTCGCCGAACCGCGACAACGGCGTGAAGCTCATCCAGTTCCTGTCCAGCCACAAGGCGCAGCAGGTCTATGCCGAGCAGGTGTTCGAATATCCGGTCGAGCCGGGCCTTGAGCCCTCCGAAGTCGTGAAGGCGTTCGGCGAACTGAAGGCCGACACGCTGCCGCTCGCCGATATCGCCAAGAACCGCAAGACCGCTTCCGAGATGGTCGACCGCGTCGGCCTCGACGACGGTCCGTCCAGCTAAGCCCGGTCCGGGATGACGCGCGAAGGCCGGTCCGTGAAAGCGGTCCGGCCTTCCGTTATTGAAAGACCATGACGCTGGCGCCGGACCAAGCAAAGCGAATTGCCGCCGCCGGCGAGGACTTGCCGCGGATCGCCGCAGCTCCGCCGGTGAAGCGCTACCGGCATCCCTTCGTCGTCGCGTTGGCGTTCGCGATCTGCGCGATCGTTCTCCTGCCCGTCGTCACGCTCGCCGCCATCGCTCTGTCCGGCACCGGAGAGGACTGGCCCCACCTGGCCCGCAACGTGCTACCCGGCGCGACCCTGACGACGCTGTGGCTGCTGGCCATGGTATCGGCCGGAACCGCAATCATCGGCGTCGCCACGGCCTGGCTTGTCGTCGGCTATGATTTTCCGCTGCGGCCGTTTTTTTCCTGGGCGCTGGTGCTGCCGCTCGCCGTGCCGCCCTATCTGGCCGCCTACGCCTTCGCCGAGTTCTTCCTGTTCACCGGCCCGGTCCAGTCGGCATTCAGGGAGATGTTCGGCTTCGACAGCCCGCAGCAATACTGGTTTCCCGATCTCCGCTCGACCGAAGGCGCGGCCTTCGTGCTGACTTGCGTGCTCTACCCCTACGTCTATCTGACCAGCCGGGTCGTGTTCCTGATGCAGGGCCGCAACATCGCCGATGTGGCGCGCACTCTCGGCGCAAGGCCGGCAAAGGTGTTCTTCCGCGTGCTTCTGCCCGTGGCGCGCCCTGCCATAGGCGCCGGCGTAGCCCTGGTGCTGATGGAAACGATCAACGACATCGGCGCTTCCGAATTCCTCGGCGTGCGCACGCTGACCACCGCCGTCTTCACCACCTGGATCAACCGCAGCAGTCTCGAGGGCGCGGCCCAAATCGCCATGCTGATGCTGGTTCTGGTGCTGCTGCTGCTTGCCGCCGAGCAGTTCGCCAGGCGGCGGCAACGCTTCCACAATGTACGCGGCACCCAGTTGAAGGCGCGCCCTCCCCGCGCCCGGCTGAGCGCGGCTGGCCAGGCCGGTGCGCTCGTCGCCGTATCGCTGCCGGTCCTGTTCGGCTTCGGCGTTCCGCTGCTGGTGTTCGGGCAGTATGCTTCGCGCCGGCTCGACCGGCTGATCAACGCCGATCTCGGCGAGGCCTTCCTGAACAGCGTCTTCACGGCCGGCTCCGCCGCGCTTCTCACGGTCGGATTGGCTCTGCTCCTCATCAACGCGGTAAGGCTTTCGCGCTCGCCGCTCACGACGATTTTGGTGCGCGTCGCCTCCGTCGGCTACGCCCTGCCGGGCACGATCATGGGCCTCGGCCTGCTCTTCGCGCTTGCCCGCATCGATAACGCCATCGATTTCTTCGCCCGAGAACAGTTCGGCTTCTCGACCGGCCTCATGCTGACCGGCTCGGCGGCGGCCGTCATCCTCGCCTGCACGATCCGCTTCCTGGCGCTCGCCGAAGGCGCGGTTCGCTCCGGCATGGAGAAGTTGCCGCCGCATCTCGACGAAGCTGCCCGCAGCCTCGGCAAGACGCCGGCGAAGAGCGCCGCCCTCGTGCTCCTGCCCCTGCTGCAGCCGGCGATCCTTACCGCGCTGGTGCTGGTCTTCGTCGACACGGTCAAGGAACTCTCGGCGACCATCCTGCTGCGGCCGTTCGGCTTCAACACGCTGGCAACGCTGGTCTATGAGAACGCTTCGCGCGCTGTAGTCGAGGATGGGGCGGTGGCCGCGCTGCTGATCATCGGGACCGCGACCGTGCCGGTCATCTTGCTTTCGCGCGCGCTCGCTCGCGACCGTGCCGCCTCGATGGCGTGAAAAGAAAAAGGCGTCCAAAAGGACGCCTGAATTTAATGGGATGCTGTCACAACGGGGGCTTGAGCGATAGAAGCTTCCTCGGGGCTGAGGAACAGGATTTCTCCGTCAAGTTACGTGCGAATATCAGCGCAGTCTCTTAACAAATCCTTACCGGAACCCCGGAAAATTTACGAAAGTGTACCACTCGTGAAAACGAGGTAAATTTGCCAGTCATCATTGCTTAACCATGTTCGCGGCGCTCAGGAGCGAAGCTCCGGCAGGTCGCGGAAAAGGTCGAGCGCCTCGGGATTGGCCAGCGCCTCCTTGTTCTTGACCGCGCGTCCATGGACGATGTCGCGCACCGCAAGTTCGGTGATCTTGCCCGATTTGGTGCGCGGTATGTCGGCGACCGCGACGATCTTCGCCGGCACGTGGCGCGGGCTGGCGCCGGTGCGTATCTTGGCCTTGATACGCTTTTCCAACGCCTCGTCGAGTGTGACGCCTCCGGCCAGCCGTACGAACAGCACGACGCGCACGTCGCCCTCGAAATCCTGGCCGATGCACAGCGCCTCGGCGATCTCCGGCAACTGCTCGACCTGATTGTAGATTTCCGCAGTGCCGATGCGCACGCCGCCCGGATTGAGCGTGGCATCGGACCGGCCATGGATGACGATGCCTCCATGTTCGGTCCATTCGGCGAAGTCGCCATGGCACCAGACATTGTCGAAGCGCTCGAAATAGGCGCTTCTGTATTTTCTGCCGTCCGGGTCGTTCCAGAAGCCGATCGGCATCGCCGGAAACGCCTTCGTGCAGACCAATTCGCCCTTTTCCTGCCGCACCGGCTGGCCGTCGTCGTCCCATACATCGACGGCCATGCCGAGGCCAGGCCCCTGGATCTCGCCGCTCCACACCGGCTCCGTCGGCACGCCGAGCACGAAACAGGACACGATATCGGTGCCGCCTGAAATCGAAGCCAGATGCACGTCGCCCTTGATGCCGTCATAGACGAAGGCAAAACCCTCCGGCGACAGCGGCGAACCGGTGGAGGAGATCGTCCGCACCATCGAGAGATCGTGCGTCTTGATGGGCCGTAAGCCGGCCTTGCGCACAGAGTCGATGAACTTGGCCGAGGTGCCGAGATAGGTCATCCTCTCGCCTTCAGCGAAATCGAAGATTGCATTGCCGTCGGGATAGAAAGGCGACCCGTCGTAGAGCAGCAGCGTCGCGCCCGACGCCAGGCCCGAGACCAGCCAGTTCCACATCATCCAGCCGCAGGTGGTGAAATAGAAGAAGCGGGCGCCGTCTTCGATCCCTGCATGCAGCCGCTGTTCCTTGACATGCTGGATCAGCGTGCCGCCAGCCGAGTGGACGATGCATTTCGGAATGCCGGTCGTGCCCGACGAGAACAGTATGTAGAGCGGATGCGCGAAGGGCAGTTGCTCGAACGTGAGCTTCGACTGCGCGAAAGGCGCGAGCGCCTCCTCGAGCCGCATCCGCCTTGTCGATCACCGCCGCCACGTCGCCGGCGGTGCCGAGATACCCGACGATCAGCACCTTGCGCACGGTCGGGAGTTTCGCCGAAACCGCGGCGATCTTGTCGGCGACCTCGATCGCCTTGCCATTGTACCAGTAGCCGTCCGGCGCGATGAAGACGACCGGCTCGATCTGGCCGAACCGGTCGAGCACGCCCTGCTCTCCGAAATCCGGCGAACAGGACGACCAGACGGCACCGAGCGACGCAGCCGCAAGCATGGCGGCGACGGTCTCGGGCATGTTGGGCATCATGGCGGCGATGCGGTCGCCCTGCTTCACGCCGAGCGATCGGAACAGTTGCTGGAGCTGCGAAACCAGGGCGTGCAGGTCGTCCCACGACATGCGCCGCTCGACCTTGTCTTCGCCCCTGAAGACGATAGCGTCGTTACCGCCGGTCTTCTTCAGCAGGTTTTCGGCAAAATTCAGCCGCGCGTCCGGAAAGAAGGCGGCGCCCGGCATCCTGTCGCCGTCCGCAAGGACGACTTCGCCGCGCTCGCCGACGATGCCGCAAAAATCCCAGACCAGGCTCCAGAAGGCTTCGCGCTCGTCGATGGACCAACGGTGAAGATCGTCATAGCGCGTGAACTCCGCGCCCGCCCTGGCCGAAGCGGCCGCCATGAATGCGGTCATCGGCGCGGAGGCGACCTGATCCTGTGTCGGCGTCCAAAGCGGAGCGGTGTCGGCCACGATGTCCTCCCAAACATCATCCGAAAAGCTGAACTCTTTTCGGATATGATCCTGCTCAAGGCGAGACCTTTCGATTCTGACCGAAACGAACAGGCCCCGACGGCAGTTGCCGGTTATGCATGTTGCAATGCAGCAGAGCAAGATGTCGGCCCGGAGCGGCACGCGGCTGTGCGCAAATGCCATGCCGTGGCCACAAAGGCTTGAAAAGCAGTGGCCGTCGGATAAACCGGTCTAGGATATGTTGATATTCAGGTGATGCCGGCCTGCAAATGACGGCTTTCTGCGCTTCCGGTGCTCACGTACCAAACGTACGCTCCGCTCCGGTTCTCTAGAGCCATCATTCTCGACTCGGCCTGACCTGAATCTCAACACACCTAAAGGCAACCGCTCGTAGTAATCGGCACGGCACCCGGCCTTGGCCGGATGAGGAAACGGGGCACCATGCCATCATCTCTCGTCAGGCGGACAATATGGGGGCTCGTCGCCGCCGCTGTCCTTGCCAGCCTGATCGTGTTCACGCTCCCGCTGATCGCATCGACCCGCATCGTGCGCGACCGGATCGCGCTGGAGATGAGTTTCTGGAGCGGATACGAGGTCAGCATCGGCGCGCCGCCCGAGATCGAGGTCTGGCCGACCTTCCGGGCAATCCTCACCGATGTCCGGCTCTCGCCATGGCAGAGCCCGTCCGGCCCGCCGGTCATCACTGCCGAGCGTGTCGAGATCGAACTGTCGGCGCTCGCGGCGCTGCGCGGCGATGTCGCGTTTTCAAGCGCACGCTTCGTCAACCCCACCCTGCATATCGAGCGCACCACGAACGGCGCTTACATGCCCGAACTGCCGAGCGGCGGCCGCATCGCGGCGGCCATCGCCGAGGCCCGCCATGCATTGGCCGAAAACCCCGACGATCCCGGCGAATTGCCGTCTGATCCTTTCGGCGCAGTTGAAATCAGCGGCGGCCGGGTTGTGCTCCACGAAGGCGGCCAGATCACCGACATCGCCACCGGCATCGCCGGCAGGGTAAGCTGGCCGGCCCTCGACGAGGCCGGCGCGCTGTCGGCCAAGGCGACATGGCGCGACGAGACTGTGGCTATCGACGTGTCGTCCGGGAACCCGCTTTCGTTGTTTGCCGGCGCCGCCGCGCCGCTGACGGCGAGCATCACTGCACCATCCGCGACGGCGTCCTTCACAGGTTCGGCGAAGCTGGCCGGCAGCGCCTATGTCGACGGCGACGCAAGGTTTGCCGTCCCATCGCTCCAGCGGGCGGCGCAATGGTGGGGATCGCCCATCGCCCCTGCCCTGCCGCGCGGCTCGGCGACGTTCACCAGCCGCATCGTCGGTGACGCCAGCCGTGTGAAATTCGAGAATGCAGCCCTTGCGCTCGACGGGAACCGGGGCGAGGGAGCTCTCAATCTCGAATTCAACCCGAGCCGGCCGGCCCTGTCGGGCTCGCTGGCCTTCGACGGCATCGATCTCGGTTCTCTGCTTTCGGCATTCACGCCGCTGACGCTCGCCGCCGAAAGCGATGCCAAGGACGCCGATGCCGGGCTGGCCGGCTGGGCCGATATCGACCTCAGGCTGTCGGCGGCGCGCGCCGTAGCGGGATCGGTCAACCTGGCCGATGTCGCGGCCACCATCCAGGTAAGGAACGAATTGGCCGTGCTCGACGTCTCCGACGCCACCGCTTTCGGCGGCGCCATACAGGCCGGCATCCGCTTCGACGGCGGGCCGGCCCTCCCGCATGCCGAAATGCGGCTTCTGGCTTCCGGTGTGGACGCCGGAGCGCTGGCCAGCGCCGCAGGCATGACGCGGATCGTGCCCGTCGGCCAAAGTACGATCTCGGTGATCCTGAAGGGCCCTGGCGCCTCGTGGGAATCGATACTGGAAAACGCGTCGGGCTCGATATCGGCCAATCTCGGGCAAGGCGCACTCTCCCGCCTCGACCTCGCCGGCCTGCTGAATCGCATCAGGCAGGGCGGGTTCTTCGCGCTCGACGAGGTGTCCAAAGGCACGCTGCCGATCGCCGGCGCGGAGTTCAAGGCGAGCGTCGCCAACGGCGTTGCGCGGATAGAAAAGGCTGAGGCCCGGGCCGCCGGCCACACGCTGTGGCTCGAGGGCATCGTGCCTTATGTCGGCCGCGGACTGGCGCTTTCGGGCGGCGTCACGCAAACAGGGCAGCAGGCGCAAGCCGGCCCGCCGGCAACGTTCTTCGTCGGCGGGTCGTGGAGCGCACCCTTCATCTCGCCGGTTGCTCCTCCCCAACCGGTGGAATAGCCGGACCCACGCCTCAGCGGGCGTTATCCCCTCAGCGCCGTCTGCTCGTCGCGCAGGCGCTGCACCTCGCGGTGCTTGTTGGCGAGAGACGCCGCGATCACGCCAAGCGCGACGATGGCGATCAGAAGCGTGCAGGCCGCGTTAATCTCCGGCGTCACCCCGAGCCGCACCTGGCTGTAGATCTTCATCGGCAGCGTTGTGGCGCCCGGACCGGAAGTGAAGCTCGATATTACGAGGTCGTCGATCGAGAGAGTGAAGGCCAGCATCCAGCCCGACACGATGGCCGGCATGATGACCGGCAGCGTGATCTGGAAAAAGGTCTTCACCGGCGGCGCCCCAAGATCCATCGCCGCTTCCTCAAGCGAACGGTCGAAACTGACCAGGCGCGACTGCACGACGACCGCCACGAAGCACATCGAGAACGTTATGTGCGCCAGCGTGACCGTGATGAACCCGCGGTCGAAGCCGACGGCGACAAACAGGAGCAGCAGCGACAGGCCGGTGATGACTTCGGGCATGACCAGCGGCGCGAAAACCATGCCGGAAAACAGCACGCGGCCGCGAAACCGCGTGTATCGCGTAAGGGTAAGTGCTGCGAGTGTGCCGAGTACGGTGGCGACGGTCGCCGAGATCAAGCCGACCCTGATCGTGACCCATGCCGCGTCCATCAGCCCGCGATTGTTGAACAGCGAGACGTACCATTTGGTCGAAAAGCCGCCCCAGACGGTGACCAGCTTCGATGCGTTGAACGAGAAGATCACCAGCAGCACTATCGGCAGGTACAGAAAGGCGAAGCCCAACACGATCGAGGCGATATTAAAACGGCTCCAGGTCGCGTTCATCGGTCCTGCTCCTGCGCGCGCGCCTGTGCGCTCTGGAAGATCATGATCGGCACGATCAGGATCAGAAGCAGGATCACCGCGACCGCGGACGATACCGGCCAGTCGCGGTTGGCGAAGAACTCGTTCCACAGCGTCTTGCCGATCATCAGCGTCTGCGAGCCGCCGAGCAGATCGGGAATGACGAACTCGCCGACGGCCGGAATAAACACCAGCATGCAGCCGGCGATGACGCCCGGAAGCGACAGCGGGAATGTGATCTTCCAGAAGGCGCCGTTCGGTGTGCAGCCGAGGTCCTTCGCCGCCTCGATCAGCGAATAGTCCATCTTCTCCAGCGACGAATAGAGCGGCAGGATCATGAAGGGCAGGTAGGAATAGACGATGCCGATGAAGATCGCCGTATGGGTGTTGAGGATGATCAGCGGGCTGTCGACGATGTTGAGCGCCATCAGGAACTGGTTGAGCAGGCCCTCGGGCTTCAGAATGCCGATCCAGGCATAAACCCGGATCAGGAATGAGGTCCAGAACGGCAGGATCACCAGCATCAGCAGCATCGGCCGCAGCGATGCCGGCGCGCGCGCCATGCCGTAGGCGATGGGATAGCCGACGAGCAGCGTCAGGAAAGTCGAGATCGCCGCGATGACGACGCTCGACACATAGGCATTGAAGTAGAGCGCGTCCTCGGTGAGCCAGACGTAATTGTCGATGCTGAGTTGCCGCAACTGGTCCAGCAGTCCCGAAACGCCCTCCGCAAGGCTTAGCACCGGATAATAGGGCGGCATGGCGATCGCGGTCTGCGACAGCGATATCTTGAAGACGATAACGAACGGGGCGAGGAAGAAGAAGAGCAGCCACAGATAGGGAACGAGGATGACGAGCCTGCCGGTGATCGCGTTCCAGGCGCGCCCGGCGACCGTCTTTTCAGGCGCGGCCGGCGCGGCTGCGCTCTCGCTGTCGATTACCGTATCGGCCATCTCGCCCTACCGCGTCAGCACGACGCCGGCATCCGGCGGGAAGGAAATCCATGCCCGGTCGTTCCAGGTCAGCGGATCTTCGGTGATGCGCGAGGCGTTGAGCGAACTCGCCTTGACCACCTGTCCGTGGTCCAGGCGGACATGGTAGACGGTCATGTCGCCAAGGTAGGCGATATCGAAGATCTCGCCCTCCATGGCATTGGCCAGTATGTCCGCCGGCTTCCTGGAGGAGACCTTGATCTTCTCGGGCCTGATGGCGAAGGCGACCGCCGTTCCGGCCTCCGCGCCGCCCGCGTCGCTGGTGGCGATGGTCAGGCCGTTGGGGCCCGCAATCTCGGCGCCGGCTGCCGTGCGCCCGGCGATCCTGCCCTCGAACATGTTCACATTGCCGACGAAGCCGGCGACGAAGCGCGAGCCCGGCGCCTCATAGACTTCCGCCGGAGTCGCCACCTGCATCACCTCGCCCTTGTCGAGGATGGCGATGCGGTCGGCCATGGTCATGGCCTCTTCCTGGTCGTGGGTGACGACGACGAAGGTCAGGCCCAGCGACTGCTGCAGATCCATCAATTCGAACTGGGTTTCCTCGCGCAGCTTCTTGTCGAGCGCGCCCAGCGGCTCGTCGAGCAGCAGCACCTTGGGGCGCTTGGCGACCGAGCGGGCGAGCGCCACGCGCTGGCGCTGGCCGCCGGAGAGCTGGTGCGGCTTGCGCTTGGCGAACTGCTCGAGCTTGACCAGCTTCAGCATGTCGGCGACCCGCGCGTCGATCTCGGCCCTGGGCATGCTGTCCTGCTTGAGGCCGAAGGCGATGTTGGCTTCCACCGTCATATGCGGAAACAGCGCATAGGACTGGAACATCATGTTGACCGGACGGCGATAGGGCGGGATGCCGCGCAGATCCTGCCCGTCGAGCAGTATGCGGCCCGCAGTCGGTTCGTCGAAGCCGGCCAGCATTCTCAGCAGCGTCGATTTTCCGCAGCCCGACGCCCCCAGCAGCGCGAAGAACTCGCGCTCGTAGATGTTGAGCGACAGATTGTTGACGGCCGTGAAGTCGCCGAACTTCTTGGTGACGTTCTCGAAGGAGATGTATGGCTTGGCGCCGGGATCGGCCCAGGGCGCGAAATCCCTGCGGATGCTGCCAAGCGACTTCATGTTCCACTCCGATTGGTTCGGCGACAGCAAGGCCCCGGCGCAGTCGCCGGGGCTTTGCCAGGCGGTTGCTACTGCCCCGTGACGATCTTGGTCCAGGTGCGCGTCACTACGCGCTGCGTCTTCGGGTCGTAGGGATTGACCGTGAACAGCTTCTGCGCGGTCGCCTCGTCGGGATAGATCGCGGGATCCTCGAGTATCTCCTTCTCGATGAACTGCTGCGAGGCCTTGTTGCCGTTGGCAAAATAGACGTAGTTCGTCGCCTTGGCCGCCACTTCCGGCTTCATGATGTAGTTCAGGAATTCATGCGCCTCGTCGACGTTCTTCGCGTCGGCGGGAATGGCCATCTGATCGAACCACATTTCCGCGCCTTCCTTGGGAATGACGTAGTCGACGACCACGCCTTGGTCGGCCTCCGCGGCGCGGTCGCGCGCCTGGAAGACGTCGCCCGACCAGCCGACCGCGAGGCAGATGTCGCCATTGGCCAGCGCGTTGATGTATTCGGACGAATGGAACTTGCGGATGTGCGGCCGGAGCGCAAGCAGGGCCTCCTCGACCTTGGCGAAATCCTCCGAGGACGTGCTTTCGGGATTCAGGCCGAGATAATTGAGCGTCGTCGGAATGATGTCGGCCGGCGAATCCAGCACATAGACGCCGCAGCCTGCGAGCTTGGCGAGGTTCTCGGGCTTGTAGAACACGTCCCAGCTGTCGACCTTGTCGATGCCCAGGGCCGCCTTCACCTTGTCGACGTTGTAGCCGATGCCGACAGTGCCCCACATCCAGTTGACGGAGTAAGCGTTGTCGGGGTCGAATTTGGCGACCCTTTCGTTCACCACGTCCCACGTGTTGGAGAGGTTGGGGAGCTTCGACTTGTCGAGCTTCTGGTAGACGCCGGCCTCGATCTGGCGGACCAGGAAATTATGTGTCGGCACCACGATATCGTAGCCCGAACCGCCGGCCAGCAGCTTGGTTTCGAGGATCTCGTTGGAATCGAAGACGTCGTAGACGACCTTGATTCCAGTTTCCTTGGTGAAATCCGTGATGATCGACTCGTCGATATAGTCCGACCAGTTGTAGATGTTGACGACGCGTTCCTGCGCCTGCGCGGAAACTGTCAAGGCCGCGGCCAGGGCGGCCGAGGCGGCCGATAGCCATAGCGCTTTGTGGATCATTTTGCTCTCCTCTGTGCGGTGTTCCGTCCCGGCTCGTTCGAAGGATCAGCGGCCGAGTATCGGTCGAAGCCTATTGGCGTTTTTGCAGTGCGACAAGCCGCAATCGGCGTGCCCGAAAGCCGCATGGCCGCCCCGCATAGCGTTGACTTTGTATTGAGTTTCACCAGTGTTTCGGCAGCGAGGCGTAGCTTCGCGCGAACGCCTTCACCGAACGTATCTGTGACGCCGCCGCCTGCTGCGTCGGCTTTCGGAAATGGCAAGACACGCCTGTGGTTTGGTTGCCGATGCGCCAGCCTGCCCGCTCCCAGACGAGGATGTCAATGGGGGGACGGCATTCCGGTCGTTCCGGGCTTTTGCGGCCGCGTCTGGCGCTTGAATTCAAGCCCGATATGCACCAGCAGGGCGACGAAGACGACGGCCCCGCCGAGAACCGTGCGCGCCGAGGGCACCTCGGCATGGATCAGCCAGACCCAGACCGGCCCGAGTATGGTTTCGAACGTGCCCAGGAGTGCAGCGAAAGCAGCCGGTATCAGTCTGGCGCCGGTGGCGAAGCAGGCCAGGCCAAGCCCGAGATTGAGCGCGCCGAACGCGAACAGGAACCCCATATCACGCGGCACAACCGCCAGATATTCGGCCTGGGTGAAGGCGAACAGGGCGGCAAACACAGTGCCGAGGCAGGTCGCCGGCGTCATGCGTACATGGGCAAAGCGCCTGGTGATGACGGTCGCGATCGAAAACGCGAATGCGATCAGCAGCGCGAGCCCGTCGCCGATCGGCGACACCTGACCGTTGAAAGACTCCGACACCATGATCGCCACGCCGCAGATGACGGCGGCGATCGCCGCCCAAGTCGCGCCGGCGACGCGCTCGCGAAACAGCACCCAGGCGATCAGCGCCGCGATCAGCGGCACGCCTGCCTGCATCAAGAGAATGTTGGCGACGGTTGTATAGGCCAGCGCCACGACGAAGGAAGTCGAGGCGGTAGCGAAGCACAGTGCCACGGCGAAGCCGGGCAGGCCCATGTCGCCGAACATTTTTAGCATGCCGCGCCAGCCATCGCGCCACATCATGAAACCGAACAGGAAGGCGGCCGCCCAGAATGAGCGCCAGAACACCACGGTCCAGCTATCCCCGGTCTCGATGAAGCGGGCGATGGCCCCGCCAAAACTCCAGAACAGCGCCGACAGGAACACGAGCAGAAGACCGATATTCTCCTCGCGCCGCGAAGCCTGCGGCGCGGCGGCAACCGAGTGCTGCGAAGCGGCTCTGTCGTTCATAGTGGTCCATCGGCGGTTCGAGGAGCCGCCGGATGACAGGCACAGGCGGACACGAGCGGCGTATCCGAAACGGCTGGCCGCCGCGTGGTCCAGCGGCTTGTTCCATTTATGGCACGTTTTCGGCAAAACGAATGGTTTCCGCGCCTGGCCGGCAATTGCCTTCGCTGGCATTCATCCTGTCTTGCTGCCCGCTGTCACACGTCGACCTTCCCGACACTCGCCAGTTTCTCGCCCATTCGAGCAGGCGACCGATGCGCCGGAAGAGCCCAAGCGATGACGAATTGTCTTCGTAGATGTCAATGAAGTCGACCGGCCTACGGTTGGCCCGCATCCGCAACCCTTCCCGATGAATGAAAGTCCAAACAATCATCTGGTCCATGACAGATCCTTTCGCTTTCGTTTCGTAATTGAATGATATGATCAGCCATCGAGCTGTTCATCGGCTGAAATCCGCACTATATTTTTCAGCTATGAAAAACCTGGACTGGAACGATCTGCGGATTTTCGTTCGCGTGGCGCGTGGCGGCGGGCTGTCGGCGGCCGCGGCCGAACTCGGCTCGAGCCCCGCCACGGTCGGGCGGCGCATGCTGGCGCTGGAGCAGGTTTTGGGCCGCCCGCTCTTCGTGCGGCGCCAGACCGGCTACGAGTTGACCGAGCATGGCCGTGCGCTGCTAGCCAAGGCGCTTGCCGTGGAGGCGAGCGCCAGGCCGATCGAAGAATGGCTCGAAGCGGACGGAGGACGGCCGGTGGTGCGGATTTCGGCCGGAACCTGGACCGCTAATTTCCTTGCCGCCAACTTTTCCAGGCTGTGGACGCCGCAGGATAATTACCGCATCGCCTTCAAGACCGCCGAAGCACGGCTCGACATCGCGCACCGCGAGATCGAGATCGGCGTGCGCAACGCCGCACCGGAAAGTCCAAGCCTTGCCGGCCGGCGTACGAATAACGTGGCCTTTGCACCGTTTCGCGCGCGCAACCGTCCGGGGCCGGATGCCGAGGCATGGGTCGCGATATCGCCCGAGGACGCGATCACAAATACCGCACGATGGCTGAATGTGCGGCAGGACGTGACGATCGCCGCCTGGGCCAATACGCCCCGGACGCTCTACGACCTGATCCTGGCAGGCGTCGGCAAGGGCATGCTGCCCTGCTTCGCGGGCGACCGCGACCCGCTGCTGGAACGCGCCGGCGATCCGGTGCCGGAACTGCGGGAAGGGCAATGGCTGGTCATGCACAATGACGACCGCCACCGGCCGGAGGTACGCGCGGTCATCGAAAAGATGGCCGCGCTATTTACCTCGCACGCGCCACTGTTTGCAGGTGAGCGGCCGCTTGGCGAAGGGTAGCGGGATCAGCCTGCGCATCACCGCTCGCGCCGAACTGCCTGGCTCTAATATTTTCTTTGAAAATACCCGTCACGTATGGCTGGCGAGGGCGAAATCGCCAGACGAAAGCAATTCCGGGGCGTCGCGGCCATCTACTTCAAGGTGTTCTCCGGCTTTCGGAAACACATAGGTGAAGCCGGTTACCGGCCCGGCGACGACTATCGATGTGTCCCCCCGGTATTCGAGGCCGACGGCGGCGGTCAGCATCGGCGGCCGCGACGTTTCAGACGGCAGGCTCCGTTTAGGCGGCGACTGCCACATCCGGCGGTTCTGGCCACAACATCCCATGAGTATCTCCCGCGGTTCGTTATGTTGCATTCGGCTTGGCAGCCGTCGCCTGCTCGAGAATGCAGGCTGCGCCGGAGGCAGCCAGCCAGACAAGCACGAATTCCATCCATCCCTCACTAAGCAAGGGCGCGAACAAGGCCGACGGCCAAAGGCTCAGGCAATAGAAGCAGTCCATCAGGTGACCCAGCATATGGTTTCCCGCTTTCGCCCGCAGCTTGACGACGACGTCGAAGGGGCCGTCCTCGGCCGCGATGAAATGCGCGATCCGCCAACTGGCCAGGCTGATGAGAATGAAGGTCAGTTCAGGCGACATCCGAACCCTGCCACGGAAGTCCCGCGCGGCGGCCGTAACCGCCGCGCGGGAGTAATTCACGCGTTGATGACCGCGATATCCACTTCAGGATGTACGCGGACGTAGACCGGATCGTAGTTCCAGTCGGGCGGGACGAGATGCCCGCCATCGCCGCCGGAGGGGTTCATCGCCCGGCTGCGTGCGACGCAGCCAAGGCCGTAGGATCCCTCAAGCGCCCCAGCCGCCAGGCGGTAGGTGCCGGACAGGAGGGCCGTGTTGTCACTGGTCGTTTCATGCCAGTGAGACGTGTCCGCCGGCGACGTCTGCAGCGAGAAGGATCCGCCGCCGCACCCATGCGTCGTCAGCGCCGCATCGCGAAGGTGGTGCGCCGTGACCGAGGCGACAAAGCGTATGTCGACGTCCTGCGGCATGGCGCCCCGCCTGATGGTCGGACATGGGACCAGCAGGTTCCGCCCGGGCAATCCGAACGCGCTGTCGCCTTCCGATGCGAACTTCCAGGCCAGCGTGTCGAAATGCACCGTCGGCGCGGTATTGTCGGACTGAATGGCGACGACACCGGAGAACTGGAGATGGTTCTTCGCCGCGCCCCCCACCTCGATCTTGAGAAGTGTCTTGGCCAGCGTCGGCGTCGGCCAATCCAGTACGAGATTTGCCGGGTGGAATGCCGCGGGATTGGACAGCACAGGATACCAGCCGTCGGCGTCGGGCGTGACAAGATGCGGCGCCCCCGACGGTATCGGATAAATGTTCCAGGAAAGCCCGGTTATCGCGTTGAACGTCGCCCCGTTGTCGGTGCTTGCCAGCACCCGGTAGAACTGAGCCTTCGGCACATTGACGCAGCCATAGAGTTGCACCGTGCCCAGGAACGGAGTCCTAGCCAGCGGACGCGGCCCGGAAGGCGGGATTGGCCGGTTCGGCCGCACGGCATAGCCGGACACGGCATTGAAGTATGACGCGTTGTCGAGCGGCATCAGGCCGGCGAAAAGGATCTCGGGTACATCCTTGCACGGAACGTTGGGGGTATCGCAAACCCGCGATCTGCGTGCCCTGTCGGAAGCGACGAGCGTGACCGACGGGATCGGGCCCGAATTCCAGCGCACGTCGAAATAGCCTTCCGAGTAGATCACTTCCTCGACGCCGTCGCCGTCCGTGTCCTGGGTGACGCGGAACGTGATGTCCGGCACATCGAGGAGGAGTTGCCAATGCGGAAGATAGATGTCGAAACAGCGATGGAACGGACCGATGAACCGGTTGAGATCAAAACCCTCGATCTCCCGGTGGTGCACGCCCAGCTGTTTTGCGACCGACGCCCGGATGGCCTCGTTCGGGTCGGCCGGCTTCTTGCCCACGATGTCGTCATCGCCGCTCAGCATTTTCTGGAATTCCAGCGGCACAGGCGCCTGCATTTCCATCGGGAAGGCGCGCGCACTCTCAAACTCTTCGGAGAGCATTTCCCGGTCGATCGTCGAGGGGCTCTGCAAATGTTCGGCTATCACGGGATGAACGCCGCCAAGCGTCGCGGCAATGTGGCGCTTCAGCCCGGGCAATTCCTGCAGCGGACCCGGGCGGGGCGGCACCGGCAGATCCAGTTCCGGAATGGCGACCAGATCCTTGATCGAGGGCCGGATGAAAATATCGGGCAGGCAGACGCGGTGGCGGCGCCAGCGCAGAATCCAGTCGATGTCGAAGCGCGGGATATAGACGCAGAAACGGCCGCACTCGTCGGTCTTGACCGTGGCAAGGACTTCGCGCCGGCAATGGAAGGGATAGAACCACCCCCATCTCCAGTTCGGCGGAAAATAGGCGACGAGACCGCAATCGGTGTCCTGGACCTCAACGGTCGCGAAGGGAACGGGATAGTCGACGCCTGTGACCGGATCCTTCTTCACGACGCGCCCGCAGATGCGCCGGAAAAAGAACAGTTCGGGATCGATCCGCCATTTCAGCTTCTCGGCCAGGTCGGCAATGCTGTGGCCGACCAGTTCCTTGGCGTCGATCTTGGCCAGCGACGCAAGGCGCTCGGCCTGGATCTTGGTGATGATGCGTTTGTCGGGAGCGAATTCGGCCTTTTGCGCGGCCGATTTGGCAGGCGATTTCATGGATGGCCCTCCTCTAGGCATGGCTGCGGGTTCTACATCCGCAAGCCAACAACCTTAGCGATAGGCGCCAAGGAGATATGTGATCGACGTCACAAACAAAAATATTATTCCAGATGTTTCCTTGGATATCGAAGAGTTTATGCGTTATTTACCTGTATCTCGTCCAACTTCTATTTTTTACTAGGGCATGATCCCAATTCAATGCGCTCAACGTGCTGAGAAAATCTGATTCAGATGGCCGTAGTGCTGTGGCCTGCACACCACTGTCTATGGCCGCTATGCCTGATGGAGCCGCAAGGTGCTGGGCCAATTGAGTCCGCAGCCTAAAATTGATTATCTGTCCGTCATTCAGTGGAGTGAACGCGATGGCCAATGAGACGTCCGTCAAGTCAACGAAGGCCGCAAAGAAAACAGCCGCCGAGCCGGCCGCTGCGAAGGCGGCCAAGCCGCGCAAAACGGCGGCGAAGTTGCAACCCCGCGAGACCGAAAAGCCGGTCCTTCTCTCGGGCGGCAACCCTCAGATCGCGAAGGGCTACGGCGACGCCCCCGTGCAGGCCTATATCGCGGCCATGCCGGGCTGGAAAAGCGACGTCGGTCGCCGCCTCGACGCGATCGTCGAGCGCACCGTCCCCGGCGTGCGCAAGGCGGTCAAATGGAACTCGCCCTTTTATGGCGCACCGGACGAGGGCGAGGGTTGGTTCCTGTCGTTCCACGTCTTCGCCCGCTACGTCAAAGTGACCTTCTTCCGCGGTGCGTCGCTGCGACCTGCCCCGCCCGGCAAGTCCAAGTACCCGGAAGTGCGCTACCTCGACATTCATGAGGGCCAACTCGACGAAGCTCAGTTCGCCGACTGGGTGAAGCAGGCCAGCCAATTGCCGGGCGAAAAAATGTGAGCGGTCGAGCCCGTGGAAGTGCATCCCTGGCCAGCATCCGCTGGAGCGCTCCAGCCACGGGACGAGTTGATCCAGAGCGAGCGATAAGAAATATTCTTCACGCCTCGTCGGAATTTCGAAGGCCAGCGCGTCCTTGTGGTGGATCACCTGTGGAGCGCGAAAAATGCGAAAACTTATCGTCACCGAATTCATCAGCGCCGACGGCAT
This sequence comes from Allomesorhizobium aridi, assembly GCF_043769475.1. Taxonomy (NCBI): domain Bacteria; kingdom Pseudomonadati; phylum Pseudomonadota; class Alphaproteobacteria; order Hyphomicrobiales; family Phyllobacteriaceae; genus Allomesorhizobium; species Allomesorhizobium aridi. The sequence continues at coordinate 5,791,227 of NZ_CP171729.1, read as the reverse complement.
TGCCGAGGTGGAGAAGCTCCACGCAACTTGGAACGCCGAGATGGATGAGTTCAAGAACGCCGAACTTTCTGACAGTGGCGCGATGCTCTTGGGCCGCACCACGTATCAGATCTTTGCCGGCTCTTGGCCCAAACAGACTGGGAACTTCGCCGACAGGTTCAACGCACTGCCCAAATATGTGGCCTCCAAGACGTCGCAAAAACTCGATTGGAAACCCGCAGAGTTGCTCAAGGGCAATTTGGCCGAAGCGGCTCAGAAGCTGAAGCAAGAGAGTGGCGGCAATATTTATGTGCACGGCAGTATCAGCGTGGCCCAGGAATTACTGCGTCATGGGCTCGTCGATCGCATCAGGCTTCTGAGCTATCCCGTGGTTGTTGGCGAAGGGAAGCGGTTTTTCGCGCCAGGTGAACAGTACCAACTCGATCTGATCTCAGCCAAGCGTTTCAGCAACGGCGTCTTGGCTCTGGAATATGTGCCCACACGAGCGACGAAATGAGGAAACGAGCGTGCTGTCGTTTCGGCGCGAGTTAGTCATCCGATTGGCCTCGGCTGCGCCCGTGCCGAACTACCAAGGGCGTCGAAAGCGTCCGACGACTCACCACCACCACCGGCGGCGGGCAGGCGCACGCCGCCGGTGGCCGGGGGCGGCATTCGACGGATGGGGCCGTCGACACCCCGGCCGCAGGTGGATCGATCGTGGTGGTGATCGCAGACCCTAGCGCTCCTTGGCCATCCGGTCGGCGTAGCGCTGCAGGTAGAGCGGCCAACCCTGGTCGGCGGCCACGCCGTCGCGGACGCCTTGCCAGCCTTCGCCATGCCGGTCGAGATTGCGGTGCTCGATCTCGACCCGCGTGCGTTGCGGGGTTTCGGCGATAAAGCGTACTTCCCACTCGCTCGTTTTCTGCGGGTCGTCCTCGATCTGCCATCGCGGGCTGATGTCCCAGCTCAGCAACAAACGGCTGGGCGGCTCGTAGGCCAGCACCCGCGCCCAGCGGCATACGCTCCCGTCAACCCCGCGGTCGTAGAGAAAGCCGCCGACCCTCGGCTCGAAAACGGTCTCCGCGATCTGGACCTTGAGCAAATTGTGCTCGGGCGGCTTGAAGCTGCCGAAGTCCTCGGTGAAGACCTTGAATGCGCGCGCGATCGGCGCCTCGACGACGATCGAATTTAGCACGGATGTGTCTGCTGCTTGGATGCTCATCGGATCTCCTTTCGTCGGTTGCTCGACGACCGCCTTGTAGGCCGCGAGCGTCTTGGTCCAGAAACGGTCGAGTTCAGCCCGAAGTGCTGCCAGCCCGTCGGGGTCGACCTGGTAGATGCGCTGCTTGCCGGCTCGTTTATCGACGACGAGACCGGCGTCCTTCAGCACCTTCAGATGCTGCGAGACCGCCGGCCGGCTGACGGGCAACCCACGGGCGAGCTCGCTGACCGCGCTGGGTTGCTCGATCACCCGCTCGAAGATCGCCCGCCGGGTCGGATCGCCGAGTGCCGCCCAGCCATTCGTTGCATAAGCCGTCATCATTACGCGTAAGCATATCCTTACGCGTAGCTGGAGTCAATCCGGTCCATTCGGCTGCTGAACCCGGTCGCCGTCCTTACCCAAGCGCGTCTGCAAGCATCGCGTTCAAGCGTGCGAACGCAGCGGACTCGTCCGGCGCATGGGCTGGATTGACCTCCGTGATGGTCAAGCCGCGCCATTGCGGCAGGGCGGCCAGCCGCTTCAGCACGAAGGCGGCTTGCTCCAGTTTGAGACCGTCGCAACGGCGCACATTCTCGGCGATCGGAAAATCGATGAAGGAGAGTACATCGACATCGAAGGGAACAAGCGCACAGTCAAAGTGCGCCGCCCACTCGGCCGCACGCGCCGCCGACATCTCGATGTCGCTCAAGGCCTCCTCACGCGATATGACCTCGATCGCGTGATCTCTGATCGCGGCGGCTTCGGGCGGAGTGATGTTCTCGACGGCGAAATAGAGGACCTGCTGAGGCATGAGCATCGGACGGGCCGGGCTGACCCCGGCGAGCGAAGGCTCGCATCCGGGAATGTCGAGCAGGTGAGCGACGCCAGTCCAGTCCAGCGCGCCGTCGCTCGTGTCAGGTGTGTTGAGATCGGCGTCGAAGTCTATGTAGACGAGCCCGATCCGTGCGCCGGCCGCATTCGCTCCGGCGACCGTTCCCAGTTCCACCGTGCAATCGCCGCCTAGGACGAGCACGTCTTCCTGCGCCGAGATCGCCGTCGCCACGTGACTTGCGACCAACTCACAGGCTTGGCGCACAGCCTCCAGGTTCATCGCCTGCGGCCGCGAAAGATCCGGCCGCCATCGGAAGGATGCAACGTCGCCACGATCCCTGACGGTTCTGCCTCGGCTCGCGAGCGCCTCTGCGAGCCCATGTCGCCGAAAGGCCGCAGGGGCTTGCTCCTGCCCCGGCGAATAAGCGCCGGCGCTGGTGGCGGCGCCGATAATGTTCAACAAACGCACCGTCAACTCGATGCTCCATTTTGGTGCGACCACGCGCAAAACGTGTCGAGAGGGAGGAAGGTTTCTCCGCGACAGTGAAAGTTTGCGGCTCGGGGGCGCGAGATTCGAGTACGTGAGGCAGCACCGCCGTTCGTCGACTTCGCTCCGAATGGCACGTCCGTCGCGTCGATGCCGTCAGAGACCGCTATCGACCCGTTGCCGTCGTCGGTGGCAATCATAACGAACGGCGCGACCGAGCCTCATTTCGGACCGGCTTTTTACCTTCATCTCGTCGATTCAACGCGCCATTGCTTCAGATGGTTAAGCGCGGCTCCAGACCCGAAGTGAACCGTACGCCGCGTTGTTATTGAAGTACGGTTGTGGAAGAAATGGGCATGATGCGCACAATCCAATTCTGATTTTGGGGGGACTTTTTTTGCAGAATGACCAAACACCTCCGGAAATGAGAGCGCCGCGACTGGTTCGCATTCTGAGCATCGTGCCGTTTCTGTTGGGGCCTTTGCCGGTCTTCGCGATACTTTTTGGACACCAGTATCTGCCTGCTCCCGCTTGGGTCTCCTTGATAGGGCCTTTTGCTTGGATAGCAGGCGCGCTCTCGGCGGTCTTGTTCTTTTGGCTGATTCAGGGAGACAGCTCAATTCACGAGAAATACGGCCCTCTGGCGCGTTTAACACTAATTGTTTTCACGCCGATCATGGGGTTATGGATGGGATACACCGCAGTGACCATGGGAGGGCCGATGATCATTGCGATACTTGCAGGCCAGGAAGAGGAGTTGACCTTCACAGTCACCGAGGCGACGAGGTGGGGTGACAGAAAATGTCGAAACCCGATAGAAATCGACGGCATGCCAGCGCTTTTTGACCGGATCTGTCATTTGCCAGAAGAATTTAGACGCACCCTCATTCCCGGCGTCCAGATCGTGGTGGGTGGCCGTGGGACACAATGGGGTGTCTTTCTAGAAAACGCGCGAAGGAAAGAGTGACTTCGATATCGCCGACCGGAGAGTACTTTCGTCAATGGCCGCTATTGGGCGGATTGTGTTGAAAAACTCAGTCTTGAAGTAGCGTCGATCAACTGATTCACTCATTGCCAGCATCCGGAGAGTCGGCCGATGATGGGTGAGCGAACGGTGGCGCAGGAGACGCTGTTTTACAGCTTCAACCTGGATCGACACGTGCCGGCGGACCATCTGCTACGCTCGATCGACCGGTTCTTGGACCTGTCGGACATCCGCGAGCACTTGCGCCCCTTCTATAGCGAGACAGGTCGGCCTTCGATTGATCCCGAGCTGATGATCCGGATGCTGATCATCGGCTATTGCATGGGCATCCGCTCCGAACGGCGTCTGTGCGAGGAAGTTCATCTGAACCTGGCGTATCGCTGGTTCTGCCGTCTTGGCCTCGAGGGCGACGTGCCCGACCACTCGACCTTCTCCAAGAACCGACACGGGCGCTTCCGCGACAGCAATCTGCTGCGCGAGCTGTTCGAGATGACGGTGGCGCGTTGCATTGCCGAGGGGCTGGTCGGCGGCGAAGGCTTCGCGGTCGACGCCAGCCTGGTCCGGGCCGATGTGAGCCGGCAGCACGCCGTCGATCGTCACGAGCAGCTGCCGCAAGAACGTGTCAGCCACGCCGTGCGAGAGTATCTGGCGGTGCTCGACGATGCCGCGTTCGGTGGCGCGACGCCGGTCACACCCAAGCAACTGGCGGTGGCCGACCCTGCCTCGCGATGGACCGCCGCGACGCGCGAGCGCGCCTTCTTCGCTTACAGCACCAACTATCTGATCGACCTCGAACATGCCGTGATCGTTGACGTCGAGGCGACCACCTCGGTACGCCAGGCCGAGGTGACTGCCCAGCGCAGGATGATCGACCGCGCGCAGGCACGGTTCGGCCTGCGGCCCGACCGGCTGGCTGCCGATGCCAGCTATGGCGATGCCGCCAACCTAGCCTGGCTGGTCGAGGACAAGGGCATTGCGCCGCACATCCCGGTGTTCGACAAATCCGCCCGCACCGACGGAACATTCGAGCGATCGGCCTTCACCTTCGACCAGAAGGATGACAGCTATATCTGTCCCGGCGGCAAGCGCCTGCGACCTCGAAACCGGAACTTTACCGTCCCCCGGTCCAATGTCGATCAGGATGGCTTCATTCGGTATCGTGCGCGCCAGCAGGACTGCAGCGACTGCGCTCTACGCCAGCGCTGCACGCCCAACATGCCGGCTCGCAAGATCATGCGATCAATCCATGAAGGCGCCCGCGACAGGGCGCGCGATATCGCCACGACCGACGCCTACCTCACTTCACGAAGGCAACGAAAGAAGGTCGAAATGTTGTTCGCGCACCTCAAACGCATCCTGAAGCTCGATCGCCTGCGCCTGCGAGGTCCAAACGGTGCCAAAGACGAGTTCCTCCTCGCTGCCACCGCCCAGAACCTCCGCAAGATCGCCAAGCTGATCCCGATGTCACCTCTGCCGGCCCCCGCCTGAGGGGGCAAGGCATCCATCGGTCACGTCGAGCGGGCCAACAACTCGCTCCGATCAGCGACTTCTTCAACACAATCGGGCGCTTTCAGCCCGTTCGCATCGATGACATCAATGTGAGCTTTCCACCCTTTTGGACGTTCGCTTGTTGCAAATTTCCCGACTAGCGATACTCAAGTAGCGGGCGAGGAGCCACAGCATTGAGGGAGCGACAGTGAAGAAGAGCAGCCCTAAGGAAGGCGAAACAGGAGACTCCCCGTCCCAACTGATCGATGAGCGAATCGCGAAACTGAGCGACTGGCGCGGCGAGACGCTCGCCCGGGTCCGGGCTCTCATCAAGGAGGCCGACCCCGACGTGGTCGAGGAGGTGAAATGGCGAAAGCCGTCGAACATGTTGGGGGTTCCGGTGTGGGAGCACGACGGCATCATCTGCACCGGCGAGACCTATAAGGACAAGGTGAAGCTGACTTTCGCCAGGGGCGCGTCGTTGGACGACCCTTCAGGCATCTTCAACTCCAGCCTCGAAGGCGGCACCAGGCGCGCCATCGATTTCCACGAGGGCGACAAGATTGATGAAGAGGCGTTGAAGGCGCTCATTCGCGCCGCCGCGGCGCTGAACATTTCGGCGCGAGCTACCGCACGCCCCGTCCGCTCTCCAAAGGGCGCCTGAGGAGCGTCGAAAGACCGACTGGCTCCATCAGCCCGGTCATCCCTAGCTCGAAGTGGCGATCTCATTGAAAATCGAAGGCGCTCAACCCCGTCACCATCTCGTCCAGCCCGAGCGGCCGCGTTACCGGCGGTTCGGCGCGCGAGAGGCAGCCGGAGCGCTCGCAGAGGCGGCAGGCAGGCCCGACCGGCGTCGAGAGGACAGCGCCTGACTTTGCGCCGCTGCCTGCTGGACGGCCCGGAAGCGCCGCGCCATAAACGATCTCGTCCTTGAAACCAATGTCGCAGCCGAGAAGAAGCGCCGTGCGGCGCGGACGCTCGGAAAACGCGCCCTGCGGCCCTTCCAGGGTGCGGGCGACGCAGAGGAATTCGGCGCCGTCCGGCATTTCGACTGCCTCGACGAAGATCTGGCCGGGCTGGGTGAATGCGGCGTGGACCGGCAGTTTCGGACAGCCGCCGCCGAAACGGTTTTGCGGAAAGCCCTGCGCGCCGGCCCTGCGGAAGCGGTGCCCGGCATTGTCGACCTCGAGCATGAAGAACGGCACGCCCGAGGCGCCCGGCCGCTGCAGCATGGTCAGGCGGTTCGCCGCCTGCTCGAAAGATACGCCGAACCGGGATTTCAGCACGTCGATGTCGTAGCGGGCGCGCGCCGCCGCCGCCTGAAACGCCTGGTAGGGCATCATCAGAGCGTGCGCTGCGTAGCGGCCAAGCTCGAAGCGGGCGATGCGCCGCGCCTCGTCGGAAGAAAGCTTCAGCGCCTGGATTTCACCCGCCACGGCAACCTGCATGCGCATCAGGCAGGCTTCCATCGCCACTTCGCGCAACTGGTCGAAGGGCGACAGGCGCTCGGAAATGAACAGGCGCTGCGAGTGGCGGTCATAGCGCCGCCGCCAGTTCGGCATCGTCGCCAGCGGCAGCACCTTGACCACGATGCCGTGTTCGCGCTTCAGCCAAGCCTTCAGCGCGCTGACCAGGTCGTCGCCCGGGTCGAGCAGGGCAGTGAACCCCTCCGCCTCCTCCTCCAGCGCCGGAAAATGGTTCGGGTGGCGCTCGAAAATCTCGCGCACCTCGTCGAACGGCAGCCTGGCGCCGAGAAGCGCGGTCGCCCTGCCCTCGCGCGCCAGAAGCTCGGAAAGGTCCGACAGCCTTTCGGCCTGTTCGCGATAGGCGCGAAACAGCTTTATCATCGCCGCAGCCGCGTTCGGAGCCGCCTCGGCGACCTCGATCAGTTCCTGGTCGCCCGGCAGTTCGCCGGCAAGCAGCGGATCGGCGAACACCTCGCGCAGCGCCGCGATCGAGCCGCGCGCCTCGCCCTGCAACTCCTCCGGTTCGACCTTGTAGACGGAGGCCAGCTTGAGGATGAGCTGCACCGTCAGCGGGCGCTGGTTGCGCTCGATGAGGTTCAGGTAGGAGGGCGAGATGCCCAGCCCCTCCGCCATCGCCGTCTGGGTCAGGCCCTTGGCGTTGCGGATGCGGCGGATGCGCGGCCCGATGAAAATTTTTTGGTCGGCCATCGATAGGACCTACGCCGCGGGCCAAAAATAATAGGAAACGAACAGGCAAATCAGTCCAACGACGCTGAGAGCAAGCTGTGCAATTAGCGGCTTTGACCTGGATCGCGTGGAACTCATCGCCGCTATCGCAGACACCGCAACTCCGGCGAAACCAACACCTGACAAAACCAGCAAGCCGTCTGAGAGTTCGCCCGCCACGAAACTCGGAAACGAGAGAACGAGCAAGGTCCCATTAAGAAATGCTGCCTGAAACACTACAGAAATGGTGGCTGGCAGGCCTATAGCGGTTCGTGGCCGAGCAGCGGCTACATCGTCCCCTCCCGTCGTTTGTCGGTAAACCAGTTCCGCAAAACCCCCAACACAGAAGAACACGATCAGAAGCTGGCACAGGGCTGCCAATGGCAGAAGCAGAGTTGGGAGAGCGGGCATTCAAACCACCGTGACCGTCAAGGTTTACAGGGATTTACACGAAATTTGCAGAATCTCTCTACAAGCCGCTTTTACAGCTTTGACAAATTTACAGCCTTCTCCAGTCAAACACAACACAGGTTTTCCCTTATTTCCCATCGCATCCGGCGATTTCTCTCGCCTGTCCCGCGCTGCAATGTAAATGAAGTCATACACGGATGCGCCACCGCACGGGAAGCCGCCAGCAAACTCGACTTACTGGAGCCAATCTATGACCGATTTTTACAACCTCGTCCCCTCCGCGCCGGAAGGCCGTTTCGACGGCATCGAACGCCCTTACACGCCGGAGGCCGTCACGCGGCTGCGCGGCTCGGTCCAGATCAAGTACAGTCTCGCCGAAATGGGCGCCAACCGGCTCTGGAAGCTCATCCACGAGGAGGATTTCGTCAACGCGCTCGGGGCGCTTTCGGGCAACCAGGCCATGCAGATGGTGCGCGCGGGCCTGAAGGCGATCTACCTGTCGGGCTGGCAGGTCGCGGCCGACGCCAACACCGCGTCCGCCATGTATCCCGACCAGTCGCTCTATCCGGCCAACGCCGCGCCCGAACTCGCAAAACGCATCAACAAGACGCTGCAGCGCGCCGACCAGATCGAAACCTCCGAAGGCAACGGGCTGTCGGTCGACACATGGTTCGCGCCGATCGTCGCCGACGCCGAAGCCGGTTTCGGCGGTCCGCTCAACGCCTTCGAGATCATGAAGGCCTTCATCGAGGCGGGCGCCGCCGGCGTTCACTATGAGGACCAGCTGGCGTCCGAGAAGAAGTGCGGCCATCTCGGCGGCAAGGTGCTGATCCCGACCGCCGCCCACATACGCAACCTCAACGCCGCGCGGCTCGCGGCCGACGTGATGGGCGCGCCGACGCTGGTCATCGCCCGCACAGACGCCGAGGCTGCCAAGCTGCTCACCTCCGACATCGACGAGCGCGACCAGCCTTTCGTCGACTACAGCGCCGGCCGTACCGTCGAGGGTTTCTACCAGGTGAAAAACGGGCTGGAGCCCTGCATCGCGCGCGCCGTCGCCTATGCGCCGCATGCCGACCTGATCTGGTGCGAGACCTCGAAGCCGGATCTGGCGCAGGCGAAGAAGTTCGCAGAGGGCGTGCGCAGGCATCACCCCGACAAGCTGCTGGCCTACAACTGCTCGCCGTCCTTCAACTGGAAAAAGCACCTGGACGACGCGACGATCGCCAAATTCCAGCGCGAGCTCGGCGCCATGGGCTACAAGTTCCAGTTCATCACGCTGGCCGGCTTTCACCAGCTGAACCATGGCATGTTCGAGCTCGCGCGGGGATATCGCGACCGGCAGATGGCGGCCTATTCGGAGCTGCAAGAAGCCGAATTTGCTTCCGAGGCGAACGGCTACACCGCCACCAAGCACCAGCGCGAGGTCGGCACCGGCTATTTCGACGCCGTCTCGATGGCGATCACCGGCGGCCAGTCCTCGACTACGGCGATGAAAGAATCGACCGAGCACGACCAGTTCAAGCCGGCAGCGGAATAGCCGCGGCAACAGCAACCTGAACGGAGAGAAGGCATCATGGTCATGACCGAAGAACGTCCGAAAACCCGCGTCAAGGAACGCGCCGAGGAACAGTCCTCGGCGATGACGGGAGACCAACAGGCGGCGATCCGCATGCTGGCCAACGACCTGCACCGGCTCAACCAGTCGGTGATGAAGGCGGTCGAGGCCGGCGTGTCGGTCGAACTCGTCCGCTCCGCGCGTCATCACGGCGGCAAGGGAAACTGGGGCGATCTGCTCATCCCGGTCATCGTCACCCAGTCTAACAGCGGCTAATACGATTAAAATACAATCCAGTTTCGCGCCTGTATCGATTCTGGAGTCGCTTTATCCTGATTGCAACGCGGCCGGCTTCCAACTCGACTGGAGGCCGGCTGTCTCTTCTTCGGGCCCGAAGAAAGTTCGCACGATTTGTGCTTGACGTCATCCGCACGCAGGTTATGTTCCCGCCACGCAACCGTAAATTGAAGCGCTTGACGATCGGCATTCCCAGCCATGACCTATTCCGGCCCCGAGCGGGCAATCCGCCAGCATGTGAACGCAAGCCCGGACGACGCTCGGGACCTGGTGCCGGATTTCTCCCGGGTTCTCGTCGTCGGGCACTCGCCGGTGAACCGCGTCGTCGTTTCCAAAATCATCGAAAAGTCAGGCCTCAAGCCGATTTCCGAAACGCCGGAAGCAGCGGCCAGAACACTGCGCTCGATGTTTCCGGGCACCGTCATTCTCGACGGCGGCGCCGACAACAGGGATTGCGAGGGCCTGATGGCGCGGCTTGCCTCGTTGCGCAGCGCATGCCGCCACAACGCGCCCTCCGTAATTCTGCTAGCGACGAAATCGCGTTGCAAAGCTGATCCGGCGCCGCTCGCCGCCGTCGACGCGGTGGTGGCCAAGCCGATCACGACGGAACTCCTGCAGCCCGTCATCGACCGCCTGCTCGAACGGGCGCGCCAGTAGCCCCTTCCTTTCCATCATGCGGCCCGGCTATACTGCGAAATCCGCAACCGCAATCTGGTGATTGATGCCGCCTGCAAAGAAGGAAGTCCGCCCGTCGAGCCGCGGGGGACGCGCCCGCACGCCCGCATTCGTGAAAAATCTGCGCGGCGTGAAGAACTGGAAGGAAACCAGCGAGTGGCTGGAATGGCGCGGCATCGAGGACATCGAGTGCATCACCCCCGATCAGGCCGGCGTCGCCCGCGGCAAGATGATGCCGTCGAAGAAGTTCACCTCCAACACCTCGCTGGCCTTGCCTTCGGCGGTGTTCATGATGACGATTTCGGGCGGCTACCCGGAAAACGGCAACGGCTTCTCCTATCCGGAGGATGACGGCGACCTGAAGCTGATGCCTGACCTGTCGACGCTGTCGGTGGTGCCGTGGGAGACCGACCCGACCGCGCAGGTCATCTGCGATCTCGTCCACCAGGACGGCCGTTCCGTCGAGTTCACGCCGCGCAACGTCCTGAAGCGCGTGGTCGCAGCATATGAGAAGCGCGGCCTGAGGCCGGTCGTGGCGCCCGAGATCGAGTTTTATCTGGTGCGCAAGAACCCCGACCCCGACTATCCGCTTGTGCCGCCCGTCGGCCGCTCGGGCCGCCCCATCGGGGGCGGGGCGGGCTATTCCATCGCCGGCGTCAACGAGTTCGACGAGCTGATCGACGACATCTATCATTTCTCCGAGAGCCAGGGCCTGGAGATCGACACGCTGATCCACGAGGAGGGCGCGGGCCAGCTCGAGATCAACCTTCGCCACGGCGACCCGGTCGAGCTCGCCGACCAGGTGTTCCTGTTCAAGCGCACCATCCGCGAGGCGGCGCTGAAGCACGAGACCTACGCCACCTTCATGGCCAAGCCGATCCAGGGCCAGCCCGGCTCGGCCATGCACATCCACCAGTCGATCATCGACAGGAAGACCGGCAAGAACATCTTTTCCAATCCGGATGGCGGCGAGACCGAGGCCTTCGGCCATTTCATCGGCGGGATGCAGAAACATGTGCCCAACGCGCTGGTGATGTTTGCGCCCTACGTCAACTCCTATCGCCGGCTGACGCAGGCGGCCTCCGCTCCGGTCAACACCAAATGGGGCTACGACAATCGCACGGTCGCCTTCCGCGTGCCCCGCTCCGACCCGGCCGGCCGCCGGCTCGAAAACCGCATCCCCTCCTCCGACGCCAATCCCTATCTGGCGCTCGCCGCCTCGCTCGCCTGCGGGCTGATCGGCATGTCGAAACAGATCGCGCCCGACGCGCCGATGCTGACCACCGCGAACGAGGACGCGATCGACCTGCCGCGCAGCCTGCTCGAGGCAGTCGACCTGTTCGAGGCCGACGAGGACCTGAAGGACCTGCTCGGCCACTCCTTCGCCGCCACTTACGCGGCGATCAAGCGGGCGGAATTCGAGACCTTCATGGAGGTCATCAGCCCGTGGGAGCGGGAATATCTGCTGTTGAATGTGTGAGGGCGATTGGGCGCCTGCCTTCTCCCCTGTGGGAGAAGGTGGATCGGCGCGCAGCGCCGAGACGGATGAGGGATGTTGGAAGAAATGACACGTCTGCAATCCGTCCAGCACCCCTCATCCGACCTCGCTTCGCTCGCCCACCTTCTCCCACAAGGGGAGAAGGTCAGGAGGCTTCATTGACCTATCAATCTCCGATTTCGCCAGGCCGCTCATGGTATGAAGATACGGCTGGGCCAAGACCTGAGTACCCGGCCCTCGACGGCGATGCCAAAGCCGATGTCGTCATCATCGGCGGCGGCTTCACCGGCTTGTCAGCCGCGGCGCACCTTGCCAAATCCGGCGTCGACGTCGTGCTTATCGACGCGAACCGCTTTGGCGACGGCGCATCGGGGCGCAATGGCGGCCAGTTGGGCACCGGCCAGCGCGGCTCGCTCGACGACATGGAGGCCGCCTATGGCTGGACGCGGGCCAAGGCGCTGTTCGACCTCGCCGAGGAAGCCAAGGTGCACCTTCTCGAATTCGCACGCGTCAACGCCATCGACATCGACTTCATGCCGGGACAGATCTCGGTCGCGCACAAGAAGCGCTATGTCAACGACTACCGCCGCTACGCCGACTACATGCGCGAGAAGGCCGGCTACCCGCACATGACCTTCATGAACGCCGCCGAAACCGCCGAGCGCCTGGGCTCGACCCATTACTACGGCGGCATACGCGACACCGGCACCGGCCATATCCACCCGCTGAAGCTGGTCATCGGCAGCGCGCGGGTTGCGGCCGAAGCCGGCGCGCGGCTTTTCGAGAACACGCGTTCCACAAGCATTTCGTCCATCGGCGGCAAAATCCGCGTGGCGACGGCGACCGGTGCGATCACCGCCGAAAAATGCCTGGTCGCGGTCAACGCTTATGGTGGCGAACTCGAACCGGTCAGCGCCTCGCACATCATGCCAATCGGCTCGTTCATCGGCGCGACCGTGCCGCTTCCGGCCGACAGCCCGGTGCTTCCGGGCGGTGAATCCGTCGACGACTCCCGCTTCGTGGTGCGCTATTTCCGCAAGACACGCGACAACCGGCTGCTGTTCGGCGGCCGCGAGATCTACACGGTCCACGACCCCAAGGACATCCACATCCACATCCGCCGCCAGATCGCCGAGATCTATCCGGCGCTGAAGGATATCGAGATCACCCATGGCTGGGGCGGTTATGTCGGCATCACCGTGCCGCGCAAGCCGTTCGTCCGCGAGGTGATGCCGGGCGTGATCTCAGCCGGCGGCTATTCCGGCCACGGGGTCATGCTGTCCAACTTCGTAGGCAAGCTCTACGCCGAAACGGTTGCCGGCAACCGCGACCGGTTGAAGCTGTTCGAGGAGTTGAACATCCCGCCCTTCCCCGGCGGCCGCCGCCTGCGCGCCCCACTGCTTTTCCTCGCCCTCAACTGGTTCGCGCTGAGGGACAGGATTTAGGCGATAGCCCCTCCCGCATAATCCCTGGCAGTTTCTCCTGCGGGAACGCCGGTCATGACGGTGATCTGCGGGGAGGAACCGGTGTTTCGGGAAAGCGGCTAACGTGGCCGCGGAAGCGGAAGGTCGCCCGGAGTTTCCACGACTGTCCGCTCAGACGGGCACGAGGCGCCGTATATCGCTCGCGTCGGCATGGTAAACCATCGGCGTATGCCGGCAGGTCCATAGGCTCGGAAACGGGGGGTTGAAAAAATCACCGGCGGGGCACGGAGTTCGCGCCCCGTATAAAAATTAGGAAGGCGTTGGCCTCGCGCCCCGCTTCCCTACTTCACTCGCAATTGGCCAGGGCGGAAACGCAGCGTGGCAATGGAGAGATGCGCGCCTCTCCCTTCTCCCCTGTGGGAGAAGGTGGATTGGCGCGAAGCGCCAAGACGGATGAGGGGTGTTGGAAGAAATGAGGCGGGGAATACGGGACGCATACAATGCCGAAACGCGATCAATCACCAGCGTGGCACTCCACGCAGCACCCCTCATCCGACCTCCCCTTCACAAGTTCAGGGTCGGCCACCTTCTCCCACAAGGGGAGAAGGAAGCCCCGCCTCACCCCCTGGCGAAGGCGAGCAGGTCGTCGTTGAGCTGCTGCTTGTGGGTGTCGCCGAGCCCGTGCGGCGCGCCGGGATAGACCTTCAGCGTCGCGTTCGCGACCAGCTTGGCGGCGGCGTGGGCGGAGCGGCCGATCGGCACGATCTGGTCGTCGTCGCCGTGGACAATCAGCGTCGGAACGTCGAACTTCTTCAGATCCTCGGTGAAGTCGGTCTCCGAAAACGCCTTGATCGAGTCGTAAGCGTTCTTGTGGCCGGCCATCATGCCCTGCAGCCAGAAGGCGTCGATCATGCCTTCAGAGGCGGTCGCGCCCGGACGATTGAAGCCGAAGAACGGGCCGCTGGCGAGATCGCGATAGAGCTTCGACCGGTCGGCTATCGAGGCCGCGCGCAGGCCGTCGAACACTTCCATCGGGAGCCCTTCGGGATTGGCCTCGGTCCTGGCCATCAGCGGCGGCACGGCCGAGATCAGGCCGGCCTTGGCGACGCGGCCGGTGCCGTGGCGGCCGATGTAGCGGGTGATCTCGCCGCCGCCGGTGGAGAAGCCAACGAGGAAGACGTCCCTGAGATCCAGCGCCTCGATGACGTCCGCCAGGTCGTCGGCATAGTGATCCATGTCGTTGCCGTCCCACGGCTGGCTGGAGCGGCCGTGGCCGCGGCGATCGTGGGCGATGACGCGGAAGCCATTGGAGGCCAGATGGAGCGCCTGCGATTCCCAGCTGTCGGCGCTGAGCGGCCAGCCATGGCTGAGCACAACGGGCTGCCCTTTGCCCCAGTCCTTGTAGTAGATTTCAACGCCGTCGCGGGTGACGATCTTGCTCACGGTCTTTCTTCCTTCTGCTTGGGTGGACGATGCTGTGGTGGAACTTGCCGACGCGGCGGGCGCGCTTGCAAGGCCGGCGGCGGCTGCGCTGCCGGCAAAAAAATTGCGGCGGGAGAGGAGAGTATCGGCAAACGATGCACGGTCGGTCATTTTCAGCTCCTTCGGGCTTTCTCGGCTTCGAGGCGGAAGCGCCGTCTGCATGTCTGCACTGCGCTGCCGTCTGGTTGTGTTGATAGCCCGCGGCTCCTAAGCTCGCGCTTGGCGAAACTGACATTAAGCGGGACGGAACTGACAAATATGACGATGGGCGACGAGCCGGTCGAAATCGGCATACTGATCTATCCCGAGGCGCAGAGGGCGGCGATCCACGGGCTGACGGACCTGTTCCATGTCGCCAATCAAATGAGCGAGGAGCGCGGCGGCCGCGCGCCGGCGCTGCTCAGGGTCACGCATTGGCAGATGTCGGCGGACGGCCGCGAGGTCGCGAAAATCTTCGACAGCCATCCGGGGCCGAGCGCCGGCCCGGCCGCGTTGCTTCTGCCGCCGAGCCTGACCACGGAACTGCCGGTCGGCGACCGCGTCGGCTGCCTGCCCGACTGGATCAGGAGCCGGCATGCGGCCGGCGCGATGGTCTGCTCGATCTGCGGCGGCGCCTACCTACTGGCCGAATCCGGGCTGCTCGACGGCCGCCGCGCCACCACCCACTGGAGCCATGCCGAGCAGATCGCCGCGCGTTTTCCGCGTATCCGCCTCGATATCGGCAAGCTCATCATCGACGACGGCGACATCATAACGTCTGGCGCGATGATGGCGTGGATCGACCTCGGGCTGAAGCTGGTTGGAAGGTTCATGGGGCCGGGCGTCACGCTGGCCACGGCGCGCTTCATGCTGGTCGATCCAGCCGGGCGCGAGCAGGCCTTCTACACCACCTTCGCGCCGAAACTGCATCATGGCGACGGCGCGGTGCTGAAGATCCAGCACTGGCTCCAGGCGCATCACGCCGACAGAATTTCACTGCAGATGATGGCCGAGAGGGCAGGCATGGGCGAGCGGACGTTCCTGCGCCGCTTCCAGAAAGCCACCGGGCTCAACCCGACCGAATATCTCCAGCAATTGCGCATCGCCAAGGGGCGCGAACTGCTAGAGATTTCCAGCCTCAAGGTCGAGCAGGTCGCTTGGCAGATCGGCTACGAAGATCCCGGCGCGTTCCGCAAAATATTCCGCCGGATACTGGGTCTCTCGCCCGGCGAATACCGCCGCCGCTTCTTCGTGGGAGACCTGGAGGAGAGCCGGGCGGCCACTCCCCTGGAGGTGGGGTCGCTGCCGGCCTGAAGCGCCTCAGATGCAGCGCCCGCCGTCGACCTCCAGCGCCACGCCCGTGATGAAGGCTGCCTCGTCGGAGGCGAGCCAAAGGGCGGCGTTGGCGATATCGAGCGGCGTCGACAGCCGGCCGAGCGGGATCGAGGCGCGGAATTTCGCGCGCAGTTCCGGCGTGTCCTCGCCCATGAACTGCGCCAGCATGCCCGTTTCGCCCGCCACCGGACATAAGCAATTGACGCGGATGTTCTTCGGCGCAAGTTCGACCGCCATGGACTTGGTCGCGGTGATCGCCCAGCCCTTGGAGGCGTTGTACCAGGTCAGTCCCGGGCGCGGCCTGAGGCCTGCGGTCGAGGCGGTGGTGAGGATGACGCCGCCGCCCTGCGCTTCCATGATCGGAACCACGGCGCGGGCGGCGTGGTAGATCGCCTTCATGTTGACGGCGGTGATCAGGTCGAAAATGTCTTCTTCGACCGCCAGCATGTCGCCGTTCCGATGCGTGTAGCCGGCATTGTTGACCATGATGTCGATGCGGCCGAAGGCGGCCATCGCCGCCTCTACCATCAGGTCGAATTCCGATTGCAGCGAAACGTCGGTGGTCACCGCGATGGCCGACGCGCCGATCTCGGCCGCGACGCGCTCCGTGCCCTTGGCGTTCAAATCGGCGACGACGACTTTCGCGCCCTCTTCGGCAAAGCGCTTCGCCATGCCCTCGCCGAACCCCGATGCCGCGCCGGTGATGATGGCGACCTTGTCTTTCAGACGCATAGTTGCTCCGTTTTGAGATGAATGGTGCCGCCCCTCACCCTCTCCCCGTGAAGGACGGGGAGAGGGAGATCGCCAAGAGCGCCGCTTATCTCCTCTCCCCGTCCTTACGGGGAGAGGATGCCGGCAGGCAGGTGAGGGGCAGCGCAAAATTAGCCATGATTGAATACAATGGTCTTAGTAGCGCTCATGTCGTAGAGCGCCTCGAAACCTTTCTCGCGGCCGTGGCCGGATTTCTTGAAGCCGCCGAAGGGCAGTTCGATGCCGCCGCCCGCGCCGTAGCCGTTGACGAAGACCTGGCCGGCCCGCACCCGCTTGGCGACGCGGTGCTGGCGGCCGCCATCCCTGGTCCATATGCCCGCGACCAGGCCGAAATCGGTGGCGTTGGCGAGTTTCACCGCTTCGTCCTCGCCCTCGAACGGGAACAGTGTCAGCACCGGCCCGAAGATCTCCTGCCGCGCGATGGCAGCCTGCGGATCGACCGAACCGAACAGCACAGGCGCGTGGTAATAGCCGCCGGACGGGGCATCCGGATGAACCGAACCTTTGGCGAGAATCGGAACGCCCGCCTCTTCGGCCGCCGCGACCATGCCGGCGACCTGGCTTTTCTGCTTCGGGTTGATCAGCGCGCCGAGATCGAGATCGGCGTCGTGCGGACCGGCGACCAGTTTCGAAAAGCGCTCAGCGAGGCCTGCGGCGACCACCTCGTACACCGGCCGCTCGACTAGCACCCGGCT
Source organism: Allomesorhizobium aridi (assembly GCF_043769475.1). Classification (NCBI taxonomy): domain Bacteria; kingdom Pseudomonadati; phylum Pseudomonadota; class Alphaproteobacteria; order Hyphomicrobiales; family Phyllobacteriaceae; genus Allomesorhizobium; species Allomesorhizobium aridi. Next base: position 5,773,939 of record NZ_CP171729.1, on the reverse strand, counting down.
GCCTGCCGAGCAGGTCTGGCCGCCATTCTGGATGATCGCGTTGACGAGGACGGGAAGCGCCTTCTCGATTTCGGCGTCGGCAAACACGATCTGCGGCGATTTCCCGCCGAGTTCCATGGTGACGCCGCGATTGTTGATCGCCGCCGCCTGCTGGATGGCTGTGCCGGTCATCGGCGAACCGGTGAAGGTCACGTAGTCGACCAGCGGATGCGCCGAAAGCGCTGCTCCGGCGTCACGGCCATAGCCGGTCACGACGTTGAAAACGCCTTCGGGAAAGCCGGCCTCCAGCGCCAGTTCGGCCATGCGGATTGCGGTCAGCGACGCGTCCTCGGCGGGTTTTACAACCAGCGTGTTGCCCATGGCGAGCGCCGCACCGGCAACGCGGGCGAGGATCTGCAGCGGGTAGTTCCACGGGATGATGCCGGCGACGACGCCGTGCGGTTCGCGCAGCGTCAGCGCCGTGTAGCCGTCGAGGAACGGGATGGTGTCGCCATGGATCTTGTCGCCGGCGCCGCCGTAGAACTCGTAGTAGCGCATGGTGGCGGTGACGTCCGCCTTGCCCTGCCGAACCGGCTTGCCGGTGTCGCGTGATTCGAGCGCGGCGAGTTCGGCGCCGTCCCGCTCGACCAGATGGAAAAGCCGGGTCAGGCAGCGGCCGCGCTCGACCGCCGGCATCCTCGCCCACGGACCGTCGTCAAAGGCCCGCCGCGCCGCCTTTACGGCGCGGTCGACATCGGCCGCCCTAGATGCAGGTATGGAGGCGAAAGCCTTGCCGTCGGACGGGCAGACCACGTCGATGCGCTCGCCCGACAGCGCGTCCACGGGCTTGCCGTCGATGAACTGCATGAAGGCGCGGCCCTCGGCAACCGTTGCGGAAAGATGCGTGCCCATCGGTATTTCTCCTTGGCTTTCGCCCGTGCCGCCATATGTTGCGGCACCGTCACAAGGCGCAACTATCACTCCCGTCAAACAAGCGGGTTGCGCCAGTGTCAAGTTTGAAGATGTGACAGTCTGACACTGGCCATATTAAATCGATTAGATTATAGCAGCGACCGTCAGGTATACGGAACCACCATGACCAGCCAGATCATCCCCGTCGAACCATTCGATTTCATTGTCTTTGGCGGCACCGGCGACCTCGCCGAGCGCAAGCTCCTGCCTTCGCTCTACCATCGCCAGCGCGCCGGGCAGTTTTCCGAACCGACCCGAATCATCGGCGCATCGCGCTCCAAAATGAGCGACGAAGAGTTCCGCGCCTTCGCCCGCAAGGCGATCGCCGAGCACGTCAAACCCGAGGACACGGTCGGCGACCAGGTCGAGAGATTCCTCGCCCGGCTGTCTTACGTTTCTGTCGACGCCAGGAGCGGCGAAGGTTTTTCCGGTTTAAAGAAGGCGATCGGCGCCAATGAAGGGATCCGTGTCTTCTACCTTGCCGTCGCGCCAGCATTGTTCGGCGACATCGCCGGCAATCTGCAGGAACACAAGCTGGTTTCGCCCAACTCCCGCATCGTGGTGGAAAAGCCGATTGGGAGAGATCTGGCGTCCGCGCGTGCGCTGAACGACCAGATCGGCGCGGTCTTCGACGAGCAGCAGATCTTCCGCATCGACCATTATCTCGGCAAGGAGACGGTGCAGAATTTGATGGCGCTGCGCTTCGCCAATGCGCTCTACGAACCGCTATGGAACTCCGCCCATATCGACCACGTGCAGATAACCGTGGCGGAAACCGTCGGGTTGGAAGACCGCGTCACCTATTACGACAAGGCCGGCGCGCTGCGCGACATGGTGCAGAACCACATTCTGCAGCTTCTTTGTCTCGTGGCGATGGAAGCGCCGGGCTCTATGGAGGCGGATTCCGTCCGCGACGAGAAGCTGAAGGTGCTGCGCTCCCTGAAGCGCGTTAATGGCGCGGAGGCTCCAAGATCGACGGTTCGAGGACAGTACCGCGCCGGCGCATCTTCGGGCGGCGCGGTGAAGGGCTACATCGAGGAGCTCGGCAACGGCCAGAGCAACACCGAGACTTTCGTCGCCATCAAGGCCGAGATCGCCAACTGGCGCTGGGCCGGCGTGCCGTTTTATCTCCGGACCGGAAAACGCCTCGCCTCGCGCGTCTCGGAGATCGTCATTGAGTTCAAGCCGATCCCGCATTCGATCTTCGGCGAAGGCGCCGGCAACATCTGTGCGAACCAATTGGTGATCCGGCTGCAGCCCGACGAAGGCGTCAAGCAGTGGATCATGATCAAGGATCCCGGGCCGGGCGGCATGCGGCTGCGGCAGATAGCGCTCGACATGAGCTTTGCGGAATCGTTCCAGGAGCGCAATCCGGACGCCTACGAGCGGCTGATCATGGATGTCGTGCGCGGCAACCAGACGCTGTTCATGCGGCGCGATGAGGTCGAGGCCGCCTGGAAGTGGATCGACCCGATCCTCGGCGCCTGGGAGGACAGCCGCCAGGAGGCACAGGGCTATACCGCCGGAACATGGGGCCCGTCCGCCTCGATCGCGCTGATCGAGCGTGACGGTCGCACGTGGCACGAGAGCGACTGAGGCGGGATCGGATGCGCTCGCCGGGTTGGCACGAATTCGCCTCGCGCGATGAACTCGCCGAAACGCTGGCGAGCACCGTGGCGGACGTGCTGCGGGCGGCGATCGACAAGCGTGGAACCGCGCTGCTCGCTGTCTCCGGGGGCAGCACGCCCGGCATGTTCTTTCGTGAACTGTCGCGACAGGAACTCGACTGGGACAACGTGACCGTCACGCTTGTCGACGAGCGCTTCGTCCCGGAAGACTCTTCGCGCTCTAACGCCCGGCTGGTCCGGGAAAATCTGCTTCGGGACAAGGCAGCAGCCGCGCGGTTCGCCGGACTGTTTTCGGACGCAAGCACGGTCGAAGAAGCGGCAGACAGGGCCGGCGAGAGGCTGAGCCGTCTCCCGCTCCCGCTGGATGCCGTGATCCTCGGCATGGGAACCGACGGCCACACCGCTTCGTTTTTTCCGGACGCCGGCAACCTCGAATCGCTGCTCAATCTTTCCGCCGAGGCGATCGTCGCGCCTGTCCACGCGGCAAGCGGCAGCGAGCCTCGCCTGACGCTGACCTTGGCGCGGATATTGGAAGCAGGCTTCGTCGCGCTCCATATCGAAGGCGCGGAAAAGCGCTGTGTGCTGGAGACAGCACTCGGCGGGGAAGCGCATCTGCCGGTCGGCGCTGTGCTGGATCGCGCGCCACAGCCGGTGCAGGTGTTCTGGGCGCCGTAGTTTGAATGCCGATGCCGGAGATCTCCCGCTCCGGCATTATCGAAGAGGATGCACCGCCATGACCGCCAGGAAAGACATCGAGGCCATCACCGAGCGCATCCGGCAGCGCTCGAGAAATTCGCGCGAGATCTATCTGGAGCGGATCGACAACGCCGCAAGTCGCGGCGCCAACCGGGCGGTACTCTCATGTGGCAATCTCGCCCATGGTTTCGCCGCCTGCGCTCCGGCCGAAAAGACAGCGCTCGCTGGAGACAGGGTGCCCAATCTCGGCATCATCACCTCCTACAATGACATGCTTTCGGCGCACCAGCCCTTCGAAATCTTCCCGCAACTGATCAAACAGGCGGCGAAAGAGGCGGGCGGCATCGCGCAGGTGGCGGGCGGCGTGCCGGCCATGTGCGACGGCGTCACGCAGGGACAGCCGGGCATGGAGCTGTCGCTGTTTTCGCGCGACGTGATCGCAATGGCGACCGCGATCGGCCTCAGCCACAACATGTTCGACGCCGCAGTCTACCTCGGCGTCTGCGACAAGATCGTGCCGGGGTTGGCGATCGCGGCGCTGACCTTCGGCCATCTGCCGGCGGTGTTCATTCCGGCCGGGCCGATGACCACCGGCATTCCGAATGACGAGAAGGCGCGCGTGCGCCAGCTCTATGCCGAGGGCAAGGTCGGACGCGCCGAACTGCTGGAAGCCGAGTCGAAATCCTATCACGGTCCGGGCACCTGCACCTTCTACGGCACGGCCAATTCCAACCAGATGCTGATGGAGATCATGGGGCTGCACACGCCGGGCGCATCGTTCGTCAACCCCAACACGCCGCTGCGCGACGCGCTGACCAAAGAAGCCGCGAAGCGTGCGCTGGCGATCACAGCCATGGGTAACGCCTACACGCCTGTCGGCCGGATGATCGACGAGCGCTCGGTGGTGAATGGCATCGTCGGGCTGCACGCGACCGGCGGCTCGACAAACCATACGATCCACCTGATCGCGATGGCTCACGCCGCGGGCATCCAGATCACGTGGCAGGACATTTCCGACCTCTCCGAGGCGACGCCGCTTCTTGCCCGCGTCTATCCGAACGGACTGGCCGATGTGAACCATTTCCATGCGGCGGGCGGGCTCGGCTTCCTGATCCGTGAATTGCTCGACGCGGGCCTGCTGCACGAGGACGTGCAGACGATATGGGGGAAGGCCTTCGGCCCTACGCCGTGGAAGCCCGGCTCGGTCCCGACGGCGGCGTGATTCGTGAGGCGGCGCCGAGGATCAGCGGCGACGAAAAAGTGCTGACGACCTTCACCAAGCCGTTCCAGCCGACCGGCGGCCTGCGCGTTCTCGCCGGCAATATCGGCCACGCCATCATCAAGACGTCGGCGGTGAAGCCCGAGCGGCGGCTGATCGAGGCGCCGGCGATTGTTCTGGACAGCCAGCAGGCGCTGAACGACGCCTTCAAGGCAGGCCAGCTCGACCGCGATTTCGTCGCGGTGATCCGGTTCCAGGGGCCGAAGGCCAACGGCATGCCCGAACTGCACAAGCTGACGACGATACTCGGCGTGCTGCAGGACCGCGGGCACAAAGTGGCGTTGGTCACGGACGGCCGCATGTCGGGCGCGTCGGGCAAGGTTCCTGCGGCGATCCATGTGACGCCGGAAGCGCTGGAAGGCGGCGTCATCGGCAAGATCCGGGACGGAGACATCATCCGGCTCGACGCCGACAACGGCACGCTGGAGGTTCTCGCGCCGACCGCTGAGTTGGCCGTGCGGAAAACCCCGGATATCGACCTTTCGGCCAACGAGCACGGCTTCGGCCGCGAATTGTTCGCGGGCTTCCGCCAGATGGTCGGCCGCGCCGACCATGGCGCGAGCGCTTTCGGGTGGTGTGAGGCGCTCTTGAATACGGCAGACCTTAGAGTAGGCTAAAAGCCTTCGCTCATTGGGAAGCTGCCCATGTTGATTCTGAAAGTCACGGCAAGAAGGCAGATATCGCTAGGCAAAGATGTTCTCGAGCATCTTGGCGTCCAGCCCGGTGGGAAGATCAATTATGAGCTTCTTCCAGACGGAACTGTGATGATCGAAGCCGCCGAGCCTTCAGCGACTACGGTACCGTCACCTCTGTCCGCTCGCCAGCATTGACTGTCGCGGTGGCTTCCTTCTTGCCGCCATTGTCTTCGCGGTCGGCGACGATCACGTAGTCGCCGGTCGGCAGGGTCGCCTGGTGCTTCTCGTCGAAGGCGTAGCCGAACGCCTTGCGGTTGCCCTGGATGTCCTTCTTGGCCCCGAACACCTCGATGTGCTTGGCGCCGGGGGCGGAAACGGCGAGCACGCCGGCATTCAGGTGGGCAGTGACATCCTTCGACTCGCCGGCGCGGATGTTGAATGGCTGCTCGGCCTCGGCCTCGTCCATTCTCACGATCGCGACATAGTCGCCCGGAGAAAGTTCGAACTTGCCGTCAGGGCCGAAGCCATACGTTACCTGTTCGCGTGAGCCGTCGGTCTTTTTCCTCGCCTTGAATATCTTTATGTCAAGGCCGGAAGTGCCGACCTTTTCGCCGCCTTCGGCATAAAAGGCGTTGACCACGACCCGTCCGACCCCGACGACGACATCCTTCTCGATGGTCTGGCCGGCAGCCAGCGCGAGCGTTTCGCTGATTTCACCCTCGCCGATTTTCACCGTCAGCTTCTGCTCGCCGGCGGGCAGGACGATCTTGGTCAGGCCGTAATTGGTGGCCTTGCCGCCGCCCGGATATTCGGTGATCACCGTCGCGCCATCGTTGACCTCGGCGCCCTCGCTGGCCAGCGGGCGAACGATCAAAGTGCCGGCGTTGAGCACGAAGGCCGGCTCGGCGACCTTGCCTGCTTCGATCTTGACCGGCATCTCGGCGAAGGCCTCGCCGAGCGTTGCCCTGATGATGTAGTCGCCCGGCTCCAGGCTGCCCTTGTAATTGTCGTATTCAGTCGCGACGCGTTCGCCCTTCGCGCCGTCGGCTTTCACCGCGTAGATTTCATAGGCGTTTCCGGCCTCGTCCAGTGCAGGCTGGCCTTGGGCCAGCGACGTCTTCGGGACGAAGTTGAATTCGGGCGCAGCCGGCTCGGGCGCAGGGGCAGGTGCTGGCTCAGGCTGCGGAGCGGGCGCGACAGCAACCGTCTCGATCAAGGCGTCTTTCAGCGCGCCGGCATCCGACGCCTGGATGTATTTGCCACCGGTGTTCTCGGCGAGGCACGCGACCAGCCTGCCCTCTTCTGCAGTCAGGCCGAAGCCGACGACATGGGCGGTGAAGTCGACACCGGCCTGTTCGAGTTCGGTTCCGACGGCGCAGGGATCGGCATTGCAGGTTTCGAGCCCGTCGGTGATCAGGATGACCGTCGCCTTGTCCTCGGTGTAGCGCAACGCTTCGGCGGCCTGCCTGACCGAGGCGGAAAGCGGCGTCTTGCCGAGGAACTTCATCGTGTCGGCGGCGAGCGTGATGGACGAAGCGGCGCCTGGCGCGGGCGGCACCACCAACTCGATGTCGTCGCAACTGCCTTTCTCGCGGTGGCCGTAGGCCAGCAGGCCAAGCTCCATGTCGGCCGGAATTGTCTGCAGCACGGTCCTCAGCGTCTGGCGCGCAATTTCGAGCTTGGGCTGGCCGTCGATCTGGCCCCACATGGAGCCCGACGCATCGAGCACGATGATCGTGCGGTCCGCGGCTGCGGCGATTGCGGTCAGCCAGAGGGTAAGGAACACCGCCAGCACGCCACGTGACAATGCGATCATGATGTCCCCCTCGATGCGCCGTTCGCTCGCGGTCGCAAGCTAGCGAAGGGGCCGGTGGCTGGCAACCCGGCGGCATGCCAATCAGTAAGTGGTGCGACGCTCTTCCGACGGCGGCCGGCCGAACTGCAACCGGTAGCTCTGCGCGAAATAGGAATGCGAGGTGAAGCCGGTGGCGATCGCCACGTCGAGGATCGGCATGTTGGTCTGGCGCAGCAATTCGCGGGCCCGCTCCAGCCTGAGGCGCATGTAATAGCGGCCGGGCGTGACGGTCAGGTGGCGCAGGAACAGCCGCTCGACCTGTCGCACCGACAGCCCGGCGGACTTGGCCAGTTGCACCGCCGAGAACGGCTCGTCGAGATTGTCGGCCATGAGCTCGACGATCTTGCGGAGCTTTTCCGACTTGCCGGTCAGGTCGCGTTCCGGGCCGACGCGCTGGCGGTCGCCCGCGGAGCGGATGCGCTCATGCTGGAACTGGTTGGCGACACCATTGGCGATGTTGGAGCCGAAATCGGTGCGAACGATCTCCAGCATAAGGTCGATCGAGGTCGTGCCGCCGGCGCAGGTATAACGCTTGCGGTCGATCTCGAAGACGTTGCCGGTGCATTCGATATCCGGGAATTTTTCCATGAAGCCGGCACGGTTTTCCCAATGGATGGTGCAGCGATGGCCTTCGAGCTGGCCGGCCTCGGCAAGCAGATAGGAGCCGACCGACAGCGCACCGAGCGCGCCGCCGCGCCTGCCCCAGCTGCGCAGCGCGCCAAGCACCTTGCTCTTGCCCGGGAATTCCGTCGTAAGGCCGACTGAGACGAACAATATGTCGACGGGCGGAAGGTCGGCGACGCTGTAGTCGATCTTCAACGGCAGGCCGTTCGAAGCCATGACCGCGTCGCCGTCCGCCGAGACCGTGGTCCAGCCATAATAGTCGTGGCCGAGCAGCCGGTTCGCCGATCGGAACGTGTCGATCGCGGCGGCCAGCGAAAACATCGAGAATTTGTCGACCAGCAGGAACGCGAACTGCCGGCCTCCCTGGATCTGGTCAGGCATGGCCGGCCGTTCTACAGCAACAGGAAGCGGGGGCAAAGCTTGGACCTTGGCTTCAGAATTTCGGGCGCTCAAGGCCCGCGGCACGATATGCGGAAACCAGCGTGTTGGCCATCAGCAGCGCGATCGTCATCGGGCCGACGCCGCCCGGCACCGGCGTGATCGCGCCGGCAGCCTTTTCGGCCTCGGCGAACGCCACATCTCCGACCAGCCGCGACTTGCCTTCGCCCTTCTCCGGCGCCGGGATCCGGTTGATGCCGACGTCGATGACGGTGGCGCCGGGCTTGACCCAGTCGCCCCTGATCATCTCCGGGCGGCCGACGGCAGCGACCAGGATGTCGGCGGTGCGGGCAAGAGCCGGCAGATCCTTCGTGCGGCTGTGTGCGATGGTCACGGTGCAGTTGGCGGCGAGCAGGAGATTGGCCATCGGCTTGCCGACGATATTCGACCTGCCAACAACAACAGCATTCAGGCCGGACAGATCCTTCCCCCGCACCCGCTCGATCAAAAGCATGGAACCAGACGGCGTGCACGGCACGAAGGCGGTGTCGAGTTCGCCCGCGCCGAGCTTGCCGACATTGACGAAATGGAAGCCGTCGACGTCCTTTTCGGGCGCGATGGTCTGAATGATGCGGCCGGAATCGATATGGGCCGGCAGCGGCAATTGAACCAGAATGCCGTGGATCGCCGGATCCGCGTTGAGATCGCCGATGATGGCGACCAGCTGTTCTTCGGTGGTGTCGGCCGGCAGCGTGTGCTGAACGGAGTGAAAGCCGCATTCCTTAGCCTTTCGGCTCTTGGAGGAAACATAGACCTGACTTGCCGGATCCTCTCCAACGATAACGACGGCGAGGCCGGGTATGATCGATCGCGCATTCACCAGTTCGCCGGTCAACCGCTTTACGGTCTGCACGACCTCATCGGCTACGGCTCTTCCGTCAATGATTTCGGCCATGGTTCATCCTTGACTGCAACTTGGCAGTCTGCGGCATAGTGGCGAAAGATTGCCGGCGCAATCCGCCAAAGCGGCGTCGCGTGGCGTAAACTCGAAACCGCTTGCGAATTCGGGACCGCTCAGAAGTAGCGGCGGCGCTGCCGAGCCTCGGTGAGGTCGCGCACCGCCTCGCGGAATTCGCGCAGGCTGGAGCGAGATCTCGTCGATAGGCGCCTGCAGCGCCTCTGCCGCCGGCGGCGGCGGGGATTCCTGTGGCCGAAGAGACGCCGCAGGAGCGGCGGCGGGCTGCGCATAGTGCGGCGTCATAGCGTGCTGGGCATGCAATGTTTGCGGCGGCATGTGCGCGGGATAGAAGCCTGCCGGCGGCTGTCCCTGCTGCGGATATGGGTAATCGGCGGGCGCGGGCATCTGCGGCTGCTGCCAGTGCGGCGCCTGCTGTACCGGAGCCTGCGGATAAGCAAGCTGCGGCGCATAGTGGGCGGGCTGCTGGTAAGGGTCCGCATAGTATGGCTGCATCTGCGGCTGCTGGGCATAGACGGACTGCGGCTGCGCAGTCGGATAAGGCTGCGGGTAGGCCTGCGGCTGGACTGGATAGGCAGTCGGGACGGACGCCGCAGGGGGCGCGCCAAGGGGCGGATAAGCGTAAACTGGACCTTGCATCGGAGTTTCCCTCGAAGTTGAGAGCGCTTCATCGCGGCGCGGCGGCGGGTTTTGCGGCTCCGGATGCGCCTCGGGCTCAACGCTGACCGGAGCGGTCTGCCGGCTGCGCGGTTCCGGCCGGACGGCGTGGCTTGGCGTATCTTGTGCTAAAGGCCGGGACGAGCCGGTCCCGGCAAATCCAATTTCTAGGCTTTTCGCCGGAACAACCGTCCTGGACGGATCGCGCTTGCGCCGCTCCTGCCCCGTTGCGCGCGAGTTAGCGGTATCGCGCAGGCTGTCATAGGCACCGCGCATGACCCCGAAGCCGACGCCGGCGAAGAAGCCGAGCATCAGCCCGGTCAGCGCCATCGTCGAGCGCGAGGGCGGATTGGCGTTGAGTGGCGGCCACGCCTTGGAGATCACGCTCATATTGGCGGTGTTGATGTCCTTCTGCTCGCCGGTTTCCCGTGCCCGCAGAAGGAATGCCTCGTACACGGCGCGCTTGGCGGTCGCCTCGCGTTCTAGCTCGCGCAGCGTCACCAGCTCGTTGCTGACATCGCCCTGGCGCACCTTCAGCTGCGCCAGCCGCGCCGCAAGCTCCTGTTCGAGCTGGACCGCGCGCTTCAACTCGGTCTGCGTCGACGAGACAACCCGGCGCAATTCGCTGCTGATCCTGTCGCGTGCTCCGGTGAGCTGCGCTTCGATGGCCATGCGCTCTGGATGGCGTGGGCCGAGCCTCACCGCCAGCCGGTCGGCGTCGCTCTTCAGCGCCGAATACTGTGCGCGCAATTCCTGGATTGTCGGAGACGACAGTTCTTCAGGCAGAACGCCGCCGAGCACGGCATCGATATTGACCGACCGTGTCGACGACGCCTTGGCGTTCAGTTCCAGCGTCCGTGCGCGCGCCACCGAAAGCTGCTCGTTCAGCTTGACGATCTCGTCGTCCGTTATCAGGCGGCCCTGCGCGTCGATGATGTCGTTCTCGGCCTTGAAGGTTTCGACCTTGCGCTCGGCCGCCTCGACGCCTTCGCGGAGCTGGTCGAGCCTCGACGTCAACTCGTCCGCCGCGCGTCCGGCCGTATTTGACTGGATTTGCCCGTAGGTCTGCAGAAACACATCGGTCATGGTGTTGGCGATCAGCGCCGATTTCTCGCCATCCTTTGTGACCGCGCTGATCATGATCACGAAGGTCTTGCCCCCGCGCTCGACCGTCAGGGCCTCGGAAAGATTCTGGACGGCAAGGGTGTGCCGCCTGTCGCCGCCGTCGTCGCCATCGCTGCGCGCAAGCAGCGAGCGGACGTTCGAGACGAACGCACCGATGCCGCCATCGCTGCCCTCACCGTTGAATTCGGGATCGCTGGCGAGATTGAGGCGTTCCACGACCTTGGTCAGAACCGTGCCGGAAGTCAGGATCCGGACCTGATTCTCGATAATCGCTAAAGTGGCTTCATTGGAAAGCCCGCTCTGGGTGATGTCGCGCTCGACCAGATTGAGGTCTCGCGGATCGACCAGCAACTCGACGGTGGCTTCGTATCTCTTCGGAGTGGAAAGCGCGATCATGACGCCCAGCACCGCGCCAAGCACGGTCGTTCCGACGATGATCCATTTCGATTTGGCTATGCCGCCGACCACTTTCCCGGGATCGATGAGCGGCTTCCAATGTTCGTCGGGCGGTTCGCGCCCGGCAGACGGACCGGCGCTTTCCGTAACCGAAATTTCGGACGAACGGTCCTCGCTATATCGGTTGTCGAAATGACGAACCTGCCTGGCCGGCAATTCGGCTGGAGCGCTGTCGGTCTGATCGGGCGGCCTGATCCAGGCAGGCAGAAGGCGCTCTATCCATGTCGTTCTGGCGGTCGGCGGTTCGGGTATTGGCTTTTCGTCCGCTAAAACAGGTCTAGGCGACGCCGGACTGTTCCTGGCGGCTCGATGCTGACGGCCGATGTGATGGCGAGCCGCGGCATCGTCAGCGTGCTGCGGATCGGCCGCGGCAAGAAGCGACGCCGAACGCCGCGAAGCGCCCTCACCGGGGTGCGCGCCACTCAACGAGAGCAACGAGCGCTCACGCCGGGGATCGTCGCGTTGATCGGTCTCGAACATGGATTGCGGCCGTTTCCCGACGCATGCCGGAGTGGTGAATGCAAACGTTAAGCCACGCTAAACAGGCATGGGAAACAAAAGGTTAATTTCCGCTCGTCACGGACGCCGATCGTCCGAACAATGCTGCGTGGTTTGGACCGTGCAGGGATAACGCGGAACCGCACATTAAGCTTTCCGCGCTAGCATCGCGCGAAGCATGACCCAGGCGAACGATATCCGGCAAAGGCGGCCTTTCGCCAGACTTGGCGCGTTCCTGTCGGAGCGGCACGGCCTGCTGCGCGATTATTTCGCCGCAATCAGCGGCGCCGGCGGCCGATTGGTGTTTTCGCTCCTGTATTTCGTGGCGCTGGCGAATACGCTGTCGCTGGCCGATTTCGGGCTTTTCGCAACGGCTTCAGCCGCGGGCGTCATGCTGTCGCGGATCCTGGCCTTCGGGTTCATTTCAGCGCTCTATCGCACGGCAACCATCCGACCGAACCTCATCGGCACGTTCACGGCGGGTTTCGTCCTGATGGGCGCGCTGTCACTGCCGGTTTTGGCCGCAGCCTCATGGCTGACCTACCTGCTGTTCTTCGCAGGCCAGATGGCGCTTTCGATCTTTGCTGTGGTGATAGTCGCCGAGGCGTTGCTGTGGCGGCCTTTCGAGGTCGTGATCATCGTCAACAACGGTCAGAACCGGTTCGGACGCGCGGCTTCCCTGACTATTTTCGGAACCGTGATGCGGGCGGTGGGCGCGGTGGCGTTCGCATTGTGGCCGACCGACAGTCTAGCCGCGTGGTCGGGCTTCTATATCGCCGTCAACGCCATCGCCCTCATCGTAGCGGTTGCGCTTTTTTATCCGCGTCAGCGGCTGCGCTTCCGGCCGCTTCTCTACTGGCGGCGGCTTGCGGATTCGCTCTATGTGGCTGGAGCGGAAATCCTGTTCTACCTGCAGATGGAGTTTGACAAGCTGCTTGTCCTGGCCATTGGCGGACCGCAACTTGCCGGTCTTTATGCGATCGTCATGCGGCTGGTCGACCTTACTGCCATCCCGATCCGCACATTTTCGATGATGCTGGTGCAGCGCATGATGCGCGCTCCCGATATGCTGAGAAGCTGGCGCGCACGCGGCGGCATCGAAGCCGGTATTTTTGCCATCTCGACGGGCGCGCTGCTGAGCCTTGCTGTGGTTCTGCACTATTTCCCGGCGGCGCTGGGCCGGACCGTCGCGGACGCCGCGCCACTCGTCGCACTGGCGGTTTGCGTGCCGGGCCTGCGCAACCTGATCGAATATCAGGCCGAGTTGCTGTTCGCGCGCGGACAGACCCTCGTCCGGGCGCTTAATCTCGCTTTGCTGGCGGGTGCGAAGGCCGTGCTGCTGATCTTCGTCATGATGAACAGCCTCGACACCGCGGCTTTCATCTGGTCGCTTAACGCAATGTTCGCCGCGCTCTATCTGGTATCGGCGCTGTTGACCTATTCGGCGCTGCGCATGCCGGCCAAGCCGGTGTGACTGCTACGCAGCCTGCGTCAGGCGGCGAATACGGTCGATATCGGTGCCTATGAAGGACTGCATGCCGATCGCCGCCTGATGCGGCGACATGCCGGCGACGAAGCTGCGGAAGTCGTCGTCAGACATGGGTGAGCCGGTCCAGTGGACGCGACAGAATTCCTCCGCCCCATGGAAGTGCCCGGCGCCGCCAAGCACTTCGTCCACGAAACGGCCGTAGATCAGGCATTCCGAAAACTTCCGGGACGCGCCGACCACTTCGACCCAGTTGCGGCCGTGCAGCCGCTCTATATGCGCGCACATGGCTCGAACGTCCTGCCCGCTCCAAGCAATCAGGGTTGAGATGTAATCATGCGGCGAGACCGCCGGATGCTCGATGCCCAAAGCCGCACCGGCATTCCTCGACCAGATCGCGTGATCTCCCGTATCCGGCAGCGCATTGTCGCGTCGAAACAGCCGCAGCTTGCCGTCGCTGCGGAACGCCGCGCAGTCGAAAGGTTTCAGGAAAACGACATCGGAATCGCAATAGACGAGAACGTCCTGCGCCGCATGGGCAGCGATGGCAATGCGCCGAAGCTGCTGAACATGCCAGCCGCGCAGGGGCATTGTCTTCCAGCTCAGCCAGATGCGGCGTTGGAACAGGCTCGCAGGATCATTGACCGCGTGAAGCCACGACGGCAGCAGATCCTGCTCGTCGACGACGGTCCGCGATTTCGTTTCAAGCTGGCGGAACAGCGCCACATCGTTCCGCTCGACCAGGATGTAGTGATGCGACAAGCCGGTGACATGCTGGTCCATCGTCTCGCAGAGCAGGCGGCAGCGCTCGAAATCGGGGGCATAGCTGGCCGTCACCATAGCGGAAGCGGCCGTTTGACCGGCTAGGCTCGGCGCCTCTCGCGGCAAGAAGCGGCTATTCACCGGCTGCCCCCGCCGCGGGCGAGCTTCTGCCGCAGGACGCGCGCGAGGAAGAGCGGATTGCCGACGATATAGCGCCGCCAGAGGCGGCCGGGTTCGACGATCAGGCGAAAGAGCCATTCGAGCCGCATGCGACGCATCCAACTGGGCGCGCGCGGCACCGCCCCGCTCAGGAAATCGAGCAGCGCACCGACGGCTATCGGCAACGTGCAGTGCTTGTCGGTCAGATTGCGGGCGATCCAGAGTTCCTGCCTCGGCACCCCCATGGCGACGAGCAGCACATCCGGCCGCAACGCTCCAATTTTCTCGATGACGCCCGGCTCTTCCTGCGCTGAAAAATACCCGTCATGAATCACGACATAACGATGCTGAGGGGCGATGGCCGCCAGCTGTGCGGCTGCCGCGTCGGCGTTGCGGCGAGTTGCACCGAGCAAGCCGACCGTCAGCGGTTTCGAGATGGCCTGAATGAAGCCGGGGATGAAATCCGTGCCGTTGAGATTTGCCGGAAAGGGCGAGCCGGAAAGGATCTTCGCCGCCATATCGACGCCGACGCCGTCGGGGAGGATGAGGAAATCGTGAAGCGCATCGGCAAACACTGCATCGACGGAAGCAACGTTGGCGTTGTGCGCATTGAGGAAGCTGACCTTGGTGAATCGCCGTTCGACCAGCATGCGGTTCAAGAGGCCAATCGCCTCATCCCACCCGACGCTGGCGACCGAGATGCCGAGGATTGTTTTCCAGGCGGAAATGCCGATGGCGTTGGCGGCGTGCATGTTCATGCCAACACCTCGCGCCGCCGGTAGCCGATCGCCTCGAGCCCGCGTCTGATCCGGGCGTCGAGTTCCGCGCGCTGGTGTTTATAGAACGTGGCGCCGTCGGCATCGGCGATCTCGTCCGCCGCAGCGCGTTCAAGCGCTGCGGCGAAGGCCGCCGGATCATCCGCCGTTACACAGTTCGCGGGAACATGACCGATGCCGCGCAAGGATGAGCTCGTGGCGACGGTCGGCAGGCCGAGTTCGAACGCTTCGATGGTCTTCAACTGCACTCCGGTCCCTGCCCTGCTGATCAGCGGCACGACTGCAGCACTGCGGATGAAATCCTGCGCGTTGGGAACTCGGCCGACGAATGTCACTCCCGGGTGAGACGAGGTGACGCCGGCAGGCATGGAGCCGGCGATGCTGATCCGGAAATCGCGGCGCAGGCGCGGTACGACCTCATCCAGGAACCAGTCGAGGCCGACGCGGTTGGGCAGCCACGTCCATGTGCCGACAAGAGCTGCATCGCAATCCGTGCGGCGGGCGGTGGGTGGCGGCGGAGCGTCCGGCCCGGTCACCAGCGGCAGCCCGACCGATTTGGCATCGGAAGCCACGCCGAGCGCCGAGCGGTCTTCTTCCGCCAGGGTGAAGACGAAGCGCGCCCTGCGGCAGAGCCGCGCTTCGAGGCGCTTCAGAAGCCGTGCCTCTCGCCGGAACAGGAAGCGCTCGAAGACACCCTTCGCGGCGATCGCGTTCTCGGCTGCCGAGACGTGCTCGACATTGTGGGCGACGAAGATCGAAGGCCGGTCTTCGAAAATGCCCTCGAACGCGCCGGCAAACTGTACTGAGTTCAGCACGTAGCCATCGAACGGTCCGGCCTCTGTGATCGCGCTGCGCAGCCGCTCCAGACTGACCAGCCGCAGTTTCACGGACGAAAATGTAAGGCCGGTCAGGAGCGCCTTGGCGAGCCATTTGAGCTTCTGCACGATCGGCGCATGCTGATTGCGAACGTCGACGGAGCCAAGAACGATCGTGTCTTCGGGATCCAGCGCAGTCCGGCCGGGCCAGGTGAAGCCGATTACCGTGACGCGAACGCCGGCGCGGCGCAAAGCCGCAATGATTGCAGCGTTGGCGATCTCGTAACCCGAGCCGAGCCCGCCGTCGGGCACGATCGAAGTGGCAAACAGCAGATGCATCTCACCTATCCTGAGATGTCGAATAGCCAAACCCAGTGAAGCCTTGCTTAAAAGCCGGCTCGGCGGGAACAAAACGGCGGCGCCCAGACAGCCATCCGCCAAAGGTGTTTAACGAATCCTTATCGCGGCCGGTGCTATCGAGAGCCAGGCAGTGACGGACGTTCGCATGAAGCCTTTGCAGAAAGATGGACCGGTTTCGATAGCCGGCCGGTCTCCGGGACTTGTTCCGGAGGCGGTCGAGGCCGTCGTGACTGTGCCGACATTCCGTCGTCCAGAGCAGTTGCTGGCCACGCTGGAATCGCTGCGGCAGCAGGAAACCACGCGCCGGTTCGCGGTGATCGTCATGGAAAACGAGGCGGAAGCGCGCGAGGGCGCCAACGCCGCGCTGCCGCTTTTCGAGACGGGCGCGCTGGAGGGAATGGTCATCATCGCGCATGAGCGCGGCAATTGCAGCGCCTACAATGCCGGTTGGCAGACCGCCGTGATGCATTTTCCGAGTTTCAGATATTTGCTTGTGATCGATGATGACGAGATCGCTGACAGAAACTGGCTGGAAAACATGTGCGCCGCTTCAGAGAAACATGAGGCGGATATCGTCGGCGGGCCGCAGGTTCCGGTCTTCGCCAGCGTTGAACACGCCAAATGGGCCGAACATCCAGTTTTCGCACCGCCCCATACGAAGAGCGGAAGGGTCGGCGCGCTCTTTTCGTCAGGCAATCTGCTTATCGGCCGGCACGTGCTGGCGACAATGGGCTCGCCGTTCCTAGACCTCAAATTCAATTTCATGGGCGGCGGCGATTCCGACTTCCTGAGCCGGACGGCGCAGCGCGGCTTCAAGCTCGCCTGGTGCGCCGAGGCACCGGTGCACGAAGCGGTTCCACCGCGCCGGCTCGAAGCAGACTGGATCCGCGCCCGCAGCTTGCGCAACGGAGTCATCTCCACGCTGGTCGAGAAAAAGAAGCGCGCCGGCACGCCGCTCGCTAATATCCGGGTGCTTGTAAAAAGCCTGGCGCTGCTGGCTGCTTCGCCGTTCCGGGCGCTGGCCAGGTTGGCCACCACGGGCTCGCCGGCGATCGGCGTCTATCCGATCCATGTCGCGCTCGGCCGGGTTCTGGCCGAGTTCGGATATGCCAATGAACAATACCGTCAGCCCGAGAAGAACTGACGCGGCGCCGATCACGGCTGCGTTCTCGCGGAGCGGCATAGCCACGGCGATCGCGACGATCCTGCTGACCATCGCAATGGTGTCGTTCAAGCCATTCCAGCCAGCGGCCACGACCGTCGGCGATGGCGGCGACATCGTCAATCAGCTCGGTTTCGGTTCGCTGGGCGCGCTGTCGATCTTCTCGCTGGCGGCCTTCGCCAATCCGCGGGTCGTCAGTGCCTTATTCAGCCCGGCCTTCCTGCTGATGATCGGCTTCCTGCTGCTTTCGGCATTCAACGCAACCGACCCGGATGCCGCGATGCGCGCCGCCTCCTTCACGCTGATCGGCATTCTGACGATGGCGACCGTGCTGGCGATCCCGCGCGACGCCGACGCGTTTTCGACCGTCATTGCGGTGGCGGGGCTGTTCGTCATCGGGCTGAGCTTCGCTGGCCTGGTAATATTCCCGAGCGACGCCATGCACACGGCTGATTCCATCGAGGCCGAGCATGCAGGACTCTGGCGCGGCGTCTTCAGCCACAAGAACATCGCCGGCCCGGTGATGGCCTGCCTAAGCTTCGGAGGGCTTTATCTCTTCCGCCGCGGCTGGAAGGCGACAGGCGTTCTGCTATTTGCCAGCGCGATGGTTTTCATGATCAACACCGGCTCCAAGACGACGGCTGGTCTGGTGCCGGCATCTATCCTGGTCGTCGTAGTGCCCAGCCTGTTCGGGATGCGGCTGATAACGCCGCTTTTGTTTGCGCTCGCCATGATCTGCACGGCGCTCGCCACGCTGGGCATCGTCTTCATCGATCCGCTGAAGCAGCTTGCCGCGGAGCATTTCCCCGACCTCACCTATACGGGGCGAACGACGCTCTGGGAGTTCGTCGGCGAGATGATCGCCAGACGCCCCTGGACGGGCTACGGCTATAACAGCTTCTGGGGCACCGATGCGGTGACCAGCACGGCCCAGCCCTTCGACCGCGCATGGGATGTGCGCGGCATCGTCCATGGCCACAATGGCTATCTCGATATCGCCGTGATCATGGGCTTGCCCGCCATGTTCGTCGCCATATGGGCGTTCCTGATCGCACCGTTGCGCGACTACATGCGCATACCGCTGCGCAAGGAGAACATCTTCCTCGGCGATCTCTTCATGATGATCCTGCTGTTCACGGCGCTAAACTCGTTCCTGGAAAGCTTTTTCTTCCGGCGAGCCGACCCGGTTTGGCTGTTCTTCGTGTTCAGTGTCATCGGGCTGAGGCTTACCGCCCGTTTCCCGCTCAAGGCCTCTAACCCGGACTGATCAGCCTCTTTCGTATGAGTGCCGGACCGTCTAAACGGAGGCAGACGGAGGCTCGGAAATGACTGTGAAAGTAGCGCTCGCCGGTTGCGGCAACATGGGATACGCCATGCTCTCGGGCTGGCTTAAATCGGGCAAGCTCAGGGCAGACGAGACCTTCGTCATCGAACCCAACGCGGAATTGCGGGCGCGGGCCAAGGCGCTCGGCAGCGGGGTAGGCAGCGACGTCGGCGAAATTCCCACAGGCGCCGTCCCTGCCTTGATCGTGCTGGCCGTGAAGCCGCAGGTGATACGCGAGGTGACAGCCGGCTACCGACGCTTCGGCGACGGCCGCACGACGTTCCTCAGCATCGCCGCCGGAACAGCAATAGCGACGTTCGAGGAGATACTCGGGAAAAGCGCGCCGATCGTCCGCTGCATGCCCAACACACCGGCTGCGATCGGCAAGGGCATGATGGTCATGTTCGCCAACGAACGCGTTTCGGACGACGCCCGCAAATTCGTCGCCGACCTGCTTTCGGCCAGCGGCGAGGTCGCTTCCATCGAGGATGAAAGCCTGATGGACGCGGTGACCGCCGTATCCGGTTCCGGCCCGGCCTACATTTTTCATTTCATCGAGTGCCTGACGGCGGCCGCAGAAAGCGCAGGGTTGCCGACGGAGACGGCGAAACTGCTGGCCATGCAGACCGTCTACGGGGCAGCTTCGCTGGCAGCCGAAAGCCATGAGGAACCGGGCGTGCTCCGCCAGCAGGTGACCAGCCCGAACGGCACCACTGCGGCCGCGCTCGCCGTGCTGATGGGCGAGGACCGGCTCAAGCAGCTGGTGACGGAGGCGGTCGAGGCCGCGAGGATCAGATCGGTGGAATTGGGAAAGTAGATTTGCGCGCCCAGTCACGCTCTAAATGGATTTACAATCCTCAATCGACCGTCGACCACCAGACCATGCTGAAGGTCTTCCGATAACACCACCTCGCAACCGGCTTCGAGGGCCGCAGCCACAATCATTCCGTCGTAGACTCCGAACTGATATCGTTCTGCGAGCCGCAATCCTGATTCATGGATCGGCTCCGTGAGGGGAATGACGGTGAGCAGGTCGCGGATTAGCGAGATAAAGTCTCGTGTATCGGACCATGAAAGTTTCATCTTCCGAACAGCGACGTTGGCGATTTCGTTGAGAACCTGAACGCTTACGGTCCCGCCGTCCCGCAGCAACTGTTCCGCGCGATCGGCCTTGGCCGCATCGCCCGAAGCCAGATAGATGAGAATATTGGAATCGAGAAATCGGCCTATGCCGCTATCGGGCATTGGCTTCATCCCGGTCGAACTTGAAGTCGCGAGGCAGACGGCCCCGGTAGGCCCGCAGCGTTTGAATCAATTCCTCACGCCCAGGCTTACGAACCACTTCAAGTTCCCGTCGATCGGCAACGTGCAGTTCGATCTCGTCGCCTTCCTGCAAATCGAGAGCTTCCACTACGATTGACGGCAGTCGCACCGCCAGGCTGTTTCCCCATTTGGCAACCTTCATAACGTCCTCCGGAGATATACATTGTCAATAATGTATATCTTCCGAGGGCGTTATACAAGCTCCCGAATACTGCAACTCTACCCCGCTTCGATCTCCGCCTGCAGTGCTTTCAATTGATGCGAGGCGGCGGCGACCGCGGCATTCTCGATGGCGCGGAAGCGGGTGACCACAGAAAGGCCGAGCGGCGTCAAAGCTGCGCCGCCGCCGCTTTTTCCGCCGGTGCGGGCAGAGACAAGTGGCTTGCCAAACAGCCTGTTAAGATCGTCCACGAGATCCCAGGCACGCTTGTAGGACATGTCCATCGCACGTGCGGCCGCCGAGATCGAACCCGAGGCCGATATCTCCTCAAGCAGGGCGATCTTGCCGGGTCCAATCCGGCCCTCGGGATCGAGATTTATCCGTAGACTAAGCGAAGGCATCCTTGTAGCGCGCTCCCGTTCAGAAGCCTTGACCGATAAGGCTATTCGACAGGTTTTCGTGATCGAACGCCACCGATTTTATCACCGCAAAGACCTCCTGGCCGACATGCAGCCGAAGCGCATCGAGGGACAGGCGAGTGATCCGCGACAGTACCTGCTGTCCATGGCAATCGACATGAACCTCGACCAGCGGATCGCCCGCATGGGCAATCCGCGCGATCTTCCCGCGCAGAATGTTTTGAGCGCTGAGCCCCATCGGCTCGGCGGTCGCGATCATGACGTCGCGCGCCCGGAGCCGGAGCCGGACTGTCGAGCCTAATTCAGCGCGAATGCGCGGAACGCGGATCTCGCCGGCGGCCGACTTCAGCACGGTCATACCGTAGTCGATGTCGTGGGCGGCGACCGTCATCTCCAGCACGACGCCGCCCTCGCCGCGTTCTTCGGCCGGAAGGAGGTCGAGCCGCTGAATGATCTCGCCGGTAGGGCCGGCCGCCGTGACCTTGCCGTCCGACATGACGACAATGTCGGTGGCGAGCCTTGCGACTTCGGCGATCGAATGGCTGACATAGACGATCGGGATTTTCAGTTCGTCGCGGAGCCGCTCGATATAGGGCATGATTTCGGCCTTGCGGGCCTCGTCGAGAGAAGCCAGCGGCTCGTCCATCAACAGCAGCCGAGGGCTGGCGAGCAAGGCGCGGCCGATGGCGACGCGCTGCCTTTCGCCGCCGGAAAGCAGGCTCGGCCTGCGCTCCAGCAGGTGGCCGATGCCGAGCAGCTCCACGATGCGACCGCTTTCCGCGTAGCGTTCGCCCGCCGGCGCGAACCATTTGCCGTAAGCAAGGTTGCGGCGTACGCTCATATGCGGAAACAGACGCGCGTCCTGGAAGACGGCGCCGATGCGGCGGCGGTGCATGGGCACGAAAACGCCGGACGCCCGATCGGTCAGCACACGGCCGTCGACCGCTATGCTGCCGCGGTCAGGCCGGATAAGTCCTGCGATCATGCTGACAATGGACGTCTTGCCCGATCCCGACGGCCCGAACAGCGCGGTCAGATGGCCAGCACTCGCAAACCGCGCCTCCAGTTGGAACTCACCGAGCCGGTGGCTGACATCGACGAGTACGGTCATGCGCCGTCGATCCGGCGGCTGGCGCGCTGCGCCAGCGCTTCCGACGCCATGAGAGCCGCCATCGAGATGGCCACGGAAATCAGGGTGAGCCGCAACGCGCCCGCGTCGCCTCCAGGGATTTGCGTGAAAGTGTAGATCGCCGACGGCAGCGTCTGGGTCTCGCCGGGAATATTGGAGACGAAGGTGATGGTTGCGCCGAATTCGCCCATCGCCTTGCCGAAGGACAAGATCATGCCGGCGATTATGCCGGGCAGGATCAACGGCAATGTGATGGTTGCGAACACCCAGACCGGACCGGCCCCGAGCGTCCCGGCGGCTGCCTCGAGCCGCCGGTCGACGGCCTCGATCGACAGCCTGATCGCGCGCACCATCAGCGGGAAACCCATGATCGCACAGGCGAGCGCGGCCCCGGTCCAGCGGAACGAGAACACGATTCCGAAATGCTCGGCGAGGAATGCGCCCGCGGGTCCGCGCCGGCCAAAGGTCAGCAGCAGCAGATAGCCCGTGACGACGGGCGGCAGGATAAGGGGCAGGTGGACGATGCCGTTGAGGATCGACTTACCCCAGAAGTTCCCTCGCGCCAGGATCAAAGCCGTGAGCAGGCCGAGCGGCAGGCTGCCCAGCATGGCCCAGACTGCGACCTTGACCGACAGCCGGACCGCATTCCACTCGTCAGGCGTCAGTTCCATGGTGCTTGCTAGTTGGAGACGACAGGAGCGAGCACGGTGAAGCCCTGCGCCTCGAACAGTCGCCTCGCCTCGGCGGATCGCAGATACTTTGCGAACTCCATTGCGTCCGGATTGCTGGAGTCCGCGGTAATTCCGACCGGATAGACGATCGGCGGATGTGTATCTTCGGGAAAGAGCCCGACCACCCTCACCGTCGGTTCCGCAACCGCGTCGGTCTGGTAAACGATGCCGAGCGGCGCCTCGCCCGTCGCGACAAGTTTGAGCGCTGCGCGCACATTTTCCGCCTGGGCCACACTGGCCTCGACCTCGGCCCAAACGCCGAGTTTTTCGAGCGCCGCCTTGCCGTATTTGCCGGCGGGCACTGCCTTCACGTCTGCCATTGCCAGCCTGCCGCCGACGAGAAGATCAGCGAGCGGGAAATCCGGCTCTATGTTCGTTTCGACGGCTGAGCCAGCGGCGGCGATCAGGACAATACGGTTGCCGAGCAGGTTGGACGAGGAGCCAGGCCTGATCAGCCCGGCCTCAGCCAAATAATTCATCCAGTCGTGATCGGCCGAGACGAAGATGTCGGCGGGAGCGCCCTGTTCGATCTGTCTGGCGAGGGCGGAGCTCGCGGCGTAGGAAACAGTCGCCGCCTTGCCTGTTTCGGTTTGCCAAGCCTCGCTGACGGCGTCGAGCGCATTCTTGAGGCTAGTGGCCGCGAACACGACCACCCTGTCGGAAGGGTATGCGGCCGGCGCGGTCACAAGCACCGCTACCAGCATGCCGATCAGAGCTGCAAATCGCCATCCCGGACAAATATGCGGCGACATCCCGAACTCCCTACAGCGGTCATTGCCTCTTGCCGGAACCTACGGGAAGTCAAGCGATATATCCAGAGGAATACAACCACCCTGTCGCCGCGCCCGACCGGCCGGGCGCGCGGCGCTAGTTAATAATTCCCATGGAGGCGCTATTTGGAGATGAAAATTTCATCCGCTTCGTCGCGCCGGGTGACGGCTGCCTCTCGCAATCGGCAAATGCCGCCTATTTTGAACAGAACAGAATTACCCAACTCCAGGAGAATTCCATGAAACGCCTTCTGCTTGTCGGAGCGGCTCTCGCCGCATTTCTCGCAAGTTCAGTAAACTCGCAGTCGGCCGACAAGCTCCTCAACGCCTCCTACGATGTGGCACGCGAATTGTTCGTCCAGGTGAACGAGGCATTCGTCGCTGCCCATCCCGGCGTGACTATCGACCAGTCGCATGCAGGCACGTCCAAGCAGGCGCGCGCCATCGTGGAGGGGCTGGAAGCGGATGCGGTTACTTTCAACCAGGTCACCGACATCGCCTTCCTGGTCAAGAACGGCTTCGTGTCGGAAGACTGGCAGAAGGATTTCGCCAACAAAGCGTCGCCATTCTATTCGCTGCCGTCCTTCCTTGTGCGCGCCGGAAACCCGAAAAATATCAAGGACTGGAACGATCTCGTTCGCGACGATGTGAAGGTGATCTTCCCCAATCCGAAGACCTCAGGCAATGCCCGCTACACCTATCTCGCCGCCACGGCCTACGCCAGGGAGGCTTACAAGGACGATCCGGCGAAGGTTGCCGAATTCATCGATAAACTGTTCGACAATGTGCCGGTGTTCGACACCGGCGGACGCGCGGCCACCACGACGTTCGTCGAGCGTGAAATCGGCGACGTGCTGATCACCTTCGAATCCGAAACGACCGGCATCCGCAAGGAATTCGGCGAGGACAAGTTCGAAGCGGTGACGCCTTCGGTAAGCCTTCTGGCCGAGTTTCCCGTCGCAATCGTGGACAAAGTGGTGGACCAGCGCGGATCGCGCGAACTGGCGAAAGCCTATCTGGATTTTCTCTACACTCCGGAAGGGCAGAAGATCCTCGCCGAGAATGGCAACCGGGTGAATGACCAGGCGGTCGCCGCCCAATTCAAGGACAAGTTTCCCGAAGTGCGGCTCGTCACGGTCGAGGATGTCTTTGGCGGCTGGGACAAAATCCAGGAGGAGCACTTCGCTTCCGGAGCGCTATTAGACCAAATCTACGGCGAACGTTGACGGCTGCGCGCTATTGATGTTCAAGGCCGGCAGGCGAACCCTGCCGGCCTGTTCGCTTTTGCTGTTGAAAGAGATCGAGTTTGTGAAACGCCGCGTTCTACCCGGGTTGCCGCTGTCGCTCGGCATAACCCTGCTCTATGTCGGGCTGATCGTCGTGCTGCCGCTTGGCGCGCTTGTCTTCAAGGCGGCGAGCCTTGGTCCCGAAGACTATTGGCGCATCGTATCCTCGGCGCGCGCGGTCGCTAGTTATCGCGTCACGATTCTTGCGGCGCTCGGGGCGACGGCTTTCAATCTGGTGTTCGGGTTGGCGCTCGCCTGGATTCTGGTCCGCTACCGCTTTCCGGGCCACCGTTTGGTAGATGCAATCGTCGATCTGCCCTTTGCGCTCCCCACCGCCGTCGCCGGGATCGCGCTGACGACGCTCTTTGCTCCCAATGGATGGCTGGGTTCGCTGCTCGGCGATCTGGGCATCAAGGTCGCCTACACGCCCCTCGGCATAATGATCGCCATGTCCTTCACCAGCCTGCCGTTCATCGTCCGGACCGTGCAGCCGGTGCTGGAGGATTTGGATCCGGCGCTTGAGGAAGCTGCGCAGTCGCTTGGCGGCCGTGACGGCGCCATTTTCCTGCGCGTCATCCTGCCCCTGCTCGCACCTGCCCTGCTCGCCGGGCTTTCGCTGTCTTTCGCCCGCAGCCTCGGCGAATTCGGCGCCATCATCTTCATCGCGGGCAACCAACCGTTCGAGACAGAGATAACCGCTCTCCTGGCCTTCATACGGCTCGAGGAATACGACTACCAAGCCGCCGCAGCCATCGCCTCGGTGCTGCTCGTCACCGCATTCGTGATGCTGGCGGCGACCAACCTGCTTCAGGCGCGGGCGCTGCGCTACACGGCGAGGAGCTGAGGATGGTCAGGCACGGGCCAGGCCGGCCGCCGCGCGTCGGCGACGCGCCCGTATTCCGGCGTTCGCTCGTCGCCATAGTCCTGCTCGTGGGCGCCCTGCTGATCCTTGCGCCGATGATCGTGATCGGCGTGCAGGCCTTCTCGCTCGGCATCGGGGTCTTTTCCGAGACGATCGCGCATCCCGACACACGGCACGCCATCTTCCTGACCGTTGCGACCGCCCTCATCGCGGTTCCTCTCAATACGGTATTCGGCATCGCGGCCGCATGGGCCATCTCCAAGTTCGATTTTTGGGAAAGCGGTTCCTTCTCGTCGTCATCGAGATACCATTCTCGATCTCGCCCATCGTCGCCGGCGTCGCCTACCTCTTCGTCTACGGTCTCCAGGGGATTTTCGGGCCCGCGCTTCAGGCAGCCGAGGTCAAGATCCTGTTCGCTCTTCCCGGCATCGTTCTCGCCTCGATGTTCGTCACCGCGCCCTTCGTCGCGCGCGAACTGATCCCGCTGATGCAGGCGCAGGGCCGCGATCTCGAAGAGGCTGCGACCTCGCTGGGAGCATCCGGCTGGCGGACGTTCTTCTCGGTGACGCTGCCCAACATCCGCTGGGCGCTGCTTTACGGCGTGGTGCTCTGCAACGCCCGCGTCATGGGTGAATTCGGCGCGGTCTCGGTGGTCTCCGGCAACATACGCGGCCAGACAAATACGCTGCCGCTTCACATCGAACTGCTCTATCACGACTACCAGACGGTCGGAGCCTTTGCGGCTTCGTCGATCCTGGCCGTGCTCGCTGTCGTAACCATCGTCGCCAAGGTCCTGCTCGAACGCCGCGGCGCCGGGCGCGCCGGCCGGCCGTCGCTGGCAGCACCGGCAATAACCGCCGCGGAGAAGCCGTCATGAAAATCCGCCTCGACAATGTCGCCAAGACTTTCGAAACGTTTCGCGCCGTCCACGGGGTATCGCTCGACATAGAGAGCGGCGAACTCGTCGCGCTGCTCGGTCCTTCCGGGTCGGGCAAGACGACGATCCTGCGAATGGTGGCCGGGCTGGAATATGCCGACGCCGGCCAAATCTATTTCGGCGACCAGGATGCGACGGACATACCCGTGCGGGACCGGGGCGTCGGCTTCGTCTTCCAGCATTATGCGCTTTTTCCGCATATGACGGTCGCCGAAAACGTCGCTTTCGGCATGAAGGTTTCGAAAGTCAAGCGCGCCAAGGCCGAGATCGAGGCTCGGGTCGCCGACCTGTTGCGGTTGGTCAAGCTCGACGGTCTCGGCAACCGCTTTCCCACGCAGATTTCCGGCGGCCAGCGACAGCGTGTTGCGCTCGCGCGCGCTCTGGCCGTCGATCCCAAGGTGCTGCTGCTGGACGAACCCTTCGGCGCACTCGACGCCAATGTGCGGCGCGACCTGCGCCGGTGGCTGCGCGAAATCCACGACGAACTCGGCATCACCACGCTGTTCGTCACCCACGATCAGGAGGAGGCGCTTGATCTGGCCGACCGTGTGGTGATCCTGAACGGGGGAAAGATCGTCCAGCAGGGGACTCCGGAAGCGGTTTGCCGCAGCCCCAATTCCGCATTCGTCATGACGTTCCTTGGCGACACCAACCGTTTGCCGGCAGTCGTAAACGGCGGGAAAGCCAGAATTGGCGAAACCGAACTCGACGCGCCGGGCTATCCCGACGGACCAGCGGAAGTCTATCTACGGCCGGGGGATCTCGGCTGGTCGCGGTCCGGCGGCGGAATCCCAGCCACTGTGACGCGAGTGATCGATCGGCCGGACGGGCGCCGGATTCTAGCAGCGACCACAGCCGGGGAGACGGTCGAGGTCGATGTGCCTCCTGAAACGCTGATTGCGCCGCGCGACAATGGGTTCATCACGATCGAACGCGCCCGGGTGTTTTCCACGTGATAGTGCATGCAAATTGCAGGCAATGATCACTGTGGATATATGGCTTTCAGGTTCCGGCCTATCACCAGCCCGAAGTAAATGACCAGCGAACAGCCTATCGGCGAGAGCACCTCGTTGACGATCGTCGATGCTACCTTCGGAAGACCCGGATTCAGTCCATTCGTCACCGCGGCGTAATAGCTCAGAGCGGCGATGCCGCCGCCGAAAAGCACCCCGACCGCCGATCCCGCACCGAAATACGGCAAAGGCCGTTCCACGCCCTTGCGAGCGAAAGAGGCCAGGGCCCAACCGAGAATGCCATACTCGACGGCGCGCAGCACGCTGATGGTGGCGAGCGACAGGGCGGCAGGCTGATCGGCGGCGCCGATCAGGCCCGCCATGACCTTCTGGCTCGATTTGGCCGCGGCCACCGCAATAGGCGCGAAGATCATGGCGATGAGACCGGCCAAGGCCGCCCTTGCCTTCGAAAGCGACACTCCGATCCCCACTCCCGCGCAGACGAAAAAGGACCAGGCGACGCCTTGGGCAAGGTCGACCAAAAACAGCGAGCCGGGGAAGACTCCGCCGCTCACGAGCTTGGTGGCGAGAATCAGGGATTGCATCGTAAATCCCAATGCTATTGCAAGCACCGAAATCAAAGCGAGCCTGCGGAGCGCCAGTTGAACCCCTTCCGGCGCCATCGCGGCGGGCTGCATTTCCATGCTGATGTCCTGGTTCGACATGATGATGATCAACCTTCAGGGAGGGACGTTGTCGCAGCGTTTTACGCGCGAGCCGAATGCAAATCGTTGTCTGGCGTTCCAATAGAGACCGATTGTTTCGACACGGTGTCGCCGGAAATGGATGCACGTAACCGCACGGTTTTCGAAAAGATCGGATGGCCATGCTGGGGAATATTGCAGAATGTCCCGCCATTCTGCGCGCGAGCTACGGTCGGATTGATGGGCCGTCGGCTTCACCGCCTGGATTTATCGCTTCCGGTTTGCAGCGAATCGCCGGTCACTCTCCAATCTGGCTTGTCGAACACTCGTAGACCGCAGCGCCCGTTTCTGCATCGACCCCCACCAGGCTGACATCGTAGCCCCAAAGCTTGCGGATATGGCGCAGCGTTGCGTCGCGACTGCTTTCCTCCAGCACGATGCCGTCTCGAACCTTGTGCTGCAGCCGGAGATGGCGATCGCCGAGGAGATCCAGATCGACGACCTGGATGTCCGATCGGCTCACCCCGATATCATAGCTGTCGGCGAGGGCTGAGCGTATCTTCTCGTATCCCCGTTCGTTGTGAATCGATGCAACTTCATAGTGCGGTTCGTTCGCAGCGTCGGCAAGCACGAAAAGCCGCCATTTCCGTATCAGGGTCGGACTCAAATACTGGCGGATGAAGGACTCGTCGCGATGATTGGCCCAGGCGTCGAGCAGGGTTTCGCGCCAGTCGCCGTTACCCGCGATGTCGGGAAACCAATCTCGGTCCTCGGCGGTCGGTTTCATCGATATGCGCTGGATATCCTGCATCAGGTCGAGGCCGAGCGCATACGGATTGATGCCCGAATAGCGCGGATCGTCGAAGGCCGGCTGGAAGACCACGTTCGAATGGCTGCGCAGGATTTCGAGCATGGCGCCTTCGCTGATCTGGCCCCGCTCGAAGAGCGTATTCATGATAGTGTAGTGCACGAAGGTGGCGCAGCCTTCGTTCATCACCTGCGTCTGCCGCTGCGGATAAAAATACTGTGCGATGACCCGGACGATCCTGAGGATCTCGCGCTGCCAAGGCTCGAGGATCAGGCTGTTCTTCTCGAGGAAATAGAGTAGATTCTCTTCGGGCAGGTTGAGCGATTTCTTCCGCTCCGCCATTTTGGATTCCGTCTCGTCGGCCTGGCCCGCGGCCTTCAGCCTTGGAACGGTCCGCCACAGATCGTTAAAGGACCGCTCCTCATATTCCAGGCGCTCGCGAAGGCCTTCGCGCTGCTTTTCCGACGACAGTTTCGGCGGGCGCCTATATCTGAACACCCCCTGTTCCATCAATGCGTGCGCCGCATCGAGGATCTCCTCCACCGCCGCCAGGCCGTGGCGTTCCTCGCAGCGCGCGATGTAGCTCTTGGCGAAATCCATATAGCTCAGGATCGCGCCCGCATCCGTCCACTGCCGGAACAGATAGTTGTTCTTGAAGAAATGATTATGCCCAAAGGCGGCGTGCGCGGTCACCAGAGCCTGCAGGGCCATGGTGTTCTCTTCCATCAGGTAGACGATGCAGGGATTGGAGTTGATGACCAACTCGTAGGCGAGGCCGCGGCCGGCCTTGCGATACAGCAGTTCCTGGTAGATGAAATGCTTGCCGAAGGACCAGTGGCGGTACATCAGCGGCATGCCGATCGAAGAATACGCGTCGAGCATCTGCTCGGACGAAATGATCTCCATCTGCACCGGGTAGACGTCAAGATGAAGCTCTTCGGTCGCGATCTTCTCGATGGCGTCGTGGGCGCGCGACAGCGTTGCGAAATCCCAGTCGGAGCCCGGGAACAGCAAACCGGATTTGCCTGTTTCCATCGAGATCGACCTTACACTTACCCGCTCTTTTGAACGGCGGGCTGCTTCGTGAAGAGCTGGCGGAAGACGGGATAAATGTCGGCGGCTTTGGCGATGCGGCTCATCTGGAAGTTCCGCCATTTGTCCTCGACGGTGCTGTAGGCCCGCCACAGCGAGGTGCCGTTGTCGGTGGAGCCGAAGATGTGGCTCTCGCGTTCGTCGATGATCTCGACATATGCGAAATACTGACACAGTCGCATGATTTCGCCATCGAGAAGAGCAATGCAGTGCTCGGAATCCGTGACAAAATTGTCGCCATCCGATGCCTGGGCGGCATAGATGTTCCATTCGCTGCTGGGATACCGCTTGTCGATGATACGACGCATCTCCTCCAGCGCAGTGGAAACAACCGTGCCGCCGCTTTGCGTGCTGTAGAAGAACGTTTCTTCATCCACTTCCTGCGCCTCGTGCGTGTGGCGGATGAAAACGATTTCGGTGCGGTCGTAGCGGCGCTTCAGAAAAAGGTGAAGCAGCACGAAGAACCGTTTGGCCAGATCCTTCTCGCGCTCGCCCATCGAGCCCGACACATCCATGAGACAGAACATGACCGCATTGGCGTTCGGCACGGGCTGGGGGTCGAAGCGATTGAAGCGGATGTCGACCGGATCGACAAAGGCGATCAGCCTGCGCCGGCGTTCCAGCCGTTCAAGTTCCTCCCGCAATTCAGCAATTCGCAGGCGTGCGGCCGCGCTGGGCGGGGCCGATTCGAGCACTGCAAGCTCTTGCTTCACCGCCTCCACTTCCTCTCGTTTGGGACGCTTCAGCGCGATGCGGCGGCCATGGCTGTGGCGCATGGTGCGCCCGACATTGATGTTGGTTGCAGAGCCGGTCACGGCAAAGCCCGCCCGGCGCGGCCTGAATGCTACAATCTCCTTCAGATTGAGCTTGACCATGTCCGGGAGTTCGAGATCCTCGAAGAAAAGATCGAGCACTTCCTCCCGCGAAAGCACAAAACGGAAATCGTCTTCCGAAATTCTCTTGGTCGGCCCGCTTGAAATCGAGCCGCCTTGGCCGGGCTTCGAGATACGGTCGCCCGGGGCGAAATGCTTGTTTCCCGGCAAGACATGCTGTCGCCGGCCGCTGTCCTTCGCGTCGTCGAACCTCGGCTCCCCGGTGCCCCTGGCGGGCATCGAAACCGAATGTGCGGCGTCGACGTCGGAAATCTTGCCGGTCCTAATCTGATCCCTGATGCTTCGCTTGAGCTCTTCGCGCGCCCGGCGCAGAAAGCGCTGGCGGTTGCCGAGGCTCTTGTCCTTCGGGTTCAATCGGCGGTCGATGAAGATCGGCATGGCCGGCTTCAACCCGCCTTGTTTACGCGCATGTACCAGTCAACCAGCCGACGGACCTGACGCTTGGTGTAGCCGCGCCCGACCATCCGCTGCACGAATTCGGTGTGCCGCTTCTCCGTTACGCCGTCCTGCTTGGAGCCGAAGCTGATCACCGGAAGCAGATCCTCGACCTGCCCGAACATGCGCTTCTCGATGACTTCGCGCAGCTTTTCGTAGCTCGTCCATGACGGGTTGCGCCCATTATTCCTGGCCCGCGCGCGCAAGGTG
Organism: Allomesorhizobium aridi; assembly: GCF_043769475.1. NCBI lineage: Bacteria > Pseudomonadati > Pseudomonadota > Alphaproteobacteria > Hyphomicrobiales > Phyllobacteriaceae > Allomesorhizobium > Allomesorhizobium aridi. The sequence continues at coordinate 5,742,625 of NZ_CP171729.1, read as the reverse complement.
AACTTCACGACCTCATTGCGGAAGTCCTTGGGGTTGGCGATGCCGGCCGGCTTTTCGATCTGCGACAGTTCGTTGTCCAGCACCTCGCGATTTAGGTTCTGGCCGGTATCGGGATCCTTGTAGTCCTGGTCCTCAATCCAGGCGTCGGCATAGGCGATATACCGGTCGAACAGGTTCTGGCCGTATTCGCTGTAGGATTCCAGATAGGCCTTCTGGATCTCGTGGCCGATGAACTCGGCATAGCGCGTAGCCAGTTCCGACTTGATGAAGTCGAGATAGGCAGCCTCGGCTTCCTTCGGGAACTGCTCGCGCCTAATCGCCTGCTCCAATATGTACATCAGGTGCACCGGATCGGCGGCCACTTCCTCAGTGTCGTAGTTGAACGTCTGCGATAGTATCTTGAAGGCGAAGCGCGTGCTGACGCCGGTCATGCCCTCGTCGACACCTGCTGCATCGCGGTATTCTTGTACCGACTTGGCTTTCGGGTCGATTTCCTTAAGATTCTCGCCGTCATAGACCCGCAGCTTGGTATAAAGCGGCGAATTGTCGTGTTCGGCGAGGCGCGTCGAGACGGTGAACCGGCTGAGAATGTCCAGCACCTCCGGAGCGCAGGGGCTGTTGGCCAGTTCGCTCTCGCGCAGCAGCTTTTCGTAGATGTGCCTCTCTTCCGTGACCCGCAGGCAATAGGGCACCTTGACCACCAGTATGCGGTCGAGGAACGCCTCGTTGTTCTTGTTGTTCTTGAACTGCAGCCATTCCGACTCGTTGGAGTGGGCAACGACTATACCCTGATAGGGGAAGGCCCCGAAGCTTTCAGTGCCGTTGTAGCTGCCTTCCTGCGTTGCCGTCAGCAGCGGGTGCAGCACCTTGATCGGCGCTTTGAACATCTCGACAAATTCCAGCAAGCCTTGGGTCGTCCGGTTCAGGCCGCCGCTGTAGGAGTAGGCGTCGGGATCGGACTGGCTGAAATCCTCCAGCTTGCGGATATCGACCTTCCCGACCAGGGCGGAGACGTCCTGGTTGTTTTCGTCGCCCGGTTCGGTCTTGGCGATGCCGATCTGGCGCAGCCGGGAGGGCGTCAGCTTGACGACGCTGAATTTGGAAATATCGCCCTTCAACTCATCCAGCCGCTTGGCCGCCCAGGGCGAGATCAGGCCGTTCAGCCGCCGGCGCGCGATGCCGTATTTTTCCTCCAGGAGGTCGCCCATGCGATCCGGATTGAAAAGCCCGAGCGGCGATTCGAAGACCGGGCTGATCTCGTTGGCGACCTTCAGCGTGTAGATCGGGCGCTGCTCCATGAGCTTCTTCAGCCGCTCGGCGAGCGACGATTTGCCGCCGCCGACGGGGCCTAGAAGATAGAGGATCTGCTTACGCTCCTCCAGGCCCTGCGAGGCGTAGCGGAAATAGCCGACGATGCGCTCGATCGTATCTTCCATGCCGTAGAAGTCGGCGAACGAAGGATAAATCTTGATCGTCCTGTTCGCAAAAATGCGGCCGAGCCGTTCGTCCTTGCTGGTGTCGACCAGGTTAGGTTCGCCTATCGCCGCGACCATCCGCTCGGGAGCGGAGGCATACATTGAACTGTCCTCGCAACAGGCGAGGAGATATTGCTGAAGGCTCATCTCCTCTCGAGCCGTATCCGTGTAAATCTCCGAAAACAGATCGAAGACGTCGGATGTTTTCCCTTGCATGACACCCTCGCGCATTGGCTGGTCTGGTTGTCTGCGGCCAGCTTATCTTCAACTGCCGGACTGGCTTTGTGGTTCCTTCACATCGCGGAGAGCCCAATTTCGCGAGCCCGACTCTCTGACTTTGATGTTACCATGAGTCGCGGCGATGGAGTCCGATAACTGTCGAATCTCTCGGCAACAGGCTTCAAAGGTTTCGCATATTGCCCCGAGCAGCGGCCTGAAGGCAGGCCTTCGGAGATCGCCATCGGCGTTCATTCAATCAGCACATGGCTGATTGTCTCAGGACAATATGGTCCTACGAGGGAGGATTGAATTCAAAAATTTATCTTTAAAAACAATGATTTGGTAGAGCGTTTTGTGACGTTGTGACGGGACAAAAAGCGGGCACAGTTGTTCGGGGACAACGCGTCACATCTGCCGATGTTTTACATGATTTCTTGTGCCTGGGATTGGATGCTAGGCGACTGGCTTAGGTGCCGTAGGTGATCTTGGTCGAATGAGCCGCGAATAGATGCAGGCGCTGTTGTATTGCGTCATAGGATCACCGGGGGCAATCGTCAGCGTGCCGGCCCACCTCAGAACTTGAGCAGCGCGCGAAACATGCTACGTCCGAAATGCGCCTCGAAGGCGAACAGCGCGTAGCACTCCGCGATGCGCGGCCGCCGCTGCGGCGGCAATTGTGCGAGGGAGGCATCGCCCGACGATTTTCCCGGCGGATCGTCGATGCAATCGGGATCGCCATCCGGCCCCCCACAAAATGCCCGAGTTCGTGGATGAGCGTGCCGACCTGCAGGTCGCTCGACGCGAAGAAATAGACCGGCAGCAGCACCACCGCATCCGCCCGCAGCGTGGCGGATGTGCCATCCTCCCGTTCGAGCGTAACGGTCTGGCCGCGCTCGGCGATGCCGTTTGAAAGCGCGAGCGCCAGCGTGCGGGTTTTCGCCATCTCGCCATTGGAGAGCGTGAACGGGAATTTGATGAAAATCTGCTCGGGGATCACGGTGGCGAGCGAGAGCGTGCGATCGATGGCGCGAAAGGTGCGCTCGATCAGCGCGAAATCCGGCGGCGGCGGATCGCTGAGCTGAACCGCGAAGTGCTTGCGCACGAGCGTCTGGGCCGGTGATTCGATTGTGCCCATCGCTTTCGCCGCATTCAGCGTGCGCAGCGCGCTAGTCACGCAGGCCCGCGAGATGGGCAGGATCTCTTTGAACACCCGCTCCATCATCTCATCCGTGACATTGAAGGTCGGCGCGGGCGGCACAGTCTGGCCGACGCCGCTGCCGGGCGCGAGGGATCTCGATGATCCGCTCGCCAAGATTTGGGGCGAAGCCCCCAGAACGCGATTGAGCGCCTGAATCGTCGGCCCGTTCGGGTCGATGCGGAAATCGACGAAACTGATGTTCTGCTTCTGGAATCTTCCGATCGCCGCGCGCGTCAACGGACCGATCAAGCCATCCGTTGCCAGGCGCGGAGTCGGCCCGCCCTGACTGGTGTCGACCGCATTCAGCGCCTGCTGGATGGTGAGAACATCATTGCTGACGTTGGCCCCGCCCTGCCCCACGGAACGGCCGACCACGACGGGCAAGGCAACCTGATTATCCGACTCGACGCGGGGAGCGGTCGCGCGGCAGCTCTGATCAAAACAGTAGCAACGCATGCGCCTCATCAGCTGCCCCCAAAGCAACGCGGGCTCAGTTCTCAAGTCGAGCCGCACAAGCACTGCCAGTCTATACGAATTCGCGTGCAAACCCATGTTGACCGAATGCGCCCAGGAAAACAAGCGGGAAGACAATGCCGGCTGCTGTGTAGCAGCTTAATGCATTGATTGCTCAGCCTACCGGCGTGTGCTTCGGTCGACCATTGCGACAATTGTTTCGAAGAGCTCGTCCTCTGCTTGTCGGGCCATAATCTCGCCGGTCACGGCAGCATGAGACAGGGCGTCGGCAACTCCAAGCATGGCCCAGAATCCGGCTTGCGCAATGCCTCGCGGCCCAATGAAAGAGGCCAGCGCCTTCCGGCACTTCTCGATAAAGGCCAGTTGATAGTCGCGCTTGACGGTTTCCAGATCGGGTGAACCAGCGAGGGCGGCGAACGCTCGGCATCTCGCGCCCCTGCATCGCCTTTCGTTCGGCGACGGAGATTTTGGCCTCAAGGCCGCGACCGCGGTCTAGCAGTTTTTGCAAATTTTGGCAGCCATTTTCCGCCTGCTTTGTGACATCACGGACGGAAGGCCTTGTTAAGTCGGGTCAATGATTTCATTGGGGTTAGGCTGGTGCTGCGAGAGAGGATTGAACTCTCGACCTCTCCCTTACCAAGGGAGTGCTCTACCACTGAGCTACCGCAGCTTTCCGAGTGCGGCGGACTTCTGCCATATCAATCCGGCAAGCGCAAGTTATGTGCGGCGAGTTTCGAACCGCTGTTTTTTCGACATTGCACGGCCACAATGATGCGTATTTCAATGGCTGTGAAGCACACCGACGACGAAACCAGTCCGATGAAGCCGAAATCATCCGCCAGCAGCGAAACGGCAGCGAACCTCGACCGCAAGAAACGGCTCGCCGAAGAATTGCGCGCCAATCTCCAGAAGCGCAAGGCGCAGGCACGCTCGCGCCGAACAGGCGAGGCCGACAGCCGGCCCGAGGGCATCGCGGCGGCCGCGGGTCAATCGGAAACGGACGGGTGAAGCTGCTGTCCGGATGCAGAGGCCGAGGGCAAGTCCTATTCCTTGAACCGATTTACGCTATGGTCTAGACGGGCCATTCGGGCAACGATCAACAGCCGGGGAAATCCCCGGAGAAGTGAATTTCATGGATCGCATCAGAATTGTCGGCGGCAACCGGATCAATGGCCGTATCCCGATCTCGGGCGCGAAGAACGCGGCGCTGCCCTTGATGATAGCGTCGCTCCTGACCGACGACACGCTGACGCTCGAAAATGTGCCGCATCTCGCCGATGTGGAACAGTTGATACGCATTCTCGGAAATCACGGCGTCGACTATTCCGTCAACGGCCGCCGCGAGCGCCAGATCGAAGGCTATTCGCGCACCGTCAATTTCACGGCGCGCAGCATCGTCGACACCACCGCGCCCTATGAATTGGTGTCGAAGATGCGCGCCAGCTTCTGGGTGATCGGACCGCTGCTTGCCCGCATGGGCGAGGCGAAAGTGTCGCTGCCCGGCGGCTGCGCGATCGGCACGCGCCCGGTCGATCTGTTTCTCGAAGGCCTGCAGGCGCTCGGCGCGCGGATCGACGTCGAGAACGGCTATGTCATCGCCAAGACGAACGGACGTCTCACCGGGAACCGCTATATATTCCCCAAAGTATCCGTCGGCGCGACCCATGTGCTGATGATGGCGGCGTCGCTCGCCAAGGGCGAGACGGTGCTGGAAAACGCGGCACGCGAGCCCGAGATCGTCAATCTCGCCGATTGCCTCAACGCCATGGGCGCGAGAATATCCGGCGCCGGCACGTCGACGATCGTGATCGACGGCGTCGATTCACTGTCGGGGGCACGCCATCAGGTAATTCCCGACCGCATCGAGACGGGCACCTACGCCATGGCGGTCGCCATGGCCGGCGGCGACGTGATCCTCGAAGGCGCGCGCGCCGACCTGTTGCAGGGAGCGCTCGACGTAATCGCGCAGACAGGGACCGAAATCATCCCGGTCAATTCCGGCATACGCGTCAGGCGCAACGGCTCAGGCATAATGCCGGTTGACGTGACCACCGAACCGTTCCCGGGCTTCCCGACCGATCTGCAGGCTCAGTTCATGGGGTTGATGACCATGGCCGAAGGGAAGTCGCGGATCACCGAGACGATCTTCGAGAACCGCTTCATGCATGTGCAGGAACTCGCCCGGCTCGGCGCGCGCATCACGCTGGCCGGACAAACCGCGATCGTCGACGGCGTGCCGAGGTTGAAGGGCGCACCGGTGATGGCGACCGATCTGCGCGCCTCCGTTTCGCTGGTGATCGCCGGCCTGGCGGCGGAAGGCGAGACGGTGGTCAACCGCGTCTACCATCTCGACCGCGGGTTTGAACGGCTGGAGGAGAAGCTCTCCGGCTGCGGCGCGACCATCGAGCGCCTATCCTCCTAGCAGCCGAGGCTCTCGCCTCCGTTGCGCGCTCCGCCAAGACCGCCTAACAAGGCGGCAGGCGCGATCACCTTCCACAGGGTTGGGACATGGACCAGTTGAAACTTGTCGCCCTCGACGAAGAGGATCTGAAAATCGTGTCGGCGCATGTCCAGGACGCCATCATGAAGGTCGGCGACCTCGAATTCCTGCCGTCGCTGAAGCGCTTCATCGTGCCGATGAACCGCTTCGTTTGGGAAGGCAAATCGGGCTTCTTCTTCCGGCCGCGTCCGCAGCGGCGCAACAGCGTGCTGCATTTCGACCGCGTGCTCAATGCCAAAACCAGCGGCATCGCGCGCGACCGGCCAGCCGATATCCTGTCGCTGCTCGCCGTAAGCTTCGTGCCGATGGATGCGCCGGCCGGTATCGTCGAGCTGATCTTCGCCGGCGGCGGCGCGATCATGCTCGATGTCGAATGCGTGGAGGCGCGCCTCGCCGATCTCGGCGGCGCCTGGCAGGCATCGTCGCGCCCGTACCACAAAGTCTGAGTGCATATGGCCATCACGCTCAACCAGTCCGACGCCGATTTCGAGGAACGCTTCGCGGCCTTCCTGACAATCAAGCGCGAGGCTTCCCCGGATGTCGCAAGCGACGTGGCAGCCATCATTGCCGATGTCCGGGCGAGAGGCGACGAGGCGCTGGTCGATTATGCGCAGAAATTCGACGGCTGCGACCTGCGCAGCCTCGGCATCGCTGTATCCAAAGCCGAAATCGCCAAGGCCTATGGCGAAGCCGACGCCGGGACCATCGAGGCGCTGAAGTTCGCGCGCCACCGGATCCAGGCGCATCACGAGCGTCAGCGTCCGGCCGACGATCGCTATACGGACCCGGCGGGCGTCGAGCTCGGCTCGCGGTGGACTGCGGTCGAGGCTGTAGGACTCTATGTTCCTGGCGGCACCGCATCCTATCCGAGTTCGGTGCTGATGAATGCGATCCCGGCGCTCGTCACAGGCGTCGAGCGTGTCGTGATGGTGGTGCCGGCGCCAGGCGGCGCAATCAATCCGCTCGTGCTGGTCGCGGCCGATCTCGCCGGCGTTTCCGAGATCTACCGGGTCGGCGGCGCGCAGGCCATAGCCGCCCTCGCCTATGGCACCGAGACGATCCGGCCGGTCGCCAAGATCGTCGGGCCGGGCAATGCCTATGTCGCCGCGGCCAAGCGCCAGGTGTTCGGTACGGTCGGCATCGACATGATCGCAGGGCCGTCGGAGGTGCTCGTCGTGGCGGATGCCGACAACAATCCGGACTGGATCGCAGCCGATCTCCTGGCCCAGGCCGAGCACGATGCCGCTGCTCAGTCGATCCTGCTCACCGACGACCCTGCTCTAGCAAGCGCGGTCGAACGCGCGGTCATGCGCCAACTCAAATCGCTGCCGCGGGCCGAGACCGCCGCCGCGAGTTGGCGGGATTTTGGCGCTGTCATCCGGGTCGAGACACTCGAGGCCGCCGTTCCGCTCATCAACCGCATCGCGGCGGAGCATGTCGAACTGGCGATCGAGAATCCGGAAGCTTTCCTGCCGCACATCCGCAACGCCGGGGCGGTGTTTCTCGGACGCCACACGCCGGAAGCCATCGGCGATTATGTCGGCGGCTCGAACCACGTCCTGCCGACGGCGCGTTCGGCGCGGTTCTCGTCCGGCCTGTCGGTGCTGGATTTCATGAAGCGCACCTCGATCCTCAAGCTCGGGCCGGAGCAGTTGCGCGTGCTGGCGCCAGCGGCTATCGCTCTGGCCGAGGCCGAGGGGCTGGAGGCACACGGACGTTCCGTCGCCATCCGGCTGAATATTTAGAGCATGGGATGGCGCGGAACGACGAGCAACGCTCAAGGCTGATTGACGTCGAGCTCGACGAATCCATCGGCCGCTCGACGCCCGACATCGAGCACGAACGGGCGGTGGCGATCTTCGATCTGATCGAAGAAAACACCTTTCAACCCGTCGATGACAATGGCTGCGGTCCCTACCGGCTGAAGCTGTCGCTGGTCGACGCGCGTCTCGTCTTTGCGGTCTCGCGCGAGGACGGCTCTCCGGTAGCCACGCACATCCTGTCGCTGACGCCGTTCCGGCGCATCGTCAAAGATTATTTCATGGTCTGCGAGAGCTACTACGACGCGATCCGCATCTCGACTCTAGCCAGATCGAAGCGATCGACATGGGCAGGCGCGGACTGCACAATGAAGGATCGCAGACGCTCATGGATCGGCTGGCAGGCAAGATCGACGTCGACTTCAATACCGCACGCCGCGTATTCACGCTGGTCTGCGTGTTGCACTGGCGGGGCTGACCCTGACCTCGCGCTCGATCCTGTTCATGTGCGGAATGAATGCCGTGCGCTCGCCCATGGCCGAAGCGCTGGCGCGGCAGGCGCTGCCGCCGACGATCTTCGTCGCTTCGGCCGGCGTGCGGACAGGCGAGCGCGATCCGTTCGTGGATGTGGTGTTGGCCGAGGACGACCTCTCGCTGCAAGACCGGCTTCCGAAGGCGATCGACGATCTCGATGACGGCTATTTCGACCTGATCGTGACGCTGGCCCCGGAGGCGCACCATGCCGCGCTCGAACTGACCCGGTCGATGGCGGTCGAGGTGGAGTATTGGCCGACTCCCGACCCGACGACGGCCGTAGGCACGCGCGAACAGATCATGGCGGCCTACCGCGACGTCCGCGAGCGGCTGAAGACCAGGATCGCCCGGCGCTTCATCGGTCTAGGGTCCGGTGACGCCGACGATTAAGCGTGTTCACAAAGGGCGGATAATCATATAGGTTCCGCGCAAATTCCGGCCCGGCGCCGGAAATTCCATCCAAACCAAAGGTATAGAATGCCGAAGGAAGAAGTCCTCGAGTTTCCGGGTACTGTCACGGAATTGCTCCCGAACGCCATGTTCCGGGTGAAGCTTGAAAACGAGCACGAAATCATTGCCCATACCGCTGGCCGCATGCGCAAGAACCGCATCCGCGTGCTGACGGGCGACAAGGTCCTGGTGGAGATGACGCCATACGACCTGACCAAGGGCCGCATCACCTACCGCTTCAAATAGGACGGCCGCCGGCCGCGACCTGACACGATGAGCGTTTTCCAGAAGCTTGTGCTCGCCTCGGGTTCGCCGCGCCGGATCGAGCTTCTGCAGCAGGCCGGCATAGAGCCGGACCGGGCGCTTCCGGCCGAGGTCGACGAGACGCCGCTGCGCGCCGAGCATCCGCGCTCGCTGGCGAAGCGGCTGTCGAAGGCGAAGGCCGAGAAGGCCCATGAATCGCTGAAAGCGGAGCCTGACTTCGCCGGCGCCTACGTGCTGGCGGCGGACACGGTCGTCGCCGTCGGGCGGCGCATCCTGCCCAAGGCGGAACTCGTCGATGAGGCGTCAAACTGCCTGCAGCTGCTTTCGGGCCGTTCGCACCGGGTCTATTCGGGCGTCTGCCTGATTTCGCCGGAAGGGAAGCTGCGTCAGCGGCTGGTGGAAACCCGCGTCCGTTTCAAGCGGATCGGCCGCGAGGAGCTGGAAAGCTACCTTGCCTCGGGTGAGTGGCGGGGCAAGGCCGGCGGTTATGCCGTTCAGGGGCTCGCCGGCACCTTCGTGGTCAAGCTTGTCGGATCCTACACCAACGTGGTCGGCCTGCCGCTCTATGAAACCGTCGGGCTGCTGACAGCCGAAGGCTTCAAGGTGCATTTCAACTGGCTGTCGGGTACGCGCGCATGAGCGGCGAAGGAACCGGCAACGTCGCGCCGCTGCGGCCGAAACGCCCCTGCCCCGAATGCGGCAGGCTCTCGTCGCGCGAGACCTATCCATTCTGCTCGACGCGCTGCAAGCATGTCGATCTCAATCGCTGGCTGTCGGGCAGCTACGCCATTCCGGTTCGCGATGACGAGGAAGACTGCGACGAGGGCGAGTCGAAATAGCGCCGCGAGGCTGGCTGCGCACGAAGTTCGGTTTCTTCCTCAAAAGGCTCCGCTGGCGCTGGACAGCGAAAAATCCCGTGCTATAACCCACGCGCTTTCGCAGGTTTCACCCCAAACCTCGCGAGTTTCGAACGCCTGCGAAGCTGGCCATCGAAACAGGCCCAGATAGCTCAGTTGGTAGAGCAGCGGACTGAAAATCCGCGTGTCGGTGGTTCGAGATCCGCCTCTGGGCACCAGCATTTTCAAGCACTTAGCCCTGATTTCCCCTCGTCCATGTCGCGTTCATGTTGCAACCAGCTACCGTTGATTTCCAAGGGTTTCCTGCCACTAACGGCAAGTCCGTGCGACATGCGTGCAACATACCGGGATAAAGATTCTTGCAACCAATCGCGGCAATTTCCGTTGACGCAATACACACTGTGTGTGTATGACACACGAATGAGAAGCGCCGACGTAATTGCTCACCTTGAAGCGGACGGTTGGCGCGAAGTGGCTCGCAAGGGTAGTCATGCTCAATTTAAGCATCCCCAAAAACCCGGACGTGTCACCGTCCCTCATCCGAAGCGTGACATACCGGCCGGCACGCTTCGAAGTATCGAACGGCAATCCGGCCTGAAGTTGAGGTAGAAACATGCGCCAGTATATCGGACTGATCCATAAGGACGCTGAAAGCGATTTTGGCGTTTCATTCCCTGATTTTCCGGGGGTGGTCACCGCTGGAACGTCCCTCGACGATGCCCGTGCCATGGCCGAAGAGGCACTCGCATTTCATATTGAGGGTCTTGTCGAGGACGGCGAAGCTATACCCGAACCTTCCACCCTTGAGGCGGTTATGGCTTCTGCTGAAAACCGCGACGGCGTAGCCATTTTGGTCTCCGTAAAAACTGAGGCCAAAAAGGCGGTTCGCGTGAATGTCACTCTGCCCGAGGATGTTCTTGACCAGATTGACTCATATGCGGCAGCACACGGATATACTCGATCCGGCTTCCTCGCCAACGCAGCCAAGAGGGTCATGGAGCTTGAGGACGCGTAGCCCAATCACGACGCGCTGGAGCCCCTTCGTTTAATCCGGTCGCAAAAAAAGCCCCGCCGGGGCGAACCCTGGCGGGCGCTAGTTCGGGAGGAAAAGCCCGCCCATCTATCCCCTCTATGGATGGCTGGCGCGCGCGGTCAGTGTCTTTGCCCCTCTGCCCGTCCACGACGATATGCCTTGGTTAGCTGGATAATAAGCGCGCGGCGGTTGAAGCACTGCATATTCGAGTGGTGTGACTTTGCTGCCACGGCCATAAAAAGGCCCGCCAGGGCGACCGTGGCGGGCTTTACGCCCAAGCGCTTGCCACCTGTTCTCATGACCTGCATAACAAATCGAGCCCGGCAGGAGCGGCAAGGGACCCTCCTTCCGGACTCGATCACCCGTCCTGTGGAAAACGGGTTGCCCCCTAACATATGGAACAATTGTTTGGTTCCGTACAAAAACCGGTGCGCCGGCTCCCCCGATGGAACCCAGTCGGCAGGCAAGGGTTGAGACCATGGAAGGGGCTCGACCTATGGGAGCCGTCATGGACAACGGCAAGTTCGATCCAGCCGATCTGCTTTCGGCCGTGAATGCCTGTGTGAATATTGCCTACGAGGGGTCGCTGCTGTCTACCTCCAAGGCCATCGGGAAATTGCGGATGCTGTCGGGAGACTTTGTGACCCCTGACGAGGAGCTAGCGATTGCAATATCGAAAACCGCCATCGCCTTAGGCTATGTGGTTATTTTCGATGAACGACCGGGGGCCGACAGCGCGCCCTAGAGAAAAAAGCCCGCCAGGGCGAACCGTGGCGGGCAGGTGTTGCCAACTTGGCGACTTCCTCAATTCCCGTGAAAGGCGGGGCTGTCCTGCGACACCGGCGGGTTTAGCGCCCACTGGCAGACCTCGTGGTCATTGTCCGGTTCCGCGTCGCTGCTGTCCTCGTCGTCCGGGTTGCCGTCGTGGTGTTCGTTCTCGTCCTCCCGGTCGTCTCCCGAGGTGTCAGCTAGATACGGTTCGAAGTCTGGATCGACCTCCATCATGTCCAGGGCCGTTATCAGGGCAAAGGACTGGTCCAGAAGCTCGTTCAGCCGCCGTTCGATGGCCTGCCGCCATTCCTGCGGGTTGATGCCCTGCGGCATGCCTGCGGGCTTGAGAACGTGAACGGCGTTCATGAAATCGCCCCACGCGCTTCATCTCGGCAATGAAGGTCTTGAAGGCGCGGGCTTCGGCACTCTCGCCCATGTGATCCTCCCACATGACGGCCTCAAACAAGACCGCGTTGGCCTTGGCGATAAGGCCGGCGAGGGTTGTGGCGGCCATCGGTTCGATCTGCTCCACAAGCGCCCTGATACGGTCCTCGCAATCGCCCCACGCGTCATATGCGGCGTGATGGCCGTTTGCCTCTCCTGCCGCCATCCACCGCGCATGCTCATCATCCGACAACGGGCCGGTGCCTGGACGCTCCACATAAAGCTTGTGAGAGGCCCCTGCGAGTTCCGGCAGTAAAGCCAGTTCGCGCTCTAGCTCCTGGCCGAGCCGGATCAGTTCGGCGTCGGCCGTTGCCGGTTCGGCCGGCAGGCTTGTGACGGTCAGAGCCGCAGCGGTTGCGCCAGCGCCCAGCATGGCGATGCGGCGGTTGATGTTGACGGCAGGCATAGCTTCGCCGGCCGCCGAAACGCGTGTTTTCGGCATGTGGGTCACTCCAGTTGATAAAATCTCAAGCAGAGTTGTGTTAACCATAACTTGTAAGCAGGTCAAGCGCAGTTGATAAAAATTCCACTGCGCTGTATATCTTGCCCATGATTACACCAGAACAAATTCGAGGTGCGCGCGCCATGATCGGACTGACCCAGGCCGATCTCGCCAGGCGTGCGGGCATTTCGACCACCGGACTAAACAACATCGAAAGTGGCGGGACCGATCCGAAGGCTTCGACACTCCGGGCAATTCAGACCGCTCTTGAATCTGCGGGCGTGATATTCGTTGCAGAGAACGGCGAAGGCCCAGGCGTGAGGCTTAGGAAGGGCAGGTGATGATCGGACGCTGCTAACGATTCGACTTTGTCCTACTCTTCTGCTTCGATGCAGCGGGGGAACACAAAATGCGAATAGTCGGCGCACTGCACCTGGTTCTCGCAGCCTTGATATTCCTTGCTGCTAAATCTGTCCTGCATGAGATTTACGCCGCCGTTTTTTGGCTGACAGGCTGGGCGTTAATCGGATTCGGTCACGTAGCCGAGACGCTGATCCAAATGTATCGTCATGACGTTGCTAGGGATGAAAAGCAGGATGAGCGCTACCGCCGACATGGCGGCGCGGCTTCTGGTTAGTCGCCGCTGCGCATCTCCGGCACAACGACCGCTGGATTATCGAGCATAAGCGCGCCCTCGCCCTGCTAGGCCCTGACACGAACACCAATTGCGGCCCGGCCCACATCGCGTGCGCCGAGGAAAAGACGCACAAGCACGACTTGCCCAGGATCAGGAAGGCGAAGCGCCAGCAGGAAGCATCGACCGCCCGTCTGGTTTGTCCACACGGGATAAGCAGCGCAAAGGATTCACCGTTCCGGCCGGCGTGGTCTATGACTGGAATCTCCGAAGATTCGTCTCCGTCAACAACCCTGTGAGGAACGCCTGATGGTCGAAGAAGTAACGATTAGAAGCGGAAAGACGTTGCGGGTTGGTGATAGCGACTGGCAAATTGTTGAGAAGGACGTTGCCCCCGTTGTTCCCAGTGTTTTCCTGGAGGCGCGCCAGTTCAACGGATTGGTTTACATTTCTCTGGCCCAGACCGTCGTTGATGCCGGGAATCAGCCCGAGGCTTGGGTTTGTGCCCGCCTCCGTATGGACCTCGGCTTTGCGCAGTCGCTGCGCGACCAATTGACCAGCCTTATTGAGGACGCGCTCACACCGTCCGACAAATCCAAGGCGAACTGACGCCCGCCAGCGGCCTAGCGTTCCCATTGAAAATGCGGCTATGTTGGCGCGGGGATTGGGGGAACCATCATGAAAAAGATTGCAACACTCGCGACCGCTTTGCTGTTGACGGCATGCGCGAAGGGGCCGGACGCCATCACGCCGATGTCGATGCCGGTGAACGCCTATTCGGGTCTGAGCTGTAACCAGTTGGCCGCCGAGCACCAGAAATCCACCAACGCGCTAAATGCGGTATCCGCACAACAGCGACAGGCGCAGACCGGCGACGCCGTTGGCGTCTTCCTGATAGGCGTCCCGATGAGCAGTCTTACTGGCGGCGACAAAGAAGGAGCTGTCGCGCAGCACAAAGGCGAAGTGATAGCCATCAGCTCCGCTCAGCGGAACAAGGGCTGCTAAAAAAAGCCCGCGCCGGGTGAGGCGCGGGCTTGTCGATTTATGTTTACTCCGCCTGCGGCGGACCGGCATCCATCCGCAGCGGCCGACACGGGCAGCAATAGGACTACTGACCGTCTCGGCCGTATGCGCGCGCGGCGCAGTTATACCGGCGGTGGCCGAAACCATGCGACAATCTTCACGAGCGATTCCCACAACAGAGCGAAGCCGACGACCAGGCCGAGCGTCGTTATCGCCAGCCATTTCGTGACCTTGCCGAAACTCACAATCATGCGGATCAGAGGCAGGCCGGTTTTTAGCGTGGCAATGTCTTCCCTGCTCAGGTCGCTTAGGAACTCCCGTGTCTGTTCGGAGAGTTCGGCCACGCTTTGAAGGGCTTGGCGGGCGGGTTTGGTGCTGGAGCCGGCGCGACGGGTTTGGGAGCCGCCAGAGAGCCGGGCTGATAGCCGTTCCACTTTCCTGCCCGCAGCATGTCAGAAGCGGCTGTCATGCGGCGCGCGCCCATCATCGAACCAGCCGAAGCCATCGCTCTCGACTTCGGCAATGGCTTCCAGATCGGCGGGATGGCATGCAGACCGTCCGCCAGGTTTGCGATGTCGGAATCCGTGATGGCTTCCGCGCGGCCTTTTCCAAGCATGGCTAGTGTCCTTTCCGCCGAGGCAGACCAGTTTCGTTGAGGGGGGAATGAGGCTTGCGTTAACTACCTGTTAACCAAGCAGGCGGAGCCTAGCCCCGCCGGATGTACTGAGCAGGCACCAACCCATCAGTGGGGGGAGAACCCATGCCTGCTGAGAAGCGAGAGCGTACCGAGGAACTCAAGGCGCGGCATCGTGAGGAACAGCAGAGATATCTGCAACGGCACGGGGCCAGGAACAAGGATAGGATCAACGCCGCTAAGCGAGCGTGGAAAGAAAGAAATGCCGAGAAAGTGCGCGAGTACAACCGAAAACGCAGAGCTACCGAAAAGGGCAGGGAGGCAAAAGCGGCGGAGAACCGACGATATCGAGCTGCACATTCGGCTGCAGTAAAGACTTACAATAGAGCCTACTACTGCAGGAAAATATCGATTATGCAGGTCCGGACTTCCCCGGACGAGGTTTACCGCCGCGCCATAGCTGCTCTGCCCAGCGGCCTCCCGCGCTTCATAAGGGACGATGTGGTTTCCAGTCTCTGCCTCGCGATTCTGGAAGGCGAAATCAACGTCAACGACATGGCAGCGCAGGCGAAGGTGTATCTGCGAGCCTATAACCGCGAGTACGACACGTTCCAGACCGTCTCGCTGGACAAGTTCATCCCAGGCACGAAGACGACATATCTGGACGCGCTCGTGGCGGCGTAGGAATTGCGGACAGCAACGAATGTACCGATCCCCATACGACTGGACTGGTGATGAAACACGCCGCCGCAAGCGGACCCGCCGTTTGCTGAATTGGATGACGACCGCCTGTGCAGTCGGCCTGGTGGCTTGGCTAGCATCGAACGTTTGGGGAGCGTTGTAGCTACCGCTTGCGCTTAAACGGTTCTGGGTATTGGGACGCGGGCGACATCGCCAATCAAGATGCCTGCTTCCTCTGCGGCCTCCCGGAATGCCTTGCGTGCTGCTGCCGCCTTACGCTGACCCTGCCAAGCACGAGCGTCAGAATGAGCTCTTGATGAGGTGAGCCTCTCTCACTAGTGACGGCCAGTCATTTCCCAAGATAGAGACAAGGAAACGGGCCTGATCTATGGTGATCCCGGTCTCTCTGACCAAGCGCCGGATGACCGCTTCAAGCCCACGCTTATTTTCTGCCTCATCCGCCATAAAAAATCGCCTGGTATGCTTGCCGCCGGCAAACCACCGGCTGGTTGGGAAAGACATATTCTACCCTCGTCACCGGCGCTTTGCGCGGTTTGGGCCAGCGCGTCGTTCGGCCAGAATGCCGCGAGAGCGAGCGAATGCCTCGACTTTGGCACGCGCCGTTTCGGCGTCGCATTCGTCTGCTATGGCGTCTCGGCAGGCATCGAGCGCCGCCACGTGAGCCGGACCGCGACCGAACGCCGGCCATTCGTTCAAGACCTTAAACGCTTCCCACAGGCTTCCGATATCGTGCGGATATCCGAGCCCGACCAAGATCGGTACGGGCTGGGCAAATAGCTTGTTGTCCATCGGGACCTCCAAATGGCCGGCCTGAGAACGGGCGATAGGGCAGCGTACCTGACTGCCGACCGCGCGCGAGTTGGCAATTCGGTGCAGTGCCCTCAGTCAATAGGCTAGGAGGCATCAATGATGTGGGCGAGCAGCCTCTCTTCGCAGACGTGCGCGAAGGAATGCGCCGCCGATCTTGCTGCATGTCGGAGCGTCAGGAATATTGTCCTAATGCGGCGATTAATCATCGGAGATAGCCATGTCCAGACACAAGAAACTCACCTACCCCCGCGCATTGATTGGCGCGAGCGCTTTGCCGCTGTCGGTATTCAGTTGCTCGGCAATCTCGCCACCGGCCTTGCTATCGGTCTCGGCATTGCCGTTGGGCTTGCGCTGGCGGGTTAAGCTCGCCAGCGTATGAAACGGACTGCAAGTGCATGCACCTCCGAAGGAGTGACCCTATTCGATTGGCCAAGCATGAATCAGGGTTGCACTGACGTATAATCAACCCTGCCCGTATCCCCATATGGGCGGAAGGCCGGCGTGCGTCCCCACCCCACTCCGCGGTGCGCCGGCCTTTTTCGTGCCCCTTTTCACCGACACACGCAGGATTTTAGCGAGCCATCCAAGGTGATTGGACAGGACAACGCCTCCTCTCCATTCTGCAGTGCGCTGGGGGAGGAGGAATCAATGTCGATCAATGTCACAGAGATCATCCTTGCCGCCTCGCTTTTGGGGCTCGCGGTCGGATTTGCTGTTCTGTAACAGCATGTTTCAGCTCGATCTCGCACTATCGCTGGTCCAGACATTCTTCATGTCGTTCATGGCCACACAGTTGGCCGTCGCGATGATCGCTGCGTTGGCCGAGTTAGCCCGCGTTCTTTAGACCTGTCTCCCGTCAGTCGCGGAAGACAAAACTGCGAGCCCCCTCAAGGACATTCGGGAAACAGAAGAAAAACAACCAGAAAGCCTGAAGTCCGGCAATCAAAAACAAATACGTTCGGAAGGGCTCTTTGCTCGTCTTGTGACGCAAGGCTCGCTGGCCGACTAAAGCGCCAATGGTTCCCCCGACAGCAGCTATCGACAAAAGGGCTCGCTCAGGCACTCGCCACATTCCATTGCGGGCGCAGTGCTTGTCCCATGCGAACGCTAGGAAGCCAGCCATGTTGATGACAAGAACGTAGGCAGCAAACAGCAGCATTTCCGGAGCCATATCGTCCCCCAGCCCACAGGATCGGCAGCGACGATAGCATGGAATACTTCCCATTTTCCTTATGGTTGGCTGGCTCTAGCCGGTTAAGGCGTACTCATGGATCAGCGCGCCGGGGTTGCCGGGAACGGTGACGATTGACACCTCAACCACGTCCAACACTTCCCGGATATGACAGACGCCGCCCCCGATTGGCTTCTGCATGGCCGCCATGTTCCCGCCGAGCGAAAAGCCGGTTGCCTCGCCATCCTCGACCATCTGACAGGCCAGCCGCCCGCGTTCGTTCGTGAGGTCGATGACGCCGACCATATGCAGGCCGTTGCCGTCATCGTGGATCTTGAGCCAGGAGCCGATTTCCTCGCCCTCATGCATCAGCAGCATCTTGGGCCACCAGCCGCTTCTGAGCAGCGTGGCGAACGCCCCAGGCCCGACAATATAGGTTTCGTTGCAGCACACGCCAAAGGCCGTGCCATAGCCGGCGACCATCATCGCTCGAATATGGCTATCGAATAGGGGTCGCAGATCGAGCGGGCGATCTCACGAACACCTGACGTTACGTCGATGACTGCACCGTCGATCACGTCATCAACACCGATAACCTGCACCTCGCTCGCATCAAAGCCGCCGCCGTGAACCATCAGGTCTTCAAGAAGTCCGAAAGGTTGCGCTGCGTTCCGTCCCCCCAGCCCCGAAGGTCGTTCGATCTGGAACCGTGAACGTGTCGGTCGTGATCTGCCAATCCGACTCGCCGTCATAGGCAAAGCGGAACAGCGCCAGCGATGACCCCTTGAATACCGTTCTGGTCTCGCCGGTCTTCAGGCTGGTGAAGTAATAGTTGTCAGAGTCCTCGTACAGCAGTTCATCATCGAAGCGGTTGACATCTGGCGCAGCAATCAGGCGATTGAACGAGCCTGTCGTCGTGATCTGATAGGGAACTGTTTGGGTCCAGACAGTCGCACCGCCTGTTGCACCGTCGATCCGGCGCACCTGCAAATTGGAGGTCCACACCACAACGTCATCGTCATAGAATACCGCATAGACGCCGTTGTTAGGGAGCGTGGCGTGTTCGGTAGCGCCAATAATAGCACCGCCGGCCGTCACCTTGGCCTTTACGAGCTTGTCGTCGGCGCAAATCCAAAGATCAGCGTCGGCGCTGCGGGCGGTTCCCGCCGCGATGCTTTCGATGGCCGCATAGCCATTCCATCCAGCACCCGAGGTGAAGCTGAGGGAAACGCTGTCGTCTCCAATGCGGAAGACAAACAGTTCCTCCGTGATGAAGACCGATCCGATCAGCAGAGAGGTGTTGCCGATCCTGACATGGCAACTCGTGTTGACCGCATAGGGGCTGATCGCATCCAAGCCTGTGGCAGTGACTGCACCTGTGGCCGGGTCGATCAAAACGGCTTGGCTGGTGGAAAAGTTGGTCGAGAACGCGAGAATACGGTCGATTTCCGGGATGTATCGGAAATCAGTCTCCAGGATCGTCGCCAAGGGCAGCCCGCTCAAGGGAACCGCGTAAATCTCCCGCAGATCGCCAATCGAGAATTTCCGCAGCAATCCAGGCGTGTTGGACACGCCATAGAACACGCCACCATCCCAATGCAGAGCCGGAACCGTGTTGATAGTGTCCGCAAAGAACGTGGTGAACACATCCGTGTCGTAGGATGTGGTCGTGCCTTGAACAACTTCTGCCTCGAAGACAGGCGGCTGGTTGGCCTCGCCCATGTTATAATCGCGGATGACAATATCGATGTAGCCGCGATGCGCGGAGACGTTTTCCTCGCCTTCTTCGTCAACCATCGTCGGGTCGCGGCCTTGCGTGGACTGCCCGTCATAGAAGCGGTATTTCAGGCCGCCCCACCTGTAGCCTGTCGATGCGTCGAGGATCAGCCGTCCATCAGCCCACAGCCGGCGCAGCGACCATTCCGAATCAGGCACAAGCGGAGCGCCAAAGCGAATGCGGCAGTTCAGGATTACATCGACATCTGTTTCCGTCGTGAATCCGGATGCGAAGCTGAAGGACGTGCTTGAACTGCTCTTTACGATGACGGCGGGTGCCCACACGTAAGCGCCGGAAATCCTGGCCTTACCATAGAGGACGGGAACGGTTTGCCCATAGGTGGAAGTCGGGAAGTTCTGCTGCGCAGATGGCGACGTGGATGAACCACCACCGCCGCCAGGTCCATCCACCCTGAACGAAAACGGATATTTGAATGCGCCAGTGCTGATCTTGTAACCCATAGCCCGTCGCCCCTCAAATCCCGATATGCGTCTTGAAGTCGGCGACGATCGCGTCCCGGTCTCCCGATGAGGGAACCGTCGAGAATGTCGCGACCTCGAAAATCTTGCCGTCGAGCCATGCGCTAGCACCGCCGAAGCGGAGCTGGCCGGTAAGACTTGAAGTGTTGCCTGACGCAACCGATGATTCCGTGCCTCCGTTCACACGCACATAAAGGTTTCCGCCTTCATGCCGCCATTCGGCCACATAGGCGGTTCCAGCATTGATTTCGACGCGAGTGGCAACGTCGGCGTTACCGTCCCAGTTGTATGCTGAGATCGTGTCCGGGCTGCCGGTGTTGCGCAGTTGAAGTCCGAGGAACTGGCCGAAGTCCTCGATTATCGCGTGATTGCTCCAGGCATCCCCGCTGTTTGCCGTGATCGTGTCGGCGAGGAAAGACACAACCAAGTAGCCGGCGCTGGCTGATATGAAATTAGATATGGCAATGGAACTGACCAGGATATCGTCGGTCCCGTCGAAGTCGGCGCACGCTCTGCTGTTCGGCCCCGCTGTGGCGACCAGCGGGCGATTGCCGGCCGTGGCCTGGGCCATGTGCCGGGAACTGCCGGATTGGTCGTTCCACGACGACACTGCACCGGAAACATCGGTGTAGCGTGAGCCGCCAGCAAAGGCCGTGAGTAGATCGCGAGACATCGACCATGCGCCGGTTGGGGAAAGACCGTCGAGGATGCCGGCCGCTTCCACCTCCAGCGTGAACGACGCAAGATCGGCCGTCGCGCTCGCATTGTCGGTGACGCGGATGACGATACCGGCGAAGCTGCCTGTTACCGTTGGCGTGCCGGACACGACGCCGGTTGACGAGTTCAGCGTGATGCCGGCAGGCAGCGCGCCGCTAGCAACGCTGAAGGTGTAGGGCGCAGTGCCGCCCGTGGCTGAGACCGTGAAGCCGGCATAAGCCGTGCCCTCAGTCGCGGTGAGAACCGGTGTGCCCGAGATGGCGAGAGCGCCGCCGAAGCGACCCGATTGAATAAACATCATTTGGCAAAATCCTGGTAACATCTGTTGTCTTTCTCTCTTCGTTCCAGCCACCAGCGGCAGCCATCGCCGTCATTTGTCGAGCATGAATATTCGTCGCCGATCGCAAACCCAGTGCTAGCAGCGCAGACCTCAATCCACGCCCGCAAGCCTTCCCATTTCGTCAGATCAAAGCGCCCGAAGCCGGGGACCGTAACCGCTTCGATGCGTGGGAAGAATCCGTGCGTGGGAATCGGCATGTTGTGACCTTTTCGATTACGCGGCCGGCCACCAGGCCAGCGCCAAAATGATATGAGCGCGAGCCCTGCCATTTCACCGATCCCTGTTTGCGGCTTCGAGCTCGATCCTTAGCTTCTGAGCCGTCGGCCAAGATTCCGCGCCGCCAGAGCCTGCCGGGTAAGGCGATCTCCCGTCGTGAACATCGAGCGGCGAAATTTCCCACGGTCTCATGTCCAGCGCGAAGTAGAGCGCCTGCCAGTCGGCCGCCCGATAGGCTGCGACCGCTTCCGGCGTGATCCGGCGGCGGGCTTTCAGGGCGCGGCGTTTCAAGGGCATTGTGGCTCTCCGAACTGTTCCTGAGCCCACGGCGTCGAGCGAGCGGCAGTTGGCTGCCATGAGGCAAGGAAGACTGCGCCGAGCCGCTGCCAAGCCTCTGGCGCGGCCTTCCAGATCGAACGAATGCTGTCCGACCCGGCGGGAAATCCGAACGGCTCCAGATCGCCGAAGAAATCAAAACCCGTCTCGAATGTCTCCGCCCAAGCGGCAATTTCCGCCTCTACAGAGGCACGCCGCTTCGGAACTCGTCTTTTCACCGGCATCCACTCACCTCCGGTTCGATCGCAGGGCGGGCGGGCGGCCTGAGCCGGCAGGCGCTTCGGTGTCCAGATCAAGTTCTCGGATCAATCTTGCGAAGGCGATGCGGCTGTCTCTCTCAATGGCGACCTCGGGACGGGTTTTCGGATCGCCCTTGGAATCGTTGAAGGTGAGCCCATGTGTCGCCAGGGCTGCCCGTGCCTGCTGAAGGCGATCCCATGATTCCGCCGCAGCCTGGAGCAGGCGAAGGTGATGCTGCTCCAGATCGTATTCGGAAACGACATGCTCCCACCATGCCCGCGTCGCTGCCGTCAGATGCTCTGGAGCAGGTGCAGTCTCACGCTCTGCCGTCGGCGTCGGAACCGCAGGCACAACCGTCAGGGATGCAGCCGATCGAGGCCCTCTAGCGCCCATTATTCAGCCTCCCTCGCGCGCGCGGGTCCAACGGGGGACATGAAACTGAAAGAAAACGGATGGGAGCGGTCGCGAAGCGAATGGTTGTAGAGAATTGCATACCCCCTCCCGATGAACAGGGAGAGTGGCGACCCGTTGGAGTACCAAGCCGCCACTCGTGCTCACCGAGGATGACCGGCCCTGGCGAACTCATCGAAACTCCTTCGGGATTGCATCGCCAGCCAAGAACCCGTTCTGGCACGCCTCTCTGAGGTAGAATGCAAGTCGGCTTTGGCTGTCCGTTGCGCCGCCCAGGAGGACAGGCTGCATTGGGTAGAAGAAACCCGTCCACGCCACGTCCTCCCGCTCCAGCGCGTCCACCATCTGAACGAGATCACGGTGCTTCTGGTTGGCGGTGATCAGCGCGGTGCAGATGGCACCCACATGATCGGCGTAGGTTCGCTCGACCTTCTGACATACGAGCTTGGAAGCCTTCCCGCGTTCAATCGCAATACGACCTTCGAGGGTGACGAGCGCCTGCTCGATATCCCGCACCATGGTCAATATCTGCTGGAGGCGCTTGCGGTCTTCGCCGTACGGAATGCCGGCCGTTTCATCGCCGAGCAGCCTTGCGACTTCGGCGTTTGGCTGGACCGTGCCGACCTGAGCCTGCATGCGTTTTTCAATCGCTCGGCGCTCCACCTGCAAATCGGTGTGCGTGGATTGCAGCTCCTGCTTCTTGGCAATGAGGCGGGCGTAATCGTCGCTGACTTCGGCAAGCGATGGAACGACGGTGGTGGCGGACGTCTTGCTCATTTCTTCACCGGGCTTTTGCGCTTGCCATTGGCGGGCGCACGCGTCTCGCCGCCAGCGGATGACTTCATCATGGATGTGCGGGATTTCGCCAGGCGCTGTTCGTGCGTGCTAAACCGACGCTCGAAATCATCCCGCTTGCGTAAAAGGCGGGCCAGATTCGCGTTTATGATCTTGCCGCCCACAACGATTTTCCCGTCACGGCAACCTTCTTCCGATATTTCCATGTCGCTCTCCATGTCAAGATTCCTCTATCTGAAGAACAACATGGAGCCTTTTGTCGTGCAATTTCTACGGGGTTAAATTGCACGATCTGGAAAAAGAACAGAAAACATCTGACGCTGCTTCGGCCATCTTGGCGAGAACGCAAGAATACTTTGAACGTCGGTGCGCAGACGCCACCGTTCGTCACTGCTCAAGAGGTGGAAGGGAAAGCGGTTGCTGATCCCCCGGCCCGACTGGAGGCTCCTGCCGGCTTCGGCCAGGACCGTCGCTATCGCCGAGTCCTTGCTCGCCGGCATTGCCGTTTTCAGCCAGGCCGCGACGTTGCGGATCATGGCGTCTCGATAGGTGGTTGCGATGCGGGGCGACGCTTTGGCGAGCAGATCGAGGATAATGGCGTCGAAGGCTGTCGCATCTCCAAGGCGAGCGTTGGCTATCAGTTCGGCGACATCGCCGCCCGGAACGATCGGAGCGGCGTTCATGGCACTTTAGCCCCCACTGCGTCGCGCGGTCTGCCCATGTGGCCCACTTTCTCGGATTTTGCGGAAACTAAGAAAACGCTATCGGAGCGGTCGCGGCGCTGAAGGGTGTAGGGATCATGATGGCCCCCCCTCCCTTGCGCGCGAGGGAGGGGAAATACTGTGTTAGCGATAGCGCCGCGCTGTGCAGCCGGTCGAGCTGTTGGCGAGGGTAGAGGCTGGACCGCCCCCGGTGCCGGGAACATGTCGGGGATGTCGCCGCGAGCATGGAGGCGCTGATGATGCTGCCGGCATAGCCACCGCAGATCGAGCGGCGCATCGTAGCTGTCATGATGGCCCTCGGCCTCGGCCCCGCATACCTCACAGCCCTGCGGCTCTATCTCGCCCCTGCGCTTTGCAATGCGGACGATCTCGTGCGCTCTGATGGCGTAAGGATGAGCCCTGTTCCATCGCTGCTGAGGGCTGAGACGCTGGGAGGATGAGCGCGACAGTTCCGCTTCTTCCTTCCTCAAAAGCCCCTGCGACGGTTCGGTTGCGGAAACTTTTGAGATTGACGCTCTAAAGTCTAAGTCTTCTTTTTGGTTTTGGTCTGCTCTCCGTCTTGTCTCCGTCTCCGTCTGTAGTCTCGGTCTCTGTCTCTGTGCATCTGAGTGCTTCGAAAGGGCTTCCATAGGGCTTTCGTTCATAGTCGCGCCCTTCCCGCCATATAGGCCGAGTTGGTTAGTCTAGAACCGTTGTGGCTTATGGGTTCGAACGGCGTATCGAGCGGGTTCACGTTCGACTGCTGGTCGGTCAGGTCGAGTTCCGCCGCCTCCCTCACCTTGTCGCTGTCGAGTTCGGAAATCAGGCGCTGGACGCCCTTCAGGTGCTTGCCGTTGGTTGGCGGGTTGTGCCGGAACCATCGCAGCACATGAATTTCGTCGGTCGCATCGTCGTGGACGATCAGGCCACCGTCGATCGCGTCGTTCCGTGCCGCCGGCAGCCGATCAACGGGCCATCCTAAGTCGGCGGCTGCATAGGCGTCAGGAAGCCGGAAACAGCCGGCGGAGGTCTGATGCTCGCATGACAACAGGTAGAGATAGAACAGCCTGCCATCGTCCGTCTGAAGCCCTCGGAAACGTGCCGAGCGCCAAAGCTTTGGAGAGACCTTGGAGAACTCACGCATGGCGCTCGCCCCCTATCCCGTAGGCGTGTGAGGCGATCACCAGCGCCAATGGGAGACGGCTGGCGCGAATATGATTGGCTTGCCGAAGGCGAAGCTTTTCGCTATCGTCACAGTCATCGAACGCAGCGAAGCTTTTCGATATTTCACGCGAGCCGCGCCCTGCCAGGTGCGGCTTTCGCTTTTCGGGCGGGCCGCTCATATGGCCCTCGCTCTGCGCAAAGCCTGCGCCGCCCTGATCGCATCGATCGCCTGGAGCGACGTGATACCGAACCGGGTTTTTAATTCTGGCACGATCGCGCG
The DNA here is from genome assembly GCF_043769475.1 of Allomesorhizobium aridi. Taxonomy (NCBI): domain Bacteria; kingdom Pseudomonadati; phylum Pseudomonadota; class Alphaproteobacteria; order Hyphomicrobiales; family Phyllobacteriaceae; genus Allomesorhizobium; species Allomesorhizobium aridi. Next base: position 5,717,774 of record NZ_CP171729.1, on the reverse strand, counting down.
GCCCTCGTGGCTTGGCTCGTTGGCGAGCCATTCGCCGGCCATTCGGACGGCTTCGTCAGGCTGGAGGTCCGTCTGCATCACGCGGCCTCGCCTTGAAAGAAAGCGGCGAGAACGCTGCGCTCTACCACCCAACGACCACCAACCTTCTTTGCCGGAATTTCACCCGTTTCCAGCAGATGAAAAGCTCGGCGGCGGTTGGTCCCGAGTTCGAGGGCGATTGCTTCAGCGCCCCAGATGAGCGCCATCGCGGGCTGTTGTTTCTGGTCATCTTTCATCATTCCATTCTCCATATTTTCCCAATCAAGTGCGTGTTACGTACTTACGTTGCCAAAAAAAGAGGGCGTCGTTTATGTCTCCGAGAGAGCGGCGAGGTGACCGTTGATTCGAAGCACCGCGACTGCCGAGCCTGCGCCTATCAATGTTTTCGCCAGTGCCTGGGCGGCGTTTTCTTCGTCAACGCCCGAAACTGTGGAGACTCGAAAACGCTGGTCATCTTCGATGTTTGCAGGTTGCACCACCAGATAGCACGGTCGCCTCTTTTTCACTGCGATGTCGAACATCATTCTCAGAGCTGCCGTTCTACGAATGCTGTCCGAGACTTGGAGAAGCACCCCGATGGGCAGATGAAAATGACGCGTGAGACCGGCAATAAGACAGGCGAGGGTCGCCTCGTCACGCGAGAATCGCCTATGAGTTCCAGTTCCAGCCCGATCGGTAGAGTGCTCGGCCTGAATAACGCCGGCCTCGGCCCAAAGCTGAACCGAGCGGCGTTTCGATTTTGTCAGTTCGGTCAAGTCCGCCAGCGAGAATTCGTCCATCGCGATTCGGTCGCTCCAACCAAGTACGTATTGCGTTCTTGACATGGGTTGCGCTCCACGTCAAGGTGCTTACAGCAGTTTGCACGAGGTTCGGAGGGAATGGTCACATGTCGGTTCGCAAGCGCACCTGGAAGACCAGCAAGGGTGATGAGAAAACCGCCTGGATCGTCGATTATGTTGATGGCAAGGGCGTTCGCCGCCTTAAGACATTTCCGCGCAAGAAGGATGCCGATGCTTTCGAGGCCGTCGCCACGGTCCAGATTACTGAGGGAACGCACGTCGCCGACAGCGACAGCACGACCGTAAAGAAGGCCGGGGACTTATGGATTGCTGGAGCCGAGAACAACGGGCTGGAGCGGTCCACGACCAATCAGTATCGCCAGCACCTTGACTTGCACATTGCGCCCTTCATCGGCGCGACGAAACTTTCGGCCCTCAATATTCCTGCCGTCCGCGCCTTCGAGGATAGGCTTCGCGCCGAAGGCCGGTCGCCGGCCATGATAAGGAAGATCCTCGTCAGCCTCGGCTCCATGTTGGCTGATGCGCAAGAGCGCGGCCTGACGGCTCGCAACATCGTCAGGGACATGCGCGGCAAGCGAAGGGCGGGCAAGGAACGCCGCCAGGAGCGCCGCCAGAAGGGCAAGATCAAAGTCGGCGTTGATCTACCGACCCGCGAGGAAGTGAAGGCCATTGTAGCGGCTCTGGAGGGGCGCTGGAGGCCGTTGCTGCTTACCGCCGTATTCACGGGGCTTCGGGCATCGGAGCTGCGCGGGCTGCGCTGGAGCGACGTTGATTTCGACAAGCGCGAGATTAGGGTTCACCAGCGGGCCGATAGGTTCAATGAGCTCGGCCGGCCTAAATCGGAAGCAGGCGAGCGCACTGTGCCGGCCCCTCCCCTCGTCATCAACACGCTGCGGGAATGGAAACTGACTTGCCCCAAGGGCGAGCTCGGGCTCGTATTCTCGAACGGCAACGGCAATGTCGAGTCGCTGGCTAACATCATCAATCGCGGGCTGATGCCCGCACAAGTCGCGGCCGGCGTGTCGTTCGACACCGGCCAAAAGGACGAAGAGGGCAAGCCGGTCGTGAAGGCTAGATATACCGGGATGCATGCCCTGCGGCACTTCTATGCATCGTGGTGCATCAATCGTACTCAGGACGGCGGCCTCGGGCTCCCCCCGAAGGTCGTGCAGGAACGCCTCGGCCATTCGTCGATCATGATGACCATGGACGTTTACGGGCATCTGTTCCCGCGCGGCGACGATGCGGCGGAATTGGCAGCGGCGGAGATGGCGTTGCTGGCTTGACGCGACATAGACGCGACATAGCGCCTATTTCGTCAATGATTTCAACGCTTGCCAGCGGACTGAAAATCCGCGTGTCGGTGGTTCGAATCCGCCTCTGGGCACCATGACCCTTTCCCAGAGCTTCTCATAGCGTCTCACAGATCAAGAAAAATCAATGAGTTAGCCGGCTCTGGTTGCTCATAGTGAGCCACTGCGTACCGTTGCAACGCACCAATTTGTGGGTGGCGATCCGGGTATTACCCATTACCCAGGAGGTCCGTTACCCATGTCGCTCTCCGACTTCACCTGCAAGAACGCCAAGCCTAAAGACAAGAGGCTGCTTATTGCCCGGTTTCAACCCCTCCACAAAACGCAAGGAGGAGAAGATCGCGGCCATCACGGAAGGCGCGCACTACCTTCGGCCTGATCGCCGAGGAATATGTCATGCGGATGGTGGAACGGAAGGCTGCGGCGGCCACCGTTACCAAAACCAAGTGGCTCCTCGAAGATTTGGCCAGCCCGCTCGCCAAGCGCCCCATCAAAGAGATCACCCCGGCGGAAATTCTCCAACTCCTCCAGAAGATCGAAAAGAGCGGCCGAAGAGAGACGGCGCGGCGCTTGCGCGGCGTGATCGGCAGCGTCTTCCGGCTGGCGATTGTCACCCTCCGGGCCGAGACCGACCCGACCCTGGCCCTCCAGGGCGCTCTCCAGCCGCCGAAAGCCAATGGCCGTGCTGCTATCACCGATGAAAGAAAATTCGGTCAGCTCCTCCAAGCGATCGATGACTACGACGGCTGGCCGACCCTCAAAGCCGCCCTCCAGTTCCTCGCCCTTACCTGTGTCCGTCCTGGTGAGATACGGGGAGCTACCCGCGACGAGTTCGACCTGAAGAAGACCGTCTGGCACATTCCAGCCGAGCGCATGAAGATGCGTGCTCCGCACGATGTGCCGCTATCCAAGCAGGCGCTCCGGGTCTTAGGAGATATCTAGCCGCTTTCCGAGGGAGGCGGCCTGGTCTTTCCGTCGATCCGTTCGACCAAGCGTCCGCTTTCCGAGAACGCCATGAATGCCGCGCTGCGCCGTATGGGCTACGGCAAGGACGAAGTGACCGCCCATGGCTTCCGGGTGACCGCCAGCACCATCCTCAACGCCCGCAACTACGATCCAGACGTGATTGAGGCGGTGCTGGCGCATCAGGACAAGAACGCCATCCGGCGAACTTACAACCGCGCCACCTATTTTGAGCAGCGGGTGACGTTGATGCAGGAGTGGGGAGACTTGCTAGACGTACTAAAAGGCGGGCCGTTAGTCGTACGCGCGTCCACAGTCGGCTCGCTGTCCTCCAAGTTGCCGTAGTCGCCCAGTTCTTGGAGACAGTCCCGGGACGTGATGTAGGTAGATAGCGCGGTGGGAGAAATCATTCTCATGCTCGGCGACAAGCGCGGTGAGGTTCATGCCACGTTACGCGGCAAGGCGATGGGCATCCTCGACTTCCCCTGACGCCGCCCCAGTTTCTATCCAGTTCTGAGTTCGTTTCCGGCGTTGGTTTTGCCCTGCTGGGCGGGTGAAGCGACGGGCGCTAGCGCGGAGCCGTTGGCGTAGCGCAGCGCGAGCTACCGTCGCGGGTGAAGGTGCTGGCGAACTCGTCCGGTTTCTGCCAGGCGATCTGGGAGTGCGGTCGGGCGGTGTTGTAGTCGGCGCGCCACAGGTGATCGCCACGCCCGCCTGGGCCAGCGAGGTGAACAGCGTCTCGTTCAAGAGCTCGTCACGTAGCGGCCATCCGGCTGCGTTCGGCGACGAGCCGATCCAGACGCCACCCGCCATGCCCCAACCCAACGCGGTTGATCTCGTTCGACCAGCCATCTTGCTGGTCGGGCTCTTAGTCGTATTGGCACTCGTGGTGGGCCGCTAGAGCCCCCGATGATGCGATGTCCGGCAGATGAGGGGCTCATCACTCTTGATACCACGATGCAACAGCAGCTAGGACCGGCCATATTTGTTACGAATGGTGTCGATGTCGGATTGATCGCCCCGGCCTCGTCGTTCCAGAAAATGAAGGAGCAACGATATGTCTGAAAAGGAAGTCTTGTCTGTCATCCGGGGCCAGGAAGACGCAACTGCCAAGGGGGACGCCCGCGCCAACGTCGATGCCATGGACCCGGATGTCGTGGTTTTCGATCTGCCGCCGCCGCTTGCCTATCGAGGCGAACAAGCACGCGACATCGAAGGGTTAAATGCTTGGTTTGCAACTTGGCACAACGGCGTCACCGTTCACATGGCTGATCCGCAGCTCATAATCGACGGCGATCTTGCAGTGGCCTTTGGGCTGTCGCGCATGACTGGCATTAAGACCGATGGCACAAAGGTCGACTCCTGGAGCCGGCGAACCATCGTGCTAAGGCGCATCGCCGGTTCTTGGAAAATCATCCACGAACATGCCAGCTTCCCTATGGCAATGGACGGAAGTGGGCGCGCTGTGACGGATCTCTTGCCGTAGTTCCGGAACGCCTAACGTGCTCAACAGGGATGTCGGCTTTCACGCGGCAAGGGTTCGTAGGTGAACGGTCGATTTGGCGGCGCGTTGCTGACAGTCAGCCTTGCGACCGTTGGCGGACTTGCGCGGCCTGTTGGCAGAGTTCGGCATCAAGATTCCCGAAGGATTGGAGCGGGCGCTCGGGCTGGCGCGCCAGATCACCGCCGGGGAAGCGGTGCCGGAAGTCCCGGCCAAGGCAACGCAGGTCCTCGGCCTCTTGTGCGGACAGGTGCTCGACACCCATGCCCGTCTCCAAGCGATCGACCGTGCGATCAGCACCCTGCAACGAAGTGACGACGTGGCACGACGCTTGTCGACGATCCCCGGCATCAGTCCGGTAGGCGCCACAGCATTGGCCGCATCCGTTGCCGATCCGGGACAGTTCCGCTCGAGTCGAGAGTTTGCTGCCTGGCTCGGGCTGACACCTTCACAAAACTCGAGCGGCGGCAAGGATCGGCTCGGCCGCATCACTAAGATGGGCGACCGGTATCTAAGAAAGCTATTGGTGGTCGGCACGACATCGTTAATCCGTCGGGCGAGATACAAACCGGAGACAGCCGATCCTTGGCTTGTCGCGTTGCTTGCCCGCAAACCCATGCGAGTGGCGAGCGTGGCCATGGCGAACAAGATGGCCCGGGTTGTCTGGGGCGGTCATGGTACGAGGCGAGACCTATCAAGCTCGCCATGCCCCAAACCTGGCGGGGTAAGGTCGCCAAGAAGAGGAGTTCTTAAGTGCAGAAAACAATTCGAGCCAATCAAACGGCTCCATGAGGTTGTGAGAGCGACGCGATGTGATGGCGAGACCGGTCAGGCCGGGAACAGGGACAACCCCATCGAATGTGTCCGGCGTCAGCACTGATGGGACCAAATCGGCTTAACTGATAGCGGAGGATTTCTGGTTCATCGTAGCCTTTCAAAGGAGCGAAGATGAGACAGAAATCCGGAACCGGGAAAGCGCCAGCGGAACAGGTCATCAAAGACATCCGCCGAGTGACCCGCAAGCAATATGGGGCGGAGGAGAAGATTCGCATCGTGCTGGAAGGCCTGCGTGGCGAGGAGTCGATCGCCGCGCTGTGCCGACGCGAAGGGATCGCCGAGAGCCTGTATTACAGTTGGTCGAAGGAGTTCCTCGAAGCCGGCAAGAAGCGGCTGGCCGGCGACACGGCACGCGCCGCCACCAGCGACGAGGTGAAGGTGCTGCGCAAGGACGCCCGCGACCTCAAAGAGGTCGTCGCCGAGCAGGCCCTGGAGCTTCGGATTCTCAAAAAAAGCATGATCGCGGATGGGGACGGCGACGAATGAGATATCCCGCATCTGAGAAGCTGGAGATTATCCGGCTCGTCGAGCAGTCACATCTGTCGGCGCGTCGCACGCTGCAGAAGCTCGGCATTCCCCGCTCGACCTTCAATCGCTGGTATGACCGCTTCCTTGCCGGTGGCGTCGATGCCCTTGAAGATCGCAGGCCTCGGCCGAACCGGGTCTGGAACCGCATCCCCGATGAGGTGCGCGATCAGCTCATCGATCTGGCGCTGAACGAGCCGGAGCTGTCGCCTCGGGAGCTGGCGGTCACCTTCACCGACACCAAGGGCTACTTCGTCTCCGAATCCTCGGTCTATCGGCTGCTCAAGGTCCATGACCTCATCACCAGCCCGGCCTTCATCGTCATCAAGGCCGCCGACGAGTTCCATGACAAGACGACAGCGCCGAACCAGCTTTGGCAAACCGATTTTACCTATCTCAAGGTCATCGGTTGGGGATGGTTATACCTGTCGACGGTGCTCGACGACTTCTCCCGCCACATCATCGCCTGGAAGCTCTGCACCACGATGAAGGCCGGGGACGTCACCGACACGCTGACCATGGCGCTGCGGGCTTCCGGCTGCGACAGCGCCAAGGTGATGCAGCGGCCGCGGCTGTTGTCCGACAACGGCCCGTCCTACGTATCGTCCGACCTAGCCACATGGCTATCCGACAAGGGCATGGAGCATACGCGCGGAGCGCCTTGCCACCCTCAAACTCAAGGCAAGATCGAGCGATGGCACCAGACCCTGAAGAACCGCATCCTGCTGGAAAACTACTTCCTGCCGGGTGATCTCGAGCGGCAGATCGCGGCGTTCATCGATCATTACAACCACCGCCGCTACCACGAGAGCCTTGGCAATCTCACACCCGCCGACGTCTATCTCGGGCGCGGCGACATCATCATGCTGGAAAGAGAAAGGATCAAACGCGAAACCATCAGACAGCGCCGCTTGCTTCATCGAGAGGCAGCCGCCTAAAATGCCAACCCTGATGGGCCAGAGCCTCCGTTAGCTCACCGCGCCAATTGTCCCAAAAACCCTGACCACGGACATGCTTGAACTCGATCATTTCGCTGCCGAGCACACCGGTGCCGAAGCTGGGCCGGCGCGTCGACGGCAAATGCACGTGCGCTGCCATCATGTTGGACATCGGTTTGTTCCCACATGAGTGCTTTTGCGAATTGCAAGAGCACCAAAGGGTGCGGGGCGCAGGCAGCGTGGGCCGCGCTACTGTACTGGATTCTGACCGCGGTTATAGGCAACCAAGCGTCCTTCGCGGAGGAGTTCCGGACACATAGGTTACGGTTTATACCGGAGACATAGGTAACACTTTCGGCCCGAAGGAGTTCTCAAGACGGCGCGGGAAAAACGGCTGATCTTGCCGTGCGCCTGCCGACCTGAGAATCTGCATCAGCCATAGCCCGAAGCAGACTCGGCGGCGAGTGTTCCCGCCATAAGCTTTAAACAGTCGTCGCTACAGTCGAAATCCATGCGGAGCCAGATCGGTCCGGCTTCGTGCGGCCTTGATCGGATCACGCGGAGGCGCGACGGACTAGCCTCCAGGGAACATTGAAGAGCATCGGCCCTGCGCCTTCCGCACCGGTGATCTGCGCAATCAGATGATCGGCAAGATGCTCATAGTGGGTGGTTTCGGGACCGATCGTCGTCAGCGCCGGATGGCTGAACTCGCCCTCCTCGATGTTGCCGCAGCCGATGACGGCGATATCGCCGGGGACCGAGAGCCCGGCTTCCTCGAATGCGTGGAGGGCCGTCACTGCCGCCAGATCCGATTCGGCAAAGAGCGCGGTCGGTGGCTCTTTGCGGGCGACGAGCGCGTTGGCGTTGGCAAAGGCAGCCTTGCGCGCATCGGCGCCGCCGACCAGGAGCTCCGCTCGAAGCGGAAGATTGCGTGCTTCGAGAAACCGGTGGTAGGCGGCGACGCGGCTTCCTTCCGCCGCTTTCTCGTGCAGCATGTAGGCGATGCGGCGATGACCGGCTTCGTAAAGATATTCGAGCGCGATGGCGACAGCCTCGGCCGTGTGCTGGCGGACGACGGAAAAACTCGTCGGCTCGACCGACGGATGGAAGATTACGGCCGGTCGTCCGGCCGCCGCCAGACGCCCGGCCAAGAGCGCGACTTCGGCCTCCGAGAAATGTTGCCAATCGGCGATCACGCCGTCGGCGAGCCCGCTTTCGATCTCGCGCACGATCCTGTCCATGCGCTCCATGGTGTCGCCCGCGGCGATGATCGTCGAAAAGCCGTTCAGCGCAGCCGCGGACTGGACATCCTGGGCAATACGGTCGCTGAAGGGAACGCCGAGCCGCGGCAACAACAGGCAGATCCGCTCGGCCTGTCGCCGGCGGAGCTGCCGGGCTGTCCGGTTCTGCACATAGCTGAGCTCCGCGACGGCCTCCAGAATCCGCTGCCGCGCCTCCTTGCCGACGAGATCTCAGCCGCGTACTGTCGCCGCTCAGGAAATAGGAAACGGCCGCCGTCGAAACCTTGGCGCGGCGGGCGACGTCGGCCATGGTCGGCGCCCTTTTTCGATCGAAGTTGCTCTCATCCATTCCTGTGTCCCGGAGTCCGGAGCGGGCGTCTTCAGCCCTCGCTCAGAAGATCTCCATGCCAATTTTCGTGCTCGACGGGAAGGATCTCGGGCCTTGCCTCGCCTGCCTCTTCCATGTGGGCGGCAATGCGGCTCCGGAGCCATGCACGGGTCTTGGCGTGACCGGGCGAGGCAATGAGGTTTTTCAGCTCGTTCGGATCCTCCTCGAGATCGTAGAGCCGTGCCTCGGCGTAAGAGTCGCTGCCCGAATCGCGCCAGCCATCCTTTCCCGGCGCCTCGATCTCGTACTTCCACCGCCTGGTGCGCAAGGCGCGGCCGACATGGTGCTCGCTGATCTGGATAAATATCTCCTCGCGCGGCGCTTCTTCTCCCCTGAGCGTCCTGAGGAGCGATCGGCCCTGCATCGTCTCGGGCACGTCCAAGCCGGCGGCGTCGAGAAGGGACGGCGCGAGGTCGACTAGGCTGACAAGCCCCTCAAAAGCGCCGACGCGCTCGAAGCCCGGGCCGTGGAGGAGCGTCGGGACGCGGATCGAGGCCTCGTGGCAGGAGCGCTTGTATTCATTGTTGCGTGTCTTGAAGTGGCAGCCATGGTCGGAGGTGAAAAGGATAATCGTGTCCTCCAGCAGATCTAGGCTGTAGAGCGCCTCGACGAGCCGACCGAACGCCTCGTCAAGACGGGCGACCATGCCGAGATAGCCGGGGAAATGCTCCGCGGTCGTTCCACCGAGCGCGGCGAGATCGCCGGGGACGGCAAGCTTTCGGCGGATCCTATCCTCATAGCCGATCGGCGCCGGATAGTTGTCCGTCTGGTTCTGGTGATGCGGTTCGAGGAAGGACAGAAACAGGAAGAACGGATCCTCTTTCGGAGAGGCGACATAGCGGATCGCCGCATCGGCCAGCGCGTCGACCCGATATCCGGGCAGCTTCACCGGATTGCCATCATTGTCGTGGACGACCGTGTCGTAGGGGCCCGACGTGAACTCCAATATGTTGGACGCCAGCCAGTAGCGGTAGCCGCCACGCTCCTCCTGCGTCACCGGTTCAGCGGATCCCAGATGCCACTTGCCGATATAGGCGGTGTCATAGCCGGCTGCCGCGAAATGGTGCGCAAGCGTGCGTTCGCCCTTCGGCAGCGGAATGTCGTTTCGGTAGCAGCCGGTCGTGGTTGGATACCGTCCCGTCTGGAAGACCGAGCGGGCTGGCCCGCAGACAGGCTGGCAGGTGAAGGAATTCGCCACGAAGGTGCCCGTCTCGGCCAGGCGGTCGAAATTCGGCGTAAGCTCCAGCGTATTTCCGTGGGCGCCGACTGTGTCCCAGCGCTGCTGGTCGGTGAAGAAGACGACGACGTTTGGTCGGCGGGATGTCATGGAAGGGCACTTGCTCCGGATGGGTTATTTCATGCCTGCCAGCATGACGCTGCGCACGAAGTAGCGCTGGGTGACAAGGAACAGGAGAAGGCTCGGTACGAAGAGGATGACCCCGCCCGTCGCCGTCAGGTTCCACTGGGTGAAGAATTCCTGGTTGAAGAGCGTTAGCCCCGTCGTGATCGGCCGCATCTCGGTCGTGCTCACCGCGACAAGCGGCCAGAGGAATTCGTTCCACTGAAAGACGAAGGTGAGGAGCGCAAGCGTCGCGAGCGCCGGGCGGACCTGCGGCAGCACGATCCGCCAATAGATGCCAAATTCCGAGCAGCCGTCGATACGCGCGGCGTCGATCAGTTCGTCCGGGATCGGGCGAATGAACTGCCGCATCAGGAAGATGCCGTAGGCGCTCATGGCGAAAGGCACGATGAGGCCTTGATAGGTGTTCAGCCAGCCCATCCGCGCGGTGAGGACATAAAGCGGGATCATGCGGATGAAGAAGGGGATCATCAGCGTCGAGAGGATTGCGACGAACATGAACCGCTTGCCGGGAAAATCCATCTTGGCGAACACGTAGCCGATCAGTGGATCGAAGATCAGATGGAGGAGTGTGATCCCGCCGGCGATGATGAAGCTGTTGAGCGTGAAACGGGCGAATGGCGCCTTCTGCCAGATGTCGAGATAGTTCGTGAAATGCAGCGTCTCCGGAATGATGATCGGTACGCCACTGAAAATGTCCGCGTCGCTCTGGAGTGACAGCGACAGCATGTAGAGAAACGGAAAGATGCAGAGCACGACGCAGAGCATCAAGAGCAGATAGGTGAGGACCGTTTTCGTCAGTGTCATTCCAACCCTCAATAGCTGACTTCGCGGTTGAGCAACCGAAACTGGACAAAGGTTATGGCCAGGATCAGCAGGAACATGAGGAAGGAAAGCGCCGATGCGTAGCCAATATTCAGCTCGAAGAAGGCGGCCTCGAACACATGCAGGCTGAAAAGCCGGGTCGCGTCGGCGGGGCCGCCCTTGGTAATGAGGTACGCCGGCGCGAGTTCCTGGAGCTGACTGATCGTGCTGACGACTGCGATAAAGAGCGTCGTCGGCGTGAGCAGCGGCCAAGTCACGTAGCGGAACTGCTGCGCCGGCGACGCACCGTCAATCGAGGCCGCATCGTAGAAGTCGCCAGGGATCGACTGGAGCGCCGCGAGGTAGATCAGCATCGCATAGCCGACATCCTTCCAGACCGTAATGGCGATGAGCGTCGGGAGCGCGGTCGAGGTTTCGGAGAGCCAGCTCTGCGTCGGCAGGCCGAGTTCCGCGAGGATGCTGTTCAATATCCCGGTATAGGGGTCCAGAATCGCCTGCCACATCAGCGCGACGATCACGAAGGAGATGATATAGGGGAAGAAGATGATCGCGCGGATCGCCGCGCGCCCCGGGATCGGCCGGTTGAGCAGGACGGCGAGGCCGAGCCCTATGACGATGCTCGCCACCGTCACGCCAATCGCGAAGGCAAGCGTCACGAAAACCGATTGCCGGACCCGCGCGTCCTGAAGTGCCGTCATATAGTTGTCGAAGCCCGCGAACTGGCTTTCGCCGATCAGCGGCTGACCGCTGTAGAGGCTCGCCCAGAACTCCAGGCCGATCGGATAGAAGAAAAAGACGATGAAATAGACGATCGCCGGCGACAGGAGGAGGTAGGCGACGAATGCGCGGCGCGTCTTCAGACTGACCCGGCGCGGGCGGCGCAGGGCGGTTGGGTGGCCGTTCCCTACACCAGCGGCCACCGCCTCGCGTCCCCCAGCGCCCATCCGCCTAGTTGCCCGCCAGGATGGCATTCGCCTCGGCCGCGAATTTCGGCATGACCTCCGCCGCCGGCGCCTGATTGAAGACGATCTGCTCGAGCGCGCTCTGGAGCAGTTTGTCGATGCGCGCGTGCTTGCCGGTCAGGCGAAGCGCGGCGGTCGTGTCCTGCGCATATGGAAGGCATGCGCCGAAATTGCCGATGACCGGATCTGCCTGGATCTCCGGGTTTTCCGCCCAGGACTTGCGCGGCATCGTCATGCCGGCCTCCTTCGTAGCCGCGAGTTCCGTGTCGAGGGCAACAAGTCGCTTCAGAAGGTCCCAGGCTTCCGCCGGGTGCTTGGAGTCCTTCGGGATCATCAGGCTGACGCCGCCGGCGAAGGTTGCCTGCTCCTTGTGCTTCAGCGACGGCGCCACCGCCCAGTTAAGCTTGGGATTGCCCGAACGGATCGGCTTCACATCCCATGGACCGGTGATGATCATGGCCACACGATTGGCTGTGAAGAGCTTTTGCGGTCCCTCGTAATCCGCGCCCGTTACCGGCCTTGTCGCGGCCTTTTCCTTGTGGATCAGGTCGGAGAGAAACTGGATCGCCTCGATCGCCTCGGGGCTGTCGAGATTGACCTTGTTTGTCTTGGGGTCGTAGTAACTGACGCCGTTCTGGAGAAACCACGACCAGTAATAGCCGATGCTCGGATTAGGCGCGAAGCCGAAGCGCCCGCCCGTCGTCGTTGCCTTGGCGACCTTCAGGAACTCTTCCCATGTCGCCGGCGGTGCGTCGAAGCCCGCTTCCTTCAGCATGTCAACATTGTAGACGAGAGTCGCGCAGGTCAGATGGATCTGGACGCCGTAGTACTGCTCGCCGAGCTTGTTCCGTTCGACGGCGTAAGCCTGCCAGTCATCCGGAAAGCCAATCGCCGCGCCGTCCTTGGCAATGACGTCGTTGAGCGGCTGCAAAGACCCTTCTGGCCGAATTCCTGCACCCAGCCGCCAGGCTCGGCCACGAGATCGGGCGGGTTCTTGGCGGCGAAATCCGCCACCAGCTTGGTTCGCATGTCCGGCCACTGGAACTTCTCCCAGCGCACCGACCAGCCGGGGTGGTCGGCTTCGAATTTCTTGATCACATCGGAGTAGGCTTGATAGGCGTGGCCCGCGTTCCAATAGACGGTCAATGTTTCCGCACTCGCCGCCGTCGCCAGAAGCGCACCCAATCCCGTACCGATAAAAAGCCTAGTCGTTCTCCACCAACTCATCTCTTTCCTCCCTGGAATGGTCTGGTCGCCTTAACAAGGTCCTTCTATTAATCGATTAATACGCCCCACCAATACCCGTTTGTCAATCGTGAATTGACCCGTTCCACGAAAGACCGTCACCACCTGCGGCCGCGCAGATGCCGCTGGTCGTGCTGATCGTCGGCTACGTGGTGACGAGCCTGTGGGCCCATCGTCGCCCATTGAAGGAGGAGACCATGATCCGCCTTGCCCAACCGCTCGCAGTGCTGACCCTCTTCTCACTGCTTGCCGCGACCGCCCTCGCGCAGGAGCCGGGACAATGGGTGCACCGCGCCGAGCTTCTCGCACCCAACAGCGAATTCGCCGTGGCCGAACTCGACGGCCGGCTCTACATCCTCGGCGGCTATCCGGCCGACCGGGTGACGGTGAGGACAGTGCAGGTCTACGACATCGCCGCCGACCGCTGGGAAATGGGGCCGGACCTGCCGCAGCCCAACAATCACGGCATGGCCGTGGGCGTGAACGGCAAGATCTACCTGATCGGCGGCCAGACCGAGGCTGAAGGCGACACCTATGTCGACACGGTCTACGAGCTGGATCCGGCAGTCGGCGATTGGGTGGAGAAGGCCAAGATGCCGACGCGGCGCTCGGCGGGCGTCGCCATCGTGCATGACGGGCTTATCTATGTCGCCGGCGGGCGACCGCCGCACGGTCACGACTTCGCCGTCTACGACCCGGCGGCCAACCGCTGGGAACCGCTGCCCAATTTGCCCAGTCAACGCAATCACATCGCGGGTGCGGCGATCAACGGGCGCATCCACATCAACGGCGGCCGGCTCGGAGGCGGCTTCCGCTCCGGCCAGACCGCCGCCCACGAGGTATTCGACCCCAAAACCCGCACCTGGAGCGTCGCCGCGCCGATGCTCCGTCCGCGCAGCGGCATCAACGGAGTGCTGGCCGATGGATGCCTGCACGCCTGGGGCGGCGAGTCGGCCGCAGGCATGTTTCCCGATCACGATTATTACGATCCCCGCTCCGACAGCTGGAAGAAGCTTCCCGACATGCCGCTTCCCGTCCACGGCGTCACCGGCTCGGCCTTCGTCAACGGGCTGATCCATGCGCCTGGCGGCGGCACTGAGGTCGGCGGATCCTCGGGCGGCCTGCACAATCAGGTCTATCGCCCGGCCGTCTCATGTCAGTGAGGCTGTCCAGCATCTTGCGAACATGGCTGAGCGTGTCGGCCCGCAGGTTTCGGGTGTGGGCAAAGTCGGTAGCTGTCCGCTACCAAGAACCGTTCTTCACAGCCACTTCGTTTCGATCGAAAAAGTGAAGGTTCCGAGGATCGGCTACAAGGCCGATTTCACTGCCGAAAGCTGGGAGCTCTTTGCCATCGTGGACGACGAGACAGGTCTGTCTAGTCGGCAGTTCGACATGTATCAACGTTACAGCGCCAGTATATTCATTCAACGCGATCCTGCCGCGCAGAATGTTATCCGAGGGTTCGACGACCGACAGATGTTCAGGCCGAATGCCGACGCTTTCGGCCGAAGCCGGCGGAGTGGACGACGGGGCAAGCAACTTAGCGCTCGCCGCCGGAAGGATATTCATCTTCGGGCTGCCGATGAATTGGGCGACGAACAGATTGCCCGGCCGCTCGTAGAGTTCGCGCGGCGAGCCGACCTGTTCGATCAGCCCGTCGCGCAGCACGACGATCTTGTCCGCGAGCGTCATCGCCTCGATCTGATCGTGCGTGACATAGACCATCGTGGTCGACAGCCGCTTGTGCAGCGACGCGATCTCGGAGCGCATATGGACACGCAATTCCGCGTCGAGATTGGACAGCGGCTCGTCGAAAAGGAACACGTCCGGATTGCCGACGATGGCGCGGCCGATCGCGACGCGCTGGCGCTGGCCGCCCGAGAGTTCGCGCGGATACCGGTGCAGCAGCGCATCGAGCTTCAGCGTCGCCGCGGCCTCGTTGACGCGCCGCTCGCGCTCCTCCGCCGGCACTTTTCGCACCTTGAGGCCGAAGCCCATATTGTCGCGCACGTTGAGATGAGGATAGAGCGCGTAGGATTGAAACACCATGGCCACGCCGCGCTTGGCCGCCTGCACGTCGTTCACCAGCCTGTCGCCGATGTAGAGCTCGCCGCTGGTGATATCCTCTAGGCCGGAAATCATGCGCAGCAGCGTGGACTTGCCGCAGCCGGACGGGCCGACGAAGACGACGAATTCGCCATCCTCGATCGCGAGGTCGACGCCACGGATCACCTGGGTGCCGCCGAAGCGCTTTTTCAGATCTTTCAGGACGAGACCGGTCATTAGGATTTCCTTCGTCTCAGCCTTTGACGCCCGACAGCGCGAAGCTTTCGATGATCTGGCGCTGCGCGATTAGATAGACGATCAGGATCGGAACCACCGCGAGCGTGGTCGCGGCGAGTTGCAGGTTCCAGAGCGGCAGGCCGTAGGTGTCGGTGAAATTCGAAAGCGCCAGCGGCAGCGTGAACATTTCGAGCGAACTCAGGAAGATGAGCGGCTCGAGGAAGAGGTTCCACGAGAACAGGAAGGTGATGATTGCAACGGCGGCGAGCGCCGGACGCGACATGGGCAGCGCGATGCGCCACCAGATGCCGAGTCGCGACAGGCCGTCCATCCTGCCTGCCTCTTCCAGTTCTTTCGGCAGCGCCAGGAAATACTGGCGCATGAGGAAGGTCGCCATGACGCCGTGTGGGCCGAAGGTCGGCAACAGGATCAGCGGCCAATGGGTGTCCATCAATCCCATCCATTTGATGAGGAAAAAGTTCGGGATGATGGTCACCTCCTCCGGCACCATCAGCGCCGAGACGAGGAACAGCATCAGCAACCCGGCGCCGGCGAAGCGCATGCGCGCCAGCGCATAGCCGGCGAGAGAGGAGATGACGAGCGTCAGCGCCGTGACCGCAAGCGCTATGTAGATCGAATTGAAATACTGTCTCGCGAATGGCTGATAGGTGAAGACCTCGACAAAGTTCTGGAACCGCCAGACCCGGGGGATGAGGCTCGGCGGACCGAATATCTCCGTGACGCTCTTGAAGCCGGCCGACACCATCCAGAGGAAGGGAAAAACGAACGGGATCGCGACGATGAGCAGCGCCAACGTCCAGCAGGTGCGGTAGATGATCCGGATCTGGCGGTGAGTCATTCCATTCCCTTCCGCCGAACCGTGACCTGCACGACAGTCAGCACCATGACAATGACGAACATGACCATCGCCAGCGCCGAGGCGTAGCCAACGTCGAAGAACTCGAAGCCCTGCTGATAGATGTAATAGGCGAGCACCAGCGTGCCATTTTCCGGCCCGCCGCCAGTCATCTGATAGATGTGGTCGAACACCTTGAACGAGCCGATCGTGGTGATGACCATGATGACGAGCGTGGTCGGCGCGAGCAGCGGCCAGACGATCATGCGGAATATCTGCCAGCGCGAAGCGCCTTCGAGGCGCGCTGCTTCCTCATAGTCGCGCGGGATCGCCTGGAGCGCGGCGATGTAGAGGATCATGTTCAGGCCGACCATCTTGATGACGCGGGTGACGATGACGGCCGCCATCGCCCAGTTAGGCTCCCGCAGCCAGTTGGGACCGTCGATGCCGACCCAGGCGAGCATCTGGTTCACCGCGCCCGCTTCGCCCTGCAGCAGGAATTTCCAGACGATCGCCCAGGCGATTGCCGAGGTGATCACAGGAGCGAAAAAGACGGTCCGGAAGAACACGACGCCGAAGAACGGCCGTGACAGCGCGAGCGCCAGACTAAGCGCCAACGCCATGTTTAGCGGCACGAGGCCGAGCGCGAAGATCACCGAATTGCGCACGACGTGCCAGAAATCCGGGTTGACGAACAACGCGTCCTGAAAATTATCGAGCCCCACGAATTTCGCCTGCTGGGTCAGCAGGTTCCACTCGGTCATCGAGTAATAGACGATGGCGATCAGCGGCCCGAGGAAAAAGATCAGGAAGCCGATCAGCGTGGGGCTGATGAATAGCCAGGCTTCCAGCATCTCCCTGTACTTCAAGGAAAGCCACGGCGCGTCCTTTGGGCGCGCCGTGGCTTGCCGGAGAGTGGTCTCGGTCATCGGCCGGGCGCTACAGCAGAGGCTCGATCGCCGCGCAGACGGCTTTCAGCGACTCTTCAACATCAGCGTCAGCCTTCCACAGACCATCGATTCGCGGCGCCATAGCGGCGAGAATCTGCGGGCTCTTCTCATGGCTCGGCAGCACCTTGCCGGCCGAGATCGCGGCGCTCAGGTTTTTCATCTGGTCGGCCGGAATCAGCTTGTTGCTGTTGATGAAGACGTCGGTTTCGAGAACACTCTTGCGCGCCGGCGGGAAGAACTGCGCCATGGTGGCGACGTTCTCCTTGTTCGTCATGTGCGCGACGAACTCGGCGGCGAGTTCTTTCTGTTTGCCCTGGTCGAAGACGACGATCGCAGCCTGGCCGATCACGGGGGATTCACCGCCCGGGCCGGCCGGCAGCGGCGCGATACCCCATGCGAAGCCGGCCTCCGGCATTTTCGACGCGCGCGAGATCTGGTTGATCGTCATCGCCGAGTTGCCGGAGAAGTAGTCGCCCTGCTCTCCCGGCGGCACGATCGATTTGTCCTTGAACACCATATCGTGCAGCTGCGTCACCGCAGCAATGGCTTCCGGCTTGTCGAAGCCGCATTCTCCGTTTGCCCAGGCATCGCCGCCATAGGCGCGGATCGGCGGCATCAGCGCATGCATGACGCGCGAAGCGTAACCCTCGCCGTCCTTGAACTCGAAACCCCACTTGCCCGGGTTGGCTTCGGTGAGCTTTTTGGCGACTTCCTGGAACTTGTCCATGTTCCACTCACCCTTGGCGGCGAGCGCCAGCGGGTCTTCGAGACCGACTTTGTCGAACATCGCCTTGTTGTAGTAGATCATGAACGGCGAGGTGGAGAACGGAATGCCGTACACCTTGTCGCCATCCTGCCACAGGCCCATCGCAGCCTGCGTAAGGTCGCCGAAATCGTAGCCTTCGGCGGCTTTCACCGACGGTCCGATGTCCAACAGCACGCCGGCTTTCACGAAGGTCGGCGCCGCGTCTTCCATCATCCAGCCGAGATCCGGCGGGTTACCGCCTGCGATCTGGAAGGTGAGCTTCTGGGTGTAGTCCGCCGGCGGGATGGTCTCGAACTTCACGGTGACGTCCGGATGCGTGGCCTTGAAGCTTTCGGCAATGCCGTTCAGCATCTTCAAATGCGCCTCGTTGCCTGACCAGACGGTGAAGCGAAGTTCCTCCGCCAGTGCCGGCGTCGATATCAAGCCGATCGCCAGTGCCGATGCTGTCAAATATGTTCTTGCGGCTTTCATATGTTCTCCTCCCTTTTTCGATAAACGGTTTCTACGAGCCCGCGGCGGCGGGCTGCCGTGCGGGCGTTCTCCTGAAACGCGGCTGGGCGAAGCCGCGCACGCCGGCCTCAACGGCTAGGACCGACCCTGCCAGCGGCTCGTATGCAAGCTGGGTGGCATCGAGCCCGGCGCTCATCGAGGTAACGAAGATGGTTGAGAGATCATCACCGCCGAAGGCGGGCTTGGTCGGGCGCGACATCGGCAGGTCGATCGACGCGACCTCGTTGCCGTCGGGATCGAGCTGGATGATGCATCCGCCATCGACGGCCGCGAACCAGTAGCAGCCGTCGGCATCGACGCAGGCGCCGTCCGGCCGCCCGCGCGACGGTTTGTGGAAGACGCGGCGATTGGCGAGCTCGCCCGTATCGACATCGAAATCGAACGCCCAGATCGTGCGGACGGCGGGGTGGCTGTCGGAGAGATAAAATGTCTTGCCGTCCGGAGAGATCGCGCAGCCGTTTTGCGTGCGAAGGCCATCGACCATCGCCACGGCCTTGTCGCCGTCAAACGCGTAGAAGGTTCCCATCGGCTCGCGTTCGGGCGGCATATGCATCGTGCCGGCCCAAAATCGGCCGGCCGGATCGACAACGCCATCGTTCATGCGCATGTCTGGATGCGGCGCCGTCACCTCGACGATCAGGCTCAACGCGCCGGTCCCAGCATGAAAGCGATACCAGCCAGCGCCGGCCGCGATGATGATCGAGCCATCCTCATCGAGCGCCAGCGCCCCGGGCATGATGTCGAGACCGAAGCTGGTCAGCCGCCCGCTCGCCACATGCTTGCGGCGCAGCGCCATGCCCCCGATATCGACCCACCACAACGAAGCCGAGCCGGCATCCCAAAGCGGGCTCTCGCCGACCCGGTCGCGCCCGTCGTGGAACACGGAGATTTTCGGGGCGCCGGTCATGCCGTCTCTCCGGGCAGTGCGCCGGGCGCGTCGCCTATCGTCCAGCCGCCATCGACGGGAATATTCGCACCGGTGACGTAGCTCGCGGCATCGCTGCAGAGAAAGATGAAAGCGCCGACGAGATCGTCCGGACGACCCTGCCGCCCCACCGGAATTTTCGCCACCACTGCGCGACGGAACGCGGCATCGGCGTAGCGATGCGCCGTCGCTTCGGTTTCGATCGCGCCGGGCGACACGACGTTCATGGTTACGCCGCGGCCCGCGACCTCGCGGCCGATGGCGCACATGGCGACCAGTTGCGCCGCCTTAACGGAGGCGTACACGACGCTTTCCGCGCGCGGGCGTGTGGCCATCACGCTGCCGGTCGCCACCACCCTGCCCCAGCCGCGCTCCGCCATGGCCGGCACGAGCCGGCGCGTCAGCGTCAGCAATGAAGTGAAATTCGCCGCGACATGCGCCTCGACATGTGCCGGCGATGTCTCCTGCCAGGACATCCGCCGCTCGATGGCGGCATTGGCGATCAGGATGTCGATCGGGCCGAGGTTCGCCAGCACGTCATCGGCGAACAGCGATACGGCGGCGGTATCGGTGAAGTCCGCTTCCAGAACGGGCGTGTCGCGACCGATTTCCTGCGCAACCCCGGCCGCGCCCTGCGCATCGCCGAAGTGGTGCAGCACGACGCCCGCTCCATGCTCCGCCAGGCCAAGCGCGATTGCCCTGCCGATGCCTGAGCTGGAGCCGGTCACCAGCGCGCGCTTGCCTTCCAGCGAAAAACGGTCCGCGCTCATTGTTTCGCAGCCGCAAGCTTGTCGGCGACTTCGAACGAGGCGATGTCGGCCGCTTCGAAATGAACCCTAATGCTCTGTTCGGCGAGATCAGCATCGCCGGCCACGATTGCCTCGTAGATCGCCTGATGGCGTTCGATCGTCGCGTTCCAGTCCGCGTCGGTGCGGTTGGCGCGGCGCGAGAAAAGCTCCGATACCTCGCGCTGCACCGAGCGCAAGCCTTCCATCTGGACGCGGATCATCGAATTGCCCGTCGCCATGGCGAGGCCGAGGTGGAACAGGATGTCCGCCTCGGTGAAGCCGGACGGTTCGCGAAGCGAGGCGCGCATGTCGGCCAGGGCCTGCTTCATCGCGTCCAGCCCGGCCTGGTCGCGACGCTCCGCGGCAAGCCGCGCAATGCCTGTTTCGATCACCCGGCGCATCTCGTTGGCTTCGCGCAGCCGCTCGAGGCTCGAGCGCACGGCATAGCCGTAGATGCGCTCGAGCGGCTCGCCGTTGAGCGCCTTGGCGCGCGCGACTTTGCCCTGCTGTGTGGAGATCAGCCCTGCGGAGGTGAGTTGGCGCAGCGCCTCGCGGGCGATCGGCTTCGACACACCGAACTCCCTGGCGATCTCGCCTTCCGGAGGCAGCGCCTCGCCGGGCGCGATCCGGCCGTCGAACAACGCGGCCGCGATAGCATCCGACACTGCGTCCGCCAGCCGCAATGGGCTCGCGAGCCTGGCGGAGAAGATCGGCTTTCGGGTCGGACTTGTGGTCATTCACATCCTCGATTGCGCAACAGCTAGCACAGCATTTTACCACTTAGCAACTAAGTTTATCAGTTGCCAAGCTGCTTGGCGCTCGCTAGAAATTCCAGCGTCGGCCCATCGAGGTGGCCTTGATGCGACACGCGGGAGAGGACGAGTTGACGGTTGAAGGCAGCGACAAGGCGGACATCCGCATCACCGATGTGATTGTGCATCCGCTGACGCAGAAGCTGCCGCAGCCGACAGTGACGTCCTGGGGCAGATACACCGAGGTTTCGATTGTGCTTGTCGAGGTGCGCACGGACGCCGGCATCACCGGCGTGGGTGAGGCGCTGGCGCGATTCTCGCCAAAGGCCTATACCGACCTCATCGAGACCTCGCTCAAACCCCGGCTCGTCGGCGGCAACCCGACTGACATCATGGCGCATTGGCGGACCATGCGCCGCGCGCTGTCCGGCCGCTCCGGCGGCATGCTGTTCGAGGCGATAGCCGGCGTTGACATAGCATTGTGGGACATACTGGGGAAGATTGCAGGCTTGCCGATACATCGCCTGCTGGGCGGCGTCGGCCGCACCGAGGTCCCGGTTTACGCCGCCTCCGTCAATTGGGGCAGCGACGAGTTCATGGATCGCGAGCTCGACCGCTATCTCGAAAAGGGATTTCCGCGCATCAAGGTCAAGATCGCCAATCCGGTGAAGGAAGCGCGGCGGCGGATCGAGCGATTGCGCAAACAGGCGGGCGACGACATCGAACTGTGCGTCGATGCCAACTGGGCCTACACGCTGGAGGAAGCGGTAGAAGTCGGCCGCGTGCTCACCGACAACGCCTATTTCTGGTTCGAGGAGCCGCTTCGTCCCGAAGACGAACGCGGCTACGAGGAACTGCATCGCCGTTGCGCCACGCCGCTCGCGGCAGGCGAAAGCAATTTCACGCTTGACCAGGCGATGCGGCTTGTCGAAAACCGTACGCTTTCCTACCTCCAGCCCGACGTTGCGCGCGCCGGCGGAATCACCGAGACGCGCCGCATGGCCGAGTTCGCGGCGGCCCATGACGTCCAGTACGCGCCGCATATCGGCATGTCGGGTATCGTGTGCGAGACGGCCAGCGTGCATCTCGCCGCTGCGATGCCGAACCTGCGGGCGATGGAGTGCGAGACCGATTCCAGCCCGTTCAAGACCGCGATCACCGGCGCGGCCCCTGGCGCCGACCGGCAGAAGAACGGGCTGCTGCCGGTGCCGACCGGGCCGGGCCTCGGTATCGAGATCGATTGGGACGCGGTGAAAAGATTGAGGGCCGGATGAAAGCATCCATCGATCTTACCGCGACCGACATGGCCGAAGCGATGCGCCTCGCCATATTGCGCGCCGATCCGGCGCTCAGCCGTTTCGACCCGCTCCCCCGCATCATCTCCTTCGACGATTTCTCGCGCGGGCATTGCGGCTGGTCGCAGCTTGTCGGCAATTATCAAGACGATCTCGATACGATGCTGCCGAGCTACGCGCAGCATTCCAGCGCCATGCTTTCCACGCTCGGCCATTGGGATGCCGGTTCGCATGGCGGCATGGACTCTTCCTACGCGCTGAAGATCGCGACGCGGGCGAGGCCCGGCGCGCAGAACGTTGCGATCAAGCGCCACACCTTCCGCAAGCGCGGACCGATCCGCTTCGAGCTCTATTTCACCTTCAAGCCGGAAGCGAGCGAGCTCAAACTGTCGGAAACCGACGTGCGTTCGATCGGCTTCCTGTTCGACCTGCAGGGCGGCGACCGTGACGGCGACGGCGAGCGGGTGATGCCGCATCTGCGCTTCCTCAACGCCGCGGACGGCAAGCACCTGCAGAAATGGCAGTACAAGCGCGAGACGACGAGGTTCAAGGCGGTCGGCGACGGCGACAAGACCATGAGCCATTATCATCTGGCGCCTGAAGGCTGGCTCGACTTGCCGGATGGCGAGCAGCGGCTCTGCTACAATGAGATAGCGACCAAGGTGAACTGGAGCTATCTGCGTTTCGATTTCGACCTGGAGTCTATGCGGGCGTTGGGTCTGCACTGCAACGACCGCAGCTTCGACCTGTCCGGTTTCGATTCCATCCGCATCCCGGCGATGAAGAATCTCTGGTGCATGATGAATTTCTGCCTGTTCGCCGAAACCGACGTGGCAAAGCGCGCCTTCCTCTACGTCGATTCCATCTGCATATCGGGGGATTTCTGATGCTGCCCGAGAACATCACGGCAGTCATCGCCCGCAACGAACGCTGGACCGGCGACGCGGCCAGCGAACCCTACGAAGCCGGCTGGGCGCGCGAGGCAGTGTTCTTTATCCGGGCGCTCAAGCAGCCGGTCGGCGCGTCGCCGACAGCTTGGATCGAGATATCGCCGGACGGCATGCATTGGCTGCGCGAAGGCACCGAATTCCAGATGCCGAGCCGGAAAGACGCAATCGCGGCCGCTCGACTGGCATGCTTCGGCAACTGGTTGCGCGTGGCAACGCAATTCGAGCAAGGGGCGGAGTGCACCGTGCTCGTGACGCTTCACCTCAAAGCTTAATACGCGTCCTCGATCCGCGGGTCGGCCGGACATCGACTCGTCAGTATCGGAATAACGAAGATGTCGGCGCCTGCGGCGTCATTCAAGGCCCAAAGCAGCGGCTAGGGCCGACGCTGGTAATTCTTCCGTTAGGGAAATCTGATTGCGAATCTCCGCGGAACCATCCCGGGCACCGTCCGTTCGGAGAACCTGGAGCACGGGAGTTTCAGGTGGCCTGGTAGCGGCAGGCGAAGCTGGAAGGTCGAATGCTGCCGCGTCGATGCGCCCGTCCGGCCAGCAATCACCTGAGTTCCCGTCCGGGAGCGGCAAATAGAATTCCTATAGCTGGAGTGTTTCGGAAGGCCGAGATCACAGACGAGGAGGAATAAGCCGATGGCATCAGATGCGAAACGACAGCTCGTGGAATTCCTGATCGACCGCGCGTTCGATCCCGTAATGAAGGCCAAGCCGGAAGGCCGTTCCGACGCAGAAAGGAAGAAGCTCAAGGACGTCCAGGACGCAACGCGAGCCGAGATAGAGCGCTTTCAGCGCTACGGTTCGGCTAAGGATGTCGTAGAGAATTTCAAGCGGGACCTCAACTCCGACCCGGCTAAGAAAGTGCATGCCGACCTGAAGGCGCTGAACCTGCCGACGCTCAACGAAATTAAGGACGAGTTCGAGACCAAAGCATCCGAACTCGGAGTGGACACCTCGTAATGAACCGCAGCCGTGCCACGGGTACCACGCGATCCTGGAGTCGAACAGAACGCATCGCCCGGTCTGCGCGTTAATTTAGCGGCGGCTGTGGCGCATCTCGGCTGTCATTTCAGGTCCATCCGGCGCCAGACTCGTTTTGCCCTGTCGATCCAATATAATTGAATGGCTATCTGCGATCTGAATATTTCGGTGAGTCGCCATAAGGGGACAGCCAGCACATTCGCATCGGCTCGATCGCTGCCGGCAACCGCCCATTTAGAGCTTTCTCGTCTATATTGAAGCGTTCTGCCGGAGGAATTCGGGATAAGGTCGAAGGATTTGTCACAGCGCGCCGCACTGGCGGTGTGCGGACGAAACCCAAAGGATTTTGCCCGAATTAACCGAGCCCACCGTGCCGTTTGCCTTCGGCATCCAAATCAGCACGCTCGTGTCGCCACGATTAAGGCTGGATTTCACGACATCCCGGATCATGACCGATCCCTTGCGTTGCGACAGAAACATCCGAGAGTGAAGCGGTTCCGCTTAACGCGATCGCTACCGAAGCTTGCCCTTGCGGCGGACTTCGTGCAGAACCTCGAAACCCTTTCCTTTGGTTCATAGAGGATCCTCCATGCCGTTGCCCGAACGCAAAGCCTTGGCTCACCAGTTGCGCGGCATGATCATCTCGGTTTGCCTTGTATCCGCCTTCGCAATGTCCGGATGCACGGTGCGCCCGCTTTATTCCGATGCGACCGCTCCCGGTGGAGTGCCGACGAAGAGCGCGGGGCTCTCCAGCGTCAATATCAAACCGGTCGAGACCCGTTACGCCCAGGAGGTGCGCAACCACCTGATTTTCCTGATGAATGGCGGAAGCGGACAGCCTGCCAACGCAGAGTACGCCTTGGATTTGGGCATCACAGTGATCGACGAACGCGCTGCCTACGTTCAGCGGCCCAAGGACAGCCGGCCAACCGCCGGCACGATCGTGCTCACTTCGTCCTATGTACTGACCAGGGCCAAGACCGGCGAGGTTGTGGCGACGGGAAGGCGCCGGATCTCCTCGTCCTATGACAGGTCCCGCCAGGAATTTGCCGCTCTGCGCGCCGAACGCGACGCGGAGAACCGGGCTGCTCGCGAACTGGCTGAGCTTTTGAGGCTGGCCATCGCGCAAGATATACTGAAGGCGCAATAAAGCTCTCTCTGGTCATCCCGGTCGTCAGCTGGCAATCAAACCGGCAGCTTTATAGGCTTCCCGTCTTTGGTGAGACGGACGGCGGCGCGAGAAGTTTCGCCGTTTTTCTTCTATCGCGGCAGGTCGAAAAATTCCGTACGAAAGGCGTTCAGGCGCGGGGCGGCAACAGTGTTCTCAGCTGGCACAGAACGGTCTTTTCGTAAAAAAAGCATAGTCGAGATCGGCATATCCTCCGCAGCGCCCCGGCCCGAAATCGCTTGAGCCGAAGTCGAAATCGTCTATGACCAGCAAAGTCGATATCAAATGGGCATGCGTGCAGGACCGTGAATGACATTGGTGGGATACGTATCGGGATAATCGGATTGGGTTATGTCGGATTACCGCTGGCGGTACTTTTCGCCGGCCGTTTTCCCGTGACCGGATTCGATATCAGCGGGAAACGCATCGCCGAATTGCGCGAAGGCGTCGACCGCACGCAGGAGGTCGATCGGCCGGCATTGCGGTCGACGTCGGTACATTTCACCGCCTCGCCCAACGATTTGAAACCGTGCAATTTCTACATTGTCACAGTGCCGACGCCCATCGACGCCGCCAAGCGACCCGATCTCAGCCTGCTCAAGGCTGCCTGCGAGACCATCGGCGCGGTCATCTCGAAGGGGGATGTCGTCGTATTCGAGTCCACTGTCTATCCAGGGGCCACGGAGGAAGACTGTGTGCCGGTGATCGAGCAGGCGTCGGGACTTGTCTGCAATGTCGATTTTTTTGCAGGCTACAGCCCAGAGCGGGTCAATCCGGGCGACAAACAGCATACGGTCGACAAGATCGTCAAGGTTACCGCCGGGTCGACGCCCGAGACAGCCGACCTAGTCGATCGGGTTTACGCCTCGGTCATCACCGCCGGCACCTACAAGGCGCCGTCGATCCGCGTCGCGGAAGCGGCCAAGGTGATCGAGAATACCCAGCGCGACGTCAATATCGCTCTCGTCAACGAATTTTCAAACCTGTTTCACCGGCTGGGCATCGACACGCTGAGCGTGCTGGAAGCGGCCGCAACCAAGTGGAATTTCCTGCCCTTCCGGCCGGGGCTCGTCGGCGGCCACTGCATCGGCGTCGACCCCTATTATCTGACGCACAAGGCGCAAGAGGTGGGCCACCACCCTGAAATCATCCTGGCGGGACGGCGCATCAATGACGGGATGGGCGAGATCGTCGCATCGCGCCTGCTGCGCCTTCTGATGTCGCGCGGACTGAACGCACCCCAGGCGCGGGTCCTGGTGCTGGGTTTCACCTTCAAGGAGAACTGTCCCGACATCCGCAACACGAGGGTAATCGACGTGGTTCGGGAGCTTTCGGGTTATGGCATCGATGTCGACGTGCACGATCCTTGGGCCGACCCGCAGGAGGCGGAGGCGGAATACGGGATAAGACTCCAGACCGACCCGCAGCCGGGCGACTACCAGGGGGTGGTCCTCGCCGTCGCCCATGAACGTTTCCGGGCACAAGGCAGCGAGGCGATCCGCCGCTTTGCCGCGCCGGGCGGCGTCGTGTTCGACGTCAAAGGCGTTTTCCCCGCCGCCGCAAGTGATTTACGTCTCTAGGAGACCGTCATGCGAATTCTAGTCACGGGCGCCGCGGGCTTCATCGGGTCCCATGTCGCGGAAAGATTGCTGGAGCGCGGCGAAGAGGTCGTCGGCCTCGACAATATCAGCGATTACTACGATCCGAAGCTGAAGCTCGCCCGGCTCGCGCGCCTCGAAACGAGTTCCGGTTTTCGTTTCCAGAAGGCCGATGTCAGCGACCGCGACGCCATGCTCGACCTGTTTGCCGGCGGCGGCTTCGACAAGGTCGTGCATCTCGCGGCGCAGGCGGGGGTGCGCCATTCGATCGAAAATCCCCACGCCTATGCCGACGCCAATCTGACGGGCTTTCTGAACATCCTCGAAGGCTGCCGGCACGCCGAAGTCAAGCACCTGGTCTACGCCTCGTCGAGTTCGGTCTACGGCGCCAACGCCAAATTGCCCTTCTCCGTTTCCGACAGCGTCGACCATCCGGTCAGCCTCTACGCTGCGACCAAGAAGGCCAACGAGTTGATGGCACATGCCTACGCGTATCTCTACCAAATACCGGTGACCGGACTCAGGTTCTTCACCGTCTACGGCCCGTGGGGCCGTCCGGACATGGCGCTGTTCCTGTTCACGCGCAAGATCCTGGCCGGCGAGCCGATCGACGTGTTCAACCACGGCGAGCACAGGCGTGACTTCACCTATATCGACGACATTACCGAAGGCGTGGTGCGCACGCTTGACAAGGTCGCGACTCCATCACGGGACTGGAACCCGATGCAGCCCGACCCGGCCATCTCGTCGGCGCCCTACAGGCTTTACAATATCGGCAACAACCAGCCGGTGCGGCTGCTCGATTTCATCAGCACCATCGAAAAGGCGCTAGGCAGGAAAGCAGTCATGAACATGCTGCCGATGCAGCCGGGCGATGTCGAAAGCACCTACGCCGACATCGACGCCCTTGGCGAGGCAGTCGACTTCCGGCCCCGCACGCCGATCGAGGAAGGCATTGCCAAATTCATCGAATGGTACCGCGACTATTATCGCGCGTAAAAGGAGCCAGTGCTCGCGCACGTCTGGTTCATCGGGCACACGAGAAAGGCGAAGAGGCTGGATGTCGCCTGACCACATCCTGCCCCGCTTCACGCGCCTGTATGAGCTGTGAGAGTTCCGCGACCCGCTTGTCGAGAAGCCGCGGGTCTCGACGTTTAGCCTCAGCAGCGGTTCGGCATTGGACGCCCGCAGAAGCGCCAATCGTCGGACGCCATGCTCGGCCCGTCGATCGCTTCCACCACCGCATCTGAAAGGGGAAGATGCGAGGCGACGCGCTCCTGCTGCGTGCTTATTGGCCGGCCCTGTCAAGCAGAAGCTTCAGGATGGGCGCTAAGGACTACGGCTCCCCCGCAGGTAAGAACGGTAGCCCCGAGGGCTTTCCTCCGTCGGGCACAGGCGCCTTGTCGATATCGCTTACACGATGACAAAATCGCTGTTGGTAAGCACGAGGCCGCTGGCAAGGTCGGCAAACAGGAAGTTGCCGCCGGCGGCATTGCCGTTGCTGTCGTACCAAAGCCTGCCCGAGTCGCTTTCGTAGATGACACGGTCGTCGGCGTCCTGTGCGGCGCCGGTCAGGTTGGTCCTGAACTGGCCAGCCAACAAGGTGCCGAGCCCGCCCGCGCCGCCGCCACTGGCTTGTGTGAAGATAGAATTTTCAAGCCGGATTGTGTCGTTTGCAACGTTGAAGTCCGTGATGGTGTCTACATTGGTGATGCCATTCAGGGTCGTGTTGAACACGAAGGTGTCATTGCCCAGCCCGCCGGTGAGGGTGTCCATACCCTCGCGCGCGGTAAACGCGTTGTTGCCGCTGTTGCCGATGATGGTGTTGGCGAGGCTGTTGCCGGTTGTGGTGATATTGGCTGAGCCGGCCATCGTCAGGTTTTCGACAAACTGTGCGGCAAAGGCGTACGACGTCTCCACTGTTGTCCACATAATAGGTGTCGTTCCCCGAGCCGCCCTGCATCGTGTCGGCGCCGCCCCGTCCATCAATGGCGTTGTTGCCGGAGTTGCCGGTGATCACGTTGGCCAGGTTGTTGCCGACAGCATTGATGCTACCCGAT
This sequence comes from Allomesorhizobium aridi, assembly GCF_043769475.1. Classification (NCBI taxonomy): domain Bacteria; kingdom Pseudomonadati; phylum Pseudomonadota; class Alphaproteobacteria; order Hyphomicrobiales; family Phyllobacteriaceae; genus Allomesorhizobium; species Allomesorhizobium aridi. The sequence goes on along the minus strand of NZ_CP171729.1, from coordinate 5,688,947 downwards.
CCAAGCAACACCATGTTCTCGACGAACTGCGACACCACCGAGTAATTCACGCTCGTACGCACTGTGTCGACACCCGTGCCCACGCCGTTCGCTTCAAATACCTTGTCGCCAAATGAATCGACGAAGTAAGTGTCGTTGCCAATGCCGCCGTCAAGTTGGTCAGCCCCGGTTCCGCCGTCGAGCGTGTCATCGCCACCGTAGCCGGCGATCGTATCATCGCCGCCCCGGCCGAAGAGGCGGTCGTTACCGGCATCAAAAAAGCCATTGCCGCCGTAGATCGTGTTGGCAGAATTGTTGCCGTAAAGGATATCGGCGAAGAACGAACCACCCAGCCCTTCGATCGAGACATAGGTATCGCCGACGGCATCTCCGGTTTTTGGGGCAGGCGCCAGCAGGTCGGCCGTAACGCCCGCGGCAGCGTCGAAATACCAGGCGACATCGGTTCCGTACCCGCCATCGAGAACGTCCGCACCGGCACCGCCGGCGAGAGTGTCGTCACCGTCGCCGCCTCTCAGCGTGTCCGCGCCGCCGCGTCCACTCAGCACGTCATCGCCGTCCCAGCCGGTCAGGCGGTTGACGTCCGCGTCACCCCAGAGCGTATCGCTATCCTGCGATCCCTCGACACCCTCGAAGCCGGCGAAGCGATCGCCTTCGGCATCGCCGCCGGAGGCGGTTCCTTCCTGGAGGTCGATCTGGACCGAAAAGAAGCTGTCCCGGTATGACAGGGTGTCGAAGCCCTCATCTTCGCCAAATATCGGTTGAGACCCAAAAAGGTCGTCGCTTCCGGGACCGCCGACGATGAGATCATCGCCTTGATTGCCGGCGATAAGGTCGTCGCCAAAAAGGCCGCGCAGAAGGTCGTTTCCTTCTCCGCCGGCGATAAGGTCATCTTCGATTGTACCGTTGAGCGTGTCGTTGCCCGGGGTGCCGATTATGTCCATTGGTGCTCTCCACCTTGCTGATTTTGTGTAAGCCCGCCCTCCTGAGCGGAGCGGCGGGCATTTGTCGTCAGTTCTGCTTAAGTGAAGGTGAGATTGGTCAGTGCCGGCCCAGGTACCGGCGAATTACAACTGACGTGTCCTGGGTGACGGACCGCGGATATTGCCATGCGCTTCGGCCCTGCCAATCAGACCACGTTGCACTGCACTGTAAGGAAAGATGCGGCCACGTCCCTCGGCCACGCGCTCATCATGCCGCAAGATCGGAGAGAGCGCAATTCAGGGTGGTAAGGCGGGCCAAGGAAAGGCGCAACCGGCTACGAACTGGTCCAGACTCAATACGAATTCAGGATAGAATTCCCGTCTGGCACCGTCAGAATCGCAACGCCGCAGGTTTGAATGCTGTCCAGCACCCGACAAACCTGACGGCGCCCGACGCCAACCCGCTTGTCGGCGGCAATCAGGGCTTCTCCTTCATCGGCGCCGCAGGTTTCTCGAGCCGTTGCGGGCCGATTCCGCTGCTCCGCCTTCTCCCGTCAGGCCGCGTCCCCGTGTGCCACGACAAACCCGCTCTTGGCGTGTCCGGCAGGGCAGCAACGTATCCGCCGAGGACAACGTGGCGTCACGCTTTTGGGTTGCGCCAGGCCGGAAGCTCCAGCGGCAGATGGGAGGTCTCCTTCGCTGACGACAGCACTATGAGCGTTTCCGTCCGCTGCACACCGGGCACGCCTTTCACGATCGCGGCGAGAAATGCCTCCAGGTCGCGCGTCGTGTGCGTGCGGACCTTCAGGAGATAATTCCATGTACCGGTGACATGATGGCATTCGAGGATCGACGGCTCGTCTGCGACGCGCTCAAGGAAAGGCGCTTCGGTCGCGGGATCGGTCCAGCCGACAAAGATGAAGGCAAGCAGGTCGAGCCGCAGCGCTTCGGCCGACAAGGCGGCATGCGCTCCCGAGATAACTCCTCGCTCCTGCAGTTTCCTCACACGCTCGTTGACGGAGGAAACCGCAAGGCCGACGGCCTTGCTCAGTTCCGCGTAGGAAGTCCGCGCGTTCTTCTGCAGCAGAGCAAGCAGCTTGCGGTCGATGTCATCAAGATCGTTCATCAGTGATCCGTCGTCAGGAAGGCAATTGTCGGAAAACAGTCACACGCCCGCTCGCGCCGCGGACGGCTTTTCGCCGAAGCGGCGACGGAATTCGCGGTTGAAGTAGGACAGGTCGCGAAAACCCACCGCATAGGCGATGTCTGTGATTCGCAGGTGGGCGTGTCGCGAATCGCCAAGCAGGCGCCGCGCCTCGTCGAGACGCATCTGGCGGACATGCTGCGAGAACGACAGCCCGACGGCCTCGAGCAATTGCTGCACATAGCGCGCCGACAGGCCGAGCCGCGCACCGGCTGTCGCAGCACTTAGTCCGGGATCGCGCAGATTGGCCGAAATGTCGTTGAGCACGCCGCGCAGCCGGGCGGCCTTCAGCCCGCCGAACGGCGCGGCCGCGCAAGATCCGACGCCGGATTGACGATATGCGCCACCAGTTCACGCAACTGAAGGCTCGCCAGCCGGGCCAAGCCAGCCGGCACGCCGCCCGGCAGCGCCACCAGTTGGGCGCAATAGGCCGACAGCACGGCGATGGCCGGGTCGCCCGGCACCGTCTCCTTCAGGACCAGATCGTCGAGCGAGGGGGAAAGGACGCGCGCGGCGTCGCGATCGAACCGTAGCGTGAAGGACTTGCCGCCGACGGCCGATATCATGCCGCCCGGCTTGTAATGCGGCACGAGCGTCGCGCGCCCGGGCGTCAGCGAGACCCGCGTGTCGCCGAATACGGCGTCGAAACGGCCCTCCAGGCTGATGATGAACGAGCAGCCGTCGTCGCAGTGCCGCAGCGCGACGCTGTCCCGCGTCAGGCTCACCGGACCGAGATCGACCGTCGCAGCGAGCGGCGGCGCGGACGCGATGTCCAGCCGCCATCCGGCACACTCGGGCATGGCCGTTTCGGCAATTCGGTTCAACAGCGGCTCCGCCTCGTGGGGCCTGAAAGGTGGAAAATCGTGCGCGGGCGGCCTCGCGGCTGACGCTGTCGCCAAATCGATCATCGGAAATCCCCCGTATTGCCCGGAATTTTTCCGGTATATTCCACGATTCTCCGTACATATCAACGCTCATGTCCAAATTTCGTTCGTTCCAGACCAAGTCGGGTGCCGTTTCCCTGGCTATGTTCGGCGCCTACTGACCGGCCCGAACGGGCGGTGAACCCCCGAATTCGATTGATGTCTTTCACGGAGAACAAATCATGGCCGCAACCATCGACTACGATCTCGTAACATTGCGATCCCAGTTCCAGGCGAACACGTTCGTGACCTGGAAACAGTGGACGCCGGACGTGCTGGGCCTGTCCAACGGCGGCTACGTCGTCGCCTACAACAACGGCCCGGATTTCGGCTGGGCCATGAAGCTCGACTTCTACGGCGCGGACGGGCTGCTGCTTGCCGGCGCCGTGACGCCCAACGCGGGAAGCACCGCCGCCGGCGGCGAGCCCAGCCTGACCGAACTCGACAATGGCAACGTCCTCATGATCTGGGACGACAACAGCTCTGGGAACCTGGGCCAACAGGCGACCATTTTTTCGTCGACCGGCCAAGTCGTTGTTTCCCAGTTCGACATCACGACCTCGGTCAACGACTTCAGGCCGCAGGTTACGACGCTCGCGGGCGGTTTCGTCGTCTCGTACATGGACACCGCCGGCAACCTCAACTTCAAGGTATTCGACAACGACGGCGCGTATCAGAGCGGCCTCGCCGACATCAGCGGCTCCTTGTCGGTCGCTAATCCGGTCATCGCTGCGCTGGAGGACGGCGGATTTGTGGTGGCGTGGACGGCGGTTAACAACGTCGTGGCGCGCATCTTCGAGGCGGACGGATCGCCGCGCGCGGTCAAAGGCTCGACAGATCCCTTTTCCGTGGGAGCCGGTGGTAACAACCTCCAGCCAGCGGTCGCCGCGCTGCCGAACGGCAACTTCGCCGTCGCTTATGCCGATACCGGCTGGGGAGGGGCCGAGCTCGGTAGCACGGGCATCACGCTCACCGTCGTCAGCGCCGGCGGGTCGATCGTGAAGCCCTTCGTCCACGTCAACACAGCGGGCGTATCCAACGAAGCCGATCCCGATATCGCCGTCCTCGAAAACGGCTTCATCGTCGTCACTTGGACCGACCCCGCCGGGAATAATGAGATTTTGGGTCGCATCTTCGACCATGACGGCAACCCGATCGGATCTCCCATGCCGCTGTCGGACTCCGCGGGTTCCGACGACATCAAGTCTGCGGTCTCGGCCATTCTGGCCGGACAATTCATTACCGCGTGGCAGGACAGCGAGAGCGACGGCGACGGCGGCCGGATCACTGCCCTTGCTACCGAGATCGTGCGTACGACGACCGGGGATGGCGCCGACGAGACACTGAACGGCGACGCGCTTCGCGACATCATCCATGGCAACGGCGGTAACGACACGATCAACGGCTTCGGCGGCAACGACACGCTCAACGGCGGGGCCGGGGCCGATACGATGGCGGGCGGATCTGGCAACGACACCTACTTTGTCGACAGCATAAGCGACAAGGTGATCGAGGCGAACGGTGCGGGCACCGGCACGGACGAGGTGCGGATCAGCGTCAGCTTCTCGGTCGTGTCGCAGTTCGTCGAGAACATGGTGCTGCTGGGCGCCGACTCGATCAGCGCCATCGGCAACAATCTTGCCAACACCATCACCGGCAATGCCGGCAACAACGCCATCGACGGCCGGGGCGGCATTGATGTCATGGAAGGTGGCTTGGGCAACGACACCTACTATGTCGACAATGTGCTCGACAAAGTCGTCGAAGCCAATGTTGTAGGCACCGACACCGTCTACACCTCCGTGTCCAAGGCTTTTGTCGACCAGTTCGTCGAGGTGATCCGGCTCTCCGGCTCGGGCAACATCAACACGACAGGCAACGGCCTCGCCAACACCATCGTCGGCAACGGCGCCAACAACGGGATCAATGGCCGCGAAGGCGCCGACACCCTGACGGGCGGCTACGGCAACGACAGCTTCGTCTTCAACACGGCGCTCGGTGCAACGAACATAGACACGATCACCGACTTCAAGCCCGTCGACGACACGATCCAGCTGGACGATGCGATCTTTGCGTCTCTCGGCACAGGCGTGCTCTCGGCCAATGCGTTTCGCTCGAACGCCACGGGCCTGGCGCAGGACGCCGACGACCGCATCATCTACAACAGCGCCAACGGCCAGATCTACTACGACTCGAACGGCAATGGCGCCGGCGGCAACGTCCTGGTAGCGGACCTCGACAGCGGCCTGGGGGTCACCAACGCCGATTTCCTGGTGGTTTGACCGGCACACCAACGCCCCGGGAATCCAGGCTGGGCCTGCGCCCGGCTTCGCGCGTCGTCCAAGGCAGCGAACCTCCGGCGCGCCATCGACTGTAATTTGTGGTACTATCCGATGGAAGGCGTGCCGGGGCGCACTGACTTCTGGAAGACTTAGCCATGCCCGATATCACCTGGACCCATGCCGGCGAAACGCTGAACGAGTGGCTCGACAGGATCCAAGGTTTGGGGTGGAGAAATCCAGTTGATTCTCCGGGCAGTTCGGGCGCTGCGTTTGTGTCCGGCGCGCTGGGGGATCCGGACTTTCTCTACACTCTCGGAAAGAACGCCGAGGAAATGGCCGGGACCGGTACGGCAACCGGCTCGCTGTCGACCCTCCTTGAAGTTTCCCATCCCGACGATGCCGCTGACGGCCGCTTTTTCACATTTCTTAGCAATCCGGCCAGCTATATCGAAGTGCAGGGGTTTTCACCCTCGACCGTGGCAAACCCGGCGCCCATCGAAACGCCGGTCACCGATCCACACCCGGCCTTTGGCCCTCGCGACGGTGCCCCGCTCGCCTTCGGCCACGGCGGCTACCTGGTAGCCGGTTACGGCGACGGCGATCCCAACGCTCGAGATATCGACATCCTGCCGGGCAAAGCCCTCGATGTCAGCTGCGATGATTTTTCGACCAGCGCAGCACTTGCGGCGATCACCGGAACTCACGCCAGCGAAACCCTGAACGGAACCGGAAGTCACGACACGCTCCAGGGCTTGGGTGGAAGCGATCAGATCAATGGCCTGGGGGGCGCCGATACGATCTCGGGCGGCGACGGGTCCGACACGCTTCGGGGAGGCGACGGCAACGACACCATTTACGGCCACAGCGTTGCCGACCTGAACTCGAATTCGGGCAACATCACCGCAACGCTTCTGGCCAATGTCGGTTCGGGCGCGGTGTTCGTGACCGGCGCGCCGGGCGACGGCGGCTTCGTCTACGCGCTCAGGAAGGATGTCGGCGACATCGTCCGGATCAATGCGGCCACGGGAGCGCAGTCGACCTTCCTCGACATCCCTGCTGCGCAATTCTCCAGCGGCGGCGAGCGAGGCGTTCTCGGCCTCGCCTTCCATCCCGACTATGACGCCAATGGTCGCTTTTTCGTCTTTCTCACCAATCCGGCCGGCAACATCGAAGTGCGGGAGTATGCGCGGTCCGGCAATCCGGCCCTGGCTGACCCCGTGCCCATCGAAACGCTGATCACCATTCCGCACCCGACCTTCGCGAACCACAATGGCGGCTCGCTCGCCTTCGGGCCGGACGGCTACCTCTATATCTCGACCGGCGACGGCGGCGGCGCCAACGACCCCAACGGCAATGCCCAGAATCTCAACGTGCTGTTGGGAAAGATCCTCAGGATCGATGTCGAGGGCGACGATTTTCCCACCGACTCGGGACGCAACTATGCAATCCCCGATGGCAATCCGTTTGCAGGCATGCCGGGCGCCGACGAGATCTGGGCCTATGGTCTGCGTAATCCCTGGCGCATCAGCTTCGACCCCCTGACCGGCGACCTCTATATCGGCGACGTCGGCCAGCGGGCGCGGGAAGAGGTGAATTTCGAGCCGGCCGGTGGGCCGGGCGGATTCAATTATGGCTGGGACTACCGTGAAGGCCTGCTGCAGGGTCCAACCCCGCCGCCGAACCCTCCGATCGCCTTCACCGACCCGGTTTTCGACTATCCCCGCGACTTCGGCCAAAGCATCACGGGCGGCTATGTCTACCGTGGACCAGCCCCTGGTCTCCAGGGCGCCTATTTCTTCGGCGATTTTGTGAGCGGACGGCTCATGACGCTGCGCATGGTCGATGGCGAGGCGGAAGATCCGATCGAGCGCACGGTCCAGGTGGTCGGCGCCGACCTTCAACAGATTTCGTCCTTTGGCACGGACAATGCCGGCAATCTCTATGTGGTGAGCCTGTCCGGCGCAATCTATCGGCTGGATCCGGGCATTGCGGCGGGCGATGGCGCCGACGTGGTCGACGGCGGCGCAGGCAATGACAGCATTTTCGGCGGACAAGGCAACGACTTTCTGAACGGCGGCGCCGACGCCGATACGATGGCGGGCGGTTTTGGCAACGACACGTTCATAGTGGATTCGATCGGCGACAAGGTGATCGAAGCGAACGGCGCCGGCACCGGCATGGATACGGTGCGCACCACCGTCAGCTATTCCGTGGTCTCGCAGTTCGTCGAAAACGTCGAGCTTTTGGGCAGCGGCTCGATCAACGCCATCGGCAACAATCTTGCCAACACCATCACCGGCAATGCCGGCAACAACGCCATCGACGGCCGGGGCGGCATTGATGTCATGGAAGGTGGCTTGGGCAACGACACCTACTATGTCGACAATGTGCTCGACAAAACGATCGAAGCCAATGTCGCCGGCACCGACACCGTCTACACCACCGTGTCCAAGGCTTTTGTCGACCAGTTCGTCGAGGTGATCCGGCTCTCCGGCTCGGGCAACATCAACACGACAGGCAACAGCCTCGCCAACACCATCGTCGGCAACGGCGCCAACAACGGGATGAATGGCCGGGAAGGCGCCGACACCCTGACGGGCGGCTACGGCAATGACACCTTCGTCTTCAACACGGCGCTCGGTGCAACGAACATCGACACGATCACCGACTTCAAGCCCGTCGACGACACGATCCAGCTCGACAATGCCATATTCACGTCTCTCGGCACAGGCGTGCTCTCGGCCAATGCGTTCCGCTCGAATGCTACGGGCCTGGCGCAGGATGCCGACGACCGCATCATCTACAACAGCGCCAACGGCCAGATCTACTACGACTCGAACGGCAATGGCGCCGGCGGCAACGTCCTGGTAGCGGACCTCGACAGCGGCCTGGCGGTCACCAACGGCGACTTTTTGGTCGTGTAGCCGGATCCGAAGCCATCACGAGCCGGCGTCGTTTCCATCTTGGACGCCGGCTCCGAACATTCTTCCGGCGTTCCGCACGTGGCCAATTTTCTGGCGACTGAATGTTTCTCCGAATAAGATCGGCGCTGGTCGGAGATCGTCCGGCTCTACTGGCTGACGCTCGACTGGGAGATCAGCAAAAAATCAGCGGCTGCGTGAGGGCCGCTGGTGGCTGCTTCCGTGGTGGGCGACGGAGATGCCCAAGGGGGCAGTGCTGCCTGATCTCGCCAACGGGTTCGATGAAATGGACGAAATCGCAGGCAGACGGCGAGCACTAAACCGCTTGGCTTTCAAATCCGTCTCCGGCAAAGTTGTGCTTCGTAGACGCGGAGACAAGCTGTGGCCGGAAGCTGGAACGGGCTCACCTACAATGGTGACGCAACAAACGAGAATGTCACCGGCACAAGCGCCGACGAATGGATAATTGGTCGCGGAGGCAACGATACTTTGCGCGGCGCGGGTGGCAACGACCAACTCGACGGCGGTGAAGGGAACGACACCCTCGAGGGCGGCGACGGCAACGATACCCTCTCCGCGGCGTATTTCAACAACCTCGGCCACGGTGGCGGACTGGACACCCTCGACGGGGGAGCGGGCGATGACGACTTCTTCATGGAACGACCACAGGCTGGATCTCGAGTCATTGGCGGCACAGGCACCGATGAACTGCGGATGGTGTTCGGCGAGAGTATGGCCTCGGCCGTGACCTTGTCGCTTACTCAGGCGGGCAGTTACATGAAGATCGGTTCACTGGATGTCATGTTCGTGCAGACGGTGGAAGTGCTCGATCTCAAACTTGGCGCGGGAAACGACAATATCACTGCTGGCGATGGAGATGACACGCTGCAGGGCTGGGGCGGCAAAGACATACTCCGCGGCGGCGGCGGTGACGACCTGTTGGATGGCGGTGACGGGGCAGATCAGCTGATTGGCGGCACAGGAGACGACACTTACTTCGTCACGGCAGGCGACATCGTCACCGAAGCCGATGGCGAAGGAACGGATCGACTTTCCACCCCTGATAGCTTCTCAGCCGCCGGCCAGCATATTGAGGTTCTGAGCCTCTACGGGCCTTTCGACGTCAATCTCACGGCCAATCACTTGAACAACGAGATCAGGGACAACGCCGGGGACAACATCATTTATGCCAGCGGCGGCGATGACATCATCTGGAGCGGCGCCGGATATGACACACTCCATGGCAGTTCCGGAAACGACACCTTCTATGTGCAGGGAATGGCAGATGTTGTGGTGGAGTTCTCGTCTGGCGGTCTCAACGACCGCATTTTCACCAGTCGGGATTTCACATTGGCCGACAACTGCTATGTCGAGGTGCTGTCAGACCTCAACGCTGCTGCCACGGTTCTGAACGGCAACAAGCATGCTCAGGCGATCATCGGCGCCGGCGGTGCGGACACCATCGACGGGCGCGGCGGGAGCGACACTCTGACAGGGGGTGGGGGTGAAGACATCTTTGAGTTCACCCGCGCGCTCGGCCCAACCAATGTCGACACCATCACCGATTTCTCGGCGGCTGACGACACCATACGACTGGAGAACTTCATCTTTACTCAGATCGTGGGCATCGGTACGCTTTCGGCCAACCAGTTCAGGGCCAACGCCACCGGTCAGGCGCAGGACGCCGATGACCGGATCATCTACGAGACGGACTCCGGCCGCGTGTTTTACGACAGCAACGGCAACGCGGCGGGCGGCAACTTCCTGTTTGCAGACCTGGAAAGCGGTCTGGCGATCACCAACGCGGATTTCCTAATCGCCTGACCTGGCTGGAGCGCGCGAGGCAAGGAAGCTGAAGGGGCTGACCGTGGCCGAGGGCGAGATCATTCTGCGGATGAAAGTCGACCGGAAATCCTTCAGTATCCAGATGGCTCGCGAGCCAACCACCGCGCTCAAGGCGCAGGACGTGCCAGGCGGCTTATGCCCGGCTTGATCCATCCACCACGGCTGCGAAGCAAGTGCTGGCGCAGAATCTCAATCTTCGGGTTCTACCGCCTTGGGGTCAAAATGCGAGGCAACGACTGCGTCGAGCCCATCAATCCGCGACAACGCCTGATCGGATCGGTACTTCATCAGGCCGAATGCACGGCTTGACTGGTAAGCTCTCTGGGGAGGATATTCCTCGCCAGCACAATGCTTCAGGGGAAGTAGAAAAATGGCTGACGATTTCCCGGCTGATCCCAGCACCACCGGTCAGATCGTTGTCGGCTCGACGACACCGGGCAGGATCGACTCCATCGATGACAGCGACTGGTTCGCGGTCGATCTTTCGGCTGGCCCGTTCGAACTCGATCTCGTCAGTCTGGAGGGCTTGTTGCCCTCTTTTTCGGGGCTGTTCGACAGTGCGGGCGACCCGGTCGCCGCCGATTTGCGGCGGGTCTTTCGGGACGACGAGGTAGTGAGATACACCTTTTCGATCGAGACGCCGGGGGACTATTTCATTGAAATATGCGCTGCCGATGAGTTTCACCCCCTGTACGACTATGCCATCCAGCTGGAGCAGGCAGTCGTCAAGTCGGGCACGCCGGGAACCGACTGGCTGCTGTGGGAACCAGGCGTCGACATCATAGACGGCGGCGCGGGCATCGACATGGCTTCGTTTGTCGACAGCAGCCTGCGGCTCCGGATAGATCTCGATACCGGGATCGTCCAGATGCTGGGAGGCGGGTCCGATCAGCCGACGATCACGCTTACGTCCATTGAAGGGGTTACCGGCTCAAGCTTCGCGGACACGTTTATCGGCTCCGAAGCAGATGACAGGTTTCGTGGCCTGGGCGGGCCGGACACTTTCTTCGGTGCCGCGGGAGCCGACGTCATTGACGGCGGAGATGGACGCGATACCCTCCGTGCCGGACGCTTTACTCTCGACAGCGAAGACATCAGCCTGTCTCTGCTGCGGGGACGAGGCTGGATCGGCGAAGCGGCGGGAGATCGCTACGCCAATATCGAAGATGTCGTGTCTGGCTTCGGGGATGACATCCTCACTGGAGATCATGGCGACAACCATCTCGATGCCCAATACGGCGACGACATTCTGATCGGGAATGCAGGCGACGATTATCTGGACGGTTATTGGGGCAATGACACGGCCGTCTTCAGTTACAATGCCGATCAGTATCTGGTCACGACGTCGGGATTCGTCACGACCGTGACGTATATCGGTCCCGGAGCGGGCGACGGCACCGACACGCTCGCGCATATGGAAAATCTTCAATTCGCGGACGATCTCGTCGTGGTGTGAACGCCGCCGGCGGCAACAGTTCCAAACCTGCTCACCAGCAGCCAATCGGATATCACCTCACGCCAGAACGAAATCCCGGTTCGAAATGGCAAGCCCCGACCGTTGCAACAGGTTATTTCCGCCGGCGGGCAGTTACTTGCACCAGAGCCGGTCGTCGCGTTGCCTCGGCACCTTGTTGGCCGGCGAGTTCATATCCAACGCAAGCGGCACGGCACAGGACGCCGACGACCGCATCATCTACGAGACCGACACCGGCCGGGTTTGGTATGACAGCAACGGCGAAGCAATAGCGCCCGTCGCAAGGGACTATGACTTTTCCTTGCCGGTCAGAGCGGGCCAACGCATGTAGAATTTGCCGATCGCCTCCACCAGTCGCTCCCTTGCGCGGCCCGGGCTGCCTCAGATCAGAGTGGCGGAGGGAGCGCTTGCCAAGTGCTTCTCTTTGGAACCGTGCTGGGAGCGGGACGTTGGCCCTGGTAACGCCACGAGGCTTTCGCGAAGATGGAGACCGACAGTGATCAGAGAAGTTGTTCGAGAGTGGAAATCTGGACCGGATCGCGGCGACACCAACGTTTTAATCCAGATGCTCGAAGAAGAGATCGACCATCTGCTCAGCCGACGCAACAGTCAGCGCTCTGAGCGGGTAGACGAGGAGAGAAGGCTTCGTTCTCATTAGCTCGGCTGCTTACATGCAGTCACCCTCCCCTCAGATGCGGCAAACATCTGCAGGCGCCCAAAAGTCCCTCACATCTTTTGCCTACATTGCGGCGCCTGACCAGGCCGGGCAACCTTTGGCTGTAACGCACGTCACCTCACGCAGGTCTGCCACAGTGGCGTAATCCCCCATCTTAGCCCATCGGCCTACCTGTCCTGCAACGTGCCAGCGCCGCAGTTGTACGTGATCGCCGCCTCGCTCAGCCGGGCATATCGCTCGTCAACGTTCCAGAACCCGCCTGTCCCGGCATCTCCTGCCCCCCGCAAATCACCCGGGCGATTGAATCGAAATCCGATCCGCAAGGCCAGGTTTTCAAGCTGTCCAACTGGATACGTTGGCTGCCCAGCCTTGACGTCCATGCACAAGCGCGGCCGACCGTATCGGTATGATGCCGCCAACAAGCCTTCATGAGCGCCATCGCTATCGCAGCAACATCATCTTCTGGCTGTGAGTCCTGACCTAGCTGGCAAACAAGAAGCGCCCGATATGTTTTTCAATAAGATTTGACTCCACCTCGATAATGTATCAATATACTTGCGCTCCAACCCAAATAAAAGCGACGAGCTGCCTGATCAACTTGAGATTAATGGGTAGAAAGAAGCGCTTTCAGGTTAAGAGTTTGAACGGAGTTAGTTCTGACAGCGTGGGTTATATCGTTCAGAAGAATGGTTGTATCCGGTTGCTCGGGACATTTGAGCGTTCGCCATGCAAGGAGGGCAGTTCGAGAATCCATAGCGCAGCAAGCGCAGCGCAAATATCTGTAAAAGATTCGCACTTTTACATTGGCATTCTCTGCCTACAACTTAGTAGGACCAGTCACTCGAAATAACCGTGATGCGCATTGGGCGTGTCAGGGAAACATCCATTTTGGAGAGACGTACCATGCCTAACATTCCAGTCACCTGGCTCGAAGAATTCAACGTCACTCTGACGTCCAACCCGCAAGATCCCGACATCATCCAGCTCGCCAACGGCAACATACTCGTCTCCTGGTCGACCACGGATGACACCGCCCCCGGCGACACAGCCGGTGAAGATATCGTCGGCCAGATCTTCGATCCACTCGGCAATGCCGTCGGCGGGCCGATCCGGCTGAACCAAAACTTCTTCGTCGACGGCGAGAACAATTCCGACCTTGCCGCGCTGCCGAACGGCGGTTTCCTGATGGTCTACCAGGATAATGAAGGCGCGTTCGGGACGAGCCTGAGGCTCGAGCAGTACAATGCGACCGGTGGGTCAACCAGTTCTGTCACGATTCAGAGCGACGCCGCCGCGGGCGCGCCCTTCTTCAGTCAGCCGCACGTCGCCGTATCGAGCGCCACCTCCGCCCTGGTCGTCTATCAGCAGGATACCGGCACGGGCCCGACGATCGTCGGCAGGATCTATGATCCGTCGACCAACACGGTCGGCGCGCAGATCAGCCTTATCGCCTTCGCCGGCGGGGACACCGATCCTGATGTTGCCGTCCTGACCAACGGCAATTATGTGATCACGGGCACCAATAACGAGGCAGGCGACAACCGCATTATCATTCGCATAGTCAACCCTGCCGGTGGCAACGTTCTCGCGGTGACGCCGATTGCAAGCACGGATGGCGACGGCTTCAACGATAACGAAGCTTCGGTCACTGCGCTTGCCGGTGGCGGTTTCGTGGTCTCCTACACGGATCGCGACGGCAGCGATACGGACGTGGCCTATTCCATGTTCAACGCAGCCGGCACCCAGATCGCCTCGGGTCTTGCAGGGTCCACCGCTGGCACCCTCACCAACAACAACAACGAATCGGTCGTTTCCGGCCTCGCCGACGGCAGCTTCGTCATCGTCCTCGACAATGACGAAGCTAACACGATGGAAGTCACGCATGTGAATGCGGCGGGCACCGCGCTCGGCACCTTTACGTTCTCCGGCCCGGGTACCGAGCCGTCGATCACGGATCTCGGCGACGGCCGTTTCGCGGTGACCTGGGAGTCGCTCGACGCGACGGGCGGCGTGCGGATGGAAATCCTCGACACGCGCGACTTCGTCAACAATCCGGCCGTCTACACGCCGGAATCCAAACAAATCGGCACCATTTTCGACGACGTATTCACCGCCGACGGAGGCGCAAGCCAGGTATTCGGCCATGACGGCAACGACACGATCACTGAATCCGGTTCCATCAAGGAGTACTTCGGCGGCAACGGCAACGACACCTTGATCGTCGTCTCACCGATCAATGACGACGTGCACGACGGCGGCTCGGGCAACGACACGATCGACTGGAGCGGGGCCTCAGGCTTTGTCGTGGGCGCCACCTTCGATTTGAACGCCGGATTGGCCACCGCCGGTGGTCAGGACGAGGTGATGGTTAGTTTCGAAAATCTGATCGGCACCAACAACGACGACATCATCATCGGCTCGGGCGGCGGCAACATTCTGAACGGTCTCGACGGCAACGACACGATCGAAGGCGGCTTCAGCACCGATACGGTCGACGCCGGCGCCGGCAACGACATTGTCAGGGTACTGGACGGCCAGTTCGCCGATGATGTCGACGGCGGCACTGGAATAGACCTTTACGACCTGGACTACATCAACCAGAGCATCGTGATCAATCTCGCGGCCGGCACGCTCCAGGTGTTCGATTCCGGCTTTGCGTTCGGTCCCCTTAACTCGGTGACCGGTATCGAAAACGTCTTTGGTGGAGCGTTGGACGATACGATCACCGGCGACGCCCAGGCCAACGTAATAAACGGCCGCGGCGGAAACGACAGCATGACCGGCGGCGACGGCAACGACACCTATTTCGTCGACGCCTTCGGCGACCAGGTCTTCGAGGCCAACGGAGTGGGCACCGGCAACGACACTGTGCGCACGTCGGTGAGCTATTCCGTCGCCGCGCAGTTCGTGGAAAACATGGTTCTGCTCGGCGGCGGCAACATCAATGCCGTGGCCAACAACCTCAACAACACCATTACCGGCAACGCCGGCAACAACGCCATCGACGGGCGCGGCGGCGTCGACAACATGACCGGCGGCAACGGCAACGACACATATTTTGTCGACAACCTCGCCGACAATGTGTTCGAGGCAAACGGAGCGGGCACCGGCATCGATACCGTTCTGCACTCGGTCAACTTCTCGGTCGCGACGCAGTTCGTCGAAAACATGGTGATGACCGGCGCCGGCAACATCAATGCCATCGGCAACAACCTCAACAACACCATCACCGGCAACAACGGCAACAATGGCATTGACGGCCGCGGCGGCGCCGACTCCATGAGCGGCGGACTTGGCAACGACACCTACTACATCGACAATGCCGGCGACCAGGTCTTCGAGGCCAACGGCGCAGGCACCGATCTGGTGTTCACCAGCGTAAGCAAGTCTTTTGCCGCCCAGTTCATTGAAAACATAACACTGAGCGGAGCCGGGAACATCACCACCACCGGCAACGGCTTGAACAACATCATCGTCGGCAACAACGGCAACAACGCCTTCTCGGCACGAGAGGGCAACGACACGATCACCGGCAATGGCGGCAACGATATCTTCGTGTTCAACACGGCCCTGGGGGCCACGAACGTCGACACCATCACGGACTACAATGTGGCGGCGGACACGTTCCACCTCGACAACGCCATCTTCACGGCGCTTGGGCTGGGTGTGCTGGCGGCCGGCGCGTTCCGCATCAATGTCACCGGCGCCGCACAAGACGCCGACGACCGCATCATCTATGAAAGCGATTCGGGGAGAGTCTGGTATGACAGCAACGGCAACGCTGCTGGCGGAAACTTCCTGTTCGCTGACCTCGCCGGGGGCCTCGCGCTTACCAACAACGATTTCCTCGTCACCTGATCGAAATCGTCAGATCCCAGCTGGCGGGAGCGGCATGCCGCTCCCGCCCTTTTTTTACGAATTCCGGCTCTACTATCTAAGAATTGGCTATCTAAGAACTGGTGAGTGGCCGGCCCGCCTTACTACAAGCCGAGGGAGCCACGGCGGCGACACTGTCATTGCCGCGATTCCGGCAGTGCCCGAAGTCTGGTCATTTGCCTTCTCGCCTCGGCGGTGAGGGGATGGTGGGGATGCAAAGCTATGAAGTTCCTGAACGCTGCGACCGTATTTTCCCTCCGGGCTCTATCAAAAGCTGCATAAACGTCGGCGTCCGGGTCCGTCGGAGACACGCCTTTGTCTGGCTTGTCCCGACCCGAGAGCAGGCTTCGCGCCCGGTCCGCGAGGGGATGGTCGGGGTGACGAGCGATGAAGCGGATCAGGGCCGAATTGGTGCCTTCTCTCACGGCGGCGTCGTACTCCTCCTCCATCACACGGTCATAATCCGGCGGCGGGGGCATATCTGATGTCAACGCGAAGCCCTCTCCATTTGCGTGGCTATCCCGGCGTTCTTCTACTGGTGCAACCAAACTTCCAGCTACCGATGGCGGCACAACTGGAAGTGCGCAAGTGCTTACCAAGGCCAAAGAAAACGCGACGATCTGTTCTAGGACATAGTACCTCCCTGTCGGACATCGTGTTGCTGCGACGAATAGCAGTGGCACAAAAACACCCTTCCATATCCGCTACCAATGTACTATCATGCAGTGAGTTTGCAAAAAAATAATAACAATAGAAATTTCGCAATCTTTTTGTGGGGCAATCCAAATCAAGCACGAGAATGGCGCGGACCAGGGTCCAGCCATTGGGAGATCGATTATGTCTGACGAACTTCACAATCAATTCGTCGCTTTCGGGGTTGAATCAGGCCTGGGGGACGATGATCTCTTCGGCGAACAACCAGGGACGACGCAGGAGCGCTTGCCCGATATTCTCGAGAGTGCAAACGCCCCCTCGAGACTCGGCCGAACGACCAATGGGCTCGAGCTCGAATTCGGTTCGATGGATGCGGATGCGACCGCAATTGAGTTGAATATTCAATCGGGGGACGCGGCAGCCAGGAACAGCGCGGCTCTTACTGATTTGCAGAGCAGCGCTGCGGCTCTCGCCGATTTGCAGTGGAGTGCGCCCGGGTCGACCTCAACGGAAATAAACATCGAGGCAGGAAGTCTACCTCCTGGCGCCTGCTGCTGCCCTGGCTGCGCGGCCGGCAGCTATCAGGCATCCCACGCGCCGAGTGCGGCTGGGGATTTCGAAGGTACGGTCGCAGGTGTTTCCAAATCCGGCAATGTGTACATTGACGCTCTGCTTTACGGCGATCCCGACGGCGTGCGCTGGACCGGCACTCCCGTAACCTACAGCTTTCCTAATGATTTCGGAGTATACGGCGCCTATTCGCATACCATCAGCGGCTTCGCCCAAGTTAGCTTCGAGCAGCGCACCGCTGTACGATCTATCCTCGGCGATTGGGCGGCGGCGCTCGGTAGCAACGGATTCACTTACGGGTCCGTGGCGTCCTTCACCAATCTCGCGTTTACCGATCTGAACGCCTTCGGCACGAGTGGAGACATCAACGTTGCGGAGACGAACCTGTTCGACGGCGGGAATCTTGGCACGGCTCGCGTTGCCGACTTCCCACGCCTCGACCAGCGCTCGGATGGCGGCGACGTGTGGTTCGGCAACGACTATGCCGGCACGAGCAACGATTATCGCAATCCCGTCATGGGCAACTACGCGTGGATTACCCACATTCACGAGCTTGGCCATGCCCTCGGCCTGAAACACACGCACAATCTCGGCGGCGGCACGGTCGTCATGCCGGCCGATCGTGACGGAATGGAATTCACCGTCATGAGCTACCGATCCTATATAGGCGGACCGACGACAGGGTACACGAACGAACAATGGGGCTTCGCCCAGACGTTCATGATGATGGATATCCAGGCGCTTCAGTACCTCTATGGCGCAGACTATACCGCCAACGCCGGCAACACTAACTATTCGTGGGACCCGACGACCGGCGCGATGTCGATCAACGGCGTCGTTCAGGGTACGCCAGGCGGGAACCGGGTTTTCCTGACCATCTGGGATGGTAACGGGACAGACACATACGATCTGTCGAACTATTCCACCAACCTCAATATCGATCTGACGCCAGGCGGTTGGTCGACGCTCTCTTCCGCACAGCTCGCCAATCTCGGTGGCGGCAATTTTGCGCGGGCCAACGTCTACAATGCCCTGCTTTTTGGCGGCAACACGGCGTCGCTGATCGAGAACGTCACTGGCGGCAGTGGTAACGACACCATAACCGGCAATCAGGCAAACAACGTACTCATCGGCGGCATCGGCACCGATACGCTTAATGGCGGCGATGGCGACGACACCCTCCGGGGCGGCTTCGGCACCGACAATGTCAACGGCGGCAACGGCAACGACCTCATCCAGGTTCTCGAAGGCGAGTTCGGCGACAATGTCGACGGCGGCAGCGGAACCGACACGCTGGATCTCGGTAACGTCACCAGTCGCGGCGCGACGGTGAATCTCGACACCGGCACCTGGGACTTCAATCCATCGTTCGGCGGCCCGAACACCATTGTAAGCGTGGAAACGGTATTCGGAACCCAAGCGAACGACGTGCTGATCGGCACGTATGGCACGCAGACGCTGCACGGCAATGGCGGCGACGACACCTTCATAGTCCTCGACGGCCGCTTCGGCGACGACATCACCGGCGGAACCGGGACCGACACGCTCGATTTGAGCGCGACGTCATTTGCCGGTGCGACGGTAGATCTCGATGCTGGAACCTATACTATCCTGGGCGCCGGCTGGCCGGTATGGACACTTTCAAGCATTGAGACGGTGCAAGGCACGCAGGCGAACGACGTGCTGACCGGCACGTTTGGCACGCAGACGCTGCACGGCAATGGCGGCCATGATCGGTTCGTGGTCCTCGACGGCCGCTACGGCGACGATATCACCGGCGGCGACGGCAACGACACGCTGGACCTGAGCCCGACGTCATTTGCCGGTGCGACGGTAGATCTCGGGGCTGGAACCTACACCATCCTGGGCGCCGGCTGGCCGGTATGGACGATCGCAACTGTCGAGAACGTGATCGGCACAGAGGTTGCAGATACGATCACCGGTGACGCTCTGGCCAACGTGATAAACGGCCGCGGCGGCAACGACAGCATGACCGGCGGCGACGGCAACGACACCTATTATGTCGACTCCATCGGCGACCAGGTCTTCGAGGCCAACGGGGCGGGCACTGGCATCGACACCGTGTACCACTACGTGAACTTCTCGGTTGCGAGCCAGTTCGTCGAGAACATGATCATGCTCGGTGGCGGCAACATAAATGCCGTGGCCAACAACCTCAACAACACCATCACCGGCAATGCCGGCAACAACGCCATTGACGGGCGCGGCGGCGTCGACAGCATGACCGGCGGCAACGGCAACGACACGTATTACGTCGACAACCTCGCCGACCAGGTGTTCGAGGCAAACGGAGCGGGCACCGGCATCGATACCGTTCTGCACTCGGTCAACTTCTCGGTCGCGACGCAGTTCGTGGAAAACATGGTGATGACCGGCGCCGGCAACATCAATGCCATCGGCAACAACCTCAACAACACCATCACCGGCAACAACGGCAACAATGGCATTGACGGCCGCGGCGGCGCCGACTCCATGAGCGGCGGACTTGGCAACGACACCTACTACATCGACAATGCCGGCGACCAGGTCTTCGAGGCCAACGGCGCAGGCACCGATCTGGTGTTCACCAGCGTAAGCAAGTCTTTTGCCGCCCAGTTCATTGAAAACATAACACTGAGCGGAGCCGGGAACATCACCACCACCGGCAACGGCTTGAACAACATCATCGTCGGCAACAACGGCAACAACGCCTTCTCGGCACGAGAGGGCAACGACACGATCACCGGCAATGGCGGCAACGATATCTTCGTGTTCAACACGGCCCTGGGGGCCACGAACGTCGACACCATCACGGACTACAATGTGGCGGCGGACACGTTCCACCTCGACAACGCCATCTTCACGGCGCTTGGGCTGGGTGTGCTGGCGGCCGGCGCGTTCCGCATCAATGTCACCGGCGCCGCACAAGACGCCGACGACCGCATCATCTATGAAAGCGATTCGGGGAGAGCCTGGTATGACAGCAACGGCAACGCTGCTGGCGGAAACTTCCTGTTCGCTGACCTCGCCGGGGGCCTCGCGCTTACCAACAACGATTTCCTCGTCACCTGATCGAAATCGTCAGATCCCAGCTGGCGGGAGCGGCATGCCGCTCCCGCCTTTTTGTTGTTAGGAATGGATATCGGTGCGGCCGGAACATTGACCGATAACCGGCCAATACCCCGCTGCCCGCCGTCCCATGGCGATCGAGGGGCGCCCCCTCCTGCCCTGCGGTACCGGCCGTAATGCCGCTGCATGATTCGGCGACAGCCGAGGTTCAAGGCCCAGCTTGCTTGCCCGCCCGACGGAAAGCTGCATATTGGCCGCGATGAATGAACAGACCAATCTCCCCGCCTGGTTCCAGACCATCCGGCATCGCAACCCGCGTCTTGCAGCGCTCATTTTCAGGCAATTGCATCGAGGTGACGCGACGCAGGCACGGGAGGCGCTGTTCTGGACCGCGGACGATGGGGAACGGGATCGGGGCGCGCTCGCGCTCCTTGCGTATCTTGCTGGCAGCAAGGCGCCCGACATTGTCGAGGCATCAATCGATCATTGCCTGGCGCTCGATATCGACGTTCCTTTCGTAGAGTCGGCTACGGCTCGATGGTCGGACGGGGATCGGTTGGCTGCGATCGAAGCTCTGTACAAGGCGGTCGCGACCAGAGACCCGCTAAAGGCCCAGGCACACGCCGTAAAGGCGGTCGAGATGGGCAGCCGCGATGCGCATATCATCCAAGCTTATGCGCGCCAGCGCATGGCGAATGGCTATTTCGAGGAGTTGCTGCACCTGAAGGCGTCGGCCAGGACCGTGGCCATGAAAGCCTTGGTGGACCGGGCGGAGCAGAACACGGTGCTTCTGCGCTACGGCTTTGCGATGCCGAAACCGGAATATCTGGAGCCGCTCGATAACGTTCGCAGCGATCGTGTGCTCCACCTGCTCGACAATTCGCTGCCGCTGGTTTCGGTTGGCTATGCAACGCGAACACACGGGCTTTTGACCGGTATAGCGGAGCATGGTTTCCATGTTTCAGCTGTCACGCGCCTCGGTTTTCCCCATGACCGCCCCGACATGGACGCGGCCATGGACGTTGCCCAGTTCGACGACATCGACGGAATTCGCTACCATCGGCTGATCGACCCGGAACGCGGTTTCGGCAAGCTGCCGATCATCGACTATCTGAAAGCCAACATACTGGCGCATGTGCCGCTGATCCGGGACGAGCGCCCGGCAATCCTGCACGGCGCCTCGAACTTCATCAATGGCGTGGCGGCGACGTCGCTCGCGAAACGCTTCGGCCTGAAGAGCGTGTATGAAGTCCGCGGCCTTTGGGAACTGACCCGCGCCTCGCGGGAACCGGCCTATATGGAAAGCGACCTATTTCGGCAGGCTGCCCGGATGGAAACGGAAGCCTGCACGAATGCCGACCGCGTCATTTGCGTGACGGAAGCGCTCAAGCTGGAACTGATCAGCCGAGGCGTCGATGCCGGGAAGATCGCTGTCGTTCCGAACGGCGTACACACGGACCGCTTCGTACCGAGGCCTGCCGACTCGGAGACGGCCCGAAGGCTCGGCCTCAACGACGAGGACGTCGTCATAGGCTATGTCGGCTCGATCGTGCACTATGAAGGGCTGGACGACCTGCTGTGCGCAATCCGCATGCTCGTCGACCAGGGTTATCGCAACGTCAAACTGCTGATTGTAGGCGACGGCGATGCCCTTGAGGCACTGCAGGAATTGGCCCGCCAGCTCGACTTGATAGATCACGTCATCTTCACGGGCCGGGTACCCCATCATGAGGTGGAGAAATATTATTCGCTCGTTGCGATTGCACCGTTTCCACGGTTGCCCCTGCCGGTCTGCGAAATGGTGTCGCCTTTGAAGCCCTTGGAAGCCATGGCGATGGAAAAATGCGTCGTCGTTTCCAGCGTCGCCGCATTGGCGGAGATGGTCGCCGACGTTGAGACCGGCCTCGTCTTTGAAAAGGGCAACGTGCTTTCGCTGGCCGAGGCGTTGCGGCGTGTGATCGATGATCCGACCCTGCGCATCCGTCTAGGCGCACAATCCCGCCAATGGGTCGTTGAGAATCGGGACTGGAAGGTGCTGGGCCGGGCTGTCGCCGGGCTCTACCAAGACATCCTGGCGGAACGGAACAGCTCCGGCGCCGAGATCGAAGCAGCGGAAAAACCGCCGGAGCCAGACTGCGCCTTTCTCTACGGGTTCTTCAGCAACAATGTGGGCGACGGCGCGGTGACCTTGGGAGGGATAAGCCTAGCGAGAAAGGCTGGCATGCAAGGCGGCGCAACGATCGTGTCGCCCATGCCGGAGTCGGGACGGCCCATGTGGCGTTACACTCGCGAACTGCATCCCGACATGCAACTGCACGAGAAGCAGCTTCGTCTTGCACGAAGCGCCGACGGTCCCAACGGTTTTCTCAAAAAGGCTTTGCAAGCATCGTCGTCCATGCGCAGGTCAATCCTTGCCGATTACGGCATCGCCGACGCAAAGAGCGTTTTTTATGGTGGCGGAGAACATCTCTTTTCGCTTGGCCGCCCCGGCGACGACTGGCGGCTTCTGGATCGGCTGTTCCCGCTTCTCCTGGCGGCCAAGCAGGGCAAGCGGATCGTAGTCCTGCCGACCACCTTCGGGCCGTTCAACAGCGCCTTCGGCCGCGACATGATGAGGAGATTGCATGCAGCCGCCGAGGTTCTTTCGGCGCGCGACGTGTCATCGGCTGATGTTGTAGCCGCGCTCGATCTGCCGCGCCCGAAGGTCCTGCTCGATCCCGCCTTCTTCCTGGAGTCGGACCGTCCTTTCACGCCGCCGCCCGACAAGGTCGACCGCAAGCTCGTCAGCGTCGTGATGCGGCTCGACGGGTTCGGCATGCGCGTCGGCAACGAGGCCTCGCAGCAGCGGATCACCGTGCTTGAGGCCCAAGGCTACGCTGCCTCGAACTCCTATAGCCTCTATCGCGACATTGGCCGGCTTTTGCTCCAATCGGGAAATGACCTGCGACTGTTCATACAGTGCGAGGCTGACGACAGGCCCACCCGCTTGCTCGCGGAGGATCTCGGCGCCCAGTTTCCGGGCCGGCGCATCCTGATCAACAAGCCGGCGAACGCTCACGCGATGATCCACGATCTGGCGACCGGCGCAGCCACCGTCACCAGCCGCTTTCATGCCGCCATCTTCTCGAAGCTTTCCGGCTGCCCTGCCGTCGGCATTTATTTCAAGGAGCACGGCCACAAGACGCCCGGCCTGTTCGAGATGTTCGGTCTGGCCGATTCCTGCTTCGACGGCGCCGAAGCGAGCGCAGAAACCATCGTCGCCAAGACCACCGAGAGCATCCGCGACCGGGATGCCCTTGCGGCCCGCCTGATGGCGGCGATCGCGGACATGCAAGCAGAGACGCTTGCCGAATACAGCCGGCATCTGCCCTGAAGGACGAGGTTCGACATCGGACCAGGAGGTGCCATGAGGAAGCCGGTCAAGGCTGGCCAAAAAGCGAAGTCCCGCAGAGAGCTGTCCGGGACTACACCAAGGTAAGGAATCTTGCAGTGACTAAACCCCCAGACAAGGCAGCCGGTGCGAAAAAGCCGGCCGCGTCCCTTTACCTGGACGACATGGGCATCCCCGTCAGTGTCTACGGCGTCATCCAGGGCCAGCATGTCGGCCCCCAGCGGTCGATCGTCGCCGTGGCGGACAAAGGGCTGGACTATTGGAACAGGATCAATCCCGACCGGCCTCAGGTCATACTCTCCTATTCCTGGGACGAAGGCCGCGACCTGCGAACTGCCGACGGTTTGGCTTCCAATATCGGTGCGGCCGACGCCATGATCAATTGCGCCAACTGGCTGTTGGACAATTTCGACCGCCGCGACGGATATTCTGTTTGGCGCTACGCCTATCCTTCCTTCTACGGAACCAGACCGGGATGGCGGTGCGCGCATGCGCAAGGACAGGCCATTCAGCTCATGCTGCGGACTCACGACGCGACTGGCGACAACCGCTATCTCGACTGCGGATTGTCGGCTCTTCAGGCCTTCTACCGGACCGTTGAACAGGATGGTCTGACCGAGAAGCTTGGTCCCAAGCGATGGTGGTATCATAAATTCGCCGATGTGGATTGCGAGCGACCGCGCGTATTGAACGGGATGCTGTTTGCGTTGTTGGGGCTGTATGACGCGCACCTTCGCACGGGAAGCGCTGAAGCGCGCGAACTGTTCGAGTACGGAGTTGCTGCAGCTAGCGACACGCTCCACCTATACGACTTGGGGGAATGGTCGGCCTACAATGTGTTTGGCGCGCCGAGCTCCCGGCATTATCACGAGATCCATTGCCGGCAGCTTGCGCTAATCGTCGGTGTCGCGCAGGATCGGACGATGAACGAAGTGCTGGATCGCTGGCGGCGTGGGGATACGGCCGGAGCGACCGGGGGTTTATGGGAAGTGCGGCAGGATCGTTGAGCGCCGACGCTTTGTCGGCCATCCGATGTAGCGGTTTGCGATCGCAGACTTCGTGCAGAAACAGGATGGAAGATCGAGGCCAGCGAAATTGCGGGCCTCGATCATGATGGATGTGGTGAAAAGAGAGTATGTCTTCTGAAGGCGATCTAAGATCGAGGCCTACACATACTGCCCTCCAGAGGCCGCCGTGCCAGCCGCATTGCCCGGCAGGAAATTCGCGCCGCCGCCGCTGGTATAGACCACTCCGTTCGTCGCCAGGTCGTAGCGCTTGCCGGTGGCCAAGCCCAAAAACAACGAGCCGTTGGCATTGACGACGCCGGCGCGATTGGCCTGCGCAAAGGCCGTGCTGAAGCTTGGCGCGCCAGAAATCGTGACCGTGCAGTTCAGCGCGTTCACCACCGATCCGGTGATCGCCAGCAGATGGCGGCCCGATCCGCCGACGATCGAATAGGCGGCGCCGGTCGCGTCGATGACGCCGTTGTCCTGCGCGTAGAGCTGGGCCGTTACGGCGGAACCGAAGCTCATGCCCGATCGGACGGTTAGACAGGCGTTCTTCGCCACGAAAGTCGCCGCCTGTCCGTTGCCACGCAGCTCGAAGTCGCGGATCGACAGCGCGGCCGCGTTTTCAAGCACGATGGTTCTGACGCCCGCGGCTCCAGCCATCACCGTGTTTCCCGGTGAAGCCGGATTGCCTGCGATCGTGATCGTGCCGGAGCCGACATGCGGGGCCAAAAGGGCTATTGACTCCTCATAGGTGCCGTCCGCCAGTTGGATCGTGACGTGATGCGGCCCAAGGTCGATGATGCCGCGAACGACCGCGACCGCCTTGCCGATCGTGGCGAAAGCACCTTCGGTCGCACCCGACTGCCCGTCATTGCCGTCGCTTCCGTCAGGACGGACGTAGTAAATGCGGTCGGCGATCAGCCGTTCTCGGACGTCGCGCATGGCCACCGCCTGTTCCGGCTGCATCGGAGTTGCGACGGCGGGCAGCAGCACCCGGCCTTCGCCTGTCACCCGCATAGCATCCGTCCAGATCTCGCCATCGTTCGAAACCTTGACGTGCAGCGCGTCGTCATTGGCAAGCCCGATCTCGGCCCGGCCGGCATAGCCGGTCTGAAAAATCAGCGAGGCTGTGTCCGCGGGCGCCGCCTTGTTGATCTTGAGCCGATGGTCCCCAGACTCGCTGTCGAAGAGCGAGGCCGCGCCTCTGACGACGAGCCGGTTGGTCTCGTTCGCCATCGCATTGATGCCGAGCATGGTCACGGCATCAAGATAGGTGTCGAGTTCGGCCCATACGCCGCCGTCGAACACCAGTAGGCGTGCCTCGTCCGCAAGCCAGGCCAGCCAGCCCGGCCGCGGCGCGAAGAAGCTCCAGCCGCCGTCCTGCCATGCCGCGATTTCGCCGTCGCGGCCGCTCCACGCCCCATCTGCGCCTGGCCCGACAATGTGGCGATCCCCTTCCGCGGCGACGCCCGGCGGCGTCGAGAGGTCGCGGTCGAGAACTGAAAGCTGCACGAGCGCGTCGAGCGTGCGGATCGCATCGTTATGGGTGACATGCTTTTGCGCCTGTGAGGGCATTATGTAGGGAAGCTTGAGATTGCCTGATTCTTCCATGACCACCTTCCTTCTGTTTAAGGCGGTCAATTCTGGGCCCGTCCGCGACCCCGTGGATAAAAGAAATGACGGCGGGCGAAAATTTGCCCGGAATGGTCAGATCCGTGCGAGCGTGCGTTCGAGTTCCGCTGCGCGCAAGTCCCATGAGGCCGTCGCCGCCCAAGCCTTGCGGGCCTGGCGCTTCTCTGTCGAATCGGCGCGAATTGCATCGCGGATCAGCTCGATGAAATCCCGTTTGGACCTATAGAAGTCGACCGGTGCGCCACCGGCTGCGATTTCCTCCGAAACGTAGGTGACCACCGGCAGTCCGGCGGCGCAGTACTCGTACAGTTTCAGCGGATTGATGGCGCCGACGAGATCCGGCATGCCGTCTACGTCGAACGGAATGATCGCCGCCTGACAATGGAGCAGGAATTCCGGGACGCGCTCGAACGATTTTTCGCCCAGAAGATGCACATTGGGTATGTCCGCCAGTTTCGTGCGCTCCGGAGGCAGGTTGCCGAGCAAAACGAACTGAATTTGATCCAATTCCCGGGCCGCTGCGCGAATCAGGCCGGCGTCGAACCAGCGGCCGATCGTGCCGCTGTAGATGACCCTGGGCTCCGGGATCGTCGACAATTCGGCCGGTTCGGGCGGCCGGTTGCCGTAGGCATCGATGTCGACGCCGTTCGGCAGGTGAAGTACAGGCCCTTTTCTGTCTGCCAGATCGTTTTCCAGCGCTTTCGAGGTGTAAAAGACGAGGTCGGCTTCCCTAAATATCCGCTCTTCAAGCAGGCGCATGGCCGGTGTAACTTCTGAGAATTCCCTCATCCGATCCGCATAGCGGTAGACCGAGGGAGTTTCGGTCGCGCGAGCGAGCGGAAAAAAGAACGGACTATCGAACACAAGCGCCGAAGCGTTGGCAAAGCCTCTTTCGCGGATTTCCCTGGTCACCGACGGAAACGTCATCCGCCACCAATGTTCGAGCGTGGCACTGCTTCGGAACGCAGGAACATTCACATGCGGGATCAGTGAAACGACGTTGAGCAGGCTGACCGGTTCGGCAAGGACCATGGGATTGCCTTGCCAAATCGTCCGCGCCGCTTTCTTGAATTTGTCTGTCGCGATCCGGGACTTTGCGGGATGGATCATATGAAAAAGCGACGTCGGCTGTTCAATGAACAGCACCTCCCATCCACGCTTCGCGAAAGCCTCTGCCAAGTAGGAAGTGCCGAGCCGCAAGGTTGGCTTAAACCGGTGAGCCGAGGCGAATATGATCTTGCGGGGGGTCATTTGCCTTCACGGACGGATGCGGGCGGGTTCGTATCGGCATACTGAGCCCTTGTCCAGCGGCGTCCCGAAGGGCAAGGGCTTGTCACGTATCGGGTTCTTGTGTATCCGGCAACCGCAATACGCAGGAACTTGCTGCTCGCTCCTGCGCCTTCAATTTGGCACATGTGCGGGCGAGAACTGATTGCGCATTAATGAATCTGACTCCGGATAGGAGCGGTAACCCGCGCGTCGACGGCAGGCAGGATTACGTTCAATTGGAATATGTCGTCACGGATTTTAAGAAATCGCTTTTAGCTTGGCGATTTTGGACCCTGTTCGGATACCATGACGCCTTTGGCCCGCTGCACCGCACACGGTTCGGGCTCCTCTTCTACACGCTCCAGGCCCTGCTTCGCGCCACAGTGATTTTCCTGGTTCTTGGACCGAGCATCGCCTCCGGCTCAAGCGAATATTTCGGCTATGTCGCTCTCGGCTTGCCGATATTCAGTTTCTATTCCAACGCTGTTACCTCAGGGTATGGAATATTGTCGCGCAACAAGGCTATGATAGAAAATGGCAAGGTACCGTTCATAGCTTGCATATTTCGTTTTTTCATCGATCAGTCCGTGCGATTCTTATTCGCGATTGTCATATATTTCGGGTTTCTGGTACTTCATCCATCTACATTGACGCTTGCATCGTTACTTCTCATTCCTGGGTTGCTTGTCGCGATCGTCTTCGTCTTTGCCGTGGCGCTCACATTCATGGTGATCAGCGCTTTCTTTCCCGATCTTTCGGAGGCGGTTAACGCCGTCATGGGCATTCTTTTCTTCGCAACGCCGATCTTCTGGTACCCGGGAGAAAGGGGGGAAATTCGCAATTTCATCGCAAACGCAAACCCGTTCACGCATCTCATTTCCATTGTGAGGGAACCCGCCTTGGGCCATGCGCCCGAGATAATTTCCTATGTCTATGCGTGTTCGCTGACGTTGTTTCTTGTCGGCGTGTCGGTTTGCCTGTTCGGTATCGCGCGGAACTGGATGATCTTCAAATTATGAGCAGTAGCCCTCCCGGTATTTCCATGCGAGCGGTATGCATGGATTATCCTTTGCCGCAGCGACATCAGGGACAAGACGATGCGAAAGTTGACTTCGCATCCGTCGGGGGACGGATCACGGAATTCCGTGGCCAGCGGTTTGTGCGAGCCCTCGACGAGGTCACCATCGAGATTAAAGACGGCGAGCGCCTGGCGCTGCTCGGGGGCAACGGTTCGGGCAAGTCCACGCTTCTGAAGGCCATGGGCGGGCTGCTGCCGGTCGCGAAAGGGTCGGTCGAAACGACAGGCCGCGTTATCACGCTGTTTAACACGGCTGTTGGAATGGACATCAATCTTTCGGGCTTCGACAATCTCGAAAGGCTGGCCGCGCTTCACGATCTGCCCCGCTCCTATGCGGCCGAAATCCGTGAAGACATTGCCGAGTTCACCGAGTTGGGTGGCTTTCTCGGGCTGCCGGTCAAGACCTATTCGGCTGGCATGCGAGCCCGGCTCGGCTTTGCTTTCGCCACCTCGATACCTTCAGACATCCTGCTGATCGACGAGGTCATAGGCGTCGGCGACGCTGCTTTTTCGCAACGGGCACGCAATCGCCTGATGGAGCGCATGCATAATTCCGGCATTGTGGTGCTGGCATCGCACTCTGTGGGCCTTCTGCGTAACTTCTGCAGCCGCGGTCTCGTGCTCAATCGCGGCAAGATGCAGTTCGTCGGGGAGATCGAAGAAGCCATTTCGAAATACCAGCTCTCGGTGCAACGCAAGATCGTCTCACAGGCAATGACGACAGCCGCACCGGTCGAACTGCCTGGCAAAACGGCGGGCGCGGAGCCGTTGCCCCCTCCTCCACCGCCTGTCGAGAAGAAGGTTCGGCCAGGTCAGGCGTTTGAGCTCTTCGTCACCTCGAAGAAGGTTCAGGGGGATTCGTTAAAGCACCATATCGCCGCCCGCGCCTCGATCGCCTCCTTCCAGTTATTCGATGAGCTCGGACGCCCGCTCAAGGAAAACCATAAAGGCTTCATGCCGGGCACCAACGATGCCAACTTCAGCTATATCGCGGGAGGCCATCGACCCAACGCAGTGCGCCAGACACGCTTCTCCTTTGCCGTTCCGGACGGCGTTCATGCACTCTCTGTCGAACTCAAGCCATTCGCTGACGCCTCTCAGGCATTCACCAGGTTCGAACTCAGCGAGGTGGCATCGGAGGCGGCCAGCATGACAGGAGTGCCGCGAGGAAGGGGGGCTGACATCGATGCAGCCATCGCCGCCCTTGCGCGACGCGATTGGAATGAAGTCGGCAAGAGATTGCATGAAATGCTCGCCTGGCCGGCCGGCGATATCGGCGCCTCCGACCTCCAGCGCATCGAGCAAGCGCTGATGAGCCTGCCTTCCTCGGCATCGGCTGCGACCTTGGCCATGCTGAAAACGTTGCTGGACGGGCCGGCACTGCCCAAGGCTGGCTTAACCGATCGCATCGCCATCGCCTATATCTGGGAATGCCTTCGGCAGCACGCTATCACAGGTAACCACGGTTATCTGGCAGACCTGCAAGGAACTGTGGCAGACCTCAGTTCCAGGCTCGGCGCATTCTCCGCAGCGCTACTAGGCGAAGGCCTGCTGGCGATGCAGCGCGACGAGCGCGCCACGGCCTGTGCGCGCTTCCGGGAGGCCGCCAATGTCGAGGCTTTCGACGCACCGCTGCCACAGCGCCTGCAGGGCGCTTACTGCATTCAGGATTACCAGCGACTCGTTGAGTGGGGCGAAACTGCCATCCCCTTGGCTGAAAGCGAGGAACTTCTCCCGCAGGAAATTGAATGGATGGAGCCGCCGCCGACCCGGTCGGACCGGCCGTGTCTCTTACTGGCGGGCGATGCCTCGTCATTCCTCGCCCACGCATCGAAGGTACTGGAAAGACTCGACCGGATCGCCGCCCGCTGTGACGTTCATTTTCACGTCGTCAATTGGACAGGCGAATGCAGTAAACTGCAGAGCGCTCTCGGCGCCGCCACCAATCGCCGGCTTGGCTTTTCCGCGGAGAGTCATCGAGGCGGATACATTCGTCGTTATGCTCAGGTCGCTGCATTTCTACGGGCGCGCGAGATCCAGGCATGGCTGAACGCGCCCTTGGTCATCGCAGAGATGACTGGCAGCACGGAGGCTGACCCTGCAGCCTTAGCCGCCAATCTGGGCAAAAACGATATCGGGTCGCTCGAACCAGGTCACGGCGTGCGGCTTCCGTGGCGTTCGCAGCCGATTTTCCCGTTCGTCGTTGCGAACACGAAGACCGCGCGCGTCTTTCTGCGCCTGCTGGAATCCTATATCCGAACCTTCTATGGTGACGAGCATCTTCTCACATCATCATTTATCCCGGTTGCGTTGGGTGACGTGCTGCATCTCATGGAGCGGGGGGGGTAGTCGTACTCTGCCCCAAAGGTGCAACGGTGGACAATCCGGCATCTGTTTGCGACTTACCGGTTTCATGGAGCCTCAACCTTGGCGATCTCTGCCCAAAAACAAAAATATCGAACGATCATCCGCAACGCGACCGGTTCACTGGCGGCCGGAGACCTTATTGCGCGCGAGGCCGTTTATAAAAAGCTGCGCTCGGCCAACGAAGCGCTGCTGGCCAATAGCGCCCATGCCATCCCTCCTGAAACTGCGACCGCCTTTCGCGCAGCGCTGGAGGAGGTGATCGACGATGACAAAGCCGCGACGGCCGGCGTGACGAAGCCTGTGCCCGAACCGAAGAATGCGGAGTTCGGCGGGGTAAAGGCCGCTGAGGAGTCAGCGCCGAGGTCAATGCCGGACAAGGGCGGCAGATTGAGTCCCGGATTCATCGGCGGCGGCGTCTTGGCGGCCGTCGTTGTGTTGTCCTACGTCAGCTACGTGTCTTTTGCCAGTGCCACCAAGGAGCCGAGCAAAGAACTTATCAAAATTGAAGAACTATACCAAAAAAATATAGCGCAAATCGTACCGGCGGCTGATTTTCTGAGCAACGTCAAGGCCGAAATCGTTCGATGGCAGAAGACGAGGGCCTCGCGCCTGACGAAGATCGCAGGCAAAAAGTTCGTTCCGCTCAAGGACATCAATGACAAGCTGGCAAGCCAGATGCCGGAGAGCCTCCCGCCTGGCTCGGCCGTCGTCGTGCGTGCAAATGCCACCGACTACAAGATACTTTTCAACTGGCCACTGTGCGCAACGGTGCAGGTGGCAAGGCCCGATCTGGTCGATCCCATGCGATCGGTCGATGGACTGGGATGTGCGGCTTTCGGCCTGTGGACCGGAAAGGCTGCCAACTGGTAAAAGATCGGCTGCAGCCACATCGGTCGATGCGCAGCACCTTGACCGGATTGTAGTCGCTCATGCGCGGCTACCGGTACATCCACGATGACGCTGGTTGGCAATCGTTTTTCGCAATCGATCCACGGCAATGAAGGGGTAAACACTCTTTTCGGCCGCGGTGGCAACGACTTGATCTTCGGCGGCGGAGGCAACGATACGCTGAATGGCGCCGAAGGCGTCGACAACCTTTACGGGCAAGCGGGCGACGACCGAATCTATGGCGGTGAGGACAACGACTTTCTGAATGGCGCCGAAGGCGTCGACAGTCTTTATGGCGGGAATGGCAACGACCGGCTTGAGGGCGGCCGCTCCGGCGACACGCTTTCGGGAGAACTCGGAAACGATACTTACTATGTAGATGGGCGCGCCGATGTGGTTGTGGAAGCCGCCGGCGGGGGTACGGACATCGTGTACGCCAGAGCCAGTTTCGCCCTGACGGCCACAGCCGAGGTCGAGCGGCTGGATACCATCAATGCCGGCGCCACTACGGCGATCGATCTGACCGGCTCCGATATGGTCAACTTGATCTACGGCAACGCCGGGGTGAACGTTCTGGCAGGGCGCGGCGGCGACGACACGCATTTCGGCCAGGGGGAGTTGACCAGCTTCACGGCGACGGCGGCATCGATAAGCTGTACGGCGGCGCCGACAACGACCAGATCTTTGCATCGGCGACGACCTGCTCTATGGAGAGGCTGGGGGCGACACGCTTTCGGGCGGGAACGGCCACTACCGGCTCAAGGGAGGCATTGGCGCCGACACGTCGACGGGTGGGCTGGGCGATGACCGCCACTACGTGGACGATGCCAGGGATGTCGTCGCCGAGGCGCGAGGCCAGGGCGCGGATACAGTCTACACCACCGCAAGTTTCGCCTTGTCGCTGACGTCGGAAGTGGAAGCGCTGAGGGCGGCGGATGCCGCTGCCGTGGTTGCTGTCAACCTGTCTGGATCCGAGCACGTGAACAACGTCTACGGCAATGCGGGAGCCAACATCGTCAACGGGCGCGGCGGCGTTGACCAACTCTGGGGCTATGGCGGCAACGACACTTTCGTCTTCAACAACATCGCCGAGGCCGGCGATCGAATCGCGGATATGAGTCTGGGCAATGACATCATTCAGATGGACAACGCCGGTTTCGGTCCCGGTGTCGGCACCGGTTCGCTAGCGGTGGCCGGAGTGATGTTTGAGATCGGCACGAGAGCGACTACGGCCAACGAGACGTTGTTCTACAACCAAACTACCGACAGGATATATTGGGACGCCGACGGCTCGGGCGCCGGAGCCGCGATCCAACTCGCCTTCATTGCCAATGGGGCGGCTATCGCAGCGGACGACTTTATTTTTGTTTGAGTGTGGAAACCAGGCGATGAGCCTGGTTTCCCGCGCAATTTCGCCCGCCCCGGACGGAGTGGGCGGATGCGCCGAGTTGCTGAGGCAACCGGCGCGTCTAGATCACCGCCATAGACCGACGCAGTCGATGACCGTCTTTCCTTCGAGGCTGGCCGGGTCAATATCCTTAAACGCCGTGTGACCGACGAGAAGCACGACGATATCGCTGTCAGCTATCGCCGGTCCAAAATCCTGAAGGCTGGCGCCAACTGTTTCCAGCGCCGAAGGCATGTCTTCCACGTGAGGTTCGCAAACGCGGACGTCGTAGCCATGCTTAGCGAGATGAACCGCTATTTCCATAGCCGGACTCTCGCGAAGATCGTCCACGTCGGGCTTGTACGCGAGACCGAGACAGCAGACCTTCCTTGAGCCGATTTTGGTTGCGACCTCCGCAACCCTCGCAATGACCGTATGCGGGCGCCCGTCGTTGACTTCACGCGCGGCTTTCATCAGCGGCGTATGTTTGGGATGCTGGTCAATGAGGAACCATGGATCGACGGCGATGCAGTGACCGCCTACGCCAGGCCCAGGGTTCAGGATGGTCACCCGCGGATGTTTGTTGGCGAGCGAAATTGCCTCCCACGCAT
This sequence comes from Allomesorhizobium aridi, assembly GCF_043769475.1. Classification (NCBI taxonomy): domain Bacteria; kingdom Pseudomonadati; phylum Pseudomonadota; class Alphaproteobacteria; order Hyphomicrobiales; family Phyllobacteriaceae; genus Allomesorhizobium; species Allomesorhizobium aridi. The sequence goes on along the minus strand of NZ_CP171729.1, from coordinate 5,654,900 downwards.
CGAGTCCCATCCGCTGGCAAACGTTTGCTACTTCATTGGCGAAGGCAATGTTGACGTCGCGATAGGCGTTTTCGATCAGCTTGACCAACTCCGCTACTCCAGACGAGGTCTCGAATATATTGCCGCGCACAAAACTGGCGTAGAGGGCTTTGGCCCTCGCCGCGCAGCCAGGCGTCACGCCTCCCACGATGCGGTCGTTCTCGACGAGTTCGAAGACCATACGCCCGGGCAGGATGCGCTCGGGGCAGTACGCCATCGAGATTTTCAGATCGTGGACGCCGCCGCCGGCCGCCACCAAGTCCGGCCTTTCCTCGCGGATCAGCCCCGCCATCCACTCGGTGGTGCCTACAGGGCTCGTGGATTCCAATATGACCAAGTCGCCTTCCTTTAGTACCTTGGCCACCGCTCGCGTCGCATTTTCGACATAGGTCATATCGGGCGACTTGTCGTGCTGGATCGGAGTCGGCACCGCGATGATGAACGCATCGGCAGGCTGCGGTTCGGTATAAGCCCTGAGCCGGCCGCTAGCGACGGCGGACTGAACGAGTCCATCCAGGTCCGGCTCACTGAAATGGGCGCGTGCCTCGTTTATCGCATTGACGGCCTTCAGACTGACGTCCACGCCTAGGACCTGGATGCCACGGCTAGCGAGGGTGGCTGCGGTCGGCAGGCCAATATAGCCGAGACCGACTACGGAAACCGTCTCAAACGGAATAGGCACTGGCAAGAGTCTCCACAATTCTGTTGGCGGCGTTTCCGTCGCCATAAGGGTTCTTTATCGCGCTGACGCGACGGTAGAGATCGGCGGAATCGAGCAACGCGGTTGCCTCCGCAACAATGCGCTGAGGATCGGTGCCAACCAGCTTTGCTGTGCCGGCGGCCACGGCTTCGGGACGCTCGGTAACGTCACGCGTGACCAGGACCGGCTTACCCAGAGCCGGAGCCTCCTCCTGAATACCACCGGAGTCCGTGATCACGATATAGGCCCGCTTCATCAGATAAAGGAATGGCATGTATTCGAGCGGCTCTATCAGGAAGATATCGTCCAAGCCGGACAAAGCCTCACGAACCGCTTGCTGGACGTTCTGGTTGAGATGAACCGGATAGACCAGTTGCACGTCGCCGCGGCGCGCCAGCACCGCCAGCCCGTCGCACATCTGCCGCAGACCGTCGCCGAAGCTTTCACGGCGATGACCGGTGACCAGGATCAGCCGCTTGGCTGGGTCAAGAAAAGCGAACTGCTCCGCAAAACTCTGCAACTGCGCGGGGTTGTTATTTAATAAGTCGGTCGCCATCAGCAGCGCGTCGATCACAGTGTTGCCGGTGACCACGATCCGTTCGGGCGCAATCTGCTCATCGAGCAGCGCCTGGCGCGACAGTTCGGTCGGAGCGAATAGCCACTTGCCCACCACGTCGATCATGCAGCGGTTCATTTCCTCTGGCCAAGGGCGCATGACATCACGTGTTCTCAATCCCGCTTCGACATGGCCGACGGGCACCTGGTGGTAAAACGCAGCCATCGCCGCAGCCATCGCCGTGGTCGTATCTCCATGCACAAGAACCAGATCCGGCTTATGATCACGTATGACCATTTCCATGCCCCTGAGCACGCGGACGGTAATATCGGTCAAAGTTTGTCCAGGCGTTATAATGTTCATGTCTACATCGGCATGAATATCGAACATGGTCAGCACCTGGTCGAGCATGCTGCGATGCTGCCCTGACACACAGACAAGTGTTTCAAAACCTTTGTGGGCGCGCAACGCAGTGACGACCGGAGCCATCTTTATGGCTTCGGGCCGAGTTCCAAAAACTGTTGCAACCTTCAAATCAAAGCCTCTTCCGCGCGTTGCTTCCTATGAGATCACAGCCGCCGATTGTCAACTGACCTTAGACGAATTCAAACAATCGATCGAACAGAGAGAGACTTGCGCCATCTTTGCAACTGTTATGTGACCAGAATCGCCGGTGCCGACAAATCTTTCCCGGCCCCGACAGTCGATCAATCGTTGTATTAGGTATTATGCTTTCAGCCGATCTCCCCAGAGGAGTATGTGCGAGAAGATCTGGTGCAGGTCGCCATGGTGCAAAATTGAGGCCAGTACGCGATTTTTGGCGGCAAACACTTAGCCGAACCAATGTTCCAGTTGCGATACGGTCCGCGCAATATCGAATTCGCGCGCACCCCGCTGCTGAAGCTCTTCGACGGAACTTTCGTTCGCTGCATATTGCGTCAAAATCGCGTCGGCCATTGCGTTCACGTCGCTATAGACGCAGTCGCTGCCATAGACCGACTTTGCCCCTGGCCAGTCGATAACGATTGGCACTGCGCCGGAGCAGATGCCTTCGGCGACCGACGTATGACACCCCTCGCTCTCGGAAGTTGATATGATGAAACGGACATTGCGATACCATTCGGCCATGTTCGCGCCGGGACGATCGAATATGATCGCGTCGCGCAGGTCGGGATCCTCGTGGATTTCGTGGAAGGTTCGCTCGAATTTGCTGCGTTCGTCGTGGTTGTCCTGCCATATCCAGGTGAACTCCCAAGGCATTGCCGACCGTATGCGCAAGCGAAATTCGGGCGCATGCCTGCGCACCCGGCGAAGAATGTCGACCGCCCTGTCGAAACGCTTGTGGTGGAAGCCGTTTATGCCGACGAACCCAAGCGTGCGCTCTGCGCCCGGGTGCTTCGGCCGGCGCAACTGTTCGGCAACGCAATACTGCGGCAGGACGATAATTTTGTCCGCTGGCCAGCCAAAATCCTTAACGCAGATGTTGCGGAAGTAATCGCTGACGACGATGACGCCGTCCAATGCGCCGCCGGCCACCTCGCGTGGAAAATTCCGGAATGCCTCGAATCGATGCAGCCTCACGAACAGCTTCTGATCCAGGCGCTTATGGCGGCTGTACCAGACCGCCTGTCCCGTGCACCACTCGCAGAAAATGATATCCGCGTCTGTAAGCAATGCTGAGCTTCGGGCTGGATCGTGCGTGTTGGTCGTGTGCCAGCGATCGTGCTCGATATCGTATGCTCCTGTTTCGCGAAGCCGCCTCAACGCCAGGTCCAGGAACTTGGGATCGTGGGTGGCGACTAGAACCTTCTTTTTGTTGCCGACGGCGGCTGGCGTCCGCCGCTCACTAATCAACAAAGCATATCGCAAGCGTTCCGCAATTTGCGCATAGGAGAATTCGTGGGCAAGTTCGAGGCACCTGCGTCGCATGCGTGCATGAAGGCCTGGATCAGTCTTCACGCTGCGGGCCGCCGCGATCACATCCTTCATTCCTTCGGCGAAAAAGGGATAATCCTCGCCGAGAAGGTATTCGTAGGCGGCCGTGCGGTTGACCACCGAAGGTATGCCGACGCTGGCAAACTCGAGGAATTTGGTCGAAATCTCTAGCGAATCATTCAGCGCCTCCGTTCGCCAGCACAGGCCGAGATCGTGTCCCACCGAGGCGACCATGGCGGCTTCGCGATCCAGCGCGCCAAGCCAGCGAACGCCGGGCGTGTTCTTGAGCTTTTCGAGGATGCGATTGCGAAAGCCCGTGTCTGACTTTTCGTTATGCACCTTGTCGCCGGCCATGGTGACTGTCGCCTGAATGTCGTTTGCGGCGCAAACCGCCGGGATGTCGAAGAAGGCCTCGACATTCCAGTCCTTCGAATACTTTCCTGAATAGACGAACCGAACAGGCGCGGACTCGTCCCTGACCTCCGACCAGGAGACGTCCACCTGGACCGGCTTGATCATCGGCGGCAGCAGGCTGGTCTTGTTACAAGCTGCCGGGAAAACTGCTTCCAGCAATGCCCGTTGCGCATCTGATTGAACAAAAATATGGCCCGTCTTGTCGACGAGCTCGCCGATGACCGAGCGATCGGCGAGCGCGTCCAGCGCCGGGGTGTCCAGCATGTAGGTCCAAAGGCGCCCACGAAGGGCGACTACTCGGGCGATGGTGAGCGCGACTTCGGAATCCCGTACGATGATTCGGTCGAGCCCGTCTTGCGCATCTAGGCGCTTGACGATCTTTTCTATGCCATACCGGTCGCCGGGTTTGGGATGCAGCGCCGAAATGTCTGGGAACTCGGTGTAAGTGACTATCCTGACATTGGTGAGTTTCTGCAGAGCCGGCACCACTCCGGTTCCGATGAGCGGATCGCGGCTTAAAACCGTGACTGAACAGTTCAAATGCTCAGAGAGGATTTCTGATAGGCTCTGGACCCAGATAGTGGAGCCGTCAATCAAATTGAGATTGACGTTTGCGTATACCAAAACGTTCATGGTTGTCTCAGCTTGAATTTCCGACGGCTTTCTGCAAGAGAGCGTCTCTTAGTACGCTCGTCCTGCGACTTCAACCTTTACGAACCCGAACCGACGACATAGGTGAGCCCTTGAGGAATCCAAAACAAGCCCAAGCCAACCTCGTGCAAAATGCCGAGGTCAAGCGGAGGCAATTTGGTCAGGCCGTCCAGGCGGTCTCCAGAGCCAAGATCCAGTATTTCGACCGGGCACCGGAAATGCCCCAGCATTTGCTGGACAGGTGCCGCCTCATCCAGAACCGGATGGAAATGGTCAAGCTCCTGCCGGCCAATGCAGTCGTGGCGGAAGTCGGCACCGATCAGGGTGCGTTCGCAAATTACCTCCTTTCGACCTGCACGCCCAAGGAACTGCACCTGTTCGAGATCGACACGTCGCGCATCATTCCATCGAACATAGAAACGGGATTAAGGAACGGCATCATAACCGTTCATGAAGGCGACTCCGCCACCAACCTGTCTGCGATGCCGGACGGCCACTTCGACTGGATCTACATCGACGGCGATCACTCTTACGAGGGGGTCAAGAAAGACATCACGGCGGCCGTATCCAAAGTAAAGCCGGGCGGGCTTCTTGTGTTCAACGACTACACGACTTGGTCGCCGGCTTCGATGAGCCGTTGCGGCGTTGCTCGCGCAGTGAACGAATTCTGCATCGCCAACGGCTGGGAATTCGTCTTCTTTGCCTTCCAGTCGATGATGTACAACGACGTGGCTGTCCGCAGGAAAGTCTAAGGCAAAGCGGCGCCGTAGCGGCCGCGCCATGGGGGGCTTAATGTCCAGCGTCGATTTGAACGAAGATTCGAGAAGGATCGAGAAATATCTTTCTGATCTCGAGAACGCAAATCGCAAACTCGCGCTGGAGAACATGCAGCTGCGTGCCTCCCACAGCTATCGGCTTGGGTTGGCCTTTGTGTCCTTCGCGAAGCGCCGTAGCATCGGTGCGTTGCCAGCGCTTTGGAGAGACATCAAGCTGGCCGCAAAGCCACAAATTGTTTCGGCGACCGAACCTCGGAGGCGTCCGGCCCTACGTCTGCCGGCTCCCCCGCAACATGTCGCTCTGGACCCACTTCAAAGGGCTGTGGAGGAGCCGCCCATAGGCTCGGCCGTCGTGGCCAATCTCGACAAGAACAGGCCGGCCGTTGTCGCCGGCATCATGGGCGGAGATATCCGGGCAAAGCTCGGCGACGAAGTTGTTCAACCGAACATTCCCTTCGATCGCTATGACGCCGTATGGCGAGAGCGGGGTGTGACGCACTTGGTGATCGAAGTCGACCAGTTGCCAAATGCCTTTGGCTGGGAGTTGGTCTTCACCTTGCGCGATCCTGCAGCGACGGTCGAAATGCTAGTCATGCTGCAGAAGGCGAGACTGGCACGGATCTTCACGATTCTCATCACGCCTGCTCAACCCCATCGTTTCCCCTTGCTGTCGAAATCGAGGCCGTTTTTCGACCACGAGTTCACCCGTTCTGAATTGACATTCAAAAAGCTGCTGTGGCCGCGAAGCGTTGGTCTTGACAACGCGGGGCATGTCGGGCGCGGGCCGACGAAATAGCTGTCGGTGACTGCGCCGATCGGATGCCCCTTCCTCCCATGCAACCTACGGGACGTGAGCCGTCCCGACATGGCGCTGTTCCTGTTCACCGGCAACATTCTCGCAGGCAAGCCTATTGCAGCGTTCAATCATGGCGAGCACAAGCGCAACTGCAATATGATCCCCACACGGATCTCTATGCCCGCTTTATGATCGCTCCTACATCAAGCAATGACACTTATATCTAGCCGGAATGGCTAAGGTAATCGTTGCATTCGTCTGAATTTCTGTTATTGGGATTGGCTCGGAATAGAGCATGCGCCGTCAGCTAAATTTTAACTTGTTCTCCACTTACAATGATATCTTTGGCTGCTTAAATCACCGTTCCGAGCCACTGCAGCTATCGCGTGTCCCAGGTCCAAAGGCCGATCGTCTGTTCCTACGATGCTGGCCAGTTGTGAGTAGGGCAATGCGAACGCCGACGACGAAAACCCGCCGGATTCCAAAGCTACAATCGAAGCCGATCCGGAATCGCTCACATTGCCCAAGGCGGTTCGCTTGTGGCATAGATAAAAGTCTACACTAGTCAGGGCAAACGCGAGAGTGGGGATGTTTTCAGCTGACACTAAACGGTATTTCTTGAAGAGCATCGTCGAGATCGGGTTTTTCTCGGCGGCGGCGAACGTGCTTCTGCTTGTCGTTCCGCTGTATCTGCTGCAGGTCTATGACCGCGTGCTGCCTTCATCCAGCATGGACACGCTGGTCTATGTTTCCCTTTTTGCACTCGCATCACTGATTGTTCTGGGGCTTCTCGAAGTTTTTCGCGCGCAATATGCCAGCCGCGTGGCCTCGAAACTGGATACGGTGATCGGGTCGGACATGTTCCTGGCGTCGATGAACGGTCCCCGGGCGGGTCTCGGCGATGTCCAGCCGCTTCGTGATCTTGCGACGGTCAGGGCCTTCGTATCCTCACGCGCGCTGTTTTTTCTCTTCGACGTTCCCTTCGCACCGCTCTTTATCGTGCTTCTTTATTTCGTTCATCCCCTGCTCTTCGTTATCACGCTTGTCGGTGCCGTATTGATGATTGCGGTCGCCATTCTCAACCAGGTGGCGACCAGCCGCAGCGGCCGGGTGGCGAGCGAAACGCTGGTTTCCACGATGAACTCCGCGCAATCTTTCGCCCGCAACTTTGAGACGGTCAGGGCGCTCGGCATGTCCTCGAACATCCTCCAATTGTGGGGGAGCCGGTTTGCCGACTCGCTTGCCGCATCGGATCGGGTGAATAAGATCAATGCCTTCTACAGCGGTCTGTCGCGCACCATCCGGATGGTCCTTCAGATCGCGATCCTCGGCATCGGCGCCTATCTGGTGCTGGATGAGCAGATGACAGCGGGCATGATCTTCGCCTCTTCCATCATCTCCGGGCGCGCCCTACAGCCGCTCGACCAGATCATCGGCGGTTGGCGCCAGTTCGTCGACGCTCAGCGAGCTTGGCAACGGCTGAAAGCGCTGGCTCGCGGAACTGCGGCCAGAGCGAGCGAACATGTGTCTCTGCCTGAGCCGGAAGGCGCGCTTGCCGCCGACCAGCTCATCTATTTCGTTCCCGATGCCGATCCGGGCGCTCAGCCGCTCATCAAGCGCATCAGCTTCAAGATCGAGGCAGGCGAATCCGTTGCGCTGATCGGACCGAGCCAGGCGGGAAAATCGACGCTGGCGCGGCTGATCGTCGGCGCGATCGCTCCGCGATCCGGCGTCATCCGCCTGGACAGCGCCGACATCAAAAACTGGGATGCGGACGAACTTGGAAGCCATCTGGGCTATTTGCCTCAGGAGGTAGAGCTGTTTCCCGGCACAATCGCCCAGAACATCTCGCGGTTCGACCCGCAGGCGGTCGACGAGGAGATCGTCGCGGCGGCGAAGCGCGCGCAGGTTCATGAGATGATCCTGCGCCAGAAGGCAGGCTACGCGACCGAGATCGGCCCGATAGGAGTGAGGCTCTCCGGCGGCGAAAAGCAGCGCATCGGCCTTGCCCGGGCTTTCTACGGCGATCCCAAGCTCATCGTCCTCGATGAACCGAACGCCAATCTGGATGCGGAAGGCGAGCAGGCGCTGGAGAAGTCGATCCTCGAGGCGCGCGCGCGCAAGCGGACCGTCGTGATCATCACCCACAAACCATCGATTGCAGCCAAATGCGACCGGGTGCTGATGTTGCGCGACGGGCAGATCGAGCTCTATGGACCCGCAAAGGACGTATTGCAGCGCCTGACGCAAGGGCTGCAAAAAACGCCCGAGGCGCAGCCTGCACCAGCGCGCAGCGATACCGGCGAGTCGGTGCGGGTTTCGATCGGGTGACCCAGGTGTGTTCAAGCCGGGTCGTGGAGGGGAAATGACTGAGAAGACAATAGAAGACTGGCGCAAGCGGGTGGCGACACGCACCGGCAGGATTGCCGCGGCTGGCTATCTGACCATCGTGGGTTTCGCCGGCGGCTTTGGCTTCTGGGCTGCTACCGCGCCGCTCGCAGGCGCGGCTATCGCGCCCGGAATCGTCGCAGCCGCCGGCCAGAACATCAACATCCAGCACCTCGAGGGCGGAATTATCCGCGAGATCAGTATCCGGGAGGGCGAACGCGTCCGCGCCGGCGAACCGGTTATAGTGCTCGACTCCACGGTCGCGGAAGCGCAGCTCAATCGCCTGGTCAAGCAAATGGTCGCCCAGCAAGCCAAAGGATGGCGGCTTGAGGCCGAGCGAGACGGCGTGGAAAACTTTTCCATACCCGACAGCTTCTCGGCGCCGGGAAACAAGATGGGACATCTGGCGATCGTGAGCGAGCAGCAGAAGGAGTTCGCCGCCCGCCTTGCCCGCTACAGGGCGGAAGTTGAGATACTCGCCCAGCGCGTCGCCGCGCTCAAGGAAGCCATTGAAGGCCTGAACGCCCAGAAAAAGGCGGGCGTGGATCAGCTTGCCATCGTGCGAGAGGAGGTCAACCGCAAGAAGGAACTGCTGGCGCAGGGGCTGACGAACCGGTCGGAGTATACGGCGCTGCTGCGCAGCGAGGCCGAACTCATCGGCCAGGTCGGCGCACTTCAGTCCCAGATAGCGAGTTCGGCGACCCAGATCGTTGAAGCGCGCCAGCAGACCGAACGGCTGACCACCACGCGGGTCGAACAGGCGGTGGGAGAACTCAACACCGTTCGCGCATCGATCGCCGACCTGGAAGAGCAGGTACGCGCGGCTCAATCGGTACTGGAGCGCACGGTCATCCGTGCACCCGCCGACGGCATCATAGTGAAGACCGCCTACACCACACCGGGCAGCGTGGTCCGGCCGGGCGAGCCAGTGATCCAGATGCTGCCGACGACTCGCGAACTGATCATCGAGGCGCAAGTGCGCCCCCAGGATATCGACCTGCTGAGGATCGGCCAGGAAGCCAGCATGCTCTTTTCCGCGCTCAATGCCCGCACCACGCCGCAGGTGCCGGGCACCGTCTTCTACATATCGGCCGACCGCCTGATCGATGAAGCCAATGGCTTGCCCTACTATACGGCTCGGCTGAAGATCACCGAAAACCTGCCTCCTGAGATTAGCGCCGACCAGATCTATCCAGGCATGCCGGTCGAAACCTTCATCAGAACGGGCGAACGGACTTTCGTCGAATATCTCATCCAGCCGCTCGCCGACTCGTTCTCGCGCGCCTTCCGCGAGGAATAACCTCGCGAATGCTGGTCGCGGTAACGGGAGCAAGCGGGTTCGTCGGGGGAAGAGTCGTACAGCATCTGCGCGACGCCGGTTTTTCCGTTCGGGCGATCTCGCGAACGGTCGGCAATCGGGAGAAAGGTGTCGAGAGTGCCATCCTTCCGCATCCCGCCGCTTCGCTCTACGAGTTCGACCGTGTCCTCGATGGCGTCGATCACGTCGTGCATGGCGCAGGTCTCACCAATGCTTCGGCCGAAACGCCGGAATCCGAATTTATGCGGGCGAATGCGGAACTGACTGCACGATTTGCCGAAGCCGCGGCGCGGGGAGTCGGGGGCCAGTTTCTCCTCATGTCGTCTATCCGTGCTGTCGCCGGCGCCGGTTTCGACGGCATATTGACGTCGGAAACGCCTGCCAAGCCGACCTGCGCCTATGGGCGGTCCAAGCGAGTTGCGGAACTCGCCGCGCTGACGCACTTTCCGGACTCAAGCGCCTCCAGGCTTTCGATACTTCGCCTGCCGCCGGTTTACGGGGCGGGCATGAAAGGAAACCTCGCCAGGATGCTCCATCTGGCCGATACTCCCTACCCTCTACCGTTCGGAGCCCTTCGCAATCGTCGATCGCTGCTCTCGGTGGAGGCACTTGCCGCGGCGGTGGTCGACCTGCTCCAGATGACGCAAACCCGCCAGGTCTACCTGCCGGGCGATCGCGATCCGGTGAGCACAGCCGAGATATTCACGGCGTTCCGCGCCGGGCTGGGCAGGCCCGAGCGTCTGCTGCCCGTTCCAGCCAGCCTGCTCAAGACGGCTGCAAGGCTTGCGGGGCGCAGCGAAGGCTGGCAGGGCCTGTTTGCCGAGCAGATTTGCGATTCTTCGGCGCTAGCAGAAGATGGATGGCGGCGGACTGAAAATCCCCGGCCCGGTCTCACGCAAGTGGCAAGAGATTTCAGAAGGTCGAGGTCATGAGGTTGAAATTATAGTGTCCCAACCAATTTTCGGCCTGACCCTGGACAGGATGAACCGCCTCTATATGGGGATCGTCACCGGCTGGGGCGCAGTGATCGGCAGCGCCGTCAGCTTCATGGTCGGCGGTGCGTTCATCTGGGCGATCGTGCGCCTCCTGAGACGGGATTTTCCGCTGTCGCGCGTTCGCGAGGCGCGGATAGTGGCACTGATCTTCGCGGGTTTTTTCGCAATCGAAGCGCTTGCCGGGGCGGTTACATACAATGGCGTCGTGACCTTATACGAGATCGGGCAGAACACGCTCTATCTGGCCTTCCTGCCCATCTATTCCCGCCTTTCGGTTTCGGAACGCTCCGGCGTTCGCGACGCGGTCGAACTCGCGGCGATGGGCGGCGCCTATGTGGCATTCGCGATCGCACTGGTAGAGAGCTTCGGATTTGGCCTGCGGGCCGAAGGTGGTGCCGGTAACGCCTATCCCTTCGCGCTTGCCAATTTCATCACCCTCACGATTACTTTCCTGGCCAGCCAGCGTGCGCATGGGGGGTGGCGTGTGCTGTTCGCGCTGGCCGCACTCGCGTCCGTCGGCAGCATCATCCTATCGGGAACACGCGGCCTTTGGCCCGGACTCATCGTCGTTCCGGCGGCCTGCATCTGGTTCTATCGTGATCACATAGCGCGGCGTTATCTACTGCCGTCGATGGCTGTATTTTCAGTAGTACTGCTGGCCTTCGGGCTGTTTGCCACGCCTTTCGTCCGCGACCGGGTCGAACTGCTGATCGAAGACTACGGGCAGATAATGGAAGAGGGTGATTACTCGGGATCAGTCGGCCAGCGGCTGACTGTCTGGAAGGCCGGCTGGCAACTGGTTACGGAAGCGCCGTTCTTCGGTCACGGCCCGGGTCACAGCAAAGAGCTGATGATCGAGCGCACCAGGGCGATCTCGGGGACGACCCTGTCATACTCGCATTTCCACAACGTCTTTCTAAACTATGCCGTACGCGACGGCATTCCCGGCGCCCTGATCGTTGCGATGATGCTCTTCGGTCCGGTTATCCTGGCTTGGCGCAAGAACCGTGACGAAATGGGAGACTATGGTCTGGCGATGACCGCAGGCATAGCGACGAGCTTCTTCCTCAGCGGTCTGTTGAACAACATGATCGGCCATGATCTGTCGGATTCGCTGTTCATCGTCGGAATACTGACCAGCCTGTTTTTTGTCTTTGGCAGCGGGCGTGATTCCGAGTCGCGGTCCAGTGGCTGAGCTTTCCCGCAATCTGGCTCTCTGTTAGCAGTTCATCATGCAGAAAGTGCCACTGACGCTCATAATTCCGGTCTATGGCCGCCCGGATACACTGGACCGGGCGCTCCGAAGCATCGATGGCCAGGACACCCTGCCCGAAGCAGTCATCGTGGTCGACGACGGTTCGCCCGCCCCCTCGGCGATCGACCCCGATCTGGCGCATCGTCTGAACATTCGCCTGATACGCCATGAGGGCAACCGCGGCCCGGCCGCCGCCCGCAACACAGGCATGCGCGAGGCGCGCACCGACTGGATTACTTTCCTCGACAGCGACGACTACCTGCTCCGCGGCAGTATAGCCGAGCGCTGGCAGAGCGCGCAGGAGAGGCTTCGCCAAGGCGCGCTGGAGACAACCATTTTCGGCTGCGGCTGGATTGACTTCACCGCCAACCACGACGCCTCTCGCCTGCGCTGGCCCCGTCCTGCCGCCGCGCCGCGCGCATTCGCCTCCGGATGCTGGTTCTCGCCGGGCTCATGCGTGATCCTGAACGGGCCCAAAGCCGTTGCCGCCGCCGGATTCCAGGATGAGACGCTCAGGCGCTTCGAGGATGTCGACTGGTTCCTGTCGCTGGCTCTGAAGGGCTTTTCGCTCGAAATACTTCCGGTCGCAGCCGTTGCGATCGAGAGGCAGCGCGTGCAGCGTCCCGAGCAGATTGAGCCTGCCGCCGCCGCCATACGGGCGAAATGGCAGAACGCGCTGGACCGTGCGCTCTTTGCCCGCCTCGACAGCTATATGGATCTCGAAATCGCGGCCGCTTATCGTTTCCGTGGCTCCAGACTGCGCGCGCTGGGAGCGCTTTCGGCGTCGCTGGCGAAGGCGCCGCGCCTGTCCCTGCAATTGTCGCCCGGTTGGCGTCTCGAATCGCTCTCCGGAATCCCCAAGGACAGCATATCGCTGAAAGCACGCTAACCGCTCATCGATGCGGTTTCCGGCGGCTGTTTGGACGCGGAGGCCTTTTCCGCTTGACTATGCGATGGATGCGCACCACCCAAAGGCCGCAAAAGCACCGGAGAACAGCGAATGACCAGGATCACTGTCATATGCAATGACAGCGATTATTTCCTACGACATCGCCTCCATGTGGTGGAGCGGCTTGTGGACACTGGCGCGGACGTGACCGTCATCACTGGAGGAAACCCGATGGACAAGCCGTCGGCCGGCTGGCGCCACGAGCACGTGCCGATCGAGCGCTTCTCCTTCCATCCGATTCTGGACTTGAAGCTGGTACGCCGATCGCTGCGGCACTTCAGGACTGAAAAGCCGGATGCCGTGCACCTCATCACGCTCAAGCCAGCGATCCTGTCGGGGCTCGCCGCCGTGCTGGCGCGTAAGTTGGGGAGTGGACCGCGGCGGATACTGATCACCATACCCGGTCTCGGGCGGCTGATGTCGCCGTCGAGCACGCGGCAGAGGGCAGCCGACCGCCTGGCGCGGTCGCTAGTGGACACCTCGATACGGTTTCTTTCGTCGCGGGAAGGCGTGCGTTTCACCTTCGAGACGACGGAGGACCGGGACGACTGGCTGCATCGCGGGCTGATCGGCCGGCACAATTCGACGGTCATCAGCGGCGCCGGCGTCGATCCGGAGCGGTTTTATCCGGCCAGCGATCGCCGGGTGCCTCCGTCTATGAAAATCCTGTTTGCGTCGAGACTGCTGAAGTCCAAGGGACTAGACGCCTTCGTCGAGGCGGCGCGCCATTACTCGGGGAACAGCAAGGTCGAATTCCTGGTCGCGGGCATGGTCGAGCCACACGATCCCGACCGCTACGCGCCTGAACTGCTCGAGCGCGAAAGCGCCATTGAATTCCTGGGCGAGGTCTACGATATGCCCGAACTTCTGCGCAACGTGGACCTGGTCTGCCTGCCTTCGCGCTACGGCGAGGGCATCCCGCGTATCCTGATCGAGGCTGCGGCGAGTGCCGTTCCCTGTCTTGCCACCGACCTTCAGGGATGCCGTGAAATCGTCCATGACGGCGTGAGCGGAACGCTGTTGCCTCCGGGCGATCCCGACGCAATGGCGGCCTCTATGATAGCCGCCATCGACGCGTATCTTGCCGATCCCGAATTGCTGGACCGGCAGGGTCGTGCGGGGCTGGAGTTGTTCAGGAATGGTCAGTTCGGCGCGGATGCGGTGACCGCGCAGTTCGTGCGCCTTCTCGTCGACAAGGGACCCGCGACGCTCTCGCCCGGCTGAACCCCCGCGCTCCGGTGCTATTCCACAGGCCTCACCCGGTCGCCCTGCCCGGAGCCTAGCGCCGTCGCCAGGATCAGCCTTATGTCGGCGGCAAGCGACATATCATGCAGATAGGTCGCATCTAGCGCCGCCAGCTTTTCCGGATCGGACATGTCCACGCCCGCGACTTGCGCCACGCCGGTAATACCGGGACGCAGCGTATAAAGCCCGTATGCCCTACGCGCCGCGATCAGCGCCGTCTGCGAAGGCAGGCATGGTCGTGGCCCGACAAAACTCATGTCGCCCGCCAACACGTTCCACAGTTGCGGCAACTCGTCGAACTTGAACCGCCGGAGAAGCGTTCCCACCGGCGTGATCGACGACGCGCCGGCTTCATGGCTCGGCATGTTCCCGGTTCCGTAGTACATGGTGCGCAGCTTCAGGCAGGTGAAAGGCTTTTCGTTCACCCCCACGCGGGTCTGGCGGAAAATCGCCGGACCCGGCGAGTTGAGCCGGATCAACACGACTGCAGCCAGGATCAGCGGCGCCGCGACCACCATCCCGATGGCGGCAAGTACGATGTCGAATGCGCGCTTCATGCAACCTACTGGATGGAGTACCGGATCCATTCGCCGAAATGCCAGGTAACGGCAACGACCGCCCCCGCGAAGGCGAGGAGCAGAAGCAAAAGGCGAACAGCCATTGGCGAAGTCACCTCGTAGAACCTATTTGGTTTTTTCGCCGTTTCGGCTTTTTTCGCGATTCTCAAGCTGTGCCTGTATATGACGCTGCTCCGCGCAGGCAGGGTTTTAACATTGTACTCGCAGGTAGGGCGCATTTCGGGCGAGCATCTGCAATCCGTCTCTAGATCGCAGCGGAAATCCTTCAGCACCGAGGGTGTGAACGTCGTTCCGGCTGGAAGGGCTTGCTCCTCGTCCTCAAATCCCATACGTCGCTCCTGCCGTGTCCCTCCGTCGGCCATTATTTAAATCCGGTAACAAATATCCGTAGGCATCAGGCAGGATACAACGATTGGCGCTCGAAGCCAGAAGTTCTCACCTGCAGCAATCCACCGGCCACCCAATCGCCTGTCTGGTGGGTGCTGCAAGCTCTCCCTGCCCCTCAAAAAAGCTTATATTTTGGCGCCCGCTTCATTCACACGCCAAGAATTCGCAGCAGCCACATCTTTCGGGCTGAGCCCCGCGGTCAACCGCTGAAGCGCATTCTCGCAGACCGCCTTGTGCTTTGCCAGCAACGCGGCGTCGAGACACCCGAATTCCCATCCACGTTGTTCCGAAACCCGCCATTGTCAATCGCGACTGTACGATGCTCCTGCTACTGCCGACTCGCGGCACCAAAGCGCATCAAGCCGCCAACATATGGTAGTCTGTGACCACACGGAAGAACGGCTGACTTCTTGCAGTCACCGTGCCCGGGTGAGCTTACGAATAGGGAGCGGCGTCGCCGAAATCCCGCTCAATATCCTTGGCAGCTTGCTCCTGCATGGCCTTGGCGCTGCGGTACTCCGGAACGATATGAAGCAGCAGTTCGAGCGCCCGCCCGCGGTCTTCACGCACTATCGCGTTCTGAAGTTCCGTGATCGACTTGTCTAGCAGCACCTTGTCCGTCACGCGGGGCGAAGCAATCACATAACCGTCTTCCGTTTTCATGTTCTGGACTTCCGAAGGATCGAAAAGCTCCTCGAACAGCTTCTCGCCCGGTCGCAGCCCCGAAAACACGATGTCGATGTCGACATAAGGCTTCAGGCCCGCGAGCTGCATCATGCGTTCGGCGAGGTCGACGATCCTCACAGGTTCGCCCATGTCGAGCACCATTATCTTGCCGCGCTGCTGCAAACGGTCACCGGTGTGTTCGGCCGAAGCGTTCAACACCAGCCGCACCGCTTCCGGGATGGTCATGAAAAAGCGCACGATGTCAGGGTGAGTAACCGTCACCGGACCGCCGGCAAGGATTTGTTCCTGGAATCGCGGTACCACCGATCCGTTCGAGCCTAGAACGTTTCCGAACCTGACGGTCTTGAAGCGAGTCTTGGTCGAGCTGAGGTCCAGGGCCTGACAGTAAGCTTCGGCCGCTCTCTTGGTGGCGCCCATCACGTTTGTCGGGTTGACCGCCTTGTCCGTCGAGATCATCACGAAGCTCGACACCTCATTGACCAGGGCGGCATCGGCCACATTTCTGGTGCCGAGAAAATTGGTTTTGATCGCCTCCAGCGGATTGCTTTCCGCCAGGGGGACGTGCTTAAGAGCGGCTGCGTGAAACACCACATCCGGCCGCATTTCAGCAAACAGCCGCGAAACCCGTATGTTGTCGCGAACATCCATCAGCCGCGTGCTGATCTTCAAATCCCGGTACTTTTCCCGGAGTTCCATATCGAGCATGTAAAGATGGAATTCCGAACTGTCGGTGATGACCAGCAGTTTCGGTCCAAGCTGAGCGATCTGCCGGCAAAGCTCCGAACCGATCGAACCGCCGGCCCCGGTCGCGAGAACGGTCTTGTTGTTGATGAGCCGAGCGATACTCGATATGTCGGCGACAACTTCGGGGCGGTCGAGAAGATCGCCGAGTTCGATCTCCTTCGGCTCCAGCAACGATAGGCTGGTGATCAGTGCGGTTTCGGTGACATCCGGTATCCGCGAGGTCTTGATGCCGAGCCTTGCCGTCTTTTCGACGATCTCACCGAGGTGCTGGCGGCTCGGGGCTGTTTCGGTGACTATCACTTCGGAAACGCGCATGCCGTTACGCGCCAGCCGGTTGGCGATCTTGTCGGTATCGGCGAAGGCGCCCAGCACCCTTACTCCCTGAAGCGTCCTGGCCTGGTTCAGGATGCTATCGTCGATGATACCGACGACGTTGTATTCGCTCTGGCCGCGGCGGCTTGCCCGAATGAAACTCTCCGCGCTGTCATTCAGCCCATACAGGAGAACGTTGCGCCGATTCAGAGGTGACGGTCCGAGCGGGCTCGTGCGCCAGAGGACTTTTTCCACCAGAAGCCGGCAGGCCAGGCGCGAGCCCGCAAGCCCAGTCACCAAGAATACCGCCGCCAGGATCGGAACCGAGCGCGGCACGTTCGCTCCGCGCGTCATCAGAAACGACGCGACGGTGTATGTCACGGTCGTCGCGAAAGCGACCTTGATGATGGTGATCAGGTCGGGGATCGAAACATATCGCCAGGAGCCGCGATGCAATGAAAGGATGAAATAGTATGCCCCGAATATCGCAACGAAGCCGAGTGTCTTTTCCTCGTTGCCAGGAACCTCGAAGGCTGCCACGCCGAGGACAGTCAGATACGCCAGGACGAACGCGGCGGTCGCAACTCCGAAATCGTGCAGGGTTCCCGCATAACGGGCAAATCGGGCGGGCAGACGCAAGCTGCTGAGTTTCATGCAATAATGCTCGGCTCGGGATGCATCTTCATCTGAACAAGTGTCATGCAACAATGCCCGGCGCCGGCACATTGTTATCTGAACAGCCGACGCCGTTCAACACAGCCGGCTCCAAAATCTCGGTACCGTTAATACCCTGCACTCCCAATCCTTAGCCGAACGATCGACCGCAACCCCTCGAATAACACAAATCTGAGTTCCCTGCCTGCTTAAAGGATTCGCTTCCCGAAAGCAGACATCACGAAGTTAACCGTTTCATGACCGATCCGGGGATCTAGTTCGGCCGTGACCGGCGATATGTCCATCGACGTCATGCGGCCGCTGAGCGCGATCGCCTCCATCGCCTGATGCGTTTCCCTCACCGTCATTCCGCCCGAACCCGGCGCCCACCCGGGCATCTCCGTCGCCGTCGGCGAATAGCTGACATGAAAGCCGCGCGTTCCCGACGATGCGATCCTGATCGCCTCGCGCATGACATCGCGCATGCCGGAGCCGTCGATCTCGGCCATGGTGAATACGGAGATGCGAGACTCCTTGAGAATTTTCGCCTCGGCCGGGTGAGCCTCGCGCAATCCCACGAGAACCACGTTTTCAGGGGAAAGCTGCGGCTGCAGCGCACCTTGCCGGCCGCTGAGACCGAGCACGCGCGAGAGCACCGATGTCTCCGCCGTTTCGGAATCATCGCCGGTTTCGGGCACAAGCGCCGCGATGGAGTCTATCCAGATAAGGCCGAGCGAGTGCGTGACGCGGGCAGCCGCCGCCAGAGCCTGATAGGCGACGCGCCTGTCGCTGCCCGAATGAAGCCGGATCAGGCCCGAGGGTGGACGCTCCACGTCGGCCAGTTCGACGACATCGTAATTCATGGCCTCAAGCCGCGAGCCGATATTGTGGCTGGCCAGGATGGGCGTCGATTTCGGCTCGGCCACAATCGAGACCATCTTGCGGCCGGACGAATCCGCGACATCGTGCATTGGTGCTTTCTCGACGTATTCGGAAGTCATGGTGGTCAACAAGGCCCCGTAGCCCATCCGAAAGCTCACGCGATCTCCGACGGCGAGCGGGGGATCTGCGTCCGTGACATCGAGCACTAGGTGATCGCTCGACGCGCCAAGCACCCGTACGCCCTTGTTGATCGGGGTGAGGCTTTCCACGATGACATCCTCGCGCCCGATATTGGCGATGCCGCGCAGCCGGTCGCCCTCGTCTACGAAGAGCGGCCGGTTGCCGAAGGCATCGAAGCCCGATCTGCCGATCGGCATGGACGGCTTCAGCTTGACTTCGATCAGTTCGCCGGCAAGGCGGAAGGCGTCGTATTCGAGGCCCGGCCAAGGCTCGTCGCGAAAAGTCTCGATGCCGCCCTGCAATATGGCTTCGCCGATCCGCAGATTGTTGATACCCCCTGGCATGCGCCCTTTGAGCACCAAGGGCAGCGACGACGAGTTGCCGCCCGAAATCCAGTCAAGGGTGATGCCTGCGAGCCGCTCGATCTTGTATGCATGCGCCACCAGCTGGCCAAGATTTTCCTTGGTTGGCACTATCGCGCCGAAGCAGGTCAAATTGGTGCCGATACCAGCGATCCTGACACCCTTCATCTCGAGGATTTTTTCCACGGTCGGCAGAAGGTCGTTCGGCCAGATGCCTTCGCGTAGGTCGCCGAGATCGACCATGACAATGATGCCGTGGACGCGGCCGAGGCGCTCGGCGATGCGCGAGATTTCGCCGATGATGGCGAGTTCCGACTGAAGGCTGATATCGACAGTCCGCACTACCTCCTCGACGCGCGAGATCGGCGGGCTGCGCAGCAGCATTATCGGGCAGTCGATGCCACTTTCATGCAGCCGTCTGATATTTTCAAAGCGCGATTCGGCAATGCCGGCGACGCCGCCGCGCAGCATCGCGCGCGCCACCTGCGGCATGCCGCAGGTTCCCTTGGTGACGCCGAAGACCTTGATGCCCGATTCGGCGCAGCGCTGCACGATGGTCCGCGCATTGCGCTCGATGCGCCCAAGGTCGATCGCTACTTGTGGTCCCATGCCTCGCCCCCAACCCCCGGAAACCCGCTCGTCGGAACGCCGCCGGAGGCCGCTACCCGATCAGCTGCGCACCGAGTTCTTTCCGGTGAGTTTCCTTTCCCAGGATAGCGCATCGCCGACGATGGCGTCGAGATCGTCATGGGCCGGCGCCCAGCCGAGTTCGCTGCGGGCGAGTTCGGAATTGGCGATGACCGACGCCGCGTCGCCAGGACGCCTGCCGCCGATCTGGACGTCGAAGTCGCCGCCGAAGACACGGCGCACGCTTTCGATCACCTCGAGCACCGAATAGCCATGGCTGTAGCCGCAATTGGCGACGAGGCTGCCGCCGCCGGCGCGCAGCCGCTGCAAGGCCAGGCGATGCGCCGCGACCAGATCGCTGACATGGATATAATCGCGCATACAGGTGCCGTCGGGCGTGGGATAATCGGTGCCAAAAACCTGCATGGAGGCCCGCTTGCCAAGCGCAGTTTCGCTGGCGACCTTGATCAGATGGGTGGCGCCGGGCGTCGACTGGCCCGTACGGCCTTTCGGGTCAGCGCCCGCGACGTTGAAGTAGCGCAGCGCCGTATAGCGAAAGCCATGCGAGGCCGCGGCGTCGCGCAGCATCCACTCGCTCATCAGCTTGGACAAGCCATAGGGTGATTCCGGCGCAAGCCGTGCATCCTCGCGGACCGGCTCCAGCCCCGCCGCGCCATAGACGGCGGCGGTCGAGGAGAAGATGAAGTTGGGCACGTTGCCGCGCACCGCGGTCTCGATCAGCGCCCGGGTCTTGCAGGTGTTGTTCTCGTAGTAGCCGAGCGGGTCGGCCACCGATTCCGGAACCACGATCGAGCCCGCAAAATGGATGATGGCGTCGACCGCGTGCTCCCGGATCAGCGAGCCGACCAGATCGCCGTCGGCCACGTCGCCGACGACCAGCCTCGCCTCCGGGGCGACCGCCCATTCGAACCCCGTCGACAGCCGGTCGAGCACGACCACCTCTTCGCCGGCGTCGAGCAACTCCCACACCATGTGGCTGCCGATATAGCCGGCGCCGCCGGTTACCAGAACGCTCATTGCAAATCTCCGCTGATCCTGACGAACTGTGTGAAACGCGACCCAAACATTGGCAACACGCATCAAGCCGCAGGCGCCTTTTCAGGTCGGCATGCCTGCGCCAGGAACCGTGTCTCGCGACTAACCTTCGACCAAAAGGCCATTGATTCAGGTTAATGCAATAGCCAAAAGCTTATGTTCGTTTGTGGGCGAGGAGGACGTGGCATTTTGACCTTGTGGCGGTCATGGACGCAAAATCCGGCAATGATTATGATCGCCTCCAAATTTGGGAAGCCAGAATGAACTATCAGCGTTTTTTCGAGGAAGCGATCGATCAGGTTCATGCCGAACGTCGCTATCGCGTCTTTGCGGACCTGGAGCGGATCGCCGGTTCCTTCCCGAGCGCCATCTGGCGCGCCAACGGGCAGGAACAGGAGATCACAGTCTGGTGCTCCAACGACTACCTCGGCATGGGACAGCACCCGGACGTGATCGCCGCCTTCCAGGAAACCGCCCGCAAGATGGGCTCGGGCGCCGGCGGCACGCGCAATATTTCCGGCACCAACCACCCACTGGTCGAACTGGAGCTGGAACTCGCTGACCTGCACGGCAAGGATGCGGCGCTGGTCTTCACCTCGGGCTTCGTGTCCAACGAAGCGTCCATTTCCACGATCGCCCGCCTGCTGCCGAACTGCCTGGTGCTTTCCGACGAATTGAATCACGCCTCGATGATCGAGGGCGTGCGCCGGTCGGGCGCCGAGAAGAAGATCTTCCGCCACAACGACGTGGCGCATCTCGAAAGCCTGCTTCAGGCGGCGGGCCGCGAGCGCGCCAAGCTGATCGTCTTCGAATCCGTCTATTCCATGGATGGCGACATCGCCCCGATCGACGAGATCGTGGAGTTGGCCGAGAAGTACAACGCCATGACCTACATCGACGAGGTCCATGCCGTCGGCATGTACGGTCCTCGCGGCGGCGGCATCACCGAGCGCGAAGGGCTCGCCGATCGCGTCGACATCATCGAGGGAACGCTGGCCAAGGCGTTCGGAACACTGGGTGGTTACATCGCCGGTTCCAGCGCGGTCGTGGACGCGGTGCGCTCCTATGCGCCGGGCTTCATCTTCACCACCGCGCTGCCGCCGGCAATTGCCGCAGCGGCAACCGTTTCGATCCGCCACCTCAAGCAGTCGCAGGTCGAGCGCGACGGGCAGAAGCGGCAGGCGGAGCGGACTAAGGACATTCTGGCCGCGGCGGGCCTGCCGGTGATGCCGTCCGCCACTCACATCGTCCCGGTGCTGGTCGGCGACCCGGAACTCTGCAAGATGGCGACCGACCGTCTGCTCGGCGTCCACGGCATATACATCCAGCCGATCAACTACCCGACGGTGCCGCGCGGCACCGAGCGCCTGCGCATCACGCCGACGCCGTTCCATTCAGATGCCCTGATCGAGACGCTGCGGGACGCGCTGGTCGAAACCTGGGACGCGCTCGGCATTTCCTACGGCGCGACCGGACGTCCCGCGATCGCCAAGAGCGAGCGCATCATTCCGCTGCTGGTGCCGAAATCGGGCGGGTGATCAGCGCTTTCTAATCCACCCCGCCAGCCTGTTCGCCGCCTCTTCGACCTGGTCGAGCCGGCGGTGGAAACACAGCCTGAAAAAAGCTTCGCCGCCCTCTCCGAAGGCAGTGCCGGGAGCCAGCCCGACATTGGCGCGGTCGACGATCTCGAAGGCCGCGGCGCGCGAATCCGCAATACCGTCTACCGAAAAGAACAGATAGAACGCGCCCTGCGGCACGCTGAACCTGGCACGTCCGGTGGCGCCGAGAATGCCGCAGGCGATGTCCCGCGCCTGGCTGGCGCGCTCGATCTGCGCCGCCAGGAAATCGTCGCCCTCGTCCAACGCCGCAATCGCGCCGCGCTGCATGAACTGCGCCACGCCCGAGGTCGAATACTGGATCAGGTTCTCGAATGTCTGCTGCAGCGCCGGATGCACGCGCAGCCAGCCGATGCGCCAGCCGGTCATCGCCCAGTTCTTGGAGAAGGTGTTGACGAACAGGATGCGGTCTTCATCCTCCATGATGTCCATGAAGGACGGCGCCCTGACGCCGCCGTAGTGGAACAGAGCATAGATCTCGTCGGCGATGATCCAGAGGTTCTTGCGCCGCGCCAGGTCGAGGATTGCCCGCAACGTGTCCAGATCGGCGGTCCATCCGGTCGGGTTCGAGGGCGAATTGACGAAGATGGCCTTTGTCCGAGCGGTCACCGCCGCCTCGACCTTGGCGACATCGCATGCCCAGCCGTTGCCGGTCTGGTCCAGCCTGACGGCAACCGGCCTCACGCCCGCGACACCCGCCGCGCCGGGAAAGTTCGGCCAAGCCGGCGACAGGTAGATGACTTCGTCGCCCGCGCCCGCCGTGGCCTGCAGCGCGAGTTGGATCGCCTGCATGCCGCCGCCGGTCACCAGAAACTCCTCCGGCGCGAATGTCCTGCCGAAATGGCGGGCGTGATAGCGCGCCAGCGCCTGGCGCAGTTCCGGAATGCCACGCTGCCAGGTGTAGAAGGTCTCGCCCGCCACCAGCCCGCGCGCTGCCGCCTGCGAGATGAACTCCGGCGTCGGCAGGTCGCCCTCTCCCGCCCACAGCGGGATCAGCCCCTCCCGTCCGCGGCCGTAATTGGCGACGGCGACGATGCCGCTTTCGGGCGCCATGCGCGCCTCGCTGCGCAGATCCTTGATCAGTGTCATGGCGAATCCATCGGTGGCTGGCGAATTAAGCGCCGTTGCTACCGCGCCGTGACACGCGGCGCAAATGGAAGCCCGGCCGCGGCGCGGCCGGTTCGGGCACTCGCCGGCTTCCGATTTATTTTTTCGCCAGCAGGTCGCGGATTTCGGTCAGCAGCGCGACGTCGGCGGGCGGCGCTTCCGGCTCTGCCGGCTTTTCCTTGGCCAGCCTGCGGCGCATGCTGTTCACGCCTTTTACCATCAGGAAAATGATCCATGCGAGAATGAGGAAATTGATGAGCACCGTCAGGAAATTGCCATAGGCGAATACCGCGCCCTGCTTGCGGGCCTCATCCAGCGAGCTTGCCGTGACGTTGGACGACAACGGCAGGAAATAATTGGAAAAGTCGAAGCCACCGAAGATGGCCCCCACGATCGGCATGATGATGTCGGCGACCAGCGACGAGACGATCAGGCCGAAGGCGCCGCCGATGATGACGCCGACCGCGAGGTCCATCACATTGCCCTTGGAAATGAATTCCTGAAATTCCTTGATCATCGTTCCCTCTCCTGTCCGCCGGCCACGACCGGATCCGCCGCTCCCCGCCGAAGCAACCGCACAATAGCAAAAACCCTCGGTTGCAAAACGGGGTAATTCGCTCAAATTCCTCCGTTTGTCCGACGATGGACATAGGGTTTGTCGAGGCTCAAGCCAGGCCGAGCCGGAACCGAAGAGGGCGCGCAGTCACTTTATTTGCAGGCCGGTATCACCTGAACCTCGACATGCTCTAAGCCGATCGCGCAATGGACTTGCTTCCCAAGCTGTGATTGCCTTGAGTGCTTGGGGCGCAAGGGCGCTTGACTGGAGGAACATCCGGGCGTGCAGGGCTGGGTCATCGTCATCATCGCGGTCGCCTATGTGACGCTGCTTTTCGTGATCGCCAGCCTGGGCGACCGGCGGGCCGCGGCTAAAGGCTCGGGCAGGCCCCGGCCTTACATCTACGCACTCAGCCTCGCCATCTACTGCACCTCTTGGACCTTTTTCGGATCGGTCGGGCTGGCCTCCGAACGCGGCCTCGAATTCCTGGCCATCTATATCGGCCCCGTGGTGGTGTTCGTCTTCGGCTTTCCGCTGCTCAGGCGCATCATCAAGCTCGCCAAGGCTGAAAAGATCACTTCGATCGCCGACTTCCTCGGCGCGCGCTATGGCAAGAGCTTCGCCGTCGCCTCCATCGCCACGCTGATCGCGACCATCGGCGCTGTCCCCTACATCGCCTTGCAGCTCAAGGCGATTTCCGGCTCGGTCAGCCTGATGGTCGAGCACTACACCGGCGCCCCGCCTTCTTTCGACCCCTTCGTCAGCGACATCTCGCTGGCCGTCGCCATGCTGCTTGCGCTGTTCGCCGTTCTGTTCGGCACCAGGCACGCCGACGCGACCGAGCACCAGGACGGGCTGATCCTCGCCGTCGCCGTCGAGTCGGTGGTGAAACTCGCCGCCTTCCTGGCGATCGGGCTGATGGTCACCTTCATGCTGTTCGACGGACCGGGCGACATGATCGCCAAGCTGGGGCAGAACGCCGATATCCGCGGCGCGATGGGTTATCGCACTTCGCTGGGCACCTGGCTGGTGCTGACCGGCATCAGCGGTTTCGCCATCATCATGCTGCCGCGCCAGTTCTATGTGACGATCGTCGAGAACCGCAGCGAAATAGAGCTCCGGACGGCAAGCTGGGTTTTTCCGCTTTATCTCGTGGCGATCAACCTGTTCGTGCTGCCCATCGCGTTTGCAGGCGTGCTGATGGTCGGGCCGCAGACAAGCAGCGACCTCTACGTACTGTCGCTGCCTCTGCTGAGCGGCCAAGACCTTCTGGCCATGGCGGCCTTCGTCGGCGGCCTGTCGGCGGCTACCGCCATGGTGATTGTTGCCAGCGTGGCGCTTTCGATCATGATCTCCAACGACCTGATCATTCCGCTGTTCGTTCGCCGGCTGCTCAAATCGGAAAACAGCGAGACGGAGGACTGGTCGAGCCTGATCCTCAACATCAGGCGGGCCTCGATCTTCATCATCCTTTTCGTGGCGTTCCTCTACTACCGCGAAAGCACCAACAATGCGCGGCTGGCGTCGATCGGCCTGATGTCGTTCGCCGCCATCGCGCAGTTCGCGCCTTCCTTCTTTGGCGGTCTGATCTGGCGCGGCGCGAATGGCCGTGGCGCGGCGCTTGGCATGGCGGCAGGCATACTGGTCTGGACCTACACGTTGCTCCTGCCGTCGCTCGGCGCGCCCGACGCCGAGATACTGCTCCATGGCCCCTTCGGCATCGAGGCGCTGCGTCCGCAGGCGCTGTTCGGCACCGTCGCCGAACCGCTCAATCACGGCGTCATGTGGAGCCTGTCGGTCAATCTCCTGTTCTTCGTGCTCGGCTCGCTCTCCCGCGCCTCCGTGCCGCTCGAGCGTATCCAGGCGTCGATCTTCGTCCCGCGCGACGCGAGCCCGAGGCCGAGCCTCAGGCGTTTCCGCACGGCCATCACCGTAAACGATCTGAAGGACACGATCGCCCGCTATCTCGGCGTCGAGCGCACCGAGCGCTCATTCCAGACCTTCGAGAGCACCGGCGGCCTGAAGCTCAACGGCAACGAGCAGGCCAGCATGGCGGTGATCCGCTTTTCCGAGCAGTTGCTGGCCAGCGCCGTCGGCTCCTCATCGGCGCGGCTGATCCTGTCGCTGCTCTTCCAACGGCACGATAGCGCCTCCAAGGACGCCTTCCGCCTGCTCGACGACGCGACCGAGGCCCTGCAGCACAATCGCGACCTGCTGCAGATCGCACTCGACCAGATGGAACAGGGCATCACCGTTTTCGACCAGGATTTCCGGCTAACCTGCTGGAACCGACAGTATCGCGCGCTGTTCGACCTTCCCGACGAGATGGGCCAGGTCGGCGTCTCGATCGACCAGATCCTGCGCCTCTTGGCGGCGCGCGGCGATATCCCACCCGATTCCCGCATCGCCACGCTAAACCGCCTCACCACTTTCGGCAGTCCTTGGCAGATCGAGCTCAAGACCAGCGGCAGGATCATCGAACTCCGCTCCAACCCGATGCCGGATGGCGGCATCGTCGCGACATATGCAGACATATCGGCGCGCGTGAAATCCGACCTCGCGCTGAAGAGCGCCAATGAATCGCTGGAACAGCGCGTCAGGAACCGCACCGCCGAACTGACGCGGGTGAACGAGGAACTGGCGCAGGCGCAGATGCTCGCCGAGGAGGCCAATCTCGGCAAGACGCGGTTTCTGGCGGCGGCAGGGCACGACATCCTGCAGCCGCTGAATGCCGCGCGCCTCTACTGCGCCTCGCTGATCGAGAAGGCCGGACGGGGCGCACCCGGCGAGGCAGCGGCCAACATCGAATCGTCGCTGGAATCGGTGGAGACCATCCTCGGAGCGGTGCTCGATATCTCGCGGCTCGACGCCGGCGCCATGAAGCCGGCGTCTACGGCGTTCCGGCTGGACGGGCTGCTGCGCCAGATCGGCACCGATTTCCAGCCGATGGCGGTCGAAAAGAACCTCGAACTGGTCATCGTCCCTTCTTCGCTCACCGTCGAGACGGACCGCAACCTGCTCCGCCGGCTGATCCAGAACCTGGTCTCCAATGCCATCAAATACACGCGCAGTGGGCGTGTTCTGGTCGGCGTCAGGCGGCGCGGCGAACTCGCCGAGCTTCAGGTGTTCGACACCGGCATCGGCATACCCGCCGACAAGCTCAACACGGTCTTTCGCGAGTTTACCCGGCTCGACGAGGGTATACGTGAGGCGCAGGGGCTCGGCCTCGGCCTGTCTATCGTCGACCGCATCGCCCGCGTGTTGCGCCTCGAAATCCAGATCGATTCAGGCCGCGGGAAGGGCACGCGCTTCTCGGTCATTCTCCCGGTAGCCAAGGCGCAGGAGCCCGGCCTCGCGACCGAGGCCAGCCCACCCCTACCGGCCGTAGGGGCGCTGAGCGGGCTCAACGTGATCTGCATCGACAACGACGCCCGCATCCTGGAAGGCATGCGGCTACTGCTGGAAGGTTGGGGGTGCAACGTCAGCATTCATCCGGGCTCCAAACCTTTCGATCGCGGCCGGCCGGCCGGCGATCCTCCCGACCTGATCCTTGCCGACTACCATCTCGATGGCGAAACCGGCCTCGACGCGATCCGCAAGCTGAGGACCCTCTACGGCAGCGGCACGCCGGCGATGCTGCTCACCGCCGACCGCTCCAACGAGGTGCGCGCCGCCGCCGACCTGATCGACGTCCCGGTCGTCAACAAACCGGTCAAGCCAGCGGCGCTGCGCTCGATGATGACCCGCGTGCGCCGCATGGCGCAGGCGGCGGAATAGAGGCGCTCCCGTCTCGGTAATTCCTTCAGAATGAAATCCGGAGAACACCCAGTGCTCAATCCCTCATCGCCTCCCTTGCGCATTCCCACCTTTGACGATGTCCTGGCGGCGCGGGCGCGGATTTCTGGCGCCGCGCACAAGACGCCGGTCCTGACGTCGCGAACCGCCGATGCAATGGTCGGGGCAAGCCTGTTCTTCAAGGCGGAGAACCTGCAGCGGGGCGGCGCTTTCAAGTTTCGCGGCGCTTACAATGCAATAGGTGCGCTAGAGGCGAGTATCCGGCAAAACGGCGTCGTCGCCTATTCCTCCGGCAACCATGCCCAGGCGGTAGCTTATGCCGCCAGGCTCCAGGATGTTTCGGCGACCATTGTCATGCCGAAGGACGCGCCGGAGATGAAGATTGCCGCGACCAAAGGCTACGGAGCCGTGATCGTCTTCTATGATCGCTATACCGAGGATCGCGAGCAGATCAGCCGGCGCGTCGCAGCGGATCGGGGAGCGGCTCTGATCCCGCCTTACGACCACCCGGATGTCATTGCGGGACAAGGCACCGCCGCGCTTGAACTGATCGAGGAGGTCGGGCCGATCGACATGCTTGTCGTCCCGCTTGGCGGCGGCGGCCTGCTTGCCGGCTGTGCGCTCGCTGCCCGGGCTACCGCGCCCGCCTGCGTCATCGTTGGCGTGGAGCCGGAAGCCGGCAATGACGGCCAGCAATCGTTGCGCAAGGGCGAGGTGGTTCGCATCCCCGTGCCGAAGTCCATCGCCGACGGTGCTCTCACCACCCGTCTCGGCGCCCACAACTTCCCCATCCTGAAAGACAAGGTCGATGACATCGTCACCGTCTCGGACGCGCAACTGGTCGAGACAGTCCGGTTCTTCGCCGAGCGCATGAAGCTTGTCGTGGAGCCGACGGGCTGCCTCGCCGCCGCGGCTGTCATGCATGGCGCAATCGCCTGCGCCGGCAAGCGCGTCGGCATTGTGCTCAGCGGCGGCAATGTCGACCTGAAAATGCTGGCATCGTTTCTGGGCAGCCGATGATCCGCACGCGGCGGAATGATGGGAATGGTCAGCTTTTCTGGAAAGCGAGATGGACACCAAGCCCGACCAGCGTCGCCCCACCCGCGCGCCGCATGAGGCTTTGGGCTTGGCTCGAACCCCGCAGCCTTGCGATCACCGCGTCCGCCAGCAGCACGCCGGCCACGTCCGCCACGGAAAACATCAGGTTGACGATCGTCCCGAGCAGTACGAACTGGACCCAGACTGGAAACGCAGCAGACGCGTCGATGAATTGCGGTAAAAACGCCATGAAGAATATCGCCGTTTTGGGATTGATGACCTCGACGGTGACACTCTCGAAAAACGCCCGCTTGCCTGATTTCGGCTCGACCCCCGGCATGGCCAAGCCGCCTTCAGCCCCGGCGCGAAAAAGCGATACGCCCAGCCAAACCAGATAGGCCGCGCCGGCGAACTTGACCGCCATATAGAACACAGGCACCGCGTGAAACAGGACCGACAGTCCGGCGGCGGCGGCAAACACATGCACGTAGCCGCCGAGATGAATTCCAAACGACGACATCAGACCCGACCAGCGGCCGCGCGCCAATGTCTGGGCCGCCACGTAAAGCATGGCCGGTCCTGGGATGAAGGCAAAGATCGCCGTGGTAGCGAGGAAGGCGATAAGCAACTCGGTTGACGGCATTCTCTTGCTTTCGGGCGTGGCTTGCCAAGACGTTGGACTTGGAAATAGCCGCCCTTGTCAAGCTGCAGCTCTACGCCGCCGGCAGCGGGTCCGTCCCGATCTTGGACAAGAGGATCACGGCCTGGGTGCGGCTGTCGACGCCTAGCTTCTGCAGCACCGCCGAGACGTGCGCCTTGATGGTCGCTTCCGAGACGCTGAGCTCATAAGCGATCTGCTTGTTCAGAAGCCCTTCGGCCAGCATGCCGAGCACCCTCGCCTGCTGCGGCGTCAGCGATTGCAGCCGCTTGATCAGGTCGGAAATCTCCGGGTCGCGTTCGACGCCGAGGTCGATGCCAACCGGCGCCGTGATCCCGCCGGACAGCACGGTCATCACGGCCGCCCTGATGTCTTCCATGCTCGCAGACTTGGAGATGAAACCGGACGCACCGAGTTCCAGTGCGCGCCGGATCGTCTCGGCGTCATCATGGGCGGATACTACCACCATGGGCACCGCCGAATGGATGCCGCGTAGGGAAATCAGCCCGGAAAGGCCGCTAGCGCCGGGCATCGACAAATCTAGCAGCACGAGGTCGACATCCTCGTTGGCCGAGACGAGCGCTTTCGTCGCCTCGAAATCCCCGGCTTCGAGGATCGTCGCGACATCGGCGATGCCGGACAGCGCCTGCTTCAGCGCCCCGCGAAACAGGGGATGGTCGTCCGCAATGACGAACTTGTAGCCTGACGGCAATGATCCCTCCCCATCCCTCCGCTTTTATGCTGCAGCGGCTGGTCGTCGATTATGCGATGATAGCCGGGCTTTTCAAGCTGCAATCGGGAAAAGCGGCCTTATCGCACCGCAGACAGCGCCATCTGCGGCAGATCGCCGGAAATTTACTTGCCTGGAACCGACTTGCCTCTGACAGTTGAATCCATCTCACGCCGGATCCCCCTATGGAGAAAATAAGGGAAGTCGCCGTTTTCTGCATCGGGCGCGCCGTCATGTTCGGTTCGCTGGCGATTACCTGCGTGATGGTCGGCTTCTCGTTCAATCCCGTATCGGCTTTCCGCGCCGGCGCGGTGCTGACACTTCTGATGGCCGCTATTCTCATCTGGAAGGCCTACGCCGCAGCCAGCCAGAATCCGAAGTCGACCGAAGTCTGGATGTATCTCGACCAGAAGGCGCGGCCCGCCAACGAGCATTCGCGCTTCATGTTCGCGGCCATCATGCGCGATGTCTACGCGCGGTTCGGACAAGCTTCGCTCGCCGTCGCCTGCCTGTTCTTCGCCATCTCGTTGGTTTTCGTGATGTTCGGCTTCGAGGCCTACCAGCCTGAGCCTCGCCCACACACGGCGCAGGCGACGGAACAAGTTGTTCCGGAATAGGGCTACGTTTTCTGCGGGTCGGCGGGCGGGGTTTCCGTGCCTTCCGGCTCCTTCTCGAAATCCTTGGCGATGCCCATGAAGCGGCGCAGGAACCGCTCCATGTAGCCCATCGTCTTCTCGAATTCCTCTTCGGTCGGCAAAGCCTGGTCGAGCTTGGCCGTCAGCCCGCTCTCCAGCTTGGCGACCCGCTCCTCAAGCGCCTCGACCGCCGCCTCCAGCCTCTCGGTATCGGCCTGGAATGCAGCGCGCTCGTCGGCCGCCAGCTTGCAGACAAGCTGGCCCGCGCGTTCCTCGCACAGCGACATCTCGCCGGTCCGCCGATCCATCCGGACATAGCCTTTTTCAGTCTTTTCCAGCGTATAGCGGTCCGGATCGTCCTGGGCAAAGACCTGCGCGCCGGCGAGCGACACGAAGAGCGCCGCGGCAATGATGGCAACGACACGCATGACTTCCTCCATTCGCGATCCGGGGCAGGATGCCTTTGGTTTGCGCCGTAAATAGGGAGAAGGCGTCTCGTCCCTTTTCCCGGCCCGGCTTCTGGCCTATAGGGCGCGCATGCGACAGACCGTTTACAAGATATGCCCGGAGGCGCTGTGGCGCGAGGCCGAAATTTCGGGAACATTTTCCGGCGCGCCGATCGACATCGCCGACGGCTACATCCATTTGTCCACCGCTGGCCAGGTCGAGGAAACCGCGGCCCGGCATTTCGCCGGCCAGACCGGCCTGCTCCTGGTGGCGATCGACGCCGAAAAGCTCGGGCCGGCGCTGAAATACGAGCCCTCGCGCGGCGGCGCGCTGTTTCCGCATCTCTACGGCGCCCTCGACCTGTCGGCGGTGACCTGGGTCAAGCCGCTGCCGCTCGGCGCGAACGGCCACGAATTTCCGCCGCTGGAGCCTTCATGAACGCCATCGACCGGCTCGGCCAACGGCTGCTCTTCGCGCTCGATCCCGAAACCGCACATGGCCTGTCGATCCGGGCGCTGAAATGCGGATTGCCAGTCGCTGCGAAAGCGCCTCTTGACGAGCGCTTGAGAGTTCGCGTCTGCGGGCTGGATTTCCCCAACCCGCTCGGCATGGCCGCCGGCTACGACAAGAACGGCGAGGTGCCGGACGCGCTCCTCAACCTCGGCTTCGGCTTCGCCGAAATCGGCAGCGTCACGCCGCTGCCGCAGCCGGGCAATCCTAAGCCGCGCATCTTCCGGCTGACGAAGGACGAGGCCGTCATCAACCGGCTCGGCTTCAACAATGAGGGCCATGCGCGCTGCGAGGAGCGGCTCGCCACCCGGGCGGGCGGGCCGGGCATCGTCGGCGTCAATATCGGCGCCAACAAAGACAGCGCCGACCGCATCGCCGACTACGAACTCGGCGTTAAGCGCTTCGCCCGCCACGCCTCCTATCTGACCGTCAACATCTCCTCGCCCAACACGCCGGGCCTACGCAATATGCAGGCGCGCGCCCAACTCGCCGAACTCCTGTCGCGCGTCGTCGCGGCGCGGGCCGCACTGCCAGACGGCGCTGGGCGCAAGACGCCGCTGTTTTTGAAGATCGCGCCCGATCTCGCCGAGGCCGAACTCGAAGACATCGCGGCGGAAGTCGCCGACAAGGCGATCGATGGCGTCATCGTCTCGAACACGACGATCACGCGTCCCAATCTGCAATCGAGCGCCTTTTCGGGCGAGGCCGGCGGCCTGTCGGGAAAGCCGCTGTTCGCGCGCGCGACGACTGTGCTCGCAAAGATGCGCCGGCTCGTCGGCCCTGAACTGGCGCTGATCGGCGTCGGCGGCGTCTATTCCACCGAGACGGCGCTCGAAAAGATCCGCGCCGGCGCCGATCTGGTCCAGCTTTATACCGGCATGATCTATGCCGGCCCAGCGCTCCCCGGCCGCATCATCGGCGGCATGGCGCGTTTCGCCGAACGCGAGGGCCTTTCAAGCATCAGTAGCCTGCGCGACAGCCGCCTCGACCAGTGGGCCGCAAAGCCGCTTTAGAAGCAGGTCCGAAGCCGCAGCCGAAGGATCGCAAGCAGGCTAAAACCTCGCACGATCAGGAATATGTGCAGCGCCGCCCACAGGCCGTGATTGCCTAACAACCCGGTCAGAACAAACATGGCGGCCACGAACACGCCGAGCGAAAGCAGCATCATATTGCGCATGTCGGTCGACCAGGTCGCGCCGATGAAGACCCCGTCCATCTGGAAGGCGAGCACGCCGCTTACGGCGGTGAGCGCCGCCCATGGAAGATAGGTCTTGGCCAAATCGCGGACATCCTCGGCCGTCGTGATCAACGCGATCAGGTCGCGCCCGCCGAGCAGGAACGCTGCGCTGGCGACGGCGGCCAGGCCGA
Source organism: Allomesorhizobium aridi (assembly GCF_043769475.1). NCBI lineage: Bacteria > Pseudomonadati > Pseudomonadota > Alphaproteobacteria > Hyphomicrobiales > Phyllobacteriaceae > Allomesorhizobium > Allomesorhizobium aridi. The sequence continues at coordinate 5,621,954 of NZ_CP171729.1, read as the reverse complement.
AGCCCCACATCGACGTCAGCCACACGGTCCGCCGGAAGGCAGATATGTTGCGCGCGCCGACGGCGCGTCCGGCCAGTTGCTCGGCGGCTGTTGCGAAGCCGTCGAGGAAGAAACCCGAAACCATGAAGAAGTTCATGAGCACCGCGTTCGCGGCAAGGGTAAGCGTGCCGAATTGTGCCCCTTGACGGGTGAACAGGGCAAACGCCGCCAGCAGCGAGAAGGACCGGATCATGATGTCGCGGTTGAGCGAAACCATGGCCCAGAACGGTTCGGCGTGCAGAAGACGCTCGCGCGGCAGGCTCGGCGATTTCGAGAAGCGGGCGATGACAATGGCGAGGCCGAGCAGCATGGCCGCGAGCTCGCCGATGACTGTGCCCCAGGCGACGCCCGCCACGCCCCAGCCAAGCCAGAGGCCGAGCATGATCGACAGCGCTATGTTGATGCCGTTGAGGACGAATTGCAGTACCAGGCTAGCCGAGGATCGCATAATTTATGAGCGAGAACGGCGCGCCGAGCATCCTTATGCGGATATACTCGTCCATGGCCGCATTCACGCCGGGCGCCGCGCCCATGAACCAGACGCCGGCATTCGCAAACAGCGGCGCGAGCACGGCGATTGCGAGGCCGGAGACGAGCGCAACCGCGAAAGCACGCCAGAACACGGCCTGCTCCTCGACCACGTCGCCGCGCCCAAAGGCCTGCGCCACCAAGCCCGTCGTTCCCGAGCGCAGGAAATTGAAGGTGGTGAAGACCACGTCGAAGATCAGCGCGCCCGCCGCCAGGCCGCCCAGGAGTGCTGCGTCGCCGAACTGCCCGACCACCGCCGTATCGACCAGCCCGAGCATCGGCGTCGTCAGATAGGCGAGCGTCATCGGTATGGCGATGGCAAGGACCGACCGATTGGTCACCATGAACGGTCTCGGCGAAACCGCATTCTGTTGCTGCTGCAGCACTGCTCTTTGTCACCTTCTCGATGGCCGCCGGCGCGGCCGAGGCGGAGATGTCCCATGGCCGGCATGGCAGTGCAAGCGCCGCCCCTTTGCCTGTCCGCGGCGATTCACGTTAAGAGGCCCCATGCCGCTGCCCATTGTCCATCACCCCGGTTACGACGCAGGCTTCCCCCGGACCACCGGTTTCCGATGGATAAATATCGCGCGCTCATCGAGCATCTCGCTGCACGCGGGCTCGCCGCGCATTCAAATCTGCACCAGCCCACTCTCGCCGAGCCTCGCTGGCTGAAGCTGGCGCACGATCCCGCCTATGTCGACCGGGTGATCGCTTGCGCTGTTCCGCCGAAGGTAGAGCGCGAGATCGGTTTTCCGATCGGAGAGCGCGTGTCGCGGCGCGCGCAACTCGCAGCCAGCGGAACGGTACTGGCGGCGCGTCTGGCGCTCGCGAGCGGAATCGCCTGCAACACTGCCGGCGGCAGCCATCATGCCCGATATGAACACGGCGCGGGCTTCTGCACCTTCAACGACGTGGCGGTCGCGGCCCTGTTGCTGATAACGGAACGGCTCGCCTCGAACGTTCTGATCGTCGACCTAGATGTGCACCAGGGCGACGGCACGGCGGATATCCTGGCCCGCGAACCCCGCGCCTTCACCTTTTCCATGCACGGCGAACGCAACTACCCGGCCCGCAAGATCGCCTCCGATCTCGATGTCGCCTTGCCGGACGGTACGGGCGATGCGGAGTATCTGGAACGACTCGGCGAAATCCTGCCTGTGCTCTCAAGAGCCGCGGCGTGGGACATCGTGTTCTACAATGCCGGCGTCGATCCGCACGCCGAGGATCGTCTCGGGCGACTCTCCCTGTCGGATGACGGGTTGCGCGTCCGCGACCGGATGACGATCGGGCATTTCAGGGAACGCGGAATTCCAGTCTGCGGCGTCATCGGCGGCGGCTACTCGCGCGACATCGCGGCCCTCGCCACGCGCCACGCCATATTGTTCGAGGTCGCAGCCGAATTCAGCGCCGGTAGCTGAACAGCCTCAGCAGGATGAAGGCCGGGATGACGATCGCGGCGCCGAGAAGCAGGTAGCCCAGGAATCGGTCGATGGTCGCAAAGCCCATGTGCCACATGCGCAGGAAGAAATCCCGAATGCTTTCGAGAATGTCGAATGGCGACCAGCCGAACGTGCTCATCACGATGCCGACGAGGAAAGAGACGACGAGCAGTTTCAGGAATACCCGCAGCGGGCTGTCGCCGAGGAAGCGTGCAAGTCCGGACAAGTCATTCTCCCGCGATTGAACTCAGCGCCGACATACGCAGTCGCGGCCGCGCGTTCAAGGAAAATGGCAACCTTTGCGATTGCCGATTGGCCTAGGAGCATGATATTCGAGCGGCAGTGCGGGTATGATGTAATGGCAGCCTGTCAGCTTCCCAAGCTGAACGCGCGGGTTCGATTCCCGCTACCCGCTCCAGTTTGCCCCATAAGGGCTTGAGCCCGATTTTCTGCTCACGCTGGCAATCGGTGGGTAGCATCCAGTAGTGTCAACGTCGCCAAGTCCGTAGCGATCAGGCGGCAACGCGGCTGCGTTCTGACGTAATCGCTTGACCAATTTCAGTGCGGAATTCCGGTCCCGATCGGAGTCCCAGCCTCGTTGGCGAAAGCGATGGCGGGCTGCGTCGAATCCCTGGCCAGAATGCCGGCCACGCGCGCATATGCGGTGAACGCCGCTCGCGCGTCCGCCGTTGCCTCCAGGTCAATGATCGCATCGAAGCAGCAGTTCAAGGCCTTCTGGTAGAGTGGGCTTTCCAGCCCCTCGGTCCTGTTCTGCAGGAACGCAAGTGCTTCTTCTACTTCGTAGATCTCGGTCACCGGCCTACCGCGTTCTGGAATGATGCGAACAGGCATATGGAACTGAAGCGTGTTCATGATGGCCGCCCTCTCGCTTCTCCGCTGCAGAGCTTTTGTCAACGCGGCGCAACTCAACAAGTTGCGAACTGCCCCGATCTTTCGGCTGGACGAACCAACGCTAAACAGTAGCGCTGCCGCCGCCAGCATTGTGCGGGACGATCCTGGGCTGCAGGGGTGCATCCTAGAGCAGTCGCGACATCCCCACGAACCTTTCGAAGGCCGGCGTTGGCGTCTTGACAATCGCCAAGCGGGTTCTCTTTATGTTCTCAGCGAGGCGACCTGTCGATTCAGGCCGTGGCTCATGGTCTTCGAAGCATCGCGAGGTAAACGGTCGGGATGGAACCAACAGCCACCATCCTCCATGCGGATCTGGATGCCTTCTATGCCTCAGTCGAGCAATTGCTCGATCCATCACTGTGCGGCAAGCCAATAGCTGTCGGCGGCGGGGTTGTCCTTGCCGCCTCCTACGAGGCAAGGGCCTTTGGAGTTCGCGGCGGTATGCCGGGACGACGGGCGCGCGAGCTTTGTCCGCAACTCATCTTTGTCGGAGGTCATTTCAAGGACTACCAACGACTGGGTGATGCCGCCATCAAGGTGATCAACGACTTCACCCCCCTCGTCGAGCGGATTTCCATCGACGAGGCCTTTGCCGACGTCGCTGGCTGCACCCATCTCTTCGGACCGCCGGCCGAGATCGCGATGGCGATCCGTCGCCGCGTGCGAGCGGAGCTCGGACTGCCGATCTCGGTCGGGGTAGCGCGGACCAAGCACCTGGCGAAAATTGCCTCGCAAGTGGCCAAGCCCGACGGATTGGTGGTTGTCGATCCCGCGACCGAACTCGAGTTCCTTCACGACCTGCCGGTCGAGTTGATGTGGGGAGTTGGTCCCGTCACCAAGGCACGGCTGGCCCAGATCGGCGTGCTTACCATCGGTCAGATGGCAAAGACGCCGGGATGGTCGCTCGAGCGCTTGCTCGGTCCAGCTGCGGGAGCGAAACTCACCGCGCTGGCGTGGAATCGCGATCCACGAGACATCAAGACGCATCGTCGGGCCCAGTCGGCCGGAGCCCAGTCGGCGCTCGGCAAAAAGCCCGCCGAAGAGTGGGTTTTCCGGCCGGCGCTTCGTCATCTTGCGGACAGGGTCGCAAGCCGGCTCAGGGCCAAATCCCGGCCTGGTCGGACCGTGACGGTCCGTGTTCGCTTCGCTGACCTCCACTCGGTCACCCGCTCGCTAACACTCGACGCGCCGATTTCGGCCACCGGGATGCTTGCTGAGATCGCGGAGGAACTCGTGCGCACGGTTCTCGCCGATCACCCTGACGAGAAGACCATCTCGCTCCTGGCAATCTCCGTATCGCATCTCGAGACGCACACGGGACTGCAGCTGGACCTTCCGCTTGGGCTTGAAGACGAAAAGCGCCGTCCCGGCGCCGAAAAGGGCATGGCGCGTTGGGTGGCCGACCGCGCTGTCGACACAATCCGCCAGCGTTTCGGTTGGCAGGCGGTCGGATACGGGTCGGTCGCGTTGGCGACTACCCGTTCCGTCCCCGACGAGTTCCGCCAACTCGCCGAAAAGGACTTGTGACCAGTGTCGTGCCGCGGCGCGGCACAGCGTCAGTAGGCCGTCTCATTGAACAACTCCTCGCGCTTGGACCTACGCTTCAGGTCAATTGCAGGCGATCCAGTCGCATAGCTGCGGCTCGGCGATGTCCTTCCAGGCCTTCGCTCGCACTCTGGCGGATAGCCGGCGGAGCGACTTTTTCGACCCCTTGCCGATCGAGCCACTGATGAGTGCAGATCTTCACATATGAGCCGACCCATAATCCCCCGGTGTAACGTGCCGCACCCATTGTCGGCAGGGTGTGATTGGTCCCACAGCACTTGTCGGAATAGACCACACTTGCCATCGGCCCGATGAACAGCGAACCGTAATTGCGAAGCTTCAGCGCCGTGGCCTGCGGGTCGAGCGTGTGCACCTGCAGATGTTCGGCCGCTATGTGATCCGAATAGGCGACCATTGCGGCCTCGTCCTCACACAGCACAATCTGACCGAAATCACGCCACGCCGGTGCGGCGACGCCCGCCGTCGGCAGATCGAGAAGCTGCCGCTCGACTTCGGCAAGCGTGTCGGCAGCGAGCTTCGCGTCTGTCGTGATCAGCCCGACACGGGTGCGCGCGTCATGCTCGGCCTGTGCAAGCAGATCCGTGGCGATCATGCCGGCGTCTCCGCTCTCGTCCGCAACAACGAAGATTTCGCTGGGGCCGGCGAGCTGATCGATCCCGACCGGGCCGAAAACCTGGCGCTTGGCCTCGTTCACGTAAGCGTTGCCCGGGCCGACGATCTTGTCCACCGCAGGAATGGTCTCGGTGCCGTAGGCCATGGCAGCGATCGCCTGCGCGCCGCCTACCAGGAATATCCGGTCGGCCCCTGCGAGGTGGCACGCGGCGATCATCGCCCGGTGTGCGTTTGGCGGCATGCAGGCTAGGGCCTCGTCGCAGCCGGCAACCTTGGCAGGGACAATAGTCATTATCGGCGCCGAAAGGAGCGGATAGCGGCCTCCGGGCACATAGGCGCCAATCCTTTCAATGGGAATGACGCGATGTCCAAGATGCAAGCCCGGCAAAGGCTCCACGTCAAGTGGCAGAAGAGTGGCAAACTGCGCCTCCGCGAAGGCTCGCACCCGCTCGATCGCGAAGCGCGTATCCGCCAGAGTTTGCTGGTCGAGATCAGAGACGGCGGCCTCGCGCTGATCCATGCTGATCTCGAAACGATCGATCTCGACCTTGTCGAACAGGCGGCTGTAATCCCGTAGCGCTTCATCCCCTCGCGATCGCACCGCCGCCAAGACCTCCTTGACCGTCGCCTCGATCTGGACGGCGTCGCCGGATGCGTCGGTTTTCGGCGCTTTGAGGAAGCGGATTCTGGCGCTCGTCTCGGGGCTCAGTGACATTTCATACTCCGGATGCGTAGGCATAACGGAGAGTGGCCGAAGCCGCCGGACGCGACAATCGGTTGACATCTTGGCGTCTAGTATTCTCACCACGATGAGTTAGTTTTTGTCAGTGGAGGCCCGAATGTCGAAAATCGGAAAGCATCTTAGAGAAATGCGCCGGCGGCGAAATCTCCCGATGCGGGAGTTGGCTGTCAGGTCAGGCATTTCGCATTCCACAATCTCGCTGATCGAGCGCGACCGCATAAGCCCCACGGTCGACACGCTCGGCGCCATCCTCGACGCTTTAGGAACGACGCTGCCGGGCTTCTTCTCTGGAATCCATTCCGGAGTTCCGGCTTCTCCATTCTATCCGGCGCAGGACAGCATCGAGATCGGCAATTCCGACTCGGTTTCCTACCGGATGATCGGCGTCAACTTTCCGAACCGGCATCTGCTGCTGCTCCGGGAAACATACGCACCGGGCGCGGATAGTGGCGAAGCCTTCGCCCATAACGCGCAAGAGGCGGGGATCGTTATCACTGGCGCAGTGGAGGTGACGGTCGGCGATCAGACACGCGTGCTGTTGCCGGGGGACGGCTATTATTTCGACAGCCGGCAGTCGCACCGCTTCCGCAATGTCGACGACCGGCCGAGCGAGATCGTCAGCGCGGTGACGCCGCCGACTTATTGAGGTCGGAATATTCACCATGGCCGAACGCCGTTGGAGAGACCCTGTTGTCGGGGAAGGGCTTGTGCTCTTCTATGGCGTCTCCTGAGGAGGAACAAAGGAAAATGGCCATGGCACTTAGGAATGCAATCCGCACTGTCGGCGCAGCAGGTCTGGCGCTCTCGCTCGCTGCCGGAGCTGCTGCCGCCCGAGACCTCACGATCGTATCCTGGGGCGGAAACTACCAGGATGCACAGAAGAAAATTTACTTCGAACCTTTCGCACAGAAGCTCGGAAAACCGGTTCTCGACGAGAGCTGGGACGGTGGCATCGGTGTCATCGCGGCCAAGGTGAAGGCCGGGGAGGCCAATTGGGATGTAGTCCAGGTCGAGACCGAAGAGCTCGAACTTGGATGCATGGACGGTTTTTACGAGCCGATAGACTGGGAAAAGATGGGCGGCAAGGACAAGTTCCTCGAAGCTGGAGTCCATGACTGCGGCGTTGGCGCCATCGTCTGGTCCACTCTGATCAGCTACGACGGGGACCGTCTGAAAGAGGCGCCGACGTCGTGGGCCGATTTCTGGGATATCGAGAAGTTTCCCGGCAAGCGCGGCTTCCGCCGCGGTCCCAAATACTCGCTCGAATTCGCTCTGATGGCGGACGGCGTGAAGCCAGCGGAAGTTTACGACGTGCTACGCACGCCGGAGGGTGTCGACCGCGCCTTCAAGAAGCTCGACGAGATAAAGTCGGACATCGTCTGGTGGGAAGCCGGCGCACAGCCGTTGCAATTGCTTGCATCCGGCGAAGTTGCCATGACCACTGCCTATAACGGGCGCATTTCAGGCATCAACAAGACCGAAGGCAAGAACTTCAAGGTCGTATGGCCGGGAAGCATCTACGCCATCGACAGTTGGGTGATCCTCAAAGGCAGTCTAAACAAGGACGACGCCATGGACTTTATCGCTTTCGCGAGCCAACCGGAAAACCAGTCCAAGCTGCCGGAATACATCGCCTATGGGCTCCCCCAAAAGGAGGCCGCGGCCGCGGTGCCGGCAGAACAGGCTGCCGAACTGCCGACTGCCGAGGCCAATATGGTGGATGCGGTGGCGCTCGACGGCGACTTCTGGGTTGACAACATTGAAGAGCTCACCAGCCGCTTCAATGCTTGGCTGGCGCAGTAAAGTTCTGCCGCAGACGGAATCCGCTCCGCGTGAGCGGGTTCCTGGCGGGGCGAGCCTACGCGAGCGACGAGTAACCGGTCTCGCATCCGGCAAGAGGGGCAGTTGACGGCTTTCATCAAACTCGAACAGGTCTCCAAGGCATTCGGCACGCTGACCGTTATCGACCGCCTCGATCTTGAGATCACCCGGGGCGAATTCCTGAGCCTGCTCGGTCCTTCCGGGTCGGGCAAGACCACGATCCTGATGATGCTGGCTGGCTTCATCGCACCGTCGAACGGGTCCATCCGGCTTGAAGGCCGCCAGATCGAGCACTTGCCACCGCATCGGCGCAACATGGGCGTCGTCTTTCAGAATTACGCCCTCTTCCCGCATATGACCGTCGCCGAGAACGTCGCCTTTCCGTTGATGATGCGCGGCGCGCCCAAGGCCGACATTGTGAAGCGAGTCGACGCCGCGCTCGACATGGTGAAGCTGTCCCAACTCAAGAACCGCAAGCCGGCGCAACTCTCCGGCGGCCAGCAACAGCGTGTCGCTCTGACGCGAGCGCTTGTTTTCGAGCCGACGGTCGTTCTCATGGACGAGCCGCTGGGCGCTCTCGACAAGCAGTTGCGCGAGCACATGCAGCTCGAATTGCGCGAACTGCACCGCCGTCTTGGGCTCACCATCGTCTTCGTCACCCACGACCAGGGCGAGGCGCTCACCATGTCGGACCGCATTGCCGTCTTCAACGCCGGCAAAATAGAGCAACTCGCCCCTCCCGAGGCGATCTACGACCGGCCGCAGACCCGCTTCGTGGCCGAATTCATCGGCGAAACCAATCTTTTGAGTGGCAAGATCAGGAGTTGGGACGGCAACAGCGCGCACGTGGCTATCGAAGGAGGACCAGTGGTTAGGGTCACGTCCTCCGGCCGCTTGCAGGAAGGCGCTCCGGCGCTGATCAGCCTTCGGCCGGAGCAAGTCTGGTTGTCCAGAACTCCTGGGGCGGTCAATTCCATACCGGTCACGGTGCTCGACACCGTCTATCATGGCGACCATCTCAGGGTCCGCATGGCCGGCGACGGCATCGAACTCATCGCCAGGGTCGAGCGCAAGACCGCCACGTGGACTGTCGGCACAGCCGCTCACGCAACTTTCGAGCCCGATGCATGCACATTGATCGCTCAATAGCGAGCCGACTGAAAGCGCTCGGCCTGGTTCTGCCTCTGATGGCGTTCCTCGCCTTGTTTTTTATCTGGCCGCTGACGACGATGATGGTGACGGCCGTCAGCGACGGCACCGTTCGCGGCGTTCTGCCGGAGACTGCCGCTGCGCTGTCGGATTGGGACGGCGTAAGCCCGCCTGGTCCGGAGCTCGGTGCGGCTCTCGTCACCGATCTGCGTGCACCAAAGGAGGCCATGGCATTCGGTGATGCAGTCAGGCGGCTCAACAGCGAGGTATCCGGCTTCCGCTCGCTGCTCTCCCGCACGGCAAATGCGGTGCGCGACGCGCCGGAAGGCGAGGTGCCTGATCTTGCCGGTATCGATGAGCGTTGGGCCGATCCGAAATACTGGTTTGCGATGAAGCGAGCCATGCCCCGCTATACGGACCGCTTCCTGCTTGCAGCGGTCGATCTGGAGCGCGACGCGAGCGGGAACATTGCGGCAGCCGAAGCGACAACGTCGGCAAACCGTCAGATCATGCTGCGCACGTTCTTCATTGCTGCGGTGGTGACGCTGCTTTGCGCGGCAATAGGGCTTCCCTATGCAATGATCGCGGCGACAAGCACAGGGTGGGTCCGCAACGCGCTCCTGATCGCCGTTCTGCTTCCGCTATGGACCTCCTTGCTGGTGCGCACCGCCGCCTGGTTCATCCTTCTTCAGAACGAAGGCCTCATCAATGACTTCCTGGTCGCATCCGGCCTTACCGCTAGCCCTGTGCAACTCATCTTCAACAGGACCGGCGTCATCATCGCGATGACGCACGTGCTGCTGCCATTTATGGTGCTGCCCATCTATGGTGGGCTTCTCACAATTCCGAAAAATCTGATGCCGGCGGCTGCCTCTCTCGGCGCAAACCGCTTCAAGGCGTTCCGGCACGTGCTTCTGCCCCTTGCCATGCCCGGCTTGATGTCGGGTTCGCTCCTCGTATTCATGGTCGCGCTTGGCTACTACATCACACCGGCGCTCGTCGGGGGCGCCGAGGACCAGATGATCAGCTCGATCATCGCATTCTTCGCCACGGGCACGGCAAACTGGGGCATGGCGGGCGCGCTCGGACTTATCCTGCTCGTCGTGACCACCCTACTTTATTTCCTCTACGGCCGGCTGTCGCGGTCGCCCACCATGATCGGACCGTGAGATGAGCGGCCGATCCAGCCCTGGGCTGCTTGCCGTTCAGATCGTTTTCGGGTCGGCCGTGGTGTTCTTTCTGCTTGCCCCGATAGTCGTCATCCTTCCACTCGCCTTCAATTCCAGCGTCTTCCTCAACTATCCTATCGAGACCTTCTCCTCACGATGGTTCAACGAACTCCAGACTAACGACGTCTGGCGGCGGTCGATCATAAACAGTCTCATTATCGGTAGCGGAGCAACCATCGTCGCGACCTTGCTCGGCACTTTGGCCACACTTGGCTTGCGCAGTACGCACTTGCCCTTCCCGAACACGATCCGCACGGTTTTCCTGATGCCCATGGTCATTCCCGCGGTCGTTCTCGGGGTCGGCATGCAGATGCTCTACGCGCGCCTCGGTTTGGGCAGTTCCTATCCGGGCGTCATCATCGCCCATGCGGTGCTTTGCATTCCATTCGTCTTGGTGAGCGTCTCGGGATCGCTCAACGGCATGGACCCCTGGATCGAGCACGCCGCATCGAGCCTGGGCGCGTCGCCCTCTCGAGTATTTCGCCTTATCACGCTGCCGACGATTATGCCGGGCGTTGTGACGGGCGCGGTCTTCGCCTTCGCCACCTCATTGGATGAGGTGGTGTTGACGCTCTTTGTCGCCGGCCCAAACCAGCGCACTCTGGCGCGGCAGATGTTCGCCAGCATCCGCGAGAACATCAGCCCGGCGGTTGCAGCGGCGGCTTTCGTAATGATCGTAGGCACCTTGTGCCTGGCAGCCTTGGTGGCATTCATCAGGTGGCGCCGACAGAGCGCGCTCAAGCCATTGGAGCCTGCCTGAGCCTCACGAGCGGCATCCCGGGTTCACCTTACCGCTCGACCGGCAGGATGCGCCAGACAGAAGGCGGCCTTATCCCATGCGAGAAATGTAAGATGTGAAATATATTTCTGCATGTGAATTTTATTGACAAACCGGTAAACTCCTGCGATTGATCGACCACTGAGCCTCGGGAGGAGGTTTGGTTCATCAACCCACAAGCGGCGGCACGTAAGTGTCCGGCCGCCCAATTGACCAGGCTTCGGCCGAGGGAGGACTCTTGCGCAAATTTTTGAGCATGCTCGCCATTTCGGCGGCAGCCACCACGCTGTTGGGGGCAAGCCACGCCGCGGCCCAGGCCGCCAACCCGTTCAAATGCGAGCCGGGTGAAAAATACGTCATGAACGTCATGGTTTCCGGCGTCGAATACTGGTTCCCGGTCTATGAGATGTTCAAGCAGGCCGGGCAGCAGTTCGGCTGTGAGACCGAATACACCGGCACACCCGAATATGACGTGAACAAGCAGATCGCGACATTCGACCAGGCGCTGGCCCAGAAGCCGGCCGGCATCCTTGTGCATCCGATGAACTCCGATCCGTTCATCGAGCCGATCAATCGGGCCATCGACCAGGGGACGGCGGTGGTCACGTTCGCCGCGGATTCCCCGAACTCCAAGCGGGTGTCCTACATCACCTCCGACAACGTCGCCGAAGGCACCTATGCCGCCGATGCAGTCGCCAAGGCGATGGACGGCAAGGGCGAATACGCCGTCCTCGAAAATCCCGGACAGGACAATCACGACAAACGCATCTCCGCCTTCATCGCCCGCATGGAAGCCAAGTGGCCGGATATGAAGCTCGTCGGCCGTGCGGCCTCGAACCAGGATCCGACAAAGGCCTACCAGGCCGTGCTGAGCTTGGCGCAGGCCAATCCCAATCTCGGCGCGGTCTTCATGCCGGAAGCCAATTCGGCGATCGGCGCCGCCCAGGCGGCAAATGAAGGCGGCGGCAAGATCAAGGTCATGCTAGCCGACGTCAACGCGAAGATCCTCGACATGATCAAGGCCGGCGAGATCTTCGGCTCGGTCAACCCCAATCAGGGAATGCAGGGCTATATGGGCTTCATGCTGTTGTGGCTGGCCAAGCACCCCGACTTGATTGACCCAATGAATGATGCCAAGCGCTCCGGCTTCAACGGAATGAGCGTGCCATTCGTGGACAACGGGTTCTCCATCGTCACCGCCGAAAACGCTGACGATTTCTACTGGGACAAGTATCTCAAGCGGCGCGGCACCAAGGGCATCGAGGAATAAGGCCTCGCCACATTCTGCCTTCAGCGCTCTTCGGAGATGTTCAAACCGGACGGGGCGCTCGCGCCCCGTCGACCGGACAATTATCGTCAATATCAACGCTGCAGGGGGACGGAGTGACTGCCGCCGCCATTCTTGAAATTCGTGACATCTCGAAATCCTTCGGTGCGATCAAAGCGCTGACCGGGGTCGATTTCACGCTGCAACGCGGCGAGATTCACGCGCTGTGCGGCGAGAACGGCGCGGGCAAGTCGACGCTGATGAACATCATCGCCGGCATTCTGCAGCCCGACGAAGGCACGATCCGTCTCGAAGGGCAGAACGTCACGATCGCGTCGCCGTCCGCCGCGCAGCGGCTTGGCATAGGCCTCGTGCACCAGGAGATCGCGCTTTGCCAGGATGCCACCGTCGCCGAGAATATCCTCATGGCGGCCATCAACAAGCGGCGCGCGCCGCTTATGAATTTTCCCCAACTCTGCGCCGAAGCGCAGAAGGTGATGGACCTCTTGGCGCGGATCCCGGTCGAGACGCAGGTAGCCGACCTTTCTATCTCGAACCAGCAACTGGTGGAAATCGCCAAGGCGCTGACGCTGGACTGCCGCGTGCTGATGCTCGACGAGCCGACGGCCGCGCTGACCGAGACCGAGGCGCGGCGCCTCTTCTCAATTGTCCGCGATCTCAAGGCGCGCGGCATTTCAATCATCTACATCAGCCACCGCATGGCCGAGATCTTCAGCCTGTGCGACCGTGTCACAGTTTTCCGTGACGGCAGATATGTGTCGACCGATTTGATCACATCAGTCACGCCCGACGATGTCGTGCGCAAGATGGTCGGGCGTGAAATCACGCAGCTCTACCCCGAAAAGCGCTCGGCTGAACGGCGCGCCGCTCGCCCGGTTCTCTCCGTCGAAAACCTCTCCTATCGCGAGGGGTCGAGCGGCGTCAGCTTCGAGGTCCGCGCCGGCGAGATTCTCGGCATCGGCGGCTTGATTGGAGCCGGTCGCAGCGAGATTGTGCAGTCCGTTTGCGGCTTGCGCCCAAAGCTGTCGGGATCGATCAAACTCAATGACGAACCGGTCAGCATCGGGACCTACAGCGACGCCGTGAGCGCCGGCCTGGTCTATCTTTCCGAGGACCGCAAAGCGTCCGGCCTGTTCCTGGACTTATCGATTGCGTCCAATATCTCCGCACTGGACCTCCGGAAACTAACGACGCCCCTTGGGCTGCTCGATCGCCGCGCCGAGGCGAGGCAAGCCGCCGACCTGGCGGAGCGCCTCGGCGTGCGCATGGGTGGCATCGAGACCGAGGTGTCGAAGCTCAGCGGCGGCAATCAGCAGAAGGTAGCAATCGCCAGGCTTCTTTCGGTAGATCCCAAGGTGGTCATTCTGGACGAGCCCACGCGCGGGGTCGATGTGGGCGCAAAGGTGGAAATTCATCGCCTGCTTCGCGACCTTGCCGACCGTGGCGTCGGCGTCATCGTGATTTCATCCGAACTACCGGAGCTGATTGGGCTCAGCGACCGCGTGCTCGTCATACGTGAAGGCGTCATCGCCGGTGAATTGCCGGCGGACGAATTGACTGAAGAGGCGATCATCATGCTCGCCTCTGGCGTCCGGCAGCAACCATCAAACGCAAGGGTGGCCCAGAATGTCGCTTGAACGAGCCGGAGGAACCCTCATGGATGCCGAAATCAAAGCGAGCGCTCCAAGGCTTGGTGGGCGCAACTGGCTGCGTTTGGGGTCGATGCGCGAGGCCGGACTGATCCTTATCATCCTTGCGCTCTGCATCGCGATGACGTTCGCCTCCCCCACTTCCTGACATGGGGAAATTTCCGGGCCATGCTGATGAGCTTCTCCATCGAGGGCATCGTCGTGGTCGGCATGACGATACTCCTCATCGTCGGCGGCATCGACCTTTCCGTCGGCTCGGTGGTTTGCTTCTCCATGGTCGTGTCAGGCGCTCTCTTTTTGATGGGTTTGGACCCATGGACCGCAAGCCTTGTCGGGATAGGCGCCAGCGCTCTGATCGGTGCGGCGATGGGCTTCTTCGTAACCGTAATTGGCCTCAATCATTTCATCACATCGCTGGCGGCGATGGTGATCGTGCGCGGTCTTTGCCTTGTCATCACCAAGGGAACCCCGCTGTCGCTGTTCACTCTGCCGCCGGGCTTCAAGGCGATCGGCCAGGGAAGCTTCGGCAACGTGCCCTATGTCATCATCATCTTTGTCGTGGTCGTGGCTATCTTCGATTTCCTGCTTCGGCGCGCCACGGCCTTCCGTAAGGTCTTCTATACCGGCAGCAACGAGAAAGCGGCCCAGTTCTCAGGCATCAAGACCAAGCGGGTCAAATTCTGGGTGACGGTCCTCTGCTCCGCTCTCGCTGGCTTCGCAGGCGTCATCTACATGTCGCGCTTCGGTGCAGCGACCCCAACCTTCGGCGCTGGCATGGAGCTCAACATCATCGCCGCGGCGGTGATCGGGGGAGCGTCGCTCAATGGCGGCTCGGGCACCATTTTCGGCGCCATATTGGGCATGGCGCTGCTCTCGGTCGTCACAAGTTCGCTGATCCTGCTCGATGTCTCGGTCTACTGGCAAGACATGATCAAGGGGTGCATCCTGCTTGCGGCCGTATCGATCGACCATTTCCTGCACCGCAAGAAATCCTGAGCCGCAGCGCGAGAGTTGAGCATCCATCATGGCACCGACCAATTCGCGGGACGACATCACGATCGTCCGCCAGATGTATCAGGCGCTTGTGCTTCACTACATGGAAGGCAAGACGCAGGCTGAAATCGCCAAGGAGCTCGGCATCTCGCATGCGACCGTCAATCGCCTGATCAAACGCGGTCATCAACTCGGACTTGTCGAGATCAAAATCAAGTCGCCGGTCGAGCAACTGGTCGACATCGAGGCGCGACTTGTCGCGGTAGGTGGAATCCAAAGGGCCGTCGTCGTCCCTTCCGTTTCGGACAATCCGCAGACTGCGCTCCAGCGCGTCGGCGAGGCTGCGGCCAGGCTGGTGCTCGAGACGATCAAGGACGGCGACACGATTTCCATCACGGGGGGCAAGGGCGTGAGCGCCGTCGTCGCCGGCCTCATGCCGAACCGCAGCTACGACGTCGAGGTCGTTCCCGCGACCGGCTTGGTCCAAGGCAAGCACTACACCGACGTCAATCATGTCGCGTCGCTGATGGCCGACAAACTCGGCGGGCGCGCCTACCAGATCCACGCGCCGCTGTTTGCCGACACCCCGGCCCAACGCAACATGCTGATGGGCGTCCGGGCCGTTTCGGATGTTTTCAGCAAGGCGCGGGAAGCCACGCTCGCGGTCGTAGGCATCGGCTCCATTCTGACCGATGATTCGAGCTACTACGATCTGCACCCATCCCCGAGCGCCGATCGGCTGGCCATCGAACGCTCGGGCGCAGCGGGCGAATTGCTCGCCCATCTCATCGACAGCAACGGCAAGGTCGCGGACTACAGCCTCAACCGCTCACTCGTTTCGCTGACGCTCGAGGAGTTCGCGACAATCCCACGCTCGATCGGCGTCGCAAGCGGCGCAAGCAAGGTAGTCCCGATCCTCAGCGCCATGCGCGGCTCCCACCTCGATACCATCGTAACCGACGAAACCACCGGCCTGAAGATCCTCGAACTTGCCGAAGGAAATGCAGCATGAATTCTCGACAAGTAGCCCGCTCAATCGGCAAATCTGGCGTTATCGCTTCGGCCGTGGGGCTCGGCACATGGGCCATAGGCGGGTGGATGTGGGGCGGCACGGATGAAGCAGAGTCGATCGCTGCGATCCAGGCGTCTATCGACGCCGGCATCTCGCTGATCGACACCGCTCCGGCTTACGGCCTTGGCCGTAGCGAGGAGATCGTCGGCAAGGCCATCAAGGGCCGGCGTGACCGAACGGTCATCGCCACCAAATGCGGCCTGAACTGGCATTCAAAAAAGGGCAACCACTTCTTCGATCAGGACGGAAAGCCCGTGAACCGGTATCTGGGCGCCGACGGCATTGCCTATGAAGTGGACCAAAGCCTGAGGCGGCTGGGAACCGATTACATCGATCTCTACATCACCCATTGGCAGGACCCGACGACCTCCATCGCCGAGACGGTGGAAGCGCTCGAACGCCTCAAATCAGCTGGCAAGATCCGCGCAATCGGCGCAAGCAATCTCAACGCCGCCGAGTTGCAGCAGTATGTAGCCGCCGGTCAGCTCGACGCGATCCAGGAAAGACATTCGATGCTGGATCGCGAGATTGAGCAGACCCTGCTGCCGATCGCACGCCAGCATCAAGTCTCCGCGCTCAGCTACTCGTCGCTCGCGCTCGGCCTGCTTTCGGGCGCGATCGATCCGGCGCGTGAGTTCAGCGGCGATGATCAGCGCAAAGACAATCCGCGCTTCTCCCAGGCCAATCGGCGCAAGGTAGCTGCTTTGAAGCGGGCCCTGGCGCCAGTTGCCGACGGCCATCAAGCGACGATGGCGCAGATCGTCATCGCCTGGACCCTTGCGCAGCCCGGCATCACCTTCGCACTGTGTGGGGCGCGAAACGCGAAGCAGGCGGTCGACAACGCCAAGGCAGGGGAAATCTCGCTGAGCGCCGCGGAACTGTCGGCCATCGATGCAGCGGCGGGAGAGCATCTCGTGGCGATGGATGCGTGATAGAAAGCGCGTCCAGAGATGAATCGCATCCAGACGATCGCCGGCTTGCGCGACAACCCCGACATTGACGTGCTCGTCATAGGCGGAGGCATCAACGGCATCAGCGTGTTTCGCGAACTCGCTTTGCAGGGCGTTGACGTGCTGCTCGCGGAAAAAGACGACTATTGTTCAGGCGCCAGTGCAGCCCTCTCGCGCATGGTTCACGGCGGCTTGCGCTATCTTGAAAATGGCGAGTTCAAGCTTGTCAGGGAGTCGCTGCTCGAACGTGATCGGCTGCTGAAGAACGCGCCGCACTACGTAGCGCCATTGCCAACCACCGTGCCGATCTTCGACCTGTTCTCAGGCATTGCAAACGGCGCAGTCCGTTTCCTTGGACTTAGCCGCCGCCCCGGCCGGCGCGGCGCATTGGTCATCAAAGCCGGCCTTGCAATGTATGATTTCTTCACCGCCGCACGGCGTATCGTGCCGTCGCACAAATTCAGAAGCCGCGCCGAAACGCTCAAAGTTTGGCCCGCAATAAATCCTGCGATCCGGAATTCAGCGACATACTACGACGCCTGGGTCAGCCACCCCGAGCGGGTCGGCACCGAGATGCTGCGCGACACCATGGAGGAACAGCCGCCCGCTCGAGCGCTCAACTATGCGCGTGTATCGCTCGAAGGCTCGAGTCTGGTGCTTAACGATCAGCTGTCTGGCGAAACCGTGGCCGTAAAGCCGCGACTCATCGTCAACGCCACCGGCGGCTGGATCGACCTGACCAATTCGGCGATCGGAGCCGTAGCTCCGAAGCTCGTGGGCGGCACCAAAGGTTCGCATCTGATCGTCGACAATCGCGAGCTTCATGACGCGCTCGACGGTCATATGATTTATTATGAGAACGAGGATGGCCGCATCTGTATCCTGTTTCCCTATCTCGGCAACGTCCTTGTCGGCTCGACGGATATCCGTGTCGACGATCCCGACCAGGTGCGCTGCGTGGATGACGAGCGGCAATACATATTGCAGTCCCTGGCTTTCGTGTTTCCCGAGATCGAGATCCCCGATGCAGATATCGTCTTCCAGTTCACCGGGGTCAGGCCGCTGCCGATAAGCGAAGACAGTTTTACCGGACGTATTCCCCGCGATCATTTCTGCGAACTCGTCGAAGCGACCGGCTCGCTACCGCCGACGCTCTGCATGATCGGCGGGAAATGGACGACCTTTCGCTCGTTCGGCGAACTGGCGGCCGACATTGTTCTCGATCGATTGGGTCGGCAGCGGATCATTGGCACCGAAAACATGCCGATCGGCGGCGGTCGGGATTTTCCCGCTGCGCCCGAAAAGTGGTGCGCCGAACGCGCGGCGACGCACGGCCTGCCGGTGGAACGCATTCGGAGCCTTTTCGAGCGCTATGGCACCGCAGCGGACGCCATCGCGGCTCACACCGCAGCAGGACATGATCAACTCCTGCCCGGCGGCGACTACTCGGCCCGCGAGATCCGCTATCTTATCGCCAATGAGTATGTCGAGCGACTGGCGGACTTGCTGCTGCGCCGCACGACAATCGCCATCACAGGTACTCTATCGACTGACCTTCTCGACGCGGTTCTCGATATTCTCGCTGTAGAAAAGAACTGGGGAGCCGCACGCAAAGCGTCCGAGCGCGCCGATTTTCTCGCCCTGTTAAAACGCCAGCATGGCGTGGATCTCGATCAACTGTCCCAAAAAGACGAAAGAAGGAGCGCCGAATGCGCATCAGCAAAAAAGTCCGCATGAACCGACTGTTCGGCGGAGGGCGCTGTCTCGACGTCGCAATCGACCATGGCGTATGCAACGAGCCGTCGTTTCTGGAAGGGCTCGAGGACATGGCCGGCGTGGTTACCCAGTTGGTCGCCGCGGGACCTGACGCCATCCAGATGAACTATGGCCAAGCCGATCTGCTGCAGTCCTTGCCTGGCAAAGACAAGCCGGCATTGGTTATGCGAATTGACATGGGCAATCCGTATAACAAGACACGCCATCGCTCGATGTGGGCCATCCTGCAGAACGAGGCGGAGCCCCTGATCGGCGCGCTGGAAATGGATGCGGCTTGCGTCGTCGTCAATCTGTTCATGTTGCCCGACGAGCCGGACCTGTTTCGGCAATGCGTCCAGAACATTGCTCGCGTTCGCGCCGAGTGCGAAAAATACGGCCTGCCGCTGATGATAGAGCCGCTGGCGATGCTGCCCAATTCGGAACGCGGAGGCTACATGGTCGACGGCGACCCCGAAAAGATCGTCACCCTGACCCGGCTCGCCAGCGAGATGGGCGCCGACATCATCAAGGCGGACCCGACCACCGATCCAGACGATTTCCATCGAGTGGTGGCAGCGGCGCGCTGTCCCGTCCTGGTGCGAGGCGGAGGCAGGGAGGATCTGCGCGCCGTCTTCGACAAGTCGGTGGCCCTGATGGCGCAGGGAGCGGCAGGCATGGTCTATGGCCGCAACATTTACCAGCACTCAAACCCCCGTGCAGTCGTGAAAGGGTTGATGGCGATCATTCACGAGAATGCCGACGGCGCGGCAGCCTGGGAGCTCTACCAGCAAGGATAGTCTTTGACGGTTTGGGAGGAGCTTCAATGCAAAAATATATTCTGGGTCTTGATGCGGGAAACACGGTCATCAAGGCCATCATCTTCGACACTGCCGGCCGCGAGCTCGCGCTCGCAGCGAGGGATGGACGCTCCTGCATGCCCAAGCCCGGCCATGTCGAGCGCGACCTCGGCGAGTTATGGCGCAACGCTGTCGAGGTGATCCGCCAGTGCCTCGACCAGTCGAGCATAGACCCCCGCGATATCGCGGTTATCGGCTGTGCCGGCCATGGAAACGGCCTCTATGCGCTTGATCGCGGCGGCGACCCGCTGCTTGGCATCCAGTCGCTCGACACGCGCGCGGTCGACATCGTCGGCGACTGGGCCGCCGCAGGCGTTGGCGATCGGACCTATGTCCATTGCCTGCAGCGGCCATGGGCGGCGCAGACGCCGACACTGCTCGCCTGGCTCAAACGCCATAATCCGGCACTCTTTGCTAGGATAGGCACGGTCTTCCTATGCAAGGATTTTGTCGTCAACCGGCTCACCGGTGCGCGCTCGACCGAGACCTCGGATATGTCGGGCTGCGGGCTGCTGCATATGCCTGGCCGACGCTACGAGCGTGAATTGTTGGCCGCCTATGGACTCGAAGATTGTATGGAACTGATGCCCAACGTGCTGGAAGCGGCCGACATCGCCGGCCACATCACCCGCGATGTCGCCTCCGCCACCGGGCTTCTGGCCGGCACACCTGTCGTGGCGGGTCTGTTCGACGTCGTCGCCAGCGCCATCGGTTCGGGTGTCACCAGCACCGGCGCCGCCTCAATCATTGCCGGCACCTGGAGCATCAATCAGGTGATCACCGACGAACCTATCCGCGATCCATCCATCTTCATGCTGTCGACCTTCGATCCGACGCGCTATCTCGCCATCGAATCGAGCGCGACGTCGGCCGCAAATCTCGAGTGGATCGTCCGTGAATTCTTCGAGCATGCGACGCCGGCAGGTGTATCGCCGTTCGAGATGTGCAGCGAACTTGTTGCTTTGATCGATCCCGCTGGAGACGTGCCGATCTATCATCCGTTCCTTTACGGATCGCAGCAGAACGGCAAGGCGCGCGCCGGGTTTTATGGCATTGCCGGCTGGCATACGCGGGCGCACATGCTGCGGGCATTGTTCGAGGGCGTCGTCTTCGAACATCGGCGCCATGTCGAGACACTGCGTCGAGCGGGAGCGACGGTCAGCCAGGTGGTCCTTTCAGGTGGAGGTTCGCGCAGCGCCGTGTGGCCACAGATCTTCGCGGATGTGCTGGATGTGCCGGTAACCGTAGCGCGCAGCCGCGAAACCGGTGCATTGGGCGCTGCGATCGCGGCCGGAACGGGCGTCGGTCTCTTTACCGACTTCTCCGCTGGCGCAGCGGCTATGACCGCGCCCGACCGGCACTATCTGCCCAATCGCGAGATTGCGCCGGCCTATGAGCAGCGCTATCGACTGTATGGCGAGATCAACGGGGCCATGGGTCCGCTATGGGACAGGATAGCCAGCGAACGGGCGCCCAATTGACACAGATCGCTGCCGATTTTGGCCAATACGACTTCATCATCGTCGGAGCAGGGTCAGCCGGCTGCGTGCTTGCCAACCGGCTGTCGGCCGATTCCCGCAACCGAGTGCTGCTGCTCGAAGCCGGTGGGAGCGATCGCTACCACTGGGTCAGCATCCCAATCGGTTATCTCTACTGCATGGGCAATCCGCGAACAGACTGGCTGATGAAGACCGAGCCGGAGGCCGGGTTGAATGGCCGCGCGCTCAACTATCCGCGCGGTAAGCTTCTGGGCGGCTGTTCGTCGATCAACGGCATGATCTACATGCGCGGCCAGGCGGCCGATTATGACGGCTGGCGACAAGCGGGAAATCTCGGCTGGGGCTGGGACGACGTGCTGCCCTACTTCCGCAAGTCCGAGGACCATTTTGGCGGCGCAAACGATCTTCACGGCGCTGGTGGCGAATGGCGCGTGGAGCGCCAGCGCCTGTCCTGGCCCATCCTCGACGCTTTCCGCGATGCCGCCGAGGAACTCGGCATTCCTCGCACCGAGGATTTCAACCGCGGCACCAATGAGGGGTCGGGCTATTTCGAAGTCAACCAGAAGAAGGGCGTGCGCTGGAACACGTCCAAGGCGTTCCTGCGCAACGTGCTCGGCCGGCCGAATTTGCGCGTAGTCACCGGCGCCGAGACCGAGCGCCTCGACTTCGATGGGGCTTGCGTAACCGGCGTTCTCTTCCGCATGGGCGGCCAATTGCATCGGGCGCGAGCAAGCGAGACGATACTCGCGGCGGGTGCGATCAATTCGCCGAAACTGCTCGAGCTTTCCGGCGTTGGCCACCCGGATGTGCTTGGCGCCGTGGGAATTCCGGTTCGCCACGCACTGCATGGCGTCGGCGAGAACTTGCAGGATCATCTGCAGATCCGCACCATCTTCAAGGTCGCCAATGCCTCGACGCTTAACCAGCGCTACCATAATCTGTTCAGCCGAGCGGCGATGGGCCTGGAATATGCATTCCGCCGCACCGGGCCGCTGTCCATGGCGCCGAGCCAACTCGGCATCTTTGCCAGAAGCGACCCGCGCCTGGAGACACCAGACATTGAATACCACGTTCAGCCGCTGAGCACCGACCGGCTAGGCGAGCCGCTGCATCGCTTCCCGGCGGTCACCGTTTCGGTGTGCAATCTCCGGCCGGAAAGTCGAGGCACTGTCCACATGGCCGCATCCGATCCGCAGACCGCACCCAAGATCCGGCCAAATTATCTTTCGACAGAGGGCGACAGGGGCGTAGCAGTAGCCTCGCTTCGCCATGTCCGCCGCCTGATGAAAACGCGCGCGGTTTCCCGTTTTTCGCCGGAGGAGATGCTGCCTGGTGCACAATATGAGAGCGACGAGGATCTAGTCCGCAAAGCCGGGGACATCGGCACGACCATTTTCCACCCAGTAGGCACTTGCAAGATGGGTTCCGATTCCACGGCGGTGGTCGACAGCCGGCTACGGGTGAGCGGCCTCGCCGGCCTGCGGATCGTAGACGCTTCGATCATGCCGACAATCGTTTCAGGAAATACCAACTCTCCAGTGGTGATGATTGCGGAGAAAGCGTCGGACATGATTTTGCTCGACGCAAAATCACCAGAAAAATTCTCGATGGCAGCTTCGACCTGAACTATACAGCCTGAAATATACGGCGAGCCGATGTCGCTTATGCGGCCAATCGTGCTCCTAGCTAGGATTCCCAAGCTGAACGCGCGGGTTCGATTCCCGCTACCCGCTCCAGCCCAGCCGTCGTTCCAGGCTAGAGATCAGAGCCGGTAAATCCTGATGGCAGTGTCGCGCAGGACCGTTCTCTGCACCTCATCCGGATACGGCGCCAGCGCGGCGCGATGCGCCGCGACAAGATCGGCATAGCTCGTCCACAGCTTTTCGATCGGAAAATTGCTTCCGAACAGGCAGCGTTCGGGCCCGAAAATGGCGATTGTTTCGGCAACGACATCGGCGACGTGAGCCGCGTCGTTGCGATGGATGAAGGTTCCCAGCCCCGACAATTTGCTGACGATATTTTCCTCGCCGGCCAGCCGTCTCATGCCTTCGCGCCATGCCTCCCGCCCGGCCGGCGACAGGTCCTCCAGCATGCCTGCATGCTGGAGGACGAAAACGATATCGCGATTGTCGGCCGCCAGCCTTGCCGCATCGGCCATCTGCGAAGTGAATACTTGCAGGTCGAACGACCAGCCATGCTCGGCGAGGAAGCGGATATTTTTCCGCAATCGCGCGTCGTTCATCAGGTCCGGCGAGGTAGCGAAGCGGTACATCTCGTTTTCGTGCCAGTGAAGCTGCATGCGGATGCCGCGCATCAGCGGGTGGATTGACTGGTGCCTCATGGTTTCGGGCGCGTCGTCCGAGAGAAGGTCGGCATAGCCGACGATGCCATGCGGCCAGCCATGTCGATCGGCAATGCCTTGTACCCAGGCGACTTCCTCGACCGCTTGCGCCTTCGCCCAGTTCGTCTGCACGTAAACCGATTTTTCGATATCCGATCCGGCGATGTCTGCCAGGAATTCTTCTATCGGATAATCCCGGCGGATGGGCTCGTAGGGACCGAAAATGCGCGGCATCATCGGCCCCTGCAGCCAGGGCAGGTCGGCCTGCCGCCAGACATGGTGGTGTGCGTCGACGATACCGATCATGCCGCAATCTCCGCGATGGAAAACCGCCGCGCCGCCTGGCCGCGCGGCCCGTGTTCGGCTGCGTCCAGTCGGAAGATCAGCCGGTCCAGCGCGCCGAGACTGCCTGCATCGCAGAGGTCGTCCAGATGCGGCAGCGCGCCGGCCATGGCGCGCGTAAGCGGCTGGTAGCGCGGATCGGCGGCCAATGGCGTCGCCCAGACGAGACGATGGCTGAGCCGCGCCATCCGTTCGACCGCGTGGACCATCTCCGCCGGGTCGCCGCGTTCGAGCCCGTCGGACAGGATCACCGTCACGGCGCCCCGGACCAGCGCTGCATAGCGCGACACCGACAGGAATTCATCGAGCGACGAGCCGATGCGGGTTCCCCCATCGAAATCGAACACGATGCTGGCCAGCCGGGCGAGCGCCTCTTCCGGATCGCGATGCCTGAGCATGGCCGTGACCCGGCTGAGGCTGGTGCCGAAACAGAAACACTCTACCCGGCGGCGCTCGCGTATCAGCAGGTGCGCGAAACGCAGATAGGCTTCCGACTGCGCCTTCATCGAACCCGAGACGTCGATCAGGAGCAGCAGCTTGCGCGGGCGTTCCGGCCGCGACATCCGCGTCATGCGCAGCGTCTCGCCGAACGTGGCGCGCGCTGCCCTGCAGGTCCGGGCAAGATCGATCCGCGGACCGCGCGGCGACGGCGTCCAGTTCCGGCTTTGCATATGCGGCAGGCGGGCGACCTTGCGCCTTATGCGCGCCAGCGTTTCGGCATCGGCATCGCTCACGCGTCCGAAATTCTTGCGTCCGCGCACAAGATCATCGGTCGCGGCCTTGCCGGCGGCGTCACCTTCCAGCGGATCAGTGCGAGATTGGTCGCCGCGCGGGGAGGACGGTTTCGGTGCTTCGTCCTCTTCGTCCGGCGCGGCCGCAATCATGGGCGATTGGCCGAACCAGGCCTCGAACACAGCATCGTAGATCGGGAAATCCGCCGGCGAACCGGTGAGGGTGACGCGGCCGATTCGGGCAAGGTCGGATATACGGCGCAGGGGAGCTATGCGCGCCGCCTGGAGAAAGCAAACCGCCCGGCCAGGATCGATCGCCAGGCCGGCCTCGCGCAGCGCCCCCGGAAAGCCCGCGAGCAGTTCGGCAGCGATGAGCGCCGGTCGGGATCGCGCGGCGGCGGGCGCTTTCACAGCACGCCCGCCTTCTGGATAGCGGCGAAATCCTCCTGATCCTTGACCAGCAGGCCGAGCGACCGCTGCAATGCTTCGGGCCAGGCGGCGCCGTCGCGGTGGAGTACTTCCGCCGCGCGCGCCCAGTCGATGCTTTCCGAGATGCCGGGCCGCTTGATCAGCGGCAGCCGCCTGATGCCCGCCACAGCGTCGACCAGTATTTCCGCCGCCTCCGCGGCGACGCCCGGCGCGTGGCGCTCGATGATCGCGCGCTCGCGCGCCCGCTCGGGATAATCGATCCAGTGATAGAGGCACCGCCGGCGCAGCGCATCGTGCAGTTCCCGCGTCCGGTTGGAGGTCAGTATCGCCACCACCGGCTGGGCGGCCCGCACGGTCCCGATCTCGGGGATGGAAATCTGGAAGTCGGACAGGAATTCGAGCAGGAAGGCTTCGAAGGCATCGTCGGCCCGGTCGATTTCGTCGATCAGAAGCACCGTCGTCGAGGCATTGCGCAGCGCCTTCAGCAGCGGCATTTCGATCAGGAACTTTTCCGCGTAGAGATCGGATGTCTCGACCTTGCCGGAGCGCTCCGCGACCCGAACATGCAGCAATTGCCGGGCATGGTCCCAGTCGTAGAGCGCCTTGGTCGAATCGATGCCCTCATAACATTGCAGCCGGAGGCATTCGCGGCCGAGAATGACGGCGAGCGTCTTGGCCACCTCGGTCTTGCCGACGCCGGGCATGCCTTCGAGAAGCAGCGGTTTGCCGAGTTCAAGCGCGAGATAGAGCGCCGTCACCAGCGTTTCGTCGGCAAGATAGCCGGCGGCGGCAAGCTCGGCGTCGAGTTGGTCCTGGGTCAGGGGCGAGGGCAAGCCTTTGATCCGCTAGAACTGCTGCTTCTCGTCGCACACCATCCGGAAGCGGTTGGAGCAGTGGGCGGCGGCGTCGCCGCCGGCAGCCTTGCCCGCTTCCGTGCCGAACGCCGCGGCCATGGCGGCTTCGTCGTCGAAGTACATTTCGGACACGCCATCGAACGGCGCGTCAGCATTCTCGGCGCGCAGCACATTGGAGGTGTATTTCCTCAGACCCGGCAGATTGCGCGCAAACGCGACGTGGTCCTCGAGGATCCATTTCCTGAAATCCTCGAAGCTCATCCCGTCCTTGCGCTTCATCAGGGCCATTACCTTGATCATCTTTTTGTCCTTCGCTGGGTTCAATTTGTCCGGCCGCGCAGGACATCGAGCCCGCGCAATATCTTTTCCGGCGTGATCGGCATTGAGGTGACGCGCACGCCGCAGGCGTCGAAGATCGCGTTGGCGATCGCCGGTATCGGCGAATTGGCGGTCATCTCGCCGATGCCCTTGGCGCCGTAAGGCCCGTTCGAGGCCGGCCGCTCAATGATCACCGAGTTCATCTCGGCGAGATCGCCCGGTCCCGGCATCAGATATTCGGAGAAGTCGAGCGCTCCGTGCGAGCGGTCGGGGTAATAGGGTTCGGTGGTCTCGTAGAGCGCGTGGCTGATGCCCATCCACGCCCCGCCGACGATCTGCTGGTGCGCCAGCGCCGGGTTGACGGCGCGGCCGATCTCGTAGGCATTGGTCATTTTGAGGACGGCAACCTCGCCGGTTTCGTCGTCCACTTCGACCTCGGCGACTGTGCAGGCATGCGCCTGGCAGGAATCCGGGTCCATTTCGCCAGTCTCAGCAACAACTTCGCTCTTCGGCTTCAGGAAGATACCGCGTCCCGAAATGGTCTTGCCATGCTTGAAGTGGGCGGCAAGCGCGACATCAAGCACCGCGATGCCCTTGTCCGGCGCGCCGTTCACATGGATGCGGCCCTTGCCGTCGGTGACGAGGTCTCCCGCGTCGACCTCGAGCTCGGTGGCGGCGACATTGAGCATCACTTCACGGGCTTCCCGCGCGGCCATGATGACGGCGTTGCCGATGCGATGGGTGCCGCGCGAGGCGAAGGTGCCCATGCAATGCGGCCCCGTGTCGGTGTCGGCTGTGTCGACCATGACGGTGTCGTAGGGCACGCCCAGCGCCTCGGCGCAGATCTGCGCCGCGACCGTCTTGATGCCCTGGCCAAGATCGACGCTTGACAGGGTGATGACGAAGCTGCCCGTGGTGGTGGCGTGGACCAGCGCCTGGCTCGGATCGCCGCCGAGGTTCATGCCGGTCGGATAGTTCACCGCGGCCACACCGCGTCCCCTAAGCCTGGCCATGGCCCACCTCCCGCTTCAGCGACGACATCGATGCGAATTGCGGCGGAAGCGAATGCCCGGTCTGCTTCGCGGCGGCCTGGATCACCTCGACGAGTGCGGCCCCTTCCACCTTCTTGCGATGCGCCTTCATGTCGCCGTCGCGATAGGCGTTGATGAGCCGAAGTTGCATCGGGTCCATGCCGAGGAAGCGGGCGACCTGATCCATCTGCGATTCCAGCGCGAAGTCGCCGATCGTGACGCCGAAGCCGCGCATGGCGGATGACGGCGTGCGGTTGGTGTAGACGCAATAGGCGTCGACATGGACGTTCGGGATCGTGTACGGCCCCGGCATATGGGCGGCGGCCTTGGTAGTGCCGTAGGTCGAATGGCGGCAATAGGCGCCGGCGTCGACATAGAGCGTGACCTTGCGGGCAACGATGCGCCCATCCTTCATCACGCCATCCTTGATGTAGATGCGCTCGGCGGCGCGCGGCGACGACACCTGCATCTCCTCAGCGCGGCTGTAGGCATATTTGACCGGGCGGTTGGTGAGCATCGCGCCCAGCGCCGCGATCGGCTCGACCATGACATCGACCTTGCCGCCGAAGCCGCCGCCGACGGTTCCGCCGACCAGCCTGAGCTTGTTGAACGGCACGCCGAGGATCAGCGCCATATTGTCCAGCGTGAAATAGAGCGCCTGCGTGTTCGAATAGACGGTGACACGGCCATTGCCTTCCGGCTTGGCGATGCATCCCGTCGTTTCGGTCGGCGCGTGCTCGATCGGCGAGGATTCGTAGCGGTGCTCGATGATGTGGTCGGCCCCGGCGAACGCCTTTTCGACATCGCCGAAGCGGATGCGGCGGCAATTGTGGCCTTCATAGACGAAATGGTTCGTGCCCTGTTTCTTGAAGGGCGTCGAGATCATCGCCTCCTCGACATCGAACACCGCCGGCAGGTCTTCGTAGTCGACCACCACCCTGCGCGCGCCTTCGAGCGCGGCCTGCGGCGTCTCGGCCAGCACGGCGCAGATCTGCTCGCCCATGAACAGCACACGGTCTTCCGGCAGCACCGGCTCGTCGTCCGGTTCGACGCCGATCAGCTTCAGGATCGTGTACCAGTTGTTCGGCACGTCCTTGTAGGTCAGCACGCGCATCACGCCCGGCACTTGCATTGCCGGCTCGGTATCGAGCTTCTTTATCAATGCGTGATGGCGCGTCGAGCGCACCATCTTCAGGTGCAGCATGCCGGGAAAGCTGACATCCTCGTAGAATTGGGTCCGGCCGGTGACGTGGCTGCGCGCGTCTGCCCGCTGAACGCTGGTTCCGACCACGTCGAGTTTGGCTTCGCGCTCGGCTGAAAAGAAACTGGTGTCGATCTTTTCCACGGTACTTCCTCAGGCTGCCTGTGCGGAGCGGGCGGCGCCCACGCGTTTAGCTGCGTCGAGAACGGCGTCGATGATCGCCTCGTAGCCGGTGCAGCGGCAGATATTGCCGGAGATGGCGCGGACGGCGTCTTCCCGCGTCGGATCGGGATTTTTAGCCAGCAGGCCGGCGGTGGCCATGATCATGCCTGAGGTGCAGAAGCCGCATTGGGTGGCGAAGCCTTCCAGGAACGCCTCCTGGATCGGGTGCAGTCCCTGTGGCGGGGTCAGCCCCTCGATCGTGTCGACCCGCGCCTCGTCGATGGTCTCGACCGGAACCATGCAGGACATCACCGTCCTGCCGTCGAGCAGCACCGTGCAAGCGCCGCAGGCGCCCTGGTCGCAGCCGCGGCGCGTGCCGGTGAGTCCTTGGTTTTCGCGCAACGCTTCAAGCAGCGTGGTTCCCGGCGCCACCAGCATCTGCCGCTCCGCGCCGTTGACGGTCAGCGATACGACTGCGTGCTTCATGGCTCCCTCCTGGTGGCTCTGTTTCGGTTGCAGCTATTCGCCGATCAGCGCGCGCCTGATGTGAACCGGCGTTACGCGCCTGCGGTACCAGGCGCTGGCATAGGCGTCGTCGAAGGGCTCGATGTCGCTGCCGGCCGCCTCGGCCGCAGTCATGACGCTCGCCCGGTCGAAGATCTGCCCGAGCAGCTTTTCCTCTACCGACTTGGCCCGGAGCGGATGCCTGGCGACGCCGCCGAGCGCGACGCGGCATTCGGCAACCTTGCCGTCTTCGAGCCCGATCACGGCGGCGACGGTCACGATGGCGGCGGAATTGAAGGCGCGGCGGGTAGCCTTGGTAAATTTGAAGGTCCCCGGGGCAGGCAGCGTGAAGGAAATCTTGGTTACGATTTCGCCTTTCGCGACGCCACGCCGGACAATGCTTTCGACAGGCTCGAAGCGCGCCGCGCCGCCGTCCGCGACGGCGGCGGTGGCGCCGAGCGCGATGAGGCAGACGGCAAGATCGCCATAGGGCTGCTCGACGAAAAGGTTGCCGCCGACGGTGGCCATGTTGCGGATGGTCGGGGATGCGATCGTGTCGATCGCCGGCCCCAGGAAGGCGAGTTCCGGCCTTTCCTGCAATTCGCTAAGTGAGGTGGCAGCGCCGACAGAGACCTTGCCGTCGCTGATAAAAATTCCGGAGAGACCCGCGTTGCGGAGGCTTACCAGCGTGTCGAAGCTGTCCGTGCCGTAATTCAGCACCGGCATGACCACCGTGCCACCGGCCATCAGCGCCGCACCGGGATGCCTGGCCAGCGCCTCCTGCGCGAGGGGAAGCGAACCCGGCACGATTACCGCCTGCAACATCGGATGTCCTCCCAGACGACGATGGGCTTTTCAGCCTCTTGATTATCTATTATCGATAAATGAGAATTGTTTTGTCAACCGCGGCGGCGAAAAATAAGATGCTGCATTGCGGCAAGCGGCGAATCGGCAACCTTTGAAGGCGGAACGGCGGGCGGCGGGCATGAACCAACTGCGCAAGATCGGATCAGACGTCGCGGCCGACCGGCATGAGGCGGCGTTCGTCAACATACCTTTGCGCCAGCGGCTCAAGGAGGCGCTGCTGCGCCGCATACTGGGCGGCCATTACCATCCCGGCGAGCGCCTGGTCGAACTGCGCATTGCGGAGGAATTCGGGACCAGCCAGGGGCCGGTGCGCGAGGCGCTGCGGGAGCTCGAGGCGACCGGGCTCGTCACCAACCTGCCGCGGCGCGGCACCTATGTCGCCGAGGTGATGGGCGACGGCCTGCGCGAAATCTATGCGGTGCGCGGCGCGCTCGAGGAGCAGGCGACCCGGACCGCGACAGCGAAGCGGAGCTGCGACCTGGCGCTGTTGCAGCGCGAGGTCGACATGATGCATGCGGCCGCGCTCGCGACCGATACGCATGGCGTGGTCGAGCATTCGGTGAAGTTCCACCGCGCCATCATGCAGGCCGCCGGCAACCGACTGCTGCTCAATATCTGGCAGTCGCTGCAGATCGAGACGCGCACGACGATCACCATGCTGGTCGAAGGGCTCGACCTCGTCGAGATAGCCGACAGCCACCAGCCGATCGTAGACGCGATCGCCAGCGGCAACGCCGAGCGGGCGGCGTGCGTGGCGCGCGAGCATCAGGAATATTTCGAACGCCTGCCGGTGCCGACCCGCACCGGATCGTAGGCTGCTTCAGTCCGCCGGGCGGAAATGCTTCGACAGCTTCAGGCCCTGCGCCTGATAGTTGGAGCCGAGATCGGTCCCGTAGAGCGCTTTCGGCCGCGACAGCATGTGCTCGTAGACAAGGCGGCCGACGATCTGGCCGTGCTCGAGGATGAACGGCACTTCGTGGCTGCGCACCTCCAGCACCGCGCGGCTGCCGGTGCCGCCGGCGGCGGAATGGCCGAAGCCGGGATCGAAGAAACCGGCATAGTGGACGCGGAATTCGCCTACCAGCGGGTCGAACGGGGTCATTTCGGCGGCATAAAGCGGCGGCACGTGCACCGCCTCGCGCGACACCAGTATGTAGAACTCGTCGGGATCGAGGATGAGTTCGCCCGCGCCGCCGCGATTGTAGAGCGGCTCCCAGAAATCGTAGACGCCGTGGGCGGCGCGCTTGTCGACGTCGATCAGGCTGGTGTGGTGCTTGCCGCGATAGCCGATGAGGCCCTTGTCGTCGCCGCTCAAGTCGATCGACAGCGCTATGCCGCCGCCCGAAATGTTCGGCATTTCCGACGCGACCAGCGTCTCGCTCGCATGCAGCTTGTGAAGTTCTGCCTCGGACAACAGCGCATTGCCGATGCGGAAGCGGATCTGCGAGAGCCGCGACCCTGTCCGCGCGATGATCGGGAAGGTGCGCGGGCTGACCTCCAGATAGAGCGGGCCGGAATAGCCGGCCTGGATCTTGTCGAATTCCTGGCCGCGATCGGTCATGACGCGGGTGAAGATATCGAGCCGGCCGGTCGAACTTTTCGGATTGGCCGAGGCCGAGACGCCAGCCGGAAGGTTAAGGCTTTCCAGAAGCGGCACGATGTAGACGCAGCCGGTTTCAAGCACCGCGCCGTCGGTCAGGTCGATCTCGTGCAGCTTCAGGCGGTCGAGCTTTTCCGAAACGCGGTGGTTGGGGCCCGGCAGGAAGCTGGCGCGCACCCGCCAGGCTTTTTCGCCGAGCCGCAGGTCGAGGCTGGCCGGCTGGATCTGGTCCGCATCGAGCTTCTTGGCAGACGCCAGCGCGCCGGACTGAAACAGCCCCGCAATGTCCTGGTCCGGAAGAATGCCCGTCTGCCGCAAGTGCATCTGTTCCTTAAAAACGTCCGGCGAGGTTTAATGAAGCCGGCAATTGACGCAAGCCGGCCGCGGGTCTAATGGACATTTATCCCGTGGTGATTTGGCCGGTCGGCTTGCAGCCACGTTAAATAAATCGCTAAAGGACCGTCGGGCCGCGAGGCCATATGGACCGGTTGCGATTTTCGCCGCCGGTTTTTTTGTATTTTGGGGACAGCGCAATGACCATCGAAAAGAAGCGCAACTGGAAACCCGCGACCCAGCTCGTGCATTCGGGAACGATGCGTTCCGGCTTCGGCGAGACCTCCGAGGCGATCTACCTGACGCAGGGCTATGTCTACGACACGGCCGAGGCCGCCGAGGCCCGCTTCAAGGGCGAGGAGCCCGGTTTCATCTATTCGCGCTACGCCAACCCGACCGTCGACATGTTCGAAAAGCGCATGTGCGCGCTGGAAGGCGCCGAGGATGCGCGCGCCACCGCGTCCGGCATGGCGGCCGTGACGGCGGCCATCCTGTGCTCCCTCAAAGCCGGCGACCATATCGTGGCGGCGCGTGCGCTGTTCGGCTCTTGCCGGTGGGTGGTCGAGACGCTGGCGCCGAGATACGGCATCGAGACGACGCTGGTCGACGGCACGAAGATCGAAAACTGGGAGCGGGCGGTTCGCCCCAACACCAAGCTTTTCTTCCTCGAAAGCCCGACCAACCCGACGCTCGAAGTCATCGACATCGAGGCGGTGGCAAGGTTGGCGAATTCGATCGGCGGCCGGCTGGTGGTCGACAACGTGTTCGCCACACCGCTGCAGCAGAAGCCGCTCACGCTCGGCGCACATGTCGTCGTCTACTCCGCGACCAAGCACATCGACGGCCAGGGACGATGCCTCGGCGGGGTCATCCTGTCGGACAAGAAATGGATCGACGAGAATCTGCACGATTATTTCCGCCATACCGGCCCGAGCCTGTCGCCGTTCAACGCCTGGACGCTGCTCAAGGGGCTGGAAACGCTGCCCGTGCGCGTGCGCCAGCAGACGGAGAGCGCCGGCAAGATCGCCGACTTCCTGGCCGAGCGGCCGGAGGTGGCGCGTGTGATTTATCCGGGGCGCAGTGATCATCCGCAGGCCGATATCGTGAAGAAGCAGATGCTCGGCGGCTCTACGCTGATCTGCCTCGATTTGAAGGGCGGCAAGAAATCGGCCTTCGCCTTCCAGAACGCGCTGGACGTGGTGCTGATCTCCAACAATCTCGGCGATTCCAAGAGCCTGATCACCCATCCGGCGACCACCACGCACAAGAACCTCTCCGACGAGGCGCGCGCCGAACTCGGCATCGGGCCTGGGACGCTGCGCCTTTCGGTCGGACTGGAGGATGCCGGCGACCTGCTGGAGGACATCGAGCAGGCGCTGAAGATCGCGGGGTGAGATCGCCTTGACCGGCAGCGGGGTGTGTTGATTTCCCTTCTCTCCTTGTGGGAGAAGGTGGCCGACCCTGAGCTTGTCGAAGAGGAGGCCGGATGAGGGGTGCTGGACGGAGCGCCACCGCCGACGATTGTCTGCTCTTCGACATTGTTTGAGCTCCACCTTCTCCGCATCATTCCTTCCAACACCCCTCATCCGTCTTGGCGCTTCGCGCCAATCCACCTTCTCCCACAGGGGGAGAAGGGAGAGGCGCGTTTCATCATCGCCACGCCCGGTTTTCACCGTCTGGCCTCTGTCAAAGAACGCTCCCTTTGCAGGGAGGAGTCGGGAAGCGGGGCGCTTGGCCTTGCCTACCGAAATTGAATACGTGGCGCAGCTTCCGCGCCCCGCCGGTGTCTGTCGCCCCGGTCGACCGGTCACGCGCCCCGCTCCATGTTCTTTCCATGGACAATGACGCGCGGATGATCCGCCTTCCGTTCACGAAGCATTGACGCTTCGCTCGGAATGCCGGCCCGTCGGACGCCCTCAGGCCCGTGGGAACCGAATCCACGGGGAGAGGTCACCGCCGCCCTACCGATCCCCGGTCCGGAACCGGTTCCCGCAAGGGCGATGCCACGGATTATGCGGGTGGGGCGGGATGTGTGCACAAATGCAGGTGCGAAAATTCTTCTCGCCGGCTGTTATGCCATTGATCCGCAATGGATCTTTCTTCGATCGGGCTGGAAGGGGACATGGATTCTATCCACACATTGCATGGGCGGCGCTGCTGGAGCGCGGCTCGCCCCCTCCACCGCCTCCGGCGGTCCTTGCCGGCCGGGTCCCCGCTGCTGCGCAGCGTCCCGGCGTTCGCTGGCCTTCCATCGTGCCACCGGCACGACGGATTTGCCTTCGGCAAACCGGCTGCTCACCCCCGCTTCGCAGGGGAGAAACCTGATCCTCCCCGGTTTACGGGGATGGCGGAGGGGGCGTCAGCGACCGAGCCTCTTCGGTGCGACGGTTCTCCAGGCGAAGGACATAGCGTGGCGGACGGTTTCTTTGTCCGCCTGCCCGAGCATGACCTGAGTCCAGCCCTTGAAGCCCCATGAACCCTTGATCGGGACGAAAACGCCGCGCCCCGTCTCGACAAGAAGGTGCTGCTCGTCCGGGGAAAGCTTCAGCACCGCGCGGCCGTCGCTTTCGCGCAAAGTCGCGAAGATCTTCTTGCCTACG
Organism: Allomesorhizobium aridi; assembly: GCF_043769475.1. Taxonomy (NCBI): domain Bacteria; kingdom Pseudomonadati; phylum Pseudomonadota; class Alphaproteobacteria; order Hyphomicrobiales; family Phyllobacteriaceae; genus Allomesorhizobium; species Allomesorhizobium aridi. The sequence continues at coordinate 5,587,763 of NZ_CP171729.1, read as the reverse complement.
CGAAAATCGGCGATGTCGAAATGGCTGCCTTCGACCGCCCCCGGAAAGGTCAGCGCCAACGCCCGGAACTCTTCAGCCGTCATTGGGTCCCTCCGAATGTTCGCACTGCAATCGCTGTCGAACGCAACCTGACTTGAATACACTGACCGTGAAACAATTTGCAGTTGGTGTGGAGATTTCCTACCACTTCTGGAAAGGAATATGTTCCAAGTCGTCGAGGAGATCTCCGTGCGTCACTTGCTTCCAATGCTGTCGATCGCCGCTCTGAGTACGACAGCCTCGGCCCAGACCATCGACGGGCAAGGTGCTGCTCAACTCTCGCACTCCCTCGCGCAGTACGTAAGCCAAGCCGCTTTCGACAACGGCATCGTCAATGTCGTCGCCGACGGCGATGCCTATAGGATCGACATCGATTTCAATGCCCTCGGCACGCTTGTCCCTGCCGAGTCCCCCTTGAAATTCCACGTCGCGCCTTACGCGTTGCGTGTGAAACCACAAGCCGACGGAACGTGGCAGGTCAACGGCGACCTGTGGCCCGATGGATGGGTCGAAGCGGGCGAGAAGCCAGACCTGCAGCGAACGGAATGGAAGACGGCCGACGGAAGCATGACCGGCGTCTACGACCCTGAACTAGGTGCATTCTCCAGCGCTACCGGGTCGTACGCCGGCATCAAGCTGATGTCGAAGGACGCCGCCAGCGAGGGCGAAAACAGCTACGGCGCGGGCACCGTGGCCATGACCGCGACCCGATCCGCATATGGCGGGGTCGATTTCTCCTCCAGGCAGACGATGGCCGATTATTCCCAAACCAGCAACGTCATCCTGCCCGATAGCAACACCAATTTTTCCGTCGCGATGAAAGCCGCCTCGCTCTCGGTAGAGGGCGCCGGTACCGGGATGAAGACAAAGCCGTTCCTCGATCTGCTGGCCTTCGGAGTGGCCAATGCTGATCCAGAGAAAATGAAGGTCAATCAGGCGGAGATGAAGTCGCTAATGCTGGCGGCGCTACCCGGTTGGGAACATATGAGCGGAACTTATGCACTTGCCGACCTGTCGGTGACCAGCCCGGTTGGCATACTGCGTGCCGGAAAGGTGAACGCTTCGGTCGCCATGGATGGCATCCGCCAGAACGCAAAGCTGAGCTACGGCTTTCAACTCTCGAAGATGGAGGTCGCCTCGCTGTTCCTGCCCGCCTGGGCCTCAGTTCTTATCCCGACCGACGTGGACGTAAACTTCAGCGGCACGAACTTGAATCTGGACGCGCCGGCGAGGAAGGTAATCGACACTCTGGATCTCAATCGGGACCCTCCCATACCGGCCACCGTGACAGAGGAGATTGCCGCGGAATTCAAGGCCAATCCGCCGAAAATCGTGTTTGCGAAAAGCACAATCAGGAACGCGGATACCGAGATCGTCGCCGAGGGCGAAATGACGTTCGCCGAAGGTAAGCCCGTCATCAACATGACGTTTGACGCAACCGGCTATGACAGGGTTCTGGACGCGCTCCAGGCGACGTCGGATCCTCAGTCGGCTGAAATCCTGCCCATGGCGCGCCTGCTCAAAGGATACGCCAACACCATGCCGGGCGGGCACCTGTTGTGGAAAGTCAATTTGCACGCAGACGGATCCGTCAGCCTCAACAACGTCATGCTGAAAAAGGTCGATCCCGCGCCGGCGCCGCAATGAAATTGCGCCGGCCAAGGCCAGGCAAAGTTCAGAATTCGTCCGTCGCTTCTCAGCCGAAGGTCCGCCAGGCCAGCACGATCCTCGACACGGCGGTGTAGAGCGTCAAGCCGGCAAACGCGTAGGCCAGCGGCGGAAACCAGGCCGGAAACAGGCAGAAGGCCGCGAAGACGGCGATTGTCTCGCTGGCCTCGGCCAGCCCGGTGGTGAAGAACAGCGATTTGGCGCCGCGCGCCTCGGTCGCGAGCTTGCGCTTCTCGGCCATCACGGCATAGGCGAGGAAGCTCGATCCGTTGACATAGAAGGAAAAAACGAGCACCGCGCCCGCCACCGCATTGGCCGCCGGATCGGCCAGCACGAAGCCGATGGGAATGGCGCCGTAGAAGACGAAATCGAGCACGATATCGAGATAGCCGCCAAGATCGGTCCTGCCGTTGACCTTGGCGACCGCGCCGTCGAGCCCGTCGCCGAGCCGGCTGGCCAGCAGCAGGACGAGGCCGAGCCAGAAGAGGCCGCACGCGATCGCGACCGTCGCTGCCAGCCCGACAGTGCAGGCCGCGACGGTGACGGCATTGGCGGAGACGCCGGCGCCGGCAAGCCGTGCGCCGATGATATCGAGTGGTGGATCGAGGCGGCGGCGCGCCCAGCCGTCCATCATTTGTTGCCTCCCGGGCCTGTCTATAGTCCGCAGTAAACGAAAAATCCCGTAAAGCGGAAATCACAATCCGGTTTGCACCGGCCGAACGAGGTTGACCTGTCGGCCCGGCAGGCAGATTCTAGCTCCGAAGGAGCGCGCCAATGTACAGCGCCGTCACGCGCGACATCGAAGTGAATGTCGAACCGTTCTATCTCGAGGACCGATCCGATCCCGCGGAGAACCGCTATATGTGGGCCTATCGGGTGACGATCGCCAACCAGTCGAACGAGTTCGTGCAGCTCATGTCGCGCTACTGGCACATCACCGACGGCGCCGGCCGTGTCGAGGAAGTGCGCGGCCCCGGCGTGATCGGCGAGCAGCCGGGGCTCAACCCCGGCGACAGCTATCAGTACATGTCGGGCTGCCCGCTTTCGACACCGTCCGGCATCATGGTCGGGCGCTACACGATGCGAAACCGCCGGGGTGAAACGTTCGAAGTCGATATCCCGGCGTTCTCGCTGGACCTGCCGGGGAAGCGGCGGGTGAATTGAGGGCTGCCCTCAACCGACTTCGGCGGTCCTTGCTGGCCGGGTCCCCGCTGCTGCGCAGCGTCCCGGCGTTCGCTTGCCTTCCATCGTGCCACCGGCACGACGGATTTGCCTTCGGCAAACCGGCTTCTCACCCCCCGCTTCGCAGGGTGATCGCATACGGCTTGCAGGCGAGGCGCGGTGGCCTGTCTGTTCTGCACCGCTTTTGATTTCCGGTAGGGCGAGGCCGCCAGGATCTTCTCAGGTACGGACACCCGGCGAAACGTTCACTGCACCTGATTTTTGCAACCATATGCGATTGCCGTTCACGGGGAGGAGCCGCTTCGCCCAATCACGCTTCCGCTGAAAATTCCGCCGGCTCGAATTCGTAGGCTTTCGAGCAGAATTCGCAGTTGACGCGGATGATGCCGTCTTCCGTACTTTCCTCGATCTCCTCGGCGGAAAAGCCTTCGAGGATGCCGCGGATCTTGGCTCGCGAGCAGGAGCATTCGTCCTCGACATGGGTTCCTTCGAAGACGCGCACGCCATGCTCGTTGAACAGCCGGTAGAGCAGCCTTTCCGAGCCGACCGAGGGGTCGAGCAGCTCGTTGTGCTCGACCGTCGCCATGAGCGCCTGCAGTTCGCGCCAGGAATCGTCGGCGACTTCGTGCGGCGGCTGGCCGGGATCGCCGTCGCCGCCATGCAGGTCGGGCATGCGCAAGCGCTCCGGCGCCTTGGGCAGGAACTGCGCGAGCAGGCCGCCGGCGCGCCAGTGCTCCCGGCTGCCGCCGGCCGCGGGCAGGATGAGCTTGCCCACGGACAGCCGGATATCGGTCGGGATCTGCTCGGACTGGCGGAAGTAGGTCTTGGCCGCCTCCTCGAGCCGTCTCGCCGTCGAGCGCGACGATGCCCTGGTAGCGCTGCATGTCGCCGCCCTGGTCGATGGTGAGCGCCAGTATGCCGTTGCCGAGAAGCTTTTCCGGCGCAGCCTCGCCCGCCTCGACGGCCGCGGCGAGCTTGTCGGCATCGAAACGCGCATAGGCGCGCAGCGATTTCGGCGTCGAGAAGTCGGCCACCAGCATGTCGACCGGACCATCGGTGCGGGTCTGCAGGATGAACTTGCCCTCGAACTTCAGCGAAGTGCCGAGCAGCACCGCCACGAGCGTTGCCTCGGCCAGGAGCCTGGCGACCGGATCGGGATAGTCGTGGCGGGCGAGAATCTGGTCGAGCAGCGGCCCAAGCTGGACCATGCGCCCGCGCACGTCGAGCGCGCCGACCTCGAACGGCACGACATCGTCGTCGCCGGCAAAGCCGAATTCACCAAGCTTGCGTTCCTTGTCGGTCACCGGGCCAAATCCTTCATGGCTTGTCCGGGACGCGCGCAAAGAACGCCCGGCGAAAAGCCGTATTCAATCAAAAAGAGGGTGTGATCCGACGAGATAGGCGTTCGGGCAGCCTGCTTCAAGCGCCCAGGCACCACGCAAGCACCGCCTTCTGGGCGTGCAGCCGGTTTTCGGCCTCGTCGAACACCACCGAATGCGGACCGTCGATAACCTCGTCGGTGACCTCTTCGCCGCGATGGGCGGGCAGGCAATGCATGAAAAGCGCGTCGGGCTGCGCGTGCTTCATCAGGGCCGCGTTGACCTGGTAGGGCAGAAAGACATTGTGGCCGCGGGCGCGGTGTTCCTGGCCCATCGAGACCCAGCAGTCGGTGACGACGCAGTCGGCGCCGTCGGCCGCTTCCTCGGCCGACTTGGTGAAGCTCACGGAGCCGCCATTGTTCCTCGCCCAGTCGACATATTTCTGCTCGGGCGCCGAGCCTTCGGGCACGCCGACCTTCAGGTTGAAGCTGAAGCGGGCCGAGGCTTCGAGCAGGGAGTGGAGTACGTTGTTGCCGTCGCCGACCCAGGCGAAAGTCTTGCCGGCGACGCTGCCGCGATGCTCCTCGAAGGTCATGATGTCGGCCATGAGCTGGCAGGGGTGGGTGTCGTCGGTGAGGCCGTTTATCACCGGCACGCCGGCGTTTTCGGTCAGCTCCAGCAGGCGCTCGTGCGAGGTCGTGCGGATCATGATCGCGTCGACATAGCGCGACAGCACCTTCGCCGTGTCGGCGATGGTTTCGGAGCGGCCGAGCTGCATTTCCGCGCCCGTCAGCATGATGGTCTCGCCGCCGAGCTGGCGCATGCCGACATCGAAGGAAACGCGCGTCCTGGTCGACGGCTTGTCGAAGATCATCGCCAGGACCTTGCCTTCGAGCGGGCGCGAGCGTTCGCCGGCCTTCAGCCGCGCCTTGCGGCGGGCGGCGTCGTCGAGCATGCCGCGAAGCTCGGTCGCCGGAACGGCTGAAAGATCGGTGAAATGGCGGATTGTCATGTCGGAAACTCCGGCGATCAGGTCGCGGCGGCGGCAGGCGCAAGGCTCATGGCGCCCGCCCGGATACGAGCCAGCGCCTCGCGGATTTCCGCGTCGGTGACGGTCAGCGGCGGCAGCAGGCGCAGGACGTTGTCGCCGGCCGGGACCGAAAGCAGCTTCTGGTCACGCAGAGCGGCCGCGACCTTGGCGTTGGGCGCCTTGCACTTGACGCCGAGCATCAGGCCCGAGCCGCGGATCGCCTCGATCACTTCGGGAAATTCGTCCGCAATCGCGGCGAGCCCCTGCTTCATCAGCAGGCCCTTGCGGCGGACTTCGTCGAGGAAGCCTTCCTCCAGCACCACGTCGAGCACGGCGTTGCCGACCGCCATGGCGAGCGGATTGCCGCCGAAGGTGGTGCCGTGCACGCCGGGCGTCATGGCGGCCGCCGCCTCGTCGGTCGCAAGGCACGCGCCCATCGGGAAGCCGCCGCCTATGCCCTTGGCAATCGCCATCAGGTCGGGCGTCACGCCGGCCCATTCATGGGCGAACAGCTTGCCGGTGCGGCCGATGCCGCATTGCACTTCGTCGAAGATCAGGAGCAGGCCGTGCTCGTCGCAGAGCTCGCGCAGGCGCTTCAGCGATTGCGCCGGCACCTCGCGGATGCCGCCTTCGCCCTGCACCGGCTCGATCAGTATGCCGGCCGTCTCGCCGGTGATCGCCTTCTCGGCGGCGTCGATGTCGTCGAAGGGCACCTGGTCGAAGCCCTCGACCTTGGGGCCGTAGCCTTCGAGGTATTTCTGCTGGCCGCCGGCAGCGATCGTAGCCAGCGTGCGACCGTGGAAGGCGCCCTCGAAGGTGATGGTGCGGAAGCGCTCGGGGCGGCCGTTTACATAATGATAGCGGCGCGCGGTCTTGATCGCGCATTCCAGCGCCTCGGCGCCGGAATTGGTGAAGAACACCTTGTCGGCGAAGGTGTTTTCGACCAGCCGCTCGGCAAGCCGGGTCTGGCCGGGAATCTGGTAGAGGTTGGAGGTGTGCCACAGCTTGCCGGCCTGCTCGGTGAGCGCGGCGACCAGCTTCGGATGGCCGTGGCCGAGCGAGTTGACGGCGATGCCGCCGGCGAAATCGAGATAGCGCTGGCCGTCTTCGGTGATCAGCCAGGTCCCCTCGCCCCGGTCGAACGACAGGGGGACACGGGCGAAGGTCTCGAAAAGCGCCGAACCGCTCATTATATGCGTCTCCGGTACCGGAAAAATCAAAAAAGCCGCCAAAGCGGCGGCCATGCGGGCATATTGGATTTTTCGGCCGTGAAGTCAACGGAAACGTCGCCCGGCGACCCCGTTCCGCGACCAAAGGGTTTTTTCGCGGGCAAGTTGGGGAAAACCGAAAAATCCGATTCGTGTTGCATTCCGGACTCTTGTCACCGAGTCACCGGATAGAGTAGTTTGCAGGTAAGAAATAACTAGATTTCGTGCGGCGGCCATAATCAACCGAATACATGTGGTGTCGAACCCGGCAGCGCCGGGACGGGAATGGATTCTGAGTCCCGCACGCTGATCAGGAGCATGAACTCATGAACTGGACCGACGAGCGCGTTGAAACCCTCCGCAAACTGTGGGCCGAAGGTCTGAGCGCCAGCCAGATCGCGGCGCAGCTGGGCGGGGTCAGCCGCAACGCCGTGATCGGCAAGGTGCATCGCCTGAAGCTGTCGAGCCGCGGCCGCGCCACGGCGGCGCCTGCCCGCCAGAAGAAGGCGACGCCGGCTTCGGGCGGCGGCAAGAGTGTGTCGCGGGCCGCGAGCGTGTCGCGCAGCGTCACCACCTCGATCGGAGCCACCGCGCTGCAGCAGCAGTTCGACGCCGAGCCGGTGGCGCGGCATTATCTGCGCCCGGTGGAAAACGTGGTGGTGCCGATCTCGCGGCGCCTGCAGCTCGTCCAGCTCAACGAGCGGACCTGCAAATGGCCGAACGGCGACCCGCTGTCGGAGGACTTCCACTTCTGCGGCAACGACTCCGCCGAGTCCGGGCCATATTGCACCTATCACGCCAAGATCGCGTTCCAGCCGGCGTCCGAGCGGCGCAGGAGCCGGTAAAAGCCCTTTGATAATTCTACTCCGGCTGGCAGCTGACGCGGTTTTCTCCGCTTCCTGTGCTCACGGACCCGAATGTCCGCTGCGCTCCGGTTCTCGAAAACCACGCCATTTGCCTCGCCGGAGCGAATTCTTAAAGGACTTCACTGCCCATCGTCGGGCCTGACAAGCGTCACGCGGTGGCTCTTGTCTTCCTTGGGCCGGTCGGGCGGCATCTGCTCGCCGGTGACGATGTAATAGATGGTTTCGGCGATGTTGGTGGCGTGGTCGCCGATGCGCTCGATGTTCTTGGCGCAGAACAGAAGATGCGTGCAGGGCGTGATGTTGCGCGGATCTTCCATCATGTAGGTCAGGAGCTCGCGGAACAGCGACGTGTACATGGCGTCGATCTGGTCGTCGCGGTCGCGCATGAAGGCGATGCGCTCGACCGAGCGCGACGCGTAGACGTCGAGCACTTCCTTGAGCTGCGTCAGCGCCAGTTCGGCCAGCGCCTGCAGGCCACGGAACAGGCTGACGGGATGGCGTCCCTCGGCGACTGCCACGACCCGCTTGGCGACGTTCTTGCCCAGGTCGCCGACGCGCTCCAGGTCGGCAGAGATGCGGATCGCGCCGATGATCTCGCGCAGATCGCCGGCGACCGGCTGGCGCCGGGTGATGATCAGGATCGACTTGTCGTCGACCTCGCGCTGGCCCTCGTCGAGAACGGCATCGTCACGGATCACCTTCTGCGCAAGAGCGATATCGGAATTGACCAGAGCCGCGATCGACTGGTCGACCATGCGCTCGGCATGGCCGCCCATGGCCGCGATCTTGCGGGTGAGGAATTTCAGCTCCTCGTCATAGGCGCTGACGATGTGATGCGACTGCATGGCCGTTACCGCTCCGCCGGGCGTGAATCGCCGCCCTGAATCCCGACGGATACGCTAGCGACATGACGGAAAAAAGAAACCGGCTTCGATTTGCCGGCTTCTATATGATTTGGCGGGGATCGCCGACGGCCGGCCGACCGGAAGGCGGTGTGCTCGCCGGCAGCGAACAGTGAATTCCCGCACCCGAAGGTTCGCGATTACCGGCGCGTCAGAGCGAAATCCCGGCTTCACGCAGTCCCCTGACCAGCCGGTCGGGCACGCCCGGATCCCGGTAAGGCAGTGCCTTCTTCAAGTGATCGAAGGAAAAGTTGGGATTAACCTCCAGCGTCTCGCGCCAATAGCGCCGGGCTTCGTCGTGGCGCCCGGTCAGGCCATAGAGGCAGGCGAGATAAAAGCGCGTCATGTCGGAACGCGGCGCAAGCGTCAGCCGCTTCTTGAAGGCGATCTCGGCCTCGTCATACCGCCCGAGGACCAGAAGGGCCCTGCCGAGGAAGTGCAGCGACATGTCGAATTGCGGATCGAGCCGGTGGGCCCGCGTATAATGCGCCACGGCCTCTTCTAACCGGCCCTGGAATTCCGTTATGTTGCCGATGGCCGTATGGGCGTCGGCCGAATTGGGATCGAGCGTCACCGCCCGCTCCGCGGAGACTTCCGCCTCGTCCAGATGCCGTGTCCAGGCAAGGGCGATCGAAAGCGAGATATGGCCCTGTGGCTCGGCTTCGTCCATCTCGATCGCCTTGTGCGCCAATTCCAGCGCCCGCGTAAGATCTTCCGGTGTCGCGTCGTTCCACCGGTTGACGTATTCCGCAAACGCAATGATCGACAGTCGGGCATAAGCGGCGGCAAGCTCCGGCTCGATGGCGATGACGCGCTCCAGCATCCTGCGCGCCTCCATGGACGACATGGCGCTGAGTTGCAGCATGGTCTGGCGCGAGCGGATGAGCAGATCGTAGGCTTCCGGATCGACCTTGCCGCGGCTCTCGCGGCGCGCCTCCTCGCCGGCAGTCAGCTTCACCCTGAGCGCGCTGACGATGGTGCGGGTAACTTCGTCCTGGACGGCGAAAATGTCTTCAAGACCGTGATCGTAGCGCTCGGCCCACAGGTGTCCGCCGGTCGTGCCGTCGATCATCTGGGCGTTGATGCGGACCCGATTGGCGGCCCTGCGCACGCTCCCTTCGAGCACGTAGCGGACGCCGAGTTCCCGGCTCACCTTGCGGACATCCGGCGACTTGCCCTTGTATGCAAAGGAGGAATTCCGGGCGATGACGAACAGGCCCGAGACTTTTGACAGGTCGGTGATGATATCCTCGGTGATGCCGTCGGCGAAATAGCCCTGCTCCGGGTCGCCGGACATGTTGTCGAATGGCAGGACCGCTATAGACGGCTTTTCCGGAAGCTGCGGCGGCGCATCGGCGACGACCTCGGAGACATTGGCGGCCGTGCCGTCCGGCGACCATGTCCAGATATGCACTGGGCGCGCTATGTTCTTGACCTCATGGCGGCCACCGTCGACGAATTCGATGCCGATACGGCCGTGCACATATTCGTGAACGCTGTCCGAAATCGCCACGCCTCCGGGAGCGGCAAGGGTTTCGATGCGGGCAGCGACATTCACGCCGTCGCCGAACAGATCGCTGTCATCGACCATGATGTCGCCGATGTTGACGCCGACGCGCAGCACGATCGCCTGATCTTCCGGCACGTCGTCATTCGCGGCTTTCATGGCCTGCTGAAGCGCCACGGCGCATTCGACAGCGTTGACGGCGCTGCCGAATTCGATGAACACGCCGTCGCCCATCCGCTTGAACACGCGGCCCTGATGGCGTTCGACAAGCGGATCCAGAACCTCCCTCCAGCGCGCCGTAAGCTGCATGTGCGTGGCCGTTTCGTCCCGCTCCATGAGCCGGCTGTAGCCGACCACGTCGGCAGCCAGGATGGCTGCGAGCCGGCGTCTGATGGGATCGTTGGCCATATGGGAAGGCGCCTTGTGGAAACGCACTGGTAGATTCTAATGACGCTCCGGTTGCAAGTCCATTCGTGGCGGTGGACCGCGCGAAAATGCAACGTGGCTTTGACGCGAAATGTGGTGATCGGCGCGGCTTAATCAATGCCAATCGGACACTCTCCGCTGGCGTTCAGCCGGCCGGCAGATGCACGGTGAACGCCGCGCCCTCCCCGACCTTCGACTTGATCGACAGGCGGCCATTGTGGCGGGTGAGGATGTGCTTGACGATGGAAAGGCCAAGGCCGGTGCCCTTCTGCGCACGGCTTGTCTCGACATCGACCCTGTAGAAGCGCTCGGTGATGCGGGGGATGTGCTCTTCCGGGATGCCCGGTCCGAAGTCGCGGATGGTGACGGCGACCTCGGGGGTCGGCCCGGTCCGCACGTGTTCGACCGACACGGCGACGCGGCCGCCCGACTGGCCGTATTTGCAGGCGTTTTCGAGCAGGTTCTCGAACACCTGGAACAGTTCGTCGCGATCGCCCGGCACTTCCAAGGGGCCGTCGGGAATGTCGGTTTCGATCGCTACGCCCGATTCGCGGGCCAGCGGGCTCAGGGAATCGATCACGCCCTCGACCACGGCGCGGAGATCGACCCTGGTCCCCGGCTTGAGATAGGGCTTCATCTCCAGCCGCGACAGCGACAACAGATCGTCGATCAGCCGCGCCATGCGCGAGGTCTGGTTTTGCATGATCTGGAGAAAATGGTCGCGCGCGGCGGCATCGTTCCTGGCCGGGCCGCGCAGGGTTTCGACGAAGCCGGCGATCGAGGCGAGCGGCGTGCGCAGTTCGTGGCTGGCGTTGGCGATGAAGTCGGCGCGCATGCGGTCGATGCGCCGGGCTTCGCTCTGGTCCTTGAACACCAGCACGAACAGTCCCGTCCCCCGGCCGATCGCCGATCCGGTGACGCGGTAGACGCGCTCGATCGGAACACGCTCGACATAGTCGGCGACCTGCGGCGAGCCGTTGCCGGCAAGCGTCGCGGCGATCAGTTCCTGCATTTCGGGCGCCCGGAATTTCAACTGCAGCGATATGCCCGGACCGACGGCGGCGAAGGCGGTGAGCGCCGCATCGTTGGCGTGAACGACGGTGCCCGCGCCGTCGAACAGGACCAGTGGGTCGGCCACCGCCGCCGCCAGGTTTTCGCCCGAAAGCCTTTCTAGCGCCGACCGCTCGCGGGCCACGGCCGCCTCGGCGCGACGCTGGCGGGCGGTGCGCGCCGCGGCGCGATCGCGGCCGCCACGAACAGCGCCGCGACGCAGACGAGAACGAAAAACGTCGATTCCTCGGCAATGGTGTAGACCGCCAGCACTGCAAGAATGCCGGCGGCGAGCATCCACCGGTTCTGGCTGAGCCGGCCGGCGACGAGCCGGCCCCACCGCCGCCCCTGACGTTCTCTTTTCGCTTCGGTCATCCGCAATTCCCGAGCCGCCGCCAGCCGTTTGACCGGCCAATAACCACCCAATAGCATGCGCCGCTCAACGAGGAAGGTGTGGCGATGAAAAATGGCAAGGCCCGCAAGATTGAACAGTCCCCGTCCGTCGAACCGGCGGCCGCGCCGCCGCTCCTGAAGTTCCAGTCCGGCGGTTCGGAACGGACGTTCGACATCGACAATCCCGAGCTTCCGGACTGGCTGACGAAACGGACCCTGACCTCCGGCGGCTACCCCTACGACGAGAAGATGCCGCGCGAAGAGTATGACGAGACGCTGGAGCGGCTGCAGGTAGAGCTTGTGAAGCTGCAATCCTGGATGCAGGCCACCGGCAGGCGCGTGCTCATCCTGCTCGAGGGCCGCGACGCGGCCGGCAAGGGCGGCGTGATCAAGGCGATCCGCGAATACATGAACCCCCGCACCGCCCGCAACGTCGCGCTGCCCAAGCCGACCGAGACCGAACAGGGCCAATGGTACTACCAGCGCTATGTCGCGCAGTTTCCGACGGCCGGCGAACTCGTGACCTTCGACCGCTCCTGGTATAACCGCGCCGGCGTGGAACCGGTCATGGGGTTTTGCACGCCCGAACAGCACGCGCATTTCCTGGACGAGACGCCGGGCTTCGAACGCATGATCGTCAACGAGGGTATCCATCTCTTCAAATTCTGGCTCGATCTCGGCCGCGAGATGCAGCTGAAGCGATTCCACGACCGCCGCCACAGCCCGCTGACCTGCTGGAAGTTCTCGCCGATGGATGTTGCCGGCATGACGAAATGGGATGCCTATGGCGAAATGCGCGACCTGATGCTGGAGCGGACCCACACTGCCCACGCGCCCTGGATTGTCGTGCGCTCGAACGACAAGCGGCGCGCGCGCATCGCCGCGATAAGGCGGGTGCTGGCCAACCTGCCCTATACCGGCCGCGACCTCGCCGCCATCGGCAAGGCGGATGCGAAGATCATCGGCGAGGGTCCGGATTTTTTGAAGGGGTGATGGTTAATTCCGACCGTTTTCGACCCAAGTCGGACATCGTGCGGGCCGCCATTAAGCGACCGCGGTTGGCCGCAGTCCTTGCAGGCCCCATTGCATGCCCTCCAGGATCAGGCTGGGACCAAGCCGCGCACCACACGGAACGTCATGGGAAATGATCGGGGTCCATCCGGCAGGCCAACCAGATATCCGGCACGAACATGCTGCTCGATCGAACCGCGGGCGTCATCCGAAAGTGCCATCAACATGCCCGTGACGCTGCCCGGGCCGTCGGTGAACGTAGCCCAATAATCCGCGAAGGACTGATACTCGCAATCCACGACAACGGGATCCTCCGTCACGTCGGCGAGGCCGATCTTCCGCCACAACGCCGCCTGACCGTTAGGCCAGAAGTCCTTGCGCCCCGCCCGCATGGATCTCATCCTGGCGACGTCGGTCTCAAGCACAGCACCGGTGTTATAGACGAGGTCGAAGGCGGGCATGCCACCAAAGAACTGAGTAACAGCGGACGCGACCACGCCGCCCGGACGGGTCACGCGCTTCATTTCGGCAACTACCTGTTCAATTTCCGGGATAACGTCCAGGGCCAGCGTGGAAACGGCCGCATCGAATACGTTATTGTCGAACCGCATGTGCCGGACATCGCCGTGTTCATATGCGATGTTGGGGTGGGATCGACGAAGGCGGGCTCCTTCCAGGTATCCCTCCGATGCATCAACACCAATCACATGCGCGCCCGCCTCGGCCAGTGCTTTCGTCAACACACCTGTCCCACAGGCTACATCGAGTACGCGACCGCCGGGAGCGACATTGACACGGGCGAGAAATGGGCTTGCCAGATGTTCGCTCCAGCGCCCCATGAAAGCCTCGTAGACGTCGGAATCAGCCCAATTATACCGCAGTTGTGCAGTTTCCATGACTTGCCATCCTCCCTCTATCACGGGCGGACCTTAACACGGTCACCGGGCAATCCAACGGAACCTTGTTTGCGCTTCCCAAGAAACATGACGCAGTGGCAACCCCTGAAACCGCACTGACCTTCCCAGGGTCCGCTTTGGTCGGTTGACCAGTTCGATGCGCGTAGGTCGAACAGCGAGTATGCGCGCAATACGGCCGAACCTTCGCCCTCGCGGCAACGGCTGCCTCCCACCCATTGCGGAAGTCTGCAGCGTGACCTCACCTCGCGGGCGGCGCGGCCGGACCGCCAGTGTCCCGACCCCGCGCAAAAATTCGCCCGATATGTTAGGCCCACATGTCGGGATCGGGCGATCCCGTTCGTCCTTGACAAGACAGGAACAGAAACATGCTCTACGCGATCCTCTGCTACAATTCCGAAGATGTCGTCTGCTCCTGGACCAAGGAGGAGGATGACGCGGTGATGGCCAAGCTGGATGTCGTCCATCAGAAGCTGTTGAAGGAAAAGCGGCTCGGCCCTTCACTGCGCCTGCTGCCGACGACGGCCGCGACCACGCTGGTCAAGAACCAGGATCTGGTGATCGACGGACCCTACGCGGAAACCAAGGAACAGCTGCTCGGCTTCTACGTGGTCGACGTCGACGGGCTCGAGGCAGGGCTGGAAGTCGCCCGTGATCTGGCGCGCGCCAATCCCGGCGGCGCCTACGAATTGCGGCCGATCTCGCTGTTCCTGCCGGGAAGCGGGGTTACGTGAGCGACATGGTCTGGATAAACGCGGCGCTGACGGCCGCGCGCCCGCAAGCGATCGGCGCGCTGCTGCGCTATTTTCGCGATCTCGATACCGCCGAAGAGGCGTTTCAGGACGCGTGCCTCCGGGCGCTGAAGGCCTGGCCCAAGAACGGCCCGCCGCGCGACCCGACCGCCTGGCTGATCTTCGTCGGGCGCAATGCCGCGATCGATTCCGTCAGGAAGCGGAGCAAGCAGGAGCCGCTGCCCGCCGAGGAACTGGTTTCGGACCTGAACGACGCGGAGAGCGACCTGGCTGAGCGGCTCGACGGCTCCGACTACCGCGACGACGTGCTGCGCCTCTTGTTCATCTGCTGCCATCCCGAACTGCCGCAGACGCAGCAGATCGCGCTGGCGCTGCGCATCGTCTCGGGTCTTTCGGTCAAGCAGATCGCTCGGGCCTTCCTGGTCGGCGAAAGCGCGATGGAGCAGCGCATCACCCGGGCCAAGGCGCGCATCGCGCAGGCCGACGTTCCTTTCGAGACGCCCGGCGCGCCGGAGCGGGCAGAGCGGCTCGCGGCGGTGGCGGCCATGATCTACCTGGTCTTCAACGAGGGCTATTCGGCCAGCGGCGATTCCGCGCCGATGCGCGCGCCGCTCTGCGACGAGGCGATAAGGCTGGCGCGGCTGCTGCTCCGCTTGTTCCAGACCGAGCCGGAGATCATGGGGCTGACCGCACTGCTGCTCTTGCAGTATTCGCGCACTCCTGCCCGCTTCGACGCCGACGGCGCGGTCGTGCTGCTCGAAGATCAGGATCGCGGGCTGTGGAACCGCAAGCTGATCGCCGAGGGTCTGGCGCTGATCGACAAGGCGATACGCCACCGGCAGCGTGGACCTTATCAAGTGCAGGCGGCGATAGCGGCGCTGCATGCGCGGGCCGCCCGCCCCGAGGATACCGACTGGGCGCAGATCGACCTGCTCTATGCCGCGCTCGAGGAATTGCAGCCGTCGCCGGTTGTGACGCTCAATCGCGCCGTCGCCGTCGCCAAGGTGCGTGGGCCGGCGGCAGCGCTGGAGATGATCGAGCCGCTGGCGCCGAGGCTTTCGGGCTATTTCCACTTCTTCGGCGTCAAGGGCGCGCTGCTCATGCAGCTCGGCCGGGCGGACGAGGCTCGCGAGGCATTCGGCCAGGCGATCGCGAAGGCCAATACGGCGGCGGAGGCTGCCCATATCAGGATGCATCTCGACCGCCTG
This sequence comes from Allomesorhizobium aridi, assembly GCF_043769475.1. Lineage (NCBI taxonomy): Bacteria > Pseudomonadati > Pseudomonadota > Alphaproteobacteria > Hyphomicrobiales > Phyllobacteriaceae > Allomesorhizobium > Allomesorhizobium aridi. The sequence goes on along the minus strand of NZ_CP171729.1, from coordinate 5,572,288 downwards.
ATGAAGGATAGCGACGCGGCCAAGACCACGCTCGTCAAATCAGGCGCCTGAACCGCTCAAAAATTTTCGAGCGCGCTGTCGGCTCTTCATTCTTCCGTTCGTCCTTCGAACAGCCGGCCGCATTTTGCGGGGCTTCGAAGAAACAGGAGGAACGATATGGCGACGACAGCAGCAGCAACCGCAGCCCCCGAAAAGCAGGAAACTCCGGCCGTCCACGGCGGCGTCGTGGCTTATCTCACGGTCGGCGGCGCCACCAAGGCCGCCGAGTTCTACGAGCGCGCCTTCGGCGCGAAGGAGGTTGGGCGGCACCCGGTCGACGAGCAGGGTCGCACCATGCATCTCCACCTCTACATCAACGGCAGCTCGGTGATGCTCTGCGACGCCTATCCTGAATACGGCCACCCGCTGACCGAACCGCAGGGTTTTACGATGCATCTGATGGTCGACGACATCGACGCGTGGTTCGATCGTGCGGTGAAAGCAGGTGCGGAAGTGACCCTGCCGGTGCAGGTGATGTTCTGGGGCGACCGCTACGGGCAGCTTCGCGATCCGTTCGGCGTCAATTGGGCGATGGTCGGGAAGGTCTAGGCCGTGCCGGCCGGTCCGCTGGCAGGCCGGCTCCTCACCACGATCTTCGGCCGCGCGCTGCGATGGGGCGTCTTGTCCCAGTGATGCGGCCGACGGATCAGCTGGAAAAGTGCACACCAGGCCGCGACCGACATCATCGCCCAGTAGACCGGCGTGAACAGGCACACCTTCCAGAGCCCCTCCTTTTCTTGACGCTTCAGGCCCGTCGAGCCGAGCGCCATGAACGACGCGTATCCGAGCGCGATGTTGCCGGAATCGATCCAGAGCAGGCTCGATTGCCAGGTGCTCAGCGGCACGCCGGCGGCGATGTGCAATGTCAGCCATGCCAGCGTGACGATCAGGATCGGATGGACGAGCGCCGACACCGCCATCCCGGCGAAAAGAATTTGCCCGACCCAGAAGGACATTGGATCGAGATCGCCAGCCAGCCGCCGCGGATTGCGCATATGGACGAGCCAGGTCTGCATCCAGCCCTTGAACCATCTCGTGCGCTGCGGCCGCCAGATCTTGAACTCCTCCGGGCCGTCTTCCAGCGTAGGACACGAGATCATGTCGGCGCGGTAGCCGAAGCGCGCAAGGCGCAGGCCCAGATCGGCGTCCTCCGTCACATTGTACGGATCCCAGCCGCCGACTTCGGCGAGCGCCGAGAGGCGGAAATGGTTGGAGGTGCCGCCGAGCGGAAACATCACGCCTTTTGCCGCGAGCCACGGCAGCAGACGGCGGAAGAGCGCCGTGTATTCGAAGGCGAACATGCGCGAGACGATGGTTTCGGTGCGGTTCGACACTTCGAGCGGGGCCTGCAGGCAGGCGAGTTCGGGGCCGGAGGCGCGAAACTTCTGCCAGGCTTCCATCAATTGCAGCGGATGGGGACGGTCCTCGGCGTCGTAAAGCACCACGAACTCTCCCGAGACCAGCGGCAATGCGAAGGCCAAGGCCTTCGGCTTGGTGCGCGGTTCTCCGGGCGATACCGCCACCACTTCGACATAGGACCTAAGCGGATGCGCGTTGATCGCAGCGATTGTCTCCAGGTCGTCTGCCTCGCAGACCAGCTTGATCTCGAGCTTGCTGCGCGGCCATCGCAGCCTGCTCAGCGCCACAAGAAGATCAGGCACCACATTGGCCTCGCGATGAAGCGCGACGAGCACCGAATAGACCGGGCAGTCGGGCGAGGTGCATTCCTGATGGCCACGCGGCGGCGGCGGGGTCCAGGATAGCGCCATGACCCTGAGGCCGACGCAGGCCAGAAACAGCAGCGAGAAGAAAATGTGAAACGCCAGGAAGGCGCCGGACGGGAACTCCGCAAACGCCCATGGCAGCGCGACTGAAATCGCGCCGAGCACATAGCCCTGCGATCCAGTCAGCACCGTTCGCGCCGAACAATCGGGCCGGCGGTCGAAAAGTTCAGTCACGGCGGAGCGGGCGAGAAGCGGCGCGGCGCGCTCCAGCATGGCCCTGCGCAGAGCCGACGGTGCGACGATGCGGAGCCGACGCCTGAGTTCGGCATCCCTGCCGCACAGTCGGCGGAGGGTGGAGAAGCTCGCCCTATCGGGCGCAACAAGAAGCGTCGTCGCTCCGGCTTTTTCCTCCATCCGCGCCATGAGAAGCTTTGGAATTGGCCGGCGCAGTGCGGCCAGGCAATCGGCATCGCGGATGAGCAGCCTGCCGGCGTCGACCGTCGGCTGAAAGGAAACGCCGAGTTCCTGCGCGATGGCCCGGTAGAACGCGACTTCCTCGACCGCGCCTGAGGCCAGCAATTCGCCGAGGAAAGTGGTCCCGTGGGAGCCGGCGCTGGACGCGACCCGCACGGCTGACTGGAACGGCACGCCGGCACGGTCGAGGACCGGCTGCCAGTCGGCAAGCTCGGGAAGGAGAAGAGCAGCGAAGACGCTGATGCCGCTCTCGCCGGGCGGCGGCGGCAAGTCGGCGTCAGCCCCGCTTCCATTCAGGTCGAAAATACGGGCTGGAAATCCAGGGTCTAGAATGCCCATGGCGGGCCTTCAGAGGAGAGACGGCCGGCGCGGCGCGAGCCGGCGCGATCGACCGCCGGCACACCGAAACGCAGGACAATACTCGCCCGGACGCCACCGCGCGAAAGCGGCAGCCGCAAGAGACCGCACCCCACCGGCAACCCCCGTTGCCACCTCCGATTGAACGATGTTATGCGCGCAATCGGATCGCCGCTATTAACCTTGGGTTGCATGGGTAAAATTTGTCAGGTCTTGGCAGGGATTTGGTAACCATGATGCCACCTATCGGCCGCGACCGCCGGTTGCGACACGATTTGAGTCGCCCCGGAAACTTGCCAGACGGCGCATGGCTGGGAATCGTATCCAACCGGCGCTAGAACAAGCTGACCGTTTCGTTGCCAAGGTATTCGAATGAAGCTTCGCGCTGCTCTGTCCGCCGCATTTTGCGCGTTGGCTTTCGCCTGCGGCTCGGCACGCGCTGCCGAACCGCAGGTCCCGATGTTCTGGGACGGCAACGAACGGCTGCCGAAGCCAAATCTTTCCGGGCTGGCCAGGCTGCGCTTCCTGACCACGACTGATTTTCCGCCCTTCAATTTCCTCGATCGCGAGGGACGCCTGTCGGGGTTCCATGTCGACCTGGCGCGCGCCATCTGCGCCGAACTCGACATCGCCGACAAATGCCAGATCCAGGCGGCGCCCTGGGCGGAACTGGACGGGCTGCTGCGGAGCCGACAGGGCGAGGCTATCCTAGCCGGGATAGCCGTGACGGGGGAAACGCGGCTGAAATATGCGTTTTCCCGCCCTTATCTGCGGTTTCCCGCCCGCTTCGTCATGCCGAAGACTACCGCCGTGGCCGAGCCGGTCTTCGACAAATTGCAGGGCAAGCGCGTCGGCGTCATCGCGGGCTCAGCACACGAACTCGTTCTGCGCGCCTATTTTACCGGCGTGAAAGTCGTCACCTATTCCAGGCAGGACTGGATGCTGGAGGATTTGAAAGCCGCAAGAATAGCAGCGGCTTTCGGCGACGGCATGCGCCTGGGATTCTGGCTGCAGGGAACCGAGGCAGGCGGGTGCTGCCGCTTTGCAGGCGGTCCCTATCTTGCGCCGGAATATCTCGGCTCCGGCCTAGCCATCGCCACGAGCGAACCGGCGCTGGCCGCCGCATTCGACGCCGCGCTGCACCAGATCGCGGTGAAGGGCGTGTTCGCCGAGCTTTACCTGCGCTATTTTCCGGTCAGCTTCTTCTGATATAGGCCGTCGGCCGTGACGCAAACGGCAGGGCAAGCGAACGTGCAAGCCCGGCCGCCTCGCTGGCTGAATAGCCTGAAAGCCCGATTTCCATGGCTTCGTGACCCCGTTTCGGCTGGCCGACATAGGTTCCAAACAGTCTGTCCCACAACGACAGATTGAATCCATAGTTGGAGTCCGTCTCGGCAATATCCGTCGAATGGTGAACGCGGTGCATGTCGGGCGTGACGATGATGCGGCGGAGCCAGCGGTCGACGCGAAGGTCGAGGCGCAAATTGGAGTGACTGAACATGGAGCCGGAGTTCAGCACGATCTCGAAAACAAGCACGGCGAGCACCGGCGCGCCAAGCGCGACCACGACCGCGGCCTTCCAAACCATGGACAGCACGATCTCCAGCGGATGGAACCTCAGCCCGGTGGTGACGTCGAAACCGGTGTCGGCGTGGTGCATCCTGTGGATGCGCCACAGAAGCGGTATCTTGTGGCTGGCGACGTGCTCGGCCCAGACCGCGAAGTCGAGCGCCACGAACGCGATCACGCCGCCGGCAATGCCGTCGAGGCCGGCGAGCCGCAGCACGCCCCAACCGCGCGCCTCCGCCCAGAGCGCGGCGCCGACGGCGGCGGCTGGAAAGACCAGCCGCAAGACCAGCGACGACAGGACGACCATCGCGATGTTGGTGAACCAGCGCCGAGATTTCAGCGCGCCGCGCAGTTCGTCGCGCTCGAGCCGCGGCGACCAGAGTTCCAGAAGCGCCAGCGAGCCGAATATGGCGAGGAATACCGCGCCGCGGATCCAGGCTTCCGGAAATGCAGCGCCGTCACCCATCATACCGCCCTCATGTCAGCGTCCGGTGGCGAGCCTTGGTCGTCCGCTCGATGGCGGCGATGGTAGCGTCGTCGACGTTGAGATGCTGGCGCAGAAGTTGCAGCACGCGAACTTCTTCCATCCGCATTTCCAGATCCACGGTGGCGACCTCAAACGCCATGGCGTAGGCGGTGTCGTGAAGATGCTCGGGGATGGCTTTGCGCGCGAGGGTCAGGACGCCGGCCATTCCGCCATTCTGGTGAAGCCGTTTTTGGCAATCCTGGGCGATGCCGATCAGCTTCTCGTCGTCAAAACCCTCGAAGATCGGCCAGGAGCGAACCACATTTCCGATGCGCGCGAGTTCGACATCGGTCATGTCGCGGTCGGAGGCGGAAGTCACCACCATCAGATAGATCAGCGCCTCATGCGCGGTCGGCAAAGCCATTGCTGCCCCCTTTGTTTCGTTGCTGCGAAGGTAGGAATGCGGCGCTGCCGCCGCAAGGAAAAACGGGGCAATGTTGACGCCCCCGACCGGCCCGCATAGACACCATCTGCAAACCCAGGGGGCGCCGATCAGGCGCTTCGCGCCGCGATCGATGGCGAGCGGGCTTGCCGAACAGCCCGATTGGCGCGCAACCGGCAGCGGCCGGCAGGAATACAGGACACGCATGATGGCGAGATCAAACCTGATCGATCTCAACCCCGAAATTCTCGAGGCCGCCGCCGAAAGCAAGGCGTGGCCCTTCGAGGAGGCGAAAAAGATCGTCGCTCGCTACAAAGGCCGGGATTTTCCGGAAACGGTGCTGTTCGAGACCGGCTACGGCCCGTCTGGCCTGCCGCATATCGGCACGTTCGGCGAAGTCGCGCGCACCTCGATGGTGCGCCACGCCTTTCGCATCCTGACCGAGGACAAGGTCGCGACCAAGCTGCTCTGCTTTTCCGACGACATGGACGGAATGCGCAAGATTCCCGACAGCGTGCCTGACCGCGCGTTCCTCGAACCGTATCTGCATATGCCGCTGACCTCGGTGCCGAACCCGTTCGCCGGCGATTACGAAAGCTTCGGGCATCACAACAACGCGATGCTGCGGCGCTTCCTCGACACCTTCGGCTTCGACTACGAATTCGCGAGCGCGACCGACTATTACAAGTCGGGCCGCTTCGACACGATCCTGAAGCGCGTCGCCGAACGCTACGACGCGATCATGGCGATCATGCTGCCGACGCTGGGCGAAGAACGGCAGGCGACCTACAGCCCCTTCCTGCCGATTTCGCCCCAGTCCGGCCGGGTACTCTACGTGCCGATGAAGCATGTCGACGCCGCCGCCGGCACCGTCACCTTCAACGACGAGGACGGCACGGAAACCACGCTGCCGGTCACCGGCGGCAGGGTCAAGCTGCAATGGAAGCCGGATTTCGGAGCGCGCTGGGCCGCGCTCGGCGTCGACTTCGAGATGTTCGGCAAGGACCACGGGCCGAACATGGGCGTCTACGACCGCATCTGCGAGGCGCTCGGCGGGCGCGCGCCGGAACACTTCGTCTACGAACTCTTCCTCGACGAGAACGGGCAGAAGATCTCGAAGTCGAAGGGCAACGGCATCACCATCGACCAGTGGCTCGCCTATGCGCCTACCGAGAGCCTGAGCCTCTATATGTACCAGAAGCCGAGGACTGCGAAGAGGCTCTATTTCGACGTGATCCCGAAGGCCGTCGACGAGTACTACACCTTCCTGTCGGCCTATCAGAAGCAGGACTGGAAGACCCGCCTCGGCAATCCGGTCTGGCACATGCATGACGGCAATCCGCCGCAGATCGACCTGCCGGTGCCGTTCGCACTGCTGCTCAATCTGGTCAGCGCATCGAATGCGCATGACAAGAGCGTGCTGTGGGGTTTCATTTCGCGCCATGTCGCGGGCGTTACGCCGCAGTCGCATCCGGAGCTGGACCGGCTCGCCGGCTACGCCATCCGCTATTTCGACGATTTCGTGAAGCCCGCGAAGGTCTACCGGTCGCCGGACGCCGTGGAAACCGAGGCGCTCCAGGCGCTGTCGGATGCGCTCGGGCAATTGCCGGCCGGCGCCGACGGCGAGGCGATCCAGAACATTTCGCTCAATGTCGCGCGGAAGATCGAGCGCTACCAGGACCACGCCAAGAAGAGCCCGGAAGGCGGACCCGGCGTTTCTGTCGCCTTCTTCCAGATGATCTACCAGGTGCTGATCGGCCAGGAGCGCGGCCCGCGCTTCGGCTCATTCGCAGCGCTTTACGGCATCGCGGAAACCCGCGCCCTCATTCAGAAGGCGCTGTCGGGTCAGCTGGCGGCCTAGGCAGAGCGCTCGTCGTCGAAGACGGCGGCGGAAGCGAGTCAGTGTCGGGCGGCCGGCCAAATATGCCCTTCTTCGCGCGCTTGGCCTTTTCGGCGTCGTCGCCGTAAGGGCCGTCCGCGTCGGCCCGCGCCCAACCGTACAAAACCAGCCACCGGCCAAGATCCTGCCTTCCGAGCCGGCATGGAGCGGTGACGACGTTCCGGTCAGGTTCGAGCGGCACGGCGCAGGTGACAGCCCGTCCGCGCAACAAGGCACGGAACATGGTGCGGGCGCGGACACCGCAGGCCCATTCCTTGCCTTCGAACAGGCAGGTCTCGTCGGGCGCGACCGCATCTATCCCCGCGATCGCCACCGTATGGCCCATTGCCTCGATCATCCCTGCCGCCGGCACGACCGGACGGTGGAGAAGAGTTCCTTCCCAATCGTCGGATATCGGCGCCTTCGGCGGCAGCGCGAGGCCGAGTTCGCCAAGCGGCGCGCGCGGGGAGACGCGTTCGAACTCTTCGGGCACGGACGGCGGCCCCGCCTTGCCGTCGGGCTGTGCGGTGCGCGACCGAATGGTCGGACGCGGCGGATCAGCCTTTGGAACAGCCGCAGTTTCGGGTCCTTCCGGCGATGCAACGCTGGAGATGTCAGGCGATTCATGCGGGATCAGCGCGCGCCCGCCGGCAAGAATGGCAATGCTTGCCCCAGCAAGCCCCGCCACAGCCGCCACGAAATGAAGCGCACGCATCGGCGCGGCTACTGGCTCGCCCAGACGATACGGGCCAGCCACTCAACGTCTTTTGCCGGGATGACGCGATCGGGATGGTCGGGATTGATCGACTGAAGCTCGATTTCCTTAGTGCCTTGGCGCGCAAGGACCTTTGCCATCACCTCGCCGCTGCCGGTCTTGACCACGACGCGGTCGCCTTTGGCGACCCTTGCCCCTGGCTCGACGATCAACACGTCGCCATCGCGATAGAGCGGCAGCATGGAATCGCCCTGGACTTTCAGCGCATAAGAATTGTCGCCGGCCCGCGACGGCAGTTCGATCAGATCGAAACCCTGGCCGACGGGGAAACCGGCGTCGTCGAAGAAGCCGCCGGCTCCCGCCTGGGCGAAACCGAGCAGTGGCACAGACGAGCCCTGCACCGGAAGGGGCCGATCCTTGACGCCGGGCTTGCCGTCGATCAGCGCCAGGAATTCGTCGAGCGAGGAGTTCGTCGCCTCGATGATCTTGGCCAGCGATTCCGTCGACGGCCAGCGCGGCCGGCCATCGGCCGAAAGCCGCTTCGACTTGTTGAAAGCCGTCGAGATCGAGCCCAGCCCGCTTCGCAAGCCCGGACGCCGAAAGCGAATAGCGCGCGGCAAGTGCGTCGATGGCGGCCCAAACGCGCTCATGCGAGAGCATGGCGTTCTCCGTGCCAGACAGGAAAAAATACCTTTTTGTTTTTAGCGCGGGTGGGAAGGGTTGTCCAGCATCCACACGCGAGCACAACGGAAGAAATACGCACGCGAACGATGAGGATGAAATTCCTTCGCGCTCCCAATGTGAAGCCACAGTTGTGTTCAAATTGTCGCTTCTTATCAGCGCTTTAGCTTGAAGCCGCGCATTGGCCGAATGTTTCCTCGGCATTCTTATCCACCACCAGCGCAGCTAGGCGACAATCCGCTTCGAAACAGGAGCGGAACATGTCCACCACAACAAACAAAAGCCCATCCATAGATCGGGCAGCGCTGATTTATTGCATCAAACGCGCTACCCTTCTTGTCGGAGCCGCGCTTCTGGAAGTCACGCAACTGAAAGCGGGCTTTCGTTCGGATCAACCGCGCGTCCCAGCAAGAAACCCCGACGGCAGCCAGTGGGCCGACGAAGACGGCGATGCCGATCTGCTGCTCGTGCAGGGCGAGCCGAACGAATTTCCTGAAGTTCCGGAAGACCCGCCGCCAACAACGCGAGAACGCAACTCGATTGCGGTGCGGATCGCAACGTTCCTGCTCGCGACGAATTCCGCCGTTCAGGCGGATAGAGTCAGTCGTTGGGTGTGGGAGCACGCGCGAGATCGCATCGTTGCATATCTTGATGAGCCGAAATTCCTCGACGAGTTACGCCGCGCGGCGGGAGAGCCCAAGCCAGGCTACGAAACTCCTGCGCGACAGGATGGATACGCGACGGAACGGATTCAGGGATGGCGAAATCTGGTGCGCATCCCGACCTACCGACATTGGCAGATCACAGGATGGTATGCGACAAAGAATCCTAGGTACGGGTGGATGTCACCACGTGACTATCTGCGTGGGAAGTCGTGGTCGGAAAGACATGCCGTCGGCCTTGAGGCTCTGAGATTGTTTGGGGTACTGAAATGACAGCGAAAAGTCGTACAAAATCTCTTGCGTCAATGTCGAACACCGAACTGGTGGATTTATTCGAGCAACTAAGTCTTGCGCAAGGCGAGGCTACGGCAAGTTTGCAATCTGCTCGCGCCAATCGCCTGATCCTGCGCCGCAGGGCATTGCTTTCGGAGATGCGGCACCGGCCGGGTGATACTCGAACAGCCCTTTTCGCCCTGTATGCGCATCGCCACCCGCAGGTGCGTCTGAATGTGGCCGAATCGACCTACGCTCTTAATCCTGAGCGGGCGAAATCCATCATTGAGGAGATCGCCACCTCGCGATTTCAGCCATGGGCAGGCGACGCCGGCATGTCGCTTTTTGCCTTAGCCAATGGAACTTCGCAGCTTCCCATGGATCCGGAATGAGGTCGATCAAACCGACTGTTTGGCGGCAAGTCGCCGCCCGACTATCTGCGTGGCCAGACCGTGGGAGGAGCGCGTCGCAAAGGGCGAAGGCTGTCCGTGAGGCATTGGCCAAGTAGTTGGCTCTCGCTCGGAACTGCATTTCGCAAGGGAGCGGTCAATCGGACCGGTCCCCCTTCGCCAGCGCCCGGAGCCCGGAATGCGAGGCCATGAAGATCCGTTCGGCTTCGCTCGGCTGCCGCGGTCTTGTCTCGAAGCCCAGCGCGGCAAGGACCTCGTCGATGTCGACGAAACGGCGGTTTGCAAGGTCGTAAACGCCCGCCGTGGTCATAACCAGCGCGGCGGTCTCGCCATTGTCGAGGATGAACTGGTGGCGGCCGATGACTTGGGTGCCGTCCCAGGTTTCGATCGACGAGACGACATCGAAGCGCCGCCACAGCCTGATCTCGCGGACGAACACCGACTGCACGCCGCCCATCATCGGCGCCCATTTTTTCTCCCGCATCAACGCCAGAAGGCCCGAGCGCAGAAAAATGTCCATGCGGCCAAGATCGGCCAGCATGAGGTAGCGGGCATTGTTCAGGTGGACGTTGAAATCGATATCGGTCGGCAGGCAGCGGAAGGCCAGGCGGCTTGTCCCGCCGGGCCGGTAAGGGCCGCGGCTTTTTACGGTCGCGGCCATTCGAGCAAAGCGGGCCCAGACATACATCAGGGAGCGTCCGGTCAGGCCGCTTTCTGCACTTCGTCCTTCTTGTACGGGTCGAAGCGTTCGTAGAACGTCTCGCCCTTGTCGGCCATGTCGAGCAGAAGCTTCGGCGCCTTGAACTGCGCGCCGAATTTCTTCTGCAGGCTTTTCGCCAGCTTGACGAACTTCTTCGCGCCCATGCCGTCGATGTAGGACAGCGCGCCGCCGGTATAGGGCGCGAAGCCGAAGGCCAGGATCGAGCCGACATCGGCCTCGCGCGGGTCGGTGACGATGCCTTCCTCCATGACGCGCGCCGCTTCCAGAGCGATGGTGACGAGGAAGCGCTGCTTCAACTCCTCGACGTCGACCTTTTCCGGCGCAAGCTGCGGATAGAGGTCCTTCAGGCCGGGCCATAGCTTCTTCTTGGCGGGCTTGGCCGGATAATCGTAAAAACCCTTGCCGTTCTTGCGGCCGTGGCGGCCATGCGCGTCGACCATGGTGTCGATGAGCTTCATCTGGTTGGGATCGACCGCCTTGTCGCCAAGATCGCGAATGGTCTGCTTCATGATCTTCTGAGCGAGGTCGATCGCGGTTTCGTCGGTCAGCGCCAGCGGGCCGACCGGCATGCCGGCCATCTTGGCGGCGTTCTCAATCATCGGCGCGGGCACGCCTTCGATCAGCATCCGGTAAGATTCGGACATGTAGCGCAGCACGCAGCGGTTCACGTAGAAACCGCGCGTGTCGTTGACGACGATCGGCGTCTTCTTGATCGCGCGCACGTAGTCGATGGCCATCGCCAGCGCCTTGTCGCCGGTCTTCTTGCCGAGAATGATCTCAACCAGCATCATCTTGTCGACCGGCGAGAAGAAGTGGATGCCGATGAAGTTCTTCGGCCGCGCCGAATTCCTCGCCAGCCCAGTGATCGGGATGGTCGAGGTGTTGGAGGCGAAGACGGCCGAGGATTTGAGCACGGCTTCCGCCTTTTCGATCGCGACTTTCTTGACCTCGGAATCCTCGAACACCGCTTCGATGACGAGATCGCAACCGTCCAGCGCGGCGTAGTCGGCTGTCGGCGTGATCAGGGAGAGCAGCTTTTCCTTTTCTTCGGACTTGGCGCGGCCCTTCTTGACCTGCTCGGAAATCAGGTTTTCGGAATGCACCTTGCCCTTTTCGGCGGATGGCATGTCGCGGTCGAGCAGCACCACCGGAATGCCGGCCTTGGCGGTCACATAGGCGATGCCTGCGCCCATGAAACCGGCGCCGAGCACGCCGATCTTCTTGAACTTGGTGTCGGGAACGCCGGCCGGGCGGCGCGCGCCCTTGTTCAGTTCCTGCAGCGAGACGAACAGCGAGCGGATCATCATAGCCGCTTCAGTGGTCTTCATGATCTCGGTGAAATAACGCTGCTCTATGCGCAGCCCGGTGTCGAACGGCACCAGCAAGCCTTCATAGACGCATTTGAGGATCGCGGTCGCGGCCGGGTAATTGCCGTAGGTCTCGCGACGCAGGATGGCGATTGCCGGCGGCCAGAGGTTGGCGCCCGCGGCCGAATAGACCGGGCCGCCGGGCAGCTTGAAACCTTTTTCGTCCCAGGGCTGGACCGGCTTCAGGCCGTTTTTGATCATTGCCTTGGCGGTCTCGACCAGCTTCTTCGGCTCGGCGATCTCGTGGATCAGGCCCATCGCCTTGGCTTTTTGCGGGGTCAGATTCTGGCCGGAGGTCAGCATCTGCAGCGCCTCCTGCGGCTGCGCCAGGCGGGGAACGCGCTGTGTGCCGCCGGCGCCCGGGAAGATGCCGACCTTCACTTCGGGCAGCGCCATCTTGACCTTGTCCGAATCCGCCGCGACGCGACCATGACAGGCCAGCGACATCTCGAACGCGCCGCCCATGCAGGTGCCGTTGATCGCCGAGACCCAGGGTTTGCCGGAGGTTTCGAGCTTGCGGAACAGGCCGCTCATGCGCCCGGCGCCGTCGAACAGCATTTTCACCGCCCGGTCGTGATCCTTCGCCTCTTCCTCGTGAAACAGGGTCAGCATGCGCTTCAGCATGGTGAGGTCTGCGCCGCCGGAGAAACTCTCCTTGCCCGAGGTGATCACCGCTCCCTTGATGGCGGCGTCGGCGGCGACCTGGTCGACGATCCTGTCGAGTTCGTTCATCACCTCCTCGGTGAAGACGTTCATCGACTTATCCGGCATATTCCAGGTGACAAGCGCGATGCCGTCGGCATCGGTCTCGACCGTGAAATTCTTGTAGCTCATTTCTTTTTCTCCCCGGTCAGACGCGTTCGATGATCGTGGCGGTGCCCATGCCGGCGCCGATGCAGAGCGTGACCAGCGCGGTGTTCAGGTCGCGGCGCTCCAGTTCGTCGAGCACGGTGCCCAGGATCATGGCGCCGGTTGCGCCGAGCGGATGGCCCATGGCGATGGCGCCGCCATTGACGTTGATCTTGTCGTGCGGGATATCGAAAGCCTGCATGTAGCGCAGCACGACCGCGGCAAAGGCCTCGTTGAGCTCGAACAGGTCGATGTCCGACAGCTTCATCTTGGCGCGCTTGAGCAGCTTTTCGGTCACGTCGACCGGGCCCGTCAGCATGATCGCCGGTTCCGAGCCGATATTGGCGACGGCGCGGATGCGCGCACGCGGCTTCATTCCCATGGTCTTGCCGGCCTTTTTCGAGCCGAGCAGGACGGCTGCCGCGCCATCGACGATGCCGGACGAATTGCCGGCGTGATGGACGTAGTTGACCTCCTCGATTTCCGGATAACGCTGCACGGCGACCGCGCCGAAGCCGCCCATCTCGCCCGGCATGGTGAAGGACGGGTTGAGCGAGGCCAGCGACTGCATGTCTGTCGTCGGCCGCATGTGCTCGTCACGGTCGAGGATTGTCAGGCCGTTCTGGTCCTTCACCGGCACGACCGACTTCTTGAACCAGCCCTTCTCCCAGGCTTTGGCCGCGCGCTTCTGGCTCTCGACGGCGTAGGCGTCGACATCATCGCGCGAAAAGCCGTATTTGGTGGCGATCAGGTCCGCCGAGACCCCCTGCGGCATGAAATAGGCCGGCATGCCGACTGACGGATCCATGAACCAGGCGCCGCCCGACATACCCATGCCGACGCGCGACATGGATTCCACGCCGCCGGCGATGACGATCTCGTCGCCACCCTGGGCGATCTTGGCTGCGCCGAGATTGATCGCATCGAGACCGGAGGCGCAGAAGCGCGAAATCTGGATGCCGGGCGCCGTTGTCGCGTAGCCGGCCTCGAAGGCCGAGGAGCGCGGGATGACAGAGCCGGCTTCGCCGACCGGATCAACGCAGCCGAAGATGATGTCGTCGACCTGACCGGTGTCGAGCCCGTTGCGGTCGCGCAGCGCCTCCAGCACCTTAGCGCCGAGGCGCACGGCCGGCACCTCATGCAGCGCACCGTCCTTCTTGCCGCGGCCGCGCGGCGTGCGCACGGCGTCATAGACATAAGCTTCGGCCATTTTTTTCTCCTCGAATGCCGGACCGCTGTCTCTCAGAGCGAGCGCGCGATCAGCAGTTTCATGATCTCGTTGGTGCCGCCATAAATGCGCTGGACGCGGGCGTCGCGGAACATGCGGGCGATCGGATACTCATTCATGTAGCCATAGCCGCCGTGCAGTTGAAGACATTCGTCCATGACTTTTCCCTGCAGGTCGGTCAGCCAGTATTTGGCCATCGATGCGGTTACCGGATCCAGTCCGCCATCGATGTGACGGGTCACGCAATCATTGTAGAAGACGCGGCCGATGGTGGCTTCGGTCTTGAGCTCTGCGAGCTTGAATTGCGTGTTCTGGAACTCGAGGATCGCCTTGCCGAAAGCCTTGCGCTCCTTGACGTAGTCGATGGTCAGCGCCAGCGCGCGCTCGACGGCGGCGATCGCGGTGGTGCCGATCTGCAGGCGCTCCTGCGGCAGTTGCTGCATCAACTGGACAAAACCCTGGCCTTCCTCGTGGCCGAGCAGATTGGAAGTCGGCACGCGCACGTCGTTGAAGAAAAGCTCGGACGTGTCGTTGGATTTCAGACCGATCTTGTCGAGGTTGCGGCCGCGCTCGAAACCCTCGACCTCGTTGGTCTCGATTACGATCAGCGATGTGCCCTTGGCGCCCTTCGACGGATCGGTCTTGGTGACGACGATGATCAGATTGGCGAGCTGGCCGTTGGTGATGAAGGTCTTCGAGCCGTTGATCGAATAGTGGTTGCCGTCGCGCTTCGCCGAGGTTTTTACCCCTGCAGGTCCGAACCCGCCCCCGGCTCGGTCATGGCGATGGCGCCGATCAGCTCGCCGCTCGCCATCTTCGGCAGCCACTTTTTCTTCTGCTCTTCCGAACCGTAGTGGAGGATATAAGGGGCGACGATCGAGTTGTGGAGGCCGATGCCGAAGCCATCGACGCCGACATGGCTTATCGCCTCGATGATGGCGCTCTCATGCGCGAAGGTGCCGCCCGAACCGCCATACTCCTCCGGCATCGACGCGCAGAGCAGGCCTGCCTGGCCGGCCTTCGTCCAGCTCTCGCGGTCGAACATCTCGGCCTTCTCGAACTCCTCGTAGCGCGGCGCGATTTCTTCCGAGAGGAAGCGCGTCGCCATGTCGTAGAGCATGGCGACTTCGTCGCCGGCCCAGGCGGGCTTCGGCAGGCCCAGGACTTCAGCAGGAACAGTGGCCACAATTTCCTCCGCTTCGGCTTTTTTGACGCGAGGCCGGGTCGAGCCGGCCCCGCGGAAATCAGAACGCTTCGGCCGGCAGCGCCATCGTCGATCCCGCGCCGCTCGAGATGCGGGCAAGGTGCGCAGATGTTTCCGGCATGGCACGATCCATGAAAAAGCGGCCGGTGGCCAGCTTGTTCTCGTAGAACGAGGCAGCGCCGTCGGCCCCGTCCGTGAGCTTGCCCTGCGCGACCTTGACCATCTGCGCCCACATGTAGCCGAGCGAAACCAGGCCGAAGAGATGCAGGTAGTCGGTCGAGGCGGCGCCCGCATTGTCCGGGTTCTGCATGCCGTTCTGCATCAGCCACATGGTCGCGGCCTGCAGGTCGTTGAGGCCTTTTTTCAACTGCTTCGTATAGGGCGCCATCTTTTCGTCGGCGCGGTTTTCCTCGCAGAATTCGCCGACTTCCTTGAAGAAGGCCTGCACGGCGCGGCCGCCGTTCAGGGCGAGCTTGCGGCCGACGAGATCGAGCGCCTGGATGCCGTTGGCGCCTTCGTAGATCATGGCGATGCGGGCATCGCGCACGAACTGGCTCATGCCGTGCTCTTCAATGTAGCCGTGGCCGCCGAAAACCTGCTGCGCCATCACGGCATGGTCGAAACCCTTGTCGGTGAGCACGCCTTTGATGATCGGCGTCATCAGGCCCATATGATCGTCGGCCGCCTGGCGCTCCTTATCGTCGCCGGAGCGGTGGGCGACGTCGGACTTGATCGCGGTCCACAGGATCAGCGCGCGGCCGGCCTCGTTGAAGGCCTTCATGGTCATCAGTGAGCGGCGGATGTCGGGGTGGACTATGATCGGATCGGCCTTCTTGTCCGGCGCTTTCGGGCCGGTCAGCGAGCGCCCCTGGATGCGGTCGCGTGCATAGGCGACGGCGTTCTGGTAGGCGATCTCGGAGACGGCCAGCCCCTGCATGCCGACGCCGAGGCGGGCCTCGTTCATCATCGTGAACATCGCCTTCAGGCCGCCATTCGCCCCGCCGAGAAGATAGCCCTCGGCCTCGTCATAGTTCATGACGCAGGTCGAATTGCCGTGGATGCCCATTTTCTCCTCGATGGAGCCGCAGGACACCGCGTTGCGCTCGCCCGGTTCGCCGCCGTTCAGCTTGAACTTGGGCACGATGAACAGCGAGATGCCCTTGACGCCTTCCGGTGCGCCCTCGATGCGGGCCAGCACCAGGTGGACGATGTTCTCGGCCATGTCGTGCTCGCCGGCGGAGATAAAAATCTTCTGGCCGGAAATCCTGTAGCTGCCGTCGCTATTGGGGACCGCCCTGGTGCGCAGCAGGCCCAGATCGGTGCCGCAATGCGGTTCCGTCAGGTTCATGGTGCCGGTCCAGACGCCCGTGACCATTTTAGGCAGGAACTTCTGCTTCTGCTCGTCCGTGCCGTGGACGAGGATGGCGGCCATCGCGCCCTGGGTCAGGCCAGGATACATCATCAGCGCCATGTTGGCCGAGGAGAAGTATTCGCCGACCGCCGAGTGGACGGAATAGGGCAAGCCCTGGCCGCCATATTCCACTGGAGCGGCAAGGCCCATCCAGCCGCCTTCGCGATACTGGTCGAAGGCTTCCCTGAAGCCCTTGGGCGTGGCGACGGAGCCGTCCTCGCGGCGGACACAGCCTTCGATGTCGCCGATGCGGTTGGTCGGCAGGATGACGTTTTCGGCGAGTTTTGCGCCTTCGGCGAGAATAGCCTCGAGGACATCGGGCGTGGCGTCGGAGAAGCCGGGAAGATTGCTGTAGCGCTCGTAGCCGAGCACTTCGTTGAGCACGAACAGCGTGTCCCGCACCGGCGCTTTGTATGTCGGCATCTCACTCCCTCCAATGCGATTTTGTCGGCCAGGAAAGCGACGAGCGCAAGCGGCCGCGAGTCGATGGCCATCAGCAATAATTGACGTTTGCGTAAACGTCAATTGGCGAGGAGCGGAACCCGTCGGAAATTTGAGCGCGCGCGGAAGCGTGCCAGGCGACCGCCAGCACGGGGGCGCGCAAGAAAAAGGGCGCTCATCGCGCCCTTTTTTCTCCAGCCAAGCCGGATAGCGCATGATCCCGAAAACCGGGACCGGTTCGCGGAACTACCATGCGCAGATTTGAAGTCTTAGAGCACCGCCCGGTTCAGGCGGCGCTGTTGGTCTGCGAGGAGCGCTCGGCGAGCATCTTCCGCACCAGCGACATCGAGTTGCTCAACTCGTCGATGGCATCCTCGATCACCTGCTTCTGCTTCTGCAGGCGGGCGAGTTGCTTCTCGGACTTGTCGAGCGCCAGGCGGAGCTGCTTGGTGTTGGTTCCGGACGGATCGTAGAGATCCATCATCTGCTTCACGTCGCGCAGCGAGAAACCGACCTTGCGGCCGAGCAGGATCAGCTTCAGCCGGGCCTTATCGCGGCGGGTGTAGAGGCGGGTGCTGCCATCGCGCTGCGGATGCAGAAGCCCCTTGTCTTCGTAGAAGCGAAGCGTGCGCAGGGTTACGCCGAACTTCTTGGCCATGTCGCCGATCCTGAGGAAGCCGTCGGCGGCCCCTCCCTGATCCACAAACATGTTGTCGGCGACCCCGGCATCGTCGCCGGCTTTCATAAGTTTCATCGTCATCTTGCTTTTTCCCCATGGGGCGCGCGGTCGGTTCCGCTTGCGCCGGGCGGAAGCATTGGGGCGTTGGCTTCCAGCGGTGGTTTCTACTAAGGACTGCCGTAGCGGCACGGTTTCCGCACCTGTTACGTTTACGTAAATGCTATAGCTGCGCGGCAACAGCGGCGCAAGTGCGGCCCGGCTGAAAGAGTGTCGCACCGCGTGCGAGCCGCGTCATCCTTTTTCAGCAATCCTTGCGCGATCTTAAGCTTGGTTAACGCCTTATTTACCACGTTGGGCGAATTGTGCGCATGTCGGTCGTCCGTGGCTATTTAGTATCTTGGTTCTTCACGGTTTTCGGAGCGAGGCGCAAGCCGCAACTCCACGTCCGCGGTTTGGCCGCGGTCGCATCCGGCACGGGTTTCGTTGCATCCGGCCGGGGCCGGAGAAGCTGGCAGATGGGCGTTTCTATGAACAGCAAGCGGTCATATCTCGACACACTGAACGCCGGAAGGCAGCGCAGGCCGCACACCACGCTCGAGCAGTTGAACCGTTCGCTGGAAACGCTGGAGCAGCGGCTTGGCCGCACGCCCGATCGGGACGACCTGAATGGCGCGGGCCGCGGCGAACCCGATCGCTTGGGCCGGCAGACACGCTTCGACGCGGAGCCGCCCTACCCGCAGCATACCGCCGGCGAGCAGCCCTACCGGTCGATGGCGCGCGATCTCGACCGCCTGCGCGGCCAGGAGGACGGCATGGCCGCCGCCGGCAAGATCGCCGGCGAATTGAAGGCGCTGCGCGAGGAACTGCGCCAGCAGGTGACATCGGGGATACGCCGCGAATTCGAAAGCCTGCGCAAGGATATCGAACTGGCCTGCGCGTCCGGCGCCACGGCGCGGGCAGGCGAGGAACTCGGCCGCGAGTTCGAGCGCATCTCGGCGGCGATCCAGACGCTTTCGGAGCGCAGCGACGACAAGGGCATCAACCTGCTGCGGCTGGAACTGGAGCAGGTGAAGTCCGCGCTCGACACGCTCGCCCGCGAGGAGACGGTGCTGTCGGTCGACCGCCGCTGGGACGAATTCGATCGGCGCTGGAGCGCTTTCGAGGACCGCGCAGACGCCCGCGAGAAGGCGGAAGCGCCGGGCCTCGCCGCACTGACCGCCCGGCTCGAGCAGATCAGCGAAGCCGTCAACAACCTGCCCGAATCGCTGTCGTTGCGCTCGTTCGAAGAGAAAGTGCGCACGCTCGCGGGCGCGGTCGACCATTTCGCCCGCCAGCAGGAGCATGGCGGGTCGGAGACGTTCAGCCTGATCGAGGAACGCCTCGACGAAATCTCGCGCGCCATCGTGGCCTCGACGGCCGCCGCGCAGATGCCGAATTTCGACCCGGAGCCCTTCGAGCGCATCGAGGCCAGGATCTCGGCGCTGGCGCGACAGATCGACGAGGTCGCCGAGGACCGGCCGACCAACGAGGTGATCGAGCGCATCAACTTCCTGTCGCAGCGCGTCGACGAACTCGCCGCGCACGCCAACGCGCCCGACCATGCGATGGAAAGGCTGGCCAAGCAGATCGCCGCGATCGCCGAAAAGATCGACCGCGTCCCGACGCCGCCGGACGCCGACTACATTTTCCAGGGCATCGAGCAGCGCTTCGACCTTTTGTCCAGCATGATCGAGCGCCGGCAGGGCGACGCGCTGGAACAGGGCAACATGCTGTTTCGCGACCTCGAACGGCGCCTCGACGAAGTGGCCGACCGGCTCGACCAGAAGGTTCCGGACGCCGCCTTCGACAATGCCGCGATCATGAACGCCATCGACGCGCGCTTTGCCGCCCTCGCCGACAAGATCGGCGCGAGCGCGCCCGGCGATGCCGGCCACGACGCCATGCGCGGGCTGGAAGCGCGGCTGGAAAGCATTTCGAGCCGGCTCGATTCGTCGTCCGTACAGTTTGCCGGCATCGATCCTGAGCTGATCCGCAGCCTGGAAGCGCAGGTAGCGGGACTTTCCAACCACCTCACCCGACCCGGAACGCCGCTGCCCGAACTGGAGAACATCGGACCGCGTCTCGACGATATCGAGAAATCGATCGCCGGCAGCCGCGAATCGATCCTCGAAGCGGCGCGCCAGGCAGCCGAGAATGCGGTGCGCACGCTCGATGGATCGCAGACGCACACCGCGGCGGTCACCGGCCTCGCCCAGGATCTCAAGGCGCTGGAGGCGCTGACACGCCGCTCGGACGAACGCAACACCAAGACTTTCGAAGCCATCCACGACACGCTGATCAAGATCGTCGACCGCCTTGCCTCGCTCGAAACCTCCGACGACGGCGAAGCGGATACGCGGCCTGCCCCACGGCGCAAGCTTTCGCTTCAGGACGCCCCGTCGCTCGATTTCGACGAAGCCATGTCGCTCCATGTCACGGACCCGGAAGCGGCGCAGGCGCCCCACACCGCGCCCGGCCAACGCACCCCGGCCGAGGCCGCCGCGGCGGCGGCGGAAGCTGCACTCGGCTCCGACACTATCGCCGACGCCGAGCCAGCCGGGCGGCGCTCCATGCTCGGCGGCCTGGCGCGCGCGCTGACTGGCAGGAAAGACAAGGCGACGCTGCCGCTCGCCGGGTCGGCGGCCCCCTCCCCGACCATGGGCGAAGAGGCGCCGAACGTCGATCTCGACGAGCCGCTCGATCCGAAACTCGCAAACCGTCCGCTGGAGCCCGGCTCGGGTGGCCCGGACCTCAATGCCATCATGAGGCGGGTGCGCGACGAACGCGCACAGCCCGTCAAGCCGGCCGAGGCCGATGCCGCGAAGTCCGATTTCATCGCCGCCGCGCGACGCGCCGCGCAGGCGGCTGCGGCCGAAGCCGAGGTGCTGAAGCGCAATGCCGATCTCGGCGGCCCCGTGCGGGCGCTGCGCATCGGCGACCTGCTCAAGAAGCGCCGCAAGACGATCCTGATGGCCAGCGCCGGCATCGTTGTCGCGCTCGCCGGCCTGCAACTCGGCAAGGCGTTCCTGGCCGATGGCGGCGTCGAGGTGGTTGACGTTTCGACCGTGCCGCTCGTTGCCCAGCAGCAGATCGAGACGGCCGCAACGCCGGAGCCCGTCCAGGAGAACGCCGCGCCGCAGCCTGTGCAGCAAGATGCCGCGCCGGCCGAAAGCGCCGAGGTTCGCAACATAGACGAGGAGGCGTCGTCCGGACCCGTCGAGGCAGTCGATGACGCGCCGTCGGCAGTGATTTCGCCGGAGACGCCCGTCGAACCCGCGCAGGCGACCGTGGCGCCGCCCGCCGACGAGACCGTCTTCGTGGATGAAACCCCGGCGGCCGAAACGGCGGCCGTACCTCAGCCGGTGACGGCACCCGTGCCCACTGCTGCCGAGCCGGCCTCTGTGGGTGCGACCCCTGCGTTCAGCGTGCCGGTCGAAGCTGGGCCGGTCGCGCTACGCGAGGCGGCGGACGCAGGCGACGCCAAGGCGCTGTTTGAGGTCGCCGCACGCTACGCGGAAGGCCGCGGCGTCAAGACCGACATGAAGGAAGCCGCGAAATGGTACGAGAAATCGGCCGAACTCGGCTTCGCGCCTGCGCAATACCGCATAGGCAATTTCTACGAAAAGGGCATCGGCGTCGAACGCGACGTGCCGAAGGCGAAGACCTGGTATCAGTTGGCTGCGGCGCAGGGGAACGCAAGCGCGATGCACAATCTGGCCGTGCTGTTCGCCATGGGCACCGACGGCGCCGCCGACAATGAATCGGCGGCCCGCTGGTTTGCCGACGCCGCCGAACTGGGCGTCAAGGACAGCCAGTTCAATCTCGGCATCCTCGCGGCCAAGGGCGTCGGCATGACGCAGAACCTCGAGGAATCCTACAAATGGTTCGCACTGGTCGCCAAGGCAGGCGACCGCGACGCCGCCGCCAAGCGCGACGAGATCGCCAATGCGCTGCGGCCCGAGCAGCTGGAGCGTGCCCGCTCCACGGCGGAACTGTGGAAAGCCAAGCCGCTCAACGCCGAAACGAACGTCGTCGACATACCCGATTCCTGGCAGGAAAGCAGCGCCGACACCACCGCCAGCATCGACATGAAGAAGGCGGTCGAGAACATCCAGGCCATCCTCAACAAGAACGGATACGAAGCCGGCAACGCAGACGGCGTCATGGGCGAGAAGACCAAATCCGCCATCGTCGCGTTCCAGAAGGACAACGAACTGGCGCCTACCGGCGAGATCGACGAAAAGCTGGTTCGTGCGCTGATTGCGCGCAAATGATCGCAACCGGCGTCGCTACGGGAACGCTTTGGTTACGGACTCGATATTAAGCTGTTGAGATGGTTTTTGTTTCGACAGTGCGGCGAGGTTTGACTTCGCCGCATTGTCGGCGCAAGAGCCGTTTAGTCCGAAGACAAGGGACGGTCTTCGCCAACAGGCGTGCAATCGAGTTTTGACGGGTGGGCATTTATCTCCCGATCGCTGAAATGTCCGTTAATGTGCTGGTGCTGCTCGCCATGGGCGCGGCGGTGGGCTTTTTGTCGGGCATGTTCGGGGTCGGCGGCGGCTTCCTGATCACGCCGCTCCTGATCTTCTACAACATCCCTCCGGCCATCGCCGTCGCCACCGGCGCAAACCAGGTCATCGCATCGTCGTTTTCGGGTGCGCTCGCCCATTTCAAGCGCGGCACGCTGGACTTCAAGCTGGGCACGGTGCTGCTTGCCGGCGGCATAGTCGGATCGACGGTCGGCATATACGTGTTTTCGCTGCTGCGCAGCCTCGGCCAGCTCGACCTGTTCATTTCGCTGCTCTACGTGGTTTTCCTCGGCGCGGTGGGCGGGCTGATGCTTGTGGAGAGCGTCAACGCCATCAGGCGATCCAAGGGCGGCGCGGCGCCGACACTCAAGAAGCCCGGCCAGCACAACTGGGTCCACCGGCTGCCGCTGAAGATGCGGTTCCGCGCCTCGAAGCTCTTCGTCAGCGTCATCCCGGTCCTCGGGCTCGGCGCCGGCATCGGCTTCCTGTCGTCGATCATGGGCGTCGGCGGCGGCTTCATCATGGTGCCGGCGCTGATCTATCTTTTGAAGGTGCCGACGAACGTCGTGGTGGGAACCTCGCTCTTCCAGATCATCTTCGTGGCCGCCTTCAGCACGGTCGTCCATGCCACCACCAACCAGACGGTCGACATCGTTCTCGCCTTCGTGCTCATGCTGGGCGGCGTCGCGGGCGCGCAGTATGGCGCAAAGGCCGGCCAAAAACTGCGCGGCGAGCAGTTGCGGGCGCTTCTCGGGCTGCTCGTGCTGGCGGTTGCGGTTCGCCTCGCCTTCGGGCTGTTCCTGCCGCCACCCAGCCTCTATTCCCTGACCGGGCTGACGGGGGAGCTATGAGCGGGAAGCGAACGCTGCTCGCCACGATGTTGGCCGCGCTTTGCATGCCGGCCGCCGCGCTCGCCCAGACGGCTGGCCCGGAAAGCGTCCAGATCGGGCTTTCGACCGACAGGATCGAGATCACCGCCGATTTCTCGGGCGCCGACCTGACAATCTTCGGCTCGGTCGACAATGCAGACCCGCTGATAAACCGGCAGGGCCGCTACGACGTCATCGTCGTCCTGGAGGGACCGGCGCGGCCCGTCGTGGTCAGGCGCAAGGACCGCGTGCTTGGCGTCTGGGTCAACCTGCAGTCGGAAACTTTTCTCAACGTGCCTCAGTCATATTCGGTGGCGACGACCCGCCCGATGCAGGATATCACCGGCCCGACCAACTATCGGCAGTTGGCCCTCGGCGCGGATAATCTTCATATCCAGCCTGCCGATCCCGACGGAAATCCCTTGACGATCCAGCAATTCGAGGCCGCGCTGCGCGAACGCAAGAAAGCGACAGGCCTGTTCAACGAACGCGTCGGCGGCGTGCAGTTCCTGTCGGCGAACCTGTTCCGAGCCACCGTTTCGCTCGCGCCCAACATTCCCGTCGGCACGCACAAGGCGCGCGGCTTCCTGTTCCGCAACGGCGTGTTCGTCAAGGAGACCTCGGCGCAGCTCGCGATCCAGAAATCGGGCTTCGAGCAGATGCTCTTTCGCCTTTCGAGCAATCACGGCACGTTCTACGGCTTCGTCGCGGTGGGGCTGGCGATGCTGACAGGCTGGCTCGGCCGCCTCATCTTCCGCAGGGATTAACCCGGCCGCAGCATCGAACCGGCGATGGCGAATATACGGCTTGTGCCGAGCATGTAGGCAATGAAGGCTTCCCGGCGGAACAGGCCGGCGTAGGCGCGATCGAGCACGTTCAGCGATCCGGTGTAGCTGCCGAAGGCCGGCATGACCACCCTGTCGCCATCGCTGGCGAAGCAGCGGCGGCGCACCGAGCGCCCACGCTGGACGATGCGGGCGCAGGGGTGGAGATGGCCGGCGATCTCGCCCGCGACCGGAACCGCCGACGGCTCGTGACGGAACACCAGCCCGCCGATCGCGAGTTCGCGCACCGTCTCGCCCGGCAGCCCCGCCGGCGCATTCGGATCGTGGTTGCCGGCCACCCAGAACCAATCGCGGCCTGCCATCATGGCGCAAAGCCGGTCGCGGAACGGATCAGGCAGCCGTGCTGAACCTTCGCCGTCGTGAAAACTGTCGCCGAGGCTGATCACCATCCGCGGATTGTAGTCGGCAATGATCGCCTGCAGGCGCGTGAGGGTGGCGGCCGTATCGTAGGGCGGCAGCAAAACGCCGCGCCGCG
This sequence comes from Allomesorhizobium aridi, assembly GCF_043769475.1. Lineage (NCBI taxonomy): Bacteria > Pseudomonadati > Pseudomonadota > Alphaproteobacteria > Hyphomicrobiales > Phyllobacteriaceae > Allomesorhizobium > Allomesorhizobium aridi. Next base: position 5,547,940 of record NZ_CP171729.1, on the reverse strand, counting down.
CCAGCGACGAGCCTTTCTCCAGATGCAGGTCGGAGACGACGAGCAGCCCAAAGTCGGGGAAATGGAGCACGCCGCGCTGGTCGCAGACGGCTCGCTCGCCCGCGATCAGGATCGCCCCGTCTTTGCGGGCCACAAAAGGCCTTAGCGCTACGTTCATTCTAACCCATGGCCTCTTCGACCAGATCGGCGGCCTCCGAAAGCAGCGAATCCCCGGCTTCGCCATGGACCGGCATCTTGCCCACTTCGAGCATGATCGGCACGGCGAGCGGCGATATCCGCTCCAGATCCTTATGCACGATTCGGCTGCGGATGCGCGACAGCATCTCCGCTAGTCTCCTGACATCGAGGAGCCCGGTCGCCGCATCGGCCCGCGTCGCCTGCAAAAGAATGTGGTCCGGCTCGTGACTGCGCAGCACGTCGTAGATCAGGTCGGCAGACACCGTCACCTGCCGGCCGCTCTTTTCCTGGCCGGGATGGCGCTTCTCGATCAGCCCGGAAATAAGGGCGCAATTGCGGAAAGTGCGCTTCAGGAGCCAGCTGTCGGCTAGCCAAGCCTCCAGATCGTCGCCCAGCATGTCCTCATCGAAGAGCTGGCCAATGCTCGGTATGCCGCGTTTGAACATGTGCCCCATGTCGCCGAGCGACCAGACGGCAAGCGCATAGTCGGTCGCCACGAAGCCTAGCGGACGCGCGCCGGCTCGCTCCAGCCGGCGTGTCAGCAGCATGCCCAACGTCTGGTGCGCCAGCCGGCCCTCGAATGGATAGGCGACCATGTAATGGCGCTCGCCGCGCGGGAAGGTCTCGATCAGCAGGTCCTGACGGCGCGGCAGGACGGATTTTTCGGCCTGGATGCGCAGCCAGTCCGCCACCTGGTTCGGCAGGTTCTTCCAGCGGGAAGGATCGGCCAGCATGGCGCGCACCTGCTCCGCGAGATAGGTCGAGAGCGGGAACTTGCCGCCGCCGTAATAGGGCACCTTGGCGTCGGCGCCCGCTGCGTTGGAGACGAAGCATTCGTTTTCGCGAATGCCCTCGAAGCGCAGCACCTTGCCGGCGAACATGAAGGTGTCGCCATGCGTCAGCGTCTCCAGGAATGCCTCCTCGATCTTGCCGAGCACCGGCCCGCCGCGCGAGACCGAACCTTTGCTTCCAGCCTTGACGTAGCGCACGTTCAGCGCCGGAACCTCGATGATGGTGCCGACATTCAGCCGGTATTGCTGGGCGACGCGCGGATTGGAGACGCGCCACGCGCCATCCTTGGTGCGCCTGATGCGGGCGTAGCGCTCGTAGCTTTTCAGCGAATAGCCGCCGGTGGCGACGAATTCGACGACGCGGTCGAAGGTGGCGCGGTCGAGATCGGCATAGGGCGCAGCACTCCTCACCTCCTCGAACAGGTCGTCCGAATAGAACGGCGCGCCGCAGGCGCAGCCCAGCACGTGCTGCGACAGAACGTCGAACCCGCCGTCGACCAGCGGCGGCGTGTCCTGCGCGCCGAGGTAATTCGCATCGAGCGCGGCGCGGCATTCCAGCACCTCGAAGCGGTTGGCGGGAATGAGGATCGCCCGGCTCGGCTCGTCCATGCGGTGGTTGGAGCGGCCAATACGCTGCGCCAGCCGGCTCGCCCCCTTGGGCGCGCCGACATGGACGACGAGGTCGACATCGCCCCAGTCAATGCCGAGGTCGAGCGTCGAAGTGGCGACGATGGCGCGCAGGCTGTTGGTCTCCATCGCCTTTTCCACGCGGCGACGCTGGGCGACATCCAGCGAGCCGTGATGCAGCGCGATCGGCAGATTGTCGTCGTTGACGCGCCAGAGTTCCTGGAACAGCAGCTCGGCCTGGCTGCGGGTGTTGACGAAGAGGAGAGTGGTCTTGTGCCGTTTCACCGCGTCGTAGATTTCGGGCGTAGCGTAGCGCGCCGAATGGCCCGACCAGGGAACGTGCTCCTCGGAATCGAGGATGGTGATCTCGGGTTTCGCGCCGCCGGCGACGGTGATCAGGTCGGCCATCTCGCCGGGCGGGTTCTGGCCTACCAGCCAGCGGCACAACTCGTCCGGTTCGGCGACGGTTGCCGACAGGCCGATCGCCTGCAGCGACGGCACGTAACGGCGCAGCCGCGCCAGCCCCAGCGACAGCAGGTGACCGCGCTTCGACGTCACCAGCGAATGCAGTTCGTCGAGCACGACATAGCGCAGATCCTCGAAAAAGCGCTGCGCGTCCGAGGCAGCGATCAGCAAGGCCAGTTGCTCCGGCGTGGTCATGAGAATGTCGGGCGGAACCAGTTTTTGCCGCTGGCGCTTGTGGCCGGGCGTGTCGCCGGTGCGCGTCTCCATCGTGACCGGCAGGCCGATCTCGCTGACCGGCTTGGTCAGGTTGCGCTCGATGTCGACCGCGAGCGCCTTGAGCGGCGAGATGTAAAGCGTGTGGATGCCGCGGCGCGCCTCGCCGGGCCTGCGCCTCGGCCGGTTCTCCAGGTCGGTCAGCGTCGGAAGGAAGCCGGCCAGCGTCTTGCCGGCGCCGGTCGGCGCGATCAGCAGCACCGACGATCCGGCCTGGGCTCGGGAAAGCAGTTCGAGCTGATGCGGACGGGGCGCCCAGCCGCGCTCGTAAAACCATTTTACGAACCGCTCCGGCAGCAGGGCGGCCGCTTCATGCTGCATCTGGGAGCGGGTCAGCGTGTTCACGCGCCAGAATTAGCGCGGACGGCTCACGCCGCCAAGCGAATTTGTGAACAAACCGTGATCACGTTCCATCAATGGCTAGCGGGCATTCCGCCACCACGATCAAGCCTTCCACCGGCTCGCGCCGATCCTGTCGGATAATGTGCATCTCCAAAGACAGGGCCGACATTCCATATCGCGCCAGAACCTCCCGCACATAAGTCTCGGAATGCGCGTAGCGGCGAGAGGGGAGCAGGACGAAATCTTCCGGGCCGGCATGGCGCTCGACGGAGAAGGCGAACAATCCGCCGCGACGCAGGGCCGATGCGACCTTGGCGACAATGCCATCAAGCGCGCCAATATACATGAAGACGTCGGCCGCCGTGACCAGATCGGCGCCGGTCGGCGCAAGCTGGATCGTCTGCAGGTCCGACTTCACCAGCCTATCGTAGACGCCCTTGCCGCGCGCCTTCTTCAGCATCTCGGCGGAAATGTCATGGCCCTCCAGAATCTCGGCGACCGGCCGCAGCCGCTCACCCATCAGGCCGGTGCCGCATCCAAGGTCGATCGCCAGCCCGAAACGTTCGCGGCCGTAACTGCGGATCGCCTCGGCGAGAAGGTCCGGCACGCGGTATTCGAGCGCGCGCACCAGCGCATCGTCGAATTTCTCCGCATACTGATCGAACAGGGCCTCGACAAAGGCGCTCGGCGGCGCATCCGCAGCCGGCGCCGCGCCGATCAGCGCGAGCTTCAGCGCCGCGCCCGGCCGGTCCGCCGGCTCCAGTTTCAGCGCCATGCGCCAGGCCTCCGCCGCCTGGTCGAGCGCACCCGCCGCCTCGTGAAACTCGCCGAGGCGGAACCAGCCCATCGCCCAGCCGGGCGCGAGTTCGAGCGCGCCGAGCATCAATTCGGCCGCGGCGGCATGATCGCCCGAACCGAACAGCATCTCGGCATAGTCGGCGCGGCGGTCGGCCAGAAGGTCGCCGGAAGAGGTCTGGAAAGGCTTTTCTGTCATTGGCTGCGCTTATCGCGCATCAGCCGGATGGGCAACGCCCCCACAGAGTTGGCGTGCCGTAGTCAAAATCAATTTCGAGCATCGTGTTGGGGCCTAGCGCAATTAATGCACTTACCGAATTTGCGTTTCGGAGAACTTTTGGACCTTGGGTTTTTCCAAATACTTTGAACTGCTGCTCAATATCGTTCCTGATATTGTACAAAAATCCATCCTTAAAAATGTATTCTGAATGTATTTCATCCTTTCGGAATGGAGGTTTCGCCGGTAGAAACATTTCGAAGGAATAATCATTCAATTTGTGAAATGTGAAACCCAAATCTCGGCATGTTTGATGGAATACGCTTTCGGTCGAGAGGTCGATTTCATTCGCACTGATCCAAATGCCCTCAATCTGAGACATGAATTTCTCATGATTTTGTTGCCTCCAAACCTGTTGGCCAGGCACCAGCTTTGAGGTTCCAATGATCTTGGCCCGCGCTTGTACGAGTTCGTCGTATGGCTCGGAAGCAGGCGTCGGCGTCGACCAAATCATCGATCCCATGAGGATGGGCACCAAATGTATGATCTTCGTCATCAATTACGTCCCTAAATCCTCATACAGGCTTTACGGGGCCTAACACACAGGTGACCCATCCGCCACTGACGTGAACAGGCTTCCCACGCCCACGCAAATGCCTATGTTTGCAGCATGCGCGCCCGCGACCTGCTTTGCCCGAAACCCGGAGGGCTCTATTGCGCCCCCGGCGATTTCTTCATCGATCCGGTCCGCCAGGTCAAGCGCGCGCTGATCACGCACGGCCATTCCGACCATGCCCGCCCCGGCCACGGCTCGGTGCTGGCGACGCGCGAAACGCTGGACATCATGGCGATCCGCTGCGGTGAGGATTTTGCGGGGTCCACGCAAGCCGCGAGGTTCGGCGAAACACTGACCGTCAACGGCGTTTCGGTGACCTTCCACCCGGCCGGCCATGTGCTCGGCTCGGCGCAGATCGCGGTCGAATGTGGCGGCATCCGCATCGTCGCCTCGGGCGATTACAAACGCCAGCCGGACGCTACTTGCGCGGCCTTCGTTCCTATCCCCTGCGACGTATTCATCACCGAGGCGACGTTCGGCCTGCCTGTGTTCAGGCATCCGCCCGATACCGAGGAGATCTCCCGCATCCTCACCTCGGCCAGGCAGTTTCCGGAGCGTTCGCATCTGATCGGCGCCTACGCGCTCGGCAAGGCGCAGCGCGTCATCCGGCTTTTGCGCGACGCCGGCTATCACGAGACCATCTACATCCACGGCGCACTGGCGAAACTCTGCGAGTATTATGAGAGCCGGGGCGTCGCGCTTGGCGACCTGCAGCCGGCGACAGTCGAGACCGGCTCGAAGGCCGACTTCTCCGGCGCGATCGTGGTCGGCACGCCGTCGGCTTTCGTCGACCGCTGGGCGCGTCGCTTCCCCGATCCGATCGCCTGCTACGCGTCTGGCTGGATGCGGATCCGCCAGCGCGCCAAGCAGCTCGGCGTCGAGCTGCCGCTGATCATCTCCGACCACGCCGACTGGGACGAACTCACCGAGACGATCACCGAGACCGGCGCCGGCGAGGTCTGGGTGACGCATGGCCGCGAGGAGGCTCTGGTGCGCTGGTGCGAGCTTTCCGGCATTTCCGCGCGCCCGCTGCATCTGGTGGGCTATGAGGACGAAGGCGACTGATGAACCGCTTCGCCGAGCTGCTCGACCGCCTCGTCATGACGCCGTCGCGCAACGGCAAGCTGACGCTGTTGACCGATTATTTCCGCAATGTCGAGGACCCCGACCGCGGGCTGGCGCTCGCCGCCATCACCGGCGACCTGAACATCGCCGCGGTCAAGCCGGCCATGCTGCGCACGCTGGTGATGGAGCGAATGGACCCGGTGCTGTTCGGCTATTCCTACGACTATGTCGGAGACCTCGCCGAGACGGTGTCGCTGGTCTGGCCCGACGCTCCCGCGCATCTGAAGCCCAACCGTCACCTCACGCTCGGCGAAACGGTGGCGGCGCTGCAGGCGGCCAGCCGCTCCGACGGGCCGCAGGTGCTGGCGCGGCTTCTCGACAATGCCGGCATTTCGGCGCGCTACGCCATCATCAAGCTGGTCACCGGCGGGTTGCGCATCGGCGTCTCGGCGCGGCTCGCCAAGCAGGCGCTCGCCGATTTCGGCAAGGTCGACGTCAGTGAAATCGAGGAACTGTGGCATGGGCATTCGCCGCCCTATACCGAGCTGTTCGCCTGGCTGGAGGGCAAGGCCGACAAGCCGGTAAAGTCGGCCAAGGCGCTGTTTCGCCCGGTCATGCTGTCCAATCCCGTCGGCGACGGCGACCTCGAAAAGCTTGACCCGGCCGACTACGCCGCCGAGTGGAAGTGGGACGGCATCCGCGTGCAGGCGGTGTCGGAGGGCGGCGTCCGGCGGCTCTATTCGCGCACCGGCGACGACGTTTCCGGCGCCTTCCCCGATCTGGTCGACGCCATGAATTTCGACGGCGCGCTCGACGGCGAATTGCTGGTCGGCGACCCGCTGAAGGCGACCGGCACCTTCTCCGAGCTGCAGCAGCGGCTTAACCGCAAGGCGGTTTCGGCCAAGATCCGCGAGCAGTATCCGGTGTTCGTGCGCTGCTACGACATCCTGCAGGAAGGCGCGGAGGACCGGCGCGCCCTGCCCTTCATCGAGCGCCGCGGCCACCTGGAAAATTTCGTCGCCCGGCTCGACCCGTCGCGCTTCGACCTGTCGCCGCTGGCGCCTTTCGCCAATTGGGCCGCACTTGAGGAGATGCGCCGGCATCCGCCGCATCCGGTGATCGAGGGGGTGATGCTGAAGCGCCGGGATTCGCCCTACCTAGCCGGTCGGCCAAAGGGACCATGGTTCAAGTGGAAGCGCGACCCGCACACGGTCGACGCGGTGCTGATGTATGCACAGCGCGGCCACGGCAAGCGCTCGAGCTTCTATTCCGACTACACGTTCGGCGTCTGGTCCGGCCCGGAAGGCGCGGAGGAACTGGTGCCGGTCGGCAAGGCCTATTTCGGCTTCACCGACGAGGAGTTGCGCCAGATCGACAAGTTCGTGCGCGACAACACGATCGAGCGCTTCGGCCCGGTGCGCTCGGTGCGCGCCGACCGCAGCCACGGCCTGGTGCTCGAAATCGCCTTCGAGGGGCTGAACCGCTCGACGCGGCACAAATCCGGCGTGGCGATGCGTTTCCCGCGCATTTCGCGGCTGCGCTGGGACAAGCCGACGCATGAGGCCGACCGGATCGAGACCTTGCAGGCGCTGCTGGACTGAGCGCTGCTGTTATCTGGTGCGTCCTTCGACAGGCTCAGGATGAGGACGATGGGTGCTGATTTCAGCCAGTAAAGTTGGCGCTACCCTCTGGGTATTGCGGCCGCACAAGCGGTCCTCATCCTGAGCCTGTCGAAGGACGCACGCCCCTACTCCTTACTATTGACGGGCGGCGGCAAGCCACGGACAGCGCCAACCGGCTGATGTCATCACCCACGGTCCTCATCCTGAGCCTGTCGAAGGACGCACACCTACTCCGCCACCATTGTGGGCAGCAAAGCTAAGAATAGCGCCAATTTAACTGGCTGAGATCAGCACCCACGGTCCTCATCCTGAGCCTGTCGAAGGACGCACACCTACTCCGCCACCGACACCCTGATCTCATAAATGTCGACGGCCTTGCCCTGGTTCGAAAAGTCGGAGTTGATGGCGATGGTGCCGCCAGAGCCCGGATTGGCGTTCGGGAAATCGAGCTCGAACAGATAGTCGCCGCGCTGGTAGCCGACCGCGTAGCGTTTGCGGCCGCAATCGCCCAGCTCGCCGAAATTGCAGTCGACCGACATTTCGGTTTCCTGGCCCTCTTCGGCGCGGGCGACGATGTCGAAGGTCGCCTTCTTCCCGGCGATCTGTTCCAGGACGCCCTGGCCGATATCGAAGACGATCGCCGAACCCGAGGTGCCGGAGCGGATGCGCAGGAAGCTGCCGGTATCGTCTTCCATCACTTCGGCGCTGGTGTCGGCAGGGGCGGCGACCTGCGCGGCGTTGTCCGGCGAGAACACGGTGATCCAGCTGCGCTCCGCGTCGGCCTGGCCGGGCAGCAACGTCGGCGCTTCCGCCTCGGGAATGAAATCCTCGCTCTCGACCGTCGCCGGCGGGTTGGGCACGGTCGTGTCGCGTTCGGCCGGCGTTTTCAGAAGGCCGGTCTGGAACGCCCACCAGCCGCCTATGCCGATGGCGGCGAGCACGGTGGCGGCGAGGAACATCTGCGCGAATGGCAGACGGCGGCGGGCGCGGCGCTCGTCGCGGTCGGGCGCGACCTCGCCGGCCGCATCGCCGGCGAGCGTCGGAGTGCGCGCGCCGCTGATGTCGGGTGTCGGCGGGGCATCGTGCGGCTCCACGCGCCAATCGAGCGACACTTCGGGCGCTCTTGCCGAGGGCTCAGCCCCCTCTTGACGCTCCGGCTCGACGCTGACGTCAAAGGTCGGCTCGCTGCCGGTCCCAGCGGCAACCGTCGGTTCCGGCGCGGCGCTCGCCGCAGGCTCCCGAGCGCTGTCGACCCTGGGCTCCGGCGCGACATCGCCAGCCGCCGCGCGTTCCGCAGCAGGGCCGGCGACGGGCTCGGGCGCGACTGTCGCCACAGGCTCAGGCGCAGCACTTGCCGCGGGCGCCGCCGGCTGGAATTCGGATTCGATTTCGGTAATCTTGGCCTGCAGCGACTTGCGGCGGTTGATCGCCACCTCCACCGTCAGGCTGGGATTTGCCTGCAGGGCGCGATCGAGCGCGGCAAAGGCCGAACGATAGACCTTTTCGCGGAACGCCCGGTCGTCGGCATTTCCCTTCTCGAAGGCGTTACGGATCGCCTTTTCAATCGCGTCCAATCCGTTATCCCCACGATGCGGCCGGCTCTCCATGATCGTTAGCCGCAGCGGCGCAATCAATCAACCTAAAGCATCCGACATTCGGCGCGCCAGCATTGCGCGTCCGCCACTTCCGGACCATGCCTGCGATTTGCGTGCGACGCCGCTTGAATTCGCCGCGCAATGAAGCTATCAGGCGCACATCCGGCCGCGCCGCCACGTCGCGACCACGGCTGCCGCTTTAGCTCAGTTGGTAGAGCACATCATTCGTAATGATGGGGTCAGGTGTTCGAGTCACCTAAGCGGCACCAAGAATCTAAGCAAAAACAACTCGTTACCTCTGGCGAAGATGGTCGCAATAGACGCGTCGGCAGTTCGTGGTACCAATATGGTACCGAGGTGGCGCAATCGAACGCAAAGCCGATTTTGTGCCGCCTCCGGATGGAAGTGGGCGTAAGCTTTTCGTAAATCTGTTGCTATTTCGCCCCTCTGAACCGAAGGTTGTAGTGCAACCGCCGCGACACTTTGCAAGGAGGACGGTAATGAGCATCGTCACGCTTCCCTGTAAAACCGGACAGCATCGAGCTGTTTCCTTCGATGTCATTGGAGTTTACCAGCACCGCGTTTTCCTCGTCGATTTGTGTGCCGATTGGAACGGATACGCCGGTGATCGATGCCGCTCACGAGGTTTTTCAGCACTGCAGCACCATGTATGGAACAAAGCGCGTCATCTGCGAGGATGCGCGTGAGGGTTGGCAAGAAATAATTCCCAAGAACGGCGCATTCGAGATCTCGCCTTACCAAGACACCGTTCCATTCAAGGTGGAGGTCAATGCATTTGTGGCGGGCGGGCGCAGGTTCCTGCCCTCCGGAGGCGTATAATTCCTACATCGAGGCCGATGAAAGTCAGGCAAACCGCCTGCCCGCTTCGCCTGTACACCTCACCTTCGATGTGCCATCCCTTGATGTCAATCAGGTCGTCATCGTGGCTGCCATCTCCGCACAGGTAGAGGCGATGGTGCCGCCGAGGCAACCGGACACGCAGGCTCGTTCAAGTCGATGAAAGTCTGGTCCCGTGACTGAACGCATCTCGCCATTGGCCCCGTTCCGGCACGACATCTTCCGCTACGTGTGGGTCGCGAGCCTGGCGTCGAATTTCGGATCATTGATCCAGGGCGTTGGTGCCGCCTGGATGATGACCGCCATCTCGGACTCGGCCAACATGGTGGCGCTGGTGCAGGCGTCGACGGCGCTGCCCATCATGCTTCTGTCCCTGCCGTCGGGCGCGATCGCCGACAATTTCGACCGGCGAAGGGTGATGCTGGTGGCGCAGAGCTTTATGCTCGTCATATCAATCGCCCTTACCGTCGCCGCCTATCTCGGGCTGCTCACGCCTTGGGTGCTGCTCACCTTCACGTTTCTCATCGGCTGTGGAACGGCGCTCAACAATCCGTCGTGGCAGGCCTCGGTGGGCGACATGGTGCCGCGCACCGACCTGCCCTCGGCCGTCGCCTTGAACAGCATGGGCTTCAACCTGACGCGCAGCGTCGGCCCGGCGATCGGCGGCGCAATCGTGGCTGCGGCCGGCGCGGCCGCGGCATTCGCGGTCAATGCGTTCAGCTATCTGGCGCTGCTGTTCGTTCTTGGCCGCTGGAAGGCGGCGATCCCGCCGAATGCGCTGCCGCGCGAGACGATAGGGCCGGCAATGGCGGCGGGCCTGCGCTACGTCGCGATGTCGCCCAATATCGAAAAAGTGCTGCTGCGCGGCTTCGTCTTCGGCTTCACGGCGATCTCGGTTCTGGCGCTGCTGCCGCTCGTCGCGCGCGATCTGATCGATGGCGGCCCCCTGCTCTACGGCATTCTGCTCGGGGCATTCGGCGCCGGAGCTGTCGGCGGCGCGCTGGTCAGTGCGCGGCTGAGGCAGGTGCTTTCGACGGAATGGTGCGTCCGCGTCGCATTCATCGGCTTTGCCGTCTGCGCCGCAACCGCGGGCCTCAGCACCTATCCGTGGCTTACTTCGGCCGCGCTGGCGATCGGCGGGGCAAACTGGGTGATCGCGCTGTCGCTCTTCAATGTCACGGTGCAATTGTCGACGCCGCGCTGGGTGGTTGGGCGCGCGCTGTCGCTCTACCAGACGGCCACCTTCGGCGGCATGGCGCTGGGCAGCTGGATCTGGGGCGTGGCGGCGGACGAGTACGGCCCCGGCAATGCGCTGCTCGCGTCAGCCGTTCTGATGGTCGCAGGCGCGGCGCTCGGGCTCTGGCGGTTCACCTTGCCCGACCAGACGTCACTCAACCTCGACCCGCTCAACCGCTTCAAGGAGCCACCTCTTGCTCTCGACGTGCAGCCACGCAGCGGCCCGATCGTGGTTATGATTGAATACATCATTAAGGACGAGGACACGGCCGAATTCCTCGAAGTGATGACGGAACGCAGGCGCATTCGCCGCCGCGACGGCGCGCGGCAATGGACGCTGGCGCGCGATCTGGAGAACCCGGAAAGCTGGATGGAGACCTACCACACGCCGACCTGGCTCGAATATGTGCGCCACAACCGCCGGATGACCCATGCCGATGCCATTGTCACCGACCGTATCAGGCGGCTGCACAGCGGGGCCGAGCCGCCTCGGGTGCACCGGATGATCGAGCGCCCGACAATTCGGTCAGCGGTCCTGCCGGAACCGAAGCACATGATCGATCTGCACCATTAGCAACGGCTGGCATCACTTTGGCGTGGCTCAGGCCGCCTTCTTCGCCAGCCTTGCCTTGATGCTTGCCACGTCGGCGCGCGGCGTCGCGGCGAACAGCGTCTTGGTGTAGTCGTGCTGCGGGTTCGAAAACACCGCGTCGCGGCTGCCATATTCGACCGCTTCGCCGTAATACATCACCATCACGTCGTCGGCGATGTACTTCACCACCGAGAGGTCGTGGCTGATGAACACGTAGGTCAGTTGGAACTCGTCCTGCAGGTCGGCTAGCAGGTTCAGCACCTGCGCCTGCACCGAAAGGTCGAGCGCCGAGACCGGCTCGTCCAGCACAAGCAGGCTCGGATTGAGCATCAGCGCGCGGGCGATGGCGATGCGCTGGCGCTGGCCACCGGAAAACATATGGGGGTAGCGGTTGAAGTGCTTTGCCTCCAGCCCGACCTTCAACAGCATGTTCATGGCGAGGTCGCGCCGTTCGGCGGCGGATTTGCTGGTGTTGATCAGCAGCGGCTCACCGAGGACGTCGCCGATCTTCTGGCGCGGGTTGAGCGAGCCGTAGGGGTTCTGGAAGATGATCTGCACCTTCCTGCGCATTTCAGGCGTGAGGCCATGCCTGGCGATATCGACCTTCTTGCCCTCGATGAAGAGTTCGCCCTCGGTCGGCGCGTCGATCAGCGTGATGATGCGGGCCAGCGTGGACTTGCCGCAGCCGCTCTCGCCGACGATCGCCAGCGTCTTGCCCTTCTCCACCGAGAAGCTGACGCCCTTGACCGCGCGAAGGGTGCGCGACTTGCCGAAAATACCGCCGCCGACATGGTAGTCGCGGACTATGTTTCGGGCTTCCAAAACTTTCTCGGTCATTGGATAGCTCCCGCGGGGGCTTCTTCGGCGACATAGTCGGCGATGGTCGGCAGCCGGTCGCCGGTGGCGTTTTCCGGCAGCGCCGAAAGCAGCGCCTTGGTGTAGTTGCTCTTCGGCCTCTCGAACAGCGACAGCACGTCCGCCTCCTCCATCTTCCTGCCCTTGTACTGGACGATGACGCGGTCTGCGGTCTCGGCCACGACGCCCATATTGTGGGTGATCATGATCAGGCCCATGCCGTGCTCGGCCTGCAGCCGCATCAGGAGGTCGAGGATCTGCTTCTGGATGGTCACGTCGAGGGCCGTGGTCGGCTCATCGGCGATCAGGAGCTTCGGGTTGCAGGCAATCGCGATCGCGATCATGACGCGCTGGCACTGGCCGCCCGACATCTGGTGAGGAAAATGGCCGAGCCGGTCCTCGGGGTCGGGAATGCCGACCTGCTTGAGCAGTTCGATGGCGCGGGCGCGGCGCCGGGCGCGGTCCATGCCCATATGGACGCGCAGCACCTCCTCGATCTGGAAGCCCACGGTGAAGCAGGGATTCAGGCTCGCCATCGGCTCCTGGAAAATCATCGCCATGTCCTTGCCGACCATCTTGCGGCGCTCGGCGTCGCTGAGCTTCAGCAGATCGGTGCCGGCGAAGATCATGCGGTCGGCCGTCACCTTGGCCGTCCACGGCAGCAGGCCCATGACGGCGAGCATGGAGACGGATTTGCCGGAACCGCTCTCGCCCACGATCGCCAGCACCTCGCGCTGCTCCACCGACAGCGACACGCCGTCGACGGCCCGGAACGGCCCGCTGGCCGTGGCGAATTCGACGACGAGGTTTTCTATTTCAAGCAAAGCCATCGCTCACGACCTCTTCAGTTTCGGATCGAGCGCGTCGCGCAGGCCATCGCCCATCAGGTTGATCGCCAGCACGGTGATCAGGATCGCAAGGCCCGGGAAGGTGACGACCCACCATGCGCGCAGGATGAACTCACGCGCTTCGGCAAGCATCGTGCCCCATTCAGGCGTCGGCGGCTGTGCGCCCATGCCGAGGAAGCCGAGGGCGGCCGCGTCGAGGATAGCGTTGGAGAACGATAGCGTCGCCTGCACGATCAGCGGCGCCATGCAGTTGGGCAGGATGGTCCTGAACATCAGGCGCAGCGGGCCGGCGCCGGCCACCCTTGCCGCGGTGACGTATTCACGGCCCTTTTCCGACATCACGGCCGCACGCGTCAGGCGCACGAAATGCGGCTGCAGCACCAGCGCGATGGCGATCATGGCGTTGGTCAGCCCGGGCCCGAGCACGGCCACCAGCACCAGCGCGAGCAGCAGCGACGGAAACGCCAGGATGATGTCCATGATGCGCATGATCACGGTGTCGATCCAGCCGCCGAAATAGCCGGCGACGACTCCGATTATGATGCCGCCCACCAGCGCGATGGTTGTGACGAAGACGCCGATGAAAAGCGAATAGCGCGCGCCGAACAGCAGCCGCGAAAGCATGTCGCGGCCGACCGCGTCGGTGCCGAGCGGAAAGGCGGCGCGGCCGCCTTCCTGCCAGAATGGCGGTAACAGCGTCGCGTCGCGATACTGCGCATAGGGCAGATGCGGCGCGATGAGCGGCGCCAGAAGCGCGATGACGACCAGGGCTACGAAGATCCACAGTCCGATCACGGCGCCGCGGTTTTCGGAGAAATAGTACCAGAATTCCGCGAGCCGGGCGCGGCGGGATGGGTCGAGCGAGATGTTCTCGATGGCCGTTGTGTCTGCCATGGTCCGCTCCTCCTCAGTGCCGGATGCGCGGGTTGATCAGGCCGTAGAGCAGATCAACGATGAGATTGACGATCATGATGATGCCCGCGATCATCAGCAGGCCCGCCTGGATGACCGGATAGTCGCGCCGGAACACCGAATCCACCATCCATTTGCCGATACCCGGCCAGGAGAAGATGGTTTCCGTCAGGATCGCGCCGGCAAGCAGCACGCCGACCTGCAGGCCGATCGTGGTGATGACCGGGATCATTGCGTTGCGCAGCGCATGCACGCCGATGACGCGGAACGGCGGCAGTCCCTTGGCGCGGGCCGTGCGCACATAATCCTCACCGAGAACTTCGAGCATCGCTGAACGGGTCTGGCGGGCGATGACGGCGAGCGGAATGGTAGCGAGCACGATTGTCGGCAGGATCAGGTGGCTGAGCGCCGACTTGAATGCGCCTTCCTGTCCGGAAAGCAGCGAGTCTATCAGCATGAAGCCGGTGACCGACGGAAAATAATAGAGCAGCGAGATACGGCCGGACACCGGCGTCCACTGCAATATGCCGGAAAACAAAATGATCAGCAGCAGGCCCCACCAGAAGATAGGCATGGAATAGCCGACAAGTGCGGTCCCCATGATGCTCTGGTCGAAGAAAGTCCCGCGCTTGAGAGCAGCGAATATGCCCGCCGGAATGCCGAGCACGACGGCCACGATGATGGCGCAGATGGAGAGTTCCAGCGTCGCCGGAAACAGCGTCAGGAATTGCTCGAGCACCGGCTGCTTGGTGACGATCGAGGTGCCCATGTCGCCGGTCAGCACGCCCCACAAATAGTCGAGATACTGGATGACGATAGGCCGGTCGTAGCCGAGTTCGTGCGTGATCTGGGCATGGCGCTCGGGCGACATCACCCGCTCGCCCGACAGCAGCGCCACCGGATCGCCGGGCAGCAACCTGATGAAGGAAAATGCGATGATGGAGACCCCGATGAATGTCGGGATCAGGACGGCGAGCCGCCCCAGAAGAAACCGGAGCATATCAGACCTTCGGTGGGTTTTCCGAGACCACGGGGAAGATAGCACAAAATGTGCTTGGGGGCGCTTGCATGACAAGCGCCCCCAATTCCGGGTCTTCTAGTTGGTGTTACTCGGCGAGGTCAACACCGTCGAAGGCGAAATCGCCAAGCGGGCTCTGTACAAAGCCCTGAACTTCCTTGCGCATCGGCACGACCGACAGCGAATGGTCCAGCGTCGCCCACGGAGCTTCGCGCTTGAAGACGACCTGCGCCTCTTCGTAAAGCTTGGTGCGCTCGGCCTGGTCCGTCGTGGTCTTGGCCTGGTTCACCAATTTGTCGAACTCCTCGTTGCACCACTGGGCGCGGTTGTTGCCGCCGACGGCAGCACAGCCGAGCAGCGTGTGCAGGAAGTTGTCCGGATCGCCGTTGTCGCCGGTCCAGCCGAGGATCACCGCCCCGTCGCGGTCCTTGGCCTTGGAGCGCTCGAGATATTCGGCCCATTCATAGGAGACGATCTCGACCTTGACGCCGACCTTTGCGAAATCCGACTGGATGAGCTCGGCGGCGCGGCGTGCGTTCAGCATGTAGGGACGGGCGACGGGCATCGCCCAGACCTTCATCGACAGATCCTTGACGCCGGCATCCTCGAGCATCTTCTTGGCCGCTTCCGGATCGTATTTGTCGTCCTCGACCGCGTCGTTGTACGACCACATCGTTGGCGGGATCGGGTTCTTGGCCGGCGTCGCCTGCCCCTGGAAGACGGAATCGACGATCGCCTGCTTGTTGATCGCCATATTCAGCGCCTTGCGGACCTCCGGCTTGTCGAACGGGGCCTGCGTGGAGTTGTAGGCGAGGTAGGCGACGTTCAGGCCTTCCTGCTCCATCACCTTAAGCGCCGGGTCGGCCTTCATGGCTTCGACGTCGGCCGCGTTCGGGTAGGGCATCAGGTGGCATTCGCCGGCCTTCAGCTTCTGGTAGCGCACGGCAGCGTCGGTGGTGATGGCAAACACCAGATCGTCGATCTTCTGCTTGCCGTTCCAGTAGTCCGGATGGGCCTTGTAGCGGATCGCCGCATCCTGCTGGTAGGCGACGAAGGCGAACGGGCCGGTGCCGAGCGGCATCTGGTTCAACTGGTTCATCTTGCCGTCGGCTTCGAGCTTGTCGGCATATTCCTTCGACATGATGGAGGCGAAGGGCATTGCCACATTGGCGAGGAACGGCGCCTCCTTCTGCTTCAGCGTGAACTTCACCGTCATGTCGTCGACCTTCTCGATCGAGGCGATCAGGTCGGGAAAGCCCATGCCGCTGAAATATTCCCAGGCAGTGCCGGGGACGTATTTGTTCCACGGATGGTCCGCCTTGAGCTGGCGCTCATAGGAGAACACCACGTCGTCGGCGTTCAAATCACGGGTCGGCGTGAAGAATTCGGTGGTCTGGAACTTGACGCCCGGACGCAGCTTGAAGGTGTATTGCAGGCCGTCGTCGGAAATCTCCCAGCTTTCCGCCAGGCCGGGAACGGCTTCGGTCGTCCCGGGCTTGAATTCGAGCAGTCGATTGTAAACGGTATGCGCAGCAGCGTCGAAAGTGGTGCCGGCCGTGTAGAGCCCGGGATCGAAGCCTTCCGGCGATCCTTCCGAGCAATAGACGAACGTCTTTGCGCTCGCCGCGCCGCTCAGCACGGTCGCAGCCATAAGCGCGGCCGCGAAGATCAGTTTTCTTTTTCATGATTACTCCCCTGAGATTGTTCCAAGCCCTTTTCAGGCGGGCTCGTGAGGGCGCATATAAGCACCGTTTATCGGGCTTTGGAACTCCCCGTTTGCATTCCGCTTGGTAACGAGATTTTTTTGCCTCCGGATAGTGAATTTCCGGATTTTCTTTCTGGTTGGTCCTTTGCAGACTGGTTGGAGACGCCAAGGCTTTGCGCAGGCGCTTATTTTCGCTGGGGCGACAGCGATACTTGGCTGCGGCTGTTCAGACGCCGCTCCACAAGAAAAATCATCCCGAAGCTGACGCAGAGGCAAGGCTTGCGCGCCGCCGCATTGTCACAATACATAGTCGGCACAATCGCTTTTGGCTCGATTTGGCGGCATTCGCCCGGCGGGCAAAACAGCTGCGAGGGGGCGGCTGCAGACGATAAAATCCGGCGACGGAAACACGAGGGAGGCACAATTGGCTAAGACAACGAACAAGACGGCAGCGCCGAAAGCGAAACCGGCAGAGGCGTCATCCAGCCCGGCAACGCCAACAAAGACCGGCACGACAAAGCCAGCCAAGGCGGCTCCTGCCGAGCAGGCAAAAGCAACTGCCAAACCGGCTGTCGCCGGAGCGAAAAGCGCAACCGCAAAACCAGCGGCAGCCAAGGCCTCGAAGCCCGCCGCATCGAAGCCGGCAACGAAGTCGACCGCCAAGAATGTAGCCAAGCCGGCAGCAAAATCTGCAACAGCCAAGCCGTCGAAGTCCGCGGCTGCGAAATCAACCACGAAGCCTGCCGCATCCAAGCAGCCGGCTGCCAAGGCCGCTGCATCCAAGCCGGCTGTAAAGGCTGCGCCCGCGAAACCCGCCGCCGCGGCAAAAGCTGCGCCCGCGAAATCAGCGGCGAAGACCGCCGCGGTAAAATCTGCGCCCGCCAAAACCGCTGGTAAGTCGGCTGCCGCAAAGCCTGCGCCCGCAATGCCGAAGGCGACGTCGGCCCTGCCTACCGGCGCCAGCAAGCCGTGGCTCAAAAGCTACCCGAAGGACATTCCGGCCGAGATCGCGCCGCTCGCCGTCGCCTCGATCGGCGATCTCGCCACCGAAGCCGCAAGGAAATACGCCGGCCGGCCGGCCTTCACCTGCATGGGCAAGACCATCACCTATGCCGATCTGGAGGGCCTGTCGAACCAGTTCGGCGCGTGGCTGCAGTCGAAGGGCCTCGCCAAGGGCGCGCGCGTCGCCATCATGATGCCGAACGTGCTGCAATATCCGGTGGCGATGATCGGCATCCTTCGCGCCGGCTACACGGTGGTCAACATCAACCCGCTCTACACACCGCGCGAGCTCGAGCATCAGCTCAAGGATTCGGGCGCCGAGGCGATCGTCATCCTGGAGAACTTCGCCACCACGCTGCAGGCGGTGATCGCCAAGACCAAGGTCAAGCATGTGGTGGTCGCGACGATGGGCGACCTGCTCGGCGGGCTGAAAGGCATGATCGTCAATCTGGTCGTGCGCCGGGTGAAGAAGATGGTGCCGGCCTGGTCGCTGCCCGGCCACACGCCGTTCAACACCGCGCTGAAAGCGGGCGCCGCCATGACCTTCAAGCCCGCCAAGGTCGAGGCGAGCGACATCGCCTTCCTGCAATACACGGGCGGCACGACCGGCGTCTCCAAGGGCGCGACCCTCACCCACGGCAATGTCCTCGCCAATGTCGCGCAGATGGCCTTGTGGGTGGAGGACGCCTACACGGTGAAGCCGCGGCCGGCCAATCTCAACTATGTTTGCGCGCTGCCGCTCTACCATATCTTCGCGCTCACCGTGAACGCGCTGATGGGCATCCAGCAAGGTGGCCACAACCTCCTCATCCCCAACCCGCGCGACATTCCGGCCTTCGTCAAGGAACTGCAGAAGAAGCCCTTCCACATCTTCCCCGGCCTGAACACGCTGTTCAACGCGCTCTTGAACAACGAGGATTTCCGCAAGCTCGACTTCAAGCCGCTGATCCTGACGCTGGGCGGCGGCATGGCGGTGCAGAAGTCAGTCGCCGAGCGATGGCAGAAGCTCACCGGCTGCAACATCACTGAAGGCTACGGCCTTTCGGAAACCTCGCCGGTGGCGACCGCCAACAAGGTCAGCAGCATCCAGTTCACCGGCACGATCGGCCTGCCGCTGCCCTCGACCGAGATCGCCATACGCGACGATGACGGCAACGACCTGCCGCTCGGCGAGGTCGGCGAGATCTGCATCAAGGGCCCGCAGGTCATGGCCGGATACTGGAATCGTCCGGACGAGACCGCCAAGGTGATGACGCCCGACGGCTTCTTCAAATCCGGCGACATGGGCTTCATGGACGAGAACGGCTATGTGAAAGTTGTCGACCGCAAGAAGGATATGATCCTGGTTTCCGGCTTCAACGTCTATCCGAACGAGCTGGAAGAGGTGGTGGCGGCGCATCCGGGCGTGCTGGAGGTCGCGGCGATCGGCGTGCCAGACGAGCATTCCGGCGAGGTGCCGAAACTGTTCGTCGTCAAGAAGGACGCCGGCCTGACCGAGGAGATCCTGCTCGCCTACTGCAAGCAGAACCTGACCGGCTACAAGCGGCCGAAATTCATCGAGTTCCGCACCGAACTGCCGAAGACGCCGGTGGGCAAGATCCTGCGCAGGGAACTGAGGGGGGTAGAGCGGGACGGGAACGGCGATGCGTGGACCAAGGCTGGACGCCCAGGTCGCCGACCTGGACGACAGGTATGAGTGTGGGACTCTGCCAAGCACAACAAACAGCCCGATTGAGCCCATTACGGTCAATTCCTATAGCGAACAAGACATGCTACCCGACTGCGCTCATACGATAGGAGGCAGCTATGAGACCGGCCCTGAGCGCAAAAGCTATTTCCGTCTGCGATGAGAAAATCGCGAAGAAGGGCGAAGGCGTCGGCCTTTCATTCTATGCGTTTTTCGCGAACAGGAATGATGATCCTGATCTGCTGATGGAAGCCGCAGAATGGTGGATCAAGACTCATGCTCTGAATCACTTCGAGAAGGCCACCAAAGTGCGTGAAATGATCAAATCCGGGCAATGAGCAAGTTCGGCTTTGTACCGCTTTGTACCGCTTTCTGCGCGCTCAAATCGGCGGCGGCAACGTGAACTTTCCACCCGATTGCGAACTAGGGCGCTCCTTGACTGTACAAATTCGAGCCGAAGCGCCGACCGGCTTGGTCGCGCCATGGGCGACATCGAGCGAGGCCGTCTTGCTTTCCTGTAAAGGCAAGGAAATTGCTATCTGACCTTGATGACGACCTTGCCCTTGGCACGTCCTGTTTCGACGTAAGCCAGAGCCTCATTGGTCGCTTCAAATGGAAAGACCCGATCGACAACCGGGCGGATCGCTCCGGATTCCATGAGGGACGTGATTTTGCTCAGCTGATCACCCTGCGCCCACATGAAAAGGAACGAATAGCTGACACCCGTGCGCTTGGCCTTGCTCCGAATACCGCGGCTCAATAGGCGCAGTATCAACCTCAGCACCAGGTTCAGTCGCTTTTCCCGGGCAAATTCAGGATCCGGCGGACCTGAAATGGAGATGAGCTTCCCACCCGGTTTCAGCACCTTCAGGGATTTTTCAAGCGTTCTGGCGTCCTGGCTGTTCAAGACGACATCGTAGCCCGACAGGACTTTCTCGAAGTCATCTTTCCTGTAGTCTACGACGACGTCGGCGCCGAGACCCTTGACCAGATCGGCACTCGCTGCGCTCGCTGTTGTCGCAACGGTCGCGCCGAGCTGCTTTGCCAGTTGGATGGCGAATGTTCCCACGCCGCCGGAGCCAGCCTGAATGAAGACCTTCTGTCCCTTCTTCAGCTTTGCCCTTTCGACGAGCGTCTGCCAGGCAGTCAGACCGACCAGCGGGATCGAGGCCGCCTCTTCCATGCTGAGGTTCTTGGGCTTCAGGGCGACGTCGGCTTCATTGATGGCGATGAATTCGGCGAACGTTCCTATCCGGCCATCGCGCGGCCGCGCGTAGACTTCGTCACCGGGCTTGAATTTGCGGACTTTTGATCCAACCCGGATCACCATCCCGGCCACATCGTGGCCCAGGATGAAGGGGCGGCGATAGGGAAGGATGAGTTTAAATTCGCCTGTTCTGATCTTCGAATCCAGCAGATTCACCCCTGCAGCATGGACCTCGACCAAGACATCGTGGTCCTGAAGCTCCGGTTCCGGCATCTCGGCCAGCCGCAGAATGCCCTTTTTATTATACTTATCGACAACGAATGCCTTCATGGCAGTTACTTTCTAAGAATGTCTGTTGGTGTTTCGGGACGAAACAAGCCGAACGTTTTCAGCTGCATAGCCGCCCTGCGGGAAGGCCTCAGCCTCGAGGAAGGACAGAGCTTTCGGGACGAAATCGGCGAAGTTCTGAAATACCCCGCCATGCCCGGCATCCGGGTAGATAACCAGATGCGCCGCCGGGATACGCCGGGCGAGATCGTAGGTATTGCTGCTCGGCACCATCCTGTCCTGGTCGCCATTCGCAACCAAAGTAGGAACGCGGATGGCGCTCAGATCTTGCGGCGCCTGCAGTCCGTAGGCCTTGATCGCTTTGAGTTGCGCGCGGAACGCGCTCAGCGATATCGCCTTGTCCCGGTTGGTCCGGCGCTCTTTCAGCCGTTCCAAAAATGCCTTCGCGGCACGGCGGCCGTTCGGCGTCCTTGTGAAGAAGAGATAATATTTCGGATCCCGAAAAGTCAGCGCGCCCTTGATCATATCCACGATCGTCAGCGGCGTCACCTTGTCGATGCCTTCCCCACCGGCGGGCCCCGTTCCAGCCAGGATGAGTTTGCGCACAAGCTTAGGCTCGGTCAGCACAATTTCCTGCGCCACGAAGCCGCCGAGCGAGAAGCCGAAGAGGTCGACTTCCTCGAACCCCAGCGCCCGGACAAAGGCGACCGCATCCCGCGCCATCTCGGGAATGGTCGACGGAGTTTTGCCACCCGAAGCACCGATGCCGCGATTGTCGAAGGCAATCACCCGCCGGGTCGCAGCTAGGCCATCGACGATGCGCGGATCAAAATTGTCCAGCTGAGCAGCGAGATGGTTGAGCAGGATCACCGGCACGCCCGTCTTGGGCCCGACGTCCCGGTAGACAAATGCCGTGCCGCCGACATCGACAGAGCGAGTTGGCGCGTCCTGGAACAATGCCCGTGAACGGGGCGACTGATTGAACGTCATGCTTGGCACTCCGTCCTGTAGGGCTTGGCCAATTGTTTTGTGGTTGCTAGTCGCATGTGCGTGAAATCTGCCTCGCTGTTGTTCAGGCCGGCAGGCGGAACTGCTTGCGCAAACTCTTGTCGAACATCTCGGCGGGGGCAAAGCGGCGCAGGAGGCTGACCTGCCGCGCAGCCTTGCCGGCGGTGTAGCGCCGTCGCGGACGGGCATCGGTCGCGGCCTTGACGACCACTTCCGCCACCACTTCGGGCCGATCGGCTTTGGGCATCACATCGCGAAGGAGCGCGCCGACCCCGGCTCGTGCCCGATCGTATTCTTTCAACAGGGAATCCGGCTCAATCCCGTTCTGGTCGAAGACGGTGCGGACGTATGCCGGCTCGATGACGGAAACGCGAATGTTGAAGGCACGCACCTCGTGGTCGAGCGATTCCGAGTAGCCCTCGAGCGCGTGCTTGACCGCCGAATAGTGAGCGGAATACGGCGCGGGCACCAATCCCAGAATCGAGCCGATGTTGATGATGCGCCCTTCGCCGTGCCTTCGCATCGAAGGCAACACGGCATTGGTCATCCGCATGACGCCGAACAGATTGACGTCGAACAGGGCTTGCACCTGCGCGACCGAGGATTCCTCGGCGCCTCCAAGCATGCCGATACCGGCATTGTTGACCAGCAGATCGATCCGGCCGGTCTGCGAGAGCACCGTCGAAACGAGCGCAGCGACGGCCGCGCCGTCGGTTACGTCGCAAACCAGCATAGTCACTCCGTCTGGGTCGTTGCCGACCGCGCGGCGACTTGTCCCGAATACCGTAAACCCTGCCCGCGCCAGTGCCTCGGCGCTGGCTCGGCCGATGCCGGAGGAGGCTCCGGTCACGAGCGCGGTCTTTCCTGAATGCGTCTTCATTTCGTGCTCCAAAATCGTGAGGGCTAGCTTTTTTCCAGTTATTGAATTATGATGATAATATCACATTATGCTCATAATGCAATAGCAGAAAGGAATAGCAGCCATGCGCTACGAAAAGGGCCGAAAGGACGCGTCACGCGGCCGGATCATGGAGGTTGCCGCCGACCGTTTTCGGAGTGACGGCATAGCTGCGTCCGGACTGGCAACCATCATGGGCGACGCCGGACTTACGAACGGGGCGTTCTATCCGCACTTTCACTCAAAGGCGGAGCTTGTGCGTGAAAGCGTGGTGGCAGCTATGGAGCTCCAGTCGCAGCAACTTGCGGAAGCACTGGGCTCCGGTGGACCGGAGATGGCTATAGAGGCGTATCTGTCAGCCGAGCACCGGGACAATCCGGGAAAGGGCTGCGCGTCTGCCGCGCTGCTGCCGGAGCTCGCGCGCCAGCCATCCGAAACGCGCGAAGTCTACACCGACCACTTACTGTCTTTGGTGCGCCAGTTGTCTGCCGCACTTCCCCAGGCCAAGGATCCGGACGGCGTGGCACTGGGTGTCTTTGCGACGCTCATCGGCTCGCTGCAACTGGCCCGCGCAGTGAAAGGGACGGAATTATCGGATCGCATGCTCGCGGCGGGGAAAGCTGCGGCGAGGGCGCTGATCCAGCTGGGTCAGGACGAAGTGGCGACCTGACGTGTAGGGGCGGACTGCCAGCGATAAGTCTGCTTTGGGTCATGGGCGTGAATTCGACGGGCCCAAACGAATTTCCGCAGGGTCAATCCTTCTCGTTCCCGCGGGCTTAGAAAATGGAAGGCTGCGCTGATCAAAGTGCTTTGATACGGCCTCGCTTGAGCTGAACTCATTGCCTTGCGTTCGCCTGCCGCTCGGCATTGATGAAATTGAACCCGCCGCGCCGTGACGTGGTTCGGTAATCTTTCGATGGCTCGGCTTCCGTTCGCAAAATATTCTTGTCCACACCCTTTTTTCCTCCTGCATAATCCGCATCGTCCTTCCTGCCGGGAACGCTCCGGAGTCGTTCGAAAGCGGGGAAGGACCGGCGCTTCCGTTCCATGGCCGACGAAGCCATGGGGCCGGAGAGGCTCCGTCCAAGGGTTCCCCTCGGGACACTACGGTCCCGGCGTGCTGGACGAGCACGGAGGCGGGACCGGTGAAGGCGATGGTGAAGAGCCATCGCCGCGATGGCGCCAAGCCCGCAAGGGCTGAAGCGTCGTCACAGCCGGTCGCGCGCAGCGGAACGGGCGGGGACAGAAATCGCCGGCGGGGCGCGGAAGTCGCGCCACGTATTTTAGTTTCGGAAGGCTCGGCCAAGCGCCCCGCTTCCCGACCTTCGCCGCCCTCACCCCAAGGTGCGAGCGAAGCGAGCCTCGAAGGACAATGGCCAGACCGGCAACGGGGCGTGGCAAAGGAGAGATGTGGACAGTTTACTTTTCCGCGGAAAGGCCGCGGCAGTGAAGGGTTTTGCGTGGGCGGAAAAGAGACTGTCCCTCGTGGCAATGCGCCGACGCCCTATCTCCGATCAGGCGGCGGCGCGTCGCGGCGGAGTTCTTCGGCGAGGTTATCGAGCATGGTGTTCCAGCCCGCTTCATGGTTTTCCGGCAGATCGTGGCCGTCGAGGAACGCGCCCTGTTCGGTGATCACCATTCGGCATCCGGCGCCTGCTGCGAAGAACTCTACGGTCAAAATTCCAGCGAAAAGTCGGTTTTCGCCGTGGGTCATCGAACCGGCGGAGATGATCCGCTCGTCCGGCACGATATCCAGATATTGGGTTTCGTTGACATAGGCCTCCGTGCCTTTCGGGCCGAAACGGCTGACGTCGCCGCCGCCCACCCGAAAGTCGAACCGGTCATAGGCGACATCCCAGTCGCCGCCCGGATTGCCCCAGCGCAGCAGGGCCTCAGGATCGGACCAGGCGGCGAACACCTGGGCCGGCGTGGCGTCGTAAACGCGCTCGATGACGATGGTGGCGTGGTTCACAGAGCGTTCGGTCATGGCTTTTCTCCTCGGATGTTGGCGGCGAAGACGGCGAGGTTGCAGCCCAGGCTACGCGTTCCAGCTCGGCCGCGCCCGGACGCGCTCATGCCAAGGTCCGACATTGGGCAGGCCCTCCGGCACAGGCATGCCGAAGACTTCGCCCAACCAGGAGACCGTCATGCCGGTGATGTCGGCCACGGAAAATTTGTCGCCGGCGATGAAGGGACGGCCATCGGCCATTTCGCGGTCGAGCCATTCCCATTTGTGCGGCAGCAGCTCGCGCTGGGTTTCGGCGAAGGCAGGAAACTGCGTCAGCCGATGCTTGAAGAACTCCAGGGTGTGGAGCGCCACATTGCCGATCGTGCCGAAGATCTCGATCTCCACGCGCCGGTTCCACATCTCGACCTTGCCCTGTTCGACGGCGCTCGCGCCAAACAGCGGCGGGGTTGGATGGAGCGCCTCGAAATAGCGGCAGATGGCGACGCTCTCGGTGATCACCGTGCCGTCGTCGAGTTCGAGCACCGGGATCTGGCCGAGCGAGTTCAGTTTGAGGAATTCCGGAGAGCGGTGCTCCATCTTTTCGAAATCGACCCGGACCATCGGAACCTCGATGCCCTTTTCGGCCAGGAAGATGCGTACCCGGTAGGAGTTCGGGCCGTCGCCCTGGTGGAGTTTCATTCCCGTCAGTTTCTGCATTGTCAGTCCTCCCGTTCAGGCCACTGCCTGCCGGCCGAGCTCGGCCGCAAGCGCTTCGAAAAGTTCACGGCAGCCCGCCTCGCGCTGCGCGGCGTTGTCGTGGCCGTCGAGGAACGCGCCCTGCTCGGTGTAGGTCAGGCGTGTGTCGGCGCCGGCGGGTTCGAACTCGATCGTGGCGAGCGAGGCCGAGATGCGGTTGCCGCCGATGGTCATGGTGTAGGCGCTGACGATGCGACGGTTTTCCACAATATCCAGGTAGACCGTGTCGTTGCGCCCGGCTGGGCCGTCGCCGAAACGGAACACGCTGGTCTCGATACCGCCAGGCCGGAAATCCATCTCGAACTTGTCGATGTGCCAGCCTTCGCCTTCCACGAACCAGCGGCGCTTTGCGACCGGATCGGCGCAGGCGGCGAATACCTTTTCCGGTGCGGCGTCGTAGACGCGTTCGATGACGAAGGTGGCGTGCGTTACGGAACGTTCTGTCATGATTTTCTCTCTCATCTGGTTGGTTTGTCGGATTGCCCGGCGAGGTATTCGCCGAGCCGGTCGAGGCGGCGCTCCCATTGGGTCCGCCGGTCTGTGATCCATTTCTCGGCCTGGCCGAGCGCCTTCGGCTCGATCGTGCAGGTGCGTACTCGCCCCACCTTTTCGGTGCGAACCAGCCCGCTTGCCTCGAGAACCTGCAGGTGCTGAACGACTGCCGAGAGCGACATGTCCAGCGGTTCGGCAAGCTGGCTCACCGATGCCGGCCCTTTGGACAGCCGCTCCACCATCAGCCGCCGGCCGGGATCGGCGAGCGCCTGGAACATCAGGTCAAGCTGGTCGGGCTGATGGAGCATGGCCCTGATTCTCTCAGCTGGCGTTCTGTTCGGGGAACATCTTGAAATAGGGTTTTGCTTCCTCCAGCACCCGGGCAAAGGAGAGCCGCTCTTTCAGCCGGCCCAGATAGCGCGCCACGTGCGGATGGCCGCCGCCGAAAGGCGCAACCTTATTGGCGTAGAACAGCGCCGGCGCGGCCGCGCAATCGGCCATGCCGAAGTTGTCGCCCACGGCCCAGTTCCGCTCCGCCATCTCGCGCTCAATCATGGCGTAGGAGGTCGTAAGCTGAGCGCGCGCAAGTTCGACGCCGTGCGGATCGTTTCTTCCGGCCGGGCGCAGCCTGTCGGTCACGATCTTCTGCATCGGCTCGTGTACGTAGAGGTCATAGAACCGGTCCTTGAGGCGCGTGCGCCAGGCAAGCTCGTGATCCATAGGCAGCAGCGTCGCCTCGCCGGGATGATGCCGCGCCAGATACTCGATGATGATCGTCGATTCCGGAATCGTGAGGCCCTTCGCCTCGTCGCGCAGCACGGGAAACTTGCCGATCGGCCAAAGCTTCAGGAATTGCGCGCGGGCATCCGGATCGCCGAGATCGACCAGGCGCGGCTCGAACGGCGTGCCGGTCTCATAAAGCGCGATCAGCGCCTTCCAGCAGAAGGAGGCGAGAGGGTGGTAGTAAAGTTTGAGAGCCATCGGATGCCTGTTTTCCTGGTTTCGATTTGTCCGCACCAACCCGATAGTAAAGTCATTGCTTAACCATTGAGTCGTGGATGTCAACGGCAAGTTCCGCCTTACGTGTCTGGCAGCGCCGTTAAGCGCTTGTGTTTTGCAAGCAGCTGCACTATATTAAAACTGGTTCGACAATGCAACTGGTTTTTGCGGGTGTGAAAATGGATGCGGATCACCGGTCGGGGTGCCCGATCAATCTCTCGGTCGAAGTGTTCGGCGACAAATGGTCCCTGCTCATCCTTCGCGACATGATTTTTGGCGGAAAAAGGCATTTTCGCGAGATGTTGCGCTCGGAGGAGGCGATCTCGTCCAATATCCTGGCCGACCGCCTGAAAATGCTCGTCGAGCAGGGAATGCTGACCAAGGCTGACGACCCTACCCACAAGCAGAAGGCGATCTACAGCCTGACCGAGATGTCCATCTCGCTGGTGCCGATCATGGCGAATCTCGGCGCCTGGGGCAGCAGATGGCTGCCCGTCAGCGAGGAACTGAGCATCCGCGCGAAATTGTTGGAGGAAGGCGGGCCGGCTATGTGGGAGCAGTTCATGTCGGAACTGCGCGAGGAGCACCTCGGGCAGCCGCCTGCCCCCGAATATGCCGGGGCGACCCCGGTCCGCGCGAAATTGCAGGCCGCCTATGAGGAAGTCGTCAGGCGCAAGGCCCGCGGATCGCAGCCAAAGTCAGAGCACATACAGTGAGATAATCGCCGGTTTCAGCAGCCCATGCCGCTCCGCGGCAATTTGATCATTTCGCCGAACTTGACCCGCAGGCGGTCGTCGATCGCCTTCGGTACATGACGCGGAAAACGTTCGGCGAGGATGCGCTTCTTCTCGGCAATGGCTCTGCTGAGGATGTCGGGCTTGCCCTTCTCGTTCCATTCCTTCGGGGAAAAGCGGTCGCCTATGGCGGGATAGAAATATTCCGTCTGCATCAATCGCAGCGTTTGCTCGTTGCCGAGATAGTGGCCGGGGCCGTTGAGGCAGACTTCGGCGATCGTGTCGATCGACAGCGCCGCGTCCGTCACCTCGATGCCGCGCACACAGCGCTGGCAGTGGCCCAGCATGTCATTGTCGATGATCAGGCTTTCCAGGCAGAAACCGAGCAGCGAGGCATGCATGCCGGCCGATTCATAGACGAGGTTCAGGCCGGAAAGGCCGGCCATGACGTTGGTAATGCCTTTTTCGTAGCCCGACTGGATGTCTGGCAGCTTCGAATCCGCCATGCCGGCTGCCGAACCGCCGGGCAGGTCGTAGAATTGCGCCATCTGCGCGCAGGCGGCGGTCAGCAGCGCCTGCTCCGCCGAACCGCCAGACATCGCGCCGGTGCGCAGGTCGGACACGAACGGCCACGTGCCGAAGATCGCCGGATGGCCGGGTTTCAGCGCGTTGACATAGACCAGGCCCGCCAGCACTTCGGCTACCGCCTGCACCACAGCGCCGGCGATCGCCGCCGGCGCCGTGGCGCCGGCCTGGCCGGCGGAAAGCAGCAGGATCGGGATGCCGCCTTCCACGCAGGCTTCGAGAACGCCGCAGGCATCCTCGGCGAATTTCATCGGCGGCACGACGAAGCAGTTCGAATTGGAAACGAATGGCCGGGCGCGGAAATTCTCCTCGCCGCCTGCGATGGCATAAAGCATTTCCAATGCTGGCGCGACGTTCTCGCGGACAGTGAAGGACGTGCCGACATGTTTCGACGTGCCCATCACGCAGGCGTAGAGCGTGTTGAAATCCATATCGAGCGGGTCGGGAACATCGCGCGGCACCATCGGCCGCTGGAAGAAATGGATGTTGTCCAGCCCATCCACGATGCGCGCTGCGTCGTAAATATCCTGCAGCAGCGATTCGCGGTATTCGCGTTTTTCGACGTCGACGAGATGCACCGCCGCGCCCGCCGTGCCGTAATGCACGCGCTTGCCCTGGATCACCATATCGTGCCGGGGATCCTGTCCGCACAGCGTGAAGTTGCGCGCCGCATTTCGGATCGTCGACATTACGAGTTCGCGCGGAAAGCGCAGGCGGTCTTCGCCGAGTATCACCCCGACCCGGGTGCAGGCTTCGATGCAGCTTGGAATTGCGTTTGCGAAACCCACGGTTTCAAGCAGCGTCAGCACGGCCTCATGGATACGCTCAAGATCATTCTGGCCCAATGGCTTGTACCTGCCGCCCTCCAACCCTGGCCGGATCGGCCGCACGTCGTCGGCCAGAGGAGCCGCCCGCATGGCGCGCCGCGCCTCCCGGCCCCCGGAGCGCCGGGAACGGCTGTCCTGGCCGCCCGTATCCTGGCTGATATCCTGCTTTTCCACGGCGCTCGACATGCCGATGCTCCACATTTGCGAAGCAGGTACGGCTGGTTCAATCCCGCCGATTTGACCGCTTCGGTTCCCCACTTTCGCGAGACTATGCAGCGGCCGTTGCCGGCGTGTATGGGCCACGCCTTCCCGCCGGATATGCCAGCGGAAAGGTGTGGCAGCAGGAGCTTTGCGTTCGGGAATCAGGCCGCGGCGGGACGCCTTCCGGCGGCCGTGGCAAGCTCGCGTATGCCCGGCTCGATATGCTGAAGCGAGATCGACGAGATGCCGAGCCGCATGAAGCGCGACGGCTTGTCGGCCTGGTCGAAGAAGCGGTCGCCCGGCTCGATGATCACGCTGCGTGATGCAGCCGCTTCGGCAAGGCTGCGCGAGTCGGTGCCGCGCGGACCTTCAAGCCAGAGCGACGTGCCGCCGGCTGAATCCGTCGAGCGCCATTCCGGCAGGAACGCCGAAATCGCATGAACCAGCCGCTTGCGGCGTTCGTCGAAGGCAGCCGAAAGCCGCCGCACCAGGGCTTCATGGTGGCCGAGCGACAGGAACAGGGCGACCGCGCGCTGATTGTTGGCGGGCGGATGGCGCAGCATGAAGCGACGCAGCGCCCGCAACTCGGAGATCAGGCCTGCCGAGGCGACGATGTAGCCAAGCCTCAGGCCCGGCGCCAGGGTCTTCGACATCGAGCCGACATAGATGACGCGGCCGGAGCGATCCAGGCTCTTCAGCGCCTGCTGCGGCGCCTCGTCCAGCAATTGGCTGTCGTAGCCGTCCTCGATGATGATCTGGTTATGCCGGCTGGCGCGGGCGAGCATATCCTGCCGCCGTTCCGCCGAGAGCGGCACCATGGTCGGGCAATGATGGCTCGGCGTCACGAAGACGAAGCCGGCATCGGACGGGATCGCCGAAGTGACGATGCCCGACGCATCGACCGGTGTCGGAGCTATATCGGCGCCGGCAAGCCTGAAGATGCTGCGTGCGTCCGGATAGCCCGGATCTTCCATCGCCACTTTGGAACCCTTGCTCATCAACAGGTTGGCGAGCATATAGAGCGCGTTCTGCGCGCCGAGCGTGATGATGATCTCGTCCGGATTGGCGAAGATGCCGCGGCGCGGCAGCAGCCGGGCCTGGATCTGCTCGATCAAAAGCGGATCGTCGCGATCGACCATGTCGGCCGCCCAGTTGCGGATTTCCAGCACCGCCAGCGCCATGCGGTTGCACTCGCGCCATTCCGCGGTCGGAAACAGCGCCGGGTCGAACTGGCCGTAGACAAACGGGTAGGACGACTTGATCCAGTTATCGAGCTTGGCCGGGCGCGGCATATCGCTGGCCGCGATTTTCCGGCGCGCCTTCCAGTCGATCTCGTTGGCGTTGTCCGGCGTCTTCTGGTGCGGCTTGGCGGGAGTGGCCAGCACTTCCGGATTGACGAAATGGCCGCGCCGCTCGCGCGCCACCAGAAAGCCCTGGTCGACCAGCTGCTGGAAGGCCAGCACCACGGTGCCGCGCGCCACGCCCAGCTTTTCGGCGAGAATCCGGCATGATGGCAGCGGCATCGAGGCCGCGATCTGCCGGTCGAGAATGGCGGCGACGATAGCCTGGCGGATTTGCGCCTGCAGGGTTTGGCCCGACTCAGCGGAGATACGGAACAGCCCGGACCAGATCGCGGTGTCGTTTCTCTGTGGCATCGTAGGCTCCTCGTCGGACGGATTCATCAGAATCTGGACCAGTTGATGGTAGCGTTGGGCCAATCGCTTGCGCCAATCAAAATTTCTGATTGCAAGGATTTATGCCAGTGATGCATCGCGCGATGGCTCAGGGCGGGACCGGCCAGTTCAGGGCTTGCTTTCCGGCGCGATTGAATTCGCTTTCGCACTCGCGAACGTTCTCAAACCGAGGCAAGGTCTGGTAGGGTACCGTCCGGACCGGTTCATTCTGGAGAGTGCAGTGAGAGATTTTCTGAAGGCGGAGCTGGCAGCGCTCCGCGACAACCGCGCGGTTGCGCCGAAGAACATGCGCGATGCGTTCGCTTCCGATCCCCAGCGTTTTGCTAAATTTTCTTTGCTCGAGGGCGACCTGCTGCTCGATTGGTCGAAATGCGCCGTCACGCCCGCAACCATGAACCTGCTCGAAAGGCTTGCGGAAGCCGCGGGCCTTGCCGAACGGCGCAAGGCCATGTTTTCGGGCGAGAGGATCAACATCACCGAGGACCGCGCCGTGCTGCACACGGCGCTGCGCGCCGGGCCTGATGCGAAGATCGTGCTCGACGGTGCGGAAATCATGGGCGGCGTGCGCACCGTTCTCGACGCCATGGAGAAGTTTTCGGACGCGGTGCGCTCCGGCGCCGCATCGGGGGCAACCGGCCGCAAGATTACCGATATCGTCAATATCGGCATCGGCGGCTCCGATCTCGGGCCAGCCATGGCGACGCTGGCGCTCGCGCCATATCACGACGGGCCGCGCGCGCATTACGTCTCCAACGTCGACGGCGCGCATATCCACGATACGCTGAAGGGGCTCGACCCGGAGACGACTCTGTTCATCGTCGCTTCCAAGACCTTCACTACCATCGAGACCATGACCAACGCGGCGACAGCGCGTAAATGGATTGAACAGGCGCTGGGCGCCGCCGCCGTGGCAAAACATTTCGCGGCCGTCTCGACCGCGCTGGACAAGGTGGCGAGCTTTGGCATAGCGCCCGACCGCGTCTTCGGCTTCTGGGACTGGGTCGGCGGCCGCTACTCGCTGTGGTCGGCGATCGGCCTGCCGGTTATGATCGCGGTCGGAGCGAAACATTTCCGCGAGTTCCTGGCCGGCGCGCATGAAATGGACCGGCATTTCGCCACCGCGCCGCTGTTGAAGAACATCCCCGTGGTTATGGGCCTGATCGGGTATTGGCACCGGGTCATCTGCGACTATCCGACCCGCGCGGTGATCCCATACGACCAGCGCTTGTCGCGGCTGCCGGCCTATCTGCAGCAGCTCGACATGGAATCGAACGGCAAGCGGGTGACGATCGATGGCGGCGCTGTCACGACGCCGACCGGACCGGTGGTCTGGGGCGAACCCGGCACCAACGGCCAGCATGCGTTTTTCCAACTGCTGCATCAGGGCACGGACATCATTCCCGTCGAGTTTCTGGCCGCGGCTGAGGGCCACGAGCCGGAACTTCGCCATCACCACGATCTGCTTCTGGCGAACTGCCTTGCCCAGTCGGAGGCGCTGATGAAGGGGCGTACGCTGGAGGAAGCGAAAGAGCAGATGCGGGCCAAGGGCATGACGGCGGAGGAGGTCGAGAAGATCGCGCCGCACCGGGTATTTCCCGGCAACCGGCCGTCGGTGACGATCCTCTACAAAAAACTCGACCCGCATACGCTCGGTCGGCTGATCGCGCTCTACGAGCACCGCGTCTTCGTCGAGGCGCAGCTTTTCGGCATCAACGCGTTCGATCAATGGGGCGTCGAACTCGGCAAGGAATTGGCCACTGGCCTGCTGCCTGTCGTGGAGGGTACAGAGGATGCCGCGAGAAGCGACGCCTCGACAGCCGGGCTCGTGCGTCATATCCACCATCTGCGAGGGGCGGAGTAGGTGATCTTGAGCAGCATCAAAGGCATCCTGTTCGACAAGGACGGGACACTCGTCGATTTCCAGGCGACCTGGTTCGCGATCGGCGACCTTTTGGCGTTGCAGGCGGCGGGCGGCGACCGCGGCAAGGCCGACGCGCTGATGGCGGCCGCCGGCTACGATTTCGCAAAAAAGTGCTTCAAGGCCGATTCGGTGTTCGCCGCCGGCACCAATGCCGACATCGTGGCGCTGTGGTATCCGCAAGCCGCTGCCGAGGAACGGCGGAAGATGACCATCGGCTTCGACCGCTTCACGGCGGATGAGGGCGCCAGGCAGTCCGTGCCGCTGCCCGGCAGCCAGGACGCGATCGCCCGACTGCACAGCTCCGGCTTCCGGCTCGGCGTCGCCACGAACGATTCCACCGGCGGCGCGGAAAAGACGCTGCTGGCGCTCGGCGTGGCGCAGATGTTCGACGCAGCCTACGGCTACGACGCGGTCGCCAATCCCAAGCCCGCGCCGGATGCTGTTTACGCCTTCTCCGATTTGACCGGCTTGAAGCCATCGGAGATCGCCATGGTGGGCGACAACCGTCATGATATGGAGATGGCCCGCGCGGGCGGGGTGGGGCTCGCGATCGCCGTGCTTTCCGGCACCGGCACGCGCGAGACGCTGGCGCCGATGGCCGACGTGGTGCTGGATTCGATCGCCGATCTGCCCGGGTTTCTGGCGGCGCGGAATGTTGCTTGAGCCCATCTTCTCCGTCTCATTTCTTCCAACACCCCTCATCCGCCTTCACTTCGTTCAGGCACTTTCTCCCACAAGGGGAGAAGGGAGAGGCGCACCGCATCATCGCCACGCTGCCTTTCGGCCCTGGCCATTTGCGAGCCCTTCGACAGGCTCAGGAGTCGGGAAGATGGGCGGGCAGGAAAGCGCCGCACGAATTCGTAAAAAAGAACAGGCACTCCCATGCCCGCCCGTCCGGTGTCTGTCGCCCCAGTCGACCGGTCACGCGCCCCGCTCCATGTTCTTTCCATGGACAATGACGCGCGGATGATCCGCCTTCCGTTCACGAAGCCTTGACGCTTCGCTCGGAATGCCGGCCCGTCGGACGCCCTCGGAGACGTGGATACCGAACCCACGCCGGGAGGTCACCGCCGTTCTGCCTGATACCCGGTGCGCACCAGGTCCCGTCAGAACGGTGAGGAGATTATGAGGGAGCGACGGAGGGTGTGGATAAACGAAGGCGCGAAGAATCTTCTCGCCGGCTGTTATGCCATTGATCTGAAAGGCAGATTTCTTTGATTTGGCCGGAAAGAGGGTGAATTCTATCCACGTTTGAGGTTCGCAGCGCCCCCCTCCACCGCCTTCGGCGGTCCCCTCCCCCGCTTCGCAGGGAGGATCAACTCTCCGCCTCGGCTTTCCAAAGCAGGAACCGGCGTCTCCGCTGATCCTCACCCGTTTACGGGGGAGGGGACCATGCGAAGCATGGTGGAGGGGGCACGATCGGGGGAGCGATGCGCGCGCCGGTGCTGACGTTCAAGCGGGCCACGAAGTTGCGGCGGGACATGAGCCTGCCCGAGGTGATCCTTTGGGAGCAGTTGCGCCGGGGCGGGTTGGACGGGATGCGCTTCCGGCGCCAGCACCCTGTCGGTCCCTACGTGCTGGATTTCTATTGCGCGGCTTCGCGACTGGCGGTCGAGGTCGATGGGGCCGTGCACGACCTGCTTGGACAGACGCACCACGACATTTGTCGGGACGCGTGGCTGGCGGGCCGGGGCATCAGGACGCTGCGGATCGCCGCGAGCGACGTGCTCGAGGATCAGGCGCTGGAGGGTGTGCTGGTGATGATTGCGGAGGCGGGAAAGTCGGATGGGTAAGTCAGGGCAGGGGCCTGCCCCCTCCACCGCCTTCGGCGGTCCCCCTCCCCCGTAAACGGGGGAGGATCAGCGCTCCTCAGTTCAATGATTATCCCTGGGCACGCCTTTCGTCTGCGCGATGCGCTGGTATGCGACGGCCGGCTCCAGCACCATGCCCTCGGCCATCTGGCCGACCATGCCGCGCTGGATTTCCTGCCACGGCGTCTGGTGGCCTGGGAAATGGTAGCCGCCGTCTCTGGCAAGAGCGGCGCGGCGCGCCGCCAGTTCCTCGCTGCTGATCAGTATGTCGGCTGACCCCTTCTTCAGATCGATACGGACGCGGTCGCCGGTGCGCAGCAGCGCGAGCCCGCCGCCGATCGCCGCCTCGGGCGACGCATTGAGGATGGACGGCGTGCCGGAAGTTCCCGACTGGCGGCCGTCTCCAATGCAGGGCAGCGAATGGATGCCCTTCTTGATGAGGTAGGCGGGCGGCTGCATGTTGACGACCTCGGCGCCGCCGGGATAGCCGACCGGCCCTGCCCCGCGCATGAACAGCACGGTGTGCTCATCTATGTTCTCCGCCGGATCGTCGATGCGGGCGTGGTAGTCCTCCGGCCCGTCGAACACCATCGCCTTGCCCTCGAACGCCTCCGGGTCGCTGGGGTTGGAGAGGTAGCGGTCGCGGAATTCTTTCGAGATGACGCTGGTCTTCATGATCGCGCTGTCGAAGAGATTGCCCTTCAGATTGATGAAGCCGGCATCCTGGCGCAGCGGATCGGCGGCGGTGCGGATGACCTGCTGGTCGAGGTTTTCGACGTCGCGGCAATTGTCGCCGATCGAGGCGCCGTTGGCGGTGAGCGCGGCGGGATGCGGCAGCAGGCCGGCCTTCATCAGTTCCATCACCACGGCCGGCACGCCGCCGGCATGGTGATAGTCCTCACCGAGATATTCGCCGGCCGGCTGCAGATTAACCAGCAGCGGAATCTTGTGGCCGATCGCCTGCCAGTCGTCATTGTCGAGCTTGACACCCAAATGGCGGGCGATGGCGTTCAAATGGATCGGCGCGTTGGTGGAGCCGCCGATCGCCGAATTGACGACGATGGCGTTTTCGAACGCTTCGCGCGTCATGATATCCGACGGCTTCAGATCCTCATGCACCATGTCGACGATGCGTTTTCCGGTCTCGTAGGCGACCTGGCCGCGTTCGCGGTACGGGGCGGGGATGGCGGCGGAGCCGGGAAGCTGCATACCGAGCGCCTCGGCCAGCGAGTTCATCGTCGTGGCGGTGCCCATCGTATTGCAGTAGCCGACCGAGGGGGCCGAGGAAGCGACGATGTCCATGAACTCGTCATAGCCGATCTCGCCGGCCGAGAGGCGCTGGCGCGATTCCCAGACGATCGTGCCGGAGCCGGTGCGCTTGCCCTTGTGCCAGCCATTGAGCATCGGCCCGACGGACAGCGCTATCGCCGGGATGTTGACGGTAGCGGCGGCCATGAGCATGGCCGGCGTGGTCTTGTCGCAGCCGATGGTCAGCACGACGCCGTCGAGCGGATAGCCGTAGAGCACCTCGACCAGCGACAGATAAGCGAGATTGCGGTCGAGCGCCGCGGTCGGGCGCTTGCCGGTTTCCTGAATCGGGTGGCAGGGAAACTCGAACGGGATGCCGCCAGCCGCGACAATGCCTTCGCGGACCCGCTTGGCGAGTTCGAGATGGTGACGGTTGCAGGGCGACAGGTCGGAGCCGGTCTGGGCGATGCCGATCAGCGGCTTGCCGGACTGCAACTCGGCCCGCGTCAGGCCGTAGTTGAGGTAGCGCTCCAGGTAGAGCGCGGTCATTCCCGGATTGTCGGGGTTGTCGAACCACTCCTTCGAGCGGAATTTTTTCTTCGTGGACGGGCCTGCCATGACGTTCTCCGGAAATACGTCCCGCATCGATATTGTATGACAAGTAGCATCGCAAGAGCCGAACGCGCCGCATCGCACTTTGGTGCGATGGACAAGGCCGAAACCCTGCGATAGGCATTTTGCGGAGGACATCCGGAGGGTTGAGCATGGCTTTGATTATCGAAGGCGAGGAGCGGATTTCCGCTCCGATCGGACGGGTCTGGGAAGCGCTCAACGATCCGGACGTGCTGAGGGCCAGCATCCCTGGATGCCAAAGTCTTGAAAAGAAATCCGACAGCGAACTTACGGCGACCGTGGTGCTGAAGATCGGGCCGATCAAGGCGACCTTCGCCGGCGAGGTTACGCTCGCCAACCTCAACCCGCCGCACTCCTACACGATTTCCGGCGAGGGCAAGGGGGGCGTCGCCGGCTTCGCCAAGGGCGGGGCAGACGTCAGGCTAGCCGAGGACGGGCCGGGCACAACGGTGCTGACCTATGAGGCCAAGGCCGATGTCGGCGGCAAGATCGCGCAGCTGGGCAGCCGGCTAATACAATCGACTTCGAAGAAACTGGCCGGGCAGTTTTTTTCCACCTTCAACGAGAAGGTGAGCGGGGCGTAGGCACGTTTCCTCGCTGCAAGAGGAAGGGTAAGGGCGCTATTCGAACACGATGCTCGGCACGGAAGCCTGGGCAGCGGCGCGTTCCTCGGTCACCCGCTCCCAAACCTTGCTGGCGATGTCGCGGTAGATTTTGGCTTCGGGGCCTTGCGGGTTGGAGACGACGACCGGAGAACCGGAATCGGAGGTCTCGCGAATCTCCATCTGCAGCGGCACCTCGCCGAGGAAGGTGACGCCGAGACGCTCGGCCTCCTTCCGCGCGCCACCATGGCCAAAAATGTCGTAGCGCTTGCCGGTGTCGGGAGCGATGAAATAGCTCATGTTCTCGACGATGCCGAGCAGCGGCACGTCGACCTTCTTGAACATGTTCAGCCCCTTGCGGGCGTCGATCAGGGCGAGGTCCTGCGGCGTAGAGACGATGACGGCGCCGGCCAGCGGCACCTGCTGGGCCATGGTGAGCTGGGCGTCGCCGGTGCCGGGCGGCATGTCGACGACGAGCACGTCCAGCTCTCCCCACTCGACCTCGCGCAGCATCTGCGTCAGCGCCGACATGACCATCGGCCCGCGCCAGATCATCGGCGTCTCCTCGTCGACGAGGAAGCCCATCGACATCACCCTCAGGCCGTATTTCTCCATCGGCTTCAGGACCTTGCCGTCGACGGTCTGCGGCCGGCCGTGGATGTCGAGAAGCCGCGGCATGGACGGGCCGTATATGTCGGCGTCGAGCACGCCCACCTTGAGGCCGTTGGCCAAAAGCCCGAGCGCGATGTTGACGGCGGTGGTCGACTTGCCGACGCCGCCCTTGCCCGAAGCGACGGCAATGATGGCTGCTATGCCCGGCACGCCACGTTTGCCGGTGCCGTGCGAAGGCGGCGCATGCGGAGCGGGCCTTGGAGCCGCGGCTGCGGAATGACGCGGAGCAGGTGCGGCCGGCCTCGGCGCGTCGCGACGGGGCGGCACCGGCGCCTCCATGCCGCCGCCCTTCTTTTCGGCCGTCAGCGCGACCATGGCGCCGACGACGCCCGGCATCGCCTTGACCACGCGCTCGGCGGCGGCGCGAAGCGGCTCCATCTCCCTGGCGCGCTCGGCCGGCACGGTGATCGAGAAGAAGACCTTGGAATCAGCGATAAAAATGTCGGAGACGAGGCCGAGCTCGACGATGTTGCCGGTGAAGTCAGGCCCGTTGACGGTCCTGAGGCGCTCGATGACGGCTTCCTTGGTGACGGACATTCTCTCGGGTTCTTCCTGTTCGCGGTTGGGCTTCAGATAATGCAGTTCGGGGTCAGAACCAAGCGGCATGGCCGACTACTTCTCCCTGGGCCTCCGTCGAAGGAACATTTCGCGGGCGGCGTCCGTTGGAACTGCGACCCAGGCGCGGCTTCGCGCTTCAGCCAATCACGGACAGGAGAACAATCATGACCGGCAGGAAAACGCATGAGCAGCAGGTGCGGATCATCGAGGAACGCGAAAACACCAAAAACGCCGGCAAGGATTTCGATGCCAAAGCCGAGCTGAAGAAATCGAAGCAGGAGCGCGAGGCCTACCGCAAGGGCTCCAATTTGCGGACCGATGCGCCTAACCTCGTCGATCCCGACGACCGCAACATGCTGCGCGGCGAGCACCAGGAAAGCGAGCACCACAAGGAGCGCGCGGACGATTGAGCCGGCGCCGATTCCTGGTGAGGCTGGAAAAAATGACATTCAGGTGTCGGAATAGAGTTGTGTGAAACGTCCTTGGACGTAGCAGCCCGTTATCAGAGGAGGCGATCATGCTCGGAAACAGAAATGCGACGGCCAACATCGCGGTGAAGGATCTGGCGAAGGCCGGCGCCTTCTACGAGAACACGCTCGGACTGAAGCCGGTCGGCCGGGAAGGCGAGGAGGTGATCGTATTCGCCAGCGGCGATACGCTGATCAACGTCTACCGCTCCGAATTCGCCGGCACCAACAAGGCGACGGCGGTGACCTGGACCGTCGGTGACGACATCGGCAAGCTGGTCAAGGCATTGGAAGACAAAGGCGTGCCCTTCGAGCACTACGAGTGGCCAGGCGTCACCATGGACGGCCACATCCACGTCATGGGCGACATGAAGGTCGCCTGGTTCAAGGATCCCGACGGTAATATTTTGAACCTGATCAACCAGTAGGCGCAGATCAGGAGGTGAGCGCGCGGCGCACTGCCTCCGGCTCCTTGTCGATGATGCGAAGAAGCGCCGTCATCGCGGCGTCCGGCTTTCTGCGGCCCTGCTCGTATGATTCCATAGTGCGCGCGGAAATCTGGAATTCCGCTTCGAAAGCCTTCGTGCTCCTGGCCACCTTGCGCCGAATATTCCGGATCTTCTCCGGGGTAAGGACATCGGCGGGCACTTCGTAGCTCTCCACTTGGATCTCGCCGCGAAGATGCGCCGCCATCTCCTCGAACGCCTCCACAAGATCGGCTCCTATGCGGCTCATCTCCTGTCTCCTTTGAGGCTGTCGATCGCCGCCAGAATTGCCTTTCGTTGATCAGGCGACAGATCATCACGTTCATTCTTCGGATATGCAGTCATCATGTAGATCGCTTCCTCGACGGCGACATAGTAGATCACACGTCCACCGCCGCTCTTGCCCCTTCCCGGAAGCGCAAACCGCGCCTTCCGGACGCCGCGCAGACCTTTGATGATCGGATGGGCCTCGGGCGCAAAAATCAGTTCGGCTTCGACCCGTCGCATAGCCTCGTCATCAAAGCCCATATGCTCCATCGCGCGCAGATAGGGCCTGAGCCGAACAACTTTCATCTCCGTGAACTTACTACATTTTAGAAGTACGTCAATGTAGTTATTCGGTTGGTCGGGGATGTTGTTCGGGGATTTTCATAGGGGATTTTCATATAAGTCGGACCCGTAAGCACCGTCAGATGGAGCGGCCTAGCGCGATCGCGTTTTGCCGGTTAGCGTTGTCCCATGATCGACAAACTCGAATTCTTCATCGCACTCGCCAAGGCGCAGCACTTCGGCCGGGCGGCTGAGGAATGCGGCGTGACGCAACCGACGCTATCGGCCGCGATCAAGCAACTCGAGGACACACTGGGCGTGATGCTGGTCAAGCGCGGCTCACGGTTCCAGGGGCTGACGCCGGAAGGCGCGCAGGTGCTGGAATGGGCACGGCGCATCGTGGGCGACGCGCGCACCATGCGCGAGGAAATGCGCGCCGCACGCCACGGTCTCTCCGGCCGCATCCGGATCGCCGCGGTGCCGACCGCGCTCGCCATGGTGCAGCGGCTGACGACGCCGTTTCGCGAGAAGCACCCGGGCGTGACCTTCCAGATCCTGTCGCGGACCTCGATCGAGGTGCTGACGCTGCTCGGCAATTTCGA
Source organism: Allomesorhizobium aridi (assembly GCF_043769475.1). Lineage (NCBI taxonomy): Bacteria > Pseudomonadati > Pseudomonadota > Alphaproteobacteria > Hyphomicrobiales > Phyllobacteriaceae > Allomesorhizobium > Allomesorhizobium aridi. The sequence continues at coordinate 5,507,457 of NZ_CP171729.1, read as the reverse complement.
GATCGACGCCGGCATAACCTATCTCGACAACGAGCCGCTGGGGCGTGTCACATCGGTGCCGCTCTATTCGGAACGCTACCAGCTCATCACCGCCAGCGGCACCGCCCTTTCCGAGCGGAGCCAGGTGACATGGTCGGAGGTGAGCGGGCTGCCGCTCTGCCTGCTGACCCCGACATGCAGAACCGCCGGATCATCGACCAGCACCTGGCGGAATCCGGCACGCAGGTGCGGCCCACGCTCGAATCCAACTCGATGATCGTGCTTTTCTCGCATATCAAGACCGGCAAATGGTCGTCGATCATGCCGCTGAACCTGGCCGAGACATTCGGTTTTTCCGAACCGATCCGCGCCATACCGATCGTCCAACCGGACGCCAGCCACCTGGTCGGCCTTGTCGCGGCGCCGCGCGAACCGCACACGCCGCTGGTCGCGGCGCTTCTGGACGAAGCCATGACGCTGGCTGACGATTTGAAGAAGCGGCTCTAGGTTAAATCCTCTGCAGGCGGAAAGCTTGATAGATTTTTTCTATCAACCAACGAAACAGCGCTATTGATTTCATGCGTTTCGTTTGGTTTCGTAATTACTTAGCGCTCGGCAAGGGGCGCCAGCCAGGGAGGGCGCTGCGTGACGATGCAGCTTGCAGGTACCGACATTCTCGCCCGGACGCGTTCGGTCATAGACGAGCATCGGGCGCTCGAAGGGCCGCTGCTGCCCATCCTCCACGGCATCCAGGAAGAGTTCGGCCATGTTCCGGCCGAGACGCTGCCGGTCATTGCAGAGGCGCTGAACATTTCACGCGCCGAAGTGTATGGTGTCGTCACCTTCTATCATGACTACCGCAATCATCCGGCTGGACGGCATGTGCTGAAGCTCTGCCGCGCCGAGGCGTGCCAGTCGATGGGCGGCGACGCCATAGCGGCGCAGGTGCAGCAAGCGCTCGGCATCGGCTTTCACGAAACGGCCAAGGACGGCTCCGTCACGCTGGAGCCGATCTATTGCCTCGGCCTGTGCGCCTGCGCGCCATCGGCGATGCTCGACGGCGAACCGATCGGGCGGCTCGACGCCGACAAGATCGACGAGATCGTCCAGGAGGTGCGCTCGTGACGGTCTCAATCTACATTCCTCGCGATTCCGGCTCGCTGGCGCTCGGCGCCGAAAAGGTCGCCAAGGCGATCGAGCAGGAAATCGCGGTCCGCGCGCTCGATGTGAAAATCGTCCGCAACGGCTCGCGCGGCCTCTATTGGCTGGAGCCGATGGTCGAGGTCGAGACGCCGGCAGGACGCGTCGCCTACGGCCCCGTCTCTGCGAAAGACGTGTCTTCGCTGTTCGACGCCGGGCTGGTTTCGGGCGGGCAGCATCCGCTCTCGCTCGGCGACCCGGAACGAATCCCCTTCCTGGTGAGGCAGACCCGCCTCACCTTCGCGCGCTGCGGCATCACAGATCCGCTGTCGCTCGACGACTACAGGGCGCATGGCGGGCTGAAAGGCCTGGAAAATGCGGTCAAGATGGCGCCTGCCGACATCGTCGCCCAGGTCACGGAATCGGGCCTGCGCGGGCGCGGCGGCGCGGGCTTCCCGACAGGCATCAAGTGGAAGACGGTGCTCGATACAGCGGGCGACCGCAAATACATCGTCTGCAACGCCGACGAAGGCGATTCGGGCACCTTCTCCGATCGCATGATCATGGAGGGCGATCCCTTCGTGCTGATCGAAGGCATGGCGATCGCCGGCATCGCGACAGGCGCGACCAAGGGCTTCGTCTATCTCCGCTCCGAATATCCGCATGCGGCAACAGCCATGAACGCGGCGGTGGAAATCGCCCGGAAGGCCGGCGTGCTCGGCGTCAACGTGCTCGGCTCGCCCCATGCCTTCGACATGGAAATCCGCGTCGGCGCGGGCGCCTATGTCTGCGGCGAGGAAACGTCGCTGCTGGAATCGTTGGAAGGCAAGCGCGGCCTGGTCCGCGCCAAGCCGCCGCTGCCGGCGCACAAGGGCCTTTTCGGAAAGCCGACCGTGATCAACAACGTGATCTCGCTGGCTTCCGTACCGATCATCATGGATCGCGGCGCCCAGTTCTACAAGGATTTCGGCATGGGCCGCTCGCGCGGCACCATCCCGATCCAGATCGCCGGCAATAGCAAATATGGCGGTCTGTTCGAGGCCGCGTTCGGCTTGACGCTCGGCGAGATCGTCGACGATATCGGCGGCGGCACGAAGAGCGGCCGGCCGGTCAAGGCAGTGCAGGTAGGCGGACCGCTGGGCGCCTATTTCCCGCGTTCCCTGTTCGACACGCCTTTCGATTACGAGGCCTTCGCCGCCAAGGACGGGCTGATCGGCCATGCCGGTATCGTGGTGTTCGACGACACAGCCGACATGCTGAAACAGGCGCGGTTCGCAATGGAGTTCTGCGCGATCGAAAGCTGCGGCAAGTGTACCCCCTGCCGCCTTGGTTCGACGCGCGGCGTCGAGACACTCGACAAACTCGCAAGGAACATCGAGCCGGAGAAGCAGATCGAACTCGTCACCGACCTCTGCAACACCATGAAATTTGGATCGCTTTGCGCCCTTGGGGGTTTTACCCCATATCCGGTGATGAGCGCGCTGAACCATTTTCCGGAAGATTTTCGCCCCTCGCCCATCGCCGAAGCCGCGGAATAGGAGCGGACCATGAACGCCATGCCCGAGTTCAAATCGCTGATTGAAGAAATCGACTACGGCACGCCAGCTTCTCAGTCCGAGAAGACGGTTACGCTGAACATCGACGGCCGCGACGTGACGGTTCCCGAGGGAACCTCGATCATGCGGGCCGGAATGGAACTCGGCGTCGAGATTCCCAAGCTCTGCGCGACCGACATGCTGGACTCGTTCGGCTCATGCCGGGTTTGCCTGGTGGAGATCGAAGGTCGCGGCGGCACGCCGGCCTCCTGTACGACGCCCGTCGCTGAAGGCATGGTGGTCAAGACGCAGACCGAGCGGCTGAACAACATCCGCCGCGGCGTGATGGAACTCTACATCTCCGACCACCCTATGGGCTGGGATCCGGATGCCGGCCTGAAAGGCAGCGAGTTCGACAAGGTCGCCGCCTCGGTCGGGCTGGCCGAGAACCGCTACGGCGTGGACGGCCGCAACCATGTCGCGCCCGGCAACGGATCGCTGAACATCGACTACATCGCTCGGGACGAATCCAATCCCTATTTCACCTATGACGCGTCGCAATGCATCGTCTGCTCGCGTTGCGTGCGGGCTTGCGAGGAGGTGCAGGGCACCTTCGCGCTGACGGTCAGCGGCAGGGGCTTCGAATCCCGCATTTCGGCGGGCATGTCGGAAAACTTCATCGAATCGGAATGCGTGTCCTGTGGCGCCTGCGTGCAGGCCTGCCCGACCGACGCGCTGCGTGAAAAGTCGGTGCTGAAGATGGGCCGGCCCGAGCATTCGGTGGTCACGACCTGCGCCTATTGCGGCGTCGGCTGCTCGTTCAAGGCGGAAATGAAGGGCGAGGAACTCGTCCGCATGGTGCCCTACAAGGACGGCAAGGCCAATCGCGGCCACTCCTGCGTCAAGGGCCGCTTCGCCTATGGCTATTCGAACCACAAGGACCGCATCCTGAAGCCGATGATCCGGGAGAAGGTGACCGATCCGTGGCGCGAGGTTTCGTGGGAGGAAGCGCTGGCGCATACGGCGAGCGAATTCCGCCGCATCCAGTATCAGTACGGCCGAGGCTCCGTCGGCGGCATCACCTCGTCGCGCTGCACCAATGAGGAAACCTATCTCGTCCAGAAGCTGGTCCGGCAGGGCTTCCTCAACAACAACGTCGATACCTGCGCGCGCGTCTGCCACTCCCCGACGGGTTATGGCCTCGGCCAGACCTACGGCACCTCGGCCGGAACGCAGGATTTCGACTCGGTCGAAAAGACCGATGTCGTCATGATCATCGGCGCCAATCCGACCGACGGCCACCCGGTGTTCGCATCGAGGCTGAAAAAGCGGCTGCGCAAGGGCGCCAAGCTGATCGTTCTCGACCCGCGCCGCACCGATATCGTTCGCTCGGCCCATGTGGAGGCGCAGCATCATCTGCCGCTGAAGCCTGGCACCAATGTCGCGGTGATCACGTCGCTGGCGCATGTCATCGTGACCGAGGGCCTGTTCGACGAGAAATTCATCCGGGAGCGCTGCGACTGGGACGAGTTCCAGGACTGGGCGTCTTTCGTGGCGCTGCCTGAAAACAGCCCGGAAGTCGTCGGCCAGCTTGCCGGCGTCGACCCGGAGGAAATCCGCGGGGCGGCACGGCTTTACGCAACGGGCGGAAATGGCGCGATCTATTACGGCCTGGGCGTTACCGAGCACAGCCAGGGATCGACAACGGTCATGGCCATCGCCAACCTCGCAATGGCGACCGGCAATATCGGCCGGCCGGGCGTCGGCGTGAACCCGCTGCGCGGCCAGAACAACGTGCAAGGCGCCTGCGACATGGGCTCGTTCCCGCACGAACTGCCGGGCTACCGCCACATCTCCGGCGACGCGACGCGCGAAATCTACGAGACGCTGTGGGGCGTGAAACTCGACAACGAACCGGGCCTGCGCATTCCCAATATGCTGGACGCGGCCGTGGAAGGCACTTTCAAGGCGCTGTACGTGCAGGGCGAGGACATATTGCAGTCCGACCCGGACACCAAGCATGTCGCCGCCGGTCTCGCTGCGATGGAATGCGTCGTCGTGCACGACCTGTTCCTCAACGAGACGGCCAACTATGCGCATGTCTTCCTGCCGGGCTCTACCTTCCTCGAGAAGGACGGCACGTTCACCAACGCAGAGCGCCGCATCAACCGCGTGCGCAAGGTGATGGCCCCGAAGAATGGCCTTGGCGACTGGGAGGTGACGCAGAAGCTGGCGCAGGCGATGGGACTGGCGTGGAATTACCAGCATCCTTCCGAGATCATGGACGAGATCGCGGCGACGACGCCGAGCTTTGCCAAGGTATCCTACGATTATCTTGACAAGGTCGGCTCCGTACAGTGGCCGTGCAACGAGAAGGCGCCGCTCGGAACGCCCGTGATGCATATCGACGGCTTTGTGCGCGGCAAAGGAAAGTTCATCCGCACGGAATATGTGGCGACGGATGAAAAGAGCGGACCGCGCTTTCCGCTGCTGCTAACCACCGGGCGTATCCTTTCGCACTACAATGTCGGGGCGCAGACGCGGCGCACCGACAATGTCGTCTGGCACCCGGAGGACCGGCTGGAAATCCATCCGCACGATGCCGAAAATCGCGGCATCCGCGACGAGGACTGGGTTCGCGTGCAAAGCCGCGCCGGCGAGACGACATTGCGCGCGCTGGTTACCGAGCGCGTGTCGCCGGGCGTGGTTTATACGACCTTCCACCACCCGACGACGCAGGCCAACGTCATCACCACCGACTTCTCGGACTGGGCTACCAACTGCCCGGAATACAAGGTGACCGCCGTGCAGGTCGCGCCGTCCAACGGGCCGTCGGACTGGCAGATCGAATATGACGAGCAGGCGCGCCAGAGCCGCCGCATCCGGCCGGCGCTGGAAGCGGCGGAGTAGGAGATGGTTAGGCGGCAGCAGCGCCCCGCCCTTACGCAAATCTCCCGCCTGGCGCGCCGGGCGAACGGCATCAGCGCCGCTGCCCGCATGGTGCCGGAGGAGACGCCGATCGCGCTGTCCTATGCCGGCACCACGCATGCGGTGATGATGGCCAGCCCGGCGGATTTCGAGGATTTTGCGCTCGGTTTCTCGCTGACCGAAGGCATCATCGCGTCGCCTGACGAGATCGACGCGATCGAGGTCGAGGACCATGGCGCGGGCATCGATATCCAGATCAGGCTGAAGGACCAGGCGAACACGCGCTTCCAGGCGCGGCGGCGCCGGCTTGCCGGACCGGTGGGCTGCGGGCTATGCGGTATCGAATCGATCGAGGAAGCGATGCGGTCGGTGCCGGAAGTCGGCGCGACGTCGCTTGACCTCACCGCTGCCGACATTGTCCAGTCGGTGCGGCTCTTGTCGAAGATGCAGCCGCTGCATGCCGAGACCGGCGCGGTGCATGCGGCCGGGTTCTACATTCCCGGCCAGGGCATTGTCGCCGCGCGCGAAGATGTCGGCCGGCACAATGCGCTGGACAAACTGGCGGGGGCGCTGGCGCGAAAGGGCGTCGCCGGCTCATCGGGCGCGGTGATCGTGACCAGCCGGGTTTCGGTCGAGATGGTGCAGAAGACGGCGGCGATCGGCGCGGCGTTCATAGTCGCGGTTTCGGCCCCGACGGCGCTCGCCATCCGCACGGCCGAGGAAGCTGGCATGACCTTGATCGCGCTGGTGCGCGGCGACGATTTCGACATTTTTACCCACCCTCACCGCATCACGCCCGGAGCCGCCAAAAATGTCGCATGACGAAAACCACAGCGCAGCCGTCAAGGCAAAGCTCGTGCGCATGGCCAACCAGATCGCGACCTTCTTCAAATCGAAGCCGCATGAGGAAGGCGTGGCAGGCGTTGCCGAGCATATCAACAAATTCTGGGAACCGCGCATGCGCCGGCATCTGTTCGAGATCATCGAGACAGGCGGCGAAGGGCTTTTGCCGCTGGTGCTGGAGGCATCGGCCAAGGTCAGAAGGCCGAGCGAGCCTGTGACGCCCGAGCAGGCCGCTGAAGCCGATGCCGATGTGAGTGGCTAAAGGATAGGGCTAGCGTTGCACTCGCGATCAGCGCCCTGCCCGCTTCCAGTGGTCTTTGATATGCCGGAAGCCATCGCGGTAGACCGCTTCGGGGCTTTCGGCGAAATCGCGCCAGACTTTGGTGGCGGCGGCTAGGTCCTTCAGGCCGCGGCCGAAGGATTCAATCGTCAGCCAACCATCATAGCCGCTGCCGCGGATCGCCGAAAAAGTCTTTTTCCACGGTATGTTACCTCGGCCGGGCACGCCGCGGTCGTTTTCCGATATGTGCACATGGACAATGTGCTTCGTGTGCTTCGTGAAAGCGCCGATAGGATCGGCTTCCTCGATGTTGCAGTGGAATGTGTCGTACATCGCCTCGATGTTGTTGTGGCCGATCTCGTCGAGATGGGCGCAGAGGTCGTCCATCGTGTTGACCAGATAACATTCGAAGCGGTTGAGCGCCTCGAGGCCGATGACGACGCCCTTTTTCGCGGCGTGATCGCCGATGGCACGCTGGGAGGAGACGGAACGGTTTTTCTCGGCTGTGGTCGGACCAGTGCCCGAGAATTGCCCGAGCGTTGAATGCAGCGGGCCTGAAAGCCTGTTGGCACCGAGCGCGGAAGCGGAGTCGATCGCCCATTTCATGTAATTTATGCCCGCCTTGCGGGCGGCGGCGTCGCCGATCAGGTTCATCGCCGGATCGCCCATCGCCGAGACGGCGGTGCGCGCCAGACCGATGCGGTCGAGCATGCCGCCAAGGCGCTTGTAGTCGTCGGGCGAACCTTCGAAAATCGGAATCTCGACGCCGTCATAGCCGGTCGCCTTGATATCCTTCAGCAATTTCTCGTGCTTGCCGGTGACGTTTGTCGTCCACAGCAACATGCAGAAGCCGATTTTCATTGAGCCCTCGCCGCGTGATCTGGTCCGACCAGATACGCGAGTTTTCGACAACCGCGCAAGAGGCCAAGCGGGGATGCTTCACCCGCTCTGCAAAACACCCCGTGGACAAAACCTTCCCGGCGCGCCACGCGCGCACCGAAAACGGCAAGCAAGAACAATAGCTTGCCCGGAAGCTGGAGCGAAATAGGCCGGAATTTGTACACGAGCCGGCCTGACATTGCGAAACGGCGCTATCTCACATGAAAACGGGCGTGTGAGGCCTGCCGTATCACCCGTGCGCGATCATGACGTGACGGACGGCGGTGTAGTCCTCCAGTGCGTAGAGCGACATGTCCTTGCCGTAGCCGGACTGCTTCAGGCCGCCATGCGGCATCTCGTTGGTCAGCATGAAATGCGTGTTGATCCAGGTGCAGCCATATTGCAGGCGGGCGGCCGTCGCCATGGCTCGCGACACGTCCTTCGTCCAGACCGATGAGGCGAGGCCGTAGTCGCTGTCATTGGCCCAGTCGACCGCCTGGTCGACATCGGAAAAGCGCGTCACCGAAACCACCGGCCCGAAAACTTCGCGACGCACGATCTCGTCCTCCTGCAAAGCGCCGGCGACGACCGTCGGCTGATAGAAGAAACCGCCGCCCTCGCCCGGCCGGCCGCCGGTGGTGATTTCGATATGCTTCAGCTCGGAGGCGCGCTCGACGAAGCTCGCGACGCGGTCGCGCTGGCGCTGCGAGATCAGCGGCCCGATCTCGTTTTCGGTGTCGTCGGGCTGGTTGAATTTAATCGTCGAGACGGCGGAGGAGAGATCGGCGACGAGCCGGTCATAGATTTTCGCGCCGGCATAGATGCGGCAAGCGGCCGTGCAGTCCTGCCCGGCATTGTAGTAGCCGAAGGCGCGCAGGCCGTTGACCACAGCGTCGAGATCGGCGTCGTCGAACACGATGACCGGCGCCTTGCCGCCGAGTTCGAGATGGGTGCGCTTGACCGATTTGGCGGCGGCCTGCAGCACCTTCTTGCCGGTGGCGACGTCGCCGGTGATCGAGATCATGTTGATCTTCGGATGGTTGATCAGCGCGTTGCCGACGCTTTCGCCGCGTCCCAGAACGACATTGACCACGCCTTCGGGCAGGATCTCGGCAAGGATCCTCGCCAGCTTCAGCGCCGTTAGCGGCGTCTGCTCGGACGGCTTGAACACTACCGTGTTGCCGCCGCCGATGGCCGGCGCGAGCTTCCAGGCCATCATCATCAGCGGGTAGTTCCACGGCGCAATGGAAGCCACGACGCCGATCGGGTCGCGGCGGACCATCGAGGTGTGGCCGGTCAGATATTCGCCCGCGACGACGCCAGGCATGGACCGCACCGCGCCGGCGAAGAAGCGCCAGCAGTCGACGATGGCAGGAATCTCGTCGTTGAGCACGGCGTTTATGGGCTTGCCGCAGTTCAGCGCCTCGAGCTGGGCGAACTCCTGCGCCTCGGCCTCAATACGGTCGGCGATCTTGAGGAGATAACCGGAGCGTTGCGCCGGCGTGGTGCGCGACCATGTCGTGAACGCCTTTTCGGCCGCGGCCACCGCCGCCTCGATCTGGGCCTGCGACGCCTCGGGCAGGCCGAGCACGGTCTCGCCGGTCTTCGGGTTCAGGATCGGCTCTTCGGTCTCGGTGCCTTTTTCGAAGCGCGATCCGATCAGCATCTCGGTGTACATTGTTCTTCTCCCTTTGTTTCAGAGAGGCAGTCGGCAATAGGCAGTAGGCAGTCGGAACACCGACCGTCTGTTCCCTACTGCCGATTGCCTACTGCCTGTTGCCCTGTTCATTTCCCACCTCCCGCGATCTGGTCGCCGTCGCGGGTGAGGTAATACGCGGCGAGGATGGGCAGCAGCGTCACCAGGACGACGACCATGGCGACGACGTTGGTGACCGGGCGCTGGCGCGGCCGCACCAGTTCCTCGAGCATCCAGATCGGCAGCGTCTGCTGCTGGCCGGCGGTGAAAGTGGTGACGATGACCTCGTCGAAGGACAGCGCGAAGGCGAGCATGCCGCCTGCGAGCAGCGCGGTGCCGATATTGGGCAGGATGACATGGCGGAACGTCTGGAAGCCATCGGCGCCCAAGTCCATCGACGCCTCGATCAGCGACCCGGACATGCGGCGGAAGCGCGCGACGGCGTTGTTGTAGACCACGACCACGCAGAAGGTGGCGTGGCCGAGAATGATCGTCCAGAACGAGAAGGGGATTTCGGCGAGGTTGAAGGCCGAGCGCAGTGCGATGCCGGTGATGATGCCGGGCAGCGCGATCGGCAGGATGACCAGCAGCGAGATCGTCTCGCGGCCGAAGAATTTAGTCCCGGAAACAGCCGCCGCGCACAGCGTGCCGAGCACCAGGGCGATGGCCGTCGAGATGGCGGCGACCTGCACCGACAGCGTCAGCGCCTGCCACACGTCGGGCCGGTTCCACGCCACCGCGAACCATTGCGTGGTGAGGCCGGGCGGCGGCCATTGATAGGACTTTTCCTCGGTGGTGAAGGCATAGACGAAGATCAGGAGCAGCGGCAGATGCAGGAACAGGAGGCCGGCGGCGGCGGCGATCTTCAGGCCGAGAGGAGCGGATTGCCGGCGGTCAGAGCGCATGGGCGGCTCCTGATCGGAGATTGGCGCTGCCCCTCACCTGCCTGCCGGCATCCTCTCCCCGTAAGAACGGGGAGAGGAGAGATGGCCGCAGCGCCGGCGACCCCCTATCCCCGTTCTTGCGGGGAGAGGGTAAGGGTGAGGGGCAGCGCAACCTGGAAAGCTCACAGCGCATCGAACGCTCCCATGCGCTTGGCGCCCCACAGGTAAAAACCCATGACCACGATCGGAACGACGGTGAAGGCTGCGGCGAGCGGGATGTTGCCGGCCGTTCCCTGGTGCGCATAGACGGCCTGGCCGATGAAGAGGCGCGACGTGCCTATGATCTGCGGGATGATGTAGTCGCCCAAGGTCAGTGAAAAGGTGAAGATCGAGCCGGCGACGATGCCCGGCAGCGCTAGCGGGAACAGCACGTTGCGAAATGTCTGCGCCGGAGAGGCGCCGAGGTCGGAGGACGCCTCGATAAGGCTTCCCGGCACGCGCTCCAAGGCAGCCTGGATGGGCAGCACCATGAAGGGCAGCCAGACATAGACGAAGACGATGAAGGTGCCGGTGGCCGAGACGGAGAGCGAGTTGCCGCCGACGACGGGAATGGAAAGCCAGGCGTCGATCAGCCACATCAAATGCAGCTTTTCGAACAGCCAGGTGAGGATGCCTTCCTTGGCCAGAATCAGCTTCCAGGCGTAGATTTTGACCAGATAGCTGGACCACAGCGGCAGCATGATGCCGAGATAGAACAGCGCCTTCCATTTGCCGCGCGCATAGCGGGCCGCGTAATAGGCGATCGGGAAGGCGATAATGGCCGACGCGATGGTGACCGCCGCCGCCATGGTGACGGTGCGGATGATGATGTCGAGATTGGCGGGCAGGAACAGCTCGCCATAGGTCTTCAGCGTGAGCTCGCGGTTGATCAGGCCGGAAAACTCGTCGATCGAGAAGAAGCTCTGCAAAAGCAGCGCGAACAGCGAGCCGAGATAGACGATGCCGAGCCACAGCACCGGCGGCGCCAGCATCAGGAAGAGCAGCACGCCCGGCCTGCGCCAGAACAGGTCGGAAAGCGCGCCGATTATGCCGCCGCGGCTCGGCAAAATGGCGGAGGGTACGCGTGTCGAGAGCGTAGCGGTGGTCATGATATGCACCGCGCCTTCCGTCCCGGCAGGGCAATCTGCGAACGTTTCGCTGGATGTCTATACCGGAGAGGATTCTGGTGCCCGCCAGGTCGAGGCATGGATTCCCGACACTCTCCGCTCGTTCCTCGCTCACGAGATCGGGAATGACGGATTTCACTTTCGCCTCCGCCAATCTCCAGCGCCGGCGACTGGCCGAAGCGGAAAACGAAGCCCGTCATTCCCGACCTCGTGAGCGAGGAACGAGCGGAGAGTGTCGGGAATCCTGTGTGTTTGTTTTGGCGTATGGTGAGCGCGGGAAGGAGGCCGTGGGAATCCTGGTCGTCGGGTTTTGCCCGACAGGCCGCGGCATGGCTCGGCTCCCCTCCCGCTTCGAAACCATCAACCTGAACAGTTGCACGAGGCTGCTGCACAGACCTCGCACCACAGGAAGAGGCACGGTGATGATACAGCATAACTACATCGGTTGCGACATCTGCAAGGACATGCTCGACGTGTTCGATCCGTCCAGCCGCAGCTTCCGGCGGCTCGCCAACCGGGCCGGGCCGATCGAGGCTTTCGCGGCCGGACTTGCGCCGGGGCGCGATTTCGTCGTCTTCGAGGCGACCGGCGTCCACGACCGGCTGTTGCGCCACGCCCTGGCCGAGGCCGGCATCGCCAGCACCAGGCGCAACCCCGTCCAGACCCGCCGCTTCGCCGAGGCCGGCGGGCTTCTGGCTAAGACCGACAAGCTCGACGCCCGCATGCTGTCCGACTACGGCCGCCGCTTCACCCCGGCGCCCGACCAGCCGCCGTGCCGCCAGCGCGAGCGCATCGCCGCCTTGGCGCGCCGCCGCGACCAGCTCGTCGAGGCCCGCGCCCGCGAGGCCAGGCATCTCGGCGAAGCCTTCGATCCCGACGTCATCGCCGACATCGAGGCGGCCGTCGCCTGCCTCGCCAAGCGCATCGCGACCATCGAGGCGGTCATCGCAAGCGCCATCGCCGAAGCCGACGCCGCCACCGCCGCCACGTTCGCCATCCTGCGCTCGGCCCCCGGCGTCGGACCCGTCACCGCGCTCACCCTCATCGCCCATTTGCCCGAGCTCGGAGGCCGTTCGCCCAAAACCATCGCCAGCCTGGCCGGGCTGGCGCCGCGCAACAACGATTCGGGAACGCGGCGCGGCCGGCGCCCCATCCGCGGCGGCCGGCCGCGCGTGCGCAAGGCGCTCTATATGGCGGCGCTCGGCGCCATCCGCGCTGCGCCGCGCTTCAAGGCCTTCTACAGCGCCATCGCCGCCCGCTCCGGCTCCAGGAAACTCGCCGTCATCGCCGCAGCCAGAAAGCTCCTCACCATCCTCAACGCCATGCAACGCGACCAGAAAGCATATGCCTGAAACACAGTTGCCATGCCGCGACGTATTGGAAGTCAAAAGCGGTACAGAACAGGTGGCAACTCTTCCTCGCCGACGGCCATTTTCAGAATGCGACCGCCCTGCCCTTTGAGGGGTGCTTTCCGCCCCGCTGTGCAGGATATGCATGGCCTCGGCGCTCATTGCGGGCCTTCCATCAGGTGCAGGTCGGATGGCAGCCAGTGCAGCGAGACGGCTGCGCCGTCCTCGGGCAGCGGCTGGCCGGCGGGCGTGACGATTTGGAGGCGCAGTCCGTCGGCCTCGACGGTGACGCGGTTGGTGGCGCCGAGAAAGCTGCGCGACAGGACGGAGCCGGCGACCCCCTGCCCGGCTTCGCCGTTGTCGATGCGGATCTTTTCCGGGCGCAGGCTCGCCCAGCGCGGCTGGCCGCCATGCAGCTTGACGAAATCGGGCGGCAGCACGTTGGACGAGCCGACGAAATCGGCGACGAAGCGGGAGTGCGGCCGCTCGTAGATTTCCTGCGGCGTGCCGATCTGCCTGATGCCGCCCTCGTGGAAGACGGCGACGCGGTCGGCCATTGACAGCGCCTCGCCCTGGTCATGAGTGACGAAGACGAAGGTAATGCCGAGCGCCTTCTGCAGGGATTTCAGCTCTTCCTGCATGTTTTCGCGCAGCTTCAGATCGAGCGCTCCGAGCGGTTCGTCCAGCAGCAGCACCTTGGGCTTGTTGACCAGCGCACGGGCGAGCGCGACGCGCTGGCGCTGGCCGCCGGAGAGCTGGCCCGGACGGCGGCCGCCATAGCCGGGGAGTTGTACCAGCCGCAGCGCATCCTCGGCGGCGGATGCACGCTCGGCCTTGCCGACTCCGCGGACCATCAGCCCATAGGCGACATTGTCCAGCACGTTCAGATGCGGAAACAGCGCGTAGTCCTGGAACACGGTGTTGACGTTGCGGCGATAGGGCGGGACGCCTTCGGCCCGCTCGCCGAAAATCTCGATGCTGCCCGAGGTCGGCTGCTCGAAGCCGGCGATGAGGCGAAGGCAGGTGGTCTTGCCCGAACCGGACGGGCCGAGCATGGCGAAGAATTCGCCCGGCCTGATGTCGAGATCGACCGCATCGACGGCCTTCACGGAGCCGAAGTGGCGGGAAACTTGTCGGAAGGAGACGGCGGTGGTCATTGGCGGTCTCGGAATTTCAAGTTCGCTACCTTGAACTATTAGCGCTGCCCCTCACCTGCCTGCCGGCATCCTCTCCCCGTAAGAACGGGGAGAGGAGAGATGGCCGCAACGCTGGCGACCCCCCTCTCCCCGTTGTTCACGGGGAGAGGGTAAGGGTGAGGGGCGGCGCGATGCTATGTGGACAGGCTACCCTGTTCACCGCCCCCCGATGACGCCGATGTAGTCCGACACCCAGCGGTAGTAGGGCACGCACTGGTCGTTCTGGGTGGCGCATTTGGACGTGGGCGTCGTCCAGAACTTGACCTGCTCGAAATTGTCGAAGCCGTTGGTCGTGCAGGTTTCCTTGGTCATCATGCCACGACCGTCGGCGCAGGCGGCCGGAACCGACGGGTTGGCGCCGAACCACACGCCGAGATCGCTCTGCAGGTTGGACGACAGCGAATGCTCCATCCACATGTAGGAGCAGTTGGGATTGGCGGCGTCGACATGCATCATGGTCGTGTCGGCCCAGCCGGTGACCCCTTCTTCCGGGAAGACGGAAGCGACCGGCTGCTTGTCGCCCTTGAGCAGATTGACCTGGAACGGCCACGAGCCGGAGGCGACGACGCCCTCGTTCTTGAAGTCGTCGATCTGAATGAAGGCGTCGTGCCAGTAGCGGCCGACCAGCGTGCGCTGGGTGCGAAGCAAGTCGAGTGCGGCCTTGTACTGATCCTCGTTCAACTCGTAAGGGCTCTTGATGCCGAGCTCGGGCTTGTGCGTCATCAGATAGAGCGCCGCATCGGCGACGTGGATCGGCCCGTCATAGGCCTGGACGCGGCCCTTGTTGGACTTGCCGTCGCCCAGCGTCATTTCCTCGAAGACGACCTTCCAGCTCTTGGGCGCTTCCTTGAAGACGTTGGTGTTGTACATCAGAACGTTGGGGCCCCACATGTAGGGCACGCCGTAATGGACGCCGTCGACGGTGTGCCAGGGCGCGTCCTTCAGGCGATCGTCGATGGTTCCCCAGCTCTTGATCAGTTCGATATTGATCGGCTGCACGCGCTTGCCGGCGATCAGCCGCAGCGAGGCGTCGCCAGAGGCGGTGACGAGGTCGAAGCCGCCCTCATTCATCAGCGCGACCATTTCGTCGGAGGTGTTGGCGGTCTTGACGTTGACCTTGCAGCCGGTCGCCTCCTCGAATTTCGTCACCCAGTCGAATTTCTTGTCGGTTTCGCCGCGCTCGATATAGCCGGCCCAGGCGACGATGTTGACCTGGCCCTCCCCGGCGCCGATCTCCTTGACCTGGGCCAGTGCCTGGCCGGAAAAGCTCAATGCGACAGTCAGCGCGGTGCAGGATTTCAGGAACGATCTCATGACTATTCTCCCATTGGCGGGGCCGCTCTCTGGAGGCGGCGTTATCCCGGCAATGCAAGGTGACCGGAATATCGCGCATTCGCAAATTCATTTGTCAGAACGTCGATATCGGTTTTTCCGATATATCACGGCCGCTGTCGGACCGAGCGCTGCCCCTGCGCCATGCCGATGAAGTCGCGGGCCGATTGCGTCAGGCTGGAGCCGCGCCGCCAGACCATGCCAACCTGCACCACGGGAAGCGCGCCGGAGATATCGCGGGATTCGATGCGGTCGCCTTCCAGCGACCACGGCCGGTAGACGAGGTCCGGCAACAGCGCCACGCCGGCGCCGGTGGCGACAAGGCTGCGCACCGCCTCGACCGAACGGGTGCGGAAGGCGACATGCGGGCGCGCGCCCAGCGCCACCAGGAGCTTGCCGGTGTTTTCCTCGATCTCGTCGACGGTCAGCATGATCAGCGGCTCGGCGGCGATGTCGTTGATGCCGATGATGTCGGCGCCGGCCAAGTGATGGCCGAGCGGCAGCCATAGCCGGTAGGGCGAGACTTCGAGGATTTCGGCCTGCAGCGCCATGCGGTCGCGGAGGTTGGAGATGACCATGACGGCGACATCGAGTTCGCCGCCGACCAGCAGATGCTCGAGATAATCGCCATTGTCCTCGATGGCGGTGACCTCGACGCCGGGAAAGGCGCGGCGGTAGCGGGCGAGCAGATCGGAAAGCACATAACCTGCGACGAGCGAGGTGACGCCGAGATGCAGCCGGCCACTCGTTCGCTCCTGCTCGTGCGAGAAGGTGCGGCGCGCATCCGACACGTCGGCCAGGATCTTTGTCGCGTGGCGCAGGAACTGGTGGCCCTTATGGGTGATGTTGAGCCCGCGCGGATGGCGCTCGAAGAGTTCGACGCCGAGATCGCTTTCGAGCTCCTTGATGGCTTCGGTGACCGAGGATTGCGAGATCGACAGGTTCTGCGCGGCGCGCGAAACCGTGCCCTGCTCTGCCACGGCGACGAAGAACTGCAACTGCCTGATGGTGAACGCCATGGCTTGAAAGAGCACGCCGCTGGCCCAATGAAAAGCGCCTCATGCTATTTCAGATTGAGTCATAGTCGCTTCCCCTCGCATCGGAGACCGCCATGCCGACGAACGAAATCGAGACGCTGATCGACACGCTGATCGACACCTACTGCGCGGCCTGGAGCGATCCGGACCCAAAACGCAGGCGGGAGATCCTGGAAAGCGTCTGGACCGCCGGCGCTACCTACACCGACCCCACTGTTCACGCGGCCGGCATCGACGCCCTGCTCGCCCATATCGGCACGGTCGCCGCTCGACGGCCCGGCGCCAAGGTCATCAGGACCAGCCGCGTCGATGCGCATCATGGCGTGGCGCGCTTCGCCTGGCGCCTCGTGCAGGCGGACGGCTCGATGCTGCCGGAGGGCCTGGATGTTGCCGAGATCACGCCAGACCATAGAATCAGCAGGATCGTGGGCTTCTTCGGGCAACTGGCGAAAGAGTAGCGTTCGCCTCGTACAGGTCGGTTGCTGGCACGGCGCTGATTGCGGCGTCGGCCAGCCTTGACGCGCGAAGATTTGTAACTAACTTAGTTACATGAAACGAAACAGCCGATTTTCCTCCGCCCTGCACATGCTCGTCCACATGGCGGAAGCGGGCGGGCGGGCGCTGACCTCCGAAGAACTCTCGTCCTTCATCCACACCAATCCGGTCGTCGTCAGGCGCAGCATCGCGGGCCTGCGCGAAGCAGGCATCGTCGCCTCCTCGCGCGGGCATGGCGGCGGATGGCAGCTCGGCCGCGCGCCGGACCAGATTTCGCTGGCCGAGATCAGCTCAGCCCTCGGCGAGACGCTGCTGCCGTTCAGCACCGAGCCGGAAAGCCCCGGCTGCCTGGTCGAGCAGGCAGTGATCGCGGCGCTGGAGGATTTTCGCACGGAAGCCGAGCGGCTGCTCGCCGAGAAGCTCGGCCGCATCACGCTTGCAGACCTGGCGGCCGATTTTCGCCGCCGCTACGACGAAATTGGAGTGACCAGCCATGCAGTATGATTTGATCGTGGTGGGCGGCAGCTTCGCCGGCCTCTCTGCCGCAACGCAGGTAGCAAGGGCGCGGCGGCGGGTGCTGGTGATCGACGCTGGCCAGCCGCGCAACCGCTTCGCCGCCCATTCGCACGGTTTCCTGGGACAGGACGGCCGCACGCCGGCGGACATTCTCGGCGACGCGAGAAGGCAGTTGCTCGCCTATCCGACGGCGACAATCGTCGATGCATATGCGGCGAATGCCGAGGCGGCGGGCGAAGGATTCGCCGTCGCGCTGGAAGACGGCAAGACGTTCGAAGGAGCGCGGCTGCTGCTCGCGACCGGCGTGCGCGACAATCTGCCGGACATTCCCGGCCTGCAGGAACAGTGGGGCAAGACCGTGCTGCACTGCCCCTACTGCCATGGCTACGAGGCAGCGGGCGGGCCGCTCGGCGTGCTGGCCGTCGGTGCTATCTCGATGCATCAGGCGCTGCTTATCCCCGATTGGGGCGACGTCACGCTTTTCACCAATGCCGCCTTCGAACCGGATGCGGAGCAGATGCGTGCGCTCGAGGCGCGCGGCGTGAAACTGGAGCCGGTGCGCATCGCTGCCTGCGAGGCAGATGGTGCGGACGGACTGGCGGTGCGCCTCGAGGACGGGCGCGCGGTCCTGGTCAAGGCGCTTTTCACCGCGCCGCGCACCAGCATGGCGAGCCCGCTTGCCGAACAACTGGGCTGCGCCTTTGCCGAGGGCGGGCTCGGCCCGATCATCAAGGTCGACGAGTTGCAGCAGACGAGCGTTCCGGGCGTCTATGCGGCCGGCGACGCAGCGCGCTCCATGACCAATATCGCGTTTGCGGTGGCGGACGGCGCGTTTGCCGGCGTATCGGCGCACCGGTCGCTAATTTTCGGGTAAGGCTCTCGCCCACGACCCAGCAAAGCGTTGACAAGCCGCGACCGGCCGCATGACATTGCCGCCGGAACCGAGCCGCACAGTCGCGCCGGCCTGGGAAGCCGAGGGAAGCGTGAGGAGCAACGAACACCGCATCCGCACCCTGCCTTGCTGGGCCGGCGGCGTCTCGATCGAGCCGCTGCACGGCGGCATCAGCAATGAGAGCTATCTGGTAACCGATAGCGCGGGCCGGCATGTCGTGCGCTTCGGCAGGGATTTTCCGTTCCACCACGTTTCGCGCGAACGCGAGATCATGACTGCGCGCGCCGCCCATGCGGCCGGCTTCGCGCCCGAGGTGCAATATGCCGAGCCCGGCATCATGGTCACCGCCTTCATCGGCGCAAGGACATACTGTGCGCAGGACGTGCGGGCGAACCGCGAGCGCATCGCACTGCTGCTCAGGCGTTTCCACACCGAGATGCCGCAGCATGTCTCGGGCGCGGGCTTCATGTTCTGGGTGTTCCACGTCATCCGCGACTATGCCCGCACACTGGAGGCCGGCGGCAGCCGCATGGCGGCGGAGCTTCCCGGCTATCTTTCGCTCGCCGAGGAACTGGAGCAGGCGCAGACGGCGCTGCCGGTGATCTTCGGCCACAATGATTTGCTGCCCGCCAACATACTCGACGACGGCTCGCGGCTCTGGCTGATCGACTTCGAATATGCCGGCTTCTCCACCGCCATGTTCGACCTCGCCGGAGCGGCATCGAATGCCGGCATGACGGAACAGGAATCGGAAGACTTTCTATCCGCCTATTTCGGCGGCCAGCCGTCGGCCGATTTGCTTCGCTCCCACGCCGCCATGCAGTGCGCCTCGCTGCTGCGCGAGGCGATGTGGAGCATGGTCTCGGAACTGCATCTGGCCGCAACCGGCGTCGACTATGTCGCCTATACGGCTGAAAACCTGTCGCGTCTCGCAGATGCGCTCGAACGCTACCGCCTCGCATACGGAAAATCCTGATCATGACCCTGCCAAGCCACGCTCGGATCGTCGTCATCGGCGGCGGCATCATCGGCTGCTCGACGGCCTACCACCTGGCGCGCGACCACAAAGCCGACGTGGTGCTTCTGGAGCAGGGCAAGCTGACCTCGGGCTCGACCTGGCACGCGGCGGGCCTGGTCGGGCAGTTGCGTTCGTCCGCCTCGATCACGCGGGTGCTGAAATATTCGGTCGAGCTCTACAAGGGGCTGGAGGCCGAGACGGGGCTAGCCACCGGCTGGAAGATGACGGGATGCCTCAGGCTCGCCACCAACCAGGACCGCTGGACCGAATACAAGCGGCTGGCGACGACGGCGAAGAGCTTCGGCATGGACATGCAGCTTCTGTCGCCGGCCGAAGTGAAGGCGATGTGGCCGCTGATGGAGGTCGGCGATCTGGTCGGCGCGAGCTGGCTCCCGACCGACGGCCAGGCGAGCCCGTCCGACATCACGCAGTCGCTGGCCAAAGGCGCGCGCATGCATGGCGCGAAGCTGTTCGAGGATGTCCGCGTCACCGGCTTCGATATGAAGGACGGCCGCATCCTGAAGGTGAAGACGGACCAGGGCGACATCGCCTGCGACAAGGTGGTGAACTGCGCCGGGCAATGGGCGCGGCAGGTGGGCGCGATGGCCGGCATCAACGTGCCGCTGCAGCCGGTCAAGCACCAGTACATCATCACCGAGAAGATCGCCGGGCTGGCGGCCGACGCGCCGACCATCCGCGATCCCGACCGGCGGACTTATTTCAAGGAAGAGGTCGGCGGGCTGGTGATGGGCGGCTACGAGCCAAACCCGCAGGCATGGTCGACCGGGCTTCCGGGCGGGGATGTTCCCGGCGACTGGCAGTTCCGCCTGTTCGACGACGACTGGGACCATTTCGAACAGCATATGGCTCAGGCGATCGCCCGCATCCCGGCGCTGGAGACAGCCGGCGTCAAGCAGATGATCAACGGTCCGGAGAGCTTTACGCCTGACGGCAATTTCATTCTCGGCGTCGCGCCGGAATGTGAGAACATGTTCGTCGGGGCCGGCTTCAACGCTTTCGGCATCGCGTCGGGCGGCGGCGCCGGCTGGGTGCTGGCGCAGTGGGCGATGGATGGCGAGGCCCCGCTCGATCTCTGGGTGGTCGACATCCGCCGCTTCTCCGGTCTGCATCGCGATCGCCAGTGGGTCTGCGATCGCACGCTGGAAGCCTACGGCAAACACTATTCGATCGGCTTTCCGCATGAGGAACATGAGAGCGGCCGGCCGCGCATCGTCTCGCCGCTCTACGAGCGGCTGAAGGCGCACCGCGCGGTGTTCGGGTCGAAGCTCGGATGGGAGCGGCCGAACTGGTTCGCGCCGGAGGGGATGGAGGCGCGCGACATCTATTCGATGGGCCGCCAGAACTGGTTCGAGCCCGTCGGCGACGAGCACCGGCATGTGCGCGAGGCAGTCGGCATCTTCGACCAATCCTCTTTCGCCAAGTTTTTGGTCACGGGAAGGGATGCCTTGGCTGCGCTTGACTGGATCTGTGCCAACGACGTTTCGAAGCCAGTTGGCCGGCTGACCTATACCCAGCTTCTCAATACGCGCGGGGGCATCGAAGCGGATCTGACCGTGGCGCGGCTTGCCGGCGACAAATTCTACATCGTCACCGGCACCGGTTTCCGCACCCACGATCTTGCCTGGATCAGGGACCATATTCCTGACGGGCTCGGTGCGGCGCTTGTCGATGTGACTGAAGAATTCGGCACGCTGTCGCTGATGGGGCCGCGCGCGAGAGATGTACTCGAGCAGGTCACGGATGCGGACGTCTCCAACGCCGTCTTCCCGTTCGGCCATGTCCGCGAGATCGCTATCGCCGGTTATACCGTGCGGGCGCTACGCGTGACCTATGTCGGCGAACTCGGCTGGGAACTGCATGTGCCGATCAGCGCCACGGGCGAAGTGTTCGACGCGCTGATGGCGGCGGGCAAGCCGCACGGCATCCGTCCGGTCGGCTACCGGGCGCTGGAATCGCTGAGGCTGGAAAAGGGCTACCGCGCCTGGGGCTCCGACATCACGCCCAACGACACGCCCTTCGAGGCCGGGCTGGGCTGGGCGGTGAAACTGCGCAAGGATACGGATTTCGTCGGCCGAAAGGCGCTCGAGGCGTTGCAGGGTGCGACGCCGAAAAAGCGCTTCGCATGTTTCACCGTCGACGATCCCGAGATCGTGCTTCTCGGGCGCGAGACGATCCTGCGGAACGGCGAAGCGGTCGGCTATCTGACCAGCGGCGGCTATGGCTACACGGTCGGCAAGAACATCGGCTACGGCTATGTCCGCCATGCCGACGGCGTCGGCGACGAATACCTTGCGACGGGCGGATACGAGCTGGTCGTGGCTATGGAACGGACGAAAGCGACGCTGCATATCGAGCCGCTTTACGACCCGGCGGGGGCGAAGGTGAAGGCCTAGAATCTGGCGCCAAGCAAAGCGTGCATCGCCGCCAGCACAGGCGTGTAGATCCGACGCGGATCGAAAAACCCTTTATGAACCGTAAATTACGGGCATAGCAACGCCACAATTGCGAGCGATGCTATCGTCCGGCGTGCTTGCGGCGATGCTCGCCGATCTATTTTTTTGAATTTTTTGCGTTGAGGGAAAGGGACTCAACCAGACACTTCAAGGTGCATTCGCACTGGCCTGGTTCAGCGTGGAGTAGAAGAGTGACAAAGCCTGTCAGCCTCGCCGCGACAGATGGAAAACGCGGCTCGACTTCCTCATATCGAGGCCGCCGCCCGGCGATGGCCTTCGCCGGCGCGGTTGCTCTGCTTGCCGCAGGAGGCGCAGCAACGACCTTCCTGATAGGCGGAGAGCAAACCCGGGCGGCGGCAACCGATGCGCCGCAGATGAGACTGGCGGCTGCAATGCAGCAATTGCCGGTCAGGACGGTAAAGACGATATCGATCAAGCTTGCTCCGACGCCGAACACCACGAAAACCGCCCCAAAACCCACAGCACCCCAGCGGCCCGCCAGCGCACCAGTCGAGGTCTCCGACGCGGAGGCGCTGCTGCCCGAAGATCCACGCTGGGCGCGCCAGAGCCCGGGGCCCCGGACAGGCGCGAACGCGCTGGTCGACCTCGAAACGCCTGCCGGCGCAATTGTGGCGCGCGCGCTTGCCGCGCAGGAACAACCGTCCGATCCGATGGCGACGGCCGCTATCTTCCGCAACGAGGAACGGGCGCTCGAACCAGCGCCTCCGGCCTCGCCCGAACTCGCGGTTCCCGCACCGGAAATGCCGGCCGTGAAGAAAGGGCCAGCACCCCAGCGAACCGTCCGCGTGAACGATGGCGTCAATTTGCGGTCGAGGCCGGCGAGCGGATCGAAGGTGCTCAGGGTCATTCCAGCCAGTGCGTCCGTCGGTCTGGTCGACTGCAAGGCCTGGTGCGAGGTGGTCTACGACGGCACGCGCGGCTTCATCTACAGGAGCTTCGTCGGTGGAAAGCGCGCCCCGGCCGAGCGCACCGCAAGGGCCCCCACCGAACAGGCGCTCCCGGGCGTGAGCACCGGGAAGCCCCTCGAAAAGGCTGCGCCTGCTGCAGCAGCCGCGACCGCCACGACCGCGGCCGCGCCGAAAGTGCAGCCGAAGCCCGGCCCCCGGCCCGACAAGCACGCAAACCGCTAGAGCAAGCCGCCCGATTTCGGAATCGGGCATCTCGCTCTGGCTTTTTGTTTTCGCATCGTTTTTGCCGAAAACCGGCATCCACTTTTCGGCACTATGCTTTAAGTCAGCCTGCCGTATGGTGCCGGCGGTCGACCGTCGCCGGCCGTCCGGCGATCGACAATCGCGTTGCCCGCTTCTCGCGCTCGGCGACGACCTTGCCCCTGGCGATCACGCATAGCCGGTCGGCGCGCAGGCGCAGCGCCTCCACGCGGCTACCGGCGTCGAGAACGACGAGACTGGCGGCCTTGCCGACCGCGAGGCCAAGATGATCGAGACCCATGATCTCGGCGTTCACCTTGGTCACCATGTCGAAGCAATGCGCCATGTCGACCGGGCTGGTCATCTGCGCGACGTGAAGACCCATGAAGGCGACGTCGAGCATGTCGGCCGTGCCGAGCGGATACCACGGGTCGAGCACGCAATCCTGGCCGAAGCCGACTCGGATGCCGGCCTTCAGCATTTCCGGCACACGGGTCATGCCGCGGCGCTTGGGATAGGTGTCGTGGCGGCCCTGGATGACGATGTTGATGAGCGGATTGGGGATCGCCGAAACGCCCGCTTCGGCGATCAGCGGCAACAGCTTCGAGACGTAATAATTGTCCATCGAGTGCATCGAGGTCAGGTGCGAGCCGGCGACGCGGCACGAGAGGCCGAGGCGCTGCGTCTCATAGGCGAGTTGCTCGATGTGGCGCGACAGCGGATCGTCGGTCTCATCGCAATGCATGTCGACCATCAGGCCACGCTCGGCGGCGATCTCGCAGAGTTCGGTGACGGAGCGCGTGCCGTCGGCCATGGTGCGCTCGAAATGCGGAATGCCGCCGACGATGTCGACGCCCATATTGAGGGCGCGGATGGTGTTTTCCCGCGCGGTGAGCGAGCGGTAGAACCCGTCCTGCGGGAAGGCGACGAGCTGCAGGTCGATATAGGGCGCGACGGTCTTCTTCACCTCGAGCAGCGCCTCGACAGCGAGCAGGCGGTCGTCGCAGGTGTCGACATGGGTACGGATGGCGAGCAGGCCCATGGAAACCGCCCAGTCGCAATAGGCGAGCGCGCGGTCGCGGACAGCCTCGTGGGTGAGCAACGGCTTCAGCTCGCCCCATAGCGCGATGCCTTCGAGAAGCGTGCCGGAGGCATTGATGCGCGGGATGCCGTAGGACAGCGTAGCATCCATGTGGAAATGCGGATCGACGAAGGGCTGCGAGACGAGATTGCCGGTAGCGTCGATGACGCGGCCCGCCTCGGCGTCGATACGCGGCTCGATCGCCGCGATCTTGTCCCCACATATGCCGATGTCGGCGGTGCTTCCGTCGGGCAGCGTACCGCCACGGACGATTATGTCGAAACTCATCTTTCGCCTTTCGTAGTTCGCCAGACAACGATTTTGCCCCGGCCGCTGAATGTGTTAGCTTGAAAGCATGAAAAGCTCCACGTCTCGCACAACAGGTTCAGCCAAATCCGGGCGCTTCGTACTGACCCGCTCCAAGGGCGAAAAGATCAGCGCCGTCGAAGGCATGAAGCTTACTGAACGCATGGCGCGCATCCTCGACCGGAGCGCGAGGGCAGGTTTGAGCGGGGACGAGCGCCGTTCACTCATAAAGGAACAGGTGCGAGGGAAGTAGCGGTTGGCTTACACCGCCGAAGCCGACCCGCTGTGCTATCCAGGCACCGCCGTTCTAAGAAACCTTCTCGACATAGACGATCCAGATCTTCTTGATGAAGCGGAACTCGCGCTGTTCCTGACGCGCGCCGACGAGCCGTTCCCTACAGGCGCATTCGACGTGCGGCACTACCTCAGCCTTCACCGACATCTTTTTCAGGACGTGTATGCCTGGGCCGGAGAAATCAGGGCAATCCGGATAGGGAAAGACGGCAACTGGTTCTGCTATCCCGAGTACATCGCGTCCGAATTGGAACGCATCTTCACCGAGCTTGGCAGCGCCGACGCCCTCCGGCACATGACCGCCGCAGAATTCGCCGGACACGTAGGCCACTTCCTAGCAGAGCTGAATGCGGTGCATCCGTTTCGCGAGGGCAATGGTCGTACTCAACTGACGTTTCTTGCCATGCTGGCGGAGCATGCCGGCTTCACCTTCGATGAAGAAATGCTCGACCAAGATCGGGTCATGCACGCGATGATCGAGAGCTTCTCGGGTGACGAAACTCTTCTCATCTCGCTCGTCCAGGACATAATAGCCTAAGCACGCTGCAGCCCCGACTAACTGTCAAAACTCATCTTTCGCCTTTCTGGTAGGGGGTCATCAGCGCCTTGGGATAGGTCGCGCGGCGCGCCACCAGCACCAAAGCGAGGATGGACAAGACATAGGGCATCATCAGGAAGACCTGATAGGGCACGACGCCGCCGGAAAGCTGCTGCAGGCGCACCTGATAGGCGTCGAAAGCGGCGAACAATATAGCGCCGAGCAGCGCCTTGCCCGGACGCCACGAGCCGAACACGACTAGCGCGATGCAGATCCAGCCGCGGCCGTTGATCATCTGGAAGAAGAAGGAATTGAAGGCCGACATGGTCAGGAACGCGCCGCCGACCGCCATCAGCGCGCTGCCGGCCATCACCGCGCTCATGCGGATTCCGGTGACGCTGATGCCCTGCGCTTCCACGGCGGCCGGGTTCTCGCCGGCGGCGCGGATGGCGAGCCCAAGCGGCGTGCGGTAGAGCACCCAGGCGACGATGGCGACGGTGGCGAAGGCGAGGTAGGTCAGCGGCGTCTGGTTGAACAGCGCCGGGCCGATGACCGGGATGGACGACAGGCCGGGAATGGCCAGCGGCTCGAAGGGCGCGATCTTGGGCGGCGAGGTGACCTCGGGCAGCGCCAGCCGGTAGGTGAAGTAGGTGAGGCTGGAGGCAAGCAGGGTGACGCCGATGCCGACCACATGCTGCGACAGACCAAGCGGCACCGTGAGCGTCGCATGAAGCAGGCCGAACATCGCGCCGGCGAGGGCTGCGACCATGACGCCGGTCCAGAGATCGCCGCCTGCATAGACGGTGAACCAGCCGGCGAAGGCGCCGGCGGTCATGATGCCTTCGATGCCGAGATTGAGCACGCCTGCGCGCTCGCAGATCAATTCGCCCGTGGTGGCGAAGATCAGCGGCGAGGCGATGCGGATCGCAGCGACCCAGAAGGATGCGGTGAAGAGGATTTCGAGGGCCTGTTCCATCACCTCCACCTCACCCGGAACCGCGACATGAGGATCGCCGTGACCATCGTCAACAGGGCGGTGGCGACCATCACGTCGGCGATGTAGCTCGGAACACCGGCAGTGCGGCTCATGGCGTCGGCGCCGACGAAAATGCCGGCGACGAAGATCGCCGAGGCGACGACGCCGAGCGGGTTGAGCATTGCGAGCATCGCCACCACGATGCCGGAATAGCCGTAGCCCGGCGACAGGTCGAGGGTGAGGTTGCCCTTCAGCCCCGACACTTCCGAGAAGCCGGCAAGCGCCGCGAGCCCGCCGGAAAGCAGCGCGGTCTTCATCAGCACGCGGTTGACCGGGATGCCGGCAAAACTCGCGGCTTCCGCATTGTGGCCGACGGCGCGCATCTCGTAGCCGAGCACGGTCTTCTTCATGATTACCCAGACGATCGCTGCTGCGGCGATGGCGATGACAAAGCCGTAATGCAGGCGCTTGCCCAGGATGATGCGGGGGAGCTGCGCCTCGGCGATGACTCTTTGCGATTGCGGCCAGCCGAGGCCCATTGGGTCCTTCAGCGGACCTTCGAGCAGCATCGAGACGAAGAGCAGCACGATGAAGTTGAGGAGCAGCGTGGTGACCACCTCGTCGACGCCGAAACGCGTCTTCAGCACTGCCGGGCCGAGCAGCAGGAGCGCGCCGGCAGCCATTGCGGCCAGCATGATCATAGGGATGAGCAGGAAAGAGGGCAGAGGCAGCGCGCCCGTTCCGAGCACGATGGTGACCACGCCGCCGATATAGAGCTGCGCCTCGGCGCCGATGTTCCAGAGTTTTGCGCGGAACGCGACGGCGACGGCAAGGCCGGTGAAGATCAGCGGGGTGGCGCGAGTCAGCGTTTCGAGGGCCGCGAATTGGGTGCCGGCGGCGCCGCGCGCGACGAGGTAGAAGACGGAAAACGGCGACGCGCCGGCGGCGAGCACCAGAAGGGATGTGATGACCAGCGTCGCAGCTATTGCGGCGATGGGGAAGAGCAGCGTGACGCCGAGCGGCGGCGTTGGTTTGGGTTCAAGCCGCATGGCGGGACCTCGCAACAGCTTCTCGTCTCCCCGCTTGCGGGGAGAAGATGCCGGCAGGCAAATGAGGGGCAGCGCGGCGAATCAAGGATGCCCCTCATCCGCCCTTCGGGCACCTTCTCCCCCGCAAGCGGGGAGAAGGAAGAGTTTGGATATGCCCAGCCATCAGTTCGCCAAGCTCACGCACGGTGCGTTCGCCGCGCGCCGACGGTGTCGAGAGCCGGCCCTTCGACATCACCAGGATGCGGTCCGACAGAGCCAAGATTTCCTCCAAATCTTCCGAAATTAGCAGGATTGCTGCGCCGCGCGCCCTCGCCTCGAGCAGCTTCTTGTGGACATAGGAAACCGCGCCGACATCGAGGCCGCGCGTCGGCTGGTTGGCGAGGATGACTGACGGCTCTGGATCGAGCGCGCGGCCGAGGATGAGCTTCTGCATGTTGCCGCCGGAGAGCAGCCTGATGCGCGCCTCGGGCGACGGGCACTTCACGTCGTAGTCGGCGATGATCTCCTCGGCGAAGCCGCGGGCGACGCGCCAGTCGAGAAAGCCGAGCCGGCTGAAGCGGGCGCTGCGGTAGCGTTCGGAAATCACATTCTCGGTGACGCTCATGTCGCCGATCGTGCCGACCGCATGGCGGTCTTCCGGGATGCGCGCGATGCCTGCGGCGAGCGCCCGCCGAGGCGACCATTCCTTCACCGTCGCACCGCCGATGGCGATCTTGCCTTCGAGCGGCTGCATGGTTCCGGCGATCAGCGCGGCAAGTGCGGCCTGGCCGTTGCCGGACACGCCGGCAAGGCCGGTGATCTCGCCGCCGCGAAGGGTCAGCGATATTCCGTCGAGGGCAGCACCGCCGCCGCCGGCGCGCGTCGAGACGTTGGTCAGTTCCAGTAATGATTCGCCGACCGCCGCCGGGGCGACGGTGGCCGGCGCGATCTCCTGTCCGATCATCAGCGCGGCCAGTTCGGGGCGGCTGGTCTCGGCGGTGCGCCTTTCGCCGACCAGCCGGCCGGCGCGCAGCACCAGCACGCGGTCGCTGGCGGCCATCACCTCGTGCAGCTTGTGGGAGATGAAGATGATCGACAGGCCTTGTGCGACCAGGAGTTTCAGCGTGCGGAAAAGCGCGTCGGTTTCGGCCGGGGTCAGCACAGCGGTCGGCTCGTCGAGGATCAGGATGCGCGCGTCGCGGTAGAGCGCCTTCAGGATCTCGACGCGCTGCCGCTCGCCGACGGAGAGCGCAGCGACGACAGCGCCGGGATCGATGGCGAGGCCGAAATCGCCCGACAGCTTGCGGATGCGCCGGGCCGCCGCGCCCCGGTCGAGCCGCGCCCGCCACATGGCTTGGGTGCCGAGCGCGATGTTTTCCAGCACCGTCATGTTCTCGGCGAGGGTAAAATGCTGGTGCACCATGCCGATGCCGGCGTCGAGTGCTGCGCGCGGATCGCCCGGCGGCAGTGGATTGCCGAATGCCTCGACCGAGCCCTCGTCGGCGACATAATGGCCGAAGAGGATGTTCATCAGGGTGGTCTTGCCGGCGCCGTTCTCGCCGAGGAGCGCGACGACCTCGCCGCGCGCGAGTTCGAACGAGATCGCGTCATTGGCGACGAGCGGACCGAACCGCTTGGTGATGCCGGTGAGGCGCAGGACGGTTGCATTCATGTCAAAGGGCGCCGACGTTCATGATCTTCCCTCTCCCCTTGTGGGAGAAGGTGGCCGAGCGAAGCGAGGTCGGATGAGGGGTGCTGGACAGATCGCAACGTCTGCATTTCGTCCAACACCCCTCATCCGTCTTGGCGCTTCGCGCCAATCCACCTTCTCCCACAAGGGGAGAAGGAAGACCGCCCTAGCTCGATTTCGGCTCGGCGTCGTTGATCTCTACGGTGAAGCTGCCGTCCTTGATCGCCTTTTCTTTCTCCGCGACCTTGGCCACGACATCGGCCGGCACCTTGCCTTCGAACGTGCCGAGCGGGGCCAGCGAGCAGCCGCCGTTCTTCATGAAGGAATAGACGCCGTAATCCTCGGCCTTGAAGGTCCCGGCCTTCACCTCGGCGATCGCCTTGTCGAGCGTCGGCTCGAAGTGCCAGAGCGCCGACGCCACCACCGTTTCGGGATAGTCGGCCTGCGTGTCGATGACGTTGCCGACTGCGAGGATGCCTCGCTCCTTGGCGGCGTCCGAAACGCCGAAGCGCTCGGCGTAAAGCAGGTCGGCGCCGCCGTCGATCTGGGCGAAGGCGGTTTCCTTGGCCTTGGGCGGATCGAACCACGAGCCGATGAAGGCGACCTGGAACTTGGTGTCGGGTGCGGTCTCCTTCACGCCGGCCATGAAGGCGTGCATCAGCCGGTTCACCTCGGGAATGGGATAGCCACCGACCATGCCGATGTTCTTCGACTTGGTCATGGCGCCGGCGATAATGCCGGAGAGGTAGGACGCGTCCTGGATATAGTTGTCGAAGACAGAGAAGTTCGGCACGGCTTCGTCCGGCTTGAAGCTGGACCCCATCAGGAAGGCGACGTCGGGATAATCCTTGGCCACCGTGCGGGCGGCGTCCTCGACGCCGAACACTTCGCCGACGATCAGCTTGTGGCCGGCCTCGGCATATTCGCGCATCACGCGCTCATAATCGTTGTTGGAGGTGTTTTCGGAATAGACATATTCAATGTCGCCGCGATCCTTGGCGGCGTTGGCCGCCTTGTGGATGCGGCTGACCCATTGCTGCTCGACCGGCACGGTGTAGACGGCCGCGACTTTCAGCGCCTCCTGGGCGAATAGCCGCGTCGGCAGACCGGCCATCGCGGCAAGGGCCACGCCCGCGCCGGCCGACTTCAACATCGCGCGACGCGATACGGCCGAAAAGACTTCGTTTCTAGGCATTTTTGACCACCTCTGGTTGGATTGACTTCCGTCCCGTTTTTTATCGTTTGGTAAACGGTATGCGAATTTCCGGGGCCTCGCAATCGGCGCACCGCAGCATTCCACCGGGGATGGCGGCAAAGCCGGTCAGGTTGCGAAAGCGGGCGTGACACTGTAGGCAGAACACAGGACGATCGCGCCGCGGACAAGGATCACGGCCGACAGAACGACCAGGCGTCCGGCTCGCAAAATTGGCGCAGCGGGATCGCACAGCGGAAGGATCGACAGATGGTAAAAAAGCCTAATTATAACCAGGAGCGCCGAGACCGCGACCGGATCAAGGCGGCGAAGAAGGCCGAAAAACAGAGCGCCAAGGTCGAGAAGACGGAACGCGCCAAGGCCGGCGAAATCAACGAGGTCAAGGCTCCGGAAGCGAAATAGCGGCGCATTTCGCCCGGCGCAAAGTTGCGGCTCCGACCCGAAACAAACGGCAAGGACGACGACATGAAGCCAATCGCGGCGGAACAGAAGATCGCCAGGACGGATGCGGCAGCCCGTCAGATCATGAACGCGGAGCTTGCCGCGCGCGAGAAAAAGACGGCGCGGCTCAGGGAGCTTCGGCTCGAAAAGGAGAGGTCAGAGCGCCTGGAGCAGGCCAAGAAACCGGCCGCGCCCAAGCGCAGATCCCACAAAGGCCCCCGAGGCTGATCGGCCGACAGCAGCCGGCTACGCCGCCTTTTCGCTGACCAGAACGTCGGCTTCGCGCGCCGCCGCGATGAAGGCGCGCCTGGCGGTCATCACCGGCTTGTCGCCGGCAATTGCGTCATGGCAGGCCTGCAGCGCCGCGCGATGCTTCGGGCTCTTCTTTCCCGGCCATTTGTTGAGCAGGTAGTCGGAGGCCTCGCGGGCCGTCCTCAGCATAAGATTGTCGCCGGCCTCGCCGGATTTCACCGTGAGCGGCACTTCGAAGCGATCTTGTTTCATTGCCGCTCTTACGCCATCGCCGCCGACAAAGCGAGCGACCAAGGCGATTTGGTTTGCGGAGGCAACGTCAAAAAAGTTTGAACCGGCGGGACGAAAAAAATCGCGCCATCTATGTGATTGCAATTCAACGGCAATCGAGCACGCGCGCAGCCTGCCCGACGTCTCATGCGTGGGGCCGGACACGTCTCCGGGTTGAATCGCAGCGCAGCCGCATCTACGTGACCGGCTCTCGCGTGACTGCGTTTTCATTGGCTGTTTCCCATGCCAGGCGATATTTCCCGGGCAGGCGGGCCGCCGGCAATGAGACCAGCTTCGGATGATGGACCAGACCGGCACATGCGGTATAGTGGGCTGAACCGGGCTTTTGACGAGACGGGCCGCAGGGCCAAATTGAGGACGATTTGGTAATGATGCGGCGCTTCGAAGACGCTCGGATCCTGATGTACAGCCACGACACGTTCGGGCTTGGACATTTGCGGCGATGCCGGACAATCGCTCACTCGCTGGTCGAGGACTATCGCGGCCTCCAGGTGCTCATCATCTCGGGCGCGACCATCGCGGGCGCCTTCGACTACCGGGCGCGCGTCGACTTCGTGAAGATTCCCAGCGTCATCAAGCTGCGCAACGGCGAATACACCTCGCTTGCCCAGCACATGGATCTGCATGAGACGCTGAAAATGCGCCAGTCGATCATCCGCCACACTGCCGAGACCTTCCAGCCCGATATCTTCATCGTAGACAAGGAGCCGATGGGCCTGCGCGGCGAGGTAGAGGAGACGCTATCCTATTTGAAGATGCGCGGAACCACGCTGGTGCTCGGCCTGCGCGAGGTGATGGACGCGCCGCATCTACTCGACGCGGAGTGGAAGAAGAGCGACACGATGCGCAAGATCGACCGCTTCTACGACATGATCTGGGTCTACGGCCCGCCGGATTTCTATGATCCGCTAACCGGGCTGGAGGTGCCGTCCGGCGTGCGCGCCAAGATGAATTTCGTCGGCTTCCTGCAAAGAAGCCTGTCGCATGACGAATTGCCCGACCATCGCCCTGAGGGCGACTACATCCTCGTCACCACCGGCGGCGGCGGCGATGGGGCCGACCTCATCCACGACGTTATCGACGCGTACCGGCAAGACCCCGAACTCCAGCACAAGGCGCTGATCGTGCTCGGCCCTTACATGCCCGCCCGCAAACGACGCAAGCTGATCAAGAAGGGGGCGCAGATCCCGCACATCAGGATCATCGAATTCGATAATCGCATGGAAGAGCTCATAGCCGGCGCCAAGGCGGTGGTGGCGATGGGCGGCTACAATACCTATTGCGAGATCCTGTCCTTCGACAAGCCGGCGCTGATCGTGCCTAGGGTCAGGCCGCGCGAGGAACAATTGATCCGCGCCCGCCGCGCCGCCGAACTGGGACTTATCGAAATGCTGCTGCCGGAAGAGGCTGAAGACGCCAAGCTCTTCGCGCAAGCGCTGAAAGCCCTGCCCGGCCGCCCCGCTCCGTCGCAGAGCAGCCCCGACCTGAGGCTGGGCGGTCTCCCCAACATCTCCGAAATCGTCGGCGAATGGCTCGACGAACGCTCCCGTCCTCATTTCTCGGTCGTCGAAGGCGCGAGCTGACTTTTGTCCGAACGCCGCAAGATCGCCGTGGTGCTGAAGGGCTATCCGCGCCTGTCGGAGACCTTCATCGCCCAGGAACTGCTGGGCCTGGAGCGCGCAGGGCTTGAACTCGTTCTGGTGTCGCTGAGAAAGCCGACCGACACCAAGCGCCACCCCGTGCATGACGAAATCAGGGCACAGGTGCACTACCTGCCGGAATATCTGCATGAGGAGCCGTGGCGGGTCTTCCGTTCGCTGCTCGTCTGCCTGACAAAACCGGGCTTTGCGCGGGCGGCGCGGGCGTTCATCTCCGATTTGCGGCGCGACCGCACGCGCAACCGCATCCGCCGCTTCGGCCAGGCCTCGGTGCTGGCCGCGGAATGGCCTGGCGACGCCGAGTGGCTGCATTCGCATTTCATCCACACTCCGGCCTCGGTCACGGCCTATGCCAGCCTGCTTCGCGGCGTGCCATGGACCTGCTCGGCCCACGCCAAGGACATCTGGACTTCGCCCGACTGGGAACTCGCCGGCAAGCTCGCTTCGGCGCGCTGGGTGGTGACCTGCACGCGGACCGGCTTCGAGCACCTCAAGGCGCTGGCGGGCGGCAAGGGCCGGGTGCATCTCAGCTATCACGGCCTCGACCTTGCCCGCTTCGGGCCTTTCGACGGCAAGCGGCCCGAGCGCGACGGTTCTGATCCCGCCGATCCTGTGCTGCTCGTCAGCGTCGGGCGGGCGGTCGAGAAAAAGGGCTACGACACGCTGCTCAGGGCACTGGCGCTGCTGCCGGCCGATCTTTCGTGGCGCTTCGAGCATATTGGCGGCGGCGAGCAACTGGACCGGCTCGAAGCGCTGGCCGACGAACTCGGCATTGCAGGGCGCGTCACATGGAAGGGGGCGCTGGCGCAGGAGGAGGTGCTGGCGCATTACCGCCGCGCCGACATTTTTGCGCTGGCCTGCCGGATCGCCGCGGACGGCGACAGGGACGGCTTGCCGAATGTGCTGGTCGAGGCGGCCAGCCAGAAGCTCGCCTGTGTTTCGACCAACGTTTCCGGCGTGCCGGAACTCCTGACTGACGGCGAGAACGGGCTTGTCGTGCCGCCGGACGACCCGCGCGCGCTCGCCAATGCCCTGGAGCGTGCGATCCGCGAACCGGCACTGCGAAAACGCCTCGGCGAGGCGGCGGACGGACGCGTGCGGGGGCATTTCGACCACATGTCGAGCATCCGCCAGCTCACGGCCCTGTTCGAGGAAGAGTGGCGCAAGGCGAAATGACACAACCCCGCGTCCTGTTTTATGTGCAGCATCTGCTCGGCATCGGCCATCTGGCGCGGGCAAGCCGGGTGGCGGCCGCACTCGCCGAAGACGGCTTCGCCGTCACCGTGGTGACCGGCGGAACGCCCGTGGCGGGATTTCCCGGCCCGGGGGTGACCCATGTCGCGCTGCCTGCGGTGACTTCGGGGGACCAGGGGTTCTCCGGCCTGGCCGATCTCGACGGCAATCCCGTGGACGAGGCTTTCAAGGAGCGGCGCCGCGACATGCTGCTGGCGCTGTTTGCCGAAACGCGGCCGGATATCGTGGTCATCGAGGCATTCCCGTTCGGCCGCCGCCAGATGCGCTTCGAACTCTTGCCGCTGCTCGACGCGATCTCTTCGGCCTCGCCGAAGCCGCGCCTGGTGACTTCGGTGCGTGATATCCTGCAGGAGCGGGTGAAGGCGGGGCGGAACGAGGAGAGCGCCGAACTTGTGGCTAAGCATTTCGACATGGTCATGGTGCATGGCGATCCTGATTTCGCCCGGCTGGACGAGACCTTTCCGCTTGCGGCCGGCTTTTCGGAGAAGATCGCCTATACCGGCCTTGTAGCCGGCCCCGAGCCCGAGCCTGCGGCGGAAAATCTCGACGTGCTGATCTCTGCCGGCGGCGGGGCTGCGGGCGCCGAACTCGCGCGTTCCGCGGTGGAAGCCGCCAAACTGCTGCCGGATTCGGGCAGATGGTGCCTGATCACCGGGCCAAATCTCCCGCAACCGGATTTCGACGCGGTGATGGCTGCCGCGCCGCCGGGTCTGGAAGTGTTCAAGTTCCGCAGGGATTTCGCGAGCCTGCTCGGCGGCGCGCGGCTTTCCGTATCGCAGGCGGGCTACAATACGGTCTGCGACATACTGCGCGCCGGCTGCCGTTCGCTGCTGGTCCCGTTCGCCGCCGGCGGCGAAACCGAGCAGGAGTTCCGGGCCGACCGGCTCGAGCGGCTCGGCCTCGCCTCCGTGGTCAATGAAGCCGACCTGACCGCCGCCCGGCTCGCCGAAGCGATCGCGGCGGCGCTGGCCGGCCCTCCTCCTCCACGTCATCTACTCGACCTGGAGGGAGTGCGACGCTCGGCTCAGGTCTTGCGCGGATTGCTTGCGAGCTAAACCGTCCCGATCAGCATGAATCTGGTGTATTTCTTCATCGGCAGCTCACCGGAAAACGCGATCTGGCGCAATCCGGCCAGCTTCTCGAACTCGTCGAGCGACGCGACGCAGGCAATATGGGTCGGTTCACTGAAATAGTCGTTGGACTGGAGCAGCACGCGCGTGCCGGACGGAAGCAGGCCAAGCCAGCCACGCAGGTCGGCTATGTGCTCGCAACTGGTGTTGATCACCAGGTCAGGCGCGCCTCCGGCATAATCGAGCCCATACATGTCCGCCGTAGCGGCGCGGAAGCGGTCCTTCCATCGGTCGTTCAACGTCGCCGCCACTTCGGCCACGCCCGGGTCGATGTCGATGCTGTCGATGGCATCGATGTCGAAACGAGGATCATCGAAGAACATCGCCGCGAGCACGCCGTACCAGCCGCCGACGATCCAGATGTTCGCGAATCGCCCGCCGCAGCTTTCGTAAAGCTTGTCGCGGGCCCACAATTTGCAGGCGACCTGCTTGTGGTTGAACGCATTGCCGACGTCGGCCTGCGGGTGCCTGGCGATGACTTTTGCGAGGCCGCCGACCAGAGAACAGCCGCAGTAGGCGGCGATTCCGCGGGTCAGGTCGAATGCTGTTTCGTGCCAGTCGGCGACGGTATCGGGCTGGGTAGCGTCCATGATGCACGTGTTGTAAGCTCCGTCCATCCGGGGTGCAACCAACGCAATCTGATCATATGAACCTGAAACCGTTCGAAGCCGTTCCGCCGCTCGACGGCGCCGGACAGGATCTGCCGCACCTGTCGGGTCCGGCCGCCGCGATACGCCAGGTGCTGGCGGCGCATTTCGTGCGCGAATGCCCGCATGTCCTCGAAATCGGCGGACATCTGCGGCCAGTGACCGGTTACCTCACGCATGCACCCCTGTCGGTGACGTCGATCGATCCGAAGACCGCCGAACACGAGGCGGAAGAACTCAATGGCCGGCCCTGCCGCGTTCGCCACATCGCCCGCAAGTTCCAGGATGTCGAACTCGACTACGCACCAAGGAGCTACGGCCTCGTGCTGCTCGGTTATTCGCTGAAGCCGTTCGGCAGGCGCGAACCGCTCGGGGAGCTCCTGTTCTCGCTGGTCGACAACGCCAAGGTCGTCGTCATCGACTACTCGCCGCAGGTCGACCGCGCCGTCTCGCAGGTTCCTGCGATCCTCGCCCGCCCGGCCCTCGCCAACCACTGCAGCTTCGAACTCAAGCTCGACGATCCGGAGATAGGCGACACACCCTTCGCCAGGCGGCGATTCCACGTGCTGCATCCTTCCGGCAAGGCGGCCTGAACCGCCGATGGAACCAAGCCTCGCCCGCTATATCTGGACGCATACCTGGAGGCAGCAGCTCTGGATACTGCTGGTCGTCGGTGTCTCGATGATCCCGTACTTCCTGTCTTTCGACCTGCCAAAGCTGATCGTGAACGGGCCGATACAGGGCCAAGGCTTCGAAACGCCCGGCGCGACGCAGACCTTTATGCGGATCGCGTTCGATCTCCCGTTGCTCGGTGAAACGGTGTTCTTCTCCGGGCTGCAGCTTGACCGCGAACGGACGCTTTTCGCGCTCAGCATGGTGTTCCTGGTCCTGGTCATCATCAACGGCCTGTTCAAGTTCTATATCAACACCTACAAGGGCCGCCTTGGCGAAAGGATGCTGCGGCGCATTCGCTTCGCCCTTGTCGATCTCGTGCTCAGGTTTCCTCCTGCCCAGTTCAAGCGGGTGAAATCGGCCGAAATCGCGACCATGGTGAAGGACGAGGTCGAACCGCTGGGCGGCTTTATCGGCGACGCCTTCGTCCAGCCGGCCTTGCTTGGCGGACAGGCGCTGACCGCGATGCTGTTCATCATGATCCAGAATTTCTGGCTGGGGCTGATCGCACTGGGCATCGTGGCGATACAGCTCGCCATCATTCCGCGCATGCGGCGGCGTCTGATCCAGCTCGGCCGTGAGCGGCAGCTGACCGCCCGGCAGCTTTCCGGCCGCGTCGGCGAAATCGTCGACGGCATCGGGGCTATCCACATCCACGACACGTCGAACTACGAACGGGCCGACATCGCGGCGCGGCTCGGCCGCATTTTCAAGATCCGCTACGATCTTTACCAGTGGAAATTCCTGGTCAAGTTCATCAACAATTTCCTGGCGCAGGTCACGCCATTCCTCTTCTACCTGATCGGGGGCTATCTGGCGCTCCAGGGCCGGCTCGACGTCGGGCAGCTCGTGGCGGTGATCGCGGCCTATAAGGACCTGCCCGGTCCGTTGAAGGATCTGATCGATTGGGACCAAGCGCGGCAGGACGTGCAGGTCAAATATGCGCAGGTGGTCGAGCAGTTCAGCATCGACCACATCGTCGACGCGCGCATCCAGGCGGTGTCTGTGGAAAGCAGCCGCGCACTCGATGCACCGCTGGCGGCGGTCAATCTGTCGCTGGTGGACGACAGCGGAGCAAAGCTCCTGGAGCGCGTCTCGGTCCAGATCAAGCCCGGTGAGACGGTGGCGGTGGTCGGCACTGCCGCTGGTGGCGCCGAGGCGTTCGCCGAAGCCTTCGCGCGGCTGATCTGGCCCGAAAGCGGCAAGATCGTCTCCGGCAACGCCGACCTGCTCGAACTTCCGGAAGCGATTTCGGGACGCCGGCTTTCCTACGCGTCGTCGGATGCCTTCCTGTCGCAAGGGACGCTACGCGACAATTTGCTTTACGGGCTGAAGCACGCTCCGTTGACCCCAACCAGCTATGACGGGGATGGCGCTATGCAGCGCAACTGGGAGATCGGCGAAGCGCGCAAGGCCGGCAATCCCGATTTCGACCTGAACAGCGACTGGGTCGACTATGCGGCTGCCGGCGCGACAGGACCGGACGACATACTGATGATCGCCCGGCCGGTGCTCGACGCCGTGGCGCTGTCGCGCGACATACTGGATTTCGGGCTCAGGGCGTCGGTCGACCCGTCGCGTCATAGCGAAATCGTCGCGCGGATCGTCGAATTGCGGCTGGCGCTGCGCGAACGGCTGGCGGCGGAGGAATTGAGCGGACTGGTCGTTCCGTTCGAGCCCGGCGCCTACAACCAGCAGGCGACGGTCGGCGAAAACCTGCTTTTCGGAACCGCGACCGGCCCGGAGCTTGCGGGTAAGGCGCTTGCGGCAAATCCATACTTCCTGTCCGTGCTCAAGTCGGCCGGCCTCGATGAGGTTCTTTACGCGATGGGTCTCGAGATCGCGGGCAACGCCATCGAACTGTTCAGCGACCTGCCGCCCGACCACCCGTTCTTCCAGCAACTCGCCTTCATGACAGCCGACGAGATTCCGGGCTACAAGGTGCTGCTGCAAAAGCTCAAGGGGCGCAGTTACGCCACCGTTTCGGAGGAAGACCGCGCGCAGATCATCATGCTGAGCTTCGCCTATATCGAGCCGCGGCATCGTTTCGGCCTTCTGACGGAGGATCTGATGGCAAGGATCGTCGACGCCCGCAGCCGCTTCTACGAGGGTCTGCCGGCTGGCCTTGCCGGCGCTATCGAGCGCTATGATCCGATGCGCTTCAGCACCGCGGCCAGCCTGATGGACAACGTCCTGTTCGGGCGGATAGGGCACAACCATCCGGAGGGGCCGGACCGCATCCGCTCGATCGTGCGCGAGATACTCGACAAACTCGGCCTCGAGGATGAGGTTCTGAGCATCGGCCTCGAATTCAACGTCGGCGTAGGCGGCAGACGCTTGACCGGCGCCCAGCGCCAGAAGCTGGACTTGGCCCGCGCGCTGCTGAAACGCGCCGATTTCATTATCCTCAATCGGCCCCTGTCGGCGCTGGACCAGCGCGCGCAGGACCAGATTGTGCGCAATGTACTGAAGGAAGCAAAGCGGGACGGCCGCAACCCTGCTATAATCTGGGTGCTGGCAAATCCGGCTGTGGCGCAACTGTTCGACCGCGTGATCGTTTTCCATAGCGGAGAATTGGTTGAGGATGGAACACACGCGACACTTTCCGAAGGAAACGGTATCTTCAGAGGATTGTTGTCCTGATGTTTTCGGACAGCTTTGATTGGGGCAAGGGATACGGTCATGCTTCTCAATGATGAAGTCGGAATGCTGCGGCGGGTTCCGCTGTTCTCGAATGTCGAGCCGGCCAAACTCAAGCTTCTGGCGTTTACGTCCGACCGCGTGAGCTACAATGCCGGCCAGATCCTGTTCCATCAGGGCGACGAAGGCGACGCGGCCTATGTCGTCCTCTCCGGCAAAGCCGACATCATCGTCGACTCGCCGAGCGGCCAGATCAAGGTTGCGGAGGTAGAACCCAACGAAATCGTCGGCGAGATCGCGATACTGTGCGACGTCTCGCGTACAGCCACGGTACAGGCGTCGGTTCCCCTTGAGGCGCTGCGCATCCGCAAGGACCACTTCCTGCGGCTGCTGCGGGAATTTCCGGAGATGACCATCGAGATCGTGCGGGTGCTTGCCGACCGGCTGGGCCACACGACCGCGGAACTGTCCGACGAGCGCAGCAAGGCGCGCCAGGCGAAGCACTAGACGCCCCCGGGCCGCGGACGCCGCGTAAGTTGAACGAAAGGCTGTGAGTTGCCTGTCTCGCTATATTGCGCCAGTCTGGCTAGGATGGCTCCCCGACGGAAGCCGACGGGCGAAGATATAGAATGAACGATGACTTGTTCCGGGTCCGATTCTGGGGAGTTCGCGGCAGCGTCCCCGTTTCGGGCGCCCAGTATCAGCGCTACGGCGGCAACACTATATGCGTGGAGATGCGCTGCGGGCCGCATACGCTGCTCTTCGATGCCGGCTCTGGCGCCCGCCCGGCCGGCGAGGAGTTGATGGCGGCAGGCGTCGACCAGTTCGACCTGTTCTTCACCCACTGCCACTACGATCACATCATTGGCCTGCCGTTCTTCTTTCCGCTTTACAATCCGCGCATCGGCGTCACGACGTGGTCGGGTCACCTCGCCGGCCGCATGACCACTCTGGAAATGGTGAGCGAATTCATGCGCCCGCCCTGGTTTCCGGTCGCCATGGAAGTGTGCCGGGCGTGTATCGGGACGCGGGATTTCGTCGCCGGAGACGTCCTGAAACCGCAGGCAGGCGTGACGATCAGGACCGGCAACCTCAACCATCCGGGTGGATGCATCGGCTACCGCGTCGAGTGGGGCGGCCGCGCGGTGTGCGTGATCAGCGATACCGAACATGAGCCCGGCAAACTCGATCCAGTCGTGCTGGCACTTATCCAGGATGCCGACCTGGTGCTCTACGACTGCACCTATACCGAGGACGAAATGCTGCGCAAGCGCGGCTACGGCCACTCGACGTGGCAGCAGGGCGTCAAGCTTTGCGAGGCGGCAGGCGCGCGCCGGCTGGCGATTTTTCACCACGATCCGTCGCGCACCGACGACCAACTCGCCGTGATAGAGAAAGAGGCAATGGCAGCCTTTCCTGGCGCATTCGCCGCTCGCGATGGGCAGACGCTCGAATTTCCGCGATTGAAACTGTCCAAGCCGTCGCCGCTCAGGCAAGCAACTCGCCAATCGACCGCCAACGGCAAGCGCCGTTCAGTGCGGTGACCTCGAACAGGCGGTCGAGGAACGCCCAAGCAGTCTCGTCGTGCACCAGATGATGGCTCAACAGGCCGACGGGACCGCCCTCGCCCCGGAATGCACGTTCGAGCTGCTCCACGATTTCAGAAATGAGCGCCGCATGGTCGCGGCCCCCTCGACTGCCGCGCCAGTCCATGATGTCCACGGTGCTGTTTAGCATGGGAATCGGGCTCGGCCCGGGAGCGCCGAACACAGACAATGCCGCGAAGCCGATGCCTGCCAGGTCCGGCAGCAGATCCGCATCTATCCTGTTCCATGGCGGCACAAGCAGTGGCGCGAAGCGGCCTGCATGCAGTCGCTCCAGGCGCGCAACGCCCTCGGCGAGTTCCCCCAGCACGATTTCTCGGGGGCGATGACGCCCCAGTTCCTGCTTCTTCTCGCCTTCCGGCGCATGGTTTTCGTGCGACCAGCCATGCACCGCCACCGTCACATGCGCTTCGCCAGCCAATCGTCTCGCAAGAGCTTCGCCCGTCGGAGCGGGAACGACCGCCAGCACAGCCGGAACGCCATGGGTGGCGGTCATACGGAGCAGCCGGTCGAGCGGGGCGGTTGGCTCGACGGCGTCATCGTCGCGCAACCAGAACTCAGCGGTTCGGCCGGCCTGACGCCAGCGCGCCAGTTCGGTCGTCAGCGGTTGCCAGGTTTCGTCAGATCTCATGCACGGACCTTCGGCAGGATCATCGCCAGACGCTTCGCGGCTGCCTCGAGCGAGCGTTCTTCGAAAACGAACCGCCGGGCAGCCGCGCCTAACTCCAGACTTTCAGTTTCATTCGTCAGCAATCGCTCAATGGCTCCGGCGAGGGCAGCGATGTCGTCTGCCGGTGTAAGCAGGCCAGTTATGCCATCCCGGACGACCTCCGGCACGCCCGCTATATGTTGAGCCACTACAGGCAGACCTGCCGCCTGGGCCTCGAGATAGGCAAGCCCATAGGCTTCGCCGCAACCCGGCCAAACATAGATGCCCGCCCCTCGCAGCAGGTTCGGCACTTCCGCCGGCCGCCTTTCGCCCAGCAATTCGATACGAACGGGTGCGATGCGCGAAAATTCCGCTTCGACCTCCGCGCGGCAGGCGCCGTCGCCGACAACCGACAGCCGCCACGGCAGGTGTGGGAGCATTTCCAGCGCCCTTGCGAGCATCCTGTAGCTTTCCATCTTGTCGCCGGGGCGCATCATGCCGACGGCGATCAATTTGGATGGGTCGGAACCCGTCGGCGGCGCAGCGAAGGCCGAGACCTCGATAAAGGGCGGCAGCATCTCGAAGCGGCCCTGCGGCGCGATTTCGGCCAGTCCATCCCGATCCCGGGCTGTGAAGCAGATGTTCAGCGCCGCGCTCTTCACCGTGTCCGCCAGCCGCGCCTGGTTTTCGGCCCACGTCCCGATATTTCGACGGGCCGAATATGAGGCTTCCGCGGTGACGTAGGGAATGGCGAAGCGGGCGGAGAGCCTTGGCCCGATGAGGTCGGGCGCCTTGTAATAGGGATGGTAGCAGAACCAGAGGTCGGGTTTTTTCCCGGTTTCCCACAAGGCCGACAGGCGGGCGATTTCGTGCTCCGCTTCGGCCAGGGCCGCGGCATGCGACTCGACCGTTGGGTTCGCGGAGAAACTGCGAAACTCCGAGGCCAGTTCGACCGTATTTCCAGCAAGTTCCAGCGCCGCCTTCAGCATCCGCGCCATCTGGCGGTCGCCGGACGGCACAGGGTGATCCGGCGATTTGAGCGGGGCGTAGTAGGCAATTCGCATGGCGCCACCTATCTGGTGAATCAGCGCCAAGTCAATTTCGGGTCACCTCGGATTGATCGCCAGCCAGCGGGGAGGTGTGCTATTTCACAGACCATGGAAAACAAGCTCCTCGATCGACCGTTTCTAGACACGCTGCCGGTGTTTGCGCAGTTCGAGGGCGTGGCAGACGCCGACAATTACCGCGCGCTGCCCGACGACTGGTCGCTGGCCACAGCCGATATCGTCGACTCGACCAAGGCGATCGCAGCCGGAGGCTACAAGTCGGTCAACATGGCCGGTGCGAGCGTGATTTCGGCGCTGCTCAATGCGCTCGGCCGCCGCGATCTGCCCTTCGTGTTCGGCGGCGACGGGGCGCTGGTCGCCTTCCCTGCCACGGCCACCGCGACGGTCCGCGAGACGCTGTCGGCTGTCCAGGCCTGGGTGGCGGACGAACTGGACCTGACGATGCGCGCAGCAATCGTGCCGATAGCCGACATCCGCGCCCGGGGACTGGACGTTCGTGTGGCGCGGTTCCAGGCCAGCGGCGAGGTTTCCTACGCCATGTTCACAGGAGGCGGCGCCAGCTG
The DNA here is from genome assembly GCF_043769475.1 of Allomesorhizobium aridi. Classification (NCBI taxonomy): domain Bacteria; kingdom Pseudomonadati; phylum Pseudomonadota; class Alphaproteobacteria; order Hyphomicrobiales; family Phyllobacteriaceae; genus Allomesorhizobium; species Allomesorhizobium aridi. Next base: position 5,464,655 of record NZ_CP171729.1, on the reverse strand, counting down.
GGCGGAAGCCGAGATGAAGGCCGGCCGTTTCAGGATCGAGGTTGCCCCGTCGGGCACACGGCCGGATCTGGCCGGATTGTCGTGCCGCTGGAACCCGATCGAGGCGCGGCATGGCGAGATTGTCTCGATCATAGCGGTTCCGGGCGCGGCAGGCAGCGGCAAGGCGTTCCAGCAATTGGTGGCCGACATCGTGACGCTGGCCGCAGAGCAGGACCGCGGCGGCCATCCGGTGCCGCCGGAGGGACCAGGTTTCAGCTTTCCGCCCGAGGGGCTCGAGGCCGAGGCGCGCGCGCTGGCGCCCAAAGGAAAACGGTTCTGGCCGAAACTGATGATCCTGGGCCAAACCGCGCTCATCGGCGTGCTTTCGAAGTTCCGCATGTCGCTTGGGCGGTTCGATCCGCTTCAGTATCGGAGCGATGTCGTCCGGAATTCCGATTTCCGGAAATTCGACGACGGCCTGAAGATGACGGTCGACCTCGACCCTGAGCGGCTGCGGCGGATCGAGGAGCGGCTGGAGCGGGCCGAACGGGAAGGGGTCTGCAGTTATGGCTTGCACCGGCAGGATTCGGCGCTGATGACCTGCATCGTCGCCACGCCGCTGCAGCGCGACCACATCCACTTCATCGATGGCGCTTCGGGCGGATATGCAATGGCCGCCACAAGTCTGAAAGCGAAAATGGCAGCTTGATCTGGCGACGGCGACCCTGTTACGGGCCGCCGGCGCCACCTATATGAAAACTCCAGATTGCAATCCCGAGCCGAATTTCATGAGCCGGACACTCGAACCCGCGGAGCCGATCGCAACTGTCGACGTCCGCTATGCCGGACGTACCGTGTCGCTTCCGGACATGTGCGAATATTCGAAGTTCTACGGCAAGCTTGCCGGCGGGTGCTGGGAGGCCAACACCTTCGCCACGCTTGCGCGCAATCTCGACCGCGATACGGTGCTGGTCGATATCGGCGCATGGATCGGCGTGACGCCGATGTGGTCGGCCCAGATCGCCAGGAAGGTGATCGCGGTCGAACCCGATCCGAAGTGCGTCGCAATTCTCAATTGCCTTACACCGGCGGCCGGCAACGTTACGGTCATCGAAGGTGCGCTCACCGACCGCAACGAGGTCGCCATCCATGCGGTCGACGGCTTCGGCAGCTCGGAAACCAGCGTTCTCGACATAGGTGACGGCGCGCAGGCATCCGTCCGCGGTTTCGGCATCGACGAAATCATGCGCCATGCCGAGGGCGCGCCGGTCTTCGTGAAGATCGACATCGAAGGCTATGAGTACGAGATCGCGCCGGAGCTCTCGAAGCTTCGAAATTACCCGCTGCGCGGGTTGCAGATCGCGGTCCACCCTCAGCTTTACGAGAAAAGTCTCAAGGGCAACCGGCTTTGGCGGAGGCTGCGGACGGCATGGGCGACGTGGCGGCTCGGGCGGCTTCTGGGCCGTTTCATTCCAGGGCCCACGCTCCACAAGTTCGAGGGCCTCGGGTCCTACATTCTGGGGGGAATATTGTTTCGCGGCAAACCAAAGGGAGCGGATTTCGTATTCGAGCGCAATTCCGCTCCAACCTCCGAGGACAAACCATGAGCACCACACATGCGGACGTTTCCACCATCCTTCTGGACAAGGTCGCCGACTGGCTGACGCATTCGTCGCTCGCAGGCGACGACCTCGAGACCATGGTGCGGGGCTTTTGCGAGAGGCTGGCTGGAGCGGGTCTTCCGCTGGTGCGTGTCCATATGTCGTTTTCCATGCTGCACCCGCTCTACGATGCCCTCGGCTTCACCTGGGAGCGCGCCAGCGGCATGCATGTCGAGGGCTTTCGCAAGAAGCCGGGCGAAACGCCCGAGCGGTTCCTGCGCAGCCCCTACTACCATCTCCTGAACAACAATCTGGATCACCTGCGGCGCCGCATCGATCCCGAGGCGCCTTCCGAATTCCCCATTTTCGACGACCTCAAGCAAATGGGCGTCACCGATTATCTGGCCTTCAGGCATTCGTTCAGCGCAAATTCCAACCAAGGCATGCTCGGATCGTGGTCCACCGACAGTCCCGGCGGATTCAGCGAAAGCGCGATCGCGGCGCTGCTGCGCATCCAGAACCATCTGGCGGTGGCAGCCAAGATGGCGGTGCTCAACAAGCTCGCCGACAACATGCTCACCACCTATCTCGGGGGCGACGCCGGCAAGCGTGTGTTGAACGGCCAGATCAAGCGCGGCGAGGGAGACACGATCTGCGCGGCGCTGGTGATGGCCGACATGCGCGGCTCGACCATACTGGCCGAGAGGGAGGGGCGCGAGGTCTATATCGAGACGCTAAACCGCTTCTTCGACGCCATCGCGGCGCCCTTCAACCGCCGGGGCGGCCAGATCATGAGCTTTCTCGGCGACGGCTTCCTGGCCGTCTATCCCTGCGACAGGCACCGGGAACCTTCTGAAATGGCCTGCCGGGCGGCGCTGGCCGCGGCTTTCAAGGCCAGCGCGCGAATGGCGGATCTCAACGAGGAACGGAAACAGAAGGGTCTCGCGGAAATCGGCTACGGCATTGGGTTGCATGTGGGCAACGTAATGTTCGGCAATGTCGGCCTGACCGACCGGCTCACGTTCTCGGCATTCGGCTCGGCCGTCAACGAGGTGCAGCGGCTGCAGATGCTGACGAAGAAATATCCTCAACGCCTCATCGCCAGCAAGGATTTTGCAACCTACACCGGTGGAGGATGGGTGACGCTCGGCAAGGAGAAGCTGGCGGGCGTCAAGCAGAAACTGACGGTGCTCCACCCCGATGTTTCCGACGTCGATCTCGCGGACGAGGACGGCTTCGAGGTCACCTACGACAGCATGTCGGACGCCGAGCAACTGATGCTCTTGATTCGCGGAGGTGGCCAATCCATGATCGAAGTGAACGGGGGCAAAAAGTTGCAATGAATAATCGAACAATCCGCTCCGTCGGCCTGGCGGCCGCCATTTGCATGTGCTGCCAGTCGGGCGCGTCGGCTAATTCGGATGTTCTAATCGATGGCTTCGACGGACCGGATTTTTCCGAGGACGGCGGGCTGTACTACAAGGAAAATTTCGAGCAGAGCGCGGGTCGCGTCGAGTTCCAGAGCGCGGTGACGCGCAATGGCGGCGGCGCGCTGAAGCTGAGCATCAAGCCGCTCTGCGGGGCGGACGCGGATGGCTGCAGCGAGCGCGCCGAAATCTGGGAAAAGCCCAAGTTGCGCGTGCCCTACAACCAGGGTGTCTGGTATGGCTTTGCGGTCAAGCTTGCCGATCCAGTGCCGAATGATGACCATCGTTATCTGATCGCGCAGTGGAAACGGGAGATCGATCCGGGCGCTGAGGGCGATTTCAGCCCGTTCCTCGCCCTGCGACTGAGACAGGGGAAACTGTTCGCCACGGTCGAAACCAACTATATCGCACCAGCCGACAAGGGCGTGGAAGACGTCGCGGCAAACTGCTCGACCGGCGGAACGCCGGTCTGGCTGCGTCCCGAAACCAACCAGATGCGCGCGCTTGTGGCGACGGACGCCTCCTGGGGGCCGGAAGACGGCCTGCTGTTTCACGCCTGCACCGACGCCATAAAGATCATCGACCACGGCAACAAGCTGCCGGCCCCCGATTCGGGCTGGATCGACTTTGCCATCTTCACCAAACCCGGGCCTGACGGCTCGGGCCACATCGAGCTTTACGCCAACGGCAAGCCCGTCGTGACCATCAAGGGACATATCGGCCACGCCGACCAGGGTCTGGGCAAGAACCAGTATTTCAAGTTCGGTCCTTATCGCGCCGCGCACACGACGGAGTGGACGGTGTATTACGACGACTTCCGCCGCTCGCCGCGCTGCGTCGACGTGCTTGCCGACGCACCGTGCCCGATGCAGTGATCCCACAGCGTACAGCATGCCGTCCAATGTGTTTATTTTATCGATCCCTAACACTAGGCAGCCCTAGAACCGTACGATAATCTCCGGCTCGTCGAGCAGCAGACACGGGGAAGTTCAGCGCTCTGACAGGGGAACTGTGCGGGCGATGAATTCTGTTGCTGATCTTTTAAGGATCGAAGACCTCGGCATATCGTTTGCCATTGTCGGCGGCCCGGTCCATGCCGTGAAAAGGGCCAATCTGCGTATCCTTCCCGGAAAGGTGACGGCGCTGGTCGGCGAATCCGGTTCCGGAAAGTCGGTCATCAGCCAAGCCGTGATGGGGATTTTGCCGCAGTCGGCGCGCGTGCGCGGACGCATCCTGTTCGACGATCCCGAAAGCCAGTCAGGGCCGGTAGATATCCTGAAGATGCCGCGCGACGGACCTGAAATCAGGGCGGTGCGCGGAAGCCGCATCGGCAAGATCTTCCAGGAACCGATGACCTCGCTTTCGCCACTGCACACAATCGGCGATCAGGTCGGCGAGGTGCTGAAAATCCATGCCGATATGTCGAGCGCGGAGATCAAGGACCGCACAGTGGAGATGCTCGGCCTGGTCGGCTTTCCCAATCCCCGCCGCGCCTACGACATGTACCCGTTCGAGCTTTCCGGCGGCCTGAGGCAGCGCGCGATGATCGCGATGGCGTTGATCTGCCGGCCGGCGCTGCTGATCGCCGACGAGCCGACGACCGCACTGGACGTGACCATCCAGGCCCAGATCCTTCAATTGCTGCGCGACCTACAGAGCAAGCTCAACATGGCCATGCTGCTCATCACCCACGATCTGGGCGTGGTGGCCAATGTCGCCGACGAAGTCGTCGTCATCTACCATGGCGAGATCATGGAAGCCGGGCCGGTCGAGGCGATCTTCCGCAGGCCGGGACATCCCTACCTGAAGGGGCTGATGGCGGCCGTCCCACATTTCGACATGAAACCTGGCGAGCGGCTCAAGGCGCTGCGCGAGGTGCCGGTAAACGTCGAGAACCTGCTCGGAAAGCAAAAGACGGCGCAAGGCGGTTCGGAGATCCTGCTGTCGGTCTCCGGCGTGACCAAATCGTACACCACGCGAAAATCCCGCTGGTTCGGCAAGAGTGCCGAAGTCGCTGTGCGCGCGGTCGACAATGTAAGCTTCGACATCAAGAGGGGCGAGTGCCTCGGTCTGGTCGGCGAGAGCGGCTGCGGCAAGACCACCGTCAGCAAGATCCTGATGCGGGCCGTGACCCCCGAAGCAGGTTCCGTCGTCTTCAACAGCGACCACGGGCCGATCGATGTTCTTGCGGCCGAGGGCAAGGCGCTGCGGGTCCTGCGCACGAAGATCCAGATGGTCTTCCAGGATCCGGTGTCGTCGCTGTCGCCGCGCATGACCGTCCAGAACATATTGAGCGAGCCGCTGGAAATTCACGACCGCGGCGACGCCCACACGCGCCTGGATACGGTGCGTTCGCTTCTGCAGGCTATCGGCCTCGACCAGACCTCGATCAACCGCTATCCGCACAGCTTTTCGGGCGGCCAGCGCCAGCGCATCGGCATCGCGCGCGCCCTGGCGCTCGGACCCGACCTGCTCATCTGCGACGAACCTGTCTCGGCACTGGACGTTTCGGTGCAGGCGCAGATATTAAATCTGTTGAAGGATCTGCAGAAGGAACTTGGCCTGACCTACCTGTTCATCTCGCATAATCTTGCCGTGGTGGACTACATGGCCGACCGCATCGCGGTGATGTGCGGCGGGCGGATCGTCGAACTCGCTCCCCGCGAGACGCTGATGAAACGACCGGTTCACCCCTATACCCGCTCGCTTCTCGCGGCTGTCCCGTTCCCCGACCTGGACCGGCCGCTCGACTTCAAGACACTCCATGCCAGCGGGGCATCCGACACCAGCGCCTGGGCGCCGCAGTTTCGGGATGATGGCGACGAGGATGCGCTGCAGCCCGCCGACCTCGGCGATGGCCACCTGGTTCTGGCGCGGCAAAGCGTCGACATTCGGGAGCTACGGCCATGATCACGCGGCGAACAGCCCTTGGCGTCATTGCTTCGGTGACACTGCCCGGGGTTCTTCGCGCCGCCGACCGGGAGCCCGAATTCCTGAGGGCCCGGCTGGACGAAGGCAAGCTGCCGCCGGTCGCGCAGCGCCTGCCGCGCACGCCGCGCATCGTCAAGGTAGCGTCGATGGGGCGCCAGCCCGGCCGGCATGGGGGGACAGTGCGGACTCTCATCGGAGGCCAGAAAGACATCCGGCTGATGACGATCTACGGCTATGCCCGGCTGGTCGGCTACGACGAAGCGCTCAACCTGCAGCCCGACATCCTTGAAAGCTTCGAGAGCGAGGAGGACCGGGTATTCACCTTCCGGCTGCGCGAGGGCCACAAATGGTCGGACGGCAGCCCGCTGACGCCGGAGGATTTCCGCTACTGCTGGGAAGACGTCATCAACGACGAGGATCTTTCGCCGGACGGGCCTTCCGCTGAGTTGCTGGTGGACGGCAAGGGTCCGACCTTCGAAATCATCGACCCGCTGACGATCCGCTATAGCTGGCACGCGCCCAATCCGGACTTTTTGCCACAACTCGCCGCAACGCAAGCGCTGAGCATCGTGGTGCCGGCGGCCTATCTCAAGCAGTTCCACAAGAAATACCAGGACGAGGCGCGGCTCAAGGAGCTGATGAAGGAGAACAAGGCCAAGAAGTGGACCACGCTGCACATCCGCATGGCCAGGCAATACCGCCCGGAAAATCCTGAACTGCCGACGCTCGATCCCTGGCGCAACACCACGAAGCCGCCCGCCGAGCAGTTCGTTTTCGAACGAAACCCGTTTTTCCACCGCGTCGACGAAAACGGACTGCAACTTCCCTATATCGACCGCTTCGTGATGAACGTCAGCTCGTCGTCCATCATCCCCGCCAAGACCGGCTCGGGCGAGAGCGACCTGCAGGCTATAAACATCGATTTCACCGACTATACTTTCCTGAAGGACGCGGAGAAGCGCTATCCGGTGAAGGTCAGCCTCTGGAAAAAGACGCTGGGTTCGCGCCTGGCGCTCCTGCCCAACCTGAACTCGGGCGACGCCGTCTGGCGGCCGTTGCTGCGCGACGTAAGAGTACGGCGCGCGCTGTCGCTGGCGATCGACCGGCGCGAGATCAACATGGCGGTGTTTTACGGGCTGGCGACGCCGAGCGCCGATACGGTGCTGCCCGACAGCCCGCTCTTCCGCCCGGAATATGCCGAAGCCTGGATCGCGCACGATCCCGACCAGGCTAACGCGCTGCTCGACCAGGCCGGGCTTCAGACCCTCGACGACGACGGCATCCGCGTGCTGCCGGACGGGCGCCGGGCACAGCTGGTCATCGAAACCGCCGGCGAAAGCACACTCGAAACCGACGTGCTGGAACTGGTGACGGACCATTGGCGCAACGTCGGTATCTCCCTGTTCATACGCACCTCGCAGCGTGACGTGTTCCGAAGCCGAGCGCTGGCCGGCCAGATCATGATGTCGATCTGGTCGGGCATAGACAATGGCGTGCCGACCGCCAACATGAACCCCGGGCAACTGGCGCCGACAGGCGACGAACAGCTGCAATGGCCGGTATGGGGCATGCACTATGTCTCGAACGGCGAACAAGGCGCGGCGCCGGACCTGCCCGAAGCCGCGGAACTGCTGCGGCTGCTGAAGGAATGGCGCCATACGGCGACCATGCCGGAACGGGCCGCCATCTGGCACAAGATGCTGTCGCTCTACACCCAGCAAGTGTTCTCGATCGGCATCGTGAACGGCACGCAGCAGCCGGTGCTTGCCTCGACCCGCATGCGAAACCTTCCCGAGCAGGGGCTCTACGGCTTCGATCCAACCGCCTATTTCGGGGTCTACATGCCCGATACGTTCTGGCTGGCCGAGGAAACCTGAACGTGCTGCGATACATCGCCTGGCGTTTCGCCGTAATGATACCGACCCTGTTGCTCATCTCGGCGCTGATCTTCGTGATCATCGAGCTGCCGCCGGGCGACTATTTCGAAAGCTACATCGCCGAGCTCAGGGCCATGGGCGAAGGCGTGAACGAGGAGCAGATCGAGGCGCTCCGCGTGGAATACGGCTTCGACAAGCCGCCGATGCTGCGCTACTTCCACTGGGTCGCGGGCATGCTGCAGGGCGATTTCGGCTATTCGTTCGAATATCAGCTTCCGGTCGGCGAAGTGGTCGGCGACCGGCTGTGGCTCACCGTGCTGGTGTCGTTCGTCACGATCATCTTCACCTGGGTGATCGCCTTCCCGATCGGCATGTATTCGGCGACCCATCAGTATAGCTGGGGCGATTACGGCCTGACCTTCCTCGGCCTGATCGGCATCGCCATCCCCAATTTCATGCTGGCGCTGATCCTCATGTATTTCGCCAATATCTGGTTCGGCACCTCTATCGGGCATCTGATGGACCAGCAGTTCCTCGGCGAGCCGATGAGCTGGGCAAAAGCCAAATCCATCCTGGAACACATCTGGATCCCGGTGATCATCATCGGCACCGCCGGCACCGCCGGAATGATACGCCGGCTGCGCGCCAACCTGCTCGATGAACTTCAGAAGCAATATGTGATGACAGCGCGCGCCAAAGGCCTTCATCCCTTCAAGACGCTGGTCAAATACCCGATGCGCATGGCGCTGAACTTCTTCATGTCCGACATCGGGTCGATCCTGCCGGCCATCATCTCGGGCGCCGAGATCACGGCGATCGTGCTTTCGCTCGAGACGACCGGACCAATGCTGATCAAGGCGTTGCAAAGCCAGGATATGTACCTCGCCGGATCGTTCTTGATGTTCCTGGCGTTTCTCACCGTTGTCGGCGTGCTGATCTCGGACCTGGCGCTGGCGCTTCTCGATCCACGCATAAGACTACAGGGCGGCAGCACCAAATGAACGCACCGCTTCCCCGCCCGGCGCTCCGCTGGAGCACTACGTTTCGACCGCGCCGTTCGATCCCTATTCCGTCGAGGTGATGACGGAGGAGCAGCTACGCGTCTACCAGGCGTCGCAATTGCGGCTGATGTGGTGGAAGTTCAGGCGGCACCGGTTGGCGCTGGTTTCCGGGATTTTCCTCGCCGCGCTCTACTTCATGATCCTCATCTGCGAATTCCTGGCGCCTTACAATCTGCATACCCGCAACGTCGACTTCATCCATTCGCCGCCGCAGCCGGTGCACCTGTTCCATGAAGGGCAGTTCGTCGGACCGTTCGTCTACGGACGGCAGATGAACCTCAACATGGAGACGCTGAAGCGGGAATATACTGATGACCGCACCAATGTTCAGCCGCTGCGCTTCTTCTGCCGCGGCGACGGCTATAAATTCTGGGGTCTGTTCGAGGGCGACCTCCATCTCGTTTGCCCGGCAAAGGACGGCGAGATGTTCCTGCTCGGCACCGACAGGCTCGGGCGAGACGTGCTGTCGCGCATCATCTACGGCGCCCGCATCTCGCTGACGATCGGGCTTATCGGCATCACCTTCAGTTTCGTTCTGGGCATCGTGATCGGCGGGCTCGCCGGCTATCATGGCGGCGTCCTCGACCTGATCGTGCAGCGCATCATCGAGGTGCTGCAATCCATCCCGAGCATCCCGCTATGGATGGCGCTGGCGGCGATCATGCCGGTGACCTGGAGCCCGATCCTGATCTATTTCGGCATCACCATCATACTCGGCCTGTTCGACTGGACCGGCCTCGCGCGGGCGGTACGCTCGAAACTGCTTTCGCTGCGCGAGGAGGATTACGTGCTGGCGGCGCAATTGATGGGCGCGAAAAGCAGCCGGATCATCGGACGGCACCTCATTCCGGGCTTCATGTCGCATCTGATCGCGACGGCAACTATTTCCATACCGGGCATGATCCTCGGCGAGACAGCGCTAAGCTTCCTCGGCCTGGGTTTGAGGCCGCCCATCACCAGCTGGGGCATTCTTCTGACCGAAGCGCGCAGCGTCAGCGTGATCGCCTTCTATCCGTGGCTGCTCTACCCGATGATCCCGGTGATCCTGGTCATCCTCGCCTTCAACTTCCTCGGCGACGGCCTTCGCGACGCGGCGGATCCTTACCGGTAGGCGCGCTACGCAACTTGCCGGCTTGGCGCCGGCTCGGCCGCCATGCCGTCGACGCGCACCGAATCGCCGCGGCCGATCGCGTAGTAGAGGAGGCCGTGGCGGCGTACAGCGTCCGGTTCGTAGAGGTTGCGCCCGTCTACGATGACCGGCGTGGCGAGATTGGCCTTCAGCCAGGCGAAGTCGGCGACGCGGAACTGCTTCCATTCGGTGCAGATCACCAGCGCATCGGCGCCGGCAGCAGCCTCCAAATGGCCCGAGGCCAAGGACAGGTCGGGGCGGTCGCCATAGTGCCGCCGCGCCTCCTTCATCGCTTCGGGGTCGAAGGCGCGCACGCTGGCGCCGGCCTCCCATAGCGCTTCCATCAGCGTCCGGCTCGGCGCGTCGCGCATGTCGTCGGTGTTCGGCTTGAAGGCCAATCCCCAAAGCGCGACGGTGCGGCCGCGCAGGTCGCCATCGAATGCCTGCGACAATTTCCGGAAAAGCACACCCTTCTGCGCATTGTTGACGCGCTCCACCGCTTCCAGAAGCTCGGCCTTGAAGCCCGACGCCTCGGCGGTATGGGCTAGGGCCCGGACATCCTTGGGGAAGCACGAACCGCCATAGCCGCATCCGGGATAGATGAACTGATAGCCGATGCGCGGGTCGGAACCTATGCCCTGGCGCACCTCCTCGATATCGGCGCCGACGCGTTCGGCGATATTGGCCATTTCGTTCATAAAGCTGATCTTGGTCGCCAGCATGGCGTTGGCGGCATACTTGGTCAGTTCCGCGGAGCGGACATCCATGCTGATCAGCTTATCGTGGTTGCGGTTGTATGGGGCGTAGCAATCCTGCAGTTTCCTGCGGACGGCTTCCTTCTCCGTGCCGATGATGATGCGGGCGGGCTTGGTGAAATCCTCGATGGCGCTGCCTTCCTTGAGAAATTCGGGATTGGAGCAGACATCGAACTCGTAGCTGGCGCCACGCCGTCTCATCGCTTCGGCGATCGCGGTCTCGACCCGGTCGGCGGTGCCGACCGGCACGGTCGATTTACCGACCACGATCTTGTAGCGGTCGATGTGCTCGCCGATGGTTTCGGCCACCGCAAGAACATGGCTGAGGTCGGCCGAGCCGTTCTGTTGCGGCGGTGTGCCGACGGCGATGAATATCAGGTCAGCGAAGCGTACGCCCGCCGGCGCGTCGGTCGAGAACTTCAATCGCCCCGCGTTCGCATTGCGGACCACCATCTCCCGGAGGCCGGGCTCGAAGAACGGCACCGTGCCTTCCTTCAGCGTCGCGATCCGCTCGGCGTCCACATCCAGACACAGAACTTCATGGCCGACATCGGCAAAGCAGGCTCCCGTAACCAGGCCCACATAGCCTGTCCCGAAGATGCTGAGTTTCATGCAAACGTTCCTCGAATGGCCGCGGGCCGGGTTAGGCGAACGGAAAGCACTGCATCAATACAGGCTGCGGGCGACAATGTTAACCGCCCGTACCCGATCGTCGCCTGCTTGAAAACGCCCGGCGCGCAATTTCACGTGCGCATGGAACCAGCCTCGACCGAGGCAATCGTCGCGTTCAAATATCGCGGAGGTCCATCCGCTCGACGAATTTCCGGCCTTCGCTGTCGGTGAAGTACCGGTATTTGTGGTCTCCCGGCCAGTGGCTGACGGTCTGAACGGTCTTGTCCAGATATTCGACGCCGTTGAAGACATCGTCACGACGGTCGTAGGGAGGATGCGTGCCGGGGCTGTAGCTCAGGCCGCCATTCAGTTTGCCAGTGAAGAATTCGAGATGCAGCATGTCGTCTCCCGGCTGATTGCCAACATAGGCGATGACCTGGCCCTCTGCTACGCAGTGCCCGACCTTCACCTCCGCCACCGGAGCTATCTCGCAGTAACGCCCGATGAATTGCGGATGCTGGATCTCGATAGCCGACGTTCCGCGGAAGAAGGGATACGGGCCGCGTATCACCACGCCGGCATCCATGGCCAGAACCGGCGTGCCGGCAGCGGCGGCCAGGTCGTTTGCCGCATGCTTCAGCCCCTTGCGTACCTTTTTCGCGCGAACCGCCGAACCCGTTGCCGCCCTTGTAGGAGGTGGTCGGCACGAAGGGGAGAGGAAATTTCATCGCTGCCTCCTGAGCCCACCGCAGAACTTGACACGAATTGCGCCGGTCCGCATCAGAAAGAATGCGGCGGAACGAACAGGCAGATCGTCCTGGTGTCGTCGGCGCCCGCAACGGAGCACCAGTGATATTCGCCGTCCGGCGAATTTTTCAGCCGGGCGTCGGAGTAGGAAACGACCTCTCCCGTCCCCTTGATCACGTATCCTTCCGGACCTTCGCCGATCACTTTCGATGAAACTTCGCGGCAATCATAGCCGGAGCAGCAGGAATAGGGATAACGCCAGCCTGTGGGTGCCTCGTGGGCACCGGCTGGCATGGCCGCAGCCGACGCGGCAAAGCAGAGAGTGGAAAACGCAGCGAGCCGCAACCAGGGGACCGAGTTACTTCCAGTGCGAAGCGCGGTGGCGAGGGGCAGTTCCCTAGCGTGGGTGAAGGTGGACATTGGCTCAGTCCCGCAACGAGTAATCAGGATCGGCTTGCCCGTTGCCGCGACTGTGATGATCCGGCGACGAGCCGTTTGCGCACTTCCTGACTGGCCTCGGAGCTTAGCGCGGGCGGCTGCGACCGTATGTGAACCACCTCACAGCATCACACCGCCGCTTAGTGAAGCAACACACAGTCTGCCGTCGAACGGGAATGGTGCGGGGGCGGCGGTGCAGTTCGCGTCGATCTCGGCCGGGCTGGCAATGACTGCAGCGGACTTCTTCATCTGAAGCTATAGGCAACTCGGCAGCGGTGCATTCGTTTGCACCACTGCTTTTTTGTTTTCACACCCGGACCGTCTGATTTGTTCAACGTCGTCCAGCGCGCCCACTGTGAAGCCAGTCACATATTTTTCGGCGGCGGTAAGGCATTATCCTGATACCGCGCGCAGATAATCTCCTCCCACTCTTACGCGGTCGGTGCCCGGCGCTAGCCGTTTGCCAATGTCGGTGAAGCTGCCGGGCACCGGATTTTTGTGCCGGACATGGCCAGCCTGATCTCTCCTCGCATATGCCTCGAAAAACGGCACGCATTTCGAAGAGACAACGGCCTTTGATCGGAACCCTCTTTGCCGTAGAAAGGTACAGAGCAGGGGACCGATAATCTCATGGCCTTCTCGACGGCGAAAGTCGACAATCTGCGTGAGCTGCCGCGGCTGGCGAGGATCGGCCCAAATCTGTTCGAACTCCTGTTCAGCGGATGCAAGACCGAGCGCTATGCCGCGGGCCAGCATCTATTTGTCCAGGAAGATGTCGCCGATCGCGTTTACGGCGTCATCAACGGCACGGTCGAGATCTCGATCTATTCGCCCGGCGGGCAAAAGCTGGTCGCAAATATCGAGCTGGCGCAAAGCCTCATCGGCGAAATCGCGGCGTTGGACGGCGGCCCCCGCACCGCCACGGCGATCTGCCTCAGCGACTGCGAACTTGTCTCGCTGAGCCGGACGCAACTGTTCGACCGTATAGAAAAGCATCCGCCGCTCGCTCGCGCGATGATCGAGCTCCTGTGTGCGCGGTTGCGCTGGATCAGCGGCGAACTCGGCGATCAGGCTTTTCTGGGTATCGAGGCCCGCCTCGCCAAGCGCCTGATCTTCTTGTCCAACACGATGTCGGATCCGTCGGGCTGGATACCGATATCGCAATCCGAGCTTGCCGAGTTTCTCGGGGCGACGCGCGAATCCGTGAACAAGACCCTCAACGATTGGCGCGGCCGATCAATCATCACCATCAGGCGGGGCGGTTTGCACATCAACAATCCAAATGCGCTTCATCATGTGGCCGACTTCGAAGACGACTAACGCATGACCCCGAAAACAGGAATCGGTTCAGAGAACATCATGCGCGCGATCAGAGCTTTTGACCCTGGCGATTACAGCCGACTGACAAGGTAACGCAACGCCGCACGACTCGGCAGAAAGAAATAGCCGCCTCCGCGCGTCGTGACAAAGCTCGGGATTCCCTTGAGCACCACGGCCCCCTCCCAGCGCGGGATGGAGAACCGGCCCTCGCCGATCTGCGCTCCGATCGTCGGATCTTTCTCCGCAAGCAGGCCGTGAAACGACGCCGACGACACCCAGGTCTGCTGCATGAACTCGTACTGACGCTCGATGTCGGCATTCAGACACATGAAGAGCAGGCCTTTTTCCGTCTTGTCGCCGCTCTCCTTTTCGTAGGTGCGGCCGATGCGGAGTATCCGGTGCCGTTTGCCGATCCTGATCTGCGTTTCATGGTCCTCGCCAAGAGAATCGCGCGGGTTCGACCGGCGCACATGAGCCCCGAGCGGACAACGCAATCCTTGGGGATCCTCCGCACCAAACGTGAAGTCGTTGTCGGGCGTCCGCCCCGGGCGCCCATCCGGGTTGCGCACAAGCGAGGTGCCGTCCTGCCACCGACCGACCATCTTCGCGGCAATCCAGCGCGGCGTGATCTCCGGATCGTCTTTTTCCTCCGCCGCCGCGACGCAATATTCCTTGAACTTGTCTACATGCTGCTCGAATTGCCGCACGACGAGAAACGATCCGTTCCTGCCGAAATCACGCAGCCCTGCATCCTCCGGCGAGACGTTGTCCGCGCGCAGCGCCGGCAAGACGCCGCCCCGGTCGTGCGACGGGCGCACCGTGGGCGTGGGCGGGTAGAAGCCATGCTCGTCGCGGTAGCCGAACAGGAATTCCCCGGCCGAGATGAGATGCTGGGCGGCGACCGTGGAGCTGGCGCGAGGCGTTCCACGCACGATCGGTTGCGACACACCGTCGACAAAGCCGAACTGCTCCACGGCCTTCTTGCCATTGCGGCGGATCGCCAGAGGCAACTGCGCCACAAGCACCATCCCGGCGGTTTTCGCCCGTCGTGTCAGTTCAACGATATCCGCCTCCAGCGCTTCGGGAGTTGCCGCATAGCAGACGACCACCGCATCCACCGGTTTGGCCGGCGAACCCCAGTGCCAGTTATCCGGCGCGCTTTCGCCGATATCGTCGAGAATGCGGCTCCGCGCAGCGCTGCCCATGCCCTGGCGGAACGCCAGCGGAAATTTGCTCAGCGGATCATGGTCGGCGTTGCCCTCCAGCCCGAGGCGCCGCAGCCCTTCAGGTCCGAAAGCGACCATCATTGCCCGTTGCGCCGGGACGCCTTCGCCGAAACTCGTCCTGGCGGCAACGAATTCCAGCCATGCCTTCCGCTTGGCGCGCCGCAGGCCTTCCGGGATCTGGACAGCCAGCATGCGTGCATGTTCCAGCGAGCCGAACGCGCTGAAGAAGACCGACTGGATCTCGCCGCTTTCAAGCGTTTCCACCGGCGGCGGAACAGGTGCGAAGAGGCTGACTATCTTGCCGCTCTCCTTTGTCGGCTCGGGCCGCGGCATCGAGCCGAAAAGGCGGAGCCAGTCATTCGCTTCGCTGTCGGTCGCCTGGGCTATGCCCTGTCTGATTTTCGAGTTGATGCGTATCCGCGAGGTGTTGAGGTCGGGATAGGCCGAGTACCAGAACAAGGTCGGTACCTGCTGTCGACGCGCCCAGCGCTTGAACCGGTCGCCGTCGCGGGCTCCATCCAGGAACAGCCAGCGCGTTTTCGGATAGCCTTCCGTGTTGCTCCACACGCCGGTCAGGCCGGAAGCCGCCTTGGCGACGAAATCCTCGAGATAGCTCTCCCAGCTGCCGCCGTAGTTGCTGAAGAACATCAGCTTGTTCGTGCCCGGTACAAGCACCCAGCGCGCGAAATGGATGGTGTTGATGTCGGCAAGAAATCCCGGCCGAAAGACCTTCTGGGCCGAAATCGAAATCATGTAGAAGGTCAGGCGCAAGGCAAGCCGGCGCAAGGTGCCGAACTTCATTACCGAAATCGCCGTCAGATGGTTCTGGGCAGTCCGGTCCTCGCGCTCGAGAATGGCCTCCAGCGAAGCAAGGTCGATCATGTCGTCGCTCGGGCGGTCGCGCTTCTCGAGCCGGCGCAATGCCAGGAAGCAAAGCCCGATAAAGATCACGATCAGCGATATGACGCCGACGACCGTCAGGATGAGGGACGTGCCGGCCACCAGCAGATTGCGGACAAAGCCGGGCGTATAGCCGAAGACGAAAGTGTAGGTTATCCACCAGCAGGCCGCCAAGATAGCCAGGACTGTGGCGAGCACTGCCGGCGCCTTCAAGGTGGTGATTGCCGCCCGCCGGAGGTTTCCCTTCGGCCCTTCGAGCGGATTTTCCGCGGGCTCGAACGCCCAGCCTCGGCTTTTCGCAATGCGTTGCCTGACATCGGCAAGCGCTGCCGCGGCCCCTGCCTGGCCCCGGGGCTTTTCGACAATGACGCGCGCCGCTTCCGCGAGTTCGGCCTCGGCGCGAATGCGCCGGACCGAAAGCCCGGGCGTGCCGGAAAAACCAGCCCTGCATTGCTGCCGAAGGACGGGGATATTTCCACCGCGTGTTTGTGCATGAAATCCCGCAGCGTCTGACCGCCGGGGAAATCACACGCCTGTTCGAAAACGTCGCGGACCAAAGGCCCTGCATGGTCGGCAAAGGCGTCGAGGACTTCGTCGTTGCTGCCGTCACCGGACAGTTCAAGGACCAGATGCGCGCCGTCGCGATCCGGCTTGCCCCGGCTGTCCTCTGTGGCGGCCACGGCAAGGCTGGCGAAATGGATAACGCCGCTTGCGTCGAGCGCGGCGCGAATCTTGGGGCCGGCCGGGTTGCCGAGGGCCGCAATCTTTTCGCGTATGCCGGCGAGCGACGATGTCGGCTTGATCGGGCAGACGACGGTGACCATCGAATGCTTGATCGAGCGGCAAAGAGGTGAGGGTTCGAAATCGATTTTCAGGCTGTCCGGAAAGGCGGCAATTCGCGTAAGCCTGCCGGCCTTGCCCTTGGCGCGCCTTACATTCTTCTTCGCGAACAGAGCGCGCAGGCTCTCGCCGATCTGGATCCTCGCAATTGCCGAACCGATGCAAAGGTGGATGCCGTGACCAAACACGAGGTAGTCCCGATAGGGGCGGGTTGCATCGAAGTCGTTCGGCCGCTGCACGGCCGCGGGATCGAACATCGCCGACAGCGTCGCCGGCATCACCACCGTCCCCGCCTTGACCACCCGTTCGCGGCGAGTCCCCTTGGCAATGACCGTGTCCCGAGGAGTGTAGCGGAACGGACCGACCCAGATCGGCTTGAAACGCATCGCCTCGAGGATTGCCTTGTCGAGCAGCGCGTCATCGCCTGCGGCAAGCGCCTGCTCCACCGCCGCACGGGCGTCGGGGCGCGAGAGAATGACGTCAAGGCAATTGCCGCCGGCAAGCAAGTTGGTGGGGCCGAACCCGGCGATCATTCCCAACATTATGGAGTGGATGTCTCCGAGAGTAAGCTTCCCGCGGTCGAGCATTGCGACCAGCCGGGCCAGAGGCGTTTTGCTTCCTGTCCTGCCGTCCCTGACCGCTTCGATCGACCGGTCGATGGCCTTGATCATCCGGTCGGCGGCCACGACCGCGGTTTCGCGGGTCGCGGCGCTGCCGCCCGGATCGGAGAAGAACAGTGCGCTGAGTGCGATCGACCAGTCGGCGAACTCGTTCTCGTCGTCTATCAACATGCCGAAATATTCCCGGCAAATATGCACAGGGACGATCTTCAGCAGGTCGCGGACAGCGTCGAAACCCGGTGTGGCACGGGTCATGATTTCGCGCGAATGGCGGGCGGCTATCGGCCTGACGGCGGCCTCTACCTCGTCCGGCGGAAACGCGCTCAGCACCGACGACTTCATCCGTCGGTAATCAGGGCCATCCTGCATGCCGAGAATGAAATTCGAGCCGCCTGCGATCTCGGTCATTTCCGGGCCGTACGGCGTTTCAAATTCATCCTGGCGTTCGAGAATATCCCGGACGTCGTCGTTCCTCGTCACCAGCATGAATTTGCGGACACGGAGTATGGGCCAGAAGCGCCGAAGCAGCGAAAGAGCCCAGCGCGGATCCTCTAAAAGCCAGTCCTTGATCCGGTTCGCAAACCCATCGGTACGAAGCCGCCCGAGATCGAAACGCGGCAGTTCCGATGCCGGTTTCTGGGCACTCTGCGCCGCGCGGACGCCGTCGAAATATTTAAATCCAGCCATCCGCTTCCCCCAATGCTCGTCATTCAATGCCCCGCCATTGTTGACATAGGAATGCGCGACCCCCGCGTATGTGAACGGTTTCACAGATGGCGGCCATCCTCGGTCTGCAGGCACTTCCCAACGGCTGGCTCGAGCATTCTGGCCATTTCGAAATTCTCGATCAGGAACGCATTCGCTGCCTTGTCGACGAACGGTATCCAGCCCACCCGCTCGCTGGAGAAGTCCGGATGCCTGGTCTGGAATACCGCCAGTTCCCGCCTGGCCGCATCAGGCTGGCCACTTCGCATCAGCGCGCCGATCTTGAGGAATCGTGCGTAGAAATAGCCGGGCGAAAGGCTGAGGGAGCGGTCGGCGGTCTCAATCGCCGAACTCCAGTCATGGACGAAGCAGTAGGCAACGGCCAGTTCTCCCAGATTGTGAAAAGCGTAGAGGTCGAACGGACTCAACCGCTCGACGTCCTGAAAAAGCGGTATCGCTTTCCTGGCTTCTCCCAGAAGAAGATGGGCGCTGCCTTTGGCCGAGCGCGCAAAGGCGAAACTGGGATTGATGTGAAGCGCCTCCTCAAGATGTTCGAGCGCCGATTTCGGCTGCCCGCGCATGATGTCGGTGACGCCCAGGTAGGCGTGCGGACGCGCATCCTGGCTGTCCATTAAAAGCGCCTTGCGCGCATAATAGGTGACCTTTTCGAGGTCGTCGCTGTCGCCGAAGCGAAGCCAGGCGCGCCAGAAGTGCCACCAGGCCAGTTCGTTGAGAACCGCGCTGGAATTGGGATCCTCAATATAGGCCTTTTCGAAGAACTCGAGCGCCAGTTCCGTGTCCCTGCGGGTGCGGCGGTTCATGTGCCAGCGCCCGCGCCGGACCAGTTGCCAGGTTTCCAGGCTTTCCCACGGCACCTGGAACGTGCGCGCCTGCTCGACCCGGTCGACTTCCTTTTCCAGCATCGAGACGATCTCGCTGCCGATCTCGTCCTGCAGGTCGAAAATATCGACCAGTTCGCGCTCGAAACGCCGCGACCACACCAGCCTGCCATTCGACGCGTCGACCAAGCTCGCATTCAGCCGGATTCTCCCGCCGCTGCGGCCCAATGCGCCGCTGACCACGTAGCGGGCGCCGAGGACGCTGCCGATTGCAGTAGCGCCAAGCGCGTCGTCGCGGAACTGGAAGCTGGAGCTCTTGGCGATCACCGAAATCCATCTTGTGTTGGACAGGCCGTAAATGATGTCTTCGGCGATGCCGTCGGCGATGTAATCGATGTCGCGCTCATTGCTGTCGTTGCGGAACGGCAGCACCGCGATTGCGGGAGGGCCGCTTGAAAGATGTCTTTGCTGGGAAGTTGTCAGATGGCCGAGCGTCCGTGGCCTGGCCGGCGCTCCGCCATTTCCGCCGCGGGCGGCGATCAGGACGCGAACCGGCAGTGCGATGTTCTTGAGCAGGAATTCGCCGAGATCGGTAAATTCGGCGGTGGATTTATCCTTCACATGGTGCCAAGCGGTTTCCGAGATCGCCAAGCCGTTGTGGGGCGCGAATTCCTGGATCCTCGCTGCGATGTTGACGTCGTCGCCATAGAGGCTGTCGTCGCGGACTATAACGTCGCCTGTATTGATGCCGGCCCTGAACGGCATCCGCATGTTCTCGCCCGCCGAGGCGTTTAGGGTGGCAATCCTGTCCTGGAAGTCGAATGCGGCGCGCAGCGCTTCGATCGGATTGCCGAACTCCGCCATGATGCTGTCGCCGGCCGCCCCGAATGTTCGACCGCCAAATGCGCCGCAGCTTTCGACTATGATGTTGCGCCGTTCCTCGAACGCGGCCACGGCGGACACATCGTCGAGGCCCATCAGGCGCGAAAAACCAACCGCGTCGATCGAAATAATGGTAGCCAGCTGACGGGTGTAGTGCCAATCAGCCATCGGTTCACCCCTTCCGGGCATCTTTAAGGCCGAGTGTTGCCCCCGGCTTCAAGCTGAATTCCCATTCAAAACAAGGGAGCCGACGCCGAGACGGCGTTCGCACCCCTCCTTACTCCTCGCTTCAAGACATTAGATGTAGCTGAACCATAAGAAAAGCTCCATCTGTAGATGTGTCCCGCATCTTCGAAGGCTGATCCAAGGATAACAGCGCGGCAAATGTGCGATCGCTGCCGCCGTCCCCGCTTCCGCCGTCATGGGCGGTTTGATCCCACCCAGCCTACGGTTTGGAGCTCTGACAATCCCGTTCAATGTCGCGAGGGGCGCGGCTTGGATTTGTCCAGCATCCGCTTTCCAGGCTTGGCGTCCGTGCGCACATCAGCCTCGTCCAGGCGCTCGTAACGAACACCAGGAAAAATGATGATTGCCGCAGTCGACGGTAAATCTCGATCCCCGGCCGTCCCATGCCGCTGCCCGAAACGCTGCGGCTCGAAAAACAGAACTTCGCCCATCGCTGCTCTTGCTCCCTGGCGGATAGAGCAGCACCCAATTGCACGGGGTTATTTCTGCAGATGACCGTTTGACCCGCACGCCCGAAAGGACTGCTCGCGGCCCTGGATTTCTCATGCCGACGCCACGTTGTATGTGACAATCCTCACATTGCGATCGTGGGGCGCGATCGTGCGGCGGCCCCGAAGCCGCAGGCGATCTGGATTCAAAGGTCGGGCTTAATCACGCGGAAGGCCGTTCCATCCCATTTGCCGAACGGCCGCGTTCCCGCCAGTATCGTTCGCAATCCGGCTGCCTCGGCCGTCCTTTCCACATCTTCCCGGTCCTGCGCCGGCGCTCCCCGATACGAATAGTTGAGGATCACGAGTTCGCCCGCCGGTTTCAGCACCCGGGCCGCTTCGTGGATGTGACTTTCGGCGACGTCGCCGCCCGCAGCGACCAGATAGGGGAAGGCGTCGACGGCCATAACGCAGTCGAAACTGGCACCGGCAAAGTCCGCCAGGCCCAACCCGGAGGTAAGGCGAAACGCGACATTGCGCAGTCCCTCGCATCGCCGCCGCGCGATCTTGACCATTTCTTCCGAAATGTCTGTCCCGATGATGTAGCCGACCTCCGCACTGAGCGCGGCCTCCAATCTTCCGATGCCGCATCCGACATCGAGGATTTCGCGCTCCGGCCCGAGCAGCCCTGCCTCGCGCATCCATGCGGCGATTTCGGCGGTCGCGGCCGCCAGCGAGTCCGCATCGCCGAGCGAGTAAAGCGCGACGCTCGCCTCGGGCGACAGCTTTGCCGCCGCATCGAACGACGACGCGAAATCGCCAACTATTTTTGCGGGCCGGCCAGGGAAGGGGCCGTGCGGCACGGCTGCGGCCGTGGCGCGCACGGTTGGCCAGGCGTCGGGCAGCAGTCGCGCGCGGTCGACAAGGCGGCGCAATCTCGAAGCCGTCTTCCGGTCGAGCGCCGGCGCGGCCAGCGTCAACTGCCGTTCGAGATCGGCGATGTTCTCGGTCGCCATGATCAGCCGCATCAGCGCCACCTCGTCCGGTAGCGAGGCGTCCCGGCAGGCGCCAAGGACCGCGGTCAGCGAAGCACGTTCGCGAAGGGTCATGGTTGCTCGATCCCATGGAAGGAACGCCGCTGGTTCCAGCGGTCGGTCGCGCCCCAACTGTACTTGTAGGCCTCGCGCCCGCGCAGGAAATGGAACTCCCCGACGCCCTCTCGTATGGCTTCGGCGATCGCATGGCCGATCAGGATCGAGCCGGGACTTTGCTCGCTGAACCCCGGATCGAAACCGCCCAGGTAAGCGTAGGCGCGCCTGCCGTCGGACATGCCGTAATATGCGCTGGCAACGTCGTCACCGATCCGGATCAGGCTGCAGCGAGCCAGGCCAAAGGCGCTCAGCGCCGCCAAAGCGTCGCGATGGAAGTCCTGCACGACTTTGCTATCCAGAATGCCGTTCTCTTCCCGCTCCGCCCAGCGCGCGCCATGCAGTCTGAAAAGATGGGCGAGAAATGCGTCGGTGTCGCCCGAAACAGGCTCGATCGCCAGCGTCCCACGACGGATGGCGCTAGCGCGGGCTCGCCGGAGTTGCCGGCGCCGACGCGCCGGCACGCACCCCGCGAGATCGTCTTCGCCTTGGAGACGAATGACCGGACAGGCGTTTTGGATCGCCGTCGTATTTGCCAGCTTCCCTGGACAGCATATGGCCGCGGCTTGCGAGCCGGGATGAAGCTCCTCGAATTCCCAACTGTCCCAGCCGATTTCCATTCCGCGTTTGAAGATCAGATCGCCGGCTTCCCCCTCGCAGCCGGGTTCGATCAAAACGTCGAGGTAGTCGGAAAGTGCGATGCCAATCGGAAGCAGCCGCCGCGTCTTGATCTCTTCCAGATAAAATGGCGCGAGACCGACGAGCCGGGAATGGCGCCACACCGCTATGACCGTCAGCCTGCCCGGCGAGAAATGCCGCCACCATGGCAGCAGCCAGGCCGGCGTCTGGAACGGCGTGGCGGACGTGCAGTTCCGCCACAGCGCCCACCAATGCGGCGCAAGGGCCTCGAACGCTTCACCGTCGGTGATGATTTCGCCCCGGAGCGGCATCGCGCTCACATTGCGGCCACCGGGCCCGTCTCCCTGCGGCCGGTCCTGGCCAGAGCCCGATAGACGTCGAGGTATTCAGCCACCATGCGGTCGAGCGAAAAACGCTTTCGCGCCGCCGCCCGGCACTCCTCCGGATCAAGGGTTCTTGCCGCGATCATCGCATCGGCCATCTCGGCCACGTCATTGACCAGGAACCCGGTGCGGCCATGCTCGATGACGTCGGGCAAAGCTCCGTTCGGAAACGCCACTACCGGCGTTCCACAGGCCAGCGCTTCCATTGCCACCAGCGAACTCGTCTCGGCGGCGAGGCTGGGCACGACAAGGCAGCGCGCCGCATTGAGGAAGCGCCGCTTGCGGACGAAGCCGAGCGGGCCGAGGAAGCGCCGCCGCCTGTCGAGGCGCGGCAGTATTTCTTCCGAGAAATAGCGCTCATGCCATTGGTAGCGATAGACTTGGCCCCCGACGATCAGCGGCAGTTCGGCCAGACGCGCCGCGTCGAGCGCCAGATGCACGCCCTTTTCCGGGCAGATGCGGCCGAGCACGAGGCCGAAGTCGCGCCTGGCGTGGCGGCGAGCGAGCGCCTCGATGTCGACGCCGTTCGGTATCGGGGGGCGAAGCCTTGCGCCGGCGGGCGCGCGCGCGCCTGCTGGGATGCAGAGACGGCATGCATCCAGAGATCGTCCCTCGCGGGCTCCAGCGCGCCGGGCGGGTACCAGTCGAGCGGCAGATGGAGTGTAACCAGGGTCGGGCCGTCTTGGGGCAGATATGCGTCGAAATCGATGCCATGCAGGTGCACGAGATCGACAGGCCACCGCCGCCGCACTGCGGTAATTGCGTCGCGATGCCGTGCGTGGGCGCGTTGCTTGGCTGCCTCATCCAGCATGCCGCTTTCAGCCGGTGCGGCAAACAGTGTGCCAGCGACGCTCGATCCCTCGCAGGCCAACACGATGGAGCGGTGGCCGGCCTCCACCAGCGCCTTGTCCAGCGCGACCAGCACCTGCTCGGCCCCGCCGACGGCGTCCTGACTGACCGGCGCGAGCGGATAAGCGACATTGAGCACCGTGAGCGTCATGCCTCCTCCAGCCCGAGCTCTCGAATGGCATGATCGACCAGCCGCGGCCAATCCCGGCCGTCAAAATTGAGAGGCAGCGTTTCGTAATATAGGCGGCCGCCGTTCGGCGGCTTGCGCAAATCGTAGTCCGGCGCGGCGCGGAAGCGCTCGACGCCCGCCGTGAACGGCGCGAGCGTGCGGCGCTGTGTGACATGGCAGGCGAGCATTCGCCGCTTGGCTTCCAGGGCCTGTTCGTCGAGCGGGATTTCAAGGGTTGGCGCAGGCGGCTCGGCGGCGAAATTCTGGAATATCGGGCCACCGTCCGGACCGGCATTGTAGCAGGCAAACTCAATGACTGCCGGCGCTATGAGTCCTTCCCGCCGCACCAGCCGGCAAGCCGCATCAACGGCAAAGGCTGTCGCGTCATGATCGGGATGACCGCCCTCGAAGGGATGGGTGCAGACGAAGCGGGGTTGGCGCTCGGCAAAGAGCCTAGCGAGGCTGCAGGCGAGCGGCGCCATCGCATACGTGGCCTCCTGATCCGGAAGACCGATGGCGACGAGGGACCGGGGATCGATGCCGGCCCCGGCCATCGCGGCTTCCAATTCGCGCCGGCGTGCATCGGCATATTCCCGCCAGCCGCCGAACCCGCTCGTACGAGCGTCCCTCAGATCGCGCGGCGCGCCGTCGGTCACATGCACGATCGCTGCATTCCGCAGCCGCGAAAGCTGGCCGCCAAGGCCGATCGCCTCGTCATCGGGGTGTGCCGCCACGACCATGAGCTCATCACCGGACCGGCCGTTGCCGCTAGCCGGCGAAATCAGGTTCGCGAAGTCGGCCAAGGCTCCATGGACAACCGCCGAAGCGTACTCCATGGCCGTCGCCTTTCATGCCGCCGGAAGCCGCAGGGGCTCCGCGGCAATCCGGGCGCTTCCGGCATAGCGGCGGATCATCGCGGCACAGAAATCCGCGAATTCCTCCGGCACCAGCGGCGCACTGGTGTGATGCGGCATCATTCCGCGATGTTCAGGCGTGAAGCAGAAGGTCAGCGTCACGTCGAAATCGGCGAGCGCCTCCATCTGGCGGTCGAACCAGTCGAGCGCGTTGGGACGAAAACTGTCTGCCCAGGAGAGGCCGGTCCTTACGTAGGTGACGCCGAGCCGTTTCATCCAGCGCACAGCCTCTTCGAGCCGGTGGTCTTCGAAATGGAACCATTGAGCCACCCCGATGTCTGGGGTGTGGCGCGCGAACTCCTCCGCCGCCGGCTTCGGCGAGCCGTCCTCGCGCAGCAGCCCCATGTAGAAATGGCGGTAGTAGGAGGATCCTTCCGCCTCGCGGTGCCTTGTCGTCGCGCCCCAGGCCATCGGCAGGTCGTAAAGGCTGTACCACTGTATGCGCGACGCTTTGCCGATCAGCAGTTCTGCGGTCCGCTTCAGGCCCCAGAGTTGCACCTCCTCCGCGCCGAATGTCGAGATGCCGACCTCGCTCACCCATATCGGCAAATCGGTCTCGGCCCGAATCTCGTCGAGCTTGGCCGGCCATTCGTGGATTTGCCAGAGGTTCCAATCGAGCGGGAAGCCGTGCACCGCGATCGCGTCGATATGGTCGAGGACGCCGTGCGACTTCATGCGCTGCACGAAAAGCGGGTCGATGGGCGAGATGCCGCCGAGCACCCTCGTGACGTCGGCATTTTCCGCTTCGATTGCATCGCCGGCCATGATCGCCATTTCCGAAAAGCGCAGCCATTCGGGATCGACTTCGGGATCCCAATGCGACTTGTTGTTGGGCTCGTTCCAGATCATGGCGGCTTCAATCATGCGTTCTTCCTTTCGCGGGATAGACGGCGCCCTCCTCCGGCGCGGCTTCGGCGAGCCGGCAAAGATAAACCTCCTGTTCGGGATGGCTGATGATGTCGAAGCCGGCACTCCGGAGCATCGCCTCAACGCAGGCGCGGTTTGGCACCCACCAGTTGGTGGGATCATCGGCGTAGCGGTGCTCGATGAAATGGAGTTTTGGAAAATCCGGATCGTTGAAGAGTTCGTAGTTCCAGAAAGGGTAGTTCCGCTCCAGGGCGGCGACTTCCACGCTGCCGCGCTGCATCGACTGGAACACCATCAGGTCGCCCGCGACATGCTCGCGGATCAGGTCGAGCGCCAATAGCGGATGGCGCAGATGGTAGAGCACGCCCATGAAAAGGACGATGTCGAAACGCTCACCCAGCGCGCCGACGTCATAGACGGACAGCCGACGGAACTCGATCTCCAGGTCCGCCACTTCGGCGGCGAACCGGGCCTGATTGAGATAGACTTCGTCGAAATCTATGCCCAGCACGCGCTCCGCGCCGCGCTGCTTCATCTCGATCGAGTAGAAGCCGGCATTGCAGCCGATATCGAGCACGCTCTTGCCGGCGAGATCGGAGGGGATCGCGCCGGCGAATTTCTGCCATTTCACGTAAGGGTAGTTGCCCAGGAAATGGTCCGGCGCGGTCGCCACGCCACCAAGGTTGATATTGTGGAACCAAGGTCCAAGCGCTTCGATCTGGCGGCGGATTTCGAGGCTTGAGAGCGGCATGGTCTACACCTTCATTGCGGATGCCGCCGACGCTCTGGATTTGTCATGACCGTTTCCACGGCCGAGCGGTCCGGCAGCGGAACCTTCGTCCTTGCGGCTCAGCAGAGTGATGGCTTCGCGATAGCCATTGAAAGTGCCCACATCGACATAGGCCGTGCCCGCCTTGACGCCGACCGCTTCGCCGCCCTGCGCCAGCCATGCGTTCACCAGCGTGCCGATATATTCGTCGCACTCATTGCGAGCGCGCCAAAGGGACCTGAGTTCGTGCAGCATGCGGCCCGGCATCTTGAATGCGCCCCAGACCCAGTTCGACGCGGCGTTCTGCTGCTTGACCTGGATTTCGCGCACGAGATCGTGCCCGTCCACCACGACGGCGTCGAAGAGCTCGGGTTGATCGACCGGGAACAGCAGGAAAGCCAGCCGGTCGTCGGGCAGAGCACAAAACCCGTTCTCTGGATACCAGACCGTGTCGGGCAGACCGATCAGCACCGGCTCGTCATCGCGGACAAGGGATGCCGCGCGGAAGATCGCGTCGCAAAGGCCCGCGGGCGTCGGCTGCACCACGAACACAGCCGAACTCTCGCCATAGCCGCCGGCATAATATTCCAGAATGTCGGACTTTCCCGGGCCGATGACGAAGCAAATCTTGTCGGCCCCGCCTTCGATCATTCGCTGGACGAGGTATTCGCTGACTGCGCATGGGCGCTCGGCCAGGCCTTCGACCCGGCTGCCGACGGGCAGGAGTTCCTTCGAGAAGCCCAGCGGTTGGATGCGGCTGCCACGTCCCGCGGCCGGCACGATGCCCAGCATGTCAAGCCACCTCCGAGAAAGACATCGGCGAGCGCCGCGCCGCGAACGCTTCCGCGAGGATCGCCTCGAGTTCCTGGGCGCGCCTGTCGGATGTGTGATCGCGAAGGACCCGCTCGCGGGCATTCCGGCCGATCCGCTCCAGCTCGGCGTTCGGCAGGTCGAGCGCCGCGACTACGTCCTGCGTGTCTCGCACGGTGATAATCTCTCCGCCGGGCTCGAAGAAATTCTCCAGCCCCGGCCACACATCCGTGACTATGGCCGAGCCGCATGCGGCCGCCTCGAACAGCCGTCCCGACGGACACCAACCCATGCTGGCCATGGCTTGGCGCGTGACGTTGAGAGTCAGCCTCGACGATGCATAGAACGCAGGATGATCGGGCGGCGGCAGATGCCGGACGAAATGGATGTTTTCCGTCCAGGGAAAGTCCTCCGGGTACTGCGCGCCGCCGATCACGAACCGGCGGTCCGGGCGCAGCCTTGCAGCTTCGATCAGCAAGCGCTCTACGCTTTCCTGGCGGTCCGCCGCATAGGTGCCCAGGTAGGAAAGGTCGCCTGAGAAATCGGGATCGGACGCAGCGGGGCCGTACTGGTCAGGATCGACATGGCCGTAGAGCGCTGCCGTTCGGCGCGCTCCGAGCGCCGAGCCGAGCTCGGCGAGCGTCGAGCCGCCGGTATAGCTCAGCACGAGATCGAAACCCGCGAGGCCGCCTGCCCCTACATAATCCGGCCGACCGCCTTGCTTCAAATGCAACAGCGTTACCGGCGTGTCGAGATCATAGAAGACACGCAAAGCCGATGGCGCATCGAGAACCAGGCCGGTCGCCGCGATGGCGTCCGGGCAATAGGAGGTGACAACCGCGACATCGGCTCCCGCGATCTCGCGCTCGGCCCGGTCCCTGACCTCGGCCCAGTCGCCATAGAAAATCAGGCCGCCGCCGTCGATCTCGTAGAGATCGCGCGCGCCCGCGTAGTAGGGAACATCGCGCTCGAAGAAGGTCACGCTCCAGCCGCGCCGCGTCAGCGCGCGGATCAGCCCGCGCCACAGTGTGGCGTGTCCATTGCCCCACGAAGAACTGACGGTCAGGCCGAAGATGGCGATCTTCACGGTCTCAGGCCTCCTCTTCCGTCAGGCCACGATCTCGTTCAGGCCGAGCACCTTGCCGCCCCAGTCGCCGGTGACGATAGTGGTAATCGAGGCGGGGGCGATATCGAAACGGAAACAGCCCTGAACGGGCAGCCCGAGAAAGTGGCAGACCGCCGCTTTAATCACGTCCGCGTGGCTGACCAGCACCACGGCTCCGCCGCGATGCTGCTTCGCCAGGGCTTCGATGCAAGACATCACGCGAGCCTGTACTTCGATCATGGTTTCGCCGCCCGGCGCCCTCGCCCTGCTCCGGTCTTCATTCCATCGCTGCCAGTCCGGATCGGAGGCCAATTCTTCGAACGCCCGGCCCGACCATTCGCCGAAGTCGATTTCGTCGAGGGCGGGATTGGCGTGGATTTCGGTCAGTCCATACGCGCCGGCAATCGCGATAGCGGTTTCCTGTGTGCGCTCCCGCGGGCTGGCATGGATCGCGTCGAAGCGCTCGCGGCGCAGGCGCTGGCCGAGCCGAGCCGCTTGCGACAGGCCCGATTCGCCGAGCACGATGCCGCCGGACCGTCCGGCCAGGAAGTCATCGACATTGTCGTGTGCGGCATGCCGCACCAGGAAGAAGATGGTGGTCATTCCGCCGCACCGAGCAGAAGCTCGTCCTCCCCTTGCCCGGAGATGAACCTTATCGTCCGATCGCGCGCCTCAGCATCCGTGAATTGCTGCGGGGGCGACTTCATGAAGTAGCTCGACGGGCCGGTAAGCGCGCCCGCGATGCCGCGGTCGAGCGCCAGCTTGGCGCAGCGTACCGCGTCTATCACGACACCTGCGGAATTGGGCGAATCCCAGACTTCCAGCTTCAGTTCCGCATTGAGCGGCACGCCGCCGAAAGTGGTGCCTTCCAGCCTGATGTAGGCCCATTTGCGGTCCGTCAGCCACGGGACATGGTCGCTTGGTCCGACATGGATGTCTCCCGGGGATAACGGGATATCGAGTTGGCTGGTCACAGCCTGCGTCTTCGAGATCTTCTTCGATTCGAGCCGTTCGCGCTCAAGCATGTTCAGGAAATCGGTGTTGCCGCCGAAATTCAACTGATACGTACGGTCGAGCCGGACGCCGCGCTCGCGAAACAGATTGGCGAGCAGGCGATGCACGATGGTCGCGCCGACCTGACTCTTTATGTCGTCGCCGATGATCGGCAGGCCGCGCTTTTCAAAGCGGATGCGCCATTCGGGCCGGGAAGCGATGAATACGGGGATGCAATTGACGAAGGCGCAGCCGGCCTCCAGCGCGCGCTCTGCGTACCATTCGGTCGCCCGCTGCGAGCCGACCGGCAAATAGGAGACCAGCACGTCGGTCTCGCTTCGCCCGAGGATTTCGGTCACGTCGGCGACAGATTCGTCGGCTTCCTCGATCTCGTCCTGCAGATATTTGCCGATACCATCCAGCGTGTTTCCGCGCTCCACGCGGACGCCCGTTGGCGCCACGTCGGCGAAACGGTAGGTGTTGTTGGGAGCCGCATAAATAGCCTCGGCGGCGTCGCGGCCGACCTTGGTCGACGCCACGTCGAAGGCGCAGGCAAGCTCGATATCACCGACGTGATAGCCGCCGAGGTCGACGTTCATCAGCCCCGGCACGGGTTCGTTGCTGTGCGCGTCGCGATAGTAGGTGATGCCTTGCAGAAGTGAGGAAGCGCAGTTTCCAACTCCCACGACCCCGATCCGAACCTTTTTGGACTTCATGAAAATTACCGCCTGTCGGCCGACTGAAATACGGGTTCCTCGCGCCTAACCGCGACCATGGACGTTTGTTCCCGCCGGCCCGACGCCGCAAAAACGGCGGGGTGGACGCACCACCCCGCCGTTGAGGACAGGCTTGTGAGAACCGCTCACATGGAGCTGACCATCGAGCAAAGATCCGTCATCGCGGTGCTGTAGGTACCGGAGCCAGCCGTGCCGCCGGCGGTCGTGCCGGTGGTCGTCGAGGCTGTCGTGTCCGTGGATGTGCCGCCGGAGGCTGCGGGCGGGGTTGTCGAAGCGGTGGTGTCCGTCGAAGTTCCGGCAGCCGGGCCGCTCGTGTCGGGCGTCGTCGAGGCTGTCGTGTCCGTGGATGTCCCGGCACCGGGAGCGGCGGCCGTGCTCGAAGAGACAGTAGCGCAATCCTGTTTGACCTGCGCCTGCTGCTCTGTGCTCAGCGAAGCCCAGCTGGATTTGATTTCATCCTGGCTCTTGAGGGTTGCCATCGTGTCGTCGGTGAAGAAGGCGTCGCCGATCGGGCCCGACCAATCCTTGGTTAGCGCCTTGTCGGCTTCCGTCATCATCATCGTATCGGCCGTCCCTGGAGTGGCGGTCGTGGTGCCGGACGTCCCGCCGGTAGTACCTGTCGTGCTGCTCTGCGCGATGGCGCTTGCGCCCAGCGCCAGTGTGAGCATGGAAGCTGCAATGAGTTTGTACATCATCTTCATGAATCCCGTTCGTGGTTCGTGGTTGGAGTCCGCCCTTGCCGGGCGCGAACAAAACCGACCGTCCCCTGCCGATGTTCCATAATTTTCTAAAATACCTTCGACCCGTGATCGGAGCGCTTCCGCCCCGCCAATCGTTACCGGAACCTCCTCGCGGCACAGCGGTTTTGTGGGAGGAGGCTGGCTATGAAACCATCGCGCGAAGTGACCAGCATTGTCGTCGTTGCCGTCATCGCCGTTCTGATGCTGATCGCGTTTCTGTGGATCGATGGCGGCTTCGGCACAGCCCCGGACGTTCCGCCCGAGGGTGAACATCCGGCGACCAGGGCGCCGGCCGGAGTCGAGCCGCCCGAGCCAAATACGCCCGGCGCCGAGCCCGGATGAACCGGTAGAGCCGGCAGCCTAGAGATGGTTGGGGGCGGCGGTGGCGAGTTGCAGGGCCTTGGACGCCTTGGAAACGACCGCGCCGGCCGTCTTCGGCGAAGCTGACCTGCCGAGGCTTACATAGCGCAATCCGCTAAGCGCCATCTGCCGGGGCGTGAACATGTTGCGGTAGTCGATCACCAGGCTGCCCGACATTGTCTTCGACAGACGCTTCAGATCGATCGTCCTGTAATCGTCCCACTCGGTGAGAACGAGCACGGCATCGACACCTTTCGCAGCCGCATACATGCAGTCGTGCATTTCGACGCCGCTGAGGTGACGCGCGGCGTTGGCTTCTGCCTGGGGGTCGTGCGCGCGCACCGCAAGCCCCGCCTGCTGCAGGAGCGGAATGATGGTCAGGGCCGCAGAATCCCGCACGTCGTCCGTATTGGCCTTGAAGGCGAGACCGAAAACGGCGATGCGGGCGCCCCGCGCCCGCTCGCCCAATTCGGCAAGAACGCGGCGCGCCAGGCTGTTCTTGCGGGACTCGTTCTTCGCGACAAGCGTCTCGACCAGCGATTGACGCGCCCGGTGCTTGCGGCCCGTCGCCACGAATGCCCGCGTGTCCTTCGGAAAGCAGGACCCGCCGAAACCCGGGCCCGGCGACAGGAAGCTCATGCCGATGCGGCTGTCGAGACCCATGCCCCTGGCTACCGCCTCGACATCGCCGCCGACCTGTTCGCAAAGATCGGCGACGTCGTTGATGAAGCCGATCTTGAGGGCGAGGAAGGCGTTGGAAGCGTATTTGATCAATTCGGCATTGGCCGTATTGGTAATGAGGATCGGCGTCCGGCGTTTTGCGAGTGGCGCGTAGAGTTCCTCAAGCACCGTTGCGGCGCGGCGGTCGTCGGCGCCGATGACGATCCGGTCCGGATGAAGAAAATCCTGGATCGCCGTGCCTTCGCGCAGGAACTCGGGGTTCGACGCGACGGAGAAGTCCAGCCCCAGACGCTTTTCCGCGATGACTTCGCGCAGGCGCCGGCAAGTTCCGACGACGACGGTGGACTTCACGACGACGACGGCATTGGGCTTCATGGCCGGCGCGATCTGCCGGGCCGCCGTTTCGATGTGGCTGAGATCGATGTCGCCGCCCGGCGCGGCCGGCGTCCCTACTGCGAGGAAAATGGCGTCCGCCTTGCCGGCAGGCCCCTTCGTATCGGGAGAAAAATCGAGCCTGCCCAGCCGACGGTTCTTGCGGATCAACGCCTCCAGGCCGGGCTCATAGATAGGCGTTGCGCCTAAGCCGAGCGTCTTGATGCGCGCCGCGTCGGTATCGACGCATGTGACCGAATGGCCAAGTTCAGCCAGGCAGGCGCCTGTGGTCAGTCCGACGTAGCCTGCACCGATCATCACAACTTTCATGTGTTTTTCCTGCGTCCGTGCAATCGATACTGAAACGGCCTTCCTAACAATCTGCGGCTTCATCTGTTCCCGCGAAACGGATCAAGGGTCGAGCCTGGCCCGGCCGTCGCTCCGCTTTGCGAATGCCAGTTTTCGGATTCTTCCACACTTTCGATTTCATCGAGAACGGTTTCCGGATCGATGTCCTTCTTCAGTTCATCGAGTTCGGGGCCTACCAAGTCCGATAGGCCGAGATGTTCGACGATGGCCGAGACCATCGTGATCAGCTTGGTGACCTCGTGTTCCGCCAAAAGACTGATCTGGAGGTTGAGATCGGCCCGCCGGGCATCGTTCGCGGCCATGCGGTTCTGGTTGATCAAGACGAAGCTGGTCAGGAAGATCGCCTCGACGGACGCGGCCATGGCAAGGATCACGAGCGATGGATCCCATGGCCCCATGATCGGCAGCCAGCCGGTATTGACGCCGATCCAGAAGGCGAAAGCCGCGAGGTGGAGATAGACGAAAACCATGCTGCCGGTGAAGTAGGTGATGACCTCGGCCAGGCGCTCCTGAACCCCGGCCTCGGCAGCTTCCTGGTCGCGGCGGCGCATGATCGCACGGATATTGTGCTCAAGGGCGGAGCTAATCCCTTGCGTCTCGCGGCGGGATCGCGGCGCCGATTCCGGCTTGTCGACACTGCTTTGCTGCATGGCTTGCCCGCGGTTCCATTGCAAAAAACCCTAACTGTCCGACAGCCAATCGGTTGCGCTGTTCCAGTCGCGCAGGCCGCCTTCGAGAACGTGCCATGCTGGAGTGCCTGGCGCCGCCGCTCCGGCCGGACGGGAACAATTCAGGAGCTTCATAGTTCGGCAGCCGTATTTCGTCCTGGAGGCCAAGGAGCAATTTGTGAAAAGAATCCTTGTTACCGGTGGCTGCGGCTTCATCGGTCGATATGTAACTGACGAACTTTTGGCCAATGATTACGAAGTACGCGTTCTGGACAGCTTCATCGAGCAGGTCCACGGCAAGGACGCGACGCATGGCGCGCAGGGAGCCGAACTTGTGCGCGCCGATCTGCGCGACGCCGACGCGCTGGACAGAGCGCTCGACGGCGTCGATGGAGTCGTGCATCTGGCCGCCGAGGTCGGCGTCGGCCAGTCGATGTACGAGATCGTCCGCTATGTCGGCGGCAACGATCTCGCCACGGCGGTTCTGCTCGAAGGACTGATCCGCAATCCAGTCCAGCGCATCGTTGTCGCGTCGTCCATGAGCGTCTACGGCGAGGGGCTTTACACCCTGCCGGACGGAACGCGTGTCGGCAACGCGCGCCGGCAGCAGGCACGGATCAAGGCCGGTGCTTGGGATCTCGTCGGTCCCGACGGAGAGCGGCTGACGCCCGTGGCGACCGATGAGGAAAAGCCGGTCGATCTCGCCTCCATCTATGCGTTGACCAAATATGCTCAGGAACGGGCGGTGCTGATATTCGGCGATGCCTATGGGGTCAACGCGGTCGCCCTGCGACTGTTCAACGTCTTTGGACCGGGCCAGGCGCTCTCCAATCCCTATACGGGAGTGCTCGCCAATTTCGCCTCCCGGCTCGCCAACCGTCAGCCGCCGATGATTTTCGAAGACGGGCGCCAGCGCCGCGATTTCGTCCATGTGAGGGACGTTGCGCGTGCATTCCGCCTCGCGCTCGAACAGCAGCAGGCGCGCGGGCATGTCATCAATGTCGGCAGCGGTCAAGCTTACGCCATCAGCGAAGTGGCCGCCCTTCTCGCCGACGCGATGGGCGTGCCGGAGATCAAGCCGGACATCCTGGGCAAGGCCCGTTCCGGCGACATACGCAATTGCTTCGCCGATATCTCGAAGGCTCGCGAACTGCTTGGCTTCGCGCCTCGGTTCACGCTGGAGAATTCGATCGGCGAACTGGCTGAATGGGTAGGACGGACCGGCGCGGAGGATCGCGGGTCCGAGATGAAGCGGCAGCTGGAAGAGCGGGGCCTGGTTTCATGACGGAACAGCTTCCCCCATCGGCGGACGCCGGAGCCGCCGTGGCCGAGGGCGTGGCTAAATTGGCAAAGCCGGCAGTAGGCGGCAAGGCCTCGCCTGTCGTAGTCATCGGCGGCAGCGGTTTCATCGGGTCCAACCTTGCCGCCAGCCTGCTGGCTGACGGCGAAGATGTTGTTGTTGTCGACAATCTGAGCCGCCCCGGCGTGGACCAGAATCTGGCCTGGCTGAAGGAGAGCTACGGAGCCAGGGTGCACCCGCTTGTCGCCGACATTCGCGATAGCGTTGCGATCGAGCCGGCCTTTGCCGACGCAAAGGCGGTGTTCCATCTGGCTGCGCAGACCGCGGTGACGACCAGCCTCGCCGATCCACTCGAGGATTTCGAGGTCAATGCCCGCGGCACGATCAACGTGCTCGAGGCGGTGCGGAAGGGTGGCAGGCGTATTCCCGTCATCTTCGCCAGCACCAACAAGGTCTATGGCGGCCTCGGCGACATGGCCATGGTCGAGATCGACGACCGCTATATCCCCGCCGACGAGACCGTCCGCGGTAACGGCGTGGCCGAAACACGCGGGCTCGATTTCTGCACACCCTATGGCTGCTCGAAAGGCGTCGCCGACCAGTACGTGCTCGATTATGCCAAGAGCTACGGCCTGCCGACGGCCGTGCTGCGCATGAGCTGTATCTACGGGCCGCGCCAGTTCGGCACCGAGGATCAGGGCTGGGTGGCGCATTTCCTCATCCGCACCCTCGAAGGCCGCCCGATCTCGATTTATGGCGACGGCAAGCAGGTTCGCGACATACTGCATGTCACCGACGCGGTCGCTGCCTACCGCGCCGTGCTGGGCGCCATCGGCTCCGTCAAGGGTCACGCATTCAACCTCGGCGGCGGGCCGCTCAACGCCGTCAGCCTGCGCCTGCTGCTGCGCGAAATAGGCCGCATCACCGGCTGCGAAATTTCCGTCACATACAGAGACTGGCGGCAGGGCGATCAATTCTACTTCGTGGCCGATACCCGGAAGATCCAGTCGGCGCTGGGCTGGAAGCCGCGGATCGGCTGGCGCCAAGGCGTCGGGGACCTGGCGCGCTGGCTGGAGACCAACCGCATCACGCCCGACAAGCAGGCCATTCCTGAGCGGAGGATCACCGCATGAGAGTAGCCCTGGTCAATCCGTCCTGGACCTATGACGGCAGCATCTATTTCGGATGCCGCCATCCGCATCTGCCGCTGGAGTTCGGCTATTGCAAGGCCCAGCTCGAACGCGACGGACATGAAGTGCTGGTGCTCGACGGGCAGTTGCAGCATATCGACAATCAGGCGCTCGCATCCCGTGTGGCGGATTTCTCACCCGATATGACCGTCGTCACCACAGCCCCGACCTACCTATTCTGGCGTTGCGCGCCGCCTGAATTGCGGGTTCCGGCCGAATTCCTGACGGCGCTTGGCGACAGCGCCGGCGCGACCGTCGCGGTCGGTCCGCACGCCTCGGCGACGCCAGCGCCGACGCTGCGCAAGCTCGGCGTCGACATCGTTGTGCGCGGCGAATGCGAGGAAGTTATCGCGGAACTGGCGTCAAGCCGCGACTGGCGCAACGTTGCCTCGACAGCCTACCTCAAAGATGGCCGCACAATCGTCAACGGGCCTGTCCACGCAAGTTCCTTCGTCGACCATCCGGCGCTGAAATGGCCAGCGGAATGGCTGGCCAACCACGATCACCACCATCATCGCTTCGATAGTGAGGCGCGCGGCTTTGGGGCGGAAGTCGAGGCCTCGCGCGGCTGCCCATACAATTGCAGCTTCTGCGCCAAGATCGATTTTCGTGATGCCTACCGGCGGCGCAATCATGAGGCGATCGTCGAAGAGATCGACGCGCTGATCGCGCAGGGCGTCGGCTACATCTATTTCATCGACGAGATATTCTTGCCGCAGAAGGCCCTTCTGGAGGCGCTGGTCGACCGCGACGTCCAATTCGGCGTGCAGACGCGTATCGATCTCTGGAAACCGGAACTGCTGGAGCTTCTAGGCGCGGCCGGATGCGTGTCGGTAGAGGCAGGGCTGGAAAGCCTGACCGTGGAAGGCCGCGAAATGCTGGCCAAGCGCTGCCGCCTCGGCACCGATGAACTGGCCGCGCTGCTGATCAAGGCGCGCCGCCATGTGCCGTTCGTCCAGGCCAACCTGATCGGCGTCGTGCAGGATGAGAAGTCGCTGGTCGACTACTGGCGCAAGCACCTGATTTCCAACGGCGTGTGGGCCAACGATCCGGTACCGCTCTATCCCTATCCAAGTTCGCCGAGCTACCGCGAAATGTGGGGCGAGCCGGACGACAGCGCCTGGGAGCGCGCCCACGACCACTACCTCGCCTCGTTCGACGCCTTCAGCGACATCCAGGAACAGCAACCTTTGCCGCTTCCGGTCCTGGAACGGCAATGCTGCAGGGCCTGACCATGCCGCCGCGCCGCATATTGATGACGATCGACGCCGTGGGCGGCGTCTGGCGCTACGCCATGGATCTCGCGGCTGCATTGCGAACCGAGGGCGTCGAGACAGTATTCGCGGGTTTCGGACCCGCTCCCTCGATAGGCCAGCGGCGCGAGGCAATGGCGATCGGAGCCCTCGAGTGGCTCGATGCACCGCTCGACTGGATGGCCAAGGATGAATCGGAGCTCAGTGCGCTGCCGCGGCTGATTGCGCAGATGGCTGACAGGCACCAGGTCGACCTCATCCATCTCAATCTGCCGTCGCAAGCGCGCGGGCTCGACGTCTCCTGCCCAGTCGTCGCGGTTTCCCATTCATGCGTGGTGACATGGTTCCATGCGGTGCGGGGCACACTGGTTCCCGACGGCTGGGCATGGCAGCGGCGCGCCAACCGCGCCGGCTTCGACCGCGCCGATGCGGTCATGGCGCCGAGCCGCAGCCATGCCGACATGCTTTGCGCCTGCTACGGGCCGCTTCCGCGCCTCGCCGTCGTTCCCAACGCTGTTGCCGACCGGTCGCCGCCGCCCTCTGCCCCCAAAGGAAACTTCGTCTTCGCCGCCGGCCGCTGGTGGGACGACGGCAAGAACGCCAGCGCGCTCGTCAAGGCCGCCGGAGCGATGGTTTGGCCGCTGGTCGTTGCCGGGCCGACGACCAGCCCCGGCGGCGAAGCGGCCTCCCTTGGCGGAACGAGACAGATGGGCGAGATCCCGAACGGGAAGGTCCGCGCCATGATGGCCAGCGCCGGGATCTTCGTGTCGCCATCGCTCTACGAACCTTTCGGTCTCGCCGCGCTGGAAGCTGCCCGCTCGGCGACGCCGCTGGTCCTGTCCGACATCGCGACCTATCGCGAACTATGGGACGGCGCGGCACTGTTCGCCGACCCGCACCGGCCGGATGCCTTTTCGGATGCCGTCAACATGCTCGCCGCCGACGAGGGCCTGCGCACGGAAATGGGCGCGAAGGCGCTTGCCCGTTCGCAGAGCTTTACGCCGGCCGCGCAGGCCGCGGCGGTGCTTCGCGTCTATGAGGCGGCGGCGCGTTCGGCCCGGCCATTGAAAGTGGCGGTGTAGCGATGCGCTTCCTCCTCTATACCCACTCGCTGGTTTCGGACTGGAACCACGGCAACGCGCATTTTCTTCGCGGTGTGATGCGCGACCTCGTCGCGCGGGGGCACGAGGCGATCGCTCTCGAACCCGAGGACGGCTGGAGCCGCCGCAATCTGCTGGCGGAACGAGGCCCGCTCGCGGTCGAACGCTTCCGCCGCGATTTTCCCGGCTTGGTTTCCCGGACCTACGGGCCGGACTTCGACCACCAAGCTGCGCTGCATGAAGCCGATGTGGTGATCGTGCACGAATGGACGGAACCCGGGCTTGTCGCACGCATTGGCCGCGCCCGGCGCGACGGCGGCAGATTCACGCTGTTCTTTCACGACACGCACCACCGCGCAGTCTCGCAGCAGCGGGCCATCGCCGACCTCATCCTGCAGGATTACGACGGCATACTGGCGTTCGGCGAAACGCTGCGGCAGCGCTATCTCGACGCCGGCTGGGGCCGGCTTGTGTTCACGTGGCACGAGGCGGCCGACGACCGGCTTTTCCGTCCGTTGCCGGATGTCGAGAAGACGGGCGATCTCGTCTGGATCGGCAATTGGGGCGACGACGAGCGCACCGCCGAGTTGCATGCGTTTCTGATCAAGCCGGTCGCCGAACTCGGCATAGACGGCACAGTCTGTGGGGTCCGTTACCCGGAGGAAGCGCAGACCGCGCTCCGCGGGGCGGGTTTGCGCTATCGCGGCTGGATCGCCAATGCCGACGTGCCCATGGCCTTCGCGCAGCACCAGGCAACGGTGCACATTCCGCGCCGTCCCTATGTGGAATCCCTGCCCGGCATACCGACAATCAGGATGTTCGAGGCGCTGGCCTGCGGCATCCCGTTGGTTTCGGCGCCATGGGACGACGTGGAAGGACTGTTCCGGCCCGGCGATTTCCTGTTCGCCCGCAGCGGCGGGGAAATGACCACGCTTCTGCGGCAGGTGCTCTTCGATCGCGCCATGGCGAACGCGCTGGCCGCCTCCGGCCTTGAGACGATCCGCGCCAGGCATACATGCCGTCACCGCGTCGACGAACTGCTCGCCATCCTGGCGAACCACGGTTCGGCACGAGTCACCGATCAACTCGCATCCAGGGAAGCTGCCCAATGAAGATCGCGTTCTACGGCTCAAGCCTGCTCTCGTCCTACTGGAACGGGGCGGCGACGTATTATCGGGGCCTGCTTAAAGCGCTTGCGGCGCGCGGCTACGACATCACCTTCTACGAGCCAGACGTTTACGACCGCCAGAACCATCGCGACATCGACCCGCCCGACTGGTGCAAGGTGGTGGTCTATGACGGCACCATCGAGGCGTTGCGGGCTGTGACCCGCGAAGCGGCAAATGCCGACATCGTCGTGAAGGCAAGCGGCGTCGGGTTCGAGGACAATGCGCTGCTCGAACACTCGCTGGCCTGGGCCCGCCGCGGAGCGCTCAGGATATTCTGGGATGTCGATGCACCCGCGACGCTGGCCGAACTGCGCGCCAACCCCACCCACCCGATGCATCGGGCGCTGAAGCGCATCGATATCGTTATGACTTATGGCGGAGGCGACCCGGTCGTTTACGATTACCGGCAGATCGGCGCGGCGGAATGCGTCCCGATCTACAACGCGCTCGACCCCGAGACCCACCATCCCGCTGCTCCCGACCAGCGTTTCGCCGCCGATCTCGGCTTTCTCGGCAATCGCCTGCCCGACCGCGAGGCGCGGGTCGAAGACTTCTTCCTGTCGCCCGCCGCAAGGCTGCCGGGCAATCGTTTCCTGCTCGGCGGCGCCGGGTGGCAAGACAAACCGATGGCCGCCAACGTTAATTATATCGGCCACGTGCCGACCCGCGACCACAACGCCTTCAATTCGACACCCAAGGCGGTGCTCAACATCAGCCGCTCCAGCATGGCGGAAAACGGCTTCTCGCCCGCGACACGCGTCTTCGAGGCGGCTGGCGCCGCCGCCTGCATGATCACCGACGCCTGGACGGGGGTCGATCTGTTCCTGAAGGATGGCGAAGAGATACTGGTCGCGCGCGACGGGCAGGATGTCGGCGACCTGCTGCAGGCGCTTTCGCCGGAGCGCGCCCGCGAAATCGGGCAACGAGCCCTGCAGCGGGTCCTGCGCGAACATACCTACGCGCATCGCGCCGCCGAGGCGGATCGCATCTTCCGGAGCTTCGCCGGCAGGGCGGTGGTGGAGGCGGCTGAATGAAAGGCTCGTCGCTCGACATCGTGGTGATAGGACTTTCCCTTTCCTCGTCATGGGGGAACGGACACGCCACGACGTTCCGCAGCCTGTTGCGCGGCCTCCACGCGCTTGGCCACTCGGTTCTGTTCCTGGAGCGGGATGTTCCCTGGTATGCGGACAGCCGCGACCTGCCGGATCCCGACTTCTGCGTCCTCAAATATTATGACGGTGTATCGGACATGACGAGCCGCTTCGCCAAGGCCATTCGCGACGCCGACGCGGTGATCGTGGGTTCCTACGTGCCGCAAGGCGTGCAGGTCATCGACGCAGTCGCGGCCATCCGGTCAGGCCCACTGTTCTTCTACGACATCGACACGCCGGTCACTTTGGCCAAGCTCGCCAACCGCGATGAGGAATATCTGGCGCGACGACAGATTCCATTGTTCGACGCATATTTCTCGTTTTCCGGCGGGCCGGTGCTCGACAGGCTGGAATCCGAATTCGGCGCCCGCAACGCCGCCGCCCTCTACTGCTCGGTGGACGCCGCGCAATACCGCGCGACCGGCGAGCCGGTCGAATGGGATCTCGGCTATATCGGCACCTACAGCCCCGACCGGCAGCCGGCACTCGAGCGGCTGCTGATCGAGCCCGCCCGGCGTCTTCCCGACAGGCGCTTCGTCGTCGCCGGCCCGCAATATCCGGCCGGCATCGACTGGCCGCGCAATGTCGAACGGATCGAGCATTTGCCGCCGGCCGAGCACGCCTCGTTCTACAGCCGCCAGCGCTTCACCCTCAACGTGACGCGCGCCGACATGATCGAGGCCGGCTGGTCGCCCAGCGTGCGGCTATTCGAGGCCGCCGCCTGCGGCACGTCGATCATCAGCGATTTCTGGGATGGCCTCGACCGCCTGCTGCCGGATGGTGACGCGATCGTCATCGCCCACTCGACCGACGAGATCGTTTCGACGTTGACCGAGACAAGCGAGGCGCGGCGAAAGGCGATCGCCCGGGCGGCGCGAGCGCGGGTGATGGCGGGCCACACGGGCGTGGTCAGGGCGCGCGAACTCGTGGCCCGGTTTGCAGCAGCCCGGCGGTCCGGAAGGGTTTCGGAGCGGGCGGGAACGTTGGCGGAAAGCGCGGCGTAGGTCGTGCTTGGCGCATAGTACGGGAAGGAAGAACAGATGCATGGCGGCAACGGACGGCTAAAGAGAAAGGCCGCGCTGGTCGCAGGCGGGGCCGGCTTCGTCGGCTCTCATCTTTGCGATTCTGCTTCTGGCGGCGGGACACCGCGTGATCTGTGTGGACAGCCTTCTTACCGGCTCGCTTCGCAATGTGGCGGCGCTCCGGAACAATGCGGATTTCACTTTGGTGAAGCACGATGTGTGCGACGTACTATCCCTGCCGCGCCAGGTCGACTGGGTGTTCAACTTGGCCTGCGCGGCCTCGCCAAAGCACTACCAGGCCGATCCGGTGCACACGATGATGACCAGCGTGGCAGGCGCCAAGAATCTCCTGTCGCTCGCCGAAACCCACGGCGCGGTCTTCGTTCAGGCCTCCACCAGCGAGATCTATGGCGATCCGGAGGAGCATCCCCAGCGCGAGGACTATCTCGGCCGCGTCAACTGCACCGGCCCGCGCGCCTGCTACGATGAGGGCAAGCGCGCCGCCGAGGCGCTCTGTTTCGATTTCCTGCGCGCCGGCCGCGTCGATGCCCGCATTGCGCGCATCTTCAACACCTATGGACCGCGCATGCAGGCCGATGACGGCCGCATCGTCTCCAATCTTATCGTTCAGGCTCTCAGGGGCGAACCGCTGACCGTCTACGGCAGCGGCGAGCAGACGCGGTCGTTCTGCCACGTATCCGACCTCGTCCGGGGATTGATCGCGCTGATCGAAACCGATCCCAACCCCGGCGCGCCGGTCAATCTCGGCAATCCCGGCGAGTTCTCGATCAACGAGCTCGCCGGAATGGTGCTGGCGATGGTTCCCACGACGTCGGCGGTCATCTACGGACCATTGCCTGCCGACGACCCGCAACGCCGCCGGCCCGACATCGGGCGGGCCAAACGGCTCCTCGGCTGGGAGCCGCGCGTGGCGCTGGCCGACGGATTGCGCGAAACCGTGTCATGGTTCGAGGCGACGCTGAGACCGAAGCCTCAGCGCCGCGTCAGCCGCAAGCGGCCGGCCGTGAATGCGCAAGGTCTGACGCTGCAAGCGGGCGAATAGCTGCAAAGCCGCCTGCGTGGGCCGCCCGCGCGGCCCCGCGGAAAATCAGCCTGGAATGCGCCGATCCAGCGCGCCTGTGGAAATCGCGGCCACTACCGGATCGGCTTCGGACGCCAGAATGCCTTTCTTGCTCGCGAAAGCGGCAAATGCACTCCGCGCCGTCTCGGAATCGATCTCGCGCGCCAGCGCTGCCTTGCAGGCGTTCAGCGCCACGGCATGCGCGGGATCTCTCTGGCCACATGGCCAATCTGACAGGAGGGCGTAGGCTTGTGAAACAGTTTCGATACGGGTCAGGTACCCCAGACCCACAAATACAGGCACCGGTTCTTCGAAGGTTTCGTATTCCGCTGACGTCACGATCTTTTCCTTTCAGCCTGGAAGATTGCCGGCGAACCGCTACCGGTCGCGTACGCGAAACCCTTTCCTCCATCCGGCCTGGTCCCACTCCCAAATGGCCGACGATACAAACGCGATCGCCCGCTCTTGGTTCCAAAGATCGCTGGTCCGATTTCGCTCCTGGCTTCCACACACCAAGGCCAGAGATCGCATGATTATATGCGTCTGACCTCGTCCACAGCGTCGCGAAGATTGCCTTTGTGCCGCTCCAGAACCGCGGCGGCTTCGGCCGGGTCGAGCCCGAAGCCCAGCATGACCGCCGTCTTGACGTCGCCCTCCGCCTGCTCGACGTAGCGCGCCGCACTCTCGGCGTCGCAGCCGACGATTTGGCGTACCATGCCTTCAGCCCGCTGCCGCAGTTTGGCGTTGCTGGCGCGCATATGCACCATCATTCCGAGATAGACGCGGCCGAGCTGCACCATGACCGCTGACGAGAAGAGGTTCAACACGATCTTCTGCGCTGTGCCCGCCTTCATGCGCGTCGAGCCGGCGATCACTTCCGTTCCAGTCTCCACCAGGATTCGGTGGCGGGCCACCACGAACAAAGGCGCGCCGGCATTGTTGGCCAGCGCGATCGTGACCGCTCCGGCGGTGCTGGCGGCGCGCAGTGCGCCGATCGTGAAGGGGGTAGTTCCACTGGCCGCGATTCCGAGGACGACGTCGTCCGGGCCAATGCGGGCGTCCGCCATGGCCGCCGCCCCGGCTTCCTCATCGTCCTCGGCGCCTTCGACGCTCTCGACCAAGGCGCCGAGACCTCCGGCCATCGCATATACGACCCGGTCGGCGGGCCAGCCAAAAGTCGGCGGCAGTTCCGTTCCGTCCTGCACGGCGATACGGCCCGAGGTGCCAGCGCCCGCATAGACGATCCGGCCGCCGCGCTGCAGCGCCGGCACGGCGTCATCCACTGCGGCTGCTATGTCGTTCAGCGCGCCACGTACTGCGGCTGCAGCCGAAAGCTGGCCTTCGTACATGGCGGCCATCATTTCGGCCGTGGACCACGAATCCAGACTGAGATAGCGCGGACTGATCTGCTCGGTGGCCATTCAAATCCTCAGCATTGCTGCTTCGGAGAAAGTCCGGCGCCACCCCTGCGGTTCCGTCGCCTTTGCGCGTTTTTCTTTGCATTGATTACGCCCGGCCGCCTGCGGCCGGGCGTTCAGGCACTGCTTAGTAGCCCATGCCGCCGCCGTTGCCGGCAGCGGGCGCGTCCTTCGGCGGGACATCCGCAATCATGGCTTCGGCGGTAATAAGGAGCGCGGCTATGGAGCCCGCGTCCTGCAGCGCGGTGCGCACGACCTTGGCCGGATCGACGATGCCGGCTTTGATCATGTCGACGTAGGCTTCCGTCTGCGCGTTGAACCCCTGGTCGGAATCCTTTCCGGCCATCAGCTTGCCGACGACGACCGAGCCTTCAACGCCGGCATTTTCGGCGATTTGGCGAATGGGCGCTTCGAGCGCTTTCAAGACAATCGAAATACCCGCCGTCACGTCGGCATTGCTTCCGGTTAGCTCGGTCAGAGCCGCCTTGGCCCGCAGAAGGGCCACGCCGCCCCCGGCGACGATGCCCTCTTCCACGGCTGCGCGGGTTGCGTTCAGCGCATCGTCGATGCGGTCCTTCTTTTCCTTGACTTCCGTCTCGGTCGCGCCGCCGACGCGGATGACCGCCACGCCGCCTGCAAGCTTCGCCAGC
Organism: Allomesorhizobium aridi; assembly: GCF_043769475.1. NCBI lineage: Bacteria > Pseudomonadati > Pseudomonadota > Alphaproteobacteria > Hyphomicrobiales > Phyllobacteriaceae > Allomesorhizobium > Allomesorhizobium aridi. The sequence continues at coordinate 5,420,185 of NZ_CP171729.1, read as the reverse complement.
CGCTCCTGCAGCTTCTCCTTGTCGTAGTCCGAGGTGGTTTCCTCGATCTGCGCCTTGATCTGCTGGACACGCGCCGAGATGTCTTTCTTTTCACCAGAGCCGTCGATGAGCGTGGTCGTGTCCTTTTCGATGAGCACGCGCTTTGTCCGCCCGAGCATGTCGATCGTGACGTTCTCGAGCTTGATGCCGAGATCCTCCGAGATCAACTGACCGCCGGTCAGGATCGCGATGTCCTCCAGCATGGCCTTGCGGCGATCGCCGAAGCCCGGCGCCTTGACCGCCGCGACCTTGAGGCCGCCGCGCAGCTTGTTGACGACCAGCGTAGCCAAGGCCTCGCCTTCAACGTCCTCGGAGATGATCAGCAGCGGTTTGCCGCTCTGCACCACGGCTTCGAGGATCGGCAGCAAACCCTGCAGACTGCCCAGCTTCTTCTCGTGCAGGAGAATGTACGGATCCTCCAGTTCAACCCGCATCTTCTCGGCGTTGGTCACGAAGTAAGGCGAAAGATAGCCGCGATCGAACTGCATGCCCTCGACGACCTCGAGCTCAGTCTCGGCGGTCTTGGCCTCCTCGACGGTGATGACACCTTCGTTGCCGACTTTCTTCATCGCCTTGGCGATCATCGCACCGACGGACGCGTCGCCATTGGCGGCGATCGTGCCGACCTGGGCGATCTCGTCCGATGATTTCACTTTTTTGGACCGGGCCTGGATGTCCTTCACGACGGCGGCCACGGCAAGGTCGATGCCGCGCTTCAAATCCATCGGGTTCATGCCGGCGGCAACGAGCTTTGCACCTTCGCGAAGAATGGAGGCGGCGAGGACAGTTGCGGTCGTGGTGCCGTCCCCGGCCAGGTCATTGGTCTTCGAGGCCACTTCGCGCACCATTTGCGCGCCCATGTTCTCGAACTTGTCGGAAAGCTCGATCTCCTTGGCGACGGTGACGCCATCCTTGGTGATGCGCGGCGCGCCATAGGCCTTGTCGATGATGACATTGCGGCCCTTGGGACCGAGCGTCACCTTGACGGCGTTGTTCAGGATTTCGACGCCGCGCAGCATGCGGTCGCGAGCGTCGGTGGCGAATTTGATTTCCTTGGCAGACATGATTTTCGTCCAGTTCAGTCTTGAAATGAGGAGAGCGGGAAGTCGCCCGGTCAGGCAGCTTTCTTGGCCGCTTCGGCCTTGTCGATGATGCCCATGATGTCGGCCTCCTTCATGATAAGGAGATCCTCGCCGTCGATCTTGACCTCGGTTCCCGACCATTTGCCGAACAGGACAGCGTCGCCAGCCTTCACGTCGAGAGGGATCAGCTTGCCGCTTTCGTCGCGCGAGCCCGGACCGACGGCAATCACCTCGCCTTCCTGTGGCTTTTCCTTCGCATTGTCGGGAATGATGATCCCGCCCTTGGATTTGATGTCGCCTTCGGCGCGTCGGATGACGACGCGGTCGTGAAGTGGCCGGAATTTCATTTGGGATTCTTTCTGCGGCCGGCGCATAGGTGGGCCGCGCCTTTGTATTAGGCCCTTTGGCACTCGAATGATAGGAGTGCTAAAAATAAATCTCCGCGCTTCCCAGACATGTTGAAATGATATTCGGTATGAAATTGCAGAATTACCGGCCAAAATGAAAATAGCTACAAATTGAATTTCTGATTGAAAACACCTATTTTCACATAAGGACGTCCATGTCTGATATTTTTAATCGCGAAGGAGAATTGCGCAATGGCGGATGCAAATCAAAACATTATGGAAAAGGCACAGTCGCGTTTCATCGAGACCCAAAAGAAAACTGCTGAACGAAACAAGGCGACCGCCGAATATCAATCGGAAGCAAAAGCCAGGGCTATCAAGACGGCAAAATTACGGGAGTTGCGCCTCGCCAAGGAGGAGCAGGATCGCGCCGCGGAGGCCTTGAAACCCGTCGAACCCAAAAAGAAGCGGAGCGCCGGCAAGGGCAAGAAACTCCCGACTTCCGTCGATAAGACGTAAACTGCGCGACACGACGTCGGTCGCCACTACCAGATATTGCCGGCGCTATTTGAAATCGGCCGACGTCAGGGCGTACATGTTTTTGCGACCGCGGGAGTAGGCATTCCGCGCCATGTCGTGAACCAAACCGCGCACCGCATCGAAAGCCGCCAAATAGTCAATTTCCGCGTTGGCGGGTTCAGCTGTTTTCTTCGAGATCGCATCGATCTCGACGGAGAAGGAAATCTGAACCATGCCGTCATGGCCAAGAAAGCGGATGCGCTTCCCCGTCGCGTCGTAGCTGCGACTCAGATTGGGAAATGTCAGTGCCATGATCCTGCCTCTCGAGACGGTTTAAGCCCAGGGCTTGACGCTACCATGTATGTCCAAAGATCATGGAATAGGTGGCAACACCAATAAACAACGCAGTCGACATTCTCATGAATAGCTGAAATGAAAAATAATCTTTCATCGCGGCCTCCTTTGTTTTTGTTAATTTTTCGGGCCAGGATTTCACCATATCACATAAGAAGGTGATCCGGTGATTTTTTCGGCACTTTTCAATCGAGAACAGTTCTCGATCAAAACGGCCGACCAGTTGCGGCTAGATTGACGCGGCTTTTTTTCGGTCGCCGGATGGTTGCCACTCACTCCGACAAAACGCGCCCGGCTTCAGCTTGCGGGCCGATGGCACGCCCCGCCGCCTCCTTCGTCGCCAACCCGGAAGGCGTCAGGCTCCTACGGCTTGAGGAGACGAGCAGACATGAGACCAGGCACAAAGCCGCCTTTTTCTCAACTCAGCGAACGCAGCATTGGTGCATGAGCCTGGGAAGTTCGGCCTCATGTCGGGGCGAATGATTAAAGCACGGCGCCAAGGCCGCCACTGTTCAGTGACGCAGGATTTTGCTCAAGAAGGCGCGGCTGCGGTCGGTTTGGGGGGCGGAGAAGAATTCCTCCGGCGTGCCGCTCTCCACGATGGCCCCCTGATCCATGAACACGACCCGCTGGGCGACTTTTCGGGCAAAGCCCATCTCGTGGGTGACCACCATCATGGTCATCCCCTCCTCGGCGACTGCGACCATGACGTCGAGCACTTCGCTGATCATTTCGGGATCGAGCGCCGACGTGGGCTCGTCAAACAGCATGATTTTTGGGCGCATGCCAAGGCAGCGGGCGATCGCCACCCGCTGCTGCTGTCCGCCTGAGAGTTCCGACGGATAGGCATTGAACTTGTCGGCGAGCCCGACCTTGGCGAGCAGCTCGCGCCCGGCTTTCTCCGCCTCGGCGCGGGGCGTCTTGCGCACATGGATAGGAGCCAGCGTAACGTTCTCCAGCGCAGTCTTGTGCGGATAGAGATTGAATTGCTGGAAGACGAAGCCGATCTCGGTGCGCAACAGCGTCATGTTGGTTGCGGGAGCGCCGACACGTTGCGCGTCGACGACGAGATCGCCATCCTGCGTCGCTTCAAGGCCGTTGATGCAGCGGATTAGGGTGCTCTTGCCCGAGCCGCTGGGGCCACAGACGACGACCACCTCGCGCGGCTCGACGCTGAGGGTGATGTCCTTGAGCACGTGAAGCGATCCGAACCATTTGTTGACGCCGCGAAACTCGATCACGCTTGGCTGCCTTCTTTGATGGGGCCTCGGACGGTGCTCACAATCTCACCTCGCCATGCGCGGCGCTCATGTGGCGCTCCAGCCGGCGTGCGAACAGGATGAGCGGATAGCACACGAGAAAATAGCCAACGCCGACGATGGCAAAAACCAGGAGGCCGTTGGGAACCCGCTGAACCACGAGCCAGCCGACCCTGGTGAGATCGGTCAGCCCAATGGCGGAGACGACCGAGGAATCCTTGATTAGAAGGACATATTGCCCGACGAGCGGCGGCAGGACCACCCGCATCGCCTGCGGCAGCACCACCTGCCGCATTCGCTGCCATCGCGACAAGCCCGAGGCGAGCGCCGCCTCGACCTGGCCCGTGGGTACCGAGCGGATGCCTGCGGCCACGATCTCACAGATGAAACACGCGGCAAGGTTGGTCAGCGCGATGATGCCGGCGGTAAACGCGTCGAGTTCGACGCCGAGTTCGGGCAGGATGAAGAAGATCAGGAATATCTGCACCAGGAACGGCGTTCCCCGGATCAGATCGACCCAGGCGCCGATCGCGGCGGCTATGAGGCGGTTGCCGCCCGTCCGCAGCACGCCGAGGCCGAAGCCGATCAGCGTGCCCAGCACGAGGCTGGTGAGCGACAGCATGACCGTCATGCCAAGGCCACGCAGCGCCAGAGGGTAGCTCCCGATGAGGCCTTGGAGTTGCTGCCAGATCACGCGCGGCTCCTCACCGGCCGCAAGCCGAGCCAGCCCTCGGAAAGTGCCGCAAGCCCCTTGAGACCGTAATAAAGCACGAGGTAGCACGCCGCCGTGGTGATGAAACCTTCGGCCGGCATGAACCGGTCCGAAGCGAGAAGCTGGCCGGCACGTGTCAGTTCCGCAACCGAGATCAGGGATAGCAGCGCGGAATCCTTCACCAGCACGATGGCTTGCCCGAGCAGGGGCGGAATGGTCACGCGAAAAGCCTGCGGCAGGATGACGAGGCGCATTCGCTGGACATAGGTCATACCCGAGGCAACCCCGGCCTCGATCTGACCGCGCGAGATCGACAAAATGCCGGCCCGAATGATTTCGGCGATGTAAGCGCCGCTGTTCAGCGATAGAGCGAGGATGCCGACGACGAGTTCCGGCAGGACGATACCGAGCCGGGGCAGGCCGAAATAGAGAAAATAGAGCTGCACCAGCAGGGGCGTCGCACGGATGACGTCGATGTAGATTTTCGCCGGGACCTGCAGAAACCGTTCGCGCTGCAGGTTCATTGCACAGAGAACGATCCCGACGGCCAGCGCTCCGGCAAAGGAGATCAGCGACAACCACACCGTCGCGACGAGGCCCTGCCCGAACAGGGGCAGGTACTCGACAATGGTGCGGAAGCTGAAGTTTTCGAGCATATCTAGACGATCTGTCGGGTGACCTGTTCGAAGGGCGTGGCGCGAACGGCGCGGACGGAATCTACGATCCGAAGACCGCGCGAAACCGCCCGAGCCTATTGTCGCTTAGTGGTCTTTCTTCCAGTCGTCCGAATTGACCCAGTAATCGAGGTTCGTCTGCAGACGGCCGTCGAGCGCGACCTGATCGAGGAAGAGGTTCATCCAGATCAGAAGGTCCTGCGAATCGTAGCGCGTGGCAAAGGCGAGCGGCTCCTTCGACAGCATTTCCGGCATGATGGTGAATGTCCCTGCCGGATATGCGGTCGACTGGCCCTTGACCGCCGAGACATCGTTGACGCCGCAATCAGCCTGACCGTTGTTGACCGCGTCGAGCAGGAGCGGGCCGCCGCCCTTGTAGCTCTTGATGTCGGCTTCCGGGAAGGCCTTCTTCGCCTCCTTCTCACCCGTAGCGCCAAGCAGCACGGCGATCTTCGTTCCGGCCGCTCCGCAGGATTCAGTCGAACCGAACTTGCCGCCGGCCTTGGTGAAGACGGTGCTGCCCGTGAACATGAACGGCTTGGTGAAGGCGACCTTCATCGCTCGCGGCAGGGTCGGCGTCATATCGGCGACCAGAAGGTCGGCCTTGCCGGACATGAGCGCCGGGATCAGACCGTCCCAGTCAAAATCCAGAAAAACGATCTTTACGCCCATCTCCGTCGCCATCAGCTCAGCGAGTTCGACGGCGCTGCCGGTGCGCGCGCCCGCAGCATCGATCATGGAGAACGGGGGCCCCTGGGTCTGTACCGCGACACGCAGCTCTCCTCGCGCCGTAATATCGTCAAGTGTCCCGGCGCTTGCAACACCAGTGATACTCAGCAGCGCAAGGCCTGCAACGAACAGATTGGCAATCTTCATTGGGTGTTCCTCCTTGTTTCGGTTATGTCCCGCCCCTCTTGGGCCTTCTTTTCGGCGGCGTCCGCCATTTTGCCGATCGCTCGCCCGAAAATCTCTTCCTGCTCTAGGAATCCCACGTGACTGTTTCGGACACGTGGATATTCCGCCTTGCCAGTTCGTCCAGAAATCGTCCGTCGGGCACGTGCGTCATCGGGTTGAGCAAGCCCGGCTGCGCGATCTCGCGCCGCGCCAGCATTTGCGAGACGATGCTTGCTGGGTACCCCACGCCAAGGCTCATGCCGAACAGGCCGGATTTCAGGTCGCGCTCTATGACCAAGTCCGACGTCACCGTCTTGCGTCGACCGCCTTCGACGCCGCGGAAGACATTGCGCATTACGCACAGATCTTTTTCGTCGGCGCCGTATTGCAGCTGCGGGCCGAGCAGCCTGCCGAGGAACTCCCTCGGACTGACACTTGCGGGCAGACCCGGCACCGGGGCTTCCGAGAGAAAGCCGAGTTCCTTCAGCGGCGCCCAGAACGCGGACCAGCCCGGCCAGCGCAAGGAGTAGCGGCCGGTGCGCTGCAGTCCGCCAGCGGCGTCAAGCATAGCCGCGTAACGGGGCGCATCGCCGTTCGGGAACGCCTCGAGCATGCCAAGGCCGTCGACGGAAATTTCATGGATGAACCGATTGTCGTGTTGCTCGCCGGCCGAAACCTCGACCCGCTCGCCGTCCTCGACTAGGACGCTGGCGCGGTTCTGGCTCATCAGGACCATGTCGAGATTCCAGCTCACCTTGTACGACAGCGGCTCCGTCCTCGCCTTCGGCTCGGGGATGCCGCCGCAGTAGGAATCGATCACCGTTATGGTGTCGAACTGCCGCGCGGCGCGCGCATACAGTACGAGGTCGATGCCCGGATCGAGACCGCATTCCGTCATGATCGGGACGCCAGCCTCTTCCGCCGCCGGAGCGAGATCGGCAATGGATTTGGCATAATTTGTCGTGACGAGCGGCGTGCGCGTCTCAATGGCCGCAAGAACCGCGTCACGCATCAGCGGCAGCGGCATGAGATCGATCACGGCGTCGACGTCTCGCATTACTTTGGCGAGCGCCGTCCGGGTCGGCCCTTCGGGGACGACAAAACGGACGCGTCCGAGATCGGCCAGGCCGCCAAGCCGTGCGGCGCCGTCCGGCGCGGTATCGACACAAATTATTTCTTCGACGTCTGCACTGGCAGCGAGATCGGCGATCGCCGCCCTCCCCTGCAGGCCAAGGCCGCCCAGAACGGCAATTTTCATGCGGGCTCCTTGCGCGCGGGCGGCTCGACCCCGTCCGACCAGCAGCCATCCGGCAGGCTGACCCATCTGTTGCACGACGCCATGACCACGAAGGTCTCGCTGCGCACGATTTCGCCCAATTCGCCGACCCCCGGAATCAGCTCGCTGGTGATGCGGTAGAGGTCTGCGATGTCGCCGGCGACAGTCACGTCGACGATGATGTCGAAGCGACCGGTGACCACCGACGCGGAGTTTACAAACGGCAGTTCGGCAATCCGCCGTGCGATTTCGAGAGCGCGCCCGCGTCCTTGGGCATTGATGCCGACGATGGCCGAGATCAATTCAGGACGCTCAGTGAGGTTGAGCAGTCCGACGATCTTGACCAGGTTCCGGTCGAGCAAATTGCGAAGGCGCGAACGCACCGTCGGTACGGATATCGCCATTTTCTCGGCAAGGCGATTGACGCCAGCTTGCGCATCTTGCGACAGCAGCTTGACCAGCCTTCTATCCGTTTGATCTAGATGTTCCCGCAAGCGACTTTCTTTCGAAAAGCAAATGTTTTTCGTGCATTTTTTCACATATGACATTTTCTACGTTCTATATTTTCAGAATGCAACGTAATTTGTGAAGGCGCCAATGGCCTTCGGGAGGCCATGCCGCACGATCGAGACTCGAATATCGGCAAATGCTGCCGCCGCCGGCTGCATGGCCTGCAACAGGCGTCGATCTTGAAGGATTGGTATTTTCTGGTATGCATCAGAACTTCTGATACGGTCGCCCGAGCGGCCTGGACGCGCCATGGACCTCCCACTCAAGAACAACCGCAACTTCCTGACGATCAATGCCGAGGACGGGCTGGAGGTGCTGAGGGGTCTTTCCTCCCCCGTGCGGATCAGCATCCTCAAGCTGCTTCATTCGCGTGGACCGCTAAACGTCAACGAGATCAGCGACGCACTGTCGCTGCCGCAATCGACGGTCGCGACCAACGTTCAGGTGCTGGAAAGCTGTGATCTCATCCGCACCGAAACGGTGAAGGCGACCAAAGGCCAGCAGAAGATTTGCGCGGCGCGTTTCGACGAGATCGTGCTGCGCTTCGACGACTACGATCTCAAGACCAGGTCGAACGTGATCGAGCTCTCGATGCCGCTCGGTCTCTACACCAACTGCAATGTATCGCCGCCCTGCGGTCTGTGTTCGAGCGAAGCCATCATCGGTCTCCTCGATGTGCCCGATTTCTTCCTCGATCCAGACCGGATGAAGGCGGGGCTGATCTGGTTCGAGCGCGGCCATGTCGAATACAAGTTTCCGAACAACGCAAAGGTGCTAAAGGCCGAGGTCGAGGCGCTCGAGTTTAGCATGGAACTCTCCTCCGAAGTGCCGGGGACGAACGCCAACTGGCCTTCGGACATAAGCGTGTGGGTAAATGACGTGCTGGTCGGCACCTGGACCTCGCCCGGCGATTTCGGCGACAAGCGCGGCATCTACACGCCGCGCTGGTGGAAGCTCGAAGGCTCGCAATACGGTCACCTGAAGACGTGGAAGATCACCGCCGATGGCAGCTATCTCGACGGCGAAAAGACCTCGGACGTGACGCTCGACCAGCTTCACCTCGCCGAGCACCATTCCATCCGCCTGCGTGTCGGCATCGACGAACACGCCGAGCATCCGGGCGGTGTGAACATCTTCGGCAAGGGTTTCGGCAATCACGATCAGGACATCATCCTGCGCCTGCACATCCGGCGGGAATCCGAACGCGGCAGCGCTGCCGTCTGAACTCGCGGAAGGCGCCGGCCGCTCGGTTCGACGCCCTGTTTTCCGGGTTGACTCACCCACCCTGTTCAGGATCAGATATTGCGGGTACATATCCGAATATTTGATACAGTCAGGGGAACGCGATGAAGGCGAAAGCTGTCGTCCACAAGGAATTCCGCATCGGCCGGATTGACGACCGCGTCTACGGCGCGTTCCTGGAGCATCTCGGGCGGGCGATATACACCGGCATCTACGAGCCCGGTCATCCGTCCGCCGACGAGCACGGGTTCCGCCGCGACGTGATCGAGATGGTGCGGGAGCTAAATGTCCCGGTCACTCGCTATCCCGGCGGCAACTTCGTCTCCGCCTATAATTGGGAGGACGGGATCGGGCCGAAGGAGAGCCGCCCCGTCACGCTCGACTATGCCTGGCGAACAAAGGAAACCAATGAGGTCGGCATCGACGAATTCGCGGCATGGTGCGAGGCGGCGGGCACGGAGCTGATGCTCGCCGTCAATCTCGGCTCGCGCGGTCTCGACGAAGCGCGCGGGCTGCTCGAATACTGCAATCACCCGGGCGGCAGCCGCTGGAGCGACCTGCGCATCAAGAACGGCCGGCGCGAACCGTATGACGTGCGCCTGTGGTGCCTCGGCAACGAGATGGACGGGCCGTGGCAGGTCGGGCACAAGACCGCCTACGAATACGGCCGCATCGCCAACGAGACGGCGAAGGCGATGAAGGCGTTCGACCCGACGCTGCAGCTCGTCGCCTGCGGCAGCTCCCACTCGTTCATGCCGACCTACCCGCAATGGGAAGCCGACGTGCTCGACGAATGCTACGACAATGTCGATTACCTGTCGCTGCACATGTATTTCGAGAATTACGAGGACGACTACCTCAATTTCCTCGCCAAGCCCGTGATCCTCGACCGCTACATCCAGACGGTGAGCGGCGTGATCGACTATGTGAAGGCCAAGAAACGGTCAAAGAAGGACATCTACATCTCCTTCGACGAGTGGAACGTCTGGTATCACTGCCGCCGCCAGGACAATGACAATTTCAAGAACTGGGATTGGCCGGCGGCGCCGGCCCTGCTCGAGGAGGTCTATAATTTCGAGGATGTGCTCGTCGTCGGCTGCATTCTCAACACCTTCATCCGCCGCGCCGACCGCGTGCGGATCGCCTGCATCGCGCAGCTCGTCAACGCCATCGCCCCGATCACCACCGAACGCGGCGGGCGCGCCTTCCGGCATACGATCTACTATCCCTACCTGCTCGCCTCGCGCCATGGGCGCGGCGAAAGCCTGGCCGTCGCGGTCGACGCGCCGCGCTACGATGCCAAGGCGGCCGACGACGTGCCGTATATCGACGTCGCAGCGGTGCACAATCAGGCAGCCGGCACGGTCGCGCTTTTTGTTGTCAACAAGCATCCGGACGAGGAAACCGAACTCACGGTCGACCTTGCAGGCTTTCCGTCGGCCAGGCTGATTGAGCACATCCTCATCCATCATCCGGACCTGAAGGCGGTGAACAGCGCCGACGCACCGGATGTGGTGAAACCGCAATTGCAGAACGGCTCGGTGGTCGAGGACGCCCGGGTTCTGTGTCGCCTCAAGCCGCGCTCCTACAATCTCATCCGGCTGTCGGTGTGATTTTTTCCTCGCCGTGCGATGCGCCTTCGGCGGACCCGCACGGCGGCACTCGAAAGGAAGGAAGCAACAATCCGGGGGCGCAACTTGAGTTCATATCATACATTACGATATGTATCAGGTTCTATTGACCAGCTATGGTCCCCGGGTTAGCCTCCTTCCCCAACGACAACAAGCCATCGCATCACCGGTGCGACTGGCACAGGGAGGAATGACGATGCGCATCATGCGAGTCCTGGCGTTCTTCGCGAGCGCGTGGTTGGTAGCAACATCCGCGCTTGCTCAAGGCATCTCGAACCTGCCGCGCGAAGAGACCATCATCATCGAAAACCCGCAGGGCACGATCACCAACCCGCCCTGGTTCAACATCTGGATGGTCGCGCGCGGCGGCAACTCCAACGGGCTGCAGCAGCTCGGCATGGATACGCTCTGGTACATCGATCCCGATGCCGGGCTTGACGGCGTCTGGGACAACTCGCTCGCCGCCGACAAGCCGCAATACAATGCCGATTTCACCGAGATGACGGTCAAGCTCCGGGACGGCATCCATTGGAGCGACGGCGTGGAGTTCACCGCCGACGATGTCGTCTTTACGGTCCAGACGCAGATGAAGAACCCCGGCATGATCTGGGGCCCGGTCTTCCTGGCGAGCGTCGACACCGTGACTGCGCCGGACAAGCGCACCGTGGTGTTCAAGCTGAAGCGGCCCAATTCCCGCTTCCACGCCACCTTCACGGTGCGCTGGAACGCAGCCTGGATCATGCCGAAGCATGTGTTCGAAAAGGTGGAAGACCCGACCAAGTTCGACTTCAACCCGCCGGTCACGATCGGTCCCTACAAGCTTCACAGCTTCGACCCGAACGGCAAATGGTATATCTGGGAGAAGCGCGAGGACTGGCAGCGCACGTCGCTCGCCCGGCATGGCGAACCAGGCCCGAAATACGCCGCCTATATCGATCCGGGCCCGCCCGACAAGCGCGTCATCCTGCAGCTCAACCACCAGCTCGACATCATCCACGATACTTCGCCCGAGGGCGTGTTCACGCTGATCAAGCAGTCGCCGACCTCGCAGGGCTGGTTCAAGGGCTTCCCCTACGCCCATCCCGATCCGACACTTCCGGCGGTCATGTTCAACCATCAGGTCGAGCCGTTCCAGAATGCCGACGTGCGCTGGGCGCTGGCGCTGCTGATCGACATCAAGGCGGTGTCGATGGCCTCCTACCGCGGCGCGGCGACGATCTCGGCGATCGGCGTTCCGCCGACGGGCCTTTTCGGCGAGTATTATTTCGATCCGCTGGAGCAGTGGCTGACCGATTTCGAGATCGACACCGGCAAGCAGAAATACAAGCCTTACGATCCGACCGTCGGCCAGCAGATCGCCGAAATGCTGCGGCCGTCGATGGGCGAGCAAATCCCGACCGATCCCAAGGAAATCGCGAACGCCATCGGCCGCGGCTGGTGGAAGCCTAACCCGGAGGCCGCCACCCAGCTTCTGGAGCGCGCCGGCTTCACCAAGCAGGGCGATCAATGGATGAAGCCGGACGGCACGCCCTTCTCGATCACGCTTCTGGTCGAGGGCGACCAGCGGCCGGTCATGACGCGCGCCGGCACGATGATCGTGCAGCAATGGCGTCAGTTCGGCATCGACGCCAAGACGCAGGCCTACCCGTCGGACTTCTTCCCGCGCGTCGAATCGGGCGACTTCGAGGCCGCGATCGCCTGGAGCGTGGAGACCTGGGGCGGCCACCCCGACCTGTCCTTCTTCCTCGACAGCTGGCACTCGGAATTCCTGAAGCCGAGGGGCGAACGCCAGCCGCCGCGCAACCGCCAGCGCTGGACGCATCCTGAGCTCGACAAGATCATCGAGGAGACCCGCACGATCGACTTCGACGATCCGAAGGTGAAGGAGCTCGGCCAGGAATATATCAAGCTCGCGGTCCGGGAGATGCCGATTATCCCGCTGATGTCGTACAATGTGTTCACGATGATGGATACGACCTACTGGACGGGATATCCGAGCGCGGACGATCCCTACACCAACCCGGTCTCGAACTGGGCGAACACCAAATACATGTTCGTCAGGCTGAAGCCCGCAAAGGCCCAGTAGCGGCGGACAGGCGAGCGAGGCGGCACTCCCCCCCTCGCTCGCGAAAAGGTGCGAGATGACATGATACAAGCCGCGGCACGGTCGAAGCGATGAGAACCTACGCGCTCTATCTCGTCAGACGCTTCGCGCAATTCATACTGGTCGTCTTCATCGGCATCAACATCGCCTATCTCATCACCCACCTCACGCCGGTCGATCCCGTCGAGCAGGCGATCAGCTCCGTCACCATGTTCGGCCAGTCCAGCCCAGAGATGGTCGAGGTGATGCGAAAGACGCTGCGCGAGCTCTATGGCCTCGAAGGCTCGGCCTGGGAGCAGTACGTCTCCTTCTGGAGGCGCATGGCGACGGGCGATTTCGGGCCGTCGCTGTCGGCGTTCCCGACGCCGGTCTCGACGCTGATCTGGCAGGCGCTGCCATGGACGCTCGGCCTGCTCGTCTGCTCGACGCTTATCGCCTGGATTGTCGGCAATTTTCTCGGCGGCCTGGCCGGCTACTATCGCAAGAATAGCCTGCTCAAGGCCCTGGGCATCCTGGCCATGAGCCTCCAGCCTATCCCCTATTACATCGTCGCCTTCATTCTTCTCGTCGTCTTCGGCTTCCTCTGGCCGGTCCTTCCGATCAGCGGCGGCGCCGAGATGAACATCGACCGGCAAGGCTTTGCCTTCGCCGGCAGCATCATCAAGCATTCTATCCTGCCCGCGCTGTCGCTCGTGCTGGTCGGGCTGGGCGCGTGGTTCATCGGCATGCGCTCGCTCGTCTCCAACATCGTGACGGAGGATTACGTCACCTATGCCGAGCTCGGCGGCGTCGATCGCCGCCGCATCCTGTTCTCCTACGTCATGCGCAATGCGCTTTCGCCGCAGTTGACCGGCCTCGCGCTGTCGCTCGGCGCCATCTTCAACGGCGCGATCATCACCGAATTCGTGTTCGGCTACCCCGGCATGGGTACGCTGCTGGTCCGGGCCGTGAATGCTGGCGACTACAGCCTGGTGCTCGGCATCACATCCGTCTCGATCATCGCGGTGGCCTCGGCGATCCTGGTCATCGACATCATCTATCCATTGCTCGACCCGCGTGTGGCGCAGGGGTGACCTGATGCTGAAGACCGTTCGCGACCTCTTCCGCTACAATCTCGAATTCGCCCTCGGCGCGATCCTGATCCTGATCGTTTTCGGCTTCGCGGCCGCCTCGTTCTTCTCGCCCTATCCGCCGATGGACAGCTACGTCGTCGCTCCGGACGTGCCGCCGTCATGGGCCTATCCGTTCGGCACCAATTCGCGCGGGCAGGACGTGTTCTGGCAGCTGACGCTCGCCATCCGCAATTCGCTGCTGTTCGGCCTTTCCGTCGCCCTGATGAGCCGAATCCTGTCGCTGCTGATCGGGCTGGTCGCCGGCTATGCCGGCGGCGTAACCGATCGCATCCTGATGACGATCAACGACACCTTCGTCGTGATCCCGCTGTTTCCCATCCTGGTGCTGTTCTTCTTCATGATGCGCGACAACATGTCGTGGCCGATGCTGGCCATCGCGATGGCGTCGCTCGGCTGGCCGTACGACGCGCGGCTCATCCGCTCGGTGGCGCTCAGCCTCAGGACGCGCGAATTTACCGCGATGAGCGTCTTCTCCGGCATGAGCACCAGGCAAATCCTCGTGGAAGAGCATCTGCCCTATGTTCTTCCTATCGTCTTCTCGACCACGCTCAACAACATGAACTGGTCGATCGGCCTGGAAGTGACGCTTTCGGTGATCGGCTTCACCAATATCGAGACGCCGACGATCGGCACGATGATCTACTGGGCCAACCAGCACACGGCGATGGTCGCCGGCGTCTGGTGGTGGATCTTTTCCCCGTCGTCCTGGTCATCATGACCTTCCTCGGGCTCTACCTGCTCTCCGTCTCGATGAACGAATACATCGATCCGAGAAGCCGCCTGACCCGCATGGGAGGCCAGGCATGAACGCGCGGCCGCGCGCGAACGGGTCGGGGGACGTCATGCTCGACGTCAAGAATCTTCGCGCCTACTACGTTATGAAGTATTTCGGCACGCAGCGCGAGGTGCGCGCGGTCGACGACATTTCGCTGCGGGTCGGCAGGAACGAGATCTACGGCCTCGCCGGCGAATCGAGTTCCGGCAAGACCACCTTCATCAAGACCATCGCCGCGGCGATCCGGCCGCCGCTCACCGTCGTCGGCGGCTCGATCCGCTACAGCTTCCTCGATCGCGACATATACAAGCTCGACAGCGCGGCGCTGTCGTCGATCCGCTGGCGCCACCTCTCCTATATCCCGCAAGGCTCGATGAACGTGCTCAATCCGGTTCGGCGTGTGCGCGAATCCTTCATCGATTTCGCGCTTCCCCACATGGACCTGCGGAAGCAGCAATTCTTCGCGGCAATCGTCGCGCATCTGGAGCGTCTCCAGCTCGCGCCGGGCGTGCTCGACGCCTATCCTCACGAACTTTCGGGCGGCATGCGCCAGCGCATCGCGATTGCGCTTGCCACCGTCTGCCGGCCCGATTTCATCATCGCCGACGAACCGACGACGGCGCTCGACGTGGTCGTGCAGAAAAGCGTTCTCGAGCTGATCCGCGAGGCGCAGCGGGAGATCGGCTCGTCGATGATCTTCGTCACCCACGACATGGCCGTCCACGCCAACATCTCCGACCGCCTCGGCATCATGTACGCCGGGCGCCTCGTGGAGGAGGCGCCGACGGCTGAGATTTTCAGGAGCCCGAAGCACCCCTATACGCAGCATCTCATCGCCAGTCTGCCGCGGATCGGCGACCTCTCGGCCAAGCGTGCGCTCACCGGCGCGCCACCCAGTCTGGCGGAGCCGCCGAGCGGCTGCCGGTTTCACCCGCGCTGCCCGCTCGCCATGGACATCTGCCGCGAGACGCATCCCGAACTGGTCAGCATCGATCCTCGCCATCGCGTCGCCTGCCACGCAGTAAGTCCCGCTGTCCGACCGGACGGCGTGTTCGCGGCAACCGCGAAACAACGGACCGGGCTCGTTCAATGACGGGCGATCTGCTGAACCTCGAGGGGGTGACGAAGAGCTACGCGACGGGCGGGCTGCTAGCGCGCAAAACCTTCAACGCCGTCGACGGGGTGAGTTTCGCGCTCGATGCGTCGCGGCCGGAAATCTTCGCCATCATCGGCGAGTCGGGTAGCGGCAAGACGACGCTCGCCCGCATGATCCTCAACATGGTTGCGGCTAGCGCGGGCGCGATCCGCTTCCGCGGCAAGGCGCTCGCGACCATTCGCGGCCGGCGGGCGCGGCTCGATTTCATGCGCCAGGTGCAACCGATCTTCCAGAACCCGTACGAGGCCTTCAATCCGCTGAAGCGCGTCGACCGTTACCTCTACGCCACGGCCCGACGGCTGGCGGGCGTCGGACGCAGGGACGTGGACCGGGTGTGCGACGAGGCGCTGCGCAAGGTCGGTCTGTCGCTGACGGAGGTGCGCGGGCGCTTTCCCCACGAACTTTCCGGCGGCCAGTTGCAGCGCACCGCGATCGCCCGCGCGCTGATCTCCGGTCCTGCATTGCTCGTTGCCGACGAACCCGTTTCGATGGTCGACGCGTCGCTCAGGATGTCCATCGTCGAACTGTTCAAGGCGCTTCGCGACGAACTCGGCGTGTCGATCGTCTACATCACCCACGACCTCGCCACCGCCTACCACATCAGCGACCGCATCATCATCATGCAGAAGGGCCGTGTGGTGGAGGGCGGTGATGCCCGGACGGTGCTCGACAACCCGCAACACCCGTATTCGAAGCTTCTCAAGAGCGCGGTGCTTTCACCCGACAATGCCGGAACCGATGCGCAAGTCGCTACGGATGCTTCCGATCCGCACAGCGTGCCTGTCAATATCCGGACTGTCTGAGCACCGGCAAAGGCGCAATACCACTTCAGCCTTTGTCAGCCTTTGCGCGTGTCGATGAATAGGTTAGTTGGTCCGCGCAAACGTTTCGAACGCAGCCGCGCAGCCAACGATGCGCCGGGTCTGCATCCATCCTCGGGTGCCAAAGCAATGAAACCGTGATCTCCGGCAGGGGCGCCGGAAGGGCAAAACTATGCATTCCTGCGCGCAGGTTCCCAGTGTGCCTTTCGGGAACGCTGGCGATCAGGTCCGAGGCCCGGGCAAGAGCCAGTGCGGTCGAAAAGCCGCCGACGATCGTGACGATCTCCCGCTCCAGTCCGAAAGCCTTCAGGGCTTCATCAATATCGATCGGTCCCTTGTCGAGGCCCCGCCGCGAGACGAGAACGTGCTTGCCGGCCGCATAGCGGGCGGGCGTGATCTCACCTTGGCTCAGCGGATGTCCCATTCGCACGACGCCAACGAAACGGTCCCGGAACAAGCCTTGCGCTCGTACCTCCGGACCCGTCGTCTCCCCCACGACGCCGGTTTCCAGATCGACGGTCCCGTCGCGAAGGGACGCGCTGTCCTTGTCCGATTTCTGCACGAAGCACAGCCGAACGCCGGGAGCCTCTGCATCGAGGCGGGCAATGAGGTCCGGTCCGAAGTTCTCCACAAAGCCTTCGCTGGTCCGCAGCGTGAAGGTTCGGACGAGCTGTTTGAGGTTGAGCTTCTCGGCAGGCCGTAGAACCGCTTCCGCGTCCTCGACGAGCTGACCGACCTTCTCGCGGAGTTCGAGCGCTCGGGGCGTGAGAACGAGACCGCGTCCGGCCCTGACCAGCAGCGGATCGCCCGTCGTCTCACGCAATCGCGCCAGCGCCCGGCTCATCGCAGACGGGCTGAGCCGCAATCGTTTTGCTGCGCGCGCAACGCTGCCTTCCGCGAGCAGCACATCAAGGGTGACAAGCAGATTGAGATCGGGGCTCGACATGCATTGGCCATAGCACGGCTCGATCGTGATGTGGCGTCAAACGCACGAATAAAATGCAAATGATGCGCGTTCCGCCACGTCAGGCAAAGGATTATGTCTCCGGCAGCTCCGTTTCGGGAGCCGCCGGAGAACGGGGTCCATGTTGAAGCCGATTATTGCAGGACTAGATGAGGCAGTAGCCGGAAGCGCGGAACGGGCGCCTTCGGTCCGGTGGGCGCTCGCCGGCCTTTCGCTCTCCACGTTGCTGTCCTCGCTCGGCACCAGCATCGCCAATGTCGGCTTGCCGACGATGGCGCAGGCGTTCGACGCTTCCTTCCAGGAAGTCCAGTGGATCGTGCTGGCTTATCTTCTCGCCATCACCACCCTGATCGTCAGCGTGGGCCGGCTCGGCGACATCACCGGCCGCCGACGGCTGCTGTTGGCCGGAATCTTGCTGTTCACGGCGGCCTCGGTCCTGTGCGGCATCGCGCCCACGCTCTCGATGCTGATTGCCGCCCGCGCGGCGCAGGGCCTCGGAGCGGCCGTCATGATGGCGCTGACCATGGCGTTTGTCGGCGAGACGGTTCCAAAGGAAAGGACCGGCAGTGCCATGGGGCTGCTCGGAACCATGTCCGCAATCGGCACCGCCCTCGGCCCGTCGCTCGGCGGCGTTCTGATCGCCGGGGCCGGCTGGCAGGCGATCTTCCTCGTCAACGTCCCGCTGGGTCTTCTGGCGTTCTTTCTCGCCTATCGTTATTTGCCCGGTGATCGCCGGAAGCCGAAGAACGGTCGGCCCAGCTTCGATACTGTAGGCACGCTGCTGCTTGCGCTGACGCTTGGCGCCTATGCGCTCGCCATGACGATTGGGCGCGGCAGTTTCGGTCCGCTCAACATGGCTCTGCTGCTGGCTGCCGTTTTCGGGACCGGTCTCTTCGTACTCGCCGAGGCGAGAGCGGCATCGCCTTTGATCCAATTGCCGATGTTCCGCGATCCAAGCTTAAGTGCGAGCCTCGCCACGAGCGCCCTGGTCTCGACGGTGATGATGGCGACCTTGGTAGTCGGGCCATTCTATCTCTCTCGTGCACTCGGACTCGACGCGGCTCTCGTTGGGATAGTCTTATCGGTCGGTCCGCTTGTCGTCGCGCTGACCGGCGTGCCAGCCGGCCGCATTGCGGACCGTTTTGGCGCTGGGCGCATGACCGTCGTCGGGCTTATCGGAATAGCGGCCGGTTCCTTCATTCTGTCCATGATGCCGTCGACATCAGGCATCCCCGGCTACATCGCCCCCATCGTCGTCATAACCGCCGGCTATGCGCTGTTCCAGACGGCCAACAACACCGCCGTCATGACGGATATCCGCCCGGACCAGCGAGGCGTCATTTCCGGCATGCTCAACCTTTCGCGCAATCTCGGGCTCATTACCGGCGCATCCGTTATGGGCGCTGTGTTCGCGTTCGCATCGGCGACGAACGACATCACGACGGCACGTCCCGAGGCCGTTGCCACTGGCACGCGCATCACCTTCGCAGTCGCGGGCTCACTGATCGTCGTTGCGCTCGCCATCGGCGTTGGAAGCCGTGCGCTCGCAACACGCCCTTCGCCTGCGATCTCAGCCAAAAGCGGGCATTGAATGCTCGCGGCTCACGCGCGGCAGTGGCGGCGGGAGCGATCCCGCCGCTTCACCCTTCGCGCCTGGTATAGCTGAAATAATCGAAATCGGCCGGTATCCCCGAGCCGCTGGTGTCGAAAGCGGCCATGCCGACGAAGGCGCCGGTGAAGGAGCCGTGCTCGCCGCGGCCGCCCTCGTCGGAGATGACGCTGGCGTCCAGCACCGGTCCGGCCCTCGCCCAGTCGCCGCCGTCGCGATACCAGAACTGCAGCGCTTCGCCGGCCACTTCCGCCGCGAGGTCGACCGGACCGTCGGCACGGAGCGGCAGCGGATCGGCGAGTGGAAAGTCCAGCTTGCCGTTCGGCCAGTCGCCGGGGCAGGACAGGATGGTGAGCACGCGACCGCGGCGCGCGTCATGCGTGACGGCCAGGAAATGGAACTTGTGGCGGTTGTAGTAATGCGTCAGCCCGGCCGCCTGCTGAAAATTCTCCGGCGCAAAGGCGAGTTCGGTTTCGGCGCGGAAAGAGAAATCCTCCTGACGCCGCGCGACCAGCGCCTGATCGTACCAGCTGCCAATCGATTCGCGCCCGAATAGGCGCAGCGCGCCGGGCTTTTCGGACAGCGAGAAAAGCCGCTCGGGATAGGGCGTGCGCAGCCACTGAAAGTCGAGCGGCAGCGCAGCACCTTCGAAATCATAGCGGATCGTTTCCGGGCGCGGCTTGCTCGTAACCGCGGCCGGCGCCGGCACCTCGAGCTCCGGCACGAGTCCGTCCTTCTCGAGCCGCAGCCAGCCGTCCTCGCCCCACACGCACTTCTGGATTGCCGTCTCGCGGCCGAGCGGCGAGCGCCGCACTCCCGGCAAGGGGCGCGAGCAGAGATGCGTGTGATACACCGCGCCTTCCGGCGTCTCGACGATCTGGCCGTGGCCGGAGCGCTGCAGCACGGCCTCGGGCGCATCCTTCGAGGTGATGAGGTGAGTGTCGGGGTGAAGCTCGTACGGACCGCCGATGTCGCGCGAGCGAGCCATGGTGACGGCATGGTCGTAGCCGGTGCCGCCTTCGGCGGTGGTGAGATAGTACCAGCCGTCGCGCTTCAAGAGATGCGGCCCCTCAACCAGCCCGTGCGGGCTACCGGCAAAGATGTTCCTGACCGGTCGGACGAGCTTCTTCGCAGCCGCGTCGTATTCCTGCAGGAGGATACCGGCGAAGGATGGATGCTTGGGGCTGCCGCCGACGCCGGTGGAAATATGGTTCCAGACCATGTTGAGGAACCATTTCCGGCCGTCGTCGTCATGGAAAAGCGACGGGTCGAAGCCGCTCGAATTGACGTAGGCCGGGTCCGACCATGGGCCTTCGATAGATGGCGCCGTGACGATGTAGTTGTGCGCGTCCTTGAAATTGCCGTCGAGCCGCTTGACGTCAGTATAGACCAGCCAGAACAGCCCGTCGGCATACGACAGGCACGGCGCCCATATGCCGCCGGAATCGGGAGCGCCGCGCATGTCGAGCTGGACGGCGCGATCGAGAGGGCGCTTCACCAGCCGCCAGTTCACGAGATCGGTCGAATGGTGGATCTGGACGCCGGGATACCATTCGAAGGTCGAGGTGGCGATGAAGTAGTCCGGCCCGACGCGGCAGATCGACGGGTCGGGGTTGAAGCCGGGCAGGATCGGATTGCGGATCATCTTTATCGCCTGTTGTTTGCGGGCTGGCGCTCGACCGAGGCCATCCAAAGATTGATGCCGGCCTCCCGCGCAGATTGCGCCCTCGCTGCCGACGTTCCTTCCCTAACGCGTCGATCTGCCATCGCAAAGACCTCATTCATCAGAATGATTCGCTGAAAGTCCTAGTCCGTTCTTGAAGCGCAGACCGCATGCGTCTGGCGGCGGGTTGGCGCTCGGCATCCGATGCAACCGGCGAACCTCTATTGTTTATGGAAGGATGGCATTGCGAACAAAACGAGAAACGTGATCCAGTAAGGTCCGTTATCTCCAACCGATTCGCAATCAATGTCCGTCGCCTACCTCGAAAAGCTGAATCCTGAACAGCGCCGTGCCGTAGAGCACGGCGTCGGCATTTCCGACGGCAGGATTGGCGGCCCGCTGCTCATCATCGCAGGCGCAGGTTCGGGCAAGACCAATACTCTGGCGCATCGCGTCGGGCATCTGATCGTCAACGGCGCCGATCCGCGCCGTATCCTGCTGATGACCTTTTCCCGCAGGGCGGCAAGCGAGATGGCCCGCCGCGTCGAACGCATCTGTGTCCAGGTGCTCGGCGCCAATGCCGGCGTCATGACCGATGCGCTGGCCTGGGCCGGCACTTTTCACGGTATCGGCGCGCGGCTGCTGCGAGATTATGCCGAGCAGATCGGGCTCGATCCCGCCTTCACCATCCACGACCGGGAGGACAGCGCTGACCTGATGAACCTTGCACGGCACCAACTGGGCTTTTCCAAGATGGAAAGTCGGTTCCCGACCAAAGGCACCTGCCTTGCGATCTACTCCCGCGCCGTCAATTCTGAACTGCCGATCGACGAGGTGCTTGGCAGCTTCTTCCCATGGTGCGCCGGCTGGAGCGCGCAATTGCGTGAGTTGTTCGCCGCCTACGTAGAGGCTAAACAGGCGCAGAACGTTCTCGATTACGACGACCTGCTGCTCTACTGGGCCCAGACCGTCAGCGATCCGCTCCTTGCCGACGATATCGGCGGCCGTTTCGATCATGTCCTGGTCGACGAATATCAGGACACCAACCGCCTCCAAGCCTCGATCCTCAAGGCGCTGAAGCCGGGCGGCCGGGGAATGACCGTCGTCGGTGACGACGCGCAGTCGATTTATTCCTTCCGTGCGGCGTCGGTTCGCAACATCCTCGATTTTCCCACCGAGTTCAGCCCGTCGGCCGAAATCATCACGCTCGACCGCAATTACCGCTCGACGCAGCCAATCCTCGCCGCTGCAAACGGCGTCATCGATCTTGCAGCAGAACGGTTCACGAAAAATCTCTGGACCGAGCGCCAGTCGGCGGAGCGGCCGCGGCTCGTCACCGTTCGCGACGAAACCGAACAGGCGCGCTACATCGTCGAGCACGTTCTGGAAAATCGAGAGGTCGGCGCCACCCTGAAGCAACAGGCGGTGCTGTTCCGGACCTCCAGCCACAGCGGCCCTCTGGAAGTCGAGCTGACGCGCCGCAACATCCCCTTCGTCAAGTTCGGCGGGCTCAAATTCCTCGACAGCGCACATGTGAAGGACATGCTGGCGATGTTGCGCTTTGCACAAAACCCGCGCGATCGCGTCGCCGGCTTCCGCCTGATGCAACTGCTTCCCGGCGTCGGCCCGACATCGGCGCAACGTGTGCTCGATGCCATGGCCGATCAGCCCGATCCGCTGACTGCGCTTGCCAACATTCCCGTTCCGCCGCGCGCCGGCGATGACTGGACAGGGTTTGTCGATGTGCTGCAGCAGCTAAGGCCCGGCAAGGCCGGCTGGCCGGCCGAGATAGAACAGGCCCGCCGCTGGTATGAGCCGCATCTCGAGCGCATCCACGAGGACGCGACGATGCGGCAGGCCGATCTGTTGCAGCTCGAACAGATTGCGGCGGGCTATCCGTCGCGGGAGCGCTTCCTGACCGAACTGACCCTCGATCCGCCCGATGCGACAAGCGACCAATCAGGCGTTCCGCATCTGGACGAGGATTACCTGATCCTCTCGACGATACACTCCGCCAAAGGGCAGGAATGGAAGTCGGTGTTCGTCCTCAACACGGTCGACGGCTGCATCCCGTCGGACCTGGGCGTCGGCACGACGGCCGACATCGAGGAGGAGCGACGCCTGCTTTATGTCGCCATGACTCGTGCGAAGGACAGCCTTCATCTCGTCACGCCGCAGCGTTTCTTCACCCACGGTCAGAATGCCCGGGGCGACCGGCACGTCTATGCCTCGCGTACCCGCTTCATTCCGGCGAGCCTGCTGCAACTGTTCGAATGCTGCACCTGGCCGGTTGTCACCGTAAGCCAAAGCACACGGCCCGATGCGCGGCAGGTCCGCGTCGACGTCGGCGCGCGCATGCGGGGCATGTGGCGATAAGGCGACGGTGGAGAGCCCGTCAGCGCAAGATCATTCGCTACACAGTGCTTGCGCGTTGAAAACCTCCCAGGCCGCGCGCAGCTTTTACGTCGATAAGTTTTTGATTTTATGATGACAATGGCGCCCCAGCGCGGATGAAGATGAGAACTACGTCTTCGCCGGAGCGCTGTGATCTTCCAGCCGTGGCCACCGACAGGTCCAGCGCATGCCAGAGGCAGCAGGATGTCGGCCTGACTTGACGGGCTGAGGACAAGCCCGAGATGCCGTCGCCGACCTGCAGCCCGCGAAGTATGGCCCCGCCGTCGCCGTGCGCGAGCCTGCCCCTCCAATTCCCCAAATGCAGAGCAACGTCTATAATGTCTCGCATGCCCGAGATAGGCACCGTGAGCGGGGCTAGACTGCAAGGCGGAGACGGCTGGGCGAGAGTTCTCGCCGGGCTAATCGCTTTGGCGGCGTGGGCCGGATCGCCATTCACTTTCACGCTCTCGCGAGCGGGGCGGCGTCATGGGCCGGCGCGCTTTGGGCTCTGATCGGCTATTTCACCATCACGACGAACCTGTTGGTCGCGATTGTGTTTACCGGCGTCACTCTCCGCAGCACCGCTTTCGAGTCCTCTTGGCTCCTCGGCGGGACGCTGCTCAGCATCCTCCTCGTCGGAGTCGTGTATGCGCTTCTGCTGCGTGGCTGCGCGAACTGACCGCCGGCTCAGAGGTTGCCAATATTCTGCTGCACCAAACCACGCCGTTCATGGTGACAGTTTTCTGGCTCGCATTTGTCCGCAAGGGTGCGCTCAGATAGCGCGACCCGTTGCTTTGGGCGCTCTATCCGCTTGGCTACTTTTTCTATGCCTTGGCGCGCGGCGCATTCGAGGGACGGTACCCCTATCCCTTTATCAACGTCGCCGAGATTGGCTTGCCGCGGACGCTGGAAGACGCCGGTATGATTGCCGCGGCGTTTGTCATCGCCGGCGAGGCTCTGGTCTGGTTCGACCGCTGGCTGGCGGCCAGAGCGAAAGCCTGAAGGTTCAAGATCCACCGAGCGAAGCGGCCGCAGGATGGCGGCAAGCATCCGATTGAACGGATCGCATATTTGAGCGCCTATCGGCAGCGGTTGGACGTGTATGGCGTAGAAAAGCGTAGAAATGGCGCCCCAGCGTGGATGAAACTGATAACTACGTTTCCGCTGGAGCGCTATGATATCGTAGTCGCCGGCTCGCAATTGCATCCGGGGACGACCGGAGCTCGCCGAAGCCACTACGACTGCTCGAAAGCCCTTCGCACCTAGGACATTATCCTAAGAATTCCGCACGGAATGATTTTGGAAGCTGGTGCGCTATGCCCTAGTAGGCGGTCCGAACCAAGTGGTTAGCGCGCCAGCGAGCCCCAGTTGGGTCAGGTCTCCTACCCAAGCCACATATCCGTCGGGCCGGATCAACACGGCGGTGGGAGCAGTGATCGGCCCAAGAGCCGGAAGCTCCCACGGACCAACGTATTTGGCGTCGACCAACTGGACCCGATCCGCCCATGGCGCGATGTCGAAGCCGCCGGGCGCACCGAAGTTGAGGAGCACCGGCCGGGCGTCGTGGAGCAGGGTGAATACTCGCAGCGGCCCGGTGGCGGTGCTCAGATCGAGATCGGGCATGCGGCGCCCGAGCAGTGGATGTCCCTCGCCAAGGTCGTAGTGAATGTCCAGCCCGGATTGCATGGCGGCAAATCGCTTGCGCGGCTCGTCCATGCCGAGTAGCTCGGTCACCGTTTCGCGCAGGGCCTTGGTGCGGTCGTCCTCACGGCGAAGCGCCACTGCGGCCATCGCGTTGCGCAGAACGCGGGTAGCAACCGAGTGGCGCTCGATGTGGTAGGTATCGAGGAGGCTTTCCGGCGAAATCCCCTTGACCACCTCGGCCAGCTTCCATCCCAGATTCACCGCATCCTGCACACCGGTCTGGAGGCCCTGTCCGCCGTCCGGCGGATGGATGTGCGCGGCATCGCCGGCGATCAGCACCCGTCCCTTGCGATAGGAGGCGGCCTGACGCGCCGCGTCGGTGAACCGCGAAATAAACGTTGGAGAGTGGACGCCGTAGTCGGTCCCGCATGCGGCGATGAGCCCGTCGCTGAGATCGCGCAGCGTGGGTTCGGCCGTAGCGCCGACGTGTTGTTCGGTCACCAGGACGCCGATCGGCCCATGATCGGCGTAGACTATCTTGCCGTCGACGATCTGGTACGCCGTCCGGCCGAAGGAATGGGTGCCGAGAGCGGTGCGGTGGACGCCCAATTCTGGCGTCTCGGTCATCTCGACCTCGGCAATCAGATTACTGGTGGTGGGATTCGATCCGGGGAAGTCGATGCCGGCGGCCTTACGGATTAGACTGCGTCCTCCATCGCAGCCGACGAGATAGTCCGCTCGCAGCGATCGGCCGTCGCTGAGCTCGATGTCGACGCCGGTCTCGTCCTGGCTAAAGCCACTGACCTCGATGCCGCGATAGACAGGCACATTGAGCTCCGCCACCCAGCCCGCGAGGATGCGTTCGATATGCGTCTGCCACAGCCCGAGTCCGTACGGATGGCGGGTGGGAAAGTCGCTGATATCCAGACGGACACTGGCGAACCCCGCGACCTGCGCCTTCTGCCCCTCGGCGAGGAATCGGTCGGCGATGCCGCGCTGATCGAAGATTTCGATGGTGCGTGAATGCAGGCCACCTGAGCGCGAGCCGACGAGTTCGTTGCTGGCCCGCCGTTCGACGATGGCAACGTCTACACCCGCCAGCGCCAACTCCCCCGCCAGCATCAACCCGGTGGGGCCTCCACCGGCAATTGCCACCGCATGCTCGGCCATAACCACACTCCGTCACACTCCGATAGACACCAAACTATCGGCGAGACCACTTGCGTGCACTCGCGTAACGTGTCGAGGATCGTCGATTCGAGCGAAATCCGTACCGTTGGCACGAAACCGAACTGCTACAGAGTGGTCGCCGCTGTGGACGTAAAATCGGCGGCCGCTGGCGTTCGCAGTTTTCCAGAAATGGCGCGCCCGAAGAGATTCGAACTCCTGACCCCCAGATTCGTAGTCTGGTGCTCTATCCAGCTGAGCTACGGGCGCGCAACAAGCCGCGTTGAACGGCCACCGCAAGCCGGTTTTCCGGACCGGCCGCGAGCGAGACCGCTACCTAGCGACTGCAAATTGGAAAAGCAAGCCGGACGGACAAAACTTTTCGCGCCGCCTGCCCGCCTGCTATTGGCGGTTTGACGGCGGCGTCAACTTGGCTGACGCCGGTCTTCACATCCGACCCGCTGTCCCGGCCGAGCCTGGCGGCGCAAACCTAAGCCGGGCCACGTGATCTTGTCCGAAGTCCGCAGATTTCGTTGCGGCCTTCGGTTCGGAATCATGCTCCGAGTGCGGATTCGGCGAGCCGCACCCAATAGCTCATGCCGTGCGGGATGACCTCGTCGTTGAAATCGTAGGCCTCATGGTGGAGGTTGGCGCTGTCGCCGTTGCCGATGAAGATGAAGGCGCCCGGCCGCGCCTCCAGCATGTAGGAAAAATCCTCGCCGCCCATCACCGGCTGCATGGCGCGGTGCACCTGGCCGTCGCCGGCCACCGCCGCCGCGACGTCGCCGGCAAACACCGTCTCGTCCGGATGGTTGAACGTCACCGGATAGTTCGCATCGTAGTCGACATGGATCGTCGCGCCAAACGCCGCGGCGATACCGTCGCAGATGGCGTGGATGCGCTCGCGCGCCAGTGCGGCCACCTCCTTCTTCAGGGTGCGGACAGTGCCGGCAAGCTCGACCTTTTCGGGAATGACATTATAGGCGTCGCCGCCATGGAATTTCGTCACGGTGACGACGACGGATTCGACGGGATCGGCCGAGCGTGAAGCAATGGTCTGGAACGCGGCGACCACCTGGCTGGCCACCACGATCGGGTCGATAGCGCGGTGCGGCATGGCGGCGTGGCCGCCCTTGCCCTTCACGGTGATGGTGAATTCGGCCGTCGCAGCCATGATCGGGCCGGGC
Organism: Allomesorhizobium aridi; assembly: GCF_043769475.1. Classification (NCBI taxonomy): domain Bacteria; kingdom Pseudomonadati; phylum Pseudomonadota; class Alphaproteobacteria; order Hyphomicrobiales; family Phyllobacteriaceae; genus Allomesorhizobium; species Allomesorhizobium aridi. The sequence goes on along the minus strand of NZ_CP171729.1, from coordinate 5,393,029 downwards.
CTGATCGCGAACTGGCCGACCGGCAGGCCGGGCATGTTGTGCATGCCGAACACCTTCTCGATGCCGAACCGATCCATCATGCCGTCCTTGACCATGGCCAGGCCGCCGGCGCCGCCTTCCTCCGCCGGCTGGAAGATCACGGCGACGGAGCCCGCGAATTTGCGTGTCTCGGCCAGGTACTTGGCCGCCCCGAGCAGCATGGCGGTGTGCCCGTCATGGCCGCAGGCGTGCATCTTGCCGGGGCTTGCCGAGGCGTAGGGCTTGCCGCTCGCCTCATTGATCGGCAGCGCATCCATGTCGGCGCGCAGGCCGACCGCGCGGCCTGGCCCCAGGCTGCCGCGGATGATACCGACCACGCCGGTGCGGCCGATGCCGGAAACGACCTCGTCGCAGCCGAATTCGCGCAGCCGCTCGGCCACGAAGCTGGCCGTCTGGAACACGTCGTAATTCAGCTCCGGCGTCTGGTGCAGGTGGCGGCGCCAGCCGGTGACTTCGTCGTGCATTTCGGCGGCTCGGTTCAGGATCGGCATGATTGACGCGCTCCGTTGGCGTGGGAATAGCCTTCCCGCGATTTGAAAGTTGATCCTATACGCTTTGCCATCTTGGCGTCACATAGGCTAAATAGCACCGGGCAAGTTCCAGGGCGCGGGCAGTGAGGGCCGGATCGCCCCGCTTGGCGATATGCCCCGGCCAAGAAAACCTATGGGCCAGGGAACTATTTGGGCAAGAGGCGATTTCGGGCATCATGCGACGTAGATTCATTCTCACGGCGGTTCTTTCGGGCGTTCTCGCTCTGGTGGGGGGCCGGCGAGCGCCAATCCGTCGCTCCTGATCGACACCAACACCAATCGCGTCATCGAGAGCGACAACCCGTTCCAGCGCTGGTATCCGGCTTCGCTGACCAAGCTGATGACGGCCTATGTGGCGTTTCGCGCGGTCGCGGCGGGCGAGGTGTCGCTGACTTCCCCGGTCGTCATCTCCAAGAAGGCCGCCGCACAGCCGCCGAGCAAGATGGGCTATCCCGTCGGTTCGGAACTGACGCTCGACAATGCGCTGAAGATCATCATGGTCAAGTCGGCCAACGATGTCGCGGCCGCGATCGGCGAGAGCATCGCCGGGTCGCAGTCCAATTTCGCCGAGCGGATGAACGCCGAATCGGCCCGTCTCGGCATGACGGACTCGCACTGGGTCAACGCGCACGGCCTGCATGACGACAACCAGTACACGAGCGCCCGCGACCTCGTCATCCTCTCGACCGTGCTGCGCCGGGAATTCCCGGAACATGCCAGCTTTTTCGCGATCGAAGGGCTTTTGGCGGGCGAAAAGGTCCTGCCCAGCCACAACAACCTCATCGGCCGCTTCGATGGCGCCGACGGCATGAAGACCGGCTATACCTGCCCGTCCGGCTACAACCTCATCGCCTCGGCGACGCGCGGCGGCCGTACGCTGCTCGCCGTCGTCGTCGGGTCCGAAACGGTCAAGGCGCGCGACGAGAAGGCGGCCGCCATGCTGGCGCGGGGCTTCACGTTCCCGGCTTCCGCCGGCCGGGCGCTCGGCGAATTGAAGCCGTCCGGCAAGGGTTCGAACAAGCCAGTGAACATGCACAAGGAACTGTGCACCAAGGAGGGCCGGGCCGCGCGCGCCAAGGCCGAGAAGGAACTCGCCAAGGGAAGCAAGGAAGGATCCCAGAAGCCGCCTCATCCGGTCTATCTCGGCGAGATGACGCGCGAGCGCGTGCTGGTCAAGGTCGAGCTCGGCGGAGCGACCGGGCCGCTCTCACCGGCTGCCGCCGCCACTATCGCCGCCAACCGGGCCTATGCCGACGTGCCGATCCCGACCTGGCGCCCCGACAAGCCCGCGCCGGGAACGGCCGCCGCCCAGCAGGACGATGCTGCCGGTAAGCCGAGTGGCTGAGTTCCCTATCCCCGTATCGGTGTTGACCGGCTTTCTCGGCGCCGGCAAGACGACGTTGCTCAACCGCCTCCTCAAGGATCCGGCGCTGACCGACACCGCCGTCATCATCAACGAATTCGGCGACGTCGCCATCGACCACCTCCTGGTCGAGCAATCGTCGGACGGCGTCATCCAGCTTTCAGACGGCTGCCTCTGCTGCACGGTGCGCGGCGAACTGGTCGATACCCTCGCCGATCTCGTCGACCGCCTGCAGACCGGCAAGATCGCCCGGCTGAAGCGGGTGGTCATCGAGACGACGGGGCTCGCCGATCCGGCCCCCGTGCTTCAGTCGATCATGGGCCATCCCGCGCTGGTGCAGGCGTTCCGGCTCGACGGCGTGGTCGCCATGGTCGATGCGGTCAATGGCTCCGCCACGCTCGACGCCCATGTCGAGGCGGTCAAGCAGGTCGCGGTGGCCGACCGCATTGTCATCGCCAAGGCCGATCTGGTCACCGAGCCCGAAGCGCTGGAGCAGCTTCGCGACAGGCTGCGGCAGCTCAATCCGGGCGCGCCGCTGCTCGATGCCTCGCAGGCCGGCGTCGCCGAACTGCTGGATTGCGGCCTCTACGATCCGGAAACCAAGATCGCGGACGTGCGCAAATGGCTCGGCGCCGAGGCGGAGCATGCCGCGCATCACCATGCCGGCCATCATCACGACCACGACCACGAGCACCGCCACGACCAGCGCGTGCGCACCTTCTCGCTGATCCATGACGGGCCGGTGCCGTTCGCGGCGATCGAGATGTTCCTCGATCTCCTGCGCTCCACTCACGGCGAAAAACTGCTTCGGATGAAGGGCGTCATCGAGCTTGCCGAAAGCCCGGAGCGGCCGCTCGTCATTCACGGCGTGCAGAAGATCCTGCATCCGCCGGCGCGCCTGCCAGCCTGGCCGGACAATGTGCGCGGCACAAGACTGGTCCTGATCACGCTCGACATGCCGGGGGATTATGTGCGCCGGCTGTTCGCCGCGATCACCAACCAGCCCATGATCGATACCGCCGACCGCGCGGCGATGCAGGACAACCCGCTGGCGATTGCCGGCCGCTGAGTTGAACCACACCTGGTTGCCTTGCCGCGCCCAATGGAGACCCTAGCTTCCGACTCGGACATGAGAAGGATGCAAGACGATGAACATCGCCTTCCCCGGCGAGTCCGCCGCATATAGAGCTGCCCGTGATCGCCTGCTGGCGAAGGAGATCGAACTGCGCCGCGCCATGCAGGCGGTTTCGGTCCTCCGCCGCGAACTGCCGCCGGGTGGGCTCATTCCCGAAGACTATGTTTTCGACGGCCTAAGCCCCAACGGCGCTCCGGCCAAGTTGAAGCTCTCGGAGCTGTTCGCTCCGGGCAAGGACTCGCTGGTCGTCTACAACTTCATGTTCCCCCCGCTATCCCAAGGACGATCGGCCCGGCCCGGCCGGGGCGCGACGGCGCGCCTGAAACTGAAAGAAGGACCGTGCCCCTCATGCGTGGCCTTTCTCGACGCGCTGGACGGCGCGGCGAAGCACGTGGAAGGAGCAGGGTTCAATTTCGTCGTGATCGCCAGAGCGCCGCTTGACCGGCTGACCACATTCGCCAAGGAGCGTGGATGGCGGAACCTGCGCCTGCTGTCAGCGGCCGGGAACAGCTTCAAGCGTGATTATCTTGCCGAGACGCCCGAAGGATTCCAGATGCCGATGGTGACGGTTTTTCATCGCGAAGGCTCTGAAATCCGGCACTTCTGGAGTTCGGAGATGCTTTACGCACCCGCCGATCCCGGCCAGGATCCACGCCACGCCGGCACCATCGAGCCGTCCTGGAATATTTTCGACCTGACGCGCGAAGGCAGGCCTTCCGACTGGCAGGAACAGCTGGAATACGACTGACGCATTTGCGGATGCCGGCGTCTGCGTGTCTATTGCTGCAAACCCGTATCGGCTCCGCGTTCGACAAGAAAGCGATGGCCGCCGGGCCGCTCTTCCGTCGTCACCAGCCGGTGGCCGTCCTCGGCGCAGAAAGCGGGTATGTCGATGAGCGCGAGCGGATCGGTGGTCTCGAGCCACAGCCGGCTGCCAGGCGCCATGGCCGCAAGCCGCTTCTTCGCCTTCAGGACTGGCAAGGGGCAGTTCAGGCCCCTCAAGTCGTAGACGCCGTCTTCAGCCAAGGACAGCAGCTCAGCTGCCGAACATGTTGGTGATGCGCTTGGTCATGTTGCCGAGCAGGCCGGGCTTTTCGGCCGGCGGAGCCTGCACGGCGACCGGCGCCGGCGCTGGAACGACGGCGGTCTCGACAGGCGCCGGTGCTTCGGCGGCGGCCTTGGCGGCGAGTGCGGCGGCGGCCTGTTCCTCGGCGGGCCGCTTCTTGGCTTCGGCGGCCTGCTGCTTTGCCGCCTCGGCGGCGTCGCGTTCGGCCATGCGGCGTCCGGCCGGCGAATCGATGCGGCCCATGCGGGAAGTCGCGGTCACCTTGCCATCATGCGACAGCGACGGCGGCTCGACCGGAACGCGTTCGCCGCGCGCCCGCTGGCGGGTCCATTCCGAAACCAGGCTGGCTTCCTTGAGCCCAGCGATGGTCGGCTTGGGCGCCGGCACGTCCGACTTGATCGCGCTCGAAAAAGCCGTCTCGTAGGTCGATTGGTAGGACTGATAGGCGGTCTTCAGCGGATCCGGCTGGGTGAAGGAGGGGCAGGCATCGCTCGCGGAGCCGAATTGGGCGCCGGCCGCGGGAATGCGGTTGAAGACATAGCGCTTTTCGCACACATCGACCTTCGGCGGCACCTTGGTGATCTCGAAATGGTCGTAGCCTTCCTTGAGCATGGTCCAGAACTGGTAGTTCGGATCGTTGCGATAGCGCGCCATGTTGGCGGCCGTCATGCGGAAGGGAAAGGCCTGGATCTGGAATTCGGTCTGGCCGCCCTGGAAGGCGTCGCGGCCGAAGGCGTAGATCTGCTCGATCTGCTCGTCCGTCATCGAGTAGCAGCCCGACGAGGAGCAGGCGCCATGCACCATCAGGTTCGAGCCGGTGCGGCCGTGCGCCCGGTCAAAGGCGTTGGGATAGCCGATGTTGAAGGCGAGGTGATAGTTCGACCTCGGGTTCATCTGGTGCGGCTTCACCGAATAGAATCCCTCGGGCGCCTGGCGGTCGCCCTCGATGAATTTGGGGCCGAGCTTGCCCGACCATTTGCAGATGTCGTACGCCGCGATCATGTCGTAGCGGCCATTGGTCTTCTGCTTCCAGATCTCGACCTTGCCCTCTTCCTTGAATACGCGCGCCATGACCGGCGAATTGCGGGGCATGCCCTTCGCCTTCATCTGCGCCAGGATCTTGGCCGGCAGCTGCTTCCTGGCCTGGGGCGAAATGTCCTCGAACGTGGTCGATCCGTTGCAGCCCGCCACGGCGAGCATGGCAAGCAGCAGTCCGGCGCGGGCGATATTGGCAATCATCGGCATGAGTAGTCTTCGTTTCCGTCGTACTGACCGTACCGCGGTCCCCCGCCGGTCCAGTCCAATGGTCGCGACCGTAAGCCCGTTAACCTTGAAATTTGATTACCGCAAGCAGCAAGAGCAGACTCTCCGACCGCTCAATGACAGAATTCTGGCGGCAATTTTGTGGCGAAAATCGGGTAGACTTGCCGCAAGGTCGCTCGCGGGCCGCGTCAAATCAGAGGTTGCGGCCGATCGCCAGGTACTTTTCGCGGCGATGCTCGCGGAAATCCATGTTCTGGGAACCGAACTCGCGCAGGCTCCTGGCGATCTGGTCGCCGGTGGCGCTTATCACGGCTTCGGGACCGCGGTGCGCCCCGCCCAGTGGCTCGGGGATGATCGCGTCGATGATCTTCATATCGAGCAGATCCTGCGCGGTGATCTTCATGTTGGTCGCAGCGTCCTTGGAGCGCGTCGTATCGCGCCACAGGATCGAGGCAGCACCCTCCGGCGAAATCACCGAATAGATAGCATGCTCCAGCATGTAGACGCGATTGGCGGTGGCGATGGCGATGGCGCCGCCCGAGCCTCCTTCGCCGATCACCACGGAAACCGAGGGCGATCTCATGGAAAGACATGCCGAAGTCGATCGGGCGATGGCCTCGGCCTGGCCGCGCTCTTCCGCGCCGACGCCGGGATAGGCGCCGGCGGTGTCGACCAGCGTCACCATCGGTATGCCGAAGCGGTCCGCAAGCTCCATGATGCGCACCGCCTTGCGGTAGCCTTCCGGCCGCGGCGAGCCGAAATTGTGCTTGAGGCGGCTTTTGGTGTCGGAGCCCTTTTCCTGGCCCATGACGGCGATCGGCTCGCCGCGGAAGCGCGCGAAGCCGCCCACGATGGCGTTGTCCTCGCCGAAGGCGCGGTCGCCGGCCAGCGGCGTGAAGTCGGTGAACAGCGAGCTGATGTAATCGAGGCAGTGCGGCCGGTCGGGGTGGCGCGCCACCTGGACCTTCTGCCAGGGTGTCAGCGATTTGTAGGCGTCGCGCAGCGCGTCGCGTGAGCGCTTCTCCAGCCTTTTGATCTCGTCGCCGACATCGACCGCTTCGCCATTCTCCGCGAGCTTCTTGAGTTCCAGGATCTTGCCTTCAAGATCGGCGACCGGCTTTTCGAAATCGAGGTAATTGTACATGCGCAAGCCGACCGGTGCCTGAATCTGATAAGGGCCGTTAACCGGCAAAGGCGGTTCCGGGCCGAAAAATGTTGACTTCACATAGCGTCAGCGCGCCGCATCGGCAAGCGGGTGATGGTCGTTGACCAGCCGCACCAGCCTTTCCTCCAGCACATGCGTGTAGATTTGCGTCGTCGATATGTCGGCATGGCCGAGAAGCTGCTGGACCGCGCGCAGATCCGCGCCGTTCTGCAGGAGGTGGCTGGCGAAGGCGTGGCGGATCACATGCGGCGAAATCTTCGCCGTGGCGATGCCGGCGCGGGCGGCGAGCGCCTTCAGTTCGCGCGCGAAGACCTGGCGCGGCAGGTACCCGCTCTCCGAGGACGCAGGGAACAGATACGGGCTTGCTGCCAGCGCCGGCGTTTCGTTGCGCATCGCAATCCAGGCGCGCATGGCGGCGCGCGCCTTGGCCGAGAGCGGCACCATGCGCTCCTTGCCGCCCTTGCCGCGCACGATGAAGTAGCGCTCGTCGCGTAGCGCCACCGTCACCGGCAGGCCCACCAGTTCGGAGACGCGCAGGCCGGTGGCGTAGAGCACCTCCACCAGCGCATGCATGCGTATGGCGGAAAGCAGCGATGCGTGGCTGGCAGAACCATCGGCGGCTTCCGCGGCCGCCCGGTCGAGCAGCCGTCCGGTTTCCGCCTCGCTCATCGTCTTGGGCAGCGGCCGGTCCCTTTTGGGGCTGTCCAGGGTGCCGGTAGGGTCGTCGCCGCGCAGCCCCTCGGCATAGAGGAACTTGTAGAACTGGCGCAGCACCGAAAGCTTGCGGGCCTGCGAAGTCGGCGCGAAGCCGCGCGACGCGATATCGCCCAGATAGCTTCGGATCGCGCTCGCCTCGGCCTCAGCCAGGCGGCCGCCAAGCTGCTCGGACGCGTCTTCCAGGTCGCGGCGGTAGGAGGAGAGCGTGTTTTCCGCCGCACCCCGCTCGGCGCTCATCATTTCGAGGAAGGCTTCGATGCGTGCGGCGCTCCGCATGGCTATTGCTGCGGTTTCGGGTTGAGCCTTTCGGTCGGGATGCGCACGGTCATCTCGCCTTTCTTCGGCTCGACAAACATCACCAGTGCAAACATCGCGCCATAGACCAGTCCGGCCAGTATGCCCAAGGTGACCAGAAACCGGAACAGTGTCGGCATGAACAAGCTCGTCCGTATATATGTGCGCCCGTGTCGTTATGGGACGCAGGTCTGGCCAGTTCAAGGGCTTGAAGACCGCCGCTTGACGCAAACCGCCTTTTCATGTCGAAACGCCGGCTAGCGCATGATCCCGAACAGTTGCAGACTTTCGGAAAAGATCATGCGGCAAAACAACGATCTAGAGCCTCGTTCCACTTTTCGGAATTGAAAGGCTCTGAGGGCCGGATGAGTACAGAGGCGCTAAATCCGACGGCGAGCAGCCATGCCGAAATGCTCAGGCATCTCGGCCAGCGCTCCATCGTCTTTGTCGGGCTGATGGGCGCTGGCAAGACCGCCATCGGCCGCAAGGTCGCGGCGGCGCTCGGCCTGCCGTTCACCGACAGCGACCACGAGATCGAAAGCGTCTCCCGCATGACGGTGCCCGAACTGTTCGAGCGCTACGGCGAGGCCGAGTTCCGGGCGCTGGAGCAGCGCGTCATCCTGCGCGTGCTGGAAAGCGGCCCGCAAGTGCTGTCAACCGGAGGCGGGGCGTTCATGAACGGCCAGACCCGGGCCGCGATCGACACACACGGCGTCTCGGTCTGGCTGAAGGCCGATCTCGACACGCTGATGGAGCGCGTTTCCAAGAAGCAGAACCGGCCCCTGCTCAAGAACCCGGACCCGCGCGGCGTGCTGGAAAGGCTGATGATCGAGCGCTACCCGGTCTATGCGCTGGCGGCCCTGACCGTGCCGACGCGCGACGAACGCAAGGACGTGATCACCGCCGAGGTGATCGAGGCCCTGCACCGGCATTTCCGGCAGTCGGCCACCGCGAACCCTCCGAAGGACAAGACATGAGCGCAGACGCGGTGACGGTGGAGGTCGGGCTCGGCGAGCGCACCTACGACATATTGATCGGAGCGGGATTGATCGGTCGCGCCGGCGAGGAGATCTCCAGGCGTCTGCCGGGCATCCGCGCGGCGATCGTCAGCGACGAGAACGTCGCCGCCTGCCATCTCGGCGCATTATCGGAAAGCCTTTCCCGGAGCGGCATCGAATCGACGTCGATCGTGCTTCCGGCCGGCGAGAAGACCAAGAGCTTCGACGCCCTGCAACAGGTCGTCGACGGCGTGCTCGCGGCGCGGCTGGAGCGCGGCGACGCGGTGATCGCGCTCGGCGGCGGCGTGATCGGAGACCTCGCGGGCTTCGCCGCCGGCATCGTCCGGCGCGGCATGAATTTCGTCCAGATGCCCACCTCGCTTCTGGCGCAGGTCGATTCCTCGGTCGGCGGCAAGACCGGCATCAACACCGCCCACGGCAAGAACCTCGTCGGCGTCTTCCACCAGCCGCGCCTGGTCCTGGCCGACACAGGCGTCCTCGACACGCTGCCCGCGCGCGAATTCCGCGCCGGCTATGCCGAGGTGGCCAAATACGGCCTGATCGACAAGCCGGATTTCTTTGCCTGGCTGGAGAATAACTGGAGGGAAGTGTTCGACGGCGGACCGGCGCGCACCGAGGCGATCGCGCAATCCTGCCGCGCCAAGGCCGAAGTGGTGGCCCGCGACGAGTTCGAGACCGGCGATCGGGCGCTGCTCAATCTCGGCCACACGTTCGGCCACGCGCTGGAGGCGGCTACCGGCTATGACGGCGCCCGCCTTGTGCACGGCGAGGGCGTCGCCATCGGCATGGCGCTCGCGCATCGCTTTTCCGCCCGGCTTAACCTCGCCAGCCATGACGACGCGGCGCGCGTCGAGGCGCATCTGCGCGAAGTCGGCCTGCCCTGGCGCATGGCCGACATTCCCGGCTCGCTGCCCGACGCCGAGCGCCTGCTTGCCTATATCGCGCAGGACAAGAAGGTATCGCGCGGCGCGCTGACCTTCATCCTCACGCATGGCGTCGGCCAGTCCTTCATCGCCCGCGACGTGCCTGCATCCGAAGTGCTCTCCTTCCTCCGGGAGAACCATCCCGGATGAGCGCCGACGCCGTCATGATTGCAGGCGGCTTCCTCGCCCTCATTGTGTTGGCGGTCGTATTCCGTACGCGCCTTCTCGCGGCGTTCGGCATCGAGCTCGGCCGCATCGAACCGCAGCCGTCGGCGCACGAGGAACCACGCGCCGCCGCCGAGCAGCACCGCGACGGCAACCATGCCAAGCAGGAGCGCGGCCGCACGGGCGCGCTGCTCGACCTGCACGGGCTCGAAGTCGCCGACGTCATGGTCCACCGCCTGAACATGCGTTCGGTCAATGCCGACGATCCGCCCGAGGCGGTGGTTCGCGAAATCCTGCGGAGCCCGCACACCCGCATGCCGCTGTGGCGCGAATCGCTCGACAATATCGTCGGGGTGCTGCACGCCAAGGATCTGCTTCGTGCGCTGAACGATGTCGGCAACGACTTCTCGCGGATCGACGTGATGAAGATCGCCGCCAAGCCGTGGTTCGTGCCGGACACGACGACGCTGCAGGACCAACTCAACGCCTTCCTGCGCCGCAAGGCGCATTTCGCCATCGTGGTCGACGAATACGGCGAGGTCGAAGGGCTCGTTACGCTGGAGGACATCATCGAAGAGATCGTCGGAGAGATCGCCGACGAGCACGACATAGACATGCAGGGCGTCAAGCAGGAAGCCGACGGTTCCGTCGTTGTCGACGGCTCGGTGTCGATCCGCGACCTGAACCGCGCACTCGGCTGGGAACTCCCCGACGACGAAGCGGTCACCATCGCCGGCCTCGTCATCCACGAGACGCAGTCGATCCCCGAGGAGAAGCAGGCCTTCACCTTCCACGGCAAGCGTTTCGTAGTCATGAAGCGCGAAAAGAACCGGATCACCAGGCTCAGGATCAGGCCGGCGGTGGAGCTCGCCCCTCCTTCGCCCCGTTTACGGGAAGACGGTGGCCCATAGGGCCGGATGAGGGACAGCGCCCAGCTCTGAAATGTTCGTGTCGCCCCTCTCCCGTCTGCCAGCATCTTCCCAAGGAGAAGACGCTCGTCACCACCTCGTCTTCTCGCCCGGCGCTGCGGGCTCGATCGCCAGTGCGTGCAGCCCGGCGTCGAATTCGCCGGCCAGCACCGCGTTCACCGCGCGGTGACGCTCGATGCGGCTCATGCCGCCGAACGCCGGCGACACGATCCGGATGCGGAAATGCGTCTCTCCCTTGCCGTCGAATTCCGCATGTTCGCCGCCGGCAACATGGTGGTGCCCGGCATGCAGATGGCTCTCGTTGATGACGACCAGCCGCTCCGGCGCAAACGCCTTTTTCAGCTTCGCTTCCATCGTCGCCGCTATAGACATTGCCGTCTCCTTCGCCCACATGTGTCGGCGCCGCCACAAAAAACACCGAAGTTCCGGATTAATCCGCGATTCAGCGGGTTAGGGCGATCCTCGTCGAAATGTCAATTCTTGTTTCGCATCGCGAACACCCCATAAATGGGTCGAGATGAGCACCTATTCGAAATATTTCGAGAAAATCCGCGTGCGCCCGGATCGCAAGGCCGCGGAAGCGGAGCCGCGTGCTCCGGCCTGCCAGTGGGACGGCTGCAGCGAGGCCGGTACGCACCGCGCTCCCGTCGGTCGCATGAAGGAAGGCGAGTACTTCAGGTTCTGCTTCGCGCATGTGCGCGAGTACAACAAGGGCTTCAACTATTTTTCCGGCGTGCCGGATTCAGAGATCGCGCGCTTCCAGAAGGAGGCGCTGACGGGCCACCGGCCGACCTGGGCCATGGGCTCGAACGGCGACGCGCGCTCGTCGCCGGATTTCGCCACCAAACGCTCCGGCCGCGCCGGCTACTACAACCGCGTGCGCGACCCGTTCAACCTGTTCGACGGTCCGCGCGACCGTTCGGAGCCGCGCGAGCGCAAGGCCAAGCCGCTTGAGGCCAAGGCGCTGGAAACGCTTGGACTAACCGTCAAGGCGACTGGCGCGGACATCAAGGCGCGCTATAAGGAACTGGTGAAGCGCCACCATCCCGACGCCAATGGTGGCGACAGGGGTTCGGAAGACCGGTTCCGCGACGTGCTGCAAGCCTATCGCGTGCTCAAACAAGCGGGTTTGTGTTAGACCGCTGTTCTGCTAAAGACCGCGCCCGAGAGAAGAGAGATTGCCGGCGAAGGGTGATGCTTTCGCGCGCGTGGAGATTGATGGTCTAGATGAATAAGGTCGATCGCGACATCGCAAACCTTCCCGACACCACGGTGTCGGTCAAGCAAACCTTCGGCTTCGAATCGAAAATGGTTGTGCCGGCCTATTCGGCTGCCGACGCGCATGTGCCGGACATCGACCCCGATTACCTCTTCGACAAGCAGACGACGATGGCGATCCTGGCCGGCTTCGCCTACAACCGCCGCGTCATCGTCTCGGGGTATCACGGCACCGGCAAATCGACCCATATCGAGCAGGTCGCGGCCCGCCTCAACTGGCCCTGTGTGCGCGTCAATCTCGACAGCCACGTCAGCCGCATCGACCTTGTCGGCAAGGACGCGATCGTCGTCAAGGAAGGCATGCAGGTCACGGAATTCCGCGACGGCATCCTGCCTTGGGCCTACCAGCACAATGTCGCGCTCGTCTTCGACGAATACGACGCCGGCCGCCCCGACGTGATGTTCGTCATCCAGCGCGTGCTGGAATCGGCCGGCCGCCTGACGCTGCTTGACCAGAGCCGGGTCATCCGCCCGCATCCCGCCTTCCGCCTGTTCGCTACCGCCAATACGGTCGGCCTCGGCGACACCACCGGCCTCTATCATGGCACGCAGCAGATCAACCAGGCGCAGATGGACCGCTGGTCGATCGTCACCACGCTCAACTACCTGCCGCACGACAACGAGGTGGCGATCGTGCTGGCCAAGGCCAAGCACTACCGCAACGACAAGGGCCGCGAGATCGTCGGCAAGATGGTGCGCGTCGCCGACATGACCCGCTCGGCCTTTATAAATGGAGATCTGTCGACCGTGATGAGCCCGCGCACGGTCATCACCTGGGCCGAAAACGCCGAGATCTTCGGCGATGTCGGCATGGCGTTCCGGCTGACCTTCCTCAACAAGTGCGACGAACTCGAACGCACCATCGTTGCCGAGTTCTACCAGCGCGCCTTCGGCGAGGAACTGCCGGAGAGCGCGGCCAACGTGGTGCTGGGGTGATCTAAGGCTGCGATGGCGGGTCCCGGCGACAATACACGCAACAAGCCCAAGACCGGCGGCGAAGCGGATGTCTTCAAGCGCGCGGTGACGGTCTGCATGCGCGCGATTTCCGGCGATCATGAGCTGGAGGTCGGCTTCGCCAAGGACAAGCCGGCGCTTGCCGGCAACCGCGCCCGTCTGCCCGAAATGCCGAAGAAGCCGACCGCGACCGACATTTCGGTGACCCGCGGCCTGGGCGATTCCATGGCGCTGAAGCGCGCCTGCCACGATCTCCGCATCCACTCGAAATTCGCGCCGGAAGGCAAGCAGGCGCGCGCCGTCTACGACGCGATCGAGCAGGCCCGTGTCGAGGCCATCGGCTCGCGCGCGATGGCCGGCGTCGCCGACAATATCGGGTCGATGCTAGAGGACAAATACGCCAAGGCCAATCTCGCCGACGTCCGCGACCAAGCCGATGCGCCGATCGAGGAGGCGCTGGCGCTGATGGTGCGCGAGAAGCTGACCGGCCGCCCCGCGCCGAAGAGTGGCGAGCGGATGGTCAATCTCTGGCGCAAATGGGTGGAAGACAAGGCCGGCCCCGATCTCGACGGGCTGGCCGGCAAGCTCGACGACCAGCAGGCCTTCGCGCGCGTGGTGCGCGAGATGCTCGCTTCCATGGAAATGGCCGAGGAACTCGGCGACGACCAGGAGAGCGAAGAGTCCGAACAGGACGACGAAAACCAGCCGCAGGGCGAGGAAAACCGCGAGGAAGGCGGCGAGGACGATTCCGGCGGCGAGCAGTCGCAGGCAGAGGATGCCGAAGCCGCCTCCGAGGAGGAGCAGCAGGGCGAGATGGAAGCCTCCGACGCCACCGCGGAGGACGTTTCCGACGACGAGGACGCCGACGCCGAGACGCCCGGCGAGGCCAAGCGCAAGGACAATCCCTTCGCCGATTTGCCGCGCCAGGTCGACTACAAGGTCTTCACCACGACTTTCGACGAGACGGTGGGCGCGGAAGAGCTTTGCGACGAGGAAGAACTCGACCGCCTGCGCGCCTTCCTCGACAAGCAACTCGCCAATCTGCAGGGCGTCGTCGGCCGCCTCGCCAACCGGCTGCAGCGCCGCCTGATGGCGCAGCAGAACCGCTCCTGGGATTTCGACCTCGAAGAGGGCTATCTCGATCCGGCGCGGCTGGTCCGCGTCGTCATCGACCCGATGCAGCCGCTCTCCTTCAAGCAGGAACGCGACACGAAATTCCGCGACACTGTGGTGACGCTGGTGCTCGACAATTCCGGTTCGATGCGGGGACGGCCGATCACGGTCGCCGCCACCTGCGCCGATATCCTGGCGCGCACGCTGGAGCGCTGCGGCGTCTCGGTCGAGATCCTCGGCTTCACCACCCGCGCCTGGAAGGGCGGGCAGGCGCGCGAGAAATGGCTGAAGGACGGCAAACCGCCGAACCCCGGCCGCCTCAACGACCTGCGCCATATCATCTACAAGTCGGCCGACATGCCGTGGCGGCGGGCGCGGCGCAATCTCGGCCTGATGATGCGCGAGGGCCTGCTCAAGGAAAACATCGACGGCGAGGCGCTGCTCTGGGCGCATCAGCGCCTGATGGCGCGGACCGAGCAGAGAAAAATCCTGATGATGATTTCGGACGGCGCGCCGGTCGACGATTCGACGCTGTCGGTCAATCCGGGCAACTATCTCGAGCGCCATCTGCGCGCCGTCATCGAACTCATCGAGACGCGCTCGCCGGTCGAACTGCTGGCCATCGGCATCGGTCACGACGTGACCCGCTACTATCGCCGCGCCGTCACGATCGTCGACGCCGAGGAGCTTGCCGGCGCGATGACCGAGCAACTCGCCTCGCTGTTCGGCGAGGAGAGTGTCCGCGAGACCCGCCGCGGCGGGCTCAGGCGGGCGGGATGAGCAGAACCGCCGACCTGGTAAATGCCTGGCTGGCGAAGGCAATTCTTGCGCTTGCGCTTTTCGCCTCCGGGCCGTCAGCCCTCGCCCAGCCCGCCGTCGAACCGATCGAAATCTCCGCCCGGCCGATCACGCAATTCCACATCGGGCGCGAGGACAAACGATTCGGGCCGCTGGAATTCGTCGGCGGGCTGGAACTCACGTCCTCGTCGCGCGATCTCGGCGCGCTTTCGGCGATCCGCTTCACCTCCCCCGGTGCGGATTTTGTCGGGGTCGCCGATACCGGCTTCTGGTTCTTCGGAACCATCGTCCGCGACGCCGAACTGCGCCCCGAAGGCATGAAGAATTTTCGCATGACGCAGATGGTCGACGAGAGCGGGCAATCGGTCGACCGGAAATGGCTGGTCGATGGCGAGGGGCTGGCGGTCAAGGACGGCGTCGCGACGGTAGCCTTCGAGCGCAACCACCGCATCGCGCAGTTCAGGATCGAGCCGGACGGCATGAAGGCCGCCTTCGGCGAACTGGATTTTCTGGTGCCGGCCAATGAACTGCGCCAGAACCGCGGCTTCGAAACCGTCGCGCATTCCCATCCGCACGGGCAGCACGAAGGCGGGCTGGTCATCGTCTCGGAAAAGAGCCTGGACAAAAAAGGCAACATCTTCGCCGCCATCATCGAAGGGCCGAACCGGGGCGTCTTCACGGTCAAGCGCAACGGCAATTTCGACATCACCGACGGCGCCTTCCTGCCCGACGGCGATCTCCTGCTGCTCGAGCGCAGCTACACGATGGCGGAAGGTGTGAAGATGCGGCTGCGCCGCATCTTCGGCGAGTCTATCGCCAAGGGCGTGGTCGCCGACGGGCCGGTGCTGCTCGAAGCCGACATGAGTTTTCAGATCGACAATATGGAAGGCCTCGACGTCTGGCTGCGCTCCGACGGCGCGCAGATCGTGTCGCTGATCTCCGACGACAACCACTCCATCCTGCAGCGCAATCTCTACCTGGAGTTCATCCTGCACGAGGATTGAGCGCGGCGCCGTCTGTGCCGGGCTCTGGATAAAACTGCCTGGCCGTCCCTTCGGCAAACCAGCCCGGCAGCGACCAGCGGTCTGGAATATGCTCCCGCGCCCAGATCGCCAGCTGCTGGAGAACCGGCAGAAAATCCGCCCCCCGCTGGGTCAAATGATATTCGAAGCGCTCCGGGTTGTGCTGATACGCGCGTTTCGCGATCAGCCCGTATTCCTCCAGCCGCGCGAGCCGGTCTGCCAGTATGTTGGTCGAGATTTTCTCGGCTATGTCTGCGAGTTCGTTGTAGCGGTGGCGGCCGGCAAAGATCGTCCGCAGCACGATCAGGCTCCATTTGTCGCCCACCAGATCAAGCGCCGAGGCGACGGGACACGGAGACCGGAACTGTGGATACACCAAGACGCACCTCTCGACTTTCATGTTGCAAGTGACTTCGATATATGGTTTCATGCGGCGACTTGCAAAATAAAAGTCACTATGCTGGCGGATTTCCGGAGCGGCGGAAGCCGAGTGGGATACGCTCGTGTTCACGGAGGACAGAATGACGAAACGCTACGCCTTGCCGGTGCTTGCCTATCTCGTACCGACCTTTGCGCTCGGTTTCGTCTGGCACCTGATTCTCTTCGACGGCTACTACAAGGCGCTGCAGATCTATCGCGAGAGCATCATCGTCCCCTTCGGCTTCGTCTCGATGCTGATCCAGGCGGCGATCTTCGCCTATATCTTCGACAGGGCGTTTGCTGGAAGCAGCGACGGCTGGCTGTCGCGCGGGCTGCGTTATGCCGCGCTCGGCGCACTGCTTTCCTGGAGTTTCACAACCATCGCCGTCGCGGCCAAGAACGTGATGACGTCCGTTCCGGACTATCTCGTTATCGAGACGGCATTCACCGTCGTGCAGTGGCTCATGGTCGGTCCGTTGACGGCGCTCGCGTTCGAAACGGCACGCGGGACGAAGCCGGCGCTGTCATAGCTCATATCCACCTGGGCCGCGGCCTCGCCTCACGCCGGGCGGCGCAGATTGCCGCGGGCGTCCTCGAGCCTTACCGGCTGGTCGGGGATGGTGATGGAAAAAACGGTCCGGCCGCCGACGCTTTCGACGAGATCGATGGAACCGCCATGGGCGCGGACCAGCTCGTGCGCGATCGCCAGGCCAAGCCCGGTGCCGCCGCTGCGGGCGGAACCGCGAAACGCGGCGAACAGATTGTCCCTGGCCTTCTGCGGCAGGCCTGGGCCGGTGTCGGCGACGAGGATGCGGCTGACGCTGCCGATCCGCTCGGCCGACACCGAAAGCCGGTTGACCACCGCGCGCTCCCGGTCCGCCGCCATTGCCTCCAGCGCGTTGCGGCAGAGATTGGTGAGCACGCGGAAAAGCTGCTCGGAATCGGCATCGACCTCGAAGGCGGGATCGACCGCGTTGACGAATTCGATGCCGCCGGCGGGGTCTATGCCGAGAAGTTCCTGCACGTCGTCGACCAATTGCCTCAGCCGCAGCCTGCGGCGCGAGGGCGGCGCCTCCTGGGTGCGGCCATAGGCCATCACGCCTTCGGAATAGGAGACGGCGCGGTCGAGCGCCCGCACCAGCTTGGGCGCAAGCGACTGGGCGGTCGGATCCTTTACCGAGCGCAGCCGGTCCGACATCAGTTGTGCCGAGGCGAGGATGTTGCGCATGTCGTGGTTGATCTTGGATACGGCGAGGCCAAGGTCAGCGAGGTGCTTCTGCTCGCCGAGCGTCTTCTGCAACTGCCGCTGCATGCCGGCAAGCTCGCGCTCGGCGACGCCGATCTCGTCGCCGCGATCCTCCGGCTCGATGATGCGGCCAGGGTCGTCGGGCGCCCGGGAAAAGGCAAGCATCGAACCGGTCATGGCGCGGATAGGGCGGATCATGATGCGGTTTATGGCGTAGAAGACCAGCATCGCCGTGATCAGCGAAATAAGGAGCGACAGGAAAGCGACATTGCGCGAGTAGACAAGCATGGCGTTGCGCAATTTTTTGTCGGGCACGACGATCTCGAATTCCTTGTCGCTGTCGCCGACCTTGCCGAACACGCGCAGCATGCGGCCGCCGCCGAAGAACAGTGTGTCGACCGCACCCATCATCGCATCCATCGGCCCGGCCGCGGCAAGATCGATATGCTGGTCGACCTGCGGCGGCATGTCGGCCACCACCAGCAGCCGCGACACGCCTTCGTCGCGAACCGCGATGGCCTTGGCGCCGATCGCCCTCAGCACATCGTCCTGAACCGCGCGCGACAGGCTGGCGGCATCGTCCTCGACCAGAACGGTCGACACGGCGGCCGCTGTGCCCAGCCGTTCCTCCAGCCACCGCAGCCGGAAATTGGCGATCGAAGGCAGGAAGATCAGCACTTCGGCAATCAGCACGAATAGGATCGTAAGCACCAGGAGCTTCAGCGAAAGGCCGCGCGACAGCGGCACGCTGCGGTCCCCGTCGATGGCTGCGCTTTCTTCTGGCGTGGTGTTCTCGGTCATACTCTCCGTCTTCCGGCATGCCGCCGGTTCAACCGAACAGGCGCAGGAAGCGCACCAGCCGGCGCACCAGCGGTTTGCCCGCCACACCCGCAAAATAGGTGATCGCGGCGCGTTTGCCAATTTCGCTCATTGTCGGATAGGGCGCGACGTAGCCGGCGACGTCGCGCAGGTTCAGTCCTTTCGACAATGCCAGCGCCCACATATTGATGATCTCGGCCGCATTGGCCCCGACGATGGTGGCGCCGAGTATCCTGCCGCGCCGGTCGGCGACGACCTTGATGTGGCCTTCGGTCCTGCGTTCAGCCTGGGCGCGATCGTTTTCGGCATAAGGCCAGCGCAGGATGCGGATTTTTACACCGGCCTTCACCGCATCCGCCTCGGTCATGCCGACATGGGCAAGCTCGGGATCGGTGAAGGTCACCCACGGCATGGCGCGGAGCCTCTCGCGCGCCGGCAGCCGAAACAGCAGCGCGCGGATGACGATGCCGGCGTGGTAGTTGGCGACATGGGTGAATTGCAGCGAGCCGGCCACGTCGCCCACCGCATAGACACGGCGGTTGGTGGTCCTCAGCCTACCGGTGACCTTCAGACCCTTCGCGTCATAATCTATGCCGGCCTTTTCGAGATCGAGGCCGGCGGCATTGGCGGCGCGTCCCGCAGCCAAAAGCAGATGCGTGCCGTCGATTGTCTTTCGCCCTCCGTCCGTTTCGATATGAACGCGGATGCCGGTCTTGCCACGCTTCTCGACCT
The DNA here is from genome assembly GCF_043769475.1 of Allomesorhizobium aridi. NCBI lineage: Bacteria > Pseudomonadati > Pseudomonadota > Alphaproteobacteria > Hyphomicrobiales > Phyllobacteriaceae > Allomesorhizobium > Allomesorhizobium aridi. The sequence continues at coordinate 5,374,039 of NZ_CP171729.1, read as the reverse complement.
TGGCGACCTTCGCATTTTCGCGGATGTCGACACCCTCGGCGCGGATCTGCCTCAGCACAAGTGCTGCAAGTTCGGGATCGTCCTTGCCGAGCGCCTTCGCCGCCTCGAGCACGGTCACCCGCGAACCCAGCCGGCGATGCGCCTGCGCAAGCTCCATTCCGATCGGGCCGCCGCCGATCACGATGAGATGCCCCGGTCGCCGCTTCAGGTCGAACACGCTCTCGTTGGTCAGGTAGTCGACACTGTCTATCCCCTCTATCGGGGGAACCAGCGGCGACGAGCCGGTGGCCACAACGAAACGTCGGGCGCAGATCTCGAAATCGCCGGCAACCACCGTGCGATCATCCTTGAAGCGCGCTTCCGCCTGGATGACGTGGACGCCGAGCGCGGAGAAGCGGCCAACGGAATCGTTGGGCGCGATAGCTTCGATCACGCCGTGGACATGGCCGTTGACCTTGCGGAAATCGATTTCGGGCTCGACTGCGCCGATGCCGAATTTCTCGCCATGGCGCATCATGTGGGCCTGCTTGGCCGCCGCGATCAGCGCCTTGGATGGAACGCAGCCATAATTCAGGCAATCGCCGCCCATCCTGCCCTTCTCGATAAGCACGACCGGAACGCCGAAGGCCGCCGATGCAGCCGCGACCGAAAGGCCGCCGGAACCGGCGCCGATGATGCAGATGTCGGGAGTAAGGACCTTCGCCATCAAATGCCTTTGCGGGGAACGGGATTGCCGGGCGGTTCTGCCGGCCACGTCAGGCCGCGCGCATCCAGACTTTCCTTACGACGGCGGCGAGAGCCGCGACAAGCGCGAGCGCCGCAAAGGCGATGGTGATCTCCGGCGTAACCAAGTCGCCGACGGCGACTTCCCGGCCGGCCCGCCGCGCCGCCACCAGCACGCTGTCGACGCCCTGGCCGAGCCAGGCATAGGCGAAGGCGCCGGGCAGGATGCCTATCAGCGTCGCCACAACAAAAATCCGAAGGCGCACGTTGAAGACGGCAGGAGCGATGTTGACGACGAAGAACGGGATGAAGGGGGCGATGCGCAGGACCAGGAGATAGCTGAAAGCGTCGCGCTCGAACCCTTGCGAAAGCCTGGCCGCCGCGCCGCCGGCGCGCTCCTTCAGGAACCCGCCGAAGGCGGTGCGCGCGGCTAGGAACAAGGCCGTGGCGCCCGCCGTAGCCCCGATGACGGCGAGCACCGCGCCAAACAGCCAGCCGAACAGGAAGCCCGCGAAAATAGTCAGGACCGAAGCCGCCGGAAATGAAAAAGCCACCGCGACTGCGTAAAGCAGCGTGAAGCCAAGCGGCGCTGCGACCGGGTTGGCCGAGACCAATGCTTTCAGGGCCAGACGGCTGTCGGCGAGGAATTCCAGCGTCAGATAACGATGCCAGCCCATCGCATAGCCGAAGCCGAGCCCGGCCACGATCAGGAGAAGCGGCAGGAAGCGCCAGCGCTTCGCCACGGGTTTCCGCCCCTTTTCGTCCTCGGCCATGCTTGTTGCGACTGCCTCCGTGGCCATTCGTCCTACCTTACGCGATTTTTCCGACGGTCAAGGCCAGTTGATCCACAAAGGGCGCGCATGCAAGCGCATGACGGCGCCTCTCACCTCGTTTTGACTGGATCTTGCGCGGCGCTCACCCCTTCGTGAGACGCGACGTCGGACCGCCGTTAAGATCCAGACACGACTATGGCGTAAATGAAACGGCGCAGGCTTGCCTCGACATAGCTTTCCACGCTTCCCTCGGGGTCGAAACTCCACCAGAGGAGCGAGCCCTGCCATTGCGATGCCGTCAGCAGGCCGATCCCTTGCGGCGCACGCCTGACTTGGGAGAAGCAATCTTCGAGGGCGGTGGACAGTGCAGCCTTCCAGGCAGCGCCCCGCGCCCTAAGGATGGGATCGCGGAGATCTTCGCGCAGGACCAGCAGTCCCTCCGCATAGGCTTCGATCCCGCCATAGTCGCTCGACAGCGCGACCAGCAGTTCGACCGCTCCGTCGGGAGTTTTCGGGACAGTGGCCGCAAGCTGCTCGGTCTTCTCGTCCAGCCGGTCCCAGGCGAGCAACAGCGTGCTTTGCTTCAAACCCGCCTTGTTCTTGAAGCGCTGCACCAATGTCGCTGCCGAAAGGCCGCAGGCGCGAGCTACGCTCTCAAAGGTCAGAGCCTCGGGCCCGCTTTCGTGAAGGAGCTTGAGCGCGCCTTCCAGAACCTGCTCGTCGGATAGCCTCTTGGTGCGCGGCATCTTGACCTTTCGTTTATAACTGAATATTCGTTTATAAACGAAAGGCCGGCAAATGCCAACCTTCGGACAGAAATTCATTGTGAATTCAGCGTGGGAGAGTTCGATGACGCTTCAGGGAAAGATTGCGTTGGTTGCGGGCGCAACGCGCGGCGCGGGCCGCGGCATCGCGGTTGAATTGGGAGCCGCCGGCGCGACGGTTTATGTGACCGGACGCACGACGCGCAGCCAGCAATCCGAATATGCCCGCCCCGAAACAATCGAGGAAACGGAGGAACTGGTCTCCGCGGCGGGCGGCAAGGGCATAGCCGTACAGGTCGATCATCTGATCGCCGGCGACGTCCAGAAGCTGGTCGACCGCATCCGCGCCGAGCAGGGCAGGCTCGACGTGCTCGTCAACGACATCTGGGGCGGCGAGAAGCTCTTCGAGTGGAACAAGCCGGTCTGGGACCACAATCTTGAGAACGGCCTGCGCATGTTGCGTCTCGGCATCGACACCCACCTGATCACGGCCCATTATGCCCTTCCGCTGATGATCGAGCGCCCGGGTGGTCTTCTCGTCGAGGTGACGGACGGCACAGCCGAATACAATGCCGACCACTACAGGCTCTCGCCTTTCTACGATCTCGCCAAGGTGGCGGTGACGCGGATGGCCTGGGCACACGCCAAGGACCTCGCGCCGCACGGCGCGACCTCGGTTTCGCTGACGCCCGGATGGTTGCGTTCGGAGATGATGCTGGAGGCCTTCGGTGTCACCGAGGCGAACTGGCGCGACGCGATCGCGAAGGTGCCGCATTTCGTGATCTCCGAGACGCCGCGCTTCGTAGGACGCGCCGTGGCGGCACTGGCGGCCGATCCCGACCGCGCGCGCTGGAACGGCCAGTCGCTTTCCAGCGGTGGGGTGGCGCAGGTCTACGGCTTCACCGATCTCGACGGCTCTCGCCCCGATGCCTGGCCATACGTCGTGGAAGTGCAGGACGCCGGCAAGCCGGCCGACGCGACCGGCTATCGGTAGGCGGCTGGGGAATCCGGATTTCACGCTGCCGCCGCAACGATTGACTTCGCAAAACCTTGTTTCTATAAGCCCGCTCACGCTCGGGCCACGCGTCCGGCGCAGTTCCGATTGCGCCAAGGAAGGCCGGCGAAGCTCTGTTCACAAAAAGTGGCAGTCTCAAGAAGGGCCGCACACCGCGGTATTAAAACAAATGAAGCGTACCTATCAGCCATCCAAACTCGTCCGCAAGCGCCGGCACGGCTTCCGCGCGCGCATGGCCACCAAGGGCGGCCGCGGCGTCGTCGCAGCCCGTCGCAACCGCGGCAGGAAGCGGCTGTCTGCCTGAGCGAAAGACGGGATCGTTGCCGGATACCGGCAAGCCTGGCCTTCCCTCCCCTGCTCGGCTTCGCAAGCGGGCGGAATTTCTTGCCGTCCGGCGTGGTGAAAAGCGCCGTGGGCGGCTTTTTCTGCTGGAAGTGCTGGATCGCTCCGACGCCGGCCCGCCGCGCGTCGGCTTCACGGTCACGAAGAAGACCGGCAACGCGGTTCAGCGTAACCGCGTGCGTCGGCGCCTCAAAGAGGCTGTCCGCGTTCATGCCGCACGTGACATGCAGCCCGGCAATGATTATGTCATCGTCGGGCGCGAAGACGTTCTCGACGCCCCTTTCGGCCAGCTTGCAGCCGAACTTTCACGCCGCATCCGCTCAAAGCGCTAAGGTCACGGACTAAAGGCCACGATGGAAAACAACCGTAATTTCTTTATTACCATCGCGCTGTCGGTGCTGATCCTGACGTTGTGGCAGGTGTTCTACATGAACCCGCGCATCGAGAGCGAGCGCGAGATCGCCCAAATCGAGGCCGAGCGCGCTGAAGCCGAGAAGAAGGCGCAGCCTGGCACGCCGGGCGCGGCCGGAACCGAAACCCCCGCCGCGCCTGCCGGGTCGGTGCCCGGCCTGCCCGGAACCGACGGTACTACGCCCGCCGGCCGCGAGCAGGCGCTTGCCGTCTCGCAGCGCGTCGCGATCGACACGCCGGCCCTGGCCGGCTCGCTCAACCTGACCGGCGCGCGCATCGACGATCTGCGGCTCAAGGATTACCGTCTGACGGTCGACAAGAATTCGCCCAATATCGAACTGCTCAATCCCTCGGCCCTGCCCAACGGCTACTATGCCGAGATCGGGTTTGTCGGCAACGAGGCGACCGGCTCTGTCCCCGGACCCGACACCGTCTGGACCGTCGAGGGCAACCCGACGCTGACGCCGGACACGCCCGTCACGCTCTCCTACACGAACGACAAGGGCCTTACCTTCAAGCGCACGATCGCGGTCGATGACGGCTACATGTTCACCGTTACCGACACGGTGGCGAATGCCGGCTCGGCCCCCGTCTCGTTGTCCAACTACGGCCGCGTCACGCGCTTCGACAAACCGACCACCGCGTCGATCTACGTGCTCCACGAAGGCCTGATCGGGGTCACAGGCGAGGAAGGCCTGCAGGAAATCGACTATTCGACGATCGAGGACGACAAACTGATCGTCCCCGGCAAATCCACGGACGGCTGGCTCGGCATCACCGACAAATATTGGGCAGTGACGCTGGTTCCGTCGGGCAAGCAACCCTTCCAGCCGCGCTTCGGCTATTTCAGCGAAGGACGCAGCCGCTATCAGTCGGACTATCTGACGGATGCGATCCAGGTCGCTCCGGGGCAGTCCGCGACAGTGGAAACGCAGGTCTTCGCTGGCGCCAAGGAAGTGGCCAGGATCGACGCCTACGAGATCGAGCGCAACATCCGCCAGTTCGAGCTTCTGATCGACTGGGGCTGGTTCTACTTCATCACCAAGCCGATGTTTCATCTCATCGACTGGCTCTACAATCTGCTCGGCAATTTCGGCCTGGCGATCCTCGCTACCACGGTGGTGGTCAAGGCCGTCTTCTTCCCGCTCGCCAACAAGTCCTACAAGTCGATGGCGAACATGAAGATGGTGCAGCCGAAGATGTTGGAAATCCGCGAGAAATACGCGGACGACAAGATGAAGCAGCAGCAGGCGATGATGGAGCTCTACAAGACCGAGAAGATCAACCCGCTGGCTGGCTGCTGGCCGGTTCTCATCCAGATCCCGGTCTTCTTCGCGCTCTACAAGGTGCTCTACATCACCATCGAGATGCGCCATGCGCCCTTCTTCGGCTGGATCCAGGATCTCGCCGCGCCCGATCCGACATCGCTGTTCAACCTGTTCGGCCTGTTGCCGTTCATGGTGCCGGAGTACCTCCATATCGGCGTCTGGCCGCTGATCATGGGCGTCACCATGTTCCTGCAGATGCGGATGAACCCGACGCCGCCGGACCCGACACAGGCGATGATCTTCACCTGGATGCCGGTGATCTTCACCTTCATGCTGGCGTCGTTCCCGGCCGGCCTGGTCATCTACTGGGCGTGGAACAACCTGCTTTCGATCATCCAGCAGGGCGTCATCATGAAGCGCCAGGGCGCCAAGATCGAATTGTGGGACAATCTGATCGGGCTGTTCAAGAAAAAGCCCAGTCCGGCCGAATAGCCGGCCTTCCAACGGAAAGCCCCGGCCCGGCCGGGGCTTTTCTCATTTCTGCCAAATGCTGGTCCTGCGTATAGATGTCGGCACAGCGCAGCGCTACGTTGTAGCATCCATTGCGCCCTGCCCCCATTGCCGACTGGACGGACCCTGTCATGGACGGACCCAACCCCGCGATCAAACATCCCATTCCCTTGCACCCGCGCGTCGGCTTCCTGAAATCGCTGGTCACGGCCGAGAACATCGAGATCGGCGATTACACCTATTATGACGATCCGGACGGACCCGACCGCTTCGCCGAAAAATGCGTGCTGCATCACTACCCATTCATCGGCGACAAGCTCATCATCGGCCGCTTCTGTGCCATCGCCGAAGGCGCCCGCTTCATCATGAACGGCGCCAACCACGCGATGTCCGGCTTTTCGACTTACCCGTTCAACATTTTCGGGCATGGCTGGGAAGAAGGCTTCGACCCGCGCACCTGGGCGAAGGAAAACCGCGGCAACACTGTCGTCAGCAATGACGTCTGGATCGGCATGGAGGCGCTGATCCTGCCCGGCGTGACCATCGGCGACGGCGCGATCGTCGCAGCCAAATCCGTCGTCACGCACGACGTGCCAGACTATGCGATCGTCGCCGGCAATCCGGCCAAGGTGGTGAAGTTGCGCTACGACAGGATGACGATAAAGCGGCTCCTGGCCATTGCATGGTGGAACTGGCCGGCCGATAAGCTCACCCGCAATCTCGACGCCATACGCGGTGCCGACATCGACCGCCTGGAGGCAGCAGTTTGAACGAAGAGACACGAAACGGCATGGCAGCGGAAGTCGCGAGCGACCTGTTTTCTGTGCCATGGATCTTCATTCGCGGCGTTCCGTCGATGAAGTTCCTGCCGCCGGAAGGGCCGGTCGAGATCGCCTTTGCCGGCCGCTCCAATGTCGGCAAGTCGTCGCTGATCAACGCGCTCGTCGGCCAGAAGGGCCTCGCCCGCACCTCGAACACGCCCGGCCGTACCCAGGAACTCAACTATTTTGTTCCCGACGGCTATTCCGGCGAAGGCGCCGACCTGCCGCCGATGGCGCTGGTCGACATGCCCGGCTACGGCTACGCCACCGCGCCCAAGGAAAAGGTCGACGAGTGGACCAAGCTCGTCTTCGACTATCTCAAGGGCCGGGCGACGCTGAAGCGCGTCTATGTGCTGATCGACGCGCGGCATGGCGTCAAGAAGAACGACGAAGAGGTGCTGCGGCTGCTCGACAAGGCCGCGGTCTCCTACCAGATCGTCCTGACCAAGACCGACAAGATCAAGGCCGCCGGCATTCCGCGGCTGATCTCCGAGACGCTGGAAAAAATCCGCAAGCGCCCCGCCGCCTTCCCGACGGTCATCGCCACCTCCTCGGAAAAAGGCGACGGCATGGACGAACTGCGCGAGGCGATCGCCCTGGCGGTCCGGGGCGGGTGAGGAAGCGATATTTTCCACCGCCCGCTGCCCTGCCTGTAGAGGCATCCCCATCTCCAGGAAAAGAACATCCTTTGCTCCGATTTTTATCTCCTCTGCGTTCCGGCATGGATTCCATGCCGGAACGCTGAAGAATCAGAATCCGATCAGAACAATCGAGAGAGCTGTGACCCCACAGCCAACTCCTCACATGCGAACCCGCCAAAAAGAGGAGGCAGCAGAGCGAATTTGCGGCGATTTCTACGCGGTGGCCGGCTTGAACGTCAGCGCCAATCCGTTGAGGCAGTGGCGCTTGCCGGTCGGCGGGGGACCGTCGTCGAATATGTGTCCAAGATGGCCGCCGCAGCGGCGGCAATGAACTTCGGTCCGCGTCATGAACAGCAAATTGTCTTCCTTGGTGCCGATTGCGCCCGGCAGCGAATCCCAGAAACTCGGCCAGCCGGTTCCGGATTCGTATTTCGTCTCCGAAGGATAGAGGGGAAGATCGCAGCCGGCGCAGTGGAAAATACCCTTGCGCTTCTCGTTGTTGAGGGGGCTCGTGCCGGCAGGCTCGGTGTCCTCCTCGCGCAGCACCGCGTACTGCGCCTCGCTCAGCAGCGCGCGCCATTCCTCCTCGGTCTTTGTCACCTCGAAGGATTCCGCCCTGGCGTCGGTCGGCTTGCCCATGCGCCACAGCGCCGTCGTTCCGGCCAGGAATGCGACGGCCGCGCCGGAAAACAGGAAGCTGCGTCTATTCATGGCTTTCTCCTCTGGGCTCAGGTCTTAGCCGCCTGGGCACTCACGGCCAAATCAACTCCCATTGATGCCCGTGAAAAAGGCGCCCCATGCAAGCCGACGGAGCGGCTGGCTGGGGCGCTCAAAATCGCGCAGGTACAGATCTGCACGATCCGGTCGCCGACGGCTTGGAGGGATGCGCGGCGGCCGCGAAGGATGCTACGCCTTCGGCGTAATGACCTTGTCGATGACATGGATGACGCCGTTCGACTGGTCGACATCGGCGATCGTCACGGTCGCAACCGTGCCGTTCTCGTCGGTCAGCGTGATCTTTTCGCCGTCCATCTTGGCCTGCAATGTGCAACCGCCAACGGTCTTGACCGGGTGCGTGCCGCCGTCGTCGGCGATCATCTTGCCGATGGCGTCCGACATGGCCTCGGCGCCGACGACATGGCAGGTCAGGATTTTCGTCAGCTGATCCTTGTTCTCGGGCTTCAGCAGCGTCTCGACGGTGCCCGCCGGCAGCGCCTCGAAGGCCGCGTTGGTCGGCGCAAAGACGGTGAACGGGCCGGCGCCCTGCAGCGTCTCGACGAGACCGGCCGCCTTCACGGCTGCGACCAGCGTGGTGTGGTCCTTGGAATTGACGGCGTTCTCGATGATGTTCTTTTCCGCGGGCATGGCGGCGCCGCCGACCATCGGGTTTTCGGCCTAGGCGGCGGTGGCGAGCACGGAAAGAGCGGCGGCGATGAGGTACTTGCGCATGTGAAGGAACTCCCTGGTTTGATTTTCCCGCAAATCGGGGACGCAGGGAGATACGGGCGCTGAATGCCGAAGTTTCGCACGGCCAAAAAAAATTCGTCAGATGTTCTTCAGATCGCCCGCCGCCACGACCGGACCGGTCGGCTGACCGGTGGGCGAGCCGCCTGCCGGCTCGAGACTGACGGCAAGAACCGCGCCCGAGCCGAGCTTCTCGCGGGCTTCCGGCGCAATCTCGATATGCGCGGTGGGGCCGGCCGGGATCACGCCCATCGAAACCGGCGGGTTGTTTCCCTCGATCATCCACAGTTCGAAATCGCGGCCCGAAGCGCGTTCGCCCGAAACGTGCGAAAGCCCGACCGCGCCGCGTTCGGGATCGTAGAGGGCAAGATAGCGCACATCGCTTCCCTCCGCCGCCAGCGACGCGACCAGCCGCCGCGGCGGCGTCTGCGCCGGCGGCGACAGGTAGGGAACGGCGATGTAAAGCGCGAGGGCGGCGAGCGAGGCAACAGCCAGCCCGCGCCAGAAAGCCAGGCTCGACCACCAGGAGGACATTGCCGTCGGGTTTTCGCCGGCAAACAGGCGCCGGTCGAGCGCCGCTTTCACCGAAGTCGGCGCCTCCACTTCCGGGTACGCCCCGGCCATCGGCGAAAGCCGGACCTCCCACTCATCAACCAGCCGCGCGAAATCCGGCTCGGCGTCGATGCGCCGGGCCGCCGCCCGACGCTCGTCCGCCGGCAGCACGCCGAGAACGTATTCGGCGGCGACCATGTCGTCGCTTCCGGGTTCCGGTCCGCTTTCGTCGGCGATGCTCATCGCTCCAGACATTCCCTAAGCTTTATCAGGCTGCGGCGCAGCCATGTTCGCATCGTGTTGAGCGGCACGCCATGGCGCTCCGCCAGTTCGGCATAGCTTTCCCCGGACAGATAGGCGCCGCGCACGGCCGCCGCACGGTCCGGCTCCAGTTCATCGAGGCAACGTTGAATGCGTTCGCTTTCCCCACCCGCCACCGCCATCGCCTCGGGCCCGGGCGTCGGGTCCACTATGTCCAGCGCGGCGTCCACGCCGACGGCCGGCGGCCGTCGCGCGCGGATGCGGTCGATCGAATGATTGCGCGCGATCGCCACCAGCCACGAAATCGGGCTGAGTTCCGAAACCGCGAAGCGGTCGGCCTTCGTCCATATCTTGACGAACACCTCCTGCAGCGCCTCCTCGGCCTCGGCGCGATCATTCAAGACACGCAGGCAGACCCCGAAAAGTTTCGCGCTGGTCTGCCGGTAAAGCAGGTCGAAAGCCGCACGTTCCCCCATCGAGGTGCGGACAATCAGTTTCGTAATGTCCTGCGGCGTCATCGGCGCCAAATTACGGCTTTGCCGTTGATTTGCAACGGTGCCGGGCCAGATCGGCCACGCTTATCATTTGCCCGTCATGATCTTTGCCGCTAAGTAACCGCCGATTCCAGTTCCGGGGAAAGCCTGATGACACCGACGGACATTGCCGCAACCGCCGCCGAGCAAGCGCACCTGCTTTCCGCCGCCCTGCCCTACATGCAGCGCTACGAGAACAAGACCGTGGTGGTGAAATATGGCGGCCACGCCATGGGCGACGCGGCGCTCGGCCAGGCCTTCGCGCGCGACATCGCCCTTCTGAAGCAGTCCGGCGTCAACCCGATCGTCGTGCATGGCGGCGGTCCGCAGATCGGCGCGATGCTCAGCAAGATGGGCATCGAATCGAAATTCGAGGGCGGCCTGCGCGTCACCGACCGCAAGACGGTCGAGATCGTCGAAATGGTGCTGGCCGGCTCGATCAACAAGGAGATCGTCGCGCTGATCAACGCCGAGGGCGAGTGGGCGATCGGGCTCTGCGGCAAGGATGGCAACATGGTCTTCGCCGAAAAGGCCAGGAAGACCGTCACCGATCCGGACTCGAACATAGAGCGCGTGCTCGACCTCGGCTTCGTCGGAGAACCGGTCGAGGTCGACCGCACGCTGCTCGACCTGCTGGCGCGTTCCGAAATGATCCCGGTGCTGGCGCCGGTGGCCCCCGGCCGCGACGGCCACACCTACAACATCAACGCCGACACATTCGCCGGCGCCATCGCCGGCGCGCTGGGCGCGTCTCGCCTGCTTTTCCTGACCGACGTCCCCGGCGTCCTCGACAAGGACAAGAACCTCATCGACGAGCTTACCGTGGCGGAAGCCCGCGCACTTATCAGGAACGGCACGATTTCCGGCGGCATGATCCCGAAGGTGGAGACCTGCATCGAGGCTATCGAGCGCGGGGTTGAGGGCGTCGTCATCCTCAACGGCAAGACGCCGCACGCGGTCCTGCTCGAACTCTTCACCCAACACGGCGCCGGCACGCTCATCGTGCCGTAGGTGCGGCGCGCACTTAGCAGGTCATAAGAATTCCGCCGCAATGCGTCAGGCGGCATCCGTAAGCGGCTTTACCTCTTCGGCGATCAAGGAGCCGATTTCCCGTTCCGCGACGGCGAGTTCGAACGCTGTTTGCAGATTGAGCCAAAAGCGCGCGCTATTGCCGAAGTAGCGGGCAAGCCGCAAAGCCGTGTCCGGCGAAATGCCGCGTTTCTCGTTCAGTATGTCGGTAATTCTGCCGGACGGCAGCCTAAGTGCCAACGCCAGTCGATTGGCCGACAACTCCCGCGCGATCAATTCGCGCTTGAGTATACGACCTGGATGAACCGGGACCATCGTGCGCTCCTATCAATGATAATCGACGATCTCCACGTCCCAGGCATCGCCGTCCCTGAATTTGAAACATAGCCGCCACGGACCGTTTATCGTCATCGCCCATTGCCCCTTGCGATTTCCTGTCAGCTTGTGAAGCCCTACCGATTTCAATGGGCTGAGATCCTTCAACGAGGACGCGGCATCAAGAGCAGCCAAGAGATCGCTCGCGGAACCCTCATCCAATCCCGAAAACCTGCCCTTTCCCTCTTCGGCAAATTTCCGGGTAGCGCTGTTCGCCCAGGATTTGATCACGCGCCGATTGTACTACGTATGTCGTAGTACATCAAGCCGGAGTAAATGAATCTGAAGCGTCGATCTGCTCATGAAAGGCGACATTCGCCTACCTCCATTGTGGATAGAATCCACCCTCATTTCGAGGCGGTCAAGAAAAGATCCGTTCCTGATCAATGGGATAGTAGCCGGCGAGAACAATTTTCGCGCGCTCGTTTATCCACACCCCCTGCCGCGCCCGCACAATAGGCCCGTTCCTCCCGCGGGACCGCCGGTCATGACGGTGATTTGCGGGGGAGGAACCGGCGCCTCCGATCGGTCGCTAACGTGGCGATTGGTCCGGGGGGTTCCGCCGAAAACCTGGCTCCAAGGGGGTAATACGGCCCCTGTGTGTCGAGAGGAGGCACGGAGGCGGGAAGTGGCCGCGAAGACGACCGGCGCCAATGCCGGCGGCCTCCACCATTTCCCGAGCAAACGGAGCGGGCGGAACCAAAAATGCCGGATGGGCGGCCGCAAGGTCGCATATAATTTAACTTTGATGCGCGATCGGACGGCCGCCCATCATCCCACCTCGCAAGGGGTGACTTCTCGAACAACAGCCAGGGCGGCAACGCAGCGTGGCAAAGAGGAAGCGCGTCTCCTGAGTTTACCGAGGCGAGGCGAGGCTCCCTCGCACCTCGGATGAGGATTGCGTGGCGTCGGGCTAAACCTTCGAGATTGACGGCCGGCACCCAACCTCCCTCATCCTGAGATGCGAGCGCAGCGCGCCTCGAAGGCGCACTGGTAGGGATGGAGAAATGCGCCAATCGCCGAAGCCGCTCCTCCCCGGCTGGGGAGAGGTGGCAAGTAAAACGAGCCGGTGAGGGGGTGATTAGGTGAAGGATCAATCCATGTATGCGCACCGCAGCTCATCGCCTCTTCGAAAGAGGCCCCCACTAATATCCCGCCTCGCGGTCGACGACGTTTTGCAGCGGCTCGCCGCGCTCATAGGCGTCCATCTGCGCGAGCATGGGAGCTGTCAGATGCGCGGGATCGGAAGTCGCCGCCGCATGCGGCGTGACGAAGACGCGCGGATGCGACCAGAGCGGGCTGGTCCTGGGCAGCGGCTCGACCTCGAAGACGTCGAGGCTCGCCTCCTTCAGCGTGCCGTCTTCGATCGCGCGAAGTATGTCGGCGTCGCGCTGCAATCTGCCGCGCCCGGCATTGATCAGCACGGCGCCGCCAAGCCCGTTGCGCCGTCTCAATTCCCGAAGCAACCAATAATTGACGATGCCTTGCGTTGCCGGCGTCAGCGGCAAAAGCACCACGAGAATGTCGGTCGCATTGAGGAACGGGATCAGCCCGCCATCGCCGGAGAAGGTGGTGACACCGGCCATCGGCCGGTCGGTCCGGCCCCAGCCATTGACCCGGAAGCCGAGCGCCAGCAGCGCGGCGGCCGCGGCTCGGCCGAGCTGCCCCAGACCCATGATGCCGACCGAAATGTCGTTAGCCGGCCGCTGCGGCGGCTCGTGCCAGACCTTTTTCCGCTGCTGGGCGCGATAGAGCATGCCTTGCCGATGATGGTCGAGAACCCGCCATACGACATACTCGGTCATATATTGGGTGAGATTCTCCGCGACGACGCGCACGATGGGCACGTCCGGCACGCCCGGATCGGTGAAGATGTGATCGACGCCGGCGCCGATCGAGAAGATCGCCCGCAGATTGGGCAGGCGGGCAAGCACGTTCGGGCGCTGCTTCCACACCACCGCGTAGGTGATGGACGGGTCGGTCGGACCGTCAGGTTCCAGCACCACCTCGCGGTCGACGGACAACAATTCCATCCAGCGCCGCGGATTGAAGCCGGTGACCGAAAGCAGGATGCGGCCCTTCTGCATGTCTCGTTTCTTCCTGGAACGCTATTCGCTGACGACGCCGGTCGGCGCGGTCTCGATCTTGAAGGCCGCCGAAATCAGCGCCCTCGTATAGTCGGACTGCGGGGCCTCGAAAATCTGCTTTGCCGAGCCGGATTCGACGATCTTGCCGTTGCGCATCACGATCACCTCGTTGGCCAGCGCCCGGATGACCTTCAGGTCGTGGCTGATGAACAGGTAGGCGAGATCGTGCTTGGCTTGCAAGTTGCGCAGGAGGTCGACCACCTGCGCCTGCACGCTCATGTCGAGCGCCGAGGTCGGCTCGTCGAGCATGACGAAGCGCGGGTTGAGCACCATCGCCCGCGCGATCGCGATGCGCTGGCGCTGCCCGCCCGAAAACTCATGCGGGTAGCGGAAGCGCGTCTCAGGATCGAGCCCGACCTCCTTCAACACGTCGACCACTCGCCTGTCGCGATCCTCGGCCGACAATTTCGGCTCGTGGATCTTGAGGCCCTCCTCGATGATTTCGGCGATCGACATGCGCGGGCTGAGCGAGCCAAACGGATCCTGGAACACGATCTGCAATTCGCGCCGCAGCGGGCGCATTTCGTTGAACGAAAGCCGGTCGATGTCGCGGCCATTGAAATGGATCTTGCCTTCGGACGAGATCATGCGGGCGAGGGCGAGGCCGAGCGTCGTCTTGCCCGAGCCGGATTCGCCCACCACGCCCAGCGTCTGGCCGGCGCGTACCGTGACATCAATGCCATCCACCGCCTTCACATGGTCGACGGTTCTGCGGAAAAAACCCTGCTTGATAGGAAACCACACCTTGACGCCGTCGCCCAACATCACCGTCTTCGCGCTCGTATCGGCAGCCGGGGGTTGGCCCTTCGGCTCGGCGGCGAGCAGGTGGCGGGTATAGTCGTGTTGCGGCTTGTCGAAAATCTCTCTGGTCGGCCCCGTTTCGACGATCTTGCCGTTGGTCATCACGCAAACCCGATCGGTGATCTTGCGGACGATGCCGAGGTCGTGGGTGATGAACAGCATGGACATGCCCTTGCGGGCCTTCAGTCCGGCGAGCAATTCGAGTATCTGCGCCTGCACGGTCACATCGAGCGCCGTGGTAGGCTCGTCGGCGATCAAGAGTTCCGGCTCGTTCGCCAGCGCCATGGCGATCATCACGCGCTGCCGCTGGCCGCCCGACAATTGGTGCGGATAGGCATCGAGCCGCTTCTGCGGCTCGCGGATCCCGACTTCATTGAGAAGCTCCAGCGTGCGGGCGCGCGCCTGCCGGTCGCCCAGGCCCTGGTGCAGCGACAGCACCTCGACGATCTGCTGCTCGATCGTGTGCAGCGGATTGAGCGAAGTCATCGGCTCCTGGAAGATCATGGTGATCTTGTTGCCGCGCACCTTGCGCAACTCGTTCTCGCCCTTGGCCAGAAGATCGTTGCCCTGGAACAGTATCTGGCCGGACGGGTGGCTTGCCGGCGGGTAAGGCAGGAGCTTGAGCACCGAAAGCGCCGTGACAGACTTGCCCGACCCGGATTCGCCGACCAGCGCCACCGTCTCGCCCTTGGCGATATCGAAGGAGATATGGTCGACGGCCGCGGTCGTTCTGCCGCCCTGGCTGAAGGCGACGGAAAGATCGCGGACGGAGAGAAGGGGGGAAGTCAACTGGGCGCCCCTCATTTGAACGTCTTGCGTGGATCGAACGCGTCGCGCGTGGCCTCGCCGACGAAGATCAGCAGCGACAGCATCAGCGACATCACGACAAAACCCGAGATCCCGAGCCAAGGCGCGTTGAGATTGCGCTGGGCCTGCTTCAGCAGTTCGCCGAGCGAGGCGGAACCGGGCGGCAGGCCGAAGCCGAGGAAGTCGAGCGAGGTCAGCGTGGTGATCGATCCATTCAAGATGAAGGGCAGGAACGTCAACGTCGCCACCATCGCGTTGGGCAGAAGATGGCGGAACATGATGGTCCCGTTGGAGACGCCCAGCGCACGCGCCGCGTTCACATATTCGAAATTGCGCGCACGCAGGAATTCGGCGCGCACGATGCCGACGAAGCTCACCCAGGAAAACAGGAGCATGATGCCGAGCAGGATAAAGAAGCCGGGCGGCAGGATGGCCGCAATGATGAGGAGCAGGTAGAGCACCGGGATCGACGACCATATCTCGATGACGCGCTGGAATATGAGATCGGTCATTCCGCCGAAATAGCCCTGGACCGCGCCGGCCGAAACGCCGATGACCGCCGATCCCAAGGTGAGGATGAGGCCGAACAGCACCGAAACGCGGAAGCCGTAGATGACGCGGGCCAGAACGTCGCGCGCCTGATCGTCGGTGCCGAGCCAATTCCAGTTGCCTATCGTGCAGTTCGGGTCGTCGACGCCCAGCGGATAGCGCTGGCAGCGCTCTTCCTTGGTGAACATCCATGACGGCCGGGACGGAGCGGCTTCCGGGATTTCATTGTTCACCGTGCGATACGAATAGCGGACCGGCGGCCAGATCAGCCAGCCATTGGCTTCGATCTCGTCCGATATCACCGGGTCGCGATAATCGGTGACGGCATAGAAGCCGCCAAATTTCTCCTCCGGATAATCGACCAACGCCGGAACCAGCAACTCGCCCTTGTAGAAGGCAAGGATCGGCCGGTCGTTGGCGACGAACTCGGCAAACATCGACAGGATGAACAGCACGAGAAATATCCCGAGCGACCAGTAGCCGCGGCGGTTTGCCTTGAAATTCTGCCAGCGCCGCTGGTTGAGCGGCGACAGCCATGGCCGGGCGGCGCGCACAGCGGTTCCTTCGACCGTCGACATCAGACGTCCCTCCGCTCAAAATCGATGCGCGGGTCGATCCAGGTGTAGATCAGGTCCGAGATCAGGCCGACGAACAGACCGATCAGCGAGAAGATATAGAGATTGGCGAAGACGACCGGATAGTCGCGCGCCACGACGGAGCGAAAGCCGAGCAGCCCAAGCCCGTCCAGGGAGAAGATGTTCTCGATCAGCAGCGACCCGGTGAAGAAGGCCGCGATGAAAGCGCCGGGAAAGCCGGCGATGACGATTAGCATAGCGTTGCGGAAGACATGGCCGTAGAGAACGCGCCCCTCGGACAGCCCCTTGGCCCGCGCCGTGACGACATACTGCTTGCGGATCTCGTCCAGGAACGAGTTCTTGGTGAGCAGCGTCGTGGTTGCGAAGGCGGACAGCACCAGCGCCGTCAGCGGCAGCGCCAGATGCCAGAAATAGTCGAGGATTTTTCCGCCGAGCGACAACTGGTCGAAATTGTCCGATGTCAGGCCACGCAGCGGGAACCAGTCGAAGAACGATCCGCCGGCGAACAGCACCATGAGCAGGATCGCGAACAGGAAGCCCGGGATTGCATAGCCGACGATAACGATTCCGCTCGTCCAGACATCGAAGGCCGACCCGTCCTTGACGGCCTTGCGGATGCCGAGCGGGATGGAGATGAAATAGGAGAGGAGGGTGGTCCACAGCCCGATCGAGATCGACACCGGCATCTTCTCGAGGATCAGGTCGATGACCGAAATATCGCGGAAGAAACTCTCGCCGAAATCGAAGCGGGCATAGTCCCACAGCATCTTGAAGAAGCGTTCGAGCGGCGGCCTGTCGAAGCCGAATTGCTGTTCCAGCTTGGCGATGAATTCGGGATTAAGCCCCTGCGCGCCGCGGTATCTCGATGAGGCCCCGCCACCCGCGTCGAGATTGCTCGCGCCCATGTCGCCGCCGCCGCCCGAAAGGCGGTCCTCGCCGCCCTGCCCGGTCAGTTGCGCAATCACCTGCTCGACCGGACCGCCCGGTGCGAACTGTATGACAACGAACGAGATCGCCATGATGCCGAACAGCGTCGGGATCATCAAAAGCACGCGTCGGAGGATATAGGCGCCCATCAGGCCGTGCCCGCCGAAGAGTGCGAAGAATGGCAACGCATCAGCAAAGCCGCGTCACGTCGTTCATCACCCTTTGCCAATAGCCGCCGCCTTGTCCTTGTCGAACCACCACATGGCTTCGACCGGGAAGCCGTAATCTGGTTTCGGCTCCTTGAAGCCGAACATGTCCCAGAAAGCCGCCCGGTGATTCGCCGAATACCAATTTGGAATCCAGTCGAGCCGCGCGCGCAAGACCCGGTCGAGCGCGCGGACCGCCGTAACCAGGCTTTCGCGATCTGCGGCGCGGCCGATCGCATCGATCAATGAGTCGATGGCAGGGTCGGCCGTACCCGGAAAATTTCTCGAACCCGGCAGATCGGCCGAGCGAGAATGGAACAGCGATTCCATATCGTCGCGGGTCGGCGTGGCGGTGAAGGAAAGCGCCATCATGACGAGATCGAAATCGAAATCGGCCTGCCGCGCCTGGTACTGCGCCGAATCGACCATACGGATGGTGGCGTCGAAGCCGATCGCCCTCATGTTCTCCATCCACGACGTCAAAACGCGGGCAAGCGAGTCTTCCTCGACCAGGAATTCCACAGCCAGACTTTCCCCCTTGCCATTGGTGACCAGCGGTCCGTCGCGCTTCCAACCCGCCTCGGCCAGCAGCTTGGATGCCGCGCTCAGAAGCTTGCGGTCGCGGCCGGATCCGTCGGACACCGGCTGGATGACCGCCTCGCCGAATGCTTCCGGCGGAATCTTGTCGCGCAGGGGCTCCAGCAACTCCAGTTCCGCCGGCGACGGCATGCCCTCGGCCTTGTAGTCGGACTTCTCGAAGGAGGACTGCGACCGCTCATAGGCATCGTAGAACAAATTTCGCTTCGTCCATTCGAAGTCGAAGCAAAGCGCGATCGCCTGGCGCACGCGCCGGTCGCGGAAACGCTCGCGCCGCTGGTTGACCGCGATTGCCTGCATCGATGGCCGCTTCTCGGCAGGAAACTCGCGCTTGATGACCTTACCCGCGGCGACAGCCGGAAAACTATATTCCGTGGCCCAGACGCGCGCGGTGTGTTCCTGCCGGTAGAAGATGTCGCCCTTCTTGAAGGCTTCGAATGCGGCCTGCCGCGCGCCGTAGAATTCGATCCGGATTCGATCGAAGTTGTACAGCCCACGATTGACCGGCAGATCTTGGCCCCAATAATCAGCGACGCGCTCATATTCGATGGCCTGTCCGGCGACGACACGCCCGACCTTGTACGGCCCGGAGCCGAGCGGCGGCTTCAGACCGCGTCCGTCGAACGGATTGGCTTCGAAATAGGTTTTCGAGAGGATCGGAAAGCTGACCACGTTGAGCACCGTGCGCTCCGATTGCTTGCCCGAAAAGACAAGGCGGAAGGTGCGCGCATCGACTGCCACTACGTCGGTCATTTCGCTCAGCGGCAGCATCAGATTCGGGTGGCCATGCTCCTTGAAGAGCTTGAAGGTGAAGGCGCAGTCCTCGGCGGTCAGCGGCGTTCCGTCATGGAACTTCGCTTCGGGGCGCAAAGCGAACTCGAATGTGTTGCGGTCGTCCGAGAGTGTGACTGTCTCGGCAAGCAGCCCGTAGACGGCGTCGGGTTCGTCGAGCGGGCCTGTTAGGATACCGGTCATCAGCGAGTCGAAACATATTTCCATACGCGGAGGGGCATCGCCCCTGGGCACGAAGCTGTTCAGCGTGTTGAAGGTCAGCGTGCTCTGGTTGAAGAACCAGCTGGGCGGCGAGAAATTGAATGTGCCGCCCTTCGGCGCATCCGGATTGACGTAGTCGAAATGCGTGAAATCCGCCGCGTATTTCAGGTCGCCGAAGGCCGAAAGGCCATGCAGCTTCGTGCCGGTCGGCGTCGCCGCGAAGGCAAACGAAGGCAGCAGCGGCGCCGCCGCCGCGGATGCGGCCCCGGCAAGGAAGCTCCGTCGCGGAATCGGCCGCATCAATTGATGCTCTCGTATTTGGCCGCGAGCGCTGCTTCCTTTTCAGGGTCGACCCACCAGGACTCGATGTCGGCGCCGATATATTCCGATTGTTTTTCCGGTATCCCGAACTTGTTCCAGTAGGCCACCCACTGAACCGGGCGATGATATTGCGGGACGACGTAATAGTTCCACAAAAGCACGCGATCGAGCGCGTGGGTGGCGGCGACGAGATCCTCGCGATTGGTTGCGAAGATGACGCGGTCAACCAGCGCGTCGACAATGGGGTCCTTGATGCCCATGACGTTGCGCGATCCCGGCGAGTCTGCTGCCTTCGAGCCCCAGAAATCACGCTGCTCGTTGCCCGGAGATGCCGATTGGTTGAGGGCAGTCGTATCCACATCGAAGTCGAAATTGTTGACGCGGTTTACGTATTGCGACGGGTCGACGATGCGCAGCGAAGCGTCGATGCCGATTTTGCGGAGGTTCTCGATATAGGAGTTCGCAATGACCTCATCCGTCGGGCCGCTGCCGAGGAACTCGATCTTGAACTGCTCGCCCTTGTCGTTGACCATCTTGCCGCCGCTGATCCTCCAGCCGGCCTCAGCGAAAAGGGCGATGGCCTCCCGCAGGTATTTCCGCTCGGCCTGTGGCGTGTCGTAGACCGGAACCTTGAACTCCTCGGTGAAAAGTTCCGGCGGCAGCTTGTCCTTGTGGGGCGTGAGAATCTCGAGTTCCTTACCGGTGGGAAGACCGCTCGAGGCGAGTTCGGTTCCCACGAAATAGCTGCTGGTGCGGGTATTCTGCCCGAAGAACAGCGTGCGGTTCTGGTACTCGAAATCGTAGGCGAGCGTCAGCGCCTTGCGCACACGCCGATCCTGAAACTGCGGCCGCCGCAGATTGAGCGCGAATGCCTGCATGAAAACGCCGGCGGTGCTCTTGAACTCCTTCTTGATCACGTCGCCGTCCTTGGCTGCGGGGAAGGTATATTGCGTCATCCAACGCCGCGAGCTGTTTTCAACTTGAATGTCCTCATAGCCGCCCTTGGTGAATGCCTGCCAGGCTGCGTTGTCATCTTGGAAGTAGAGAAATGTCTGGCGATCGAAATTTTCGCGTCCGACCTTCACGGGCACATCTGCCGCCCAATAATCGGGCACACGCGCCCAGACTATCTGCGATCCCGGCTTGAAGCTCTCTATGCGATAGGCGCCCGAGCCGAGCGGGGCTTCCAGCGTCGGCCTTGTGATGTCCCGCTTCTTGCCTGAGGCATCGGTGCCTTCCCACCAATGCTTCGGCAAAACGACGAGATCGCCCATGATGTGCGGCAGTTCGCGATTTCCCTTCTGGTCGAAACGGAACTCGACTTCGCGATCGGAAATCGCCACCGCTTCCGTCACGTTGGCGTAATAATGGCTGTATTGCGGGCTGTGCTCCTTGAGCACGTTGAAGGACCAAATGACGTCTTCCACGGTGATCGGCTTGCCGTCGTGCCATTTCGCCTTCGGGTTGAGGCGATAGGTGGCCGAGGAGAAATCGTCAGGAAACTTGAAGGCCTCGGCCACTAGCGCATGGCTGGCGCTCGGCTCGTCGACCGACTGCTCCATCAGCGTGTCGTACAGGATGCCGCCGCCGAATGCGGCGAAGCCTGCCGCAGGGCTGCCTTGGACGATATAGGGATTGAAGCTGTCGAAGGTGCCGACGACTGTCAAGTTGAGCGTGCCGCCCTTGGGCGCGTCCGGATTCACATAGTCGTAACGTTTGAAATCCTGGCCGTATTTGGATCTCGCCGGTCAGCGAGTCGGAGGTGCGCCATTCGTCCGCCGATGCCGAAAAGAGGCTGGATGCGAATATCGCGGCAGCCAATCCGGCCTTGCCAAGAAAACCGATTCCGCAAACGTTCATCACTCATTCTCCATCAGACCTTCGAGAGCCTATCTAGGCCAACGCCGGCTCACGAAAACGGTCCGGCACCAGCATTCGGCGGCATATTCGGAATGTCTAACAAAAAAGCCGGGAGGAACCCGGCTTTTTCGTGATTTTCGAGATTACAAATTTGTCATTGCGCAGGCGCGGGTTCGGCCGGTGCAGGAGTTGCTTCCGGTGCGGGTGCAGCTTCGGCTGGCGCTGCAGGTGCCTCGGCAGGTGCAGCTTCAGCCGGCGCGGCGGTGCCTTCGGGGGTGGCGGCAGCGGGTTCAGCTGCGGCTGCAGGGGCTGCCGCCTCGGGCAGCGGCGCCGGGCTGTCGGAAAGCGTGCGCAGATAGGCGATCAGGTTGGCGCGCTCGTCCGGCTTCTTGACACCCGCGAAACCCATTGCGGTGCCCTTGATGTAGCCCTTGGGAGAGGCCAGGAAGTTGCTGAGGTGCTCGTAATCCCAGACCACCGAACCGCCCTGCGCGAACTCCTTCATCGCCGCGGAATAAGCGAAGCCTTCATGCGAGGCCAGCGGACGGTTGACGATGTTCCAGAGATTGGGGCCGACCTTGTTCGCGCCGCCGCTCTCCCCGGTGTGGCAGGCCGTGCATTTCTTGAAAACGGCCGCGCCGGCTTCAGGGTTGGCGCTGGCCAGCAATACGGCTATCGGCTCTTCCGCAGGCGCCGCGGGACCACTCTCCGCCGTCTCTTCTTCGGGGGCCTCGATGGCGAAGCCGAACTGTTCCGGAGCGGGGGAGGCGAATATTGCATTGGAGACGATCGAAATCGAGAACACGACGAACACCGCGCCGAGGAGAGCGCCGATCAGCTTGTTGAATTCGAAAGAGTCCATCTGCGCCCAGGCTTCCTGCATACGGCTGGCTGGCGGGAGGTGCGCCTCCACGGGGCAGCCGGCATGTTTTGACAACCGGCCGAGCCCGGCCGAATTGCGGCGGAAACTAGGTCTTTTGCTTGTGCGTTGCAACACCTATAAGGGCGAGGCCAGTGAGACCTTTTGACACTTTCAACCGCCCTTCCGAGACTGATTTACCCGCATCATGTCGACCCTCATTCTGATCCCCGCCCGCATGGCTTCGACCCGCCTTCCGGGCAAGCCGATGGCCGACATTGCCGGCCGGCCGATGATAGTCCATGTCGCCGAAAGGGCGCATGAGAGCGGGCTTGGCCGGGTGGTCGTGGCGACCGACGAACCGGCTGTGGCCGAGGCCATTCGCGATCACGGCTTCGAGGCGGTGATGACCCGGACGGACCACCAGTCCGGTTCGGACCGTATCTTCGAAGCCCTGTCGGCGCTCGATCCTGACGGCAAGGTCGAGATCGTCATCAATGTCCAGGGCGACCTGCCGACCATCGATCCGGAAACCATCCGCGCCGCCTTGCGGCCGTTGGAGGATCGGTCGGTGGATATCGCCACGCTGGGCGTCGAAATCTTCCGCGACGAGGAGAAAACCAATCCCAACGTGGTCAAGATCGTCGGCTCGCCGCTTTCCGAAACAAGGCTTCGTGGGCTCTATTTCACGCGCGCGACCGCCCCCTGGGGGGACGGTCCGCTCTACCATCACATCGGGCTCTACGCCTACCGGCGCGCCGCGCTGGAACGCTTCGTCAGTCTACCGCCCTCGCCACTCGAAAAACGAGAGCGGCTCGAGCAGTTGCGAGCGCTCGAAGCGGGAATGCGCATAGACGCCGAGATCGTGCAGTCGGTGCCGCTTGGCGTCGACACGCCGGAAGACCTGGCGCGCGCCCGCGAAATTCTGACCGGTTCCATGAAAGCCTGACCATGTCCCCCGAAAAGACCAACAAGATATCCTTCCAGGGAGAACCGGGGGCTAATTCGGACACTGCCTGCCGCAACGTCTATCCCTCGATGGAACCGCTGCCCTGCCCGACTTTCGAGGACGCGTTCAACGCGGTGGAGACGGGCAAGGCCGATCTGGCGATGATCCCGATCGAGAACACCATCGCCGGTCGCGTCGCCGACATTCATCATCTGCTGCCTGAATCCCGCCTGCACATCGTCGGCGAATATTTTTTGCCGATCCATTTCCAGCTCATGGCGTTGCCCGGCGTGAAACGGCAGGAGCTCAAGACCATACACAGCCACATCCATGCGCTTGGCCAGTGCCGCAAATACATCCGCAAGAACGGCTGGAAGCCGATGGTCGCCGGCGACACGGCGGGTGCGGCAAAGCTGGTCGCCGAGATCCAGGACCGCACGATGGGCGCTCTGGCGCCCCGCCTCGCTTCCAGCCTCTACGGCCTGGATATCCTGGAAGAGAACGTCGAGGATACGGAAAACAACGTCACCCGCTTCGTCGTCTTGTCTAGATCCAAGAATTGGGTTGAACGACCTACCTCCGATGCGCGGATGATGACGACCTTCATCTTTCGCGTGCGAAACGTGCCTGCCGCCCTCTACAAGGCGATGGGCGGGTTCGCCACCAACGGCGTCAACATGACGAAGCTCGAAAGCTATCAGCTCGGCGCGTTCACGGCGACGCTGTTCTATGCCGACATCGAGGGTCACCCTGACGACCACAACGTCAAACTGGCACTTGACGAGCTTCGCTTCTTCTCCAAGGAGATGCGCATCCTCGGCGTCTATCCGCGCAGCGAATCGCGTGAAGAATGGAAAGTGGCGGACTGAAGCAACGCGGGCCTGCAACGGTGACGTCGGCTACAGGCGCTTGGCGAACCAGTGGTCGGCGTAAGGATTGTCGTTGAAGCGGGCAATTTCGGTATAGCCTTCGCGCCTGTAGAGAGACTGCGCCTCCTTGAGCGAGCGGTTGGTGTCGAGGCACACAGTCTTGACGCCGAAGCCTGCTGCGATCGTCTCCAGTTTGCGCAGCATGCGGCTGGCGACGCCAAGCCCGCGTGCGGACGGTGCGACCCACATCCGTTTGATCTCCGCCGTTTCGGCATCGATCATCCGCAGCGCCCCACAGCCGACGGGACTGCCGTCGAGACGGGCGATCACGAAACTGCCCATGGGAGGAATGAAATCGTCCTCCGTCGTCGTGTTTCCCTTACCCGGGTCAAACCCCTCCTCGAAGCGCTCGGCGAGTTCGTCGAAGTACTGTGCCAGGCATTGCCGCGCTTCCGCAGTGTCGGCAGCCTCCTCCCCTACGGTGATCGACGTGGCGGCGAGTAGCCGCTCGACTTCCGCCATCGCAGCGGTGAGCCGGTCTCGCACTGTCGTTGAAAGCGGCTCGAGAATGGAATTCGCCAGTTCGTCCGACAGGGCGTCGTAGGCTGCGTGCTCGGCACGGCCCTTTTCGGTCAAAATGGCGCGGCGGCTGCGGGCATCTCGGTCGAGCTTCTCAACCGAGACGAGACCCTGTGCCTCAAGCGACCGCAGCATGCGGCTGAGGTAACCTGAATCCAGTCCCAGCCGGCTGCGAAGCGCGCCAAGCCCCGCGCCTTCCGGCCCGATCTCGAAAATAAGCCGTGCCTCGCCGAGCGGGCGACCGCGGCGCAGATAACTATCGTCCAGCGCGCCGACACGGCGAGTCACCGCGCGGTTGAAGCTGCGTATCTGAGCGATTTGCGAAACATCCATCGCCTGACTTTAGTCAGGTATTTTGCCAAGGCAAGATTTATCTGACTTCGATCAGGTAAATTGCATTACTCGCTTTCCGCCCAGGTACCGATGAGGTGATGGGCGATGGCGCCGTTGGGCGGAATGAAAATGCCGCCAGGGTGCGTTCCAGCCATGGCCGCCAGAACTTCGCCGCGAGAAAACCAGCGGCAGTCTTCCAATTCGTTCGTGTCGGCTGAAATGTCCTCGTTCAGCGGCTCGCCGAAGCAGCCGATCATCAGCGAATAGGGAAATGGCCAGGGCTGGCTGGCGTGATAGACCACCCGTCCGAGCCGGATGCCGGCCTCCTCGAAGGTCTCGCGGCGCACCGCGGCCTCGATCGTTTCTCCGGGTTCGATGAAGCCGGCGAGCGCCGAATACATTCCAGGCGCGAAATGTTTGCCTCGCCCGAGCAGGCAGCGGTCGGCGGTAACAGAAAGCATGATCGCGACGGGGTCGGTGCGCGGGAAATGTTCGATATTGCAGGCTGGGCAATGCCGCCTGTAACCGCCCGCCCTCATTTCGGTCCGGTGCCCGCATCTGCCGCAATAGCCGTGGCTGGCGTGCCAGGACAGCAGCGCCGCGCCCTGCGCCAACGCGCCAAGCGCCGCCGGATCGATGAGGCCCTGAATGTAAATCGAGCGGTGGTCGATCGCCTTGATCGTCTCGGGCAGGCTCTCGGGATCCAGGAGGCAGGGTGCCGCAAGTATCGGCCCGCTTTCGTCGAAGCCGAGCAGGATCGCGTCGTCCAACCTCGCTTCAAGCGGATGGCATTCGTCCAGCGCAAAATGCGCGTCGAAGCGGTCCTCGATTCGCTTCAGGAAAAGGCGTCCCTCGCGTATCAGCATCAGCCGCGCGGCGGGATTTGCCAAAGCCTTCTCGACGCTATCCTCGCCGCGCAGTTCCGACTGCCGGTCGATCCGGTTGCCGGCGAAACCGACGAACTGGCTTGGCTCGCGCTCGGGTGCATCGAAAAGGCGGAAGCTCATTCAAATTGGCTCCAGAGACAGTTCAGTTTTCCCGCAGATAGACAGCGGCTGCCGAGATTTCACGCAAGCGAAAAAAGTAAACCGTCCCAAACGCGTTACAGCGCCGCTTTGATCTTCTCGGAAAAGCGCCGGATGTCGTCGGGCTTGTAGGGTTCACGCATGCCGTAGCCCCAAACCGGCCCCGGCCAGCCAGGATCGCCCTCCGACCGGGCGATCACATGCACATGAAGCTGGCGCACGATATTTCCGAGCGCCGCGGTGTTGATCTTGGTGCAGCCGGTTACGGATTTGAGCGCCTGCGCGACCATGTTGGATCTGAAGGTCAACATGGCTTGGTCGAGCGGTGTCAATTCGTGCACTTCCTCCGCTCCTGGACGCTGCGGGACCAGGATTAGCCATGGCCAGCGCCTGTCGTTCATGAGGCGCAGTTCGCAGAGTCCCAGCCACATAAGCTGTTCGCTGTCGGCCTCTAACCGCGCATCGAGCTCGAATCCGGCCTTTTGGCCAGGCAGCATGGGCGTTTTCCTCGATTTTGGCGGAAAGGCTAGAGCGCCTTCCGGACGGCTGCAAGAGAATCATGGCGGAATCGCTCTTCCGGACCGATTCGGCCGGTGGTCTTGCAATTTGCGATGCAATTGACGATATGGAACCCGGGAGGTTGGTGGTGGACGATCCACTCGCCAACCGGGTCAGGTCCGGAAGGAAGCAGCCCTAACGAGCCCGGAACGGGTCATTGTTCCAGCCTCCCACCTCTTCGCAAACCGCGTTTCCAGGCCGCCGCGACATTGACGGCGCGTTGCGGCGCGGGCGACACTCACGTTTCTGGAATCGGCCGAGCACAGTTGGCCAGTGGAGCAAAACGGGCGAATGAGCGAAGCCGGAAGCAACCAGACAGGCAAGGCCCCCGGCGCCTACCGTGTTCTTGCGCGAAAATACCGGCCGGCCGATTTTTCGAGCCTCATCGGCCAAGAGCCGATGGTCCGCACCCTCACCAACGCATTCTCTTCGGGCCGCATTGCGCAGGCCTGGATGCTGACCGGCGTACGCGGGGTGGGCAAGACCACCACGGCGCGCATCCTGGCGCGGGCGCTCAACTACAAGACGGCCGAGATCGACCAGCCATCGGTGGAACTCACGACAATTGGCGAGCATTGCAAGGCGATCATGGACGGCCGCCATGTCGACGTCATCGAGATGGACGCCGCCTCTCACACCGGCATCGACGACATTCGCGACATTATCGAGCAGGTCCGCTACGCCCCGGTCTCGGCGCGCTACAAGGTCTATATCATCGACGAGGTGCACATGCTGTCCACGCAGGCCTTCAACGGCCTGTTGAAGACGCTGGAAGAGCCGCCGCCGCATGTGAAATTCATCTTCGCCACCACCGAGATCCGCAAAGTCCCGATCACCATCCTGTCGCGTTGCCAGCGTTTCGACCTGCGCCGGGTCGACGCCGGGACGCTGACCGCCAATCTGCGCAACATCGCCACTCTGGAAGAGATCGAAGTCGACGACGACGCGCTGGCGATGATCGCGCGCGCCGCCGAAGGTTCGGTGCGCGACGCGCAATCCATCCTCGACCAGGCGATCGCGCATGGCGCCGGCAGGGTGACCGCGGAGGCGGTCCGCTCGATGCTCGGGCTCGCCGACCGCGCCCGCATCGTCGACCTGTTCGAGCATGTGATGAAGGGCGATGCGGCTGCCGCCCTCATCGAATTCCGCGCCCAGTACAATACCGGCGCAGACCCGGTCGCGGTGCTGACCGATCTTGCCGAATTCAACCATCTCGTCACCCGTCTGCGCTTCGTGCCGTCAGCGACTGATGACGCTTCGCTCTCCGAGGAGGAGCGCCGCCGTGGCCGCGAATTCGCCCAGGCGCTGTCGGTACGCGTGCTGTCGCGCAGCTGGCAAATGCTGCTCAAGGGCATTCCCGAGGTGCAGATCTCGAACCGTCCGGTTAGTGCGGCCGAAATGGTGCTCATCCGCCTCGCGCACGCGTCCGATCTGCCGACGCTGGACGAAGCGTTGAAGTCGCTTGGCGACGGGCCGTCGCCTTCTGTAACCGCCCCGCCGCGACAGCCGCTGCCGTCGGGTTCACCCACGAACCCTGGCGCTGGCGCAAGCGCAGTCGCTCAGAGCCGCATGCCGGCCGGCAATGGCGGCGGCCAGACGATGCGGCTGGTTGCGACCGAACCCGCGCCGGCGGAAATGCCGAAGGCCGAACCGGTCGCCGAAGCCGCGCCGCCTCCCGCCGTCGAGATCAAGTCGCTGGCCGATCTGGTCGCGCTGGCCGACACGCATCGCGACATGGCATTCAAGGTGCTGGTCAAGCGCTGCGTGCGGCTGGTCAAGATCGAACCCGGCCGGCTCGATGTCAGCCTGACCGGCGATGCGCCGAAGACGCTGCTCGGCGACCTGACCGTCAAGCTCAAGGCCTGGACCGGCCGTAACTGGCTGGTTTCGCTGTCGCGCGAGGAAGGCGGGCAAACGCTTTCCGAACAGGAAACGAGCAAGCGCGAAAACGCCTTCCAGGACGCCCGCAGCGACCCCGCCGTCGCCTCGATCCTGGCGCGGTTTCCGGGCGCCAAGATCATCGACGTGCGCATCCCCGACGCGCCGGACATCCCCGATATAGACGCCGACCTGCCGCCCGAAGCGGCGATCGAAGACGATGATGAGAACTGAGCAAAGGATATCGCCATGAAGGATCTTATCGGCCTGATGGGCAAGGCGAAGGAAATGCAGGCCAAATTCCAAGCCATGCAGGAAGAAATCGCCAGTCTGGAAGCCTCCGGCCAGTCCGGCGGGGGTCTGGTGCAGGTGACGATCTCGGGCAAGTTCGAGATGAGATCTCTGAAAATCGACCCGTCGCTGTTCAAGGAGGACGATGTCGAGATTCTCGAGGATCTGATTCTCGCCGCGCACAACGACGCCAAGACCAAGGTCGAGGCTATAATGCAGGAAAAGACCAAGGCGCTGACGGCGGGGCTGCCGATACCTCCCGGCATGAAGCTGCCTTTTTAGGTGTATTGATATTCAGGTGATGCCGGCCTGCAAATGTCGGCTTTCTGCGCTTCCGGTACTCGCGTACCTGAACGTACGCTCCGTTTCGGTTCTCGAAATCCGGCCTGACCTGAATCTCAATACACCTAGCTCAGCTGCCGCTGCATCTCGATGGCTGGAAGAACCACGCCCGGCCCCATCTCGACCTCGATAGACCCAATCCGGCGAAAGCCCGCTGCGGCGTAGAATTTCTCGGCCGGCAAGGTCGACTGGCTCATCATGGTATGGACGCCCGCGGCACGAGCCTCGGCAAGGCAATGTTCCAGGAGCAGGCGAGCAACACCCTTGCGCAGATGGGCCGGATGCGTGGCGAAGTGGCGGATATGGCCGACGCCATCGACGATTTCGCCGCCGCCCGGCTTGTCCATCGTCCAGCCGCCGCTGCCCGCGGCCGCCCCGTCGATTTCGGCGATATAGTAGCTCCCGCTCGCCAGCAGCTTCGGATTTGCGCGCGACATCAGCGGCAGGGCGGCGGCAAGCGCTTCGGAATCATACGAACCTCGGGCGAGTTCTCCATAGGCGGCTGTCAGCAGGTCCGATAATATCTTCTCATCGTCGGGAGTGGCCGTTCGGATGATGATGTTGTCCCTGCTCATGAGCCGCCTTTTTTGCTTGCCTCCGGCGAAACCAGCATAGCGCGCCGCAAAGCCGACGCTACCCAATTTCAACCATTCCCGCTAAACCAACGCCATGTCGAAACGAGTCGCCGGCCCCGAAATCGAACGCCTGATCCAGCTCCTGGCCAAAGTGCCAGGGCTCGGGCCGCGCTCGGCAAGACGCGCGGCGCTGCACCTCATCAAGAAGAAGGAGCAGTTGCTCGGTCCGCTGGCTTCGGCGATGAGCGAGGCGGTCGAGAAGGTCCGCATCTGCTCGAATTGCGGCAATGTCGATACGGCCGATCCGTGCATGATCTGCACCGACCCGCGCCGCGACCAGTCGACGATCATCGTCGTCGAGGATGTTTCGGACCTCTGGGCGATGGAGCGCGCCACGGGCCTGAACGCACTCTACCATGTGCTCGGCGGCACGCTGTCGCCGCTCGACGGCATCGGTCCGGATCAGCTCACCATCCGGCAACTGGTCGATCGCGTTGCGGCGGGCGAGGTCAAGGAGGTGATCCTTGCCGTTAACGCCACGGTCGAAGGCCAGACGACGGCCCACTACCTCACCGATCAGCTCGCCGAATTCGGCGTCAAGGTGACGCGGCTGGCGCATGGCGTGCCGGTTGGCGGCGAACTCGACTATCTCGATGAGGGAACGCTGGCCGCTGCGCTGAAATCGCGTACCGTGTTTTGATCTTGATTGCCTTTCATGGAGGCGTGATGCGCCGCACTAAACCACACCTCCTGACGCTTTTCGGGATGGTATTGCTGCTTTGCTCTTCCCCTGCAACCGCCGCAAAGATCGACGAGCAGTTCCGGGCATGGCTCCAGAATGATCTGTGGCCGCAGGCCAGCGCCAATGGCGTCTCGCAACAGACTTTCGAGGCGGCGTTCACCGGCATAAAACCCAATCTCGATCTGCCCGACCTGTTGATGCCAGGGCAAAAGCCGAAGATGCCGAAGAAGCAGCACCAGGCCGAGTTCGGCTCGCCCGGCAGCTATTTCGGCCCGATCGGCGGGGTGACGTCCGGCGGCAGATCGCGCGCCGGACAGCATGCAAAGACGCTTGCCGCGATCGAGAAGCGCTACGGCGTTCCGGGTGAGGTTGCGCTGGCGATCTGGGGTCGCGAATCTGGCTTCGGCACGGCAAAAATCCCGAACAACGCCTTCGAGGTGCTGGCGACAAAGGCGTTCATGTCGACCCGCAAGGACATGTTCCGCAAGGAGGTGATCGCCGCTCTCGTCATGGTCGAGCGCGGCCTTGCCAGCCCGAAGTCGATGAAGTCTTCCTGGGCCGGCGCACTCGGCCAGCCGCAATTCCTGCCGACCTCGTTTCTCGACCATGCCGTCGATCTCGACGGCGATGGCCGGCCCGACATCTGGAATTCCGTGCCCGACACGCTGGGCTCGATCGCCAATTATCTCGTCAATTATGGCTGGGTTAAAGGACGCGACTGGGGTTTCGAGGTGACGGTTCCCGACAGCGTTTCCTGCGCGCTCGAAGGTCCGGACCGGGGGAGAAAAATATCCGAGTGGGCGACGATGGGGATTTCACGCGTAGGCGGCAAGCCGTTCCCGGCGCATGAGGCCCGCGCCGAGGGCTTTTTGCTGATGCCGGCCGGGCGCAGCGGCCCGGCCTTCATCGTCACGCCCAATTTCTACGTGCTCAAGAAGTACAATGAGAGCGACCTCTATGCGCTGTTCATCGGCCATGCCGCCGATCGCATCGCCGGCGGCGACAGGAATTTCGCCGGCCGTTGGGGCAAGGTCGGCGGGCTTTATCGCTCCGATGTGGCGGCACTTCAGCGCGGGCTGGAAGGGCTCGGCTACGACGTGGGTGGCGCGGACGGATTGCCGGGCTTCAAGACAAGGCGCTCTATCGGTGACTGGCAGGAAAAAGCCGGCCGCGCCGCAACCTGTTTTCCGGACAAGGCGCTGGTCGAGGCATTGAGATAGCCTGATGGGCAGCAGGTAAAAGCCTGCAGTCACACCCGCAGGTGACCGAGCGGCACGTGGCCCGGGCCCTTGATGTTCTGCAGCACCAGTTGCGTGTGGACATCGCGCACGCCGGCAAGCCGCATCAGCCGGTGCATGACAAAGGCGTTCAGATCGTCGACCGACGGCACCATGACGTGCAGCAGGAAATCGTAGTCGCCGGTCATCGTCCAGCAGGCGGACACCTCGTCCATCCGCTGAACCGCCGCGATGAATTTTTCGGGCGACTCGTCGCTGTGGCTGGTGAGCCGGACTTGGATGAACACCTCGACCATCAGCCCGATCGCCCGGCGGCCTATCCGCGCCGAAAATCCCTTGATGATGCCGGCCTGCTGCAGCGCCTCGAAGCGCCGCGCGCAAGGCGTGTTAGACAGACCGATCTCCTGCGCCAGTTCTGAAACCGGCTTGCGGCCGTCGTGCTGCAGTATCTCCAGCATCCTGATCTCGAATTCGTCGAATTGAGGCAAGTTCACTCCCGATCCTTGGCTTTTGCTGCGAACCTTACCTCATTTTGCCTTTCACGGCGACATCCCGGGAAACATTCACTCGCGAACCCGGCGTATCCTGTTAGCAGGTCAGCCTTGAGGCCTCGAAATGAGGAGGAACACATGGAAATCAGCGTTCAGGATTATGCGCGCGAATGCGCCGACAAGGGTCTGCGCGGCAATTATGCCGTCTGCCGCTCCGACTTTACCGTCGAACAGGAATACGACTACACCGATGCCGAGCAGGAGGTCTGGCGCATCCTGTCCGACCGCCAGACCAAGCTTACGAAGCGGCTGGCGCACAAATCCTATCTCGACGGGGTTGAAGCGCTCGGCCTCATCGACCGCATCCCGGATTTTGATGAAGTCAGCCAGAAACTGCGCAAGCTAACCGGTTGGGAACTCGTGGCCGTACCCGGCCTCATCCCGGCGCCCGCCTTCTTCGACCATCTCGCCGAACGCCGCTTCCCGGTCACCAACTGGCTGCGCAAGCGCGAGGAACTCGACTACATCGTCGAGCCCGACATGTTCCACGATTTTTTCGGCCATGTGCCCGCTCTGACGCAGCCCGCTTTCGCCGATTTCATGCAGATGTACGGCCAAAAGGCGGAAAGCCTGATCGAGCTCGGCGGCGGCGACATGATCGAGCGGCTCTATTGGTACACGGCCGAGTTCGGCCTGATGCAGGAGGCCGGCCAGGTCAAGGCCTTCGGAGCCGGACTGATGTCGTCGTTCAGCGAGTTGCAGTTCGCCGTGGAAAGCCCCGACGCGCACCACGTGCCATTCGACATCGAGACGGTCATGCGGACGGTCTACGAGATCGACAAATTCCAACGCGCCTATTTCGTGCTGCCGTCATTCTCGGCGCTAAAGGACGGTTTCGAAAAGTCGGATCTTGCTGCGATCATCGCCCGCTGGAAAGATGCACCGGTGCTCGATCCCGCGACAATCTAGAATGCGTAGGCGCCCGCACTGCGGCTCGACTTGGCGTCGATGCCGGCGCGGGCGCCCGTTCCCCCCGCGGGAACTCAGGAATTGCTGATCGTGCGGCTCAGGTGTTCTCCAAGCCTCAGCGCCAGCGTCACGATCGTGGTGGTCGGCGTGCACTGGCCGCTGGTCGCGAACACCGACGAGCCGCCGACGAACAGGTTCGACATTCCGTGAACCTTGCAGTCGCGATCGACCACGCCGAGCTTCGGGTCGTCGCTCATGCGGGTGCCGCCCATGTGGTGGTTGCCGGCAATTTCCATGCCGTCCGGGTAATCCTCGCCGTTGCGCACCCATTCGCTGATGTGAATGCGGCCGAGATCCTTGCGGGCAAACTCTTCGCCGAACAGGCGCATGCCTTCGAGCATCACCCGGCGGTCACTCTCGTCCTTCTTCCAGTGCAGTTCGATGCGTGGCACGCCCGCCGCATCGCGTTCGGTCGTCGACAGGGCGACGCGATTGTGCTCGCGCGGCAACTGCTCCCAGTCCATGTGAACGCGCGCCGTGCATTGCAGCCGCTGGCCGAGCTTGTGCGACAGCCACTCGGTCGTTTCGGGCGCTGCATAGCACGCCATTCCGGCGATCATCGCTTTCACCCCGCGATAAGGCGCGGTCTCCAGCTGCACATGAAAGTTGGGCAGTTCCAGGCGCGCTATCGCCTCGGGCGAAGGCATGAAGAAGGCTTCGCCCTCATGGTCGAGCTCGAACGCCTGGTTGGTGATCAAGGCGTCGCCGGTTATGTACATCGGGTGCTCCATCCAGTAGCGCCCGAGTGCCGCGGCATTAGGCACCACGCCGCCGTTCGAGCGCTCGTTGGACCAGAGCAGCAGGCGCGAATTTTCGAGGCCGCCGGTGGCGACTACGAAATACGGCGCGTGGATCTCGCCGGCTGCCTGGCCGCGCGACCAGAGCTTGCCGCCGGTCACCGAGCGGCCGTCGCCGGAAAGTTCCGTGACCTCTGTGTTGAGGACGACTGCGATCGTCTTGCTCGCGCCAAGCTCGGCTGCATATTTTTCGCCGAACCGAACCGGCTCGCTCTTGATGACCTGGAACAGGCGGAAAGTGTCGGTGATCGGAACATCCGGGCGGAACGGCGACAGTCCCAGTATGTCGTAGGTCTCGTCGAAATGGGGTTCGATATCACTGCGGCGGATCGGCCAGCCCGAGTTCCGGATGTGGGTCTTGGGCTCGAAATCGTAGGATTCGAGGATACGGCACCAGCCCGCCCAATGATTGGAGGAGCCGCCGAAATAGCGCAGCCGCGTAGCGTCGAGATCGAAATAGGGATCGCCGACCGTCACGCCCTTGTAGGCATCCTGCGATTCTTCGGTCCATTCGTTGGAGCCGGCCTCAAGGAGGGCGACCGGAATGCCCGCCGCCGCCAGTCTCCTGGCAATCGTGATGCCGGCCGGTCCCGCGCCGATGACGCAGACCTTCGGCGCGAAACCGGATGCCGCATAGGCGGCAGCGTCCTGGAATATCATAGTATGTCGCTCCGCTTCAGTATCCAGCCATCGACCTCGACGATATCGTCGTGTTCGGTCAGCCGGATGTTGCGGAAGAAGAAGGCGGCGGCCGGTATCGCAAGCAGCGTGCGGAGAAAGCTCCGGCGCGTTGAGCGTTTCGTTCTGGCTTCAGTCATGGTCGTGCTCCGTCAGGGGGCTGCGGCGAGCGCTCCGCTCCGGGACGCTCACGACGGATATAGCCAGAACCATGCCAAACGGGGCTTACGCGCGGTTCGCCGAAGGCGCTTGCCGAGGATATGCTTTCCGCAGGGTTAATGCGTCTGCGTCCAGCGCATTCGATGGCGTGCTCAGCCGACCAGGAGCAGCAGCAGGATACCGCCCACGATCAGCAGGCAACCTGCTGTTTCCAATGCATTTATCT
Organism: Allomesorhizobium aridi; assembly: GCF_043769475.1. Lineage (NCBI taxonomy): Bacteria > Pseudomonadati > Pseudomonadota > Alphaproteobacteria > Hyphomicrobiales > Phyllobacteriaceae > Allomesorhizobium > Allomesorhizobium aridi. The sequence continues at coordinate 5,339,135 of NZ_CP171729.1, read as the reverse complement.
TCTCCTTGAAGAAGAAGATCGACGACGCGAAGGTGAACAGCATCTCGATCTGCGCCAAGGCCTTGACCACCGCCGCCTGCTGCAAGGTCATGGCCATGAACCAGCCGAACGACGCGGATGCGCCGACCAGGCCGACGAACAGAGCGGGACGCCAGGCTCTCGCGATGTGTCCTATTTCTGTACGATCGCGAAACACCATCCAGGCGCCCATCACCAGCGTCTGGAACACAATGACAAAGGCCAGCGTGACCGCCGCCTGCATCATGAAGTTCGGACCGCCGAGCGCCAGCGACGCGGCCCGGTAGGCTACCGCCGACACGCCGAATAGCGTGCCGGAGGCCAGGCCGATCAGCGAATTGCGGGAAACCACGGACGAAACCAGCGTGCGCCAGCTGACGGCCATATGGGCGACCGAGATCAGCATGACGCCAAACACGCTCACGGCAATGGCCGACAATGTGCCCGCCGTCACCCGCTCGCCGAGGAAGATCAAGCCGAACAGCGCCGCCTGCGCCGGCTCGGTGCGCGAATAGGCGGTGCCTACCGCGAAATTGCGGAACGAGAACAGATAGACCAGCAGGAAGGTCGCAGCGATCTGGCCGATCCCGCCGATGACCATCCAAGCGAAGAAGGCGCCATTGACGCTTGGCAACGGATAGCCGGCGAAGCGGTTGAGCGCGAAGACGAAGAACAGCGCGAACGGAACGCCGAAGCCGAAGCGCACGAAGGTCGCGCCGGTCGTGCCCATCACGCCCTTCAGGTGTTTCTGCGCCGCCGACCGCAGATCTGCAGGAAGGCTGCGGCGATGGTGATGGGTATCCAGAGTTCCATGCGTCTTTGGCGGCCACTCATCCAAGGCGACCGAAAAGTCGCGGTTCAGCCTTTAGGCCAACCGCCGCCCGCTAGGCAAGCTGCCTGGCCAACAGCTAGTGTCGACTATGGGTGGAAAAGACTACCGCTCGCCGCCCCAGATTACCCTGCCGCCATAGCGGTAAGCCAATCGCTGCGCCTGACGGCAGCTTGTCGGCTGGGGCTGCTGGCCAGCCGGGCGGTCGTAGAGCCACACGCGGCAGCTTCCCGGCGGTGGTAAATGCCCACGGGGGATATGATAGGAATAGCGCCTGTGATCATCCCGGTCGCGCTCTCGCCAATCGCGGTACTGGTCGCGGTCACGGTGATCCCATGCGCGGTACGAACCCTTGCCGCTCTCGTCCTTGTAAGGATCGGCAAGCGCGGGCGAGGCTATCAGAGCGATGGCACCAACGAGGAAAAGACATTTCAGCATTGGGCATATCTCATAGCAGTTCATCACGGCAGCTGTTCATATGCCGCCTGAACAGAGGCTGAACGGCATTATGGAGATCCAACTGCTGTCCTGGGGTCGCGAACCGAGTACCAGTGGAACGCTACCGGCCGACAGGCTGGGTTCATTCCTTTGACGACAGCCTGCCAATATGTGAATCGTTGGCACGCGAGAAACTGCATGGCCTTTTCGCTGCCGAGGGAGGGGAAACATGTTCGGAGAAGTCGAGGGAACCGGATTCGAGGTTATCGATCCACGTTTTGCCGGTTGCTTCGCCGGGCATGCGCGGGTCGAGCGCTTGTGGACCGGTGCGCGCTGGCTGGAAGGTCCGACATGGTTCGGCCCGGGACGTTATCTCGTCGTCTCGGACATCCCCAACAACCGCATGCTGCGCTGGGATGAAACCAATGGCGTCGTCTCGGAATTCCGCAAGCCGTCCAACAATTCCAACGGCAACACCGTTGACGGCCAAGGCCGGCTGCTAACCTGCGAGCACCTGACCCGCCGGGTGACACGGACCGAGTTCGGCGGCTCGGTCACCGTGATCGCCGACCAGTTCGACGGCAAGCGCTTCAATTCGCCGAACGACCTTGTGGTCAAGAGCGACGGCTCGATCTGGTTCACCGACCCGACCTACGGGATCATGAGCGATTATGAGGGCGAACGACAGGACGAGGAGATCGGCGGCTGCCACGTCTACCGTGTCGACGCCGGGACCGGCTCAGTGACGAAGGTCGCCGACGATTTCGTCAAGCCCAACGGGATCGCATTCTCGCCGGATGAAAGCCTGCTCTACATCGCCGACACCGGCGCCAGCCATATGCCGGGCGGGCCGCGCCATATCCGCCGTTTCGCGGTCTCCGACCAAGGCGGCCTGTCGGGCGGCGAGGTCTTCGCAGAATGCTCGAACGGATTGTTCGACGGGTTCCGGGTCGACCGCGATGGCCGCTTATGGACGAGCGCGGGCGACGGCGTCCACTGCTTCGAGCCGGACGGCACGCTGATCGGCAAGATACGGATTCCGGAGTCGGTCGCCAACGTTACCTTCGGCGGGCCACGCCGCAACCGCCTCTTCATCTGCGGAACCACGTCGCTTTATTCCGCCTATCTGACCATCAACGGCTGAGCCTCAGCGCGCCGCCTCGCGGATGGTCTGCAGCAGCACCTCGAAAGCCGGCGGCCGCGCCGTGTCGGTGCGCATTGTCAGCCCGACCGGCCCTCTTGTGTCCGCGGTGTCGACCGGCAACACGGCAAGCGTCCCATCGGAAAGATCGTTCGCGACTACGCCTTCCGAGATTACCCAGACCGCATTGCTAGCCCGCAGGAAAGCGCGTCCAAAGCTGTCGGAGACCGTCTCGATCTCTGTCGCGATGGCAGGCATGCCGTTGGCTATCAGAAACCGTTCGACGAATGGCCGGATGATCGAGCCGCGCGTCGGCATCAGCACCGGGAAATCGCCAATCCGCGCGAAAATATCCTGACCGGCTTCGAGCAACGGATGCCCGCTCCTGACTGCGAACACCACCTTCTCCGAATAAAGGTGTTCGAAGAAAAAGCCGCTCATTCTCTCCGGCGCCGCCAGGCGGCCGACGACAAGATCCAGTTCGCCGAGGCGGAGCTGTTCGAGAAGCACCGAATTCTCACCGGTCACAATCTTGATGCTGCTTCTGGTGCTTTCTTTCAGGAAGAGCGAGATCGCTCGCGGCATGATCCGGGCCGAGACGGTCGGCAACGCGCCGATGCGCAGCGGCGGCCCCTCGCCCTCATAGGCGTTCGTCACGGAATCGACGCCCTGTCTCACCGCACTGATTGCCATGCCGGCGTGGCGCAGGAATATCTCGCCGTGGCGCGTGATACGGATGCGCCTGCCCTCCCGCTCGAACAGCGAGACGCCAAGCGTCTCCTCAAGTTCGCGGATTGTCTTGGTCACCGCCGGCTGGCTGATATGCAGGAGATTTGCCGCCCCGATCACGCTTTTCTGGCGCGCCACTTCAAGAAAGGTGCGCAGATGGCGAAGCTTGATGCGGGGATCGATCATGCCATGTGATAACCCAATGGTTATCGAACTGGCAAAAGAAATGATTTTACGAAACTGAAAAAGCATATCAATTTGAGAGAAGGAGGAGCCTGGATGCAGTTCACTGAAATCGGCGGCATCACGCTTCATTACGAGCACAGGGACGGCGGGCCGGGAAAACCCCTGATCGTCTTCGCCAATTCGCTCGGCACCGATTTCCGCATTTGGCGCGAAGTCGCGGACGATCTCGCCGCGGACTTCTCCACGCTTTGCTACGACATGCGTGGCCATGGCCTGTCGGGACTAGGCTCCCCACCTTACGAAATCGAAGACCATGCCGCCGACCTTTCCGGCCTGCTGGATTTCGTCGGCGCGCGCGGAGCGATCATCTGCGGCCTGTCGGTCGGCGGGCTTGTCGCGCAGTGCGTTTATGGGCTGCGTCCGGAATTCGTGCGCGCGCTGATCTTGTGCGATACCGCCCACAAGATCGGCACCGCGGAAACGTGGAACGCGCGCATCGACGCCGTACGCCGGAACGGCATCGATTCGCTTACCGACGGCATCCTGAAACTCTGGTTCACGCCGTCCTTCCACACCGAGAAGCCGGCGCTGCTCGCCGGCTGCCGGGCAATGCTGGCGCGGCAGCCGGTCGAAGGCTATGCGGGAACTTGCGCGGCGGTGCGCGACGCCGACCACACTGCCCTGGTGCGACGCATCACAGTGCCGACGCTCTGCCTTGTCGGCGACCAGGACGGCTCGACGCCACCGGCGCTGGTCCGCTCGATGGCGGATCTGATACCAGGCGCGGAGTTCGCGATTAGCGAAAATGCCGGGCATATCCCCTGCGTGGAGCAACCGGCGCAGCTCGCCGCAAGAATCCGCGAATTCCTCGCGCGCAACGATCTCGGAGGCACTGCCGATGCGTGAGGCAGGACCAGCGGACCGCTACGGCGTCGGCATGGCGACACGGCGCGCGGTGCTCGGCGATGCCCATGTCGATCGCGTGGAAGCCGCCAAGACCGATTTCGACCGTCCGTTCCAGGAACTCATTACTGAAGCGGCCTGGGGCCATGTATGGTCGCGTCCGAACTGGACGCAGCGCGAACGGTCCATGGTCACCATCGCGCTACTGGCCGCTCTCGGCCATTCCGAGGAAGTCGCCATGCACGTCCGTGCCACTGCCAACACCGGGGCCAGCCGCGAGGATATTTGCGAGGCGATGCTGCATGTGGCGATCTATGCCGGCGTGCCGGCAGCCAACCAAGCGATCAAGATCGCCAAGCAGGTGTTTAACGAGATGGACGGCAAGGGCGAACAGCGATGACGGAGCGCATATCGAACCGCAGGCCTGAGACCGGCGCATTCTTCCGGCGCGATCTCAACGCTCATCCGCCTGCCTATACGCCGATCTATAAGACCTCCGTGCTGCGTTCGCCGCGGCGGGCGCTGCTGTCGCTTGACGGGACGCTGTCGGAGATCACCGGGCCGGTGTTCGGCCACAATATTCTCGGTGAACTCGACAATGACCTGATCCACAATTTCGCCAAGCCCGGCGAAAGCGCGATCGGGCCGCGCATCATCGTCTACGGCAAGGTCCTCGACGAACGCGGCAAGGGGGTTTCCAGGCGCGCTGCTCGAGTTCTGGCAGGCCAATGCCGGCGGGCGCTACCGCCACAAGAAGGAAGGCTATATCGCGCCGCTAGACCCGAATTTCGGCGGCTGCGGGCGCACTATCACCGACGAAGACGGCTCTTACGCCTTCCGCACGATCCAGCCCGGCCCCTACCCTTGGCCGAACGGCCCCAACGACTGGCGTCCGGCGCATATCCATTTCTCGATTTTCGGCCATGGCTTCGCGCAGCGGCTGATTACGCAGATGTATTTCGAGGGCGACCCGATGATCTGGCAATGTCCGATCGTGCGGACAATTCCCGACCGCGCCGCGATCGAACGCCTTGTCGCGGCGCTCGACATGGAGGCGACGATCCCGATGGACGCTCGCGCCTACAAATTCGACATCGTGCTCCGGGGCCGCCGCTCGTCGCTGTTCGAAAACAGGCTGGAGGGCAACTGATGGTGCAGAGCCTCGATCGGCTGAAGGAAACTGCTTCGCAGACCGCCGGACCCTACGCCCATATCGGCCTGACGCCGAACTTTTCCGGCATTTCGGGTGTCTATGACGGCGATCTCGGCACCGCAATTGTCAACGAGAAAACCAGGGGTGAACGCATTACGCTGAAGCTCAGGGTGATCGACGGGTCGGGCACGCCGCTCAAGGACGCGGTGGTGGAAATCTGGCAGGCTGATGCGGCCGGCCTCTACAATTCGCCTTCGGAAATGCGCGGGGCGGCTGATCCCAATTTCACCGGTTGGGGCCGGCAGGCGACCGACATGACGACGGGCGAATGCTTGTTCGAGACGGTCAAGCCCGGCCGCGTGCCGTTCCCGGACGGGCGGCTGATGGCGCCGCACCTCACGATCTGGATCGTCGCGCGCGGCATCAATATCGGCCTGCACACCAGGATGTATTTCGGCGACGAGGAAGAGGCCAACGCGGAGGACCCGATACTGGCGCGCATCGAGCACCGCGTTCGCGTGCCGACGCTGATCGCGACGCGCGACGGCGATACGTACACATTCGACATTCATCTCCAGGGCGAGCGGGAAACCGTCTTCTTCGACATCTAGACCATGGCTGTCTCGGCTTTCGACCATCCTTTCCTCTCCAGCCTCTTCGGCGACGAGGAGATCGAGACACTCTTTGGCTTCGATGCGGAACTCGCGGCAATGCTCCGGTTCGAGATCGCGCTTGCCGAGGCCGAAGCGGAAGCGGGCGTCATCCCGCAGGAAGCCGCAAGCGCCATAGCCAAGGCGCTCGCCGGCTTCAAGCCAGACATAGCGGCCCTTCGGAATGGCGTAGCACACGACGGGGTTGCGGTCCCGGAGTTGGTCCGGCAGATGCGCGAAGCTATCGCCGCGCCGCATGCCGACCGGCTGCATTTTGGCGCGACCAGCCAGGATGTGATCGACACGGCGCTCGTGTTGCGGCTGAAGCCGGTGCTGGATTTATTCGAACGCCGGTTGGACGCACAGGTGGAAGGTTTCGACCAATTGGACAAACGCTTCGGCCCAAATCCGCTGATGGGCCGCACGCGCATGCAGGAGGCAATAGAGATCAGCGCAGGCGACCGCATCCGAAGCTGGCGCGACCCGCTCGTCGGCCACAAGGCTCGGCTCGAGGCATTGCGGCCGACACTCCTGACCATCCAGTTCGGCGGCGCGGCCGGCACGCTGGACAAGCTCGACGGCAAGGGCGAGGCAGTCCGTGCGGCGCTGGCGCAAAGGCTGGGCCTGGCGAACGTTCCACAGTGGCAGAGCCAGCGCGACCGAATGGCCGAATTCGCAAGCTTCCTGTCCCTGCTGACCGGCAGCCTCGGGAAATTCGGCCAAGATGTCGCGTTGATGGCGCAGGCGGGTGATGAGATCGCGCTGAGCGGCGGCGGCGGCTCCTCGGCGATGCCGCACAAGCAGAACCCCGTTGCAGCCGAAATTCTGGTCACGCTGGCGAGGTTCAACGCCACGCAGCTTTCAGGCATGCACCACGCACTGGTTCACGAGCAGGAGCGCTCTGGTTCTGCCTGGTCGCTGGAGTGGCTCATCCTGCCGCAGATGATCGTCGCGGCCGGCTCATCGCTGCGTCTTGCGGCGGAACTGATCGGCAGGATGGACAGGCTCGGAGCGTAGCCGACATGCATGTCACCGTTTCCAGGAGAAGCCGTTGCGCACGCAGGTCCTGATCGTCGGTTCCGGCCCTTCCGGCCTGCTGCTCGGGCAATTGCTCGCCGGCATCGGCATCGACAATGTCATCCTGGAGCGCGTCGACCGCGATCACCTCCTGAGCCGGGTACGCGCAGGCGTGCTTGAACAGGGCACGGTCGAGTTGCTCGACGAGGCGGGCGCGGGCGAGCGCATGCATGCCGAGGGGCTGCCGCATGACGGCTTTGCCGTCGCTTTCGACAACCGGCTGCACCGCATCGACCTCCACGCGCTGACCGGCAAGCGGGTGATGGTCTATGGCCAGACCGAGATGACACGCGACCTCGTCGAGAAGCGCGAGAAGGCCGGGCTGACGACCGTGTTCGAGGCCGCAAATGTTGCCTTGCACGACATTTCGGGCAGCCCCTTCGTCACCTACGAGAAGGACGGGCAATCGCACCGCATCGATTGCGATTTCATTGCCGGGTGCGACGGCTATCATGGTGTGAGCCGCAGATCGGTCCCTGGGGGCGCGCTGCAGAGCTTCGAACGGGTTTACCCGTTCGGCTGGCTCGGGGTGCTGGCCGAGGTGCCGCCGGCCAGCCACGAATTGATCTACGCCAATCATGAACTCGGCTTCGCGCTCTGCTCGATGCGCTCGATGACCCGCAGCCGTTACTACATCCAATGCCCGATCGACGAAAAAGTGGAGGACTGGAGCGACGGCCGCTTCTGGGACGAGTTACGCCGCCGCCTCCCGGCGGAGAGCGCCGCCGCCGTCACCACCGGCCCGTCCTTCGAGAAGTCGATCGCGCTGTTGCGCTCCTTCGTCGTCGAGCCGATGCAATTCGGCAAACTGTCGCTGGTCGGCGACGCCGCCCATATCGTGCCGCCGACCGGGGCGAAGGGCCTGAACCTTGCCGCCAGCGACGTGCGCTATTTGTTTTCGGGCCTGCGGGAATTCTATGCGGACGGATCGACGGCGGGCATGGACGCCTACTCGGGCCGCGCGCTGGCGCGGGTGTGGAAGGCTGTGCGCTTCTCGTGGTGGATGACCACCATGCTGCACCGTTTCCCCGAAGGCGGCGCGTTCGGGCAGCGCATCCAGGAAGCCGAACTCGACTATCTCGTCCACTCGCGCGCGGCTTCCACTGCGCTGGCTGAAAACTACGTAGGCCTGCCTTACTGAGCGTCAGGCGCGTGGCATGCCCTTCGGCCGCAAATGCCGCTTCTGCGCCGCGATCCTGAACGGCGCGTTCGGAGCGCCGTAACCGCGGTAGCCGCCGCGCCGCTCGACAATCTCGAAAAAGAAGCCCTCGCCGTAATTCGGGCTGTAGAGCTGGAAATACTCGCCGTTGTCGTCGCGGTCATAAAGGATGTTTTCTGTCCGCAGCCGATCGGCGAGATCGGGATCAAGGCCGAAACGAGCCTCCACGTCATCGTAATAATTGGGCGAGATGTGCAGCGGCTCGAAGCTGTTCGCCCGGAGCGCGGCAGCGGCGTTAAATATGTCATCCGTACCGAAGGCGACGTGCTGGACGCTGGAGCCGAAGGACTCATTGATGAAATGCCCGGCGAAGGTGCGGCGGTTTTCGGCGCCGTTCAGCGTCAGCCTCAGGCTGCCCTCGTCGCTCTCGATGACCTGGCTGCGCACCACACCAGCCGGGTCGATGATGTCGACCATCGGCGTCTTCCTGGTCCTGAAGATGGATGTGTAGAACAGCAGCCAGGTCAGCATCTCCTCATACAGCATGGTCTGGCCGACATGATCTATGGCAGTGAGACCGGCATCCCGCGGTGCATCGTCATCCTCGATGGGAACGAACTCAGTCTCCCACACGCGGCGCAGTTCCGACGTCTGGTCAATGAAGTAGATGACCCCGCCGCCGACGCCGCGGATCGCGGGGATGGTCAGTTCGCCAGGCCCGACCGGCTGGCTGAATATCTCCGCGCCCAGTGCCTTGGCGCGTTCCACGGTCGCGGCCGCATTCTCGACCTTGAGGCCGAGGGCGCAGACTGAGGTGCCGTGCACGACGTAGGAGGAATGCGCAAAACCCTCGCGTTCGGTGTTGATGACGAGGTTGACATCCCCCTGGCGGTAGAGCGTGACGTCCTTGGAGACGTGCTTGCCGGATTTCGCGAATCCCATGCCGCGAAAGAAAGCCGCCAGTTCGCGTCCCTCCGCCTCGTTGGCGGCGAATTCGATGAACTCGACGCCGCTCACGGCGATCCGATCGGGCATTTCAGGCAGGCCAGCGGCGGCAGCGGGCTCGTCGCGGCGCACCTGATCCATGAGATAAATCAGCGAGCGACGACCATCGACCGAGATCGATTTTGGCGAGCCGCCGCGAAACTGGTCGTTGAAGATTTCGAGCGACAGGAAGCCGTCATAGCCGGTGGCCGCCACAGCCCGCATGAAGTCGCGGACGGGCAGGTCGCCCTCCCCCGGCATGTTGCGGAAATGCCGGCTCCAATAGATCAGGTCCATCTCGATCTTCGGCGCGTCGGCAAGTTGGACCAGAAACAGCTTGTCCTTCGGAATGGCGCGGATCGAGCCGACGTCTATCTTGCGCGCCAGGGTGTGGAAGGAATCGAGGATCAGCCCGACATTGGTATGGTCGGCTCGACGCACGATCTCCCAAGCGTCGCGGTGGTCGTTAATGTGCCGGCCCCAAGCCAGCGCCTCATAGCCGACGCGCAGCCCGCGCACCGAGGCACGCTCACCGAGCTCGCGAAAATCGTCCGCGGCGCGGTCGATGCCGCCGAGCGAGACGGAGGAGACGTTGGAGCAGACCAGCATCAGGTCGGCGCCCAGTTCCTGCATAAAGTCGAACTTCCGCTCCGCCCGGTCGAAGGCGCGTGACCGATGCGGCTCCGGCATGCCTTCAAAATCGCGGAACGGCTGGAACAGCGTGATCTCGAGGCCGGCATCGCGGACCATCCGGCCGGCCTCGGCGGGCGACGCGTCGGAGGCCAGAAGGTCGTTCTCGAAAATCTCGACGCCGTCGAAGCCTGCCGCAGCGATCGCCGCCAGCTTTTCGGAAAAGTCTCCGCTGATAGAGACGGTTGCGATCGAGGTTTTCATCGGCTTCGACCCTCCGATGGGCTTCTATGGATCAGGCCCGTTCCATGGCCACTGCTATGCCCTGTCCGACGCCAATACACATTGTGGCCAGCGCCAGCCTGCCGCCGCGCTCCCTGAGTTCCAGGGCGGCGGTTCCGGTGATGCGCGCTCCCGACATGCCGAGTGGATGGCCGAGCGCGATCGCTCCGCCATTCGGGTTCACATGCTCCGAATCCTCGGCGATGCCGAGTTCACGGAGCACGGCAATACCCTGGGAGGCAAAGGCTTCATTGAGTTCGATCACGTCGAAATCTCGCGGCGTGATGCCAATGCGGGCGCAGAGCTTCTTCGTCGCAGGGGTTGGGCCCATACCCATGATGCGCGGCGCGATGCCGGCGGCCGCGCCGCCGAGAACGCGGGCAATCGGCGTCAGGCCATACTTCCTTGCGGCAGCTTCGGAAGCGACGATCAGCGCCGCGGCTCCGTCATTGACGCCGGAGGCGTTGCCGGCCGTAACCGTGCCGCCCTGCCGGAAGGGCGTCGGCAGCTTTGCCAGCGCTTCCAGCGTCGTGCCGGCGCGGGGATGTTCATCCTGGCCGACGACGACCGGATCGCCCTTGCGCTGGGGGATCGTTACTTCGGTGATTTCCTTGCCGAGACGGCCATTCTCCTGAGCGGCTACCGCCTTGTTCTGGCTGCGCACGGCGAAGGCATCCTGGTCGGCGCGGGAGACCGAAAACTCCTCGGCGACGTTCTCGCCGGTTTCGGGCATGGAATCGATACCGTACTGCTGTTTCATCAACGGGTTGACGAAGCGCCAGCCGATCGTCGTGTCGTGGATCTCGGCATTGCGCGAAAACGCCGTTTCTGCCTTCGGCATTACGAACGGCGCTCGAGACATGGATTCGACGCCACCGGCGATCATCAGTTCGGCCTCGCCAGCCCTGATAGCCCGGGCCGCGATGATTACCGCATCCAAGCCCGAGCCACACAGCCGGTTGACGGTCGAACCAGACACCGCTTCCGGTAGTCCGGCCAGGAGCAGCGACATGCGCGCGACGTTACGATTGTCCTCGCCGGCCTGGTTTGCGCAGCCATAGACCACGTCGTCGACGGCCGCCCAGTCGACACTGGCGTTGCGCGCCATCAGTGCCTTCAGCGGAACAGCTCCAAGATCGTCCGTTCGCACCGCCGAAAGCGCTCCGCCGAAGCGGCCGATCGGCGTGCGGATGTAATCGCAGATAAAGGCTTCAGCCATCGTTCGACCCTCTTCTAGCGGCTATCGCATCGCGCTTGTGAGCGGCGTCTGTACGCGCCTTCAGATCGCGAAGCGTGGCGAGTTCGAGTTCGCTCGGCGCCGGCGTCTCTTCGAGCGCCGGAGAGAACTTCACCGTCCAGCCGCAGGTCTCCTGGACCATTTCACGGGTGGCCCCCGGGTGCAACGACACGACTGTGAACTCCTTTGTTTCGGGATCGGGCTTCCAGATGGCGAGGTCGGTGATAAGCAGAGTCGGCCCTGCGGTGTCGATACCCAGGCGCTTGCGGTGATCGCCGCCGTCGCCATGGCCGAAAGATGTGTAGAAGTCGATCCTCTCGACCATGCCGCGCTTGCTCTGCGCCATGGTGATATAGATTTCGCGCGACGAGGTAGCGATCTCGGGCGCGCCGCCGCCGCCCGGCAGACGGGTCTTCGGATGCGCATAGTCGCCGATGACGGTGGTGTTGATGTTGCCGAATTTGTCGAGTTGCGCTGCGCCAAGAAAGCCGATCGAAATGCGCCCGCCCTGCAGCCAGTAGCGGAACATTTCTGGCACCGAGACAGTGGTCACCGCCGTATCGCAAAGCTCGCCGTCGCCGATCGAAAGCGGCAGCACGTCCGGCGCAGTCCCGATTGTGCCGCTCTCGTAAATCAGCGTGATGTCGGGCGCGTGGGTCAACCGCGCCACGTTGCAGGCGGCCGAGGGGGCACCGATGCCGACGAAGCAGACATCGTCGTTCTTCAGCGCGCGCGACGCCGCAATGGTCATCATCTCGTTGGGCGTGAAGCCGGTCATGCCACGCTCCGGAGACTTGCGCCGGCCCTGAGGCCTTCCACGCGCGCGGCGAAATCCTCCGACTTGGCCCGCATCACATTCTCCTCCATCCAGGCGCGGAAGCGGTCGCGATCGGCGGCAATCTCGTCCCATTCGAGATAGGCCGCGTTATCGCGGGCGTAATAGCCGTGCGCGTAGGACGGATGCGAGCCGCCAGGCACGACGGAAATAGCCGAGATCGTCCAGCGTGGCAGGATTGTCAGATTGGGATGCAAGCCGTCGAAATTCTCGACCACCTCCTCGACCGTAACCACCGCGCGTTTGGCGGCGAGCACCGCTTCCTTCTGGATGCCGATTATGCCCTCGACGAGCACGTCGCCGCGCCGGTTGGCCTTCTGGGCGTGGATGAAAGTCACGTCGGGACGAACCGCGGGAACCGCCGCGAGTTGTTCGCCGCTGAACGGACAAGTAATCGGCTTGATGTTCGGATTGACCTTCGCCAGTTCGGCGCCGCGATAGCCGCGGAAGACGGCGCAGGGCAATCCGGCCGCGCCCGCCTCGTAGGCATTGGCCATGGCCGCATGACTGTGCTCCTCGATCTCCAGCGCATTCGGGAAGCCGTTCTCGACCGCATCGCGGACCCGGCGCAGGAGCCCGACGCCAGGATTGCCGGCATAGGAGAAGACAAGCTTTTGCGCCATGCCCATGCCGACCATCTGATCGTAGATCAGATCTGGGGTCATGCGGATCAGGGTGAGATTTCTGAATCCCTGGCGGATCGCCTCATGCGCCGCGGCGGTCGGGATCAGATGCGTAAAGCCTTCGAAAGCGACCTTGTCGCCGTCGCGCAGGTTTTCGGCGACCGCTTGTGCAAGCGGCAGGAACTTCGCCATTTGCATCTCCTCCCCAAACTTCAGATGTTCGTATTGCGAACATTTGTTTCATATGTAATACATTGATACCCGCGCACGCGCAGATGTCAAGCTGTTGCAGCGGGCGCGGACCGCGATCAGGAGGACACATGGCCGAGATGCCACGCGACAATGTCGGTTCGCTCCAGCGCGGCCTTGCCGTGATGGAGATCCTGGCCGCCCATCCCGGCGGCTTGACGCTTACCGAAATGGCTGACAAGGCGGAATTGACGCGCGCCGGCGCGCGCCGTTTCCTGCTGACCCTGGTTTCCGCCGAATACGCCGTCCAAAACGGTCGCCGCTTCAGCCTCTCGCCCCGGCTGCTCTCGGTGGCACGCACCTGGCTGCAGGGCGCATCGCTCTGGTCCTACGCCGAGCCGTTCATGCGGGAAGTGGCGACGCGGCTGAACGAGATCGAGTTCGGCCGCCGTGCTCTCCGGCGAGGACGTGGTTTATGTCGCGCGCGTTCCCGGCAGGCACATACTGAGCGTCGCGCTGCATGTCGGCACCCGACTGCCGGCCTGGTGCACCTCGATGGGACGCGTGCTTCTGTCGGACCTGCCTGCGCCGCAATTGCGGGAATTTCTGGAGAGCGCGAAGATCGAGCGCAACACCCCCAAGAGCATCACCGACCGCACTGCCTTGGCCGCCGAGGTCGAGCGGGTCGCACAGGCCGGTTTTGCGATCGTCGACGAGGAACTGGAAATAGGGTTGCGCTCTATCGCGGTGCCAATCCGCGACCGCTCCCGCAAGATCGTCGCCGCTATCAACGTGTCGACGCAGTCGTCACGTTTTTCGACTGCCGAGATGAAGCGCGAAATCCTGCCGCATCTGCTCGCTGCTGCGCGCAATATTGAAGACTTTTTCATCGTCCAATAAAGCGCTTCATCGCTTGCGGCTCGCCTGTCGGCGATTAATTTGGCCCGGTTCGCAAAAATTTCTGGTGACTGCGAATTAGGCGCTTGCCGCGTCATTAATCATACGTATGATGTTTCCAATGGCTATTTTACGGACCCGGCACCAGGATGCGGTCGACGTGATTGCCGGCTGGATCGTCGGCGGGCGGTTCGCCGCCGATTCCGTGCTGCCCACCGAAGACGAGATTGGCGACGAGCTCGGGGTCAGCCGCACGGTCGTGCGCGAGGCGATGCGCACGCTGGTCGCCAAGGGCATGGTCAATGTGCGCCGGCGTCACGGCACACAGGTGCAGCCGGTCGATTCCTGGAGCCTGTTCGACCCGCAGGTGGTTTCATGGCGGCTGTCGAGCGGCCTGACGCGTGAATTCATAGAGGATCTGATCCACTTCAGGCTCGGCATCGAGCCCTATGCGGCCGGACTAGCTGCTGCCAACCCGGAATTTCCGGGGGAGAAGCTGGATCTATACTTCCGCCGAATGGCGGCCGCGGTGGACGGCGACGGCGACTATCATCAGGCCGATCTGGCGTTCCACGAGACCATATTTCTCGGCTCGGGCAATCAGTTCCTGCGCCAGTTGGCGCCGCTGATGGCGAACACGCTGCGTGTGTCGTTCAGCCTGTCGGTTATCAACATGGATAGCGCGCGGGCTTCGCTGCCTATGCATCGGGCCGTCGCCGACGCTATCATCGGCCGCGATCCGGAGGCAGCCAAGGCTGCGCTCACCGCACTCATTGAATCAGCGCGCGAGGATATTTTCCAGGTGCTGCCGCTTTCCACGGGAGGAACGAATGCTGAAAGGGATCGACTGGCTGGTCCGCGGGCTTGAAGTCTTGCTCGTCATCCTGCTCGCGGGCATGGCGATCATGGTCTTCGGCAACGTCGTGCTGCGCTACGGCTTCAACTCGGGCATCCTCGTTTCCGAGGAGATGTCCCGCTATTTCTTCGTATGGCTGACCTTCATCGGCGCTGTCGTGACCTTCCGCGAAAACGCGCATCTCGGCGTCGAGTCCCTAGTCCAGCGCTTCGGCCGCAATGGCCGGCTCATCTGCATGGTGCTGAGCGACATCATCATCCTTTTGTGCATGGCCGCGTTCTTCTGGGGCACCTGGAAGCAATATCCAATCAATGCCTCGATGACCGCGCCCGTCGTCGGCATTTCGATGAACTGGATTTACGGGATCGGCTTCTTCACCGCGATCGGCATTGGCGGGCTCGTCATCATCCGGCTCGTCCGCACCGTCACCGGCCGGATCACGGAGGATGAGATCAACGCCTTCGCCGGCGAAGGCGCCGAAGCAGCCGCTATCCGGGAGCGCGCCGAATGACCATCGTCGTCTTCCTAGTTTCGCTGCTCGGGTCCATGGCGATCGGCGTGCCGGTGGCATTCGCGCTGATGTTCTGCGGCATCGCGCTGATGACCTATGGCGGCATCTTCGACACGCAGATCGTCTCGCAGCGCATGATCACCGGCGCCGACACCTTCACGCTGCTCGCCATTCCGTTCTTCCTGCTCGCCGGCGAAATCATGAATGCCGGCGGCCTGTCGCGGCGCATCGTCGAATTCGCCATCGCCTGCGTCGGCCACATTCGCGGCGGCCTAGGCATTGTGGCGATCGTCGCTGCCGTCATCATGGCCAGTATCTCGGGTTCGGCCGCGGCCGACACCGCCGCGCTGGCTTCGATCCTGATCCCCATGATGCGCGACGCCGGCTACAACGTGCCGCGCGCCGCCGGCCTGATGGCCGCCGGCGGCGTCATCGCGCCGGTCATCCCGCCATCGATCGCCTACATCATCTTCGGCGTCGCCGCCAATGTCTCCATCACCCAGCTCTTCATCGGAGGCATCGTGCCAGGCCTGATGATGGCGCTGTCGCTGGTCGTCACCTGGATGTTCCTGGCGCACAAGGAAAATGTCGCGATCCTGCCGCGCCAGCCGATGTCGGTAAAACTCAAGGCGACCGGCCGCGCCGGCTGGGCGCTGTTCATGCCGGTGATCGTGCTCGGCGGCATCCGCTTCGGCATCTTCACGCCGACCGAGGCGGCGGTCGTCGCTGCCGTTTACGCCCTTTTCGTCGGCATGTTCATCTATCGCGAACTGAAATTCCGCGACCTCTACGGCGTATTCCTCACCGCCGCCAAGACGACGTCGGTCGTGATGTTCCTGGTCGCCGCCGCGCTGGTCTCGGCCTGGCTCATCACCTCGGCCAACATACCGGCCGAAATCGGTGGCTTCATCGAGCCGCTGGTCGACCGGCCGAAGCTCCTGCTCGCTGCAATCATGGTGCTGGTGCTGATCGTCGGCACGGCGCTCGATCTCGCGCCGACGATCCTGATCCTGACGCCCGTCCTGATGCCGATCATTCGCGAAGCCGGCATAGATCCGGTCTATTTCGGCGTCCTGTTCGTCATGAACAACTGCATCGGCCTGCTCACGCCGCCGGTCGGCATCGTCCTCAACGTGGTGAGCGGCGTCGCCAAAATTCCGCTCGGCCAGGTTATCGTCGGCGTCTGGCCATTTTTGCTGGCTCAGACAATCGTCATGTTCCTGCTCGTCATGTTCCCAGAGCTCGTTCTCGTGCCGCTCGCCTTGCTCCGCTAGGAGCTGGGCCGCACGTGTCTTTCGAGAAGAAGAAGTCGAAGTCCACCAACGGAGGAAACCAAATGACATCGATGATTACAAAAACCCTGACGCTAGCGCTCTGCGCCAGCGTCTATTCGGGAGCGGCGCTGGCCGAATTCCAGGATCGCACCATTCGCGTCTCCAACGGCGTCGCCGAGGAACATCCCGTCGGCGACGGCGTCGAGGCCATGACCGCCTGCCTCACCGAAAAGTCCGGCGGCAAGATGAAGCTCAACGCGTTCTGGAGCGGCGCGCTCGGCGGCGATCTCGACGCCACCCAGGCGCTGCGCTCCGGCACACAGGAAATGGTGGTCACCTCGACCTCGCCGCTGGTCGGAATCGCGCCGGCGCTCGGCGTGTTCGACCTGCCCTTCCTGTTCAACGACGAGAAAGAGGCCGACGCCATTCTCGACGGCGAATTCGGCAAGTACATTTCCGACCAGATGCCGGGCTTCGGCCTCGTCAACCTCGCCTATTGGGAGAACGGCTTCCGCAATCTCACCAATTCGCAGCGCGCCGTGGCCGGGGTGGAGGACATCAAGGGTCTGAAGGTCCGGGTGATGCAAAACAACATCTTCCTCGATTCCTTCCAGAACCTCGGCGCCAATGCCGTACCGATGGCCTTCGGCGAAGTGTTCACCGCGCTCGAAACCGGCGCCATCGACGGCCAGGAAAACCCGGTAGTGACCATCGACACCTCGAAATTCTCCGAGGTGCAGGACCATCTCACTTTGTCGCGCCACGCCTATACGCCGTTCATGGTGCTCTACTCGAAGCCTCTCTGGGACCAGTTGGCTGCCGACGAGCAGGCGGCGCTTCAGGAATGCGCTGTCGTCGGGCGTGACGTCCAGCGCAAGGCCAGCCGCGAACTCGGCGAAAAATCGCTGGCCAACGTCAAGGAAGCGGGCATGGAGGTGACCGAGCTTACACCTGAGGCGCAGGCCCAGATGCGCGAGGCGGTGAAGCCGGTCTATGAAAAGCACGCCGCGACGATCGGCCAGGAGGTCGTCGACAAGATGATGGCCGACCTCAAGAAACTACGCGGCGAATAGCTGCATCTGCCATCTGAAACTTTCGGGCGGCGGCACAGTTCGCCGCCCGTTTTCTGCAGGGTTGCTCCATGAAGATCACATCCGTCGAAACCGTCCGGCTGGGCGAATTCGCCAACATCATCTGGGTCCGCATCCACACCGATGAAGGCCTGACCGGGCTCGGCGAGACTTTCATGGGCGCCGCCGCCGTCGAGGCCTATATCCACGAGACTGTCGCGCCGAAGCTGATCGGCCGCGACCCGCTGCAGATCGAGGCGATCAACCGCGATCTGATCGGCTATCTCGGCTGGCGCGGCGCGGGCGTCGAGACGCGCGGCAATTCAGCAGTCGACATTGCGCTTTGGGATCTTTTCGGGCAGGCGCTCGGCGTTCCGATCAGCGTCGCGCTCGGCGGTAAAAGCCGCGATTCGATCCGCACCTACAACACCTGCGCCGGCTACAAATATGTCCGCGACGCTCGCGCCCAAGCGGTCGAGAACTGGGGCGTCGGCGCAACCGAGGGCCCGTATGAGGATCTCGACGGCTTCCTGAATCGCGCCGACGAACTGGCGCATTCCCTGCTGGAGCAGGGCATCACCGGTATGAAGATCTGGCCGTTCGACATCGCCGCCGAACGCACCGGCGGCCTCGACATCTCCGCCGAGGAACTCCGCACCGCGCTGAAGCCGTTCGAGAAGATCCGCTCGGCCGTCGGCGACCGCATCGACATCATGGTCGAGTTCCACTCGCTGTGGCAGCTTCCCGCCGCGCAGCGTATCGCGCGCGCGCTCCAGCCCTTCGACACCTACTGGCACGAAGACCCGGTGCGGATGGATTCGCTGGAGACGCTGAAAGCCTATGCTCCGCATTCGAAGGCGATGATCTGCGCCTCCGAGACGCTCGCCTATCCGCATGCATTCCGCGACTATCTCGCGACCGGCGTCGCGGGCGTGGCGATGCTCGACCTATCCTGGTGCGGCGGCCTGTCGGAAGCCCGCAAGATTGCCGGCATGGCGGAAGCGCACCACATTCCCGTCGCCCCTCACGACTGCACCGGACCGGTCGTGTTCATGGCGTCGTGCCATTTCTCGCTGCACGCTCGCAACGCGTTGATCCAGGAATCCGTCCGCGCCTTCTATACCGGCTGGTACACCGAACTGGTCACCGAACTGCCGCGCGTGAAGAACGGCCAGATCAGCCTTGGCGACGCACCGGGCCTTGGCCTCACGCTTCTGCCGGGACTGACCGAGCGCGCGGATGCCATCGTGCGAACCAGCAATTCCTGAGAACCAAAAGATGACCGTGGAAGCACTGCCGGCCCATCCAAGCGCCTCTCGCTCGACGCAGCTAGGCATCGCCGTGATGCTGGCCGGCATCCTCCTGTTCTCGCTCAACGATGTGATGGGCAAATGGCTGGTCGCGACCTACAGCGTCGGCCAGGTGCTTTTGATCCGCAGCGCGGCGGCGCTGCTGATCCTGTCGCCATTCATCTGGAAGGCGGGTGTTCGCTCGCTGGTCAGTGTCGAACAGCCCCGCATGCAGGTGCTGCGCGTCATCCTGTCATCGCTCGAAGTCTACTGCTTCTATTTTGCGGTGATCTACCTGCCGCTCGCGGACGTGATGACCTACTGGCTGGCGGCGCCGATCTACGTTGCAGCGCTTTCGCCCTTCCTGCTCGGCGAGCATGTCGGCTGGCGGCGCTGGACCGCGATCTTCATCGGCTTCGTCGGTGTCATCGTGGCGCTGGAGCCGTCCGCCGCCACGCTGACCGCTCCAGCGCTGATCTCGATCTTCGGCAGCTTCGCCTTCGCCTTCATGATGCTGTCGGGCCGCTCGTTGCGCGCCACGCCGGACACGACGCTGGTCTTCTGGCAGACGATCGGCGCAGGCCTGTTCGGGCTCGCCACCGCACCGTTCGGCTGGGTGACGCCCAGTGCGCCGGATTTCGCCCTGCTCGCCCTGCTCGGTGTCGTCGCGATGGTCGCGCATGTCTGCGTCAACCGCGCGCTGAAGCTCGCCGACGCCGCGACCGTCGCGCCGTTCCAGTACACGCTGCTTCTATGGGCGGTGATTTTCGGCTGGCTGGTCTTCGGCGACATTCCGCGTCCGGCCATGCTGGCGGGCGCTGCGATCATCGTGGCGGCTGGCCTGTTCATCTTCTTCCGCGAGCAGCGCGTAAAAAGGAAGCGCCGCCAAAGGGTAAGTTGGCCGCTCGATCAGGCCGGGAATGCTTCGTCTAAGCCGCTTCGGCAATCCCGTCTTCAACGATGACCAGATTGCGGCCGCCGTTCTTGGCCTCGTAGAGCCGCTTGTCGGCGGCGCGCATCAGGTCGGACACGCTTGCTTCGGCCGCACAATTGGCACCGCCTATGCTGACAGTCAGCGGGATCGTCCGCTCGTCGATCGGGCGGAAGCGGATCAATTCGACCTCGCGGCGGATGCGCTCGGCGACACGCTCGGTTTCCTTCGCCGTAGCGCCAACTAGGAAGACCCCGAATTCCTCGCCGCCGATCCGGCCGAGCACGTCGCCGCCGCGGACGCCGCGGGTGATGGCCGCCGCGATCTCGAGCAGAGCCCGGTCGCCCGTCAGATGGCCGAAACTGTCGTTGATCTTCTTGAAATGGTCGGCGTCGATAATCAGCAGCGCGCCGCGATCCGACTTGCGTCGCGATCGATCGAGAGCCGCGAAGAAGCTTTCGCGGTTGAGCATCCCGGTCATGTCGTCACGGCTCGCCTTTTCGGCCAGGCGGCGATGCGCCGCGGCAAGCTGCGCGTGCGCGCGGGCGAGTTCGCGATGCGCCTGCTTCAGCCTGTCGCTTTGCCAGAAGGTGAAGGCGCTGGCCGGCCACGCCGTCGCCAGCGGGCACAGGATGCACATCAGGATGGCTGTCCCGTCCACCGTGCCGCCAAGTGCTGGAACGGTCCCCGAAACAATCAGCACCGAGACGGCGGCGGCCAGAAGCGCCACGATTGCCGATCTCACGATAACGCTGGTCATCCGCCGCCTCCGCCCAGGCAGCTTCAATGCCGCAAAGCGCTGAAGGTCTCCTTTCCGCCATAGCTAAAATTTGAGCCATCGCGGCATTTGCACCACCATCGGTTGCGACAGAGCGGCCAGGCGACCGGCTTCCAAAAGTCTCGATGTTTGCGTAAGGAACCCTATGACCGAGCTTCCGGATTCCGCGCGCTTCGCCCATGTCACCGACTGGGTGTTCGACCTCGACAACACGCTCTACCCGCACCACACCAATCTGTTCTCGCAGATCGATCAGAAGATGACGGCCTATGTGTCGGAGTTGCTGACGCTGCCGCGCGAGGAAGCGCGAAAGCTGCAGAAGGAGCTTTATCAAGAATACGGGACGACCCTGTCGGGCCTAATGCAGCGCCACAAGATCGACCCCGACGACTTCCTCAACAAGGTCCACGACATCGACTATTCCTGGCTGGTGCCCGACCCGGTGCTGGGCGTCGCGATCAAGCAGTTGCCGGGCCGCAAGTTCATCTTCACCAATGGCGACCGCGGCCACGCCGAGCGCACCGCGCGGCAGCTCGGCATACTTGATCATTTCGACGACATCTTCGACATCGTCGCGGCCGGCCTGACCCCGAAGCCGGCGCAGCAGACATATGACAAATTCCTGGAACTCCACCAGATCGCCGGGCGCAATGCCGTGATGTTCGAGGATCTGGCGCGCAATCTCATCGTGCCCAAGGCGCTCGGCATGCTGACCGTGCTGATCGTGCCGAAGAATTTCGAGCCGACGTTCTCCGAAATCTGGGAACGCGATCCGGCTTTCGACGATGCGGTTGATTTCGTGACCGACGATCTCGCCAGCTTCCTCAACACGCTGATCCAGGATCCCAAGGCTTGAAACGCTTCACGTCGGTCGAAGCACGGATCGACGCCGCAGCCCATGGCGTGCTCGACCGGCTTCCGGCGCGCGGCCTTTACGGTGCATTGGTCGAGTTCCTGGTGTTCGGCCTGAAACAGGCATGGGCCTGCCTGTTCGGCGGCGCAATGCTGGCCCTGATCATCGCGACGCGATTGTTCTGGCCGGATGACGCAAGCATCGAACGCTACGATTTCCTGTTTCTCGCCGCTCTGGCAATCCAGATCGGCATGCTGGGCTTCAAACTCGAAACGCTCGCCGAAGCCAAAGTGATCCTGATCTTTCACGTCGTCGGCACCGCGATGGAGCTGTTCAAGACATCGGCCGGCTCCTGGATCTATCCTGAGGAGAGCCTGTTTCGGATCGGCGGCGTGCCCCTGTTTTCAGGCTTCATGTATGCTGCGGTGGGTTCCTATCTCGCCCGCATCTCGCGAATTTTCGACATGCGCTACGCCGCTTATCCGCCGCTCTGGGCGACAGCCGTTCTGGCGGTCGCGATCTACGTTAATTTCTTTGCTCACCACTATGTCGTCGACATTCGCTACTGGCTGTTTGCCGCGACGGCGATCCTCTATTTCCGCACGGTCGTTCACTACCGCGTCTTCCGTGTCCGCCACAAAATGCCGCTGCTGGTCGGCTTCCTGCTGGTCGCGCTGTTCATCTGGTTCGCAGAGAATATTGGCACATGGTCCCGTGCGTGGATTTATCCGGGACAGCGGGACGCTTGGACGCCGGTATCGATCCAGAAGCTAGGCTCCTGGTATCTTCTGATGATCATCTCCTTCGTGCTGGTGACGTTCGTCCATCGGCCGAGGCCGGCCGAGGCCGAGTTGGCCGCCAGACCGCAAGCGGCGGAATAGGCGCGGGACTCTCCAGGCCTTGCGGCTGCCGCGCTTGATGTTCGAGCGGACGACCGCGCGTTTCAGCGCGTCTTCGGTCTCGCTGTCGTCGAGGCCGCGATCGGTTCGCGATATACCTAGCCCGTCATTGCCGCGAACGCTGTCCTCCAGCCGCCGCTCCAGCCGCTCGATGCGCTTCTCCAGCGCGTCGCTCGCCGGCCGGTCGACCGCCGGCTTTCCGGCTTCGGCCGCGCGTCGTTTGGCGGTCATTTCGTCGATCGGTTTCGTCGTGCGGGCCATCGGCGTCCTCCCCTGTGCATAGGCGAAGTTAACACCGAAGCCCGCACGACGTTCCCGTATCAGTGGTTCGAATGATCCTCGCCGCCGGCGGCCGCCTTGACCGGCAGCGTCAGCTCGACCTTGCCGGCTTTCTCGAACTCCAGCGTCAGCGGCACGATCCCGCCCGCCTCGAAGCGCGCGGCCACCTCCATGAACATCAGGTGCAGGCCGCCGGGCTTCAGTTCGACCGTGGCGCCGGCCGGAATGTCCAGCCCGCCGGTCACCGGCCGCATCACCATCACGCCGTCCACCACCTCCATCGAATGGACCTCGGCCCTGCCTGCAACGGCCGAGGTGATCGACACGAGGCGGTCGGGCTCGCTGCCCTTGTTGGAAATGGTCATATAGCCGCCGCCGGCCGGCTGGCCGGGCAGCATCGCGCGCGCCCACTGGCCGGTGATTTCGAGATTTCCGATCGTGACTGCCGCATCAGCCGGTGCGCCATGTCCTTCATGGCCATTGCCGGCCGCAGCAATCTTCAGAATCGGCGCCGGATATTCAAGCGAATGCGGATCCTGGCCTTCGGCCGGCTCCTCGATCCACGCAACCTCGCCATCGGCGCAAAGCTGCGTTGCCTTGAAGAACAGCATCTGCCCGACCTCGACGCCGGCCAGCGTGCCGCTGACCGTGAATTCGTCGTAGAAATCGTCAGGCAGATCACCACCGCTCCAGGTCACTTCGGTGACGCCGGAAGCGACCTCCTCGCCGTGCAGGTCGTATTTCCTGGCATAGTCGCCCTTGACCGTCGCGACCGTCCAGCCTGGCTTCGGCATCGGCTTCACGCCGATATATCCCTCGGGGATTTGCAGGCGCACCGTATGGGTCGCCTGCCCGTCGCAGCCGTGGGGGATTTTAAGGACCGCCTTGTATGAGCCCGGCGAGGCTTCGCGCCTTTCGAGCGAGGCGTGGGCGTGGGCGGTGATGATCGAGATGGCCGTCAGCGCACAGGCTGCGGCAAGCGGCATGAGAATTCGGCGCATGGTGTTTCCTTTCGCGTCCAAAACAGATTTTCTCCCGCGCGCAGGGCGCAAGAGCATTCTTGTTTCAGGCGGAAAGCGGCGGGGCGCGGATGGCCGGCGGAGGTTCATTCAGACGGCCCGGCGGGTTCTCCGTCTTGAGCCAATGCGGGAACTGGCCGGCATAGGCCGGCGGCGCGGCGAAGGCGGGCTCGGAACCCGCTGAAAGCTTTGGCGGGGCATCCATGCCGGCGCAGGGGCCGCCGATGCAGGTCGGGCAATCGTCTGCGGCTCCCGGAGGCGGCAAAGCGCCATCTGCGGCCTGGGACTTGGCCTCGCCGAACATAGTGCAGATCACCCAGGCCTTGGCGGTGTTTGCGGCATTCGCCTCGGCCAGCGGCTGGAAAAGATGTGCGAAGAGAACCAGCGTCGCGGCCGCGGCAAACAGCGCGCGGTCGCGCCGCAGCGTCTGAAACCAAACCAGCGATGTCCTATGGCCTGCCATGGCAATTGCTTAACGGAATCGCCGGCGTCCCGCTACCGCGCCGCTCTGCGGCATGGCGGCGCTATGCTTGTTTTGCCGAATGATCTTGGCCGAAAGTGAGATGCAACTCCCGTAGCGTCAGTTTGGCGGAGATGTGACGCTCGCCGCCGGCTTCATCGTGATCCAGCCAGTTGTGGGATGTATCAGTTCGCGGCCGGAACGGGGCAGCTCATGTCCCCCTCCTCGCAATTCAGGTAACCCTCGAAATCTTTGACGCGGGACTGCGCCAAGCCGTCCATGCACTGCGCGACGAGCATTGGCATCATGCTTCCTCCGGCCGCTTCTGCAGTCTGGAAACTGCACTCGGCGTCGCGAAATTTGACCCAATCGCGCTGGGCTTGAATGAGAAGCTTCTTGGTATCCGCATCGTCCTTCAGGCGCGTTTCGATCTGCTTATAAAGCTCGTTGAGCTTCTTGTCGGATTTCTTGAACGCAACATCGGCGCACTCGTTCAGTGCAAGCTGATCCTTGGCGTCGTCGTAGCACTTGTCCTGAGCGAATGCCAAAGCCGGCATAGCCAGAACCGTGGCAGCAGTGAGTATCGCGGTTTTCATCGATCGTCCTCCGTTTAGAAATCCACGGGCTAGGTTCGCCCCGCCAATGGTACCGTCTCCGGCGATCATCACCGTCATTCCGTAACTGTCTCGGCAAAACACTTTGCCAGATCTTGCGGCGCTCCGAGTTTCTCTGCCCAGGATACCAGTTCAGGTTTTTCCGACGGATCGGCGTAGCCGCCCCATACCTCGCGAAAATGCTTCTTTCCGTTGACTGTCTGGAAGAACATCATGCCGTCATCGCTCACGGGCGTGGAGACGTAAGCGGCACTCCAGTCCCCGCTCTCCATGATCGTGCTAAATTCCACCTGTGCAGACTTGACCTTGTTCTCCATCGCCGACGCGACGAGAGGGGCATATTCCTGCTTGCGCGCCGTCGTCACTTCGACCTTTACACCGCCGCAGTCGTGCTTTGCGGCGAAGGCAGACGTCAGAGTAATCCCCAGCCCCGCCAGGCTGATCATGACGAGTTTGGCAGGTCGACGGATAAGGCTGTTGAATTCAGGCATGAGTGGCTATTCCTTTCCTTATCGCAGGACCCATCACTCAGAATCATCGTCGTCCGACGAACTGTCATTGTCCGACGAACCGTCGTCGTCGGGCGTATCGACCTCGCAACCGATGCCTCGGCATCCTTGGTAGTTGCCCTGTGTATCGAAGTTGGGATTGCCTTCGCTATCGTATTGCGGTCTGTCGTCGACGGTTTGATCGTCATCATCAGGATCGTCGACTTCACAACCTACCCCACGGCACCCGATATAGCGGCCCCGCGCATCGAAATTGGGATTGCCATTCCTGTCGAATTGCGGCCTGTCGTCGATGACGCTTCGCCGCCTTTCATCTGGCCTATCCACCAGGCAGCCCGTTCCGCGACAGCCATCATAATCATCGGTGGTGCAGCCGGCGATCGTCAGCAAAGCAGCGGCCAGGATCGCATAGATTGCGAAGTTCATGGTTTAATCCCTGACTGGCTTCCGCGGTGGATTCTTCATCAGATCCATAGTCAGACGTGGCAAAACGTTCTTGGGCGAGCCGCCTCAACCAATCTCGATGCCCTTTCCGTTCATTCATTCGGTCCGCCCACCCACGCGCGCCAGCATGCCTGCTGACACGCCAAGGTTGCACATGAATGGAACCTCTGGCAAGGCATAAAAAGACGTTGCCTTAATTTAGATTATACTAATATCAGATGTTAGACAACAATGATAGGATAGAATCTGATATCATAGGCGGCTAACTAAATAAACTTATCATTTACTGAAGTAAAATTGCTTCGTTTCCCGTGAACCCTTCAAATTTAATCTTGTTCTTTTGACTTCCATTTGCGAAATCAAACTTAGCGTCAGCGAATAACCTGCTCAACATCATTCGCTGGTGTCGAGTTATCCTGTAAGTCATTCCAACAGAAAAGGCTTTTTGGCGCGACGAGAACGAGGCTAAAGGCTTCGAATCTAAGGAAAAACCCAATGGCGGAGTCTTAGTCAGTTCAATCGAGTTGACGCCAGAGAAGGCGTGAGGTTCCGGCGCTACCCAAGTTGATAATTCATTGCCTTTTGTGTTGTTGCTCTTGTGGCCGCAAGTTACAGCCAACGCTCTTTGGAGCGAGGCTAACTGTCGGTTAGAAGTCCTTGGCGGACCTTAGAGCCTGAATCAAAAAGGATGTTTTGATATCAAGCTCTTGCGAGCCTGCGTGTGAGCAGGCGAATGTGGGCGACGTATAACCAGGCTTCTGCGGAGGCGATGGATTTCTCCCAGTCCTTAGCCAGCCTGCGGCATCGCCCCAGCCATGCGAATGTGCGCTCCACGACCCAGCGGCGCGGCAGGACCTCGAAGCCTTTGGCTTTGTCCGTCCGCTTGACGATCTCCAGGGTGAACGTGCCGATCTTTTGCATCGCGCCCTTAAGCTTCGGCCCGGCATAGCCGCCGTCGGCGAAGACGTGTCGCAGCCACGGCCAGCGTTCGAGAATGGTCTTGAGGGCAGCCGGTGCGCCGTCCCGGTCCTGGATATCGGCGGCATGGACGACGAGACCGACCATCAGCCCGATGGTGTCGACAACGATGTGACGCTTGCGCCCGTTGATCTTCTTTCCTGCGTCGAAGCCCCGAATTCCGCCGCTTTCCGTGGTCTTGACCGATTGGCTGTCGATCACGCCCGCCGTCGGACTCGCTTCCCGACCCTCGGCCTCGCGCGCCGCCATGACGAGGCTGTTGCTGATGGTCCGCAACAGGCCCTCCTCACGCCAGCGATAGAAGTACTTCTGCACCGTTGAAAAGGGTGGGAAGTCTTTCGGCAGCAATCGCCACGCGCCGCCCGACGAGGCGAGGTAAAGAAGTGCGTTCACGACCTCGCGCAGGTCCGTCTTGCGCGGCCGGCCGATGCGGTTCGCCGACGGCATCATCGGCGCAATCAGCGCCCACTCCGCATCGGTCAGATCGCTTGCGTAACGGGCGCAACGCCGCTCATAATGCGCACGGGTGATTTCAGTCCAGGCCATCGTGATCTCCATCAGAATCTCGCAAATCCGACGGAATCACAACCTGCTGAAATCACTCAACTCTTTTTGGAACGGACACTAAGGCTTGGGATCATGCCTAGAGTTCATAAAACTTGCCGATGATCTGCCAGGCCTCGTCGGCCGTATCGACGAAGTCGATGATGTCCTGGTCGCCGGGCGTGATCGTGCCCTGCTCGGCCAGGAAATCGAGGTCGATGGCGCGCTGCCAGAACGCCTTGCCGAACAGGATCACCGGCACTCGCTCCATGCGGCCGGTCTGGATGAGAGTCAGCGTCTCGAAGAACTCGTCCATGGTGCCGAAGCCGCCCGGAAACACCGCGACGGCTTTGGCGCGCATGACGAAGTGCATCTTGCGGATCGCGAAATAGTGGAAGTTAAAGCAAAGCTCCGGCGTCACATAGGCGTTGGGCGCCTGCTCGTGCGGCAAGACGATGTTGAGCCCGATCGATGGGGCGCCGACATCGTCGGCGCCGCGGTTGCCTGCCTCCATCACGCCCGGCCCGCCGCCCGTCACCACGACGAATTCGCGATAGTAGGACAGCGCCGAATGCTGCGAGCACAGCCGCGCAAATTTGCGCGCCTCCTCGTAATAGACGCTGTTCTTTTCCAGGTTGCGCTTCTGCCTCTCGTCCTTGGCCGCCCAGGCCTCGCCGCCCGGCTCGGGAATGCGCGCGCCGCCGAAAAGGATCACGGTGGAGAGGATGCCGCGCTCGGCGAGTATCATTTCGGGTTTCAGCAGTTCGAGTTGCAGCCTGACCGGGCGCAATTCGCGCCTAGTCATGAACTCCTCGTCATTCCAGGCCAACCGGTAGGTCGCGGCGCGGGTCTGCGGCGTGTCCGGCACGCTCCGAGAGCGCTCCAGATCCTCGTCCGCGTGCGGCAGCGGCGTCCATCCCGCCTTTTCCGTCGGATTCATATGCTTCCCCGTCCACATTCTGCCCGCCTGCGCCGTCCCGTGACGCTGGGCGTGATTGACCCGATACATCCCTCTGACATAGGGTCCGCGCGATTTTAAACCACGTTAACGACAGCGCCCTTAACAGCACGTGTAGCGGAGCATTTCATGTCCAAGCCCGATCTGGCCAGCCTCGAAAAGATCATCGAAAAGGCATTCGACGAGCGCGAGGCCATTTCGACGGGAACGCGCGGTGAAATCCGTGAGGCCATCGAGACCTCGCTCGACCTGCTCGACCGCGGCCAGGTACGCGTTGCCGAGCGCCAGCCGGACGGCGAATGGCGGGTCAATCAATGGCTGAAGAAGGCGGTGCTCCTGTCCTTCCGCATCAACCCGATGGAGATCGTCAAGGGCGGTCCGGGCGACGCGGTCTGGTGGGACAAGGTGCCGTCGAAATTCTCCGGCTGGGGCGCGGTCGATTTCGAGAAAGCCGGCTTCCGCGCCGTGCCCTCGGCTGTAGTGCGCCGTTCGGCCTACATCGCGCCCGGTGCGGTGCTGATGCCGTCCTTCGTCAATCTCGGCGCCTATGTGGATACGGGCACCATGGTCGATACGTGGGCCTCGGTCGGCTCCTGCGCCCAGATCGGCAAGAACGTGCACCTGTCGGGCGGCGTCGGCATTGGCGGCGTGCTGGAGCCCATGCAGGCCGGGCCGACCATCATCGAGGACAATTGCTTCATCGGCGCGCGCTCGGAGGTCGTCGAGGGCTGCATCGTGCGCGAGGGCTCGGTGCTCGGCATGGGCGTGTTCATCGGCAAGTCGACCAAGATCGTCGACCGCGCTACGGGCGAGATCAGCTATGGCGAGGTTCCGGCAAATTCGGTGGTCGTGGCCGGCGCGCTGCCGGGAAAACCCTTCCCCAACGGTCAGCCCGGCCCGAGCCTGTACTGCGCCGTCATCGTCAAGCGCGTCGACGCCCAGACCCGCTCCAAGACCTCGATCAACGAGCTTTTGAGAGATTGATCTTTCCCTGAAACCGAAGCAACCTCCGCGGGCGCGAAGTCCAGCGCGTTCCAAACCACATCAGGAGGGGTGACATGGACTGGAAATGGCTTCTCACCAGCTTTGACGGCCGCATCAACCGGGCCAAATTCTGGGCCGGGATCGGCGTGCTGGTCTTGCTCGGCATCGTGGCTACCGTGATCGATATCATAATCGGTTCGTCGATCGATGTCGGCGGCGGCGCCCAGATGGGCATCGTCAGCATTCTCGCGTCGCTGGCGTCCATCTATTTGGCGCTGGCGGTCTACGCCAAACGCTGGCATGACCGCGACAAATCGGGCTGGTGGTCGCTCATAGCCATCGTGCCCTTCATCGGCGCCATCTGGATACTCGTCGAGCTCGGCATGCTCGAAGGCAACAGAGGCGCCAACCAGTACGGACCGGACCCACTTGCCTGACCGCGATCAGCTTTTCTGGCTTTTCTTCCGCTTCTCGGGCCGCGTCAGCCGCGCGGCCTATTTTCTTGCGGGAATGCTTCTGGCGATCGTCCAGGCTTTCCTGCTCTACCGGTTCACGCTGGTTCCGCAGGGCAGCACCGAAGGGCAGCTCTGGGCGATGGCGTTCTGGGCGGTGGTGCTGGTCTCGATCTGGTCGAACGTCGCGCTCGGCGTCAAGCGCCTGCACGATATCGACAGGCCGGGCATCATCGCCGCTTCGCTGTTCATACCGGTCATATCCATCATTGCCTTCCTGGTGCTGTGCATCTTTCCCGGAACGCCCGGCCCGAACCGCTACGGCGCGGCGACCAACCAGCCGAAATAAGCTAGTTCAGGACGGACGAAACATGTCCTACCGCACACTAGACCCGGTGCTCATCATAGAAACAGCCGAGCGGCTGGAGGAGCGCATCGCCGACCGCTTCCCCAATTCAGGCTTGCGCAAGGTTTCGGCCGGGCTGGTTCACTTGTCCCGCGACCTGGCCAAGGCAGCCAAGGAACTGGAGCGGCCGATCTGGTGGGTCCGCATCCTGATCGGCCTGGCTATCGCCGTTGGCGCTTCCGTCTTCCTGTTTGTCGGGACCTTCCTGTCCTTCGACCGCATCTCCACCGGCGCATTCGACTTCGTGCAGGGCATCGAGGCTTCGCTCAACACACTGCTGCTCGCGGGCCTCGGCTTTCTGGCCTTGGTGCGGGCAGAGGAGCGCATCAAGCGCAAGCGGGTGTTTCGCGAACTGCACGGGCTGCGTTCGCTCATCCACGTCATCGACATGCATCAATTGACCAAGGATCCGGCCACGCTGTCGGCCGGCTTCACGCCGACCGAGCACTCGCCGGTGCGTGAACTCGACGCCGCCGATCTTGCCCGCTATCTCGATTACTGCTCCGAAATGCTTTCGATCTCGGGAAAGCTCGCCGCGCTTTTTGCCCAATCAGTGAATGACGAGGTGGTCGTCGACGCCGTCAACGACGTTGAAAGCCTCGGCTCCAACCTGTCGCGCAAGATCTGGCAGAAGATCATGATGATCGAGCAATCCGGCGGCCGCACGAGGGGCTGATGGTGCGCGGCCTTGATCTGGATCTTGAGCAATTCATCCGGGCGAACCTGCCGATCGCCCCGGTTCCGGCCGTCCCCGAAATCCGTCTCCACAAGGCTGGTCCGGCGAGCGGTCTGCGCCGTCTTGCCGAACTGGATGAGCATGGTTTCGGCTCGCCCTACTGGGCTTATTACTGGGGCGGTGGACTGGCGCTCGCGCGGCACATTCTCGATCGGCCGGAAATTGTGGCAGGCCGACGCGTGCTCGACCTTGGCGCCGGTTCCGGTATCGTAGGCATCGCCGCGGCAAAGGCCGGCGCGAGCGAGGTGATCGCGGCGGAAACGGATCGCTACGCGGTGGCAGCAATCGAACTGAACGCCGCTGCAAACGGCGTGACTATCTCGACGGTCCTTAACGATCTGACCGCCGGTCCGCCGCCTCCCGTGGACGTTGTCGCCGTCGGCGATCTTTTCTACGCACGCGATCTCGCCGAACGCGTCACGGCTTTTCTCGATCGCTGCCTGGAAGCGGGCATCGACGTGCTGATCGGCGATCCGTGGCGGGCCTTTCTGCCCCGCTCGCGGCTTCAGCTGATTGCCGAATATCCGGTGTTGGAATTCGGCGAGGCTGGCAATGCTGCAGCAAAGCCAAGCGCCGTCTTCTCGCTCATGCCGCAAGGACGCGCTGCTGGCCCAGCCGCCGCCGCGTGACAGGGGCGGAAGTTTGCAGTATCCCGCTTGTCATGAAACTGCCGGACGATCCCGCCGAAAATCTCGCAACCCTGATCCGCTGCCCGTCGGTCACGCCGGCCGAGGGCGGCGCGCTCTCCGTCCTTGCCGCCATGCTGAGACCGCTCGGCTTTTCGGTCGAGCGGCCGAGCTTTTCCGAAAGCGGCACGCCGGATATCGAGAACCTTTACGCCAGGCTGTCCGGCAATGGTCCGCATCTGATGTTTGCCGGGCACACCGACGTCGTGCCGGCCGGCGACGATTCGGCGTGGACGCAGCCGCCTTTTTCCGGCGAAATCCGCAATGGCGAGATGTATGGCCGCGGCGCGGTGGACATGAAGGGCGGCATCGCCTGCTTTGTCGCCGCCCTTGCGCGGCACATCGAAAAGCATGGCAACCCAAAGGGCTCCGTGTCGCTGCTGATCACCGGCGACGAGGAAGGCCCGGCGATCAACGGCACTGTGAAGCTGCTCGACTGGGCTGCCTCTCGGGGCGAGAAGTGGGACGCCGCGATCGTCGGCGAGCCTACCAATCCGGACGCGCTCGGCGACATGATCAAGATCGGCCGCCGCGGATCGCTGTCGGGCTCGGTCACGGTGCACGGCCGGCAGGGTCACGTCGCCTATCCGCATCTGGCCGACAACCCGGTGCGCGGGCTGATGACGCTGGTCGATGCGCTGATTGAGCCGCCTTTCGATGCCGGCACCGCCGATTTCCAGCCGACCAACCTCGAAATCACCTCGATCGATGTCGGGAACCCGGCCGTGAACGTCATCCCGGCCAAGGCGACCGCAACGTTCAATATCCGCTTCAATGACACGTGGACCGCCGAGACCGTCCAGGCCGAGATCCACAACCGGCTCGATACAGCCAGCCGCCGCAAAAAGTACCGCAAGGGCCGACGCGAGCCGATCGAGTACGATCTCGCCTGGCGCGACCGTCCGAGCCACGTCTTTCTCACCCGCGACGACAAGCTGATCGAGACGCTGAGCGGATCGGTAAGGGCCGTGACGGGCAGAACGCCGGCGCTTTCCACCTCGGGCGGCACGTCCGACGCGCGCTTCATCAAGGATTTCTGCCCGGTCGTCGAGTTCGGCCTGGTAGGCAAGACCATGCACATGGTCGACGAGCGCGTCGCGGTCACCGACCTCGAAACGCTGACGCAGATCTATTCCCGCTTCATCAAAGACTGGTTCGGCTGAGCGCGAAATGCCGAGCGCAGCCGAAATCCAGCGATATCTGACCGGCGCATGGCGGCTGATGACGGGCAAGCCCGACGGGCTGCTCATGCTCGACATCTCGGCAGACGGTTTCTGGAACTCCTTCTTCGCCATCGTCGTCGCCCTGCCGCCGCTTTTTGTCGGCTGGATCGGCATGGCCAACGAAATCACCGCGGAACCGGCAGCCGGCAGTCGGCTCTCGGTCCTGCTGCGGCTGGCCGCGATCGATCTCAGCGCCTGGGTTCTACCGCTCGCGGCGCTCGCGCTCGCAGCGCCCTTGGCCGGCATCGGCGCCCGCTTCGTCCACTATGTCGTCGCCAGCAACTGGGGCTCGGCGCTGATCATCTGGCTTATGCTGCCAGCCGCCCTGCTCAGGCTGATTTCGCCGTCCTCATCCGACTTGGCGTCGCTGCTGTCGATCGGCCTGTTCGGCCTTTCCATGGTGCTGACGTGGCGGCTGACCAATGTCGTCATCGGCAGGGGCCCTGCAATCGGCACGGCAGTGTTTGCAGGCATGTTCATCGCCTCGCTCGCTGTGCTCTTCCTACTGCAGGCGGCGCTTGGAATCTATATTCCCGGATAGCGGACGCCGGTCAAATAAAGCCCTTCCGGCGGAGCCACCGCCCCGCACGCCGCGCGATTTTTCGCCTCAAGCGCGGCTTTCACATCGCCTGGCGTCCAGCCACCCTCGCCGACGCGCTTCAGCGAGCCGACCATGGAGCGCACCTGGTTGTGCAGAAAGGACCGAGCCGCGGCGCGAATCTCGATCAGTTCGCCGGAGCGCCTGACGTCCAGCCGCTCCAGCGTCCGCACCGGGCTGCTCGCCTGGCACTGCACGGAGCGGAACGTGGTGAAGTCGTGGCGACCGACCAGCATGAGCGCTGCTTCCTGCATGGCTTCGACGTCAAGCTGCTTCGGCACCCACCACGCCCGGTTCTTCTCCAGCGCCGCCGGCGCGCGCCGGTTAATGATGCGGTAGAGATACTCCCTGCCGGTCGCCGAGAAGCGCGCGTCGAAATCGTCCGGAACGGGTCTCGCCGCCAGCACCGCCACGGCTTCGCCGGCCATCTGCAGATGCGCGTTGATGGCGTCGCGAACCGTGTCGGCCGGCCATTGCTTGGTCAGGTCGGCATGCGCCACCTGGCCGGTGGCATGAACGCCGGCGTCGGTACGGCCGGCGCCGCGCAGCGCTATCTCGTCGCCGCAGAAACTTTTGATCGCCTGCTCGATCGCCGCTTGTACCGAATGCGGCCCGTCCTGCCGCTGCCACCCGGCATAGGTGCTGCCATCATACTCGATGTCGAGGCGGTAGCGCGGCATCAAGCGGCAAGAGCAGACCCGAAGGCCGATGCATAGACCAGGCTTCCCGTCTCAGGAGCGGCCTCTTCCCAGGCCAGCGCCTGCAGCGCCTCGCCCTGATACTCGCTTTCGAACTTCGCGGCGCGCTCATGCGAATAGCCGAAGCGGCCGTAATAGGCGGGATCGCCCAGAACCACGGAGAGTTTTTCGCCGGCAGCCTTGAGCTTGAGGTGCGCCTCGCGGATCAGCGCGCCACCGATGCCGGCGCCATGGAAGGCGGGTTCGACGGCAAGCGGCGCCAGCGCGACGGCGGGAAAATTCTTGCCGCCCTTCGACACGAAGAGTCGCGAAAACAGGATATGACCAACGACCTGGCCGTCATCTTCCGCCACGAGCTCGATGATCGCGTCGCCATCGCTGACCAAAGCGTCGACCAGCCCGGCCTCCAGCTTCTGGCCGAAAGCGTGCTCCTCGACGAGGCGGATCGCGTCGCGATCCCTCGGCGTTGCCGTTCTGATCGACATCATGCTCATGACAATTTCATTCCTTTTCTTGTTTTTGCGCCGTGCAGAAACTGCTCGGCGGAGACAGGCTTGCCGCCCGCCCGTTGAATTTCTCTCAGCCGGATCGCCCCCTCGCCGCAGGCTACCGTAAGCCCGTCGTCGAGAATTTCGCCCGGCTCGCCGTGCCCATCGGCGAGAGTTGAGCGAAGCAGTTTCAGCCGCTCAACCTTGCCGGCGATCTCCGCTTCACACCACGCCCCGGGAAAGGGCGAGAGGCCGCGAATATGGTTGTGGACCTGCCGGTTTGCACGCGTCCAATCGACGCGCGTTTCCGCTTTATCGATTTTACGCGCATAAGTCACGCCTTCGGCCGCCTGCGGCCGCAGCGTCAGTTCGCCCCGTTCCAACCCTGACATAGCCTTGACCATCAAGTCGGCGCCGATCGCCATCAGGCGGTCGTGCAACTCGCCGGCGATCATGTCCGATGCGATCGCGGCGTGTTCGGCCAGCGCAACCGGGCCGGTATCCAGCCCTTCGTCCATTTTCATGATCATCATGCCGGTTTCCCGGTCGCCGGCCATGACGGCGCGCTGGATCGGCGCGGCGCCTCGCCAGCGCGGCAGCAGCGAGGCATGGCCGTTCCAGCAGCCGAGCCTCGTGCCTTCCAGAATGGCTTTCGGCAGAAGCAGGCCGTAGGCGACCACCACTGCAGCGTCCGCCTCGAGCGCGGCAAATTCCGCCTGCTCCGCTTCGCCCTTGAGCGAAACCGGCGTGCGCACCACAAGCCCCAGCCTTTCGGCCTCGCGCTGCACCGGCGACGGCGTCAGGTCGAGTCCGCGCCTTCCTGCCGGCCGCGGCGGCTGGGTGTAGACGGCAGCGATCTCGTGCCCGGCCTCGGCAAGCGCCCGAAGCGTCGGCACGGAAAAATCCGGCGTTCCCATGAAGATGATGCGAAGCGGCATATATTTCCCGTTTGGCGGCGTGGCGTGATGCGCGTGTTTTACACGCCTGTTTCAAACGGGTTTACGAGTTTCAGGTCAAGCCCGTCGCATCAACGCCAGACTCGGATCGTGGTCGTCGCCTATCCCACCATGCGGCTCGGCGGGCGGTCCTTGGCCAGTTTCTTGAACTTCTTCACCACCATGTCGCGCTTCAGCTTGGAGATGTGGTCAATGAACAGCACGCCGTTGAGATGGTCGATCTCATGTTGCAGGCAAGTGGCAAGGAGGCCTTCTGCGTCGATTTCTTGCAGCTTGCCGTCGCGGTCGAGGTACTTCACGCGAACGGCGGCCGGGCGCTCGACCTCGGCATAATAATCCGGGATCGACAGGCAGCCTTCCTCATAGACGGAACGCTCGTCGCCGCTTACGACGATCTCCGGATTGATGAAGACCTGCGGCGCGGGCTCCTCACCTTCCTTTGCGAGATCGATCACCAGCATTCTGAGCGGTTCGCCGACCTGGATCGCCGCCAGGCCGATGCCTGGCGCGTCATACATGGTTTCCAGCATGTCGTCAGCCAGCTTGAGCAGCGGCGCGTCGACGCGCTCGATCGGCTTTGAAACCTGGCGGAGGACAGGATCGGGAAGGATGATGAGAGGCTTGATCGACATCGTTTTCACGTAATCGCTCGCCTTAATCCCGTCAACCGTGACAGATGCGCAAATGTTCATGTTTTGATCTGCAGCCGAATCGCGTACGCTGCGCGGCATGAACGAACTCAGCTCAATACTCTCGGCTCCCGTTGCGCAACTCGGTGCCTCGACAGTCACGCTCGGCCAGCTGCTCGCAGCCGCCGCCACGCTGTTCCTTGTCCTGCTGGTGGCGCTGATCGCTGCGCTCTGGCGCGCTGCGAATGCGCGTGCGGCGGCCGCGGCCGAAGCAGCCGACCATGCCCGCGATGCCGAGGCGCGCATGGCCGGCATATTGCAGGCGCAGGCCGAAATGCAGGGCCGGCTCGGGGCCGTGGCCGAGGTGTTCGGCGCCAGGCAGGCCGAACTCACCCAGTCGATCGGCCAGCGCCTCGACGCCATGACCGGCCGCATCGGCCAGACCATGACCGAGCAGACGAAATCGACGCATGAGAGCCTGGCGAAATTGCAGGAGCGGCTGGCGGTCATCGACACGGCGCAGGGCAATATCCAGTCGCTCGCCGGCCAGGTCGTTCAGCTTCAGGCGATCCTCTCCAACAAGCAGACGCGCGGCGCCTTCGGTCAGTCGCGCATGGAGGCGATCGTGGCGGACGGCCTGCCGCATGGCGCATACGAGTTCCAGGCGACGCTTTCCAACGGCAACCGGCCGGACTGCGTCGTAAAGATGCCGAACGGCGCGCCGTCGCTGGTCATCGACGCGAAATTCCCGCTGGAGGCGTGGAACGCTATTCGTGCTGCCGCCGACATCGAGGGTTCCGAGGCACAGAAGTATGCCGCGCAGGCCTTCCGGCGCGACCTCGAAGTGCACATCAAGGCGATCTCGGAAAAATACCTGATCAATGGCGAGACGCAGGACACCGCCTTCCTGTTCGTGCCGTCGGAATCGATCTTCGCGGAGATCCACGAGAATTTCGAATCGATCGTCCACCGCGCCCACAAGGCACGCATCGTCATCGTCTCGCCTTCGCTGCTGATGCTGTCGATCCAGGTCATCCAGGCCATCCTGAAGGACGCCTCGATGCGCGAGCAGGCGCATCTGATCCAGGGCGAAGTCATCCGCCTGATGGAGGACGTTTCGCGGCTCGACGACCGGGTACGCAAACTGCAGACGCATTTCGGCCAGGCCTCGAAGGACATCGACGACATCCTGGTCTCGTCCTCAAAGGTGACCAAGCGCGGCCAGAAGATCGAGGCGCTTGAGTTCGGAACGCCTGGAGCGGAGCCGGCCGAGATCGTCGCCGCGCAGGCGCAGGCGCGGAGCGCAGATTCCCGGACCGGACAGTTGCGATTGCGCGTGGTCGACGAGGCAGACGCATAGGCGACGGATCAGCATTCCGCGCGCCCTCTTGCCCTCGCCCGATTCCCCTGTTTCACTCTGCCGCCAACCAGCCGGAGGAACGAATCATGGCCAAGGGTCAGATGAAGAGCAACAAGGAAGCCAGGAAACCGAAGAAGGACGCCAAGAAGCCGGCGCCCGCGCCCGCGCTCAAGGCGGCGCCGGTTCCCGCAGCCAAGCTGAAGGAAAAGAAATAGTCTTCGGAAGGCTTCGCAACGGGCGGCCGGCGCGATAACGCCGGCCGCAATTTTAGAGCGCGGCGCAAAGGGCGCTCCGCGCCGGCGCGGGGACGGCCCTGCGTCTTAACTTTGTCGGTAGGGACGGCCCGCCGAGACACTGAGTGCCAGCATGGCTTGGACTTATCTCTTCTTCGCGGGATTGTTTGAAATAGGTTGGGCGATCGGCCTGAAATACACCGACGGCTTCACCCGCCTCACGCCGACGCTGCTCACCGTCGCCAGTATGGTGGTAAGTCTTGGCCTGCTCGGCCTGGCCCTGAAGACGCTGCCGGTTGGCACCGCCTACGCGATCTGGACCGGCATCGGCACGGTCGGAACCGCGATCCTCGGCATCTACCTGCTCGGCGAACCGGCCACGGTCATCAGGCTGGTCTGCATCGGCCTGATCGTGGCGGGCATTGTCGGCCTCAAGCTGGTCGCCTGAGGCCGGCTGCGAAAGCTCAGCGCTTGCGCTGCTTGCGCGCGGCATAGCGCGCGTCGCGCTTGGCTTTGCGCTCGGCTTCGTCTGCGAGAAGGCGGGCGATGCGCTCGTTATCTTCCGCTTCCTTGGCCTTGGCCTCGGCCTGCGCGGCCTCTTCCGCGGCGATGCGCGCGGCTTCCGCCGCCGCTTCGCGTTCGGCCCGCTCGGCTGCTTCGCGCGCCAGCCTTTCCTGCCTCAGCTTTTCCTTCTCCGCGGCCCGCTTCTCGCGCGCCTCGAGGATCGCCTTGCGCTCTGCCTGCTTTGCCAGCACCTGCGGATCATCCGCGGCCGGCTTTGCCTTGAACCGCTCCAGCAGAGCCCTCTTTGCTTCGTTCGCCGCGTTACGCCGCTCGAAAATGTCTTTCTCTTTATAGATAGCCAATGTCCGCCTTCAATTCTTGTCGTCGATCGCGCCGCTTACATACGCGCGATGGCCGATAGTTCAAGCGTCAAATCGGCATGCCAGCCATGAAATCGCCCGCTATGTTGCCGCAGGGGAACGCTTTTGCGGCATCCTCGAATGGACTGTTCACCGGAGAGGCACTGGCGGTTGCCCCGCCGCGCCGCTACCTGTGGCGGGCAACATAGCGAGGAAAAGCCATGGAACTCGGCCTCTACACCTTCGCCGACGTCAGCCTCGACAACGGGCCCGGGGCGATAACGCCGCATCAGCGCCTGCGCAATCTCATGGAAGAGATCGCACTGGCCGACCAGGTCGGGCTCGATGTGTTCGGCCTCGGCGAGCACCACCGGCCCGATTATGCAGCATCCGCTCCCGTGGTGGCGCTTGCCGCGGCCGCCGAGCGCACCAAGCGCATAAAGTTGACCAGCGCCGTCACCGTGCTCTCCTCGGACGATCCGGTGCGCGTCTTCCAGCAATTCTCGACGCTGGACCTGCTCTCCGGCGGGAGGGCGGAGATCATGGCCGGGCGCGGCTCCTTCATCGAATCCTTCCCGCTGTTCGGGTACCAGCTCGACGACTACGACACGCTGTTTGCCGAGAAGCTCGAGCTGCTGCTCAAGCTTCGCGAGAGCGAGCGTGTCTCCTGGCCGGGCGGGAAGCATACGCCGCGGATCGACAATCGCGGCGTCTATCCGCGCCCGTTCCAGGAAAGGCTGCCGATCTGGATCGCAGTGGGCGGCACGCCCAATTCGGTTGCCCGCGCGGGCGTGCTCGGCCTGCCTCTGGCGCTCGCCATCATCGGCGGCGAGCCGGCGCGTTTCGCGCCGCTCTTCGACCTCTACCGGCAGGCCGCAAGCCGCGCCGGCCATGATCCGGCAGCCCTCGCCACCAGCATCAACGTGCACGGCTTCGTCGGCGAAACCACCGAACAGGCCGCCGACGATTTTTATCTCCCGCAGGCCGAGGTGATGAACCGCATCGGCCGCGAACGCGGCTGGGGTCCGACGTCGCGGGCGCATTTCGACCAGTCGCGGTCCCCAAGCGGCGCGCTGTTCGTCGGCAATCCGGAAGAGGTCGCCGAAAAGATCGTCGCCCACCACCGCATCTTCGGGAACGACCGTTTCCTGCTGCAGATGGCGATCGGCATCATGCCGCATGCCAAGCTCATGAAGGCGATCGAGCTGTATGGCACCAAGGTCGCGCCGATCGTCCGACGCGAGACGGCGGCCACGAAGGCATCCGCGGCGGCGGACTGAAATCCTGCCAGCGACATAGCCCGCTTCACGTGCCGGCGGAACATCGGCTTTGCGTGCGCATTGTTGCGAATGAAAGGATTTTCGCGCGGCCGTGCGGCCATATACACCGCGAAAACTTGGGGGACATCGCCATGACGGCCCAGCCACCCGGTGAAGCGACGCCGGAAGCCATTCGAACCGCATCCGACACGAGGCTCATGCGCTCGCTTCTGATCGGCATCTTCATCTTCATGGCGGTCTATGCGCTCTATTTCGCGCGCGAATTCTTCATGCCGGTCATCCTCGCCTTCATGCTCGCTCTGATGCTGACGCCGATCGTGCGTTTCCTGCGCAAGCACGGCGTCCCCGAGCCGATCTCCGCGACGCTTCTCGTTCTCCTGTCGGTCATCGGCATCGGCGGCACGGGATATTTCATGAGCGGTCCGGTTATGGATCTCGTCAACGACGCGCCGGCGATCGGACGCCAACTTACCGAGCGGCTGGCGGAACTGCGCCATCCATTCGAACGGATGATGCAGGTTTCCCGACAGGTCGAGCAGGTCGCCGAGACCACGCAGGAGCCGGGCGTGCAGAAAGTCGTAATGGCGCAGCCGGGCATTGTCTCCCAGGCCGCCGGCAACCTCCTGTCGGCCGCAACCACCGTAGCGATCACTTTCGTGCTGTCGCTGTTCCTGATGGCCTCCGGCACGATGTTTTACGAGAAAATCATCCAGTCCTTTGCCCGCATGAGCGAGAAGAAGCGGGCGCTGCGCGTCGTCTACGATGTCGAGCGCGAAATTTCCCGCTACCTGCTGACCGTCGCGCTGATCAATGGCGGCCTCGGCATCGCGATCGGCCTCGGCCTCTGGGCCATCGGCATGCCCAATCCGTTTGTCTTTGGCGTCATCGCGGCGCTTTTGAATTTCCTGCCCTATATCGGCGCGCTTATGACCATTCTTTTGGTAGCGGCGATTTCGATCATCAGCTTCGATAGCCTGACCTATGCGCTGGCCGCGCCGGCCTTCGTGGTGCTCTGCAACGTGATCGAGGGCCAGTTCGTGACGCCGTTCGTGGTCGGACGGCGTCTTGAGATCAACGCAGTGGCGATCTTCATCGCGATCGCCTTCTGGTCGTGGCTGTGGGGCTTCGTAGGCGCGCTGATCGCGGTGCCGATCCTGGTCGTCATCAAGGTCTTCTGCGACCATTTCGAAAGCCTGCGCCATGTCGGCAATTTCCTGGCGGCACAGCAGACGGCGGAAGAGGCGGAGGAGCAGTCGCAAGGCAGCCCCGCCGAATAACCTTCCAGGTTGTCTCGATCCTGTGGGCCAGTATTTGCGGCCAAGGACATCGCTCCCCATATGCGAATTCCGATCCCCGGAAACCGCGCCATGATCCCCCTTTCCGTTCTCGACCTGTCGCCGATCACCGAAGGCGGCACCGCCTCGCAGTCGCTCGCCAATACGCTCGATCTGGCGCGCCATGCCGAGCGGCTCGGCTACCGGCGCTATTGGCTTGCCGAACATCACAACATGCCTGGCATCGCCAGCGCCGCGACCTCGGTCGTCATCGCCCATGTCGCGGCCGGCACCTCGACGATCCGCGTCGGCGCGGGCGGCATCATGCTGCCCAACCATGCACCGCTGGTCATCGCCGAGCAGTTCGGCACGCTGGCGGCGCTCCATCCCGGCCGCATCGATCTCGGCCTCGGCCGGGCGCCGGGCACCGACATGGCGACGGCTCGGGCGCTGCGCCGCAATCTCGATGCCGGCGTCGACAGCTTTCCGCAGGATGTCGTTGAACTGATCGGCTACTTCCAGCCGGCCGAACCCGGCCAGCGCATCCGCGCCGTGCCCGGCGAGGGTCAGAACGTTCCGGTGTGGATCCTCGGCTCGTCGACCTACGGCGCGCAGCTTGCCGCCATGCTCGGCCTGCCCTACGCCTTCGCTTCGCATTTTGCACCGGCCGAAATGGAGCACGCGATCGATATCTACCGCTCGCGATTCCAGCCCTCTGCACAGCTCGACAAGCCCTATGTGATGCTCGGGCTGAACGTCATCGCCGCGGCGACGGACGCGGAAGCCGAGCTTCTGTTCTCTTCGCTGCAACAGGCCTTCGTCAATTTGCGCACCGGCAGGCCCGGACCGCTGCCGCCGCCGGTCGCCGGCTACAGGAGCCAGATCGAGCCGATGGCCAGCGCAATGCTCGACCAGGCGCTTTCCTGCGCCATCGCCGGTTCGCCGGAAACCGTGCGCAGCGGCCTCGACGCCTTCATCCGCCGCACCGGCGCCGACGAACTGATGGTCACGGCGCAGATATTCGACCATGCAGCGCGGGTGAGGTCGTTCGAGATACTGGCCGACGCGCACCGGGAACTGTCGCAAGCCGCGTAGGTGCCTCACCCCGTCCGCGAAAATTTCATCACCCAGTTGGTTTCCCAGGTCTCGCCGCCGTCTTGCGAAAATGCCTGCTCCCAGCGCGGGTTTTGCGCCGACGGCGTCCAGGTGAAGCGGGCGCGCACCGTCCGGCCCTCATGCTCCTCGTCGCCGTAGAAGAGGCCAATCCCGTTCTCGAACCGGCCGACCATCGGCGGCAGCACGTGGTGGCGGTCATTGTCGGCCCAGTGGATCGACCACAGCCCGTCGTCGGGATTGAATATCCGCAGCGCCAGCCCGGCAAATTCGCTTCCGGGGATCGCCATTTCCTCAAGGTTGCCGGCGCCGTTCAGGAGTTTGCGGCAGGTCGAGGTGGCCGTGAACCGCGTCCACTCGTCGCTTCCCACAAACCGCTCCGCCAAGCGCTCGTTCTCGATCGTCCAGCTTCCGATCAGGAAATCGAAACCGGCCGCGCCCTCATTTGCCCGCGAATTCATGCTGCTCTCCCTCTCCCGATGCGCTTGCGATGATAGCAGTCTAATTGACTGCTCCTGACAGCTTTCTGTCAGGAGGGTGCGCCGACAGGAATCGGCGCAAGCGCCCGTCGGTGCGGTCGGTGCGGCAGTGCTGGGGCGCGCCTCACCTTCTCCCTTTGTGGGAGAGGTGGCCGAGCGGAGCGAGGTCGGATGAGGGGTGCTGCGTGGAGTAATACAGAGGTGATTGTCTGCGTATCGCTTTGTATGTGTCCCATTTTCTCCGCCTCATTTCTTCCAACACCCCTCATCCGTCTTGGCGCTTCGCGCCAATCCACCTTCTCCCACAAGGGGAGAAGGGAGAGACGCGCACCTCTCCTTTGCCACGCCCGCTTTCGCGTCTGGCCATTAACGTAGTCGGGAAGACGGGCGGGCAGAAAGCGCCGCACGAATTCGTAAAAAAGAACAGGCACTCCCATGCCCGCCCGTCCGGTGTCTGTCGCCACGGTCGACCGGTCACGCGCCCCGCTCCATGTTCTTTCCATGGACAATGACGCGCGGATGATCCGCCTTCCGTTCACGAAGCATTGACGCTTCGCTCGGAATGCCGGCCCGTCGGACGCCCTCGGAGACGTGGATACCGAACCCACGCCGGGAGGTCACCGCCATTCTGCCTGATACCCGGTGCGCACCAGGTCCCGCCAGAACGGTGAGCTGATTATGCGCGAGGAGCGGGGGGTGTGGATAAACGGAGGCGCGAAAATTCTTTTCGCCGGCTGCCATGCCATTGATCCGCAACAGTTCTTTTTGCTAACGAGCCGAGATGGAGGTGGATTCTATCCACAGTTGGGCGGCAATGCCTCGACCACGCTTCGGGGCATGATCCCGCCGCGTGGAGTGCCCTGCCCCTAAGGCCGTCTGAACCCGGTCGGCCCGCCGTAGAGATAGCCGATGCGGTCGATAGCGTCGGAGAGCCGCTCGCGCGAGACCAGCATGGTGTGGCCGTTGGCGTGGATCATGTTGTCGGCATCGGTCATGATCGCGACATGGCCCTTCCAGAAGACGAGATCGCCGCGCCGCAGGCCGGAAAATCCGGCGCCCGGACGGATCGGCTCGCCTATGCTTTCCGCCTGCATGTCGGTATCGCGCAGAACGGCCCTGCCGGCCATGCGCATGGAAAGCTGCACCAGGCCGGCGCAGTCTATGCCGAAACCCGAAACCCCGCCCCACAGATAGGGCGTGTTGAGGAACGCTTCGGCGACGGCGACATAATCGGGCGCGGGATCGCCGGCCGGGCGCAGATGCCCGGCAATCATCGCGTCGCCCGAGGACAGGAGTGCATAACGTGTGCCGCGGGTTTCGGCGTATCCTGTAACCGCAACCGCCGATCCCATCGACAGCTCGCCGGAGCGCGGAAGCTTCAGGTCGGGACCGGGATAGAGAAAGCTGCGCGGCGCTGCCACCAGATGGGTCGGCGAAATTCCTTGTGGTCCAAGCATCGTTTCGGCAACGTAACCGACATAACCGTCGCGTTCGGCCTGGATCCACGCCCAGCCGCCGGCTTGCTCGAACACCCGGACGTCGTCGCCGAAAAGCGCCTGCGTGTCGAGACCCGCATCCGGCGACGGCGCCTTGCGGATATCCGCGACAGCAGCAGCGATGCGCGCCGGCCGCCCTA
The DNA here is from genome assembly GCF_043769475.1 of Allomesorhizobium aridi. NCBI lineage: Bacteria > Pseudomonadati > Pseudomonadota > Alphaproteobacteria > Hyphomicrobiales > Phyllobacteriaceae > Allomesorhizobium > Allomesorhizobium aridi. The sequence continues at coordinate 5,294,816 of NZ_CP171729.1, read as the reverse complement.
CGACGAAGCGCTCGGCCGAGACTTTGCCCCTGAGCCGGTCGTCGGCGAGATCGGAACGAAAGGCATGCAGGCGGACGTCTCGGGCGGTCAAATCGGCAACTCCCTGGCTTTGGCGATGATAACATCGCCCAGCCGCTCGACATAGAGCGCGCCCTCGACCGTCCTTCGGATCAGCACGTTGCGTTTGTCGAGCTGGTCGCGGTGGCGCGAGACAAGCTTCAGCGCGCCCATCGAATCCAGCGCGCGCGTGATGACCGGCTTGGTGACGTTGAGGCGGGCGGCCAGGCCGCGCACCGTATGCGGCGGCGGGTCGAGATATACGGTGAGCAGGATCGCGGCCTGGCGCGTGGTCAGGTCAGGCGCGGCATCGCGCACCTCCGAAAGGTTGACCTGCTGCCAGAGCCGCAGGGCCTGGCTGGGGCGCAAGGTGATGGTCATGGCCGCAGAATGGGCGCAAAACGTTTCGGTTCCGTTTCATTTTGGCCGGGACAGCCGCAAACAGCCAGTCGCCTGCTGGAATTCGATCCGCCCCCGGATATAACTGGGCGTCGTGACAGCGGAGGAACCATGCAGATCAAATCTTTCCGTCCCTCGCGCAAGCCAAGGCTGGCGCCGGCGCTCACGAGTTTGGCTTCCATGCAAGCCAATGGCCGGGCGAGCTGATGGCGCCCGTCCAGGTCGATCCCGACAAGGTCCACGAGTTCAAGGACGCCGAGAGCTTTTACGATTGGCTCGGCAAGCACCACGACAAGGAAAGCGAGGTGTGGATCAAGATCCACAAGGCGGGTTCGGGGCTTGAATCGATCACGCCCAAGGAAGCCATCGACGCGGCGCTGTGCTGGGGCTGGATCGATGCGATCCGCAAAGGGCTGGACGACAGGAGCTACCTGCAGCGCTACACGCCGCGGCGAGGCAAGAGCATCTGGAGCCAGATCAATGTCGACAACGTCGCTCGGCTGACCAGGGAAGGCCGGATGACCGGGCACGGGCTCGCGCAAGTCGAGGCGGCCAAGGCCGACGGACGCTGGAACCGCGCCTACGGGAGCGGCAAGGACATGAAAATCCCCGACGATCTCCAGGCCGCAATAGACGCCGAGCCGAAGGCCAGGGAGATGCTGGCTAAACTCAGCGCGCAGAACCGCTTCGCGCTAGCCTTCCGCACCCACAACATGAAGACCGAAGCGGGCCGCAAGAGGAAGATCGAGGCGTTCGTGGAGATGCTGAAGCGTGGCGAAACGATCTACCCGCAGGGCAGGAAATGAGCCCTGGCGGGCGACGGCCGCGTCTGCCCACCCAAGAGGTTCAGCCATATCTTCGAGACAGCACCCGCTCCAGCGCGCGGATGCCCTGCGCTTCGCCGCCAGCCGGGCCGTGGGCGCGGTCCGACGGGTTCCAGGCGAAGATGTCGAAATGCGCCCAGCTTGCCGCCTTCTCGACGAAGCGGCGGAGGAACAGGGCGGCGGTGACGGAGCCGGCGAAGCCGTCAGTGGTGACATTGTTGATGTCGGCGATCTTGGAGGTGAGCTTCGCTTCGTAGGGCCGCCACAGCGGCATGCGCCACAGCGGGTCCTCGACGGCGATCGCCGCGGCAGCGACCTCGCCGGCAAGCGCCTCATCGTCCGTGTAGAAGGGCGGAAGGTCCGGCCCGAGCGCCACTCGCGCCGCGCCGGTCAGCGTCGCCATGTCGATCAGCAGCTGCGGCTCTTGCTCGTCGGCGAGCGCCAGCGCGTCGGCCAGCACCAGCCTGCCCTCGGCGTCGGTGTTGCCGATCTCGACGGTGAGGCCCTTGCGGCTCGGCAGAATGTCGCCGGGGCGGAAGGCGTTGCCTGAAATGGCGTTCTCCACCGCCGGGATCAGCACGCGCAGGCGGATGGCGAGCTTCGCCTCCATGATCATCGAGGCGAGGCCCAGCACGTTGGCCGCGCCGCCCATGTCCTTTTTCATGATCAGCATGCCGCTGGGCGGCTTGATGTCGAGGCCGCCGGTGTCGAAGCAGACGCCCTTGCCGACCAGCGTCACCTTCGGCGCGCCCTTCGGCCCCCAGCGCATGTCGATGAGGCGCGGCGCTTCGGACGAGGCGCGGCCGACGGCGTGGATCATCGGGAAGTTCTTTTCGAGCAGGGCGTCGCCCTTTACGACCTCGACCTTCGCCTTGTGCCTGGCGGCCAGCGCGCGGACCGCCGCCTCGAGCGCATCCGGACCCATGTCGTTGGTCGGCGTGTTGACGAGGTCGCGGGCCAGGAACACGGCGGCGGCGACGCGGCGCGTGTGCGCCAGATCGACGCCCGAAGGCGCCGCGAAGCGCAGGTCGCTGCGAGGCTTCTTGCCGTAGCGGGTGAAGGCGTAGCTACCGAGCACCAGCCCGAGCGCGGCGAGCGGCGGATTTTTCGGATCCGACGCGAAATGCCACTCGCCCTCCGGCAGCACCTTGGCCAATGCGCCGGAATGCAGCGAAGTCTCGCCGTCGCCCATGCCGAGGAGCGCGCCGGCGAGGGCTCCGTCGGAGCCTGGCAGCAGCAGCACCTTGCCGGCATCGCCGGAAAAGCCGTTGGCTCGGGCCCATGCGGCCGCGGCAGGGTCGAGGCTTTCGAGATCGCCCTTGGCGACGAGATGGACGGGCAGAGCTTTGCGGGACGGCTTTTCAACGAGTTCGAGAGGCATTCTTCAAGTTCCTGGGGCTGGCTGGCTGGCGGTCCTTAACCATCCGTTAGGGTTAACGGAATATTTCTCCGGGGTGGGGTAGGCGACCGGAGAACGGCCGCGGGGACGGATGGAGGCTCGCAGCCGATGTTGACCAATCGCTCGATGAACGCAACAGGCAAGCGGCTCCTCACAGGCGTTTTCCTGGCCGCGCTCGCCGCCGGCGTCGCAGGCTGCGGCACCTCCAAGATGACCACGGGATCGATCTCGCGCGACACCGGCAAGTCGATAGCGAACATGTCGACCGGCGAACTCCAGAGCACGGCCGACGCGCTCGGCAAGGCCTATACGCGCGACACGAACGACAAGCCCACCGCCATGCGCTACGCCAGCGTGCTGCAGATGAACGGCCAGTCCGACCAGGCGCTGGCCGTCATGCGCAAGCTTGCCATCGCGCATCCGCAGGACCGCGAAGTGCTCGCCGCCTATGGCAAGGCGCTCGCCGGCGTCGGACAGTTCGAGCCGGCGCTGGACGCCGTACGCCGCGCCCAGACGCCGGAATATCCGGACTGGAAGCTGGTCTCGGCCGAGGGCGCGATACTCGACCAGCTCGGCCAGACCGCCGAGGCGCGGCAGCTCTATCGCAAGGCGCTGGACCTCAAACCCGACGAACCGTCGGTACTCTCCAATCTCGGCATGTCCTACGTGCTGGAAGGCGACCTCAAGACCGCCGAGACCTATATGCGATCGGCTTCGGAAGCCGCGGGGGCGGACAGCCGCGTCAGGCAGAACCTGGCGCTGGTCGTCGGCCTGCAGGGCCGGTTCGAGGAAGCCGAGCAGATCGCCAGCCAGGAGCTGTCGCCCGACCAGGCCAAGGCCAACGTGACCTATCTGCGCGGCATGCTGGCGCAGCAGAACGCCTGGACCCAGATCAAGGCGGACGAGGAAAAGCCCGAGGGCAACACGAATTAAGCCTGCGCTTACCCGCGAAGGCGGGCGATCAGGAGATCAGCCGTCCGAATCCTGATGCGAGAGGATGTTCACGAGACGTCCATACGGATCGCGGACGAAAAAGCGCCGCACGCCCCACGGCTCGTCCGCCGGGCCGTATTCGATTTCCAGCCCGCGGGCGACGACACGCCGCCGGACCTCTTCGACGTCATCAACCTCGATCGACAGGTCGGGAACAGGCGTGCCCGAACCGCCCTGCGTGGCGATGCCGATTTGCGGCGCCGCCAGTCCCTCGCCCGCGAAGGTCTGTATCCAGCCGTGGTCCATCACCAGTCTCAAGCCCAGGATTTCGCCATAGAAGGCGCGAGCTGCGCCGAGATTCTCCGTAGCGATATTGGCGACTATGCGCTTGACAATCATCCGACCCTCCTATCGTCACCGCGCCAAGACTATTGGCGCGGTTCCTTATCTAGGGCGGTCATGGCCAGCTTGAAGCATTCCAGGCCTCGGTTCCCGAAGGGCTATTGGCTGCTCGACGATCCGCTAGAACCCCTGCTTGCTGACCTGGATGCCGGCGGGGCCGAGGATGATGGCGAACAGCACCGGCAGGAAGAACAGGATCATCGGCACGGTGAGCTTCGGAGGAAGTGCTGCCGCCTTCTTCTCGGCCGCGTTCATGCGCATGTCGCGGCTTTCGGCGGCGAGCACGCGCAGCGCCTGAGCGACGGGCGTGCCGTAGCGTTCAGCTTGCACCAGCGCCTGGGTGATCGACTTGACCGTCTCCAGGCCGGTGCGGCTGGCCAGGTTTTCATAAGCCTGCTTGCGTTCCTGGAGATAGGAAAGTTCCGCATTGGTGAGCACGAACTCCTCGGCGAGATCCGCCGACTGGCTGCCGATCTCGTCGGCGACCCTACGCAGCGCCGCCTCGATCGACATGCCCGATTCCACGCAGATCAGCAAAAGGTCGAGCGCATCCGGCCACGCCATCTGGATCGACTGCTTGCGCTTGGAGGCGCGGTTGCTGACATAGAGATTGGGCGCGTAGAAGCCGGCATAGGCGACCACGATGCAGACGAACAGCTTGATCAGGGGCGGCTGTTCGGCCAGGCCGCCGAGCACGAACAGGTAGAGCAGCGCCAGGCCGAAGCCGACAAAAGGCAGGACCAGGCGGAAGAACAGGAACTTGGTCAGCGGATTCTGGCCGCGGAAGCCTGCTACCTTGAGCTTGTTCAGCGTGTTCTCGTCGACCAGGGCGCGCTTCAGGTCCAGCCTTTCGACGATGTTGCGCATGCCGACCGACTGCTCTTCGCGCAGGCCTTTGCGGCGGCGCTCGGCGTCCGCCGCGAGGCGTGCGCGCTGCTTGGCGCGCAGTTCGTCGCGCTCCAGCGCGACGGTTTTCATGCGCGCCTTGAGCGGATCGCCGCCGAATGCCGGCAGCACCGTGAAGACGGTGGCGAAGACGGCGATGCTGACCAGCATGGCGATGAGGAAGGAGGGATCGGTGAGTGCCCGTACGACTTGATCGGTCATGTGCTCAGACCTCGAAATTCATCATCTTGCGCATGACGAAGATACCTATCGACATCCAGACGCCGGAGATGCCGAGAATGAGGTGGCCGGTGCTCGTGGTGAACAGCGGCATGATGTAGTTGGGGCTCGACAGATAGACGAGGAAGGCAATGATGAAAGGCAGGGCGCCGATGATGGCGGCCGACGCCTTTGCTTCCATCGACAGCGCCTGCACCTTGGCTTTCATCTTCTTGCGGTCGCGAAGCACCCGCGACAGGTTGCCGAGCGCTTCCGACAGGTTGCCGCCGGCTTGGCTCTGGATCTGGATCACGATGCCGAAGAAGCCAGCCTCGGGACAGGGCATGGTCTCTGTCATGCGCAGCGTCGCCTCCGGGATCGACAGGCCGACCTGCTGCGATTCGACGATGCGACGAAACTCGGTCTTCACCGGCTCAGGCGATTCGTTGGCGATCAGCCTGATGCCGTCATTGAGGGGGAGCCCAGACTTGACCGCGCGCACGATGATGTCGAGTGCGTTGGGGAACTCCTCCAGGAACGCCTTGACGCGGCGCGAGCGCTTGAACGAGACGAACCAGCGCGGCAGGCCGAAGGTGCAAGCGATGAAAGCGCCGCCCACGGCCAGCAAGGGAGCGCCGAGTATAAAGACCGCAGCCGTCACAACGGCACCGCAGACCAGCGAATAGAGATAGAAACGCTCGACGGTCGTGGCCAGCCCCGCCTGGCGGAGCTGCACCTTGAGAGGCGGCTTCTTGACGTTGAGATCCTTCGCCTTCTGCTTGGCGTCGAGATCCTTCAGCGAATCCTGGACGTTTTTGCGCCGCTTGGTAGCCTCGGCTATACGGTCACGCGAAGCCTTGACCACCGAGCGGTCGGTATCGGCGCGCTTGACGGTCTCCAGACGTTTTCCGGCGTTCTTCTCGGTCTCGATCGTGTTGAACATAAAGGCGTAGGCGACCGCGCCGGCGCTGAACCCCGCGAGCACAATGAACGCCAATATGGTGCTGTCGATCCCGAACATCAGAGCAGGCCTTTGCGCATCAGTCCGCCTGCTTTTCCATTGCCTCGAGGGCGCTGGCGAGGCGTTGTTCCTCGTTGTAGTAGCGGGCCCGGTCCCAGAACGCCGGGCGGCCGATGCCGGTCGACACATGCTGACCGAGTAGCCGTCCGGTCGCATCCTCACCCTTGATGTTGTAGAGGACCAGGTCCTGCGTGATGATGACGTCGCCTTCCATGCCTATCACCTCGGTGATGTGGGTGATGCGGCGCGAACCGTCGCGCAGGCGCGCGGCCTGGATGATCACGTCGATGGAGCCGACGACGATCTCGCGGACCGTCTTTTGCGGCAGCGAATAGCCGCCCATGGCGATCATCGATTCGATACGGTTCAGGCATTCGCGCGGGCTGTTGGAGTGGATGGTTCCCATCGAGCCGTCGTGGCCGGTGTTCATGGCCTGCAGGAGATCGAACACCTCCGGTCCGCGGACTTCGCCGACGATAATCCGTTCGGGCCGCATGCGCAGGCAGTTCTTGACGAGATCGCGCATGGTCACCTCGCCCTCGCCTTCAAGGTTGGGCGGACGGGTTTCGAGGCGCACCACATGCGGCTGCTGCAATTGGAGCTCCGCCGAATCCTCGCAGGTGATGATGCGTTCTTCGCGATCGATGTAGTTTGTCAGGCAGTTGAGCAGCGTCGTCTTGCCGGAGCCGGTACCGCCGGAAATGACGATGTTGCAGCGGACGCGGCTTATGATCTTAAGAACCTCGGCGCCCTCCTGGCTGATGGCGCCGAATTTCACGAGCTGGTCGAGGGTCAGCTTGTCCTTCTTGAACTTGCGGATGGTGAGGGTGGTGCCGTCGATCGAGAGGGGCGGCGCAATGACGTTGACGCGCGATCCGTCGGGAAGGCGGGCGTCGCAGATCGGGCTCGATTCGTCGACGCGGCGGCCGACCTGGCTGACGATACGCTGACAGATATTGAGGAGCTGCTGGTTGTCGCGGAAGCGGATGCCGGTCTGCTCGACCTTGCCATTGACTTCGATGAACACCTGCCGCGCACCATTGACCATGATGTCGGCGATGTCGTCGCGGGCGAGCAGCGGTTCGAGCGGACCATAGCCGAGGACATCGTTGCAGATATCCTCCAGCAGTTCTTCCTGCTCGGAGATCGACATCGCGAAATTCTTGATCGCGATGATATCGTTGACGATATCGCGGATTTCCTCGCGGGCGCTGTCAGGATCGAGCTTGGCGAGCTGCGAAAGGTCGATCGTGTCAATGAGCGCGGCGAACACCTGCGACTTGGTGTCGTAATAGGTCTCGCTGCGCTCGCGCGCGGGGCGGCGCGGCTCAGGCGCTATCGGTGGCGCAGCGACCGCACGTCGGCCCGGAGAGGCCGCTGGAGCTGCAGCGGACGGCGGCGGCGCAGCCGGAGCGGACGGCGCGGCGACCGCCGGGCGGGCGGCAGGCGGGGCCACCGGAGCGGGCGCGCGGAATTCGGGCGTCGCCGTCCGGCCTGCGTCGTCATTGCCTCTTTTACCAAACATGTTCGGCTACCAATTCCGCTGGATCACTTCTTCTTCAGCTTCAGCTTGCCCAGAAGATTGCCGAACGGGGCCTTCTTCCTGGGCTTGATCTCACTCCGCCCGGTGAGAATGTGGGCGATCTCGCTGATCGAAGCGACGATGGGGCTCTTCGCGTCCATCTCGCCGAGCATGCGCCCGTTATTGGCGGCGTTGCCGAACAGGAGCGGCTCGAAGGGAATGACGGCCATCGGCGTGACGCCCAGCGGTTCGACGAAATCGGCAACCGAAATTTCGGGCCGCTTCGGAACGCCGGCCTGGTTGACGATCAATTTCGGGGGCCCGTCATTCGGCCTGATCTTCTTCAGCATGTCGACCAGGTTCTTGGCGTTGCGCAAATTGGCCAGTTCGGGCGTCACCGTGATGACGATCTCGTCTGCCTTCATCAGCGTGTTCCTGGTCCAGCCGTTCCAGACATGCGGAACGTCCAGCACGAGCAGCGGCGCGCTGCGTTGCGCCGTGTCGATGATCTGGGTGAAGGCGTCGATGTCGAAATCATAGACGCGATCAAGCGTCGAGGGTGCGGCAAGCAGCGAGAGCCGTTCGGCGCACTGCGCCAGCAGGCGGTCGAGATAGACCTCGTCGATGCGTTCCGGCGAGAATACGGCGTCGGCAATGCCTTGCGCAGGGTCCTGGTCGAAATTGATGTTGGCGGTGCCGAATGCGAGGTCCATGTCGGCGACCACGACCTCGGATGCGAAAAGGTTGGACATGGCCCAGGCTACATTGTGGGCGATGGTCGACGAGCCGACGCCGCCCTTGGCGCCGATGAAGGCGATCGACCGGCCGATCGGCTCGGCTTCCGGGTCAACGAAGATCGAGGAGATGACGCTGACGATGTCGGCCATCGAAATCGGCGCGACAACATATTCGGATATGCCCGTGCGGATCAGTTCCCGGTAGAGGCCGACGTCGTTGTAGTGGCCGATGACGACGACCTTGGTCGTCGGATCGCAGAATTCCGACAACTGACGAAGCCCGACGAGCAATTCCTTAGGCTCGCTGCGCGATTCCAGGATGATCAGGTTGGGCGTCGGCGCCGTCTGGTAAAACTCCACCGCAGTCGCAAGGCCGCCCATATGGACCTTCAGGTGGGCCTTGGACATGCGCCGGTCCTCGCCGGCGCGCTCGATCGGGTTGGCGATGCCTTCGGTTTCGCAAAATGCCTGCACCGAAATGCGCGGGACGGGACGCAGCGCGTGCATGGCAGCGATGTCCTGCTGCGCGATGTCGCCGTGTTCCAGTGTGGAGTCGTAGGCCAAATTGTTCATGTTTCACGCGCCCCCAAGGCTGCGACTGGATCAGTAGTCAACTTCCTGTGCAGGCACCGGAGCGAAGACATCCGCGTTCCGGTAGCCGTCGATGACCCGCCCGCGCCTTTCGGCGTCGATGCTGCTCTGCTTGCGCGGTCCGAGCAGATCGGACGGATTGGCGATCTGGGTGGCCAGATTGTTCTGATAGGAGCAGCCGAAATTCGCGTAATGCTTGTTTTCAGAGGTCTGCAGAAGGTCCTCCGGCCAGCGCCCGCATTTGCCGGTCTGCGCCTTCATGGCCGTGTAGGCGACGCGGATCGGAGCCGAGATTTCCGGCGTCGGCGCCTGATAAGAACTGATCAGGATACGGCTTTCGGGAACGCCGTTCGATTTAGCCAGCCTGGCGAAGTCGTGGCCGGCATGCGAGGCGGCCACGTCGTTGGCCGCGCCGACGGGCACCAGGATGCTCAAGGCGGGAGCGGCGCTGCGATCATAGTCCGCGAAGAAGCCTTCCAGAGAGGCGCGCTGGCCCGACGTCATGCCGCGGTCGCTGGCGCCGACGGGCAGGTCGATCACCTGGTCCTTTTCGGCGATCACGATCGGATGGTTGGTGCGATAATCGTCCGGGATCGCACCCACAACGACGCTGTCGCGCGGCCCGGCGCAGCCGGCGAGAAGTACCAGCGCCGCGACGCCGAGGACCGAAACGGCGGGCCGGCGGATACGCGTCGGGACAGCGACCTTGCGTCCGGCGTCCGTCCGGTTCTTCAACATTGCCTTAGACATTGCCTGATCCCCGATCATTTGTAGATGTAGCCGACCATGCCGTGGTAGCGACCATTCGGCCTGTCGGTCTTCATGGTGCCGTAAACGCGGTTGACCTTGCCGAGGAACATCCCGGCGCCGTCGCTCGCAGCATTAAAGTTGTCGTCCGGCTTGGCGAGCGCATTGCGCGCGGTTGGCTTGACCAGATAGGGCGTCACGATGATGACCAGCTCGGTCTCGTTGCGGACGAAATCGCGGCTCCTGAACAAGGTGCCCAGGACCGGGATCTTGGTCAGTCCGGGCAGGCCGTTCACCGCCTGCCTGACATCGTCGCGCACCAGGCCGGCGATCATCATCGACCCGCCGGAGGGCAGCTCGACCGTGGTATCGGCGAGACGCTTGCGGATGGACAGCATGTTCACCGTCAGGCCTCTGCCACCGCTGCCGAAGGCCGGGGATTCGTTGGTGGGTTCCGAGACGGCCGTACGAACTTTCAGACTGATGCGCCCTGGCGAGAGAACCACCGGCATGAACTCGAGGCCGATGCCATATTCGATCTTATCGTACGTGAGTTGCACATCACCATCTCGGTTCTCGTCGCTTCGTGCGCTGCTGATACCGTTCAGAACATTGAACTCGCCGCCGACCCGGAACGTGGCCTTTTCGCCCGACACCGCGGTCAAGGTGGGCTCCGCCAAGGTCTTCATGACACCGGCCTGCTCCATGGCCTGGAAATAGGCGTCGATCATCGTGCTGCCGACGCTGGCTATAGAGGCTTGAGAGGGAACGACGCTGCCCAGCCCCAGCGCGTTCTCGCTGATCGCACCCCAGCTGATCCCGTTGGAGGCTCCCTCCGCCATCAAGCCGACATTGAGCTGCTTCATTACATTGCGGCTGATTTCGGCGACCGTGACCTTGAGCGTGACCTGATCCTCGCCGACGATATTCAAGAGATTCACGATCTGGCTGGTGCGCCGTGCGGAATCCGGATTGTCGATGGCGACCCCGCCGTCGCTGGAACCGCCCGATGCGGTCTGCGAATACTGGCCCGTGGTCGCCTCGCCGCCGCTGACGAAGATGCCGGCAAGCTCGGCCGCGCGCTTGGCGTCGAGCGGCGTGTCGACCGTGCCTGTCAGCACCACATTGTCGTTGATGAGTTCGATGGTGATGTCGGAATTGGGGATGAAGCGCTTGATGTAGTCTTCGAGACCGGCGACATCGCGCTCGACAGCGAGATCAAGGCTCGTAATCTGCTCGCCATTGGGCCCGAAGACAAAGATGTTGGTTTCGCCAACGGCCTTGCCGAACAGGTAGATGCGGCGCGCCGTGCGGGTGACCGCATCGGCGACCGCCGGATTGGCGACCAGGATATCGTAGGCATCGCTGGGCAGGTCGATGACGACCGACTTGTTTAGGCCTAGCTTCACACGCTGGCTGGCGCCGGATGTGGACCCGATGTCCACCAACCCGTCGGTCAGGCCGGCGGCCTGGACGCCGACGATGCCGTCGAGGCTGGTGCCGGCAAGCAGCATCGCGCAGGCTGCAGCGATTGTCATGGCAGCCTTCGCGGCTGATTTGCGCGCGCCGGGCCGGGCCGCGACGGAAAAATTGCCGATCGTCATCATTTCCTGGCCCCCACTTCGGAAACTTCGCCCGATTTGATCAGCCGGACCGTGCCACGCCGGCCGTTGCCCGAAAGCAGGTAGTCGGCCTCACCCTGCGGCTCTTCCTGGGCGTCGGCGACCGAACGCAAGGCAAGCGTCAGGCGGTCGGCCATCTGCTGGGCGACGGTGATGATCTCGGCCTGCTGCGGGGTGAGTTCCAGCGTCGCCGTCTCGCCGACCTTGACGCGGCGGCCTTCCTCGTCTTCCTGGATGGCCTGGTCGATCGCCAGCACCTTGATGTTCTTGAGGATCGTCTCGGTAACGAAGCCTGAACCGGCGCTGCCGTTGGCGGCGTCGGAACGGCGCGTCATGATGACATCGACATAGTCGTTGGGGAGGATGAACCCGCCCGCCGACGTGTCCGCCGCAATCTGGGTGGCGACGGCCCGCGACCCGGACGGCAGGATCGAGGACATGAAGCTCTGGCCTTCGCCGACCAGCTTGGAACGGCGCAGGGGCTCGCCGGCATACATGGCGATCCTGGCCAGCGAGGCGCCGACCTTTTCGAGCGCGTCGGGTTCGGCCTCGCGGGTGATGAAATGCTCGTTGACCGCGTCGACCGGCCAAGCCTGCCAGGACAGTTGGCCGCCGACCGGGGCGCCCATTGGGACGTCTCCGGAAAGGACCAGCACTTCGGAGGTCTGGATGGAGGGCTGTTGCGGGCCGGCCTCCACGACGATCTCGGCCGGAGGCGCCGACATGTTCTTCGCCACGTAGCCGGCACCGCCAGCCGCGGCGACCGCCACGCCCAAAATGATCAATCTCGAAGCAGCCATCTGTCCCAGCCCACCCTTGGCAACCCACCCCAGTCAACCGGACATTGCATCGCCAATCGTCAAATTACGGTTAATGCAGTGCTTACGATCATGCTTAATTTAAAGTTTACTCAAATGCCGCCGATGCCGCCGAACAGAGACGACAAACAAAGAGGGCGGCCCGCCGAGCCGCCCTCTTTGTTGTCCAGCTTTCGGGATCAAATCGACGCCAGCCGCTCCAGCGCCCAGACCACCAGCGGTGAGCTGGGATAGGCGACAAGGCCGCCGAGACCAAGCGCGATCCCGTAGGGAATGCCGACGCCGTCGTCGGCGAAATGGCGCAGGAACATGTTGCGGCTGGTGAAGACCGCGAGCGCGGAACCGCGAAAACGCAGTATAGCAAATGTGATGACGCCGCCGAGGAAGGCGGAAATGACCAAATATTCGAGAAGGTGAATGTTGAAGCCGAGAAAGACGGCCGTCGCGGACATGAGCTTGGCGTCGCCGCCGCCCATGCCGCCGAGCGCGAAAAGCCCGAAGGTGACCGCAAGCACGAGGCCGCCGGCGGCGAAGTGCCAGCCATAGGTCGCCCAGTCCATGCCTGTGAATGGCGCGACGACCGCGAATGTCGCGACCAGCACCACCGAAACGCGGTTGGCGATGGTCATCGACAGCATGTCGGAAACAGCCGCGAAGACCATGCAGAAGGGGAAGACCACGAATATCAGCGCTTCGAGCATGACCTGTTCCAGATCCACGCCTTCGCCGAAGGGCGGCGGCGGGCGGCGGCGGTTGTCAAAGTAAAAAAGGCCGCCCTGTTGGGAGCGGCCTTTGGATTGCTGCGAAAGGCTTGGCAGCCCTTACGGGTTGGCCTCGTTGAGCTTGGTGGAGATACCGATGAACTTGGCGTTCAGCGTGTTACCGACTGCGCCGGCGCCAACGATGATGGCGAGGGCGATGAGGGCGGCGATCAGACCGTATTCGATTGCGGTCGCGCCGGACTCGTCCTTCACAAAACGTGCGATGAGGTTAGACATTGGAGAGCTCCTTACTCCACGTGTTACAGCACTTCCGTCAACTTTTTTGTGGGGTTGATCGGATGATCCGCAAACTACAAGCGAGCTCTTTCGATCGGCTTAATAAACAGCCTTACCGAATCCTTTCGGCCGCTTGCCGCCGCCTTTGGTTAACAGCCGGCTAAATCCGGAAAGCCCGCGAATGCCTGACAGGCCGCGGCAATTGCGCCCAGCGCCGGGCTTTTCGAGCCCTACTAGTAGAGAGGCCAAACGCCGCTGCCCGCCCGGTCGGATTTGCGGCCTGCGCGCTTAACCGTTGGTTCACCAATATGCTTCATCTTTCGTTGAACACTTCCTCCGCCTGGAGAATTGCAATGGCCGCGTCGAGAACCTCCTTTCGCATCGCCGGCGCGGCAGCGCTGCTGCTTGCAGCCTCCACGCTAGCCTCACATGCAGGCGAAGGGATCGAAGTGACCATGAACCAGGCCAAGATCGTCAAGCTTTCGCGCGCCGCCGACACGATCGTGATCGGAAACCCGGCGATCGCCGACGCGGCCGTGCAGGACGGCACCACTATCGTGCTGACAGGCAAGGGATTCGGCGTGACTAATCTCGTCATCCTCGACGAGGCGGGCAACCCGATCGTCGACGAACAGGTGACGGTGGCGCGGCAGACCGCTTCCTCGGTCCGCATCTACCGGCGCGCCAATCTCCAGACATTGTCGTGCACACCCTATTGCGAGAGTTCCTACAGAACCGATGCCGAGAAGGAATCGGACGCGGAACTCGGCGCGAGCCAGTAGCAGGCGTCGGCACCGAGTAAGCGGCGCACAATTCATGGTAACCGCAGGGTAAAGCCGGACAAGCCAATTCTATTGGCTATCAAAACCGGACTTCAACCGGTTTCCACTAATGTCCGGATGCAACGACTTTGCTCGGCGGGAACCGAAAATGATTGTCAACACAGATATGGACGGTGCGCGCAAGCGGCGCCGGGGCATACTATCCCGGTTCGCGCGAGACCGCAGCGGCGCCACCGCGATCGAGTTCACCGTGCTGGCGCTGCCTTTCGCGGCGCTGGTCTTCGCCATACTCGAGAGCTGCATCTCCTTTGCCGGGCAGCAGGTCATGTCCAACGTTACCGACGAAATCGCTCGCCGGTTGCGGACGGGACAGATCAGGGCCAGCGACGCCGAATTCACCCAGGTCAAGCTCGAGAACATGGTCTGCGAGCAATTGGAAATCATGGTCGCCGCAGGCTGCCCGGGGCTTCACGTCGATCTGCGCAGCTTCGACACGTTCGAGCAAAGCCGCGGCGCTGAAGATAATATATGAGGGCAGCAGCAACGAAACGCGGACCCTAGCGTCAAGTAATTTTACCTTCGATCCCGGTCCGTCGCAGTCCAAGAACGTTTTGCGGGTGTTCTACGAATGGCCCGTCATAACCGATTACATGCGCGCCAAAATGTCGAACCTGGCGGGCGGCAAGACGCTGCATTTCGCGACTGTCACGTGGCAAAACGAACCGTTCGACGATTGAGGGACGCTGTCGCGCCTGGCGCGAAACACGGGAAGGTCAGTGAAATGTCTGTTCGTGCGGGGGCACCAACCATGATATCGAAGCTCCTGGCTGGGGTCTGCCGGCTGATTCCGGATCGGCGCGGCGTGGCGGCGGTGGAATTTGCGCTGGTCGCGCCGCTGCTCCTGTGCATGTACTTCGTCACGATGGAGGTGGCACAGGGTATCGAGGCCAACAAGAAGGTCGGCCGGGTAGGCAGCATGGTGGCCGACCTGATCACCCAGCAATCCGAGATCACGCCGGACCAGCTCAAGGCGATCATGAAGATCGGCGAGTCGATCCTGCAACCCTACAACCGGTCCGCACCCAAGATCGTGGTGACCGCGATCCAAATCACGCCGGATCCAGGATCCAGGGTTCAGGTTGCGTGGTCGGGCAAGGTCGAAAACGGAGCCTACAGTGCGGCCGCCGCCGCCGGATCGGCGGCAACAGTGCCTACGGCGCTGAACATACCGAACACATTCCTCGTCCGCGTTGAAAGCTATCTGAACTACAAGCCGGTCATCACCTGGTCGGCCGAGGCCAAGCCGACGCTCGGTCTCACAGCCGCCTTCGACAATATCTCGATGAAGGAGACCTATTACCTGCGGCCGCGCATGAGCTCCACGATCGAATGTGAGGATTGCTGAGAAGGCATTCCAAGTTTGCGCCGGCCGGTTCCGGCGCTTGCGGCGGCGAATTGCCAAGGCTTGCTTCCGACCTTATGTCTGGGACGACCATCCGCAACAATGAACCGGACACTTCATGGCCCGCGCATTCCTGTTCGTCCTCGATTCCTTCGGCATCGGTGGAGCCGCTGACGCCGAGCGCTTCGGCGATTCCGGGTCGAACACCTTCGCCCACATCGCGGAGGCCTGCGCGGCCGGAAAGGCCGATCGCGAAGGGCTGCGGCGGGGTGCGCTGAAGGTTCCCAACATGCTGGCGCTGGGGCTCGGCCGCGCCGGGGCGCTCGCCGCTGGTTTCTCCTTCGGCCAAGATGCGCCGCAGCTTCTTCCCTCCTCTTTCCACGGCGCGGCCGACGAGGTGTCGAGCGGCAAGGATACGCCCTCCGGGCATTGGGAAATCGCGGCGGTGCCGGTGCCGTTCGAATGGGGCTATTTCGCGCAGACCGAACCCGCTTTCCCTGCCGCGCTGACGGACGCGATTATCAAGGAAGGCAATGTTCCGGGCATCCTCGGCAATTGCCATGCATCGGGGACGGAGATCATCGCGAGGTTCGGCGAGGAGCACATCCGTACCGGAAAGCCTATCTGCTACACCTCGGCCGACTCGGTGATCCAGATCGCCGCGCACGAGAGCCATTTCGGGCTTGAGCGTCTGTATGAACTTTGCCTGATCGTCAGGAAGCTGGTCGACCCGCTCAATATAGGGCGGGTGATCGCGCGGCCGTTCGACGGCGAGAGCCCGGCCGATTTCGAGCGGACGGCCAACCGGCGCGACTTCGCCGTACCGCCGCCGGAGCCGACGCTGCTCGACCGCCTCGTCGAACGCGGCAGCCGGGTCATCGGCATGGGCAAGATAGGCGATATCTTCGCGCATCGCGGTGTTTCGGTAGTGCGCAAGGCGGCCAGCAACATGGCCCTGTTCGACAAGACGCTGATCGCCATGGACGATGCCCGCGACGGCGACCTGGTGTTCGCCAATTTCGTCGATTTCGACACGCTTTACGGGCACCGGCGCGACATTGCCGGCTATGCGGCGGCGCTCGAGGAGTTCGACCGCCGTCTGCCGGAAGCGCTGGCGCGGCTGAAAAGCGGCGACCTCCTGCTCCTGACCGCCGATCATGGCTGCGATCCCTCCTGGCAGGGCAGCGACCATACGCGGGAGCGCGTGCCCATCATCGGCACATTGCCTGGAGCTTCGGGCGGACCGGTCGGCCTCAGGAATACCTTTGCCGATATAGGCGAAACGGTCGCCGAGCATCTCGGCCTGCCGCCCGGCCGCCACGGCGCGTCCTTCCATAAGACGATCTCGGCCCGTGCCTGAACTCCCCGAGGTCGAGACAGTCCGGCGAGGCCTGCAGCCGGCGATGGAAGGCGCCCGCATCGCGCGCGTCGAAACGCGGCGCCCCGACCTGCGCTTTCCGTTTCCCGAGCGCTTCGCCGAGCGGCTCGAAGGGCGCACGATCACCGCGCTCAGCAGGCGCGCAAAATACCTGACCGCGCATATCGACGGCGGTCCGGCGCTGATCTGCCATCTCGGAATGTCGGGTTCGTTCCGGGTGGAGGCGGAAGCCGAGAGCGAACCGCCGGGCGCATTTCACCACAACCGCTCCAAGGCGTCGGCGCACGACCATGTGGTGTTTCATATGGAGGCGCCAGGCCGCGATGCGGTGCGCGTGGTGTTCAACGATCCGAGGCGCTTCGGTTTCATGCTGTTTGCGGAAGGGGCCAGCAACGAACATCCGATGCTTGCCGGCCTCGGCATCGAGCCTACGGGAAACGCTCTTGACGGGCGGCTCCTCCAGGAACTTTTCCGCGGCAGGAAAGCGCCGCTCAAGGCCGCGCTGCTCGACCAAAGGCTGATCGCCGGGCTCGGCAATATATATGTCGCGGAGGCGCTGTGGCGCGCCGGGCTTTCTCCACTGCGCGCGGCGGGGACGATTGCCGAGCGGGGAAAGAAAGCCGCGGCCCGCGCGGAGGCGCTGGCGGATGCAGTGCGCTCGGTAATCGCTGACGCCATACAGGCGGGAGGGTCATCGCTGCGCGACTACATCCAGACAGACGGCTCGCTCGGCTATTTCCAGCATTCCTTCTCGGTTTACGGCCGGGAGGGCGAGCCCTGCCCGAAACCGGGCTGCGGCGGCCGGATCTCGCGGATCGTGCAGAGCGGCCGGTCGACATTCTATTGCCCGGCCTGCCAGCATTAGGCTACGTCTTGAAGAGCACACCCAGGGAGTTTCCGATGGCTTACGAAACGATCATCGTCGAAACGCGCGGCAAGGTCGGCCTTGTCACGCTCAACCGCCCGAAGGCGCTGAACGCGCTGAACTCGGCCGTGCTAGCCGAGGTGCTGGCGGCGATGCAGACCTTCGACGCCAATCCCCGGATCGGCGCCATGGTGATAACCGGCTCGGAGAAGGCATTCGCAGCCGGCGCGGACATCAAGGAGATGCAGTCGAAGAGCTATGTCGACGCTTATTTCGAGGATTTTTTCGCCGGCTGGGAGCAGTTTGCCCGTATCCGCAAGCCGGTGATCGCGGCGGTCGCCGGCTACGCGCTCGGCGGCGGCTGCGAATTGGCGATGATGTGCGACTTCATCATCGCCGCCGACAATGCGAAATTCGGCCAGCCGGAAATCACGCTTGGCGTGATGCCGGGCATGGGCGGGTCGCAACGCCTCACCCGCTTCGTCGGCAAGTCCAAGGCCATGGACATGTGCCTGACCGGCCGCATGATGGACGCGGCGGAGGCCGAGCGCTCCGGCCTCGTGTCGCGCGTGGTGCCCATGAGCGACCTTATCGAGGAAGCGCTTAAGGCCGCGGCCAAGATCGCCGAGTTCTCGCTGCCGGCGGTCATGATGGCGAAAGAGGCGGTCAACCGCTCCTACGAAACGACGCTGGCGGAAGGCCTACGCTTCGAGCGCCGGCTCTTTCACTCCATGTTCGCGCTGGAAGACCAGAAGGAAGGCATGGCTGCATTTACCGAAAAACGGTCCGCGAACTTCAGGAACCAGTGATACGGCAAAATCGCCGCCGAACGGCGTTGACGCGCCGGGAAAGCTGCACTATAAGCCGCGACAACCGAGGCGGCCTGTGGCTGCCCGTTTGTTTTTTGCGCCCCAGCTTGTCCGGGCGCCCATGCAGAGACACAAAGAGAGGCACCATGGCCAATACGTCTTCGGCCAAGAAGGCTACGCGCAAGATCGCACGTCGCACCGCGGTCAACAAAAATCGCCGTTCTCGAGTCCGGACCTATGTCCGCAAGGTCGAGGAAGCGCTCGCGTCCGGCGACAAGAGCGCGGCTGAGGCCGCCTTCCTCGCCGCACAGCCAGAACTGATGCGCGCCGCGACCAAGGGCGTCATGCACAAGAACACGGCATCCCGCAAGGTTTCGCGTCTGGCCAAGCGCCTCAAGACGCTGTCCGTCTAACCGTTCGGCGACGTTCCAATCCGACCAAACCCGGCCTAACCCGCCGGGTTTTTTCGTTTGCCGACAATGGGTTGTAAAATACCCGCAACAGGATGCCTCAGGGGAAGTCCCAAGAGTTGCAACTGTTTTGCCGGCATATGCAGGATTCCTGAAGTCCGGCAGCCGAAAACCCCATCTAGGAGGATAACTAGCCTGGCACGTTTTCCCTTGTAAAATCACAAGCTTACAGATGGTCATCCACAGCTTGTTCAATATGTCAGTGGATGATCCGGGGCAATTTGCTGTCAAGCAAATATTTTAAAAATATTTCCCGCGAGAGGCCGGATTCGGCAACCGGCGAGAAACGATTTGAATCCACACGCTTTTGTCGTTTGCGCGGCCGACGACGCTCCCGAGTCAAGCAATTCCCCAACCAGATTCCTTTAAAAATCCGTTAGCTGCGGCCTTGCCCTGTCCACAGCGATTTTTGTAATGTCTGTCTATCGAAAGGGGCGGGCCAAATGGCCTGACGACCTAGCTGGAAATCGCAGAATTAGAGCGTGGGGTTCATCTCTGCGAGCGGTCTGGGTTTGCCTTTTCGAGCGTAGGGGACTTGGGGCAAGACAAAATTCAGGAAGCGAGTGCGCTCTGGCTCTTTGCCGGAAACGAACTTCCTTTGCCTTGTTTGGGGTGAAGCCGGCGCGGGCGGGGACAAGCCCGTGCCGGCTATCAAGGAACCCATGTCGTCGGGCAGGTGCACGGCGAACGGGATCGACTGTCGACAACGCGCGGCGCGGCGTCGGCGGAAACAGAAATGAAACGAGGGATAGATCAATGCAAAGCGGCATCGAAGGAGACGCTAAGTCCGGCTTTCCTTTTCCTGGAAACCTGATCGGGGGGGACGGCATGGCAGCGTCGGGCAGCGCGGAAAAGGCATTCGACAGAGTGAAGGCGCAGCTCAAGGCGCGCCTGGGCGGTGAGGTCTATTCCAGCTGGTTCGGCCGCATGAAGGTCACCGAGGCTTCGAAAGGCGTGGTCAGGATCTCGGTTCCGACGGCATTCCTGCGCTCCTGGATCAACAGCCACTATCTCGACCTGATCTCCGAATTGTGGAAGCAGGAGGACCCGGATGTCCTCAAGATCGACATCGTGGTGCGCACGGCAACCCGCATGGCGCCGGGGGCAGGCGAAGCAGAGCCGTCCTTTCCCCGCAAGGCCGCACGGCCGGCGCATACCGCTTTGTCGGCAGGCACGGTTGCGACTGCCGCGATTGAGCGCGCCGCGCCGAACCGGACGAATGGCGTCGACACCGAATTCAGGCAGAGTGTCCTCGGCTCGCCGCTCGATCCGCGCTACACGTTCCAGTCATTCATAGAGGGGCCGTCAAACCGCGTGGCGCTTGCAGCGTCGCGGGCGGTGGCGGAATCGAACTCGCGGTTCAACCCGCTGTTCCTTCACGCGACCGTCGGGCTCGGCAAGACCCATCTCCTGCAGGCTATCGCTGCCGAGTCCCTCAAGCAGAACCCGAAATCGCGGGTCGTCTACCTGACGGCCGAATATTTCATGTGGCGCTTCGCCACCGCCATCCGTGACAACAATGCGCTGACGCTCAAGGAACAGTTGCGTGACATCGACCTCCTGATCATCGACGACATGCAGTTCCTGCAGGGGAAATCGATCCAGCATGAATTCTGCCATCTGATCAACATGCTGCTCGACAGCGCCAAGCAGGTCGTGGTGGCGGCCGACCGCCCCCCGTCCGAGCTGGAATCGCTCGAACCGCGCGTGCGCTCGCGGCTGAATGGAGGCGTGGCGCTGGAAATGTCGGCGCCCGACTTCGGCATGCGGCTCGGCATGCTGCAGCTTCGCCTGGCCAACGCCAAGGCCGAGGACCGCTCGCTCGACATATCGGAGGAAATCCTGACCCATGTGGCGCGCACCGTCACCGGCAGCGGCCGGGAACTGGAAGGCGCTTTCAACCAGCTCCTGTTCCGCCAGTCCTTCGAGCCGCAGATCACGATAGACCGCATCGACGAGATCCTCGGCCACATCTACCGCTCCGGCGAGCCGAAGCGGGTGCGCATCGAAGACATCCAGCGGATCGTGGCGCGGCACTACAATGTGTCGAAGACCGAGCTTCTGTCGAACCGGCGCACGCGCACCATCGTCAAGCCGCGGCAGATCGCGATGTACCTCGCCAAGGTGATGACGCCGCGCTCGCTGCCCGAGATCGGCCGGCGCTTCGGCGGCCGCGACCACACGACGGTGCTGCATGCAGTGCGCAAGATCGAAGATCTCTCGGGCGGCGACAACACGCTGGCGCAGGAACTGGAGCTGCTGCGGAGGCTGATCACCGACCAGGCCTGAATTCAGGTGAAGCCGGCCTGAACTCAATCCCGACGCGCCTGGCGCGGAAGGGCCGCCAGCGCCGGCTTATCCCCAGAAAGACCGCGGAACCGTACCCTTGCGGCTTCGCGGGCTTGCCTTTCGGAGAATTTTCCTGTCAGTCTGACTGCATTCTGTCCCTGTTGGGCCGTAAGCGGGAATCCGAGCCCGGAATTCCGTTCCTTCGTTCAAGCGAGCCTATTTCGTCATGCGTGTAATCCTGGAACGCTCAAACCTCCTGAAGTCGCTGAACCACGTTCATCGCGTGGTCGAACGGCGCAATACCATTCCGATCCTGTCCAACGTGCTGCTCGCCGCCGAGGGACAGAGCCTCGAACTGAAGGCGACAGACCTGGACCTCGAGATCACGGAGGCGACGGCGGCCAAGGTCGAGCGCGCCGGCGCCACCACCGTTCCGGCGCACCTGCTCTACGACATCGTGCGCAAGCTGCCGGAAGGCGCCGAGGTGATGCTGAAGACGGACGAGGACGGCAACGCCATGACTGTGGCCTCGGGCAGGTCGAGCTTCCGCCTGCAGTGCCTGCCGCAGTCGGATTTTCCGGAACTCTCTGCCGGCTCGTTCTCGCACATTTTCCGCCTGGAATCGGCGGCGCTCAAGGGACTGATCGACAAGACGCAGTTCGCGATCTCGACCGAAGAAACGCGCTACTATCTGAACGGCATCTATTTCCACGCCATCGAGACCGGCGGCAAATTGAAGCTGCGCTCGGTTGCGACCGACGGCCACCGCCTGGCGCGCGCCGAGATGGATGCGCCGGCGGGCTCCGAGGGCATGCCCGGCATCATCATACCGCGCAAGACCGTCAGCGAATTGCAGAAGCTCGTGGATGATCCGGACGTGGCGGTCACCACGGAACTTTCGGACACCAAGATCCGCTTCACAATCGGCAGCGTGATTTTGACCTCCAAGCTGATCGACGGCACGTTTCCGGATTATCAGCGCGTCATCCCGACCGGCAACGACAAGAAGCTAATCATCGACCGCGAGACCTTCGCGCGCGCCGTCGACCGTGTGTCGACGATTTCGTCGGAGCGCGGCCGCGCCGTGAAGCTGTCCATTTCCGACGGGCAGGTCACGCTGGCGGTGAACAATCCGGATTCGGGCAGCGCGACCGAGGAATTGGCCGCCGACTACTCCGCCGATCCGATCGAGATCGGCTTCAACGCAAAATACCTGCTGGATGTCGCCGCGCAGCTTTCCGGCAGCGAAGCGCGCTTCATGCTGGCTGATGCCGGGTCGCCGACCCTGATCCACGACATGTCGGACGAGCATGCGCTCTACGTGCTCATGCCGATGCGCGTCTAGGACGGGCCTGACCCGGACCGGAGCCCGACGTGGAAACGGTCCACATAAGCAGGCTCACGCTTGCCGATTTCCGCAACTACGCGGCGCTGGCGCTTGAGCTCAAGCCCGGACCGGTGGTTTTCACCGGCGAAAACGGCGCCGGCAAAACCAACTTGCTCGAAGCGATTTCCTTCCTGACACCGGGGCGCGGGCTGCGCCGCGCGCCCTATAGCGATGTCACCCGCGAGGGCAGCGCCGGCGGCTTTGCCGTCCACGCCAGCCTCGACGGGCCGGAGGGACCGGTGGAGATCGGCACGGGGACCGGCGGCGCGGAGGCAGAGGGCGGACGGCGGGTGCGCATAAACGGCGCCAACGCCCGCTCCGCCGAGGACATGCTGGAATGGCTGCGCGTCGTGTGGCTGACGCCGGCCATGGACGCGCTGTTCACCGGGCCGGCCGGCGAACGGCGGCGGTTCCTCGACCGGCTGGTGCTGGCAATCGACGCGCGCCACGGCCAGCGGGCGCTGGATTACGAGAAGGCGATGCGCGGGCGCAACCGGCTGCTCGGCGAGGATCTGCGCGATCGTTCATGGTTCGAGGCAATCGAGAGCCAGATGGCCGAGACCGGCGTGGCGATCGCGGCGGCACGGGTCGAACTGGTGCGGCTGCTTGCGGCGATGATCGAAAAGCTGCCCGACAGCGGGCCGTTTCCGCAGGCCGACATCAGCCTTGCCGGAACGCTAGAGGCGCGGATCGGGCTGGAGCCGGCGGTCGACACGGAGGAAGGTTTTCGCGAGGCGCTGGCGCAAGGGCGGGACCGCGACCGCGCAGCCGGCCGCACGCTGGAAGGGCCGCACCGCTCCGATCTGATCGTGCGCCATCGCCCCAAGGCGATGCCTGCGGAACTCTGCTCCACCGGCGAACAGAAGGCGCTGCTGGTCGGCATCGTGCTGTCGCACGCCAGGCTTTGCGGCGAGATGTCGGGGCAGGTGCCGATCCTGCTGCTCGACGAGATCGCCGCGCATCTCGACACCGGCCGGCGCGCCGCGCTGTTTTCCATCCTGGAGGAGTTGAACTGCCAGGTCTTCATGACCGGCACGGAGCCGGCGCTGTTTTCCAGCCTGAAAGGCAAGGCGCAGTTCCTGACCGTCGACCACGGCCGCGTCTTTCCGACGCTCGACGCCTGACAAGCGCTGCGGACCGGATTATGGTCGCGCCATGGATGCCCTGACGCCGCTTACCCCCGAGGAACTCGAACGCTATGCGCGCCACATCGTGCTGCCTGAAATCGGCGGCGCTGGCCAGCAGAAGCTGAAGCGGGCGCGCGTGCTGGTGATCGGGGCGGGCGGGCTCGGCGCGCCGGTGCTGCAGTATCTCGCGGCGGCCGGGATCGGCACGCTCGCCATCGTCGACAACGATCACGTCTCGCTGTCGAACCTGCAGCGGCAGGTGGTGCATGACACCCAGTCGATCGGCATGGCCAAGACTGAAAGCGCACGGGCGGCGATTTCCCGGATAAACCCGAACGTCATCGTCATCCTGCACGATCTACGCGTGACGGCGGCTAATGCCGCACAGCTTGTGTCGCAATACGACATCGTCGCCGACGGTTCGGACAATTTCGAGACGCGCTATGCGATCGCCGACGCCTGTGCGGCGGAAGGAAAGCCGCTGGTGCATGCGGCGGTCGGGCGCTTCGACGGCTCAATCACAGTGCTGAAACCGTTCGAGAGCGACGCGGAGGGACGACCCAATCCGAGTTATCGCGATCTCTTCCCTTCCCCGCCGCCGCCCGGCCTGGTGCCGTCCTGCGCGGAGGCCGGCATTCTGGGCGCGCTGACCGGTGTGGTCGGGACGCTGCAGGCGATGGAGGTCATCAAGCTCGTCACCGGCATAGGCGAGCCGCTGGTCGGAAGGCTGCTGCTCTACGATGCGCTTGCCGCGCGCTTCGACACTATGCGCTACAAGCGGGCATAGTCTGCATGCTTCGCCCTCCGCCCGTCCTGATCGAGCGGCTGCCCGCCGGTTTCGGCCGCTGGGAAGAAGTGCTTTCGCTGATCGCCCGGTCCTTCGCCTATATGGACGGTGTTATCGACCCGCCATCGTCCGCCCATCAGCTCACGGCGGAAGGTCTGCGCCGCAAGGCTGAGGACGAGACCGGATTTTTGGCGACGTGGGAGGGAAGGATCGTCGGCTGCGTCTTCGTGGTCGAGCGTGAGCGCGATTGCTACATAGGCAAGCTGGCGGTCGATCCGGAGCTTCAGGGCCAAGGGATCGGGAAACAACTCGTCGAGGCGGTCGAGGAATTCGCGGCGGCTGACGGGAAAATGGCGCTTGAGCTTCAGACGCGCATAGAGCTCACCGCCAATCATGCGGCATTCGCCCGGCTCGGCTTTCGCGAAACGGGCCGCACCGCGCATGACGGCTACGACCGGGCGACGTCGGTCACCATGCGCAAGGTGCTGCGGTGACGCTCGCGCTGTCGCCGGAAGAGCAAGCCGTCGCGGCGGGCGAGAATGGAAGCGGCGCGGCGATGGCGATGCGGATCGTGGCCGACAGCGCACGGCTGCTCGGCGCGCCGCGGCTGATCCCGATCGCCTCGGCGCATATCGACGGAGCGCTCTATCACGGCGATTCCGGCACGCTGTTTGCCGAAAAGCTGGTCGCAGGCGGCGCTCAGGTGGCGGTGCGGGCGACGCTGAATGTCGGCGCGCTCGACCTGATGGGCTGCTCGCGGGTGCGTCTGGAAGAGCCGGAGTGCGGCATGGCGCGGCGTATGATGGAGGCTTATCGCAAGCTCGGCTGCGAGCAGAGCTGGACCTGCGCGCCCTATCAGGCCGGCCACCGCCCGGCATTGGGCAGCGACGTCGCCTGGGGCGAATCCAATGCGGTCGCATTCTGCAACTCGGTGCTCGGCGCGCGCACAAACCGCTATGGCGACTTCCTCGACATCGCCTGCGCGATCAGCGGCCGTGCGCCCGACTACGGCCTGCACCGGCCGGAAAACCGCATCGCCACGCTTTTGTTCGATGTCAGCGCGCTGCCCACCGGCTTCATGGCGTCCGAGATCGCTTGGCCGGTACTCGGCAGCCTCTATGGCCGCGAGGTTGGGAATACGGTCGGGGTGATCGCCGGGGTGCGGGAACATCCGGGAGATGACGCACTGAAGGCATTCGGAGCTGCGGCGGCTTCGACCGGCGCGGTCGGGCTCTTTCATATCGCCGGGGTGACGCCGGAAGCGCCCGACATCGAGACGGCGCTGGGCTTCGCGCCGCCTGAAGCGACGATCCGCGTGATGCCTGACATGGTGGCGCAGGCGCAGGCGCGACTGTCGACGACCGAGGCGCCGGACGCAATCGATGCGGTGGCGATCGGCAGTCCGCATCTGTCGCCCGCCGAATTCGACACGCTTGAGCGGCTGATCGCCGGGCGGCGGCTCGCCGTGCCTATCCACGCCTGCACCGGCCGGCACGTGCTATCGGAACTGGAGAAGAGCGGGCGGCGGCAGGCGCTCGAGGCGCTGGGCGTGGTCATCGTCGCCGACACCTGCGTCGTCGTCACGCCGATACTGGCCGACATGCCGGGCGGCATCCTGATGACCAATTCAGGAAAATTCGCGCAATATGCGCCGGGCAATACCGGCTATTCGGTGCTTTACGGCTCGCTGGCCGACTGCGTGGAGAGCGCGGTTGTCGGCAGGCCTGTGTTTTCGGAAGTCTTTACGTGATCCCGGCCGTGCAGGGCGAGATCCTGGTTCCGGGCGTCGCAGGCGAAGGCCGGGCGCTGGTGCTGACTGCGCCGATCAGCTTCTGGGGCGGCATCGACCCGAAGAGCGGGCGCATCGCCGACGTGCGCCACCCGCAATGCGGCGAGACGATTTCCGGGAAGGTGCTGTTCCTACCCGGCACCATCGGCTCCTCGTCGGCCTCGGCGGTGTTGATGGAACTGGTCCACAATGGCCATGCGCCGGCGGCACTCGTGCTGCACGAGCCGGATGCGATCCTGCTGCTGGGGCTGATCGTCGCCCGCGAGATGGGCTGGCAGACGCCGGTGGCCGTGAGAATGGACAGGAGCCGCTTCGCCGGCTTCTCGGGCAGCGAGGTCGCGGTTTCGCAGGACGGCATTGTGACGGCGGAGGAGCCGGGCTGACGCAAAAACAAAAACGGGCGCGCCTTGCGGCGCGCCCGTTTGTTGGTTCAGCGTACGGAAAATCAGGCGGCGGTCTCTTCGCCTTCGGTCCGCTTCTCGCGTGCGATTTCCTTGCCCGTCTCCTGGTCGACAACCTTCATCGACAGGCGGACCTTGCCGCGCTCGTCGAAGCCCATCAGCTTGACGAAGACCTTGTCGCCTTCCTTGACCACGTCCGAAGTCTTGGCAACGCGGTCGTTGGCAAGCTGCGAGATGTGGACGAGGCCGTCCTTCGGGCCGAAGAAGTTCACGAAAGCGCCGAAGTCGGCAGTCTTGACGACCGTGCCTTCGTAGATTTCGCCGACTTCCGGCTCGGCGACGATGGTGTGGATCCACTTCTTCGCCGCCTCGATCTCCTTGGCGTTCGACGAAGCGATCTTGACCGTGCCGTCGTCCTCGATGTTGATCTTGGCGCCGGTCTTCTCGACGATCTCACGGATGACCTTGCCGCCCGAGCCGATCACGTCGCGGATCTTGTCGGTCGGGATATGCATGACCTCGATGCGCGGCGCGAACTCGCCGAGTTCCGAACGGCCCTCGGCGATCGCCTTGGACATTTCGCCGAGGATGTGCACGCGGCCTTCCTGCGCCTGGGCGAGCGCGACCTTCATGATCTCCTCGGTGATGCCTTCGATCTTGATGTCCATCTGCAGCGCAGTGATGCCGCCCTGCGTACCGGCCACCTTGAAATCCATGTCGCCGAGGTGATCCTCGTCGCCGAGAATGTCGGAAAGGACGGCGAAGCGCTCGCCTTCCTTGATCAGACCCATGGCGATGCCGGCAACCGGCTTAGCCAGCGGCACACCGGCATCCATCAGCGCCAGCGAGGTGCCGCAGACGGTAGCCATCGACGACGAACCGTTGGATTCGGTGATCTCCGACACGACGCGCAGCGTGTAAGGGAAGGATTCCGTTGCCGGCAGCATCGGACGAATAGCGCGCCAGGCGAGCTTGCCGTGGCCGATTTCGCGGCGGCCGGGCGAACCCATACGGCCGGTCTCGCCTACCGAATAGGGCGGGAAGTTGTAGTGAAGGAGGAACTTCTCCTTGTACATGCCGGTCAGCGAATCGACGTACTGCTCGTCCTCGCCGGTACCCAGCGTGGCGACAACGATCGCCTGGGTCTCGCCGCGGGTGAACAGCGCCGAACCGTGGGTGCGCGGCAGGATGCCGACTTCGGACACGATCTGGCGGACGGTCTTCAAGTCGCGGCCATCGATGCGCGAACCGGTATCAAGGATGTTCCAGCGCACGATCTTGGCCTGGAGTTCCTTGAACACGGTCGCGACCTGTTCGGAAGAGTACTTTGCTTCCTCGCCCTCGGCCGGAGC
Organism: Allomesorhizobium aridi; assembly: GCF_043769475.1. Taxonomy (NCBI): domain Bacteria; kingdom Pseudomonadati; phylum Pseudomonadota; class Alphaproteobacteria; order Hyphomicrobiales; family Phyllobacteriaceae; genus Allomesorhizobium; species Allomesorhizobium aridi. The sequence continues at coordinate 5,266,804 of NZ_CP171729.1, read as the reverse complement.
GAATGCAGCCTTGACCTTGGTCTTGGCGGCGTCGACGGCGGCATAGCGGGTCTGCTTGTGGGTGATCTTGTAGGCCTCGCGCAGGTCGCCTTCTATCAGCGCCAGCATCTCGGTCTCGAGATCGGCGTAGCTCGGCGGGGTAAAATCGCGCGGGTCCTTGGCGGCCACTTCGGCGAGCTTGATGATCGCGTCGATGACCGGCTGGAAGCCCCTGTGGCCGAACATGACGGCGCCGAGCATGACGTCCTCGGGAAGCTCCTTGGCTTCCGATTCGACCATGAGAACGGCTTCACCGGTTCCTGCGACGATGAGGTCGAGCTTCGATTCCTCCATCTCGTCGACATGCGGGTTGAGCACATATTCGCCGTTGATGTAGCCGACGCGGGCGCCGCCGATCGGGCCCATGAAGGGCACGCCCGAAAGCGTCAGCGCGGCCGAGGTGGCGACGATCGACAGGATGTCCGGATCGTTCTCCAGGTCGTGCTGGACGACGGTGACGACGACCTGCGTGTCGTTCTTGTAGCCGTCCGCGAAGAGCGGGCGGATCGGGCGGTCGATGAGGCGGGAAACCAGCGTTTCCTTCTCGCTCGGACGGCCTTCACGCTTGAAATAGCCGCCCGGGATCTTGCCGGCGGCGTAGGTCTTTTCCTGATAGTTGACGGTCAGCGGGAAGAAGTCGAAGCCCGGCTTCGGCTCCTTGGCCGAAACGACGGTGGCGAGCACGACGGTTTCGCCGTAGGTGGCGAGAACGGCGCCGTCGGCCTGGCGGGCGATCTTGCCGGTTTCCAGAACGAGCGGACGGCCCGCCCATTCGATCTCTACTCTGTGATGATTGAACATATCTTGTCCTTGCGTAATGCGGAAAGGGCCGCGAACATGCGCGGCATCCTTCTCCTGGCTTGTTTTAGACGAGCCACGGGCAAGACAACGGGGTGTCTGGACAGTCGGCGTTCAAATCAACGCCCCAGGCATCCTGCAATCCTGCCCCATGACCGTCTCATGAGGCGGTTCCGACGCTGCCCTCTGCCGCGTCCGGAACCTGTTCGGGCATGATCCCTCGGTCATGTCCTGACGGGCAGCCTTTTAACGGGCGGCCCGGATAAGCGAACGGCGGACTTCGATGAAGTCCGCCGTTCCGGTAGTTAGCGGCGCAGACCGAGCTTCTCGATCAGCGTCTGGTAGCGGCCTTCTTCGCGCGACTTGAGGTAGTCGAGCAGACGGCGGCGCTGCGAAACGAGTGCGAGCAGACCACGGCGGGAGTGATTGTCCTTCTTGTGGTCCTTGAAGTGTTCGGTCAGGTTCTTGATGCGCTCGGAAAGAATGGCAACCTGGACTTCCGGCGAACCGGTGTCGCCCTTGGCGGCCGCAAATTCCGTCATCAGTTCCTGTTTGCGTTCAGCGGTAATCGACATCGTGCTTTTCCTTTCGAATTTGAGGAAACGGGACGCCCTCAGCCGGGATGTCGTCCAGCAGGGGCCGGTGTACATCGCGCCTCTTGCGCAATGCTGCGGCGCATATAGTGCAAAACCGTACGGAAAGCCAGAGCGAATCCAAACCGGCAAACAATCGGCGCTGGCGAGCCTGCGGTGGCTCAGGTCAAAGCCATTTCTTCCAGCGGAAGAAGCCGACAAGCGAGAGCGCGATAAAGACCATCATGCCCAGCGCGATCGGATAACCGTAATAGCTCAAGAGTTCCGGCATGTTCCAAGGCGAGGCGCCGGGATCGAAATTCATGCCCCATATGCCGGCCAGAAAGGTCAGCGGGATGAAGATCGCCGAGACGATGGTCAGGAAGCTGATCACGTCGTTGGTGCGCGCCTGGCTCAGCGAAAGGTGCATCTCGATCAACCCGGTCAGCATGTCGCGGTGCATCTCGACGACCTCGATCAGCCGGACCGAATGGTCGTGGGTGTCGTTGAGATAGACCTTGGTTTCGGGATGGATGAAGGGCACCTCGGCGCGCAGCAGGCCGGCGAGCGCGTCGCGGAGCGGCCATAGCGCCCGCTTGAGCACGATCATGCCGCGCTTGAGTTCGTGCAGTTCGCGCATCTGCCGGTGGCTGACGCCGCTCAGCATCTCGTCCTCAAGGCCGTCGATCCTTTCGCCCTTCGTTTCCAGGATGGGGAAATAGCTGTCGACGATCGCGTCGATCAGCGCATAGGCGAGATAGTCGGCCTTGCGCGTGCGCAGCCGGTTGGGCAGCGCCGCCTGGATGCGCTTGCGCACCGGCCCGAAAGGGTCGCCCTCGCGCTCCTGGAAGGTGACCACGAAATTCTCGCCGAAGAAAAGCGAGATCTGCTCGTACCGACCGGCGAGCGCGTCGTCGATCATGGAGATCACGACGAAGGCGTGATCGTCGAAGAAATCGACCTTCGGGCGCTGGCCGGTATTGACCGTATCCTCGAGCGCGAGAGGGTGCAGCTTGAAGATCGCACCGATCTCGGCGATGAGGTCGACATTGGCGAGGCCGACGCAATCGAGCCAGATGACCGGCCATTCGGCGCAGCTCTCGGCGACATCCTTGAGGCTGGCGTCCTTGATGAACCGGAACTCGTCGGGCGAGATCAGGGTGAAGCTGAGCGCCGACTGGCGGGCGGCGGGATGGACGATCAGGGTGCCGGGCGAAGCGCCGACCGGCGAACGCTTGGCCTTCCGCGGGGGTCGCCTCGCTACAGTCTCAGCCTTCGCCATACAGCCCCTCGCCCAGCCGATTCGCTGTAGCGAGAATACAGGAATCAGCCGGTAAATACCCGCTTGGGCTTGAACATGCCGGCCTCCACCGCGCCGATCGCGACCAGCCGGCCGCGGACCGTGGCGCAGGCTTCCTCGGCCTCCACGGGCGCGTCGCGGCCGCGGATGATGACCGGATTGCCGAGGCGGATTTTTGCCGCGGCGTCGTCGGTGACGACGATCTGCGGCAGGCATTCGAGCGCGGCGCCGGTATCGACGAGATAGGCATCAATTGCGGCGAAGCGGTCCGAGCGGCTGCCCAGTGCTGCGTCCGGCTGGTCCGGGTCGGACTTTGGAGGCGCGGCTGCCTGGAGCATCTCCAGCGTCACGAAATCCTCTGCCGTGAACGGCTCGACCTCGACGCGGCGCAGTTCGGCGATATGGCCGAAGCAGCCAAGGTCGCGGCCCATGTCGCGGGCCAGCGAGCGGACATAGGTGCCCTTGCCGCATTCGGTCTCGAAAACGGAGCGGTCATCGGCGGTGGTCTCGACCAGGTCGAGCCGGCCGATCTCGATCTCGCGCGGCGGGATGTCGATAGTTTCACCCTCACGGGCGAGATCGTAGGCGCGCTCGCCGCCGATCTTAATCGCGGAGAATTGCGGCGGCGTCTGCATGATGACGCCGGTGTATTTCGGCAGTAGCGCCCGAGATCTCTGCTTCGCTGGGGCGCTTGTCGGAGGTTTTCGTCACCGGGCCTTCGAGATCGTCGGTCGAGCGCTCCTCGCCCCAGGCGACGGTGAAGCGGTAGACCTTCGCGCCGTCCATGACGTAGGGCACCGTCTTCGTGGCCTCGCCGAGCGCGATCGGCAGCATGCCTGAGGCTAGCGGGTCGAGCGTGCCGGCATGTCCAGCCTTCTCGGCCTGGAACAGCCACTTGATCTTGGCGACGGCGTCGGTCGACCCCATGCCGACGGGCTTGTCGAGGATCAGCCAGCCGGAAACCGGCCGGCCCTTTTTCTTGCCGCGGCGGGACATTATTCCTCGTCGTCCTTGTCCAGGTCGCGCACCACTTCGGGCGAGCGCAATATCTCGTCGATCTTCGCAAAATTGTCGTAGCTCGTGTCGCGCCGGAAGCGGAACTCGGGCATGTATTTCATCTGCCGGAGCGCCGACGAGACGCGTCCGCGAATGAATTTGGCGTTCCTGTTCAGCGCCTCGATAACCGCCTCGTCGTCCTTCGCGCCAAGCGGCGAGACGAAAGCCGTCGCTATCTTGAGATCAGGCGACATGCGGACTTCGGAGATCGAGATGACCGTTCCCTCGATCACGTCGTCACTGACTTCTCGGCGCTGCAGAACTTCCGAAAGTGCGTGGCGCACCTGCTCGCCGACGCGAAGCATGCGCTGTGATGGGCCTGAAGACTGGGATCGGGGCATCGTGCAAAATCCAAAAGACATGGAACGGGTGTGGGACCGCGTTCCATGTCTGGTCGTTACGAACGGAGGCGTCTGCCGCCGTTCCTGTATGCGCTACAAGGCGGCTACAGCGTCCTTGTCACCATCTCGACGCGGAAGCACTCGATGACGTCGCCGGCGCGCATGTCTTCGTAGTTCTGGAAGGCCATGCCGCATTCCTGGCCGGCTGGGACTTCCGACACTTCGTCCTTGAAGCGCTTCAACGTCTTCAGCGTGCCCTCGTGGATCACGACATTGTCGCGGATCAGGCGGACGCCCGCGCCACGCTCGACCTTGCCTTCGGTGACACGGCAGCCGGCGATCTTGCCGACCTTGGTGATATCGAAGATCTCGAGGATTTCCGCGTTACCGATGAAGGTCTCGCGACGCTCCGGCGAGAGCAGGCCCGACATCGCCGCCTTAACGTCATCCACGAGATTGTAGATGATGTTGTAGTAGCGGATCTCGATGCCCGCCGCTTCGGCGGCCACGCGCGCCTGCGGATTGGCGCGAACGTTGAAGCCGATCATGGCCGCGCCCGAGGTCAAGGCCAGCGACACGTCGCTTTCGGTGATGCCGCCGGCGCCGGCATGGACGATGCGCGCACGCACCTCGTCGGTGCCGAGCTTGTCCAAAGCGGCCACGATGGCCTCGACCGAACCCTGCACGTCGCCCTTGATGACCAGCGGGAATTCCTTGAGCCCGCTCGACTGCAACTGCGTCATCATCTGCTCGAGCGAACCGCGCTGGCCGACATGGCGGGCCACCGCCTTGTCGCGCGCCAGACGCTGGCGGTACTCGGTGATCTCGCGGGCCCGCGCCTCATTGTTGACGACGGCGAAGCGGTCGCCGGCCTGGGGCGTGCCCTGGATGCCGAGGATTTCCACCGGCGTGGCCGGAAGCGCCTCGTCGAGATGCTCGCCGCGGTCGGTGACCAGCGCGCGGACACGGCCCCACTCGCTGCCGGCGACGACGATGTCGCCAACCATGAGCGTGCCGGCCTGAACCAGAACCGTGGCGACCGCGCCGCGGCCCTTGTCGAGCTTGGCTTCGATGACGACGCCCTCGGCCGTGCGGTCGGGGTTGGCCTTCAAATCGAGAAGTTCGGACTGCAGCAGGATAGTCTCCAGCAGCTTGTCGAGGTTGGTGCCCTTGGTGGCGGAAACCTCGACATCCAGCACTTCGCCGCCCATCGATTCCACGAATACCTCGTGGCGAAGCAGTTCGGCGCGAACCTTCTGCGGGTCGGCCTGCGGCTTGTCGATCTTGTTGATCGCCACGATGATCGGGACGCCTGCCGCCTTGGCGTGGCTGATCGATTCAATCGTCTGCGGCATGACGCTGTCGTCGGCCGCGACCACCAGGATGGCGATGTCGGTGGCCTGCGCGCCGCGGGCGCGCATCGCCGTGAAGGCGGCGTGGCCCGGCGTGTCGATGAAGGTGATCTTCTGGCCGTTCTTCTCGACCTGATAGGCGCCGATATGCTGGGTGATGCCACCGGCCTCGCCCGACACGACATTGGCGTTGCGGATGGCGTCCAGCAGCGAGGTCTTGCCGTGATCGACATGGCCCATGATGGTGACGACCGGCGAACGCGGCTTCATGTCTTCCGGCTTGTCGACGACGTCGAACAGGCCTTCCTCGATGTCGGACTCGGCGACGCGCCGGACCGTGTGGCCGAATTCGGAAGCGATCAGCTCGGCGGTGTCGGCATCGATCACGTCGCCGGGCTTCAGAATCTGGCCCTGCTTCATGAAATACTTGACGACATCGACCGCGCGCTCCGACATGCGGTTCGCCAGTTCCTGGATTGTGATCGTCTCGGGCAGCACCACTTCGCGCATCACCTTCTCACGGGGCTCCTGATGCATGGAGCGCTTGAATTTTTCCTGGCGGCGGCGCATCGACGAAAGCGAGCGAGCGCGCGCGTCCTCGTCGGAGGTCGCGGTGCTGAGCGTCAGCTTGCCGCGGCGGCGGTCCTCCTCGCCCTTGGTCTTGGCGGGACGGGCCACTTCCGGCGTGACAATGCGCTTGATCGGTGCGCCGCGGGCGAGCGCCGGGCTCTTGCTCTTAACCTCCGGCTCCTCGTCGATCGCAACGTCGGACTGCGGCGCGCGGCGGCGCGCTTCCTCCTCCGCGCGGCGGCGCGCTTCGGCTTCGGCCTGAAGGCGGGCTTCCTCGTCGGCCTGGCGACGGGCGGAGGCTTCGCGTTCGCGCTTGCGCTGCTCTTCCTCTTCGGCGCGGCGCTTGGCTTCCTCGAGGGCGCGCTGACGGTCTTCGACCTCGCGGACCTTGGAACCTTCGAGAGCGCGGCGGCGCGCTTCCATCTCGCTGGTGGAAAGCTCGTTCAGCACGATGTGCGGACGCTCCGCTGCCGGCGGCGCCTTCGGCGCCTCCTGCTGCTGCACGGCCGGCGCAGCGGGAGCCGCGGACTTCGGCGTGAACACCGAGGCGGCCTCCGACTTGTCGCCGGGCATGCTGAATTTGCGCTTCTTGGTTTCGACAACCACAGCCTTGGTGCGCCCATGCGAGAAGTTCTGACGCACGGTGCCCTGCTCCAGGCCGGGCCGCTTCAGCGTCAGGGTCTTCTTCGTGTTGACGCTCAGCTTGTTGTCGTCACCCGTTTTCGTATCGCTCATTCCATATCCTCTGCGGCTTCTTCTTCGTCAGCAATCGCCGCAAACATTGCCCGGTCATCCGGGGATCCGCCCCGGTATCGGTCAAGCGCAACCATGCGCTTCAGCACCGCTTTTCCCGCGTCTTGCGCGAGAACGGCAGCATGTATCACATTTGTACCCCCCAATGCCAAACTCAAATCGGCTTCCGAAAAAAGTTTGTAGGCATGGATTTGGGGGCCGCCGGCATAAGCGGTCGCCCGCCTGGCCTGGGTAATCTTGCGCAACCCGTCCGCCGATGCCTCTTCGGCATGGAGCACGAGAAGCGCTTCGCCGCTGCGCACCGAACTCTCGACCTTGGTGGCTCCGAGCGCCACGGCGCCGGCCTTGCGAGCCAGACCGAGTGCGCCGAGCGCGGACTTCGCAAGCAACGAGTCGACCGCGGCGCCAAGATCCGGCGGAACGGCGACCTCTTTCCTGAATGCACGGGAAAAGAGGTTCCTGGCTGCCGCCTTGTCTATATGTAGGCGATCAGCGGTGACCCAACAACCGCGGCCGGGAAGGTTTCTTTTCAAATCGGGAACGACGGCGCCGTCCGGGCCGACGACGAAACGGATCAGCTCATCCGGCTCGGCGCTGCTGCGCGTGACGATGCAGGTGCGATCGTTCATCTCGTCGTGGAGCGGCTTGTGTGCGATGCGCGTTCACCTCACGCACCGGCGGCGAGATCGGCCGCTTCTTCGTCTTCTTCGCCGGCCACCTCTTCCTCGGTGATCCAGCCGGCCTTGAGGCGGGCGGCCATGACCATCTGCTCGGCGTCAGCGCGCGACACGCTATGATTGGCAAACACGCCCGGGAAGAACTTGGTCTCGCCGTCCTTGCGCTCCTTCCAGCCGACAAGATCGTCGACCGCATAGCCGGCGAAATCCTCGACCGTCTTGACCCCGTCCTCGCCGAGCGTGACCATCATAGCGGTGGTGATGCCCGGAATCTCGCGCAGTTCATCCGCGACGCCGAGTTCCTTGCGGCGGCTGTCATGCTCGCGCTCGATCTTGTCCAGGTATTCCTTGGCGCGCGACTGGATCTCGTTAGCCGTATCCTCGTCGAAGCCGTCGATCGAGGCGATCTCGTCCTGGTCGACGAAGGCGACTTCCTCGACGCTGGTGAAACCTTCCGAGGCCAGCACCTGGCCCACCATCTCGTCGACGTTGAGCGCGTCCATGAACAGTGTCGACCGTTCGACGAATTCCTTCTGCCGGCGCTCGGATTCTTCCTGCTCGGTAAGGATATCGATATCCCAGCCGGTCAGCTGCGAGGCGAGGCGGACATTCTGGCCGCGACGGCCGATGGCCAGCGAAAGCTGATCGTCCGGCACCACGACCTCGATGCGCTCGGCGTCCTCGTCGAGAACGACCTTGGCCACCTCGGCAGGCTGCAGCGCATTGACGATGAAGGAGGCGGCAGACGGCGACCACGGAATGATGTCGATCTTCTCGCCCTGCAGCTCGCCGACGACCGCCTGGACGCGCGAACCGCGCATGCCGACACAGGCGCCGACCGGATCGATCGAGGAATCTCGCGAAATCACGGCGATCTTGGCGCGTGAGCCCGGGTCGCGGGCGACCGACTTGATCTCGATGATGCCGTCATAGATTTCCGGCACTTCCATCGTGAACAGCTTCGCCATGAACTGCGGATGGGTGCGCGACAGGAATATCTGCGGGCCGCGCTGCTCGCGGCGCACGTCGTAGACATAGGCGCGGACGCGATCGCCGTATTTGTAGTTTTCGCGCGGGATCAGCTCGTCACGCCGGATGATCGCCTCGCCACGGCCGAGATCGACGATGACGTTGCCGTATTCGACGCGCTTGACCGTGCCGTTGAGGATCTCGCCGATGCGGTCCTTATATTCGTCGTACTGGCGGTCGCGCTCAGCCTCACGCACCTTCTGGACGATGACTTGCTTGGCCGACTGTGCGGCGATGCGGCCGAAATCCATCGGCGGAAGCTGCTCGGCGATGAAATCTCCAAGCTGCGCGTCGGGATTGCGCTCGCGGGCCGAGGACAGCGCGATTTGCGTGGCGTAGTCCTCGACGGTTTCCACGACTTCCATCAGCCGCTGCAGCTTCATCTCGCCGGTGTTCGGATTGATGTCGGCGCGGATATTGGTTTCCTGGCCGTAACGCGAGCGCGCGGCCTTCTGGATCGCATCGGCCATGGCCGCGATCACGATCGATTTGTCGATAGACTTCTCACGCGCGACCGCATCGGCGATCTGCAGCAGTTCAAGCCTGTTCGCACTGACTACCATTTTCGTCTCCTGGAACAATGCCGGCGGTTTTTTCGCGCAGCTGCTCAATCAATCTTCGGTTTCGTTCTGTTCTTCCTGGTCGTCGTCGGGTTCGCCCCGGCGCTTCCTGGCTTCCTTGCGCGCCTTGTTGTCCTTCGACAACGCGTCGCGAATGAGATCGTCGGTCAGGATCAACCGCGCCTCGGCGATCGCCTCGAAAGGCACCCGGACGCTCGGCTCCTCGCCATAGGCCGCCTGGTCGCGCTCGATGACGACGCCATCCTCGTCGGCCGACGCGATCTTGCCGCGAAAGCGCTTGCGGTCGGCGACGAGGATCGATGTCTCCATCTTGACGAGATGGCCGGTCCAGGTCGCGAAATCGGATTTGCGGACCAGCGGACGGTCGATGCCTGGCGACGATACTTCGAGATGATAGGCCTTCTCGATCGGATCGTCGACATCAAGCGCCGGCGACACCGCGCGGCTGACCTCCTCGCAATCCTCGACGGTCATGGTGCCGTCCTCGCGTTCGGCCATGATCTGCAGGGTCAGGCCGTTCTGGCCCGACAGTCGCACCCGCACCAGGCGGAAGCCGATGGCGCGCAGCACCGGCTGGATGATCGACGCCACGCGCGCATCCATGCCGCTCTCGCGGATGATGCGGTCGTCGCCGATGCTTTCGCCTGTGTTTGCGTTCAATGCCGTCTCCGGGCGGTCCAGGTAACAAAAAAGAGCGGGACCGGGTGGACCCACTCTTCGTCATACCGACCAAGAATTTGATGCCGATATAGTCCCATCGGGAGTCGTTTGCAAGAGTTGACGCATACCCCCAGACGATCTCGACGATGGTCCCGCCGCAGCAAACGCAAAACGAAGCACCAATGCGCCTGCCGCATGACTGCGTTGCGGCGGAAGGCCTGACAAACCGCCGGGTGAGCATCTATCTATGTTGCATCGCACAATGCGAAAGGAACACAGCATGTCATATCGTCAGCAGCGCGCCAGACTGGGTGAACTGTTCACCGTCTTCGGCAACGCCATTGCGGCTGCTTCCGCGGTTTCGCACGGCCGCCAACCCGCGGCGCGCGATCTTCGCGGCCTCGGAATCGATCCCGAGCAATTCCGCCAGATCAAGCGCTTCTAAATTCGTCTGAGCCCGGCCCAGGTTCAACTGTTGCCGGGCGGCGGAAAACATCAATCCTCGTCGCCGGCCAGTTGCGCCAGCACCTTGCCCTTGCCGCGTGCCCGCAGGATCATCGGCAAAACCACGGCTGTAAGCGCCAGCAACAGCAGGATAACGGCGGTCGGCGAGCTTACCAGAACCGTGAAGTCTCCCTGGCTGATCGCCAGCGCGCGGCGCAATTGCTGTTCGGCCATGGGGCCGAGGATCAGCCCGACGACAACCGGCGCGATCGGGTAGTGGAAACGGCGCAGCATATAGCCCATCAGCCCGAAAGCCAGGAGCAGGCCGAGTTCGAAGCTCGACGGGTTTGCGCCAATCGTGCCCAGCGTCGCGAACGTCAGGATGCCGGCGTAGAGCCATGGCTGCGGGATAGTCAGCAGCTTCACCCATAGCCCGATCAGCGGCAGGTTCAGCACCAGAAGCATGAAATTCGCCACCAGCAGGCTGGCGATGAGGCCCCAGACGAGCTGAGGACTGTTGGCAAACAGCAGCGGCCCGGGCTGCAGGCCGAACTGCTGGAAGCCGGCGAGCATGATCGCCGCAGTCGCGGTCGTGGGCAAGCCCAGCGTCAGAAGCGGCACGAGCGTACCGGCGGCGGAAGCGTTATTGGCAGCCTCTGGCCCGGCGACGCCCTCGATCGCGCCGTGGCCGAATTCCTCGGGTTTTTTGGTGAGTTGCTTTTCCACCGAATAGGACAGGAAGGTGCCGATTTCGGCGCCGCCGGCCGGCATGGCGCCGATCGGGAAGCCGATTGCTGTACCGCGCAGCCAGGCTTTCCAGGATCGCGCCCAGTCCTGCCGGCTCATCCACACCGATCCCCTCACCGGCTCTATCTTCTGTTCGGCGCCGGTCTTGCTCGAGGCCACGCTCAGCGCCTCGCCGACGGCGAACAGCGCCACTGCGAGCGTCGTCACCTCTATGCCGTCGAGCAGATCGGGGACGCCGAAGGCAAGCCGCGCCTGGCCGGTCTGCAGGTCGATGCCGATGAGGCCGAGCGTCAGGCCGATGAACAATGACGTCAGGCCGCGCAGCGTGGAATCGCCGAAGGCCGCCGACACCGTCATGAAGGCCAGCACCATCAGCGCGAAATATTCGGCCGGGCCGAAGGCCAGCGCGAGACTGACGACCCACGGCGCCAGGAAAGCCAGGCCAATGGTTGCAAGCAGGCCCGCTATGAAGGAGCCGATCGCGGCGGTGGCGAGGGCCGGGCCGCCACGGCCGGCGCGGGCCATCTTGTTGCCCTCCAGCGCTGTGACGATCGAGGCGCTTTCGCCGGGCGTGTTGAGCAGGATGGAGGTGGTCGAGCCTCCATACATGCCGCCGTAATAGATGCCGGCGAACATGATGAGCGATCCGGCCGGATCCAGCTTGTAGGTGACCGGGAGCAGCAGCGCGACGGTGAGCGCCGGGCCAATCCCGGGCAGCACGCCGACGGCGGTGCCGAGGGTGACGCCGACCAGCGCATAAAACAAATTGATGGGCTCGAGGGCGACGAGCAGACCTTGCGCGAGCAGACCGAAAGTATCCATGCCTTCGTCTACCTCGCTTAAAAAAGACGCTCGATCGGGCCGGCGGGAAGGGCTAGCTGCAGTCCCTTTGCGAAGATGAACCAGATCGCAAGGGCGAGAACGATGCCGAGCGGAACCGTCATCCACAAAGGCCCGCGTCCGAAGCCCCGCGCGGTCGCGGCGAAGAGCAGGCCGGTGGCTATGGAAAAGCCGACATATTTCAGGAGCAGCATCTGCGCCGCGAGGCCCCCGACGATCCAGAGCATCGGCGGCAGATTTTGTGCCTCGCGCTGCGGGAAATCGCCGCGCCAGGCTTCGATGGCCGTCCATATCGAAAAGCCGAACAGGCAGGCGGCGATCAGATAGGGAAAAGCCTTGGGGCCGATCTGGCCGCCGGCGGCCGGGCCGCCCGTGGTGGCGGTGCTCCATGCGATCACGGCCGCGGCCACTGCCAGCGCCGCGGCAATGACAAGCGCCGCCCGGTCGGGGCGGCGCTCCTGAACTGGCTGGCCGCCATTGCTCATTTGACGAGGCCGATGTCTTTCAAGATGGCCGAAGTCGCCTCGATGTCCTTGGCAAGCTGGGCCTTGAACTCGTCGCCGGCGAGATAGGTGTTCGCCCAGCCCTTGTCGGCGAGAATCTTCTTCCAGGATTCGGACATCACCATCTTCTCGATATCGGCGTTGATGGCGGTCTTCTGCTCGTCGGTGATGCCGGGAGCAGCCGCGACCATGCGCCAATTCTGGATCGAGACGTCGACGCCGGCTTCCTTGAACGTCGGAGCGTCGATGCCTTCAATCTTCTCGTCGCTGGAAATGCCGATGATGCGCAGCGCGCCGGCCTGGATCTGCGAGGCAAACTCGCCGTAGCCCGAGATACCGACCGTCACCTGGCCGCCCAGGATGGCGGCGAGCGCTTCGCCTCCGCCGGAAAAGGCGATGTAGTTGACCTTCGTCGGGTCGACGCCGACAGCCTTGGCGATCAGGCCGGCCGTGATGTGGTCGGTGCCGCCGGCGGAACCGCCGCCCCAGGAAACCGCACCCGGATCGGCCTTCAGCTTTTCGACCAGACCGGCCATGTCCTTGATATCGGACGCGGCGGGCACCACGATCGCCTCATATTCGCCGGTAAGGCGGGCGATCGGCGTCACCTGATCGAGCGACACCGGCGAGGCGTTGGTGAGGATGGCGCCGACCATGACGTAGCCGCCTACGATCAACTGGCTCGGGTCGCCGCTGGCCTGGTTGACGAACTGGGCAAGTCCGATCGTGCCGCCGGCGCCGGGCACGTTGGTGACCTGGACGCTGCCGGAAATCTTCTCGTCCTGGAGCGCGGTCTGCATGGAACGGGCGGTCTGGTCCCAGCCGCCGCCGGGAGCAGCGGGCGCCATGATCTTGTAATCGGCCGCATGGGCCGGCAGCGCCAGAACGGCGCCGAGGATGGATGCGAGTACGAAATGCTTCACTGAATTTCCTCCTTCTGTTCGCCTGCCTTCGGAGAGGCAGCGTCATTGTGGCTATCGCGCCGGAGCGCACGGCAAGCGCCGACGCCCCCTGCTTCCGGTTTGGAAGCCTCGTACCGCTTCCGCGCCGGCTTGCGAGGCCGGACGATGCGTCGAGGAAAAGAGCTTGAAGTCCTCCCAAACTTCTTCAGGCCTGGCCGCCTCCGGCGACCGGACCGGGCATCACATCACCACATCAACCTGTCATCAGGCTGACACCTGGCCAGCATCTTGTCAGGTCGCTATCGGCCTCGCAAGGCGTCGTTCCAGCGCTTGATAAGCCGGGTGCGCTTGACCTGATCGAGATAGACCATCAGCCCGGGACTGACCGGCACCGGGCGCAATTGCGCGCCGAGATTGGCCTGCATGGTGTTTGCCGTGTTCTCGCCAGAAACGTCGGGATTGACGGCGGCAATCTGCAACTCCCGAGCCATCACCGCCTGGCCTTCCGCCGACATGAAATATTCGAGGTATTTGCGGCCGAGATCGGGAGACCGCGCCGCCGCCGGCACCAGCCCGATCCGCGACATGACAACGGTATAGTCCCTGGGCAGCACGATGCCGACATCCGGATCGCGCGACGCCCAGTCGGCGGCATAGGAGCCGAGAATGTTGTAGCCCAGGACAAAACGGCCGTCGGCGATACGCTCGAGGATTGCGGAACTGGTCGAATAGAGCTTCACGCCGGCAGCGCCCATCGCTCCGATCACCGACCAGATGTCACCGAACTGCTCCTGGTCGCGCGACATGAACATGAAGCCGACGCCGGAGCGTTCGATGTCGTATGTGGCGATGCGGCCGAAGACGGCGTCGCCCCTTGCCTCGAGAAAATCCATGAACTGCCGCCGCGTGGCGGGCGGTGCAGCGTCCTTGAAGCTTGGCTTGTGATAGACGAAGACCGCCGGTTCGAAGGTCAGCGCATAGGCGGTGTTGCGCCAGTTCGCCCAGCGCGGCCAGCGCGCGCTCATCGGCAGGTCGCTCTGCTGCGCGTAGCCGTCATTGGCGAGCTTGACCTGCAGGTCCATGGCCGAGGAAAACGCTATGTCGGCCGTTTCGCCCTTGGCATCGGTTTCGGCGACGATGCGGTCGTAGATGTCGACGGTCAGGAGTTCCTCGTAGCGGACCGCGACCGCCGGATTGGCTTTCTGAAAGCCTTCGATCATCGGTTTGGCCAGCGGCGCGTCGAGCGAGGAATAGACGGTGAGCGTGCGGCCTTCGGCGTCGCCGTTGACGGCAGGAAACAGGGTAACATCCGCATATGCGGGACAAGGACCGGCCAGCAGAAAGGCGATGAGAGCGAAAAGCCGCATGGTCGGCCGACCATGCCGCATGCCGGCGGTGTTCACAAGTTGGGGCGAGGGTTCTAGGATTGGTCATGGGAGGGGACTGCTTGCGCATACTGGTGGTGGAAGACAATGCCACGCTGGCAAACGGCCTGGCCGCGGTGCTGAAAGGCAGCGGCTACGCGGTGGATATCGTCGGCGACGGCGCATCGGCGATCGCCGTTCTGGCGACCGAGCGCTTCGATCTCGTCATCCTCGACCTCAATTTGCCGGAGCATGACGGGCTGGAGGTGCTGCGCGTCATGCGGGCGCGCCAGCACGACGCCAGCGTGCTTATCCTGTCGGCCCGCGGAGCGGCCGACGACAGGGTCAAGGGGCTCAATCTCGGCGCTGACGATTACATGGTCAAACCCTTCGACGTCGGCGAACTGGAGGCGCGGGTACGCGCGCTGCTGCGGCGCCAGGCCGGCCAAAAGTCCGCGACAGTGTCGTTCGGAGACGTCTCGCTGGATCTCAACTCGCGCACCTTCTCGGCCGCCGGGGTCGCCATCGACATTCCGGCGCGAGAGATCAGCCTGCTGGAGACGCTGTTCATGCGCGCCGGCAAGGTGGTGGCGAAACAGTCGATCATTGAATCGCTCGCCGGCTTCGACGAGGATTTGAGCGCCAATGCGATCGAGCAGTACGTCAGCCGGCTGCGCAAGCGGCTGGCCCCGCACGGCCTGACCGTCAGAACCGCGCGCGGCATCGGCTACTACCTCGAAAAGATGCCGGCCTCGTGATGGCCAGCCCCGCCGGCTATTCGCTGCGCCGAAGGCTGCTCGCCTGGCTGCTGGTTCCGCTTGTGGCGATCGGCCTGATCGCGCTTTTGGACACATACCGCGAAGCGGTCCGCACCGCCGACGCGGTTTCCGACCGGGTGCTGGCGGGATCGGCGCTGGCCATCGCCGAACGCGTGGTGGTGGCAGAGGACGGCAGCCTGGAGGTCGACATCCCCTATGTGGCACTCGAAATGCTGACATCGGCGGCGCAGGACCGGGTGTTCTACCGCGTCGATGGGCCGCCCGGCACGTTCATCACCGGCTACGAAAGCCTGCCCACGGTGGCCGGCAAGCGGCAAGAGAACACCACCTTCGAAGACGCCAGCTTCCGAGGCGACCCGATCCGGGTGGCGGCGCTGGCGCGATCGGCCTCGACGGGCGTGAATTCCATCCCCTTCGTCGTCACAGTCGCCGAAACCACGATTGCGCGCAGCCAGCTTGCCAACACGATCCTGCTGCGGTCGGCGGTCCGGCTGGCGATCCTGATCCTCGGGGCGGCGGTCATCGTCTGGTTCGCGGTGACGGCCTCGCTCGGACCGCTCTACCGGCTGCGCGACGCGATTGCCGAGCGCAATCCCGGCGACCTGCACCCGATCGAGCAGCCGGCGCCGAACGAGGTCAAGGGGCTGGTCGATTCCGTCAATTCGTTCATGGGCCGGCTGAACGCAGCGATCGACGCGCTGCGCCACTTCACCGGCAATGCCAGCCACCAGCTGCGCACGCCGCTGACCATCATCAGAACGCAGCTTGCGCTCGCGGCGAGGGCCGGCTCTCTCGAAGAGGCGCGCGCGGCGGCCAAGAGCGGAGACGAGGCGGTTGCCCATGCAGAGCGGGTTCTCGCGCAACTGCTCCTGCTTGCCAAAATCGACGAGACCGCCTCCGAGCGGCTGAAGCACCTGGTTCCGGTCGACCTCACCCAGCTTGCGCAAGGCTGCACGGCCGACCGCATCCTGGCGGCGCGCGATGCCGGCATCGATCTCGGCTTCGAGGGCGCCGAACCGGCGATGGTCCGCGGCGAGCCGCTGCTTCTGGCCGAACTGGTCGGAAACCTGATCGAAAACGCGATCGCCTATGCCGGCAGCGGAGCCGAGGCCACGGTCCGCGTGATGGTGGATGGCGCGGTGGTGCTGGAGGTCGAGGATAGCGGCCCGGGCATCCCGCCCGGCCAGATCGAGGCCGTGCGGCAGCGCTTTGCGCGGGGCAACAGCGGCATCAAGCCCGGCGCCGGCCTCGGCCTGCCGATCGTGGAGGAAATCGCCGCGCTGTTCGGGGCGACGCTCGAACTGCTGGCATCGCACTCGGGACGAGGGCTGCGGGCGCGGATCTCGTTTCCGCCCGCCGGTCTCACGTCTTGACGAAGGTCAAATAGGCCGGAATGCGGTTCTCACGGATGGCCTTCGCCTCGTACCGGGTCCGCACCCAGGTTTCGTACGGCAGCCTCCAATCATCGGCGTCGCGCGCCTGCCATTCGAACGCGGGGTGCGCCCGGCAGTGCAGCAGCGTCCAGTTGACGTAGTCGTCAATATCGGAGGCAAAGCGAAAGCTGCCGCCCGGCTTGAGCACGCGAGCGAAGCGGTCGAGATTGGCCGGGCTGACGAAGCGGCGTTTCCAGTGCCGCCGCTTCGGCCACGGATCGGGATAGAAGAGGTCGATGCCGTCGAGCGAGGCCGGCGGGAGCCAGTCGAGCACCCGGGTCGCGTCGTCGTCATAGATGCGCAGATTGGCGAGCGGCTGCCGGTCCAGCGCCACCATCATCTTGGCCAGGCCGTTGACGAACGGCTCGACCCCGATGAAGCCGGTATCCGGGTCGTCGGCAGCGGCGTGGCGAAGATGCTCGCCGCCGCCGAAGCCTATCTCGAGCCTGAGCTTCGACACTTCCGCCGGAAACAGCGTGCGGAGGTCGCCCGGAGCAGGCTTTTCCAGATCGATCCTGTATCTTTCCAGACCCGCCGCCAGGGCGGCGGCCTGGAAAGGCCGGATTGTCTTGCCATGACGCCGGCCGAAGAACCCTTCGGTGGACCGTTCGCGGCGCTCGCCGTTCATCGGGTCAGGCTGCGACCGGCTCCTTGACGATCACTGCTTCCTTGATCGCCTTGACCAGATCGGTCTTTTCCCACGAGAACGAACCGTCGCGGCCGCCCGGCTTGCGGCCGAAATGGCCATAGGCAGTCGTCTTGGCGTAGATCGGCTTGTTCAAGTCGAGATGGCGGCGAATGCCCGAGGGCGACAGGTCCATCACCTCGCGCAGCGCCCGTTCCAGCACCGCAGCCTCGACCTTTCCGGTTCCGTGCAGGTCGACATAGACCGACAGCGGCTGGGCGACTCCGATCGCGTAGGAAAGCTGGATCGTGCAGCGGTCAGCTAGCTTGGCTGCGACCACGTTCTTGGCGAGATAACGCGCGGCGTAGGCTGCCGAGCGGTCGACCTTGGTGGTGTCTTTGCCCGAAAACGCGCCGCCGCCATGCGGGGCCGCGCCGCCATAGGTGTCGACGATGATCTTGCGGCCGGTCAGGCCGGCGTCGCCGTCGGGTCCGCCGATGACGAACTTGCCCGTGGGATTGATATACCACTGGCAGTTAGGCGCTATCTCCAGATCGCCCAGCGCCTCGCGGATATACGGCTCGACGACCTGGCGGACCTTTTTGGAGTCCCAGCTTTCGTCGAGATGCTGTGTCGAGAGCACGATCGACGTGACCGAGGTCGGCTTGCCGTCGATATAACTGACCGTCACCTGGCTCTTGGCGTCGGGCCCAAGCTTGCCGACGTCGCCAATGCCGGTGCGGCGCGCCGCCGAAAGCACTTCCAGGATCTTGTGGCTGTAGTAGATCGGCGCCGGCATTAGTTCCGGCGTCTCGCGGCAGGCATAGCCGAACATGATGCCCTGGTCGCCAGCGCCTTCCGCATTGGCGCCGGCAGCCCTGTCGACGCCTTGCGCGATGTCGGCCGACTGGCCGTGCAGCAGCACGTCGATCCTGGCGGTCTTCCAGTGGAAGCCGTCCTGCTCGTAGCCGATGTCGCGTATGGCGCGCCGGGCGACGGAGCGGAACTTGGAGGGGTTGACGATCGGATTGCCCTTGGCGTCCGCGATCAGCTTGCCGTCCTTGCCCGTCTTGAGAAGGGTCGGTGGAACCCGCACCTCACCCGCGATCACGACGCGGTTGGTGGTCGCCAGCGTCTCGCAGGCGACGCGAACATCCCATGGGTCCATGCCGGCCTTCTTGGCTTCGCGATAGACCAGATCGACGATCTCGTCGGAAATGCGGTCGCAAACTTTGTCGGGATGGCCCTCGGAAACCGATTCCGAGGTAAAAAGATAATTCTGCCGCGTCACGGGTGTCCCCTCTTGAAGGCGTCGTCGGCAGAATGCCGAGTTCGAGCGGGAAAGGTGTTAGCGAAGCGGCGTGCCATTCGTCAAGACACAGCGTGCCCTAATCCGCCGAGCCTCGGTTTCGGCGTGTGGCCGGCTCGCCCCCGGCCCTTCGGCGATCAGGACCTCCCTGCCGGCCGGCAGCGAGGCTATTCGGCGTCGTCGACGGCCAGCGCCTTGACCAGTTCTATGACCTTGCGGCGCACCTTGACGTCCTGGATCTTCACGAAGGCCCTGTTGAGCTGCAGGCCTTCCGTGCTGCTGCAGAAATCGAGGGCGAAATTCGCCGGGTGGTCTTCGGCGAAGCCCTTGCCCGAGGCCGGCGCCTGGCCGGGCGCGTCCTCGAAGAGGAAGGAGACCGGAACGCCGAGAACATTGGCGATCGCCTGGAGGCGGCTCGCGCCGACCCGGTTGGTGCCCTTCTCATATTTCTGGATCTGCTGGAACGTTATGCCTAGGCTTTCGCCCAATTTTTCCTGGCTCATACCCAGCATGTTTCGGCGGAGGCGGATTCTGCTCCCTACGTGAACATCGGTCGGATTCGGTTTTTTCTTGTTTTCCTTGTCAACCATTTGGTCCTCGCCGTCTCCCGGCTAATTAAATTCGTTTCATCTCTCTGGCGCCGGGCACTCCCCTTCAGATGACAGTCCACAGGCTATGCAATGCTTACAGTATGAGTTTCTAATATACGTCCTGTCAATTCGCGCGTAGCCTCTGACGCAATTTCGCGCCAAAAGCGAAGGCGGCGAAGCCGAGCAGAATTCCTACACCGATAAGGCGGAAGGGAAAGCGGGTCATTGTGTCAGGATCGTGGAACGGGATGGTCACATCGACCACTCCCCGTACATCGATCGCCAATGCATCGACCACTCTCCCCCTCTGGTCGATCACGCCGGAAACCCCGGTATTGGCGGCGCGCACGAGCGGTAGCCCTGTCTCCACGGCACGGACCTGAGCCTGCCGGAAATGCTGATACGGGCCGGGCGTGTCGCCAAACCACGCATCATTTGTGACATTCACAATAATATCTGTTGACCCAACGTCAACTGCCACCAGGTCCGGAAAAATTATTTCATAACAAATGAATGGCAGTGCGCGGATGTCGCCCGGAAGAGTGATCGGGTGCCTGCTGGCACCGGCGGTGAAATCCATCGGGCCGGCAACGAGTTTTTCCAGCCCGAGCCTGCCGAGCCAGTCCGCGAAGGGCAGGTACTCGCCGAATGGGACGAGATGGATCTTGTCGACTGCGTCGACGATCTCGCCGCCTTCGTCAATGGCCACCACAGAATTGTAATAGCGCGTGCCTTCCTTGCCGCCGGCGCCTTCGGAACGCACGGCCCCGGCGATCAGAACCTGTCCATCCGACAACATTTGGCCCAGCGCCGCCAAGGCGTCCGGCCTGTCGGTGAACAGGAAGGGCACCGACGTTTCCGGCCACAGGATGAATTGCGGCTTGAAGGAAGCGTCCTGCGGCGGCCCGGCGCTCAGTTCGACGATCGATCCGAACACACGATCCTGGACGGCTGCATCCCACTTCTCGTTCATGGATATCGACGGCTGGACGATGCGGACGGCCAGTGTGCGCTCCGGAGGCCCCAATGGCGCCGAAAGCCGCCAATATCCAAAGGCGACGTGGGCGGCTACGATCAGCACCGCAAGCGCCAGGCCCAGCCGGGCGCCACGGTTTCCCGCGAGCAAGGCAGGCATCGCGAACACGAACACAGCGAGCGCGTTCATGCCGATCAGCCCGACCGCCGAGACGCTCTGCATGAGCATGGGCACGGGCATGGCCGCATATCCGATGGCGGCCCAGGGAAATCCGGTGAACAGAACCATGCGCAGCCATTCGGAGATGCCGAAGCCGAATGCCAGCGCAGCGATGCGGCCTATGTTGTTGCTCCAGAACAGCCGGGCCAGCGCGACCGCAAAGCCATAGAAGAACGCCATCAAGGCCGGAATGCCGATCACCGCCAGCGGCAAAGCCCAGGCGAAGCTGTCAGCTTCGACAAGCAGCGCGCTGCCGATCCACCAGAGCCCGCCGAGGAAATAGCCGAAGCCGAACCACCAGCCGACCGCAAAGGCAGGAGCAAGACGCCGCAACAGCCCCGCAGGCCCGGAAACGGCAGCCCCGTCGAGCAGCCAGACCAGCACAGGAAAAGAGACAAAGCAGGCCGCAAAAAAATCGTATGGGGCCTGGCCCAGCACGGCGAACGCGCCGGCCAGGAACGCCGTCAGGGCGCGACGCCATCCCCACAGCAAGATAATCCGCCCTGCCAGGCGCTCCATGCACAGCCCCTCGTCGCCAGAATCACGCGAGCAACTTTCTAACAGGACGAGCCATTTGCTCCAAACCCGCCAGCTGGGGCTGCTCCCGAGCATCCGGCGTGGCGCGCCCTCTGCTGACAGAGAGTTGTCAGCAGACATGTGCGATTGTGTCGCTCACGATCCGATGGCGGTGCGGGTTCGACGTCCTTAGCCGTGGAGTAGCGATGGCTTTTTCCGCATCGTGTGTCGGTTTGTGCCTCGCTCAAACGTCTATAGGTGAGTGCATCCGCCACGGCGGGCCGACGCGGCCCGAAACACGAGCGCCCGCGACGGGCACGGAGACTTGTCATGACTGCCTTGGCAGCCGAACCGCAGGCAACGCGACGCGAATGGATCGGCCTCGCAATCATCGCGCTTCCCTGCATGCTTTATTCCATGGACCTGACGGTTCTCAACCTCGCCGTGCCGCAGCTCAGCGAGGACCTCGCGCCCAGCGCCTCGCAGTTGCTGTGGATCGTCGACATCTACGGCTTCATGATCGCCGGGTCGCTCATCACCATGGGCACGCTGGGCGACCGGATCGGCCGCCGACGGCTGCTTTTGATCGGCGCTGTGGCCTTCGGCCTGGCCTCGGTGCTCGCCGCCTTCTCCACGAGCGCCGAGATGCTGATTGCGGCGCGGGCAATGCTCGGCGTCGCCGGCGCGACGCTGGCGCCCTCGACGCTATCGCTGATCCGCAACATGTTCCTCGATCCGAGCCAGCGCACGGTCGCCATCAGCGTGTGGATCACCAGCTTTTCTGTCGGCGGGGCGCTCGGGCCGCTGGTCGGCGGCATCCTGCTGCAATATTTCTGGTGGGGTTCGGTTTTCCTGATAGCCGTTCCGGTCATGGCGCTGCTGCTCGTCCTCGGTCCGGTCCTTCTGCCCGAATACCGCGATCCGGAAGCCGGGCGGCTCGATCTTGCCAGCGCCGCCCTGTCGCTCGTGTCGGTACTGGCAGTTATATTCGGCCTCAAGCAGACCGCCGAAAACGGCTTCGGGTGGCTGCCCGCCCTTTCGATCCTGGCCGGCGTGGCGATCGGCCTGGTTTTCGTGCGGCGTCAGCGAAGGCTCGCCGATCCGCTGATAGACCTTGAGCTTTTCCGGAGCGCGGCCTTCAGCACTGCGCTCGGGGTAAACATTTCGGTATTCTTCGTCTTCTTCGGTTCGTTCCTGTTCATGGCGCAGTATCTGCAACTGGTGATCGGTCTGCCGCCGCTGCAGGCGGGCCTCTGGTCGCTGCCGTCGACCATCGGCTTCATCGCCGTCACCATGTCGACGCCGACGATCCTGCGCAGGGTCCGCCCCGCCTATGTGATGGGCGCGAGCCTTGCCGCCGCGGCCGTGGGTTTCGGCGTGATGACCCAGATCGCCGGCGACTACGGATTGGCGGTTCTGGTGACCGCGTCGATCATATTCTCAATGGGCCTGGCCCCGGTAATCACGCTCGCGACCGACATGATCGTCGGCGCCGCGCCGCCGGAAAGGGCTGGCTCCGCCGCCGCGCTGTCGGAGACCGGCTCGGAATTCGGCGGCGCTCTCGGCATCGCGGTGCTCGGCAGCGTCGGCACGGCGATCTACCGCAGCCGCATGGCGGCCGACCTGCCGAATGGCATCCAGCCGGATCTGGTCGAGACCGCCAGGGACACACTTGGCGGCGCCGTCGGAGTGGCCGAAAGCCTGGCAGCCGAGCTGGCGGGACCGCTGCTTGAGGCGGCGCGCGACGCCTTCACTCAGGGGCTACAGATGACGGCCGCAATCAGCGTGGCGGTCGCGCTGGCGGCCGCCGTTGCAGCTGTGATGGCGCTGCGGCACATCGAGGTCGATGCGGATCACGGCGAGTAACGACGTTTCGCAGGCGCCCTCGTGGTTCGACAAGCTCACAATGAGGGTTCGACAAGCTATGAGGGCTGCTGGCTGTGGCGCGCCGCGATGGTACCGCGCGTCAGGCCTGCTCCGCTCTTATCGCGCGGCGGCGACGATCGCTCTTCTGTACGTTGACGATACGGACACGCTTGACCCGGCGCGGGTCGGCGTCCAGCACGTGGAACTCGAAGCCCGGGATCGCCTGCACGACTTCGCCCCGCGCGGGCACCCGGCCCAGCGTGTTGAAGATCATGCCGCCGATCGTGTCGACATATTCGCCGTGCTCGCCGGCGGCGAAGTCGTTGCCGATCATCTTGGCGACGTCGTCGATCTCGGCCTTGGCGTCGACCACGAAGACGCCGTCGCCGGTTTCGGTGATCAGCGGCTCGTCCTCGTCATGCTCGTCCTCGATGTCGCCCACCACCATCTCGACGATGTCTTCCAACGAGACGAGCCCGTCAGTGCCGCCATATTCGTCGATAACCAGCGCCATCTGGGTGCGCGAGGCCTGCATGCGGGCCATCAGGTCCGAAGCCAGCATCGAAGGCGGCACGAACAGGACGGTTCGGATCAGGTTCAGCTCGCCGATGGTGCGGGAAAGATCGACATTGGCGAAATCGAGCTGCACCGGCGCGGGCTTCTTCGGCTGCCGGCCTTTCCGGACGCGGGCGAGCTTGGTGATGTGGGCAAGCACGTCGCGGATGTGGACCATGCCGCGCGGATCGTCGAGCGTCTCGGCATAGACTGGCATGCGCGAATGGCCCGACTGCTCGAACAGGACCATGAGCTCGCCGAGCGTGGTGGTGATTTCGACCGCCTCGATATCGGCGCGCGGCACCATCACGTCCTCGACCCGCACCTCGCGCAGCCGCAGGATGTTGTTGAGCATCGCCCGTTCGGCGGGCGAGAAGGAGTCGGCGTCCGTGTGGATCTCGGCAAGCGCGTCGGTCAGGTCCTCGCGGAGGCTCGATCCGTTGCGGGACCTGAAAAGGCTGGCGAGCCGCCATAACAGGGACGGGCGATCGGTGGCAGGTTCGGGCGCGGGGACGCCATAGGCCGTACTGGGACTAGGTCCGTCTTCGGCGCTGTCGGATGGCGACTGGATACCGCCGGCTTCGTTTCTCGCGGCGGTCTCGGGTATCTCGTTCATTTTCGTCCGTCGGTTATCGGTCTTTGTTACGCGTAGGGATCGGGAATGGCAAGCCTTGCGAGCGCCCTGCGCTCGACTGCCTCCATCTCTTCCGCCTCTTCGCCGGTCTCGTGATCATAACCCAACAGGTGCAGGAAGCCATGGATCACGAGATGCGTAATATGATGCCGGACGGCCTTGCCTTCCAGTGCCGCCTCGCGGATCACGGTTTCGGCGGCCAGCACAATGTCGCCGAGCAGCGGCGGAAGAGGAGCGCCGCGCTTCGGCATAAAGGCCGGGAAGGACAGGACGTTGGTGGGCTTGTCCTTGCCTCGCCACTGCGCGTTGAGCTCCCTTATATGTTCGTCGTCGGAGAAGACGACGCTAAGTTCGGTGCCCTCTTTGGCAACCGCGCCCGTTTCGGACATGGCCGCTGCAACCGCCTCGCGGACGATGGCTTCGAGCTCTGCTTCGGGCGCCCAGTCGCCGCCCTCGACCAGCAGATCGATCTCGACCGGAAGCGGCGCCGGCGTGCCCCTTCCATTGGAATTTCCGCTCATGACTTCCGGCCGGTCAGTGTTCCGACACGTCGAGGCCACGCGCGATCTTGCCGTCGCGGTCATAGGCCTTGACGATCTCGGCGACCAGCGGATGGCGGACCACGTCGGTTTCGTTGAAGCGAACCGTTACCGCGCCGGTAACGCCGTCAAGGATGCGCAGCGCCTCCACCAGCCCCGACTTGGTGTTGGGCGGCAGATCGATCTGCGTCGGATCGCCGGTGACGATCATGCGCGAATTCTCGCCGAGACGCGTCAGGAACATCTTCATCTGCATCGGCGTGGTGTTCTGCGCCTCGTCGAGGATGACGGCGGCATGCGCCAGCGTGCGCCCGCGCATGAAGGCCAGCGGCGCAATCTCGATGACCTCGGCGGTGATCGCCCGCTCGACCTTGTCGGCTGGCATCATGTCGTAGAGTGCGTCGTAAAGCGGCCGCAGATACGGGTCGACCTTCTCCTTCATGTCGCCGGGCAGGAAGCCGAGGCGCTCGCCAGCCTCGACCGCCGGCCGCGACAGGATGATGCGCTCGACCAACCCCCGCTCGAGCAGCATGGCCGCGTGGGCGACCGCCAGATAAGTCTTGCCGGTGCCCGCGGGGCCGATGCCGAACACCAGTTCGGACCGCTCCAGCGCGCGCATATAGGCGTCCTGGTTGAGCGAGCGGGCATAGATGGTGCGCTTGCGCGTCGCGATCTGCGCGGCGGCCATCTTGCCTTTTCGCTCCAGCGTCGGCAGCGTCAGCTGGTCATCGGCGGCGACCGCCATCCTGACCGCGCCGTCGACGTCGGATTGGCCGATGTCGGCCCCCTTCTGCAGGATGCCGTAGAGATGGTCGAGCGCCCGGCGCGCCTGCTCGGCCACGGAAGAACTGCCCTTGATGGTGACCTGATTGCCGCGCGAATTGATGTCGACGCCGAGCTTCTGCTCAAGCCGCGCCAGATTCTCGTCGAACTGGCCGTAAAGGGCGCTGGCAAGCTTGTTGTTGTCAAAGGTCAGTACGATGTGCGCCATGTCCGAAGCCCCGGAGGGCACGTTCTTCAGGTCTGCGGTAGCGCTCAACCGTCTCTCCTCATCCGTGCCGTTCAAGCCGGCTGCGCGAACAGGCTGGTTTGTCCAACCCTGATGATTCGCGCCTTTACAATGTCACCGATTTCGCCGGCCGTTTCATCAAGAATAACCGGCTGAAGCCATGGCGACCGGCCGACGATCTGGCCGGGCTGGCGTCCGGGCTTCTCGATCAGCGCATCGATTGTCCTGCCGATAAGGCTAACGGCGAAATTGCCCTGCTGTTCCATCAACAGCGCCTGCAAACGCTGGAGGCGCTCGTCCTTCACGTCCTCGGCGACCTGAGCCTTCATTTCCGCGCCCGGAGTGCCCGGCCGCGGCGAATATTTGAACGAGAACGCCTGCGCGTACCGCACGTCGCGGACGAGTTGCATCGTCGCTTCGAAATCCTCGTCCGTCTCGCCCGGAAACCCGACGATGAAATCGCCGGACATGGCGATATCGGGCCGGGCGGCGCGAATGCGCTCGATCAGGCGCAGATAGTCGGCGGCCGTGTGCCGGCGGTTCATCGCCTTCAGGATGCGGTCCGATCCGGATTGCACCGGCAGGTGCAGATAGGGCATCAGCGCTGGCAGGTCGCGATGCGCGGCGATCAACGCATCATCCATGTCGCGCGGGTGGCTGGTCGTATAGCGAAGGCGCGCCAGGCCGGGGATCTGGGCGAGGCGGAACAGAAGCCGGCCGAGGCCCCACTCACCGCCGTCCGGCCCCTCGCCATGCCAGGCATTGACGTTCTGGCCGAGCAGCGTCACCTCACGAACGCCGGCTTCCGCCAGCCTTTCGGCCTCGGCGACGATCTGGGCCACAGGGCGCGAAACTTCCGAGCCGCGCGTATAAGGCACCACGCAGAAGGTGCAGAACTTGTCGCAGCCCTCCTGCACGGTCAGAAACGCGGTCACGCCGCGCTTGATGATCTCCGCCCGCGCCGTATTCGGCAGGTGCTCGAACTTGTCCTCGAGCGCGTAGTCGGTCTCGACGATCTTTTCGCCGCCGCGGGCGCGCTTCAGCGCCTCCGGCAGCCGGTGATAGGTCTGCGGCCCGATCACCAGGTCGACGGCCGGCGCGCGGCGGATGATCTCGCGGCCCTCCGCCTGGGCGACGCAGCCGGCGACGCCGATCAGCATCTCGTGACCGGAAGCCGCCCGCTCAGCCTTGAGTTCGCGGATGCGGCCGAGTTCGGAATAGACCTTTTCCGCCGCCTTTTCGCGAATGTGGCAGGTGTTGAGCAGCACGAGGTCGGCGTCGCCGATCTCGCTCGTCGGGGAATAGCCGTCGGCCGCCAGCGCATCGGTCATGCGCTGCAGATCGTAGACATTCATCTGGCAGCCGTAGGTTTTGACAAAAACCTTCTTCGCCGCCGGAGAAGCCGCGACGGCCTCGTCCGGCAGAGTGTCCGCCATCGGTAGGGAGATGTCATTCAAGTCCATGCGGCGGCTTCTAACGCTTTTCGGCGGCAAAAAACAGACGATTCTGCCTGCATCCGTTCAGCGCGGGCTGCGTAGCGCTTCCTGCATCATTGCGGAGACGCGCTGCTCGACAAGCTTTGCGGCTGCCTTGCGGCTCGTTCCGGCCGAAAATTCGATAGGCTCGCCGAAGCGGACTTCCACGTCGACAGCGCCCTCGGCGAGCAGTTCGCCGATATGCGGCGCCAGATCCTGGTCGCCGATCCATGCCGCGACGCGACGGTGCTGGCGGCCCATGGCCAAGCCATGAAGCCTTGTATAGACGATCGCCACCGGCTGGATGAACACATGCTCGACGGCGCCTTCGCTTATCGCCATCGCCGCCGCGCCGAAAAGCGTGCTCTTGAACGGCAGCAGCAGATTGCCGTCGCCGGTCGAGCCTTCGGCAAACAGCACCATCACATCGTTTCGCGCGAGACGCGCGGCGATCTCGCTCGCCTGCTCGCCGGATTTGCGCCTGCGCTCGCGCTCGATGAACACCGTGCGCTGAAGCCTGGACAGGCCGCCGATCAGCGGCCAGCCGGCCATTTCGGATTTCGCGATGAAGGAGACATCGACTATGGAGCCGAGCACCATGATATCGGTCCAGGAAACATGGTTGGACGCGATCAGGAGCGGACGCTTTTCCGCCATCGCGCCGCTCACATGGACCCGGAATCCGAGCGCGGCGAGGATCATCCGGTGCCAGATCCGCAGGACCAGGTTTTCGCGATAGAGTCCCGTCTTCATCGAAAGAAGCTGAAGCGGCACGAGAACGAGCGTCGATATGGCGACGAACAGCAGCGCGACAAACATGCGGATCCTGCCGATCATCGCCGCCTTTCCCCCGCAAAGACTACCGGCTAGCGAAGGTCGCGGCGCATGACGAGCGCGCCTCGATCGGACTGATAATAGCCCGGCCGCTTGCCGACCTCGCGGAACCCCATGCGCCGGTAAAGCGCGATCGCGCCGATATTGGTTTCGTCGACTTCGAGGAACAGCGCCTCGGCGCGCTGCGCGTGCAGTTCGCGCAGCACGGCGTCGAGCAATTGCCAGCCGAGCCCCTGCCGGCGGTGCGCGCGAGCGACCGCGACAGTCAGTATTTCGGCCTCTCCCGCGACCAGCCGCGCCAGCAAGAAGCCGACCGGCTGCTCGTTTCCATGGCCGACCTCGCGCGCCGCATAGCCAAAGACTGTGTCCTGTTCGAGCAGCGCCTCGAATTCGCCGTCGGACCAGGGCCGCACGAAATCCTCCTGGTGCAGAGCGGCTACCGCCGCGCTGTCGGCGACGGTGAGCGGCTCCAGGGAATAATCCCTGCGGCGCGGCGGAATAAAGGGGAAGCGCATGGCTAGCCACCGCTCCTCGGCAGGATGAAGCCCGCCTGAGGCTTGGCGTCCGGCTCGCGCAGATAGACGGGCGCCGGCTTCTGGCCGTCAGCACCCTTCTTCGCGGCGACGCGCGCATAGACCGCGATGTCGGCGGTGGCGCTGAGCGGCCCGGTGTCGAACGCCTGCGACGGAACCGCGTCCGCGATCACCTTCGCAGCCGTGCCTGCGAGCACGGGTGAGAAT
The DNA here is from genome assembly GCF_043769475.1 of Allomesorhizobium aridi. Taxonomy (NCBI): domain Bacteria; kingdom Pseudomonadati; phylum Pseudomonadota; class Alphaproteobacteria; order Hyphomicrobiales; family Phyllobacteriaceae; genus Allomesorhizobium; species Allomesorhizobium aridi. Next base: position 5,238,177 of record NZ_CP171729.1, on the reverse strand, counting down.
TCCGTCGCCAATTCCGCCGCCTGCGACAATGTTATCACCGCCGGAGCATACAGCATCCCTCCCAATCCATCGTAAACGGCTGCCTGGATTTCGCCACGACCGCCATCGAGCGCGCTGAGGACATTGCGTGTGCCGAATTTGTCCCGCGACTCGGCGGCAAGCGCCTCCAGCGTGGTGACGCCGATCGCCGGGATTTTAAGCGCCAGCGCGAAGCCGCGCGCGGCCGAGACGCCGACGCGCACGCCGGTGAAGGAGCCGGGTCCGACCGAAACGGCGACCGCGCCGAGGTCAGGGAAGGCGATTCCGGCTTCTTTCAGCGCATGGCCAACCACGGTCATCAGTTGCTCAGCGTGGCCCTTACCGAGGTCGAGCACGGCGCGGCCGAGTTCCTTGTCGGTCTGCGCGTCATAGATGCAGGCGGCGCAGAGGCTTGCCGAGCAATCGATTGCGAGGAGTTTCATGGCACACGCGCAGATTTGGTGCGCGCGACCGCAGGTATAAAACCGGGCAAAACATCTCCGTCCACGCAGAGCCGCCCGAATTGGCGCACCACGGTCGTTCCGCTTCCAGCTAAATTTCTGGAGTTCACCCCGCCCGCTCCGCAGCCTTCAGTTCCAGCCTCCTCGCATGCAGCACCGGCTCGGTGTAGCCGTTGGGCTGGGCGCGGCCCTTGAAGACGAGATCGCAGGCGGCGAGGAAGGCGATCGAATTGTCGAAGTTGGGCGCCATCGGCCGGTAGAGCGGATCGCCCTCGTTCTGGCGGTCGACCACATCGGCCATGCGCTTCATCGTCTCCATCACCTGCGTTTCGGTGCAGACGCCGTGATGCAGCCAGTTGGCGATGTGCTGCGAGGAAATCCGGAGCGTAGCGCGGTCCTCCATCAGGCCGACATCGTTGATGTCGGGCACTTTCGAACAGCCGACGCCCTGATCGATCCAGCGCACCACATAGCCGAGAATACCTTGCGCGTTATTGTCGAGTTCGTGCTGGATTTCGTCAGGCGTCCAGTTCGGCCGAACGGCGACCGGCACGGAAAGGATGTCGTCGAGTTTCGCCTTGGGCCGGCTTTTCAGACTTTCCTGCACCGCCTGCACGTCGACCTTGTGATAATGCGTCGCATGCAGCGTGGCCGCAGTCGGCGACGGCACCCAGGCCGTATTCGCGCCGGCCTTGGGATGCGCGATTTTCTGGTCGAGCATGGCCGCCATCAGGTCGGGCATCGCCCACATGCCCTTGCCGATCTGGGCGTGGCCGGAAAGGCCGCATTCGAGCCCGATGTCGACATTCCAGGCCTCATAGGCAGAAATCCATGCGGCCTGCTTCATGTCGCCCTTGCGGATCATCGGGCCGGCTTCCATCGAGGTGTGGATCTCGTCGCCGGTGCGGTCAAGGAAGCCGGTGTTGATGAACACCACCCGCTCCTTGGCCGCGCGGATGCATTCCTTCAGATTGACCGTGGTGCGGCGCTCCTCGTCCATGATGCCCATCTTGAGTGTGTTGGGCGCCATGCCGAGAACCGTCTCGACGCGCGAAAATATCTCGACAGCGAAGGCTACTTCCTCGGGCCCATGCATCTTCGGCTTGACGATATAGATCGATCCGGCGCGCGAATTTTTCCGCCGGCCGTTCGGACCGACATCATGCAGCGCGATGAGACTGGTGATCATCGCATCCATGATGCCTTCCGGAACCTCGTTGCCATCCCGGTCGAGGATCGCCGGATTGGTCATCAGGTGGCCGACGTTCCTCACCAGCATCAGCGAGCGGCCGGGCAGCGTCAGCTCGCCGCCGCCTGGCGCGGTGTAAGTCCGGTCCGGATTGAGCTTGCGAACGAAGGTCTTGCCGCCCTTCTCGATCTCTTCCTCCAGGTCGCCCTTCATCAGGCCTAGCCAGTTGCGGTAGGCGAGGACCTTGTCCTCGGCATCGACGGCCGCGACCGAGATCCTCGCAGTCCTGGATGGTGGTCAGTGCCGATTCCAGGATCACGTCGGAAATGCCGGCGGGATCGGCCTTGCCGATCGCGCTGCTGCGGTCGATGACGATCTCGATGTGCAGGCCGTTTTTCTTCAGCAGGATCGCCAAGGGGAATCCGGTTCACCTCGGTAGCCGGCAAACTGCGTTGGGTCGGCAAGCGCGATCTGCTGCAGCTCTTCCTCGCCGTCGCCGACCGAACGCTGGGCGGGCGTGCCGGCGCCGAGCACTAGCGCGCCGTCCGCCACTTCGAGCCTCGTCACCGCGCTCCACGAAGGGCCCTCAATGGGGGCTGCATCGTCCAGGAATTTTCGCGCCCAGGCGATGACTTTCGCCCCGCGCGCCGGATTGTAGCCTTTGCCCTTTTCGGCGCCGCCTTCCTCGGAGATCACATCGGTTCCGTAAAGCGCGTCGTAGAGCGAGCCCCAGCGCGCATTTGCGGCGTTCAGCGCATAGCGCGCATTCATAACCGGCACGACCAGTTGCGGCCCGGCGACGACGGCGATTTCCGGATCGACATTTTCCGTCGTCACGGGAAAATCCGGCCCCTCGGGCAGGAGATAGCCGATCTCTTCAAGGAACCGTCTGTAGGCGGCCATGTCGACCGGCGCGCCGTTTTCCCGGTACCAGAGGTCGATGCGCTCCTGGATATGGTCGCGCTTTTTCAGAAGAGTGCGGTTTTTCGGGGCGAGATCGTGGACGATCGCGGAAAAGCCGGCCCAGAAGGCATTGGGGTCGATCCCCGTGCCCGGCAACGCTTCGCGCGCCACAAAATCATGCAGCGGGTGCGCAATTCGCAAGCCGGCGACCTCGACCAGATCCGTCATCGTTTCTTCTCCAAAAAGGCGTCGGGGCTTCATTTTCGCGCCTTTGACCATGCCGGGCGGAACGGGTCAATTCACCCTAAGTTCCGGATACGTACAGGATAACGCGGGGATCGCACCCCGTGGACAAATCCGCCGGCCTACACCGCGATGCGCGGGCGGCCGGTGGCGACAGCGAGAATCTGCGCCTCTATGAACATACGCTGGCCTTCCACCGTCGAGGTGCGGAACTCGCGCAGCACCTCGATCTCGGCCGTGTCGGTGCCGGCGGCCCTGGCGCGCCAAGCGGCGATCTCGCGCACATCGGCTTCCGCGACCGCGATCGCCTCGGCCTCGCTCGCAAAGTCGCGCACGGTGTCGCCAGACGAGACGCGGAACAGCCCCTCCTTGGGCTGGCTGACGCCGGCCTCGGCCGAGACGCGGACCTGGCCAACGACGGCGCCGAGCGCATTGGCGACATCCGTATCCTCCGGCACGATGCATTCATTGCCGACCAGTTGCGGCAGCCCGGCATAATGCAGCCGGGCGGATGCGCCGAGGCCGATCACCGGACGATCCAGCGCGACGGTGAGCCGGGCGATGCCTTCATGGCCGTCGACCGAGCGCTGGACAAGCGCATGAGCTACTGTCGCCGCGCCATCCAGGCCGTCCTCGGCGAAGGCGGTTTCGAGGATCGCCTCGGCCGACCAGCGGGTGAGCGCGGCCAGCACGCGTTCGGAGAGAGCCTCCGGGCTCGCCGCGATCGGCTGGCCGCGGCCGTCGCGCTTGCGGGCGAAGAGCTCCGCGCCAAGGCGGGCGGCAACGGCGTCCCAGTTCGCCTGCTTGCCGAGCGTGTGGGCGGCGTCCGACGGCGTGAAGCCCACGACATGGACGAGACCACGCGCGACTAGGCGGTTGAGGGTCGCATTCTGCGCATTGGACGTGAGCAGGGTATCGAGCGGCAGAGGCTGAGCGCCGATTGCCTCGTAAAGTTTGGATTCCGGTCCCGATAGGCCGGCGGCCAGCCGCTCCGGCACGCCGGTTCGCATCGCGAAGCGGCCATCCATGCGGCCGGGATTGGGCGCGCGCAGCTGCCGTTCGAGCTGGCCGGTGACCACCTCGCCATGCATCATGCCGGCGAGCGCCAGCGGCACGAGGCGGCGGGGGCCGAGCAGAAGGCGCGGGCGCAGCCCGCCATCCTCCAGCGAAATTTCGGAATCGCCGCCGAGGCCGAAGGTGCGCATGGCGACCGCCTCGACCATTGTGCGATAGCCGCCGACGGTGGCGCCTTCCGGATCGAGCCGCGGCCGGCCCTTGTCCAGCACCGCGACGTCGGTGGTCGTGCCGCCAATGTCGGACACGACGGCGTCTTCGAGGCCGGTCATGTGGCGGGCGCCGACGAGGCTGGCGGCGGGACCGGACAGAATGGTCTCGATCGGCCTTGCGCGCGCGAAGGCGGCGGAGACCAGAGCGCCATCGCCACGCACCACCATGAGCGGGGCTTTTATCTTGCGGTCGGCGAGAAAACCTTCGGTGGCGGCGACGAGGCGGTCGATCATGGAGATCAGGCGGGCGTTCAGGAGCGTGGTCAGCGCGCGGCGCGGGCCGCCGAGTTTGGCGGAAAGCTCGTGGCTGGCGGTGACGGGGAGGCCGGTCTTTTCGCGGATCAGATCGCGGGCGGCGATCTCGTGGGCCGAGTTGCGGGTGGCGAAATAGGCGCAGACGGCGAAGCCCGAGACGCCTTTCGCCAGTTCCGGCAGCGCCGCTTCCAGTTCGTCCAGCATAAGCGGCTTTGCGTTGCCGTGGACATCGTGGCCGCCGCCGCAGAACACCACCGGGTCGGTGCCGAGCGCGGCCTTCAATCCGTCGCGGGCGAGGTCGGCTTCGGAAAAGCCGATCATGACCAGCGCGACCCGCCCGCCCTGCCCTTCCACGAGGGCGTTGGTGGCGAGCGTGGTCGACATCGACACCAGCTTGATGGCGGCCGGGTCGACCTTCGCCTTTTCCAGCACGGCGCCGACCGCGCCGGAAATGCCGACCGCCAGATCGTGCCGCGTGGTCAGCGACTTCGCCTTCGCCGCCACTCCCGCCGCCTCCGACCAGAGCACGGCGTCGGTGTAGGTGCCGCCGGTGTCTATGCCCAAGAAGAGCGGCGCGGCGGGCGGTGTTTTCCTGGCGGTCATTCTAAAGGGCATTCCAAGGGGCGTGGATATTTTTCTCCCGCGCCCCTTAGCCCATAGCCGTCCGGCAGGCTAGCACCGCCCGCTTGGACCAGGTTGGCGCTGGCCCCCTCTCCGGTTCGCTTCGCTCACCACCTCTCCCCCGCTGCGCGGGGGCGAGGAAAAGGAGCCTCACGGCAGCAGATTGATCTCCTCGGTCTCGCCGCCCTCGCAGGTGTAGCAGCAATTTTCGCATGTCTGCGCATTGTTGGGGCCGACGCCCCAGTAGGTGTTTTCGTCGCCGTCGATCCAGGCGCCGTAGCAGATGGACTCGCCCGCCTCGCAGGCGAGCGACATCTCCTTGCTTTCGCCATCGTCGAGATAATAATCCTCGCCGCCGCCCGGCCAGACATGGTCGCGATCCTGGCTGTAGAGTTCGACCCGCACGGCATTGGGATGGCCGTTGTTCATGACGAAGGTGACGTCGTCAGCGCCGGCGACGGTGGCCGAGCCGGCGAGCGCCGCAAGCCCGAGAAGGGCAGCCGCGCACAGGCGAACGGAAAATGCGGCGCGGCGCGCCACGGCGGAAAAGTTCATGATAAGCCCCCGAAAACAAAGAAACGGCCCACCCGGCCGCGCCGGCGAGATTGGCACGCGGCCGGGGGTTTTGGAAGCGGCAATCGGCGGGACCGCACGCCCATCAACCGCCGTTTCCGCCGTCGTCCGGCTTCCGTTCGGGCGACTGCCGCACCACCGCCGTCAGAAACTCAACCGCCGCCATGCGGTAGGTTTCGATGATGTCGATGTCGATCGGCACGCAGGGCGGGAAAATGGCGAAGGAGATCGCGTATCTGTCCTCGTCGCGACGCCCGCAGCAGCGGCCGCGCCGGCGGCAGGCGCGTCTGGCGCAGCCCTTGTGGTTGCCCAGCGCGGTGCAGATCTGCTGCATCGTGCCGAGATAGACGCTGTGGACCAGCGTATGGTGCTCGATGTCGCGCCGGTAGGCCGCATATTGCGCGTCGGTCTCGTCAGTCCGCGGGCAGAGGCGCAGCTTGAAGCGCGGCCAGTACGGCTCGATCGTCTCGTAGAGATATTCGCTCGTGGTGACGCAGCCTTCGTGGTCCTGCAGCCCGTCTTTTTCCTTCCTTGAGCGGACGCGGCCACATCCTTTCGAGCGGCACGCCGTTCACCGGCCTCATATCCAGGAAGACCGGCGTCAGCTGGGGTGGGAACGGGTTGCCGGCCTGGGAGAGCAGCGGCTGGGGTTTATCGTCGGGCATGTTTTGCTCCTGGGGTGATTTTTTGCACAAGCGTCTCCGTTCCCGCGCCGCGAGGCCGAGTTGGTGAAAGCCCTTCGGCAGGCTCAGGACCGGGAAGACGGGCGGTCGCGGGATCGCTCATCTTTTATGTATGTGCGATCTCGCGACCCGCCCGTCCGGCGATTTCTGTCCCCGCCCGTTCCGCTGCGCCCTTAAACCTTGCGGCTTTTCGGGCCTGTGTGCTCCTCCAGCACGCCGGGACCGTATTGTCCCGAGGGGAACCATTGGGCAGAGCCTCCCCGGCCCCACGGCTTCGTCGGCCATGGAACGGAGGCGCCGATCCTTCCCCGCTTTCGAACGACTCCGGAGCGTTCCCGGCAGGAAGGACGAGGGGATTATGCGGGAGGGGTTGGGGGGTGTGGATAAAGAGGCGTGGAAATTTTTTTTGGGGAGCGGTGAAACGCCGTGTCGTTCCCCACCTTCGTCATCCTCGGGCTCGACCCGAGGATCCATGCCGGAACGTCGAACATGCCTGCCGGCGGTGCAGGTGAGCGACTGTTCCGCCCCCCGGAGCACTGCCGCGATGGTACGGCATGGATCCTAGGGTCTTCGCTACGTCGCTTCGCTCCTGCTTCGCCCTAGGATGACGAAAGCGAGACGTGCCGGCGCAGCCATTCCTCCAGCACCGGCTTGCGGAAGGTGCCGGCTTCGAGGTGGCGGTAGATGAACGCGATGACGTCGTCCGGCTCGGCCTCCAGCCGCGCGCCGTTGAGGCCGAGAAAGATGTCCATGCAGGCGAAGGCGACGCGCTTGTTGCCGTCGACGAAGCCATGGTTCATCGCCAGGCTTTCCCACAGCGCCGTCGCCTGCTCGATGAGGTCGGCGTAGTAGCCGGTCTGCGGGCGAAGCAGCGCGGATTCGATCAGGCCGAGGTCGCGCACGCCTTCAGCGCCGCCGAACAGGCGCAACTGCTCGGCATGGATAAAAAGCGCGTCGTCGAGGGTGAGGTATTCCACCTATTTCGCCAGCGCCTCGTAGACCTTGGCCCAGCGTTTCGCGCTTTCGGCGTGCAGCTTCTGGACGGCGGGGCTGACCTTGCCGCTGGCAGCCTCGGAGAGACGGCGGAATTCTTCCGGGGACAGCACCACCGCCACGTCGCGGCCCTGCCGCTGCACGCGGACGGGCCCGGCCTGCGCCATGTCGATCAGTTCGCCGAATCGGTTCTTGGCGTCGGTGGCAGTGAGGGTTTTCATGGAGAGAGATTAGCTGAATTGGCTAATTTGGGCAAGAAATGCGCACAGCGGAGTGGCAATACGCTCGATACGGCTTAGACAACTCGGTTTGCAAAGCCGACTCATGCTTTGTATATCTTTGTTTTCCGATAGGACGCAGTCGGCGCAGCGATTCTGGCAGGCCAAATGAGGTGGCCTGCTTGGCGGTATGTATATAGAAACCTGGATTCACCGGAAACTTGGAGGGGGAATGTTCCAAGAAAAAATCGAAGCTTGGCTCTCCCGAAAAGTACCCGAAAGATCAGTAAATCAATGCTTTGACTTGCCCGTCGTATTGGCTACCGACATCGGACTACAACGCCACGAGAACCAAGATCGTGTCGCAGCGATGAAGATTACCGCACGTTCTTCCGCTGGACGCCCCTTGATTGCCATTGCCGTCGCTGACGGCATGGGTGGAATGCGCGACGGTGCCCGTTGCGCTGCCATCGCTTTATCATCATTTTTCTTTGCGCTGACGCTTTACCGATATAAGCAACTAGATGATCGAACAATGGCCGCTGTGTTGCATGCGAACGACAGCGTTTTTGCTTACTCAAACGGAAATGGCGGGGCCACACTTTCTGCATTTTTAATAGATCACGATATACAGCCACTTGTTGCAAATGTAGGGGATAGCCGGGTCTACGCTTTTGGTAAAAACATATCGCGCCTTACCGTCGACGATTCGCTTGCGGAAGCCGTCGGGGGGCATGGTCGTGAGCTGTTACAGTTCATGGGCATGGGCACTGGTATTCGGCCGCACATCATAAAAGTGCCAGGAGATGCATCAAGAATAGCTATTACGACCGATGGGATACACTTTGTTTCCCATCAATCGTTAACCGACATTCTGCACAATGCGCCTGATCTCAAGGCAGCTACGGATCGATTGGCTGCTCTGGCACGGTGGTCTGGTGGCTCGGACAATGCGTCATCCGCGCTCGTAGATGTTCCGGAACTCCGATACGCATTGGACGCAAAGGACGTGGAGGGAATTCAGCTTTGGGACCCATTTGGCAGCCTTCAGACATTATGGTTACGCCAGGAAGGCCGAAATGAGCGTGATCAAGCCGAGCATATTACCCAAGAACGGGTATCGCCGCCGCTAGACCGAGATGCTCCCCAACCTACAAAAACAGATAAGCAAAGGAACCGATCGACAGCTAAGAAGCCGAAAAAGCCGAAAGACGGCGCCAAAGAAATTCAGTTTGAGATCGAGATAGAACAATCTGGCAACCCGGCGCAAACAAATGATGATAGCTAATCGCTATGAACCGACCGGCAATGTCGCGGCGGGGGGAATGGGTGAAATTATTGAATGCACCGACACTCATCTACGACGACGAGTAATCATTAAGCGCCTCCAAACTGGGATAGAACAACGCCGCCTTGTTGATGAGCAAAAGGCTTTAGCAAAGCTCCGATCAAAACATGTCGTGCAACTTTTCGATATCGTTGAACTAACCGACCGCGGTTTCCTTGAGAGGGCTATTGTCTTAGAGTTTATAGACGGTGATAACCTAGATGTAGGAAAATTAAATTCCGATCTTTTGTACGTTAAGATCTTGTGGCAGCTTGCATGTGGCCTTCGCGACATACACGGCGCCAATATTATACATCGAGATATCAAGCCAAGCAACATTCGCCTTGACAAAGAGGGTGTAATAAAAATCATTGATTTTGGGCTAGCGCGCACTGCCGGATTGGAAGCTAAAACCCGAAGCATCATTGGCACGCCGGTATTCATGGCGCCCGAATTGTGGGGAACGGCCACCGTAAGCTTTAGCAAGTCAATTGATACGTACGCCTTCGGAGTAACAGCCCTTGCACTGCTCAGTTCTTCTGTACCTACAGGATTGGCAAAAGAACCGCCTCAGCCAATTGGCCGGACAACGCTGAACCCAATAATTGGCGCTCTGGCCGCTGATGTTGGGGACATCATTTTCAATTGCCTAAATCCAAATCCCTCAATGCGACCCGACATGGAAGTGGTCCAGGGGGTGCTTGCTGGGCATCTGCTGCGTGATCAGCATCGCGCATTGGTAGTAATGAACGGAAGGCAGCACCATCTTAATAAAAATAGCCGGAAAATAACTCTCAATGCGCCTGGTGTCGGCGGTCTTGTCATCGAGTATGACGGAATGGATTTTTTGGTAACGTCGGTCACCGGATCTGTTTTCTTCAACAATGCGGATATCAATGTAGGGGATATTGTTCCCGGCTGCTGCGTTATCACTTTTGGAGATGGGCGAGCGCGCAAGTTTGTCACTTTCGACGTTTCCAATCCGGAGGCAATGCCGTGAACGCAAGTGATGTCATTTCCGGACGCTACGAGATTAAGCGTCATGTTGGACGCGGGGGTATGCAAGACGTCTACCTAGCCATGGATAAGTTGTTGGAGATGGAGGTCGCACTTAAGACGCCGCAGGCAGGCCAGCAAGACAAGCGGTTCTCTCAAAGCGCGATACTTGCGGCTCGGGTGAATCACCACAATGTAGCGAAGACCCTGGACTACTTCGAGGAGAACGGTAAACTCTTTTTGATTGAAGAGTATGTCGTTGGTGAAACACTGGAGGACAAGCTAGCTCGCTTCGGCCTTGTGGATCCACACCTGAGTGCAAGAATTCTGCACCACATGTCGAAGGGGATTGCTGCTTCGCACCACGCAGGCGTCGTCCATCGCGATTTGAAGCCCAGCAACATAATGGCTGAGCCTGGTGTGAATCTTCATAGGCTCAAAATTACTGATTTCGGGATAGCGACCCTAACTGAGGGATTACTCGACGAGGCGGCAAGAGGGGGTGACTTGACGCGTTCAACTTCAGGAACGATTAAGGGAGCCTTACCGTATATGGCTCCAGAAATGATGTTTCGGGCTCCAGGTGATCATCCGGGACCGCCGGCTGACATTTGGTCGCTCGGGGCGTTGATGTTCAGGCTTCTAACAGGCGAATATCCTTTCGGGGTTTTCTTGGATGCTGCCGTAAATGTGCGGAACAAGACACGCAAAGCATGGCCTGCCTTTATGAAAGCGAATCCTCAGTACGAACCGCTTGCGTCGGAACTAATTTCGATGGTCGATAGATGCCTTGAATATGATCCAGATAAACGACCGACTGCGGACCAACTTGTGGCCGAATGCGATCAACTTTGCTACATCAATGTACACAGATCGGAAGGAACGGTAACCAACTTCATTCAAAATGGCTATAGTGGGTTTGCCACCGGCAGAGATGGGCAGATATTTTTTAGCATGGAAAGCGTCTATGGCACTACTCGGCCAGGAACAGCAAAAAATACGAAACTTTGTTATTGCATGTTTCCTGGAAATCCTCGCCATCGAGGGCACCCAATAGTAGTTATTGGCTGAGGCCAAGCCTTTTAGAGCCTGAATCAAAAGGATGTTTTGATATCAAGCTCTTGCGAGCCTGCGTGTGAGCAGGCGAATGTGGGCGACGTATAACCAGGCTTCTGCGGAGGCGATGGATTTCTCCCAGTCCTTAGCCAGCCTGCGGCATCGCCCCAGCCATGCGAATGTGCGCTCCACGACCCAGCGGCGCGGCAGGACCTCGAAGCCTTTGGCTTTGTCCGTCCGCTTGACGATCTCCAGGGTGAACGTGCCGATCTTTTGCATCGCGCCCTTAAGCTTCGGCCCGGCATAGCCGCCGTCGGCGAAGACGTGTCGCAGCCACGGCCAGCGTTCGAGAATGGTCTTGAGGGCAGCCGGTGCGCCGTCCCGGTCCTGGATATCGGCGGCATGGACGACGAGACCGACCATCAGCCCGATGGTGTCGACAACGATGTGACGCTTGCGCCCGTTGATCTTCTTTCCTGCGTCGAAGCCCCGAATTCCGCCGCTTTCCGTGGTCTTGACCGATTGGCTGTCGATCACGCCCGCCGTCGGACTCGCTTCCCGACCCTCGGCCTCGCGCGCCGCCATGACGAGGCTGTTGCTGATGGTCCGCAACAGGCCCTCCTCACGCCAGCGATAGAAGTACTTCTGCACCGTTGAAAAGGGTGGGAAGTCTTTCGGCAGCAATCGCCACGCGCCGCCCGACGAGGCGAGGTAAAGAAGTGCGTTCACGACCTCGCGCAGGTCCGTCTTGCGCGGCCGGCCGATGCGGTTCGCCGACGGCATCATCGGCGCAATCAGCGCCCACTCCGCATCGGTCAGATCGCTTGCGTAACGGGCGCAACGCCGCTCATAATGCGCACGGGTGATTTCAGTCCAGGCCATCGTGATCTCCATCGAATCTCGCAAATCCGACGGAATCACAACCTGCTGAAATCACTCAACTCTTTTTGGAACGGACACTTAGACAGATCTCCCCAATCCCCCATCGTCAGCGCTTCGATGAACGCAGCCTGGGGGATGGCGACCTTGCCAAACTGGCGCATGCGCTCCTGCTGATTCTGTCCAGCAATGTAAGCATCCGGTCTGGACCGCGGCAGACGCGCGATCCGTGCTAGACTGGGCGGATGGAGATCGACACGGACAAGATCGATGATGCGGTCTTGGCGCTGCTTTGGCTGACGCTGCACAATGAACGATGCGCCTGGAAGAGCTTCGATTGGAATGTGACGGATCGTCTGCATCGGAAGGGGCTGATTGCAGACCCTGTGAACAAGGCTAAGTCCTTGGTCTTGACGGACGAAGGTCTTCAGCGTTCGGAGGAACTGTTCCGCGCGCTGTTCACGCGGCCGAGGCCATAAGCATCTGGCGGGGCTGCCAATGCCACGGAAGCAGTTCATGAAGCCGGTTCTGCGGCGTATCGGCGATGCGGGCGAGGACGTCGGCCAGCCAGGCCTGCGGATCGACGTCGTTGAGTTTCGCCGTCACGATCAGCGTCGCCATGGCCGCCGCCCGGGCAGCGCCGCGTTCGGAGCCGGCGAACAGCCAGGATTTGCGGCCCAGGGCAAAACCGCGCAGCGCCCGTTCGGCGGCATTGTTCGTAAGACAAATCCGGCCGTCCTCGATGAAGCGGGCAAAGCGGTCCCACCGCCGGAGCATATAGTCGATCGGCTTGGCGACAGAGGCCGAGCGCGACAGGCGGGAGCGCTCGTCCCGCAGCCATTCTTCGAGCTTCATTAACAGTGGGACACTTCTTTCCTTGCGTGCCGCCAGCCGCTGTTGAGCATGCAGGCCGTTGATGTCGCGCTCGATGTCGAACAGCGCGTCGATGCGCTTCACCGCCTCCAACGCCACCGGAGAGATCGCCGGCGCCTTCTTTCCGCGCCCCGTATTGGCGGCAATGTCGGCGAGCTCGAAGAACTGGCGTCGCGCATGGGCCCAGCACAGCGCCGGTGTGATTGGTCCCTGAGCCCGCGACGGATCGTAAAGCGTGTTGTACCCGCTATAGGCGTCGGCCTGCAGGATGCCGGTGAAGTCTTGCAGATGGCGCTCGGGGTGATCCTGTCGTCGATCACGCGAAGCGTAGTAGAGCGCGGCCGGCGGCGAGGTTCCGCCAAACGGCCGGTCGTCACGGACATAAGTCCAGATGTGGCCGGTGGCCGTCTTGCCCTTGGCCAGGATGGGCACGGTGGTGTCGTCGCCATGCAGCCGCTCGGCGGCAAGCACATGGGTCTCGATCAGCGCATGCAGCGGCTGCAGCACCAACGTGCAGGCGCCGACCTGGTCGGCCAGCGTCGACACGCTCAGATCGATGCCTTCGCGGGCGTATCGTTCGCTCTGCCGGTTCAGCGGCTGATGCTGACCGAACTTCTCGAACAGGATCATCGCCAAAAGGTTCGGGCCGGCGAAGCCCCGCGGGGTTACGTGGAAGGGCGCCGGTGGCTGCGCGATCTTCTCGCATTCCCGGCACGAGAACTTTTCGCGCACCGTCTGGATCACCTTCCACTGGCGCGGGATCACTTCCAGCGTCTCCGTCACGTCCTCGCCCAGCTTCGACAGTTTCGCCGATCCGCAGCAGGGACAGCTTTCGGGCGCGGCGATGACGACGCGCTCGCGCGGCAGGTGCTCTGGGAACGGCTTGCGCGACGGCCGCTTGCGCTCGAACGATTTGACCGACTGCGTCTGCGCCGCCGCTTTCTCGGCGGCCAGCTCGTCCTCGGTGGCTGACGCCTCCAAATCCTCCAGCTGCAGCTCCATCTGCGCCAGGAGCCGCTCCTTGCGCTCCGAGCGGCTGCCGTAGAGTTCGCGCCGCAGCTTCTCGATCTCCAGCTTGAGGTATGCGATCAACGCTTCTGTCGAGGAGCTCACCGCTTGAGCACGCGCCGCAACGGCCTCCGCCTCCATGCGCGCGGCCCGCTCGGCGAGGATCATCGCATGGGCGCTAGCAAGGTCGGACGGAAGCGAATCAGGGGCGGATTTCACAGGCCCGAGCGAATCACATCCTCCCCCGATCGCAAAGACAAAACCGCTACCCCATCGACGTCGGGCGCCAGGTTTCCTGCGGATTTCGCCAGTCGATCCCGGAGAGCAGATAAGCGAGTTGGGCAGTCGAGATCGTCACCACGCCGTCGGCCGGCGATGGCCACAAAAAGCGTCCCCGCTCCAGTCGTTTGGTGAACAGGCACGCCCCCTGGCCGTCGTGCCAGATGACCTTCAAAAGATCACCCCTGCGGCCGCGGAAGCAGAATAAATGGCCACCCAGCGGGTCACGCTTCAGCACCTCCTGGACCTGCAGAGCCAGCGACGGAAAGCCCTTCCTCATGTCGGTGTGACCAGTGGCCAGCCACACCCGAACACCAGTCGGGACCGGAATCATCCTTGGCGCGCCAGAACCCGCAGAACACGGGCAAGAGCGTTGTCATCGACCTGATTGTCGACCCGCACGAGATAGCCATCAGAGAACTCGATCTCGATCCGCCCCGCGCCCGGCGCAGGAGCACTGGTCATCCTTGGCGGCGAAGATTCTGTCGCTGCCACGGCGTCGTCGACGACTTCAACCGGCAGAAAGGCGCCGGCCGCACGAACGCGTCTCACCCCAAAGGCGCGACGCCAGCGATAAATCAGCGACCGATCGAGATCATGGCGGCGCGCCACCTCGGTCACCGTGACCCCGGGCTCCAGCGTTTCTGAGACAAGCTGCTCCTTCAGCGCCGTCGACCAGCTCCGACGCCGACCTGTCCCACTCACAATCTCCATCCGATGAATGGACACGTGGCTATCCTCGCTGCTTGCATCGTGGTCATGAAATCAACCACGACAACAGCGCTTCACCTCCTCACAAACAAGGCGGTCCTCACCGGGTGCTAACCCAGCAATTCACTCCGCCGCGTATGCGGCGCTTCCCGGCCGGCGCGCTTTCTGCCAATCGCCGGGAGCCAGAACCCTGCTGGCGGTGAGGATTTCGATGCCGCGCCTTCGGCGCTCGCGCCGCCCCTCATCTGCCTGCCGGCACCTTCTGCCCGTATAGTGACGGGGAGAAGGGGGCTAGCTGTCGCCCATCTTCAGCGCTTCGATGAACGCCTGCTGCGGGATGTCGACCTTGCCGAACTGGCGCATGCGCTTCTTGCCCTCTTTCTGCTTTTCCAGCAGCTTGCGCTTGCGGGTGACGTCGCCGCCGTAGCATTTGGCCGTGACGTCCTTGCGCAGGGCGGAGATGGTTTCGCGGGCGATGACCGTGCCGCCGATGGCCGCCTGGATCGGGATCTTGAACATGTGCTTGGGGATCAGGTCCTTGAGCTTTTCAACCAGCACGCGGCCGCGCTTTTCGGCGGCGGCGCGGTGGACCATCATGGACAGCGCGTCGACCGGCTCGCCATTGACCAGCACCGACATTTTTACCAGATTGCCCTCGCGGTAGCCGGAAAGGTGATAGTCGAACGAGGCGTAGCCTTGCGAGATCGACTTCAGCCGGTCGTAGAAATCGAACACCACCTCGTTGAGCGGCAGATCGTAGGTGAGCATGGCGCGCTTGCCGACATAGGAGAGGTCGGCCTGGACGCCGCGGCGGTCCTGGCAGAGCTTCAGGATGCCGCCGAGATAATCGTCGGGGGTCAGGATGGTGGCGCGGATCCACGGCTCCTCGATCGAGACGATCTTGATCACGTCGGGCATGTCGGCCGGGTTGTGCAGTTCACGCTGCGAGCCATCGAGCATGTTGAGCTTGTAGACGACGCTGGGGGCGGTCGCGATCAGGTCGAGGTCGAACTCGCGCTCCAGCCGCTCCTGAATGATCTCGAGGTGGAGCAGGCCCAGGAAGCCGCAGCGGAAGCCGAAGCCGAGCGCGGCGGACGTCTCCATCTCGAAGGAGAAGCTGGCGTCGTTGAGGCGCAGCTTGCCCATCGCGGCGCGCAGATCCTCGAAGTCGGCGGCGTCGACCGGGAACAGGCCGCAGAACACCACCGGCTGCGCCGGCTTGAAGCCGGGCAGCGCCTGTGCGGTGGGGCGCTTGTCTTCGGTGATGGTGTCGCCGACGCGGGTGTCGGCCACCTCCTTGATGGCGCCGGTGAGAAAGCCGAACTCGCCGGGGCCTAGCTCGTCGACGGTGATCATCTTGGGCGTGAAGACGCCGGTGCGCTCGACCAGATATTTTGCGTCGGTCTCCATCATGCGGATGGTCTGGCCCTTCTTCAGGCGGCCGTCGATGATGCGGACGAGAACGATGACGCCGAGATAGGTGTCGTACCAGGAATCGACCAGCATGGCCTTCAGCGGCGCGTTGATGTCGCCCTCGCGCGGCGGCGGAAGCTGGTTGACGATCGCCTCCAGCACGTCGGGGATGCCCAGGCCGGTCTTGGCGGAGATGTAGACGGCCTGGCTGGCGTCGAGGCCGATGACCTCCTCGACCTGCTCCTTGATGCGCTCGGGCTCGGCGGCGGGCAGGTCGATCTTGTTCAGGACCACGACGATCTCGTGGTTGTTGTCGATGGCCTGGTAGACATTGGCGAGCGTCTGCGCCTCGACGCCCTGGGATGCGTCGACGACCAGGAGGGAACCTTCGCAGGCGGAGAGCGAGCGCGACACCTCATAGGCGAAGTCGACATGGCCGGGGGTGTCGATGAGGTTCAGGATATAATCCTCGCCGTTGTTGGCGCGGTAATTCAGGCGGACGGTCTGGGCCTTGATGGTGATGCCGCGCTCGCGCTCGATGTCCATGGAATCGAGCACCTGCTCCTTCATGTCGCGCAGCTCGAGCCCGCCGGTCGACTGGATCAGGCGGTCGGCAAGCGTCGACTTGCCGTGGTCGATATGGGCGACGATGGAGAAATTGCGGATGTGGGAGAGGGGTGTTGTCATTCGCGCGCATGTAGCAGGGGCGACATGCAGGGGCAAGCGCGGCGCTGCGGCAAGGTCAGCCCTTCGGCGGGCTCGGGACATGGGGTGTGCGGCGGTCGTAGATCGTTGTGGTTGTACATCTTATGCTTATGCAATCTATAGTTGACTTTCCGTTTGGGAAGGAACACCATGGCCGTGGGGTTGGACATCGGTCCAGGGGAGCGGTCGCGTGCAGGGGTCAACCGCCTATGCGGATCTGGAAACGGCGCTGCCGGGTGGCGGCGACGAACGGATCACGATCGCGGTGCTGGACGGGCCGGTGGACCTTGCGCATCCGTGCTTTGCCGGCGCGCGGATCGAGAAACTCGAGACGCTGGCGGCGGGAAGCGGCGACGGACGGGCGCTGGCGCACGGCACGCATGTCGCCAGCGTCATCTTCGGCCAGCCGGGCAGCGCGGTGCGGGGGATCGCGCCGGCCTGCCGCGGGCTGATCGCGCCGATCTTCTCCGACGGCGGCAGCGGGCTGACCTGCTCGCAGCTCGACCTGGCGCGGGCGATCCTGCTTGCGGTCGAGCACGGCGCGCACATCATCAACATCAGCGGCGGCCAGCTGACGCCGTCGGGCCTGGCTGAGCCGATGCTGGCGCAGGCGGTGGAGACCTGCCTCAGGCGCAACGTGCTGATCGTGGCGGCTGCCGGCAATGACGGCTGCGACTGCCTGCACATTCCCGCCGCTGCGCCCTCGGTGCTGGCGGTCGGCGCGATGGACTATCTCGGCGCGCCGCTCGCCTCCAGCAATTGGGGCGCGGCCTATCTCGCACAGGGCGTGCTGGCGCCGGGCATGGCGGTATTGGGCGCGTCGCCCGGCGGCGGCACGGTTTCGAAGAGCGGCACGAGCTTCGCCACGCCTTACGTCTCGGGCGTGTGCGCGCTGCTCGCGGCGGCGCAACTGGCGAGGGGCGAAGCGCCCGACCCGCACGGCATACGCGCGGCGATCCTGCGCAACGCGAAACCCTGCCCGGAAAAGACGGGCGAGGAATGCCGGAAATTCCTGGGCGGCCGCATCGATATCGAAGCAACCATCAGAGACCTTGGAGGGGGACACGACATGAAGACCGACATGGATATTTTCGCGGAGCGGGACATGGTCTCGCAGGCGCCGGCCGAAGCCTTCCGACCGTCGGCAATCGCGCCTTCGGCAGCGAGCGGCGCGATCGCCATGTCGAGCGACGATGCGCCGGAAGCGGCGGAGGAGTTCGCGCAGCCGGCTGCCGTGACCGCGTCCGGGCAGATCGAGCCGTCGGATTGCGGCTGCGGCTGCGGCGGCAAGGGCAAGAAGAATGGCGGCGAGGAGCACAAGGACTGCGGTTGCGGCTGCGGAGGCAAGGGCGGCGAGGCCAAGAAGCCGCAGCTCGTCTATGCGCTCGGCAAGCTCGGCTATGATTTCGGCACCGAGGCGCGCCGGGATTCGCTGGCGCAGGCCATGACCGGCGAGGCCAACAATCCGCTGCTGCCGAACCATCTGCTCTCCTATCTCGACGCCAGCCCCTATGACGCGTCGTCGGTGATCTGGACGCTCAATCTCGACGCGACGCCGATCTACGCCATACTGCCGATGGGGCCGTTCGGCGCCGACGCCTATATGCGCCTGCGCGAGGCGCTCAGGGCGCAGCTCAACGAGGGCGTCGAGCTGATCTCGGTTCCAGGCGTGATTTCCGGCAGCATGCGGCTGCAATCCGGCCAGGTAGTGCCGATCATCGTGCCGGCGATCCGCGGCATGTATAGCTGGGCGACGCAGCCGCTGGTCACGCATGTGCTCGGCGCGGTGCCCAAAGCAGCGGCGGAGCGCGAGACCTATGAGAGATTCTCGGCGGGACTCAGCAACTTCCTCGACCGCGTCTATTACGACCTGCGCAACCTGGGCGTCACCGGCGAGGAGCGGGCGATCAATTATTCGGCGACCAATGCGGTGCAGATCGCCGACGTGATCCGCAGCACGACCAGGGACCAGCTCGATCTCGACCGGCTTGCGGTCAAGAAGAGCCCCGTCTGCCGGCCGGATTCGGATTGCTACGACGTGGAACTGTCGTTCTTCAATCCGAACAACACCAACGTCGCCAACAGGGTCTACCGCTTCACGGTCGACGTGAGCGACGTCATCCCCGTCACCGTCGGCGCGGTGCGAAGCTGGACGAGGCGGGCGTGATGAAAAAGCACACCAACATTCGCACATCGCAACAGGCATCAACAAGGAGAGGACTGCCATGAGACTCCCTATTCAGGCGCGGACGGTTGCGCGCGGCGTCAGCACCAGCCCGATGAGCGGCACAATCGACCCGTCAGGCTGCAGCATCTGGAAGAAGATCTCGTGCGCTGGGGCGCTTGCCGCATGCGGAGCCGTGTGCATCGGCACCGGGGGTTTAGCCTGCGCGCAATGCCTGGCCGGCATCGGCGCAGCCGGCTGCATCGACTGCGTGTGAACACGCACAGCGCATCGTGGCGGGAGCGGTGCGCCTAGCCGTCTCGCGAGAGACTTCGTCCAACAGACCGGCCTCCCGGGCCGCCATGCAGAGGAGACCGAGATGAAATTTCCGGTACAAGCCAGGCCGATTGCCCGGCAGACGAGCCAGAGCCGCCTGGGCCAGACAGGCCTGACCGCCTCCGGCGGCATCGAATGCTCGCTGTGCCACCTCGCCTGCGAAGCCATCAGCAATCCGCTCGCGAAGCAGGCCTGCCACATCGCTTGCGACCAGGCGGTTTGCTGACGGCAGCGCAGGCATCGGCGCAGACGCACGATCATTCACCGGACCGGCATCAAGCCGGCCAATCCAGAGGAGACTGACATGAAATTCCCGATCCAGGCCCGGCCGGTAGCCCGGCAGGCGAGCAAGGCCAATGACGAAACCTCGGGCATTGCGCCCTCCGACTGCTGCGGCGCGGGTAAATGCTGCGTTGGCGCGTGCGTGTTCGGCCATTGTGCGGGTGCTTGCATCCCCAACATAGGCCAGTGCTAAGCCAGGCGTAATCCGACTTGCGCGATCAGAACGCAGCGAGCGGCTGATGCCGCTCGCTGCCGCTATGTGAGCTTTACTATTCCACGGCAAGACTCCCGCTCGCGCGACGGCCGCGGCGAGCTTCCGCCGCACACCCTATTCGGCGGCGACGGCGGACGCAGGTGGCGGCATTACGGCCTGTGCCGCCGGCGTGAACACCAGCTTCACGAAACCGCGGAAGGCCAGCACCTGCCTTTCAAGCCGGCGCGGGTCGTTGAGCGCCTTGGACATTATGATGCCGCCGTCGACCACGCAGGACAGCATATCGGCTACGTCATCGAGATCGATGTGCTGGCAAGGCGGATGGACGCGGGCGATTCCGTCGATGATGGCGCGGAAGCGGGCGTTCCAGCTCTGCACCGACTGCGTGGTCAGTTCGCGGACCTCGCGGTCGAACAGCCGCTCCTGATAGCAGATGCTGGCGATCAGGCAGCCGGGATGGCCGTTGGGCAAATCAGCCATGATTTCGGCCAGAAGCTTCAGGCTGATGAGGAAGGCCTGCAGCGGATCGTCGGAAAGCTGGCGGCCGCGCTCGAAGATGTCGTCGAACAGCCGGTCGTTGGCTTCCACGTAACGACGCAGCATTGCGCGGGCGAGCTCGTTCTTGTCCTTGAAATGGTAGAAGAAGCCGCTTTTGGTGATGCCGGCCTCGGCGATCACCTCCTCGATGGAAGTCGCGGCGAAGCCCTTGGCGAGCACCGAGGCTTCGGCGATCTCCAGGATACGTTCGCGCGTTTCCGCACCCTTGCGCATGACCAAATCCCCCTCGAATTACTGTACCTGCGGTACGGTTTTCAGCCGGCGAACAATGAACCGGCAATAACACGGACAGTATCGGGTCCGGCTATCCATTTGTAATTTCAGCGGTTCCAGCTTCGACGGAGCTACCGGACCACAAGCTTTCTAGTTTGCGGTCGGCCCTTGCGAGTAAAACACGACCATTCCGAACCGGCCGCAACCGAGCGGCGCGGAAATTATTCTACCACCGGAGACAAGCATGGCCAAGTACCGCCAAAATCTGCCGCAACTCGCCAACAGGACTTTCCTGAGCGACGGCGGCATGGAAACAACGCTCATCTTCCACGAAGGCATCGATCTTCCGCATTTTGCTTCGTTCGCGCTGATGGCGACCCCGGAGGGACGGCAGCAGCTCAAGGAGTACTATGTCCGGTACCTGACGATCGCACGCCGGAGCAGGACAGGCTTCATCCTTGATACGCCGACCTGGCGGGCTAACCCCGACTGGGGAAAGTTGCTTGGCTACGGACCGGAGGCGCTGCGCGCAGTCAACGAGGATTCAATCGCGCTGCTGCTCGAACTGCGGCGGGAATTCGAGACGTCAGAAACGCCCTGCGTGATCGGCGGCACGATCGGACCGCGCGGCGACGGCTACAAGGCCGGCCGGATGGAAACCGGGGAGGCGCAGTCTTATCACTCGGCGCAAATCGAGAGTTTTGCGCGCACCGAGGCCGACATGGTGGCGGCCTATACGATGAACACCGTCGAGGAGGCGATCGGCATCGCCAGCGCGGCGAAAGCGGCGCGGATGCCCTGCATGATCTCGTTCACCGTGGAGACCGATGGCAGGCTGGCCACGGGTACGGCGCTCGGCGAGGCGATCGAGAGGGTGGACGACGCGACGGGCGGCTCGCCGGCCTACTACATGATCAATTGCGCGCATCCGACGCATTTCACGCAGGCGCTGAAAAAGGGCGAGAAATGGTTCGACCGCGTCTATGGCGTGAAGGCCAACGCCTCGGCCAAGAGTCATGCCGAACTGGATGAATCCACAACGCTCGACGCGGGCGACCCGGACGATCTTGGGCGGCGCTACAGCGGGCTGAGAGCCTCGTTTCCGACGATGCGGATTCTGGGCGGCTGCTGCGGCACCGACCACCGCCACATCGCGGCGATCTGCGAGGCGTGTGTGCCGCAAGCGGCGTAGCGCGAAAGAGCAATCCGAACAGTTGAACCCACTTTGCGGCGGGACGGATCGTCCCGCCGAGGCGGAGCATTGCCATGACCATTTCGACCTTTCCCGACGAGACGCGCCACTACGGCATTGCCGGCCGATTGAGACGTCGGCTGGCGGCCGCAGGCGACAATCGCCGCAGGGCGCGGGAATTCGCGTCGCTCGAAACATTCAACGATCATTTGCTGCGGGACATCGGCATCCGCCGCGAACCCCATGGCCATTGGCGGCATCTGATGCGGTTTTGAAACCCTTTAGCCACCCAACACCGCACAACCAGATCCTGGACCGGCCGCCCTCCTCAGGGGCGGCCTGGCGGATGACGCGGCGGGCCGACAGGCCGGCCCCGCACAGCCCTGCGCGCGAAGGCCGCGCAGGGAGCCTCCCCCTCGCCTTCACACCACCGAAAGGAACGACATGAGAACGAACAACATCGTCGCCGCTGCCGCTGCGGCCGCAGCGCTCACCTTCGCCTCGCTGGCCTTCGCCCAGCAGGCGCCGTCCGTCGAGGAGACCTACAAGGACATCGAAGCGAATTACGGCGTTCTGCCGGAATTCATGAAGGTCTATCCGAAGCAGGGCATCGCCGGCGCCTGGGCACTGACCAAGAGGCTGGAGATCGAGAAAGGCGCGCTCGACCCGAAGATCAAGTCGCTGATCAACATCGCGGTGGCGGCGCAGATCCCGTGCCGCTACTGCGTCTGGCTCGATACCAAATTCGCCAGGCAGGCCGGCGCGACGGACCAGGAGATCGCCGAGGCGGTGGCGCAGGCCGGCCTGACCCGGCACTGGAGCGCGGTGCTGAACGGCATGCAGATCGACTTCGAGGCGTTCAAGGCGGAATTCGGCGGCGACTGAAGCCGGCGCACGACGATCCCCGGCGCATGCCGGGGATCGTCAATCGTAGCGCAGGTCCGACGCTTTTCCGCCGAATACGCGGTAGGCGTAGAACGAATAGCCGATGATGACCGGCAGCACGAACAGCGTGCGGGCGGCCGTTGTCCTGCCTGGCGAAAGCCGCACAGGGGACGCTCCCTCGCCTTCAGCCCCTAGACTCTGATATGAGTCGTGCATGGGGCTTCTGGACAATCTACAACCAGTATGGGGTTTGATCACGCAGGCACCGTGGGTGTTTGCGTCTTTGGCGCTACTCCTTTTGGCAAGTGGATGGGGCCGCTGGCCGGTTCATGTTTGGAGAGAGGATCGCCACACTAAACGAGCGGATCACTAAGCGTGACGAAACCATTGCCGCCTTGGAGAAGCAGTTGGCAAACGCTGGCGACGACGACGATGGAAATAGCGCAAAGAGGCACTACCTCATCGGCCAATTGACCGGCCGTTATCTCGATACTCATCGGGACTCCGCATCCCCCCGCATGCAAATGGGCCTTGAAAATCCTCCTGCCGTTTGGATGAACGCCGAACTAGAGAAATTGAGTGAACCCTGGCGCGTCAGGATGAAGCCTGATGGGAAATACGAAATTTTTGAACCTGCCCGTTGGGGATGACCGCGCGTCACGGCTGTCTCAACTAGTCTTCTTCTCGGCTTGCCGATCTGGCATCGCCATCCCTCCACGAATTCGTTGCCCGCTCAATCGTAGCGCAGGTCCGACGCCTTTCCGCCGAAGACGCGGTAGGCGTAGAAGGAATAGCCGATGATGACTGGCAGCACGAACAGCGTGCCGGCGAGAATGATGGCCAGGCTTTCGGGCGCCGACGCCGCCTGCCAGATGGTTAGCCGGTCGGGCACCACGAAGGGATAAAACGACCAGGCGAGCCCGGCGAAGCCCAGCGTGAAGATGGCGGCGAGCGTCAGGAAGGGCAGCATGGAGTGGCGATCATTGGCCTTGGGCAGATGAAAGGTCTGCCACCAGAGCCAGGCAAAAAGAATTGCCGAGAGGATGGGCAGCGGCGCCAGATAGACCATGTCGGGCAAGATGAACCAGCGGTCGAAGATGCGCGGGCTGGCGAGCGGCGTGGCGATCGACACGGCTGCCATGCCGAGCGCGGTGAAGACCAGCGCCGAGCGCAGCCAGAGCACGGCCTTCTGCTGCAATTCGCCTTCCGTCTTGTAGATAAGCCAGGCCGAGCCCATGGCGGCGTAGGCGGCAGCAAGGCAGAGCGCCACCAGCGCGCCGAAAACCATGGCGGGAAGCCCGGTTGCAAGGCCCAGCACATAGACGCCGAGCATGTAGCCCTGCGCCAGCGATGCGATCAGTGAACCGGCGAAGAAAATACGGTTCCAGCGCTGCTTGCGATGGGCCGGCACCTTGGCGCGGAAATCAAAGGCGACGCCGCGCAGAATCAGGCCGAACAGGAGCACGAAAACCGGCAGATAAAGCGCGGTCAGAATGACGCCGTGCGCCAGCGGAAAGGCGACGAGCAAAAGGCCAACGGCGAGCACCAGCCAGGTCTCGTTGGCGTCCCAGAACGGGCCGATGGCGGCGATCATCGTGTCCTGCTCCTCGTCGCCGGCAAAGGCGAACAGGATGCCGATGCCGAGGTCGAAGCCGTCGAGGATGACGTAGATCAAGATAGCGAGGCCCATCAGGCCGGCGAAGATGAACGGAAGGAGGATCGGCCAGTCGAGGTTCATGGCGCATCTCCAACGGCGGGGCCTGAAAACTGCCCCTCACCCTTACCCGCTCCCCGTGAAGAACGGGGAGAGGGGATCGTCAGCGTCGCGGCCATCTCTCCTCTCCCCGTTCTTACGGGGAGAGGATGCCGGCAGGCAGGTGAGGGGCAGAACCAAATGGAACGATTGATCATGGTATCTTCCCCTCATGCTGAAGCGGTTGCGACAAAGGCCGGCCGAGAACGGAGGGAAGCGGAGACTCGTCGCCGTCCTTCGCCGCTTTCAGCGCCAGATGCACCAAGGTGGCGAGATAGGCGATGATGAGGACCGCATAGAGGGCCAGATAGCCGGCGAGCGTCAACGCGACATGGCCGCCGGCGACCGGGCCGAGCGCCTCGTGGGTCGTCATGACGCCGGTGACCAGCCAGGGCTGGCGGCCGATCTCGGTCGTGTACCAGCCGGCGAGCGTCGCCACCCAGCCCGACAATGTCATCGGCACCAGGAGCCAGGCCAGCATCCGCGGCAAAGTGCGCCGCCGCCACAGGAAATATGCGGCGGACCAGGAGATGACGAGCATCAGGATGCCGGTGCCGACCATGATGCGGAAGCCAAAGAAAAGGCGGCGCGACCGGCGGATGATTGCCGACGAAGTCGTTGAGGCCGGGAACGACGCCGCTTGCGTGATGGGTCAGGATCAGGCTGCCGGCATTGGGGATGGCGATCTCGAAACGGTTTTCGCGGGCGACCTCGTCGGGCCATGCAAAGAGAACCAGCGGCATGTTCGCCTGCGTCTCCCAGTTGGCCTCCATGGCGGCGATCTTGGCCGGCTGATGCTCGAGCGTATTCAGCCCGTGCTGGTCGCCGGCAAAGATCTGAATGGGGATCAGGATAGCGGCGGCGAAGACGCCGGTGCGCAGCGCCTTCCACATCGATTCGGAGCGGTCGCCGACGAGATAGCGCAGCGCCGACAGGCCGGCGATGAAGAAGGAGACGGTGAGGCCGGAGGCCAGCAGCATGTGGACGAGGCGGTAGGGGAAGGACGGGTTGAAGATGATCGCCCACCAGTCGGTGGCGTGGGCGACGCCGTCGCGCATCTCGAAGCCGGCCGGCGTCTGCATCCAGGAATTCAGCGCCAGAATCCAGAAGGCCGACATGGTGGTGCCGAAGGCGACCAGGAAGGTCGCGGCGGTGTGGACCTTGTTGGAGACGCGGCGGAAGCCGAACAGCATGATGCCCAGGAACACCGCCTCGAGGAAGAAGGCGGTGAGCACCTCGTAGGCGAGGAGCGGACCGGCGATGTTGCCGACTTTTTCCATATAACCCGGCCAGTTGGTGCCGAACTGGAAGCTCATGGTGACGCCTGAGACCACGCCCATGGCGAAGGACAGCGCGAACACTTTCACCCAGGTGAAGTAGGCGCGCATCCAGGCGGTGTCGGAGGTGGCGTTATAGCGGAGCTTGAAGAACAGGAGCATCCAGCCGAGGGCGATGGTGATCGCGGGAAACAGAATATGGAACGAGATGTTCGCGGCGAACTGGATGCGCGACAGGATGAGCGGGTCTGCTTCCATGGCTAGTCGAGCCTTCCCGGCTGTTGCAACCGAAAGGTAAGCCCGGCGCGGCCGGCGGTCAAAGCGGCGCTATGGCGCGGAGGCGGAGTGTCGCAGCCTGCGGTTGCGGTACCGTTACTGCGCCGGGACCACCCGCCAGACCTTGTTGCCGACATCATCGGCGACCAGCAGAGCGCCCTGGCGGTCGATGGCGACGCCGACCGGCCGGCCGAGCGCCTTGTCGTCGGCGCTGATGAAGCCGGTGAGGATATCGCGTGGCGGGCCGGACGGCTTGCCGTTCTGGAAAGGCACGAAGATGACCTTGTAGCCGCTGCGCGGGCGACGGTTCCACGAGCCGTGCTGGCCGACGAAGGCGCCGCCCCGGAACTCCGGGCCGAACAGGTCGGCTTCATTGAAGGTCAGGCCGAGCGAAGCCGTATGCGCGCCGAGCGCATAGTCGGGCACGATCGCCCTTTCGACGAGGTCGGGACGCTGCGGCTCGACGCGGGTGTCGACATGTTGGCCGAAATAGCTATAGGGCCAGCCATAGAAGCCGCCGTCCCTGACCGAGGTCATGTAGTCGGGGACCAGATCGCTGCCGATCTCGTCGCGCTCGTTGACGGCGACCCAGAGGGCGCCGGTGTCGGGGTGCCAAGCCAGGCCGTTCGGATTGCGCAGGCCGGAGGCGAAGAGGCGGGTCTGCCGCGTCGCCAGGTCGATCTCCAGCACGGCGGCGCGGTTCTCCTCGGCTTCCATGCCGTTTTCGCCGACATTGCTGTTGGAGCAGACGGTTGCGTAGAGTTTTGTCCCGTCGCGGCCGGCGATGATGTCCCTGGTCCAGTGGTTGTTGGGCGGCCCGGCGGGCAGATCGGCGATCTTTTCGCCGGGCGCGGTGATTTCGGTTGCGCCCTCTGTGTAGGGAAACGCCATGATTGCATCCGTGTTCGCGACGTAGAGTTTGTCGCCGACGAGCGCCATGCCGAAGGGCGAGTTCAGGCCCTGGATGAAGGCCGAGCGGGTTTCGGCGATGCCGTCGCCGTCGGCGTCGCGAAGAAGGGTGATGCGGTTGGCGCTCGGCGTCTCGGCGCCGGCCTGCCCCATGATCAGGCCCGTAATCCAGCCGCGAAAGCTGAATTCCTCCTCGGGCTTGGGCGGACTGGCGCTTTCGGCGACAAGCACATCGCCATTGGGCAGGACGTGCAGCCAGCGCGGGTGGTCGAGATCGCCGGCATATTCGTTGACCGCGAAGCCAGGTGCCGGCGTCGGCGTCATTCCCTCGGGCCATGGACTGGCCGGAGCGATATTGACCGTCGGGATCAGGGTCGCGTTCGGCTCGGGCAAGGTCGGATTGGCGCCGTAGCCCTCGCCGACCGGCACCGTCGCCTCCTCGCGCGACATGAAGAAGACGGCGACGCCCGCAAGAATGGCGAGCACGACGAGTATGGCGATGGCGACGAGGATTCTTTTCACGGGCCTGCTCCGATCCGGGGATGGAACTCGCCTAACTCGCTTCGGCGGACATTGTTTCGGGCGCCGACCGCCAGGCTGACGCTACACCGATTTCGTAATGCCGCCGTCGATGCGGATGTTCTGGCCGGTGATGTAGCCGGAGCGGTCGCTGGCCAGGAAGGCGATGAGTTCCGATACTTCCTCGACGCGGCCGTAGCGGCCCATCGGGATGCGCTCGCGGCGTTCGCCGGTTTCGGGCAGGCTGTCGATGAAGCCCGGCAAGACGTTGTTCATGCGGACATTGTCGGGTGCGTATTTGTCGGCGAAGAGTTTCGTGAAGGAAGCAAGCCCGGCGCGGAACACGCCGGAAGTCGGGAACAGCGCCTCGGGCTCGAAGGCGGCATAGGTCGAGATGTTGACGATCGAGCCGGATTTTTGAGCCTGCATGACGGGCGTGACGAGGCGGGCGACGCGGATGGCGTTGAGCAGATAGATCTCCATGCCGAGATGCCAGTCCTCGTCGCTGATCTCCAGCACCGGCGCACGCGGGCCATGGGCGGCGCTGTTGACCACCGCGTCGATGCGGCCCCATTTGTCGACCGTCGCGTCGACCAGCCGCTTCAGATCGTCGTTGGAGCGGTTGGAGCCGGTGACGCCGATGCCGCCGAGCTTTTTCGCCAGCGCCTCGCCCTTGCCGGAGGAGGACAGGATCGCGACCATGAAGCCGTCCTCGGCGAGCTTGCGCGCCGCATCCGCGCCCATGCCGCTGCCGCCTGCGGTGATGATCGCCGTTTTGAGTTCTGACATTTTTGCTCTCCGTCGCTGCATCGGAGGGATGCGGTAGCCATATCGACGCGGCAGGGCAAGCAGCCAGATTCGAGAAACAGCCGGGCCTCACATGGCCCATGGCTTCGGTCATTGCCGCCATCTTGACGCGGTTAGAGGTTTGCCCGAGAGATCGCCACGGTTACCGGCCACCAAGAGTCGCCGGTGTGGCGGAGAATCGACTTGACCCTATCCGGCTTCCTGCAGCTTGGCGCTTCGACGGTGATTTTTCTGCTGGCGGCGGCCGGCGCAAAAAGCTGGGCACTGGCGCCGAGCATTCCCAAGCTGCTGCTGACACTGGCGCTCTATTCGCTCGGCAACCTCATCATGCTGAGGCTGGTGCGCGAGTTCGGCATGGCGTCGGCCTTCAGCCTGTCGGCGGTAATCCAGCTCGTGGCGGTGAACGTGATCGCGCTGGCGTTTTTCGGCGAGCGGCTGAACGGGCTGCAGAGCGGCGGCATCGTGCTGGCGATCGTGGCTGTGGGGCTGATTACGCTGGGGCCGGCGTTGAGCGGGCGGTAGAGATCTTCGATAATTCTACTCCGTCGGGCATCTGACGCGGTTTTTTCTCTGCCGATTCACGCTGGCGATCTGACGCTAGCGCCGCCCCTCACCTGCCTGCCGGCATCCTCTCCCCGTATCCTTCGACAAGCTCAGGACGGGGAGAGGAGCGATGGCCGCAACGTCGACGCCCCCTCTCCCCGTTCTTCACGGGGAGAGGGTAGGGTGAGGGGCGGCACCAGCCTGCGCGACTTTGCTCTACACCCCGATCTTGCCGCCGCCCTGTTTGGTGATGGCGACGACCGACGGACGCACCGGCATGTCATCCTTGAAGTCGGGCCAGCGGGTCGAAAGATCCTCGTAGTAGGACGGGCGGCCGAAACCTTCCCAGTCCTCGCCGCCGTCGGCCGGATGCTGAACGGCGACGAAGGCGGTTTCGTCGTTGGGGGTGAACAGCGGACCGCACATTTCCGCGCCGATCGGCACGCGGAAGAACAGTTTCGACGTCGCGCGCGCCTCGCCCTCGGTGTCGACTGCCCACAGTCCGTCGGTGCGGCCGGTTTCTTTCGGACCGTTGCCGTCGGTGGAGACCCAGAGCCGGCCGGCGGCATCGATGGCGCAGTTGTCGGGCATGCCGAACCAGCCATTGGCGGTCGTCGAGGTCGAGAAGGAAGCGCCGACGTCGGCTACCGACGGGTCGCCGCATTTCAGCAGGATCTCCCACTTGCCTTTGGTCGCGGCGAAATCGCCGCCGTCCTCGATCAGTTCGATGATGTGGCCGAAGGCGTTTTCGGCGCGCGGGTTGGCGCCGTCGACCTGCTCGGCCTTGCGCTTGGTGTTGTTGGTCAGCATGACATAGACCTTGCCGTTGGCGGCGTTGGGCTGGATGTCCTCGGGGCGGTCCATCTTGGTGGCCTCGAGCAGATCGCCGGCGCGGCGCGTCTCGATCAGCACGTCGGCCTGGCTGGCAAAACCATTTTCGGCGGTCAGCGGGCCTTGGCCATGGACCAGAGGCAGCCATTCGACCGAGCCGTCCTCGGCGAACTTGGCGACATAGAGCGTGCCTTCGTCGAGCAGGTCCATGTTGGCGGCGCGGTCCTCGGGGTTGAACTTGCCCGCGGTGACGAACTTGTAGACATAGTCGAAGCGCTCGTCGTCGCCGAGATAGAAGACGACGCGGCCGTCCGGCGCCACGATCGATTCGGCGCCCTCATGTTTCGTGCGGCCGAGCGCGGTGCGCTTTTTCGGTACGGAGTTCGGATCCATAGGATCGATCTCGACCATCCAGCCGAAGCGGTTGGCCTCATTCGGCTCCTTTGAGACGTCGAAGCGGTCGTAGAAATTCCCCCATTCGTATGACTCACCGGGGATGCCGTAGCGCTCGAAATTCGCGGCTTCGGCGTGGCCTGCAGCAAGTTCGCCGAGGAAATAGCCGTGGAAATTTTCCTCGCCCGACACGACGGTGCCCCAAGGGGTCGTTCCGCCGGCGCAGTTGTTGAGCGTGCCAAGCACTTTGGTTCCCGACGAATCTGCGCTGGTCTTCATCCGGTCGTGGCCGGCAGCCGGGCCGGTCAACAGCATTTCGGTGCTCGCGGTGATGCGGCGGTTCTGCTTGCCGTCGCGAACGGCCTGCCATTTGCCGTCCCTCTTGCGGATTTCGACGACCGACATGCCGTGGGCGGCCATTTCGA
The DNA here is from genome assembly GCF_043769475.1 of Allomesorhizobium aridi. Lineage (NCBI taxonomy): Bacteria > Pseudomonadati > Pseudomonadota > Alphaproteobacteria > Hyphomicrobiales > Phyllobacteriaceae > Allomesorhizobium > Allomesorhizobium aridi. The sequence goes on along the minus strand of NZ_CP171729.1, from coordinate 5,207,910 downwards.
TATCGACCCGCTTCTGGTCGGCCGGCGCGACTTCGGCCTTGCCGTCCTTGATGGTGACGATGCCGGGGAACATCAGATGTTCGTTGGTGTATTCGTGGTTGACCACGAGCAGGCCGTGTTCGGACGAACCGTCGAGCGGGATGTAGCCGACGTAGTCGTTGTTATAGCCGAACTGCCTTGCCTGCGCTTCCGGCGTCTGGTTGGCGGGATCGAATTCGGGTGCGTCGGCAAAGATCGGATCGCCCCAGCGCAAGAGGATGTCGGCGTCATACCCGGCCGCGACATGGTGCTTGTCGTCGATACCTGCCTCGACTTCGTCGAAGGTGAAGGCGGATGCACCGGCAGCGGCCCGTGCATTGTCGGCAGTGATCAACGCGATCGGGCTGACGGTGGCGGCAATTGCCGAAACAGCGAGCGACCCTTTCAGAAAACCGCGGCGCGAGAAGCGCGCGGCGATGATCTCGCCCATGGTGCGGTTTTCAGTGGGATTGTGGCCGGGACCGTCATTGTCCTCGAGCAGACTGGTGCGGAATTTCGTGTCGGGATGTTCGTTCATCGGGATGACCTCTGGCTGACGGCTTGAGATGAGCGATGGCTAGTGCCGACTTATAACAGGAGCATGACAGTTTTTGCGCCTGGCGGACTTGCCGGCCAAGGCGCCGGGCCTATAGGTCTAGCGCGGTTGAAAGCCGCGCCCGCACACATCCTCAACGAGAGACGCCATGCCGTTTTTTCCCGATTTTCTGAAGAGGATCGAGTTTTCCGTGCTGCTGGCGGCGATGATCATTGCCGGCGGCGCCTATGGCTTCGTCGAACTCACGGAGATCGCGCGCGAGACAACGCCGCACACATTCGACACGCGCATACTACTCGCCTTCCGCACGCCGGACCAGCCCGACAATCCGATCGGTCCGTTCTGGATGGAAGAGGCAGTGCGTGACATGACCAGCCTGGGAAGCGCCGCGGTGCTTATCTTCTTCACGGCGGTCGTCATCTTCTATCTGATTATCGTCCGCAAACCGGCGGCCGCCCTATTCGTATTCGTTTCCGTCGCTGGGGGCCAGTTGCTGAGCAGCGTGCTCAAGCTCGGCGTCGACCGCCCGCGCCCGGAACTCGTGTCGCATCTGGCCGACGTGCACACACTGAGCTTTCCGAGCGGGCACGCCATGATGTCGGCGGTAACCTATCTGACGCTCGGCGCGCTGCTGGCGCGGATAATGCCCAGCACCGCGCTCAGGATATATGTGCTCGGCGTCGCCGTTCTGGCGACATTCCTCGTCGGCGGCAGCCGCGTCTATCTCGGCGTTCATTGGCCTTCCGACGTGCTGGCCGGCTGGTGCGCAGGCGCCGCCTGGGCAATGCTGTGCTGGCTCATCGCGCGGCTGATGCTGCGGCGGGCGGGAGACATCGATAATTCTACTCCGGCGGACACCTGATGCGGTTTTCTCCCAAGCTCTATTTCCGCAATGTTCCAAAATGATGCTTGAAACATCATAATGAATGTATGATACATTCATCTCGCAGACTCAGACAGGAGCACTGTCCGTGATCACCGCAGCGCAGATGCGCGCCGCGCGGGCGCTGGCCGGCATCGACCAGAAGACGCTCGCCGAACGCGCCGGCGTTTCGCTTCCCACCATCCAGCGGATGGAAGCGAGCGACGGCGTCGTCAGGGGCGTCGTCGACACTCTGGTCAAGGTCATCCACGCGCTGGAGATGTCAGGCGTGGAGCTGATCGCGGACAACCAGGCGAGCGTCGAGGGCGGCAGGGGCGTTCGCCTGCGCCAGCCGTCGGGGCAGAACCGGCGATCCGGCTGAATCTGGCAGACCAAGTCGCGACGGCGACGCCGACATTTTGGTGATGTTGAATCGGGCGCCGGCCCTGACCGGTGATCCGACACATCCCAGCCGACGATCCCGCCGCCCTTCGCACCGCGAAAGGCAAACATGAAAGCAGATCTCCATCCCGGTCGGGCGACGAGGCAGCCTACATTCCGGGAGCTCTTCACCCCCAAGCTGGTGACGGTGCTGCGCGAGGGCTACGGCCTACCGCAGTTGCAGGCCGACCTGCTCGCGGGATTGACGGTGGCGATCGTGGCGCTGCCGCTGTCTATGGCGATCGCCATCGCCTCCGGCGTCTCTCCGGATCGCGGGCTCTATACGGCGATCGTCGGCGGCTTCCTGGTCTCGGCGCTTGGGGGCAGCCCGTTTCCAAATCGGCGGGCCGGCTGGAGCTTTCATCGTGCTGGTCGCGGCCACCGTGGCGCGGCACGGGGTGGAAGGGCTGATTCTGGCGACGATGATGTCGGGCGCATTCCTTGTCGCCGCCGGCTATCTGAGGCTCGGGACCTATATCAAGTTCATTCCCTATCCGGTGACGGTCGGCTTCACCTCCGAATCGCGGTCATCATCTTCGCCAGCCAGCTCAGCGAATTGTTCGGCCTGACGCTTCCTGGCAAGGAGCCGGGAGAGCTGATTGAAAAGCTGGTCTCGCTGGGCGAAGCCGCCGGCACGGTCAACCCGGCGGCTGTCGGCGTCGCTGCCCTGACGATCGGCGTCATCCTTGGGCTCAAGCGGCTGCGGCCTTCCTGGCCGGGCATGCTGATTGCGGTGGCGGCCGCAGCGCTCGCGGCATATGTCTTCAGCCTACCTGTCGAAACGATCGGCACCCGGTTCGGCGGCATACCGCGCTCGCTGCCGCTGCCTTCGCTGCCGGAATTCAGCCTTGAGAAAGTGCAGGCGGTGTTTCCCGACGCCGTCGCCTTCGCTCTGCTCGGCGCGATCGAATCGCTGCTTTCGGCGGTCGTGGCCGACGGCATGACCGGGCGGCGGCACCGCTCCAACTGCGAGTTGGTGGCGCAGGGTTTCGCCAACATCGGCTCGGCGCTGTTCGGCGGCATCTGCGTGACCGGCACCATAGCGCGAACGGCGACGAATGTGCGGGCAGGCGCGCACGGTCCGGTTTCGGGCATGCTCCACTCGGGCTTCCTGCTGCTCTTCATGCTGATCGCCGCGCCGCTGGCCAGCTACATTCCACTCGCGGCCCTTGCCGGAGTGCTGGCGGTCGTGGCCTGGAACATGGTCGAGAAAACCGCGTTCGCCGCGCTCATCCGCTCGTCATGGGGCGACGCCATCGTGCTTCTGGTGACTTTCGCGCTGGTGATATTCCGCGACCTGACAGAGGGCATAGTGGTCGGCTTCGCGCTCGGATCGGTGCTGTTCATCGACCGCATGTCGAAAGCGATCGCGGTCGATGCGGACGTGCCGATGGTGCGCGACGATGTCGCCGACGACCGTAACGGCCGCCGCACGAGCTACGATCCGGAGAAGGCGAGCGATCCGGACACAGTGATCTACCGGATATCGGGGGCGTTCTTCTTTGGCGCGGCCACGACCGTCGGCACTGTGCTCGACCGCATCGCCGACCAGCGCAAGAGCTTCATTCTCGACTGCTCGGGCGTGCCGTTCCTCGATCTCGACAGCGGCCAATGTGCTGGAGGGCGCGGTGCGCAAGGCGGAAAGGGCGGGTGTGCGCTTCTTCATCACCGGCGCGTCGCCCAACGTCCGGCGTATGCTGTTTACTCATGGCGTGAAGCCGCCGCATGTCCGCTACAAGGCGACGATCGAAAACGCGCTGCAGCAACTGCGGCTCGAAAGGGAGTGACCGCTCCACGAAAAACTTTCACAGCGTTGTCGGATTTGTCTTTCAAGGTTCGTCCTTAGGCCGAACCACCCAATCAACGGAGAAAGACCATGACCGACACCGCCCGGACCGCCAACGACCGCGAACTCGTGCTGACCCGGCTGATCGACGCGCCGCGCGAAAAGCTGTTCAAATGCTGGACGCAGCCGGAACTGATGAAGCAGTGGTTCGCGCCGCTGCCCTGGAAGCTGTCGCATGTCGAAGTCGACCTCAGGGCCGGCGGAAGCAGCAAGGTCGTGATGCGCAGCCCCGAGGGCCAGGAATTCCCGAATTTGGGCGTCTATCTGGAAGTCGTGCCGAATGAGAAGATCGTCTTCACCGACGCCTACACCGAGGCCTGGGTGCCTTCCGAGAAGCCGTTCTTCACGGGCATCATCACCTTCGAGGACGAGGGCGGCAAGACGCGCTACACGGCGATCGCCCGCCACTGGACCGTCGAGGACCGCAAGGCGCATGAAGAGATGGGCTTTCACGAAGGCTGGGGCCAGTGCGCCGACCAGTTGGCGGCCCTCGCCAAGAAAATCTAAGCGCCATCCGCCAAAAAAATGGCCGGCGCGGCAGTGTCCTGCCGGCCATGATATTTCAGCATAACGTGATATTAAGGCGGAGTTGCTTGGATGCCGGCTCAACCTGAGCGCGGACGCCATCTGGATGACATCGCAAGCACGGCATAACGAGTTGACCCATCAAGTCACGTCCACGGTCCTAGCCGTGGGTTTTTTATGTCTGGCGCTGGTTGTGGGATTTGGGTTTTTCGCCACCCAGCGGGCCGATGGCGAGGCTCTGGAAAAGCAGAAGACCTTTGTCGCCAACGGCCTGGCCGAGCAGATCCGGAACGTTCAGCGCGAACAGGAGAGCATAGCCGTCTGGGACGACGCGGTCGTGAAGGCCAAGGGACGCGACGATCCCTGGATGCGCGACAATCTCGGCGAGTGGATGCATGAATATTATGGGCACGATCGCATCTATGTGCTCGACGAGCATGACGCGCCGATACACGCGATGCACGACGGCAAGACCATCGAGCCTTCAACATACCGGCAGGACGAGAGCGCCATCAGCGCCTACGTGCGCAGACTTCGCGGCCTGATAACCGAGGCACAGGCGAGCGAGGCGGAAGCGCCAAAGCTGATTGCGTCGGATCTGGTGGAACTGGCTGGTCAGCCCGCCATTCTCAGCATCATGCCGATCGTGCCGAGCACCGACCAGATCGTGCAGGAGCCCGGCTCCGAATATCTCCACGTCACCGTGAAGTATCTGGACGGCGAGGTGATCGGCAAGATCGCCGAGCAGTACCAGCTTGCAGACGCGCGCCTCGCGACCGAGCGGCCGCAGGCTGGCGCCGCGATCCCGTTCGAGAATGCGGAAGGAATTGCGCTCGGCTACATCGCGTGGCAGCAGGACCGGCCCGGTCTGACCCTGATCCACAAGACCAGCCCGGCCCTGATCGGCGGCGCGATCATGGCGATGGGCGTGCTGATATTCCTGCTGCGGCGGCTGCGCCGAGCCTCCTCGCAACTGCAGAGAAGCCAGGACCAGGCGCAATACCTGGCGTTCCACGATACGCTGACGGGTCTGCCCAACCGCGCGCTGTTCGAGGACCGGCTGAAGCGCGCGCTGGTGTCGGTGAAGCGCGACAAGGACAGGATCGCGCTGCTTTATCTCGATCTGGACCGCTTCAAGCATGTCAACGACACGTTCGGCCATCCGGCCGGCGACGAACTGGTGCGTCAGACTGCGATGCGGCTGGCGCAGGCAGTGCGCGAGCTCGACACGGTGGCGCGGCTCGGCGGCGACGAGTTCGCCGTTATCCTGGTCGGCATCAAGGATGTGCGCACGGCCGAAGACGTGTCGGTGCAGCTGCTGGAGGAACTCAGCCGGCCATTCCAGCTCGCCGACGACCAGGTGTTCGTGGGCGCGAGCATCGGCATTGCGATTTCGCCGGATTTCGGCGCCGACCCCGACGATCTGCTGCGCAAGGCAGACATTGCGCTTTACGAGGCCAAGCGCGGCGGCCGCGGACGCCACCAGGTGTTTGCCGGCGACATGGACGACCTGTTGCTGCGCCGGCGAATGATCGAGAGCGATCTTCGCGCGGCCCTGCAAACGGGAGATCAGATACGGCTTCTCTACCAGCCGATCTATGCCGCAGACAGCGGGACCCTGCTTGGAGCAGAGGCGCTGATCCGCTGGGACCATCCCGCGCATGGCGCTTTGTCGCCATCGCATTTCGTCGGGATTGCGGAGGAGCGCGGCATGATCGGCCTGCTGGGCGGCTGGGTGCTGCGCGAGGCGTGCAGCTTCGCCGCGACCAGCGACCTGCCATGGCTGGCGGTCAACGTCTCGCCGCTGCAATTGCGCGACGAGAATTTCGCGGCCGATCTGTTCGCAATTATGGCGGAGGCCGGCGTTGAGCCGAGCCGCATCCAGCTGGAGATCACAGAAGGCGTGCTCCTGGAGAACACTCCGGCGACGACGGCCGTTCTGAAGGCGCTTCGCCGGCGCGGCGTGCGGATCGCGCTCGACGATTTCGGTACGGGCTATTCTTCGGTAAACTATCTGCGGCGCTATTCGATCGACAAGCTGAAGATCGACCGTTCCTTCGTGCGCCAGCTCGGCAGCTCGGATGAGTCGGCAGCGATCGTGAAGGCGCTGGTGGACCTGGCGGCAGCGCTGGGCATCCGGGTTACCGCCGAGGGCGTCGAAACCGTCCAGCAGCGCGATGCGCTGGTTGCCATGGGCTGCCAGGAATTGCAGGGCTTTCTGCTGTCGCCGCCGCTCAGCCGCAGCCAGATCGGCGCCTGCGCCGCCGAGCCCGAGCAAGCTCTCGCCGGGTGACAGCTCAGGCCGTGCCGCCCTCCGGAACCGCGTCCAGCTTCTCCTGTTCGGCCCAGGTGACCGTCTTGTAGTCGAAGCCGTATTCCAGCGTCGGCTTGACGATCTGGAAATAGGGCGAGAGGTCGAAATCGCGCGGCGTGTAGAGCGAATGGTGGCGGATGTGCAGGATTTCCTGGCGCATGTAGGTGGACTGCGCCGAGGCGCGGCCGGGGGCGCGAGTGATTTCGGGCAGGATCGGATAGCGAATGCCCTCATAGGCCTCGGCGATCATGGATGAGCAGATGGCGCGGGTCGGGTCGCCGGAGCCGAAGGCCAAAGCGCGCCGGCGCCAGCGCACCGGGATGGGCGGCGCCGGCATGAAGAAGCGCAGCATGTCGAGAATGTTCTTCAGATCGTATTTCAGGCCGAGCCGCGCGACCATGAAGCCGACGACATGGTCGCGATCTTCCGGCGTCAGGCCGCGGGCGCGGCAGATGCGGGTGTTGTAGGTCCGGTATTTCGACAGCGGCACGGCCACGCAGCCCTCGCCCAAATTGACCTCGATGAGGCGCGGACGCTCGGACCCGTCCTGGGCCTCGGGCAAGGCGTCGCCGACATAGAGCGCCGAATGCGACCAGGTCGATTGGGTGAGATATTTGATGGTGGCCGAGATCCGCTGATTGCCCTCGATCAGCAGGACATCGCCAGGCTCCAGAGAGCGGCGCAGCGTCTGCGGATCGGACGGCGTATACGGCTCGTAGCCGGAGGATTCCTCCTGCAGCCGGCCCGCGATCCAGCGGCCAAACCGGTCCAGCAGCGTGTCGGCGGCTTCAGACATGGGCCGGCCCGTCGCCGACATCGGAAACGCCGGCCCGATAACGGCCCGCTATCTTTCCGGCCCTCGGCTTCGGCGCATCGCCAAACAGGTTGTTTGCCTTTCGGAGACATTCTTTCCGCAGCGATTTCTCGCTGCGCTTCAGAAGCCGAAGCAGAAGGGCGATCTGCTCCTTCGGACCGAGTTCGCCGGGTTCGGTTGCGATCAATCCTTGCAAGACGAAGACATCGTTCAAATCGCCGAGCCTGTCGCCCAGCGTCTCGAGCGCCTTGCGGCGACGCCTGACCGGCGCCGGCCAGAACCGATGCAGCAACAGGACGTGTTGCCAGTGCGATTTCACGGCCTTGCGCAATTCGTGGAAATCTTCCATCCGGCCGTCCTTGGCGGCGGCCTTCAGCGCGCGCCTGGCCCGGCGCATGGCTTTCCTGGCGCCGTCGGCCAGCATGTCGGCCGCAGCTTGCGGCTCGTCGGGCAAGTCCATATTGGCGAGCGCCAGACGGCCTTGCTCGAAGGCATTGACAGCCGCGTCGATCGTGTCTTCCCGGCCGGTTCCTTCGCGCGCTTTCAGGCTGCGGCGGGAAACCAGGGCTGCGCGCACCGCATCGAGCTTGCCGCCGGCGGTCTGACCGGGGAAAGTCTTGACGAGGCGGTCGACCGTCTCGATCAGCGCCGTGTCCTCGCGTGCGCCGGCGAGGCTGCGCGAAATGTCGCGATAGCGCATGTTCTCGGCCCGGCAGAATGCCTCGTCCCCCGACTGCACGAGACGAAACAGGGCGCGGAGCTTCTTGATCTTCTTGCGGCACGCGTGCAGGCCCGTTTCGGGAGCGGTCCGGGAGACCGAAAGATCATCGAGCGCGGCGTCGATTTCGACGCTGGCGATGCGCCTTACTTCGGCCGTCACCGGAAGCCGTGGTTCGATGCGGTAGCTCATGCGGCTACCGGCAGACCGTTGCGGGCAAGCGAGGCGTTGTAGAAGGCGCTCTCGCCGGTGACCTCGCGGCCGAGCCACTGGGGAAGCTTCGCCTTCTGGACGTCGTCGGGCGTCTCGAGTTCGGCAATGACCAGCCCGGCAAGAGCACCGGCAAAAACATCCACTTCATAGACGTAACCGTTGTGCCGGACCTCGTGACGAGTCTTCTCGATCACCAGACCGACGGCGAATTCCTGCATCTCCTCGGCGTCGCGCAGGGGAATCGGATATTCGAATTCGTCTCTTTCACGCCCGTGGGCGCCGAACTTGAGCGTCAGGACCGCGGAACTGCCGTCGCGTATGCGCAGGCGGAAGGACCGGCCGTCGACCGCGGCGAGGTAGAACTGGCGGATCGCCGCCCTCCCGTCGACATGGCCGCGCCAGTCGTCGCTCGTCACCAGGAATTTGCGCTCGATTTCCTTGGCCATGGCGCGTGAATAAAGCGCACCGGGCCGCGCAGGGCAAGATACCCTTGACTTTAATCATTCGATTGAATAAACATGCCTGCATGATCAAGACGCCACAAAACCCTGCGCCTTCGAAAGCGCCGCCATCCTCGGCCGACCTGACCCGCGCCGCCCTCATCCATGCAGCGCTCAGGCTGTTCGGCCGGCAAGGCTTTCACGCCACTTCGACGCGAGAGATCGCGGCCGCGGCGAGAGCCAATATCGGCTCGATCGCCTATCATTTCGGCGGCAAGGACGGCTTGAGGGCGGCCTGCGCTAACCACATCGTCGAGACGATCGGCGGCATTGCCGGAGCGGCAATGGCAGAGGATCCCAGCGAGACCCCAGGCGCGGAGACGGCGCATGAGCGGCTGAACATCGTGCTCGAAGCTATGGTGGGCTTCATCGTGGCCCGCCCGGAAGCCGGCGAATTCGTGCAATTCGTGCTGCGCGAACTCTCGCAGCCGAGCGAGGCGCTCGACATCATCTACAACGGCGTGTTCGAGCCGGTCCACAACCGGCTCTGCCGTATCTGGGCACAGGCGACCGGCGAGGATCCGGAAAGCGAGCGCACCAAGATCACCGTCTTCACCATGATCGGACAGGTCGTCTATTTCCGGATCGCGGGCCCGGCGGTGATGCGGCGCTTGGGCTGGGAAAGCGTCGGCCCGTCGGAAGCCGCGGCTGTGATCTCCGTCGTCAAGAGCAACCTCGAGGCGATCATCGCCGCTCGCAAAGGCGCAAAATCATGAGCTTCCTCTGCGCCATCCCGCTCGCAGCTTCGCTGTTTTCCGCCTGCGGGCCAGCGGCGCCGCTGGCCGTCGGCTATGTCGAGGGCGAGTTCGTGCTGCTGGCGCCGATCGAAACGGCGCAGGTGGAGACGGTTTCGGTGCGCCGCGGCGACCGGGTCGATACCGGCAAGGTCGTGGCTACGCTCGAAAGCGGCGATGCCGAAATCGCGGTCGCCGAGGCCGAGGCAGGCCTGGCCAGGGCGCAGGCTCAGCTTGCCGACCTCAGGCTCGGCAAGCGCCCGGAAGAGATCGCGGTGCTGGAAGCAGCCGTTCGTTCGGCCAAGGCGCAGGCGGAGGAAGCAAAGCGCGTGCTGGCAAGAGCCGAGGACCTCTTCAAGCGCGGGATCGCCCCGCAGTCGCAGTTCGACGAGGCGTCCACCAGGGCGGAACTGGCCGATTCCGAGGTCAGGCAGGCCGAGGCCAATCTGGCCGTGGCGGGCCTGGCGGCGCGGGCGGAAACGATCAGGGCCGCCGAATACCAGGTGAAGCAGGCCGAAGCGCAACTTGAGCAGGCGCGGTGGCGGCTTTCCAAGCGCGCGCTGCAAGCGCCCTCTCCCGGCCGCATAGACGATGTCATCCGCGACGCCGGCGACATCGCCGGGCCATCCGCCCCGGTGATCTCGATGCTGCCCGACGGCGCGGTGAAACTGAAAGTGTTCGTGCCGCAGGCGGCGTTTTCGTCGGTGCAGGTCGGCGACCTGCTCGACGTGCGCTGCGACGGTTGCCCGGATGGCCTGACGGCGCGCGTCAGCTATGTCTCGCCCGACCCCGAATTCACGCCGCCGGTGATATTCTCGCTCGAGACCCGGCAGAAGCTGGTCTACCTCGTCGAGGCGCGGCCGGAGGACGAAGCATCGCCGCTGCAGCCGGGGCAGATCGTGGATGTGAGTTTGGCGAGTGAATAGCGAATAGCGAATAGCGAATAGCGAATAGCGAATAGCGAATAGCGAATAGCGAATAGCGAAGGCATCCGGTCAGGTCGAGGACATGTCAAACCCCAGTTCCCCTATTCGCTACTCCCTATTCGCTACTCCCCCGCAAGCCGTAGGCGCAGCGTCATGAACGCCATCGAAGTCCGCAATCTCGTCAAGCGCTTCGGCACCAAGACCGTCGTCGACCATGTCACGATGAACGTCGCCGAGGGCGAGATTGTTGGGTTCCTGGGGCCGAACGGCTCGGGCAAGACGACCACGATCCGCATCATGTGCGGGCTTCTGACGCCGGACGAGGGCGAAGGCCAGGTGCTCGGCTACAATCTTCTGACCGAGAGCCTCAAGATCAAGCGCGAGGTCGGCTACATGACGCAGAAATTCTCGTTCTACGAGGATCTGACAATCGCCGAGAATCTCGAATTCGTGGCCCGGCTCTACCGGCTGAGGCCGGTGGAGGAGTATGTCGGCCGCACGCTCGATGATCTGGGCCTGAGTTCGCGGCGCAACCAGCTTGCCGGCACGCTGTCGGGCGGCTGGAAGCAGCGCCTGGCGCTGGCCGCCTGCATCATGCATGAGCCGAAGCTGCTTCTGCTCGACGAGCCGACGGCGGGCGTCGATCCCAAGGCGCGGCGCGAGTTCTGGGACGAGATCCACCGCCTGGCGCGCGGCGGGCTGACCGTGCTGGTGTCGACGCACTATATGGACGAGGCCGAACGCTGCCACCGCATCAGCTATATTTCCTACGGCAAGCTGCTGGCCACCGGCACCGTGAACGAGGTGGTGGCGAATGCCGGGCTGACGACCTTCGTGGTCGAGGGGCCGCGGCTCGACCAGGTGGCGGACGCGCTGGAGGGCCGGGCGGGCGTCGAGCAGGTCGCGCCGTTCGGCACTACGCTGCATGTCGTCGGCTCGGACAAGAAGCTGCTCGAGGCAGCGCTGAAGGATATCAGCCAGCGCAAAGGCACCACCGTCCGGCCGGGGGAGACCAGCCTGGAGGACGTGTTCATCCAGTTCATGGCCGGGTCGAAGGACAACATGGCATGAAGAAGAGCCGCCTGAGCACTTTGTTCTCCTTCGCGAGGCTCGGCGCGCTGCTGCTGAAGGAATTCATCCAGATGCGGCGCGATCGCATCACCTTCGCCATGATGCTGGGCGTGCCGCTGATGCAGCTCGTGCTGTTCGGCTATGCCATCAACAACGACCCGAAAAGCCTGCCGGCGGCGTTGGTCGCGACCAGCAACGATCACTATACGCGCGCCATGGTCTCCGCGCTGCAGACGACCGGCTACTATCGCTTCGACCATGTCGCCGAGAGCGCAGCCGAGGCCGAGGCGCTGATGGCCAGCGGCAGCGTTGCCTTCGTGGTGACGATCCCGTCCGATTTTGCCCGCCGGGTGGAACGGGGCGACAATCCACAATTGCTGATCGAGGCCGACGCCACCGACCCGGCGGTGGCGAGCGGAGCGATTTCGACGCTCGGCACCGTAGCCGCCAACGCGCTGTTGCGCGAACGGGGCATGGAGGCCGCGGCGGCGGATAATGCAAGAAGCCAGCTCGAGGTGGTGGTGCACCGGCGCTACAACCCGGAAGGCATCTCGCAATACAACATCGTGCCCGGCCTGCTCGGCGTCATATTGCAAATGACCATGGTGATGATGACTTCGATCGCACTGACCCGCGAGACCGAACGCGGGACGATGGAAAACCTGCTCGCCATGCCGGCAAGCCCGCTGGAGATCATGCTTGGCAAGATTCTGCCCTATCTCGTCGTCGGGGCGGTGCAGGTGGTGGTGGTGCTGATTGCGGCAAAGCTCCTGTTCTCGGTGCCCTTCATGGGATCGATGCCGCTCCTGCTTTTCGCAATCCTCGTCTTCGTGCTGTCGCTGGTTCTGCTCGGCTACACCATTTCGACCATGGCACGCACGCAGATGCAGGCGCTGCAGCTGACGTTTTTCTTCTTCCTGCCGTCGATCCTGCTCTCCGGCTTCATGTTCCCCTATCGAGGCATGCCGGGCTGGGCGCAGATCTTTGGCGAGATTTTTCCGCTGACGCATTTCTTGCGCATCACCCGCGCCGTGATGCTGAAAGGCGCTGATTTCGCGGCGATCGCCGGAGAGGTCGGCGCGCTGGCGATCTTCGTCGCGCTGTTTGCCGCGGTGGCGCTGCTCAGGTTCAGGCGGACGTTGGATTGAAGTTCTGGTCAAAAATCGCGGAGGTGGCATTGCCATATCAGGCTGAGGAACAGCGTCAATTGTGTAACCGATTTGGCGTCGAGTTTGTGCCTTCCCCTCAAATAATGAAAGTTGGCATCGCGGAGAATGTGAGAGTCGGCGCTTGGCCGCTCAATGGACTACGACACACCCCGGAGCGAGGCACAACAGGATGGTATTTCTGGGCGGGTGAAATCTTTTCTCAGGACCCGGAGTTCTTTCAACCGTTGCACATTGCACATCTGACAGAGCGATGCCCCGCAGTCGTCTCGTATCTGGGACTGCCGCCTGGTTGGCGCTTTCTTCTGGCAGAGCATTACGAGGATGTGTGGTTCGATCTGAATTTGTTGGACGGGTCGCCTCAGTAGTCACATCAGTTCCGACAGGACGAGCATGACCAGGAAGCCGATGGCCACGGCGATGGCGGCGGATTGCAGGTAGTGGTGGGTTTCTGCCTCAGGAATGAGATCGGTGACGGTGAGATAGAACATGCCGCCCGCGCCGACGGCCAGCAGAAACCCGAGCACGCCCTCGGGCAGGCCGCGGAGCAGGAACCATCCAGCCATGGCCGAACCGAAGAGTGACGCGCCGATCAGCCCGGTCCATTTCAGAATTCTTGCCTTGTAGTCCTTTCCGCTTTCCTCACGCGCCAGTTCGCCGATCGAAAGCGCCTCGCTGATATTGTCGATGCAGATCGCCAGGCCGACGATGAAGGCTACGCCCGGTTCGATCGCCGCGCCGACGCCGATGGTAATGCCCTCGATCAGTTCCTCCACGCTGGTTGCGCCGGCAAGCACCGTGACTTCGCTGCCGAGCGGCCGGTGACGCATGTGAAACCGCTCGACGCGCTGTCTCTGCTCGGCGCGGCTTCCGGCCAGCGCGCCGCGATTGACGTAGAGATCGAGGCCGTAGACGAGGGCGAAACCGACGGCGAAAGCTCCGACCACGGAGGCGAGCGGGGACAGTTCGAGCGCCTTGGGAACCATCTCGAAAGCGAAGGTGCCAAACAGGACGCCGGCTGCCAAACCGACCGCGATTGACAGGAACAGGCTCGAGGGCCGGACGAATATGGCGATCGCGCCACCGAGCGGCGAGGCCAGCGCAGCGGCGAGCGCCACCGAAAAGACAACCAGAAACTGCCCGTCCACAGTTGGCTCCTCGCGCGAAAGAGGAGTCAACGTACCGTACAACGATAAGGTTGCGCTCGGGCGGTCCGCCGCGTCTTCCTGGATCGGCCCATGCTGCCCCTCACCTGCCTGCCGGCATCCTCTCCCCGTAATCCTTCGGCAAACTCAGGACGGGAGAGGAGACTAGCTGCAACGCTGGCGCCCCCTCTCCCCGTCCTTACGGGGGAGAGGGGGCAGCTCAAACCGAAGCGCGGTTGTCCGCCGTCGGGCCGCGGGCCGTTGACGGATGGAGGTGCGCGTCTTACTTTAGAATCGTTCTAAACTGGATCGTTCAAGTATGCTTTCCCGTGTCTTCGGCTTCGGCCGCCGCTCCTTTGATTCGCTCAGCGAGCAGGAGATACTGGCGCTGGCGATCTCCTCGGAAGAAGATGACGGGCGGATCTATCGCGCCTATGCCGACGGCTTGCGCGAGGACTTTCCGCAGTCGGCGAAGGTTTTCGACGGCATGGCCGACGAGGAGGACGGGCATCGCAATCAGCTCATAGAACTGCACCGCAGACGCTTCGGCGAACGCATTCCGCTGATCCGCCGCGAGCATGTGCGCGGCTATTTCGAGCGCAAACCAGACTGGCTGGTGCGGCCGCTCGGCATCGAGAAGGTGCGCGGCCAAGCCGAGGCCATGGAGCGGCAGGCGCAGCGCTTCTATTTCGAGGCTGCCAGGCGGACCGAGGACGCATCGACCCGAAAGCTGCTCGACGAACTGGCTGCGGCCGAGAGCGACCACCAGTCGCTGGCGCAGCGGCTCGGCATGGAGCACGTGCCCGAGAAGGTCGGCCGGAAAGAAGAGGCTACCGAGCGCCGCCAGTTCATCCTGACCTATGTCCAGCCGGGCCTGGCCGGGCTGATGGACGGTTCGGTCTCGACGCTGGCACCGATCTTCGCAGCCGCCTTCGCCACCCACGACACCTGGCAGACTTTTCTGGTCGGGCTCGCCGCCTCAATCGGGGCTGGCATTTCGATGGGCTTCACCGAGGTCGCCTCGGACGACGGCAGGCTCTCCGGGCGCGGCTCGCCGGTGAAGCGCGGGCTGGCGACCGGCATCATGACCACGGTCGGCGGGCTAGGCCACGCCCTGCCCTATCTCATCCCGCATTTCTGGACGGCGACGACGCTCGCGGCGATCGTCGTGTTCATCGAGCTGTGGGCGATCGCCTATATCCAGAACCGCTTCATGGAGACGCCGTTCTGGCGCGCGACGTTCCAGGTGGTGCTCGGCGGCGCGCTGGTGTTCGCGGCGGGCGTGCTGATCGGGAACGCCTAGGGAGCCGTCTGACCGAGAGGCTGCGCCAGCAGCGTTTCCATCTCGGCGATTTCCGCAAGCTGGCTCTCGACAATCTGGCGGCACAGGGCCTGCAAGCGTGGGTCGCTGAGCGACGCTTCCTCACACATCAGCACCGCCCCCGAATGATGCGGGATCATCGAGCGCAGGAACTGGCGATCGTCGATGGCCACCTGCCAGCGTATTAGAAGCCAGAACAGCAGGAGCGCAGCCAGACCGACCGCCATCAGCACCGCGTTGCGCCGCCTGTCGGGGTACATGGCGCCCATGAGCGCGAGTTCGATGACCAGCATGGGAGCCGCCATCAGGGCAGCCATGTAGACCTGGTTGAGGCTGTTGTAGACATGGCCAAAACGGTCCACCATCGCGTACATGAGGATGTACATCGCGATGAACGAGAGCAGCACCATCGCCGACAGGCGAAGGTACGGCCTCGAATGCATTGAATGGTCCGCCGCCATGGCATTTTCCTCGTGCAATCAGCCCGCCGCGCCGATGCTCAACGACCGCCGGCGGGTTTGGTTTCACGAGGTCGGCGATCGTTCGGCATGCGCCTCCAGGCTGTCGGCCGGAGCCTCCGCCCGCTCGAACATGCCGTAGTCGCGCACGACATGGGCGATGCGCAGGCGGTAGTCGGCAAAGACGCCGCCGCGGCCCGCATTCTGCGCCTGCCGGTGCTCGACCGTGTTGCGCCATTCCTTGACCGCTTCTTCGTCGCGGAAGAAGGAAAGCGACAGCACATGGTCGGGGTTGGACAGGCTCTGGAAGCGCTCGATGGAGATGAAGCCGTCGATCCTCTCCAGGAGGGGCCGCAGTTCGGCGGCGATGCCGAGATAGGCGTCGCGCTTGCCCGCGGCCGGCGTGACCTCGAAGATGACCGCGATCATGGCCGCACCTTTTCCGCGCGCATGATCTCTGTCCGAAAAGTCTGCAACTTTTCGGGATCAAGCGACGCCGCATGCGGCCCCGAAGCGAGCTTCAGAAAAATGCGGTCCTCCTTGTGGATGAACTTTTTCGCTCGTGCGAATTCGTAGTTCTCCCTGCCGAGCGAGTCGGCGGCGAGCCGGGCGCGATAGGCCTCGTAGGCAGCGAGATTCTCGATGTTGTAGACGCCGTAGGCGGTCGTGGCCGAACCCTCGTGCGGCGCGAAATAGCCGATCAGGTCGGCGCCGCAACGCGGGATCGCCTGCCCCCAATTGCGGGCGTATTCCTCGAAATCGGCTTTGCCGAACGGATCGATCTCGTAGCGGATGAAGCAGGTGATGGTCATTTCTTTCTCCATAAGAATGCGGGGATGATAGCGAGGCCGGCGATGCAGACGCTTCCATCGCGGTCGAAGCGTCCGGGCCACATTTGGGGTAGACAGCTCTTGGCGACACCGCGGTCAGCGCTTCCAGAAGGGTCGGCATTCACGCTCGACGTCGCGGCGGGTGAGGCCGATATCTTCAAGCTGCTCGTCGGTGAGTTCGGCGAGCGCGAGGCGCTGGTTGCGGCGTTCGATCACGCGATCGAGCCAGAGGACGACGGCGCGGGCAGCGAGTCGTAGCCGTGACAACAGGGGCCAGCGGGCGCTCCTGGCGGTGGCGCGGTGGGCGGTCATGGTCGTCTCCTTTCCATGGGTGGAGATTACCACTTGCCCTACGCGGACGGTTCGATTAGCGTCGAAGTATGAGAGACGGCCCCGATATATCGCGCATAGCCAATCTGGTCGGCGACCCGGCGCGCGCCAATATGCTGACGGCGCTGATGGACGGCGGCGCTCTGACCGCCAGCGAGTTGGCGCTGGAAGCCGGCGTGACCGCTCAGACTGCGAGTTCGCATCTCGGAAAGCTGATGGAAGGCGGGTTGCTATCGCTTCAAGCGCAGGGCCGGCACCGGTACTATTCGCTTGCAGGCCCGCAGGTCGCGGCGATGCTGGAATCGATCATCGGCGTGGCGGCGGCCGTCGGCCCGAAGCGCACGCGGCCTGGCCCGCGCGAGGCGGTGATGCGCGAGGCGCGCATCTGCTACGACCATCTGGCCGGCGAACATGCGGTGGCCATGCTCGACGGCTTCCTGGCGCGCGGCGTGCTGACCTCGGACAATGGCGAAATACGCCTCGGCCAAGCTGGTCCGGCGCATTTCGCGGCAGTCGGCATCGACACCGGCGCGCTCGGCAAGCAGCGGCGGCCAGCCTGCCGCGCCTGCCTCGACTGGAGCGTGCGGCGCTTTCATCTCGCCGGCGCGCTGGGCGCTGCGATCCTCGACAAAATCATCGCGGAGAAGTGGGCAAGGCGCGACGCCGACAGCCGCGCCGTCGTGTTTTCACCGAAGGGCAAGATAGCGTTCGAGAAGGCGTTTTTGGGATAGCGACGCAAAAGGCCGGCGATTCCTCGCCGGCCCCTTCAGCTTCGACTTATGTCTACTGGGCGGCCTGAAGGTTGACCTTGCTTTCGGCCAGCACGGTCAGCTTCTTGTCGGTGGCCTTCTCTTCTTCAAGGTTCTGCTTCAGCACCGAGGCACAATCGTCGCGGCCGAGCTGCTTGGCCCATTCGATCAGCGTGCCGTAGCGCGTGATCTCGTAGTGCTCGACGGCCTGCGCGGCCGCGATCAGGGCGGCGTCGAGAACCTGCTTGTCGTCCACATCTCCGGCGACCTCGTCGGCCTCTTCGATAATGCCGTCAATGGCCGGGCAGTTCACGGCCTTGGCAGGCACGCCATGCATCTGGAATACCTGCTCGACGCGTTGGATGTGGCCCTTGGTCTCCTCCATGTGCTTTTCAAAACCCTGCTTGAGCTGCGGGTTCGTTGCCTTGGAGATCATGTCCGGAAGCGATTTCTCGATCTGTTTCTCGGCGTAGTAGATGTCCTGCAGCGTATGCACGAAGAGATCGTCAAGCGACTTGATGTCCTTCGAAAAAAATCCCATGGCTCTGGCCCTTCCTTTTCGTGTTGACTGAAAAATGCAGTGCCGGCGGACCGGCGCCTGCATGGCGGGTGTCCCGCACTGGGGCCTGAACGTGCGGCACCTCGCGCGGTTCCAAAAATCTGTGCGCAGAACGCCGGCACGGCGCAGGCACTCTCTGTTACCCGTCGGAAACGAAAATGCCGTCGCGGCGGCATACGCGCGAAACAACTGTGGCGCAAAAGGCACAGGCGGGGGAATGTTGGGATTTGGCGCTCAAACGCCGCGAATCAAACGCATTTCAGCCACGAACCGGGACGGATCCTGGAGAAGATTAACATCGCGTTCACAGAGTATTCACTACCGAACGCTACGATCACGTCCAATCGGAAGGGACATCCGAGGGATTTGGGACAGGGACAATGACTATCTGGAATCACATCACGAGCTATGCGTTCGCATTCCGCGAATTCGTCGCGCCGACCTACCGGCCCGAGCGCTATTACATGCGCGGCCCCGGCCCGGCCTGCGCGCGTCGCGGCGGCGCCTCGCTCGGAGCCCGTGCCTCGTTTCAATAACCGCTGTCGCCGCACGGTTGAGCCTAACCGGCTCGCCGGCGGCCGCGCGCCGCCGGCGTAGGCGCGACATCGCAGCCTCTTTGCCACTGCCATCCGGCGTCGTAGGATTTCCCGACGCAACAGCCAGGCTGGAGCCAAGTGGCAGACGCCGTTCTACCCGCCCGCCAGCACATGCCCGGATATGACGGCAGTCATCCGCTGATCGTGTTCGATGGCATATGCGTTCTGTGTTCGGGCTTCGCCCGCACCGTCGTCAGGCTCGACCGGGAAGCGCGGTTCCGCTTCACCACCGCCCAGTCGCCGTTCGGCGAGGCGCTTTACCGGCGGCATGGCCTGCGGACGGATGTCTACGAAACCAATCTCGTGATCATCGACGGCATCGCGTACACGCGGATGGATGGCTTCATCGCCGTGCTCGACGCGGTGGGCTGGCGGCGCTCGGCGAAAATGCTCCGCATGCTGCCGCGGCGGCTGCGCGATGCGCTCTACGGCCTCATAGCGCGCAACCGCTATGCGCTGTTCGGCCGAAAGGAGAGTTGCGCGATACCTTCCATCGCTTTGAGAGAGCGCATCATTGGCTAAGATCCTCGTGCTCGGCGGCTACGGGGCGTTCGGAGGAAGGCTGACCGAGCGGCTCGTGCAGCAAACCGAGGCCGAAGTTCTTGTCGGCGGGCGCTCGCTGGAAAAAGCAGCGGCTCACTGCCACCATAAAGGTGGGACGCCGGTGCGGATCGACCGCGACGGCGACCTCTTCGGCGAAATAGCGCGGCTCGGGCCGACGATCGTCGTTGACGCCGCCGGGCCGTTTCAGGCCTATGGTGAAAATCCCTACCGGGTCGCGGAAGCGGCGATTGCGGCGAAGGCGCATTATCTCGATCTCGCCGACGACGGCGCATTCGTAGCCGGAATTGGCACTCTTGATGATAGCGCGAAAGCGGCGGGCGTCGCCGTGATCTCCGGCGCGAGCAGCGTCCCGGGGATTTCCGCTGCAGCGCTCGACGAACTGGTGCACGGGCTTGCGGCAGTCTCGCTGGTCGGCTCGGCGATCCTGCCCGGCAACCAGGCGCCGCGCGGTCTTTCGGTCGTGCGCGCCATCGTCGAACAGGCGGGACGGCCGCTGCGCGTCTGGCGAGGCGGTAACTGGACGAACATGACGGCATGGGGCGATCTGCGGCGTTTCGCGCTCGAAGCCGATGGAGTTGCTCCGTTGAAGGGCCGCCTGGCGAGCGCAATCGGCGCGCCCGACCTCATCCTCTTTCCCGAACGCTACGGCGCACGCTCGGTTCTGTTCCACGCCGGGCTGGAATTGAAAGTCATGCATCTCGGCCTCTGGCTTCTGTCATTGCCAGTCCGCTTTGGCCTCGCGGGCTCGCTCGGACCCCTAGCCGGGTTGCTTAGACGAGTGGCTGGATGGCTGGGAGGTTTCGGCTCAGACCGCGGCGGAATGGTCGTGTACGCAGTCGGGCGCGACAGTGCGGGGCGGGCGGTGGATCGACGATGGACGCTGATCGCCGAGGCAGGCGACGGGCCGCAGGTTCCGCCGACACCGGCGCTGCTTCTGGCGCTCAAGCTGGCGAGCGGTTCCGGGCTGACGGCTGGAGCCCGCCCAGCGGTTGGGTTGCTGACCCTTAGCGAGATCGAAGCCGGCCTGTCGCCGTTTCGCATCCGGTTCGGCCGCAGCGACGAGCAGGCGACGCCGCTGCTGGAGCGCGTGCTGCCCGTGGAATTCGCGGCGCTTCCGCAAAGCTGGCGCAGGCTCGCTGAAATCCACGACATCGACCGTTTCGAAGGTTTGGCCTCGGTGGAACGCGGCGCTGGTTTGTCCGCTCGTCTAATCGGCGCGCTTTTTGGTTTCCCTCCTGCCGCGCCCGCCGTTTCCGTGAGCGTGACCAAGCAGAAGACGGCCTCGGGCGAAAAGTGGACGCGACGCTTTGGCGTAAAATCCTTTGTCTCGCATTTGTCGCGAAAACCGGATGACGGGCCAAGTATGCTCCGGGAACGGTTTGGGCCGTTCTCCTTCCTGCTAAGGCTCTCCGCCGAGGGCGGCCGCGTGGCTTGGCCCGTCGAAAGCGGGCGTGTCCTTGGCGTTCCGCTGCCGCGCGCACTGATGCCGAGGAGCGAAACCTTCGAGCATGAGGGAGCGGACGGCAGGTTCCGCTTCGACGTTAAAATCTCGATGCCTTTCGCCGGCCTGATCGTGCGCTACCGCGGTTGGCTGGAGCCGGCTTCCCCGCACGGCTTGAGCTGCACCGGCTCGCCGGCGGCCGCGCCGAGCTCGATGCATCTGCCCGCCGCGCAAAGCGACCAGCCGGTGCCGGTCGCGCCCGAGGCGGCAAGCACGATTTCGGGCCTCGGCGGAATTTCCGGAACATAGACCCACCAGCCGTCCTCGAGACGAGCATCCTGCGGCGGCTCCATGCCCGCGCCGGATCCCTTTATACGCGCCTCGACCATTTTGAGGCCGGCGGGGGTGATGCGCCAGTCCTCCTCCCAGCGGGTCTTCTCGACCGAATGGGTCCAGGAGAGCGTGAACGCCGTCGCGGCGAGGGTGATCGTCTTGCCGGCCGCGAAGACGCAGAGGCTCACGGCAGGGCGCCGGCGGTGCGGCTTCGGTTGCGCCACCAGTGCAGGCCGATGACGATTGCCGCGAGCGCGAAGCCGAGTTCGTCCGTGTAGGGCAAGGCGAGCACGAGGCTGAAGGCGGCGGCGGTGGCGAGCAACCTCTCCCAGGCGACCATGCGGGCAAACAGGAAACCGACCACGGCGGCGCCCCACAGACCGATCGCGAGGCAGGCTTTGAAGACGATGTAGAAAACCTCGACCGGATAGCCGTAGCTCGCGGCCATCGGTCCGGCGTCCTGCAGCATCAGGGCCGGCGTGTAGACGGCCATGAACGGCACCACGAAGCCGGCGACGGCGAGTTTCGAAGCCTGCATGGCGATCTTCATGCCCGACGTCTTGGCCATGGGCGCTGCGGCGAAAGCGGCGAGCGCCACGGGCGGCGTCAGGTCGGCCATGATACCGAAATAGAAGACGAACATGTGGCTGACCAGCAGCGGCACGCCGAGTTCGAGCAGCGCCGGGCCGGCGAGCGAGGAGGTGATGATGTAGTTGGGGATGGTCGGGATGCCCATGCCGAGGACCAGGCAGGTCAGCATGGTCAGCACCAGCGACAGGAACAGGTTGTTCTGGCCGATGGCGATGATGGCGCCGATGAAGGTCGAGGCGATGCCGGTCAAGGTGAGCGTGCCGATGACTATGCCGACGATGGCGCAGGCGATGCCGACCGGCAGCGCGTTCTTGGCGCCTTCGGCGAGCGATTCGATGCAGATGATGAGCGTTTCGCGGCCGCCCTTGAAAAACAGGCAGGCGGCGACCAGCGCGCCGATGACCAGCGCCAGAATATCGACGCCGTATCTCATGAAGGATGCGGCAGCCAGGCCGAGCGCGACCCAGAACACGACGCGGAAGGCGAAGGGGCCAATGAGCGCCGCGAGCGGCGTTCCGAGGATGAGCACGATGGTCAGCGCCAGGCCCATCGTGCCGGCAAAGATCGGCGTGTAGCCGGCAAACAGCAGGTAAACGAGGGCTGCCAGCGGCAATACCAGTGGCCAATGCAGCTTCACCGCGTCCCACGGGTTGGGAAGCGAGGCCTTGTCCATGCCCTGCAGGCCGAACTTGCCGGATTCGAGATGCACCATCCAGAAGCAGGCGCCGAAATAAAGCGCGGCTGGGATGATCGCCGCCTTGACGATGTCGGCATAGGGGAGGTTCAGCGTCTCGGCCATGATGAAGGCGACGGCACCCATGACCGGCGGCATGATCTGGCCGCCCATCGACGAGGTCGCCTCGACCCCTCCGGCGAAGGCGGAGCGGAAGCCGAACTTCTTCATCAACGGAATGGTGAACTGGCCCGAAGCCACGACATTGGCGACGCCGGAACCGGAAATGGTGCCCATCAGCGCCGAGGAGAGCACGCAGACCTGTGCCGGGCCGCCGCGCCACGAACCGACCAGGCCGAGCGCGAAATCGTTGAACAGCGCGATCATGCCGGCGCGTTCGAGGAATGCGGCGAAGACAACGAAGATGAAGATATAGGCTGCCGACACATAGACCGGCGTGCCGTATATGCCTTCGGTGCCGAAGCCGAAATGTTCGACGATCTGCGCGAAATCATAGCCGCGATGGATGAAGGGCGCCGGGAGGTAATTGCCGAAGAAACAGTAGGCGAGGAACAGGCCGGCGATGACGGCGAGCGGCAGGCCCATGATGCGGCGCGCGGCTTCGAAGACCAGCACGATCAGCACCGCGCCGACAACGAGATCGGTAGTGGTGAGGAAACCGGACCGCTGGATGATGTCGTCATAGAACACCCAGTTGTAGATGCCCGTGAGGAACCCAAGGATGGCAAGCGTCCAGAACCAGGCTTTGCCGACAGGCGTCCTGGCGCGGAGCGTGGCAAGCAACGCGAAGCCGAGCAGCAGCAGGAAGCCGACATGCATGGCGCGCACCACCTGGCTCGGCAAATTGCCGTAGGCGGCGGTATAGAGCTGGAAGGCGGAGAAGGAGACGGCGATCCAGAAGGCGATGCGGCCCGCTACGCCTTCGCCGAAGCCCGGTGGCAGCCCTTCGATGGGTTCTTCCACGGATGGGGAGAGTATGGTCGGGGTTTTGGGATGGGCGTTAGTCATTGCGGGTATCCGAGGCTCAGCTGAATCGTCCGGGGCATTCCATTCCGGCAGGCTTTGCGCTGCCCCTCATCCGCCTGACGGCACCTTCTCCCCGTATACGGACGGGGAGAAGGTGGGACTTCAGCTATGGCGAAAGCCAATTTCCAGCGCAGCAGGATAAGCGTTCACCGGCGCAGTATCTCCCTTCTCCCCGTTCACGGGGAGAAGGTGCCGGCAGGCGGATGAGGGGCAGCGCCAGCGCCTCTCTTACTTCAGCAGGCCGGCTTCCTTGTAGTAGCGCTCGGCGCCCGGATGCAGCGGGACCGGCATGCCGTCGAGCGCCTTGGCCGGGTCGATCGCCTTGGCGGCGGCGTGGGCGGCGGTCAACTGGTCGAGGCTTTCGAACAGCAGCTTGGTCATCTGGTAGGCGGTCTCGTCGGATACGCCGTCATGGGTGACGAGGAAATTGCCGACCGCGGCGGTTTCGACATCGGCTGTCTGGCCGTCATAGGTGCCGGCCGGGATGACGACCGACATGTAGGGCGAGCCGATCTTTTCCACGTCCGCCTTGGGCACGGCGACGACATTGATGGGCAGCGATGTGGCGAGATCTCGGATCGAGGCTACGCCGAGGCCGGCCGACTGCAGCGTCGCGTCGAGCTGGCGGTTCTTGATGAGTTCGACCGATTCGGCGAAGGGCAGATATTCGACCTTGCCGAGATCCTCGTATTTCATGCCGGCGGCGGCGAAAATGGCGCGGGCGTTGAGCTCGGTGCCCGACGCCGGGGCGCCGACCGACAGGCTCTTGCCCTTCAGGTCGGCCAGCGTCTTGATGCCGGATTCCTGGCTGGCGACGATCTGGATGTAATTGGGATAGATGGCGGCGATGCCGCGCAATTTGTCGAGCTTGCCGGGGAAGCCGGCCTCGGTGTTGCCTTCAGCGGCGAGCTTGACGGAATCGCCGAGCGCGAACGCGATCTCGCCCTTGCCCTGCTGCAGGAGGTTGAGGTTCTCGACCGATGCCTTGGTGGCCTGGACCTGCGTGCGCGCACCCTCGATGCCCTTGCCGTAGATTTCCGACAGGGCAACGCCGAGCGGATAATAGACGCCGGAGGTGCCGCCGGTGAGCACATTGATGAATTCCTGCGCCTTGACGGACACGGCACTGAGCCCGAGCGACAGCGCGACCGCGCCGGCAGCAAGGATTCCGGTTTTTAGGTTGAGCATGCAATTCCTCCCGGGACAGTCTTTTCATGATCGCGCCGCCGTGACGGCGGCGCGGGCTGGGTGACTGTTTTAGCGGTTGGGACGGAAATGCAAAGGGTTTATTGGCTGGAATGCCTAACTGCCCAGCCCCTCGAACAGGATCGTCGAGAGGTAGCGTTCGGCGAAGGACGGGATGACCACCACCATGTCCTTGCCGGCGTTTTCGGGCCGCGAGCCGACGACGATCGCGGCCTGGAGTGCTGCGCCCGACGAGATGCCGACCGGCACGCCTTCCAGCCGCGCGACGAGGCGGGCATTGGCGACTGCATCCTCGTTGGAGACCTGGACGATCTCGTCATAGATGGTCGTGTCGAGGATTTTCGGCGCGAAGCCAGCGCCGATGCCCTGAATCTTGTGCGGGCCGGGCTGACCGCCCGAAAGCACCGGCGAGGCTTCCGGCTCGACGGCGACGACTTGCAGCGATGGCTTGCGCTTCTTGATGACCTGGCCGACGCCGGTGATGGTGCCGCCGGTTCCGATGCCGGAGATGAAGATGTCGACGGACCCTTGCGTATCGTTCCAGATCTCCTCGGCGGTGGTCGTGCGATGGATCTCGGGATTGGCCGGGTTCTCGAACTGCTGCGGTATAACCGCGCCGGGGATGGTCTGGACCAGTTCCTCGGCCTTGGCGATCGCGCCCTTCATGCCCTTCGGGCCCTCGGTCAGCACCAGCTCGGCGCCGAGCAGCGCCAGCATTTTGCGGCGCTCGACGGACATGGTTTCGGGCATGGTCAGGATCAGCTTGTAGCCCTTGGCGGCGGCGGCGAAGGCCAGCGCGATGCCGGTATTGCCCGATGTCGGCTCAATCAGCGTGTTCCTGCCGGGGGAGATCGTGCCGGCGGCTTCCAGCGCCTCGATCATCGAGACGCCAATGCGGTCCTTGACGCTGGCGATCGGGTTGAAGAATTCGAGCTTGGCTAGGAGGTTGGCGACGATGCCCTTTTCCTTCGCAAACTTGTCCAGCCTGACCAGCGGCGTATCTCCGATCGTTTCGGTGATCGAGTTGAAGACGCGCCCGCGGCCGGGTACGCGCGTCGGGGTGGCCGGCTTGTTCATCGATTTCGCTCCCACTGCATTCGAATTCAGGATATCCCTGCGCCCTGCAAAATCCGAGTGGCCGAAGTACCTAAGCCGCAAGTTCTGCGGAAAAGTATTCCCGCCCGCCCCGATTCCGGAGAATGGATTAGCTGCCTATCCCGCTACTGGCGCGAAGCGATGGCGAGCGCAGCGCCGGCCATGAACGCGGCCGCGGTGCGGTTGAGCGCCTTCAGCGCGCGCGGCGTCTTCAGGAACCAGCGCGCCTTGGCAGCAAGCGCCAGATAAGGCACGAGCACAACGAGCAGCACGACCACGGTCAACCCGGCCAGTATCGCGTAATCGGCGAAGGTGATGGTCCTCAAGTCGACCAGCGTCGGCGTCAGCGCCAGATAGAAGATCATCGTCTTGGGGTTGCCGAGCGTGACGGTGAGTCCGGCGAGGAAGCTCGCGAAAAGTCCGCCCTTGCCCTTCCGCGCCTCGACCGTTTCCGGCGTGATGCCGCTCTTCCAGAAGCTCCATGCCAGCCAGGAGAGATAGGCGACGCCAAGCCATTTGATGACCAGGAACACGGCGCCGAAGGTCTGCGCGACCAGCGCCAGGCCGAGCACCACCGCGGTGAGATAAGTCAGGTCGCCGACGACCAGCCCGAACGACATTGCGAGCGCGGAACGGAAGCCCGAACCGAGCGCCCGGGCGACAAGGGCGGTGACACCCGGTCCCGGAATGGCGGCTGCGATTGCGAGTGCGGCGCTGTAGGCGAGAAAGCCGGCAAGGGTCATGGAAGAAGATACCTTCGGTTATCGCGCGCCTCTATGGCACAGGCGTTCCGCCAAGAGAATACGGCAGCGGCGCTCTTGGCTTGGCGCAGCCGAACCTCGCCTGCCGTCAACGCCGATCATCAATGGCGAAACGCGATCTGCTCAGTTGCCGCCGGCGTAAAGGCCGTCGTCGAGGCGCTTTTCGAGCGCCACGAGGTCGGCCGGCAGCGGCATGCCCATGGCGCGCAGCTCGTTGAGCTTTTCACGCAATTGCTCATGGATTTCACGCTCATCCTCGGGCTGGTTGATCATCCCTTCCAAAAGCAGGCTGATCTGGGCCTTGATCTGTTCGAGCGCCATGGCGGGTTCCCCCATTTACTCCAACCGTAACCCTACACCAGATGCCGCGCCGCCGCCACAGGCGGCCTGTTCAGCGAAGCGGGAGACAAGCTAATCTTAGGCGCTGAACGTCAGAATCAAAGCCACCAACAGGACGCCGGCGCCTCCCGCGAACCAATAGGACGAGCGTTGGACCCGTCGGTGGTCCTTTTTCATCGAACCTCGAACGATCAGTACCAACCCTACCGCAACAAGGCCCAAGCCAAGAATGGCTGCTAGCATAAAGCCGTACAAACCGCCCACCTCGTAACCTCCGAATAAGGATCTGCCTGCGTCGGCATCAGCGAAGCATGCGCGAGATGAGCTGGGCGGTGTAGTCGACCATCGGCACGATGCGGGCATAGTTCAACCTGGTCGGGCCGATGACGCCGAGCGCGCCGACGACGCGCGCGTCCTTGTCGCGGTACGGCGCCACCACCAGCGACGAGCCGGACAGCGAAAACAGCTTGTTTTCCGAGCCGATGAAGATGCGCACGCCGGAACCTGCCTCCGCGAGGTCGAGAAGCTGGACCATGCCCTCCTTGGTCTCAAGATCCTCGAAAAGATGCCGGAGCAGTTCGAGGTCGGCTTGGGCGGTTACGTTTTCCAGCAGATTGGCGCGACCGCGCACGATCAGCCGCGACGGCAGCCCGCTTTCGGAACCGGCCCAGACGGCAAGGCCCTTTTCCACCAGATCCTGCGATAGCGTGTCCAAGGCGGCCTTTGTCTCCTCCTTGAGACGCGCGATCTCCACCCGGGCCTCGGCAAGCGTGCGGCCGCGTATATGGGCGTTGAGGAAATTCGATGCTTCGTGAAGCTGCGAGTTGGTGACGCCGGCCGGCAGTTCGACCACGCGGTTCTCGACGTCGCCGTTCTGCGTGACCATGACAGCCAAAGCGCGCTCAGGCTCGAGCTGGATGAATTCGATATGCTTCAGCGGAACCTCATTCTTGGCGGCGAGTACGAGGCCGGCGCCGCGCGACATGCCCGACAGCATCTGGCTGGCCTCGGTCAGCATGTGTTCCAGCGTAGCCCCGCTGCCGGATGCCTTGAGCTGCGCCTCGATGGAGCGTCGCTCTTCGTCCGACAGGTCGCCAAGTTCCATGAAGGCATCGACGAAGAAGCGCAGCCCTTTCTGCGTCGGAAGACGGCCGGCCGAAATATGCGGTGAATAGACGAGGCCTAGATGCTCGAGATCGCTCATCACATTGCGCACGGTGGCCGGCGAAAGCGACGAGGGCAGCATGCGCGACAGGTTGCGCGAACCGACGGGCTCGCCATCGAGCAGATAGGAATCGACAATGCGCCGGAAGATCTCGCGCGAGCGCATGTCGAGCGATTGCAGATTCTGGTCCAGCAGCGGCTTCGTCATCGAAACTCCAACCTCCGGCTAAGATATAGATGGGCCCTGCGGGAACACAACCTTGCTCCATGGCCGGCCGGTTTTCCTTTGCGCCTTCGACGGCATGACGCTACAAGCCGCCACTAGGCTGAAACGGCCTCCAAATTCGAATTTTGAACAGAAAGTGCCTGATGCGCCCCTCAAAACGCCAATACGACGAAATGCGCGCAATCTCCTTCGAGCGCAATATCTCCAAGCACGCCGAAGGCTCGTGCCTGGTGAAATTCGGCGACACGCACGTTCTGTGTACGGCGAGCCTTGAAGAGCGGGTGCCGGGCTGGATGCGCAATTCGGGCAAAGGCTGGGTGACGGCGGAGTACGGCATGCTGCCGCGCTCGACCGGCGAACGCATGCGCCGCGAGGCTTCGGCCGGCAAGCAGGGCGGCCGAACGCTGGAAATCCAGCGCCTGATCGGGCGATCCCTGCGCGCCGTTGTCGACCTTCAGGCACTCGGCGAAATGCAGATCACCGTCGACTGCGATGTAATCCAGGCCGACGGCGGCACCAGGACGGCGGCAATCACCGGCGGCTGGGTGGCGCTGCACGACTGCCTGCGCTGGATGGAGGCGCGCCAGATGACGAGCGTGTCGAAAGTGCTGAAGGACCATGTCGCGGCGATCTCCTGCGGTATCCACGATGGCCAGCCTGTGCTCGACCTGGACTATCTCGAGGATTCGTCGGCCGGCACCGACGCCAATTTCGTCATGACCGGCAAGGGCGGCTTCGTCGAAATCCAGGGCACGGCCGAGGGCGTGCCGTTCACCGAGGAAGAATTCGCGGCGCTGATGGCGCTGGCCAAGAAGGGCATTTCGCGGCTGGTCAGCCTGCAGCAGATGGCGGTGGGGTAGAGGCTGACATGACCCCCTCGGCAATCCTTGAATCCGCGCTTTACGTTACCGACCTCGATGCGGCGGAGACGTTCTATCGCGAGGTGCTGGGGCTGGAGGTGATCGCCAAGGCGGAAGGCCGCCATATCTTCTTCCGCTGCGGGGTGGGCGTGCTGCTGCTGTTCAACGCCGAGGCAACGCGGCAAGCGCCGGCGCCGGACGCGAAATTGCCGGTGCCGCCGCACGGCGCCGTCGGCCAGGGGCATCTATGCTTTGCCGCGACGGCGGAGGAGATCGTGCGGTGGAAAGCGCATCTCGAAGCGCTGAAAATCGCCGTCGAAGCCGATTTCGAGTGGCCCTCCTCCGGCAAGAGCTCAGGAGGCGGCCGCTCTATCTATTTCCGCGATCCGTCCGGCAATTCGCTGGAATTCGCCGAGCCAAGAATCTGGGGAATGTGATGCGGCCGCTGGAAGACAGGAAAATCGTCGTAGCCAGCCACAATGACGGCAAGCTGCGCGAATTCGCCGAACTGATGGCGCCGTTTGGCTTCGAGGCCAAGTCGGCTGCGGAACTCGGCCTGGCGGAACCAGACGAGACCGGCGAGACGTTCGAGGAGAACGCTTACATCAAGGCGTTCGCCGCCGCCAAGGCGACGGGCCTGCCGGCACTTTCGGACGATTCAGGGCTCTGCGTCGACGCGCTGGACGGCCAGCCCGGATCTACACCGCCAACTGGGCCGAAACCCCGGAAGGGGGCGCGACTTCGCCATCGCCATGCAGCGCACCGAGATAGCCCTCCACGAAGTAGGCGCGGTCGAGCCCGACCGCCGCACCGGCCGGTTCGTCGCCGTGATCTGCCTGGCCTGGCCCGACGGGCACGCTGAATATTTCCGCGGCGAGGCCGAGGGCACGCTTGTTTGGCCGCCGCGCGGGACCAAGGGTTTCGGCTACGATCCGGTTTTCCAGCCTATCGGCCATGACAAGACGTTCGGCGAAATGGACGCGGAGCAGAAGCACGGCTGGAAGCCGGGCCAGGCCGAGGCGCTGTCGCACCGCGCCCGCGCCTTCCAGAAATTCGCCACGGCGAAGCTCGGCGCGGCGTGACGGAGGGCGTCTTGACAGGCCGCGAGCCGGGCTTCGGCGTCTATGTGCATTGGCCGTTCTGCGCGGCCAAATGCCCGTATTGCGATTTCAACAGCCATGTCCGCCATCAGCCGGTCGACCAGGAGCGCTTCGCCCTCGCCTTCGACACCGAACTGAAGACGATGCGCGCCCGAACCGGGCCGCGCGAAGTGACCAGCATATTCCTCGGCGGCGGGACGCCGTCACTGATGCAGCCCGAAACAGTGGCCAGCGTGCTCGACTCGGTGGCGCGACATTGGACGGTGCCGGACGGCATCGAGATCACGCTGGAGGCCAATCCGTCTTCGGTCGAGGCAGAGCGCTTCCGCGGCTACCGCGCAGCCGGGGTCAACCGGGTTTCCCTCGGCGTGCAGGCGCTGAACGATGCCGATCTGCGGTTCCTGGGCCGGCTGCACAATGTCTCGGAGGCGCTGCAAGCCATCGAACTCGCGCGCGAGATCTTTCCACGTTTGTCCTTCGACCTGATTTATGCGCGGCCCGGCCAGACGCCGGAGGCCTGGAGCGCCGAACTCGAACAGGCGATCGGCCATGCGGCGGACCATCTGTCGCTCTATCAGCTGACCATCGAGGAAGGCACGCGCTTTCACACGCTTTATGCGGCCGGGAAATTCGAAATTCCCGACGGCGACCATGCCGCCGACCTCTATGCGATCACGCAAGAGGTTACGGCTGCTCGCGGCCTGCCGGCTTACGAGATTTCCAATCACGCCAGGCCGGGCGCGGAAAGCCGGCACAACCTCACCTACTGGCGCTACGGAGAGTATGTCGGCGTCGGGCCGGGCGCACATGGGCGCTTCATCGAGAACGGTCGGCGCGTGGTGACGATCGCGGAAAAAATGCCGGAAACCTGGGCGAACCTGGTCGAAGCCAAGGGCCACGGCGTCGTCGGCGGAGAGGTCCTGACGCGTTCGGATGAGGCCGACGAGTTCCTGCTGATGGGGCTGCGGCTGGCCGAAGGCATCGATCTGGCGCGCTACGAGCAGCTTTCGGGCCGGCCGCTGTCTTCGCCGCGCATATCGATCCTGCAGGGCGAAGGGCTGGTGGCGCCGGTCGGCAATTCGCGCCTGCGCGCGACGCAGTCGGGCATGATCGTGCTCGACGCCGTGGTGGCCGACTTGGCGCGGTGATCCTATCGCTGAGGCTTTGGGTGTTTAACGGCGGCTGCAGCCGATTTCAGCCTCTTTGATCGCTTGGCGCGTTCTGCGAGCTGATGCTTGATTTCCTCGCGGTTCGCATCCTTGTCCTTGGCAGCCGATTCATGCGGCATCGGGTTCTTCCGGCCGGCATAATAGGGTTCGAACACATCCTGGAACTCAATACCGCCCATCTCGATCCTCCGCTGGGCCGGTGAAACACGGCAGTGACGGTTTGGTTCCGCAAATTCCGCGCGCCGCGAACGGCTTTTGCAACGACCGCGCGCGCATGGCAGAAGAGGGTGAAAGCCAGCGGGGATCAACGTGCAGAAAGACGAAAAAAGCAGGGCGTTCGTGGTCGGACAGGCGGAAATCGTCGCCCGCCCGCTGGAGCCGGCGCTCTATCTCGTCGCCACGCCGATAGGCAATCTCGGCGACATCACGCTGAGGGCGCTGGAGACGCTGGCCGGCGCCGATATCCTGGCCTGCGAGGATACGCGGGTGACGCGCGTGCTGCTCGACCGCTACGGCATCCGCCAGCGGCCGACACCCTATCACGAGCACAATGCCGGCGAGGCGGGACCGAGGCTGATCGCGGCGCTGGAGGCCGGGAAAAGCGTAGCGCTGGTTTCGGACGCCGGCACGCCGCTGGTTTCCGATCCCGGGTTCCGGCTGGTCGGGCAGGCGCTGGAGGCGGGCATTCGCGTCGTGCCGATACCGGGCGCTTCGGCGGTTCTGGCGGCGCTGACCGCTTCCGGCTTGCCCTCCGACGCTTTCATGTTTGCCGGCTTCCTTCCGGTCAAGGACGGGCAGCGGCGGTCGCGGCTTTCTGCGCTGACGGCTGTGCCGGCGACGCTGATCTTCTTTGAATCGCCGCGCCGGCTCTCCGACACTCTCGTCGCCATGGCCGAGGTGTTCGGCAATCGGCCGGCGGCGATCGGCCGCGAATTGACCAAGACATTCGAGGAGATGCGCACCGGCACGCTTCCCGAGCTCGCGGCGCATTACGCGCAAGCGCCTACGCCAAAGGGCGAGATCGTCGTCTGCGTCGGGCCACCGCAAGAGGCGGAAGCGGCCGATCCGCGGGATGTCGACCGGCTGCTTCTGTCGCTGGCAAAGGAAATGCCGGCATCGAAGGC
Source organism: Allomesorhizobium aridi (assembly GCF_043769475.1). Classification (NCBI taxonomy): domain Bacteria; kingdom Pseudomonadati; phylum Pseudomonadota; class Alphaproteobacteria; order Hyphomicrobiales; family Phyllobacteriaceae; genus Allomesorhizobium; species Allomesorhizobium aridi. The sequence continues at coordinate 5,175,525 of NZ_CP171729.1, read as the reverse complement.
GGCGGCCGAAGCGGCGCGCATGACCGGCGGGCAGAAGCCGGCGCTCTATCGCCGACTGCTGGAACTCAAGGACAGCGCCTAGTGACCGACGCCTCGGCCAGACGTTTCAAGGCCTACCGGCGCGGCCATCGCGGCGAGTGGCTGGCGGCGCTGGCGTTGATGGCCAAGGGTTTTTGGATCGTCGAGCGGCGATACCGGACAAAACTCGGCGAAATCGACCTTATCGCGCGGCGCGGCGACCTCGTGCTCATCGTCGAGGTCAAGGCGCGGCCAACGCTGATCGCCGCGATGGAGGCGCTGGCGCGCAGATCGGAGCGGCGCATCGAGGGTTGCGCCGATCTCTGGCTGTCGCGGCAGCCGGATTTCGGGAAATTGTCGGTGCGGTTCGACATGGTGGCGGTGCTGCCGTGGCGCTGGCCCGTGCATGTGCCGAATGCGTTTTACGGGCGGAACTGAAGCGAACCGGATTTTGCCTTGCCCTTAAGTCATCCGCGCAACATTCTCTTCGATGTGACTACCAGAAGGAGAGAGCGTCATGTGCAATCATTGCGTCATCAGATCCGTGAAGGCGGGCATGCTCAGCCGCCGCAATTTCTTCAAGGGAAGCATCGCCGCCTCAGCGGCTGCGGCGCTGGCGGCGACGGCCACGCCCAAGCCTCTCTTCGCCGCCGACAATCCGGTCAAAGCGGAAGACCTCACTCACGAACTCTGGGATAATTTTCCGACCTATTTCGGCGGCCAGCAATTCTTCGCCGAGCAGAAATTCAGCTTCGCCAAGGACACGTTCAATCTTTATGAGTGGCGCATCAGCGAGCACACGGGCACCCATATCGACGCGCCGCTGCATTTCACCACCGACGGCAAATCGGTGGCCGAACTGCCGGTCGAGGATTTGATCGCGCCTCTGGCGGTCATCGACATACGCGCCAAGGCCGACAAGGACCCCGACGCACAGGTGACCCCGGACGACATCAAGGCGTGGATCTCCGCCAATGGCGATCTGCCCGAAGGCGCGGTGGTGGCCATGCTGTCGGGCTGGGGCGCGCATGTGGCGACCGAAAAGTTCCGCAATGTCGGCGATGACGGCAAGACGCTGCATTTCCCCGGATTTCATGTCGAGGCGGCGCAGTTCCTGATCGAGCAGCCTTCGGTGAAGGCCATCGCGGTCGATACACTGTCGCTCGATCACGGGCCATCGCCCGATTTCATCGTTCACAAAACGTGGCTGCCCACCGGCCGCTACGGTATCGAGGCCGTCGCCAATCTGGACAAGTTGCCGGCAAAGGGCGCGACGATCGTGGTCGGCGCGCCGAAGATCAGAGGCGGCACCGGCGGCCCGGCGCGGATATTTGCGATGGTGTGAAGCGGTTGGCCGGTTGTGCGTTGCCTCGTGGTTCGACAGGCTCACCATGAGGCAATAGGTACGTCGTTCATCGAGACTGGCTCACGGCCTGAGGGCAAAATCTGGAGGCGCAACAGTAGCCCTCATGGTGAGCTTGTCGAACCACGAGGGCGCTTGGCACTATCCAATGTCCATTCTTACCGCCGCGGCGTGACCCGCATCGGCAGGCCGCCCTGCGGCTGCGTCGTCAGCTTTTGCACCGGCCATGGCTTCGTCTCGGCGAGCGTGTCGAAGCGGAAGCGTGAGAACAGGGCCGCCAGCGCGATTACCGCTTCCTGCATGGCGAAGCTCGCGCCGATGCAGACGCGAGGCCCGGCGCCGAACGGCAGGTACTGGTAGCGGTCGATTTTTTCGCGGTTGCCGGGGTGGAAGCGCTCTGGCATGAAGGCGTCGGGCTGGTCCCAGAGCTTGCGGTGGCGGTGCACGGTCCAGGGCATCATCAGAACGGCCGCACGTTTCGGTATGTACAGGCCCTTGTATGTCTCCGGCTCGATCGGCTCGCGGTTGATGGAGGGCGCGGGCGGATAGAGGCGCAGCGCCTCCTCGAAGGCGGCGCGGGTAAAGGGCATGGCGTCGAGCCATTTGACCGGATCGGGCTCGCGGGCGAGCACCGCGTCGATCTCGGCCTCGACCTGGTCGCGCTCCCACGGCGCTTCGGCCAGGCAATAAATGGTCCAGCCGAGCGCGCGCGCCGTCGTTTCGTGGCCGGCGCCGATGAAGGTGATGATGTTGTCCTCGATCTCGGCGCGCGACAGGCCGTCCGGGCCTTCGGCGCGCAGCAGCAGCGTCAGGAAATCCTCCGGCGCGGCCTTGGGATCGCGGGCGATCTTCTCCTTGCGCATCGCCACCGTGTCGGCAACGATCTTGCGGAAATAGGCCATGGTCTTGCGCCCGCGCAAGCGGGTGAGGCGCGGCAGCCATTCCGGCGCGCGCAACAGGTCGAGCGGATCGACGCGGCCCATCGTCTCGAACAGGCGGTCGATCTCGGCGTTGAAGCCGCCCGGCGTGCCTGCGATCTCGCCGGAAAACAGCGTTTCGGCGAGGATGTCGTAGGTGAGTTGCGTCATGTCGTGCGAGATGTCGGTCCTGTCGACTTCCTCGTAGCGTTTGACGAAATCGAGGCTGCGGTCGAGCATCGGCTTGGCGAAACCGAATATATGGCGCGGCGTGAATACCGGCGCCATCGCCTTGCGCGAACGCTTCCAGACCTCGCCTTCAGCGGTCAGCAGCCCGTCGCGCAGGATCGGTCGCAGGATCATCTGGCGAACTGTCGCCATCTTGTAGTTCTTGGCGTTGTCGACGAGGACGTGGCGGATGAGGCCCGGATCGTTGGCGATGACCAGCGGCCCGCCGATGCCGTTAACCGAAATCCACGGCTCGTTGTAGGAGGGCTCACCCCACAATTCGAGCGGGTTGCGGTAGACGATACGGATCATCTCCAGCGTCGAAGGCGGTTTCGTGCGCGGCTTCGGCGCGGGTGGGATGAAGGGGGCCGGCTTGATGTCCATGGCCGGGAATATAGGCCCGCCCCTCGGCGGCGTCACGGTGAAAAGCCGGGCCGCCGCTGCCCGGCTTTCAACGGACGGCCGCTACTCGGCCGGCGCTTCGGGCTGCGTTTCGCCGGCCGGCATTGCGGGCTCGGTCGCGCCAGTCGCTGTCGGATCGGCCGGGCTAACCTTCCAGATCGTGCCGCCGCTGTCGTCCGCGACCAGCAGTCCGCCGTCAGGCAGGAAGGCCACGCTGGCGGGGCGGCCCCAGACATTCGCCCTGGCGTCTCCCTCGGTCCAGAAGCCGGTGAGGAAATTGTCGTACCAGCCTTCAGGTGCGCCTTCAATGAAAGCCGCGCGCACCAGTTTGTAGCCGGTCGGGTCGGCGCGGTTCCACGAGCCCTTCAGCACGACGATCGCGTCGCCGCGATATTCTTCGGGCCAGCTGTTCGGCACGAAAGCGAAGTCCATGGCCGAGGAATGCGCCTCGAACAGCAGTTCGGGCATTTTCGTCTGCTCGACCTTGTCCGGCGCGCGCTCGGCGAAACCCGGCATCGGCTTGCCGCCCAAATACGCGTAAGGCCAGCCATAAAAATCGCCCTCCGTCACCCGCGTCATGTAGTCCGGGACCAGCTGGTTGCCGAGCCCGTCCCGCTCCTGCACGACGGCCCATAGTTCGCCGGTGTCGGGATGAAAATGGATGCCGGTGGGATTGCGCATTCCGGATGCGAATGTTCGCTGGTTCTTTCCGTCGGCGTCGAACCTCTGGATCGAGGCCTTCATCTCCGGCTCCTCCGCGATGTTGCCCATCGAACCTACCCCGACATAGAGGGAGCCGTCCTTCGGATCGACAGCGAGCGAGCGCGAGGTATGGCCTTGCACCGGACCGAACACGCCCTGTTCCGTTACGGCGATGTGGTCTGCAGGCGTTTGCGGGCCAGTCGCTTCCCCGCCCTGCTTGAGCAGATTGCCCATATCGGGCCTGATGCCGTCCATCTTGAACGGCACGCGCCATATTCCCTGCGCATCCGCGACCAGTATATGGCCTTTGTGCTCGCCGTCGGGCACGACGGCCATGCCGTAGGGTTCCTCGAAGCCGTCGGCGAAGCGCGACACGGTATCAGCCTTGCCGTCGCCGTCCTCATCCCGCAGGAAGGTGATGTAGCCGGCGTCCTGTTCGGCCAGAAGCACGTCGCCATTCTCCAGCACCAGCAACTTGCGTGGATGTTTCAGCCCTTCGGCAAATAGTGAGACCGAGAAGCCTTGCGGGGCCTGAGGCGCCTCGCCATTGCGAGGGATCACTTTCGGCGGGTTGCGCACCGCCTCGTCGGCAAAGGGTTCGGGCAGGTTCTCGACCCGTATTTCGAACCGTTTGCCGGGTTCCTGGTCGGCCATGGGGGATTGGGCGTCCTGCGCCTGGACGACTGTGGACGCGGCGGTCGCAAGCGCGGTCGCCGCCGTCAGTCTGAATAGGGAAATCATCGCAGCGTTTCCTCCTTTGTGGCGGTCGGATTCTCGTCCCTATCTGCCCGACAACTGGTGAAGCAGCGATCTGTTTCGCACTTTGGTGCCTGCGGCCGCAGTGTCACCCGAATGTGATGCCGCCCGGCGCCGACAGGTGCGCCGGCGCAAAATTCGTGGCGGTTCTCTCTCGCCATCAAAACGCCCGCAAACCTTGGAAAAACCGCCTGGAACGCCTATATCTGCAGTATCTCAGCGCGCGCGATTCGATTGCTTTTCGCGCGCTTTCTTTCGGCATAGAGAAAACGGTCCTTCATGAGCGATAATTCCGAGAACGCTGCCGGCGCATCGGCCGAGTACGGCGCCGATTCCATCAAGGTTCTCAAGGGCCTGGACGCCGTGCGCAAGCGGCCCGGCATGTATATCGGCGACACCGACGACGGTTCGGGCCTGCACCACATGGTCTACGAGGTGGTCGACAACGCCATCGACGAGGCCCTGGCCGGCCACGCCACGCTGGTGACGGTGACGCTCAACCCGGACGGTTCGGTGACGGTGACCGACAATGGCCGCGGCATTCCGACCGATATCCACACCGGAGAAGGCATTTCGGCCGCCGAAGTCATCATGACGCAGCTGCATGCCGGCGGCAAATTCGACCAGAATTCCTACAAGGTTTCGGGCGGCCTGCACGGTGTCGGCGTGTCGGTGGTCAACGCGCTGTCGGTCTGGCTGAAGCTGAAGATCCGCCGCAAGGGCAAGATCTTCGAAATGAGCTTCACGCATGGCGTGGCTGACGCCCCATTGCGTGAAACCGGCGATGCGGGCGACGCGACCGGCACTGAGGTTTCCTTCATGCCGTCGAGCGAGACCTTCACCATGGTCGAGTTCGACTACGGCACGCTGGAGCACCGGCTGCGCGAACTGGCTTTCCTGAATTCGGGCGTCAGGATCGTCCTGACCGATGCGCGGCATGCCGATGTGAAGACGCAGGAACTGCTCTACGAAGGCGGGCTGATCGAGTTCGTCAGATATCTCGACCGCGCCAAGAAGCCGCTGATCTCCACGCCGATCGCCATCAAGGCGGAGCGCGACGGTATCACCGTGGAAGTGGCGATGTGGTGGAACGACAGTTATCACGAGAATGTGCTGGCCTTCACCAACAACATCCCGCAGCGCGATGGCGGCACCCATCTGGCCGGCTTTCGCGGTGCGCTGACGCGCCAGGTCACCGGCTATGCCGAAACCTCCGGCATCGCCAAGAAGGAAAAGGTGTCGATCACCGGCGATGACAGCCGCGAAGGCCTGACTGCCGTTTTGTCGGTGAAGGTGCCCGATCCGAAATTCTCCTCCCAGACCAAAGACAAGCTGGTTTCCTCGGAAGTGCGTCCCGTGGTCGAAAGCCTCGTCAACGAGGCGCTCGGCACCTGGCTCGAGGAGCATCCGGCGGAAGCAAAGACGCTGATCGCCAAGGTTGTCGAGGCGGCGGCGGCGCGCGAAGCGGCGCGCAAGGCGCGCGAACTGACGCGGCGCAAGGGCGTGCTCGACATCACCTCGCTGCCCGGCAAGCTCGCCGACTGCCAGGAACGAGACCCGGCCAAATCCGAAATCTTCATCGTCGAGGGCGATTCCGCCGGCGGCTCGGCCAAGGGCGGACGCTCGCGCCAGAACCAGGCCATTTTGCCGCTGCGTGGAAAAATCCTCAATGTCGAGCGCGCGCGGTTCGACCGCATGTTGTCGTCCGAAATGATCGGCACGCTGATAACCGCACTCGGCACCTCGATAGGCAAGGACGAGTTCAACGCCGACAAATTGCGCTACCACAAGATCATCATCATGACCGACGCCGACGTGGACGGCGCGCATATCAGGACGCTGCTCTTGACCTTCTTCTTCCGGCAGATGCCGGAACTGATCGAGCGCGGCCATCTCTTCATCGCGCAGCCGCCGCTCTACAAGGTGACGCGGGGCAAGAGTTCGCAATACATCAAGGACGAAGGCGCGTTCGAGGAATTCCTGATCGGATCGGGGCTGGAGGAGGCTTCGCTGACGCTGTCTTCCGGCGAAGTGCGCGCCGGCAAGGATCTGCGCGGCGCCATCGACGACGCGCTCGCCGTGCGCTCGCTGATCAACGGCCTGCACACGCGCTACAATCGTGGCGTGGTCGAGCAGGCGGCGATCGCAGGCGCGCTCAACCCGGAAATCTTCAACGATCTCGGCCGCGCCAACGAGATGGCGCAGAGGGTGGCCGAGCGGCTCGACGCCATCGCCGAGGACATCGAGCGCGGCTGGGAAGGCCGCACCGCGACCTCCAACGAGGGGCCTGGCGGCTTTATTTTCGAGCGCATGCTGCGCGGCGTGAAGGAATATGCGCATCTCGACATGGGCCTGATCAACTCGGCCGATGCGCGCGCGCTCCATCGCTACGCCGATCGCCTCGGCGAGGTCTATTCGCAATCGCCGGTGCTACGCCGCAAGGACAATGCCGAGACGATTTCGGGTCCGCTGGCGCTGCTCGACGCCGTGTTCGCCACCGGTCGCAAGGGCCTGACCATGCAGCGCTACAAGGGTCTCGGCGAAATGAACGCCGAACAGCTCTGGGAAACCACGCTCGACCCGAACGTGCGCTCGCTGCTGCAGGTCAAGGTGAACGACGCCACCGACGCCGACTCGCTGTTTGCGCGGCTGATGGGCGACGATGTCGAACCGCGCCGCGATTTCATCCAGGAAAACGCCCTGTCGGTGGCCAATCTGGACGTTTAATTGGGCGTCGAAATTCTTCTGAAGCCTGGCGGCCGCTGCCAGTTCGACCGCCAATTCAAGCCTGCTATCGGTCTGCCAGTCAGATGGCGGGGAGCACTGCGTTTCCCGAATACAGGAATGCTCGCGCGTTGCAGCCGGATTCGCGGTTGAACTGGCGAGGAAGGCCGGCGAACTGGGCAGCCGCTATTTCCGCGAGATCGAAACCCTCACTATTGCGAGCAAGGGGCACATCGTAGCCGCGGAACCGGAGAGCGCGCCGCACATTGCGTAGGATAGCGTTAACCCGGTTTAGGCGTATTATGGCGTTCCGCAGGCCCTCCGCTCGTCGGAGTTGTCCCTGCACATGACAATGTGAGGCATAGTGATGGCGCTCCGCCCGGCATGGAAAGGCTATCTGAAACTTTCGCTGGTGACCTGTGCGGTGGAATTGTCGAACGCCACGACGCAGGGCGGCAAGATCTCGTTCCGCACGATCAACCGGGCGACCGGCAACAGGGTGAAGCGCCAGTATATCGATGGCGCCAGCGGCAAGCCTGTCGGCGAGGACGATCAGGTCAAGGGCTATGAAATCAGCGACGACGAGTTCCTGCTGATCGAGGAAGAGGAGATCGAGGCCGTCCAGATCGAATCGTCGCACACGATGGATATGGAAGGTTTCATCGACAAATCCGAAATCGACGAGGTCTATCTCGACACGCCCTATTATCTGGCGCCGGCCGACAAGGTCTCGGAGGAGGCCTTCGCCGTCATCCGCGAGGCGCTCAGCGCCAAGAAGATGGCCGGGTTGGCCCGCGTCGTGCTCTATCGCCGCGAACGGCCCGTGCTCGTCGAGCCGTTTGGCAAGGGCATGCTGGTGACCACGCTGCGCTACGACACCACGGTGCGCCGGCCCGGCGAGGTGTTCGACGACGTCAAAAGCGTAAAGCTCGACAAGGACATGATCGACCTTGCCGCCGGCATCGTCGACAAGAAGAAGGCGAAGTTCGATCCTTCCAAGTTCGAGGACCATTACGAGGCCGCGCTGGCCGAACTTGTCCGCTCCAAGAAAGCCGGCAAGAAGGTACAGAAGGCAAAACCGGAAACGAAACCCTCCAATGTCGTCAATCTTTTCGACGCTTTGAGAAAGAGCCTGGCGGAGGACGCCGGCAAATCGGGCGGCAAGACGGACGACAAGCCCGCGTCGGGCAAGAAGGCGTCGGGCTCCGACAAGGCCAAGACGAAGGCCTAGAACCGCCGTTCGTCGACCGTCACAAAATTCCGCGTCGTCCCGGAACCAAATCCGCGCTCACCCGCTTTTTCCCCACTAACGCATGACCCGAAAACCGGAATCGGTTTCGGAAAGGATCATGCGCGGATCAAGAGCGTCCTTTGCGCGTCCGAAAGGACGCGCGGCCTTCTAAAGGGAGAAAGCGATGGACAGGTTGATCAATCTGCTTCTGGCCCTGGCGAAGGCGCGCTGGTTTCCGCATTGGCCACCCGAAACGGCCGATTTCAAGCCCGTGAAGAGACGCTGAACATGGTTCGCATGCTCTCCATTCTCTTTGCCGGCTGGGTGGTCAACCGCGTAATGGCGGAAAACCGGATACGGCGTCCAATCGCGCTTTTGCCACCGCCCGGCGGGAGGCGGCAAGAACACCTGAAGGGGCAACAAGAAAGGCATCCGCGATGACGATGGCAGATCAGGACAAACCAGGGCAGTCCAGCAATCCGACAGAGGACGATGCCCCGGTTGTGGTAGAGGACGATGAGCCGATTGTGGAAGAGGATTGGGAACGCATCGACCCCGCCGAGGCTGAAGCAGGCGCCGACGAGGAGGACGTTTTCGCCTCGGAAGAGGTGGAAATAGTCTCCGAGGACGTCGACCTTTCGCAGGAGGAGGACGACGACAACCCCTACCAGGAGAGCGACGAGGCGCTGCCCGACGACGGGGAGGAAGCTGCTATCCGCAGCCACCTCCGGAAGCCCGACAACGGCGGCCGCTTCGGCGATTGACCTCCGGCCCTAAACCGCCCGTTTTAAGGCGCATTCTTGCGCAATATGGGGAACCAACGGGCTTCTCCGCTGTTGAAGAGTGGGTGCGGCCGATGCTCCTGGGAGGTACGCCAAATGAAGAAATTGATCAGCAGTTTCCTGGCAGAAATGAAGCCTCTGTGGCTCAACCAGCGCAGGCAGCAGGGACTGGGCCGTTCCGTGGACAGGCCCGAACAGCTCGAACAGATCATCCGCGCCAATCCATGGGTTCCGTTCCAGAAACGTAGCCCCGGCATCCATGCCGGCGCGCAAGCCCCGCGCGACGCCCACACAAGGCACTGAGCGCAACGGAGGCGTGACAAGGGAAGAATCGCGCACCGATTTCCGACCCCACCAAACTGGCCGCCCTGGCCAATTGCCAAGTAACTTCCTGTGGCCCGCCTTTGTGGCTCGCCCTGAGCCGCCATCAAGGGCGTGAAGCGCTTCGGCCACGCCTTCCGTGTTATGCCTAGGACGGCCAACGTCTGCTGCGCAAAACCTGTTCTGGCGCGCCGCGGGAACCAACTTGCCTGCTGCTGGTTGATTTCGGGCATTTATTCAATGCGCGCGAAGGGAGAGACCGAAATGCACGGTATCATTTATCTCATCGGCCTTGTCGTGGTCATTCTAGCAGTGCTGTCGCTGTTCGGGCTGCGCTGACCGCCGCGCAATCCGGGAACCTCCCGCCTGACTTCTGACGTCGGCGGCGCTGAGTTTCCGCAACGTTTCGAGGAGATCTTCGATGGCCATTTCCGACTCTCCCCTGATATCGGTCGGCGGCGTGCAGGCCGAGGAAAGTTCCTATGTCGACTGGCCGGCGATCTTTGCCGGCACAATATTCGCCACTGCCATATCATTCGTGCTCCTGACATTCGGTTCGGCGCTCGGCCTGTCGCTTACTTCACCTTATGAAGGCAGCGGCATGTCGCTGTTCTGGTTCCTGATTGCCGCCGCGCTGTGGCTGCTTTGGGTGCAGATTTCGAGCTTCATCGCCGGCGGCTACCTCACCGGGAGGCTGCGGCGACGCAAACATGACGCGACCGAAGACGAGTCGGACATTCGCGACGGCTCGCACGGGCTGATCGTATGGGCACTCGGCGCCCTGGTCGGCGCCTTCATCGCCGTATCCGGCATAAGCGGCGCGGCGAGCACCGCCGCCACTTCGATGAGCACGATAGCGGCGGGCGCAGCCAGCGGCGCGGGCACCGCCGAAGGCGAAGATCCTCTGTCGGGCGCCTACGACCTTTTGGTCGACAGATTCCTGCGTTCCGGAGACCCGGCGGCGGCGCCGGTGAGCGCCGAAGCGCGTGACGAAATAGGCCGCGTGCTCACCACCGCCGTATCAGACGGCGCGCTGAACGACGCCGACCGGCAATATCTGACGACAACCATCGCCGCCCGCGCAGGCCTGGATGAGGCGCAGGCGCAGCAACGCGTCGATGCGTTGCTGGCCGATGCGCAGGCGGCCGAAGCGGAAGCGAGGCAGGCGGCCGAAACGGCGCGCAAAGTGGCGATGATCGCGGCCTTCGTCACCGCCGCCTCGTTTCTGGTCAGCGCAGTCGGCGCGTATTACGGCGCGACATTGGGCGGCAACCACCGCGACAACAAGACGGTGTTCGCCGACTGGCGGCGTCCCTGGTAGCGATCGAGAGCTGCGCTGGCGGCGCAGCTCTTTTCTCACCCCTATACTTTCAACGCGTTGCCATAGCCGCCGAGAAAGGCGGTCAGATTGTCGCCGAGCGCGTCGCAGAGATAGCCGCCTTCCTGGACGATAACAGTCGGTAGACCAAGCCCAGCGATCGCCTCGGCAATGCGAGAAAATCCTGGCGTAGTGACCGACAGTCCACCGAACGGATCGCCCTCGAACGCGTCCAGCCCGAGCGCCACCACCAGTGCGTCCGGCGCAAAAGCGCGGATTCGCTGGCGGGCAGTGGCCAGCGCTTCCAGAAATCGCTCGTCGCCAGACTTGCGCGTGAGCGGCAGGTTCAAATTGTAACCGAGGCCCGGCCCTTCGCCGCGCTCGTCGGCATGACCCCAAAAGAATGGATAGAACCGGACGGGATCAGCATGAATCGAAACCGTCAGCACGTCCGGCCGGGCGTAGAAAATGCCCTGGGTGCCGTTGCCGTGATGCAGGTCGACATCGAGGATCGCCACGCGGGCCGCCGATTTCCGCAGATGCTCGGCGGCGACCGCCGAATTGTTGATGAAGCAGAAGCCGCCGGCGACATCGGCAAAGGCATGATGGCCGGGCGGGCGGCAGAGCGCATAGGCGGCCGGTGCGCCGGACATCACCGCTTCGGCTGCCTCGACCGCCGACCATGCGCTCCAGCAGGCGCTGTCAAAAGTTTCGGCCGAGATCGGACAGGCCGTGTCGGCCATATGATAGCCGGCTTGTCCGACCGCCGACGCCGGATAGCTGCCGCCGCGCGCGATCGGATGGATGTTGGGGATCACTTCCGCCGACGCGCCTTCGATGCGCCGCCAGCGCGCAAAGATGTTTTCGAGGAATTCCAGATATTCCGGCGTGTGGACGGCGGCGATCGGCCCAAGACCAAAATCGCGCGGGCGGACGATTTCGCATCCAGCAGCGCGTGCGCCGGCAAGCAGCCGCTCGACGCGTTCCGGCTTTTCCGGATTGGGCTGCGGCGCCCCGCTTGATAAGAATGCCTTCGGGTCGTGGCGTCTTTGTTCGTCGGCAAAGAAGGCTTTCATAACAGCTTACCCCTCGTCATCGCCAGCGTCGGCGAGCGCGTTGAAATCCTCGCGATAGGCGGCATATATCTGCTCGGCGTCCGATAGGCGAAGCCCGAGACGCTGGTAAAATGCCTGGGCGCTGTGATTGCCGGTGTCGACGGAAAGGCGGATGTAGTGGCCGCCGCGTTCCCGCGTCACCGCCGCCAGCCGTTTCAACAGCTTCTCGCCGACGCCAAGTCCGCGAAAATCCTTCGCCACGAACAGATCCTGAACATAGACGCCCGGGCGTCCTTGCCAAGTCGAGAAGCTCGGGAAGAAGAGACAGAGGCCGGCGAAGATGCCCTCGACTTCGGCAATCAGCGCCTCGAATGCCGGAGTTGGACCGAAACCGAAGCGGCGTATGTCATCCGGCGTGCTTCTCACCTTGTGCAATTCGCCAACCGCCTCGGCGATGCCGAGGATCGCAGCATGGATCGTCTCGGCGTCGTCAATGGTCGCCGGGCGGATGAGGGGGTGATTGTGGCCGGCCATAGCGTCTAAAACGCCACCCGGTCGCCGCCCTTGAGCGCCAGCATCTCGCGCGCTTCGGCGGGCGTCGCGACCTCCAGCGCCAGCGCCTCCAGGATGGTGCGGATGCGGCGGACCTGATCGGCGTTCGACTTAGCCAGGTCGCGGCCGTCATAGAGGCTGTCCTCCAGCCCGACGCGGACATTGCCGCCCATGGCCGCGGCCATGGTGATCATCGGCATCTGCCTGCGGCCGGCGGCCAGCACGGAAAAGCTGTAGTCGCCCCCGAACAGCTTGTCGGCGATGCGCTTCATGTGGGTGAGGTTTTCGGGGTCGGCGCCGATGCCGCCTAGAACGCCGAACACAAACTGGATGAAAAGCGGGCCTGAAACCAGGCCGCGGTCGCGGAAATGCGCCAGAGAATAGAGGTGGCCGACATCGTAGCACTCGAATTCGAAGCGTGTGCCGCAGCCTTGGCCAAGGCGCGTCAGGATCGCTTCGATGTCGGCGAAGCTGTTCTTGAAGATCGTGCCACGCGTCGCCTCGAGCAGCTTCGGCTCCCAGTCGTGCTTCCATTCGGTCGGCTTGTCGAGCGCCGGGAACAGCGCGAAATTCATCGACCCCATGTTGAGCGAGCACATTTCGGGCTCGGCCCTGACGGAGATGGCAAGCCGCTCGTCGAGCGACATCAGCGACGAGCCGCCGGTCGAGATGTTGATGACCGCGTCCGTCGCCCGCTTGATACGCGGCAGGAACTGCATGAACACGTCCGGATCGGCGGTCGGGCGGCCGTCGTTGGGGTCACGGGCGTGGAGATGCAGGATCGATGCGCCGGCTTCCGCCGCCGCTATCGCCTCGGCGGCGATCTGGTCCGGCGTCACCGGCAGATAGGGCGACATGGACGGCGTGTGCACCGATCCCGTGACCGCGCAGGTGATGACGACTTTCTTCCGGGTCTTCCTGTTCTCGGCCATGTGCGACCTCAGCCGTTCACTGGAAGGTCGAGTTCGGTCGCCAGTGCAGCGAGCGTGTCATCAAGGACCGCGATGATCTCGCCGATCTGATCGCGGGTCACGATAAGCGGCGGGCAGACCATGAAATTATCGCTGACTGGCCCGCCGTGCACGCGTCGCGAATAGATGATCAGTCCGCGCTCGAAAGCCAAGTCGATGAGCCGCAAATTGGCGTTAAGATTCTGCGGCAATGGCTTCTTTGCCACGGGATCGGCGTAAAGTTCCGCCCCTATGAGCAGTCCTTTGCCGCGCACGTCGCCAATGAAAGGAAAGCGGCCAGACAGGGCCTCAAGCTCACTCCTCAACAGTTCGCCCATGGCGGCAGCATTCTCGACCAGGCCAAGGCGGTCGATCTCGCCAAGCACGGCAACGCCCGCTGCGCAAGCGACGGGGTTGCCGCCATAAGTATGGCCATGCTGAAAGCCGCCCATCTCAAGAACCGGTCCGACGATCTTCTCGGTCGCGGCAAGCGCGCCGAGCGGCGCGTAGCCGGAGGAAAGGCCCTTGGAGAGCGCGATGATATCAGGCCGGCAGTTCCAGTGATCGCCGCCGAGGAATTTTCCGGTCCGCCCGATACCCGTCATCACCTCATCGTGGATCAGGAGGATGCCATATCTGTCGCAAATTTCGCGGATACGCGGAAAATAGCTATCGGGCGGGACCAGCGCTGCCGTCGCTGCGCCGCCTATCGGCTCCACGACGAAAGCGAGCACGCTTTCCGGCCCCTCCTCCAGTATTTTTTCCTCCAGCATATCCGCGTAGCGGATGCCCCGTTCTTCCATCGACAGATTGTCGTGATCCCGGTGAACGAATGGGGCCGGTATCAATGGCATGGGCCTGCCGATCGCGTCGAAAGCTTTGGTCAGCATATCGTCGCCGGTTACCCCGAGCGTGCCGACTGTGACGCCATGATAGGACGGCATGCGCCCGATGATTTTCCAGCGTTTGTCCTGACCTATCGCCACGGCCCATTGCCGCGCCAGCTTGAGGCAGGCCTCGATCGCCTCCGAACCGCCAGAGACAAAATAGATGCGGTCGAGCGTGTTGGGCAGCCGCGCAGCCAGCCTCCGCGCGAGTTCAGTGGCCTGTTCGTTCTCGAATTGAAAGATGTAGGCGAAGCTGACGCGGTCCATCTGCCGCTTCATCGCATCGATGACATTGCGGTTTCCGTGGCCGACATTGACATTGACCGCGCCGCTCGCTCCGTCGATGTAACGGCGACCGCTGCTGTCCCACAGATAGATGCCGTCGGCGCGGTCCACCACTGGGCGCGGCCGCCGGATAAAATGGAAAAGGTTTGGTCGCGGGTTGGCTCCGACGGGCTGGGCGGTCACGGCTGTCATCCAATTCCTCTGCTATTTCCGGCCAAGATACCGGTCTAGCACATTGGCGGTGACGCGCTCGACCATTGCGTCGCGCCGCAGCAGACCGGCGACCCATTCGCAGCTTCCGGCGTGGAAAACCTCGCCTTTGCCATTCGGAAAGTTGACGATCATTCCGTTGCTATAGCGGACCTTTTCCAGGTTCTCGTCGCTGGCGTCGCCGTAAAGCGTCTCGGCGATGAAGCGGCCGTCCTCGTCGCCGAAGAACTGGTCTTCCGGCCGGAGGAAGTCCGCCTCCTCGACCTGGCTCGCCATGCCCATCGCCAGAATCTCCAGTCCAGCCGGCGCGCCGCTGGCGGCCGTGGGATATGGCCGGCCGTTGCGGATCTCGTAGTCGAGCCCGTCGACTTCGTAGCCGTACACATGGCTGTCGGCGCCCAGCAGATCGCCATAGAACAATCCCGTGCCGGCGAACGCCCAGTGCTCGGGACGATAGACGGGAAAGCCGCGCATGCCGCGCGGCGCGCAGCCGCCCCAGCCTGCGTAAACCCCCTTGGTGGAGTTGAGACCGAAGGTCAGCGCCCCCGGCCGGCCAATTTCCGGCGCTTCCCAGGAATTGGTGGCCCGCGTCGCGTCGCCGCCGCGATAGGCCGGGTCCTCGGCGCGGGCGCGGTATTTGTAGCAGACCTGCCGGCGGCCCTCGTCCTCCAGCCTGGTCTGCCACATGAAATTGCCGGCAAAACGAGCGGCATGGCCGCCGAGTTCGACATAGGCGTCGACGGCGTCGCGCATCTCCCAGGTCCAGTATTCGTCATGGCCGACGAAGACGACGCAATCATAGCCATCCAGGATTTCGGGGGTGAAATGCAGATCGTGCTGGCTGGCGAGGTCGATGGCATAGCCGGCGCGCTCGGCCCAGCGGAAAAAGTGACTGTCATAGCTCGCCCAGCCAGCCGAGGCGTATTTCTTGGAATGGCCGGTGGCGAACGCCCATTCCATGTGCGGATAGCGCGGCACGGTCTTCGGCGGCATCGACACTTCCAGCGGCACGCGCGGGGCATCGGGCGGCAGCACGACGAAGCCGCGGCCCCATGGGCGCTGCGTCGAGACCATGCGGGCATATTCGTTGCGATTGGGGCCGGTTATGCCGTCATAGGCGTTCGACCCGCCCCATGTGTTGTAAGCGAGCCAGGTGCCGGTGGCGGCGACCTGCAGGATGCGGCGCTGCTTCCGGGTGGGAAGCGGGCGGACGATGAACAAATGATGGCAGCGGATCGGATCGCCGTCCCGGCCTTCGGCCGTCAGCGTGATGCGGTATGCGCCGGATGGCCAGCTTTCCTCGACGCGGAACTCGAACGACGCCTGCCAGCCGCAACCCTCGACCGAGCAATGGTCGAGCGTGTCCTGCCAGCGCGCTGCCAGGTTTTGTCGCGTGAGCACCTGTGTCTCGACGCCGCCGTCGCGCGTGACTTCGATCCCGAAGCTCGATGCGGTCGAACTGACATGAAGCGCGACCGACTCGCCCGGCGCGTAGGAAAGGCGGTCGGTGTAGCACCAGATCTCGCCGCGCTCGCCGTCCATACCGGGATGTTCGTAATAGCAGCCGCGCACGGCGAAGCGGCGCTGCTCGGGCGTCAGGCCGAAGTCGGGAAACGCGCTCGGTGTATCGTGCATCGTGGCTCAGCTATCCGGCGCGTCGGCATTTTCTGGCATTGTCAACCCGGACCCAGCATCGCGTCTCATCGCCGATTACGCAACCGGATCGCGCGCCGGTAGATACAGATTGCGGCAACAGCAGAGACAGGCGCCCTCAGACTTCGATCGTCTTCAGGCGGTCGGCAATCAGCATAGCCAATCTTTCGGCGACGTCGTGCTTGGTCATTTCCGGCCATTCCTCGACGCCCGACTTCGACACGATCCTGACCCGGTTTCCGTCGCCGCCCATGACGCCGCCTTCGGGCGAGACATCGTTGGCGACGATGATGTCCGCGCCTTTCTTCCCGAGCTTGGCCCGGGCATTCTCCAGCACATTCTGCGTTTCCGCGGCGAATCCAACGACCAGCCACGGCCGCTTTTTGTGATGTCCTACGCCGGCCAGAATGTCCGGATTCTCGACCATCTGCAGTGCCGGAGGCCCCTCGCCAGCGACCTTCTTGATCTTCTCGCCGGCCGAATTTTCCGTGCGCCAGTCGGCGACGGCGGCGACCATGATTGCAGCGTCCGCTGGGAGCAAGCTTTCCACCGCGTCACGCATTTCCCGCGCGGTTTCGACATGCAGCGTATCGACGTCGGCAGGATCGGCGATCGTCACCGGCCCGGAAACCAGCTGCACATCGGCGCCAAGACGCGCGAGGGCCGCCGCTATGGCGTGACCCTGCTTGCCGGACGAGCGGTTGGCGATGTAGCGCACCGGGTCGATCGGCTCGTGAGTGGGGCCGGAGGTGACAATGATCCTGCGCCCCGCCAGCGGTTTCGGGCGCTGATCGAGCATTGCCTCGATCGCCGCGACGATCTCCAGGGGCTCGGCCATTCGGCCCTCGCCGGCCTCATTGCGCTCCGCCATTTCTCCTTTTGCCGGACCCACGAACTCCACGCCGTCCTTCTCCAGCGTGGCGCGGTTGCGGCGTGTCGCCGGATGCGCCCACATTTTCGGGTTCATCGCCGGCGCTAGCAGCACTTTCTTGTCCGTCGCAAGCAGCACGGTCGAGGCCAGATCGTTAGCCTGTCCACCGGCGAGCTTCGCCATCAAATCGGCGGTGGCGGGCGCGACCACCAGCAGATCGGCCTCGCGCGACAGGCGGATGTGGCCGACATCGTGCTCGTCATGCCGGTCGAAGAGATCGGTGAAGACGTGATCGGCAGTCAGCGCTCCTACCGATAAGGGCGTGACGAATTCCCGGGCGGCGGCGGTCATGACGCAGCGCACCGAAGCGCCGCGCTCGCGCAGGCGGCGGATCAGATCCAGACACTTATAAGCCGCGATGCCGCCGCCGATGATCAGGAGAATGCGCTTGCCGGAAAGGATTTTGCGGCCGTCGTCTGCAAGATAAGGCCGTTCCAAATTCGTGGACGCCGTCTGATACGGCCGCGCGATGGACGTCCGCGCCGGCGCCGGAATCTCCTCGATCGGCACCGTGTGTCCGGCAGGTATTGCCACCGTTGCCGCAATAACGTCCCGCAGATGCTGTTCCATCGAGATGCCGCGTTCGGCGGCGCGCTTGCGCAGTTCCAGTTTTATGGAATCGTCGATGTTCCTGACTGTCACAGCGCTCATCCTTGCCTCCTGCGGGAAATAGTAGCCGAGAGCCTCGTGCTGTCAATGACAGCATTGCAATCAAGCCAGCTGGACGGCAATCCACACCAGCGTCAGAGCAATCACCCATAGCGCTACACGGCCGGAGCGGGTATGACGCGCTTCGGCCTTGCCAATTGCGTTGGCGGTCGCCGGATCGAAGCGCAGTCCGTGCTCCGCCATCAGGTCGATCTCGCGCGACAGACGTTCGGTGCGGGCGGCGAGGTCCGGCGCCTGGCGAGCGAGCGTCAGAAGCGCGTTGGCGCCGTCGCGCGCATCCGCAAGCATCCCGCGCGGCCCGAGATTATCCTTGATCCAGTGGCTGACCACCGGCTCGGATGTCTTCCACATGTTGAAGGCCGGGTCGAGCGTGCGCGCAACGCCTTCCACCACGACCATGGTCTTTTGCAGCAGCACCAGTTCGGGCCGGGTCTGCATGTCGAATATTTCGGTGACCTCGAACAGCAGCGTCAAAAGCCTGGCCATGGAGATTGTTTCGGCAGGCTGGCCGTGGATAGGTTCTCCGATCGCCCGGATCGCCTGGGCGAAGCCTGCGACGTTGAAGTGGCGGGGCACATATCCCGCCTCGAAATGCACCTCGGCGACACGGAAGTAGTCGCGTGTGATAAATCCGTAGAGGATCTCGGCGAGGAAGCGCCGCTCTTTCTTGTCCAGACGGCCTGCAATGCCGAGATCGACCGCGACGATGGTGCCATCGTCCTCGACGAACAGGTTACCCGGATGCATGTCTGCATGGAAGAAGCCGTCGCGCAGCGTATGGCGCAGGAATGACTGAATGAGGTTCGCCGCAATGAGCTTCAGGTCGTGACCGGCCGCCCGCAAACCCTCGATATCGCTCATCTTGACGCCGTCGACCCACTCCAGGGTCAGGACGTCGCGGCCGGTGCGTTCCCAATCGACGGAAGGCACTCGAAAACCCGGGTCATTTTTCGTGTTTTCGCCAAGTTCGGACAGCGCCGCCGCCTCCAGCCGCAAATCCATCTCGATCTTGGTGGTTTCGGCAAGCGTCTGCGTGACCTCGACGGGCCGCAGGCGGCGGGTATAGGGGATGTAGCGCTCCTGCAGCCTAGCCGCGAGAAAGAAGCTTTCGAGATCGCGGAAGAAGGCCTTGCGCACGCCGGGCCGTATGACCTTAACGGCGACCTTCGACACGCTGTCGCTGTGGGCGACCTCGGCCCAGTGCACCTGCGCTATCGAGGCGGCGGCGACGGGATCGCCAAGGCGGACGTAGAGGTCGTCGATGGTCCGCCCGAGCGAGGCTTCGATCGCGACGATGGACTGCTCCTGCGGGAATGTCCGCATACGGTCCTGCAAAAGCGCAAGGTCGAGCGCGATGTCGTTGCCGACGACATCGGGCCTCGTCGCGAGAAACTGGCCGAGCTTGACATAGGACGGGCCGAGGCGCGCGACCGCCTGCGCCAGCCTCTCGGAGCGGCCGCGGCCGATGGCGCGCCTGCGCGTGAGCAGCCGCGCCACCCGCCAGCCAAACCTCGGCAGGCCATAGAGCTCGTCGCCCGGCAAAGCCGCGATCACGCCCTCGCGGGTCAATATCCAGCCTGCCCAGGCAAGCCGGAATGCTGCTCCGAGACTGCTCATGCGGATGCGCCCGTCAAAGCTTCGAGCCTGAATGCAGCGCTGCGATGCCGCCGGAATAATTGCGCCACGTCACGCGGTCGAAGCGCGCGCGGCCGATCATCGAAGCGAAATTGGCCTGGTTAGGGAATTTGCGGATCGATTCGACCAGGTAGGCGTAGGGTTCGCCGTCGCCGGCGACAATTTGGCCGATGCGCGGAATGGCGTTGAACGACCACGCTTCATAAACCCGGTCGAGCAGCGGCATCTCGACCTCGGAAAACTCCAGGCAGAGGAAGCGGCCGCCGGGCTTCAGCACGCGGAACGCTTCCGACAGGGCGACCTCGATACGCGGCACGTTGCGAATGCCGAAGGCGATCGTATAGGCGTCGAACGTCTCGTCGGCGAAAGGCAGTTCCTCGGCATTGGCTTCGACGAAGTCGGTGTTGGCTTCCAGCCCGCGCTTTGCGGCGCGCTCACGGCCGACCGCGAGCATCGAGCCGTTGATGTCCAGCACGGTCGCATGGGCATTGCCGTGCGAGGCGTCGATGATACGGAAAGCGATATCGCCGGTGCCGCCGGCGACGTCCAGCACCTTCCAGCCCGGCCGCTTCGGCGGATTGAGCCAGGACACCAGTGCGTCCTTCCACAGGCGGTGCAGGCCGCCCGACATCAGATCGTTCATCAAATCATAGCGGCCGGCGACGCGATGAAACACATCGTTGACCAGCGTCTGCTTGTCGCCGGCGCCGACATCCTTGAAACCATAGGAGGTTTCCATGCCGCCGGCGGCCGTTGTGCGCTGCTCTGACATTATTTTGATCCGCCATAAAATCGGCCGGACCATAGCCGATCGGAATACGGGGCGCTATTGTTTAAGCCGCGATGAACAGCCGCGCTTGGGACGTCAGATCACAGGGACGAACGAATGCCTTTGAAAGCCGAACTGCACTGCCACATCGAAGGTGCGGCAGCACCCGAACTCGTGATCAGGCAGGCGCAGAAATACGGCAAGGAT
This sequence comes from Allomesorhizobium aridi, assembly GCF_043769475.1. Classification (NCBI taxonomy): domain Bacteria; kingdom Pseudomonadati; phylum Pseudomonadota; class Alphaproteobacteria; order Hyphomicrobiales; family Phyllobacteriaceae; genus Allomesorhizobium; species Allomesorhizobium aridi. The sequence goes on along the minus strand of NZ_CP171729.1, from coordinate 5,154,960 downwards.
GTCTCCCCCTACATCCAGGACGGGTCCTTCGTCTGGCATGATTTCACCAGCTTTCTGAAGGCTTACGACTTCGCCGCCGACCTGTTCCGCAGCGAGGACGACTATGCGCGGCTCTCTGAACACTACCTGACCAGCCTGGCGCGCGACGGCGCGATCTATTCGGAGGTCTTCACCTCGCCCGATCATGCGATGAAGGCCGGCCTGTCGCCACAGGCCTATACCGACGCGCTGGGCGAAGGCATGGCGCGGGCCAAGGCCAAGACCGGCATCGAAGGCCGCATGATCGTCACCGGAGTGCGGCATGTCGGCCTCGAATCGATTGAGGCCGCGGCACGTTTCGCCGCCAGATGCGGCCACCCGCTGGTGACTGGCTTCGGGGTCGCCGGCGACGAGCGCCATGGCGACATGGAAGACTATGTGCGCGCCTTCGAGATCGCGCGCGAAGCCGGGCTCGGCATCACTGTCCATGCCGGCGAATTCGGCGGATGGGAAAGCGTGCAGGCGGCGCTCGACCACATCCGCCCGTCGCGCATCGGCCACGGCGTGCGCGCCATTGAAAACCCGGATCTCGTCAAACGCATCGCCGCCGAAGGCGTAGTGCTCGAATGCTGCCCCGGATCAAACATCGCGCTGAAAGTGTTCGGCAGTTTCGGTGAGCACCCGTTTCCGGCGCTGCGGGACGCCGGCTGCAAGGTCACGCTCAATTCCGACGACCCGCCCTATTTCTGGACGACGCTGAAACACGAATACGACATTGCGGCGGAGCATTTCGGGATGAGCGACAAGGATCTTACGGCAGTGACGCGCACTGCGATCGAGGCAGCCTTCGTCGACAAGAAGACGAAAGCGCAGCTTCTTGCGCGGTTGAACGGCGGCCAGCGCTGACGCGCATCGACAAAACTGTGGTCGGGCCCGGACCGGGCGTTTCTTGCCGGCAGCGCAGTCTATAGTATCGCACGGCAGCCGGAACTCAGGAGAAAGCATTATGGGCGTTACCGTCGTCGACCACCCGCTTGTCCAGCACAAGCTCACCATCATGCGCGACAAGGAAACGTCGACCGCGAGCTTTCGCCGGCTGCTGCGCGAAATCTCGCTGCTGCTCGGCTACGAGGTGACACGCGACCTGGAGCTGACCACCAAGACCATCGAGACGCCGATCGAGACGATGGAGGCGCCGATACTGGAGGGCAAGAAGCTGGTCTTCGCCTCGGTGCTGCGCGCTGGCAACGGCCTGCTCGAAGGCCTGCTCGATTTGGTCCCGGCCGCACGCGTCGCCCATATCGGCCTCTACCGCGATCACGAAACGCTGGAAGCGATCGAGTATTTCTTCAAGGCGCCAAGCGATTTGGCCGACCGGCTGGTCATCGTCGTCGACCCTATGCTGGCCACCGCCAATTCGGCGATTGCGGCGATCGACAAGCTGAAGGGCCGCGGCGCGACCAATTTGCGCTATCTCTGCCTGCTCGCCGCGCCGGAAGGCATAGAGCGCTTCACCAAGGCGCATCCGGACGTTCCGGTCTATACCGCCGCCATCGATCGCCTGCTCAACGAAAAGGGCTATATCGTGCCGGGCCTGGGCGACGCCGGCGACCGGCTCTACGGGACGAAGTAGGGCGAGGGTGACGATAGTTGCACAAACGTTACCACATGTGATATGAGGATCGTCGAATACGTCGACCTTCGCAATCGAAGCCCGTTTGCGTCCTGGTTCGAGGAACTTGACGCGGCGGCCGCTGTCAAGATCACAGTTGCTCTGGTCCGTGTCGAGCAAGGCAACCTTTCCAATGTCAAAGGTGTTGGAGACGGCGTCTTGGAATACCGGATCGATTTCGGACCTGGATACCGCATCTATTTCGGCAGAGAGGGCGATGAACTGGTGATCTTGCTCGGGGGAGGAACCAAGCGGCGTCAGCAAGATGACATCGAGCGCGCCAAGGAAAATTGGCGAATTTACAAGGAACGAAGGAAAACACGCTGATATGCCCCTGACTCGCAGCTTCAAGGATACCATCAAGGCTCGAGCGGCGACGGATTCTGCATTCCGTTCAGCACTGTTGACCGAGGCAGTCGATCTCCTGCTGTCCGGTGATGTCGGGACCGGAAAGGCGGTGCTTCGCGATTACATCAATGCGACCGTCGGCTTCGAGGATCTCGCCGAAGAAGTTGGAACTCCCTCCAAGAGCCTGATGCGCATGTTCAGCGCCAAGGGAAATCCCCGGGCTGACAACTTGTTTTCCGTAATCAGCAGCCTTCAGCAACTGACTGGCGTGCACTTGGCCGTGCGGCCCGCTTCCCGTCAAACTACCCATTCCTGACAGGTGCCGGTAAAACCCAGTTCTGGAAAGCTTGATGCGTCATGTTAAAGGCGTGGTCATGTTCGCGAAGCAGAATGGTTTTTGAACCAGGGCGCGACGACCATGCTGCGGCAACTTATCATCCTCGGCGTCTGCGCCGGCACATCGGTGCTGATCCCCATTGCCTACCAGGCCAACCCGCAGGCGTTTCATGCTATGCTGCAACCGGGTGCCGATGACCGCGTGCCCAGCACCACGCCCATAGCCGCGGTCAAGACGGTAAGGCCGAAAGCACCTACCAAACCAGAAATGCTGACCGGCAGGAAGGTGCGGCTCGCGGCCGATGCGCGCGGGCACTTCCTGGCCGACTTCAAGCTCAATGGCCGCAGGGTCGAGGCGCTGGTCGATACCGGCGCGACCGCAGTGGCGATCAATGCCTCCACGGCCAGGCGCATCGGACTTTCCCTGAAAAGCTCCGATTTTCGGCATTCCGTCAACACAGCCAACGGCGAGACAAGGGCAGCAGCCGTGATGATCGACCGCATAGAGATCGGCCGCGTCCATGTCGAGAACATCGAAGCCGTGGTGCTCGACGACAAGGCGTTGTCGGGCACGCTCATCGGCATGAGCTTCCTCAAGCGGCTCGACCGGTTCGAGGTGGAAAACGGCGCTTTGCTGCTGGTGCAGTAGCTTGATTACATCCGCGCGCCGATGCGCCTGATCACCGCGTTCTGCAACGGCGGCTTCGTTTCGCCGAGCGTGTAAGCCGACTGGATCGCGGCTGCTGCCTCTCCCGCATCGGCTTCCGATCCGGCATGAACCAGCGCCAGCGCCTCGCCGGCTTTCACCTCCGCGCCCACCGGAAGCAGCCGGGTGATGCCGACCGAGTGGTCGACGCTGTCTTCCGGCCGGGTGCGGCCGCCCCCGAGCATGACGACGGCAAGGCCGATGTCGCGGGTCGCGATGCCGGCGACATAGCCGTCCTTCAAGGCCCTGACGGCGCGTTCGACCTTGGCCTTGGGCAGATAGTGCCGGCACTTTTCGACGAAATCCGCCGGGCCGCCGAGTTCGGCCACCATTCGCGAAAACACCTCTGCCGCCTTGCCGCTCCGCAGCGCCTGGCCGGCGCGCTCCATCCCCTCCCGGTTGGATCCCGCGATGCCGGCGGCCTGCAGCATCTCGGCGGCGAGCGCCAGGGTCACCCCCTCCAGCCGCGCGTCGCGGAACCGCCCGGTCAGGAAATCCACCGCGTTTTCGACCTCGACGGCGTTGCCGGCGGCCGAGGCCAGCGGCTCGTTCATGCCGGTGATCAGCGCCGATGTCTTCAGTCCTGCGCCGTTCGCAACCTCGACAAGGCTGGTGGCGAGCGCGGTTGCATCGCGCGATTTAGCCATGAAGGCCCCCTTGCCGAGCTTTACGTCGAGCACCAGCGACTGCAGCCCGGCGGCGAGTTTCTTCGACAGGATGGACGCCGTGATCAGCGGTACGGATTCCACCGTCGCGGTGACGTCGCGAATGGCGTAGAGCCGCTTGTCGGCGGGAGCGAGATCGGCGGTCTGGCCGATGATGGCGCAGCCGGCCGACAGCACCGTCTTGCGGAACAGCGCTATGTCCGGCTGGGTCTTGTAGCCGGGAATCGAATCCATCTTGTCCAGCGTGCCGCCGGTATGGCCGAGGCCGCGGCCGGAGATCATCGGCACGTATGCGCCGCAGGCGGCCACAATCGGCGCCAGCATCAGCGAGACATTGTCGCCGACGCCGCCGGTCGAATGCTTGTCGGTAACCGGACCGGGCAGGTCGGACCAGTCCAGCACCTCGCCGGAATCGCGCATCGCAAGCGTCAGCGCGACCGCTTCGTCACGGCTCATGCCGTTGAAGAATATGGCCATCGCCAGCGCCGCCGCCTGGCCCTCGGAAACTGCACCGGAGGTGACGCCGGCAATGAACCCGGCGATCTCCTCGGCGGAGAGCGGCTGGTCGTCGCGCTTGCGGCGGATGATTTCCTGAGGGAGCATTTTTTCTCCCTCAGTCCGACAACTCTGAAGATTGGCGCTCGACGTTGCGACCGAATGCGGCGTGGCCTTCCTTCATGGCGCTACCCATCCACCAGCCCCTCCGCGAACATGTGCTTCAGCACCGTCGCCAGCCGCGCACCGCCGATCGGCGCCATGTCCTTGGTTTCCTGATGCGACAGCTCAGCACCGGTCATGCCGGCGGCAAGATTGGTGATGACTGAGGCCGCCGCAACGCGCAGGCCGAGGAATCGGGCGAGGATGACCTCCGGCACGGTCGACATGCCTACGGCGGTCGCCCCCATCAAACGGGCCATGCGGATTTCGGCCGGCGTCTCGAAGGAAGGGCCCGAAAACCACATGTAGACGCCCTTGTGCAGCTTCGTCCCGGTCGCCAGCGCCGCCTTTTCGAAGGCTGCGCGCAGGCCCGAGTCGTAGGCCTCGGTGAGGCCGACAAAGCGGCGGTCGGTCGGCTCGCCGAACAGCGGGTTGGAGCCGGAGAAATTGATGTGGTCGGTGATCAGCATGACCGAGCCCGGCGGCATATCCGGATCGACGGAGCCGGCGGCATTGGTGAGGATGAGCTTGGTCACGCCTATGCCGGCGAGCGTCTCCAGCACCGGGCGCATGGCGGCGGCGTTGCCGTGCTCGTAATAATGCGCGCGGCCGGCCAGCATCAGCAACGGCGTTCCGGCGAAATTGCCGGCGACGACCTCGCCGGCATGGCCGGTGACGCCGCTCGCCGGAAAGCCGGGCAGCTCAGCATACGGGATGTGAACAGCGTTCTCGACCTCGCTGGCCAGCCCCCGAGGCCGGAGCCCAGCACCAATGCGACCGAGGGCATCAGCCCATCCAGCTTCTCGACCAGCCGACCGACAGCTTCCTTCATTTTTTGAGAATCCCGCCTTTGAAGCCGTAGGGAAGCAACTCGCCCATGGTCACCGTTCCAACCACGCCGGCATCGTCGCAGAGATAGACCTTGGCTTCCGCCGGCGCGAATTCGGCGAGGCGCTGGCGGCAGCCGCCGCAGGGCGTCACCTTGGCCATGCGCTCGGCGATGACCGCGATCTCGGCGATCTCGCCGCCGCCGCCCGTGACATAGTGGCCGAGCGCCGTCGTCTCGGCGCACCAGCCCTCCGGATAGGATGCGATCTCGACATTGCAGCCCGAAAAAATCCGTCCGTCGGTGGTGCGGATCGCCGCGCCAACCGGGAATTTCGAATAGGGCGCATGGGCGTTTTTCATGGCGGCTTTGGCCGCCAGGAAGAGATCATGAGACAAGCTATCTTTCCTTCACATAAGGCACGCCGCCGGCGCGCGGCGGGATCGCCTTACCGATGAAGCCGGCGAGCAGGATCACCGTCAGGATGAACGGCAGCGCATTGATGAGCTGCACCGGTACACGGCCGATGACCGGCCAGGGCAGTCCCTGGAAACGGATCGACGCCGCCTCGAGGAAGCCGAACAGCAGGCACGCGAACATGGCCGGCACCGGCTTCCACTTGGCGAAGATGAGCGCGGCCAGCGCGATAAAACCCTTTCCGGCGGTCATGTCCTTCACGAAGCCGGCATTCTGGGCGATCGACAGATAGGCGCCGGCCAGGCCGGACAAAACGCCGGTGAAGATGACGGCGCGGTAGCGTAGCCATGCCACCGAAATGCCCGCCGTATCGACGGCGGCCGGGTTTTCGCCGACGGCGCGGAGCCTCAAGCCGAAGCGGGTGCGAAACAGCACCCACCAGGTGAACGGCACCATCAGGAAGGCGACATAGACCAGCAGCGAGTGACCCGAGAGCAACTCGGAATAAAGCGCCCCGAGCACCGGCACGTCCCGCACCGCATCGGCGCCCGGCAGCGTGATCGCCCCGAAGCGAGCGTCCCCGGAAAGCGACGGCGTGCGCCCGCCCTGGCGGAACCAGGCCTGGCCGAGGATGATGGTTGAGCCGGCAGCGATGAAATTGATGGCGACGCCCGAGACGATCTGATTGCCGCGATGGGTGATCGAGGCAAAGCCGTGCACCAGCGCGAAGAACACGGAAGTGAGCACCGCCGCCGCAAGACCGATCCAGGCCGATCCCGAAACCGCCGCGGCCGAGGCTCCCGCGAAGGCGCCGGCGAGCATCTTGCCCTCGAGGCCAATGTCGAAGACGCCGGCCCGCTCCGAATAGAGCCCTGCCAGGCAGGCGAGCAGGAGCGGCACTGAGACGCGGATTGTCGCGTCGAATATCTGCAGCATTATCCCGACGAATTCCATGTCAGGCGCCCTCCCCCTTCGGCGCCGCGACCCCGACCGATCGCGGGCTGAACGAGGCGAATACCGCCTGGATGGGCGCACGGAACATGTGTTCCAGCGCTCCTGCGAACAGGATGACAAGGCCCTGGATGATGACGATCATGTCGCGCGAGATGTTGGGCATCTCGAACGCGAGTTCGGCGCCGCCCTGGTAGAGCACTCCGAACAGGACCGCCGCCGGCACTATGCCGGCCGGATGCGAACGCCCCATCAGCGCCACGGCGATGCCGACGAAGCCGGCGCCGGCGACGAAATCCAGCGCCACGCGATGTTGGTCACCCATAATCGGATTGAGCGCCATCATGCCGGCCAACCCGCCCGAGATCATCATGGCGATTATGATGATGCGGCTTTCCGAAATGCCGGCATAGCGCGCCGCCTTGGGGCTGAAGCCGAAGGTGCGCATCTCGTAGCCGAGCTTGGTGCGCCAGATCAGCACCCAGACCGCGAAGGCCATAAGCAGCGCCAGCAGGAAGGAGATGTTCAGCGGGGCGGAGCGCACTGCCAAGCCGAAAGATTCGAGCAGCCAGCCCATCTTCGGCAGTTGCGCGCCATCGAGGAAATCGCGCGTCTGCGGCGCCATCGAACCGGCCGGCTTCAACACGTCGACCAGCAGATAGACCATCGCGCTGGCCGCGATGAAATTGAACATGATGGTGGTGATGACGATGTGGGAGCCACGCTTGGCCTGCAGATAGGCCGGGATGAGCGCCCACAGCGCGCCGACCGCAGCCGCAGCAATGATCGCCAGCGGAAATGTCAGCCACCAGGGCAGGACGGCGTCGAAGGTGAGGCAGACCAGCGCAACGCCGAGGCCGGCAATGTAGGCCTGCCCCTCGCCGCCTATGTTGAACAGGCCGGAATGGAACGCCACCGCGACGGCCAGCCCCGTGAAGATGAAATTGGTGGCGTAGTAGAGCGTGTAGGCGATGTTCTGGCCGTTGCCAAAGGCGCCGTCGATCAGGATGACGGCGGCGCTCAGCGGATTTTCGCCGACGAGCAGCACGACGACGCCGGCAACGAGGAACGCGACCAGCAGATTGACTATGGGGATCAGCCCGTAATCGGCCCAGCCCGGGAGTTTTGCGTAAGGCGCGCTCATGGCAGGGCCTCGATGACCGATCTTGCGTCAGAAATTTTCGCATACTCCTTATCGAGGATGGCCAGCGTCAGTGCGTGCACATCCTCGGCCGGCCAATGCCTGCCGCGCAGGTCGGTGCGGTCGATGCTCGCCACCGCGTCTTCCGGGATGACCACCTCGAAGCCGAGATTGCCGGCCATGCGGGCGGTCGCCTCGACTGAATTTTCAAGCAGCACGCCGGTGAGAACCAACTGGCTGACCTGCAATTCGTCGAGCAGATCCATCAGGTCGGTGCCGATGAAGGCGCTGTTGGTGCGCTTGTCGACCACGGGCTCGCCCGGCTGCGGCGCGACCTCGGCCTTGAATTCGTTGCCGGGCGTGCCCGGCCGGTAGGGCGAGGCTGCATCGGTCGAATCGTGGCGAATGTGGACGATCGGCAGGCGCCGCTCGCGCCAGGCCGACAGCAGTTCGCCGATGGTCTGTTCCATCTCCGGCTGGCCGCGCCGGCCCCATTTGGGATCGTCGATCGCGTTCTGCACATCGATGACGAGAAGCGCGGGCGTCGTCATTCGGCGGCCTCCTGGCGCTCGACGCCGGCCATCAGCAGGCCAAGCTCGCCTTCGGTCGCGTCTTCGCCGCGCTCGCCGACGACCCGGCCGGCAAACATCACCAGGATGCGGTCCGACAGTGAGCGTATCTCGTCCAGCTCGACCGAGATCAGCAGCACGGCCTTGCCCTGGTCGCGCATGGCGATCAGGCGCTTGTGGATGAATTCGATGGCGCCGACATCGACGCCGCGCGTTGGCTGGCCGACGATCAGCACGCCGGGATCCTGTTCCATCTCGCGCGCGAGCACGATCTTCTGCTGGTTGCCGCCGGAGAAATTGGCGGTCTTCAGCCGCGCATTGCCGGGCCGGATGTCGTATTTCGCGATCTTTTCCTCGGCGTCCTTCTGGATCGCCTCGATGTTAAGAAACGGCCCTTTGAGATATTGCGGCTTGTCGTGATAGCCGAGGATCGAATTCTCGTTCTCCTCGAAGGCCAGAACCAGCCCGACATGATGGCGGTCCTCCGGCACGTGTGCGAGGCCGCGGTCGCGCAATTCGCCGGGATCGGCAACGCCGGTCACGTCGATCGTCTCGCCGTCCAGTTCGACGCTGCCCGAGATAGCCCGGCGGATGCCGGAAATTGCCTCGATCAGCTCCGACTGGCCGTTGCCGGCGACGCCCGCAATGCCGACGATCTCGCCGGCGCGCACGTCGAAGGAGACGTTGTCGACCATGGTGACGCCGCGGGAGTCCTTCACAGTCAGGTTTTTCACCTGAAGCTTGACTGCGCCCGGCTTCGCCTCGCCCTTTTCGACCCTGAGCAGCACGCGACGCCCGACCATCAATTCGGCCAGTTCGCCGACGGTGGTTCTGGCGGTCTCGCGGGTCGCGACCATCGCGCCCTGCCGCATCACCGAAACATTGTCGGTGATGGCCATGATCTCACGCAGTTTGTGGGTGATGAGGACGATCGTCTTGCCCTCGTCCTTCAGCTTCTGGAGGATGCGAAACAGGTGATCGGCCTCCGGCGGCGTCAAGACGCCGGTCGGCTCGTCGAGGATGAGAATATCGGCGCTGCGGTAGAGCGCTTTGAGGATTTCGACGCGCTGCTGCAGGCCGACCGGCAATTCCTCGATCAGCGCATCCGGATCGACTTCGAGGCCGTATTCCTTTTCCAGCCGCACCAGTTCGGATCTCGCCTTGGAAATGCTGGTTTTCAGCAGCGCTTCTCCCTCGGCGCCCAGAATGATGTTTTCGATGACTGAAAAATTTTCGACCAGCATGAAATGCTGATGCACCATGCCTATGCCGGCGGCAATCGCGTCGTTCGGCGTCTTGATCACCGCGGGCTTGCCGCCGACCCGTATTTCGCCGCTGTCGGCCTGGTAGAAACCATACAGGATCGACATCAGCGTCGACTTGCCGGCGCCGTTTTCGCCGACGATGCCGTGAATGGTTCCGCGCTGGATTTCGAGATTGATGTCCCGGTTGGCACGCACGGCGCCGAAGCTCTTGTTGATGCCGACAAGCTCGATTGCGGCCTCCGCCATGCGACGTCCCACCTCTTGTTGTTTTTTATCGCTTGGTCAAAAACTAGCATGCCGGCTTTGCGGTGCCAATCGGCATGCGGATCAGGATCACTCTCGGCAAATCCCGGTGCGATTGTCAATTTCCCAAGACCGGCCGAGCACTATAATCAATCTCCTATCCAGCGATTTGCGGCCTTTGGCCGCCACGCTGAAGCAGGATGAGGTATTCTACGATGACGATGCCCGGCGACCGGCTGACGACGCTTGAAATCAGCGCCGCCGAACATGAAAAGACGATCGAGGAGCTTTCCACTCAGATCGTCGAGCAGTGGAAGGTGATCGAGAGCCTGCAAAAGAAGGTCGATGCGCTGGCCGCCCGCTTTCTGGCGCTCGAGGAACAAGGCGCGGCGGACGTGCCGGTGACCAGGCCGCCGCACTGGTAGCGCGGCGAAACTGTCTCTCGGCGGCGATCCCATTCTCTTGAACACAGGCCTCTTTACGGGCTGGCCCGCCGGTCGCATGATTGCCGAACGGAGGGTTGCCATGATCGATGAAGGCGATCGCCTGGCGCGGGCCGGCCATTACGTGCTCGGCCTGATGGATGACGAGGAGCGCGAGCGCGCCGAACGCGATCTCGAGCGCGACGGGGCTTTTCGCGACGCCGTGCTGAGCATTGCCGAGCGGATGCATGTGCTGGACGCCGGTCCCACGCCGGACAGCAAATGGCGGGCGATCTCTGAGCGCATCGCCGAAATGCCGCAAATGCGCGGCGTCGCGCCTGCCATAACCCTGGCAGCAATGCCGCAAACAGCCGGTCCCAAGGTGGCCATTCATCGCGTCGGCCTGCGTTCCGTCCGGGGCTGGCGTACAGCACTCGTGGCTGCCAGCCTGATCGCCGCCTTCGCACTCGGCTACGTCGCAGGCATGTCCAGCGTTCCGGAAGCGCCTGGGATGGTTGAACGCACCAACCCGTGAGTTCTACCGATTGTCCGCCGAGGGCTCCCACAGTTCAATCGGATTGCCTTCCGGGTCATGGATGCGGCAGAAGCGCCCGGCTTCCGAATCCCACTCCGCACGGGTCTCGACTGCGATACCCGCCGCCTTGAGATCGGCCATCATCGCGTCGAGATCGTCGACGCGGAAATTGATCAACCATTGCTGCCCGGCGCGCCCGAAATAATCGGTGTTTTCGGCGAAGGGCGTGAACACGGTCGGCCCCGCCTGCTGCCGCCACACCGTCCTTGCTATGTCGTCTATGCCGAGATGCGTCTCATACCAGGCGGCGAGCGCCTTCGGATCGCGCGCGCGGAAGAAGAATCCGCCTATGCCGGTCACCTTGGCCATTGTTGCTCTCCCTTGCATGCGCCCGGTTCACCGGACGACGATCGGCCTCCGGGATCTTCCGATCAGCAGCGGTGTGAGGGTCACGATTCCGATCGCCGACGACACCGCCAGGAACCAGCCGAATCCCGGCCAGCCATAACTCTCGATGACCTGGCCGGCAAGCGGCGGGCCGAACACAGTGCCGATACCGCCAGCCTGGCAGACGAGGCCTATGGCGACAGCGGCCGAGCCGCCCTTCGGCAGAATCAAGGGAATAGAGGCAAAAAGCGCCGAAGCGGTGACACCGCCCGAGATCGCCAGCACGATTGCCGCGAGCGTTGCGGACCAACCCGATGTCCCGGCGAAAGCCGGCAAGGCGGCCGCCGCGGTCGCGGCGAAGCCGATTGCGGCAAGCCAGGCGGCAAAGCGAGCGTCGCGGCCGCGCACCAGCCAGCCGGTCAGGAGATTGCCGAGCGGAACGAGCAGCGCGATCGTTCCGGCCGAGAGCACGATTGCCGATGCACCCCCCGCGATGAAGGCTGGCATGAAGGCGAAGAAGCCGACCGACAGGATCACATAGACGCCGAAAGCGAGCGAGATCAGCGCCACGCCGGCGGTCATCGTGGCGGCGAACGCGCCGCCGCCCTCTTCCGCATTGGGGCGCTGCGGGCCATCGAAATCCGCGACTTTGAATACGAGTGGGGTCGCTGCGGCCGCAAACAGCGCAAAGCCCAGGATCGCCGCAAGCAGATAGTTGGTCTCGCCCGCCGGCAGGATACGGGCCGCCATGAAATCGGCGACGGCGAAGCCTACCGGAACGAAGCCGCCCCAGATCGCCAAAACTGGCGCGCGCCAAGTTGGCGGCGAGATGGAATTTAGCAGCGCCGGAATGGCGATGACCAAGACCAGATAACCGGCCCCCTCGACGGTGCGGGCAGCGAGGATGGCTTCAGGCTTCTGCAGGAAGGCGAGCGCGATGCCGCCGGCGGCCATGACCACGCAGGCTGCCGCGAAGCTTACACGCATGCCGGCGCGCTCGATGGCCCATCCGGCCGGAAGTGCCGCCAGCGCCACGAATATGCCGATCGTCGAGGTCAGCCAGCCGATCAGGACCAGCGAGAAGCCGATGTCGTCCTGGTACCAGCCGACCAGCGGCGCGATCTTGCCGAGTTGGGTTCCGGCCAGGATGCCGGCCAGGAGCAGAGCCGCGATCGCCGTCAGGCGCATGCTTTTGTCGGTCATCGGCTTGTCCTTTACGTCCGCCGCGCACGCAACAGGCGTCGGCTCCGCATTACTCGGGCATGAATGTTTCCGGATGACGCCGCCGGATCGCACCGGCCACAAAAAAGCCGCCGGCGCGAGGCCGGCGGCTTCATTTCCTGAAATTAGGATCAGTACGGGCAGGAATTGTCCGACATGTAGTCGTGGACCTTGATGGTTCCGGCGATGATGTCGGCCTTGGCCTTTTCGGCCGCTGCCTTCATCTCTTCGGTCACGAGATCCTTGTTGTTCTCGTCCATGGCGTAGTCGACGCCGCCCTCCTTGAGGCCGAGATCGTTGATGCCGGGCGTGAACTTGTCGTTCTTGGCGTCCATGAAGGCGTTGTAGACCGCGACGTCGACACGCTTGACCATGGAGGTCAGGATCTTGCCGGGCTGCAGGCCGTTCTGGTTCGAGTCGACGCCGATGCCGAGCTTGCCGGCATCCGCGGCGGCCTGGAGCACGCCGACGCCGGTGCCGCCGGCGGCTGCGTAGACGACATCCGCGCCCTGGTCGATCTGCGACTTTGCGATCTCGCCGCCCTTGGTCGGGTCGTTCCAGGCGGCGGGCGTGTCGCCGGTCATGTTCTGGATGACATCGGTCGCGCCCGCAGCCTTTGCGCCGCCGACATAGCCGCAGCCGAAGCGGCGGATCAGCGGAATGTCCATGCCGCCGACAAAGCCGACCTTCTTGGTCTCAGAGGCCATGGCGGCCATCACGCCGACGACATAGGAGCCTTCCTGCTCCTTGTAGACGACCGAACGGACGTTCGGCTTGTCGACGACCATGTCGATGATGGCGAATTTGGTGTCCGGGAAATCGGCCGAAACCTTCTCGAGGGTAGCGGCCCAGGAGAAGCCTGCCATGACGATCGGGTTGTTGCCGTCCTCGGCAAACTTGCGCAGCGCCTGCTCGCGCTGGGCGTCGTTCTGGATCTCGAAATCGCGGTATTCGACGCCGGTTTCGGACTTGAACTTCTCGGCGCCGTTGAAGGCCGATTCGTTGAAGGATTTATCGAATTTGCCGCCGAGATCGTAGATGATCGCCGGCTTGATGTCCGCGGCAAAAGCCGGGAAGGACATTGCTGTTGCGGCCAGAAGGCCAAGAACCATACGCTTCATGTGATCCACACCCTGTCGGTTGTTTTTCGTTGGATGCCGCGTCAAGCTCGTTCCCCGGGCGCTTCGCAGCATTTGGCGCAGGGCTCCGCCCCCGCTCGGCAGCCACTCTTGCACGGCGAAAAACAAAATTCACGCGGAATCTTGACCATTTGGAAAACCCCGCGAGGCAAGCATCCCGCGAGGTTAACGGCCGAAACGGCCTGGTCGGGGCAGCCCGGGGAACCGCTCTATGCCGATGCAGCCTGCGGCATGGCGCAGGCAACTCCGGTGCCCCTTAGATTGCAGTAGCCGTAGGGATTCTTGGCCAGATATTGCTGGTGATCCTCCTCGGCGAAGTAAAATTCCGGCGCCGGCGCGATCTCCGTGGTGATCTTGCCGCGGCCCGCGCCGCGCAGCGAAGCCTCGTAGGCGTCGCGCGAGGCGACTGCCGCCTGGTACTGCTCATCGCCAACAGTGTAGATTGCCGAACGGTAAGTGGTGCCGACATCGTTGCCCTGGCGCATCCCTTGCGTCGGGTCGTGGTTTTCCCAGAACGCCTTCAGGAGCTCGGCATAGGAGATGATTTTCGGATCGAACACGACCAGCACGACCTCGGTATGGCCGGTCAGGCCGGTGCAGGTTTCCTGGTAGGTCGGGTTGGGCGTGACGCCGCCGGCATAACCGGCCGCGGTCACCCATACACCATCCATCTGCCAGAACATGCGCTCGGCGCCCCAGAAGCAGCCAAGGCCGAACATCGCCCTTTCCATTCCTTCCGGATAAGGCCCCTTGAGCGGCCGCCCGGAAACGAAATGCGTCGAGGCGGTCGGGATCGGCCTGTCACGGCCCGGCAGCGCCTCTTCGGGCTTGGGCAGGTTCAGCTTCTTGTTCAACATGTCGCTCAGGAAGAACATCTGCAATTCCTTTCCTTGTTCGGGCGATCCACCGGCGGCTGCGGCGGCCGGATGTCAATTTCACGCGGCAAAACGGCCAACCCGCCGCTGCGGCCGGCGGCCGATCGCATAGAGCAGGAAAGCGATCGCGCCAAAGACGACAAAGCCGGGCAAACCGAGCACCAGGACCGCGACCGGATCCCAGATCAGCGGGTGAATACGGTCCTGGACGAAAACCCGCACGGCATCCAGCGTGTCGGGCGACATCGTCATCCAGCTGGTATTGAGCGGTGTCAGCACGAGTTGTTCGGCCGCTATGGTGCGCGTGGCGTCCAGCACCGCCATAATGACGGCGACAGCCAGCGCGATCATCGCAAGCAGCCGGAACAGCAGGCGCACCATTCATATCCTCAGATTTCGAGACGAGACATATGGTGCGGTGCGACACTTCGCAATCAGCCACACGCGAATTTGAAGGTCCAAGGGCGGGAGCGAAGCCGGCAGCGGCGGAAATATGGTCGCAACCGACAAACAATGCACGGCGCGCGGCTTGGCATTCGCCGCGAGATCGACTAGATGAGCCCCGGCGTCCGCCATGCCTTGGAGCCCAACGATCGAACGGGCTCCGAAGTTTGATCAGCGCATGATCTCGTCTGAAAAGTTTGCAACTTTCGGGATCAGGCTCTGGCCGGAAGCGGACGCATGCGGAGAGATGGCCGAGTGGTTGAAGGCGCACGCCTGGAAAGTGTGTATACGGGGAACCGTATCGCGGGTTCGAATCCCGCTCTCTCCGCCATACGCCCATGCCTAAGCACTTGAACTCGTTGTTAGTTTCCGAAACACGGGCAGAACTAGCCAATCCCACCCCTAATTCGGGTTGGCGACGCCACCCTTAATGAACCGTGCGCGCCGCAGCCTCATCTTCGTCATGCCGCATCGCCTTCCGAGAGCCGAATGATGGAGGCAGCGAACTTCGGCCCCCACTTCCTCGCTTCAAGAAGCCCGCAAAGGCCGCTCGTCATTCTGCACTTGCCCCATGCTGACATCGCCTGCGCCTTTATCATGATGCCCGCCATCGAGGTTTCAGAGAGCGCCATTATGGCGTCGACATGAGCGGTCAGCGCCTTCGCCGTTTCAGCTTCGCGCGTTTGGGCAGCGCGGATGCCCGAGGCTTTCAGGATGCGAGCGCATTCGGCTTCGTACTTTTTTGCGAACGCGAGTTGCCGCTTGGTGTCCTTCAGCTTGTTGCGGATGTCAGCCCGACGCGCTTCGCTCTTGATGCGCTTGCCTGCTATCTGACGTTCATCAAACTCCACTTCCCATGCGAGGTCTTTGGCCGACCAGACGCGAAGCGGTTTTTCTTCGCCAAGACGTGTCAGACCACCGCCCGACAGGCCGCGCTCGATTTCATCGCCATAGTAACGACGCTCTCGACAGACGATTGCCTCGGGAGCAGCAGGCCAGAGCGGTCATCGCACCGTCGAGCGCTCATTCGCGTACGCTGACAGAACTCAATGCGGCGATTATTAGCGCGATTGAGGCCATTACTGCCGATACAGCGCCGTGGATGAAAACCCCGCCGGCTTACCTGCATCCGGGGGTCAAGCGAGACTGCTGAACGCAAAAAAGCCCCGCCGCGTTTGACTGGAAGCGGCGACCGTTTACGTTTATCCTGCCGGCTGTCGCAGACGGAGGGGTTCCTAAAGGATGAGGGTTCTCATTAAGGCTGGCCGGTCGCTGGCCCGCCGGGTGTTGGCCCGTATGGGGTTTGTTGCTCCGCGTCGAACGCCCATAGCAAAATTCCTGGGCTCCGAAATAAAGAGCGAGGTAACGAAACCGCAATACGACAACGACTCGCGCGTGAAACGCGCCCGCAAAAACGCTAAGCATCTGGATTCTTTGCTCGATCTGCGCGGCAAACACGTTCTCGAAATCGGCCCGCACCTTGGGGATTTGAGCGTTGTCCTCGCCTCGGAATACGGTTGTGATGTCGTCGGTATTGACCCGCTGACGCACCCGAACTGGCCGGAAGTTCAGCAGCACCCGCGCATCCGTCTGATTGAGGGCGACATCGCCAATCCGCCGCCGCTCGAAAACGAGAGCTTCGACCTAATTATTTCCTTCGTGGTATGGGAGCACATCCGGCATCCCTGGTCAGCACTGCAGCACTGCCAGCGGCTATTAAAACCAACCGGGAAGAAATTTCTGCGCGCAAATCTCTATCGGTCGGCCATCGCCAGCCATCTGTACCGCCAAGTCAAGGAACCGTGGCCGCACCTGATGTTTTCACCTGATGAGATCAGGGCACGATTCAACCGGCCGGACCTTGGCTGGGCGTTTTGGGTCAACAAGCTGACCTACCAGCAATATCTGTTCTACTTCCGCCAGCTTGGGTTCTTCATTACCCACGAGCATTTCTGGCAGGTTCATTTCGACCGCGAGTATTACGACGCAAACGAACAGACTCTCGGCCTATATCCCGAATGGGACTTGAAAACCGACTTCTTCGAGGTGGTGCTTGAGTTCGACCCCAGGCAGCCGAAGAGGCCGATCCCCGATCCGGTTTATCGCCTCCCTAAGTGGAGAAAATATCTCGCCCGGAAATGGTTGAGATTTCAAGGCGCGTAGAACACCTTTTCATCTGTCGAGTCGGATGGCTCCTCATGGATCTCATCCGAAGCCGGCTTGATCCGGAACCACGCGGCATAGAGCGCGGGAAGGAAGAGCAGGATCAGCACCGTGCCGACCGCCGTGCCGCCGATCAGCGTATAGGCCATCGATCCCCAGAAGACGGAGTGCGTGAGGGGGATGAAGGCCAGCACGGCGGCGAGTGCCGTCAGGATCTCTTCGAGGCGCCCGCGGCTGAGGCGGGCGCTCTTCTATATTTACGAAAGGGACACCCCCTATGAGGATCGGAATCATAGGCGCTGGAAACATCGGCGCCACATTGGTACGAATGCTTCGGGCGCGTCCTCTCCTTAAGGCCGTCACCGGGCTTGCAATGCGGTGGCGCATTGCGACATTGGCTGCATGAGCACGTCCGCACAACCAACGCGTCTGGTCCGCTCCGAAAAGAAACGGCGTCGCATCCCCGTTGCCGTCATCATGGCATTGAGTTTCGGCACGCTCGTGTTCCTGTCGGTCGGCGGTGTGCTCGCTTTGTCGGTCGGTGCCAATTTTCGCAACACGTTCGACCTGCTCGGCGCGCAATCAACGCTTCTTATCGACGCGATGGAGGACTCGCTGCGCGCCGAGATGGGAGACGCCGAGAACGCGGTGAACGGCATCGCGCAGCTCTATGCCCAGGGCGAGTTCCAGATCGACGACGGGGCGATGTCTGCAGCCGTTGCCGGTGCTCTAGCTGCCGCTTCGGGGGTCGAGGCGATGCTGATCTGCACCCCTGACCTGGTCTGCCGCGGCGCCGCGCGCTCCATCGAAAACAACGTTGCAACGGGCGCGATCGAGCATTTTCCGGCCGAGCCCGAGAAGTCGCCCCAAGTCCGCGCCGCGCTCGAGCAACGCCGACGGGTCGGCGGCCGGCAGTGGGGGGCGTTCGTGGCCAACGAGTTCGGCCTATACGCGCATGTCTCCGTGCCGCTGGCACGTGATGGCGTGACGCATGCATGGGTGATCGCGGCGGTCGAATTGCAGAAACTGTCCGATATCACGCGGGAGCTGTCATCGCGATTTGGCACGCATGCCTTCATTCTCGATGGCGAAGATCGCGTGCTCGCCGACCAAAGGCTGGCCGATCCCGACGCTCTGAAGAATGGCGTCCTGCCGCTGACGCCGCTGGCCACGTATGGCGATCCGGTATTGGCCGCATATAGCTCGCGCAAGGTAGAGCGGGAGTTCGACACGCGCCACGCCCGCGACATAGAAATCGCCGAGATCCGCGTTGATGACCGAGACGATCCTACCTCATGGGAAGGAGAGAACACTTACATCGCCATCACCCGCAAGATCACCGGCTATGGCGATAAGCCCTGGACGATCGGCGGGTATTTCGAAAGCAGTCAGATCAGTGACGAGATCGAGCGGGTCATGGGGTCAGCTCTGCTTGGTCTTGGGGCGATGGCGGTGGCGGTCATCGTAGCGATTCTACTTGGCAGGCGCCTGTCGCGCCCTATCCAGGCGATCGCCGGCCAGGCTATGCGCGTTGCCGATTTCGATCTCGACGGCGTGAGCCCCCTGCCGCGCAGCAGGGTGCTGGAGTTGGACAACCAGGCTTCGGCGTTCAATGCCATGCTGATCGGTCTGCGTGCATTCTCGACCTATATTCCGCGCTCGCTGGTGGCCAAGCTGGTGCGCACCGGGGAGGTCGGCATCGCCGAACCGCGCGAAGCGGTCGTCACCGTCATGTTCACCGACATCGCCGGGTTCACCACGCTGTCGGAGCAGATGGACGCCGCCGCCGCGGCCAGGCTGCTGAACCACCACTTCGCGATCCTGTGCGGCGCGGTCGACGCACATGGCGGTACTGTCGACAAGTTCCTGGGCGACGGCATGCTGGCGTTCTTCGGCGCGCCGGACCGTCTGAAGGGCCATGCCGCCGCGGCCGTCCGCGCCGCCGCGGCGATCCGCGAGGAGCTGGAGAAGGACAATCTGGAAGCGGTCGGCGAAGGCCGGCCTCCGCTTCATGTCCGCATCGGCATCCACACGGGCTCCGTCATCGTCGGCAATATCGGCGCATCCGACCGCGTCAACTATACGATCGTCGGCGACACCGTGAATGTCAGCCAACGGCTGCAGGACCTCGGCAAGCAGCTCGAACCGGGCGCCACCGCAGCAATCGCCATTTCCGGCGAGACTGCGTCGCGGCTCAACGAAAGGTTCGAAACGATCCCGGCGGGCAAGCACCGGCTGCGCGGACGCGGCGAGGCGACTGAGGTCTTCAAGCTTGGCAAAGTCGCGACGTCAGCATCGCCCCCTATGGACGTTCACCGCGCCCAAGCGGGCTGAGTAACATGCCGCTTCCATGGCGCTGACCGGCGCTTTGAAGAAGCCGACGCTTTGGGAATGGTACGGCGCAGGACGCCGACGACCGCATCATCTACGATAGCAGCACCGGCAAGCTGATCTATGACGCTGATGGCAGCAGCGTCGGAGGGACGGTGCAGTTCGCCCAGCTTGTCGCCGGGCTTGCACTCACCAACGCCGATTTCTTCATTGTTTGAGGAGCAGCGTCACAGCACGCATCCTGAAAAATCCGCGGTCGGAAGCCTGAAACCGTGTCGCGCCCTTCGGATTCCTCCTGGCCTTTGCCGGGGGAATCCACCCAGGGCGTGAGATAGGCTTCCCCCGCGATTGCGTGATTGCGTGGCCGCAGGGCGGGATTTTGCCGTACGCTACGATCAAAGATGCGTGAAATGATGCGGATTTGCCCCTGAGAGCCGCGGAAAGCCACTTTTTCAGGCGGCGGCGGGCACTCGCTCGCCGTGCAAAACTCGGAACATTTCATTGGCACGGCTGTTGAAACCGAGGGGTCAGTGAAATGACCCGTGAAATCCGTACAGGAGTAAAGGCCATGAAAATTCTTCTAGCCACGGCATTCTCCGTCGTTCTCTCGCTCTCCGGAGCCGTCTACGCCCAGGAAACTGGCGCCACCCAGCCAGACGCGCTCGGCACCGACGATGATGCAGGAGGCGGCGCAACCGATGCCCCCACCTATCTCGAAGGACCCAACATCCATCGGTTCTATGTGGATGAAGGGATGACGACCCTGCGTCCCGAAGTAGAGATCAGGACCACATACCTGGCCTTGCCCGAGACCGACAGGACTAGCTTGGTGGTGGCCTGCGACAAAAACGACGACGTGAGATTCACGGATCTGTGCCGGACCATCGGCGGGATGTAACAATCCTGAAAGCGAGCGAAGCCCGCTCCGGTCGACCGGGGCGGGCTTTTCTTTGTCGGACACGCCAAAACGTCGTTAGTTGGTGGGACCGCGCCGGAGCCGCGCCCGGCTTAACGCCCCCTTAAATCGCCGCATTTACTGTCCAATCCGGCGCCGGCAAACGGGACTGGACAGCGGACGGCATGGCGAACCGGGAAAAGACGCGGATCGAACCGACGTTCGACGGGCCGTCGCGGGGAAAATCCTCGCAGGGTCTTTCGGCGAGCGAGGACGACCGCGTCTTGCCGCGCCATCGCAAGCCGGCAGCAGGCAAGCGCAAATCCGCCAAGACCGCGCGCGGCCGGACCAGAAAGCGGCGCGGACTGTTCGGCGGGTTCGCGAGGCTGTTCTACTGGTGCTTCGTGATGGCGATCTGGGGTGGCATCGCAGCCGCCGGCATCGTCGCCTGGTACGGCGCGCAGATGCCGAGCGCTACGACCTGGGCCATCCCCGACCGCTCGCCCAACATCAAGATCGTTTCCGTCGACGGCAAGCTTCTCGCCAATCGCGGCATGACCGGCGGCGAGGCGGTCGGGCTGCACGAAATGTCGCCCTATATCCCGCAGGCGGTTATGGCGATCGAGGATCGCCGTTTCTATTCGCATTTCGGCATCGATCCGATCGGGCTCGCGCGGGCGGTGTTCGAGAATGTTACCAGCGGCCGCTTCTCGCAGGGGGCTCGACGCTTACCCAGCAGCTTGCAAAGAACCTGTTCCTGAAACCCGACCGGACGATCGAGCGCAAGGTACAGGAGGTGCTGCTGGCGTTTTGGCTGGAGCACAAGCACACCAAGGACCAGATCCTGGAAATGTACCTGAACCGGGTCTATTTCGGCTCCGGCTCCTATGGCGTGGAAGCGGCCTCGCGCCGTTATTTCGGCAAGTCGGCGCGCGACGTGACGCTTTCGGAGGCAGCGCTTCTCGCGGGCCTGCTGAAGGCGCCGTCGCGGCTGTCGCCGGCGCGCGACCCGAAGGCAGCCGAAGATCGCGCGCAGCTCGTATTGGCCGCGATGCGCGGCGAAGGCATGATCGGAGAGAAAGAACTCACCGTAGCGATGAGCGCGCCGGCAACCCGCGCCGCCGCCTACTGGACCGGCTCGGAGCACTACGTCGCCGACCGCATCATGGAGGAGCTGCCCGGCCTGATCGGCGATGTCCGCGCCGACATCATCGTCGACACGACGGTCGACATGACGCTGCAGGATATCGCCGAAAAATCCATCCGCCGGCTGATCGTGGAGAATGGCGACAAGCTGAACGTCAGCCAGGGCGCGCTGGTGTCGATCGACAATTCGGGCGCGGTGCGCGCCATGGTCGGCGGCTACGACTACGCCAACAGCCAGTTCGACCGCGCCTCCGAGGCGCGCCGACAACCCGGCTCGGCCTTCAAGCCCTTCGTCTTCCTGGCCGCGGCTCGAGCAGGGCCGTACACCGGCCAGCGTCCGCACCGACGCGCCCATAAAAATCGGCAAATGGACGCCGGAAAACTACAACGGCAAATATTTCGGCAAGGTCACGCTGGCGACGGCGCTGGCGAAATCGCTGAACTCGGTCGCGGCGCAACTCACCATGGAGGTCGGCCCGGAAGCCGTGGTCGAGGCCGCCCATCGCATGGGCATCGAATCCGAGCTCCAGGCCAACACCTCGATTGCGCTCGGCACGTCCGAGGTCACGCCGCTGGAGCTCACCGCGGCCTATGTCCCCTTCGCCAATGGCGGCTACCGCCCGGAAGTGCATTTCATCCGGCGTGTCACCACGACCTCCGGCGAGGTGCTTTACGAAAACACCGGCGGCTCCGCGCCGCGCGTCATCCGGCCCGAGATCGTCGGCATGATGAATTCGATGATGACCGGAACGGTCGAGACCGGCACCGCCACCAAGGCTGGCTTCGCCTGGCCGGCCGCCGGCAAGACCGGCACCAGCCAGAAGTCGCGCGACGCCTGGTTCGTCGGCTACACCGCCAATCTGACCACCGGCGTCTGGTTCGGCAACGACGACGACGCTCCGATGAAAAAGGTCACCGGCGGCGCCCTGCCGGCGCAGGCGTGGCATGAGTTCATGGTGGCGGCGCACGAGGGCGTGCCGGTGGCGCGCCTGCCCGGCTCATGGACGCCCACGCCGCAGACGACGCCTGGCTTCGAGGATGCTGTTTCCGATGCGATCGCTGGGACCGAAAAGACAGCGCCGCAGCCGGCCCGTCAGAAGCGCGCCGTCGAGACGGTCGAGGCCGCCGGCGGCTTTGAACTGCCCCGCCAGGACGCGCCGACCGCTTCGATACGCCGCCCGGTGCCGTCGGCCGAAGTCGGCGGTCCGGCGGTGAAGCGCCAGACCTCGATCCTGGACATCATCCTGGGCAACTAGAGCTTGATCCCGAAAAGTTGCAGACTTTTCGGATAAGATCATGCGGAAGAACAAGCAGAGGCGATTCAATCGGAATCGATCGCCTTTGAGACGAGGGATCGCCCTCTCGCCAGCTTGAATGGCATCGGCTACATAGCGGGTTGGAGAAGATTGATCCTATGGCCGAGATAGACACCCGAAAAACCATTGTCCTCACCGGCGCCAGCCGCGGCATCGGCCATGCCACGGTGAAGCGCTTTTCGCGCGAGGGCTGGCGCGTCATCACCTGTTCCAGACAGGCGTTCACTGCCGACTGCCCCTGGCCGGCCGGCCCCGACGACCATATCAAGGTCGACCTGGCCGATCAGGAGGACGTCGGCATCGCCATTTCGGAGATACGGCACCGGCTCGAAGCGCATGGCGGCAAGCTCCACGCTCTCGTCAACAATGCCGGCATTTCGCCCAAGCTCAAGGACGGCAGCCGGATGAACTCGATCGATACGCCGATGCATCTCTGGCGCGACGTGTTCCAGGTCAATTTCTTCGCGCCGATCATGCTCGCGCGCGGGTTATTCAAAGAGTTGGCAGCGGCAGGCGGCTCGATCGTCAACGTCACCTCGATCGCCGGCACCCGCGTGCATCCATTCGCCGGAACGTCCTACGCCACTTCGAAAGCGGCCCTCGGCTCGCTGACCCGCGAGATGGCGGCCGATTTCGGTCCGCACGGCATTCGCGTCAACGCTATCGCCCCCGGCGAGATCGACACGGCGATCCTGTCGCCGGGCACGGAAAAGATCGTCGAGACGATACCGCTGCGCAGGCTCGGCGCGACCTCGGAAGTCGCCGACATCATCTTCTTCCTGTGCTCGACCCAGGCGTCTTATGTCACAGGGTCCGAGATCCACATCAATGGCGGCCAGCACGTCTGAGGATCAGGCGGCAGGCGGCGGGTCGTCCGGCTTAGGCTCGTCAGGCCCATCGCCCGACAAAGGCGGCTCCGTGCTGCCTTCCAGAACCTGTTCCACGATGCCGCGCGCGATCTCGCGCTCGCCCATGATCACAGTGTCGGCGCCGAGCCCTTTCAGGTGCTCGACCTCGGCGTCGGAATGGGCGCGGGCGATGATGGCGATGGCGGGATTGGCGGCCCGCGCGCGCAGGATGATCTGGCCGGCTTCGAAGGCGTTAGGGATGGCGAGGATCAGCCGCTTGGCGCCGACGGCATTGGCCGAGGCGAAGACGTCGCCCTTGGCGGCGTTGCCGGCCACGGTCTCGATGCCGTCGGCGTGCAGCCGGGCAAGCGTCTTGTCGGCGTCCTCGATGACGAGAAACGGCAAGCGGGCCTGCTTCAGCGCCTGACCGACCAGGCCACCGACCCGGCCGTAGCCCACGAGGATGGTGTGCTCGTTGAGCTTGGTCATCGGCGGCGGGCCGTTGTCGGCCGGCGTTTCGGCCTCGGCCAACGTCGCTACCTCACCGGGCTCCGTCGCCGGCGCGACCGGTTTGGCCGCAGGGGCAACAGTGGTTTTTCCTGTCCGCTTTTCCAGCCAGGGCTTGAGGCGCTCGGCGCTGGCAAAGACCAGAGGGTTGAGCACGATGGAAAGGATCGCGCCGGCGAGGATCAGGTCGCGCCCCTGCTCGGGTAGCAGGTTCAGGCCGACGCCGAGTTCGGCAAGGATAAAAGAAAATTCGCCGATCTGCGCCAGGCTGGCCGAGATGATCAGCGCGGTGGCGATCGGGTAGCCGAAAGCAATGACGATAAGGAATGCCGCCACCGACTTGCCTATGACGATGATGAACAGCGTCGCCAGGATCGGCCAGGTCTCGTGAAACAGGCTGGTCGGATCAAACAGCATGCCGACGGAGACGAAGAACAGCACCGAAAACGCATCGCGCAGCGGCAGCGATTCCTCCGCCGCCTGATGCGACAGTTCGGATTCGCTCATGATCATGCCGGCAAAGAACGCGCCGAGCGCCAGCGATACGCCAAACAGTTGCGCCGCGCCGAAAGCGACGCCGAGCGCAATGGCGAGGACCGCGAGCCGGAACAATTCGCGCGAGCCGGTATGCGCGACATAGTGCAGGACCCACGGAATGACCCGACGGCCGACCACGACCATAACGATGACGAAAGCGGCGACCTTGGCCAGCGTGATGCCGACGACGCCCCATATGCCGGCGTCGAACGGCAATGACAGGAGCCCGCCATCGCTTTGCGTCGCCTGCTCCGTGCCGCCGAGGACACCGGCGAGCGCCGGCAGCAGCACCAGTGCGAGCACCATCGCCAGATCCTCGACGATGAGCCAGCCTACGGCGATGCGGCCGCGCTCGGTCTCGATCATGCGGCGCTCCTGCAATGCGCGCAGCAGCACGACCGTACTCGCCACCGACAAAGCCAGACCGAAAACGATGCCGGCGCCGACGGGCCAGCCCAGCATCCAGGCGAGGCCGGCGCCCAGCGCCGTCGCAAATCCGATTTGCACCACGGCGCCGGGGATCGCGATCGCCCGTACCGATAGAAGATCCTTGAGCGAAAAATGCAGGCCGACGCCGAACATCAGCAGGATCACGCCGATCTCGGCGAGTTCCAGCGCCAGGCTCTGGTCGGCGACGAAGCCGGGCGTGTTCGGGCCGACGAGAACGCCAGCGATGAGATAGCCGACCAGCGGCGGCACTCGAAAACGGTTAGCCAGCGCCCCGAAGATGAATGCCAGCCCCAGACCGGCTACGATAGTTGCGATCAGGGGCGTTTCATGCGGCATTGTTCAGAGTGCGCCTTTCTAGAAAATGGAGGACTGCCGCGAAAGTCGCCGCGATTCCAATATGGTGGAGAGGTCAGTCCCCGCGCAACCCCGACTTGGCGGGATATCCGGCCGTCGGTACATTTAATGAAAATTTTTGCGCCTGCCCCAAGCAACCGCACGAGGGCCGTGTGACGAGCGCACGGCCCTCGGCGAAATCATTACAGCGCAAGAGGCGTTCTTACGCCTCCTGAAGAATCCGTTCGATTTCCGGGACGGGATGATTGGTCAGCGTCTTCGGCACTTCCGCGAGGATGCGGTCGGTCACTTCCTTGTGCAGCTTCCTGCGCATTTCGCCCAGCACCAAAGGCGGAGCGATCAGCACGATCTGCTCGAAATCTCCGCGATGCGCCATCGTGTAGAGCCGCTCGGCGATCTCGTCGGCGAAGCGTTCCTTGCCGAGCCGGTGCCAGTCCGTGTCGGCGACCGCGCTCTTGTGTATGTTCGGCCCGTCGCTGAAGCGTCCGGGGCGGTCGGTGCCCTGCTCTCGAGTCGCCGGATTTTCGTCGCGCACTTCGCGTACAACATTGAGGTCGGGGGTTCGGGCGTCGCCGTCATTCTTCAGGAACAGCGCCTTCTCGCCATCGGCCACCAGTATCCAGAGGCCGTGCTTCAGCCTGACATCGCTCATCGGACGCTTCCTCATTGTTATCGGCTTGAATGGTGGCGGGATTTGCTTTTCTCTTCCTTCTGCACGCGTGTCGCGCCGGCGGGGCGCTCGAAGCCGCGTTTCATATCGTCCTGGCTGCCCACGTCGCGAGCCACGCCGCCGCCGCTTGCGCCGCCTTCCATGCTGCCTTCGGTGCCGAGATGTTCGGCGCTTTCGAGCTGTTTGTCGTGTTCGCTCTTCTTGCGTTCCATGCCGTCATCTCCGTATTGTTGGCTGTCGTCACTAACGCCGGCTAGGCTCCGATGTTCCGCCAATCCGACCGGCGGCGGCGAGGTCTAAGAATTATTTTTCTGCCTGTCGGGCATAATCCGGAAAATGGATCGTCATGCGCGTGGCGTGACGCGAGGCCATGCCTTCTTATGGCAAGAGCTTTCGCCGACAATCCCTATCCAGTGTCCAGGAGCCTGCCTGAAGTGACCAACGGCGCAGCGAAACTCAATGCATTTCCCGTCTTCGTGCGGGTTGAAGGCGAAGCTGTGATCATAGTCGGCGGCGGCGAGGAGGCGCTGGCCAAGGCGCGGCTGCTGGGACAGACGAGCGCCCGCCTCACGATCGTTGCGGATCACGCCGAGCCTGCCCTCGCCGCATGGATTGCCGCCAATGGCGCGACGCATGTGAATGCCCCTTACGAGCCTGCGCTGCTCGAAGGCGCGGTGCTGGTTTTTGCCGCAAGCGGCGACGAGGCGCTCGACCGGCAGGTGTCGAACGACGCCCGTCGGCTCGGCATCGCCGTCAATGCCGTGGATCGCCCCGAACTCTGCGATTTCTTTACGCCCGCTCTGGTCAACCGCGCGCCGCTGGCGGTCGCCGTTGGCACGGAAGGCGCGGGTCCCGTTCTGGCGCAGATGGTGCGGGCCAAGATCGATCGCATGCTGCCGCCCTCGCTCGGGCCGCTCGCCGCGCTCGGCAACTCGCTGCGCGAGGCCGCCGACAGGGTTTTGCCCAAGGGCAGCCGCCGCCGCAGATTCTGGAACGATTTCTTCACCGGCGCGCCGGCGCGTGCGATGGAGATCGGCCATGCTTCCGAGGCCCGTGCGGCCGCCGCCGAACTCTTGGCGCGCAATGCGCCCGCCTCGGGTCATATCGCCCTGGTCGGTGCCGGACCGGGCGCCGAGGACCTGCTTACGCTGCGGGCGCAGCGGCATCTGATGGAAGCCGACGTGATCATGTATGACGCGCTTGTGCCGGAGGCGGTTGTCGCCATGGGCCGGCGCGACGCCGAGCGGCTGCCGGTCGGCAAGCGCAAGGGCTGCCATTCCAAGTCGCAGGATGAAATCAACGCGCTGCTGGTCAAGCTCGGCCGCGAGGGCAAGCGTGTGGTGCGGCTGAAGTCGGGCGATCCTCTGGTCTTCGGGCGCGCCGGCGAAGAGATGCAGGCGCTGCGCGATGCGGGTATTTCCTACGAAGTGGTGCCGGGCGTCACCGCCGCATTCGCCGCCGCCGCCGATTTCGAACTGCCGCTGACGCTGCGCGGCGTGACCTCGTCAATGGTGTTCACCACCGGACACGACCTCAAGGGCTCGACGCTGCCGGACTGGGCGAAGCTCGCCATTTCCGGCGCGACGGTCGCCGTTTATATGGGCCGCTCGGTCGCCGCAGACGTCGCGGCGCGACTGATCGAAGCCGGGCTGTCGCCCGACACCGCGGTCGCGGTCGTGGAGAACGCCAGCCTTGCCGATCGCCGGCTGTTCCACGGCACGATCGCCGACCTTCCGGCGCTTCAGGCCCGCGATGAACTTACCGGGCCGGTCATGACACTCATCGGGGACGCCGTCGCCGGCGCCAACTTCGCACGGTCGACGCCGCTCGCCGCGCAAAACCGCGTTGCCGCGGCACGAGAGACCGAGGGAGCAGAAAGATGAAAGTTCTCACCGCAAACCGCCTCACCGATGGCGAAGCCGTCTGGTATGCGACGGACCATTCCTGGGCCGAAACCATCGACAATTCCGAAATCGCCCGCGACAAGGCCGGCGAGGAAAAGCTCGAGGCGATCGGCAAGGCCGCTTTTCTGAACAATGAGGTCGTCGACGTCGACATGATCGACATTCAGCTTGTCGACGGCACTATCCGCCCGATCCGACTGCGCGAGCAGATCCGCGCGAGCGGACCCACCAACCGCAACGATCTCGGCAAACAGGCGCGGCCCGCCGTGCCGCAAGCCGCCTGAGCCACCGGCTGACCAGCCCTGAAAGACAAAAATGTACCGCTACGACGAGTTTGACCAGGATTTCGTGAATGCCCGCGTCGCCGAGTTCAGCGACCAGGTCGACCGGCGCTTGGCCGGCGAAATCACCGAGGACCAGTTCCGGCCGCTGCGGCTGATGAACGGCGTCTATCTGCAGCTCCACGCCTACATGCTGCGCATTGCCATCCCCTACGGCACGCTGCACCCGCGGCAATTGCGCATGCTGGCGCATATCGCGCGCAAATACGACAAGGGCTACGGCCACTTCACGACGCGCCAGAACATTCAGTTCAACTGGCCTGCCTTGTCGGACGTGCCGGCCATCCTGGCTGATCTCGCCTCGGTTGAGATGCACGCCATCCAGACCTCCGGAAACTGCATCCGCAACGTCACCGCCGATCATTTCGCGGGCGCTGCCGCCGATGAAGTCGCCGATCCGCGTCCCTATGCCGAGATCCTGCGGCAGTGGTCGTCGGTCCACCCGGAATTCTCCTACCTGCCGCGCAAGTTCAAGATCGCGGTGACGGGGGCGGAGCGCGACCGCGCCGCGATCAAGACGCACGACATCGGCCTGCATCTCAAGAAGAACGAGAAGGGCGAACTCGGTTTCGCCGTCTATGTAGGCGGCGGCCAGGGCCGGACGCCGATGATCGCCAAGAAGGTGCGCGATTTCCTGCCGGAGAGCGAGCTTCTCTCCTACTGCACGGCAATTCTGCGCGTCTACAATCTCAACGGCCGCCGCGACAACAAATACAAGGCGCGAGTGAAGATCCTGGTTCACGAGACCGGCGTCGAGGAAATCACCCGTCAGATCGAGGCTGAGTGGGAGGCGCTGAAGGACAGCGAGTTGAAGCTGCCGGAAGCCGACATTCGCGCCATAGAGGCCTATTTCGCGCCGCCCGCCTTAGTCGCACGCCCTGGGGGCGACGAGGCGGTCAAGACCGCGCGGCTGGACAGCAAGAGCTTCGGCGAGTGGCTGGACCAGAACGTGTTCACGCATCGCCATCCCGACTATGCCGCAGTGACGATCTCGCTGAAGGGCATCGGCGAGGCTCCGGGCGATGCCTCGGACAGCCAGATGGAAGCTGTCGCCGACATCGCCGAGAAATACGGCTTCGACGAAATCCGCGTCACGCATGAGCAGAACCTGGTGCTGCCGCACGTAGCGCGCGCCGACCTCCGCGCCGTCTATGACGCGCTGGTCGAGATCGGCCTTGCGACGGCCAATTACGGCCTGATCAGCGACATCATCGCTTGTCCGGGACTGGATTATTGCGCGCTGGCAAATGCCCGTTCTATCCCGGTCGCGCAGGAGATTTCGCGCCGCTTCGCCTCGTTGGAGCGGCAGCGCGACATCGGTGAGTTGAAGCTGAAGATCTCCGGCTGCATCAATGCCTGCGGCCACCATCATGTCGGCCATATCGGCATACTGGGCGTCGAGAAGAAGGGCGCTGAACTCTATCAAGTGACGCTCGGCGGCTCGGGCGACGAAAACACGTCGATCGGCGAGATCATCGGTCGCGGCTTCGGTCCGGAAGAGATCACCGACGCTATCGAGACGGTGGTCGAGACCTATCTGCGCATCCGCGCCGACCGTTCCGAAAAATTCCTCGACGCCTACCGCCGCGTCGGCGCTGCTCCGTTCAAGGAGGCGCTCTATGGAAGCGAAGCGAAGGCTGCCTGACTTGGAAGCAGAGACGCTGGCCGAAGCCGCGCGTCTCGACGCGCTCTACGGTCACCTCCCGCCCGCCGAGATTATTTCGCGCGCGATAGAGCTGTTTGGTCGCGGCGACATCGCCGCAGTGTCGTCCTTCGGCGCGGATTCGGCCGTGCTGCTGCATATGGTTGCCGAGATCGACCGGTCGCTGCCGATCATCTTCCTCGACACCGGCAAGCATTTCGGCGAAACGCTCGATTACCGCGATGCGCTGGCCGCCGATCTCGGCCTGAGCGACATCCGCGTCATCACGCCGGAGGAAGCCGCGCTAAACCGCGACGATCCGGACGGTAAGCTTCACCTTACCAACACCGATGCCTGCTGCGCCATTCGCAAGGTCGAGCCGATGGCGCGCGGCGTCGAGCCGTTTCGTGCCTGGTTCACGGGTCGCAAGCGGTTCCAGGCCGCTACGCGGCAGGCATTGCCGGTCTTCGAGGCCGTAGGCACTCGCATCCGCATCAATCCGCTCGCGCGCTGGACCACCGCCGATCTGGCCGACTATATGAAAACGCATACACTGCGGGAAAACCCTTTAGTTGCCTATGGCTATCTCTCCATCGGCTGCTTTCCCTGCACCTCGATCGTGCAGCCGGGCGAGGACGCGCGCAGCGGCCGCTGGGCTGGACAGGCCAAAACCGAGTGTGGCATTCATCTGCCCGAACTCGACCGGTCGCTCGCCAGCGCGGCCCACTAGGAACTTTTCGAATGTCCGAACCGAACGCGCCGACCGCCACGCGCCTGTGGACGCCGCAAGGCTTTCGCGAGGACGAATGGATCCACGCCGAGAGCGCCGATGCGCTCTCCGGCAATGGCCGTTTTATACTACCGTTGCAGGCTTTCCTCGATCTCGATCCAGAGGTGCGGAAATCCGCGAAGGAACGTCTCGGCGTCTTGCTTCTTCCCGGTGATGCGCTGGAAAAGATCGCCGAACTGCTGGACACGGTCTCGCTCGTCGCGCTCGCGTTTCCGGCGTTCAACGACGGCCGCAGCTTCTCCAAGGGAGAGCTTCTGCGCAGCCGCTACAGCTTCCAAGGCGCGGTCCGCGCCACGGGCCAGGTGCTGATCGACCAGCTTCCGCACATGCTGCGGCTAGGCTTCAGTGAATTCGAGGTGTCGCATCCGACATTGATCGCCCGCCTCGAAGCCGGGCGCACTGGCGGCATTCCGCTCTACTATCAGCCGACGGCCAAGCCGGCCGGCAAGAGCGTCGGATACTCGTGGCGCCGGGCTCCCACCGCTTAGCCGCCGTTCACCCAAATATGTGATCCGCGCCGCCAACGCCGCGCCGCATTTCCGGCTTTTCCTTTCAGAGTTTCCGCCATAGGATGCGCGCGATTATTTCGGCTGCCGAAATAAATCTGATCTGGGAGGAGAACCGAGATGCCGGGCAAGAAAATTCTGATGCTGGTCGGTGAATTCAGCGAAGAGTACGAGATTTTCGTTTTCGAGCAGGCCATGCACGCGGTCGGCCATACGGTGCATGTCGTATGTCCGGGCAAGAAGGCGGGCGAGATGATCAAGACTTCGCTGCACGACTTCGAGGGGCATCAAACCTATACCGAGAAGCTAGGTCACGACTATTACGTGAACAAGACTTTTTCCGAAGTGAACCCGGCTGACTATGACGCAGTATATTGCGCCGGCGGCCGCGGTCCGGAATATATCCGCATCGATAAGGGCGTGCAGAAGATCGTCCGCCACTTCCACGAGACCGGAAAGCCGATCTTTACCATCTGCCACGGCGCGCAGGTTCTGATAGCGGTCGATGGCGTGGTGCGCGGCAGGGAGGTCGCGGCGCTTCAATATTGCGAGCCGGAGGTCACGCTGGCCGGCGGCATCTATATCGACGTTGCGCCCGATGGCGCCCATGTCGACGGTAACCTCGTATCGGCCAAGGGCTGGCCGGGCCTTGCCGCCTTCATGCGTGAATGCCTGAAGGTGCTCGGGACCGAAATCGCCCATGGCGAAATCATGATGCGCGAGACGCGGCAGGCTGCCGAATAGATTAATTCAGGCGCCTCCGAAACCCGGAAGTTCGGGTGACCTGCCAGCCACCCGAACGCCAAGCGTCAATTCGAGGGCGCTTCGCGCGGGAAACGGCCGGCGCCGCCATACGGGAAAAGGCGGAGCTTGCCGTCTTCAAGCTTGGCCGTGAACACATAGCCGTTGTTGACGGGACGCAAATCGGAGGCGGTCGGATCCTGTCCGTAAAACATTTGCGGACGGACGGGCATGCCGACCGAAAACTTGTTTACTGCGTAAGTGTCACCCCTGGGGGAGAGCACCACGGCGGTTGCCGAGACTGCGGTGGCGATAACCGCCGCGGCGGCCAAAGACGATACGATTGTTTTCTTCATTTTCTTTCGTTGGCCGAAGCCAATCTCACTTGTTGCTGCGTTGCAGCATGCAAGTATGGTGCGTCGCACAATTTAGCAAATGAGAAATTTTTAGCTGCCCGATAAGAATTCCTCATCGGCTCGGAGGAATGCGCCCAACGGCGATGCCAGCAGCAACTCCCTATCAGCAAAAGGTTGGCCAGGCCTCACCTTACGCAGTTGTCATGGACTTTCCGCCTCCTCGCGTCGGCGAACCATCTCCGCGATCCAGGCCGGTGCGTAGGGCGACGTGCAGCCAGGCGATGCCGGGTAGTCGATGAGGACGGCGAGCCGCTCGCCAATCCCGATTGCTCTGCTGCGATGTTCCGGATGATGGATGCCGATCTCGCGAGGCATGATGCTTCCTCAGCATGTTCCTTTTCGCTCGCTTGAACCGAGGGGCTTGCACGCCTCTCCGGCCAGCAATCCACCATAGCGGCCTATTCCGGACGTTGGCAAAAGCCTGCTCATCGGCAGGGAGACGTTGCCCGAACCTCAGAATTTGCTCATGCCGCTCGCTCGCCGCCCATGCTAACTTGAAAGCCTCACTCATGCACGACGGCAAGGCGATGGCTGGAAACGCGGAAAACCATGGCGGACTGGGCCGGAGCCGTTGGAGGATAGCGGCTTGGGCCTTTGCGGCGCTCATACTGCTGCTGCCCTTGTTGGCGATGCAGGTCACCGATCAAGTGGACTGGGATGTGGCCGATTTCGCTATCTTCGGCGCCATGCTGGTCGGCGCTGGCGGCGCCTACGAGCTGGCAGCGAGGATGACGGGCAATGGCGCGTACCGAGCCGCCGTCGGCGTTGCGATTGCGGCAGCATTCATCCTCGTCTGGATGAACCTTGCCGTTGGAATTATCGGGAACGAGGATAACCCCATCAACTTTATGTATGGCGGAGTGCTCGCCGTCGGGATCATCGGCGCGATCATCGCGCGCTGCCAGCCGCATGGAATGGCGCGCGCGCTATTCGCGACGGCGATCGCTCAGGCGCTGGTCGCAGCCATCGCGCTGATCGCCGGTATGCAGCATGCCAGCTACAGCTCCGTCTCGGAAATAGTGGCCTTGAACGGATTCTTCGTCGCGCTGTTTCTCGGATCGGCTTGGTTGTTTCGGAAAGCTGCAAGGGAGCAAACGCCGGCTGGCGCAGGCCTGGAGGGTTGACCTGCAACGTCGCCCAACTGCGGGACATCAGGCCGACAGCGCTAACCTATCCGCGCCCTGTCCGGCCGGTCACCCCGGCGCGTGCGCCTCGCGAAACGATACGAGCTTGCGCCGGCTCTCGTCCCACAGCACGAGCTTCACGCAGCGCAGGCTGTCGGCAATAGTGATGCGTCCGACATCGCGCAATTCCGGATAGTCCCTAAGCACTTCTGGAAGCCGGTAGTGCGGCACCTTGCTGGACAGATGATGCACGTGGTGGATACCGATGTTGCCGGTGAGCCACCTCAAAATGCCTGGCAAATCGTAGTGCGAGGAGCCGTGCAATGCAGCTTCCTGGAACTCCCATTCGTTGCCTTCGGCCCAGTGGGTGTCCTCGAACTGGTGCTGGACGTAGAACAGCCACACGCCGACGGCGCCCGCGATGATGACGATGGGCAGGTGGACCAACAGGAACGGGACGATGCCAACCAGCCATATCAGCCCGGCTGCGATCGTGGCGATTGCCAGATTGGTCGCCATGGTCGACATCCAGGGCGTGAGGCCTGACCGCATCATGCCGAACGGGAGCCGCTGCTGAATCAGGAAGAGCCAGGCGGGCCCGATGCCGAACATGACGCCCGGGTGCCGGTAGAGCCGGTAGCGAAGCTTGCCCCAGCGCGACAGCGCCTGGTATTCGGCGACCGTCAGCGTGGTGATGTCGCCGACGCCGCGCTCGTCGAGATTTCCAGCCGAGGCGTGGTGGGCCGCGTGCGCCCGCCGCCAGTAATCGTACGGGGTTAGCGTCAGCACTCCGATCGCGCGGCCGATCCAGTCGTCGGTGTGGCGATGGGCGAAGAACGATCCATGGCCGCAATCATGCTGGATCATGAACAGGCGGACGAGGAAGCCGGCGGCCGGAATGGTAAGCACCAGCCCCCACCAATGACTATATTCGACCGCCGCCCAGGAAAGCGCCCAGAGCGCCGCGAACGGAATGACGGTGACCGCGAGTTCGAAGGCGCTGCGCAACCGGTCCGGCTTGCGATAGCGTGCGAGGATTTTGAGCCAGGCGCGTTCGGCCGTGCCGGTTGAAAGATTGGGGGGCATCATGTTCATCGCGGACCATAAGCGTGCCTTTGAGGCTGGTGCAAGGCGGAAAGCCGACGAATTGTGGGGATGGCCTGCGGCAGATCGTCAGGAGCGGCCGTTCGACTTGCTCTTGCCTGCCTTGGATGCCTTCTCGGCATCATCCAGGCGGTCCAACAGATCGCGCAGGTTTTTCGGTATGTCGGGCTTGACGGCGAATGACGAAAAGGACCGGACATACCTCCTCATGGGTTCGCCGCGAAGCTGCCGCCGGATCTCCGGCGATAGATTGTCCAATCGATGTTCGGTGTCGCGGGTCATCATTCCAGGGCCGATTTTTGTTTTACTTCGAAACTCCCTGCGCAAAGCAAAGGTTCCTGCATTGGTCGCCGGTTGCAAGCGCAACCCGCCGACACGGTAAAGTTTTAATTAATTTTTACATGATCGGGTGAGCGATTTCGGCCGCTGTCGAGGATAGCGGCCGGGATTGCGTAATCGGCGAAGGGGGGACTCCCTGTCAGGGCGGCGGATGTCCCTTGCCCCTTGATTTTTGGCACCCGAAGCTCGATATCGGGCGCAACTTCCAAACCTTTCCGAATGACGGGATGTGGCGATGAGCGACCAGATAAAAGACGAACGCGCGCCTGACGAGAACGAAGCGGCAGAAGCGGCGTCCGAGACCAATGATGGGAGTGTCGATGGCGATTACGAAGCGCTTGTGCGGCTCCTGAAGGAAAACGAGGATCTCAAGGACCGCGCTCTTCGGGCCGCCGCCGAGATGGAGAATCTGCGTCGCCGCACGGCCCGCGAATTGCAGGACGCACGCGCCTATTCAGCCGCCAATTTCGCGCGCGACATGCTGTCGGTTTCCGACAATCTGCGCCGTGCGCTTGACGCCATTCCGGCCGAAGCGAAGGCTGCGGGCGACGCCGGCTTTAAAACGTTGATCGAAGGCGTCGAAATGACCGAACGGGCCATGCTTGCCGCGCTGGAGCGCCATGGCGTCAGGAAATTGCAGCCGGAAGGCGAGAAGTTCGATCCGAATTTTCACCAAGCCATGTTCGAGGTAAACAATCCCGACGTTCCGGCCAACACGGTCGTCCAGGTCGTGCAGCCGGGCTATTCCATCGGCGAGCGCGTCCTGCGTCCGGCCATGGTCGGCGTCGCCAAGGGCGGCCCGAAGCATGCGGCAAACGAAGCGCCGCCTGAGCCGGGCCCGGTCAACGAACAGGCCGAGAAGGATGCGTGAAGCAAGCGATTAGCGAATAGGGAGTAGCGAATAGGGAATTGGAGGGTAATGTAAGCCACCACGGCCTGCGTTTCCCTTGTCGCTATTCGCTGCTGCTTATCGCTCGCTTCATGAATCCAATCCTGCTTCTCGACTATGCCGGCATCGCCGTGTTCGCAGCCACCGGCGCGCTCGCCGCATCGCGCAAGCAGCTCGACATTATCGGCTTCCTGTTCTTGGCCAGCATCACCGGCATCGGAGGGGGCACGCTCCGCGACATTATCCTCGACGTGCCGGTGTATTGGGTCGACCACCACGCCTATGTGCTCGTCTGCGCCGCGGTCGCGGTCGTCGTGTTTTTTACCGCCCATTTCGTCGAATCGCGCTATCGGCTGCTGCTCTGGCTCGACGCCCTGGGTCTCGCCGCCTACTCCGTCATGGGCGCGGCAAAGGGGCTGGCGATCACCGGTTCGCCGACCGTTGCGATCATCATGGGCATGCTGACGGCGACCTTCGGCGGCATATTGCGCGATCTGCTTGCAGGCGAGCCTTCAGTCTTGCTGCGCCCGGAAATCTACGTGACCGCGGCCGTGACGGGCGCCGCGGTCTTCACAGGCGCCGACCTCATCGGATTTCCAACCGTCGCCTCTGCCCTGATCGCCTTCGCGGCGGCCTTTATCGTACGTGGCGGCGCGCTGAAATTCGGCTGGTCGTTTCCGGCCTATCGCAGCCGACCGGGAAGGAACCCGGACGATATTCCCTGACTATTTCCGCCATGCCTTGAGCACCGCCTTTGGCGCCTGCATGGCGAAGGCGCGCTCGAGCCGGAGCGCAAGTTCGGCGGTCGCGATGGCATGGATGCGCACGAGGACCGCCGGCCAGCCCTTGTAGTGGCTGGTCTCGAAATAGATTTCCGGCGCCGCGGCGATCAGCAGTTCCTTTTCCTCCAGCGGGCACATCAGCACCACGGTATCCGGATCCTTGACCCGGCAGAGCGATTTGCCACGCACCTTCAACGAGGGGGTGTTGAACCAGGTGCTTTGCGTAATTTCGGGCAGATACCCGGCTGCCTGGACCAGCTTCGCGAAAGCGGGAGCAAGCTCGACCTCGGTAAATTGCGGATTATGCCGCGAAACGGTGCGTCTCCCCGCCATAATAGCTGATGTAGCGCTGGCCGATCTCCCGGACCGGCATGACAACGAAGACGTCGACCGTATCGAATTCGTGGTCGACGACGCAGCCGTCGCCCACTTTCGCGCCGACCCGCAGATAACCCTTGATCAGCGGCGGCAAGGCCATGGCCGCCGATCTGATATTGATCGCCTCGGCGGGCATCAAATCCATGCTGCGGTAGCGTTCGGGCACCGCCCGCACGTCGAATTCGGTGCTCGTCCGGCAGTGATGCGCCAGATAGGAAAGCGCCTCGGCGTGGGCAGCTGGAACTGTTCCGTGAAACGAGGCGCACCCGGCCATGACGCCGATCTGGTAATGGCTGATATAGGCCCAGATGCCCTGCCAGAGCAGTTCTATCGTGCGCTTCGAGCGATATTGCGGCAGCACGCAGGACCGGCCGAGCTCCAGGAACCGTTGGCCGGGATGGCGCGCAATGAGCTTGCCGAACTCGAATTCCCCGTCCGAGTAGAAGCCGCCGGCGGCCAGCGCCTTCTCCTGCCGCAACAAGCGGTAGGTGCCGACGATGCGGCGGTGTTCGGGGCCGGGAAGCGCGGTGTCGAAGACCAGGAGATGATCGCAGGCCGCGTCGAACCGGTCGGCGTCGAGGCGCTGAGGCGACGATGCCTCCCGCGTCGCGCCGAGTTCGTCGAAGAAGATGCGGTAGCGCACTTCCTGCGCCGCAGCGATTTCGGCTTCGTTGCGCGCAAGCCGCACCTGCAGAGTGCCGATGCGGCCGAGAATCGAGGCCGCGAGACCCGTATCCGGGTGATGTGGCGGGGCGATGCCGCTGTTGGCGCCTCGGAAACCGTCCAGCTCTGGCAATGCTGTCTGCACGGGCGAATCTCCTTCGAGCCATCCCTTTGCCGCGGAATTAGCGGGGCTATGCAACAGGATTGTGACCTTAGGCGACCAGCGGATTGGCTGCAACAGCCGGCTAAAGACTTACGCCGCGGCCTGTTCCTCGACCGCTTCCACCAGCGCTTCCGGGTCGAGCGGCTTTGTGACGAAGCCACTGGCGCCGTGGGCCAGAACCGCATGGCGGGTCTTTTCCTGGTTGTCGGCCGACAGCACCATGATCGGTACCGGCGCGACGCCCATCTCCTCCTCGTGGCGGCGGATCACGGCAATCGCGTCGAGACCGTCCATGACCGGCATGTGCAGGTCCATCAGCACGACGTCGTAGCGGTGTTTCGGGCCCGCACCGGTCACGGCCTCCACCGCGGCCTTGCCGTTCCCGACGATCTCGACCCTGTGGCCGGCCTTCTGCAGCGTGGCTCGCGCCAGCATGGCGTTGATGTCGTTGTCTTCGGCGATCAGGATCGACAGTCCGAGCGGTTTGGCGTTCCGCGCCGGGAGCGAAGAAGCCTTGGAGGCCGCCGTTTGGGCCTGCGCGGCCGGCGCGGCGCCCGCAAGCAACACGCGAAGCAGGGTTTCGCCTCTGACAGGACGGGCCAGGAAAGTCGCGTAGCCGCTTGCGCGGAACTCGCCCAGCATGCCGCGGTCGGTTGGCGCGATCAGCGTGATGGCTTCGCCGGCCGTGAAGCCAGCCTGTCGAAGGCGCTTGAGCACCCGGCCGTCGCCCGCCTCGAGCGCTGCGTCGACGAGCAGCGCATCGCAACGGCCTGCAAGCGCCGTCGTCTGCTCAACCGTGGCGGCGATATCCACCGTGCCGCCATGGGCGCGTACGGTGCACGCGATCGCCTTGGCCTCCACCGCATTTCTGGAGAGGATGACCGCATGATGTCCGCTGAGCACCGCGCCGCGCGCCTGCTGCGATTCAGTTGCCGCTGCCGCCGGAATTTCGAAAGTGAACTCCGACCCGGCGCCATATTCGCTGGCGACCGAAATCGATCCGCCCATGGATTTGACGATGCGTTTCGAGATGGCGAGCCCGAGGCCTGCGCCGCCATGCGCGCGCGTCGACGTTCCGTCCGCTTGCTCGAATTCCTCGAATATGCGCTCGATGTCGGTTTCCCGCAGACCGGGTCCGGTGTCGGCGACGTTAAAGCGGATCATGCCGGAACGGCCGGCACCTGAACGGGTGACGGTGACCAGCACGCCGCCGGCATCGGTGAACTTTATGGCATTGCCGATGAGATTGAGCAGCACTTGCCGGACGCGCCCCGGATCGGCGGTGATCATATGCGGCACGTCGGGCGCGACATGGCATCCGAGGCCGATATTCTTGGCGAAGGCGCGCGCCGCGAGAAGCTCGACCACGTTTTCGGTCAGTTCGCGCGGCGACATGGGCTGGGGCTCGGGCTCGAACCGCCCGGCTTCGATCTTCGAATAGTCGAGCAGGTCCTCGATCAGCGCCAGAAGCGCACTGGCCGACGTCGAGACCGCGCCGACATAGGTGCGCTGCTCGGGCGACAGGTTCGTATCCGCCAGGAGCCTGGCCATCCCCATGATACCGTTCATCGGCGTGCGGATCTCGTGGCTCACGGTCGCCAGGAAGCGGGACTTGGCCTGGCTTGCAAATTCAGCGCGCTCGCGGGCGTTGATCAGGGCCGTCTCGGCGCGCTTGCGCGCGGTGATGTCGCGCGCGATCGCCCGGTGCGACACGCTCTTGCTGGCTTTGTCGCGCACCGACAGCTCGATCCATGAAAACCAGCGCGTTCCTCCGGGAGCCTGGATCGCCACGTCGGTCGAACTCAGGCATTCACCGTCGGAAAACGCGGCGTCGGGCACGATGCCGACCTCGATGCCGAGTTCCGACAGCGCCTGCCCATAAAGATCGCGGGCATCCGCGCCGATGAGTTCGGCGAACACCTTGTTGGCGTAGACGATGCGCCCTTCGCGATCGCGGTGCACGACAAGGTCACCGAGCGCATCGATGAGGCCGTGGAAGCGCTCTTCGCTTTCCTGCAGCTCCCACATCTGGTCGGCGAGGGTTTCGATCTCGGCGCGGCTCCGCGCCACCCGCTCGTCGATGATCGAGGCGGTTTCCCTTTCCGCCCTGAAGCTGCGAAGCAGCACCAACAGCCCGGCGGCAGCGGTGGCGAGCAGGCACACGCTGATGAAGACCGGCGCGCCGGTCAGCCTCGCTATCCCGGCCAGCATCACGACGGCGATGAGCGTCGCATAGGCGAACGGGCGAAACCGCTTCGGCGGAAGCTCGGGCGCAAGCGGCGGCGCGGCAATGTGGCTGCGCGCAGGCGCCGCCGGCCCCCCGCCGGAAGCGTGGCTCGCCTCCCGTACCCGCCTGTCTTCGCCCAATACCGCCGTCATGAGCAATTCATTGGCAGATATTGCTTAGGGAAGCTTTTGGCCGATCGTTCGAATTTTAGCGGTATGCCGCGAAGGCGCGTCTGATCACGGCAGCACCCGTTTCGCACACTTCCGGTTGAGGCAGAGCTGGATTTGTGGAAGGTGGAACCATGCAGACAAAAAATCGGCTCCGTGCCCCTTCGATTCTCCGGTCTTTCCTCGATAGCGAAGCGTCAGGCGGGCTGACGCTGATGTTTGTCGCCGCCCTGGCGCTGCTGATCGCCAATTCGCCGCTGGCTCCGCTCTATTTCGACGTGCTGCACCGCTATGTGCTTGGCCTGTCCGTGCTGCATTGGATCAACGACGCGCTGATGGCGGTGTTCTTCCTGCTTGTCGGGCTCGAGATAAAGCGCGAATTCCTGGACGGGCAGCTTGCGACCTGGTCGCGCCGCGTCCTGCCTGGCATAGCGGCGCTCGGCGGCATGGTCGTGCCCGCTGCGATCTTCATCGCATTGACCTGGGGCGATCCGGAGCGGCTGCGCGGCTGGGCGATACCGTCGGCGACCGACATCGCGTTTGCGCTCGGCGTGCTGTCGCTGCTCGGTCCGCGCGTGCCCATCTCTCTGAAAATATTCCTGACGGCGCTGGCCATCCTGGACGATCTTGGCGCTGTGCTGATCATCGCGGTCTTTTACACGGCCGACCTCTCGCCGCTGATGCTCGGTCTTGCGGCCGCGGTGCTGCTGGTGCTGGCGGCCCTCAACAGGGCCGGCGTCAAGCATCTTGCGCCCTACCTTGCCCTCGGCGCATTGCTCTGGTTCTTCGTGCTGAAGTCGGGCATCCATGCTACGCTTGCGGGCGTCGCGCTGGCGCTCTTCATCCCGCTGAAAGTCTCGGCCGGCGACCACCCGGAATCGCCGCTGCACCGGCTCGAGCACACGCTCCAGCCGTGGGTCGCGTTCGCGATCGTTCCGATCTTCGGTTTCGCCAATGCCGGCGTATCCTTCGCCGGCCTCACCTTCGCCAAGCTGGCGGAACCGGTGCCGCTTGGCATCGCGCTCGGCCTTTTCGCCGGCAAGCAGGTTGGCGTGTTCGGCTTTGCCTGGCTCGCGGTCCGGCTGAAGCTTGCCGACATGCCGCGGTATGCTTCGTGGGCTCATCTCTATGGCGTGGCGGTGCTTTGCGGCATCGGCTTCACGATGAGCTTGTTTATCGGGCTGCTCGCCTTCCCTTATTCGGAGCAACTCCAGAACGAGACCAAGTTCGGCGTGCTTTTGGGCTCGACGGCCGCCGGGCTCGTAGGCTGGCTGATCCTGCGCCTGACCACGGCCGATTTTCCCAAGCAGCGCTGACGATCCGCCACGGCTCACATCTCGACGACGACGCGGCCCCGGACAGTTCCGTCCATGATCCGGTGAGCGGCGTCGATGATGCCGTCGAAGCCGATCGTGGTCGACAGCGCCGCGAGCTTGGCGTGGTCAAGTTCGGTGGCAATGCGCCGCCAGGCTTCGAGGCGGAGTTCCCTTGGCGCCATCACCGAGTCGATGCCGAGCAGCGACACGCCGCGCAGGATGAAGGGGGCGACGCTGCCGGGCAGGTCCATGCCCTGCGCAAGACCGCAGGCTGCGACCGCGCCGCCGTAGCTCGTCATCGACAGCACATTGGCCAGTGTGTGGCTGCCGACCGCGTCGACGCCGCCGGCCCAGCGCTCCTTTGCGAGCGGCTTGGCCGGCCCGGAAAGCTCGTCGCGCGAGATGATCTCAGTCGCGCCCAGGTCGCGCAAATAGCTTTCCTCCTCGGTTCGGCCGGTCGAGGCGACGATATGATAGCCGAGCCTGGAAAGGATTGAGATCGCCACCGAGCCGACGCCGCCGGCAGCCCCGGTCACCACGACCGATCCACGTTTGGGCATTATCCCGTGGTGTTCCAGCGCCATGACACAGAGCATTGCGGTATAGCCGGCGGTGCCGACCGCCATGGCGTCGCGCGGACTCATGCCCTCGGGGAGCGGCACCAGCCACTCGCCCTTGACGCGGGCCCGCTCGGCGTAGGCGCCATGATGGGTTTCGCCGACGCCCCAGCCGTTGAGGATGACCTTGTCGCCCTTCTTCCATTCGGGATGGGAGGACGCCAGCACCGTGCCGGCGAAATCTATGCCCGGAACCAGCGGAAAACGCCGGATGACAGGCGCCTTGCCGGTTATCGCCAGCCCGTCCTTGTAGTTGACGGTGGTCGCTTCGACGGCGACGGTCACGTCGCCTTCCATCAGGTCGGCCTCGCTGATTTCCGTTACCGCGACGGACTGTTTCTTGTCTTCGCCGCGTGAAACGAGGATGGCTTTGAAGGTATCGGGCATTCTGTCCTCGCTCGTTCTCTCTTGATCGATAGCAAGTTTGCGGTCGCGCTCCGGCAAAATCAATCGCCCGAAGGCTCCTCCGGCTTCTCGCTTCGCCAGTTCAGGAACTCGTCCAGCACCACGACGAACGCTCCGACCGAAATGAAGGCGTCGGCGAGGTTGAACACGGCGAACGACCAGACCGGAGTGTGGAAAAAAATGTAGTCGATGACATGGCCGTACACGGCGCGGTCGATGAGATTGCCGATCGCGCCACCGATGATCAGGCAAAAGCCGATGCGCGCCATGACCTGGTTGGGCTCAGTCCGCCTCGCCAGGAACAGCACGAAGGCGATGACGGCGAGCGACATAACCATCAGGCCCTTGTCGCCGACCCAGGAGAACATGGAGAAGGCGACGCCGGTATTATAGGTGCGGTAGAGCGCGAGAAAGGGCAGGACGTCGACCTGTTCGTGCAAAGCGAGCCCGGCTTCCACCAGCCGCTTTACCCACTGGTCGAGCACGATTGTTCCCGCGACGAGGCCGCCATAGGCTGCAAGCGATCTGTAATTCACCGCGCATCCTCCGCGCCCAGCTTCAGCGCGCCACGCCGTATCTCGAACAGCATGACGCCGGTCGCGACCGCCAGGTTGAGCAGAATCGGCGCGCCCGGCCTGCGGGATGAGCAAGAGCTTGTCGCAGGTATTGGCGAGTTCGTCCGGAAGGCCCTGCTGCTCGTTGCCCATCAGGAGCACGATCGGGCGTCCCGAATAGTCGATCGAACGGTAGTCGACCGCGCCCTTCAGATGCGTGCCGGCGACGAGGCCGGAAAATCCCTTGCGCCAGCCGAGAAACGCTTCCGTGGTGGCGCGCGCCACCGGCACGGCGAAGATCGAGCCCATGGTCGCCCGTACGGTCTCGACCGCGAACGGGTCGGTGGTTTCGCCGACGAGGATGACGCCTCTCGCGCCAACCGCGTCGACGGTGCGGATCACCGTGCCGAGATTGCCCGGGTCGCGCACCCGGTCGAGCGCCACCCAGACGTCGCCGTCCTTCGGCTGAATGTCCTTCAGCGGCATCAGGCGCTGCGCGAAGACGCCGACGACCATTTGCGGGTTGTCGCGGCGGGTGATCGCAGTCAGCACTTTCTCGGAAACCTCCAGCACCGTGCCGCCGGCGGCGACGGTGCGCGCCGCGACCTTCTCGATAGCGGCATTGCCGCGCCCGGCCTTGGCGAAGACCAGCGTCTTGATCGACCAGCCGAGATCTAGCGCGTCGATCACCAGCTTCAGTCCTTCCGCCATGAAGGCATGCTGCTGGTCGCGGAATTTCTTCAGCGCCAGCGCCTTGATATCCTTGATCAGCGGGTTGGCGAGGCTGGTGACCTCCTTGACCTGGCCTGGCGCACCGTGGCGATGTTCACTCATGCAGCTGTTCTCTTTAGTTGCCGCATGATCTTGTCCGAAAACCGGCTTCCACTTTTCGCTGTCGCGGACCGTTGGTTCGGGATCATGCGGCGATCCAACGCGAAAACAGCGAGGTCGAAAGCGCCCGGCCGGCGGCCTTTTCGCGGATGACCAGTTCGCCGGATTCGACGGTTCCGCCCATGCCGGCGAAAGTGTCGCGCATCAGCGTGTGGATCGAAAAGAACGAGGCGCGGATCGAATAGGCGGTGAGCACCACCGCCAGCGGCTTCGGAGTCAGGATCGCGCGGCAGATGTCGGCCAGCGCCGGCAGATCCTCGAAAAGTTGCCAGACCTCGCCCTTAGGCCCGCGGCCATAGGCCGGCGGATCGAACAGTATGATGTCGTAGCCATTGCCGCGCCGCTCCTCGCGCTCGGCAAATTTCATGGCGTCGTCTACGATCCAGCGGATCGGCTTGTCGGAAAGCCGGGCCACCTGCTGGTTTTCGCGAGCCCAGCCGATCGCCTTCTTCGAAGCGTCGACATGGGTCACTTCCGCACCGGCGCGGGCGGCGACCAGCGACGCCAGCCCGGTATAGCCGAACAGGTTGAGCACCTTTACCGGGCGTTTCGCATCCCGGATCAGTCCGGCCATGTGGTCCCAGTGCGAGGCCTGTTCGGGAAAGACTCCGACATGGCGGAACGAGGTGAAGCGGCCGAGATAGTCGATGCCGTCATGCCGCATCGGCCAGGTTTCGCCGAGCGGCGTCTTGGGAAAACGCCAGCGGCCCATGCCTTCCTCGTCGGTGTCGCCGGTGAAGATCGCGTCCGCCTGCTGCCATTCGCGGGCCGGCAGCGCCTTTTGCCAGATCGCCTGACCTTCGGGCCGGACGATGCGGTAGGGGCCGTACTGTTCGAGTTTCTCGCCGCCGCCGCTGTCGATCAGTGCATAATCGGCATTGGGCGCGACTTCGAGGATGACCGGCAGTCTTTCGGCCGGCAACGCGCCTTCGCGGCGGCGGAGCACGCGCGGCCCGGCTGCGGGTTCGTTGGCCTTCGGCGCCGGGCGCGGCTCGGCACGCTGGACCGCCGTCGCGG
Organism: Allomesorhizobium aridi; assembly: GCF_043769475.1. NCBI lineage: Bacteria > Pseudomonadati > Pseudomonadota > Alphaproteobacteria > Hyphomicrobiales > Phyllobacteriaceae > Allomesorhizobium > Allomesorhizobium aridi. The sequence continues at coordinate 5,109,969 of NZ_CP171729.1, read as the reverse complement.
CGGGCTTCGGCCGTTCGCGCTCCGGGCGTCTCTCGCGGCGTTTGTCACGCGAAGGTTTCAAGAAGAGGCGTCTCCCGGCGGCATCGGGCCGCTTTTGGCACAGCGCATCCGGCGGCGCAACAAAGGCTAGTCTTTGCGCCGGATCGAGACGAGCGTCAGCGCGACCATGATGAAGCCGACAAGCTTGATCGCCGCGACCGCCATGTGACTGCTGCTGCTCTTCTGTGTAAAGAAAGTAAACTGTCCCTGGCACACACCGCTCCATTGCCACGCTGCGTTTCCGCCCTGGCTATTGTTAGAGCCTTCGACCCTTCGATGAACTCAGGGCTTCAGGAGCCGGGAAGCGGGGCGCATGGCCTTGCCTACCGAAACTGAAATACGTGGCGCAGCTTCCGCGCCCCGCCGGTGTCTGTCGCCCCGGTCGACCGGTCACGCGCCCCGCTCCATGTTCTTTCCATGGACAATGACGCGCGGATGATCCGCCTTCCGTTCACGAAGCATTGACGCTTCGCTCGGAATGCCGGCCCGTCGGACGCCCTCAGGCCCGTGGGAACCGAATCCACGGGGAGAGGTCACCGCCACCCTACCGATCCCCGGTCCGGAACCGGTTCCCGCAAGGGCGATGCCACGGATTATGCGGGTGGGGCAGGATGTGTGGATAAAAGGTTCTTTTGCAGAATCGCCAAGCAATTGAAATCGCTGCGAAGAATCTTCGGCAGCGGCGAAAACCAGCCAGGATCGGACTGGTTTTATCCACACTTCGTGAGTGGGCGTCTTTGCCGCTTTCGAGGGTCGCGTTCTTTACCGCCGGAGCACTGCCGCGATGATACGGCATGGATCCTAGGGCGAAGCAGGAGCGAAGCGACGTAGCGGAGACCCTAGGATCCATGCCGGAACGCCGAAAGCGGTGGACGAGGCGTAGGAAAGCGCTGAGCGTGGCGGTTCGGGAGCCAGGCCGCCGGGTTGGGCCCTGGTTTGTCATCGCCCTGTACACCGCTATTCCCGCCGCCAGATCCTCCAGCGCCGCGCCGACCGACTTGAACAGCGTGATCTCGTCCGCGGTCTCGCGGCCCTTTTTCTCGCCGCGCGTCAGTTCGTGCAGGTCGGCGACGATCGCGTCCTTCGACAGAACGCCAGAAGCCAGCGGCTGGACGATGTCGCCTGCCTCCTTGGTCGCGCCGGCGCGAGTGTCGACGTAGACCCGAGCGCGGCGGATCGCCTCATCGTCGCTTTCGCGCATCATTGGCGTGAAGCCGCCGACCAGATCGACATGCGCGCCGGGTTTCAGCACGGCGCCCTTGATGAGCGGAGTTGTCGAGATGGTAGCCGAGGAGACGATGTCGGCCTCGCCGAGCGCGGCGTCGAGATCGTCGGCGGCCTGCGCGGGAAAGCCTTCGGCACGAAGTTCGGCCGCGACTTTCTCGGCGTTGGCGTGCGTGCGGTTCCAGATTTTTATCTGGCGGATGGGGCAAACCGCCGAATGCGCCCTGGCCAAGAAGGGCGACAGTGCGCCAGCCCCGACGACCAGCAGCTTCGAGGCATCCTCGCGGGCGAGATAGCTGGCGGCGAGCGCCGAGGCGCAAGCGGTGCGCCATTGCGTCAGCCGCTGGCCGTCGATCAGCGCCTGCGGTTCACCGGTAATCCCGTCGAGCAGCAGGTAAAGCCCCATCACGGCCGGTTTCTGGATGACGTTGTTGTCCGGTGAGACTGTGACGATCTTGACGCCGATATGGCCGCCAGCTTCGCTTGCGGTGTTGAAATCGGTCCAGGCCGGCATCAGGAGCAGCGTCGAGGCCGCGCCGGTAGGCCGCTCTATCGTGTGATGGTGCCGCACCGGCTGCACCGCGCCTTCGCGAAACGCTGTCCGCAGCGTCTCGACCAGTCCCGGAAAAGTCAGCGCCCGGTCGACCTGGCCGGCCGAAATTGTCAGCATTTTTTTGTCCTTGTCTCGGTTTCTCCGGAAAAGGTTGAGGCGCTCAAAGGGTCGGCTTGGGCAGGGAGGGCGAATCGCGCTCGGGCCGTGGCGCCGCCTCGCGCAGCAGCTCGGCTTCCCGCGCGCGCTGCCGCGCCAGCTTGCGGTAACGTCCCTGCCGGAACCATGTCGCAACGCTGCCGATGATCATGCCGAGCGCCAGCGCGGCAAACAGAAGGAAAAACAGCGGCAGTTGCACTGTCAGCGCCGGATTGCCGGGGTTGAACGGGTCGAGCGTGAAGGCGGCCGGCGCACGATTGGCCACTGCCAGCGCGATCAGGATGATCGCGATCGGAACCACGACGGCGACGAGCAGGATACGATTGAGCATATGTTTTCCCGGAAAGGCCCATCCGCAGCCAAACGCTGCGGATTTGACAGATCATTTTTGCGCGTTGAGCCTCTCGCGCAGTTCCTTGCCGGTCTTGAAGAAGGGCACCCACTTCTCCTCGACCTCGACCGAATCCCCGGTGCGCGGATTGCGGCCGGTGCGGGCCGGCCGGTTCTTGACCGAGAACGCGCCGAAACCGCGCAGTTCGACGCGGTTGCCGTCCGCAAGCGCATCGGTGATCTCGTCGAATATGGCGCTGACAATGTTTTCGACATCCCGCAGGAAAAGGTGCGGATTGCGTGCGGCAATGATCTGCACGAGTTCTGATTTGATCATGAGCGCGTCCCTCGCAAATGGTTTCTATGCAAACTGTACGCGGATGATTTTATTTGCTTTTTCGTTCCTCCGCGCGCGTTTTCAAGGGTGCCAGACCGACACCAGCCCGTCAAGGAACAAGCGATCGGCGCCGATCTCGCGTACGAATTCGGCGCCATAACCGGGCATGCCGAGCGCCCGGCCGGCCATTTCGGCCAGCGAACTGCCCAAAAAGAACACCGAATCGTCCTCGTCGGGTTCCCACTCGATCACCCGCAAGTCCGGCTGCACGCCTTTCGTGGTCAGCCAGTCGGTGGCCGCTTGTTCGCCGCCCAGGCTGTCGACCAGCTTTCTTTCGAGCGCCTGTCGGCCGGTGAACACCGAGCCATCGGCGAGCGCCTGCGCTTCCGGGCGCGATAGCGGGCGGCGCTCCGCGACTATCCCGACGAACCAGTCGTAGCTGTCGAGGATCATGGCCCGGATCATCGCCCGCTCCTCCTCCGTCGTCGGACTGAACGGCGACGGTTCGGCCTTGAGCGGCGACGACTTCACCTCTTCCAGCTTGATGCCGACCTTGTCCATCAGCCCGGTCACGTCCGGAAACTGCACCAGGACGCCGATCGAGCCGACGATCGACGATTTGCGGGCGACGATATGGTCGGATGCGCTGGCGATCATGTAGCCGGCGGAAGCGGCCAGCGTGCCGACCTGGGCGACTACCGGCTTCTCGGCTGCCAGCAGACGCACGGCGTCGAAGATCGCCTCGCCGCCGGCGGTCGTGCCGCCCGGCGAATCGATCGACAGGATAACGCCCTTGACGGAGGCCGATTTGCGGACGTCCTCGAGGAGGTCGAGAAGGTCCTGGTCCTCCGTGATGGTGCCTTCGATCTCGACCTTGGCGATGTGGTCGACCGCCGTTCCGCCGAAATCGTCGCCATAGATCCAGGCGGAGGCGGCCACGATGGCGACCGCCGCGATCGCGAGCGCGGCGATGCGCCAGAAGGTCAGCTTGCGCCGCAAACGGCGGCGGTCGATCAGGTCGTCGACTCTGTGTGCCATGGTTTCGTCTCGCATTTGATGTAGCCGTCGGTTCTAGAGGAAGCAGCCGACGAGAGCTACCGCTTTTCGGATTCCATCCTGCACGTAAAGGGCTGACAATTCATCCAAATATAACCATATTGGGGTGCAAGTCGCAGGCATCGGGCGGTGGCCGGTTTTTCTGCGCCAGGCTTGGACAAGGGTTACGGAACATCTTTTGCGGCGGATGGCGCCAAATGCGCGGTCCGCCGATATGGTGGCGGAAGCGGCGCAGCCATAATTTCGCGATTTTCAGAGGCTTGATCCAGCATTCGCATGTCGGGGATCTTGCAATGACGGCTAAGCCCGGCATCAAGCCGGAAAGAAAAAGGCATTGATCTTGGCGGGATCCGCAAAGACGAGCAGCGACAGGGAAGCTATCGGCACCGCAGCGACCGGCGCGTCCCGCGAAGCCTTCCTGCGCGCGCAAAGGCACTCGCGCACCGTCCGCCTGCTCAAGACCGCGCTGCCGCTGCTTGCGGTCATCATGGCGGCCGTTTTTTTCGGATACTCCTATCTCATGACTCCCGCGGCGGTGGCTATGAAGACCGACGGGTCGGCGATCTCGGACGGCAAGCTGGTCATGGCCAATCCGAAGCTCAACGGCTTCACCAAGGACAATCGCCCCTATTCGATGACGGCGCTGCGCGCCATCCAGGATTTTCAGAACGAAGGCATCGTCCAGCTTGAGGGCATCAGCGCCAAGCTGCCGGTCGACGCCGAAAACTGGGCGACGTTCGGCGCGGAAAGCGGCGTCTACGACCGCGACAAGAACACGCTCGACATCAACAGCGAACTGACGGTAACCACCGCGGACGGCATGACGGCCAAGCTCAAATCGGCTTCGCTCGATATTGGCGGCGGCGGCATGACGACCGGCGATCCGGTCGACATCAGGATGGACGGCGCGACGATCACGTCCGACACGATGGCGATTCGCGAGAACGGCAAGGTTCTGGTATTCGAGAAGCGCGTCCGCATGGACATCGATCCGCAGCGGTTGAAGGCGGCACAACAGGCAAATGGAGACCCGGATGTGGTCAATTGATTTTCGGACGCTGGCAGCAGCGGCGCTCGGTCTCCTTGCGCTGACGGCGGCGCCTGGCGTGCTTTCGGCCCAGGAAAGCACCGCGACAAGGCTGGGGCTCGAGATGTCGGGCGACGAGCCGATCCAGATCGAAAGCGACAAGCTGGAGGTCCGCGAATCCGAGAACATCGCCATTTTCAGCGGCAATGTCAGCGTCACCCAGGGGCCGACGCTCCTGAAATCGGGGAAGATGACGGTCTACTACGCCAAGGACGGCGGCTCGGCAGCGACCGGTTCGGCCAATATCGACCGGCTGGAGGTCGAGGACAAGGTTTACGTCAAGTCCGACAAGCAGGTCGCAACCGGCGATCGTGGCACGTTCGACATGAAGACCGAGGTGCTGGTGCTCTCGGGCAAGGAAGTGGTGCTGTCGGAAGGTCCCAACGTGCTGGTCGGCTGCAAGCTGACTGTGCAGATGAAGACCGGCGAGGCGCAGGTCGACGGCTGCAAGACGGGCGAGAGCGGCAAAGGCCGGGTCATGATGTCCATCACGCCCGGATCGCAGCAGCCCGGATCGCAGACCACCGGATCCCAGAACCCGTAATGCAGCACAGCATGTCCCTGATTTCGCGCATGTCTGGCCGGCTGCAGCCGAAGCCGGCGCCGCCGACGCTGCGTCCCGATGCCGACAAGTTCAAAGGCACCTTGATCGCCCACGGCCTGTCCAAGAGCTACAAGGGCAGGCAGGTGGTGAACGGCGTGTCGATCGGCGTCAGGTCCGGCGAGGCGGTCGGGCTGCTCGGACCCAACGGCGCCGGCAAGACGACGTGCTTCTACATGGTCACCGGGCTGGTGCCGGTGGACCAGGGCAAGATCGAGATCGACGGCTTCGACGTGACGTCGATGCCGATGTACCGCCGCGCCCGCCTCGGCGTCGGCTACCTGCCCCAGGAAGCGTCGATCTTCCGCGGCCTGACCGTTGAAAACAATATCCGCGCCGTCCTCGAAGTCGTCGAGAAGAGCCGCAAGGAGCGCGAGCGCAGCCTCGATGCGCTGCTCGAGGAATTCCATATCTCGCATCTGCGCAAATCGCCGTCCATGGCGCTGTCGGGCGGCGAGCGCCGACGCCTCGAAATCGCCCGCGCACTGGCCACCCGCCCCAGCTACATGCTGCTCGACGAGCCTTTCGCCGGCATCGACCCGATCGCCGTCGCCGACATCCAGCAACTGGTGCGTCACCTCACCACGCGCGGCATCGGCGTGCTGGTCACGGACCACAATGTCCGCGAGACGCTCGGCCTGATCGACCGCGCCTACATCATCCATGACGGCGAGATCCTGAAGCATGGCTCCGCCGCCGATATCGTCGCCGATCCCGATGTACGGCGGCTTTACCTCGGCGAAGGCTTTACCCTCTAGGCGTGCATTTAACGCGCCATTTCGACGAATCCGGTGCGAAAACGCCGCGTTTTTGCCTGCGTAACGCTCCGGTAAGGCGCTTTTGCTAGCAGTTCCCTTGACAAGCAAAAGCCGGGCCAGTTGATAGGAGCCTGGTTCCTGCCGACGCCCCCGCGGCTTCGGCGCGTGGTTCGGGGCGTAAATTCGATCATGGCTCTTTCGGCCAAATTGCAGCTAAGACAATCGCAGTCGCTGGTGATGACGCCGCAGCTGATGCAGTCGATCAAGCTGCTGCAGATGACCCATGGCGAACTGGAGCGCTTCGTCGAGGAGGAGATCGAGCGCAATCCGCTGATCGAGCGCGCCGAATCGCGCGAGGATGCGGCCTCCGATCAGCCTCCGAAGACGGCGGATGCGGCCGAAGGGGAGTGGTACGCGGCCGACACTGCATGGAGCGCCGAGGCGATGGCTGAGAAGCTCGATTCGTCGCTTGAGAACGTCTTCCCTGACGATCCGGGAACCATCCAGAGGCTGGGCCCGGACCTCACGGCGCAATGGAAGTCGGTGGGCGCGGGCGCCGGCGGCTCGTCGGATGTCTTCGATATGGAGGACATGGCCGCAGCCGCCGTTACGCTACGCGACCATGTGGGCGAGCAGATCGCCTTCGCCTTCGTCGATCCGGCCCGGCGCCTGATCGCGCATGAGCTTGGCGATGCGCTCGACGACGCCGGCTATCTGCGTAGCGAGCCGGCCGAGGTTGCCGAACGCTTGGGCACGGACGAAGCGGCGATCGCCGACGTGCTGTCGGTCTGCCAGTCTTTCGACCCGGCCGGCATTTTCGCGCGCAGCCTGGCCGAATGCCTTGCCCTGCAGCTTGAGCGCCGCGACAGGTTCGACCCGGCGATGCGCGCGCTTGTGGCCAATCTCGAACTGCTCGCGCGGCGCGATTTCCAGACCCTGAAAAAAATCTGCGGCGTCGACGAGGAAGACCTGCTCGACATGATGGCTGAGATTCGCGCTCTCGATCCGAGGCCCGGGCTGGCTTTCGTCGGCGGCGTGGCGGACACGATCGTCGCCGACGTCGAGGTCCGCGCCGCCAGCGACGGCTCCTGGACCGTCGAGCTCAACCCGGAGACGCTGCCGCGTGTGCTCGTCGACCACATCTATTTCACGCAGGTTTCCGGCACCGCCCGGAAGCAGGCCGACAGGGATTTTCTCTCCGAGTGCCTGCAGAATGCCAACTGGCTGACGCGCAGCCTGGACCAGCGCGCAAGGACCATATTGAAGGTCGCTTCCGAGATCGTCCGCCAGCAGGATGCGTTCCTGCTTCACGGCGTGCGCCATCTGCGGCCGCTCAACCTGCGCACCGTCGCCGACGCCATCGGCATGCACAGAATCGACCGTAAGCCGCGTCACCGCCAACAAGTATATGCTGACCCCGCGCGGCGTGTTCGAATTGCGCTACTTCTTCACCGCGGCGATCGCCGCGGCAGGCGGCGGGGAGGCGCATTCGTCGGAAGCGGTGCGCGACCGCATCAGGCAGATGATCGATCAGGAGCAGCCGGTCGACGTGCTGTCCGACGACGCCATTGTGGATATCCTGAAGAAGGACGGCGTCGACATCGCCCGGCGCACGGTCGCCAAGTACCGGGAAGGAATGAACATTCCCTCGTCGGTCCAGCGCCGGCGCGAAAAGCGCGCCATGACCAGCGCCGGCCGGTAAAGCCGGAACCCGGTTTGGGCCCTGAACGTTGATTGACAAGCCGCAATGAAGTGACTAGAAGCCCGCCCGCATGGGACGGGCTGATGCCCGCGCGTAGATGACCCCGTCGGGAGACGGCCTGTGATTAACCAGAAAGTTCGGACCTAATATCGGCGGCTGAACCGCCGTTAAGCTTGTGCGCTCCGGCCACGGGTATAAACTCGAAAAAGTTGATGTCTGAGCAAGGAAGGTCGATTTTCATATGACCCTGCGCATATCGGGAAAACACATGGATATCGGCGATGCGTTCCGTTCGCGCATCGTGGCCCGCATCGGCGAAACGATCGAGAAATATTTCGATGGCGGATTTTCCGGACACGTAACGGTTGTGAAGTCCGGGTCACGCTACACCGCCGACTGCATGATTCATCTGGACAGCGGGGCGGCCTTGCAGGCCACCGGCGATGCCCAGGAGCCGACGGCGGCTTTCGAAGTCGCCGCCGATCGTTTCGAGAAGCGCCTCAGGCGCTATAAGCGCCGGCTCAAGTCGCACGGTCCGGGGGGCAATGGCGGCACAACCACCGACATCGCCTACACGATCATGGCGCCGATCTCGGACGACGAGGAGGAACTGCCAGCAGACTATGCGCCGGCCATCGTCGCCGAATCGACCATGGCGCTGAAGACCATGTCGGTCGCCTCCGCGGTCATCGAACTGGACACCAAAGACAGTCCGGTCATCGTGTTCCGCCATGCGGGCAACGACCACATCAATATCGTATACCGCCGGCCCGATGGAAATATCGGCTGGATCGACCCCTCGACAGCAAAAATCGCACAGGGATAAACGGCGTCTACCGGGCGACCGCGGGTGGGGGACCTGCGGCGGACGGGACGAGCAAAGGATTTTGGAATGGATCTCAGCGATCTGATCGAAGTGCCGGCCATACTGCCGGCTCTGAAGGCGAATTCGAAGAAGCAATTGTTGCAACTCATGGCCGAAAGGGCGGCCGCGATCACCGGGATTCCCGAACGCGAAGTGTTCGACACCATATTGCAGCGCGAGCGCCTCGGCTCGACCGGGGTCGGCAACGGCATCGCCATCCCGCACGGCAAGCTGGCAGGCGTCAAGCGGATCACCGGCGTGTTCGCCCGCCTCGATGCACCTGTCGACTTCGAGGCGCTGGACGATCAGCCCGTCGATCTGGTTTTCCTGCTTCTGGCGCCCGAAGGCGCGGGCGCGGATCATTTGAAGGCGCTGTCGCGCATCGCGCGCGTGCTGCGCGACGCCGAGACCGTCGCCAAGGTGCGCGGCACGAGGGACGCGGCGGCCATTCACGCGCTTCTGTCGGACACGCAGGCCTCTCACGCGGCCTGACTTCTTCTTTTGGAATAAATCGTTGGACGGGCGGCTCCAGGCCGCCCCGTTGTCGTTTGGGGTTACTGCCCGCTTTAGTGGATCGCGACCGGGATCAGGTCGTTTTCCAGGGCGCCGGCCAGCGCGCGGTCGCGCTCATCGGACAGCAGAATCGGCTGGCCGTTCGCTGCGAACAGCGCCCAAAGCGTCGTGTTTGGCGCAATTTCCGGCAGGCCGGGGAACTTGCCCCTCAATTCGTCGCTGCCGATTTCGCGCAGATACGCCACCGAGCCCTCGCCGAGATGTGCAAGATCGGCTTTCGAAACGGTGATTTGGCGTGTGCCTTGATATGCCATGTTAGCCTCCTGCTCGCGGGGCGTCCTTAACGACCAACCCGCCATAGAGCTGTTTGGTTCCGGCGAGAATTGTTTCAGTCTTTCACCGAAATGTTTATTTTCCGTACGAGCTTTTCCGGCTCGGGCCGGTCGAGGTCGATCGCCAGAAGCCCGTTCTTCAGTTCAGCCGTGATGACCCGCATGCCGTCGGCGAGAACGAAGGTCCGCTGGAATTGCCGCGCCGCTATTCCGCGATGCAGGAATTCGTGCTCGGTTTCGTCATTCTGCCGGCCGCGCACCACGAGCTGGTTCTCCTCGGTCGTGACCTCCAGGTTCTCGTCGCAGAAGCCGGCGACAGCCAGCGTTATGCGAAGTCTTTCACCTGACCCCTCGGCGTTCCGGATGCGCTCGATGTTGTAGGGGGGTAGCTGTCGCCTGTTTTCGCCAGGCGGCTCGAGCGTCTTTTCCATTGCGTCGAACCCAAGCAGAAGCGGGCTCGAAAAGGGCGTCATGCGGCTCATTTCCGTGTCCTCAAAGAGCGACCTCAAAAGGAAAAACCCGGATGGCATTTTTCCTGACGATGCTGATATGGTCCGCGCCGCAAACAAGTTCAAGTCTGCACGGCAGCATCAAGAGGAAACGAAATGCCCGCACCCCGCAAGATCATCATCGACACGGATCCCGGCCAGGACGACGCCGTTGCGATGCTCCTGGCGCTGGCGAGCCCGGAGCTCGAAATCCTCGGGATCACGGCGGTCGCGGGCAATGTTCCGCTGAAGCTGACCGAGAAGAACGCCCGCAAGATCTGCGAACTGGCCGGAAAGCCGGACACGAAGGTTTATGCCGGCGCCGTGCGTCCGCTGGTGCGTCCGCTGGTGACCGCCGAGGAGGTGCACGGCCAGAGCGGCCTCAACGGGCCCCAGCTCCCGGACCCCAGCATGAAACTGCAGGAGCAGCATGCCGTCGATTTCATCGTCGAGACGCTGATGCGGGAAGAAAGCGGCGCGGTGACGCTGTGCCCGCTCGGGCCGCTGACCAACATCGCGCTGGCGCTTATCCGCGAGCCGCAGATCGCGCCGCGCATCCGCGAGATCGTGCTGATGGGCGGCGGCTTCTTCGAAGGCGGCAATGTCACGCCAACCGCGGAATTCAACATCTATGTCGACCCGCACGCCGCCGATATCGTGCTGAAATCCGGCATCCCGATCGTGATGATGCCACTCGACGTCACCCACAAGGCGCTGACCACGGCAAAGCGCGTCGCGGCCTTCCGCGCGCTCGGCACGAAAGTCGGCATCGCAACCGCCGAGATGCTGGAATTCTTCGAGCGCTTCGACGAAGAGAAATACGGCACCGACGGCGGGCCGCTGCACGACCCGTGCGTCATCGCCTATCTGCTCAAGCCGGAATTCTTCAAGGGCCGCCGCTGCAACGTGACGGTCGAGACCAGTTCGGAACTGACCATGGGCATGACGGTTGCCGACTGGTGGGGCGTTACCAAGCGGGAAAAGAACGTCACCTACATGCGCGACATCGACCATGAGGGGTTTTTGCGCTGCTGGTGGAGCGGTTGGGGAGGCTGTAGCGGACCAGCGCAATGCCGCCGATCCGCTACACAGCACACGCCGAAACAGTGCTTGCCGAGCGCGAGATCGACAAAACGTGGGTGGAGAGAACGGTTCGCAATCCGGAATGGCGCGAGCCGAATCCCGGCGGCGACCTAGCGGTTGAACGCCGCTTTCGGTCAGTCCCGGAACGCGGCGGCCGCTTCCTGCGCGTTGTATGTGTGGAAACCGGACAGGAAATTCGTATACTGTCCGCATTTCTTGATCGCCGAGCGAGAAAGCCGCGATGACCTTGAAAGTGGAATACGACGCCGCCGCCAACGCGGCCTATATCCGATTTTCAACGGAGGCCGTTCTCGACAGCGAGGAGGTCGCCGAGGGCATCGTGCTGGACTACGACACGGACGGACGCATCGTCGGCATGGAAGTGCTTGATGCCCGCCAGCACCTGCCTCCGGCCGTGCTGGTCAAGGCAGCCTGATCTTATCGAGAATTTTGGCGTCGTTCAGCGAGAGCCGAGCACTGCCGATCGACCCCACCGCGCCTTCGGCGCGACCTCCCCGCAAGGGGGAGGTAAAGGAAGTCACTTCGCCCGCGAAAACGCCAGCCAGAGCCCGCCGCCGATCAAAAAACCGCCGCTGACGCGGGAGAGCAGTTTTACCCTCCGGGCCGACAGCGCCTTGCCGGCGCGGCCGGCGACGATGGCGTAGGCGGAGTCCGAAAACGCCGCGAAAACCAGCGCGGTGACGCCCATGATGACGATCTGCGGCATGTAGGCGAGGTTGTGGTCGATGAACTGCGGGATGAAGGCGCCGAAGAAGATCAGCGTCTTCGGGTTGCTGACGGCGACCAGGAGCCCCTGCAGGAAAAAGCCGCCGCGCGGCGCGACCGGCGCTTCGCCCTCGGCGAGCTTGCCGCTCGAACGGATCATCTGCCAGCCGATATAGATGAGGTAGGCGGCGCCAAGCAATCGCACCCATTCGAACCAGTGTCCCATCGCCTCGATCATCGAGTTGAGTCCGATGCCGACGATGGCGATCATCATGGCGATGCCGGCCTGGGTTCCGGCAACGTTGAGCAGGCCGGCACGCGTGCCGTGGCGCATGCTCGAGGCGATGACCAGGGTTACGGTCGGCCCGGGTACCAGGATGATGACAATGCAGGCGAGCGTGTAGGCGACATAGACTTCGAGCGACATCTTTTGCCCCTGATGGTTGCGAGTATCAGGGCTGCATTTTGCGGGGCGCTCGTCAAGGGTGGTCAGCCGCCCGCCAGCGCCGCGTCGACCTCCTCGGCCAAGGGTATGGCAGGCTGCGCGCCGGGCTTGAGGCAGGCCAGCGAGCCGGCGGCTGCGGCGCGACGCAAGGCATCTTCCAGGCGGAGGCCCGATGCGAGCCCGGCCGCGAGATAGCCGCAAAATGTGTCGCCGGCCCCGACTGTGTCGACCGGCGTGATCTTCAGTGCCGGGGCTTCGAAGAAATCCTCAGGCGTCGCGGCCAGTACGCCTTCGCCACCGAGCGTGACGATGATCGTGCGGCCGGTGGTTTCGGCAAAGCTCTTCATCCGGGCGGGGCGGTCGCGGCCGCGCAGTTGCAGCAGTTCGCCGTAAAGATCGAACTCGGTCTCGTTGGCGACGACATAGTCGGCCTTGCCGAGGCATGAGGCGGCTTCGGTGCGGAACGGCGCGGTGTTGAGGATGGTGGTGGCCGCGGCTGCCCGGGCGGCGTCGAGGGCCGCTTCGACCGTCGCCTGCGGGATCTCATGCTGCAGGAGCAGAATGTCGCCCTGTTTGGGATTCGCTTTCGCAAGGTTGCCTGGCATGACGGCGCCATTGGCGCCAGGCACTACCACGATCACGTTTTCTCCGTGGCTGTCGACAAGTATGTGCGCCGTCCCGGTGGCCGTCTCGACTTCTTCGACGCCGGAAAGCTCGACCTTGCCTTCCCTGAGGCAGCCCAGCGCCTCGGCCGCGAAAGCGTCCTTGCCGACCGCGCCGATCATCCGGACCTGAGCGCCGGCGCGCGCCGCCGCCAGCGCCTGGTTGGCGCCCTTGCCGCCAGGCGCGGTCTTGAACGCGTCGCCCGCAACCGTCTCGCCCGGATCGGGCAAGCGCTCGACGGTTGCGATAAGGTCGAGATTGATCGAGCCGATGACGATGATCAAGGAAAGCCTCCCGGTGATTTTCCGGGAAGCTACGGATTTCGCCGGCCTATGGAAAGACGCTGCCGGCGAAAATGATCGCCGGCAGTGTCGTAATCAAGCGCGCGCGCAGACCTGGCCGGCTTCCCAGCCGAGGATCGCTCGCTTGCGGGTGAGGCCCCAGTGATAGCCGGTCAGCTGGCCGGATTTCCCCAGCGCCCGATGACATGGAACCACGAAGGAGAGCGGGTTCGCCCCGATCGCAGCGCCCACCGCGCGGCTCGCCTGCGGCGCGCCGATCTCGGCGGCGATCGACGAATAGCTGCGCGCCTTGCCCATCGGGATCTTCAGCAACGCCTCCCAGACGCGGAGCTGGAAATCCGTGCCGATCATGACGACGCGCAGCGGCTGCTCCGAGCGCCATCTGGCCGGGTCGAAGATGCGCGCCGCGTAAGGGGCGGTCGCCGCCATGTCCTCGATATAGTTCGCATTCGGCCAGCGGCTCGACATGTCGGCGAAGGCCGCCCGCTCGCCGCCGGCATCGTTGAAGGATAGGCCGGCGAGCCCACGGTCGGTGACCATGATCAAGGCAATGCCGAAGGGCGAGATGTGATAGCCGTAGCGGATGGTGAGCCCGGCGCCGCGGGTCTTGTAGTCGCCGGGCGACATCGCTTCGTGGGTGACGAAGAGGTCGTGCAGCCGGCCCGGGCCCGACATGCCGACTTCGAACGAGGTTTCGAGCAGCGGCATGCCGCTATCGAGCAGCTTTCTTGCATGGTCGAGCGTCACCGCCTGCAGGAAGCCCTTGGGCGAAAGCCCGGCCCAGCGAGTGAAAAGCTTCTGCAGGTTCGTCGGTGTCTCTCCGACCTCGGCGGCCAGCGTCTCGAGCGAGGGCTGGTCGCGGTAGTCGAGGCTGATCTTCTCGATCACGCGGCGGACGGTCTCGTAGTCGCCGCCCTGGGGCGTGATGTCCTTTTGCAGGATTGCGGTCTGTGCGTTCATGGCAAATCTCCTTGAACGCGAATATCGTGGTTTGGAAGGCGTTTCTCCACCCGATTCATGCGTCCAGACATGATTTCTCAGCCCGTTTTCGCCCTGGCCAGCGCCCGTGAAAACGCGGCCGCGAAGCTCTCGCGGTCGTCGGGGTTGAGGAAGTCGCCGATCGGCACGGCGCGACCCTGACCTTCGACGGCCATTTTGGTGATGCCGATCTCTTCGTGCCGGGCCACGGAAAGGTTTGCCCAGAACGGGTTGAAATGATGCGCCTCGGCCCGGCCGGAAGGCGCGGTCTTGCGGATGTCGAGGCTGGTGCGTGACAGCGACACCTCTTCGCGAGCCCGCGCGGCCCGATAGTTCAGCCGGAAGGCTACATAGATGAGGAGCACGTCTAGCCCGAAGAAGCCGAAAACCGGCCATGCGCCCTGGCTTAGGAAGACAGCGCCCGTGGCGAGCCAGCCGAATATCAGCGCGCCCATCAGCACCATGAAGCCGGTGCGGCCGAGCGAGCGGTGCGGCGTCAGCAACGCCCTGAAAAACGGCTCGTCGGGAGAGGCGGCGTTTGTCTCGCTCATGCCGACAGAATATAGAGGTCGCATGAAAAAGCCCAAGGCCAAAAACGAGCCGGCCGCCGCTGCCAAAGCCAAGCCGCGCCCGCGCAGCTTCCGTGCGCGGGCGCGCTATACACCGGCCGAAGTGCGCGAGATTTTCCGCCGCTTTTCAATTCAGCGGCCGGAGCCGAAGGGCGAACTGGAGCATATCAACCCCTTCACTCTTCTGGTTGCCGTGGTGCTGTCGGCGCAGGCCACCGATGTCGGCGTCAACAAGGCGACGCGGGCTCTGTTTGCCGTCGCCGACACGCCACAAAAGATGCTGGAACTGGGGGAGGAGCGGGTCGGCGACTATATCCGCACCATCGGCCTGTGGCGCAACAAGGCGAAAAACGTGATCGCGCTGTCCGAGGCGCTGATCCGCGACTTTGGCGGCGAGGTGCCCGGCGATCGCGACCTTCTGGTGAAGCTGCCGGGCGTGGGACGGAAGACCGCCAATGTCGTGCTCAACATGGCCTTCGGCCAGCCGACCATGGCGGTCGACACGCATATTTTCCGCATAGGCAATCGGCTAGGCCTGGCCCCCGGCAGGACGCCGGAGGAGGTGGAGGCCGGACTGGTGGCGATCATCCCCGACGAATATATGCGCCACGCCCATCACTGGCTGATCCTGCACGGCCGCTACGTCTGCAAGGCGCGCAAGCCGGACTGCGAGGTCTGCGTCATCGCCGATCTGTGCAAGGCGCCGGAAAAGACCAACAGCGTGCCCGCGCCGCTGGTCGAACTGAAGCCGCTCGAACCGGTCGAACTGGCCGAGGCTCAGTAGAATACGCCGCGGGCCATGGTGGCGGCGAAGGTGAGGATCAGCGCGAAACCGATGATCTGCACCTTGATGTAGGAACGCGCCGTCTCGATCTCGGCGTCGGGCACGACATAGGCCGGGTCGGATGCCGCCTTGCGCCATCTGACGATGCGCGCTGTAGGCCCCATCGAAAGCATGCCGACGGCGGCGAGCGACGCCATCTTGGCCCAGAACATCGTGTTGTAGACATAATATTCCCAGCCCTTCAGGCCAAAGAAGACGCGCAGGACCCCAATCGCGATCAGCGTCCCGGCGATCCCGCCATAGGCGGCGTCGAGGCGTCCGAGCAGCGCCAGATTGCGTCCGCCGAGCCCGGGGCGGACCAGCGCCCATTCGGTGGCGAGCACGGAAGCAAGCAGGAAGGCCAGGAAATGATGGAATATCGCCAGAACGAGATCGGTCGCCATGCGTATTCTCCGCAGTGTTGGAATCGCCGGGGAATAGGCCTCGTAAATCCGGCTTTGGCAACCGCCGGTTGGCCGGCTTGATCGTCGGCGGCATCAAACTAAGTTCCGGGAATGGCACTCACGCGCGACATCAACCCAATGCCGGACCACATCCGCGAGGAGCTTCAGGCGCGCGGTTTGATTCCCGCCTATGAGGCGCGTCCCGACTACCAGCGCAACGACTATCTCGGCTGGATCGCGCGGGCCAAGCGCGAGGAGACCCGCCGCAAGCGGCTCGACCAGATGCTGGACGAGCTCGAGCGCGGCGATGTCTATATGAGGATGGCATGGCGCGGCGACGGCCGCTGACTTCCACCGGAATTGCTGGAGGAAACAGAACGGGCCGCTGGCATCATCCGGCGCGCATCGGAAGGAGTAGCGTGCAGGAACCTGCATGCGGAGAAGCCAATGCCTGTCGCCATCGACATTCCCGTCATCGAAACGGCGCGCACCATATTGCGCGCGCACCGGCTCGACGATTTCGAGGACTATGCCGCCATGTGGGCCGATCCCGCAGTCACGCGCTTTATAGCCGGGGGGAAGCCGCGGACACGCGAGGAGAGTTGGCTGCGCTTCCTGCGCCATCCCGGTATGTGGGCGATGATCGGCTACGGCTTCTGGGCGGTCGAGGAAAAGGCAACCGGGCGCTTCATCGGCGAAGCGGGGTTCCACGACCTGAAGCGGGACATCCAGCCATCACTCGAGGGAAGAGCGGAGGCCGGCTGGGGGCTGATCGCTGCCGCGCATGGCCAGGGCTTCGCCACCGAGATCGTCGGCGCAGCGGCCGCGTGGAGCGACAGCCGCTTCGGCGGCGCGAAAACCGTCTGCATCATCGATCCCGACAATGCCGGCTCGATCAATGTCGCGCAGAAATGCGGCTATCGCAAAATCGCGCGGACAACCTATCACGACAAGCCGACGATCATGTTCGAACGCGTTGCTGAACGTCAGTCCAGCGCCGTCGGCGCATAGACCAGAACGGGCTCGGCGCGGCCTTTCACGGTGATCTCCTTGAGTTTCCGGAGCGGGATGCGCTCCGAAACCTGCTCGGCGGTCGCCTGCCCGATGACCAGCGGCACGCCGAGATCCTTCGATGCGCCTTCCAGCCGCGACGCCAGATTGACCGCGTCGCCGAGCGCCGAATAGTCGAACCGCCGCTCGGAGCCGACATTGCCGACCACGCAATGGCCGGTGTTGATGCCGATGCCGATGCGCAGCGAAATCGGCGTCTCGCCGCGCGCCTCGGCTTCGGCCCGCAGTTCCCCGTTCAAGTCTTCGAGCGCCAGCATCATGCCAAGTGCGGCCTCCACCGCGTGGGTGGCATGGTCGGGATCGTCGAGCGGCGCGTTCCAGAACGCCATCAGGCAGTCGCCGATATATTTGTCGATGGTGCCACTATGCGCCATGACCACCTCCGAAAGCGGCGTCAGGAGCCGGTTGATCAGCGTGGTCAGCCGCTCCGGATCGCCCTTCATGCCTTCCGCGATGGTGGTGAAGCCGCGGATGTCGCAAAACAGGATGGTCAGCGCCCGGACCTCGCCGCCTAGGCGAAGCTGTGACGGATCGCGCGCCAGCCGCTCGACCAGGGCGGGCGACAGATATTGCGAGAAGGCGCGGGTGATGCCCTGGCGCATCCTGCGCTCGGCGGCGAAATCGCGCGCGCTCTGGGCGCTCGCCACCAGCCCCGTCGCTAAAACCGGCGCCAGCGGCGGGACGAAGACGCGGCCGAAGCGCAGAAGCAGATAGCTGCCGGCCAGCAGCGCGGCCGTCGCGATGATGAAGCCCGCGAGCGTCCGCCATCCTGTCTGCCGCCACACCAGCAGAGCGCCGGCCAATGCGCCGAGCACGACGGACAGCATCGCCGTCGCGGTGGCGGCGCGGCCGATGGACAGCCGCCCGGCGAGATTGTCGAAGACCGTCGCCTGGATCTCGACGCCTGCGACCAGCCTGCCGGTGCGGATGGTGAAGGGCGTCGCATGCACGTCGGCCCCGGCTTCGGAAAGCGTCGGCGCGTTCTGCAGGCTGAGCCCGACCATGACGACGCGGTCGCGGAAATAGTTTTCGGGCAGGAAATTGTCCGGATCGAGCGCCTGGTAGTAGGAGACGGTCGGGTAGGTGCGCGAAGGCCCGAACGTCTGGATAAGCGCGCCATCTGGAACCGTGGCAGGGCGGCCCGCCGCCTCGGCGAGTTGCGCCGCGAAGCCATCGCGGTAACCCGGCACGCGCCGCAATATGCCGTCGCCGTCGGGCGAGATCGAGGCGATGCCGGTTGCAGCGCCTGTCGCGGTGAACATGGCCAGTGGCTCCACCCGAACATGCTGCGCCGCCTGCTCGGTCTCGATGAAGGTCTCGTCGCCGGCCAGCACCACATCCGGTCCGAGCGCTGCCGCCAGCGCCTCGTCGGCGGCGGGAATGGAGGGTTCGGCGAAGATGATGTCGACGCCGATCGCCTTGGCCCCGGCGCGGCGCAGCGCCTCTATCAGCCTTGCGTGCAGGTCGCGCGGCCACGGCCATTGCAGGCCGATTTCGGCGAGCGAAGGCTCGTCGATGGCGACGACGACCGGCCCGTCGACCGGCCGCGCCGGCGGCGCGATCGTCGAGAGGTAATCGAAGGCGCGCGCCTCGACGAGCCGCCATGGCGTGAGGAAGGACAGCCCGGCGGCGAGCAGCGCGGCAGCGAGCGCGATCGCCAGAACGCCGTTACGGCGCGGCGAGCCGGGCTCGGAAGCGCCAAGGCCCTTCCACCACGGACCGCCGGAAAACATCAGAAGCGGACCTTCAGCGTCCCGACGATGCTGCGTCCCCAGCCGGGTGTGCTGGTAGCGACTTCGAAGTCTTCATCGAACAGGTTGTAAGCGGCGATGTCGAGCGCGAATCGCTTGTCGAAAGGCTCCCAGGTCAGGAACGCGTCCGTCGACCAATAAGGTTCCAGTTCAGTTCCCGTTTGGTCGCCGGTGCGTGAGCCGACGTAGGTGCCGGCGAGCGTGACTTTGAGATTGGACGGGTGGACCCATGTCAGGCCCAGCCGCGTTGAAGTTTCGGGAACGAAGGGCAGCGGACCGCCAAAGCCGGAGCTGTCGGGATCCTCGTTTTCGGAATCGGCGTAGGCAAAGGTCGCGAATGCGCCGAAACCACCGCCGATCCAGACATTTGCCGTGACGCTGACGCGGTCCAGACGTCCATCGGAGAGGTCGATCGTGGTGGCTGATGCGGGGACGCCGATCGACAGTTTCTCGAATTCCTGATGCTGATAGTCGAGCGCAGTAAACAGGCGGCTGTTCCATTCGGCGTCCCAGCGCGCCGCGAAGGTGTCGGAAAAGCCGTCCGTAGCGAGCGAACTCTGGTTTGATTGCAGGCCGAGTATGCCGACCGGAGCAAGCGTGGCGGAGGTTATAAACGAACCTTCGCGTAGGAAGCCGGCACGCAGATAATGACCTTCGAACGGTGTCCACGCCACGCCGAGACGTGGCTCGAAGCGCTGTTCGTCGATTGTGCCTCCATCGAGGTAAGTGCCAAAAATGGCCCCCTCCACTTTGAGATTGGGATTGAACTCGTAGACGGCGTCAAAATAAGCGCGCCCGATAGCGACATCGACGGATGTGGACGTTTCAGAAACGATCGTATCTGAAATAAAGGGGGAAACGAGAGTCAGCGTTTCATCGCTTGAAATGTCCAGCATTCCGCCTTCGCCACCGTACCGGAAAGTGAAATCGCCGGCCTCGTAAGCGTGGCTGATTGCCCCAATATACGACTGCTGCTCCAATTCGGCCGCAGTCCTGAGGACCAAGGGAAATTCGTCTATTTCGATCGGCTGATCGTTGACGCTGTCGTCATGGATCGCGGTGGTGAAAACCGCAGCGCTAGCGACATTGTGGTACCCAAAAGTATGGCTCCACGCGGCACCAGCATTGCTTGTTCGAGTGTCGCCGGCCCCGACAAGAGTGTCGCCCAAAAACGGAACCAAGTCTGTGGGCACGATTGCGTCCAGCCCGAACTCGAAATCGGTCACGTTGGCATAGGCCACCACGCTGTCATTGGGCGTCGGCTTCATGGCTACGTAGCCGATGCCCGTAATCGACTTGTCCTCCAGGTCGAACTGGCCGGCAATCGGATCGTCACCGCGTCTCGTATCAGTTTCGAGACCAGCTATCCTACCGTAGAAGCTCCACGGAATCGGGGCTGTCTGATACCCTTGGACCTCGATTTCGCTGTTCCAGCCCGGATCGCCATCATCCGCCACAAAACCCCCGCCGACGGAGGTTTCGACAAAGGGCCGTCGAAGCAGGTTGGCGGTGCGCGAACGGCTGGCGAGCATCTGCGGATCGAGCATCAGCCCCTGGAAGAGCGACGAAAAGCTCGTGGTGTTGGTGCCGGGTTCAGTTGGGACATCGCCAAAGCGCAGATTGTTGGCGAAGGGGTTGACGCTGCCGGCAAGCGCTTGATCGACGTAACCCGCGCCGGCGAAGGGATCAAACACCGCCTGTGCATAGTAGCGCCCCCAGGCGTCCAGGCCTTGTAGGCGGAATGCATCGTTCAGGGTCGAACCCGCATCCTTGTTGGCACTGAGCGCCGCGTAGTCGCTACCGCGTGCGCGGGTGCGCCGCAACGCCTCCTGAGCGTAGGTGATCGCCTTGTCGGCCTCGTACTCGTCGATTGCGAGTGTCGTGCGGACGGATGAAATCACCGGATCGTTCGGATCAAGGCGGTCCGCGTTCTCGATCGCCTGTTCGGCGGGCGCGCGCTCGCCGGCCTCGTAGTAAGCAACGGCAAGCAGCAGCAGCCCGTTAGAATAGGCCGGATTGGCGGTCGTACCGGCAAGCAGGTCGTCGCGCGCCTTGTCCAGTTCGCCGGTCTGCAGATAATAGCGCCCGCGCGCGACCAGCAAGAGATCGAATGAGGGGTCGGCGGCCATCGCCTTGTCGATCAGCGGCTTGGCTTCCTTCACCCGGCCCTGGTCGAGATAGAGGATCGCAAGATTGGCGTGGGCCACAGGATCGTTCGGGGCGAGATCAATGGAGCGCAGGTAGGCGGCCTCCGCCTCGCGCTCGCCGCCGCGCGTGCTCTGCAGATTTCCGATCGCATTCAGGATCCTAGGGGAACCGGGTGCGATTTCAGAGGCACGCATCGCGTCCACCATCGCGCCTTCGATGTCGCCCTCGATGCCGGCCTTGTACTTGACGCGCGCCTCGAGCGCGATCGGATCGTCGGGATCGAGCGCCAGAGCGCGTGCAATCGCTTCCTTCACCTGCGCGCGATCATCAACGAGGACGGCGAGCAGGGCTCTGTAACCGGGCAGCGACGGGTCGTCCGGGTACCGGGTTTCGGCTCGCCTGATGATCTCGATCGCCGCCGGGATGTCCTTCAGGAAGCCAGCGGTCCACGCCTCGACGAGCGCGGCGTAGGGGCCGCCGCCATGCACGACGGGCGGCTGCTCGACATGATCCGGGTTGGCGAGCGACCGTGCGAAATAGGCACCATAAAGCGCGATTGCCCGGCGTTGTGCATCGAGGCGGGGCGCCGCGCGCTGGAAAAGCAGCGCCGCTTGCGCGTACTCCTGCGCCGCTCCGGCGGCGAGCGCGTCGATCAGGTCAAGCCGCGCCTTCTGGACGGCCGTGAGGCGGAAGGCCCGAGCCTGCGCTGCCGCCTTGAGTGCGGCCGTCTCGCCGTCATAACTCATCGAGACTTCGGCGAGCGTCAGCCACTCTTCCGCGCTGCGCGCCTGCTCCGGCTTCGCGCCGATGCGCGCCCGCTCCGCCCGCATGTCGGGGCTCGACAGCGATGACACGGGCATCCAGCCGAACGAGGTCGCGCAGCGACAGATAAAACAGCATCTGCTCGCGATCGTCCGAATCGACGATGACCACCTTCGTCGGCGCCGAGCCGATGCTGGCGGCAGCCGCCTCGCCTTGGGCGACGCTGACCGAGCCGAATTCGTTGGCGAGTTCGACCGTGCCTTCGAGCACGGTCAGGGATGTCCTGCCATTGCCGTCGACGGTCATCGTCCAGTCCGTGCCGCGGATGGCGGCGGCGGCGGCGGGCGTTTCGATGGTCAGGCCTTCGCCGCCGCGTTCGGCGCGCGCCCAGATCGAGCCGGATTCCAGCGCGAAACGGGTGTCCGCGGCCGCGCCTATCGCCTTGACCAGAAGCGTGGTGTTGCGGCCAAGCCGCATCTGCGTGCGGTCGGAAAACAGCACGGCCAGGCTGCCATTGGCGTTGGTGCGCAGGTAATCGCCGGGGACCACGTCCTGCCTGAGGTCGACGGCCTGCCACGACGACACGTCGATGAAGCGCACCTCTTCGCCGCTCTTGCGGGCGATGACAGACCCCGCAGCCGGCAAAGTGCGCGGCACAGGATCGGCCGCCGCCTGCTGCGCGCAGGCGAACGTCGCCAACGCCAGCGAAACACGAATAGTCCCCCGCATGCAGTCCTGAGCCCCCGCCTGGAACGGCGTTTATGACGATACTGCGATGAAACTGTCAAACATTCCGTTGCAGCAATCCGTGTAATGCGGCAAACGTTGCAGGCAAGACACAGGGGCGGGAAGCAGGCAAAAGATCATGGGCGTGATGGAAAAGACGAAGAGCGCCGTTTTAGGCGCCGAAGTGAAGGCATTGCCGATCGGCAAAGACTATGTCGATCATCTTAAAAAAATAAACGATGTCTTTTACGACCAGATCAAGATCGCCGACCAGAAGGCCGCCTACATCTTCACCTTCATGCTGGCGTTCCTGATAACCTCCTCGGAAGGCCGGGCGGCGTTCAAATGGCAGCGCTACGTCGATGCCGAATTTCCTCTGGTGATATTTTCGGGGGGCATGGCGCTTGCAGCATCGTGCGCGCTGGTTGCGGCCATCCTTGTGGTGCTGCCGAGACGGGGTGTGGGATCAACCTCGCTGTTCTGGGGCGGTTGGGAGGCGCATCGGGCGATGGTGCTCGAAGCCGGCTGCCGTAACGACCCGGATTTCATCTTCCAGGAATATCTGGCCAACATCGACAGCCTGTCGCTGATCGCCAGGGTCAAATACCGCTACGTGACGATGGCCTTCCGCTCGCTGATCGTCATGGTGCTTTCCTATCTGCTGCTGCTTCTGGCGGTCAGCTAAGAAGCCCACGCCATCTGCCTCGCCGGAACGAATTCTCAGGCGGTCTCCGACAGCAAACGGTCCCGGCCTGGGGAAAGCCAGGGCCGGGACCGTCGGTGCTGTCGCGTACGCAGATACTGAGCGACGCGGCAACATCGCCTCCGATTGGTGAACGGCCGGTAAATCGGCATTGATCCTGGATGTCCGCGGGCCCTGGTCCACCCGCCGTCACGGTTGACATAGCGGCTGCCTGGCTTAGGTCTGACTGGAAGAGCGGAGGCCCGATGGATAGCCAGAACCTGCCGGCCGGCTATCGGCCCTCGACCAGCCATGCGGCGCTTGGCGACGAATTCTACGACGTTGTCGCCCCCGCCTCATTCCCCAAGCATGTGCTCAGATGGCGCAACCAGCGCTGGGCCGAACGCGTCGGGCTTGGGGAACTCGGCGAGGATGAGTGGATCGACCATTTCGGCCGCTTCCGGCCGTTGCCCGGCACCTACCGGCAGCCGCTGTCGCTGCGCTATCACGGCCATCAGTTCCGCGTTTACAATCCCGAGATCGGCGACGGTCGCGGCTTCCTGTTCGCGCAACTGCATGATCGGGTGGACGGCCGGTTGCTCGATCTCGGCACCAAGGGCAGCGGCCGCACGCCCTGGTCGCGAACCGCCGACGGCAGGCTGACGCTGAAAGGCGGCGTACGGGAGATATTGGCCACCGAGATGCTGGAAGCACTCGGCGTCAACACTTCGAAGACCTTCAGCCTGATAGAGACCGGCGAGGAACTGATGCGCGGCGACGAGCCTTCGCCGACGCGGTCTTCGGTGCTGGTCAGGCTCAGCCATTCGCATATCCGCATCGGCAGTTTCCAGCGCCTGCTCTATTTCGACCGCAAGGACGATATCGCAAAACTGCTCGACTATTCGATCAGCACCTACATGCCGGAGATCTGGCGCGACGATCTTGCCGGCCGGGCCGTCGCCTTCGTCGAGAATGTCGGCAGGCTGGTGGCGCGGACGGGCGCCGAATGGATGGTCGCAGGCTTCGTGCACGGCGTGCTCAACACCGACAACATCAACATCACCGGCGAAAGCTTCGACTACGGCCCATGGCGCTTCCTGCCGGTGCTGGAGCCGGGGTTTACCGCCGCCTATTTCGACCATCAGGGCCTCTACGCCTATGGACGGCAGCCCGACACGCTGCTCTGGAACATGACGCGGCTTGCCGAGTGCTTTTGCCGCTCGCGCAACAAAGTGAACTGGAAAGGGTGCTTGGCGGCTTCGGCAGGATGTTCCAGGCCGAGTTCTCGAAAAACCTGCTTCGCCGGCTCGGGCTCGCTCCGGCTTCGGAAGAGAACGCCGCCGCCCTGGCGCAGGCCTGGTGGCAGTTCCTGCATGCAAGCAAGGCGCCCTTCGAACGGGCCTTTTTCGACTGGTATGGCGGGCTGGCGAGCAGCGCCCGGGCCGAGGCCGGCCCATCCGCCGAATTCTATGCAATGGAAGCTTTCGCTCCGGTCCGCGCCGCCTTTGCCGCCCTGGAGCCTGCGAACGGGGACGCTCTCAAGCATCGCTATTTTTCGCGTCAGCGGCCATGCACCATTTTGATCGACGAGGTCGAGGCGCTGTGGGATCCGATCGCCGCAAGCGACGACTGGTCCGTATTCGAAGCGAAGATTGCTGCCGTCCGCGAGATGGGAGAGGCGCTCGGCAACCGGCCGGCTCAGCCGTAGCCGCCGCTACGCCGCTTTCAATTTACGCGCTTCGATCCGGCGCTCGGCTGCGGAGATAGAAATCTCGAAGTGGTCGGTCTGCGTCACGTCGAGCACTTTGCTTGGCCGGTAGGCCGCGACATTGACGCCGCCGCTGAGCCTGACGCTGTCGTAGAGAATGCCGTCGCCGCCGGAAGCCCTGATAGCCTCGCCGAAGGCTTGAGAGGCGGCATAGCTGTCCGGCGCGTAGAGTTCCGGCCTTTCGGCCTGCAGGCTGTGAATGTCGACATAATCGCCTTGGAGGCCGGCGGAATAGGCGCGGTAGGTGCGCTGCATTGCCGGTGCATTGCGGGCGATCGCTTCGCGGCGCAGATGATGGCCGACCTCGGCGATTGCCGTTTGGATCTCCGCCGCGGCATACCATGCGCCGAGTTCGGGGCCGTTGAAGCGCATGCCGGCCGGCGCGACGTGCAGGAACGCCGCCATGACGATGCTGGCATTGGCGCGGCCGAATACCCATTCATGTTCCGGCAGGCGGCCGATGCGCTCGGCCACAAGCCGGTCGTTGGTCCATCCGGCGAGGTCCATCACCGCCTCCAGGTCAGATGCAGTGGCCACGGTGTCGAACAGCCCGATAGGTGGGAATTGCGACGGGATCAGCCGGTGCGACGGCTGCGGCGCCGGCGAAAGCTTTTCGGTCACGTGAAGACGATATCCGCTTCCCTGTAGGGCTCGAATGTGGCGTCGGCCGCGTTCGGCTCCATGTAGAGCCCGCCGCGCGCCGCATCGAGGAAACGGCGTACGGTGAGCAGGCCGTCCTGCGAGCCGGAGGTCACCAGCGCGAGTGGCGGCCGACCGCCGAAGACGGCGGCTCCATGCGGGCCGCGCAGCCACGCCACGCCGCCCTTCTCGGAACCATAAAGCACGCCGAGCGCCTGATGGATGCCGAGCATGGCCGATATGCGTGTCAGCACGTCGACATCGAGGGTGAATTCGCCATGTTCGCGGGCGAGTTTTGCCCAGTTATGGTAGGTGGACCGCGACGGGTAGCCGAGCACGAGCCGGCGCTCCTCCTCGCCAAGGCCCCAGAGGTCGGCGATGGCGAGGAAAGTCCGGAAGGCCGGGGCACTCAGCCGCCTGCGATTGGCCGGCGCGAAACGCGTCCGGTCGAGCACCTGCGGCCCCGGCTCCACAATTTCGGTTTGGGTCTTGAGCAGGCGCGCCATGCAGGTTCTCCTTGTCCGGATTTGAATATAGTCCAAATCCGGACATTTGCAAGCAGGCTCCTTCTAAGCGGCTTTCGACCTCACATAAGCGATGTAGCCGCGCACATCGGCGGCAGGCTCGCTGTATGCCGTACCCAGCGTTTCCTCGATATTGGCCATGTATTTCTTCGCCCAATCCGGCAGCGGATAGTCGATGACGGCCAGGAACTCGAGCGTGGCGGCAAGCCGGATGTCGGCGATGGACGGCTTGTTCCCGCCGATGAAGGGCGCATCGCCGATGTAGAAGCTCTGAAACACACCGAGCGGCTCGGCAAGAGCCTCGACGGCGGCCTTGCGGGCGGCTTCCTTGGTCGGAACGTCCGCCTCGCTGTGGCCGACTTCACCCGGATATTGCGGGAAGCCGAGCAGCGGATAGGTGGATCGCGCGAGATAGGGATAGAAAGTGCCGACCAAATAGAACATGGCGCTGTCGATCATCGCCCGGCGGGCGGGGTCCGTGGGATAAAAATCCTCCAGGCCGTGCTTGTTGCAGAGATACTGCATGATGGCGCAGCTCTCCCACAACGCCCCCCTGGGCAGGCCGGTCTCCTCGATCATCGGCGTCAGGTGCGCCGGATTGCGCGCAAGGAACTCCGCCTGCCGCGTCTGGCCAAAGACATCGTGCTCGCTGAACTCCAGCCCCGCGGCGCGAAGGAAAACCCGGACCGTCAGATTGTTGACGCTGGGCTTGATCACGTTGAGCTTGATCTCGGACATTTCAACTCCTCCCTTGGTGGTTTCAATACGGGTTCTTGGGTTCGCGGTCCGGCGACAGCGTCGGCCGGGAGCGCGCCGTCAGCGCCTCTATCGCATCGGCGAGATGGATTTCGGCGATGGCGTATTCGTTCCGCTGCACCCTGATCTTGTGCGCTTCCATCAGGACGTCTGCATGGGCGAAGCCGTGCGGCGGCTCGAAACGGTAGGAGGCGAGCTCGACCAGAAGGCCGAGCGGGTCCTCGAAATAGATGGAATCCATGAAGCCGCGGTCCTTGACGCCGCTGTGCTTGATCTTGCGCTCGTCGAGCCGTTCCACCGCCTGCAGGAACGACACGCGCGAAACCGAGAAAGCGATGTGGTGGACGCAGCCCATGTCGGTCGAGGTCCGTGTCGGATCAGGCTTGCGGTCGTCATTGGTGAACACCGTGATCAGCCGTCCGTCGCCGGGGTCGAAGTAGAGATGGCTTTCGGAGGCGCGGTCAAGATTGGGCTGCTCGAAGATGAAAGGCATGCCCAGCACCCCTTCCCAGAAATCGATCGAGGTCTGCCTGTCGGCCCCGACCAGCGTGATGTGATGAACTCCCTGCGATTGAAGTTTTCGCATTGTATTCCTCCTCCCACGGGCCGGCGCGGTTAGCGCTGCACCAGCTTCGACTTGTATTCGCTGCGCTGGAGCGTGCCCCACGGCGCCAGATCGACCCGCGCCGCAAAGACGAGCACGTCGCGGATGCGCTTCTGGATCCGGGCGGCAAGTTCCGGACCGCCAGCATAATCCTTCGCCAGTTCGACCACCACCGGCAAAGGCGGTTCCTGCCGCACGCCCGGATCCCGCGGCTTGACCAGGATCATGCCGGTCACATCGGGCATGAACTGGTTGACGATTTCGCGGATGGCCGAGGGAAAGACGTTGACGCCGCGCACGAGAAGCATGTCGTCGGTCCGTCCGACGCAGCGGATCCGCGGCGCGGTGCGCCCGCACCGGCAGGGCGAGGTCCAGACCTGGACATGGTCGCGGGTGCGGAAGCGCAGCAGCGGCGCCGCCTGATGGCTGAGATGGGTCAGGACGAGTTCGCCGCGCGCGCCGTCTTCCATCGGGATGGATGCGCCGGTTTCGGGATCGATCAGTTCGGGGTGGACGAAACCGCGGCCGCCAAGATGCATGCCGCATTGCTCCTCGCACTCGCCCCACAGCGAGACGCCGATGTCGCCGATGCCCATCGCCTCCGTCACTCTGGCGCCCCAGGCCTGTTCTAGATGCGCCCGCAATGCCGGCTCGCCGCCGCCGGGCTCGCCGGCGACCAGTACGCGCTTCACGCTGGAGCCCTTGAGATCGAAGCCGCGCTCCTCCGCCCACTCCGCGAGGTGGGCCGCGTAGGACGGCGTCATCACCACCGCCACCGGCTTCAGGAGGCGGATCGCGGCCATCAGACGCTCGGTATTGCCGGTGCCGACCGGAATGTGGGTCATTCCTATCCTGTCGAACGCGCCGAGCGCCGCGCCCGCAACGAAGGGTCCGGCATTGTAGGTCGAGACGACTGCTTCGCCCGGGCGGATGCCAGAGGCCGAATAGCTTCGGGCCGACGTCACGACCCAGTTGTCGAGGTCCTGCGCCGTCAGGGGAATGTAGCTGGGCGTGCCGGTGGTGCCGCTGGTGGAGAAGATGCGCACGATCTCTTCCCGCGGCACCGCAAGATGCGTTCCGATCGGATGGTCGGCGCTGCACGACGCCCTGATCTCGTCCTTCTCGGTGAAAGGCAGTCTCTCGATCGATCCAGACCGCCGATCTCATCGGCGGTGGCGAAGCCGGCCTCTCCCAGCTTGCTTTGGTAAAAGGCCGAGCGGGCGAGAAGGTATGCGACCTGGCGGCGGTACAAAACGTCGTCCTGTCTGGCCTGATCGCGCCAGGGGCGGGTCTCCACCTCCGGATCGAACATGGTCAGGTTCCGTTCCTGCCGCGGTAGGCAACGGCTGCTTCCGCTTGGCCGGCAAGCACAAAGCCGATGGGGTTCTGCTGCTCTTCGGCGAGATGGGCGAGGATGCCGCCGGCGCGTGCGAGCAGCGGTATCGCCTTGATCATCGCCGGCGGAAAGTCGAGGTCGAGGAGCACCGCGGCGATCGGCATCGACACGTTCATGACCAGCGGCTTGCCCCAGACCTGGGCCACCGCCTCGCGCATTCGCCGGGCCAGATCGACATGCGGACCGGCGACGCCGCGCTGGCCGGCAAGCTCCAGGATGCGTTCGGCGCGCGGATCGAGCGGCCGGTGCACGGGGTGGCCGAAGCCCGGCGCCTTGCCGCCCGCTTCACGGATTTCCCGGGCCATTTCCAGCACGACCGTGTCGGCGTCCTCGCCGTCGGCCAGCCGCTTGCGGGCCTTGGACAGCAGCGCGCCGCAGAGCTCGGAGGTGCCGAGCAGCACAGGCCCGCAGCCAAGGATGCCTGCGGCAAGCGCGCCCTGCAGCGCATTCGGGTCCGCGGCGAGCGTCATCCGCGCCGCCTGGACGGTGGGCATCATGCCGTGCTCGGCAATGGCGACGAGCAGGAGATCGAGAAAATAGCGCTGGTCCTCGGTCGGCTCGCGCCCGGTCAGGAGCAGGTAGAAATATGCGGTGAAGCTCAGCCTTCCCATGAGATCGCCGCAGAGGTCTTTTCCGCGCACTTCGACGGCATCCGCCGTCGCGATGCAGATGTCGGATGTGGCCGCGCGCGCTTTGCCGATCTGCATGGATCCCACCCATCTGGAGCCTTGATGGCGTCCGGATGCTAGACTGAAAGAGGGAAGTCGCACAACAGCTGCGACCGTCGAGAATGCTCGCGAGCTTGCCGCTTTCGACGTCCTTGACCGGAAATCCGCTAGGCCGGATAGCAGCCGCGCTCGATGGCGAGGCGGCGCACCAATGCCAGCACCAGATCGATCGCCGGCGTAGGCTGGCCAGTGAGTTGCCCAAGCTCCTGCACCGCCGTCACCAGCGCGTCGATCTCCATCGGCCGCCCGCGCTCGCGATCCTGCAGCATTGAGGTCTTGTGCGCGCCGACGGCCCCAGCGCCCTTGATGCGCCGGTCGACATCGATCGGGAAGCGGACACCCAGTCTTTCGCCGATCGCCTGCGCTTCCAGCATCATCGCGCGGGCAACGGTGCGCGTGCTCTCGTCGGCCACGATGTCGGCAAGCGTGCTGCCGGTGAGCGCCGAGATCGGATTGAACGACAGATTGCCCCAGAGCTTCACCCAAATCTCGCCGCGTATGTCGTCGCGGACGGGCGCCTGGAGCCCGGCCGCGATCAACTCCTCGGCGAGGCGTGCGACACGGTCGCTTTTTTCACCCGACGGCTCGCCGAGTGAGAAGCGCTTGCCCTCGACGTGGCGGATCAGGCCCGGTGCATCCACTTCGGCTGCCGGATAGACCACGGCACCGATCACCCGCTCGGGGCCGAGCCTTTCCCAGATTGCTCCGCCGGGGTCGACCGAGGCTATGCGACTTCCTTCGAGCGGCCCGCCGATCTTGTGGAAGTACCACCAGGGCACGCCGTTCTGCATGGTGACGACGGCGGTCCGCTCGCCCAGAAGCGGCGCGATCTGGTCGAGCGCCGGTCCGAGCGAGTGGGCTTTCAGCGCGAGCACGACATAGTCCTGGATGCCCAGCTCATCCGCCTGCGCGGCAGCCCGCACTGGGACGGCGGTTTCCTTGCCATCCTCGATCAGGCGGAGCCCGCCGGACCGGATCGCTTCCAGATGCGCGCCGCGCGCCACGATCGACAGGTCGGTCCTGCCGGCGAGGCCAAGCTTCGCCGCGAGGTAGCCGCCGATCGCGCCGGCGCCGAAGACAGTAATCCGCATCATCCCAGGCCGAGTTTCGCCGCAAGCCCGATGCGTTGCAACTTGCCCGTGGCGCCTTTCGGGATTTCGTCGAGGATGACGATCTTGCGCGGTACCTTGAAGTCGGCGAGTCGACCGGAGGCGAAGCTGCGGATTTCATTCTCGCTGGCGATGACGCCCTCGCGCAGCACGATCGCGGCGGCGACCTCCTCGCCGAGCTTGTCGTGCGGCATCGCGAAGGTGACGACCTGAGCGACGGCCGGATGGTCCATCAGCACCTCGTCGACTTCCAGCGGCGAGATCTTCTCCCCGCCGCGGTTGATGATTTCCTTCAGCCGGCCGGTGACGCGCAGGTAGCGGTCGTCGTCCAATACGCCTTGATCGCCGGTGTGGAACCAGCCATGGGCGAAGGCCGAGCCGTTCGCTTCCGGGTTCTTCTCGTAGCCGGCGGTCACGTTCGGTCCGCGAATGACGATCTCGCCCGTTTGCCCCGGCTCCAGCAGCCGGCCGTCGGGCGCCATGATCGCGACCTCCGGTCCCGCGGCGGCGCCGACGCTGCCGGGCTTGCGCAGACCCGGCGGCAGGCGGTTGGACGCCATCTGATGAGCGGCTTCCGTCATGCCGTAGGATCTGATCACCGGGCAGCCGAACACCGATTCCAGCTCGGCCATGACCTGCGCTGGCAGAGAGGCCGACGATGACCGGATGAAGCGCAGCGTCGCTGCTTGCAGCGCTTCCGGATTGCGCGCGGCGCGCGCCAGGATCGCCTGATGCATGGTCGGCACCGCCGTGTACCAGGTCGGCCGAGCCTCGGAGAGCCACTGGAAGAAGCGCAGCGCATTGAAGCCCGGCGTGCAGAAGACGCTGCCGCCGGCGGCGAGCGACGACAGCACTGCCGCGATCAACCCGTGGATGTGGAAGAGCGGCATGATGTTGAGGCAGCGGTCGTCCGCGGTCAGGCCGAGCGTCGCGCCGATATGGCGGGCGGAAGCGGCGAGATTGGGGTGGCTCAGCGGCACCAGTTTCGGGCGCGATGTCGTGCCGGATGTGTGGAGCAGCAGCGCGATGTCGTCGGCCTCGGCGAAAGCGGGTGTTGCCGGCTGGCCGACATTATTGCCCTCGATCCGGAAGCTGCCGGCGGGCGCATCGGACAATGCATGAAGCCTCAGAACGCCGATGCCGAGACGCTCGGCGACCGCAACGGCCGGGCCGGCCTCGTCTTCGCCGACAAGGATCGCCTTTGCGCCGATATCGGTTAAGTAGAATTCGAGCTCATCGGCGCGGTAGGCGGGATTGAGCGGCGCGGTCGAAGCCGCCGACGCGGCCGAGAGGAAGGCCGTCGCCATCTCCGGCCCGTTCGGCAGGACTATGGCGACGCGGTCGCCGCGGCCGATGCCGTGTGCGTTCAACTGCCGCGCGGCATCCGCGATCTGGCGGCGGAGCGCTCCATGGGTGAGCGTTGCCCGGTCGGGCGCGGAAATCGCCGGCGCGTCTTCAGCGCCGGCTGCGATCCGCTCGACAATCGCCTCAGACAACGCGGACCTCGATGTCGCCGACGCCCTCGACGTGGCCGCGCAGCACATCACCGCGGTTGACGGCACCTACGCCGGCCGGCGTTCCCGAAAGAATGATGTCGCCCGGCATCAGCGTAAACAGGCCCGACAGATAACTGATCATCTCAGGAACCTTCCAGATCATCTGATTCAGGTCGCCAGTCTGCTTGCGCTGGCCATTGACGTCCAGCCAGATGGCTCCCTGCGTAGGGTGGCCGATAGCGCTTGCCGGCACCAGCGGCGTGCATGGCCCTGACGCCTCGAACGCCTTGCCGACCTCCCAGGGGCGGCCCATGTCCTTTGCCTTGCCCTGCAGGTCGCGTCTAGTCATGTCTAGGGCGACGCCATAGCCGTAAACGCAATCCAGCGCCTTCTCGACCGGAATGTCGGTTCCACCGCTTTTCAGCGCCACGACCATCTCGATTTCGTGATGGACGTCGTTGGACGCAGGCGGATAGGGGAATTCGCCTGATGTATCGAGGTTGTCTGGGTTCTTCTGGAAGAAGAAGGGCGGTTCCTTGTTCGGGTCGTGGCCCATTTCGACAGCATGCGCGGCGTAGTTCCGGCCGACGCAGTAGACCCGGTGCACCGGGAACAGCTTGTCGGTTCCCTGAACCGGCAGTGCCGGGATGGCGGTCGGCTGGATGACGTAGTTCGAAGTGGCGCCGTGCATGTTCACTGTCTTGCTCCTGCGTAATATTCGACTTTGGCTTCGGCCCGTTCGATCAGATCGGAGAGCACCAGGGCGAAGGCAAAAAGGATGATGGTGAGGGCCCAAAATTCGGCCATTCGGAAGTTTCTAGAGAAGGTTTCGAACAGCGCGCCGTAGCCGACGATGGCGACGAGCAACTGGCCGATGACGACCCCTTTGACGCCGCGGATGAGGCCAAGGCGGATGCCGGCAAGGATTTCCGGTAACGCGGCCCAAAGGATGATCTTTGAATAGAGCGCCGGTTTCGACGCGCCATAGGAGCGCGCCATCTCGATCAGCGACGGCGAGATGTGGCGGACGCCTGCCCTCGTATCGAGAACGATGATCCAGATCGCGAACAGGAACACCGCCGCGACGATCGTCTTCTCGCC
The DNA here is from genome assembly GCF_043769475.1 of Allomesorhizobium aridi. Classification (NCBI taxonomy): domain Bacteria; kingdom Pseudomonadati; phylum Pseudomonadota; class Alphaproteobacteria; order Hyphomicrobiales; family Phyllobacteriaceae; genus Allomesorhizobium; species Allomesorhizobium aridi. The sequence goes on along the minus strand of NZ_CP171729.1, from coordinate 5,076,674 downwards.
GAAGCCGAACAGGATCATCAGCACCGGCACGATCGCCGATAGCGGCGCGCTGGAGAAGATGTTGACCCACATGCCGAGCAGGTCATCGGCGATCCTAACCCGGCCCATCAGGATGCCGAGCGGTATACCGACGACGATCGCCAGCGCCATGCCTATGGCGAAGGCGCGCAGCGTGGTGAGGGTCGCGCTCTGCCAGGACGGCGTCTGCACGAGTTCGAGAGCGGCGGCGAGAACGTCGCTGAAGGGCGGCAGGATGAACATGATGCCGAGCCGGCCGACAATCTCCCAGACGACGCACCAGACGAGGAGCGACGCCATCATCGGCACGCGGTAGCCGTAAAAAGTCATGGCAAGTCACTCCACATATTGCTTAAGCCCCTGCCAGATCTCGTCGACCGTATCGAGGTAGTGCTTGTCGCGGTGGATGCGTTCCGGGTCGCCGGTGCGGTCGATTTCGGGCTCGATGATCTGCGACACGCGGCCCGGCCGCGGCGACAGCAAGACAATCCGGTCGGAAATGTAGACCGCCTCTTCGATCGAGTGCGTCACGAAGATGAAGGTCTTGTTCTGGTTGGTGCGCAGCCGGATCAGGTCCTCCTGGAACTTCCGCCGGTTCTGCTCGTCCACCGCCGAGAACGGCTCGTCGAGGAGCAACACCTCTGCATCCACCGACAGCGCCCGCGCCAGGCCGACGCGCTGGCGCATGCCGCCCGACAGCTCGTGGGGGTATTTGTTCTCGAAACCGGCAAGGCCGACTTCGCCGATATAGTGGCGCGCCTTGTCCTCGCGTTCGGTCTTGTTGGCGCCGCGCAATTCGAGGCCGAAAGCCACGTTGCGCATCACCGTCGCCCAGGGCATCAGGGCAAAATCCTGGAAGACGAAGGCCCGTTCCGGCCCCGGCCCGCTGACCGGCTTGCCATTGACCGTGACCTTCCCGGAATTGGCTTCGATGAGGCCGGCGATGATCTTCAGCAGCGTCGTTTTTCCGCAGCCGCTCGGCCCGAGAAGGCTGGTCAGCTTGCCGCGGGGAAAGTCGAGATCGACGCCGCGCAGCGCCTCGACATCCCCGTAGGTCTTGGAGATACCCCTGACCTCCACGATCGAGTCGACTGGCGCCGGCATAGACGATGGTTCCTTTCGCAAGACAGCGCTGCGCATGTCAGGCTCCTCTCTTCTCGGGCCTGAAAATGCGGACTTCCACCCACTGCAGGAAAACCAGCGTGAGGGTCGAAAGCGCGATGATCGAGCCGATTGTTGCATACATCTCGGCGTAATCGGCGCGCGAGCGGTGGAAAGTGATGAGATCGCCGATTCCGGTCGGCGTGATCAGCAGCTCGGCGAGCACGACGCCGACGAAGCCGGCCGCCACGCCGAGGCGCAGGCCGGCGAAGATCACCGGGCTGGCGTCGGGAAGGATGATCTTGGCGACCGTCTGCCAGCGTGTGCCCAGGAACGAACGGCACATGACGAGCAGCGACTCGTTGACGTTGCGCACTGCCTTGTAGGTGTTGAGCACGATTACCGGCAGCGCCAGGATCATCACGGCAAGTATCTTGGAGGTCAGGCCGATGCCGTAGACGAAGGTGACCATCGGGATGAAGGCCGCGACCGGCGCCGCCTGCAGCACGACGAAGATCGGGATCGCCAGCCATTCGCCGGTGCGCCATAAGCCGCAGAGCGTGCCGAGCCCGACGCCAATGAAGGCCGACAGCACGACGCCGAGCACCAGCGGCTGCAGCGTAGAGAGATAAGCGCTCGGCATGCTGCCGTCGGCCATCAGCCCGAAGAATGCGATGATCGTGTCGGAAAAGGTCGGAAAAGCGAAGCTGACGGGGATGTGCCCGGCGATCTCCCACAGGCCTGCAAAAAGCGCGATCGACACGAGGCGGAGCAGGATCGGACGATCTTGCCATCCTGCCGCTTCGCCGCGCCGCCCGGAAGGGGGAGCGAGGCCAACGGCCTCGCCCTCTGTTCTGATGCTGCTTGCCATCAGGCCGGCCGCCTATTTCTTGCCAAGCTTGGCGACGGCGCGATCGACTGGCCCGAGGTCCCAGAAATCCTCGATCTTGAGGGTGGCGGGATCGCCCTCGATCTGGCCTGCCGCGGTGAAGAAGGCGAAGTCGCCGGCCGCCGCCTCTGCGCCGCCGCCGTTAAGCGCGAGCGCGCCGGCCTCCGCCGTCTCCTTGTAGTATTCGGTGATTTCCGTATCGGCTTCCGCCCCAAGATCCGGCAGAAGCTTGTACTTGTTGCGAAGTTCCACCGCGACGGCGGGATTTTCGGTGATCTCGCGTCCGGTCTTGATCAGCTCCTCGACCAGAATGTCAACGTCTGCGGCGCCGTTCTTGAGATACTCGGCCGTGGCGAACACCGTCTCGTCCGATGCGCTGACGTTTTCGACCGGCAGCACGATGAACTTGCCGGGCGCCTCCGCTTCGAGCGCGCGCCGGTTGGCCGCATCGACGATCGAGGCTTTCAGCGTTCCTTGCAGCAGCGCGTTGCGCCGCACCTCCGAGCCGGGAACGTAGCTGATCGCGCCGAGCGTGATGCCGTTGTTCTTCGCCATCAGCTTCATGACGGCCTCGGTGCCGGAGCCGCGTCCCTGCACTGCGACTTCCTGTCCGTCCAGGTCCTTCCACGTCTTGTAGAATTCGGCGTTGACCACCGGGAAGAAGCGCTGCGTGGAAATCTGCGCGAAGATGCGGATCGGAACGCCGACCTTCTGGATCAGCGTATAGGGCGCACCGATGCCGACATCGGCTTGGCCGCCAACGATCGCCTGGGTCGCCAGATCTTCGTCGTTGAGGATGATCAGTTCGACGTTGACGCCGCGCTCCTTGGCGCGCTCGATCGCGGCCAGCGTCTGGATGGATTCTATGCCGGGCAGATCGCCGAACGCGATGCGCATGTCGCCGGCGCTTGCCGCCGACAGCGGCGCCGCGCTTCCCAGGGCCGCGGCGAAGACCGTTGCAAGGATGGTACGTCTGGACAGGCTGGCCATTTTTATTCCTCCCGTTTTGTAACCAATATTGGTATTGGTTAAGCCTCCGGCGGGAATTGGTCAAGGATGAATCTGTCGTAATCCGCCTGCAACAACGCAAGTTCTGGATATTGACGCCTTGGACCAATCGTCTTAACACCAGCAATGGGAATCAATGCGCGAATTGGTTAAATCGATGGATGTTGGCGGGAATGGCGGCCATGCCGCGTTGGTGCAGCTTCAGGCTTATCTCGCGCAGATGGACCTTTCGGGCGAAAGCCGGCTGCCTTCGGAGCGGGAACTGTGCGAGAGCCTCGGCGTGTCGCGCGGCGATCTGCGCAAGGCGCTGGCAGTGCTGGAGAAGGACGGCCGCATCTGGCGCCACGTCGGCAAAGGCACCTTCGTCGGCAGCGGCCCGGTCGAGGAGACGATCGGCATTTCCGAGATCGCCGGCCGCACCAACCCGGCCGACGTGATGCGCGCGCGCCTGATCATCGAGCCGGAGATCGCGCGCGAGGCCGCACTTCACGCCACGCTCTCCGATATCGCCGCGATGCGGCAATCGCTGGCGCAGACGCGCGAAGCCGCCACCTGGCGGCAGTACGAGAATTTCGACAACCTGCTCCACCGGCAGATCGCGCAGGCGAGCCGCAACAATGTGCTGCTCGGCCTGTTCGACGTCCTGAACGCAGTGCGCCGCACCGTCGTGTGGGGCCGGCTTCGCTCCGATGGCGCGCGGCCGCCGGCCGACCACCACAGCTTCGCCGACCATGAGCGCATCGTAGAGGCTATCGCCGACCGCGACCTCGGCGGCGCGGCCGCGGCCATGCGCTTGCATCTGCAGCAGGTTGGGCGGCGCCTGATCCCCGTGCGCGAGGCCGCCGAATAAGGCCGAATAAGTCCGTTGAATTCCGCCGGTGCGGAAGCGGTTGGCCCCGCAATGGCTAACCGGCTCCCTTTGATTTCGGGGCGCTGCGATGGTGCGTTGGCACTCGCACGGTGCGAGTGCCAAAATTTCTGTTTGTCCCTATTGAACCTGAAAATTTCCAAACTAATTCGATATTTGCGCGATGCCTGAATAAGGGTCGCAGCTCCTCGCGCCGACCGATATTGCCGGTCTGGCGCAGGAATCTCGGTCTGTTTGTCCATGAGGAGAACAACATGACGTTCCGTCCATTGCATGACCGTATCCTGGTCCGCCGCGTCGAGGTCGACGAAAAGACGGCTGGAGGCATCATCATTCCCGACACCGCCAAGGAAAAGCCGCAGGAAGGCGAAGTCATCGCCGCCGGACCCGGCGCGCGCAACGAAGCTGGGCAGCTTCAGCCGCTCGATGTGAAGGTCGGAGACCGTATCCTGTTCGGCAAATGGTCCGGCACCGAGATCAAGCTGAATGGCGAGGATCTGCTCATCATGAAGGAAAGCGACGTGATGGGGGTGATCGAAAAGACAGCTGAAATGAAGAGCGCCGCCTGACGGTCTCTGACGGCGAACCAACCAGTCAATGAAAGCTGCCTAATTGAAGGAGTGATCCAATGGCTGCCAAGGAAGTGAAATTCCACACCGACGCGCGCGAGAAAATGCTGCGCGGCGTCGACATTCTTGCCAACGCCGTCAAGGTGACGCTTGGCCCGAAGGGCCGCAATGTCGTCATGGACAAGTCGTTCGGCGCCCCGCGCATCACCAAGGACGGCGTCACCGTCGCCAAGGAAATCGAGCTTGAGGACAAGTTCGAGAACATGGGCGCGCAACTGGTCCGCGAAGTCGCTTCAAAGACCAGCGACATCGCCGGCGACGGAACGACCACCGCGACCATACTGGCTCAAGCGATCGTCAGGGAAGGCGCGAAGGCCGTTGCCGCCGGCATGAACCCTATGGATCTGAAACGCGGCATCGACAAGGCCGTGGAGGCCGTGGTCGCCGAGCTCAAGGCCAACGCCCGCAAAGTCACCAAGAATGACGAGATCGCGCAGGTCGGCACCATTTCGGCCAATGGCGATACCGAAATCGGCCGGTTCCTTGCCGAGGCGATGCAGAAGGTCGGCAATGAAGGCGTCATCACCGTCGAGGAAGCCAAGACCGCCGAGACCGAGCTCGAAATCGTGGAAGGCATGCAGTTCGACCGCGGCTACCTCTCGCCCTACTTCATCACCAACCAGGACAAGATGCGCGTCGATCTGGAAGAGCCATATGTGCTGATCCATGAGAAGAAATTGTCGAATTTGCAGGCGCTGCTTCCCGTGCTGGAGGCGGTGGTCCAGTCCAGCAAGCCGCTGCTGATCATCGCCGAGGATGTCGAGGGCGAGGCTCTGGCCACGCTGGTCGTCAACAAGCTGCGCGGCGGCCTCAAGGTCGCGGCCGTCAAGGCGCCGGGCTTCGGTGACCGTCGCAAGGCCATGCTCGAGGACATTGCCATCCTCACCGGCGGCACGGCGATCAGCGAGGATTTGGGCATCAAGCTCGAGAACGTGACGCTGGAGATGCTCGGCCGCGCCAAGAAAGTCGTCGTCGAGAAGGAAAACACCACGATCGTCGACGGCGCCGGCTCCAAGACCGAAATCCAGGGCCGGGTTAGCCAGATCAGGGCGCAGGTCGAGGAGACGACCTCGGATTACGACCGCGAAAAGCTGCAGGAGCGGCTCGCCAAGCTTGCGGGCGGCGTTGCCGTGATCCGCGTGGGCGGCTCGACCGAGATTGAGGTCAAGGAGCGAAAGGACCGTGTCGACGACGCGCTGCATGCCACCCGCGCGGCCGTCGAGGAAGGCGTGCTGCCTGGCGGCGGCGTGGCGCTGCTGCGCGCGGCCAAAGCACTGGACAGCGTGACTGTGGACAATCCCGACCAGAAGACCGGCGTCGAGATCGTGCGGAAGGCGATCGAATCGCCTGTCCGCCAGATCGCCGAGAATGCCGGGGCCGAAGGCTCTATCATCGTCGGCAAACTGCGCGAGAACGCCGAGTTCTCTTACGGCTGGAATGCGCAGACCAATGAGTTCGGAGACCTCTATAGCCAGGGCGTCATCGATCCGGCCAAGGTGGTCCGCACGGCGCTGCAGGATGCGGCTTCCATCGCCGGCCTGCTGGTGACCACGGAGGCGATGGTCGCCGAGAAGCCGAAGAAGGAAGCCTCGGCTCCGCCGATGCCTGCCGGCGGCGGCATGGACTTCTAGCCCGCCGAAGATACCCGCGCCCTGCTGGCGCGGGCATGCTGGGCCATCCCCGCAGGCGCCGGTATCGGTCGCCGCATCACCTATCCGCCACGACCTCGACCGGGGGTTTGCGCGCCAGCGCGCTGGCGGTCGCCGCGGCAGCGGCGGCCTGCTTGTCGTCGCCTCCCACCTGGACGGTCGGCTGTGCGAACTGGATGCCGTTCGCAGCGAATGCCTGCTGGATCATGGTGTAAGCACGCCGCCGCACGACTGACTGGTGCCCGGGCTTGGCCATGAAGGCGAAGCTCAGCTGGATGCCGAAATCGCCGATCTCCTCGACGCCCTTCATCTTCACCGTCTCGAGGATTTCGGGCCCCAGTTCCGGATCCGCCTTCAACTCGGCCCCGATGCCCTTGAGCAGCTTTTTCACCTTGGCGATGTCGGTGTCGAACGGCACGCGTATCCTGAACTTGTCGATGACCCAGTCGCGGCTCATGTTCTGCACCGCGCCGAGCGAGCCGAACGGCACCGTGAACACCGGACCGCGGTGGTGGCGCAGCTTGACAGAGCGCAGGCTGAACGATTCCACTGTCCCCTTGTAGCTGCCGCTTTCGATGTATTCTCCGACGCGGAACGCATCGTCCAGCATGTAGAATACGCCGCTGAGAACGTCCTTGACCAACGTCTGCGAGCCGAATCCGAGCGCCACGCCGAATATACCGGCGCCGGCGATCAGCGGCCCTATCTGCACCCCGAGCCCGGACAGGACGGTGAGCACCGCCACAGTTCCGAGCACGGCTCCCAGAAGGTTGCGGAAGATGGGCAGTAATGTGCGCAGGCGGCCCCGGCGCGCCGCCTCCTCCGGGCTGACCGTTCCGTCCACGGTCGCCCCTTCGAGCTTTCGGGCGATATAGGCTTTTGCAAGGTGCCAGAGGAGATCGGCGACGAGGAGGATCACGACGCCGTGCAGCAGGCCGCGCAGGATCCGGCTGGTGGGCGAATCGCCTTCGGTCAGGGCATTGGGGTTAAGGCGCCAGATCAGGCCGAGCCATAGCACGGCGAGCAGGATCACCAGCGCACGCGCGCCGCGCACCATCAGCACGGTCCGGAACGAATTCGCCGTGCCGGCGGCGCCCTGCCGTTCCGCGACGGACTGCGCCGCCTGGCCCGTCACGGACAACAGGAGGGGCAGCAGCAGGGCGTAAACGCCAAGCCACAAGAGGCCGTTCAGGCCGGCGGCCCAAAGCCCCCACAGAACGATCAGGTAGATGCTGAGCAGCCAGTTTCGCGTGTGGACGCCCTGTGTCGCCGGCAGGCCGCCCGGGCGACGCCATACCACTTCGATCGCAAGCAGCAGCAGGCCGATCCCGGCCAGATAGGAGAGAAGCGTTTTCACATCCGGCGAAAAACCCAGCATCGGAAGAAGGCTGAGTACGGCCCAGCCAGCCATGACGTAACCGATGAAGACAACAAGGCGCCGGAACCAGAAGTGCGCCTCGGCATCGTTCATTGAAATCAGTCTGGCGGACTCGCCGGGCTCTGCCTCGCCGGCAGCGGCATGGGGGCGAAGCAGGATGCGACCGATCGCGATGACCAGCCGCGCGATTATGAATGCGACCAGAAATGTAAGAACGACGAGGCGCAGCAAGGGAGCCCAGGAGAAGGCCAGGAAGACGCCGACGCTGACGAGGGCGAACACGAATACCGGCGCGATCTCTGAAAGCAGGCTGGCGGCAAGGTTTACACGGCGCGCCGGCTCCGCCCTGTACGGTTTCCCATCGCCGCTTTGCCGCCTTCCCAATACCGTCCGCCTGAACAGCCATTCCGCGCCGAAGCCGAGCGCAAGCAAACCGGCGAACAGGACGAGGACGGTGCCGTAGCCATCGTTGTTGATCTGCGTCCGCACGATCAGCATCGCGTTGGCGACCTCGACTGGTATGCGCGGAAGTGCGTTTCGCATGTCGACGAAATGCTTGCGTATGCCGCTTTCCCAGGCTGCGATCTCCTCCGCAGCCGGCGCGTCCGGATTGGCGGCGGCTGGTGCTCGTGCGGCTTCCAGCGTAGCGCGGACCTCGGGATCGTCCAGAAGCCGGATCAGTTCCTGGATCTTCTCGCTGGGCGGAGCCGCCGCGGGCTGTTCGCTCTGCGCAAATGACGCGCCGCCCAGCACCGTCAGCCAGACCAATGACAGCGCCGCTATCCAGCGCATCGCGGATAAGGGCAGCTTCAACCTGAATATATTCGCGCTCATGCCGTCCTCCCGCGGTATTCACTTAGCGACTCGCGCCTGGATGGGAGAGCTGTCTGGGCATCTCGTCCACAACTTGCACCATGCTACGGCGGTTGCAGTGAAAAATCCCGCTTAAAAACAGGGACGCAGCATTTCTGTCCCGCGGCATTTATCGCAGCCGTGCGGGGAATGGCGACGTTTCGGATTGCGCACCGCTTGCGATGTCACGCGAAACTTTCGGGTGAACGGTGGGATACGGTCGCGGTCTAGGCAATGGCAAGGATTGACTTATGGCGGAACCTGAACGGTGATCTTGATCGATGAGTAGTAGGCGGCGACGTTCGCTATATCCTCGTCGCTCAGGCCCTTGACCACGATCGTCATCTGCTCGTTCTTGCGCTCGCCGGCCTTGAAGGCCATCAGCGCCTTGAAGAGATAAGCCTCCTTCTGGCCAGCTATGTTCGGCGCATCGGGCAGCTTGGCGAGGCCATCCTTGCCATGGCAAACCTGGCACTTCAGCATGACCTTTTTGCCGGAAACGGCATCACCTGCCGCTTCCGCAGCGGTCGAACAGGCAAAGAAAGCAGCCAGACTTACGACAAAGCCCCGCACCTCAAACTCCTTGTCCATAGGGAAATGAGCATGCGGCAGGCAGAAGCCCGCCGCATGGCGAAGTCCATTTAATCGCCGTAGGAAATACGCCAGACCGCCCCAGCCAGATCGTCGGACACCAGCAACGAACCGTCATTGAGCATCTGCACGTCGACGGGACGGCCGAGATACTCGCCGTTCTCGTTCAGCCAGCCTTCTGCGAACACTTCCGTCTTGGCCGCCGTGCCGTCCTCCTTGAGCGCGGTGAACATTACCCGAGCGCCCACCGGGTCCACGCGATTCCAGGAACCGTGCTGGGTCGAGAAGATTCCACCCCGGTATTTCTCGGGGAATTGCTTGCCGGTATAGAACGACAGGCCGAGGTCGGCCGCGTGAGCGTCCTGCTCGACCTCAGGGAAGATCACGCCTTCGGGCACCGTGGCATCCTTGTACTCGACGGTACGGGTCTTGCCGCCGCCATACCAGGGGAAGCCAAAATTCTGGTCCGGCCCGGTTACACGGTTCATTTCGCCCGGCGGGATGGTGTCGCCCATGCCGTCGACCTGGTTGTCGTTCACCCAGAGCGTCTTGTCCTTTGGATTGAAATCGAGACCGAGCGGGTTGCGCATTCCTCGCGAATGGATCTTCCGATCGGTACCGTCCTGCTTCATGCTGATGATGCCGCCGATACCCAGCTTCTCGAATTCAGGGAGTATTTCGGGCGCCGGCACGTTGAAGGGCTGGCCGATGGTAATATAGATGCGGCCATCCGGCCCAACGCGGCAGGTTCTGGCCGTGTGATTGAAGCTCTCGTCGGATGCCGGGATAAGCTCGCCCTGCTTCACGATGTCGAACGCCGCGACATCCGGGCCTTCATAGAAGAATTCGGCGGCCGGGAACCATAGCACGCGGTTTTGTTCGGCGAGATAGAGGTGGCCATCTCGCGAGAAACAAACGCCGTTCGGCACTGCCATTTTGATCGAAGGCGCGAAAACCTTCACATCATCGGCGACGCGATCCTTGTTGCGGTCGGTCATCGAATAGACCAGCTCTTTGCGGGTGCCGACGAACGTCACCACACCCTGTGGCCCCACCGCCATATGGCGCGCATCGGGAACGATGGCATAAAGGCCGATCTTGAAGCCGTCCGGAACCTTGATTTTCGCAGCGATGGCTTTGAGGGCTTCGGCGTTTTCGCCGGTCTGCGGAATTGGCTCCATCATCGGCGTGCCGGTAGTCTTGAAGCCGCCAAGTTTCTCGAGATTGGTGTCCTGCGCAAAGGCGGACGCTACGCAAAAGACGCCAGCGCATGACAAAACGAAAGCAAGTTTCTTGATCACGGTATCCTCCTCCCAAGTGGCCAATTGAGGCACCTCGAGTGGCCAGACACTACGTCGCGGGCGGTTGCATTATTTGAGATTTCCGGCACCGAGAATAGGGTCTGCCAGTCTGCCTCAAGACCCCAAAAACATTGCATAGATCAACAAGCCTGACAATCACTTGGGATTGCAGCTGGTTTGCTGCTGCCGCATAATTTGTTGCCTTGCCGAATACCGATATTATCGGGGGCGCGCCGCGATCATGCGTCGTGGGATATCCAGCGCCTCGCGACGAATCGGCAGACAAGGCCGGGGTTATTCGGTAGAGTTCGGAAACTGGACACGGCGCCGTCGCTCAACGGCGCCAGCTTCAGCGTTGCCTGCCGGGTGCGCGCGGGTGACGGTCTACGGCACGCTTGTCTGGCGATGCGGCGGGACAACTACCAGCCATCGGGGGCCAGCTATGTCGTCGTCTATGTCGATTGAAAGCTTTACCGCTCGCCTAAAACGGCCGCCGCATTTGTTCTGGTTTCTCGCCATGTCGGCGCTGGTCATTCTCGCCGGATGCGCCAGCCGGCCGACCGGCGTGCTGTCGCCGGTGGCGGATACGTCACCATCCGCCAGCAGCGTCGAAATGCTCGTCGCCACGACCCGCGGCCGTGCGTCGAACCCCGGCGAAATGTTCAGCGGCGAACGCGGGGCCGCGCCGGCCTTCGCTGAAATCACTGTGTCGATACCGCCTGACAATGTTCGCAAGGTGGGCGAGGTCGCCTGGCCGCGGAAACTGCCGCCCGATCCGGCGACCGATTTCGCGACGCTGAGAGCCGAGGAAGTCAGCCGGGAAAGAGCGGAAAGCTGGCTCAGCAAGTCCGTTGCGAAGAGTTCCGGCCGCAGCGTGCTCGTCTTCGTTCACGGCTTCAACAACCGGTTCGAGGACGCGGTCTATCGCTTCGCGCAAATTGTCCATGATTCAGGAGCGAACAGTGTTCCCGTGCTGGTCACCTGGCCGTCGCGGGGCAGTCTGCTCGCCTATGGCTACGACCGCGAAAGCACCAACTACACGCGCAACGCATTGGAGAACCTGTTTCAGTATCTGGCGCGTGATCCCGACGTCAAAGAGGTTTCGGTTCTGGCCCACTCGATGGGAAACTGGCTTGCACTTGAATCGCTGCGTCAGATGGCGATTCGCAACGGCAATCTTCCGCCCAAATTCAAGAACGTGATGCTCGCAGCGCCTGACGTCGATGTCGATGTCTTCCGATCGCAGATCGCCGACATGGGAACACCTCGCCCGCAATTCACGCTTTTTGTCTCGCGCGACGACCGCGCTTTGGCGGTGTCTCGACGCGTTTGGGGCAATGTCGCCCGGTTGGGATCAATCGACCCGGAACAGGAGCCATACAAGACCGAGCTCGCGTCCAACAACATATCCGTCATCGATCTCACCAAGATCGAGGCGGGCGGCGATCTCCATCATAGCAAATTCGCCGAGTCCCCCGAGATCGTCCAGCTCATCGGCACCCGCCTATCGAGCGGCCAGACTTTGACCGACAATCGTCTGGGCCTCGGCGACCACATCGTGACCGCGACGGCGGGCGTCGCGGCTGCGGCCGGCACCACGGCGGGGCTGGTTATTGCCGCTCCTGTCGCCGTACTCGACCAAAATACGCGGGATAACTACGCCAGTCACGTTGGGGCGCTGGGTGCAACTGTGCCTGTCGGGCATGCTGGTCGCAGTACGGCCAGCAATGATTGCGGCGCCAACAAAACGAATGGATGCGACCGGTAGATCGACGATGGACGGGCTTTATATGCGCACGGCACTCCCGATGAGCCTGGCAGCAATGGTGCTGGCTGCGGCCATCCGGCTCGGGGCCGCTCGCGTGCATGCGCTGCTCGCAGGCATCGACTTGGAAATACGGTCAAGGGACCTCGCCGGCCCTCGGGCAAGATGACCTTAAAAGATTGCTTGGAGGCAGACGGGCATGCAGGACGTCCTTCAGGGCTTGGCGTGGGTCGCGCTCGGCAGCATCCTGGGAGGCCCGGCACGCTATTTCGTGTCCGGCTTCGTCGGTCGCCACATCGGCGAGACCTTTCCCTGGGGCACGATGGTCGTCAACATCACTGGCGCCTTTGCAGTCGGTTTGATTTCAGCCGGTACGGTCGGCGAAGACTTTTTTCCGATGCCTGTCGCATGGCAGTTCGCCGTCACCGGGTTCCTCGGCAGCTACACGACCGTCTCCTCCTTCAGCTTGCAGACGCTCATGCTCGTCCGCGACGGTCAGATCATGCGTGCCGGTGGAAACGTGATCCTGTCCCTTGCCCTCTGCCTGGCCGCGGTGGCCCTCGGATATGTGTCCGGCTTCGTCGCTTTGGGGGTCGGGGCGCCATGAAGCCACTGGACCAAGCGCGGCCTAGCAGGCGGGCGCTGCCTGACAAGGAGGCGAAGCAGAAAGGCGGGGCCAGACGGCGGGCGGCCCGCGATACCTTCATCCTTTATCTGGCCGTCTCTATCGGGTCCGTAATCGGCAGCGTCCTGCGGGCTGTCGCCTCGATGGCCGCGCTTGCCTATCTTGGCCCGGGTTTTCCCTGGGGCACCTTGTTCGTGAACGTTCTCGGCTCCTTCGCCATCGGCTTTTATGCCACCCTTACAGAACCAGGCGGACGCGTCTTCGCCGGGACGCGCCAGCGCCAGTTCGTCATGACGGGGATCTTCGGCGGCTTTACCACCTTCTCGATGTTCAGTCTGGAAACCCTTTTCCTCATGCAGAGCGGCAATTGGCCGGCGGCAGGACTGAATATCGGTGTCTCCATCGTCACATGGCTCGGGGCCGTCTGGCTCGGCCATATGTTCGCGTCGCGTCTCAACCGATTGGGAGGAGTCTGACCCATGCAAATACCAAGGCAGGCGGTGCTTCTGCGCATACTCATCGGCGAGGACGACAGGAATGATGGCCGCCCGCTTTACGAGGCGATCGTGCTCAAGGCCCGCGAGATGCACCTCGCCGGAGCAACGGTGCTGCGGGGAGGCATGGGCTTCGGCCATTCCAGCCGATTGCACACGACAAAGATCCTCCGCCTATCGGAGGACCTGCCGCTGGTGATCGAGATCGTCGACAGCGAGGACAAGATCAATGCTTTCCTGCCGACGCTCGACACGATGATGACCAGCGGCCTGATCACGCTGGAAAAGGTCCAGGTGCTGCAATACGGCTCACGCGGCGGGCAGATCGAGGCAACCCCATGAACAACGGCATTTTTCCTTGGCACGCGTGGGCGCCGCTCTTTTGTTCTCGTCGTAGATCAAACTGCCGGTGTCGGTCTCGTAGATGATGCGGTCCGAGGCATCCTGTGCCATGCCCGTGGCGTTGGCGGCGAACTGCGCCGCGGTCAGCACGCCGGTTCCGGCAATGCTGGCGAAGATCGCGTCGTCCAGCCTGATCGTGTCGTCCAGGACCGTGAAGTCGGTGATGGTGTCGACATTGCTTGATTGCTGCGTGACCTAAGGTGAACCTAGGTTGCCCGTACCGCTAACTGTGCGCGAAGATGTCTTCCTCGTCCCAGCCGAGCAGGTCGAGCTTCGCGCGCGTCGCCAGGAAGCGGAAGCAGGCGTCAGCTTCCTCGATGCGATTTTCCCGCGCGAGCCTTCCCGCCAGCACGTCGCGCAGCCGGTGCAAATAGAGCACGTCCGACGCGGCATATTCGAGCTGCTCCTGGGACAGCGTCTCGGCGGCCCAGTCGGAGGATTGCTGCGCCTTGGAAAGGGTCACGCCGATGAGTTCGGCGCAGATATCCTTCAGCCCGTGCCGATCCGTATAGGTGCGGGTAAGGCGCGAGGCGATCTTGGTGCAGAACACCGGCTCGGCCATTGCGCCGAAGGCATGATAGAGCACTGCCAGGTCGAAACGGCCGTAGTGGAACAGCTTTGTCACCTTCGCGTCGCGCAAGAGGGCGACCAGATTGGGCGCCTGGGTCTGGCCGGGGGCGATCTGGATCACATCGGCGGTACCGTCGCCGGGCGATATCTGCACGACGCAGAGCCGGTCGCGGTGCGGCTTGAGGCCCAGCGTTTCGGTGTCGATGGCTACGGCGTCGACATTGTAATGCGCGAGGTCAGGCAGGTCGTTTCTGTGGAAGCGGATGGTCATCAAGGCCTCACTGGGTCAGCGCGTCGAGGATGCGGGCCCAGGAGCGCTGGCCCTTGTGGAAGGAGGACAGGTCGTATTTCTCGTTGGGCGAGTGGATGCGGTCGTCTGGCAATGCGAAGCCGACGAGCAGCGACTCCATGCCGAGATAGTTCTGGAAATCGCCGACCACCGGGATCGAACCGCCGCCGCCGATCATCACGGCAGGCTTGGGCCATTCGTCGGACAGCGCGTTCCTGGCTTTGGCCAGGAATGGCGAGTCATATGAGAACTGTATCGCCGGCGAGCCGCCATGCTCGTGGAATTTGACCGAGCAGTCGGCCGGGATGCGCTCTTCTACGAAAGCCCTGAAAGCGGCGCGTATTTTCTTCGGATCCTGCTTGTGGACGAGGCGGAAGGATACTTTCGCCGAGGCTTCCGCCGCGATCACGGTCTTGAATCCCTTGCCGGTGTAGCCGCCGATTATGCCGTTGAATTCCGCCGTTGGTCGCGCCCACACCAATTCGAGTACCGAACGGCCCTTCTCGCCGGCCGGTTGCGACAGGCCGACGGGCCCGAGGAAATTCTCGGCGGTCGTCCCCAGCAATTCCCAGGCCTTGAGCACCTGGGACGGTGTCTCTTCGACCCCGTCGTAGAAGCCCGGAATGGTGATTCTGCCGTTCTCGTCGTGAATGTCGGCAAGGATTTTTGCCAGCACCCGGATCGGGTTGGCTGCGGGCCCGCCGTACATTCCCGAATGGAGATCTCGGCTGGCTGCCTTCACGGTGATCTCTTCGCCAACCAGTCCGCGGAGCGACGTGCAGATCGAGGGCGTCTCTTCGTTCAGCATATCGGTGTCGCAGACGAGCGCGAAATCCGCCTTCAGCTCGTTCGCATTGGCCTCGAGGAACGGTTTTAGCGAGATCGAGCCCGATTCCTCCTCGCCTTCGAACAGGATGGAGACCTTGCAGGGCAGCTTGCCGTGGACCTGCTTGTAGGCGCGGCAAGCCTCGACGAAGAGCATCAGCTGGCCCTTGTCGTCCGAGGAGCCGCGGCCGGTGATGATCTTGCGGCCGCCGCCGATGTCCTTCAACGCGGGGGCGAAGGGGTCGCTCTCCCAAAGCTCGAGCGGATCGACGGGCTGGACGTCGTAATGGCCGTAGAAAAGCACATGCGGCGCATCCGGCGTCGGTCCGTCATGATGGGCGACGACCATCGGGTGGCCGGGCGTGGAGCGCACGCTGGCGTCGAAGCCGATCGAAGTCAGGTCCGCGACCAGCCATTCGGCGGCGCGGCGGCATTCAGCGGCGTAGGGCAGGGTCGGTGGAGATCGACTTGATGCGGAGCAGGCCGAACAGGCGTTCAATGCTCTCGTGGAGGTTCTGGTCGAGGCGGTCAAGGACGGGGGATAGCGGCAGCATTCAAGGGCCTTTCGAATCTGGCCGCACCCTAATGTGTCGGAACGGAGAGGAAAAGCCCGGAAAGATTGGTGCAGCAGTTGCCGGCGGGCAAAAAAAATGCCGCCGTGGCGGAGGGGGAAACCACGGCGGCGCTTGCTTCAAAATGGAGCGGCAGCCCGGAGAGGGGGATGAGGCTGCCGCTATGTCCGGTCTAGGCGGGGGACGGGCCTTACTCCGGACTCGGCTAAATCGCCGATGCGTACCATTTGGAAACCGGAAAGTGGTGATTCAAGGGCAACAACATTACAGTTTCGTAACAAACGCGTGATCGATGCGGAATGTCAGTTTCGTGCACCCGGATTCATGCGCCCGAATGTTTCGAAGTGGACAGTTTCGGACCTCCGCGCTAGGGCTAGCGCCATGCAAAAAGGCGATCACCTCTTCCTCGTAGACGGCTCCGGCTACATCTTTCGAGCCTACCACGCGCTCCCTCCATTGAACCGCAAATCGGACGGGCTGCCGATCGGCGCGGTGCTGGGCTTCTGCAACATGGTCTGGAAGCTCACCCAGGACGCGCGCAACACCGATGTAGGCATCGTGCCGACGCATATCGCCGTGATCTTCGATTATTCGTCCAAAACCTTCCGCAACGAGCTTTACGCCGAGTACAAGGCCAACCGCACGGCGCCGCCGGATGACCTGATCCCGCAATTCGGCCTGATCCGGCAAGCGACAAGGGCTTTCAACCTGCCCTGCATCGAGATGGACGGTTTTGAGGCCGACGACCTGATCGCTACCTATGCGCGGCTCGCCTGCGAGGTGGGCGCCGACACGACGATCATCTCCTCCGACAAGGACCTGATGCAACTGGTCGGCCCGACCGTGTCCATGTACGACCCGATGAAAGACCGCCAGATCGGCGTTCCCGAAGTCATCGAGAAATGGGGCGTGCCGCCCGCAAAGATGATCGACCTGCAAGCGCTGACCGGCGATTCGGTCGACAATGTGCCCGGCGTGCCGGGTATCGGTCCCAAGACGGCCGCCCAGCTCATCGAACAGTTCGGAGACCTCGACACGCTTCTGGCTCGAGCCGGCGAAATCAAGCAGGACAAGCGCCGCCAGTCGATCATCGACAATGCCGAGAAGGCGCGTATCTCGCGCGAACTGGTGCGGCTAAAGAACGACGTGCCGCTGGTCGACGGGCTGGACGATTTCGCGCTGCAGCCTCCGAACGGGCCAAAACTGATCTCCTTCCTGAAAGCATTGGAATTCTCATCGCTAACGCGGCGCGTTGCCGAGGCGACAGGAGCGGAGCCGAACGAGATCGAGGCGGCGCGGATCATCGTGCAGACAGGCGCCGAAGCGCACGGGCCGGATGTGGGTGCGGGCGTTCTCTTACCTGTGGAGGCGGAGGCTGCGCAGCGCACCGAGGGCGCGCAACCTTCGGCAGGCCCCTCCGCCACCTCCCCCGCAAGGGGGGAGGGCGCTACCCCCGCCGCGCTCGCCAAATCGCGCGCGGAGGCCGCCATGGCGGCCAAGATCGACCGGGCGAAATACGAGTGCATCCGCGACATCGCGACCTTGCAGGCCTGGATCGCCGAGGCGCGCGAGGCAGGCGCCGCGGCGTTTCGCACGGAAACCACGTCGCTCGACCCGATGCAGGCAGGACTGGTCGGCTTCTCGCTCGCCATCCGGCCGGGCCGCGCCGCCTATGTGCCGATAGCGCACCGCTCCAGCGAAGGCGATTTGCTGGGCGGCGGCCGATCGCCGAACCAGGTATCCTTCGACGAGGCCCTCGCGGCGCTGCATCCGCTGCTGGCCGACAGGTCGGTGCTCAAGATCGGTCACAACGTCAAATATGACTGGCTGCTGATGCACCGGCTGGGCATCGACATCGCGCCCTTCGACGATACGATGCTGATCTCCTACGTGCTCGACGCGGGCAATGGCGGCCACGGTATCGAAGCGCTGGCTGAGCGCTGGCTCGGCCATGCCATGATCCCGTTCAAGGACGTCGTCGGCTCCGGCCGCAACCTCGTCACCTTCGATTTCGTCGAGATCGAGCGCGCGACAACCTATGCCACCGAGGGCTCCGACCTTGCGATGCGGCTCTGGCGCGTGCTGAAGCCGCGTCTTGTCGCCAACGGGCTGGTCTCGGTCTATGAGCGGCTGGAGCGGCCGCTGGTGCCGGTGCTGGCAAAGATGGAGCAGCGCGGCATTTCCGTCGACCGCCAGATGCTTAGCCGGCTTTCGGGCGAGCTGGCGCAGCGCGCAGCCGCACTCGAGGACGAGATATACGCAGTCGCCGGCGAACGCTTCACCATCGGCTCGCCAAAGCAGCTCGGCGACATTCTGTTCGGCCGCATGGGCCTGCCGCGCGGTTCGAAGACCAAGTCCGGCCAATGGTCGACGACCGCGCAACTGCTTGAGGAGCTGGCCGCCGAAGGCTACGAGCTGCCGCGAAAGATCGTCGACTGGCGGCAACTGACCAAGCTGAAGTCGACCTATACGGACGCCCTGCCCGACTACATCCACCCCACCACCAGGCGCGTCCATACCTCCTATGCTCTGGCCTCGACGCCGACCGGGCGCATCTCCTCGTCCGAACCCAACCTGCAGAACATCCCGATCCGCACGGCCGAGGGCCGCCGGATCAGGACGGCCTTCATCGCCGAAAAGGGCAACAAGCTGGTTTCGGCGGACTACAGCCAGATCGAACTCAGGGTACTCGCCCATATAGCCGACATCCCGCAACTCACGCAGGCTTTTGCCGACGGTGTCGACATCCACGCGATGACGGCCTCCGAGATGTTTGGCGTGCCGGTGGCCGGTATGCCTTCCGAAGTGCGCCGCCGCGCGAAGGCGATCAATTTCGGCATCATCTACGGCATCTCGGCCTTCGGCCTTGCGAACCAGCTTTCCATTCCGCGAGAGGAGGCTGGCGATTACATCAAGCGCTATTTCGAGCGCTTTCCCGGCATCCGGGACTATATGGAATCGACGAAGGCCTCCTGCCGCGAAAAAGGCTATGTCGAGACGATCTTCGGGCGGCGGGCGCACTACCCGGAAATCCGCTCATCCAACCCCCAGCACCGCGCCTTCAACGAACGCGCCGCCATCAACGCGCCGATCCAGGGCTCGGCCGCCGACATCATCCGCCGCGCCATGATCCGCATGGACGCCGCCCTCACCGAAGCAAAGCTCTCGGCCCGCATGCTCCTGCAAGTCCACGACGAACTGATCTTCGAGGCGCCGGAGGCAGAGGTCGAGGCGACGCTGCCGGTGGTGCGCGAGGTAATGGCGGGCGCCGCGATGCCGGCCGTCAATCTGGCCGTGCCGCTGCAGGTGGATGCAAGGGCGGCCGACAATTGGGACGAGGCGCATTAGCTAGGATTCAGGTTGCCGGCCTGCAAATGGTCGCGGCGTGCCCATCTTCGATTCCGGATCGGCCTGACCTGAATCTCGGCGCCCTGGGCGTGAACTAAGCTGCTAAGCCGCCACCGCCGCGCAGGCGGCGCAGGTGCCGCGGAACTCGATCACCGCCTTCTTGGCGGCGAAGCCGGTCGAGCCGACCCAGGCGTCGAGGCTCTTGCCAACGGTCTCGTCCGAAAACTCGGCCACCTGGCCGCATTTGTCGCAGATGGCGAAAGCGATCATGCGATGGCTGTGATCGTGAGGCTCGGCGCAGGCGACGAAGGCGTTCATGCTTTCGAGGCGGTGCACGAAGCCGGCATTCATCAGCCCGTCGAGCGCGCGATAGACCTGCAGCGGCGCGCGAAAGCCGTTTTCGCGCAATTGGTCGAGCAGCGTATAGGCGCTGAGCGGCCCGGTCGCGGCCTCGAGCTTTTCGAGCACCCGCAACTGGTTTTTCGTCAACGTGTCCCTGCCTGCCATGATGCTTCCGGTTCCTTCGACGCGCCGCCGAATTTTCGCACGGCGCGCAAGCGATGTCATTTCTCCAGCAAATAGCGATTGACGACCGGTTTTGCCAGCGGGCGTTGACGCAACGCCCACTGAGAGCACGGCAGCCGGCCCTTATGCGGCCGCCTTCGCCTTGCCGAGCCGCTTGATGGCCGGTTTCAGCGGCCTTTCGCCGTCGCCGTAATCCTTCCAGGCGGCGGTCTTGGCGAGCAGCGTCGGCGCGGTGCGTAGCGTGTAGCGCTTCGGGTCGAGGCCCGGCTTCACCTCCTCCCAGTTCAGCGGCATCGACACGGTGGCGCCGGGCCGCGCGCGCGGCGACAGCGGCGCGACAGCCGTCGCCATGCGGTCGTTGCGGAGATAGTCGAGGAAGATGCGGCCGGTGCGCAGCTTCTTGGCCATGTTGACCAGATAACGGTCGGGGCTGTCGCGCGCCATCTGCTTGCAGACCTCTTGCGCGAAGGCTTTTGCTTCCTTCCAGTCGGGGCCGCCCCTGGCCGGCGCCTTCAGCGGCGTCACCACATGCAGGCCCTTGCCGCCGGTGGTCTTGCAGAACGAGACCATACCGAGCGCTTCCAGGCGCTCGCGCATCTCGCGAGCCGCCTCTATGATGGCCGCGAATTCGACCTCCGGTCCCGGATCGAGGTCGAAAACCAGCCGGCCCGGCACTTCGGGTTTCCCGGGCTCGCAATTCCACGGGTGCAGTTCCAGCGCACCAATCTGGGCGACGGCCGCGAGGCCTTCGACGCGGTCGATCTGCAGATAGGGCTTCTTGTCACCGAAGACCGGGACCAGTTCGAGCAGTTTCGACGTGCCGGGCATTGCGTGGCGCTGGAAGAACTGCTCGCCGCCGATCCCGTCCGGCGCACGGATGATGGAGCACGGCCGCCCCCTGATGTGCTCGATCAGCCAGGGCCCGACAGTTTCGAAATAGTTGGCGAGGTCGAGCTTGGTCACCGGCTCGCCGTCGCCAGCGTCGGGCCACATCTCCTTGTCCGGGTTCGATATCGCGACACCCATCACCATCGGCTTTCCTCCCTTGCCGCGCGCTCCGGCAGGCTTTGCCGCTTGCCTGGCGCTAGTCTCCGGTTCGGCGGCTTGCGTCTGCTCGACCGGCACGGGCATTTCGGCCCTCACCTCGCGGGCGGGCTTGTCCTCGCGCAATCCCTTGAACGCCGCCTGCCTGATCTGGCCACCATCGGTCCATCCTGCGAACTGGATCTCGGCCACCAGTTCGGGCCTGGCCCAGTTGATGTTCGGGGCCTTGCCGGGCGCGTTGGCGCCGGTGAATGGGGATTTCTTCGTCGCCACAGCCTTCAGTTTCGGCAAAAGCTTCTCGACCTTCTCGCGGCCGAAGCCGGTTCCGACGCGGCCGACATGGACGAAATGGCCGTCGTGAAAAACACCGGCGAGCAGCGACCGGAACTTGCCGTTGGTCGTCGTCCAGCCGCCGATCACGATTTCCTGACCCTCCCGGCTTTTCGCCTTGGTCCAGCTCGTAGTCCGCCCGGATTGGTAAGGCGCGCCCGCCCTCTTGGAGATGATGCCTTCCAGGCCGAGGCTGCTCGCCGAGCGCAGCACCGCCTCGCCGTCGCCTTCGAAATGCTCGACGAAGCGGATGTGCGGCGTCTCGTCCGCGCTGCCGTCCAAGAGTTCCTGCAGCCGAGCCTTGCGCTCGGTCAGCGGCAGCGGCCGCAAATCTTCCGATCCCTCAAACAAAAGGTCGAAGGCGAAGAACACCAGTTCGCCTGTATCCTGCTCGGACAGGGCGGCCTGAAGCGCGCTGAAATCCGGCCTGCCGGAGCTGTCCAGCGCGACGATCTCGCCGTCGATGATGCAGTCGGGAAGCGCATCTCCTTCGGCGGCGATCGCGCCGAACTTGCCGCTCCAGTCGAGGCCCTTGCGCGTCTTCAGCACCGCGCGGCCGTCTTCGACGCGCAACTGCATGCGATAGCCATCGAATTTTATCTCATGCAGCCAATCGGACCCGCTCGGCGCGCGGCTTACGGTTTCGCAGAGCTGCGGCGCGATGAAATCGGGCATGGCGGCCGACTTGCCGCGCTTGCGCGTAACCGGCTTTCGCAATTCCTGCTTGAGCGAAAGTTTTTCGTCATCGCCCCTGTTGGAATTCCAGACAGCGTCCGGGCTCGCGGCGCCATCGCCGGCCAGCATGAAGGGCTTTGGCGCTTTGCCCTTGCCCTTGGCTATTTCCGCCAAGGTGCGGCCCGAGGCGACCGAACGGTCTTCCTTCAGGATCGCTTCGCCGTCACCTTCGCGCGCGAAAGCGTCGCGATGCTTGATGAGCAGCCAGTTGGTGCGCTTACCGCCGTCGCGGTCGCTCTTCATTCGCACCAGAACCCAGCTTCCATGCAGGCGCTTGCCTTCGAGCGTGAACTTCAGATCGCCGGATTCCAGCGCCTTCTCCGGTGTCTTGCGGCCTTCGACGCTCCAGTAGCCGCGATCCCAGAGTTGCACCGTGCCGCCGCCATACTGGCCTTTGGGGATAGTGCCCTCGAAATCGCCATAGGCGAGCGGATGGTCCTCCGTCTCGACCGCAAGGCGCTTGTCATGCGGATCAAGCGACGGTCCGCGTGTGATCGCCCAGGACTTGAAAACGCCGTCCAGTTCGAGGCGCAGATCGTAATGCAGCCGCGTCGCGGCGTGCTTCTGGATGACGAAGCGGAGACGCGGAGACGGAGACGCGTCCGCCGCGTCGCTCGGCTCGGCGGTCTTGGTGAAGTCGCGCTTCGACCGGTATTTCGAAAGCTTCGTCTCTGCCATCAAGCTCTCCGCATGACCTAACGCCATGGAATGAGTTTGGTTTCTGGCGCGGATTTTCGCAATGCCCGGCATGCGAGCGCGCCTGCGATGGAACATAAGTCCGCCCGCACTGGTTTGGCGCCGACGAGATGCGGCCGGTCGCCTTCCTCCCCAACCAGCAACGCGTCGCGACCCGCGGCGTCTCGTCGCCCGCCCGCATGCGACGCGCCGGGCATGGAACTTTCCCCGCGAAACCGGCTTTCTGTCTGGTGGGGCGATGAACCGCGCCCTGCGGACAGGATGGATTTCAAAGGAAATGTTTTATGAGAATTGCGCATGTCGCGCCGCTGTTTGAAAGCGTGCCTCCGCGTTATTATGGCGGAACCGAGCGCATCATCACATACCTCATCGACGGACTGGTGGAACTCGGACACGAGGTGACGCTGTTTGCCAGCGGCGATTCAAGGACCACCGCGACGCTCGTGCCCGTCAGGGACCAGGCGCTGCGGCTCGATCCGTATCCGCTGAAATCGCAGATCGCGGCGCACCTAGCCATGCTGGACGAGGTTCGCCGGCGGGCCGACGAATTCGACATCATCCATTTCCATCTGAGCCATTTCCTGCATTTCCCGTTCTTCGAGCATATGCCGGAAAGAACAGTCACCACGCCGCACGGAAGGCTCGACTACAAGGACCTTCCCGGAGCCTACCGCCGCTGGCCACGCTTTCCGATGATCTCGATCTCGCACCGCCAGCGGGTGCCGCTGGCGGAAGCCAACTGGGTCGGAACGGTTCATCACGGCCTGCCGCTCGATCTCTACAAACCGATCCCACGACGCGAGGCGGAGAGCGGCTATCTCGCATTCCTTGGCCGACTTTCGCGCGACAAGCGGCCCGACCGGGCCATCGAGATCGCCCGCCGCTCCGGCATGAAGCTCAGGATGGCGGCCAAGGTAGGAGATGACGACCGCGCCTATTTCCACGACATGGTCGAGCCGCTGATCGACGGCGTCTCGATCGAATATCTGGGCGAGATCGGCGAGGACCAGAAGGCGGATTTCCTCGGCAACGCTTCGGCGCTGCTGTTTCCGATCGACTGGCCGGAACCGTTCGGGCTGGTGGTAATCGAGGCAATGGCGTTCGGCACTCCGGTCGTGGCCTGGAACAGCGGCGCAATGCACGAGATCGTCGATCAAGGCGTGACCGGGTACATCGTGGATACGGTCGACGAGGCCGTCGCCGCAGTGGACAAGGCGGTAAAACTCGACCGGAGCCTGGTGCGTGCGGCTTTCGAAAAGCGCTTCTCGGCCATGCGAATGGCCAGCGACTATGTCGCCATCTACGCGCGACTGCTCGACAGATCGTCCGATGGGCCTAGAATTGGGGCCGTGGCGGCCGTCTGATTCCGAGACAAGCAAGTCGCCAGAGCGGCGCGGATGGAAATGGTGGAAGCGCAATGACCCTGCTCGACGAGCGCAAACTCGATCCGGCTATCGCCCTGTCGTCGTTGGACGACACCGCACCCCGCGAACCGCACCGGCAGTTCGCGCTGAAGCATGGCGACTGCTTCATCGTGGCCGACGCCTATGGTGATATACGCGGCAGCGGCGACGGCCTGTTTCGCGACGACACGCGCGTGCTGTCGCATTTCAGACTGCTCGTCGGCGAGCGCGTTCCCTCGCTGCTGGGCGCCTCGCTCAGCCAGGACAACATGGTTTTCACCGCCAACCTGACGAACCTGCCGCTGACCACGCTGGACGGCAGCGCCACCCCGCAAGGCGTCATCTACATCGAGCGCTCGCGCCTCCTCTGGGAGGATCGGATGTACGAGCGCATCACGCTCTGGAACTACAGCGAACGCGAGGCGCTGGTGCCGATGACGCTGCGCTTCGCCGCCGATTTTCGCGACATGTTCGAGGTGCGCGGCTCGATCCGAAGCAAGCGCGGTCGGAACTATGACGTGGAAATCACCGAAGATAGCGTCAGCATGCGCTATGAGGGGCTGGATAAGGTCGATCGCCACTCGACCATCGCCTTCTCGTTGCTGCCGGAGCAGATCCTCGGCGATCGCGCCGATTTCACGATGCGACTGTCCAAGCGGGGCAGCAGAATCCCTGTTCATCGAGGTCGGCGCCGACAGGCCTGCCGCGCCGAGCCGCGAGCGTTTCCGCGCCGCCGCCGCCCGGGCGCGCTTCGGCATGCGGGGCAAGAGACGTCACGGCGCCTCGGTATTCAGTTCGGGCCGCGTGTTCAACGATTGGCTCTCGCGCGCCCGCGCGGATATTGCGCTGCTTACCACCGACCTGCCGACCGGGCCCTACCCCTATGCGGGTATACCGTGGTTTTCGACCGCCTTCGGCCGCGACGGCGTGATCTCGGCGCTGCAGATGCTGTGGCTCAACCCGGGCCTGGCGCGGGGCGTGCTGTCGTTCCTGGCGCAGCACCAGGCGACCGAGACGTCGCCGTTCAGCGACTCGCAGCCGGGAAAGATCATGCACGAGACGCGCAAGGGCGAGATGGCCGTGCTGCGCGAACTGCCGTTTGGCCGCTACTATGGCGGCGTCGACACGACACCACTCTACATCTACCTCGCCTGCGCCTATGCGGCCCGAACCGGCGACATGGAGTTCATCGACGCTCTCTGGCCTTCGCTTTGCGCGGCGGCCACCTGGATGGAAGAGGCCGGCCAGCAGAACGGGAACGGCTTCGTCGCCTATCAGAGGGCCGCTGAATCCGGCCTGGCCAACCAGGGCTGGAAGGACAGTTTCGATTCGGTCTTCCATGCCGACGGAACGATACCCAAGGGTCCTATTTCACTGGTCGAGGTGCAAGGCTACGTCTTCGCGGCCTACCGCGGACTGGCCGAACTTGCCGTGCAGCGAGAGGATGTCGGCAGGGCGGTGCATTGGACGCAATGCGCCGAGCAGATGCGCCAAGCGGTCGAGACGCATTTCTGGATGCCGGACAAGGAGTTCTATGCGCTGGCACTCGACGGCGACGGCCGCCCCTGCAGGGTCAGGACGTCGAACGCGGGCCATCTTCTCTTTGTCGGCCTGCCGTCGCCCGAACGGGCGCAGCGCGTAAGCGATCAACTCCTGTCTGCGTCGTTCCATTCCGGGTGGGGCGTGAGGACGCTGGCCGACGACGAGATCCTTTTCAATCCGATGTCGTATCACAATGGCTCGATCTGGCCGCACGACACCGCGATCTGTGCCGCCGGACTGGCGCGCTACGGGGTCCGAGAAAGCCTGGTCAGGCTGTTGAGCGGCACCTTCGAGGCGGCGGTGCATTTCAACATGCGGCTGCCGGAACTCTTCTGCGGCTTCACCCGCGCGCCCAGCGAGGCGCCGATCGCCTATCCCGTGGCCTGCCTGCCGCAGGCCTGGTCGTCGGGTTCCGTCTTCATGACGATGCAATCATGCCTAGGTCTCGAAATTGACGGCGTGCACGGTGAAATCCAGGTCACCCGGCCGCGCCTGCCGATCGGCATCGACCATCTCACCATTCGTCGGCTGAGTGTCGGTTCCAACCAGGTGGACCTTTCGTTCCAGCGCGTCGGAGACCGCGTGGTGGCGTATCTCGATACGCGCCACGAGGGTCTGGCGCCGCTCGTTGTGCGCACCTGAGCAGGCCTGCCTGAGAGAAAATTTTTCCGGAACGGATCGGCTGCCCGGGAGTTCCCCGTCCTGCAGGATGCCGCGAACCGGTTCGCGCCGGGTGCTCCGTGGCGACCTGTTTCTCCCCGCGAGAGCATCAACCCATGTCTTTTTCATCAAGCTTACCCCATCGCCCATTATGACAGACCTGGATCCGAGTTTTCTGCAAGCATACCCCGGTGGAATGTGGGGGCTGCTCGCCACCAGCCTTCTGCTTTCCGGCCTCGCCATCGCCCTGTCCGCAACCTTGCTTTGGAGATGGCGTCCGACGCTCAACGGATCGTCCGAACCGCTCTTCCAGGATACCGGCCCTATGGCCGAGACGGCGCGCCAGTTACTGCGCGAATTCGAGAAAAACAGCGGAACCGTCGACGACCCGCTCGTCTCGTGGTCGCCGGACACGCTGCGCCGGATATTGCGAACCGAGTTGCCCGGCGCGCAGGTCATCGTCGTGTCGAACCGCGAGCCTTACATCCATAATATGAAGGACGGAGGGGTCGATCTTATCGTGCCTGCGAGCGGACTGGTGTCAGCTCTGGAGCCGGTGACGCGCGCCTGCGCCGGCACCTGGATCGCTCATGGCGGCGGCTCGGCCGACAAGATCACGGTCGACGAGCACGATCACGTGCAGGTGCCGCCCGGCAACCCCGCCTACACGCTGCGCAGGGTGTGGCTGAGCGACGAGGAGTTGCAGGGCTACTACTACGGCTTCGCCAATGACGGCCTGTGGCCGCTCTGCCATATCGCATTCACCCGTCCGCTGTTCCGGGCTTCGGATTGGGAGACCTACGAAGCCGTCAACCAGAAATTCGCCGACATCGTGGTCGAGGAGGCCCGCAACGAGCGGCCGATCGTGCTGATACAGGACTATCACTTCGCGCTCCTGCCGCGCATGATCCGCCGACGACTTCCGGAAGCGATCATCATCACCTTCTGGCACATCCCGTGGCCCAATTCGGAGGTGTTCAGCATCTGCCCGTGGCGGGAGCAGATCCTGGACGGCCTGCTCGGCAGTTCGATCGTGGGCTTCCACATCCAATTCCACTGCAACAATTTCATGGAAAGCGTCGACCGGTTCATGGAAAGCCGGATCGAGCGCGAGCATTCGGCGATTTCCTATGGCGGCCAGACGTCGCTGGTGCATTCCTATCCGATCTCCATCGAATGGCCGCCTGCGGCGCTCGCCGCGCAGCCGCCGGTGGAAGAGTGCCGGCGCAGGGTTTTCGAGCGCTTCGGCCTGTCGCCGGACACCAAGCTGTTCGTCGGCGTCGAGCGCATGGACTATACCAAGGGTATCGTCGACCGCTTCCAAGCCATCGAGGAGCTGTTCACAAACCATCCGGAATGGATCGGCCGGCTGGTGTTCCTGCAGATCGCCGCGCCCAGCCGCGGCACGCTGCCGGCCTACCAGCACCTTCACCAGGAGTGCCTCGACTTCGTCGACGCCTTCAACCGGCGCTACGGAAGCGACGGCTACAAGCCGATCATCATGCTGGCTGAGCACCACACCCAGGAGGAAATCTACAACGTCTATCGCGCCGCCGACGCCTGCGTGGTCAGCAGCCTGCATGACGGTATGAACCTGGTAGCCAAGGAATTCGTGGCGTCGAGGGACGACGAGCACGGCGTGCTCATCCTGAGCACCTTCGCGGGCGCTGCGCGCGAACTGCTCGAAGCGGTCATCGTCAATCCTTACGACGCGACCGCCATGGGCGAGGCCATGCTGCGCGCGCTGACCATGCCCGAGGACGAGCAGCGCGAGCGCATGCGGCGGATGCGCGAGATCGTGCGCGACAACAACATCTACCGCTGGGCCGGAAGCATGCTGCAAGACGCCGCGCGACTGCGCAAGCGCAACAGCATCCAGCAGGTGACCGAAAACCCGCCACAGCGGCTGGGACATAACATCGTGCGCATGTTCGACAAGCGCAAGGCTATGGCCACCCGCGACAAGACGCCAGCCTGAGCGTGCGTCGCAAGCCCTCGGCCGCCTCCTCCCGGAGCTTGCGCGGTGACACAGCTTTCTGGATTACCGGAAGCATGACCCCGGTATTGGCAATCTTCCGGGATCAGCCTCGACGGCCTCTCAGCGTCTGAACATACGCCCGATGGCGATCAGTATGCAGGCGCCGATGAAGCCGGCGATCAGATAGCCGATCCAGCCGCCCAGACTGACACCCACCGCAGCCAGAATCGCGTTTGCGACGATCGCGCCCACAATGCCCAGAACGATGTTCATGAGGAGCCCCATATTGCTCTTCATGAACTGTTCGGCCAGCCACCCGGCAATGCCGCCAATGATGATGGCGGCTATCCAACCCACGCCACTGTCTTCCATCGTCGCTCTCCTTTTGAAAATTCCAAAGCATAATGCCCGTGCCGGGCGCAGTAACGAACGGCCGGTCAGGCCGGCGAGGCTGCAATTCTGCTCGTCGAGGTTGATCGGCTCAAGCAACAATGCGGTCCGGGGCGGAGCGTTCCATCCGGCCTCCGCGGGTCATGCGTTCGATTGCGGCTAGATTGATTAAATTCGGAACTCCCGACGCCGGAAGCAGTTTTTGATGGGAGCGTTTCAACCTTCGAGCCGAGCATGTATCCGCGGCCAAAACAGCAATTCGGCCTTTTCGAAGCCACCCTGTCGGGAACGGTCCTGGCGGCTGCGGTTCTTCTATCGTTTCATTTGTTCGGCGACATCAGGCAGCCCGAAACGGTACGCCTGACCTATCTCGGCCTGCAGGACAGGGGCGCGCCGGAACGCCCGGTGGCGACAATAGAGGAGGTCAAGCTCTGCCCCGATACCGACTTGCCGTGCCTGCCGTCATCGCTGGATGGCGCACAGTTCGCCGAGCGCCGGTCCGATTGATCCGGCCGGCGGGCTGATGAGGTCTTCCCGAAACGGTCGGGATGGGACAGCCGCTACGATTTCTTCAGCAGGGCTAGGTTGGCGTCCACGACGGTCGCATCGGCCAAACCGCCCTTGGCTTCCAGAAGAAGGGCCTGCGCCTTTTTCTTGTTGCCGCGCAGCAGCTGCGAATAGCCCATATTGTTGACCACCTGCGCCTTGCGCCCCGCGACCCTGAGAAGCTGATCATACGCGCGGTCGGCGAAGTCGAACCGGCCAAGCTGGTCATAGGAGGCGGCCAATCCCATCCAGGCCTCGGCATTGTCGGCGCGAAGCTCGACCGCCTTTCGGAAATGCTTTTCGGCAAGCCCGTAATTGGCCTCGCGGAACTGGGTCTTGCCGGCGGTCAGGTCACTTTCGCTGATGTCCTGGGCGACCGGCCCAATCGATGTCGTCTCAGTCTTGTCGATCTTGCTCGACGTGCAGCCGGATGCGAGCGCAACCGCTGCAACGATGACGGCCGTTGCCGTTATGTGGATATGACGCATCTGCCCCGTCCGTAGCGCCCGTTTGCCGGGTCGTTGTCCATGAACGACATTACATGCGACCCGTTAAATCAACGTGCCGAAGCATGCTTAAAATTAGGAACATCTAATACAGAGCGTTAACCACGCTCAGTCGCTGAGCGTCGTCATCTTCACGATGATGGGGATGACGGCGATCATCAGCACGACCGGCAGGATGCAGACCGTGACCGGCACCGACATCTTGGCCGGCAGCGCGTGCGCCTTTTCCTCGGCCATCGACATGCGCTTGTGGCGCATTTCGTCGGAAAACACGCGCAGCGCGCCCGACAGGCTGGTCCCGAGTTCCTTCGACTGCTGCAGGAGCGTCGCGAATGAGCGCACCTCGTCCAGGCTAAGCCGGTCGGCCAGCGATTTCAGCGCATCGTCCAGGCTGCGGCCCGCCCTCAACTCCAGCGAAACCAGCGTGAGGTTCTGGCTGAGGGACGGATAGGTGATGAACAGTTCCTTGGAGACGCGTTCTATGCCGGCCTCCATGGTCATGCCGGCATCCGAACAGACGATCATCAGGTCCATGAAGTCCGGAAAGCCGTTGCGGTATTCGCGCATCTTCAGGTGGATCTGCCGGGTCAGCGCCAGCCCCGGAAAGAAATATCCGGCGCCTCCGGCCATGACGACGAAGGTCCAGCGGCTCATAGCGGTGGAATCGCCGCCCATCCACTGGTCCGCCAGGAATGCGCCTACCGCCCCGACGGCAAAGCCCGCGAACCGGATGAGGAAGAACTTGCCGACTGCCGACGGATCCATATGCCCGGCCTGGATCAGCCGCATGCGCAGTCTCGCCACGTTCTCCGGATCGCTCTTGGCGTAGAAATCATGCGCCGTCTTCATCGCCTTTTCGCGAACGGCTCTCTGCTTCTTCTTCGGCGCTTCCGAAACGGGCGAGGCCGCAACGGCCGTCTCTACCTTGAGCCGGCGCTTCACGTCGCTGCGCCCGCCGCGGCGGGCAAGCAGCGGCCACGCCATCGCCACGGCGCCCAGCGCCAGCAACAGCATGGCCAAGGGCGCCAGCGACGTCGGCCGAAGGGCAGCGAGGGTGGCAACCAGGTTTTCCATCAGAACCTGACGTTCGACATCTTGAACATCATCGCATTGCCGAGCAGCAGCCATGCGATCGAGCCGCCAAGCAGGTACCAGGTCAGCGGTTCGCCCCAGACGCTCTCATAGAAGTGCGGCATCAGCACCATTATGCCGGTTATCAGCAGCACCGGCACGGCGGTCAGTATGTAGGCCGACATGCGCCCTTCGGTCGAAATTGCGCGCACCTTGCGCCGGAGCTTGCCCCGCTCGCGGATAACCGACGAAAGGCCGTCGAGAATCTCGCGCAGATTGCCGCCGGAGCTGCTCTGGATCGACACCGCGGTAACGAAGAGCGGCAGATCCTCGTGCCCGACGCGCTCGAACAGGGAATGCAGCGCCGAAACCAGATCGGAACCGTAGGTCACCTCGTCCGCGACGACGCCGAATTCTGTGCCGATGGGATCGGGCATTTCGCGGGCGACCATGGCGATGGCCACGGGAACCGGGTGGCCGGCCTTCAGGCTGCGTGTGATCAATTCGAGCGCTTCGGGCAGTTGCATGCCGAACATCTTGTGCCGGCGCTTGCGCAGGAACCGCAGCGCCATGATCGGAATAGCGAGGCACAAAAGCGGAAAGGCGGCGAGCGAGAACATGAAGGGCAGCCCGTTCCATATCGCGGCCAGCACGGGCAGCGCCGCGCCGCCGGTGGTGATGCCGAGGAATTTCGGGAGCGGAGCGATCAAGCCGGACTGGGTTCGCAGCGCGCGGAAACGGTCCAGCGAGAACAACCCTGTGCCTTCGCCAACTCCGCGCTCCTTGCGGAGTTGAATCAGGACCTGTTCCTGGCTGAGCTTCTTGTCCTGCAGCTTGACGCGGCGGTTTATCGCCGCGCGGCGGTCCTTGTGCCCGGCATAGAGCAGGTAGAACGCCTCGGCGATCATGATTCCGGTCAGGCCGGCGCCGGCATAGATTGCGTAAATGGCGCTGAAGCCCTCGAACATGCGGCTACTCCAGCGGCCGCCCGGGCTCGAAATACCTGCCCGGAAACTCGATGCCCATGGCCTTCATGTCCTCCAGGAAACGCGGGCGCAGCCCCGTCGCCTCGAAGTGGCCGAGGATCGTGCCGTCCGCCTCCATGCCGGTGCGCACGAACTTGAAGATCTCCTGCATCTGGATGACGTCGCCTTCCATGCCGGTCACCTCGGCGACGCTGGTCACCTTGCGCTTGCCGTCGGAAAGGCGGGTGAGCTGAACGATGATGTCCAGCGCGCTGGCGATCTGGCTGCGGATCGACTGCACCGTCATCGGCATGCCGGTCATGCCGAGCATCTGTTCGAGGCGGCTGATCGCGTCGCGCGGCGTGTTGGCGTGGATCGTCGCCATCGAGCCTTCATGGCCGGTGTTCATCGCCTGAAGCATGTCGAACGCTTCCTCGCCGCGACACTCGCCGAGGATGACGCGGTCGGGACGCATGCGCAGCGCATTCTTGACGAGGTCGCGCTGCTTCAGTTCGCCATGGCCCTCGATGTTGGCGGGCCGCGTCTCCATGCGCGCGACATGCGGCTGCTGCAATTGCAGTTCCGCCGCGTCCTCGATGGTGATCAGGCGCTCGTCCTCGGGGATGAACGCGGACAAAGCGTTCAGCATCGTCGTCTTGCCAGTGCCGGTGCCGCCCGAAATGATCGTGGTCTTGCGGGCGTGCACGGCGGCGGCGAGCACTTCGGCCATGTTCTGGGTGATGGCGCCGAACTCGACCAGCTTGTGCAGGCCAAGCTTGTTCTTCGAGAATTTGCGGATCGAGACCAGCGGGCCGTCGACGCCGACAGGGCGGATGGCCGCGTTGAAGCGCGAGCCGTCGAGCATGCGCGCATCGACCATGGGCTGGGATTCGTCGACGCGCCGCCCGACCGCCGCGACGATCTTGTTGACGATGCGCAGCAGGTGCGCCTCGTCCTTGAACGGAATATGCACCTGTTCGAGCTTGCCGCGCCGCTCGACGAAGCAGTTCTGGTGGCCGTTGATCAAGATGTCGTTGATGGTCGGGTCCTTGAGCAGCGGCTCCAGGGGGCCGAGGCCGACCATTTCGTCAACGATGTCGTCGACCAGCGAGTCCAGTTCGGCGACATTGATCGCCAGCCGCTCCTGGCGGGTCTTCTCCGACACGAATTCATGCACCTGCCGGCGCATCTCGTCCCGCGGCAGGCGCTCCAGCGCCACAAGGTTGATCTCCTCGATCAGCATGCGGTGGATGCGCACGCGCGCGTCCAGCACCTTTATCGGCTTTGCCGGCCCGACCTCGGCCTTCGGCGGCGCCGGCTGGCGCGTCGTCGGGATCACGACCGCCATATGCTGGCTCGCGACCGAGCTCGAGCGGGCGCTCGGGCCTTGCGTCCCGCTTTTGGAGTGCGGAGAAACGGCTCTTCATCCGGCTTTCCTCAAAAATCCCTTGCCGAGGCCGAACAGCGAGCGTTGCTTCTTCGCCGGCGCGACCGCCTCTTCCGGCAGGATGATCCGCTTCAGATCGTTGACGACGTTGGCGTTGGGATCGATCTCATGCAGCGGCACGCCGCGGTCGACCGCCTCCCGCACCAGCCGGTAATTGTTTGAAATGCCGCCGACGAAATGCTCGCCCAGTATCTCCTGCACGTCCGCCGCTTTGATCCCTGTGTCGAACATGCGCTGCTCGAAGCGGTTGACGATGACGTTCGGCTTCACCTCCTTGCCGGCGGTTTCGTACACCGCCTGGATCAGCCGCTGGGTGTGGCGCAGGCACGGCACGGTCATCTCGGCCACGATGTAGAGCTTGTTGGACCCGAGCAGCACGGTCTCGGTCCACGGAAACCAGGTGCGCGGCATGTCGATGACGACATTGTCGAAATAGGCCGAGACGAGGTCGAGCACGCGCACCACAACATCGGTGTTGAACGAGCGCATTTCCGACGGCCGGGTGGGCGCCGCAAGCACGCAAAGGCCGCTCGAATGCTTCGACAGCATGACGTCGAGAAGCTGGCGGTCGAGACGTTCGGGCTGGTTTTCGATCTCGTTGATGTCGAAGCGAGGCTCGAGATCGAGATATTCGGCGCAGGAGCCCTGCTGAAAATTCAGGTCCACCACGCAGGTCGACGTTCCTCGGGCCAGCGACTGATGCAACTGGAAGGCCGTCTGCAGGGTCAGCGTGGTGGTGCCGACGCCGCCTGCGGCCGGCATGAACGTGTAGATCTGCGATTCCGTGTTTTCCTCGCGGCCCGGTCCCTGTAGCGCGCGAAGCGAGGAGCGGACCAGGTCGGCGGTGGTGATAGGCTTGACCAGGAAGTCGGCGATCTGAAGCTGCACCAGGATGCGCACCGCGGAAGCGTTGAATTCCTGGGTTACGACGATGATCGGCGCGCGGCCTTCCAGCCGGCGCGTTATGCGCTGCAGCGCCTCGATGTCCTCGAGTTTCGCCGCGTCCATGTCGATGATGACGGCAGCGCATTCGGCTTCCTGAATCTCGGCGCGTAATTCGCCGACATTCTTCTCGACGACGACCAGCTCGATCTGCTCGGACGAGGCGAACGCCGCCTTGGTGTCCTGCAGGAACGCCTTGTCGGTCGAGACCAGGAGGATGCGCTTGCTTTTACTGTTGGCGGCCATGTCGCTTTATCCGATTTGTCACTTGTCGGCATCGATCGAGCTGTCGACCCGCTCCGCAGCGACGGCGGCGGCTTCCTCGGTCCTGTATTGGCCGGGGTCGGCTGGCACGATCAGTTCGGTGTCCTCGACGCCGCGCGGCCACGGATCGACCATCTGCATCGCCGAATTGGCCGCCACGGCGTTGCCGCCGCCTATCGTCAGGCCATCCATCCGGGCTGTCTCCTCGGTGGCGCAGCCGCCGCAGAACGCGAGGATGGCGACCATGCCGGGTATCGAAAGCTTGCTCATGTTCATTCCTTCGGCAGGTCGAGGAAGTGGCCGACAGAGGCGACTGGCGCGGCCGGCATAAGCGCGTTGCGTGAAGCGCCGGCCTTCACCTCCTCCACATTGCCCAGAAAGTAGTCGACATTGCTGGCCGCCATCGTGCCGTCGGTGGGAACCAGCGGCTTCTTGGAAGGATCGATCGGCTGGACCAGAAAAGGCGTAACGATGATCACCAGATCGGTCTCGCGCCGCTGATACGCCCTGGAGCTGAACAGCGGCCCAAGAATCGGCAACTTGCCGAGGCCCGGCACGCGCTGCTGGGTCATGTCGTTTTCGCTCTGCAGCAGCCCGGCCATCATGAAGCTCTGGCCGCTCTTCAGATCGATCGAGGTGCGGGCGCGGCGAACCACGAAACCGGGAATGGAGATATTGCCGAAATTGTACGAGGCGGACTTATCGACCGAGGAGACCTCCGGTTCGATATCGAGGCTGATCAAGCCGTCAGCCAGCACGGTCGGCGTGAAGTCGAGGCTGACGCCGAATTTCTTGTACTGGACGGTGATCTTGTTGTCCTCTTCGGAGACCGGGATCGGAAACTCGCCGCCTGCCAGGAAGCTCGCTCTTTCGCCGGAGCGCGCGATCAGGTTGGGCTCGGCCAGCCGGCGTGCGACGCCGCGATCTTCCAACGCCTTGATGGCGACATCGATCGACACGCCATTGGTCAACAGGGCGCCGATGATCTGGCCCGCCGGAACGGCTGTCGAGGCAGACGGACTGGAGTTGAACGAAACGCCGCCGTCGGAGCCCAGATACCTGACGCCGATCTTGGTGCCGAGTTCCTGGCCTACCTGCCGGTTGATCTCGACGAAACGGACGTTGAGCTGGACCTGCTGCGACGACGAGATGTCGACCGAGTTGATGACCTCTTCCTTGCCGGAAAAATTTGTGGCGATCCGGGATGCCTTCTCCGCCGCCACGGCGTCTTCGGCCGATCCCGACAACACCAGCCTGCCGTTGGCCGAGCTCACCTGGATGTCCGTGCCCGGCACGCTGTCGCGGATGGTGTTGGCGAGGCGGTCGGTGTCGAGCGTGACCTCGATGTCCATCGTGCCGACCAGCTGCTTGTTCTCGTCGAACAGGGCCACGCCGGTCGTGCCGAGATTGTTGCCCAGCACATAGAAGGAGCGGTCGGTCAGCGGATTGACGTTGGCGATCTCCGGATCGCCGATGACGATCTCGTAGAAAGGCACGTCGGTCTTGACCGTTTTCGGCTTTCCCTTGGCAAGCTTGATCGACGCGTTCTTGGCCGACGTGATGTGAACGACATCGTTCGCGGCCTCCGCGCCGCGCGGCGCAATCAGCACCTGGCCGGCGACCGAGACCGCCATCAGCGCGACTGCCATGCGGCGCAGCCCGAAATTCCCCATCCACCCAAACATTGCCCTGTCCCCAACCGGCGCCCCTGCCGGCATTCTCATTCGTCAGGCGATACGACCTGATAGCTTTGCGGCTCGGTGCCGCGCGTCACGATGACGGTCGTGAATTTTGGCCCTTCCGGCTCCGCGGCGACGGCCTCGACAAGCGCTCCCGCGGCTTCCGCCGCGTCGGCCGCGACCGAACCGCCGAAGGCGGAAATCGTCGTCACGCCGTCGACCGCCGCGCCGCCGTCGCTCGACGCACGGAGCGACAGCGACAGCGTTCCCACCGTGCGGGCGAGAGCAACCTTCTGCGCGCCCTCGCCGTCGACTTCTATCGTCACGGATTCGGCGACCTGCGGTTCGGCGCGGCGTTCGTCAGCGCCCTGCCCGACCGTCAACACCTTGGCGTTCTCCACAACGATCTCAGTCGTGATCGTGGAGCCCGCCGCGCCTTCGGCGTTCTTCTCGACCTCCGTGATGGCCCCCGCATCGCGGGTCAGCACGACGTCGACCCGGTCGCCCGGCGTGACGAAGCCGCCGACGCCCGCGATCTCGTCGGTGCGGATCGTCACCGCGCGCATGCCGGGAGAAAGCAAGTTGGAAAGCGTCGCGCGGCCGTTCGGGCCGGACAATTTGGCCAGAAGCAGCGGCTCGTTGATTTCCACCGGCGACAGCACCACGCGGCCGCCTTCCGCGAGCAGCGCATCGATGGTGCTGAAAGAGCCTTGCGGCAGCGCCTCCTGCGGCCAGGGGATCTCGCGCAACTGCGCCCGGTCGAGCGGCATGCCGAAACGAAGCGGCTGGGTGGCGACCACGATGCTGTTGAACTCCACCGCGGGAGCAGCCGGCAGCGGAATCGCGGCCGAAACATCCGTGGCGCGGGCGCTTGCCTCGCTCTTTATCCACAGATCGGCGGCAAAGATCGATACCGCGCCGAATACGGCGGCGATGCCGATCATGGTGATTGCCTTGCCCCTCACGCCCCAGAACCCCTTACGCGCCCGTTTGTTAGGGCAGAGGCTAGGTTGCATTCCTGAACAATTAGAAACTCCGAATGTTCAGTTTGGACATATGTGGCGTTTTGGTTACCGGGCCGTGAAGCGGACGCGCCGCAATCGAGCGTTTTCCGGAACCGCCTATTCAGGGCTTTGTGGGATTGTCCCTCCGGGTTTTGAGGCAGGGCACCATTGATGATCCGCAGGTTTCTGCAGGATACCGGGGGTAATTATGCGCTGGCGACGGTGCTGGCGATGATTCCGCTGATAGGCGCGCTGGCGCTCGCGGTCGACTTCTCCGAGATGAACCGCCAGCAGCAGGTGGCGCTGAACGCGCTCGACGCTGCCGGAATCGCAACCGCGCGCCACATCGACAGCGGGGCCAGCGACGCGGCGCTGATCGCCTACGCGACGGATTTCTTTCATGCCAATCTCGGCTCGGTCGATCCGGCCGACACGACGCTCAGCGTCGTATTGCCCAACAATGAGGAGGGCGGCGGAACGCTGAAGCTGTCGGCTCGCCTCAACTACCAGCCTTATTTCTTCCCGGCCTTCGCCGAACTCATCGGAAAGCCGGGCGACCAGGAAATCGGCTTCACGGCAAAAAGCGAAATCCGTTTGAAGAACACGCTCGAAGTCGCGCTGGCACTCGACAATTCGGGGTCGATGGTTGAACTCGGCACCGGCTCCGGCCAGAAGCGGATCGATCTCCTCAAACTGGCGGCAAAGCAGCTCGTCGATACGCTGGCCGCGCAGGCGCTGATGATCAAGCAGGTTGAAAAGCCGGTGCAGTTCGCGCTCGTCCCGTTCGCCGCCTCGGTCAATGTCGGTCCGGAAAACGCCGGCGCTTCCTGGATGGATATCGAGGGGCTTTCGCCGGTCCATCACGAAAATTTCGACTGGTCGACGCTGTCGGATCCCGCCAAGACCGCGGAAAAGATCGATGGCGTGTGGAAGAAGAAGGGGATGGGCTGGGGCGACGAAGCGGGCGGGTTACTCAGCCGGTTTTCGCTCTACAAGGACATGACGGTCGTCACAAGCCACGAGCGAGTGGAGGGCACCAAACGTTTTGTCTGCGATTCATATCGTAGCGACAACACCTGCCGGTACGGTCATTACGACTACGATTATCTCGACACATACGGCCCGTTCGCAAGCTGGCAAGGCTGTATCGAGGCCCGCCCCTATCCTTACAACGTCAGTGATGCCCCCGCTACCGGCGGTTCGAACAACACCGGTATCGGCGTCGGCAACCCGGCTACCATGTTCGTCCCCATGTTTGCTCCAGACGAACCGGGCGACCACTGGAAACAGAATTACGACAACCAGAATGAACCGACCCCGTCGAAACCCACAACGGCCAATAGCTGGTGGAACGACGACCCCGCAAGTTCGGGCGAAGCCGCAAAACAGCGCAACATGGCAAAGTACTTTGTTGTGCGGCCTAATCAGGCGCCGGCGCTTACGAAGGGCACCGGCCCCAACTATGGCTGCACCACCAATCCGATCACGCCGCTCACCGATGTGAGCGTGCCGGAAGGCCTGGCGTCCATCAAGGCGGCGATCGACCTGATGGCCCCGAACGGCGGCACCAACGTGCCGGAAGGCCTGGCCTGGGGCTGGCGGGCGGTGTCGGGAGGCGAGCCGTTTTCGCAGGGCCGCGCGGACGCCGAAAGAGGCAACGACAAAGTCGTCATCGTGCTCACCGACGGCGCCAACACCTACTACACGCCTTCCTCGCTCGGCTATTCGGACCCGGTGGACAGCAAATCCATCTATTCGTCCTATGGCTATCTGCAGCCGGGCTACAACGGCTCCGGCGTTGGCCGGCTGTTCCTCGGCACAAGCAGCGCTGTCGGGCAGTTCGACTACTCGAACAGCAACTATACCAAAGCGCTGAACGAACAGATGGCGACGGTCTGCGATAAGGCCAAGGCCGGCGGGATAATGGTGATGACAGTCGCGCTGGACCTGAACGCGGGCACCACGAGCGGCGCCAATGCCATCGATGCATTGCGCAAATGCTCGTCCGATTCGCGATTCCACAAGGATCCGGCGGATGCTTCCAAGCCCGCAAAACTGTTCTGGAACACCACGGGCGGCAACCTTGCGGAAGCGTTCAAGGATATCGCCGACGAACTGTCCAACCTGCGCATCGTCGGCTGACGGCCGTCACATCTGGTCGTTGTAGGGTCGCTTGGTTTCGCCGACGAGCCGCGCCAGTTCGGAAAACTGCGGAATCTCACCCTCTGCCTGGCTGTTGTTCGCGATCTGGAGCAGGCGGATGGGAAAGCAGACGGCGTCCCGGTTCGCGGGGCGAAGATCTTCGGTAAGCCTGTCCTCGCCGACAGCATTGGCCTCGGCGCGGCGAAGCGCCGTGTCGATTTCCTCGACGGTGAGCAGTCCCTTGCGCACCAACGCGCTGTTGATGGATGCGATGGCCAGATAGAGGCCTTCCAGCTGCAGGTTTGCCGTGTTCATGGTCATGCTCCAGGGTCGGGAATCCTTCGCCGGCGCCGCCGGCCTTTCTGAAACAAGGCACCGCGAGGAAGGTTCCGCGCCCGCGTCCGGCTGGAACAATTCGGCGCTCCGCCTGTTTCCGACAGGCGAGCGCAAAGGACTCGGCTTATGAAGAGCGCCATCCCTGCCATTGTGCTTCTGGCGATGCTTACGGCCTGCGGCGAACCCGATCCGAATGCGCCCGGGTCAGAGGAGCCGGTGCCGGCTCCTGAAGTCGACGCCGACCCGACGCCGCAGACCGGGAGAGGCGGGCCGTCGCAGACGACATCTCCCGACGCGACCACCAACAGCGCCCCGGCTGCCGACTGAGCGGCCGGATCACTTCGTCCCGCTAACTGAGCACGACCCATGCGGGCGCGTGGTCGCTCGCGCCGTCCCGCCCGCGAACCGCTTTGTCGACGCCGGCATCGGCCAGCCGGGCGGCAAGATCGGCGCTCAGGAGCAGGTGATCAAGCCTCAGGCCGGCGTCCCGCGACCATCGGTCCCGCTTGTAGTCCCAGAACGTGTAGACCGGACCTGACGGATGGCGCGCGCGGATCGCGTCGGTCCAGCCCTGATCGACGATTGCGTGAAAAGAGGCGCGGCTTTGGGGCTGAACCAGCGCGTTGTTGTTGTAGGAAGTGGTCGCATAGATGTCGGCATCTGTCGGGACGACGTTGAAGTCTCCAGCCAGGACGACCGGCAGTCCGGATTCCCAGAGCTCGCGGGTTCTGGCCTTCAGCCGCTCCATCCACGCGAGTTTGTAATCGAAGCGGGGACCAGGCTGCGGATTGCCGTTGGGCGCGTAGAGCGAGGTGACGATCACGCCCTTGACCGCCGCCTCGACATAGCGGCTTTCGCCGTCGTCATCGTCTCCCGCGAGACCGCGCGACGTCTCGATCGGTTCGGCGCCACGCGCCAGTATCGCGACGCCATGCCAGGATTTCTGGCCATGCCAGATCGCGCCGTATCCGGCGCGGGCGAGAGCCTTCGCGGGAAATGACCGATCGGCGCATTTCAGCTCCTGCAGGGCGACGATGTCCGGCTGCGCCTCGTCGAGCCATTCGACAAGGCGCGGCAGCCGGCCGTTGACGCCGTTTATGTTGAAGGTCGCGATCTTCATCCCGCGCTGACGGCGTCAGGCGGATTTGCGCTTGGGCTCGGCCTTGGCGGTTTTCTGCCTGGCCGGCGCCTTGACGCCCTCCTTCTCCAGGCTCTTGCGCAGGATGTCGGCGAGATTGATGACGTTTTCCTTGGGCGCGGGCGCTGCCTTGGGCGGCTTCTTGCCGGCGCGCTTGGCGTTGATCAGTTCGATCAGGGCGTTCTCGTAGCGATCCTCGAATTTCGACGGATCGAATTTCGTCACCTTCTTCTCGATGATCAGCGAAGCGATCTCCGCCATCTCCGGGTCGACCTTGCTGGTCTTGATGCCATCGAACACCGTATCGGCGGCGATGACCTCGTCGCGATTGCGCAGCGTCGTCATGATCATCCCGTCCTCGTAAGGTTCGATAATCACTGGACGCTCGCGCTGGTAAAGCACGATGCTGGCGGTGCCGACCCGCTTCTTCCGCTTCATCGCCTCGCGGACGACGGCGTAGGCTTCCACCGAAGCCTTGTCTGCCGGGTAGAGGTAGTAGGGTTTCTCGAGATAGAGCGACTGGACCGCGTTCTCGTCCACGAAACCCTGAATTTCGAGCGTGTGCTCGGAGGTGACCTTGAGGCTCTTGATCTCTTCCGGCTCGATAAGGACGAAGTCGCCATTGTCGAGTTCATAGCCCTTGAGCTGGTCTTCCCTTTCGACCGGCTCGCCGGTTTCCTCGTCGACGTAGCGGGCCTTCACCGGCAATCTGGATTTGCGGTTAAGGGTACGAAAATGCACTTTTTCGGATTCGCTGGTCGCCCCCGTGAGCTTGACCCCGCAAGTCACGGTGTCAAGTTTGAGGAAACCCTTCCACACAGCCCGTGCTACCATCGCACATCTCCACGGCGCCAAACCCGGCACTATACTCGCAGAGGCGAACGGCCGAAAGCCTCGAATCGTTCCGGCGCACGGGCGGCTTCAAGGATGGTTTGCAGGTTATGACCGGTTCCGGTTCTCGTTGTCGTAGAGCCGGCGCGTGGCGGCGTCGCGCTCGCGTTTCTCGCGCGGCGAGAGCCGGCGGCGAGCAAGCAGGGCATAGGCGATCACAGCCGCCAGCACGACGGGACCGAGCACCGTGGCAAACATCCAGATCGGTTGCGATTCGAACATCGTCGTCTCCTTCACAACCAAACTTGCTGGGGGTCG
This sequence comes from Allomesorhizobium aridi, assembly GCF_043769475.1. Lineage (NCBI taxonomy): Bacteria > Pseudomonadati > Pseudomonadota > Alphaproteobacteria > Hyphomicrobiales > Phyllobacteriaceae > Allomesorhizobium > Allomesorhizobium aridi. The sequence goes on along the minus strand of NZ_CP171729.1, from coordinate 5,035,008 downwards.
GTTTCGTTCCGTAGCGGCGCCCGAAGGCTGCCGGAGACGGCGCGGCGCTATCGCCGGCTCGCACCGCTCGACTGGTGCTGCATACGCCTGCGCCGGTCGAGCAGGTTCAGCAGGTCGGCGAGATCGGTCGCCTCGTCGCTTTCGATGTCGACCAGTGCCTGTCTGCACCAGTGCGCCGGCAGGCCGGTAAACTGGTCGATGACATCGGCGGACAACTGGCTTCGCACTACGGCTCTATATCTCCTGGGCATGGCCTCAAATCCTGGCTTTGCGGGCCCAACGGAAGACTGGGGCAAATTGTTCCGGGTTTTCGAGGCCTAACGTCGAACCCTTCCCCTACCCGGGGAAGGGTTCCGACTGGCGCTTCAGCGCACAGGCATCGTGGCGGCTCCGGGCACGAACTGTCCGCTCTGCCTCACCCGGATATTGTTTTGCACATGCATGACGCCCGACACGGATTCTGCCAGATCCTCGGCGCGGCGCTTGTCGATGCGGCTGTTGACGGTGCCCGAAAGCGTCACCTCGCGGTCGTTCACATCCACCTCGATATCGGTCGCGTCGAGGCTGCCATCGTCGGTCAGGCGGTCGTTTACGTCTTCTCTTATGCGTTCATCGGACCGGATGTATCCCTTGGGGCCATGCCCGCGAAACTGATCCATCTCCCTGCGGCGCTCGGCTTCGCGGTCGCCGAACCAGGACGAAACCTCGTCCGTCGCTTTGTCCCAGAAGTCCCTGTCGCCTTGCCGGTAGCCGTAGCCGCCGCGCTCGCCCCGATAGAAGCTGTCGGCGCCGCCATAAGGAGCTGAACGGCGCGGGCCGCCGGCCAGTCCTCTCGCCAAGCGTTCGCTGCCGGAACGCCACTCGTCGGCGCCTTGCGGTCGGGCGTATTCGCCCTGGCCGTACGGACTGCCTGTGGCGTAGCCGCCTCCGGAAAACTGCTCGCCGCGCTGTTGGCCGTAATCCTGATAGCCGCCCATGCCCGGCCGGCGCCCTCGTTCATACGGGCCGCCATATCTCGGATCGTCGGTTTCGTATTCGTTGTCATAGCCGCCTTCGCCGCGCCTTCCTCTGCCGTTTGCCATTTTATTCTCCCTTGTGTGAATCCCACTTTGTTTGATCCCGCCTCCCCCTAGAACTGAACCGCAATCGACAGGTTCCAGCATTTCATCCACGCCGCCGCCCACGCGCGCGGTTGAGCAATTCTTGGTCGACAATGCCGACGCCAAGTCGACGCTCGAGGGCTGCGCCAGCGATAAGAACCACTATTACGGCGCTTCCGCCCGGAGAACTGCTTGCCGCGTTCTCCAACATCGCGCAGTCGCTCAACCGGGTCCAGCTGACCCGCTGGGCGCAGCGTCCTAGGCCTTCTGCAGGGTACGAACAACGACGTTCCGATGCTGGAACCTATACGGCGGCAAGACTGTTGATTGTGCGGGTCCGTGGAGGGTCTGAACAGTGCCGCCGAAAGAGATGGATGCCGTCCTTGAGCATTTGCCGCTCAGGATCGGGGCGTATGTCCCGGACGATCTTCTGGAAGACTGGTTCGCGCCGGGCACCGGCATGAAGCCCCCTAGCGCTCAGGCGCTGAATGCCGCCAAGGCTTATGGGTGGCGATTCGAATGCGAATTCAAATATTATCCGGAGCGCATGGAAGGCGTGTTCTGGAAATGGGTTCCGGCAATCTGAAGCCGGCTCGTCCGTACAATGTTGGTCGACAAAGAGTTCCGTCGGGCAGCCGTCCGCGCGATCAGGCAATGGGCTGCGCTTGGCCCTCCCGGAACCAAAAAGCAGCAACTTGGTTTCTGTCTCTGACAAGGAGCGCGTTGTTGAACGAAATCGAAATTGCCCAACCGCCCATCCGAGACGACGGACTCCAGATTGAAGAAGACCGAAAGTTCCAGGAACGTTTCTGGACGATCGAACGCTGGGCGTGGCTGGTTTTCGGGCTGATCCTCCTTTTTGCGCTGACGGGCCTGATGGGCGGCGGCGGCCTCCTTTCCCATTCTACGGTCGATCTGGAGGCTGGCCAGGTCGATTATCCGCGCGTCGCCCGTTGGGAATCCGCCGACGAGATCACGGTGGCATTCGCTTCCTCCAGCCCGGAACATCGGCTGACGATTTCGCCGCAATTTTCGAAATACTTCCAGATAGAGGACATCCAGCCACTGCCCGACCGCTCGCTCACAAGTTCCGCGGGCGAGACCGTGGTGTTCAAGAGCGAGGATGGGCCGCCCTCGCAAGTCGTTCTGCACCTTCGGGCCCAGCGGCCTGGCCTCGCCCGATATGACGTATCGCTCGATGGAGGCAGCCCGGTAAGTGCGACAACGGTCGTCCTGCCATAGGAGGCAGCCATGGAATCGATCCTGCGAGGGATTGCCATCTACACAATTCTCCTCGTCATCCTCCGGCTTTCGGGGCGCAGGACGCTTGCGCAGATGACCGCCTTCGATTTCGTGCTGCTGCTGATCATCGCCGAGACGACGCAGCAGGCGCTGCTGGGCGACGACTTTTCCATCGCCAATGCGGTGCTGCTCATCCTGACGCTGTTCGTCACCGACATCGTGCTGTCTTATGTGAAGGAATGGATGCCAAGCGCCGGCAAGTGGATAGACGGCGTTCCAACAGTCTTGATCAGCCTCGGGAAACCCGATCAGCGGGCGATGCAGCGCGCGCGGGTTGCGATGGAGGACATTCTGGACGCCGCCCGCGAGCAGCACGGGCTGGAGCGCCTCGATCAGATCAAATTCGCGGTGCTGGAGGTAGGCGGCCACCTCAGCATCGTTCCGGCCGAAAAGATAAGCCTTCCGCGCGCTTCTCGGCGAACTGCCGCTCAATGAACGGCGGTGCCGCTGCGCGGCCGTATAAACAGCTTGGCCATTGCAGAAAGCGTTGCGGCCCTCGGCACGTCCAGGCGGCGGTTCACACGACGGCTTCGTCGGAGCGGATGGCGGTGGCGGACACATCCGGCGTGAGCACCGCGTCGCGCGGCGATGTCTCGCCCAACGTCTCGAGAAGCCGGTTGCGTGCGCGGCTCAGCCGGCTCTTGATGGTCCCGATGGCGCAGCCGCATATATGGGCGGCGTCGTCATAGCTGGTGCCCAGGACCCCGATCAGCACGATGACTTGCCGCTGGTCGTCCGGAAGCGCCTCTATGGCGCGCGCCATTTCCTGGCTACGCAACGACCATTCCTGGCTCGCCGCCGTCGCGGGCCGGCCCGAAGCGCAGTCCAGCAGGCCGGGACCTTCGCGGTTCGCCATCTTGATGCGCGTGTAGAAGGTGTTGCGCATGATGGTGAACAGCCACGACTTCATGTTGGTGCCGGATTGGAAACGCTCGATATTGGCGATGCCCTTCATCAGCGTCTCCTGCACCAGGTCGTCGGCATCGTTGGTGTCGGCGCAAAATGTGCGGGCAAAGGCGCGCAGTGCGGGGATGAGGGTCACCACCTCACCGCCGTGGGCGCGTCGACCTTTCCTTTGGGTTGTAACCCCAGCTGGAGTATCGGCGCGACTCATAACCGATTCCTCTTGGATTGCGGGAGTGGCTTAGGATAACTCGCCGGACCAACGCGGGCGTTGAGAGAGGGGTTCCTCCTGGAGGCCGTAAAGTACGGTTGCAGACAGTTTGGAAGCGGCCTATCGGACGCTCGGCGCTCGCCGTGGTGACAATGAGAGGATTTGTGTGATTTGGAGCTGATATCTTGAAAGCCGACGTGACATTTTCGGCCGCCTTCTACGCTCGCGACCCCGTCGCCGTGGCGCGCGACCTGATCGGCAAGCAGTTCACCGTCGAAGGCGTCGGCGGCCTCATAGTCGAGACCGAGGCCTACAGTCCGGACGATCCCGCCTCGCACAGCTATCGCGGCCTCAAGCACGCCAATGCCAGCATGTTCGGGCCTCCGGCTCATGCCTATGTGTACCGGTCCTACGGCATCCACTGGTGCCTGAATTTCGTGTGCCTGCCAGGCAGCGCGGTGCTTATCAGGGCCATCCAGCCAATATTCGGCGTCGAAACCATGCAAGACAGGCGTGGGTCGGCCGATCTCCGGAACCTATGTTCCGGGCCAGGCCGCCTCTGCACTGCCCTGGCGGTCGACAAGAGCCACGACGGGCGCATCCTGACGGCGGCGCCATTCCGGCTTGCCGACGCGCCGGCGGCCGTCGACATCGCCGTTGGAAGGCGAATTGGCATCACCAAGGGCATGGATGCGCCCTGGCGCTTCGGCCTGGCCGGCTCGCCGTTCCTGAGCCGCCGCTTCGACTAAATTCAAAATGCGGATACTGGCCAAAACTTCCGCCATCCCGGCAACAAACTGCTGTAATCGCGGTTCGGATGTCTGAACATCGATCGACGCGGCTATCCCGGGGATTCCGGAGCATGAAATCGAGCAATGCCAGCCAATCGGACAACCGGCATTCTGACCGATTGCAGCGGCTGGATCGCGAGATCGGCGAAATCCTCACGCGGATCGAGCAGGAGGAGATCCCACAAAAGCTGATGAGGCTCGCCGAGCAATTGCAGGCGGCGCTCAAGCGGAAGCGCGACGTTTCTGCTGAAGAATAAGTCCTGCCCGATCAGTTGCCTTGGTCGTGCATGAGGAGCAGCCCGATCGTCGATGCGAGGACCAGAAAACTCACGTCCAGAACCGCCATTCCGAGCGAACCGGCCACGAGCATGCTAGCGGTCGCCAACATTGCCGCCTCCGGACTTGGAACGGCCCTGGGTCCGTTTCGTTTTCCCCGCCGGCGCGGGCACTGGTTCGAAATCCGATGGAATACTCTGGTACATCTCCTTGCCGATCCGGTAGGCCGCCACGCCGATAAGCCCGAGAAGCAATAATCTCAACATCAGCTTCCTCCATAGCCCGCCCGTCCGGTGAACGCCGATCGCCACAAGGAGTTCCAGCGCGTGGCTGACCGTCGGATATCCGACGGGCCAACGGTGAGCGGGAGCGAACGAAGTTGGCGCGGCGGCCGGCGCCCGCCGGAACACCATGATTTACATATCCGTTGCATTCGTGATTAGTTTGCGTGTTGCGGGGAGGGCATGCGGAGAGCCATCGAGTGAAATTTAGCACGCTATCCTTGCGCCAGCGCCTGTATTTGCTGACGGCGGTGGCGCTGGCCCCCGCGCTGGTAATCCTCCTTTACAATGAGGTGGTCACGCGGGGCGAGCGCGAGATCGAGGTGCATCGTTCCGCCATGCGGGTCGGCGAACTGGCGTCTCTGGAGATGCAGCGGATCATGGACGGCGCCGAGGGCATGCTGCGCGTCGTGGCCCGCTCCCCTTCGGTCCGCGAGTTCGACACAGGCTCGTGTGAGTCGTTTCTCGCGGATTTGACGACCCAGACGCCGCAGTTCCTGTCGGTTTCGGCCGTGGATTCGCAAGGGCTCATCCGTTGCCGCTCGACCGCGCCCGGGACCGAGATCCGCCTGAGCGAACGGGAATATTTCCGCGACGTGATGGCCACCGGCAAATTCATCATCGGCACCTACCAGCTCGGAGATTTGAGCCGAGAGCCGACCTTGCCGCTGGCGGTTCCCATCTTCAGCCGGTCCGGGACCATCAAGGGCGTGCTGGTCGCGGGGCTGAGCCTGAAATGGCTGAACAGCCGGATAGCCGACCGCCGGTTTCCAGACAATGACGCCCTCACGCTGGCGGACCGCTACGGCGTCATCATCGCTCGGCACCCTTATCCCGAGCGATACGTCGGGACGCGCATTCCGGACGAATACCTGCATCTGCTGACCGCGGACGGGCCGGGAACGGCTCGAGGTCACGAGTCAGGACGGCACGCGGCGCATCATCGGCTACCGTCCCGTCGCGACGCCGCCCGACGGCATCTACATCAGCGCCGGCGTTTCGTACGACGACGCCATGCGGCCCGTATATCAGGCGACGGTGCGTGGCCTAGTCATTGCGGGGCTTGGCGCCGCGATCGCGCTTGCGCTTGCCGTGTTCACCGGCAACCGGCTGGTGCGCCGGCCTGTGAACCGCGTGCTTGCGACAATCGATGCGTGGCGGGCCGGCGATACCACCGCCCGTACAGGCATGTCGCCCGACAGCGGCGAACTGTCGGAAGTGGGCGCGGCGATCGACGACTTCATGGACGAGCTGCTCGAAGGCCGTTCGGCGCGTGAAAAGGCCGAAGAACACCGCGATATACTGGCCAGGGAACTGGAGCACCGGATCAAGAACATTCTGGCGACCGTGCAGGCAGTGGCGTCGCAGACGTTTCGGGACGAAGCGGCAAGCAAGTCCCTGGCCGTGTTCAGCGGCCGCCTGAGCGCCATGGCCAGCGCCCACCAGCATCTGATGGCGGGCAACTGGACAAGCGCCGATCTGGAAGAGACGATCGTCACGACGCTGCAACCGTTTCGCAAGGAGCAGTTCGAGATCGACGGGCCGCCCTTGCGCATAGGCGAAAAGGCGGCGCTCGCCCTATCCATGGCGGTGCACGAACTGGCCACCAACGCCGCCAAATACGGAGCGCTGCAAGACGATGCCGGCTGCGTCCGCATCAAGTGGGAAATCGCCGGCGACACGTTCTTTTGGCGTTGGACCGAGCATGAGGGCCCCCGGTGCGGCAGCCCACCCAGACCGGGTTCGGCACGCGCATGATCGAGCGCATGCTTTCGTCCGAACTGGCCGGCAAGGTCGAGCTCAACTACAAGCCGGCCGGCGTCGAGTGCCTGATCGAGGCGCCGCTCTCCAGGCTTGTGGCGCGCAAGGAAAGCCGCTCAAGCCCTGTCGCGGCCGAAACCGCCTGATCGCAACGCATGCCGCGGTTAGCCGCGCCATCCTCGTATTCAAAGGAACATTCCCGACGGCTCCTTGTTGGAAGAACTGACGAGACGCGCCGGCGTCGCCATATCGAAAACTCCTCCTAGCGCCGGTGCGGCTCGTCGCCCGAACCGGAGCACGCCGCCTGAATGAGAACCCGGCACAGCGCAGGTCCGTCCACGGACGTCGAGGCGGCAATCGAGGCCTTCTTCGCCGCCACCAAGGGGGGACAGTGGTCAGTGTCGGTTGCCGACGGAGTGCGCCACGTACGCGCTCATATCGGCCGGGTTGCGATCTCGGAGGTTGAACTCGCCGAAATGATCAAACGTTATGCGGCAGAGCACGGACTCGAGATCCACCCCGACACGAAGACCACGAAACGGCGACGCCCCCGGTGAGGCGGCTGGTTGAGCGCTTCATGGCCAAGCGGCCGATATCTGGTCCTTCGATGTCCCGGTCAGAACTCGTTGGGGGTTGGAACCTCGCTGCGCTCGGCGCCTGCATCGAACGAAACCGACAATCCGCGCTGGATTGCGGCGCTAGCGACCATATCCGCCAGTTCCCGATCCGTGGACGGGCACCGCGGCAACAGCGTTCGTATGGCGCGGATGGCGAGCCCGGTTGACAGCACCGGCGAGCGGCGCCGCGACAGCACATAGGCTTCCGCTGCTTCCTGCGGCGACCTGATAGAGATCGAAACGAGACTCATTTCACACCTCCCTGTTCTGCCTGATCTTGTGCCTGGCAAGAACGATAAATTTGTCAGGCTGCGCGGCCCTTGTCGACGCAAAAATGACCCTCTGTACGGTGGGAAACATTGTCTTCCGGCAACCGCGGAGCGGCTTCTCCGGCAGGGTGCTAACCGATCTCGCCGACCAGACGCAGATACTCGGCTTCGGGCTCGCTGTAGGCGCCGTCCGTGAGTTCGATGAGCCCCTCGCGATCACGCAAAAGGATCTCGCCGCGGTTGGCGCGGATGAAGCCCTTGCCTTCCAATATCTGCAACGCCACCGTCACGCCCGGCCGCCTCACGCCCAGCATGACGGAAAGGAATTCATGCGTGATGGTCAGCTTTTCGCCCATCACGCGGTCGTCGCACATCAGCAGCCAGCGCGCGAGGCGTTCTTCGAGCTTCGAGCGCGCATTGACGAGAGCCGTGTAGCCAGTCTGGATGTGCAGCGCCTGCACATACCGGAGCAGGAAAGGCCTGAGCGTCGGGCTTTGCGACAGCGCCGACAGCAGCGCGCGGGTCGGCAGCCGGTAAGCCGCGCCGGCCAGTTGGACATAGCACTCGTGCGTTGGAAAATCATCGCCGAGCACCACGCCGGCGCCAGTCATGCCTTCGAATCCGATCAGCCCGACTTCGGTATCGCGCCCTTTCGGGGTCTTGGCCACCACCGACCCTATGCCTTCCTCCAGGAAGTAGACGTATTCGATTGGAGCCTTGCGCTCTTCCAGCACCATTCGCAGCGGAAGATCGCAGAAGACAAGCTCATGCTCGATCAACGCAAGATCTTTTGGGCTGAGACGCCGAAGAAGTCCGTTTCGGTATATCGGTTTGCGGGCGTTATGCATCGGCGGACCCCGGAGGGTGCAAAAGTCCGTCAAATTCCAAGCCGCCCGCGCCCAACAAAACGTGCAAACGATCCATTTATTCTATGCTCGAACTTGGTTGGCGGCGCTCAAGGCGCGTCCCGCTTACGCCGCTTTTGAGAACGGGTAGACGAACACCACGTTTTTGGTTTCGTCGCAGACCTCGAAGCTGCAGCCGGCCAGCACCGGCTGGCGGCCCAGAAGTTCCTCGGCGAGTATCTCCCTGGCGGAGACCATGGCGTTCTCTTCCACCGCGGCGATATCCGGAAGCAGTTCGCCCTCGTAGTCCTCGCTCAATTGGTCCCCGCTCCGAAAATGAAAAAAATAGCGCGGCATGAAATCGCCCCCCACAAGCGGAGCCAGAGGTTTAATGCCGGGGCAGCGGAAACGTTAGTGTCGAAAACGTACCAACAGCCCGGTTGTACGAAACCGACATTCGAAAATCTGGTCAGAAGCCGGCTTCCGGAAAGAGCCGCCGGTACTGCGCTTCGGGAATGCCGTAGCTGGTGGAGACAAGCGCCTCCAGTCCGGCGCGATCCCGAATTTGAATGCGCGCCCGCGTCGATCGGATCAGATGCTTGCCCTCCAGCATGTGCAGGGCCACGGTGACGCCGGTCCGCCTGACCCCCAGCATCGCCGCAAGAAATTCGTGCGTCAGGCCGAACTCGTCCCGCCCCACGCGGTCGTGCACCATCAGGAGCCAGCGCGCCAGGCGCTTTTCGAGTGTCAGGTGCGAATTGGCGAGCGCCGTCTGGGACGTCTGCACCAGAAGCACCTGGATGTAGCGCAGCAAGTGCGCCTGGAGAGTCGGACTTTTCTCAAGGAGCGATCTCAGGGCGGCGGAGCCGATGCGCCAGGCCGCCCCCGCTATCTGGACGCGGCAATCGTTCAGCGCCGTATCGTCATTCAGAAGGATGGCCGTGCCGGTCATGCCTTCCCGGCCGACAACACTCGCCTCGATAGCCTTATCGTCGCGCAGCCTCGCGATGACCGATATCAGGCAATCCTCGGGGAAATAGGCATAGGAGACGGGCGCATCGACGGTTTCGACGGGAGCCCGCGCCTGCAGGGAGACCCGTTCGAGGTGAGGCTTGATCAGGGCAAGGTCCTGCGCGCCTATTATGCTGAGCAGCAGATTGCGCGGGCGCACGCCCAGTTTCATCGAGGCAAGCTTCTGGCGCGGTGAACCTTCCGCTTTGCGGTCGACAGCTACGGCCGTTGGGGCCTGTAAAGACTGTACGTATTTTGCCTTTGGCTGGATCAGGTCGTTTCGGCCTCTTTGGAACATTTTCAGCGACCCGGCTGTTCGGCAGTGCACCGGAGGCGTGCATGCCCCTTTACTATTTTCACTACCGGGCGGACGGAAAGCTCACCAGGGATACCGAAGGCATTGAACTCGCCGACGAGAAGGAGGCTGTCAGGAAGGCCATGCTGGCGGCCAAGGAAGTGATCGCCCACGCGCTGCTCAGAGGCGAGCCGGTGATACGGGAAGCGGAATTCGACATTACCGACAGCGATGGTCACCACCTGTGCAGCTTTCCGTTTTCAGTGGCCGCCGACTATCCGATCTCGGCCGTCGTCTGATGGAAGGGACGGCTGACAACGCCCTGATTGCCGCCTAGTTCCGTCTCGCACATTTCGCCCCGCCGGCCAGCCGGCCGTATGCGCTCGGAACCAGTACGGCGATGTGAAGTTTCTCCGCCCAGAGGAGGAGCAAAAATGCGTTACAGGTCTGGCGGATGCAGTTGCGGTTCGGTCCGCTACAAGGTGGCTGGAGAGCCGCTGCGTGTCGGGATATGCCACTGCACGAGTTGCCGCAAGGAATCCGGAAGCGTTTTCACCGCCTTCGCCGTCTGGCCGGAATCGGCGTTCGAGACGAGCGGCCAGACCATAGAGTGGGAACGCCGGCGCTTCTGCCCCAAATGCGGCTCCAGGTTGTTCGAAGTCGATGGCGGGGAGGCCGAAATCAAGATCGGCACGCTCGACACCGCGCCGACCGACCTCCTGCCGCACTACGAATTGTGGGCGCACCGGCGCGAGCCGTGGCTGAAGCCGATCGATCGCCCCGCCGCCGCGCCCGCTGAATAGGGGACTGCGCTGCACGCACTGCTAACGCGATCGTCCGGAGTGCGAAGCCGGTTGCCGCGTTTTCAATTTGCCCTTGGCCTTGGCCGCCCGCTCGCAGCGCGCCCGGAACTCCTCCACTTCTTCTTCCGTCAGGTGCTCGATGCCAATGAACTTGTTGGAAGCCGCGCCGACCCGGATAAGTTCGTCGAGCTTGGTCTGAAGGGCCGCGCCGTCGCGGTTCTGCGTGTTCTGGATCAGAAACACCATCAGAAAGGTGACGATCGTCGTGCCGGTGTTGATGATGAGCTGCCATGTGTCGGAGAAGCCAAACACAGGCCCGCTCAAAGCCCATGCAACGACGATGGCGCAACAGGCGATGAATGTCGCCGGCATGCCGGTAGCGTGCGCCACCGTGTTGGCGATCCGGGTGAACGTGCCGTTCAATGTCATGCCTGAGCCTCTTGACCGGGAGGCGACATGATGCCCCTCACCTTCGAGACCCAGAACGTGTGCGGGCCAGCCGGGTTCCAGGCCCTGCGATGCCCGATTGTCGCGCCGTGTGGAGCGGCCGCTACCCGCGTCTGCGCAGGTAATTGTCAGCGATGGCGATAAGCCGCTCGCGGCCGAAGCTTGGTCCGTGGCCGCCATGCGCTATGCGGACCGGCAGTTCCTTCAGCCGTTCCATGGTGCGGCAGTAGGCCGCCCGGTCCGAGCCCGGCAGGTCGTCGATCAGTTCGTCGTCGTAGATGGCATCGCCGCTGAACAGCACCCCGTTGGCCTCGTCGAACAACCCGATGGAGTCCGGCGAATGCCCCGGCAGGTGAAGTACTGCAAAGCGCCGGTCGCCGATATCGACCATGGCGCCCTCGTCGAGAATGCTGGTCAGCGCGGCGGGCTCGATCCTGTAGTCTTCGGCGCTCCAGCCGGGCGCGGGCAAGGCCGAAACCGGCGCTTCGAGTTCGCGGAACATATGCGCCAGCGTCCATTCGTCGGACATGGCCGCGAACCCCGCTGCCGAAACGCGCGGACCCGCCCTGTCTGCGAATTCGTGGAGCGAGCCGACGTGGTCGACGTGGATGTGCGTGGCGATTGCAAGCAGCGGCCTTCCCGGCTCGATGTCGAGTTCGGGCCGGAGCGGCCGCAATCCCATGCCGGTGTCGATCACCAGGTCCATGTCGGCGCCGCGCACGTGCCAAATATTGGCGCGAATGTAGGCATGCGCGTGCGGCTCCGTCAGCATGGTGACGCCGCCACCCATCTCGCGGCGCTCGAACCACCGGGCTGCGACCGGCAGGTCCATCTTCAGGCCGACTCGGCCGGCTGCAATTGCTGCCACTTCGCGAAAGCCGCCTTGAGATCGTCGGAGGCAAGCGTTGCCGGGTTTGGCGAAAAGCCGGCGGCAAGCATCTTCCTGCCCAGCATATGGTCGGCGGGCCGGTTGACGGATTCGATGCAGATCAACCTGTCGCCCAGAAAGTGGAACACCGAAAAGCGGTTTTCGGCCGCATCGCCGACCACCACGGACCTGTCGCCGCCGGCGGCCAGACCGACCATCTGCAGCTTCATGTCGCCGATATCGGACCAGAACCAGGGGACGCTGCGATAGGCATCTTCATGGCCGGTTATGGTGCGGGCGGCCAGCCGCGCCTGGTCGGTGGCGTTCTGGACCGATTCCAGCCGCACATCGGCCCCCGAAAACCAGTGCCGGTAGTTGGCGTTGTCGCCGATCGCCAGGATTTCAGGCTGCGAACTGCGCATTTGCGGGTCGACACGGATGCCGTTGGCGACCGCGATGCCTGCCGCTTCCGCAAGCTCCGAATTCGGCACGACGCCGACCCCGATAAGGACAAGCCCCGCCTGCAGCCTCTCGCCCGACGAGGTAACGGCCGCCACGACATGGCCGTTCCGGCTTTCCAGCCGCTCGATCGTCGTGTTGGCCAAAAGGCGCACACCCGCCGCTTCGAGGCGGGTGCGGACATGGGCGGCGATCACCGGCGCGGCGGCGCGGGCGAGCAGCCTGTCCTGCGCCTCGACGACCGTGACGCGGCGCCCGCCGAGCGCCAGCGTTGCAGCAATTTCCAGTCCTATGAAGCCGCCGCCGAGAACGGCGACGTCCTCGCAGCCTGCACTCGCCTCGCGGATCGCGCGGGCGTCGGCCACCGAGCGCAGCGACAGCACGCCGACCAAGTCCGAGCCCGGCAGGGCCAGCGTGCGCGGCCGCGAGCCGGTGGCGAGGATCGCGTGGTCGAAGGCGATATGCCCGCCGCCCGAAAGGTCGAGGCGCCGGCCAGCGAGGTCGATCCTTTCGACACTGGCGCCCAGCATCAGGTCGATGCCGCCGTTTGTGTAGAAGGCCTCCGCGCGCAGCATTTGCGGCTTGGCGTCGGCCTCCTTCATGAAGGCTTTGGACAGAGGCGGCTTGTGGTAGGGAAGCTCGTTCTCGTCGCCGATCAGCGTGACGCGACCATCGAAACCAGCCTCGCGCAGGCTCGCGGCCGCCTGCACGCCCGCATGTCCCGCACCGACAATGACCACGCCGTTCTTCATGATGCCTGCATTCCAGGGCGCAGCATAAGATGCTGTCCCGCCGGGCGACCGTTCCGTTTCCGACATCGCATCCTGGCGCGGGGTCGCACCTCGAACGACGCCGTGTCAAGTGCGCCGGCTTGTCTCGGGTGCCGCTGCGGATTCGGCATCCATTAAGTTGAGAAACTTAGAATAGTTCTAATGTGTTGATTTCAAATGTTTTTGCTCGATCCGGATTGACTTTTTCCTGCCGACCGCTTTTATGGCGCCGTGCTCAATGAGCACATCCCTTTGATGTCTGGGCCTTGAACCCGTTCGATTGGAGGACTTCGTGTCTGCTTTTCCTTCCCGCGCTCCTGCGCGGTCCGCCCGCTTTTCGGCTGGGCGCATGTTCCTTGGCACACTGCCAGCCTCGCGGCCGCTCCAGGCGCCGCTGCGCATCGTCGCGCTGCTGCTGCAGCCCGCCAACAATACAGTCCAGCGCCGCAGGCCGGCCGATCAGTGAGGAGAATACGATGATGCGAGCATTGCTTACAGCGCCGCAGAGCGGCAGGTTGGCGGCGGTAGCTGCGACCGCGATGCTGACCGCGGCTATTTTCGTCCTCCCGGCAAAAGCCGATACCGATCCCAAGGCCGTACTGGCCACATATGCGGACATCGCCCAGGCGAAATACGAAGATGCGCTTGCGACGGCCAGGCTGCTCGACGAGGCAGCGGACGCGCTGATCGCCAAGCCGTCCGCGGAAACGCTGGAGGCCGCCCGCGCCGCCTGGAAGGCCGCCCGCATCCCCTACCAGCAGACGGAAGTCTACCGCTTCGGCAATGCGATCGTCGACGATTGGGAAGGCCGGGTGAACGCTTGGCCGCTCGACGAAGGCCTGATCGACTATGTCGACGCCGGCTACGGCACGGAGTCCGACGAGAACACGCTCTACACCGCCAATGTCATCGCCAACCCGCAGATCGAGATCAACGGGGCGAAGGTCGACGCTTCGGTGATCACTCCCGAATTTCTTGCCGGCACGCTGCAGGAAGCCGGCGGCATCGAGGCCAACGTCGCGACCGGCTATCACGCGGTCGAGTTCCTGCTCTGGGGCCAGGATCTGAACGGAACCGGTCCCGGTGCGGGAATCCGCCCCTTCACCGACTACGATCCGGCCAATTGCACCGGTGGCAATTGTGAGCGGCGCGCTCAGTACCTTGCGGCCACGACCGACCTCCTCGTGGCAGATATCGAGGAAATGGTGGCCAATTGGGGGCCCGAGGGAGAAGCGCGCAAGTCTTTGCTGGAAGGCGACCCGGCGGCAGGCCTGTCGGCCATCCTGACCGGCATGGGTTCGCTCTCCTACGGCGAACTCGCAGGCGAGCGCATGAAGCTCGGCCTTCTGCTGCACGATCCCGAAGAAGAGCATGACTGCTTCTCCGACAATACCCACATCTCGCATCTCTACGATGCGATCGGCATCCGCGATGCCTATCTCGGCCGCTACAAGCGGATTGACGGGTCTGTCGTCGAGGGGCCGTCCGTCGCCGCAATGGTCAAGGAAGCCGACGCCGCGCTCGACGCCGAGCTGACCGGAAAGCTGGACGCGACCATTTCCGCCATGGAAGCCGTGGCCAAGCGCGCAGAAGGCGGCGAGGCGTACGACCAGCAGATCGGCGAAGGCAATGCCGAAGGCAACGCGGCGGTTCAGGCCGCGATCGACGGGCTGATCGACCAGACCAGGTCTATCGAACGTGTTGTCGCGGTATTGAAGCTCGACTCCATCGCCTTCGAGGGGTCCGACAGCCTCGACGCCCCCGACAAGGTCTTCCAGTAAGCTTTCCCGATATCCAGGCCGGCGTTCCGCGCCGGGACCCAACAGAGTTCAACATGATTGTCTGTCACTGCAACCTGATCACCGAAAAGGATATCGAAGAGGCCATTATCCAGCTTCTGGAAGCCGATCCTTGGCACCTCATCGTGCCGGCCAAGGTATATCATTGGCTTCAGAAGCGCGGTCGCTGTTGCGGCTGCTTCCCAAATGTGGTGGAAACGATCATTCGGGTAACCGAGCATTACCACCTTCGTTCGGAGGCGAACGGGGCGGATGTCGTTTCACACCTGGACCGCGTCCGAGGACTGCGGGCCGAATTCGGGAGCAGACGCCATGAAGGGCGAAATACAAGTCATCGAGCGGCTTAACGAGGCGCTGTTTCTGGAACTTGGCGCCGTCAATCAGTACTGGCTTCATTTCCGACTGCTGGAGGATTGGGGATTCCTTAAACTGGCCAAGAAGGAGCGCGAGGAATCCATCGAAGAGATGCATCACGCCGACAAGATCATCGAGCGCATCATCTTTCTGGAAGGCCATCCGAACCTCCAGTCGCTGGCGCCGCTGCGCATCGGCCAGAATGTCCGCGAAGTGCTCGAATCCGACCTGGCCGGCGAATATGACGCGCGCACATCCTACAAGAAATCGCGCGAGATCTGCCAGGAATTGGGCGATTACGTCACCATGCAGCTTTTCGAGGACCTGCTGAAGGACGAGGAGGGCCATATCAACTTCCTCGAAACGCAGCTCCAGCTGCTCGCCAGCATAGGCGAGGAACGTTACGGCCTGCTCAACGCGGCTTCGGCGAACGAGGCCGACTAGGATATGCGATGCGGCGCGCCATAGATCTTCTGCGCCGCCGAACGCTTTTGTATAGTTGGTGCGTCCTTCGAGGCTCGAAGGCCGCACCAACACAGGCTCAGCGCCGATCGTTGATCGCTGCCCTCGCGAGTCTCGCATTGACGACTGTCGTCGCAGCCGGAGACGTTCCGGCTGGACTTTCCTCAACCCGCACCTATCTCACGGCAAAGGATCTCGCCCGCGTCACGGCGATAACCGAGCCGGCCACGGATTTCTCCAAGGCGGAAGATTTCGAGCCGATGCCGGCGGGTGCTGCGACCTCGCGCAAGCGCGTCAACCAGGATGCCTTCTCCCATCCGTCGGCCAATCTGAGTTTCGAGGAGCAGGGCACGTTCAAGCTCGGCAATGCACTGTTCCGCAAGCTCTGGGTTTCTTCGCCGTCGTCTACCCAGGCGTCGGACGGGCTCGGGCCGCTGTTCAACGCGCGCGCCTGCCAAAGCTGCCATCTGAAGGACGGTCGGGGACATCCTCCCGAAGGCAATGCCGACGCGACCTCCATGTTCCTGCGGCTCGCCCGCGCCGCCGAAACCGCCGAGGAGAAGGCGCAACTGGCGCAGAAGGCCGCGCTCAACTTCCCCGATCCCGTCTATGGCGGCCAGCTGCAGGACCTTGCCGTTCCCGGCCTTGCCGCCGAGGGCAAGATGAAAATCGCCTACGAGGAGGCGCCGGTCACGCTCGGCGACGAAAGTGTCGTTTCGCTGCGCAAGCCGCGCTATTCGGTCAGCGGCCTGCCGCTCGGCCCGCTCCATGCGGCAACCACACTTTCGCCGCGGGTGACGCCGCCAATGATCGGGCTTGGGCTGGTCGAGCAGATCCACCCGGCCGACATTCTCGCCAAAGCCGACCCGGAGGACCGGGATGGTGACGGGATTTCCGGGAAAGCATCGATCGTGCGCGACGCGGTCAGCGGCGAGCCGGCGCTCGGGCGGTTCGGCTGGAAGGCTTCGACGCCGTCGATCCGCCAGCAGTCGGCAGAAGCCTTCGCCGGCGACATTGGCATCTCGACGCCGGACGTGCCGCGCCATTGGGGCGATTGCAGCGATGCCCAGAAAGATTGCCGGGCGCTGCCGAACGGCGTGCAGGAGCGCCTAGGCGAAACCGAGGCGCCCGATCCGGTCCTCGACCTCGTCACCTTCTATTCACAGAACCTCGCCGTGCCAGCGCGGCGCGATGCCGGAAAGCCGGACGTGCTCGCCGGCAAGAAAGTGTTCTACGAGCTCGGCTGCGCTTCCTGCCACACACCGAAATTCGTGACGCGGCGCGACGCGCCGAACAAGGCGCACGCCTTCCAGCTGATCTGGCCTTATTCCGATTTCCTGCTGCACGACATGGGCGAAGGGCTTGCCGACGGCCAGAGTGTTGGCGATGCGGATGGCCGCGAATGGCGCACGCCGCCGCTCTGGGGCATCGGCCTTACCGCGCAGGTCAGCGGCCACACATTCTTCCTGCATGACGGGCGGGCGCGCAATTTGACCGAGGCGATACTCTGGCACGGCGGCGAGGCGCGGGCCGCGCGCGACGGGTTCGCCGCGCTTGAGAAAGCCGACCGCGACGCTCTGGAAAAATTTCTGGAGTCGCTGTGATGAAGCTCCTGCTCCTCCTCCTGTTAGCGGCGACGACCGCCTTTGCATCTCCGGCCAGTGCCGAGAACCCGGTCATCGCCGGCGCGGTGTCGGGCTTCGTCACACCGGCCTATGGCGCGTTCCAGACCGCGTCAGCCGAACTCAGCGGCGACATGGACGCACTCTGCGCCGAGCCGTCGCCGAACAGGCTAGCGGTAGCGCGGGAAGCCTTCCTCACTGTCGTCACCGCATGGTCGGAAGCCGAGATCATCCGCTTCGGCCCGGTGACCGAGGAGAACCGGCTGGAGCGCATCCTGTTCTGGCCGGACCGCAAGAGCACCGGCCTGAAGCAGGTGCAGCGGGCGCTCGCGGACAAGGATGCGACCGCCACCGACCCCGCGACGCTCAAGGGCAAAAGCGTCGCCATGCAGGGGCTGGGCGCGCTCGAATTCATCCTTTTCGGCACCGGAGCGGAGAGCTTGGCCGCGCCGGGCGAAGCCTATCGCTGCGCTTATGGACGCGCGATCGCAGGGAATGTCGAGGAGATGGCCTCGGCCATCGTTGCCGGTTGGCAGGACCCCGCCGGCATTGCGGCGCAATGGGGCAATCCCGGTGCGGACAACCCGCTCTACCGCACCGATGACGAAGCGATAACCGAACTGTTCGACATCTTCATTCATGGCCTTGAAATGGTGCGCAACGTGCGCATCAACGGTTTTCTCGGCGAGGATGCGCACAGCGACCGGCCCAAGCAGGCGATCTTCTGGCGGTCCGGCGCGACTAAAGCCTCCATCGCGGCGAATTTGCGCGGCATGCGAAAGCTGTTCGAGGCGAGCCAGCTTGTCGGGCTACTGCCGCCGGATGCTGCCTGGATCGCGGATTCGATCGGCTTCGAATTCGACAATGCCGAGAGCGCCCTGGAAGCCACCGACGGACCGGTTGCCGAAATACTCGCCGACCCGGCGCGACGGGAGAAGCTGGCCTATGCCCGCCTCGTCACCTCCAGCCTGTCTGAGCTTTTCGGCGTCAGGCTGGCGGGCGCTTTGGGCCTGACCGCCGGCTTCTCGTCGCTCGACGGAGACTAAGCGTGCGTACGCCGCTCATCGACCGGAGGGATTTCCTGAAGGCCGCGGGCGCCGGCTTTCTCGCATCGTTGCCGGGCCGCGCGCTCGCCGAAACGGTGCAGGCGGATGCGGTATTCGCCACGGCATACCAGCGGCGCGACGGCAGCTACGGCGCAGCCATACTGTCCGAAGCGGGCGCGGTCCTGCACCGGGTCGACCTGCCCGACCGGGGACACGACGTGACTTTCGACCCGGTGTCGCGACGCTCGGTGGTGTTCGCGCGCCAGCCGGGCACCTTCGCGGTTGTATTCGATCACATGGGCAGCAAGCAGCCTGCGACCATCGCCAGCATCGCCGGCAGGCATTTTTTCGGCCATGGCGTGTTCTCGCGAGACGGCCGGCTGCTCTATGCCACCGAGAACGATTTCGACAATGCGGCGGGCATGATCGGCGTCTATGACGCCGCCGCGGATTTCCGGCGGCTGGGCGAATTCCCCACCCACGGCGTCGGGCCGCACGAACTGCTGCTGCTGGGTGATGGCCGAACGCTCGCAATCGCCAATGGCGGAATCGAAACGCATCCGGATTTCGGCCGTGCCAAGCTGAACCTTTCGACCATGAAGCCGTCGCTGGTCTTCATCGACCGCCACTCCGGCGATCTCATCGAACGCCACGAACTGCCGCCCGAATTGCACCAGCTGTCGATCCGCCACATGGCGGTCGACCCGAGCGGCACAGTCTGGTTCGGCTGCCAGCACGAGGGACCGGCGAGCGAGCGGCCGGCACTGGTCGGACGCGCCAGGGCGGGAGAAACCTTTAGGCTGATCGACATGCCGCAAGACGTGCTGGCTGGCTTGCGCAACTATGTCGGCTCGGTCGCCGCCAATGCCGAGGCCGGAACGATCGCGGTTTCCTCGCCGCAGGGCAACGCGCTGGTGATCATCGAAGCGGCCGCCGGGCGCATTGTCTCTACGAGCCGGCTCGCCGAGGTCTGCGGCATCGCGCCCGACCGGAGCGGCTTCCTCGCCACCACCGGCGCCGGCGAGATCGTCGACCCCAATGGCGATTCACAATCGGCCGAGGAATATGCCTGGGACAATCACCTGTCCCGGATCGGGTGAGCCTGCTTGAGCGTCAGACTGCGCCGGACACGTCCGAATGCGCGATGGCCTTGCGCACGATGGCCATGAAGCGTTCGCCGGCGATCTCGCGCGGGCCGCTATTGTCGATGGAAACCACGCCCGGCCCGGCAAGCTTGACCGCGGCGGCGCGCGCCAGCCGCACCAGAACCTCGCCGCGCGATTCGCGCCCTCGCGAGGCAAGCCGCTCTGCAAGAATTTCGGGGCTGGCGGTGATCTCCACCACGGCGACATTGGCATAGCGTTCCCGCAGCGTGGGGATGACGCCGCGCGAGCCGTTGGCGATCGCCACATGTCCATTGGCGATGGCTTCGTCGACATTGGCCGGAAGACCGTATTTCAGCCCGTGCGCCTGCCAGGTCAGCGCGAATGCGCCCGACGCCTCTGCCTCGTCGAATGCGGCGTCGGCCAGCGTATCATGGATCTCGCTCGACCCGTCGCAGGGGCGGGTGATGACACGACGTACGAAATCCACGCCCTCCTCCGGCGACAGGCGCTCGGCCGCATAACCGATCACTGTGTCCTTGCCGGCGCCGCTCGGTCCGACGACGACGATGAACACGCCATTGCGGATGGGGAATTCGGCGCGCGCCTGCTCGCGTTCTATGAGTGCGGAAACCATCATGCGACACGGCCTCCTTCACGCCAGACGGTGCGCACGACCGGTACATGCTCGTCGACGCGCACGCGCACCAGATCGGCGCGGCGGCCCGGCTCGATCACGCCGCGGTCGGTCAGGCCGACGGCTTCCGCCGGCGTTTTTGAAACCATCGCGACGGCCTGCGGCAGCGAGATGCCCTCGACGACCTCGCCGAGGAAGAAGGCCGACTGGATCAGGCTGAACGGGATATAATCGGACGACAGAATGTCGAGCAGACCTTCCTCGGCAAGCGTGCGCGCCGAGACATTGCCCGAATGCGAGCCGCCGCGCATGACGTTCGGCGCGCCCATCAGCACGCCGAGTCCGGCCTGCTTGGAGGCTTTCGCGGCCTCCGCCGTGGTCGGGAATTCCGCCACGCGAATTCCTTGCGTCACGGCCTCGTCGACATGGGCGATCGTGGCGTCGTCATGGCTTGCCAGCACGATGCCGCGCTGGTTGCAGGCGGCAGCGATGGCGCTGCGGTTGGCGGGTGAATTCAGCGCCGATTCCGCCATCCGCCTTTCGCAGAATTCGCGAAACTGCTCCTCGTTCATCTTCAGCTTGCCCATGTAGTAGATTGCATAGGCTTCGAGACGGGCGAACTGGCGTTGTCCGGGCGCATGGTCCATCAGCGATGCCAGCCTGACTCGGTTATCGCCGTCGAAATAGGCAAAGCCCTCCAGGCAATCCGCAGCCGAAACCTCGCAGCGCAGGTGAATGAAATGATCGGCGCGCAGCCGGCCCTGCCGGGAACTGTCTTCGATGGCATCGGCCAGCTTGCGCATGTCCTCGATCGTGAGCTCGCCATCCTGGTCCATGCCGACGCGCAGCGCATCGAACACCGTCGTTATGCCGGCGGTCGCCACCTGCGCATCGTGGGCCAGAACGGAGGCTATCGGGTTCCAGCGCACTTTCGGGCGCGGCGCATAGTGACCTTCCAGGTGGTCGGTATGGAGTTCGACAAGGCCGGGAATGACGAAATCGCCCTGCATATCCTCGCCGGTTCGGGTCGCGCCCGGGGCGATGTCGGCGATCTTGCCGTCGCACATGACGAGCGTGCCGTCGATCATCTCGTCGGCAAGCACGATGCGAGCATTGGTCAGGATAGTTTCGGAAGTCATGTCAGGCAGTCTTTCTGTCACGCCGCGCATCGAGCGCGTAATAGGATTGTACCATGAACGGAGCGCCGGGCTCGCGCTCGACAAACAGCGCCAGGCCCGCAACCGTCACGGGGCGGGCAATGGCCGCCCGAAACACCTCGTCGACCGCCCGGCGGACCCGTGCGCTGTCGTTTTCGGCCACGCGCCCGGTCAGCGTCATGTGGAAACGGAAGGCGTCGAACACGTAAGGATAGCCCCACTGGTACAGATTGCGGAACTCGGCGGGGCTCAGCGCGTCCGGATTGCGGCGCTCGATATCGGTCTCGCTCAACGGCGCCCGGAAGCGGTCGAAGCTGGTGACCACGTCGTCAGCGAAACGCTGGAGCCCAGGGTTTTCCTCGCCCGGAACCAGCGCGAAAAATCCGTCCATCTGCTTGATCACGAGACGCGGAATGACGACCGGCGCGGTCGCTCGCGCGAATTCCGCCATCGCCGCCTCGAGATCGGCTTGGCTTTCGCCTTCGGCGAGACGGAAAGGCGCTTTCAGCGTCGCGTGGAAGCCGTAGCGGCGTGCCGATGCAGTGTGGAAGGCGATCTCCGCCGGAGAAAGAACGGTGCTTGCCGGCGGTTTGGTCGCAGCACCCGTGAACGGGTCGCGGCCCAGCCAATCGGCGGCGAGCCGCGTCAGCGGGTCGTTCTGTTCAGGTGTGAAATAGATCGCGTAACGCATCGAATATCCTCGCCGGCCTCGATGCCATAGGCGATTTGCATGACGGATTGACGAAGCAGGACAGATGCCGGCTGATAGCAGATGCCCCCGGCAAAGTCATTAGTCAGCGACCATGAGACCTGTCGGCGTCAGGCCTTCAGCAGCCACTCATGCTCGGGCGCGTTGTAGAATTTCCAGGTTCGCTTCGGCCCGGCCATGACATTGAGATAATAAAGATCGTAGCCATGGCAGGCGGCACAGGGATGATAGCCCTTCGGCACCAGCACCACGTCGCCGTCCTCGACCGCCATTGTTTCGTCCAGCGACCGATCGTCCGTATAGACCCGCTGGAATGCAAAACCCTGCGGCGGGTTCAGCCGGTGGTAATAGGTCTCCTCGAGATATGATTCCCTCGGCAGGTCGTCACGATCGTGCTTGTGCGGCGGATAGCTTGACGTGTGGCCGCCGGGCGTGATGACCTCGACCACCAGAAGCGAATCCGCCGCTTCGTTTTCCGGCAGGATATTGGTGACGTAGCGCGTGTTGGTGCCCTTGCCCCGCACTTCCCGTCCGAGCTGTTCCGGCGCAATGGCACGTGCCCCGAGGCCGCCGCCCAGGCCCGGCGCCGAGCAGACCGCGAGTTCGAGATCGGTCTCGGCGGTAACCGACCAGTCGGAGCCTTGCGGCACGTAGAGCGACCACGGCTTGCCCTCGAAGGGCGACATGCGCTCGCCGAGCAGGCCAAAATCCTCCGGTCCCGCCTTGGCCCTGCCCTTGCCGGTGACGAACACCAGGCATGCTTCGCGATCCCCGGTCGCAGCCAACACCGTCTCGCCCGGCTTCAGCCGATGGAGATCGAAGCCGACATAGGTCCAGCCGGCGCTTGCGGGCGTTACATGGGAGACGCGGCCGGTTCCTTTTTCCGGTTTCACCAGCAGTTTCGGCATGGCTTACTCCTTTTCCTTCCCGGGGCCGGGCTTGTAGGCGATCAGGAAAATCCACGCGCCGTAGCCGGCCATGCCGATGGCGATCATCGCCCAGAACGACTGGCCGTAGAATATCTCGAATATAGCCCAAGCCACGCAGAAGGCGACGAGCGCGACCCGGCGCCACAGTGGCCGCAGGAACGGGTGGTCCTCGCCCGCCATCAGGCCAAACCATCGTCGGGAGTGCAGGAATCAAGCATTCGGAAAGCCCTGTGTCTCAACTGTATAGCCGGCCGCCGTCATGACCCGCATCAACTCCTTGTAGCCGACTTGCGCCATCCTGAGTGGCGGATTCTTCTTCGGGTCCTGCTCGGCCTCGACCACGAACCAGCCTTCATAGCCATAGTCCGCAAACTTTTTCACGATTGCGCCGAAATCGAGCGAGCCATCCCCGGGCACGGTGAAGGCGCCAAGGGCCACCGCGTCGAGGAAAGATTGCCTGGTGCGGTCGAGCCGGTTGATCACGTCCATGCGCACATCCTTCACATGCACATGGTTGATGCGGTTGTGGTGGTTGTCGATAGCCCGCAGTACGTCGCCTCCGGCAAAGGCCAGGTGACCCGCATCGAGGAGCAAAGGAATGCCGGCGCCCGAATATTTCATGAAGGCGTCGAGTTCGGGTTCGGTCTCGACCACAGCCGCCATATGGTGGTGGTATGAGAGCGGCATGCCCTGATCGGCGCACCATTCGCCGAACTCGGTGATCTTTTTGGCATACGCCTTCATCTCGTCGTCGGCGAGCTTCGGCTTGGTGGCGAGGGGTTTTGTCCGGTCGCCCTGGATGGAACGGCCGACCTCGCCATAGACGATGCAGGGCGCGTTGACGGCCTTGAACAGGTCGATCATCGGCTGGATGCGGTCCCTGTTTGCAGCAATGTCCTCAATGACCAGCGTGCCGGAGAACCAGCCGCCGCAAAGGGTCACGTCGGCCTCTCTCAAGATCGGCAGCATGACCTTCGGATCGTTGGGAAAGCGGCGTCCCATTTCCATGCCGGTGAAGCCCGCCGACCGCGACTGCCGCAGGCACTCCTCCAGCGACACGTCATCGCTGAGTTCGGCCAGATCATCGTTCCACCACGCGATGGGAGACATGCCAAGTTTGGCTTTCAAGTTTTTTCTCCGGTTTCTTTCCATTGGCAGCGCTGCCCGTCACCTGCCTCCTGAGCCTGTCGAAGGGCGGCATCCCTCTCCCCGCAAGGGGGGAGAGGAGGAGATTGCCGCGGCGTTGACGTCCCCTCTCCCCGTCCTGAGCTTGTCGAAGGATAACGGGGACGGGTAAGGGTGAGGGGCAAGCTCAATTCACCAGATGCTGCATTTTGCGCTTCTGCTCATAGTCCTTGCGCGCCGCGTTGACTTCCTTGCGGCTGCTGACCTCCGGCACCGCCACGTCCCACCAGTGACCGCCGGCATCCGTCGAGATCAGCGGGTCCGTGTCGATGACGATCACCGAGGTCTTCGTATCGGCTTCCGCCTCTTTCAGCGCCCGTTCCAGCTCGGCGATCGAGGCGACTTTCCTGGCAACCGCGCCCATCGAGGCGGCGTGCGCGGCGAAGTCGATTTCGGGCAGCACCTCGTGTTTAGCGTCCTTCAGCAGATTGTTGAAGTTCGCCCCGCCTGTCGCCATCTGCAGGCGGTTGATGCAACCGAAGCCTCGGTTGTCGAGCACCACAATGGTCAACTTCTTGCCTAGCATAACCGAGGTCGCGATCTCGGAATTCATCATCATGTAGCTGCCGTCGCCGAGCATTACGATGACGTCGTCGTTGGGCTTGGCGAGCTTGACGCCGAGCCCGCCGGCGATCTCGTATCCCATGGTCGAATAGCCATATTCCATGTGGTAGCTGCCTGGTGCGCCGGCCGGCCACAGCTTGTGCAACTCACCAGGCAATCCGCCCGACGCGCAGACAAGCGTCGCCTTCGAGCCGCGCGCACGGTGCACCGCGCCGATCACCTGCGCGTCGGAAGGCAACGCATTGGTCGGATCGGTCACGGCCTTGGCGGCGGTCAGCCAGTCGGTCTTGGCGGCCTTAGCCGTCGCGACCCAGGCGTCGGGCGATTTCCAGTCATCGAGCCGGGCTTCCAGAGCCTCGAGCCCGGCTTTCGCGTCGGCCACCAGCGGCAGCGCGCGATGCTTGCCGGCATCGAAAGCTTGAGCGTTCAGCCCCACGATCTTCACGTCGTCGGCCTTGAACAGCGCCCAGGAGCCGGTGGTGAAATCCTGCAGCCGCGAGCCGACAGCGAGCACCACATCGGCCTGCTCGGCAAGCAGGTTCGAGGCCGAGGACCCGGTCACCCCCACCGAGCCCATATTGAGCGGATGGTCGTGCGGCAGGCTCGACTTGCCGGCATTGGTCTCCATGACCGGAATGCCATGTTTCTCGGCAAAGGCTTTCAGCGTTGCCGTGGCCTCCGAATAGAGAACCCCGCCGCCGGCGATGATCACCGGCTTCCTGGAGCCTTTCAGCGCGGCGACCGCCGCGTCCAACTCGCTCGCATCCGGCTGCGGCCGGCGCGGCCGCCAAACCCGCTCGTCGAAAAAGCTCTCCGGATAATCGTAGGCCTCGGCCTGCACGTCCTGGCAGAGCGCCAGCGTCACCGGCCCGCACTCGGCCGGGTCAGTCAGAACCTGCATTGCCCGGTTCAGCGCCGGGATGATCTGCTCGGGCCGGGTGATGCGGTCGAAATAGCGCGAGACCGGGCGCAGGCAGTCGTTGGCCGAGACGGTTCCGTCGCCGAAATCCTCGACCTGCTGCAGCACCGGGTCGGGGATACGGTTGGCGAATACATCACCGGGCAAAAGCAGCAGCGGCAAGCGGTTGACATGGGCCAATGCGGCCGCCGTCACCAGGTTTGTCGCGCCCGGGCCGATGGACGTGGTGACCGCCATCATGCGGCGGCGGAAATTGGCCTTGGCGTAAGCGATCGCGGCATGCGCCATGCCCTGCTCGTTGTGGGCACGGAAAGTCGGTAAGTCGTCCCTTACCTGATACAGCGCTTCGCCTATGCCGGCGACATTGCCGTGCCCGAAAATCGCCCAGACGCCGCCGAACAGCGGCAGCGTCTTGCCGTCGATCTCCGTCATCTGGCGCGCCAGAAATCTGGTCAGCGCCTGCGCCATGGTCAGGCGGATGGTCTTGCTCATGGGTTCCTCCCGGCCAATTTTGGCCGACTATGCTGCTTTCTTGCCGCGCGCCGCAAGCCAGGCCTCGGTCAGTCTTTCGAACCGCTCGGCCATGTCGGTGATCGCCGCCTCATCCGAGATCTGGCCGGCGAACCATTTTTCGGCGGCATCGACGAAGATCGTCCGGCCGACCGCGAAACCCTTGACCACCGGCGCTTCCGCCGTCGCGGCAAAAGCCGCCTCCAGCTCGTCCTGTGGCGCTTCCAGCCCAAGCAGAACCACGCCGCGGCACCACGGATCGTTCTTCTCGATGACCGCGCCGATGGCGCGCCAGGCGGCGCTCGACGCCTGCGGCTCGAGCTTCCACCAATCCGGCTTGATGCCAAGCGCGTAAAGCTCCTCTAGCGCGCGCGGAATGGTGTCCTCGGCAAGCCCGCCGTGCTTGCCTGCGATGATCTCGACGAGCAATTCCCGGCCGACCTTGCGCGCGGCCTCGAACAACGCGCGCAGCTTCTGCTGCTGCTCGGTTTTGAGCTCAGCCGGATCGTCCGGATGATAGAAACACAGGCATTTGATACAATGGTCGACCGGCCATTCGGCGAGTTGCGAGCCGATATCTTGTGAAAATTCGAAGCGCAGCGGCCGCGAACCGGGCAGTTCGACAGGGCGGCCGAGCCAGAACAACGAAGAACGCGCGAATTCGAACATCGCTTCGCGGCCATGCTTCTCGTCCAGCAGCATGCCGTAGCCGTCGCGCCCTCCCGCCACGCGGTCAGCCGCCTTCACCGCCAGCACTTTGAAAGCACCGATGCGCTCTGCATCTGCGCCCGTCTTCCTCGCTATATCCTCCAACTGAGCGCGATGATCGATGGCGAGCGCCATCAGCGAGGGGATGTCGCGCCGCCGGTTGGTTGCCCAGTGGACGTGGTTGATCGCCTCGTCCTTGCGCAGCGCCCGGTGCGGGCTGCCGTGCTTCAGGAAAAAATGCAACTCCTCGAACGTCGGTATTTCCGGCGAGCACAGGAGCCGCGACACCGCGAAAGCGCCGCAGGCGTTGGCCCATGTCGCCGCCGTCTTCAAATCCTCGCCGCCGAGCCAGCCGCGCAGGAAGCCCGACATGAAGGCGTCGCCGGCGCCCAGCACATTGTAGACCTCGATCGGAAAACCCTTGCCCACAATGCCGGCTTCGAGATCTTCGGAAATCGGGCCGTCATAGACGATGCAGCCCATCGGCCCGCGCTTCAGAACGATGGTCGCAGGCGAAAGCGCGCGAATGGTCTTCAGCGCCTGCAGCAATTCGCTCTCGCCCGACGCGATCAGCACCTCCTCCTCGGTGCCGACGATCAGGTCGCAATCGGCCAGCACCGTCTTCATCTGGTTGGAGACTCGCTCCGAGGCGATGTAGCGGTTGTCGCCCGCCGCATGGCCGGCCAGGCCCCACAGGTTCGGGCGATAGTCGATGTCGAGCACCACCTTGCCGCCCGCCTCCTTCATCAGCCGCATCGCCTTGCGTTGCGCAGCCTCCGTGTTGGGGCGGGAAAAATGCGTGCCGGTGACCACCAGCGCGCGGGCCGAGGCGACGAATTCGGCGTCGACATCGTCTTCCGACAGCGCCATGTCGGCGCAGTTCTCTCTGTAGAACAGCAGCGGAAAGCTCTTGTCGTTCTCGACCGAGAGGATGGCCAGCGCCGTCAGCCGCGTCGGGTCGGTGACGAGACCGTCCACGCATACGCCCTCGCGCAGCATCTGCTCGCGGATGAAGCGGCCCATCTGCTCGTCGCCGACGCGGGTGAGCAGCGCCGAACGCAGGCCGAGACGTGCCGTGCCGATGGCGATGTTGGCCGGACAGCCGCCGACCGACTTGGCGAAGGAGGTTACGTCCTCCAGCCGCGAGCCGATCTGCTGCCCGTAGAGATCGACGGAAGCCCGCCCCATGGTGATGACGTCGAGCCGCCTGGCGTCCGCCTCGGACATACCCGCTCCTTCCGTTTCGACGCGCAGGCGAAGTTCGCGATCGACGCGCCCGCGATCCGGCATCAAGAATTTCGCATTATGAAACATACATTCTGCAAAATAGTCAATTCAGAATGTTTGTTTCGTTTTTTAGATCGAGAGCAGCCAAACCCGCAGCCGCACGCCGGCTGAGTAAAGACGGCCGCAACCATACTACCCCTCGGCCCGCCGTGCAGCCACCGAAACAGTCAGCGTCATGGCCAGCGCCATGGTGACGGCCATCGAGCGAAAACCCTCGAAATTGGCCTCGACGATCTCCAGCAGCACGTCCGCGGAGGACGCGATCGGCGAGAACACAGAATCGGTCAGCGAGACGATGGCGGCGCCCCGTGCCTTGGCGGCGTTGGTCAGCATGACGGTTTCGCTGGCATAGGGGGTGAAACTGATCGACAGGACGGCGTCGCGCCCGGTTATGAAACTCGCCTGCTCCGCGCCCATGCCGGCCACCGCATCCACCAGTATGTTCCGGATACCGAGCTTGCCGAGCGCATAGCTCATATAAGAGGTGATCGGAAAGGATCGCCTGAGGCCGATCAGGTAGATGGTTTCGGCCCGGGCCATCAGGTCGACCGCGCGCTCGATCGCGTCATGGTCTACCTTCTCGCGGAAGCGCCCGACCGACTGTTCCGCCGCCTCCAGGAACCCGTCCAGCACGAGGCCGGACTTGCTGGTGGCGATGCCGTGCTCGCGCATCTTGGCCAGCCGTTCGTCGTAATTCAGCACCCGCTCCCTCAGCCGCGAGCGAAAAACGTCCTGCAGTTCGGTGAACCCCTGATAGCCGAGCGCGCGCGAGAACCGCACCAGCGCCGAGGGCTGCACGTCCGCCCTGGCGGCGATGCTGGCGACCGTGCCGAAGGCGATCTCATCTGGATTTTCAAGCGCATAGCCGGCGACCTGCATCAGCCGCCGCGGCAGATCCTCCGCGCGTTGCGCGATCAGCGCCCGGAGCGCCTGGTAGTCCTTGGGAGAGACATCTGTCGCACTCATCGCCCGGCTTCCTTGGCGGATATTTTGCCCTTGACGCAGTCAAGCAGAAATGGAATGGATATTCCACACCTAAAAGCATAATGCACTGTTTGTTCCAATTCTGGAACTGCGAAACAGCGGTGTGGAGGAGTTCGCAGGGATGACCGACGGGAGCGAGCCGGCTGCGGCGCCACTGCTTGAAGCGCGCGGCGTCAAGAAGTATTTCGGCGCCATCACGGCGCTGAACGGCGTGAGCTTCCATATCGCGCCGGGCGAGGCCCTGGGCGTGGTCGGCGACAACGGCGCCGGCAAGTCCACGCTGATGAAAGTGCTTTCCGGCCTCTACACGCCGAGCGAGGGCGAGCTTTACTTCGCCGGCTCTCCGGTGAAATTCCACTCGCCGCGCGACGCCCGCAAGATGGGCATCGAAATGGTCTACCAGGATTTCGCACTGGCCGGGAACATGCCGATCTACGAGAACATCTATCTCGGCCGCGAGCCGGGCAGGAAATTCGCCGGCCTGACGATCATCGACCGCGACCTGGCGCGCCGCATGGCCGCCGAGCACCTCGACAAGCTGAAGATCCACGTCAAGAGCATCGACCAGAATGTCGAGGAACTGTCCGGCGGGCAGCGCCAGGCAGTGGCGATCGCGCGGGCGACCGCCTTCGACGCCAGGGTGGTGATCATGGACGAGCCGACCGCCGCGCTCGCCATCAAGGAAGTCGGCAAGGTGCTCGACCTCATCAAGTCGCTGAAGGAGCACGGCGTCGCGGTGATCATTATCTCGCACCGCATGGACGACATCTTCTACTGCTGCGACCGGGTGATGGCGCTCTACCAGGGCGCCAATTTCGCCGACGCGCCGCTGCAGGACACCAACCGCAACGAGGTCATCGGCTGGATCATGGGCACCAAGGGCCACACCCAGTCCTTCGCCCACGACAGAGTGCAGCACTGATGCTCGGCAACAGCCCAAGACTTTCCAGCTTCCTCGAGCATTACGGCATCGTCGTCATCGTGGTGGTGATGATGGCGCTGCTCTACGCCACGCGGCCCGACGTGTTCATGTCGCTGGCCAACCTCACCAACATCATCAAGCAGAACGCCACGCTGGCGCTTCTGGCGCTCGGCATGTTCGTGGTCATCGTGACGGCGGGCATCGACCTTTCGGTCGGTTCGGTGATGGCGCTCGGCATGATGTGCCTGGCGGTTGCCGCCAAGGCCGGAGTGCCGTGGCCGATCGTCGTCCTGATCGGGCCGCTGGTGGGCATCACGGCCGGCCTGGTCAACGGGCTCGGGCTGACGGTGCTCAGGCTGCCGCATCCGTTCATCATGACGCTGGGCACGCTCAACATCGCGCGCGGCCTGTCGAGCCTTATCACCGAGGGCGCTCCGGTGTCCGGGCTCGGGCGGGAGGTGCGCTATCTCGGTCAGGCGAATTACGATTTCGGCATTTTCCCACCGCCGACGGGCCTGCCGGCCAGCCTTTTCGTGGTCATCATCAGCGCCGTGGGCATGTGGTTCTTCCTCAACCGCACCTCGATGGGCCGTCACATCTTCGCCATCGGCGGCAACACGCACGCCGCCCGCGTCTCCGGCATCAATGTTGATCGCGTGCTGGTCTATGTCTATGCGATCAGCGGCTTCTTTGCCGGGCTTGGCGGGCTGCTGCTCGCCGGCCGCACCGATTCGGGCTTTCCGCTTGCCGGCCAGAACGCGGAACTCGACGCCATCGCGGCGGTCATCATCGGCGGCGCATCCTTCTTCGGCGGCCGCGGCACCGTTCTGGGCGTCATGGCCGGCGTACTGATCATGGGGCTGATGCGCAACGGCCTCAATCTCAATAACGTCAGTCCGTTCTGGCAGCAGATCCTGATCGGGCTGGTCATCATCGCCGCCGTCTATATCGACGTTCTGCGCCGCCATGCGGCGGTGAGACGGTAGTCGAAAATTGCGCCCGTCGCCGTCTCCGCGCCGGGTGCAATCCTCAATCGGAGACATTTTGAAACATCTGGGAGGATACCATGAAGAAATTCATTCTGGCCGGCGCGGCGCTCGCGCTGATGACCAGCACGGCGCTTGCCGACAAGTTCCTGCTCGACATGAAGGGTCCGGGCGCCGGCAACCCGTTCTGGGCGGCGGTGGAAGCCGGCGCGATGGAAAAGGGCAAGGAACTCGGCGTCGAAGTAGTGGTCATGTCGCCGCCGACCGAATCCGACGTCGCCGCGCAGATCGCGCAGATCGAGGACATGATCGCGCAGGGCCTGGACGGCATCGCCTTGGCGCCGACCGATCCGAACGCGCTGGCCCCGGTCGTTGACGCGGCCAAAGCTGCCGGCATTCCGGTCGTCTTCGTCGACACCAAGGGCACCAATGAAGGCGTCACCTTCATCGGTACAAACAACGAGGTCGGAGCCAAGCTTGCCGCCGACTATATCTGCGGCAAGATCGAAAAGGGCTCCGAGGTCGCGATCCTGCAGGGCATCATCACCCAGTCCACCGGCCAAGCCCGCGCAACCGGCTCCAAGGCCGGGCTCGAGGCCTGCGGCATGAAGGTGGTCGCCGAGCAGACCGGCGAATGGGACCGCGCCAAGGGCCAGGCGGCGATGGAAAACATCATCACCGGCAACCCCAACATCAAGGCCGTGTTCGCCTCCAACGATAATATGGCGCTCGGCGCGGTCGAGGCTCTGAAGTCGGCGGGCAAGCTGGCCGATGTGATGGTCGTCGGCTTCGACGCCAATCCGGACGCGGCAGCCTCCGTCCTGGCCGGCGAGATGACCGCGACGGTCGCGCAGGCGCCGAAGAACATGGGCGCCTTCGGCATCCAGGCTCTGGTCGACCTGAAGGCAGGCAAGACAATCGATCCGGTGATCGACACCGGCACCGTGCTCGTCGACAAGAGCAACGCCGAACAGTACAAATAGGCCTGTCCGCCTATCGGACCGGGGCGTCCAACGCCCCGGTCTTTTCACGTATCCAAAGGTGCGAGACCCTCCATGAAGAAGATCGGCGTCGGACTGATCGGTACTGGCTATATGGGCAAGTGCCACGCCATGGCCTGGACCGGCGTGAGGCCGGTTTTCGGCGACGTGCCCGACATTCATCTCGTCCATCTCGGCGAAGCCAGCCAGGAACTCGCGTCGAAAAAGGCTGCCGAATTCGGCTTCGCGAAGGCTTCCGGCGACTGGCGCGACGTTATCGCCGACCCCGAAGTCGATGTCGTCTCGGTCACCACGCCGAACCGGTTCCATGCCGAAATGGCGATCGCCGCCTTCGAGGCCGGCAAGCATGTCTGGTGCGAAAAGCCGATGGCGCCGAAGCTCGCCGAGGCCGAGGCGATGCTGGCCGCCGCGCGCGCCTCGGGCAAGGTCGCCATCCTCGGCTTCAACTACATCCAGAACCCCGCCATACGCCACATTCGAAAGCTGCTCGACGAAGACGCGATCGGCACGGTCAACAATGTCCGCATAGAGATGGACGAGGATTTCCTGGCCGATCCGGACGCGCCGTTCCAGCAGCGGCACGAAGCCGTCAACGGCCACGGCGCGATCGACGATTTCGGCGTACATCCGCTGTCGCTGATCTCGACGCTGTTCGGCCGGGTGTCGCGGGTGATGTGCGACATGGCCAAACCCTATCCGACGCGCCGGACCGACGCCGGCGAACGCGAAGTCGAGGTATTCGACATCGCCACCATTCTCCTGCGCCTCGCCAACGGTGCCTCCGGCATGATCGCGCTCAGCCGGACCGCCTGGGGCCGCAAGGGCCGCATCGCCGTGCAGATATTCGGCTCCAGGGGCTCTATCCTCTACGACCAGGAGCGGATGAACGAATTCCAGCTCTACCTCACCTCCGATCGGGCGACGGAACAAGGTTTCCGCACCGTGCTGACGGCTCCGCACCACCCGCCCTACGATCGCTTCATCCCCGCGCCCGGCCACGGGCTGGGCTTCAACGAATTGAAGATCATCGAATGCCGCCAACTGATCGGGCGCATGCGCGGCGAAACCACAGTCGCCATCGACTTCGAGGAAGGCATCTTGATCGAGCGCACCGTCGACGCCATGGCGCGCTCTTTTCGCGAAGGCCGATGGGTGGATGTCGCGTGACGCGGTCTCACGCACCTCTCACATCGAATTGACCCTGCCGTCGCTGGCGGCTCATTGACCGGCTTCCCCCAACGATGCTCAATCGCGCCCGATTGAACGGGACCGGGAGAATCCGATGAAGAAGCTGCTTCTGGCCGCCACTGCGTTCGCTGCCATGACGCTTCAGGCGCTGGCCGGCGAACCCGATCCGGAGAGATGGCAGGAAGTCCTTGCCGATGCGCGAGGCGAGACGGTCTACTTCAACGCCTGGGGCGGCGCGGAAAACATCAACGCCTATCTCGAATGGGCGGGCCAGGAGCTGGAAAAGCGCTACGGCGTCAAGCTGGTCCATGTGAAGCTCGACGATACCGCGAATGCCGTCGCCAAAGTGGTCGCTGAAAAGGCCGCCGGCCGTAACGAAGGCGGCACGGTCGACCTGATCTGGATCAACGGCGAGAATTTTTCGTCGATGAAGCGCCAGCAGCTGCTTTTCTCGCCCGGCTGGGCCGAAAAGCTGCCCAACCGGCGCTTCATCGATGTCGACGACAAGCCGACCATCCGGACCGACTTCACCATTCCCGTCGACGGGCTGGAGAGCCCGTGGGGCATGGCCAAGCTGGTCTTCTTTCACGACACGGCGAAAACCGACCCGGCTTCGCTGCCGAAATCGGCGAAGGACCTGCTTGCCTGGGCGAAGCGGAATCCCGGCCGCTTCACCTACCCGCAGCCGCCGGATTTCACCGGTTCGTCGTTCCTGAAGCAGGCGCTCGCCGAACTCGCCGCCGATCGCTCCGTTCTCCTGAAGCCGGTGGATGAGGCGTCGTTCGAGAAAGCCGTCGCGCCGCTCTTTGCCTGGCTCGACGAGCTGAACCCGCTGCTGTGGCGCGGCGGCAAGGCGTTTCCGCAGAACTACCCGGCGATGAAGCAATTGCTCGCCGACAACGAGGTCGACATCATCTTCGCCTTCAACCCCTCGGAGGCCTCAAGCGCCATCGCCAATGGCGAGCTGCCCAAGACGGTCCGCTCCTTCACGTTTCCCGGCGGAACCCTCGCCAACACGCATTTCGTGGCGATCCCCTACAACGCCGCCGCCAAGGCCGGCGCGCTGGTGGCCGCCGACTTCCTGATCTCGCCTGAAGCGCAGGCGCACAAGCAGGATCCAAAAATCTGGGGCGATCCGACGGTGCTCGCCATCTCGAAACTCGACGTAGCCGACCGCACCCGCTTCGACGCGCTCGACCTCGGCGTCGCCACGCTGGAGCCGGACGAGCTCGGCCCGGCACTTGACGAGCCGCATCCAAGCTGGATGGACAAGATCGAGACGGAATGGAAACGGCGCTACGGCGCGGCGAACTAGCATTGATTGCGTCGCGAGGTTTCTTCGCGCAACGTAGAGCGCTTCCGCCGAAGGCATTGGAATGCTGAGCCGTCTCGGCCCGCCGCTCGCCGTCGCCGTCCTGGCAGGCCCGATCCTTTTCGGCCTTGCCGGCACCATCCTGCCGGCCTTCGGCTACCTGCCGGCGCTCGACGGAACCGGCTTCACGCTCGCGCATATCGAAAATTTGCTGGCCCAACCCGGCATCCTGATGTCGGTGCTCATCAGCCTCGCCGCTGGACTGATAACAACGGCCGTGTCGCTCGGCGTGGTCATGCTGTTCATCGCCGGCTGGGCCGGAACGCGCATCTTCTCGCGCATCCAGCATCTGGTTTCGCCGCTCCTGTCGGTGCCGCATGCCGCAGCCGCTTTCGGCCTCGCCTTCCTGATCGCGCCGTCCGGCATGATCGCCCGGATGCTGTCGCCGTGGCTGACCGGCTGGGAGCGCCCGCCCGACCTCCTGATCGTCAACGATCCGTTGGGGCTGTCGATGACCGCCGGGCTGATCGTCAAAGAGATCCCTTTCCTGCTGCTGATCGCGCTCGCAGCTCTGCCGCAGGTCGATCTTCCGCGTACCCGGGCGCTGGCCGCCTCGCTCGGCTATGGCCGCATCGCCGGCTTCCTGCATGGCGTCTGGCCGCCGCTTTACCGGCAGATGCGGCTCGCGGTGTTTGCCGTCATCGCCTTCGCCACATCGGTCGTCGACGTCGCCGCGATCCTCGGGCCGACCACGCCGGCCCCACTCGCCGTCCGCCTCGTCGGCTGGATGAATGATCCCGAACTGTCGATGCGCTTCTTCGCCAGCGCCGGCGCGCTGCTCCAGCTCGGCGTGACGGCCGCGGCGCTGCTCATCTGGATCGCGCTCGAACGCCTCGGCGCGGCGATACTTCGCCGGTTGCGCAGGTCCGGGCTGCGCTTCCGCGGCGACATGTGGCTGCGCCAAGGCGCGCTTGCTGCCATGGTCGCCGCCGCGCTGACCGTGCTTGCCGGTCTTGCCACGCTCGCCATCTGGTCGTTCGCCGGGCTGTGGCAGTTTCCGGACGCCGTGCCCGAGACGTTGACAGCGAAGAACTGGATCAAGACCGCGCCCCGGCTTGCCGGTCCGCTGTCGGTCACGCTTGGGGTCGCCGCCCTGTCGACGGCGCTAGCGATAGCGCTAACGCTGCTTTGCCTGATACGCGAGAACGAGACCGGCCGGATCGCCGGGCGCTGGGCGCTGCTCTTCCTTTACCTGCCGCTGCTGGTGCCGCAGGCGGCTTTCCTGTTCGGGCTGCAATTGCTGTTCGTGTTCACCGGTAGCGTCGCCAGCCTGCCGGCGCTGGTGCTGGCGCATCTCACCTTCGTCATGCCTTATGTCTTCCTGTCGCTATCGGACCCGTGGCGAGCCTATGACCGGCGCTACGAAGCGGTCGCCGCCGGCCTCGGTAAATCGCGAAGCGCGACGCTGCTCCGGGTCCGCCTGCCGATGCTGTCACGAGCCATACTGGTCGCCGCCGCCGTTGGATTCGCCGTGTCGGTCGGGCAGTACCTGCCGACGCTGCTGATCGGAGCGGGCAGGCTGGAAACCATCACCACCGAGGCTGTGGCGCTCGCATCGGGCGGCAACCGCCGCGTCATCGGCGTCTATGCCTTTCTGCAGATGCTTTTGCCGGCGGCGGGCTTTGCTGTTGCCACCCTCATCCCGGCGCTGGTATTCCGCAACCGCCGCGCCATGCGCGTGTAGAACCGGTTCAGGCGGAACGCGGCGGGACAGATGGCCGACCAACAACTTTTCCTCGACGGGGTGAGCATCGCGCTGAATGGACGTGTGCTGCTCGCCGTCTCGCATCGCGTCGAGGTCGGCGAAGTGTTGACCGTGATGGGCCCGTCGGGCTCGGGCAAATCCACCCTGCTCGCCTATATTGGCGGCTTTCTCGATCCGGCGTTCTCGGCCTCGGGCAAGGTGTTTTCCGGCAACGAGGAAATCACCGCGTTGCCCGCCGAAGAGCGCCACGCCGGCATCTTGTTCCAGGATCCGCTGCTTTTCCCGCATATGTCGGTCGGCGGCAATCTCCTGTTCGCCATCCCGCCTTCGATCAAGGGCAAGGCCCCGCGCTCGGCCTTGGTGAAGGAAGCGCTCGGCGGCGTTGGGCTGGCCGGCACGGCGGCGCGCGATCCCGACACGCTGTCGGGCGGCCAGAAGGCGCGCGTGGCGCTGGCGCGGGTGCTGCTTTCGGCGCCGCGCATGCTGCTCCTCGACGAACCCTTCTCCAAGCTCGACGCCGGGCTGCGCAGCCAGATGCGCGAACTCGTCTTCGCCAAGGCGCGCGCCAGCCGCCTGCCGGTCGTGCTGGTCACCCATGACGAGGCCGACGCCCATGCGGCGGGCGGCCCTGTGATCCGCGTCGGGCAATGACGGTGCGAACGCTTCCCGATCTTCCCGTCACCGCCGCTTTGCCGGCGCTGCTCGAGGCGCTGGAGAACAAGGGCAAGGCGGTGCTTGTCGCGCCGCCCGGCGCCGGCAAGACCACACTGGCGCCGCTGGCGCTCCTCGACGCGCCGTGGCTCGGCGCCGGAAAGATCCTGCTTCTGGAGCCGCGCCGGCTCGCAGCACGCGCCGCCGCCCGGCGCATGGCCGAATTGCTCGGCGAGGAGGTGGGCGGCACGGTCGGGTACGCCATGCGCATGGAGCGCCGCGTCTCGGCCGCAACCCGGATACTGGTCGTGACCGAAGGCGTGCTGGCTCGCACCGTCCTTAACGATCCGGAACTGCCTGGCATCTCGGCCATTCTGTTCGACGAATTCCACGAGCGCTCCCTCGATGGCGACTTCGGGCTGGCGCTGGCGCTCGATGTGCAGGGCGC
This sequence comes from Allomesorhizobium aridi, assembly GCF_043769475.1. Classification (NCBI taxonomy): domain Bacteria; kingdom Pseudomonadati; phylum Pseudomonadota; class Alphaproteobacteria; order Hyphomicrobiales; family Phyllobacteriaceae; genus Allomesorhizobium; species Allomesorhizobium aridi. The sequence continues at coordinate 4,997,751 of NZ_CP171729.1, read as the reverse complement.
GCTGCGGCCGGATCTGCGGCTGCTGGTCATGTCGGCGACGCTGGACGGGGCGCGTGTAGCAAAATTGCTGGGCGATGCGCCGGTCATCGAAAGCCGGGGGCGCAGCTTCCCCGTCGACATACGCTACGACGAGCGTCCCGCAGGGATGCCGATTGAGGATGCGATGGCAAAAGCCATCCGCGAGGCGCTTGCCGCCGAGCCTGGCAGCGTGCTCGCCTTCCTGCCCGGCCAACGCGAGATCGAACGGACCGCCGAACGCCTCGAAAGCCGGATAGGCAGCGATGTCGACATCGCGCCGCTCTACGGCATGCTCGACGGCAAGGCGCAGGACGCAGCGATCAAGCCGCCGCCGCCGGGCCGCCGCAAGGTGGTGTTGGCGACCTCGATCGCCGAAACCTCGATCACCATAGACGGGATACGCGTGGTGATCGACAGCGGCCTGTCACGCCTGCCGAGATATGAACCGGCGACCGGACTGACTCGGCTGGAGACGGTGCGCGTCTCGCGCGCTTCGGCCGATCAGCGCGCAGGCCGCGCCGGCCGCACGCAGCCGGGCGTTGCCGTCCGCCTGTGGCGCGCCGAGCAGACGGCGGCGCTGCCCGCCTTCACGCCGCCCGAAATCCTGGAAGCGGACCTGTCGTCGCTGGTTCTTGACTGCGCCGCCTTCGGCGTCGCCGATCCGGCCAGCCTCACCTTCCTCGACCCGCCGCCAGCGCCGGCGCTTGCCGAGGCAAGGGCGTTGCTCGCTGATCTCGACGCCATCGACCCCGCCGGACGGCTGACACCGGCGGGCGAAGCGATGCGCAAGCTGGCGCTGCCGGTGCGCCTTGCGCACATGGTGGCGGAGGCAGCGAAGGACGGACATGCCTTGCCTGCCGCCGAGCTTGCCGTGCTCATAACCGAGCGAGGGCTTGGCGGCGACAGCGCCGATCTGGAGCGCCGGCTGATGCGGTTTCGCGGCGACCGGTCGCCGCGCGCCGTCGCGGCCCGGCAGCTCGCCGAGCGGCAGGCGCGGCAGGCGGGCGGAACGAGAACTGCCCTTCCCGACAATTCCACCACCACCACCACCGGCGCCCTCCTAATCCACGCCTGGCCCGACCGCGTCGCCAGGGCGCGCGGTGCGCGCGGGCGGTTCGTGCTGGCAAACGGCAGCGGCGCCATGCTCGACGCCGCCGACCCGCTTGCGGGCGAAACGTTCCTCGTCGTCGCCGACCTCCAGGGCAAGGCGCAGAATGCGCGCGTTGCCGCAGCCGCTCCGGTATCGATGGAAGTGATACGCGAGGCGCTCGGCGCGCGCATCGTCAAGCAGGTGGATTCGAGCTTCGGCCCCGAAAAACGCGCGGTCAAGGTGCGCGAGACGGAGCGCCTCGGTGCGATCGTGCTTTCCGAGCGCATGCTGCCGCCGCCGACCGGCGCGGAGGCCGATCGCGCCATGCTCGACGCATTGCGCACGCACGGTCTGGCGCTGCTGCCGTGGAGCAGGGAAGCCGAGACCCTGCGCCATCGGCTGCAATGGCTGCATCGAGGACTCGGCGCGCCGTGGCCGGACGTTTCCGACGAGGCGCTGCTCGCATCGCTCGACGACTGGCTCGCTCCGCTCCTCCCGGGCGAGGCTTCTTTCCAGCGCATCGACGCCGGAATTCTCCACGCGGGGCTGATGTCGCTGGTGCCGCACGACCTGCAGCGCCGGATCGCGTCGCTGGCGCCGACCCATTTCGACGCCCCCTCCGGCAGCCGGGTACCGATCCGCTATGACGGCGAATGGCCGGTGCTGGCCATCCGCGTGCAGGAGCTTTTCGGCCTCGACAGCCATCCTTCCATAGCCGGCGGCACGGTGCCGCTGACTCTGGAATTGCTGTCGCCGGCGCATCGGCCGATCCAGACGACCCGCGATCTGCCGGGCTTCTGGCGCGGCTCCTGGGCCGATGTACGCGCCGAAATGCGCGGCCGCTACCCCAAGCATTTCTGGCCGGAGGATCCCGTTTCGGCCGAAGCCACAGCGCGGGCCAAGCCGCGGGTCAAATAAGCGCTTGGCGTCGACCGCCGGCGAGGGGCATAAACGGCCATGATCGAAATGCAGCGCACGCCCGACCTCCAGCAGAGCCAACGCCTTAGGCTGAACACGCTGATCCGGCTGCGTTGGCTGGCGATCGTCGGCCAGAGCGTCACCGTCATCATCGTGGCCTACTGGCTCGATTTTCCGCTGCCGGTCAGCCTGTGCTTCGCGCTTATCGCCTGTTCGGCCTGGCTCAACCTGCTGCTCACCTTCCGCTATCCGGCCGCGCACCGGCTGACACCGCGCGCCGCCTTCATCACGCTCACCTTCGATGCGCTGCAGCTTGCCGGCCTGCTCTACATGACGGGCGGGCTCACCAATCCGTTCTCGCTCCTGATGACGGTGCCGGTCATCATCTCGGCCACGTCCCTGTCGCTGCGGCTCACGGCCCTGCTCGGCGCCCTCGTCATGGCCATGGCGACGCTCCTGGCCTTCTACCATCTGCCTTTGCCGTGGTTTGAGGGCGCCGAGCTTTCCATGCCCTTCATCTACGTCGCCGGGATGTGGACCGCGGTGTTCTGCTCCACCACCTTTACCGCCGTCTATGCCTGGCGCGTCGCGGAGGAGGCGCGGCTTCTCGCAAATGCGCTCGCCGCCACCGAACTCGTCCTGCAGCGCGAACAGCATCTTTCGGCGCTGGACGGGCTTGCGGCGGCGGCCGCCCATGAGCTCGGCACACCGCTCGCCACCATCGCCCTTGTCGCCAAGGAGATGGAACGCGCGCTGCGCGGCGATCCGAAATACCACGAGGACGTCACACTTCTGCGCACCCAGAGCGAGCGCTGCCGGGATATACTGAAGCGCCTGACCAGCCTGTCGTCGGAGAGCGAACAGCATCTCGCCCGAATGCCGCTGACATCGCTGGTCGAGGAGGTGATCGCGCCGCACCGCGATTTCGGCATTGCCATACGGCTCGAGCCCGGCGAGCGGATCGGCCCGGAGCCCGTCGCCCGGCGCAATCCGGGCGTGATCTACGGCCTCGGCAATCTGGTGGAGAACGCCGTCGATTTCGCCATCGGCACTGTCACCATACGCTGGCGCTGGGACGAGCGGGAAGTCGCCTTCGACATCGTAGATGACGGGCCGGGCTTCCCACCGGAAATTATCGACCGCATCGGCGAGCCTTACATGTCCACCCGCCACGGCGCCGAGCGGGGTGGCGGCCTCGGCCTCGGCCTGTTTATCGCCAAGACGCTGCTCGAACGCTCGGGCGCGACGCTTTCCTTCTACAACGCCAACGAACCCGGCCACGGCGCGGTCGTGCAGGTCAACTGGCCGCGCGAGGCTTTCCTCAATCCCGAATCCGCCGTGGCGTCGATGTTCGACACGGCATAGAGCCCTGGCGAAAGCAGGATGCTCCAAAGGTGGCAAATGTGGCAGTTTCGGCCTATATCTGAAACAAATTCGGGCAATACGGACGAACAAGAATGATCAACGAAGAAACCGTTCAGGGCGTCGTCGGGGCAGGCGACGCGTCGCTGCTGATCGTGGACGACGACAAGCCGTTCCTCACCCGCCTGGCGCGTGCCATGGAGGCGAGGGGTTTTCAGGTGGAGACGGCCGAGAGCGTCGAGGAGGCCGTGGCCAAGGCCCGCGCGCATCCACCTGCTTATGCCGTCGTCGATATGCGTCTCGGTGACGGAAACGGGCTCGACGTTGTCGCGGCCATCCGCGAGAAGCGCACCGATTCCAGGACGATAATCCTCACCGGCTACGGCAACATCGCCACCGCCGTGACAGCCGTTAAGCTCGGCGCGATCGACTATCTGTCGAAGCCGGCCGACGCCGACGATGTTTTCGCGGCGCTCACCCGCACCGCCGGCGAGCGCGCCGCGCCGCCTGAAAACCCGATGTCGGCCGACCGCGTGCGCTGGGAGCACATCCAGCGCGTTTATGAAATGTGCGAGCGCAACGTCTCGGAAACCGCCCGCCGCCTCAACATGCACCGCCGCACGCTGCAGCGGATATTGGCCAAGCGGGCACCTAGGTGAGGCAGTCGGCAATAGGCAATAGCAACCAGGAGGCGGACGGACAGCTAACCTTTACTACTGCCTACTGCCTACTGCCTACTGCCTACTGCCTACTGCCTACTGCCTACTGCCTACTGCCTACTGTTCACTCACTTTCCCCATCCAACGCCGGCACCGAAACGCCCGCCAGTTCCGCCGCCAGCAGCCGCGCCGCGCCGGCACGCGCCATGCGCAGCATCAGCGCCTTGCGGGTGGCCGCCGCCAACCGGTGCTCCGGCGCGTCGCGCATGATCTCGGCACCATAGCCGTCGGAGAGGATGAAGCCGCACTCCTCGGGAAAGATCGAGGCCGGCACATCCGGATGCGTGGCGAAGAAGAAGCGGTCGGAATGCAGCCGGTATTCAGGCCACTTGCGATCGACGCGGAAATCCTCGATCGACGACTTGATCTCGATGATCCAGATGTCCCCCGTCCGCGTCAGCGCGACCAGGTCGGCGCGCCGGCCGGTGGCCAGGCAGAGTTCGGGCAGCACATGCGCGCCCATTTGCGTGAGCAGACGCTGGACGCCGCGCCTGACCACCATCGCCCGTTCGGACTGGCGGCCATCGACGAGCGGATTGGCGAGAATCGGGCTGATGATCGGCATGGGCCGACAATGCCATGTCCTGGCGCCGGCATGAACCCCTTTTGTTCCAAACTGACTGGCGGGTGGAATGCGCCTCCCGGCGCACGCTGTCACGTTCGCGTGATACCCTGTTGCCGAAATGCCATAGCAACCCGCTCACGTTTGCGTAAGCAGCCGGTTGCATCACTAAGCTCTTGGCAAGCAGGAATGCGCGCCCGTAAATAAAGGCGAAATTGCGGCCCCGAATCGGGGCAAATCGATATTGCGGACCGGAGCGGCGAATATAATCATGCAGATGAAAACACTTGCCCTTGCAGTTGGGCTGGCGCTCGCAACCGCGGTTTCCGGGTGCAGCACGTTCGGCCCGTACAAGGTGTTTTCGTCCGATTATGGCAGCCGGACCGACGCCGGTTATCGTCTGCCGAGCATCCCCATCTACAAGGTGGACAAGAAATACCATCGCCAGATCGTGGCGTATGACGGCGGCGAGAAGCCCGGAACGATCATTGTCGATACTGGCGAGAAGCATCTCTACTTCGTGCTGCCCGACGGCGAGGCGGTGCGCTACGGCATCGGCGTCGGCCGCGAGGGCTTCGAATGGAAGGGCACCGCGCGTGTCGCGGCGAAGCGCGAATGGCCGGTTTGGACGCCGCCGGCTGAGATGATCAGGCGCCAGCCGGAACTCGCCAAATTCCGGGGCGGCATGAAGCCGGGCATCACCAACGCGCTCGGCGCGCGCGCCCTCTACCTCTACAACAAGCGCGGCGACACCGGCTACCGCCTGCACGGAACGCCTGAATGGGCCTCTATCGGCAAGGCGATGTCGTCGGGCTGCATCCGGCTGATGAACCAGGACATCATCGATCTCTACAACCGCGCTGACGTCGGCGCCAAAGTCATCGTCAGGTAGTTCCCGACGATTTATACGCGGACCGTCTCGGCAACAACGGACGTCCTCAAACAGAAAACCGGGCACATGGCCCGGTTTTTTGTTGATCGATTGGATGGATTGTCAGCCGATCTGTTCGACGTGCTCTACTTCCGGAATGAAATGGCGCAGCAGGTTCTGGATGCCGTGCTTCAGCGTCGCGGTCGAGGACGGGCAGCCGGCGCAGGCGCCCTTCATGTGCAGGAAGACGGTGCCGTTCTCGTAGCCGCGGAAGGTGATGTCGCCGCCATCCTGGGCGACGGCGGGACGGACGCGCGTGTCGAGCAGTTCCTTGATAGTGATGACTATCTCCGAATCGGCCTTGTCGTAGAACTCGCCCGCCTGGTCGGCACGATCGGTCGCGGCCTGGCCGCCGCTTGCCATGACCGGCGCGCCCGACATGAACTGCTCCATGATCGCGCCGAGGATCGCCGGCTTCAGATGCTGCCAGTCGGGTCCGTCCTTGGTGACGGTGACGAAGTCGTAGCCGAAGAAAACACCGGTGACGCCCGGAATGTCGAACAGCCGGCCAGCGAGCGGCGAGGCCGCGCGAGCCGTGTCAGCGTCGCGGAAATCGGCGGTGCCCACGGGCAGCACTTCCTTCCCGGGCAGGAATTTCAGCGTGGCGGGATTGGGGGTCGCCTCGGTCTGGATAAACATGGCCGCATCTCCGTGGGCTCAACTTTGGAATAGTTCTAAATAAGCCTGCTTCCGGCGACATTCAAGCCAAATGCGCCGCGCATTCGGCTGCGCCCGGAAATGATTTTCTCCCGAAGCATCCGCTTTGTCGAGCCGGATGGCTCAGGCAAGGCTCGCTATATCTTCGTCGGACAGGTTCTGCGGCACCACCGTCACCGGAATGGGGAACGCCGCGCCCTTGCCGGCGATCGACGTGACCAGCGGACCCGGACCTTCCTTGCCGGATCCGGCCGCCAGCACCAGGATGGCGATGTCCTGGTCCTCCTCGATCAGCTTGTGGATTTCATCGGCCGGCTTGCCCTCGCGCACCACCAGTTCCGGCTCGATGCCGAGCTTGGCGCGCACCGTCACGGCATAGCCGTCGAGCGCCGCATTGGCCGCGGCGATGGCCTCGTCGCGCATGATCTTCTCGACGCCGAGCCAGTGCTGGAAATCGCCGGGCTCGATCACGTAAAGCAGCACCAGCACGCCGCCGGTGGTCTTGGCGCGCGTCGAGGCATAGGCGACGGCGCGCTCGCATTCGGGCGTATCGTCGATGATCGCCAGGAATTTCCGGCGGTGGCCGGCTTCCCGTATCAGTCGTTTGGAGACCATGTTCTAACCCTGCTGAGACGAGACGCCGTTTCGGCGCAATCTGTCACCCGCGCCGGGCGTCGGCAAGTGGGCTTGCAGAGGCATCGCATGGACAAGCCTTCAACAGTTCGCTCCAGTGCCCGCCGGAGCGAACTGCTGAACCGCCCATCAGCCGTTCAGCAAGCCGACGATGTCGCGCACCATCTTCATGTTCGCTTCGGCCATCACGCCGGCGCGTTCGCCGCCGTCCCTCAGCACGCCGTCGACATAGGTCTCGTCCGAGGAAATTCGCCGCATCTCGGCGGCGATAGGCGCGAGCTTCGCCACCGCCAGATCGGCCAGCGCCGGCTTGAAGGCCGAAAACTGCTGACCGCCGAACTCGGCGAGCACCTTTTCCTTCGAGGTTTCGGCGAGAGCCGCGTAGAGCACGACCAGATTTTCGGCTTCCGGCCGGTCCTTCAGGCCTTCGATCTCGGAAGGAAGGCCTGCGGGGTCGGTTTTGGCCTTGCGTATCTTCTTCGAGATCGCATCGGCATCGTCGGTCAGGTTGATGCGCGACAGGTCCGATGGATCGGACTTCGACATTTTCTTCAGTCCGTCGCGCAGCGACATGACTCGCGGCGCCGGACCCTCGATCAGCGGTTCGGTCAGCGGGAAGAAGCCGTTGATCATCTCCTCGCCCACAGTCATCTCGACCCCCAGCCCAAGGTCGGCGATCCGGTCGGAGAAGTCGTTGTTGAACTTCTGGGCGATGTCGCGGGTCAGCTCCAGATGCTGCTTCTGGTCGTCGCCCACCGGAACGTGGGTGGCGCGATAGACAAGAATGTCGGCAGCCATCAATGTCGGATAGGCGAACAGGCCAACGGACGCATTCTCGCGGTCCTTGCCGGCTTTCTCCTTGAACTGCGTCATGCGCGAGAGCCAGCCCATGCGGGCCACGCAATTGAACACCCAGGCGAGCTCGGCATGCTGCATCACGCGGCTTTGGTTGAAGACGATGTGCTTCTTCGGATCGATGCCGGCCGCCAGGAAGGCCGCCGTCACTTCCCGCGTCGCCTTCATCAGCTCGGCAGGCTCCTGCCACTGCGTGATCGCGTGCAGGTCGACCACGCAGTAGATGCAGTCGTGGCTGTCCTGAAGAGCGACGAAGCGGCGGATCGCGCCGAGATAATTGCCGAGATGGAGATTTCCGGTGGGCTGGACGCCCGAAAAGACGAGCGGCTTGAAGGCGGTCATGGTTTTCCTCGTGGCTTGTGGAGGGCCGTTTCTAAGCATGATCCCGAAAGTTGCAGACTTTTCGGGAAGGATCATGCGGCTGAGAAAGTAGGCGGCGAAAATCGAGTTGCGCTTATGAACGAAGGCGCGGGCGCGATCAAGCCTCGCGCCTGGGCGAACTCTCGGCGGCGAGAATGCTAATAGCGCAGTGGAACCGTGCTCTTTTCGGGCACAGGCCTGCCGGCAGGCTGCTCGGGCAGGCCGACAAGGGCGCGGAACGGCCAGGGAAGCTGCTCGAACAGAAGGCACAGGGCCAGCGACCCGCCGATTGTCGCCAACAGCACGAGCGACATCTTCGCCGCCACGCCGGCTTCCAGCGGCAGGATGTAGAACAGCGCCGCGATGATGATCGTCTGGTGCACAATGTAGAGCGGGAATATCTTGCGGTTCAGCCAGGCGAGTGCGGCGCTCTTGCGGTTCAAATGGAGCGCGGCGAAGCCCACTGCGGTCAGGATCATGCTCCATGCAAGGCCAAAAAGCGCCGTCTTGTAGAGCACCGTCATGTTGTCGTAGTCGCCCATGAAGGCATCGCCCGGACCGGCCGCCCAGGAATGGCGGTAGAGCGTCACGGTCAGCGTCAGCGCAAACGTTGCGCTCAGCCAGCGGCGATCGACGATGGCCTCGATCACCGCATGGTGATGGCGCGCGACGAGGAAGCCCAGCCCGAACCAACTCGCCCAGGCGGCGAACCAGGCGCCGTCATTGTAGAGCGCATTGGTCTGGCGCGGGTATATCGGCGACAGCGCGACATTGAGCACCAGCGGCAGCAGGAACAGAAGATAGATCGCGTTGGAGCGGGCGACACTCTCGAACCAGCCGGTCAGCCGGCGCATCCTCGGGTCGACTATCAGCCGGAAGATCGGATAGCACAGGAACGCCATCACCAGCAGGTAGGCGACGAACCACATATGCGCCCAGGTGAAATTGCCTTGCGGGTACTTGCCTTCGGTGAAGTAGCGGGTCAGCCAGAAGCTCATCAGCGAACCGTCATAGCCGTCCTCGTAGACGCGCTCGTACCAGACCTGCGGCACGATGATGACGCACATGGCAAACAGCAGCGGCACCGCCAGCCGAACCATGCGGTCCTTCAGGAAGGTCAGGCCGGTATTCGAGCGGAACGCAAACCACGTGCCCATGCCCGAGACGAAGAACAGCAGCGCCAGCCGCCAGGCGCGCGGAAATTTCATGACGAGCGAAAGGGTTTCGCTGCCCTCGACGCTCTTCATCAGCCAGGACATGTCCGGGAAGAACGCGACGGAACAGTGGTAAATAACGAGAATGGCGAAGGCGATCACCCTCAGCCAGTCGACATAGTAGAGTCTGCCGCTCATCTGTATGCGTCCCACCCGACAAGGCGGCCGGCGCTTGCGCACCAGCCGGCAGATCATCCTTCTGGACGCATTTTGTTAAAAAACCGGTGCGGGAAAGCCGCCATTTGAATACATTCGATGTGGCTCGGTGCACAAAGGCATGTTGAATCGTATAACGTTACACGTTATAAATTGCCGGCGTGATCCTGAGCTTCGCCGAACGGGAGACTGAAAAGATCTGGTTCGGCGTCCGAAGCCGGAAACTGCCGCCTGAGATGCAGAACAAAGCGTTGGTAAAACTGCGATTTCTCAATCAGGCAAGAAGGCTGGACGACCTTCGTGTCCCGCCCGGAAACCGGCTTGAAGCTTTGAAGGGCGACAGAAAAGGGCAATACTCCATCAGGATCAACGATCAATGGCGTATAATGCTTCAGGTGGGTCAAGGGAGGATGTCCGATGTCGAAATCCATGACTACCACTGACGATTATCTGCACAACCCGCATCCCGGGGAAATTCTGCTCGAGGAATTTCTTCGGCCAATGAACCTCAGCCAGAATGCCCTGGCGCGCGCGATCGGGGTGCCGCCGCGCCGGATAAACGAGATCGTGCTGGGTAAACGCGCCGTCACGGCCGACACCGATCTGAGGCTAGCCCGCTATTTCGGAATGTCGGAAGGCTTCTTCCTTGGCCTGCAGAGCGATTTCGAGATTCTGCGAGCGCAAGAGAGCGTTGGGCGACGTTTTGGAGCGGATCGAACCCCGGGCGGCCTAGCACGTCCGCTATTCGACGTCTGGCGGTGTCGCAGCGGCGGCCTGCGAGCGCCTTATGTTTCGGCGGATCATGCCGAAATCCGCGCCGCCGATCGCGAAGGCGGTGCCGAAATAAATAGCCATTGCGCCGGCGATCAGCACGCAAAGCGCGGCGAGCTGGACGAGCAGCGGCGATGCCGGGGCAAGCCACGGCTCCAGGTGGCCGAGAGCGAAATATAGCGCAGCGCCCATGACGCCAGCGGCAAGCACCAGACGCGGCAACCGCGTCAGCAGCGCCCTGTCCTGTCCCCAATGTCCACGCCAGATCAACGTGCCGAGCAGGAGCATCGCGTTGGCCCAGCCGGCAGCGGTTTCGGCCGTTGCGATGCCCGCTTCCGCCATGCTCGGAAACAGCGTCAGCGCCAGCGCGACATTTACCACCACTGATACGCCGGCAAAGATCATCGGCGTGCGCGTATCCTCGCGGGCAAAGAAGCCCGGCGTGAACGCCTTGATCATGACGAATGCCGGAAGTCCCAGTCCGAATATTGCGAGCGCGCCAGCAACCGACTGGGTGGTCATCGGCGAAAACGCCCCGCGCTCGAATAGCACGCGCACAATCTCTTCCGACATCACCAGAAGGGCGGCCGCCGCAGGCAGCGTCAGGAACAGCGCGAACTCCACCGAGCGGTTCTGCAGGTTTGCAGCGTCCCGGAGATGGCCGGCTTTCAGTGCGCGCGACAGCTCCGGCAGCAGAACCACACCGACGGCAATGCCGACCACGCCGAGCGGCAACTGATAGATGCGATCGGCATATTGCAGCACCGAAATCGCACCTTCCTTTCCCGACGCGATCATCTGGCCGATGACGAGGTTGATCTGGGTGATGCCTCCGGTGATTGCGGCTGGAAACGCCAGGATCAGCAGGCGCTTGACATTGGGGGTCATGCGCGGACGTCGCAGGCCGATGACGATCCCCGCCTTGCGGACGGCGACAAGCACCAGCAAAAGCTGCAGCAAGCCCGCAGCCAGAACGCCCCATGCAAGATTGTAGCCTGTCTCCAGGCCGTCACGACCGGTCATGATCGCGTGCAGAAGCACGCCGATTAGAACGACGTTCAGCAGGACCGGCGCAATCGCAGCGACGAAATAGCGGTGCAGCGAATTCAGGATACCGCTCATCATGGCGGTCAGCGACATGCACATCAGGTATGGGAACATGATGATCGACAGCGCCACCGTGGTGTCGAACTTCTCCTGATTGTCGACGAAGCCGGGCGCGATGATGGTGCGAACCAGAAGCGGCATCGACAATTCCATCGCAATCGTCAGCACCAGGAGAACGGTGAACAGGATGCCGAACACTTCTTCCGAGAAGCGCCGCGCCCCGTCCGTGCCGTTGGCCTCGATCTCCTTGGCGAAAAGCGGCACGAAGGCCGCATTGAACGCGCCTTCGGCGAAAAGCCGGCGAAACAGGTTCGGAAAGCGGAAGGCCGCATAGAAGGCATCCGCGATCGGGCCTGCCCCAAGGGCGGCGGCCATCAGCGCCTCTCGGCCGAAGCCCAATATCCGGCTGGCGAGCGTCGCCGACCCGACGGTGGCGAATTTTTTCACGAGACTCATTGGATGCAGGCTTCCGGATGCGTTGTCATTCGGCGGCGGCGGAGACGCGGGCTTTCGCGGCGCGCTGGCTGGCTTCGCCGTCCAGCGTGGCGATGAGCCGGTCGCGGATGGCCTGGAGCCTCGCCGGATTGTCGATCTTCTGGCCTGTCAGGTCGCTGACGTAGAAGGTATCGATGACCTTTTCGCCGAACGTCGTGATATGCGCCGAGGCAATGTCCAGCGAAAGGTCCGACAGCGCGCCGGTGATTTCCGACAGCAGACCCGGCCGGTCCAGTCCCGACACGTCGATCACCGAGAATCGGTTCGACAGCGTGTTTCGGATTTCCACGCGCGGCTCGATGCGGAACGCCTTGGCGCCGCGCTTCGGCTTGGTCCGCCGCGCGATCATCTCGGGCAGCCAGCTCTTGCCCGAGAGCACATCCTCGATCAGCGTTCCAACCCGCTCGGCCCTGCGCCGTTCGTCCTCGTCGCGGTCGAATTCTCTGGAGATCAGGATCGTGTCCAGCGCGCGCCCGTCAGAGGTGGTGAAAATCTGCGCGTCGACGATGTTGGCGCCGGCTCCAGCGCACGCCCCGGCGATCACCGACAGCAGGCGCGGATGGTCCTGCGCCAGAACGGTGATTTCAGTCACCGCCTCGAATTCGTGCGTCTTGACCATGGTGGCGAGCTTCTTGCCCGCCTCGTCCGCCTGGCGGATGAACTCGGCGTGGCGCAGCTGGTCCTTCAGATCGACCGCCAGCAGGTAATTCTCGTAATGCAGGCCGACGGTGCGCTTGCGCGCCGCTTCGGGCCAGCCGGCAAGGTTTTCGGCCAGCGCTTCGCGCGCCTGCGCCGCCCGCTCGACGCGCGCCACTTCCGAGAAGCCGCCAGTCAGCAGAAGCTCGGTCTCGTAGTAGAGCGTCCTCAGCAACTGGCCCTTCCAGCCGTTCCATACGCCCGGACCGACGCCGCGTATGTCGCAGACGGTCAGCACCAGGAGCAGCTTCAGCCGCTCGACCGACTGCACCAGCGCGGCAAAATCCTCGATCGTCTTGCGGTCGTTCAGGTCGCGGGTCTGCGCCGTCATCGACATCGCCAGATGGTTCTCCACCAGCCAGGCAACAGTTTCGGTGTCGGCGGCCGACAGCCCCATATGCGGGCAGATGCGCCGCGCGATCCTGGCGCCCACCTCGGAATGGTCGTCCGGGCGGCCCTTTGCGATGTCGTGCAGCAGCACCGCGACGTAAAGCGCCTCGCGCTTGCCCCTCAGGCCCGGCAACAGCTTGTGCGCCAGGGGGTGGATCTTCTCGCCTGCCCCGCTCTCGATTTCCGAAAGCACACCGATGCAGCGCAGGAGATGCTCGTCGACCGTGTAGTGGTGATACATGTTGAACTGCATCATGGCGACGATCTTGCCGAAATCGGGGATCAATTTGCCGAGCAGTCCGGCCTCGTTCATGCGCCGCAGGTTGAGCTCGGGATTGCGGTCCGAGGTCAACACCTCGAGGAACAGCCGGTTGGCCTCGGCGTCGCGGCGCAAATTCTTGTCGACCAGCCCGAGCGAGCGCGTCAGAAGCTTCAGCGCGTCGGGATGGAATTCCAGCCCGTGGCGGTCGGCGAACCAGAACAACCGCACCATGTTGACGGGATCGCGCACGAACACCTGGTCGTCGGCGATGTTGATGCGGTGGTTGTCGACGATGAAGTCTCTGGTGCCGGCAAGCTTTCGCCGACGCCTGGAAAAGGTCAGGAAAATCCGGTTGAAGCCGGGCACGTGCTTGGCCTGCTCCTCCTCGAGCGCGGCGCAGAAGATGCGGGTCAGGTCGCCGACGTCTTTCGCGATCAGGAAGTAGTGTTTCATGAAGCGTTCGACGGCAGACAGGCCGGGATGGCTGGTATAGCCGAGCCGCTCGGCGATATCGCGCTGTATGTCGAAGTGCAGCCGCTCCTCGGCCTTGCCGGTCAGGAAATGCATGTGGCAGCGCACCGCCCAAAGGAAATCCTCGGCCTTCAGGAACTGGTTGTATTCGGCCCGCGTGAACACGCCCTGCTCGACCAGCTCCTCGCCGGTGCGCACCCGGTAAAAATATTTGGCAATCCAGAACAGCGTGTGCAGGTCGCGCTGGCCACCCTTGCCGTCTTTGACGTTTGGCTCGACCAGATAGCGGCTTTCGCCGGCCTTGGCGTGGCGGTCGTCTCGCTCGGCAAGCTTGGCCTGGACGTATTCCGCGCCCGTATTCTTCACCACTTCCTTGTCGAAGCGCGAAAGCAGCTCGTCGAAGAGCTTCCGCTCGCCCCACAGGAAACGCGCTTCCAGGATCGAGGTTCGTATGGTGATGTCGGAGCGCGAAAGGCGTAGGCATTCGTCGATATTGCGGGTGGCATGGCCGACCTTCAGCCCCATGTCCCACAGCATGTAGAGCATGTATTCGACAATCTGCTCACCCCACGGCGTCTGCTTGTAGGGCAGGAGGAACAGGAGGTCGATGTCGGAGCCCGGCGCCAGCGTGCCGCGCCCGTAGCCGCCGACGGCGATCACCGCCATGCGCTCGGCCGAGGACGGATTCTTGGCGCGGTAGACGTGCGTGGCCGCGAAGTCGTAGAGTGCGCGGATCGCCTCGTCCATCAGGTGCGATAGCCGGGCCGCGCAGGCCGTGCCGCCGCCATCCTCTGTCAGCATCCGTTCGGCCACCGCCCGCCCGGCCGCTACGCGGTCCTTCAGCGTCGCCAGCACCTTTCCCCGCACCGCGGGGCTGCCGCCGTCGCCTTCGGTGGCCGCGGTCAGCGCCGTCAGGTCGCGGCGCAGTGCCGCGCCGTCGATCAGCTCGTCGAGTTTCAGGGCAATCTTTGCCATCGCGCCGGGTGGAATCTCCGCTTTCAGCGCGGCGTCTATAGCGCGTTTCGACCGGCGTGGGTACTCAGATGAGCTTCGCCCTTGCGAGATCGCGCATCAGGTGGCTCGCGCCATAGGCCCAGGGCGGGCAGTCCGGCGAAAGTTTTACGCGGTTGACCAGCGCCCCGAATTTTTCGGAACTGATCGTGACCATGTCGCCTACCTTGTGCGTGAACCCCTTGCCAGCCTCGCCGCGGTCCTTCGACGGCACGAACATCGTGCCTAGATAGAGCGCCATGCCGTCCGGATATTGGTGATGCGGCCCCATCGCGGCCGCCACCAGCTCTTCGGGAGAGCGGCTGATCTCGGCCATCGAGCTCGCGCCCTCCAGCGAGAACCCGTCCTCGCCCTCGACCTTTAGCTCCACGCGCGCATTCTTCACGTCGTCCATCGAGAACGTCCCGTCAAACAGCCGGATGAACGGACCGAGCGCGGCGGAGGCGTTGTTGTCCTTGGCCTTGCCGAGCAGCAGCGCCGAGCGGCCCTCGACATCGCGCAGATTGACATCATTGCCGAGCGTCGCGCCGACGATCCTGCCTCCGCTCGAGGCGATCACCGCAATCTCCGGCTCCGGATTGTTCCAGGTCGAGACCGGGTGCAGCCCGACATCGGCGCCGAAGCCGACCGATGCCATCGGCTGGCACTTGGTGAATATCTCGGCGTCGGGACCGATGCCTACCTCCAGATATTGCGACCAGACGCCGCGCGCCACCAGCTTCGCCTTGGCCGCCTGCGCCTCGGCCGATCCGGGCTTCAGCTTCGACAAATCGTCGCCGATCAGGCCGGCGATGTCGCCCCTTATGGCGTCCGCCTTTTCCGGATTGCCGCGCGCCTGCTCCTCGATGACCCGCTCCAGCAGACTGACGACGAAGGTGACGCCGGACGCCTTCACCGCCTGCAGGTCCACCGGCGACAGCAGATAGGGCCGGCCCGCGCCGCGATTCTCAAAGCTGTCGCGAAGCACGTCGCGCAGCGCGCCGACGCTCCTGCCCTGTGCCGTGCGCACGAAGCCCGCCGGATCGTCCATCTCGCATATGTCGCGCGCCGTCGGCGCGGCGGCCGAGGTGATGTCGAGCACCTCGCCGTCCCGCACGGTGACCACCGCTGGATGCGCCCAGCCGTCTGCCATGGCGCGTCCGAGATAGGCGCCCTCAGCGGGTGGGCTTGCGTAATCGCTCATGGCTCAATCCTGCTCCTGCTAAACACGTCGTGGCCTTTTAGAGCGTTCGCCCGCCTTTCGACAACAGGGGCTCGGCCCAGAAGGCAAATCGGCGCAGCGGGCCGATATGGCATCGACATTGCCGGCTTGCTTGTGTAACAGCGCCGCTCCCTTCGGGCGATCTCCACGATCTCAGGATACCACCATGCGACCGGTCAGCGGCGGAATAGACTTTGGCACATCCAACTCCACCGTCGGGGTGATGGAAGGCGGCCGCCCGCGGCTCGTGCAGCTGGAAGGCGGGCACATCACCATGCCCAGCGCGGTGTTCTACAATTTCGAGGACAACGGCACCTATTTCGGCCGGCGCGCCATCGAGGATTATACCGAACACGCCGAGGGCCGCCTGCTCAGGGCGCTGAAAAGCGTGCTTGGCTCGTCGCTGATCCACGAGAAGACGCGGGTCAAGGCGCGCTCGATCGCCTTCTCCGACATCATCGGATCGTTCATCGGCTACCTCAAGGGCCGGCTCGACGCCGAGCTTGGCCAATCCGTCGACACCGTCGTGCTCGGCCGGCCGGTGCATTTCGTCGACGGCGACCCGCAGGCCGACGCGGACGCGCAGGCGCAGCTCGAAAAGGCCGCCCGCGCCCAGGGCTTCAAACACATCGCCTTCCAGTTCGAGCCGATCGCCGCCGCGCTCGATTACGAGCAGAGCGTCACACGCGAAGAGCTGGCGCTGATCGTCGACATCGGCGGCGGCACCTCCGATTTTTCGATCGTGCGCGTCTCGCCGCAGCGCGCGACGGCCGCCGACCGCAAGGACGACATCCTGGCCAGCACCGGCGTCCATATCGGCGGCACCGATTTCGACCGGCTGCTGTCGATGGCGCATGTCATGCCCCAACTCGGCTACAAGACCGCGACCGCCGACGGCAAGCGCAACCTGCCGGCCGGCTATTTCTTCGATCTCGCCACATGGCAGCGCATCAACCTGCTTTACTCGAACAGGGCGATGACCGATCTTCGCCAGATCCGCTACGAGGCGGCGCGGCCGGAACTGGTCGACCGGGTGATCGACATCGTCAGCCACAGGCAGGGGCATTTGCTGGCATCGAGGGTTGAACGCGCCAAGATCGAGCTGACCGACCTGGCCGAGACGGCGATGGAGTTGCGCCTGACCCACGAGCGGCTCGCCCTGCCCATGACCCGTGCCGGCCTCAACGCGACGATCGAGGAAGCCGTCGGGAAGATCGCCGACGTCATTTCCGGCACGCTCCGCGACGCGCAGCTTGATCACTCGGCGATCACCACCCTGTTCCTGACCGGCGGCTCGACCGCCATCCCGCTCCTGAAGCGAACCGTGCTCTCGATGTTCCCCAACGCCACCGCGGTCGAGGGCGACATGTTCGGCAGCGTCGGCCTCGGCCTGGCGCTCGACGCGAGCCGGAAATTCGGCGCGGCCTGAGCCACCGATGGAACTCCCTCCCGCCCTCCGAAGCGCGGTCGACCAGCTCCTCGAGGGCGTCACCCTGCCGGTGCTCAGGGAAGCGGCCGTCACGCTGTCGCTGCGCTACCGCGGCGAAGTCCGCGACGGCCGGCTGCACATCTCCGGCGACCTCGCGGCAAAGGCCTATCTGGCGACGCGCCTGCCCGCCACCTATGCGGCGGTCCGTGCCAGCCTCGCCGTGACAGCCGAAGCGCTACCCGGTCTTCAGCCGAAAAGCCTGCTGGACATAGGCGCCGGCCCGGGCACGGCGCTCTTCGCCGCCGCCGACTGCTTCGACAGTCTGGAGACGGCCACGCTGGTCGAGACCAGCGAAGCGATCCGCCAAGTCGGAAACCAGCTCGCCGACGCCGCGGCCCCGGTGCGCGTCGAATGGATCGCCGCCGACCTCGCAACCGGGCTTGCCGGCGTTGCGCCCGCCGACCTGGTGACGCTCGCCTATGTGCTGGACGAGCTTTCGCCGTCGGCAATCGAGCCGCTGGTCGACCGGCTGTGGGCGCTGACGCAAGACACGCTGCTCGTCGTTGAACCCGGCACCCCGGCCGGCTGGCGGCGCATCCTCGCGGTCCGTTCGCGGCTCATCGCGGCCGGCGCGCATCTCGCCGCCCCCTGTCCGCACAGCGCCGCCTGCCCGCTCGCCGCGCCCGACTGGTGCCATTTCTCGCGCCGCGTCGCGCGCTCCAGGCTGCACCGCCTCGCCAAGAGCGGCGACGTGCCGTGGGAGGACGAGAAATTCATCTACGTCGCCGCATCCAGAACGCCCGCCGAAACCCCCGCCGCCCGCGTGCTGGCGCCACCCCAGACAGCGAGCGGAACCGTCCGGCTGAAACTCTGCCAGGCCGACGGCACGGCCGCCGAAAAGCTCGTCACCCGCCGCGAGGGCGCGGCGTACAAAGCTGCAAGGCGGGTGGGTTGGGGCGATGCGGTGGGGTGACCTGAAGGGCGATCTAGCGGCTGGTTCTGATCCGAAGGCGACTTTCGCGTAAGCTTATTTTAGTTGGGGTGCATATATGCACGTTGCCACGGGCGAACGCGAGGCGTAATCTCCCAGCCATGCCGATAGCGGCCGGCCCTTTGAGCGGGGCCGCACGTGCCGAATGTGACGAGAGCACAAGTCCCCCACCGCCTCTGCGGCCGGCTGTTGCTGCTCACGTTCAAGGGAGTTAACGTCAATGAACAGGCGCGATGCGTTGGCCGTCCTGATCGGACTGTCTGGCGCTTTGTCTTTCGCTTTCGACACCGCTGCCCATAGCGAGGAAGACCGCCTCGCCATCAAGGGCTACGACCCTGTGGCCTATTTCACCGAGGCCAAGCCGATGATCGGCGATCCGCAGTATCAGTACGAATTGGATGGCGCCTTATACCGCTTCGCCTCGACGCGCCACCTCGATCTCTTCAAGGCCGACCCCGATCGATATCTGCCGCAGTACCAAAACTGGTGCACTGCGGCGCTGTCGAGGGGCTATAGGTTGGTTGCCGATCCGAACAATTGGGTGATTCACGAAGGCCGCCTGTACGTTTTCGGAGGGCCGGCCGGCCCAGGGAAATTTGCTGCCGATCCGGCGGCTATGGCGAGCAACGCAGACGCGAACTATCCGCGATTGCCCGATCTTCCTGAATGGCCACCGCAATAGCGCCTCACAAGCCCGCTCGCCTGAGTCCCTCCTTCAGATACGCCGGATAGGCCGGATCTCTGAAGCGCGAGCCAAGAAAGTCAAAGCTCATATCGAGTTGCGGCAGGCGTCGCCGTATCTCGGCGACGTAGAGGTCCGCCTGCTCCTGGCGCCCAAGCTGTGCCGCTGCGGCTGCGGCCGGGACATTGAACATTGGGAAATTCGGAAACCGGGAGATGCCACGTTCGGCGACACGCAGGGCATCTTCGTGCCGGCGTGCGAGATAGTAGCTGATGGCGAGATCGAAATGGTAGTTCGGCTGGAGCATCGGATCATATTTCAAGGCCAGTTCAAGCGACTCGATGGCGCCGGGAAGGTCCCCATCAAACGATTGGAGGGCTCCCCGTACCGCCAACGCATTGGCGTCACTCGGATTGAGGTCGATCGCACGCTGCAGCGCGTTGCGCGCCTGATCGTATTCGGTGCGGATAAGCAGGATGCGACCAAGGGTGCGGTGCCCATCAGGCTCATCGGGAGCGAGCGCGATGGCGCGCCGGGCGAGTTCCTCGGCACGGCCAAGCTCGCGGTCGGGGAACTCCGTCCAGCCCTGAACCACCTGCGAGTAGATGGCTTCGCCCAGAAGAGCATGGGTGGTGGCATAGTTCGGATCCAGTTCGATCGCCTTGGTCATCAACTCTCGGACCTGTCGGTTGGCGGCCCGAGAAGCGGCATGGCCGACAGCCCGGGCGCGCAACAAGAGGTCGAAGGCATTCTGGTCCGGCCTGGCTTCCTTGAAATGGCGCTTCACCTCTACCTGACTGATATTGGCTGCAAGCGTGCCAGCAATGTGCCGTGCGATGCTGTCCTGAAATTCGAATATGTCTGACAGGTCGCCATCGTATCGATCAGACCACAACACGGTAGCGGCGTCCGCTTCAGTCAGTTGCGCGGAGATCCGCACGCGGTCCTTGGATGCTTTGATGCTGCCGTCTACCATGTATGTTGCGCCAAGTTCGGACGCGATTTCGGCCTGCCGCTCCTGCCGTCCCTTGTACCGCAAGACGGCATTGCGGCCGATCACCCGCAAGTTCTTGAAGCGGCCGAGGGCATTGATCACCTCCTCGGTGACGCCGTCGGCGAAATACTCCTGCGACTCGTCGCTTGTCTGGTTTGTAAATGGCAGCACGGCGACGACGGGAAGAATAGGGCCGCTGTCTGGTTTGGTTGCCGTCGAACTCGCGGCTTGCTGTTCCGGGGCCGGGGCTCGGCCTATGCCGGACCAGGCGGCCCAGGCTACGATGGCGATGACGATCACGGCCAGACCGGCCATCGCCAGCCGCAGTCTGCTCGCCCTGCCGCCCCGAATACCCGAAAGCCGTTTGATCCCCGTTGCTGATGAAGCCGGGTCGATCCGGTAGACCCTGACGGGGTTAGCGATGTTCTTCAGGTGCTGCTCGCCGGCGTCAAGCGCCTCAATGTCGAGCTTGTCCCGCACCTGCCGGTAGGCATCGTCGGAAAGGCAGATGCCGCCCGGCTCCGAGATCTGTTCGAGACGCGCAGCGACGTTCACGCCATTGCCGAAGATATCGCCGTCTTCGATGATGACGTCGCCGATGTTGATGCCGACGCGCAACTCGATGCGCCGTCCTTCCGGAACGGCCCTGTTTCGCTCGAGCATGGCGCGCTGCACGGCAACGGCGCAGGCCACCGCCTCAACGACGGAGGGAAACTCCAGCAGCAGACCGTCTCCGGTCGTCTTGACGATATGGCCCTTGTGCTCGGCGATGAGAGGGTCGATCAGTTCCTTGCGGTGCGCCTTGAGGGCGGCCAGCGTCTGCGTCTCGTCCTCGCCCATCAGGCGCGAGTAACCAACAACATCGGTCGCGACGATGGCGGCAAGGCGACGTTCTGCTGTGGAGCTTGGCACCTCGGCTCCCGGGTCGATCTGGCTCTCTCGCCATTGTAGCCCACGCCGCCGGAACCGTCGTGGCGAATCGCCAGTCCCTCCCCGTCGGTCTCGCCTCGGGAAGGTCCGCATTGGGATCAAGGTAACGACTGATCGGATACCACCGTGTAGGTCCAGAAATGGCGCACTCCGGCCACCCAACCCCTACCTCCCCGCCAACCCCTTCAGCCGGTACAGCGTTTCCAGCGCTTCCTTAGGCGTCATCTCGTCGGGGTTGATCGCCGACAGCGCTGCGCCCAGCGCGTCGGTCTTGGCGGGCTTCGGCTCCTCGCGCTTCACCACCGCCGAAAACAGCGGCAGATCGTCGACCAAGCGATCGGCCTTGCCGGACGTCTCGCCGGCTTCGAGCTGGTGCAGAACCGCGCGGGCGCGCTCCACGACGGTCGCCGGCAGGCCGGCCAACCGCGCCACCTGCACACCGTAGGAGCGGTCGGCCGCGCCCCTGGCAACCTCGTGCAGGAAGACCACGTCGCCCTCCCATTCCTTGACGCGCATGGTGACGTTGTGCAGCCGCTCCAGCTTGCCGGCGAGCGCGGTCATCTCGTGGAAATGCGTGGCGAAGATCGCCCGGCAGCAATTCTTCTCGTGCAGATATTCGACCGCCGCCCAGGCGATCGACAGGCCGTCGAAGGTCGCGGTGCCGCGGCCGATCTCGTCGAGGATGACCAGCGCCCGTTCGCCCGCCTGATTGAGGATCGCGGCGGTCTCGACCATCTCGACCATGAAGGTCGAGCGCCCGCGCGCCAGGTCGTCCGACGCGCCGACGCGCGAAAACAGCCGGTCGATGACGCCGATGCGCGCCGATTTCGCCGGCACGAAGGAGCCGGTCTGGGCAAGGATCGCGATCAGCGCGTTCTGGCGCAGGAAGGTCGACTTGCCGCCCATGTTCGGCCCGGTCAGCAGCCAGATCGCGCCGTGCCTGCCGCCCTCTTCCGGCGACAGGTCGCAATCGTTCGCCACGAATGGCGCGCCGGCGGTGCGGCGCAGCGCCTGCTCGACCACCGGATGGCGGCCGCCTGAAATCTCGAAGGCGAGGCTGTCGTCGACCACCGGCCGCCGCCACGCCTCGGCGCTGGCCAGCACCGCGAGTGCTGCCGAAACGTCGAGCACCGCAAGGGCCGTCGCGCCGGAGCGGATGGCGTCGGCATGGCCTACCGCCTCGGCGGTCAGCGCATCGAAGACGCCGAGCTCGATCGCCAGCGCGCGGTCGGCGGCGTTGGCGATCTTGGTCTCCATCTCCGCCAGCTCGGTGGTGGTGAAGCGCATGGCGCTCGCCATGGTCTGGCGATGGATGAAGCGTGCCTTGGCCGCCTCCGACCCCATCATGATCGCCTGATGGTTGGCGGTCACCTCGATGTAATAGCCGAGCACATTGTTGTGCCGGATTTTCAGCGAGCGGACGCCGGTCTCCTCGATCAGCTCGCGCTCCATCGCCGCGATCACCTTGCGCGCCTCGTCGCGCAGCGCCCGCATCTCGTCGAGCTCTGCGTTGTAGCCGGCGCGGACGAAACCGCCGTCGCGCCTGAGCAGCGGCAGCTCGTCGGCAAGTGCAGCGCCCAGATGATCGGCAAAGCGTATCGGCAGCGCCGAGATCGCGTCCAGCGCCGTCTTGAGTTCGGCCGGCAGCTCGGCGTCGGCAAACAGTGTCCTGAGCGCAAGGGCGGCCTCGAAGCCGGAGCGCAGCGCGCCGAGGTCGCGCGGGCCGCCGCGGTTGAGCGCCAGCCGGGTCAGCGCGCGCGGCATGTCGGCTGCCTCCTTGAGAGCCGCGCGGAGGCTCTGGCACAGCCTTGATTCGGAGGCGAAGAACGCCACTGAATCCAGCCGCGCATTGATCGCCTTCGGATCGGTCAGCGGCGACATCAGCCGGTCGGCCAGGAGCCGCGCGCCGGCCCCAGTCACCGTCCGGTCGACGGCCTTGATCAGCGAGCCGTCGCGCCCGCCCGACATGGTTCGCAGGAGCTCCAGGTTGGCCCGCGTCGCCGGGTCGATGAACAGCGTCGAGCCGGCCTGCTCGCGCTCAGGCCGCGACAGCGGCGGCCGTTCCGCCTTCTGCGTTTTCTCGACATAGGCGACGACGCCCGAGATCGCCGACAGTTCGGCCCGGGAAAACGTGCCGAAACTGTCGGGCGTGGCGACGCCGTAGAAGCGAGCGATGCGGCCGGGAGCCGAGGCCGAATCGAACAGGCTTGGCGGCTGCGGGCTCGCCACCCGGCCAATCATGTCGAACAGCGGCTTGAGCTCCTCGTCATGGAACACCGGCTCGGCCACGATCAGCTCACGCGGATCGACCCGGAAGATGTCGGCTGCCAGTGCCTCGGCGTTGGTCTCGGCGACGCGGAACACGCCCGTCGACAGTTCGATCCACGCCAGCGCATAGGAATTATCCGCCCCGCCCTTCACGCGGCCCAGCGCCATCAGGAAATTCGATTCCGAAGGCGCCAGCAGCCGGTCCTCGGTGATGGTGCCGGGCGTGACCAGGCGGATCACGTCGCGCTTCACCACCGATTTGCCACCGCGCTTCCGCGCCTCGGCCGGATCCTCGATCTGCTCGCAGACGGCGACGCGGTGGCCGAGCCCGATCAGCTTCTGCAGGTAGTCGTCGGCCGCATGCACCGGCACGCCGCACATCGGGATGTCGTGGCCGTGGTGCTTGCCGCGCTTGGTCAAGACGATGCCCAGCGCCCGGCTGGCGATCTCGGCGTCCTCGAAGAACAGCTCGTAGAAATCGCCCATGCGGTAGAACAGCAGGCAATCCGGGTTCGCCGCCTTGATCTCGACGAACTGCTCCATCATCGGCGTCGCGCCAGCGGCGGCCGACATCGGCGTCGCCGCGCCGACTGCTGCCGGCGCGCTGCTTTCGATGCGTATCGGCGTTTCGTCGTTCACCGTGTCCCCGAAAAAAGAAGCTTCCCCCTGCTTGGCGCTTTACGGCGGCGAAGTGTAGCCTTAATCCCGAACGCTCCACAAAAAGAAACGAAAATACCCCGGGGAAGGGAACGGCTCAGAACCATGGCGAAGAAAACCGAGAACGCCGGTCCGTCCGTCAGCGCGCAGGAGGCGCTGGAATTCCACGCCATGGGACGGCCGGGCAAGCTGGAGATCAACCCGACCAAGCCGATGGCGACGCAGCGCGATCTCTCGCTGGCCTATTCGCCGGGCGTTGCCGCCCCGGTCAAGGCGATCGCCGAGGATCCCTCGCGCGCCTTCGACTATACGGCGCGCGGCAACATGGTCGCCGTCATCACCAACGGCACCGCCATCCTCGGCCTCGGCAATCTCGGCGCGCTCGCCGCCAAGCCTGTCATGGAAGGCAAGGCGGTGCTGTTCAAGCGCTTCGCCGACGTCGACGCCATCGATCTCGAAGTCGACACCGAGAATGTCGACGAGTTCATCAACTGCGTCAGATACCTCGGCCCCTCCTTCGGCGGCATCAACCTGGAGGACATCAAGGCCCCGGACTGCTTCATCATCGAGAGCCGCCTGCGCGAACTCATGGACATCCCCGTCTTCCATGACGACCAGCACGGCACCGCCATCATCTCGGCCGCCGGGCTGATCAACGCGCTGGAGATCACCGGCCGCGACATGAAGACGGCGAAACTCGTCTGCAACGGCGCCGGCTCGGCCGGCATCGCCTGCATCGAGCTCATCAAGTCGATGGGCTTCACGCCCGACAACGTCATCCTCTGCGACACCAAGGGCGTCGTCTACCAGGGCCGCGAGGAGGGCATGAACCAGTGGAAGTCGGCGCATGCGGTAAAGACCGAAAAGCGCACGCTGGCGGAAGCCCTCGACGGCGCCGACATCGTCTTCGGCCTTTCCGCCAAGGGCGCGCTGACCCCGGACATG
Organism: Allomesorhizobium aridi; assembly: GCF_043769475.1. NCBI lineage: Bacteria > Pseudomonadati > Pseudomonadota > Alphaproteobacteria > Hyphomicrobiales > Phyllobacteriaceae > Allomesorhizobium > Allomesorhizobium aridi. Next base: position 4,972,976 of record NZ_CP171729.1, on the reverse strand, counting down.
ATCCGCTCCATGGCCGAGAACCCGATCATCTTCGCCATGGCCAATCCCGACCCGGAGATCACGCCGGAGGAGGTTCACGAGATCCGCACCGACGCCATCATGGCGACCGGCCGCTCGGACTATCCGAACCAGGTCAACAACGTTCTCGGCTTCCCCTACATCTTTCGCGGCGCGCTCGATGTCCGCGCCACCACCATCAACGACGCCATGAAGGTCGCCGCCGCCGAAGCGCTCGCCGAGCTCGCCCGCCAGGACGTGCCCGACGACGTCGCCGCCGCCTACCAGGGCAACCGCCCGAGATTCGGGCCGAACTACATCATCCCGGTGCCGTTCGATCCGCGCCTGATCTCGGCCATCCCGGTGGCCGTCGCCCGCGCCGCCATGGATTCCGGCGTCGCGCGCCGGCCGATCCTCGATCTCGACAAATACGCGCAGGAGCTTTCCGCCCGCCGCGACCCGATCGCCTCGACGCTGCAGCGCATCTACGACCGCGTGCGGCGCCAGCCCAAGCGCGTCGTCTTCGCCGAGGGCGAGGAGGAACAGGTCATGCGCGCCGCCGTCTCCTACGCCAACCAGCGGCTCGGCACCGCCATCCTCGTCGGCCGCGAGGAGCAGGTCAGGGAGACCGCGCGCCACGCCGGCGTCGAGCTCGACCGGCCCGGCATCGAGATCATCAACGCCCGCCTGTCGCGCCGCAACGCCGTCTATGCCGACTATCTCTACGAGCGCATGCAGCGGAAGGGCTTCCTGTTCCGCGACTGCCAGCGGCTGATCAACAACGACCGCAACCATTTCGCCGCCTGCATGCTGGCGCTGGGCGACGCCGACGCGGTGGTCACCGGCGTCACCCGCAACTATTCGACCGCGCTCGACGACATCCGCCGCGTCATCGACGAAAAACCCGGCCACCGCGTCATCGGCGTGTCGATCGCGCTCTGCCGTGGCCGCACGGTCCTCGTCGCCGACACCGCCGTCCACGACATGCCCAACGCCGTCGAGATCGCCGACATCGCCGAGGAAGCCGCGGGCTTCGCGCGCCGCATGGGCTACGAGCCGCGCGTGGCGATGCTTGCCTATTCGACCTTCGGCCATCCGCCCGGCGAGCGCTCCCAGCGCGTCCAGGAGGCCGTCCAGATACTCGACAGGCGCCGCGTCGATTTCGAGTATGACGGCGAGATGGCGGCCGATGTCGCGCTCAACGCCAAGGCGATGCAGCAATATCCGTTCTGCCGCCTGTCGGGCCCGGCCAACGTCTTGGTCATGCCGGCCTTCCACTCGGCCTCGATCTCGACAAAAATGCTTCAGGAGCTCGGCGGCTCGATGGTCATCGGCCCGCTGCTGGTGGGGCTGAACAAGCCGGTCCAGATTGTCAGCCTCAACGCCAAGGACTCAGACATCGTCAACATGGCGGCGATCGCGGCGTATTCAGCGGGGGCTTGAGTCAATCTCCGCCAACTCCGGTTAAAAACTTCAACGTGACAACAGCATGTTCCGGCGGCATTGTGTAGGTCGGCAACAACATCCGTTAGAGATACGTAATGAAAGCATTCATTTCACATAGCAGTAATGACAAGGCATTTGCCAACCAGGTTTTCGAAGAGCTCGGGGAGCTTAGATGTGAGTACGACGAATACACATTCGAGTTTACCCTGAATACAATTGCTATAAGAAACGCACTTCGTCGCTGCAAACTTTTTGTGCTCCTTCTGTCCGAGAATTCCGTTCGGTCCACCTTTGTAGACGAAGAGATACGTTCGGCGCTTGAGGCTCGAAGCGCCGGTCGAATAAGAAATGTTGTTATTTTTTCAATTGACGGAGCGTCGTACAGGTCACTGCCTGAGTGGATGCGGGAGATAAATGTAGCCCAACATTTGCGTTCGCCAAAGCAAATTGCTAGGCGAATAGATGCCTATCTCATGGAGCTATCCCTGAAAGAAGGTATCCTTGCTGACTTATATTTTGGCAGAGAGAATGAAGAGCAAGAGTTTAGTGTCCGTTCCAAAAAGAGTTGAGTGATTTCAGCAGGTTGTGATTCCGTCGGATTTGCGAGATCCGATGGAGATCACGATGGCCTGGACTGAAATCACCCGTGCGCATTATGAGCGGCGTTGCGCCCGTTACGCAAGCGATCTGACCGATGCGGAGTGGGCGCTGATTGCGCCGATGATGCCGTCGGCGAACCGCATCGGCCGGCCGCGCAAGACGGACCTGCGCGAGGTCGTGAACGCACTTCTTTACCTCGCCTCGTCGGGCGGCGCGTGGCGATTGCTGCCGAAAGACTTCCCACCCTTTTCAACGGTGCAGAAGTACTTCTATCGCTGGCGTGAGGAGGGCCTGTTGCGGACCATCAGCAACAGCCTCGTCATGGCGGCGCGCGAGGCCGAGGGTCGGGAAGCGAGTCCGACGGCGGGCGTGATCGACAGCCAATCGGTCAAGACCACGGAAAGCGGCGGAATTCGGGGCTTCGACGCAGGAAAGAAGATCAACGGGCGCAAGCGTCACATCGTTGTCGACACCATCGGGCTGATGGTCGGTCTCGTCGTCCATGCCGCCGATATCCAGGACCGGGACGGCGCACCGGCTGCCCTCAAGACCATTCTCGAACGCTGGCCGTGGCTGCGACACGTCTTCGCCGACGGCGGCTATGCCGGGCCGAAGCTTAAGGGCGCGATGCAAAAGATCGGCACGTTCACCCTGGAGATCGTCAAGCGGACGGACAAAGCCAAAGGCTTCGAGGTCCTGCCGCGCCGCTGGGTCGTGGAGCGCACATTCGCATGGCTGGGGCGATGCCGCAGGCTGGCTAAGGACTGGGAGAAATCCATCGCCTCCGCAGAAGCCTGGTTATACGTCGCCCACATTCGCCTGCTCACACGCAGGCTCGCAAGAGCTTGATATCAAAACATCCTTTTTGATTCAGGCTCTTAGTGTCCGTTCCAAAAAGAGTTGAGTGATTTCAGCAGGTTGTGATTCCGTCGGATTTGCGAGATCTGATGGAGATCACGATGGCCTGGACTGAAATCACCCGTGCGCATTATGAGCGGCGTTGCGCCCGTTACGCAAGCGATCTGACCGATGCGGAGTGGGCGCTGATTGCGCCGATGATGCCGTCGGCGAACCGCATCGGCCGGCCGCGCAAGACGGACCTGCGCGAGGTCGTGAACGCACTTCTTTACCTCGCCTCGTCGGGCGGCGCGTGGCGATTGCTGCCGAAAGACTTCCCACCCTTTTCAACGGTGCAGAAGTACTTCTATCGCTGGCGTGAGGAGGGCCTGTTGCGGACCATCAGCAACAGCCTCGTCATGGCGGCGCGCGAGGCCGAGGGTCGGGAAGCGAGTCCGACGGCGGGCGTGATCGACAGCCAATCGGTCAAGACCACGGAAAGCGGCGGAATTCGGGGCTTCGACGCAGGAAAGAAGATCAACGGGCGCAAGCGTCACATCGTTGTCGACACCATCGGGCTGATGGTCGGTCTCGTCGTCCATGCCGCCGATATCCAGGACCGGGACGGCGCACCGGCTGCCCTCAAGACCATTCTCGAACGCTGGCCGTGGCTGCGACACGTCTTCGCCGACGGCGGCTATGCCGGGCCGAAGCTTAAGGGCGCGATGCAAAAGATCGGCACGTTCACCCTGGAGATCGTCAAGCGGACGGACAAAGCCAAAGGCTTCGAGGTCCTGCCGCGCCGCTGGGTCGTGGAGCGCACATTCGCATGGCTGGGGCGATGCCGCAGGCTGGCTAAGGACTGGGAGAAATCCATCGCCTCCGCAGAAGCCTGGTTATACGTCGCCCACATTCGCCTGCTCACACGCAGGCTCGCAAGAGCTTGATATCAAAACATCCTTTTTGATTCAGGCTCTTAGACGGGCATTAGCGCGCCCCAAAAACGCATCGCCTATCGCGCTGCATATTGTCGGCAATCATGGCGTTGGAAGAAAGACTTTTTTGCGAAAGTCGCTCACTTCCGTTGCGCCTCGAAATTACGCCACTTTCGTCGAAATCGCTCTTGATGAATATGACTCAATACCTGAATTATATCGCAAATTGTATGATGTATGGGAGGTGTACAATCCGCTGAGGGCAAGCGAGGTATTTTCTGCGTTTAATCAACTTGGACCCACGGAGCAGGTTGCTCAGATTGCACACTATGTCCGCCAATTAGCCGACACGGATACGATGCCCGTCTTTATTGACGATGGTGGTGTTTTCCAAGACGATGGAGACTACCACTCTCATTTTCCAGCTCTGTTTTCCGAGTTGGCCGACATTGCCCGCCCTACGCTGTCCTTCATCCAAGCGCGTATGATGCGGTACTCTCTCAAGCACAAATATCCGAGGTCATGCCATCTTAGAATACCAAGCTTGTCTGACGAGACGGTTTATCAATTGATGTGCTTAAAACTTAAGGAACTTGACGTCGATTTTACTGAAAACGAGGTGAGGAAAGCTTGCGATTTCACGGATGGACATCCTTACAATGTTAACCTAGTTGTATCGTTCATTGTAGAGGAGGGGTTTGATGTATTTTTAGCTAATCCGTCGGATATAGTAGAGATAAAATCACAACGTGGGCATGAGTTTATACGCAGAATCAAATTTTCCGACGTCGAGTGTGACATTGTCGCTGTCCTCCATGAGTATAGGTATTGCGATCTTGAATTTATAATCGCGGCTTTGGCTGAGGATCACGGAGAGTTAACTGAAGCGGTCAGGAAGCTGGAGGACTTTTGTTGCATTGGGCGCAAAGACCGAATGCTAACGCTTTCTCCGCCAATTCGAGACGCAGTGCGGCGTGACCGACGGTTCCAACGGGATGCTGGATGGATGCAGGTTGTCGGCAAGCGAATTGTAGAGGCAATTAAGGAATATGAAGCGTCGGAAAGTTTATCTATTTCATTTTTGGACAGCGCAATCCCAGAGATACTTCGCAGCGGCGATAGAATTGAGTTCATATCAACGTTAATACTTCCATCGCATTTTCTGAGAGTTGGTAGAGACTACTACGACAAATCCAACTTTTCGAGAAGCATCGAGTTTTGTCAGAAGGCGCTGGAGGGCGAAAGGCAATTGAGCATGGACGCCAGAATTGAGGCGGGCAGGCTGCTCGGTTTGGCATTTACACGACTAAACGCTGACGATCCCAGAATTAATGGCGTGATAAATAGGTTGAGAACCTACAACACCACGACTGCAAAGAGGGTAGCGTTCTTTATCGAGGGCTTTAGAGCGCGCCGTAAGGGCCGCTATGATGTTGCAGAGGCTAAGTTTAGGGAAGCTTCCGAGTTGGACAAGGAGAATTATCACATTAATAGGGAGCTCTCCGCGGTTCTCTGCAGGCTAGACAGATTTGCAGAAGCTGAGCCGTTTGCGCGAGCTGCCTACAATCGGACGCCAGATAACCCCTATATTCTTGATGTGCTGGTAGAAGCTTTGGAGGGGATGGCGACGCAAGGCATAAAAGTCGACGGCAAGGAAATCGCTCGGCTTAATACGGAACTGGAGGTGATTTGTGAGACCGGTGGGTTCCAGTTTCACAAAGTACGGGCGTCAAGGAAAATGTATGTAAGAAATAGTTATGAGGCGTTGGCGTCCGTAACGAGCGTGATATCATCGTCCGGACACAGCAACGCGGAGGCCTATTTCCGTAGGGCGCAGATGTACGCCCGTTCGAGCGATTTTAAGCGCGCGCGATCGGATATTGATAGGATTAGAGAAATAAGCACCAGCGACCCAGAAGCGTTCCGATACGCGGATGAGGCGGAAATTGAATGTTTGATCGGTGAGCGCAGGTTCGCTGAAGCGAAGGACGGAATCGAGAAGCGTTTCGTTGGCGCTAGGCAGATTGAGCGGCGGCTGTTGAAGAGCCTGGCCACAGCTATCGCTTATGCCCCAAGCGGCGTGCCGCAACACTTAAGGGATTGGGCAAAGAAGTATCGATAATAAGAGCGTACCGTGACCACCGTCGCGAAAAAGGGCATCGTTCGGGCTGACGTCGGCGATTACGAGGATGCATCGCCCCCTCTTCGTCATCCTAGGCCGGAAGCCGGAGCGAAGCGGAGGCGGAGAGCCTAGGATCCATGCCGTTACCGTACGGCAGTGCGCCCGACGGGGCAGGACGGCGCTCTGTTTGAATCACAAGGCAGCGCGTCAACATCACGGCATGGATCCCCGGGTCTGCGCTGCGTCGCTTCGCTCCTTGCTACGCCCGAGGATGACGAAGGCAGAAGCGGCAGAGCCCTACCACCCCGTCCCGCGAAACAGCTCGAACCATTCAGGGTTCGTTTTCTCGATCAGGTCGATCTTCCACTGTCGCGGCCAGCGCTTCAGCGATTTCTCCCGTTGTATGGCGTCGCGTATGTCGAAGTGCTCTTCATACCAGACGAGCCGCTGGACGCCGTAGCGGGACGTGAAGCGCGAGCCCTTGCCGGACTGGTGCTCGGGGATGCGCCGACCAAGATCATTGGTGACGCCGATATAGATCGTACCGCGCTTCTGGCTCGCGGTCATGTAGATATAGCCGGTCATGCCGCGGTTATGAATCGCTTGGCGGCCGCGTCCATGCCGTACCGCTTAGCCAAGGCGCCGGCTTTCCTCACCCGTACCACTTCCCCTGCACCACCTTCACCTCGGCCGCGCTTTCCGCCATCTTGGCGGCGAAGGCCTCGGGGTCCTGTCCCTTGTAGTGATAGGGATAGACCACCGCCGGCTTGAACTCGGCAACCGCCGAGCTCGCCTGGTCGATATCCATGGTGAAGGGCAGGTTCATCGGCACGAAGGCGATGTCGATGTCCTTCAGCGCGCGCATCTCGGGAATGTCCTCGGTGTCGCCGGCGATGTAGACACGGCGTCCGTCGACGGTCAGCACGTAGCCGTTGTCGCGGCCCTGCGGATGATATTTCTTGCGGTCCTCGGTGGTGTTGTAGGCCGGGATCGCCTCGATCTCGACCGTGCCGACGGTGGTCTTCCCGCCATTGGCGATCACGGTCGCCTTCCCCTTCAGCTCGGCCGGCAGCATTTCCATCACGGCGGGGTTCACCAGCAGCTTGGTGTCGGCGCCGACCAGCGCGGCCAGCGTCTCCGGGTCGAAATGGTCCTGGTGCTCATGCGTGATCAGCACCAGCCCGGCCGCCGGCTGGCCGTCATAGAGCGCCTTGCCGCCCACCGGGTCGTTGTAGATCACCAGCCCCGGCACGCTCATCACGAAGCTCGCATGACTGACCGGGCTGACGACGATCTCGCCGCCGTCGGTCTTGTAGCTGTCGCCCTGGCCTTGCGCGCGGGCCATGAACGGCATGAAAACCGTGGCCCCCAGGCCTGCGAGGCCGGCCGCCCCGGCGAGCTGCAGCGTGTCGCGTCGCGAAAATTGCATGGCAAAAACTCCTTTATCTGGGCCCTCGTGTAGAGTGACATACCCTGCCGCAACGTCAGGCTGCAGACTAGGCGAAACAGCAATTCCGGCAAGCCGCTCGCGCGAACGTGAGCGCCGTGTGACCGGCGCGGAGAGAATCTGCCCCCTCCGACCCTTTGGGTGGGTGGTGTGCGCCTCGCTCGGCCAGGCGATTCCAACGTTGGAGGTTGGCCATCGCCCCTCTCTGTCAGCATCTGTCAGGAATGTTTTCCCAAGCTTTGTCCACACCCTCCCTCAATGCCTGCATACTTCCATCCCGGCAGCTTGCTGGTGGGAACGGGTGTGCACGACCGGCATCCAGGCAAGTGTGGCGCCGGAGATGATCCCGCATGGTCGTGCGGGGCGCTCCGGCCCCGGGTCGAACCTGTGCGCCCGCGTTCCGTCCCAGAATACCGGGACAGGGCATGGGCCGGGAGCGGTCAGGGGAGAAAACGCCGGCGGCGCATGGCAGCGCGTCAAATAATAAAAATTGATCCGGCGTGGTTGCCATGCGCCGCTTCCCACAATGGCCAGGGCGGAAACGCAGCGTGGCAACGAAGAACTGCGCGTCTCTTCCTTCTCCCCTTGTGGGGTGAGCAGCCGGTTCGCGGAACGCGAATTCATCGTGCCGGTGGCACGATGAAAGGCCGGCGAACGCCGGGACGGTGCGAAGCACCGGGGACCCGGCCGGACAGGGTGGATTGGCGCGAAGCGCCAAGACGGATGAGGGGTGTTGGAAGAAATGAGGCCCTTACGATGTCGAAGCGCAGCCAATCACCTGCCTTGCACTTCGTCCAACACCCCTCATCCGACCTCGCTTCGCTCGGCCACCTTCTCCCACAAGGGGAGAAGGAGAAGCGTCGCCGCTACATCAGCCCGAGCTTCTCGGCCTCTTGGCGCAAATTCTGGCGCGGGCGCGGGCCGATCTGCTGGATGACGAGGCCGGCGGCCAGCGAGCCGAGGTCGCCGCACTCCTTCAGGCTGCGCCCGGTCGTGTAGCCGTGCAGGAAACCCGCTGCATAGAGGTCGCCGGCGCCGGTCGTGTCGACGAGTTCCTCGATGCCGATCGCGTCGATGAGAAAAGTCTCGTCGCCGCGCACGATCACCGAGCCCTCTTCCGAGCGGGTGACGGCGGCGATCTTGCAATCCTTGCGGATCGCGGCAAGTGCGGCCTCGAAGGACGCGGTCTGGTAAAGCGACCTGATCTCGTGGCTGTTGGCGAAGACGATGTCGACCGTGCCCGAGCGCATCAGGTCCAGGAACTCGCCGCGGTAGCGGTCGACGCAGAACGGATCCGACAGCGTCATCGACACTTCGCGGCCGGCGGCGTGAGCATGCGAAGCGGTCAGCCGGATCGCCTCCTTGGCGCGCGGCGGATCCCAGAGATAGCCCTCGAAATAGGTGACCTTGGCCCCCCGCGCCTTGTCGGCCTCGACATCCTCCGGCCCGAGCTCGACGCAGGCGCCGAGATAGGTGTTCATCGAGCGCTCGCCGTCGGGCGTGACAAAAATCATCGAGCGCGCCGTCGGCGGTTTGCCGTTAAGCGGCTGCGTATCGAAGGAGACGCCCTGCGCGCGGATGTCGTGGTAGTAGATGTCGCCCAGCGCGTCCTGCGAAACCTTGCCGAAGAAGGCGGCGCGGCCGCCGAAGCTCGCCACGCCGGCGGCGGTGTTGCCGGCGCTGCCGCCCGAGGCCTCGATCGCCGGGCCCATGCGGCTGTAGAGCAGGCCGGCGCGGTCCATGTCGATCAGGTTCATCGCACCCTTGATGATGCCGTTCTCGGCCAGGAACGCCTCGTCGCACTGGGCGATGATATCGACAATGGCGTTGCCGATGCAAAGCACGTCATATTGGCTCATCAAGGTCTCCGCGAATGGCCGGCGCTCCCGGCATCTGGCACGCTGGCCGCGGGCGGGTCTAGCCTCTCGCAGCCGTTTTGCAAAGCCGGAAGTGGCGGGATTCTTGCCGCGCGGTGTTCCGGCGCCTATCTCAGCACCGAAGCAGAGGGGAAAGCATGATCATCGAAGCCGCGCGCGCCGCTTTCAGCCGGCTGTTCAGCCCCGAGTTCCGGACGGTCTTCGTCAAGACGCTCGGGCTGACGCTGCTCGTGCTCGCCGCGCTGTGGTTTGGGCTGAAGGAACTGTTCGACTGGCTGGCCCTGCCGTGGATCGATGTGCTGCTGCCAGGCCTGCCCGACTGGGCCGGCTGGATCGGCCTGATCGCGGCGATCCTCGCCGGCATCGGCCTGGCGCTGGCAATGGCCCTGCTGGTGGCGCCGGTGACCGCGATCATCGCCGGGCTGTTCCTCGACGATGTCGCGGCCGTCGTCGAGCAGAGCGATTTTCCGGCAGACCCGCCCGGTCGCGCCATGCCAATCCTTCCGGCGGTCGTCCTGTCGCTGAAATTCTTCGGCGTGGTCGTCCTCGGCAACCTGCTGGCGCTGCTGCTGCTTCTGGTGCCGGGCGTCAACATCGGCGCCTTCTTCGTCGTCAACGGCTATCTGCTCGGCCGCGAGTTCTTCGAATTCGCCGCCATGCGCTTCCGGCCCGAGGCCGAGGCCAAGGCGCTGCGTCGCCGCCACGCCGGGACGGTGTTCCTGGCCGGGCTGGTCATCGCGGCCTTCCTCGCAGTGCCGCTGCTCAACCTCCTGACGCCGCTCTTCGCCGCCGCCATGATGGTGCATCTCCACAAGATGGTGTCGGCGAGCGACCCGGAGTTCTCGAAACCCGCCTCCGCTGCGCAGCGGCGCGCCGCATGACGATTCAGCGCACGAGAAAGCCGCGCCCGAGCGGGTCGTCCTCCTCAACGATGAATTCCGCTCGGCCGCAATAGTAGGCCCGCCCGCCCACCCGCGCGACAATCGCCTCGTGCGGCCCGGCCTTGGTCGTGCGGGCGACGGAGCCGGTGAATTGCGAGCCGACAATGCTCTCGAAAATCCGCGTCTCGCCAATGGCGATCTGGCCCTTCGCATGCATTGCAGCGAGCCGCGCCGTCACGCCGGAACCGGTCGGCGAGCGGTCGACCTCCGCTTCAGCGAACACGCAAACGTTCTTCGTCGCGCGGCCGCCGGAGCCGTCGCCGCTCAGGATCGTGCCGTAGAGAAAGGCGAGGTCGGAATGGTCGGGGTGCGACAGCGGGAACTCGGCCTTCAGCTTATCGGTCAGAGCCGTGGCGGCATCGACAAAATCGCGCACACGGTTTTGGCCGAATTCAAGGCCAAACTGTCGGCAGTCGGCGAGTGCATAGAAGGCCCCGCCATAGGCGATGTCGAATACGATCTCGCCAAAACCCGGAAGCCGAACCGTCTGGTCGCGCGCGAACAGGAACGCCGGCACGCTTTCGAAAGACACCGATCCGGCCTTGCCGTTCGTCACCTCGACCGAGGCAACCACCATGCCGCAGGGACATTCGATGTTGACGGTGGTTACGGGCTCCCGCGCGGCGACAATGCCATGGTCGACCGCATAGCGGCCGAGCGCGATGATGGCATGGCCGCACATTGTGGAATAGCCTTCATTGTGCATGAACAGCACCGCAAGGTCGGCGCCCGGCAGGTTCGGCTCGACCAGCAGCGCGCCATACATGTCGTAATGGCCGCGCGGCTCGAAGATCAGGATTCTTCGCAGGTGATCGAGATTGTCGCGCACCCAGGCGCGTTTTTCGAGGATCGTGCCGGCCGGGATCGGCGGGTAGCCACCGATGACGATCCTCAGCGGCTCGCCTCCGGTGTGCATGTCGACGACGGTCAGTTTGTCCATGCCGCATGCATCAAGCGAAGGCGCGAATTGTCAAGCGAAAGCGGCGCGGCAGCCTTTGCGGGCGCCTGCGCCGCCTCGTCCAGCCGCGAGAATGATCCGCAACTCGGCGGCTGAACCTGATGTCGCCGCCCTCGCCCTGGCGTCATGGAAAACGCCGACGAAGCGATTTCGTTCACGAGTCCGGTCAGTTTTTATCGCGCTTCGAAAACAGCGCCTGAAGGTCGCCGAACCCGACGCCCTGCTTCGAAAATTCGAAGCCTCCCTTGTCCAGCATTTCCCGCGCCGCCGCCTGCAGCGCGCCGAAGGCCGCCGTCGTGAGCTTCGAGCCGAGAGATATGCGCCGCGCGCCGGCTTCGGCCAGTGCTTTCACCGTGAAATTCGGGGTAGCCAGCACGTTCACGGGCTTGCCCACCGCCGAGCAGATGGTGCGGACGGTGTCGATATCGTCGATGCCGGGTGCGTAGAGCACGTCCGCGCCGGCCTGTTCGAAGGCCTGGAGACGCCGGATCGTGTCGTCGAGATCCGGGCGGTTTCGGAGGAGATTCTCGGCTCGTGCGGTGAATACGAAATCCCGTTTCAGCGCCCGGACCGCTTCGACGGCCGCCGCGACCCGTTCCACTGCATGTGAAAACTCATAGATGGGCTTGCCGGGATCGCCGGAGTAATCTTCGATCGAGCATCCGGCCAACCCTGCCGCTTCAGCCGCGAAGATCGTTTCGGCGGCGCTTTCAGGGCTGTCGCCCTTGCCGTTTTCCAGATCGGCCGAAACAGGCAGATCGGTTGCGGCCGCCAGTTCCCGGCAATGGTCGATCATCACCTCGAAACCGACACCGCCGTCCGGCAGGCCGCGCGAAAAGGCGTAGCCGGCGCTGGTGGTGGCCAAAGCCTTGAAGCCGAGCGACGCCAGGTATTTCGCGGTGCCGATATCCCAGGGATTGGGAATGACGAACGCGCTGTCATGCAGCTTTCTGAATATCGCGCCTTTGTCCATTGTCGTATCTCCGATCAGCCGAGTCAGCGCCGACCGTAATCCCGCAGCCGCCGTGGATCAAAGTCGGAATTGGCGGGAGCCGTTCACTCCTGACATCCGCCCGACAGGCTTCAGCGATGGGCCGCCGTCAGGCCGACCCCGTCGAGCCGAAGCCGCCGCTGCCGCGCTCCGTCGTGCCGGCCAGGCCGCGTTCCTCTGTCTCGACCCGGGTCACCGGAGCGAAGACGACCTGGGCGATGCGCATGCCGCGGGTGACGGCGAAAGCCTCGTCACCGAGATTGATGAGCAGCACCATGACCTCGCCGCGATAGTCGCTGTCGATCGTGCCCGGCGTGTTGAGACAGGTGATGCCGTGCTTGAGAGCGAGGCCGGAGCGCGGACGAATCTGGCCTTCGAAACCATCGGGAATCTCGAATATGAGCCCCGTCGGCGCCAAGGCGCGCCTGCCGGGCAGGATGAGCAGCGGACGGTCCTCCGGAACGGCGGCCCGCAAATCCATGCCTGCCGCACCGGCGCTTTCATAGGCAGGCAGTTGCAACTCGCCGCCATGCGGCAGGCGGACGATTCCGATGGTGGGGCGGCTTTCTCGGGGTTTGCTCATGGTGCGGTTCTATCGTGCCGGGATGCTGCCGCGTCAACTGCCAAGACAAAGCGATCAGCGGATTTCCACCGGCACCACCGTCGTCTCCTTGATCTCCTCCATGACGAAGGAAGCCGAAACGTCCGACAGCGGTGCCTTGGCGATCAGGCGCTGGTATAGCCGGTCATAGGCCTTCACGTCGGCGACGCGGGCGCGCAGAACGTAATCGAGATCGCCCGACATGCGGTAGACGCCGGTGATCTCGGGAAAGGAGGTCACAGCGGCGCGGAATTTGGCCAGCCATTCGGGGTCGTGATTGCTCGTGCGGATGATGATGAAAACCGAAAGCCCCAATCCGAGCTTGTCCGCGTCGACCAGTGCAACACGGCCGGTGATGACGCGATTTTCCTCGAGATTCTTGACCCTGCGCCAGCAGGCGTTGCGGGACAGGCTGACCCTTTCCGATAGCTGGTCGACGGACAGTGTGCCGTCGCGCTGCAGCTCGGCGAGGATTCTTCGGTCTATTTCGTCCAATTCAGCAGCCATGATGGGATGCATGTCCCAGTTTTCTGTATTTCTCAAGGACAAATTGGGACAACTGAATCATAATTCGCTGCGAGACTGCATATCGACCGAATCAGGAGGGACATCATGGCCACGCGTTTCGCAAAGCTCTTCACCGATCATCCCGAGACAGTCGGAGAGACCTATTTCGGCCATATGGCCTTTGCCGCCTGGTTCGCGTCGCGCCTGTTCATGGCGGGCGGGGCAGCGCTCGTTCATGCATTCTTGCCGTTCCTGTTCGAAACTACGGCAAGTCGAATCATCCGCGAGCTTTACGAGCGGACGTACAACCGCAAACCCGGCCAGACCGGCTCAGCGGAAAAGGTGGCGGCGCAAGCCTGAAAATTTCCTGTTTGCCCAATTCTCCTGACAGGCTTTGTCAGCAGGAGCGTGTAGCTTCCGCCTGACGAAGAATGGGACGATGATGGCAGATTCGACAGAGGCCGCTCCGGCGCTGAAGGAAGTTTTCAACCGCGAGCGGCTCCGCCACATCGCGAAGGAAACCTCGGCGGTCTGGCCGCGCTTCGACGGCAAGCGCTTCCTGAAGCTGGCCACGGCCGGGCTCGACGATCTGGGTATCATGCAGCGGATGCGCCAGACGGCTGTCAGCCTGCACGAGACGCTGCCGCATGATTTTCCGGAAGCGCTGCCGATCCTGAAAGAACTCGCGCCGCGCGTCGGCCACAGTTTTGCAGCGATCACCCTCTCTGAGTTCGTTGCGCTCTACGGACAGAAACATTTCGATCTGTCGCTTGAGGCGTTGAAATTGTTCACGTGCTTCGGCTCGTCGGAATTCGCGATCCGGCATTTTCTCGTCGCCGATTTCGACCGCACGATCGCGGCAATGCGCGATTGGGCAGAGGACGAGAACGAGCATGTCCGCCGGCTCGCCAGCGAAGGTTCGCGGCCTCGCCTTCCCTGGTCGTTCCAGCTGAAGAATCTTGTCGCTGACCCTTCTCCCACCGGCCCCATCCTCGAACGGCTGAAAACCGATGCGAGCCTCTATGTGCGCAAGTCCGTTGCCAACCACCTGAACGATGTCGGCAAGGACCATCCGGATCTCCTGGTCGAGCGCGTGTCCGGCTGGGATCTCGGAGACAAGGACACCGCCTGGATCGTGCGCCATGCGCTAAGGACCCTGATCAAGAAGGGCGATAGCCGAGCGCTTGCGTTGATTGGTTCGACGGGTAAGGCCCAGATCAGGGTCGAGGCCTTTGCCGTTGAGCCGGCAAGTATAAAAATCGGCGAGCGGATCACGACCCGAGCGAAGCTGACTTCGACCTCTGAAACGGCGCAGCGGCTCGTCATAGACTATGCGATCCACTATCCCAAGAAGAACGGCATCTCGCGAAAGGTTTTCAAGCTGAAGGAGACGGAGCTTCTGCCGAACGGCGAGTGCGAGCTCGCGATCAGCCAGACTGTCAAGGATTTAACTACGCGCAAGCACAATGCCGGCTTCCACCGCGTCGAGCTGATGGTCAATGGCGAGGCGGTGGCGGAAAGCGGCTTCGACCTCGTCATTCCCGCCTGACGGCGTAGTCGACAGCGGCGGACGGCGCGGCTATAAGGCCGCGAAAGACAGGATTCCACACAATTGGCTGAAGATATCAACCAGGCGGTCGCGCGCCGCCGCACATTCGCGATTATCGCGCACCCGGACGCCGGCAAGACGACGCTGACCGAAAAGCTGCTGCTGTTCGGCGGCGCTATCCAGCTCGCCGGCGAGGTGAAAGCCAAGAAGGACCGCATCCAGACGCGTTCCGACTGGATGAAGATCGAGCGCGAGCGCGGCATCTCCGTGGTCACTTCGGTGATGACCTTCGAGTATGAAGACACCGTCTTCAACCTGCTCGATACGCCTGGCCACGAGGACTTCGCCGATGACACCTATCGCACGCTTTCGGCGGTCGACAGCGCCGTCATGGTCATCGACGCCGCCAAGGGCATCGAGCCGCGCACACTGAAGCTGTTCGAGGTCTGCCGGCTGCGCGACATCCCGATCGTCACTTTCGTCAACAAGATGGACCGGGAAAGCCGGGATACGTTCGAAATCCTCGACGAGATCGAACAGAAGCTGGCGCTTGACACCGCCCCAATCACCTGGCCGATCGGCCAAGGCAAGACGTTTTCGGGCACCTACCATCTGGCGCAGAACGCAGTGCGCCGCGGCGATGCCGAGAAAGAGCGCACTCCCGTCCACGGCCCGGATTCCAATCGCGCCGCAGGCCTGCTGCCCGACAACGAACGAGAAGCCTTCATCGAGGAGCTCGAGCTTGCCCGCGATGCCTGCCGGCCGTTCGACAACGACGCTTTCCGCGAAGGCCATCTGACGCCTGTCTATTTCGGCTCGGCCCTGCGCAATTTCGGCGTGCGCGACCTGATCGAGGCTTTGGCGGATTACGGTCCGGCGCCGCGCGCGCAGGAGGCCGACACCCGCAAGGTCGAGGCGACCGAAAAGGACATGTCGGCCTTCGTTTTCAAGATCCAGGCCAATATGGATCCCAACCATCGCGACCGCATCGCTTTCGTGCGTGTCTGTTCGGGCAAGCTTGAGCGCGGCATGAAGGCGAAGCTGGTGCGCACCGGCAAACCGATGAGCCTTTCGGCGCCGCAATTCTTCTTCGCCCGCACACGCGTCACCGCCGACGAGGCCTATGCCGGCGACGTGGTCGGCATTCCCAACCACGGAACGCTGCGCATCGGCGACACCTTGACTGAGGGCGAGGATATCCTTTTCCGCGGCGTGCCGAACTTTGCGCCGGAAATACTGCGCCGCGTGCGCCTCGGCGACGCCATGAAGGCCAAGAAGCTGAAGGAGGCGTTGCACCAGATGGCCGAGGAGGGCGTGGTCCAGCTGTTTTCGCCGGAAGACGGCTCGCCGGCGATCGTCGGCGTGGTCGGCGCGCTTCAACTCGACGTGCTCAAGGAGCGGCTCAACATCGAGTACACGCTGCCGGTCGATTTCGAGATGTCGCGCTTTTCGATCTGCCGCTGGATCGATGCCGACAGCGCGACAGAACTCACCCGCTTCATCGAAGCGCACCGCGGCGACATCGCTCGCGACCTCGACAACGACCCTGTCTTTCTGGCCCAGCACGCGTTTTCGCTGAACTATGAAGCGGAGCGTTGGAAGGCGATCCGCTTCACTGCGGTGAAGGACTATCAGGTGCGCGAGGCGGCGTAAGGGCTCAGAAGGCCGGCAAAACAGGCACGTCGCGGCTGGTGTGGATCTGGTCGACGATGCCCCACTCCTTCGCTTCCTCGGCGGTCATGAAGTGGTCGCGGTCGAGCTTACGTTCGACCTCGTCATAGCTCCTGCCGCAATGCTTGGCATAAAGCTCGTTCAGCCGGCGCTTGGTTTTGACAACATCTTCGGCGTGGCGCTCGATGTCCGAGGCCTGGCCCTGGAAACCGCCTGAAGGCTGGTGAACCAGTATGCTCGAATTGGGCAGAGCCGAGCGCAGGCCGGCCTCTCCGGCCATCAGCAGGAACGCGCCCATCGACCGCGCGGTGCCCATGCACAACGTTGCGACCGGGCTTGAGATGAACTGCATGGTGTCATAGATCGCCATCCCGCTGGTGACGACGCCACCCGGCGAGTTGATGTACATCGAAATCTGCTTCTTCGGGTTCTCCGATTCCAGGAACAGAAGCTGCGCGCAGATCAGCGAGGCCATACCGTCCTCCACCGTACCGGTCACGAAGACGATGCGCTCGCGCAGGAGCCGCGAGAAGATGTCGAAGGAGCGTTCGCCGCGGTTCGACTGCTCGACGACCATGGGGACGAGATTCATCATGTCGCGCATGCGCGAATTCCTTTCGAGATAGCGATTTGATTGTCGGTTAGGCGGCGGCGCGCATTAGCACATTGCCGTTGGCGGCCGGAGCGCGAATACGCGGACGGGCGTCGGCAGCGACGTGGACCAGCCTAAGCCAGGTGCCGCCATTTGCCGTCGGGCGCAGTTCGAAGGTGACGATGCTGTCCTCCAGCCCGGCTTCGGCGTTTTCCTCGCGCAGGCCATAGCGGAGCATTTCGTGCGGCCTGGATCTCGATCGTCTCGATCTCGGAAAAGCGGACTGCATCTGGCTCGTTATCCTCAGCCGAACCACTGGTAGGCAGCCATTCAGCGAGAAGTTCGGGCACGGTCAGCGCCCGCCAGACCTTTTCGGGAGACGCTTCTAGTTCGCATTCGAACGTCACGGCTTCCTCGAGCTTGCGCGCAGGCATCATTGGTCCATCTCCTTGAGCAGCGTCTTCAGCCTGTCGATGCGCTCCGGCCAGAACGCGCGGTGCCGTCCGAGCCAGTCATGCAGGGGCGAGAGGCCCGCGGCGCGGACCCGGTAGCGGACCGTGCGGCCGCTGCGCTCTTCACTGATCAGTCCGGCCTGGCGCAGAACGGCAAGATGCTGCGACACGGCAGGCTGCGACATGTCGAGCCCGTCGCGGATCTCCGTGGCGTTGAGTTCGCCGCCGGCGAGCCGCTCGAGCATCTCTCGGCGGGTCGGATCGGCCAAAGCCCGGAAGATATCTGTCTCGCTCATGCCGACAGATAAGCATTTACTTATCGGTTAGGCAAGCCGGTTTTTTTGCAGGGCGATTGCAGCTGAAAGTTAAACCATAGGCAAAAAACAAACCGGAGCGGGATCGCTCCCGCCCCGGTCCGCCCGCCCACCCCCTGTGGATCTGTTAGAGCTTTGTCCAGGCAGCGTTCTTCTTCGAGGACCTGACGCAAGCCTCGACGAAAGCGACCCCTTCGACGCCGTCCTGAACCGTCGGGAAAATCACGTCGCGGGGCGGCTTGCCGTTCTTCTTGCGCGCGGCGCGAATTGCCCTGGCTGCTTCCGCATAAATGTTGGCAAAACCTTCGAGGTAGCCTTCCGGGTGGCCGGACGGGATGCGGCTGACCCTCGCTGCCGCCGGGCTCGCCCCGGCGCCGGCGCGGGTGATCAGCTGCTTGGGCTGGCCGAACGGCGTGTACCAGAGATAGTTGGGATCGGCCTGCACCCATTCGATGCCGCCCTTGGTTCCATAGACGCGCAGCTTCAGCCCGTTCTCGTGGCCCGGCGCGACCTGGCTCGCCCAGATCATGCCCTTGGCTCCGGATGCAAAGCGCAGCATGACATGGGCGTTGTCGTCGAGCTTGCGGCCAGGCACGAATGCGTCGAGATCGGCCGACAGGCTGTCGAGTTCGAGCCCGGTGACGAAGCGGGCCAGATTGTAGGCGTGCGTGCCGATGTCACCGGTCGCGCCGCCGGCGCCCGACTGCTTGGGGTCCGACCGCCATGCCGCCTGCTTCTGGCCGGTCGCGGCAAGATCCTCGGTCAGCCAGTCCTGCGGATATTCCGCCTGGACGACGCGTATGTCGCCGAGCAGGCCTTTCTGGACCATCTCGCGCGCCTGCCGCACCATCGGATAGGCGGTGTAATTGTGGGTCAGCACGAACACCTTGCCGGTCTTTTCCACCAGCGCCGCGAGCTTCTTCGCATCGGCCAGCGTCGAGGTTAGCGGCTTGTCGCAGATCACATGGATGCCGGCTTCCAGGAACGCCTTCGCAGCCGGATAGTGGACATGGTTCGGCGTGACGATGGCGACGGCCTCGATGCCGTCAGGCCGTTTTGCCTCGGCCTTTGCCATCTCCTGGAACGAGGCATAGTTGCGCGCCGGATCGAGGCCGATCTCGGCGCCGGAGGCTCTTGCACGTTCCGGGTCGGAAGACAGCGCGCCGGCCACGAGCTGGAACTCGCCATCCATCCTGGCCGCTATCCGATGCACCGCACCGATGAAGGCGCCTTGCCCGCCCCCGACCATGCCGTAGCGGATTGGTCCGGATGCGGTTTCAGTCTTGGATGCGCCGACCATGGTGTTCCCTCTCAGTAAGGCTGTTCGCTGCTTCTTATCCCCGACCTATCTCGGCCGAAAGCTGCAGCCTGCTGCAATCGATTTCCCTCGAAAGAATCCCCCAACCGGAAGGGCCGGATGAGGAGGCGCCCCCCGGCAAACCTCCTCATCCGCCGCCCGGCGCCCCCTCGCCTAGCCTTCGATACCCATCACTTTTCTCAGCGCCGCCCGGTCGGGCTTCGCGCCGGCGAAATCGTCGAACGCTCTTTCCGTTACCCGGATGATGTGATGCTGGATGAAAGGCGCTCCCTCAGCCGCGCCGTCCTCGGGATGCTTCAGACAGCATTCCCATTCGAGCACCGCCCAGCTGTCGTAATTGTACTGCGCGAGTTTTGAAAAAATGCCGCCGAAATCCACCTGTCCGTCGCCGAGCGAGCGGAAACGGCCGGCGCGGTTGACCCAGCCCTGATAGCCCGAATAGACACCCTGCCGTCCGTCGGGATTGAACTCGGCATCCTTGACGTGGAAGGCTTTTATGCGCTCGTGGTAGATGTCGATGAAAGCGAGATAATCGAGCTGCTGCAGCAGGAAATGCGAAGGATCGTAGTTGATATTGCAGCGCTTGTGGCCGCCGACCGCATCGAGAAACATCTCGAACGTCGCGCCGTCGAACACGTCCTCCCCGGGATGGATCTCGTAGCCGATGTCGACGCCGGCATCTTCATAGGCATCGAGGATCGGTTTCCAACGTTTGCCGAGTTCGGCGAAAGCCTCCTCGATCAGGCCGGCCGGACGCTGCGGCCAGGGATAGAGATAGGGAAACGCCAGCGCGCCGGTGAACGACACCGACGCCTTTAGGCCAAGATTTTTCGAGGCCTTCGCTCCGAACAGCATCTGCTCGACGGCCCATTGCTGGCGGGCCTTCGGATTGCCATGCACCTCGGCAGGGGCGAAACCGTCGAACTGGCTGTCATAGGCCGGGTGAACGGCAACGAGTTGGCCCTGGAGATGCGTCGACAGTTCGGTGATCTCGACGCCGGCCTCGGCGCATACGCCCTTCACCTCGTCGCAATAATCCTTCGAACCGGCCGCCTTCTTCAGGTCGAAAAGCCGCCCGTCCCAAGTCGGGATCTGGACGCCTTTGTAGCCCAGCCCTGCGGCCCATTTGGTTATGCTCTTCAGAGAATTGAAGGGGGCCGCGTCACCCGCGAACTGCGCCAGAAAAATCCCCGGACCCTTCATCGTCGCCGCCATGTCTCGCTCCCTTCCAAATCAAGCCAGCGAATTTCCTTGACGGCCGCAACAGGCCGGACCATTCGCAACAATGAGATTAAATGCCGTTCTCGATTACCTCTCTGGTAATACCAAATCCAGCGTGCCGGTCAAGCCGGCTGCTGTTCCAAAATTACGCCACAGCGATAAGCGCCGCTGGACTCTTTGCCTTTGTTATCAGGCACTTGATGATAGGCTAGCAGCCGGCTTTGGCTCTCCTTGCGGCAGCATTAGAAATACGTTAGATATCGCCGCATACCCAATTGGTAGAACCAGTTCGTCTGACCGGCTGGCGCGCCGTTCGGGGAGGAAATCATGCTTTCACCGCAAGGTGAAGCGATGGCAGCCGAATTCTGGGAGAATTACCATGCATCTTTCGACGCACAACTGGATGCGAGCCGAACCGCTGGAAGTGACACTCAAGCGGATCAAGAAGTTCGGTTACGAGTCGATCGAGATTTCCGGCGAGCCCGAACAGTACAAGCCGGCCGAGACGCGCAAACTTTTGAAGGAACACGGCATACGCTGCTGGGGCGCAGTCACGCTGATGCTCGGTGAGCGCAACCTTGCCGCCAGGGATCAGGGCCAGCGCGAGCGTTCGGTGCAGTATGTCAAGGACGTGCTGACCATGGTGAGCGAACTGGGCGGCGAGATCATCACGCTCGTGCCCGCCACCGTCGGCAAGGTGGTGCCCGACGGCACCGAGGAAGAAGAGTGGAAGTGGGTGGTGGACGCCACCCGCGAGTGTTTTGGCCATGCCAGAAAGGTCGGCGTGCGCGTCGCGGTCGAGCCGCTCAACCGCTTCGAAACCTACCTCTTCAACCGTGGCGAACAGGCGCTGGCGCTGGCCGACGCGGTCAGCCCTGAATGCGGCGTCTGCCTCGACGCCTACCACCTCCACATGGAGGAGTTCGACGTCGAGGAGGCCATCCGCAAGGCGGGCAAGCGGCTGTACGATTTCCACATCGCCGACAACAACCGTTTTGCCGCCGGGCTCGGCACGATCGACTGGAAGAAGATCGTCGGCGTATTGAAGGACGTCGGCTACGACGGCGCCCTCACCAACGAATTCGTCGCTCCGGTCGATCGTACACCGGCCAACCGCTACCCGGACATGGTCGAGCGGAATCCCGTTGACATCTCGCCCGAGCAGCTGAAGTTCATCCAGGACCACGGCTCCAGCGTGCTGACGGAAGAGTTCTACACCGACCAGATGCGCATCACGGCGGAAACGATCCTGCCGTTGATCAGGTAAGGCCGAAGGGTCCGGCATCCGGGATGCGCATCAAGCAGGTCCAAGCCTGGTGGGTCAGGGTACCCATCGAAGCCAGCCGCCAGCACCGGAGCGATTTCGGGCAGGTGCGGACGTTCGACGCCGCCATCCTGCGCATCGAAACCGATGACGGGCTGGTCGGGTGGGGCGAGGGCAAGAATGCCGCGGGCAGCGCCGGGTCGTACGGCGCGCTCGTCCATATGCTCAACCACGAGGTTGGTCCCCAGCTTATCGGGCGGCACGCCGGCGACATCGGCGTCATCTGGGAGATGCTCTACAACGGCACGCGCCACGAGACTGCGGCGGCGTCGGGTCATGCCATGCCGCAACTCGCGCGGCGCGGTCTCTCGATCGCTGCGATCAGCGCCGTCGACATCGCGCTCTGGGACATTCTCGGCAAGTCGCTCGGCCAGCCGGTGTGGCGATTGCTTGGCGGGCGCAAGCTGGATCGCATGCCGGTTTACGCTTCCGGCGGCTGGGCTCCCGCCGAAACGATTGGCAACCAGCTTCAGTCCTATATCGACGAGGCCGGCTTCAAGGCCGTCAAGATGCGTGTCGGCGCGATGGACGGCGCGCCGCAAGTGTCGGCCGCACGGGTGCGCGCCGCCCGAGCCGCGCTCGGACCGGAGATCGAGCTTATGGTCGACGCCCACGGCACCTACACGGTCGCCGAGGCAAAGCGCTTCATCCAACTGGTGTCGGACTGCGATCTGGCCTGGTTCGAGGAGCCGGTGATCGCCGACGACAAGGCCGGCATGGCGGAGGTACGCGCCGCCTCCAGCGTTCCAGTCGCCACCGGGGAAAGCGAGGCAACGCGCTACGCATTCCGCGACCTGGCTGTCATGAAGGCGGCCGACGTCTTCCAGCCCGACCCGGCCTTCTGCGGGGGCATAAGCGAGGCGATGAAGATCGGGACGATCGCCAGCGCCTTCAATCTGCGCCTGGCGCCGCATCTCTGGGCCGGCGCGCCGTGCTTCTTCGCCGGACTGCATGTCTGCGCCGCGTCGCCCGCCAGCTTCACCATCGAATATTCGCTCGGCGCCAATCCGATGATTCACGACCTGATCGAGGAGACGGTTCGTCCGCAGGACGGCATGATCGCCATTCCGGATTCGCCGGGGTTGGGATTCACCATTCGCGAAGGGTTCCTGCAGGCTCATGCACAGGATGCCCGGTTATGAAAGACAAGAACCTGCTCGCCGAACTGGCCGCCTACCTGTTCTCCTGCTCGAGGGCCGAGACCGGACGCACCCCTTCGGAGCGGGAACTCGCAGACCATTTTTCGGTGAGCCGCGGCCAGATCTGCGAAGCGCTGGCGATATTGGAGGCCATGCGTATCGTCGAAAGGCGCGCCAAATCCGGCATCTACCTGACGACGCGCCAGGCAAGCGTCGAGGCCATGGCGCTGTTTGCCAAGGCGGGCCTGCCGCTCGATCCGATCCAGATCTACGAGACGGTGGAGCTGCGCAAGATCCACGAGATCAAGGCGGCGGAGCTCGCCTGCAGCAGGGCGACCGAGGAGAACTATGAGCGTCTGCGCGAAATCCTGCGCGCCTCCGAGGAGCGGCTCGCCGCAGGCGAGGGTCTTGCCAAGGAGGACCGCGACTTTCACCTTGAGATCGTGCGCGCGACCAAGAACAGCGTCTTCCACAAAGTCTGCAGCGTCTACTACGTCATGGGCGAGCAGAGATTGCCGATCTATTTCAATGATCCGGCGCGTGGGCACAGATCGCATGCCGAGCACTTGCAGATTTTCGACGCGCTGCTCAGGCGCGACGGAAACCTGGCGCAGGCGCTGATGAGCGCCCACCTGCAGGGCGCGGAGAGCTACTGGAAGGGCCTGATCAGCGGTATGGGAGCCGAACAGCCCGACCCGACGAAGGAACCGGCATAAGCCTGTGGCCGTGATTTTCTCAACGCACGAGTTGCATCCGCGGGCGACCGCCTTGCTGGCGAATGCCGGCGAGTTCGTCGTCGCTTCGGCGTTGGACGCCGCGACGCTTGTACGGGAAGCGGCGGACGCCGAGATCGTCGTCGTGCGCGCGCCGCTGCCGCCCGAATTGTTCGAACATACGCCGAGGCTGCGCGCGGCGATCCGGCACGGCGCGGGGTTCGACATGATCCCCATCGAGGCCGCTACCAAAGCGGGCGTGCTGGTCGCCAATGTGCCGGGCGTCAATGCGCGTTCCGTCGCCGAGCACGTTTTTCTGGTGACGCTGGCCCTGCTTCGGCGGTTTCGCGCCATGGACCGCGACCTGCGGGCAAAAGGCTGGTCCGCCGGGCGGGACCACGCCAATTCGGGGCATGAACTTGCCGGCCGTACCATGGGCATCATAGGCATGGGCAATGTCGGCAAGGAAGTCGCGCGGATCGCACGCTTCGGCTTTGGCCTGGAGGTGATCGGCAACACCCGCGACCGGAGAAACCTGCCCGAAAACGTGGCTTTCGCCCCCGTCGACGATCTGGTCCGGCAAAGCGACATCATCGTGCTTTGCTGCCCGCTGACTCTCGAAACGACCGGATTGATCAGCGAGGATCGCATCGCGCAGATGAAGCCGGACGCATTGCTCGTCAATGTTGCGCGCGGCCCTGTCATCGACGACACCGCGCTTCTCAGG
This sequence comes from Allomesorhizobium aridi, assembly GCF_043769475.1. Taxonomy (NCBI): domain Bacteria; kingdom Pseudomonadati; phylum Pseudomonadota; class Alphaproteobacteria; order Hyphomicrobiales; family Phyllobacteriaceae; genus Allomesorhizobium; species Allomesorhizobium aridi. The sequence continues at coordinate 4,948,697 of NZ_CP171729.1, read as the reverse complement.
GCGCTTGCCGGCAGACAAATCGGCGGCGCGGCGCTGGACGTGTTCGCCCAACAGCCACTGCCGCCCGACCACCCGTATTTTTCCTTCGACAATGTGATCGTGACGCCGCATCAGGCCGGCCTCACCGAGGAAAGCATGATGCACATGGGCGTCGGCGCGGCCGACGAAGCGATCCGGGTGCTCGGCGGGCTTTTGCCCGTCAATCTGCGCAATCCCGAGGCGGTCGAGCATTACAGGCGGCGCTTTCCCGCCTGACGCACGGCGGCAGGCTGCAAGGCAGCCCGCGCTATTTCCGGGGCGGTCCTTCCCGCTCGGCTGATTTTGCCCAGAGATTTATGTTGGCGTCGCGCGCGTGCTGATCGATCTCGACGAGTTCGGCATCGCTGAAATCCGGAGCCTTGAGCGCGCCGACGCAATCGTCGATCTGCTCGGGGCGGCTGGCGCCGATCAGCGCGGAGGTGACGCGGCCCCTGCGCAGCACCCAGGCCAGTGCCATCTGGGCCAGCGTCTGGCCACGCCGGCTGGCGATGGCGTCGAGCGCGCGGACATTGGCGAGCGTCTGGTCGTTGAGGAAGGCCTGCCTGAGCGATTTGCCCTGCGCAGCGCGGCTTTCCTGCGGAACGCCGTCGAGATATTTGGACGTCAGCATGCCCTGCGCCAGCGGCGAGAACACGATCGACCCGACGCCGAGCCCGTCCAGCGTGTCGAGCAGCCCGTCATCCTCGACCCAGCGATTGAGCATGGAATAGCTGGGCTGGTGGATCAGCAGGGGGGTGCCGAGATCGCGCAATATCGCGGCCGCTTCGCGCGTGCGCTGCGAATTGTAGGATGAGATGCCGGCATAGAGCGCCCTGCCGGACCGGACCGCCCGGTCCAGCGCCATCATGGTTTCTTCCAGCGGCGTCTCGGGATCGAAACGGTGCGAATAAAAGATATCGACATAGTCGAGGCCCATTCGCTTCAGGCTCTGATCGAGACTCGCGAGCAAATATTTGCGGCTGCCCCATTCCCCGTAGGGACCCGGCCACATGTCGTAGCCGGCCTTGGTGGAGATGATCATCTCGTCTCGATAGCCGGCAAAATCAGTGCGCAGTATTTCACCGAAGGCGGTCTCGGCCGAGCCCGGAGGCGGGCCGTAATTGTTGGCGAGGTCGAAATGGGTGATGCCGAGGTCGAAGGCCTTGCGGCAGATCGCCTGCTTCGTCCGGTGCGGCGTGTCGCCGCCGAAATTGTGCCATAGGCCGAGCGAGATCGCCGGCAGCTTCAGTCCCGACCGGCCACAGCGATTGTAGCGCATGGTCTCATAGCGGTTTTCGGCGGGATGCCATGTCATGGTTGTGTCCTCGGTAAATAGCGGGGAGGGAGCGCGTTTGCGCCCCCTCCGATAGCGCTATTTCGGCTTGGCGAGAAGCGCCTTCGCTTCCTTTATGCCGACCGCAGCCGGGCGTTCGCAACTCGTCTGCATCTCGACGAATTTTCCTGTTTCCCCCGATTTCAGGATGCCGGTCATTACATCGATGGCGTGCAGGGCGGCGTCCAGCGAGCAGCGATGCGGCCGGCCTTCCATGACGGCGATGGCCATGTCGGCCAAGCCGACCGTCCGGTAGTTCGCCATCATGCCCATCGAGTGCATCTGGTTCGGTACGCCGAACGGATGCTCCCACTTCGGCAATTTCTGGACCGGTTTCGCACCTTTGCTGAAGCGCACGTCGCCGCCGAAGAAATTCGGATCAGGCACGTGCATGGTGCCCAGTTCCCCATACAGTTCCATCGGCGAGTGGCCGTGCAGCCAGACGTCCCAGCTGGCGTTGAAGGTTATTGCAGCGCCGGAGGCAAACTCCATCAGGGCGTGAATTGTCGTCGGCGTGGTGACTGGAATTTTCTCGCCGGCCCGCGGCTTCGAAGTAATCGTGCGCTCGGTGGCGGGAATGGAGGTCAGTGCCGCGACCCGTTTCACCGGGCCGATGAGTTGGATCAGGTTTGAGATGTAATACGGCCCGAGATCGAGGATAGGCCCACCGCCTTCGACAAAGAAGAAGTCCGGATTGGGGTGCCAGTGCTCCATGCCGTGGCTCATCACGTGACAGGTGCCGCTGGTGATCTTCCCGAGCTTTCCGGAATCGACGAGGCTTCGCGCGAGTTGGTGCGATCCGCCGAAAAAGGTGTCCGGAGCCGAGCCGATGCGGAGGTTCTTCTTCTCGGCGCGCTTCTTCAAATCCAGTCCGTCCTTGACCGAAAGCACGAAAGGCTTTTCGGAATAGACGTGCTTGCCTGCGTCGAGAATCTGCTTCGACACGTCGTAATGCGCCGCGGGAATAGTGAGATTGACGACGATATCGACATCGTCCGATTTCAAGAGCCCGTCCACCGTTTCCATGCGCACGCCGAATTCCTTGGCGCGTGCCTTGGCCGATTCCTGATTGATATCGGCGCAGGCACGCATCTCGACGCCCTTGAACAATGGCGCGAGGGAAAAATAGGCCTTGGAAATGTTTCCGCAGCCTATGACCCCGACCCCCAGTTTTCTTGCCATTTCCGAATGCTCCTAGAATGTCTTTGCAGCGTCGATCGAGCGCTTGGCAAAGCGCCGGAAGTCGCTCGGATTGTCGTGTTCCATGGCATAGACCGTAGCCTTGGTCTTGCTTCGCAATGCCGCCATCAGGTTGCGCCAGCCGGCTGTGCCGTGACCGACATCGGCCCAGCCGTCTTCGTCGGCGGCCTCTCCATTTGGCGCGATGTCCTTGACGTGCACGGCTACGATCCGCGACGCGTAGCGGTCGATCCATTCGTATGGATCGGCGCCGCCGCGAATGACCCAGGCCACGTCCATCTCCCAGCCGATATCAGGCGCGGCGTCGAGTATGTGCTGCTGCGGAATGCTTCCGTCGGCCAGCGGCGCGAATTCGAAATCATGATTGTGCCAGGCGAACTGGAAGCCCGCCTTGGTTGCCTTCTTGCCGACGGCCCCGAGGCGCCTGCCGAACGCCTGCCAGCCGGCCGCGTCCGAAGGCCGCTGATCGGCGATCAGATAGGGACACGCCATGATATCCATGCCCAGTGTCTGGGCGAGCGCCACCGCGCCGTCGAAATCATTCTCCAGCATGTCGATGGAGAAGTGGCCGCTGGGCATGGTCAGCCCGTTTTGGTCGAGTTCGGCGCGCAGCCCGGCCGGGTCGTCATAGACGCCTCCGAAGCCTTCGACGTGCCTGTAGCCGAGTTCGGCCAGAGTCTTGAGAACCCCGCTCCAAGGTTGGAAATTGCGCGCGCTGTAGAGTTGAAATGACCAGTCCATTTTGGCTTTCCGTGTGCTGCTTTGGTTTTGGGGTGAATGTCAGATGCGGTTGCCCGTGGCGCTGTCGAACAGCGAGGCGCGCGCGGGATCGAAGCCGATCCTGACGCGGTCGCCGGTTCGCAGCGGCCGTTCAGCCTCGACGCGGAACGAGAGGTTCTGGCCGTCGAGCCTTGTCCAGACCAGCGTGTCAGATCCCATCGGCTCGACGATCTCGACGTCGACCTCGTGGGAAAACGGCATCGCGCCGGCGCTGTCGCCAAAGGCGATGTGTTCTGGCCGGATGCCGAGTACCGCCGGCCCGGCGTGCTGGCCGCTTCCATTGAAAGTATAGCGGTCGGCCGGCACCGACAAATTGCCGATCTTGACGACGGCGCCCGCTCCGGTCTCCAGTTGGCCCTCGAGAAAGTTCATGCCCGGCGAGCCGATGAAGCCGGCGACGAAGCGGTTGACCGGGTGGTTGTAGATCGCATGCGGCGTGTCGAGCTGCTGGATCAGCCCGCCCTTCATGACCGCGATGCGGTCGGCCAGCGTCAGGGCTTCGATCTGGTCGTGGGTGACGTAGATCATGGTGTTGGCTAGCTTCTGGTGCAGCCGCTTGATCTCGACGCGCAGTTCCGAACGCAGCTTGGCGTCGAGGTTGGACAGCGGCTCGTCGAACAGGAATACGTCAACGTCGCGCACTAGAGCCCGGCCGATGGCGACGCGCTGGCGCTGGCCGCCGGAGAGCTGCGACGGTTTTCGTTCGAGCAGCGGTTGGATCTGCAGGATGTCGGCCGTGCGCGCGACGCGCCGTTCGATCTCGTCCTTGGCGACGCCTGCATTCTTCAGACCGAAGGTCAGGTTGCCCTCACCGTCATCTGCGGATAGAGCGCGTAGGACTGGAACACCATGCCGATGCCGCGGTCCTTGGGCTCTTCCCAGGTGACGTTCTTGCCCTTGATGAATATCTGCCCGTCGGAGATGTCGAGCAGGCCGGCGATGCAGTTGAGCAGGGTCGACTTGCCGCAGCCCGAAGGCCCGAGCAGCACCAGGAACTCGCCCTCCGCTATGTCGAGGTTCAGGTCCTTCAGTACCGAGATGTGGCCGAAATTGAGCGACAGGTCCTTGACGGAAACGCTGGTCATATACTGCTAGCCTTTCACCGCGCCCGCGGCGATGCCGCGCACGAAAAGTCTGCCGGACGCGAAGTAGACGATGAGCGGCACGAGGCCCGTCAGGATGGTCGCGGCCATGTTGACATTGTATTCCTTCACCCCCTGCACGGAGTTGACGATGTTGTTGAGCTGAACGGTCATCGGATAGAATTCGGGCTTGGTGTAGATCACCCCGAAAAGGAAATCGTTCCAGATACCGGTCACCTGCAGGATGATGGCGACGACGAAGATCGGCAGCGCCATCGGCAGCATGATCTTGAAATAGATCGCCCAGAAGCCCGCGCCGTCGACGCGCGCCGCCTTGAACAGTTCTTCCGGCACCGAGGTGAAATAGTTGCGGAAGAGCAGCGTCAGGATCGGCATGCCGAAGATCGAATGCACGATGACGAGACCCCACAGGCTGCCGTACAGCCCCATCTCGCGCAGGATGATGACGATCGGATAGATCATCACCTGATAGGGGATAAAGGCGCCGACGATCAGGATGATGAAGAAGATGTCTGCGCCCTTGAAGCGCCAGTTGGCGAGCGCGTAGCCGTTCACCGAAGCGATGACGATCGAGAGGATCACCGACGGCACTGTTATGCGCACGGAGTTCCAGAAGCCGCGCGAAAGGCCGTCGCAATTCAAACCCGTGCAGGCGGTGGCCCAGGCCTTGACCCAGGGCTCGAAGGTGATCTCGACCGGCGGCGCAAAAATGTTGCCGAGCCGGATTTCCGGCATGCCCTTGAGCGACGTCACGAACATCACGTAGAGCGGCAGCAGGTAATAGACCGCGATCAGGATCAGCGTGCCATAGAGAAAGATGTTTCGGCGCGAAAGAATGCGGCGCGGTTTCGCACCGCGTGGACCGGAGACTTCCTTGGCGACGGCGTCGAACCCGGCCGCGGCAACATTGAGGGCAGCGTGATCAGACATGCCGGCGCCTCCCGAACTCGAAATACGCCCAGGGCACGATCACGATCGCCACGGTCAGCAACATCATGGTCGAAGCGGCGAAACCCTGGCCAAGGTTCTGGGCTGCGAACATGTAATCATAGACGTACTTTGCCGGCACCTCGGATGCGATCCCCGGCCCGCCGCTGGTCTGTGCGACGACAAGGTCGTAGACGCGGACGATGCCTGACGCGATGATCACCAGCGTGGTGATGAAGACCGGCCGCATCATCGGGATGACGATGTACAGGTAGGTCTTCCACATCGGGATGCCGTCCACCCGCGCGGCCTTCCAGATATCCTCGTCGATACCGCGCAGGCCGGCAAGCATCAGGCACATGACGAGGCCGGTGCCCTGCCACAACCCGGCGATCAGGATGCCGTAGATGACGATATCGGCATTGTAGAGCGGATTGAACGCGAAGCTTTCCCAGCCAAGCCCGCGGACCACGGCCTGGAAGCCGAAATCAGGATTGAGCAGCCACTGCCAGATAAGGCCGGTGACGATGAAGGACAGCGCGAAGGGATAGAGGAAGATCGTGCGGAACGTGTCCTCGAAACGGATCTTCTGATCGAGGAGCGCGGCCAGCAGAAAGCCTATCACCAGCGAAAAAATGAGCGACAGACAGCCGTAAATCGCCAGGTTTTCGATCGCTGTCATCCAGCGCGGCGCCGCCCACAGGCGCTCATACTGATCGAGCCCGACGAAATTCAGGCGCGGCAGCAGCTTCGAACTGGTGAAGGAGTAGAGAACGGTCCATGCGGTGCCGCCGAGAAAGACGACGAGCGCGGTGAGGACCATAGGAATCGAAGCGATCTTGGCGTTCAGATTCCTGAAAAGCTGGCTCGGGCGGCCGTTTTGTCTGGTCGTCATGCGGCTTTCCTGACGCGCAAGAGCCGACCCCGCCAGGCGGGGTCGGGCCCCTGGCTGACCTTTATTCGGCGGCTGCGATGATATCGGCGTAGCGTTTCTGCGCGTCTTCCGGCGTCATCGATGGCGTCTTGAAGAATTCGACGAACAGATCGTTTAGCTGATTGTTGGTGTCCTCGGTGTTCAACTGGTTGACAGCGGGGATGACGTTGCCCTTGGCGAGGATGTCGAGACCCTTCTTCATGCAGTCGTTGGCGGCCGTGAGGTCAACGTCGGCGCGCACCGGCACCGAGCCCTTCTTCAGGTTGAAGGCAACCTGCGTTTTCGGGTTGAGCATGGTCGAGGCAAGCACCTCCTGGGCCTTGGACTGTTCCGGATCGTCGAGTTTCGGGAAGTAGAAAGCATCGCCGTCCGTCGAGATGAGCTCGTTGACGCCGAGTCCCGGCAGGCAGGTGTAGTCCTTGCCGGCCACTTGGCCGGCGACCTGGAACTCGCCCTGCGCCCAGTCGCCCATGATCTGACCGCCGGCTTGGCCGGTAATCACGAGGTTAGTGGCCTGGTTCCAGTCCTGCACATTCGACTTCGCGGCCATCTTGCGCGCGTCGTCGGCGGCCTTGAACACCTTGGCGATCTCGGGGCCGGCGGCCACTGTTTCGTCCTTGTCCTGGTAAACCTTCAGGAAGACATCCTTGCCGGCGATCGCCGGTATCAGCACGTTGAAGGCGCCGGAGTTCTGCCAGGGCTGGCCACCAATGGCGAGCGGGATCTTGCCGGCTTTTTCGAGCGCCGGCGCGGCCGCGACGAATTCATCCCAGTTCTTCGGCACCGGCACGCCGGCTTCCTCGAAGGCCTTGTTGGACAGCCACAGCCACTGCCAGGAGTGGATATTGATCGGCGCGCAGTAGATCTTGCCGTCGAGCGTGCAGCCGTCGAGCAGGCTTTTCGGCCGGACGATCTCCGCCCACTTCTCCTTGGTGGCGAGCTCGGTGAGGTCGCGCATCAGGCCCGCCTCGACGAGTTCCTCCGCCTGGCGGCCATGGTTGAACTGGGTGGCGGCCATCGGGTCGCCGCCGGTGATGCGGCTGATCATGACCGGACGAGCCGTGTTGCCGCCGCCGGCAATCGCGCCGTCGACCCATTTGTTGCCGGTGGCATCAAACGCCTTGGCGAATTCGCCAACGGCGGCCGCCTCACCGCCGGAGGTCCACCAATGGGTGACCTCGAGGTCCACGGCCGCGGCCGGGGCGGTAAACTGAAGTGCGACTGTCGCCGCGAACGCGGCGGTCATAAACTGATAACGCATTTGGCTTCCTCCCAGAATCTGAAACGTTACAGATTTTTTGATATTGGAATTGGCAGGACTCCGCAATCCCAAACCGGCACCTGTGCGCATTTTTTTCGAGTCGCGAATTAAACGGAGAGAGGTTTCTGGGCTCCTTTGCCGCGCAATTTTCCGTGCTGCAATGCAACTTAGTCGGCTATTTCCGCCGGCCAAGCTGCTGATTCCGTTTCTTTTTGCGCTGCACTATCCGACCCGTCCAGCTTCGACGTCGTCGGCGTTTCGGCAAAGGCCGCTCCATCCTCTGGAATAATCGCTTCACATTCTGTAACGTTTCAGATGCTTGCAGGCTTGGTTTTTCAGGTCCAATGTGCGAGCGGGTGGCGCCGTATTGTTTTTCCGGACGGCTGAACAGGCGAGGCAATGGACAAGCCGAACGAAGAGACATCGCGGGCTGAAGAGGCCGGCCGGCCGACCCTGAAGACGATCGCCTTCATGACTGGGCTGGGCGTCACCACCGTTTCGCGTGCGCTCAAGGACGCACCCGAGATCGGCGAGGAGACCCGGCGGCGCGTGCAACTCGTCGCGCGCCAGGTCGGCTACCGCCCGAACCGGGCTGGCGTGCGCCTCAGGACCGGCAAGACGAACGTCATCAGCCTGGTGCTCGACACCGACGAGCAGATCATGAGCTTCGTATCGGACATCATCTACGGTGTCTCCGAAGCGCTGGCCGCCACGCCGTACCACCTGATCGTGACGCCCTATTCGCATGTCCAGGATCCGATGGATCCGGTCCGCTATGTCGTCGAGACTGGTTCCGCCGACGGCATCATCATCTCGCGCACGGAGCCGGACGACCCGCGTGTGCGCTACATGATCGAGCACAATATCCCGTTCGCGACGCACGGCCGCACCGCAACCGGCCTCGCGCACCCGTTCCACGATTTCGACAACTATGCCTTCGCGGCCGACGCAGTCCGCCGGCTGGCGAGCCTCGGCCGGCGCAGGCTCGCCCTTCTTACCCCGCCACAGGGCCTGACCTACCATCAACATACTCTGGACGGGTTTTCCGATGCGCTGTCGGAGACAGGGGCCAGCGAAATCCCGTTCAACACGGTTTCAATCGATCATTCGCTCGATCAGATCCGCAGCCGCACCGCGCAGCTTATGCGCCGCGAAAACCGGCCGGACGGCTTCGTCAGCAGCGCGGCCGCGGCAACGCTGGCGCTTGTCGCCGGCATCGAAGACGCGGGGCTGACGCTGGGGCGCGACGTCGACGTGGTGTCCAAGCAGTCGTCGAAAATCCTGCATCTGTTCCGGCCGGAACTCTATGTCGTCCACGAGGATTTCCGGCTTGCAGGCCGCGTACTCGCGCGTTCCGTGCTGGGCTGGATCAACGGGGAGGATCCGCGGTCGCTGCAAAGCCTGAGCGCGCCTGCGGCGGTCGAATCCAGCGCCGGGGCGGCTAACCAGCCAAGCTAGGTTGAGGACTCATTCAGATCCAGGCTGAAATGATTGCAGCGAGAGCGAGGGCTGAGAGGTAGTTCTGTGCATGGCGATCGTATCGTGTTGCGATGCGGCGCCAGTTTTTCAGCTTACAGAACATGCGCTCGATAAGGTTTCGTCGGCGATATGCCTTGTGATCGAGCGGATAGGGCGTGCGCCGTGCGGCGGTTGATGGAATGATTGCCTTGATCCTGGCCCGTTTCAGCCAATTGCGCAGACTGTCGGCATCATAGGCTTTGTCGGCCAGTAGCCTTTTGGGCTTGGCCACCATGCCGATCAAGGGAATGGCCATGGTGATGTCGGCGATGTTGCCCGGCGTCAGCGCGAAGGCGACCGGTCGGCCGCGATCATCGGCCAAAGCATGGATTTTGCTCGTTCTTCCACCACGCGAGCGGCCAATCGCTTCCGAGAATTCCCCCTTTTTGAGCCTGCCGCAGAGCGATGCGCCTTGACGTGGCTGCTATCGATGGACAGCTCATCCGGAACGGGCCCGGCAGCCGCCATCTTCTCGAAGATACGCTGCCAGATACGGCGCTGCGACCACCTGTTGTAGCGATTGTAGATTGTGGTTGGCGGACCATAAGCCGTAGGCACGTCGCGCCAGCGGCAGCCGGTCTTGAGAACATGCAGGATGCCCGAAATCACCCTGCGGTCATCAACCCGAGGTTTCCCCGCTTTGCCGCGAGGAAGATGCGGTTCCATCGCCCTCCACGCCTCATCCGACAACCAAAATAAGCTCTTCGACATCAGTCCTGCCTCCAGCGACTCATTGAAGGCGAAGAATACCAATGGAAATCAGTCGATTGTATGAGTTCTCAACCTAGGCCGCGGACTCATAAAAGCGAAGCGACGATCTGATGACCGCCAAGGCCGGGCTCGACAAGAAGGCGCCGCTGGCACTTTCGTCGGTATGACGGGCTTTGGCGCCAGCGGCCCGGCGGAGAAACTCTACTAACATTCAATATGCCGCAAAGGCGGTAGTGAAGGCAGCTTGGAGGCAACGCCGCGCACGCGAGGACAATCGCTAGCGCCGAATGTCGGAATTGGGCGCCAGCTCGGCGCATTTCATGGCGCCTCCCTCACGCCCAGGCATGAAGCTGTCCTTGTTGACTCAAGGAGAACTTGCATGCGTGGTCATTGCTTATGTGGCGCTATTGCTTTTGAGGTCGATGGCCCGGCACAGGCCTGCGTGGTCTGTCACTGTGAAAGTTGTCGGCGGCAATGTTCTGCGCCGATGACCACCTATATTGGCGTCTTGAACGGCCAATGGCGATGGCTGGGCAAGCTACCGAAAGTATTCAACTCTTCTCCCGGTGTGGAAAGAACATTTTGCGATCACTGTGGCACGCCGCTGTCCTTCCGCTCAAAGAAAATGTCTGGTGTCATGCATTTTTTTTCGGCAGCGATGGAGGAGCCAGAAAAATTTGCACCTACGCTGCATGTCGCTTTTGAGGAGAAGCTCCCTTGGTTGAAACTCGCCGACAACCTGCCGACCCGTTTTGGGCCTGACTATACAAAAGACTAGACCGATTCAGGGCCTCAGCGTCCCCTGACGAGAAAGCACCCGGAATGATGTTTAGCCGCCGCTGCCCCAGGGGCCGTGATGCGCGCCTTGCGCATCGATGCGCTCGAAACCGTGCGCGCCGAAGAAGTCGCGCTGCGCCTGGATCAGGTTCGAGGTGCCGCGGCCCTGGCGATAAAGGTCGAAATAGGCGAGAGCCGACGACAGGGCCGGCATCGGCAGGCCGACTTCTGACGCTCGCGCCACGATACGCCGCAGCGACGGGTGCGCCTCCTTCATCATGCCGATGAAGGCCGGCGCCATCAGGAGATTGGAGACCGGCCCGCCATCGAAAGCCTCGGCGATGGTGCCCAGAAACTGGGAGCGGATGATGCAGCCGGCCCGCCATATCTTGGCGATTGTCGGCAGCGGCAGGTTCCAGCCGAATTCGCGTGAGGCGGCGTCCATCACCGCAAACCCTTGCGCATAGGCGGCGATCTTGCCGGCAAACAGCGCCAGTTCGAGGTCGCGCAGCACCGTTTCGCGCTCGCCGGCAAAGCCCGAGAAGCCGCCTGTGCCATAAACCTTCTCCGCCGCCTCCCGCTCGTTCTTGATCGAGGAGAGAATGCGCGCCGAAACGGCGGCCTCGATCGCGGTCGCCGACACGCCGAGCGTCTGCGCTTCGATGACGGACCACTTGCCGGTACCCTTCTGGCCGGCGCGGTCGAGAATGATATCGACCATCGGCGACCCGGTTTGCGGATCGTCGGCGGCAAGCACCTCCGCCGTGATCTCGATCAGATAGGAGTTGAGCCTGCCGCGGTTCCAGCCCGCGAACACCGCGCCGATCTCCTTGGCGCCCATGCCGAGGCCGTCGCGCAGGATGCCGTAGATTTCGGCGATCATCTGCATGTCGGCATATTCGATGCCGTTGTGGATCGTCTTGACGAAGTGCCCCGCCCCGCCTTCGCCCAGCCAGGCCGTGCAGGGCTCGCCTTCGAATTTGGCCGAAATCCCGGTCAGTATGCTTTCCACACGAACATAGGATTCACGCGTGCCGCCGACCATGATGGACGGGCCGTGGCGCGCGCCCTCCTCGCCGCCCGAAACGCCCATGCCTATGAAGGTAAGGCCGGAGCTTTCAAGCTCGGCAAAGCGCCGGACTGTGTCGCGGAAATTGGCGTTGCCGGCGTCGATTATGATGTCGCCGGCCGACAGCACTCCGCGCAGCAAGGCAATCTGCTCGTCGACCGGCTTGCCGGCCTGGACCATGATGATGACGGGGCGCGGCGGCTGGATCGCCGCGGCCAGTTCCTCCATCGTCGCACACGGCACGATCCTCCCGCGCAGGCCGCCGGCGGAAGCGGCAAACGCCTCGGTCCTGGCTGTCGTGCGGTTGAAAACCGCAATGCGGTGGCCTTTCTCGGCAATGTTGAGCGCCAGGTTGGAGCCCATGACGCCCAGGCCGATCAGGCCGATTTCGGCTTCCTGCATTCTTGATCTTTCCCTGTGATCTGCGCGCGAAATGGTTCGCTCGTTGAAGACGGCGATGATTGACGGCTGGACAGCGCTTCGTCAACCGGCGGTGCGGCGTTTGCGGCCGTAGAGTTCGAGCCGGTGATGCACGATGTCGTAGCCGAGTTTTTTGGCGATCTCGTCCTGGAGCTGCTCGATGCGATCCGACTTGAACTCGATCACGTCGCCGCTTTCTATATCTATCAGATGGTCGTGGTGCTCGCCGCCGGCCTGCTCGAAGCGCGACGGCCCGCCCTCGAACGCGTGGCGGTGGATAGCGCCCATACCCTCCATCAGCTTCATGGTGCGGTAGACCGTGGAAAGCGAGATGCTGCCGTCCACCGCGACCGCGCGGCGGAAGATTTCGAGCGCGTCGGGATGGTCGCCCGCGCCCGACAAAATGCCGAGGATGATGCGGCGCGGCCTCGTGATCCTGACACCCGCCTTGCGCAGCATCTTCTCGTAATCGGGATTCTGGTTCTTCGCCTTCGCCATGGGGACGACTATGCGCCAGATGACAGTCAGTTGCAAAGCGCGACGGTTCCGACCGCAATCATTATCGCCTGTCGCGCCCTTCTTCTTGCAAACGATTTGCAATTGCATTGACAGTTGCAACGGCGTGCCCTACCTATGCATCGGCTGCCATACTGCGCGGCGTGCAAAATCAGGATCCCTCATGAGATTTCTCGCGACCGCTTCGGCCCTGCTCTGCGCCCTCGTTCTTGCCGCATGTTCCGCCGAAGGCGAGGCCGACGGCCGAGGGGCCGGCGAGAAGATGGTGGTGGTGACCACCTTCACGGTGATCGCCGATATCGCCAGGAACGTCGCCGGAGACGCGGCCGTGGTCGAATCGATCACAAAGCCCGACGCCGAAATCCATAACTATCAGCCGACGCCTGGCGACCTGATCAAGGCGCAGAAAGCCGACCTGATCCTTTGGAACGGCCTCAACCTCGAACTCTGGTTCGAAAAGTTCTTCTCCAATCTGAGCGATCTGCCGAGCGCCGTGGTGTCGGAAGGCGTCGAGCCCATGGGCATCGCCGAAGGCCCTTACACCGGCAAACCGAATCCGCATGCCTGGATGTCGCCCGAAGCGGCGCTGATCTATGTCGAGAACATCCGCAAGGCATTCGCGGAGCACGATCCGGAGAATGCCGAGACCTATGCGAAGAACGCCGCCACCTACTCGGAAAAGATCAAGGCGACGGTGGAGCCTATCCGGGCGCGGCTCACCGCCATTCCCGAGGAAAGGCGCTGGCTGGTCTCCAGCGAGGGCGCTTTCTCCTATCTGGCGCGCGACTTTGGCCTGAAGGAACTTTACCTCTGGCCGATCAACGCTGACCAGCAGGGCACGCCGCAGCAGGTCCGGAAGGTGATCGACGCGGTTCGCGCCAACAACATCCCGGCGGTGTTCTCCGAAAGCACCGTATCCGCCGATCCGGCCGAGCAGGTGGCGCGCGAGACCGGCGCCAAATATGGCGGCGTCCTCTATGTCGACTCCTTGAGCGCGGCGGACGGGCCGGTGCCTACCTATCTCGATCTGCTCCGCGTCACCACCGATACCATCGCGAAAGGGCTCGCCGAGTGAACGCGCCGCTCTCGATGAAGCCTCGCAATGCGCCGCAGCCCGGCGACGGGCTTTCGGTCGAGAGCATAGCGGTCACCTACCGCAACGGCCAGACGGCGCTGCGCAACACCTCCTTCTCGATCCCGAAGGGCAGCATCACGGCGCTGGTCGGCGTCAACGGCAGCGGCAAGTCGACCCTGTTCAAGGCGATCATGGGTTTCGTGCCGCTCGCAGCCGGGCGGGTGCGGATCTTCGGCGGGCCGGCCGCCGATGCGCTGAAAAAGAATGCCGTCGCCTATGTGCCGCAGAGCGAGGATGTCGACTGGAATTTTCCGGTTCTGGTCGAGGACGTGGTGATGATGGGCCGTTACGGCCACATGAATTTCCTGCGCATGGCGCGGCCCTCCGACCGGCAGGCGGTGGACGAGGCGCTGGCGAGAGTCGGCATGGCCGACTACCGCAAGCGGCAGATCGGCGAGCTTTCCGGCGGCCAGAAGAAGCGTGTCTTTCTCGCCCGGGCGCTGGCCCAGGAGGGCAGGATCATCCTGCTCGACGAGCCTTTCACCGGCGTGGACGTGCGCACGGAGGAAGCGATCATCGCTCTCCTGCAATCGCTGCGCGACGAGGGCCGCATCATGCTGGTCTCGACGCACAATCTGGGTTCGGTGCCGCGGTTCTGCGACCGCGCCGTGCTGATCAACAGGACGGTTCTGGCGGAAGGGCCGACCAAGGAAGTGTTCACCCACGCCAATCTTGAAAAGGCGTTCGGCGGCGTGCTGCGCCAGTTCATCCTCGGCGGCGCCGACCTGCATGACGACGCCGATCCGCGCCGGGTGACGGTGCTTACCGACGACGAGCGGCCCTTCGTCATCTACGGCAACGGCGAGGATTCGCGCGACTCGGCAGGACCGGACGAACTGGACGAGCAGAAATGATCGCCACGCTCGCCGAACCCTTCGCCTACGGCTACATGGTCAACGCCATGTGGGTGTCGGCGCTGGTAGGCGGCGTATGCGCCTTCCTCTCGGCCTATCTGATGCTGAAGGGCTGGTCGCTGATCGGCGACGCACTCTCCCACGCAATCGTGCCGGGCGTGGCCGGCGCCTACATGATCGGGCTGCCCTTCGCCTTCGGCGCGTTCATCTCCGGCGGATTGGCCGCAGCGGCGATGCTGTTCTTGAACCAGCGCACCAAGCTCAAGGAAGACGCCATAATCGGGCTGATCTTCACCTCCTTCTTCGGGCTAGGCCTGTTCATGATCTCGCTGTCGCCGGCCTCGGTAAATATCCAGACCATCGTGCTCGGCAACATCCTGGCAGTCACGCCCGGAGACACGCTGCAACTGGTCATCATTGCCGGTGTGTCGCTCGCCATACTGCTCGTCAAATGGAAGGACCTGATGGTCGCATTCTTCGACGAGAACCACGCGCGCTCCGTCGGCCTCAACCCGGACTGGCTGAAGGCGATGTTCTTCACGCTGCTTTCGGCCTGCACGGTGGCGGCGCTACAGACAGTCGGAGCATTCCTGGTCATCGCCATGGTGGTGACGCCCGGCGCGACCGCCTATCTGCTTACCGACCGCTTCCCCCGGCTGATCATGATCAGCGTCGCGATCGGGGCGATAACGAGCCTCGTCGGCGCCTATGCCAGCTATTTCCTCGACGGCGCGACCGGCGGGATCATCGTGGTTCTGCAGACGGCGATCTTCCTGGCTGCGTTCGCGCTCGCGCCAAAACACGGCATGCTGGCGGCCAGGCGGCGGGCGCGCGAAGCGCTGGAGGCGGGGGTATGATGCCGGGTGGCATTCCGCAGTCCAGAGCCTTGTCAAAGGGTCGGGCATCTCCCCTGCACGGGGGAAGATCAGTCGTCAGCGCCACTTTCGCCAAGCGTCGCCATCGTGGAGCGAGCGTAGACGCCAAAGCCGCCAATCAGGGCTGTCGCATATGGAAGTCGGGCGCTGACGCATCCCTCCCCCTTGAGGGGAGGGATAGAGGGTGGGGGCATCTAAGCAGCGTCCCTGTCCGATTTCACACAAAACACAGAGTAGTTCGGAGACACCTGACGCAGTTTCTACCTCTACTCCCTATCCCTCCCCGCAAGGGGAAAGGATACGTCCAATTATATAGTGTCGCCCTGTCTTGTTTGGAAGATGTCCGGCCCTTCGACAAAGCACGAAATAGAAGGCGTGCCGCGCCAGTCCACGAGGTGCGGCCATGATCGAAACCCTCCTCCTGCCCTTCCAGTTTCCATTCATGCAGCAGGCCTTCGTCATCGCCGTGCTGGTCGCCGTGCCGATGGCGCTCTTGTCGTCCTTCCTGGTGCTGAAGGGCTGGTCGCTGATGGGCGACGCAATCAGCCACGCCGTGCTGCCCGGCATCGTGCTCGCCTATATTGCCGGCCTGCCGCTTGCGGTCGGCGCATTCGGCGCGGGCATGGTCTGCGCGCTCGCCACCGGCTTCCTGAAGGAAAACAGCCGCGTCAAGGAAGACACCGTCATGGGCGTCGTCTTCTCTGGCATGTTCGGGCTCGGCATCGTGCTCTACACCAAGATCGAGACGGACGTGCATCTCGACCACATATTGTTCGGCGACATGCTCGGCGTCACCTGGCGCGACGTGGCCGAAAGCGGCGTCATCGCAGCGATCGCCGGGGGCGCGATCATGATCTTCCGGCGCGATCTCCTCGTCCACGCCTTCGACCCGCAGCATGCCCGCGCCATCGGCCTGCCGGTCCGGCTCCTGCACTACGGGCTGCTGGCGATCCTGTCGCTGACCATCGTCGGGGCGCTGAAGGCGGTCGGCATCATCATCGCCATCGCCATGCTGATCGCGCCCGGCGCCATCGCCTTCCTGCTCACCGACCGATTCGACCGAATGCTCCTGCTCGCGGTCGCCATCGCGGTCGCGGCGTCGTTCTTCGGCGTCTATCTGAGCTTCTTCCTGGATTCCGCGCCAGCGCCTACCATCGTGCTCCTGATGAGCATGACCTTCGTCGCCGCCTTCTTCATCTCGCGCCGCAAGGCCGCCCGCACGGAACGGCTGACTGCGGCGGAAATGCCGTAGTCAGGCCGCCTGCGCCGCCAGCCTTTCGCGCGCGAAAGAACGCCCTTCCGCGTCGAATATGTGCAGGTCGCCGGCGTCGGCGGTCAGGCGCAGCACCGTTCCGCGCTTGACCTCGGCATTGCCGGGAAGCTTCGCCACCAGCGGCTGGTCGGCGCGGCCAATCTCGACATAGACCAGTTGCACCTCGCCGAGCTGCTCGACATAATCTACCGGTCCCTCGAACAGGTAATCCGCGCCCGTCGCCACCCTCAAATCCTCCGGGCGGACGCCGAAGCTGATCGTCGCGCCGGCAGCCTCGGCCGGCGTCGCCACCGGCAGGCTGACCTTGCGGCCGCCGACATGGGTGATGACGGTCTCGCGGCCAGGCCTGTCGATCGTCGCCGGCACGATGTTCATGGCCGGCGAGCCGATGAACTGCGCGACGAACAGATTGCCGGGATGGCGGTAGAGCTCCATCGGCGTGCCGACCTGCTCGATATAGCCGTCCTTGAGCACGACGATACGGTCGGCCAGCGTCATCGCCTCGACCTGGTCGTGGGTGACGTAGATCATGGTCGTGTTGGGCATCGATTCCTTGAGCTTGGCAATCTCGATGCGGGTCGCCACGCGCAGTGCGGCATCGAGGTTCGACAGCGGCTCGTCGAACAGGAACACTTTCGGGTTGCGCACGATGGCGCGGCCAATGGCGACGCGCTGGCGCTGGCCGCCCGACATCGCCTTGGGCAGGCGGTCGAGATATTTGGTCAGTTGCAGGATCTCGGCGGCTTGGCGCACGCGCTTGTCGATCTCGGCCTTGCTCTCGCGCGCGATCTTCATCGAAAACGCCATGTTGTCGTAGACGGTCATGTGCGGGTAGAGCGCGTAGCTCTGGAACACCATGGCGATGCCACGCTTCGACGGAGGCACATCGTTGACGACGTCGCCGGCGATCTTCAATTCGCCCGAAGTTATCTCCTCGAGGCCGGCGATCGTGCGCAGCAGCGTCGACTTTCCGCAGCCCGACGGGCCGACGAAGACGACGAACTCGCCCGACTTTATGTCGAGGTCGATGCCGTGAAGGATGTTCAGGTTGCCGTAGGACTTCCTGACTTGCCTGAGGGTGAGGTCGGCCATGCTTCTTCTCCCGAATTTCTTCTTGTCTGTCGCTCAGGCAACGCGCCCGAACCACGCTCCATAGCTGCCCAGCCGGATTTTGCCTGCATCCGCTTGTCCGGTAAACCCGTGACCGCTCAGCGGCTGTACCGCGCGGCCACCGCCGAGATCGATGCTCGCCGGTCCCGCGCCGAGATTGAAGGCGCAGACGATCTCCTCATTGCCCTCGCGGCGGGTGAAGGCGACCGCGTCGCCATCCGCAGCCAGGAAGTCGATCTCTCCCTTGGCGAAGGCCGGATGCGCTCGGCGGAAGGCGAGGAAGCGGCGGTAGTGCTCGAGCAGCGAATTTTCGTCGCCCTGCTGCGCGCTGACCGCCTGGGCGAGATGTTCGCGCGGCACCGGCAGCCACGGCTTGGCCGTCGAGAAGCCGCCGTTTTTGGCATTTTTGTCCCACACCATCGGCGTGCGGCAGCCGTCTCGGCCCTTGAATTCGGGCCAGAAGCGGATGCCGTAGGGATCCTGCAGATCCTCGAAGGCCAGGTCGGCTTCGCCCAGGCCCAGTTCTTCGCCCTGATAAAGGCAGACCGAGCCGCGCAGCGACATCAGCAGCGCCGAAATCACTTTCAGGTAGGCGGTCCTGTCGGCCTCGCCCTTCCCCCAGCGCGAGGCGTGGCGCATCACGTCGTGATTGGAGAACGCCCAGCATGACCAGCCGTCGCTGGCCGCCGCGCCAAAATCCTCGAGCACGGCGCGCACCTTGGCAGCGCTGATCTTTTCGGGCGCCAGGAAATCGAAGGCGTAGCACATCTGCACCTTGTCGCCGCCGGCCGTATAAGAGGCGACGACTTCGAGCCCGCGCTGCGAGATCGCCCACCTCGCCGACCGCTGCCGCCGCAGGATATTCGTCGAGCAGAGCGCGGAAGCGGGCTAGGAAAGCCAGGTTTTCCGGCCGGCTCTTGTCGTAGATGTGGTCCTGGTAATTGTACGGGTTCACCGCCGGGGCGGTCTGGTCGTTGCGCAATTCCGGCGGCAGCGGCGGGTTGTCTTCCAGCCCCTGGCTGTGGAAATAGAAGTTGATCGTGTCGAGGCGGAAACCGTCGACGCCGCGGTCGAGCCAGAAACGGGTGACGTCGAGCAGGGCGTCCTGCACCTCCCTGTTGTGGAAGTTGAGGTCCGGCTGCTCGGCCAGGAAATTGTGCAGATAATATTGCTGGCGGCGCGTGTCCCACTGCCAGGCTGACCCGCCGAAGATCGACAGCCAGTTAGTGGACGGCGTGCCGTCGGGCCTGGCGTCCGCCCACACAAACCAGTCGGCCTTGGGGTTGTCGCGGCTGGCACGGCTTTCCTTGAACCAGGGATGCTCGTCCGACGTATGCGAGATGACCTCGTCGATCATCACCCTGAGGCCCAGCCGGTGCGCCTCGGCTATCAGATCGTCAAAATCGGCCAGCGTGCCGAACATCGGGTCGACGTCGCAATAATCCGAAACGTCGTAGCCGAAATCCTTCATCGGCGACTTGAAGAAAGGCGAGATCCAGATCGCATCCGCGCCCAGCGAGGCGATGTATGGCAGCCGCTGGATGATGCCTTTCAGGTCGCCGATGCCGTCGCCGTTGGAATCCTGATAGCTGCGCGGATAGATCTGGTAGATGACGGCGCCGCGCCACCAGTCGCGATCGACTGCCAGTTCCGGCTCCTCGATCTTTCGCAGAACAGCCTGCATGATATCAGCCTCCTTTGACCGAGCCCGCGAGCAGACCGCGGACGAAATAGCGTTGCAGCGAGAAGAACACAATCAGCGGCACGATGATCGTCACGAAGGCCGAAGCCGTCAGGATTTCCCAATCGCCACCGCGCGAACCGAGCAGCGCGTTGAGCCTGCCGGTCAGGACCAGCTGGTCCGAGCCCGAGCCCAGGAAAACCATGGCGACCAGCAGATCGTTCCAGACCCAGAGGAACTGGAAGATGGCGAACGAAGCAAGCACCGGGAACGACAGCGGCAGCACGATCTTGACGAATATCTCGAAGTCGCTGGCGCCATCGATGCGCGCCGATTCCATCAATTCGCGTGGCAGGCCAGCCATGTAGCTCCTCAAGAGGTAGATCGCGAAAGGCAGGCCGAAACCGGTATGCGCGAGCCATATGCCGAGATAGGTCTTGGACGGCACGCCGAACAGTTCCCCCACGCCATTATACAGTTCCAGAAGGGGGATCAGCGTCATCTGCAGCGGCACGACGAGCAGGCCGATGATTGTGGCGATCAGCAGCGCGCGGCCGGGAAAGCGCATCCAGGCGAGCGCATAGGCGGCGAAGGCGGCGATCATGATCGGGATGACGGTCGCCGGTATGGTCACCGTCAGCGAGTTGATGAAGGAGCGGCCTATGCCTTCGGAAAACAGCACGTTCGCGTAGTTTTCGGTGGTGAATCGCGGCGGCACGGTCGCGGCATAATAGACGCGGCGGCCGCGTGTCGCGTCGGAAGCAGCCGGCATCGTCATGATGAAACCGCCGTCGGCGTTGACCTGCAGGGTCTCGCCGTCGCCGAGAGCGGCAACGCTGCCGGCCTCGAATTCCGTCGGCGCCTGGGCGCGGATGCCGAAGTTGGTGATCGAGCGGCTTCCCGGCTGCTCGAACAGATTGCCTTCCAGAACGAACTTGCCGTCCCTTTCGACCGCCGTGTTAGGCGACGGCAGCCGCCCGGCCTCGGTCTGGGTGGAACTCGTAAGCGCAGTCCACCAGCCGGAGACGATGATCTGATCCTTGTCGCGCAGTGAGGAGATCAGGATGCCGAGCGTCGGAAGCGTCCAGAGCGCCACGAAGAAGAGTACCGCGATATGGACGCCGAAGCGGCCGACGTAGGACTTGCCGGTCGGATTGGCCATCTCAGTGTCCTCCGGTCTCTTTGTTGGCCTGGCGGATGTTCCAGATCATGATCGGCAGCACCGCGAGCATAATGATGATGGCGATCGTCGCGCCGCGGCCGAAATCGCCGCCGCCGCGGAACATCCAGTCGAACATGAGGTTGGCGAGAACCTGGCTGTTCCACTGGCCGTTGGTCATCGTCAGCACGATGTCGAACACCTTCAGCACCAGTATGGTGATGGTGGTCCAGACGACGGCGATCGTGCCCCATATCTGCGGGATCATGATCTTCCAGAAAATCTGGAACGGGTTTGCCCCGTCGATGACGGCGGCTTCCAGCGTCTCCTCGGGAATGCCGCGCAGCGCCGACGACAGGATGACCATGGCGAAGCCGGTCTGGATCCAGATCAGGATGACCATGAGGAAGAAATTGTTCCAGAACGGCAGCGATATCCAGACCTGCGGCGAACCGCCGAAGAACTGCACGATGGAATTGAGGATGCCTATCTGGGTCTGGCCGTCGCCGCGATATTCATAGACGAACTTCCAGATGACGCTGGCGCCGACAAAGGAAATTGCAAGCGGCAGGAAGATCAGGCTCTTGGCGATCGTGCCCCACCAGATCTTGTCGGTCAGAACGGCGATCACCAGCCCGAGGAAGGTGCAGGCGGCCGGAACGACCAGAAGCCAGAGCAGGTTGTTGAAGATCGAGTTGCGGAACTCGCGGTCCCCGAATGCCCAGGAATAATTGGCCAGCCCGACGAAATTCTCACCGCCGCGATCATGGAATGACAGGATCACCGTCTGATACACCGGGTAGATTAGGTAGACGACGAGGATGATCAGGGCCGGCCCGATGAAGAGCCATGGCCGGATTATGCCCTGGCGGCGCAGATTGTCGATAGCCGCCCCGCCTTTCACGCCGCGCGAGGGAAAGATCACGTCGAGCAGCTTGTTGGCACCCCAGAAATAGGCGACGCAGCCGCCGACGCCGATGATGATGACCAGGATCCCCGAAAAAATCTGAGCCGCCATAGGTTCCTCCCCTCCTCGTTGAACTCTTTGGTACGTTCTGGACGCGCGGCCTATGTCACCGTGCGTCCTTCGAGGCTCACCTTGCGGGGTTCGCACCTCAGGATGAGGAAGCTCAGCGCTGCCTTAAGCCTCCGGATGGCAGCTGCCCTCGTGATTTCCGCGGGATGGTACCGGCAGGAATGAGGAGGCAGCGCCAACATCCCTCATCCTGAGGTGCGAGCGGAGCGTGCCTCGAAGGACGCACGCTCCGCACGGTCGCTACTTGATCGCGTCCCAGCTCTTCTGGATGTCCGCTGCCACGTCGGCCGCCGGCTTGCCGCCGACGAGGTCGATCATGCCGGTCCAGAAGGCGCCCGCGCCGATCTTGCCGGGCATCAGGTCGGAACCGTCGAAGCGGAAGGTCGATGCGTTGACCAGGATTTCGCCCTGCTTCTTCAGCGCCTCATTGGCGTAGGCATCCTTGTTCGCCGACTTGAGCGGCGTGAGCAGGCCCGACTGCGCCATCCAGATTTCGTGCGCGATCGGCATTTCGAGGAACTTTATGAATTCGCGCGCGGCTTTCGAGTCCTTGGTGATCGCGACCAGCGTGCCGGCGCCGAGAACGGGACTGCCAAGTTCCGGCTTGGAGGCCATCGGCGGCAGGTAGAAGAAATCGGCGTCCTCGCCGAGCTGCGTGCCTTCCGGGAAGAAGGACGAGATGAACGAGGCCTGGCGGTGCAGGTAGCATTTCGGCGGGATGCCGAAGAGGCCCTTCGGGCTGTCGCGGAAGTCGGTCGCCGCGACCGCGGCCTTGCCGCCGTCGACATATTTGTCGTTGGTGGCGATGTCGGCGAAGATCTGCAGCGCGTTGACGACAGCCGGATCGTTGAAGGGGATCTCGTTGGTCGCCCACTTGTCGTAGGTTTCCGGCGGCTGCGTGCGCAGCATGATGTCCTCGACCCAGTCGGTCGCCGGCCAGCCGGTCGCTCCGCCGGAGCCGAGGCCGATGCACCACGGCACGCCGCCGTCCTCGACGATCTGGTCGGTCAGCGCTTGGAGCTCCTCCCAGGTCTTCGGCACTTCATAGCCGGCTTCCTCGAAATTCTCGGGCACATACCAGACCAGCGATTTCAGGTCCGCCTTGTAGGGGAACCCGAAGAACTTCTCGGCGCCGTCCTTGTCCTTATAGGTGCCGAGGTCGACCCAGGATTGTCCCGCGCCGTAATTGTCCTTCACGAAGGTGGCGACGTCGTCGCCGAGCGGGATGAGCAGTCCCTTGGACGCCAGATCCTGGAGAAGGCCCGGCTGCGGCAGGATCGCGATGTTCGGCGGGCTGCCTGCCTGGGTGTCGATGACGATCTGCTGCTCGTAGTTTTCCGACGACGAATAGTTGATCGTCGCGCCGGTAGCCTCGCTGAAATATTCCAGCACCGAGCGGACCAGCGCCTCGTCTTCGCCGCGCCAAGGGCCGAAGATCGACAGGGTCTCGCCCTTCAGGTCGACTTTCTTCAGCTCTTCGAAATTGGCCCAGGTGAAGCGGGCGGCGTCCTCGCCCGGCTTGAACTTCAGTTCGGCATGAGCCGGCGCGCCAAAAGCGAGCGCGGCAAGGGCGGCGCCCAGCATCAGGGTTTTTTTCATGGTAATCCTCCCAACGGTTCTCAATGGGGACGGAACCTCCATTCCGTCCTGCCGGCGGCCGCTCGAATGTGCCCCAGCCCCGCGCGGTTCGCAACCGCATAGGTAGAGCTCCCAAAGCGCTTTGGCTGACTGCAGCACGCCACCGAACCGGCAAAGAGTCAAGAGGCCCGGCCCATAAACCGATTTAGAATGCGAGAACCGCGCAGTGCAGCATGCTTTTTTGGCGCTGCAGCATGCAATATCGCTTCTGAACAGGCGATCCGCGACTTATAGTGGATGTCGCGCAATGAGAGACAAAAGCGCCAATCCGGCCGTATTTCAAAGCGCTTTGAGAATCTGGAGCCCCACGGTGAACCTCAAACAGCTGTCGCACATGCTGCAACTTTCGCAGACGACGGTGAGCCGGGCGCTGAACGGCTATCCGGAGGTCAGCGAGGAAACCCGCCGCCGCGTCACCGACGCTGCCAAGCGCCACGGCTACCGGCCGAATCCGAGCGCCAGGCGTCTGGCGACCGGCAAGGCCGGCATGATCGGTTATGTGCTGCCGACCGGCGCCTCGGTCGACATCGACCCGCATTTCGTCGAGTTCCTGTCGGGACTGGGCGATTATGCGCGCTCGCATGAGCTCGATCTCGTGCTCAGCCCGGCCGACGCCGACGACGAGGAGACGACCTACCGCCGCGTCGCCGCCAACAAGCAGGTCGATGCCGTCTATATCTCCGCGCCGCGCCCCGCCGACCGGCGCATCTCGCTGGTCAACCAGCTCGGCCTGCCTTTCCTGGTGCACGGCCGCGCCGAAGGGCTCGACTTCGACTATCCCTTCCTTGACATAGACAATGAAGGTGCGTTCCACGAGGCGGCGCGCCTGCTGGTCCAACTCGGCCACCGGCGCGTTGCGCTGATCAATGGCGACGACGGGCAGACTTTTGCGATCTTCCGCGAGCGCGGCGTCAGGCGTGCGCTTGCTTCCGCCGGGCTGGCGCTGCCGCCCGAAAGGATCCGCTCGGTGGCGATGACCGAGGAGAACGGCTACCGCTCGGCGCGCAGCCTGCTCGAGCAGCCCGAGCCGCCGACGGCGATCGCCTGCTCCAGCCTGATCATGGCGCTCGGCGTAGTGCGCGCGGTGCGCGATCTCGGCCTTACCATCCCTGGCGACGTGTCGCTGATCGCCCATGACGACGTGTTTCCATGGCTGAGGCCAGAGCATTTTTCCGTGCCGCTGTCGACGACGCGCTCGTCGATCCGGGCGGCAGGCGCGCGGATCGCGGAACGCCTGGCGGCGCGGATTTCGGGCCTGGAAGAAGGCGCGCGCGGCGAAATCTGGCCGGTCGACCTCGTGGTCCGCGGCTCGATCGCCGGAGCGGCGGGCTGACCGCGCCTATTCCTTCGCCGCATCCGCTTCCTTCGAGGCGTCCGCCGCCTTGGCGTTGAGCAGGCCGTAGCCGAAATCGCCGTCGCGGCCGGCGCTGCCGAGATCGGTCGCGGTCTCGGCCAGCGCCTTCTCGATCCAGTCGGCCGAGCGCTCCGGATTGCTGCGGATCAGGTTGGCGACCGCGCCCGAGACGATCGCGGCGGCGAACGAGGTGCCGGTGACGAGGTCGGAGCCGCCGCCGACCGGCGCGATCATGTCGACGCCGGGCGCCGACAGATAGACATAAGGGCCGCGATTGGCCTGCTGCATCAGCCGGTCCTGCTCGTCGGTCGCGGTCACCGCAGTCACGCCGGCATAGGCGGCGGGGTAGCCGAACGGCGCCTTCGGGCCGTTGTTGCCGGCCGCCGCGATCAGCACCATGTTTCGCGCCCGCGCATTGCGGCAGGCGGTTTCAAGCAGTTCGTTCGCGGGCCCGACAAAGCTCATATTGATGATGCGCACATCCTTGCCCGCTGCCCAGTCGAGCGCGCCGAGGATGGTGTCCATGGTCGACTTGCCGTCCTCGAACGCGCGGGCGTGGTAGATGCTCGATCCCGGGGCCATGCCGCGGAACGGCCCGGTGCCGGCGATCAGCCCGGCAACCGAGGTACCATGGTCGCGCGACGCGATCTCGACCTCCGGCATGGCGTCGAAAATCTCGGCTATGGCGCCTTTCAATGCGGGATGCGTTTCGTCCACCGCCGTGTCGATGACGGCGATGCGCACATCCTTGCCGCTGGCCGCGGTGGAATCCAGCGCGATGCGCTGGAAGGCGTAATTGACGACGGCCGGCGCCTGCTGGAGGTCGTAGACATGGTTGGGCACGCGGCCCTGCGCGCGGCCGTCGGCGGCAAGCTGGGCCAGCACGATGCCGACCGGCCGCCCGTCGGGGATGCCGAAGCGCACGACGGTCAGGCCGAGCAGCGTCGAAAGCCGCTGTGAGCGGACTTCGAGTCCGAAATCCGCCGCGATGTCCTGAACGGCCGCGCCGTCGCCTTCGATTGTGACCAGCACCTCGTCGGGAACGAATTCGCCGGCGATCGCCTGCGCCGGTGCGGCGAGCGGCTGGCGCGCAGCAGTGGCAGCAGCCGGGCCGAGCGGATTTTGCGCCGGCACAGGCGGCGTTCCTCCCGCCTGCGAGGTCGCGGGTGCCTGTCCCGCGCCGCTGCCCGGCTGGGCCGGTTCGCCGCCGGCCGGATTGGGAAACAGGTCGAACAGCAAATCCGGCAGCAGCACCGCGCTTTGCCTGCCGCGATCATCGGCCGGACCTGTGCCTTCCGGCCGAACCGACAGCCGATCGGTCGCCAGCGCGCCGGAAGGATCGTTGGTCTGCGCCAAAGCGGGAGCCGCGCCTATAAGCACGGCCGCCGAAAACGCCGCAATCCTGAATGCCCTACCCGCCATTGGCTGGTTTCCTGCCCTCGGAAACAGTCTCGGTAAAGGGCTGGGCGGCAATAAGGCCGACCAGCCTGTCATAGTCGGCGGGGGTCTTCGCGGGGATGGCGATGCGGAACACGCCGCCCGCCGTGGGACCGCCCGCGATGGCCGCACCATTTTCCACGAGGAAGGCCGAGATGTCGGCCATCTCCGCTTCCGGTTTGAACTTGACGAAGGCGAACGGCATCATGCCGATGCCGCCTTCTTCTCCCGCTATCTCGAAATCTCCGCCCTGCCTGCCGGTGTCGAGCGCCGCCTGGACGACAAGCAGCATGACCGCCGCGGCGGCCGTCGCCCAGGCGAGCCCCGCCGGCGGGCCGGCGATCCGTTCCCAGGCGCCGGCGAGCCAGGATTTTCCCGCCTGCGTCCTCGCAGGCCCGGCTTCCGCCTCCAGCGCCTTCGAAAAGCGGCTCAGCGCATCGGCGGGCGGCCGCAGCGCCTCATTGGCGGCGACCGCACCGGCAAACTCCTCATCCGCCTCGGCGAGCGCCACCGCCGCCTCCGGGTCGGAGGCCAGCCATTCCTCGACGGCTTCGAGGTCGTCACCTTCCAGCGTGCCATTCAGATAGAAAGGCAGCAGCGCTTCCAGTTCGTCGCGGCGCGACATGTTTTCCTCGGCGCTCATGGCCAACCTCTGTCGTGACCGGCGGCCTTCAGCGCCTCGCCGAGCTTCTTGCGGGCATAAAACATCCGGGTCTTCACCGTTGCCACCGGTATCGAAAGTATCTCGCCGATCTCGGCGACCGACTTGCCGTGATAATAGGCGAGGTCGACCACCGTGCGATGCTCCTCGGGCAGCGCGTCGACCATGCGCCTCAGCGCCGCCGCCTTGTTCTCCTTCATCACAGTCACTTCCGGCGTGTCGGCGCTGTCCGCGACAGCCGCAGCGGCGTCTTCGTCGAGCCACGCCTCGCTCTTCTTGCGCAAATGCGACAGCGCCTTGAAGCGGGCGATGCCGAGAAGCCAGGTCGAGACTTCCGACCGGCCCTCGAAGCGCGGCGCCTGCCGCCACAGTTCCAGGAAAACTTCGTTGGCTATGTCGTCCGCCATCGCTTCCGATCCCGTCTGGCGCGCCACGAAGCGGTAGACCCGTGCGTGGTGCCGCATGAACAGAAGCCGCACGGCGGCGCGGTCGCCCCTGGCGACGCGGCCGACCAGGTCACGATCGGAATCGTTCGTCATGACCGGCGCTTCTGGCGGCTCTGTCGCATGCGGACCCGGAAAGGTTCACCCCGTTCGTTAAGAATTAGACCAAGAGCGGGACCTGCGCCAGCTTGAGAGGCGTTGGCGCGCATCTCGCCGGTTGGCCGTAGGGGACAGTTCACTTTTTCCGCCCGCGCGGACCTCTCGACTGCCGCCGCCTTCCTGCGGAAAGAAGTAAACTGTCGCCGGCATGCACTTCTCCTTTGCCACGCTGCGTTTCCGCCCTGGCCATTGTTAGAGCCCTTCGACCCTTCGATGAACTCAGGGCTTCAGGAGTCGGGAAGCGGGGCGCTTGGCCTTGCCTACCGAAATTGAATACGTGGCGCAGCTTCCGCGCCCCGCCGGTGTCTGTCGCCACGGTCGACCGGTCACGCGCCCCGCTCCATGTTCTTTCCATGGACAATGACGCGCGGATGATCCGCCTTCCGTTCACGAAGCATTGGCGCTTCGCTCGGAATGCCGGCCCGTCGGACGCCCTCAGGCCCGTGGGAACCGAATCCACGGGGAGAGGTCACCGCCGCCCTACCGATCCCCGGTCCGGAACCGGTTCCCGCAAGGGCGATGCCACGGATTATGCGGGAGGGGCGGGGGGTGTGCACAAATGCAGGTGCGAAAATTCTTCTCGCCGGCTGTTATGCCATTGATCCGCAATGCGGATTTCTTTGGTCGAGCCGAAATGGGGGTGGATTCTATCCACTTTTAAGATCGCAGCTAAAGCGCAAATCTCCTTGAGGGAGGGTTGGTGCGGCAGTGCGGGGCGTCTCCCTCCTCCTTGAGGGGAGGTGCCGAGCGCAGCGAGGTTGGATGAGGGGTGTTGGACGGAGTGCCACAGTTCCTGATTGATCGCATCGCGAGATGCCCCATCTTCCCGTCTCATTTCTTCCAACACCCCTCATCCGTCTTGGCGCTTCGCGCCAATCCACCTTCTCCCACAAGGGGAGAAGGGAGAGAGGCGCATATCGCTTAGCCCTACCCCGTTGTGGTTGGTCGCAGGGACAGGCAAACTGCCCCAGGAGGCATGACCAGATGGCACGAGGCCAATTCAAAATGCTCCGGTGCGCGATCGCTGGCATCGAAGCGGTGGAAGCGGAGACATGCCACACATTTCCGCGTCATACGCACGAGCAGTTTGGCATCGGCGTCATCCACAGCGGCGCGCAGAAGTCGCTGAGCGGCCGTGGCATGGTGGAGGCCGGTCCCGGCGACGCGATCACCGTCAATCCGGGCGAAGTGCATGACGGTGCGCCGATCGGCGACGCCGGCCGCTCCTGGCGCATGCTCTATTTCGATCCGCCGCTGATCGTCGAGGCCGCCCGCGACATCAGCCAGGGCCGGACAGGCACGTTCGAATTCACTCGGCCGGTCATCGGGGATACGCGGATCGCCACTCGCTTCGGCGCGCTGTTTTCGGCAATGACCGCCGGCGGGCAGGCGGCAGACGGAACGGAAGCGACGCCGGCCGGAGCGCAAGCGTCGGTCGCGCGCGAGGAAATGACGCTGATGCTGCTGGCGGAGGTCATGCGCGACGGCAACGGCTTCGCCCCGGACCGATCAATTCCCGCACCGATTTCCGCAGCCCGCAGCTTGATAGACGAAGATCCGGCGGCGGCGACCACGCTGGCCGATTTGGCGCGCGAAAGCGGCCTCAGCCGCTTCCAGGTGCTGCGCGGCTTCGTCAAAGCGACCGGGCTCACGGCCCATGCCTATATTCTCCAGCGCCGGATCGCCGCCGCGCGTCGGCTGATTGCGCAAGGCAAGCCGTTGGCGCAGGCCGCCCTCGAAAGCGGCTTCGCCGACCAGAGCCACATGACCCGGATGTTCGTGCGGACCTATGGCATCTCGCCCGGCGCCTATGCCGACGCGGTCGGCTGATGTCCTGACGCACTGCAATTTCGTTCAAGACCGGCTGCTCCGGATCGGCTTTCCTGCGGCTCCGAACCCGAACCCGGAGCACCGTCATGACCCCCGAATATCTGCTGACCTCGATCATCGTCATCCTCCTGCCGGGCACGGGCGTGCTCTACACACTAGCCTTCGGCCTGAGCCGGGGATGGAGCGCCAGCGTGCTCGCGGCGATCGGTTGCACGCTCGGCATCGTCCCGCATATCGCGGCGAGCATCGCCGGGCTGGCGGCGCTGCTGCATACCAGCGCGCTGGCTTTCCAGGTGGTCAAATATCTCGGCGTCGCCTATTTGTTCTACATGGCCTGGGGTGTGATGCGGGATGGCGGCGCGCTGCAGGTTTCCGAACGCCACTCGACGCTGTCGCCGGCGAGGATCATTGCCAACGGCTTCATGCTGAACATCCTCAACCCGAAGCTGTCGCTGTTCTTCCTGGCCTTCCTGCCGCAATTCGTGCCGGCGAACACGCCTAACCCGACCTCCTACATGCTGGGGCTGGCGGGCGCGTTCATGGCGCTGACCTTCATCGTCTTCGTCGGCTATGGTGCGTTCGCCTCGGCGACCCGGCGCTACGTCATTTCGAGGCCCAGCGTGCTTACCTGGTTGCGGCGCGGCTTTGCCGGCGCCTTCGCCGCACTTGGACTGCGGCTCGCTTTGTCGGACCGCTGACCCGCTCGGTGAACCTTTCTCCTTTCCGCCGCGACTGAGCGTGCAGGAGCCGCGTGGTGCGGCCTCCGGAAAGGAAAACCCATGACCACGAACACCGAGTGTCACGGGTCAGCAGGACCATCCGGCGCCCGGCGCGATCACCGTCCGAAGGACGGCGCGCCGGGTTTCCGGCTGGTTCCGTTGACGCTGCGTGACTGCAAGCGTACCGTGCATGAAAGGAATGGATACCGGACTGCCAGGGGGGAAAGTGCCGGGATCGTGCGGGCTGCAAATGGCCGCGCGAGAGTTCAGGCGGTTTCTCCAGCCATCGTGGGGAGAAACCAAATGCCACGCCATCGCGCACCGTCCGCCTGCCTGCCCACCGGCAATCATCCCTCGCACGATCTGCACAACAATCTCGCCTCGACGAGCGCGATCGTCGCGCTGGCGCTGACCGCCGGGCTCTGGTTCGCCAACCCCGGCAGGGCGCAGGAAACGCAGATATTCCATCCGGGCTCGATGGCGGTGACCGGATTTTCCGGCACCATCATCCCCAATTTCGACGAAGGGCTGCCGCCCGGCGTCGATCCGGTTGACGAAACCTTCATCGACCTCGACCGCGCGACTTTGCGCGTTTTCGACGTCAATGCGCTTGGCGGCCCGCCTTCCGGGCAACTCGTCTATACGCCGCAGCCCTTCGAAGTCATGGCCGGCCAGCTCGGCCAGGTTTTCGGCCTCGCCTATGACGACGGCGTCCGCGACGGCATCCCGAGCGGCGTGCCGAACCTCTATGCGGCGGCAAGCTCGCTGCACGGCGTCCGCATCGTCACGCCCGACGAGGACGATGACGGCAGGCCCGAGCGCCAGCGCCGCGGCGCGGAAGGTGCGACCTTCATGGAAGGCCAGTTCGCCGAGGAGAATGGCGGCGGGCCAGGCACGATCTGGAAGATCGACGGGCTGACCGGCCAGGTCTCGCTGTTCGCCAATATCGACGGCAATAGCGGGCCGGGCATCGGCAATGTCGCCTTCGACAAGGCGCACCGGCAGTTCTTCGCGTCCGACCTCGATACCGGCTTGATCCACCGCATCGGCGCCGATGGCGCCCTGATCGACACCTTCGATCACGGCGTCAGCGGCCGGCCGGCGCGCGGCCTCGATCCGGTCGCGGACGACGGCGCGGTGATGGACATTCAAGGCGCGGCTTTCGACAGCGAGGATCCCGACACCTGGGGCTACACGCAGGACGAACGCCGCGTCTGGGGTGTCCAGGTGCATGGCGGCCGGCTCTACTACGCCGTCGGCCAGAAGGCCGAGATATGGTCCGTCGGCATCGCCCGCGACGGAACATTCGCCGGCGATGCGCGCTGGGAGCTGACGGTCGCCGCTCCCGAGGAGCTGGCGGTCACCGACATCGCCTTCGACACTCGCGGCTTCATGTATCTCGCCCAGCGCGGCGAGATCGACAACCGCTACGACTACAGCCGCTTCGCCGATTCCGGCGACGGCGTTGTGCTGCGCTACTGGCGCGAAAGCCCGGACGATCCGGCGACGGAATCGATCTGGGTGGAAACGCCGGAGGAATATGCCGTCGGCTTTCCCGAAGGCCACCGCCAGAGCGCGGGCGGCATCGACCTGCAATATGGCTATGACGCGCAGGGCAATCTGAACACCAATGCCTGCGCCGACACGCTGGTGAAGACCGGCGACAGGCTGCGCGACAATCCGGCGCTCGAAGAGCAGCTCATTGCCGGCGGGCCGCTTGCCGTGCACGGCGTGCAGATCACGCCGACGCCGCTGGTGCGCCCGAAGAACGAGCCGCCCTTCGGCAGCTGGTTCGTCGATTTCGACGGCTTCTTCGAAGACCCGGAAGTCGAGGGCCATGTCGGCGATGTCGAGGTCTGGCGGCCCTGCGAAGGGCGCGCCGGCTACTACGAGCCGGTTCCGGGCGGTGGCTACCGGCCGCCCTTCTGGCCACCGGATTTCATTCCGCCGGAAGACTACCCGCCCTGCATCGACCTCGACGCAGTCGAGTATTTCTGCACGCCGGCCGGGCTCGAGGCCGATCTCTACGTGCGTGACGTTGCCGGCATCGGCGGCGACACGATCAAGGCCGACTCCAGGACACCGGGGATCGGCGTTTCGCCCCTGCAGCAGACCCAGCCTGCAGGCGCTCCGTTCACATTGGGCATTACCGGGCACTTCCCCGGCGAGAATGTCGATGTCGGGCTCTGCTTCTACAAGGAAGCCGACGCCGAACGGGGCGGCTACTACCCGTGCTGCAAAGTCACGGTGACGCTCGAAACGCCGCCCGCAAGCTGCGAACCGTGAGGGAGGGAGAGATGACCATGTTCTCACATCTTCCCCTGGCGGGACGCACTGAAACCGATGTCATGGAGACGATCATGAAACCTGCAACCATCGCCGCGCGCGCGTCGCGCTGGCTGATGGCGGCCGGGCTAGCGTTTGCCTCCTTGGGCATCGCACCCGCCGCCGCACAGACGCCGCTTGTAGTTCCGACCGACGACAGGCCGCTCATCGAACTCGACAGGCCTGATGGACCAGTTCGGGAACGCGAGCGCGTCGAACCGTTCTTCGAGAAGGTCGGCAAGCAGATATCTTGCGAATACGTCAAATACCGTCTGCGCTTCGGCGCGGAAGGCGAACCGGAAGTCCTGAACAGCGAAAAATTCGGCAACGAGTTGAAAGAAATCCGCATGGATTTCCGCGATCAGCTTCCGGCCGGGCTTTCGGTGGTCAATGTCGAGATAAACGGCGACATCACCGACTCTGCGGGCGGACCCGCTCCGGCGGCTTCCGTTTCGACGACGGGTTCTCCGGACGACACGGTGACGATCGAGGATTTCCGCCTCTCGGGAACAGACCTCGATGGCGACGGCCTTCTGGACCGGCGCTATTTCGACGTGATCATCACCGCCAAGATCGACCTCGCCGCCTTCCCGGCGGCGACCACGGTCGACAATCAGGGTTTCGTCACGCTCGCCCGCCCGGGCGCTGCGGCGATCGAGATCCCTTCGCATGATCCGGCATTGCCGGACGACGGCGATTTCCTGACCGGCAAGCCGACAAAGATCGGTATCGACGTGACGGATTGCGAACCGCCTCCGCCTCCGCCTCCGGGCGGCGACGAGGCCTGTTTCGAAGTCGAGACCGGCGATGTCGACTGCGTGCCAGGTGGCGGCGCCTTCATCTACAACATGCCTGTCGGCGCCGACATGGCCGGCAAGTGGGTGCAGCTTCGCACCACGACGCCGGGCATCACGGTTGCGCCCGCGGCGCAACTCGTGCCGGCTGGCGGCGGCGTTCTCGCCTGGACCATCACCGGCGCGCTGCCGGGCGATGTCGTCCATCTGATCGTCACCGGCATCGAAACCTATGCCGGGCCGGAAGAAGGTGTCGGCCTCTGCTGCACGCAGACCGTCGACCTCGTCATCCCGGACGATCTCGATTGCCCGGACGAACGCGGCGAACCCGACATCAAGGTGGAGAAGCGCGCGGACGTGGCGACCTGCACGGTCGAGGGCGGCTGCAACTTCACCATCACCGTCTCCAATGTCGGCGACGCGCCCTATAGCGGCAAGATCGTGCTGGACGAGGTCACCCTGCCCGGCAATGCGACTATCGACAGCGGCCCCAACCCGCCCTGGGTCTGCGCGCCATTGACCAGCCCGATGAGTTGCGAGCATCCCGCAACCACGCTCGATCCGGGCGAATCAATCGACCTGAAGCTCGGCTTCAAGCCGGGTCCCGGCTGGGACGCCCGCTACATCCGCAACTGCGCCGAATATAATTATCCAGCCAGCGAGAAGGAGCTGTTCGGCTCGCAGGCCAACGACAGGGCCTGCGCGGCTATAAAACTCTGCCGTCCCAACGATCGGGATTGCAGGCCGCCGGTGGAAAAGAAGGTCGATCTCGGCATCACCAAGCATGCCCGCACTCCGGTCTGCTCGCCCGACGGCGTCTGCTTCTTCATCATCAACGTCATCAACACCGGCACCGAGACCATCAACGGCCCGATCACCGTCATCGACGAATATCCGGTCAACGTGCCGGCCTCGTCCGAATTCGTGCCGTCGCCGCCATGGTCGTGTGTGCCGGAAGTGGCCGGGCGATTCCGCTGCGACCATCCGGGCGTGGTGCTGGTTCCAGGCGCTTCCATCCCGCTTGGCGTCAAGGCGATCGTCGGCGACGACTTCCCCGCCGACCTGCTCGAGAATTGCGCCGAAGTGCTGCCCGTTGCCGATGAGAGCGATCTCACCAACAACAAGGCATGCGCAAAGGCACGCATTCCCCGCCGCGACCCGGGCAAGCCTACGCTCCGCATCACCAAGACCTGCGAAGCGGTGGCGGGCGCTGCCGGATACACCTGCCGCATAACCGTCATCAGCCTCGGCACCACCGCGCCGTCGGGTCCGGTCCGGGTCAATGACGCGGCCGAACTGATCGGCGCCGGTACGCCCGTGCAGATCCAGACCGTCACCCCCGACGGCGCGGAGTGGAGCTGCGGACCGGTTCCGGCCGACACGCTGTCGTGCCAGATCCCGGGCGAAGTGATGACGCCCGGGACAAGCCGCCATTTCGACGTGACCGTGAACGTATCGCCGAACGAGCGGTTCGAAAACTGCGCCCGCGCCTCGTACGGGCCCGCTCCGGGAGACGACATCGTCTATCCGATCGGCGAAGCCTGCGCCCAGGGTGGATCGAGCATCAAGGTGGAGAAGACCGGCGACCGCGAATGCCGCGTCGGCGAGCCCTGCACGTTCGAGATCACCATCCGCAACGACAGCGATACGGCGTTCAGCGGGCCGGTCAGGATCGGCGACGCCATCGGCGTCGAAGGTCTCGGCCGTCTCGAAGGTGTCGAGATCGCCGAAATCGTACCGCCCTTCGGCTGCGCGCCGGAGCCGACGACGCTGCCCATCTCCTGCGTCGCCGACCTCTCGCTCGGAGCCGGCGAAAGCCGGGTGCACCAGGTCACCGTGGTGATCCCGGACGACGGCCGCTTCGACAACCAGAACGGCCCGATCAACGGCCGCAACTGCGTGGCGGTGCTCAGCCCCGATACGCCGGTGCGCAATGGCGGCGGCCTTTCGGAGGGCCAGTCGCTCGTCGAAGGCTCGCCGGAGGAAGGGCAGTATGCCTGCCATCCGTTCACGATCTCCAAGCCTGAACAGCCCAAGGATCTGTGTTCGGAAGGGTTCGTGATGAACGACGCCGGCCGCTGCGTCTGCCCGGAAGGGACGACGTTCCGCAATGGCCGCTGCACAGGCGACCAAGGTACGGTCCCGACCCCGACGCCGAAGCCACGCGACCCGCAGCCGCAGCAATGCCAGCTCTTGCCCGGCCAGATCCGGACACAGGACGGACGCTGCATCTGCCCGCGCGGCACCGAGCTGCGCAACAACCGCTGCGTCAAGGATGTGCCGCCGGTACGTCAGTGCACGCTCCTGCCCGGCCAGATCCGGACGCAGGACGGGCGCTGCATCTGCCCGCGCGGAACCGAGCTGCGCAACAACCGCTGCGTCAAGGATGTTCCGCCGGTGCGCCAGTGCACGCTGCTCCCCGGCCAGATCCGGACGCAGGACGGCCAGTGCGTTTGCCCGCGCGGCACCAGGCTGCAGAGCGGGCGTTGCCGTCCGGTCGTGGTCGAATGCCCGAAGGGGACGAGGCTGGTGCGCGGACAATGCGTGACCATCCCGCGCGAGCCGACCTGCAAACGCGGCGAGGTGCTGCGCAACGGACGGTGCGTCGCCGTCCAGCCGCAACGCTGCCCACGCGGCACGATCGGCACGCCTCCGAACTGCCGCAAGGTGGAGGTCCAGCCGTTGCGCTGCCCGCGCGGCACCGTCGGTACGCCACCGAACTGCCGGAAGGCGACGCAACCCACCCAGCCCAACATCCGGATCAATCCGGATACGCTGAGAAAGCTCCTGCCCCGGCGCGAGACGCAGCCGCCGTCAAACAATAAGCAGGTTCAGTAGCACCGAAGCCTCGGCAAAAACCCCGCCGGCCAGCCGGCGGGGTTTTTGTTTGCGCGAGGTTTCGGCCGGCGCGTGAACCATTTCGCGCCGTCCCGCGACACACCTCCGGAAATGCACACCATCCAGGAGGAACCAATGTCTATCCATACCAAATCGATGAAATGTACCGTCGCGGCCGTGGCGCTTGCCGCTGCCGCCCTCTCCGCCACGCCGGCTCTCTCGGACGACGCGAAGCTGAAGTCGATGTCTTTCAATGCCGAGAGCGCCAACACCACCATCCATGTCATCTCCACCGACGGCCAGAAGTGGGACAAGCTGAAAAGCGGCAACGTCCTGTTCTGGGGCCACATGAAGGTGGACACCAAATGGTCGGGCTATGTCGAGGAAGTCGCCGTCGTTCTCGGCCACTGCTCAGGCAATACCTGCAAGTCGTTCCCGCTTCTGTGGTCGGACGGCGTCGGCGAGCGCGACTACAACCAACAGAGAAATTTCTCCTTCTCCACCAGCAAGATCCCGGTCTCGTCCGATACCGGGATCGCCGTGGTCACCTATGGCGACGCGATCATCTCGAAATGCAACCAGCACCTTGCCGCCGATGGTCCGACGAAATCCTACAGCTTCTCGCACGAGCTCCACGCGACGCTGGGCGCGAGCACCGACAAGGCGGTTCTCGACAGCAATATGGTGGTCGAGGCAAACGCCGACTGGCCTTCCTATCCGGACGACATCGACCACACGCGCTCCGACTCGTTTCAGGTGCAGGTTGTCTGCGACCCGGTGATAAAATCGCCGACCGACGATCTCGCGCATGATTTCGGCGAGTTCGACGTAGAGAACGTGAAACTGTTCCTGACCACCTATCAGAACAATCAGCCCGGCTCCAATCCGGGAACCGTCTGCCCGGCGCTGAAGGTGACGAGCCGCGCTCAAGCCAATCAGGCCGGTCCGGTCTCGATGCGCATCTGGCGGCAGAAGAATGGCGGACCGATCACCTCGGAGTTCAAGCAGGCCTGGGCCAGCTTCGACGCCGCCAAGAACGGCTATTTCGCCACCTATGAGAAATGGGAAGACGTCGGCACGACGTCTTACTTCCAGTTCAAGACCGAGATCGTCGAGAATGACTCCTTCGCTCCTTTCGACGGCTGGAAGGACATTACCGTCCACTGCACCAGCCCTGGCGGCGGCGGCCTGGCTCCGCTCCCACCGGTCAATCCCGACCTGCCGAAGCCGCAGGCGAAGTGGCAGGGCGAGGTGATCGTCGCCGACAGCGCCGGCCACGACAAATCCTGCCCGCGCAAGGGCCAGGTGTTCTTCGAGGTTACCCGCGAAGCGCCCGGCGATTTCGACTACCGCATAAGCTGCTCCAACGGCGCCTTCTTCACCGGAACCGCGACCGGCTACGACCAGGGCAGCGGCGTTTTCGAAGCCTATGGCGCGCATGACCTGTCGATCAACAAGACGCGCTCGATCCAGTGCACGCTGCAGGAGCTGCAGCCGGCGCCGGTGACGGTGGCCGTCGACAAGGAGGACTTCACCTGCAACAACCCGGCGATCGACCCGGACGTAGACGACGTGACTTCCGACCCGCGCCCGAACCCAGCCAAGCCGGTCTTCCCCGCGATCATCGTTACGCCGGAGCCGAAATGCGACCGTGGCGAAAAACTGGTCCGGGGCATGTGCGTCGGCAAGCCGGACATCAGCATTCTGTGCGCCCCGGGCTTCGATCTGGTCGGCAAGAAATGCGTGAAGAAGCCCGTGATCGCCATCGCCTGCAAACGCGATCAGATCCGCGTCGACGGTAAGTGCGTGAAGAAACCCGGCGTGAGCATCCATTGCCTGCCCGGCTACAAGCAGGTCGGCAAGACGTGCGTGAAGAAGCCGGAGATCGTGCAAGCCTGCAAGCGCAACGAACAGCGCATCAACGGCAAATGCGTCAAGAAGCCGGAAGTCAGCATTCTCTGCAAAAAGGGTTTCAGGCTCGTCGGCAAGACATGCGTCCGCATTCCGACTTTGACCCAGATCTGCGCCCGTGGCGAGAAGCTGGTTCGCGGCAATTGCGTCGGCAAGCCCGACCGCACGCCGGTCAAGACCTTCGTCGCGCCAAAACCGAAGCGCAACAAGGCGTCTGCCTTCCGACAGCTCCAATTGCCGAAGGCCAGGCTACAGTTGCGCCGTCAGAAGTAGCCGAGTTCTGAGGTTCTAGGCGGGGCGGCTTCGGCCGCCCCATTCTGTTGTCGTGATGTGTCGCGCAATGTCGTTACGGACCGCAGGAACTATGGTGCGGCTTCGAAAACCTTGTCGCCTTCGATCCAGACCCCGCGCACGTCCAGCCCGTCCGACAGGTGCACGATATTAGCCGCAGCTCCCGGCGAGAACCGGCCGTGGCGATTGCCCTGGCCGATGCTTTGCGCGGGGTAGAGCGAGGCCATGCGCAGCGCCTCGCCGAGTTCAACGCCGATCTCTCTGTGCATGAAGCGCACGGCGGAAATCATGTCGAGATCGGCGCCGGCCAGCGTGCCGTCCTCCAGTGTCAGGCGGCCGTTTTCGCGCCTTATGGTGCGGCCGTTCAGCGTGAAGGATGTCATGTCCGTGCCGATCGTCGCCATGGCGTCGGTGACGAGGAATATCTTTCCGGGCCCTTTTTTCGCGCGCAAGGCGATGCCGATCGTGGCCGGATCGACATGGATGCCGTCGGCAATCAGCCCGCATGACAGCGCGCCGGCATCGAGCGCGGCGCCGACCAGACCCGGCTCGCGATTGCCGATCTGGCTCATCGCATTGAAGAGATGCGTCACCATCGACGCGCCTGCTTCAGCCGCGGTCGCGGCCAGCGCATAGCCGGCGTCGGAATGGCCGAGGCTCACCACGACGCCGCCGGCCGTCAGGTTCGCGATTTGCCAGGCGGCCACGGTCTCGGGAGCCACGGTGGTCAAAAGCACCGGCAACCTTACGCGCGCCGCAATCAGCGCCGCCGCGTCGGCCTCGCTCATCGGGCGGATCAGCGCCGGATCGTGTGCGCCCTTGCGGGCGATCGACAGATGCGGGCCTTCGAGGTGAAGCCCGAGGAAGCCTGGTATCTTCCGCCCGGTCGCCTCGGCTCCGGCGGCGATCGCCTGCGCGGTAATTTCGGGCGTATCGGTGATCAGCGTTGGCAGCAGCGCCGTGGTTCCGAACGGCGCATGCGCCCGGCAGATGGTGCGGATCGTCTCGGCATCCGGGCGGTCGTTGAACATGACGCCCCCGCCGCCATTGACCTGGACATCGACGAAGCCCGGCGCAAGCAGGCCGCCGCCCGCATCGATGATCTCTGTTCCCGCCGGGACTTTTCCACGCGCAACGACAGCCTCGATCGTGCCGTCTCGGATGATGAGTGCGGCATCCTCATGCCAGACTTCGCTGTCGAAGATGGTTGCGCCCCTTATGGCGAACGGTCCGCTCATAGCGTTTCGGTCACCTTGCGCAGGTTGGGCGGCTCGTCCGGGTTCAGTCCGCGATGGCGCGCGAACGCCTCGACGAAACCGTAGAAGGAGACGATCAGCGCCAGCGGGTCGGTCAGCGGGTGCCCGGTGTCGACGTGGGGAATCTTTCTTGCCTTCGCCGCGAGGCCGGAGGTGATGAACACCGCAGCGCCCTTGCCGGAGAGGCCATCCGCCGCAGCCGCCATGGACGGTTCGGATGCGTCGCGCGCGGCGAGCGCCAGCACTGGAAAGCTCGGGCCCACCAGCGCCAGCGGTCCGTGCATGACCTCGGCCGCACTATAGGCCTCGGCGTGCATGGCGCAGGTTTCCTTGAATTTCAGCGCCGCCTCGCTGGCGATCGCGAAGGAAGGCCCGCGCCCGAGGATGAACAGCGAATTCTGGCCGGTCAGCGCGGCCGAAATCTCCATCCAGTCGCATTCGACCGCCTTGCGAAAATGTCCGGGCAACCGGCCGAGCGCGGCGAGCAACGCATCGTCGCCGGTACAATGCGCCATGAGAGCCAGGCCGGCGACCGCCGAATTGACGAAGGTCTTGGTCGCGGCGACGCTGCGCTCCGGGCCCGCCAGGATGTCGATGGCATGGTCGGAGGCGCGGGCGAGCGGCGAATCGGCGGTGTTGGTCAGCGCGATGGTCAGCGCGCCGGCATCGCGCGCGCTTTGCGCCATCGCGACGATGTCGGGGCTCTTGCCCGACTGCGAGATCGCCAGGCAGGCCGAGCCGGCGAGCTTCAGCTTCGCGCCGTAGATGGAGGCAATGGAGGGGCCGATCGAAGCGACGGCAATGCCGGCGGTAAGTTCCACCGCATATTTCATGAACGAGGCGGCGTGGTCGGAGGAGCCGCGCGCCACCGTGACCAGGAAGCCCGGATTGCGCTCGCGCACCCCGCGTCCCGCTTCGGCCAGCGCCTCCTTCGAGCCGTCGAGCAGGCGGGCGACGGCGTCTGGAATCTCGGCGATCTCGCGCCGCATATGCGTCATCGTGGTCAAGCCGCCGCTCCCGCATTGTCGGCGCGCCCGCTCAGGCGCAGTTCCGCGACGAAGTCGTATGCGTCGCCGCGGTATATAGAGCGGGTGAATTCTATCACCTTGCCGCTGGCAAGATAGGAAATCCGCTCGATGTTCAAGCTGGCGGAGCCCGCCGGCACGTCAAGCAGGCGGGCGTCGGCCTCGCCGAGATTGGCGGCGGAGATGCGCTGCACGGCGCGCACCGGGCGGTTGCCGGTTTTTTCCAGCGCCGCATAGAGCGAGGAGCCGACCGCGGCGGGATCGGGCAGTGCGGTCGCGGACAGCGACGCCCGCTCGATTGCCAGCGGCGTGTCGTTGGCGATGCGCAGGCGGCTGACGCGCGCCACGAACTCCTTCGACGACAGGCCGAGCACCATCATCTCGTCGGGCGAAGGCGGATAGATGCCGCGGTCCAGCCAGGTGGAGCGCACCGTCATGCCGCGCCTGGCCATATCCTCGGTGAAGGAGGTCAGCAGCGACAGCGACTGCTCCACGCGTTCCACGCGCGGTGCGACGAAGGTGCCGGAGCCGTGGCGCTGAACGAGGATGCCGCCCCTGACCAGATCCTGAACCGCCTTGCGCACCGTCACCCGCGAAACGTCGGCCTTGAGCGCGATGTCGCGCTCCGAGGGCAGCGCGTCGCCCGGTCCGATGATGCCGGCATGGACGGCGTCCTCGATGCTCTTCTTCAATTGCAGATAGAGCGGCGCGCCACGCTGGGCGGCGTTCCTGACGCTGGCGAATATCTGCTCGGCGGCGTCAGCCATCGGCCTTGCCTCCGCCCGGGCCGAACAGCCGCGCCGCCATCGCGACGGCTCCGCCCAGCGCATCCTGCAGCGGCGGGCGCACCATCGCCCGGTATTTTTGCGAAAGGCGCGGCTCCAGAAGCGGCGCAAGGCCGCCGAGCAGGCAGAGCGGATCGGCTTCGCGCAGGTCGAGCACGCCGAGCGAGGCCTCGATGTCGGATACGGCGCGGGCGAGAATCCGCTCGGCGAACGCGTCGCCCTTGGCGGCGTATTCGAACACCATGGGCGCGAAGCCGCCGAAATCGCCGGGCTTGGCTGTTGTCGTAAACTCGACGACGTCGCGCGGATTGCCCCTGAACACGGCAAGCAGTGCCTCGGTGAGCGGCGAGCCGTCGCGGATATGGTCGTAGGCGAGCATCGTTTCCTCGAGCAGGTCGCGGCCGATGCGGCCGCCGCTGCCCTGGTCGCCGATCAGAAAACCCCAGCCGCCGACGGTGCGGACCTGGCCGTCCCGGCGCACCATGAAGGCGGTGCCGGTGCCGAGCACGGCGATTGCGCCGTCGGCCTGGCCGAGCGCGCCTTCGAGCGCGATCAGCGCATCGCTCTCGACGACGCTTTTGCGGAAGGGAAGTATCGCCTCCAATTGCTGCCGGTAGGTGCCGACATTGCTGCCGGCGAGCCCGAGCAGGGCGGGAGTTTCGGGGATGAGGGCCGGGTCCCTGCCGGCGTCTAGGAAGGCGAGCCGCGCCGCCTCGACGATGTTGGCGCGCGC
The DNA here is from genome assembly GCF_043769475.1 of Allomesorhizobium aridi. Lineage (NCBI taxonomy): Bacteria > Pseudomonadati > Pseudomonadota > Alphaproteobacteria > Hyphomicrobiales > Phyllobacteriaceae > Allomesorhizobium > Allomesorhizobium aridi. The sequence goes on along the minus strand of NZ_CP171729.1, from coordinate 4,906,808 downwards.
GCCGGTCAGGTCGGTGCGGATGTTGGCGGGTCCGCTCTTGGCGCGGCCGATGATCTCGCCGTCCAGGCCGGCCAGCGCCGCCCTGCAGCTTGTGCCGCCGCCATCTATGCCGAGCACCAGTTTCACGTCGAAAATCTCCTCCTCGGCGATAATACCAATAAAATACCAATAGCCAAGCGTTAATTTATTTGACCAACGCAGCTGGCGCCGATGTCGCTGAATAGATTGCAATTTATCGATCTTTAAGGCTACTGGCGACACAAATTCGTTAACGCCGCTGGACAAGTGGTATTTTTTTGGTATGGTCTGCCGAAGGAGGACGATAATGGCCGTTGCGCGTACCGAAGAGGTGCACAGGAATGCCGAGGGGCTCGACCTGCAGCCGCCGGCGACCGTCATCCGTCTTCTGCTCGACGCCCAGGTCGAGGCCGCCAACAGCGTTCGCGGTGCGGCCGACGATATCGCCCGGGCGGCCGGCGTCGCCGCGCATTGCCTCTCCCGCGGCGGGCGGCTTGTTTATGCGGCCGCGGGCAGCTCCGCGCTGATGGCGCTCGCAGACGCGCTCGAACTTCCTGGAACCTTCGGCATTTCGCGCGACCGCATCGTCATCCTTTTAGCCGGCGGCCTTGCCAGCCTCTCCGATCTCACCGGCGGTCCGGAAGACGATGCCGGCCAGGCAAAGCGGGAAATCGCAGCCGCCGGCGTTTCGAACAAGGATTGCGTGATCGCGGTCTCGGCCAGCGGTTCCACGCCCTATGCGGTCGGCGCGCTCGAAGAAGCGAAAAGCCGCGGCGCTTCCACGATCTCGATCGCCAACAATGCCGGGGCGCCGCTGACCACGCTCGCCGATGTCGGTATCGTGCTGCCGACGCCGCCGGAAATGGTGGCCGGCTCGACCCGGATGGGCGCCGGCACCGCGCAGAAGATCGCGCTCAACATGATGTCGACGCTGATGGCGATCCATCTCGGCCATGTGCATGACGGCTATATGGTTAATCTCAATCCCGACAATATCAAGCTGAAGGGCCGCGCCGCCCGCATCGTCGCGGCAATATCGGGCTGCACGGAGGCCGAAGCTGCGTCGTGGCTCGACGGGAGCGGCGGTTCGGTCAAGGCCGCGATCCTGCTTGCCGCAGGCGCCGCCAACCCGGACGCTGCAAGGGAACTGCTCGCGGAGACCGGCCAGAAACTCAGGCCGGCGCTTGCGAAACTCGAGGGAGCGCGGGCGCAATGTCCACGCCTCGTCATAACCGAACCTGAACAAGGTCAAACCAGGGAGACTGAAATGAGGAACAAGGCACTGACTACGCTTCTGATGGCGTCCAGCATTCTCGGCACGGCCGGGCTTGCTATCGCCCAGGACAAGACGATCACCATCGAAAGCTGGCGTAACGACGACCTCGCCATCTGGCAGGAAAAGCTGATCCCGGCCTTCGAGGCCAAGAACCCCGGCATCAAGGTGGTGTTCGCGCCGTCCGCCCCGACCGAGTACAACGCCGCGCTCAACGCCAAGCTCGATGCGGGCTCTGCGGGCGACCTCATCACCTGCCGTCCCTTCGACGCGTCGCTCGAACTCTACAACAAGGGCCACCTCGCCAATCTCGCCGACCTGCCCGGCATGGAGAACTTCTCCGATGTCGCCAAGTCTGCCTGGACCACCGACGACGGCGCGGCCGATTTCTGCGTCCCGATGGCGTCCGTCATCCACGGCTTCATCTACAACGCCGATGCCTTCCAGCAGCTGGGCATCACTGTGCCGGCCACCGAGGAAGAATTCTTCGCCGCGCTGGAGAAGATCAAGGCCGACGGCACCTACATTCCGATGGCTATGGGCACCAAGGACCTCTGGGAAGCCGCGACCATGGGCTACCAGAACATCGGCCCGAACTACTGGAAAGGCGAGGAAGGCCGTCTCGCGCTGATTAAGGGCGAGCAGAAGCTGACGGACCCGGCCTGGGTCGAGCCCTTTGCCACGCTCGCCAAGTGGAAGGACTATCTCGGCGACGGCTTCGAGGCGCAGAGCTATCCGGACAGCCAGAACCTCTTCACGCTCGGTCGCGCCGCCATCTACCCGGCCGGCTCGTGGGAGATCGCGCCGTTCCGCACCCAGGTCCAGGACACCTTCAAGATGGGCGCCTTCCCTCCGCCGGTGAAGGCCGCCGGCGACGAATGCTACATCTCCGACCATAACGATATCGCGATCGGCCTGAACTCGAAGAGCCCGAACGCCGACGCGGCCAAGACATTCCTGTCCTGGGTCGCTTCGCCGGACTTCGCCACGATCTACGCCAACGCGCTGCCGGGCTTCTTCAGCCTGTCCTCGACACCGGTGAAGATCGAAGATCCGCTCGCCCAGGAATTCGTGGCCTGGCGAGAGAAGTGCAAGTCGACCATCCGCTCGACCTACCAGATCCTGTCGCGCGGCACGCCTAACCTGGAGAACGAGACCTGGGTGAAGTCGGCCAATGTCATCAACGGCACCGAGACGCCGGAAGCGGCGGCCAAGGCACTGCAGGACGGCCTCGACAGCTGGTACAAGCCGGCTAAGTAAGGCTCCTCTTACCCTCCCCCTTGTGGGGAGGGTCGCGAACGAGTGAGCGGTGGGTGCATGCGATTGCTTCGCCCCGCCCAAATTCGATTGCCGGCGCTGCCCCTCACCCTTACCCTCTCCCCGTGAAGAACGGGGAGAGGGGGGTCGTCAGCGTTGCGGCCAGCTCTCCTCTCCCCGCTCTTGCGGGGAGAGGATGCCGGCAGGCAGGTGAGGGGCAGCTCTGTCTCCTGAGAATTGGCGCAAACCGGGAAGGCGCGAGACGACACGCATGGCTACCGAAATCAAAAAGCCAATCCGCTGGCACATCGCCGTGTTCCTGGCGCCGGCGGTGCTGGTCTATACGGCGGTCATGATCGTGCCGCTGTTCGGCACGCTGCAGCTTTCGCTGTTCAACGCCGAGGGCCAGACGCGCGTGTTTGCCGGCCTCGACAATTTCCGCACACTGTTCTTCGATCCGCGCTGGGCCGCGAGCTTCTGGAACGCGCTGTGGAACAACACGTGGTTCTTCATCATCCATATGCTGGTGCAGAACCCGATCGGCGTCGTGCTGGCAGCGCTCCTGTCGTCGCCCAGACTGCGCTTTTCCGCCTTCTACCGCACCGCCATCTTCATCCCGACCATCCTGTCCTTCGTCATCGTCGGCTTCGCCTGGAAGCTCATTCTCAGCCCGCTATGGGGCGTCGCGCCCAACCTGCTCGACCTCGTCGGGTTGAAAAGCCTGTTCACGCCGTGGCTCGGCAAGGAGCAATATGCGCTGACGACGCTCGGGCTGATTTCGGTCTGGCAGTTCGTCGGCATTCCGATGATGCTGATCTACGCTGCGCTGCTGTCGATCCCCGATGAGGTGATCGAGGCCGCCGAATGCGACGGCGTCACCGGCATGGCGCAGTTCTGGAAGATTAAGCTGCCGCTGATCCTGCCGTCGATCGGCATCATCTCGATCCTGACCTTCGTCGGCAATTTCAACGCCTTCGACCTGATCTATTCGGCGCAGGGCGCTCTCGCCGGACCGAATTTTTCGACCGACATTCTCGGCACCTTCCTCTACCGCACCTTCTTCGGCTTCCAGCTGCAAACCGGCGACCCGTACATGGGATCGACTATCGCCTCGATGATGTTCTTCATCATCCTCACCGGCGTATGTCTCTACCTGTTTGCCGTGCAAACGCGGCTGCGTCGATATCAGTTCTGAGGGGTGAGAAGATGAGCACGCCATGCGCCCCGATTCCTGGAACACCCCTCATCCGTCGCCTTCGGCGACACCTTCTCCCACAAGGGGAGAAGGGAGGAGCGCGTTCGTCCTTCTCCCGTTGTGGGAGAAGGTGGCCGACCCTGAGCTTGTCGAAGGGGAGGTCGGATGAGGAGTGCTCCAGCTTGGCGAGGACCGCCACATGAGCATCGCCACCCGCTCCGTCCCCCGCAGCATCGCCGCCCATGCCGTGCTGCTCGCCTATACGGCCATAGCGCTGTTTCCGGTCGTCGTCATCGTCGTCAACTCCTTTAAGTCGCGCAACGCGATCTTCCGCTCGCCGCTGGCGCCGCCCACGACCGAGACCTTCGACCTGATCGGTTACACGACGGTGCTGAACCAGGGCGATTTCTTCCTCTATTTCCAGAACAGTTTCATCGTCACCGTCATGTCGCTGTTCCTGGTGCTGCTGTTCGGCGCCATGGCGGCGTTCGCGCTGTCGGAATACCGCTTTCGCGGCAATTCGCTGATGGGCCTCTATCTGGCGCTGGGCATCATGATCCCCATCCGACTCGGCACGGTGGCGATCCTGCAGCTGATGGTGGCGAGCGGGCTGGTCAACACGCTGACCGCGCTGATCCTGGTCTACACGGCGCAAGGCCTGCCGCTCGCCGTATTCATCCTGTCGGAATTCATGAAGCAGGTCTCGGACGATTTGAAGAATGCCGGGCGCATCGACGGGCTTTCCGAATACCGCATCTTTTTCCGCCTCGTCCTGCCGCTGGTCAGACCCGCAATGGCGACGGTCGCGGTCTTCACCATGATCCCTATCTGGAACGACCTTTGGTTCCCGCTGATCCTCGCGCCCTCTGAGGCGACCAAGACCGTCACGCTCGGCGCGCAGCTCTTCATCGGCCAGTACGTCACCAACTGGAATGCGGTGCTGGCGGCACTTTCGCTGGCGATCCTGCCGGTGCTCGTCCTCTACCTCATCTTCTCGCGGCAGCTGATCCGCGGCATCACTTCGGGAGCTGTGAAGTGAGACAAGCACTCTCTTCAAAAGTTAGCGCCGCCCCTCACCCTTACCCTCTCCCCGTGAAAGACGGGGAGAGGGGGATCGCCGACGTCGAAGCTGTCCACCGGCAGGGCGGTGAGCGGCTGCGCCGACTTCCCAGTAAAGGCAGTTGGACATCGCAATTTGGAAGCCCGCAATGAACGCTGACAAACCCCTTCGCGTCCTCGTCGCCGGACTTGGAAACATGGGCCGCAGCCATGCGCTCGCCTATCACAACAACCCGGGCTTCGAGATCGTCTCGCTGGTCAACCGCTCGGACGTGCCGCTGCCCGCCGAACTCGGCGGCTACGAGATCCGCCGCTCCTTCGAGGATGCGCTGCGCGACCTCCAGCCCGACGTGGCCTCGATCAACACCTATTCCGACAGCCATGCCGATTATGCGGTCATGGCTCTGGAAACCGGCTGTCACGTCTTTGTCGAAAAGCCGCTCGCTACCACCGTCGCCGACGCCGAGCGCGTTGTCGCCGCAGCCAAGGCGAACGGCCGCAAACTCGCCATCGGCTATATTCTCCGCCATCATCCGTCATGGATGCGGCTGATCGAGGAAGCGCGTAAGCTCGGCGGCCCTTACGTCTTTCGCATGAATCTCAACCAGCAGTCCAGCGGATCGACCTGGCAGACGCACAAGGCGCTGATGCAAACGACCTCGCCGATCGTCGACTGCGGCGTCCACTATCTCGACGTGATGTGCCAGATCACCGACGCAAAACCTGTCGAGGTGCGCGGCATGGGCCTGCGGCTGACCGACGAGATCGACCCGTCCATGTACAATTACGGCCATCTGCAGGTGCTGTTCGACGACGGCTCGGTCGGCTGGTACGAGGCCGGCTGGGGGCCGATGATGTCGGAAACTGCTTTTTTCGTGAAGGACGTGATCTCGCCGCAAGGCTGCGTCTCGATAGTCATGAACGAGGGCGCGACGAAGTCGGACGACGTGGATGCCCATACCAAGACCAATATGATCCGCGTGCACAGCGCCGCGACCGGCGCGGACGGAAAGTTCGCATCTCCAGACCAGGAGCTTTCGATGACCGACGAGCCGGGTCACCAGGAGCTTTGCGACCGCGAGCAGGCCTTTTTGCTGAAGGCGGTCCGCGAGAACCTGGATTTGAACCGCCACATGGACGACGCTGTGAAATCGCTGCGCGTCTGCCTTGCGGCGGACGAAAGCGTGCGCTCCGGCCGCGCCGTCACCCTTTAGAAACTGGATCGGATTGGCCGTGGGCTCGCTGAAAATCGAAAACATCAGAAAATCCTTCGGCTCGGTCGAGGTGCTGAAAGGCATCGACCTGGAGGTGACGGACGGCGAGTTCGTCGTCTTCGTCGGGCCGTCCGGCTGCGGCAAGTCCACGCTGTTGCGCATCATCGCCGGGCTCGAGGATTCGACCTCCGGCAAGGTGCTGATCGACGGTAACGATGTCGGCAACGTCCCGCCGGCCAGACGCGGCATCGCCATGGTGTTCCAGACCTATGCGCTCTACCCGCATCTGACGGTGAAGAACAATATGAGCCTCGGCCTGAAGCAGGCCGGCGAACCCGCCGACGAGATCGCACGGCGCGTCGGCATCGCCTCCTCGATGCTGTCGCTTGAACCCTATCTGGAGCGCCGGCCGGCCGAGCTTTCCGGCGGCCAGCGCCAGCGCGTTGCCATCGGCCGCGCGGTGGTGCGCGAACCGAAGCTCTTTCTCTTCGACGAGCCGCTTTCCAATCTCGACGCCGCGCTGCGCGTCAATACGCGGCTCGAAATCGCGCAGCTGCACCGCCGCCTCGCCGCGACGATGGTCTACGTCACCCACGACCAGGTCGAGGCGATGACGCTGGCCGACAAGATCGTGGTGCTCAACAACGGCCAGATCGAGCAGGTCGGCGCACCGATGGAACTTTATAATTCGCCGGCAAACGAATTCGTCGCGAGCTTCATCGGCTCGCCCAAGATGAATTTTGTCGACGGCGCCCGGCTTGGCGAGACGGCCAAGACGCTCGGCGTCCGTCCCGAACACATCACCGTCGATCCCCATGCCGGCACCTGGAAAGGCACGGTCATCCACGCCGAGCATCTCGGCGCCGACACCAACCTCTATATCGACACGGAAAAGGCAGGCCTGCTGACAGTGCGTATCTTCGGCGTCTACGACGCCGAGCCCGGCGCGGCGATCTATGCCACGCCCGATCCGGCCAAAACCTATCGCTTTGGCGCCGACGGCAGGGTAATTGGCAGAGCGTGATCCCGAACCGAAGGTCCGCATAGCGAAAAGTTGCAGACTTTTCGGACAAGATCATGCCAGAAGTCAGCAGTTGGAGCCCCATTCCGATCCGGATCGGAATGGAAAAGGGCTCCAGCGCCGGTTGAAAGCTTGAGCCGGCACTGTAAATCAGTCGGCCGAGGCAAGCATGGACCGGGACGACATAGACAAAATAGCGGCATGGCTGGCCGATCGCGGGCTCGCCGGCGATGGCGAACTCGCGCTGCTACACGGCTTTTGCGAGCGCTGCGTGGAAGCGGGCCTCGCTCTTTCGCGGGCAGTCGCGATCATCGACACGCTGCATCCGGTCTATGAGGGCCGCGCGTTTTTCTGGGACCGCGACCGGCCGCTCGCAACGCCCGTTTCGGAATATGGGCCGAGCGACGACAGCTCCTATAGCGAGGAATGGCAGAGAAGTCCGTTCTACTATCTGCTGCAAAGCGAAGACAGCGAATTGCGCCGCCGCCTCGACGCGGGCGAGACGGAAGACTTCCCGCTGCTTGCGGAACTGCGGGCGGAAGGGCAGACCGACTATTTCGCGATGATCCAGCGCTTCAACCGGGAGGTCGCCATCGGCGAGATGGACTGCTTCATGTCGCGCTGGTCAACGGCGCAACCCGGCGGCTTCACAGACGCCGACCTTGCCGCGCTGCGCCGCCTGGTGCCCATGCTCGGACTGGCGATCAAATCGACATCGCTGGCGCGGGTGGCGGAATCGCTGGTCGAGGCCTATCTCGGCCGGGACGCCGGCCGGCGCGTGCTCCAGGGCCGCATGTCGCGCGGCGTGGTCGAAAAGATAAACGCCGTCCTGTGGTTTTCGGACATGCAGGGTTATACCGCGCTTTCCGAAAGCATCGCCTCCGACCAGTTGATCCCGCTGCTGGACGACTACGCCGAGGCGGTCATTTCGGCCGTCCACGGCGCCGGCGGCGACGTGCTCAAGCTCATCGGTGACGGCATACTGGCGATCTTCACCGCCGACGATCCCGAGGAGGCCTGCTGCTCGGCGCTGCGGGCCGAGGCGGAGCTGAGGTTGCGGCTGGCCGAGCTCAACGAGCGCCGCGAAGCCGAAGGAAGGCCGACCACGTCGATCTATCTCGGGCTGCATATCGGCGACGTCTTCTACGGAAACATTGGCAGCAAGGACCGGCTCGACTTCACCGTCGTCGGCCAGGCGGTGAACGAGGTGAGCCGCATCGCGTCGATGTGCAGTTCAGCCGATCGCGACGTTCTCTTTTCAGCCGCCTTCCGCGCGTCGCTGCCCGAAGCGGAGGGGGCGAAGCTCGTCTCGGTGGGCCGCTACGCGTTGCGCGGCGTTGGCCGCGCCCAGGAATTGTTCACGCTCGATCCGGAACTGGCGGTTTTCCCTCCCCCATGAGGGAAGCTATCGCATATGGAAAGCACGGCGCTGACGACCCCCTCCCTTGTGGGGAGGTAAAGAGGATATGGGATTTCCTGCCTGATTTGACGCAAAAGAAGGGCAATTCGGAGACGATCGGCGCGGTTCTCACCCCCACCCAACCATCTAGCGCATCGGGAAGCGCGATGTGCGGATTCAAAGTCTTACAGCGTCCTTTGCGCGGCTAAGAAGACGCGCGGCGCCGTAAGGTGCACGACGGATCAAGGCTGGGGGACGGTTCGAACGTCTCGCGGAGATCGGGGCCAGGCGGCGGCATAGCAAAATCGCCTGGCAGAACCACCGCCGTTACGATTCCGCCGGATAGCATCTTGTGGACTGGAGGCGCTATTCGACCGAGCCGACCAGCGGCGCCTGACCTGTCCGGATGCTCACCCAACGCCCGGTGTGATCGCTCGCCTGCCGCTTCAGGAAGCGGTAGCCGGTGTTGTTCCACTGGCGCACGACATCGGAGAGATTGTCGAGAACGAAATCGCCCTTGTCGGTCCGGATGGTCAGGATGGCGTGGCCTTCGCCGTCGGACTTGCGCACGACGGTGATGAGCAGGTTCGACAGCGACACGCCCTTACTGTTCAGGGTGCGGCGCTTTTCGAGCACGTAGTCCTCGCAGTCGCCGACGCCTTTCGGATAGGCCCAGACCTCGTCCTTGCCGTAAATGTCGAAATCATTCATCGGCCGGATGGCGTGGTTGATGGCGATATTGACGTCCACCAGCTTTTTCCAGAGCGCGCCGGTCATCGTCTCCGGCCCGAGGTCCCGGGTCCGGATGGCGCACTCGGCCGGAGCGCTCTTGCAGAATTCGTAATGTCCGATCGGCTGTGAGGTCAGCCCGCCGGTCGTCATCGGCGCCGCCGCATATGCCTGATTCATGGAGCAGGCGGCCATCGCCGCCGCCAACAGTCCGGCGCGCATTGCTGCGCACCGCGCCTTTGCACTGGAGTCCATGCCCGTTTCGCCCCGCATTTTTATTAATGAAACGTTAAGGGCGATTTGCGGGACATGTCAATTATTGAAGCCGGCTGATTGCCCGCCATGGTTACTGTCGGGCCGATGGCGCGACGAATTTGCAACATAATGGGACAGGCATGCGCGCCATCCTGCGCAATCCAAGAACCGCGCGCAGGTTATCGGGCCAGGCTTACGCCTTGGCTGCCCGAACGAGGCGCGGCCGGGCCGGTATCCTGGTCTGGCGGCCATAGCTGTTGATGAAATCGGCGATGCGCGGCACGATCTCGGCGCGAAAGCGCGAGCCGTTGAAGACGCCGTAATGCCCGACTGCGGGTTGCATGTAGTGGGCGCGCCTGTCGTCGGGAATATTGACGCAAAGGTCATGTGCGGCCTTGGTCTGGCCGATTCCCGAAATATCGTCGTTCTCGCCCTCGATCGTCAGCAGCGCCACATTGCGGATCGCGGCCGGATCGACCGGCACGCCGCGATGGGTCATCTCGCCCTTCGGCAGCGCATGGCGCACGAACACCGTGTCGACTGTCTGCAGATAGAATTCGGCCGTAAGATCCATGACCGCGAGGTATTCGTCGTAGAAGTCGCGGTGCTTCTCGGCGCCGTCGCCGTCATTCTTCACAAGGTGCATGAAGAAGTCCTTGTGCGCGGTGATGTGCCGGTCGAGATTCATGCTCATGAAGCCCGAGAGCTGCAGGAAACCCGGATACACGTCGCGGGTGAAGCCCGGAACCGGCCACGGAACCTGCATGATGACGTTGTCGCGAAACCAGTCGATGCCCTTTTCCTCGGCGAGCAGGTTGACTGCCGTCGGATTGCGTCTGGTGTCGATCGGCCCACCCATCAGCGTCATTGTCGACGGCGCGAAAGGATCCTCGCGCGCCTCCATGAGCGCGGCCGCCGCCAGCACCGGCACCGAGGGCTGGCAGACGGCCATGACATGGGTGTCCGGGCCGAGCGCGTGCAGCATGTCGATGATGTAGTCGATGTAGTCGTCGAGATCGAACCGGCCTTCAGATACCGGAACCATGCGCGCGTCCGTCCAGTCCGTGACATAGACGTCGGCATGCGGCATCATCGCCTCGACCGTGCCTCGCAGCAGCGTTGCATAGTGGCCGGACATCGGAGCGACGATCAGGAGCTTCGGATCGGGCCGGCGGCCTGCGGGCACCGCCCGTTCGAAGTGGATCAGGTTGCAGAAGGGCCGCGACCAGACGATCCTCTCCGTCACCGGCACCGTTTTCCAGTCGACGACAGTCTCGTCGAGACCGAAGCTCGGCTTGCCGTAGCGCCGCGTCGTTCTCTCGAACAGTTCGGCAGTCGCGGCGACTGACCGGCCCCAATGCGTGTGAGAGAACGGGTTGAGCGGATTGGAGTAGAAGAGTTTTACGGCGTCGGCGTAGGCCCTTAAGGGCTGCACGGCGGCGTGATTCATCTCGTACAGCTGGTAAAACATCAATACCCCGTCGCCGTCGATTTCCGAATCGGCCGGCCTTGAGACCGGCTCTGATCATTAGGCAACGAAGTTAACAACCTTTTGTTGCGGCGCAATAGTTCACGCCGCGTTATTTATTCTCATCCTTTCGTCTAAGCTGTTGAAAACCGCACGATACTGCAAATTCGCGCGCGGCTCGCGCCTTCTGCGATGCAAAATCGCAGGTCGAAGACAGCTTCAGGCTCCCTCAACCAAGACGATTTCGCCATCGGCGAATCGCTGCCGGATGGCCTTGGCAGCCTGATATTCGGGCGAGTTGTAGCATTCCCTAGCCGCCGCGAGCGACGGGAACTCTATGATGACATTGCGCGCACGCGCCGTGCCTTCCGCCGCTTCATGGACGCCGCCGCGCGCCAGGAAATGGGCTCCGAAGCGCTCGAAGGCAGGCTTCGCCGCCGCAACATAGCCTTTGTAGCCTTCGGTGTCGCGAACATCGACCCGGGCGATCCAGTATCCTTTTGGCATTTGTTTCCTCTCTGTTGCCTCTTGCGGCTGGCCGCAGCCAATCCCGCTCAGCCCCGGTCCATTTCCTCGAGAATAGCCCGCGCCGCGGCGCGCCGGTCAACCGAGGCGACGATCGGCCTGGCGACGACGAGATGGCTTGCGCCGGCGCGAATGGCGTCGCGCGGCGTGACCACGCGCTTCTGGTCGCCATGGTCGCTGCCGGCGGGACGGATGCCCGGCGTGACCACTGCAAGCCCCGGGCCGACGATCTTTCGCACCGCCGCCGCCTCGCCGGCCGAGCAGACGACGCCCCCCATGCCGGCGGCCAGCGCCTGTTCTGCCCGGCGGAGCACCAGCGTGTGCGGGTCGTACTCGTAGCCCGCCTCGATCATGTCAGCTTCGTCCATAGAGGTCAGCACGGTGACACCGAGCAGGCAGAGGCCGGTGCCCCTGGCAGCCTCGACGGCCGCCCGCATCGCCTTGGGATAGGCATGCAGCGTCAGCATGGAGACGCCCATCCGGGCGACGTTTTCGACGCCCTTGGCGACGGTGTTGTCGATATCCAGGAGCTTCATGTCGAGGAACACGTTCGTGCCGCCGGCCGCCAACTCACGGGCAAGGTCGAGACCGCCGGCGAAAGCGAGTTGATAGCCGATCTTGTAGAAGGAAACGACGCCGTCGAGTTCCTCCACCACTTTGCGGGCTTCGGCCAATGTCGGCACGTCGAGACCAACGATCAGGCGGTCCCGCGTCAGGTTCCCCGTCATCCAAGCTCTCCCGTGAAAGTCTCGACCGGCGTCCAATCGCACAGAAGACGGCGGTCGGAAAGCCGAAACGCAAAGACATTGCCGCCACCGGCCGGCTGGTCGGTCGAGCGCGCAATCGGCGCGCCGGCGAGATGGCACTTCAGCAGCGTTCCCACGCCGCCATGCCCGACAAAGGCGATGGGCCGATCAGGCGGCCAGCCTTCAAGCGCAGCGTCGAAGGCCGCAACGATGCGGGCCTGGGCGTCGATCGCGCGCTCCCAGCCGCGAAAACTCTGTTGCGGATTGGCGAAGAACCAGTCGGCGGCCTTCTCGAATTCGGGCGGCGGCAGGTAGCCGGTCGCCGAGCGGTCGTTTTCGCCTGTCTCCGCAACAGTCCGGAATTCGACGCCGGCGGCGTCGGCGAGTATCGCCGCCGCTTCTGTCGCCTTGCGTTCGACGCTCGAGACGATCCCGGCGAGCGAGTGCACCCACGGCCGCTGCCGGATTGCGAGAAGGCGGGTGCGGCCGGTCTCCGACAGCCCCCATTCCGGGACGGGAACCGACGCGTCGACCAATACCTGCGGATGCGTGAGATAGACGCCGATCACCCGTCGGCCCTCAGCGACATCATTTTCGCGCGTTCGATCAGCGTGCGCACCACGGTTTCCATACGGCGGCGCAGATGCTCGTCCTTGAACTGCCCGGTCTCATCGAAGGCTTCTTGCGCGCGCGGCACCGAGCATTGCGGGGTGATGATCTCAACGCCGCAATTCATCAGCACCGAACGCAGATGGTAGAGGCCGCGCGCCCCGGCGAAATTGCCGTCGGACGACGAGCACAGCGCCGCGATCTTGCCGGCATAGGGCTTGAACGGCCGCCCGCCGTCCTTGTGAATCCGGCTGACCCAGTCGATCGTGTTCTTGAGCAGCGGCGGGATGGAGGAATTGTATTCGGGACTGGCGATCAGCAATCCGTCATGAGCGGCGATGAGACGCGCCAGTTTGAAGGCATTCTCGGGAACGCCTTTCTCGACTTCGAGATCCTGGTCCATGATCGGCAGGGGATAGTCGGCAAGCGAGATGCGGGTGACTTCCGCGCCCTGCAGCGCAAGCTCCTTCGTCGCCGCGTCTGCGGTCTTTCCGCTGTAGGCGCCGGTGCGGATCGAGCCGGCAAAGACGAGAATTTTGGGATTCATAAGCGCTCTCCTGCCCCCCACGGGTATAGGCGAAGCGGCGCTGGAATCAATCAGGAACACGCGATTTGAAGGGGGATGGCTCGGCTTCTGGAGCCGGCGCAAAGCTCAGTTGCGCTTGCGGCGGCGGTAGACCCAGAGCTGCGTCGGCGGAATGTTGCGGATGACGAAGTCGAAATGCTCAACGCTGTAATCGCCGAGGCCGGGTGGTACCGGAGATTTCGGTCCGTAGGTCAACTGGATCACCGGCCGGCCCTCGGGAATACGATCGAGCAGGTCGTTGAGATAGGCAACGCGGCGGGGAACCGGAAAGTTGAGCAGCGGTACGCCCGAAACCACCGAATCGAATTTCGTGTCGCGCATCGCGCCGAGCGTATTGTCCAGGTCGAAGGCGTCGCCCTCGATGACGTTGACGCCAGGATAGTTGCGCCGGAGATGGACGACGAAATCGGCGGAATATTCCACCGCGTAGAGGTTTTCCGGCTTGACGCCGCGCGCGAGGATGGCGCGAGTGATGACGCCGGTGCCCGGCCCGACCTCGAGCACGGGAAGGCCTGAGGAAACATCGATGACCGAGGCCATGCGCCTGGCGGTGACCGAACTGGTCGGCACGATCGAGCCGACGGCCTTCGGCTTGTCGATCCATCCCTTGAAGAAGCGAAGCTCGTCGTCGAACTTCTCCGCCAGCGTCTTGCGTATTTCAGACCCGCGTCGCATGGCGTTTCTCCTCCGACTTTACGTTGCGGATACTTAGCAGCAAACTGGTCCAAAGCAAGGCGGCGTCTGGCGTATGATCCAACCGCAGCAGGCGGTCAGCTCTCGCCGAAGGATTCGAAAAAGTCCTTCATCCGGGCAAAGAAACCGCTCGACTGCGGAGAATTCTCCTTGGAGGAAAGCTGCTCGAATTCCTCCAGCAATTCGCGTTGGCGCTTGGTCAGGTTTTGCGGCGTTTCGACCACGGTCTGGATGTAGAGGTCGCCAATATTGGGCTGGCGCAGCACCGGCATGCCCTTGCCCTTGAGGCGGAACTGGCGGCCGCTCTGCGTTCCTTCCGGCACCTTGACGCGGGTCTGGGTGCCGTCGAGCGTCGCCACCTCGAAGGACCCGCCCAAAGCGGCCGTGGTCATCGAGATCGGAACCTTGCAGTAGAGATCGGCGCCGTCGCGCTGGAAGAATTCGTGCGGCTTGACCGAAAGGAAGATGTAGAGGTCGCCGGGCGGTCCGCCGCGCAAGCCGGCCTCGCCCTCGTTGGCAAGCCTGATGCGCGTACCGTCCTCGATGCCGGCCGGAATGTTGACCGACAGCGAGCGCTCTTCGGTGACCCGGCCTTGGCCGGCGCATTTCGGGCATGGGTCCTTGATGGTCTGGCCGCGGCCCTGGCATTGCGGACAGGTGCGCTCGATGGAGAAGAAACCCTGGCTGGCGCGCACCTTGCCGTGGCCGGCGCACATGGTGCAGGTCACAGGCTGGGTGCCGGGCTTGGCGCCGGTGCCGGAGCATTCGGCGCAGGCGATCGACGCCGGCACGCAGATCTGCGCCGTCTTGCCGGTGAAGGCCTCCTCGAGCAGGATTTCCATATTGTAGCGCAGGTCGGCGCCGCGCTCGCGTCCGGAAGACGAGCGGCGCTGGCGCCCACCCATCATCTCGCCGAAAATGTCCTCGAAAATATCGGAGAACCCACCACCGCCGAAGCCATGGCCGTTGCCCATGCCGCCATTCTCGAACGCCGCATGGCCGAACCGGTCGTAGGCCGCCCGCTTCTGCGGGTCCTTCAGCGTCTCATAGGCTTCGCCGATTTCCTTGAATTTGTGCTCGCAGGCGGCGTCGCCTGGGTTACGGTCGGGATGAAATTGCATCGCCAGCTTGCGGAAGGCAGCCTTCAGCTCCTTCTCATCTGCGCCCCTCTGGACCCCGAGGGTCTCGTAGAAATCAGCCTTCATTTTTTCCCGCTGTCCGGATAATCGATGTCTGGTCGCATCGCTGGCCCGCTTCGGTTCGGCAGATGGCTTCCGATTTAGTAAGCCAAAGCCGCCGATTCCATAGCTTCCGGGGCCTTGTGCAATTTTTTTGGTTTGTCCGAAAAAGGCCCGGCATCACGCCAGGCCTTTTTCGTCAGCTTGCTTCAAGGCAATCAGGCCGACTTCTTCTTGTCTTCGTCCTCGTCGATTTCCTCGAAATCGGCGTCGACCACGTCGCTGTCCTTCGCGGCATCCGCCTTGGCGTCAGCCTCGGCGGCCTCCTTCTGCGAGGCCTCGTACATGGCCTGCCCAAGCTTCATCGAAGCTTCGGCGAGACTCTGGCTCTTGGCGTTGATCTCGTCGACGTCGTCGCCCTCGGACACGGTCTTCAGCGCGGCGATTGCATCGGAGATCGCGGTGCGGTCGGCTTCCGAAACCTTGTCGCCAAATTCCTTCAGCGACTTCTCGGACGAATGCACCAGCGCCTCGGCCTGGTTGCGGGCCTCGACCAGCGCCCGGCGCTTCTTGTCGCTCTCGGCATTGACCTCGGCGTCCTTGACCATCTTCTCGATATCGGCGTCGGACAGGCCGCCCGAAGCCTGGATGCGGATCTGGTGCTCCTTGCCGGTGCCCTTGTCCTTGGCCGAGACGTTGACGATGCCGTTGGCGTCGATGTCAAAGGTGACCTCGATCTGCGGCACGCCGCGCGGCGCCGGAGGAATGCCGACCAGGTCGAACTGGCCGAGCGCCTTGTTGTCGGCCGCCATTTCGCGTTCGCCCTGGAAGACCCGGATGGTCACGGCGGACTGCAGATCCTCGGCCGTCGAGAACACCTGGCTCTTCTTCGTCGGGATCGTGGTGTTGCGTTCGATCAGGCGTGTAAAGACGCCGCCCAGCGTCTCGATGCCGAGCGAGAGCGGGGTGACGTCGAGCAGCAGCACGTCCTTGACGTCGCCCTGCAGCACGCCGGCCTGGATGGCAGCGCCCAGCGCCACCACCTCGTCGGGGTTGACGCCCTTGTGCGGCTCCTTGCCGAAGAACTGCTTCACCACTTCCTGGACCTTGGGCATGCGCGTCATGCCTCCGACCAGAACTACTTCGTCGATCTCGCCCGCCTTCATGCCGGCATCCTTGAGAGCGGCCTTCAGCGGCTCGACGGTGCGCTGCACGAGATCATCGACGAGGCTCTCGAACTTGGCGCGGGTGAGCTTCATGGTCAGGTGCTTCGGACCCGACTGGTCGGCGGTGATGAAAGGCAGGTTGATTTCGGTCTGCGAAGCGGAAGACAGCTCGATCTTGGCCTTTTCCGCGGCTTCCTTGAGGCGCTGCAGGGCGAGCTTGTCGTTCTTCAGGTCGATGCCCTGCTCCTTCTTGAACTCGGAGGCCAGGTATTCAACCAGGCGCATGTCGAAGTCCTCGCCGCCGAGGAAGGTGTCGCCGTTGGTCGACTTCACCTCGAAGACGCCGTCGCCGATCTCGAGCACGGAAATATCGAAGGTGCCGCCGCCAAGGTCATAGACCGCGATCGTCTTGCCTTCCTTCTTGTCGAGACCGTAGGCGAGGGCTGCCGCGGTCGGCTCGTTGATGATGCGCAGCACTTCGAGCCCGGCGATCTTGCCGGCGTCCTTGGTGGCCTGACGCTGGGCGTCGTTGAAATAGGCGGGAACGGTGATGACGGCCTGCGTGACCTTCTCGCCGAGATAAGCCTCGGCGGTTTCTTTCATCTTCTGGAGGATCATGGCCGAAATCTGCGAAGGCGACTGCTTCTTGGCGCCGGCCTCTACCCAGGCGTCGCCATTGTCACCCTTCACGATCTTGTAAGGGACGAGCTTCTTGTCCTTCTCGGTAACCGGATCGTCGTAGCGGCGGCCGATGAGGCGCTTCACCGCAAAGATGGTGTTTTCCGGATTGGTCACCGCCTGGCGCTTTGCCGGCTGCCCGACGAGGCGTTCGTCGCTGTCGGTGAAGGCGACGATGGAGGGCGTGGTGCGCGCGCCTTCCGCATTCTCGATGACTTTAGCGTCCTTGCCGTCCATGACGGCGACGCAGGAATTGGTCGTTCCCAGATCGATACCGATTACTTTGGCCATTTCGTTCTCTCCGCTAAGCAGGCTGTCAGGACCCGTTGAGGCGTTCCCGCGGCAGCCCCTGTTCACAAGATTTTCGTCCGGCCGGGCGGTATTTGCCGCACGCCGAACGAATGTGGCGCGTATATAAGAACAGGCTTGCCTAGGCGCAAGCGCCCTGCGGAAATCTGCGGCGAGGAGGAAGCCTTATTGGAGCCGGGCTGCAGGCGGTCAGGCGAGCGCTACGCCTGCCGCTCGATCACCGCGACGTTCATGGGTGTCCTCAGCCTGAAGCCGATGGATTCGTAGAGTCCGATCGCGACCGAGTTGCTCGCATAGGTGTGCAGGAACGGCTGCTCGCCCTTGGCGAAGATTTTTCCCGCCGCATAGAGCGTCATCAGCCGGCCGAGCCCCTTGCCCTGAAACTCCGGATGCACGCAGACGCCGCTGAGTTCCGTCAGCCCGTCCTGCTTCAGCCGCTCGCCGGCCATGGCGATCAGCCTGCCGTTTTCCCTGATGCCCCAGAAGTCGCCGAGCGCCTGCGCCTTCAGCGTGAATGGACCGGGCTTCGTCAGCGTCGCCAGTTCCAGCATGTCGGCGGCGTCCGCCTCGCCGAGCTTCTCGATCCGATCGTCCTCGATCACGTGCATATGCCGCTCGGCGATCATCTGCACGCCGAGCGCCGTCGCTGTCGCCGTGAACCCGGGCGGCAGCACGAATTCGTCCGCCTGCAGGAAGATCAGCGTCTCGCCGGGCGAAGCGATTTCCGCGAGTGCCTGCAGACTTTCGAGGCTCTCGTCCCGGCTTGCCGCGAAGGGGTGGATCGAGGGCGCGTAGCGCTTGGCCAAGTCGTTGCCCTGCGCGAGTGCGGCATGTCTGGTGTTCAGCGCGTTCCAGACAGGACGGTCGAGTATGTGGCTCATGACGTCACCTTGACGACACGGCGTTGGAGCGGTTGGGCGGCAAGCCCGTCCTCGATCGCCGCCAGTTGTTCGAGCAGGGGGCCGTCGAGATCGCCGCAAAGATCGGCGACGGCATCTCTTATGCGCGGCCACACGTCGCGCTTGGCGTTCGCGACCAGCCGCCGGCCTTCCTTCGAAAGAGAAACGATCCTTCGCCGCTGATCGTCCGGCGCCTGTTCGCTTTCAAGCACGCCGAGTTCGACGAGCTGCGCGACGGTCCGCGTTGCGCCCGGCTGCGTGATGCCGATCGCATCGGCAAGCTCGCCGATGGTGAGCGGCCCGAGCCGGTCGATCGCTGCGAGAAACGGGTACTGGCTCGCCTGAAGCGGCGCGCCGAGGTCATCCATGATTCTCTGTGTGTCGGCCTGCAGCCTCTCCCCGATGCGCTTCATGCGTGTGCCGAGCGTCAGGAAGCCGAACGAGCGAACCACATCCTCAACCATTCCTGTTCCTCCACATATATTACGTGTTATATAACTATACATGCAATTTGTCGAGAGACGGCGCACGTTCCGCCCGATGCGGCACAAGCGGGCTTTATTTCCGGATTTGTTTCAGATCAGCCGCTCTAGACCTTCTCCCAACCGCCGCTGTCGCCGGCGCGGTAGATCGCGTCGATGACCTTCTGGTTGAGCACCGAATTTTCGAGCGTGAACACCGCATCCTTGCCGCCAAGCGCCGCTCGGGCGAAGGCCTCGACCTCCAGCCGGTACTGCCGCGTTCCGGGAAAGCGGAAAACACTCGCCTGGGTGTGGGTCTGATTGTGCAGTTCGATGCGATGGTGGTCGTAATCGCCGGCATTGAAGGGCGCATGCACCTCGATGAAGCCCTTTTCGCCGTGAAAAACCATGAACTGGCGCAGGGCCATCTGCGTCGAGCAGTAAAAAGTCAGGTCGAAGTCGCCGAAATCGGCCTTGGTGCTGGAATAGATGTCGGTGCCGAATTTCTCGTCGCGCTCGACCGTCGCCTGGATGCGAACCGGCTCCTTGCCCGTGACGAAGCGGGTCGCGACCGTAGGATAGACGCCGATGTCGGGCAGCGCGCCGCCGCCGAGCGACAACTGATTGCGCATGTTGGCGGGGTCGACATTGAAATAGGCGAACGCGCCCTGCACATGACGCAGCCTGCCGATCGCGCCCTCGGCGACCAGGTCGCGCACCTTCGCCCATTGCGGGTGGTAGAACACCATGAAGGCTTCGCAGATCAGCACCTTTTGCGGGTCGCGAACCTCGATCAGCTGGTCGATGTCCTTCGCGTTCAACGCGATCGGCTTTTCGCAAAGCACATGCTTTCCGGCTTCGGCGGCCTTCAGCGTCCATTCGACATGCTGCGAAGTCGGCAACGGGATATAGACGCCATCGATCACGTCCGAAGCCAGCATCTCCTCGTAGGAGCCGAAGGCATGCGGCGCGCCGAACCGGTCGGCCAGTGCCCGGGCCTTGCCCAGATCACGGCTGGCGATCGCCGAGACGACGCCGTTTTCCGCATCGGCCATGGCCGGCAAAAGCTGCTCGCGCGCGATCTTGGCCGTCGACAGGATACCCCAGCGAAACATGTAACCCTCCTCGTATTTGTCTGACAATTCTTAGCCGCTAGCCGCGAGAAATGGAAGGCGGTCAACCCATCTCCAGCGGCCGTTTTCGCTTGGGTGGCGGGAAGGCTGCGTCAAGCTCGGCGAGGTCGGCTTCCGTCAGCTCGATGTCAAGCGCTGCGCGGTTGTCGCGCACATGCCCGAGCGAAGCCGCCTTAGGAATGGCTATGACTTGCGGGTGGCGCAGCGTCCAGGCCAGCGCGATCTGCGCCGCGGTGGCTCCATGCCTCTCGCCGATCGCCGCCAGCCGCTTGTCGCGGGTCAAGCCGCCCTGTCCGACAGGCGAATAGGCCATGATCGGGACGCCGTCTCTCGCCGATCTCGGCAGCAGGTCGTAATCGATGCCGCGGCTGGAAAGGTTGTAGAGCACCTGATTCGTCTGCACGAATTCTCCGCCCGGCACGGAGGCCAGTTCCTCCATGTCGTCCATGTCGAAATTGCTGACGCCCCAGCCAAGGATCTTGCCCTGGCTCTTCAGCGTTTCGAAAGCCGCGACCGTTTCCGCAAGCGGCACGCCGCCGCGCCAGTGCAGCAGGTAAAGCTCGATATGGTCGGTTCCGAGCCGCTTCAGGCTTTGCTCGCAGGCCCGGGCCACGCCGGCTCGCGAAGCGTTGGAGGGCAAAACCTTGCTGACCAGAAACACCTCGTCGCGGCGGCCGCCTATCGCCTCGCGCACGACCTCCTCCGACCCACCGTCCGCATACATCTCGGCCGTATCGATCAGCGTCATGCCGAGATCGACGCCAAGCCTGAGCGCTGCGACCTCATCGGCGCGGCGCCTGCGATCCTCGCCCATCTTCCAGGTGCCCTGGCCGAGCACCGGCACTTTGGCGCCATTGGGCAATACGGTCGTGCGGACGGAAGAAGACATGGATGTTCCTTTCACCCAGTTTGGACGATGCGTCCAGCCAGCATGAACGGTGTGCCGACCGGGGTGCAATGGCCTACCAGGGCACTACGCTGATTTCCGGCCACCGCTGTTTCGCCCGCGCGGCCTTTTCCTCGTGCGTCACCCGGTTGTCGATCACGCGGTTCGGCACGATCCGAAAGGAAAAAGATATCGTCGAGGCCGAATGGCGCGTCACCTCGAACTCGCCGGTGCCTGCCAAGCGAACACCCACTGCATGGGTTTTGGATGAGAAATAGCTCAGTGAATGAGACGAGGATCGATAGGCCGGGCATTGCCGGCCGAAAAAACGCTCCGGATACCAGAGATGCACGCGCGCCTGATTACGGATTTCCGACCGCAATCGGCAACTCGGTGAAATGCGCCTCGCCGGCCTTGACGACGAGGTCCTCCGCCTCCCAGGACAGGTCGGAAGCATCGAAATAGAACAGGTCGATGTCCTTGATGCCGTAGCCTGACGGCTTTCCGGTAAGGCTGTTCCATACCGTGTTGTAAATGGCGCCCGATACGATCATCCAGTCGGCCAGGTCGAAATCGCGGGCGCGCTTGAGCGCCGACCGGGTCAAGGTGTCGGCTTTCAGAATGTCGATCAGGATTGCGCGCTGCTTCTCGAAATCCAGCCCGGAAAACCGAAGATGATCCATCGCTCCGTTGAAAGCGATTCGCGCGGCGCGCCGCAACATCTGGCGATCGGTACGGACAAAGCGTCTCCGCAAGCGCAAGCTTTGCCCGAAAAATGCAGCTGCCAAGTTATGCGGCTGGGCAAAGCATCGTTGCGCCCCTACGCTTCTTCGGGGCTTGGCTTCCAGCATAAAGGAGACAGCCGATGAAACCGCGCAAACTTGGTTCTCAACTCTCCGTCTTTCCGGTCGGCCTGGGCTGCATGGGCATGAGCCATGCCTATGGCGGCCAGGACGAGAAGGACGCAATCAGGACGCTGCATCGAGCCGTCGAGCTCGGCGTGACGCTTTTCGACACGGCGGAAGTCTATGGCCCCTTCACCAACGAGGTGCTGGTAGGCAAGGCGCTGCGGCCAATGCGCGACAAGGTGACGATCGCCACCAAGTTCGGCTTTAACATCGTCGAGACAGATGAGGGGCCGAAGCAGGCGCCGGGTCTCGACAGCCGGCCCGAGCATGTCCGCACCGCGGCCGAAGCCTCATTGAAGCGACTGGGCGTCGAGGTGATCGATCTCTACTACCAGCACAGGGTCGATCCGGAGGTGCCTATCGAGGACACGGTCGGCGCAATGGCCGAGCTGGTGCGCGAAGGCAAGGTGCGCACGCTTGGCCTGTCGGAGGCGGGGGTCGCCACCATCCGCAAGGCGCATGCTGTCCATCCGATCGCCGCCGTGCAAAGTGAATATTCGTTGTGGACGCGCGATCCGGAGGCAGGGGTTCTCGACGTATGCCGCGAACTCGGCATCGGCTTCGTGCCGTTCAGTCCACTCGGTCGAGGGTTCCTTACAGGCGCAATCAAATCGACGGACCAACTCGGCGCGGACGATTTCAGGCGGGGCCTTCCCCGTTTCGATGCCGATAATCTCGAGCGCAATCTGAAGGCAGTGGCCCGGCTCGAGGCTTTTGCGGCGGACAAGGGCACGACTGCGGCGAAGCTCGCGCTCGCCTGGGTGCTGCACCAGGGCGATTTCATCGTGCCAATTCCCGGCTCGCGCAAGATCGCCAATCTCGAAGCGAACGTGGCGGCGGCAGACATCATGCTGAGCGCCGCCGAGAGTGCCGAGATCGGCGCGCTGATCTCGCCGGACCAGATTGCCGGCATGCGCTACAAGGACGAAGGGATGGCACAGACCAACCGGTAAAGAGAGCGATGGGCTGCGGGCTAGCCCCGCAGCACGCCGCCGGTCTGCTTCTTCACGTTCTCGACGATGCGGCCGGCCAGCGCCTCGAAATCCTCGTCGGTCAGCGTCTTTTCGACCGGCTGGATCGAGACCTCGATGGCCACGGATTTCTTTCCCGTGCCGAGCGACGCGCCTTCGAAGATGTCGAACACGGAAACGCCGGCGATCAGTTTTTTGTCCGCGGCGGCCGCGGCGCGGGTCAGCGCGCCGGCCTCGACGGCCTTGTCGACCACGAAGGCGAAATCGCGCTTCACCGCCTGGAACGGCGACAGGTCCAGCCGCGGCTTGGTCCGGGTCGGCTTCGCTTTGGGTTCCGGCACGGCGTCGATGAACACTTCGAAGCCGCAGAGCGGCCCCGAAACGTCGAGCACCTCCAGCGTCTTCGGATGGAACTCGCCGAAATGGCCGAGCACTGTCTTCGGGCCGAGCTTGATCGTGCCGGAGCGGCCGGGATGATACCAGGCCGGGCCTCCGGCCTCGATCTGCAGCTTGTCCACCGGCGCGCCACAGGCTTCCAGCGCCGCAAGCGCGTCGGCCTTGGCGTCGAACACGCCGACCGCGCCGGCATTGCCGGCCCAGTGGCGGCCCGAACCTTCGAGCTTGGCCGTGCCGCGGCGGACGCCTGCCGCGACCCGGCGCTGGTGTTCGGGCGCGGCCCCTTCATAGGTCCCAGACACCTCGAACAGAGCGACGTCGCTCAAGCCCCGGTCCGCATTCCGCTGCGCAGCCGCAATCAGCCCCGGCAGCAGCGAGGGCCGCATGTCCGACATGTCGGCCGCGATCGGATTGGCGAGCTTCAGCTCCGGCCGGCCGCCGCCGAACGCCTCCGCGTGCTTGGCCGGAATGAACGACCAGGTGACGGCCTCCATCATGCCGCGGACCGCCAGCGCACGGCGCGCCGCGCGGGTGCGGATCTGCAGTGTGGTCAAAATCTTGCCGTTGACCGCATCGTGGCTGACCAGCGGCTGCGGCGCGATGTTGTCGACGCCGTGGATGCGCATGACTTCCTCGACCAGATCGGCCCTGCCGTCGACATCCGGCCGCCAGGAGGGAACTTTTACATCCACGATTTCGCCCGACGACGCCTGCGGCGTGAAGCCGAGCCGCGACAGTATGTCGAGGCTTTCTTCCTTCGGGACATCGATGCCGGTCAGCCGCTTCACCTCCGAAACCGGGAACGAGACGATTTTCGGAGTGTGGCCGGCATAGCCGACCACTTCCTCTTCCGTCGGCTCGCCGCCGCAGAACTCCAGCACCAGCTTGGTTGCAAGCTCCAGCCCCGGCGCCATGAATTCCGGATCGACGCCGCGCTCGAAGCGGTAGCGCGCATCGGTGATGATGCCGAGATCGCGGCCAGTGCGGGCGATGTTGAGCGGCTCCCACAACGCCGATTCGATTAGCACGTCGGTGGTGTTCTCGTCGCAGCCCGAATGCTCGCCGCCCATGATGCCGGCGATGGATTCAATGCCCTTCTCGTCGGCGATGACGCACATGTCTGGCGTGAGCGCGTATTCGCGGCCGTCGAGCGCAAGCACCTTTTCACCCGCCACGGCGCGCCGTACGGTGAGATTGCCGCTGACCTTCGCCGCGTCGAAGACGTGCAGCGGCCGGCCGCGGTCGAAGGTGATGTAATTGGTGATGTCGACCAGCGCGTTGATGGGGCGCAGGCCGATGGCGATCAGGCGCTGCTGCATCCACTTCGGCGAAGCCCCGTTCTTCACGCCCCTGACGAGCCGCAGCGCGAAGCCATGGCAGAGCGGCGGCGTGTCGCCGAAGTCGAGCTTCACCTTGACCGGGCACATGCCGTTGCCGGCATGCGGCATGATCGCGCCGCCGGTCAGCCGGCCGAGACCGGAGGCGGCGAGGTCGCGCGCAATGCCATGGACGCTGGTCGCGTCCGGCCGGTTGGGCGTCAGGCCGATCTCGATGACCGGATCGTCAAGCTTGGCATAGGCCGCGAAGGACGTGCCGACCGGCGCGTCTGCCGGCAGGTCGATGATGCCTGTATGTTCGTCGGAAAGCTGCAGCTCGCGTTCGGAGCACATCATGCCGTGGCTTTCGACGCCACGTATCTTGCCGACCGCCAGCGTCGTGTCGATGCCGGGAACATAAGCCCCGGGCGCTGCGAAGGCGCCGACCAGCCCGGCCCGCGCATTGGGCGCGCCGCACACGACCTGCACAGGCGGACGGCCGTCGCCGGTGTCGACGGTCAGCACCTGCAGCTTGTCAGCGTCGGGATGTTTTTGCGCGGTCAGTACCTTGGCGATGACGAAGGGCTTCAGCGCCGCCTTGTCGTCGACGGATTCGACTTCCAGCCCGATCGAGGTCAGCCGCTCGACGATTTCGTCGAGCGTCGCATCGGTCTCGAGATGATCTTTCAGCCAGGAGAGGGTGAATTTCATGTCTGTCTTCCGTCAGGTCTTGGAACACTTGTCGTCAAATGACGCGGCAGCCCGTCGGGCATATGCACGAAAGGAAGCTGCTCGCGCACATAGGCGTGCAGCGTCGGCTTGAAATAGGCGGGCATGTCCATCGCGCCGAGCATGAAATAGATGCGTCCGGCCAGCCGCTCGTCGGCATAGGCGATCGGCGAACCGCATTTCCCGCAGAAGCTGCGCTTCACCGGGCCGTTCTCGAATGTTCGCAACGTCTCGCCTGCGATCGTAACTTCATCCTCCATGAAGCCTGCGAATGCCGACACCGGCGCGCCGGTAGCGCGGCGGCAGTCGGCGCAATGGCAGTAGCTGACATGGTGCGGCTCGGCGGACGCCTCAAAGCGCACCGCGCCGCAGCGGCATCCGCCGGTGTGAAGCGTTTGGCTGCGCGTCGCGTCGCTCATGCCGTCTCTCCGGCCGGAGCGTCTTCGCCTGAGCCGGCGGCTGCCGCGCGATCGAGAATCTCCACCAGCCTGAACCGCTCGCAGATCAGGTCCATGTCGGGCGAGAAGCCGCCGTTGCGCTCGAAATAGCCCTGGTGGCCAGACCGCCAGTCGACGAGCGTCCGGAAGCCCTCTCCCTCGTCATACGCAAAGGCTTCATCGATCTCGTCGAAGCGGCACACCGTCACCTCGACCGTCTCGATGACGGCGGCGCGGCGGCCTTGACCGTCCAGGACGACATCGCGGCGGCCGACCACGGGACGGTCTGGGCTTCCTTCCGGGAAATCCCGCAGCGCCCCGCAGGTCGCGGTCTTCCTTCCGGCGAGCACCAGCGCCAGCAATTCGTCCGCCATTGCGGGTGAGTCGCCAAAGGAGAAGGTTACCACGGAGGCATAGGGGACCGCCGGCTGCGTCACTGACTCAACCCCCGAACAGCGTCGGCAAATCCAGCGGCCTGAAACCGTAATGCGACAGCCAGCGCACGTCGGCGTCGAAGAAGGCGCGCAGGTCGGGCATGCCGTATTTCAGCATGGCAATCCGGTCGATGCCCATGCCCCAGGCAAAACCCTGGTATTCGTCGGGATCGAGCCCGCCGAAACGCAGCACGTTCGGATGCACCATGCCGCAGCCGAGGATTTCCAGCCAATCATTGCCTTCGCCGAAGCGCACTTCGCCCGGCCGCGAGCGGTCGCACTGGATGTCGACCTCGAGGCTCGGTTCGGTGAACGGGAAATATGACGGCCGGAAGCGCATTTTCAGACTCGGCACCTCGAAGAACGCCTTGCAGAACTCTTCCAGCACCCACTTCATGTTGGCGACATTCGCCGTCTTGTCGATGACCAGGCCCTCGACCTGGTGGAACATCGGCGAATGGGTGGCGTCGGAATCCTGCCTGTAGGTCTTGCCCGGAATGACGATGCGGATCGGCGGCTTCTGCGTCTCCATCGTGCGGATCTGCACCGGCGAGGTGTGCGTTCGCAAAAGCTTGCGCTCGCCCTTTTCGTCGGGATTGAAGAAAAAGGTGTCGTGCATTTCGCGCGCCGGATGGCTTTCCGGGAAATTCAGCGAGGTGAAGTTGTAATAATCGGTCTCGATGTCCGGACCTTCGGCGATCGAAAAACCCATATCGGCAAAGATCGCGGTGATCTCATCCGTCACCTGGCTGATCGGATGGATACGGCCGCGCTCGGCCGGCGACTGGCGCACCGGCAGCGTCACGTCGACCTTTTCGGCGATCAGCCGGGCCGAGATCGCGGCGTCCTTGAGTTCGGCCTTGCGGGCAGCGAGCGCTTCGGTGACGCGGTTCTTAAGGCCGTTGATCGCCGGGCCTTTCAACTGCCGCTCCTCCGGGCTCATCGAGCCCAGTGTCTTCAGCATGTCGGACACAGAGCCCTTCTTGCCGAGGGCGGAAACGCGCACCGCCTCGATGGTCTGCTCGTCGGCCGCCGACGCTATCTCCGCCATCAGCGAGGCTTCGAGCGTATCGAGATTGCTTATGGTCTCGTTCACGATTTTGATCCGCTTGGTTCGATAACTGCCATCTGGCGATCAGTCTGTAATGACTGGCCCTTTTTCAGCTCAAAGAAAAACCCGCGCCAGCCGTGCCAGCGCGGGTTTCCCAAATCAAGTGCCGAAAAGCTTGGGAAGCGCTGGTCTTAGGCGACAGCGCTTTCAAAAGCGTTCGGCGTGGTGTTCTTCAGATATTCTAGCGCGACCTTGGCCTGCGCCACTAGCGCGGCGAATGCCTGCGGCTCATGGATGGCCATGTCGGACAGGACCTTACGGTCGATCTCGATGCCGGCCTTATTCAGCCCGTCGATGAAGCGGCCATAGGTCAGGCCGTGCTCGTGCGCCGCGGCGTTGATGCGCTGGATCCAGAGAGCGCGGAAATTGCGCTTGCGGTTCTTGCGGTCGCGGTAAGCGTACTGCAGCGACTTTTCGACCGCCTGCTTGGCGATGCGGATGGTGTTCTTGCGGCGGCCATAGAAACCCTTGGCGGCCTTCAAGACCTTCTTGTGCTTGGCGTGGGAAGTGACGCCCCTTTTTACGCGTGCCATTTCATGATCTCCTTAAACGTTGTGGCCGGGGCTCAGAGGCCGTTCGGCAGAAAATTCTTGATGACCTTCTTGGCATCCGGTTCGGCGAGAACCATGGTGCCGCGGGCATCGCGAATGAACTTGTTTGAACGTTTGATCATGCCGTGGCGCTTGCCGGCGGCAGCCGACAGCACTTTTCCGGTCGCGGTAATCTTGAACCGCTTCTTTGCAGCGGATTTGGTCTTCATCTTGGGCATTTTGCTCTCCGTATGGGTGCGCTTGATTGCGCTTTTTGTGCTTCGGGCAGACCAAGCCCGAAAAGCATTGCGAACCGCCACGGCATGCCCTGCCGGACGGTTCTGAACGCGGCGCTATTACCAGCAAGCTTGCCTTTGTGCAATAGCCCGCAAAAGCGCGGGTGGTCAGTACAACCAGAACAGCACCGGTATGACCCCGACTTCCTGTCCACTCTCCACCAGTTCGAAGAAGGGTATGGAGATCAGAAAAGCCAGTCCGTCGATCAGCGTATGATTGAAAATGCGCGGTGTGAAGGTGACTTCGGCCTGATCGCGGAAAAGCCGGGGATTGGGAAAGAACCGCGGCACCCGCGTTATGTAGTCCTTGTACGGCGCCCCGAGTACGGTAATCAAATGCCGTTCCTCGCGCAGTGTGACGATGTAGAACGCGGCGGCACACAAAGCCGCCGACGCCACCGCGACGATCACGCTGCCGGTCTGGGAGCCGATCCCGGCGGCCGCTATCGTGGAGAAAAAATACAGCGGATTGCGCATCACCGAATAAGGACCGGTGGCGACCACTTCCGCGGATTTGCGACCGCCGATATAGAGGATAGACCAGAGCCGGCCGCCGATCCCGATCAGTATCAGGGCGATCCCGTGCGCCTCTATGCGCTCATGCCCCAGTTCATCGTGCAAAGAGCCGCCGAAGACCAGCAAAATGCAAAAAGCGCCGATCAGCAGCGCCAGCAGGAGGCGTCGGTGCCGCTGATAGCGGCCCATTTCATCGAACGACTTTTCAATCGGAGAACGCGCCGCAGCGGCCATGACGTTTGATTTCCCTTGGCCGGGCGGAATGCGACGGCAATCAGCACTTGTCGATGCAAGTTGCGGAGAAATCGTGGCAAAACAAAAAGGCCGCCGAAGCGGCCTCTAGCCATCGTCGATGCCAGCGTCGGCGCTAGCGCGGCGCCAGCACCATCATCATCTGGCGGCCTTCGAGCTTCGGCTCCGCCTCGACCTTGGCGATGGGGGCGACCTCTTCCTTGACCTTGTTCAGGAGCTGCATGCCGAGTTCCATATGGGCCATTTCGCGGCCGCGGAAGCGCAGCGTCAGCTTGACCTTGTCACCTTCCTCGAAGAAGCGCCGCACCGCCCGCATCTTCACCTCGTAATCGTGGGTGTCGATGTTGGGCCGCATCTTGATCTCCTTGATCTCGATGACCTTCTGGTGCTTGCGCGCCTCGGCGGCCTTCTTCTGATTGGCGTATTTCAGCTTGCCGAGGTCGAGGATCTTGACGACCGGCGGCACTGCATTGGGGGAGATTTCAACGAGATCGAGACCTGCCTCTTCGGCGGCCAGAAGGGCGTCGTTGATCGACACCTCGCCGCGATTGCTTCCGTCTACATCGATCAGCTGAACCCGGGGAACCCGGATATCTTGGTTGGAGCGCGGGCCTTCCTTGGTTGGCGCCGCTGCTTTAAAAGGTCTGCGAATGGTCGTGGTCTCCTCGAGCCGTTTACGTTCTTGATTTAGTCGGTTGCGCCTATGTCGGCGCTATGCGGGCCGAGTCAATAGCACAGCGATTCTGAAAAATCACCAGAAACCAAAAGGCCGCGTCGACTGTCGGGTCGGTGGCATGGTTCGGACTTTTCGCGGGAAAAGAGCTGTGCCACAAAGCTTGCACCCGAGGGAGCATCATATGGCGACAGGCAGTCCGGATTTCCAGGAGGTGGACGGCGCCGCGATCGCGGTCAGGCACGTCGCCGGCCGCGAACCCGGCGTCGTCTGGCTCGGCGGCTTCCGCTCCGACATGCTGGGCACAAAGGCCGAGGCGCTGCACGAATGGGCAGCGGCCAGCAGCCGCGCCTTCCTGCGTCACGATTATTCCGGGCACGGCGAATCCGGCGGCGACTTCGCTTACGGCACAATCTCGAAATGGGTCGGCGAAAGCCTCGCCGTGTTCCGCCGCTTCAGCGCCGGCCGGCAAATCCTGGTCGGCTCGTCAATGGGCGCGTGGATCGCGCTCCGGATGATCGAGGAATTGCGCAAGGCGGGCGAGGGCGAGCGCATCGCCGGCCTCGTGCTTCTAGCGCCAGCGCCCGATTTCACCGTTGAACTCCTTGAGCCGCAGCTGAAGAAGACGCAGCGGCGAGACCTCGACAAAAAGGGTTTTTTCGAAGTGCGGTCGGACTATTCCGACCAGCCGTATGTCTATACGCGGGCGCTGTTCGAGGACGGGCGCGAAAACCGCGTCATGACAGGGCCGATCAACACCCATTGCCCGGTGCACGTCCTGCAGGGACTGAAGGACAAGGACGTGCCGCACGCCCACGCGCTGAAGCTCGTTGGCTGCATGCCGTCCGACGACGTGACCCTGTCGCTGGTGCCCGACGGCGACCACCGCCTGTCGCGGCCGCAGGACCTTGCCCTGCTGATCCGGGCGGTCGAGGCCATCCTGGCCCAGTCGGGCGGATAGAGTATGCGCGTATCGATCCCGGTTTCCGCCTTCGTCGCGGCGATTGTCGGCTTTGGCGGCACGCTGGCACTGATCATCGCCGCTGCGGACGCGGTAGGCGCCAGCCGCGAGCAGACGGCGAGCTGGGTCACCGCCATCTGCCTGGCGATGGCTTTCGAGACGGCGTGGCTTAGCTGGCGCACGAAAATGCCGGTGATCAGCGCCTGGTCGACGCCGGGCGCAGCACTCGTCGCGGCGAGCAGCGGCTTTTCGATGAACGACGCGGTCGGCGCCTTCATCGTCACCGCCGTGCTGTTGATCGCCACCGGTCTGTTCAAGCCGCTGACCCGGCTCATCGCAAAGATTCCCGCCTCGGTCGCCTCGGGCATGCTGGCCGGCATCGTGGTCAGCTTCGCCATCGGCGCGGTGAAGACGATCCCGGCCGACCCGGCGCTGATCCTGCCGCTGATCGCGGCCTTCTTCGCCATCCGGCTCTACAATCCGGCGCTGTCGGTGCTGGCAGTGCTGATCGGCGGCGGTTTCGCGGCATTCCTGACCGGCAGGGTCGGCGGCATACCGCCGCCTGAACTTTCGACGCTGACCCTGATTGCGCCGGAGTTTTCCGCGACCGCGATCATCGGCCTGGCGCTGCCGCTCTATCTCGTCACCATGGCTTCGCAGAACCTGTCTGGCTTGGCTGTTCTGCGCGCCGCGGGCTACCACCCAGAGCCTGGACCGCTGATCTCGGTGACCGGGCTGTTCTCGCTCATCTCCGCGCCGTTCGGTGCGCTCACCACCAATCTGGCGGCGATCTCGGCGGCGATCTGCACCGGCCCCGACGTGCACCCTGACCCCACGGAACGGTGGAAAACCGGGCCGTTCTACGCGCTCGCCTACCTCGTCTTCGCGGTGTTCGGCGCGTCGCTGGTGGCTATCTTCGCGGTGCTGCCGGAAAGCCTGATCGTGCTGGTCGCCGGCCTGGCGCTGATGGCGCCGCTGGCCAATGCGCTGTCGATCGCGCTCAAGGACGAGGGCGAGCGCATGGCCGCGACCACCGCATTCGCGGTCACCGCCTCCGGTCTTGCGCTGTTCGGCATCGGGTCGGCGTTCTGGGGACTGGTGGGTGGATTGGTCGTTCTTGCGCTGGAGCGAACGAAAAAGAGTTAATTATTACAGCCGCTTGTCCGGTTTCAGGGTCTTTTGTCTTGAAGGATTTGTTCACAGCCACCATTTCGAGATCGAAGCAGCCGGGTTGGCTGCCTCCAACCGAAGGAACGGGAGAAATGAACACGACCGCATTGATCCGCCCGGCCTGGACGCCGGCGACCATCGCGCTGATGGTGATCGGCTTCATGGTGTTCTGGCCGCTGGGCCTCGCCATGCTCGCCTACATCATCTGGGGCGACCGGCTTGAAGGCTTCAAGCGCGACGCGAACCGCGCGACCGACGGCATCTTCGCCGGTTGCCGCCGCAGCGCCGACAAGGCGCATCGCTGGGGCCACGGTTCGGCCCGCACCGGCAATGTCGCCTTCGACGACTGGCGCACCAAGGAACTCGAACGCCTCGACGAAGAGCGCCGGAAGCTCGACGAGATGCGCGAGGAATTCGACGAATACGCCCGCGAGCTGCGCCGCGCCAAGGACCAGGAAGAGTTCGACCGCTTCATGGCCAACCGCAACAAGTCGACCGCGCCGACCACTACCAAAGGCCCAGATAAGGGTTCGTCCACCGGGTTGCTCGACGAGGCGTAAGCGCCTCAGCCCGACTGATGGAACGGCGTCGCTGAAAAGCGGCGCCGTTTTCGTTTGGCTCCTACTCCCCAACAGCCGCAATATCGCCCCCCTCTCGAATCACGTATTCTCCCAAAAATGTCCCTCGGCTTCTTCCGCAATCTCGCAAAGGCCAAGCCTGCTCCGGTCCGGGAGCGGGAGCACGACGTCGCGGGCCGCACGCTGCCGCTCCGCATCGTCGAGAACGACCGCGCGCGGCGGCTGACGCTGCGGATCGATGCCGGCGGGCAGGGGCTGCGCATCACCGTGCCGCCGGGCATATCTGCCCGCGAGGTCGATCGTTTCCTCCACCGTCATCAGGGCTGGCTGGAGCAGCGGCTGGCCAAAGTGCCGGACCGGCCGCAGGTCAGGCCGGGCATAAAGATCCCGCTGCGCGGCGTGCCGCACACAATCGTCCATGAGCCCGGCAGGCGCGGAACCGTTTCAGCGATTATGAGCGAAAGCGGCCCTTCCCTCACAGTGCATGGCGACCGGCTGCACCTGCCGCGCCGCATCGCCGATTTTCTGAAGCGCGAAGCCAAACGCGAAATCGAGGCGCTGGTCGAAAAGCACAGCAGCGCGGTCGGCCGGCGCGCCAAGGCTGTCCGCTTCCGCGACACGACCAGCCGGTGGGGCTCTTGCACCTCGGACGGCACGCTGTCTTTCTCCTGGCGCATCATGATGGCGCCGCCGCCGGTGATAAATTACCTGGTGGCGCATGAGGTGGCGCATCTCAAGGAGATGAATCACGGCCCGAAATTCTGGAAATTGTGCGAGGAACTCTGCCCCGACACCGACCGCTGCAAGGCCTGGCTGAAACGAAACGGCGGCGCGCTGCAGGCGATCGCGTTCGAGTGAGAGGCTTTATCCTCCCCTTGCGGAGAGGGTCACGGCAGCGCCACCCTACTTGCCGTCACCCGGTTTTCGCCTTTCGCGCCGCGGACGATGCCCCAGATCACCTGCCGGTCCGAGCGGTCCCAGGCAATGCCCTGGCCGGCGATGTCGAGCGATATGGTTGCAGCCCAGCGCAGCACCGAGCCCGCCTCCGGCAGCGTCACCGCATAGGCCTCGGCTTTGTCATGGCCGGTGATCCACAGCCGTCCGTCCGGTCCCCAGGAGCCGCCGGAATTACTCATGTCGCCGAATCTCTCGAGCAGCGCCTTCGGAAAAACCCATGCCTCGGCGACCCGCCATTCGTCGTCGAGACGCACGATCTGCGTGTGCTGGTTGCCGTCGGCAACGGGGCCTTGCGCTAGAGGCTGGTTGTAGTTCGCGAAGGCGCCCCACCAGACGCCATCGTGAAAATCCAGCCAGGTGAGCGAACCACGGTCGATGCCGAAACTGTGGCTATCGACGTGCCTGAGCGTCGCAGCGTCCCAGATTTCGACCGAACTCACCATCGGCCATCCTGGATAATTGGAATGGGCGGCATAAAGCTTGCCATCGACCACCACGCCGCTGTCCAGGTGGGTGATCGAACCGTCGCTCGGCCCTTTCCACCCGGCAATTCGGTCGCCCGTCTTCTTGTCGTATTTGGCGATCGCACGATTGTCGATCGCGTAGAAGAAGCGGCTGTCGACCGCGACGGCCTGCCTTGCTTCGGGCACCTTGAAGGACGCAACCCGCTCGACAGGCACAGCGATCGGCTCTTCGGCCGCAGCCGGCGCGCAAAGCAAGCTCGCCGCGACGGTGGCGGCGCGAAGAGGTCCGGCTGAGAGCGTGAGCATGCGGCTTTCCCGGCGAGTTGCTGCGGCACGGCCAGCTGCAACATCCTGCAAGCCCAGGATAAACGTCAAACGCGCCTTGGCAAAATGGACTGGCCTCTCCACGCGACGCGGCAGATTGCCCAACTTTTGGTCATTTCGTGCGACTTACCCGCCATGGCACTCGACATCAAATCTGCTTGGGGGAGGATCACGCAGGCTGTCAAGAGCGTTCGATTTCCGAACTCGCTACTCCCGGTTCACCACTCGCTCCCCTTAGCCAATCTTCCATGAAATCGAGAAACGCTTGCACGCGCGGGGAGCGAAAGCGGCCCTTCGGCATCAGCACCCAGAGCGAGATCCTGTCCGAGCGATTGAGATCTGCGAGGATTTCGACCAGTCGACCATCGCGAACGGCTTGCCCAACCACAAAATCGGCCAAGCGAACGATGCCGTGGCCCTCAATCGCCATGTCGAACAGCATGCCGACATTGTCACAGGCAAAGTTCCCTTTCGGCAGGTATAGGACGACACCGCCATCTTCGCCCGCGAGCGGCCATGTGGTGGGCGGGGACTGTCCCGACAGCGCGATGCAATTGTGTCGCTCTAGGTCGACAACTGAACGGGGCGTGCCGGCGCGCGCCAGATAGGATGGGGCAGCGCAAATCAGCCGCCGGCCCTCTGCGAGCTTGCGAACCACCAAATCGGACCCGGCCGACGGGCTGCCGCGAATAACGATGTCTACTTGCTCTGCGACCGGGTCGATGAGGCGGTCGGTCAGGGTGAGGTCCACCGTAACCTCCGGATAGCGTTGCAGGAATGCCGGCACCGCATGCAGCAAGGTTTGCCTGGCAAAGCCGGTGCTGGAATTGATGCGCAAGTGGCCTTTCGGCTTGTTGCGTGCCGAGGAAACGTCAGCCTCGGTGCGACCGATAAGCTCGAGGACTTCGCGCGCCCGCTCGAGATAGAGCGAGCCCTCCGAGGTCAGCGCCAGCCTTCTCGTCGTGCGCGTCAAAAGCCGCACGCCGAGACGGTCTTCGAGGCGAGACACCAGCTTCGACAGCGCCGATGGCGTGACGCGCAAATCCTCGGCGGCCTTGGCGAAGGAACCAAGGTCCACAATGCGCGCGAAGGCGTTCATATCGTCCGAAGCTGCCATATTCATGATCTTAAGTCACGAGTGTGGTCACAATCTAACTGATTATGTGTAGTCATGGAAATGATAATCGGGTGGCATCACTTCTCGGCGAGGTTGCCATGGGCTCCGACATCGAAATGCCGCAACCGGCCAACCCGATACCGTTGCCACCGATCGATTATGACCACTTTCGAACGATTGCCTCGCTTGAGCGCCGGAAGGCCATCGCCGCGTTTCCGGGCAGCGTTCGCCGCTGGATGAAGTCAATCTTTTAAAGGCTGTTCTCGACTTTTCGGCCGTTTCGTGCCACTTCCCCGCCATGCCACTCGACATCAAAATCTGCGGCCTGAAGACCGACGACGCGCTGGCGGCGGCGCTGGCCGGCGGGGCGAGCCATGTCGGGTTTATTTTCTTCGCGAAGAGCCCGCGCAACATCGATCCGGCAGAAGCCGGGCGGCTGCGCAAGGCGGCGATGGGCAAGGCCAAGACGGTGGCCGTGACAGTCGATGCTGACGACGCAATTCTCGATGCGATCGTCAAGGCGATGTCACCCGACATGCTGCAGCTTCACGGCAAGGAGACGCCGGAGCGTGTCGCCGAGGTGAAAGCCCGCTACGGCCTGCCGGTGATGAAGGTGTTTTCCGTTCGGGAGGCGCGCGATCTCAAGCCGATCGCGCTTTATCGCGGCGTGGCCGACCGCTTTCTCCTCGACGCCAAGCCGCCAGCCGGCGCCGAGCTGCCGGGCGGTAACGGCGTGCCGTTCGACTGGAGGCTGCTTGCCGGTCTCGACGCCGGCATGGACTACATGCTTTCGGGCGGCCTCAACGCCGCCAATATCGACGAGGCCTTGCGATTGACCAATCCGCCGGGAATCGACATCTCGTCCGGCGTGGAAAGCGCGCCTGGCGTCAAGGATGCGGCGTTGATCGACGGCTTTTTCCGGGCGGTGCGGGCGGCGCAGGCGAACCGGGCAGCGTGATCGGCCCGGGGCAGTTTACTTTTTGCCCCGGAAAGGCTTATGCGTGCCGGATGCTCCATAGGAGCAAACGCAACCAATCCCGAGAGCCAAGCGGCAAAAAATCATGAACAAGCCGGCAGAACCCAATTCCTTCCGCACCGGACCCGACGAGCAGGGCATGTTCGGCATTTTCGGCGGCCGTTTCGTCGCCGAGACGCTGATGCCGCTGATCCTCGAACTCGAGCGGCACTGGAAAGAAGCCAAGGACGATCCCGAATTCAAGGCTGAATTGCAGAACCTGTCGACCCATTATGCCGGCCGGCCCTCAAAGCTTTATTTCGCCGAAGGACTGACCAGGCATCTTCGCGAGGTTTCCTCGGCCAAGGGCCTCAGCGGCGGCGCAAAGATCTATTTCAAGCGCGAAGACCTGAACCACACCGGCTCGCACAAGATCAACAACTGCCTCGGCCAGATTCTCTTGGCCAAGCGCATGGGGAAGAAGAGAATCATCGCCGAGACCGGGGCGGGCCAGCACGGCGTCGCCTCGGCGACGGTCGCGGCGCGCTTCGGCTATCCCTGCGTCGTCTATATGGGCGCGACCGATGTCGAGCGGCAGAAGCCGAACGTCTTCCGCATGAAGCTGCTCGGTGCGGAGGTGCGGCCGGTGACGGCCGGCCACGGCACGTTGAAGGACGCCATGAACGAGGCGCTGCGTGACTGGGTGACCAATGTCGAGGACACCTATTACCTGATCGGCACGGCCGCCGGCCCGCATCCCTATCCGGAGCTGGTGCGCGAATTCCAGTCGGTGATCGGCATCGAGGCCCGCGCCCAGATCCTGGAGCAGGAAGGCCGGCTGCCCGACGCGATCATTGCCGCGGTCGGCGGCGGCTCCAACGCCATCGGCCTGTTTCACCCGTTCCTCGACGACCGCAGCGTAAAGATCATCGGCATCGAGGCGGGCGGGCGGGGGCTCGACGGCATCGAGCATTGCGCTTCGATGAATGCCGGCAAGCCCGGCGTGCTGCATGGCAACCGCACCTATCTGTTGCAGAACGAAGATGGACAGATCCTCGACGGTCATTCGATCTCGGCCGGCCTCGATTATCCGGGCGTCGGGCCGGAGCATTCGTGGCTGCGCGATTCAGGCCGTGTGGAATATGTTCCGATCCTCGACAACGAGGCGCTGGAGGCATTCCAGCTGACTACGCGTGTAGAAGGCATCATCCCGGCGCTGGAATCGGCGCATGCCATCGCTCACGCGATGAAGCTCGCGCCAACCATGGGCAAGGACCAGATCGTGATCGTCAACCTCTCCGGCCGCGGCGACAAGGACGTGCATACCGTCGCCGGCATGCTCGGCATGGAGATTTGATCATGACCACCCGCATCGACCGCCGCATGGCGAAGCTGAAGGCCGAAGGGCGCCCGGCGCTCGTGACCTATTTCATGGGCGGCGACCCGGATTACGAAACATCGCTGTCGATCATGAAGGCGCTGCCCAAGGCCGGCAGCGACATCATCGAACTCGGCATGCCGTTTTCCGATCCGATGGCCGACGGGCCGGCGATCCAGGCCGCCGGGCTGCGCGCGCTGAAAGGCGGGCAGACGCTGGTGAAGACGCTCAAGATGGCGCGCGAATTCCGCGCCGGCGACGACGAGACGCCGATCGTGCTGATGGGCTACTACAATCCGATCTATATCCATGGCGTCGACCGGTTCCTGGCCGATGCGAAGGCTTCCGGCATCGACGGGCTGATCGTGGTCGACCTGCCGCCGGAGATGGATGAGGAACTCTGCCTCCCCGCGGTGAAGGCGGGCATCAACTTCATCCGGCTGGCGACACCCACCACCGACGACAAACGCCTGCCCAAGGTGCTCGAAAACACGTCGGGCTTCGTCTATTACGTGTCGATGACCGGCATCACCGGCTCAGCGCTCGCCGATACCGCCAAGGTCGCCGCCGCTGTGACCCGCATCAAGAGCCACACCGATCTCCCGGTCTGCGTCGGCTTCGGCGTCAAGACGGCGGAGCAGGCGCGGGTGATCGGCGCGTCCGCCGACGGCGTCGTGGTCGGCACGGCGATCGTCAACGCGGTGGCCAATGTGCTCGGGCCGAGGGGCGAGAAGACCGCCGACCCGGCCGAGGCTGTCGCGACGCTGGTAACCGGCCTGTCGCAAGGCGTCCGCTCGGCCCGCCTTGCACCCGCCGAATAGTTTCCCATTTTACCCAGACCACGGGAAAAACGATCATGAACTGGATCACCAACTACGTCCGCCCGAAGATCAACTCGATGCTTGGCCGGCGCGACATGCCGGAGAACCTCTGGATCAAGGATCCCGAGAGCGGCGAGATGGTCTTCCACAAGGATCTGGAGTCGAACCAGTTCGTCATCCCGTCCTCCGGACATCACATGAAGATCTCGGCTCGCGAGCGGCTGAAATTCTTCTTCGACGACGGCCGTTTCGAGGTTCTCGAAAATCCGAAAGTGCCGGTCGATCCGCTGAAATTCCGCGACGAGAAGCGCTATGTCGACCGGCTGAAGGACGCCCGCGCCAAGACCGGCATGGAGGATGCGATCCTCAACGCGCTGGGCACCATCGAGGGCCTGCCGGTCGTGGCGACGGTCCAGGATTTCGCCTTCATGGGCGGTTCGCTCGGCATGGCCGCGGGCGACGCGATCATCCGCGCCTTCGAGGTCGCGGTGGAGAAGAAACGGCCGATGATCCTGTTTGCCGCGTCCGGCGGCGCGCGCATGCAGGAAGGCATTCTGTCGCTGATGCAGTTGCCGCGCACGACAGTCGCCGTCGACCGGCTGAAGGAAGCGGGGCTGCCCTATATCGTCGTTTTGACCAATCCGACGACAGGCGGCGTAACCGCATCCTACGCAATGCTCGGCGACGTCCACATCGCCGAGCCGGGCGCCTTGATCGGCTTTGCCGGGCCGCGCGTCATCGAGCAGACGATCCGCGAAAAACTGCCTGACGGCTTCCAGCGCGCCGAATACCTGATGGATCACGGCATGGTCGATATGGTGGTCTCGCGCCTCGAGCTCAAATCGACGATCGCCCGGCTTCTGAAAATCCTGATGAAGACGCCGGAAGCGGAGCCGCTGGAGCCGGAGATCCTGCCGCCGGCCGCAGCTCCCGCCGAGGTCCGGCCACAAGCCTGACGCGACATTCCACGCCGCGGGCTGACGTTGTGCGCCGGCGCGCGCTTGCATAAAGTTCCGCGGCGCTCCGATGGAGAATGTGGCTTCATCATCTCTCTGTTGATCGTGTGATCCCAGTCCGGAAAGGCCGGCGCATCCGGGATCACGCACCGGGATTCCGTCATGACA
Source organism: Allomesorhizobium aridi (assembly GCF_043769475.1). Taxonomy (NCBI): domain Bacteria; kingdom Pseudomonadati; phylum Pseudomonadota; class Alphaproteobacteria; order Hyphomicrobiales; family Phyllobacteriaceae; genus Allomesorhizobium; species Allomesorhizobium aridi. The sequence continues at coordinate 4,867,633 of NZ_CP171729.1, read as the reverse complement.
ATGCTTCTCGCTGACCGCGAAATAGAGCGCCTGCTGGCGCTCCACCCGAAAGGGTTCGACCTTTCGCTCGTCCGGATTTCGCGGCTGCTCGATCAGCTCGGCAATCCGCAGGACAGGCTGCCGCCGGTCATCCACATCGCCGGCACCAACGGCAAGGGTTCGGCCGCGGCCTTTGCGCGGGCGCTGCTCGAGGCGGAAGGCCTGCGCGTCCATGTCCATACCTCGCCGCATCTGGTGAACTGGCACGAGCGCTATCGGATGGGGGCCAAGGGCGGCGGGCGGCTCGTCGACGACGCGCTTCTAGCCGACACGATCGCCCGCGCGGCCGCGGTCAATCGCGGCGAGGCAATCACCGTGTTCGAGATACTGACCGCGGTCACCTTCATGCTGTTTTCCGAAAATCCAGCTGACGCTGCGATCATCGAGGTGGGACTAGGCGGCCGCTTCGATGCGACCAACGTGATAAAACGGCCGGCGGCGAGCCTGATCATGCCGATCTCGCTGGACCATCAATCGTTCCTCGGCGACCGCGTCGAACTGATTGCCGCAGAAAAGGCCGGCATCATCAAGCCCGGCTGCCCGGTCGTGATCGGCGCGCAGGAAAGCGGGACCGTGCAGGATGTCCTCGTGGAGGTGGCGGAGCGTCTCGGCTGCCCGGTCACACTCTACGGCCAGGACTATCTCGCCTATGAGGAAAACGGCCGCATGATCTACCAGGACCAGTCGGGCCTGATGGACCTGACGCCGCCGCGCCTGCCCGGCCGGCACCAGTTCGCCAACGCCGCCGCCGCGATCGCGGCCGTAAAGGCTGCCGGCTTCGAGACCGGCCACCGCGCTGCCGACCGCGCCATGACAAATGTCGCCTGGCCAGGCCGCATGCAACGCCTGCCGCAGGGCCGCCTGTCCGACCTGGCGCCCGAAGGCGCAGAAGTGTGGGTCGACGGCGGCCACAATCCGGGCGCCGGTGCGGTCATCGCCGAAGCGCTGGTCGAGCAGGAGGAAAAATTCAGCCGGCCGCTGTTTTTGATCTGCGGCATGATCAACACCAAGGACCAGATCGGCTATTTCCGCGCCTTCGAAGGCATGGCGCGCCACGTCTATACCGTCCCGGTGAGCGAGAGCGACGCCAGTGTGCCTAACGCGGAGCTGGCCGCCCGCGCCATGGAGGCCGGGCTTTCGGCGGAGCCGGTCAGTTCGGTCGCCAATGCGCTGATGCTCTTGCGCGACACCTGGGACGAGAGCGAGACGCCGCCGCGCATCCTGATCGGCGGTTCGCTCTATCTGGTAGGCGCGGTATTAGCCGAGAACGGCACGCCTCCGACTTGATAGACAAATAGCGAAATCCGCCGCCGATGCACTGATGGGCGCGAACGCCGGCCGGTCCGAAGCAATAGTGCGGCGGTAAATCAACCCGGGAAATAAGCTGGGCACCAAATTCTTGACGGAACTGGTCCAGCGTCTAGGCGTCGAGCGACGCTATGCCTATCGATCGTCAACCAGCGCCGCGTTGCGCACCCTGTCGAGGAACTGGAACGATGGCTAGGCGGTGAGGCCCCATACGCCTCGGGCGACCAGCGCCGTCTGGACGAACACACCCCGAAGCGTGCCTATTGGCACCATGGCGACGTGGCCGCACTCCGGGACGTGTTGGACTTAGCTGAAAGGCCGTCTGGCCACATGGATGTGGCCCTTATTTGGCCTCTACTGCCTCGATTACTCCGCCGGAACCGGGCTAAAGCCGCTTTCGTTCATAGGCCTAGCCCGCTCCTGCTTTTGCGCCGCGCGTGCCAGAACCCTCTGCCGATTGACGGATTTGCGTTCGGCATCGATGCGGCGGATCAGAATTTCGGCACGCTCGATTGAACCGAGCAACGCGAGGATCGTGCCGCGTTCAGCCGCTCCGGCATTCGGGCCAAGTGCAAGTGTCTGCGCGCGCAGCTCATCGACCTCCGGATAGCTGACATGTCCGGCCGGCATGGCGGGATCGGCAATACCATAGTCGGGCATGATGTCGCGCAGCGAGGCGTCGAGCTTGTTGAGCGCGACATCGACGATGGCCCGCGCCGGATCGGTGAATTTCTCGCGTTTTACCCGCCGCGCCACCTGATGCATCGATTCCGTCAGGGCGGCCGTGAAGTCCGCTTCCTCGATCAGGCTGGCGATCAGATCGAGCTGTTCGTAGGGGAGATCCTCTTTCATCAGAGAGGCCGTGTAGGCGCGGATGTCCCGGCTGAGGATGTCGGTCGCGAGATAGTGCTCGCCAGGATCAGAGGGCGCCTTCTTGGAAGAGCGGGCGATGTCGAGGAACATCGCGCCCGCCTGAAGGTGGCGCGCCGTTTCCTGCTGTACGGTGGGGATTGCCTTGGCAAAGTCGCTGGCCAGCTTGCGGTCGAGGAATTTCGGTGTCGAATAGTCCTCCGCATCCTCGGCATCCGTGCGCCCTACACGCGACAGAACCCGCTCGAACACGCCAATGAACGGGAACAGCAGCAATGTGTTGAAAATGTTGAAGAAGGTCGAGTAAAGGCCGACCGCGACCGGCACCAGGGGAAAGTCTCCTTGCCGTCGACCAGCACCGGAATGGCAGGATCGCCGCCAAAGAACTGCATGGCCCATTCCAATACCTGCATGGAGACGAAGAACAGCGGGATCGTGATGCAAACGCCTATGATGTTGAACGATATGTGCGCGTAAGCGGTCCGCTTGGCGTTCTTCGAAAGGTTGAGCGAAGCCATCCACGACGTGATCGTGGTGCCGAGATCGGCGCCGAGCGAGAATGCAACGGCGGTTGTCCAGTCGAGGATGCCGGCGGCGCCAAGGCCCATCACAATGCCGATAGTCGCCGACGACGAGTGGATCATTGCGGTCACGCCGGCAGCGATGAACACGCATTTGAGAAGGTTGAGATAAGAGTCGGCCGTGAGGGTTTGCAGCAGCGCCATGACTTCGGGCAGGTTCCGAAGCGGGCGCAGGCCGCCGGTCATCAGGTTCAGGCCATAGAAGATGAGCGCAAAGCCCATGCAGGCCAGCGCTATGTTCTTCATCTTTTCGCTGTTGGCGAAGCAATAGACCAGCGAGAACACGCCGGCCAGGATCAATCCGAGTGGACCGAGCGGCAGAGCGATAAGTCCGTTGCCGAGCGTGGTGCCGATGTTGGCGCCCATGATCACGCTGATCGCCGGTCGCAAAGCGATGACGCCGGCATTGACCAGGCCGACGACCATGACGCTCATCGCGGTCGACGACTGGATTAAGCCCGTAATCAAAGTTCCGGCCAGCACGCCCTTGATCGGCGTCCCGGCTGCCTTGGCGAGGAACGCCCGCATCCGGTTGACCGAGAGCGCCTGGATGCCGTTCGCCATGAAGTCCAGGCCGAGCATGAAGATGCCCAACCCGCCTATCACGGGCACGAGAATGTCTTTGAAGATATCTATATCCATCTGACTGCGTCCCCAAGAGTGCCGTTCCCGGGCGATACGGGATTAGGCTTTTCGTTCGATGGGTACTGAAGGGCGGCCGCCGGATGACTCAGGCGGCGCCTGATTTCAGTTCCCCGCGTGTGGTTCCCTGTCCCAGTACTGCTTGACCTGTTCGGCTAGAGGTTGCGGCAGCGGCACATAGCCGAGCGCCGTTGCGTCCCCGGCACCTTTTTCGAAAGCCAGGCGGAAGAGATCGTGCACGCGGCGATACCGGGCCTCCGACCGTCCCGCGACCGGAACGACCGCGAAGGTTGCGGTGCTGATCGGATAGGCCGCTTCGCCCGGCTGATCGATCAGCGAGGCGAAAAAATGCTCGGTCTTTGCCCAGGCGATGGCGTTCACCGCCGCCTGAACGCCTTCGGGGGTCGGCGTCACGAACTTGTCCGACTTGTTGCGGATCGAGGCAAAGGGCAGACCCGCTCGCTCGACCTGGCCATACTCGGCATAGGCGATCGCGCCCTTCGTCGCCTGCACGGCCCGTATGAGATCCCGCGTTCCCTTCGCGCTGGTTCCGAGCGGCCAGGTAATCAGGGTGTCGGCACCATATCTTGTCTTCCATTCGGCGCTGACCGCCGAAAGATACTCCGTAAAGACGAAGGTCGTCCCGGAGCCGTCCTGGCGGTGAAGCACCATGATTCTGAGATCGGGAAGGTCCAGGTCGGGATTGATGGCCTTGATGGCTGGATCGGACCAGGACTGGATCTTGCCGAGATAGATATCCGCCAGAACCGGCCCGGAAAGACGCAAGGTCCCAGCGGGCTGTGCCGACAGGCCGTCGAGGTTGGCGACGATGGCCACGCCGCCCATCACGATCGGAAACTGCTGCTGGCCGTTCTTGGCGAGTTCGGCGGGCGTGACCGGCACATCCGTTGCGGCGAAATCAAGTTCCGGCTGTTGAAGGCGCATCAAGCCGCCAAGCGAGCCGACGAGTTCGTAGTCGACGGTCCAGTCCGGCGAAACGAACTCCCCGCCATCCGCCCGTTCGTCCTGGTAGGCTTTCGCCCATTCGGCAATGACCGGTGCGGCGAAAGTCGATCCCGCGCCGCGAATAGGCTCTGCCTGGACGAAGGGACTGAAAGTCAATGCAGCCGCAAGCACCACCGCTCTGGCCAGTCCGGCCGTCACGCTCCGCACCTTGCCGATCCACCAAACGAGCAGTCTCATCGTAGTGCCCCTTGCTGCAGCCTGTGCGCTTGCCAAAACATGCGCGAAATCGTCGTCGGCTTGGGTCGACACGCCAAGGTCGAACCAGGCGAGGCTGCGTCCCCTATCTCGTCGCTGGCCATGTTTCGTAATGTCGCTACTTGACGCCTGCATGACAGCGCGCCCTGCGGCCGCAAAAGAACTTCAAGCCGGCTTGTTCTTCGAGGTGAACCAAAGCTCTGTCGCGCTGACATGTTCACGAGCGTGTCAACTGGCTGTCGCAGTCGGCTGGTAGCCGTGCGGTACCCTATCGCCGCCGGAGATCGACTAAATGTCTTACCCCTTCTCTTTTCCCAAGTTCCATTTTGGCTCCCGCCGGGCGGACCACATTGAAGGGTCCGGCGGCAATGACGTGATCTTCGGCTTTCAGGGAAACGACGTCATCTCTGCCCTCGGCGGCGACGATTACATCCTTTCCGACGGCGGCAATGACGGCATCGACGCGGGTGACGGGAACGACACAGTTCTTGCCGGCGACGGGAATGACGAGATCAGGGGCGGCGCGGGCAGCGACCTCCTTTCCGGTGGGCGCGGCTTCGATACGGCGGTCTATTCCGGGAGCACTTCCGACTACAGCTTTCCAGCCATCACCCGCTGGTCCGACAATCTCTTTGAAGTGACCGACGCCAACGGGGACAAGGACATCCTCCGCGAAATCGAAGCAATCCGATTCGAGGCAAGCAACTTCACGCTCTATCTCGATGGGCGGAACAATGCCGCGCTCGCAGTCGACGACATCGCCTCGGTCGACGAGGATGGCACCCTCGTGATCGATTCCGCTGGCCTTACCGCAAACGATCGCGAGTTCGACGGCGATCAACTCACGGTCGTGGCCATCTCTGAGACCAGCACCAAAGGAGCGTCGGTCTCGCTTGCGAGTGGCGTTGTTTCCTACGATCAGGGTGACATCTTCCAACATCTGAACGACGGCGAAACCGCCACGGATACCTTCACTTATACGGTCGACGACGGAAAAGGCGGTGTGGATGCCGCAAGCGTGACGGTAACGATCGCCGGCGTGAACGATGCAGCCATCATCACTGGAGACGTCAGCGGTTCGGTGACCGAGGGCACCGACGCCGAGCCAGGCACTCCGACGGCGGTCGGCGCCCTTACCGTCTCAGACGTCGACAATGACGATACTTTCCGGGCCGTCAGCAATCAGGCAAGCGCCAACGGCTACGGCTCCTACACCATCAACGAAGACGGGACCTGGACCTATGCGCTCGACAATGACAACGCTGCTATCGATGCGCTTGGCGACGGTGAGACCCTGACTGACAGTTTTACGGCCGTGAGCGATGACGGGACCGAGCAGGAAGTCACGATCGCCATCAGCGGATCGGACGACGAAGTCACGCCTGCAGCAACGCCTCGCATCAATGAAATCCATTACGACAACGCAGGTACGGATACAGGCGAGTTCATCGAGATCAGGGTCGCGGCCGGCGCTGATGTCTCGGGACTCTTTGTCGAGCTTTATAACGGCAATGGCGGCGCGACCTATGGATCGGCGGCCGCGTCCAGCCTCGCCATGACGACCGACGGCGAGTATGACTACTACGTCTGGAATCTGCCTTCGAACGGCATCCAGAACGGCCCGCCGGACGGCATTGCGCTCTCCGAGAACGGCAGTCTGATTGAATTCCTGTCCTATGAGGGCAGCTTCACCGCAACGAACGGCTCCGCGGGCGGCACGACCTCGACCGACATCGGCGTTACGGAGGCGGGAAACGAGACCGCGGGCCTTTCGCTTCAGCGGATCGGGGACGCTCCGACTGATTGGGTCGGCCCGGAGGATCAAACGCCCGGCACGGACAATGAGGGCGATACCGGTGGCGGCGATCCGACCGCCTATAGCATTTCGGAAATCCAGGGCACCGGTACCGCCAGTTTCCTGGTCAGCGAATATGTGCTCGTTTCGGCGGTCGTGACCTACACGGTGGCCGACGGCTTCTATCTGCAGGAGGAGGACAGCGACGCTGACGGCGACAGCGCGACCTCGGAAGGCATCTTCGTCTTTACCGGTGGGGCACCGAGCGTCGCGGTCGGCGACAAGGTCGAGGTCGCCGGAACGGTGACGGAATATTTCGACTTTACCGAAATCACTGACGTCACCGATATCGTCACCCTTTCGAACGGCAATGCGCAGCCGACATCGGCATCGATTGCGCTTTCCCCGGATTTCGAGGCCAATCTCGAACACTACGAAGGCATGGCGATCACGCTGACGAGCGGCACGGACGACCCGTTAACGGTCATCGAGAATTTCGACCTCGACCGTTTCGGGGAAGTCACCGTCTCGGCCGGAACGCAGGTCCAGCCGACCCAGATCTATGATCCGAACACCCAACTCGCCGAAATCCAGGCGCTGCAAGAAGCCAACGCCAACAACCGCCTGACCATCGACGACGGCTCTTCCGCTCAAAATCCTAACGAATTCCGCTACATCCCCGCTTCCACGGGCGACAATGGCAACGGCTATCTCGATTCTCGCGACAATTTCGGTGAGAACGGGCCAACTCTCAGGCTCGGCGCCGAGATCGTGGGCTCGGTCGAAGGTGTCCTCACCTACAGCTTCGGCGAATACAAGATGCTCGTCGACGGCACCCTCAACGTGGACGAGACGACCAACGGCCTCGCCCGGCCAGGGGAGCCCGCGGATGTCGGCGGACGGCTGACGGTATCGAGCTTCAACCTTCTCAACTATTTCACAACTTTGAACGATGGCTCGGGCGCTGGTTCCGGCCCCAACAACCTCGAGCCACGCGGCGCAACCACGGCCGAGGATCTTGCACGCCAAACCGACAAGGTCGTGGAGGCGATGCTCAAGATCGACGCCAGCGTCTTTGGCCTGCAGGAGTTGGAGAATAACGGGTTCGGCGACGCTTCGGCGGTCGCGACCCTGGTAGACGGACTGAACGCAGCTGCCGAACCCGGCGTGAGTTATGCTTATGTCAATCCGACCGAGCCGGGTTCAGACGGCTTCATCGGAACCGATGCCATTACGACCGGCCTGATCTACAAGAGCAACGAAGTTAGTCTCGTCGCGACCGACTTCCTTGTTTTCGACGACGGCGGGCAGCAGCAGAATCGCCCGGCCATCGCCGCGACGTTCGAGGAAATCGGAACAGGCGAGCAGTTCAGCGTCGTCGTCAACCATCTGAAGTCGAAGAGCGGCGCCGGGACAGGCGCCGACGCTGATCAGGGGGACGGGCAAGGCGCATTCAATGCGACCCGAACTGCTGCCGCGCAACAGCTGATGGAATGGCTCGATGCGAGCAATCCCGACAGCTACTTCGCCCAGAACGGCATCACCGACACCGACGTCCTGCTCATCGGCGACCTCAATTCCTACGCCCAGGAGGATCCAATCGACGCGATCCGCGACGCCGGTTATGTCGATCTGATCGACAGTTTCATCGGGCAGGACGACGCGTTCAGCTACATCTTCGACGGACAGCAGGGAACGCTTGACCAGGGACTTGCTACACAGTCTCTGACAGGGCAGGTCAGCGGCGTCGCAGAATGGCATATCAACGCGCAGGAACCGGACCTTCTAAGCTATTCCAGCGAGTTCAAGAATCCGAACTTCTACAATGACGACGTCTTTGCCACGTCGGATCATGACCCGCTGATCATCGGTCTCAATCTCGGAGACAACCTGCTCGCGGCATGACGCGGGTACGCTTGACCATCTCCGGGCGTTCAATCGCAACGGCATGTTCAGTGAAGTGATCTGCAGGGCGGATTGATCCTTCAAACTTACCCGTCCTGCCGCTCCGGTCACGCGACAGGAAAGGACACCGGTGCGGCGCCCTTTTTGTTTGGCCGCGCCGACTGCAATATTTCGCTCTGCGGGAGCGAAATCGGGATTGGTCCGTTAAACGTCGATGGACGCGCTGCTCTTTCACAATCCCCGCGCCGGCTCGGGTGATCATTCGAAGAAGGACATGCTCGCGGTCTTGAGCAGCGCCGGGCTCCGCGTCACCTATTGCTCGACCAAAGGGCCGGATTTCAAGGCAATGCTGAAGGAAACGGCCGACCTAGTGGTCGTCGCTGGCGGCGACGGCACCGTGCGGAAGGTCATCACCGGAATAGTCGACCGCGGCATTCCTATAGCCATCCTCCCCCTGGGTACCGCCAACAACCTCGCGACGTCTCTCGGCATTGGCGGCGATATGCGGAGGCATGCCGCGGGATGGGAAACGGGGCGCAGACAGCGGTTCGACATCGGTCTGGTCACCGCCCCCTGGGGAAAACAACCGTTCGTCGAGGCCGCGGGATGCGGCATCTTCGCAAGGGCGATAGGCACGAAGGTCGACAAGGACGCAACGTGCGAGCAGAAGATCCAGCTCGGCCGCGATGCATTGCTGGACATCCTCAAGAAGGCGGACCCGCTCGACGTGGACATCGACATCGACGGTGTCCGGGTCGAGGGCGATCTGCTGGCGGTGGAGGCGCTGAATATCGGCTATATCGGTTCCAGACTGCCGTTCTATCCGGAGGCGCATTCAGGCGATCGGGTCTTCGATGTGGTCTGCATTCGCAGAGAGCAGCGCCCTGACATGCTCGATTGGCTGATCGCGCCAGATCGGACTGTGTCGCCCGCAACGGCCGTTCATGGCCGCCGCCTGCGGATCGAGTATCACCGGGATACCCCCGTTCGCATCGACGACGAGCTGCCCGACCGGCCGGAAAAGCGTTCGGAGATCAAAGTCGAAGTGCATGGCAAGCCCGTCGAAATCCTTCTTCCGGTGGAGGCTCCGCACGCGGCGGAAGCAATCAAGGCGAAGCAGGAGGAAGCATGAACACGCACACCGAATCCCGGCACGATACGGCGGTCGAAGCAGGATACCTCGCCAAGATCGAACAGACGGCGGTCGAACTCGCAAATCTCGCGGGCGCCGAAATCAAGACAGCGCTCGGCGGAATGCTCTCCGTCCGCTACAAGACCAGTTCCGAGGCCGAAAAAATCTGGCAGGACCCGGTGTCGGAGACGGATCACCGGATCGAGGAACTGATCCGCGCCCGCCTAGCCAAATCCTTTCCGGAGCACGACATAATCGGAGAAGAATTGGACGAGCGTCCCGCGCGCGACCATGACTTTGTCTGGGCCGTCGATCCGATCGACGGGACGGCCAATTTCGTCAACGGCTTTCCCCTTTTTGCCGCGACCATCGGCGTCCTGCATCGCGGGCGGCCGATCGCAGGCGCGATCTGGTGCGCCGCCAGCCATGCGCTGCGGGCTGGCGTCTACCATGCCTCGGTGGGAGGAGTGCTCTGCTTCAATGGCGAGGCGGTCACGCCGAAGCACAATCCGCTCGTGCGCCGGCGTCTTGCGGGCGTGGCCAGCGGGCGATCGAACGAAGGCGGCTGGGAGATGAGGACAACCGGTTCGGCGGCCATTGAATGCGCGTTCGTTGCCGCCGGCCTGCTCGAGGCGGCGCATTTCGAACGCCCAAACATCTGGGATGTCGCTGGCGGGGCTGCTTTGGTTCTCGCCGCCGGCGGCCGGGTCATGGTCGCGGGAGGCGAGGGCTGGGCTCCGCTGGACAAGTTCGAAGCGCCTGAGCGAGGCGACGGCGCGCCGGACTTGCGGCATTGGAGCCGCTCGCTCATTCTGGGCCGGGTTGAGGGAGATGTTCTCGTGTCGGGCCTGGGCCAGCCCGTGTTCTGAATCGAACGTGGCGCGGCGACGCCACCGGGCTGGCGATGTCGACCTGGAAACCGGTCTCGACGAACGCCTCGTCCATCACGACGAATTCCTCGGCCCACACGCCCGCGTCCGGCGGCGGCTCGGTCAGGACGTGTCGGGAGACTGCAGTGCCCAGAAGGCAAGTCCGTGCACGACGTTCAGAACCTCGTGCACGTCATGGGTGGGTCGCCGGCGCCAGCCCGGCGGCCGGCCGGGACGCAGCGGCCACACGCGGCGAATTCGGCCCGCGTCGCGACCCTCCGTCTGTTGCACGACCGCGGCGTCGCGGCGCGCCCGCCAGCGGGCGAAGTGCCTTGCCCGGCCCGGCAGATCGTCGAGGGCGGAGGCCAGCGCCTCCAGGCGCAAGGCCAGCCGCGCCGCGTTCACAGGATCGTCCGGCGACGGAGGGGGAGGCAGGCGGCGGAACGGCGCATTGAAATCGAGCATCGAGATGCGAGGCACACTCCTGGCTGCTACCGGCCGGGCGCGGCCGCCGTTCCAGGGCCGCAGCGGATCGAGCAACGGCAGCGGCGGGACGCGCCGCGCAAAGTTTTCCGACGGCATCGGCATTCCGGCGCGGCCGGCCTTGCGCCGGATCATGCGCTTCGGCATCGGGCGCAGCGGCGGCAAGGCCACCGCCAGGCCGTGCGCCATCACGATGATGAGCCGCCGCGCCGCCGCTTCGGCCGGGCGCAGCAGCCCGAGCACGGCGCGGTGGAGATGGCGCGGCAGGGTGGGTGCAGGGGCCCGCAGCCCGGCCATGGCGACGAGCATGGCCAGCACGCGCTTCAGCGCCTCGCGGTTCTTCTCGATCGCCGCATTCCAGTCCATCACCGCCTCCTTTCCAGCCCAGGCATTATCGCTCCGGTCGGCAAGGATGGGGGAAAATTTCAGGAAAATAATCCTGACAGATGCTGACAATGGCCGCTCGATCGAGCCGAACGGCTGCTGACCGACAGGTTGGGTAAGGTCACACTCGCCGAGCTGGCGGAACAGTTCGATGCCATCTGCCGAGCCGAACTGGAGCAGTAGCGCCAATTGGTGCACTGCCGCCCACGATGCGATGAGCGCTCATGAACCTGGCGATCTCGCTAGCAGGCCGCTGCGCCGGGACGCAGCGGCCTCACGCGAGCCGAGCCCTTCGAAATTGGGAAGTTCGTCGACGGCGTGCTCTACCACGCCGGCATGATCCTCTACCGCAAGAAGTGACGGTCGTACGGCGGCGCCCCGATCGGAACTGGCGCAAGCGACCTGCCGGCTGGCGGCGCCGAGGCGCCGTCGATCGTGTCGCTTTGCCGGGGGCCGGGCCCGCCCGGTCGGTCCATCCTTTTCGGTTGACTCAACCAGCAGTGACGGTACCAAAACAGCCTCCGATTGCTTAGCAATGGTTGCGGTGCGGAGGTCCTGGCCTCACCCCGATTGCAGTCTTTATCGTGCAGGTACGCACCGCTCCGAAAGGCGCGAAACAATGTCGAACGGATGGGACCAGTCGGTGGACGCCTGGATCGCGGCAATGGGAAGCCGAGGCGACTACACCCGAGAACACGTTCTCGATGCGCCGATGATGGCAAGAGTGTGTGGTCGCGGGTTCGGGTTTGCTCTCGACGTCGGTTGCGGCGAGGGCCGGTTCTGCCGGATGATGCAGGACTGCGGCATTCGTACCGTGGGAATCGACCCGACCGCCGCTCTGATTGGGCATGCCCGGTCGCTCGACCCAGACGGGGACTACCGGATCGGCCGAGCGGAAGCACTGGAATTTCCGGACGAGTCCTTCGATCTGGTGGTGAGCTATCTGTCCCTCGTCGACATTCCGGATGCGGAAACGGCCATCGCTGAGATGGCAAGAGTCCTGCGGCACGGCGGAGCGCTTCTGATAGCCAATCTGAACAGCTTCAACACGGCTGTGGTCGATGGAGGGTGGCAGCGAAGCGCCGATGGCGAAATTCGCTACTGCATCGACCATTATCTGGCGGAACGTTCGGAATGGCTTGCCTGGCGGGGCATCCGCATCCTCAACTGGCATCGCCCATTGAGCCGCTACATGTCGCTGCTGCTTGCCCAAGGCATGATCCTTCGCCATTTCGACGAGCCGCCACCCCTTGGTGGCGATCCCGAAAAGGCGGCGCGCTATAGGCGCATCCCTTACGCGCTGCTGATGGAATGGGAGAAGCCGGGGAGCTAGCAGGAGGAGCGCGGAAGAACTTCGGTCGGGTCGACTCCAGCCGTAGCGGAAGGGCCGGCTCCCGATCGGCGGTTGATCCAACCAGAATGACAGGTAACTCGTTGATAGTGTTTGAGTTTTTGGCGCGCCCAGCGTGGATTAAACTGATAACTACGTTTCCGCTGGAGCGCTGAATTCGATCAGCGCCGACGGTACGACGGACCGGCTGAAAGCCCCCTGCCGTGCTTACGCGGGGATTTTGTCAAGGAAACTCCCCCGAATGACGAAGCTGACCAAACGATCGATCGATGCCACCGAAATTAGATCCGCCAAGAAGGACAAGCGTACCGGCATCGACGACGGCGAATGACCCGTTGATCTGGCAAAGCAGCGCGACAACTCCCGCCGAAAGCCAGGCAACCGCCCCCCGATACCCGGGGCAAGCCCGGGCAAGCCTTCGGCGCACCCCAACTCGGCTTGTAGCCCACTCATTTGGATGCGGCGTCTGCCGGTTTAGGTGCGGCGGCGTCTGCCGGGTTGCTCCGCAAGTCGCGATGCACAGCATACCTTTTTGAAGGTTTGTGCCATCTTTATGGTCATGCGTGGTTGTGCTACCTTCGCGTTCAGGTGAGGAGATGCGGATTTTGCACCGCTTGTGGCGTTGGCTCTTACGTCCGAAAGCATCGCGTGCCGGAGCGAAGAGGGAGGAGCTTTCTTCCGCTGCCAGCGAAGCTCGTCTCGCGGATTTTTTGGAGAACACGACGGACATTGTATCCTTCTATGACCGGGACTTCCGCCTGACGCACTACGGATCCAAACTCAAAACCACCTACGGCCACGCAATAGTACCGGGCGCGACCTTATGGGAGATCTATCCCAGTCTCGGCACTGAACTCATCGACGAATTTGATCGCGTCCGCCGCGGCGGCTCTCCAATGCATGTCGAACTCCGGCGATCGCCGGGCGAAGCGCCTCGGTCGGCTCTCGTTTTCGGGGCTGCGAATGGAATAGGAATTATCGAATCCGCAGAACTGGAGTACAGGGGACGGACCTTGTCTGAAGAGCAGGAGCATATAGTGCTCCTCCATCAGGCGACGCACGATGTGTTGACCGGACTGCAGAATCGGCGGCGGTTTAGCGATCGGCTTCAGCAAACGTTATCATCTGTAGATGGATCAAGGGAACCGTCTGCCTTGCTGCAAATCGATCTTGACGATTTCAAAGCCGTCAATGACACACTCGGCCATGGAGCAGGCGATACGTTGCTTCAACTCGCCGCAATCCGGATTCTGGACGCGCTGCAGGAAGGCGAATCCGCATATCGGTTAGCCGGAGACGAATTCGCCGTCATCCAATCGGGAAAGACGCAGCCTGCCGAGGCCGAACGCCTCGCGGCTTCGTTGATCGACGCGCTCAAGACACCGTTCGTGATCAACGACATTCCCGTCTTCGTCGGCGCGAGCATCGGAATTGCTTTCGGACCGGAGCACGCTACCGAATGCGAGCAGCTGATGAAGGCCTCAGATATTGCTCTTTATGCAGCCAAGACGGATGGGCGCGGCTGTGCGCGAACTTTCAATCGCTCAATGCTGCTCCTGCTCGAGCAACGCGAGAATCTGAGACGAAGCCTTCGCATGGCGTTGGAGCGGGGCGAGCTTTTTCTGGAGTATCAGCCGCTCGTTCGACCTCCTTCATCGGTCGTCGGCTTCGAAGCGCTGCTACGGTGGCGTCATCCCGAAGTCGGGATAATCCCTCCAGGCGTGTTCATACCGATCGCCGAAGCAGATGGCCTGATGGACGAGATTGGACGATGGGTTATCGAGCAAGCCTGCCGCCAGGCAACGACATGGCCTTCTTCGCTGACAGTCGCCGTGAACCTGTCGCCGGCGCAATTCCTCAGCGGTTCGCTCACGGATACGGTTGCTCAGATCATCGATGCCGTTGGAATCCGAGCTGACCGGCTTGAGCTCGAGATAACCGAAACGGTCCTTCTCGAGCAGACGATCGACAACATTGATATATTGAATACTCTGAACGTTCTCGGGATACGAATCTCGCTCGATGATTTCGGAACCTACTACTCCTCGTTGAGTTACCTCAAGAATTTTCCCTTCGACACCTTAAAGATAGATCGGTACTTCATAAGAGACTTAGAGACCGATCGGAAAAGTCAAACGATCGCACGATCGATCATAGGCTTGGCGCATGGCCTCGGAATAAGCGTCACCGCCGAAGGGGTAGAAACGCCGGGACAGGCGCGGTGGCTGATAAAAGAAAACTGCGATTGCCTTCAGGGCAATTTCCTTGGGCGACCGCTCGGTGCCGAGGCGACACACGATTTCATCAGGCGGTCTCCGTTGGAGGGGTACGGGCAATGGGAGGAAGAAATCGGGCGGTCCAGCGGCCGACCCAGCAGCGTGGGCGGAACTGAGGGAAGCGGAGCGAGGTAGAGTGGCCTCGGATCAACAACGTCAGTCAATCGTCGCTCGGCTCAAACGCCGATGAAAAAAAGAGATGCCGATGACCCTTGCTTCTCAAGGCGCAGCTGACCAAGTGGTTTTTGAACCTATGATCCAGATCGATTTTGAAATAAAGAATTTCCTTTCGGCTTGGCTACACTGTGATCACGTATCAAATTACATGGCACGAATGATCAGCCATAACAGGTCAGACTCAATGAAGCATTCCAACCTCTTTTCCTCCGCGTTTAACGAATTGCTGGAGATTGCCTTTCGTACGCGCCATTCCAGCGGTGAGCTGGCATGCAGGGTTTCCCGCCAAGGCGAGACGGACAGGATAGAGCTGACCTTTCCATGCATACCCGAAGAGCGACAATTCTATCAGGAAGCGATATCGCAAATTGCGGGAGCGGAGTTCAGGGAACGATACATCAATTCGGTGTCCGGGGACCTTGCGCCCAGCCGCGAAATCGTACTGTTGGAACTGGCCATTGACTACAATGCAACACTTCGATTCGAGGAGATCAACTCTGACACAATTACGCTCGTCGTGGATCTTCCGCTCGAAAGCCTACCAAATTGAACCCGTACGACCTTAACCCACGTTTCAAAGCGCAATACGACCTGAACAATCAGGAGTTCTCCATTTCGGGAATAATGCGGCCCCAGTCGATTGATGAGCTTGCGCCCAGCATCGCGGTGCTGAAGGACTCGATCGAACATGTACGCGGCGTTCTATACGTGAACATCAAACGCCTGACGCAAATGAACAACACCGCGTTCCAAACCTTCTCGCGGGTTCTCATTGACGCCTGTCGCGCCCGAACCGATCTTAAGTTTGTGATCATAACGTCAAGCGTCGCCGGATGGATGACGAAAAAATTTGGTCGTTTGAGTGGACTGGAGCCAAACATCGCTGTCGAGCAGTACGACAGCGCGTTCTATCCAGGGCAGAGCTTCCTTGAAGAGGGCGGGTTCATTCCGATCCTCCGCACACAGACGAAGATGACTTGGCGGCACGAGCGCACAATCTTGCCGCGACACGGCATGCAATCCGGTATCGTCATGGCCGACATCTGTTGCGGCATTGGTGATTTCGCCGTACTCGTCCAGAAGGAGTTTCAGCCGTCACGGATTGTCGCCCTCGACCACTCCAGATCAAGCCTTGCCTATGCGCGAAGCGTGGCGGCGGCTTTCTATATCCGCGGCATTGAATATACCTATGGCGACGCGTCAGAAATGCTGCTCGACGAAGGCCAGTTCGACTTGGTCACGTGCCGACACTCCCTGCAGGTGTTCGACAAGCCGGAACTGATCCTCAAGGAACTCTTCCGCATCTGCAAGCCGGGCGGACGAGTCTACATCACCAATGAGAAGAATTCGCATTGTCTGGGCGAGCCGCGCGCCGACAGCATTCAGTGGACCTATAACGAGGTCGCCAAACTCTGGGCATACTTCAAGATGGATATCGAGCTCGGCCCCAAAAGCCGACGATACCTGGCCGAAGCCGGATTCGAAGACATTCGAGTCGAGTCGTTCATGGTCACCAATCAAGACGGCGATCCGCAGGACTTCGCGGATGTCGTCGCGGCATGGGAGAATGTCTATGCAGGCGAGATGGCGGCCAAGCGAGGTGACCCGCCGGCGTTTATCAGACGGTTCCGGCAGGGCTTCCAGGATCATATCTTCGCTGCGCTCCATCCCAAGGGATATGCCGGCTGGCCGATCTGGGCTGCATCGGGACGTAAGCCACTATGAACAGTTGGCATGCCATTTCGCGTAAACCCTGGTCCGTCTTCCGGCTGAGCAGTTTTCGTGCGAAATTCATGATCGTTGTAGGCGGGGCGGTGCTCTTCGACCTCCTTGTCGGCGGAAGCGTCGCCCTGTGGAACGTGAACCGGCTTTCCCGCGACGCAACCCATCAGATCGAGAGCGGCCTTACCAAGGCGAGCCAGGAATACCTCCAGAACTATATTGAGACGACTGGGCTGCGCGCCGATCTTCTCTTCGACCAAATGCACTCCGAAGTGACCGCACTTGCGGGCTCCATGCAGAGATTGATCGATTATCCGGAGGCGAAGGAGGCAGTCGGCAACGCGCTGGCGACGAACTCCTATTTCAATGCACCGCTTATATATGACCCCCAAGGGAACTGGACGCAGAGTCCGCACGGATCGCCTTCGGTCTTGAGCGTCTGGGGATATCTCCTCTCCCCTGATGGCCGGCCGAAGCCGGAAATTCTCCGCAACATTCAGGAGAGTGCGGCTTTCGATATTTTTGGCCCTAGCCAGATGGCAACAGGCTCCAGGAAGCTGCAGGTCTATTACGTCGGACCGAAGGCAGCGCCTATCATGCGCACGACTCCGTACTCCGATCAGGCGCAAACCTTTGACAAGCTCTATCCGGGCCACAACAACGCGAACTTCTGGGATTTCTTCTTTCCCGGCGTCTACGAAGGCTGGCAGAGGTGGATCAGCGAGCCGGATTCGCGCCCCGTCAAAGGCGAAAACATCACCGCGACTGCCCCTTACATCGATGCGATCACCGGCAAGCTCATCGTCAGCTTCTTCCATCCGCTCTGGACCAAGGACCGCAAAGACGTCGCCGGCATGGTCGCTTCCGACGTAACTCTCGATCAGCTCGCCGACATCGTCGAAAGCGTGAAGGTCGCCGAGACCGGCTTCGGTTTTCTCACCATGTCGAACGGCAATGTGCTCGCGATCAAGCCTGAAGGCGAGAAAACGCTCGGGCTCAAGATTGCGAGTGGTGCGGCAGGTCAAGGCGTTACCGGCCTCGACCGCTCGCTCAAGAAAAGTACGCACGCGGCTGTCGCAGCGCTCGAACTTCCTGCCGACGACAGGACGATCATCAAGCATATTTCGATTGGGGAGAGCGGCGAAGCCGAACCTTACATCGTCGCACTTCGGCGCCTGGAGGCGGTCAATCTCTGGAACAGCGACGGGCCCATCACAGCCGAAAACCAGATGCTCGGCTTCGTCGTCCCGGAGCGGGAAATCTATGCTTCCCTGCTTGCAGCGCAAGAGAGCATTTCCAGCGCGACCAACCGGATCCTGGTCTCCCAGATCATCGCGATTATCATTTCGCTTCTGATCGTCTTTGCGGCCGTGTTCGGAATCTCAAAGCGGATCACCGCAGGCCTCAGTGCGCTTGCCGGAGCCGCCAAACGGCTCCAGGCGAAAGATTATTCGGTTCGTGTAAGCATCCCGACGCACGACGAAGTTGGAGAGGTCGGCGTCGCGTTCAACCGGATGGCAGAGGAGATCAGCTTCCACACGGAAAACCTCGAGCACATCGTCGACGAACGAACGAAGGAGCTCGAAGGCGCAAATCAAGAGATTTCCGCCCTCAATAGCAAACTGCGGGACGAGAACCTCCGCCTCGGCGCCGAACTTGCGGTTGCCAGACAAATACAGATGATGGTCCTGCCGAAGGCCAGCGAACTCGAAGTGGTCCCAGGAGTTGAAATCGCGGCCTTTATGCGACCGGCTGACGAAGTCGGCGGCGACTATTACGACGTGT
Source organism: Allomesorhizobium aridi (assembly GCF_043769475.1). Classification (NCBI taxonomy): domain Bacteria; kingdom Pseudomonadati; phylum Pseudomonadota; class Alphaproteobacteria; order Hyphomicrobiales; family Phyllobacteriaceae; genus Allomesorhizobium; species Allomesorhizobium aridi. The sequence continues at coordinate 4,849,093 of NZ_CP171729.1, read as the reverse complement.
TGCAAAACGGGCTACACGTCAAGATCGGCATCGGCGATGTGACCGGTCATGGACTCGAAAGCGGCGTGTTGATGCTGATGGTTCAATCCGTCGCGCGCGCACTCCACGAGACTGGCGAGGCCGATCCACGGCAGTTCCTGGATCGGCTGAACAGAGCGATCTACAAGAATATAGAACGTACCAACGCCAATAAGCATCTCTCGCTGGCCTTTCTTGATTTTGAGGGTGGGCGAGTGACGCTTTCGGGCCAGCACGAGGAGGTGCTTGTCATCCGGGCGGATGGGGCAGTCGAGCGTATCGATACGCTCGATCTGGGCCTGCCGATCGGCCTTGAACGGAACATCTCGCGGTTCATCGACACGCGCGACATTCCGTTCAACAGCGGCGACGTGATCGTGCTCCACACCGACGGTGTGACCGAGGCGGAAGACCAGGAGGGACAACTGTTCGGTCTTGAGCGTCTTTGCAACAGTGCGCGTGATCACCATCACAAGAGCGCCGAGGAGATCAAGACCGGAATTGTCGAGGATCTGATGGCCCATATCGGAACCCGCAAGATTCACGACGACATCACCCTCGTGATCATGAGGCACAGCTAAGAATGGCAATGCTGTTTGGAACAACCGATATCGCAATCGGAATGAAAGACAGCGCCACTCGCGTGCGATTGTTCGACGGCCCCCTCGACCTCAGTTGGCATCATTGCGCTACTACCTCGGACTTCATTGCAGATCTTTTCGCGCTGCACATTCAATCATCTCGCGATGATTACAGGGAAGTACGACACAGCATTGGCTATCTGGTCAACGAACTCATTGAAAATGCGGTCAAGTTTCGCGCACCAGGCGAGATCACGATCGAGGCGGCCATTGACTCGGGATGTTTCAAGGTCAAGGTTTCGAACGTCGTCGATGGTGAGACCGCCGTTGAATTCCAAAACCTTCTGTCGGAGATCACCGTTGGCGACCCAAGCGAGCTCTTGATTCAGCGGATCGAAGCGAATGCCGCGGATCCTGAGATGACAAGCTCCTGTCTTGGATTACTGACGTTGATGAGCGACTATGGGACCCGTCTGGCTTGGATCTTCAGCCCGGCCGGCGAAAGTGATTTGGTTCACGTGGAAACTTATGCTTCGATTCCAATCTCGAAAATTCATAGCTAAGAAAACGAAAATACTAGATGGAAATCACAACAGAAAACTATCGCGTATGGAATGAAGGAAGCGAGATTTATTTCGATGGCGTCATGCGGCTTGCCAGCTCCGAAGCCTACACACCTGTTTTGTCGTTGATGATGAACGTTCTTGCTTCAGACCCGGCTTCCATTACGCTGAATTTGACGGATCTTGAATTTCTCAACTCTTCAGGCATAAACCTCTTGGCGAAATTCACAATAGAGGTCCGCAACCATCCCGATATTCAGCTAATTGTGCGAGGAACGTCCGGAATCCCTTGGCAATCGAAATCGTTGCCGAACCTCAAAAAACTACATCCCGCATTGGTGCTTTTCATAAGCTGACCGCGATTGATGCTGCGTCGACGGAGCCGGTCCTTGGTCTGGAATTCAGCTTCCAAGCGTCTTGAGCCAACCCTCGAAGGAAGAGGTTTTCTCGTTTTCGGCAAACGAAACAGGGTGGGCGGGGCGCGGAAACACCACGATATTCCGCGCTTCGCGCGGACTGTAACCGAACTCCTTGCTGAATGCCCGGCTGAAGTTGGCCGCTGAACTGAATCCGGTAGCTTCAGCTATATCGACAATGCGCCGGCCGTCCGCCGGATCACTGAGCGCAACATGGGCGGCAAAGAGGCGGCGACTTTGTATGTAATGGAGAACACCGCCGCTCGGTTCGAATAACTGATAGAGGCGGGTGCGTGAGACGCCGAGGGCCCGGCACATTGAATCCGGTGTCAAATCAGCTGCGCTCAGATTGTGCTGCACGTATCGGCGAGCGCGTTCCATCAGCGCAATGCCCGCCAATTGTTCGGCTGCAGCATCATGTTCCGCCGGAGGCGCGAGGGAGGCGATGATCATGCTGCGTGTTGCGTGTACGATGCGGGTCAGATCTTCAGCCGTGAGGCTGTGCAACCTTGCTTCAATGCCGTTGATGTAGTCGACCAGAAGGTTGGCGAAGTTGCCCGACAGAGATGAATTGTTCCTTGCGTCGAGGGTTGCCGCTACCTCAGCGAATAAATCACGCGGCAAATATACGAAGAGGCCTTCGGATTCCGTTGTCCTCCCGCGAAATGGGTGGCCAAGCGATCTGATCTCCAGCTTGCCCGGATGGCTTTCTGTAACGCGGCCATCGACTTCCGTCCACGCACGCCCCGTACGTGGCAAGGCGACGTACCAATGATCGATCGAACTGGACCGCAGCATTGCGGCAGAACGCGCATAACTATGGGGAGGCGTGCGCTGTTGAACGATGAGCATGCTACCGAGATTCCAAGCAGTGTGCTCGGCGGGAAAACCATCGTTCGGCGATTTGCCATCCGGCAACTTCACTTCAACAAGGGGCGCCATTTGCGCCTGCCAAGCGGCAAACTGAAATTGCGGCGCCAGATCAAGCGTTGAAAAAGACAGAGGTTTGAGCACGGGCGGGGGCGGCGGAGAAACCTCATTCTGCGGCTGAGCATCTCGAGGCCAACGACGTCGTTCACCAGCTGACTGTTCCATCAGTTTCGCAGGCGATTCATCTCGTTTTTTGAAGGTTCCCATCTCGTAGTTGCAATTATCCGATTCAATATGCGTCAGCCCCTCAGCTATGTGTTGCACTGCCTATATATATCAAGAGTCCTAAGGAATGTCAGTCGCCGGGTCGGGCGTCCGGACATATCGTGGGTGGCATTGCGCCATGCCGAACAGCGCGCTCACACTGCGTTACAAATATGTCTCCGGTGACAAGTTTCTGGATGTGCCGCTAACGACAACGTTCAGATTTATACATATTGATTTCGGCTGTTGATAATAACCTCCAGTCCGCGTCAACCAAAAGCAAAAATTTATGCGCCCATTTTCAGACACCGCGTCGCGACCTTATTACTGGCGACGCGGGCTTCCTTCGATAACATCTGTGCGGGAGGTTTCTTGCTATCAACCTCGGGACTGGTCTGACGTCTTCGATCGGAAAAATCTTTTAAATTATCGCCGCAATTACTGAATAGGCGCCGATTGAGTTTCATACGAGGCTTCCCTGTGATCTCCCAGCACTTCCCTACCGATCCGGCCTCCGCTTGTAAGACACTCTGTTTTTCACCCGAACGTTCCGGGCTCGACTCCGTAATGCGAAGTGTCGCGCCATTCTTCGGATCGGAGGCGCAGACGTGACCCCCGCGACAGGCGGACTGAGGCCGGATGCCGACCAACTTCCAACCAAACCGCTGATGACGCCCATTCTGACCGGCTACCGCCGCATTGAATTTCTGGCCGAGGTCTTGGTGTGGTTCGCGACACTCATCTATTTCTGGGTCTGGTGGTTGGAACCCGCACACTACATCGGCTTTTTCGGGTTTCTGACCGTCACAATCGTGCTGGCGTGGGTGACGCTCCTACCAGCTTATTTTCTGGTCATATTCTACCGGGGCCGCAGGCCGGACGGGCCGTTACGCCTTTCTGCGGGAAGCCGCGTGGCCATGGTGGTGACGAAAGCGCCTTCCGAGCCCTTTTCCGTCGTGGCTGTGACCTTGGAAGCGATGCTCGCCCAGAACGTGCCGCATGACACATGGCTTGCCGACGAAGATCCCTCTTTGGAAACGTTGTTTTGGTGTCTGGAGCATGGCGTTTTCGTTTCGACGCGCAAGGGTAGAGCTGACTATCACCGAGCGACGTGGCCCCGGCGCACGCGCTGCAAGGAAGGAAATCTCGCTTACTTCTACGATCAGTACGGCTATGAGCGATACGACTTCGTCGCGCAGCTAGATGCCGACCATGTTCCCGAACCCGATTATCTCTACCAGATGCTGCGCCCCTTCGCCGATCCAACAATAGGCTACGTCTCCGCGCCCAGCATTTGCGACCGCAATGCAGCGGGAAGCTGGTCCGCACGTGGGCGACTCTACGCCGAGGCAAGTATGCACGGGTCGCTTCAGGCAGGCTACAATGGAGGTCTTGCGCCGCTCTGCATCGGATCACACTACGCAGTTCGCACTGCTGCGTTGAAAGAAATCGGCGGGCTTGGGCCAGAACTCGCCGAAGACCATTCGACCACGTTAATGATGAACGCTCACGGGTGGCGCGGCGTCCATGCGCTTGACGCGATTGCCCACGGCGATGGTCCGCATACGTTTGCCGACCTTGTTACCCAGGAGTTTCAGTGGTCGCGCAGCTTGGTCATGTTGCTCCTGAAGTACTCCCCGATATTTGTCCCGCGCTTGCCGAGGAGGCTGAAATTCCAGTTCTTGTTTTCGCAACTTTGGTATCCGCTATTCGCGCTGTTCATGGCACTGATGTTTGCAATGCCGATCGTCGCGCTTGTGCGTCAACAAAACTTTGTTGCCGTCACCTATCCCGGCTTTCTGCTGCATTTCGCGCCCCTTTCCATCGTCCTGGTATTGATGGCCTATCGCTGGCGGGCAAGTGGTTCTTTCAGGCCATTCGACGCAAAGGTCCTGAGTTGGGAATGCATTTTGTTCCTCTTCGCACGCTGGCCTTGGGCTCTGGCAGGAACGATGGCCGCCATGCGCGACTGGCTCACAGGTTCTTTCGTGGACTTCCGCATTACGCCGAAAGGAACTTCGGAGGTGGATCCACTGCCAATGCGGGTCCTCGCGCCCTACGGTGTTCTGTCGATCGCTTCCGTGCTGCCGGTCCTGCTTATTGACGATGCAGGGGAGACCCGCGGCTTCTATATCTTCGCCATTCTCAATGCAGCACTGTATGCACTGCTGTTCCTCGTTATCGTCGTCCAGCACGGCCGTGAGAACGTGGTCAGGAGTCCGAGACGCTCCTATCGCTCCGCGATAGCAGCAAGTCTCCTTTCACTTTTGCTGCTGCCCGGAATCGCGACCGCCAAACGGGGATTGGATGGTCTCGAATCGCTCGCGTGGGGTGCCGGTCGGATCAGTCTGTTCGATGAAAAATACTCTGTTGCGGGAGCTGGGGTCGGCGGAGCGGGTCTCCGAAGGAGATTCTTCAACCCGAGATGGCTTCCCGAAGAACCTGATTTCACCCAATAAACGGAGCACGTCCCGACACTGCGTAGCGCATGTAATTGGCGGGAAGCTTGAGGTCCGAGTCGGCCGGTCAGACGATGCAATCGTGCCGTTTGAAATATGTATTCCCTGACAAGTTTCCGGATGTAACGCTAACGACAGCATTAGGCTTGTGACTTATTCATATACCAGAGGGAATATCACAAGGGGATACATTCTTCGCGACTGCGTCTAACAATCTGTAAACTGTGAAATAGCTGAAGCATGGAAGACGTTTTCAAACTTGTAACCTGATGGTTACTTATACTTCTATGCCTGTGGCCATAAGGAATTCCAGGGGGTGACAAAAAAATGACCTCTATGCAGCATTCGCTCGATTGGGCCGAAATGCCCCGAGGTGCCGTTAAAACACAAGGTCAACACACCCGCGCCACAGTCATCGTAGCCGACAACCACCCGCTTGAGCTGCGCGGCCTTTCCGGTTTGCTCGCGGAAGATTCACAGATACTGCTGGTCAGTATTTGCCAGGATGGGTCGGCAGCACTGGTTACCGCAAAGGAACTGGCCCCGGACATTGCAATTGTCGATTTCAACCTGCCTGGTCTCAGCGGGCTGGAGTTTCTGAAGGCCGTGCACTCCGAGCAGTTGCCTACACGAGTCATTCTATTGACTGCGGATCTCAGCGACAGCGACATGTTCGATGTGATGGCCAGCCAGCCTTTCGGGCTTGTTCTCAAGAGCGCAGCCGCCGACACGCTCCTGGCTTGCATCCACGAAGTAGCAGCCGGAAGACCCTGGTTTCCTGACGAGAACATTGATGCGGCCGTAGCGCGAGAAACTTACCGCCGCAGAAGAGGTATCGAGCTGTGGGAATCCCTTACCGAGAGGGAGCGGGACATCGCAGTCTTGGCGATGCGGAACCTGCCCAGCAAGGAAATCGCCCGGATTCTGGCGATTACCGAAGGGACGGCGAAGATCCATCTGCATCATATTTATTCGAAATTTCACGTGGCGAACCGCGAGGCGCTGATTGTCCTGATCGAGCGGTTCTTCGACCGGATGCCGCCCGCTCGCCGGCACGCCAAAAGCCTCGATGGTGAGTATCAAACAAGCCTGAAGGGGCGACGGCCCGAGCCTGACGGCGCGACACCCAAATTCCTACAAAAGGTGAGCGTGTCATGAACGAAAACCTGGTCAATCTGCGGGCCGAATTCCCGGTAAAAGGGAAACAGCCGTGCGTCATCAGCGTGGTGATACCTGTCAAGGATGAGGAAGCCTCGCTACCCGTTCTGGTCGAGCGCATCCTTTCCGTATCCAGTTCAAACGGCCTCGGCATATCCGACATCATTCTTGTCGACGACGGCAGCACCGACGGCACATGGGACGAGATGGAGAAACTTGCCAAGCAGTACGGCGAAGTTCGGGCCCTCCGGCTCAGGCGCAATTTTGGCAAGGCCACCGCCTTGATGGCAGGTATCGATGTTGCTGTTGGAGAAATCATCGTCACTATGGATGGGGATCTTCAAGATGACCCAGACGAACTGCCGCGCATGCTCGAAATGATGGCAGCCGGAAACGATTTGGTGTCGGGCTGGAAGAAGGAGCGCAACGACCCCCCATCGAAGACTATCCCGTCTGCGGTATTCAACCGGATCACCAGATGGGTCAGTGGGGTGCAGTTGCACGACTTCAACTGCGGGTACAAAGCCTATCGCCGCGAAATCTTCAACACGGTCCAGCTTTATGGCGAACTGCACCGCTATGTTCCGGTGCTGGCGTATGCGCTGGGGTACCGCATTGCAGAAATCACCGTTCGGCATCATCCCCGGCGCTTCGGTCGCTCCAAATACGGGATACAGCGTTACCTAAGAGGCTTCCTCGATCTGCTGACTGTGATGATGATCACGCGTTTTGCCTACCGGCCGAGTCATCTCTTCGGCGGCATCGGGATCCTGCTCATCGCTATCGGCAGTCTGTTCCTGACCTATCTGATAGGTCTGAAGCTTTTCACCGGAGCAGATGTCGGCAACCGGCCGCTCCTACTACTGAGCGCCATCATCGACGTGATTGGGGTCCAGCTCCTGCTTTTCGGCATGTTGGCTGAATTGATCATTAGCCGTTCCTCGGCGCCCGCCAGATTACAGGATCTGATCTCGCAGGAAGCCGGTCACTACCTGGCTCGGGAATGATCCGCCGCCTTGCCATTCTGGCGCTTGCGCTGGCAATGACGATCTCCGTCGTCTGGCTTCTCGTCACTCCGCAAACGCTCGCTGCGCTAAAGGATGCACTGGTTAACGCAGACTGGCGGCCGCTCGGCTTCGCTTTTGTGTTGAGCGCCGTCGTCCAATGGCTGCGCGCGTGGCGCTTCGCGGTGATGACCACAGCCACCCTTGGCTTGCCGGGCAGAAGGATCATCCGAATCGCTTTTCAGCTCAACTTCTTCAACTTTGCCCTACCTTTCAGGCTTGGTGAACTGAGTTATCCCATCCTGATGCGTCGAGCCTTCGGCCAGCCACTGCTCAGATCTACTGGCATACTGCTAGCGGCCCGCCTGCTTGACCTGACCAGCGTCACCGCAGTTCTGCTAGCCGCAGCAGCTACACTGGGACTAGCTGGAAACGCCGGCGGGAATTTATTGCTTGCCGCCGGCAGCATTGCCTGTGTGATGGCTCCCGCGATTTTCACTTTGGCCATCGGGCGTCATGGAAAGGGGGCTCTGAAGTCTCCATTCCTTGCTGGGATAGCGGGAAGACTCGCGCCTGGATTCACCGAGCCGCATAAAAAATCGGTGCGGTTGCTGGCACTGGCGCTAAGCTACGCCATCTGGCTGACTTTCGCAGTGCTGGCGATGCTGTGCGCCAATGCGGTCACCGATGGGATCAGCCCTGCTGTTGCACTACTTGGGGCGGCCGCAAGCAATCTCGCCTTCGCACTCCCCGTCAACGGCATCGCCGGGCTTGGTCCCTCTCAGGCAGCATGGGTTCTGGCCGTCACCCGGACCGGCGTGCCGTGGGAAAGCGCGGTCGTTAGTGCTATGGCGCTCTACGCGGTAACGCTTTGTGGCGCCATCATCTTCGGCGGCATCGCCACGCTCAGCGAGACCAAATGGCGCGCAGATTCCGCCAGTCGCCCCGACACTCGATGAGCCGCCAGTTCTGGCAGAAGAGCAGGCTTTCGGAACTAATTTTCAGACTGCATATGCTGCACGCAATCGCTTAAAGTTGTGTTGGTAGAGCTCATCACCTATTTCAGCTCGTAAATCACATAGTTCTTACTCTCTTTGACCTGTGTCGAGTTCTTTTCGAGGAATGCCTTCAGGCCCTTGTGATGATCGAAAAATTTTCTCCCTTTAGAATCTTTTGCATTCCGAGTCACACCAAACCACTTCGCACCCTGCGAGCGTAACTCCCGCAACTTTTCGATCGCTTCGCTGTCATCGATGAATACAGACCAATCGCTTTGTCCCCCGCCAGGTGGAAACACCCACCCGCGTCTCCTGCTGTAGTAAATAGCCACCGGGTCTCCCACTGTGCTTGAGACTGCTATGATCAGTTCCCCGGGCTTGGTTAGCGCACTTAGTTCAGTACCCAATTCATAGCCTGCGTAGGCATAAGGAGTTTTAAGGTAATCCAGCGCCGGCCGGCTACCCAGCAGAAGCAGGAACAGGGCTGCCACGCCAATGCGGGCCATTGCTTTGAATTTGGTTAGATCGGGATCCTGTAAACCCGTCGCGACTATCAGACCTCGACCCGCAAACGCTGCCAGCGGCACGCTAAACACATGCAAATTCCATGGGTTCGTAACAATCTCGCGCGCTGCGAAAAGAAATACCAGGAACGCGCCAAACAACCATGCATGAAACAACCAGCGTCCGGTTGTAGGCGCTTGTTCCTGCAGCCTCGGTGGACCATGCATCAAGCCAATCGCGGACAGCACGAGAAAAGGAAAGGTCATGTACCAGAGCGTCGTCAAACTAAACAGTTCTGGAATCAAGAACCAGCGGCTAACGTAATATGGTAAACCGTCACTCCAGAGATACCCGCTGCCGGCAACGTGATATGGCGGGTAGTTTTTTCCGATGTATATCGCCCACGCATAATATGCAAATACTCCCGCCAGAGATACCAATCCAAAAAATGCCACAGCCATAACATTATTAAGTCTGATACCAGGAGGTTTTGATGATATTCTTTCCACAAGCACATAAATAAGGGGAATAGCTATGGCGATCCCTGGTAACTTCGCTAAAACCCCAAGTGTTAACGATACGCAGGAAAATATCAGCCAAATCAGCCTCTTGCTGTCAGCATACTTACAAAATAGCCAAACTCCGGCAGTAATTAACGTCAACATAGCCGGATCTGGAAGATACGATCTGTCAATGAATACCGCACCAGGAAGAATCGAGAGCACGAATGCTGCCGCGCGAGCGTCCCAAATGCCCCATACGCGTTCCGTGAGTTTGTAAAGAAAGAACACGGTCAGGGTGCCAAAAGCAGCGCCAATCAGCCGGCCAAACCAATCATGCCAGCCAAAGATCTGATACAGCAGGGCCGCCAGATATGAGACAATTTGAAATTCACGACCTTGATAGCTTGGGCCCGGACCTGTCCAGCTGACTTCCGGATAGAGGACGTTCCAGCTTCGCGTCTGGAAGTTGTCTGCCATCATCGCGGTACTGGACTCTCGCCAGCTGAAGGCATCAACAAGCGGCTGGGTCAGATCTTCCATACGGGCCAAAGCGGCGATGATCAGGATCGCGCCCAGCCATGGGTCCATTCGGAGGCCGCGCCGTTCAACAACCATGCCATACTCCGGAGAGATGGTGCTTCAGCAGGTTACCAACGCCTGGATTTAGACGCATCGCAATTGTCCCACGCGCGATCAAGTTGCCCCACGCGCTAAGGCGACCCTAGCCGCAAACTTGCCTTGGAACCAGAGGGTGACTACTTGCTTCCGGCGATGCAGACCAGCGAGCAGCGCCGCGGCAGCCAGTAGCCGTCTGTGCCCCTGTGCTGCGCGAACAGGTGCGTCGCCTCACTGAACCGTCTCGTCGGCGAACTGGTTCGCTTCTCATGATCATCCTGCCAATTGCAGCAAGATCGTGCCGCTCAACGCCAAGTCGTACTCATCTCGCGTTCACTCTTTTTAAATTTTACGCGTCCACAATTTGTTACTGCGAGAGTATTGGGCAATCGATCTAGTTCCGATAGTGTCCCGCCGCGCCGGTGGCTGCGTTTCGATTCTCCACAACCTAAGGAGTTGTCCATATGAACATCCGCCTACTGCATGGCAGACGGTACTTCAGTGCAGTTATCTTAATCGGTGCTCTTACCGCTTCCGGCTGCAGCAGCACGCTACCGGATGCGATCAGCATGGCTTCCGCAAAACCCGGCACGACCGAAGTCGGCTACGGGGCGCTGAACCCGAACAAAGCACCGAAAAAACATCGGCTCGCCTCGACCGCAGAACTCAACTCGCCGGCAGAAGACGTGAGGCCTATGAAGGCAGTGCAGACGGCCTATTTCGGCAATGCTACGTATATCTGCTCTCCCAGCGGATTCGGCCAGAAATCGAAGTGCAGCCTGCGCAGCGGTAAGATCCAGGATTTGGCTCTCTAGACGACGTCCAGTTCAAAATCGCCAGATTCAGTTGACGCCCGCTGGACAATTCCCGCGGGCGTTGATCCATGGAAATCCGATTTCGACGGTTTCTTTTCCGCAGGCGTGACTCGAGGCGCGCACGTACCGGCATTTGCAACGGCCCGATTGCCCCCCGCAAGCCACCCGGTTTGCTGTCACGCATCTCCGATCATTTTTTTGGTATTGGCAGACGGCGATTGCATCATTGGCCCGATTTTCAGGGTCAACTCACCGATTGCTTCCGACCCCTCCCGTTAACCCTTCCTTCGCGTCGGCACCGGCAGATCCTGATCTATCGGGAAATGTTTGGCTATTGGGGCATTCTAAAATCTCGTTTCCTAGACCTTTTGATATATATCGATGGTTATATACCTGTAGGTGTAAGTAACTTGAAAACGATTTATAGTTCTTTATGGTAACCAATCTCTTAAAAAGCGGTTGACGCTGCTATTATTTGGAGAAATACTATCTTCAGATAAATTTGTAAGGGATGGGTTGCGGCAGGCCAACAGCGCTGTGTCAAGAACGCAACACGTTCCGTGGCGAGTGGGGCGAGTTAAAGCGGTGACACAGAATCGAGTACCTTCCGGCGGCGAATGGGATAGTCACGGTTCGAGCCAGGCATCCGTAACTTCAAAGTCCATAATGGTAACCGGCGGAGCCGGCTTCCTGGGCTCGCATTTATGCGAGCGCCTGTTGGCCGAGGGAAACCGTGTCATCTCGGTTGACAATTATTCATCCGGGCGGCGCGAAAACATCGCCAGCCTGGAGTGTGAACGGTTTCTGGCAATCGACCAGGATGTTGTGGATCCGCTTGTTTATGATGGCGCGGTTGACCAGATCTACAATCTGGCTTGCCCGGCCTCTCCACGGACATACCAGGCGGATCCCATCCACACGACCAAGACCTGCGTTTTGGGCGCCTTGAATGTTCTGGACTTTGCCCTGGCCAAGGGCGCGAAAGTATTGCAGGCGTCGACCTCCGAGATCTATGGCGATCCTGATGCGCATCCTCAGCCGGAGAGCTACCACGGCAACGTCAATCCGGTCGGTCCCCGATCGTGTTACGACGAGGGCAAGAGGTGCGCGGAAACGTTGTTTGCCGACTATCGTCGCGCCTACGGCCTGACGAACACGATCTGCCGGATATTCAATACCTACGGGCCCCGGATGCAAGCCGACGACGGACGCGTCGTCTCGAATATCATCGTCCAGGCGCTGCGCGGCTGGGATATAACCGTTTACGGCAGCGGACATCAGACCCGGTCATTCTGCTTTGTCGATGACCTGATAGATGGCCTGATCAGGCTTATGGCTGCAGCGGATCGCGTCCAGGGGCCGGTAAATCTCGGCAACCCCGGAGAATTTACCATCCTGGAACTTGCCGAACAGGTCATTCAATTGACCGGTTCACGTTCTCGGATCGCCCACTTCCCCCTCCCTGAGGATGATCCGCGGCAGCGTAAACCAGACATCACACACGCTGCCGAACTCCTGTCCTGGAAGCCCAAAATCGGGCTGAAAGAGGGGCTGATCAAAACGATCGGCTACTTTGATGATCTTCTTCTGCGCACCGCACCTGAAACGAGGGAGGCGGCAGAATGAAACGGCGAAGAATCCTCGTGACGGGCGGCGCCGGCTTCATCGGCAGCCATACCTGCAAGATGTTGGCGTCCTATGGGATGGAGCCGGTCGTCTATGATAATTTGAGCACAGGCAATATCGAATCCGTGAAATGGGGTCCCTTCGTGCAGGGGGAACTTCTCGATACCGATCTGCTCGCCAGCACCATTTCCAGATACACGCCGGACGCGGTTATCCATTTTGCCGCATCGGCCTATGTCGACGAATCGGTCGTAACACCCGCGAAATATTACAAAAACAATGTTTCCGGGATGTTCTCCCTGTTAGACGCCTGCTTGATGATGAACCTCAGTTCCATCGTGTTTTCAAGCAGCTGCGCGACTTATGGGGTTCCAGATCGTCTTCCTATCAAGGAGGATTCACCCCAGAATCCCATAAATCCTTATGGCCGGACAAAACTGATCGGCGAAATGATGTTGAGAGACTATGCGCAGGCCTACGGGCTGCGCCACGTCATTCTACGATATTTTAACGCTTGCGGGGCCGATCCAGACGGCGAGATCGGGGAATGGCACAGGCCGGAGACGCATCTCATACCTCGGGCGCTGATGGCGGCGGCGGGCCGGCTGGATCAGTTGGCCGTTTTCGGCGACGACTACGAAACGCCTGATGGAACCTGCGTACGGGACTACATCCACGTCAATGATTTGGCCCACGCTCATTTATTGGCGGTGGAGCATCTTACGCAGGGCGGTGAGAACATTGCGGTCAACATCGGAACGGGAACCGGCATCTCGATCCGTGAGATCGTCGATTCCGTTGCCCGCACGACCGAGCGCTCGATACCCATCCTGATTGGCCCCAGGAGGGCCGGCGATCCGCCCGCGCTATATGCGGACCCAACGCTGGCGCGAGATAAGCTCGGCTTCACTGCAGAACTTTCGGACATCGATACAATCGTGGAGACGGCCGCTCCATTCTTTGGTTTGGGGGTCCGGCGGCAAGTGGGAGACAGGCAATGAAGATTGCTATTATCGGCTCGGGATATGTCGGGCTCGTTTCGGGAGCGTGCTATGCGAATTGGGGGCATAGCGTCACATGCGTTGACAATGACGCCGACAAAATTCGCCGGCTTCAGGCCGGCAAGATTCCTATCTATGAGCCAGGTCTCGAGGGCTTGATCAAGGAAAACGTCCGGCAAGGACGCCTCGACTTCACTACCGACCTTCGGTCGGCATTGAACGACAAGGATGCTGTTTGCATCGCAGTGGGCACACCCAGCCGGTTCGGCAGCGGTGAAGCCGATCTCAGCTTTGTTTACGCCGCGGCGAAGGAAATCGCCGATGTCGTCGCCGACCAGACAATCGTCATAACGAGATCGACGGTGCCGGTCGGCACGGGCGACGCAATACAACGTATCATCTCCCGGCGCTGGCCCGGCCGTTCGATTCCGGTTGTGTCGAACCCGGAATTCCTTCGTGAAGGATCCGCGATTGCCGATTTTCAGGCGCCTAGCCGGGTGGTCGTCGGCACCGACAGCGCGCATGCGCGGCGGGTGATGCTCAATCTCTACAAGCCATTGGTGGCGGCGCAAATTCCGCTCGTCATGGCCACGCGCCGCACGGCGGAACTCATAAAGTATGCTGCCAACGCGTTCTTGGCGGTCAAAATTTCGTTCATCAACGAAATGGCCGATCTTTGCGAGAAACTCGACGCCGACATCCGCGACATGGCGCTTGGGGTCGGCCTTGATCACAGGATTGGCCCGGGTTTCCTCAGCCCTGGACCTGGCTATGGTGGTTCGTGCTTTCCAAAAGATACGCTTGCGCTACTGAGAACCGCACAAGACCACGGTGTCTCTCTTCGGATCGTCGAGGGAACTGTCGGCGTCAACGAGGCCCGAAAACGCCGGCTGGCCTCAAAAGTTATCAAAGCCGTCGGTGGATCCGTGGAGGGGCGAACGGTCGCCATCCTTGGCCTCACGTTCAAACCCAATACGGATGATATAAGGGAGTCCCCTTCGCTTCCCCTCATAGAAGCGCTGCAGCGCGCCGGCGCGACGATTCGAGCCCATGATCCTCAAGGTATGCGGAACGCAGGCGCGGCCCTCGCTGACGTTGAATTCTGCGACGATCCTTATCTTTGCGCGCGCGACGCCGACGCCGCTGTGCTTGTGACCGACTGGGACAGCCTGAAGAAGCTGGATTTTGCCAAGTTGAGAATCGTCATGCGGAGGCCTGTCATGATCGACCTCCGGAATATTTACGATCGGCAAACCGTGGAACGAAACGGCTTCGAGCTGACCACGGTCGGCTATGCCAGCCGAAACAGCACCTTCAATGGCCCTGTTTTGAAGCGGCCGACCAACGGCCGGAAGAAAATAACCCTGAATGGCGTGCAGGCGCCCCTCGTCACAGATGCGAGGGACAGAGCCGTAAACGGGGTCACACACAAAACGGAGCGGCCGGGTTTGGAATCCTAAAAACCTAAACACGTGACGAGGGACGTGCCTTCAACCGGAGTTACTACAATGAAAAACACCCTGATCACCTATCAATCCTTACTCCCCGCGGGAGCGATTGCTGCATTGGTCCTTTCGGTCGGGGCTCTTCAATTTACTGACAGCTTCGCCGCACCGGGAGATCCGGTGAAATTCGGCGTGTACGATCCCGACGGAGTCTTCAGCAGTAGGACGGATGTCGACATAGAACATCTGTTCCTGCCTTGGGAAGACGTCGAGCTTTCGACGATCTACGAAGCCGATGCCTACGCCAGGAGCCGTGGTCGTGTCCTTCTCGTGACCGTTGAGCCGTGGACGTGGTCGCCGGATTGGAGGGTGACTCCCACGCAACTGCAGTCCCGCATCCTCAGTGGCTACTACGACCAGAACATGATCGCCATCTGCAAGATCCTGAATGAATTGAATAGCCCGGTAACCGTGCGCTGGGGACACGAAATGGATGATCCTTCGGGCCAATTCACCTGGTCCCGCTGGAATCCCGATGCATACATCCAGGCCTACCGGCGGATGGTCGACCTCTGCAGAAACGAAGCGCCTCGCGTCACGTACATGTGGTCCCCGAAAGGGGAAAAGACGATGACGAGCTACTATCCCGGCGACACCTATGCCGACAGCATCGGGCTGTCGGTTTTCGGCCTGCAGAAATGGGACAATGACAAATTCGGTCGCGACCGTACATTCGCTGAAATCCTCAAGCCCGGATACGATCGGGCGGCCGCTTACGGCAAACCCATCGTTGTCGCGGAATTGGGCTATGTCGGCGACACGGCCTACGTGCAGAGCTGGGATCAAGCTGTGAAACAGTCGGATCCGGCTTTTCCCAACCTCACGGCCAACGTTTATTTCAACCAGAAGGAAGTCTATCCGTGGCCGGATGGTTACGGACTGCCTGACTGGCGAGTTACCCAGCAGGTAGTTTCAAACTGAAGCGGCGCATCGGCTGAAGGGTCTCGGCATCGCGAGACAGCGTATCGGGAGGTAGTAAATGTGTATCTTCAAAGCGGCGGCTGCGGCAATTGTCGCGGCGGGGTTGAGCGTACCGGCCGCACACGCAGTCGATGATGCAAAGACGCTTGCAGAGTCCGCGGAACCGGTGTCGGTCTACGAGCTGTTCACCATCTATCATAACAAATCCTGGCTCTGGAAGAGCGGTGCGGGCTACTTCTCCGCCAATGAAAGACGATTTCTAGCTTGGGGCGGCTCCGAGGATTCGCCTACCTATGCCGAAGGGCGGTGGTACATCCCTGAAGAAGGCGGCAAGGTTTGCTTCAAGGCGGTATGGCATTACCGTGGCGGTTCGAAGCCGAAACGCTCATGCTTCGCTCACCGCAAGAACGGGACCGTCATACTCCAACGGAGCGAGCCCGACGGCGACTGGTACGTATTCAAAGGTCCGGCGTCGACCGCAACGGACGCGTCCAGCAAGCTCAAAGATGGAGATCATGTCACCGCCAAGCTGGAGGAGCAGCGTACCGCTCTGAGCAAGAACTAATCGCGGCAGGAATAGGTGCCGCCATCAGATCACAAAAAAGTCCGCGCTGGTCAGTGCCAAGCCGGCGTCCAGCGTAGCGAAGCGGATCGCACCTGTTCCGCCAGTGCCGTCGGCATCATAGTCCAGTCCTCCTGTAACGGAATTGTAGACGATTCTGTCGGAAGCATCTGCAGCAGCAGCCCCTATACGAAACGCACCCGCCGCCAAAACGCCAGGCGCGCCCAAGGCCGCGAAGATGGCGTCATCGAGCCAGTTCGTGTCGGCATATACCGAGAAATCGGTAATCCTATCGAAATTCGTCGCGCTATTTGGCACAGTGTTGAACACAAAGACATCGTTGCCGGCACAGCCTGTGAGTGTGTCGTTGCCGAGATAGCCTCTGAGATAGTCGTTCCCAGCTCCGCCATTGATGACGTTCCCGGCGCTGTTCCCATACAAAGCGTCGTTGAATCTCGAGCTCAATGAGGTTCTCGATCGAATTATAGGTGTCACCAGCCGCTTCACCATTGTTGACGGCGGGGTTGGTAAGGCTTGCGAGCACCCTGGCGGCGGCATCGGCGTATGAGACGGTGTCTGCACTGGTCCCGCCGCTCAAATAGTCGGCGCCCACACCTCCTATCAATGTATCGTTGCCGTCTTCACCATAGAGCCGATCGCTGCCGGCGTAACCCTTGATGGTATCGTTGCCGGATCCGCCCTTGACCACATTGGCGCCGGCGTTACCAATGATCTGCTGGTTGAAGGCGTTGCCGGTGAGGTTGATCGCAGCCGTGCCGGCGGCGTTGGTGGTGGTGAAGAGCTCGACATATGCGCCTGCGGTAAGCGCGTAGCTGACCGAAGTCAGCACCCGGTCGTACCCGCCACTGGCGCCTTCGTTGATGCTGTCCCTGGCATTGTCGACATAGTAGGTGTCGTTGCCGCCGAGCCCCTGCATCAGGTCGGCGCCGCCGCCGCCATTGATGACATTGGCGCCGGCATTGCCGACAATCCGCTGGGCAAAGGCATTGCCGGTGAGGTTGATGGAGCCCGTCCCGACGGCGCTGGTGGTTGTGAAGAGCTCGACCTGTGCGCCTGCGGTAAGCGCGTAGCTGACCGAGGTTAGTACCCGGTCGTACCCGCCGCCTGCGCCTTCGACGATTTTGTCGCCGATATGGTCGACGTAGATCCGATCATTGCCGCCGCCCCCATTGAGACTGTCGGCGCCGGCGTCGCCAATGAGGACATCGTCGCCCGAACCGCCCCGGAGAGTGTCGTTGTCGGTGCCGCCATGCAGTACATCGGACCCGTCGCCACCGTCGAGTACGTCGGCGCCGGCACTACCGAAGAGCGTGTCATTGCCCGAACGGCCATAAAGAACGTCGTTGCCCGAACCGCCCGACAAGGTATCGTCACTGGAATGGGTTAGATTGACAAAAGTGTCCCCAACGGCGGTCAGATTCCGCTGTTCGTCGATCACTTCCGTGTTGATGTGGTCCGAGTAAGCGGCAAACCATGCATGCCGCTCCACGAAAGCGAGATCGTCGAGCATTTCAGCAGCGTCGCGGGCAAAGGCGGCGATCTGCTGCGAAGAAAATTTGTCGGGATCGAGCCAGTCCACAAGCGCCCATTCCGTCACCCAGATCGGCTTTTGATATTGGTCGTGTACAGCTTCAAGGAAGGCCCTGAATGCGCCCACGTCCGGATTGGCTGAATAGTAGTGCACGGCGATGAAGTCGACGCGGTGGTTCCGTTCCGAGGCCTCTTCCATGAAGCGGCCCAGCCAGGAGTCTTCGCCCAACGTCTGTCCGGTTGTCGTCGCCGGCGATCCAAGCCTCTTGCCTGTCGCCATCAGCTGCGGCCAGAGATCGATCGCCTGCTGAACGGTCATGTTGGCCTGGGTCGATTTGTTCGGTTCGTTAAAGCCCAGGAGCGTATCTGCGGCGGATTTAGCGATACGCGCGAACGTTTCGGCTGTCGCTTCCTGCCTGCCCCAGATCATGGGAACAAACTCGGTGCCCCGAGCCGCGCTCGCATCAGCACTCCAGAGTGGATCGGCCTTCCAATTATAATACCAGCCAAAGTTGAAATTTTCGACGTCCTGAAGAGCAGTTCCATGACGATCGAAATCCCAGGTGCCTATCCCGATCTTGGATGTATACTCGATCAGATCCGGCATGCTTGCTGCGGCAGTGCTCCCCAATGCAGCAGTGAACAGATCATCCGAAGGGAGGCCATCGTTCCCGAATGCTCCATCGGGTGCATTCGGGCCTGAAGGCGAGGCCAGGCCATTCAAACGAGACAATTGGTACGACTCGCCGCCGCCGAGCCCTTTGTGTGAGAGGCTCTCGGGCGCCGCGGTCAGTTTCACCGCATTGTCGGTGAACCGTGCCGCACCCCACTCGCTCTCGGAATGATCAAGCGCCCTCGCAAAACCAGCCTGACCGTCAGCTGAAAAACCGAGCCTCCCATCGTTCCCGTCTTCCGCTTTCGACGCCGCAACAATTCTATCTTCCGGCTTTCCCGCGTCAAAGGGATCAAAAAGAAATTTGTCGTCACCAATGGATGTCGGACCGCCTGTCCATTCGACCGATGAAATCGCGAGATTTTCCAAACTTTTCACTACGCATTCGCTCCTGGCATTGCGAATCGCAACCACTCCCGCCGAGAGGCAGGGGAGGCCTCTTGTTCACCCCGACAGTTACTGGGGAGCGTCTCAGAACCCGACGTAGGACCTCATAAAAAAACCGTTAGCTTTTTAGAGATCAGGACCCTTTGAGGCGCGAGAATCAAATTCCAGATTCGCTGGTTAACCAGACCTCACCGGAAATGAGGCCTGAATGAAATTGAGCGGTTACGTTGAATTGTGGCTGTGATCGCGGCGAGTTCCTGTCATTTCCGTGACTCTGGAACACGTTTCGAAACGCAGCGAAACGGTTTGCGAATGCGAGCGCTCGCGCGGCGTCGGCCCTCATAACGGCCATCGTGGCCCGGCGTGGGCTCCGAAAGAAATCCGGCTGAATCCGAATGGAGTTCCAGTCGCTACCAAGCGTGTGCCCAGCAGCTGCGCAATCCATTCCAGTCTCTCCCGGCGAAGTCGCCCGGCTTCATGATTCCTTCCCACGACGATCCGCATCGCTTCGCCGGCGCAGGCGAAGCGCTTGATCGAGCGCCGCGGCAACGATCGCGGCATGCTGGAGCGGGAATCCAAAAGCTCAAAGGCAGACGAGCAATCCTGAACGAAATCTACTTCGTTCTGTCGAAACTCCACGCTCCAGACGAACTCCTCGCAATCATCGGCAGTTGGGGTGACCGGTCGATGACTCGTACACGCTCGATCATCTCCGGACGTTCAATCGCAGCGGCGCCATGCAGTGAGTTGATTTGCAGGGCGGATCTATCATCCCTCTGCACGTCCCTTTGGCATCGCCTTTGCCGCTGCACTTCGAGAACGCCAGCGTACTAGATCTCGTCCGTAAATGGTTCAGCGCCAAATATGTCAACCTTTGCTATCCTCGGCTCTTTGCATCTGGAGCTTTGTTGATGTGAATTAAGGCACGCTCGAACACAGACCGCACGTGCACCATCGTCTCGGCGTCGCGGTTGATCCTATCGGCCGCAGCACTCAGTTCCTGCTTCGTAAATTTTTTGGAATGCGAGCCATCGCGCGAAGCTTCTCAACGAGTGGGTCCGGCTCCTTGGTCATTGCGCATGATCACCATTCAGCGAAGTCATCTGCCGGGCTGATTAGTCTTCCCGTCGTACATCCTTCAGCGTCGCATGCCGCAGCGGTCCTTCGCCCTTGAGAAAACGGACGCGGCCGACGAGCCCCGGTTTCACCCATTGCGCACCGGGTTTCTCGAGTCCCTTCGGCGGCGGCCCCGCCATCTTCTTGATCCGCTGCCAGAGCCGATCCCGGACTGACTCGTTCAAGGCGATCACCGCATTGCCGACATACCGCCTTTCGCCGTCATGCGTGGCCATCAGAGCCATTGGCGCCGTGCCCGACTCGCGAACGACGCCTAGCAATTCGAAATCTGCTTCTTCAAAATATTTGGTCTTCAGCCATGTGTTGGACTGTCCGCTCTGATAGCGGCTGTCGGCGCGCTTCGAGACGATGCTCTCAAGCCCCATCGTTTCCACCGCGCGAAAGATCGCCGACGCATCACCCTCGAAATGCTCGCTGAACTGGATCTTGCCGACGCCAGGCCCAACCAGTTGCCGCAGCGCCTGCTTGCGCTCGATCAGGGGCAACGGGCATAGGTTGCGGCCGTCGAGATGGAGGAGGTCAAATGCGACGAAAGCCAACCGGCTCGGCTCATTTCCAATGGTTACGGACAGTGCGTTGAAATCGGGGGCGCCCCGTTGGTCGGTTACAATGACCTCGCCGTCGAGAATGGCAACCCTGCATGGCAGCATCTCGGCCGCAAGCCCGATGGGCCAGTATATTGCGGTGCAGTCATAGCCGTTCTTGGTGTAGAGACGCACGCCGCCTCGATCGACGATGATCTGCGTCCGGTAGCCGTTGAATTTGGCCTCGTGAACCCATCCATCCCCTTCGGGCGGCTGCTCGACCAATGTAGGGATTTGCGGAGGAACGAATTCCAGCCGACCGCCCTTGTCACGCTTACTCAATGGCCACCCCCTTAGCACGAGGCGGGGGCATTGAAGATGCTAGCTTGATGGCACAGGCAAGCCGACATTTAAGCTTGCCTGTGCCACCCCCGCCAAGCCACGTTACAACATCTACTTACCATGCCGAAATTGTCGTTAGCTTCGTGTCCAGTAATTTGTCCCGGAATACATATCTCACACTCAGGGCAGCACTCGCGTTCCATCTCCGATAGCCCTGTGCTATTTTTAGGTTGCCGCCAGCCCCCGCATCCCCTCGCGCCGGTAGCGGCACCGCCGCCTGGCAGCCCCACGCTCTCAGGCGGCCTTTTTGCGGCGACCGTGGTGTGAGGCTCAAGGGCGACCAGCAGAACCAGCATCTCGCGCTTGGCAGGTACCCTGTCGATGTCTAGCATCCGCCCAGCGTATGGAGATATCGATGACCTCAAGCTTCAACGTCCACGATGCGGCCGGCTATGAGCAGCTCATGGGCCACTGGAGCCGAAAGCTCGCACCCCTGCTCATCAACTTCGCGGGAGTTACCGACGGCGAAAAGATTCTCGACGTCGGCTGCGGTACCGGCAGCCTGACCTTTGCGCTCGCCAGGACCGCCGACCTCGAAGAGATCGCTGCGCTCGACGCCGCTGAGCGGGCGCGCACCGACGATGCCGTGCGCGATGCGTACGAAGCCGGCCGGCCTGACGGTCCGAGGTCTTTTGCGAATGTCGCTTAGGCCGCCGGGGGCATAGTTCCCTGACCCGATGGCCGGAAAGCTTTCAAAGGTTCTAGCATCGGATTCGCCTGGCCGCGCCATCGTGTGAAATGGCTGCGTTCCGTCCGCGGCTTTCGTGCGGACATGGGCGTCCGATTCTCACCCAATTCACCCGTTGAATGCCACTCGAACGCTTCGACCGCCAGGCTGAAGGTCCTGTGTTAACCCCAAGTTGGCTTTCGCACGTCTGTGGTTAACGAAGTATTATTGACAGCTAATAGAAATAATGATTACCTGTATAGCTTGATAACTCGTCAGGCTAGCGGTTCTGGCGACGCAAATTTTATTGCCCGTTTCCGGTATTTTTGTGTGCATGCTTAATCTTCATGCCATCGCAAGTTGCATAGCGCTTTTAATTACCTTCAATTCTCGCAGTTTCGACACCGTGGTAGTAATTAAGGGGCTGCAATGCTGTCCTTGCATCGGGTTGCAATCGCGACGCTCGGGATTGTGCTGACTACTGCCTCACCGACTTTTGCAGCGGAGCAGGTCGGGCAAGCTGTTCTGATCAAGACCGCCGTGACGGGCGCGAACGGGCCTTTGACCGTCAAGGCGCCGGTCCACAGGGACGAGCGAATTCGAACGTCCAGCAGCGGGCTTGGACAGTTTGTATTTCGCGACGGCACGAAATTGGCGGTGGGATGGGGTTCATCCGTCGTCATCGACAAATTCGTTTTCGATGACACAAAGTCAGTGAAAAAGCTGACGATCAAAGCCGCGAAGGGAACCTTCCGCTGGATCAGCGGAAATTCTAGTTCCTCGGCTTACGAAATCGTGACGCCTGCCGGAACGATTGGAGTTCGGGGCACTGCTTTCGACGTCTATGTTGCAGCAAACGGGACAACGGCAGTCGTACTGTTGAGTGGCGCCGCCCGTTTCTGTGGCAGCAACGGCTGCCGGCAACTTACGCGGCGATGCGACTGCGTGATTGCCACGCGGTCCGGCGGGGTGAGCGATCCCCGACGGGTCAACCCCGGCATGCTCAGGACGCTTGGCAGCGCACGCGCGTTGCCATTCCTATCCGGCGACCAGCGGCTTTCGGGCGGATTTCAGACAGGCAGCGGCAGCTGCGGCCTTTCGATGGCGTCTCTGAGCGAACCCAAGGCGCAAAGGAGCATCAGCCAGCCACCGGCTCCGAATCCTGACCGCCCGAATCCACCCAACAAACCTGACAAGCCCGGCAAGCCCGATAAGCCCGACAAGCCTGGCAAATCGGGGAAGGGCAAAGGGAACAACGGCCACGGAAACGATGACGATGGCTTCGATTCCTCGAATCCCGGCAGGGGAAAAGCCGGCCGGGACAATACGGACCAGGACGGGACGCCGGGCGGTGGTGGCAAGGGCAAGGGCGGCAAAGGCGGGAAGGGCGGCAAGAGCCGCGATTGATCCTTTGACGTAAAGGGTCCGCCACCATCGATGATGGTCGCGAAAGCCTGCACTTTTGCCGTGTTGACCGTCAGTCGGGGATAGCGCTCCTGATCGGTTATTCGGCTAACTGGTTCCTGCCGGCCGGTTCAATGAGAAAGTGATCCGACCTGCGCGGTATCCGGTCGTAAAATTCCTGCAAACCAGTCGCCAGCCGCGCCGCCTTCAATCTTGCGACGGCGGCAATTTTCCGGCTGGTTCCCGGCCGCAAACGCAAGGCCTCGAGGAGCCGTCCATGAATAAGCTGCAGGTCGGCGAACTCCGCCGATGCGGCGACCCGCTCATCGCCAACGACTGCGTAGACATTGGTTCGGCTACTTTTCCCGCGTAACGCCAAGGCCCCCGCATCGAGCAAGGCGTAATCGGACAGTGCTTTTGCCGTGTTCTCAGACACGAGAATGTCGAAGCTGACCGCTTTGCAGGCTGACTCAATTCGCGAAGCAATGTTTACGGCATCGCCGACAGCCGAATAATTGAAACGGGCTTCGGCGCCCATATTCCCGACGCAAGCAATTCCGGTGTGTATCCCGATTCCAATGCCGACCTTCTGCTCGGGTCCGAAGCCAAAGGCGTCTGCATCGTTGAGATGGGCCATAGTTTCTCGCATGGCCAACGCTGCTCGGACTGCTTTGCGGCAATGATCGTCGACATCGAGCGGAGCGTTCCAGAACGCCATGATCGAATCTCCAATATACTTGTCGAGAGTGCCTTCGCTCGCGGTGACATGACGGCTTAGCGCGTCAAGAAGAGTATTGAGGAATGCGACCACGGCCGTCGGCGGCAGACGCTCGCTTATTTCCGTGAAGTTTCGCACATCGACAAACATCACTGTAAGTTCACGGTCGTCTCCGCCGAGACGAAGGGCGTTGCGCGTATGCTCAATGCGATACAGAAGCGAAGGCGAAAGATATTGGCCGAACGCCCGTCGGATAGCCCGGCGCTCACGGTCGGTAACGAGAAAGCGGAACGAGGTCGCGGCGAAATGCGTGATCGTTCCCGCGGCTACCGGAGCCAACGGATCCAAAAGAAGCCCCGCAACGGAAAACGCAAGCCACGACGCGACGAGGACGAGCGCTGTAATCACCAGGCCGGCTACCAGAGCTATTACCGGACTGACGAAAATGGTCAGCACCACAAGTAGGGCTCCCATAATCGCAATAGACAGTATCTCGAGCCCGTCGGCCCAGTCGGGGCGAGCCAAAAACCGGCTGGACAGTATCTGCTCTATCGTCTGCGCGTGCAGCGAAACGCCCGGAACGTTTTCCCCCAAGGCTGTGGTACGGATGTCCTGAAGGCCCGCCGCCGATGTTCCGACAAAGACAATGCTTCCTTCGAGGGCGGCTCTCACCTCAGCGGATGCACCACCTGACGCCAGGACCTCCTTAGCAGAGATGTACCTTTTCGCGGTATCCGGGCTGACATAGAGCCAAAGTTCGCCAGCCGCAGTCGTTGGCACGACAAAGTCGCCGATCTTTATCGACGTGATCGTGTTCAGCGCATCGGGGGCGCCTTGCAACAAATAGGTCGACGCACCTTGCGCAACACGCAGCGCCTCGAGCGCGAGGTTGGGGTAGAGTTGCTCGCCATCGCTTAAGAATAGCGGGACAGCGCGCACAACGGCGGATCGGCTGCCGGGGTTGAGGCTGATGTGCCCGATGCCGGCGGCGGCGGCCTCAAGCTCCGGACGTAACGGCGTTGCTGCTTTGATGTGAGGAGCGGCGGCTATCGGACTTTCGCCCGTAAATGCAATGCCTGCTTTGACGCCTGGCAGATACCGGCCTTCATTGGAAAGTCCAAAGCCCAGGACGACTGGCTTTCCGGCGATCGATCGGGCGAAAATCTCATCGTTATCAGGTAGTTGACGAAGCAGCCCCGGATCAATGCCGGGCACGTCACGAACAACATTGCGCGGAGAGAGGCGATCGGGCTCAGCGAAAAGAATGTCAAACGCGATAGCGGAGGCGCCCATCTCCGATAGCTTGCCTACCAAGGTGGCCAAGCGGTCCCTCGGCCAAGGCCATTGCCCGAATTGACGCAAGGAGGCCTCGTCTATGTCGACAACCCTGACGGGCATGTTCTCGAATGACCTCGGCGCCCATCGCTGATAAAAATCGAGTGTTGCCTCGCGGACAAGCCTCAACGACTGTGGATCGGTTCCGCGCAAGATCGTGAGCACCGCTACTAGACATAAGCCGATGATCAGGCCGGCCTGCTGGGCACGTGTCATGTCTCTAGCTGGACTCCGTGAGCCGCGAACCTTGCAATCGATCTTCCCAATACTGCGACACTATTCCCATTGTATGAGGTTGAAAATCATTCGCGTGCCGCCGAGATGGCGCTCCGTGGAAGTGGATCTCGTTCCGCGATGGCCAAGGTCGCCGGCATTGCAGCTTCGACGGTGCAGGGTATCTGGAAGGCCCACGGGCTCAGCCCCGCATGGCTGGCGGCACTTCAAGCTCTCCAACGACCCGGCCTTCGCCGAGAAGCTGACGACCATCGTTGGCTTGTATGTCGATCCGCCGGCCCATGCCGTGGGAAAGCCAACCCCCCGATCACATCATCGCCGCCCGAACCGCCGGTTCCAAAACGTTGGAATCAATCCACTAATAATAACGGTCGATAAGCAAAAAAGCTTTTGACGAAATCGGATAGGGGCCGCAACTGCTACTGCCTTTGATGCCTTTGCAGGCCAACAATATCGCTCGAATCGAATTTGATGTAGCAACTCCATTTAATCGCCCCTTGTACATATCCTTGCTGCGCAACTTTGATTGGACGATATACAATGCAGCATTGACGTTGGTGGCAAACAGATCACCCATCAAACGCTCGCGATCCTCGAACTTAAAATACTCTTTACTCAATGCTGCATATTGCCGCCTGGTCGAGGCAGCCTTTAACAAAAACTCCTCGTGACGAGCTGATGCACCCAGAATGTCGCGATATTTCTCAAATTCGCGACGGGCTTCGTTCAGATTGGATTTCAGCATTCGCCCCCTGCCACGCCGGCGAACGTCAATCAATGAACGAGCGGCAGCCTCGTTGCCGTTTCCGGCGGCATCACGCAAAATGCGTATTGCACGCTGTGGATTCGCCTTTGCGCCTCGGGGCGGGTTCAGATAAGCATCGGCCCTGGCGACTACCGCATGCTTATTCCCTGCCAGTTCGGCTGTTTTTAGAAAATTCATGGCGCGAGAGATGCTAATCCTGCCGAACTCGCCCCGAAGTTCTGCTTGGGCCATCCTTACATAGGATTGAGACAACCCTCTCGATGCGGCGAGCGCCAACAGTTTTTTTCCCAAGGGCCTATTTCGACGAACAGGAGGGTATCCTCTTGCGTACAGATCACCAAGATCATACAGCGCCCAAAGGTGATCCTTCTCCGCAGCGCCCTCCAGCAATTTCAAGCCGGCCGCTGGGTCCGCCGCAAGGCCGTCCCCTTTCACCAATATTGAACCTAGACGCTGGGCCGCATTGACATTTCCCGCCGCGATTGCCTGGTCAAAATAACCTCGGGCGCGGACCGGGTCGGGTTCAATCCCCCGCCCTCCCTTGCGATAAGATTCTGCAAGCTCCAGCAACGCATGGCTGTTGCCGCCCTTCGCCAGCGCTTCAAGCTCCGCAACAGCCTTGTGAGGATCGGAAACAACGCCGTCTCCTTTAAGCTGTGCGGCGGCAAGCACCAGCCCGGCACTTGTGTTGCCGGCGTCTTTTGCCCGCGTGAGATAGCTCTCCGCCTTCTGTGGATCAGGCCGCAACCCGCCGAGACCCCGGCGATAAATCTCACCAAGATCATACAGCGCCCAAAGGTGATCCTTCTCCGCGGCGCCCTCCAGCAATTTCAAACCGGCCGCTGGATCCGCCGCAAGGCCGTCCCCCTTCACCAATATTGAACCTAGACGCTGGGCCGCATTGACATTTCCCGCCGCGATTGCCTGGTCAAAATAACCTCGGGCGCGGACCGGGTCGGGTTCAATCCCCCGCCCTCCCTTGCGATAAGATTCTGCAAGCTCCAGCAACGCATGGCTGTTGCCGCCCTTCGCCAGCGCTTCAAGCTCCGCAACAGCCTTGTGAGGATTGGAAACAACGCCGTCTCCTTTAAGCTGTGCGGCGGCAAGCACCAGCCCGGCACTTGTGTTGCCGGCGTCTTTTGCCCGCGTGAGATAGCTCTCCGCCTTCTGTGGATCAGGCCGCAACCCGCCGAGACCCCGGCGATAAATCTCACCAAGATCATACAGCGCCCAAAGGTGATCCTTCTCCGCGGCGCCCTCCAGCAATTTCAAGCCGGCCGCTGGGTCCGCCGCAAGGCCGTCCCCCTTCACCAATATTGAACCTAGACGCTGGGCCGCATTGACATTTCCCGCCGCGATTGCCTGGTCAAAATAACCTCGGGCGCGGACCGGGTCGGGTTCAATCCCCCGCCCTCCCTTGCGATAAGATTCTGCAAGCTCCAGCAACGCATGGCTGTTGCCGCCCTTCGCCAGCGCTTCAAGCTCCGCAACGGCCTTGTTATCAGCATAGTTACTTTGGGAGTGCTTCGGGGATGTGCTAAATCGCAATGATTCCTGCGCACTTGCCGAAAATGTGGCGCACGCAATTACCCCGGCAATGGTCAACAAAAAAAGCCTCACAGCAGCAGTCTCCACCAGAGCCTTCCGGGATATTTGAGCTCACTGACGTTATCACTTTTACTGCTTGTCCCGAGTTCACTACGTGTCAGTATTACTTGGTTATTTACGATGATAAAATCTTAAAATTAGGCTGTCATTAGCTTCACATCCGAAAACTTGTCAGAGGGTGCATATTTTGCCGCCGAGAGAGGCGTTGTCGCGAGGAAGCTATACTCCAGTAGAGCACTCGACGCAGACCGGCTGCGCACGATCATCGAGCACATCTTCGCTACAATCGGACTGTAGCGAAACACATGATGGTGGCCATCAGGAAGAAGGCGTTCGACCAGAACGGCATCAACTCACGCCGTACGACTTGCAGTACCGCTCTCGAATGGCGGCCAAAACCGACGATGTGGGGCATCGTCAGCAATTGAAGGTCCGGTTTCGTATTTCAGCCCGAAGATCTGCTCATGTGAAGGGTTACGGACGCTGCTAACGACAGGAATTTGTCTGTAGCCTTGGCACGGACCGCTCGCGACGCTCTCGTCTTGGATGCGAACTACAGCGCCGGCCTAGTCTTTGTCTAGCTATTCTCTTAGACCGGCCGCGACGCGTCTATGCCAATCGTTTGCTTTGCATAGAATGAAAAGTCGCCGCCCCCGCGCGGGGCGGGCAGGTGTTTGGCGGAATGGCGAGGGGCCGTGTATGGACGGCTCTCCGTTGGCAAGGGGTTCTTTGAGCGTTTGCAGTTGCTGGTTGGTGCGGCCATGTATCCGACCTGTAGGTGCGGCCTGTCATATGCCGCTGGCCATAATGCCATTCGCGCGGCTCAGGTCCCGATCGTAAGCTCGCACTCGAAGTGCACGGCCCCAGTGGGTTCTCCTGATCCGGCGGTTTCAACCGGCTTTGTGCATCAGCTCCTGTCCGCCCTTTCCAACCTCGTCGGCGCTCGCCCTGTCTCGTTCTATGCGATGACCGCTCCCTGTAGCGCTCGCCGCCTGTCATCAATGCCCAGACCATGCGGGCTGTCTTGTTAGCCAGTGCAACCGCCGCAACCTTGGTCGTTCGCCGTGCCATCAGTTGCACGAGCCATGGCCGCCTGGTTCCGTTCCGCTCGGCATAGCGGATGACCGCCATTGCGCCGACGACGAGCAACTGGCGCAGGTAGCGATTCCCGGCTTTGGAGATGCTGCCGAGCTTCTCCTTGCCCCCGCTCGAGTTCTGCTTGGGGACGAGCCCGATCCAAGCCGAGAGGCACCGCCCGGACTTGAATGCGTGCGGATCGGCGACGGTCGCGACGAACGCACTCGCCAGCAGCGGGCCCACGCCCGGAATCTCCATCAACCTGCGACCGAGCTCGGTCTCTCGCGCACTCGCCCGGACCCGGCGATCGTTTTCGAGGATCTGTTCCTTCACGACCTTGAGCTGCGCCTCGAGCATGCGCAGGCATAGCCGTGCGTCAGCGGGTATCCTGGCGTCGGTTTCGTCGTTGATAACGACAAGCAGTTGTTCGATCCCATTCCGCCCGATCGGCGCCACGACGCCGAACTCGGACATATGGGCTCGCAAGGCGTTCGATATCTGTGTGCGCTGGCGGTTGAGCATCAATCTAACCCGGTGCAGCATCATCACACTCTGTTGCTCGGGCGACTTCACCGGCACGAAGCGCATCGTCGGCCGCGTCACCGCCTCGCAGATCGCCTCTGCGTCTGCAGCATCGTTCTTCTGCCGCTTCAAGTAGGGCTTCACATACTGTGCCGGCAGCAGCCGCACATCGTGGCCAAGTGCGATGAGCTCACGAGCCCAATAATGCGACGAACTGCACGCCTCGATCCCGACCAGGCATCGCGGCAAGCTCTCGAAGAATGCCAGCACGCGCCCACGTGTAAGCTTCCTGCGAACGGCAACCTCACCAGCCGCATCCACGCCGTGGACTTGAAACACGGACTTTGCGATATCCAGACCGATCGTCGTAACGTTGCTCATCATAGCGCTCCTCCAGCTCTAATCCCGCGATCATACCGCAGGGAGGGAGGAGAGCCGTCCACCGCATCAGAAGCGGATTGTAAGGAAGGCGAAACTCAAGGACGTGACGCCCCATACCCCCTACGGCATTCCTTCGCCTCGATAGCCTCAGAGCTCGGCGGAGATTGGTCGCGTCTTCTAGGCGTCAAGTCGCGAGTCGGCGCCTCCACGGCTCGCTCACCTTCGCGGACATAGGCCACGGCTGGCGACCACGCCGCCGTGCTCCGCCAGCTTCGGTCTGGCTCAAGGCATCGATCTCCCCGGCACCGTGCTGCCCTTCATCGGTCGCAGCGTCACACTCGCAGGAGTGGACTCCGTCAACGCGCCCTCGGCCAAGCGGGTCTCGATGTCGCAAAGCTGGAGTCCATGGTTACTGTAGTTGGGCTGGCCCAAGCTGCCGGCGTGGCCCGCAGCATCTTTGGTGGGACCATCCGCGGCCGCTTGGTCGTCGACGTCAACGTATAGACGATCGACCCAATGCCTTCCCTTCGAAGAGTCCTCGTGTCGGGAACGCCGGTACGATCTTACGTGCTTGAAAACAGCCGATTGCGCGAGCCTTCCAAATGCTCGCGCATAAGCCGCCGCGCGGCCTCTGCATTGCTGTCGCGAATGGCTTCATAGACCGCAGTGTGCTCGTTGAACACATGCTGCAGCCCGTCTTGTGTACCGCGCAGTGACAGGCCGTGGAACCGCATGCCCACGGCGATATGGTCTTCCAGCGCCTTCATGGCAGTGGCGAAATAGGGATTGCCTGAGGCCTGGGCTATGCCGAGGTGGAACATGAAGTCTGCGTCGGCCCTATGCGCGTGCCGGTTGGTGGCGTCGCGCAGCAGGTCCAGCGCCGCCTTGATCTTTTGCTTGTCGGCCTCGGTGGCGCGGGTGGCCGCCATGGCGGCCGCTTCTGGCTCGATGGTGAGGCGAAAATTGTAGCAGTGCTGCAGGTCGGAGAGATTCTCCATCTGACCGAAGCCGAGCGGCTCGCGCAACCCATGTTCACGCACGAAGCTGCCGGCACCGCGGCGGGAATAGATTAGCCCCTGGTCACGCAGCTTCTGTAGCGCATCTCGGACCACCGGGCGGGAGACCTGGAATTCGGCCGCCAGGGCGTGTTCCGTCGGAAGGCGTTCGTCGACGGCGTACGCGCCGGATTTGATGGCCTTCTGCAAGCGATCAAACACCGCTTCTGAGAGGCTCCGCCGTGCAACAAGCCCTTCCGACATGACTAACCGACACTCTTCCCAGTGGTATCAACATAACGAGAAAGGAGGTGAACAAGAGTATCTCGAACTCCAAAGCCCCCAGATTTCGTGATTAGCGTAAAGCCACCAGCGCGGGCAACAGGCAGGCCCGGTAGTGCCTCGCCAACGATCTCAAGGGACACAAGGCCCAGTTGCTCCAGGACCACCTGGGCGGTCGCGCCACCCGAGATAACCAGCAGCGTGTCGGAGTCAGGCTGAAACCGAGAAAGTGAGGTCGCAAGTTGCTGCGAAACCTCGAACGCATCGATTGGAGAGGCACCTGGCACGGCCTGGAGAATGGTAACGCGCGCTTGCGGAGGCAAGTCGGGCGGCGCTATGCCGGATGGCGCCGGAACATACGCCACAGTTGGGTCCGTTTCGCGCAGTCGGACCAGTTGGGCTATGGTGATAGGGTCAGTAGATCCGATGACACACATTACCCGAGGTCCCGCTAAATCCATATTTGGTGCGTCACCAGCCGGAGCCATCTCCCGGGCTAGCGCCTCGGCCAGGCCACGCGCGCCCACCAGCAGATCGCGGTCCAGCGCCAGCGTCTCGTCCATTTCCGTCTGCGAGAGGGTGTCTGGAATCGACGCGCGTGCCGCATGCGCCCCGAGACGGCCGGCTATGTCAATTGGCTCGGAGACGCCGAAACCTTCCACCATGCCATTCCGCACGACGCGCCCAAAGGTGGGTATCGCGGGGGCCACCAGTGCGTGACGATAGGCAATGGCGTCAAGCTCCGCCGAAATGTTTCCCTTAAGGCGAGAATCGACCTTCTTGAAGATCGCTATCCCGTCTGGAAGCTCAGCAATCGCTTCGCACACTCTGGCCCTCGCGGCCTCCGGCGAAAGCTCGCGACTGTTGGTCGATACTCCGATCACCGAAGCGCCCGTCGCCAGTACCTCCTTCAGGGCGTTGGGCGTAACGGCCACCATTGCCCTTGCGCCGCGCATGGCAAAAGGCGCGGCCGAATCCAACGCCCCTGTCAGATCATCGGCAATGATGGCCAGCCGCGTCATGCCCCGGCCCGGACAGCAGCGGCGCGACGCTGGGCCTGGACGTCAGGGTCAGGGTCCAGGTTGGCGGCAAGCAGGCGCTGGGTATAGGGGTGACGCGGGTTATCGAAGATGAGCGAAGTGGGGCCACGTTCGACGATCTCGCCTGATTTCATCACGACGACAGTGTCCGCGAAGTCCCGCACCACGCCCAGATCGTGTGCAATGAACAGGAACGAGATGCCCAGGCGCTTGCGCAGATCGTCGAGCAGGGCGATCACCTGGGCCTGGATCGATACGTCGAGCGCCGACACGGCCTCGTCGCAGATGATGAGATCCGGCTCGAGGGCCAATGCGCGGGCGATGGCGATGCGTTGGCGCTGCCCGCCTGAGAACTGATGCGGATAGCGCTGCGCGTGCTCGGGCAGGAGCCCGACCTGTTCGAGCAACTCGGCGATCCGCCGCCGGCGTGCCACGTTGTCCGGGATCAGGCGGTGAATGTCCCAGCCTTCGGCGATCAGATCGTAGACCGACATGCGCGGATTGAGTGACTGGGTAGGGTCCTGGAACACCATCTGGATTTCCCGCCGCACGCCGAGCAGTTCACGTGCGGACATGGCAATGAGGTTACGCCCCTTCCATAAGGCCGCGCCGCTATCGGCAGCTTCGAGGCGCAACAGCGTCTTGGCCAGCGTCGACTTGCCCGAGCCGCTTTCGCCCACCACGGCCAGGCTCTGCCCCTTGTGCAGGATCAGCGACACATCATTGAGGGCGGTGAACCCGCCATAGGTCTTGCGCAGCTTTTGGACGTCGAGCAGCACGGGCGCCGCGGCGTCGACGTGCTTGACCGCACCCTTGCCTGGCGCTGCGGCGATCAGCTTACGCGTATAGGTGTGGGTGGCATTGTGGTAGATGTTCCGGGCCGTGCCCGACTCGACGATTTCGCCTTGGCTCATCACCACGACGCGGTCGGCAATCTCGGCGACGACACCCAGGTCATGGGTGATCAGCACCAGCCCCATGCCCGTCTCGGCTTGCAATTCCTTGAGCAGGGCCAGCACATCGGCCTGGATGGTGACGTCAAGCGCGGTGGTTGGCTCGTCGGCGATCAGGATGTCGGGCTTGAGCATCAGCGCCATAGCGATCATCAGCCGCTGTCGTTGACCGCCGGAGAACTGATGCGGATATTTGCGCATCGCCTGTTTGGGCTCAGGCAGCCCGACGCGGGCGATGAGCTCAAGCGCGCGGGCCCGCGCCGCATCGGCCGGCCGGCCGTGGGCCGTCATCATTTCCACGATCTGCCAGCCGACGGTGTAGACCGGGTTGAGGTGGCTCAGCGGGTCCTGGAAGATCATGGCGATGCGCTTGCCGTTGAGCGCGCGCCGCTCTTCCTGGCTGGCCTTGAGCAGATCTTTTCCCTCGAACAGAATCTCGCCTGACACTATCTGGGCGGGAGGAATGTCGAGCAAGTTCATCACAGCGGAAGCGGAGACGGATTTGCCGGAGCCGCTTTCGCCGAGGACTGCCAGGGTTTCGCCGCGATTGATTGACCAACTGACATTGCGAACGGCATGCACGGTGCCGCGCGCCGTGTGGAAATCGATGGATAGTTTGCGGACTTCGAGCAGGGCGTCAGCCATTGGCGGTGCCGCCCTTGGTGCTGCGCGCCTCGAGCCGCCAGCGTTGTGCCGGGTCCAGCGCCACGCGCATCCAGTTCGACAGGAGGTTGAGCGAAAGGGCGGTGATGACGATCATCAGGCCGGGCCAAAATGCCAGCCACCAGGCGGAACTAAGATAGGGCCGACCCTGGCTGACCATCAGCCCCCAGGTGATGTTGGGCGGCTGAATGCCGATGCCGAGAAACGACAGCGAGGATTCCGCCAGCATGACGAAGGCGAAGTCGAGCGTGGCGATTGTCACCAGCGTCGGCGCCACTATTGGCAGGATATGACGTAGGATGATGCGGGTATGCGAGGCCCCCATGACGATCGCTGCCTGCACGAACATGCGCTCGCGCACTTCGAGTACCTCGGCGCGCGTGGTGCGCAGGTAGATCGGTATGCGGGTGATCGCGAGAACCAGCACCATGTTGGGAATGGAGGGCCCCAGCACGTAGAGCACCACCACCGCGATCAACAACGACGGGAAGGACATAATCACGTCGGCCAGCCGCATGATCACCTGCGAGACATTCTTGCCGAGGTATCCGGCGACAAGGCCGAACGCCGCGCCGACGACGAGGGCGGAGAGAACTGTCCCAGCTGCCACGCCCATGGTGCTGCTGGCGGCAACGATCAGGCGCGGCAGCATGGGCCGACCCAACGAATCACCACCCAGCACAAAGGCCCAGCCGTACGCCAGATCGAAGGGCGGGCTGTTGCGCCCGCGCAGGTTCTGCGCGCCGGCAGCATCTCCGAGCAGCGCAGGGCCGAGCACTGCAAATAGAACGATGACCAGCAACATCACGGCCGATACAAACGCGAGCTTGTCGCGCCAGAGCATGGCAAGCAAAGCAGCAGATTCCGAGCGGGGAATGTCGGCCGGTTTGGCGGAGGACAGATCGGTCATGGCCGGTCTCCTACTGCCGGATGCGCGGATCGAGCACGCCGTAGGCGATGTCGATCAGGATGTTCATGATGAAAATGGCGATAGCCGTGACCATGATGGCAGCCAGCACCACGTTAAAATCGCGCTGCAGGATGGAGTCGATCATCAGCTTGCCGATGCCGGGAAAGCCGAAAACGGTTTCGACGATCACCGCGCCGTTGAGCAAGGCCGCGGCCTGATCGCCCATGACGGTGATCACCGGCAACATAGCGTTACGCAAAGTATGCACGAAGATGAGCGGGCCATTCTTGACGCCCTTGGCGCGGGCTGTTTTCACATAGGCCGCGCCCAGCGCCGACAGCATCGAGCCGCGCACCACCTGCACGATCAACCCGAATGGTCGGATGAATAGCACCGCAATGGGCAGCACCCAGTGCAGCGGCGTGCCGACGCCCGAGGTCGGCAACCAGCCCAAATTGATCGAGAAGATGACGATGGCGACAATGGCGATCCAGAAATCGGGCGCGGAAGCGCCGACCAGCGAAACGATTGAGACCAGCCGGTCAAAAAAGCCGCCGACCTTGAAGGCTGCAAGCGCACCGAGCACGATAGCCGCAACCATGACGAGGGCCATGGTGATCAGTGCCAGGGGCAGCGTCCAGGTATAAGCTTCCAGCACGACGTCGATGGCGGGCCGCGCCTTGCGCAGGGAATCGCCGAAATCGAGATGCAGGAGGTCCAAGACGTAGGCGCCGAACTGCTCGATGATCGGACGGTCCAGGCCATGCAAGGCACGAAACTCTTCCTTCATCTGCTCGGTGGCATCGATCGGCAGAAACAGCACGGCGGGGTCGCCGGTCAGCCGCGACAGGAAGAACACCAGGATCATCAGTCCCAGCAGGGACAGCAGGCTGGCGATGGCGCGCTGTCCGATCATTTTGGTCATGGCCGGTTTCCCGATTTGAAGAAGCGCGATGCAGGAGTGTGTCTCCGGCATCGCAGAGCGTACTTGAAGCTGATTTCGCTCAGCTGCAGCTGCGAGTTGGTGGCAATGGTCGGCTTGAAGTCGATCCGCTCGCCCACCCGGCTGTGACCCACCATGTGGAACAGCAGCACATCGGCGACGATTTCCTTCTGGACGTAGGCGAAGAGCTCGGACCACAGGGCAGCGCGTTCATCCCCCGTTGCAGCAGTCGCCTTTTCGATTAGTTCATCGACCTTGGGGTCGTTGACGCCCGACTGGGTGCCCTGGCTGTGATACTTGAAGTACATAGAGAAGACCGGATCGCCGCGCGAATTGTCGTGCTGAGCCATTAGCAGCTGGGCCACACGACCCTCCGGATACGGCTTGGAATAGTACTGCTCGTGCTCGGCCACTTCCACCATGCGCAGGGTTGCCTTGAAGCCGACATCATTGAGCATCTGCACGATCACTTCGCCCACCTCGGTCACATGCGGGAAGTTCTCCGTGCGGGCGATAACTTCGATCGGCGCGCCGGTATTGATGCCGTCGGCCGCAGCGGCTGCGAGCAGCTCCTTGGCCTTTTCGGGATCGAAGGGCGGAGGTTCAAGGTCAGCGTTCCAGCCGAGCGTGGTCGGGGGCACCATGGCCACGGCCAGTTCGGTGCCTTCAGCCAGCACGGTGCCGATGAAGGCCTTGCGATCGATTGCGGCATTGAGGGCTTGGCGCACGCGCAGGTCGCCCATCGGCTCAATGGTCTGGTCGATGCGCAGATAGACGGTTTCCGAGTTGGGGTAGGTGAAGTCGGTAGCCGGGTTTGTGGCTTCTTCCTGGGTGATCTGCGGCGCGATGTCGGCCTCGCCGGCTTCGACCATGGCGGCACGCACGGCAGGCTCGGAGCGGAACACATAGGTGGCCTTGGTCACGGCCGGCTGGGTGCCCCAATAGTCGTCGCGGCGGGTCAGTACGATCTGCTGGCCAGCGGTCCATTCGGACATCATATAGGGGCCGGTGCCGATTGGCTCGCGCAGGACCTCCACCGGCGCTTCCGACGGCACGATAGTCACCAGTGTCATCAGCAGCGGCAGAATTGGCTGTGCCGGCTCGGCCTTGATGTCGATGGTATTGTCATCGACGATGTTGAAGGTCAGGGCCGTATCGGCGAAGTAGCGCTTGCTCTCGCAGGTGATCTGGTCGGAAAAGACGCGATCGAACGAATGTTTGACGTCGGCGGCATCGAAGGTGGTGCCGTCCGAGAAGGTCACGCCTTGACGCAGCTTGAACCGCCAGGTGCCATCGCCCAGGTCTTCCCAGCTTTCGGCCAGGCGCGGCATCAGGCCGGCATCGCCGCGCACGTCCAGCTCGGTCAGCGTTTCACTGATATTCTGCATGATGACGCGGCCGATATTGGATCGCGTGGCCATGCAGGGCTCGACAAGATCGAGCTCTTCGCTCAGCACGACGGTGATGTCGGTGTTGGTCTGCGCCATGGCGGGAACGATCGAAGTCGACGCCAGAAGTACGCCACCCAGCAAATGCTTGAACAGCAATTCCACCTCCCTTTGCAGCCAGTGCGAACAAGGACGATGCTGCTTGGCGTCCTTGCCTCTTTATGGCGACCCTCATGAGCCAACCTAGCCTGCACTATCGAATTGCACCCCATTAGTTGTCAATGAATTCCTCGCATCTTCGGTCCATTCAACGTTCCATGGCCTCTAATGCACTGAAATATATGTGTAAAAAGCGACAAACATGAAATCTTTTGACATTCATGCAGCAATCATAACTTGACAACATCGGCGAAACCGCGAATTTTCGACGCCAGAGAAGGAGACCCACCATGACCCCGGAGGAGATCGCCGCCCGTATGACGGGTGCGCTGGACCGCATGGCCGATGGTCGTGTCGAAGCCTTTTTGGCCTCGCCCATGGTGCAGAACCACGCCGCTTTTATTGAACAACTGGATGATGGCACGCTGGCCTGCCTTTGGTTCGGAGGCACGCTTGAGGGCACGGCCGACATCTCTATCTATGCGTCCACGCTGACGCCCGGCAGCTTGGCTTGGAGTCCGGCAGTCCAGCTTAGCAACGACCCCCGTCGCTCCGAACAGAACCCGGTGCTCACCCGCAACCAGGCGGGACAGTGGCTGCTGTTTCACACCGCACAGCCGTCGGGCAATCAGGATGAGTGCCTGTTGCGGGCGCGCGAAGTGTCGATTGCGGGCGGTGCGCTTGCCGGCGGGGCGCCGCGCACCATCGATCTGCCGTTCGGCACCTTCATCCGTGGCCGCTTCGTGCGGCGTGCCGATGGTGCCTGGATGATGCCGGTGTTCCGCTGCATTTCCCGGCCCGGCCTGCGCTGGAACGGCAGTTTCGATACCGCCGGCGTCGCTGTCAGTACCGACGACGGCCGGACTTGGTCACTGTCGGAAGTGCCCGGCTCGGTGGGCTCGGTGCACATGACCATCGTGCCGCTCGACGGTAGCCACATGGCGGCCTTCTATCGCCGCCGGCAGTCCGATTTCGTCCATCGTTCGGAAAGCCGCGATGGCGGGTTGACCTGGTCTGCCCCCGAGCCGACCGACGTGCCCAACAACAATTCCTCGATCAACGTCATTCGCCTCGCCGACGGCCGGTTGGCTATGGCCTGCAATCCAGCTTCGGCCGCCACCTCCAGCGATCGGCGGGCCTCGCTCTATGACGAGATCGAGGAAGGGGATGCTCGCCCCGATGCCAGTGGCGGCTGCTCGCCCGTCTGGGGTGTGCCGCGCGCGCCGCTCTCGCTCTGCATTTCCACCGATGGCGGCAAGACCTTCCCGCTCCGCCGCATCATCGACGACAGCCCCGGCACCTGCCTTTCGAACAATTCAATAGACGGACGCAACAAAGAGCTGTCCTACCCTTACCTGCTAGAGGACCCGGAAGGCGCGATTCATATCGCCTACACCTACTTTCGGCGGGCCATCAAATATGTCCGTCTCCCCAAGGGATGGATCGACGGAGAACTGAGTTGAGCGACGTTATCGGCATCACCATGGGCGACCCTGCGGGCGTCGGTCCGGAAATCACGGTTCGCGCCATTGCACAGATGGGCGCGGCCGATCGGGCCCGCACGCGCATCTATGGCAATCGCGCAACGCTGGAGAATGCGCTGGTCGCCACCAGCCTTGTGCTCGGCCTTGAGGACATTGTCGTCGACCTGCCCATCGAAGGCGGGCCGCTGCCCTGGGGCAAGCTTGATCCGCGTGCCGGCGACGCTGCGTTCCACTTCATCGAGAGGGCCGTGCGCGACGCAGAGGCGGGCCAGATCGGTTGCGTCGTCACCGCGCCGATCAACAAGGAAGCGCTCAATCTCGCCGGCCATCACTATGACGGGCATACCGGCATGCTGGCGGCGCTGACCGGGCAGAAGTCGGCCTTCATGCTGCTGGCTTCGGAGCGCCTCAAGGTCATCCACGTCTCGACCCATGTGTCGCTCAAGACCGCCATCGACCGTGCCACGCCC
The DNA here is from genome assembly GCF_043769475.1 of Allomesorhizobium aridi. Lineage (NCBI taxonomy): Bacteria > Pseudomonadati > Pseudomonadota > Alphaproteobacteria > Hyphomicrobiales > Phyllobacteriaceae > Allomesorhizobium > Allomesorhizobium aridi. Next base: position 4,810,037 of record NZ_CP171729.1, on the reverse strand, counting down.
GAGCGCATCCTGGCGACCATTCGCGCTGGCAACGATCACCTCAAGCGCATCGGCTATGCCACCCCGCGCATTGCCGTCGCCGGCATCAATCCGCATTGCGGGGAAAGCGGGCTGTTCGGCACCGAGGATGACGTGCAGGTGGTGCCGGCCGTCGCCATGGCCCGCGCCGAAGGCATCGACGTGCAGGGGCCGATCTCGGCCGACACGGTCTATCACCGCGCCTATAACGGGGGCTTCGACCTGGTGGTCGCGCAGTATCACGACCAAGGTCATATCCCGATCAAGCTGGTGGCCTTCGATACCGCCGTCAACGTCTCGCTGGGGCTGCCCATCGACCGGACCTCGGTCGACCACGGCACGGCTTTCGACATTGCCGGCACCGGCAAGGCCAACCACACCAATCTGAACGAAGCCATCGCCTATGCGCGCCGCCTCGCCGCGGGGACAAAGTCATGAATCCTGCTACGAAACTCCCTATCCACGGTGTCTTCTGCGCATCCGCCACCCCGGTGCTCGAAGACGGCACGCCTGACCACACTACCTTCGCGGTCCATGCCAGGGCACTCCTGGATGAGGGTTGCGACGGCATCGCGCTATTAGGCACCACCGGTGAGGCCAACTCCTTCAGCCTCGCGCAGCGCCAGGCACTGCTGGACACGGTCATTGCATCAGGCGTCGATCCGCAGCGCCTGCTGCCCGGCACCTCGCAGACCAATGTTGCCGATACCGTCACGCTGATGCGCCATGCCGTGGAGGCTGGCGTGAAGGCCACGGTCGTGCTGCCGCCCTTCTACTACAAGGGCGTCAGCGACGAGGGCCTGTTCCGCTTCTATGCGGAGGCCATCGAGGGCGTCGGCCGCGACGACCTGCGCGTTGTGCTCTACCACATCCCGCCCATCGCCCAGGTCGGGCTGTCGGTCGAACTGGTCCGACGCCTGCTCGACGCTTTCTCCGGTATCGTCGTGGGGATCAAGGACAGCTCCGGCAAGCTCGAAAGCATGCAGACTTTTGCCAGGTTCGAGGGTTTCTCGGTGCTGGCCGGCGCCGATCCGTTGATGCTGCCGCTGCTGCGGTCGGGCGGAGCGGGCTGCATCACCTCCAGCTCCAACCTGATCGGCAAGCATTTGCGGGTGGTGTTCGACCATTGGCACGAGCCAGAACAGGTGGCACAGGTCAACGCGGCGCAGGAGCGCATCAACGCCTGGCGCGATCTCTCCAATGCCTATGTGCAGTTGCCCACCATCAAGGCCATGCTGGCCCATCGCCGCAATCATTCTGGTTGGACCCGGCTCCGGCCACCGCTGGTCGAGTTGTCGCCAGCCGAGATCGAAACGGTTTGGGCCCGCATGGCCGAACTCGAGGCGCAGGAAAATGTCTGACACCGATCTCTCCATGGCTCGCCCCATCACGTTGCTGCAGCCCTCACGGCTGGAGATCGGCGCGGGCTCAGTCTCGTGCCTGGCGCAATGGGCGGAGCCATATCGCCGGGTTTTCGTGGTGGCCATGCCCCCCACGGTCGGTTTTGCCGAGCGCATCGGCTTCACGGGCGCGGTCGAGACCTTCATCGACCTGCCGCCCGAGCCTGACCTTCCGGCCGTCGCGGCGGTGCTAGCCGCTGCCCGGGCCTTCGAGCCGGATCTGGTGGTTGGTCTGGGTGGCGGTTCGGTAATGGATGTCGCCAAGCTCGTGGCGGCACTATGGGACGGCGAACAATCCGTGCCCGACGTGATCGGCGTCGACAAGATCGCCGGGCGCCGCACGGCGCTGGCACAGGTGCCCACCACCTCTGGCACCGGTTCCGAAGCGGGCATTCGCTCGCTCGTCACTAATCCCGAGACGCTGGCCAAGCAGGCCGTCGAAAGCCGGCACATGCTCGCCGATATCGCCGTGCTCGATCCCGAGCTAACCTATTCTGTTCCCGCGGCAGTCACCGCGGCCACTGGCGTCGATGCCTTAGCCCATTGCGTCGAGTCCTACACCAATATCAAGGCTCATCCGCTAATCGACGGCTATGCCAGGCTCGGCATCGAGCTGGTAGGCCGCTACCTGGCGCGCGCCGTCAGCGACGGGGCGGATACCGAGGCGCGAGCCGGCATGATGCTGGCGTCCTACTACGGCGGGGTGTGCTTGGGGCCGGTCAACACCGCCGGTGGCCATGCTTTGGCCTATCCGCTGGGCACGCGGCTCAAGCTTCCCCATGGGCTGGCCAATGCCGTCATCTTCCCGCATGTGCTGGCCTTCAATGCATCCGCCTGCCCGGACAAGACTGCTGGCGTCGCCGCTATGCTGGGCCTCGGCGTCGGTGCGAATACCAATGACATTCTGACGAGCGCCATGGACTACTGCCAGGCGCTCGGCATCCAGATGCACCTGTCGCACCATGGCGCGCAGGAGCAGGATTTGCCGATCTGGGCCGAGGAGGCTTTTGCCATAAAGCGCCTGATCGACAACAACCCCCGGCCGCTCGGGACTAAGGACATCCTGTCGATCTATCGAAGCGCGCTCTGATCGACCTGTGGGCCTGCTCGGCGCGTCGGTGCCGGCCTTGCCGGCTGCGGCGCGTAGAACCAGCGCTGTCTTTTGGAGTGCGGATGGAAGGCGCCCCATTCGTGAGGTCCGTGTCGCTCGCTATGCATGCCAGCCCGTGGCAGCGACACTAAGGGCTCCCGGCTTCATGCAGAGGGCTCGGCTACGTGGTAAACTGTTGACCAAGCCCTGCGTTGATCCAGGCACGCGTCTGTTCCAGCACCTCATCCGAAAGCGCGGGATCGTCAATCGCCCGGGCAAGGATTACTGCCCCCACCATTGCTGCCCAACTTCCGATCGCCGCGCGGCGTCGGTCTGCCGCATCCAACTCCGGGAGTGCCGCGCTGATCCGGTCGATCTGCGATCGAAAGCCTTCCGTCATGGCCGAGCGTGCAGCCGGGGTCTGATGGCGGATGGCTGCGGCAAGGCCCGCCGTCGGGCAACCGCCGGCGCAGTTGTCGCGATGCCGGGGCGAAAGATAGGCATCCACGTAGGCGCGAAGATCGCCCCCTCCGCTTGAGTCAGCGGCAAGCACATGGGCAAGGGTCTGGGCGATCAGGTCGTCCTTTGAGTTGAAGTGACCATAGAAGCCGCCATGGGTGAGCCCGGCGGCGTTCATTACTTCCGCCACGCTGACCGCGTCGAACCCCTTGTCGCGAAACAGCCGACTGGCCGCGTCCAGGATCCGGTGACGGTTCTCCGCCATCTGCTCTCGACTGACCTTCATTTCAAAATTCTCCGCTGGCCCGTTGACATTTACATGATGCTCATCATATTTAGCATCATTCATGATGACCGTCATGAATATAGGTCCCATCAGAAAAGAGAGCAACCCCATGGCCGTCATTCCGTCAGTCCTCATCACCGGCGCCTCCACCGGCATCGGAGCCGCCTATGCCGAGCGCTTCGCGCGCCGCGGGCACGACCTCGTGCTTGTTGCCCGTGATATGGCACGGATGGAGGCACTGGGGGCGCGTCTGCGTCTGGAAAACGGCGTGGCGATCGACATCATCCAGGCTGATCTTACGCAGCCTGCCGAGCTTGCAACGGTAGAAACGAGGCTGCGCGATGACGCCCGCATCGGGATCCTCGTCAACAATGCCGGAACGGCCATCGGCGGAAGCTTCATCGAGCAGAGTACCGATGACGTCGCGCGGCTCGTTGCGCTCAACACGACCGCACTTCTGCGGCTTGCCAGCGCCATGGCCCCGCGTCTTGCGAAGGCCGGCGAAGGGGCGATCGTCAACATCGGCTCCGTGGTCGGCCTGGCGCCGGAGTTCGGCATGACGGTCTACGGCGCAACCAAAGCCTTCGTGCTGTTTCTGTCGCAGGGGCTCAGCCTCGAGCTCGCGCCGAAGGGTGTCTACGTCCAGGCCGTGCTTCCCGCCACGACGCGAACGGAGATCTGGGAACACGTCGGCGCCGACATCAACACGCTTTCCAACGTGATGGAGGTGGACGATCTGGTTGATGCGGCGCTGGTCGGCTTCGACCGCCGCGAACCGGTGACCATTCCGCCGCTTCCCGATGCCGGGCAGTGGGACGCGCTTCAGGCCGCGCGCCAGGCCATGCTTCCGAACTATGGGAACGAACATCCCGCCGAGCGGTACCGCACTGCCGCCTGAGCACCAATAAACAATTCGATAGGCGACCCCGCCGCAGCGGGGACAAACAAAGGTGACCTATGACCAGCAAAACGCTGTTTAAGCCCTATACTCTCGGCTCGCTGACCCTCTCCAATCGTATCGTGATGGCGCCCCTGACGCGCAATCGCGCCGGCCCGGGCTTCGTTCCAGGCGATCTCGCCGCGGAGTATTACGGCCAGCGCGCATCGGCAGGTCTCCTGATTTCCGAAGCCACACAGATCTCGCAGCAGGGACAGGGTTACCAGGACACGCCCGGCATCTACTCCCAGGCGCAGATCGACGGCTGGCGCAAGGTCACCACCGCCGTGCACGCCAAGGGCGGGCGGATCTTCCTGCAGCTCTGGCATGTCGGCCGCGTCTCGCACGTCGACCTGCAGGAGCACGGCGCCGCCCCCGTCGCGCCCTCGGCGATCCGGGCCGCGACCAAGACGTTCGTGAACAACGGCTTTGTCGACGTTTCGGAGCCCCGCGCGCTGGAACTCGACGAGCTTCCGGGGATCATTGACGATTTCCGGCAAGCAGCCGCGAACGCCATTAACGCCGGCTTCGATGGCGTCGAGATTCATGGCGCCAACGGCTATCTGCTGGACCAGTTCGCCAAGGACGGCGCGAACGTCCGCACGGATGCTTTTGGCGGATCGGTAGAGAACCGCGCCCGGCTGATGCTGGAGGTTGCGACTGCGGTGGTCGAGGAGATCGGCGCTGAGCGCACCGGCATCCGGATTTCGCCCGTCTCGCCCGCCAACGGCGTCTCGAGTAGCGCGCCGCAGGCGCAGTTCGACTACATCGTGGATCAACTCGACGCTTTGGGCATCGTCTACATCCATGTCGTCGAGGGCGCCACAGGCGGGCCGCGCGATAGCGCGCCGTTCGACTTCGGCTCGCTCCGTCGGCGCTTCAACAACACCTATATCGCAAATAACGGCTACGACCTCGAACTCGCGGCGTCGGGGCTCGCCGAGGGCAAGGCGGACCTGTTCGCCTTCGGACGCCCGTTCATCGCCAATCCCGACCTTGTGGAGCGACTGCAAACCAGCGCGCCGTTGGCGCAGATCAATCCTGCCACGATCTATGGCGGGGGCGCCGCGGGCTATACCGATTATCCCACCATCGCAGCCGCAAGCCGCCCATGAGCCGTGCCTGCGCGGCAACCATTCCGCTCGAACTGCAGTACCCCCATTCCTCTCGGAGAACATCGCAATGCGTATTCTGAAACAATCGGCCGTTTTCGCGCTCACCGTGGCCGCCGCGCTCGCATCCTCGGCAACGAGGGCGGACAATGCGTCACCAGTTGGCTTGTGGAGGAACATCGACGACGTCAGCGGCAAACCAAGGGCGCTGATCCGCATCACGGAAGCGAATGGCACCTTGCAGGGCAAAATCGAAAAAGTCTTCCTAGCCCCGAACGAAAGCCCGACCTGTACGAAGTGCGAAGGCGCGCTCAAGAATGCGCCCGTCGTCGGCCTGGTGATCCTGTCCGGACTGAGGGAGGATGGCGCCGAATTTACAGGCGGCCAAATCCTCGATCCGGATAATGGCAAGACCTATAGCAGCAAGATCTACCTGACGGACGGCGGCAAGAAGCTAAACGTGCGCGGCTATATCGGCGTATCATTGCTGGGTCGTTCGCAGATTTGGCAGCGCCAGCAATAGGCAGCCGAGATCGATAGGAAAAGTGCTCGATCCGGAGAAACCCGTAGAAAGAAAACGTCATGAGAGCCGTCATCGTCGATCGATACAAGAAGAAGGGCGCCCTGCGGCTTGGCGAGATGCCGGAGCCGGCGCTGGGGGATGATGATGTTCTGGTCGAGATCCACGCGGCCGGGTCCGCAAGGTCATCCTGACCGGCACCGGCCCGGCAGGTGGCGAAGGCATCGAAAAGGTAGGGCCCGTGTCCTGGCCGCTCATTCTCAAGGGCATGCTGACGTTCCGGGATCCGAAATTCTACCTCTTCTTCACCTCAACCGCGAATGGCCGCCGCGCCGCGGAAGCATTTCTGGAGCGGCTACAAGAACGCAAGGCGGATCGCGACAAACCGATCACGATGGCTACGTTCCTTAGGCAGCTCAATGCGATCAAGGCCTGGGGCACGCAGGCACAACAGGATCTTGGGCGCGATTCGCAAACCCGTTCTCATCGCGAACGGCGACCAGGACAAAATGGTGCCCAGCAGTAACTCGATCGACCTGGCGCGCCGCCTGCCGAATGCCGAACTCGTCCTCTACGAGGATGCAGGACACGGAGGCATCTTCCAGTATCACGAGGCCTTTGTGAAGAAAACGCTTGAGTTCTTCGCGCGCTGATGCCGCCGCTTCGCCGATCTTGGATCTGGTTCACATCATTTCTCGGGATGGATGCCGCTGTGGGCTTGGTGCGGCCCGAATAAGACAGAAGCGCCATTTCCGGGCGTCCGCCGACATAGCAATAGTACACGCGCTTGATGATTGACTTTAGCGTCGGAAAACTGATCCAGCGTCGGCGCCAAACGGCGAGGTCAGCCTATCGCCGGGGCTTCGACCAGTGGTGTACCCACGAGTAGCGCTGCGGCCTCATTCGCCGCGTCAAGGGCACTTTTGATCGGCTCTTCGAGTGCAAGCGCGGCGGCAAGCGCGCCGACGAACTCGTCGCCTGCGCCATGCGTGCTCTCGACCCGCACTTTGATGGCCGCAATTTCAATCATCTGGCCTTCGCGGTCGGCGAAGGCTACGCCATCACCGCCTGCCGTCACGACGACGGCTGGGCAAAGCGCGAGAAGGGAGCTCGCCGCGCTGGCCGCGCCTTGCAGCGTCTCGATCACCGGCGTTCCCCCCAGCATTTCCGCCTCGATCGCGTTGACGACGAGGATGTCCACCAGCGAGATCAGTTCCTGGCAGAGTTTGCGCGCCGGCGCTGCGTTGAGAACGACCCGGCCCCCGGCCTCCTTAACGGCACGCGCGGCCGCGACGTTGGCCGCGTCCGGCACTTCATTCTGCAACAGCAGGACGGAGGTTCGCGCGATCACCTCGTGGGCTGCGGCAACATCGTCACCTGACAATGTCAAATTGGCGCCGGAAACAATAACGGCGCCGTAATCACCCTCATTGTCGAAGATCGCCACGCTCATGCCCGAACCGGCTGCGGGCTCGGTACGGACAAAACGCCGATCGACCATTTTTCTGTCGAGGTTGTCGATCAGCACGCGGCCGAAATCGTCGTTGCCGACGGCGCCGATTATCGCTGCAGCCGCACCGGCGCGGGCTGCGGCGACGGCCTGGTTGCCGCCCTTGCCTCCACATTTCGGCAGCCAGGACCTGCCTGCCACCGTCTCGCCCTTGCGCGGGCGGTCGGGCGCGTCGACCGTGATGTCGTAATGCAGGCTGCCGAAGACTGTCACCAGCGAGGCCATTCGGCTCATGTGATCCGGTCTTTCCGCTTGGACGTGACAGCCGTCATGGTGCGCTCCAGATTGCGTTCGGCGGACGGATAGTCACGTTGAGCGATGGCGACGAACAGCGCATCGAGAATGTTGAGCTGGGCGATGCGCGCCGCGGCGTTCTCGCCCATCAGCGGCGAACCTTGCGCAGTCGAGCACAGCACCACATCCGCAACGCCGGCCAGCGGCGATGCGTTGTAGTTGGTGATAGCGATCGTGCGGGCGCCGCTCTTTCTAGCCAATTGGATGGCGTCAATGACGGCGATGGTGTTGCCGGAGTGGGAAAAGCCGACCGCGACGTCGTCGGGCTGCAGCAGCGCGGCCGACATCAGCATCATATGCGGATCGTCATAGACGCTGGTGCGGATGCCGATGCGCAGGAATTTGTGCGACACGTCGCGTGCGATCTGCGCCGACCCGCCGACCCCGTAAAAGTCCCGCTGGCGCGCCTGATAGAGCAAATCGGCTGCACGGTCGAAATCGTGCATGTCGAGGATTGCCAAGGTTTCTTCGAGCGCCTGGATCGAAGTGCGGAACACTTTGTGGACGATTTCCGACGACGTGTCGTCGGTCGACAGTTCCTGATGCATCTCGGCTGTAGGCGAGCGCGTGTATTCGTAGACCGCGGTGCGGAAATCGCGATAACCGGCGAAGCCCAACTTCTTGGCGATCTTGACCACCATAGCCTCCGACACGCCGGCTTCTTCCGCAATCTGCTTGAGCGCGATGGTCTCGTCGAAGCCGCGCCGGCCGAACACCGTTTCCACAACCTTCGCCTCAAGTGGCGTCAGATGGGGCATCATCATTCGGATTCTCGGCCCTACCGCCTTCAGATCTATGCCGTTCATTGTCATCCACGTCCCCTCGTCACGCGATCGATCATCATCGCGGCGAGGATTATAAGACCGGTGGCGAGAAGCTGATAGAAGGATTGGACATTCATCAGGGTCAGACCGTTTCGCATCGCTCCAAGGATGATGGCGCCGAGCACCGTGCCGATGATGCTGCCTTTTCCTCCCATCAATGAGGCGCCGCCGATCGCTGCCGCTGCGATCGCGTCGAGTTCCCAAAGATTCCCAAGGATAGGTTCCGCAGCGCCGAGGCGCCCCATCAGGATCTGCGCGGCGAGCGCAGCCAGCAGGCCAGAGATCATATAAGCGGCGATCTTGGTGCGAGCGATCGGAACGCCGGCGATATAGGCCGCTTCCTCGTTGCCGCCGACGGCCAGCAGATATTCGCCGAAGGGTGTTTTCTTCAGCACGACCCATGCGACCAGCGCCACTGCGGCCACTATGATGACCGCAAACGGGATGCCGAGAAGCGAGCCGTTGAAGAGGCCCCGGAAACCGGCGGGCAGGCCGAGCACCGGATTGCCGCCCGTGTAGATCAGTGCCAGTGCACGGTAAGTGCTGAGCGTGCCCAGCGTCACAATGAAAGGCTGCAGGCCGACATGGGCCACCAGCGCACCGTTCAGGAAGCCGCAGGCGAGGCCGATAGCCAGCCCGGCGGCGATGGCGAGGGGGATTGGCACTCCGGCGACCAGCATGGTGGCCGAAACGACTGCCGACAAGGCCGCAGTCGGGCCCACAGAAAGATCAATGCCCCCCGATATGATCACCAAAGTCATGCCAAGCGCCAGACACGCATTGATGCTCGACTGCTGCAGAATGTTGATGAGGTTGCGCTCGGCGAAAAAACCGGGAACCAGCGCGCCGAATACGGCAAGAATGACTACCAGCCCAATCAGCGTTCCCGCGTCGCGCGCGGAAAATGTGCGAAGGAATGCTGGGCGGGACGCGATGTTGGTGTTTTCCGTAATGTCGGACATCTAATTTCCCCGCTCGCTTGCAATCAGGCCTGCAAAGGGCTTGCCGGCCAGCACTTCCGTTTGTGGTATGGCATGCGCGGCGATTGCCTGTTCGCTGAGCTGCGTCCGATCGAGCACTGCCGCGACCGTGCCCTCGCGCATCACCAGCACGCGGTCCGACAGCCGGATCACCTCCGGCAGTTCGGACGAAACGACGATGATCGAATGGCCCTCGGCGGCGAGTTCCTCGATCAGGTGATAGATCTCGGCCTTGGCGCCGACGTCGATGCCGCGTGTCGGCTCGTCGAACAGCAGAATATTCGTTCCCGCAGCCAGCCACCGGCCGATGATCGCCTTCTGCTGATTGCCGCCGCTGAACAGCCCGATTGGCCGGTCGAGCAGGAAGGGGCGCAGCTTTACTCGGGCCATCTTATCGGCGGCAACCCTTTTTAGGCTGCGGCGGTCGATGAAGCCTCGGCGGGCGAAGACATTCATCGACGCAAGCGCCATGTTGCTGATGACCGGGCGCAGCGGCACGATGCCTTCGCGCTTGCGCTCCTCGGGCACCAGTCCGATGCCGGACGCGATGGCCTCCCTTGGGCTGGCGAAGCGCGCCGGCTTTCCATCGATCTCGATCGAGCCCGACGAGACGCGATCCGCCCCAGCCAGAAGCCGCAGAAGTTCAGTCCGGCCCGAACCGACCAGCCCTGCTATGCCGAGCACTTCGCCGCGATGCAGGTCGAAGGAGACGCCTTGGACCTTGGTTGCGGAGGCAAGGTCGCGAACCTTCAGTCTTATCTCATCGGTGGCGTGCGATCGCTGCTGTTCGAGCGCCAGTTCGCGGCCCACCATCATGGCGACGACGGCCTTTTCCGACACCTGCGACAGGTCAGCGGAATTGACGATCCGGCCGTCGCGCATGATGGTGGCGCGCCGGCAGACGCGGAACACCTCGTCCATCTTGTGCGAGACATAGACGACCGTCACACCTTCATCGGCGAGTTTGGCGATCACGGCCGCCAAGCGCTCAAACTCGCTGGGGGTGAGGCTCGACGTCGGCTCATCCATGGCAACGATCTTCGCGCGGTCGAGCAAAGCACGGGCGATCTCGACGATCTGACGCTGCGCCACCTTGAGCGAGCCGATAGGCACTGCGGGATCGATTGTTGGATCGATGGCAGCCAGTGCAACGGCTGCGCGCCGTTCCTGTTCGCGTCGCACGACGAAGATGCCGCCTCGGGTCAGGGGGCGCCCCAAAAACATGTTCTGCGCCACGCTGAGACGAGGCACCTGCTGCAACTCCTGGTGGATCATCGCAATGCCGGCAGTGCGAGCGGCGACGGGGCTCTTCAGAGTTACGGGCTGACCATCAATCTCGATGCCCCCCATTGTCGGCCTGTGCACACCGGAAAGGATGCGCAGCAATGTCGATTTTCCGGCACCGTTTTCGCCGAGCAGCCCGTGGATCTCGCCAGCGCCGATCTCGAACGAAACATCGTCAAGCGCCTTCACGCCCGGGAATAGCTTGGAGATGTTCGCGATCTCAATCGGGGAATGGCCGACATGCCTTAGCCGCTCTCGGTCAAGCGGGGTGCCGACCCGAAGACCGGCATCCCGATGTTTCTTGGCGCCAGTTTTTATTTGGCTGATTCCGCGTCTTTGAGCAGAGCTTTGCGGACGTCTTCCGGGGCGCCCGAATAGAGGTCGGCATTGTCCTTGGTGATCAGCGCCTGCGGCGTCGCGACGACGCGAGGCAGCTTTTGCCCGGCGACGAGGCGCAGCGCCGATTCCAACGCGACCTCGCCGGTCAGCACCGGAAAGCTGTCGACGGTTCCGGTCAATTCGCCTGCCCGGATTGCCGCGTAGGCGTCCGAGATGCCGTCAGTTCCGAACACTGCGACCTTGTCCTGCAGGCCGGCCGCCTTCACGGCTTCCACGACACCGAGAGCCATTCCGTCATTGTTGGCGTAAAATCCGATCAGGTCGGGGTGCTGCTGCAGGATATTGGTGGCGGCATCATAAGACATCTGGCGATCCCAGTTTCCAGGTACGCTGGCCACGACCTCGAACTTGCCGCCCTCCGAAATCGTGGTCTTGAAGCCATCCGTGCGTTGCACTGCCGCATAGACCCCTGCTTGCCCCTCTATAATGGCGACTTTGCCGCCTTCGGGCCGGTTTGCAATGAACCATTTGGCCACGCGCACGCCGTTGTCACGCTGCACATTGCCTACATAGTGCTCGGCTTGCGGTATGACGGCATCGTTGACGTTGACGACGGGAACGTTGGCAGCCTTGGCCTGCTCGATAATCGGCTGCAGGTTCGAGTCGGTCTGAGGAGAGACCAGTAGAACGTTGTAACCTTGGGTGACCAATCCTTCAGCGACGGTAAGCTGCCCAAGCTGGTCGCCTTCGCTCTGCGCCGCCTGATAGACCACCGGAACTCCGATCTTGTCGCCGAACGTCTTGTAGCCTTCGCCCAATGACCGCCAATATTCGTTGGTCAGCGTTTTGGAGACGGCGCCGGCCCTGGTTCCGTCCGGCAGCTTCGGAAATGCTCCGAACTTGGCCTCGAGCTGCGACCAGTCGATGCGGTCTTTCTCGGTGTCCGAGTTGAGCGGCGCGAGATCCTGGGCGAAGGCCGCGCCGACATTGAAAGCCATGAAACCGGCGGCAACGGTGGTCAGCAGAAATTTCATCGTAAAGTCCTCCCTGGTTGAAAAGAAATGGATCGACGGTCGCGTCGATCTGTCAGAACGTCCGGGCCGAGCATCACCTCCTGGACGATGGCCTGCGTCAAAACGGCGTCCTGGCGGTCAATGGCATCGGCGAGGCGGTTGTCCTGCTCGAGACGATCGACGACCCGAAGCATGCGCTTGACCGTCGCGATGTTGACCTCGCATTCGTGGACTGGGTTGAGCCCGGTCATGTCGGGGAAGGTGTCGAAATAGATGGCGCCGGCGTATCCGTCCTTGCGGATCTGGCGAAGCAACTCGATGGTCTGCAGCGTGTGCACCGCGCCGACCATCAGACCGTCATCGCGCTTGGCATAGCCGTCGTTCAGGTGCACGCCTAGAAGCTTGCTGCGGCGCGCCACGAGTGCAGCGGCGAACGCCGGCTGCTCATCCGCGTAAAGCACATGGGCGAAGTCCAGCGTCACTCCCAGATTGGGCAGTCCGACCTCGGCGATCGCCAGCAGCGTCGTTGCCGCATCCGGCATCAGGCTGTAGGAGCGCGGCTCGTTGGGCTTGTACTCGAGGCTTATCTTGCAGGCTGGATCATGCGCGGCCACTTCACGCAGCCCGTCAATCTCGTGTTGCCAAAGCGTCTCGTAATCCACCTGAAACGCATAGTCGAAGCCGTCCTGGCCGAGCCACAACGTCATCAGATCAGCCCCCGCCTCACGGGCGGCATCGATGCCGGACTTGGTCAGGTCGATCGCCTCGCGGCGCACCGCTGGATCCGGATTGGTGAAGGCGCCGAGCTTGAAGGCGGGATTGGAATAGTAGCGCATGGCGAAGCCATTGATGGAAAGACCAAGATCGCCAAGCATACGGGCCAGCTTTGAAGGCCTTTCCGCCATATGGTCGGGATAATTCAGATCGAGGTCCGTCAGACCGGCAACTTTGGCTGCGCGCGTCGCCATCTGCAAAACAGTGGGCTTGCCGGACAGATCAGGCCACTCCGCCCGCGGCTTCGACGCAAAGGAGTTCAGACGGGTTGCGAAGCGTTCTACTGTCAAGGGTCAGCCTGCTCTGGATTTCAGCTAACTTCACATAGTTACAAAATTTTGTAAAGTAGTAATTGCTACCCGACCCTTGGGCCGAGCGTGGCAAGAACCCACAAATGATGGGCAAGAGGCGGCGTTCTCAACGTTTTTTCGGGAAAATTTGCCGATGCATATGTCGGCTTCAGGTCACACAGTAGTCCTCGCCAAAAGCGACCTAGAGTCTGGAAAGGGTCAGGTCACGACGATGCCCGAGCCGACCTGAATGTCCGCTCCTGAAGAACCGTAGCCTGAAGCTGCCGGACCGCATTCGGACCTAACGCGACGTTCGGAGATTGGCGCGGCGATGACAGCTCGTGGCGCGCAACCGCGACCTCCAGCGTGGTCGCCCTGACGTCCGCTTTCAGGCAGCGGCAAAGCTGACCTCAACGGCAGAGATGCGGGCGCACTACGGACCGGCAGTTTTGGGGCCGAAAACGGAATGGCAGCTTCGAGCCTTGCATTCTCAAAGGCCGACATTCAGGCACCGCATGTGCTTGGTTCGGACTCGGTGCACAAGACCCCGCTCTGCGCGGGTGCTCCTCATATGGTCTTGAACGAACGAAACCATGATATGCAGATGACACCTACGCAGTTTGACCTTTGATCACAACAAATGATGGCCGGGAAGTTTTGGCGCGCTGTGATCGCAGTGTGACCTGCGTTCCCCCGACCTCGTTTGTCAGCTCTCACGTCGCTCCATTGAGGCGTGCATAAAGGCGAAGAAAGTACCCTATGAAAGAAACATACGCTCACGCGCGCGAACAGTTTTTTCGCGGCTATACGAACCCTCAGCGCTTCGGCCGACCCGATCCAGACCCGACTGTGCGCGGAGACGGAGAGCATTCTTGAGGTCACCATCGACGAATTTGAGGGAGATAGATGCCATCGATTGACGTGCTTGTGCTCCATTGACGACGCATGTGATATGAAACACCCTCACGCCGCTTTGGCGGTGCAACGGGAAGCTATCGTCGTCAATGAAAATTAGGGATTGCGATGACATTGCCACCTGGCTCGCGGAGGCTGGGCTGCTTGGCATCCGCAGCGAGGAATCGCTGGTACAGGCCTTCTGCGAGCGTTGCGTCGAAGCAGGGCTGCCACTCGGCAAGGCGTTCGTGATGATCGACACGCTGCACCCGATGCACGAGGCGCGCGCCTTCTTTTGGGACGAGGACGAGTCGATCAGCTTCCGCGAAGAAGAATACCCGTCGAGCCGTGAGGGCAAGGGGGCGGAGTTGTGGAAGCGCAGCCCATTTCTGCAGATGTTGCGGCGGCGTGAATTGACCCTACGTTGCCGGCTCGAAGCAGGCGAAACGCGCGGCTTTCCGGCGATCGAAGAACTGCGCGATGCCGGTCAGACGGACTATCTTGCGTTCGTCTATCGTATCCGGCAGGCGATGAGGGTGGAGGACGTCGACGCCTTCTATGCCCGCTGGACCACAGCGCGCCCGGGCGGATTCTCGGATGAGGAGGTCGGTGTTCTGTCCCGGCTTACTCCGCTTCTAGGGTTGGCGGTTCGCTCGGCTGCGCAGACAAGGCTCACCAAGACGCTGGTTGAGGCATATCTTGGCCAGGGGCCTGGCCGCCAGGTGCTAAGCGGCGGCATCCGCCACGGCTCGGTGAAGAGGATCAACGCCGTACTCTGGTTCTCCGACATTACCGGCTACACGAACCTTTCAGAGTCAGTTCAAAACGATCAACTCGTGCCGTTGATCAATGATTACGCCGAAGCGGTCATCGGCGCGGTGAAGGCCGCCGGCGGCGATGTCCTGAAACTGATCGGAGACGGAGTCCTGGCCATTTTCACCAGTTCGCGGCCCGAATATTCCTGTCGCGCCGCGGTGGAGGCAGAACGCGACATGCGCACACGGCTGCTGCGGCTTGCCAAACGCCGCAAGAACGATGGTCTTTCTGTCGCCGACATTCACTTGGGCTTGCACGTCGGCCGGGTCTTCTACGGCAATATCGGCACTCCGGACCGTCTCGACTTCACCGTTGTCGGCCAGCCGGTCAATGAGGTCAGCCGGATCAGCTCCATGTGCGAGTCGGCCGGTCGCAATATGCTTTGCTCATCGGAGTTCGCCGAGCTGCTACTTGGCGAGGAGCGGGAAAAGCTCGTTTCAGTCGGCCGGTTCGCGTTGCGTGGCGTGGGACGCGCGCGGGAGCTCTTTACCCTTGATCCCGGCCTGAGCCTGGAAGGCTCGCAACCTTCGCCTGGTCCGCGGCGACGGCAGGGCCGGGGCTACTCGGAGGAAAGTGGACGAGCATGAATTCCGGAACTTCAGATTAGTTAATTAGTTTAAGAGACTTCCCTCTCAGAGTTACTAAGGAAAATTATACGAAATTGTATATATTTCCTGTCGCTGCTGCCGCGCAGCGGAGCGTGTTAGGAACCATTCAAGACATCATGACGAGAATTTCGCCTTGCCCGCCGTTCCTGCACGCATCCTGCCGACGATTGTCATCTCGCAGTTCGCCGCGACATCGCTGTGGTTCGCCGGCAATGCGGTAATATCTGACCTGCAGCGCAGCGCCGGCCTGCCGGCGTCCGCCGTCGGCGACATCACGATCGCAGTGCAGCTCGGCTTCATCCCCGGCACGCTGATCTTCGCCTGGGTGGCGATCGCCGACCGCCACTCGCCGCGTATCATCTTCTTCCTTTCCACGCTCGCCGGCGCGGCGGCCAATGCCGCGACGCTGGCGAGCGGCGGCGAGTTCCTGCCCCTGCTCGCGGCGCGGTTCGCAACCGGCTTCTTTCTCGCCGGCATGTATCCCGTCGGCATGAAGATCGCGTCGGGCTGGTACGACCGCGACCTCGGGCTCGCGCTCGGCTGGCTGGTCGGGGCGCTGGTGCTCGGAACGGCACTTCCCCATCTCATCCGCGGTCTGGGTGGCGATCTGTCCTGGCAGGGCGTGATCCTGTCGGTCTCGGCGGTATCGATCGCCGGCGGTCTGGCGATGCTTTTCCTCGTGCCGGACGGGCCGCATCTCAGGGCGGGTGCGAAATTCGACCCGGCCGCATTCGCGACGATCTTCCGCTCCGCCGATTTCCGGGCGTCGGCCTCCGGCTATTTCGGCCATATGTGGGAGCTCTACGCCTTCTACGCGTTCCTGCCGGTGCTGCTGGCGGCGCGCCTTGGCAGCGACGGCGCGACGGTTTCGGTGTGGAGCTTCGCGGCGATCGCCACCGGCTTTCTCGGCTGCACGGTCGGCGGCTACCTGTCGCGCGGGATCGGCAGCGCGCGCGTTGCCTATATGCAGTTGTCGGCGTCCGGCCTGTGCTGCCTCGTCTCGCCGCTGGCGTTCCTGGCGCCCTTGCCGGTGTTCCTCGCCTTCCTGTTGTTCTGGGGCGTGGTCGTTGCCGGCGACTCGCCGCAATTCTCCACGCTCAACGCCCGTTTCGCCCCGCCAAGGCTCGTCGGCTCGGCGCTGACGATCGTCAATTGCATCGGCTTCTCGATCACGATCGTTTCGATCGCGCTGCTTGCCTGGCTGATCGAAACCGCCGGACCGCAGTATGTTTTCCTGATGCTGGCGCCCGGGCCGGCGCTCGGGCTGGCGGCGTTGAGGCGGCTGGCGGCGAAGTCGGCATAAGGAACGACCGTGGCGGCATTGTGCCACCGCGGCCGGGAATGGTGAAGAGACGGGCGCCGAGACCGAAGGATGACATGACCGAATAGAGTTCGTCGCCTGCGGCCGCGGAGTCAGTCTGCCACCGAACTAGCAGTCTCTGACCTTCATCCTATCTCCACTGCCGGCGCGCCGCGAAGGTCATCGACGATGCGTTGACCCTCGCAGAGGGAACTGAGATCTGACTATGGTGGCGGCCCTGGGACCGTGCGGAGGTCGCCGTTGGAGGAGTTATGGGCGGCTGTGGTTGGTGGGAAGCTGCCACTCGCTTTGTTGATCGGAACGAGCAACTCGCGCCATGAGCGGTCATCGCCAAGCCGATCAGTTGCAGGAAGAGGCCGCGCGGGAGGAGCTGGTTCTGGACCGAAAGATGCTCGGTGGCACCGGCTTCCATCCGCGTCGCCTTCCCGAGGCTCTTGTCACGCGCCTGCGGCACCGCTTCGAACGCATTCATCGCGGCCAGCCGGCCAGCATAGATGGCCGCTCATGGAATGCCTTACTCTGCCTTGCTAGTGACGCAAAGGTCGAGGTGGCAAGTCTTTGTTGATCGTGGATCGCGGCGCACGCTTCTGGCATCGCTTCGACATTCGTCGGATCGAAGACCTCAGCAACGCGGTCCTCGGCGCGGAACTGGAAGCGATCCAGATGGCCGGACCTCGCATAAGAGGCAGTCTGGCGTTTGCCGCTCGCGACGGCATCATCTTCAGCAGCGGGCAGCGCCTTCGAGCAGTTGAAATTGCTGCTCGACAAAGAAGGCACGAACCTCGCCGGTCTGATGGGCTGGGGCTGCTCGCCAATGTCGGCCTTGTCGCCGGCCAGCCTTTTGAGCCCGACGCCGAGACGCGCGCGATCCTCGATGCCGCCGCCAAAACCGCCTACAAGATGAGTCGAGCTATCGGCATCAATGAGGAGGTGAATGGGCAGTCTCTCCTGGTCTGGCCGGACCGACGTTGGACCAACCCGATCAACAACGCGGCCGAGCCCAGACAGGAGAAGTCGATCGACCTCTCCTGGCGCGACAAGGCGGGCGGCTTTACTGCGATAGAGCGGCGCGTCTGGATGTTCACCGACTACTATTCGATCAGCCCGGGGATGGTATCTTTAACGCCGGGCAAAGGCGCCTTCTATGCGATCGCGTTCAACGATGCGAACGGCGACCGGCTGTCCGGCGACGCCTCCTACAAAGTGACCCTGCCGCCCGACGTGCCAGCCGGGCTCTTCTGGTCGCTGACCCTTTACGAGGCCGAGAACGCCTCGGGGCTGGCGACCGAGGCGCGGCGCTTCCCCTCGCTCGGCTCGCGCGACAGGCCGGTCCAGAACACCCACGGTACGACCGACCTTTACATCGGACCGAAGGCGCTTGGGGGGCAGGAGGCTAACTGGCTGGCCACCGCTCCCGGACGTGGTTTCTTTGCAATCCTGCGGCTCTACGGGCCGGAAGAGGCTGCCATCAACTACAGCTGGAAGCCCGGCGATTTTGAGAAGGTTGAATAATGCATTGTCGACAAACGCCCCCGGCGCGCGCTTCATCAGCGACCGGGGGCGTTTCAAGGAGGGTTCTGAAATGAGATCACTTGCCCGCGTTCTCTGGTCCACCCTGGCGGTCTCCGCTTTCGCGTCAGGAAGCCCGGCTTCCGCCCAGGACGCCGACCTTGCGAAGCAATTATCCAATCCGATCGCGTCGCTGATCAGCGTGCCGTTCCAGTTCAACTACGACAGCGGCTTCGGGCCGAACGATGGCGACAGGGTGACGCTGAATATCCAGCCGGTGATCCCGATATCGCTCAACGAAGACTGGAACATGATCTCGCGCACGATCGTGCCCGTTGTCTGGCAGGAGGATATCGTCGGGCCGTCCGGCGATCAGTTCGGCCTGGGCGATACCGTGCAGAGCCTGTTTTTCTCTCCCAAGGCGCCCGGCCCCGGCGGCATCATCTGGGGTGTTGGCCCGGTTTTCCTGCTGCCCACCGGCACCGACCCCTTGCTCGGCAGCGAGAAGTGGGGTGCCGGGCCGACTGGTGTAGCTCTCAAGCAAAGCGGTCCTTGGACCTATGGCATCCTGGCCAACCACATCTGGTCCTTCGCCGGCGATGACAACCGCATTGACGTGAACGCCACCTTCCTGCAGCCCTTCATCTCCTACACGACGCCCGACGCCTGGACCTTCGCGCTCAACACGGAGTCTACCTATGACTGGGAGAGTGAATCATGGTCGGTGCCGGTCAACTTCACCGTCAGCAAGCTGGTCAAGTTCGGCGAACACCCGGTCAGCCTGCAGGCTGGTGTTCGCTACTGGGCAGAGAGCCCGGGCAGCGGACCCGAGGGCTTTGGCTTCCGTACCGCAATCACGTTCCTGTTCCCGCAGAAATAGAAAGCGGCCGCAAGCCTGCCGGGACAGAGACAGGGAGGATCGATCCATGACGAGCAATTGCATTTTGAAGGCAGGCGCTGCGGCATTGGTGCTGCTGCTCGCCGGGTTGAGTTCGACCTCACACGTCATTGCGCAAGAGCAGGTTGCAGCGGCTGACGCATCCGCCGACGCGACGACCTCGCCGGAGCCGTTGAGTGCGGACGAGATGGAGGTCTTGGTTGCGCGGATCGCGCTTTATCCGGACGAACTGATCGCAGTGATCACGGCGGCAGCGCTCTATCCGCTAGAGATCGTCGAGGCGGCGCGCTTCCTCGACCGGTACGAGAAGGACAACAGCCTGAAGCCGAAGGAGAGCTGGGACGGCTCGGTGGTTTCGCTGCTCAACTACCCCGAGGTCGTCAGGATGATGAGCGACGATCTCGAATGGACTCAAGCGCTCGGCGACGCCATCGCCTACCAGCAGAAGGACGTGCTGGTGGCCATCCAGCAGCTGCGCGACGAGGCGGTCGCCAAGGGCGTCATCAAGACCGACGACAAGATACAGGTGGTCAGGGAGAACGACAATTTCGTCATCAAGTCGGCCAGCCCTGAGGTGATCTACGTCCCGCAATATCCGCCGGAAATGCTCTATGAGCCGGACTATGTGTGGGAGCCGATCCGCTATTATCCGGATCCTTACCCCTACTACTGGTATCCGAAAGCGGGCGTCAGGTTCGCGTTGGCAGAGCAGGGAAATGGCGTGACCTCGCGCGCGACGTTGACGCCATCGAGGTCCGCTTTTGGAAGACCGAAGAGACCGGGCAACGACCGATATTGCCGGCCTTCGCGGAATTACACGATCACACCCGAGATCTATTTGACCGGATGGGGGTCTGGTTGACATCGACTGGGACCGTCGGGCGTGAGCGGAGATGGCTCCTGGGAGGCCTCCCAGAATCTGAATCCGATTGCAGTAATCCAAGTATCATCCCCGGTTCCAGCCCTGCGGCCGCACGATGCAACGAAATCCAAGGTGCGAGATTGAGGTGTCGACCGGTTGGGCCATGCGCGCGGCAGGTCGGTAGCGGCGGCAGTAGTTTGGCGCGCACAGGTGAGAGCCGCCCTTGGTGACCTTACGAGGAATTTTTATATCAGGCTGGCGCGGGTCGATGCTGCCTTCACGCGCGCCGCCGCGCGGGTTGGCGGCGGTGCAGCATGGGCTGTCGATCTCGGCGTGGTCCTGATACCAGTCGGTCGTCCACTGCCAGACATTGCCAGCCATGTCGGATAGGCCGTAGCCGTTGGGTGGGAACGATCCGACCGGCGCGGTGTATTCGAAGCCATCGTCCAGCGTGTTGCGGTGGGGGAATTCGCCCTGCCAGATATTGGCCATGTGCCTTCCCTCAGGCGTCAGCGCGTCGCCCCACACAAACTCCGCGCCATCAAGTCCGCCACGCGCGGCGAACTCCCATTCGGCTTCGGTCGGCAATTCCTTGCCGATCCATTTCGCATAGGCTTCGACATCCTCGAAGGCGACGTGCACCACCGGATGATCCATCAGCTTCTTGATATTGCTTGCCGGCCCCCTTGGATGGCGCCAGTTGGCGCCGGCGACATAAACCCACCAGTTGTAGTGGTTGCGCAAGTCGACTGGCCCCGACGGCTTTTTGAACATGGTCGAGGAAGGCGCCAGCATTTCAGGCAAGGCGCCGGGATAGACTGCCGGGTTGGTTGGCCGTTCGGCAAGCGTCACATACCCGGTCTCGGCGACGAAGCGCCCGAATTCGGCATTGGTCACGGTGAAGCGGTCCATCCAGAAGCCGTCGACACGCGCGCGATGCGCCGGAGCTTCTTCTGGATAGGCCGTGTCCGAGCCCATCAGGAATTCGCCGCCGGGAATCCAGACCATGTCCGGATATGGCGGGGAGCCGGGAGAGGCCCGGACATCTCGTTCGCCGGCTTGGTTCATTTGCCTGTCAGTAGCTCAACCTCTAGAACATGCACCTCACCCATCCATATCGCCCTATTTCTCGAATGCGAAGATCTGCTTCCAGTCAGCCTTCATATCGACAACCGTCCAACCGCCATCGGCGGCCGCGTCGAGGCCCTTGTCGAGGCGGCCGATGCTCGACTGCCGGTCGTAGGCCCATTCGCGCTCCGCGTCGGTGTGGTGCACATAGAGACAGAGGTGCGGTCCTGGACCGGAACAGGTCCACTGCAGCATCTGCAGGTCGCCGTCGGAATTGCCGAACGCCGCGATCGGCCGCCGGCCGATGTGCTGGTGGATGCCGACGGGCTTGCCCGCCTTGTCGTCGATGAAGTTGACTTCCGGCAACCGCATCAGCACCGGCGTACCGTCGCGCATTTCGAAACTCACCTTGCCGCTGCTGCCAACGACCTGTTCGGGCGGTATGCCGTAGACCTTCTCCGTCCACGGGCGCATGAAGTCGATCCCGCCGCCGGAAACGATAAAGGTCTTGAACCCGTTGGCCCGCAGATAGGCCAACAGCTCCAGCATCGGCTGGTAGACCATTTCCGTGTAAAGCCGGCCGGTCTTGGGGTGCTTGGCGGTGGCCATCCAGTCGCGGACGATCTGGTCGAATTCCTCTGACGTCATGCCGGAATGCGTGGTCATGACGATGTCCATGATAGCCGGCTCGCCACCCGCGAGTGCTGCTTTTACGTCGCCTTTCAGCAACGAAGCAAAGGGTTCCTTGTCCTTCCATTCCGGATGCTGCGGAGCCATTGCCTTTACGCGGTCGAGTGCAAACAGAAGCTGAAAATACATCGGTTGCTCGCCCCACAGGCAGCCGTCGTTGTCGAAGGTGGCGATACGTTCGGCCGGCGGCACGAAGTCGGGCGAGCCTTCCTTGCTCACGCTTTCGACGAACCGCATGATTGACTGTTTGGACTGGACGTCATTCCAGGAGGGTAGCTGATCTGCTCCCTGCGCATTGGCAAAGGCAGCTCCCCCCAATAGCAGGAGGATGGACAACAGATAGCGCTTCGCTGCGCAAGCAAGGTTGGTCATGGCTTGATGCCTCCTTTATTCAACGCAAGTATGCCATCGTCAAAGCGGCCGCGGAGTTGCGTGACCGCTTTTGTTCGCAGGCCTGGGCTCTCCGGCGGCAGGTTCCAATTCTGCTGGCTGCTGCCCGGCCCGATGTTCAAACAGCAGCGTCCAAATCCTTCCTTCGCCGAGAGCGACGTTCAGTTCCCTGGATGCCACGTAGGGAATGAGTATCAGCAGCATGATCAGACTTGTCGCGAGCGTCTGCGGCAGCTTGGCGCCCCCGAACTCGGCGAGCGAAGCGGCTACCGTTCGGCCGTGAACCAGCCCGACAACGACCTCCTCGACCACCGAGAGAACGAGAAGCAGGATCAGGTAGAGCAGCGCCTTATAGGCGATCACGTGGACGATCCTGGCGCCTGCGCGTCGGCCGCCCAAACGGATCATGTGGCCGAGCAATATGAATTTGGCCAGGATCAACGCCTTGATGGCCGCCAGCCCGGACGGCAGATAGCTGATACCCGCCTCGCCAAGGATCGCCGTCTTGTAAAGAATGAGCGCGCCAAAGCAGACGAACAGATAGGTGGACAGCAGGGCATACTCACGCATCTCGTGCTTTGCCCTTTGGACAAAGGTCTTTGATGAACCGTCGATTGCCGCCATGGCCTGCCGCCGTTTGTTTAAGCGGCCGCGCCAATGAGGTGACGCGACCGCGATGATTTAGGTGACGTCAGAACCGCTTCAGTGCCTGCCGCCTTCCTGCAGTTTCGCGAGCACTTGGTCGAGCGAAAAGCTGCCCGGTTTCTGCCGCGGTGGAAAGTCGACGTAGGTTTGCAGGTGCTTCGCTACATAAGCCTGCGCGGGAACAAGTGCGAAGGCATGTTCGACGCGCCATCTGTCATATTCGCCGGCATCCGTCTGAGCTCGTTCGAAAGGATCACCCTTGATGTCGAAGAGTTTCGGGAACCGCAGTGGAATCAGCGGGTTCTCCCACACGGCAAGCCCCTCCTCGCGTTGCTCGAGGAAGACCATCTTCCAGCGTTCGTAACGCAAGCCGGCGAGGTTGCCGTCATCGGTCCAGTAGAAATACTCTTGGCGCTTGCCTTCGCCTTCGCCGGCCAATACGTCGCGCTGGTTGTAGCCGTCCAGGTGCACCTTGAACGTCTTGCCAGCAGCTTCGTATCCGTTCAACAGCTTAGCCGTCACGTCTGGTTCGCCCGCGGCTGCGACGAGCGTCGGCACGAAGTCCTCGTGTGACGTTATGTGATTGATCTCCGTTCCGGGCTTGATGACGCCGGGCCAGCGCATCATGCACGGCACCCGGTAGCCGCCTTCCCAATTGGTGTTCTTCTCGCCTTTGAAGGGCGTGGTGCCGCCGTCCGGCCAGGAAAACACCTCAGCGCCGTTGTCGGTCGTCCAAACGACTATGGTGTTTTCGGCGATGCCAAGATCGTCCAGCTTTTGCAGAAGCTGGCCAACCATGCCGTCCATCTCGGTCATGCCGTCGGCGTAAATTCCTAGACCGGTCTTGTCCTTCGAAGCGGCCTTGAGGAAGGTGTAGATGTGCATGCGGGTCGAATTGAACCAGCAGAAGAACGGCTTCCCGTCGGCATTCGAGCGGTCGATGAAGTCGAGTGCACTGCCGAGGAACTCTTCGTCGACGGTTTCCATGCGCTTCTTCGTAAGCGGACCGGTATCCTCGATCTCTTGTTTGCCGACCCTCCCGAAGCGCGGATCCTCGGTGGGATCGTCGGTGGCGCTGGCCTTGCATTTCATCACGCCGCGCGGGCCGAACTTCGCCTTGAACTCAGGGTTCTTCGGGTAGTCAGGATGCTCCGGTTCGTCTTCGGCGTTGAGGTGATAGAGATTTCCGAAGAATTCGTCGAAGCCATGAACGGTCGGCAAGTGCTCGTTTCGATCGCCGAGATGGTTCTTGCCGAATTGCCCGGTGACATAGCCCTGCGGCTTGAGCAGTTCCGCGAGTGTCGGGTCCTTCTCCGACAGCCCTTCCTTAGCGCCCGGCAGGCCGACCTTCAGAAGGCCGGTGCGGAAGCAGGATTGGCCGGTTATGAACGCGGCGCGTCCTGCTGTGCAGGATTGCTGGGCGTAGTGATCTGTAAAGATCGCTCCCTCTTTGGCGATGCGATCGATGTTGGGTGTGCGGTAGCCCATCATGCCGCGATTGTAGGCGCTGATGTTCCAGTAGCCGACGTCGTCACCGAAAATGACGAGGATGTTGGGCTTCGCTCCGGCGGCCTGCGCCTTCGCTGTCCGGACAGAAGTGGCCGACACGCCTGCTGCGAGGGTCGATGCTGCAAGCAATGACGCGCCGCTCAGCAAGAGGTCGCGGCGCCGCAGGTTAATCTCGGATGGACGTTCGCTGGCCGTTTGGCCCGGTTGCTTGTCGCTGGTCATGGTGTTTCCTCGTTTCACTAGAGGCCGGGCCGCCGAATCCTTCACGACCCGGCCGAAATTATCGGCCGGATTGAATGTGCGCAGACAAACCAAGCCTGTCTTCGCGTTCAAAATTCCTCTCTGTCGAAGGAGGCTTTGATTGCTTGCCTTTTCTTCATCGACCGGGCGAATTTCGCATTGAAGATTGACGCTGCGATAGTTGGACCAAGGGCCTAGCTTCGAGAGATCGCTCAACACTGCGCGAGCGCATAGGCAATGAAGCGGCTATTGGCTAAGCTGCGAGTGCTTTTGCGCGGGGGCACATACGGGGCTATGGTAGCGGCAGGCTATCACTGGTGGATACCTCGAAGCCATTTGTATTGGCTGCATCGTCGCGTGGTCGCGGTCGTGCTCCTCATCGTCATGGCGTGTCCTTTTGCGCTAAGCCCAGCAGCGAGCGCGACAAAGACTAGCGACGGCCTGGGAGAGGGTCGCAGGATCCTGGTTGTCTACGAAAACGACCCAACGCTTCCAGCAGCCCTGGAGTTCACGCAGGGGCTGAAGACGAGCCTGGAAGAGGGAATTCCGGTCAGGTTCGAAACCTACAGCGAGTATCTTGACCTTCTGCGCTTCTCAGACCCGAAGAACCTTTCGCGCAAGGCTGCGGACATGGCGGCGAAATACGCAGGAATTTCCCTGGATGTAGTCATAGCCGTCGGCCCGGGCGCGGTGAAGTTCATACTCGAGCATCGCGGAGAGATCGCCCCTGGAGTGCCTCTTGTCTTCGGCGGAACACGCGTCGAGACGGCCAAGGACTTGCGGCTGCCCGCTGACGCGATGGGAGTCGTCAGCCATTTCGACGTGAAGGGCACGATTGACCTCGCCCGGCGACTGCAGCCCGGCGCGCGGACAATTGTCGTGGTGACCGGATCAAGCGATTTCGACCGCAATTGGGAGGCGGCCGCGCGCCGCGACCTTGCGGGATTGTCCGGCGAATTTGATGTAAGATACCTGTCCGGCCTAACCATCGAACGTTTTGTCGAAGCAGCGAAACGGCTCTCTCCGGACGACATCCTGCTGATCCTGACGGTTGTCCAGGATGCCGAAGGGAAGAGGTTCATCCCGCGAGAGGTCGTGCGTCAGCTCGCCAGCGCGTCGGCCGCGCCTTCATATGGAGTCTACAGCACCTACGTCGGATTCGGCATTGTCGGCGGGCACGTGGAAAGCTTCCGGTCGGTCGGTGAGGACGTGGGGAAACTGGCCGTGGAGGCGATCCAAGGAAACATCTCCCCAGGTAGACTGATCGCGTCGTCGTCCCGCCCAATCGTGGACTGGCTCCAGATGGCGCGTTGGGGCTTCGACAAGGATCGCCTTCCCGTGAACTCCGTCATCCAGGACTATCAACCGACGGTCTGGGAACAGTATCGCCTGGAGATACTGGCGATCCTGGCCGTTATGGCCTTCCAGTTCGCCACCATCGCGGCTCTGATAGTGCAGTATCGGCGTCGCAGAAGGATCACAGACGAACTCGCCCTCGAACGCCTCGAACTCGCGCACCTTTCGCGCGTGCATCAGCTGGGCGAACTCTCCGGCGCGTTTGCGCACGAGTTGAACCAGCCGCTTACCTCAATCCTTGCGAACGCCGAGGCGGGAGAACGACTGCTTCAGTCCGAGCCGGCCGATATTGGGGAGATCAGGGAAATCCTCAAGGACATCGCGTCGGATGACAAGCGCGCTGCGTCGATCATCGGGCAGTTGCGACGCCTGATGGTGAAGGGCGAAGCGAAGCTCGAACCGCTCGATCTGAACGAGGCGATAGCGGCCACTCTGGCCTTGGCAAACAGCGAACTTGTCGCACGGCAGACGACGGTGCGCTTCGATGCCCATAGGGCGGGACTGAAGGTACGCGGCAGCGTTGAGCAACTCCAGCAGCTCGTGCTCAATCTCTTGCTGAATGCAGCCGACGCGATGTCGAAGGTCTCCGTGGCAGAACGAAAAGTTGAAATAGAAACGCGAAAGAGAGATGATGGCATGTGTGAGATGTCGATCTCGGACTGCGGCCCGGGCATACCGCCCGAATTGAAAACGAAAATCTTCAAGCCTTTCGTCTCGACCAAGGACAAGGGGCTCGGGTTGGGGCTGGCGATATGCCGCTCGATAGCGCTCGCGCACGGAGGCTCGCTGGTGTTTGACGATGGCCGCACCAAGGGCGCGAAAGCCGTATTGACGCTGCCGTCTTGCTGAGGGTGGCGACGCATGGTGGCGGATGAAGGTTCTACTGTCTATCTGGTGGATGACGACGAATGCGTTCGCGTGTCCTTCACACGGTTGCTCTCGACGGTCGGATACGTGGTCAGGTCCTATGCAAGCGCCGAGGATTTCCTGAGCCACCACGATCCCGCCATTCCCGGATGTGCTGTCGTCGACCTTAGCTTGCCCGGCATGGACGGGCTGGGCATCCAGCAAACGTTGGTCTCGAGTCAGGTCAACCGCCCGATCATTTTCGTAACCGGTCACGGGGATATTCCAACAAGCGTCAGGGCGATGAAAGCCGGTGCTGTGGACTTTCTCACAAAGCCTGTGGAGGCATCGGTTCTGCTGTCGGCAGTGGTCCATGCACTCGATCGCGATCTGGAAACGCGACGCGAAGGCGAGCGGAAGCAATCGATCGAGAAACGTTTGGCAAGTCTTACCCCGCGCGAGCGCCAGGTCCTTGCCCACGTCACGGCAGGGCGCCTCAACAAGCAGATTGCCGGCGACCTTGGAACCGTCGAGAAGACGATTAAGGTCCACCGCGCAAGGATGATGAGAAAAATAGGAGTCCGCACGGTGGCTGATCTTGTCCGGCTTGTCGCATCGGTAGATCCAGCTGTTGACGCTCCAGGATTGGCCTTAGGGCCAACTACGGCATTGCCTTCCCTTGCTGTAGAAGATGCTGATGGGAGAGATAGTCGCGATCGTGGATGATGATGAGCCGGTTCGCCGAGCTCTGCGCCGACTCCTCCTTTCGCTTTCCTACCAGCCGATCATTTACGCTTCCGGCGAGGAGTTCCTCGCGGGCCTTCGCCACGCTAGTCCAAGTTGCGCGGTGGTGGACTTGCATATGCCAGGGCTGAAAGGATTGGACGTGCTGCTTCGTATTCGCTCGGAAGGCCTAAGGATTCCGGTGATCATCGTCACCGGCTTTGACCAAAGCGGAATGCGCGTGAAATGCATGGCGGCCGGGGCATCCGGGTATCTGGTCAAGCCGATCGAACGGACCGAGATGGCATCTGCGATCGAAGCCGCAATCGGCGTCTAATGATGTATGAACGTCGCCAAGCGACGCCCATCCAGACCTTGGCGATCAGCGATGCGAATGTCCCCAATGGGGTCAAACTCGCACCTTCCGAGTGCGTACGCTCGTCGTCCGGTAGGTTTGGCTGACTGGTGCAGGGTTGCGATAGACAATCAGGTTGAATCAACTGCGGCGTAGAGCCGGTCTCCTGCTGGCGATCCTTCACCAGAATCAAAGCTCCATTTTCGCCAAACTACGCCAGAGCTTGCGAGCGATTGGTGAGCAGCCTTCGCACAATCGCTGGTGTGTCTTAGGCCAACTTATTGATATGATTGGCGCACCCGACAGGATTCGAACCTGTGACCTCTGCCTTCGGAGAAGGGATACTCGGTTTCGCCGAAACTATCCATTTCTATCCGATTGCGCGCTATGCTGCTGAAATCACAAAACAAATTTGAATTCGATCGGCGCCGAGGCTACGACAGGGCGGCCGAAACCCTACCCTGCCGTGCTTACGCTCTGCTTACGCGCGGAATCCTTCAAGGAGACGTCCGAGCATGGCGAAGCTGACCAAGCGAACTGTCGATACCACTGAAATTCGTTCCGCGGACTATGTAATTTGGGACGAGGAGTTGCCCGGTTTCGGGTTGCGCGTCTTCGCCTCGGGGAAGCGAAGCTACGTCGTGCAATACCGTGCTGCAGGTCGGTCGCGTCGCTACACAATTGGGCTGCATGGCGTTTGGACTCCTGAGGAAGCCAGGCGAGAAGCGAAAGTTCTCCTCGGCCAGGTCGCACGCGGCGGCAACCCTGCCGAGGAACGCAAGCTCGATCGCGAAGCGATCACCGTCAAAGAACTCTGCACTCGCTATCTTGAAGATCTGAGGAACGGCCTTGTGCTCGGCAAGCGAGGGCGGCCTAAGAAGGCCACGACGATCTCCACCGATGTCGGGCGCATAGAGCGCCACATCGTTCCGCTGCTTGGCAATCGACGGGTGCGGGATTTGGCCAAGTCCGACATCACCCAGGCAATGAAAGACATCATGGCGGGCAAGACCCGCGCGAACGTCAAGACGGACAAGCTGCGCGGGCGCGCCATCGTGCGTGGCGGAGCCGGTACCGCGTCTCGGACGATCGGTCTCTTAGGCGGCATTCTCAGCTACGCCGTCGAACTCGGCATCGTCGAGCAGAACCCGGTGCATGGGATTCGCAAGCCGAAGGATCAGGTCAACGCCCGCCGTCTCAGCGAGCAGGAATACCGGACACTCGGCGATATTCTGCGCAAAGCGGCCGATGGTGGGCAATACGAGACCACCGCAGAGATGATCCGAGTGATCGCCCTGACCGGCTGCCGGCGCAGCGAGGTCATCGGCCTGCGTTGGGGCGAAGTCGATATCGAGGGCAGTTGCCTGCGCCTTACCGACAGCAAGGAGGGGGCGTCAGTACGTCCAATCGGTCTACCGGTTCTGGAACGCCTTGAGGGTCGTCGCGATGAGGAACAGGACGCCGATGACTTTGTCTTTCCCGGCTGGGAGGACGGAACGCCATTCGGGAGCTTCCCCAGGCAGTGGACGAAGTTACTCAAGAATACTGACTTGGCCGACATCACGCCGCATGTTCTGCGACACAGCTTCGCCAGCATCGGAAATGACCTTGGGTTCACCGAAGCAACGATCGCTGCCCTGGTGGGCCATTCACGCGGAACGGTGACCAGCCGCTACATCCACACAGTGGACACAGCGCTGATCATGGCGGCGGACAGCATCGCCGGCTATATACAGGGCCTGCTGGACGGGGTCGCGTTCACCCACACCGCCTATGCGCTAGATCGAAATTCCAGAAAGGCGGCACTCGCGAATTTCCTAGGCGAGCCGACACCGGGAGAAGGGGCTAACGAACGCTCAGCAGCATGATGGGACTCCTTCGTACCGAAACGTCTGCTTCGCGCCTTAATCTCGGCCGTTGAGGTAAGCTTTGCCGCGTCCTGAAAGCAGGCGATGGCGGTGGCCACGGTGAGGTCGCGGTTGCGCCATGAGCCGACATTTAGCTGGAATGCCGTGAATGTCGCGATGCCGCCTTACTGCGGACCTCTCTCGCCCAGCCGTGAACTGACGTTAAGTGGGACCACCATTAGCGTGGCGCCGCTTTTTGTGGGAAAAAACGCTACACAATCTGGCTCATCTCGCTGCTCACAAGATTGCTATCGAAACCGTTGGTGTTTATAAACGACACTACTGGTGTCTATGGAGTTGGAATGGCGCTATCTGTCTACAACGCGGGTTATCCGATTGCTGAGGTTGGTCAGGCGCCTGCCGCCCCGGGCATTCTTGTTGCGTTCCCTTACGCCTCTCTGCCCACCTGCGTTGAACGCGTCTGCCCGCCAGCCAGATTGTGAATCCATGCAAGATGCCGCTCAAAAGCCAGCCCGCACCGCCGCCGCAGCCAGGCATCCGCCACGCGCTCGAAAGTCGATCGGCGCGGTGCGGAGCCCTGAAACGCATCGAGCGATTCTCGCCGCCGCAGCCGAGATTCTCGACGAGGTGGGATATACCGGCTTCAGCATGGATGCACTTGCCAGGCGGGCGAGTTCGAGCAAGCCGACGATCTATCGCTGGTGGCGCAACAAGGCGGCGCTGATCATGGAGGTCTATGAAGATGCCAACGAAGCGGCGCTGGCGGGGACCGACACCGGCTCGCTACGCGGCGATCTGATCTCGAGGCTTCGCGGGCTCTGGACGTGGTGGGACGACAGCTGGGCCGGCGAGGCGCTGCGCAGTGTCATCGCGGAGGCCCAACTGGACGCAGCCACTCTGGATGAGTTGCGAAACAGGTTCATACCCCGCCGGAGCGCGTTTGTGCGGCTCGTGTTCGACCGCGCGGTCGCCCGGGGCAAGCTTCGCGACGGTCCTGGCGTGGATATCGCCGTCGCTCAATTGGTGGCCATGAGTTGGTTCCATCTTTTGACCAGGCGACTGGGCGAACGAGAGGCGATCGAGCCCCATGTCGACGCGGTGTTGAAGGGGCTCGAAGCGGACAAGGCATATCGCCCCCCCGTGAAGCAGAAACCAGTCAAAGGAACGTGATAAATGGCGTCAGTCGGCTATACCTATGAAATGTCTCTCAACCTCCTGCGCGGCCGGGACGGACTACCGCCGCGCGAGCCCGCGGAACTCAGTTTCCAGCATGTGAACCATGACGACGTCATCGCCATCGTCGAACGCATCCGGGGCAGTTCCGGCCTTGGACCCGATGACTCAGCGGCGGTAGCGGTGGGGTTGAAGCTGCTCAGCGAAGTGATGGTCCGGGAAAAGACCAATGCGCTATTCGACCCGCTTCGGGGCGCCATGCGCGAGTTCATCGTCCAGCTGAAGAATTTGCCCGCGCCGGGCGCGTAAGAAACATCAGGCGGGCACGACCGCGCCTGGTGGCAGGACGCGAACGCGCAACGGCTTGGCGCGCCCGCGGATCTCCAGTTCGCGCAGCTCGAATCCCGAGAAATCGAGCCTTGAGCGTCGCGCCGCCGCTTCCGAAATCACGATCTCGGCATCGAGATCCTTGGCCGCGCTCTCAAGGCGACTTCCGATGTTGACGGTGTCGCCGACGGCAGTCAGGCCGATTGCCGCGCCGTAGCCCATGGAGCCTACAATCGCAGGGCCGACATGGATGCCGATCGCTACCTTGAGCTGCCCCTGCAACTCGCCCGACAGTTCCTCGCTGAGCTGATGCACATCGGCAAGGATCGCGCGCGCGGCGGCGAGAGCCTGCCTGCAGGCCATGTCGGGCGAGTTCTCGAGCCCAAAGATGGCGAGCGCCCCGTCGCCGATGAACTTATCGACCCGCCCGCCGGCGGTTTCGACGGCCTCGCCTATAATCGCGAAATAGCGGTTGAGCAGAAATACGACGTCGTAAGGCAGGCGGCGGTCGGAAAGGGCGGTAAAGCCGCGCATGTCACAGAACATCACCGCGAGCACCTGCTCGTGCCCAGGATCGGCGGATGGCCTCGAAAGAGGTCTTTCGCTCCGTCGCGAGGGCGCAAGCAATGGAGAGACAACAAGGCCGCGGACGGGCCGCAATTGGCAGGCGAGCCGCACATCCTCGCCCGCGCCGATCCTGCGCAAGGTCGCCGTTTCGATTGGCCCGGGGGCGGTCTGCCCGGACAGGCCTTCGATCACGCGGACCCGGCAGGTCGAGCAGCGGCCGCGGCCGCCGCACACGGCGTAATGGGGTATCCCGCCAAGCCGGCTTGCCTCGAGCACGCTGTAACCTTTCGGCACCCGCACGCGGTGGCCGTCAGCGTAGCGGATTTCAATGAGGCTACGTCGTTCGAGCCGGTCACGCACGACGCGCGCCGTCAGAACCGTCGCGACGAGCGCCGTAAAGCCGAGATAGATGGCGCGGTCGATGCGGCCCTGAGTGTTGGCGGTCGCCGCGGCGATGTTTGGGTCCATGAAGGATGAAGGCCGCTCCATGGCTGAAACTTCCTGACCGGCATGGGCGAAGCCGAGCAGAGCGAGCGTCGGAACCAGCACCGCGGCGATCAGCAGCCAAGGCGCCGCCCGCGGATACCAACGGCGGTAGCGAAGCCAGAAAAACAGGCCGAGACAGCCATGCGTCCAGATCACCAGCAGCGCTATTGTTTGGCGAGCGCCGGCCAATGGATGCGAGATCCATAGCGCGCGCACCACGGCTTCATAGGTGTGATCGATTTCAAACAGCTCATCGAGAACACGGGTGCCGACGACATGCTCGACGATCAGTAGCGGAATCGTCAGGCCCAACAGGATTTGCGCAAGTTCGCGCGCCGGCATTGCAAGCGTGCGCCGTCTGTAAAGCGCGGCAAGCGTCAGAGCCACGTGAACCAGGACCGAGCCGTAGAGGAGAGCCGTGCCGAGCGGGTTGCGCCAGACGGCCAGAAATAAGGGCCGGGCTTCCTCGGCAGCTTTGAGGGAGATGAGGTTGAGTGCATGGTTGCCCAGGTGCATCGTCAGGAAAACCATCAGAACGAGACCCGACGCGAGCCGGGCCCTGCGCAGAAGGAGATCGAAACTTCCACTGGAGGTTTGCAAATGCGGACTGGCGTTTTCGATCATCTCTGGAGTGCCTTGGCTGTTCGCGCACGGCGGATTCTTTCATCACTCCAGCCGCGCGCCTGCTGTCAATGAGTGGCACGACAATTCAGCGCGGCAGCTTGCCCGCTTGGCCGACAGGATCTATGGCCCGACGGTGGAGAGAAACGGCAGGTCTACGGCCTATTCGTGGCTCAGGCTTGGGTTTTCCAAGCGGATCCACGACAGCGCAACAAATATGGAATGGCAGGACGGGCGCTTGCGCATCCACGGCGAGCGTTCCGGGCGTCCATGCTACCGGAGGGTCAAAGGCCGCCGAAGTATGGCGGCCTTTCGACAAGCGCGTCCTCAGGGTTCGATCAGATAGCTGGTGAAGCCGCCGCGCCCGCTCGAGACGCCGGAGATGGCCTCATTGATCTTTTCCAGAGGCGAGACTTGGTATTCGAGGATGGAAAGATCGATGGTTCCGCTGCGAACCATTTCGGCCATCTCGTAGCCTTCGGCAGTGGTGAACCAGACGGAACCGATAAATTCCATCTGCTCGTCCATGAGCCACTTAACGTCGATCGGCAGCTTGCCCACGGTGCCGCCGATATTCACGATGCGCCCTCCCCGCTTTACAGCATGCATTGCATCGTCCAGGACTTCCAGCGAAGCGACCGCGCCCAGCGTGTCGAGCATCAGGTCGCAACCCTCGCCATTCGTCCGGGACCGAACCCACTCGGCGATCGAACCGTTATCGGTCGAAAAGACTTCGATCCGGTGGGGCGCCAGCGCCTTGACCCGCTCGAGCAGAGCCATGTTTCGGCCGACGCCGAATATGCGCGTTACACCCATGGCAAGGGCAAAAAGCAGCGCACCGAGACCGAGGGTTCCGGAACAACCGTTGATCAGCATGGATTTGCCGGAAACCACGCCGCATTTCTTGATCGCGGAATAGGCGGTTCCCATGTAGCCGAGGCGCGTGGCCTGATGGAAGGTCATGTTGTCGGGGATCTTCACGATCGCATATTGCGGCGCCCGCATATACTCGCAGAAGCCGCCATGCGGGTACATGTCGTAGAGGGTCTGGGAGTTTTCCTGAAATCCGAAATAACCATTGAACGTGAAGTGTCCGCACTTGGTTCTTTGGCCTGAATGGCAGGCGGGGCATGCGCCGCAGGAACGGACCGGGCTCACATAGACCCTGTCCCCTGGCGACAGGCCGATCACCTGATCGCCTACCTCCGAAATGACGCCTGCCGGGTCCAACCCAAAAATTGCGGGCAACTGGGGGAGCGGCAGGTGCGGACACCAGCTGGGCCAGTTTGCGAGCACGTTGCCGAGGTTCGGAACCATTCCACAGGCCTTGATCTCGACGACGACGTCCGTGCCGCGGGCGGTCGGCAACTCCACCCTGTCTATCGTCATCGGCTGTCCAACGGCATGCATTCGCGCCGCGCGCATCCATTCGGTCATGTTCTCTCTCCCCTTCCTCCACTCGGCACGCCGAGATCTGTTTCCTCTTGACGTTCGTGTCGGTCTGTAGATACTAGTTGGTATCTGAAATTGCAATATGTGATTTTCAGGGAGTTTCGGCCGGCCGCGTTTCCGGCCGGGCTGATCAGG
Organism: Allomesorhizobium aridi; assembly: GCF_043769475.1. Lineage (NCBI taxonomy): Bacteria > Pseudomonadati > Pseudomonadota > Alphaproteobacteria > Hyphomicrobiales > Phyllobacteriaceae > Allomesorhizobium > Allomesorhizobium aridi. The sequence continues at coordinate 4,775,548 of NZ_CP171729.1, read as the reverse complement.
ACATCAGCGCTGAAGGCCGGAGCGTCGCGGCGTCAGGGTGATTGCGCGCCTTGGAATCGGGAGGATTGAAATGATCGAAGAGCAGACCAGGCAGGACGCGGCATTGAGGGAAATTGTGCTGGCGGGCGGAGCCCTCGGCTTCAACTGGCTTCCTGTCTATGTCGCGAAAAGACAGGGCATCTTTGCCAAGCACGGCCTCAGGGTCTCCCTGAAGAGAACCGGCAGCGTCGAGAAGGCAACCTCTGCTGTGAAAGCAGGCGAGGCAAACCTGGCCATCACGCCGCCCGAAGGAGCTATTTCCGATACGGTCGCGGGCGGCTCTCTTTTCATTCTCGCCGGCAATGTCAATCGCCTGCCGCTGACGCTGATCGCCAATCCGCGCTTCAAGACCATCGAGGAATTAAGGGGGAAACGGCTCGGAACGTCCTCCATGACCGAGGGCACCGCCATCTACACTCAGGAAATGCTGTCGCGCCATGGCCTCAACTATCCCGGCGATTATGAGTTCTCCGTAGTCGGCGTGCACCCGGCACGATGGAAGGCGCTGCAGGAAGGGACAATCGATGCTGCGGTGCAGCTCGTGCCGCTGAATTTCGTCGGTGTGGACGCCGGTTATACCGACCTTGGCGAGGTCAGCGATTACATTCCGCACATCGCCTTCACCGCGCTGATCGGCGATCGCGACTGGGCCCGGAGCCATAGGAGCGAGGTGTTGGCGCTGCTCGCAAGTCTGCGCGAAGCGACGGAATTGCTGTACGAGGCCTCGAATGACGCGATCATAGCGCGGCCCCTCATCATGGAGGTCGTGCAGACGGACGAAATTTATGCGCAGCGCTCTCTCGACTACATGCGCGAAAAAGCCATCTTCGCCCGATCGCTCGAAATTCCGCAGGGCGCCTTTGCGACCACCTTGGATTTGATGATCAAGGCTGGTCTTCTCAACGCCAGTCAACGGGATCTGGCGGCGACCACCTTCGACGACAGCTTCATCAAAGCCTAGCTGGAGCGACTTCAAATGGAGCTTCTACTGGAGCCGATGGCTGTCCTTCGGATACTCTGCGGCGTTTGGTTTCTCCCGCATTGCATGGGGAAGATGAGAAATATCGGACCGGCTTCGGTGACCTTTGCCAAGGCCGGTTTTCATCCTGCTCGCTTGTTCGTGATAACCACGATCGTCGTCGAGCTGGTCGCGGGCGCTGGCCTGGTCTTGAACATTTACCCCAGGCTGGCCGCGGCGCTGGCGGTTTGGGTGCTGCTGGGGGCGAGCTATGCGGTCATCAAGATAAACGGCTGGAACTGGCGCTGGCAGAAACAGGGCCCGGAATTCATGGTGTTCTGGGCCGCCGTCTGCGTCCTCTCAACGCTTGATTGACGGCAGTCAAGCTACAAGATACGCGTCGGTATCCAAATCCGTTGTCAAGCGAGGAGAAGGAAAAATGGCTCGGCTGACACGCGAACAGAGTCAGGCGCAGACGCGGGCAAGACTGCTTGCGTCCGCGCGCGAGGTTGTGGCCCGCGATGGATATGAAGGCGCGACCGTCGAGCGCATCGCCGAGGAAGCAGGTTACAGCAAGGGCGCTTTCTATTCCAACTTCGTGGGTAAGGAAGACATCTTCCTGTATCTGCTGGAGACGCATTCTGGGCAGGACGTCGTAGAACTCCAGAAGCTCCTGGGGGGCATTAGCGATGGACGCACCCTGATCAAGGAACTCAGCGAATGGTCGAATGAACGGGCGTCGGATCCGAGCTTGGGCATGCTCGCCCTTGAGCTGTTCCGGCGCGCCCGGCGCGATGCGACTTTCGGCGAGCGCCACTCCAATCTGTTCCGCGCACAGTGGGAAGGGCTCGGGAAAATACTGCTGCGGCTGTTCCCGGAAGGAAAGGCGCCGGCCGAGCCCGTGACGCTTGGCGGAATAGTGTTCGAGCTGACTTATGGGGCAGCGTCGAGTTTCACGAACGGCCCTAGCGTCGGCGAGCTGGTCAAGGTGGCTCTCACCTCGATGTACGAGGCCTACGGCTTCGACCGGAAAGAAAAGGTGTCGGAGAATCTGTAGCACCCGCGCGCTGTTAGCGTTGCGGGTGATCGGACACCGATCCCGAAAAACTTCGACTGCTGCCCTGCGCCGCCGGCCAAACGGAGGATCAAGAACCTTTTGTACCGAGCAGGGCGTTCAGTCGCGGATAGACGCGGCGCGCATTGCCCTCGAAGACCTTGTACCTCGCCTCGTCGGACAGCGGGAGCGTGTCTATATAGCGCTTCGTGTCGTCGAACGGATACCGCGTCTCCGGGTCTATGCCGCGTACGGCCCCGAACATTTCCGATCCGAACAGGATATTGTCGATGTCGATAACCCTGAATAGCAGGTCGATGCCGGCCTGGTGGTAAACGCAGGTATCGAAGAAGACGTTGCTCATCAGATGTTGGCGCAGTTCCGGCTTCTGCAGCATCGCGGCAAGACCGCGATAACGTCCCCAGTGATAGGGCACGGCACCGCCGCCGTGGGGGATCACGAGGCGCAGCGTCGGAAAATCGCGGAACAGATCGCCTTGCAGAAGCTGCATGAACGCTGTCGTATCGGCGTTGATGTAATGCGCGCCCGTCGTGTGGAAACAGGCGTTGCATGATCCGGAGACATGGATCATGGCAGGCACGTCGAGTTCCACGAGCTTCTCGTAGAATGGATACCACGACCGGTCGGTCAGCGGCGGCGCTGTCCAATGCCCTCCCGAAGGGTCGGGATTGAGATTACAACCGACGAAGCCGAGCCCGGTGACGCAACGCCCGAGTTCATCGATGGCGTTGGCGATCGAAACGCCGGGCGACTGCGGCAACTGGCAGACCCCGACGAAATTCTGGGGGAAGAGGGCCGTGATGCGCGCAATCAGATCGTTGGAAAGCTGCGCCCATTCCAGGCTGATCGCCTCATCGCCGATGTGATGCCCCATGCCCGCAGCGCGGGGGAGAAGATGGTGAGATCCGCCCCGCGTTCGCGTTGCAGCCGAAGCTGGTTGCCGATGATCGTTTCCTTGATTTCGTCATCGCTGATGCTCGAACGGGCCGGTTTGCCGCGCGAGCGGTTGTTTGCATATTCGATCTGCGCTTTCCGAAAGGCATGGTGAGCTTCCGGTTCTGTTGTGTAGTGGCCGTGACAATCAATGATCATAGCTTATCTCCTTCCGGCCCGGCGAGGTTCGCGCCACCGCCCAACTCGCTGTCGCGACAGAAATTGTGGCCGCCTGCGCGCTGATGCTACGCGCAGGCGGCTGCGGAGCTATTTGCGGACGGGATTCCCGAGCGTAGGACGAAGAGCCAGGGCACCGTCGCCGGCCAGCGCAATCGCCAACAATGCTGCGATCCACAAAGCGAGAAACTCCCATCCCCCGTTGGGGTTGGTGAAAAAGAAGCCGGCGGATCCGTGGACCGTGGCAATTGCCCCAAGCAGGATCGGAACAAGCGCCAAGGCAGCGGCGCGCGCGAAGAATCCCAGGACCAGAGCGATGCCTCCGGCTAATTCCACCGCGATGGTCAGATACGCGAGTGCCGGCGGCAACCCGAGACTCGCGAAAAACTGCGCTGTGCCCGCGGGCGTGAAGACAAATAGCTTCAAAGCCCCATGGGCGAGGAACAACAGTCCAACTGTCACGCGCAATGCAAGGATGGCGTAGGGCGCCGTACGAAGGTCGATCATGTCATCTCCAATGTCTTAGGTTGTGGTCGCCAGTCTTGGCTTGACCTAACGGTTACGGTTTACGCGTCCCACAGCGCGGGTAGGTCCATCACGCCGCGGAAACGCCAGCCCTTGATCTGGACGTCTCGTTCAGTACTCAGCCGCAGGTTTTTGAGAGACTTGAAGGCCTCCTCCAGGGCGATCTTTCCGATCGCCCTGGTCAGGAAGATGCCCGAGCAGAAATGCGGCCTATACCCGAATGCGACGTGCTGTTTCCGAGGGCGATCAAGCTGGAAAAGCTCGGGATCGGTGTAGCGCTTTTCGTCTCGGTTGGCTGAAGCGAGAACGATGGCGACGGAAGCCCCCTTCGGTAGGGTCGTTCCCGCTAGTTCGAATTCCTGTGCGGCCAGCCGCGGCGTTACTCCGATCGGCGCGATCCACCGCAATCCTTCGTCAAAGGCGCGCTGTGCGAGACCATCCGGGTCGGCTGCCACCGCCCGCGTCTGGTTCTCGTCAAGAAGAAGGCCGTAGGCCGCGTTGGCCGCGCCGTGTCCGGGCTCCTGCAATCCCCCGAGCAGGATCACGCGCATCGTCGGCATGATCTCCTCAAAAGTGCGGGCTTTGCCTTTCGGCATGCCGCCATGGACCACGTGCGAGATCAGCGTCCTGTCGGGGTTGCTCGCGACACGCTCGACGATTGGCCGCAGGACCGCGTCGATTTCCATACGCGCATTGTCACAGGCGGCCCAGATGGCGGGATCGTTCGTAACGTTCTGCAAGCCGCCGTTCAGCGAGTGGAACCATCTGGCGAGTGTGTCGTCGTCGACTTCCTCCAGGCCGATGACCGTCGCGATCGTGCGGACGCTGATCGGCTCGAAGAGTTCACTCGTCAGGTTCGCCGAACCCTTTGAAAGAATGGCGTCGATGTAACGCCGCACGATCGGGCGGGCGAGGCCGTCCACATAATCGGCCACCGATTCCATCGTGAGGTTCTCGTCGATACCCTGCCGCAAGCAGGCATGATCTTCACCCGACATGGTCAAAACGTTCGGCATGCCCATGACGCGGGCCTCTGGCCGATCATGGCTGCCGGAAGGCCCGAATAGGGCCTCCTTGGCTCCGACCGTTTGGCAGTCCTCCCAGCGCGTCACCAGCCACTCCTGCGTGCTCTCGAAAAGGCATACGGGAGCCTCCCGCCGCAAACGGGCATAGACTGGGTAAGGATCTCGAAATAGGTTCTCGCCCGTCAGATCGCTTTGGCCTGCATTCATTGCTTTTCCTCCTCCTCGCGGCCGCCGGTTTGCCAAGCAACACCCGTCCAGCCCTGCTCCCATTCAGATGTCACGGAGGGAATCCTCGCCTGTCGTGCACCCGCGAATACCTGGCTTCCGAAGCCTGCCAACCGGTCCTCAAAGCTGATGTTGACATACCATGCGGATTTCAGATACTGTACGGTATCTTGGAGAGACGATGCTGTCAACATGCGCTTTGAGGAGAGCGCGACAGTAGCCGGAAGCAGGCCTTTCAGGCCGAGGGAGGTGAGGATGGCTGTGTTTACGCAGGCCGCAGAGGAAAGCAGCCCCGTGCTTGCGGTCGACAAGGTCGACGTCCGGTTTGGCGGCATCCATGCGCTGAGAAGCGTCTCGCTCAGTGTGCGCGAGGGCGAAATCTGCGGGCTGATTGGCCCTAACGGCGCCGGCAAGACCACGCTTTTCAACTGCATCACCCGGCTGAACACCGTGACGGCGGGCGCCATCCGCCTCAACGGCCAGGCGCTCGAGCCGCTGCCTCCCCGTCAGATCATCCGGATGGGGATCGCCCGGACGTTTCAGAATCTCGGGATCTACGCAGGCATGACGGTGCTCGAAAACGTCATGCTGGGCGCTCACCACTTCAGTGGCGGGCGCTTCATTGACGCTTTGTTGCGTCCCGGGCGCTCGCGGCGGATCGAGCAGGAGCTTGAGGCGCGGTGCGCAGACGTTCTCGCCGATCTAGGTCTCGGCGACGTTGCAAAAGTGCTCGCCGGGTCCCTGCCCTATGCGACCCAGAAACGCATAGAGATAGCCCGCGCCCTGGCATCCCGGCCCGCTCTGCTCCTGCTCGACGAGCCGGCCGGCGGGCTCACGCACGGTGAGGTGGCGGAGTTCGGCGACATGGTTGCCCGCGTCCGGGAAACTTACGGCGTGACTGTCCTCCTGATCGAACACCATATGGGCCTCGTCATGGGATTGTGCGACCGCGTCGAGGTCTTCCATCTGGGCCAAAATCTCGCGAGCGGGAAACCAGAGGAAGTGAGGGCCAACCCGGCCGTCATCAACGCCTATCTGGGAAAATCCCGATGACCATTCTTACCGTCCAGGGGCTTCATGCCGGGTACGGCGTAGCGGATGTTCTGCGCAACATCGATTTCGCTATCGAGCGGGGAACGATCGTGGCGCTGCTCGGCGCCAATGGAGCCGGCAAGACAACGACGCTGCGTGCCTTGTCCGGGCTGATCCCGTCGCGGGGCGTCATTAAATTCGCCGGCACGGATTTGCGTCAGTGCAGCGCAGCCCGGCGCGTGGAGCTCGGACTCGCGCACGTTCCCCAGGGGCGTGGCACCTTTGCCGAGTTCACCGTCGAAGAGAACCTGGCCGCAGGAGCCTATACCGCGGGTAGCAAGCGGCAGATCGCCCAGGACATGGAGCGCTGGTACGAGGCCTTTCCTCGCCTGGCGGAGCGCCGCCGGCAGCTTGCCGGCAGCCTCAGCGGCGGCGAGCAACAGATGCTGGCGTTGGCGCGCGCGCTCATGTCGCGACCGAAGCTTCTGCTGTGCGACGAGCCATCCCTTGGTCTCGCACCAGCCATAACCCAGGAAATCTTCGAGATATTCCGGCAGCTCAATCAGGAGCACGGCATGACGCTGCTGATCGTCGAGCAGAATGCGGACCTCACGCTCCAGTTTGCGGACACCGCCTATGTGATGGAAGCCGGTCAGATAACGCTCAGCGGCAAGGCAAGCGATCTCCTGAGCGACGAGGCCGTGCAACGATCCTACCTGGGGGTTTGAGAGTGGAACTCTTTTTCCAACTGATCATCGACGGCCTTGCTTCCGGCGCCATCTATGCGTCTCTTGCGCTTGCCCTCGTACTGATATTCCGCGCCACCCACATCGTGAATTTCGGCCAGGGCGAGATGGCGACGTTCTCCGCCTATTGCGCATGGCAGCTCTGCGAATGGGGCGTTCCGATACCGCTCTCCTTCGTGATAGTCGGGGCCGCTTCGTTCTTGCTCGGCATATTCGTCTTCCGCGCGGTGGTCAGGCCGATCTCGAAAGCTCCGGTCGAAGCAATCGTCGTGGTGACCCTCGGGCTCTTCGTATCATTTCAGGCGCTGTGTCTATGGGTTTGGGGGGCCGATCAGCGGGCCTTTCCATCAATGTTCCCTAGCGACGGCTGGGACATTCTCGGGGTCCGCGTGACGGCGAGCGTTCTCGGGATACTGCTGGTCCTGGGCTGCCTGGCGGCGGCTATCGGCGGGATCTTCCGCTTCACACGTCTTGGGCTCGCCATGCGTGCGTCGGCCTACAGCAGCGAAAAGAGCCTTCTGGTTGGCATTCCGGTCGAAAAGATGCTCATGCTTGGCTGGGGCTTCGCGGCCACAATCGGGTTCATAGCCGCTGTACTCGTTGGCCCACGACTTTTCTTGAGCCCGACAATGATGATGTCGATCCTGCTCTACGCGCTGGCCGCCGCAACCCTTGGCGGCTGGGACAGCCCGCTAGGGGCCATGCTCGGTGGGTTGCTCGTCGGGATCGCGGAAAGCCTGGGCGCTACATTCCTTCCCTTCATTGGCGCGGATCTGCGCGTTGTCATTCCGATCGCCGTCACGCTGGCGATCCTTCTCGTTCGACCTGCCGGTCTCTTCGGCACGGCCACGGTGGTGAAAGTATGAGCTACATCCCGAAATCATGGTCTGCGCCTGCGGCGTTGGTCGTTGCCGCGGCCCTTTTAATCCCGATCTTCGCACCGGACTTCATGCTGTTCGAGTTCAGTATCGCTGTCTCGTATGGCATCGCGATCCTCGGTCTCAACCTGCTGCTCGGTTTCAGCGGCCAAATCTGCCTCGCCCAGGGAGCGCTGTTCGGGATCGGCGCCTATACGACCGCCATCCTCAATGTGAGCTTCGGAATGGACCCGCTCCTGACTCTGCCCTTCGCGGCGATCGTCACCAGCTTGACCGGTGTCTTGATCGGTCTTCCCGCGCTTCGCCTGCAGGGATTGCAGCTTGCGATCGTCACATTCGGCGTGGCGAGCGCCTTTCCGCAACTGCTCCTGAAGGCAGACGGGATCACTGGCGGCGTCACCGGACTTGCCACCGATCAGCCAATGGCGCCCCAGTGGTTCCCCGGCAGCCAGGAGCTCTGGCTCTATGGCCTCTCGCTTGTCTGCGCCGCGGTATCGGTCTTGCTGTTCAGCCGGCTGCTGCGCGGCGATACGGGCCGCCTCATGCGGGCTCTGCGCGACAACCCACTGATCGCCGAGGCTCTGGGCGTCAATCTCATCAAGGCGCGCCTGGCGGCCTTCGCCGCAAGCTCGGCACTGGCAGGACTTGGCGGCGGCTTGTTCTGCATCCTGAATGGATTCATCAGCCCGCAGTCCTTTCTGCCGATGAAATCGATCGACATCCTGATCGGGGGCGTCGTCGGCGGCATCACCAGCATGGCAGGGGCATTCATCGGCGCGGTCTTCATCGTCTTCGTGCCAGGCTGGACGACCGACATCAATCCCGCCCTTGGCGGCCTGATCTACGGTCTCTGTCTCATCGGCATGATGATAGTCGCCCGGCAGGGCATCGCCGGCCTTCCGATCGGAGACGGCCTGAAGGCGTTGCGTCTCCGGATCAACAACAGACGCCAATCACGAGTTCCCGGCATCTTGCCCGGACAATAGGGAGGAGAATGACATGCAATTGCTTACACGACCCAAAATCGCGCTCGCGATGCAGGCGCTCGTCGTCACGGCCTTCGCCGCAGCGCCGGCGCTTGCTCAAGATACGTCGCCGGGAATCGCGGACGCTACGGTGAAAATCGGCATATCCGGGCCGTTGACCGGCCCGGTGGCCGCTCTTGGCGCGATCGCCGATGGCATACGTACAAGGATCGATCCGATCAACTCTGCCGGCGGCATCACGATGGCCGACGGCAAGACGCGCAAGATCGAACTCCTCGTCGAAGACGATGGTCTCGATCCGCAGCGCACTTTGACGAACGCTCGCAAACTCGTCGAGAAGGAAGAAGTCCTTGCCCTGGTGGCGACGGCGGGCACGCCGAACAACCAGGCCATCGGCCGCTATACAACCCAGCGGGGCGTCCCCAACCTCTTCATGTATTCCGGCGTGCATGAACTTGCGGGACCGGAATGGGAGATGGGCTTCGTTCCGTCCTTTACGACCGAAGCCGCGGCTTTTGCGAAGTATCTGCTCGATAACAAGCCGCAAGCGAAGGTCGCGCTCCTTTTCCTCAATACCGAAACGGGGCAGACCTTCCAATCGGCCCTGGAAGGCGCGATCAGCGGTTCGAATGTCTCCATCGTGGCGGCCCAACCGGTGACCTCGGCCGATCCTACGGTCGAGACGCAGCTCTCCACCCTGAAGGCGTCCGGCGCCGATACGCTCGTCGTGATCACCGGCCCCAAGCAGGGCGCCGAAGCCGTGCGCTTCGCAACCGACAGCGGCTGGAAACCGACGACGCTCGTCTCCAACATCGCGGCCTCGATCGCCTCGCTGAAGCCGGCGGGCCTTGAAAACGCCAAGGGCGTCATCACCAGCCAGTTTCTGAAACAGGTGAATGCCGCCGCGCCCGGCGAGGATGAGGGCGTAAAGCGCTACCTCGCCGACCATGCGGCCGCCCAATCAAAGTTCTCGACCGATGATGCGCTCGGTCAATCCGGCTACGCCATAGGCGACGCGCTGGTCAAAGTGCTCGAATCTATGAAGGCGCCCACTCGCGAAGCAATGATGGAGGCCGCGCGCAACCTCGATCACGTCCAACTGGATCTGCTGCTGCCGGGTATCGCCTTGACTACGAAGAGCGGCGAAGACGTTTATCCGATCGAATCGCTCCAGCTCTTCCAGTTCGATGGCGCCGCCTATCAGCCGCTCGGGGAAGCCATTTCCTTTGAGGGCCAGACGCCGAAGCATTGATCGAGCAAGAAATCGTAGACGTGTGATTGGGGCGCAGCGATGCGCCCCTTTTCCGTTCCGCCTTGGTCGAAAGATGCAATTTCACTGTTGACATTCCGAATAGAATTTGGATACTATAAAGTATCTAGGAAGGCATCCGAGGATGCCGTCGAGAGGGTCGGCAGCGGCCGCCACAGAATTGGTGACGGAGGGAGGAGTTTCCATGGCGAAAGTGGTGAGAAACGTGAGGCGGACCGATGACGTCATCGTCCGAGGCCTCGGCGAGATCGGCGTCGCCACCGTGCATGAGGCGCAGGGAAGAAAGGGGCTTCTCGGGTCCCATCTGCGTCCGATCTTTCGCCCCGCGAAAATTGCCGGCAATGCGCTGACCTGCGAAGTGGCTCCAGGCGACAACTGGATGATCCACGTTGCGCTCGAAGAGGCCCGGCAGGGCGACATTCTCGTCGTTACCCCGACTTCGCCGTGCGACGACGGCTATTTCGGCGATCTGCTGGCGACCTCGGCAGCCGCCCGCGGTATCCGCGGTCTCGTCATCGACGCGGGGGTCCGCGACATCGCCACACTTACCGAGATGGGATTTCCAGTCTGGTCGAAGTCGGTTTCCGCGCAAGGAACCGTGAAGGAGACCTTGGCGGACGTTCAGGTGCCGATCGTTTGCGCCGGATGCCTCGTCAGGCCGGGAGATGTCATCGTCGCCGATGACGATGGTGTCTGCGTTGTGCCTGCGGAGAACGCAGCGGAAGTGCTGGAGAAGGCGCGGCGCCGGGAACGGATCGAGGAAGAGAAGCGCCAGCGCTATGCAGCCGGGGAACTCAGTCTCGATGTCAACGCCATGCGCCCCAAGCTGCTCGAGGAGGGGCTGGTCTATGTCGGCTGATTTGAGCGCCAGCCTGCCGCGCCGCGTGGTGACCGGCATCCGTGACGGCAAGTCCGTTTTCGTGAGCGATGGCGAAGTTCCGAACGCGCGTCTGCACCAGTCCGTGACGGGCTTCATGACCTCCGTATGTTGGGCCACGCCGGCGCAGTTGAGCCTGCCGCTCGATGGTTCGGACCCCTCCTTGCCGCCGATCAGGATACCCCCCGCCCAGGGCGAGACGCGCTTGATGATCGTGCGCTTTCCTCCCGATACTGTCATGGCGAGCGCGTCCTTCGATCCGGTCGCCGCCGCTGCGGAGCAGCGCCACCACCTTCCCGGGCTCGCTGAGCTGTTCGAGCCGGACGCTCCGGGCATGCACACGACGGATACGGTCGATTACGACATCGTGCTCGACGGCGAGATTTGGCTGGAGCTTGACGACGGTGCGGAGATCCATCTTCGGCAGGGCGATGTCGCCATCCAGTGCGGCACCCGCCACGCCTGGCGAAACAAGAGCGATTCACCGGTGACAATGGCCTTTGTCCTCGTCGGCGCGACGCGGCCTGAGGCAGAGTAGCCACCGATGACGACCTGATGTTCATGAGATTGCGCCGAGTGGGAGAAGCGCGATGAGAGATTACGATTGTCTTATCGTGGGCAGTGGACATGGCGGCGTGCAGGCGGCCGTCGCGTTGCGGCAGCATGGTTTTTCCGGGTCGATCGGCGTTGTAAGCGACGACCCGGATCTACCCTATGAGCGCCCACCGCTATCCAAGGACTATCTCTCTGGCGCCAAGGGCTTCGAGCGGATTATGATCCGGCCGCCTGACTTCTGGGCCGCCCGCAATATAGACCTCTTGCTTGGAAACGAGGTGACCGGGCTCGATGCGCGGAACAAGCGCGTTTCTTGCGCGGACGAAACGGCGTTCGGTTACGGCCACCTCATCTGGTCCGCTGGCGGACGGCCCCGGAAGATGACCTGTGCCGGTCACGACCTTCGCGGCATCCATTCCGTGCGCAGCCGGACAGATGTCGACGGGATCATGGACGAACTTGCCGGCGTTCGGCGCGTGGTCGTCGTTGGCGGCGGTTATATCGGGCTCGAGGCGGCCGCCGTTCTGAGCAAGCTCGGAAAGGCAGTCGTCGTCCTCGAAGCGATGGACAGGGTCCTCGCCCGCGTGGCTGCCGAACCTCTCTCGCGCTTTTACAAAAAAGAGCATGGCGATCACGGTGTCGACATCCGGCTGGAAACAAGCGTCGAGAGTTTCGTTGGGCGTGATGGTCGCCTCGCCGGGGTACGGTTGACCAATGGCGAGACCTTGCCCGCGGACATGGCCATCGTGGGTATCGGCATCCTGCCCTGCGTCGAACCCCTGATCGCGGCCGGGGCCGCGGGAAGCAACGGCGTGGATGTCGACGATCATTGCCGGACCAGCCTGCCGGAAGTCTTCGCGATCGGGGACTGCGCACGCGTGACCGTCGGCCATGGGCTCAGGATCGAGTCGATTCAGAATGCAACCGACCAGGCCACCGCTGTGGCGAAGACCCTTTGCGGCCAGCCGACGCCCTTTGGCGCCGTGCCCTGGTTCTGGTCGAACCAATACGATCTCCGCCTGCAGACTGTCGGTCTGTCGAGCGGTTACGACGAGGCCATCATCCGGGGAAATCCGGCCGAGAGAAAGTTCAGCGTCGTCTATCTTCGTGACGGAGCGGTGATCGCGCTCGACTGCGTGAATTCCACGAAGGACTACGTCGAAGGACGCGTTCTGGTGGAGCGGCGCGCGCGCATTGGCGCGGACACGCTGGCTGACAGCAGCATCACTTTGAAATCGATGATGAACGGATGCGTTGACGCGGCCGCTTTGGCAGTGCGCGGCAAGGTGTGACTGGGAGGTCAAAATGTCTACATTTACCGTGGTTACCCGGACGGGCCAGATCATGCCTATCGAGGGTCGGGACGGCGTCTCGGTCATGGAACACATCCGGGACGCCGGTTTGGACGAACTGCTCGCACTCTGCGGCGGCTGCTGTTCCTGCGCCACATGTCATATCTATGTCGATGGCGAGGTGAATGACCGTCTGCCGCCATTGTCTGTCGATGAGGACGAACTGCTCGACAGCTCTGATCACCGTAGGACTCAATCGCGTCTTTCCTGCCAGGTTCGCTTCAAGCCGGAACTCGGGGGAATGATCGTGACTTTGGCGCCGGAGGACTGATTGCCGAAGCGCCAAGCACGGCCAGGTCCGTTTTATCACCGCATCTCGACATGAGAAGTTTCAACGAGCAGGGCTGCGCCCTCGTTTCCCATTTCGCGCATAATAGCTCCGACGCCGCCATCCGAAACAGCGTTGGCATGCGATGTCTGCAATCAGATGTGAATTGGAGTGGGGTCTCGATGGCGTTCGGCGTCCTATTCAGTTGATTTCATTGCAAGTAGGAGGGGCAATGCATGACGCCGATTCACACTGCGAGCGCAGATCCCGTATTTGTCGTTGAGTAGCGGCCAACCCCTTAAGAGCTATTAACGAGCCAGTCCGAAAAAAAGCCGAGCTTGTGAAGAGGCTCGCGGATGGATCTTCAGATAGAACGCCATGGGTGAAGGGACACTTTCAGGCACAAGCTTCACAAGCCGCTCCTCCCGCATCAGACTTTCAACGAGGCCATCCCAACCTAACACGGCTCCGACATCGTCCTGGGCGGCCTGGAGCGCGATCATGTAGTTGTTCACATGAAAGCCGCGGCCCTTCGGAACGGGACATGCTAGCGCCGCAAACCAGTCAGCCCAGGTCGTCCAGTCGGTTTCCTCGGCACTTGAATGAATCAACGGTGCCTTCAGCAAATCGCCCAGTCGGGCAATGCTGTGCTCGGCGGCGAAGCGCGGTGTTCCCAGGGCAACGATGTGATCGTGGAACAGCTTCCGATATTCGACGTCAGTCTCCTGAGGATTGCCGTAGTTGATGCTGAGATCGCAGCGGCTGGTCCTCACGGGCACGTCACTGACGATCTGCGAGACGGTAGTGGCGGGATGGAGCTTCCAGAAAGCCGAGATCTTCGGCGTAAGCCACAGCGCGCTGATCGCCGTGGTTGTCCCGATGGTCACGTCAACCGCTTCCGGCTGCTCTCGCAACTGTGTGACAGCCTCAGAAATCCCCTCGAACCCACGCTGGATCGCGAGGAATAGAAACGCCCCTTTCTCGGTCAGTTCGACACCTCGATGCCGACGCAGGAACAAACTGCATCCAAGATCGGTCTCAAGCGCCTTGATCTGATGGCTGACTGCGGCAGGCGTTACGTTCAGTTCCTGTGCGGCCTTCTTGAAGCTCAAGCTGCGGGCGGCCGCCTCAAAGCAGATGAGAGCCGTCATCGAGGAGAAGTCATAAGCCCGTGGCATCCGGATCCTTTCAAGGAAGGCGTCGGCTCGTCGCCGAGGATGAGGTTAGTTCATCTAAATCAAGGTGAGATTTTCTGCCGTTGTCAAAGGGATTCTGGGGGATGATGGTATTAGATCAGTTGAATCATGAACTCGGAAGCTCGGGCTGTCACCCATGACAAGCGTTCAAGACCTGCTCTCACGTCGCGTTCCCGGGCATGCCCTTGAGCATCCCTTCTACGTGTCGCAGGAAATCTATCAATTCGATCTCGAGCACATCTTCTACAAGGAGTGGCTTTACGCGATCCCGGCTTGCCAGTTGGCCAAGGCCGGCAGCTACGCGACCATGCGCATCGGCGCCTACCAAATTGTCCTCGTAAAGGGTCGCGATAGCGAGATCCGCGCGTTCCACAATTCCTGCCGCCATCGCGGCTCGATGATCTGCAAGGCCCGCGAGGGGCATGTAGCGAAGCTCGTCTGTCCCTATCACCAGTGGACCTACGACCTAGATGGAACGCTGGTGTGGGCAAATCATATGGGTCCGGATTTCGATCCGACCAGTCATGGTCTGAAACCGGTTCCCCTGCGCAATCTGAACGGCCTCGTCTACATCTGCCTTGCCGACAGCCCGCCGGACTTCGAGGACTTTGCGCGGCTGGCTTCGCCCTATCTCGCAGTTCACGATCTGCAGGATGCCAAAGTGGCCTACAGCTCGACGATCGTCGAGAAGGGCAACTGGAAGCTGGTCTGGGAAAACAACCGCGAGTGCTACCATTGCAGCGCCAACCACCCGGCGCTGTGCCGGTCGTTTCCGTTGGACCCGGAGGTCGCGGGCGTCTCGGCCGACGGCTCGATCTCGTCCAAGCTCCAGTCGCATTTTGACCGGTGCGCGGCGGCTGGCGCGCCCGCGCAGTTCATGCTGGCTGGCGAGGGACAATTCCGCCTGGCGCGAATGCCGCTTCAGGGCACGGCCGTCAGCTACACCATGGATGGCAAGGCCGCGGTCCGGAAGCAACTCGGTCGCGTGCGAGTGCCTGATGCCGGGTCCCTGCTGGCCTTCCACTATCCCAGCACCTGGAACCATTTCCTGCCCGACCATTCGCTGACGTTTCGTGTAACGCCGGTCAGTCCGACGGAAACCGAGGTCACGACCACCTGGCTGGTGCACAAGGACGCGGTCGAGGGCGTGGATTACGACCTCAAGCGGCTGACCGAAGTCTGGATCGCGACGAACGACGAGGATCGCGAGATCGTGGAGACGAACCAGCTGGGGATTCTTCACCCGCCTATGTCCCTGGCCCATATTCGCCGGATTGGGAAAGCGGCGTGACGCAGTTCGTGGACTGGTACGCAAGCTGGCTCGAGCGCTCCATCACCCCGATACGAATCGCGGCGGAGTGAGGAATGAGCGCAGCCGCCAAGCCCAGGCTCCAGTTCTGGACGGACACCGAGGAACTTGAATGTGTTTCCTTCCTTCCGGAAGCGCCGAACGTCGTGACCTTCTGCTTCCAGAGCCCGTCAAGAGCATTATTCAACTTCGATCCGGGGCAGTTCCTTACCTTCGAGTTGCCGCTTCCCAACCGGCCGCTCTATCGCACCTATACGATCTCCTCCTCCCCCTCGCGTCCGACCTCCCTGACGATCACGGTCAAGGCGCAGGCCGATTCCGTCGGGACGCGATGGATGTTCGACCATCTGCGGCCGGGCATGCGCCTGCGCGCCATCGGTCCGGCAGGCGGCTTCTCCTTCGTGCACCACCCGGCCGAGAAATACCTCTTCATCTCGGCCGGTTCGGGCATCACACCGATGATGTCGATGACCACCCATCTTTACGATTCCGGACGCTCTATGGACATCGTCTTTGTCAATTGCGCCCGCCGTCCCTCGGAAATTGTCTTTCGCGAGCGGTTGGAACAGATGTCGACACGGGTGACCGGTATCGATCTGCATTGGGTAGTCGAGGGTACCGATCCATATCGGCCGTGGACCGGCTACCGAGGCATGTTCAACCAGCTGATGCTGGGACTGATGGCGCAGGATTACCTCGAGCGGGAGGTGTTTTGCTGCGGACCCGAGCCTTTCATGAGGGCCGTTCGCGAAGCGCTGGCCGGCCTCGGCTACGATATGGAGCGCTACCATCAGGAGAGCTTCCATGCACTGCCGGCCGAGGCCGAGAATGTCCCCGACGACGTGGTGCCACAGGGGGACAACACGGCGGAAATCCACTTTGCCCTGTCTGGTATCACAGCCAAATGCACAGAGACCGATACCGTGCTCAGCGTTGCGCGCGCTGCCGGCTTGGTGATCCCGTCGGGTTGCACGATGGGGATTTGCGGAACCTGCAAGATTCGCAAGGCGGAGGGCCAGGTGCACATGCTGCACAATGGCGGCATTACCGACGAGGACATTGACGAAGGATACATCCTCGCCTGCTGCACCAATCCGATCGGCCATATCGCGGTGGACGCTTAGGATGCGGCCGGCATCCAACCGCCGGCGGCGGCGGCCAGTGCAGATGGCAGACAGTCGTTTCCTGCAGCGGGACTTCGGTCTCCAGCAAGCGGCGCGATCGGAACGGCGCGACACTAGAGTGAACCAAGAGGTGCCAGAATGAGCGAAGTTGCAGCGACACCCAGGTCGCGAGCCGGGGGACGGACGGCCCGAAGGACCTTGCGCACGACACCCGACTTTCAGATGCTGCCCGGTCTGACCCGCGGCATCCCCGTGTGTGAGGTCATGGATGGTTCCCAGGTCGAGCGGATCGACGCCGCCTCCATGGACATTCTCGAAAACGTCGGCGTGCTTTTCCGCGATCCGATCGCGGTGGACGACTGGAAACGCGCGGGCGCCAAGGTCGAGGGGGAGATGGTATACCTCGACCGCGGATTGGTGCGCGAACTCATTTCGACCATTCCGTCGGATTTCACCTATCACGCGCGAAACCCCGCCAACAACGTTCGTCTCGGCGGTCGGCATTCGGTATTCGTCCCTATGACGGGCGCCCCCTACCTGCGCGACCTGGATGACGTCAGGCGCAATCCGATGCTCGAAGACCTGGCGATGTTCCACAAGCTGAGCCACATGATGCCCGCGTTGCATTCATCGGCTCACCACATCGTGGAGCCTTACGACCATCCGATCAGCCAGCGGCATTTGCGCATCACCTATTCCTCGATGAAACATTCCGACAAGATGTTCATGGGGATGACCACCAGCCCCAAGAACGCCGAAGACGTGATGGAGATGTGCGCCATCCTCTTCGGCGAGGACTTCATGGAGGAGCATCCCGTCACCACCGGCAACTGCAACGGCAATTCGCCGCTCGTCTGGGATGAGGTGATGCTGGGCGCGATGCGGGCGTTCTGCCGTCGAAATCAGCCGGTTCTGTGCTCGCCCTTCGTGCTCGGCGGAGCCAACACGCCAGCCTCGGTGCCGGCGACTGTCGCACAGCTGAATGCTGAGGCGCTCTCGGCGCTGGCCTACACCCAGGTTATCCGCAAAGGCACGCCGGCGATCTATGGCCACTACCTGTCGACCGTCAGCATGAAATCCGGTGCGCCAATGGCTGGTACGCCCGAGATTTCCCTGATGAACTTCATGATCGGGCAGATGGCGCGGTATTATCGTGTGCCCTGGCGCACGTCGAGCCTGCTCGGCGGGGCCAAGACGTTCGATGCGCAGGCTGGCTACGAGAGCGCTACCACCCTTTCGGCCGTCCTGCACGCCGGCGCGAACTACATTTGGCATTCGGCGGGTTGGAATGAGGCCGGGATGCACTGCTCGGTCGCAAAATTCGTTGTCGATGCCGAGCAATGCGCCATGGCCTATCGAATGGCCGAGGGTCCCAAATGGGACGACTTCGATCAGGCACTTTCCGCGATACCGGATGTAGGGCCTGGCGGGCACTATCTGGGCCATCCGCATACGCTGGAGAATTTCCAAAAGGCGTATTTCATGCCCGAACTCTTCGACAACAACTCGGTCGAGCAATGGCAGGCCGAGGGAGGCCTCGACACCACGAAACGCGCCCTGAACCACGCCCGCAGGTTATTATCGGAATACCAGGAACCGAAGCTCGACGCGGCCAAGGACGAGGCCCTGCGCGATTACATCGCGAGGCGGGAGCGGGAAATCCCCGCGGCTGACGAACTCAACCAGAGCTACTGACGTGCTGGCCTGGCCGCCGGCACGGCCGGCGCTTCATTCACATGGTGCAGCGAGGAGACGAGATGAGAATGGAGGCGGTAGTTCTCACTGGCCACGGCGGGTTCGAGAAACTCGAATACCGCACGGACGTGCCCGTCCCGACGCCGAGCCGCGCCGAAGTTCTGATCCGTGTCGCAGCGGCCGGTGTCAACAACACCGACATCAACACCCGCACAGCCTGGTATTCCAAGAGCGTGGCGGCCGGAACGAACGCGGGCGGCGCGGAGGGGTTCACCACGGCTGAAGGCGGCGATGCAAGCTGGTCGGGAACCCCGCTGGCATTCCCTCGGATTCAGGGAGCAGACGTGTGCGGCCGCATCGTTGCGGTCGGCGACGATGTAGAGACCTCGCGGATCGGTGAGCGCGTGCTGGTGCGCAACATGCTGCGCTCCTACGTCGAATACCGGCCCTACGAGTGCTGGACGTTCGGCTCCGAATGCGACGGCGGATTCGCGCAGTTCACGGTCGCGCCTTCGCGTGAGACCTATGCGGTTCAATGCGACTGGTCGGATGCCGAGCTCGCCTCGGTTCCTTGCGCCTATTCGACCGCCGAGAACATGCTGCACCGTGCCGGCGTCGGCGAAGAGACCGTCGTCATCACCGGAGCATCGGGAGGCGTCGGATCCGCAGCGGTCCAGCTCGCCCGCCGGAGGGGCGCCAGGGTCATCGCGCTCGCCTCAGCGGCGAAGGCTCGGGAAATCCTCTCTTTGGGTGCGGAGCGGGTGATCGACCGGAATGCGGATCTTCTGCAGGAGCTTGGCCATAGCAGCGTCGATGTCGTTCTCGACATTGTCGGCGGACCAGGCTGGCCCCGCCTCATGGATATTCTTCGCCGCGGTGGCCGCTACGCGGTCGCCGGCGCCATCGCTGGCCCCATCGCCGAGATCGACCTGAGGACACTCTACCTGAAGGATCTGACCCTGTTCGGATGCACCTTCCAGGACGATGCGGTATTCGAGAATCTTGTTTCTTACATCGAGGCCGGCGGCATCCGGCCCGTCGTGGCGAAAACATATCCGCTGAAGGATATCGTCGCGGCTCAGAAGGTTTTTCTTGCCAAGTCCCATGTCGGCAAGCTGGTGCTGCTCCCCTCAAAAGAGACTTTCGGATGAAGATCGCGACCATCGAGCTGTACCAGGTCACCCTGCCCTATTCCGGCGGCGTCTATCAGCTGTCCGGGGGGCGCGAATATCGCGGCTTCGATGCCGTAATAGTCCGGGTTGAGGCGGACGACGGAACCGAGGGCTGGGGCGAAAGCACGCCGTTCGGCGGCACCTACATCGCAGCCCATGCACGCGGCGCGCGCGCCGGCGTCGAGGAAATCGCTCCGCATCTTCTCGGACGCGATCCCCGTCAGACCGACCGGATCTACGACGCGATGGATGAGGTGCTCGTCGGACACAACCACGCCAAGGCCGCCATCGACGCCGCATGCTGGGATCTGTTCGGGAAATCAGTGAACCGCCCGGTCTGCGAGCTTCTGGGCGGCTCGACGGGCGTTCCGATGGCTACGATCTCGTCGATCTATGCCGGCGCGCCAGAGGACATGCGAGCGCGGGTCGCCGAGCATCGGTCGCGCGGCTATCTCGGCCACTCGATCAAGATCGGGGCGCTCGATCACGAAGGCGGACCCATGCTTGACGCCGAACGGATTCGTGCCTGTCTCGCCGATAAGCAGCCCGGCGAGTATTTCATAGCCGATGCCAATGGTGGGCTGGTGCCGGAAACCGCGATGCGCATGCTCAGGCTCCTGCCCGACGGGCTCGACTTCGTGCTCGAGGCACCCTGCTCGACATGGCGCGAAACCTTGTCCCTGCGCCGTCACTGCATGGTTCCGATTATTCTGGACGAACTGGTGATGGAGGACGAGAATCTCGCGCGCGTCATTGCCCTCGATGCGGCCGGAGGCATTGGACTCAAGATAACCAAGGCAGGCGGTCTCACGCCGTCGCGCCGGCAGCGTGACCTTTGTCGTGCTGCCGGCCTGACGATGAGCGTCCAGGATACCGTCGGATCGGATATCGCCTTTGCCGCAATCGTTCACATGGGGGCGACGGTACCGCCGCGCCTGCTGCGCTGCATCCACAATTCGCGTGACATGGTCACGCTGGAAACAGCACGGTTCGATCCTGTCACGCGCAACGGTCGTGTTCTGCCGCCAGACGCGCCGGGGTTGGGTGTTGACGTCAACCGCGAGGCGCTCGGCGCTCCCGTACAAGCCTGGAGCCTCTGAATGAAGATTTCCGAAATCCACATCCACCGCCACGACCTGCCCGTCAAGAACGGTCCCTATACGATGGCCAATGCCGAAGTCTGGTCGTTGACCACGACCCTGGTCAAGCTGGTGACCGACGATGGCCTTTTTGGCTGGGGAGAGACCTGCCCGGTTGGCCCGACCTATGCGGAATCTCACGTCGCCGGAGCCTCGGCGGCGCTCGCCGCGATGGCGCCAGGCCTGATCGGCGCCGAGATCCTGCCGGTGCCATTGCACCGACGCATGGACAGCCTGCTCAACGGCCACAACTACGCCAAGGCTGCCTTCGACATCGCCGCCCATGACGTGCTGGGCAAGAAGCTGGGTGTGAGCGTCTCCGACCTGCTTGGCGGTGCGCTGACAGACCGCGTGCCGTCTTACTACGCTACCGGTGTCGGCTCTCCGGAAGAGATCGCCCGGATCGCGGCGGAGAAAAGCCGGGAGGGATATCCCCGATTGCAGGTCAAGGTCGGTGGGCGCCCGGTCGAGATGGACATCGAGACCATTCGCAAGGTCTGGGAGGTGATCAGAGGTTCTGGCATGCGGCTCGCGGTGGACGCCAACCGAGGCTGGACGACCCGTGACGCGCTCCGGGTCAGCCGGGAATGTCCCGAAATTCCCTTCATCATGGAGCAGCCCTGCAACACTATCGAGGATTTGCAGAAGATCCGTCCACAGGTCAATCATGCCATCTACATGGACGAGAATGGCACCAGCCTGAACACCGCAATCACTGCCGCGGGCACCGGATTGATCGACGGCTTCGGAATGAAAGTCACCCGGATTGGCGGTCTGCACCCAATGCGGGCTTTCCGCGACGTGTGCGCTGCGCGGAATCTGCCGCATACCTGCGACGATGCATGGGGCGGAGATATCATCGCCGCCGCGTGCACTCATATTGGTGCGACTGTCGCCCCGCATCTGCTGGAAGGCGTCTGGTTGGCCGCCCCGTATATCGAACGTCATTTCGATCCCGAGAATGGAATCCGCGTCGAAGGCGGCCACATCGCGAGGCCGAAAGGACCTGGCCTCGGCGTCGTTCCCGATGAGAGCCTGTTCGGTGCGCCCGTCGCCTCTTTCTGATCCACGGAGACGAAAATGGATTTCTCGGGCAAGAAGGCGTTGGTGACCGGCGCGGCCGGCGGCATCGGCGCGTCGATCGTTACGCGCTTGCGCGCGGCTGGAGCGAGGGTGGCGGTGGCCGATCGCGACGTCGCCGCCATCGAGGCCGAGGCGCATCTGCCCGGCGACCTTCTGGACGCCAGCTATGCCGACGGCCTGCCGCTTTCTGCGAGCGCGGCGCTTGGCGGGCTCGATATCGTGGTCAACAACGCAGGTGTCATCACCCGCGGACAGGTGACCGATACCTCCGACGCGGATTGGTCGTTGTCAGTGGGGGTAAATGTCGAGGCTCCTTTCCGGATCTGCCGCGCCGCCATTCCCATAATGGCCCAAGCGGGCGGCGGCGCCATCGTCAACATTGCATCCTGCTGGGGCTTGCGTCCCGGCCCGAACCACGCGGTCTACTGCATGACCAAGGCCGCCATTGCATCGCTGACCCAGTGCATGGGGCGCGATCACGCTCACCAAGGCATCCGCATCAATGCGGTCTGCCCGAACGAGGTGAACACGCCGATGCTGCGCTCCGGCTTCGCCAGGCGCGGCTTCGATCCTGATAGCGCGGTGGCGGAACTGGGCAAGACGGTGCCGCTGGGCCGGATCGCGGAGCCGGAAGACATCGCCGACGTGATCCTGTTCCTCGCCTCGGACGCGGCGCGCTACATATGCGGCGCCCTGATCGAGGTCAATGGCGGGAAGGCGGTCGCATGAGTCGCTTCGAGGGCAAGGTTGCACTTGTGACCGGCGGTCGCAGCGGCATCGGGCAGGCGATTGCGAGACGTCTGAGGAGCGAGGGCGCCCGGGTCTTCACCGCTCAGCGCGGGGCGGATGACCAATTCGAAGGGATCGCGACCGATTTCGTTGACCCTGTCGGCCCGGCGCTGGTGATCGGTGAAGTCATAGACCGTGCAGGTCGGCTGGACGTGCTGGTCAACAATGCCGGCATGATGCAGGAAGCGCGGATTGAGGACATAACGGTCGAGGATTGGCACCGCAATCTGTCAGTGAACCTCACCGCGCCCTTCCTGACTATCAAGGCGGCCCTTCCCCATTTGCGCGCGACCCGGGGCGTCATCGTCAACATCGGCTCGATCGAGGGGCTCGGAGCGAATCCCGGTCATGCCGCCTATTGCGCGTCGAAAGCCGGTTTACATGGATTGACGCGCGCCGTGGCAGTGGACCACGGGGCGGAGCGTATCCGATGCAACGCGGTCGCTCCCGGCTGGATCGACACTGACCTCAACGAGGCTTTCATCGAGAGCATGCCCGATCCTGAAGCGTTCCGCCGAGACATCGGCCGCATCCATCCTGTCGGCCGCACGGGCAAGCCGGAAGAGGTTGCGGCATTGGTGGCATGGCTTGCCTCAGACGAGGCCGGATTTGTCACCGGCCAGGTCTGGACCATCGACGGCGGCCGCATGGCCAAGCTCAGTCTGCCCTGAGCTGCCTTCATTCCTTAGATGCCCGCCACTCCCTCCACCGCAGATAGGCGTTGGCGCCGATCTCCGCGATCGGCGGCGGCGGGAGCTTCAGGGGAGCCTCTTTCGCACAGAAATGGCGGGAGATCGGGCTGGACTCGCCGCTTGCGAGTTCCGCCGCCGCTATACCAGCCAATGTGCTTCTGGTGGTGCCGAGCCCGTTGTCGACGCAGGCGGCGATGAGGCCGGGCTCCAGCTCGCGCATGACAGAGACGCCGTTACGGCTCAGACAAAGATGACCTGCCCAACTATGTTCCATGCGCACGTCCTTCAGCGCCGGGAAACGATCGTCGAACTTCCGGCGATGCACGGCTGCGGCGCGTTCAACGTCTGCTGTGCTCACCTCCATACCAGGGCGGAAGCTCGCACAGGTTCTCGTGATAATCCGGTTGCCACCCTGGGCGGCATCGATCCGCCGCACTGTGGTACCCATCGGGTCCGAGGGCGTGATGCCCCACCGCGGCCGCCCGCCGAGCTTCGCCAGCGCATCGTCATCGAGATCGACCGTAATTGAGGCGTAGAGGAAGATGTGCATCAGCCTGCGCGTCGCGAAGCCGAAGCTTTCCAGGTGGCCATTGTTGGCGAGGATAGCCGTTCCCGCCGTTACGCGCCCACCATGGGTCGTCAACACCCACCCGGAGCCGGTCCGTGCGATCTGGGTTACAGGTGAGTTCTCGTACACTTCGACGCGGTCGCGACGAAGTCCCGCGCCGAGCCTGCGGATGTAGCCTGCTGGTTGGATCATCACGGTGCCCGGCGTGTAGAGGCCGGAAATATAGTGACGGCTGCCGGTCAGTTCGTGCATGGCATCGGCGTCGAGCGCCTCGCTTGCCTCGCCGATCCGGGCCAAGTGGTCGGCATAGCTGCGGTTGTGCGCGTCGGCCGCCGCGCTCGCCGCGCCATTCACCTTGCCGCAGGGATCGAAGAAGGCTGGATCGATCCGGTAGTCTTCGACAGCCTGACGCGCGAAGTCGATCGCGGCGCGGTTGAGCGCGATCATCGCTCGGTCACTCTCCACTGCCTGCCCGGCATAGTCCTCCGATGAAATATCGTGCGGCAGGTCGATCATGAACCCGGAGTTGCGGCCGGACGCGCCCTCGGCGAGCCTCCCGGCCTCCAGCACGACGACCCGGGCACCCGGATGGAGCTGCTTCAGCCGTCGGGCTGCGGACAGCCCTGCGAACCCTGCACCGACCACCGCGAAATCGGCGGTCAGCGTCGTGCCAAGCACGTCAGGCGCCTCCTGCCCCGGCAGGATGGCGCTCCATGCGGCCGGCCCTCTGTGGACCGGCAACCGGCGCGCGGTTCTGGTGGTCAAGCAACGGCCTCGTCGGCGTCGTCGGAAAGGTCGACCCAGATCGTCTTGATTTGCGTGTATTGATCGTGCGCCTGGATGCCGTTGTCGCGACCGCCAAAGCCGCTGGCCTTGAAGCCGCCGAAGGGGGTTGAGATATCGCCCTCTCCGAAGCTGTTGACGGTGACCGTCCCCGCCCGGATGACCCGAGCGCCGCGGATCGCCCGCTTCGCGTTCGACGTGAAGATCGAGGCGGCGAGCCCGTATTGCGTGTCGTTCGCGAGCGCGATCGCCTCGTCGAAATTGTCCACCGTCAGGACGGACAGAACCGGGCCGAAGATCTCTTCACGGACCTGCGGGGCATCGCGGTCGGAAATATCGAGGATGGTGGGCTCCACGAATCCATTTTCCGCCTTGCCGCCAAGAAGCACCTTCGGCACTTTACCGAGATAGGAGCAGACCTTGTCGAAATGCGTCTTCGAGACCAGGGCTCCGATGCGGTTCACGGGGTCGAGCGGATCGCCGACCGGCCATTCGCGGGTATGGGCGACGATACGTTTCAGTAGGTCATCCTTGATGCCCTTCTGCACGATCAGCCGCGACGATGCCGAGCAGTTTTCACCCATGTTCCAGAAGGCGCCGTTGACGATGTGCGCCGCCACGCGGTCCAGATTTCCCGCGTCGTCGAGAACCACTGCCGGATTCTTGCCTCCCATCTCGAGCGTGACTTCCTTCAAGTTCGATTCCGAAGCGTAGCGCAGGAAATGCCGGCCCGTCTCCGTGGAACCGGTGAAGGAAATCATGTCCACGTCCATGTGACGTCCGAGGGGCTCACCGACATCCGGCCCGCTGCCAGGTAGGACGTTGAATATGCCCGCCGGCACGCCGGCCTCCATCGCCAGTTCGGCGACGCGCAACGCGGTGAGCGAGGTCTCCTCGGCCGGCTTCACGATGACCGAGCAGCCGGAGGCAAGGGCCGGTCCGATCTTCCATGCGAGCATCAGGAGTGGAAAGTTCCACGGCAGGACGAGGCCGACGACGCCAACGGGTTCCCGCACGATCATGGCGACGTGGTTGTCCGAACTCGGGGCCACCTGATCGTAGATCTTGTCGATCAGCTCGGCGTGCCAGGTCAGGCAGTTGATCGTCTCTGGCACGTCGACCGTCTCGCAATCATAAATCGTCTTGCCGCTATCGAGGCTTTCCATGACCGCCAGTTCGCGCGCATTGCGCTTGATAAGCTTGGCAAGTCGGATCAGCACCTCCTTGCGCTCGCGCGGGTGCAAGCGAGACCAGCGGCCGTCCTCGAATGCGTCGCGCGCCTTCGCGACGGCGAAGTCCACGTCCGCGGCGTCGCAGGCCGCCACCTTGGCGAGCACCTCGCCGGTCGCCGGGTTGATCGTGTTGAAGGTTTTGCCCGACCTTGCCGGGCGGAAGCTGCCGTCGATAAAGGCCTGCGTCGGCAAGTTCAGCCCGGCGGCAACGGCCTTGTACTCTTCGGTGGTCAGAAGATCGGTCATTCGGCAGCCCTCAGTTTTAACGTGGTTTCGGCATCAATAGCGGCGACGGCTCGTTTCAGGACACGCACAACCTGTTCCAGCTGCCGCTTGTCGTCCTTGTTCAGAGCCTTCAGCGGCGGACGCGGCGGCCCGGCGCGCAAACCGTTCATCTCGCAACCGTGCTTGATGCACTGGATGAACTTGCCGCCCTGTTCGAGGACGCGCATGAGCGGCATCAGCGCCGACATGATTCGGCGCCCCTTTGCGAAGTTGCCTTCGACCGAGCAGGCCTTCCACAATGCGATGTGTTCGGCCGGCAGGAAATTCGAGCCGCCGCAGACCCAGCTCCGCGCGCCCCAGGCGAAGAATTCCAGCGCCTGATCGTCCATGCCGCAGGACATCTGGATGTGGGGATAGTCGCGCGCCAGCAGGTGGACACGGTTGATGTCGCCCGAGCTTTCCTTGATGGCGCAGAAATTGCGGCTGCGGCCGACGCGGTCGAGGAACTCCTCGCCCATGTTGATGCCCATCCTGCCGGGATAGTTGTAGAGCATGATTGGCAGGTCTGCAGCCCGGTCTATCGCGAGCGCATTGAGGGCGTTCTCGCGCTCTGTCGGGACCGAATAGGGCGGCGAGCCCACCAAAATGGCATCGGCCCCGGTCTTGGCCGCAGTCTCGGCCATCGTGATCGAATCCGGCAGCCGGATCGCTCCGGTGCCGATAATCAGCGCCACTCTGCCACCGATCACCTCGCTGGCGAGCGTCGCCATTTCCATTCGTTCCTCCATCGACTGGGCGTAGTACTCGCCCGTCGATCCGCCGTTGATGATTCCGTGAACGCCCGCGGCGATCAGATGCTCGATCATCGCGGCGAAGGCGTCGCGGTCGATGGTGCCGTCCTCACGATGCGGCGTGATGACGGGCGTGTAGATGCCCTCGAACTTCATGAGGCTCCTCTCTGGTCCTGGGCGCCCGGCGCGCGGCCAAGCGGAACATGGATACTTGTGGGCGTGACAAAACTCTCGATCTCGGCGCGCGACAGTTCCCAATGCGCGACGGCCAGCTCGGCGGCCGCGTCGGCGTCGCCCGCCTCGATCAGAGCGATGAACTGGTCATGCTGGTCGGCGGCGACCGCGCGCTGCTCAGCCAGCGCCACTTTGCGCGAATTGTAGAAGGTCATGCCGATCCGGGTGTGATCGATCAGCAGGCGGCGCAGGCTTGGCGTCAGATACTCGTTGTCCGCCATGTCCCCGATGATAGCGTGGAAGCGCTCGTTCATCAGCGCGCGCCCCGCCGTATCGCCGTCGCGGATCGCGGCGCGGAAAAGAAGCTGCGTATCCTTGAGCCGCATGATCTGGCTGGGCTTCGCGTGTTCGGCGGCCAATCGCGTCACGGCCGAATAGATCATCGGCGCGGCGACAAAGAAATTCCTGAGCGTCTTGTGCGTCATCGGCGCGACCTGCGCACCGCGGTTCTCATGAAGCACGACATAGCCGTCGCCCGCGAGCTGGCGCAGAACCTCGCGCAGAGGGGGACGGGAGATCTGGTAGGCTTCGGAGATCTTGGACTCGTCGAGGTAGCTGCCAGGATCGAGTTCCTGGGTGAGGATCCGCCGCTGCAGGTCCTCCAGGCAGATCGCTTTTTTGCTCCTGTTATCGTCGCTCACTGCAAGTCTCCTCCCGCGCCCCTGTCTCGTCCGAAACGGATCACGCGATATCCGGCTTCTCTGCGATTCTACACAAAGTTCGTTGCAGGCATGTTGTAGTCCAAAAAAATACATGTTGTCTACAACGCAGTTTTGTGATTTTGATCGCTCAG
This sequence comes from Allomesorhizobium aridi, assembly GCF_043769475.1. NCBI lineage: Bacteria > Pseudomonadati > Pseudomonadota > Alphaproteobacteria > Hyphomicrobiales > Phyllobacteriaceae > Allomesorhizobium > Allomesorhizobium aridi. The sequence continues at coordinate 4,747,802 of NZ_CP171729.1, read as the reverse complement.
GGGAAAAAAGCCTCAACCGGAAAAGGGAGGCAGCCATTTGACCGCGAATAGCCGAGAAGTCGTGATCCGCTGCGACAGCATCTGGAAGATCTTTGGCGCGCAGTCGCAGCAGGCGATGGACGCGGTGCGGAGCCAGGGTTTGTCGAAAGACGAAATCCGCGACCGCTATAACTGCATCGTCGGTGTGCGCTACGCGTCTTTCAGCGTCGCTCGCGGTGAGATCTTCTGCATCATGGGCCTATCGGGCTCGGGCAAATCAACCCTGATCCGGCATATCAACCGCCTGATCGAGCCGACGGCCGGCTCGGTGTTCATCGAGGACCAGAACGTCAACGCGATGTCGCAGAAGGAACTGCGCGCGTTGCGGGCCGACAAGATCGGCATGGTCTTCCAGAATATGGCGTTGATGCCGCATCGGACGGTGCGCGACAATGTCGTATTCTCACTTGAAGTGCGCGGGGTTCGCGAAGCACAGCGGGTGAAGGTTGCCAACCGCGCCATCGCTGCCGTGGACCTTACCGGCTGGGAGCAGAAATACCCGGATGAGCTCTCGGGGGGCATGCAGCAGCGTGTGGGTCTCGCCCGCGCTATCGCTGCCGATCCGACGATCCTGCTGATGGACGAGCCTTTTTCGGCTCTGGATCCGCTGATCCGCCGGCAACTGCAGACGACCTTCATGGAGCTTTCGGCCGAGCTTCACAAGACCACTGTCTTTATTACCCATGACCTCGACGAGGCCATTCGCATCGGCGACCGCATCGCGATCATGAAGGACGGCGTTCTGGTGCAAATTGGCACGCCGGAAGAGATCGTGACCCAACCCGCCGATGAATATGTTGCGGATTTCGTGGCCGGCATCTCCAAGCTGGACCTCGTCACAGCCGCGCGCATCATGCAGCCCTTCGCATTGTACCGCCAGACGAACGGTGGGGGTGATCCCGAGCAATGGCCGATAGCGAAGCCGGAAGACAAGCTCAACACGCTGGTTGATCTCGCCATCGGCACTGACCATCCGATCCTTGTGAAAGCCGAGGGCGCAAGCGTCGGGGTCGTGACCAAGAAGGCGCTTCTGCGCGGCATTCAGGGGCGTGAGGACACAGCGCCTGCGACAATGAGGACGCAGTGATGGCGGACAACGAAACTTTCGACTGGCTCAATCCCTTCGCTTCGATAGACCTCAACATCGACGCCCGTTCCGACGGCATCAAGCAATGGGCGATCGCGAACCGCGAGGCAATCCAGCCGATCAAGAACTTCTTTGGCCAGATGATCGGCCAGATCGACGCGGCGTTGCATGCTGTGCCGCCGACGATCATGCTTGTGTTTTTGGCATTGATCGCGTGGCAGCTTGCCGGGGGACGGGTGGCGATCCTGGTTGCCGCATGTCTCATAGCGCTGGGCTTGCTCGATCCGGCGGCCTGGTCGCTTGCGATGACGACACTCGCGATTGTGATCTCGGCAGTCATCCTGTGCGTGATTATCGGCCTGCCCCTGGGGATCCTCGCAGGCAAGAGCGATCGCTTTGAAGCTGCGATCAGACCTGTCCTTGACACAATGCAAACGATCCCGGCCTTCGTCTACCTCGTTCCTGTCGTGATGCTTGTCGGCATTGGAAATGTGTCAGGCGTGATTGTGACAATCATTTTCGCCCTAGCACCGCTTGTGCGCCTTACCTCGCTCGGCATCCGCGGGGTAGACCCCAGTGTAGTCGAGGCCGGCCGCGCTTTCGGCGCCTCCCCCAGCCAGATCATGTTCAAGGTCGAACTGCCGCTGGCCACGCCGACGATCTTCGCCGGGCTCAACCAGACGATCATGTTGTCGCTATCCATGGTGGTCATAGCTTCGATGATCGCGGTTCAGGGGCTCGGCAACGAGGTGCTCCGCGCCATGGGGCGGCTCGACGCGGGCAAGGCCATCGTCGGCGGACTCGGCATTGTCATACTCGCCATCGTTCTCGACCGCATCACTCAAGGGCTCGGCCGCTCGGGGCGGGAACGCGGTCACCGCCATTGGTGGCAGTCGGGACCGATCGGGCTCGTCCTGCGCCTGCTTCAACGGAGTCGCCAAGAAACCAACCGCTCGCACGTTCAACATGGAGAAGCAACATGAGACTTTTCGCAACTACGGCAGCGCTCGTGCTGTCGATCGCTACGTCCCCGCTTCTGGCACAGGAAAAGCCAGGCGATGGGGTCACTGCCCGCCCCGTGATACAGCCAACTATCGAGGAAATGTTCCAGGCGCGGATCGTTTTCCGGGCGCTCGAAGACCTCGGCTATACCGTAGCCCCGCCTCAGGAGGTTATAGCGCAGACTGCACATCTGGCCGTCGGCACTGGCGATGCAGATTTCTTCACCAACAGCTGGGATCAGCTTCACGATACGTTCTTCCAGGAATCCGGCGGTACAGAGGTGATGACCAAGGTCGGCACCCTCGTTGAAGGCGCCCTCCAGGGCTACCTCATCGACAAGACAAGCTACGATTCCGGCATCAAGAACCTTGGCGATCTGAAGGATCCTACTGTTGCCGCGAAATTCGACGAAAATGGCGACGGAAAGGCCGATCTCGCTGGATGCGTTCCGGGCTGGGGGTGCGAACGCGTGATCGAGCACCAACTGACCGAATTTGGCTTGCGCGAAACCATCACTCACAACCAGGGTGAATACAACGCGATCATCGCCGACACGATCGCCCGCCAAAAGAACGGCAATCCGGTTCTCTACTATACCTGGACGCCCTACTGGGTATCTGGCGCTCTGGTTCCCGGCAAGGACGTCGAATGGTTGAGCGTGCCCTACACCACCCTTCCGGATGGCGGCAAGGGGAATACTGAGTTCGGCGGTAAGAACCTGGGCTTTGCCGTGGACAACCTGCGGATCGTCGCCCGCAACGATTTCCTCAAGGCGAATCCCGCTGCCGCGAAGCTGTTCGAGGTCGCCAAGGTGGACATCAAGGACGTTTCGGCCGAAAACAAGCAAATCGCCGATGGCGAGGACAAATCGGAAGATATCGACCGGCATGTTGCTAGCTGGATCGATGCCCATCGTGCCGAATATGACGGTTGGTTGGACGCCGCCCGCGCCGCAGCGAAATAGCGCAACCAAGGCGCTGCGCGGAGATGTGCCGCGCAGCGCATCGTGTCGGAGGTGCCTGCGAATGACGGGCCCGCAACATTTTGTCTTTGCTCTGGTCGAGGAATTCACCCACATCGCATTCTCTTGCGCCGTGGAGCCGCTGCGCATCGCCAATCTGGTCAGCGGCAAAGAGCTCTATCGCTGGTCTTTCGCCTCGGCCAACGGCGAGACTGCCATGAGTTCGAATGGCGCTGTCACCTTGGTCCATCATCGCTTCGATAAGCTGCCTTCCTGCGATCGGCTGTTCGTCCTGTCAGGCATCAACATGCAACGCCAGGACACGCGCAGCCTGCTTGCCGCACTGCGCCGCGAACGGGCCCACGGAACCAGGATCGGGGCACTGTGTTCTGGCGCTTATATCCTGGCAAAGGCGGGGTTCCTCGATGGCCTGCAGGCGGCCATTCATTGGGAGTACCACGACGGTTTCATGGAAGAGTTCCCCGATGTGAATCTGGTGCGCAACGTTTTCGTGTCGGATGAGAAATTTATCACTGCGTCCGGCGGCACCGCTACCGCCGATCTGATGTTGCACCTGATCGAGCTTGACCACGGCTATGACCTGTCGGTCGCAGTCGCCGATCAGATGGTCTACAACGCTGTGCGCAACGCCACGGCGGCTCAGCGCGTCTCTATCCAATCCCGCAACGGCGTACGCAACAAGCATCTCGCCAAGGCGATCGAGATCATGCGCAATAGGATAGACGACCCGATTTCGCCCTCGGCAGTAGCGGAGGAACTCGGCATATCAACCCGCCAGATAGAGCGCCTGTTCGGTAGCTACCTCAACACCTCGCCCAAGAAATACTTGATGGAGATGCGTCTGGAACGGGCGCGTCATCTGCTCCTGCAGACTGAATGCGCGATCGCCGAGGTGGCGCTTGCTTGCGGCTTTTCAAATTGTGGACATTTCTCCCGCGTCTACCGTGCCGCCCACGGCGTATCCCCGATAATGCAACGCGGACGCATGACCTGAGGTCGGCAAGGTTCGCGCGTCCGTTCGGCCATGTAAAAGACGACTTATAGCAACTCATTCCGCGCTCTTTGACGGTCGTGGCTCAGTGACCGGCCGAACGGCTGGCCACGCGCACGCCCTCGCGCCAGCGATCTAGCGACGGCAGCGCCAAGTCCGCGCCCGAGCCGAGGACGAGCCCGTACGAGCGCCAATGATAGGCAGGGCTCCGCCTTGCGGGCCTATTTTTCATTTGTCTCGCTGGCGGAGGCCATGGTTCGTGTCCTTGTTTCCGGCTCTTCCACTGGTCTGGGCTTGCTCGCGGGCAAAGAGCTGCGGGCAAAGGGCCATGACGTGATCTTCCACGCGCGAAGTCCCGCGCGCGCCGAAGATCCCAAGCGGGATGTCGCCGATGCTTTCTCGATTGTTGTTGGCGACATCGGCACAGCGAGAGCGGGCATCTGTTCAACGTCGAGTAGCGGACCGCGCTACATCTTCGTCCGTTCCGCCTTCGGGTCGTACATCGGCTTCAGCGACGCTTCCGCCGCAAAACGCTCGCCGGCGACTTCGATCTCATAGGACGACGAAAGCACGTCCGCTTCGCTCTCGTCTTTGCACGGCACATAGCCTAGCCCGACCGCGCCACCGAGATGATGACCGTAATTGCCCGAGGTGATCGGTCCGACGATCTTGCCATCGCGCAGGATCGCTTCGTTGTGGAAGAGCAGCGGCTGCGGGTCTTTCAGGCGGAACTGGACCAGCCGGCGGTTCAATCCAGCGTCCTTCTTCTTTAGCACGGCATCGCGGCCAATGAAGTTACCCTTGGCCGTCTTCACCGCGAAGCCGAAGCCTGCTTCCAGTACATCGTCCTCATCGGTAATGTCGTGGCCGAAATGGCGGAAGGCTTTTTCAATGCGGCAGGAATCCAGCGTGTGCAGGCCGCAGAGTTTCAGTCCGACATCCGCGCCGGCCTCGTCGATAGCCTCGAAGACATGCGCCGCCTGGTCGGTCGAAACGTACAACTCCCAGCCGAGTTCACCGACATAGGTGACGCGGTGCGCACGCGCGAGGCCCATGCCGATCTCGATCTCTTGGAAGGTGCCGAACGGATTTTTCTCGTTGGAGAAATCGTTGGGGCTGACCTTCTGGATCAGCTTTCGCGCATCCGGTCCCATCATACAGAGCACGGCCTCGGCAGCGGTGACATCGGTGATGACAACGAATTCGTCGCCGACATGCCGGCGCAGCCAGGCCAGGTCGCGCTGCAGCGTCGCACCGGGCACGACGAGGAAATAGGCAGTGTCCGAGAGGCGTGACACGGTGAGATCGCTTTCGATGCCGCCGCGCTGGTTGAGCATCTGGGTGTAGACGATCTTGCCAGGCGCCACGTCCATGTCGTTGGCACAGAGCTTTTGCAGGAAAGCACAGGCGTCGCGGCCCTCGACGCGGATCTTGCCGAACGAGGTCATGTCGAACAGGCCGACCTTGTTGCGGACCGCCAGATGTTCGTCGCGCTGATTGTCGAACCAGTTCTGCCGCTTCCATGAATAGCGGTATTCGCGCTCCTGGCCGGGCCTAGCGAACCAGTTGGCGCGCTCCCAGCCGGCAACCTCGCCGAATACCGCGCCGCGCGCCTTCAGATGTTCGTGGAGAGGGGAGCGCCTGATGTTCCGCGAGGTGGCCATCTGGCGATAGGGGAAATGGTCGGCATAGAGCAGGCCGAGCGTTTCGGAGACGCGCTCCTTCAGGTAACGGCGGTTCTTCTGGAACGGCTGGGCGCGGCGGATGTCGACTTCCCACAGGTCGAAGGGCGCTTCGCCGTCGTTGATCCACTGCGCCAGCGCCATGCCGGCGCCACCGGAGGAGACGATGCCGATCGAGTTGTAGCCGGTCGCCATCCAGTATCCTGACAGCTCCGGCGCCTCGCCGAGATAGTAGCGGTCGTCGGGGGTAAAGCTCTCAGGACCGTTGAAGAAGGTATGAATACCGGCGGTGCCCAGCATCGGCATACGGTTGACGCCCATTTCGAGGATCGGCTCGAAATGTTCCATGTCCTCCGGCAACTGGTCGAAGCAGAAATCCTCGCGGATACCGTCCATGCCCCAGGGTTTGGCCACCGGCTCGAAGGCGCCGAGCATCATTTTGCCGGCATCTTCCTTGTAGTAGGCGCATTCGTCCGGCACGCGCAGCACCGGCAGGCGGCTCAGGCCGGGGATCGGCTCAGTGACGAGATAAAAGTGCTCGCAGGCATGCAGCGGGATGGTGACGCCGTTCTGGGCGCCCAGTTCGCGCGCCCACATGCCGGCGCAATTGACGACGATGTCGGCCTCGATCGCGCCTTGCTCCTTGCCTTGCGCCCAGGACACGCCGGTGACACGGCCCGCCTTGGTGTGGACCTTGGTGACCTTCACATTCTCGACGATGGTGGCGCCGCGCTGGCGCGCGCCCTTGGCCAGCGCCATGGCGATGTTGGCGGGGTCGCACTGGCCGTCGAGCGGCAGATGCACGGCGCCGACGACGTCGGACACATTGAGATGCGGGTACATCTCCTTGACTTCGTTTGGCGAAATCTCGCGCACGTCGACATCAAAGGCACGCGCCAGCGACGCCTGCCGGTAGATCTCGTGCTTACGTTCCTCGGTCAGCGCCACGGTGATCGAGCCGACCTGGCGCATGCCGGTGCCGACTTCGGTCTCCGCTTCCAGCTTGACGTAGAGGTCAGCCGAATATTTCGCCAGCCGTGTCATGTTCTGCGAGCCGCGCAACTGGCCGATCAGGCCAGCGGCATGCCAAGTCGTTCCAGAGGTCAGCTGCTTGCGTTCCAGAAGAACGATGTCGGTCCAGCCGAGCTTGGCCAGATGATAGGCGACCGAGCAGCCGGAAACACCACCACCAATGACCACGGCGCGAGCTTTGGACGGAAAAATCAAGCGGTCTTACTCCCGTTACCAGACCAATCTATGTCGGATAAGCCGACGCCAGTACGAGCAGCTACACCGGCCGCCGATGCACACTTCGGCCCGCACGTCAGCCCGTTGTGCGACATTCGGGTCAGCGATCTCGTGACCATCCAATCCTGTAAACGCATCCTGTTTGCCTGCCTTCGACACTTTTGACGTAACCAAGCACCACGTCGTTCGTCGCGACGGCCTTCGAACCCCGGAAGTAAGGACCGTAGAGTAGAGAGGACTCCTCGAGCATAGTCGGACTTACCAGATTGATCCGACGATCTTTGCGAAGCTCAATTGCAGCACTTCGGACAAATCCCTCGAGAGCGCCATTGACCATCGCGGATGATGTTCCGAGCGATATCGGATCGTCGTTCGTTGGACCGGAGGTCAACGTGAACGATCCTTCTTCACGAAGGAATCTAAGCCCAAGTCTGACAAGGTTCACCTGCCCCATGAGTTTGCTTTGCAAGCCGATTGCGTATTGCTCGATGGTGAATTCCGCGAGCGGCGCGAAATGAACTGCGCCGGCTGTGCATATCAGCGCATCGAACTCGCCGATCTGGCTGAACATTCGACTTATGGACGAGGGATTGTCGATATCGACCCGGAAATCGCCGGTGCTTCGGCCGACAGCGATGAGATCATGGCGCCTGGCGAGCTCGGCCGACACGGCCTTGCCGATCACACCACTCGCACCAACATGAACGATTCTCACGAAGCCCTCGCCTCTCTGCGCCTTACACGCCCAACGGTTCAAGCGAACGGCGAAGCTGCGCTTCCTGATCTGCGGAGAGCTTTCTCAATGGGCTGCGAACATTACCTGTTCCGTAGCCGCGCAGTTGCGCCGCTCGAAGTACCGACGGCGTGTAGGGAGATCTCCAGATAAAGAGCAACGACGGCAACATGCGCTGCCAGAGCGTTAGCGCCTGTTCGTATTCCTTGCGGTCCACCAATCTATATAGCTCGACCGCTTCAGAAGGCATGTAATTCGCACCACCCCATATGACGCCGCGGGCCCCCGCCATCAAAGCGTAGAGCGTGGTGGTGTCGCAGCCATTGAGCACCGTTCCGCTTGTCTGCAGGTACTCCTGATGGACAGTAAAGTCCCCTGCGCTGTCCTTGATGTAGTTAAAGTTCTTCAACTGGCTCAGGCGCTCAAACAGCTGTGGTGAAACCGAAATGCCGGTGGCCTGTGGGATGTTGTAGCCGACCAGGTCGATACCTAATTCAGCGTCGATTGCTTTGTAGAAGTCGAAGATTCCCTGCTCATCACTCGGACCCTCCAGGTAGGGTGGCAGTACCATCAATGCGTCGGCGCCGACGGACTCCGCGTGACGCGACCTTCTGATGACTTCGTCCATATTCAAAGCGGAGGTCTGGCAAATGACGTTGCAGCGACCAGCTATTCGCTTTGCGCCTACTTCGTAGAGGCGGTTGCACTCGGCCTCGGTAAGATAGGGGTGTTGCCCGGTTCCTGCTCCAAGCACCAACCCGTGAACGCCTGTGGCGACATACTTCTCGATCAGTTCCTCGAAAACCGAGTAGTTGATCGCACCATTCTCATCGAACGGTGTCTGCATTGCCAGATTTATACCCTTCAGGTCCGCCATGATCTCTCTCGTTGTATCTACACTTCAGCGCCGGCCTGTCGGAAACGGACCGCGGTTACGATGCGAACGCCCATCGCTGTGACAGGCCTGGGATAGGGCTTGCTGGGACTTGCTCGCGTCTTCAGGATGTCGACTACCGGCGATGATCGCCCTGACGCCAGATCCGCTACGGCCTTGCCGAAGGCAGCTCCTCGCGCCACGCCTGTTCCATTGCAGAAAGCGGCGCCGTAGACCTTCTCCGCCAACTCGCCGAAGACCATTCCACCATTTTGCGCGAGGGTAAGAAGGCCACCCCAGCTGGCCTCGAAGCCGATCGAGGAGATCTCCGGCCACCGCCGATCGAACGCGATCTGCTGCTGCACCCGAGCCCTCATCACATCCTGCGTGGTGGTCTTGAAGTCTGTCGCATAGGAATAGACGTTGCGAAGGAAAAGCCGGTTGTCGATCGTGCGACGAACCGTCGTGCCGAAGCTGTTGGCTGGGATAAGTCCGTAGGCTTTCTTATTTCCCACCCCCGAAAGCTCGCTCTCGGTGAGCTGTCGTGTCATGCTCGCAAATGTGTAAAGCGGTATGGCGCGGTTGTCGAAGAAACCGAACTTCGTCAGATAGCCTGACGCGCAGATGATGACCTTCGAAGCTCTGATTGTTCCGGCGGGCGTCTCGCAGATGTGCTTCGGCGCCCCGAACTGCACCGCCACGATGGGGGTATTTTCGTGAACGGTGACGTTCGCGGGTAGGCTTCTTGTCGCGTTCTTGAGATATTTCGCAGGCTGGACCAAGATGGTGCCGGGGTGATGCAAAGCTCTGATGTAGTGCTTGCTGCCGGTGATCGCCTGGATTTCGGGGGTCTCGACCCAGCTGTAGTTCTGCCCAAGCTTATCCAGCGCCTCCGAAAAGCGGTGCAGATCCTCCACACCGTGAACCGTGGCCGCGCTGTGGTATTTTCCCTGCGCGTCCCAGTCGCAATCGACCCCATGCTCTTCGACAGCGCTTCGGATGTAGGCGATGCCGTCCAGGTTAACGAACAGCTCTTCCTTGTTCCCCTTGATGTCTTCGACGAAATCGCGCCTCCGAGGATTGTGCGCGAGATCGATGACGAAACCCATGCACCGTCCGGATGCATTGTTCCCAATGCGGCCGGCGTCTACGAGGACAACCGAGGACTGCGGGTTGAGTTCGGCAAATCGACGGGCCGCGTGCAGCCCCATCCAGCCGCCGCCAATCACCAGGCAGTCACACGCAACGTCGCCTTCTTGCGGCACCAGCGCCAACTCCGGCCCTGCCGTAGTGTACCAGCCGGAATTGGTCGGTTCGGGGTGGGGCGGCTGAACGACTTTGCGCGCTTTGGTCATTGTTTGGTTGAACGAATTCACTGCCAACTCGCTGAGTTAAGGCGGCCGGTGACGATGCTTGGCTACGATCCGCGGTCGCGTTGGTTTCCTGTTTGAATAGACCACTTGGCGGGTGCCTCGTAGACGGAAAAGATAGCATCTGATATAGACCTGCTTCATGTCAAACCTTCGTAGCCTGGTGCCCTCGACGCATTCGCTTTTTGTCTTCGAAGCGGCTGCCAGAACCCTAAGTTTCAAAAGCGCAGCCGGCGAACTTAATGTGACGCAACCGAGCGTCTCGCACTCGATCAAGACATTCGAGGAGCATTGCGGGACCGCACTCTTTGTCCGAGATAATCGAGGAGTGCAGCTGACGGAGGCTGGCAGGCAGCTCTACGACGAGGTGCGCACCAGCTTCCGGCGGCTGGAACAGCGGCTTGAGACCATCTCCGATCGCGGAACGAAGTACGTCACTTTTGCTGCGTCGACATCCCTCGCGGCACATTGGCTTGCGCCTCAGCTCTACCATTTCCAGGAAGAGCATCCGGACGTTAAGATCAAGGTGGTCGGCACCGATCGAGACATCGAGCCCGATCACGAAGTAGACGCCACCGTATGGGTGCGGCCACGGGATTTTGACAGGGCCAACAGCTGGTTCGTATGCGACGAGATCATTTTCCCCGTCTGCTCCCCCGCATATCTTCTGGCGCACCCCGCTCCAAAGAGCGTCGATGAGCTGGTTCGACACCAACTCATTCATTCGTCCGATGCCTTTCGCAAGCGAATGAGTTGGTCCGAATGGGTCGAGCTTGCAGGCGGCGATGCCAGCGAGATCAGACCCAACATTGTCTTCAATGACTATCAGCTGGCGCTCCAAGCGGCTCTTGCAGGCGAAGGAATCTCGCTGGGGTGGTCCCTGACCGCCCAACACCTGCTCAACAACCGCCTGCTGGTTCGGCCCATCGCGACTGAGATCAAGACCGACCGCGCCTTCTTCCTCTTGTCCAATGGAGATGCAGGCAAAAACAAGAGGTGCAAGGATCTGGTGGACTGGTTCCTCGCTCAGTCGAAGGAATTGCGCCCTTAGACGGCTACCGGCAATGCTCCCTCGGTTCCCACCCCCGCCGCGTCGCTTTCGGGCTGTCCTTACCAGGTAACTAGTGCCTGCGGTGGAGACCCAGGTATAAACTGAGGTTAAGGCCAGCGAAATCTTTTGCGAATTCTCAGGAAGGTTGTTGGCACCTATCATCAACGTCAATGAACAGGGCCGCGTTCCGTACGCGGACCGAAGAAAGTTCTGTTGGCGGGGACCTTTTGCCCCCTCTGGGAAAACGCGATGATGGACACTGATACACCCGCAATCCGCCGCCGCGGAGGCCGCGCGTCGGTCGTAGCTGCCCGGGAAGCAGAGAAGAGGCCTCGCGTCTCGACCATCAAGTACGGCATTCGACCTGTGGAGGCCGTCACTGCTGAGCAGCTTGAGCGCATTCACCAAGCTTCGTTGGCGATCCTGCGCGAGATCGGAATCGAATTCCGGGATGAAACGGCGATCCGGCAATGGAAGGAGGCTGGCGCTGATGTCCAAGGCCAACGTGTGCGCCTCGATGGCGAGATGCTGATGCATCTCATCTCGAAGGCGCCATCCCGCTTTGAGATGACCTCTCGCGATCCGTCACAGCGTTTCGAGATCGCGCCAGACACAATGACTTTCAGTGCCATGCAAGGCGCGCCAAACGTCCGGGATCTTCAGGGTGTGCGACGCGCATCCACGATCGAGGATCTGCGGAACATGAACCGGCTGACGCAGATGCTGCCCGGGTTCCATATAGCCGGCGGGTTCACCTGTGAGCCGACCGACATCGCCGTTCCATGGCGCCATCTGCACATCAACCATTCGAGCCTGGTGGAAACGAACATGCCGTTCTTCGGTTTGACGACCGGGAAGCAGCGAGCCGAGGATTCGATCACCATGGGGCAGATCGTCCACGGCAAGGCCTTTATGGATCAGAATGCGGTGATGCTCGGTCACGTGTCGGGAAACTCGCCGCTGGTCTGGGATTCCACCATGCTGGAAGGGCTCCGCGCGTTCGTCGAGGCGAACCAGGTCGTCCTGCTGTCGCCTTTTGTGCTCGGCGCCGCAAACACTCCCGCCGACATCCCGGCCACAATCGCCCAGTTGAACGCCGAGGCGCTCGCAGCGCTCGCCTACACCCAGTTGGTCAGGCCCGGCGCCAAAATGATCTATGGGCAATATTCAGTCTCGGTATCGATGCGCAGCGGCGCTCCGATGTCGGGGATGCCCGAAGTCACTCTGATCAACGCCGTCATCGGCCAACTGGCGAGGCGGTATGGTTTGCCGTGGCGAACGACTGCATCCCAGTCGTCCGCCAAGACCTTTGATGCTCAGTCCGGATACGAGTCGGCGATCGCTTACATGTCGGGAGCGAGCGCATGCGCGAACCTGATGATGCATGCCGGCGGCTGGGATGAGGCCGGCCTCGTATGCTGCATGGCGAAGTTTGTCGCCGATGCCGAACAGAACCTGCTGATCGAAAAATACGCGCAGGGGATTTCGTTCGAGCATTTCGACGACGCTCTCGAGGCCGTGCGGCGCATCGGCCCCGGCGGCCACTATCTCGGAGATTCCTTCACGCTCAAGCGCTTCAAGGACGCATTCTTCGCGCCGGAGATCCTCGATTACCTCAGCTACGAGCAGTGGAAGGTCAAAGGCTCCAAAGACATGGCGCAGCGCTGCCGTGAGAAGGCGAAGTCGATCATCGAGAGCTTCGAGCCGCCGCCGATGGATCCCGCCGTGCGCGAGGAACTCGATGCGTTTGTGGCGCAACGCCAGGAGGAAATTTCGCCAAGCCTTGCCTAACCCTCCGAGCACGAGCCCATGAGATCAATATCCGGGAATACTAACAAGGGAGAAGAAAATGGGACTTTTCAGAAGCAATGGAAATCGCGTTCCGGCTTCCATCGAAAAGATGGCGAGCGACGTCAAAGCAGGACAAATGGACCGGCGCGAGTTTCTCGCGCTTGCAAGCACGTTCGGCGCCTCGGCTGCGATGGCCTACGGCCTGATCGGCATAGCACTGCCCCAGCCAGCACGTGCCGCTGAGGCGAAGAAGGGCGGAACCCTGCGCGTGTCCATGCCCGTCAAGGGGCAGAAAGACCCACGTACCTATGATTGGGTGGAACTTGCCAACATTTCCCGTTGTTGGCTCGAGCCGCTGGTTCGCTATACACACGAATTCACATTTGAACCTGTCCTGCTGGAAAGCTGGGAGGTAAATGAGGATGCCACCGAATATGTCTTCCATGTCCGAAAGGGTGTGACCTGGAACAATGGCGACTCTTTCGACGCCGACGACGTAATCTTCAACATCACCCGCTGGTGCGAGAAAGGCGTCTCCGGCAATTCGATGGCCGCGCGCGTCGGGGGACTGATCGATGCCAAGACCGGCAAGGCAAGAGATGGAGCGATCGTCAAGGTCGATGACCATACCGTCCAGCTCAAGCTGAGCGAGCCGGACATCGCCATCATCGCCAACTGCACAGACTACCCCGGACTGATCGTCCATCGCAGTTTCGATGCCGGCGGTGCTGACCCGGTCGCAAAGCCGATCGGAACGGGGGCATTCGAACTGGTATCCTACGACGTCGGCCAGAAGGCAGTGGTGAAGCGGCGCGAGAACGGCGCGTGGTGGGGTGGCGAGGCGCTGCTCGATGGGGTCGAGTTCATCGACTACGGTACCGACTTCTCGGCGACGGTCAATGCGTTCGAGTCGGATGAGATCGATCTTAATCTGGAGACACCAGCTGATTTCATCGACATTCTTGACAAGATGGACGTGGTCAAATCGGAGGTCGCTACCGCAACCACGCTGGTGTGTCGCACCAACACGACCAGCAAACCCTATGACGACAAGAAGGTCCGTAATGCGCTGCAAATGGCTGTCGATAACAACACTGTCCTTCAACTCGGCTATGCAGGACGGGGGACGGTCGGCGAAAACCATCACGTCAGCCCGATCCACCCGGAATATTTCGCCCTGCCTAAGAAAAGCCGGGACGTCGAGGGCGCGAAGAAACTCATTGCTGAATCCGGAGATGCCGACTTCGAGCATGAGCTGATTTCGATCGACGAAGACTGGCAGAAAAACACCGGTGACGCCATTGCGGCGCAGCTTCGAGAGGCCGGCATCAAGGTCAAGCGCACTGTGCTTCCGGGTTCGACTTTCTGGAACGACTGGGCGAAATATCCCTATTCGCTGACCGTTTGGTACATGCGGCCGCTCGGGGTTCAGGTCCTAGCGCTGGCTTATCGCACTGGCGAGGCTTGGAATGAGACCGCTTACGCAAACCCCGACTTCGACGCCAAACTCAAGAAGGCGTTCTCGGTCAGCGACGCCGCCAATCGCAGGGAGTTGATGAAGGACATCGAAGACATGCTGCAGGACTCCGGGGTTATCATTCAGCCGTTCTGGCAAAGTCTCTTTGGTCACATGAACAAAAAAGTTCAGAGCTACGCAATCCACCAGACCTTCCAGATGGATTTGCAGAAAGTCTGGCTGGCAGCCTAGTCCACTCCCAAGGCTCCAACCGGAAGCCTGGTCGGTGCCCGTGGGGTACCGACCTCCTTTGAATTATGCACGAGGCGACCCGACATGGCCGACGACGAGATCATCCTTTCCGAGCTTTCCGACGACGAACTCGTGCAGCAGATGCATGACGACCTTTATGACGGGTTGAAAGAAGAGATCGAGAGCGGCACCAACATCCTCCTGGAGCGCGGCTGGCAGCCCTACAAGGTGCTGACTGAAGCTCTGGTCGAAGGCATGCGTATCGTCGGCGAGGATTTTCGCGACGGCATCCTGTTCGTTCCGGAAGTGCTGCTCTCGGCCAATGCGATGAAGGCCGGCATGTTCATCCTGCGCCCGTTGCTCGTCGCCACCGGCGCGCCCAAGCAGGGCAAGATGGTGATCGGCACGGTCAAGGGCGACATCCACGACATCGGCAAGAACCTGGTCGGCATGATGATGGAGGGCGCGGGCTTCGACGTCATCGACTTGGGCATCAACAATCCGGTCGAGAAATATCTGGCGGCGATTGAGGAGCACCAGCCTGACATCATCGGAATGTCGGCGCTTCTGACCACGACCATGCCCTACATGAAGGTCGTGATCGACACGATGAAGGAAAAGGGCATCCGCGACGACTACGTCGTGCTGGTCGGCGGCGCCCCGCTCAACGAGGAGTTCGGCAAGGCCGTGGGCGCTGACGCCTACTGCCGCGACGCGGCCGTAGCGGTCGAGACGGCCAAGGACTTCATGAAGCGCAAGCACAACACGCGCAGTTGATGGCCGCGGCGCCCATCCTGCAAGACGCTGATGCCAACGCGGCCGCTCGATGTTGATTACCATCAACGAGGATGTATGACCTTATGAATGCGCCATTTTCAGTTGGAGACCGTTCGCGGATCGTGGGATGGAATCCCAGCCGGCAGGTTATCGACACGCAAGACATGTACCAACTGGTCATTCTTGCACTACCGGGATTTTCCCAACTCGGCCTTTCATCCTTCGTGGATCCGCTTCGCCTTGCGAATTCCATCTCCGGCCGATCCACCTTCGAGTGGACGATTGCGAGCCCGGATGGCCAGCCGGTTGAATGCGCCAGCGGGTTCATCCTTTCGGTCGGCAGTAATTTTTCCGGCACAGGAGAATGCATTCAGTCCGGCAAGGGCCCAAGCATGGTCATCGTCTGCGCGGGCGAACGGGTCCAAAAGCAGACGTCGACTTCCCTCACGAAGATTCTTCGGCTTTGCAAGCGGCACGGGGTTCCAATCGCGGCGTTGGGTACCGCCACATGGCTGCTGGCGGAAAGCGGATTGCTCGACGATACGGCATGCACAATCCACTGGGACAAGCGTGCCGCCCTGTCTGAAAAGTTTGGCCGCCTCCAGGTTACCGACCAGCTGTTCGTTCGCGATCCTCACCTCCTGACTTGCGCAGGAGAATTCGCATCCTTCGACCTCGTTATGGAGCTGATCAGCGAGCGCCTTGGCAGAGACATCGCGTTAGCTGTCTGCCGACATACGACTGCCGGGCATTGGCGCCCTGCTTCGGACAGACAATGGACCATCAATGCTGGTGAATCCAGCATCTGCAAGCCGCTGGCAGACGTCATTCGAATCATGGAGGAGCATATTGAGGACCCACTGCCGCTCCGCGACATCGCAAAATGCGTCGGCCGCTCACAGCGTCAGATCGAACGGCTTTTCCAGCGGTCGATTACCTCGTCTCCCATGCGATTCTATCTGCATTTGAGACTTCGCCGCGCCAAGCGTCTCATTGAACAGACAAAATTGCCGGTGGTCGAGATCGCAATCGCATGCGGTTTCGCATCCGCATCACATTTCTCGAAGTGCTTCCGGCAAGCGTTCGGCGCGAATCCGAGCGCTTGTCGATCCTGATCTTCAGCCGTGACAGTCAATTCGGCGGGACCACAGACACGCATATTCAGAAATTAGGAATCATCAATGTCTTCGTTTTCGATCGTGAATCATAAGATTGATCCTACGCGAGGCGCGACGGCACTGAAGGCGGACGGGACCATCGACAACAACGATCGAGTGGAAATAGGTCCTTCTGATGTAGCTTTTGCTGAATGGCAGCAGCTAGGACTCACTGCCCCTAATGTGGAACGGATGAGGAAAACCCGGCTAAACCGCATCGTGCAACAGCTGCGCCAACGGGATTACGCCGGCGTCCTTTGTTTCGATCCGCTGAATATTCGATATGCGACCGACTCCTCGAACATGCATATCTGGACCATGCACAACCCGTCGCGAGCCGTGTTCGTGTCAGTGGACGGTTATGTCGTTCTTTGGGACTTTCACCGCTGCAGTCATCTCTCGACTTACCTACCGCTCATTAACGAGATCCGAGACGGTGGGGCGGGCTTCTACTATTTCGTTGCCGGCGATGCAGAGGAAGCAATCGCCAAACAATTCGCGGCGCAGGTCGATGAATTAATGCGACGCTGTGCCGGCAAAAACCGACGTCTTGCCGTCGACAAGATCGAAATTCCCGGCCTGCGCGCGATGGAAGCAGTCGGTATAGAGGTCTGCAACGGCATGCAACTCATGGAGCACGCGAGGGCCATCAAGGGTGTCGACGAAATCAACGCAATGCGCTGCTCGCTAGCCACATGCGAAATCGCTGTTGGAAAAATGCGCAAGCGTTTGCGACCAGGCATAGCGGAAACCGAATTGTGGTCGGTTCTTCATGCCGAAAACATCGCCCGCGGCGGCGAGTGGATCGAAACGCGCATTTTGACTTCCGGCCCACGCACGAACCCGTGGATGCAAGAAGCCGGTCCTCGACGCATAATGCCAGGGAATCTGGTCGCCTTCGACACTGACATAGTCGGGCCCTATGGCATGTGTGCGGATTTTTCCCGCACTTGGTATTGCGGCGACGATAGGCCAACCGACGAACAGCGAAGGCTACACGCCATCGCGTACGAGCACGTGATGACCAACATGGCGATGCTCAAAGCTGGAGTATCATTCAACGAACTAACCGAGCGCGGCCACAAGCTCCCTGCGGAGTTCGTCGATCAGCGATATGGCGTCATGATGCATGGCATCGGTCTATGCGACGAATATCCCGCTATCCTCTATCCTCAAGACTTTATCCCGGGAGCATTCGACTATGTCCTCGAGCCGGGGATGACGTTGTGCGTTGAGGCCTATATCGGTGCCGTTGGCGGCCGTGAAGGCGTGAAGCTCGAAGAACAGGTTTTGATCACGGACAGCGGGTTTGAAAACCTGACAAAATGCCCATTTGATCCGGCTTTGATGATCTAAGATTGTCCAGCTGTGCAACTGTTCGTCGATTAGCCGTGTCCGCTTTTTAGCCAATCGCGACCGTCTCTCGAGAATTTCCGCTCTTGGGCTTTGGCATCAGTCGGCAACAGGTCCGAAATGCTGCGGATACTGTTGAAAAAGGCCGCGACCGAGGCCGTGAGCCTGCTCGGATAGAATTCTGTTCCACAAATTCGCCAACTGTGAATCCTGATTCCTGAGGAGCGCGCGGCAAGAAACGCCGTTCTACTTCCGGTGCGTGCTCCACGGAGCGACAGACTTTTTCAACACAATCCTGCGCATTGCTGCCATTCGCATAGAGGAGAATGAAGGTCTCCGATGGGTCATATCTTCCGGTTGTCGAACTGACAGGTTGCGCCATTACGAGACTTTCGGATTGGCGATTGGCAAAGACGCGATCCGACCCAAAACGGTCAGCGAAGATGCCATGAATGGCTCGATTGGAGTTCTTCGGAGACGTTCCCTCAGGCGATGCGCGGCTGAAAGGCGATTCCACCCCCTGCCCAGATTTCCGCCATGACTGGGGGCTTTTTCGTCACAGACCGCAATTGTATCGGGTGTGCACCAGGATCTGCGAATAGGACGGCTCGACCATTACGCCGTTGACGTTGTCACGGATCCATTTGGCGGCCGCCGTCAGCTCGCCACTGAAGTCGTGTGAAATGACATAGTCCATGACGCCGGATTCCAGCAGGTTTCGTGAGTGGTTGGTCAATTCGTGGCCGACGAAGACCGTGTCGCGGGCCTTTCCGGCGTCCTCCAGTGCCTTTGCCACGCCGCGGTTGGCGCCTGCGACATTGTAGATCGCCGCCGGGTAACCATGTGCCTCGAAATAGCGGGTTAACTGCTCACAAGTGCTCTCCGGCCTGTCGTCAGAAATCACACGTTCCTCGATCTTCAAATATGAAAAGTCGGAGCGGAGCACCCTCCGGAAGCCCATCTCACGCTCTTGCTGGCAGCGGAACGCCACGCTCATGACGATCAGAATATTGCTACGTTCCTTTGGGAGAGCATTGCCGATCAGAAGCGCCGCCACGCTGCCAGCGGCGTACTGATCATTGCCAATATAAGCGCTGCGACGGGAACTCGGCAGATCGGTCGTCAGGCAGATGACGGGAATTTCAATGGACCGAAGCTTGCGTATCGCGCGGTTGATCGCCGGATGCTCGCGAGCGATGACTACGACACCATCCGCGGCGCTACCTTCCTGCTCAATCCGGCGCGCAAACGATGAAGGCTCGACTTCGCTGGTGGTTAGGTAATCTCCCTCAATCTCGATGCCGGCAAGGGTTCGGTTGACCTCGGTTACAGCGGCCGCCATTGCTGCATTGAAGGTTTCGCCGGAGTCACAAAATAGACGAATATGCAAAGGGATGTCGCGGTCCGCGCTTTCGTTCTTCAGCTTTTCGAGCGCCCCCAGGACGCGGGCTCTCGTTCGTTCTCGGACGCCGCTGCGGTTGTTGAGGACCCTGTCGACCGTCGCAGGACCGACTCCTGCGAGCTGGGCAATTTCCTGGACCTTGGGGCCTTTCCATGTCCGATTTTGCAGGTGATCGATCACAGCTTTCTCCAGTTTCCACTTAAAAACTGATGGTAAAAACATCATCTCGGAAGTCAATACTCATCGCAACGCCAGATTTTTGAACGGCTTGCCCCATTGTTGCGTCATATGGGCGTTCTGATGTATTTCGCATCATAAAATGACCTCCATCTTCCTTGTCTGATGTGATTTCAATCCAGATAATCACATCGTTAACGGAGGAGGAACCCCATGAAATTCGGAAATTCAATTCTGCTTTCTGCCTTGATGGCCGCCACCGCATTCGGCGGCACCGCCCATGCGCAGGACGGCGAAAAGCAATATCGCTTCGTCATGGTCTCTCACATCGGATCGAACGATCCGAACATGGGTTGGCTGACGAAGTCGATGGAGGAGTTCGAGAAGAAATATCCGAACGTCAAAACCGAATACATCTCCACCAACAACTATTCGGTCCAGGAACACGTTCGCCTTCTCGAGCAGGCTATCTCGACCCAGCCCGATGGCATTGCCGTCCCGATCGTCAGTTCCGATGCCTTCGAAGGACCGCTGCGCAAGGCCATCGAAGCCGGCATTCCGGTCGTTGCCTTCAATATTCCGGACGGCCGGCCCGAGGGCGAGCGCATTCCCTACCTGACCTATGTCGGCGGCGATGAATATCTGACCGGCAAGAAGCTCGGCGAATACGCGCTCGAAAAGGCCGAAGCCGGCGAAATCCCGAAACCGACCCATATCGTCTGTGCAAGCCATGACTCCGCCCACCAAGGTCTCAAGGCTCGTTGCGCCGGAATGAAGGACGCAATGGAGAAGGCCGGCGCCAAGGTCGATGAACTGTTTATTGGCGCCGAACCGGCGACGGCACGCAATACCTTGCAGTCCTTCCTGCAGGCCAACCCGGACACCAATTACATCTTCACGGTTGCTGGCTGGTCTTCACCCTGGGCATGGGGTGTCGCCAATGAGATGAAGCTCGACCCGGATGTCGACGACAAGGGCGTGACGGTCCTGACGGTTGACGAGGGTCCGGTTTCGATCGAGGGCGTGCGCGCAGGACATGTTCTGGCGACGAACAGCCAGGGCTTCTGGCTGCAGGGCTACGCGCCGATGGAATGGCTCTACTGGAACAAGGAGTTCGGTTACGCGCCGCAGTCGAATATCCTGACCGGTCCCGTGATCATCAACAAGGACAACGCCGACAAGTGGGCCGAACTGGTTCGCGGCGTCTTCGGCGACAAGGCCTACGACGAGCAGAACACCTGGTAAGGGTTCCTCCCGGAGGGGCGGCCGGCTGCGACGAGGAGCGCCGACTGCCCCGACCCATTTGTGCGCCTGATATCGCACATTGAAACCAGCGAGCAGAGTGTCATGAAACAGCTTGTGCGAAGCCAGGGCTTCGGCGCGATCATCGGCGTCGTCGTAATGCTGGTCGTGTTTTCCCTGATCGACTTTTCCGGCTGGTGGACCGCCCAGACCATCACCAACGTCACGCAGTTCACAGCCATCCTGTCCTTCGTCGCCATGGGCCAGGCCCTTGTCATCATGACGAAGGAAATCGACCTGTCAGTCGGCTCGGTTTACGGACTGGCTGGCGTTGCCTTCATCACGCTGGAACCGAGTTTCGGCGTGCCCGGATCGCTCGTCATAGCGCTGGTCATGGCTGCCTTCGTCGGGCTTCTTCAGGCGTTAACCGTGGTGAAGGGGCACTTGCCGTCGATGATCGTGACGCTCGGCGGACTCTTCGCGGTCCGCGGGATCATCTATGTCTGGACGGGTGGCTCGGTCCACAATTTCTCAGCCGATGCACGCATCCATCCGGTGACCCGTCTGTTCGGCGGCGAACTGTTCGGTGTCGAAGCGGCCATATTCTGGCTTGTCGTGGCCGCGTCCGTTCTTGGTCTCGTCCTCTGGGCCACACCCTTCGGAAATCGCCTTCTGGCCACCGGGGGCAGCCGTGAAAGCGCGGAATCGCGCGGCGTCCGCACCGACCGAGTGAAGATCTGTGCCTTCGTCCTTTGCTCGCTGCTCGCCGGATTCGCCGGCATCCTGACCCTATGCAACCAGCCGCAAACCCATGTCACGCTCGGCGAGAACATGGAACTCGAGGCCATTTCTGCCGCGGTCATCGGCGGCTGCCTGCTGACTGGCGGACGCGGCTCGATCATTGGAGCCGTACTCGGAGCTCTCATCGTCGTCAGCTTCCGCTACGAACTCATCGCTCTTGGCGCGCCCTCGTCCTGGTACATCACCTTCGTCGGTGTCGTGCTCATCGTGGCGGTCATCTTCAATCAGAAACTGGCCCGTTTCCTCGGACACAGCGTTTGACGCGGGAGGACATCAAATGGCGAACAGCAACGCCCTCATTCAGGTCAAGAACCTTGATCTCCACTTCGGCGCTTTCCACGCCCTCAAGAACATCTCGGTGGACTTTCACGCCGGCGAGATGATTGGCCTGGTCGGCGATAACGGTGCCGGCAAGACAACGCTGATCCGCGTCCTTTGCGGCATTTACGCCCCGACGTCGGGCGAAGTCTTTTTCGATGGCAACAAGGTGGAGAAGTTTCACCCGAAGCTCGCGATCGACCAAGGGATCGAGACGATCCAGCAGTCCGTCGGCCTCTGCGACAACCTGTCGATCGCGCGCAATTTCTATCTTGGACGCGAGCCGGTCAAGCGTGTTCTCGGCATCCCCTTCCTCGATATGGGCAAGATGCGAGAGAAGTCTACACGCGTGATCCGGCAATTCGGCTTGCGTGCAAATGTCTCCGCGGACGACGAGGTGGAACGCCTGTCAGGCGGAGAACGTCAGTCCGTGAAGATCGGTCGCGCGGTCGAATTCAAGAACAGGGTCGTCATCATGGACGAGCCGACCAACCATCTGTCGGTACGCGAACGCGAGCACGTCAACGAACTCGCCGTCCAGCTCAAGGAGCAGGGCCTGCTCGTCATCTACATTACCCACGACATCTTCCAGGTGCACAAGCTCGCCGACCGAATTGTGATCATGGAGAATGGCGAAAAAGGTCGCGGACGCAACGACGGATTCCATGACGGCGGAAGAACTCGAAGAGGTTATCCGCCAGGGCGGGCGCGTCGTGGAAAAGCGGGGGGCGGTCTGATGGCTCTCTCCTCCGCCAAGCCTCTCATTCGGCGTCACGCGGAGATCGGGATCTTCCTGATCGGCGTCGTTCTGATCGTCATCTTCGCCTCAACATCGGACGGTCGATGGGCCAATCTCTACAATATCGGCACCATCCTGCAGGTGACGGCAACGCTGGGTTTGATGAGTCTCGGCGTCGCTCTGGTGATCGGGACGGGCGAGATCGACATCTCGGTCGGTTCGACCTTCGGCATAGGCGCGCTAGCCTACCTCTGGCTTGCGGCTCAGGTTGACCCGTCGATCGCGGCAGTTGCTGCGGTGTTGGCCGGCGCCGCGATCGGACTGTTCAACGGCTTGCTGGTAACCCGAACCGGCACGCCATCCCTCATCATCACGCTTGGGACGCTAATGATCTTCCGCGGCATCGCCATCGCTCTGACCGAGGGATTTTCATTCTCTATTCCCTTTGCAGCGCGCAAGGGCTGGACCTACTTCGTCCTCGGCGGCGGTGACTTCCTGGGCTTTAACACCGCGCTCTACTGGCTCATGACCTTGACCGTTATTCTCCTGGTGGCGTTGAAAGCAACGCCGTTCGGCAACCGCCTACTCGCCGTTGGCGGGTCTGCCGAAAGCGCGCATTCGCGTGGCGTTCGCGTTGATCGGATCAAACTGTCCGCTTTTGTCCTGTGCGGCATGTTGGCGGGTTACGCTGGCACGCTCGAGGCTGGCAAGCTTGGCTTCGCAGACGGCTCGATGGGGCGCCTGATGGAACTGCAGGCGATTGCTTCCTGCGTGCTTGGCGGCTGCCTGCTCGCCGGCGGCAGGATCTCGCTGCCAGGTGCACTGATGGGGGCCTTCGTTCTGTCCTCCATTCAATCCTATCTCGTGGTTACGGGCGTCCGTCCACAATGGTTCATCCTCGTCCTTGGTCTGATTGTGGTACTCGCCGCCTACGGCGACCGATCGCTGCGGCAATGGGCGCTTCGCAAGTAAAGGATTCAAAATGTCTGTCAGAATAGCGATCATAGGCGCGGGTATCATGGGGGCCGACCACGCCCGCATTGTCGCCGAAGATCTTCCGGGAGTCTCGCTGCAGGTTGTGTGCGACGCCTCGCAGGAGCGTGCGCGCAAGGCGGCCGACGAATACGGGACAGGTGACGCCTCGGACGATCCGCTTGCCACCATAAGACGCGGTGACGTTGATGCCATTCTGATTGCCAGCCCCGACGAAACCCATGCGCCGCTTGCACTAGCAGCCATCGAAGCCGGAAAGCCCGTCCTTTGCGAGAAGCCACTCTCGCAAAGCTCGAAGGAGTGCCAGGACGTCATCGAGGCGGAAGTGTCCCGCGGCCGGCAGTTCGTCCAACTGGGCTTCATGCGCCGCTTCGACCCGTCCTATCGAGACATGAAAGCGGCCTTGGACGACGGCTCGCTCGGGGCCGCGATCATGATGCACAATTTCCACCGGAACGTGCAAGCGCCTGCAAACTTCACGGGCCAGATGGCTATCACCAACTCTGCCCCCCACGAGTTCGATGTCGCCCGGTTCGTCCTCGGCGCCGATTACAAGGCGATCTCCGTCTTCCAGCCAGCCGGGATAGACGCTTCCAGGACGGGAGCGCCGGTCTTCATGGTCCTGGAGACCGACAAGGGCCAGTTGGTCAACATCGAGATCAACAACAACGCCGCCTACGGCTATGACGTCCGCGGTGAGCTCGTCGGCGAAAAGGGGTCAGTCTTTCTCAACGCGCCGATCCATACGCGACAGAACGCCCGGCTCATGTCCTACGAGCTTTATGCGCCGGACTGGAGGCCGCGATTTGCGGAAGCCTATCGGCTTCAGAACAAGGCCTTTCTCAATTTCGTCCGAACCGGGGAATTCCCTCCAATCGCGGCGGACGCTTGGGACGGCTACTGCGCAGCGCGCGTTGCGGAAGCGGCCGTCGAAGCCCTTCAGAAGCGCGCGCGCGTCACCCTTGCGAGACCGAAAAAGCCGTCCCTCTACAAACATTAAAGGATTAAAGAGATGAAACTCGGCTTCGTTTCCGACAGCCTCGGCGGAATGACCTTCGATGCGCTTCTCGACAGCGCCGCGCGCCTTGGAGTCTCGGGCGTGGAGGTCAACACGGGCGGCTGGTCGACAGCTCCCCACTTCGACCTGAAGAGGATGAAGGCAAGCGCCGATGCTCGCCGCGCCTTCACTCGCGCCTTCGAAACCCGCGGGCTCGAGATCATTGCGCTGAACGCCAACGGCAATCCCTTGCATCCAACCCAACCCGAGCAGGGCGAGTGCCTCAGGGACACGATCCGCATCGCCGGCGAGATGGGGATCAAGACCGTCTGCACCATGTCCGGACTGCCGGCAGGACGTAACGGCGATCTGATGCCGAACTGGGTCGTCTCTTCCTGGCCGCCGGAAACGCAAGAGATCTTGCGTTACCAGTGGGAGGACAAGCTCCTACCCTTCTGGACCGAGATCGTCGTTCTCGCGAAAGACTGCGGTGTCGAACGCATCGCGCTCGAGCTTCACGGCAACCAGTGCGTCTACAACGTTCCCTCGCTTCTGAAGCTCCGGGCGGCCGTCGGCCCGATTGTCGGCGCCAATCTCGATCCATCGCATCTGTTCTGGATGGGGGCGGATCCCCTCGTCGCCGCCGAAGCACTCGGCGAGGCCGTCTATCACGTCCATGCCAAGGACACGATGCTCAACGCGCCTGTTCAAGCGACAACTTCGCTCCTCGAGAATGGTTCGCTGATGGACATTCCGGCGCGAAGCTGGTCCTACATCACCCTCGGTTTCGGCCACGGCGAGGAGTGGTGGCGACAGTTTTGCTATCGGCTGAAAATGGCAGACTATGATGGCTGGCTGTCGATCGAGCACGAGGACGTGTTGCTCAATAGCCTCGAGGGGTTGGAGAAATCCGTTGCGCTGCTCAAGGGGGTGATGCCCGTCGCGCCGAGTGACTTCAAGCCGCAGGCAATTTGAGGGTCGAACGACGGTGCGCCCGAATTCACATGGACATCCGTAATTGCCGCTCACATCTGGAGAACAGTAGAGAATGCGAGGCCTGAATGAAGATGCACCACCAAGCAGTCTTTCGGAACTGAAGTCGATGATCGCCTCGAGACAGCTCGAATTCCCAGATCAGCTTGAACGGGTTGTCCGCTGCGCCCTCGTCACGCCGGAACTAATCGCCTTTGGTAGCTCCAATTCGGTGGCACTTGCCTGTTCGGTGTCACCGACGACCGTGGTCCGGCTCGCTGGCTTCCTCGGCTTCGAGAACTTTCAAGATCTTCGAACTCTGTTTCGAGAGCACTTGAGGCGGCGTGCCGCACGAGCGTCGGCATCCGGCTCAGCGACGGGGCTAGCCGAATAGCGCCTCCACACGGATCCGCGGGTGAAATGTGAGGCTGGCCGCTTGGGAATTTTGGTGGCGCCTTTGGCGCGATGGCCGCTGTTGGCCACATTCCGGTCTCAACGGCCGATACTGCCGAACTTCCGCAGTCCACCTAACCGCGACGTGGAGAGCTCGGTGGCTGCGTGGCAAAGCCGAATCCTTCGGCCGGCCCCGTAGCGCCACCTGCGGACATTTGGCGGCGATACGCCGGATTGCCGGAGTAAGTAGGCCGCCAATGGGACATTGAAAAGTTACACCACGCGGCGAGTTCACCGGAACGCATGCGGATGGCTTCGCGGTCGCAAACGATAGTTCGTCCCTTGAGGTTGCGGAACACCGCGCCTCTTGCCCCGGCCGTAGGCTACGCGCGGAGTGGGTGACGAATGCGGCGTTTCGCGTTCGTATCGTGAATGCCCAAAGATGGCGCTACTTGCCCGTTCCAGAGCACAAGCCCCGCCTTTTCTGCGCCAGCGTACCTAATCCTACTCCGGCTCTCGTCAGCATCTTGCACGCTCACGCGCCATTCGTATCGTCCCGTCAAGCGGCCTTGGGAACTGCCGCACGATAGCGGCCGTAGCCCACCTTCACGAGCAAGCCTTCCTCGCGCATGCGGGCAAGGTAGCAGAGAGGAGCGCCGATGTCGGTCAGGTCTTTTGTCCGGACTTCGCCCTTCTCACGAGCAAGCGAAACGGCGCGTTCCCTCAACGTCGGCTTCGGACCGCCCGCAGCCGGATCCGCTCAGCGCGATCGCGATCACGCTTCCGCGTCCCGACGGAGGGCTCTGGCGTAGTCTTGAGGGGAATCGGCAACACAAAGTTCGCGGTTTCGTTCAGCCCGGGGAGCCACCGCCTTTTCTACGCTGCGAAACGAAGCAACGCGACACGGTACGCCGCTATTCATACAGACTTCGGTGTCGAGTGGCGTTTCACGAGATCATTCGAGACAGTGTCGATGATTTCACCGGAAAGTGCCGGATCGGGCACCACGCGGGAGAGGACAACCGATCCGATCATCTCTGCGAGAGCGGCGATCGCTCCACTCCGCTTAGCAATCGGGTCTCCTCCCGGCACGAGCGCGGTGAGAAGCTGGATATAGTTACTGACGATGCTGCCGAAGAACTCCCGCAGCGCCGGATCGTCGTGCCGGGCCGCGTCGGCAGCCAGCGACGCGAGGCTACACCCGTGTCCCGGGTCATCCCGGTGATAATCCGAAACGTAGTGGCGCACGAGCGTCTGCAGCGGATCATCACTAGCAGCAAGACGGCGCGCCAGGTCCTCGCTCATATCGTCATAGGCCCGCTTGACGGCCTGAACGACGAGGTCGTCCTTCGACTTGAACTGCCGGTAGAACCCTCCGTGGGTGAGCCCGGCCGCTTTCATTAAGTCGACCACGCCAATCCCGTCGAACCCTCGTTCGCGGAACAGCCTTGCGGCGGTGTCAATTACCCGCTCGCGATTCTGCTCAACCGTTTCCTTGCTTACCTTCATGACCGCATTCCTGGTTAATGATGATGATCGACATATAACGATCGTCTGCCTTTTTCATCAGCTCCGCCACTCGCTCAAAATGGCGCTTGACAATGATTACGTTCATAATCATATATCCCAATGATGTCTAACATAATCATTGCGGTTCGTTGAAGAGGGAATTCACGATGGTACAGAGTCAATCGCGCGCGCCGGGTGAAAAGGTCGCGCTGATCACAGGCACTTCGGGGGGCATCGGGCTTGCGGCCGGGGTGGCCCTGATCCGCGCGGGATATCGGGTCTTCGGCACCACCCGACAGGCGAAGGCGGGCGAGGTTCGCCAAGGCATTCATATGCTCCGCTGCGACGTCACCGATGACGAGTCGGTCAAGCTGCTGGTCAAGGACGTCATCGGGCTTGCAGGTCGGATCGACGTGCTCGTGAACAATGCGGGCCGCAGCCTGATCGGCGCCGCCGAGGAATCATCGATTGATCAGGCGCAAAGCCTGTTCGACATCAATGTCTTCGGCATCCTCCGCACGACCAAAGAAGTGTTGCCCATCATGCGCAAGCAGCGCAGTGGCAGGATCATCAACATCAGTTCCGTGGCCGGTTTCCTGCCCGGCCCCTATACGGCGCTCTACAACGCCACCAAGCATGCCGTCGAAGGCTATTCCGAGTCGCTCGATCACGAGCTTCGTACGTTCGGAATCCGCGTGTCCCTGATCGAGCCCGTCTTCACCCGCACGGGGCTGGGAGATCATGGAGATCAGCCTGATCAGATTCTGAGCGTGTACGACAAGGGACGCGCGGCAGCGAATACGACATGGCGCAACGGCGTGGCGGAGAAGGTCGTGAAGGCCGCCACCGACAAGGAGCCGACCCTCCGTTACACGCCTGGTAAAATGGCCGGCCGTCTCCGCCTCATGCGGCGCTTCATCCCCGAAAAGGCCTTCGATAAGAGCTTCCGCAAGCAGATGGGCGTGGCCGATTGATTTCTCAAATCAAGGCACGCCCGAGCAAACTGGCGTGTCCCTTCACCCGAGGACCGAAAGAATGAAATATTATCTTTGCAAATATATCCCGCCGCGCGCGGATTTCCTGCCGACGATGTCTGCCGAGGAGAAGGAATGGATGACGCAGCACGGCGCCTTCCTGGACGATCTGCTCAGCAAGGGGATCATCGTCGCGCATGGTCCGGTCATGGACCCCAACGGAGGCTATGGCGTCTCGCTTTATCGGATTGCCGACGACCAGGATATCGAAGCGTTCACCTCGCAAGACCCGATCGTGAAGAATGGCGCTGGCCACTATGAACATCATCCAATGCTTCATTTGAAGGCACGCGATTGACGCACGCCTCGACCAACTTCCAATACTAACCCGCAACTAGCTTCGAGCTGCTGACAGCTCGATCAGGAGAATAGCTATGTCTACTGCACTCATCACCGGCGCTTCGAGCGGCATCGGTGCCGTCTATGCACGCCGTCTGGCGGCCCGCGGCCATGATCTGGTCATCGTCGCCCGTGCGACCGATCGGCTGAATACGGTCGCCGAGGAACTGCGCGCTGCCCATGGCGTCTCAATCGAGGTCATCACCGCCGATCTCACGGATACTGCTTCGCTCGACCCGGTCCTCGAACGTCTGCGTTCAGATCCGCCGGTCGACATCCTCGTCAACAATGCCGGTGCAGGATTGCTCGGGGATTTCGCAACCGCCAACCCGGACGAAATGTACAAGCTGCTGCGCCTGAACGTCCTCGTGCCAACGTTGCTCGCCTCAGCCGTGATCGGCGGGATGGTCGAGCGCGGCCACGGATCGATCATCAATATCGCCTCAGTGCTGGCCCTGTTGCCTGAATACTCGCCCGGAATTTATGCGGCAACAAAGTCCTATGTGCTGACGCTGTCGCAGAGCCTCGCCGCCGAGGTCAGCTCGAAGGGCATCTATGTGCAGGCCGTGCTTCCTGCAGCCACGCGCACGGAAATCTACGATCGCGCCGGTGGAGATATCAGCCAGGTGCCAAACGTTATGGAAGTCGACGAGCTCGTCGATGCGGCGCTAATTGGTTTCGATCGCAAGGAACTGGTGACGATTCCGCCGGTGCCCGAGGTCGCGGCGTGGGAAGCCTTTGAACATGCGCGCTTCGCGCTGGCGCAGGGCTTCAGCAATGCTGAACCAGCTGCGCGCTATCGCGGCTGAATGGCATGGCGTCGGCAGTCCGTCACAAGGCGCCGACGCCAAAGCCGTGATTGACGCACTCGGCACACAGATGCAGACGCTAACGGCGCTGTATCCTCCCATCTCTTTGCTTCAAAAAGCGCGTTGCTGATCTCGATCGCCTCGGCATGGGTTCCGTGATTGCGATAAGTCGCGTTCGGCACGTCGCCACCTGTATACCCGACCCGGGTCGAGATCACACCGGGCAGCTTGCGGATGAGGTCCTGCATGCCCCAGAAGCAGCCGCCGGCGAGAACAGCGCGTTCGGTCGTCATGAGATGTCCTCCACCTGGTTGAGATATTCACCGTAACCCTGCTCCACCATCTGGTCACGTGGTACGAAGCGGAGCGAAGCCGAATTGATGCAGTAGCGCAGGCCGCCGCGATCACTCGGCCCGTCCGGAAAAACGTGGCCGAGATGGCTATCGCCATGCGTCGAACGCACCTCCGTCCGGATCATGCCGTGGCTGTTGTCGCGCAGCTCGTTCACGTTTGTGGGTTCGATCGGCTTGGTGAAGCTCGGCCATCCACAGCCCGACTCATATTTGTCCGACGACGCGAACAGCGGTTCGCCCGAGACGATATCGACATAAATGCCGGGCTCCTTGTTGTGGAGAAGCGCACCGGTTCCAGGACGCTCGGTCCCGCTCTGCTGCGTCACCCGATATTCCTCGGGCGACAGCCTGGCGATCCCCGCTTCTGTCTTCTTGTATGCCGCCATGGATTCCTCCTTCGAATTCCTGTCCCACAAAGTGGATACTCGATCCAAAGGTGTCCAATACGCCGCGACTATAGTTTCGATGCCGCCACGCGCCCCCAAGGAATTCACGACCATGCATAACGCTGGATCAGCACACGAAGCTGCCGCAGCGCCGTTGCCGTTCCGGATCCCGAAATCTATTGGAATGCGACGGTGCGCGACAGGTCCAACGTCTCGACCGGGCGCAACGTCAATCCCTCTACGATCGCCGAGCGCTCAGGCAGCATGCAAACGCCGGCGCCCGCTGCCACGGCCTGTTGAATCAGATCCTCCCGTTCGGATCTGAGCCGTGGGATCATGATCATCGCACGCTCATGCAGATGGTTTTGCACGCGCGTACGGAATTCGCATTGGAGCCGATCGAGGTACGGTTGCTCCGACAGCTCGACAAGCGAAACCGAGGACTTGCTTGCCAGGCTATGGTCTCGCGCCATCGCCAGCAACAGTCGTTCGCGGAACATTTCGACGGTGGCGATCTTTGAGTTTCCGGCTGCCGGATCTGTGCAGAAGCACCCATCAATTCGGCCGCCGAGGAGCAGTTCCATTCCTTGGTCGCGCGTGATTGGCTGCAGAACCAGTTCGAGCATAGGCATCTGTTTAAGGGCGTGCGTAACGAACCCGGTAATCAGCGCCGGCGCGATGGTATTCACGATGCCGAGCGTCAGATTTTCGCGGCGGCCGCGAACCCGATTGAGGGATATCGCTCGTACCCGCTGCTCGCGGTCGGCGATTTCAGCGAACTCGGATCGAATGTCGCGACCGAGCGCTGTCAGTCGGCTATCTTTCCCATCGCGATAGACCAACGTCCCGCCCAGCTCCTGTTCGAGCCGCTGAATGGCACGGGTGAGCGTGGGCCGGGACACCCCGCTCCGCATGGCCGCTTCGGTGAAATTGAGGGTGTCCGCCAGGTTCAGGAAATATCGAGATCTGGTTGAGGTTCCATCGTTCTTCCTTCGTCGCTTCAGCAAGCATCGATTCCAGACCGGGCAAGCGCTGTCGGCCGGAGCAACTGTCGCCGTATGGAAACTATACATGCCAGCTATTGGAAATTCTCGTTCCGCGCTGCGACAACTGAAATGTCCAACGAACGCTACCAGTTCGCTACCCATACCCGCCAGCAAGCGGCATTTCCACCAAAGAGACAAACGACCGAGGAGACAATTCCGATGAAAGCAATTGTGGTAACGGACCAGGCCGCGGGAACGGCCGGGATGACACTGGTGGAGCGGCCTGAGCCGCAGGCAGCGATAAACGACGTCGTCGTTCAGGTCCATGCGTCGGGATTCGTCCCGACCGAACTGGAGTGGCCCTCGACTTGGACCGATCGACGCGACAGTGACCGAACACCGTCGATCCCTGGGCACGAGTTGGCCGGAGTGGTCACCGCGCTCGGCTATGGCACCACGGGTCTTTCAGTGGGACAGCGGGTGTTCGGTCTCGCAGACTGGCATCGCGACGGCACACTGGCGGAGTATATAGCCATGGAGGCACGCAACCTCGCGCCGCTCCCGGGCGACGTCGACTTCACGGTGGGCGCGAGCTTGCCAATCTCGGGTCTGACCGCGTGGCAGGGATTATTCCAGCACGGCCGTCTTCAGGCGGGGCAGAGCGTCCTCGCGCACGGCGCTGCCGGCGCAGTCGGTTCGATGGTGACGCAACTCGCCCGGGAGGCCGGAGCCTATGTCATCGGCACCGGACGCGCCGCCGACCGTCAGAAGGCGCTCGACTTCGGCGCAAATGAATTCGTCGACCTCGAGAAAGACGCCCTGGAAGACGTCGGCGGGGTCGATCTTGTGTTCGATGTCATCGGCGGCGACATACAGAAGCGGTCCGCAGCTCTGATCCGAGCCGGAGGGACGCTGGTGACCGTCGTCGGGCCGGCCGAGGCGCGGCCGGCGGATGGACTGGCGGTCGACTTCGTCGTCGAGTCCGATCGTGCCCAACTGGGTGAGATCGTCCAGCGCGTGCGGGACGGACGACTGCGGACGAACATCGGCAAAGTCTCGACCCTCGAAGATGCGATCGCCACCTTCAACTCGACCGAGCGACGCGCGGGAAAGGCGGTCATCCGCGTTCGTCCGTGAGGACCCCGGAAGAACGACGGTATTCGCATCCCTCCCTCCTGCACCTATCTGCTTGCCTAATTGGTCCCGCCCGTAGTCCTAGAATAATATACGGCGCTTCATCCACCGATCTCGCCGATACGGCCATTGGCCTATTAGTGTCGCCTGTCGTCTGCCAAAACGGCAGTTCCCTTCGATCTGACGCCAAACGGACAGTCTGGTCTCGGCCCCGGTTCTGCATGGAATATTCCGAACCCCCAATGGCGCGATACGGTTGCTTATGTAAGCTATACACTTTGACTGCGGCACGACCTGAGCGGCGAGTCGCATAAATACGGCTGGCGCATATGACGAAATCGTCTTGACCGCCTGGGCGATGCGGCGAGCGCATTGCTTATTTCGCCGGTGCTCTTCACCCTTAGTTTTCTGAGGTGCGCGCTCGCAATGCCGGCAAC
This sequence comes from Allomesorhizobium aridi, assembly GCF_043769475.1. Lineage (NCBI taxonomy): Bacteria > Pseudomonadati > Pseudomonadota > Alphaproteobacteria > Hyphomicrobiales > Phyllobacteriaceae > Allomesorhizobium > Allomesorhizobium aridi. The sequence continues at coordinate 4,714,936 of NZ_CP171729.1, read as the reverse complement.
CGAAACTGTCTAGGTGAACTTTGAACGATGCCCCTCCTCCGGTGCTACCCAGCTTTCTATGAAATCCAGCGGATCCACGCTTTCCATCATTGCCCTCGCGAGCCTCAGTCGCTCCTCCAGATGCTGCCGACGCTCGCCGTTCGTGCATTTCAGGCGCTCTTCCGCATCCGTGAAGAAGCGCTCTACCGTCATAGCCCTTCCCCACCTTTCGATAATTTTCGCAAGCTGCTGCTGGCTATCGGCAAGAGCCTGAGCTGTCTTGCGGGCATCCTCCTGTCTTTCGTACCGTCCCACCATTCCTCTCGCTCTTTTTTCCTTTTCGCCTCGGCCACATCCTCGGCGTCCATTAGGCGTTGCACATTGTCCTTCGCCGCTTTCAAGGTCTCGACGATTTTTGGGATCAGCGTGCCAAGCGCCTCCTGCTCGGTCTCTTGCCAACTGATGGACCAGTCGACGCCCTTTTTCGGGGAATAGGCAATCACCCGAAAACGTCCGCAGGGCATGTCTTGCTCTGTTGTCCAGGAATGCGTCAGTTGCCAGGGCTTGGCTGATCGTATCAGTCTGCTGTCCTCACGATGGTAGTCACCGTTTAGATATCGCATCGTCACTCTTTCCGTCATCTCGGTGAGAGCGAGCCCGATTGGCACCGTTTCAATATAGAAGACAGTCGGACGGTCCGGAGCCCAGATGCTTCCTGAGTGATAGCGTCCGTATTTGCGATCCTTTCGCTCCACCTCCTGTTCCTTGACGTGGATGCGATGAAAACCCTCGGCGGCTTGAGCTATGTGAACTCGGTACCCTTGTTCGTCCAGCGCGAGGTAGAGGTCATTGGCAATCGAGAGCGCGCGCAGCAGCGCAGTTTCTGATGAAATCAGGTCTGGCAGGATGCGCTTGTAGGGTCTCAGGAACTCACCGTCTTTCACATCCCGCGTTTTTCGCAAATGTTCTTCGACACCAAACAGCAGCGGATGACGTGCTGGACGGTAGGGTTTCGTCGCGCGCCCGGTCCTCCGCGCGGAGCCTTCTTCCGGCGCTCTTTTTTGTCTTGGGTTCGGGGTCGACGGGTTGATCTCAATGGTCTCATCGGATGCCCCTGGCAGCGCTGGCAACTCCGCCGGGAGCCCGAGAGACATACGGGTCCAGTACCCCGATCCGGGGTAGGGAACTTGATATCGTTTGCAGATGGCGGCCAGCGCCGTGCCGGAAATTCCGAGCTCCGGGGCAACTCTACTGAGCGGCCGGTCGCACACCCGTTGATAGAGCTCAAAACGTGTCAGTTGCACTAGTGAAAGGTCCCGATTCAATCGCGACCGATATCGCACTGCCGGGATACGTTAGACAATGTTTCGGTCATTTTTGAGCGTTGCCCTCGTGGGCAACGCTCAACCTTCATTTTGATGCTCACCCGCCGGAAAGTGGCGTTTCGCACACTGTTTCACCGAAAGTCCGCGGAATGTGGCGACATGGTTCTGTTTAAATTCGGGTTCCTAGCGCTTACGCCGCTCAGCCCTGAAGGACCTCAGGTAAGCAAAGTGTATGGCTAACTAGTTGATACGCAATGAGAAATTGGCGCACCCGACAGGATCTGAACCTGTGACCTCTGCCTTCGGAGGGCAGCGCTCTATCCAGCTGAGCTACGGGTGCCGGGCCAAAACTGGAACCTTGTGCTCCAGCCATACTGCCGGTTCGAACGGACCGGACGCCGCTTCATAGCTGATGCGCCGCGCCGCTTCAACGGCCAAACGCGCACCGCTTATTTTCGGATCATGTCCTAGACTCCCGGCTTGGCGGCCGGAAGATACCTGGCGATGAGTTCCTGCACATGGGCGTTGCGGCTTTTTGCGCTGTCGCCGCCCATGACGACGACCACCAGCCCGCGGCCGCTGCGGTTGACCGAGGTGACGATGTTGTAGCCGGAGGCGCGGATGTATCCGGTCTTGATACCGTCGACGCCGTCGACGCCGCCGATGAGATCGTTGTGGCCGCGGATGGTGCGGCCGTTATAGCTGAAGCTCGTGCTCGCGAAATAGGCGTACTGCGCCGGAAAGCGCCGGCGCAGCATCATGCCGAGCAGCGCCATGTCGCGCGCGGTGGTCCGCTGCAGCTCGTCGGGCAGCCCCGACGCGTTGCGGAAGGTTGTGTCCCGCATGCCGAGCTGCCTGGCCTTGGCGGTCATCATCTGCGCGAATTGCTCTTCGGTGCCGCCGAGGAACTCCGCCACGGCCACCGCCACGTCGTTGGCCGACTTCACGCAAAGCGCCCGTATCGCCATATCGACGTCGATCGCCTGGCCGCGCTTGAAGCCGATCTTGCTCGGCGGCCGCGCCCGCGCGTAATCGGAAACGGGAATGAGCGTGGTGCGCGAGACGCGGCCTGCCTCGATGGCCTCGAAGAGCATGTAGAGCGTCATCATCTTGGTCAGCGACGCCGGATAGCGCAGCTGATCGGCATTGGTGGAGAACAGCACCGCGCCGCTGCCGGCGTCGACGACCATCGATGCATATTTCAGCGAGGTCGGCGTTGCGGGCGGCGCTACTTCGAGAGTGCCCGTCGTCGAGCATGCGGCAAGCAGCCCAAGCACCAGGATTGTGATTGCCATCCGCCGAAACGGCGAGGCGAGAAGGTGGAATGTGGTACGCAATGATGGCAACCCGTTCGGACGATGGCGACCCGTCATCGCGCGATCCCCCGCGACGCAGCTGCCGGCGAATTTAGACCAAGATGTTTCTTTCTGGAAGCGGCTACGTTCAAGGCTGGGCGTTCTTCCCACGGTTGGGTTTCGCGGATAGTGTCGGCGCACATGAGGCGGCCGGGGGGTGGCGAGATGTCTGGCAGTGTCGATCTGGGCGGAGCGGGTCAGTCGCTGCTGCGCGCTTCGCTGAGCCGCACCGGCAAATGGGCGGGCGGCCTCGGCGTGGTTGGTGGGTTCGTCGCCGACATCCTCAGTCCGCTCGCGCCCTTCGCCGCATATATCGCGCTCGCCGGCGCCGTTACGGCGGCGGTTCTGGCGGCGGCGATTGCATTCCGGCTGGTCCTGGCCGCCACGGCGCTGCCGGCTCTGGTGTTTGCGTCCACGACGGCTGCGCTGGCCGGCGGCCTGTTTGCCCTGCAGCAGGCGAGCGACGCCGAGGACGGCGTGCTTGCCGGCCTCGTTCCGGCCATCGCCGGCCTGCAGCAGACGATGGGCATCGTCGCCTCGAAAGTGGAAAAGATAGAGCAGACGGTGACCGAAACCTCGAAACAGGTCGAGGAGGTCCGGCAGACCGCGCAAGAGGTCCAGCAGACCGCTGAAAAGGTGGAGCGGAAGACGGACGAGATCGCGGCGAACCAAAAGAAGCAGCAGGAACAGGCGGAGAAGCTGCAGGCCGCCACCGAACAGATCGCCGTGTCGATCGAAACCATCGCCGACGGCTTCGAGGTCCTGGCAGCGCAGGGCGGCGTGATCGCCGATCCCAAACGTCCCGACGAATTCTACCACAATGCGCGCGTGCACGAGCTTTCCGGCGACATGCTCAATGCCCGGCGTTCCTATCTGGCCTTCGCCGGTTTCGGCGTCGACGCTGTCGACCCCTACATCCGCTTCGCCACGCTGCTTCGGGTGCAGGAGGGCAAGGCCGGCGCGCGCGAGGTGCTCGGCGCTCTCGGCGGCGCAAACAAAACGCTGGCACTCCAGCTCGTCCATGCCCTGCAATTCGAGGACGCCCAGCGCACCGAACGGCTCAACGCCTTCATCGCGGCCAATCCGGAATATCCGCCGGCCTATTTCGTGCTGTCGGAGGAGTTCTCCGAGGACCGTCTCGGCGTCCAGACGCTCGCCGACAAGCGCAGCGAAGCCGAGGCTCTGGCGAGGTTCACGGCGTATGAAAAGGACGGCGGCCTGTTGCGCCATTTCGTCGACCACACGCTTCTCGCCGACTGGCTGGAGCGCTCGCGCCGCCGGCTTGCGGCCCTTGGCGACGTTCTCGATCCGGAGCGCTTCATGCCCCGGCTGACACCGATGCGCTCCAACCAGGAGTGGATGATAACCGTTTCGCTGCCCGAACCGGCCACCGGAATCTCTTGGCGGCTGGGCGGCGAGGGCGCGTTCACCGAGACCGGATTCCTGGCGCTGAACGACCAGACCACGGGCAAGCCGATGCCCAATCCGGGCTTCGTCGTGCCGGACAGGACGGCGGCAGACGTCATCTCGATCAAATATCTCGACCTACGCGGCCGCGAGACCGGTCCGTTCGAAATCCGTTTTGACCCGCAGGCGGCGCTGTCGGAAGGCAGCAAGCAGATCCTCGACCAGTTCTGGACGTCGTGGATCGCGTTCGATTCCGGCGGCAACGCCGGCGTCGTCTATTTCACCCACATGCTCTCCTACCGCTGCGCCATCAAGGGGGTCCGCTACAGCTTCAACAGCGCAAGTCTCGACAAGACCATAGAAATGCCGCCCTGCGACGAGAAGGATCCCTATGCGATCCCCTACGACTACCAGCCCTATTTCAAGGTCGGCGAGGACGTGACCTCGATGTCGGTGCAGGTCACCTATTCCGACGGAACCCAGTCGCCGGTGCGCGAATTCAAGCGCTGACGGGAACGCCGGGAAACAGATCGGGAATGAAGGGACGCCGATGTCCGAAATAGCACACATCGTGGCCACCATTTTCAAGCGTGCCGGCGGCGAGCGGCGCTTCATCGTGGCCATTGCCGGACCGCCCGGCTCCGGCAAGTCGACGCTGTCGTCGCAGTTGCACGACCTGCTCCCCGAAGGTTCGGCCGCCGTCGTTCCCATGGACGGGTTCCATTTCGACGACCGGATTCTGGAAAGCCGAGGGTTGCGCGCACGCAAGGGCGCGCCCGAGACGTTCGACTATGCGGGCTTCGAGGCGTTGCTGAAGCGCATCCGGGCGGCCGAGCCGGACATCGCCATTCCCGTGTTCGACCGCACGATGGAGCTGTCGCGGGCGGCAGCCGCGATCATCCCGGCCGATGTTAAGTTCATCCTCGTCGAGGGCAACTACCTCGTGCTGGACGAACCGCCATGGTCGGGCCTGGCGCCGCTCTTCGACTTCACCCTGTTCATCGACGTGCCGCGACCGGAACTCGAGCGCCGCCTGATGCAGCGCTGGCACGAGCACGGGAAATCCGACGAGGAGGCGCGCGCCTGGGTCGCGTCGAACGACATGCCCAATGTCGACAAGGTGCTCGGCCGGCGCAGGCAGGCTGACCTGGTGATCTGAGCGCCGGACCGCCGCTCGGAACCGAATCTGGACCCGCACATTGTTTCCATGCGGCGATTCCGCCGCGCGGAGGCAGGAACATGGCAGAAAAGAAGGCATCCTCGAAATCGGATGCGGCGAAAAAGTCCGCGGCCAAGCCGAGCAAGGCGCTGGGTGCGAAGACCGGCGCTGGCGAGGCTGTAGCGCAGCGCTCCAAGGACGCGAAGAAGGCAAAGCCGGCCAGCAAGACCTCGCCGGCTTCAGCAGCGTCCAAGAAGACCGCATCCACAGCGAAATCCGGAGCGTCCTCGCCGAAGAGCGGAGCGCCGAGTGCGGCCAAGACCAAGGGCGCAGCCAAGAGCAAGGCCGCCCCCGCGGCCTCAAGGACGAAGGTATCGTCCGGCGAGCCTTCGATCGCGAAGAAAGTGATCCGCAAGGTCAGGTCAACGGCCGAAGGCGCGGTTTCCCTTGCCGCTTCGGTACTCGGCAAGGACGGCGACAAGAAACCCCGGACGAAGCGCGGCTGAACGTCCCCTCCTATCCGCGGGGCGGGATCTCCAGCCCCCTTTGCACGGCCGGGCGAGCCAGCACGCGGTCCAGCCAGGCGAGCACGTTGGGGAAGTCCTTGACGCCGACAAGTTCGCCGGCGTCGTAGAACCCGATCAGGTTGCGCACCCAGCCGACATGCGAGGTGTCGGCGATTGTGTAGTCGCCGTCCATCAGCCACTCCCTGCCGGTCAGCCGTGTTTCGAGCACGCCGAGCAGACGTTTCGATTCGTCGACGTAGCGGGTAAGCGGCCGCTTGTCGGCGATTTCCTTGCCAGCGAATTTATAGAAGAACCCGACCTGGCCGAACATCGGTCCGATCGCCGCCATCTGGAAGAACACCCACTGGATGGTCTCGTAGCGCAGGATCGGATCGGAAGGCAGGAGCTTGCCGGTCTTTTCGGCGAGGTAGAGCAGGATGGCGCCGGACTCGAACAAGGCCAGCGGTTGCCCTCCCGGCCCGTCCGGATCGACGATCGCCGGGATCTTTCCATTGGGATTGAGTGCCAGGAATTCCGGCGTCCAGCTCTCGTTCTTGGTGATGTTGACGGCATGCGCCTCGTAGGGAAGCCCCAGTTCTTCCAGCATGATCGACACTTTCACGCCGTTTGGTGTCGGGAAGGAATAGAGTTGCAGCCTGTCGGGGTGCTTTGCGGGCCAGCGTGTTGCGATCGGAAACGCGGAAAGATCGGTCATTGCGGGATCCTCGGGTAGATTTTTGGCGGGGGATGGCCACTGGAAGGTCTGCTGCAATTAGGCAGGCAGAACCTTCTCGGCAAGAGCAGGAAAGCGCTCTCGCACAGCAAATGCTCGCTAGAGCAAGTTGCTCACATTGCCCTGAACGCCACCACCGCATTGGTGCCGCCGAACGCAAAACCGTTGCTGATCGCGGTACGCACGGAACGCGCCTTGGCCACGTTCGGCGTAACGTCGAGGTCGCAATCGGCATCGCGCTCGCGGTAGTTCGCCGTCGGCGGCACGACGCCCTCGCGGATAGCCATCACGCAGGCGATCATCTCGAGCGAGCCCGACGCGCCCATGCAATGCGCGTGCATGGATTTGGTCGAGGATACGGACAGCCGGTCGGCATGGGCCCCGAACACGCGCCGGATCGCTGCCGTCTCGATCTGGTCGTTGGCCTTGGTGCCGGTGCCGTGAGCGTTGATGTAGTCGATTTCCTCGGGCGCCAAGCCGGCATCGGCCAGGCAGGCGCGCATTGCAGAGGCGGGCCCCTCCACCGTCGGCGCGACGATATCGGTCGCGTCTCCCGACATGCCGGCCCCGGCGAATTCGGCAAGGATGGGCGCGCCGCGCGCCATCGCATGCTCCCAGGTTTCGAGAACCGCCATGCCGGCGCCTTCGCCGATGACCAGCCCGTCGCGGTCGGCCGAGAACGGCCGGCAGGTTTCACGCGCCAGCGCGCGCAGCGCCTCCCAGCCCTTCAGCACGCCATAGACCAGCGGCGCGTCGGTTCCGCCCGCGATCATCACGTCCGCGCGGCCGAGGCGCAGTTGGTCGGCCGCGCTTGCAAACGCATGGTTGGAGGAGGCGCAGGCCGAGGTAACACCGAAGACCGGGCCGCGCAGGCCATAGACCATGCTGACCTGCCCGGCCGGCGCGCCCGGCATGATCTTGGGTACCGTGAAGATCGCCGCGCGGGGCTTTCCCTCCAGCAGCACGGCGCGATAATTCTCCTCGGCGGTCATCGCGCCGTATATGCCGGTGCCGACGACCGCGCCGATGCGCGTGGTGTTTGCCTCGTCGACAGTGAGGCGGGCATTGCGGATCGCCTCGCCGGCCGCCAGCGCGGCCAGCAGGCTGAACCGGTCCATGGTCACGGTCCGCTTGTGGTCGAGAGTATTTTCGGGAAGATTCTTGATCTCCGCGCCGATACGCACTTTCAGTTCGTGCAGCGGAGCCGTGGTGATAGCGCCTATGCCCGGTCGCCCGGCGCGCATCGAATCCCAGATTTCAGGTGCGCTCACGCCGAGCGAACACAGCCCGCCGATGCCGGTGATGACAATGCGCTGGCGCTGCATGTCAGGCTTGTTTTGCGATCAGGCCGCGCACGGCCTCGACCATGTCGCCGACATTCTTAAGGGTGCTCCAGGCTTCCACCGTGTTCATCTCGATCTCGATGCCGTAGGCTTCTTCAAGATCGAAGATGATCTCGGTCAGTTCGAGCGAGTGTATGCCGAGTTCCGTCAGTTCCGTCTTGAGCGTTATTTCCCCGCCGTCCGGTTCGGCGTGCGCCTTGATCTTGTCGATGATCTCCTGAGCGAGATGGTCAGCCATTGCGCCTTTCCAAGATTCTGCGTTTCCCCTGCCGATGCCGGATCGTCTTTTATGCCTGAATGGTCCGGCTTCCGGCTTTTTCACACGCCACAAGAAGGATGGCACGTAACCTGCTCTCTCTATAGAAACCGAATGGCATCGAAGCAACAAGCGATATCTCGACAACGCTGCGCGAACGCCTGAAGCTTGGACGAGGAAGTTGCAAATGCCGCTGAAAGCAAAGCATCCGGGCGATATTTCCCTTGAACGGGTGGCTGCCACGGGCCGGCTTTCCGTGAGCCGGCTTAACGGCCGGACCCGCCTGGCGCGGCTATACCAGGACGGCGCAGCGAAGATCCGCATGCCGTCCACGCCGGGTGAGGGACTGGAGGCGGTGCTCATCAACACCGCGGGCGGGCTGACCGGCGGCGACCGCATTTCCTGGGAGGTCGATGTCGGCCAGGACGCCTCCTGTACGGTCACTACGCAGGCGTCCGAGAAGGTCTATCGCGCCCTTTCCGGCCGGGCCGAGCTTTCGGCGAGAATATCGGTCGCCGGCGGCGGGCGCATCGCCTGGCTGCCGCAGGAAACCATCGTCTTCGACCGCGCTGCCTTCTCGCGCCGCCTCGATGTCGACCTGGCCGCGGACGCCGAGGCGCTTCTCGTCGAAGCGACGGTTTTCGGCCGCCTCGCCATGGGCGAACGCGTAGTGCGAGGCGAGTTCCGCGACCGCTGGCGCGTCGCATGCGACGGCCGGCTGGTCCATGCCGAAGACTTCGCCGTCGGGCCCGAGATTGCCGACGGCCTGAACCGGCGGGCGGTAAGCGGCGGGGCGATAGCGATCGCCACCGTGCTGCTCATTTCGCCCGAGGCCGCCGGCCGGATCGAAGCCGTCCGCGAAATCGTCGGCGAGAAAGGCGGCGTCAGCGCCTGGACGGTCGAAAAATCTGGCAAGCTTCTTGCGAGGCTCTACGATGACGACGGCTATGCGCTCCGCAAGCGGCTGACGCCGCTTGTGGAAATGCTCAACGGGCAGGCAGGACTGCCCAAAACTTGGTCACTTTAGGAATTTGGCGAACGCATGAACCTGACGCCCCGTGAAAAGGACAAGCTGCTTGTGGCCATGGCCGCGATCGTCGCGCGCAAGCGGCTCGAACGCGGCGTCAAGCTCAACCATCCGGAAGCCATAGCGCTGATCACGGATTTCGTTGTCGAGGGCGCACGCGACGGGCGCAGCGTGGCCGAACTCATGGAAGCCGGCGCGCATGTCGTTACCAGGGCGGATGTCATGGAAGGCATCGCCGAGATGATCCACGACGTGCAGGTCGAGGCGACGTTCCCGGACGGTACCAAGCTGGTCACCGTGCACGAACCGATAAGGTGAGGGATCGCACATGCTAGAACTCCGCCCGAACTGCGAATGCTGCGACAAGGATCTCGCGCCCGATGCGACGGATGCGATGATCTGCACCTTCGAGTGCACTTTCTGCGCCGCCTGCGCCGAAGGCGTGCTGGGCGGCATCTGCCCCAATTGCGGCGGCGATTTCACGCGCCGGCCGGTGCGCCCGGCGGCGATGCTCCAAAAATACCCGGCTTCGGCCAAGCGCGTCCTGAAGGCCGGAGGCTGCGGCCCGGCCAGCAGGGTCGCGTGACGAGCCGGCGGTCACGAAAAAAATCCCCAGGAGGACATCAAGAGTGCTCAAGAAATCGGTCTGGACCATCATAGCTCTCGCCGCCACCGCCACGCCGGCGCTCGCGCATCTCGACCCCGCCGACCACGGCTCTCTGATGGCCGGCCTGTCGCACCCGCTGTTCGGACCGGACCATGTGCTGGCGATGGTGGCGGTCGGCCTGTGGGCGGCGCTGCTCGGCGGCCGCGCGCTTTGGCTAGTGCCGCTGGGCTTCGTCGGCGCGATGGCTTTGGGCTTCGGCGCAGCCCTTCTGGGCGCGCCGCTGTCATTCGTGGAGCCGGTGGTCCTCGCCTCGGTCGTGGTCGTCGGCCTCCTCGCGGCGACGGCGCTCAACGTTCCGGCAGCCATGGCGATGGTTCTGGTCGGCTTCTTCGCCTTCTTCCACGGCCACGCCCATGGCGGCGAGCTTGGCTCGGCGGGCGCAATGGCGTTCGGCGTCGGCTTTGCCCTGGCCACTGCGTTGCTGCACGCGACCGGCATTGGTATGGAGCGCCTGTTCGGAGGCGAAGCCGGCCGGCTTGCTGCGCGAATAGCGGGCGGCGCGGCGGCAGCCGGCGGCCTGTGGCTCGCGATCGCCGGCTGAGGGCGCGCGATGATCCCGGGCGAAATCATCACGGCTGAAGGCGCGATCGAACTGAACGAGGGCCTGCCGAAGGTGACGCTAAAAGTCGCCAACACCGGCGATCGTCCGGTTCAGGTCGGCAGTCATTACCATTTCTTCGAAACCAACGACGCGCTGAAATTCGACCGGGAAGCGGCCCGCGGCATGCGGCTCGACATCGCGGCCGGAACCGCCGTGCGCTTCGAGCCGGGACAGGAGCGCGACGTGACCCTGGTGCCGCTCGGCGGCAAGCGCGAGGTCTACGGCTTTCAGCAGAAGATCATGGGAAAGCTGTAATTATGCTGGGGGCGGCAGCGCGAGCCTCAGTTCGCCGGCTTGGCGGCGGCGTAGATGACGACGCCGTTGGCGTCGTTGAATTCGACGGCGAGCACGTCGCGAAGCAGGATCTGCCGCGAATCGATCGCGTGATAGAGCATGGCGTTGCCCTCGAGTTCCTGCCGGAGTTCGGCGATCTCTTCCTCGTGCTCCTTGATCTTGGCTTCGATTTCCGGCGGCGGCCCGCCCTCAGTCACGGCGGCGTCCGACAGGAACACGATATCGACCTTGTCGAGTTTGGAAGTCTTGCGGATGGTGGCGATGCTTTCGGGCGTCTTTTCGATGGCCGCTACGACCTTGGCGACATCGGCCGTCGCCCGCGATTCCTCTTCCTCGACCTCCGTGCCGATGATCGTGTCGATCGCCTCGGGGCTTTCCAGCCCCTGCGCCATCAGCGCCGTCTGCGGCGCGGATGCCGCCAGGAAAGCCGCGGCCGCGGCGGCATGCAGCCATTTGCTGTCGGGCGTCATGGTGATCGTCATCATTCGTTCCATGGGGTTGCTGCGGCGCCTGCCTGCCGGCCGGCCAAAGAAACACAACGGCGGTTCCCCTGCCGAGGTTCCCGCCCTGCGGCCGTTTGTCAGGCGCAGTGCGCCGACGCCGGACTCGCGGTCGAGATCGGCGCCGGCTGGCAGGGCACGGTCGGGTGGGTGGCCGGCCATGCCCCGCTCAAGCCGTCAGCCGGACTTTTTGGTGACCAGCGTCAGCGCGCCCTCGGGGCTCATGCTGGCGGCGATGACCTGCGCCGAGGTCACGCCCTTGGCCTCCAGCGCCGCCTTGATCTCCGGATTGGCGTCGATCGTGCTGCGCAGTTGCTGAAGGTCGGCGTCGCCGCGCTGCGCCACCACGTCGTTGACCTGCTTCTGCGTGGCCTCGGGCAGTTCGGTCATGTCGACGACGTTGACGCTGCGGATCGTCGGGGCGGCGGCAGGAGCTTCGGGCGCGGTCGCCGGAGCCTGGGCCGGAGGTTGGGTAGCCGGCGCTTGCTGCGCGTTGGCCGCCACCGCGAAAGCGAGCGTGGCGCCCGCTGCCAGAATCGTGATCATGCGCATGGATTTATCCTTCTATCGATTTGCAGGCGATCATCTTGGGGCATCGTCGCCACCCCACACGCCGAATGGGGTCAGAAGCTGCCGCCCATCGGGTGGTTCCGTGGTTATTTCGTGTCGGAAATGTGGAGCGCGGCGCGGTCGCCGGCGCTCGGCCGGCCCCTGTTCGAGAGGTGTTCCTGATGGCCCGCATTTCCCGCGCCGCCTATGCCCAGATGTTCGGCCCGACCACGGGCGACAAGATCAGGCTCGCTGATACCGAGCTTTTCGTCGAGGTCGAGCGCGACTTCACCGTCTACGGCGAGGAGGTGAAATTCGGCGGCGGCAAGGTCATCCGCGACGGCATGGGCCAGAGCCAGGTCTCCCGCGCGCAGGGCGCGGTCGACACGGTTATCACCAACGCCCTTGTGGTTGACGCCGCCGGCATCTTCAAGGCCGATATCGGGCTGCGGGATGGGCGCATCGCCGCGATCGGCAAGGCCGGCAATCCCGACACGCAGGCCGGCGTCACCATCGTTATTGGGCCGGGCACCGAGATCATCGGCGGCGAAGGCCGCATCCTGACGGCCGGCGGCTTCGACGCGCATATCCATTTCATCTGCCCGCAGCAGATCGAGGAGGCGCTGATGTCGGGCATCACCACCATGCTCGGCGGCGGTACCGGCCCGGCGCACGGCACGCTCGCCACCACCTGCACGCCGGGGCCGTGGCATATCGCGCGCATGATCCAGTCATTCGATGCCTTCCCGATGAATATCGGCCTGTCGGGCAAGGGCAATGCGTCGCTGCCGGCAGCGCTCGAGGAAATGGTGCTGGGCGGCGCCTGCTCGCTCAAGCTGCACGAGGATTGGGGCACCACGCCCGCGGCAATAGACTGCTGCCTCTCCGTCGCCGACGAGTACGACGTGCAGGTGATGATCCACACCGACACGCTGAACGAATCCGGCTTCGTCGAGAGCACGGTTGCGGCGATCAAGGGCCGCACCATTCACGCCTTCCACACCGAAGGCGCAGGGGGCGGCCATGCGCCGGACATCATCAAGGTCTGCGGCCTTGAGAACGTCATACCGTCCTCGACCAATCCGACGCGGCCCTACACGCAAAACACCATCGCCGAACATCTCGACATGCTGATGGTCTGCCATCATTTGTCGCCGTCGATCCCGGAAGACATCGCCTTCGCCGAAAGCCGCATCCGCAAGGAGACGATCGCGGCGGAAGACATCCTGCACGACATCGGCGCCTTCTCGATCATCTCGTCGGACAGCCAGGCCATGGGCCGGGTCGGCGAGGTGGCGATCCGCACCTGGCAGACCGCAGACAAGATGAAGCGGCAGCGCGGACGCCTGCCCGAGGAAACCGGCGACAACGACAATTTCCGCGTCCGCCGCTACATCGCCAAATACACCATCAACCCGGCCATCGCCCACGGCCTATCGCGGGAGATCGGCTCGATCGAGATCGGCAAGCGCGCAGACCTCGTACTGTGGAATCCCGCCTTCTTCGGCGTCAAGCCTGACATGGTCATCATAGGCGGCATGATCGCTGCCGCTCCGATGGGAGATCCCAACGCCTCGATCCCAACGCCGCAGCCGGTTCACTACCGGCCAATGTTCGGCGCCTACGGCAAAGCCATGACCAATTCGTCGGTCACCTTCGTATCTAAGGCTGCGCTGGAAGGCGGCCTGCGGGGGAGGCTCGGCGTCGATAAGGAGATGGTCGCGGTGGAAAACACGCGCGGCGGCATCGGCAAGCGCTCCATGGTGCTCAATGACGCGACGCCGCATATCGAAGTCGACCCGGAAACCTATGAGGTCCGCGCCGACGGCGAGCTTCTGACCTGCGCGCCGGCGACCGTGCTGCCGATGGCGCAGCGGTATTTTCTGTTTTGATGGTCTTCATAACCGTGCACGGTTCGTCAAATGTGGGTGCACTTGGATTTCTAGCAACCGGGCGGCGGGCCGGCTGCATTCTCGCCATCACTTGGACTTTTTGTTCGAAGGGAGCAATATGTTCCATATGAACAGGATTTTTAGACATTCCCATTTGACGCCCTACGAGGCCGACTACGCCCAGTGGTGCGCCGAACAGGGCGCGCTACTGCGCGAAGGTCGGCTGTCCGATCTCGATCGTGAGAATCTTGCCGAGGAGATCGAGAGCTTGGGGCGGAGTGACAAGAGGGAGATCGAAAGCAGATTAAAAGTGCTGCTGGTTCATCTGCTGAAACTGCAGTTCCAGGCGAAGCAGGTAAAGGAGGGCTGGAGGTCGACCGTCGTGGAACAGCGCAGGCGGATTCGAAAGTTGATCAAGGAAAGTCCAAGCCTCAGATCATATCCAATGCAGGTTTTGGCCGAGGAATATGAATACGCCCGTAGCGATGCGGCAGGCGAAACGGGTCTGCCTGCACGCGTCTTTCCCGAGAACTGTCCCTACGATATCGATGATATTCTCGACCTGGACTTTTATCCCCAAGCTGTAGGTTCAGCCGGCGGGCAATCCGATCTTGCTTGAGACGCCCATGTACCAGGCCGTCGGCTCCCGCGGTTCGCGCGTCTCCCGTGTCCTCTGGATGCTGGACGAACTCGAACAGCCTTACGAATTCGTCGAGGTTGAGCGGCGCTCGCCCGAAGCCTATGCGCTGAACCCGTCCGGCAAGGTGCCGATCCTGATTGACGGCGGCCTGCAGGTGACGGACTCCGCCGCGATCTGCGTCTATCTCGCCGACAAGCACGCCGAAAAGGGCATGGGCGCCAGCCCCGGCCTCGCCGGCCGCGCGGAAATGGATTCGTGGATGCATTTCGCGCAGTCGGAGTTCGAGGCGCCGCTGTGGAACAAGCTGCGCCATCGTTTCATCCTGCCGCCGGAACTGCGCGTCGACGTCGGCCCGGCGGCGGCCCATGACTTCGCCTCCGAGGTGAGGGTGCTGGAACGTCGTCTCGGCGACCGCAAGTTCGCCTTGGGCGATCGCTTCAGCGCGGTCGACGTGCTTCTGGGCGACATCGGCGCCTGGGCGCGCGGCGGCAGGTTCAGGATCGAATCGGATGCGGTCAACGCATATCTCGACCGCGTTCTTTCGCGCCCCGCTCGGGCGCGCTCGCAGGCCAATGGCGGATCCTTCTGATGCAACGTGCCGCTTCGTTCATCCGCGCCGCCGTCATCCTCGGCGATCAAAACCGGCCGCTACCGTTCGATCTCGCGGTGCTTACCAGCGAGCAGCGCCACCTTCGCCGCAAGGCCATTGAACTGGTCCACGGCGGCAAGGTGCTGGTCGATCTGCCAGAGGCGGCGGTCCTCGACCACCAGGATGTGCTGGTCCTCGACGACGGCCGCCATGTCGAGATCATCGCCGCGGAGGAGGAACTCTACGACATCCGCGCCGCCGGCCCGGTGCAACTCGCCGAACTCGCCTGGCACATCGGCAACCGCCATCTCGCCGCGCAGATCGAGGAGCGCCGCATCCTGATCCTGCCGGACCCGGTCATCAGGACCATGCTCGAAGGGCTTGGCGCAACCGTCACCGATACGGTCGAGATCTTCACGCCCGTGCGCGGCGCGTACTCGGGCGGGAGCCACGGTCACGGCCATCATGACCACGGCCATGCAGATCCGGCCTCCGATCGCCATTCACATGCGCATCCGCATGACTGAGCCGCGGAATGGAACGGCGCTGCTGCGCTTGATGACCTGGCTCTCGCCGGCCTTCCCGGTCGGCGGCTTCGCCTACAGCCACGGGCTGGAGCGCGCGGTCCATGACGGGCTGGTTTCCGACAGGGCGGAATTGCAGGCTTGGCTGGCCGCGCTTCTCGAAATCGGGTCCGGCTGGAATGACGCCGTGCTTTTTGCCGAGGCCTGGCGGCGGGCGCGCGACGGCGGCGATCTTGCGGATTTGGCAGAACTTGCGGAAGCGCTGGCCGGCTCGGCCGAGCGTCATGCCGAGACAATGCTGCAGGGCGCGGCATTCCTTGCGGCCGCCGCAGGCTGGCCGAACCCGGTGTTGCTCGTTCTGCCTACATCCTGCCCCTATTGCGTCGCGGTGGGCGCGGTCTCCGGCGGCCACGAAATCCTGCTCGAAGACGCATTGGCTGCCTGGCTGCAGGCGTTTTCCTCAAACCTGGTCCAGGCGGCGATCAGGTTGGGAGTCACCGGCCAGGACGGCGCCACACGGACGGTGGCCGCGCTCGAGCCGCTGGTCCTTGAAACCGCCAGCCGGGCGGCCGGGTCGACGCTCGACGATCTCGGCTCGGCGACGTTCATGTCCGATGTCGTGGCGATGAAACACGAAACGCAATATTCGAGGCTGTTCCGATCATGAACCTTCTTGCGTCGGTATCGGCTGCCACGATGTTCCTGCTTGCGGCGTTGCACGCCTATTGGGGGTTCGGCGGCGTCTGGCCGGGCACGGACGCGATATCTTGCGCGCGCACAGTCGGCGGTTTTCCGGGAGCGACAAGAATGGCGCGACCATCCGCCTGCTTCGCTGTCGCGGTTGCGTTGGCCACTGCTGCTCTGATTGCACTGGTGCAAGGCGGGTTGGTGCAATTCGAGAGCCTCGGTCCCCTGCCGGCTTTGGCTGCTGGCGGAGCGGCTTTCGTATTTACCGGGCGCGGCATTGCCGGTTTTACGCCCGCCTGGCGGCGGCTTACGCCAGAACAGCCCTTTGCAAAATTGGATGTCCATTTTATTCGCCGCTCTGCCTGTTGATCGGCGCAGCGTTCACAATCCTCGCCGTTACGGACTTGTATCATGACTTCTGAACATGGACCCCTGCGAGTCGGCATTGGCGGGCCGGTCGGCTCGGGCAAGACGACGCTGACAGAAAAGCTCTGCAAGGCGATGCGCGACGAGTTTTCGATCGCGGTCGTCACCAACGACATCTACACGCGCGAAGACGCCATGATGCTGGCAAGGCTGCAGGCTCTGCCGGAGGAGCGCATCGTCGGCGTCGAGACCGGCGGCTGCCCGCACACGGCCATCCGCGAGGACGCCTCGATCAACCTCCAGGCGATCGCCGGCCTGAACCGCAAGTTCCCCGATCTCGACGTGATCTTCATCGAATCCGGGGGCGACAATCTTGCAGCGACCTTCTCGCCGGACCTTGCCGACCTATCCCTCTATGTGATCTCGGTCTGCCAGGGCGGCGACATACCGCGCAAGGGCGGCCCCGCCATCACCCGCTCCGACTTCTTGGTCATCAACAAGAGCGACCTCGCGCCCTATGTGAACGTCGACCTCGAGGCGATGGAGGAGGACGCCCGCCGCATGCGCGGCAAGCGGCCGTTCGGCTTCACCGACCTCTCGCGCGGCAAGGGGCTGCGGGAGGTGGTCGATTTCATCGTAGAGAATGGCGGGCTGCGGCTGGGCCAAGGCCGCAAAACCGCCTGACATCAGGCCATATGCGGTTGCCGCTGGCAATCGGGCGCGGCATCATCCACGGGCACGAGGAAAAACGCCATGACTGTCGCCCGCCTGCACGAACCCCGCACCAATCTCCCGTTCCACGAGGAGCGCGTCGATCTTGCCTGCGCCTTCCGCTGGACGGCCAGGCTGAACATGCACGAGGCGGTGGCCAACCATTTTTCGCTGGCCGTGAACGATAACGGCTCACAATTCCTGATGAACCCTAACCAGGTGCATTTCTCGCGCATCAAGGCGAGCGATCTTCTCCTGATCGACGCCAACGATCCCGAAACGATGAGCGGGCCGAACGCGCCCGATCCGACCGCCTGGGGCCTGCACGGCGCGGTCCACCGCAACTGCCGCCATGCGCGCTGTGTCATGCATGTCCATTCCATCCACGCGACGGTGCTGGCATCGCTGGCCGATTCTCGGCTTCCGCCGATCGACCAGAATTCGGCGATGTTCTTCAACCGCCATGTCGTCGACGGTCACTATGGCGGGCTCGCCTTCGAGGAAGAAGGCGAGCGCTGCTCGAAGCTGCTCGCCGATCCCAGGGTCAAGGTGATGGTCATGGGCAATCACGGCGTGATGGTGATCGGCAAGAACGTCGCCGACGCCTTCAACCAGCTCTATTATTTCGAGCGCGCCTGTGAAACCTACATCAAGGCGCTATGGACCGGACGCCCTCTGCGCGTTCTGCCCGACGAGATCGCCGAAAAAGCGGCCAGCGAAATGGACGATTATCCCGGCCAGGCCGAGCGGCATCTGTCGGAGCTGAAGGCGATCCTCGACGAGCAGGAGCCCGCCTACCGCAATTGATCCTCTCTCCAGGCCGGCAACGCGGATCGCGAATTCGGTCAATCCAGTTCCAGATACGTCCGCAGCGCCTCGAGGCTGCCCATGTGAACAGAGCCATCGGGCCCTGTCATCGTCTGCTGCGGCCAGAACAGGGTCTGCATGCCGGCGGCGACGCCCGCCGTGGCGCCTGTCGGGCTGTCTTCGATCACGCAGCTTTCCGCCGGCTCCACGCCGGTCAGATAGGCGGCGCGCATGAAGGGCTCAGGGTCGGGCTTGCCGGCGCGCACATCGTTGCGGGTCACGGTCTTGATGCCCGGCGCATCGATCCCGATCATGCGCAGATTGACCTCGACGATCAGCCGGTCGGAATTCGACACCACGGCCTGCGCCACGCCGGCTGCCTTCAGGTCGCGGAATACCTCTATCGCGCCCGGGCGCGGCTTTAGCTGCGCGGCATGCTCCATGTAGTAGACATATTTGCGCAGGATCCAGTCGTCGAAAGGCAGGTCCAGGCCGAACTCCTCGCGCATCATCTCGTAGACCGGGCGCGCCGCGATCCCGACCACGCGGTTGTGCAGATTGGCCGGCGGCGTGATGCCCCGGCTCTTCAGCACGGCGATCAGCGCCTGCTCGTGCAGCGGCTCGCTGTCGATCAGCGTGCCGTCCATGTCCCAGTAGACTGCCTTGGGCTTCATGCGGGGCTCCCTTCAGGGAAAGTTTCATAGAAGGTTTGCTCCAGGAGATAAACCGGGATGTCGACTCAGGATGGTCGCGGCGGTGGGCTGAACGCCCCCGATGGCAATATCTGGTAGATGTCGACCTCGGTGTATGAAGCGAACAAATGCTCTCGTGATTGACAATTGCGCGCAAGCCCGTTCCCTGCGAATATGACATCGGTTGGGTCAGGGCTTTGTTCCCGTGCTTTCGGAGCATGGAATCGGCTGACCTTTTCGATTCGGGGCGCGGCTGCATGAATTTCCGGCAGGAGACCGTCACAACCAGGCTTGATGAAGCGGCGCGCGCCGGCTGGCTCTATTATGTTGCGGGCAACACGCAGGACCAGATCGCGGCGAAGCTCGGCGTCTCGCGCCAGACCGCGCAGCGGCTGGTCTCGCTCGCGGTTTCGGAAGGGCTGATCAAGGTCCGTGTCGACCATCCCATAGCCAATTGCCTGGACCTCGCGGCGAAACTCAAGGTGCGTTTCGCGCTCGACCTAGTCGAGGTGGCGCCGAGCGACCCGGCCTCGAACTCGACGACGCTCGGCATCGCCGAGGCCGCGGCGGCCGAGATCGAGCGGCGGCTGCGCTCGGTCGAGCCGATCGTCATGGCGATCGGCACCGGGCGCACGCTGAAGGCGGCGATCGAACAGCTGCCGGCGATGGAGTGCCCGCAGCACAAGGTCGTTTCGCTGACCGGCAACATTTCGCCGGACGGTTCGGCGGCCTTCTACAACGTCATCTTCACCATGGCCGACAAGATCAAGGCGCGCTCGTTTCCGATGCCGCTGCCGGCCATCGCCTCCTCGCCGGAGGAGCGCAAGATGCTACACAGCCAACCGCTGATCCAGCCGACCCTGGCGCTCGCCGCCGAGGCCGACGTGACCTTTGTCGGCATCGGCGATCTCGGCCCGAAGGCGCCGCTCTACGAGGACGGCTTCATCACCGAGGCCGAGCTGAAGGCGCTGCAGAAAGCCGGCGCGGTGGGTGAGATCGTCGGCTGGGCGTTCGACCGCGAAGGCAAGCTGATCGAGGGCATCACCAACGACCGCGTCGCCTCCGCGCCGCTGCCGTCGCGCGAAAAGTCGCTGGTGGTCGCACTGGCGATGGGCGAGCGCAAGGTCGCCGGCATCCTGGCCGCCGCGACCAGGCGGCTGGTCAACGGCCTGATCACCGACGAACGCACCGCCGCCGCGCTGCTTGCGGCCTAGGTTGCGCGAGATTCAGATGAGCCGGGAAAACTACCTGCCGACGACCAGCGCCCAGTATTTGCGGCCGTCCGCCTCGCCGGCATAGGCAAGGCCGAAGCGGTTGAAGCGCGGGTCGAGCATGTTTTTGCGGTGGCCGGAAGAGTCCATCCACATGGAAAACAGCCGGTCCATGTCCATGCGGCCCTGGGCGATGTTTTCCGCCGCGGGGGCGTCGACGCCGTTCTTTTTCATGCGCCGACCGAAATCCTTGCCCCAGCCGGTGGTGTGCTCCATGCGGCCCGACCGCGCCATAAAGGCGGCCTGCTGCAGGGCGGCCTGCTCCAGCTTCGCGTCGTAGGCGAGCGGCGGCAGGCCGTGCGAGGTGCGTATCTCGGTGAGATAGGAAACGCCGGAAGACGATGCGCCGCCAGTTTCGCCGACGGACCCGCCGGTCTGGCAGGCGGCGAGAGCGAGCGAGGCGCAAAGCGCCGCCACAGGAGCAAGACGCCGCCCAACGGCGGGAGAGTGAGAATCCGGCATGAACGTCCCCGGTTGTTATCGATCAGGAGCATTTTCGGCCCAAACCGCTAATGCCGGGTTTCCGGAATAACGTTCATTGTGGCATTTGCCGGGCAGGGTGGCGTCGTCGGCTCTTCTGCGACTGGCCCTTTGGCCCGCCGGCCATCTCCCGCAAGGGAGATCGGCAGCTTTAGCGAGCATTAGCGAGGTCGGCGCTGCCCCTCACCTGCCTGCCGGCATCCTCTCCCCGTATAGTGACGGGGAGAGGAGAGCAGCTTCGGCGTCTCGGGCAACTATCAAAAGAATTTCCACCCGCTCCGCGGTCACCGCGACGCCCTTCACTTTCCCCGGCCGACAGGATTTCCGTCGAGAAAACCCATGTCGCGCTTGAGGTGGTCCGGAAGTTCCCTGACGTCGAGGAGGGCTCCGCGGGCGCGCCGGTTTCGTTTCGTGAGGAAGGCCGCCAGCCATGAATGCAGGGATCCGTCATGAGCCCGGTCCAATTGTGCCGTGTTTGCCATCGTGTCGACCAACCTTTTCAAGGGTTGCTCCCTTTATCCGTTGGCCTTCAATCTGGCCCCGAAAGACGCTAGTTTCCAATTAAACATCGATCGGCATACATAAGGCAGCTTAATCCATCATGGCTTCGCATCGCCCTCCGCTCCCGCCGACCGCTCCGCTTCCCCCGCTCCAGGCGCTCCGGGCTTTCGAGGCTGCCGCGCGGCATATGAGCTTCACCAGGGCCGCGGACGAACTCGGCATGACGCAGGCAGCGGTCAGCTATCAGGTCAAGGTGCTGGAGGAGCGGTTCGGCGCGCCGCTTTTCCTGCGCCGGCCGCGCCAGGTGGCGCTGACGGAGGCGGGCCAAAAGCTGGCACCAGCGATTACCGAGGCGTTCGAGACGATCGCCTCTGCCTGGGCCTCGGGCCGCAGCGGCGCGCAGGGCACACTGTCGATCAGCACCGTCCAGACCTTCGCGTCGCACTGGCTGGCGCAGCACCTCGGCTCCTTCCAGATGGCGCATCCGACGCTCGCGGTGCGCCTCGATACATCGCCGCGTTTCGTCGATTTCGCGCAGCAGGAAATCGACGTGGCGATCCGCGCCGGCGGCGGCAAATGGCCGGGGCTGGCGACGCACCTCCTGATGTATACCGCCTTCACGCCGATGCTGAGCCCGAAGCTCGCCGAAAGCATTGGCGGGGTGAAGGAGCCCGCCGACCTTCTGCGGCTGCCGATCGTCGATCCCGACGACCCGTGGTGGACGCAGTGGCTGACCGAGGCGGGCGTGCCGACCGACGGGCTGCGGAACCGGACGCGCAGCCGCATGGGCTCGCAGTCGCTCGAGGCCGGCGTGGCGATCGCAGGCGGCGGCGTGGCCTTGCTGACGCCCGCCTTCTTCGCCGCCGATCTTGCCGCCGGAAGGCTTCTCCAGCCCTTCGATCTCGTCTGCAACGATGGCCACGCCTACTGGCTGGCCTATCCCGAAGCGCGCCGCAACGCGCCGAAGGTCAGCGCCTTCCGGACATGGATCCTGGCCGAGATGAAGGCGTTCCTGGACGATGCCGAGGGATGACGGATTAGTTTCGGCAAGCCGACGGCCGTAAGCCGCCTTTAGCGGCGCTCGACGCCCTTTGCCGCCAAGATGTCATCAACGGCCGCCGACATCAGGAATTCCGACAGCTGCCTGGCAGCCTCTGCGTCCGTTGCATCGGCGCTGATGCCGATGGCGAAGTCGATGTAACTTTGGAGCTCTGCCGGAAACCGACCGACAAGCATGACCTCGGGAGCGGCAGCGAGAATCGAAGTCACGGGAACGACCCCCAGCTCGGCTTCCCCGCGGCCTACGGCCGCCGCTGTCTGCCCTCCTGGTACGGCCACCAACTTGGGTTTCACCTCATAGGCTATTCCCAGGCGTTCCAGCAAACCGGAGAAGTAGCCACCGCTGGTTCCTTCGCTGGCGTAGGCGATTGATCTGGCGTTCTTCAACGCATGTAAGAACGCTTCCACGGACCCAATGTCGAGCGCTCGGCTGCCTGCCCTGGCCGCCACCCCCATTGCTATCCGGCCAAACGCTGCCTGGCTCCCCGCCTTGACCTTTCCCAACGCGGTCAGATCTTGAACCAGGTTCGGATTGGTGATGACGAGGTCAAAAGGTTCCCCAGCTTCAATCTGCTTCTTTACTGTCGGATTGAGCTCCCACTTGACGGCAACCGTAAATCCTGTGGCCGTTTCGAATTGGGATACGAGAGCAAGGACGGCGGGTCGGACCGCAATAGCGCCAAAAAGCCGGATTTCCTGATTCATGGCCTAACCTGAAATCGGTCGAAACGACCTTTCCTACAATATGTATTTAGCCTGCATTCCACAGCTGCTCGGCCATTCTATGCTCAGCGTGTCGGCCTCCAAATCAAACCGACACCCAATGAATCACACCAAATTCATGCTGGGAATGCACTTCTCAAACGCGCTCTAAGGCGAGCATACATTTAACAAACATGACGTAATCGCGGGAGCGGTGGCCACCAAAGCTGTGGCGGCGATGTTCGGAGCTCTAGCCGGCTGGCTGTCCCCCGATAGGATGAAGAACGGGCTCACGATGGACACCGGGCCCAGGCATCGAACGGAGGACAGCCATGGAGCAGTATATCGGTCTCGACGTATCCATGAAAGAGACGGCAATATCGATCCGGCAGGACGGCAAGAGGATTTGGCGGGGCAAGTGCGCGTCCGACCCGCAACTGCTCGCGGCGCTGATCCGCAAGCGCGCACCCGATGTGCGGCGGGTGGTATTCGAGACGGGGCCGCTGTCGGTGTGGTTCTACCATGCGCTGATGGCAGAGGGGCTGCCGGTGATCTGCATCGACGCGCGGCATGCCAAGGCCGCGCTCGACATGGCCGCGAACAAGACCGATGCGAACGATGCCGATGGCCTGGCACATCTGGCCGAGGTCGGCTTCTACCGAGAGGTTCGGGTCAAAGGTTTCGATAGCATGCTGATCCGCACGCTGATCACCGCGCGGCGCCAGCTTCTCAAGATGCGTTTGCAGATATCCAACCAAATCCGCGGATTGATGAAGACGTTCGGCCTTGTTGTGCCCAAGGGTGCCGGCAGCGTGTTCGAGCGCAACGTTCACGATCTTCTGCAGGGCGAAGCAAAGCTGGCGCGCATCGTCGTGCCAATGCTTCGGGCATGGAGCAATATCCGATATCAGATAGCAGAGCTGAGCAAGCAACTGGCCGCGATGGCTCGTGAAGACCAGCACTGCCGTCTGCTCATGTCGGTGCCCGGTGTCGGCACCGTCACAGCCACCGCCTTTGCCGCGGCCGTGGAGGATCCGGCGAACTTCAGAAACTCGCGCGCCGTGGGCGCATGGGTAGGCCTGACCCCGAGACGCTACCAGTCCGGCGAAGTCGATAATGACGGCCATATCTCGCGCCGTGGCGACAATCAGTTGCGCGGACTGCTATACGAAGCGGCCGCGGTCATCCTGAACCGGTCGACGGATACCAGCACCCTGCGAACCTGGGCGTTGGAGCTCAAAGAACGGCTCGGCTTCAAACGAGCCGCCGTGGCCCTGGCGCGCAAGCTGGCAGTGATCATGCATGCGATGCTCCGGACGGGCGAGCTGTTCGATCCGCACGGAGGAACGCCCGCCGCCTGATCCTGCAGACGCTCGACCACGACGATTTTCTTCAGGCCATTCAACCAATAGCGTTCTTACAGGACGCACCGAGCCGTCCCTGCCGGGACGTGGCTGAGATCATTCCGCGAAGCGGGAAGCAACTGCTTCGTTAAGCAGATTGCGCAACGAACATAGGAAGATCTCACCTGCGAAACTCATCCTGCGGCGATCTTTGCATCGACCGCGTAGACGACCCTGTACCCGGCATACGAACGAACGAGCATGAACAGAAAGGACGACTGCCTTGCACTCACCCCCTTGACGGCCGAGCGATTAGACGACCCGCCCACGCGGCAAGGCATGCCCTAGCTTGAATTGCTCTTTCGCGCGGTCGAGTGGTTGATCTGCAGATTCTTCGGCAATGGCAGGCTTGAGCATCGCATATGCATCTCGCGGGCGAATAGCCTTCGTTGCTTTTCCTGGTGCTCCTTGCCGGCTGCCACGAGCGCAAGCCCATACGGGCCGATCAAGGCACCGGCCGCCCAGTTGAGGTTCCTCTCCTTATAGTTCAACGCCTGCACGCGGATTTCTTCGCACTGCGGCGACTGCCATTTTGGGTCTTGGTTCGAGAGCGTGGCCGCATATTCGCCGGGCGCGGTCGTGCACCCGGCGACCATTGCCGCCAGAACGCCTACCGCGATCCAAGTCTTTGCCTGCGCTTTACCGTCGGTTTGTTGTTTCCCCAGAGTCGAACTCCAATGCCAAATAAGTTCATTTTTTCGCCGATGAGGGCGGGGTGCTTTACCTTAACAGGACCAGAACGTCAGCCGCTATTTCGTCCTTTGTACGGCCGTTATGGACACGTGCAACTGGCCGCCGATTTACTCAACCTTCGGCGTAAACTGGCATGGGGCGGCTTTGAACTCGGGGGGATGGGTTCCACGCATCGGGAGACAAGCAGGCGGTCCGCGAAGTGGCGAAGGATGGGTTGGGCTGGCCCCTCATTATGGTTTTGCCGAATCCTTCTTCGTCGGACATTGCCAGCCTGCCGTGACCGTCTCTCGGGGAATTTGGGCGAATTTTCAGCACTTCCCGCCAAGCGCCCAAGGTTTTTTATCAGAAGAGACGTGTCAGGAGATGTTGTTCCTCCCAATTGCGCAGAAAGGCCACCTGTCTATCCAGCCACGCCGTCGACAGGTGATCAAGACCCCATATAGATGCATTGGCAGCGTACTCTCCGAGCAGCCAGATGTGTCGGATGGGGACGAACAAAACCGTCGCATCGAGATCTTTCGACGCAAGCGGGAGAACGCTCCGATAGCCTTGCAGAAATGAGGGCCAGAGATTCAGGGTGGCGGGATTGAGCGCCTTGTTCCAGAGATAAACCGCCAGATCGTATCCAACCAACCGGGACCGCCGTCGTCGAAGTCGAAGAAGGCAGCCGCCCGGCCTAGTGAGCCGCTCTCTGTAATCCTGGCATTGAACCCATGGCAATCACCGTGGCAGTGACCCCATGCGAGCGCGCTTTTAGCCGCGTCCAACTGCTCCCCCAGCCGTGGCACAAGTGCTGCAAAGTAGTCGCGATGTGCGGCCTCAATCGTTCGGAGGGTGAGAAGGGCAGCGAGTGGGCGGGCCGCGAGGTGCTGGAACTCGAGCTTCGAAACCGACTTGCAGGACCTGCATACGATTGGCCGGCCCGATGGACCTCGGCCAAGGTTCGTCCTTGCGCATATGCGTCGGGCGGGGAGCCTTGACGCGCGGTTCGCCCCGGCAGGAAATGGAACAACGTGACCGGTCGCGGGCCTTCTGCAAAGGAACCCAAACGCCAGTGCCGGCCATCTCGCGCAGTAACCGGCGCAGCGACCGGAACTTTGCATCCATCGAGATACGTCAAAAATGCTGTCTCGTAGTCGAGATTTGTTCTTTACGCGTACGGCGATTTGCAATGCGGAGCACAAAACGCCGACCTGCCTGTGTACTAAGCTCGTATGTGTCGTTGAACCCGCGGTTCAACAGGTTTCAAACGGTGACCTCACCGATATCGTATGCGTCGGATACGAACTTCGCGACGTCATCTGCAACGGGCATAGAATAGAGAGGTCGCACGACTATGCCTTTCCGGGAAGGTTGGCAGCGCAGGAAAGCGATTGTCGGGGGCACGGTTTGATATAACCATCGTCACTGAAAGGCCGCAACGTTCAAGTCGTACACTCTAGGCTGCCTGCCATGATCGCCTCTCAAATTTGGAAGAATTTTCAGCACTCTACCGCTGTCGGGTAGCTGCTCTAGGTCGATACGGCCCCTGCCTCGCCGTTGCCGCTGGCGCCGGCGGCGCTTAATCGCCCGGCCGCAAGCTCGATGAATGCCTTGACCAGGGGCGAAAGGTGCCGGCTGCTCGGATATACGGCATAGAGGCCGCCGACCGGCGTCGTGTAATCGCCAAGAACGCGGCGCAGCCGGCCGTCTCCGATAGAGGTCTCGGCGATCCTGTTTGGCAATTGCGCGATGCCAAAGCCTGCGATCGCAGCGGCAATCACCGCCCGCATTTCGTTGGCGGCGAAGCGTCCCGATACCGTGACCGTTTGCTGGCCATGCGGCCCGTCCAGCACCCAGTGAGCGCTGGCTGTCGACGGACCCGCGATGACACAGTGATGGCGAGCGAGGTCCGCAGGCATCGCCGGCACGCCGCGGCGCGCGAGATAGTCCGGACTGGCGCAAAGGATTCTATGCGTGGATCCGAGCTTGCGGGCGACCAGCGTGGAGTCTGGAAGAATGCCGGTGCGGAAAGCGAGATCTATGCCGCTTTCAACCAGATTGAGCTGGTCGTCCGTGAGGCACAACTCGACCCTGGTTTTCGGATGCTCGCCAAGAAAATCGGACGCCACGCCGGTCAGAAAGGAGTCGCCAAAGCCCACCGGAGCCGAAATTCAATCGTGCCCGACGGCTCCGCCCTGGCTTCCGCAAGCCGCAGGTTCGCATCTTCGATTGTCCGCAGCGCCTGGCTGCTCTGCTCGTAGTAGAGACGTCCTGCGTCCGTCATGTTGAGGCTGCGGGTCGTGCGCTGAATGAGCCGCATCCCGACCTCACGCTCAAGCGCGGCGATGCGGCGGCTGACGGTCGCCTTGGGCATGCCGAGCAGGCGCGCGGCGGCGGTGAAACTGCCGGCCTCGACGACACGAGCAAATATCAGGATATCGTTGAGGTCGAGCATTGTATCCAGATTTGAGACGATGTTTTCCGATTATAGCTCATTATGGATCAGCCTCGCATTCCTAACTTTGCTCTGTTGGAAATAAAAATAAAGGAGCAGACATATGA
Organism: Allomesorhizobium aridi; assembly: GCF_043769475.1. Classification (NCBI taxonomy): domain Bacteria; kingdom Pseudomonadati; phylum Pseudomonadota; class Alphaproteobacteria; order Hyphomicrobiales; family Phyllobacteriaceae; genus Allomesorhizobium; species Allomesorhizobium aridi. The sequence goes on along the minus strand of NZ_CP171729.1, from coordinate 4,687,674 downwards.
CCACCAAACGAAACGTTCTGGTTACCGGCGCTACTGGCCAGCAGGGAGGCGCGGTTGCGCATGCACTGCTGTCCAGGGGGCATCGCGTCAAAGCGCTGACCCGCAAGCCCGACAGCGATGCCGCCCGGAGGCTTGCCTCGGCAGGCGCCGATGTCGTCACCGGCGATCTCGGTGACGCGGCGTCCGTTGCGGAGGCTGCACGCGGCGTCGACACCGTGTACCTGATGGGCAACAGCTATGAGGCCGGAACAGAGGAGGAGACCCGCCAGGGGATCATTGCCGCCGACGCGGCAAAGGCTGCCGGCGTCGGGCACTTGATTTATTCATCCGTTGCCGATGCCAACAAGGAGACAGGCATCCCGCATTTCGAAAGCAAAAATCTCGTCGAGAAACATGTCGCCGGGCTCGGCATCCCCTACACCATCAGCGCGCCGGTCGCCTTCATGGAGAACATTGTCGCGCCATGGTCGATCGGTGGGCTGCGCCAGGGCACGCACGCATTTGCGATGCCTCCCAAACGCGTCCTGCAGTTGATCGCTTTGGAGGACATCGGGGCTTTCGTGGCAGCCCTGGTCGAGCGGCGCGAGCAGGTGTTCGGCAAGCGTTTCGATATCGCCGGCGATGAGTTCTCCGGTGAGGAGCAGGCGAAAATCCTGTCGCAAGCCATCGGCCGCCCGATCAGCTACCAGGAAATCCCGATTGCCGCGGCTCGCCAGCAAAGCGAGGATACGGCGCTGATGTTCGAATGGTTCGACCGCGCCGGCTACGATGCCGACATCGCCGCATTGCGGCGGGAATTTCCGGAAGTCCGCTGGCACAGTTTTGCCGACTGGGCGCGAGAATTCGACTGGAGCGTTCTCGAACGGATTTCTTCCGCCGCCTGAGGCTCACGGGAACTCACCGGCTGATAAATCCCGGCGGAAGCGGATAAGCAGCAAGATTGGAGCTGGCGTCCGCTTCCGGCAGCGCCGGTCAGCGCAGCCGCAGCGCGTCGATTGCGGCGGTCTCCTCCGGCGATAGCGGACCGGCCGCTTCGGCGTCGAGGCATTGGCGCAGTTCCTCGCGGTTCTTGACGCCAAGCACCAGCGTGTCGACGCCTTCCATGCCGAGGGCGTAGCGGTGGGCGATGACGGCCGGGTCCGCGCCCCATTTCTCGCACAGCGCCCGGAACGGGGCGGCGCGAACGAAGTCGCGGGCGTCGGGATGATCGGGGTCGAGCGGGCGATCGATGGCCCGGGTGAGGGCGCCGGCCTGCGCGGCGCGGATGCCCATCACGCCGACGCCTTTCGCTTGCGCCGTAGCGATGATGTCGCGCGGCCGCGCCGGAGTTCTTAACCGCGTCAGCCCGCCCGGGCTGTCGAGCAGGTTGGCCACCGCCTGGACCGCCTGAGGGCGAGGCGTCTCCTGCAGCGCGTTGATGATCGCTTCGGGCACGCCCACACCGGTGATGCCCCAGGCGCCGATCAGGCCTTCCTGCTTGAGCCGCTCGAAGGCGGGCACGACGGCATCGCGATAGAGCGACCAGGACGTCGCGAATTCGGACCGGCGCTCATTGTCCACCGGATAGGCGAAATCGTCCGGGCAGATCTCGTTGTGGAGAAAGAAAAGGTCGACCCGCTCGAGCCGCATTGCCGCAAGGCTCTGTTCCAGCGAGGCGCGGAAACGGGGATAGACCTCCCCGGCCGGTATTGAACCGATGCCACACTTTGTGGTGATCTTCACCCCCTCCGGCAAGCGGCCGCCGAAGGCCTCGCCGATAAGCGCTTCGCAGACCTTGTAGCCGGGCGCGGCGTCGATGACGTCTATTCCGCCGTCGACGGCCAACTTCAAGGTGGCGATGCCTTCTTCACGGCTGGTGCTGCCCCAGACCTGACCGATGCCGCCGCCGCCAAGGGTGAGGCGGCTGACCTCGCCAATCGTGCCGAACCGACGCTTTTCCATTGTCATGCTCCGTTTTGATGAGTGGCGGCAGGATAGCCAGCCTGCGCAGCTTCGGCTACCGCGAAGGCGGGCTCTGGGCGAAGCTCCCGCCGCCGGTGTGAATAGAATCCGGGAACAGCGCTGGGGTGAAACGGAAAAACCGGCGCAATAACAGCAGCATCGGCGGCGGGGACACCGGTACCGGCTCGCAAATTGTACGCAAGGCCCCGCCGAAGCCGCGAACGGCGGCGGTTTCGGCGCAATAGCCGCCCATTGCCGAGGCGTCTTGGCGCCAAGCCCCGAGCGACGCGCCTGCCGCACTGCAGCATCGAATCTCGCTTGACATAAATCACGCCGAGTGAATAATTGCCCACAACCAAGGCAAATGCTCACTCTTGGTCTAAGGGAGGAATTCTGGATGAAACTGAACACGCTCATTTTGGGCCTGTGCTCCGCGAGCGCGCTCGCGTTTGCCGCGCACGCCGAATCGATCACCATCGCCACCGTCAACAATGGCGACATGATCCGCATGCAGAAGCTGACGGACGACTTCACTGCCAAGAACCCCGACATCCAGCTGCAATGGGTGACGCTGGAAGAAAACGTGCTGCGCGAGCGCGTCACCACCGATATCGCCACCAAGGGCGGCCAGTACGACGTGATGACGATCGGCACCTACGAGGTTCCGATCTGGGCCAAGCAGGGCTGGCTGCTGCCGCTGGAAAATCTTGGCGCGGACTACGACGCTGGCGACATCATCCCGGCCATCGCCGGCGGCCTGACCGTCGACGGCAAGCTCTATGCCGCGCCCTTCTACGGCGAAAGCTCCTTCATCATGTACCGCAAGGACCTGATGGAAAAGGCCGGGCTGACCATGCCCGACGCGCCGACCTGGGAGTTCGTGGCGGACGCGGCCCGCAAAATGACCGACCGTGCCGCCGACATCAACGGCATCTGCCTGCGCGGCAAGGCCGGCTGGGGCGAGAACATGGCCTTCCTGACCGCCACTTCCAATTCGTTCGGCGCTCGCTGGTTCGACGAAAACTGGGTACCGCAGTTCGACCAGCCTGAGTGGAAGAACACGCTGCAGTTCTATGTCGATCTGATGAAAGACGCCGGCCCATCAGGCGCATCGTCGAACGGCTTCAACGAGAACCTGGCGCTGTTCCAGCAGGGCAAGTGCGGCATGTGGATCGACGCCACGGTCGCGGCTTCCTTTGTGTCCAACCCGAAGGACTCGATCGTCGCCGAGAAGGTCGGCTACGCGCTGGCTCCCGATACCGGGCTTGGCAAGCGCGGCAATTGGCTGTGGGCATGGTCGCTCGCCGTTCCGGCCGGCACGCAGAAGGCGGACGCCGCCCAGAAATTCATCTCCTGGGCAACCAGCAAGGATTATCTCGCGCTGGTGGCCGAGAAGGAAGGCTGGGCCAACGTGCCGCCCGGCACCCGCACCTCGCTCTACGAGAATCCCGAGTACCAGAAGGCCGCGCCCTTCGCCAAGATGACGCTGGACTCGATCAACGCAGCCGATCCGACCAAGCCGACCGTGAAGCCGGTTCCCTATACCGGCGTGCAGTTCGTCGCCATTCCCGAGTTCCAGGGTCTCGGCACGACCGTGGGACAGTTGTTCTCGGCAGCCCTCGCCGGGCAGATGACGGTGGACGATGCGCTGGCGCAGGCGCAGTCGGTGACGACGCGCGAGATGACCCGCGGCGGCTACATCAAATAGGCATTCTCCCGGTGCCTGGCCGTCCGGGTCCCAGCCTGGGCGGCCCTTTTGTCGAAGAATTACGGGAGATGAGCGGCGGCGCGACCTAATATAGCCTGGCGCTGCCCTCACCCTTACCCTCTCCCCGTTAAGGACGGGGAGAGGGGGTCGTCAGCGCCGCGCCTCCAGCATGAGAGGTCTGCCGGCGAATCAAGCGGTTCATTCGAATCGGAGGAAGATCATGGCCACGCGACAGACCGGCACGCTAGCGCGCTTCATGATGGCGCCGTCGGTGATCCTGCTGCTCGTCTGGATGATCGTGCCGCTGGCAATGACGCTGTGGTTCTCGTTCCTGAACTACAATCTGCTCAATCCCGGTAATGTCAGCTTCGCCGGCCTGTTCAATTATACATATTTCTACACGGACCCCGCCTTCTTCCAGTCGATCTGGAACACGCTGCTGATCGTAGTCGGGGTGCTGCTGATCACCGTCATCGGCGGCATCGCGCTGGCGCTGCTGCTCGACCAGCCGATCTTCGGGCAGGGCATCGTGCGCATACTGGTGATCTCACCGTTCTTCGTCATGCCGCCGGTGGCCGCACTTGTGTGGAAGAACATGATCATGCATCCGGGCTACGGCGTCTTCGCCGACATTTCCCGGTTCTTCGGGCTGCAGCCGGTCGACTGGTTCGCGCAGTATCCGCTGTTTTCGATCATCATCATCGTCGCCTGGCAGTGGCTGCCCTTCGCCACGCTGATCCTGCTCACCGCGCTGCAGTCGCTCGACGGCGAGCAGAAGGAAGCGGCCGAGATGGACGGCGCCAACTTCGTCAATCGCTTCATCTACCTGACGCTGCCGCACATGGCCCGCGCCATCACCGTGGTGATCCTGATCCAGACCATCTTCCTGCTTGGGGTCTATGCCGAGATCCTCGTCACCACCAATGGCGGGCCGGGCTATGCCTCGACCAACCTGCCGTTCCTGATCTACCGCACCGCGCTGCTCGGCTACGATGTCGGCGGGGCTTCGGCGGGCGGGGTGATCGCGGTCGTCCTCGCCAACATCGTCGCCATCTTCCTGATGCGCGCGGTGGGCAAGAATTTGGATAGGTGAGAAAAATGCGAATGTTGTCGCCTTTAGAGCGCTCCTCACCCTTACCCTCTCCCCGTGAAGGACGGGGAGAGGGGGATCGCCAGCGTTGCGGCCAGCGACCTTCTCCCCGTTCTGAGCTTGTCGAAGGATCACGGGGAGAAGTGCCCGCCCATTCGACTTCGCTCAGGAGGGCGATGAGGGGCGGCGCATACATCTCAAGTTTGGAGACCTGACCATGGCCCGCGCAGTTTCGACCCGACGCAAGGCAGCCTTCACCGCCGCCGCATGGCTGGTCGCGTTCGTGATCTTCTTCCCGATCCTCTACGCCATCCTGACCTCGTTCAAGACCGAGCCGGAGGCGATTGCGGGGTTCAGCCTGTTCCCCAGTTGGACCGTCGAGAACTATATCGAGGTGCAGACGCAGCGCGATTATTTCAAGCCGTTCATGAATTCGGTGATCATCTCGGTCGGTTCGACGCTGCTGGCGCTGCTGGTCGCCATACCCGCCGCCTGGGCGATGGCGTTTTCGCCAACAAAGCGGACCAAGGACGTCTTGATGTGGATGCTGTCCACCAAGATGATGCCGGCGGTGGCGGTGCTGGTGCCTATCTACCTGATTTTTCGCGATACCGGCCTGCTCGACACGCGGCTCGGGCTCACGGTCATGCTGATGCTGATCAACCTGCCGATCGTGGTGTGGATGCTCTACACCTATTTTCGCGAAATACCCGGCGAGATCCTCGAGGCCTCGCGCATGGACGGCGCCTCGCTGCTCAACGAGATCGTTTATGTGCTGACGCCGATGGCTATTCCCGGCATCGCCTCGACTATGCTGCTCAATATAATTCTCGCCTGGAACGAGGCGTTCTGGACGATCCGCCTGACGACGACCAATGCCGCTCCGCTGACGGCGTTCATCGCCTCGTTCTCCAGCCCGCAGGGGCTGTTCTGGGCCAAGCTTTCGGCCGCCTCGACGCTGGCCATCGCGCCGATCCTGATCATGGGCTGGTTCTCGCAACGGCAACTGGTGCGCGGCCTGACCTTTGGCGCAGTCAAATAGAATCCCCGGGGAGGAAGCCATGGGCCAGATTACGCTGAAAAAAGTGTCGAAATCCTTCGGGGCGACGGTCATCATCCCGGAGATCGACCTGACCATCGAGGACGGCGAGTTCGTCGTCTTCGTCGGCCCGTCGGGCTGCGGCAAGTCGACCTTGCTCCGGCTGATCGCAGGGCTGGAGGACACCAGCGCCGGCGCGATCGTCATCGACGGGCGCGACGTCACCGGCGAGGCGCCGGCCAAACGCAAGCTGGCGATGGTGTTCCAGTCCTATGCGCTCTATCCGCATATGACGGTGGCCAAGAACATCGCCTTCCCGCTGAAGATGGCCGGCGAGGACAAGGCGGCAATCGACAGGAAGGTGGCCGACGCGGCGCGCATCCTCAACCTCACCAACTATCTCGACCGGCGGCCGGGGCAGCTTTCCGGCGGCCAGCGCCAGCGCGTCGCCATAGGCCGCGCCATCGTGCGCCAGCCCTCGGCCTTCCTGTTCGACGAGCCGCTGTCCAACCTGGACGCCGCCTTGCGCGGCACGATGCGGTTGGAGATCAGCGAACTGCACCACCAACTCAAGACGACGATGATCTACGTCACCCACGACCAGGTCGAGGCGATGACCATGGCCGACAAGATCGTGGTGCTGAACGCCGGCAATATCGAGCAGGTCGGCTCGCCGATGGAACTCTACAAGACGCCGAAGAACCTGTTCGTGGCCGGCTTCATCGGCTCGCCGAAGATGAACCTGATCAACGGCGCGGTTGCTGCGAAGCATGGTGCGGCGACGATCGGCATCCGCCCGGAGCACATGCAGATATCGACCACCGCGGGCGAGTGGAAGGCGACGGTTGGCGTCGCCGAACATCTCGGCTCCGACACCTTCCTGCATGTGCAGGCCGACGGGGTCGGGCCGCTGACGGTGCGCGCCGACGGCGAAATTTCGGTCAAGCACGGCGACACGGTTTTCCTGACGCCCGACCCAACAAAACTGCACCGGTTCAGCGAAGACGGGAGCGCGATGTGACGAAGAGGTTAGCCGGCAAATCGGCGCTGATAACCGGCGCCGCGCGCGGCATCGGCCGCGCCTTCGCCGAAGCCTATGTGCGGGAGGGTGCGACGGTTTGCATCGGCGACATCAACCTGGGCGCGGCGATGAAGGCCGCCGACGAGATCGGCGACGCAGCTTACGCGGTCAGCCTCGACGTCACCAACCTTTCCTCCATAGATGCGGCGGTGAAGGCGGTCGAGAACAAGGCCGGCGGGCTCGACATACTGATCAACAACGCCGCGCTTTTCGACGCCGCGCCGATCGTCGAGATATCCAGGGCAAGCTACGATCGGCTGTTTTCGGTCAATGTCGCCGGCACGCTGTTCATGATGCAGGCGGCCGCCCGCTCGATGATTTCTCGCGGCAAGGGTGGGAAAATAATAAACATGGCGAGCCAGGCGGGGCGCAGGGGGGAGGCGCTGGTTGCGGTCTATTGCGCGACCAAGGCCGCCCTCATCTCGCTGACCCAGTCGGCGGGGCTCGATCTCATCAAGCACGGCATCAACGTCAATGCGATCGCGCCGGGCGTGGTCGACGGCGAGCACTGGGACGGCGTCGACGCGCTGTTCGCCAAATACGAAAACCGGCCGAAGGGCGAGAAGAAGCGGCTGGTCGGCGAGGCGGTGCCGTTCGGGCGGATGGGCCGGGCGGAAGATTTGACCGGCATGGCGGTTTTCCTCGCCAGCGCCGAGGCCGAATACATCGTCGCCCAGACCTACAATGTCGACGGCGGTCAGTGGATGAGTTGAGGGGATCATGAAGGCAATCTTCCCCCACGAACGGCAAAGCAACTGCATAACATTTCCTGTTTCGGTCAGTCGCTTTTCGGGGCCGATTCTGGCGTCCTTTCTGACACGGCATGGATTCCCGACACTCTCCGCTCGTTCCTCGCTCACGAGGTCGGGAATGACGAACTGCCGGGTATGTTCCCACTAGCCGCCAACGTCGACGACTGGCGGAGACGGAGAGGGAAATCCGTCATTCTCGACCTCGTGAGCGAGCGCAGCGAGCAGAGAGTGTCGGGAATCCATGCCTCAACTCAGCGGAAATCAGAGTCGGTCCAGAACGGCCGATTTTTCTCATGTCACGGCAGAGGCCTCTGAAAATGACCATTAAGCTCTCGTCCGAGACCCTGACCCGCCTCCCCCCAGCGTCGCCGCGCCAAAATACCGCCGCAGTGACCTCAGCCCCGGGATCCTGCATTTCGGCGTCGGCAATTTCCACCGCGCGCATCAGGCGGTCTATCTCGATGATTTGTTCAACGCCGGCAGCGATCATGACTGGGCGCTGGTCGGGGCTGGGGTTTTCGAGGGCGAAAGAGCAGGGCGCGAAAAACTCGCGAGCCAAGATTTTCTGACCACGGTGGTCGAGCAGGACGACGGCCACATGCAGGCGCGGGTGACCGGCGCGATGATCGATTTTCTTGTCCCCGGCGACAGCGCCGCCATCATCCGCCGGCTGACCGATCCGGCGATCCGCATCGTCTCGCTGACCATCACCGAGGGCGGTTATTTCATCGATCCAGCGTCGGGGAAATTCAATCCCGGACATCCCGCGATTATCGCCGACGCCGCCGACATCGACCATCCTTCGACCGTATTCGGCATCATCCTGGCTGGACTGAAGCGGCGTCGGCAGGCCGGGACGCCTGCCTTTACGATCATGTCGTGCGACAACATTCCGCATAATGGTCATGTCACCGCCGACGCGATTATCGGCCTGGCGCGGATCGCCGATGACGGCCTGGCGGACTGGGTGAGCGAGAATGTGGCCTTTCCCAACGGCATGGTCGACCGCATCACCCCCGCCACCACCGACCGCGAACGCGCGATCCTGGCCGAAAAGTTCGGCGTCGAGGACGCCTGGCCGGTGTTTTGCGAGCCGTTCCGGCAATGGGTGCTGGAGGACAATTTTCCGGCTGGCCGACCGGCGCTGGAAAAGGCGGGCGTCCAGTTTGTCGACGATGTCTCGCCTTTCGAACTGATGAAGATCCGCATCCTGAATGGCGGCCATGCGACGATCGCCTATCCCGCCGGGCTGATGGACATCCATTTCGTGCACGAGGCGATGCAGGAGCCGCTGGTGCGGGCGTTTCTGGCCAAGCTCGAGCGCGAGGAGATAATCCCGACGGTGCCGCCGGTGCCCGGCGTGGTGCTGGAGGAGTATTTCGAGCTGATCGAGCGGCGGTTTTCCAATCCGAAGATCGGCGACACGGTGCGGCGGCTCTGCCTCGACGGCTCGAACCGGCAGCCGAAATTCATCATCCCGACCATCGCCGACCGGCTGAAGGAAGGGGCGGGCATAGAGGGTCTGGCGCTCGAATCCGCGCTGTGGTGCCGCTACTGTTTTGGAATCACCGAGTCCGGCGCCGAGATCGCGCCAAACGACCCGAATTGGGACCGGCTGCTGACGACCGCCAGAGCGGCGAAGGACGATGCCGGAACGTGGCTGGCGATGGAGGATATTTACGGCGACGTTGGCCGGTCGGAGATATTTGCGGCGGCGTTTGCGGATGCGCTGGAGATGCTGTGGCGGGTGGGTACGCGGGAGACGCTGGGGCGGTATTTGGGTAGGACGCCGTGAGGTCTGTGTTCGCGAGAATTTCGCGCTAAGCTGATAGGGCGGTGCCCGACCCCCTCTCCGTCCGCTTCGCGGCCACCTCTCCCCCATGAAGAATGGGTGCGAGGAATAGCGCGGTTTCGGCGATTGGCGTTTCCTCGCCCCCGCTTGCGGGGGAGAGGTGGCCGCGAAGCGGACGGAGAGGGGGTCTTTGGCACCACCCTAGCAAATTTGTCGTGGCACCCACCCTTCCGGAAGCAGGCGAGCTCGCATAATTTCTCGCAATTGAAGATGGCGGAGGCTTTCATGGATCTGGGACTCAAGGGCAAGGTGGCCGTCATCACCGGCGCGAGCGTCGGCATCGGGCTGGGCGTCGCGGAGACCTTTGCGAGAGAGGGCGCGCACGTGGTGATGGCCGCGCGCGGCGAGGAGCGCCTTGCCGCCGAGGCCGAGCGGATCGCGCGCGAACATGGCGTCACTGCGCTTCCGGTGGCCTGCGACGTGGCGACGGTGGACGGCGCGGCGGCTCTGGTCGAAGCGGCCCAGGAAAAATTCGGCGGCGCGGATATCCTCGTCAACAATGCCGGCACAGGCTCCAACGAGACCATCATGGAAGCCGCCGACGACAAGTGGCAGGTCTACTGGGAACTGCATGTAATGGCGGCGGTGCGGCTGGCGCGCGGTTTCGTGCCGATGATGCGTGCGCGGGGTGGAGGAGCCATACTGCACAACGCCTCGATCTGCGCGGTGCAGCCGCTGTGGTACGAGCCGATCTACAACGTCACGAAGGCCGCGCTGCTGATGTTTTCAAAGAACCTCGCCAACGAGGTGATCAGGGATAATATCCGCGTCAACACCATCAATCCCGGGCTGATCCTGACGCCCGACTGGGTCAAGACGGCGAAGCAGCTGACGGCGGAGAGCGGCGGCGACTGGGAAGGCTATCTGCAGTCGGTGGCGGACGAGCACGCGCCGATCAAGCGGTTCGGGACTGTCGAGGAACTGGCAAACTTTTTCGTGTTCCTGTGCTCGGACCGGGCGAGCTACGCCGTCGGGGCGACCTATCACGTCGACGGAGGCATGCTGAAGACGATTTGAGGACGGAGGCCGTGCGTCCCGCCTTCTACTCATTGCGCAGGAGATGTAGGAAAAGTTCATTATCCTGGAGCGAGGCCATCGAGCAGGAAGCCGAGGCCTTTCCGGAAGGCGCCATCCCAGTCGCTGTCCAACAGCAGGCGGGAGCGTTCGATTGTCGGGTAGCGTTCGCCGGGACGTGTAAGGCACTGCTGCGTGGCGGCCCTGCCGTCGTCCGGGAGGTCGAAGTTCGCCCGGGTGATGGTGGCGCCCATCACATAGTTCCAGAGCGACCATATCGCGACGTTCAGATCCGCGTCCGCTACACCGGCTTTTGACAAGGTCTTGCTCAACAGTTCCAGGCGACCGAGGATGTTCGGGCCGAGCGCCCGGCGCGGCAGCAGCGATGCCGACCAGGGATGGCGCAGCATGCCGGCGCGCCAGTCTTCGAGCATATGAACGAGTTCTCCGCGCCAGTCTTGGGATTCAACCATTTGCGGCGGTCCGCGATATTCGAGCACCGAGTCGAGCGCCAGATCAAAGACATCCTCTTTGTTGTCGACGTGCCAGTATAGGCTCATCACGCCCGAGCCGAGCCGATCGGCCAGCCGGCGCATCGTCAAGCCGTCGAGCCCTTGAGCGTCCAGCAGTTCCACCGCGGTCGCCACGATACGTTCCCGAGAGAGCGGCGGTTCACTGCGCGGCTCCTGCACGGGCTGGAGCGAGACACTGGTCCGTTGAGACTGCTTGCTCCGGGCGCCGCTGCGTTTGGCTGCCATCCGTCTTCCTCGCTGGTCGGTACCTCGATTTTGGCAGGCAACGTCAGGAATGTCGATGCTGAGCGGTTGACTCGTACATCATACCATAGGATGACTCGTGCGGCGTACGAGTCGATCGGATAGGCGATGGATTAAAGTTCAATCCTGACGGCCGCAAGGGTGCTCGTAGCCCTCAGAGCCAAGAGAAAAATCATGTCACGCGCAATCAAGCATCTGCTTATCGGAGGGCTAATCATCATGACCATGGGCGTTCCCACTGCGACGACAGCGAATGAGAACGATCTCAAGCTGACCATCGTCAATCCACAAAACCTCTTCGACCCGACGCCGAATGGCTACAGCACGGCGGTGATCGTGCCCGGCGGAGCCAAAGTGGCTTACATCTCCGGACAGGGCGGCCAGGACAGCACGGGAGCCTTGTCGCCCGATTTCGCCGTCCAGGTTAAGCAGGCCTACGCAAATTTGCGCACCGCCCTCGATGCGCTCGGCGCAAAGCCGGATCAGGTCGCCAAGCTCACGGTCTTCGTGGTCGATCACGATATGTCCAAGCTCGGGGTGTTGACCCAGAACGTCAAGGAAATGTTCGGCGAGGCGTTGCCGGCGCAGACCCTGGTTCCCGTTCCCAAGCTTGCAATCGACCCCATGCTCTTCGAGGTGGAGGCCGTGGTCGTGCTTGACTAGCGGCGCGACGCTGTTGGCCCGATCGCTCAAGCTCACCAGCATTGTCGTCAACGATCAGGACAGGGCGCGTCGCTTTCCGCGACGAACCGAAGCCGATGGGACCGACCCTTGTCGTGGATTTCGACGACACCTGCGGCAACCTCATCCGCCTCGTGGAAGGCTGGCCTAGGCGAGGAAGCACGGCGCTGGACCTCCCGGCATCCGCAAATTTCGTCCGATCTTCGAATCCGGTCTCCAGCCGGGGCGAACACCACCAGCCAACTTTCCATCATTGAGAAACCTGCCGTCACCTGCCATTGCCCAGATTTGTCCCCTCAGAACGCTATCCGGGATGGATCATGCGGGAAGCACTTTACCCTTTGGCTGTCGCCAGATTGGTGCTGAGCTCGAAAGCGAGTCCCGATCCATCGCTGTATGGCCGCAGCGCGGGCGCACTCTCGCTCACGATCTCCTCCACGACGCGTTTGCGATCCTGTTCGCCCATGTCTTTGCCGGCAGCGCTCATGCCGACCAGCGCCATCGTATTCAATCGCAGGAAGGGTGCGCCGTCCTTGAAGCGCATGGCGCGCGATATCGTCTTTGACCGGACTTCGTGAAAGCCGGCGTCCCAAAGCAGCGCCTCAAGCGCGGCTGCGTCTCCAAAGCTGTACCGCTTGTCGGCGATGGCGCCCAGATGGCGTTCCGCGACGCGGCGCAGCTCCCGAAAGAACGGGATTTCATCGTCAGAACGCCAGGTGGCCACCGCCAACCTGCCATCCTTCGCCAGGGCCCGCCGCATCTGCGCCGCGGCCGCGGGCTTGTCGGGAAAGAACTGCAATCCCTGTTGGCAGACGACGACGTCGAACTGCTCTCTGTCATGAAGAGGCAAATCGCTGGAATTGCCCTCGCGCCAGTCGATGCGTGGTGCCACGGCGCGTGCAACGGCGAGCATATCCGAACTGATGTCGATGCCGACGATGTATCCGGCGTCACCGAGGCGCTCCTTTGCGACGCGTGCGACTATTCCTGTTCCACAAGCGATGTCGAGGACACGATCGCCTGGAGACAATTCCAGCTCCTCGAGAGTCATTTCCGCCCACGGCCGAAAGAGAGGATCTACGAGCCACCGCTCGTACATCTCCGGGAAGGTTGCTTGATTCATTGTGTAACTGGGAAGGGTCATGATTATCCTCCGCGAAGTTGCCTCCCGGTCATTATTTCGAGGGCGAACGCCGGTTTCGTCAGCATACCGGTCATTCTGGCACCGAAGCTGGTATGGCGACAATCAACCCAAAGCGGTAGCCTGCCTCCTGCGCCAGGCGACGGGCTCTTGCGCGGTTTCCGGCGGGCATTATGCTCGCGCCCATGCTGCCGCGCCCGAAATATCAATCCCGGACACCAGCGCGAAAGCGCGCCTGCTGATGGAGGGCCTCGTCTGCGCCGTCGATGTCGGCACCGGCAGCGCGCGCGCCGGAATTCTGGACAGGACCGGCAGGCTGCTCGGGCGCGCCGAGCATCCGATCGCGCTCCACCGGCCGAAACCCGACCACGCCGAGCACGATTCTGAAAACATCTGGGCGGCGGTGTGCATCGCCGTCAGGGCAGCTCTCGGCAAGTCGGGCGTCGCGGCGGGAGATATTGCCGGCATCGGCTTCGACGCGACCTGCTCGCTGGTGCTGCGCGATTTCGACGGCGGCCAGCTGAGCGTCTCGACCGGCGGCGATGACCGATGGGACACGATCGTCTGGCTCGACCACCGCGCGCTGAAGGAAGCCGACGAGTGCACGGCGACCGACCACCGCGTGCTCGACTTCTGCGGCGGCGTGATGTCGCCCGAAATGCAGGCGCCGAAGCTGATGTGGCTGAAGCGCAACCTGCCCGAAAGCTGGGCGCGCGCCGGCTATATGTTCGACCTCGCGGATTTCCTGACCTTCAAGGCGTCGGGCTCGCTTGCCCGCTCGCAATGCACGCTGACCTGCAAATGGACCTATGTCGCGCATGAGCCGGAAGGCTGGCGCCGCGATTTCCTGAAGCTCGTCGGCATTCCCGACATGCTGGAGCGCGGCCGCTTGCCCGACAAAGCGAGCCCGGTCGGCGCGGATCTCGGGCCGCTGACGGCGGAGGCGGCCGAGGCGCTCGGCCTGACCGTGAACTGCCGCGTCGGCGCGGGGCTCATCGACGCTTATGCCGGCGCGCTCAGCGTGCTCGGCGGCCATGCCGGCGATCTCGACAGCCTCGAACGGCATGTCGCGCTGATCGCCGGCACGTCGAGCTGCGTGATGGCGATGTCGACCGAGCCGCGCCCCTTCATCGGCGGCTGGGGGCCGTATTTCGGCGTCGCGCTGCCCGGCTGCTGGCTAAGCGAAGGCGGCCAGTCGGCCACCGGCGCGCTGCTCGACCACGTCATTCGCTGGCACGGCGCGGGCGGCGAACCCGACGCGGCGACCCACCGCCGGATCGCAGCGCGGGTGATGGAACTGCGCGCCGAGGAGGGGGCTGGACCTCGCCGGACGCCTGCATGTGCTGCCGGATTTCCATGGCAACCGCTCGCCGCTGGCCGATCCGCACGCGGTGGGCGTGATCAGCGGGCTGACGCTCGATGCTTCCTTCGACAGCCTCTGCCGGCTCTACTGGCGCACCTGCGTCGGCATAGCGCTCGGCGTGCGCCACATACTCGAGGCGCTGAACGAGAAGGGCCACCCCGTCGACACGCTGCATATCACCGGCGGCCACGCGAAGAACCCGCTGCTGATGGAGCTTTACGCCGACGCGACGGGCCGCACAGTGATCGAGCCGCGGGCGGAGGATTCGATGCTGCTCGGCACGGGCATGGTGGCGGCCACCGCGGCCGGCCTGTTTCCGACGCTGGCGCAAGCCTGCGCGGCTATGCAGCAGGGCGGCCGCGAGCGCAAGCCCGACGCGAGAGCGCGAGCGCGGTTCGACCGGGACTATCGGGTGTTCCTGGAGATGCACCGGCAGCGGCAGGTGCTCGACGCGATCGGGTGATGCGGCCTTCACGAAGGTTTCAGGGAGGACAATGTGAAGAGCGAGATTGCGATCTTCGAACTCGCCGGCGAAACAGTGACGACGGTGCTGAAGACGGCGGATCTCGTCGAAGCGCCGAACTGGACGCCCGACGGCGCCGCGCTGGTGGTCAACCGGAACGGCAGGCTCTGCCGCGTCGATCTGGCCGATCCCCGTTTCGTCGAGATCGACACCGGTTTCGCCCGAAACATCAACAACGACCACGGCATTTCGCCCGACGGAGCGACGCTGGTGATAAGCGATTCCACCGAGCGCGGGTCGAGCGAGATCTATACGCTGCCGTTCGGCGGCGGAACGCCCACCCGCGTGACGGAACGAGCGCCCGCCTACTGGCACGGCTGGTCGCCCGACGGACGCACGCTCGCTTATGTGGCCAAGCGTGGCGACACTTTTCAGGTCTATACCTGTCCGGTCGGAGGCGGTGCGGAGTTCCAGGTCACCCGCGGCTTCGACCATTGCGACGGGCCCGACTATACGCCCGACAGCGAATGGATCTGGTTCAACGGAGAGAAGAACGGCGCTGTGGACCTGTGGCGGGTGCGCCCGGACGGCAGCGGCGTTCAGAAGATGACGGACGACGCGCGGGTCAACTGGTTTCCCCATCCTTCGCCGGACGGCCGGCATGTGCTCTATCTCGCCTATGAGCCCGGCGTGACCGGCCATCCCCGCGACAAGGACGTGGAACTCCGCCTGCTGCCGGCCGCCGGTGGCGAACCGCGGGTTCTGCTCGGCCTGTTCGGCGGCCAAGGGACGATGAACGTGCCTGCTGGGCGCCGGACAGCCGAAGCTTCGCATTCGTGCGATATTTTTCCTGAATGAGGCACATCTACTCGTGCAAACTGAGGTGAGATCGTTCGCGGCCCACTGAGCTTAGTGCAGCGAACGCGGCCCCCAGGCTCTGCTCCCTGCCGTTCTGTCGGGCGTCGTCGCGCTATGCGGCGTCTGATTGCTTTGCCACGCGATAGGTGAATCGGTTTCGGATGAAGGCGTTGAAAAAGCGCCCTTTCGAAAATGCCTGCCGGAAAGCCGCGTAGGTTTCGGGAGGCACGTTTTCATAGTCGTAGCGTTTGCCGCTGGCGACAAACCATACCGACAGGGTCCGCGTCGCGGCGTCGTAGTCCGTCTTGCGAATGGAGGTCGAAGGCATAGCGAACTCTCCGGACATCATTATACCCAATCCCGGAACGGCATCCGGGTTCCCGAACGCATTGAAGTCCTGGCTCAACCTTTGCTTCTTCCTCCTCTCTTGCCACTCACGCCGCTTTCGTCCAGATAGGGTCGCAAACAGGATGATGGCTGGCGTTTTGCCGCCGGATTTGCGGCATTCCGTGCGTTCGCGGATGCCGGCTTGCGGAAAGATGGACAAATGACTGTGTTCGAGGCCGGCGCGAGAGCGCCTGCAAACCCTTGGCGTGACGAGGTGCGGGCGATGCTCGCGCTGTCGTGGCCGATGGTGCTCACCAATCTCGGCCAGGTGGCGATGAACGCCACCGACGTCATGATGATGGGGCGGCTCGGGCCGGCGACGCTTGCCGCCGGCGCGCTCGGCTCGAACCTTTATTTCGCGCCGCTGATCTTCGGGCTCGGCCTGATGCTGGCGACCTCGCCGATGATCGCGACCGAACTCGGCCGCAAGCGCCATTCGGTGCGCGACATACGCCGCACCGTGCGCCAAGGCCTGTGGCTGGCGGTGCTGGTCTGCATTCCGATCTGGATCGTGCTGTGGAACACCGAGACGATCCTCGTCTGGATGGGCCAAGAGCCGGCGCTGGCGCGCGAGGCCGCGCTCTACATGGTCTGGCTGCAATGGGCGGTGCTGCCTTTCTACGGCTATATCGTGCTGCGCTCGTTCATTTCGGCGCTGGAGCGGCCGGGCTGGGCGCTGGTCATCGTGTTCGCGGCCGTAACCTTCAACGCGTTCGCCAACTGGTGCCTGATGTTCGGCAATCTTGGATTTCCGGCGTTCGGCATCGCAGGGGCGGGCATGGCGACCACGTTTTCCAGCCTGCTGATGTTTTCAGGGCTTGCGCTGGTGGTGACGCTCGAGCCCAAATTTCGCCGCTACAGGCTGTTCGGCCGGTTCTGGCGGGCCGACTGGCCGCGCTTCATGGCGCTGCTCCGGCTCGGCCTGCCGATTGCCGGCATATTGGCGTTCGAGGTGACGATCTTCAACGCCGCCGCGCTGCTGATGGGGCTGATCGACGCCGCCTCGCTGGCGGCGCACGCCATCGCCATCCAGATCGCCTCGATCAGCTTCATGGTGCCGCTCGGCCTGAACCAGGCGGTGACGGTGCGCGTCGGCCTTGCCTATGGCGCGGGCAACCCGGACGGGATCAGCCGCGCCGGCTGGACCGCCTTTGTGCTCGGCGTCGGATTCATGGCGCTGATGGCGCTGGTGATGATCCTGTGGCCGCGTCTGCTGATCAGCGCCTTCATTGATCTCCAGGCGCCAGAAAACGCTGCGGTGATCGGGCTTGCAGTGTCGTTCCTTGCGTTCGCGGCGCTGTTCCAGATCGTCGACGGCGCGCAGGCGGTAGCGTCGGGCATGCTGCGCGGATTGCACGACACGAAAGTGCCGATGGTCTATGCTGCAATCGGTTATTGGGGCGTCGGCCTGCCGCTCGGCGTGCTGCTCGCGTTCCAGTTCGGGCTTGCCGGCAATGGCATCTGGATCGGGTTGTCGGCGGGTCTGGCGGTGGTCGCCGTGCTGTTGCTGGCGCGCTGGCTGCGAAGGGAAGAACTGGGGCTGACGGTCTGGCGGTAGAGGGTTCTTGTGCAGGGTTGGTTCGCTAGTTAGCCGAACACACAGGGTCCTCATCCTGAGGTGCGAGCGCAGCGAGCCTCGAAGGACGCACCTGTTCATCGCCACGCCCGCTTTCGCGTCTGGCCTCTGTCAAAGAACACTCCCTTTTGCAGGGAGAAGTCGGGAAGCGGGGCGCTTGGCCTTGCCTACCGAAATTGAATACGTGGCGCAGCTTCCGCGCCCCGCCGGTGTCTGTCGCCACGGTCGACCGGTCACGCGCCCCGCTCCATGTTCTTTCCATGGACAATGACGCGCGGATGATCCGCCTTCCGTTCACGAAGCATTGGCGCTTCGCTCGGAATGCCGGCCCGTCGGACGCCCTCAGGCCCGTGGGAACCGAATCCACGGGGAGAGGTCACCGCCGCCCTACCGATCCCCGGTCCGGAACCGGTTCCCGCAAGGGCGATGCCACGGATTATGCGGGTGGGGCGGCATGTGTGCACAAATGCAGGTGCGAAAATTCTTCTCGCCGGCTGTTATGCCATTGATCCAAAACAGTTCTTTTTGCTAACGAGCCGGAATGAGAGTGGATTCTATCCACGTTTGAGGCTCGCAGCGCCCCCTCCACCGCCTTTGACTTCCGGTAGAGCGAGGCAGGATTCCCGACACTCTCCGCTCGCTGCGCTCGCTCACGAGTTCGAGAATGACGACTGCCGGGGGGATTGCCGCAAGTCAGGAACTGCGGCGCTCAGACCCTGAGGTCCGGCAGATAAGTATTCGCGGCGGTCGAGGCGGCGTAGTCGGTGGGTTGGATGTCGGCGAAAAGCAGCGCCTCGCCGGTTTCGGGCGCTTCGGCCAGCATCGTGCCGTCGGGCGCGGCGATGCCCGACAGGCCGGCATAGGAAAACAGCGCGTCATTGCCGCAATGGTTGACGTAGGCGACGAAGAGCTGGTTTTCGAAGGCGCGCACCGGGACCAGCTTGCGCGCGATGAATTCGGCGTGGTCGCTGGCCGGCAGCGCGGTCGGCACGATGACCGCCTGCGCCCCCGTCTGGGCCAGGCGGCGGACGTTTTCCGGGAATTCGACATCATAGCAGATCAGCATCCCGAGCTTCATGCCGCGATGCTCGACGATGCAGGCGGCGGGCTTTCCGGGTGCGAAGAGCTTGCGCTCGTAGGGACCGAAGAGATGCGACTTGCGATAGACGATGCTGCGCTGGCCGTCTGCGTAGATCGCGCTGTTGAAGACCGTTTCGCCGTCGTGCTCGGCGAAGCCGACGACCAAAGCCACGCCGGTCTCGCGCGACAGGGCGGCGAGCCGCTCGGCGAGATCGCCGCCGGCCGGTTCGGCAAGCTCGGAAATCATCTCGCCGGCGCCGTAGCCGGGGATCGCAAGCTCGGGCGTGACCAGAAGGTCGGCGCCGTTTTCGGCAGCTTCCCGAGCGGCCGTCTCGATGCGGAAAAAATTGGCCGTCCGGTCGCCGGCCACCGCGTGCATCTGGAGCGCGGCGAGCCTCATCAGTTCGCCTCCGACGACATTGCGCCGAGCAGCCGCCTGATATCGCCGAACCAGGCGATCAGGCCGAAAACCAGCGCCGCTATGGCGACGAAGAAGACCGATACCGAGGCCATGGTCGGCGTATAGCCGTAACGCAGCGCGTTGAAGATCTTGATCGGCAGCGTTTCCATGACGAAGCCGACGGTCATGTAGGCGACGATGTATTCGTTGAGCGACAAAACGAAGGCGAAGGCATAGCCGGAGACCAGATAGGGCAGGATAAGCGGCAGCACCACGGTCTTGAGCACGGTGCGGTCGTCGGCGCCCATGGTCGAGGCGGCTTCGACCAGCGAGCGGTCGATCGAAGCAAAGCCGAGCGACAGCGTCACCAGCGGCAGGGTCACGAAGAAGATCGCATGGCTGATGACCGCCGTCCACGGCTGGCCGTAGAGGCCGATCGTCGCCCAGAAAGTCAGGAAGCCGAGCGCGGTGATGACCGGCGGAAGGATGAAGGGCGCCACGCCGAGCAGTTGGAAGACATTTGCCCAGGGCGCGATGCGCCGCCACAGGAACCAGGCCAGCGGCAGCGCGATGGCGACCGCAAGCGCTGCCGAAGTGAACGCCAGAACCACCGAGGCGATCAGCGCGCGCCGCCATTCCGGATCGAGAAAGATCTGTGCGTACCAGGAGAGCGAGAAGCCGACCGGCGGAAAGGCGAGATCCTGCTTTTCGTTGACCGAAACGCCTGCGACGACGATCAGCGGCGCGGCGAGGAACAGCGCCACGGCGACGAAATAGAGCCGGCGAAGGAACGTCTCTCTCATAGCGCGTTCTCCCTGCGTCCGACGAGCAACGTCAAGCCGACCAGCGCCAGCGAGATCAGCACGAGGAACACCGCCATCGCCGCAGCGAACGGCATATTGGACTGGTAGATCGCCTGATCGGTGATGAGCACGGACAGCGTCCAGTGCTGTGGCCGGCCGAGGATCTGCGGCAGGAGGTACGAGCCCAGCGCGAAGACGAAGACCATGATCAGCGTCGCGACGATGGTGTTTCGGAGCGCCGGAGTGACGACGTTGCAGAAGGCGCGGATGGGCGATGCGCCGAGCGTGCGCGCTGCTTCCAGCAATGTCGGGTCGAGCCGCACCAGAGCGGGATAGAGCACCAGGATCGTATAGGGCAGCGCCTGGTAGACCATGCCGGTGAGCACCGCGCCAAAACCCGGCAGCAGCGCGACCGGCTCCTGCATCAGGCCCAGCCAGACGAACAGATTGGTGATGCCCGCGGTGCGCGAAAACAGCGTCGACCAGGCAAAGCCGATGATCACCTCCGATAGCGACAGGACCGAGAGCAGGCAGACCAGCCAGACTGTCTGCACGGCGCGCGGGCGGCGGGTGAGCAGATAGGTGAACGGGAAGGCGATGGCCACGCAGCAGATGGCGACCATCACCGACAGCATCAGCGAGAAGCCAAGCACGCTGCCGAAGAAGGCCGACAGGAAGCGCGCATAATTATCGAGCACGAAATCGGGCGTGTAGAAGCCGGCCGGATCGCGCTTGAAGAAGGAGACGGCGATCATCGTCGAAAACGGCACGACGAAGAAGACGACGAGCATGACCGCCGGGAAGAACAGCGGCGTGTAGTCGGCTATGGATTTTGGGGCTTCGCGTCTCATGAAGGGCGATCCGCTCCCGACAGGCGCTCCTCTCCCCGTACTTCGCGGGGAGAGGGTGGCGGCAGCCAGGTGAGGGGCGGCGCCAGCGTCTCAAGGTCGGCGCTGCCCCTCACCCTTACCCTCTCCCCGTGAAGAACGGGGAGAGGGGGGCGTCGACGTTGGCGCTCAAACTGGCAAAGGGTTGTGCATCTCACGACTTCACCACCACGCAGGCTTCGGGCGGCAGGGTGACGCCGACATTGTCGCCGGCAGCGAGGTCGATGCGTTCGCGCGGCGTGGCGACGGCGATGATTGTCGTCCCGCCGGCCTCGACGAAGGTCTCGATCGTGCCGCCGAGATCGCGCACGAAGGTGACCGTGCCGGCAATCGCGTCCGGGCCGGGCTTGCCGAGCCGTACGTCTTCCGGCCGGATCGAGATGGATGCCTTGGCCGTGCCTGTAGGCAGGGAGAGCCCGGGGATCACCTTCCCGAGGGCCGAGGCGCGGCCCGAACTGTCGGCGGTGACGTCCAGGAGATTGGTCGAGCCGATGAAATCGGCGACGAAGGCGTCGGCGGGCTTGCGATAGATTTCCATCGGCGAGGCTGCCTGGCGGATGCGCCCCTCGCCCATGACGACGACGAGATCGGCCATGGTCATCGCCTCGCGCTGGTCGTGCGTGACGACGAAGGTGGTAATGCCGAGCCGCTGCTGCAGTTGGCGCAGTTCCACCTGCATGGATTCGCGGAGCTTGGCGTCGAGCGCCGACATCGGCTCGTCGAGGAGGAAGAGTTTCGGCGACAGAGCGAGCGCGCGGGCGATGGCAACGCGCTGGCGCTGGCCGCCGGAGAGTTTTGCGACGGGGCGGTCGGCGAAGCCGGGGAGGTGAACGAGCTTCAGGAGTTCTTCGGCGCGCCGCTTCTGCTCGTCCTTCGAAGCGCCGCGGATGCGCAGCGCGTAGGAGATGTTGTCGCCGACGGAAAGATGCGGAAACAGAGCCAGCGACTGGAACACCATGCCGAGATTGCGCTTGTGGGTGGGGACAGGCGTGATGTCCTCGCCGTCGAGGATGATGGCGCCTTCGGTCGGCTCCTCGAGGCCCGCGATCATGCGCAGGAGCGTGGTCTTGCCACAGCCGGACGGGCCGAGCAAACAGACGAACTTGCCGTGCGGAACCGACAGAGTGACGTTGTCGACCGCTTTGAAGTCGCCGAATTGCTTGGTGATATCTTGCAGTGCCAGTCCGGACATAGCTTACCCCATTTGGTCGCGCGAGACCCCCTCACCGCCTCGCTGCGCCCGGCACCTCTCCCCCTGAAATGGCGAGAGGAACCGTGGCGGGCCTGGCGCCTTTCCTCTCCCCTTTTGAGGGGGAGAGGTGGCCGCGAAGCGGTCGGTGAGGGGGTCGGCGCTTCACAACGCTTGTTGCGAGCTACGCCGCGACGATCAGCTCGGTCCACTTCTGGTTTATCCAGTCGGACTTGGTCGTGTAGAGGTCGTAGCGCGGCAGGATCGGTGGGATTTCGGATGACACCGCCGCGAATTCCTCGGCCGTCAGGTCGAGCACTTCCTTCTTCAGCGTCGGCGCCGTGCCGACCTTGCGTGACATCAGTCCCTGGATCGCCGGCTGGCTCATATAGTCGATGAAGACATGCGCCTCGTCGACCTTTTCGGAGGCGCGCGACAGGACCCAGTTGCCCGAATCCTGGATGCCGCCCTCCTTCGGGAAGGTCGAGCGGACCGGCTGGCCGTCGGCGGCGGCAAGGCCGGTCACGTCGTGGTAATATTGCCCCATCGGGATCTCGCCCGACTTCAGCGCCTGCTCGAACTGCGCTTCGTCGCGATACCAGAGGCGGACGTTCGGCTTCAGCTCGGCGAGCTTTTCCATGGTCTTGAGGATGCCTTCCTCGGTGTCGAGCGCCTTGGTGCCGCCCATGAAGGTCGTGGAAGTCACTTCGAGCAGGAATGAGTTGGAGGCGAGCGCAAGTAGGCCGAGCTTGTCGGCGTTGGCCGGATCCCACATGTCGGCCCAGGAAACCGGCGGCTCCTTGAACACTTCGGTGTTGGTGACCAGCGTGATGTACCAGGCCACGGCGCCGACGCCAGCCACGCGGCCGTCCGGATATTTGCTGATGAAGTGCGGCAGCAGGCTATCGAAGTTCTTGATCCTGGCCGAGTCGATCGGTGTCCAAAGTTCGGTTGGCAGGCCTTTCAGCGTGGACGTCTGCGACATCATCGAAACGTCGGCGGGCGCCTGGCCGGCCTTGGCGGCCTGTTCAAGCTGCACCAGCCACGCCTCGCCGGTCGGCTCGGCGATCGATTCCACGGCAATGCCGGTGGCCTTGGTGAACTCCGGAAAGATGTTCTCGTCGAAGGATTTCTTGAAGTAGCCGCCATAGACGCCGATCTTCAGCGACTTGTCCTGCGCGCGCAGGATCGACGGCATTGCCAGCATGCCGGCGGTGGCCAGGCCGGCGCCAAGCACCGCGCGGCGGCTCACTTGCCCGTTCAGAATTCGTTTCATCGGTATTCTCCTCTATTTGCCGGCTTTGCGGCTGTTCCCTTGTTTCTGGTTCATTAAATCACCGTGGCGCTTGCGCCTCAATGACGGTAACGCGATGCTGGCGTCTCAGGCGTGGTGTTTCCGCCGGTTTTGTTTCTGCTTTATGTCAAGCTCCCTTGCTCGTGATTGCCGGGCTGAACACCATAAGGCTGAGGATCTCGAACAGCACCTGCGCGCCAGCATGGGCGGTGTTGGTGGTGGAATCATATTGAGGTGCGACTTCCACCACGTCGCCGCCGACCAGGTTGACGCCCTTGAAGCCGCGGATGATCTCCAGCACTTCGCGCGTCGTCAGCCCGCCGACTTCCGGCGTGCCGGTGCCGGGCGCGAAGGCAGGGTCGAGGCTGTCTATGTCGAAGGACAGGTAGGTCGGACCGTCGCCAACGATCTGTTTCGCGCGCTCGATGACCGCGGGGATGCCCATGCCGGAGATTTCCTCGGCGTGGATGACCGTCATGCCGGATTCGTAGGTGAATTCCCAAAGATACTCGGCCGAGCCGCGAATGCCGATCTGGATCGTGCGGGTCGGGTCGAGCACGCCATCGAGCACCGCATTGCGGAACGGGCCGCCATGGTGGAATTTCGTCTGGTCGAAAGCGCCGCCGGTGTCGCAATGCGCGTCGATGTGGATCATGCCGACGGGACGCTTCTTGCCGACCGCCTTGAGGATCGGGTGGGAGATCGAATGGTCGCCGCCGACCGACAGCGGAATGACGCCGGCGTCGACGATCTGGTTGATGCGGCGTTCGATGTCGTCATGGGAAAGCTCGAGCCGGTAGCGGCTCTGGAAGCGGATGTCGCCGATGTCGGCGACGCGCAGATCCTGCACCGGCGCGCAGTCGAGCACGTGGTTGTAGGGCCCGATGCGCTCGATGGTGCGCAGCGCGCGCGGGCCGAAGCGTGCGCCGGGCCGGTTGGTGACGCCGAGATCCATCGGTACGCCGACCAAGGCGACCTGCAGGTCGCCTAAATCCGGATTGTCATGGTCGACCGGCACATAGGGCGCGGTGAGGAATGTCGGAATGCCGGAATAGGGGGCAAGCCGCGTGCCGCTTTCGTTGAAAATCTTGTCGGCGACGCGCCGGAACTGCGGGTTGAACAGTTCGCCGCCGTGGCTCTCGCCGTATTTCTGGCGAAGAGCGTCGAGTTTTCCGCGATCGTAGCCCATTTTCGGCCTCCTCTTTCGGCACGGACGCCCAACAACCCGCGCCGGCCATCTCTGGCCGCGTCGTGCTGTCCCCGGGCATGCCCTCCAAGTTTCTTCTTATTTTGTGCTGTCCCGAATTGTTGCGGCAGCGCAGTTGGAAAATCAATTGATATTGTTGTAGCCTCCAGTGTGAGATCTTCTCACAGGAACGGGCTTCCCATGGCCGCCAAGCGCCTGCCGCCGCTGAACCCGTTGCGCGCCTTCGAGGCGACTGCCAGACATGGCTCGTTGACCAAGGCGGCGGGCGAACTGAACGTCACCCACGGCGCTATCAGCCATCAGATCCGCGCGCTGGAGCAATCGCTCAAGGTGAAACTGTTCGATCGCGCCGGGCAAAAGCTGAAGCTGTCGCCGCATGGGGCCGAGCTTTTGCCGGCCGTGTCGAGCGCCTTTGACGGCATCGCCGCCGCCACCCAGCGCATGACAAGGCCGTGCAGTTCCGGCGCGCTGTCGGTCAGCTGCGTGCCGGCGCTGCTGTCGCTGTGGCTGATCCCCAGGCTCGGCAGCTTCACCGCGCAATATCCCGACATCAGGCTGAAGCTCATCGGCTCCAACGACGCGGCCGATATCCGCTCGCCCGATATCGACGTCTGCCTGCATTACGGCGACGGCAGCTGGACGGATTGCTGGCTGAAGAAATGGTCGGAACTCGAACTGTTCCCGGTGGTCAGCCCGACGCTCATCAACAACCGGCCGATCCGCACGGTCCGCGACCTAGCCGACCACGTGATGCTGCATGCCGACGATGGGCGCGAATGGCACACCTGGCTCGCGGCCGCCGATGCGCTCGATCTCGCCCGGGGGCAGCGCCACCATATGAGCGACGCGCATCTGGCGATCGGGGCGGCGATCCATGGTCACGGCGTGGCGCTGGGCGACTCTGTCACAGCCAGCGGCCTGCTCGCCAAGGGCCAGCTGGTGACGCCGTTCAACCTTTCGGTGCCGGCCGTCGACGCGTTCTATGTGGTGTGCCGCAACGAGGTGAAATCGGCGCCTATCGCCCAGGTCTTCATCGACTGGCTGTTTGCCGAACGGGACCAGTCGGCCGCGGGCGCGGATGTGGCGGTCGCCGGCCAGATCGCCATCCGCAGACGCCGCGCGCCGCCGCGAGCGGCTGCTGTCGCGGTCTGACAGCGGTTCGCGGGCTATCTTTCTATCGGGCCAGCGCTCAAATCCTGAAGCGCGGCGGCATTTTCGATGCTATAGGCGCTGTCGAAAGATAGCAGGAAGGCTCCCAAAATGGTGGCACGGACGGATATAGCGCGGCGCGTCTACAACCACACCTGGAAGCTCGATCCGATCGTGCGCAGCCTGCTCGACACGGATTTCTACAAGCTGCTGATGCTGCAGATGATCTGGGGCATGTATCCCAAGGTCGACGCCACCTTCTCGCTGATCAACCGCGCCACCTCGGTCAGGCTGGCCGACGAGATCGACGAGCAGGAACTGCGCGCGCAACTCGACCATGTCCGCACGCTCCGCTTCACCAAGAAGGAAATGATCTGGCTGGGCGGCAACACTTTTTATGGTCGCAAGCAGATATTCGAGCCCGAATTCCTTGCTTGGCTCGAAGATTTCCAGCTTCCAGAATACGAATTGCACAAGCGCGACGGGCAGTTCGAGCTCGAATTCCACGGGCCGTGGATGTACACCACGATGTGGGAGATACCCGCGCTCGCCATTATCAACGAGCTGCGCTCGCGCTCGGCGATGAAGGCTTTCGGGCCGTTCGCGCTCGACGTGCTTTATGCCCGCGCGAAAGCAAAGATGTGGGCCAAGACCGAGCAGCTGAAGAAGCTGCCCGGCATCCGCATCTCGGATTTCGGTACGCGCCGGCGGCACAGCTTTCTGTGGCAGCGCTGGTGCGTCGAGGCGCTGAAGGAAGGCATAGGCGAGGCCTTCACCGGCACCAGCAACGTCAAGCTCGCCATGGACACCGATCTCGAAGCGCTCGGCACCAACGCGCACGAGCTGCCGATGGTGCTGGCGGCGCTCGCCGACAATGAGGCGGAACTGAAGAAAGCGCCCTACAAGGTTCTGCGGGACTGGCAGCGCTACTATGGCGGCAATCTGTTGATCGTGCTGCCCGACGCGTTCGGAACGGCGGCCTTCCTGCGCGACGCGCCCGACTGGGTGGCCGACTGGACCGGCTTCCGCCCGGACAGCGCCCCACCGATCGAGGGCGGCGAGCGCATCATCGAGTGGTGGCGCGAGAAGGGCAAGGATCCGCGCCAGAAACTGCTGATCTTCTCCGATGGGCTGGAGGTCGACACGATCATCGAGACCTACAAGCATTTCGAGGGCAAGGTGCGCATGTCCTTCGGCTGGGGCACCAATCTGACAAACGATTTCGAGGGCAGCGCGCCGTATGGTGAAACGGACGGGCTGAAGGCGATCTCGCTGGTCTGCAAGGTGACGGAGGCGAACGGCCGGCCGGCCGTCAAGCTGGCGGACAATCCGGCCAAGGCAACCGGCGATCCGCGCGAGATCAAGCGCTACCTGCGGATTTTTGGCGAAAAGGACCGGGTGGAGCAGTTGGTCAAGGTGTGACGCTTACTGGAGGGGATGAGGGGCTGGTTTCACGCATCCGTTCATTGCCGGCGGCATTACCAGCTCTTGCATTAACGTTCCTGCCGACCCCCGCTTTTGCCCACGCCTCAGAGCGCGGGCACGTTCTTCTCCTGCCGACCGGCTATTACGTCATTGGCGGGGCGATGGCCGTGGCGGCGAGTTTTCTTGTGCTGGCGGTGCTGCCGCCCAACCTGCTCGGGCGCGCTGCGGCGCTGCGCCTGCCGCTCGGCCGTATCAGCGATGGCGGGCGGATGTGGACCAGCCTGCTCTCGCTTGCCATCCTTGCGGTGCTGGTCGTTGCCGGATTGATCGGCAGCCGCGATCCGTTGTCCAACCCTCTGCCGCTGACAATATGGACCCTGCTCTGGGTCGGGCTGACACTGGTGCACGGCGCGTTTGGCGATGTCTGGGCGTGGATCAATCCGTGGTACGGGCCATGGCGGCTTGTCTCGTCGGCATCTCCGCGCTTGGGTAACCGCGCCATGCCGGCCGGGCTCGACTACTGGCCGGCGCTGGTTTTGTTTGCCGGCTTCGCGTGGTTCGAGCTGGTCTATCCGGCGCCCGACGATCCGGCGCGGCTGGCGATTGCGGTGGCGCTCTACTGGGCCACGAGTTTCGCCTGCATGCTGGTTTTTGGCTACGAGGGCTGGAGCCGGCACGGCGAGTTCCTGTCGGTGTTCTTCCGCATGGTTTCGCGCTTTGGGGCGGTGGAAGCATGGCCGGAGATCGCCGCAGGCAAGCGCGGGCTGTCGCTGTGCTTTCCCGGAGCAAAGCTCTGGCGCGCAAAACCCCTGCCGCCGAGCGGCATGCTTTTTCTGCTGCTGACGCTGAGTTCGGTGTCGTTCGACGGGTTTTCCAAGACGTTCCTGTGGCTCGGCTTCAACGGCGTCAATCCGCTGGAGTTTCCCGGCCGCTCGGCGCTGGTCGGCATCAACAGCGCCGGACTGGCGTTGATGTTTGCAGCGCTTGCGGCGATCTATCTCTTTGTGGTCTGGGTTGGCGAGCGTCTGGCCGGAGGCGGTCATCCGTTTCGCGAGGCGGCAGGGCTTTTCGTCTGGTCGATCGTGCCGATCGCGCTCGCCTATCATTTTTCGCATTACCTGACCGCGCTGCTGGTCAACGGCCAATATGCGCTGGTGGCAATTTCCGATCCGTTCGGTTGGGGGTGGAATCTGTTCGGCACGGCGCATCTCCATATCGGCGCCGGTTTGACAATGGGTTCGGGCGCGGCGTGGACGATCTGGAACTTCCAGGCGGCGGCGATCGTCGGCGGGCATGTGCTGGCGGTGCTCGTCGCCCATGCGCTGGCATTCCGCCTGCATCCGTCGCCGGCCAAGGCTGCGCTCAGCCAATTGCCGCTGACGCTCTTGATGATTTTCTACACGGTTTTCGGGCTGTGGCTGCTGTCCACTCCGACCGCCGGCTGAGCCTACGACAGGTCCGTCATGACCCTGCGGCAAGCGCTCTTGCCATGCCTTGGGTTTGATGATTTAGTTTGTACACATGCAATTTTCCGCTTCGAAAATGGGCGAAGCGAGCACGCGTTCATAACTCAAAACAAGGGGAACCGGCATGATCGACAAGAACAGGAATTCGGGCCTGATCGGCCTGAACCGCCGCAGCGCGCTCAAGGGTCTGGCGGCGTCTGCCGGGCTGATGGCGGCGCCCGGTTTCGTACGCTATTCGCAGGCGCAAAGCTCGGCTCCGATCAAGATCGGTTTCCAGGCGCACCGCACCGGCATCGGCGCCGCCTATGGCCGCTGGTACGAGAAGACGACCGCCGCCGCGCTCAAGCTCATCAACGAGGCCGGCGGCATCAATGGCCGGCCGGTCGAGATCATCACCGAGGACGACGGCACCGATCCCAAGCGCGGCGCCGAGGTGGTCGGAAAGTTCGCCAGCCAGCACAAGACCGACATCGTCTTCGGCACGCTGTTTTCGCATGTCGTGATCGGTTCCGCGCCGACCGCGGGCGAGCTGAAAATGCCCTATTACGTGGTCAGCGAGGGCCACCACGTCGCCTCGACCAAGATGAATCGCTACTGCTTCCAGCCCGGCATTACCGACGTGAAGAGCCAGGTGATTTCGATGGCGCCGTGGATCGCCGCCAATGTCGGCAAGAAGATCACCATGATCTACCCTGATTTCGCTTTCGGTCACGACCATCGCGACTATTTCACACCGGCGATCGCGGCGCAGGGCGGCGAGGTCATCGCCCAGATTCCGATCCCGCCGACCGAAAGCTCGTTCACCCGCTACTTCCCGCAGATTCCGGCCGAGACAGAGGTGATCTACCACGTCATGGTCGGCCCGGCCGTGCTGACTTTCGTGAAAGAGCTCGGCGAGTTCTACGGCACCAACCGGCCGCAGCTGTTCGGCTTCATCGACTCGCTCGAGGCGGTCGACATGGCGAGCCCGGGCCTCGAATTCCTCGAGGGCAGCCATTTCTGGGAAGGCATGCCGCGCTATCTGCAGCCGGACGCGTCGGACGCGGTGAAAGCCTATCGCAACGCCGTTGGCATCGACGAGAACGGCGCAGCCGTCGGCGACCCGAAGGACGTTTCGACCTCAGCCCATATGTTCGGCTGCTGGGAGACGCTCTATGTCGTCAAGCAGGCGATGGAAGCAGCAGGCTACAAGGGCCCGGAAGACCGCGGCAAGCTCGTCGAGGCGACCGAGGCGCTGACGGAATTCAAGGAAGGGCCGGAACATCCGCAGGGCGACAAGACCTTCAACGGTAAGATCCACCAGTGCTTCGGCCACCAGAACATTTCCGTCGTCGAAGGCGGCAAGCTGAAGGTGGTGCACCGGACCTCGATCGAGGACGGGCTGTACGAGCCCGAGGGCGATTACACGACGCAGGCGTTGTGAGTTTTCGGCGGGATGAGACTGCCGAATTCTACGATACCACTCTGCCCTATCGGGCAGGGTGGTATGTCCTAACGCGGCCTGCCTGAATGTCCTTCGGCCCCCACCTCCTCCTTGCCGCGCTTGAAGGCCTGGTCACTTCCGCCGTGCTGGCGCTGACAGCGCTGGGCTTGTCGCTGGTGTTCGGCGTCATGCGCGTGGTCAATGTCGCGCATGGCGAGTTCTTCATGCTGGGCGCCGTACTTGCCTGGTGGATCGCCTCGCTCGCCACCGGCCATCCAGCAATCGGCTTCCTGCTGGCGCTCGTCTTCAGCCCGCTGATCGTCGGCGCAATCGCGCTGGTGGCGGAGCGGCTGGTGCTGCGAAGGCTGAACTACAATCCGGAAGCCACGATCGTCGCCACTATCGGCATGCTCTACATCATCCAGCAGCTGGCGCTGACCTTCTACGGACCCGAGGCGCGGCCGGTCGAGGCGCCGTTCAGCTACCGCATCCTGCTGCCGTGGTTCGGCTATTCCGGCTACAAGCTCTCGGTCATCGCCTTCTCCGCCATCCTGCTTCTGGCCACCTGGTTCGTGCTGACCCGTACGAAAATCGGCCTCGTCATGCGCGCCACGCAATACGACCGCGAGACGGCGCAAGCCTTCGGCATTCCGGTCGGCTGGGTCTATGCCGGCGTCTTCGCGCTCGGCGCGATGCTGGCGGCGGTCGCTGCCGTGCTGGTCGTGCCTATCCAGCAGGCGCACTATCTGATGGGGCTCGATCCGCTGCTTCTGTCCTTCATCGTGGTCATCATCGGCGGCCTCGGCTCGCTGCGCGGCACAGTGGTCGCAGCCGTGCTGATCGGCTTAAGCGACGGCATCATTTCGGTGTTCTTCTCGCCGACGCTGGCCAAGATAATCGCCACGCTGATCGTTGCAATGGTGCTGGTGTTCCGCCCGCAGGGCCTGTTCGGCACGGCGGCCAGATGAACGCGAAAGATTCGACCGGGAAAGTATATCTGCTGCACGCCGCAGTCATCGCCGCGCTATTCGCGCTGAACTTCGTGCTGCCTGAATACCATCACGGCGTGCTGGCGCGCGTCATGGTGCTGGCGGTCTTCGCCATGGGCTACAACATCCTGTTCGGCTATTCCGGCCTGCTCAGCCTCGGGCACGCAATGTTTTTCTCGGCTGGGCTCTACGGCGCCGGACTGACCGTCTCGCATCTCGGCTGGGGCATGGCTTCGGGCTTTGCGGCAGGCATCGCTTCCGGCGCATTGCTGGCGCTGGTCATAGGCGTGCTCGCGCTGCGCACCACCGGCGTCGCCTTCATGATCGTCACCATGATGTTTGCCCAGGTGTTTTATCTGCTGACGCTTTATTTCGCCGAATGGACGCGCGGCGATGAAGGGTTTGTCATCAGCCAGGAGGCGCGACGCATCACGCTTGGCGACCTGCATTTCAACCTGACCGATCCGGCGACCCGCTACATGGCGGCGCTGGTGCTTTTCTCGGTCGTGCTGCTGGTCACGCTGGCGATCGTTCGCTCGGCGCATGGCCGCGTTCTGGTGGCGATCCGCGAGAACGAGGAGCGGACCCGCATGCTCGGCTACGATACTTTTGCCAACAAACTCACTGCCGTCGTCGTTTCGGGCGTCATCTGCGCCGCCGCGGGAGCCTCCTATGCGCTGCTCTTCGGCTATGTCGGCTCGACTTTCGCCACGGTGCAGTATTCCATCCTGCCGCTGCTCTGGGTGCTGCTCGGCGGCGCGGCGACCACGCTCGGTCCCTTGGTCGGAACGCTGTTCATGTTCTACGTGGTGGACATCACCAGCGGCTACACCTCGGCTTACCTGCTGATCGTCGGCGTCGCGCTGATCCTGCTCGTGCTCTATTTCCCGAAAGGCATACTGGGCACGGTGCGCGAGCGGTGGGTAAGGTGGCTGCCATGACGCCGCTTCTCACGACCAGGAACCTCGGCAAGCATTATGGCGGACTTCACGCCGTCGACGGCGTCGACTTCGCCATCATGCCTGGCGAGATCCGCGCCGTGATCGGCCCCAACGGCGCCGGCAAGACCACCTTCGTCAGCCTGATCTGCGGCCGCGTGCCTCCTACTTCCGGCGAGATCGTGTTCGACGGCAACGACATCACCGACCTGCCGGCGCATGACCGGGTGCGGCGCGGCATCGCCTACACGTTCCAGATCACCAGCGTGTTTTCCAACCTCACCGCCTACGACAATGTCGCGTTGCCGGTGCAGCGCACGCTGACCGACGGGCGCTCCAAGGGGCGCCTGCATGCGGGCGTGATGTCGGCGCTCGAGCGCACCGGGCTGGCCAATCGCGCCGACACGATTGCCGGGGCGCTGTCCTACGGTCACCAGCGCCTGCTGGAAGTGGCGATGGGGCTGGCGCTGAAGCCGCGCCTGCTCATCCTCGACGAGCCGACACAAGGGCTTTCGGACGGCGAGATCGCCGGCTTCATGGACCTCGTGCGCGAGATCGCGCGCGACGCAACGGTGCTTTTGATCGAGCACAACATGCAGGTGGTTATGGGGCTCGCCGACCGCATAACCGTGATGAACGCCGGAAAAATCCTGGCCGAGGGCACGCCCGAACAGATCCGCGCCAATGCCGAGGTGCAGCGCGCCTATCTCGGAACCGAAGCATGACCAGCGCGCTGACGATTTCCGGGCTCGACTGCTTCTACGGCGAGGTGCAGGTGCTGCATGGCTTGAACCTCGAACTCCGGAAGGGCGAGGTGCTCTGCCTGCTCGGCCGCAACGGCGCCGGCAAGACCACGACGCTGAAGGCGATCATGGGGCTGGCGCCGGCACGCTCCGGCTCGATCATGCTCGATGGCCATGACCTGACCAAGCTCGCCGTGCACGAGGTGCCCAGAGCGGGCGTCGCCTATGTCCCGCAGGGGCGGCGGCTGTTCGCCGAGATGACCGTCGCCGAGAACATCGAGATCGGGCTGATGACGCGCGGCAAGGGAAGCGCCGTTCGCGAGGCCGTCCTCGACCTCTTCCCCGTTTTGCGCGAACGCCTGCGCCAGCGTTCCGGCACCCTGTCCGGCGGCGAGCAGCAGATGCTGGCCATGGCCCGGGCGCTCTGCCTTGAGCCCGAAGTGCTGCTGCTCGACGAGCCTACCGAAGGGTTGATGCCGTCGATGATCGCGAAAATCCGCGAGACGGTAGCAAAACTGCGCGAGCGCGGCGTATCGACGATCCTGGTCGAGCAGCGCGTCGACGCCGTGCTGTCGGTCGCCGACCGGGTGTCCTTCATCGAGAACGGCCGCGACCGCGAGACCGTCGGCGTGGAAAAATTGCGCGAGGACCCGGCCTTTGTGCAGCGCTATGTTGGGGTGGGGTAGCGCTCACTGAAACGGCTCAGTCAGACCAGCCTCACGCCTGCCTCGCGCATCGTGTCAGTCATCTGCTTCAGCGAGCCGCCGAGATCGATGGCGCGGCAGGCGTCGAGACGCACGGTCGTATGGAAGCCTTGTTGCACCGCGTCGAGCGCCGAATAGGCGACGCAATAGTCCGTCGCCAGCCCGACCAGCGTCAGTTCCTCGATCCCGCGCTCGCGCAGATAGCCTGCAAGGCCTGTCGGCGTGGCGTGGTCGTTCTCATAGAACGCCGAATAGCTGTCGATCGCGGTGCGGACTCCCTTGCGGATGACCATTTCGGCCTTCGTACATTGCAGCGCCGGGTGGAACGCCGCGCCGCTGGAGCCCTGGATGCAGTGATCGGGCCACAGAGTCTGGCCGCCATAAGGCATCTGGACTGTCTCGAACGGCTGCTTGCCGGGGTGTGTCGAGGCGAAGCTCGAGTGCCCCGCCGGGTGCCAGTCCTGCGTCAGCACGACGTGATCGAAGCGCTGGATGAGGTCGTTGACCAGAGGCACGATCTCGTGCCCGCCGGCGACCGGAAGCGCGCCGCCGGGACAGAAATCGTTCTGGAGATCGATGACGATCAGTGCCTGCCGGTCCATGATTTCAATCCTGCATTTGCTTCGGCGATCCGGGCAAGGTTCGGCCGAAAGCGGCATCGCCGTCAACCGGCTTTCGCCTCGCAATACCGCCGCAACGGCGACCGGGCCAAAACTCCGCTTTGACAATCCACGCGGCCTTGATATCATTTGCGTACGAATGAATTTTGACCGGCCGGCGCCGGGAGGCATTGCGTGATCCGTTACGCGAAACCCACCGATCTCGACGATGCGCTTGCCCTGCTTGGCGAGACGCAATGGCGGGTTCTGGCCGGCGGCACGGATTTTTATCCCGCATTAGGGTCAAAGCCGCTCAGGGAAAACGTGCTCGATATAAATGGGCTCGCGGAACTGCGCGGCCTCGCGGAAACCGCCTCGCATTTCGTCATCGGCGCGCGCACGACATGGACGGATATCGTCAAGGCGGACCTGCCGCCTGCATTCGATGCGTTGCGGCAGGCCGGGCGCGAGGTCGGCTCGGTGCAGATCCAGAATACCGCCACCGTTGCGGGCAATCTGTGCAACGCCTCGCCAGCGGCTGACGGCGTGCCGCCGCTGCTCATTCTTGATGCGGATGTAGAGCTGCACTCGCTCGGCGGGACGCGATATCTGCCGCTGGGCGATTTCATCCTGGGCAATCGGCGCACGGCCTTGCAGCCCGGCGAAATGGTGACCACGATCCGCGTGCCGAAAAGCTCGGCCGTCGGCGCGTCTAATTTCCAGAAGCTCGGTGCGCGGCGCTATCTGGTCATTTCGATCGCCATGGCCGCCGCGCGGGTTGTCGTGGGCGAGGACGACCGCATAGCCGACGCCGCAATCGCGGTCGGCTCCTGCTCGGCGGTGGCCAAACGCCTGACCGGCCTGGAAGCCGCATTGCGCGGCCGGACTGCCGGGCCGGCGCTCCGGGACGTTATCGCCGAGGCGCAACTGGCGGAGCTGTCGCCGATCGACGACGTGCGCGGCACCGCGGAATACCGGCTCGACGCTGCGCGTGAGATCGTCTTTCGCGCGGTCATGGCTGCGAGCGGTTATTCCGGCACCGAAACGGTGGCTGCATGAACATGCACATTGATTTCGAGCTTAATGGCGCTGCTGTGTCGGTCGATGTTTCGCCGGTGGCGCGGCTGTCTTCGGTGCTGCGCGACGAACTCCATCTGACAGGCACCAAGGTCGGCTGCGACGCGGGTGATTGCGGCGCCTGCACCGTGCTTCTCGACGGCGAGCCGGTGTGCGGCTGCCTGACGCCCGTTGCATCGACCGGCGGCAGGAAGGTGCGGACCGTCGAGGGCCTCGCCAATGGCAGGCTTTCGGCGCTTCAGGCGTCCTTCCTCGAACACGGCGCTGCTCAGTGCGGCATCTGCACGCCGGGCCTGCTGATGGCGGCGACCGCACTTCTAGACAGGAATCCGCATCCGGATGAGAGCGAAGTCCAGGACGCGCTCGGCGGCGTGCTCTGCCGCTGCACCGGCTATCGGAAAATTATCGCGGCGGTGATGGATGCTTCGCACCGTGCACAGCATGCGAACGGTGGCGCCGCCCCTCATCCGCCTGCCGGCACCTTCTCCCCGCAAGTGGCGGAGAGAAGAGAGGCTGCCGCGATGCTGATGCCCCCCTCTCCCTGTCCTGAGCTTGTCGAAGGATCACGGGAAGAGGGTAAGGGTGAGGGGCAGATGCCGATTGCCCTCGCTTTAGAAAGGCGCGAGGCAGGGTTCGACCGCCGCCTCCCGCCGGCCGGCCATGCCGTCGGTGCGTCTCCGGTCAGGCTTGATGGCGTTGCAAAAGTCAGCGGTGCGGAAAAATTCGGCGGCGACTCCTTTCCGGTCGAAGCACTTTACGTCCTAGTCGTGCGCTCGCCGCATTATCACGCGCGCTTTTCTTTCGGCGATCTCGACGCCTATGTCGCAAGTAATCCCGGCATCGCCGGCGTCTTCACCGCCGCCGATATTCCCGGGGTAAACAGATTCGGCGTCATCCCGCCCTTCGCCGACCAGCCGGCACTTGCCGAGGGCAGCGCGCGGTTTCGCGGCGAGGCTGTCGCGCTGATTGCTGGCGAGCGCGCTGTGATCGCCGATCTCGACCTGACGCAATTCCCCGTGACGTGGACCGAATTGCCGCATGTGCTGCAGCCGGGCGAGGCGCAGGCCGAGGACGCTTTCGAGATTCATGCCGGGCGGGGCCGAAATCTGCTGACGGCGGGCTTCGTCGAGCGCGGCGAACCCGAAACCGCTCTCGCCAATGCCGCTCATACAGTCTCCGGCGCGATCGAAACCTCCTATGTCGAGCACGCCTACATCGAGCCGGAAGCCGGTTTTGCCTGTATGGACGGCGACACGCTGGTCGTCACCGCCTGCACCCAGGCGCCCTATATGGACCGCGACGACACGGCAAAAGTGCTTGGCCTGCCGCCCGAAAAAGTCCGTATCGTGCCGACAGCCACCGGCGGCGGCTTCGGCTCCAAGCTCGATGTCTCGCTGCAGCCGCTGGTCGGCCTCGTCGCGCTGAAGACCGGCCGTCCGGCGGCTCTCGCCTACACCCGCAACGAATCCATGATGTCGACCACAAAACGCCATCCGGGATCGATGAAGGCGACGATCGGCGCTAATGCCGACGGGATTGTCTGCGGGATGATCTTTTCCGGCGATTTCAACACCGGCGCCTATGCGAGCTGGGGGCCGACGGTGGCCAACCGCGTCCCGGTCCACGCGTCGGGTCCTTATGTGACGCCGCACTACCGCGCCGAGGGCCGCGCCATCCATACCAATGGCCCGATCTCCGGCGCGTTTCGCGGCTTCGGCGTGCCGCAGGCGACGATCACGCAGGAAACGCTATATGACGAGCTGGCCGCCAAGCTAAGCATGGATCGCCTTGAGTTCCGCTTGAAGAATGCGCTTCGAAACGGGTGCGAAACGGTTACTGGGCAGGTGCTTTCGGCAGGTGTCGGCATTGCCGATTGCCTCGAAGCGCTGAAGCCGCATTGGGCGCGGGCGCTTGCCGACGCGGAGAGCTTCAATACGAAACACGGCGACCGCAAGCGCGGCGTCGGCATCGCTTCGTGCTGGTATGGCTGCGGCAACACCTCCTTGCCCAACCCATCGACGATCAAGCTCGGCATTTCGGCTGACGGCGCGGTCGGGCTGCATCAGGGCGCGGTCGACATCGGCCAGGGCTCCAACACCGTCATCGCCCAGATCGCGGCGGATGCGCTGGGTGTGCCACTCGAAACGCTTCGGTTGAAGAGCGCCGACACCGCAATCACGCCCGATGCCGGCAAGACGTCGGCCTCGCGCCAGACTTTTGTCAGCGGCAAAGCGGCTGAAAAGGCCGCGCGCGCCTTGCGCGAAAAAATCCTGCGCTTCGCCAATGTCTCGGAAAAGGCGACGCTGCAATTCGAGGGTGCAACGCTTGTCATCCGCGAGGGCGATGCGGTCCGCCGCCTCGATCTCGCCGGCATGAAAGCCGATGCTGACGGGTTCGTCTTCGGGGCGGAGGAAACCTACGATCCACCGGTGACGCCGCTCGATGCCAAAGGCCAGGGCAAGCCCTACGCGCAGTATGGGTTCGGCGCGCAGATCGCCGAGCTCGAAGTCGATATGAAGCTCGGCACGGTCAAGCTGCTAAAATTCACCGCGGCGCACGATGTCGGCAAGGCGATCAATCCCGTGCTTGCCGAAGGCCAGATCGAGGGCGGCATCGCCCAAGGCATCGGCATGGCGCTTATGGAAGAATATATTCCGGGCCGCACCGAGAACCTGCACGACTATCTCATCCCGACGATCGGCGACGTGCCGCCGATCGAAACCATCTTGATAGAAGTTCCGGATCCGGAAGGACCTTTTGGGGCCAAGGGATTGGGCGAGCATGTGCTGATCCCGACAGCGCCCGCGATCCTCAACGCGATCCGCCACGCGACCGGCGTTCTGGTGACGAAAGTGCCGGCGACGCCGAGCCGCATCCGCGCGGCGATCCGCGAAGCGGAAGCGCACCGATGAGCGAATTGTCCGAACGCTTCGAAACGGCGGAGGCCGGCGCAAAACAGGTCGGCGAAAAGATCCGCTGCGACGCCTGCCCGGTCATGTGCTACATCGCCGAGGGCCGCACCGGGGCCTGCGACCGCTACGGCAATGTCGGCGGCAGGATCGTGCGCTGCGACCCGCTGACCATTTTGGAACACACCGCCGAGGCGGGTTCGGCTGTCGTGTCCTTCGCCGGCGAGGAATGGGACGGCGAACTGGTCAATACGGGAAGGCGGTTCGTCACGGCCATCGGCGCCGGCACGACCTATCCCGACTATAAGCCTGCGCCCTTCATCATCAGCCAGGAAGTCGAGGGCGTCGATCTCGTGACCGTGGTCACGGAAGGGATTTTCTCCTATTGCGGCGTCAAGGTGAAGATCGACACGGACCGCCACATCGGCCCCGAAACGGCGACGGTGCGGGCGCAGGGCGAGGCTGTCGGCCATGTCACCACCGGCGAATACGGCTCGCAGATGCTGTCGCTGGGCGGCGTCCATCATCTGACCGGCGGCTCGAAGGCGGAAGGCCGCGTGACCTGCGAAACGCTGCTTGACCTGTGCAACCGCAAGCCGGTGGAGCTTGCGGTCGACGGCGGCGCGACGATCATCGTCGAAGCCGGCAAGGCGCCGATCATCGACGGGCAGATGGAGCACCGCATGCGCGTCGGCTGCGGTTCGGCGACCATCGGCATGTTTGCTACGCAGTGGCGCGGACTGGTCGACGAGGTGGTCGTGGTGGACGACCATATCACCGGCGTGGTTTCCGAGCATCAGGCCGGCAAGGTGCTGGGCTGGGAGG
Organism: Allomesorhizobium aridi; assembly: GCF_043769475.1. Taxonomy (NCBI): domain Bacteria; kingdom Pseudomonadati; phylum Pseudomonadota; class Alphaproteobacteria; order Hyphomicrobiales; family Phyllobacteriaceae; genus Allomesorhizobium; species Allomesorhizobium aridi. Next base: position 4,648,845 of record NZ_CP171729.1, on the reverse strand, counting down.
ACACCGGCATCAAGATTCTTGGCCGCCGCTCGACGCCGGGGCGCTATTTTAAGGTTTCGGAGCCGGGCGTCGGCTGGGGCGGCACGACGATCTCCGATCCGCTGTCGATTCTCGGCGATTGGAACCCGAAGAAGGGCGCGCGACCCGGCCTGTCGCTGCTGATGGTTTCGACCACCGGCGAGCAGTTCGCCTATTTCGAGCTCGACGACGATCTGAAGCCCGTCGAAAAGCCGTTTCCAGAAAGGCTGAGAAAATCCGTCGGGCTGATCGAGGACAATTGCGAGCCGGCGCTGTGCACGGTGCTGTTCGTCGGCGGCGCGGGCGGGTCGCTAAGGGCCGGCGTGGTCGAGAACCCAGTCAACCTGACCCGCTCGGTGCAGGGGCTGAACACCTATGTCACGGTCGGCGGCGCGCCCACTTATATCTGGCCGGGCGGCGGCATCACGCTGATGGTCGACGTGATGCGGGTGCCGGAAAACGCCTTCGGCTATGTGCCGACGCCTGCTTTGGTCGCGCCGATCGAATTCACGCTCCGCCGCGACGATTATCTTCGCCTCGGCGGCTACGCCTCGGAAATCCGCACCGTCGAAGACATCGTCGCCTCCGGCGGCGAATATCTGAACCCGCGCGCGCAGAAGGCAGCGGCCGCCGACAATCCGTGGCCGCCGCTGCAGCAATTGCGCCGCGTGCCGCCCGGAGGCGCGTCATGACCGGCCCGCAGGCGAACTGGCTGGAGGACGGGCGGCGGCTTCACCTCAATCACGGCCCGATCGATCTGATCGTCGAGGCCTTTGGCGAGCCCAAGGAAATGCACGCCGCGTATGGCCAGGCGGTGGCGCGCTTCGAAACCATTCTGACTGAGCTTGTGGAGGAATTGCCGGAACTGCGCCGCCCGGCCGGGCTGCGGCCACGGGCTTTCGCCGGTCCGACGGCCCGGCGGATGGAGCGCGCGGTGTGTCCCCACGCAAAAGACTTTATCACGCCGATGGCGGCGGTCGCGGGCTCGGTCGCAGACGAGCTTATGGCGGCCATGCTTGCCGGACGGACGCTGCAAAAAGCCTATGTCAACAATGGCGGCGACAGCGCGTTGCATCTTGGCGACGGCGAGACAATGAGCATCGCGATCGCCGGCACGGGCCATGGCTTTGCCGACCGCGTGACGATCCAGGCGGAAGACCCGGTGCGCGGGGTCGCTACGTCCGGCTGGCGCGGGCGCAGCCATTCGCTTGGCATAGCCGATGCGGTCACGGTGCTAGCGGCGGATGCCGCGGCAGCCGACGCCGCCGCGACGATCATCGCCAATGCCGTCGACCTGCCGGAGCATCCCGCAGTCGAGCGGGCGCCGGCTTCGTCGCTCCAGCCGGACAGCGATCTCGGGGAGAGGCTGGTGACGGTGGGAGTAGGCGCGCTTTCTAGCGCGGACGTGGCGGCGGCGCTCGACGCCGGACTTGCAGTCGCCGAGGATTGCTGCCGGCAAGGGCTTATAGAGGCAGCGGCGCTATTCCTCGGCGGTGAGACCCGGGTCTGCGGAGCGCTCGCCGACATGGACTCCGTCCATAATTTGACAAAAGAACCCCCTCCGCCTCGCTTCGCTCGGCACCTCTCCCCCATTCCATGGGGGCGAGGAACCGGAGCCAGCGAAGGTCAGCGCTTCCTCGCCCGTGCGGAGCGGGGGAGAGGTGCCGAGCGAAGCGAGGCGGAGAGGGGGCATAAGGTGCGGCGTCAAAAGGCAATATCCTGAAATGTTCGTCTCGGACCAAATAGAACGAGGAACCCATGCCTGAATTCCCCATCCGGAAGATCGCCGTGCTCACCGAGGAAATCTTCCACGAGGGTGGGCCGGTGGCGGCGGAGCCGCGGCGGCGGGCGGCGGCACTTGCGCTGGTGAAGAACCCGTTTGCGGGCCGCTATGTCGAGGAACTGCAAGGCGCCATGGACGATCTGAAGCCGCTCGGCCTCATGCTTGCCGACCGGCTGATTTCGGCGCTTGGCGGCGATCCGAAGTCGATCGACGGCTACGGCAAGGGCGCAATCGTCGGCACGGCCGGCGAGCTCGAGCACGGCGCGCTGTGGCACGTGCCGGGCGGCTACGCCATGCGCGAAAGGCTGGGCGACGCCAAGGCGATCGTGCCTTCGGCCAAGAAGGTCGGCGCGTTCGGCTCGCGGCTCGACGTGCCGCTCGGCCACATCAACGCGGCGTACGTGCGCAGCCATTTCGACGCCATGGAGGTCGGCGTCGGCGACGGCCCGCGGCCCGACGAGATCTGTTCTGCCTCGCCATGACGATCGGCCCGCGCATTCACAACCGCATGGGCGGGCTGGAGGCCGACGGCATCAAAGCATGGGACGGCCTGCGATGAGCGGCGAGGAGGCGATCCTGAAACTGGTCGACGCCGGCGAGCCCGGCGTGGAAGGCTATCGCCTCCAGGACCAGGTCGGCTTCATCCTGCGCCGTGCGCACCAGCGCCATGTCTCGATCTTCGCCGCTCATATCGCCGACCTGACGCCGCCGCAGTTTGCCGCCCTCGCCAAGCTGCGCGATGTCGGCGAAACCTCGCAGAACCAGCTCGGACAATTGATCGCCATGGACGCCGCGACGGTGAAGGGCGTGATCGACCGTCTCAAGGCGCGTGGCTTCGTCGAACTGACCAGGCACGAGGTCGACAAGCGCCGCCTGCTGGTCAGCCTGACCCCGGAAGGCCGCGAAGCGGTCGAGCGCCTGATTCCGCTGGCGCAGAAGATCACCGAGGAGACACTGTCGCCGTTGACGGCGAAGGAAATTCCGGTGTTCATGAAGCTGCTGGCGAAGCTTGCGTGAGGGGACGCGAACGCCGATTCCGTTGGGCCGTCAGTGCTGCTCCTCACCCTTACCCTCTCCCCGTAAGAACGGGGAGAGGGGGCGGCAACATTGGAGTTTCCTCCTCCCGGTAAGGAAGGGAAAGGAGATCCGGCGTGGCAACTGCGCTCCTCTCCCCGTCCTTACGGGGAGACGAAGCCGGCAGGCAGGTGAGGGGGCGGCGCTAAGCTTCCCGCAGCTTGCTCGTCGCCTCCCGGTCTAGGTCCGAGCCAACAATCACCACCCCGAACATCTCCGCCGCCTGCTCGGCCGTGTAATATCCCAACCTCACATCCCGCTGCACCAGCGCCGGGTCGCGCAAAAGCGGATCACCGTAGCCGCCGCCGCCGGGGGTCCCGACACGGACGCGGTCGCCGGCCTTCAGCGGAATGTCCTGTTCCTTGGACAGGTGTTTTGGCACATGCGCCTTGCCGTCGCGGAAAACGGTGACGGTGTTGACCGCGCCGTCCTTGCCGCCGCAGGCGCCTTGCGGCCCGGTACGGCCGTGATCCATGACGAAGGATGCTCGCGCTTCGCCGCGCAGTATCTCGACCTCGTAGGCGAGGCCGAAGCCGCCGCGGTGCTTTCCTGCGCCGCCCGAGCCTTCTCGCAGGGCATAGTGGCGGTAGAGCACGGGATAGGCCTGCTCCATGATCTCGACCGGCGGCGATTTGGAAATGCCGATGGTAGAACACCCATTTGTCAGGCCGTCGTGGAAAAAATTGCCGCCATAGCCGCCGCCGGAAATCTGGTACATGACGTAGTCGCGGCCGCGCGCCGGGTCGTTGCCGCCGAGCGCGAAATTGCCGCTGGAGCCGGCCGGTGCGGCAGTGACTTTTTCCGGCAGCGCCTGGACCATGGCGGCGAACACCGCCTCGGCGATGCGCTGCGACACCTCCGCCGCGCAACCCGACACCGGACGCGGATATTTCGCATCGAGGAAGGTGCCTTCCGGCCGTTTAACGATCAGCGGCTCGAACGCGCCGGCGCTGATCGGCACGTCGGGAAAGATGTGGCGCATGGCGAGATAGACGGAGGACAGCGTGGTGGCGAGTACGCTGTTCATCGGGCCGATGCAGGGCGGGCTGGATCCGGAGAAATCGAAGGAGAGCGTGTCGCCACTCTTCTCCACAGACAGCGCGATCGTCAGCGGCTGGTCGACGACGCCATCGGAATCGACGAATGCTTTCGACCGGTAAACGCCGTCCGGGATGGGCGCGATATGCGCTCGCATCTGCTCGGCGGCGCGTTTTCTCAGCTCGGAAATCGCCGCGACAACAGTTTCGTCTCCGTAACGATCCAAGATGGCAAAGAGCCGCTCCCGCCCGACATAGAGCGCGGCGGCCTGGGCGCGGATGTCGCCGATGCGCTGGTCGGCAACGCGGATGTTGGAGCATATGATCGCGTAGATTTCCGGATCGAGTTTTTTCCGCTTGAACAGTTTTACCGGCGGCAGCCTCAGCCCTTCCTGCTCCACCGCCGTCGCCGAGGCGGAAAACCCGCCCGGCACCGAGCCGCCGATATCGGGCCAATGTCCGGTGTTGGACAGCCAGCAGAAGATCTTTCCGCCGCGCCAGACCGGCATGACGAAGCGCACATCCATCAGGTGCGTGCCGCCGAGGTAGGGGTCGTTGACGATGTAGATGTCGCCTTCTTCGGGCGGCAAACAGCGGCCGTCGGCGATCATCTCGATCAGTGTCTTCGTCGAATACTGCATCACGCCGACGAACACCGGCAGGCCTTGCGATCCCTGCGCGATCAGCGAACCGTCCTCGGCCGAATAGATGCCGTCGGAGCGATCGTTGGCCTCGGCAATGACGGGCGAGAAGGCGGCGCGGGAGAACGTGAGATCCATCTCGTCGCAGGTTTGCTGCAGCGCGGCCTGGATGACGGAGAGGGTGATGGCGTCGAGGGGGGTCATACTGTCACGCCCTGCCGTCGTGAACTTCGGTGTCAACGTGACCGGACGGGGCGAAACCCCCCTCTCCGTCTCGGGCTTCGCCCGATCCACCTCTCCCCCACGTTGTAGGGGCGGGGAACCCAAGCCATGAGAAGCTCGCGGCCGCATCGCGGCAGCGGTTCCTCGCCCCTGCGTAGCGGGGGAGAGGTGGCTCCGGCGAAGCCCGAGACGGAGAGGGGGTTCTGCGCGCCTTCGGTATCGAAGCTTGCCTTTGACAGCCGCTCATCTCCCAACCTCGATAACAATATTCCCGTCCGCGTCGGTCGTGGCCCAGTCGCCGGGTTCCAGCACCGTCGTCGCGTCCATCTGCTCCAGGATCGCCGGCCCGGCGATCACCGCGTCGAGCGGCAGTTTTTCGCGGGCATAGACCGGCGTGTCGTGCCAGCTTTCATCGTACCAGACCGGCCGGATCTCGCTCAGAGCACCATTCAGCGTGTCGCGGCGTCCGTCCGGGTCGATCAGCCGGGACAGGTCGACCGCCGGCCGAACGCCGATGACGGAGGTGTTGAGATTGACCAGATTGGCGCGGATTTCCGGCAGCTCGACCTTGAAGCGAGCGAAATAGGCCTCTTCGAACAGGCGCTGCAGCAGGTCGCGGCCAGGATTGGCCGAGGGCAGCGGCACGTTGAGAATGTGGGTCTGGCCGACAAACTGCATGTCGGCGGAATGGCTGTAGCGGATTGTTTCCGGCTGCACCGCTTCCTTGGCGATCAGCGCCGCGCCCTCGGCGCGATGCCGTTCCAATATCTCACGGATACGCGCTTCATCAACGGTGGCCACCGGCTGGTTGACGGTATTGACGAAATCGTGGCGCAGATCCGCGACGACGCAACCGAGCGCGTTGGTGATGCCGGGCCGGGCCGGCACCAGCACTTTCGGCAGGCCGAGCTCGCGGGCAAGGGCGGTTGCGTGCAGCGGCCCGGCGCCGCCGAAGGCGAACAGCGCGAAATCGCGCGGATCGTGGCCGCGCGACACCGACACCATGCGGATCGCGCCGGCCATTTTTATGTTGCCTAGGCGCAGCACCGCGCCGGCAGCTTCCACGCCGGAAAGCCCCGTCGGCGCGCCGATCTTCTCCTCGAAGATCGCGCGGACATGGTCGACCGTGACCGGGTTGTCGACGGCGAGCAGTTTCTTCGGATCGAGCCGGCCGAGCACCAGGTTGGCGTCGGTGATCGTCGGTTCGGTTCCGCCGCGGCCGTAGCAGATCGGGCCGGGATTGGCGCCAGCGCTTTCCGGGCCGATCTGGATCAGGCCCGAGGCGTCGACGCGCGCGATCGAGCCGCCGCCGGCGCCGACCGTATGGACGGCGACCATCGGCACGTGGATCGGCATAGCGTATTCGATCTCGGTCTCGTTGGAGACGGCCGGCTCGGCATTCTGGATCAGCGCGACGTCGGTCGAGGTGCCGCCCATGTCGTAGGTGACGAGGTTTTCGTAGCCGGCGCGCCTGCCGGTATAGGCCGCCGCGATCACCCCGGAGGCTGGCCCCGACATCACGGTCTTGGCCGATTCCCGGGTGACGAAACGGGCGGAGATCATGCCGCCATTGCCGTTCATGATCAGGAAGTCGCGGGCATAGCCGCGCGCCTCCAGTTCCCGCCGCAGCCGCTCGACATAGCGCTCCAGGATCGGCTGCACCGAGGCGTTGACGGCGGCGGTAACGCCGCGCTCGAATTCGCGCGCCTCCGAAAGCAGCGAATGGCCGGTGGTGATGTAGCCGTTCGGCCAGAGTTCGGCGGCGATCTCGGCCGCCCGTTTTTCATGTTCCGGATTGGCATAGGAGTGGAGAAAATGGATGACGAGGGATTCGCAGCCGGCTTCGAGCAGTTGTGACACCGCTGTCTGCATCTCTTCCTCGTCGAGCGGAACGCGCACCGCGCCGGACCCTTCGACGCGTTCGGAAACTTCCAGCCTAAGATTGCGCGGAATGACGGGAACGAAGGTGCCGGTCATGCCGTAGGCCTGCGGTCTCGTGCGGCGGCCGAGTTCTATCACGTCGCGAAAACCGCGCGTGGTGATCATGCCGGTCTTGGCCAGCCGGCGCTCGAGCACGGCGTTGGTGGTGGTCGTCGTGCCGTGCACGATGAGGTCGATGTCTGCGACCGGAAAGCCGGTGTCGGCAAGTGCGGCCACCACCCCAAAAGCCTGGTTGTCGACGGTAGTCGGCGTCTTGGCGATATGCACCTTGCCGCCGCTGCGGCCGTCGATCAGCAAAAGGTCGGTGAAGGTGCCGCCGACATCGATGCCGGCGACGATTCCGCCCCCGTTTGCCGGAAAATTCTCAGCCATGCGCCAAACCCGAAATGCCCGGACTAAGGATGCGGCGCAGTTTGGAAGAGTGTTTCCCACCGCTATCTTGACCTGAATATCGTTTGTACACTAATAAGTTTGCTAGACAAGAGTTTCCCGCTTCGGGATTTTTGGCAGCGCCCCGGCCGAAAGGCTTAGCGGCGCAGCGGCAAGATTTTGCCGTCAAGACAAGGCTTTGGGTTCATGAATACTGCAGCAGCCCTGAACATCAACGAGGCAAAGCCGCTCGGGTTTCCGATCCCGGCCAATGTTTACGCCGAAACGGTGGTGTCGGTGAAGCACTATACCGACCGGCTGTTTTCGTTCCGCATCACCCGCCCGCAGTCGCTGCGCTTTCGCTCGGGCGAGTTCGTCATGATCGGCCTGCCCAATGCCGAGAAGCCGGTGTTCCGTGCCTATTCGGTGGCCAGCCCGAACTGGGACGACGAGCTCGAATTCTTCTCGATCAAGGTGCCGGACGGCCCGCTGACCTCGGAATTGCAGAAAATCGTCCCGGGCGACACGGTGCTGATGCGCCAGAAGTCGACCGGCACGCTGGTGGTCGACGCGCTGACGCCGGCCAAGCGGCTGTTCATGATCTCCACCGGCACCGGCATCGCGCCTTTCGCCAGCCTCCTGCGCGACCCCGAGACGTATGACAAATTCGATCAGGTCATTCTTACGCACACCTGCCGCGACATCGCCGAACTGGGGTACGGCCAAGAACTCTATGGCGAGCTCGAAAACGATCCGCTGATCGGCGAACTGACCGCCGGCCGCGTCACGCTCTATTCGACGACGACGCGCGAGCCGTCCGACTTCATGGGCCGCATCACCGCGCTGATCGGCTCGGGCAAATTCTATGCGGACCTCGGCATCGAGAAGCTTGATCCCGAGACCGACCGCGTCATGATCTGCGGCTCGATGCACATGCTGAAGGACGCCAAGGAACTGGTCGAAAGCCTCGGCTTCGTCGAGGGCTCCTTGAGCCATCCCGGCGCCTTCGTCGTCGAGCGCGCCTTCGTCGGCTGACGTGCCGGCGGGCGGAGCGTTGCGTCCGGCCTGTCCTTTTCAGCGAGCCTTGCCATATATCGCCTCGTCCGGGTGAGTGCGGCGGGCTGACTCGCGGAAAACCGTTCCGAAGGAGGCGACCTGCAATGCTTGACAATCTCTTCCGCTATCAGCCGTACGCGCTTGGCGTGCTGCGCATCATGACGGCGTTGCTGTTCATCGAGCATGGCACGCAGAAGCTGATCGATTCCCGCCGTCCATGGAGGGCGGAGCCGGCGGATTGGACGGCATGACGCTGGTCACCGCCATATTGGAGGCGTTCGGCGGTTTTCTGATCCTGATCGGCTTTCTGACGCGGCCGGTGGCGTTCATCCTGTCAGGCTTCATGGCCGTCGCCTACTTCATGGCGCATGCGCCGCAGAACTTCTTCCCCGTCAACAATATGGGTGATGCCGCGATCCTGTACTGCTTCATCTACCTCTATCTGTTCGTCGCGGGACCGGGCGCGTGGAGCGTCGATGCTTCGCGCCGCGGTGTGAGCGAGTCGGGCGTGGCGTAATCCCACGGGTCGAGGGAGGCGCAAATGGCCGTTGTCGATGTGATCTGCGGAGCCATCGCGCAACGCCGTCTGCTTTCCTTCACCTACAAGGGTGAGGCGAGGATCGCGGAGCCTTTCATCCTGGGCTACGACGAGCATGACGACCTCGTCCTCTCGGCGGTCCAGACGGCCGGCGGCAGCGGCATCGGTTTCCGCACATTTCCGATCGAGGGCGTGACATCGCTGAAAGTCATGGACCAGAAATTCTCCGGCTTCCGGCCGCAATACAATCCGCGCGACCGCTTCTTCGCGCGCATCATATGCCAAGTGTAGCGCTTGCGGGATGCCGGCGCGCCCTCCGTTGCCGAACCGGCGGCCGCAAGGCTGGACCACGAAAAAATCCGTCGCGCGGAGCAACGGATTTCCTCGCGGCGGCCTCGGTCGCGTTGACGGGCCGCCGCGGAGAAACTAGAGCATGGGCCCGAACCGGGGTCCGCGGGCGAACGCTGCGAACCTGCCGAACGAGTTGATGCGCCGAAACTTGGGAGCCCGCCGGGCTCTGCCACCGCGTGCGGAGAATTGCGATGACGGGAGATCTGGCGGGCAAGACGGTTCTGGTGACCGCAGCGGCGCAAGGGATAGGCCGCGCGACCGCACTCGCCTTCGCTCGCGCCGGCGCCCAGGTGCACGCCACCGACATCAACGAGAAGCTGCTCGGCGAGCTTGGGCGCGAGGACGGCATATCCGTCAGCAGGCTGGATGTCCTGGACGACAATGCCGTCGCCGCGGCGCTGGCCGATATCGGCGGCATCGACGTGCTGTTCAACTGCGCCGGCTTCGTCCATGCCGGCTCGATCCTGGACATGAAGGAGGGCGATCTCGATTTTGCCTTCGACCTCAATGTGAGATCCATGGTGCGGACCATCCGCGCCGTGTTGCCCGGCATGATCGCGCGCGGCGGCGGGGCGATCATCAACATGGCCTCGGTCGCTTCGAGCATGAAGGGCGTGCCGAACCGCTTCGCCTATTCCACGACCAAAGCCGCCGTGATCGGCCTGACCAAGTCCGTCGCGGCCGATTTCGTCGGCCAGGGCATACGCTGCAACGCCATCTGCCCCGGCACGGTCGAGAGCCCGTCGCTGGAAGGCCGGATGCGGGCGCAGGGCGATTATGAACAGGCCCGCGCGGCCTTCATCGCGCGCCAGCCGATGGGCCGCCTAGGCACGCCCGAGGAAATCGCCGACCTCGCCGTCTATCTCGCCGGTGCGACCTATACTACCGGCCAAGCCTATGCCGTCGACGGCGGCATGACGATCTGATCCCAAAGGAGTTTGATGTGAAACTGGTTCGATACGGAGAGGCCGGAAACGAGCGGCCGGGCATGATCGACGCGGATGGAAATATCCGCGACCTGTCGGCGCATTTAGCCGATGTCGCCGGCAAGGCGATCGATCCGGCATCGCTCGAAAGCCTGGCGCGCCTTGATTCCAATACCCTGCCGCTGGTCGACGGCAGCCAGCGCCTTGGCCCGTGCGTTGCGGGCACCGGAAAATTCATCTGCATCGGCCTGAACTATTCCGACCACGCCGCCGAGACCGGCGCGACCGTGCCGCCGGAGCCGATCATCTTCATGAAGGCGACCTCGGCGATCGTCGGCCCGAATGACGATCTCCTGATCCCGCGCGGCTCGCAGAAGACCGACTGGGAGGTCGAACTCGGCATCGTCATCGGCAGGAAAGCCAAATATGTCTCCGAGGCCGAGGCGCTGGACCACGTTGCCGGCTACTGCGTCGTCCACGACGTCAGCGAGCGCGCCTTCCAGGCCGAGCGGCAGGGCCAGTGGACCAAGGGCAAGAGCTGCGACACGTTCGGCCCGACCGGCCCGTGGCTGGTGACCAAAGACGAGGTGCCGGACCCGCAGAACCTGCCTATGTGGCTGAAGGTCAACGGCGAGACGATGCAGGACGGCTCGACCAAGACCATGGTTTATGGCGCGGCCTTCCTCGTCTCCTATCTCAGCCAGTTCATGTCCCTGCTGCCTGGCGACGTCATCTCCACCGGCACGCCGCCCGGCGTCGGCATGGGCATGAAGCCGCCGCGCTATCTCAAGGCTGGCGACGTGGTCGAACTCGGCATCGAAGGGCTTGGCTCGCAGCGCCAGCAGGTGCGCGCCGACGGGTAGTTTTGACATGGCGCTTGTCGCCTGTGATTCGAAGCTCGCCTTTTTGCCAGGCGGTCCTTGGGGCTCACACCTCACCGTGAGGGCTCCGGGATCGCCTCTGCTCAGCCTTCCTCATCCTGAGGTGCAAGCGCAGCGAGCCTCGAAGGACGCATCTTTCCAAATTCGACTACCCCCTCAAGGCAGGGCAATCGCATATGATTGGAACGTGACGCTGACGATCCCTCCCCCTTGTGGGGCCTGTTGCACAATTCCAAAACCGGACGACGTTTTCCCGCTCCGATTCTGGGATGTTCTCCAAAAGATTCCAGGACGTTTCAGGAACATTTGCGAACGCCGGAATTGCGCAACAGGCCCTTGTGGGGAGGGATAGCTAAGCCGCCTGCGCCAGCCTCTCGCCGGCGATGCGGTAGGAGATCGCCTCCGCCAGATGGATACGGCCGACCGTCTCGCTCGCATCGAGATCGGCGAGCGTCCGCGCGACTTTCAGCACCCGGTGGTAGGCGCGGGCGGAAAAGCCGAGTTTTTCGCTGGCGTCGCGCAACAGCGCCAGGCCATGCGCGTCGGGCGCCGCAATCTCCTCGATCGTCGCAGTCGGGCAATGGGCGTTGGTGGTCGGCGCTCGTGGGCAAAGCCGCGCGAACCGCTCCTGCTGGATGGCGCGCGCCATCGCAACGCGCGCCGCGACTGTTTCGCTCGCCTCAGCCCTCCCCGGCCGGATCATGTCGGATGCCGAGACGGCGGGAACTTCGATGCGCAAGTCGATGCGGTCAAGCAGCGGGCCTGAAATACGCGCCTGATAATCCGTCAGGCAGCGCGGCCCTCGCGCACAGCGATAGCCCGGCTCGCCGGCCATGCCACAGCGGCACGGGTTCATCGCCGCGATGAGCTGGATGCGCGCCGGATAGGTGACGCGGTGATTGGCGCGCGCGATCATGCACTCGCCCGCCTCTATCGGCTGGCGCAGCGAATCCAGCACCTGCGGCGAGAACTCCGGAAACTCGTCGAGGAACAGCACGCCGTTATGCGCCAGGGACACTTCGCCGGGTCGCACACGCAGGCCGCCGCCCACCATCGCCGCCATCGACGCGGAATGATGCGGCGCGCGGAAAGGCCGCCGGTCGGTGAGCTTGCCGCCGCTGAGCTCGCCCGCAATCGAAGCGATCATCGAAACTTCCAGGAGTTCGCGCGGACTGAGCGGCGGCAGGATTGACGGCAGGCGCTGCGCCAGCATCGATTTGCCTGAGCCGGGTGGGCCGACCATCAGCAGATTGTGGCCTCCGGCCGCGGCGACCTCGAGCGCCCGCTTGGCGGTTTCCTGGCCCTTTATGTCGGCGAGATCAGGCAGGTCACGGGCGGGCGCATGCACGCTCGCCACCGGCCGCGTCAGGACCTGGGTGCCGCGAAAATGATTGGCGATGGCAATGAGGCTGCGCGGCGCCAGAATGTCGATATCGGCGCCGGCCCAGGCGGCTTCGGGCCCGGATGCCGCCGGGCAGATCAGTCCCTTGCCGTCGGCATTGGCGCCGATCGCGGCCGGCAGCGCGCCTGAGACGGCGGTTATGGTGCCGTCGAGCGACAGTTCGCCGAGAACGACGTACCCCGCCAATGCATCGCCGGGTATCGCGCCGAGCGCCGCCATCAGCCCTAGCGCTATCGGCAGATCGTAGTGGCTGCCTTCCTTCGGAAGGTCGGCCGGCGCCAGATTGACGGTCACTTTCTTGGAGGGCATGGAGAGGCCCGAGGCATGCAGCGCCGCCTGCACCCGCTCGCGGCTTTCGGCCACCGCCTTGTCCGGCAGGCCGACGATGTGCATGTTGACCTTGCCCGGTGCAATCATGACCTGGACGTCGACGGGAACGGCCTCGATGCCCTGGAACGCAACAGTGCGTACGCGCGAAACCATGCCGTCCCCCAAAGCAGGCTGCGCCCCGCAGCCCGATCACGAATGACCCTGCGTCAGACAAGCATAGTTTTCAGACCAAAGGCGATTATATATTTGACAAACCCAGCACCGGCGCTATGGTCACGACCAGCGCTGAAACATAGACGGCTCGCCCTTCCACAAGGCGGGCCGTTTTCAATTCCAGCACAGGAGCAAGAACGATGAAACTCACGATCCTCCACTACATAGCGAAGGCGCTTGGGCTGTTAGTTCATGTGGACGGGATGCCCTACGGGGTGGCTACGACTTCTTCCCCCAAGATCGCGCCGCACTCGTCAGCCATTCCGTGCATGCCATCTTCCGATTAGCCGCCCAGCGCTGCGAGATTTCCATGACGTAAAGCGAGTCATTGGCATCGACCAATTTCATCAGCTTGGTGGCGACCGTCATTTCGGTTTCCACCGTGTCGATGAAGAAAGCCGATTTTAGCGCGTAGCAGTGGATGTATTTTCGTACCGCAGCCAGAAGCGGTGCATAGTCCTTCTTCGGCGCGTTGAGATCATAGGTGACGATATAGACTGCCATTGCCCTTCCCTCCCCAAAGGAAGGGACCATAGCACCTATCAGGGCGTGTATCGAATCTAGCTATTCGAGGGAAACTCTCACTGTATCACGAATCGCTAAAGTTGTGTTACCTTGCGTCAAAGGGGATCGACGATTGAGTCGATTGGGCGTGAGGAAATCACCTAAATGACAGTTAAAATCAATGCGTTATCGCAGAAGATCTCCAAAAATGACGTGAAAGGAAATCAGCCCAGTTTGCCGCTGGCTATCGCGCGAGAACGCGAGATTGACGGCATTGTTATGGGTGTCCTGTCGGACGGAACCCCCTATCTCAACCAGCGTGGTTTGGCCGCCCTTTGCGACGTTCAGAACGCGCATATTGGGACGATCAGCAGCCTGTGGAACGAGGTCGATCAAAAACCGCGTATTCAGCGCATAAAAGCCATCCTCGCAAAGGTGGGAAAGGTGCCGCCGACCGCTCACATTGAAGTCGTGCATAAGGGCGTGACGCACTACTGCTATCCGACCGATGTCAGTCTCGCGATCATGGAATACTACGCCATCGATGCGGGCGTGAACGTTTCGGAGAAGGCGCGCGATAATTACCGCATTCTCGCCGGTTCCCGCTTACGTGAGATGATCTACAGTCAGGTCGGCTATGATCCCGCGTCGCAGCATGGAAAGGACCGCTTCGCCAAGTGGCATGAGCGGCTAGCGCTGAACCACCAATCCGCGCCGAAGGGTCATTTTCATGTTTTCAATGAAGCCCACACCGTCATTTACGAGTTGATCGTGGCGGGAGCCGAGATTGGTGAGAAGTTCGTCGTAGACATCTCGATTGGCCAGCATTGGTCGAAATACTGGGAAGAGCACAATCTTTCTGAGCTGTACGGTCCACGCCAGAAGTACCCGCACCGCTACCCCGACGACCATCCTCAATCGAAGTCGAACCCGCAGGAATCTTGGTGCTACCCGCTCCCGGCGCTTGGCGCATACAGGGAATGGCTGCAGGACGAATACCTCGAAGGGGGCAAGTTCAAGGGCTACTTGTCAGGCAAGGTAGCTAAGGGTGACCTTCCGCCATCGTTTGCGGAGTTGGCACTTTCGGCGCTAGTGCCTGTTCAAATTGAGAAGCCGCGTAAGCACTAGGTCGCGGCCTTCTTCGGCTTGTCATCCTTCGGCGGCGCTTTCGCGATCTTCTTTGCGCGCGCCGTCTTGGCCTCATCAACTGCACGCCTGTCGGCGGCTTCCCTCGAATTGGGCCTAGCGATCTTCTTCAACGCGCGATCGAACGCTTCCTCGGACTGGTCGGTTTCCAGTTCGCGAGCGGCTGATTTAAACTTGTCGATCTGAGTCGGTTCGGCGGGTTTGGTATTTGTCAATTCTTGGCCCTCTTGAGTGGCATCGTTTCGCCAATGGCGATTTCCTGGAGCCTATCCGGGTTTGTCGCCTGGCTCCTGAGTTTGTGAACCTTTTGGGCGCGAAAGAGGACAGAATCCTCATTCATCCCGGCGTAGCACCAAAGCTTGTATTTAAGCACAAACTCACAGCATTCCAGATGCCGATGATACCAATCGCCGCCGATCTAGGTGCTGTGGTCCAAGACCGAAATGGCGCTCTGTCGTTTTTCTATGACGACCAGAATGTTTTCGGAAAGATTTTCCATCTGGCGGTTAAAACGACATCGGAGCGCCACGAAATTTGGATCTCGACTTTCCACAAAATTCGGAACGATGAATACGTGCGGCGGCTTAAGAAGGGCCGACTGGTACGGCCACAAAAGTAAAAGGGGCACCGAAGCGCCCCTTTATTTGCGAGGTGAGGACTCCAAAGCTAATCCCTCACATGGCACCCGCGCCACCTGCGTTATGGGCGGGCTACGGCATGGAGATTCACCGTGTCACTCGCACCCATAATATAGCGCACCTGATTCGGGGTTTCCACAAAATTCGGAGCCTTTGGAAATTAAGGCTTGTTCCGCTTCCGTTTCGAATATTTCCAGAGTGGAAGCGATAGCTGCACCGGCTTTCGTCGGTACTTTGCCTTCGTTTCAAGCAGGCTGTTGATAGGTGAGGCGACGGCCAACGAAGCCTTTGAGCGCACGGGCCGCGCGCTCCTGATCTTCAACGCCCATGGCCGTTCGGTTGGAGTAGCGGAAGTCAAATTCAGCCAGATAGCGGTGCAGGTGGTGTTCGGCGCAATGCTGGTAAACGCCCTTCATGCCGCGCTTGAAGATCGAATAGAAGCCTTCGACGGTGTTCGTGTTGACTCCGCCAGCTTTGCCGTATTCGCCTTTGCCGTGCTCGACAGAACCGTGCATGGCGAACGTCTTGCCGACCGTGACGTACTGGCGGGCTTCGTCGGTCATGAACGCGCTTTCCTTGGCGATGTTTGCGTTGACGATGGGAACGACGCGGGCGACCGCCGTGGTGTCGATATGGAAGGAACGGGCGATGCCGCCGCGCTCGACAAGCGTCAGAACGATATTCTTGTGCGCCGTGCCTTTGTTGACCGGAACGTCAGCCAGACGGCCAATGTAGGTTTCGTCAACCTCAACCGTCTTGCCGTTGCCGCCCATGGGCGTGAAGTCATCCGAGCGCATGGCTTCGCGGATGCGATGCGACAGGAACCACGCGGTCTTGTAGGTGCATTCCAGAACGCGGTGAAGCTGATGGCTGCTGATGCCCTTCTTGCTGGAGCACATAAGGTGGATTGCCTGTAACCACTTGTGCAGCGGTAAATGGCTTTCCTCAAAAATCGTGCCCATGCGGACGGTGAACTGCGAACGGCAGGCGGCGCACTTATAGAGGCCGTGGCGGTCGACGCCTTCCGGGTGCTTCTTGGAAGCCTTGGAGCGGACGCCGACCAGCTTGTAGTGCTTGTCCATCGAACCGCACTTCGGGCAGACCGGACCCTGCGGCCAAAGCATCGCCTCGACATGCTCGAAGGCGGCGGCTTCGTTATGGAAGTAGGGCTTCGACAGGACGGACATGGTTGGTTCCCTCAACGTTCCATCAACTTACGTTAGGGAATTGGGTTTGTCAAATATATAATCGCCAGACCAAAGCAAGAACAAGACAGGAACAATTGCACGCTTTAGATGCAGCCGGTCTCGGCATGATGTGGCGATGCAAACACTAGCCTCGGCCGCCGGTCAGCGCCGCTTGTCTTCCACGGCGTCCCAGAACAACGCGGCGATGTCGGCGCCGCCGAACCTCTTGACCTCGCGTATACCGGTCGGCGAGGTGACGTTGATCTCGGTCATGTAGTCGCCGATGACGTCGATGCCAACGAGGACGAAGCCGCGCTCCTTGAGCGACGGGCCGATGCGAGCACAGATTTCGCGCTCGCGCTCGGTCAGCGCGGTTTTCTCGGCGCGGCCGCCGACATGCATGTTGGAGCGGGAATCGTGCTCAGCCGGCACGCGGTTTATCGCACCGACGGCTTCACCGTCGATCAGGATGATGCGCTTGTCGCCGGCACGCACTTCCTTGAGGTAGCGCTGCACGATGAACGGTTCGCGGAACATCTGGGCAAACATTTCGAGCAGGGAGGCGAGATTGCGGTCTGCCTCATGCAGGTGGAAAATGCCGGCGCCACCATTGCCGTAGAGCGGCTTGACGATGATGTCGCCGAATTCGCGGCGGAACGCGTCCACTTCCCGCACGTCCTTGGTGATCAGCGTTTCCGGCATCAGGTCGGGAAATTCGGTGACGAAGATCTTTTCCGGGCTGTTGCGTACCCAGGCCGGGTCATTGACCACAAGCGTCTTCGGATGGATGCGCTCCAGAATATGCGTCGTGGTTATGTAGTTCATGTCGAAGGGCGGATCCTGGCGAAGCAGGATCACGTCTATTGCCGAAAGATCGGTGCGCAAAGGTTCGCCGAGCGTGAAGTGGTTGTCCTTCTCGTCGCGTACCTGAAGCTCCTCGATGCGGGCAAACACCTTGCCGCCGATCATCGACAGCCGGTCGGGCGTATAGTGGAACAGCCTGTGCCCGCGCCGCTGCGCTTCGAGCGCAAGCGCAAAGCTGGTGTCGCCGGCAATCGACACGGTCGATATGTGGTCCATCTGCAAGGCGATATTGAGCGGCATCGACGATCTCCGGCGGTAGGCGGTTCTAGCCAAGAGCATGTACAGGCTTGGCCGCGGCCTGCCAATCGAGACATTTTGAACCCAGCATCAATGGCGGGCGCCGGCAAGCGGCCGGGCCGAACCTCGCGCCGACACAGGCGTTAACGCGGAAAACATCATTGTTGGTTATGCGTGACCCGAAGAATCCGGCGCGGACGCGCCGAAGGCAGACCCGAGGCCGCGATGAACGCCGTCACCCCGATAAACGCCAGCACAGCGGGCGAAATGGAACTGACCATACTGATGCCGTGCCTGAACGAGGCGGAGACGATCGCCGTCTGCATCGGAAAGGCGCAGGATTTCCTGTGCAGGGCAGGCATCTCCGGCGAGGTGCTGATCGCCGACAACGGCAGCACGGACGGGTCGCAGCGGATCGCGACGGGTCTCGGCGCGCGGGTCGTGCCGGTGCCGCAGAAGGGTTACGGCGCGGCACTGCTCGGCGGCATAGCGGCGGCCCGCGGGCGCTACGTGGTGATGGGCGACGCCGACGACAGCTACAATTTCAGTGAACTTGACGCCTTCCTGTCGCGCCTGCGCGGCGGCGCCGAACTGGTCATGGGCAACCGCTTCAGGGGCGGCATCGAAGCCGGCGCCATGCCGGCGCTGCACAGGTATCTCGGCAATCCGGTGCTGAGCTATCTCGGCCGGCTGTTCTTCAGGATCGATCTCGGCGATTTTCATTGCGGCCTGCGCGGCTTCAACACCGCAAGCATAAGAGGCCTGAACTTGCGCACCACGGGCATGGAATTTGCTAGCGAGATGGTGGTGCGTAGCGCGCTTGCCGGCCTGCGTACGGAAGAGGTCCCGACCACGCTGAAGCCGGATGGCCGTAGCCGGGCGCCTCATCTGAAGACATGGCGCGACGGCTGGCGGCACCTGAAATTCCTGCTTATGTACAATCCGCGCTGGCTCTTCGTCATTCCAGGCCTGTCACTCTGCGGCCTGGGCGTGCTGCTCTCCATGTTACTTTTCTTCGGCCCGCTCTATCTCGCCGACAATCTGTCGCTCGACCTCAACACCTTCGTGGCGGCGTGTTTCATGATCGTCACGGGCGTCCAGCTCGTCACGTTCGGCATTCTGTCGCGCTATTACGCCGAGATCACAGGCATCCTGCCCAGCAATACCCGGTCGGACTGGCTGATGCGGCATGTCAGCACCGACCGGCTCGCCATCAATGCCGGCATCCTGCTTCTGGCGGGCGCGATGTTCTTCGGATACGCCATACTTTCCTGGGCTAGCCTCGGCTTCGGCCCGCTGCTTAGCCCGGAGATTCCCCGCGTGGTTGTGCTTGGCCTGACGCTCATCGTCATCGCGTTGCAGGTGTTCTTCTCCGCTTTCCTGCTCGGAGTGCTGGAAATCCCGGTGAAGCGCAGAAGCGAGTGCGCGGCCGGCCAGACGCCGGAAGACGCTCCGTGAGCGCCCGGTTCCGGACTGCGCTTGGCGCGCAGCATGTCCGGTTCGCGGTGGTCGGCATCGGCGCCGCGGCGATCATGGTCGTGCTGTCCTATGTGCTCGTGACGATGGGGACGCCGCCCTTCGCTGGCAGCGTCGTCGCCTACGCGACGGCGTTCGCGGTCGCCTACACGGCGCAGCGGGCCTGGACGTTCGGCGCACGACATCGCCACAGCCACGCTTTGCCGCGCTATTTCATCATCCAGGTGGGATGTGCGCTGATGTCGGGCGGCCTTGCCCATGTTCTGGTGATCTATCTGCAGATGCCGCCGCTTGCCATGTCCGTCGCGATCACCGTGGCGTCTAGCGTCGCCAGCTACCTGCTGTCGTCGCGGTGGGCCTTCGCTGCGGCCGCCCCCGGCCGATAGCCGGGGCGGAAATCACCGGATTTACCGTTTGTTGAAGCCGTTGCCGTAGATTCGCTCAACAGGCGGGCTGGGGTACCCTATCCATGAATGCAGAGAACCGTCCGGCCGCGACCGGCCTGAAAACCGAAATCGGCTTGGCCGTGATCGCGACGATCGTGGTGCTGGCCCTGCATGCGGTCGGCGGTTTCGAGACGCTCGTCAATTTTCGCGGCGACAATGACAGCCTGATGCGCCTCGTCCAGGTTCGCGACCTGATAGGCGGGCAGGGCTGGTTCGACCTCAACCAGGACCGCATGGGCCCGGAAGGCGGTTTTGCCATGCACTGGTCGCGTCTGGTTGACGGGCCTATCGCTGCCATCATCATCGCCGGATCGGCCCTCACCGGCAGCATGGCCATTGCCGAAACCGCGGCGCAAATCCTGTGGCCCGCCCTACTTTTCTGCCTTACGCTTTTCTTCATCGTGCGCGTCTCGCGCCTCTTCGGCGGCGAGCCGGCGGTTCTGCCCTCCGTCGTCATCGGCGCCGCCGCCCTGCACTTCATCGGCGTCTACGCGCCCGGCGCACTCGACCACCACAATGTGCAGCTCATGCTGTCGTCTGCCAGCCTGTGTCTGCTGGTTGAAGCGCCCGGAATACGGCCGGCGGCGCTGCTTTCCGGCGCCTGCGCCGCCCTGATGCTGGCGGTCGGCATGGAGACCGCGCCCTACGTCGCCGTAATCGGCCTCTGCGTGGCCGGGCTGTTCCTATTCGGCGGCAAGGGTGATGCGGAAATCGCCAGAAATTTCGGACTGGGCTTTGCCGGCGTCGCGGCGCTGGCGTTCCTCGTCACCGTTCCGGCCTCCAGCTGGGCGGTCGCGCAGTGCGACGCCTTTTCGGTCGTGCAGTTCGCGGTTGCGGCGCTCGCCGGCCTCGGGCTTGCCGCGGTCGCTTCGATCGAAGCCGCGAGCCCGACGCGTGCCCGGCGGCTGATCTCGCTGGGTCTGCTTGGCGGCGCGGTCGGCGCGGTCCTGCTTCTGGTTTTCCCGCAATGCATCTCCGATCCCTATTCCATGCTTGACGAAAGGCTGCGCAAGGACTGGCTCGACCATGTGTCCGAAGCCAAGTCTCTGTTCACGCTGATAGCTTCCGAGCCCGGCGCGGTCATCGCACGCTACACGACGCCGCTTATCGGCCTTGTCTGGATGGCGGTTTCGCTTCGCGGCAGGCATTGGCGCCGGCCCGACATTCTTGTCGGCGCGGTTCTCGCCGCCGCCTTCGCGGTCAGCGTCTGGCAGGTGCGGGGCTCGACCTTTTCCATCGCTTTCGCGGTCATTCCGCTGTCGGCCTGGATAGCAACCTGGCGGCAGCGGGCGGAGGTCAGCCGCTCGGCATGGGTTTCGGCCAAGATGATCGCCGTGTGGCTCGTTTCGCTGAATGCGAGTTGGACCGGCGCGGCGGCGGCCGCCGCCGTCGCTCTGGAACGAAATGCACCAAACGCGGCAGAAGACCCGGCCGCCGGGTATTGCGAACGCCGCCAGGACTATGCGGCGCTGGCCCAATTGCCGGAAGCAATGGTTCTTGCGATCTCCAATCTCGGCTCGCCGATTTTAGCCTACAGCGAACACCGGTCTCTTTCCGGCCCATATCACCGCAATGTAGAGGGCTACAGGCTGGCTCTCGACGCGCACACAGGCTCCCCCGATGAGGCGCGGACGATTATCGAGCACCATCAGGTCGGCCTAGTCGCCGTTTGCCCCGCCAACACGGAGAGCGGGATTTACGCCAAGGAATCGCCCGATGGATTTCTAGCGATGCTCCTCAATGGCGATGCGCCGGATTGGCTGGAGCTAGTCGACACTAGCGCCAACCAGCCGCTCCGGCTTTACCGGGTGCGAGCCCGGAACTGAATTCGCCTGACCCAGCGTCAGTGCAAGACGGCATTTGCGACCAAAACGCATCTGCCCGGGATACGCTTCCTAAACGGTTTGCTGCCATGGTCTCGGCACATTGTGAACGCCAGGAATACAGATGAAGCCCCCGTTCGGCCTCGGCCAGACCAGAGACAACTCCGATCTTGCCTTCACCGACCCGCTCACCGGTCTCGGCAACGACCGGCGATTCTTCGACAAGGTCGACCGTCTGATCAGTGATCGCGCCGAAGATCCGGCGCCCTTCACCGTCGGCATTCTCGATCTCGACGGCTTCAAGCCGATCAACGATCTTTTCGGCCGCAAAGCGGGCGACGACATTCTGGTGCAGGTCGCCATGCGCCTGCGCGCGTCCATGGACGGGCATTCCGCCGTGACCCGGATAGGGGCCGACGAATTCGCGTTTCTCTATCCGATGGTGTTTTCCGAGGAAGCCGCCGCCGAAAAGGCCAGGATGCTGATCGAGATACTGTCGGCGCCCTACGATGTCGGCGAGCGCACCGCCAGGCTGTCCGCGTCGGTGGGCTGCTCGCTGTTTTCTTCCGGCGACGAGACGACGGAAGTGCTGGTCAACAAGGCCGAGACCGCTCTCTACCACGCCAAGCGTTCGGGCCGCGGGCGCGTCGTCGTCTACACGCGCGAAATGGAGGAAGCGGCCAAACGCGTGACCCGCATCGAGCAGGCGCTGCGCCGCGCCGTTTCGGCGGGCGAAGTGGAGCCGCATTTTCAGCCGATCGTCGACCTGAAAGACCGCCGCACCATCGGCTTCGAAACGCTGGCCCGCTGGACCGACCGCGATCTCGGCTTCGTTTCGCCAGCAGTTTTCATTCCGATCGCCGAGGAACGCGGCATAATCGGACCGCTGTCGCAGCTGGTGCTGCGCAAGGCGACGGAGGCTGCCCGCAACTGGCCAAGCGATCTTTTCCTGTCGTTCAACCTGTCGCCCTCGCAGCTTGTCGACCAGAACACCGGCCTGCACATTCTGGCTATCCTCGACCGGACCGGCTTCGACCCGCGCCGCCTCGAGATCGAGATCACCGAAACCGGCCTGATGACCGACCCTGCCTCGGCGGAGAAGATCGTCGACGACCTGCGCCGCTGCGGCATCCGGGTGTCGCTCGACGATTTCGGAACGGGCCAGTCCTCGCTCGGACGCCTGCGCGAATTCCATTTCGACAAGCTCAAGATCGACCGCGCCTTCGTGTCTTCCATCCTCGACGACCGGCCATCGGAGCACATCATCCGCGCCATCCTCGCCATGTGCGAAGGCCTCGGCATGGAGGTGGTCGCCGAAGGCATCGAGCAGGAGGCCCAGGCCGACAGGCTGGTTGAGTTCGGCTGTGGCGGCGGGCAGGGCTATTTCTTCGGCAAGCCGGTCGATGCCGACGCCACGCTCGGCTACCTCCGCGATTCCTTCCGCGGCGCATCGCGCGCCAAGGCGATCTAGGCTCCGCACATCGTCGCCTTGAACCGGCTTGCGTTTCTGCTAAACCAGCGGCGCAGCGCACGGAACATGTCCACATGATGCCATCGGCCAGATTTCCCGACCTCAAAGGCGTATCGGTCCTCATCACCGGCGGCGGATCGGGCATAGGCGCATCACTCACCGAAGGCTTCGCCCTGCAGGGCTGCAAGGTCGCCTTCATCGACATCGCCGAAACGGCCAGCGAGGCGCTGTGCGACGCGGTCGAGAAAAGCGCTGGCGCGCGGCCGCTGTTCCTGAAATGCGACCTGCGCGATGTCGAGGCGTTGCGCGCGGCCGTAGCCCGCGCGGCAGCCGCGCATGGTCCGGTGACGGTGCTGATCAACAATGCCGCCTTCGACCAGCGCCATGCCGTCGCGGACGTCACCCCCGAGTTTTGGGACGAGAACCAGGCGATCAACCTGCGCCCGCATTTCTTCACCGCCCAGGCGGTCGCGCCGGGCATGAAAGAGGCCGGCCGCGGCTCCATCATCAATTTCACCTCGACCTCCTTCCTCATCAACCATCCCGACATGCCGTCCTACACCGCGGCGAAGGCAGGCATCATTGGACTGACCAAGGGCCTTGCCGGAAAGCTCGGCCCGGACGGCATCCGCGTCAACGCGATCGCGCCGGGCTGGGTGATCACCGAGCGCCAGCGCACGCACTGGGTCACCGACGAGGCGCTTTCGGCGCATGTCGCCAAGCAGTGCATCCACGAGGTGATGAAGCCCGAGGATATGGTCGGCCCCTGCCTGTTCCTGGCGTCGGACGCTTCTCTCATGCTGACGGCGCAGACGCTGATCGTCGATGGTGGCTACCTGTGAGGGCCCGCATCGCCGCCGTCGACTGGGGAACATCGCGCCTGCGTATCTGGCTGCTCGACGAGGCCGGCAGCGTGCTGGCCGAACGCCGCAGCGACGAGGGAATGCTCGCCGCCCGGCCGGACGGTTTTGCGCGCATCCTCGAAGGACATCTTGCCGCCATGGGCGCGCCGGCCGAATTGCCCGCGATCATCTGCGGCATGGCGGGCTCGCGCCAGGGCTGGGTCGAGGCGCCCTATGTCGCCGTCCCCGCTTCCATGCAGGGTATATTCGCAGGCGCAGCCTCCATCCCCGGTTCGCAGCGCGATATCCGCATCCTGCCTGGCGTCGCCCAGCGCGATCCGGCTTCACCCGATGTGATGCGCGGCGAGGAAACCCAGCTTGCGGGCATCGCCAGCCTGCTCGGCTCAGATACCCATATTGTCTGCATGCCGGGCACGCATTCCAAATGGGTTGAGATCTCCGGCGGCTCCATCGCCGGCTTCGCCACCTACATGACCGGTGAGCTCTTCTCCGTGCTGGCAGGCCACTCGATCCTCAGCCACTCGCTTGGCGCGGAGTCGCATGCCGTCTCCGCAACGGACCCGCTCTTCCGGCGCTGGTGCCAGGACAGCCTGTCCGAACCTGGCGATGTCAGCGCCCGACTTTTCCGCATCCGCGCCTCGACCCTGCTGCTCGACCTTCAGGCCGACCAGGCGGCGGCCGCATTGTCCGGCCTGCTCATTGGCGCGGAAGTCGCTTCCGCGTCTCGCCGCTTCACTAGGCCCGGAGCGCCGGTCGTCCTAGTCGCGTCAGGGGCTCTGCGCCCGCTCTACGAGGCGGCGCTCGGCCTTGCGGGTATCGAAATCCGGCCAGTCGAGGCTGACGAGGCGGTGCGTGCCGGCCTTTACGCCGCGGCGCGCCATCTCGGCATGGCCGAGCCTGCAGGAGCGACGGCATGACCGAACGCGCGCCCTTTCCAAAGCTCGCCCACGGCCTGGTGGCGATCCTGCGCGGCCTGCGCCCCGAAGAGGCTGTCGACATGGCCTCGGCTATCTACGAGGCGGGCATCGAGGCGATCGAAGTGCCGCTCAACTCGCCCGACCCGTTCACTTCGATCGAGCGCATCGTGTCGGCGTTGCCGTCTTCAGCGCTGCTCGGGGCCGGCACGGTTTTGACCGCCGAGCAGGTGGACAGTCTCGCCGATGCCGGCGGCCGGCTGCTGGTCAGCCCCAACATCGACGCCGCCGTCATGCATCGCGCCACACATCATGGACTTGTCACCATGCCCGGTGTGTTCACGCCAAGCGAAGCCTTTCAGGCGCTGCGCCTCGGCGCGTCGGCGCTGAAATTCTTCCCGGCCAGCGCGCTTGGGCCGAAGGGCATCGCCGCCATCATGGCGGTGCTGCCGGCCGACGCGGTTGTAGGCGCTGTCGGCGGCGTCTCGGACAAGGACTTCGTCGACTATGCGAAGATCGGCGTGCGCACATTCGGGCTCGGCTCCAGCCTGTTTGCGCCCGGCATGAGCGTCGCGGCGGTGCGTGAGCGCGCGGCGGCCGCGGTCAGCGCCTGGCGCGCCGCCTTCGTGCGGTCGTCCCATGGCTGAGCCCGCCGTCTCGATCTTCTCCGATGTCGCCTGCGAACTCGGCGAGGGACCGTCCTACGATCCCGGCAGCGGCAAGCTGTTCTGGTTCGACATTGTCGGCCGCAAGCTCATGGAGAAGGCGTTTCTAGACGGCGCCACCATCGCGCACGACCTGCCCTTTATGGCGAGCGCCATCGCCTTCGTCGATGCGGACCGGCAATTGCTGGTCGCCGAGACCGGGCTTTATCTACGCGACGTACGGACCGGCGCGCTGACGCTCCATACGCCGCTCGAAGCCGACAATACGCTGACGCGTTCCAACGATTCGCGGGTGCACCCGTCCGGGTCGATGTGGATCGGCACCATGCCCAAGGACGAGGGGCCCAAAACAGGCGCGATCTACTGGTTCCGCGCCGGCGAGATCCGCCTGCTCTACCCCGATATCGCGATCCCCAATTCGATCTGCTTCTCTCCCGACGGCGCGATCGCTTATTTCACTGACACGCCGTCCGGCCTGCTCCTCCGGGTCGCTTGCGATCCACTGACCGGCATGCCTTCGGGCGAGCCGGCCGTCTTCCTCGACTGGCGCGGCCAGGAAGGCTGGATCGACGGCTCCGTGGTCGACGCCGACGGCGTGCTGTGGAACGCGCGCTGGGGCGCAGGCTCCGTTGACGCCTGGTCGCCCGAAGGCAGGCGTTTGCGGTCGATCTCGATTCCAGCCAGCCAGTCCTCCTGCCCGGCCTTCGCCGGCCCCGATGCGGCGCGGCTGGTCGTGACCTCGGCGTGGAAGGGCCTAGACGCTGAAGCGCGCCTCGCCGACCCGCATGCGGGCAAGACCTTCCTCATCGATTTGCCCGTACGCGGCCGCTTCGAGCCGAAAGTGTCGATCTGAAACGACATGGCGCGGCCGCGACTGGTGCTGATCTACGAACCGGAAGCAGCCTGCCGCACACGGCTGGCGACCCAAGGTTTCGCCGGGCGGCAGGCGCTGGAGATCTCATCCTATCTGGCGCAGTGCACCGATCTTGCGCTCGAGTTCGACGAGATCGCGCATGCCTGTGCTGCGCGCGGCTTGGACTTCATGCCAGTGGAGCTCGACGAGGCTTCGGCGACACTGCCGCGCTGCGATCCGGGACGCTCAATTGTCTGGACGCTGAGCGACGGCGTCGCCTATTTCCGCGGCAGCGCTGGACCGGCACTTGCCCGCCTCAACGGATTGCCGACGATCGGTGCGGACGATTCGCTGTTTGCGCTCTGCCAGGACAAGTTCCGCTCCGGCGCGGTGCTGCAGCCGCTCGACCTGCCGGTGCCGCCGAGCGGCCTGGCGCGCGATGGAATTTGGCTGGTGGAGCCTCCGGCCTCGGCTGCCGGCTGGTTCGTCAAGCCGAACAGGCTCGGCGCCAAGATCGGCATCTGGCCGGATTCGCGCTGCCAGAACCTGGACCATGCGCTGGAACTCAGCCGCCGGGTTTTTTCCGCCTACCGCGACGATGTCGTCGTGCAGCCTTATGTGGAGGGTCGCAATGTCAGGGCGAGCTTTCTCGGACTGACAGCAGAAACCGGCGTCGAAGCGCTGGGCGTCGCCTTCGTCCATTCAGGTGGCGACTTCCAGACTATGGAAGACAGCCTCGCGCTTTATGGCGACACCGGCGCGAGCGCTAAGGCGCAGGGCTCTTATGCAGAGCCGGAGTTAACGTCCGTGGCCGACAGTCAACCGTTCGCCGATGAAAGGATCAGAAGGATCGCGGACCGGCTGATGCAGGCGCTCGGCCTGCGCGACGTGTTCTCGCTCGATTTCCGCGTCGAGGAGGACGACACTGTGCACCTCATCGAATTCGAGATCTGTCCGGGCCTGCCCTGCTTCGACTTCCGCGCCTATTGCCGCTCGCAATGGCGTCTCAGCCTCGCCGATGCGATGGCCGAAACCGCAGCGAACAGGCTGCTGCGATAGCCTATCCCGCTTTTGCTGCCAGCCAAAAAAACTGGGGAAGGAAGGCGCTCTCCGGCCCTATAGGGCAGGGACGAAGATCATAAAGGACACGACGGCCTGAGCTGCCGTCCGTGTCTGCTCAGTCTACTGCCGATCGAAACAGATCGACGTATGGCCGGCACTGATGAAGCCGAGTTTCTGCGCCGCGCCTTTGGAAACGTCGATCACCCGGCCCTTGATGAAGGGACCGCGATCGTTGATGCGGAGGACGACGCTTTTGCCGTTCTTCTTGTTGGTGACCAGAACTTTGGTGCCGAAAGGCAGGCTGCGGTGAGCAGCGGTCATGGCGGATGGATTCATGCGTTCGCCCGACGCAGTCTTGGAATGGAGTGCGTACCAGGATGCGCGGCCGCACTGCGCCGATGCCGAACCCGTGGAAGCGGCGAGCATCAGCCCGGCCGCCAGCGTTGCCGCGGCGGTCGCAGCTATTTTCGTCGTCATGTTTTAGGTTTGCCCCGTTTGTAGATGAAGGGCAGCTAGCAGGCAAAATGGGGCAGCAAATGCGGCAGGTTCCTGTTGGTTCCATGGCAAGTGAACACGTTTGATGTCGCCGTGACACAGTATGTCAAAGGTGAACCTGCCTGACGCGAGGCCAGACCTGGCTGAATACAGCGTCCTTAATTTGAACTCGTCAGCCGGAGATGCTGAATTGCTGTTGTCGCATTCGCGGTTAGCTGGTTCCGACAAACACGCGTCTGCGAGCGCCTTCGATGTGGGCGCGCATGCGAGCCCGGGCAAGGTCGGGATCGGAGGCGCGGATGGCGTCCAGCACGCCGCGATGCTCGCCTATGGCTATGCCGAGACGCTGGGGCGGAGGGCGGCTCGAGAGCGTCGCCGCGATGGACATCCCGACGCGGATGGCTTTGGTGACCGAGGCGATGGTGCGCTGGTAATAGTCGTTTTCGGTCGCCCGCGCGATCGCCAGGTGGAAGGCGATGTCCTCCTCCGCGCCCAGCCGGTCCTCGGCGATGCAGCGTTCCATGGCGTCCAGCGTCGCCTCGATCTCCGCGATGCGTTCTGAAGAATGCCTGGTAGCGGCGAGATAGGCCGCTTCCCCTTCCACGCCGACGCGGAATTCGTAGCAGCGCTGCAGGTCCGCGACGCTGCCCGGCTCGGCGAAGTCGATGACGCGCTGGCTGGGCGCGCCGATCACATGGGTGCCCGCTCCCTGCCGGGAAGCGATGAGCCCGTCTATGCGCAGCCGCAGCAGGGCTTCGCGTATGACCGTGCGCGAGACCCGAACTGTTCCGCCAGCTCGATCTCGGTGAGGAGGCGGGTGCCCTTGGGCCATTCACCGTTGGATATCCGCTCGTAGATGCGCTGATAGACCGCGTCGCTGAGCGTCCGGCCGGCTGTCCCCTTAGTGCCTGGGGCCACAAGGTCGAATTCGCTCATTGGGCAGGCCACCTCGTCCGGTTTGCGTTGGTGCTAGGCTCGATTCTGGCAGGTCCTTTCCAGCGCCACAAGCGCGTCGACCGCGTGCTGCACCCTTTCCCGCTCGTCCCCGGGGATGTTGCCGGCCATGGGCAGGATCGGCCCCATGTCGGCTATTCCCGCCAGCGTCACCGCGTCGTGCATCACCGAGAAGCCGTTGATCGCGGCGCGCACCTTCTCGAAGGCGAGGAACGGAACAGCGAGACGGCCGGCCGTTTCGGCATCTTTAGCGCGATGAGCGGCAAGCAGCTTCATGGCCGCGCGCGGCGCGATGCACACGCCGCCCGACGTGTAGGTCCGCAGCCGGTATTGCGGCAGGTGGACATGGATCGGCGTCTCGCCCATGCCGCTCGCGACATTGCCGGAGCCGATCGCACTGCAGATATCGGCGAGATAGGTGTCGCCGGCCGGCTCATTGCGCTCGACGGCATATTTGACGAAGCTGACCACGCCGTCGGCCACCAGCGCTCCGATCCGCGCGGGGGCGAGATAGTGCTCGCGCTTGACATAGAGGATGAGCGGCGCGCCGAGCCGGTCCGCTGTGGCCCGGAGCGCCTTCTCGATGCCCTCGGGATGGGTGGGGAAGGTCATGGGCAGAGCCATCACGCCAGCGAAGTTCATGTCGCGCAGGCTTGTCGCCTCGTCCAGGAGCTTGCCGAAATCCGGGCCGATGGACGGGATGACATCGGTCGCTGCGCTCGGCGCCTCCGTCAGCAGTTCCATCAGCGCGGCGAAGCGCCCCAGATCGAAATGATAGAGATTGGCGTTGCCGCCATAGAGCAGCGCGCCCACGCCGCCTGCTTCTATGTGGCCGATCAGGCGCCGGTTCTGGTTCTCGGCTAGATCCAGCGTCCGCGTCCACGCCACCGGCGGAACGGCGACGACGGTGCGGCCCAGTTTCTCGGCAATCTTGTCGACCATGGAGAGCTCCTATGCTGCGGCTTCGCTCTGAATAAGATTGTATAACAAATTTGTAAATAGCAGGGATTGTATGATCTAGACGGGAATGATAACACAATCCGGCCATGACGGAGGAATGATGCCTAAAAGCCTGAAAAACCTGCGCAGCCATCGCTGGTTCGGCGTGAACGACCTGCGCTCGTTCGGCCACCGGTCGCGCCTGCTGCAGATGGGCTATGAGCGGACCGACTTCATGGGAAAGCCGGTCATCGGCATCTTCAATACATGGTCCGACATCAACCCGTGCCATGCGCATTTCAAGGTGCGGGTCGAGGAGGTGAAGCGCGGCATCTGGCAGGCAGACGGCTTCCCGCTCGAGCTGCCGGCGATGACCTTGTCGGAGCCCTTCCAGAAGCCCACCACGATGCTCTACCGCAATTTCCTCGCCATGGAGGTGGAGGAGGGCATGCGCTCCTATCCCATCGACGGTGCGGTGCTGATGGGCGGATGCGACAAGACCGGGCCGGCGCTGCTCATGGGGGCGCTTTCGGCCAATCTTCCGGCCATCTTCGTGCCGGCGGGGCCGATGCTGCGGGGAAACTGGCGCGGAAAGGTGCTGGGTTCGGGCTCCGACACCTGGAAATACTGGGACGAGAAGCGTGCCGGCAACATCACCGAGGCCGATTGGCGCGAGATGGAGCAGGGAATAGCGCGCTCGCACGGCACCTGCATGACCATGGGCACGGCCGCCACCATGATGTCGGTGATCGAGGCCATGGGTTTCTCGCTCCCCGGCTCATCGTCGATTCCCGCGCCGGATTCCAACCATCCGCGCATGGCCTCCGAATCCGGCCGCCGCATCGTCGAAATGGTCTGGGAAGACCTGCTGCCGTCGAAGATCGCCACTCCCGCCGCCATCGACAACGCCATCTCGGTCCACCAAGCCATGGGCGGCTCGACAAACGGCATCATCCATATCCTGGCCATGGCGCACCGCGCGGGGCTCGACCTTACCCTCGCGCGCTTCGACGAGATATCGCAGCGCGTGCCCGTCATCGCCAATGTCCGGCCCTCGGGCACGATGCTGATGGAGGACTTCTATTATGCCGGTGGCCTGACGGCGCTGATGGCGGAGCTTGGCGATCTGATAGACCGCACCTGCCTCACCGTCAGCGGCCGCGCGATCGGCGAAGGGCTTGCGGGCGCAGTGGTCCACAATCCCGATGTCATTCGCCCGCTCTCCAATCCGGTCTATCCGCGCGGCGGCACGGCCGTCCTCAAGGGCAATCTTGCGCCGGATGGCGCGGTGATGAAGCCGTCAGCCGCCGAGCCCCGCTTCCTTAAACATCGCGGCCCCGCGCTGGTGTTCGACAGCTATGCGGAAATGAAGGCAGCGGTCGAAAGCGACGACCTCGACGTCACCGTCGACCACGTGCTCGTGCTGCGCAACGCAGGCCCACAGGGCGGGCCTGCGTTGCCCGAATGGGGCATGCTTCCAATCCCGAAGAAGCTGGTCAGGCAGGGTGTGCGGGACATGCTGCGGCTCTCCGATGCGCGCATGAGCGGCACCTCCTACGGAGCATGCGTGCTTCACATAGCACCCGAGTCCTATGTCGGCGGACCGCTGGCGCTGGTGCGCAACGGCGACTTCATCGTTCTGGACGTGGAAGCGCGCAGGCTCGACCTCGATGTTGACGAGGCAACGCTCGCCCGCCGCCGCGCCGAATGGATCCCGCGCGAGCCGCGTCTGGCGCGCGGCTACGGCGCCATGTTCGCGCGCCATGTCAGCCAGGCCAATGAAGGCTGCGACTTCGACTTCCTGGCGGCAGGTGCGCCGCTGCCCGAGCCCGAAATCTATTGATGGAACAGACTATGCTGCAGACCCAGTTATCCGCAAAAGACTCGATCAAGATCACCGGTGTGACGCTCCACACGGTGCGCACGCGCCGCCGCACCGGGGCGATCAGCTCGCACATCGTGCTCGAGCTTGCGACCGATGCCGGCATTGTCGGGCTTGGAGAGATTTCCGACCTCGATTGCTACCGCATGTACATGCCCGATCCGGAGGCCGTACGTGTGGGGATCGAGAAGGTGGCGCTCGGCCAGAACGCGTTCGAAATCGCGGCGCTGCACGAGCGGCTGCTGGCTTACATGCCTGTCTACTTCCGCTACGCCAACAATTATCCCCCCTTCACCCCCGCCTCGCAGATCGCGGCGGGCGTCGAGATGGCCTTCTACGACATCGTCGGCAAGGCCTTTGGCACCCCGGTGTACAATTTGATCGGCGGCAAGGTGCGCGACAGCTTTGAGATCACCTATCCGGTGTTCCAAGCCAAGAAAGAAAGCGATACCGAACGCTATCTCGGCTACACCGCCGAACTCGTCGCCGAGGGCGTCAACCGGTTCCGCTATTATGTCGGCGTCGATTTCGATCAGGACGAACGCTTCCTCAAAGCCTTCCGCGACCGTTTCGGCAACTCGGTGCAGTTGAAGGCGCTGGATTTCCAGGGCCATTTCCACTGGCGCGACACACTGCGCATCTACGAGCGCTTCAAGGAATATGATTTCGAACTCATAGAGAGCCCCTGCTGGGCCGAGGACTATGAGGGGATGAGCGAACTGCGCCGGCGCATCGACGTTGACATCTCCGAGCACATATCGAGCCAGGCCCAGGCCATGCGCATGATCAAGGCGGGTGCGGTGGACGTGTTCAACATCACCATCCAGTCCGGCGGCATCTATCAGGCCAAGAAGCTCTTCGACCTCGCGGAGGCGGCCGGCCTCAAATGCCTGATCAGCACCACCCAGGAGATGAGCCTGGGCACCGCCGCCAACGCCCATCTCGCGGCGGTCATCCCGCAACTCCACTATGCCGGCGATCCGGTCGGGCCGCTGCTCTATGTCGAGGATGTGGTCACCGAGCCGCTGCGCTACGAGGGCACGCGCCTGATCGTGCCGACCGGCCCGGGCCTCGGCTTCGAGCTCGACCGCGACAAGCTCGAGGCGCTGCGCGGTCCGCTGCTCGAATGGGACCGGCCGGCGCACGGCGCGAACTACGTTTCGGATTGAGGAGGGCAAGTCATGAACACTGAGCCGCTGGGCGCCTTCAAGCTCTTCAACGTCATGAAGACCCTGGAAGGCCATCCGCCCCGCACCAATTTCAACGTCTTCCGCCTCGACGACAAATACAACCTGCGCATCGCCGAGGTGACGGGACGCTTTCCCTGGCATCGCCATACCAATGGCGACGAGGGCTGGCTGATCCTCAAGGGCGCCCTGCAGATCGATGTCGAGGGCCGCGAGCCCATCGTCATGCGACAGTTCGAAGGCACGTTGATCCCCAAAGGACATCGTCATTCGCCGATCGCGCTCGAGGAGGGCACGGTTGTCGCCGTGTTCAACGTCAACGGACTTGAGCACGAGTTCAAGGAGGACAAACCCGAAACCGGCGCGTTCTCGGAAGCCGACGTGGCTTGAAGCCCGTCAACGATCACAGGGAGGAAGCCTAGATCATGAAACATATGCTCACCGCGGCCGCTTTTGCCATTGCCGGCATTTTGTCGACCGACGTGGCCTTCGCGCAGGTCGACTATCCAGTAGATTCCGTGCGCATCATGGTGCCCGCCGCACCGGGCGGCTCGACCGATGTCGACGCGCGCATCTTCGGCGACTATTTCCAGAAGCACTCGGGCTCCAGCGTCGCCATCGTCAACCAGCCTGCGGGCGGAGGTGTGGTAGCGGCGCAGACAGTGGCCACTTCGCCTGCCGACGGGAGTGTGCTCTATATCTGGCACGCGGCGGTCCACACCACCAATCTCTCCGGCCAGTCGCCCTTCGCTTATACGGACCTCACCCCGCTTGCCACTGTCGCCGAATATAACGACGTCTACGCCGTGCGCGCCGACGCGCCTTATTCGACGCTGCCCGAACTCGCGGATCATGCGCGCAAGAACCCGGACGGTATCACGATCGGCTCGCAATTCGGCGGCACCACGCAGGTCAAGGGCGATGCCATCAACGCGCTTTCCGATGGCGCTATGCGCGTGGTCGACGCAGGCGGCGAATCGGATCGCATCATTGCGCTTCTGGCAAGCAGGTGGACGTCATCTCGATGAGCGTGGCGAACGCCAAACAATATGTCGAGGATAGGCAGATCAAGGTGCTGGCGGTGATCAACGAGCGCGCCGATCCATTTGCCCCCGATTTCCCCACCGCCAAATCGCAGGGCGTCGAAATCTCATTCCCGCTCGTCTTCACCGTCTATGGCCCGCCCGCGATGGACGAGGCGGCGGTCTCGGCTTTCGAGAACGTGCTGGCGGCCATGAAGGCGGATCCGGAATTCTCGGCGGCGCTGGAGAAGGGCTCGCAGGTTCCTGCGGTGCGCGGCCCAGCCGAGACCAAGGAGTTCCTGGCCAAGGAACTGGAATTCGTCAAATCGCTGATGGGCGGCAAATAGAAGCCGCGCGATCTACGGGGCGGCCCGCGGGACGCCCCGGCCATATGGGGAGGAACCTGTGATGAAGGCAGACAGGATACTGGGCGCGGGCTTCGTTCTGCTCGGGTTCGCCATGATATGGCTGATGTATCGGCTTACCGCCCCAAGCCTGGGGCAGGGCGATCCCGGTCCTGCCGTGCTGCCTGCCGCGCTCGGCATTCTCTTCGTGCTACTGGGTAGCGTTCTGGCGATCCGGCGTGTCGCGCCGCCTCCGCCGGCGGTGGAGGCGGGAGTCGGCGAGAACGCCGACACCGCAACAATGATCCCTGCCGAACCGGCACTCTTCAGCATCATCCACCTCGTCAATCTCTGCGCCTATGTAGCGCTTTTCGAGAAGGCGGGCTTCAGCCTCTCCACTTTCGTCTTCCTGTCCATCGCCATCTTCCTGTTCGGCCCTCGCACGGTGCGGAGTGCGATCGTCGCCATCCTCGCCGCGGCAGTCGTGACCTTCGTGGTCGGCACGGGCCTGCGCGTGCTGGTCGGCGTTCCCCTTCCTGGCGTCTTTCTGGGTTAGATCATGCTAGAGCTCTTCTTCATCAATCTGGGCCAGCTCCTTTCGCTCGACACGCTGGCGATAATGCTTGGCGGACTTCTGGTGGGCCTCTTCTTCGGTGCGTTGCCGGGGCTCAGCGCCACCATGGCGGTGGCGTTGCTGCTGCCGGTCACCTTCGCCATGCAGCCCGACGTAGCCATCGCCATGCTGGTCGCGACCTATATCGGCGGTATCACCGGCGGCCTCGTGTCGGCGACCCTGCTGCGCATCCCCGGAACGCCGTCCTCGATCGCAACCACCTTCGACGCCTATCCGCTCGCCCGCAACGGCGAGGCGACCAAGGCGCTTGCCACCGGAATGGTCGCCAGCGCCGTCGGCGGACTGATGAGCCTTGTCGTGCTGGTCGCCTTCGCGCCGGCGCTGACGCGCCTGGCCATCCGCTTCGGCGCCCATGAATTCACCGCGCTCACACTTGCGGCCCTCATGCTGGTGGTGGTGCTTGCGCAGGCCAATGTGGTCAAGGGACTGCTCTCGGCGACGCTCGGTCTCGCCATCGCCACCGTGGGCTTCGCGCCGATCGGAGCTGCGCAACGCTTCACCTTCGGCTCCATCGATCTCATGGCCGGCATCGGCATCGTGCCCTTCATGGTCGGGCTCTTCGCCATCTCCGAGATGATCCGCCAGACGGTCGAGCCGTCGCTGCGCATCAAGCCGAATTTCGACATTCGCGGCAGTGGCGTACGCCTGGCCGAATTTGTCGGCAACGGCTGGAACATGCTGCGTTCGGGTGTGATCGGCATCGCTATCGGCATCCTGCCCGGCATCGGCGGATCGGCGTCCAACCTCGTCGCCTATGGCGCCGCCCGCCAGGCTTCCAAGACGCCGGAACGCTTCGGCAAGGGCGCGGTGGAGGGCATCTACGCTTCCGAGACGGCCAACAACGCCAGTGTCGGCGGCGCGCTGCTGCCGCTGATCACGCTCGGCATCCCGGGAGACGGAGTGACCGCAGTCCTAATTGGCGGCTTCACCATCCACGGACTGCAACCCGGACCGCTCCTGTTCCGCAACGAGCCGGACCTCATCGCCATGATCTATGCCGCCTTTTTTCCTCGCTACAGTCCTTTTGCTGGTGATCCAGCTCGCCACGATCAGGCTTTTCCCCCGCGTGCTTCTGGTGCCGCGCCGCTTCCTTCTGCCGGTGCTTGTCGTGCTGATGGTCGTCGGCACCTATGCCTCGGGCAACCGCTTGTTCGAGGTCTGGCTCATGCTCGGCTTCGGGGTGCTGGGCTACGGGATGGAGCGCTACGGCTTTCCGCTGGGCCCGATGGTGCTGGGTTTCGTGCTCGGGCCTATCTTCGAGACCAATATGCGCCGCGCCATGATGTATTCCAACGGCGATCTGACCGAGTTCGTAAGTCGCCCCATCTCCGCAGGCCTGCTTTTCGTGGCGGTTGCGCTGCTGGCCTACGGCATTATTTCACTGGTGCGGCAACGGCGCGTAGTGGCCACCGGCTAGACTAATATCCGCGATGCTATGCCCCACGTCGGCTTGCGATGGCGAAAATCCATCGCCAGCATCGGTTGAATTGTTCCTTTCAGGGGAACCGGGCTATACTGATGAATAGAAAACATCGGCATTTGTAGCGGACATACCTCGGCTCGATTCACCTTGAGCTAATTTTGCTTCAGTCCGTAGCCGGTGGCGATGCGTGAACGTATTGCAACGATACGAGGAGGCATCTTCCGTGAGTGCGAGCTACCGAGCCATTTGCAGCGCGAGCGTCGTCTTCCTGATGGTGTTTTGGGCGACCGTTGCATTGCCGCAATCTGCCGGCCTGGGATGCAACCTGGAGCAAACTGCGGGTGCCTCAAGGCAAGTCCTGCGCTGCCCGGGCGGTGTGAGGATCACCACCGAAGGCGGTGCTCGATATTCACTGGCGGACCGTAATCAGGACGGAAATGCCGACGGTGTCATTTTACGACGGAAGGCGTTGCTGCTTGAGGTCCCGACTGGACAAACGCCTGGGTTCGTCGTCGTCACGCCCCAGGCGATTGCCGCCGTGCGAGGCACGAAATGGGCGGTGGACGTGCAGGGTGGCAAGACCTCGGTCTTTGTCGTCAACGGTCGCGTCGGTGTTCAACGGCCAAGCTCGAGCGCCGGCGTCCTGCTGGGCCCGGGCGAAGGCGTCGATGTCGAACGCGGAACGACTCCCTTGACCGTCAAGCGTTGGCCGGCGGCGCGCGTGTCTGCATTGATGGCGCGCCTGGGAGAATAAAGCCTTGAAACGCCGGGCGCTCCCGACGCTGATTGCACTGCTTCTGGCAGGGCTTTGGGGTGCGGGCCTGGGCTATTTTCACTGGCGCGGCGACATGTGGTTTCTCGATCGTGTCGAGGCCACCATGACTGATGTTCGAACGCTGATCAGGGGAACGGCGAGGCCGCCTGATTTGATCACGATCGTCGCGATAGACGACGAGGTCGCGAAAGACCAAGGCTACCCCCTGGGCCGCGCCACGCTGGCTCGCCTCATAGACGAAATCGCGCGCCTTGATCCGAAGGCGATCGCAGTTGACCTGCTGCTCGTCGATCCAAAGGAAAGACAGGACGACGAAGCGCTGGCGCGATCGCTTGGCGGGAGTGCGGCCGTGATCGCGGCGGCAGCGGTTTTCGCGGGCGGCAAACAGTGGATACCACCCGAAACCGACGGTCCCCTCGTTCGGGTGCCGAATGCGGAACGATTTCTGATGCCGCTGCAAGCGTTTTCCGACGCCGCCGCGGTTGGCGTTGTGAATGTGGCCACCGACCAGACGGGAACGCCCCGCTTCGTTCCGCTGCTGTTTCGTTCGGGAGACCAGGTTGAAGCCTCTCTCCCTTTGCGTGTCGCCGCGCTGGCGATCGGAGCCGAGCCTGAGATCGAGCCCAACCGCCTGCTTTTGGGAACGCGGTCGATCCGGACGGATCTGGGCCACCTTCTCCCTCTCGCCTTCTATGGCCCGCGCGGCACCATACCCACGATCAGCGCCGCGACCGTGCTCGCGGGACAATTGGACGACGGCGAAATTCGCAATCGGATTGTCGTGATCGGGGCAACTGTAACCGGCGGCGGAGATGTGTTTCCTACCCCCTTTGACCCGGTGCTCCCAGGCGTCGAGGTGATCTCCACGGCGATCGCCCACCTGACCGCCGGCGACGGTATCGTGAGAGACCAGCATGTTCGTCTCGTCGATGCCGGCTTTGCCGTGGTCCTGCCTATGATCCTCGTCGCGCTCGTGGCCTGGCGGCGCAGCGCGATCGGCCTGGCAGCCGTCATCGGCGTGGTGCTGGCCTGGGCCCTAGCCAACGTAACAGCCTTTTCGAACGGCATATGGTTGAGCGCCGCGCTGCCCATGGCAGCCGCTGCGCCTCCGGCGATCCTGTTCGGAGCCGCGCAGCTCTGGCGCGACAGGAACCGCGCGCAATATTTCGCCACGCAGAGCCGGTTGCTGCAGAAAGTGCAAGCGCCAGGGCTGGGCCAGTGGCTGGCAAAGCATGGCGACTTCCTTCAGGAGCCGGTGAGTGAAGACGCGGCGGTCGTGTTCATCGATCTGTCCGGCTTCACCGGGTTGAGCGAGACCTTGGGGCCGAATGCCACTCGCGAACTGCTGAGCGCGTTTCACACGCTGGTTGACGAGGAGGTAACGGAGTGTGGCGGCATCGTCACCAGTTTCATGGGTGACGGAGCGATGATCCTGTTCGGCCTGCCCGAACCGGCGGCCGGTGATGCGTCGAATGCCGCCAGTTGCAGCGTCAGGCTATCCAATCGCACCAAAGCCTGGCTTGCCGCCCTGCCTGGATCCACCTCATCGCGTCTGGGCTATAAAATCGGAGCGCATTTCGGCACGGTCATCGCGTCGAGACTGGGCGGCGAAAGCCACCAGCACATCGCGGCCACCGGCGACACCGTCAATGTCGCCAGCCGCCTGATGGAGGTTGCCGCCAGCCACCGGACCGAACTTGCCGTCAGCAACGAGTTGCTGCACGTCGCCGGAGAAGACTGCGAGCTTTACAAGTCGGGCGCCCTTCACGGGCCGATCGAAACAAATATTCGAGGGCGATCCGGCTCGCTAGCAGTCTGGCTTTGGAAGGATACCGAAGTCGCGACGTGATCGAACGACTGCTCATCGCGGACATCGATCTCGACCAGGGCTAGCCGATCATCGGAGATCAGCGGGCGTGCTGGCTGGGGCGCTTTGGAAGTAGAATTCGCCTGAGCCTTCCGAGTACTCGTCGCACCAGCGAACGCCTCGGCTTGTGGAAGTAACGGCTTGCGGCTTCGATGAATGGATCAGCCGCCCAGGAGAATTGCTGACCTGGATAAACGGGCGGCCGTTCCTTGTGGAGCGGGGCTGGCGCACGTTGCTTGGCTCCCTTCGGGGGACGCATGAAGATCGAAACCGAGTGGTCGCTCCGATCCGCCTGTGGAGTCACGAAGCACCTCTCACCTCGGGAATTGAGAAGCGTGTTGTGTTTGACCCATCCGACGAACCGTCCTTGAGTGTCGTGGATCACGCCATCGGCAACCACGCCGATAGCGGTACCGTCCCACCGGTACACCTTGCTGTCTGCAATGAACAACGAAGCTTGCCCATCGCTGCTGAAGAATTCGAGGACGGCCCCCTTGCGAGCCTCCCGAATGTCGTCCCGAAACATTCGCGCGGCCTCAAAGAACCACTTGTCACGCGTGAGCTTGAATAGCTCCAGCTGCTGGCGAACTGTGCGCTCCGGAAGATAGTCTTTCTTGGTTGGTTCCCGCAGGCTGTAGCGATTAATTTTGCCGGGCCGGCGAAATTCTAGCACGTGATGCCGCATCGTCGTTATCGCGCCGTCCACGATCGCTGCGGAGGTTTCACAAAGTGTGCTTGTCGCGTAGACCTGTAGCCCAAATAGCGCGTGGATATGCCCGTTCAGAACCCGCGTCGGATAGCCGTCGTCAGCGGGATACTCATCGAGCCAGAGAAAGCCGTCCTCGCCGATGAAAGTGAACCAAGGCCGATCGTTCCCGCCTCGGTTCACGACCTGAAAGGCGCGAGCGTATTCGTGCGCAAGTTCGATTGCGCCGAGATCGGGAAAGCTGCGAGCAACGCGGCAGAGCGCGTGCAGGATGAAACCGTTACCTATCGCGCTCACCCAACCCTGGGGAAAGTTTATAGCCCTCGCGCGGGAATTCGAAGTCGTACCGCGTAAAACGCGCTCCCTCATGCAGCAGCGAATAGCGCTTGGCAGTCTCGATCAATTCGCTCAGGACTATCGCGCAATCCTGTTCTGCTTCGGGGTTCTCTGCAGCGAAGCCAAGCACCTGGGCGCAGTTCAGGTAGAAGCGACTCGGCTCGAACGGTTGGCCAAAGTCCTTGAGATATTCGTCGGGCCAAGCACTGGGGATGGTTTCGGACGCTGGATGCCATCCTGTTGGAGGCAACGCGGGGAGGGGCGAATGCGGCTCGAAGCTCGCGTTGACTTTGTAATGAAGCCGACGAAATGAAGTGCGCGCGTTCAGCTGCCAAATTTCAGGCTGTTCTTTCAAATTACCGCCCTTCATAAGGTGGACAATGTCCGCCTTATCCAAAACCCCAAGCCTCAATAGCAGAGATAGGAATATTATGACAACAATGCTGAAATCCAGCGCCGACGGGAGGTCCCGGCAACGATCACGCTGGACGGGGTGAAGGCTCGGACAATTACCGGTTTGCAGCCGGGTTCGGCGTTGACACGATCGACGACTGGACGTGGCGGGAGGAAGCTGTCCGCTCGACCGACACGATAAAGTTCCTGAGCGGGATATCGGCAAGCAGCATCGGACGCCAACGGACCACAAAAAAAGCCCGGTAGGCTGGGCTTTTTGCTGTGCTTCTGGACCATACTAAACGGTCTAGAATCTTAACTGGAATGGTGCCAGAAGAGGCGTCGAAGACGGAGGTTAAACTATTGTTTATAAATCGTAAAAGTCGATGCGGGTTTTGGAATACCAACAAATATACCAACATTCTCAAATGTCACCCGCCTGTGACACAGTCTCGACGCTAAGATTATCCCATGCGACGAGGCGCCGCACCACGACAAGAATATTCGGCATTTTAGGAAGCCCAACTCGCCGACAAAGCCTCCGCCTGTCTCAGGACAGTCTGCACAGCTGCGTCTTGCAGGTCTGGCGGATAGCCATGTCTGCGAAGGATGCGTTTGACAAGCACACGCATGCGCGCCCGCGCACTTTCCCGGTGCGACCAGTCGACGGTGACGTTGCCTTTGAGGCTTTCAAGCAGTTCGTGGGCGATAACCTTAAGGGAATTGTTTCCCAATACGTCCACGGCGCTCTCGTTTTCGGCCAGCGCGTCATAGAACGCGATCTCGTCCTGCGTCAGCCCCTCGTCCTCGCCCCGCCGAAGCGCAGCGCGGACATCCTTGGCAAGTTCGATCAGTCGCTGGATCACCTCAACGGTGCTGATCGCATTGGTGTGGTAGCGCGCGATCGCGTCTTCGAGACGCTCGGAAAACCGCTTCGTTTCGACGATGTTGGTCTTGCTGCGCGAACGAATTTCGCCGCTGAGTAGTTTTCGGAGCGCTTCGAGCGCAAGGTTCTTTTTCTCCAATGCCTGAATCTCGGCGAGAAACTCGTCCGAAAGGATCGAGATGTCAGGCGTCTTGATCCCGGCGGCGGCGAGGATGTCGACGATCTCCGTGGAGACGACGGCCCGATCGAGGATTTGCTGAATGGCGAACTCGCGATCGACACCGGAGCGGACGCCATTGTCAGCCGATTTCACGAGCGCCGCGCGCACCGCTTGGAAGAAGCCGACTTCGTCGCGTACGGCTCGGGCCTCGTCGCTGGCCGAGGCGAGCGCGAACGCCTTCGACAAGGCTAGTACCGAATCCTGATAGCGGCGGTTCTCGCGCCGTTTGCCATCCTCGGTCGTCTCTCTTGCCGCCGCTTCGTGCTGGCGGATTAGGGTCCATTCGATTGCTTCGGCAAGCACGACTAGACGTTGGTGATCCGTCCCGGCGAGCCCGCGCGCATAGTCAAAGCCATGGAACATGGTCTTGACCACTTCATAGGCCTCCAGCAGCGCGGCGACCGCTTCCGCTTCGTCGATGCCGGCCTGGCGCTGGTCCGCGCCGGAATATTGTTGGAGCGCCTTCTTGAGATTGTCGCCGATGCCGATGTAGTCGACGACAAGACCAGCCGGCTTGTCGCGGAACACGCGGTTAACGCGGGCGATCGCCTGCATCAGTCCATGACCCTTCATAGGCTTGTCGACATACATCGTGTGCATCGACGGCGCGTCAAAACCGGTCAGCCACATATCGCGCACGATGACGAGCTTCAGCGGGTCGTTGGCGTCCTTTGCTCGCTTGGCCAGCAAGTCGCGGCGACCTTTCGTTCCGATATGCGGCTGCCAATCCTGCGGGTCGGATGCCGAACCGGTCATAACGACCTTGATCGCGCCGGCCTCGTCGTTGCCGTTGTGCCAGTCCGGCCGGAGCGCCGCGATTTCCTGGTAGAGAGCGACGCAGATGCGCCGGCTCATGCACACGATCATGCCCTTGCCATCGAGCGCAGCCGAACGCGCTTCGAAGTGTCGGACGAGATCGGCGGCGATCATCTGGAGGCGCTTCTTCGAGCCGACCAGCGCCTCGATTGTCGCCCATTTGCGCTTGATGCGTTCCTGCTCGGTGATCGCCTCGTCTTCGGTCAGTTCCTCGATCTCAGCGTCGATCGCCGGCTTCTCGTCTTCAGGCAGTTCGATCCGCGCCAGCCGGCTTTCATAGTAGATCGGCACGGTCGCGCCGTCCTCGACCGCGCGGCTGATATCGTAGATATCGATATAGTCGCCGAACACGGCCGCCGTGTTGGTATCGTCTTTCTCGATCGGCGTTCCTGTGAAG
This sequence comes from Allomesorhizobium aridi, assembly GCF_043769475.1. Classification (NCBI taxonomy): domain Bacteria; kingdom Pseudomonadati; phylum Pseudomonadota; class Alphaproteobacteria; order Hyphomicrobiales; family Phyllobacteriaceae; genus Allomesorhizobium; species Allomesorhizobium aridi. The sequence continues at coordinate 4,606,638 of NZ_CP171729.1, read as the reverse complement.
CCGATGAAGGAAGCGTTGGGCAGCGCGTCGCGCAAATATTTGGCGAATCCGTAGGCGATAACCCCGGTCTTGCGCTCGATCTTCGCGCCAAAGCCGTACTGGCTGCGATGCGCCTCGTCAGCGATCACAACGACGTTGCGCCGGTCCGACAGCATCGGAAACACCGCTTCCCCGGTCGCGGGCGAAAACTTCTGGATCGTCGTGAAGATCACGCCGCCGGACGCGCGCGCCAGTTCCCTCTTGAGGTCCTCGCGGCTGTCGGTCTGGATCGGCGTCTGACGGATGAGGTCGCGGCACATGGCGAACGTGCCGAAAAGCTGGTCGTCGAGGTCGTTGCGGTCGGTGATGACGACGATCGTCGGGTTTTCCATTTCGGGATGCCGGACGAGCTGGCCGGCGTAGAACGCCATAAGCAGGCTCTTGCCAGAGCCTTGCGTATGCCAGATGACGCCGATGCGCTTGTCGCCCTTGCCGTAGCCGGCGACGCCGGGCAGCCCATAGGAAACCGGGTTTTCCCGCATCCCCGGCGAATAGGATGCGCTATCGTCGCCCCGGTTGAGCGCCAGCGCCCGCAAGGTCGACCTCACAGCGCGGCCGACGGCGTGGAACTGGTGATACCCCGCAATAATCTTTGCGAGGCCGGAACCAGTCTCTCCGAAGACGGTGAAATCCCGCAACAGGTCGAGGAGCCGCTGGCGGTCGAAAACTCCCTCGATCAGCACGGAAAGTTCCGGCTGGCCTTTCGCGGCGACCATCGCGCCATCGGTGGTTCGCCAGGGCATGAAGCGTTCCTGGTCGGCGGTAAGCGAACCGACCCGCGCCGTCAGTCCGTCGGACGTCACCAGCACCGCATTTGTGCGGAACAGCGAGGCTATTTGTGCCTTGTAAGTCTGGAGCTGGTTGTGCGCGCCGGCAAGCGTCGCATGTTCGCTGCCGGGCGCTTTCAGTTCGATCACGCCGATCGGAAGGCCATTGATGAAGACGACGATGTCAGGCCTTCGGTTGGTTCGTCCGTCTACTACGGGAAACTGCCCCGTTGCTAGCCAGTCATTGGCGGCGATGTCGTCGAAATCGACCAACCGCACCTTGTCGCCACGGATCGTCCCGTCTTCCGTATAGAACTCGACATCCACGCCTTCGACCACCAGCCTATGCAGCCGCCGGTTCTCCTCGACCAGCGACGGCATTTCGGTCGCCAGCACCTTGCGCAGCGCGTCGTCGCGCGCTTCCGCCGGGATCGTCGGATTCAACCGTTCGATCGCGACGGTCAGCCGCCGCACCAGGATCACGTCGGCATAGGCGTCGCGTTCGGGATTGCGGCCGTCCGGGCCGATCAAGGCATCGGTCGCAAGGGCGTAACCGAGCGATCCGAGCTGATCGAGCACGGTCGTTTCCAGCGCAGCTTCAGAGAGGAAGGCCATAGTCCAGTTCCCCGCGCCCGTTATCGCATCTCACGCACCGAAATAGCTGTCGAGAAACGCGGCCTCATCATCGTCGAGCGCGGCGATCTTGTTGTGAGCGTGCCCATACAGCTTCCGGGACAGGCCGATCATCGGATTCGCGCCGCGGGAGTCGCGGTAGGGCTCCAGGTGCTCGACCATCAGCCTTGCTTCCGGCCGGACCCGGTCCACCCGGGCCACGATCGCGATACGTCCGCTTTCTGGCAGCCGCCGCAGGACGGTTGCCCGCGCCCACAGACCGTTGCCGCCTCGTGTTTCTGAACTCCACAGAAAGATCGTATCGCCTGCGCTAATAGCATCACCGCCATACATGCCTCTTTCACGGATCGTCATAATGTCGTCAGCGTCAGGGCTAGCCGGAGCGCTCTTTGCGATGAACGGCATGTCAAGCTCCCTCTAGGTCTGCTCTGGTCATGACCCTGCCTCGCGGAACAACGAACCGGAAAGTGCTGCCTTTTCCGCCTCGCGGCAAGCATTGAGAGCGGTTTTGTAGGCTTCGCGGTCGACACCGAACAAAAGGCGCGACGCTTCGATTGCGAGCGCAATCTCTTCTCCGCCTGGCAGATAGACGCGCACGCTCAAATTACCTTCCTCGTCGGCTTCGGCGTCGAATGCAACGTGCTTCTCGATCAGTGCGTTTGATGCTTCGAAGCGTTCGTAAGGCTCGAAAGTCCGGACCGGATCGGGCTCCCTTTCGAGATAGCCCTGATGCAGGAACGTCACGATCGCGTCGGCCGCTAGGAGCGCGGCGCGTCTATGATGGACCGAGAGCTTCTGGCTGAGGCCATTCTTGCCGTGGCTGATCGTGCCGGCGATGTCGCGGAATCTTCCGAGAGCCTCGGTCAGGCTGTAGTGCTGCGAAATGATCTTGCTGAACGGGTCGTCGCGGCTCTCGACAAGCGCCATCAGCCGGAAAGCTGCCGACACCCAATTGTTGAAACTGGGATGCGCGCCCTTGATCGGGCTGTCGGGCCAAGTGGCGATTGGGTTGATCGGATCATCCAGTTCCTGGATCAGTAGGCGGCAAGCGCATTCGACGAAGCCTTTCGCGGCGTCGATGCACGCGTCGTTCTCGTCGACAAACTCGCGCTCCAATGTCTCGAAAGTCTGTTGCAGCATCGGCGCGTGTTTCCAATGCGTGCAGAACGCCCGTATGCCCGGATACCAGTCAGCGCTCATGCCCCCTTCCCGACGATTGTCTCAGCTTCCTTGACGCGAACCTCACCGGACATGAGCTTTGGCAGGAGTAGGTCGCGGGTAGCAGCGAGAATTCGACTTTCTCTTTGGTTAGAAATGATCTGTTCGAAAATTGGTCGAATAACTTCGTTGCCACTCCTTACAATGCTTCGGGGTGGAATTACGGTTTTAAGAGAGGAGACAATCTTTGTGGTTAGACTGCCGCGAGAGCTATTGCTATCGGACATCTGACGAAGCTCATCGTAACGACGGCTTACATCCAAAAACAACAAAAAATCAGTAGTGACTGCCGGATTCGCAGACATCGCGATAACAGACTGGTTAATATACATCTGCTCTGCAATCAAGGATGCTTGTCCGCGTGTATTTCCTTGTCCCGCACTAGCGATTACCGTGCTCAGCGCGGAAGCACGTCTGGTGGACGAATTTTCGACGCCTGCTGCCGTTATGGTTCGGTCGGTTTCTGTAACTACCAGATTTCGTGTTTCACCGGATGAAAGCCATGCGATCCCACCGCCCCAGTAGGTCTTTTCAGTAGTTGAGGGTGTGCCACCACTGAAAATGGTAGAGCAACACGCGCCGAGAGACGCCGAAGTCCACCCTATTGGTTTTTCCTCGTCATCGAGCCGATCCGGGAAAAGCGACCAAACCTCAGGCGCGAGATAAGGGTCGCGGCCTTCGATCTTGGCGCGGGTCGGACCGAAGTCGACAAACCAATCCTTGAAGATCTCCCGCGCTATCGCCTCCAGCGTCTCGTTCATCCGCCGGTTCAACTCGATCTTGTCGTCGAGCGCACCAAGTAGCATACCGATCCGTTGCTGATCGGCAAAAACCGGGAACGTAATCGGCACCGAGCGCAGTGCCTTTTGGCTAATCCCCAAGACAGTTGTTCCGGTGGCATAGCTCGCCAAAATGCCTTGTTGCATTGGTGACGTTAGCAAATAGCGGAGGAACGTGTTATCCAGCTTCTCGGCCTTGCCGCGCATACAAACGATGCGCTGCCCCAGCGCAAACTGGGCCGTTTCGTTGTCAAGCTGAATGACCTCTCCCATTGGCGCTTCCGTCGTCATCACAACGTCGCCGGGGCGTGGGAGCCCCCGGACCATCCAAGTTGGATAATAGTTCCGGGATATCATTTGTTGAATTGGCCGGAGAAGACCGGTCGTCTTAACCACCTTGGCGGATAGCACTGGAATGCCTGCGTTCGACTTAGGCGGGCTCTTCCCACGGTAGTCAAGCAGGGTCTCAAGGCAGTCGTCCAGAGGTTCGGTCTTCCATTCAGCCATCGACCCGCACTCCGGCAAGCCTGATTCGGATCGTCTCCGTTAGTTTATCAGCTTGTGCGAATTGTTCTTCGAGCATGACTTGCAGCGTAGAAAGCCGTTCGGGGAACGGTAATTTGTTATCCTCCACGTCTGCCGCGCCAACATAGCGGCCTGGCGTCAGCACGTAGCCGTGCCTTTTGATATTCTCCAGGCTAGCCGCCTTGCAGAAGCCAGGCACGTCTGCATATGCGCCCGCATCGGCTTCGCCGCGCCACGCGTGATAGGCGCGCGTGATCCGATCGATGTCGGCGTCGGAGAATTCCTTGCGCGTGCGGTCTACCATGTGGCCAAGTTTGCGCGCGTCGATGAAAAGGATTTCGTTTCGGCGGTCGCGCAGCTTCACGTCGCGCGCGACGCCGTTGGAGCGGTCGCGCGCGAGGAACCACAGGCAGACGGGAATCTGCGTCGAATAGAACAGCTGGCCCGGCAATGCCACCATACAATCAACCACGCCCGGCGCGCCGCTTACGCCCTCTATCAACGCGCGGCGGATTTCACCCTCGCCATTCTGCGTCGATGACATCGAGCCGTTAGCGAGAACCACGCCTGCCACGCCTGCCGGCGCGAGGTGGTGCGCGATGTGCTGAACCCAGGCGAAATTGGCATTGCCGGCCGGCGGCGCGCCGTAGCGCCAGCGCGCGTCCTCGCGCAGCCGATCGCCGCCCCAGTCGGAAATGTTGAATGGCGGATTGGCGAGGATGTAATCGGCCCTTAGGTCGCGCAACTCGTCCTTATGGAAGCTGCCCTCGCTGTTCCATTTGATGTCGGCGTCGATGCCGCGCACAGCGAGGTTCATCTTGCAAAGCCGCCACGTCGTGTAGTTCGATTCCTGCCCATAGATGGCGATGTCGCCAATCCGACCGCCTTGCGCCTCGACGAACTTCTCCGACTGTACGAACATGCCGCCTGAGCCGCAGCACGGATCGTAGACCCGGCCCTTGTAGGGCTCGATCATCTCGACCATGACGCGCACGACCGAGCGTGGCGTGTAGAATTCGCCGCCGCGCTTGCCTTCCGAGCCGGCGAATTGGCCGAGAAAATACTCATAGACGCGGCCGAGCACGTCACGCGCCTCGCCGCGCTCCGCGCCAAGCGCGATGCCGGAGATCAGATCGATTAACTCGCCGAGCATCACCGCGTTCAGTGCAGGCCGCGCATAGTCCTTCGGCAAGACGCCTTTGAGGCTCTCGTTGCGCTTCTCGATCGCCAGCATCGCCTCGTCGATCAGCCTGCCGATCGAGAGCTGCCTAGCGCTTGCGCGAAGATGCGACCAGCGCGCCTCCTTCGGCACCCAGAACACGTTTTCGGCTGCGTATTCGTCGGGGTCTTCCGCGCCGTCGGGATAGTCCGCCAGCAATTCCGCGCGCTTTGCCTCAAAGCTATCGGAGATGTGCTTGAGGAAGATCAGCCCGAGCGCGACGTGCTTGTAATCCGACGGCTCCATATTGCCGCGGAGCTTGTCGGCCGTCTTGAACAGTTCCGCCTCGAAACCAAGATTGCCGCCATTGGATTTGACGGGTGTTGCCCTGCCGCGTCTGGGCGAGGTCGGCTGATCGGCAAGCTTTTCATCGGCGGTGGCTGAATTTTCCGCCTCTCCCGGAGACGAAAATCCCGGCGGTGGGTTCTTGCGGAGTATCTCTGCGATCATAGCGCGGTTGGTGCGGTCTACGAGCGCTACCGAACCGCCGCGCCCGCGGCCTGCCTCGATCGCGCCGGTTGCGAGAAGGTCGTGCTTGACCGCATTGTAGGTCACTTCATCCCAGTTCAGCGCCTGGCGGAGCTTTCCGTTGCCGGCCGAACCGCGCATCTTCCTCAACGCGTTCAAGAACGCGTCGGCCTGTGCTTGCTCAACCATTGATTCTCCCAAACCCGGCCGTTTGTCTGCTTCGTGTCGGACCGCATAGAATCAGGCGTGACTGCCGCTGGCAACAGCGAATGACTGTCATACCGTCCGGCCCGCTCAGGCGGCGTGTCGGCTGAGCGCGGCGACAACCGCTTTTGCGATTGTGTCGGCGTCGAGCGGACCAAGTCGCTCCGCCGCCGCGCCGGTTGTCTGCCGCGAGCGAAGCTGATCGAAGATTTCCGCCTGGCGATGGCCGGGAACCGCGCCGTAACTAGTGAACGTGGTCGCGACATGCTCATGCCCGAGATTCTGGCTCCACGCCTTAAAGGCCTCCGGCGAAGGACAAATTCGTTCTCCCAGCATGGTCAGCGTGTTCCGGAACGAGTGCGGGTTGAAATAGGGCAGGCCCGCTTGCTCGAATGCCGTCTTGAAAATCGTCCGGATCGCCGCGGCGCTTTTCCAGTGCTTGCGGTCCAGCCCGCCGTTCTCGAAACCGCCGCTCAGGCCCAGCGTCACCTTGGTCGCCGGAAACAGCGGATCGCCCGGCCCCCATCGCTTTTCCTTTTCCAGCCATGAGATCCATTCCGTCACGATGGCTTCGACATCGGCGCCCACCGGAAAGAACCATGTGGTGAACGTCTTACGGTTCTTCGTCCGCACGTCCCGCGCGTCCTGAAACACGGTTCGCCTGGCGAGATCGACATGCTTCAGCGACATCGAGGCAAGCGCGTTGTCGCGCGCGCCGGTCAAAAATGTGAAGGCGATCAGCGCCCGGTCGCGCTTTTGAATATCGCTTCCGGCCGGCATGGATTCGAGCACCCGTTGGATTTGCTCGATGCTGGCGACCGGCTTATCGCGCACCGCTTTGGCTATGCGATCGTCATTAGCGGACGCGTTGAAATATTCGGCGTCGGAATAGGTGAGCTTCGAACGGAAGCCCGGTTGCTCGGCCAGCCATTGGAAGAACGCCTTCATCGCCGCTAGCCGCGAAGAAATGGTCGCCTTGGCCAGCGGCTTTCCCGTCTCGACGTTCGTTCGTTCGGCCAGTTGGCGTTTGTATTTTTGCGCCCATTCGATCCGAAACTGGCGGAAATCGCGGTACCCGGTTGCGGCTTCGAAATCTGCTATCGCCGCCGCCACCTGATCGACGCTCGATTCCGCAAGCCGCTTGGCGTGTTTCAGGAAATCGAAGTAACGCCGCTTCGTCCGCTCATTTTCGGGATGGTGCTTACGCATGGGTTTTCGGCTCCTTTTGCAAGTGATCATTCGCGGAGGGTTGGCCGCTATCATCTATGCGTGGCAGCGGCTCCACGATCGTCACGTCCAGAAAACCTCGAATCGCCTCAAGCTGGGCGTGCGAGGTGCGCCGGTGCATCAGGTTTCCGCAATCCGGACAGAGCGCCCGAAGGTTGCCCGACGTTGCATTGATCGGCACGAATTCCGCCATGCCCCCGGCCGGCTGGCGCACGTCCTGGCATTTGACGCAATAGCAGGTGCCCGGCGGACAAGATCGCTTCGGACGGGCTTGCCTAGCCATGTAATCGGCAAGATCAGGGCCGAGGATCAAGACGGGCTTGCGATCCCGGATCGCGGGCAGGCCCTTGTCGATCCAGCGTCGCACCGTTCCCTTGGCCGCACCGATCGTGCGAGCGGCTTCATCGATCGTATAGCTGCGATGGATTTTAACCTTGCGCCGGTCGAGCCGGTGCCGTGCCATCTCAAGCGGCTCCGCGATCGATCAGCGCACGAATGTCATCGACGCGCCAGGCCGTGATGCGCGGACCGAGCTTGACCGGTTTTGGAAACCGTCCGTCTTTGACGCCCGCCCACCATGTGGACTTGCTGACGGGGATCGGCCCATTCGGCGCAAGGATAGATGCCAGCCGTATGAAGCCGGCCGCTGGAAGTTCATTGACGTTCGACATGATGCCGCCTTGTGCTGTTGCGTGTGAGGCGGTTCTATGAAGGTTGATTTGCGTTGTGGCCGAATTCGGTTTTGCCCCTACCGAATTCGGGTTAATGCCCGGCAACATCGAGATGTTTGTAACAGGCGGACACACTTGGTTGATGGCTTGATGCGGATTGCTCTACTTGCGCGGGACTGTCTGGCTGGCGACGACGGGTGCAGAGATGAGTATAGCTTCGCTCGTCGCCTTTGAGCTGACTGCCTGGCGGGGATGTCGCCGGCGAGCTTTGCTAAGGTCAATTACTGGCCGTTGCGACCATGGTCGTGACGCTCGCAAAAAGAGTAGGAATTCATGCATATATTAACTAACCACACAGTTTAATATGGTTACTCATTTACAAATTTTTGGAGCCGACATCTAATTGCCTACTCTGTTCGCCTAATGCGGTCCGGCGAACCAATAAAGATTATGCCCAAGCAAGGGCTAGACGAGTGTGGGGTGGGGTAACTGGCCGAAACCAGAGCAGAATCTTGCGTTCGACTCTAATGCGCTGGCTAGCGCATTAGATCAGTAGATTTTGCTCAGCGATTCACTAGGCGACCCCCGAAAGGGTCTGCCTGACCATTTTGCTTAACCTCGCCATCACCTTTCTTTTCCGCGATCCATCGTGATCGGGGAAGTGCCGCATACCAACTGTCTCGGTGGACGAACATTTGAACCAGGAATAGGGCGATCAACAATGGCAACCGGCGTTTCAGGCGACGATACGATCGTGGGGACAAGCGCAAGTGAAACGCTCAACGGCGGAGCTGGCGACGACACCATCTCTGGGGGCGCTGGCAATGACCGAATAGTTGCCGGAGCCGACGATGATACGGTCGATGGAGGCGCCGGCAGCGACATTGTAAACGGGGATTCCGGAAGCGACACCCTGATTTACACGCTCTCTGAAAACATCATCTCCGGACTAAAAACAGTCGACACCTACGACGGAGGCTCTGGAGTTGACACGCTCGTGTTCAACATGACGGCTAGTGAATACGAGCTCTATCAGTCCGCACTTACAACGTTCTATCAAAAATGGCTTTCTGTTCGGTCCGTTGGCAACGGGCAAGTCTCGAATGAAACAGTGACTTTCTCCGTGAATGGAGGAAGCACCGTTCTGAACATGTCCAAGGTTGAGAACCTGACAATCTATGTCGATGGAACTCCGGTAAATCTGGGCGACAATGATCCGGTCGCCATCACGAGTGGAGTTCAGGCCGGCGCTGTTGTCGAAGATGGACCTGCGCTGACTGCGACCGGAAACATTACGTTCGACGATTACGATCTCGCCGATACCCATGTGGTCAGCATCACTGGTGGCCCCGCCTCACCTCTCGGTTCGCTGACATTCGTCACTACTGAACAACCGAACACGATCGGCGGCACGACTGCCTGGACTTACACCCTCAACAACGCTGCAGCCCAATATTTGGCCCAAGGACAGAGTGTAACCGAGACTTACACCGTCACTTTAGATGACGGCCATGGCTCGACCACTGCCGAGACCGTGACCGTCACGGTGACGGGCGTCAACGACGCGCCGGTTGCGGTGGACGACACCGACGCGGGCGACGAGGACACGCTGATCACCGGCTCGGTGGCGGGCAACGACACCGATATCGATGACGGCGCGAGCCTCAGCTATGCGCTGGTCAATCCGGCGCCGGCCGGCCTGACCTTCAACGCCAACGGCAGCTATTCGCTCGACACCACGCACCCCGCCTACCAGCACCTGGCGGCGGGGGCCACGACGGACGTGGTGGTCGCCTACACGGTCTCCGACGGGCTTGGCGGCTCCGACACCGGCCAGCTGACCGTCACGGTGACGGGCGTCAACGACGCGCCGGTTGCGGTGGACGACACCGACGCGGGCGACGAGGACACGCTGATCACCGGCTCGGTGGCGGGCAACGACACCGATATCGATGACGGCGCGAGCCTCAGCTATGCGCTGGTCAATCCGGCGCCGGCCGGCCTGACCTTCAACGCCAACGGCAGCTATTCGCTCGACACCACGCACCCCGCCTACCAGCACCTGGCGGCGGGGGCCACGACGGACGTGGTGGTCGCCTACACGGTCTCCGACGGGCTTGGCGGCTCCGACACCGGCCAGCTGACCGTCACGGTGACGGGCGTCAACGACGCGCCGGTTGCGGTGGACGACACCGACGCGGGCGACGAGGACACGCTGATCACCGGCTCGGTGGCGGGCAACGACACCGATATCGATGACGGCGCGAGCCTCAGCTATGCGCTGGTCAATCCGGCGCCGGCCGGCCTGACCTTCAACGCCAACGGCAGCTATTCGCTCGACACCACGCACCCCGCCTACCAGCACCTGGCGGCGGGGGCCACGACGGACGTGGTGGTCGCCTACACGGTCTCCGACGGGCTTGGCGGCTCCGACACCGGCCAGCTGACCGTCACGGTGACGGGCGTCAACGACGCGCCGGTTGCGGTGGACGACACCGACGCGGGCGACGAGGACACGCTGATCACCGGCTCGGTGGCGGGCAACGACACCGATATCGATGACGGCGCGAGCCTCAGCTATGCGCTGGTCAATCCGGCGCCGGCCGGCCTGACCTTCAACGCCAACGGCAGCTATTCGCTCGACACCACGCACCCCGCCTACCAGCACCTGGCGGCGGGGGCCACGACGGACGTGGTGGTCGCCTACACGGTCTCCGACGGGCTTGGCGGCTCCGACACCGGCCAGCTGACCGTCACGGTGACGGGCGTCAACGACGCGCCGGTTGCGGTGGACGACACCGACGCGGGCGACGAGGACACGCTGATCACCGGCTCGGTGGCGGGCAACGACACCGATATCGATGACGGCGCGAGCCTCAGCTATGCGCTGGTCAATCCGGCGCCGGCCGGCCTGACCTTCAACGCCAACGGCAGCTATTCGCTCGACACCACGCACCCCGCCTACCAGCACCTGGCGGCGGGGGCCACGACGGACGTGGTGGTCGCCTACACGGTCTCCGACGGGCTTGGCGGCTCCGACACCGGCCAGCTGACCGTCACGGTGACGGGCGTCAACGACGCGCCGGTTGCGGTGGACGACACCGACGCGGGCGACGAGGACACGCTGATCACCGGCTCGGTGGCGGGCAACGACACCGATATCGATGACGGCGCGAGCCTCAGCTATGCGCTGGTCAATCCGGCGCCGGCCGGCCTGACCTTCAACGCCAACGGCAGCTATTCGCTCGACACCACGCACCCCGCCTACCAGCACCTGGCGGCGGGGGCCACGACGGACGTGGTGGTCGCCTACACGGTCTCCGACGGGCTTGGCGGCTCCGACACCGGCCAGCTGACCGTCACGGTGACGGGCGTCAACGACGCGCCGGTTGCGGTGGACGACACCGACGCGGGCGACGAGGACACGCTGATCACCGGCTCGGTGGCGGGCAACGACACCGATATCGATGACGGCGCGAGCCTCAGCTATGCGCTGGTCAATCCGGCGCCGGCCGGCCTGACCTTCAACGCCAACGGCAGCTATTCGCTCGACACCACGCACCCCGCCTACCAGCACCTGGCGGCGGGGGCCACGACGGACGTGGTGGTCGCCTACACGGTCTCCGACGGGCTTGGCGGCTCCGACACCGGCCAGCTGACCGTCACGGTGACGGGCGTCAACGACGCGCCGGTTGCGGTGGACGACACCGACGCGGGCGACGAGGACACGCTGATCACCGGCTCGGTGGCGGGCAACGACACCGATATCGATGACGGCGCGAGCCTCAGCTATGCGCTGGTCAATCCGGCGCCGGCCGGCCTGACCTTCAACGCCAACGGCAGCTATTCGCTCGACACCACGCACCCCGCCTACCAGCACCTGGCGGCGGGGGCCACGACGGACGTGGTGGTCGCCTACACGGTCTCCGACGGGCTTGGCGGCTCCGACACCGGCCAGCTGACCGTCACGGTGACGGGCGTCAACGACGCGCCGGTTGCGGTGGACGACACCGACGCGGGCGACGAGGACACGCTGATCACCGGCTCGGTGGCGGGCAACGACACCGATATCGATGACGGCGCGAGCCTCAGCTATGCGCTGGTCAATCCGGCGCCGGCCGGCCTGACCTTCAACGCCAACGGCAGCTATTCGCTCGACACCACGCACCCCGCCTACCAGCACCTGGCGGCGGGGGCCACGACGGACGTGGTGGTCGCCTACACGGTCTCCGACGGGCTTGGCGGCTCCGACACCGGCCAGCTGACCGTCACGGTGACGGGCGTCAACGACGCGCCGGTTGCGGTGGACGACACCGACGCGGGCGACGAGGACACGCTGATCACCGGCTCGGTGGCGGGCAACGACACCGATATCGATGACGGCGCGAGCCTCAGCTATGCGCTGGTCAATCCGGCGCCGGCCGGCCTGACCTTCAACGCCAACGGCAGCTATTCGCTCGACACCACGCACCCCGCCTACCAGCACCTGGCGGCGGGGGCCACGACGGACGTGGTGGTCGCCTACACGGTCTCCGACGGGCTTGGCGGCTCCGACACCGGCCAGCTGACCGTCACGGTGACGGGCGTCAACGACGCGCCGGTTGCGGTGGACGACACCGACGCGGGCGACGAGGACACGCTGATCACCGGCTCGGTGGCGGGCAACGACACCGATATCGATGACGGCGCGAGCCTCAGCTATGCGCTGGTCAATCCGGCGCCGGCCGGCCTGACCTTCAACGCCAACGGCAGCTATTCGCTCGACACCACGCACCCCGCCTACCAGCACCTGGCGGCGGGGGCCACGACGGACGTGGTGGTCGCCTACACGGTCTCCGACGGGCTTGGCGGCTCCGACACCGGCCAGCTGACCGTCACGGTGACGGGCGTCAACGACGCGCCGGTTGCGGTGGACGACACCGACGCGGGCGACGAGGACACGCTGATCACCGGCTCGGTGGCGGGCAACGACACCGATATCGATGACGGCGCGAGCCTCAGCTATGCGCTGGTCAATCCGGCGCCGGCCGGCCTGACCTTCAACGCCAACGGCAGCTATTCGCTCGACACCACGCACCCCGCCTACCAGCACCTGGCGGCGGGGGCCACGACGGACGTGGTGGTCGCCTACACGGTCTCCGACGGGCTTGGCGGCTCCGACACCGGCCAGCTGACCGTCACGGTGACGGGCGTCAACGACGCGCCGGTTGCGGTGGACGACACCGACGCGGGCGACGAGGACACGCTGATCACCGGCTCGGTGGCGGGCAACGACACCGATATCGATGACGGCGCGAGCCTCAGCTATGCGCTGGTCAATCCGGCGCCGGCCGGCCTGACCTTCAACGCCAACGGCAGCTATTCGCTCGACACCACGCACCCCGCCTACCAGCACCTGGCGGCGGGGGCCACGACGGACGTGGTGGTCGCCTACACGGTCTCCGACGGGCTTGGCGGCTCCGACACCGGCCAGCTGACCGTCACGGTGACGGGCGTCAACGACGCGCCGGTTGCGGTGGACGACACCGACGCGGGCGACGAGGACACGCTGATCACCGGCTCGGTGGCGGGCAACGACACCGATATCGATGACGGCGCGAGCCTCAGCTATGCGCTGGTCAATCCGGCGCCGGCCGGCCTGACCTTCAACGCCAACGGCAGCTATTCGCTCGACACCACGCACCCCGCCTACCAGCACCTGGCGGCGGGGGCCACGACGGACGTGGTGGTCGCCTACACGGTCTCCGACGGGCTTGGCGGCTCCGACACCGGCCAGCTGACCGTCACGGTGACGGGCGTCAACGACGCGCCGGTTGCGGTGGACGACACCGACGCGGGCGACGAGGACACGCTGATCACCGGCTCGGTGGCGGGCAACGACACCGATATCGATGACGGCGCGAGCCTCAGCTATGCGCTGGTCAATCCGGCGCCGGCCGGCCTGACCTTCAACGCCAACGGCAGCTATTCGCTCGACACCACGCACCCCGCCTACCAGCACCTGGCGGCGGGGGCCACGACGGACGTGGTGGTCGCCTACACGGTCTCCGACGGGCTTGGCGGCTCCGACACCGGCCAGCTGACCGTCACGGTGACGGGCGTCAACGACGCGCCGGTTGCGGTGGACGACACCGACGCGGGCGACGAGGACACGCTGATCACCGGCTCGGTGGCGGGCAACGACACCGATATCGATGACGGCGCGAGCCTCAGCTATGCGCTGGTCAATCCGGCGCCGGCCGGCCTGACCTTCAACGCCAACGGCAGCTATTCGCTCGACACCACGCACCCCGCCTACCAGCACCTGGCGGCGGGGGCCACGACGGACGTGGTGGTCGCCTACACGGTCTCCGACGGGCTTGGCGGCTCCGACACCGGCCAGCTGACCGTCACGGTGACGGGCGTCAACGACGCGCCGGTTGCGGTGGACGACACCGACGCGGGCGACGAGGACACGCTGATCACCGGCTCGGTGGCGGGCAACGACACCGATATCGATGACGGCGCGAGCCTCAGCTATGCGCTGGTCAATCCGGCGCCGGCCGGCCTGACCTTCAACGCCAACGGCAGCTATTCGCTCGACACCACGCACCCCGCCTACCAGCACCTGGCGGCGGGGGCCACGACGGACGTGGTGGTCGCCTACACGGTCTCCGACGGGCTTGGCGGCTCCGACACCGGCCAGCTGACCGTCACGGTGACGGGCGTCAACGACGCGCCGGTTGCGGATTTGAACGGCGGAGCGGCAGGAAATGATGCGACGGCGAGTTTCATCGAGCAGACAGCCGTTGTCATCGCGCCGTCAGCGACTATCAGCGATGTCGACTCGGCAAACATCACTTCCTTGACGGCAACGTTGGGGGCGCGTCCGGACGGCAACACCGTCGAGTCGCTGTCGCTCAACGCGATGGCCTTGGCGGCGGCGGCCGGCCTTACCGTGACCTATGTCCAGGCAACCGGCGTTCTTTCCATCACAGGCACAGCGATCCTAGCAACCTACCAGACGATCTTGGAGGGCATTCAGTACAACAACATTAGCGATACGCCCAACACGACACCCCGCACAGTGGACATCGTGGTCAGCGACGGCACAGATACCAGCATCTCGCACAGCGTGACCGTTGGGGTGACGCCGGTCAACGACGCGGCGACGGACCTTATCTTCACCTATACAGGGGCGCCTGGAAACTCCTTGCCGAACGGACCGTTCGGTCAAATGTCGGTCGTCGACCCGGATGGCGGGGCTCCAACATACTCATTCTCCTTAACCGGTCTGGCGGCAACGACCCTCACGGGGGGCGTGGCAGCGGACTTCGCTGGAGACCTCGCAGTAAGTTCGACAGGCGTGATAAGCGCCAGCAATCTGGACGACAACCGCGTCTATGAACTTACTGTCCAGGTCACCCAGGGCGCAGCCACTTTCTCCGAAAGCTTCAGCGTCATTACAGGTACAAATGCAGGCGAAACTGTCAGCGGCGGTTACGCGAGCGGCGACGACGTGATCTTTGCACAAGGCGCCGCTGATACGGTACTAGCTGGTTCCGGTAACGACACCGTTTTCGGACAATCGAACAATGATCACATACATGGCGGAACTGGGAATGATAGCCTGACCGGCGGTGGTGGCGATGACACATTTTACTTTGATACCACGCTAGACGCGACCACCAACGTGGACACAATCAATGACTTTGGCGCAAACAACAACGACAAGATCTGGCTGGACAATGCGATCTTTTCGCAGTTGACGTCGACGGGAACGCTGAGCGCCAGCACTTTCGTTTCCAACGCAGGTGGCACCGCCGTCGATGGCAATGATTACATCCTGTACGACACCAACAACGGCAGTCTGTTCTACGATGCCGATGGGAGTGGTGCAGGCGCAAAAATGCAGTTCGCAACACTAACGCTAACAGGCATATCAGGGACAGTGGATGCGAACGATTTCCTTGTGGTTTGATATTGGGGACTTCCGCGCGGGGGACGACCTGCGCTCGACTTGAACAGCCATGAGTAGCACCGGGACCGGAGATGTGCCCACATCACGCAGCTCACAGGGTCTGCTTCTCAGGCGACGACCCATGAGTCATTCGGCACCGGGCAGTAAGTCCTTAGCTTGCTTTAGAAAATTTCGGATAGTGTCGTCATTGAGCGAAATGCCCAGCCTTTCCAAACTATCCGAAAGCTCTTTTGCTATAGGACTTTTTACCGCTTTCGGATCATAGCCGTAGCCATCGACCGCCATCCCAATGATTAGCTTTAGAAGGCTGTCGCGCTCTCTGGTTCCAAGAGGCCGTTCATCCGATGAAGCGAGCTTGGCTTCGAGTACGACAATTCCGGACTCAAGACTTTCAATCCGCTCATCCTTCAGGGCGACCAGTTCGTCACCCTTAGCCAACAGCTTCTGATAGCCTTCGCTGAGCTCGTTCTGGTGGCTGCGCATCTTATCGATTGCTTGGGAATGATCCGCCATTGAGGCCATGTGGGCGGCATGCTTTTCGCGCACACTTGCCTGCGCTTCTTCCGCAATTTTTGTGGCCTTCTCATACAGCGTCTTCCAATCGCAAATCTGAATGCCCAGCGCCTTGACGGCCTCAACCAGTTCAGCGGGCATCGAGAATTGCATGCGTTCCGCCCATGCCAGAAATGTCGAAGGGCTTGTCCGCTCCCACAACTGGCCCATCGTTTGGGCGCGCATGGCTACTTCGCGCTTAGGGGAGAACTCTCTTGCAAATGCTGAGGTCCACAACACGCTCTCGACAGCCTTCCAGGAAGCCACTTTCGGATCTCTGCCCAAGGACAAGGCTACCGCTTCGTCGATGCTCCAATAAGACATCTTCGCCCAATGCTCGAAATTTGCTTTGGCGTATGGCTGATTAAACGGGCGCTGCCCCTCGTCGGAAATCGCTTGTAGGCGCAAGCGCTCATCTTCAATCGGACGCGCAGCTTCGACACGTTCCTCGATCTCCACATCTGTTAGGGCTTCCAGTTCATCCCGATATGCTGTCACCTCAACGGATAGTTCCGCTTTCTTGGCGAGAGACATCTTGGCTAGCAGATTTTTTGTGGCGTCTTCATAGACGCGGAGGTGAGGAAAGCGGCATAGGAGTAGATATTGGATCGGATCAGTCACCCAAAGCGGCTTGAAGGTTGGCACTGCGGCTCCATTCTGAATTACGCTCGGATTGGAGCCATTTTAGCGGTTGCAATCGACGCGTAACCAGCCCCTTCCTTAACTGATTCACAGACTCTTGGATCAGGTCGTGACGCTTGTCCGCATGGCGTCAATTTCCGTTGCCCACCAACCAGCCATTCTCACGCGCTCGTCCCAGTAAGCCGCGCGATGATAGGCGCGGCGAACTTCGTCAGCGCCGACGTGCGCCAATTCCGCCTCGACGGCGTCGGGGAGCCATTTGCCGCTTTCATTTAGAAGTGTTGAAGCCGTGGCGCGGAAACCATGCGCCGTTACTTCGCCTTTCGTGAAGCCCAGCCGGCGCAGCGCCGAGTTAAGCGTGTTTTCGCTAAGCGGGCGCAACGTCGATTGCACGGACGGAAAAGCGAGCCGTCCATGTCCCGTCATCGATTTTAACTCCCGCATTATTTCGACGGCTTGAGATGGCAGCGGCTTCCTGTGCTCCCGCCGCATTTTCGCGCGCGCGGCCGGTATGGTCCACACGCCCTTGTCCAAATCGAATTCACTCCATTCGGCTTGCCTCAACTCGCCGGGCCGCGGATAAAGCAGCGCCATCAATTGCAGCGCCGCCCTTGTCGCCGGTGTGCCTTCATAGCCCCATATCGCCCGCAGCAACCCGCCGAACCCGGCCTTGTCAGTGAACGCGGCCCGGTGCGTCACAACTGGCGCAATCAAAGCGCCTTTGAGGCCAAACGTCGGATCGTTCGACGCGCGTGACGTTGCTATCGCATATCTGAACACCTGCCCGATCGTCGCGCGAAGACGGCGCGCGGTTTCATAGTTTCCCTGCCCTTCGACTTTTCGAAGCGGCACGAGAATTTCGGCCGCGCTGATTTCGGCGATTGGACGGCTTCCGAGATCGGCGCGGGCAATCCCGATCAGCCAACGCTTCTTCGTCAGCGTCGCGTCAGCCTTGCTTTCCCGCGCCATCTTAGCGAGGAATTCGTCGGCAACCGCGTCGAAGGTGCTCGCGCTCGACGCCAGCCGGTGTAGCTTGTCTGTCTTGGCTTGCTGCGCCGGATCGACGCCCGACGCCAGCAGCTTCTTTGCGCCGTCTCTTTTTTGCCGGGCGTCGGCGAGCGAAACGGCGGGATATGCGCCCAGCGCCAGCGTCTTCTGTTTTCCGTCGCAGCGATAGGCTAGCCGCCAGAGCTTTGAACCTTGCGCCGAGACGAGAACATGCAATCCACCGCCGTCGCTATGTTTGGTGGGTGTTCGAGCGGGCTTCAAAGACCGGATCAACGTATCTGTCAGCGGCATTGTTGGTATCCTGAAAGCTCGCGATGTTGGTTTTTGCCTCGATGCCAACGAGAATACCAACAAAGCGCTCGGATGCCAACAAACCTAGCTGGACGCCCACGGACATCCAGACAAAGAAAAAGCCCGGATTGCCGGGCTTCTCGTATCGTTTCTGGACGTTGTAGGACCGTCTGAAACAGCAGTTTGGTGCCCAGAAGAGGACTCGAACCTCCACGCCTCGCGGCACACGGACCTGAACCGTGCGCGTCTACCAATTCCGCCATCTGGGCAGCGCCGCTGATGTAAGCGGGCGCGGCTGGCCTGTCAACGCGCGATTTCCTAAAACTGCGCGCGAACAGGAGGATAGCTTGTCCAGGCTTGCCGCACCTGGAATCAGCCGGCGAGCACCTCTTTCGAGGCGACGGTCGAGATCGGCGTTGAGCTTGTAGATGATCGGAACGCCGGTGCCGAGTTCCAGCTTGACGATGTCCTCACCGGAGGTTCCGTCCAGCGCCATGATCAGCGCGCGCAGCGAATTGCCGTGCGCGGCGACCAGCACCGTTCCTCCGCGCAGCACATGCGGCTGCATGTCGTGCAGGTAATAGGGCCACACGCGCGCGCCCGTGTCCTTGAGGCTTTCGCCGCCGGGCGGCGGCGTGTCGTAGGAGCGGCGCCAGATATGGACCTGCTCCTCGCCCCATTTGGCCCGGGCGTCGTCCTTGTTGAGCCCGTTCAGATCGCCATAGTCGCGCTCGTTGAGCGCGGCGTCCCGGATCGTCTGCAGGTTTTCCTGGCCGACGGCGTCAAGGATATACTGGCAGGTCTTCTGTGCGCGCTTCAGCGCCGAGGTGAAAGCGATATCGAATTTTAGGCCGCGCTCCTTCAGCTTCTGGCCCGCCGCTTTCGCTTCCGCATGGCCCAGCTCGCTCAGATCCACATCGCGCCAGCCGGTGAAAAGGTTCTTCAGGTTCCATTCGCTCTGGCCGTGGCGGACGAGCACCAGTGTTCCGGACATGTCTTACCTCTTTGTTGCCGTGATTAGTGGAGACGGGCGTCTCTGCCTATGAAAGCCCGAGAACGTCCCGCATCGAGTAGAGCCCTGGTTTGCGGGTTCGCGCCCAGAGCGCCGCCTTCACCGCGCCGCGTGCAAAAATCGTACGGTCTTCGGCGCTGTGCGACAGCGTGATCCGCTCGCCCGTGCCGGCGAGTACCACCGAGTGGTCGCCGACCACAGAGCCGCCGCGCAGCGTCGCGAAGCCGATATCGCCGGCGCGCCTGGCGCCGGTATGCCCGTCGCGCACCCGCACGCTGTTTTGCGCGAGAGCGATATTGCGCCCCGTGGCCGCGGCTTCGCCAAGCAGAAGCGCGGTGCCCGAAGGCGCGTCGACCTTGTGGCGGTGATGCATTTCCAGGATCTCAATGTCGAAATCCTCGGGTTCGAGCGCTCGCGCCGCCTGCTCGACCAGCACGGCCAGCAGATTGACGCCGAGGCTCATATTGCCGCTCTTCACGATCGGGGCATGGCGCGCCGCCGCCGCGATCCTGGCGTCGTCCTCGGGCGAGCAGCCGGTGGTGCCGATGACGTGGACAATGCGGGCCTGCGCCGCATAGCCGGAAAATTCGACGGTCGCCGCCGGTATGCTGAAATCGAGCACGCCATCCGCCTTGGCGAAGACCGGCAGCGGATCGTCGGTGATCGGAACGCCAAGCGTGCCGATGCCGGCGAGTTCGCCTGCATCCTTGCCGAGATGGGGCGATCCCGAGCGCGCGATTGCGCCGGCGACCGTGACGCCGGGGATGGAACGCATGGTGCGGATCAGCGTCTGCCCCATTCGGCCGCCTGCTCCTACGACGACGAGACGCATATCGCTCATGCTGTTCTCCCGCGTGCGATCCTGGCTGGCTTGGCCTGCGCGGGTGCCGGCTTGGCCGCCTTCTTGATGTCGTTGACAAGGCCGAGGCCCTTGGCGCTCTGCAGCCGGTGGAAGCGGGAATAGATGCCGTGCGGATTGGCCAGCAGCGACTGGTGCGTGCCTTCCTCGACCAGCCTGCCCTGTTCCAGCACCACGATGCGGTCGGCATTGACCACAGTGGAGAGGCGGTGCGCGATCACGATCGTCGTGCGCCCCTCCATGACCGTTGCAAGCGCATCCTGTACGCGCGCTTCGGATTCATTGTCGAGCGACGACGTCGCCTCGTCGAGAAGCAGGATCGGAGCCTGCCGCACGATGGCGCGCGCGATCGAAATGCGCTGGCGCTGTCCGCCGGACAGCGTAACGCCGTTTTCACCGACCAGCGTGTCGTAGCCGTGCGGCTGCTGCCGAATGAACTCGTCCGCCGCGGCCAGTTGCGCTGCTTCTTCGATTTCCGCATCGGTCGCCGTCTCGCGGCCGTAGCGGATGTTGTCTCGGATCGAGCCTTCGAACAAATAGGGCTGCTGCGAAACATAGGCGATCTGCTGACGCAGCGACTGCTTCGTCACCTTTGAAATGTCCTGGCCATCGATTTCGATGGAGCCTCCGTCGACGTCGTAGAATCGTTCGAGCAACGCTGTCAGCGTCGATTTCCCGGCCCCCGACGTGCCCACGATCGCCGTTGTCTTGCCTGCCTCCGCGACGAAGTCCACGCCATAGAGAACCGGAAGGTTCTCCGCATAGGCGAAGGAGACTTCGTTGAAACGGACCTCGCCCTTTTGCACTTCCAGAGCGGGTGCGCCCGGCTCGTCGCCCTGTTGCGGCTCGAGGTCGAGTATTTCGTAGATCATGCGGGCGTTGACCAGCGAGCGCTCGAGCCCGACCTGCACCCGCGCCAGCCGTCGGGCCGGATCATAGGCAAGCAGCAGCGCGGTGATGAAGGAGAACACCGCGCCGGGCAGTTGCCCGCCATAGGTCGCGCGGTATCCGGCGTAGGCGATCACGCCGGCAATGGCGAAGCCAGCCAGCATTTCGGCGATCGGCGTAAGCCGCTCCGATACGCGCGCGATCTTGTTGGAGCGCGCCTCCGCCGTCGCGATGAGCTTGCTCATCCTACGCGAAAGCTGCTCCTCCATCGTGAACGCCTTGACTACGGCGACACCCTGGGTCGCTTCCTGCATGGCCCCGATCAGGCGCGAGTTGATCTCCACCGCCTGGCGCGTCACGCCCCGCAGGCGCCGCATCAGATAATTCACGGTAAAAACCAGCGGCGGTCCGATCAGAAGGGCAATCATCGACAGGACCGGATCCTGGATGATCATCACGCCCACCAGCGCCACAAGCGAGACCAGATCGCGCGCGATCGCGGTCAGGGTCGTTCCAAGCAGGTCGCGAATGCCGCCGACATTCTGGTTGATCTGTGCTGCAAGCCTGCCGGACCGCATTTCCGTGAAGAAGCCGATGTCGAGCTTCATCAAATGGTCGAAGATCCGCTTCTGGTAGCGGGCGACGAGGTTGTTGCCCACCTTGGCGAGGATCACCGACTGGCTGTATGTGGCCAGTCCGCGAATGGCGAAGGCAGCGATGATGGCCAGGCAGATCAGCATGATCAGGTCGCTGCGCTGCCGGTAGAAAATCTCGTCGACCACATCGCGCATTACCCAGGCGGCGAAAGCGGTCGTCGCCGCTATCGAGACCAAGCAAAGCACCGCCCCGGCATAGTGCCAGGCATATTCGCGGCCGTTCTCGGATATGATCCGCCTGATGACCGCGACGATCTCGCCCGGGTCGGTCTGGCGCTTCTTTCGGTCCGTCAACTCAAATATCCGTCCGCGTCTTGTTGTGCTGCGGCGCACCGCAAGTTCGAGACCCTCTTAGCGCCATCGGTCCGCCTTGCCTATGCCTGCCGCCGAAGAAGCTCGGCTGCGACATCACTGCAACGCAGCCTGCCAGCGCCGTCCCCCGGTTTCAACACCGAACAGTTCCGGCGTGCGGGCATAGGCGGCGAGGCCGGCAAGCGCCGCCAGCGGATGGGTGATCACATAGACCGGCACCGATTTCATGAGATCGTGGTGCGGCGCCTTGTCTTCGAATGCGGCGCGGAAATTGCCGGTCTTCAGCGCCGGCACGATTTTCTGTGCTATGCCGCCGGTCAGGAACACGCCTCCGCGGCTCTTGAACACCAAAGCGAGGTCGCCGGCGGTGCGCCCGAGACAGGTGACGAACAGTTCGAGCGCTTCAGTCGCGACGGGATCGGAACGATCGAGCGCGGCGGCGGTGATCTCGGCCGGTGTGGTCATGGGCGCGGCTTTGCCGTCGGCCTTTGCGACCGCGCGATAGGTGTTGACCAGGCCGCGTCCGCACAGGATCTGCTCACCGGAGACGCGGCCCTCGATCGGCTCGATGTGCGGGAAAACCTCCCGGTCGCGCGCGGTGCGCGGACCTATGTCCATATGGCCGCCCTCGCCGGGCACGGGTATCCACCTGCCGCAGGCATGGATCAGCCCCGCCACGCCGAGCCCGGTGCCGGGACCAAGCACGACCTTGCCCGCATTGGGCTCAGGCTCGCCCCCGCCGATCTTTTCCATGTGCTCCGCGCCGAGCGCAACGACGGCGAGCGCCTGAGCTTCGAAATCGTTGAGAATGACGATGTCGCTGAGGCCGAGCTCGGCCAGCATCGACTTCGGCCGCACGATCCAGGGGCAATTGGTCAGCGCGATCTCGTCGCCGTCGACGGGTCCGGCAATAGCCAGCACGGCCGAGCGGGGCTTGACCGGGGTTTTGTCCAAAACGGCCGAACGGATGGCATCGTCGATCGTGGCGAAACTCGCTGTCTGCACGATACTCGGCTCGCTCGGCTCCGAATTTGCATCGAGAACGATGGCAAAACGCGCATTTGTGCCGCCGACATCGCCGATCAGGATGGGAAATTTCAAGCCTTGTTCCTCGTCTCCGGAAATCGGCATGCTCTTGCGTTCCAGTTGTTTCGGCGCCGGAGAGGCGGACGCCCGACCAGCGGCGACTTTCCTAATGCGACATCTGCCGCAGCGGAGCAACGAACTTGTCTCGCCCACGTGCTTCGCCAAGGTCTAAATCGGTTGAAGGCTATAGACGAGGAGCCGTTCCCGCGAAAGAGGCGGGCTGCGCGCTGTTGCGGCAGGAACGTCTGCTGTCCTCCGGAGTTAGGTCGCGACAGAGAAAATCCGAGAGCGGAGACGAACATGAGTGAAGCGAAAACGACGACCAATCACGACGACATCCGCAAATGGGCCGAAGCGCGCGGCGGCAAGCCTTCGCGGGTGCGCGACAGCGGCGAAGGCGGCATCCTGCGCATCGATTTCGGCGAGCCCGAGGAAGGGTTGGAGGAGATCGGCTGGGACAGATTCTTCGAGATCTTCGACCAGAACAATTTGGCCTTCCTCTATCAGGACAAGACCGAGGAGGGTAGCACCAGCCGTTTCAACAAGCTGGTTAACCGCAGCTAGACCGCCGCTAATCTGCAGGGCGCGGACGCGGCAGCGGCACGCCGAGATCGGGCGTGGGCGCGAAGGCGCTGGCCGCGACCGGCGGCGCGCCGACGATCGTCTCGATCGTGATGGTTTCCGAAGGCGCGGCAGGCGCCGTCGCCACCGCCGTTCCGCCACCGCCGATCGTGACGGCTGCTTCCGAAACAGGTGCGGGCGCTTCCAGCACCGCGCGGCATTCCTTGGGCAGGCTGTTCATCGTCATCAGGTCGCGCGCTTTCGGCGCGTCCGGGTTCTTGTTGGGGCGCCATGGCTCTTCGGTGAACCACCAAGCGAGCGACGCGTCACAGCCGTCTCCGCGCATGGTCTCCGCCTGTTTCTTACAGCCGCTCGATCCCGGCTGGCAGCCGATGCGGATGTGGAAATGAAAGTCGTGGCCCCAGAACGGCCGCACCTTGCGCAGCCAGCTACGGTCGCCCTTCACCGTTTCGCACAGCTTCTTCTTGATTCCGGGGTGAACCAGGATGCGTTCGACCTCGCCATAGCTGGCGGCGCGCCGGAGCAGCCGGGCATGCGCCGGCGTCCAGATACGCTCGTCGACGGTCAGCCCGCCTTTCCTTATCATGGAGGTCGCGCTCGTGTTCTCGCGCTCGACCGCCGAAAGTCGGCGGTCGGGCATCGGCGTCAGCCAGATGTCGGCGTCGAGGCCGATCTGGTGGGAAGCATGGCCGGTCAGCATCGGCCCGCCGCGCGGCTGCGAGATGTCGCCGAGCAACAGGCCAGGCCAGCCGTCTGCAACCGCGTCGCGCGAAAGCTTCTCCACCAGCCGGATCATTGTCGGATGACCCCAGCGGCGATTGCGCGAGAGCCGCATCGCCTGCCAGGTCGGCCCGTCTGTCGCGATTGCGAGTCCGCCCGAAAAGCAGCCCTTGGAATAGAAGCCGTAGGATCTGGCGGCGGTGGCGGCCGGCAGTTTCTGGCTGCCGAAAAGAACCTTGGCCAATTGTTCGGCACTGGCCTGCGGCGGAGCTGCCGTAAACATGGCAAGGCCTGCGGCGAGCGCCATCGCAAGGCGCTTTGTCGATCCAGCTGACAATTTCATGCGCATTCCCGCGTATTTTTAAGCCCCGACCCCAACCTTGAAAGCTGCTGGTTACTGAAACGTGAATCGGCAGTGTCCCAAATCATACCACGACCTGAGCCGGTTTTCGATCACGACCTTCCGATCGGGCTGCGTGCGTCCTCTCGCCCTGCGCCCTTCCAGTTCCCTTCGGCCCACATCGCATCGAACGCCGCTTTGTAGTTCGGGAACCGGAAGGTGTAGCCGGCCTGCTTGAGAGCGGCGTTGGAAACGCGCTTGTTTTCGCCGTAGAACGACCGCGCCATCGGGGATAATTCAGCGGTTTCGAAGGGCGTCTCGGGCGGCGGCTCGATGCCCATCAGGCCGGCCGCATAGGCAACGACATCCTGCGGCGGAGCGGGCAGATCGTCGGTGACATTGAAAACGCCGCCGCGATCGAGACCGGCGAGATGCCACAGCGCGCCGGCGATGTCGGCCACGTGGATGCGGTTGAACACCTGGTTCGGCTTGACCAGCCGCCTCGCCGTCCCTTCGGACAGATTGACGAAGGCGTTGCGGCCGGGCCCGTAAATGCCGGCAAGGCGCAGGACCGCGACCGGAACGCCGGCTTCACGGCCAAGCTCCAGCCATTCCTGCTCCGCCTGGAGGCGCAATGTGGAGCGGCGCGAAACCGGGCGGCATTCGCTGGTCTCGTCGACCCACGCCCCACCATGGTCGCCATAGACGCCGACCGTGGAGAGATATCCGATCCATTTGAGTTCGGGCATTTTCGCCACGATCAGGTCGCGCGCCGCATTCAGCACCGGGTCTCCGGCCTCGTCGGGCGCGGTCGAGACGATGACGTGGCTGGCGCCTCGCAGAGCGTCAGTGAGTTCGGGCGTCATCTGGCCGGAAAACAGGTGAGGCTCGATTCCGGCCCGTCTCAGCCGATCGAATTTCTCGCGCGAGCGCGTCGTGCCCGCGATCCCGGTTTCTGGATCGCGGTTTGCGGCTGCGAAGGCCTGGGCTGAATAGCCGGCGCCGAAGATGAAAAAGCTGCTCATGCGTGGCTCTTGATCCTTCCGGTGGCTTCGAGTGCTTTATTCCATTCGGCGATTACGTCCGCGGCGCCTTCTTCCGCCATCCTGCCGGCGGCGAGTTCGGCGAAACTCCGCGCATCCAGCAGCCGCGAAAGCGCCCAGACCGCCGCGCCGCGCACCAGCGCCGAAGCGTCGTCGAGATGTGCTTTGCACCGCGCCATCAAACCGGTCTCGCCGGAATTGCCGGCCGCGACCAGCACGTTGCGCAGGAATCGATCGCGGCCGATGCGCTTGATCGGCGAACCCGAAAAGAGGACCCTGAAGGCGGCGTCGTCAAGCGACAGCAGGTCGGCGAGAGCCGGTTCGCGCAGGTCGTCGCGCGCGGCGAGCTTCGCTTCCGACGCGGCGCGCGCGAACTTGTTCCAGGGGCAGGCGGCCAGGCAATCGTCGCAGCCATAGATGCGGTTGCCGATCGCCTGCCTGAATTCGTGCGGTATCGGGCCCTTGTTCTCGATGGTGAGATAAGAAATACAGCGCCGCGCATCGAGCCGGTAGGGCGCCGGAAAGGCGTCCGTGGGGCAGACGTCGAGGCAGGCGCGGCATGAGCCGCAATGATCTTCCTCCCTTGCGTCCGGTGCAAGCTCGGCGGTGGTGAAGATGCTGCCCAAAAACAGCCAGGAGCCATGTTCGCGGCTGACCAGATTGGTGTGCTTGCCTTGCCAGCCGAGCCCGGCCGCCTCGGCCAGCGGCTTTTCCATGACCGGCGCGGTGTCGACGAAGACCTTCACGTCGACGCCGGCCTGCGCTGCGATCTTGCCGGCGATCTGCTTCAGCCGGCCCTTCATGACATCGTGATAGTCGCGGTTCTGCGCGTAGACCGAGATCGCCCCGCGATCGGGCTTCTCGAGCACCTCGCCGGGATCATAGTCCGGACCGTAATTCATGGCGAGCACGATGATTGAGCGCACATCGGGCCACAGCGTCCTCGGGTTTGCCCGGCGCAGCATGGTTTCCTCGATCCACTCCATCGAGCCGTGGAAACCTTCGGCGATGAACTCGGAGAGGCGGGCCGGCGCAAGCGGGATCGCGTCCGGCGAAACGACGGCGACAGCGTCGAAACCGGCCAGTCTCGCCTCGCGGTCGATCATCCGCCGCAGGCGCTCGCTCCGTGGGGGCTTTTCAGAAATCGAGGTCCGCATAGTGAGACACCGGCGAAAGGCCGCGCACCCTGTCGCCCAGCAGCGGACGGAACGAGGGCCGCGATTTCACGCGAGTATACCATTCGCGCGCGGCATTGTGGTCGCGCCAGTCCACCTCGCCGAGGTAGTCGAGCACGGAAATCGCCGCGGCTGCGGCGAGGTCGGCATAGGTTATCCTCGGTCCGGCCAGCCAATGCCGCGTTCCGGCCAGCCAGTTCGTATACTTCATATGCTGGCGGATGTTGGCGCGGGCGGCGCGGATCGCGGCCGAATCGGGCGAACCGCCGCCCTGTATTTCCGACATCAGCGGCTTCAGCACCCGTTCGCGCACCAGATGCCGGGTCACCTCGCCGTCGGTCTTGATCAGATACCAGTCGACCAGGCGGCGAATTTCGGCCCGCTCCATGGGATCTTCGGCGAACAGCCGCTTCTCGCGCTTCAGAACGCCGCGGGTCTCGTCGAGATATTCGGCGATCACGCCGGCGCCGACGATCGGCACATCGCCCTCGGCAAGCAGGACAGGCAGCGTGCCTGCGGCATTAAGCGCCAGGAATTCCTTGCGCCGGGTCCATGGCTTCTCCTCGATCAGGGCCAATTCCTCGCCATACTCGCCGAAGGCAAGGCGGACGAAACGGCACGAAGCGAACATAGGATGGTGGAAAAGCGTCAGCATGGTCCTGCGATAAAAAGCGCGCTGGTCAATTGCCGGTGGCGCGGGTAGATCATGACCCGCCCGATCGACGGGCCGTCAAGGCGTCCGACCTATAGGGGGACTTCCGCGCCGTGACAAGCAAACGCCGACCAATCGCGATTCAGCCGGGAGACACATGGAAAGCCAGACGATCGTGGAAGCGCTGTTGCTCGGCCTGCTCGAAGGGTTGACCGAGTTCATACCGGTGTCCTCGACGGGGCACATCCTCCTGGCCGGGCATTTCCTCGGTTTCGAATCGACCGGCAAGACCTTCGAAGTCCTGATCCAACTCGGCGCGATCCTGGCCATTTTGACCGTCTATTCCGCCCGGCTGTGGCGGATTGCCGTCGATCTGCCGGGATCCGCCAAAACCCGGCATTTCGTGCTCGGCATCCTCGTCGCCTTCCTGCCTGCGGCGGTCATCGGCGCGCTGGCGCACGGCTTCATCAAAACCGTGCTGTTCGAAACGCCGAAGCTGATCTGCATCATGCTAATCATCGGCGGCTTCGTGCTGTTGTGGGTCGACCGTCTGACGCTCAAGCCGAAATACTACGACGTGATGCAGTTTCCGCTCTCGCTCTGCTTCAAGATCGGGCTGGTTCAATGCCTTTCGATGATTCCCGGCACGTCGCGGTCCGGAGCGACGATCATAGGCTCGCTGCTGATGGGCGCCGACAAGCGCTCGGCGGCCGAGTTCTCGTTCTTCCTCGCCATGCCGACCATGGCTGGCGCCTTCGCCTACGACCTTTTCAAGAACCGCGACATACTGTCATTGGCCGATCTGCCGGTGATCGTGACCGGTTTCATCGCGGCCTTCATCATGGCGGTCGTCGTGGTCCGCTCGCTGCTCGGCTACGTCTCGAGCCACGGCTACGCGCTGTTCGGCTGGTGGCGGCTGATCGTCGGCAGCGCCGGCCTCGCCGCGCTTTATCTGGTGGGTTAATTTAAAACATTCCTGCCAGCCCGCGCCTCAGCAGGTCGAGCGCAAGGATGGTGATGCCGATGCGGAACCATCTCTTGAAGGTTTCTTCCGGCATGCTCTCGAGCATCCTCGTGCCGTAAAGCGTGCCGAGAAAGCCCGAGGCGATCATCGCCGCGATTAGCGGCAACCAGTCGCCGAAGGCGAAGCCGGCAAAACCGAACACCACGATTTTCAGCGCGTGCTGCACCGTCATGCCGGCCGCATGCGTGGCCACCAGCGCCTTGCGGTCGTTGGCGAATATCTGCGCGAACACCGCCGAAAGCAGCGGTCCGGTCGCGCCGACGAACATTGTCATCAAAGCCAGCGCGGCGCTCGCCACGGCGAGACCGGCCCGGCCCAGCCGCTCGATGCCCGGGATTTTCGTCCACGTCACCGCGATGATGAAGCCGCCGAGCACCAGCTTGAGCAGCGCGTCTGGCAGCTGGACGACTAGGAAGGCGCCGCCGACCGCCCCGACAACGCTGCCGGCGATGAAGGGAATGGCGACATCGGTGCGGACATTGGCGCGCTGGTGCCAGGCGCGGCCGGTATTGGAGCCCAGCTGCACCGCGCCATGCACCGGGATCAGCGCCGCTACCGGAACGAACAGCCCCATCAGCGCAAGCATTGCGATGCCGCCGCCGACGCCGAAGGCGGCGGTCAGCGCCGAGGTGAAGAAACTGGCGACGACAAGCAGCGCCGCAACAGTGGCGCTCAGCCCTTCTGGAAGCAGGGCGGCGAGTGACTCCACCGCCCGGCCCTCGGTCAGGCTTCGGTCTTCTGCGAAAACTGTCCGGCGGGGCGGTAGCGCCAGAGATAGGTCGGCAGGATCGCCGCGGTGGAGCGGCCCTGTATGCCGAGGGCGGCCAGCGTGCGCCGTTCAGCTTCGGCCTCCGCCGAGACGACATTGTTAGTCTTCAGCAGCGTCACCTGGTCCGTGGTCAGGAGCGGCTTGGGCAGCAGGCCGAGGATCGATCCCTGCAGCCTTGCCAACCACCATGGCAGCGTCGCCAGGATCCGCTTGCGGCCGATCGTCTCGAGCATCTGTTCCATGCATTCCCTGAAGCTCATGATCCGCGGCCCGCCGAGTTCGTAGATCGTGCCGCCCTTGACCTTTCCGTCGACGGAACGCGCGATCGCTTCGGCGACATCACCGACATAGACCGGCTGGAATTTTGTCTTGCCGCCGCCGATCAACGGCAGCACTGGCGAATACCGCGCCATGTTGGCGAAGCGGTTGAAGAAGCCGTCTTCCGGACCGAACATGATCGATGGACGATAGATCACCGCGTCGGGAACGGTTTCGAGAACGGCAAGTTCGCCGCGCGCCTTGGTCTTGGCATAGCTCGCCTCGCCCTTGGGGTCGGCTCCCAGCGCCGAGACGTGGGTCAGGCCCGCGCCGGCCGAACGCGCCGCCTCGGCGACCGCGCGGGCGCCGACATCCTGCACGGTCGAGAATTTCTGCCGGCCCGATTCGTAGAGGATGCCGACCAGGTTGACGACGTGGTCGGCCCCCTGCACCGCGCGGTCCACCGACCAGCGCACACGCAGATTGGCCTGTATAGGCTGGATCTGCCCGACATTTCCGAGCGGCTGCAAATGCCCCGCCAGATGCGGCCGCCGGCAGGCGACGCGGACCCGATAGCCACGCTTGGCCAAGGCCTGCACGACATGGCGGCCCAGAAAGCCGGAGCCGCCGAAAACGGTCACGAGCTTCGGCGTTTGCAGTATTTCGGTCATGGCGGGCTCCGGTCGCTTTCGCCGTGTCATAATCGGTTTCTCGGCAAAGGCAAAGAGCGCGGACGTGGCTGCGCCGAATGCAAAGCCCACGGAATGGCTCCCGCAGGGCCTGCAGTCTCGTGTGCGGAGAGAACGGCGTCCGGTCAGAATTCCTTGCCGATCCTGGCGTCGACCGAGTGGCGGTTGCCGCCGCGGATGACGAAGAAGAAAAACACCGCCGACCACAGGATCGACTTTTCGGCTCCCGTATAGCCCTGTTCCTTCGTGACCCAGTGGAACCATACGGTGACGAGCAGGACGATCAGCGCCGCGAAGGAGGCCGGCCGGGTCAGCAGGCCGATGGCGATCAGTATGCCGCCGAAGAACTCCGTGAACGACAGCAGCGGCGACCAGAACGTGCCCGGATAGAAGCCGAGCCCCTCGACCATTCCGGCAGCGCCGAACGGGTCGCCTATCTTGCCCAGGCCGTGGGTGAACAGCGCCACGCCCGCAACGACCCGAAGCAGCGTTTCGGCGCTGTCGTGCAGGCCGGCATACACGCCGCGTAGGGCTGGAATGAGCAGGCGCTTGCCTGATGTCTGTGTCGCTACGGCCAAATCGAATGCTCCTTTGTTGCAGTGCGCAAAAACTTGGAGCGAAGCCGTTCACGGTCAAGTCAACAAGGTTTGATCCGATCCTGCATCTTCCGGTTGTGCGGAACCCAGGCAGTGACGGGCCGTTGTTCCTTCGAAGGCCGTCCAGGCCGATGAACCCTGAAAGGAGACGGAGATGAACTGGAATCAGGTCGAAGGCAATTGGGAGCAGTTCAAGGGCAAGGTGCAGAGCAAATGGGGCAAGCTCACCAATGACGATCTCGATGTCATAAGCGGCAAGCGCAAGGAACTGGCTGGGCGCATCCAGAAGGCCTACGGCAAGTCTCAGGAGGACGCCGAGCGCGAAATCGACGAGTGGCTGACCCGCCATTAGAGCGCCGTGCGTCCTTTCGGATGCGCAAGGATCGCCGACGTGGCGGTCAGCCGGCGGTGTTCATGGCTTTAAGGCCGCGGCCCGCCGCGTGATCGCCTCGTGGACCGTGCGCGGAACGGAAAGACCCGCCTCGCGGGAATTCCGCCGCGCCTCGGCCTTGGCCAAACCCGGAATATGGACTCCGTAATCGTCGGCAAGCCGGCGGAGTTGCGCGGCCATCCGGATGTCGAAATCCGGATCCAGCAGTTTCGGCTCGATGGCGAGCACGAACAACCCCGTACCGGGGGATTGCGAGCCGGTCATGAAGGGCGGCGCGTCCAGCGACCAGTTTGCGCCCGACAGCCCGGCTGAGAGAACTTCCACCATCAAGGCGATGTTCGCGCCGCGGCTTCCGCCAAAGGCGAGCAGCGTGCCCTTGACCGCTGCGCTCGCATTGGTCGTCGGGTTGCCCGCCGCATCCAGCGCCCAGCCCTCCGGAATGCTTTGGCCGGCATGGGCCGCCTTGCGGATGTTTACGAAAGCGGTGGCGCTGGAGGACTGGTCGATCAGCAGCGGCGGGCCTCCCGCGGCCGGGGCTGCGAAGGCCAGCGGATTGGTGCAATAGACCGGCTTCGTGCCGCCGGCCCCCGCAACCAGCGCCGGCCCGTTGGTAGCCGCTATCGAAACCAGCCCTCGCTCAGCCAGGCGTCCTGCGAAATAGCCGAGTGCGCCGCAGGTATAGGCGTTCTTCTGGCTGAAGATGGCGACGCCGAATTTCCGGGCCGTGTCGACAAGGTCGTCGAACGCGCGGTCGAAACCGGGATGCGCCGCGCCGCCTTTGGCGTCGGACAGGATGATAGCGCCGGCCGGGCGCGTGATCTCGGGCACGGCATTGCCGTCGATGCGGCCAGCTTCCAATGCCTCGAGATAGTCGACGAAATGCGCCAATCCGACTGACGCCTTCCCCTCGGCTTCGGCGGCGACAGCGGATCTGGCCATCGAAACAGCAACCTCAGCATTTGCACCGGCACGCCTCGCTGCGCTTTCGCAGAGCGCCAGCGCTTCTTCCATGCCGATCGTCACGGTTCCGGTCATGTCTAGCCCAGCCGCGTCGGGATTTTCGCTTCGAGCTTGCGGAAGGCGAAGACGATGATGCCGGTTATGCAGAGATAGATCAGAGCGAGCAGCAGCAAGGGCTCATAGACGATGAACGT
Source organism: Allomesorhizobium aridi (assembly GCF_043769475.1). NCBI lineage: Bacteria > Pseudomonadati > Pseudomonadota > Alphaproteobacteria > Hyphomicrobiales > Phyllobacteriaceae > Allomesorhizobium > Allomesorhizobium aridi. The sequence goes on along the minus strand of NZ_CP171729.1, from coordinate 4,574,229 downwards.
GTCCTGACGCACCCGCGAGGCGACGGCGTATATATCGACGACGGTGATGGTCGCTACCAGCGGCGTCGCTTTGAGCAGAAGCACCGTCTCGCCGGCAAGCGTCGGCAGCACGCTGTAGATCGCCTGCGGCAGCCAGATGCGCCGGAAGATCGTCCGCCGGCGCATACCATAGGCGCGCGCCGCCTCCAGTTGGCCGCGCGGCACGCCGGCGAAGGCGCCGCGCATGACCTCGCCGACATAACCGCCGACGGAGAACGTGAGCGCCAGCACCGCATAGGGCCATGCCTGCCTGAGATAGGGCCAGAGAAACGAGCCGCGGACCCAGGGAAACTGCGGAAACAGCGAACCCAGCCCGTAATAAAGCAGCCAGAGCTGGAGCAGCAGCGGCGTGCCCCGGATCACGGTGCAGAAGGCGTTGGCCGGCCATGCCAGCCAGCGCGGGCCTGTTACCTGGACGAGGCCAAGCGGAACCGCCAGCGCAAAGCCGAGTATCCCGGTGACGATGAGGATCCAGATCGTCCGCCAGATGCCCTGGAGCGCCAGGTCGTAATAGGCCGGGATCCAGTCCCAGCGCATGAAGATTGCGGCCGACGCGACCAGCCCCAGGCCCACGGCGATCAGCACGATGCGATGCGGCTGCAGCCAGAGCGAAGCACGCGCTGCGGTATCGACGAGGCTGCTTGTGTGCGTGCTCATTGGCCGCCCCCGGCGATCCGCGGCATGCCGCGCCGGGCCCAGCGCTCCACCTGGGCGATGATGACGTTGGAGAACAGCGTCAGCAGGAGATACAGCACGCCTGCCGCCAGGAAGAAGGTGAAGTAGGCCTTGGTCTGGCCGGCCGCGGTCCTGGTCTCCTGGGTGAGTTCGTTGAAGCCGACGATCGCCAGCAGGGCAGTATCCTTGGTCGCGATCAGCCAGAGATTGGCGAGCCCGGGTATGGCGAAGGGCAGCATCGCGGGCAGGGTTATGCGGCGCATGAGTAGTCCGGGCGACATACCGTAGGCGCGGGCGGCTTCGATCTGGCCCTGGGGGATGGCAAGGATGGCGCCGCGAATGACCTCGGTCGAATAGGCGCCCTGCACGAATGCCAGCACCCAGATGCCGGCGACAAGGCCGTTGATGTCGATGCGTGCGTAGCCGAGCGCGTCCAGCGCCCGGTTGATCAGGTCGTTTCCGGCGAAATAGAGCAGCAGGATCAGCACCAGCTCCGGCACTGCGCGGACGATGGTGGTGTAGACCTCCAGGAGGTCGCGCACGATCGGCCCGCCATACAGCTTGCCATAGGCGCCGCCGGTGCCGATGGCGAGGCCGAAGCCGAAGGCCCCCACCGCGATGAGCACCGAATTGGCCAGCCCGCGCAACAGATTGCCGCCCCAGCCCGGCGAGCTCGAGCGCCAGGAGATCGAAAATGCTCGCCTGCGACAGCGGAAGAAGAAACGCTTCGATCGGCCCGGTCCTGCTTATTCGAGCGGGTAGCCCGCTTCCTTGTGGCTGCGGCTGCGACGGACTTCTCATCCGCGCAGCCGCCCATCACAGCCGATCAGCTGCCGTAAATGTCGAAGTCGAAGTACTTCTTGGTGATCTCGTCATATTTGCCGTTGGCGCGTATGGCCTTGATCGCGGCGTTGATCTTTTCCTTGAGTTCCGTGTCCTCCTTGCGCACGCCTGCGCCCACGCCAGGCCCAAGGATTTCGAGATCTTCGGCGACATGGCCCTTGAGGTCGCAGCAGGCCATTCCCTGCTCGGATTTCAGGAAGGCGTCGAGCGCGATCGAATCGGCCTGTGTTGCGTCGATGCGTCCTGCCGCGAGATCCTGGTTGGCCTCGTCCTGGGTCTGGTATTCCTTGATCTCGGCGGCCTCGGTGAAATACTTCTTGGCGTAAGCCGAGTGCGTCGTGGAAACCTGGACGCCGATGATCTTGCCCTTGAGGTCTGCTGGCGTCGCGCCGAATTTTTCACTCTTGGGGCCAACGATCGCGGTCGGCGTGTTGTAGTACTTGTCCGAGAAGTCGATCGTCTTCTTGCGCTCCTCAGTGATCGACATCGAGTTCATGATCGCGTCGATTTTCTTCGTCGTCAGCGCCGGAATGAGGCCGTCCCACGGGATCGGCGTCAATTCGCATTCGAATTTTGCCTCGGCGCAGATCGCGTGGACGATCTCCACTTCCCAACCTGTCCATTTACCCGAGGCGTCGGCCGAATAGAACGGCGGATAGGCTTCCGGCGAGAAGCCGACCTTGACCGGTTCGGCATTGGCGGCGGCGAGGCTAGCAATGCCGAGCGCCAGCGCCAGCGCTGTGGTTTTGAGGATGTTTTTCATGTCACGAACTCCCATTTTGTTTTTCGTTGATGTTCCCGGTATTCGCCCGCAATCAGTGGATGCTGCGGATGAATTGTTTCAGCTTTTCGGACTTCGGGTTGCCGAAAATCTGCTCCGGCGGTCCTTCCTCCTCGACCAGCCCGTTGTAGAGGTAGATGACATGGCTCGCGACCTGGCGGGCGAACTTCATCTCATGCGTCACCAGCACCATGGTGCGGCCTTCCCGCGCCAGATCGGCGATCACCTTCAGCACCTCGCCGACCAGTTCGGGGTCGAGCGCAGAAGTCGGCTCGTCGAAAAGCATGACGCGCGGCTGGACCGCCAGCGCCCGGGCGATCGCCCCGCGCTGCTGCTGGCCGCCCGACAGAAAGGCCGGATAGACATCGCGCTTTTCCGAGAGCCCCACCCGTTCCAGCAGCTTTTCCGCGCCGGCGATGGCTTCGTTGCGTTTTACGCCGAGCACATGCACCGGCACCTCGATGACGTTTTCGATCAGCGTCATGTGGCTCCATAGATTGAAGCTCTGGAAAACCATGCCGAGCCTGGAGCGGATGCGCTCGATCTGGCGGCGGTCGGCCGGCACGCTGCCGCCATGGCCATCCGGTTTCAGCCGGATCTCCTCGCCATTGACGCGGATGAGGCCGCTGGTGGGGTTTTCCAGGCAGTTGATGCAGCGCAGCAGCGTCGACTTGCCCGAGCCGCTGCCGCCGATGATCGCCACGACCTCGCCGTCGCGCGCCGACATCGAGACACCTTTCAGCACATGCAACTGGCCGAACTTCTTGTGCAGGTTCTCGACGTGAATGGCTTCGGCCGCCTCATTGGCTGCGTCTGCCGAAAGCGCCGCTGCATCGGCATTGCTCATGCCGTGTAGCCCTTGCGGCGATTTCGATTCCGATGGAATCCCGTACCCATTACCAAGTCACAAACTCACGTCCCTATGACAGGATGGACCGGGCGGCTTGCCTCCGTCAACCCGCCTGCCGTGGCCCTTGCCGGGCGGTCGCGCAAAATGTTTAGTGGCTCCATGCCGCTGGCAAACCGGGAGGACGATTTGAACCTGCAGACCGGAAAGATGTTCGGATCGCAATCGATGGCGGCGCCGTTGAAGCGCGTGCTGATGCGCCGCGCCGGCAGCGCCATGCACGGTGCCGACCGGGAAACCTGGCACTACGGACCGGGCTTCGATGCTGAACGCGCGGCGAAACAGCACCAGGCGCTGGCCGATCTCGTCGCTGCGTCCGGCGCTTCGATCGAATGGCTCGACGATATTCAGGATGGACTGGCCGATTCGGTGTTTACCCATGATCCGTCGCTGATGACCGATCATGGCGCCATCATCCTTTCCATGGGAAAGGCGTTGCGTCGAACCGAACCATCGCTGCACGAGGCCGCCTACAGGCGCATGGGCGTGCCTATCCTTGGCCGGGTCGAAGATCCCGGAACCGTCGAAGGTGGCGACTGCGTCTGGGTCGACGCCAAGACGCTCGCCATCGGCCGCGGTGTGCGCACGAACCAGCACGGCATACAGCAGATCGCAAATTTGCTGTCGCCGCTCGGCATCGAGGTTTACGGCTACGACCTGCCGCTCTGGCACGGCGAGGAGGCCTGCCTTCACCTGATGTCGGTGATCAGCCCGCTGGCCGACGATCTGGCGCTGGTCTATGCGCCGCTTCTGCCCGCCGCATTTTATCAGATGCTGAAGGCGCGCGGCATAAAGCTGGTGCAGGGCGACGCCGAAGAATTCCACGCCTCCCACGGCCTCAGCCTCAACGTGCTGCCGACGGCGCCGCGCAGGGTCATCGCCGTTGCGGGCTTCCCGAAAACCAGGGCAGCCATGGAAGCCGCCGGCTGCACGGTCGAGACTTTCGAGGCTGACGCGCTGTGCATCGCCTGCGAAGGCGGGCCGACCTGCCTGACACGCCCGATGCTGCGGGGATGAGCAACGAGAAAACCGTCGGCGAGGCGCTGATCTCGCTGCTCGAGGCGCACGGCGTCGACACCGTGTTCGGCATTCCCGGCGTCCATACGGTCGAGCTTTATCGCGGTCTCGCGCGCTCGAAGATACGCCACGTCACGCCGCGCCACGAGCAGGGCGCGGGTTTCATGGCTGACGGTTACGCCCGCATTTCGGGGCGGCCGGGCGTGGCTTTCGTGATCACCGGTCCGGGCCTGACCAACACGATCACCGCCATGGGCCAGGCGCGCGCCGATTCCGTCCCGATGCTGGTCATATCGGGTGTGAACGCCACTGGCACGCTCGGCAAGGGGCTCGGCTATCTGCACGAATTGCCGGACCAGCGCGGCATGATGGAGAAGGTGGCGCTGTTCTCGCACCGGATCGAGCAGGCAGTCGAGTTGCCCGAAGTGCTGGCGCGCGCCTTCGCGCTTTTTGCGACCGCGCGGCCCGGTCCGGTGCATATCGAGATACCGACCGACGTCATGGCGAAGCCCGCCGGCGAACTGGCGATGCTTCCGGCCAACGTTGTGTCCCCGGCGCCCGACAACGCCGCAATTGCCGAAGCGGCGAGGCTGGCGCTCGCGGCCGAGAACCCGTTGATCCTCGCCGGCGGCGGCGCCAAGCGAGCTGGAGCCGAACTGGCGGGACTTGCCGAGCGCCTCGATGCGCCGGTGGTCACCACGGCAAATGCGCGCGGTCTGCTCCATCGCCATCCGCTCGGCGTCCACGCCAGCCCGAGCCTCCAAGCCGTCCGTGCACTGATGGCGGAGTCGGATCTTGTTATCGCGGCCGGAACGGAATTCGGCCCCACCGATTACGACATGTACGCCGATGGCGGCTTCGTGCTGCCGGTCCGGCTGGTGCGGATCGATATCGGCGCAGATCAACTCGCGCGTCATCCTGCGACGGTTGGCATCCAGGCGGATTGCGCGACGGCGCTCGAAGCGCTTTTTGTCGCGATGGCCGGAGCTGAACCCGCCGGCAGGACACGATCAGGCGGCGCCGAACGCGCGGAGACGGCGCGTACCGCCGCCCTCGCCGAGATAGGCCCCGCCATGCGGGAGCAGGTTTCCGTGGTCGAGACGATCCGTGATACGCTGCCGGGTTCGATCATCGTTGGCGATTCGACGCAGCCGGTCTACGCCGCCAATCTTTGCTACGACCACGACCGGCCGGGGGCTGGTTCAACGCCGCCACCGGCTTCGGCGCGCTGGGCTACGGGCCGCCGGCGGCAATCGGAGCGGCGCTTGCCGATCCGACTGCGCCGGTCGTCTGCCTGACCGGCGATGGCGGTTTCCAGTTCACGCTGCCGGAAATCGGCGCGGCGCTTGACGCCGGAGCGCCGGTCATTTTCGTGATCTGGAACAATCGAGGCTATCGCGAGATCGAAACTTCGATGCGCGATGTCGGCGTCGAGCCGGTCGGCGTATCGCCCGCGCCACCGGATTTTTGCAAGCTGGCCGAAGCCTATGGCGTGGCCGCCGAGCGGCTCGGAAACATTTTGGACCTGCCTGCCGCGCTCAGGCGAGCCTCGGGCAGAACCTATCTCATTGAGATAGAGGTCGCCTGATCGCTCACAGCCGAGCCGGGCAGGCAAGCTCCGGTTGTCCGGCGTTCCGGTACCGGTATATGCGCAGCGGAGACGACGCGCCGCCTGTGCATTCGACGAGCCATGGTGGCGGCCGCCCTTCCATCAACGAAGCGGCGAAGGGATAGCTGGCCATCAGCTCCGGCAATGGTCCGGCGCGCCAGGCACAAACCGCGACATGCGTCGCCTGCGCCGTATCGAGCACCGCGCGCGGATCGGCAGTCGCCGGATCGAGGAACCGATAGGCCCGCTCGACGCCTCGCGCCCCCGCATGGAAAGGAATAGCAACGACGGCCTGGCCGGGTTGCGGCGAGAGAAGATGAATGCCGATCAGCGGTGGCGACAGGACTCTTGTCCCCTCGGGCCAGCCGAAGGCTCCGATCGAAGAGAGATCGCAGCGGTCGGCGACTTCCGCCGCGACGAGCCTTGGCTCGGCCGGGCTTGCCACAAGGTGAAATAGCACGATGGCGACGCTCAGGACCAGGCCTGGAACGAGCAGCGAATACTTCGACTGAAGGCCCGCGGATGCCCCGGTTCCATTGGAGCCGGCAAACTTCGAACTTGCCGGCACGATGACTGCAAAAAGGAATGCCAGTCCGAGCCCGGAAAAAATCGGCAGGTATCGGATATAGCGGAAATAGAGGATCGCGTGCACGAGCGCGAGCAGCGAGAACAGCGTAATGATCAGGAGCGGACGGTTCCGGCCGCGCTCGCGCATCGACACAGCCGCCGGGGCCAATGCGCCGACAAAAAGGAAAATCATGGAAAGAACATACGAAGACAGCGTGAAAATCAGCAGCGCGCGGTTCCCGCCACGATCGCCGGTCGATATCACCACCGGGGCCAGTGCGCCGATAAACAGAATCGTCATCGGCAGGACGTCTGACGAAAGCACGAAGTCGCGGCGCGCGAACAGGCTTTTTTCCTGGCCGATCCGGTCCAGCCAATTGTCCCGAAGATAGTCGCTGACGCCGGCGTAGGGTCCACCGAGACACTGCGGAAACAGGATCACCAGAATCGCGACGCTTGTCGCGGCCAGGATGACGAGCACAGCCGCTCGCCAGACGGGCGTATCATGCCAGCGTACGAGCATGGGCGCCGCGGCGAAGGACAGTCCGGCGCAGACCAATGCCGTGAGATGCGGCGCTGAATAGGTGTCGCAGGCAGCGACGCCATAGGCGACCGGCGGCACGGTTATGACAAACAGTATTGCCGCCGCCGCGGCGAGCGCCAAGCCGAACACCGACAGTCGGCTGGCGCCGTCGCGGGCCGACAGCACGAAATCAGCGGCGTAAAGCCCAAGCACCAACGAAAAAAACAAAGCGAATTCGAGGCTGACAGCGAGCGCCAGCGCAGTGACAAACCCATTGGCCAAGGCAGCGATACGGCCCGGCGTGAGAGTCAGGGACAGCGAAGCGAGAAGCAGCAGGACTTCCAGGTTATGATAGTCGATCCGCCCTGGGGCGAATTCGGCAAAGCTGCGGAAGGCGAAGCCCACGGCCAGCGGCAGGACGATTGCCGGGTAGGCGAAGTCCAGCGCCGAGACGATGCGGTAGAAGAAATATACGGCAGGCCCCAGAAGCAGCAGAGGAACTGCGTATGAGGCTGCAGCGAGCGAGGCCTCCAATCCGATTGCCGGCGTCAATACCCAGGCGACCAGGACGTAAGGGATATCGACGAGCACCGGCCAGTGCGTGACGAAAGGTTCCGGCTGCAGGATTCCGGGCAATGTCCTCTCGAATATGTTGCCCGACGTGAGCACATAGCGAATTTCATGCAGCTTCAGGACGTCGTCGAGATCGCCGTTGGGCTGAAATCCCAAGGCAGCGAGGCCTGAAAGCAGCAAGGCCAGCCCCAACCAGGTCCAGACGACCGGCGAGCGCATGTAGCCGCTGCGCAACCATGCCGACGGCGATCCGGCAAGTCCGCCATAGATTTCAGCCATGCAAGCCCCCTTGCTTGCCAGTGATACTTCATGGAGCTTGCTTTCCGGTAAATTGCGCGAGCATGACCGCCCGGCAAAGAAAAGCCCCGCCGGATCGCTCCGGCGGGGCTTTTCTACAGCTTCGGGAGAGAAGGACGATTACTCGTCCTTGCCGCCGCGGCTCTTGAGCGCGGCGCCCAGGATGTCGCCGAGCGAAGCGCCGGAGTCGGTCGAGCCGTACTGGGCGACCGCTTCCTTCTCTTCGGCGATTTCCAGCGCCTTGATCGAGACCTGGATCTTCCTGGTCTTTTTGTCCCAGACGATGACGCGCGCATCGACCTTCTGACCGACGGTGAAGCGTTCGGGGCGCTGCTCGTCACGGTCGCGCGACAGATCGTTGCGCTTGATGAAGGTTTCGATGCCGTGATCGACGAGCCGGACTTCCAGCCCGCCATCCTTCACGCCGGTGACTTCGCAGGTGACGACAGCGTTCTTGCGCAGTTCGCCCGAGATCGAAGCCTCGCCGACCGCGTCGCGCGCCAGCTGCTTGATGCCGAGCGAGATGCGTTCCTTCTCCTGGTCGACGTCGAGCACCTGCGCCTTGACGATGTCGCCGCGATTGTACTCTTCGATGACCTGCTCGCCCGGACGGTTCCAGTCGAGATCGGAGAGATGGACCATGCCGTCGACATCGCCTTCGAGGCCGATGAACAGGCCGAATTCGGTCTTGTTCTTGACTTCGCCCTCGACGATCGCGCCGACCGGATGGTTGCGGGCGAAAGCTTCCCACGGATTCTCGAGCGTCTGCTTGAGGCCGAGCGAGATGCGGCGCTTGGCCGGATCGACCTCGAGCACCACCACGTCGACTTCCTGCGTGGTCGAAAGGAGCTTGCCGGGATGCACGTTCTTCTTCGTCCACGACATTTCCGAAACGTGGATGAGACCCTCGATGCCCGGCTCCAGCTCGACGAACGCGCCGTAGTCGGTGATGTTGGTGACCGTGCCCTTGATCTTCTTGCCGATCGGGAACTTGGTGCCGATCTCGCTCCACGGATCGCTCTCGAGCTGCTTCATGCCGAGCGAGATGCGGTGCGTTTCCTGGTTGATGCGGATGATCTGCACCTTGACCGTCTGGCCGATGTTGAGGATCTCGGTCGGATGGTTGACGCGGCGCCATGCCATGTCGGTGACATGCAGCAGGCCGTCGATGCCGCCGAGGTCGACGAACGCACCGTAGTCGGTGATGTTCTTGACCATGCCTTCGACAACCTGACCCTCTTCGAGGTTCTGCACGATTTCCGAACGCTGTTCGGCGCGGCTTTCCTCAAGAACGGTGCGGCGCGACACGACGATGTTGCCGCGGCGGCGATCCATCTTCAGGATCTCGAAGGGCTGCGGGTTGTGCATCAGCGGGGAGACGTCGCGGATCGGGCGGATATCGACCTGGCTGCGCGGCAGGAAGGCCACGGCGCCGTCGAGATCGACGGTAAAGCCGCCCTTGACCTGGTTGAAGATCACGCCTTCGACGCGCTCGCCCTTGTTGAACTTCTCTTCGAGCTTGACCCAGCTCTCTTCGCGGCGGGCTTTGTCGCGCGACAGCATGGCTTCGCCCAGCGCGTTCTCGATGCGCTCGACATATACCTCGACCGTGTCGCCGACCTTGAGCTGACCGTCCTTGGCCTTGGCGCCGAATTCTTTCAGCGGCACGCGGCCTTCGACCTTGAGGCCGACATCGATGATGGCCATGTCTTTTTCGATGGCCGTGATGGTGCCGCGAACGACCTGGCCTTCACCCGAATTGCCGTCCGAAAACGACTCGTCGAGAAGGCTGGCAAAATCGTCGCGGGTTGGATTTGCTGTAGACATTGTTTCTCCTGGAAAGCCTCCGCATTCCGTGCGGTAGGCTGGCGCCGTGGGTTTGCGTTGCGTTTAGCTTGCCTGCATTCCGGGCCAAAAGGCCCTTGTGCCGCTTTCGCGGCTGTTCCGGCGCATGGAGAATGCTGGCAGGCTGGTTCTTTGCCCGATATGGGTATTCCCGCGCGCTCCGGCAATCGGAAGTCGTGGGAACAGCCAGCTCAGGCTTTGCTTCTCTTGGTAAGCACGTCGTCAATGATCGACTTGGCCGCGAGAAACGCGGTCTCTATAGCCATTTCCGAGGTGTCGAGCAAGTGCGCGTCGGCAGCGGGCTTCAGCGGCGAGTCCGCGCGGCCCATGTCGCGCGCGTCGCGGTGCACGATGTCGGCGAGAATCTCGGCGAAATCAGCCCAGCCGCCGCGCGATTCTGATGTCGCGCAGCCGCCGTCCCGCGCGCACTTCCGCACTTGCCGTGACATAGAGCTTCACGTCGGCATCCGGGCAGACGACCGTCCCTATATCGCGCCCGTCAAGCACCGCGCCGGCTGGATTTCGAGCGAAAGCCCGCTGCTTTTCGACGAGGATGCGCCGAACCTCTGGGATGACGGCCACCTTCGATGCGGCATCGGCGATCTCATGCGCCGACAGAGTCTCACGGTCGAGCGCGCCGAGATCGATCTGCCGAGCGGCTGCGATCGCATGCGCGGCATCGTCGAACGGCCAGCCCCGCCGCAGCATCTCATGCGCCACGGCGCGATAAGTCAGGCCGGTATCGAGATGCGGCAGATGATAATAGTCGGCCACCCGCCGGGCGAGCGTTCCCTTGCCGGATGCGGCGGGACCGTCAATGGCGATGGTGAGGGAATGAGGCATTCGAGCTTTGAAGCGGAGAAGAGACCGGAAGGCAAGAGCATGACAGTCAACGGGTTGCTAACCGATCGAACTGACGTGTCGCCCCAGCGGGATGCCGAGAAGTCAGGTTCGGCAAGCCTAGGTTGAGAACTCATACAATCGACTGATTTCCATTGGTATTCTTCGCCTTCAATGAGTCGCTGGAGGCAGGACTGATGTCGAAGAGCTTATTTTGGTTGTCGGATGAGGCGTGGAGGGCGATGGAACCGCATCTTCCTCGCGGCAAAGCGGGGAAACCTCGGGTTGATGACCGCAGGGTGATTTCGGGCATCCTGCATGTTCTCAAGACCGGCTGCCGCTGGCGCGACGTGCCTACGGCTTATGGTCCGCCAACCACAATCTACAATCGCTACAACAGGTGGTCGCAGCGCCGTATCTGGCAGCGTATCTTCGAGAAGATGGCGGCTGCCGGGCCCGTTCCGGATGAGCTGTCCATCGATAGCAGCCACGTCAAGGCGCATCGCTCTGCGGCAGGCTCAAAAAGGGGGAATTCTCGGAAGCGATTGGCCGCTCGCGTGGTGGAAGAACGAGCAAAATCCATGCTTTGGCCGATGATCGCGGCCGACCGGTCGCCTTCGCGCTGACGCCGGGCAACATCGCCGACATCACCATGGCCATTCCCTTGATCGGCATGGTGGCCAAGCCCAAAAGGCTACTGGCCGACAAAGCCTATGATGCCGACAGTCTGCGCAATTGGCTGAAACGGGCCAGGATCAAGGCAATCATTCCATCAACCGCCGCACGGCGCACGCCCTATCCGCTCGATCACAAGGCATATCGCCGACGAAACCTTATCGAGCGCATGTTCTGTAAGCTGAAAAACTGGCGCCGCATCGCAACACGATACGATCGCCATGCACAGAACTACCTCTCAGCCCTCGCTCTCGCTGCAATCATTTCAGCCTGGATCTGAATGAGTCCTCAACCTAGGCAAAAATCGCACGGCAGCCGAATATTAACCGAAGTCGTTGACTGAACCTCAATCACACGCGAGCCATTCTCCATCCAACTGGAGGTCGGCTATGATTTTAGGCACATATCATCACATGAAGGTTCCTCAGACGAACTGCGTGATGACCTTCGACCAGGCACAGAGATTTGACATCAAAGCGCTCTGCGACCGCCTTTCGACTTTGGCGGCCGATGACGGACCCGTTACCGACGCCGACCGCATCTCGCGCTACGGCAACGTTCCCGATGGTAGCGGCGATTATTTCCAGGCCTTCGTGATCGACGCGGGGGCCGCACAGATCGGCGTTGAGGTCTTCGCGGCGCCGGCGGCCAACGAGAACACCAGCTTCTCCTGCTCGCTGGTCGCGGAGCGACTCCGCGGACAACATGCCGTCGTCCTCGGCCCGCACGCCGCTCACCTGATGATCACGGTGATGGCGCAAGCCGACATTGACGACGCTCTCGCGCCGGTCAAGAACGAGTTCAGGCACTCCTATCTGCGTTCTATAGTCACCTACAAGATGGCCGTCGCGCTGGCTGAGGCGGCCGAGCCTGTCTCGGTGTTCTGGCCTGCCTCCGGCGTCGTCTTGCCGAGCGAGGCCTTCAGGAGCCTCACCCGAACACAACTGTTGCCGATGCCGCTTTTTGTCGGAGTCATCCGCCAGACCTCAATGCGGGACGGACGCGAATACAACGGTTTCATGACCGACGGAGCCGCCGCCCTGTTCGGCGGGGAAGTGGTGTTCGAGCCCGCGCCCGTGTCCTTCAACTGGCTGCGCATCCTGTGCTTCGATTTCCTGACGCATTGGTGCACGAAGGGAGCGGTTCCGCCGGGCTCAACCTATGGGCGCGGTGACGGCGAAAAGGTCGCGATCGAAGCCCGCCTCAAGGACGCGGAGTGGCCGTTCCCGCGGCTTGTGCTGTCGCTGCTCCAAGGCGGAGAGCTGACCGGGGCGGCGCCACCATCGTCGTCCCCACCCGCCCCGGCCGCGGTGTCCGCCGGACCGTTCGCGCGAAGAGCCATCTTCGGACGGCGCCCGGGTTAGGAGGGGCGGTCACGGCCGCATGCCGTATCGGCGCACCAACGCCGCCATGTCGGCATTGGCGTGCGTCTCGGCCGAATCGTCCAACGCCTCCGCGACGCGGGAAATATCCGCCTTCGGCCGGTTCTGGCTGACCTTCCATTTGCCTTCGATCTCAGTGATAGCGATCTCCACGCCGATAATGCCCTTGATCTGCGCGGCGACGAACGCATCCGGCGCATCGCCGACCGACCATGGCGCCGGCCGGCGACCCTCGTGCCCGCCGGTCAGCGCCTCGATCTGGGTGCGCAGCCACCCGGCGTCGTCGATGACGCTCGCGGTTCCGCGCACCTGGACGATGGCGTAGTTCCAGGTCGGCACGACCTTGCCGGTCTCGCGCTTGGTCGCATACCAGGAGGGCGTGATGTAGGCATTCTCGCCCTGGAAGACGACAAGAACCGGTGCGCCCGCTGCGATCTCCTTCCATTGCCCGTTGGCCCGCGACATGTGGACCTGGAGCACGCCTTTCGGCGAGCCCCCCGCGACCAGATGAAAAGGCAGCGCATTGGCGTTCGGGCCGTCAGGTCCGGCCGTGATCAGCAGGCCGAGCGGATGGGCACGGATCAGCGCATGCTGAACGGCAAGGTCGTCTTCGCGAAAGTGCGGCGGCTGGTACATGTCAATCGATCTCCGCGCCCATCCCGGTCATCAGGCCCATAAACTCCGGAAAGCTCGTCGCGATCATGGTGCGGTCGTCTATGGTCACCGGCTTTTCGGTGGCTAGGCCCAGCACGAGAAAACTCATGGCGATGCGGTGATCGAGATGGGTCTTTACCAGCCCGCCGCCCAGCCCCTTGCCGCCCGGCTTTCCACGCACCGCAAGCGACGCCTCGCCCTCCGTGCAGTTGATGCCGTTGGCCTTCAGCCCGTTCGCGACGGCCGACAGCCGGTCGGATTCCTTTACGCGCAGTTCCTCCAGCCCCTGCATCAGCGTCTCGCCCTCGGCGAAGGAGGCGGCGACGGCCAGCACCGGATATTCGTCGATCATCGACGGCGCACGTTCGGCCGGCACTGAAACGCCTTTGAGCTCGGACGAGCGCACGCGCAAATCGGCGACATCCTCGCCGCCGGCATTACGCGGGTTGAGGAGGTCTATCCGCGCGCCCATTTCCAGAAGCGTTGCGATGAGGCCGGTCCGCGTCGGGTTCATCAGCACGTTCTCGATGACGATATCGGAACCCGGCACGATCAGCGCCGCCACCAGCGGAAAGCCCGCCGAGGACGGGTCGCCGGGCACAGCGATGGTCTGGCCGACGAGCTTGCCCTGCCCTTCGATGCGGATATGGCGAATGCCATCGCCGTCGGTCTCGACTTCCAGGTTCGCTCCAAAACCCTTCAGCATCTTTTCCGTGTGGTCGCGCGTCATCACCGGCTCGATCACCGTCGTGATGCCCGGCGTGTTCAGCCCGGCCAGAAGCACGGCGGATTTGACCTGCGCCGAGGCCATCGGCACGCGATAGGAAATCGGCGCCGCGGTCTTCGGCCCGCGCAGCGTGATCGGCATGCGGTCGCCCGGCGAAGCTTTCAGCACCTGGACTCCCATTTCGCGCAGCGGGTCGAGCACACGGCCCATCGGCCGGCCCGACAGCGAGGCGTCGCCGATGAAGGTGGTCTCCATGTCATAGGTGCCGACGAGCCCCATGGTCAGCCGCGAGCCGGTGCCGGCATTGCCGAAATCAAGCGCCGCGGTCGGCTCGACCAGGCAGCCATTGCCTGTTCCGTCGATGATCCATTCCGCGCCGCGCTTCTCGATGCGCGCGCCCATCGCCTTCATCGCCTCGCCGGTGCGCATCACGTCCTCGCCCTCGAGCAGGCCGGTGATGCGGGTCTGCCCGGACGCGAGACCGCCGAACATGAACGAGCGGTGCGAGATCGACTTATCGCCGGGCATCCTGACGGTTCCCGCGAGTGCGGCTGATTTCCGGGCTGTGGCGGGCTGTGCGGGCGAGTTGTGCGCCATATCTTTCCTCATGCGGAAACGGCGGCAAAACCCGCATTTTCCTGAATTTCGCGGCGGTTCCTATCACGCGGCGCAGCCTTGGTCATCCCCCCGCGGCGGCCGTTCCGGGAAGCCCGGATTTTGGCTTTGACAGACCCGGAAACAGTGGTTAAGGGGACCGACTTTCAAGGACGAGGCTCAAAAGTGGCGAAATCCGAACTCGGAACAAAGCGTATCGACCCGGAAACGGGCCGCAAATTCTACGACCTCAACAAGGATCCGATCGTCTCTCCCTACACCGGGAAGACGTATCCGCTGTCCTATTTCGAATCGGCCGGAAGCAAGGTCCACGAAGAAGAGGAAGAGGTCGAAGAGAAGGAACTCGACACCGAGGAGGAAGGCGCGGAAGTCGTTTCGCTCGAGGAGGCCGAGGACGAGGCCAAGACCGGCGACGATCTGCCTGAGATCGAGGACGAGGAAGATGTCGATCTCGGCGACGACGACGAGGACGTGTTCCTCGAGGACGAAGAGGAAGACGACGACGACGTTTCCGACATAATCGGCGTCGGCGACGACGACGACGTCTGATCGGGAATGCGGTTGCGCCGCAGTGATGCCGCAGCGCCGTACAATTCGATCAAAGCCTGATGCAAAGGCTTGATCTCCGAATGGAGCCGGTTTAGAAGCCGCCTTCGATGACGGCGCGGGCTCGATGCCCGGGCCGGAACTACTCGCCGGAAACGGCGCCGGCCTCGGCCGGAATGGGGCCATAGCTCAGCTGGGAGAGCGCCTGCATGGCATGCAGGAGGTCAGCGGTTCGATCCCGCTTGGCTCCACCAACATCCTCTTAGGGGTACTAATATTCCATTGGCAGCCTCTATCGCTGGAAGCTGATTGAATCTTTTAAGCGGCAGCAGGGTTTCGTCAAGGATCGCGCCGATCGCTCAACGCGGCAGCGTATCAACGGTGTTTGTAATAATCTCGCCGCGTAATCGCAATAATAGGCTATGCCCCCAATGGCACACGCCTAGGTAGGTCAGAAATCCGCTGCCAGTCCTTGCTCAGGTCCTCCGCCGTCGCGGGCCGTAGGCCGCAGGCGCTCATGGCCGCTGCGGCAGCTGCCACCAGTTCCGCATTGTCCCGCGCCTGCGATCCGTCCGGCAGGAACAGATTGTTTTCAAACCCGACCCGGACATGGCCGCCGAGCAGCGCGGCGGCCGTGACGCAGGCGGTTTCGCGCGCACCGAAGGCGCAGACGGACCAGTGGCCGAAGCGGGGCAATCCGGGCGCGAGAAATGGCAGGAGGTCTCCGGGCGACGATCTTTGGCCGGCGGTGTAGCGTCCGAGCACGTAGAGCACGGGAACGTCGTCGAACGGGATCAGGCCCCGCGCCTTGAGCGCGGCGAGATGCGCCGCTTCCTCGGGCGTGTAGAGAATGATCTGCGGCATGATTTTTTCCCGGCGCAGCCAGCCCAGAAACTCCGCGAAGCCGGCCTCGTGGCTCTCGTCCGGCAGTAGTTCCCTGAGCGCGAGCGACACCGCCTCCGGCCGCACCTGGCGCACCACCGCCATCTGCTCGGCGGGCGAATATATGCCGAGCGCCTCGCTGGTGATCTGGATCACCAGCCGGTCGCCCACCGCAGCGCGGATCGCAGCGGTGGCGGTGCGATAGGCATCGGCGTCCAGCAGATGCCCGCCGTCCCGGTCGCGCACATGCGCATGGATCATCGACGCGCCCGCCTCCAGGCAGCGCGCGGCCGTCGCGGCAAGCTCGTCCGCCGTCATGGGCAGCTTCGGATGATCGGCCTTGGTGCGCCTGCCACCGTTCGGCGCGATCGCGATTGCGACGGGGGCGGCAGCGTTCGGGTCGGGTGCGGTCACGCGATCAATCCATTTGTTTCATTTCGATCCACAATGTAACATATGTTGCATCTTTCCGGCGGCAGGTCTAGGTTCTCGCCATAATCAAGCCGGCCCTCCGAGGACATCATGACCAAAATCCTGCATCGCCAGATCCATGCCAGCCTGCCGGTGGCCGTCGGCGGCCAGGGGGTGCATCTGCTTGATGCCGACGGGCGTTCCTATATCGACGCCTCGGGCGGCGCGGCGGTGTCCTGCCTCGGCCATGGGCATCCGGATGTGACCGCGGCTTTGCATGCCCAGGCGGACAGGCTCGCCTATGCTCATACCAGCTTCTTCACCAACGAGCCCGCCGAGCGGCTGGCCGATCGGCTGGTGGCGGGCGCGCCGCAAGGCATCAGCCATGCCTATTTCGTCTCCGGCGGCTCGGAGGCGATCGAGGCGGCGCTGAAGATGGCGCGGCAGTATTTCGTCGAAACCGGCGCGCCGCAGCGGCGCAACATCATCGCCCGCCGCCAGAGCTACCACGGCAATACGCTCGGCGCGCTGGCCACCGGCGGCAACGAGATGCGGCGCACACAGTTTCGTCCGCTGCTGATCGCGACGCACCACATCGACCCCTGCTACGCCTATCGCTTCCAGGAGCCGGGCGAAAGCGATGAAAGTTACGCCGCGCGCGCCGCGCAGGCGCTGGAAAACAAGGTGCTGGAACTCGGCCCCGAAACCGTAATGGCTTTCGTGGCGGAGCCGGTGGTCGGCGCGACGGCCGGCGCGGTGCCGCCGGTCGCCGATTATCTGAAGCGCATCCGCGCCATCTGCGACCGCTACGGCATCCTGCTGATCCTCGACGAGGTGATGTGCGGCATGGGCCGCACCGGCACGCTTCATGCCTGCGAGCAGGACGGCGTCGCGCCGGACCTGATGACGGTGGCGAAGGGGCTTGGCGGCGGCTACCAGCCGATCGGCGCGGTGCTGCTCAGCCAGAAGATCTTCGACGCATTCGCCAACGGCTCCGGCCTGTTCCAGCACGGCCACACCTATATCTGCCATCCTATGGCCTGCGCCGCCGCGCTGGCCGTCCAGGAGGTGATCGCGCGCGACGATCTGCTCGCCAATGTCCGGGCTATGGGCGCGCATCTTTCGCGGCGATTGGGCGAACGCTTCGGCAATCATGCGCATGTCGGCGACATTCGCGGGCGCGGCCTCTTCATGGGCGTCGAACTGGTCGAGGACCGCTCGACCAAGACGCCCTTCGACCCGAAGCTGAAGCTCCATGCCAGGATCAAGCGCGAAGCGATGGCGCGCGGCCTTGCGGTCTATCCCGGCGGCGGCACGATCGACGGCGTGAACGGCGACCACGTGCTGATCGCTCCGCCCTTCATCATAGATGCCGCGACAATCGACGCGGTGGTCGAACGGCTCGGCGACGCCGTAGACGCGGCTGTCGCCGTGTAGGCTTTACTCCGCCAGATACGCGCCGAACGCCTGCAGCTCCAGCTCGGTTTCTCGCACGCGTTCGGCGGCGGCAGGCCCGCTGCGCGCCAGCATCGTCGCGGCGAGAGCTTCGACGATGGCCATTGCGGCGGCCACCGACGGAAAGAAGGACGGGCTGTCGGTGGAGAAGCGAAGCGTCACCTCAGCATGCCGCGCAACCGGCGCGGCCATGCTGTCGGCGATGGCGACGATCGGCACGCCGTGCCGCCGCGCGGCTTCCACCACCGGCCCAAGTTCGCGCGAATAGGGCGAAAAGCCGATCGCCACGATCGCCTCCCTCTTGCTGAGCGCGGCCAGCTCCGCCTCCAGCGCGCCGCCGTCGCCGCCGAGCAGCGTGATGTCGCGCCGGAACATCCGGCAGAGATAGACCAGCGCGTGGGCCGGCGCCCTGCAACTGCGGAACCCGGCGACGCGGATGCGCTGCGCCCGCTCCAGTATGGCGCAGGCCCTGGCGATTTCGTCGCCGCCATTGACGGCTTCGGCGGCTGCGAGATTGGCCGATATCGTCCGCAGCGATTCAGCGAAGATCGCCTCCGCCCCGCGCTTGACCAGCGCGTCGGCCTTGGCCGCGAAGGGCGCGTTGCCGGAGCGCAGCCGGTCCTCGAACGGCTTGCGCAGCGCCGCCCAGTCGCCAAAACCCAGCCGCCGCGCCAGTCGCACGAAGGTCGTGGGCGTCACCTCCGAGCGCGAGGCCAGAACCCGCATCGACACCAGCGCCACCTCGTCGGGATGGTCGACCAGAAAACGCGCCGCCTTGCGTAGTTCCGAACTCAGGTCGGGCAGGTCGGCCAGTATGCGGCCCTGGACCTCTTCGAAACCCGCATCGCGCCCATCCATGTAACAAGTATTCCCCTTGATTGATAAAGCGCAACAATCGTAGCATAGGGCGACGTGCCTTCGATACAAAAAGCGCGATGGCCGCATCGGCACGCAAAACCAAGGGAGAACTAGATGAAACATGACCGGATTATGCGTCGCGGAGCGCAGGCCGTGGCCTTGTCGGCCGCGCTGTTGTTTTCTGGCGGCGCGATGGCGCAGCAGAATTTCGTGACGATCGGCACCGGCGGCGTCACCGGCGTCTATTACGCCGCGGGCGGCGCGATCTGCCGGCTCCTGAACAAGGACCGCAAGACCCACGGCATTCGCTGCTCGGTTGAATCGACCGGCGGCTCCGCCTTCAACGTCAACACGATCAAGGAAGGCGAGCTCGACTTCGGCATGGCCCAGTCGGACGTCCAGTACAACGCCTTCAAGGGCGAAGAATCCTTCAAGGACGGCGGCGCGCATGCCGATCTCCGCGCCGTGTTCTCGATCCATCCGGAACCCTTCACCGTGCTGGCGCATCCGGATGCGAAAATCACCAAGTTCGAGGACTTCAAGGGCAAGCGCTTCAATGTCGGCAATCCGGGCTCCGGCACCCGCGCTTCCATGGAACGCCTGCTTACCGCCATGGGCTGGACGCTGGCCGATTTCTCGCTCGCGTCCGAGCTGAAAGCCGATGAGCATGGCCCGGCGCTCTGCGACGGCAAGATCGACGGCTTCTTCTACGGCGTCGGCCATCCCTCGGCCAACATCCAGGATCCGACGACCACCTGCGCCGCGAAGCTGGTGCCGCTGACGGGCGAAGTGGTCGACAAGCTCGTCGCCGACAATCCTTACTACGCCAAGGCGACCATTCCGGGCGGTCTTTACAACAACAACCCCGACGACACCGAAACCTTCGGCGTCCTCGCCACGCTGGTCACCTCGGCCAATGTTCCCGAGGAAAGCGTGTATCAGTTGACCAAGGCAGTGTTCGAGAATTTCGACGAGTTCAAGTCGTTGCATCCGGCGTTCGCCAATCTCGATCCGCAAAAGATGGTCGCGGAAGGAAATTCGGCGCCGCTGCATCCCGGTGCGGAAAAGTACTACAAGGAGAAGGGCTGGCTGAAGTAAGCTTCGCGAACTGACGACAGGCCGGCGGGTTCGAGGGGAGCCCGCCGGCGACAATCCATAAAAAGGGAGGGCGTCATGAGCGAAGTCAAGGAACAGCCGGCCGAGGTCGATCTCGAACAGCTGGAACAGCTGGTCGCCGAGGCCGATACGGGCGGCCGCCATGCGGCCGGGCTAGCCGGACAGGTGCTGCTTTGGGTGGCGGTCGCCTGGTCTCTGTTCCAGCTCTGGTACGCCTCGCCCCTGGCTTTCGTTTTCGGCTTCGGCATCCTCAACGACACCGAGGCCCGCGCCATCCATCTGGGCTTCGCCCTGTTCCTGACCTTCCTCGCCTATCCGGCGCTGAGATCCTCCCCGCGCGACCGCGTGCCCCTGCTGGACTGGGTCCTGGCGCTCGCCGGCGCTTTTGCAGGCGCCTATCTGTTCCTGTTCTATGTCCAGCTTTCCGGGCGGCCGGGCCAGCCGACGACGCTCGACCTCGTCACCGGCACGGTCGGCATCCTGCTTCTTCTCGAAGCGACGCGCCGGGCGCTCGGCCTGCCAATGGTGGTTGTCGCCTGCGTTTTCATCTTCTACACCTTCGCCGGCCAGTACATGCCGGACGTGATCCAGCATCGCGGCGCTTCGCTCATCAAATTCCTGAACCACCAATGGCTGACGACCGAAGGCGTGTTCGGCATAGCGCTCGGTGTCTCGACCAGCTTCGTCTTCCTGTTCGTGCTGTTCGGTACGCTTCTGGAAAAGGCCGGCGCCGGCAACTGGATGATGCAGATATCGATCGCCCTGCTTGGGCATCTGCGCGGTGGTCCGGCCAAGGTCGCCGTTGTCTCCTCGGCGCTGAACGGCGTCGTCTCCGGGTCGTCCGTATCGAACGTCGTCTCGGGTGGCATCTTCACCATCCCGCTGATGAAGCGCACCGGGCTTTCCGGCGTGAAGGCTGGCGCAATCGAAGCGTCCGCATCGATCAACGGCCAGATCATGCCGCCGGTCATGGGCGCGGCGGCGTTCCTGATGGTCGAATATGTCGGCATTCCCTATTCGGAGATCGTCAAGCACGCGCTGCTGCCGGCCGTCTTCTCTTACGTCGCGCTGCTTTACATGGTGCATCTGGAAGCGGTGAAGCTGGACATGAAGCCGATCCCGCAGCGCCCGACGCCAAGGCGCGAACGATGGCTGCGCATGGGGATCGGGCTCACCGGCAGCATTCTTGCGGTCTGCATCCTCTATTACGGGATCGCCGCCATACAGGCGGCCTTTGGCGCGGCCGCACCGACCGTGCTCGCCATTGCCGGCATCGTCCTCTACGTCGCGACTATCTGGTATTCGTCGCGCCATCCCGATCTGGCGCTCGACGACCCGAACGCGCCGATCCTGGAATTGCCGCGCGCCTGGGACGTGACCCGGACCGGGCTCGATTTTCTGATCCCGATCGCTGTGCTGCTCTGGTGCCTGATGGTCGAGCAGCTTTCGCCAGGTCTGTCGGCCTTCTGGGCGACTGTGACGATCCTCGGCATCGTCGCCACCCGCAAGCCGCTGATGGCGATTTTCCGGCATGAGAACCTGACCGCCGCGACCTGGGCTGCAGGCGCGGACCTTATCGACGGGCTGGCGCTCGGCGCACGCAACATGATCGGCATCGGCATCGCCACCGCCACCGCGGGCATCGTCGTCGGCACCATCACGCTGACCGGCCTCGGCCTGATGATGACGGAATTGGTCGAGTTCATCTCGGGCGGCAACGTCATCCTGATGCTGATCCTGATCGCGGCGATCAGCCTCGTGCTCGGCATGGGCATTCCGACCACCGCAAACTACATACTGGTTGCGACGTTGATGGCGCCGGTGGTGGTCGATCTCGGCTCGCAGGCCGGGCTGGCGATCCCGCTGATCGCCGTGCACCTCTTCGTCTTCTATTTCGGCATCATGGCCGACATCACGCCGCCGGTCGGGCTTGCCGCCTTCGCGGCGGCGGCGATCTCCAAGGAAGACCCTATCGCCACCGGGTTCCAGGGCGCGCTCTATTCGCTCAGAACCGCTATCCTGCCCTTCGTCTTCATCTTCAATCCGGCGATCCTTTTGATCGGCGTCGACACCTGGCCGCATATCTTCTGGGTCGCCGCGGTCTCGCTCGCCGCTATCCTCATCTTCTCGGCGGCGACGATGAACTTCTTCGTGACGAAGAGCCGGCTCTGGGAAAGCGCCGTCCTGCTGCTGGTCTGCTTCACCCTGTTCCGGCCGGACTGGTGGCTGAACCAGGTGTCTCCGCCCTATGAGGAACTGCCGGCGAGCGAATTCCTTTCGGCTGTGGAGCAGGCGCCGGACGGCGGTCGGCTGAACTTCGTGGTCGAGGGCATCGACCTGATGGGCGACGATGTGCGCAAGACGGTCAACGTGCCGCTAGGCGAACCGGCCGAGCCGCTAGAGCGGCTGCGCCGCATCGGCCTCACCGTCACGCCGGCCGGCGATACGCTGATGATCACCAATGTCGACTTCGGCTCCTACGCCAAGCGCATCGGGCTCGATGTCGGCTACGACGTCACGGCAGTGCTGAAAAAGGCCGAGCAGCCGTCCAGCCTGATTCCCATTGGAGCCGCGCTGGCGGTTACCGCCGTCATTGCCGGGCTGCAGCTTGCCCGCAAGCGTGCGGCGATTCGGGAATCGAAGGCGGCTTGAGAGCCTGTTTGGAAACTCTACTCTGGCGGTCATCTGCCGGCGTTTTCTGCGCTTCCGGTGCTCACGGACCCGAATGTCCGCTCCGCTCCGGTTCTCGAAAACACCGTCATATGACTCACCATAGCGAGTTTCGAAACAGACTCTGAGACCTCCCGGACGCCGTCTGGATATTGCATATAACTGGTCCTACCAGTTATATGCAGCCAGGGAGAGAGATCATGAACGCACCTTCCGGCAAGAGTTCCGGCATAGAAATCCCGTTCGATCAGGCCCGTGTCGACCGCCTCATGGAAGAGGCCGGCATCGATGTCCTGGTCGCCACCTCCAAGCACAATGTCCAGTATCTGCTCGGCGGCTATAAATTCATCTTCTTCGCCGCCATGGATGCGATCGGGCACAGCCGCTATCTGCCGGTGGTGATCTACGAAAAGGGCCGGCCGGAGCATGCCGCCTATGTCGGCAACCGCATGGAAGGCGGCGAGCATCACAACAATCCGTTCTGGACGCCGTCGGTCCACACCGCGACATGGGGCACGATGGATGCTGGCGGCCTCGCGGTCGAGCACCTGAAGAAGATCGGCAAAGCCGGTGCGCGGATCGGCATCGAGCCGCCTTTCCTGCCGGCCGACGCGCATGGCGTGCTGCAAGGACTCGATGGCGCGAAGCTGGTCGATGCGACCTCGATGCTGGAGCGCATGCGGGCCCTGAAGACGCCGGAGGAGCTGGAAAAGCTGCGCATTGCCTCGGAACTCATCACCGATTCCATGCTGGCGGTGTTTTCGAGCCATGGGGCGGGCTCGACCAAGGGGCAGATCGTCGACGCGCTGCGGCGCGAGGAGACCAATCGCGGCCTGACCTTCGAATATGCGCTGCTGACGCTGGGCTCGAGCCATAACCGCGCGGTCTCGCCGCAAGCCTGGCATCCCGGCGAGGTGATGTCGCTCGATTCGGGCGGCAATTATCACGGCTACATCGGCGACCTCTGCCGCATGGCGGTGCTCGGCGAACCGGACCAGCAATTGCAGGATCTGCTGGCTGAGATCGAAGCGGTGCAGCAAGCAGCCTTTTCGAAGATCGCGCCCGGCGTTCTGGGCGGCGACATGATCGCCTATGCCGAAAATGTGCTGAATATTTTGCCCAGCGCCGCCTTTACCGATTTCTTCGCGCACGGCATGGGGCTCATCACCCATGAGGCGCCGTTCCTGATGACCAATCATCCGGTCGCCTATGAGGGCGTGGACGCCGCAAGGCCGCTGGAGGCGGGCATGGTGCTGTCGGTCGAGACCACGATGCTGCATCCGACCCGCGGCTTCATCAAGCTCGAGGACACGGTCGCGGTGAAGGACGGAGGCTACGAAATGTTCGGCGCTCGCGGCAGGGGGTGGAACCGGGGTGGTTGACGCCGGGGCGAGATTTATCTTCCTTCTCCCCTTGGGAGAAGGTGGCCGACCCTGAGCTTGTCGAAGGGGCGGTCGGATGAGGGGTGCTGGACGGAGTGCCATAGTCCTCGCTTGATCGCATTGTGAGAACCCCACCTCCGTCGCCTCATTCCGTCCAACACCCCTCATCCGTCTTGGCGCTTCGCGCCAATCCACCTTCTCCCACAAGGGGAGAAGGGAGGAGCGCAGTTCTTCATTGCCACGCTGCGTTTCCGCCCTGGCCATTTGCGAGCCCTTCGACAGGCTCAGGAGTCGGGAAGACGGGCGGGCAGGAAAGCGCCGCACGAATTCGTAAAAAGAACAGGCACTCCCATGCCCGCCCGTCCGGTGTCTGTCGCCCCAGTCGACCGGTCACGCGCCCCGCTCCATGTTCTTTCCATGGACAATGACGCGCGGATGATCCGCCTTCCTTGCACGAAGCATTGACGCTTCGCTCGGAATGCCGGCCCGTCGGACGCCCTCGGAGACGTGGATACCGAACCCACGCCGGGAGGTCACCGCCATTCTGCCTGATACCCGGTGCGCACCAGGTCCCGTCAGAACGGTGAGGAGATTATGCGCGAGGGGCAGAGGGTGTGAACAAATCAGGCTGCGAAATTCTTCTCGCCGGCTGTCATGCCATTGATCCGCAACCGTTATTTTTGTGAACGAGCCGAAATGGAGGTGGATTCTATCCACTTTTTGAGGTTCGCAGCGCCCCCTCCACCGCCTTTGACTTCCGATAGAGCGAGGCATGGCAACTGTGTTTCAGGCATATGCTTTCTGGTCGCGTTGCATGGCGTTGAGGATGGTGAGGAGCTTTCTGGCTGCGGCGATGACGGCGAGTTTCCTGGAGCCGGAGCGGGCGGCGATGGCGCTGTAGAAGGCCTTGAAGCGCGGCGCAGCGCGGATGGCGCCGAGCGCCGCCATATAGAGCGCCTTGCGCACGCGCGGCCGGCCGCCGCGGATGGGGCGCCGGCCGCGCCGCGTTCCCGAATCGTTGTTGCGCGGCGCCAGCCCGGCCAGGCTGGCGATGGTTTTGGGCGAACGGCCTCCGAGCTCGGGCAAATGGGCGATGAGGGTGAGCGCGGTGACGGGTCCGACGCCGGGGGCCGAGCGCAGGATGGCGAACGTGGCGGCGGTGGCGGCGTCGGCTTCGGCGATGGCGCTTGCGATGACCGCCTCGATGGTCGCGATGCGCTTGGCGAGGCAGGCGACGGCCGCCTCGATGTCGGCGATGACGTCGGGATCGAAGGCTTCGCCGAGATGCCTGGCCTCGCGGGCGCGGGCCTCGACGAGCTGGTCGCGGCGGCGCGCCAAGGCGGCGATGCGCTCGCGCTGGCGGCACGGCGGCTGGTCGGGCGCCGGGGTGAAGCGGCGGCCGTAGTCGGACAGCATGCGGGCGTCGAGCTTGTCGGTCTTAGCCAGAAGCCCGCCGGCCTCGGCGAAGCGGCGGGTCTGGACGGGGTTGCGCCTGGTGCTGGCGATGCCGGCCTCGGCCGCGAGGCCAGGCATCTCGGCGAAGCCTTCGATCCCGACGTCATCGCCGACATCGAGGCGGCCGTCGCCTGCCTCGCCAAGCGCATCGCGACCATCGAGGCGGTCATCGCAAGCGCCATCGCCGAAGCCGACGCCGCCACCGCCGCCACGTTCGCCATCCTGCGCTCGGCCCCCGGCGTCGGACCCGTCACCGCGCTCACCCTCATCGCCCATTTGCCCGAGCTCGGAGGCCGTTCGCCCAAAACCATCGCCAGCCTGGCCGGGCTGGCGCCGCGCAACAACGATCGGGAACGCGGCGCGGCCGGCGCCCCATCCGCGGCGGCCGGCCGCGCGTGCGCAAGGCGCTCTATATGGCGGCGCTCGGCGCCATCCGCGCTGCGCCGCGCTTCAAGGCCTTCTACAGCGCCATCGCCGCCCGCTCCGGCTCCAGGAAACTCGCCGTCATCGCCGCAGCCAGAAAGCTCCTCACCATCCTCAACGCCATGCAACGCGACCAGAAAGCATATGCCTGAAACACAGTTGCCATGCCTCAACGCAGAGGGCGCCAGAATCCTCTCAGGTATGGACATCCGGCGAAACGTTCGCTCGCACCCGATTTGAGGCCCTTATGCGATCGCCCTACCCCAGAGGATCAGCAGCGGCGACATCGGTTCCTCTCAGCCACCCGGTGGCACCAGCCGGAAATCGGGCAGCTCGCGTAGCGCCAGTTCCGGGCCAGCCGGCGAATAGACGACAAAAAGCTGCATCGGCCCGTCGCCGGTGTTCGTCGTCGAATGGAAGCGGCTTTCCGGCACATAGATCGTGCAGCCCGACCCAACCTTCTTCACCACCGGATTGCCCTCCTCGTCCTCGACCATCTGCTCGCCGGTTCCGGAGATCACGAAGATGATCTCCTCCGCGCCGGGATGATTGTGCCGGGCATGGCCCTGGCCCTTCTGTAGATCGACCACGCCGCCGGAGAACCGCGACGCGCCGTTCACCTCCGGAGCCACCGTCAACGCTAGCCTGCCCCAGTCGAAGGCGAAGGTGTCTACCTCTTTCGGATAGACGAAATTCCGTTCCCTGGTCATGCGGCTCCTCCCCGATTCCTGTTTGCCGCCGGTGCGCCGAGCGCCAGCCCCTTGAATGTCTCGGTCTGATTGCGAATGGCGGTTTCGGCGGGCAGCCTTTCCATCGAGCTCGCGCCATAAAAGCCGTGGCAGCCGGTGCAACGGTCCAGAATGTACTTTGCATCGTCGGGCATTGAGATCGGCCCGCCATGGCAGAGCACGAAAACGTCGCTCCGCACCGAGCGGGCGGCCTCCGCGATCGCGTCGATCTCGCCCACGCAGTCGTCGAGCGACTCGGCCGAGGTCGCTCCGATCGTACCCCCGTAGTCACGCCCATGTGCGCGACGATGACATCGGCGCCGGCCTCTGTCATGGCGCGGGCTTCGTCCGGGTTGAAGACGTAGGGCGTGGTCAGCAGGTCGAGCTTATGCGCCTCGGCGATCATGTCGACTTCGAGCGAAAAACCCATGCCGGTTTCCTCGAAGCTTTGCCGCATGGAGCCGTCGAACAGGCCGATGGTCGGAAAATTCTGCACACCGGAAAAGCCCATCGTCTTCAGTTCCGCAAGCAGCAGCGGCATGATGACGAACGGGTCGGTGCCGTTGACGCCGGCCAGAACCGGCGTGTGTTTCACCACCGGCAGCACTTCGTAGGCCATCTCCTTGACGATCTCGTTGGCGTTCCCGTAGGCGAGCAGCCCGGCGGCCGAGCCGCGCCCCGCCATGCGGTAGCGGCCGGAATTGTAGATGATGATCAGGTCGATACCGCCCGCCTCCTCGGCCTTGGCCGAGATGCCGGTGCCGGCCCCGCCGCCGACGATCGGCTGGCCGCGTTCGACCATAGTGTGGAATTTTTCAAGGATTTGCTGGCGTGGGATTACGGGCATTCAGGCTCTCATTGTATGGCGATTTCACGGAACGCCACGACGGCGGCCTCGGCGAATTGCGGGTCGTTGATGTGGAAAGGCAGCCGCTCGATCCGGCGCTGCCGCGTCTGCGTGACGGTTGTTTCGATTGCCGTGAAAAGCACTTCGTCGGCCTCGGGATCGAAGAACGCGCCGCCTTCGATGTCGAGCGCCGAAACGCCCTTTTCGGGGATGAGAAAGCGTACCGGCCCTTCGCAGGCGTTGAGCTTGCGGCCGATCCAGGCGCCGATCTCGCCGCATTCCTCGGCGGTGGTGCGCATCAATGTGACGTTGGGATTGTGCTGGTACAGCAACCGCGCCTGCCAAGGCACAGGCACGGTTTCCGGCGCCCAGAAATTGACCATGTCGAGCGCGCCGGTCGAGCCGACATAGGGGATTTTCGTCCGCGCTATAGCGTCGAGCCGGTCCTCGCCGGCGGGCAGCACGCCGCCGAACAGGAGGTCGCAGATTTCCGTCGTGGTGATGTCGATGACGCCCGCGAGCATGCCGGAATCGGCGAGCTTTTCCATGGTTCGCCCGCCGGTTCCGGTGGCGTGGAAGACGAGGCAATCGTAGTCGGCGCGCAGCGCTTCGCTGATTGCCGTCACGCAGGGCGTGGTCACGCCGAACATGGTCAGTCCGATTGCCGGCTTGCCGGCCATGACGGGGGCAGGATTGGAAGCCATGGCGACGATCGCCTGCGCCGCATTGTGCAGCACGGCGCGGCTGATGCGGTTGAGCCCGGCCATGTCGGTGATCGACGGCGCCATGATGATGTCGGACACGCCGACATAGGGAGCGACGTCGCCGGAGGCGAGCGTCGAGACCATGATTTTCGGCAAGCCGAGCGGCAATTCGCGCATGCCGGCGGTCGCGATCGAAGTGCCGCCGCCGCCGCCGATGCCGATGATGCCGCCCATGTCGTCGCGTGTTTTCATGAAGCCGGCGAAGGCGGTCGCCATCGCCGCGACCGCGCGGCCGCGATCGCCCGAAGCGATGTCGGATTTGATGCTGTCGGGAGCGCCGGCCACCACTTCGGCGGCGGAGATGTCCGCAGGCCGCGCGGGCGTCGTGATGCCGATGTCGACCCGCACCGGCTTTCCGCCCGCAGCAGTGATCCGTTCGGCGAGGAAGTCCAGTTCCTCACCCTTCGTGTCGGCCGTGCCGACCACATAGATGCGCTTCACGACGCTCCTCCGCCGACTCCCGTTGCCGCGCTGTCCCGCAAAATCAGGCGTTGCAATTTTTTGAGACGAGCGTATCGTATTGGTATGGAAGTCTCACGTCAACAGCCGGCAACGATCGACGACGTCGAACGCGGTCCCAGGGCCCGCACGCGACGCCTGATGCTGGAGACGGCGACGCGCCTGATGCAGGGTGGCGCGACCCCGTCGGTCAGCGAGGCAGCCGAGGCGGCGGGCGTATCGCGGGCCACGGCCTACCGCTATTTTCCCAGCCAGGCGGCGCTGATCCACGCCGTGGTCGACGAGGGCCTCGGCCCGATCCTGACCTGGCGTTCGGATTCCGCCGACCCGGAGGCGCGCGTCGCCGACCTCATCGACACCTCGCTGCCACGCATCGAGGAATTCGAGGCCACCTTCAAGGCCGCGCTGAAGCTGTCGCTCGACCAGTGGGCGCGGCGGCAGGCGGGGACACTGGGGACGGAACCGCAGTTCACGCGCGGCCATCGCGTCGATCTCCTGCGCGACGCGATGGCGCCGCTGCGCGGCAAGCTTGCCCCAAGGCAGTTCGATCGCCTGTCGCAGGCGCTTTCGCTCGTTTTCGGCGTTGAAGTCCTGATCGTTCTGAAGGACATTTGGGGTCTGGACGGCGAGCGGACGAGGGCGGTCGCGCAATGGGCGGCGGCGACGCTGGTGCGTGGCGCCATAGCCGAGAGCGGGAAGGGGACGTAGGCGATGCGGGCGGAACTGGTTCTACCAGATAGCGCTGCATGCCGCTTGCCCTTCTTCTCAAGAAATGGGAGGCTTTTGCCTGCTGTCGCTACGGCGGCACGTAAGCAGGTGAGAATGAAGATAAATTGAAGCTGCAGGGGTGTTTCAAGCCGGTCGGAAGCCGGAAGAAACCGCTTGACGGCAGCTTTGGATTGGTAATACCAGATTGAGGAGGACGCGCTGGGAGGCAACGCGCCTAAATCGGTTCAAATAGTGACGGAGAGGACCGGGGACCGCGAGCGGCGGCAGGAGGACTATCAGGTCGGCACGAGGAAAGAGCCGGCTTGCAGACGATATAGAATGCACACAAGGGAGGAACTTGTAATGCGCAAGACAGTAACCGGCATTCTCGCCGGTATCGGCTTTACCCTTGCCTGCGGAACATCGGCGTTCGCGCAGGAACTGACGATCTTCTGGGCCGAATGGGATCCGGCCAATTATCTGCAGGAACTCGTCAACGAATACGAGGCGGAAACCGGCGTGAAGGTGACCGTCGAGACCACCCCGTGGTCGGACTTCCAGACCAAGGCCTTCACCGAATTCAACGCCAAGGGATCGGCGTACGACATGGTGGTTGGTGACTCGCAGTGGATCGGCGCCGCCTCGGAAGGCGGCCACTACGTCGACCTCACGGAGTTCTTCAACAAGCACAAGCTCACCGAGGTGATGGCCCCGGCGACGGTGAAATACTACGCCGAATATCCTTCGAATTCCGGCAAGTACTGGTCCGTTCCTGCGGAAGGCGACGCAGTCGGCTGGTCCTACCGCAAGGACTGGTTCGAAGACCCGAAGGAAATGGAAGCCTTCAAGGCGAAATACGGTTACGACCTCGGCGTTCCGAAGGACTGGAAACAGCTTCGCGACATCGCCGAATTCTTCCATCGCCCCGACGAGAAGCGCTACGGCGTCGCCATCTACACTGACAACTCCTATGACGCGCTGGTGATGGGCGTCGAGAATGCCATCTTCTCCTTCGGCGGCGAGCTTGGCGACTACGCCAACTACAAGGTCGACGGCATCATCAACTCCGAGCAGAACGTCAAGGCGCTCGAAGCCTACAAGGAACTCTACAGCTTCACCCCTCCGGGCTGGGCCAAGAGCTTCTTCATCGAAGACAACCAGGCGATCACTGAGAACCTGGCGGCGATGAGCATGAACTACTTCGCCTTCTTCCCGGCTCTCATCAACGAAGCCTCGAACCCGAACGCCAAGGGCACCGGCTTCTTCGCCAACCCGCCCGGACCGAACGGCGACCAGTACGCTGCGCTCGGCGGCCAGGGCATCTCCGTCGTCAGCTATTCCGAGAACCAGGAAGAGGCGATGAAGTTCCTGGAATGGTTCATCAAGGACGAGACCCAGAAGAAGTGGGCCGAGCTCGGCGGCTATACCGCCAGCGCCAAGGTGCTGGAGTCGCCTGAATTCCAGAACGCCACGCCTTACAACAAGGCCTTCTACGAGACCATGTTCAAGGTGAAGGACTTCTGGGCGACGCCGGAATACGCCGAATTGCTGATCGCAATGAACCAGCGCGTCTATCCCTTCATCACCGGCGACCAGGGTACGGCGAAGGAAGTGCTGGACGCGCTCGCAGCCGACTGGAACGCGACCTTCAAAAAGTACAACCGCGTGAAATAAGCGGCATAAACGCTCGGAGGGGGCGCGCCCGTCCCCTCCGTTTTCTTTTGGAGCTCTCAGAGGAGGAGAGTTTTGGCCACTGCCGTCATGACCACGCTGGATCCGAAATCGCGCGCCGCCTCGCGGGGCCTGAGCGACATCTCGATCCGCAACCTCTTCATCATTCCGACGATCGTGTTCCTGATCGTCTTCAATATCTTCCCGCTGATCTATTCGCTGGGCTATTCGTTCACCGACTTCCGCGCCTCGACCAACGCGCCGGCCAAATTCGTCGGCCTCGCGAATTACCGGGCGCTGCTCAACGACCCGTTCATCTGGTCGAACTTCGCCATCACCGCGAAATATGTCATCGTCTCGGTCACCGGCCAGGTTCTTGTAGGCTTCGGCGTGGCAATGCTGCTCAACCGGGCGATCCCCTTCAAGGGGCTCATCACGACGCTGCTGCTCCTGCCGATGATGCTGTCCATGGCGGTCGTCGGCCTGTTCTGGAAACTGCTCTACGATCCTTCGTGGGGCGTCATCAACTACGTGCTCGGCCTCGGCAATTTCGAATGGCTGTCCAACCCGGACATGGCGCTCTACGCCATCGCCATCACCGACATCTGGATGTGGTCGCCTTTCGTCATGCTGCTTTCGCTCGCCGGCCTCTCGGCCGTGCCGAAACATCTCTATGAGGCGGCGGCGATCGATCGCGCCGGGTCGTTGTACACCTTCTTCCGCATCACCCTGCCGCTGGTCGCGCCGATCCTGATGATCGCGATCATTTTCAGGACCATGGAGGCGTTCAAGACCTTCGATCTCGCCTACATCCTGTCCAGCCAGCCGACGACGGAGGTCATTTCGATCCGCCTCTACAAGATGGCGTTCCAGGAATGGCAGACCGGCATGTCCTGCGCGCTGGCCTACATCGTGCTCATCATGGTGCTGGCCATCACCAACATCTACGTGAAGTACCTGAACAAGGTGAAGGAGCGCTGAGATGGCGGCAGTCCGCACATCGGGCGAAGTGGCGCTCAACCGGGTCGCGATCGTCGCCGTCCTGCTGATCACGCTGATCTTCCTGGCGCCGATCTACTGGATCACCGCGACGGCTTTCAAACCGCGCAATCTGGCGACCACCATTCCGCCTACCATCGTGTTCACGCCGGAGATTTCGCCATTCGTGAAGCTTTTCACCAAGCGTTCGCAACTGCGCGCACCGCCCTCGCCGGAGGAGTACGAGGCGGCGCCGTGGTGGGAGCGCCTGATCTTCGACGGCGGCGAGAAGGTCGTGCGTTCGGGCCGCGGCGAAGTCCAACTATCCGGCTATCCCGACCGCTTCATGAACTCGCTGATCGTGGCGATAACCTCGACCGTGCTCGCCGTCGGCATGGGCACCTTCACGGCCTACGGCTTCTCCCGCTTCAAGGTGAAGGGCGAGGGCGACCTGCTCTTCTTCATCCTGTCGACACGCATGCTGCCGCCGGTGGTGGTCGCGATACCGATGTTCCTGATGTATCGCGTGGTCGGCCTCAACGACACGCATTGGGGCCTGATCATTCTCTATACGGCCTTCAACCTGTCCTTCTCGGTCTGGCTGATGAAGGGCTTCATGGATGAAATTCCCAAGGAGTACGAGGAGGCGGCGCTCGTGGACGGCTACACGCGCATGCAGGCCTTCTTCAAGGTCGTGCTGCCCGAGGCCGCAACCGGCATCGCGGCCACGGCGGTGTTCTGCTTCATCACGGCCTGGAACGAATACGCGTTTGCGCTGATCATGACCAACCGCCGCGCCCAGACCGCGCCGCCCTTCATTCCAAGCCAGGTTGGCTCCGGCCTGCCGGACTGGACCGTGATCGCCGCCGGCACCTTCCTGTTCCTGCTGCCGGTCGCGATCTTCACCTTCCTCCTGCGCAACCACCTGCTGCGCGGCATGTCCTTCGGAGCGATCCGCAAATGATCCGCAGCGACAAACTCCAGCGCATTGCCGAGATCGTCATGGTGCTCGGCATCGTCGCGCTCTGCCAGCCATGGAATTTCTTCCTGCACCGTTACGGGCTGACCATCATCATCGTGGGCCTGGTGACATTCATGCTCACCAACTGGTTCGGCTCGAAGATCGTGCCGGAGGACGTGGAAGTTCCGCGCAAAGAAGGTCACTCATGACCCAGATCGAACTCAGAGGCATCCAGAAATATTTCGGCGCGGTGCAGGTCATCAAGGACCTGAACCTGAAGATCGAGGACAACGAATTCATCGTGCTGCTCGGTCAGTCGGGCTGCGGCAAGACGACCACGCTCCGGGCCATCGCCGGGCTGGAGACGATCGACGAAGGCGACATACTGATCGACGGCAAGCCGGTCCAGCACACGAAGGCGTCCGATCGCGACATTGCCTTCGTGTTCCAGTCCTTCTCGCTCTACCCGCACATGACGGTCTACGAGAACATCGCCTTTCCCCTCCGCGCCACGCGCACCAGCAAGGCCGACATCGACCGCGAGGTGCGCGACGTGGCCAAGACGCTGCAGATCGGCCATCTCCTCGACAAGCGGCCATCGGCGCTGTCCGGCGGCGACATGCAGCGCGTCGCCATCGGCCGGGCGCTGGTCAGAAGGCCGAAGGCGATGCTGATGGACGAGCCGATCGGAGCGCTCGACGCCAAATTGCGCGAGGAGATGCGGGCCGAGATCAAGCGGCTGCACCTGAAGCAGGGGTCGACGACCATCTATGTCACGCACGACCAGATCGAGGCGATGAGCCTTGCCGACCGCATCGTCATCATGCATGAGGGTATCCTGCAGCAGGTCGGCACGCCGTCCGAAGTCTATGCCCACCCGTCCAATCTGTTCGTCGCGCAGTTCGTCGGCAGCCCGGTGATGAACGTCGCCGCTGCCACCGTGTCCGAGATCCGCAGGCGCGGCCAAGGTCACGGTCGAGGGTTCCGCCGAGGGGTTCGGCTTCCCCAGGGAATTGCTGTCGAAGCTCAACGGCAAGGCCGCTTCCGGCGGGCTTTCGCTCGGTATTCGCCCAGAGGGAGTGCTCGTCGAAAAGCAGGCCAAAGACGGCTACCTGCCGGTCGAGGCGCACATCATCGAGCCGCTCGGCTCCTACGACATCGTCGACCTCAAGGTCGGCTCGCAGATGCTGCGCGCCCGCACCAGGAGCGGTTATGTCGCCAATGCCGGCGACCGCGTCTTTGCGCGCCTCGATCCGGCGCAGGCGCATTTCTTCGACACGGAGAGCGGCAATTCGCTGGGGGTGAGGCTGTGATTTTTCAGCATTTGCGCCCCGTCCAGCACCCCTCATCCGCCTTCACTTCGTTCAGGCACCTTCTCCCACAAGGGGAGAAGGGGAGTTTGCCATTCCTGATCCTACCAATCACTCGGGTCGGCGATTGGCAGTGGAGTTAACGCCAGATTTTACCTTCTCCCCTTGTGGGAGAAGGTGCCTGAACGAAGTGAAGGCGGATGAGGGGTGTTTCAGCTTGGCGCCGAGGATCGGATAATGGCCCATATCCAGCTCAAAAACATCACCAAGAAATTCGGGAACCACACCGCGCTGAAGGGGTTCGATCTCGATATCGCCGACGGCGAGTTTTTTGTGCTTCTGGGCGAGACCGGGGCGGGCAAGACGACGACGCTGCGGCTCATCGCCGGCCTGGAAGCGCCGACCGAGGGCCAAATTTTCATTGACGGCGTCGATGTAGGCAGTTGGGGCGCGGCCGAGCGCGACGTTGCGCTGGTGCTGCAGCAATATTCGCTTTATCCGCGCTACACGGTGCGCCAGAACCTCGAATTCCCGCTGAAGTCGAAAATCCGGCGTATCGAACCGAAGGAGATCGAGGAGCGCGTCGCCCGCGCGGCAAAGACGCTTCGCATCGAGCATCTTATGGAACGCAAGACCGACCGGCTGTCGGGTGGCGAGATGCAGCGCGTTTCGATCGGCCGCGCCATCGTGCGCCAGCCGCGCGTCTTCCTTATGGATGAGCCGCTTTCCGCACTCGACGCCAAATTGCGCGAGGCGCTGCGCACCGAGTTGAAAAACCTGCAGATGAATCTCGGCCAGACATTCCTGTTCGTCACCCACGACCAGATCGAGGCGATGTCGATGGGCGACAAGATCGGCGTGCTCAACAACGGCCATCTGGTGCAGACCGGCACGCCGAACGAGATCTACAACAATCCGAGGAACACATTTGTCGCGCGTTCCGTCGGCTCGCCGCCGATGAACCTCCTGGACGGCAAGCTGTCGGGCGGCCGGGCGATCGTCGCGCCGATGAACTTCGAGCTGCCCTATGCCGGCGCGCCGCAGGCCGCCGCGCCGTCGGAGGGACGCCCGCTTACCTTCGGCATCCGGCCCGAGGACATCTATCTGGAGCCCGGCGCGCCGGTCGAGGCGCACATACACGACGTCGAAAACCACGGCGTCGAGAAGATACTGACCCTGCGCGTCGGCGACGCGATGATCCGCGCCACCGTGCCGGCGAGGACCCAGGTGGCCCTGGAGGAAGCGGTGCGCTTCGCCTGGAATCCGCAGAAGGTGGTGCTGTTCGACCAGGCGAGCGGCGTCAGCCTGCGTCACGCAGGCTGACGCATACCGCCGGGCTCAGTCGGCGCTGGCCACGGGCGCCACCAGCGCGGTTATACGGCGGACGGCGACGCGACGGTTCTCCCGCTCCGGCTCATCCGTGTCGATCTTCAGGTATTCCTCGCCATATCCTTGCGTTGTGAGGTTTTCCGGCGGCAGGCCGAATACGTCGGTCAGCGCCTGCGCCACCGCCTCGGCCCGGCGGTCGGAGAGCGCCAGATTGGCGGCATTGGTGCCGACTGCGTCGGTATGGCCCTCGATCAGGAAGGTTTCGGCCGGATTTTCCTTGAGCAGCCGGTCCATCGCGTTGGCGAGACCTTCCAGCCGTTCGATTTCCGATTCGGCGATCGAGGCCGAACCGAATTCGAAGGTGATCGTGTCGAGGTCCACCCGGCGCGCGATGTCCCGCACCCGCGCGGAACGCTTCACCTCGTCGACCGAGTAAATCCGCTGGACCTGCTCCACCGGGGGCTGGTCGAGGAACGCGTAGTAGTCGTCGGCGCCGTAGTCGCCGGAAGCATCGAGAATGTACTCGTCCTCCGGAATGTCGATCCGGATCGGAGGCAGGTCGAGCCCGGGATCGCGCCACTCGCGCAGGCGGTCGTAGTCGGACTCGTCGACATAAGACAGCACCTGCTCGTAGCCGTCCGGGGTGAAGCGGGAGCGGCGCAGGACATCGCCATAGGCGTTGCGGATGGTGACGATGCGCGTCCCGTTCGGACGCACGATCGTTTCGCGGATGCGCCCGTTGCGGAGCTCCTCGGTGTAGACCTCCCGGGCGCCGCGCGACAGGCGTCGGCGGTCGTCGCTTTCGACCATCATCTGGTCGCCGAACTGCAGGATCAGCCGGTCGCCCATTTCGCGCAGGATCTCGACGCCCTCCGGCCTTTCGCGGCGGCGCTCGCGGCGTTCGACGCGAACCCCGGCTTCGTCGATGGGCCTTATCTCGCGGACGATGGTCTCTCTGCGCGGAGCGATCGTCTCTCGGCAAGGGTAGAACCTCGACAGGACCCGGCTCACGTTCGCGTCGCGCCTGCCGCCGCTCCTTGTCGCTGTCAAAAACCCGCCTTCTGTCCCGGCGCTCCTCGCGGGCCTCGTCCTCCGAGCGCGCCGCCTCGTCTTCATCCCTTCTCTCGCGGGCCTGGCGCTCGCGAATACGTTCCTCCGCATCGCGCTCGCGGGCCTGAGCCCGTTCGCGCTCTTCCCGGAGCTGTTCGTCGGCAACGTTCTCGCGCTCGCGGCGCTCGCGAATGCGTTCCTCCGCGTTGCGCTCCCGTCGCGCCTCCGCTCGTTCGCGCTCTTCCTGACGCTGTCGCTCGACAATCACTTCGCGCTCACGGCGCTCGCGTCTCTCGCGCGCCACGGCCTCGTCGCGATCCGCCTCTTCACGTTCGGCCCGCCGGGCCGGCTTCTCTTTCCGGGGTTCGGGCTTCTCCGCCGCTTCCCGCTTGCGGCGCGGAGTAGCCTCCTCGGCCGGCTCGCGCTTTTCCGCCGCCTCGCGCTTGCGGCGCGGTGCAGGCTCCTCGGCAGGCTCGCGCTTCTCCGCCGCCTCGCGCTTGCGGCGTGGTGCGGGTTCATCGGCCGGGGCGGCTTCCTTCTCCGCCCGCCGCTTGCGCCGCGGTTCCTCGGCAGGCTTGGATTCGGCCTGGCGTTCCCTTGAGGATCTCGTCTTCGCGTTTGACGCGCCGCTTGCCGGGCTGCTCGCTTTTCTTCTCGCTCTCGGCGGCTTCTTCGCCCCTCTCTTGCGCCTTCTCTCGCGTCTTCTCGGCCCGCCTTTTCTTGAGAACCTCGGCTCCCCGGCTTTCTTCCGCGAGCACCAGCGGAACGGTTTCCTGCGCCATTGACGGCGCCGGCAGAGGCATGGCTGCCAGCGGTCCGCAGGCCATGAGCAGGCCAAGCGCGGTCCCCGCCAGGATTTTTGGTTGGCGATACATCGTAAAATTCTCCCACAGCGGCAGTCCCGTCCCGACCCCAATCAACCGCATGCAAATAGGTTCCGAGTTGGGCGCCAGCACGACCGATCCGTGGCGCGCTTGCAACGGCATTGTGGCGCGGCAGCGCAAGACTGTTGAGAGCGTCCAAAAATAACTTGACTCGATTAGTCATATTTGTGACGGCCTGTCGCGATTCCAAAACGTGACGCGGAGAGACTTGATGCGAGGGCAGACGATGACGAGCCGGTTGAAGCCGCTGCTGTTGGGAGGCGTGGCTACCTTTGTCATGGCACATCCGGTCTACGCGCAGGACGAACGCGGCGTCACCGTGCTCGAGCAGATAAGCGTGGAGGCCGAGAGCGACGATATCCTCGTGCAGGACGGCTATGTCGCCAAGACGGACCGCATCGGCACCAAGGTCGATACGCCGATCGTCCAGATCCCGCAGGCCATTTCAGTGGTGACGCAGGACCAGATCGAAGACCAGAAGCCGCGGACGCTGAACGAGGCGCTCAGCTACACCGCCAGCGCCAATCCCAACAGCTTCGGCTTCGACAGCCGCTACGACGCCTTCTATCTCCGCGGGTTCCCCGCCTACCACAACGGCATCTTTCGCGACGGGCTGCGCCAATACAACGGCCCCTCGGCCTGGTTCAAGACCGAGCCATACGGCATAGAAGGCATCACCATCCTGAAAGGCCCCGCTTCTTCGCTCTACGGCGTCAGCGGCCCCGGCGGCATCGTCAATTTGGTCACGAAGCGGCCGAAGGAAGAGCGGTTCCGTGAGGTCGAAGTGCTTTTCGGCGGCTACGACCGCTATCAGGCGGCGTTCGATTTCTCCGGGCCGGCCAATGAGGAGGGCACTATCCTCTATCGCATGACCGGGCTTGGCCGGCTGGCCGACACCGATCTCCCGGGCTATGCCGACGACAAGGCTTATTTTGCGCCCGCCATCACCTTCAATCCCGACGAGGACACCAAGCTTACCATCCTCGGC
Organism: Allomesorhizobium aridi; assembly: GCF_043769475.1. Taxonomy (NCBI): domain Bacteria; kingdom Pseudomonadati; phylum Pseudomonadota; class Alphaproteobacteria; order Hyphomicrobiales; family Phyllobacteriaceae; genus Allomesorhizobium; species Allomesorhizobium aridi. The sequence continues at coordinate 4,535,785 of NZ_CP171729.1, read as the reverse complement.
GAGTATTCCCAGTCGGTGACCGGCAGCACGGCGTTCTTCCACAATCCGTCCTACGGCACCGTATCCGACATCTATTCGGGCGATCCGGACTGGAACGATTTCACCAACAAGCAGGGGCGCATCGGCTACGAATTCGAGCACCGCTTCAACGACGTGGTGACGGTGCGCCAGAACCTCCGTTACAGCGGGGTCGACGCCGACCTCAAATACAGCGGCTTCAACCCGGCGCCGCCGGACCGCTACTGGGGGCACTACAAGGAGAATGTCAGGAACTTCGTCGTCGACAATATGGCGCAGTTCGAGTTCGACACCGGTCCCGTCGAGCATACCGCTGTGGCCGGCTTCGACTATGCCTGGTCCAACTACGACGCCGAGGCGGCGTCCTCGGTCCTGTCCGTGGACGACATCAAGGATCAGCCGTTCTACTTCTCCGGCAGCCAGGAGATGAACCAGTACGGCCTTTACCTGCATGACCAGCTGGAGTGGAACGACTGGACGCTCTTTCTCAGCGGTCGCCATGATTGGGTCGATCTCGCAGAGCGTCGACTATTTGATGAGCGAGACCGACCAGAAGGACAGCGCCTTCTCCGGCCGTGTCGCGCTGTCCTACAGGACCGAATGGGGCATCATCCCCTACGCGAATTATTCCACCTCGTTCTCGCCGAATCTCGGCTTCGTCTACGACGGAGAGACCAATGAGAGGCAGGTCGCGCAGCCGACCACTGCCGAACAGATGGAGTTCGGCGTCAAATACGAGATCCCGGACACCAACGCGATCATCAGCGCCGCCTATTTCGACATCGACCAGACGGACGGCGTCGTGCTGGACGGCACCTTCGACGACGCCGGCAACCAGCGGCAGCGCCAGCTCGATCTTACGTCCCGCGGCTTCGAGCTGGAGGGCAGCGCGTCGTTCGACAATGGCTGGTCCTTCATAGGCTCTTACACTTACATGCAGATGGAGATCAAAAAGGGTCTGCCGGGAACGGTGGGCAAAGAGCTCTCGTCCACGCCCAACCACATCGTGTCGCTGTGGGGCCATTACGATTTCCAGGATGGTGCAATGGAAGGCCTCGGGCTCGGCGCCGGCGTCCGCTACGTCGGCGAGAGCTACGGCGACGACCTGAATTCCTTCAAGAACGACGATCGCTTCTTCGTCGATGCCGCGCTCTCCTATGACTTCGGCGCGCTCAATCCGGACATGGAGGGGCTGATGCTGCAGGTCAACGCCAAGAACCTGCTCGACGAGCGCAAGCCGGTCTGCACCGTCGGCAACTGCTATTGGGACGAAGGCCGCTCCGTGTTCGGCAGCCTCCGGTACCGCTTCTGATGCACGCTCCAGCCCCCAAGGCGGCGTCGCCTTTTGCCCTGTTCCTGGCGATCGGCGGGCTTTACGTGGCGCAGAGCGTCATCGGCGGCATCACATGGGCCGGCCTGCCGGCAGTCCTGCGCGCCGAAGGCGTATCGCTCGACCGCATCGGCCTGGTTTCGCTGATCGCCCTGCCCTGGGCGCTCAAATTCCTCTGGTCGCCGGCGGTGGAGCGCTACCGGCTTCCGCCAGCCGGGCGAAACCGGAGCGGGATGGTCGTGCTCGTCGGCGGCCTCATCTCCGTCCTAGGCCTGATCGCGGTCGGCGCGGCCGGGCCGGCCTCGCTGGTTCCGGTGCTCGCCTGTCTCACGATTGTGGCCCTCGCCGCCTCCACGGTCGACATAGCCTGCGACGGTTTTGCGGTGCAGAGCCTTGCCAAGGAAAACCATGGCTGGGGCAACGCCGCGCAGGTGGGCGGCGCCTATCTCGGTTCGGCCATCGGCGGGGGATTGTTTCTCGTGCTCGTCGACGCTTCCGGCTGGCGGGTCGCCGTCTGGGCCATGGCGTTGCTGGTGCTGTTGCTTGGCCTGCCGTTCGTGCTGGGTCCGGCTCGCCGCATGCCCGACGAGACGCGGGAGCACGTTCCCTCGCTGGCCGCCGCGCTGCGGCGTCCCGAAATCCGGCGCGGCCTTGCGGCCGCGGCGATCTACGTCGTCGCCCAGAAGGTGGGGCTGGTAATGCTTGGCCCGTTCCTTGTCGATGCGGGGCTCGACCTGTCGGCGATCGGGTTCCTCAACGGCGTCGGCAGCATGTTCGTCGGGGTCGCCGCCGCCCTTGCCGGCGGCGCGCTGGTCAAGCCGTGGGGGGTGCGCAACGTTCTCGTGGCGGCCCTCGTCCTGCAGGCGGCGTCGCTCTTCTACTTCTCGGTTTTCGACCTTCAGGGCGGCCTGTCCAGGACGGTCCTGTTCGGCGTCGCGATCGCCAGTTCGTCCGGCATCCTGGCCTTGGGCTTCGTGGCGCTCTATGCGCAATTCATGCGCTGGTCCGATCCGAGGCAGGCAGGCGTGGATTTCACGCTGTTCCAGTGCATGGACGCGCTGGTGAGCATGGCTGGCGGCGTCGTGGCAGGCTATGCCGCCGAGCATTTCGGCTACGGCGCCTTCTTTGCCGGTGCAGGCGTCGTAGCGCTCCTGGCCGTGCCCGCGATTGCGATGGTGTCCGACCGGCGCTGAGTGGCCGGTCGGACAGGCAAGCTACTCGTCGTCGCTTTCGCCCGAGACGCCGCGCCGCCAATAGGCGACGACCAGGTGCCGGTCCTTCTTCAGCCCCCATTCCTTACGCACGAGCTTCCGCAACTCGCGGAAGTCGCCGAATTCGCAGCCTGCCCACACATAAAGGTCCGGCGGCAGGGAGGCGGGAACCATCTTGCGCAAGGCATCGGGCAGCAGGCCCGCGGTTCCGGCTTCGCGCCCGTGCCGGTAAAGCCAGGTGATGCGGATGTTCTCGCCGCCGGCCAGCGGGATCTCGTCCGCCGGGCCGTCGACTTCGAGAAGCACCTCGGCGTGGGTTGAAGGCGCGAGGCGATCGAGAATCCGGCCGATGGCCGGCAGTGCTGTCTCGTCACCCAGAAGCAGCAGGTTCGCCGCCTCCGGAACATCGCCGCCGCCGGGGCCGATCATGCCGATGACGTCGCCGGCTTTTGTATTCTCGGCGAATGTCGCGGCCGGCGTTTCGCTGCCCGGGTGCAGCACGAAATCTACATCGACCCAGCCCGCGGCCACGTCGATCGCGCGGATCGTGTAGACCCGGACCACGAGGGCGTCCTCGCCCGACGGCCAGACCAGCAGACCGTCGGCCCCCACCGAAGGCCACACCGGCTTCCTGCCGTGCGGCGGCAGGAGCAGGCGGACGTGCAGCCCGCCCTGGGCGAAACGGCCGAGGTCGCTCGCCGCGAAGCGCACGCGCTGCATATGGGCGGCAATGCGCGTCGAGGAAATCACCGTGATCTCGCGGAAGAAGACCGGGGTGCCGGCGTCGGTTCCGTCTCCGGTCCAGCGGATGCCGGCCGTCGTGCCAAGATGCTCGGCGATATGGCCGGCAACGCCCATCTTCATGTAGGAGAGGCAGGTCTCGTCTTCGGCGTGGACACGGATCAGGACGCTCCGGTTGTCGAGCACGGTGTTCAGCGAACCGTAATGCGTGCGGAATTCCCACTGCCCGTCGATCCCGGTATCGACCTCATAGTCGCTGTGCTCGGCGCGCAGCTTGTCCATCACAGACCGGATATCGGGATCCTTGATGCGGGTTTCGGCGCTCAGTTGGCCCATTGTTCAGTCTCTCCGCTGCTGTCTTCAGGCCGCGGCCGGGCTGCGTCGGCGGGCGCAGGCGGACAAGCCATTGCGCACCTCCGGCGTCCGGCCGCTGCCGGTCCCGACATGCCACAGCAGCGCGCGCGGTGCCACTTAAAACTTGATTGATTATGTCAGATTTGGGGCCGAGGCGATCGGACGGGCGCTTGAACCGAAAGCCATGCGGGCGATAATGCCGTGATGCCCGCCAGTGCGGTGCCGGCGGAGCAGCAGCGGAGAGGCACGATGGCCAGGACCGACTTCAAATCCGTGGACGATTATATTGCCTCCCAGCCGGGGGCCGCGCAGGACATGCTCGGGCGCGTGCGGCGCGCCATTCGCAAGGCCGTTCCCGAAGCCGAGGAGGTGATCTCGTACCAGATCCCCGCCTACAGGGCGCATGGCCGCGTGGTGATCTATTTCGCCGGCTGGAAGCGGCATTATTCGCTCTATCCCGCGACCGACAGCCTCGTGGCGGCGTTCGAGGACGAGCTTTCGCCGTACAAAGTCAGCAAGGGCACGATCCGCTTTCCGCTATCGGAGGACGTTCCCGTGAAGCTAATCGAAGACATCGCCCGGTTTCGCGCGAAGGAGGCCGCCGAGCACGGCAAGGGCGAGGCGGCCGGATCGAGGAAGCGGTGATGATCGCGATCCGGTCTGCAGATCGAGAACCGGCTCCACCCAAAGCAGAACGGGTTCTAGGCGCTCCGCCCGTTGGACCAGGCGGAGCTTCACCTCGTGAATTCCGTCAGGCGGGCACCCGCTTGTCGTATTCCTTCCTCAGGCGGCTCCAGCCATCCCAGAACGGCTCCGGCTCCTTGCCTGTCGCGCGGGCGGCCAGGATGTCGAGGTGCATGTGCCAGCCGGCGCCGATCATCAGCGTCGTTGCACGATCAGGCAGGCGGCGATGGATCACGGTGAGCAGCACCTCGCTGCCCTGCGGTTCCAGCTCGAAGGATACGTCGCCGCTGCCTTGCCAGGCGATGGCGAGCTTGCGGAGAGGATCGAGTTCGGTGATCCGGCTCTGCATCCGCTGCTCTTCGGAGAAGCCCGTCGGCCGCTGCCCGGGCGGGTTGGTAAGCTCGTCGTTTCGCCAGACCAACTCGACGGGCGCGCCGACATTCATTTCCATATCGCCCGCTGCCAGCCACTGGCGGCGCAGCTCGCTCTCCGTGAGATACGCCCAGACGCGCTCGACGGGGCCGGGCAGAAGGCGCTGGATCTTCAACGTGGCAGGCTCGGTCAGCACGCCATAGGCGTCCAGGGTCGCGAGTTCGTTCATTGGTCGTCTCCTTTGGGTTCAGGTTCGGGTTTGGGGGATTTGCGTGCGTCGTCCTCGCGGAGAAGCCGTTCGAGGACGTCCAGACGACCGGTCCAGAAGCGTTCGTAGAAGCTCAGCCACTGATGGGCGCCGGCGAGCGGTCCAGGGTCGAGGCGGCACAGATGGATGCGGCCGCGCACCTCGCGGCGGATCAGGCCGGCGTTCTCCAGCGCCTTGATGTGCTTCGAGGCAGCCGCGAGCGAGATCGCGAAGGGTTCCGCAAGCTGGCCCACCGTTCGCTCGCCGTTGGCGAGTTCGCGAAGCATCTGCCGGCGCGTTGCGTCGCCGAGAGCGTGAAATACGGAGTTCATCTGGGGTGTTTCTAATTCAACCATGCGGTTGAACATAAGCACGCGTTTTCAGAAAGTCAACCGATTGGTTGAATAAATCCGGCGGTCGAGACATTTGTCCAGGTTGCCGGGCGCCGTGTGGACACTGACAAATTGCCCGACCATGAAGGAAGACCGGCCACACGCTTCTTGGCGACATCCGGAACTCGTGACGCTCGTTTGAGTTGAGCTCCTTTTCCAGACGGCAAAACGGAATCCTGACATGAGCCTGCCTGCACAACGCCGAATGCGTCTCTCCGGTGGAACCGAGCTTGCCTATGTCACTGCGGGCGATCCATCCAACCCCGCTTTGCTCCTCCTGCACGGCTTTCCAAGCTCATCGCGAACATTTCGCGATTTAATCCCTGGCTTGGCTCGCCTCGCCTATGTGGTCGCGCCTGATTTGCCTGGCTACGGCCAATCCGACGTTCTGCCGTCGGCTTCGTTTACAGCGTTCGCCGGCGCAACTGCGGAATTACTGGATCACCTCGCGATAGAGCGCCGCTTTATCTACTTGCATGACTCGGGCGCGCCTGTCGGCCTGCAGATCGCGATGCACGTGCCTGAGCTGGTTTCGGGTCTCATCATTCAGAACGCAAACGCGCATCGAACCGGCTTCGGCCCCCTATGGGACGCCACAATAAAATTCTGGTCAGAACCGACAAAAGAGAACGAAGCGGCCGCAACTCCCCACCTGACCTTCGAATTCACACGCGAGCAATATACCGGCGGCCTGCCGGAGGATGTCGCCGCCACGATCAGAGGCGAACCCTGGGTCGAGGACTGGAGGGTGATGAATCTTCCCGGCCGCATGGAGACCCAACACGCGATCATCGCCGATTATAAGAACCACGCCGCGCGTTTCGATGCGATCGCCGGCTATCTGAAAAAATGGCAACCGCCTGCGCTCATGCTGTGGGGCCGCCACGACCCGTGGTTCGACATCGCTGAAACGCTGTCATGGATGCAGGATCTGCCGCGTATGGAGGCTCACATTTTCGACGGCGGGCACTTCCTGCTTGAGACGCACGCCGAACCAGCACTCTCCCTCATGATGGAGTTCATCAAGCGAACACAGGAGGGACCCACGCAGCTTCCCTAGGAGAACGCCTGCGAGCTTGTCGGAGGGCCTTATCAGGGCGCGGCGTTGCCCCACTGATTTGTGATGCGCCGATTGCTAGAGCGAAGTGCTCGCCGACAGGCGCTATTGCTATCTGCTGACGATCAGAACGCTCGAACGGGATAGCCAACAGCACCATCGACACGCTGTCGGGCTGCGCTCCGAAACGAAGCTCGTCAGCAGGTTAAAGCAGCATCGAGCGGGTTGGAAATGACCGCCCCCTGCTTTGACGACAATTGCGCGGCCATACCCATGGCGACAGCTTTCCAGCCATCATCCAAGGTCACCTCAACCTGCCCTTCGCCTCGCACGGCGGCGCAGAACCGCTGATGTTGATAAAAAGTCGAGCCGTTGTGATCGCCGGCCGCCAACAGTTGCGGGTCGACCGGAATCTCGACGGTGTACGGTCCCTGCGGAAGGCGCGGGCTCACGATCAACTGCGGCGTCGGCGCCGCGCCGAGATGAGCTGGCCAGAAGCGGCCCGGACCCGGCACGAGGCATTCGACCTTACCTCGAGCACCGACGGCGCTGATCTCCTCCTGATAGCGACTGCCCTCTGCATACATGCACAGTTCCAGCATGGCGCGCGCGCCGCTGGCGAAATCGACCAGCACGTAGCCGCAATCCCAGATGTCGGGTGTCTCGCCGTCATAATTTTCGTCGAGATGGTTCACTTCCTGCCCGGCCGACGCCATGATTCTTACCGGTTCGGATTTCAGAATCAGCCGCATGAGATCGAAGAAATGGCAGCACTTTTCGACGAATGTGCCGCCCGAATGGCGGTTGAAGCGGTTCCAGTGGGCCACCTTGTCCAGGAATGGATAACGATGTTCGCGGATCGTCAGCATTCGGATGCCGCCGGTGGCGTTCTGCGCCTGCTCGATGAATCGAGCGACCGGCGGCATGTAGCGGTATTCCATTGCGACCCAGACTGGTGCGGTATAGGTCGCGGCGAACGCCTTCACCGCGGCTGCGTCGACCGGATCGGTGAAAAGCGGCTTCTCGACCAGGATAGGCAGCGCACGGATAGCCGCGATTTCCTTGAGCTGCGCGAAATGCACATGATTGGGGCTTGCGATGAGCAGGCAGTCGACGCGCGGATCGGCCGCCACCTCCGCGACCGAGCCGGCGATCGAGGCTTCCGGGGTTAGGCCTGCCGCGCGTGCGCGCATCGTCGCGTCGGGCTCGAAGATCGCCGCGACGCCGACATCGGGCAGCAGCGCGATGTTGCGAAGATGCTCCTGCCCCATCATGCCGCAGCCGATAATGCCGTAGGAAATGTGCTTCGCCATATCCGTTCCCTATCGCAGCCGCGCGACATAGCGCGCGATGCCATGATCAAACCATGTCCTGGAAAACTCCGCGCTGGCGCCGTCCTGCATCCAGCCGGTACGCTCGATGAAGCCGGCGGCGCCGCCCGGTGCGAGGCCGAATTCAGGCAGCGCCCATTCCGGCACCTCGCCGACCCCGACACGGTCCTCTGCACGCAAGATCCATACGCCGAGCGCCTTGCGATAGTAGAGATAGAGCGAATCCGACAATTCCTCGATACCAACCGTCTCCGCAAGGGAACCGTCGAGCCAGATCTCCTCCAGCGCCGCCGGCTTGCCGCCGAGGCTGCGCAGCCGCCTTATCCTATGGGCCTCGCCGCTGGATCCGAATACCGGCAGGTCCATCGGTTTCGCCAGCCGATCGACTGACAGAACGCGCGCCGTCGGCAGCCCGCCTCCCTCCAGGAGTTCCAGCCGGAACATGGAATAGACACTGGCCACGTCGGGTTGCGAACGCACGTAGTTGCCGGAACCCTGGATGCGACTGAGCAAGCCCTTGCGCTCGAGATCGCCGAGCGCCTTGCGCAACGTGCCGACTGCTATGCCGAGGCCCGCAGCCATGTCGCGCTCAGGCGGAAGCTTCTCGCCCTCGATCATCCGCCCAGCCGCGATCTCGCGGATCAGCATTTCGCTTACCTGCTGATGCATCGGCAGCGCGTAGACGTTTCTGGACGGGGTCAAATTGTCTCCACCACAAAATTGATACACTATTGATCTACACGAACACGAATGATATTCAATAGGGAAAGATGGTCGCGGCACTAATTAACGATGAAGGGAGTGCGGACATTGACGGTGGTTCCGGTGACGTCCGCTGATCTCGACGCAACGGAAGTGTCGTGGTTTTCCGCTTTGTGCTCCGATGATTTCCGCTATCTCGGCGTACCGGATGGCGCGCTGCGGTCGAGCTGGGAGCACTGCTCCGATATCGTCAAGACGGCCGAAGAACTGGGCTTTCGCAATATCCTGTGTCCCTCCTCCTATCAGGTCGGCCAGGACACTCTGTCCTTCGTGGCGGGCTGCGCTCCGATAACTTCGACGATCAATCTTCTCGCGGCGGTACGTTGCGGAGAAATGCAGCCGATCATGCTGGCCCGCACGCTCGCCACGCTCGACCACATGCTGAAGGGCAGATTGACCGTCAACGTCATCTCTTCCGACTTTCCCGGCGAAGTCGCCGACAGCCGCTTCCGCTATCGGCGTTCGCACGAGGTCGTCGAGATCCTGCGTCAGGCCTGGACGCGCGACGAGATCAACCATCAGGGCGAGATCTACCAATTCAAGAAAGTAACCGCCGATCCCGCAAAACCCTACCAGCAGAATGGCGGGCCGCTGCTCTATTTCGGCGGCTATTCTCCCGACGCGCTCGAACTCTGCGGCGCACAGTGCGACGTGTATCTTATGTGGCCCGAGACCAAGGACGTGCTGGCTCAGCGCATGCGCGACGTCCATGAGCGCGCAGCCGCCCATGGCCGCACATTGGATTATGGTCTGCGGGTCCACGTGATCGTGCGCGACACCGAAGCTGAAGCCCGCGAATATGCCGAGGAGCTGGTTTCGAAACTCGACGACGAGCAGGGCAGGATTATCCGCGCCCGCGCACTGGACGCGACATCCCTTGGCGTCGCGCACCAGGCAAAGAACCGCGCCGGCGCTAACGCGGAAGGCTATGTAGAGCGGCACCTGTGGACCGGCATTGGCCGCGCCCGCTCCGGTTGCGGCGCCGCGATCGTCGGCTCGACCGACCAGGTGATGAGCGAGATCGAGGAATACCGGAAAATGGGCATCCGCGCCTTCATCTTCTCCGGCTATCCGCATCTCGACGAGGCCTTGTCGTTTGGCAAGCGCGTGCTGCCGAACATCAAGACCTGCTCGCTGCCGCACGCCTATGGCCGGGTGCCGGAAATCACCCCGGCGACTCCGCTCGGAACCGGGGAACGGCGATGATGATGATGCGAATTCGCCTTGACGAACCCTGCACCGCACCCCTCGGCCAGGAGGTCGCCTGATGTACCACTTCCTCGACCCCGAGCAGCAACCGATGAAAAGCTTCGTGCCCGGCCCCGATCGCAAGCGCGAGTTCCGCGACGCGCTCGGCCGGTTTGCGACCGGTATCACCGTCGTCACCACGATGACGCCCGAGGGACCCATCGGCATTACCGCGAACAGCTTTGCATCGGTGTCCCTCGACCCGCCGATCGTGCTCTGGTCGATCGGCCGGCATTCGAAGCGCTTTGCCGCCTTCGCCGGCTGCCAGCATTTCGCGGTTCATGTTCTGGGCGCAGAGCAGATGGAACTGAGCCAGCGCTTCGCTCGCGTGGGTCAAGCCTTCGACGGTCTCCCGCATGACCTGAACGATGCCGGCGTGCCGCTGCTGGGGGGCTGCCTGTCGCGGTTCGAATGCGCGCGGATTTCCGGGCACGAGGGCGGCGACCATTTGATCGTCGTTGCCCGAGTGACCGCCGCGACCTTGCGAGACGGCGAACCTCTGATTTTCTTCGGCGGAGGTTACGGACGCTTCGAAGACGGCTCGAACGCGACGCCATCGATTTAGTGATGGCCTGGTCCGCACATCGGTGTGAACCATACGGCTCAGGCGCGGACCGCGCCGGTCGACTGGCGTTGCACGATATGGCAGGCGAATTCGACACGGCGCGGCGGCAGGTCCATGCCGCCGAGATCCGCGAGCAGGAGGTCGAGCGACGCCGCGCCGATCTCGCGCATCGGGATATGCATCGTCGTGAGAGGCGGGTTCTGGAAAGCCGCCTGCGGCAGGTCATCCATACCCATGACCGACACGTCGGCAGGCACTTTGTAACCGGACTTCTGGATCGCCATCATAGCGCCGATAGCGAGGCTGTCGCCCGCTGCGAGCACGGCTGTGAAGTCGAGGCCACGACCCTCGATGCGCCGCGCGATCGCTTCCACCGCAAGGTCCGGCAGCCAATCCGACACCTCCACAGCCAGGCCCTCGGCGGCCAGGCCGCGCTCGCGCAGCGCATCCTGCCAGCCCTCGAAGCGACGCTCGATGGTGCGCCGCCCGCGCCGCATCAGGAACAGGATGCGCCGGTGGCCAAGGTCGAGCAGGTGCTGCGTCGCGAGATGCGCCGCGGAGCGGTTGCATGGCGTCACGCTAGAATGGTGCATCGCCGGGTCGTCGCCGTTTATGAGCACGATCGGCTTGCCGAAACCGCCGGTCAGCGTCAGCACCGCCTCATCGTCAAGCGTCAGAAACAGGCAGCCGACGACACTCTTGTCCTGCCTGGCCTCATCAAGCAGCGCGAGCTGCTCTCCGGTGTCGGCGATGGAGCGCGACACCAGCTCGACACCGAGAGTCCGTGCACGCTCGTTCAGTCCGTCGAGCACATAGAAGGTGAACTGGTTGCGGACATAGTCGATCATCGCGGCGTTGCTCGCGGCGAGGATCACCTTGCGGCCGGTGATCGAAGTCGGGATCGTGTAGTTCAGCTTCTTGGCGGTTTCGATGATCGTCGATCGAAGATCGCTGCGCACACCCTTGCCACCGGCAAGCGCCCGCGACGCCGTACTGACGGAGACGCCACAGCGCGCGGCAATGTCTTCGAGCCGTACGCGCCGGCTGAGTGTGCCGCGCTTTCCGCTTTCGATCTTGACGACCATCGGCTGTCCCCTCCCAAGATCTGCATGCTGCAAAAAAATTTCAGATTGCGCAACAAAAATGCCTGTGGCACCCATTTGCCCGGCATCGTGCAAACTTGGGAGGAGCAGTGACGCCGTCAGCGGGAGATATGCGCTCGAAGCTCGACCTGCTCGTGCATGGCATGACGGGCCTGCGCCATGACGGCCGTTTCGACGAGCCTAACCTCGACGGCACCGCCGGCGACTACATCAGCTTCGATTCCTGGGAATGGCCGCAGGGCGTGGGGCTCTACGGCCTCGTTTGCCTCTGGCGGCACAATCGCGACCCGAAGCTTTTGACGACAATCGAAGACTGGTACGAGCGCCATTTGAGGGCGGGTCTGCCGCCGATGAATATCAATACCACCGCTCCAATGATGGCGCTGGCATTGCTCTGGGGCACGACACGCGATCCGCGCTGGGAAGCTCCGCTCGGCGAATGGGCCGAAAGGCTAGTTCGCGACATGCCGCGCACGCCCGAGGGCGGGTTCCAGCACAACGTCTCCGACAAGATCAACGACGACGAATTGTGGGACGACACACTGTTCATGGCTGGCCTGTTCCTCGCTTTCTATGGACGCGCGGCCGGCCGGCAATCTTGCATCGACGAGGCTGTTCGCCAGTTCCTCGTCCATGCTCGCTATCTCGCCGACCCTAAAACGGGCCTGTGGTTCCATGGCTGGACATTTGCCGGCCGACATAATTTTGCCCGCGCGCTCTGGGCCCGCGGCAACGCCTGGATCACGGTCGGCATCCTCGACCTGATCGAAAATGGCGGTATCGGCAAGCCAGTCGAAGCCTATCTGCTCGGCGTGCTGGAAGCGCAGATCGAAACGCTGCTGCGCCTGCAGGCGCCGTCTGGCGCATGGCACACTTTGCTCGACGACCCGGCGTCCTATGAAGAGATGTCGGCCACGGCCGGCATTGGCTATGGTCTCATGAAGGCTGCGCGCATAGGCATCGGACCCAAGGCGTGCGGTCCGGCGGGCCTGCGCGCACTCGACGCTGTTCTCGCCAACATTGATGAGGGCGGCGTGCTCGGAAACGTGTCCTACGGCACCCGCATGGGCCATAATCTCCAGTTCTATCGCGACATCCCGATTCAGCCTACCGGCTACGGCCAGGCCCTGGCGATCCTCTGCCTTACCGAGGGGATGATCCATGCCGAAGCTGCCGAGGCCGCGGCATGACGATGCGCGTTCTCTTCGGCGCCGGTCCGGGCGACATCGACGGTTACGGGACGGAGCGGCTGCGTGCCGAGTTTCTGGTGGAGCGGCTGTTCGAGCCGGGCCGCATCGCCTTCGCCTACACCCATCTCGACCGCATGATCGTCGGCGGCGCCTGCCCAACCGGAGAGCCGCTTGGTTTCGGCGACGGCGCGGATGTCGGCACGCCTCATTTCTTCACCGCGCGCGAGATGGGCATCGCAAACCTCGGCGGCGCGGGAACCATAAGCGTCGACGGACAGCGCTTCGCGCTTGCCAATCGCGATGTGCTCTATGTCGGGCGCGGCGCCAAACAGGTGACGCTCGAAAGCGACAGCGCCGCGCACCCCGCCTGGTTCTATATGAACTCGGTTCCGGCAGGCGCAGACATCATGCACCGGCTGATCGCGAAGTCCGAGGCGAAACCGCTTGAACTCGGCGAGGAGCGGCGCGCCAGCAAGCGCACATTGCGCATGTACATTCATCCGGAAGTCGCGCCTTCCTGCCTGCTGCTGATGGGCATCACGGATCTCGCTCCGGGCAGCGTCTGGAACACCATGCCCCCTCACCTGCATGAGCGGCGCATGGAGGCCTACCTCTATTTCGATCTCGCGGCGGAAGACCGGGTGGTCCACCTGATGGGACGACCTGACAACACCCGCCATCTGATGGTGGCAAATGGCGACTGTGTCATCTCGCCGGCCTGGTCGATCCATATGGGCAGCGGCACCGGCCCCTATGCCTTCGTCTGGGGCATGACGGGCGAGAACCAGGCCTATAACGACGTGTCCCCCGTACCTGTTGAGACGCTGCGATGAACGCCGTGGAACCGATCGAACGCGATCTTACGCTGCGCCGGCCGCTCGCATTCGGCGGTCCCGTCGTTTACTGGCTCGTGGGCGCAACGTCCGAGCAGCGCTACGACGTTGCAGATCAGCCGATGCAAGGGGAGATGGACCCCTTCTTCTTCCTCACCAAGCACAAGAATTTTATCCCGCACGAATATCCCTGCCGAACCGAGTTTGCCGCCGAACGCCGCGGGAAACGACCTGAGCCGCAGGGAGTGTTCGAGCCGGACCGTGTTTGGCTTCCGTTCGGCTCGCCGCGCGTCGACCTGTCGGGCTTCTGGTTCCGCCCGACCGCGATCGGCACCTGGGCACGTACCGTGCTCGACGCAGCCTCCGCCGGCCAGGCGCGGCTGCGGCTTCGCACCTGTGGCGGCGCCGTTTTGTTCGTCAACGGAGTAGAGGCCGGCTGGATGGCGCCCTACGGGCGCAATCTCGAGGCTTCTCAGGATTTCGAGGTCGATCTCGTCGCCGGCGCCAACGAAATCAGCATCTGGTTCGACGATCTCGCCGAGCGCGACGCACGCTACTTCTTCCAACTCGACTATCTGACTGGTCCCGACGCCGAACATGCCTTGCCTACGACCGTCAAAGGCGATGTCGCGGCGGCGATGGAAGAGGCACTCGACGCAATGCATTTCGAGCGCCCAGCATATTCTTGCGGCGAAGTGGCGCTGGTGACGGATGTAGCGCTGCCGGTTGCGGCGGACGTATCGATCGAGATCGAAGGCGACTTCATGTCGATCGAAGAACCCGTGATCTTCCGCCGCCGCATCGAAGCGGGGGCAAACCGCATCGCTATTGCCGCCACGGAAGACCTCCCCGCCGACTTCCGGCATTTCGCCGTGTCGCTCTCCTCGTCCGGCTTTGTCGTCAGGCGAGTCTTCGGTGTAGAGATCTGCCATGCGGAGCGCCAGGGCAGCGCCCCTGCCGTCCTTGCCGACAGGGTCGGCGAAGCCTTGGAACAGGTCGCCAATTTCGCGGAGGCCGATACAGTGCGTGCGCTGGCGCGGCTGGCGACGGGTCGCGGCGGAGCCGAAACCGACGCCATGATCGCCGCTGCGCTGCCGGCAATCGAGGATTGCCACGATTGCGCCGATTTCATCCTGGTTCCACTGCTCTGGTGCCGTCGCGTCTATGGCGACTCGATCGCTGTCGATCTCCGTCGCCGCATTGACGCGGCGATCCTCAACTACCGCTATTGGATGGATGAGCCGGGCAACGACGTGCAGTGGTACTTCTCCGAAAACCACGCACTCCTGTTTCACACTGCGGCTTATCTCGGCGGCCATCTCCTGCCCGAGGCCCGCTTCGTCCGCTCAGGGCGTACCGGCGCGGAGCAGTCGGCTGTCGGCCTTGCGCGCGTGCGCGCCTGGCTCGATCACTTCGAGGAATGGGAAATGGCGGAATTCAACTCCGCCCCTTATTTCCCGATCGATCTGAAGGGGTTGACGATCCTGTACGCGCTTGCGCCCGATGCCGATGTCCGCCGGCGCGCCGGGGCTGCAATCAACCGCCTGCTCGAGATCGTCGCCCGCTCCGCTCAGCAGGGCGTCCTTACCGGTGCGCAGGGACGCTCTTACGAACATACGCTGCGGGCCGCCCGTTCGCTGGAACTTTCCGGCATTGCGCGCATGCTGTGGGGCAAGGGTTTCTACGGCATGCGCTTCCACGCTCTGCCGCAGCTTGCGCTCTGCCTGCGCGACCATGGCCTCCACGTCCCGCAAGAACTGACCAGCCTCGCTTGCATGGAGGGCGACGGCGCGCAGGAATGGTGCTTCGCGCAGGGCCAGAACCGGATCGCCAAGCTCTACCATTACAAGACCCGCGATTTCGCCATGGGAAGTGCCGCAGCCTATCGCTGGAATGAATGGGGTTATCAGGAAACGGTGCTTCATCTGCGCTTGGGCGACAATCCCGACGCGCAGATATGGATCAACCATCCGGGCGAGACGATTCATTCCGGCTACGGCCGTCCGTCCTACTGGGGCGGCTCCGGATCCCTACCGCGCATCCATCAATACCGCGACCTGGCCGTTGCGCTGTTCAGCTGCGCTGCCGAGCAGCCCGACTTTACCCATGCGTGGTTCCCACAGGGCGCGTTCGATGAAGCGTGGGTCAAGGAATATATCGCTTCGGCCCGCGGCGGCGATGGGCTCGCGATGCTGAAGGCCGACAGCGCCTTCGAGCTGGTCGGCCGTGGACCGACCGCTGGAAACGAGTTGCGCGTGCCGGGCCATCAAGCCGTATGGATCACTCGCTTGGGCCGACGCCGGCAATACAGTTCGTTGGAGAAATTCGAGGCGCGGTTTTCCCAGCTCGCGCTTGGCCGCGGAAAAAATGACCTTCTGCAGGTCAAAGACCCGGAATACGGTGAGGTGCTGTTCCATCCAGATGGCCGCATCGAGGCGGAGGGGCGTGTGATCGATCCGGGCGGCTGGCAGGTCACGGGCGAAGCCACGTTCTTCACACCCGACGCAATCGCAACCAGGTGAGGATCGGACCAAAGGGAGCCCGACAAGATTTCGGACAACGATAATCAAGCGGTGAAGCCGCACAAAGTGGAGGAGTGAACCATGAGAATGAATTCGATAATCCTGGGCCTTTCGGCGGGCCTCCTGTCGTCGACGGCGTTCGCAGGCGACGTTCGCGTGATGTGGTACTCTGACGGCGTCGAGGGGGAGGTTATCCAGGACCTGCTCAACCGCTTCATGAAAGACAATCCGGGCATCAACGTCATTCTCGATAACGTCGCCTACAAGGTCATCCAGGAGCAGCTCCCGGTCGAACTCGAGGCAGGACGGGGTCCCGACATCGCCCGCGTCACCAATATCAAGGAACTCGCCGATCATTGGCTCGATCTGACGCCTGTGGTGGCTGATCCCGCATACTGGCAGACGAATTTCGGCGACCAGTTCGACTGGATGCGCCCCGACGGCTCCAAGATCGTTCCGGGCTTCATGACCCAGATCACGCTGACCGGCGGCTTCGTCAACAAGACGCTTTTCGAACAGGCCGGCGTGCCGATCCCGGCCGAAACCGCGACCTGGGACGAATGGATCGACGCCGCCGGCAAGGTGCAGCAGAGCCAGCAGCTCAACGCTGCCTTTGCCATTGACCGCAGCGGCCATCGTATTTCAGCGCCGAACATCTCTTATGGCGCCAATTACATCGGCGGCGATGGACTGCCGGCGCCGATCGACGCCGGCACGAAGGCGTTCGCCGAAAAGCTGGTCAATTGGGTCGCAGACGGCCGCATGAACAAGGAAACCTGGGTGTCGGCATCCGGCACCACATATCGGGCAGGGGCCGACGACTTCATCAACGGCCAGATCGCCTATTATTATTCGGGCAGTTGGCAGGTTGCCAACCTCGCCGGCAAGATCGGCAAGAACTTCGACTGGGTGGCGACAGGCTCGCCGTGCGGCCCTGCCGCCTGCACCGGCTTGCCTGGCGGCGCGGCGCTGGTCGCCATCAAATACACGAAGAACGCGCCTGAAGTCGGCAAGGTGATGGATTTCCTGGCGCGTGAGGACATCGTGCGCGAGTTCACCGAGCGCACCCTGTTCCTGCCCGCGCACAAGGGCGTTCTCGCGGGCAAGATCGATTTCAAGAGCGATGACGAGAACGTCAAGGCATCGCTCGACGCCTTCATCAAGGCTTCAGGCAAGATCGCGCCGAATGCCGCGGCCCTGCCTGCCTGGAAATGGGGAACCCCCGTCTATGGCGCCCTGGTGACGCGCATAAGCCAGGTCATGGCTGGCGAACTGAAGCTCGACGAGGCTTTCGTGCGCATCGACGAGGACATCAAGGCAAAAGTTGCCGAAGCCTCGAAGTAGCCGTCGCGGCACTTTCATGGAAGAGGTCCGAAACGGCATCGCAACTCGCGCCGGCGCCATGATCCTGGCGCCGGTGGGCTGGCTTGCCAATCTTTTCGATGCGCCGCTGCGCATGTTGCAGCGGCGCACCGGCAGCAACGGCATGGCCGTGTTCTTCCTGGCGCCGAACATGCTCGTGTTCGGCATTTTCGTGCTGTTTCCGCTGGTCATCAACATCCTGTATTCGATGACCGGTGGCGGGGCGCTGTTCCTCGGCGACCGCACCTTCGTCGGCGCTGAGCAATATCAGCGGCTGTTCAACTGCGGCAGCTATCTGGACCCGAAGAGCTGCACCGAGGACCTGTTCTGGATCGCGGTCTGGAACACTCTGGCCTTCGTCGTGCTGCAGGTGGCGATGATGGTCGCCGTGGCGCTGGTCACCGCGCTCGTCCTCAACCGGGACCTGCGCGCGCGCAGTTTCTGGCGCGCCGTGTTCTTTTTCCCTGTCCTTCTGTCTCCGGTCGTGGTCGGTCTCATCTGGCGCTGGATACTGCAGCGGCAGGGTCTGCTCAACCTGATGGTGTTCGAGATGGGCGGAACCCCGGTCAACTGGCTGGTGGAGCGCAATTGGGCCTTCGCGGCCACGATCATGGTGTCGGTCTGGGCCCATGTCGGCTTCTATGCGCTGATCCTTCTCGCCGGCCTCCAAGCCATTCCGAAAGACCTCTATGAGGCCGCCGAGATGGACGGCACGCGGCCTTGGCGCGTCTTCTGGCGCATAACGCTGCCCTTGCTGGCGCCCAACCTCCTGGTCGTGCTGGTGCTGACACTCATCCGCGCCGTGCAGATATTCGACGAAGTCTATGTGCTGACCGGCGGTGGTCCCGGCACCAGCACGCTGTTTCTCACGCAGTACATCTACGAGGTCGGCTTTGCGTCGCTGCTGCGCAATCCGGGGCTCGCCTCCGCCGCCTCGATCCTCATGGGCGCGGTGCTGGTCGTGCTGACCCTGATCCAGCTCGGCATCGCAAGGCGCAACGAGCAGCGGGGCAAAACGCGATGAGCAGTGTTGCGGAATTCCTGTTCCGCCGGCGCGGCGGCGCCAGCTGGCACTGGACGGACGTCTTCACCTGGTTCTGGCTGATAGGCGGGCTGATCGTCATGTTCGGCCCGGCGCTCTGGCTCGTCAACTCGTCGTTCAAGACGCCCGCCGCGCTGGCAGAATTCCCCCCGACCATATTGCCCTATGTCACCGCGGAAGCCGTAGTGGAAGGCTACGAGGAACCGCTGCAGCTCTTCGAAGTGCGCAATGACGACGGCAGCGTGCGCGTGCTCGCCGAAGTGCGCCGCCTCGGCATCGTCGCGCAGATGGTCGATCCCGCCAACCCGGGCGAGATGATACGCGTCAACATCCAGAACCGCACGCCCAAGCGCAGCATCGCCTTCGCGCTCGACAATTATGTCCAGCCTTTCCTCGCCTTCGATTTCTTTCTCTATTTGCGCAACTCCGTTTTCGTCACCGTGGTCGCGACCCTGATCACGCTCCTGACCAATTCGATGGCTGCGTTCGCGCTGTCGAAGTACAATTTCCGGGGACGCTCCGCTGTGATGATGCTCATCGTCGCAACGCTGATGGTGCCGCTCTCCGTCATTCTGGTGCCGCTCTATTCGGTCATCTCGGCGATGGGGCTGTTCAACTCGCTATGGGGCGTGATCCTGCCCACGGTGGCGACGCCCACGGGCGTCTTTATGCTGCGCCAGTACATGCTGACGATCCCCGACGAGCTGATCGATGCAGCACGCATGGACAAGGCGTCCGAATGGCAGATCTACTGGCGCATCATCCTGCCGCTGACCGCCCCCGCGCTGGCGGTACTCGCGATCTTTTCCGTCGTCTGGCGCTGGAACGACTTCCTCTGGCCACTGATCGTCTTGTCGCGCAGGGAGCTCTATACGCTGCAGGTTGGTCTCAACACCTATGCCGGCGAACTCAACGTGCAATGGCATTACATCCTGGCCATGACTGTCGTCACCATGATCCCGGTCGTCCTGGTGTTCATTTTCCTTCAGCGCTTCATCACCACCGGCATTGCCGGCTCCGGTCTGAAATAGAGGCAAATCATGAGCCGGATCACACTCACCGACGTATCGAGGGCCTTCGGCAAAGTCGGCGTGCTGCACGACATAAATCTCGATATCCTTGACGGCGAACTGATCGTCTTCGTCGGGCCCTCCGGCTGCGGCAAGTCCACGCTGCTGCGGCTCATCGCCGGGCTCGATCGGCCAACAGGGGGCGCCATCGCGATCGACGGCAAGGACGTGACCACGGTCCCAGCCGCCGACAGGGGATTGGCGATGGTGTTTCAATCCTACGCGCTCTACCCGCATATGAGCGTGCGCCAGAACCTGGCCTTCGGACTGGAGAACGCCCGCATGGCGCGCGCCGAGATCGATGCGCGCATCGCCGAAGCGGCGCGGATGCTGGAAATCGCGCCATATCTCGACCGGCGCCCCGGCCAGCTCTCCGGCGGCCAACGCCAGCGCGTCGCGATCGGCCGCGCCATCGTGCGCAATCCGACCGCCTTCCTGCTTGACGAGCCGCTGTCCAATCTCGACGCCGAACTGCGCATCTCGACACGCGCCGAGTTGGCCGCCCTGCACGAGCGGCTGTCGGCGACGATGGTCTATGTCACGCACGACCAGATCGAGGCGATGACGCTTGCCGACCGCATCGTCGTGCTGCGCGCCGGCCGCATCGAGCAGATTGGCACGCCGCTCGACCTCTACAATCATCCGGCCAATCTGTTCGTCGCCGGTTTCATCGGTGCACCGCGTATGAATCTCCTGCCGGTCAAGGCCGCAGCCACCGGTACTGGTCGGTCGAGCCTCACGCTGGACGGTTCAGCTGGATTCGAGATCGACGGAATCGTCAACGCGGTGAATGGCGGTGTGACGCTCGGACTGCGGCCACATCACATCAGCCTCGTCGATGCCGGCAGGGGCGATATCGCGGCGCGCGTCGCGCTGGTGGAAGCCCTCGGCTCCGAGACAATCGTCCACACCAAGATAAGCGGCGGCCAGACCATGCTTGCGGTTGTCGCCGGGCAATGTCCGGTGGCTTCAGGCGACACGGTTGATCTGAAGTTCGATACCAGCCATCTGCATCTTTTCGATAACACCGGCTTGCGCATCGCTGTGAGTTAAAAGTCGGTCAACCCTGTCCGGGACGGCGTTGGAGAATGAACGGGCGTCCCGGCATGGCGCGCCAGCCACCGAGATTTCGAGGCCTTAGCGGGCCGATCGTGAGCTGTCGATACGTGCTTAAAAAGCATATAGCCGCCAACGAAGAAGCCCGGCTCGAGGCCGGGCTTTTCGAATGCAATTCTTTTGCCGAAATCAGGCTACGTTGCCGCTGATCCAGTGCGACAGCGCGGTCTTGGGCAGCGCGCCGACCTTCATGTCGGCGACTTCGCCGTCCTTGAAGATCATCAGCGTCGGGATCGAGCGGACGCCGAACTGCGCCGCGATCTCCGGATTCTCGTCGATATTGACCTTGGTGATCTTCACCTTGCCGGCCATTTCGGTCGAGATTTCCTCAAGCGACGGACCGATCATCTTGCAGGGACCGCACCATTCGGCCCAGAAATCAACGACTACCGGACCGGCGGCATCGAGCACGTCCGCCTTGAAGCTGTTCTTGTCGACCTTCACAGTGGCCATGGTGAAATCCTTTCGGGGTTCGAGGTGGCACCACATGTGGTGCCGGAGGCGGATGGCTTCAAGCAGGATTTGTGTCACGCCTGCGTGAGTCGGACAAGAGCCTCGTCCATCACGGCTGCGGGAACCTCGATCAGCCTCGGCTCCTCGGTGAACAGGAGCGCCGCCGTGACCGCCTTGCCGGGGTAGAGCGGCTGGAGGAGCGCACGGTAGAGCGCGAGCTGCAAGATATAGGCGGGCGGCACGGCTTCCAGCGTTTGCGGAGCGGGGCGGTTGCTCTTGTAGTCGACGATCTGCACTTCGCCGGCGGTGACCGCGAGCCGGTCGATCGTGCCGGAAACAGCGCGCTCCTTGCCCCTGACCTTCAGCTTGCCCATGACCGAGACCTCGGCGCGCGACCCTTCCGCAAACAGCGGCGAAAAACGCGGCGAGGCGAGAATGGCCTCGACCGAGGCCAGCGCGGTTTCGCGTTCCCCGTCTGGCCAACCCGCGCCGACACGCTCGAGATAACGCCGGCCGGCGGCATTGCGCTCGGCTGGGGGCAAGGACGGCAGCATCTGCAGCAGCTTGTGCAGCGCGATGCCGCGGGCGATGGCGAAACCCGGCTCCAGTTCCGGATCGAGCACCGGCGAGCGGCCGGAAATCACCGGCTCCTTTGTTTCCTCGATCAGCACCGAGGCGCCGGAGGGCGAAAGCGGCTTCGGCAGCGCCTCCGAGGGAGGCAGCTCGTCGAACAGCCCTTGCGGAATTTCAGCGATGGAGCGCGCAAGCCCGGCGGTGGGCTCGACGGCGGATGCGGCCTGCGCGGCCTCGCTTACCCGGAAGCGGAGCACCGGTTCGCCGCCCGCCGGATGCGGGCGCTGCTCGCTATGCTCCGAACCGCCGAGCGCCCGGCCGACCATGGCGTGCCAGGTCGCGTCGTTCTGGCCGCGCTTGCCATGATAGCCGCAGACGATCAGCCGGTCTTCGGCTCGCGTCATGCCGACATAAAGCAGGCGGCGGTATTCATCGTCGGCGCGCTCCCTGATGCGCAGCGCCGCCGCTTGCGAAACGCCGTTGGCGATGTCGGCGGCCGAGCGCCAGAGATAGGCCGTGACGCGGTGAAGCTCGCCTTGCGGCTCGAACGGCACCAGGCGCGGCAGATGCTGCTCGCTGAACGGGGCTGCCCCGCTGTCGACGAGAAACACCACCGGAGCCTCCAGCCCCTTGGCGGCATGGACCGTCATGATGCGGACCTCGTCGCGGGTCTGGTCCATCTCGCGCTTGATGTCTGGCCCCGCACTTTCCAGCGTCGCCAAGAAGGCTTCCAGCCCCGGCAGGCCGGTCCGCTCCTCTGCGAGGCAGAAGCTCAGAAACTCGTCGAGAATGTCGCCGGCCTCCTGGCCAAGCCGCGCGATCATGCGCCGGCGCACGCCGTCGCGGCCGAGCACGCCCGAATAGAATTCGAAGACCGGCTTGAACGCAGCTTCGCCGGCCCAGGCATCGAGTTTCTCGGCGATCAGCCCCAGCCGGATGTCGGTTTCGCCATGCTTGCGCAGCGAGGCAGCCAAAGACATGCTCTTGCCGCGGCCGGCGGCGAGCGCGAACAGATCGTCCCCGCTCAGGGCGAAGACCGGGCTTCTGAGCACAGCCGCCAGCGACAGATCGTCTTCCGGCTGGATCAGGAACCGGCCGAGCGCCATCATGTCCTTGACCGCGATATGGCCGGGCAGGCTAAGCCGGTCGGCGCCTGCGACCGGGATCCGCCGGTTCTTCAGGCTGCGCGCCAGCGCGTGGACGAAGCGGTCGCGCTTGCGCACCAGCACCATGACGTCGCCGGCACTCAACCGCTTGCCGGTCCCCTCGATAATCTCGCCGGACTGGATCCAGCCCTGGATGGTCGCGGCGACCTGCTCGGCCACCCGCACCGCCGGGGCCTGGGCATGGTCGATCGCTTCCCTCCAGTCCTCCGGCTCATCGATCGCCTCGGCGCCGACGGAGGGCCACAGCTCGACATAGCCGGGCTCATTGGCGCGGATTGCCTTGTGGTCCGGCGGCTCGGGATCCTGCGACAGGCCGCGGCGGGCCTGTTCGCCGGCGAACACCAGATCGACGGCCGCGAGCACATCGCCGGTCGAGCGGAACGACCATGTAAGGCCGACCCTCTCGAAGCTGCCGTTGGCCGCGCGAGATCCGCTGCGAGAATTCATGGCCGGTCTGGGCGAAGGATTCGGGCGCGGCTCCCTGGAACGAATAGATGGACTGCTTCTCGTCGCCTACGGCGAACACCGTGCGGTGCACATTGTCGCGCGCGCCGAGCCCGGCAAAAAACTCCTCGGCCAGCCGCTTGACCACGTTCCACTGGTCCGGGCTCGTATCCTGCGCTTCGTCGAGCAGGATGTGGTCGATGCCCTTGTCGAGCTTGTATTGCACCCATGGCCCGGCATCCTGGCGCGCGAGCAGCCGCACGGTGCGGGTGATCAAATCGTTGAAGTCGAGGAAGCCGCGACCGGCCTTCAGCTGTTCGTAGCGGGCGATCAGCCAGTCGGCGATGGTCAGCGCCGCTCGCGTGCCTTCGAGCATGCGAAACAGCGCCAGCCGGTCGCAGGCGGCGATGATCGCGTCTGTGGCTTGCGCGTAGCGCTGCTGCAGATCGGGCAGGCGAGCCAGCAGCCTCTTCGTGAACATCCTGGAGGTTGCATAAGGCTCGCCGTCGCCCTTGAGAAAGCCCCGCTGAAGCAATTGCAGACGCCTCACCGGATCGGTTTCGGCGAAAGCGAGAACCGCATCGGGCAGGATGTCCTTGATTACAGAGCGGGCATCGACCGCCTCCGCTGCTTCGGAAAACCGCGCAAAGAAATCCGGTGGGAATCCGGGAAGCGGCCAGGCCACGGACGCGATGCCCTCGGCGCTGTCTTCCGGCGCAAAATCGAATTCCAAAAACAGCGCCTCGTACGGCGCTGGACCGCCGCCAGCGGCATCGATCAGCAGGCGCAGGCCGTCGCGCTTCTGCACGATCTCCTTCAGGAGCATGTCGAGGCCCCATTCGCCGCCCCGCTCCAGCACGGTCGCGAAAGCCTCCGCGAGTTCGGGATTGCGGGCTGCAGCACCCGTAATCATCTCGCGCCGCGCGGTGGCGAAGAGCGTCTGCTCCATCGTCGAATCGAGCATCTCGAAATGCGCGGCGATGTTGGCTTCCAGCGGGAACTGGTGGAGCACGGATTCGCAGAATGCGTGGATCGTCTGGATCTTCAGCCCGCCGGGGGTTTCCAGCGCCTGCGCAAACAGCCGACGGGCGCGCCGCATCTTCTCGGCATCGGGCTTCCTGCCGTCCAGCTCCTCGATCCGTTGCGCCAGCTCGTCGTCGCCGAGCATCGTCCAGGCCGACAGGCTGGAGAAGACGCGGTTCGACATGTTGGCGGCGGCGGCGCGCGTGTAGGTCAGGCACAATATCCTGGACGGATCGGTGCCTTCCAGCAAAAGCCGGATCACGCGCTGCGCCAGCACATGCGTCTTGCCCGAGCCGGCATTGGCCGACACCCAGACGGAATGCTGCGGGTCGGAGGCCTTTGCCTGCCGGTCGGCGGTTTCCTTCGGAACGATGGGTTTCTTCTTCATTCGCCGGTGTCCAGATCGTCCGGCCCGTCGCCGCCGGCCGACCATTCCAGGACCCGGGCGAGATGATCGTAGTCGCCGTCGGTCTCGCCTTCGCGGAACGGCAGCGCCCTCGAAAGATAGCCGGCTTGGAAATTGTTGTAGTGGTCGAGCAGCGCCTCCAGGCGCTCCCAGGCTTCCTCCGAAAGCACTGGGCCGGATTTTGGCGTTCCGTTCACACGCAAAATCGATTCTTCCAGCACCAGGCCGTTGGCCTTGAGCCGCACGAAAGCGAGTTCCGCCGGCGTGCGGCTGCCAAGCTCGCGGAACGCGCCTCGCTGCATCAGCGCGCCCTCAAGCGCCAGCTGCGGCGCCAGCAACGTATGCGCCTGCATTTTCGACGGCGACGAGCCGGTCTTGTAGTCGATGATGTCGGCCATGCCGGCCGGCAGCAGGTCGATGCGGTCGGCGTAGCCGGACAGCGTCACGCCGGAGCCGCCGACGAGCGTCGCTTCGGCGCGCGCTTCCGGGTGGCGGCTGACGACATTTACCGCGCGGCTGCGCTCCCAGGCGATGAACTCCGCAGCCATCTTCATGAAGCGCGGCCACCATATAGCCGCTACATCTTCGGGCAATGCCGCCTCGGCGAAGGTCTCGCGGCCGGCGTCGATGAGCAGTCCGTAGGCTTCTTCGTCGCGCGGATCGGCAACCGTTTCGGAAAAGCGGTGAAGTATCTTGTGGAACAGCGTGCCGCGCTCGGCCACGCCGGGATCGCGCACCAGCGGATCGAGCGGCGCAAGGTCGAGGATCCTGCGTGCATAGATCGCGTAGGGATCGCGCCGCAGCGTTTCGATCTCGGTCACGGAAAACCGGCGCGGCCGGACATCGAGCGGCGGCGTTGGCGCGGGCCGCTTGGCGAATTTCACCGGCGCACCGGCGTCAAGCGCCCGCGCCCAGTCGAGCAGCGCAGCGCCGCGGGCGCGCATGATCTCGGCCTGACCGGGTCCGGCGAAGGCCAGCAGGCGCTGCAGCCAGCGCGAGGGAACGGCGGGGGCATCGCCCGAGCGGGCCGACCGCGACAGGACGATGTCCTCCGTCCCCATCGCCATCTGGAAATCATGCGCCGACTGTCCGATGCGCCGCTCCGGCGGCTCGAGGTCGATGCCGGTCTTCATGACACGCGACATGAAGCGGTCGGCCTGCGGCTTGCGCGGCCACACGCCTTCGTTCAGCCCGCCGACGACAAGCGTGTCGACCCTTAGCAGCCGCGCCTCCAGCGCGCCCCAGATGGATATGCGGCTGTCGGTTCCGTGAGCCGGCTTGACGATTTCGGGCGCAAGCAGCGCCTCCAGCACGTCCGGCCATTCGGCCGCGTCGAAGGTGAACGAAGCCGTCGAGGCGACCAGCCCGCGCATGAGTTCGGCGAGCTTCTCGCCTGCGTCGCCGGCATAAAGGCCGCCGCTGCCCCCATTAGCGCCGCGCGCGAGATTTTCGAGCGTCATCACCGTCGCGCGCATGATCGCCGCCAGCTCGACCTCGCCGGCTTCGCGGAACGGGCCAAGCGGCGCTACGGCTTCGGCCAGCCGCGCCAATGCGTCGCGCGCTGCGTTGATGCGCCTTTCGCTCAGGCGACTGGACCAGGCCGGCTGTCTGCTCCGACTTGCCAAGCCGGCATAACGCTCATCGAACAATGCCCGCAGCTCATGGAGATCCGGCCGGCCGGTTCCGCCGCGCAGGGCCACGAGTTCGATCGTTTCCACCGCCGCCCGCACCGCCTGTCTTTCCAGCCCCAGCGAAAGCAGCGGATGCTTGAGCAGCGAAAGCAGCGCCACCGGGTCGCCGGCCCGGAATGCGGCCTGCGCCAGCAGGCGCAGAAGCGCTCCCGGCGCAGTGTTGGCGAGCGGCGTGCCGCCGGAATCGTCGGCGCGCACGCCGAAGCGCAGCAATTCGGCCGAGACGCGCCGCGCCAGGTTCCTGTCGCCGGTGACAAGTGCTGCAGTGCGGTTCGGCGCTTCGACCGCGGCTTTCAGCGCCAACGCGATGGCCGCCGCCTCGTCGCGTTCATTCGCGGCTTCGAGCAGCGTCACGCCGGAGAGCGCATCGGCCAGCCCGCCGGTATCCATGCCGGCGCGGCCGGCGGCCCAGTCATCCGTCGTTTCGGCCGGCCTCAGCGCCTGGCCGACGAGGATCGTCCGCGCCGACATCGCCCTGTCAGGGACGCCAATCTCTTCGACGTCAGCCCGCGGAATGCCGATCTTGCGCAAGAGCTTCGCCAGCCCGTATTGCGGGTGGCCGAGAACCGATGCCTGCGGCGCGAGATCCGAGATGACCGACCACGACCGCTCGTCGAGCGCCTTGTCCAGCCCCGGCAGCACCACCGCGCCGTTCGGCAGCCGCGCGATCGCCGACAGCAGTTCGGCGGTCGCCGGGATCGAGCCGGTGGAGCCCGCGGCGATCACCGGGCCTGCGGGCGGATTTCGCCGCAGCCGCTCCGCCTCCAGCCGGATCAGCGCGCTGCGATGCACGGCGGGGTTCGATTGCCCGCGCTCGGCAAGCAGCGCCGGCCAGCTCGACGTGACGATCTCGAGGAAATCGAGCGTCACCTGCCACCAGCCGGCCAGATCGCCGGAAACCAGCTCGCCAAGCTTTTTCCAGTCGGAACCCTCGGTCTCGATCTCGTCCATCAGCGCGGCAAGGTCGCGCGCCAGCCAGAGAGCGTCGGAGGCCGAGGCGGGAATGACCACATCTTCCTCAAACAGCGCCGCCACATGGGCGGGAAGCCGCCGCTTCCATGCCCGCACCAGCGGCGCCAGCAGCAGCAGCCGGTCCGCGGCGGGAATGGGTGGCAGCAAGTCGAGCGCCGCCGCGCTGTCGGGGGCGAAGGCAGCCTCGTCCTCGTCGAACTCGCCGAGCGGCCTGATGACCGGAAGGATCGCCGAGCGTCCGCCGGCCTTGTCGACGAAGATGCCCCTCAACTCGCGCGCGGCGCGGCGGGTCGGCACGTAAATCGTCGCGTCGGCGAGCGCAAGCGGATCGCCGTCGAAGCGGAAGCCGGGCACGAGCCGGCCATCGTTCAACGCTTCGGCCAGCGTCGGCAGGAAGGCGACGGCCGGCGGGATCGAAAACACCCGCGGCGGCAGAAGTCGGCCGTTCATGCGCCGACTGCCTGCGCCCGCGCGACCGCCGCCTCCGCCGGCGCTATGGCATCCGGAGTGCCGACCGTGATCCAGCTGCCGTTCATTTGAAGGCCAAACAGCCGCCCGCCCGCGATTGCGCGGTCGAAATAAAGATTGAGCGATTGTTTCGCGATTGCTGCGCCGGCAAAGATTCCGGGGTCGACTATTGCTGCCCCGGCGTAGATCAGCCCCGCCGGATCGCCGCCGGCGCGGGACAGGCGGCCATCGGGCGCAACCAGGAAGTCGGTGCTGCCGCTGTGGCCGGTGGCTGACGCGATGTCGGCCAGCAGGAGCAGCATGTCCATTTTCGACGCGTCCCACGCGGAGGCGAGCCTGGCGAGGCTGGGCTCGGCCGCGTCGATCCAGAAGGTGTCGGCATTGACGATGTAGAACGGCCGGGGCCCGAGCTCCGGCAACGCCTTGACGATGCCGCCGGCCGAATCGAGCAACGCCGCGCTTTCGTCGGAAATCACCACCCTCGGCCTTTGCCGCATGGCGGCGTGGGCGACGATCTGTTCGGGCAGGTAGTGGACGTTGACGACGGCCTTGGTGACGCCGACCTCGGCCAGGCTGTCGAGGCCCCAGTCGAGCAGCGGCTTGCCGGCAATTTCGATCAGCGGTTTTGGCTTGGTGGCGGTGATCGGCCGCATGCGGATGCCGAGCCCGGCGGCGAGGACCATTGCGGTATCAGGCGCGCCGCTCATTCTTCAGTGTCTCCTAGCAGGCCGTTGCGCCGGTAGAAATCCTTTAGACCGGCAAGCGCCGGATGCGCCAGCGCGCGGCCGAGATAGTCGCGGATACGCGGTAAATGGCGCAGATAGTCCGGCTTGCCGTCGCGTTCCTTCAGGCGCACGAAGATGCCGAGGATCTTGGAGTTCCGCTGCGCCGCCGTAGCCGCATAGGCTTCGCTGAAGCCGGCCTCGTCGAACGGCCCCGCCGAACGGCGCGCGGCGACATAGGCGTCGTAGGTCGAGCGCTCGATTTCCGGCGGCACCGTCACGCGCGCATCCATGGCCAGCGAGGCGAGATCATAGGCCGACGGCCCGATCAGCGCATCCTGGAAATCGAGCACGCCGATGCGGTCGTGGCCCCGGCGCTCGCCGCGCCAGATCAGGTTCGGCGAGTGGAAGTCGCGCAGCATCAGCGTCTTTTCCGCGCGTTCCATGAGGTCGAAGACCTGGCTCCATGCATCATGGTATCCGGATCGGATTTCATCATTAGCCGGCTTACCGGTTAAGAACGGAATATACCAGTCCACCAGCAGATCGGCCTCGATCATCATCGCGGCGCGGTCGAAGGGCGGCACCGTATGGGTCACGCCGGGCGCTGCTTCCATGCGACTTGGCCACTTCCGGCCATGCATCGCAGCGAGCAGTTTGGCCGCCGCCGCGTAACGATCCGCAACCGGGCGGCCATCGTCAAGGAAACTTCCCGAGCCGAGATGCTCGATAAGCAGGAAACCGCGTTCGAGATCGGCAGCGAAAATTTCCGGAACCGCCACGCCCCCGGCCTTCAGCGCACGGTCGATGGCGACGAAGGCCGAAACGGACTGCGCCGTGTGCGCGATCTCGGCATAGGGCTTTCCGTCACGCACCGGCGGGCCGAGCACCAGCTTCGGCGAATTCATCAGCACCAGCGGCTGCCCGTCGCGAACGATCTCGTAGGAACGCGCCGAGGCATCGCCCGTGAAGTATGCCCGCTGCGCGTCGCCGTGGCCCGACCGCACCAGAAAATCGCGCGCGGCGAGCGAACGGGTGATGCGCTCGAAAACATGTCCTGTTCCCGTGACCGTCGCCGTTCTGCCGTCGCGTTCGTGCGTGAGTTCCACGAAAACGGCGCTTGCCGGCAGGCGGCCTGCCGCCCGGTCCGGCCATTCGACCAGAGCCGCGCCCTGCGAAATCGCGTCGTCAAAGCCCAGCTCGTCCAGCTCGGCGGCCGAGGACAGCCGATAGAGGTCGAAATGGTGGATCGGAATCCGCGCCTCGTAAGCCTGCACCAGCGTGAAGGTCGGGCTCGGCACTTCCAGCTCGGGATCCTCGGCAAGCGCCCGGATCAGGCCGCGCGCCAGGGTCGTCTTGCCCGCGCCGAGGTCGCCCTCGAGCGCCAGCACATCGCCGGCGCGCAGCGCCAGCGCAAGGTCCGCGCCCAGCATGCCGGTCGCCCGCTCGTCGGGCAGGAAGCGCTCAAGCGCGGAAACGTCCATCAGGCCCGCTACTCGGCCGCCGCGCGTACGCCGCTCGGCGCGGCCGGAAACCGGCAGATCACCGTGGTGCCGCGGTCCCTGCCGCTGTCGATGCGGACGCTGCCGCCGTGCAGTTCGACGAAGCTCTTGACGATCGACAGGCCGAGGCCTGCGCCGCGTCGCCTGCCGCCGTTGACCCGCGGCTCGAACCGCTTGAATACGGTGTCGAGGACTTCGGGCGACATGCCTGGTCCGTCGTCGTGCACGGCGAATTCGACACCTTGCTCCAGTTGGCGGCAGGAAAGCGTGATCGCGCTGGACTCAGGCGCGTAGTTCACGGCGTTGCTCAGGAGATTGTAGAGGATCTGGCGGATGCGGGTCTCGTCGCCATGGAAGGCCTTGGGCGCCGCGGCCGCGTCGATCTCCAGCCTTATCGAATGCTCTTCGAGGCGGTCGGCGATAAGCTCGGCTGCCGCCGCGATGGTCTGGTCGATGCGGACCTCGGCGATCTCCAGCTCCATGATGCCGGCGTCGACCGTGGCAAGGTCGAGAATGTCGTTGACGATGGTGAGCAGCACGGAGGACGACGAGCCGATATGCTCGACATATTCGCGCTGGCGCGGCGCCAGCGGTCCCGTCGCCGCCAGCGATAGCAATTCGGTGAAGCCGATGATGTTGGTCAGCGGCGAACGCAGTTCGTAGGATACGTGCTGGACGAAATCGTTCTTTAGCTGGTCGGCCTTCTGCAGCGCCTCGTTCTTCTCCTTCAGCGCCCGCTCGACATTGACGCTGTCGGTCACGTCCACGAAGGTCATCATAACCTGCCCGTTGGGCAGGTGGATGACGGCGAAGCGCAGGACGATGCCGCTGTTCAGCTCGGTCTGGCCATGCCTGTCGCGTCGCTCGTCATCGAAGCCGGTAACCGCGGCGACGAAGCCGCCCCATGGGCTATCCTTGGCAAGCGCATCGCACTCGGCGCGGATCGCCGAAATGTGCATCTTCCGCTCGACCATGTCCGACGGCAGCCCCCAGAGCCCGGCGAAGGCCGGGTTTGACAGCCTTATGCGGCCGTCGGGGCCGAACACCGCCACGCCTTCGGCCAGGTTGTCCAGCGTTTCGCCCTGAACCCTGACCGCCGTGTTGTAGCGGCTCTCCAGGTTCATCCTCTCGGTCAGGTTCTCGAAGACCCAGGTTACCCCACCGTTCGGCTGCGGGTTGGCGACGACGCGAACGGTGCGCCCGTCGGGCAGATGCCACCAATGTTCCTGCGTTTCGACCGCACGGTATGCGCCAAGCAGATTCTCCTTCCAGCGTCGCCATTCCGGCTGTTCTGCGATCTTGCCCTCGCTGCGCAGCCGGTCGAGCAGCAGCGCGTTGTCGGGCGCGCTTGCCAGGAAGCCGCCATCGAGGTCCCAGAGCTTCTGGAACGCTTGGTTGAAGAAGCGCAGCTTCTCGCCGTTGTCGAAGATGGCGACCGCGGTGGTAAGCTGGTCGAGCGTGTCGGCGTGGCTGCGGACGGTCCGCTCATAATCCTCGCGGATAGCCTCGACGGCGCTCATGTCCAGCGCGATGCCGGCCGAACCGGAGCCGCCGGCAAAATCGGTGACGGTGAATACCTTCCTGTCGCCGCCGATCACAGTCGACAGCTTCTGCTCGAAAACCGGCGAGGCAACGTGCTGGCGGGCGATCGCCTCGCGCGCCTGCGTGCCGAGGAACTCCTTGCCTTCGCCGACCGCGGCGTCGGGGCTGGAGGCTTCCACTGCCTCCGCATAGGCCCGGTTGACCCATTTCAACCGCCCGTCCGCCGCGCGCAGCCAGAACGGCGTCTTCAGCGCGTCGAGCAGCCCGAGCATGCTTTCATACTCGGTCGAGAGGCGCTGGTTATCGAGCCGGAGCCGCGCCTGGTTGCGCTGCGCCTCCGAAAGGGACATGAATTTGACCAGGGCGTGGGCGGCGCTCTTGCGGCCCTGGACCTCCAGCGGAGAGCCGCCCTGCGTTTCGACCACCAGATCGAAAGCGGCCGCTCTTTCACGCAGTCCCGCCATTGCGTGGTCCAGCGCCGCGGCCGAGCGCGGCATCAGCCAGCGTCCGAATGCCAGGAAGGCGGAACGGTCCTCGGGCGCGCCGGTCTCGGCCGGCAGTGTCCCGATCAGTTCCGGCTTCTGCTTCTCGGCGGTCCACACAACGACGCGCTGGTCGCGCAGGTTGAGGAGCGCTTCGGAGCGCTGCAGTGCGGCGTTGAGGTCGGCGATGCGGGTGCGCAGTTCGGCGTTTTCGCCGGAGGTGCGCGCCCGTTCTCTGATCAGGACAATGGCGGAGATCAGCGCTGCGCCCATCACGCCTGTGAACATTGCCATCTGCATGACTTCGAAGGTGTCGACCGAGAGGCCTGCCATGCGCACGGCCGCATCGGTCTGAGCGACCGCAATGTCTGCAAGCAAAAGCGTGGACAGCGAGGTAGCGCCAAGCAGGCGCCCGGCGGACGAACGGACGAACAGGCGCACCAGCCTTGTTCCGCCAAACCGTGCGCCGGCATGAAAGTCGTTGCGGCCGCCGGTAACGGCCAGTCCCGCCCGACGCGGGTATTCCCCCGGCATGCCTATGTTTCCTCTCCGCCGTCTGAATTTCAAGACCGCCCGACGATGCCCCGCCGGTCCGCAGAAGAGCGAAAGCATCGCGAATCACGCCACCATACAGTCTGGGCGAATCGGCGTGAAGAAGGCTGCGGCGCAAAAGAAAGCCGGGCGGAAAGTCAACCGCCCGGCTTCAACATCTGGTAGTTTGGTAAACGCAGATCAGTATCTGTAGTGTTCCGGCTTGAACGGACCCTGCTGCGTAACGCCGATATAGGCTGCCTGTTCGCCGCTCAGCTCGGTGAGCTTGGCGCCTAGCTTGTCGAGGTGCAGCCGGGCGACCTTTTCGTCAAGATGCTTGGGCAGCACATAGACCTGATTCTCGTAGGCGCCGGGCTTTGTCCAGAGCTCGATCTGCGCCAGCACCTGGTTGGTGAAGGACGCCGACATGACGAAGCTCGGGTGGCCCGTCGCGTTGCCGAGATTGAGCAGCCGGCCCTCGGAAAGCAGGATCATCCGCTTGCCGTCCGGGAAGGAGATCATGTCGACCTGCGGCTTGATGTTGGTCCATTTCAGGTTGCGCAGCGCCGCCACCTGGATCTCATTGTCGAAGTGGCCGATATTGCCGACGATCACCATGTCCTTCATCATGCGCATGTGATCGAGCGTGATGACGTCCTTGTTGCCGGTCGTCGTGATGACAATATCAGCGGTCGGCGCGGCGTCTTCCAGCGTCACGACCTCGAAGCCGTCCATCGCCGCCTGCAGCGCGCAGATCGGGTCGACCTCGGTCACCTTGACCCGGGCGCCGGCGCCTTTGAGCGAGGCGGACGAGCCCTTGCCGACATCGCCGTAGCCGCAGACCACGGCGACCTTGCCGGCCATCATCGTGTCGGTGGCGCGGCGTATGCCGTCGACCAGCGATTCCTTGCAGCCGTATTTGTTGTCGAATTTCGACTTGGTGACCGAATCGTTGACGTTGATCGCCGGGAAGGGCAGCAGGCCCTTCTTCTGCAGCTGGTAGAGCCGGTTGACGCCGGTCGTGGTCTCTTCGGTAACGCCGCGGATCGCAGCCTTCTGCTTGGCGAAGAAGCCCGGCGTCGCCGCCATGCGCTTCTTGATCTGGCCAAACAGGATTTCTTCCTCTTCGCTGCCCGGATTGGACAGCACATCCTCGCCGGCTTCGGCGCGGGCGCCGATCAGTATGTACATGGTGGCGTCGCCGCCATCGTCGAGGATCATGTTCGACGTGCCGCCGTCGGCCCACTGAAAGATGCGGTCGGTGTATACCCAATAATCTTCCAGCGTCTCGCCCTTGACGGCGAACACCGGAACGCCGGAAGCGGCGATCGCCGCGGCGGCATGGTCCTGCGTGGAGAAGATGTTGCAGGACGCCCAGCGGACTTCTGCGCCGAGCGCCTTCAGCGTCTCGATCAGCACCGCAGTCTGGATCGTCATATGCAGCGATCCGGTTATGCGCGCGCCCTTGAGCGGCTTGGCTTCGCCGAATTCCTCGCGGCAGGCCATCAGGCCCGGCATTTCGGTTTCGGCGATCTCGATTTCCTTACGGCCCCAGTCGGCGAGCGAAATGTCGGCGACGATGTAATCCTTATCTGCCATGGCAGCGCTCCGGTGAAATGAGTTTGACGAGCGCCCCGGCGCAAAACCGTTCAAAAGGGCGCAATTTATCGGCGCCTGACTAACAGATAAGCTGGCCTCCGACAATGGGATATAAAGAAATCTTTATTCCTGCATGTCCTGCCGGACGCGCGGACGTCAGGATTCCTCGCCGAAACGGCTGGCGATCAGCTCTTCCAGCGCGGCCATGACCTGGGGAGCCTCCGGTCCCCTGGCGGTGACCCTGATGGAGCTTCCGGGACTGGCCGCCAGCATCATCAGGCCCATTATCGAGGTGCCGCCTACCTTCACGCCGTCGCGCTCGACGTCGACCGAGGCGCGAAAGCTGCCCGCCACCTGGACGAATTTGGCCGAGGCGCGGGCGTGCAGTCCGCGCTGGTTGACGATCTCGAAATCGCGGCTGACGATGCCGTCCTCGCTAGAAAACGGCATCCCGCTCATTTGCTACTCAGGAGCTGGCTGGCGACGTTGATGTATTTGCGGCCGGCTGTCTGGGCTTCCTCCAGCGCGCCGCTCATGTTGTCGGCCTTGCGCACGCTGGTCAGCTTGATCAGCATCGGCAGGTTCATGCCGGCGATAACCTCGACGCGGCCGGGTTCCATCACTGAAATGGCGAGGTTGGACGGCGTTCCGCCGAACATGTCGGTCAGCACCACCACGCCCGCGCCGGTATCGGTCAGGGCGACGGCGTCGACGATGTCGCGCCGGCGCTGCTCCATATCGTCATCGGCTCCGATGGCGACGGTTGCGAAATTCTGCTGCGGCCCGACGACATGCTCGACGGCGTGGCGGAATTCCTCGGCCAGCTGACCGTGCGTGACAAGCACGAGTCCAATCATTCTGCGGCGGCTCCCGTCACGGCTTTTCACAAGCTCATCTTGAAATGCCCGGCGCTCCATTTCTCCGGGACGGCGGGAGCGCTATCTTGTCGACGCGGCGCGCGTTGACAAGTCCCAAATTGCGGCTGAACCGTGCATTTTGACGCATTTCCTGTCATCGCAGCCGCCTGTATTAGACGAATGGCGGAAGGCGGAGCCTGGCTGCCACGGCCGCGACCGCACCGGCGGCGTTGCGTTCCGCAAGGTCAAGGCAGGCGACCTGACAGCCGGCGAGCGTGGCGGTTGCTTCCTCGGGAAAACGCTCGGCTTCACCCGCCAGCACAAGCCTGACCAGTAGATCGACGACGGCCGCGCGCTCGGACAGGACCGCCTGCGGCCCGACCCCGCGCACCTCAACCAGCCCGGCGATCGCCGGTGGCGCGCTGCAGACTGCCCGCCCGCTATGGGCGACCAGGAAAAGCTGGTCGTCTGAGATCAGCCGGGCAAACATTCCTTCGCGCCTGACTTCCGCCATGAGAGCCAGGGCCAGCGTCGATTTGCCGGAGCCGGAGCCGCCTGTGATCAAAACGCCGCGGTCGCCGAGCACGACCGCCGTACCGTGCATGTTGTTCTGCGGGGCCATTTTCCGTCAGCCTTCGGCGGGAAGCGTCATGACGAAGCGCGCACCCTTGATGTCGCCGGGCTTGCCGCCGGGGATGTTTTCCGCCGTCAGAGTGCCGCCATGCGCCTCGGCGATCTGCCTGCTGATCGACAGGCCGAGGCCAGAATTCTGGCCGAACGCTTCGCTCGACGGGCGGTCCGTGTAGAAGCGCTCGAATATCCGGTCGATGCTGTCGGAGCGAATTCCGGGACCGTTGTCGTCGACGGTGACGATGACGAACTTGCCCTCGCGCGCAAGCGAAATGCTGATATGCCCACCCTCCTCGGGAACGAAGGAACGCGCGTTCTCGATCAGGTTGGTGATGACCTGGCCGAGCCGCAGGTCGTGGCCGGTGACATAATAGCCCTTGACGCCCTGCGGCAGTTTCGCTGCCTTGAAGTCGATGCTCATGGGGCGCTTGTGGCGGCCGGCCTCCTGCGAGACCGAGACCAGGTCGGAAATCAGGTGCTTCAGGTCGACCTTGCCGGCGTCCTCGCGCGCCAGCTCGGCGTCAAGCCGCGACGCGTCGGAAATGTCGGTGATGAGCCGGTCGAGGCGGCGGACATCGTGCTGGATCACATCCATCAGCCGCTCGCGCGATTCCGCACTTTTTGCCAGCGGCAGGGTTTCAACGGCGCTGCGCAGCGAGGTCAGCGGGTTCTTCAGCTCATGCGACACGTCGGCGGCAAAACTCTCGATCGCTTCGATGCGGGCATAAAGCGCGTTGGTCATGTCGCGCACGGCGATCGAAAGATTGCCGATCTCGTCCTGGCGGTCGGAGAAATCCGGGATTTCCTCCCGGTTCTTGACGCCGCGGCGCACCCGCACCGCCGCAGCCGAGAGCCTGCGCAGCGGGTTTGCGATGGTGGAGGCGAGGAGCATGGACATGAGCGCCGTGACCAGCGCCGCGACGCCGAAGACGCGCAGGATCGCCTTGCGCTCGGCGCTGACGATCTTGTCGATGTCGCCGCCTTCGGTGGAAAGCATCAGCACGCCGAGCACGCCACGGAAGCGCTGAATGGGAACAGCGACCGAGACGATCTGCTCGCCCTGCTCGCTGACCCGCACGATCGTGGAGGGGCTGCCGGTCAGCGCGTTCATCACTTCCGGAAACGCCGCGCCGTTGCCGCCGGGCTGCTCGCGGTAGATCGGCAGGTCGGTGCCGCGGAAGAAGTCGAAAACCGCCTTCTGGAGCCGCTCGAACAGGCTTGGCTCCTCTTCCGCCACCGGCGGAAGGTCGTAGCGCAGGATCTGGCCGCGCGAATAGAGATGGCGGGAATCGAGAAGCAGGTTGGCGTCGCGGTCGTAGATGCGTGCGCGCGTCCTGGTCGGCGAGATCAGCCGCCGCAGCACCGGCGCCACGCGCTCCGGATTGATCGGGAAGTCAAGATTGTCGAGCTGGTCGGAGCCGGGGCCGATGCTCTCGCCGGCCTGCAGTTCGAGCAGTTTCTCGGGATCGATGCTGATCGAATCGGTCTCGACCGTCGCGGAAGCCGCGATAGCGCCGGCGATGATCTCGCCCTGCGTCATCAGGCTTTCGACGCGGGCGTCGATCAGCCCGTCGCGGAAAGTGTTCAGGTAGAGGATGCCGACGACAAGGACGCCGAGGCCGGCGAGGTTCAGGAAAAGGATGCGCCGTGTCAGGCTCGAGAAGACGTGATGGCCGAGGAAGCGCCGCAGCGGCACGGTGATCCTGGACAGGAGCGAAGGCACGACCCGGCGCGGCCGCTTCATGGCGGCCGCCGGCTTCTTCAACTCCACTTCCAAGACCATTCGGATCGCCGGATTTTAGGCCTAAGCCTCGCGGAACCGGTAGCCGACGCCGTAGAGGGTTTCAATCATCTCGAAATCGTCGTCGACCGCCTTGAACTTCTTGCGCAGGCGCTTGATGTGGCTGTCGATGGTGCGATCGTCGACATAGACCTGCTCGTCATATGCCGAATCCATCAGCGCGTCGCGACTCTTGACCACGCCCGGACGCTGCGCCAGCGAATGCAGGATCAGGAATTCGGTGACAGTCAGCGTCACCGGTTCGCCCTTCCAGGTGCAGGTATGGCGCTCCTGGTCCATCACGAGCTGGCCGCGTTCCAGCGAACGGGCCTGCTGGTTCGGCGTCTTGGCGGCCGCCTCGCGGGCCGAGGCGCGGCGCAGCACCGCCCTGACCCGCTCGACCAGGAGGCGCTGCGAGAATGGTTTGCGGATGAAATCGTCCGCGCCCATCTTCAGCCCGAACAATTCGTCGATCTCGTCATCCTTCGACGTCAGGAAGATGACTGGCAGGTCGCTCTTCTGGCGCATGCGGCGCAGAAGTTCCATGCCATCCATGCGCGGCATCTTGATGTCCAGTATCGCAAGGCTCGGCGGGCGCGCCGCCAGCCCCTCCAGCGCCGAGGCGCCGTCGGTGTACGTTTCGACTCGGTACCCCTCCGATTCCAGGGCTATCGACACCGAGGTCAGAATGTTGCGGTCGTCATCGACCAGCGCGATCGTCGCCATTTCAAGTTGCTCCCTCATGAGCGGGGGTGTCCCTTCCTTCGTCGAGAAGGGGTTATTGGGGGACAAATTAGGTACAAAATGTGGCACATCCACCGGCCGATGTCACAGCCGGGCTGCCACAATCGCTCCGCCCCGAGGTGGCTCCTTACCCGTTTGGCCCAGCGATCTCAATCCCTTATACCACGGATGCGATGCGGCTTGTTGGCCAATACAACCGATTTAAAAATATTTCAAAATCTTTAAATCGATTAATGATTTGAAATCGTTCGTCTTTTCTGTTTCTGACGGATTTGTGCCCTTGGGAAGCCTTCCCAGTCGGTGCGAAGCGGCGGCAGGCGTCTGAAAGGGCCCAGATGACGGAAATAGGAAAACGCAATCCCGGGTGCGGGATCGACAGGGCCGGCCTGACGACCTCCGGCGACGTCCATTACAATCTCGGCGCGGCGGCGCTTTACGAGCAGGCGATTCGCCGCGGCGAAGCTCGCCTGACGGCGCACGGCGCGCTCGTCGCCTATACCGGCCAGCACACCGGGCGCTCGGCCAAGGACAAGTTCGTCGTCCGCAGCGCGGCGACCGAGCCGCATGTCTGGTGGGACAACAACAAGCCGATCAGCGAGGCGCATTTCGATGCGCTGCTGGCCGATTTCACGGCGCATGCGGCCGGCAAGGATCTGTTCGTGCAGGATCTGGTCGGCGGCGCCGACGAGAGCCAGAAGCTCGCGACGCGCGTCGTCACCGAATATGCCTGGCATTCGCTGTTCATCCGCAACCTCCTGATCCGCCCGAAGGCGAAGGATCTGGACGGCTTCGTGCCGCGCCTGACCATCATCGACCTTCCTTCCTTCCGCGCCGATCCGGCGCGGCATGGCTGTCGCACCGAAACCGTGATCGCCGTCGACCTCACCCGCATGATCGTTCTGATCGGCGGCACCTCCTATGCCGGCGAAATGAAGAAGTCGGTGTTCACGGTGCTGAACTACCTGCTGCCGGCCCGCGGCGTCATGCCGATGCACTGTTCGGCCAATGTCGGGCCGGATGGCGACGCGGCGGTATTCTTCGGCCTGTCCGGAACGGGCAAGACCACGCTCTCGGCCGATCCGTCGCGCACGCTGATCGGCGACGACGAGCATGGCTGGGGGCCGGACGGCATCTTCAATTTCGAAGGCGGCTGCTACGCCAAGACGATCCGCCTTTCGCCGGAGGCCGAGCCGGAGATATTCGCCACCACGCGCCGCTTCGGCACGGTGCTGGAAAACGTCGTCCTCGACGAGAACCGCGTCCCGGATTTCGACGACGGCTCATTGACCGAAAACACGCGCTGCGCCTACCCGCTTTCCTTCATCGCCAACGCCAGCAAGAGCGGCCGCGCAGGCCACCCGAAGAACATCATCATGCTGACCGCCGACGCGTTCGGCGTGATGCCGCCGATCGCCAAACTGACGCCGGCGCAGGCCATGTACCATTTCCTTTCCGGCTATACCGCCAAGGTCGCTGGAACCGAGAAGGGCGTCACCGAGCCCGAGGCGACATTCTCGACCTGCTTCGGCGCGCCTTTCATGCCGCGCCACCCTTCCGAATACGGCAATCTGCTGCGCCGGCTGATCGCCGAGCACGGCGTCGATTGCTGGCTGGTCAACACCGGATGGACCGGCGGCGCCTACGGAACCGGCAAGCGCATGCCGATCAGGGCGACGCGGGCGCTGCTTGCGGCCGCGCTCGACGGATCGCTCAACAATGCCGAATTCCGCACCGACCCCAATTTCGGCTTCGCGGCGCCGCTCGCCGTGGCCGGCGTCGATGCGGCGATGCTCGATCCCCGGTCGACCTGGGCCGACCGCCAGGCCTATGACCGGCAGGCAAAAAAGCTCGTCGGCATGTTCATCGACAATTTCGGCAAATTCGAAGCGCATGTCGACGCCTCCGTGCTGGGCGCGGCGCCGCGCATGCAGGAAGCGGCGGAGTAGCTGGTCTCACAGCTCGCTTTTTAAGGCCCGGCATTTGCCGGGCCTTTTTCTTTTGGCTAAACCGTTCCATCGCGAGGCCGGAGGAACCAATGCCCGAGCTGAAAGAAAGTCCGCTGCGCTTCCGCGGATATGCCGAGCCGGACATGGCGCAACGCGCCGCCGAGTTCCGCGAGCTGATGTCGAGGCGGCGCACGGTGCGCCATTTTTCCGACCGCCCGGTGCCGCGCCGCCTGATCGAGGATTGCGTGATGACAGCGGCGAGCGCGCCGTCGGGCGCTAACCAGCAGCCTTGGACCTTCGTTTGCATTTCGGATCCCGCGATGAAGACGCGTATCCGCGTGGCGGCGGAAGAGGAGGAGCGCGAATTCTACAGCGGTCGCGCCTCGCAGGAATGGCTCGATGCGCTCGGCCCGCTCGGCACCGATCCGGATAAGCCGTTCCTGGAAACCGCGCCGTGGCTGATCGCGATCTTCGCCCAGCGCTACGGCCTCGGTCCGGATGGCGGAAAGATCAAGCATTACTACGTGCCCGAATCGGTCGGAATCGCCACCGGCCTGCTGATTTCCAGCCTGCACAATGCCGGGCTTGCATCGCTGACCCACACGCCTTCACCGATGGGTTTTCTCAATGCGATCTGCGATCGGCCCGACCGTGAGAAGGCGATTATCCTGCTCGTGGCAGGCTACCCGGCCGAAGACGCGAAGGTGCCGGACATAAGGCGCAAAGGAGCGGACGAGATCATCGTCTGGCGCGAATGACCGAACGCAGCGGCATCTCGATCGCGCCGGATGTCTTCATCGGCGAAGACGAACTGGTCGAAAACTTTATCCGCTCCTCCGGCCCTGGCGGCCAGAACGTCAACAAGGTGGCGACCGCCGTTCAATTGCGCTTCGACGCCCGCAACGCGCCGGGCCTGTCCGAACGCGTGCGGGAACGCACGATCAGCCTAGCCGGCCAGCGCGCCACCAAGGATGGCGTCATCGTCATCGAGGCCGGCCGTTTCCGCACGCAGGAACAGAACAGGGCCGATGCGCGCGCCCGGCTGACGGCGCTCGTCGCCAAGGCCGCCGAGCCGCCGCCCAAGCCGCGCAAGAAGACGCGGCCGACCAAGGGTTCGGTTGAGAGGCGGCTGCAAAGCAAGGCGGGGCGATCAAACGTGAAGAAGTTGCGCGGCAAGGTCGAGAACGACTGAGCGTCCGCGCAATTTGCGCGCGAGCTTCGCATCGATCCAGCTTCCATTTTTGCAATTGAAATGCCAGATTGGCCGCGCGGGGGCGCAAGGAGACTCTGGCATGGGCATGTTCGATTTTGTGAAGAATGTCGGGAAGAAACTTGGCTTCGGCGATGACGACAACGAAGCGGCGAAAGCCGCGGCTGTGAAGAAGGAGCTTGAATCGCACAAGCTCGGCACGGAGAACGTCGATGTCGCGGTCAAGGGCGACAAGATCATCCTCAAGGGCGTCGTCAAGGACCAGTCCATCTTCGAGAAGGCGGTCGTCGCTGTCGGCAACACGCTCGGTTTTTCGAAAGTCGAAGCCAGCGAGCTGAAGGTCGTGGTTCCCGATTCAGGCCTGAAGCTCGACGGCAATGTCGACATGACGGCGCTGGTGGCAGCTTCGGCGCCCGCAAAGGAGCCGGTGTTCTATACGGTCAAGAAGGGCGACAACCTTTCGAAGATCGCCGAGAAGACCTACGGCAAGGGCAAGGCGTCGAAATACACTGTCATCTTCGAGGCCAACAAGCCGATGCTCAAGCATCCGGACAAGATCTATCCCGGCCAGGTGCTGCGGATTCCCGACCTTGAGACGGCGTGAAGCCGGAACGCGGACGACAGCCCTTTGACGGAACGGCGGCTCACAGCCGCCGTTTTCACCTGTGAGGCAAGTGATGATCCAGGTGCTCCCCAAAGGCGTTCGCCACATTCCGGGCTACCTCGACCGCGATGCGCAGGAAGCGCTGGTCGAGGATATCCGCAAGGTCGTTCAGGCCGCGCCGCTCTATGTTCCCGTCATGCCGCGCACCGGCAAGGAGATGAGCGTGCGCATGACCAATTGCGGGCCGGTCGGCTGGGTGACCGACAAGGAACGCGGCTACCGCTACCAGCCGACCCATCCGGTGACCGGCGAGCCGTGGCCGCCGATCCCGGACGCGCTGCTGCGCCTCTGGCATGAGGTCGCCGGCTATCCGCATCCGCCTGAAGCCTGCCTGGTCAATTTCTATACCGATGCGGCGAAGATGGGCCTGCATCAGGACCGCGACGAACTCGACCTCGCCGCGCCCGTACTCTCGGTTTCGCTCGGCGACGACTGCCTGTTCCGGGTCGGCCAGACCAGCCGCGACGGGCAGACAAAATCCTTCCGGCTGCGAAGCGGCGATCTGGTCGTGCTCGGCGGCGAGGGCCGGCTCGCCTTCCACGGCGTCGACCGCATCTATCCGGCGACGTCGACGCTCCTGAAGAATGGCGGCCGCATTAACCTGACGCTAAGAAGGGTCACGCGTCCCGTTTGAGGCTCACAGCTTCCTGAGCGCCACCTCTTCGACGAGATGATCGGCGCCCTTGCGCAGGATCAGGTCGGCGCGCGGCCGCGTCGGCAGGATGTTTTCGCGCAGGTTCTTCAAATTGATGTTGGCCCACAGCCCCTCGGCGATGGCGCGGGCGGCGTCTTCCGATAGCTGCGAATAGCGGTGGAAGAACGATTCGGGATTGCGGAACGCCGTCTCCCTGAGACGCATGAAGCGGGTGATGTACCAGTTGTGGATCATCTCCTCGTCGGCGTCGATATAGATCGAAAAATCGAAGAAATCCGAGACGAAAGGGACGAACTTGCCGTCCTTGGGCAATTCGCGCGGCTGCAGCACGTTCAGCCCCTCGAAGATCAATATGTCCGGCCGGTCGATGACCACGAACTCGCCCGGCATCACGTCATAGGTCAGGTGGGAATAGACCGGCGCGCGGACATCGCGCTGGCCCGACTTGATCGCCGACAGGAAACGCAGCAGCGCGCCGACATCGTAGCTGTCGGGAAAGCCCTTGCGCTCCATGAGGTTTTCGCGGCGCAGCACCTCGTTGGGCAGCAGGAACCCGTCGGTGGTGACCAGGTCGACCTTGGGGCTCGACGGCCAGCGGCCAAGCAGTTCCTTGAGCACGCGCGCCGTGGTCGATTTGCCGACGGCCACTGATCCGGCCATGCCGATGATGAACGGCGTCTTGATCGCGTCGTCGACGTTCAGGAAATCCTTCCGCTGATGGAAAAGCAGCTGGCTCGCCTCGACATGGGCCGACAGCAGGCGCGACATAGACAGATAGATGCGGCGAACCTCGTTGAGGTCGATCGGGTCGTAAAGCGAGCTGAGCCGGCTGACCTCGTCTTCGGTCAGCGTGAGCGGCGTGTCGGCGCGGAAATCAGCCCAGCGTTCGGCCGAAAAAAAGCGATAGGGCGAATATTTCTCGGTCGGAACGAGTTGATCCATCGCTTTTCCCATATTGCGGCGGCATGTTCAGCTCCGGCCGCGCGACGCCTTTTTCGGCCGTGCCCGACCGCGCGGTGCGCCGCTCCAGTTCGGCCATGACATCCGAAGTCGAGACACCTGCGATCGTCAGCACGACCAGCCAATGATAAAGAAGATCGGCACTTTCCGAAATGACGGCTTTGGCGTCGCCCTTGACGGCTGCAATCACCGTCTCGACCGCCTCCTCGCCGAGCTTTTGCGCGGCCTTTTCGATGCCGCGCTCATAAAGCTTCGCCGTCCACGATTCCGGGTCGCCGGAGCGGGCGCGCGTTGCGATGATCCTCTCCAGATCGGCGAGCGAAAAATCCGTCATCGAAAAACCCTGTATGATGGTCAGGAGGCGGAGTCCAGCCGCATAGGTAGGCCGGCGGCCGCCATATGGGCCTTGGCTTCGGCTATGGTGTAGGTTCCGAAATGGAAGATCGAGGCGGCCAGAACCGCCGTCGCATGGCCGTCGCGGATGCCGGCGACCATGTGGTCGAGCGTGCCGACGCCGCCGGACGCGATCACCGGGGCGCGCACCGCATCGGCCACCGCGCGGGTCAG
This sequence comes from Allomesorhizobium aridi, assembly GCF_043769475.1. Lineage (NCBI taxonomy): Bacteria > Pseudomonadati > Pseudomonadota > Alphaproteobacteria > Hyphomicrobiales > Phyllobacteriaceae > Allomesorhizobium > Allomesorhizobium aridi. The sequence continues at coordinate 4,491,648 of NZ_CP171729.1, read as the reverse complement.
CGCGATGTCGTAGCCCGCCTTGGTGCCGTCGCGGTCCATGGAGGTGAGCAGGATCTCGCCGGCGCCGAGGTCGACCACCTTTCGCGCGAAATCGATCGCGTCGATGCCGGTTTTTTCCCGGCCGCCATGCGTAAAAATCTCCCAGCGGTCGGTTTCGCCCGGGCCTGCAACCTTCTTGGCGTCGATGGCGACGACGATGCACTGGTTGCCGAACTTGTCGGCGGCCTCGGCGACGAAATCCGGATTTTTCACCGCCGCCGTATTGATCGACACCTTGTCGGCTCCGGCAAGCAGAAGCTTTCTTATGTCGGCGACTTGGCGCACGCCGCCGCCGACGGTCAGCGGCATGAAGCACTGCTCGGCGGTGCGTGCGACGACATCGAAGATCGTCTCGCGGTTTTCCGACGAAGCCGTGATGTCGAGGAAACAAAGCTCGTCGGCGCCGGCTGCATCATAGGCTTTGGCCGCCTCGACCGGATCGCCGGCGTCGATCAGATCGACGAAGTTGACGCCCTTGACGACACGGCCGTCCTTGACGTCGAGGCATGGGATGACGCGGGCTTTGAGGGTCATAGCCGCTCCTCGAACAAGCCAGGCGAAAGCTTCAAATCGCCGCGCAAAATCGCCAGCGCCTCGCGCGGATCGATGCGCCCGTCATAGAGCGCGCGGCCCGATATCGCGCCTTCGAGCTTTTTCGCGTCGGGCATGGTCATGCGCACGATGTCGGCAATGGAGGCGAGGCCGCCCGACGCGATCACCGGAATTGAGACCGCGTCGGCAAGCTCGATCGTCGCTTCCCAGTTGATGCCGGCCAGAATGCCGTCGCGGTCGATGTCGGTGTAGATGATCGCGGCGACGCCCGCGCCTTCGAATTTCTGCGCCAGCTCGATCGCGCCGAGCTCGGACGCCTCAGCCCAGCCCTCGACCGCCACCTTGCCGCCCTTGGCGTCGATGCCGACCGCTACCTTACCCGGAAATTCCCTGCACGCCTGCTTGACCAGATCGGGGTCGCGCACCGCCACTGTGCCGAGAATCACCCGCGCCAGGCCCTTTTCGAGCCAGCCCTCGATGTCGGCCAGCGTGCGGATGCCGCCGCCGAGCTGCACAGGGTTCTTCGTCGCCGCAAGAATCGCCTCGACCGCCGCGCCGTTGACGCTCTCACCCGCGAACGCCCCGTTCAGGTCAACGACATGCAGCCATTCGAACCCCTGCTCCTCAAAGGTTTTCGCCTGGGCCGCCGGGTCGGCATTGTAAACCGTGGCCTGCTCCATGTCGCCGAGCTTCAGGCGCACGCATTGGCCGTCCTTCAGGTCGATGGCGGGGAAGAGTATCACGGCTTCCACCTCAGGAAATTGGCGATCAGCGCCAGGCCCAGCGCCTGGCTCTTTTCGGGATGGAACTGCGTGCCTGCCAGATTGTCGCGCGCCACGGCCGCGGTCACCGGGCCGCCATAGTCGGTCACGGCAAGGATTTGCGCCGGATCGGTCGCGTCGAGATGATAGGAGTGGACGAAATAAGCGTGCAACCCGCTCTCGCCGGTCACGATGCCGTCGAACAGAGGGTGCGCATGTTTCACGTGAATCGTGTTCCAGCCGATCTGCGGGATTTTTAGCGCCCGGTCGTCCGGCGTGATCTCCTTCACGTCGCCCGCAATCCAGCCGAAGCCTTCGGTTATTGTCTTCTCCAGCCCGCGCTCGGACATCAACTGCATGCCGACGCAGATGCCGAGGAATGGCCGCCCTTTCGCGATCGCGACCTCCTCGATCGCCTCGTTCATGCCTTCCACCGCGGCCAGGCCGGCGCGGCAGTCGGCATAGGCGCCGACGCCCGGCAGCACGATGCGGTCGGCGCTGCGCACGCGCTCGGCGTCCGCCGTCAGGTCGATCTGCGCATCCACTCCCGCTTCCCGCGCGGCGCGCTGGAACGCCTTGGTGGCCGAGCGTAGATTGCCCGAGCCGTAATCGATGATCGCGACCCGCATGTCAGGGTTTTCCGGGATAGTTGAACAGGCCGAGCGCCGGACCGGATCGGTGGGCAGGCGCGATCGGGTGCCGCGCCGGCGGCGGGCTTGCTACCTCCTCCAGCCCCGCCGGCGCAGCGTCGAACAGATAGCGGGCCTCGGCGTCGCCGAAGGAATCCGCTTCGACCACGCCCCATTCGCGCCAGCCGCGGCGGCGCAGCGCCGCAAGCCGAAGTGCGGCGCCTTCGATGCCGACATAGATCGAGACCAGCAGCGACAGAAGCGTCCCGGCAAGTCCGGCGTCCAGCGCTTCGCCCAGGGCGGCAAGCACCATCGCAACCGCGAAGGCGACAATCGCCTCGATCCACATGCGATGCCAGAGCAGCCATATCGGCGGCGTCAGGAACCCGAACAGGTGGAACCCATCGCGCACCAGCATGGCGTCGGCAGCAGGCGCCGGAGGCTCCATGACGACATAGACCGCCACTCTAGCCTCCCAGCGTGCCCTTGGTCGAGGGAACCGCCTCCGGCTGGCGTGGATCGCGCTCGAACGCCGCGCGCAGCACCCGCGCCACCGCCTTGAAGCAGGTTTCGGCGATGTGGTGGTTGTTGGCGCCATAGAGATTGGCGACGTGCAGCGTCACGCCGGCATTCTGCGCCAGCGCCTGGAAGAATTCGCGCACCAGCTCGGTGTCGAAGGTGCCGATCTTCGGCGAGGAGAACGAAACGTCCCAGACTAGGAACGGCCGGCCCGAAACGTCGATCGCCGCCCGCGTCAGCGTCTCGTCCATGGCGAGGTCGATCGAGGCATAGCGCATTATGCCGCGCCGGTCGCCCAGCGCCTTGGCCAGGGCCTGGCCTATGGCGATGCCGGTGTCTTCCACTGTGTGATGGTCGTCTATGTGCAGGTCGCCCTTGGCCGTGACCTTCATGTCGATCAGCGAATGCCGCGACAACTGGTCGAGCATGTGATCGAAAAAGCCGATCCCGGTTGCGATTTCCGAGTGGCCTGCACCGTCTATGTCGACGGAGACGGCGATCTCGGTTTCCCTGGTCTTGCGGCTGATCTCGGCGGAGCGGGAGGCCATCGGGCGGTCCTTGCGTTTCAGGAATGCGAGCCTTCTATCAGCATGATCCTGCGAAGGAAAGTTGGCGGATCGGCTGCGATGATGAGGTGCGCCATCGCGCCATTCCCCTTCTGTCAGCATCTGTCAGGAATGTTTTCCCAAGCTTTGTCCACACCCTCCCCTGATGCCCGCATACTCCATCCCGGCAGCTTGCTGGTGGGAACGGGTGTGCACGACCGGCATCCAGGCAAGTGTGGCGCCGGAGATGTTCCCGCATGGTCGTGCGGGACGCTCCGGCCCCGGGTCGAACCTGTGCGCCCGCGCCTTGTCCCAGCATACCGGGACAGGGCATGGGCCGGGAGCGGCAAGGGGAGAAAACGCCGGCGGCGCATGGCAGCGCGTCACTAAATTAAATTGATTAGGCGTCGCTGCCATGCGCCGCTTCCCACACCCCGGCTTCGAGAAGAAGCGCGGGAACGTATCCGCGTGCCCTCAACATGGCGAGACCGACACATGACCCGAACGACAAGACCCGAGATCGACCGCCGCGACCCCTGGATTGCATTCCGCAGGACGTCGCATACATATGGCCCGGAACCATCCTCGTACCGTGCTTTTCGCCTTCTCGGGACTCGCGCGAAATCGGAGCAGAAAATGTCGAACGAACTGACCATGCACGCCACGACCATCATCACGGTGCGCAAGGGCGGAAAAGTCGTGATCGCCGGCGACGGCCAGGTCAGCCTCGGCCAGACCATCATGAAGGGCAATGCCAAGAAGGTACGCCGTCTCGGCAAGGGCAATGTGATCGCCGGCTTCGCCGGCGCCACCGCCGACGCCTTCACCCTGCTCGAACGCCTCGAGGCCAAGCTCGAGCAGTATCCCGACCAGCTGACGCGCGCCTGCGTGGAACTCGCCAAGGACTGGCGGACCGACCGCTATCTGCGCCGGTTGGAGGCGATGATGCTGGTAGCCGACAAGAATGTTTCTCTCGCGCTTACCGGCACCGGCGACGTGCTGGAACCCGAACAGGGCGTCATGGCGATCGGCTCGGGCGGCAATTTCGCGCTCGCCGCCGCCCGCGCGCTGCTGGACACCGAAAAGGATGCCGAGGAGATCGCCCGCAAGGCGATGCTGATCGCTTCGGAGATTTGCGTCTACACCAACAGCAATTTCGTCATCGAAACCCTCGATGCCGCATAGGTTGAAGCCCCGGTACAGCTTTCGGCCGGTGACGCCCGACGATCTCGAGATGATCGCCGGCTGGCTAGCCGAACCGCATGTGGCGGAATGGTGGGACGATCCCGACGAAGAAATCGCGTCGATCCGCGAGCATATCGACAGCATCTCGGTCGAACCGCTGATCATCGAGCTCGACGGCAGGCCGATCGGTTATCTTCAGAGCTACGACCCGCATCTCGAAGACGACCATCCCTACCAGGACCAGCCCTTCGGCACGCTCGGCATCGATCTTTCGATCGGCGTCCCGGATCTGGTCGGCATCGGCCACGGCTCGGCGATCGTGCGGCAATTCGTCGAAGAACTCTTCGCGGAGGGGACGCCGCGCGTGATAATCGATCCGGACCCGGCAAATCTCCGGGCGATCCGGGCCTACGAAAAGGCCGGCTTCAAGGCGTTCGACACGCGCACATCGGTCTACGGTCCCGCGCTGATGATGGCGCGCGACAATGAGGAGGGGGAATTTTCATGACTGTAACGCAGGCGGCCGATCCGCAAGCCGCCGGACACCGGCGCGTTTTCCTGGCCGGAGTACTTGTGGCCGCAGCACTGATCGCCGCGCAAGGCATTGCGCTCTACATCATGGGCCAGCCGCCGATCTGCGAATGCGGAACGGTCAAGTTCTGGCACGGCCAGGCGGCGAGCAGCGAGAACAGCCAGCACCTCGCCGACTGGTACACATTCTCGCACATCATCCACGGCTTCCTGTTCTACTGGCTGCTCTGGCTGGTCATGCCGCGCGTCAATGTCGGCGTCCGCCTGGCCTTCGCGGTGGTTATCGAAGCCGGCTGGGAGTTGCTGGAAAACACCGACTTCATCATCAACCGCTATCGCGACTCGACGATCTCGCTCGATTATTTCGGCGACAGCGTCATCAACTCGGTATCCGACACGCTGTGGATGGTGCTGGGCTTTGCCATGGCGGCGCGGCTCCCTATATGGCTGATCGTGACCCTCGCGCTCGCCTTCGAAATAGGCGTGGGCCTCGTCATCCGCGATAACCTGACCCTCAACGTGATCATGCTGCTGCACCCCTTCGAGTTCATCAAGCAGTGGCAATCCGGGCCGGTGTGAGTCATGACCGTTGCAATGAACATTCCCGTCCGCGCCATCTCCGAAAATACCTTGCAGGCCGCCGTAACGCAGGGAGTGCTGTCGGCCGAGCAGGCACAGGGTCTTCGCGATCTGGAAATCGCGCAGGCCGGAGCATTGGAACCAGAGGACGACGAGAAGCTGCGCTTCATCAGCGGCTTTGGCGATATCTTCGTGACGATCGGCCTCGCGCTCTTTCTTGGCGCCCTCGGCTATTTTGCCTATGAGGCGTTCAGCCTTTTCGGAACGGCCGCCATTCTGGCAGTGACCGCCTGGGGTCTTGCCGAGTTCTTTACCCGAACGCGGCGCATGGCGCTGCCCAGCATCGTCCTGCTGATCGTCTACGCCGCCGCGGTGTTCGTGGCCTCCTATCATGCGTTCGAGACCCTGACCGAACAGGCTGCGGGTTTCCGGCCTGGGCTCGGCTTCGGTCGACTGCACTTCGATGATCCGCTGGCTCTCGCAGGCGCCGCGCTCGTGACGGTGGCCGGCGCAGCGTTGCACTACTGGCGTTTTCGCGTCCCGATTACGATCGCAGCAGGTACGCTGGCGCTTGTCGGCGCCATCGTTGGCCTGCTTTTCACGGCGGCGCCGGACTTCGTCGACTATGCCTCCACGCCCATCGTGCTGATCTGCGGACTGGCCGTGTTCGCGCTCGCCATGCGCTTCGACATGAGTGATCCAATGCGGGTGACGCGCCGTACCGACATCGCCTTCTGGCTGCATCTTCTGGCAGCGCCGATGATCGTGCATCCCCTGATCCGCGGCTTTGCGCCGGAATCGGGAATGACCAATACGGCTTCGGCCTGGGGCATCCTCGCCGTGTTCTCGCTGCTTGCTGTCGTCGCGGTCGTGGTCGATCGGCGCGCCGTGCTGGTTTCGGGCCTGTCCTATGCCGGCATCGCCTTCGCCTCGCTGGTCGGCGCGAGCGGGCTTATCGACGGTGTCGTGCCGCTTACGGTCCTGGTGCTCGGCGCGGTCGTGCTGGTTCTAAGCGCCGGCTGGCACCGCCTGCGGGGCGTGCTGCTTAGCCTGCTGCCGCCAACTATTGCACTGCGGCTTCCCGGTTCCCATCTGCGCCACCTGCAGACTTGAGTCAGTCAAAGAGCATTTACAATGACCACATTCTCCCCCGCGAAATCGTTTCCGAGCTCGACCGCTACATTATCGGTCAGAAGGACGCCAAGCGCGCCGTGGCCATCGCGCTGCGCAACCGCTGGCGGCGTCAGCAGCTCGAAGGCGAGATGCGCGAAGAGGTGATGCCGAAGAACATTCTGATGATCGGGCCTACCGGCGTCGGCAAGACCGAGATCTCGCGGCGGCTGGCCCGGCTCGCCGGTGCGCCCTTCATCAAGGTCGAGGCGACAAAGTTCACCGAGGTCGGCTATGTCGGGCGCGATGTCGAGCAGATCATCCGCGACCTGGTCGAGGTCGCCATCGGCCTCGTGCGCGAAAAGATGCGCGAAGAGGTCAAGGCGCGCGCGCATCTCAACGCCGAGGAGCGCGTGCTGGAAGCGCTTGTCGGCAAGACGGCTAGTCCCGCAACCCGCGACAGTTTCCGCAAGAAGCTGCGCGAGGGCGAACTCGATGACAAGGAGATCGAGATCGAGGTGGCCGACACAGGCAGCGGCGGCCTGCCAAGCTTCGAGATCCCGGGCATGCCGGGCGCCAATATCGGCGTCATGAACATCAACGACATGCTGTCGAAGGCAATGGGCGGCCAGCGCACCAAGACCCGCAAGACGACGGTGAAGGAGTCTTATTCTCACCTCATCGACGATGAATCCGACAAGCTTCTCGACCAGGACCAGGTCGTGCAGATGGCGCTGCAGTCGGCTCAGAACGACGGCATCGTGTTCCTCGACGAGATCGACAAGATCGCCGCGCGCGACGGCGGCATGGGCGCCGGGGTCAGCCGCGAGGGCGTGCAGCGCGATCTGCTGCCGCTGGTCGAGGGCACCACGGTCGCCACCAAATACGGGCCGATCAAGACCGACCACATACTGTTCATCGCCTCCGGTGCGTTCCACGTGTCCAAGCCATCTGATCTCCTGCCCGAGCTCCAGGGCCGCCTGCCTATCCGCGTTGAGCTGCGCGCGCTTGAGAAAGACGACTTCCGGCGCATCCTGACCGAGCCGCAGGCGAGCCTGATCAAGCAATATGTGGCGCTGATGGACACCGAAGGCGTGACGCTTTCGTTCACTGACGACGCCATCGATCTGCTCGCCGGCATCGCCGTCGATCTCAACGCGACGCTTGAGAATATCGGCGCACGGCGTCTGCAGACGGTGATGGAGCGCGTGCTCGACGACATCTCCTACAACGCGCCGGACCGCTCCGGTTCGGAGATCACGATCGATGCCGACTATGTCCAGAAGAATGTCGGCGACCTGTCCAAGAACACAGATTTGTCGCGATTCATCCTTTAAAGGTGCCGCGCCGGGAGGGGCCGGCGACACTGACAGGCAACAAGGACTCGACTCCCGGCCGGGCTTTAACCTAGGGTTGCCCGGCCATGCGGGGTTGCGGCGGCAAATGACGAGATCATCCAGTTTTGCGATTGCGCTGGTTCTGGCGCTGGGCGTCTGCGCGATTCAGGCTCGGGCGCAGACCCTGATTCCTGCCGGCAACCGGCACATCGAACAGCCTGGCGTTCCCGGCGCTTCGACCAAGCGCACGCAGGCAGGCCGGTCCAGCTTCGAGGCGAAATACCGCAAGGTCTACGCGCTCTTGCAGAGCGACGGCGAGCTGCGTTCCAAGATCAGGGGGCGGCAAACGCTTATGGCATCGACCCTATCCACATTGTCGGCGCGATCGTCGGCGAGCACACCTACAATGTCGATGCCTACGACCGGCTGCAGACCTACTACGTCAAGGCCGTGTCCTATCTCAGCAGCCGCCTGAGCTTCAGCTACGGCGAGGAGGATATTGTCGCCTTTATCGCGCGGCCGGAATTTTCGGTGTGCGCGAACCTGTCTGGCAGCTACGAAGTATGGACCTGCCGCGAGCGGGTCTGGAACCGGCACTTCCGCGGCCGGACCGTGGACGGCGTCGCCTATCCCGACGACCGCTTCAGCGCCACCTTCTTCCAGCCCTTCTATGCCGGCCAGACATTCGGCATCGGCCAGCTCAATCCGCTGACCGCGCTGCAGATGAGCGATCTGGTGCATCAGGTCTCGGGTTTGCCGAAGCTCGACCCCGGCCAGCCGAACCAGGTCTACGAGACCATCATGGATCCCGACCTGACCCTGCCCTATGTGGCTGCGACGCTGAAGAAATCGATCGACGCCTACCGCACCATCGCCGGCTTCGACATCTCGCAAAATCCCGGCATCACCGCGACGCTCTACAATGTCGGCGATCCGGAAGCCCGCGCCTATGCGCTCAAGGCAGAGAATGAAAAGCGTCTCTTGGAAGGGCAGGAGCCGAGATTGCCGGAAGAGAATTACTACGGCTGGCTCGTCAACGAGAAGCTGCCGGAACTGCAGGCGCTGTTCTGATCGCTACCGACGCCACGGGAATATGGCCCGCAGCGCCGGATCGCGCAGCCACAGACCACCCCACATAAACAAGCCAAGATAGATGCTGAAGAGGACATGGCTGAACAGCGGATTGCCGACACGGATCTGCGTCGCCATGGCCCCGCCAAGCAGCCCCATGGTGAGGACCCCCCGAGCACGCTGGTCTTCGGGAATAGATAGAGAAGCACACAGGCAAGCTCGATCAACCCGATCATCAGGACGTAGCCGTCCTGCCATCCAAGCTGCGTCATCGTTTCGCTTGCGATGGGCAATCCGAGAAGTTTCGGCGTTATCGACGCCCCAAGCATGAAGAGCGCATAGACGCCCGTAAGCACCCACCCGGTTACAATCTTCGTCTTTTCACTCATGGCCTGCCCCTGTTTGGCGTTGTCTGCACCAAAGGACGCGGGGAGGCGCCGGAATCCGACAGGCGTTCAGTGGTTTATTTTCGCTTGCACAAGGGTCAGAAGCGCACGGATGGTTGCTTGGTCCATCTGCCGGATGTTCCGGGAAAGCAAATTTGCCAGTCGGGTGGCTTCCGGCGGCAAACCGGCCGTATCGATCACCACCCGCGGGTCTGACGACCAGACCAGGTTCTCCAGCTCCTCGGCCTCGTCCCAGATGATGTTGAAATAGCCGATCATCTTCTGGACAAGCGCCCAGCTCGGCACCCCACGATGGCCATGTTCCAGCGCCGACAGATAGGCGGCGCTGATGCCCAGTGCCTTGGCCATGTCTTTCTGGCTGACGCCGCGCTCGCGCCGCAGCGCACGTAACTTCACCCCAAGCGGCGTCACGAGCTTTTGGCCGGGTGGCGGCGCAACCGGATATAGAGCGCGCCGGCGCCGCCATGATTGCGCGCGGCGTGATCGTGGCTGCTGACGAGTGGTCGGAACGGCGCCGTCGACAGCCACGCCGGCACGGCGCGCCGCAGCACGCCCTCGCCGCCCGACGACGAGCCCTTGCCGGTGATCACCAGCACGTAGCGCACGCCGCCGACATGCGCCCGATGCAGGAAGGAAAGCAGCAGCGAATAAGCCTGCTCCTGGCTCATTCCGTGCAGGTCGACGCGGCCTTCGATCGGCAGCCGCCCCTTCGCCAGCTTCTCGTGTGTCGGACGGTCCAGGGAATGCGCCACGCTCTGCTTCGGGCGGGCGGCCGGCGAAGCGGCTGGTCGCGGCGCAACCGCGTCCATCGCCTCATCCACCGAGACAGGCGGCGGTTCGGGGATGTCGACCGCCTGCTTGCCTTTCAACGGCTTTGTCGAGCGGGCTACGAGGCTCCACAAAACCCGGTCCTCATCGCTGAGTCTTTTGTTCGACGGCTTGCTCATGGCGCCGCCTCGGCCAAAGCGCGGGGAATGAGCGCAAAGAAATCCGCCTCGTTGCGCACCACACCCGCTATTTCGCCGGCCGCGAAGCCCGAACCGGCGAAGAGATCGCCGCGCGCCGAGCCGATGATCGCCGAACCAGTGTCCTGCGCGATCATCAGACGCCGGAAAGGTTTCCCGTCAAACGCTGTCAGCGATGGCGCATCGATGAAGAAAGGCGTGCCGAACGTGTGCAGAAGCCGGTCCACGGCGATGGAGCGGCCCGGCGTCAACGGCACTTTCGCCGCCGCGACCGGGCCCAAGGCCGGATCGTCGACCTGCGCTTCGCGAAAGAAGATGTAGGAGCGGTTCTGCCGCAATATCTCGTCGATGCGATCCGGATTTCGCGCGAACCAGGCCCTTATCGACTGCATGGTCACATGGTTGAGCGGGATCTCGCCGATATCGGCGAGGATCTTTCCCGGACCGGAAAAGCGCTGACCGGATTTGGCGGCATAGGTAATGCGGCGCTGGCGACCGTCGGTCATGGCGAGCCGCGCCGCACCCTGCACATGGATGAAGAAGGCGTCGACCTTGCTTTCGAGCCAGGCGATTTCAAGATCCTGCCCGGCAAGCGCGCCCGTTTCGATCGCTGCGCGGTCGAAATATTCGACCGGTCCCGCGTCGGTTTGCCTGGCGAAGGCCAGATACGGGTCCATGCCGGCCGGCCGATTGGTGTCATCAATATCGACGAGATCGTCGGGGCGGGAAAGCAGCGGCACGCAAAAGCGCTCCGTCCGGAACGGGGACGCCTCTACCTCCGGCTCGTAGAAGCCGGTGACGAGGCCTGCGCCGGTGTCCTCCGGAATTATTCGTGCAGGGAGGAAAAAGCGCTCGAAAAAGCCCTTTGCATCCGCCCGGGTCGGCGATCGCACGGCCTGCGCCGCCTCGTAGGCCGCGGCAAAGCTCGAAAACTCCACGCCGAGCGCGCCGGAGCGATAGGGCTTCGTCTGGACATGCGCGGCCGAGCGCCGAAAGGCTTCGTATGCCGCGGACTGATCATCCGCCGCCCAGCCGGGCAAATCGGCAAAGAAGGCAATGCGGAAAACGCGCGACAGCGACACTGGACGGACCCCAGCCGTAGAGCGTCAGTCTTCCTCTTCGGTCGCGACGAGCTTCCAGTTCGGGTCTTTCGAGCGCGTGTCGCGGGCGAAGGTCCAAACGTCCTTGACCTCGGCGACCGTCTCGGGATCGCCGTCGATGACGGCCCCGGCATTGTCTCGGGTCGCCGAGATCAGTTCGCTGACGATGCGCAGCGTGATATGGGCTTCGCCGTTCTTCATCTCTGCTGAGACGATGTCGGCCTTGTCGATGCCGACGAAGGAAGACTGGATTTTTTCGTTGCGCTTCTCGCGGTCGGCGATTGCCGCCACGAAGCCGTCATAGACTTCGCGCGAGAGCAGGTTCTTCAGCGTTTTGCGGTCGCCGTCGGCATAGGCCATGACGATCATCTCGTAGGCCATCTTGGCGCCGTCAACGAAGGACTTCGGGTCGAAGGAGGCGTCTGCTTCCTTGATCGAGCGCAAACCCTTGTTCAGGTCGGTACCCGGCTTGGCGAAGAGGTCGATGGCGGCGAACGCCTCCTCGGTTTCGGCGGCGGTGCGCTTGCGCGGCAGCGAAACGACGTTTTCAGGCTTGGCCGCCGCATCCTTGCTGCGGGTCCGGCCAGCCGTATAGGGATCGAAGGGCGGACGCTCGCTTCCGGTGCGCCGGCCCAGCACATTACGCAATTGGAAAAAGATCACGACAGCCGCGACCAGAAAAAATAGAGTGCCGAAGTCGAAGAATTCCATGTCTTCCGCCAACCGATCCCGTGTCAAAGCGGGTGAGGAGAGCGACATCGCCACCCGGCGCCGCGTCGCGCTGTTCAATCATTGCATATAGAACGCATGCAGCCATCATTCAAATCAAAGCCGTGCATACCTATCTGACAACGGAGCGCCATCATCAACCGGCGCATTCCCGTTCCAACGCAAAACTCGGCGGTTTCGTGCGAATACCCATCATCCCTCTCTTCCTGCTCGTGCTTCCCCTGCTGGAAATCGCGGGCTTCGTGCTTGTCGGCCGGCAGATCGGCGTATTTGCGACGCTCGGCCTCATCGTGGCGACAGGCATCGCCGGCGCCATGCTGCTGCGCTTCCAGGGGTTTGGCGTGATGGCGCGCATCCGCCGCGAGATGGAAGCCGGGCGCGATCCGAGTCGTGAACTCGCCCACGGCATCATGATCCTGGTCGCGGGCTTCCTTCTCCTGATCCCCGGATTCCTGACCGATATTCTGGGCATCCTGCTTTTCGTGCCTGTCGTCCGCGACCTTGGCTGGCGATTCCTCAAGAGGCGCGTCGACTTCGCGACCGATTTCTCCGTGATGCGCGGCGGCGGTTTCCGTCGCGGCCGCACCATAGATCTGGACCGCGACGATTACTCGAAGGGCGGACCGTCGGAAACGCCCTGGCGGCGGATCGACGAGGAGTGAAGGCCAAACTTGTCTTGACATGCCGCCCATGGTAGCGAACGCTCGATTTTAATTCGGGCCGCGATGCGGCTGAACCAAGAGGATCGTGGCGATGGCCGAAAAAGAAAAAGAAACTGCGGGCACGCCGACCGGCGGAAATGGAAACGCTACCGCGACCCAGGCGTCGCTCAACGTTCTTGCCCAGTATGTGAAGGATCTTTCCTTCGAAAGCCCCGGCGCGCCCAACTCGCTGCGCGGCCGCGACAAGGCGCCGGGCATCAACATCAGCGTCAACGTGAACGCCAATCCGCTTTCGGAGAAGGAATTCGACGTCAACCTGGCGCTTAATGCAAAGGCCTCCTTCGACAAGGACGTTCTCTTCAACGTCGAGCTGGTCTATGGCGGCGTTTTCCGCATCGAGGGCTTCCCTCAGGAGCACATGCTGCCGCTGCTCTTCATCGAATGCCCGCGCCTGCTGTTTCCGTTCGCACGCCAGATCGTCGCTGAAGCAACCCGCAATGGCGGCTTCCCGCCGTTGATGCTCGATCCGATCGACTTCGCGCAGATGTTCCAGCAGAAAATGGCCGAGGACCAGACAGCGGCCAAGGTCAAGGTCAGCTGATCCAGGTCTGATCTAGATAGAACGGCAAAAACCCGGCCTCGTGCCGGGTTTTTTTATGCCTGGGTTAAGCCGGGAGCCGGATTTTCTGCTCGGCCTGGCCGAGTTGAGCCCAGATCGATTTCTCGCCCAGTTCGGCGACGAGCCGGGCATGATCGGCGCGTTCGGCGTCGGAAATCCGCTCCGGGAGCGGCTCAGGCCGCGCCCGGACCGAAAGTTCCACGTGAATCATTGCCGCATCGCCGGCCGGCGTGACGCTAACGGCATCCAGGATGAGCGCAGCCTGCTTGCCGCCGATCAGCTCAATATAGACTTCGGCGAGCAGCTCCGAATCGAGCAGCGCCCCGTGCTTGGTGCGTCGGCTGTTGTCGATGCCGTAGCGCCGGCAGAGTGCGTCGAGCGAGTTCGGGCCCATGGGATGCTTGCGCCGCGCAAGCGCGAGCGTATCGACGACGCGCTCCGGCCCAATGGCCGGCGTCCCTAGCCGCGCCAGTTCGGCATTGACGAAGCCCATGTCGAAGCCGGCATTGTGCGCGACCAGCTTCGCTCCGTCGATGAATTCGAGGAACTTTGCCGCGACTTCCGGGAATGGCGGCTTGTCGGCCAGGTCGGCATTGCCGATGCCGTGGACAGCCTGCGCTTCCGGGTGCACGTCGCGGCCCTGCGGGTTGATGAAGACATGGAAACTGCGCCCGGTCGGAAACCGGTTGACGAGTTCGACGCCGCCTATTTCGATAATCCGGTCCTCCCGGGGATCGAGCCCGGTGGTTTCGGTATCAAAGATGATTTCACGCATCGAATCGAATCACTCCACGGCCAAGCTTGGCCGCGTCCGGCGGCGGGAGCAAGGCCGGCGCTGCTACCCCGCGGGATTGTCCCCCGTCAGAACAGCGACGATGCGGGCGACGGCGGCGCGCGCCGCGTCCATGCCCCGGCCGGTATCGATCACGAAATCCGCCTGCCGTCGCTTTTCAGCGTCCGGAACTTGGCTGGCCAGGATGGCTGCGAGCTTGTCCTCGGTCATGCCGGGCCGCGCGAGAACACGTTCGTGCTGGACCTCGGCCGGCGCGGTGACGACGACGACCTTGTCGACGCGACCGCGGCCGCCGGTTTCGAACAGCAGCGGGATATCGAGCACCACCAGCGGCGTTTTCGCTTCGCGGTGGCTCGCGACAAAGGCGTCGGCGTCGGCGCGGACCAGCGGATGGATGATCGCCTCGAGCTTTCGCATCGCTTCAGGCCTGCCGAGAACCTGGGCGGCGAGTTGCGCCCGATCGACAGCGCCGTCGCGAACCGTTCCGGGAAACGCCTCCTCAATGAGCGGCGCGGCTTTGCCGGCATAGAGGCGGTGCACCGTCTCGTCGGAATCGTGCACCGGCACGCCGGCGTCCCTGAACATTTTCGCGGTCGTCGATTTGCCCATGCCGATCGATCCCGTCAGGCCGAGCACGATCATGATGCGGTCTCGAGATCGCCGACGATCAGCCTGCGCAGTTCGGCGTCGACCACCGGCCGCCTGCCGAACCAGCGTTCGAAGCCGGGCACGGCCTGGTGGAGCAGCATGCCGAGCCCATCGACGGTCTTCAGCCCGCGTCGGCGGGCAGCCGCAAGCAGCGGCGTCTCCAGCGGAACATAGACGATGTCGGTCACGATCGCATTGTCGGGCAGCCGCGCAGGATCAACTGCGATCTCCGTATTGCCATGCATGCCGAGCGCGGTCGTGTTGACCAGCAGGTCGACATCGCCGAGCAGGTCGGGCGCGGCCTCCGGCGCATGCGCCGTCACGCCGCGGCCGAAATGGTCGGCCAGTTCGGCGGCGCGCGCCACCGTCCGGTTGACGACTCTGATGTCGCGATAGCCGCGCTGCCTGAGCGCAAAGAGTACGGCTCGGGCGGCGCCGCCGGCTCCGAGAACCACTGCGGTTCCGTGGTTTTCAGCCCAGCCGGGCGCCAGATCGTCAAGATTGGCCGCGAAGCCCGCCGCATCGGTATTGCCGCCGCAAAGCACGCCGTCCTCAAACCACAGCGTATTCACCGCGCCGATTTTTTCCGCCGCCTGGTCGCGCCGCTCAACCAGCCGGCAGGCGGCCTCCTTGTGCGGGATGGTGACGTTGCCGCCGGCATAGCCATTTTCGCCCATCCGGCGGACGAAATCAGCAAAATCATCGGGTGCGACATCGATCGCCGTATAGCTGCCGGCGATTCCATAGCGGGCGAGCCAATGGCCGTGAATGGCCGGCGAGCGCGAATGCGCGATTGGATGTCCGCAGACAAAGGCCTTTATCAACTCAGCCATCGATCGCCCCGAATTCGCGCAGCGCGGCAAGCACGGGCAGCAGAGGCAGGCCGACTATGGTGAAGTAATCGCCCTCGATCTTCTCGAACAGTTGGATACCCTCGCCTTCGACTTGATAGGCGCCGACGCTCGACAGCGCCTTGTCGCCGACCCGCGCGAGATGGCGTCCAATGAAGCCTGGGTCGAGTTCCCGCATGGTCAGGCTCGCAATTCCGACGTGCCGCCACAGCGTCTGGTCACCGCGCACCAGCACGGCGGCGCTGTTCAAATGATGAGTCCTGCCGGACAGAGCGAGCAGATGCCGGCGGGCCTCTTCCATGTCACGCGGCTTGTGAAACACACGGTCGCCGAGCGACAGCGTCTGGTCGCAGCCGAGCACCAGCGCACCCGGATGGCTCTCGCTGACATTGGCCGCCTTGGCCTCGGCCAGGATCTGAGCCACCTCCTCCGGCGTCGCGCCGCTTCCCTCCAGCGGTGCTTCCAGCGCGCGCTCGTCGACGGTCGGCGGCACCGCGCTGAATTCGATCCCGGCATTGGCGAGGAGCGATTTTCGAAACGGGCTGCCCGAGGCAAGTATCAGAACTTCTGCCATTTTTGATCGCATTCAGGCGAGTTGTAGACTGGAACGATCATTCGCTCCGCCGAGATGAATGGCGTGGCTTTCGAGAACCGGAGCGGAGCGGACATTTAGGTCCGTGAGCACCGGAAGCGCAGAAAGTCGCGTCAGGCGTCCGGCGGAGTAGAATGAGCGACCGGTCTACCGTGTTCGGCCGCGCAGGGCAACGATAGCCGCCGCGGTTTCCTCGATCGAACGGCGGCTTACATCGATCATCGGCCAATTGTGCCTCGTACAGATCTGCCGCGCATAGGCCAGTTCCTCGGCAATCGTCGCGCGGTCGACATAGCCGTTGGCGTCATAGCCGGCGGTAGAGCCGAGCACCCGGTTCTGGCGCACCTGCGAAATCCGCTCCGCCGTCGCCACCAATCCGACGATCAGCGGCTTCTTCGCGTTCGCTAGGCTTTCGGGCAGCGGCACGCCGAGGACGATCGGGATGTTGGCGGTCTTGATGCCGCGATTGGCCAGATAGATGCTGGTCGGCGTCTTGGAGGTGCGCGATATGCCGATCAGCACGATATCGGCTTCCTCGATATCGTGCTGCAGCTGCCCGTCGTCGTGCTCCATGGTGAAGTTCAGCGCGTCGATGCGGCGGAAATATTCCGCGTCGAGCACATGCTGCGCCCCTACCCGGCGGCCGGCCGGCGTGCCGAGATAGGACTGGAACACGGTCAGCACCGGCTCCAGCACCGAGACGCACGGCAGCCCCATCTGGGCGGCCTTCGCATCGATCTTGCCCGCGAGGTGTTGGTCCACCACCGTGTAGAGCACGATGCCCGGCTCTTCCTCTATGTCCTCGAACACCTTCGCCAGCTGCTTTTCGGTGCGGATGAGCGGATAGATGTGCTCGATCGCCCGCGCATCCTTGTATTGAGCCGAGGCCGCGCGGCCGGCGGCGAGCAGCGTCTCGCCGGTGGCGTCGGAAATCAGGTGCAGATGGAAGAAGCTCTGGGGTTTGTTCACAGGATCGGCCCGGGTCTGTGGTCAAATGTGCAAAAGCTGGCCGGTTTGGCCATTGCGGCGCCGGCGACTGTATCAGAACCGGCCTTGTCCACAATTCGATGCGCTGTCGGAATCGCCGGCGCGGTATGGATGACTATGGGGATAAACTTCGTGCCTCCTCGGCCGTTGCCGGCGCTTGTAATTCGACGATCCCGCAAGTCGTTGATGTTTCATAATGATTCCAGATGATCCCCAGACTTTTCCAGCCCACAGCCGAACTTGCGCGACAAAATGCTGGCTGGCGCCAGGCCGGCTCTCCGGGATAGGCAACAATTACCGATTCCAACAGACTCTTAGAATCAGAAGACTCTTTTCATAGAAATTATATTTAAGGAAAGAAGCGAGGAACGTGCCCTGATGGCCAACAGCCGCGTCATGCTGGACGTCCTGAGGGGCGAGACCGTGTTTCCGCCTCCGATATGGATGATGCGGCAGGCTGGCCGCTATCTGCCGGAGTACAGAGAATTGAGGAAGAAAGCCGGGAGCTTTCTCGATCTCTGCTACAATCCCGATTTCGCGGTCGAGGTGACGCTTCAGCCGATCAGGCGCTTTGGTTTCGACGCATCGATCCTGTTTTCCGATATCCTCGTCGTGCCGCATGCGCTCGGCCGCGACCTGCGCTTCGACGAGGGCCGCGGGCCGGTAATGACGCCGATCCAGGCAAATAAGGTCGAACGGCTTGACGGCCGCGCTTTCCACGAACGCCTGGCGCCGGTCTACGAGACGGTGAGGCGGCTGCGCGCCGAACTGCCGGAAAGCACGACGCTGATCGGCTTTTGCGGCGCGCCATGGACGATCGCCACCTACATGATCGCCGGTCACGGCACGCCGGACCAGGCTCCCGCCAGGCTTTTTGCCTATCGCGAACCGCAGGCAATGAAAAAGCTGCTGACGACAGTCGCGGATTACTCGGCCGCCTATCTCATCCGGCAGATCGAGGCGGGCGCCGACGTGGTGCAGGTATTCGATTCATGGTCCGGCGTGCTCGACGAAGCCTGCTTCGACGCCTTCTGCGTGCAACCGGTGGCCGAAATCGTCAAGAAGGTGCGGGCCGCCTATCCCGACGTGCCGATTATCGGCTTTCCAAAGGGCGCCGGCAGCCTCTATTCCGATTATCGCCGGCAGACCGGCGTTACCGCGCTTGGCCTCGACTGGACCGTTCCCCTGACACAAGCGCATGCCCTGCAGGCTCAAGGACCCGTCCAGGGCAACCTCGACCCGCTCAGGCTGGTGGCGGGCGGGGCGGCGCTGCGTGAGGGCGTGGACGCTATTTTGCGCGCGCTGGGCTCTGGCCCGCTGGTGTTCAATCTCGGCCACGGCATCACGCCTGAAACGCCGATTGCGCATGTCGAGGCGATGATCAGGCAAATCAGGGACGGATCGGGCCGATGAACACTCCGGAAACGCGGCAATCTGGACGCAATGCGGCAAAACGAGCGGCCGCAGCGATAGCAATCCTCATCGTGTTGACGGCGCTGCTCTTCGCGCTCGATCCCGATGATCTCTACCTCTGGGTAAAGGCGATCCATGTCATCGCCGTGATCTCGTGGATGGCGGGCATGCTCTATCTGCCGCGCCTTTTCATCTACCATACCGGTGCCGAGCGAGGCTCCGTCCAGTCGGAAACCTTCAAGGTGATGGAGCAGCGCCTGCTGCGCGTCATCATCAACCCGGCCATGGTGATCACCTGGGTGTTGGGTCTCTGGCTGGCCTGGAAGGGCTTTGGCTTTTCAGCAGGATGGCTGCACGCGAAGATCGCGCTGGTGGTTGTATTGTCCGGCGTGCATGGCTATCTCTCTGGTGCGGTTCGCAAATTCGGTGAGGACCGTAACGACAGATCGGCGCGTCACTGGCGTCTGTTCAACGAGATACCGACCGTGCTGATGATCCTTATCGTCATACTGGTCGTCGTGAAGCCGTTCTGAGCGGACGTCACGGAAAAGTCGCCTTGCTCTTTTATTTGCTTGGCGATAGAACACTTTTCTTCCCTTCCGCCAAGCGCCGCCCGAAGCTCGAGTTGGCCGCATCCGGCGCCCATCGCATTCGCCGATAGCTTTTTCCCATTTCACATTCAGAGTCCGTCATGCAGGAAATGAAACTCCAGGAGTTCAAGAACAAGAAGCCGATCGATCTGATCGCCTTCGCCGAATCGCTCGAGGTCGAAAACGCCAGCGTCATGCGCAAGCAGGAGCTGATGTTTGCGATTCTCAAGAAGCTCGCGGCGCAGGATGTCGAAATCATCGGCGACGGCGTCGTCGAGGTGCTGCAGGATGGCTTCGGCTTCCTCCGCTCGGCCAACGCCAATTATCTGCCGGGTCCGGACGATATCTACATCTCACCTTCGCAGATCCGGCGCTTTTCGCTGAAAACCGGCGATACCGTCGAGGGGCCGATCCGCAGCCCGAAGGAAGGCGAGCGCTATTTTGCCCTGCTCAAGGTCAACACTATCAATTTCGACGATCCCGAAAAGATCCGCCACAAGATCCATTTCGACAATCTGACCCCGCTCTATCCGAATGAGCGGCTGAAGATGGAGGTCGACAATCCGACCGGCAAGGATATCTCGTCGCGTGTCATCGATCTGGTGGCGCCGATCGGCAAGGGCCAGCGCGGCCTGATCGTGGCGCAGCCGCGCACCGGCAAGACGGTGCTCCTGCAGAATATCGCCCATTCAGTGACGACCAATCACCCGGAATGCTACCTGATCGTGCTTCTGATCGACGAGCGGCCGGAGGAAGTGACCGACATGCAGCGCTCGGTAAAGGGCGAGGTCGTCTCCTCGACGTTCGACGAGCCGGCTGTCCGCCACGTCCAGGTCGCTGAAATGGTCATCGAGAAGGCGAAACGCCTGGTCGAGCATGGCCGCGACGTGGTCATCCTGCTCGATTCTGATCACACGTCTCGGTCGCGCCTACAACACGGTGGTGCCGTCATCCGGCAAGGTCCTGACCGGCGGCGTCGACGCCAACGCGTTGCAGCGGCCGAAGCGCTTCTTCGGCGCGGCCCGTAACATCGAGGAAGGCGGATCGCTTACTATCATCGCGACGGCGCTGATCGATACCGGCAGCCGCATGGACGAGGTGATCTTTGAAGAGTTCAAGGGCACCGGCAACTCGGAAATCGTTCTCGACCGCAAGGTGGCGGACAAGCGCATCTTCCCGGCGATGGATATCCTCAAGTCGGGTACCCGCAAGGAAGATCTGCTGGTTCCCAAGCAGGATCTGCAGAAGATTTTTGTGCTGCGCCGCATCTTGGCGCCGATGGGCACCACCGATGCGATCGAGTTCCTGATCGACAAGCTGAAGCAGACGAAGACGAATTCCGATTTCTTCGATCTGATGAACACGTAACCGTCGATTCGTGCCCGGAACGATTTTCCGCGCAAATTTACCATGGCTGAACGGGACACGATAGTCGCGCTTTCGAGCGGCCGGCTACCGGCCGGCATCGCCGTGGTGCGCATAAGCGGAGCCAAGACTCGATCCGCACTCGAAACGATTACGGGCGCGGTTCCGGAACCGCGCTTTGCTCGCTATGGGGTTTTCGCCGATAAGGCAGGCGCTCATATCGATTTCGGAATAACGCTGTTTTTTCAAGCGCCTGCCAGTTTCACCGGCGAGGACTCCGCTGAACTGCACGCTCACGGCGGCAAGGCAGTTGTCGCGGCGCTCCTGGATGCGTTGTGTGCGATAGAAGGCGTTCGCCCGGCCGAAGCTGGTGAGTTCACCCGACGAGCATTTCTTAACGGCAAGGTTGATCTCCTGAAGGCTGAAGCACTTGCCGACCTGGTCAGCGCCGAGACCGAAGCACAGCGTCGCTTTGCGGTCCTTAATTCGCATGGCGGACACAAAGAGCTTTACGCCGGCTGGCGCCGGCGCCTCATTCATGCACGCGCCATGATCGAAGCTGAGATGGATTTTTCCGACGAGTCGGACGTTCCGGGTTCGGTCGCAGATCAGATTTGGGCCGACATCGACCGGATGAGCGTCGAGATACGACGCCATATTGCTGGCTTCCGCCGAGCAGAAATCATCCGCGATGGCTTCGACGTGGTCATTCTCGGTGCGCCCAACGCCGGAAAGTCGAGTCTCTTGAATGCCCTGGCGAAGCGGGATGCAGCTATTGTGACGGATGAACCGGGAACGACGCGCGATCTCATAGAAGTCGTTCTTGATCTTGACGGACGAAAGGTGCGGGTTACCGACACGGCCGGTTTGCGCGAGGGCGGCGGCGCCGTCGAAACGATCGGTATCGAAAAGGCGATTGCAAGAGCGCGCGCTGCCAACCTCGTGCTGCTGCTCGAGGACGTGGCGAATTCAAGCCGCCCGGTGGCGGAATTGCCCGAAGCGCTGGAAATACTCCGCGTTGGTGCCAAGTGTGATTTGCTTCCCCCTGCATTCGACTTCGCCTGTAGCGGTTATGACATCTGCATCTCCGTCATGTCGGGCCACGGTGTGGACCGGTTGCTGCAGGGGATTTCGAACAGAGCCGAAGTCGCGCTGGGTGAGAGCGTCGATCTGATCCCCTGGCGTGAGCGTCATGTGGCGCTGCTTTCCGAGGCGTTGAAGCTTCTTGAGTCTGCACGCGCCGCGGAACAGGCCGGTTACGAGCTGCGCGCTGAGGATCTGCGCCTTGCCTCGGAGCGGATCGGAAGGATTTCGGGCGCAGTCGACGTTGAAGACCTCCTGGACGTCATCTTTTCCCAATTCTGTATCGGGAAATGACTCACGTGAAACATGCCTATCGGCGTGACTCACGTGAAACACCGGCGCTGCACTAACCGCTGGTTTCACGTGAAACATTATTGCGCACCTTGACACTGCCGACCTTTGCGCACATGTCTCCGCGTTCCATCGGAGCCTTTAACATGCTCGATAGCTACGACGTCGTTGTGGTCGGGGGAGGTCACGCCGGTTGCGAGGCCGCCAGCGCGGCCGCGCGCGCCGGCGCCAAAACCGCGCTAGTGACGCTTCGTTTCGACACGGTCGGCGCAATGTCCTGCAACCCAGCGATCGGCGGCCTAGGCAAGGGCCACCTCGTTCGCGAGATCGATGCGTTCGATGGCTTGATGGGGCGGATTGCGGATGCGGCCGGCATCCAGTTTCGCCTGCTGAACCGGAAGAAGGGACCTGCCGTGCGCGGTCCCCGCACACAAGCCGATCGCAAGCTCTATCGCCAGGCCATGCAATTGGCTATCCAGGAGCACGAGTCGCTGACCGTGATCGAGGCCGAGGTGACCAGCCTCGAAATCAGGGACAACCGCATTGTCGGGCTCGGGTTGGGCGACGGCGGCACCCTTCGGTGCGGCACGCTTGTCCTGACCACTGGCACCTTCCTTCGCGGGCTTATCCATATAGGCGACCGCAAGTTCCCAGCCGGTCGGATGAATGAAAAGGCGGCGCTCGAGCTTTCGCAAAGCATGATGCGCGCCGGTTTCACGCTAGGCCGGCTGAAGACGGGAACGCCGCCGCGGCTCGATGGCCGGACGATCGCCTGGGATCTGCTCGACAAACAGGCGGCGGATGCCGAGCCCGTGCCCTTCTCGCTGTTGACGGACCGCATCACAAACCCGCAGATCGAATGCGGGATTACCCGGACCACGCCGGCTACGCACGAAGTGATCCGCGCGAATCTTGGCCGTTCGGCCATGTATTCGGGTTCGATCGAGGGGGTGGGGCCGCGCTACTGCCCGTCGATCGAGGACAAGATCGTCAAGTTCGGCGACCGTGAAGGCCATCAAATCTTTCTGGAACCGGAAGGCCTGGACGACCACACGATCTACCCGAATGGAATCTCGACATCCCTGCCCGAAGAGGTGCAGCTGGAGATTCTAAAGACCATTCCGGGGCTCGAACGGGCAGTGATGCTGCAGCCGGGCTATGCTATCGAGTATGACCATATCGATCCGCGTGAACTTGCCCCGACGCTGGAAACCAGGCGTGTGGCGGGCCTTTTCCTTGCCGGTCAGATCAATGGCACCACCGGCTATGAAGAAGCTGCGGCTCAAGGTTTGCTGGCGGGGTTGAATGCCGCTCGGAAGGCCTCGGGCGACGACCAGATCGTGATCGGCCGAACCGAAGCCTATATTGGCGTGATGGTGGACGATTTGACGAGCCGCGGCGTCAGCGAGCCCTACCGCATGTTCACCTCGCGAGCGGAGTTCAGGCTCTCCTTGCGCGCCGACAATGCCGACGAACGGCTGACACCGATGGCCATCCGGCTTGGACTAGCTTCTGCCGCCCGGCAGGAGCGGTTTGCGGAGGTCAGCGGGCGCTTGAACGCGGCGCGCGAGATGGCAAAGGCCAAGACGCTCACACCAAGCGAGGCCAGGCGCCACGGCGTCGAGGTCAATATGGATGGGATACGCCGTTCGGCCTACGATCTGCTGGCCTATCCCGAGATGGACGTGGCACGGCTCGCCGACATCTGGCCAGAACTTCGCTCAATCGATCGGAAGGCGGCTGAAAGCCTCGAAACCGAGGCGCGTTATGCTGTCTATCTCGACCGCCAGATGGCGGACGTCGCGCATATGCGCCGGGAGGAGCAGCGGTTGATTCCTGACGATATTGATTTCTCGAAGGTTCCCGGCCTGTCCAACGAACTCAAGCAGAAGATGCGCGAGCGCAGGCCGCGTTCCGTTGCCGCTGCCGAGCGGATGGAGGGGATGACGCCCGCTGCGCTGGCGATCATCGTCTCGCATATCCGCAATGCCGAGCGCGCACCGGGCAGGGACGTCGCGTGACGGTCGCATCTTTCGAGGAGCTTTGCCGAATCGCCGGCCCCGTTTCACGTGAAACATTCGAGCGGCTGGTTGCATTCGAGACGCTTTTCCAGAAGTGGGCACGCCGCATAAACCTTTCCGCGCCATCGACGCTGAGCGATGTCTGGTCCAGGCACATTCTGGATAGCGCCCAACTGCTTCGCCTCGCGCCTGAGGCGCCGCGGTGGCTCGACCTCGGATCAGGCGGTGGTTTTCCGGGATTGGTCATGGCGATATTGCTTGCTGAACGCCCAGCCACACATGTCGATCTTGTTGAAAGCAATAGAAAAAAGGCGGCCTTCCTGCAATCGGTTATCGGCCAGTTCGGTCTTCCGGCGCGCGTCCATGCGCTGCGCATCAATGACGTGCCCGCGTCGGTCGGTACGCCTGATGTGGTGACAGCCCGTGCGCTGGCGCCGCTGCCTTCACTGCTGGGCCTCGCGGAGCCCTGGCTGTCGGCGGGCGCAACCGGTTTGTTTCACAAAGGTCGGGATTACCGAGCAGAGATCGAAGAAAGCACTCACCAGTGGCGTTTCGACCTGTTAGAACATCGAAGCATGATCGACCCGCAAAGCGTGATTCCGAGATTCGCGACCTAACTCCCAAAATCGTGACGCGCCTGAACCAATAACGCATTGAATCGGATCATGAAAACCGGCCCACGCATCATCACAGTCGCCAACCAGAAAGGCGGCGTCGGCAAGACCACCACCGCGATCAATCTGGCGACGGCGCTGGCTGCAATCGGCGAGCGCGTGCTGATCGTCGATCTCGATCCGCAAGGCAATGCCAGCACCGGGCTCGGGATAGACCGCCGCGACCGGATTTCTTCGTCCTACGACGTGCTGACCGGCGCCCTGGCACTCGAGGACGCAGCCATGCCGACGGCGGTTCCCGGTCTCTCGATCGTTCCGTCAACCCTCGATCTCCTCGGTGTCGAAATGGAGATAGCGGGCGCGCCGGATCGCGTGCTCAGGCTGCGCAATGCGGTGCGGGCTTCGTCGGCGCGTTCCGACACCTACAGCTATGTGCTGATCGACTGCCCGCCCTCGCTCAATCTCCTTACGCTCAACTCGATGGCCGCGGCCGATTCGGTTCTGGTGCCACTGCAGTGCGAGTTCTTCGCGCTCGAAGGTCTCAGCCAGTTGCTCGAAACCGTCGAACAGGTGCGCCGTTCAATCAATCCGGACCTCTCGATCCAGGGCATCGTGCTGACCATGTATGATGGCCGCAACAACCTCGCCAACCAGGTGGTCGAGGATGTGCGCGCCCATATGGGCGAAAAGGTCTACGAGACGATCATTCCGCGCAATGTTCGCGTTTCGGAAGCGCCCTCGCACGGCAAGCCGGCGATCCTCTATGATTTGAAATGCTCGGGCAGCCAGGCTTACCTGCAACTGGCATCCGAGGTGATCCGCCAGGAACGCAAACTACGCGCAGCATGAACCGAGTCGCGAACGAAACAGTCTGGACTGACCATGAGTGACGACCCTTCAAGAAGAAGACTGGGACGCGGGCTTGCCGCGCTGATCGGCGAAATGGACAAGCCGGCGGAGGCGGAAACGCGCGCGGCGCCAGCCGACGGCCAGGTACCGATCGAGTTCATTGCGCCCAACCCGCGCAACCCGCGCCGGAATTTCGGCGATGCCGACCTTGCCGACCTTGCTCAGTCGATCCGCGAACACGGCGTGGTGCAGCCCGTGGTCGTTCGTCCGTCAGGCGAAGCCGGGCGCTACGAGATCATCGCCGGTGAGCGGCGTTGGCGGGCAGCCCAGCGCGCCGGCCTTACCCAGATCCCGGTCATTGTGCGCGATGTGAACGACCGCACCGCACTCGAACTTGCGATTATCGAAAACGTCCAGCGCACCGATCTGAACCCGGTCGAGGAGGCGCTTGG
Organism: Allomesorhizobium aridi; assembly: GCF_043769475.1. Taxonomy (NCBI): domain Bacteria; kingdom Pseudomonadati; phylum Pseudomonadota; class Alphaproteobacteria; order Hyphomicrobiales; family Phyllobacteriaceae; genus Allomesorhizobium; species Allomesorhizobium aridi. Next base: position 4,465,759 of record NZ_CP171729.1, on the reverse strand, counting down.
CTATCAGCAGTTGATCGATGAGCATAGCTACACGCAGGCCGATCTCGGCCAGGTCATAGGCAAGAGCCGCAGCCATGTTGCGAACACGCTGCGCCTGCTCAAGCTGCCGGATGTCATCCGCGATATGCTCATCAATGGCGATTTGTCGGCAGGTCATGCCCGCGCGCTGGTTTCGGCCGCTGATCCGGCGGGCCTCGCCAAGCGCATCGTCGAGGATGGTCTTTCGGTACGCCAAGCCGAGGCCTTGGCGCAGCTGCCGGCCGAGAGCCATCGCGAGCCGTCGCCCTCCGCTGCTCCGCGCGACAAGGATGCCGACACGCTGGCGTTGGAAAAGCTGCTATCCGATGTGACCGGCCTGAAGGTCGCGATAGCCCACCGCGACCGGGGCGGTGAGGTGCGGATCGGCTACAAGACGCTGGAACAGCTTGACGATTTGTGCCGGCGGCTGAAGCACTGACGCGCTAATATTAGCCGGCTAATCAGTTGCGGTTCCGCTGCGCAAGCCGGGCGCTTTCGACGGCAATGCCAAGCAGCGCCTGACGTGCTATCGCAGCGGAAAGGTCCGGACGCCTGCGGGTTTGCAGCACCGCGTCCTGAAGCCTTGCCAAGGCCCGCGCCAAGGCCTCAGTGTGCCAGCGCTCCAGCGCCGTCTCGACGATTTTTCGCCGCGAGAAAAAGACTGGCGGTCGCGCGCCCGCGACAACTGCAGCCGCGTTGCGCCCGCCGGATTCCATCGCGCCGCGCATCAGATGCAACGCCTGAAACTGGCGCATGGCGGCGGCCAGCACCAGGAAAGGCTGACCTCCGGAAAGAACCTGGCGGGTGAAGACCGCGTCGAATGCGTCGATCCGGCCTTCGAGCACGGCGTCAACGGCATCGTCAAAGGAAAGTCCCGAGACGTCGCCGATCGACGCCTTCACATCGTCGAGGCCGATCTCCCGTTGCCCCTGCGCGTAGACGACGAGCTTCTGAATTTCACCACGCGAAGCGAGGCGGTCGCCGCCAAGATTGCGGCGTAGCGCCTGCCGCGCCTCAAGCGCCAGCGACATCCCCGCCTTCTGCATCTCCTCGTCTATGATCGCGTCGATGCCGCGCGCCTCGTCGGCGTAGCAGGGCAGCGCCATGGCGCCGGGGCTGGCTTCGACGACGGTCCTGAGGGCCGCGCCCTTCTTCAGCTCGCCGGCCTCGATCAGAACGATGGCGTCTCGCGGCGGTTCGGCGCACAGCGCCTTGACGTCCTCGGCCAAGGATTTCTGGCCGGCGGCGTTGCGCACCCAGAGCAGCCGCCGTTCAGAAAACATCGGAACGGTGCGCGCTTCGTCGAGCAGGCGGCCCTGTTCGCGTTCGATCTCGGCCCCATCGAGACGCACCACCGAGAACGGATCGTCGAGCGGCAGTCCGGTCTTTTTCCGCAAAAGCCCGCGCCCGCTCGGCCACCAACCCGCGGTCCGGACCATAGAACAGGACGATTGTGGCTCCGGTCGGCCGGGCCAGCCACGCGTCGACTTCATGGGCTTTCTTCTGTGCCATCGCTTCCGGTTAGCATGGCATTTCGCTGCGGCGAAGCGCCAATTGATGTCAACTCGGTGCCATGGCGCTCAGGCTCCAGCTGCTGCTTCCCTGTCGGCCAGACGGATGTGGCAGCATCCGTCACCGTGGCCCGGCGTCCAGGTGACGTTGGCGAATTGCACGCCGGTCGCCTCGAACAAACCACGGTCGAAGGCGCCGGCAATGCGGCAGAGCGTGGCGAGCTTTTCGTCGCCGACGCCGGCTTCCACCCAGGCATCCTTGAGCGGACAGCGCTTCACCTTGAATTCTATGCTGGTTTCGCTGCGCAGCACGTCTGTCGGGTACATGCGGCCATCATCCGGGCTGACGGACAGAAAGGCCTCGCCGATGGCGCGCGCGTCGTTCGGGCCGAAACCGGCGAAGGCCGCTTCCGCAACCTCGCGGCCGCGCCGCTCGACTGCCCGCACCATAACCGCTTCGGCCTTTGCCGCGCCGAACTCCGCTTCCAGTTCGGCATAGAACAGCCGGTAGAGGTCGGCCCGGTTGCGGAACGCCGCATCCAGTTCGCGGCTCAGTCTTTCCGCCCTTTGCGAAAGTTCGTCGGTCATCCCGTTTCCTTCGAAGCCAGCCAGGCGAGGCTCGGCATGGCGGCCACCAGCGCCTTGCCGATCAGCGAAGTCGGCGCGGCGATAATCTGGCGCGCATCGCCCGTTTCGGCAATCGCGCCGGCCTCCATGATCGCCACACGGTGCGCGATCCGGCCTACCACCCCGAGATCATGCGAGATCAACAGATAGGCGATGCCCTCGTCACGCTGCAGCGAGACCAGCAGGTCCAGAATGTCGGCGCGCACGGAAACATCAAGCGACGAAAGCGCTTCGTCGAGCACGATCAGGGATGGTTTTGTGGCGACGGCGCGGGCGATTGCGACGCGCTGGCGCTGGCCGCCGGAGATTTCGTGGATGGCGCGGAGGGCGAGCGCGGGCGAAAGGCCGACCCGCTCCAGCAGCGCTGCGATGGAGCCCGGCCGCTCGTTGCGTCCGACCAGCCCATGAATGCGTAACGGGTCGTCTAGCACCCGGCCGACGGTTGCGCGCGGATTGAAGGCGGAGAGCGGATCCTGAAAAACCATTTGCAGCCGCGGCCGCACAGCCCGCAGCTTTGTGCCGCGCAGCGCCAACAGATCCCGCCCTTCGAAGCGAATGTCGCCGGCATCGGCATCAGCAAGCCGCAGCAGCAATCTGGCCACCGTCGACTTGCCGCTGCCGGATGGGCCGACCAGCGCAAAAGTCTCGGCGCGGTCGACCTCGAACGAGACGCCATCGAGCGCCGTGATCGTCCGGCCCGCGCGCCGATAGTGTTTGGAAAGGCCAGATACGACAAGCAGCGGGCCGGTCATTCGCCTTCCACCGACACAAGGCTCGCCTCGATCAGCGAGCGCGTATAGGGATGCGCAGGCGAGCGCAGCAGCTCGCCCGTGTCTCCGATCTCAAGAAGCCGCCCGTGGCGGAACACCGCGATCTGATCGGCGAGCTGCGCGGCAAGCGCGATGTCGTGGCTGATGAACAGAAGCGACATCGCATCCTCGGCAACCAGTCGCCGGATCAGCGCGACGATCTCTGCCTGGACGATCGTGTCGAGCGCGCTGGTCGCCTCGTCGGCGATCAGCAGGCTGGGCCGCGCGGCGATTGCCGCTGCGATCGCAACGCGCTGCTTCTGCCCGCCGGAGAGCTGATGGGGGTAGGCACGCGCAGCCGCATCCGGATCGGGCAGGCGGACGCGGTTGAGCAGGTCGGTGGCGTAGCCAAAGGCCTCACGCCAGGTCAGCGCCAGATGCGTCCGCGCCACCTCCGCGACCTGCTCGCCGACAGTCAGCACCGGATTGAGGCTCGCCGACGGATCCTGGAAGACGAAGCCGATGTCGCGTCCGTTGTGCGGCGCGTGGCCAAGACCCGGCCAGGCTATGCTTCCGTCGAGCTTCGTGCCGGCAGGCAGCAGGCCAGCGATTGCGAGCGCCAGCGTGCTCTTGCCTGAACCGCTTTCGCCGATCACCGCCAGGCATTCGCTAGCCTTTACATCGAGGTCGACCTGCTTCAGCGCCTGGACCTCCTGCCCCCCGCGTCTGTAGCGCACGCCGAGATTGCCGATTGAAAGCCGGGTCGTCACGCATTTATCCGTCTGGTTGCGCTGGTTTCGACCAGACCTTCGCCGGCTAAGTAAACGCCGAGCACGGTTAGCACGAGGGCCACGCCCGGAATGATCGATAGATAGGGAGCGGAGCGCAGCACGGCGCGGCCTTCGGCGATCATGCCGCCCCAGGTGACGCGGTTGGGGTCGCCGAGGCCTAGAAACGAGAGCGCCGCCTCGGTCAGGATCGCTGCGGCGACAATCACCGACGACAGCGCCAGCACCGGCGGCAGCGCATTGGGCAGGATTTCCCGGAAGGCGATCTCCAGCGGGTGCATGCCGATCACCCTCGCGCCGGCGACATAGTCGCGCTCGCGGATTGAAAGCACCTCCGCCCGGGCGATGCGCGCCGGTCCGGTCCAGGCGCCGAGCGTGATGGCGACAATAACGGTAGCGAGTGACGGACCGGCGATGCTGACAAAGGCAAGCGCCAGCAGGAAGCCGGGCACTGTCTGGAAGGCATCGGTGATGCGCATCAGGATCTCGTCGGCGACGCCACCGGCGAAGCCTGCCAGCGTACCGACCACCGCGCCGATCAGGATCGCGCCTGCGGCGGCAGCCAGACCGACCGCCAGCGAGGTGCGCGCGCCGTGAAACAGCCCTGCCAGCACATCGCGGCCGAGCCTGTCGGTGCCCAGCGGCAGCGCCCAGTCCTGGAAAGGCCGCAGCAGCGCCGGCCCGGCGATCGACTGCGGGTCGCGCGGGAAAAGCCACGGCGCCGAGAGCGCCATCGCCAGAAGCGCCGCCAGAATGAGCGCGCCGGTAGCCGCCTCTGGCGTACGCAAGAAGCGGCGGAGCGCGATCATGCCGCTTCCCCGCTTGAGCCGACGCGCGGATCGAGCGCGGCGTAGAGAAGATCGACTGCCAGGTTGACTGCGATGACCAGCACGGCGCTTACAAGGATAATGCCTAGCAGCAGTGGCGTATCGCGCGCAGCGACCGCTTCCTGCGCCAGCCTACCAAGCCCGGGGACGGAGAAAACGCTTTCAATAACGACGCTGCCGCCAAGCATTGCCGCCGATTGCAGGCCGAGCATGGTCACCAGCGGCAGCAGCGCGTTGCGCGCCACATGGCGCAGCACGATGCGCCGCCGCGCAATGCCCCTTGCCCGCGCGGCAAGCACGAAATCCATGCGCCACACCTCCGCCATGCCGGCGCGCATCATGCGCAGGTACAGCGCCAGGTAGATGAAGCCGAGGCTCGCCACCGGCAGGACGAGGTGACGGGCCATGTCCAGTGCGCGCGCCGCTCCGGTCTTGCCGGAAGCGATCGTCTCGATGCCGCCGAGCGGCAGCCAGCGCAGCTGCACGGAAAAGATGACGATGAGCACGAGGCCCAGCCAGAAGCCCGGCACCGCATAAAGAGCGAGCGAGCCGATCGACAGGAATCGGTCGCGAAAGCTGCCGGGCTGCGAGCCGGCGACGATGCCGAGAAACGTCCCGAGGCAGAAGGAAAGCGCGATGGCGCTGCCCATCAGGAGCAGCGTATTGGGCAATCGTTCCAGGATGACATCGAGGTTCGGCCGCGAGAACGCTACGGAATGCCCGAGGTCGAGCCGCGCCAGCGATGAGATGTAGATGGCAAAGCGGGTTGCCGCGGATTGGTCGAGCCCCCAGCGCCGCCGCAGCTCCTCGATCATGCTGGCATCGCCGCCAACCGAAACGACATAGGCGTCGACTGCATCGCCGGGCGCGGCTTCAAGCAGCAGGAACGTGCCTGTGATCACGATCAGCAGCACGGCAATGCTGCCGATCAGCCGGCGGCGTATGAGACGAAGGGCGCGGTTCATGACGTCGGCTGCGTCTCTCCCGCCAGCATTATCCTTCGATCCAGGTGTCGGCCCAGTTTGAGACCGCCCAGCGCGGATTGTTCGAAACCTCCTTCACCGAGGAGCGCGCCACGGTGATGAAGCCCCATTCGGCGACATTGATCAGCGGCAGGTCTTCCACGACCATCCTCTGGAAATCGACGTAGAGCGCGATGCGCTGGTCGGGGTCGAGCGTTTCGGCCGCCTTGGCGATCAGCGCGTCCAGTTCGGGATTGGCGTAGCCGCCCTGGTTGGAGAAGGGCACGCCGTCCGGAATGCCGCTCTGCACCAGGATGGTCGTCGAGATCGCCGGGTCGCCGCGGAAGACAGGCGGGGCGATCGCGAGATCAAAGGCATGGTCGGTATAGACGGCCTTCTGATGCGCGGCGGCGTCGTTGTTGACCAGTTCGGCGTCGATGCCGATCTCGGCCAGCGCCTGCCGCAGATAGTCGCCGAACTGTTTCGTCTCGTTGAAATAGGGCGCCGGCAAGAGCTTCAGCGCAAAACGGGTGCCGCCGTCGCCGCGCTTGTAGCCGGCTTCGTCGAGAAGAGCATTGGCCTTGTCGAGGTCGAAGGCGTAGGTCGGTACGTCGCTTGAAAAGAACTGTACGTCATTGCGCGGCACCGGGCCGACCGAGGCAACCGCATAACCGAGGAATATCGTCTTGACGACGAAATCCCTGTCGATCGCATGCGCAATCGCCTGCCGTACCTTGAGGTCCGCCAGTTCCTTGCGGCGGTGGTTGATCTCGATGACGAGTTGGTATGTCAGAGCCTCGTAGCCTTTCGAGATCACCCCTATGCCCGGCATTTTCGAGATGCGCTCGAGATCTGCGAGCGGTACCGCAGAAAATGCCGCCAGATGGATCTCCTCCGCCTCCAGCGCGCCGGCAGCCGCCGCCCTGTCGGGCAGGACGCGGTAGATGATCTCGTCGAGCTTCGGCTGGTCCTCGCCCCAATAGGCGTCGTTCTTCTCCAGACGGTAATATTCGCCCGGCCTGTGTTCGGCGAATTTGAACGGCCCGGTGCCGACCGGCGCGGTGTTGGCCGGATTGGCGGCGATCTCTCCCACTTCATAGATATGCTTGGGAACGACGCTGGTCAGCGCCGGCAGGGCGTTGCGGATGAGCTGGAACGGCGTCGGCCTGGCGAAGCGGAATATCGCCGTATGGTCGTCGGGAGTGTCGACCGCCTCCAAATCCTTGAACACTACGCGGCCGAGATTCTGCAGCGGCTTCCAGACCTGCAGCGCCGAGAAGGCGACATCGGCGGAGGTGAACGGCTTGCCGTCATGCCAGGTGACCCCCTCGCGCAGCTTGAAGGTGACGGTCAGTCCGTCGGCCGAGCCCTCCCAACCGGTCGCAAGGCGCGGCTCTAGCCCGTCCTTGCCGGTGAAGGAGGCTTCGGCCAGCGGCTCGACGATCTTGCTGGCGACGAAGAAGACGCCGTTGGAGGCGACGATCGCCGGGTTCAGGTTGCGGGGCTCGGAATCGGCAGCGACGGTCAGCCGCCCGCCCTTGCTGGGAGTTTGCGCCCAGAGTGCTGCAGGCAGCGCCGTGGAGGCGAGCAGAAACGTCGACCCGGCGAGAACGCCGCGCCTGGAAATCGCAAAATCGGACATGGCACCACTCCATTGCAGCGTCGCACAATGCGGCCATGCACTGGCCGTTCTGCCCTAGGACGCTTCACAATTCAGCATATCTACGGTCCCGGCAACTGGGCCAGAGAAGGAAATATTGTTGCGCGGCGGCAAAGCGGAATTGTCGTCCACAATGCAACCGATTTCAGTCGGGCCGCCTCGAACTTGGACCTTGGCGAATGTAAGTAGCTGCTTACCTCTCCGCCTGAAGAAACTCCTCGACGGCCTGCGGGTCGAGGCCTGCGGCGTCGCCGATGCGCCGGGCCAAATCGGCTGCCGCGGGCCGTGGCCGGCCGACAGGCCGGTCCATCCAGTAGGACACCGGATTGCGCACCCGCTTGTCGTCCACCGCCATGATGCGGCCGGCTTCGATCTGGCTCGCCGTCAGCGGCGGCCTGGCCAGCGCGACGCCGAGGCCGTGCGCCGCCGCGGCGAGCACGAGGTTGTAATCCTCGAAGCGCCGGTCCTGCGGCCGCGGCCGGTAGTCGATGCCCTGTTCACCGAACCAGGCGCGCCAGCCGGACGCATCCGAATCGTGGATCAGCGGGTAATCGAGCAGGCGCTCGGGCCGGCCGGAGCCGATCGTGCTCGCCAGCGCCGGCGAAGCGATCGGAAAACACCATTCCTCGAACAGCTCGACCGACACCCGGCCGGGTATGCGCCCGCGCCCGCAGCGTATCGAAATATCGATGCCTTCCTCGTCGAGATCCGATTGGTGGATGTCGATGTCGAGCACGATCTGCAGTTTCGTTGGGCCGTTTTCCAGCGCCGAAAGGCGAGGCATCAGCCACAGCGCGCCAATCGACGGGATCGAGGTCAGCCGCACCACTGCGGCGCCGCGTGGTCCGCTCCAGCGGTCGGTCGTGTCTGCTATCAGCGCGAAGGCCTCGTTTGTGCGCAGATAGAGGCGCTGGCCTTCCAGCGTCAGCGAAACGCCGCGCGCGCCGCGCTCGAACAGCTTCAGGCCAAGCCACGCCTCCAGCTTGGCGATCTGGCGGCTGACCGCGCCATGCGTGAGGTTCAGCCACTCGGCTGCCGAGGAAAAGCTGCCCATGCGCGCGGCCGCCTCGAAGGCGCGCAGTGTCTCAAGCGGCAGTATCGGTTGCGAGCTGTGATCCATACTCACAGCTGAGCCTCGATTTATTCGTTTGTCAACAGGCTGTGCCTGGCGCTTCCTTTCGCCGAAAGCCCATACCGCTGAAAGAGACAGACCATGACCGCCACCACCGTCACCCTCGCCCGCCCGGCCGATCCGATCGCGATAGCCGCGGTTGCGGTGACCGTCGTCGCCTGGGCGTCGGCATTTCCGGCCATACGCGCAGGCCTCGCCGCCTTCGGCCCGCTGGAACTCGGCGCGCTGCGCTTCGCAATCGCCGCCGTGCCGGCCGCGATCTTCATGCTTATCGCCCGTCCGCCGCTTCCGGCGCTCAAGGAGGTATGGCGCTTCGCGACCGGCGGCCTAGTCTTCGTGGCGATCTATACCGCGCTTCTCAACTACGGCGAGCTCACCGTTTCGGCTGGCGCCGCGAGCTTCATCATCAATGTGAGCCCGATCATGACCGCCGGTTTCGCGATGATCGTGCTTGGCGAGCGGTTCTCGGCTCTGGCTTGGGCCGGAACCTTCCTCTCCTTCACCGGCATCGGCATCATCGCGCTCGGGGAAGGCCAGGGCCTGAGCTTCGACCGCGGCGCGCTGCTGATCCTTGGCGCCGCGGTCTGCACCGCCACCAACACGATCGTGCAAAAACCGCTTTTCGCCCGCCACAAGCCGCTGACCGTGTCGGCGTGGAACATGGTGTTTGGTGCACTGTGCCTGTCGCCGGCCTTGTCCAGCGCGCTGTCGCAGGCCTCGGCGGCGAGCACGGAAGGCCTGATGGCCGCGATCTATCTCGGCATCGTGCCGGGTCTCGTCGCCTACGCCAGCTGGGCAGTGGCGCTGTCGCGCCTGCCTGCCTCGCGCGCCTCCAACTTCCTCTATTGCGTGCCGCCGGTGGCGACGCTGATCGGCTTTCTCTGGCTCGGCGAAGTCCCGACCAGCCTCGGAATCCTGGGCGGCGCGCTGGCGCTCGGCGGCGTGGCGGTGGTCAATCTGCGCCGCTGACCGCCGCGAGGGACCAGTGCGATGCGCGGGCCTTGGCGGGAAAGGTTTGCCGGGGGAGAACGCCGATCTCCGCCGTCCCGCAATTGCAAATGGAACAGGGACTGCTAGGCTGACGGTCGCAATCGGTGGTCGTCTGAAATGTCGGACAGGGAGAGCCGTTTCAACGAAGCTGGCGTCCCCATCGGCGGGGCGACGGCCGGCGATTTCTTCGCTCTTCTGAAACCCCGCGTCATGGCGCTTGCCGTCTTCACCGCATTTGTCGGTCTTGTGGCCGCGCCCGGCGTCATCAATCCGGCCGTGGCGGTCACCGCGATCCTGGCCATCGCGCTTGGCGCAGGCGCGGCCGGAGCGCTGAACATGTGGTACGACGCCGACATCGACGCGGTGATGTCGCGCACATCGGGGCGGCCCATCCCTTCCGGGCGCGTGATGCCCGGCGAGGCCCTCGGCTTCGGACTGCTTCTCGCCATGCTCTCGGTCATGGCGCTCGGCATGCTGGCCGGCTGGCTCGCGGCCTCGCTTCTGGCCTTCACCATATTCTTCTATATCGTCGTCTACACGATGTGGCTGAAGCGCTCGACGCCGCAGAACATAGTCATTGGCGGGGCCGCCGGCGCGCTCCCGCCGGTGATCGGCTGGGCCGCCGCCGCGGGATCGGTCGGCATGGAAAGCTTCATCCTGTTCCTGATCATCTTCTTGTGGACGCCGCCGCATTTTTGGGCGCTCGCTCTCTTCAAGGCCGGCGACTACGGTGCGGCCGGGATCCCTATGATGCCGAATGTCGCAGGCGAGGCGTCGACCCGAAAACAGATCCTCGCCTATTCGCTGCTGCTCGCGCCCGTCGGCGTGGCGCCCTGGCTGTTCGGTTTCGCGAGCGGTGTCTATGGGCTGGTGTCGGCCGCGCTCGGCGCGGGCTTCGTCTGGTATGCCTGGAAGGCCCTGGCCAGCGCCGACGCGAAAATGAGAAACGCCAAGACGCTGTTTGCTTATTCGATCATCTACCTTTTTGCGATTTTCGCCGTGCTCTTGGCCGACAGCATCGCTCAGCGGGCGCTTGCCGGCGGTTGAGGCGAGGCGTTCACAACGGCGTTGCGCAGAAGCCGAGCAGAAGCAGGATGGCCGTGCCCAGGCCGACAATGAACACCGTCTTTGCGTCCATCGCCTGATCCCCAAAGCCGTTTCGGCAAGAGTAGCGAAGAACGGCCGGCAACGCCAGAAGAGCGGCTCGAAGTGCGTCGGCGGGGGGCGACAAATCGTCCCAGGCAAGTTATGTTGAGCGCGGTGCAGGTCGCGGTTTCGCGTGGCCAGTCACGCTGGACGGCAGCACCGTGAATCGCGACCACACCGGACCTGGTCCAGGAGGAAAAATGGTCATGGCGAATTTTCACGTGCTTGCAGGCCCCAACCAAAAGAAGGCCGTGGTTCAACCCACGGTTCGTCGCATCACGATTGCGGATATATTCGATGCACTGCGCCGGGGGCTGGACGATTTCTGGGATAAGCCGTCGCATTACGTATTTCTATGCCTGATCTACCCCGTCGTCGGTGTGATCCTGATCACGTGGTCCTCGGGCGGCAACGCGCTGCAGTTGATATATCCGCTCGCGACGGGATTCGCCCTGCTTGGACCATTGGCCGCGATCGGTCTCTATGAAATAAGCCGGCGGCGGGAACTCAACCTCGACACGTCCTGGACGCATGCGCTCGAGGTGCGTAACTCCCCGGCTATCCCCGCCATCATCGCGGTCGGTGTCTTGCTGGTGGGGCTGTTCGTAGCCTGGCTGCTTACAGCGCAGGCGCTGTTCAACTGGCTGTACGGCGCAGACGTGCCGGCATCCATTACGGCGTTTGTCGCCGACGTGCTCACCACCGAACGAGGCTGGACCCTGATCATCCTGGGCAACCTGGCCGGCTTCCTGTTCGCGGTGGTCGTTCTGAGCACAGTCATCACCTTTCCGCTCCTGCTCGACCGGGACGTCGGCGCGGCTGCCGCGCTCCAGACGTCCGCGCAGGCCATGATTACGAATCCAGTTCCGATATTATTGTGGGGACTGATCGTCGCGGTCGCGCTCTTCCTGGGGTCGCTGCCGCTCTTTGTCGGCCTCGCCATCGTCATCCCGGTGCTCGGCCACTCGACCTGGCATCTCTACCGGAAGGTGGTCGAAACCCCGCCGGCCAAGAGGCGGCGCGTCCAGCGCTGACAAGCTTTTCTTTGTTACGACCGGCGCATTCTGCGCCGGTCATCCCCGCCCTTCGACCCTATCCGCCCGTGCCGAAGAAGTTCAGGCGCGTCAGGGCCGTATAGTCGGCCTCGAACACCATCAGCGCTACGAAAACCAGCACCGCCACCGGCGGCAGCAGGATTGCCCAGCTGAGCGCTGGCCGTTCGAATGCCATATGCATGAACACGGCGACGATCAGCCCCGCCTTCAGCACCATGAAGATCAGGATCAGGGTCCATCTGAGATAGCCCTCGAAACCGGCATAGTCGACGAAATAGGAGCAGGCGCTGAGAATGAACAGCCACCCCCAGACTATGAGATAGAGCCTGATCGGGTGCTCCTGATGCACCTCCGCATGCGCCGTCGTCGCCAACGCGTCGTGCCCGTGAGCATGCGCGCTATGTTCCGAGCCGTGTACCGTTGCTTCAGCCATGTCCGCCTCTCACCAAAGATAGAAAAATGCGAAGATGAAGACCCAGACGAGATCGACGAAGTGCCAGTAAAGGCCCATGATCTCGACGCTCTCGTAATTGCCTCGCCGGCTCGTGAAGAACCCCCGTTCGCCGACATCGTAATCGCCGCGCCAGACTTTTCGGGCAACGATGATCAGGAAGATCACGCCGATCGTGACATGGGTGCCGTGGAAGCCGGTGATCATGAAGAAGGTCGCGCCGAACTGCTCCGCCCCCCACGGATTGCCCCATGGCCGCACGCCCTCGCTGATCAGCTTGGTCCATTCGAAGGCCTGCATGCCGACGAAGGTCGCGCCAAGCGCGGCGGTGACCAGCATCAGGATCGCCGACATCTTGCGGTTGCGCCGGTAGCCCTGCATGACCGCCATCGCCATGGTGCCGGACGACGAGATCAGGACGAAAGTCATGATGGCGATCAGGAGCAGCGGAACGCTGACATCGCCGATATGCAGGCTGAAAACCTCGCTCGCATTGGGCCATGGCGTCACGGTCGACATGCGCGCGGTCATGTAGGAGAGCAGGAAGCAACCGAAGATGAACGTGTCGGAGAGGAGGAAGATCCACATCATGGCCTTCCCCCAGGAGACGTTCTTGAACGCCCGCTGGTCGGACGACCAGTCCGAAGCGATGCCTCGCAAGCCGTCCGGCCGCGGGCCGATCCCGGTTGTGTTCGTCAGCGTCGTCTCTGCCATCCGCTTTGTCCTTCAGGTCAGCAGTTGTCGGCAAATGTCGATGAAGTCGGCGGCCCAGCCGGCCAGAAGCACGAAGACCGCGAGCCAGACGAAGAGCAGGAAATGCCAGTACATGGCGCACAGTTCCACGCTGAGCCGCAGCCGGTCGGGGGAGTATTTTCCCCAGGCGCCCGCCGTCGTCCGGGCGAGCGCCACCAGGCCGCCGACAATGTGCAGGCCGTGCATGCCGGTGATCATGTAGAAAAAACTGTTGGCCGGGTTGGAGACGAGCAGGTAGCCGCTTGCTGAAAGCTCGCGCCACGCCGCCAGTTGCCCGGCGAGGAAGGCGAGCGTCGTGAAACCGCTGGTGACGAGGCCGAGCCGCACCATATCGATCTGGCCGCGGCGGGCGGCCACCACCGCGCATTGCAGCGCGACGCTGGAAAGAACCAGCACGCCGGTGTTGAGCCACAGCAGGCGCGGTATCGGCAGCGGCTGCCAGTCCGACAGCTCCATGCGCATGAAATAAGCACTCGCAAACAGCGCGAACAAGCACCCCACGACTGCCAGGAACACGCCGAGGCCGATTTTGGCGGTCGGCATGCCTGTCACGTCGATTTCGGGCAAAGCGCCGGCCGGCCCGTGCTCCAGCCAGGGCTTCGACATCACGCCCTGGTTCAAGAGCCACCAACCGGCGATGCCGGCGATCACAAGCAGGAATACCAGTACGACGCTCATGCCAGCCCCGTGGCGGGCCTGCCGGTGCCGGGATCGTTCTGGGCGATGAAATCTTCTTTCGCTCCCGGCACGCTGTAATCATAGGCCCAGCGATAGACGATCGGCAGCTCCTTGCCGAAATTGCCGTGCGGAGGCGGCGTTTCGGACGTCTGCCATTCCAGCGTGGTGGCGCGCCACGGATTGCCGCCCGCCTCGCGGCCGTTCCAGATGCTCCAGATCAGGTTGAAGAGGAATACCAGTTGGGCGAAGCCGACGACCAGTGCCGCCACGGAGATGAAGGCGTTGAGATTCTCTATCGGCGCGGTGATGAAGGCCGGCTCGCCGATCTCGGGATAGCGGCGGGGCACGCCGACCAGCCCGACATAGTGCATCGGGAAGAAGATCGCATAGGCACCGACGAAGGTGACCCAGAAGTGGAACTGGCCCAGCGCCTCGTTCAGCATCCGCCCGGTGATTTTCGGGTACCAGTGATAGATCGCGCCGAAGATAACGAGGATCGGCGCGACGCCCATGACCATGTGGAAATGCGCGACGACGAACATCGTATCCGAGAGCGGTACGTCAACAACAACATTGCCGAGGAACAGCCCCGTCAGCCCGCCATTGACGAAGGTGACGATGAAAGCCAGCGCAAATAGCATCGGGATGGTCAGGTGGATGTCGCCGCGCCACAGCGTCAGCACCCAGTTGTAGACCTTGATGGCGGTGGGAACCGCGATGATCAGTGTTGTTGTTGCAAAGAAGAAGCCGAAATAAGGATGCATGCCCGAGACATACATGTGGTGCGCCCAGACGATGAAGGAGAGCGCGCCGATGCCGACGATCGCCCACACCATCATGCGGTAGCCGAAGATGTTTTTCCGCGCATGGGTCGAGATCAGGTCGGAGACGATGCCGAAGGCGGGCAGCGCTACGATATAGACCTCCGGGTGGCCGAAGAACCAGAACAGGTGCTGGAACAGGATCGGGCTGCCGCCGCCATAGCTCAGCTGCTCGCCCATCTCGACCAGCGCCGGCATGAAGAAGCTGGTGCCGAGGACGCGGTCGAACAGCATCATCACGCTGGCGACGAACAGTGCCGGGAAGGCGAGCAGCGCCATCACGGTGGCGGTGAAGATGCCCCACACGGTCAAGGGCATGCGCATCAGCGTCATGCCGCGGGCGCGGCCCTGCAGCACGGTGACGACATAGTTCAGGCCGCCCATGGTGAAGCCGATGATGAACAGGATCAGCGAGACCAGCATCAGGATGATGCCGGCCTGCTGGCCGCCGGGCGTGCCGCCGAGGATCGCCTGCGGCGGATAGAGCGTCCAGCCGGCGCCGGTCGGGCCGCCGGGGGCGAAGAAGCTCGCGACCAGCACCAGCACCGCCAGCAGGTAGATCCAGTAGGAGAGCATGTTCACATAGGGGAACACCATGTCCCGCGCGCCGACCATCAGCGGGATGAGATAGTTGCCGAAGCCGCCGAGGAAGAGCGCGGTGAGCAGGTAGATCACCATGATCATGCCGTGCATGGTGATGAACTGGTAATAGGCTTCGGGCGTGATGAAGTCGAAGGTGCCGGGGAAGCCGAGCTGCAGCCGCATCAGCCACGACAGCACCAGCGCCACCATGCCGATGGCAATCGCGGTGCCCGAATACTGGATGGCTATGACCTTCGCGTCCTGCGAGAAGACGTATTTGGTCCACCAGCTATGCGGATGGTAAAGTTCGACCTCCGGCACTTCGGCCGGCGGGATGACATCCACGGCGCCAGGTGTGACATCGACCATCGGTTCGCCTCCCTTGCACTCTTCGGCGGCAAGTCCTGCGGACCAGGACCGCCGTCAAAATCTCCTACGCTGCTGCCTCCCCGTTCAAGGCCGCACCACCGTCTGTTCGGTCGCGCCGACCTGCTCGGGGGTCGAAAGCTGCGCGAATGTCGACTGCTCGCCGAGCCACGTGGCGTAATCTTCCGCGGTATCGATCATGACGATGCCACGCATGAAACCGTGACCGGTGCCGCAGAGTTCCGCGCACAGCACCTCGAAGGTTCCCGTCCGCGTCGGGGTGAACCAGAAATAGGTGACCGAACCGGGAATCATGTCCATCTTGGCGCGGAACTCGGGCACGTAGAAATCGTGCAGCACATCGATCGAGCGCAGCAGCATCTTTACCGGCTTGTCCATGGGCAAATGCAGGTCCGCGGCCTCGACGACCACGTCGTCCTGGCCGTTGGGATCGTCCGGATTGACGCCCAGCGGATTTTCGGGACTGACCAGATGACTGCCGGAGGTGCCGAGCTTGCCGTCCGCCCCCGGCAGCCGGTAGCTCCACTGCCATTGCTGGGCTATCACCTCAACTTCGGTGGCGTCGGCGGGCACCGTGACGAATTGGCTCCACACGAACAGGCCGGGAACCAGCATTGCCGTGACGCCGAGCCCGGTCAGGATGGTCAGCCACCATTCCAGCCGTTTGTTCTCCGGCTCGTAGTGGGCGACATTGCCTTCCTTGTGGCGGAAGCGCCAGACGCAATAGGCCATGAACAGCACGACGGCGGCGAACACGGCGCCGGTGATCCAGAATGTGATGATCAGCGTCGAGTCGATATAGCCCCAGTTCGAGGCGATGGGCGTCCACCACCAAGGGCTCAAGGCGTGGAACAGGACCGAGCCCACCACGACCAGAACGAGTACAAGCGCAATCGCCATGCCCCGATTCCTCCGCAATCCGGGGAAACCTCCGATCCCGCGGAATGCGACAGCATCATAGCGTGATTTGCCGCGAAAATTCCATTGCGCGGTTTTGTCGCGGGCAGACGCGAAAAAGCTGCGGAATTCGCCGAATACCAGGACTTGGCGTGCGCCGGCCCAGCAATGTGGTCATAAGTTTTGGCGGGATGGAAAATGGCCTTCGCGATACCGCAGAAGCCCATAGATGAAGGCTAGTATGCCGGCGAGTTCCAGCCCCTCTTCCATGTTGGTGAGTATCCGGTAGCGGACCGACTCGACGCCTTCCGCTTCCGCAACGCTGCCCCCGAACATTTCGAGGATGACGGCGCCGCTCAGAAAAAGCGCCGCCGATAGAAGAAACAACATGCCAATCCTGGGCGGAAGCGCGCGAATAAAGGGCATGTAGGCAACCAATCCAGCCAGGCTGAGGACACCGGCTGGGGCGGCCCAGGCAAAATACAAAAGCCCCGAATTGTCCATTCGGGAACCCAGTGCGGAAGAGACTTTTTCGTGGATGCCACAGAATTCGTCGAAAGAAAGCAGCAGAAAAAGCAGCGCCAGGAAATACCAATGCCATTTGAAGGGATGACGACGCGAAGATGCGTCGTCCGCGGCGATGAAAAAGAAGGCCTGCCGCAGTAAAGAGCGACAGGACCGAGATCCAGGTGAAGGCGCTTCGTTCCACATCCACATCGAGAAGCCAAACCTTGGCCGACAAGTCCGGATGCGGCCCAACGTATAACGTCAGGTCCTGGCCGATGCTGGCGCAAAGAAGCAACAAAGAAAATCCCGCGACGATCGCAAGCCCGGTTTTCCATGTCTCGAAAGATCGCGCTTCCGGCAACGACGTCTTTTCGACGAAAGCAGCCATATCACCCTCTCGGCAATACCATCTCGACGTCGAACCAAATGACCAGCACAAAAAGGGAAAACGCTACCGCGAGAAGGGCCGCACTTAGAGCGAGGGCAAAATCTGTTCGACGGTGAGCCATCCGGCGAGAACTATTGAGTACCGAAAAAGCTCCGCACCGGCACGGCCTTTTGTGAAACTTTTATGAACTTTTTATGACAGTCGACATCTAACTGTGATGGACCTCGCCAGGTCGGCGAAAGTACGCGCAACCAGCAAGAAGCGAGCATAATGCACCACGACGTGCAGGAGAGACGATCACCCGCTACGGCAAGTCTCACATCTTCAACGCCGATCAGGGCTCTAAGCTCATCGGCTACGATGCTCAAGGATGCCGGCATCGCAAGCCTGATCCACCTCAGTCAAGCCACCAAACGGTCTTCCCGGACGGATCATTAGGTGACAATCGCGATCGACGCCGCCTCGGATGCGCCGCTGTACGCTTGAGGTTACCCGAAAGCGGAACGCCTCTTGGCCGGTCGCGATTTACATTGGTTCCAAAACGAAAAAGCCGCGGAATTCCGCGGCTTTTCATTTGCTTGATTTCCTGGAAGAAACTGGAGCGGGTGAAGCGATTCGAACGCTCGACCCCAACCTTGGCAAGGTTGTGCTCTACCCCTGAGCTACACCCGCTCGCACGGCGTCGGCCGCAAGCCGCGCCTATATGGCCGAAGAGCGAGCCGATTGCAACAGGGAAATGGCGGGTGTTCGTGCGGCGCTTTTGCTCGTCCTCGGCTTCGGCTGCGCCCGCCGCTTCCGGTCTTGTCTTGCGGCCGGCTTTGGTCATAAACCGGTGCCGACCAGCGTTCGCTCCGGAAAATTGCAGCCATGCCGAAATCGCCCGAAGACCTTTTCGCCTATCTCGACGGTCTCGGCATTTCGGTCCGGACAAAATCCCATCCGCCGCTGTTCACGGTTGCCGATTCGCAGGCGCTCCGCGGCGAGATTCCTGGCGGACACACCAAGAACCTGTTCCTCAAGGACAAGAAGGACAATTTTTTCCTCGTCACGGTCGGCGAAGAGGCGGAAGTGGATTTGAAGCAGATCCACCATGTCATCGGGGCAGCAAGCCGGGTTTCGTTCGGCAAGCCTGAGCCGCTGATGGAACTTTTGGGCGTCACGTCCGGCGCGGTCACCGCCTTCGGCCTGATCAACGATACGGCCGGCCGGGTAAAATTCGTTATCGACGAGGCGCTGATGCGGGAGGAGATCGTCAATGCGCATCCGCTGACCAATGAAGCGACCACGTCCATCGCCGGCGGCGACCTCCTCGCCTTCGTTCGGGCGACCGGACACGAGCCTCATATCTTGAAAGTATCAGCATGAATGCCACATGGTGGCGCAGGGCCGCCGGCAATGGCGACCACGCCGCGATGGCGGACCGGCAGCGACCGAAAGGGTAGCAATGAACACCAAGGACAATCCGTTCGGCGGCATGGGAAGTCAGTATTCCACCAGCGTGCAGTACGGCAACGGCCAGCCGCCGGCGCGCGAGCCCGCGCCCGGCCCGGCAGCAGCGCCGCTCGCGGTCGAACCCTTCACAGTCAAGGACGTCACCACCAAGAGCTTCGCCGCCGACGTTATCCAGGAATCGCGCCGCCAGCCGGTGCTGGTCGATTTCTGGGCGCCCTGGTGCGGCCCGTGCAAGCAGCTCGCGCCAGCCCTCGAAAAGGTGGTGC
The DNA here is from genome assembly GCF_043769475.1 of Allomesorhizobium aridi. Taxonomy (NCBI): domain Bacteria; kingdom Pseudomonadati; phylum Pseudomonadota; class Alphaproteobacteria; order Hyphomicrobiales; family Phyllobacteriaceae; genus Allomesorhizobium; species Allomesorhizobium aridi. Next base: position 4,447,112 of record NZ_CP171729.1, on the reverse strand, counting down.
AGGCCGCCGCCGGCCGCGTCAAGTTGGTCAAGATGAACATCGACGAGCACCCGGCCATTGCCGGCCAGCTTGGCATCCAGTCGATCCCGGCGGTCATCGCCTTCAAGGACGGCCAGCCGGTCGACGGCTTCATGGGGGCCATCCCCGAAAGCCAGATCCGCAATTTCGTCGACAAGGTCGCCGGCAAGGGCGACGGCCAGGCGCAGATCGCCGACGCGCTGACTGCGGCCGCCGAGGCGCGCGATGCCGGCGACCTGCAAGACGCTGCGCAGATCTACGACGCCGTTCTGGCGCAGGCTCCCGACAATGCCGACGCGATCGCCGGCCTTGCCGACATTCTGTTCCAGGCCGGAGACAGCGCGGCTGCGCAGGAAGTTCTGGCGCGCGTCCCGGAAGACAAGAAGGATGTTCCCGCAATCGCCGCCGTCCGCGCCAAGCTCGCACTTGCCGAGCAGGCCGCCGCGCTCGGCGATCCGGGAGAACTGGAACGCCGCCTTGCCGCCGATCCGAAGGACCATCAGGCCCGCTTCGACCTTGCCATGATCCAGAATGCGCTCGGGCAGCGGGAAGAGGCGGCCGACAATCTGCTGGCGATCGTCAAGGCTGACCGGACATGGAAGGATGACGGCGCGCGCGCCCAGCTTCTGCAGTTCTTCGAGGCTTGGGGCCCAACCGACGAGGTGACGCTCGGCGCGCGGCGCAAGCTGTCGTCGCTGCTATTTTCTTAGCGGCTTGCCTGCTTTGAATGGAAACACGCCGGCTGTTCCGTTCGGAGGACTGAATTGACTTGCGGATTCCGGCAAATGCTCCAGATTCAGGGCTATCGCCGGAACGGAGAATGAGATGCAGGCGGGAAACGCCCATTACCGGCTCCCATCCGATCTGCCCACCGTAGTCGCGGTGTTTCCGCTGTCTGGCGCACTGCTGCTGCCGGGCGGGCGCATGCCGCTCAATATCTTCGAGCCGCGCTATCTGCAGATGGTCGACGAGGTTATGTCGGGAACGCGGCTGATCGGCATGGTGCAGCCGGCCCTCGATGGGTCGATGCGCGGTGATGGCGAGCCGGAGATCTGCGAGGTCGGATGCCTCGGCCGGGTCACATCGCTCGCCGAAACCGGCGACGGCCGCTATCTGATCTCGCTACAGGGCGTCTGCCGCTACCGGATCGCCGAGGAGGTGACCGTGAAGACGCCGTTCAGGCAGTGCCGCATCATGCCCTTCCTGGCCGATTTGAAGGAGGACCCAGCCGCCGGGGACGTCAACCGGCCGGCGCTCCTCAAGGCTTTCCGCTCCTATCTGCAGGCCAACGATCTGGAAGCCGATTGGGACAGCGTCAGCCGCGCCGAAAACGCCATGCTGGTCAACGCGCTGTCTATGATGGCGCCTTACGGCGCGGCCGAAAAGCAGGCGCTACTCGAGGCACCGGACTTGAAGACGCGCGCCGATACGCTGATCGCGATCACCGAAATGGCGCTGGCGCGCGAAGATAACGAGTTCGGCTCCAGCCTGCAGTAGTGATACCGGGAGAGGTGTGTGGCGATGCGGAAAGAGCAGAACCTCAAAATCGACGTCAAGCTGCTCGAATTGCTTGCCTGTCCGCTGACAAAGGGCCCGCTGGTCTGGGATGAAGAGAAATCCGAGCTCTATTCGCGGCTGGCCAAACTCGCCTATCCTGTGCGCGACGGCATACCGGTGATGCTTCCTTCGGAGGCGCGCACCGTCGATCCGGACGCCGAACCTGCCCGCCCGGCGCGGTCGCGCAGCCGGGAATGAAGGGCGCGAAGCTCAGGGTCGGCCACCTTTTCCCACAAGGGGAGAAGGCAGAAAGCGCCTCGCACGGGCGGAAAAGGAACTGTCTCTGCGGCACAAGTGCGAAGTGCAGCGTCAGCTTCGCCTCAGATACCGGATATCGGGGAGCTTCTCTTCATTTCCTGAGCCGTCGCTGAACTTTGCGGCCGTGAATCCGTGCCGTTCATAGAAACGCCGCGCGCCGGAATTGGCCTGAAAACAGTGCAGCTTCACCTCCGTCATGCCTGCGGTCGCCAGTCCGAGAAGCCGGCTGCCGATGCCGCGGCCGGTCCAGGCGGGATCGATGTAGAGCTGCTCCACCCATTCGCCCTGGATAGCAATGAAGCCGACGATGCCCTCGCCGGCTTCGGCGACCGTCACACGCTGCCGCGGCAGCACGGTCCCGCTGATGAACGCCAGATCTTCGTCCGGCGTATGCACCGTCGGCATCCACGCGAACGATCCGAGCGCTGCCCGCATGATCCTTGCGATGTCGCGAGCGTCCGACCCGGTGGCCGGACGCAGCGCCACATCGGCGGATGACAATCAGGCCGCCTTCTTCTTCGGCGTGATCAACCCGCGCTCGACCAGCAGTTCGGCGATCTGCACCGCATTGAGTGCGGCGCCCTTGCGCAAATTGTCGGAGACGATCCACATGGACAGGCCGTTGTCGATCGTCGAATCCTCGCGGATGCGCGAAATATAGGTAGCGTCCTCGCCGGCCGTGTCGATCGGCGTCGCGTAGCCGCCGTCTTCCCGCTTGTCGACGACCAGGCAGCCCGGCGCGTCGCGCAGGATTTCCCGCGCCTCGTCGGCGGTGATAGGATTCTCGAACTCGATGTTGACCGCTTCCGAATGGCCGATGAACACCGGCACGCGCACGCAGGTCGCTGTCAGCTTGATCTTCGGGTCGAGCATCTTCTTGGTCTCGGCGACCATCTTCCACTCTTCCTTGGTGAAGCCGTCATCCATGAACACGTCGATATGCGGGATGACGTTGAAGGCGATGCGCTTGGTGAACTTTTTCGCCTCGACCGGATCGGCCACGAACACTGCGCGGGTCTGTGTGAACAGTTCGTCCATGCCTTCCTTGCCGGCGCCGGAAACCGACTGGTAGGTCGCCACGACAACGCGCTTGATCCTGGCATGGTCGTGCAGCGGCTTCAGTGCCACGACAAGCTGTGCCGTCGAACAATTCGGGTTGGCGATGATGTTCTTGCGCGTGAACAGCGAGATGGCATCCGGATTGACCTCCGGCACGATCAGCGGCACGTCCTGGTCGTAACGGAAGGCCGACGAATTATCGATGACGACGCAGCCCTGCTTGCCGATCTTCGGCGACCACTCCTTCGAGACGTTGCCGCCGGCAGACATGATGCACAGGTCGGTATCGGAAAAGTCGTAGGTGTCGAGCACCTTGACCTTCAGCGTGCGGTCGCCGAACGACACTTCGGTACCCAGCGAGCGGCGCGAGGCAAGCGCCACGACCTCGTCGATGGGAAAGCCGCGCTCCTCTAGAATATTGAGCATTTCCCGGCCCACATTGCCCGTGGCGCCGACGATCGCAACCTTGAAGCCCATGTTAGTTCTCCTGTCCCTCTCCGCTCGTTTCTGGAGAAAACCCGCCGGCCGGAGCGGGTTCCATCCCCCGGGCCGGACCCGGGAGAGGGTGAGCAGGCCAAGGGAAATCAGACCGTTTTGGTGGTCGCTTTGGCCGTGGTTTTGGTGGAACGGAAGGATGCGCGTCCGCGTCCGGCACGATCGGAATCGTGGCCCGGGAAGTCGAATGCAAAGAGCGCCATCAAGAGGCCGCGCATCGTGAAAATCCTGTTCGCGGCTGCCTTTTATCCGGTTCGGGCAAAGAGTCAATGTGAGGAGCGATCAGCAGCTTGTGACTTGACCATCGGACGAGCGGCCATACCCTTGATGCATGACCGGAAAGGAGCTGGCCATGATGGACCGTGCCGACACGAATGTTTGCCGACGGACGCTTCTCGCCGCCTTGCTGTGTTTGACGGCAATCACGCCGGCGCTCGCCCACCATGGCTGGGCGTGGACCGAGGATGACCCGTTCGAACTCACCGGCACGATCGAGGACATCTATATCGGCAATCCGCATGTGACGCTGAAAGTCCGTGCCGAGGATGGGCTGTGGAATGTCGATCTTGCGCCGCTCGCGCCGACCACCCGCGCCGGCTTCGACGAGAGCGCCGCCAAAACCGGCGATACGGTGACCTGCGTCGGCTTCCGTTCGCGCGATCATGCGGAACGGCGTATGAAAGCGGCGCGCGTCGTCGTCAACGGCAACACATTCGACGTCTATCCCAACCGCGTGCCGGGCGCCTGACCGGCATGCTGGTGGAGTGGCTGCATGCGCTGCACAGCTGGGAGGTGGCGGCGCTCATCCGCCGCTCGATCTATGCATATCCGCTGCTTAACGCGACGCACATCTTCGCGCTGACGCTGCTGATCGGCACGATCCTGCCCGCCGATCTCCGGATACTCGGACTGTTCCCCAGCCTTCCGGCAGGTTCGTTCCTCAGGGTGATGACGGCGATTTCAGCAGGCGGCCTGGTGCTCGCGGTTGCCACCGGTTTCCTGCTGTTTTCGGTCCAGCCGCTGGAATACGCTGCAAACGCGGCCTTTCTGACCAAGCTTTCGCTGGTGGCGCTGGGCACGATCAACGCGATCACCATCCGCTTCAGCGCCGGATGGCGAAAGGTATCGACGGATGGCATTGCAAGCCCCGGACTCAGGGCCGGGGCGCTTCTGTCGCTGACGACCTGGATCGCAGCGCTGCTTGCCGGGCGCTGGATCGCTTTCCTGTGAAGCAGTCAGCGGGAATTCATGCCGAAAGCGCCAGAAACTTCGCGGTGATGGCGTCGCCCATCTGAACCGTGCCGACCTCGGTCATTCCGGGCGAAAGAATGTCTTTCGTGCGCAGACCGTCATTGAGCACGGCGGAGATCGCCGCTTCCAGCCGGTCGGCTTCCGCCACCATGTTGAACGAGTAGCGCAGGCACATCGCGAACGACGCGATCATCGCGATCGGGTTGGCGATGCCCTGTCCGGCAATGTCCGGCGCCGAGCCATGCACCGGCTCGTAGAGCGCCTTGCGCTTGCCCGTAATCGCGTCCGGGCTCCCAAGCGATGCCGACGGCAACATGCCGAGCGAGCCGGTCAGCATCGCGGCCACGTCCGACAGCATGTCGCCGAACAGATTGTCGGTGACGATCACGTCGAACTGCTTTGGCCAGCGGACAAGCTGCATGCCGCCGGCGTCGGCCAGCATGTGGTCGAGTTTTACGTCGGAATATTTCGCCTTGTGCGTCTGCGTCACCACCTCGTTCCACAGCACGCCCGATTTCATGACGTTGCGTTTTTCCATCGAAGTGACGCGGTTCTGCCGCGTCCGCGCCAGCTCGAAAGCGACGCCTGCGATGCGCTCGATCTCGAACGTGTCATAGACCTGCGTGTCAATGCCGCGCTTCTGGCCGTTCCCGAGGTCGATGATTTCCTTTGGTTCGCCGAAATAGACGCCGCCGGTGAGTTCCCGCACGATCAGTATGTCGAGGCCTTCAACGACCTCCGGCTTCAGCGAAGAGGATGCCGCGAGCGCCGGATAGCAGATGGCAGGGCGAAGATTTGCGAAAAGCTGCATGTCCTTGCGCAGGCGCAAAAGACCGGCTTCCGGGCGGACTTCATAAGGCGCTGCATCCCACTTCGGCCCGCCGACCGCACCGAACAGCACCGCGTCGGCCGCCATCGCCTTGGCCATGTCCGCATCGGAAATTGCCGCTCCATGCGCGTCATACGCCGAGCCGCCGACCAGCCCTTCCTCGGTCTCGAAGCCCGAGCCGAAAGCCTCGTTCATTGCCGCGATGAGCTTTCGCACCTCCGCCATCGCTTCGGGGCCGATGCCGTCGCCGGGGAGAAGGAGGAGTTTGCGCGATGCCATGGATTGACGTCTCCTGAATGCAATGGATCGCGGCTTTGCTAGCGGCAGAGCTGTTCGGACGCAAGGAGAATGCCGAGCTGGGTCATCGCACACTTGATGGCTTGCACTTGAATGTGTATCTTTTGTTCAAGAAATACACATCGAGGCTGCCATGCGCACCAATATCGACATTGACGATAAGCTGCTGGCCGAAGCCATGAAGATCGCCGGCAAGTCGAGCAAGAAAGCTACGGTTGAAGAAGCTTTGCGGCGCATGGTTCGCGCAAACAAGCAACTCAAGGCGCTCGACGCGATCCGAGGCACTGGGTGGATTGGCGATCTCGACGAAATGCGTGAAGGCCGGTTTTTCGACGAGGCCTCATGATCGTCGATAGCTCGGTATTGATCGCAGAGTTGCGCGGTCAGGATTCCGATTCCGTTCGGGCCTTCAGAGCCGCTGTCGTCCAACAGAGAGTCCTGTTAGGAGACCTGATTCTTTTAGAGGTTTTGCAAGGCGCCCGAAATGAGCGCCACGCCAATCTCCTAAAAAGCCAATTGGACCAATTCCCGACAGTCGAAATGCTGAATCGCAACGTGGCAATTGAGACAGCGCGCAACTTCCGGGTCTTGCGTGGGCATGGCGTTACCGTGCGCAAAACGATCGATCTGATAATCGCGACATATTGTATTCTGCATGGTCACACACTTCTTCATCAAGATCGAGATTTCACGCCGATGGCCGAACATCTCGGCCTGCGTCTCGCTTGATGTCAGGCGCTTCGCCGCAGCGCAGTCACTTCGATCTCAATCTTCATTTCGGGCTTGTTCAGGCTGCAGACGATCATCGTCGCGGCAGGCCTGATCTCGCCGAACGCCTCGCCGAGTATGGGAAACACCAGATCCACGAACGCCGCGTCGGTGATGTAATAGTGCGCGCGGACGACGTCGGCCAATGAGAAGCCGCCTTCGTCCAGGGCCTTGGAAATCGTCGCCAGGCAATTGCGGGTCTGCGCCTCGATGCTTTCCGGCATCGTCATGGTCGCATAGTCGTAGCCGGTCGTTCCGGAAACGAAACACCAGTCGCCCTGCACCACGGCGCGCGAATAGCCGGCGGTTTTTTCGAAGGGGGAACCGGTGGAGATGAGCTTTCGCGTCATGCCCAAGGGCGGCTCTCGGCGTTCTTCTTCTCGAAGCTGTCGATCGACGCTGCCTTTTCCAGCGTAAGCCCGATATCGTCAAGGCCGTTGAGCAAGCAATGCCGCTTGAACTCGTCGAGGTCGAACTTCACCACGCCGCCGTCCGGTCCGCGGATTTCCTTGGCTTCGAGGTCGATGGAGAGCGTGGCGTTGGAGCCGCGCGAGGCGTCGTCCATCAGCTTTTCCAGGTCTTCCGGGCTGACCGTGATCGGCAAAATGCCGTTCTTGAAGCAGTTGTTGTAAAAAATGTCGGCGAAGCTGGTCGAGATGACGCAGCGGATGCCGAAGTCGAGCAGCGCCCAGGGCGCATGCTCGCGGCTCGAGCCGCAGCCGAAATTGTCGCCGGCGACCAGGATCTGCGCCTTGCGGTAGGCCGGCTTGTTGAGCACGAAATCCGGGTTCTCCGAACCGTCGTCATTGTAGCGCATCTCAGCGAACAGGCCGGTGCCGAGCCCGGTGCGCTTGATCGTCTTCAGATAGTCCTTGGGAATGATCATGTCGGTGTCGACATTGACGATCGGCAAGGGTGCCGCAACGCCGGTGAGCTTGTTGAATTTTTCCATGGTTTTCGGCCTGAATATCGTTCCGGAAATTCCTCGCCATCGCTCTACACAAATCCCGCGCCGAATCAAAGAGCGATGCGCCCGGCCAGACCTGCATCGCTTGAAGTGCCGCCCTGTCTCCCTATCTGCGCTTCAGGAAAATCAGACCAAGGAGCAACGATGCAGTGTCCTCTGGATAATACCGAACTGGTGATGGCCGAGCGTCAGGGCATCGAGATCGACTACTGCCCGAAATGCCGCGGCGTCTGGCTTGATCGCGGCGAACTCGACAAGATCATCGAGCGATCCGCCCCGGAGGAGAGCTATCAAAAGCCTCGCGACGACGACCGCTATGGTCGGCCGGAACATCGCTCCTCCAGCCAGCAGGAGCATCGGCCCTACAAGAAGAAAAAGTCGCTGCTCGGCGAGATTTTCGACTTCTGAGCCAGAGAGCCCGCCCTCAGATCACGTTGAGTTCGCGGAAAGGTCTGTTTTCGGCGATTCTCGCATAGCCGAACGCCGAGCAGTCGATCGTCCTGTGCCCGCCATGGACCAGCAGTTCGGCGATCGCCTTGCCGACCGCCGGCGCCTGCTGCAGGCCGTGGCCGGAAAATCCGTTGGCAAAGACAAAATTCCCCACCTCCGGATGCGGCCCGATGACGGCGTTCTGGTCTAGCGTGTTGTAGTCGTAGTGGCCGGCCCAGGCGCGGGTCGGCTTGATCGCCTCGAAGGCGGGGATGCGCGTCGCCAGCACCGGCCAGATCGCCTCCTCGAACAGCGGCCAGTCGGGATCGAAATCAGCTGGATCGGCCGGGCCATCAGTTTCTTCAGGCTCGGCGCCGCCGGTGATGTAGACCGAGCCTTCCGGCCTGACATAGATACCGCTCGGATCGACCAGCAGCGGCATGTCGGCGAATTTTTCCATCGCCTCGAACACGAAGACGCTGCGCTTGCGCGGCTCGACCGGCAGCGCCAGCCCGGCCATCGCAGCCACCTTGCCGGCTGACGGCCCCGCCGCATTGACGACGGTGCCTGCCTCCAGCCTGTCGCCGTTGTCGAGCATGACTGCCGTCACGCAGTTGCGGTCACGCTCGATGCCGGTGACCGCCTGGGAGATGAAATCGATGTTCTTCCCGCGCAGCGCCTTGCGGAACAGCATCAGCATGGCATGCGCGTCGAACCAGCCCTCGCCGGTTCGCCCGAACGCGCCCGCTGTGATTCCCTCCGTCGAGAGCCACGAAAACCGCCGCTCCAAGGCCGCCGCGTCTTCCAGCACGATGTCGGCCCCTTGGGCCATCTGCACCCGGTGGTTCTGCTCGAGGATCGGCAGCCCGTTTTCGCCAGCAAGGATCAAATAACCGCCCTCGCGAAAACCGATATCGGCGCCCTCGCCGAATTCCTGCTCCAGCCGCCGGAACAGCGCCAGCGTGAACTGCGAAAGCCTTATGTTTTCGGGAATGGAAAACTGCTGCCTTATCGAGGCGCAGGACAGTGTCGTCGCTGAATGGGTGAATTGCGGGTCGCGCTCCACCAGCGCGATCGAGCCGGAAAATCCTTCCTCGCGCAGATAGTAGGCGATCGAGCTTCCGACGATCGCCCCGCCGATGATCACCACATCATATCGCGCCATGCGCTGTCCCCGATGTCCAAACCGTAATGGAGAAGCCGCTTGAAGCACTGCCGGGCAAGGACTTGCAAGGGCCAAGATTGGCGGGCATGAAGTCCAAATGCCGCAACCGAATTTTTCACCGCGCCGTTCGGTGCTTTATGTCCCCGCCTCCAACGCGCGGGCCGTGGCGAAAATCCCGTCGCTCGCCTGCGATGCGGTGATCCTCGACCTTGAGGATTCGGTGGCGCCCGCGGACAAGATCCCGGCTCGCGAGAGCCTCGCGGCGATATTCGCCAACCGCCCCGCCGGGCCAGGCGAAATCATCATCCGCGTCAATCCGCTTGGCGGCGAATGGGGCGCCGACGATCTCCTGGCGGCCATCGCCTGCGCGCCCGACGGCATACTGCTTCCCAAGGTCGACACGCCGCGCGACGTATTGGAGGCCGGCGACGTTCTCGACGACAAAGATACGGCCGAGACCGTGCGCCTTTGGGCGATGATCGAGACGCCGCGCGCGCTCGTCAACATCGCGGCGATCGCCGAACTCGGCCGTGATCCGGCCGCGCGGCTTTCCTGCCTCGTCGCCGGAACCAACGATCTGGTCAAGGAAACCGGCATGCTCGCCACGGCCGACCGGCGCTACCTCACGCCCTGGCTGATGCAGATGGTGCTGGCGGCGCGCGCCGGCGGCCTCGACATCCTGGACGGCGTCGCCAATGATTTCCGCGACACCGAGGCGTTTTCACGCGAATGCGGCGAGGCCGCCGCCATGGGTTTCAACGGCAAGACGCTGATCCATCCCTCTCAGATAGAGCAGGCCAACGCGGTGTTTGCGCCGTCGCCGGAGGCGCTGGCGGAGGCGGCTGAAATCGTGGCGGCGTTCGAGCTGCCGGAAAATTCCGGAAAAAACGTGCTGGCGCTGGACGGCCGCATGGTCGAAAGGCTTCATCTCATCCAGGCGGAAAAACTGCTGGCGAAAGCAGCGGCGATCAAAGGAGCAAACCAATGAAACTCTACCGCTATCTCACCGGACCCGACGATGCGAGCTTCTGCCACAAGGTGACCGCTGCGGTGAGCAAGGGCTGGCATCTGTTCGGCTCGCCGACTTATGCCTTCGACGCCGAAACCAAGACCATGCGCTGCGGGCAGGCGGTGGTGAAGGATATCGAGGGCGTCGAATACGAGCCGGGAATAAAACTCAGTGATTTCTGAGCCGGCTCAGCCGGTTCCAGACTATGCGGTGTTCAGCCGGAATTTGAGGGCATCGTATTGGCCTTGCGACGTATCGGTCATGGCCTCGTCGCGGCTGGAAGGCTGATCCTCGAAGGGAATGGGATAGTCGAACTGACTGACCGTCAGATCCCAGCGGACACCGTCGATCAAGTTGTAGAAATGCGTACCGCCGCGCGTCTTCGTCTTGAGGATGCTGCCGCCGAAAAGGTCCTGCACCACGAGCGATGTGACGCTGCATTGGCCTTTTGCCGGGTTTTCGGCGCTCCAACTGCCTGAACTCTCTTTGCTCCAGGCTGTCTTCAGTTTTTCGAAAAGCTCGTCGGGCGTCGTGAAAGTGCTCATGTGGTCGGCTCGCCTCGGGAAAGAAGAAGAAAAACTCAGGTTTGGTCGGCCGCTTGTTCGGCCGCTTCCTCGATCCGCTCCATGTCGTCGTCGCTGAGCCCAAAGTGATGGCCGATCTCGTGGATCAGCACATGGGTGACGATGTCGCCCAGCGTCTCCTCGTTCTCGGCCCAGTAGTCGAGAATGGCGCGGCGGTAGAGCGTCACGCGGTTGGGACCCTCGCCGGTCTGCGGGTTCCAGCGCTCGGCGATGCCGCGGCCCTCGAACAGGCCGAGCAGGTCGAAAGGCGTTTCCAGCGACAGATCGTCCATGATTTCGTCGGTCGGGAATTCCGCGATCTGGATGATGACTTCGCCGGTCAGCTTGCGAAAATCCGCCGGCAGGTGGGCGTAAGCCTCGAGCGCCAAAAACTCCATTTCCTCGATCGAGGGCGAAAGCTGATCGTGCCAGGCGCGGGTCTTGTATATGCGGGCCATTCTTTTTCCTTTTGACGGCATATAGCCGTTTGGCCGGCGGCTTTCGAGGCCTTTGCGGGGCAACAGGGAAATTAGACTGGCTGGCGCGCCAGCCGTCGGCGTTTGCCTGCTGCCGCCACGTATTTGTTACGTTACATAATTGGGAATAAATTCTCCCCGCAATACGCTTGACTCTCCAGCCACGCTCTGGAATCTATAGGAACATAACAGGAACAAGGCCCCGGGAAGGCAGACCGTCATGGCGACATCCGCCTTGGCGCAGGAAACCGTTTTTGCCCTGCGCCGGAAAATCGCGAAGATCGAAGGCACGCTGCCGGAGTTTCTGGCCGGGACCGCGCCAAGGGAATGCGCCTTGCCGCAGGGCGTGCTGCGGCGGGGCGGGGTGATGGTCCGGCAGGCGGTCGCCGACGTCCTGCCGACGGGCGCTGCGCGGTTCGACGGGGCCCTTGGCGGCGGCCTGCCCAGGGCGGCGCTGACCGAAATCCACGGCAGTGTCATGCATGGTGCCGGCGCCGCCGCCGGGTTCGCGCTGGCCATGGCCGGATTGATCCTGAAAACACATGGCGCCGAAGGGGAGGACAGCCGGCCGCCAATATTGTGGATCGGCGTCAGGGATGCCTTCACCGAGGCGGGATTTCCCTATGCGCTGGGGGTGGCCGATTTCTGCGGTCTTTCGCCGGGCGAACTTCTGCTTTCGCAGGTGCCGAAACTCACCGACGCATTGTGGGTTGCCGAGGAGGCGGCCCGACTGAAGCAGCTTGCTGCGGTCTTCCTGGAAATTCACGGCAATCCGGACCGGCTCGATTTGACCGCCACGCGGCGGTTGCACCGGCGGGCGCTGGAGGCGGGCAGGCCGGTCTTCCTGCTTCGGCAGTCGGCGGAGCCCTGGCCGACCGCGGCGCCTGTGCGGCTGGTCGTCTCGTCGGCCCCCGCCGCGCCGCGCTCCACCCTTGCCGGCCCGCTCGAGGATACGCTCGGGCATCCCGCCTTCACCGTCACGATCAGCAAGAGCCGCACGGCCGTCCCCTCCTTGCAATTCATACTGGAATGGAACCCCGATGAACGCGCCTTTCAGGAAAGACAGCCAGAGAATTCTCGCTCTGTGGTTCCCGCACCTTCCCTCGGACCGGATCTTTCGCCAGCGTCTGGGCCGGTTCTGGCGCTCGAGCCAGTCGGCGGCGAGCCAGCCGCCGCTCATCGTCAGTCACCGGGAAGACAATTCGCAGCGCATCGCGGCGCTGAGCGAACAGGCTGAGCGGCTCCGGCTGAAGCGTGGCATGGGCATCGCCGATGCCCGCGCAATGTACCCTTCGGTCGAAATCGTCGAGGCCGATCCGGCGGCTGATTTTCGGCTGCTCGAGGTCTGGCCGACTGGTGCGACCGCTATACGCCGCTGGTGGCGCTCGACGGGACGGAAGGCCTGTTTCTCGACATCACCGGTTGCGCCCACCTCTTCGGCGGCGAAAAGACGCTGCTCGACGATCTTCTGGCGCGGCTTTTCCAGCAGGGTTTCGATGTCCGCGCCGGTTTAGCCTCGACAGCGGGCGCGGCCTGGGCGGCGGCGCGTTTTATCGACGGAGGCGTCGTCGAGCCGGGAGAAGAAGAGGAAATCATGGCGCCGCTGCCGCTTGCGGCCTTGCGCATTCAGCCTGCGACCATCGTCAGCATGGAAAGCGTTGGCCTGCGCGTGGTCGGCACGGTTATGGCCGCTCCCCGCGCGCCGCTCGTCCGCCGCTTCGGCAAGGGGCTCCTTCTGCGGCTCGACCAGGCGCTGGGACGCATCGAGGAAGCGCTTTCGCCCAGGCTGCCGGCCCCGCCGCTTTCGGTCGAGCGGCATCTGGTCGAGCCTGTCATCCTGACCGAGGACATCGAGCACCTGGCGGCTACGCTCGCGGCGAGCCTGGGCAGGGAGCTCGAGCGGCGCGGCGAGGGCGCCAGGGCCCTGCAGCTCGCGCTGTTCCGGGTCGACGGCGCGGTCCGGCGCATCGCGGTGGGCACGTCACGGCCGCTGCGCGAGGCAGCGCTGATACGGCGGCTGTTCCACGAGAAGCTCACGGCGCTGGAGAACGATATCGACGCCGGCTACGGCTTCGAGCTTGTGCGCCTCTCCGTGCTCGCCGCCGGCCATTTCGAGATCAGGCAGGGCGACCTCTCTGGCGGCAATCTCGGCAACGACGACGATCTTGCTCTTTTCGTCGACCGCATCCGCGCCCGCCTTGGCGGGGAGGCGGTGCTGAAACCTGTACTGGTGGAAAGCAACATTCCCGAGCGCGCGATCATTGCCGCCCCTTTCGCCGAGGCTTTGCCGGAAAGAGCACGCCGTCCAGGCAGATGGCAGACGGGACTGCCGGCTCCGAAGGCCTCTCCGGAATCCGAGCGGCCGATCCGGCTGTTTTCGCCTCCCGAGCCCATAGAAGTCAGCGCCGTCGAAGTGCCGGAAGGACCGCCGGCCTATTTCCGCTGGCGGCGCGTGCGTCACCGGGTCGCCCGCTCCGAAGGCCCGGAGCGCATCGCGGCCGAATGGTGGCGAGACGAGGAGGACGCGCCGACCCGCGATTATTTCAAAGTAGAGGATCTGGAAGGACGCCGCTATTGGCTTTACCGGCGAGGCCTTTACGGCGCTTCGGCCGAAATGCCGCGCTGGTTCATGCATGGGGTGTTCGCATGAATGCGCCTGTCAAAATCGCTTATGTCGAGTTCGCCGTCCAGTCGAATTTTTCGTTTCTGCGCGGGGCGTCGAAACCGGAGGAACTTGCGGTCACCGCAAAATTGCTCGGCTATTCCGCACTCGGTCTCGCGGACCGAAACACCGTGGCGGGCGTCGTGCGGGCCTGGAAGATGGCCGAGGAATCGAAGCTTTCCTACCACCCCGGCTGCCGCCTGGTTTTTGCTGATGGAACGCCGGACATTCTGGCCTATCCACAGGACCGCAAGGGCTGGGGTCATCTCTGCCGCATGCTTACGCAGGCCAATATCCGGGACGAAAGCGAGAAAGGGGCGTCAGTTCTCTATCGTAGCGATCTTCTCGAATGGGGCGATCTCCTGTCCCTTGGAATCATGGCGGATCTTGAAGCCTCGCCGGAAGAGGCGCTGGATTTTCTGAAATCCATGAAGGATCGCTTCGGAAGATCCGTATGGCTCGCCGTTTCGCCGGCCTATGCAGGGAACGACCGGTTCCGGCTGGAACAGGCGGCGTGCATGGCGGCGGCGGCACGCATGCCTCTGATGGCGGTCAATGATGCCCTCTATCACGTACCGGAGCGCCGTCCGCTTCAGGACGTGCTCACCGCCATCCGGCTGAATGTTCCGGTCGCCGAAGCCGGTCTGGAATTGAAGGCCAATGCCGAACGCTATCTGAAGCCGCCGGCAGAGATGGCGCGTCTTTTCCGCCGTTACCCGCAAGCGCTGGCCGAGACGGTGCGCTTTGCGAAAACGCTGAGGTTTTCGCTGGCGGAGTTGAAACATAACTATCCCGACGAGCCGACGGAATCCGGACTTCCTCCACAGGAGGAACTCGAACGGCTGAGCCGGGAAGGCGCCCGGGATCGCTACCCGGACGGCGTGCCCGAAAGGATCGAAAAACTGCTGCGGCACGAGCTCGCCATCGTCGCGAAATTGAATTACGCGCGTTATTTCCTCACGGTCCACGACATCATGAAATTCGCCCGCTCGCAGAATATCCTCTGCCAGGGCCGGGGCTCCGCCGCCAATTCCGTCATCTGCTTCTGTCTTCGTATTACCGATGTGGGACCCGACATCATCGATCATCTTTTCGAGCGGTTCATTTCGGTCGAGCGCAACGAGCCGCCCGATATCGATGTCGATTTCGAGCACGAGAAGCGCGACAAGGTCATCGAGTACATCTACAAAAAATACAGCCAGAAGCGCACCGCATTGGCCGCAGCAGTAGTGACCTATCGCGGCCGTTCCGCACTCAGAGAAGTCTCGAAATCGCTCGGTCTGTCCGACGACGTCATGTCTGCCCTTTCGGGTTCGATATGGGGCTGGTCCTCCTCGCAACTCAGCGAGAAGGAGGCCAAGGCGGCCGGCCTCGACAAGTCCGACCCGCGGACCCGGCATGTGATCGCCCGCGCGAACGACATTCTGGGTTTTCCGCGCCACCTGTCGCAGCATGTCGGAGGCTTCGTCATCACCAGGGACCGCCTCGACGAAATCGTCCCGATCATGAAAACCGCCATGGACGAACGCAAGATGGTCGAATGGGACAAGGACGACCTCGATGCCGTCGGCATTCTGAAAGTCGACATTCTGGCTCTTGGCATGCTTTCATGCCTGCGCCGCGCCTTCGATATTCTCGAAAGCCATTACGGTGTCCACGACGCGTACGGGCGACCGGTGGAACTGGCCACCATCCCGGCCGAGGACAAAAATGTCTACGACATGATCTGCCGCGCCGATACAATCGGCGTCTTCCAGATTGAATCCCGCGCGCAGATGTCGATGCTGCCGCGGCTCCAGCCGCGCGAATTCTACGATCTCGTCATCGAGGTGGCGATCGTGCGACCCGGCCCGATCCAGGGCGACATGGTGCATCCTTATCTACGGCGGCGGCAGGGTAAGGAGAAGGTCGAATACCACACTCAGGAACTTAGGCAGATATTGCATAAGACGCTCGGGGTACCCCTGTTCCAGGAACAGGCGATGAAGATCGCGATCGTCGCCGGCGGGTTCGAGCCCGGCGAAGCCGATCAGCTACGGCGCGCCATGGCGACATTCAAGCGCACCGGAACTATCGGCAACTATCGCGAAAGAATGATCAAGGGCATGGTGTCCCGGGGTTATCCGCAGGAGTTCGCCGAGCGCTGCTTCAAGCAGATCGAGGGTTTTGGCGAGTACGGCTTTCCCGAGAGTCATGCCGCGTCCTTCGCGCTGCTGGTCTACGCCTCTTGCTGGTTCAAGGCCTACTATCCCGATGTCTTCTGCGCAGCGATCCTGAATTCCCAGCCCATGGGTTTTTACAGGCCGGCGCAACTCGTGCGCGATGCCGAGGAGCATGGCGTCGAGATCAGGCCGGTCGACATCAACTATTCGGGCTGGGATTGCGCGCTGGAGGAGACCCCCTTCAATCCCTCGCGGATCGCCGCGCGTCACGCTGAAATGCGAGGCGTGATCAAAACCCGTCATGCAGTCCGGCTTGGCTTCCGGCAGGTCAAAGGGCTTTCCGAAGAGCGCATGGAGCAATTCGTGGCGCGGCGTGGGCTCGGCTACGATTCCGTGCGCGATGTCTGGCTGCGGTCAGGCCTCGATGTGGCGGAAATCGAGCGGCTCGCCGAGGCCGATGCCTTCCGCTCGATCGGCCTCGACCGCCGCGCCGCGTTATGGGCCGTGCGCGCGCTCGATGGAAAAAGCGCTGCCGAGAAACTGCCGCTATTCGAGCGCCCCGAGATTCATCTGCGCGATAACGAACCAGGGACGAAATTGCCCTCGATGCCGCTCGGCGAACATGTCATTCACGACTACCGGTCGCTTGGTCTTTCGCTCAAGGCGCATCCGATTTCCTTCTTCCGCGGCTCGCTCGACAAAGCAGGCATAACGCCGAATACCCGCCTCAAGGACGTGACGGACGGCAAACGTGTTTCGGTGGCCGGCCTTGTGCTGGTGCGGCAGCGTCCGGGCACGGGAAATGCGATTTTCCTGACGCTCGAGGACGAAGAGGCGGTCGCCAATATCATCGTCTGGCCGAGGATTTTCGACCGCTTCCGAGCGGTCGTCATGGGTTCACGCTTCATTCGCGTCAACGGCCGGCTGCAATCGGAATCGGGCGTCGTCCATATCGTGGCGGAGAAGATCGAGGATCTCTCCCACTGGCTGGCCGAGCTCTCGGAGGAAGCTCAACTGGCCGCCGCGGCCGGTCCGGGCGGGCGAAATGGCCGGGATCCGCCAGGGCGCAATTTTCTCACGCAATGGGGAAAAAAGACGCCGTCAGCCGCAAACGATCACGAGGAGCTGTCACGGAAGGCGAGCAGCGTCATGCCCAAAGGGCGCAATTTTCAATAGCTGGGACCGGAGTCCTGACCGGTTATCGGCGCGGACAAAGGGTCAAGAGAGCCGCGGCCGCGCAGGGCAGGGACCACTGGAGCAGATCATGGGCGAAGCCGTCGGCCAGCCCGGTCGGGCGGAACCGACGAATTGCCGGACCAGATCCCGTTCATAAATTCAGCGCGACGGCGCCCGGAACCGGCGCTCCGCCAGCGAATCCGGATCAGGCTTGGTGTCCGAGCCGCCGTTCATCGGCAACTGCATGAACACCGTGTCCAGCCAGCGGCCATGCTTGTAGCCGGACCCCTCAAGCCTGCCGGAGTGGCGAAATCCCATCCTCTCATGCAACTTCACCGACGGGCTGTCGGGCCTGCCGTCGCCGATCACCGCAACAATCTGGCGAAAGCCGAGCGCTCTCGTGTCGGCGATCAGCTGCTCCAGCAACGCCCTACCGACGCCCCGGCCTTTGGCCTCCGGCGCCACATAGATCGAATCCTCGACGATGAAGCGGTAGGCGGGCCGCGGTCTGAAGGCGCTGGCATAGGCGTAGCCGACAATGCCGCCATCGGCTTCCGCAACGATATAGGGATAGCCGGATGAAGTCAGCGCCGCAAAGCGCGCGCCCATCTCGCTCCTCGTCGGGGGTTCGAGTTCGTAGCTTGCCGTGCCGTGCTCCACCGCATCGGCGTAGATTGCGGTGATCCTGTCGAGGTCCGTCTCCACCGCGCCTCTGATAAAAATGCTCATAATTTGTGCAGCCCACGTTCTCTGCTTCAATTCAAGCAGGAGCGGGCGCAAAAGAAAAGGGCGGCCGTTGGGCCGCCCTTGGTTGGTTTGCTAGTCCAGGACGAACTATTCGCGGTTGCCTAGGAAGGACAGCAGGAAACTGAACAGGTTGATGAAGTCGAGATAGAGCGTCAGCGCGCCCATGATGGCTTTGCGGCCGGAGACCAGCACGTCGTCGCCCTCGAAATACATCTCCTTGATCTTCTGCGTGTCGTAGGCGGTCAGGCCCGAGAAGACCAGCACGCCGATCGCCGAAATGGCGAACTGCAGGGCCGAGGACTGCAGGAAGATGTTGACCACCATGGCGATGATCAGGCCGAACACGCCCATGACAAGGAACGTGCCCATGCCGGACAGATCGCGCTTGGTCGTGTAGCCCCAGAGCGACAGCCCGCCGAACGCGGTCGCCGTGATGAAGAAGGTCTGCACGATGCTTGCCGAGGTGTAGACCAGGAAGATCGACGATAGCGACAGGCCCATCAGGCCGGCGAAAATCCAGAAGGAGGTCTGGGCGGCCGAGATGCTCATCGTGTGAACGCGGGCGCTCAGGTAGAAGACCATGCCGAGCGGAGCCAGCATGACCACCCAGCGCAGCGGCGAACCGTAGAGAAGAGCGCCGGCATTGGTCAGCATCTTGCCGTTGGCGAGCGTGGCCACCGCGCTTGCAGGATCATTGGTCGTCGCCACCATGACGGTGCCGAGCGCGGCCAAGCCGGTGATTGCGAGGCCAAGCGCCATAAGGTTGTAAACCTTGAGCATATAGGCGCGCAGGCCCTCGTCGATAGCGGCACCGGCGCGGGAGCCCGCTACCCCGGCGCGTGCCTGATAATTGCGAAGGTCAGCCATGATTTCCTCTATTGCTTTGCCCCGTCCGGTGTCAGGTCGTCGCCGACCCAGGCGCCGCTGGCGGGGACTCCAGCATGCCTAGGCGGAATATGATGCTTCTTTCGGGCAAGGACAAGCCCCGTAACACACCGCAACCCTGCGTGAACGCCGGAAGCTTTAACGCAAAGCGCCAAATTCGGCTACGCAGACGCACAGCGAGCGTGGACGGCTCGTTCTAAAGATTGCGCAGAACCGGGGCCGCCTTGTGCCCTAGAACCCGCCAAGTCCCGATCAGGCCGATGCCGACCGTCAGCACCAGCGCAAACAGGATCGTCGATACCGCCACTTCCGGCAGGAAGCTCGAGGGAAGCGTCATGATCCGCGCCACGATGAACCAGGCAGCAATGCCGCCGGCGAAAAGAGCGAAAAGCGCGGTTGCCAGCCCGATCAGGAGGTATTCGAAGGAGAAGGCTGCGATCAGCGTGCGCCGAGTCGCGCCCAGCGTCTTCAGAACCACCGCGTCGTGGATGCGGGCGCGGTTGCCGGCCGCCAACGCACCCGCCAGGACCAAGACCGAGGCGATCAGGGCCACGCTGGCGGCTGCGCGTATCGCGGTCCCAAGTTGCGCGACGATCCGATTGACCACGTCCAGCGCGTCCTTGACCCTGACCGTGGTCACGGCGGGGTAGGCGCGCGTCACCTCGTTCAGGATGCGCGACTCGTCGGCCGCCGTGGCGCCTTCCACCGAAAGCGTCGCCAGCCAGGAATGCGGCGCTCCAGCAAATGTATTGGGCGAGAACACCATGACGAAATTGATGCCCATCGATTCCCACTGCACCTCCCGGAAATTGGCGATCCTGGCGGTGACGTTGCGGCCAAGGACATTGACCGTCACGGTATCGCCGATTGCGAGGCCGATCTCGCGGGCTTCTTCCGCCGAGAAGGATACGAGAGGCTCGCCGTCGTAATCTTCTGGCCACCATGCGCCTTGCGATAGCGTGGCGTTTTCAGGAATGGTCGCCGAGTAGGTCAGGCCGCGATCGCCGCGCAGCACCCAGGCGCCTTCTGGGGGCACTTTCATCGTCTGCACGTCGACGCCGTTCAGTGCCATGATGCGTCCGCGCAGCATCGGCACGCGCATCAGCTTTCCGGTCGGCGCAGCGCCCTGGACGAGTGCTGCGAATGCGTCGACCTCGCTGGCCTGGATGTCGACGAAGAAGAAGTTCGGCGCACGTTCCGGCAGGCTGCCCGCGATCTGCCGCCTGAGATTGCCGTCGATCAGCGCCAGCGTCACAAGGAGCGTCAATCCGAGCCCGAGCGACAGCACGACCGAAGGCGTCAGAGCGCCGGGCCGGTGGATGTTGCCGATCGCCAGCCTGAGCGCGGTGGAACGAACGCGCGGCGATTTTTTCGCCAGCCACTGAACGCCCAACCCGACGCTGCGCAGAACTATGAAGGCGAAAATCGTCGCGCCGACGAAGATTGCGGCGATCCTTCTGTCGCCGGAAAACCAGATCGCAAGGAGCGCGAGAGCGGCGGCCAGGCAGACCGAGACCGCGACGTAAGCCAGTTTCGGCAGGCCGCGGCCTCCGAAGCCCATTTCCCGGAACAGTGCGGTCGCCGGCACGTCGCGGGCGCGTCCAAGCGGCAACAGCGCGAAAGCCAGGGTGACCAGCACCCCGAACAACGCCGCCATGCCCAGACCCGCGGGATAAAGCCCACCTTCGGCCGGTACCGGGATGACAGAGGACAACGCAGCGCCGGCGGCCAATGGCATCAACGAGCCTAGCATCAGGCCGGCGGCGATGCCGATGCCCGCGATGATCAGTATCTGCACGAGATAGACAGTGAACACGAAGCCGCCGGATGCGCCGAGGCTCTTGAAGGTGGCGATGACGCCTCGCTTGCCGTCGAGATAGGCGCTGACCGCGTTGGCGACGCCAACTCCGCCTACGACAAGGGCCGTCAGCCCGACCAGCGTCAGAAACTGTGAAAACCGCTCTATGTTGGAGGATAGCGCCGGCGCGGCATTGCTGCGCGTCCTGACGCTCCATCCGGCCTCCGGAAAACGCTCCGTCGCCTGTTCGCGGATTGCGGCGAGATCGGCCTCGGTGGAGTTGGCGGGAAGCCGGATCTTGTAGGCGTGCTCGACCAGGCTGCCCGGCTGGATCAGGCCCGAAGCGCGCAAGCCTTCTAGCGACACCATCAGCCGGGGTGCGAAACCGAACCCATCCGACACCGCGTCGGGCTCGGTCACGATCCTGGCGCGCAGTTCGAATGTGGCGCCGCCGAGATTGATCCGGTCACCAAGCCCGACACCCATCCGCTCGAAAAACAGATCGGGCGCCGCAGCGCCGAAAGCACCTGCCCTTACGTCGAACAGCTCTACCAGTGGCAGCGCCGGCTCGGTCAGCAGGGCGCCGTAGAGCGGGTAGGCTCCATCGACCGCCTTGACCTCGGCAAGCGACTGGTCGGAGCCGTCCTCGAGCCGCGCCATGGAACGCATATTGGCGCTTTCGGCGAGCGCCCCAAGCTGCGTTACGAAGGCACGCTCCGCCTCCGTCATCTCGCGCTGGTTCAATTCGAACCGGATGTCACCGCCAAGGAGCGTCTGGCCCTCATTGGCGACGCCCGCGGTGATGGCGCGGGCAACCGAATTGACGCCGCCGATCGCCGCCACGCCAAGCGCGATACAGGTGAGGAAGATCATGAAGCCGGAAAGCCCGCCGCGCATTTCCCGCAGCGAGAAACGAATGGCGAGTTTCAGCGTTTGAGAAAACGGCATCAGGCCGACACCGCAACCAGCGGAGAAGCTTCGATCCGTCCGGAGCGCATCGAGACCTGCCGCGCGCAACGCGATGCCAGCGCCGGGTCGTGCGTCACCAGGACCAGCGTCATGCCGCGCTCGCGCGCCTTGGTGAACAGCAGGTCAGCCACCTGCCTGCCCGTCGCTTGGTCGAGGTTCCCGGTCGGCTCGTCGGCGATCAGGATGCGCGGTTCGGGCGCCAGTGCCCGGGCAATCGCCACGCGCTGCTGTTCGCCGCCCGACAATTCGCCCGGATAGTGGGTGACGCGATCTGCGAGGCCGACGGATTCCAGTTCGCGCGCGGCTATGGCGAACGCATCCCTGCGGCCGGCAAGCTCCAGCGGCACGGCGACGTTTTCCAGCGCCGTCATGTTGGGAATCAGGTGAAAGGACTGGAAGACGATGCCGATGTTGCGGCCGCGAAAAGCCGCGATCTGGTCTTCGCTCCTGCCGTTCAGGACTTCGCCTGCGATGCGAACTATTCCGGCGTCGACCCGCTCCAGCCCGGCCAGCACCATGAGTAGCGTCGACTTGCCGGAGCCGGAGGGCCCGACAATGCCGGTGGCCTCGCCGGGAGAGACGTCGAGGCTGACGCCTTTCAGCACGTGAACGGAGGATGCGCCTTCGCCGAGTGTCAGCGACACGTCCTTCAGATGGATGACGGGTTCTGTCACGGAAAATCTGTCCTATATGGAGGGGACGAAGCCGGAAGCGCTTTCGTCATATGGGTTGTTGGTCATGGCATTCAAACGTCCGGCTCTGGCTTTGCTCGTTGCCATTCTCGTCTGGTTCTCATTTTTATCTCCGGTCATGGCCGAGCCGCATCAAATCGTCGGCTTTGGCGACAGCCTTATGGCGGGCTACGGACTCAATCCGGGCGAAAGCTTCCCCGAAAAGCTTGAAAAGGCACTACGCGCCAGAGGTCACGATGTCGTGATCGGCAATGCCGGAGTCTCGGGCGACACGACCGGCGGCGGCCTCGCACGGCTCGATTGGTCGGTGCCGGATGGGACCGACCTGGTCATTCTGGAGCTTGGTGCAAACGACATGCTGCGCGGTGTCTCACCCAAGATCACCGAAAAGAACCTCGACGAGATGATTGCGCAGCTGAAGGCGCGGAATATCACCGTTCTCCTGGCCGGCATGCGCGCCGCGCCGAATCTCGGACCGGACTATGCCGACGCCTTCGACGGCATCTATTCGCGCCTGGCGGAAAAGCATGGCGTGCCGCTCTATCAGTTCTTTCTCGACGGCGTCGCCGCCGACAGGAGCTTTCTCCTGGAAGACGGGATGCACCCGAATGCAGCCGGCATCGATCGCATGGTCGAGCGCTTCCTGCCGGCAGTGGAAAAGCTGATCGCCGCAGATCCGGACAATTCCTGAGACGGCGGAGGGGAACATCGCGTCGGAAAAAAATGTTGAGCGAATGTGACCAATAAACCGCTTGCGGCCTGTCCGGATCGGTGATTCGCTGGTCTCGAGATTTCGATTCGATGAAGGGAGCCTGGCCATGCCGCGACTTTTTCACCGCCCTCGAAATTCCCCGCGATGCCGCACTGTCCCTCTCCCTGCTCCGCGGCGGCCTGCCCGGAGCGCGCTGGGTGGACGTCGAAAATTACCACATCACGCTCCGCTTCATCGGCGATGTCGAAGGCCATGTCGCCGACGAAATCGCCAACGCGCTCGATCGGGTGCGGCGGCCGGCCTTCTCGCTGGCCCTGTCCGGCGTCGGGGCGTTCGGCTCGAAAAAACCGCACGCTATCTGGGCCGGCGTCACCGCATCGCCCGATCTCAACGCGCTGCAGGCTGAAATCGAGCGCATCTGCCAGCGTATCGGTATCGCCGCCGATCCACGCAAATTCATGCCGCATGTCACGCTGGCCCGGCTGAGAAATCCCAATCCGCTCGATGTGGCGCAATATCTTTCGGCTCGCGGCAATTTCTCGACAATGCCGTTCAAGGTGGGGCGCTTCGTTCTGATGTCGTCGCGCGATTCGGTCGGCGGCGGGCCCTATGTGGTCGAAGAGGTATGGCCGCTCACCGGCGCCGATCCGCGCTCCAGCCTGTCGGCCAGTCTTTCGGAAGCCTGGCGAACCATGCGGTAAACCGCGGAGAACCCGTCCACTCCGCCGTAATAGGGGTCTGGCACCTCGCCGGAAGCGCCTTCGGCGAAATCGAGAAACAGCAGGACTCGGGCTTTCGCGTCCGCCGGAGCCAGCGCCTCAAGGTCTTCGACATTCGACCGGTCCATCCCGAGGATAAGATCGAAGCGATGGAAGTCTTCGGGCACAATCTTGCGCGCCTGCTGCGCCGAAATATCGATGCCGTGGCTGGCGGCGATCGCGATGGAGCGCGGATCGGGCGCGGAGCCGTGGTGCCAGCCTCCCGTGCCGGCGGAATCGATGAGATAGGCGTTTTCGGCGCCACGCGCCGCCACGACGGCGCGGAACACACCTTCGGCCAGCGGCGAGCGGCAGATGTTGCCGAGGCAGACGAAAAGTATGCTTGTGTGGGCCTTTGCGATCATTTGACCGTCACCGGATAAGGATGAACTCGATAGCATGGCGGCTGGAAAGCGCCAGAGAGAAACTAAAGCGTAACAAGAGTGTGCTTGCCGCATCGCCGGGCCCGGCGCCGCACATCATGGACAACGGCATCTTGCGAACAGGTTAGCCGTTTCCCACATTTCGCATGTCTAGGAGGCACGGGCATGGCTACGGCAAATAATTTCGGCTTCCGCATGTTCGGCGGAGGCAAGGACAATCCCGAGAACGATGTGCGGGCAAGGTTCTGGCAGACCGCCAAGCGGGCGGCGCGACAGGTGCCGTTCATGGACGAGGTGGTCGCCTCCTATTACTGCGCGCTGGATCGCCGCACGCCGTTGCGCGCCAAGGGTACACTACTTGCGGCGCTCGCCTACTTCATACTGCCCGCCGACACCATTCCCGATTTCATACTCGGCCTCGGCTTCACCGACGACATCGCGGTGCTCACCGCCGCGATCGCCGCCGTGAAGGCGCACATCACTCCGGCTCACCGCCTTGCCGCCAGGAAGGCGCTTGCCGAACTGGATTGACGCGGCGCACTTTGCCGCGCCACAAGCGCTGACGCGCTGTTGCGTCTTGAAATGAAAAGTCAAACTCTTGCCGCTTTTCCCGTCTTGAACAGCACATGGGACAAAGCGCCAGGCCGTGCAAACGGCCATGGCGTGAGGATGGCGGTAGTGCCAAAATGGCCGAAACGGATCCTTTTTTGGAACGCGGTTCACCATTTGGTAACCCAGATTAAATCAAAATGAACCAATGGCAGGGCCTGGATCCGGCCTGCCCTCGCATTCATGCGAAAGACAGGGAAACGGTAAATACGATGCGCGGATTGATTGCGACGATTTCGAGCCTGATCCTGGTTGCGAGCGCCCTGCCGGCGCTGGCCCAGTCGGCCACAAAGATCGGCCAGCACAATGCCTGGGGCACCTACAGTTATCAGGCGAACAACGGCAAGGTCTGCTATGTGCTGACCGTGCCGACCGAAAAGCAGCCGGCCACGCTTGACCACGGCGACATATTCTTCTTCGTCAGCCAGCGGCCGGGCCAGGATGTTTCCTTCGAGCCGCAGTTCATCGCCTCTTATGACTTCCAGGAAAATTCCAAGGTCTCGGTCACCGTCGGCGACAAGTCCTTTTCCATGTTCACCCGCGGCAAGTCTGCCTGGGTGGAGAACGCGGCGGAAGAGCCACTGCTGATCGCGGCGATGAAGGCCGGTTCCGATATGAAGGTC
Source organism: Allomesorhizobium aridi (assembly GCF_043769475.1). Taxonomy (NCBI): domain Bacteria; kingdom Pseudomonadati; phylum Pseudomonadota; class Alphaproteobacteria; order Hyphomicrobiales; family Phyllobacteriaceae; genus Allomesorhizobium; species Allomesorhizobium aridi. Next base: position 4,421,795 of record NZ_CP171729.1, on the reverse strand, counting down.
GCGGCCAAGTCCGGACGCGGCAACCCGACCAACTACGCATTCTCGCTGAAAGGCATTTCGGCGGCGCTGAGTTCGATCGCCAGCTGCAAGTAACCGAACGCTGGTTGGTTCAGAAGGGCCGGACCGTCGTCCGGCCCTTTCGCGTTCCCGCTCCGGCGTGACGCAGCCGCCTCGCCGTGATATGTGCGCAGCAAAGTTAGACAAACCGGCTTCGGCCCACCATATGGCGTCGCCATGACCCTTTCGCTTGATCTCACCGCCAATCCCACGCGCGACATGCTGCGCGCCCGCGCAGCGATGTCGGCAAAAGGGTCGCTGATAGGCCTGTCGCGCGCCGAACTCGGCGAGGCGCTGGTTTCGGCCGGCGTGCCCGAGCGCCAGGCGAAAATGCGCGTCCAGCAGCTCTGGCACTGGCTCTATGTGCGCGGCGTTTCGGATTTTTCCGAGATGCTCAACATCTCCAAGGATCTGCGCACGGCGCTGGAGCGGGATTTCACCATCGCCCGGCCGGAGATCGTCGAGGAGCAGATCTCCAATGACGGCACGCGCAAATGGCTGTTTCGCTTTCCGCCGCGCGGCGCGGGGCGTCCGGTCGAGATCGAAACCGTCTACATTCCGGAAGAAGGCCGCGGCACGCTGTGCATTTCCAGCCAGGTCGGCTGCACGCTTACCTGCTCATTCTGCCACACCGGCACGCAGAAGCTGGTGCGCAATCTGACGGCCGAGGAAATCCTGACCCAGCTGATGACGGCGCGCGACCGGCTCGGCGATTTTCCCGAGCGCGGCACGCCGGACGGCGCGATCGTTCCGGCCGAGGGCCGTAAGATCACCAACATCGTCATGATGGGCATGGGCGAGCCGCTCTACAATTTCGAGGAGGTCAAGAAGGCGTTGCTGATCGCCTCCGACGGCGACGGGCTTTCCCTATCGAAGCGCCGCATCACGCTGTCGACCTCCGGCGTTGTGCCTGAAATCTTCCGCACCGGCGACGAGATCGGCGTCATGCTGGCGATCTCGCTGCATGCCACCAATGACGATCTGCGCGACCTCTTGGTGCCGATCAACAAGAAGTATCCGCTGAACGAACTGATCGCCGCCTGCCGTGCCTATCCCGGCCTGTCGAACGCGAAGAGAATAACGTTCGAATATGTGATGCTGAAAGACGTCAACGATTCGATCGAAGACGCCAAGGCGCTGATAAAACTGCTGCGCGGCATTCCGGCCAAGATCAACCTGATCCCCTTCAATCCATGGCCCGGCACGAACTACCAGTGCTCGGATTGGGAAACGATCGAAAAATTCGCCGACTACATAAACAATGCCGGCTATGCCTCGCCGATCCGCACGCCGCGCGGCCGCGACATCCTCGCCGCCTGCGGCCAGCTCAAGTCGGAATCCGAGCGCATGAAGAAGGTCGATCGCCTGGCGCTCGAAGCCATGATGATCGCCGGACACGGCGAGGCATGACCCGATCGGCGGGCTACTTCGCCTGCGCCGTCAGGATCTTGAGCGCAAAGGCCGAGAACACACCCGCGAACAGGTAATCCACCACCCGCATCACGGTCGGATTCTTCTTCAGAAGCCCGGCGAACTTGTCGGCGGCGATCACCATCGGCGCAGTGATCGGGAGCGCAAGCACGATGAACAGCAAGCCGAGGAAGAACAACTTGCCCGAGGCGCTCGGATCGCTTGCCGAAACGAATTGCGGCAGGAATGTCATGAAGAACAGGATGATCTTCGGGTTCATGAGGTTGATGCCGAGGCCGGTCGCCCAGTTCTGAAACAGGCCGCGGCCTGAGCCGGCCTTCTTTTCAGGCGAGAAGGCCGAACCGTTGCGGATCGCCTGATAGGCCAGCCACACCAGATAACCGGCGCCAAAGATCTTCAGCACCAGGAACGCCTGCGGCGAGGCGACGATCAGCGCCGAGAGCCCGAGCGCCACCAGCGCCGTGTGAATGACGATGCCGGTCATCGCGCCGAACATGCAGGCAAACCCCGCGGCGCGTCCTTCCGACAGCGCCCGCCCGACGAACAGGGTCATGTCGGGTCCGGGCGTGATCGCGATGATGAAGGTCGCGATGGCGAACTGGATGATGATTGCGGCATCGGGAACGAAAGCCATGTGGGCGCGCCTCGTGTGGAAAGCGGCGCACGCTACAGCGCGGATGCCCGCGCCGCAAGCGCTCGACGGCCCCAAACGCCTTGGCCGGCGGCGTCAGTCGAAGCAGAAGTTTCACACCTGATGGTTGCGGCGAGGAGTCGCACCAGCCGCTTGCATCGGACTTCATATGGCCTATTCTGCTCGCGCTGAACGGCGAAAATCAAAATATCTCGGGAGGATATGATGACCACCAGAAAGATTTCTCGCAGAAAGTTCCTGAAACACTCCACGGTCGCAGGCGCGGCGGCTGCCGGGACGCTCGCCGCGCCGGCCGTACTTGCCCAGGCGCCGATGGTATTGAAGATGCAGTCGTCCTGGCCGGCTTCCGATATCTTCCAGGAAATGGCCGCGCAGTATGTCGAGCGCGTGCAGCTGATGTCGAACAACCGCCTGAAAATCGATCTTCTGCCCGCGGGCGCGGTCGTCGGCGCGTTTCAGGTCCAGGACGCTTGCCATGACGGAACGATCGACGCCGCCCACACCGTGCCGGTCTACTGGTACGGCAAGAACAAGGCCGCCTCGCTGTTCGGCACGGGCCCGGTCTTCGGCGGCGACGCCAACCAGATGATCGCCTGGCTTTACCATGGCGGCGGCAACGAGTTTTACCGCGAACTGACGCAAGACATTCTCGGCCTCAACATTGTCGGCTTCCTGTCTTTCGGCATGCCGGCCCAGCCGCTCGGCTGGTTCAAGAGTGAGATTACCGACGCCGCCCAGCTCAAGGGCCTGAAATACCGCACCGTCGGTCTCGCGGCCGACCTGTTCCAGTCGATGGGCGCGTCGGTCGCGCAGCTTCCCGGCGGCGAAATCGTGCCTGCCATGGAACGCGGCGTCATCGACGGCTTCGAGTTCAACAACCCGACTTCCGACATGCGCTTCGGCGCACAGGACGTCGCCAAGAACTACATGCTGGCCTCCTACCACCAGGCGAGCGAATCGTTCGAATACATCTTCAACAGGGACACGTTCGAGAGCCTCGATCCGGATCTTCAGGCGATCCTGAAATACGGCGTCGAATCGGCGCACCTGGCCAATTACGCGCTGGCGATGCAGCAATATTCGACCGACCTGCAGAAGCTGCAGACCGAATCCGGCGTCAACGTGAAGCGCACGCCCGACTCGGTGCTGCAGGCGCAACTCGAGGCCTGGGACAAAATCCTGCCGCCCTTGATGGAAGATCCCTATTTCAAGAAGGTGGTCGACAGTCAGAAGGCCTGGTGCGAGCGCGTGGTCTATTACAGCCTGCTCAACGCGCCGGATTACAAACTTGCCTATCAGCACTATTTCCCGGACAAAATCTGAGGCGCTCGATTTTTGAGGCCTCGTGACGGAGCGCATCCTTTCGCTCCGTCATCATCTTCGACGTGTGCTGAGGCGAATTTTCATGGAAGGCTATATTCGGTTTGCCGACGACCTGTCGGCATGGTTCGGCAAGGTCTTCGCCTGGTGCATCATCGTGATGGCATTCGGCATCGGCTACGAGGTCGTCGTGCGCTACGCCTTCAACGCGCCGACGCCCTGGGCATTCGACCTGAGCTACATGCTCTACGGCACCCTGTTCATGATGGCGGGCGCCTACACGCTCTCGCGTGACGGCCATGTGCGCGGCGACTTCATCTACCGGCTGTGGCAGCCGCGCACGCAGGCGGCCGTCGAGCTTGTGCTCTACTTCCTGTTTTTCTTTCCCGGCGTGCTGGCGCTGGTCTTTGCCGGCTGGAAATATTCAGCGCGCTCCTGGGGCTATCTGGAGGTGAGTTCCAACAGCCCCGCCGGAATCCCGATCTTCCAGTTCAAATCGGTCATCATCGCGGCCGGAATCCTGCTCTTCCTGCAGGGCCTCGCGCAGGTGTTCCGCTGCATCATATGCCTGCGTACGGGCGAATGGGTCCGGGCAGAAGAGGATGTGGAGGAGCTGGAAAAGGTCCTGATGCAGGCGCAAACGCTCGACGTGCTCAAGCACGGCGGGGAGGCAGTCGACATTCCGTCAGGCTACGAGCCGAAGGACAATAAGAGGGACGACGACCAGTGACCGATCCCCAAGTTGCCGTCGGCATGCTCCTCATCCTCATCCTGGCGATCTTCCTCGGCTTTCCCGTCGCCTTCACGCTCATGGCGCTGGGCGTCGCCTTCGGCTACTACGCCTATTTCGACGCGGGCCGTATGTGGCGCACCTACGAGCGCGCGGTCGAATCCGGCGCCGACAGCTGGACGCTGACCGAATCCTGGGTCGGCGGCTTCTTCAACAACCGCATCTTCGACCTGTTCGTGAACCAGACCTATTCCGTCATGTCGAACGACGTGTTGACCGCGATTCCGCTGTTTCTGTTCATGGGCTACATCGTCGAACGCGCCAATATTGTCGACAGGTTGTTCAACACACTGTTCATCGCCACGCGGCGCGTTCCCGGTTCGATGGCGGTCGCGGCGCTCATCACCTGCACGCTTTTCGCTACCGCAACCGGCATTGTCGGCGCTGTCGTCACCCTGATGGGTCTGCTGGCCTTTCCGGCGATGCTGAAGGCGAAATACGACGTCAAATATGCGTCCGGCGTCATCTGCGCGGGCGGCACGCTCGGCATCCTCATACCGCCGTCCATCCTGCTGATCGTCTATGCGGCGACGTCTGGCGTTTCGGTCGTGCGCATGTATGCGGCCGCACTTCTGCCCGGCCTGTTCCTGGCGGGGCTCTATCTCGTCTATGTCGTCGGCAAGGCCGTTCTGCAGCCACATCTCGCGCCGAAGCCTACCAAGGAGCAGGTCGGCGACCATTCGTTCCTTGAGATCAGCTGGATGATGTTCACGTCCTTCGTGCCGCTGGCCTTTCTTATCCTCGCGGTTCTCGGCGCTATCCTCTTCGGGCTGGCGACTCCGTCCGAGGCAGCGGCGATCGGCGCGCTCGGAGGCCTGCTGCTTGCGGTGGCGTATCGCGCCCTGACCTGGCAGCGGTTGAAGGAGAGCGTCTATCTCACCGCCCGCACGACGGCGATGGTGTGTTGGCTGTTCGTCGGCTCGGCGACGTTCGCGTCGATCTTCGCCTATCTCGGCGGCCAGCAGTTCATCAGCGAGTTCGTCACCGGCCTCGACATGTCGCCGCTGATGTTCCTGATCGTCGCGCAGCTGATCATCTTCCTCCTCGGCTGGCCGCTGGAGTGGACCGAGATCATCGTCATCTTCATCCCGATCTTCCTGCCGCTGCTGCCGCATTTCGGCATCGATCCGCTATTCTTCGGCATTCTTGTGGCGATCAATCTGCAGACCGCATTCCTGTCGCCGCCAATGGCGATGTCGGCCTACTATTTGAAAGGCATCGCGCCGCCGCATGTGCAGCTCTCGGAGATCTTCCGCGGCATGATGCCCTACATGCTGATCGTGATCCTGTGCATGGTGCTGATCTACATCTTTCCGCAGATCGTTTATTGGCTGCCGAACCTAATTTACGGCTGATAGGCGGGCAAACGGCACCGGAGACTTCGGCATGACCAGAAAACGGCTCTTCGCACTGCTCGCCTTCCTATCCCTGCTGGCCTTTTTCGGCGTCGTGCTGTGGTTCGTGCCGCGCGTCGACCTTGCGGCGGCGGTCTGCATCGGGCTTGTTCTTGCGGCTTACGACCTGTGGATCCAGCTAAAGCCGCGGAGACGCTGAACACGTTCCGACAGATATCACAGGCAACTACTGGACTGCGCCCCGCAACTCCGCATCTTTTGCGATAGCGGGCTCGCGGATCTCGTAGGCAAGGCCGTTCCACATCCAATGACTCGGCTCCGCGCTGCCACCTTCGGCCAACGTGGCAAGATCGGGCCAGCCGTCGGCCGAGGTTTTCGTGTCGAGGTAAAGCGCCACGCCTTCGCTGTTGTAAACCTCGCGCCAATCTCCGCTCACGCCCTGCCGGGCAAAGCCGCTCAGCGTGCAGCCCGACTCGCCGTAATAGCGGTCGGACCCGCAAAGCGAGGCAAAGACCATCTCGGCGTCCGCCACGACCTTGACCGAGGCCGCCGCGAGGACCGGCTGTTTGCCGGTCGCCTCGCGAAACAATGCTGCTTCTTCGGCCATGAGTTTTGCCGCGGTTCCGATGGCCTGATCCGTTTCCGAGAGAGCGACGCTTTGATAGGCCGACATGTCGACTGCGCTGCAACGTGGCGCGACCGCGTCGAGTACTGCGCGCGACCCTCTCAGCGAAAAAACCGTGGCGGGCTCCCCGTCGAATGCGAAGGAGAGCCTGTTGCCCGCCTTCAGAAGGTCAAGCATTTCGAACGGAACTGCGACCGTCACAACGCCGGGACTCCGGTTGGCCTTTGCGGGAAAATCGGCGCCATCTATCGCAACTACCACGGTTGTCTCCCGGCGGGGAGCCGCCGGCGTGGTCTCGGCGCGCAGGCGAAAGCTCCAGCGGCGTTCGGCACAGGAAAACGAACCGCCATTGATGGCGGCTGCCTTCAATGGAACCGGCAGTATGGCGACGGCGCCGCTTCCGGCTTCTTCCCAACGGTCGCTGGCCATGACCGAGAGCGCTCCAGCCAGCAGGAAGGCGGCCGTGCAAATGCCCAGCCACCGACGCCCGGCAATCCGTTTTGCGGCCGGTCCGGCAGCCCCTTCAATGATTTCGGCGAGTTGAGTCATCGGGCGCGAAGTCTTCGCCAGATCTGTTAAAAGTTTATTGAATGTCGCTTTGACCTGCGTAGTTGCCAGGCCTTGCCCGGCCCGGCATTCCTGATAAACATCGCGCCCGACAGCCTATAGGCGCCATGCGAGATCGAGGAAAAAAATGTCCAAGTGGAAAGACGTGAAGAAGGTCGTGCTCGCCTATTCCGGCGGTCTCGACACCTCCATCATCCTGAAATGGCTGCAGACCGAATTGGGCGCGGAGGTCGTGACCTTCACCGCCGATCTCGGTCAGGGCGGCGAACTGGAGCCGGCCCGCAAGAAGGCCGAGATGCTCGGCATCAAGGACATCCGGGTCATGGATGTGCGCGAGGAGTTCGTCCGCGATTTCGTCTTTCCGATGTTTCGCGCCAACGCAGTCTATGAAGGCACCTACCTGCTGGGCACCTCCATCGCCCGGCCGCTGATCTCCAAGCATCTCGTCGAGATCGCCAGGGAAACCGGCGCTGACGCGATCGCGCACGGCGCCACCGGCAAGGGCAACGATCAGGTTCGCTTCGAGCTTTCCGCCTACGCGCTTAACCCGGACATCAAGGTCATCGCTCCGTGGCGCGACTGGTCATTCAAATCGCGCACCGATCTCCTGAATTTTGCCGAGCAGCACCAGATCCCAGTGCCCAAGGACAAGAAGGGCGACGCGCCATTTTCGGTCGACGCCAATCTTCTCCACTCCTCTTCCGAGGGCAAGGTGCTGGAGGACCCGTGGAGCGAGCCGCCGGAATTCGTCCACCAGCGCACCATCTCGCCGATGGATGCACCTGACGCGGTCACCGAGATCACTGTGGAATTCAAGAAGGGCGACGCGGTTGCGCTGAACGGCAATAAGCTTTCGCCGGCAGCATTGCTGGCCGCGCTCAACGATCTTGGCCACGACAACGGCATTGGCCGGCTCGACCTGGTCGAGAACCGCTTCGTGGGCATGAAGTCGCGGGGCGTCTACGAGACGCCAGGCGGCACCATATTGATCGCTGCGCACCGCGCGATCGAATCGATCACGCTCGACCGGGGCGCGGGGCATCTCAAGGACGAGTTGATGCCGCGCTACGCCGAGCTGATCTACAACGGCTTCTGGTTTTCGCCCGAGCGCGAAATGCTGCAGGCGCTGATCGACAAAAGCCAGCAGGATGTTGAGGGCGAGGTGCGGCTGAAGCTCTACAAGGGCAATGTCATCGTCACCGGCCGCCGCTCGCAAAAGTCGCTCTATTCCGATGCGCTGGTCACCTTCGAGGACGATCGCGGCGCTTACGACCAGAAGGACGCCGAAGGGTTCATCCGCCTCAACGCGCTGCGTCTCAGGACGCTTGCCGCGCGCAACCGAAAAGGTTGAGGTCCATGCGCCGCTGAACCGTCGCGCTGATCTTTTCGGCGTGCGCTGCATCGGCCACCGCCGTCGAGTTCGACCCCTCCGCCATCGATCTGGCGTCGCTGATCGAGTGCCGTGTTGATGCGCGGAACTATAACAGCTTTGCCTTCTGGTTGGCGGCGAACCGGGGGCCGCGGAGACGCTCGGCTGGCAGGAGATCGCCTCGGACAATCCGTTCCTGAAGGAATACCGCCTGCCCGCGCCTATCCGCGTTTTCGCGCACGAGGCCGCTACAGTGGCCTTCACAGCGTCAGGCCCGATGGCAGTGCTCGACGCTGTCGCCCCGGACGAACTGGCGAAAAAGCTCGGAATCACGCCCGAGATCGCCACAGTCGGCAAATTCCTCGGCGAGAAAGTCGTCCTTGAGACGAAGGAAGAGGATCTCGGGATGGTCTTTGAGACGCGGATCACGCTCAACGTGTCGACAGTCGATACCCCATCCGGGCAAGACGCTTGCGGGATGTTCCTACAGGATCGAAGCGCGATAAGCCGAACGCCGGGTCCAACCCGGCGCCGCGGCATCTGAAGCTTACTGGCCGTCGATTTCTGCGCCGATGATGGCTATCGCCTGCTGGTAGACGCTGGCGGAGTTCCAGCCCTGGATCGCCCCGTAATTGGCTTGGCCAGGCTGATAGCCGCCGCCGGCTCGCCAGCCATGGCCGCGCAGGAAATTGGCGGTCGAGGCGAGCGCGTCGGCCTTCGATCTGACCATATCGATTCGGCCATTGCCGTCGCCGTCGACGCCGTATTTCAGCACATTGACCGGCAGGAACTGCGTCTGTCCGATCTCGCCATGCGCCGCACCGATCGCCGACGGGCTCAGCGTGCCGTTCTGGACGAGTTGCAACGTGGCATAGAGTTGGTTGGTGAAGAATTCCGTGCGGCGGCAATCATAGGCAAGCGTTGCTACCGCGGAGACGGTGTTCTGGTTGCCGAGGAAACCTCCGAAGCCGGTCTCCATACCCCAGATTGCCAGCAGAGGCCCAGCCGGGACGCCGTAACGCTGCTCGATCCTGGCGAACAGCGCCGCATTCTGCTTCTTCAGGCTCTTGCCCTTCGAGGCGATCGTCTTGCCGCCGCGCTTTGCCATGAATTGGCTGAGGGACAGCTTGAAGCTTTTCTGGTTGCGGTCGGCATTTATGGTCTTGGTCGCATATCTGGCGTTGTCCAGCGCCTGCAGCGCATTGCCGCCGATGCCGCGGGCGGCGGCTTCCTGCTTGAATTCCTGCTTCCAGTTCTCGAAGCCGGCTGCCTTGTTACCGCAGGTGGCGGCCTCGGCGCCGCCTGCCGCCGCGCCGAGCATGGCGAATGCGGCGGCGAAAATTTTTCCTTTGGCAAAAATTGCCATGATGTTCTCCTGGTTTGCCCGAATCAGTCCCCGAAGGGCGCCTGCCGGCCAATCGCACCTCGCCGCCGCCAAGACAATACTGGCGCCGGACCGCTGGCGAACGCCGAAGAACTTCCCTACGATCAAGTATATAATGTGGCAAGGGGCTCAATAAGTCATGACAGACGTTGATGTCGCAATTGTCGGGGCTGGTTCTGCCGGTCTCGCCGCCGCCAAGACCCTGCGGAGCGCGGGGCTTAGCTTCACTGTTCTGGAGGCGATGAACCGTATCGGCGGCAGGGCATGGACCTCGACGGAGCATTTCGGCGTGCCCTTCGACATCGGCTGCGCCTGGATTCATGCTGCGGACCGCAATCCCTATTTTCCGGAAGCCGAAGCCGCCGGCTGGACCCTTCACCATCACGACATGAATGCCGACCACCTCTACTACGGCAAACGCAAGGCCTTGGAAGAAGAAGAGGCGGAGATGCAGCGCGCCGACTACGAGATGTCGGCGGCGCTGCAAAAGTGGCGCGGGACCGATGGCGCCGTGTCGTTGCTGCTTGCCTCCGGCCGCGCGCCGCGAGCGGCGGCTACATTTGCCGGGCCTATGGATTTTGGCCAGGACTACGACGAGATATCGATCGAGGACTTTCGCGCGGCGGCCGATCTCGACCCGAACTACTTCACCAAGGAAGGGTTTGGCGCGCTGGTCGCGCAGTTCGGGGCCGATGTTCCGGTCGAGTTGTCGACGCCGGTGCGGAAAATCATTTGGGATGCGCCCGGCGTCGCCTGCGTCACCGATCGCGGGACGATCCGCGCCAGAGCCGTCATCGTCACGGTTTCGCCGGCGGTCTTGGCGTTCGAGGAGATCGAATTCTCGCCGGTTCTGCCCGACGCTGTCATGGAGGCATTCTTCGACCTGCCGATGGGGATGCTGACCAAGCTGCCTGTCGAGATCAGGGGAACCCGGCTCGGATTGTCGCCCTTCGACGACCTGCTGATCGAAAGGCGGGCTCGTCACGACATCTATTTCCTGTGCTTTCCGTTCGACACCGATCTCATGGTCGGCTTCGTTGGCGGAGACTTTGCCTGGGAAATGTCCGCGGCTGGCGAGGCGGCCGGCGTCGATTTCGTCACCGACAGGCTCTGCGGGATTTTCGGCAGCGGCGTGCGAAAGCATGTCGGCCGCGCTACAATGACCAATTGGGGCGGCGAGCGCTTCGTCCGGGGTGCCTATGCCGCGGCAAGGCCGGGCCGGGCGGGTGCGCGCAATACACTGATGGAGCCGGTCGCCGAACGCATCTGGTTCGCGGGGGAGGCGCTGGCCGGCTCGCTGATCCAGACTTGCGGCGGCGCAAGGCTCTCAGGCGATGCGGTTGCAAGGCAGGTTGCCGTCAAGCTCGCCACGACATGATCCCGCCGACCGGACCGTTCGTCATCTCGGAACGCGCGGCGGCCAAGCTCCGTTTCGTGCACGGACGGCTGACCGATCGGCGCTGATCCCGCCGGTTTGGCTGTAAAACAGGCGTAATGATCCGTCAGCCCGCAGTCCTGCCTTGGCGGGAACAGAACCGGTTCGGTCCCGTTTAGTACCAGACGGGACGATGCAATCGAATCGACGGAGTCTTTAGCCATGAAACCGAAACTTCTGATTTCCGCCGCGGCCGCCGCATTGTTCGCAATGTCGGCTTCCGCACTTGCGCAGACATCGGTCACCGCAACCACCGATCTCAACGTGCGCGCGGGTCCAGGTCCGAACCATCCTGTCATCGGGGTGCTCGGCGCCGGGCAGGCGACGACGTTGAATGGCTGCATCGCGGGCAGCAAATGGTGCTCCGTAGCCGAAGCCGGTGGTCAGGGCTGGGTCTATTCCGACTACCTGACAGGCAATTTCGGCGGCCAACAGGTGGTTCTGACGGAGCGCCCAGCCGATTCCGTTAGGGTGATCACGGCCCCGTCCGGTGACGGCGGCGCAGAAGGCGCAGTCGTCGGAGGCGCTACGGGCGCGGTTACCGGCGCCATCATAGGCGGCCCTGTCGGTGCGGCTGTCGGCGGCGTTGCCGGCGTGGCTCTCGGCGGCGCCACGGGCGCTGCAGCGGAGCCTCCGCCCGAGGTACGCACCTATGTCACCTCCAACCGGGGCGATCCCGTGTTTCTGGAGGGTGAAGTCGTGGTCGGCGCGAGCCTGCCCGAAACTGTCGAACTGCGCGAAATTCCCGACTATGAATACCGCTACGTCAATGTGAACAACCAGCCGGTATTGGTCGAGCCGAGTTCGCGCCGGATCGTTTATGTGATGCGCTGACCGGACCGTACAGGCAACGATAGCAACCGCCGGGCGTCATTGCCCGGCGGTTTTTGGCGTAGGCCTAAATGCAGAACGACCGCAGCAAAGGCTCGAGACGACACCGAAAGGGTCAATCTGACCTGCGGTCACCTTTCCATAGATCAATTCTCGTAATGTTTTCGATCGCTCCAGAATACATCTGGAGGTGTCCAAGGTTGTCCCTATTAAAACTTCCCTCAACTATCACATACTTTCTATGCAGACGCCGCGTTTCTTCCGTAATGCTGGCTTCTAACCAAATAGCATTCTTCGTCACAGCGTTATCAAGATCCTCCTTAGAAACATAGATAGCCTTACTCTCGAACTCCATGGATGCAAAAGCGACTACTCTAACTTGCTTTTGGTGGTATATCTCCGGATTTTGTATCAGATGTATGAGAGATATAAAGAGCAAGTTTTTCATATCTGCCCCTGCCGAAGGTGTAAGAGCTTGATGTTACAATGCATCATGTCGAAGACTCCCGAATTTTAGGGTGGGGCGGTATCGCCTAAGACGGTGACAGTATCGGTCGACGGGTCGTATTTTTTGATGGCTCCACTCGGTGTGGCAACATAGCCGGTGGCGTTGTTTGCCTTGCTGTAGCCCTTGTCGCCCGTCGCACCGGAGAAGTTTTCGTTATCATAACCTGGATCGGCAGCTCCATGAGTATGGTACCAGACTACATCCGATGCACCCTTTGCAGGCATGTTTGTTAGGCCATCCTTGGAACCTTTTACGGGAGGATCATACGAAAAAGTGCCGTCGCTGTTCTTCCTCACCCATCCTCCATACTCACGTCCCTCAGCCACCGACTTCGGATTTGCCTCCTTCATGGCGGCAATCGCCGCTTCTTCCGCGGTTGCGTATGACTTGGCCGCCGGACACGGGGCCACGCAGCCGCTGGCCGGGTTTGCCCCGCCTCCGGCCGTTGGCGAGGTTGCGGGCTTCGAGTCGGTCATGCCTCGCCTCCCGGCAGCGGTCGTGCCAGCACGTGATCGAGCCAGGTCAGCGCCTTGCGCTCGAGGCGCTGTCCGCGCGCCTCGGCACTGGTGATGCGCTCGTCGGTCAGCACCTGCGAGATCCAGGGATAGAGCGGATCGGCAACGCAGCCATGGCCGAAAGCGAACATCAGGATGACGATCATCGCCTCGGCGCGGGCGCCTTTCAGGCCATAGCGTTGCGCGGCGGCGCGGCCCTCGGCGATCAGCTGCAGCAGCGCAGGTTCGCCAAGATAGTTAGCCTTGAGCGGAAAGGATGCACGCATGCCGGCGAGCAGCTGCGACACCAGCCCATCCTCGGTGAACGGATCGGGCTGGCGCCCGAAATCCGCGAGATAGGCGAGCGCCTTGCGAGCGTTGACGCCATACTCGCCGGAGACGTTTTCGCGGTAGTCGTTGATACGCTCGAAAATGCGCTCGGCGCGAACCATCTCGGCGCCTCGCCCCCGCAATACCTCGCCCAGGCCGGGATATTGCGGATCGGTGTCGAAATCGCTGCCGGTGAGGAACATCAGCTCGATATAGAGCCGGATCGGGCCGCGATTGGAAAACCCGTATTCCTTGGCCCGCCCGATGGATTTCTTGAGCGCTACCCGCAACTGATCGTCGCCGATCAACTCGCAGAGCCTCGGGGAAAATTCCTTGCTGTGAGCCAGCATCTCGTCTTCGAAACGACGAGCACCGTCTTTTTCGAAGATTGCCATCTGCTCGGGACGGATGTTCAGCATGGCGCTTCCAACAAGGCCAAGCTTCGCCAACGCAAGCCGTCGGCCTGCCGAAGATCAACCCCCGTTCGTGCGAGCATCGGGCTATCTTTGCGTTTCCTGTTACAATCTAACTGAAGACGCCCGCTGACGTAAAGGCGACGGCAGGCTGGTCGCCTTGACTCGGCGGCTCTTTTCCTGTTTATCGCGCTCAATTCCGCGACGAGTAAGAACTCCGAGCAGCCGACCGGGACCCTTAGAGGTATAAATAGATCCCGGAGGCCAACACCCGGCAGCGCGATGCGCCCCCGGGTGCTTTTTGGCTTTGGCTATAGCTTGGCTCTCAGGTGCGGAGACATTACCTCTGGACGGGAAACCGATCAGAGACACAAGGAAGAACGATGTTCGAATCGCTGCAAGAGCGACTGGGTTCAATTCTGAACGGCCTGACCGGCCGTGGCGCGCTGTCGGAGTCCGACGTAGCGGCGGCGCTGCGCGAGGTCCGCCGTGCGCTCATCGAAGCCGATGTGGCGCTCGATGTCGTGCGCTCCTTCGTCGACAAGGTCCGGGCCAAAGCGGTGGGTGCCGCCGTCGTCAAGTCGATCAAGCCCGGCCAGATGGTCGTCAAGATCGTTCACGACGAACTGGTCGAGATGCTTGGCAGCGAAGGCCAGACGATCGACCTCAATGCGCCGGCGCCCGTGGTCGTGATGATGGTCGGCCTGCAGGGCTCGGGCAAGACCACGACGTCCGCAAAGATTGCCAAGCGTCTGAGCGAGCGCCAAGGCAAGAAGGTGCTGATGGCGTCGCTCGACACGCGCCGTCCGGCCGCCCAGGAGCAATTGCGCCAGCTCGGCGAGCAGACCAAGGTGGCGACGCTGCCGATCGTCGCCGGCCAGTCGCCGGTCGACATCGCCAAGCGGGCCGTGCAGGCCGCCAAGCTAGGCGGCCACGATGTCGTCATTCTCGACACGGCCGGCCGCACGCACATAGACGAACCGCTGATGGCCGAAATGGCCGACATCAAGCGGGTGTCCTCGCCGCACGAAATCCTGCTCGTCGCCGACAGTCTCACCGGCCAGGACGCCGTCAACCTTGCCAAAAGCTTTGACGAGCGCGTCGGCATCACCGGCCTGATCCTCACCCGCATGGACGGCGACGGACGCGGCGGCGCCGCGCTCTCGATGCGCGCAGTTACCGGCAAGCCGGTCAAGCTGATCGGCACCGGTGAAAAGATGGATGCGCTGGAGGAATTTCATCCCAAGCGCATCGCCGACCGCATTCTTGGCATGGGCGACATTGTCTCGCTGGTCGAGAAGGCAGCCGAAACCATTGACGCGGAAAAGGCCGCGGCGATGGCGAAGAAGATGCAGTCGGGCAAGTTCGACCTGAACGATCTCGCCGACCAGCTCGGCCAGATGCAGAAGATGGGCGGCATGGGCGGCATCATGGGCATGATGCCTGGCATGGGCAAGATGAAGGACCAGATGGCCGCCGCCGGGCTCGACGACAGGATGTTTGGCCGGCAGATCGCGATTATCCGCTCCATGACCAAGGCGGAGCGGGCCAATCCCGACCTGCTCAAGCATTCGCGGAAGAAGCGCATCGCCGCGGGTTCGGGCACTGACGCTGCCGAGATCAACAAGCTTCTGAAAATGCACCGCCAGATGGCCGATATGATGAAAGCCATGGGCGGCAAGGGCAAGGGCGGCGGCCTTATGCGCGGCATGATGGGCGGTCTTGCATCCAAGATGGGCCTCGGCGGGCTTGCGGGCGGCATGGGTGGAATGGGCGGCATGCCTGACCTCTCCAAGATGGATCCGAAGCAACTTGAAGCCTTGCAGAAGCAAGCCCAGGCGGCGGGCCTCGGCAAGGGCTTGCCGGGCAATCTTTCAGGAATGGGAGGCGGCGGTCTGCCCGGTCTGCCGGGCGGCATGAAGCTGCCCGGCCTTGGCGGCGGCGGTTTGCCGGGTCTGGGAAAGAAGAAATGAGTGCGATGAACGACGATCCGCAAGCTCTTCTCAGAGAGTTGCGCGCCTCGATCGATAATATCGACGCCGCGCTTATCCACATGCTCGCCGAGCGCTTCCGGCGCACCAAGGCGGTCGGCGTCCTGAAGGCGACCCACGGATTGCCGCCGGCCGATCCGGCGCGGGAACAGGCCCAGATAGCAAGGCTGCGCCGGCTTGCCGACGACGCTCACCTCGATCCCGACTTCGCGGAGAAATTCCTGAATTTTATCATCCGCGAGGTCATCCGCCATCACGAAATGCTCGCGTCATCGGGCAATGGCGGCGACATCACGAATTCAGTCGCGAAGAGCGGCGAATAGACAAACCGAACCACTATCAAACAGGACTGCAGGAGAAGAAAATGTCACTGAAAATTCGTCTGGCCCGAGCGGGCTCCAAGAAGCGCCCCTACTACCACATCGTCATCGCCGATGTGCGCAGCCCGCGCGACGGCCGGTTCATCGAAACCGTCGGCGCCTGGAACCCGCTGCTGCCGCGCGAAGGCGGTGAGCGCGTGAAGCTCGACGCCGACCGCATCAAGCATTGGCTCGGCCACGGCGCGCTGCCGACCGACCGCGTCGCGCGCTTCCTTGACGAGGCTGGCCTTTCGAAGCGCGAGGCCCGGGTGAACCCCGAGAAGGCGCTTCCGGGCAAGAAGGCGCAGGAGCGCATCGACGCCATCAAGAAGGCGCAGGAAGAGGCGGCCGCCGCTGCCGCTGCCCCGGCACTGGCCGAAGAAGCCGCCGCCGAGTAAATCTTACCTGCGTGCCAGGAACAAAGCGGCGGGCATTTGCCCGCCGCTTTCATTTTTCCGGATCCCGGATATCGCGAAGTCCGCAGCCTCAATGAAAGCTCGGAACGATCCACGGGTTGATTTCGATGCCGCTGCGCTGGCTTTCGGCCGTCGGCGCCTCTTCCTTGTGGGATCGCGGGGCCGCGCTGCGCGAAATATCCCGGCGCATAATTGAATGCGTAGCCGAATAGTCGAGCGACTTACGTTCAGCCTGTGTGCGGGAAGCCGCTTCCGGGTAATGCAGGGTCGCCGCGAAATCGTTTGCAGCTGCCGTGCCGGACAGCGCCAGAATGGCGGCCAAAGCGAGGGCTGTAGTTCTCATTGTCGTTCTCCATTTTTGTGCGTACATGTACGCCACAACGTACAAATACGGAGAGCGGAATCTGGATTCAAGGGGAATGGCGTACGCGTACGAAAATATTTCGTGATACGCGGTCCAGGGCAGGAGAAGAAGCTGGTGAGGGGGCCGCTTCGTCAGCAGCGTTCTTCCTGCAGGGTCAGGGGACCCACGGGATGCGCCTTCAGGCCCGCCAGGGCCACCTCCATCGAAGCCTCCAAATATTTTTGGCGGTCGCCGAAGGGATAGTGGGGAAAGGTGATCAGCAGCGACACGGTGCCGTGACCGAACGTCCACAACAGCGTGGCGACGGCATGCACGTCACCTTCGAATATTCCGGCGTCGATGCATGCCTGAACGCGCTTGAGCAGCAGTTGCAGGGCGGGATTGTGCTTCTCCGGCTGGGCGACAGTCTGGTCGGGTTCGTGGGTGTGATCGTCGGTCATGAACACCGTTCGGTATTCATTGGGGTTTTCCAGCCCGAACGCCGCATATTCGGTCATCAGTTTGCGAAGTGCGGCGAGCGGCTCTGCCGGGGCTTGCCTTTCCAAGCGTTGCGCCAAGGTTTCGAACGCATCATCGGCGATGGCGTGGAGGATGGCGTGCTTGTCGGCAAAGTAGGAATAGACCGACATGGGCGCATATCCGACGCGCTTGGCCAGCTTGCGTATGGTCAGGCCTTCATAGCCCTCTTCCCTGACCAGGGCGTGGGCCGCCGCCAGGAGTTCGGCGCGCAGTTCGGCCTTTTGGCGCTCCCTGCGATCTTGCGCGCTCATCGGCTCAGGCTTGCTCATGATTTCCGTGCCCAGGATCGGAAGTACCTATACGCCGTACGCCAACCCATCAAGCCGCGGACTGTTCCCGCAGCGGACTTTGTCGCGTTCAAACGGCGGGATGCGGGCGAGTTGTCGGAGCGGATCAGGCCTGGACCAATTTCAGCGCCCTGTCGAACACGCCCAGTACGCGCGCAAGGTCGTGGCTGCGCTTGAGGATCACGCCTCCGGCAGCCACGACGCTGAATGCGCCCTGCTTGCGGGCGAGCTTCGGGTTTTTCACAATCTGGAAAAGAGGCGTTTCGCTGGCGCGGCGAAATACGGAAAAGACGGCGCGATCGTTCAGGTGATCGATGGCGTAGTCGCGCCATTCATTGGCGGCGACCATCCGGCCGTAGAGACGTAGCAACTGGTCGAGTTCGCGGCGATCGAAGCTTATCGGGAGGTCGAGCCGTTCACGTCTTGCCTCATGGAGCGGTATCAATATGGCGGTGTCTTCCCTACCCTCCGCTCCATTACCGCGATCAGTCATGCAAACGGTCCTTTCGTGACGGTTTTGCGAAGGAAAGGTCGCGCTTCCCCCAAAAAATGCAAGCCCGGCGCTTTTCGAATCCCAGAAAAATGTCATCGAGAATGTCTAGTGTCGCATTCGTACGCAAGGAATCACAAATGTGTACAGACTGAATTGATTGGTGATTCATCGCCACATTGCTGCCCTTTTTTATCCCAGCTACCGCCCCAATGTCCGACGAACTTAGCCTCGTTGCCTGAGACGGTTCGGTCCGGCACCGGCTCGTAACCCCAAGCCCCCCGCCCACGGGTCTGCGTCGGATCGAACCAACCTCGGCCTTTCTCGCGAAAGGTCGAGCGCGACGATCCCAAAATCCATTGACCGGTGTCAGCTCTGGCAGGCGCCGGTTTTTTATTATGAAAAAACCTAGGCTTAGCTCCCTGGATTGCGAATCATGGCAGCGCCGAGGATAGGGCCGGGAAGACCCTCCTTGCTGACCGACTGAAGCAGCACCGCGCATCCGCCCTTCCTGTCGACTTCGCTGGCAGGCAATTCGAAACGGGCCGCCTCGCCATGCCACATTCCGGCAGTCTGTATGTCGGTCACCGCGTTCCAGTAAGTCACGGTGCGACCGGCATTCTCGCCGCGCTCGATGACGACCGGCTGGGTTGGCTCGAAGTAGACGACCACCAGGTGAGCGTTCTTCGTCTCGCCCTTTGCGCCTTCGGCTTCGATCACGACGCTTTCGCCGGTCCGTGCGACGCTGAGGCCAACGCCGAGGCCCTGGCCCGATCTGTTCAGCTCTTCGACGGCGCCGGATATCTTCGAACGGCTCGAACCGTTGACATGGATGCGCCCGTTGATGACGGCCTGAGGAGTGTAGACCGACCGGATGCCCATCGAACGGCCATATCCATGCTGGCGGGCCGTGTTCTCCGGGCTGCCTAGCGTGTCGCGCCAGCCGAGATAGTCCCAATAGTCCACGTGGTACGCAAGGGCCACGAAATCGTCGCGCGCCGCCATCTCGGCCAAAAGCGCGTCCGCCGGCGGACAGGAACTGCAGCCTTGGCTTGTGAAAAGTTCGATGACGCCGAGTGGCTTGGCGTCTTCCGCGGACGCAGCGGCGGCAAAAATCGGCACAGCCAGCATTGCCGCCGCGAGCGCGGAAAAGAATCGGAATGTCATGACCGTTCCAACTTGTTATTGCCGGCGGAACCGGATTTCTTATGGCTGCCGAAACAATAGGCAGATGCCACTTTCAACGGGAAGTCACGTTGCGGTGAAATCGCTCGTCCGAACAGGGTTCTCATGCTTGATTTTTTGATGAGCGAGATTGATCTCTACTGCGAGCGGACCACCTCCGCCTTCTGGGCGGAGCCGATCAATGCGCTAAGCAATCTGGCGTTCGTCGCGGCTGGAGTCTGGGGCGTTCGCGAGGTTCGGAGACATGGCGCAGGCACTTTCGCCGAGGTTCTGGCATGGTGGGTCGTGGCGATCGGCGTCGGCTCCACGCTGTTCCACACTTACGCCAACGAACTGACCAAATGGGCCGACGTCCTGCCCATCGCCGGCTTCACGCTTGCCTACACCTTGATGAATCTGCGCCGCTTCCTGGCGATGAGCTGGCAAAAGGCCGCGCCGGTCTTCGTTGCGTTCTATGCGGCGGCCGGCCTTGTCACCTATCTGGTTCCGGACTGGCTGCGCATCGCCACGAACGGCTCGACAGGCTATCTGCCGCCTTTCATGGCGCTGCTGTTCTTCGGTGCGCTGGTACTGGCAGGCGGCAGCCGAGCCGGCTGGTACAATCTCGTTGCCGCCAGCATATTTGCGATTTCGGTCACGTTCCGGGCAATCGACCTCAAGGTCTGCGATGCGTTTCCGCTCGGCACGCACTTTCTGTGGCACTCGCTCAACGGCCTGATGCTTGCGGTCCTGCTCGCCGCTGCGGCTCGTTACGGTGCGCCGCGCCCGCTGGCCCTCAAAATAAGACCGCCGGAGAGATTGTCCCCGGCGGTCTGAATGCGCTCAGGCGGTATCAGGCCGCAAGATCCCGCAGGACGTACTGGAGAATCCCGCCATTGCGGAAATAGTCGAGTTCGTCGACCGTATCGATGCGGCAGAGGATTGGTATATTCTTTACCGTGCCGTCGCCGAACGTCACCTTCGCGAGCATCTTCTGGCGCGGGCGGATCGTCTCGAGCCCTTCGATCGTGACCGTCTCGTCGCCCCTTAGGCCGAGCGAAGCCCAGCTGTCGCCCTCCTCGAAGACAAAGGGAACGACGCCCATTCCGACCAGGTTCGAACGGTGGATGCGTTCGAATGACTGCGCGATCACGGCGCGGACGCCGAGCAGGTTGGTACCCTTTGCCGCCCAGTCACGCGACGAGCCATTGCCGTATTCGATGCCGGCGAAGATGACGAGCGGCACACCCTCGGTGCGGTACAGCATCGCCGCATCGTAGATCGGCATCTCCTCCTTGGAAGGGTAGTGGATCGTGTAGCCGCCTTCGCGGCCGTTCTCGCCCAGCATATGGTTGCGAATGCGGATATTGGCGAAAGTGCCGCGCATCATGACCTCGTGGTTGCCGCGGCGCGTTCCATACTGATTGAAGTCGGCAATGCCGACGCCATGCTCGGTCAGATATTTGCCGGCCGGCGACGCCGCCTTGATCGATCCGGCCGGCGAAATGTGGTCGGTGGTGATCTTGTCGCCGAACAGGCCGAGGACACGTGCGCCCTTGATTTCTCCGACCGCGCCCGGACGGGAGTGCATACCCACGAAATAGGGCGGGTTCTGCACATAAGTCGAGCCGTCCTCCCAGGCATACGTCTGGCCCTCCGGGGCCTGTACCTTCTGCCAGTTCTCGTCACCCTTGAAGACGTCGGCATATTTGCGCGCGAAAAGTTCGCGTGTGACGTGTTCGGCGATGAACGCGTCGATCTCCTGCGAGGTCGGCCAGATGTCCTTGAGGAAAACCGGCCGGCCGTCACGGTCCTCGCCGAGCGGTTCGGTGGTCAGATCCAGCGTCACCGATCCGGCGAGCGCGTAGGCGACCACCAGCGGCGGCGAGGCAAGATAGTTCGCCTGGACATCGGGAGAAACGCGGCCCTCGAAATTGCGGTTTCCGGAGAGCACCGCCGAGGCGATCAACCCCTTGTCGTTGATTGTCTTGGAGATCGGAGCCGGCAGGGGGCCGGAATTGCCGATGCAGGTGGTGCAGCCGAAGCCCACGAGGTTGAAGCCGATCTGGTCGAGTTCCTTTTGCAGGCCGGATTTTTCCAGATACTCGGCGACCACCTGGCTGCCGGGGGCCAGCGAGGTCTTCACCCAGGGCTTCTGCTTGAGGCCCAGCCGGTTGGCATTGCGGGCGAGCAGGCCGGCGCCGATCAGAACGCTCGGATTGGAGGTGTTCGTGCATGAAGTGATTGCGGCGATCACGACGTCGCCATGGCCGAGATCGAAGCTCTCAGCCTCGACAGGATAGCGCTTGGCCACATCAACGGTCTTCTTGTATTCGGTTTCCATGGCCTTGGCGAAACCCGCGGGAATGTCTTCCAGCGCGACCCTGCCCTCGGGACGCTTCGGGCCGGCCATAGACGGGACCACGTCGCCGAGATCGAGTTCGAGCAGATCGGTGAAGATAGGGTCGGCCGAGGCGTTCTCGCGCCACATCCCCTGCGCCTTGGAATATGCCTCGACCAGTTCGATTCGGCTTTCGGCGCGGCCGGAGATGTTCAGGTAGCGGATGGTCTCGGCGTCGACCGGGAAGAAGCCGCAGGTCGCGCCATATTCAGGCGCCATGTTGCCGATGGTGGCGCGGTCGGCGAGCGTCATGTTGGAAAGGCCGGAGCCGAAGAATTCGACGAACTTGCCGACGACGCCTTTCTTGCGCAGCATCTGAGTGACGGTGAGCACCAGGTCGGTGGCGGTGACGCCTTCCTTGAGCTTCCCGGTCAGGCGGAAGCCTATGACTTCGGGCAAAAGCATGGAAACCGGTTGCCCGAGCATGGCGGCCTCGGCCTCGATGCCGCCGACGCCCCAGCCGAGCACACCCAGGCCATTGATCATGGTGGTGTGCGAGATCGGTGCCGACGCAGGTGTCCGGATAGGCGGTGATTTCGCCTTCCTCGGTGTTGGTCCACACGACCTGTCCGAGATATTCGAGGTTGACCTGATGGCAGATGCCTGTGCCGGGCGGCACGACGCGGAAATTGCGGAAGGCCTGCTGGCCCCATTTCAGGAATTTGTAGCGCTCCTGGTTGCGCTCGTATTCAAGCTCGACATTGCGCGCGAATGCCAGCGGCGTGCCGAACTCGTCGACGATCACCGAATGGTCGATGACCAGATCGACCGGCACCAGCGGATTGATCTTCTGCGGATTGCCGCCGAGCGACGCCATGGCGTCGCGCATGGCCGCCAGATCGACCACGGCCGGAACGCCGGTGAAGTCCTGCATCAGAACACGGGCCGGGCGATAGGCGATCTCGACGCCCGCCGAACCCCTGTCGGTCAGCCAGCCGGCGACAGCCTGGATGCTTGCCTTGGTGACGGAGCGGCCGTCTTCGTTGCGCAGCAGGTTCTCGAGCAGCACCTTCATCGAATAGGGCAGCTGCGCTATGCCGGTCAGGCCGTTCTTCTCGGCCTCGATCAGGCTGTAGTACGTGTATTCCGAACTGCCTGCGCGAAGCGTTCTGCGGCAATTGAAGCTGTCGAGAGAGTTTGACACGTGCGATCCCATCCTTGGTCTGTTCAGCCGAACGGGAACGGACTCCTGTGGCATGCAAATCACGCGCAAAGGTGCGGGTACGGTCATTTCCGCTGTCCGTCCCCCGCGTCCTGCCGTTCAAGGCGGCGAGTTCGTTGGTTCGGCGCAAATTCGGTTCCCAGGCCGACCGCTGGCATGGTTGTCCGGCGTATAGAGAATTTCCTAGAATAGTTCTAGACCGACTATAGCCAAATTTGCTGCGGCGCACACGGTCGGCGGCGAACAAATCGGAGACGGGGGCAGATGCGGTTGATCGCCGACAATCTGAGCGGCGAGCGCGGCGGCGAGCAAGTTTTCTCCGGCGTCGGGTTTGCGCTCGAAAGCGGCGGGAGCCTCGTCGTGACGGGTCCGAACGGCGCCGGGAAATCGACGCTGCTGCGCGTCCTGGCCGGCTTGCTCCCGGCTTCGCTCGGAACAGTCGGGATCGAGGGCGGCGGCGAGCCCTTTCCGACGGTCGCGGCGGCGAGCCACTATCTCGGCCATGAAAACGCGATGAAGACTGCGCTGACCGTGTCCGAGAACCTCGGCTTCTGGCAGGAATTTCTGGGGGAACCGCACCTGGAATGCAGCGAGGCGCTGGAGATCGTAGGCCTCGGCGACATCGGCCATCTGCCCTTCGGCTATCTGTCGACCGGCCAGCGGCGGCGGGCGTCTATCGCCAGGCTGCTCGTCAGCTACCGCCCCGTCTGGCTGCTCGACGAGCCGACCGCTGGATTGGACAAGGCGTCGGAGGGGCAGTTCGCAGCCTTGACGAAGACGCATCTCGACGATGGCGGGATCATCGTTGCCGCAACGCATCAGCCGCTCGGGCTGGAGGGGGCGCGGGAGTTGAGGATGGGGCTGCCGGTATGATGGTTGTCCCAACGCGGTGCACCGCCCGATGCTAGCCCTCTACCTGCGCGATATCAGGCTGCACGTCCGCGCCGGCGGCGGGGCGTTGACCGGCGTCATCTTCTTCCTCGCCGTGATCGCCACCATCCCCTTCGGCGTCGGCCCCGATCTCAACCTGCTCGCGCGCATCGGCCCGGCGATTCTGTGGATCGGCGCGCTGCTGGCTAGCCTGCTCGGCCTCGACCGTCTGTTCCAGTCCGACCGCGACGACGGCTCGCTCGACCTTCTCGTCATGGCCGGGGACCGGCACATGCCGGCGCTGACGGTGTTCGTCAAATGCCTGGCGCACTGGACGGCAAGCGTGCTGCCGCTGGTCGTCGCCGCGCCGCTGCTCGGCCTTTTCATGAACATGCCGCCGACGGGGATAGGCGCTGCCGCGCTGACGCTTTTGGTCGGCACGCCGGCGATCACCTTCATCGGCGCGGCGGGTGCGGCCGTGGCGGTTGCGCTGCCGCGCGGCGGCCTGCTGATCTCGGTGCTGGTGCTGCCGCTGACTATACCCGTGCTGATCTTCGGCGTCTCGGCCAGCTACGGCGCCGTGGCCGAGCCCGACCCGTTCCTGCCGCCTTTTCTCATCCTCTGCGCTCTGACCCTTTTTCTGGCTGTGCTCGGGCCCGTCGCGGCTGCGCTGGCGCTGCGTTGGGGAGCCGACTGACATCACGATCGCTCGACCGCAAATCCGCCGCACGGGCGTGTGATTGCGGAGGCAGGACAGCGCGTTTATGTAACGGAGCCATGAAGACGACAACGGCGACCACGTGTGAAACCTGTCCGGCCACGGAGTCCCGGCCATGACGGCGCATGCGCTCTATGTCGCGGCCGCCTATACCATTTCGGCGCTGGCGATCGCCGGGCTTGTGGTGTGGATCCTTCTCGACCATCGCGCCCGGCGGCGCGAACTGGCCGAACTCGAGGCGAGCGGCGCAAGACGCCGCTCCGACCGCAGCGGGAGTTCCGGATGACGACTGAAATCCAACCGGAAAAGCGTCCGGTCAGCAAGCCGTTCGTGTTCCTGCCGCTGGCTGTTTTCCTGGCGCTAGCCGGCGTTTTCCTGGCGCAGCTTCTGTCGGGCCGCGATATTTCCACCGTGCCGTCTGCGTTGCTCGGCGAGCAGGCGCCCGAGACCAGTCTGCCTCCACTGTCCGGCCTCGATCTGCCGGGGCTCAATTCGGCGGATTTCAAAGGCAAGGTCACGCTGGTGAACATATGGGCGTCCTGGTGCGCTCCCTGTCGTGAGGAGCATCCGGTGTTGATGGCGCTGGCCCAGGACAAGCGCTTCGAAATTGCCGGGCTGAATTACAAGGACCGGCCGGAAAACGCGCGGCGCTTCCTCGGCGATCTCGGCAACCCGTTCATGGCGATCGGCATTGACGAGGCCGGCCGCACGGCGATCGACTGGGGCGTTTATGGCGTGCCGGAAACCTTCCTTGTCGGCCGCGACGGCAAGATACTGTTCAAGAATGTTGGGCCGCTTACGGTGGATGCGACCCAACGCACGCTTCTGCCGGAAATCGAGAAGGCGCTCGCCGTCTCGCAATAGATGCGCCGCCATACTATCCTCGCCGGCATGAACGGCGAGCGCATTCTTCCACCCGATTCTTCCATTATCCGCCAGCACTTCGTCCATCAGGCTGCGTCCTGCGAAGCGCTCGACTCTCCCTTTACGGCCCGGCTGTGCCGGGCGGTGGCGGACAGCCTCGACGAGACGACGCAAACTGGGCGGCGAGTCCTGCATTGGGCCGGCAACACCCGCGAAGACGCGCTGGCGCTGCGTTTTTGCGGTGCGCTGCATGCGCTGGTGCTGGCTGGCAACGCCGCCTCGCTCGCCGCAGTCTATCCGCCGCGCTCGGCGACCGAGACGGAGCTTCGCAAGGTGCTGCAGGAAGCGATCGGCCGGCACGATCTCGAACTGCTCGCATCGCTCGACAGCGCGCCGCAGACGAACGAGATCGCCCGATCGGCGATGCTGCTGCCGGGATTTTTGACCATCGCAGGTAAGACAGCGCTGCCGCTCATGCTGCACGAGATCGGATCAAGCGCAGGGCTCAATCTTTTGTTTGACAGGTTTCACTATCGGTACGGTGACGCGGAATGGGGCGATGCAGCTTCGCCGGTGCGCCTCGCGCCGGAAGTCCGGGGAAATCCTGTTCCCGTCCATGGCCAACTTGAAATCGTGGAGCGCGCCGGTTCGGACATCGCTCCGGTCGATGTTGCAACCGCCGAGGATCGGCTGAGGCTGAAATCCTATATCTGGGCGGACCAGGCGATGCGGCTCCAGCGGCTCGACGCAGCGCTGAGCCTCGCAGTCATGCAGCCGTTCAAGCTGATGAAGGCCGATGCCGCAGCCTTCGTGCGGCAAAGTCTGGCCTCACGGCAGAGCGGCGCGGCATACGTGCTGTTCCATTCGATCATGTGGCAATACCTGCCCGAAGCTACGAAGACCTCGATCTCAGCCGACCTGCAAAGCGCTGGGGTGGCCGCCACTGCGGATGCGCCGATCGCCTGGCTCAGGATGGAGCCGCTGTCGACCACCGACAAGCATGCGACGCTGAGCCTGACGCTGTGGCCGGGTGGCGAGACTCGGCGTCTCGCCAGATGCGACTATCATGGCCGCTGGATAGAGTGGCTCGGATAGAGTCGCTGGTGTGTCAGCCGTAGACTTCCAGGTAAGCGTGCCGAAGCATTTCGCCGCGATTGCCGTTGATGTCGGCGAGGTCGCGGGACGACAGGCTTTCGATCTCCGCCACGAGGCGGGTGTAACGACTGCGCTTGGCGATGCGGTCTTTGGTACGAGCAACGATGCTTGAAAAGATCATGGTGAGGGCCCCACTAAATGCGTCGCATTCAGCGACGTTGGTTGTTCCTCCCGATGCCCATAGATTGTCACGGTTAGTGTGCAATGCAACATAGTGTGCTGCATTGCAGCATTGCGTTTATTGCATGGCTTAGTGTTGTGCTATGCGCTGGTCGTCGATCTTCCGAAAGGAAAGCGGGGCTATCACCACATCGTCTTTTGGTAGCCCTCGTCCAGCCATTTATCAGTGGCCTCGGCCGATTGAGCGAGCGCCAGCTGGTCGCGCAGTATTTCGCCGAGCGTGGGCAGTGTCGCGCGGTCTAGCCAGCTTTCCGGCTTCCACAGGTCGGAGCGCATGAAGGCCTTGGCGCAGTGCATGTAGGCCGCCTTCACCGAAACCACCGTGACGCTGACAGGGAGCTTGCCATCCACGGCCAGGCTTTCGCGCAAGGCGGCGTCTGCGGTGATGCGGGCGTGGCCGTTGATGCGCAGCGTCTCGTTCATGCCCGGGATGAGAAACAGCAGGCCGACTGCCGGATTGACGACAATGTTCTCCAGCGTGTCTAGGCGGTTGTTGCCGGGGCGGTCGGGGATGGCGATGTTGTTGTTGTCAAGAATGGCGGCGAATCCCGGCCGATCGCCTTTCGGCGTCACGTCGGCATTACCGTTGCCGTCCGACGAGCCGATCAGCACGAATGGGCTTTTGGCGATGAAGCTCCGGCAATGACCGTCGAGCCGCGGCAGTTCCTTGCGCACGGCGCCGTCGCCAGGACTTTTGTAGAGCGCGCGCAGTTCCTCACGGTTCTCGATGAACTGCATGCTTCCCCCTCCCCGTAAAAACTATCGCTTGACCCGCTCGTCCAGTGAATGGCGCATAATCAGCGGCATCTGGCTGAACGTGAAGACCAGCGTAATCGGCATGATGCCCCAGACCTTGAACGCCACCCAGGCGTCAGTCGAAAACGAGCGCCAGACGATCTCGTTGACAAGGGCCAGGAACAGGAAAAACAGCCCCCAGCGGAAGGTGAGCTTGCGCCAGCCTTCGGCGTCGAGGCTGAAGGCGCTGTCGAACACATAGCCGAGCAGCGACTTGCCGAACCAGAGCCCGCCAAGCAGCGTCAGCCCGAACAGCGAATTGACGATGGTCGGCTTCATCTTGATGAAGATGTCGTCCTGAAGATAAAGCGTCAGCGCGCCGAACACGAACACCACCACGCCCGAAACCAGCGGCATGATCGGCAGCGTCCGGGTAAGCAGCCACGAGACGGCGAGCGCGACCGCGGTGGCGATCATGAACAGGCCGGTGGCCAGGAAGATCGGTCCACCGAAATTGCCCAGGACGGGATAGCTCTCGACCAGCCATGCGCCGCGCGCATTGGCGAAGAAGAACACCATCAGCGGGCCCAGCTCCAGCGCCAGCTTGAGGAGAGGATTTATCTCCTTCTTCTTCGGGTCCGACGGGTCGCGTTCGAGGATGGGTTCGTTCATGGCGTCCTTCTTAAGCATGGTCTTTCCGGAAAAGTCTGCAACTTTTCGTGCCATGCCTTACGCTACTCCGGCGATCGCCTTGGCGAAATCGCCTGCGGAAAATGGTTCGAGGTCGTCGACCTGCTCGCCGACGCCGATGAAATAGACCGGCAGTTTGTGCTTTGCCGCGATGGCGACAAGTATGCCGCCGCGCGCCGTGCCGTCCAGCTTTGTCATCACCAGCCCGTTGACGCCGGCGACGTTGCGGAAGATCTCGACCTGGTTGAGCGCATTCTGGCCGGTGGTGGCATCGACCGTCTGCAGCACGGTGTGCGGCGCTTCCGCATCGTGCTTGCCGAGCACGCGGACGATCTTTTCGAGCTCGGCCATCAGCTCGGTCCTGTTCTGCAGCCGTCCGGCGGTGTCGATGATCAGCACGTCGGAGCCGGCCGCCTTGGCCTTCTCATAGGCGTCCCAGGCAAGACCGGCCGCATCCGCGCCGAGCTTCGAGGCGACGACCGGCGAGTTGGTGCGCTCGCCCCAGATTTTCAGCTGCTCGATCGCCGCGGCGCGGAACGTGTCGCCGGCCGCCAGCATCACCGACAGGCCACCGGCGGTAAGCTTGGCCGCCAGCTTGCCGATGGTCGTGGTTTTCCCCGTGCCATTGACGCCGACAACCAGGATGACATGCGGCTTGTGCGACAGATCAAGTTCGAGCGGCATGGCGACAGGCGTCAGGACTTTTTCGACCTCCTGCGCCATGACCTGGCGCACATCGGCCTCGGTCGTCTGGCGTCCATAACGTCCGGAAGACAGCGCATCGGTGATGCGGATCGCCGTCTCCATGCCGAGGTCGGCGCGTATCAGCACCTCCTCCAGGTCATCGACGATATCCTCGGTCAGTCGGCCCTTGGTAAACACGCCGGAGATGTTGTCGCCGAGTTCCCGCGACGAGCGCGACAATCCGGTCTTCAGGCGCTGGAACCAGTTCAGCTTCGCCACGGGCTGGGGCGCCGCGGGCGCGGCTTTCTGCTCGACCTTCCTCGCCACCACGACCTTGCCGGCGGCGGGTTGGGGTGCGGCTTCGAGTTCCGGCGCGATCTCGGTTAGCACCGGCTCCGTTTCGACAGGCGACGGCTGACGGATCGGCGGCAGGCTTTCGGCCGGGGGCAGTTCGGTGGGTTGCGACGGGACCGGAATTTCGACAGGCGTGGGCTGCGCAGGCACCTCGGGCGGCGGCGTGCCCGGGGTTTCCGGCGGCTGTACTGGTATTTCCGGCGGCACGGACGGCTCGTGCACCGGTTCGGCCGGCGGCGGAATCTCCACAGGCGCAGGCTCTGGCTCTACCGGCTGAGGCGCAGGCGGAGGGACGGGCTGAGGTTCAGGTGGAGGGACGGGCTGGGGTGCAGGCGGAGGAGCAGGCGTCGGGGCCGGCTCCGGCTCGGCAGGTGTCGGCTGGGGAGCAGGTTCCTCCGGCTTCACCGGCGGTGTAGGCTCTTCCGGTGTCGGCGCAGGAGCGGGCTTTTCCGGCGTAGGTGGGGGAGTGGGCTCTTCCGGTGTGGGCTGGGGGACCGGCGTTTCCGGAGGGGCCGAAGATACACTCTCTTCCCCTTCCTTTAGGCTCTCGAGCGATTTCCAGTCGATCGGCGGCAAAGGCGCGTCTTCAGCCGGTCGCTCCTCCACGACCTCCTTCTTGCCGAAGGAAAAAACTTTCTTGATGAACCCAAATGCCATGCGTCTGTCCGTCTATGCGGCTTGCCGGGCAAGCGGCGAGGCGATCAAGCGCGCACCGTCATGGCCGGTGACGATCGCTTCGACGATCTCTCCCGGCGCGCCGCCTTCGATCGCAGCCAGCGTGAAACCTTCCGTGCGGCCAAGCCCGCCGCGCTCGATCAGGATTGACTGGCGCGAGCCCGCCAGCCTGTCGAGATGCCGGCGGTAGGCCGCTTCGCCCGCGGCGCGCAAGCGTGCGGCCCGTCGCTTGATCGCTCCGCCATCCACCTGCGGCATGCGCGCGGCCGGCGTTCCTTCGCGCGGCGAAAACGGGAAAACGTGAAGATGCGTCAGCCCGCACTCCTCGACGATCTTCTCGGAATTCTCGAACATCTTCTCGGTTTCGGTCGGGAAGCCGGCGATGATATCGGCCCCGAACACGATGTCCGGGCGCAGCCGCCGCACATCCTCGCAGAAGCGGATCGAATCGTCACGAAGGTGGCGGCGCTTCATGCGCTTCAGGATCATGTCGTCGCCCGACTGCAGCGACAAATGCAGATGTGGCATCAGCCGGTTCTCGGTCGCAATGGCCTCGAGCAGATCGCCGTCGGCCTCGATTGAATCGATCGAGGACAGGCGTAGACGCCGGAGATCCGGCTCCTGACGCAGGATCGTCTTGACCAGCCTGCCGAGCTTCGGCGTACCCGGCAGGTCGGCGCCAAAACTGGTCATGTCGACGCCGGTCAGCACCACCTCGGCATAACCATTGCCGACCAGTCGCTTCACCTGCTCGACCACTGCGCCCATCGGCACAGAGCGCGAATTGCCGCGGCCATAGGGGATGATACAGAAGGTACAGCGATGGTCGCAGCCGTTTTGCACCTGCACGAAGGCGCGAGCCCGGCCCTCGATCGCGTCGACCATGTGGCCTGCGGTCTCAGTCACCGACATGATGTTGTTGACGCGGGCCTTTTCGGTGTCGTTGACGCCGAAATCCGGCAAAGCGCGGTAATTGTGCGCCTTGAGCTTCTCTTCGTTGCCGAGGACCAGATCGACTTCGCCCATGGCGGCGAACGCCGTCGGGTCGGTCTGGGCGGCGCAGCCCGTGACGATGATGCGGGCTTGCGGATTCTCGCGCCGCGCCTTGCGGATAGACTGTTTGGCCTGGCGCACCGCCTCGGCGGTGACGGCGCAGGTGTTGAAGATCACCGCGCCGTTCTTCAGTTCGCCAAGGCCGGCGGCGTTCGCCTCCCGGCGCATCACCTCGGATTCGTAAGTGTTCAGCCGGCAGCCGAATGTGACGACCTCCACCGCCATCAGGCGACGTCCTGGCGGTCGCGCGCCCAAGCCCCCGTTGCCGGGTCGAACGTGCCGGAAAATTCCCACTCGGCCGGCCCGGTCATGACGACGTGGTCGTCGGCGCGCCATTCGATCGCGAGCGGCCCGCCGGGCACGGTGACCGTGACGTTTCTGCCGGTGCGGCCGGTGCGTGCCGCGCTGACTGCGGCGGCGCAGGCCGCCGAGCCGCAGGCCTTGGTCAGTCCGGCGCTGCGTTCCCAGGTGCGCAGCGTCAGCGCATCTGAAGCCGTGACCCGCGCGATGGAAATGTTGGCGCGTTCGGGGAAGATCGGATGATTCTCGAGCAGCGGTCCGAAGCGGTCGAGATCGTAG
Organism: Allomesorhizobium aridi; assembly: GCF_043769475.1. Classification (NCBI taxonomy): domain Bacteria; kingdom Pseudomonadati; phylum Pseudomonadota; class Alphaproteobacteria; order Hyphomicrobiales; family Phyllobacteriaceae; genus Allomesorhizobium; species Allomesorhizobium aridi. The sequence goes on along the minus strand of NZ_CP171729.1, from coordinate 4,390,524 downwards.
GACCATACGTCCTTGTCCACCCAGAAGACGGCGTGCGGATTGCCCATCGAGACGACCGAGGGAGAGTGCAGGACCGGGGCGTCGATAGGGCCGATCTGCAGTTCGATCCTGCTCGTATCGCCGAATTCCTCGGCCAGCGGGATCTCCCGCCAATCGAAACGCGGCACGCCCATGTCGACCGATATCGTTCCGTCGGCATGTTCTTCCGCATTCAATATGCCGGCGATCGTCTCGAAGGTGAAAAGCTTCTGCCCGCTCTCGGCGGCCAGTGCCTGCACCACGCAGCGCATGCCGTTGCCGCAGGCCTGCGCCATGGTGCCGTCCGAATTGATGATCTCGATGTAGTTGGCGGTGCCCGGCGTCCGCGGGTCGTGGATCGCCATGACCTGGTCGAATTTAGTCGCCGGGTCGGCGTTGAGCGCGATCGCCGCTGCCGGCGAGACGCGGTCCGCGCGCCCGCGCATGTCGGCAACGATGATTTCGTTGCCGAGCCCGTTCATTTTGGCAAAGGGCGCCTCGCGTGTCATCGATCAAAAATCTCGCGTCCAGTTGCCGCCTATATGGCGGAAGCGGCCGGAAATTACCAGTGTTCGGCAATGCGTCCGACAGCGCGGCGCAATTGCTCAGACGATCGCTATTACGCCGAAGATGACCAGCAGAAAGAGAATAAGCACGATGCCGATAAGTATCTGCGCGCCAGTCGCCGCCGCACCGGCCAGGCGACCGAAGCCCAGCAGGCTGGCGACAGCAGCGATCACCAGGAGGATGAGAATCCATTTGATCATTATTGCAAAAATCTGTGATTGATTCCGTACCGCCGAACTCCGATGCGGGAGATGGGTTCCCGGCCAGGCCGGAGATCGTCGGCGTTTGCCGGCGATATTGAGCCGCTGCGGGATTGGGGGACACACATGACGATGAAGCGCACCGGGACACCCTGGATGAAAGCCGATGATTTCGGCCGCTCGCTGCCACGTGGCATCGGGCTCAATCTGCTGGTTTCGGAGATCGCGCCGATGGAATCTTTTTGCCGCAATGTTCTTGGCGCGAATACCGTCTACTCCGACGAGGATTTCGGCGTGATCGAGATCCTCGGCTCGGTCTTCATGCTGCACGCCGATCATTCCTACTCCGACAATCCGATGAGCGGGGTGATCGCCGGTGCGGAGACACGCGGCGCAGGCATCGAAATACGCATCTATGGCGCGGACCCGGACCGGATCGAGACACTGGCGCGCGACGAGGGCCATATCGTTCTTGCCGGCTCGATCGACAAGCCGCACGGATTGCGCGAGTGCCATATCGTCGGCCCGGAAGGCTACGTATTCGTGCCGAGTCAGGCGATCGGCGGCTGAAGGCTGGCCGGCGCGTGGCCGCCACGCAACATACTGGGACATTTTCGCAACACTTTTTACTGCAAACCGTATTTTAACCATATGCGGTTGAAATTTGGCCACCATCTCCATCTTTGTGGTGGGACAGGAAATGATCGGACAGCGCACGCACAGCGTCCGGCGGAGGTTTGAATGGCATTTTCGAGAACCGGCCTTGTGGCCATATCGCTGATGGCTCTTGCGGCAAGCGGGTGCCAGAGTTCGCGCATGTCCTCGCTCGACACGCAGCAGCCGGCTCCGCTGGAAGCGGCACCGGCGGGCACCGTCACCGGCGGAGCACTGCCGCCACCGGCCGCACCAGGCACCGCCACCTCGCAATTCCCAGCCGCACCCGGCGCCGGCGAACAGGTTGCAGCGCTGCCGCCCGCGGCAGCAGCCGATGCACCCGACCTTACTGCCGGCAGCGTCGCCGGCGTCTGGAACGCTTCGGTATCCGGCCAGAGCTGCAAGGTCGCGACGCCTCAGACCAAGTTCGGCCAAGGATTTCGGGCCGGACCCCTGCGTTGCCCGGCTCCGATCGACGGCGTGAAGTCGTGGAATGTCGCCGGCAAGCAGCTGACGCTCTATGACGAAGGCGGCGGCACCCTTGCCCGCCTCTATTCCTCGGGGCCGGAAAAATTCGACGGCCAGACCGAAAGCGGCGTGCCGATCTCGCTTAGCCGCTAACCGACTTTCGCGGCATACGCCATGCACCTGCGCGACGGCATCCAGACGCATGCCACGGTCGCGCAGCGCTATGCCCATGCCGTCGAAACAGGCGCAGTCGTGCGCGATCCGGCCCAGGAAAAAGTGGTCACCGCGCTTGACCGGCTGACCGACGAGATATGCTCCAAGCGACTGGCCCAGAAATCCAGCGCGCTCGGCTGGCTGTTCGCCAAGAAGCGGGAAACCCAGGCGCCGGTAAAAGGCCTTTACATCCATGGCGGTGTCGGGCGCGGCAAGACCATGCTCATGGACATGTTCTTCGAGCTCCTGCCGGCGCGGCGCAAGCGGCGCGTCCATTTCAACGATTTCATGGCCGATGCGCACGACCGCATCCAGAAGCATCGGCTTGCGCGCAAGAATGGCGAGGCCAAGGAAGACGATCCTATCCCGCCCGTCGCACGGCAGCTTGCCGAAGAAGCGTGGGTGCTGTGCTTCGACGAGTTTTCCGTCACCGACATCGCCGACGCCATGATCTTGTCGCGGCTGTTTTCGGCGCTGTTTTCACAAGGCGTCGTGCTTGTCGCCACCTCGAACGCGGCGCCTGACGATCTCTACCGCGACGGATTGAACCGCGGGCTGTTCGAACCCTTCATCGGCATGCTGAAGCGTCATGCCGACGTTCTTGCCCTCGATTCCCCGACCGACTACCGGCTGGAAAAGCTGAACCGCATGCCGGTCTACATCACGCCGCTCGGGCCAGAGGCGGATCGCCTGATGGACGAAGAATGGGACCTCGTGGCGCATGGCCAGCCGGCCGGTCCAACCGCGCTGACGGTCAAGGGCCGGCAGGTGACCGTACCGCTTGCGGCAGGCAATGCGGCGCGCTTCTCGTTTGCCGATCTCTGCGAAAACCCGCTCGGCGCACGCGACTATCTGGCGATATCCGGGCGCTTTACCTCTATCTTCATCGATCACGTACCGGTGCTTGCCGAGGGCAGGCGCAACGAAGCAAAACGTCTTATTCTTCTCATAGACACGCTCTACGATCATCACGTGCGGCTGGTCGTCAGCGCTGCCGCCGCGCCGCGGGATCTTTACGTCGGCCGGCGCGGCACGGAAGCATTCGAGTTCGACCGCACCGCCTCGCGGCTGATAGAGATGCAGAGCCGAGACTGGCTGGATGGCTGGGCGGCGCGGCAAAAGCCGTCGGCGAAGCCGGATGCCGCGGCGATTTCGGCGTAAGGTTCGGCAAAGACTTTGACGTTTACGTAAATCCACTTTGGTCTAACCGATTGAAATCTATGGCGCAGAAATAATCGGTTGAAAAACGCTGGGCATGAGGCTATGCCCAGCGTCGAAATTCCTGGCCGCATGCCCTCCTCGATCTGGCCTAACGTTCTCCTTCGGCGCCGCCGCGCGCCTGTCACAGACACAGGGAAAATCTCCACAAATGGCACGCAACAAGATAGCGCTCATCGGTTCCGGCATGATCGGCGGCACCCTCGCCCATCTGATCGGGTTGAAGGAACTCGGCGACGTCGTGATGTTCGACATCGCCGAAGGCATTCCGCAGGGCAAGGGCCTCGACATCGCCCAGTCCTCTCCGGTCGAGGGTTTCGATGCGCGGGTCACGGGCGTGAACGATTATTCCGGCATCGAGGGCGCCGATGTATGCATCGTCACGGCCGGCGTGCCGCGCAAGCCGGGCATGAGCCGCGACGATCTTCTCGGGATCAACCTCAAGGTGATGGAGCAAGTCGGCGCGGGCATCAAGAAATATGCCCCGAAAGCCTTCGTGATCTGCATCACCAACCCGCTCGACGCCATGGTCTGGGCGCTGCAGAAATTCTCCGGCCTGCCCAAGAGCCATGTCGTCGGCATGGCCGGCGTGCTGGATTCGGCGCGCTTCCGCTATTTCCTGGCCGAGGAGTTCAAGGTCTCGGTCGAGGATGTCACGGCCTTCGTGCTGGGCGGCCATGGCGACACGATGGTGCCGCTGACCCGCTACTCGACCGTGGCCGGCATCCCGCTGCCGGATCTGGTCAAGATGGGCTGGACCTCCAAGGAGAAGCTCGAAAAGGTCGTGCAGCGCACCCGCGACGGCGGCGCCGAGATCGTCGGCCTGCTGAAAACAGGTTCCGCCTACTATGCGCCGGCTGCTTCCGGCATCCAGATGGCCGAAGCCTATCTCCGCGACAAGAAGCGCGTGCTGCCTTGCGCGGCCTATCTTTCCGGCCAGTACGGCGTGAAGGACATGTATGTCGGCGTGCCGACGGTTATCGGCGCGGGCGGCGTCGAGCGCATCATCGAGATCGACCTGAACAGCGCCGAGCAGAAGATGTTCGACAAGTCGGTGGCCTCGGTCGCGGCACTCTGCGAGGCCTGTGTCGGCATCGCCCCCAACCTCGGCAAGAAGTGAGGCCTTTGCGATGAACATCCATGAATATCAGGGCAAGCAGCTTCTGAAGGGCTTTGGCGCGCCGGTCTCCGAGGGCGTCGCGATCATGAACGTCAGCGAAGCCGAGGCGGCAGCTAGGAAGCTGCCCGGGCCGCTTTATGTGGTGAAGAGCCAGATCCATGCCGGCGGGCGGGGCAAGGGCAAGTTCAAGGAGCTTTCGCCCGACGCCAAGGGCGGCGTCAGGCTGGCGAAGTCGGTCGAAGAGGTTGTTGCGAACGTCAAGGAGATGCTCGGCAACACGCTCGTCACCAAGCAGACGGGTCCGGCCGGCAAGCAGGTCAACCGCCTCTACATCGAGGACGGCGCCGACATCGACCGCGAGCTTTACCTGTCGATCCTGGTAGACCGCTCGGTCGGCCGCGTCGCTTTCGTCGTCTCAATCGAAGGCGGCATGGATATCGAGGCGGTCGCGCACGACACGCCGGAGAAGATCGTCACGGTGGCGATCGATCCGGAAAAGGGCGTCACCGCCGACGATCTGAAGGCGCTGAATGGCGCGCTGAAACTCGACGGCGAGGCGGCAAAGGATGGCGAAACGCTGTTCCCGCTGCTCTATAATGCCTTTGTGAACAAAGATATGAGCCTTTTGGAAGTCAATCCGCTCATTGTGATGAAAAATCAAAGGCTTCGTGTGCTCGATGCGAAGGTGTCCTTCGATAATAATGCACTTTTCCGTCATCCCGAGATCATGGAACTGCGCGATACGACCGAAGAGGACGAGAAGGAGATCGAGGCGTCGAAGCACGATCTCGCCTATGTCGCGCTCGACGGTAATATCGGCTGCATGGTCAACGGCGCCGGCCTTGCAATGGCGACCATGGACATCATCAAGCTCTACGGCGCCGAACCCGCCAATTTCCTCGATGTCGGCGGCGGCGCGTCCAAGGAAAAAGTCACTGCGGCCTTCAAGATCATCACCGCCGATCCCGCTGTCGAAGGCATCCTGGTCAACATCTTCGGCGGCATCATGCGTTGCGACGTTATCGCGGAGGGCGTGATCGCGGCGGTCAAGGAAGTCGGGCTGAAGGTGCCGCTGGTGGTGAGGCTTGAAGGCACCAATGTCGAATTGGGCAAGAAGATCATCAATGAGAGCGGGCTGAACGTGATCTCCGCCGACGATCTGGATGACGCGGCCAAGAAGATCGTGGCGGCGGTGAGGGGCTAGGCTGTGAAACTCGGCCTCTCAACAATCGTTGTTGTCCTGGCTAGGCCGGCGTTAGCCATGCTGATTTCGCTCTGGATAGCGATGCTGAAAGGCCCCGTTTTTGGAACCTTGATGTTGCTTGGTTCAGCAGCGGTTGCGTTGTGGTTTTATAGAGGGCTGAACTCGACTTGCGCGGTAGGTGAGAGCGAGTGCATAGGGGGGCAGGTCTCGATATTCCTTTTTGGCGTGCTTTGGTTTTTTGCCATCGCGGTAACCGCATGGCTTGTTTGGCGAAGAGCCGACGCGTCCCATGTTCAACGCTGACCCTCCGAGGGAGCCCGATCGATGCCTCCGCGCAAGATAAATCTCGTCGACGTGGCGGATCGGACCATCGCCAATGCGTGGGACCCGCATATCGCCGGCGACATCAACGACTCCCAAGCCAAGGTCGCGAAGTTCGGCGACGTGTTCGACTGGCATGCGCATGAGCAGGAAGACGAGGCTTTCCTCGTCCTGCGCGGCAAAATCGCCATCGACTTTCGCGACGGCCCGGTTGAACTGGGCGAAGGTGACTTCATCGTCGTGCCGCGCGGCGTCGAGCACCGGCCGCGCTCGCTGACCGAAGAACCCATCGTTCTGATGTTCGAGCCGGCAACTACCCTCAACACCGGCAATGCCAAGAGTGACCTCACGGTCGCCGACCTCAAGAGACTCTAGGGAACTCCATGTCCATTCTCATCGACAAGAACACAAAAGTCCTGGTGCAGGGCCTGACCGGCAAGACCGGAACTTTCCACACCGAGCAGGCGCTTGCCTATCACGGCACGAAAATGGTCGGGGGCATCCATCCGAAGAAGGGCGGAGAGACCTGGGGCTCGGTCGAAAGCGGTGCGCAGTTGCCGATCTTCGCGTCGGTCGCCGAGGGCAAGGAAAAGACGGGCGCCAACGCGTCGGTAATTTACGTGCCGCCGGCGGGAGCGGCCGAAGCTATTATCGAGGCGATCGAGGCCGAGATCCCGCTGATCGTCTGCATCACGGAAGGCATTCCGGTGATGGACATGATCAAGGTCAAGGCGCGCCTCGACCGGTCGAGTTCACGGCTGATCGGCCCGAACTGCCCGGGCATCGTGACGCCCGACGAGTGCAAGATCGGCATCATGCCGGGCAACATCTTCCGCAAGGGTTCGGTCGGCGTTGTGTCGCGCTCCGGCACCCTTACCTATGAGGCGGTGTTCCAGACGACAAATGCCGGGCTCGGCCAGTCGACCGCCGTCGGTATCGGCGGCGATCCGGTGAAAGGCACCGAGTTCATCGATATGCTCGAGATGTTCCTGGCCGATAACGAGACCAAGTCGATCATCATGATCGGCGAGATCGGCGGTTCGGCCGAAGAGGATGCGGCGCAGTTCATCATCGACGAGGCCAAGCGCGGCCGCAGGAAGCCGATGGCTGGGTTCATCGCCGGACGCACGGCGCCGGCGGGACGCACCATGGGCCATGCCGGCGCGGTGATTTCCGGCGGCAAGGGCGGCGCGGAGGACAAGATCGCGGCGATGGAGGCGGCAGGCATCCGCGTGTCGCCATCACCGGCCCGGCTCGGCACCACACTGGTCGAAGCGATCAAGGGGTAAGGGGCCATAAACCATGCGAATGGAAACCATTCCCTTCGGCACGACGGATTGGTCGGTGATCGAACCGACGGTGCACAAGGGCGAGAGCGGCGAAGCGACCTGGCGGACGCAGCACTTCGGGCCGGACGACGACCGGGTGCGCATGGTCGAGTATTCACCGGGCTACGTGTCAGACCACTGGTGCCGCAAGGGACACGTACTTCTCTGCCTCGAAGGCGAGCTTGCAACCACACTGGAGGATGGCCGCGAGTTCATCCTCAGGCCCGGCATGAGCTATCAGGTCGCCGACGAGGCTGAAGCACACCGCTCGCAAACTTCCATCGGCGCACGACTGTTCGTCGTCGACTAAGAAAGGCTAGTGCGATGGCACGACAAGATCAGGCCAACGACCAATTTTCCCTCACTTCGTTTCTTTATGGGGGCAATGCCGATTACATCGAGCAACTGCACGCCGCCTATGAGGACGATCCGCAGTCTGTCGACCCGCAGTGGCGCGACTTCTTCGGCGCGCTGAAGGATGACGCCGGCGATGTGAAAAAGAACGCCAAGGGCGCGTCGTGGGCGCGGCCGAGCTGGCCGCTTCAGGCCAATGGCGAGCTGGTGTCGGCGCTGGACGGCGATTGGGGCCTGGTCGAGAAACATCTGGAAAAGAAGGTAAAGGACAGGGCGGCTGCCGGCGGGACAGTGCTTTCCGACGCCGACGTGCTGCAGGCGACGCGCGATTCCGTGCGCGCCATCATGATGATCCGCGCCTACCGCATGCGCGGCCACCTGCACGCCAATCTCGATCCGCTCGGCATCGCCAAGCCGATGGAGGACTACAATGAACTGTCGCCGGAAGCCTACGGCTTCACGGAAGCGGATTACGACCGGAAGATCTTCATTGATCGCGTCCTGGGGCTCGAATACGCGACCATCCGCGAGATGCTCGACATATTGAAGCGGACCTACTGCTCGACGCTCGGCGTCGAGTTCATGCACATGTCCGACCCGGAAGAAAAGGCGTGGGTGCAGGAGCGCATCGAGGGTCCGGACAAGGGCATCGCCTTCACCCCGGCTGGCAAGAAGGCGATCCTGCAGAAGCTGATCGAGGCGGAAGGTTTCGAGCAGTTCATCGACGTCAAATACAAGGGCACCAAGCGTTTTGGCCTCGACGGCGGCGAATCGCTGATTCCGGCGCTGGAGCAGATCGTCAAGCGCGGCGGCGCGCTCGGCATGCAGGACATCGTGCTCGGCATGGCGCATCGCGGCCGCCTCAACGTGCTGTCCCAGGTGATGGCCAAGCCGCACCGGGCGATATTCCACGAATTCAAGGGCGGCTCCTACACGCCGGACGACGTCGAAGGCTCCGGCGACGTGAAATACCATCTCGGCGCATCGTCGGATCGCGAGTTCGACGGCAACAAGGTGCATCTGTCGCTGACCGCCAACCCGTCGCATCTCGAGATCGTCGATCCGGTGGTGATGGGCAAGGCGCGCGCCAAGCAAGACCTGCTTTACGGTCGCGGCCGAGATGAGATCATCCCGCTGGAAGACCGCGCCAAGGTGCTGCCTCTGCTGCTGCATGGCGACGCCGCCTTTGCCGGCCAGGGCGTGATCGCCGAAATCCTAGGGCTATCCGGGCTGCGCGGCCATCGCGTGGCGGGCACGCTGCATTTCATCATCAACAACCAGATCGGCTTCACCACAAATCCGCGCTTCTCGCGCTCGTCGCCGTATCCGTCGGACGTGGCCAAGATGATCGAAGCGCCGATCCTGCACGTCAATGGCGACGACCCGGAAGCGGTCGTCTACGCCGCCAAGATAGCGATCGAATTCCGGATGAAATTCCACAAGCCGGTCGTCATCGACATGTTCTGCTATCGGCGCTTCGGCCACAATGAAGGCGACGAGCCTGCGTTCACGCAGCCGATCATGTATCGCAGCATCCGTTCGCACAAGACGACGGTGCAGATCTACGCCGAAAAGCTCATTGCCGAAGGGCACCTGACCGAGGACGAGTTCGAAAAGATGAAGGCAGACTGGCGCGCCCATCTCGAAAGCGAGTGGGAAGTCGGGCAGGCCTACAAGCCCAACAAAGCCGATTGGCTGGACGGTGCCTGGACGGGTCTCCGCACCGCCGACAATCAGGACGAGCAACGGCGCGGCAAGACCGCCATGCCGCTGAAAACGCTCAAGGAAATCGGCAAAAAGCTGACCGAGGTGCCAGAGGACTTCGAGGCGCACAGGACGATCAGCCGCTTCCTCGAGACGCGTCGCAAGATGATCGATTCCGGAGAAGGCATCGACTGGTCGACCGCCGAGGCGCTGGCGTTCGGCTCCATATTGCTCGACGGCAATCCGGTCCGGCTCTCCGGCCAGGATTCCGAACGCGGCACCTTCTCCCAGCGCCATTCGGTGCTCTACGACCAGAGGGACGAGAACCGCTACATCCCGTTGAACAATCTGAGTGCTGCGCAGGCAAAATACGAAGTCGTCAATTCGATGCTTTCGGAAGAGGCGGTGCTCGGCTTCGAATACGGTTATTCGCTGGCCGACCCCAAGGCGCTGACGCTCTGGGAGGCGCAGTTCGGCGACTTCGCCAATGGCGCGCAGGTGGTGTTCGACCAGTTCATTTCGTCCGGCGAGCGCAAGTGGCTGCGCATGTCGGGACTCGTCTGCCTGCTTCCGCATGGATACGAAGGCCAGGGGCCGGAGCATTCGTCGGCGCGCCTGGAACGGTTCCTGCAGCTCTGCGCCGAAGACAACATGCAGGTCGCCTACTGCACCACCCCGGCAAACTACTTCCACATTCTGCGCCGGCAGTTGAAGCGCGACTTCCGCAAGCCGCTCATCCTGATGACGCCGAAATCGCTGCTGCGCCACAAGCGCGCAGTGTCGACGCTGGCCGAGATGTCGGGCGAAAGCGCCTTCCACCGTCTGCTGTGGGATGATGCCCAACTCCTGCCCAACCAGCCGATCAAGCTGGTCAAGGATTCGAAGATACGCCGCGTCGTGCTCTGCTCCGGCAAGGTTTATTACGATCTTTACGAGGAGCGCGAGAAGCGCGGCATCAACGACATCTACCTGCTGCGCGTCGAGCAGCTCTACCCGTTCCCGGCCAAGGCGCTGATCACCGAACTGTCGCGCTTCCGCAACGCGGAAATGACCTGGTGCCAGGAAGAGCCCAAGAACATGGGTGCGTGGTCGTTCATCGATCCCTATCTGGAGTGGGTGCTTGCGCATATCGACGCCAAGCATCAGCGCGTGCGCTATACGGGACGGCCGGCAGCGGCGTCACCCGCGACCGGCCTGATGTCGAAGCATCTGGCGCAGTTGCAGGCATTCCTCGAGGATGCGCTCGGCGAGTAGCGAAGTGGTTTCGGACGACCAAGGCAACCAAGACATTCAGAAACGGACAGGCATAAAATGGCTACCGAAATCCGCGTTCCCACGCTCGGCGAATCCGTCACCGAGGCGACCATCGGCAAATGGTTCAAGAAGGCAGGCGATGCGATCGCGGCCGACGAGCCGCTGGTCGAGCTCGAAACCGACAAGGTGACGATCGAGGTGCCGGCGCCTGCAGCCGGCACGCTGGCCGAAATCGCGGCCAAGGATGGCGAGACGGTTGGCGTCGGCGCGTTGCTCGGCACGATCTCGGCAGGCGCGGGCGCAAAGCCTGCTGCCAAGGAACCGGCGAAAGCGGAGCCTGCGAAAGACACGGCCAGGCCCGAGGCAGTCGCGCAAGCAGCGGGCAAGGCGGGCGCCGACTCGGCGCAGGAAGCGGTCGAAAAGGCTAGCGTGGTCGCCGGCGATACGCCGATTGCCGACCGCAAGATGCCGCCGGCGCCGGCGGCCGCCAAGCTGCTTGCCGAAAGCAATGTCGCCGTCGATCAGATCGAGGGCACCGGCAAGCGCGGCCAGGTTCTGAAGGGCGACGTGCTCGAAGCCTTGGCCAAGGGGATTTCAGCCCCGCAGGCCGCACCCGCACCCGCCGCGCCGGCCGTCGCCCGCGCGCCATCTTCTGCCGGCGACGAAGCGCGCGAAGAGCGCGTGAAGATGACTCGTCTGCGCCAGACCATCGCGCGCCGGCTGAAGGACGCGCAGAACACCGCCGCCATGCTGACGACCTTCAACGAGGTCGACATGCAGGCGGTGATGGACATGCGGACCAAATACAAGGATTTGTTTGAGAAGAAGCATGGCGTGAAGCTCGGCTTCATGGGTTTCTTCACCAAGGCTGTTACGCATGCGCTCAAGGAAATCCCCGCGGTCAATGCCGAGATCGACGGCACGGACATCGTCTACAAGAACTACGCCCATATCGGCGTGGCTGTCGGCACCGAAAAGGGCCTCGTCGTGCCGGTGGTGCGGGACGCCGACCAGATGAGCATCGCCGAGATCGAGAAGGAGATCGGCCGGCTGGGTCTCGCCGCGCGGGACGGGAAGCTGTCGGTGGCAGACATGCAGGGCGGCACCTTCACCATCTCGAACGGCGGTGTCTATGGCTCGCTGATGTCGACGCCGATCCTAAACGCCCCGCAATCGGGCATTCTCGGCATGCACAAGATCCAGGAGCGGCCGGTCGTGGTCGGCGGCCAGATCGTCATCCGGCCGATGATGTACCTTGCGCTCAGCTACGATCACCGCGTCGTCGACGGCAAGGAAGCGGTGACGTTCCTGGTGCGGGTCAAGGAGAGCCTCGAGGATCCGGAACGACTGGTACTGGACCTCTAGACGCGGCTCGCCGATCCTGTAGCCGCGGTTTGCGATAGCGCCCTTCGGAAGCAATTCCGCTTCCGGAAACATGCGACCGGGGGAGATTTTCCATGGAAGCCGCTGCTGCATCGACCGAGATTGCCGTTCTTGCGTGGAGCGTCGTGTTGCTGTTGCTGCAGATCGTCGTTCAGGGGATCGCGACGATGGACCTTGGGCCGAAATACCTGTTCAGTCCGCGCGACGAGAACCGTGTTTCGCGTAGTGTGGTGGCCGGTCGGCTCGGTCGGGCGTTGAAGAACCTGCTCGAAACCTATCCGGCCTTCATCGCCCTGGCACTGGCGCTGGTGGTCACGGGAAAAGCGGGCGGCATTGGTGCAACCGGAGCCTGGCTGTGGCTGATCGCCCGCGTGTTTTACCTGGTGCTTTACGCAGCGGGCATTCCGGTGGCCCGGACGATCGCCTGGTTCGCGTCGATCTTGGGTCTTCTGCTGATGCTGATCAGGCTGGTGTCTTGAGGCTGCTCCGTCAGTCCAAGAAGCCATCTGCCTCCGGTGCCGGAGGCAGAGCGCCGGTTTTGACAGCGCGAACCATTGCCGTGCTCGGCATGTTGGCGCCGTCGTCCGCGCCGGCGCTGGCGGCCTGCCCGATGGAACTCGCCGTCTATGGCGAACGCGACGGCGTGGCCGAGATCAACTTCACGCCCACGCACAACCCGGCGGTCGTAACCAACACATTCCGCATGCTTCTCGAAGATAATTTGGTGCTCGACGGCATCGTGATGTGGACGGAAGACGTGCCGCGGCCCAACGGCATGCTGATGTACAAGTGCTCGAAAGGCGACGTGACCGGGGCTGAGCTTGCGGTTTGCACGGTCTGGCAGGGTGTTATCTACACGTCCGACGACAAGGGCAACATCGAACTTCTCCCGGCGGAGGGCGCCGACGCGCCGGCCAGGTTGATCTTCCCGGATCTCGGCCATTCGCTGCAAGGATCGGCGGCTTTTGGCGCGGATGGGCTTTCGAAGCTGCCGTGGGATGTTTTTGCATTGAAGGGTTGCCAGGAGTGAGCGGCTCCGCGGTGGCAAACCGCCACGCCGGATCATAATTTCAGTGAGCGGGCGAGGCCGCTCAAATGCATAAGGATGGAAAATGGCTTACGATGTAGTGGTGATTGGAACCGGCCCGGGCGGCTATGTCTGCGCGATCAAGGCGGCGCAACTCGGCCTCAAGACCGCGGTGGTCGAAAAGCGCCCCACCCATGGCGGCACCTGCGTCAATGTCGGCTGCATCCCCTCCAAGGCCCTGCTGCATGCGTCGGAAATGTTCATGGAGGCGGGGCATTCCTTCGCGGCGCTGGGCGTTGAAGTCGGCACGCCGAAGCTCAATTTGAAGAACATGCTGGCCTACAAGGACCAGACGGTCGAGCAGAACGTCAAGGGCCTCGATTTCCTGATGAAGAAGAACAAGATCGACGTGTTCCGGGGGACGGGTAAGGTGCTCGGCGCAGGCAAGGTCGCGGTCGCCGGCGAGGACGGCAAGATCGAAGAGATCGAGACGAAGAACATCGTCATCGCCACCGGGTCCGACGTTGCCGGCATTCCGGGCGTCGAGGTCGATTTCGATGAGAAGGTGATCGTTTCGTCGACCGGCGCCCTGGAGTTCGCAAAGGTGCCCGGCCATCTGGTGGTGGTGGGCGGCGGCGTCATCGGGCTCGAACTCGGCTCGGTCTGGGCGCGGCTCGGCGCCAAAGTGACCGTGGTCGAGTTCCTCGACACGATCCTCGGCGGCATGGATGGCGAAGTCGCAAAACAGTTCCAGCGCATGCTGGCCAAGCAGGGTTTTGACATAAAGCTAAGCTCGAAAGTCACAGCCGTAGCGAAGACCAAGAAGGGCGCTTCGGTCACTTTCGAACCGGTCAAGGGCGGCGATGCCGAAACGATCGAGGCGGATGTCGTGCTGATCTCGACGGGACGCCGGCCCTATACGGATGGGCTCGGGCTGGCCGAAGCGGGAGTCGAACTCGACGAACGCGGCCGGGTGAAGACCGACGGACATTTGAGAACCAATGTCGCCGGCATTTTTGCTATCGGCGACGTCATCGCCGGTCCGATGCTCGCCCACAAGGCGGAGGAAGAGGGCGTGGCGGTGGCCGAGATCATCGCCGGGCAGGCCGGACATGTGAATTACGACGTGATCCCGGGCGTGGTCTATACCAGCCCCGAAATTGCCGCGGTCGGCAAGACCGAGGAAGAGCTGAAGAAGGCGGGCGTCGAATACAAGGCGGGAAAATTCCCGTTCAGCGCGAATGGCCGCGCACGCGCCAGCCTGCACACCGACGGTTTCGTGAAAGTCCTTGCCGACAAGGCATCGGACCGGGTGCTCGGCGTTCACATCGTCGGCTTCGGCGCCGGCGAGATGATCCACGAAGCCGCGGTGCTGATGGAGTTCGGCGGCTCGTCGGAAGACCTAGCCCGTACTTGCCACGCCCATCCGACCATGTCGGAAGCGGTCAAGGAGGCAGCGCTCGCCACCTTCTTCAAACCGATCCACATGTGAGCGAGACGGCTGCTATGAGGGGGTGGCTGCAAACCAATTTTCTGAGAATAGGCGTCGTCGCTTTGGTCGTTGACGCCATTGCCCGTTTTTACGCGCAGATTGGCATGCAATGGATCACGGATGTCGGCCTCGGTCTTAATCTCACGTTCGACCAGACACTGCGCTTCGCACATGCGGTCACTGTGCTCGATATCGCCGCTAGCATGCTGTGGGGGCTGTTTTCGTTGGGATTCGCCTGCAGGGTTCTGCAGGAGCTGACGCGCGGTAAGCAAGAACAGTAATTTGGCCAAACCAACCAGCGGCCCGTGGCCCGGGCCGCTGGAACTTCTGTTGCAATTATCGCCGCGGCTTACTGCGCGGGGGCAGGGGTCGGAGCAGGCTCGGCAGGAGCCGGCGCCGGTTCAGCCGGAGCGGTCGCATCGGGCGCTGGCGTTGCCGGATCGGCAGGGGCGGCCGGAGCCGTTGCGTCGGGCGCAGGAGCGGTTGCATCCGGGGCAGGCGTTGCAGGAGCCGTCGCGTCAGGCGCCGGCGTTGCCGGTTCGGTGGTCGTCGTGTCGCCTGTCGGGGTCACGGCCGTGTCGGTGCCGGGCGCGAACACGAAATAAGCGATGATGGCGAGTACAAGCACAACGGCGGCAATCAGAACGCCGCTGCCGGCGCCTCGGGACTGCACGACGTTGCGGTTGTCGACAACTCGTGGATCTTGCGAGTTGGCGGGATTCAGCCGCGGGTCAGAGCTTAGCGGATCGGCTCCGACTGGCGTGGACGGGTTCTCCGGATCATTCAGGCGGGGATCCGGTATACGTGATGGGTTGGCCATTGTCGGTACTCCGTCAGGTTAAGCTGACGGGACAACGCACAATAGCGGATTCGGTTTCATTTCTTGAAATGGAGCAGGTGCGGACACCGATCCATGCATCGCCGTCCGCAGGTCCGAGGGTTTGGCGGCGCCGACTACTCGGCTTCTTCCTCCTGGGAAGGCTCTTCCTTCACGACCACCGGCTTAGTCGCCGGCGTTGACTGCGGTGCGGCCGGCGTGACGCTCGCGACAACGGTGGCGTCTACCTTGGCGGACCTTTGGAATTCGCAGGCAAAAGTGGTGGAGGTTGAGAGGCCAAGTGCAGCAGCCAGCAAAAGCGCTTTTCTCATCATCGTCATCCTTCCAGGAGATTGGATGGGAACAAGATTAACAGAGACCCGGCAACGCGCAAAATCACGCTTTGTGTGAATGCGTGCGAACCCAACAAGTGCGGCATTTCTTTCATGCCGGCCAACCAGAAGGACGTCGGGCGGCACGAAGGCAGAAATCAGGTCCAGTCCCCCCGCACCGTACCGTCGAAGCGCTTCCTCAATCCTGCCCAGCAGTCGACGTAATCGTGCTGCAACGTGTCTGTTTCGGCCGCGTAGCGGGTCAGCATCTGCGGGAACCTGGTCTCGAACATGAAGGCCATGGTGTTTTCGAGCTTCACCGGCTTGAGATCCACCTTCGACGCCTTCTCGAAGCCGGAAGCATCAGGCCCGTGCGCCAACATCATGTTGTGAAGGCTTATGCCGCCCGGCACGAAGCCCTCTTCCTTTGCGTCGTACTGGCCGCGGATGAGGCCCATGAACTCGCTCATGATGTTGCGGTGGTACCAAGGAGGACGGAAGGTGTCCTCTGCCACCAGCCAGCGCGGCGGGAAGATGACGAAATCGATATTGGCCGTGCCTTCCTCGCCCGACGGCGCCGTCAGCACCGTGAAGATCGAAGGATCGGGATGATCGAACAGAATCGCGCCGACCGGTGAGTAGGTCGACAGATCATATTTGTAGGGCGCGTAATTGCCGTGCCAGGCGACGACGTCCAAGGGCGAATGGTCGATCTCGGTGACATGGAACGAGCCGCACCATTTCACAACCAGCCGGCAAGGCTTTTCCTTTTCCTCGAACCAGGCGACCGGTGTCTTGAAATCCCGAGGATTGGCGAGGCAATTGGCACCGATTGGCCCGCGATCGGGCAGCGTGAACTTGGCGCCGTAGTTTTCGCATATATAGCCGCGCACCGGGCCGTCGATCAGCTCCACCTTGAAAGTGAGGCCGCGCGGCAGAACGGCGATTTCGCCCGGCTGCACCTCGATGACGCCCATTTCCGTGACGAAGCGCACGCCTCCTTCCTGCGGCACCACGAGCAATTCGCCGTCGGCGTTGAAAAAATGGTCGTCGACCATCGAGACATTGGCTGCGTACACATGGGCGGCCATGCCGACCTGGGTATAAATGTCGCCGGCGGTCGTCATCGTCCGGATTCCCGAGATGAAATCGGTCTCGACGTTCGGCATTGGTGTCGGATTCCACCGAAGCTGTCCGATCGCCAGTTCGTTGTCCCCGATATTGGGTGCTGACTTCCACTCGGGATAAGCGGTCGTCGCCTTGAAGCGGCCGTGATGCCTGACGCTCGGCCGTATCCGATAGAGCCATGAGCGCTCGTTGGCGCCGCGCGGGGCGGTGAAGGGCGAACCGGAAAACTGTTCGGCGTAGAGGCCGTAAGCCGGCTGCTGCGGCGAGTTGCGACCTTGTGGCAGCGCGCCGGGCAGGCTCTCCGTCTCGAAGTCGTTGCCGAAGCCGGGCATGTAGGACAGGGTCATGGCGTCCTCCAACGTTGACACTATTCGTCGCTTTTGTAATGGTTGATTTTGTAACTATCAACGGCAGCTCCGTGACCGACGACGTTCTTCCGCTCGAAGATTTCCTGCCCTACCGGCTGAACCGCCTGGCCGATGCCGTGAGCCGCGAGTTCTCGAAGATCTACAGAGATCGCCATGGCTTGACCCGTCCGGAATGGCGAACGCTCGCAACACTCGGGCAGTTTGGAGAGATGACGGCCACCGAGATCGGGCGGCATTCGGCAATGCACAAGACGAAGGTGAGCCGGGCCGTGCAGGAGCTGGACAGACGGAAATGGCTGACGCGCAAGCCGGATCCGAACGACAGGCGCATCGAGTGGCTGAGACTCACATCCGCTGGAGCGAGAATCTATCAGGATCTGGTGCCGCTCGCTCGTGGCTTCGAGGCGCGGTTTCTCGGATCACTGGACGCAGGCGAAAGGGAGGCGATCCTCCGGGCGCTTGCGCTGCTGGAGAATGCGGCCGCGCTTCAGCCGAACCCGCCCCGGAACTTGGATTAACGCGCAGACGTATCGGCGGCGTCAATGCGCCGTCGGCGCCGCATAATTAGCGAACCGCGGAAACGGTATAGCCGTCCTTGCGCAGCAATTCGACCAGTCCGTTGGGGCCGGGAAGATGCAGTGCGCCTACCGCAATGAAGGCGTCGCCTTCGTCGAGTATCGATGCGGCCTTCGCCACCATGTTCCTGTTGCGGGCCGTGACCATGGTTTCCTCGAAAGCTGCATAGCCCACCTCGCCCTCGTTGCCCGGTGGCAGCACGGCGCGGAACAGAGGCCAGAACATGCCCGTCTGGCCGCTCTGGTAGAGGACGACCATCGTTTCGACCATGTCGTCGGCACGGTCGCCAAGCTTCAGCGTGTCGACCAGCCCGCGTATGTGGAAATCGATCGGCAGCGAGGCCATGGCCCCAAGCTGGTCGGCCACAGTTTCGAGGCCTTCGAGCTTCTTGCCGGCCGCTTTCGCGTCTTCCGCGAGCTTGACGTCGAGAACCGAAGCGCCGGCCGCTTTGCGCGCCAGTTCGCAGGCGGGCAGCGCAAGCATGGCAGTCAGCATCCAGGGCTTCATCTTGGCAACGGTAGCCGGGGGAATGCCGCGCTCGTCAAGCGCCTTCTCGACCGCATTGGCATCCTCGGGCGACATCAGCGACATCAGCGTCGTACCGTCGGTGAACATCGTCAGTTCAGGGTTTTTCATCATGCCGGCAAGCATCTTGGCCGGGTCCAGGATTTCCGTCGTTTCGATGACAACCGTTCGCGAGGATTCGAAGGCCTGCTCGGCCGCCGGCGTCAGGCTGGTGACCCGCGGATCCGTCATGTGCATCGTGCCGAACAGGAAGGACGGCGCCTGTCCCGCCCTTTCAAGTTTCCACAGAAGCCCGTCGCCATTCAGCGTGGCGGCGGCTTCAGTCCTTATCCTCGCCAGCAGCGCCGGATCGTCCCGTTCGATGGCGGCCAGCATGTCGACGCCCGTGCAGTCCGGAATTTCGCCGCGCGCCTTGCCGGTTGCGAGCGTGAGCATGAAAGCGAAGGAAATCAGGAACAGCACGTTGACCGCTGCAAGCAGCTTCAAGGCCGGCAGGGCCGTTCGATCGGCGAGGGCAATCACGCTTTTCATAGGCGCATCGTTAGCCTCCAAAAGAGGCGAAACAGTTAACCGGCGCGCGAAAATTGTTGAATCAATGGCGTGGTCAGGCCCGAGGGTGAGCGGCTTCGTAGATCTCGAGCAGGCGCGCCGTGTCGACGCCCGTATATACCTGCGTGGTCGACAGGCTGGCGTGCCCGAGCAACTCCTGGATGGTGCGGAGATCGCCGCCACGGCCGAGCAGATGCGTGGCGAAAGAATGACGCAGGGCATGAGGCGTAGCCGTGTCGGGCAGGTTGAGCGCGCCGCGCAATTTCTGCATCTCGCGCTGGATAATGGCCGGATTGAGCGGCCCTCCGCGCGCACCGCGAAACAGCAGCGCTTTCCGATCGAGATCGTAGGGGCACAGTCTGCGATATTCGGCGACGGCCTGCATGGCTATTGGCAGCACGGGAACCAGTCTGGTCTTGCCGCCCTTGCCGGTGATGCGAAGCACCGTGTCGCCATCGCCTGAAAGATCGCTGCCATGAAGGCCAAGCGCCTCGGAGATGCGAAGGCCGGACCCGTAGAGCAAAGTCAGCACCGCCGCGTTGCGGGCAGCAATCCAGGGTTCTTCCGCGAGTTGCTCGCCGCTCGAGACGACACGCCTTGCATCCGAAGCCGTCAGTGGCTTGGGCAGCGACTTCGGTTGTCTCGGCGCGCGAAGAGCGGCGGCGCCGGCGGCGTTGACCAGGCCGCGCCTTTCGAGATGGCGCAGGAAGGAGCGGATGGCCGCGAGACCGCGGCCGAGAGTGCGTGCTCCGGCTCCGCCGGATCGCCGGAAAGCCATGAAGGCGCGCAGGTCGGCAGGGCGGAGTTCGCGTATGTCGGAAATGCCGGGCGCGCCGCCGCAATGTCCGGTCAAAAACTGGAAAAACTGTCGCGTGTCCCGTTCGTAAGCCTCGACCGTCAGCGCCGAAAGCCGGCGCTCACGGGCCAACATCTTCAGCCAGGCTTCCCGGACCGCCTGGAGGTCGGGTTTGGCCGAGATGAGAAATTCCTGCATGGCGAGCTTTCCGGCGATTCGCCGCATGCTGAAGCGCCAAGGTTAGCAAGCGGTGAAGAATGGCGCGATTGAAATGCACTGAAGCGGCGAGTAGGGAATGAAAATGTCCAAGCTCAAGAACCCGGTCCAGGTGGCCGTCATCGGCGCTCCGCATGGCATCAAGGGCGAATTGCGCGTCAAGACCTTCACCGCCGATCCGCTGTCGCTGGGCGACTACGGTCCGCTGTTCACCAAGGATGGACGATCCTTCGACATCACCGATATCAGGCCTGCAAACACCGTCGTCGTGGTGCGCTTCAAGCAAGTCAGAGACCGGAATGCGGCCGAAGCGCTTACCGGCACGGAGCTTTTCGTGGACCGCTCCGCCCTGCCCAACGAGGATGACGAGGGCGAGTTCTACCATGCCGATCTGGTGGGCCTGACCGTCAAGGACGAAACGGGAACCGAAATCGGCAAAGTCACGGCGGTGCAGAATTTCGGCGGCGGCGACATTCTGGAGCTTGCGGTTGGCGACAGGAAGGGTGTGCTGATCCCGTTCACGCACGCTGCCGTGCCGCTGGTCGAGTTGGAAGGCGGTTATATCGGCATCGACACCATTGCCGCCGGACTGGTCGACACCGAGGACGACGAGGAGGCCGGCGACGGCTTCGATCCGGACAGGCGCCCGCGCGGACCGAAAGATGCGGGAGGCAACCGGTGACATTCCGCGCGACGGTGCTGACACTCTACCCCGAAATGTTTCCGGGCGCGCTCGGCCTGTCGCTTGCCGGCAGGGCGATGGAGGCCGGAACCTGGGCGCTCGAGGCTGTGCAGATACGTGACTTTGCCACCGACAAGCACCGGACGGTGGACGACACGCCAGCGGGCGGAGGCGCGGGCATGGTGATGCGCGCCGACGTGCTGGCGCGAGCCATCGACCACGCAGCGCCAGAAGGTGATCCCCGGCCGAAACTCTTGATGAGCCCGCGCGGGAAGCCGTTGACCCAGGGCCGAGTGCGCGAATTGGCCGCCGGTCCAGGCGCGGTGATCCTGTGCGGACGGTTCGAGGGCGTCGACCAACGAGTGATCGAGGCTCGTGCTCTCGAGGAAGTCTCGATCGGCGATTTCATCCTCTCGGGAGGCGAACCGGCTGCACTTGCGTTGCTCGATGCGGTCGTGCGGCTGCTGCCCCGCGTCATGGGCAACGAAGTTTCCGGCGACGAAGAGAGCTTCGAGAACGGACTGCTCGAACACCCGCACTATACGAGGCCGCAGGAATTCGAAGGCCGAACGATCCCTGAAGTGCTGACCTCGGGCAATCATGCGAAGGTGGCGGCGTGGCGGCGGGAACAGGCGGAGCAGCTGACCAGAGAGCGCCGCCCGGATCTTCGTTCGGCGAAAGATCAGCTTTTGCCCAAACCGTAGCATGTACGGGCGGGCATGGTTCGAACGGGCATTTGCGCCATGCGGCAAAAAAGACGGACGCTAGACGTGACAAACGTGCGGGAAGCGTGTATGCGCGCAGCCCAACCGGCATTGTATCGACCGGGACCCGTCAACAAGGACGGTGAATTCGCCCCTGCCTCGCTTTCACGGGAAAGAAAGGCATAGCCGAGCGGTCAGATGGACTGCAAGGCAAGCGCCGGGCGCTCTGGCTGTTGAGAACAAAGAAGAGGTAATGGCGATGGACATCATCCGTCAGCTCGAGGCCGAGCAGGCCGCGAAAATCGAAGCAAAGCGCACGCTTCCCGCATTCCAGCCGGGCGACACCGTCCGCGTACAGGTGCGCGTGACCGAAGGCACCCGCACCCGTATCCAGGCTTATGAAGGCGTGGTCATCGCCCGCTCGGGCGCCGGCTTCCAGGAGAGCTTCACCGTGCGCAAGATTTCCTACGGCGAAGGCGTGGAACGCGTTTTCCCCGTGTACTCGCCGATGGTCGAGGGCGTCGAGATCGTCCGCCGCGGCAAGGTGCGCCGCGCCAAGCTTTATTATCTGCGCGACCGTCGCGGCAAGTCGGCCCGCATTTCGGAAAACACCGGCGTTCGCGCCCGCAAGCTCAATGACGCGGAGCGCGACGCGCTGAACGCCGAAAAGGCGCGCATCGAAGCTGAAAAGGTCGCCGCCGCCGAGGCGCTGGCCGCCGAGAAGGCAGCTCAGGAAGCCGCGGAAAAGAAGGCAGCCGCTGAGGCTGCAGCCGCGGCCGAACAGGCAGCGGCAGCCGAGCCCGCAAGCGAATAGGCTAGACAATATCGTCGGGGGACGGCTGGAGCGCGGGAGCAATACCCGCGCTCTTTTGCATTTCGGAGGGTGGGGATGGACGAGTTTTTCCGGGCTAATCTGCTCAGTTGGGACGATCGCGCCGAACTCCATTCGACGGGCGTGTCGAGCGATTACCCGATCGCCAAGGTGATCGCCGGCGGCTCCTGCCTGCACGAACTGGAAACGCAGGAAATCGGCGACATTCGCGGCAAGGACATCGTCCATCTGCAATGCCATATCGGCCTCGACACCCTCAGCCTGAAGCATCTCGGCGCTCGCAGCGCCACCGGCCTGGACTTTTCTCCCAAGGCGATAGAGGCGGCGCGCCGGTTTGCGGCGGACGCCGGTACCGAGGCCCGCTTCGTCGAGGCGCCGGTGTATGATGCGGTGGAGGCGCTGGGCGCCACCTACGACATGGTCTTCGTCAGCTGGGGAGCGATCATCTGGCTGCATGACATTTTCCGCTGGGCACGCGTGGCGTCAGCGCTGCTGCGGCCCGGCGGCAAAGTCTATCTTCTCGATTTCCATCCGCAGATGCGCCAGTACGCCGTCGTCGACGGCAAGGCGGTGCCGAGCTTTCAATGGCGCACGAACGCCTTCGTGCCGATCTCATTCGACGAGGACGTGACCTATACCGGCGACGCGCGCCCGCTGACGCACACCAGAATCTATGAGTGGATCCATCCACTGAGCGACATCGTGAACGGGCTTATCCGTGCAGGGCTTCGGATCGATTTCCTGAACGAGCACGACATCGTCGCCTGGAAAGCGTTTCCCGATATGCGGGAAGTCGATGAAGGCGTCTACGTCCTGCCCGAGGGCCATGTCAGCATGCCGCTATCGTTCTCTATCGGTGCGACGAAGAGGTAATCGGGCGTGATCACGCTGCCTTCCGATATCGTTATCAGGCCGCTGGCTGAGGCCGATGCCGATCTGTATCGCGCGCTGAGGCTGGAGGCCCTGCGCGACAGCCCGGATTCCTTCAGCGCGAGCATCGCGGAGGAGGAAGCAATTTCCGATGAGGAGATGGTCAGACGCGCCGCGCCGGATGCCCCCAGCGTCACGTTTGGCGCTTTCGCGGGCGAAAGGCTCGTCGGCATGGCGACCTATATCCAGAACACACGTGAGAAGACCTTGCACAAGGGGGCGATGGTGGCGGTCTATGTTGCGCCCGATTGGCGCGCGGCCAAGCTGGGAAGAAAGCTCGTCGAAAGGGTCATTGCCCATGCGGAGGCGCTGGGTGTCATGCTTCGATGCACGGTGACGGCCGAAAATGTCGCCGCGCGCCGGCTCTACCATTCGCTCGGTTTTCTGCCCTACGGTCTGGAGCGGGATGCTCTATGCGTGGACGGCCGCTTTCTCGATGAGGAATTGCTGGTGCTGGATCTGCGGCGCACCGTAAAATAGCAGACTGTATGGCTTGTTTGCCGCAGGGCGGTGGCTAAACTCCGGCAAACCAATTCTGTTTCCGCAAAGCTTCGGAGCAAAACAATGACCTCGAAACTCACTCTGGCCGGGTTGCTGGCTGTGCTTCTGATGCCGGCCTTGGCCTTCGCGCAGGCGCTGCCCGATCTGGGTGGGAAGTCGGTGGTGGTGGTGACGGAAAATGCCTATCCGCCGCTGCAGTTCGTGGATCCCAAGACCGGACAGCAGATCGGCTGGGAATATGATGCGATGAACGAGATCGCCAAGCGGCTGAACTTCAAGGTCGAGTACCAGAACACATCCTGGGACGCGATGATCCAGGCAGTGTCGGACGGCCAATACCAGATCGGCATGACCGGCATCACCATCAAGGACGAGCGCAAGGAGAAGGTCGACTTCTCCGATCCTTACATGCGTTCGGAAATGCGCATGCTGGTGCGGGCTGACGAGAGCCGCTTCACCGACCCGAAAAGCTTCGCGGCGATGACGGACGGCCTGATCGCAACGCAGGCCGGCACGACGCCGTTCTATGTCGCGGTCTACGAGGTACTGGACGGCAACGAACAGAACCCGCGCATCAAGCTGTTCGAGACCTTCGGCGCTTCCGTGCAGGCGCTGAAATCGGGCGATGTCGATCTCGTGCTGACCGACGGCGTCGCGGCGAACGGCTATGTCGAAGCCTCGGAAGGCAAGCTCAAGGTGATCGGCGGCCCGCTCGGCACCGAGGATTTCGGCTTCATCTTCGCCAAGGGTTCCGATCTGGTCGCGCCGGTCAATGCCGCGATCGCCGCGATGAAAGCGGATGGAACCATCGACGCGCTCAACAAGAAGTGGTTCCTCGACTACAAGATGGGCCAGTGAGCCGGTCTTGCGATCGGCCGTGCGCCATACTGTAACCGCGCCGGTTGCCCAGTGCCGGCGCGAAAAGCCCGTCGCAGTCTTTGCGCGGCCTTGCTGAAGCGATGCCCCCACCTTCCCGGCCTGCGAAGGAATTTCCCTGGTGGCTTGCCGTCGCCGGGGCAATCGCGATCGCCGCCACGATTTCGATAGCGGCCAGCGATCTCTACTCGCAAGTGTTCTCCATCGTCGCCAAGGGCATCAGCGTAACGGTGTTCGTCACGCTGGTCGGCTATACGCTCGCTTCGGCGCTTGGCCTCGCGATAGCGCTTCTCGGACTGTCGGGATCGATTTGGCTCCGCCAGGCCGCGCGCTTCTATGTCGAGATCATCCGTGGCATTCCGATCCTGGTCCTCTTGTTCTGGATCGCCTTCGTGGGCGCACCGGCCTTCGTCGTCCTGTGGAACTGGCTTTCATATCCGCTGCAAGCAGCCGGGATAATCGAGCCGATGCAGGTGCGCGATGTTTCGCTGATGTGGCGCGCGATCATTGCACTCACCATCGCCTATTCGTCCTTCATCGCTGAAATCTTCAGGGCCGGCATCCAGGCGGTCGATGCGGGACAGATAGAGGCCGCCAAGGCGCTCGGCCTGTCGCGCTACCGGCGTTTCCGCCACATTATTTGGCCGCAGGCGTTCCGCACCATACTGCCGCCCTACGGCAACGACTTCATCGCCATGGTCAAAGACAGTTCGCTGGTTTCGGTGCTTGGAGTGGCCGACATCACGCAGATGGGCAAGGTCTATGCTTCCGGCTCGTTCCGATTCTTCGAGACCTATTCGATCGTCGCCTACATCTACCTGATCCTGACTGTCGGCCTGTCGCTGGCGCTCCGGTCGCTGGAACAGCGCCTGCGAAGGGGACGCACCGCATGAGCGCCGATCACGACAACAAATCGGCGCTCGAACAGGTCTATGCGGCGCGGAATGCGGAGGAACTGGCGCAAGCCTATGCGGCTTGGTCGAACGCCTATGACCGAGAGACCGCGGCCTCCGGCTATTGCCTGCCCTTCATGATCACAAGCTGGGTCGCGCGTTATGTCCCTCGGGACGCCGGAGCGCTGCTCGATGCCGGCTGCGGCACCGGCCTGTCCGGCCCCTATCTGCGGGCGCTGGGCTACACGAACATCGACGGGCTCGATTTTTCCGAAGAGATGCTGGCCCTTGCCGCTACGCGCGGTGCGTATCGAGAACTTCGGCGTGCGGCGCTCGGAAAGACGCTGCCGTGGCCGGACGGTCGTTTCGCAGCATTCTTCTCGACCGGCGTCTTCACCGAAGGCCATGCCCCGACTTCGAGCCTTCTCGAACTGGTGCGCATAACGCGGGCCGGCGGCCACGCGATCTTCACCGTCCGCGACACGGTTTTGCAGAGCGGAAGGTTTCGCGAGCAATTCTCGGTGCTGGAGCAGAGAGGCCGCTGGCGGCTCCTGGAGGAGAGCCCGCCGTTCCGTGCCTTTGCAGTGGCCGAGCCGGAAGTGCTGGTGCAGGCGTTCGTCTTCGAAGTGGCCTAATCGGAAATCGGCGGAACAGACGCGGACTCCATGCGTTGACAGCCGGCTATCGCTGATGGGGTTTCATGGAAGCACTCGTCGAGGAATTCGGACACCCGACCTACACATCGTTCCCAGTCATTGTGGCGCGGCTGCTTCTGGCGGCGGCCTTCGGAGCGGCGATCGGCTTCGAGCGCGAGTGGCGCAATCGACCGGCGGGGCTGCGAACGCATATTCTCGTTTGTGTCGCCGCGGCGACATTCGCAATCCTCACTATCGAGATCGTCCATGCGCCGATGTTCTTAATGGATATCTCGCGTTTCGACCCAATCCGTGTCGTCGAAGCGGTCACGGCCGGCGTCGCCTTCCTTGCCGCCGGCACTATCCTTTTCGCGCGCGGCGAGGTCCAAGGCTTGACCACCGGCGCGGGGATGTGGCTTGCCGGCGCCATCGGCGTGGCCTGTGGGCTAGGGCTCTGGCAGATCGCACTTTTCGTGTCGTTCCTCGCGCTCATCGTGCTCGGTCTGCTTCATATATTCGAGACAAAGCTCGACCTGAAAGGCCAACCACGGACGGACGGCGATGCGGATCGAAAGATCACCGCGAAAAAGGACGATCCGGGCAAGGTCGAGCCGGCGAAATAGTCACTGCGCGCCACCAAAATCCGCGCGTCCGCCGTCAATGCAAGAATTGCCCTGACTTCATGTTGCTGATATGAACGTCGCGATGGAAAGGCTGTTCGGCGATCCGAGCTACAAGCATTTCACGCTGCAGGACAGGAAGCGCCTGCCGGCGCGTTTCTTCGCGCGTGTGTGCGGCGCGACCACCAGCCTGCTCGGCTGACGTGTTTCGCGGCCCAGGCGGCCGCACACGAATTGCCCTTTCCCGCTCCAGCCACGGACCAAAGCCATGAGCGCACCGCGCACCCTCTACGACAAGATATTCGACGACCATGTCGTCGATCGCCAGGACGACGGCACTTGCCTGCTCTATATCGACCGCCACCTCGTGCATGAGGTGACCAGCCCGCAGGCTTTCGAAGGACTGCGTTTGACCGGCCGAACCGTTCGGCATCCGGAAAAGACGCTCGCCGTCGTCGATCACAATGTGCCGACCTCGCCCGACCGCAAGCTTGGGATCAAGAACGAGGAAAGCCGCATCCAGGTACAGGCGCTGGCGAAGAATGCCGCCGATTTCGGCGTCGAGTATTATTCGGAGACTGATCGCCGCCAAGGCATAGTTCACATCATCGGTCCGGAGCAGGGTTTCACGCTGCCGGGCATGACCATCGTCTGCGGCGACAGCCACACTTCGACGCACGGCGCCTTCGGCGCGCTGGCGCACGGCATCGGCACGTCCGAAGTCGAGCACGTGCTGGCCACCCAGACTTTGATCCAGCGCAAGGCCAAGAACATGCTCGTCCGCGTCGACGGGAAGCTGCCGCACGGCGTTACCGCCAAGGACATCATCCTCGCCATCATCGGCGAGATTGGCACGGCCGGCGGCACCGGCTACGTCATCGAATATGCAGGCGAAGCCATCCGTGCGCTTTCCATGGAAGGCCGCATGACGATCTGCAACATGTCGATCGAGGGCGGCGCACGAGCCGGCCTGATCGCGCCGGACGAAACCACCTACGCCTACGTCAAGGACAAGCCACGTGCGCCCAAGGGCAAGGCGTGGGACATGGCGCTTGAATACTGGAAGACGCTGAAATCCGACGAGGGCGCGCACTTCGACAAGGTCGTGGTGCTCAACGCCGCCAATTTGCCGCCGATCGTCTCGTGGGGTTCGTCGCCGGAAGATGTCGTGTCGGTTCAGGGCGTCGTGCCCGATCCGGCGGAAATCGCCGACGAGAACAAGCGCACGTCGAAGCAGCGGGCGCTGGACTATATGGGCCTGACGGCCGGAACGAAGATCACCGATATCGAACTCGACCGGGTCTTCATCGGCTCCTGCACCAATGGCCGCATCGAGGATCTGCGCGAAGTCGCCAAGGTCGTCGAGGGAAAGACGGTTAATCCGCGCGTCAACGCCATGATTGTGCCCGGGTCGGGACTGGTCAAGGAACAGGCGGAGGCCGAAGGACTCGACAAGATCTTCGTCGCCGCCGGCTTCGACTGGCGCGAGCCGGGCTGCTCGATGTGCCTGGCAATGAACGACGATCGGCTCAAGCCGCACGAACGCTGCGCCTCGACCTCGAACCGCAATTTCGAGGGCAGGCAAGGTTTTAAGGGTCGCACCCATCTCGTCTCGCCGGCGATGGCTGCGGCGGCGGCTATCACCGGTCATTTCGTCGACATCCGAGACTGGAAATAGCCGCGCTCTGACGTTCGCCCAGCTGCGGTGCGGATTTCCCCGTTTTCGCAGGCGGGCTTAACCGCTTGTTTGCGCCTTGCCATTAGATATTCCGCTGGGGAAGACGGGCAGGGAAGCGGTCTTGGACACTCGCCTATTCATAGCGCTGCTGAATCCTGGGATTGCCCTTGTTCTCGCATCGGCGTTCCTTATGCTGTGGCTTCACCAGCGGCACAGGCTCTATCTGGCGGTGCTGGTGCTGGCCAATTCCGCCTCCGCGGCCGGCTTCCTTCTCCAGTACTTTACCTTGCCCGTCGGGCAGGAACCGACAAAGCTGCTCTCCAATCTGTCCTTCACGTTTGCCGCCAGTTGTCTCGCCGGCGCCGTCGTTGCACGTTACGGCAGGCGGGTGCCGTATGTCGCGCTCGGCATACTCGGCCTGGGCGGCCTCGGCGCCTTTTGCTGGTTCCTGTTCGTCCAGCCCGATCTCACATGGCGGATCTACGCGATCAATTTTGCTTTCGGCGGCATCAGCCTCGTCGTGGCGGCCGAATTGCGGGCGGTTCGACGAAACGGCCCGACGGAAGCGATTCTGTTCGTGCTGTCGCTGCTTTCCGCGCTGAACTTCTTCGTACGCACGCTGATCGCTCTCCGGATGAGCGGGCCTTTCGTATCTTATGAGGGGCTTTACGAGTCGATCTACTGGACCACCGCGCTTCTGTCGCATGCGCTTCTATCGCTCTTGATCGCGCTCAGCCTGTTCACCGCGGCAGCGCTCGACGTCCTCAAGGGACTGAAGGCGGAATCGCATACCGACCCGCTGTCGGGCCTGCTCAACCGGCGCGGCTTCGAGGAACGGGCGGTGGCGATGCTGAAGCGGTCGCATGACAGCGGCCTGCCTGCCGCGCTCGTGATCGCCGACCTCGACCATTTCAAGGCTGTGAACGACACTTTCGGTCATGCCGTCGGCGACCAGGTCATTGCAGCGTTTGCCTCGCGATTGCGTTCGATGGCCGGGAAAGGCGCAATCGCAGGCCGGCTCGGCGGCGAGGAATTCGCGGTCCTGCTTCCAGCAAGCGACCTAGCGGCAGCGCGCCTGTTCGCCGAGGACGTGAGGACATCGTTTTCACGGGGCGGCCCGCACAACCTGCCGGCCAAGCTAAGGGTTACCGCGAGTTTTGGCGTCGCAGCCGGCGAGGAAGACCTCTCCAAACTGCTCCGCCAGGCAGATGAGGCGCTCTACCAGGCCAAGAGGAACGGCCGAGACAGCGTGCGCATCTCATATCGGCGGCCACAACAAGAGCCGATCGCGCCCACAGTCATCCGCTACGCCTGACGTTCTCGGAACTATGCTCAATCACCTGGGGAGAAGCGCCGTACGAGTTCGTGGAACTCGTCGCGCACCCCCGGTATATCCTCCGCAACGATGAGAGCCAGCTCGTTCTCCTCGAACAGCTTGAACCAGTCGTCCCATTCGACCAGTTCGAGGCCGCCGGCATTGACCGGACGTTCGGCCTGGTCCTGGTCCTCGTAAGCATTCTGGCCGAATACGATCCGCAGCATCGGCTGTGTACCGCCCGCCGGAGAGACATCCACGATGGCCGGCGCGCCGGCACGGGCGGCGGCCCAGTCGCGGATCGCTTCGTGATCGGTCAGCATGATCGTGTTGGCCATGGCAATCTCTCCGTGTCGCTTATCCGAAACGAAGACCCGGGCCGGCGGTTCCAAGCCACTCAGGCACGCTGTGCGTCAAATCGTCCGCGCATTCCGCAGCCGGACTGACGCTGCGGAATCTACACCCGCGTTAACGTCTTTTTGGCTTGATCGTGATTGAGTCCGCGCCGATCGGAGTATGCAGTCGAAATGAGCGGGGCGGGATTCATCCTGGCGATAAACATGATGGTGGCCGCCCTGCTTGCGGCCGCTTTTCTCATGGTCGCGGTCTACGACAAGAAGAACGATGCGGCGCGCTGGATGGCGTTCGGCTTCGCGCTTGCAATGTCGAATTTCGGCCTCGAATTCGCCATCGCCTCGCTCGGGACATCCCGACCCGCAGTGGTCGCATCCTTTGCCGCGTTCCTCGCAGCCATGGCTGTATTCAACGCCGGCGTCGCCCGGAAATACGAGGTCGCCGTGCCGTGGCGGCTGATGGCCGTAGTTTTCGTTGTCTCGATCGCGGCCTGCTATCTAATCCAGGACATGCCGCGGAATTCATTCAGCCGGATGCTGCTCTACCAGTTGCCCTATTTCCTGATGCAGGCGGTCGGTGTCGGCATCGTTTGGTCGGCCAAGTCGAGGCGTCCTCTCGACAATCTGTTCATGGCGGTGATGTCGGCGAGCGCCCTGCAGTTTCTGAGCAAGGCGTTTCTGTTCCAGGCATTCGGCGGAAGCGGCGCGACCGCACAGGAATACCTGAATACCAACTACGCATTGTTCTCCCAATCGATGGGAACTGTGTTCGCGATGGCGATCGCCTTGCTGATGCTGGTCATACTGGTGCGGGACATCTTCGCCGACGTTACCGCGAAATCGGAAACCGACGCATTGTCGGGGCTGCTGAACCGGGGCGGCTTCGAGCGCCACGCCGAAGCGGCGCTGCGCGACGCCGCCCGCAGGGGTTTGCCGGTGGCGTTGGTGATTTCGGATCTCGACCATTTCAAGGCCATCAACGACACGTTCGGACACGCGGCCGGCGACCGCGTCATCGAAGCGTTTGCGGGCTTTCTGCGGAGCGCGACCAGCGGCCATCAGATAGCTGGCCGTATCGGCGGCGAGGAGTTCGCCATCGTTCTGCCTGGAACCAACCTTTCCGGCGCCAGGCTCTTTGCCGAAGGCGCCCGCGGTGCCTTCGCTGCGCTGCCGATCGAGGGCCTGCCGGACGGCAGGCGATTCACCGCAAGCTTCGGCGTTGCCGAATTGTGCGGCGGCGAAGGGATATCGGATCTCATGCGAAGGGCGGACGAAGCGCTCTACGATGCCAAGAGAAGCGGCCGCGACTGCGTCCGGATATCCGCGCATGCCAGGCGCGACTTGCTGGCTGCAGCTGGCTGACCAGGTCCAGGTGGCTATTTGCTGGCGACGGACGACGCCTTGGTGACGAGCTTGTAGCCGGCAAGCTCGTCCGGCGACAGATAGTAGAGCGCGCGCGGCGGCGTATCGAGCGCGTGCAGCCAGAGAGCCGGATCGACGCCCATCTCCGTCAGATGCCGCGAGATGCGGGCGGTTGTCGCCTGCGCGTCGGCCATCGCCTGTTCCGGCGCGGTTTCGCTCAGGGTAGCGGCGTAGAACTGATGCACGCCGATTGCCGCCTTCTCGCCGGCGCTGCGCGTCTCGCCGCCGGCGAAAAACAGCGGGCACGACGAGGCGCAGAGCGCGCCGTCGGCGACGACGGTTGCGATGCCGCGTTCCCGCACGGTCTTGGCCATGGCCATGGCGTCATCGAGCGCGCCGCCCGGCGAGTTCAGCGAAACGGTTTTCACATATTCGCCGCGCTCGGCGATTTCGGCCGCGAAACGCGCCGCCGAGCCGGGTTCGATGCTGCCTTCGGCGGTGAGCACGCCGCCCGCACCGAGCGTGAACGCCATCAGCTGGCGCAGCTTCGCCTCGTCGGCGGTGACGAATTCGCGCGGGTCGGCGGACGGCGTGGGAGCGTCGGTCTCCACGGCCGGAGGCAGGATGGGCTCGGCCGCCAGTTCGGCTTCCGGAGCGCTCCAGCCGTTCGTTTCGGCTAGGTCGCGCAGATCCATCCCTAAGACGACAATCGCGCCGATGAGCAGGCCGCGGAACGCCCAGCGGACCACCTCGCCATCGTCGAACCGCGCGAAGTAGCGCCGGACGAAATTGCGCCGCGGCGTTTGAGGAACCGCCACTGGAGAGGCGCCCGGTGTCATGGGTCGATCCGCTTGCGGTCGGACAGGGTCAGCGGCGTGACGTTTTCCGCGGCGGGCCTTTGCTCGGGCGATGCCGGATGCGGTTCGGCCGCCGTATCCTCGACAACAGCTGCCTGGCGGCGGGCGAGCATCATCTCGTGCAGGTCGAGCGAACGCAACATGTCGCCGGCGGTGACGCGGTCGGCGTCCTCCATCAGGTTCTCACCGCGCCGCATGGCGCCGTGGACAACGACCATGATGCCGACCAGAACGGCCGGCAGGAGGTCGATCGAGATAGCGCCGGCCCAGCTCGGGATGAAATCCGAAGCGTAGCGCAGCACGGCCTCGGCCGACGTCAGCGGAACATAGCGGCGCTCGGTCACCTTCGGCTGGGCGAGAATTTCGGCCGCCGCATCCGAGAGCGCCTTCGACTGCGCTTCCACGGAGCCGCGGATGGTTGCCATGACCGCGTCCTGGCGGCCG
Source organism: Allomesorhizobium aridi (assembly GCF_043769475.1). Taxonomy (NCBI): domain Bacteria; kingdom Pseudomonadati; phylum Pseudomonadota; class Alphaproteobacteria; order Hyphomicrobiales; family Phyllobacteriaceae; genus Allomesorhizobium; species Allomesorhizobium aridi. The sequence continues at coordinate 4,358,010 of NZ_CP171729.1, read as the reverse complement.
GCGAGATCGGGCGAGCTTCCGTCCGCCACCGGCGCGATGAACCCGACCGAAAGGTCGGCGGCGGCGCGGCTAACCGAGGGCGCGATCGAAGTCTGCTCCAGTGATGCGATCACGCCGGAGAGCGCGACCGCCTCGGCCGCGAATTTGTCCGATCTTTCGGCGATCGCACCTGGGGCCGAAACAAGGCCGCGCATGGCGGCGAGATGCTTCTGGCCCTGCTGGAACCCGGTCTGGATGGTTTCGCGCGAACCTTCGATCGTCGCTTCCAGCTCCTTCATCTGCGCAGACATCTGGCTCAAGAGCTGCACCACGCTGCCAGATCCCGACGTGCCGGTCAGCGCGCCCGAACTCTGTTCGTCCTGCGCCAGCCGCGCAAAACGCTCGGAAGCGCGCTGGATGTCGGGCGCCAGCGACAGCGCACCGAGCGCGTTACTATGCGCCTGGTCGAGATCGGCGGTGTAGTCTTCGAGGGTGATGGCGAGGTGCTGTTCCACGGCGGCCGAACCGGCAAGGGCCGCTGCGTTGAGCCAAGACGACATGGCGACGATCATCAGCGAACCGACCGCCATGATGGCGACCAGCGCCAAACGAGAGGCGGCGTCGCGCATTTCCGGCAGGAAGCGGATCAGGTAGGTCCAGAAGCCATACATGGCGACCGAGACGGAAACCGAATAGATAACGGCGGCGAAGAACACCACCGTCGCGGAACCGTCAAGCAGGCTGCGAACGCCGAGATAGGTGTAGACGCCGCTGCCGAGCGCCAGCGTGGCCAGCACGAAGCGCGTCATGGTCTCCAGGGAAGCGACGTGGTCTTTCAGCCGGCGAGACTGAAGGGCTTGGCTCATCTTGGTTCACCAATCGTTAACACCTGCCATCATTGGCGGGGAGAAAGATGACCAAATCAGGGCTGACACTGGACCAGCCCCTGCGCTCACTGGCAGGGGCCACCCTGGAAGGGGATCTCGCCCTCGTCGAAGCCGTACATGTAGCTTCTGCCCTTGAGCAGCCACGGTGGGCGGTAGCAGCCGGCGGTTTCCACGACGCGATCGGCCTCGTCGAGGTAGACAACGTCCGGTTGGCCGGCGCTGGTGAAATCGGAAAGTTCCTTTGCCAGGTGGCCTTCGCCTACAATGATGCGCTTGTAGCCGACCGGACTGTGGATCACGAGGTTGCCGAAGCTGTCGGCATAGACATAGTCGCCAGTGGATGCGACGGCGACATAATCGCCGGCGGATGCAGCGGTGACGAACGCCGAAGAGGCGAGCGCCACGAAAAGTTTCTGACATGTCGAACGCATAGGGCGTCTCCATTGGCCGGTGATTTGCCACCTTCCTTCACGTTAACTCTTTCTTAATCATTGTTAAGAGATTTCCCGACCCGGGCGGAAGCAATTAACGGATATGGTTAACGCCCCGGCGGATTGATATTCGTCCGGCAAAACGGGTAGCTTGCGCCATGGGACTGATACGAATTCGCAGGCGGCGTCCGCCGCTCGTCATGCTCCTGCTGGCCGCCGGCTGCGCGCTCGCGACGGCGTCATGCCAGTCCGGCGGCGGCTCCCAGCCGACGGCCGCCGCAGCGGCCGAGACGAGCGTCAGCGAAGCGCAGCCGCGGACGGCGAGCTACAATTGCACGGACGGGGCGACGATGACGGTGGAGAATCTCGGCTCTTCCGTGCATGTGGTCGGCCCGGACGGACAGAGCCTCGACCTTCCCGCCTCGCCGGAAACCCAGCGCAACCGCTACGGCCAGGCTTCGGACGCCATCGTGCTCGAAGGGCGCGAGGCGCTGCTCATGCGCCGGGGGCATGAACCGCTCAACTGCATGCGGTGATTCGCGGCCTGGATTAGGTTATGCCGCGGCGCAGCAAGCAGCCGCCAGCTTCAATCGATTGAAGCAGGCAGCATCGGCGGAATTCCACTAAATGCGGCTGCGGAAACGGTTTTCCGGCTTTGACGCGGTGCAAAAAGAGTTTTAGAAACCGGGTTCGAAACGCCGCAATCCGAAGCATCCACGCCGCATTCGGAGCGCAATTCGCTGGATGCCGAAAAGGGGAGCCATGAGCCACTCACCAGCCACCCGGCCGCAAGCGCGCCCGATGTCGCCGCATCTCACCATCTATCGCTGGCCGGCGACCATGCTGATGTCGATCCTTCACCGCATCACCGGCGGCGCGCTCTATTTCGGAACGCTGCTGATTGTCTGGTGGCTGATCGCGGCTGCGACGTCGGAACAATATTTCGACTTCGTCAACGGCATCTTCGGCTCCTGGTTCGGTCGCCTGGTGCTGTTCGGATATACCTGGGCGCTGATGCACCATCTGCTGGGCGGCGTCCGCCATCTGGTCTGGGACACGGGGCATGGGCTGGAAAAGGATACTTCGACCCAACTCGCCTGGGCGACCCTTGCCGGCTCGGTCGTGCTGACCGTCCTGATCTGGGCCGGCTATTTCTGGCTGGGCGCATAGGAAGCGGCGAATGTCTGACATGCGAACTCCGTTGAGGAAGGTCCGCGGCCTCGGCTCGGCCAAGGACGGTACGGGCCATTTCTGGCGCATCCGGCTCAGCTCGATCGCGCTCATACCGCTTTCGTTCTTCCTTCTCGGCTGGATCTTATCGCTCGGCGGAGCGGGTTACGACGAGGTGCGCGCGGCGCTTTCCGAGCCGCTCATCGCGCTCGCCGCATCGCTGTTCATCCTGATCAGCCTCGACCACATGCAACTCGGCATGCAGATCATCATCGAGGACTATATCCACGGCGAGGGCGCGAAGGTTGCGCTGATCATGCTGAACGTCTTCTTTGCCGTTGCAGTCGGCGCGGCGAGCGTGTTCGCCATTCTCAAAATCGCATTCGGGGGCTGACCTGTGGCCAAGGAACGACCAGGCAACGGCGCGGCATCGGCCGGTAAAGGCTACACCTTCGTCGATCACCAATTCGACGTGGTGGTGGTTGGCGCCGGCGGCGCCGGACTGCGCGCCACGCTCGGCATGGCCGAGCAGGGGCTGAAGACCGCCTGCATCACCAAGGTCTTCCCGACGCGCTCGCACACTGTTGCCGCCCAGGGCGGCATTGCAGCCTCGCTGTCCAATATGGGTCCGGACAGCTGGCAATGGCATATGTACGACACCGTCAAGGGCTCCGACTGGCTCGGCGACGTCGACGCGATGGAGTATATGGTGCGCCAGGCGCCCGCCGCGGTCTACGAGCTCGAGCATTATGGCGTGCCTTTCTCACGCACCGAAGAGGGCAAGATCTATCAGCGTCCGTTCGGCGGCCACATGATGAATTACGGCGATGGCCCGCCGGTACAGCGCACCTGCGCCGCCGCCGACCGCACCGGCCACGCCATATTGCACACGCTCTACGGCCAGTCGCTGAAGCACAGTGCGCAGTTCTTCATCGAGTATTTCGCGCTCGATCTGATCATGTCGGACGACGGCGTCTGCACAGGCGTCGTCGCCTGGAATCTCGATGACGGCACCATCCACCGTTTTGCGGCAAAGATGGTGGTGCTGGCGACCGGCGGTTATGGCCGCGCCTATTTCTCGGCGACATCCGCCCATACCTGCACTGGCGACGGCGGCGGCATGGTCGCGCGCGCTGGCCTGCCGCTGCAGGACATGGAGTTCGTGCAGTTTCACCCGACCGGCATTTACGGCTCGGGCTGCCTGATCACCGAGGGCGCGCGCGGCGAAGGCGGCTATCTCGTCAATTCCGAAGGCGAGCGCTTCATGGAGCGCTACGCCCCGTCGGCCAAGGATCTTGCGTCACGCGACGTGGTTTCGCGCTGCATGACACTGGAAATCCGCGAAGGCCGCGGCGTCGGCAAGGACAAGGACCACATCTTCCTGCACCTCGACCATCTCGATCCGACGGTCCTGCACGAAAGGCTGCCCGGCATTTCGGAATCGGCCAAGATTTTCGCCGGCGTCGACGTGACGCGCGAGCCGATCCCGGTGCTGCCGACGGTCCACTACAATATGGGTGGCATCCCGACCAATTATTGGGGCGAGGTGCTGCGGCCGACGCCTGAAAACCCCGACGCCGTCGCGCCGGGGCTCATGGCGGTCGGCGAGGCGGGCTGCGCCTCGGTGCACGGCGCCAACCGGCTCGGCTCCAACTCGCTGATCGATCTCGTGGTGTTCGGGCGGGCAGCGGCTATCCGGGCCGGCCAGGTGGTCGACCGTGCGACTACTGTTCCGGCCATCAACGAGGCCGCTGTCGAAAAGATCATGACGCGCTTCGACAGGCTCCGCCACGCCAATGGCGGCACCCCGACGGCGTTCCTGCGCGAAAAGATGCAGAAGACCATGCAGGAGGAAGCCGCGGTTTTCCGCACGCAGGAAACGCTCGAGCAGGGATGCCGGCGCATCTCGGAGATCTGGAACGAGTTGCCTGACCTCAAAGTCTTCGATCGGTCGATGATCTGGAATTCAGACCTCGTCGAGACGCTGGAACTGGAAAACCTGATGGCCAACGCGCTTCCGACCGTCTACGGCGCAGAGGCCCGCAAGGAAAGCCGCGGCGCGCATGCGCGCGAGGATTTCTCCAGCCGCGACGATCTGAACTGGCGCAAGCACACGCTGGCATGGGTCGACGAAGCGGGAAAAGTCACGCTCGGCTACCGGCCGGTGCACACCGAAACGCTGCTCGCCGAAGACGAGGGCGGCATCAGCCTGGCCAAGATCGCGCCCAAGGCGCGGGTGTATTGAGGCGTCGCCATGGTGCCGGAAATCCTCGTCATCAATCTGGACAGAAGCCCGGACCGGCTGGCGTTCATTGCATCGCAGATGCAGCGGCTCGGGCTGGAATTCACCCGGTTGAAGGCGACTGACGCCACGATGATCGGCGACGATGAGTTCAAACGCCTCGGCGGCACCTATATGCGCCCACTTTCGCGCACCGAACTGGCCTGCCTGCACAGCCACAGCCGCGCCTGGCGGCATTGCGTCGATAGCAACCGGCCGGTGCTGGTGCTGGAGGATGACGTCGTGCTCTCCGAAAAATTGCCGTCATGGCTGGCGGAACTGAACGATATCGACATGCTCGACATCCTCAATCTCGAGACGCGCGGGGCAGAGAAGTGGGTTTCGCGGCGACCCTACTCTTCGGCGCCGAAAAGCGGGATCCGGCATTACCGGCTTTTCGTCGACCGTGGCGGGTCGGGCGGGTATCTGGTGCGGCCGGCAGCGGCGCGCCGGCTCCTGCAGAGGGCGAAGCATTACGCCGCGCCCTCCGATGCGTTCCTCAACCTCGCCGGCATCCCGCGCCTTCAGGCCGAGCCAGGGCTTGCCACGCCGCTTTATGCTTCGGCAAGCGCCGAGGACGGATTTCGCGGCGCATTCAAAACGACGATATCCCAGCCGAGCAAGCAGTCGCGGTTCGGTGCATTTGTGCGGCGGCCGCAATTCAAGCTGCGGCGGCTTGCGGGCCATTTCGCCATGACGGCGCGTAAACTCGGCACGTTGCGCAGCGGGGTCAAACGTCCCATCGCGGTCTGCCCGACCATTCTCGATCATGCAGCCAAGCGGAGCGCCTGAGCCATGGTAGAACTCACTTTGCCCAAGAACTCGAAGATCCGCACGGGCAAGACCTGGCCCAAGCCGGAGGGCGCAACCAATCTGCGCGAATACCGGATCTACCGCTGGTCTCCGGACGACGGCGAGAACCCGCGCCTCGACACCTATTTCGTCAATCTCGACGATTGCGGGCCGATGGTTCTCGATGCGCTGCTGTGGATCAAGAACAGGATCGATCCGACGCTGACGCTCCGGCGCTCCTGCCGCGAAGGCATTTGCGGCTCCTGTGCCATGAACATAGACGGCGGCAATACGCTGGCCTGCACCAAGGGCATGGACGACATTTCGGGCGCGGTGAAGGTCTATCCGCTGCCGCATATGCCGGTGGTCAAGGATCTGGTGCCGGATCTCACCGTTCCCTATGCGCAATTGACCTCGATCGACCCGTTCCTGAAAACGGTTTCGCCCGAGCCGGCCAAGGAATGGCGGCAGAGCCATGAGGACCGTCAGAAGCTCGACGGGCTGTACGAGTGCATCCTATGCTTCTGCTGCCAGACCTCCTGTCCGAGCTATTGGTGGAACGGCGAGCGCTATCTCGGTCCGGCCGTGCTGCTGCAGGCCTACCGCTGGCTGATCGACAGCCGTGACGAGGCGGCGGGCGAACGGCTGGACAATCTCGAAGACCCGTTCCGGCTCTATCGCTGCCATACGATCATGAACTGCACGCAGACCTGCCCGAAAGGCCTCAATCCGGCCAAGGCGATCGCCGAGATCAAGAAGATGATGGTCGAGCGGCGCGTCTAGCGATCGATTTTCTTGTTGCGCGCCTGCGGCGAGGCGGCATCCGAAATTAGGAAGATGATCAGCGGGCGCCGCGTCGGAAGACCGTCAAAGTTTCTGCAGTATGCCATGCAGATTGAATGCCTCGCCGAGATAGTAGGGTCCGAAGCACCAGACGGCCGACCATAGCACCGCTCCGAGGACGTTTGCCGCTACAAAGCTGCGCCAGGGCATCGCCACCGAGCCGGCGACCAGCCCGTTGAGCTGGCGGAGCAGGACGACGAAGCGCGCTCCGAAAACGATGATCGGGCCCTTGCGGCGGAACAGGCCTTCCAGTTTCGACAAGCGCTCGGGCGTGAGCCGGACCACCCAGCCATAGCGCTGCAGCAGGGGGCGCCCGCCGATCCTGCCGATCGCATAGCCGGTGCAGTCGCCGAGGACCGCGGCTGTCCAGACTGCCAGGAACAACTGGACGATCGAAAAGTCCTCCCCGCTGGCGGCCATTACCGAGGACGCGATCAGCGCGCTCTCGCCGGGCAGCGGAGCTCCGAGCGATTCCAGGTAGATAATGACGAACAGGGCCGCGACGCCGTACTGGGAGACGTAGGGCTCGACAAACGAAGCGGCCTCGCGAAGAAATTCCATTGCCCCTCGCCGTCTTTTAGACCTGGAGCGGGTCAGCGGCTGGCTCCCGGTCGGCGAAGACTTCGGGCTTGGCCACGGCAAACGCCTCGAGTTCCGACATCACCGAATCGATGTGAACGGCCATCGCCGCTCGCGCCGCGTCGGGCGCGGCGTTGCGCAACGCCTCGACGATTGCGCAATGCTCGGCATAGGTCAGCGCGTGGCGGCGCGGCGTTCCGAGCAGGCGGCGCACACGATCGAGCGCCAGTCGGGCGTGTTCCACGGTCGCGCGCATGCGCGGATAGCCGACCGCGCTGACCAGAAGGTCGTGGAATTCGAGATCGAGGCGGTGGAAGCCCGGCCGGTCGCCGGCCTCCACTGCCGATTTTTGGTAGCGCAGGTTCCTGTCGACCTCCACCAGAAGCGCGGCGTCGTTGCGGCTTGCCAGCAGCGCCACGGCCTCGCCCTCCAGCGCCCGGCGCAGGAACATGTTCTCCCTGACGTCGGCGAGGCGGATCAGGGAGGCGGTGGAGCCGCTCTGGGGCCGCACATCGACCAATCCCTCGGCTTTCAGCCGGGTGAATGCTTCCGCCACGGGAAACCGCGAAACGCCGAACCGGGCAGTCAGCACCGCCTTGTCGAGCGGGGCGCCGGGCGGGATCTCCAGGGTGACGATCGCCTCCCTCAGCGCCTCGACGACGCGCTCGGTCGCCCCGCCGTAGGAGCGCGGCGTGTTTGCTCGTCCATTCAGCGGCGAATGTGACCGGATAGTGTGCGGCATCGGAACTCATTCCCTGGGCGGCGGACCGCGAGACCACGTTTCGAGCTTGCGGACCGTACTGACATGTTAGTATGATCACAGCGCTGATCGCGTCAACTCGGGATTTGCACCTCAACCACACCGGACCCGGGATCATGAGTTCACAACAAACATTCGCCAGGACGCTCAGCCTGAGCAGCGAGGACAACGTCGTCGTTGCCGTGGAGAAAATCGAAAAGGATCTCCCGGTCTTGCGCGGCGTGGCGGCGCGGCAGCGCATTCCGTTCGGCCACAAGATCGCGGCCCGCAACATCGGCGTCGGCGAGCCGATCGTGAAATTCGGCCAGATCATCGGCTTCGCGAGCCGCCCGATCGAGGCTGGAGACTGGGTCCACGAGCATAATGTCGAGATGCATGATTTCGAGCGCGACTATCAGTTCGCAATGGGCGCGCGCCCGGAAAACGTGCTGCCGGTGGAGGAGCAGGCGACATTCGAGGGTTTTCACCGGGCCAACGGGCGCGTGGGGACCAGAAACTATATCGGCATCCTGACCAGCGTGAACTGTTCGGCGTCGGTCGCGCGCTTCATGGCCGAAGCCGCGACGCGGTCCGGCATTCTCGAAGAGTTCGGTAATGTCGACGGGGTCGTCTCCTTCACCCATGGAACGGGATGCGGCATGGCCGGCAGCGGCGAGGGATTCGATATCCTGAAGCGCACGCAGTGGGGCTACTCGGCCAATCCCAATCTCGGTGCGGTGCTGCTGGTCGGGCTCGGCTGCGAAGTGTTCCAGATCGGCCGCATGAAGCAACTCTACGGCATCGAGGAGAGCGAAACCTTCCGCACCATGACGATCCAGGATACCGGCGGAACGCGCAAGTCGATCGAGCAGGGGCTTGAGCGCATCAAGGAAATGCTTCCCGTCGTCAATCGCGCGGTGCGCAGGACGACGCCGGCGTCGGAGATCACGCTGGCGCTGCAGTGCGGCGGCTCGGACGGCTATTCCGGCATAACGGCCAATCCGGCGCTGGGCGTGGCCGCCGATATCCTCGTGAAGAACGGCGGCACGGCGATCCTCTCAGAGACGCCGGAGATTTACGGTGCCGAGCACCTGCTGACGCGTCGGGCGAAGAACCGGGAGGTCGGCGAAAAGCTGGTCGAGCGCATCCATTGGTGGGAAGCTTATACCGAACGCAATGGCGGCGAGATGAACAACAATCCCTCGCCCGGCAACAAGGCCGGCGGGCTGACCACGATCCTGGAGAAGTCGCTGGGCGCAGCGGCAAAGGGCGGCTCCACCACGCTCAATGCGGTCTACGAATATGCCGAGCCGGTGACCGAGAAGGGTTTTGTGTTCATGGACACGCCCGGCTACGATCCGGTGTCGGCGACCGGCCAGGTCGCCGGCGGCGCCAATATGCTCTGCTTCACCACCGGCCGCGGATCGGCCTATGGCTGCAAGCCCGTCCCGTCCATCAAGCTGGCGACCAATACGCCGATGTACGAGCGCATGGTCGAGGACATGGACATCAATTGCGGGGACATTCTCGGCGGCGTCACGGTCGAGGAGAAGGGACGGCAGATATTCGACGAGATACTCGCCGTGGCTTCGGGCAAGCGAAGCAAGTCGGAGGAACTCGGCTATGGCGACAATGAATTCGTCCCCTGGCAGGTCGGCGCCGTGATGTAGGAGCGAGGCCGACGTGCCGGCGCCGATCGTAGGCGCCCGGCCGATTGACGCTCAAATGCATTTTGACGATAGAAACATGGTTCCGGGGGCGGCTATTTTCGCCATCGCAACATCTTCCGCACGGTGCAAGGAACACAGATGAACAAGAGGCGCATAGGGCGGGCTGCGCTCGACGTCACCGAAATCGGCTTTGGCGGCGCGTCGGTCGGCGGCCTCTACCGCTCCTGTCCGCGCGAGGCCGCGATGGAAACGCTGCAAACTGCGTGGGATGCCGGCATCCGCTACTTCGACACCGCACCGTTCTACGGCTTCGGATTGTCCGAACGCCGGATGGGAGATTTCCTGCGCGACAAGCCGCGGGACGAATATGTGTTGTCGACCAAGGTCGGCCGGTTGCTGCGCCCGGTGCCCGATTCCGAAATTCCGGACCATGGCTATGTCGATCCGCTGCCCTTCGCGGTCGACTACGACTACAGCTACGACGCCATCATGCGCTCAGTCGAGTTCAGCTACGCAAGGCTTGGCCTGAACCGGATCGATATCCTGTTCGTGCATGACATCGGCGTCTACACACACGGCGTGGAGAAGACCAAGGTCCATTTCCGCCAGTTGATGGAGTCGGGCCTCAAGGCGCTGGACGAGCTCAAATCGGCGGGGGCCATCGCGGCCTACGGCCTGGGCGTCAATGAGGTTCAGATTTGCCTCGACGTGATGCGGCAGGCTCCGCTCGACTGCAACCTTCTCGCGGGGCGTTATTCGCTGCTCGACCGCTCGGCGGAGGCCGAACTGTTGGCGCTGAGCGAGAAGCAAGGGACTTCGCTGGTGATTGGTGGCGTGTTCAATTCGGGGATTCTGGCGACCGGACCCGTAGCCGGCGCGAATTTCGACTATGGCCCCGCCTCGGCGGACATTCTGGCGCGTGTGGCAGGCATGCAGCGCGTCGCGGAAGCCAAGGGCATTCCGTTGCCGGCGGCGGCACTCGCATTTCCGCTGCGCAGTCCGGCGGTCGCGGCGATCCTTCTCGGGACGGCTGCGCCGGCCAGCCTGACGCGCAACCTTGACCTCTTGTCGATGGCGGTGCCCGACAGCGTCTTCGCGGATTTCGAGCCTTTCACGATACGCTGAATCAGATGATCCAGCCGGAACACGGCGGGCCAGCCAACGATCTTCACAATCGGCTGATTTCCGGCCCGCCGGCGATCACGCAGGTTTGTTGCGGCCTGCATTTGCAACATCGCGCCGTTGCTTTACGTCTTCCCCAGGGAAGAGGAGATTCCGCGGATGTTTGCCAAGTTTCTTAGCATGAGCGCGTTCGCCCTCGCCGCCGGACTGCAGGCTCAGCCCGCAATGGCTGAAACGCAGACCGCCATATTCGCCGGCGGCTGCTTCTGGTGCGTCGAAAGCGATTTCGACCATGTGCCGGGCGTGATCTCGACGACTTCGGGCTATTCGGGTGGAACGCTGCAGAACCCTACTTACCAGAACCATGAAGGCCATCGCGAAGTGGTGAAGATCGAGTTTGACCCGGCCAGGACGAGTTTCGATAAGCTCGTGGACGTGTTTTTCCGTTCTGTCGACCCGACCGACGATGGCGGCCAGTTCTGCGATCGCGGCCACGCTTATACCACCGCCATCTATGTGACCGACAAGGCCCAGAAGGCCGCGGCCGAGAAATCCAAAGCGGAAGCCGAAGCCGCGCTAGGCCGGCCCATCGTCACGCCGATCGAGTCGGCCGGCGCCTTCTGGCAGGCCGAAGGCTATCACCTCGATTATTACAAGAAGAACCCGCTCCGCTACACATACTACCGCAGCGCCTGCGGTCGCGATGCGCGCCTCGAGGAGCTTTGGGGCAAGGCCGCGCACCAAGGCATTGCGAGCCACTGACGCGCCAGGATGGAAAACAAAACGGGCGCCCGTATCGAGCGCCCGTTTTCATTTGGATCTATCGCTCAGCCGAGGCGGGCATTCAGCGAAACGTTGATCGCGCCGAGCGCCTTGGACACCGGGCATTCCGCCTTGGCTTTTTCCGCCAGTTCCTTGAATTTCGCCTCGTCGATGCCGGGCACAGTGCCGACCAGCGTCAGCGCGCTGCCGGTGATGCCTGTACCGGGAACCAGCGTGACCACCGCCTTGGCGTCGAGATTTTCCGCGGGCGTGCCGTTCTCGGCCAGGAAGTGTGAAAGCTGCATGGCGTAGCAGCCGGCATGGGCGGCGGCGATCAGCTCCTCCGGATTGGTGCCCGACTTGCCGCTTTCGTCCTCGAATCGGCCCTTGAACGAATAGGGCAGCTTTGCGATTGCGCCGCTCTGGCTGTTGAGCGTGCCCGAACCATCTTTCAGTGCGCCTTTCCAGACGGCTGTTGCGTGTCGGTCCATCGAAATCTCCCTGGGCTGAGTTGGGGCCGGCGCCGCGGCCACGGGTGCAATATAACGCTTGGCTTCACGCAAGCTACAAGCGCGTTGCAATTTTCTGAAATGTGCAGGCGCCGGAGCCCGCTCGACCGCGATAGCACAGAAAGGGAAGCCCGGCGCTCCAGCCTCCCGGAGCGGCGGGCTCGGCTCTTAGCGATGTCGTCTATCTGCTCCTAATAGAAGAAGCGCTCTTCGCTAATCTTACCGCCTTTGACCGTATACACGCCAACCTCATCCACCACGACACGCTCGCCGGTCGCTTTGGGCGTAATGTCGTACTTGAAACGGACGGCGAATTGATCGCCGTTGACGTAGGGACCCTCGACCGAACCGCCGTGCACTTCGTGGTTCGCACGCCACCAATCGCCCTTCCGCTTTATAGCCTCCTTGCCGTGGCAGACAGCCATCGGGCCCTCCATGGCTTCATAGCTGACAATGTCGTCGGCATTGTACTTCGCGGCGGCGGCTTCGTCGTTGCCCTGCTTGAGAAGCTCCGTGAAATCCTTGGCAAGCGCTGCGGTGGTCATCGGCGTTTCTCCGTTGTTGAGACAAGCTTCAACTACAGAAGCTCTTGCCAGTTCGCCAACTACCCCTTCGCCAAGTACCTGACAGCCCGGTGTCAGGATACATTCGCCCCGGCCGCCGGGTCAGATCGGCTCGCCCCTGAGCAGGCGCGGCATGCCGCCCGACAGGCCGGAAGCCTGGCGGATGAAGAAACCCTTGATCGCGGGCATCCGGTCGACCAGTCCCAGCCCGATGTCGCGAACGGTGCGCAAAGGCGCGAAATCGTTCGAGAACAGCCGGTTCAGCACATCTGTGGTTATGCCCATCTGCACCGTGTCGAACCGGCGCCAGCGTTCATAGCGCTGCAAGACGTCGAGCGCGCCGATGTCCTGCCCGAGCCGGTCTGCCTCGACGACAGTCTCGGCAAGCGCGGCCGCGTCTTTAAAACCGAGATTGAGACCCTGCCCGGCGATCGGATGGATGCCGTGCGCGGCGTCGCCGCACAGCGCGAAGCGCGGTTTCACGAAGGCTCGCGCCAGGGTCAGGCCGAGCGGCCAGGCGCGGGGCTTGTCCTCGACGCGGATTTCGCCAAGTTTCAGGCCGAAGCGCTGTTCGAGTTCGATCTCGAACACCAGTTCGTCTCCATTGATCAGCTTTTCGGCATCCGCCGTCCGCTCGGTCCAGACAATCGACGAGCGGTTGCCTTTCAGCGGCAGAATAGCGAACGGCCCGGCCGGCAGGAAATGCTCCTCGGCCCGTCCGTTGTGCGGCCGCTCGTGTGCCACGGTGCAGACGATGCCGGACTGTCCGTACTCCCACTTCACCGTCTTGATTCCGGCCATGTCCCGCAGCCGCGAATTGACGCCGTCGGCTGCGACCAGCAGCCTTGCTGCGAGGGTGATGCCGTCGGCCAGATGCACCAGGACATTGGCGATGCCGGTCTCGAAGGCGCGCACGGCTACGCCCTCGATCATGTCTATGCCGAGTTCGGCGGCTCGCCGGCGCAGCGCGCCGTTGAGGGCGCGATTGGTGACCATATGCGCGAACGGCTCGCCGGAAACGGCCTCGCCGCCGAAAGTCAGAAATACGGGCCGCACAGGATCCCCGGTGCGCGAATCGGTCACGATCATGTCGTTGATGGGTTGCGCCTCCGGGGCGATCTCGTCCCAGCACCCGAGCCGCCCCAGCATGCGGCAGGCGGCTGCTGCGATTGCCGAGGCGCGGGCGTCCTTCTCCCATGCGCCTTCGGGCGCGGCGTCCACCACGGCGACCGCCAGATGCGGCCGCGCCTGCTTCATCGAAACCGCGGCCGCCAGCCCGACATAACCCGCTCCCGCCACCATCACGTCCAGAGGCGGCCTTTCTTCAGCTGATTTTCCATGTGGCATTGCCGTCATCCTTCGTCTTTTCCGGGCCCGCTTGACTCGCCGGGTCGTTCCTGTTCGAAACCGGCTTGATTTCAAGCGGTTCCGAGGGGCCAAAATGACGGCGGCCATGCAAGAGCTTTTATCCATTCTCGACCTCGAGAAGCTGGAACACAACCTCTATCGTGGCCGCAGTCCCAAGCTCGACTGGCAAAGAGTGTTCGGCGGGCAGACGATCGCGCAGGCGCTTGTCGCCGCGCAACGCACCGTGACGCCGGAGCGGCACGTGCATTCGCTGCACGGCTATTTCATGCGGCCCGGCGATACCAAGGTGCCGATCATCTACGAGGTCGACCGCATCCGCGACGGCGGCAGTTTCACCACCCGCCGGGTGGTGGCCATCCAGCATGGCCACGCGATCTTTTCGCTGGAGGCCTCCTTCCAGGGTGACGAGCAAGGCCTGGAGCACCAGGTGCCGATGCCGCTCGACGTGCCGCCGCCCGACTCACTGATGACGCAACAGGAACTGATCGGAAAGTTCGGTGACGCGGTGCCGGAGGGCATCAGGCGTTATTGGGAGCGCGACCGGCCGATAGACATGAAGCCGGTGATGCTGGAGCACTATACGAGCCGCGAAAAGCTCGCGCCGGAACAGAAGATCTGGATCCGGACCGCGGGGCCGGTTCCGGCCGACAGGGCCACGCAGGCGGCCGTGCTTGCATATCTTTCCGACATGACGCTGCTCGACACCTCGACCTTCGCGCACGGACGGGCGGTGTTCGACCCGGACATCCAGGCGGCGAGCCTCGACCATGCGATGTGGTTCCATCGTCCGCACAGACTCGACGGCTGGATCCTTTATACGCAGGACAGCCCGTCATCGCAGGGCTCGCGCGGCTTTACCCGCGGCGCACTTTATGGGCAGGACGGCACGCTGATCGCCTCCGTCGCCCAGGAGGGCCTGATACGATTGAGGCATTCGCCCGCCGAATAGGCAAATTTTAAAATTTGCCTATTTTTTAGGCAGTTAGGCCGTGGCGCCAGCCCGGTCCGGACCGGCGAAATCCCGCATCCCGTTGATTTACAATCGGTTAATGCAGCGCCGCGCCAGTTGGCACGGAGCTTGAATTGCGCCCAGTACTCATCGGCTGCCTCAGGCGGCTCGGCGATGTCACGCAATCGCGGGGGACCGCATCAGCAAAGGGTGAAACCTTATGAAAATCGTGATGGCAATCATCAAGCCGTTCAAGCTCGACGAGGTGCGCGAAGCGCTCACCAATGTCGGGATACAGGGCCTGACCGTCACCGAAGTCAAAGGCTACGGGCGGCAGAAGGGGCATACTGAAATTTATCGCGGGGCCGAATACGCGGTCAGCTTCCTGCCGAAGATCAAGATCGAAGTCGCGGTCGCAACCGATCTTGTCGACAAGGCCGTCGAAGCGATCACCGCCGCGGCCAAGACCGGGCAGATCGGCGACGGAAAAATCTTCGTCTTCTCTATCGATCAGGCCGTGCGCATCCGCACCGGCGAAACAGACACAGACGCGCTTTGAGCCGCCAGCAGTCATGGAGACACCAATGAAAATTTCAGAAAGTTTTGCGCCGCTGGCGCGCACCGCCGTTCTCGGCGCGCTGGCTTTAGGGGCCTTTGGCACACTCGCCGCTTTCGCGCAGGAAACCGCGCCTGCCGCAGCCGAGGCCGCCGCCCCTGCTTTCACCGTCGACAAGGGCGATACCACCTGGATGATGATCTCCACGGTGCTCGTCCTCTTGATGACGATCCCGGGTCTGGCCCTCTTCTATGGCGGCCTCGTACGCGTCAAGAACATGCTTTCGGTGCTGATGCAGGTCTTTACCATCACCTGCGTGGCGATGATCATCTGGGTCGCTTACGGCTACAGTCTGACCTTCACCGCAGGCAACGCCTTCTTCGGCGGGTTTTCGAAGGTCTTTCTCTCCGGCGTCGACGTGACCACGCTTTCCGAAACCTTCACCAAGGGCGTCGCTATTCCCGAACTGGTGTTCGTCGTCTTCCAGATGACGTTCGCGGCGATCACGCCCGCCCTTATCGTCGGCGCCTTCGCCGAGCGTGTCAAATTCTCGGCCGTGGTCCTGTTCGTGATCCTGTGGTTGACATTCATCTACTTCCCCATCGCCCATATGGTCTGGTTCTGGGGCGGCCCGAGCGCTTATTCGGATCCGTCCGGATTGATCTTCGGCTTCGGCGCCATCGACTTCGCCGGCGGCACCGTCGTTCACATCAATGCCGGCATTGCAGGCCTCGTCGGCGCGATCATGATCGGCAAGCGCATCGGCTACAAGAAGGACGTCATGGCGCCGCACTCCATGACGCTCACCATGGTCGGCGCCTCGCTGCTTTGGGTCGGCTGGTTCGGCTTCAACGCTGGCTCCAACCTCGAGGCCAATGCCTATGCCGTGCTGGCGATGATCAACACTTTCGTGGCGACCGCCGCCGCGGCGGTGACCTGGATAATTCTGGAAACGCTTCTGCGCGGAAAGGCCTCGATGCTGGGCGCCGTTTCCGGCGCGGTCACCGGCCTCGTCGCCGTCACGCCGGCGGCCGGCTTTGCCGGCCCGATGGGCGCGATCGTACTCGGCATCGTGGCGACCTGCGGCTGCTATTTCTTTGTCTCGGTGGTGAAGAACACGTTCAATTACGACGATAGCCTCGACGTGTTCGGCATCCATTGCATCGGCGGCATCATCGGCGCGCTCGGCACCGGCATTCTGGTCAATCCCGCCCTCGGCGGCGCCGGTATCGTTGACTATTCGACGGCCGACTTCGCGGCGGGCTATGCCGGCGTGTCCACCCAGGTGTGGGCGCAGTTCAAGGGCGTCGCGGTCACGCTGCTTTGGTCGGGCATCGGCAGCGCGATCCTCTATAAGATCGTCGACCTGATCGTTGGGCTGCGTCCGACCCCCGAGGTCGAGATGGAAGGCCTTGATCTCACCTCGCATGGCGAAGTGGCATACCACTCGTAAGGTTCTGCGATGGGCGCGGCTGCCGCGCCCATCGTTTGCGAATCCCGTCGGGCGGCAATCAAGTCTCCCGCACCTGAACCCGGCTCCGGCCGGGTTCTTTTTGTCTCTCGGTTCCCTTGAAAATGTACCATGTCCCGCAGATCCAAGGACTTCGAGGCGCGATCGTCAACACGAGGTTGACGCTGGACGCCGATTGTCGAACTATCCGGCAAGGGTGGGCATATTCGAGGAGCAGTATCATGAGATCTCGCAAGCTTGCCGTTGTCGCCTCCACCCTTCTGGCGATGTCGCTCGCCGGTTGCGCAACGAGCGAACAGCAGCAGCGCGCCGGTACCGGTGCATTAGTGGGCGCTGGCGTTGGCGCTCTCGCCGGCCAGGCCATCGGCGGCAACACCAAGTCAACGGTCGTGGGCGCCGGCGCCGGTGCACTTCTTGGCGCTGCCGTAGGTACTGCGACCACTCCACGTCCGCAGTATTGCCAATACCGGCGTTCGGACGGCTCGATCTACACCGCACCGTGCTAGGCGCCTGACCTGCCGGGCGGATCGGACGCAGCATGTTCGCGCGTTCGGCCGCCCGGGCCGCCCTTTCGGCAAGAACCATCAAGCCGCGATCAGCGACAATGCGCCGTTCCGTGGCCGGAAGCGCGAGCATGCGCCCCAGGGGCAAGATGCATGGTTAATGCGGCCTTAACCTTCCCCCCGATAGGCTGGGGGCCGAATCTGCCCGAGGCTTGTCGTCGGGCGCCATAAATTTGCGGACGGGGAACGGCATGCGTTCAGCCACACATTTCGCGCTGACCGATAATACGGGGCATGGCTTTCAGGCATTCGCACGCCGGCAGGTCGGCCGGGCGGCAGGCCTGGCGCTTTTGGCCGCCGTCGCCTTCGGCCTCGCCAGCCTCGGCACGTGGAACGTCGCCGATCCCAGTTTCAGCCACGCCACCGACAACCCGGTTACCAACGCCATGGGCTATCCCGGCGCGGTGTTCTCCGATCTCGCCATGCAGTTCTACGGGCTGTCTGCCGTCGCCGCGCTCGTGCCCGCCGTGATCTGGGCGTTCTTTTTCGCCACCGCGCGCGGCGTCGATCGCATGCCGCGTCGCGCCCTGGCATGGTTCGGCGCATCCCTGCTCTATGCGGCGATCGCCGGCTGCGTGTCCGCGCCCCCGACTTGGCCGCTCCCGTCCGGGCTGGGCGGCGTTTTCGGCGACATGGTGCTGAAACTGCCTTCGCTCGCGACCGGCGGTTATCCGACCGGCTGGGTCGCAAGCCTCCTGGTGATGATCTTCGCCGGGCCCGCAGTCTGGCTTTCGGCCTATGGCTCGGGACTGCTCTCGCGCAAGAACGGCTTCGCGCAGATGGACGAGGCTCCCGTCCGCGAGGAACGCGAGCCGGACAATCTGGCGTTCGACGACGATGACGAGGGCATCCTGGCGCTCGGCGCGATTACTCACTGGTGGCTTTCGATCCGGGCCTTCATCCGCCGCCGGGCCGCAAATCGCCGCAGGCGCGATGACGGCTTCGAAGACGTCCGGCCGTCGAGCGGCTGGCGCCGCGCCGCCGAGCGCGTCGAGTTCGCGGAAATGGCCGAAGCCCGGGTCAGCGCCAAGGGCCGGGCCAGGGTCGAGCCTGAATTCTTCGCAGCCATGGTCGCCGATGGACGCGCGCCATCAATCGATCCGGACGACGATGCGTATCTCATGCCCGAGACGGACGATGGGCACGCCGGTGGCCCGCAGGTACAGAATTTCCGCTCGCCCTCTTCGGTGAGGGTGGAAGGCCCCGCACCACGCCCGGCGCCCGGTGCACGCGTACAGCGCGAAGCGCAGGCTTCGCTGATAGGTTCCTCTAAATTCGAGATGCCGACGCTGCATTTCCTGAGTGAGCCTAAGAACGTCGTGCGGGATGCTTCGCTGTCGAAAGACGCGCTGGAGCAGAATGCAAGGCTGCTCGAAGGCGTGCTGGAGGATTTCGGCGTCAAGGGTGAGATCATCCATGTTCGCCCGGGACCGGTGGTGACGCTCTACGAGCTGGAGCCGGCGCCGGGCATCAAATCGTCGCGTGTCATCGGCCTTGCCGACGATATCGCCCGCTCGATGAGCGCGATCGCTGCTCGCGTCGCCGTCGTACCGGGCCGCAATGCCATCGGCATCGAACTGCCCAACGCTAAGCGCGAAACGGTCTATCTGCGCGAGATCCTGGCCAGCCGCGACTTCGAGACCACCAAGGCCAAGCTTGCGCTGGCGCTCGGCAAAACGATCAACGGCGAGGCGGTGATCGTTGACATCGCCAAGATGCCGCACGTGCTCGTCGCCGGCACCACCGGCTCGGGCAAGTCGGTGGCGATCAACACGATGATCCTGTCCCTGCTCTACCGCATGACGCCGCAGGAGTGCCGGCTGATCATGATCGATCCGAAGATGCTGGAGCTTTCCGTCTATGACGGCATCCCGCACCTTTTGACGCCTGTCGTCACCGATCCCAAGAAGGCTGTCGTGGCGCTGAAATGGACGGTGCGGGAAATGGAGGACCGCTACCGCAAGATGTCGAAGGTCGGCGTGCGCAACATCGAAGGATTCAACCAACGCGTCGCTTTGGCCGAGAAGAAGGGCGAACGGATCTCGCGCACGGTGCAAACCGGGTTCGACAAGCAGACGGGCGAGGCGATCTACGAAACGGAAAATCTCGACCTTGAGCCAATGCCGTTCATCGTAGTGATCATCGACGAGATGGCAGACCTGATGATGGTCGCCGGAAAGGATATCGAAGGCGCGGTGCAGCGTCTGGCGCAGATGGCCCGCGCCGCCGGCATCCACGTCATCATGGCGACCCAGCGTCCGTCGGTCGATGTCATCACGGGCACGATCAAGGCGAATTTCCCGACCCGCATCTCGTTCCAGGTCACCTCCAAGATCGACAGCCGCACCATCCTGGGCGAGCAGGGCGCCGAGCAACTGCTCGGCATGGGCGACATGCTCTACATGGCCGGCGGCGGACGCATCCAGCGCGTGCACGGTCCGTTCGTTGCGGACGACGAGGTCGAGAAGGTCGTCGCGCATCTGAAGCTGCAGGGCGTGCCCGAATATCTCGACGCGATCACCGAGGATGACGACGATGATGAGGATGACGGCGGTTCGCGTTCCGGTGGCGGTGGTTCTGGCGGCGGCAACTTCGATGATTCCGACGACCCCTACGATCAGGCGGTCGCGGTGGTGCTGCGCGACGGCAAGGCGTCGACCAGCTACATCCAGCGTCGCCTCGGCATAGGCTACAACCGCGCCGCCTCGATAATAGAGAAGATGGAGAGGGAAGGCATAGTCGGCCCGGCCAATCATGCAGGAAAGCGCGAAATCCTCGTACCGACCGAGGACGACAAGTTTTAGGCTGCCCTCCTGACATCGGAGCCCCTTGCCGTCGCCCAACTTAGGCCCAACTAGCTTCATATCGAGCATGCTACGTTGATGAACGCGAAAAGTGATACCGGCATGAAAAGCAAAAATCCGAATTCGCATCCTTCCGGCTTCGGCCGGCGTGCATTTCTTGGCCTTGCCCTTGTTGCTGCAGGCGGCATGGCCTTCCCCGGTTTGGGGCTCGTCCCGGCCCAAGCCCAGGCCGCAGCTTCCGAGACGGCGCAGAAGATCGCCGACCATTTCGCCAATGTCCGCACCATGACCGGCGAATTCGTGCAGTTCGGGCCGAGGGGCGAACAGACCGGCGGAAAATTCTATATCCAACGCCCCGGCAAGATCCGCTTCAACTATGACGGCTCTGCCGGCTTCAAGGTCGTATCCGACGGCCAATCCGTCATACTCGACAACAAGAAAATGAACACGATGGACCTCTACCCTCTGTCGAAGACGCCGCTGAAGCTGCTGCTCGACGAGCGCATCGATCTCTCCGGCAACAAGGTCAGGAGCGTCAAGGAAGAGGACGATCTGACCACTATCCAGCTCGCCGATAGATCGGTTTTCGGAAATTCGCGTATCACCATGATGTTCGACCCGAAATCATACGATCTGCGCCAATGGACCATCACCGACGCGCAGGGCAAAGACACCACGGTGATGATCTTCAACGTGCAGCAGGACGTGAGGCTGGACCAGGATCTCTTCAAGATCGACTACCAGCGCAATATCGACCTGAACAAGAAGAAGAATTCGAACCGGTAGGACGCTGCCCGCGGCTAACCGTGGGAGAGGATCCTGCGGCGGCTTTAGCTGTGGAAAGCTTTGGCCGCGCCCGCCTGCTGATGCTGTGCGCTTGTAATCGTCAGGCGGCGCTGTCAGTTTCCGGCTTCATGCTGTCCGGATATCCCCATGACATTCACTATAGCCACCTGGAACATCAATTCCGTGCGGCTGCGCATGCCCATCGTCGAGCGGCTTCTGATCGAGCATGCGCCCGACATTCTGTGCCTCCAGGAAACAAAATGTCCCGACGACCTTTTTCCGTCGGCGGCGTTTCGAAAGCTGGGTTACGAGCACATTTCGATCAGCGGCCAGAAGGGCTATCACGGCGTGGCGACGGTGGCTCGCCGGCCGATCGAAACGATAGAGAAGCGCGATTTCTGCCTGAAGGGCGACTGCCGGCATCTTTCGGTCCGGATTTCGGCCGGAGGAAAGTCGCTGCTGGTGCACAATTTCTACGTTCCCGCCGGCGGCGACGAACCCGATCCGGAGATCAACTGGAAGTTCCGCCACAAGCTTGATTTCGTTACCGAAATGAATGCGATCCGCGCGGAACACGACGAGCTTTCCGGGTCTATTCTGGTTGGCGACCTGAATATCGCGCCGCTCGAGCACGATGTGTGGTCGCACAAGCAGCTTCTCAACGTGGTCAGCCATACGCCGATCGAAACGGAAAGCTTCGAGGCCATGCGCGAGGCCGGCGAGTGGAAGGACCTGATGCGGCTCAACGTGCCGCTCGACCAGAAGCTCTTCACCTGGTGGAGCTATCGCGCCCAGGACTGGGAGCTTTCAAACCGCGGGCGGCGGCTCGACCATATCTGGTCTTCGTCGAACCTGGTCGAGAACCTGTCCAGCATCGAGATATTGCGCGAGGCGCGCGGCTGGGAACGGCCCTCCGACCATGTGCCGGTCGTTGCGCGGTTCGATCTTGATTAATCGGGCGCAAATCTCGGGGCGAGTTCCTCGATGCGGCGGATCATCGCCTGAAGCTCTTCGACGATGCGCTGGTGCAGGGCGATTGCCGCCTCGGGATATTCCTCGAGGATGCGGTGGAACATCTTGCGGTTCAGCCGCAGGACCTCGGCATCGGTCTCTGCCGCCGCACTTGTCAGCCGCGTCGTATCAGCAATGAGCGCAAGTTCGCCGAGCACGGCTCCGGGTTCGACGGCGCCGACCGGTACGCGCTCGCCGTCGTTCTCGCGAAACAGGCCGATCGTTCCCTTGACCACCACATAGGCGGAATCTGCCACATCGTCTTCGCGGTAAAGTTTTCGCCCGGCGGGCAGCCGCATCGGTTCCGCTCCGAAGGCGAGCAAACGCAACTGTTCAGGCGTGAAGCCCTCAAAGAGCCGCACGCCGGACAGGATGCGAATGTCGTCATCCAGCGCCATGGTGTCCCCGATTCACGGCGCTGATTCCTCCGGCTTTTTTCGGCGGCCCCCACCTGCCGAAGATCCGATCACGGAACCAGCTTGTATCCGCCGCTTTCTGTCACAAGAATTTCCGCATTGGAAGGATCACGCTCGATCTTCTGGCGGAGCCGGTAGACATGCGTTTCGAGCGTGTGGGTGGTGACGCCGGAATTGTAGCCCCAGACCTCCTCGAGAAGGATGTCGCGCGTCACCACTTTCTGGTCGGCGCGGTAGAGATATTTGATGATCGACGCTTCCTTTTCGGTGAGCCTCACCTTCGCGCCGCGCTGGTCGATCAGCAGTTTCTGGCTGGGCTTGAAGGTGTAAGGGCCGACCGAGAAGGTCGCGTCCTCGCTCTGCTCGTGCTGCCGCAGCTGGGCGCGGATGCGGGCAAGCAGGACGGCGAAGCGAAACGGCTTGGTGACGTAGTCATTGGCGCCCGCCTCCAGCCCGAGGATCGTGTCGGAATCGGTGTCGTGGCCCGTAAGCATGATGATCGGGGCCTTGTAGCCGCCCTTGCGCAAAAGCTTCACCGCCTCGCGGCCGTCCATATCCGGCAGGCCGACGTCCATCACGAGTAGATCTATCAACCCCGCGCGGGCGACCGCGATGCCCTTTGCGGCGGTCGCTTCCTGCAGCACGTCGAATTCCTCATAGAGCGACAATTGCTCGACGAGCGTGGATCGCAGGTCGTCATCGTCGTCGACAATCAGGATGGTTCGGGACGTCATGGATCAATCCGTTGTTTTCTAAATGAATAATTCTGTTGACCGTTCACCGTTTATGCGGAACTTGATCGCCGCGACAGCCCAGTCACGGTGATTTGTTTCGCGATGCGATCATACTCTAAAAAACGTGAGCGCAAGGGGTCGGAAGCAAAATTGCCGTCCGGCCTTTCAATTCTGACTGTGCGGGCAAAGCCTGGGGACCGCTCCAAAGGGCTCCTGAACGCCGGCGGAACGGTGTTTCCGTGCGCTCTCGGCCGTGGCGGCATATCCTCCGCCAAACGCGAAGGAGATGGCGCGACGCCGCTTGCGCGCATGCGTATTCTCTCCGGTTACTTCCGCCGCGACCGGTTTTCGCAGCGGAACTCCCGGCTGCCCCTGACCCCGATCGATACGGCGCTCGGCTGGTGCGAAGTTCCGGACGACCGCAACTATAACCGGCCGGTCAAGCTTCCCTATGCAGCCAGCCACGAACACATGCTGCGCGACGACCGGCTCTACGATGTCTGCATCGTGCTCGACTGGAACATCTCGCCGCGCCGGCGCAGGCGCGGCAGCGCGATCTTCTTTCATCTCGCACGGCCGGGATTCACGCCGACGCAGGGCTGCGTGGCGGTGACGGCCAAGGTCATGGCGCGGCTGCTGCCCAAGCTCTCACGCCGAAGCGTCTTGCGGGTCACGCGTTAGATTGTGCGTGACCCGCTTTCAGAAGGTCGGCAACTTTCGCAGCGAATTAGAATCGCGAACGGAGTTCATCAAGACGCAGCTTGCTGATCTCGCGATCGACAATCGCGGCTATGTCGCGTCGCTCTACGCCGATGTCGCGCAATTCGTGATCGGCAAGCCGTTCGAGATCCTGCAGCGCAAGGCGGCGGCGCTCCCGGATACGGAAGAATGCCGCAATCCAATCGAAGAGCGATGCCGCTGGCTTTGCCGGAGCCGTGCTTTCGACGATGTCGTTGCAGTATGCCATGGTCTCTGCCTTTCAAAATCAGTTTGAAGCTAATGCCATGGCCGTATGATAGTCGATTGAAACAGCAACCAAAAACGAGTAGTTTTTATCGTATCAGATACTCTTCTTTGAAGATTGGCCCATGCCTCTGCACATTCCCGGCACGCGCGCTCTGAGGACATTTGAAGTTGCCGGACGCCATCTCAATTTCACGCGCGCGGCGGCCGAACTTGGGCTGACGCCTGCTGCCGTCAGCCATCAGATCAAGGAGTTCGAGGATCGGCTTGGCGTAATACTGTTCCAGCGCACCAGTCGTTCAATGCGGCTGACACAGCCGGGCGAAATCCTTCATGCCGCAACGACGGAGGCACTGGACGGGCTGGCCCGCGCGGCTGCACGCGCCCGGAAGAGCAGTGCGACGCAGCTCAAAGTGACGGCGCCTGCCTCCATCGCCGCCAAATGGCTGGTGCCGCGTATCGACGAGTTCATGGAGCTGTGGCCGGACATCGATGTGAGGATGGACGTTTCGCCGAATGTTCGTGATTTCGCCCGTGACGACATCGACGTGGCGATCCGCTGGGGCAAGGGTGACTATCCCGGCATGCGCGCCGACAGGCTGTTCGACGATACGATCTCGCCGGTTTGCAGCCCCAAGCTCCTCGAAGCAAACCGACCGTTGAAAGAGCCGCGCGATCTCATGAATTACAGGCTGATCCACGTGTCATGGAGCGGGCAGGGCGTGACCTGGCCTGACTGGCGCATGTGGATGCTGGCGGCCGGCATAAAGGATTTCGACGAAGGGCCGGGACTGCATTTTGCCGATCTCGTCGCCGGCTATCCAGGCGGCAATCGATGGCCAGGGCGTGGTGCTTGGCGATTCGTCGCTGGTGGCGGACGACCTTGCCTCGGGGCGTCTGGTTCAGCCTTTTGAACTCTCGATTAAGGGGCCGCCGCAATTTGCGTATTACATTGTCTCGCCGGCCGAGACAGCCGGCGATCCGCTTGTGCGCGCCTTCCGCGAATGGGTGCTGGAGGAAGCGGCGAAGACACCTTCGAGTACCCGGTCAATGACCGGCTGAGGTCACACGCCGAACCAGCCGATCACGCCGCCCATGATCACAGCCACGCCAAGCCAGTGGCCGGCGTCGATGACGGTCAGGTCCCAGCCAAAGCCCTCGTAGCGCTGGTTGACGGCGGTCGAGGTTGCGAGAAAGCCGAGCCAGAGGAAGAAGCCGGACACGACGCCGTTCCATAAGGTGACCTGACCCGTGCCGAGATGGCCGATCACGCCGGCCATGACCCAGGCCATCACCAGTTCGCAGACGAAGCTCGTTACGAACGGAACGGCGCTCATCTTGACGGTCGTCGGATCGATGCGCGTCGCCCTGATCCAGGGCTTCGACAGTGCGCTGTACCATGCCGCTCCGAACGCGAAGGCGGCGACAGCGGCGAGGATGATTGCAAGATAGTTCATGCCGGCGAAATTCATGCGCGACTCCCCTGTTCGCCCGGATTCAACGCCTGCGCAGGGCACCCGTCAAGCGAAGCGCCAGACCGTGGTTTTCTTCACGTCCGCGTCCTCGAGCGCCCGGGTGACCGGAACCTGATAGACGGCGAGCGCCTGCATTCTGTCCTTCGGCAAATAGGAGCGGCCGGGATCGC
Organism: Allomesorhizobium aridi; assembly: GCF_043769475.1. Classification (NCBI taxonomy): domain Bacteria; kingdom Pseudomonadati; phylum Pseudomonadota; class Alphaproteobacteria; order Hyphomicrobiales; family Phyllobacteriaceae; genus Allomesorhizobium; species Allomesorhizobium aridi. The sequence goes on along the minus strand of NZ_CP171729.1, from coordinate 4,332,417 downwards.
CGATGAGGATTTCGGCGCCACGGGCATGCAGGGTGGAGAACCAGGGGACGAGCCGCTCGGCGAAGGGTCTGTCGTAGAAGACGTCGCCAGCCAGAACGACGTCCCAGCCGTCGTCGGTGCCTATGACATCCGAGCCGGTAAATTCGATGGAGATTCCATTGGTGCGGGCGTTGAGGCGGACCGCTGCCTCGCAGAAAGGATCGATGTCGGCTGCCAGAATGTCGCGCGCGCCAGCCATATGCGCCGCGATCGCCACCAGGCCGGAGCCGGAGGCGAAATCCAGCACGCGCCTGCCGCGCACGGTCTCTGGATGGTCGAGAATATAGCGGGCCAGCCCCTGCCCGCCGGCCCAGGCAAAGGCCCAGAAGGGCGGCGGCAGGCCGATTGCGGCCAGCTCGTCCTCGGTCTTCAACCAGAGGTCGTGCGCCTCGTCCGCGACGTGCAGCCTGATCTCTGGGACATGAGGCGGCGCCGAAAGCGAAGTGTTGGCGAGAATGAAGCTCTCGGCCTCCGCCGGCGCCAGGCTGTTCACGGCGTCGGCACGAGGCCGCCCATCCGGCAGACTTCCTTCCATTCATCCGGCGTGACCGGCTGGACCGACAGGCGGGAGTTCACCACCAGCACCATCTTCGCCAGTTTCTCGTTGGCCTTGATCTGGTCGAGCGTCGGGGGATTGGGAACATCCCTTACCGCCCGCACGTCGACGCATTCCCAGCGTGGATCGTCGGTGGTGCTGTCGTGATGCGCGAGCCCGCAGACCTCGACGATGCCGACCACGTCCAACCCTTCGTTGGAGTGGTAGAAGAAGCCAAGGTCGCCGATCTGCATGGCGCGCATATTGTTGCGGGCCTGGTAATTGCGCACGCCATCCCATTGCGTGCCGGCCTTGCCCTTGGCCTTCAGCATCTCGAAGGAAAAGGTCGAAGGTTCCGATTTGAAAAGCCAGTAATTCATGTCCGCGATCCCTCTTCTCGCATCATTGCATTACGTATTCGCCGGATTGTTGAAGACCCAGTTCCAGGGTTGGATGTCGGCCGTCGCAAACAGCCCGGCCTTGGCGTACGGGTCGGCAGCGGCGACGGCGCGCGCCGCGTCCTTGTCCGCAGCCTCGACCACCACAAGGCTGCCGCAGGGCTTGCCGTCGTCATCCAGGAACGGCCCGGCGAATTTCAGCGTGCCCTCGGCATTGAGCCCGTTCAGGAAGGCGACATGGTCCGGGCGGTTGTCGAGCCTGACCTGCAGATGGCCGGGCTTGTCACGGCAAATGAACGCAAACAGCATTGTTTCTCCTCGAATTCCTATTCAGCCTCGGTTCGCAGCGGCCGCGACATCAATGCCGCGACTGCTTCCCTGGTGGTGATGGCGCGTTCCAATATTTGAGCTGTCGCTCCGATGATCGGTGCGTCGATGCCGCGTCCGCGGGCAATGCGAGCGGCGATCGCGGCCGTCGCGACACCCTCGGCGAGCGGACGGCCCGCAAGATCCTCGCCGCGGCCCAGCGCCAAGCCGTAGGCAAAATTGCGGGACTGCGCCGACGAGCAGGTCAAGAGCAGGTCGCCGAGGCCGGAGAGCCCCATCAGCGTCTCCGGGCGCGCGCCGAAGGCAGCGCCGACGCGGCGCAGCTCAACGAAGCCCCGGGTCACCATCGCCGCCTGCGCGCTGGCGCCGAGGCCGGCGCCGGTGATCGCGCCGGCGGCGATCGCGAAGACATTCTTCAGCGCGCCGCCGATTTCGACGCCGATCAGATCGTCGGTCGAGTAGCAGCGCAGATTGGCGGCTGAGAAGCGCAGCGCGAGCGTTGCGGCCAGCGCCTCCTCGCGGGCCGCCACAACCACGGCCGTGGGCAGGCCCCTGGCGACGTCGGAGGCGAAGCTCGGCCCGGAAAGTGCCGCCACCGGATTCTTCGGCAGGATTTCGCCGGCGATGGCCGATAATAACGTGCCGGTTTCGCGCTCGATGCCCTTGGCGCAGAGGACGAGGGGAATGTTTTCGGGCATCTTGCCACGAGCGAGGCTCAACACCTCGCGCAGCGACTGTGCCGGCGTGACCGCCAGAACGCAGTCGGCGCCGCTCAAGGCGGCTTCCATGTCATTCGTCGCTTCGATGCCCCTGCCGAACTCGATGCCGGGCAGATAGTGCGGGTTTTCGCCTGCCGAGATCGCGGCCGCGTCTTTGGCGTCGCGGGCCCACAGCCGGGCCTTGTGCCCGGCGCGCAGCATGGAAAGCGCAAGTGCGGTGCCCCAGGCCCCGCCGCCGAGCACAGTGACAGAATAGCTGCTCATGCCTTGGCCCCCCGCCTGCCCGAACCAACGACAGGCGCCGAAATGCTGTCGAGCGGCCAGCGCGAGCGCGGTACGAAATCCATGGCATGCGGATCGGTCATGCCTGCCCTCAGGCGCTCTATGCCGGCCCAGGCGATCATGGCTGCGTTATCGGTGCACAGTATGTGCGGCGGCGCGACGAAGCGGAAGCCATATTCGCCGCAGAGCGCTTCCAACGTCGCCTTGATCTGGCGGTTGGCCGCAACGCCGCCTGCCACGACTAGGGCCGGGGAGGCGGTGTCGGGAAACTCGCTGCGGAAGCGTGACAGCGCGCGCAAAACGCGGTCGCCGAGCGCATCGGAGACCGCCAACTGGAACGAGGCGCAGATGTCGGCGACATCCTTGTCGGACAGCGGCGAGATTTCCGTGGCCGCCTGGCGCACCGCCGTCTTCAATCCTGAGAAGGAAAAGTCGGGACGCTGCTCGCCCTTCATTGGTCGTGGAAAGGCGAAGCGGGACGGATCGCCGCGCGTCGCAGCGATCTCGACGTTCGGGCCGCCGGGATAGGGCAGGCCGAGCATCTTTGCGGTCTTGTCGAACGCCTCGCCCAGCGCATCGTCGATGGTCGTCGCCCAGCGCTGGTAGTCGCCGACGCCGCGGACCAGCACGATCTGGGTGTGGCCGCCGGAGACCAGCAGCAGCAGATAGGGAAAGGCGAGGCCGTCGGTCAGCCGGGCGGTCAGGGCATGGCCTTCGAGATGGTTGACGGCGATCAGCGGCTTGCCGGCCGACATGGCCATTGCCTTGGCCGTCATCAGGCCGACGATCAGCCCGCCGACGAGGCCGGGACCGGCCGTGGCCGCGATGGCGTCGATCTCTGAGAGATCGGTCCCGGAATCGGCCAGCGCCGCCTCAATGACGCCGTCCAGCGCCTCGACGTGGGCGCGAGCCGCGATTTCGGGCACGACGCCGCCGAAGGCCGCGTGCTCCTCGATCTGGCTGAGCACGATATTGGACAGAATTTTCGGGCCACGACCGCCGGCCTCCAGCGCGACGACGCTGGCTGCGGTTTCGTCGCAGCTCGTCTCGATACCCAGTACCCGGAATGATTTGTCGCGCTGTACCATTGTTGCCGGAGCGCCCTTTCCCCGATAGGAGAACCTTTGGGCAGATAACCCTGTTCGCGGGGTGGGTATCACGGACCGCGCCATGCAAACAACAGCCTTCAAAATCGGGACACGCGGCAGCCCGCTTGCACTCGCGCAGGCGCTGGAAACACGCGACCGGCTGAGGGCGGCGCACGGCCTGCCGGAGGACGCGTTCGCCATAGAGGTGATTTCGACCAGCGGCGACCGTATCCAGGACCGGCCGCTGTCGGAAGTCGGCGGCAAGGGGCTTTTCACCAAGGAAATCGAGGAGGCGCTGCTTTCCGGCCGCATCGACATCGCCGTCCACTCTTCGAAGGACATGGCGACGGTATTGCCGGACGGGCTGGAGCTCTCGGCTTTCCTGCCGCGCGAGGATCCGCGCGACGCCTTCATCGGCAAGACTGCGCCCTCCATAGTCGAACTGCCGCACGGCGCTACCGTGGGCTCGTCGTCGCTGCGCCGGCAGGCGCTGCTCCTGCGCATGCGGCCCGACCTGAAGGTGGTGATGTTCCGCGGCAATGTGCAGACGCGCCTGCGCAAGCTCGAAGAGGGGCTCGCCGACGGAACGATCCTGGCGAATGCCGGTCTGCGGCGGCTCGGGCTTGAGCATGTCGCGACCCATCTGATGCCGCTTGGCACATTTCCCCCTGCGCCGGGACAGGGCGCCATCTGTGTCGAAAGCCGTATCGCCGATGAACGCGCGGCTTCGCTCGTCGCTGCGATCGATCACCGGCCCACCGCGCAGGCCCTGGCCTGCGAGCGGGCTTTCCTGGCGGTCCTCGACGGCTCGTGCCGCACGCCGATAGCCGGTCACGCGGTGGTGGAGGGCGACGACCTTTCCTTCACCGGTCTGATCCTGACGCCGGACGGGCGCGAAGCGCATGAGGTATCCGGCGCCGGCCGCGCCGAGGATGCCGCCGCGATCGGCCGCGCCGCCGGGCAGGAGGTTCGGGCAAAGGCCGGGACGCGGTTCTTTGAAGGCTGGGCCTGAATGACCCGCCGCGTCCTGGTGACCCGGCCGGAACCCGGGGCGTCGCAAACTGAAAAACGGCTGCGCGGTATGGGATTCTTGCCGCTGATGCTGCCGCTGTCGGAAACCCGCGCCCTGCCGGTCGTTTCGGTTCCGGAAATGTTCGACGCCGTCGCGGTGACGAGCGCCAACGCCATCCGCCATGCATCACAGGCGCTTCTCGAACGGCTTGCCGGCAGCCGCTGCTATGTGGTGGGGCAAAAGACCGCGGCGGCGGCTCGCAAGGCCGGATTTGCCGATGTCGTGACCGGACCCGGCGACGCCGAAGCGCTGGCGGATGCCATTGTTTCAGCCGAGAAATGTGGAGCCGCGATCCTTTATCTCTGCGGACGCGTCCGCCTGCCGGCATTCGAGAAAAGTCTCCGCGCCGCCGGCATCGATGTGCGTCCCGTCGAGACCTACAATACCACGGAAATAAGCTACGAAAGCAAAGTCGCTCGCCGCATGCTGGGCGAACAGCCGATCGATGCAGTGCTCTTGTATTCGGCAAGGGCAGCAGAGGCCCTTGCGGGTCTTGCAAGCCGGTCCGAACTCGCTTCGCTGTTCAAAGGGGCCGCCCTTTACTGCCTCTCGCCGCGCGTCGCCTCTGCGCTTGTCTCAAGCGATGGTGAACAAATCCATGTTGCGGCGGAACCGAACGAGGACACGCTGCTTCTGCTACTCGAAAGAACCCGCTGAATCCCGCCATCACGCCGCCCCTTTTCAGCCGATGCTGGTGTGATAGTTAGTTGTCCGATACATCGTCCCCGCGTTCCGGGATCGAATTTACAAGAATTGCGGAGGCCGCCATGGTCAAGACGCCGAAGACGCGGCATTCCAAGCCGCAGCGCGAGCCGGTGACGATAGAGCTGGAACCGGACGCGGTTTCGCGCGTCGAAGAGACTAGCGAAAGCATTGATGGCGACCAGCGGGCCGAGCCGCAGCCGGCGGCGGAATTCGTCGAGGCCGAGAAGGAGGGCGTGAGCGAGCCCGCCGCCGAATATGCCGGCGAACCGGTTGAAGCTGCCGCTGAACCGACGATTCCTACCGATCCCGAATCGGATGCGCCGCACCGGCCCTATGGCTATGGCTTCGAGGCCGAGGAAGCGCCGCGGCGCGAAAGAGCGGAAGGGCTGGATGCCGGCGCGACCGCGGCGCCTGAGCAGCCTTCTGTCGTATCGGAGCCGAAACGAAATGGATTGGCGCCCGTGGCGGCCGGGCTGATCGGCGCCGTCCTGGCGCTCATCGGCGCGGGCGGACTGCAATATGCGGGTGTACTCGGGAGCCCCGGAGCGACAAGCGGCGCTCCCGCGCTCAATGGCGTCCAGTCGGAAATCGCGTCGCTGCAACAGGAGATAGCGGCGCTGAAGCAGAGCGCAGCCGCTCCGGATGCCGACATTGCGGGACGGGTCGAAGGCCTTTCGGCTTCGCTGGATCAGGTCAAGGCGGATGTGGCGGCCCTGCAGCAGACGGCCGCCTCCGCCGGCAGTGGCGACAATGCCGGGCTGCAGGCGCTGGACAGCCGAGTCAAGGAGATCGAGACGGCGATCGCCGGCCTCGGCCAGACCGGAGCGCAAGCCCCGGCCGCCGAGATCGCAGCCATCGGCGACCGTATTGCCGGCCTTGAGGCGCTGGTCAAATCGGCGGGAGAGAAGGCAACGGCCGATGAAGGGCGGATTGCCGCGCTGGAAGAGAACGTGGCGGCGCTTTCCGGGAAGATCGACGCCCAGGCGGCGCAGCCCAAGATCGCCATGGCGATCGCGTCCTCGGCATTGAAGGCCGCGGTGGATCGCGGCGCGCCTTTCCTGGCCGAACTGGAGACCTTTGCGGCCATCGCGCCCGATGCGCCCGAGATTCCTGAACTGCGCGTCCATGCCGAAAGGGGTGTTGCCTCGCGGGACGACATCCTCGCCGAGACCGATGAAGTGGCCAAGGCGATGATCGCCGCCGAACGCACCGTCAACACCAATGCCGGTTTCTTCGAGCGGCTGCTCAACAGCGCCGAATCGCTGGTCACGGTCCGGCCAATCGGAGCGGTCGAGGGCGAAGGCGTGCCTGAAACGGTTGCCCGCATGGAAGTGGCGCTGAATGCCGGGGACTATGCCGCGGCCATCGCTGAATATGAGAAGCTGCCCGAAAACGTCCAGGCTGCAGCGGGCGTGTTCATCGAGAAGGTCCGCAACCGCCTCGCCGTCGAGCGACTGCTGGATCAGGCAGTCGCCGCAGCGATGAAGGCGTGAGTAGGACCTCTAGATGATACGCATCCTTTTCTTCCTCCTCATTGTCTTCGCGCTCGGTCTCGGCTTTGCCTGGCTTGCCGACCGTCCCGGCGACATGGTGGTTACCTTCAGCGGCTATCAGTACCAGGTGAGCCTGATGGTGGCGGCGGTCGCGGTCACCGCCGTGGTTGCGGCCGTGATGATCGTCTGGTGGCTCACCAAGGCGATCTGGAACAGCCCCTACACGGTGGCGCGCTATTTCCGGGTGCGCCGGCGCGACCGCGGCTACCAGGCGCTGTCGACCGGCATGATCGCGGCCGGTGCCGGCGATGCCGGACTGGCGCGCAAGATGAACAAGCAGGCGGCGAAGCTGATCCGCTCCGACCAGGAGCCACTCATCCAGTTGCTGGACGCTCAGTCCTCGCTGCTCGAAGGCGACCATGACGGCGCGCGGCAGAAATTCGAGGCGATGCTCGACGATCCCGAAATGCGGCTGCTCGGCCTGCGCGGGCTCTACCTCGAAGCCGAACGGCTCGGCGAAAAATCCGCCGCGCGGCATTATGCCGGTCGCGCCACCGACCTGGCGCCGCAGCTTGGATGGGCAGCCGAATCGACGATGGAGGAGAAGGTCGAGCGCGGCGATTGGGATGGCGCGCTCAAGCTTGTCGACGCGCAGAAGTCCAGCCGCCAGATCGAGCGTGACGCCGCCAATCGCCGCCGCTCCGTGCTGCTGACGGCCAAGGCCATGGCGCTCCTCGACTCCGACCTGCCGGCCGCCCGCAGCGCCGCCGTCGAAGGCAACCGGCTGCGCCCGGATTTCGCGCCGGCGGCGGTGATAGCCGCCAAGACGCTATTCAGGCAGAACGACATCCGCAAGGGCGCCAAGATCCTTGAAGCTGCCTGGAGGGCCGAGCCGCACCCAGAAATCGCCGACCTCTATGTCCATGCACGCCCTGGCGACGCCACGCATGACCGGCTGACGCGGGCGCGCAAGCTGCAGTCGCTGAAGCAGAACCACCCCGAATCCTCGCTGATCGTGGCGCGCGCCGCCCTCGATGCCGGCGAATACCGGATTGCGCGGGATGAGGCCGAGGCCGCCATACGGATGCAGCCGCGCGAAGGCGCCTACCTGCTGCTCGCCGACGTCGAGGAGGCCGAGACAGGCGACCAGGGCAAGGTGCGGCAGCTCCTGTCAAAGGCCGTGCGTGCGCCGCGCGACCCGGCCTGGGTCGCTGACGGGTATATTTCCGAGCGCTGGGCGCCCGCCTCGCCGGTGACCGGCAGGCTCGATGCATTCGAGTGGCGCGCGCCGATGGAGCGTCTCGGCCAGCTGATAGAGCAGTATGAGGAGCACCCGTCGCTGCAGATCGAGAAACCCGCGCTTGTCGCGCCGGTCGAAAGCCCGACGCAAAAGCCCGCTTATGTCGAGGAGGTGGCGCCCGTAGTGGAGCCGGCCGTGCCGGTCGAACCGGCAGCAGCCGGAGAAGCGAAAGCGCCGGCGCCAATCGCGGCTCCGCCGCCCGCGCCGGCGGCCGACATTTCCCGCGAGCAGAAGCGTCGGGCGCTCGCCGCGGTCGCCGACGCCGACGCTCGGGACAAGGCGCCGCCCCCTGTGCCCCCTCTCCCGGATGATCCGGGCGTCGATCCCGATGACACCGCCGAAACCGAACCACGCCGGTTCCGGCTTTTTTGAATTCCGACTTGCTGAGGCAGACCAATGTTTGAACGCCTGGTTTCCTTCCTGAAGGGGCTGCCGCCCGGAGCGCCGGGATCGCGGCTCGAGCGCGAGGACGACCCGCGAGTAGCGGCCGCGGCGCTGATGTTCCATGTGATGAACGCGGATGGGGTGCGCCACGATGTCGAATGGGAGCGGCTCAAGGACGTGCTTTCGGAGAGCTATGGTGTGAGCGGAGACGAGTTGGAGACTTTGATTGCAGCCGGCGAGAAGGCCGACAACGAGGCAATCGACCTCTACGCGTTCACCAGCGTCCTGAAACGGCATCTCGACGAGGAGGCGCGCATCGAATTCATCCGGGCAATGTGGGAGGTCGTCTATGCCGACGGCGTGCTGCACGAACTCGAAGACAATACATTGTGGCGCGTGGCCGAACTGATTGGCGTCGACCGCCGCGAACGGGTGCTGGCGCGCCAGGAGGCTGCCCGTAACGCGCCCGGCGCGATCGGCGAATCGACGGACGAGTAGCATTCATGCCGCGCGTGGCGACGCGGGCCGTGAGGCCGAAAATTCTGATCGTGCTGCACCAGGAAACTTCGAGCCCCGGCCGCGTCGGCCATCTGCTTCTAGAAAACGGCTTCGATCTCGACATCAGGCGGCCGCCGCTCGGCGACGAATTGCCCGAGACGCTAGACCATCACGCCGGCGCTGTCGTGTTCGGGGGGCCGATGAGTGCCAACGACCACGATGACTTCGTCAAGCGCGAGACCGAATGGCTCGCCGTCCCGCTGAAGGAGAACCGCCCGTTCCTCGGCATCTGCCTTGGCGCGCAGATGCTGGTGAACCATCTCGGCGGCAGGGTCGAGGGCCATGGCGAAGGGCTGGTCGAGATCGGCTGGTATCCTTTGAAGCCGACCGAAGAGGGTAAGCAACTGATGCACTGGCCCGAAATGGTCTACCAGTTCCACCGCGAAGGCTTTTCGTTGCCGTCGGGCGCGACGCTGCTGGCGACGGCAGAAACCTATCCGAACCAGGCCTTCCGCTATGGCGGCAATGCCTGGGGCATCCAGTTCCACGCCGAGCTGACGCGGGTGATGATGCACCGCTGGGTGGTGCGCGGGGCGCATCGCTTCGAACTGCCCGGCGCCCAGCCTGGCCGCGACCATCTCGGCGGCAGGCTGATCTGGGACATGCATCTGAAGCGCTGGCTCGCCGAGTTCCTGGAGACGATCTTCGGCACGCCCGAACGCTGAACCGTCCGGCGGCGTCAATCTCTTCCGTCGAGATGGCGCACCTTGCGCAGCTCCGGAAACAGGAAGGCCCAGAGGCCTGCGACCGCCACTGCTCCTACCCCGCCGAATACCACCGCCGGTACCGTGCCGATCAGCGCCGCCATCGTGCCGGCGCGGAATTCGCCGAGCTCGTTGGATGCGCCGACGAACACCATGTTGACGGCATTGACGCGGCCGCGCACCTCGTCGGGTGTCCAGAGCTGGATCAGCGTCTCGCGCACATAGACGCTGACCATGTCGGTCGCGCCCAGCATGGCCAGCGCGAAGATCGACAACCACGGAACCGTCGATACGCCGAAGACGACCGTGAACACGCCGAACATCGCGACGAAGAAGAACATGACCTGCCCAGCATGGTCCCTGAGCGGATGTCCGGCCAGCCAGACCGCGACGGCGAGCGAGCCGATGCCGGGAGCCGCACGAAGCAGCCCCAGCCCCCACGGACCCAGTTCCAATATGTCGCGTGCGTAGACAGGCAGCAGCGCGAACGCTCCAGACAGCAGCACGGCGAACAGGTCGAGCGAGATCGCGCCGAGCACGACCTTCTCCTTCCAGATGTAGCGGAAGCCGGCGAACAAGGTTTCCATGCTCGGCTTTTCGTTGGCTTCACGCTGTGCCGGCTTGGGGATGGAGAAGGCCAGCAGCGTGGCGGCTGTCATCAATACGGCCGCGATGCCATAGGCGGCCTCGGCCGACAGTCCATAGAGCAATCCGCCGGCTACCGGCCCGACAATGGTTGCCGTCTGCCAGGTAGACGAATTCCACGCTACTGCATTGGCGAAGTCTTCCTTGGGCACGAGATTGGCGACGAGCGATGCGGCAGCCGGTCCCAAGAAGGCGCGGGCGACGCCGAACACGGCGAGGACGGCAAAGATCGGCCCGACGCCGGTCAATCCGCGCAGCGTGAAGAACAGCAGCGCCAGCGCGCACAGCGCCTCGATGCCGGTCGAGAGCCCCATGATCAGGCGGCGTCCGAATCGGTCGGAAGCCGCGCCGGTGACCAGCACCAGAAGCAGCGCCGGCAGGAACTGGACGATGCCCACGAGGCCGAGGTCGAACGGATCGCGCGTCAGGTCATAGACCTGCCAGCCGACCGCCACCGAGACGATCTGGGTGGAGAAGGTCGCGAGGAAGCGGGCTATCCAGAAGCGCAGGAAAGCGCCGTGTCGAAATGCGGCATAGCGTTGGTCGGCGGAAACGGCGGCTTGAGAATTCATCGCGTGCTTGGATCAGAAAGCTCGGCTCGGATATGGCGAAGACAGGGGCCATAGCGCAGTTTGGCGGAGCGCGCGCGGGCTTATCGCCGCTGGACCAAGATTTCGCGGTTTGTCGGCCGTGAAGGATCGGGGCCCGGCCGGCGCTGCCAAAGTGAATCCGACGTGCTCCATTTTGCAGATCGGCGCATTCGATCTATACTCGCGGAAGCGGGCCGGTCCAGAGGCGGGAGGGTTTTCGCATGGGTGTCGAGGACGACAAGGCGACGGAAACGGTTCTTACGGTCCTGCAGGACCAATCGATCAACAAGATTCGGTTCAAGCTGAACCGGCGAGAAATATCGCCCTCGCTGTACCAGAAGGTCGCCAAGGCGATAAAGGACAAGAAGATAACCGTCCTGGTTCAACCGAGCCTGCTGGCCAGCGGCGAGTCGGGGCGATACTACCCCGAGATCAAGGTCGACAAGGACACGGAATTCTACGATGTCCTGGTCCTGCGATCATCGACGCTCGGAGCCAACGCCTCCGAGAAATTCAATGCCGCGCAGGTCATCATCCACGAGTGCACCCACGCGGGTTTCGATCTCCTCAAACTCGCGAAGATGACGCATGCCGAGCACGAGGCCGCGTCCTACATTGCCGGCGCGATCTTCTCGATCGAGAACATGCTCGCCATGAAGGGCGATCCCGCCAAGGTCATCTTCAGGGAGGCGATCGAACAGGCGGCTTGGAAGATCGGCATTCTGGAAGCAAAGGATCAGGCAGTTCCCAAGGAACTCTATGCCGCGCTCGATGCCGCCATTCGCGCCCATCCCGGCTACAAGCACCATGCCGATCATACAGCGAAGAACGACGGAGTCGGCCGGGAATGGAAACTGAAATAGGGAGCAACGCAGCGCAGTGTTCCGGTGCAGGAGGCTCACATCTGCGGGGTTGCGGAAACGGGTGAAGAATCTGTCGTGTGAATAATTTCACATACTTGTTACGGGCGCCGTTGCACAAATGGCAATCGGGTTGAAGGGGGTAAACATGTGGATTCGGCTGACGCGCGCTGACGGGAATACGGTCACGGTCAACACCGACTACCTGGTTTCAATCCAGGATCATGGAGACCGCACCCTGGTTGTGCATACGTGCGGCGAATTGCTGGTCCTGGAAAGTCAATCGGCGCTCTTCGAGGCCCTGCGACTCCAGCCGATCGATCGCGACGGGCCGAGGCGTGAACGCCGGGCGGAACTCCATTAGGATTGATCTGCTGATATTCAGGTGATGCCAGCCTGCAAAAGGGCGACTTTACGCGCAGACCGTCCTGTTCGAGCCGACAGTCGGCACCACGCCAGCGCCTAGAATCAAAGGGAAAATTCGATCCACTGGTGGAGCTGAGGTCCGTCGAACCACTGTTTTCTATAGTCCGCCGACGTGCACTGCGCCTAAGTGGAATCAACACTTTGAAGCACAATTCGTCTTTAGCTGTTCTCCGTTGTGCGTTACCATCCCCACTTCGAAATGGGGAAGGTAGTGGGGAAATGACCCGTACGTTGCACAAGCTCTCAGATGTGTCGATCAAGGCCGAGAAAAAGCCGGGCCGGCACAGTGACGGCGGCGGCCTCTATTTGAACGTGTCACCTTCAGGCTCCAAATCTTGGCTATTTATGTGGACCCGCGACCGCAAGCGCCGGGAGATGGGACTGGGCTCCTATCCTGTTGTAACACTCGCCAAGGCGCGTTCGAAGGCCGGGGATTGTCGCGCAGCGGTAGAGGAAGGCAAAGATCCGATTGCAGAGAAAGCCAAGGAGGCGGAGCCAACCTTCGGTGAGTGCGCGGATCGCTATATTGCCTCGATCAAAACGGAGTGGCGCAATGCCAAGCATGAGTACCAGTGGAACCAGACGCTCACCAGCTTCTGCGAGACAATCCGGCCGAAGCGTGTTTCCGAGATCAAGACCGACGACGTGCTGAAAGTACTCACGCCGATCTGGCAGGAGAAGAACGAAACGGCATCCCGCCTTCGAGGCCGGATCGAACGTGTTCTCGACTATGCTAAAGTGAAGGGCTGGCGTTCAGGCGAAAATCCAGCGGTGTGGCGCGGGCACCTCCGCAACATTCTCCCGAAGCGCCAGAAACTACAGCGCGGCCATCTGCCTGCTATGCCTTACGTCAAAATTCCAGTGTTCGTACGCCGGCTACGGACCGCCGAAGCGATGGCCGCACGTGCACTTGAGTTCACAATCCTGACAGTCGCCCGCTCGGGCGAGGTAACCTTTGCGAGGTGGCCGGAGATCGATTTCGACAAGAAGCTTTGGAATGTTCCGAAGGAGCGGATGAAAGCTGGCAAGCCGCATACCGTCCCGCTTTCAGATCGGGCGACAGAACTCCTGGAGCAACTGTCGGAGGCCAGAACCAGCGAATTCATCTTTCCCGGCGAGCGGAAGGACATGCCGCTCTCCAACATGGCCATGCTAATGCTTTTGAGGCGTTTGAAGGTTAACGATATCACCGTTCATGGATTCCGTTCCGGCTTTCGTGATTGGTGCGGTGACGAGACTAGTTTTCCCCGAGAGGTTGCAGAGGCTGCTTTGGCTCACAAGGTGGGCAATGAGGTCGAACGCGCATATAGACGCTCGGATGCCTTGGAGAAACGCCGCAAGCTTATGCAAGCTTGGGCGGATTACCTCGAGGGAACGACGTCGACAACATGATTCCGATCAGGAAGAAATGAACGCACGCGCAACGACGGCTACGGTGCAGTCAATGACCTCACTCGCACGCGCCATCATCGAGCAAGCATTTTCTCCCCTTTGCCTTGCGCATTCGTAGGCGATCCGACCGCCAGGCACACGCATTGAAGAGGCAACGAGGTCTTTATGCAGACGTGGTCTTAACTACATGGATCATGGGCAGCTAACCCGCTATTGACGGCCCGAATTTTAGCCAACCGAAACTCAGGTAGTGTCGCAGTTTGAAATATGCGGTCTAGGCTATCGTAAGCCAAAGCGCCTATATGCTTAGCGGAAAGCATAAGGGGCATGCGATGCAGGTTTCAGCCAGACGAGCCGCCGCGATAGCCGCGCTGGGTTTCGCAGTAGGCGGCTTCACGATGTGGTTGTGGGACAGGCCGAGTGATCTGTACACGTGCGTCCTTCACGAAATGCGCGGGCAGCCAGACAACATGAAAGTGGTCGCAGCTAAAGTTTGCGGAGACCGCTTTGGAACAGCCGAGGAAAACTGAACGCCAAAAGGTCATTACGCATTGCCACCGGCGAGGAAGTCGAGGATCCAAGCGCGACGACGATAAGGACGCCGCCGCGAAAGAGCTTGGCCGCAAGGGCGGGAAGAAGCGGGCCGCCAACCTGTCACCGGAGCGGCGCGCCGAGATCGCCAAGAAGGCAGCGGAAAAGCGTTGGTCTAAGACTTAGTTTCGATTTTGCGAGCTGCCTTCACGCGCTTCTCCACCACCCTGATCGGCTCGGCAACCGGAAGATTTTCCGGCATCGTTGACCCGCTATCGTGCATCACCTTACGGACGTCCTGCGCAATCTTCTTGTTGCGGTCAATGACCCGATATTCACCTTTGACGCCTTCTTTCTTGATGACGTCGGCCGCCATGTTCATCTGAAATTCGTTGGCCGACAATTCCAACGGGCCGGCGTAGTCGAAGGGGTTGTCCTCCCGCTTCAAGCCTTTTCGCGCCATCACATCGCGTCTCGGCATACCATAGAGCCCCTGATACCGCGCATCGTGAAACAGAGCTTGCTTCGAATTGGGAACGCCGGCCTCTTTCGCCACTCCGCTGACAGTGCGGAACGCAGTCGTCACTTTGTCCCGCAAATTCAGCCGTTTCTCATCCTGGGTCAGTGCGTCTTGCGCTTCCATACGATGGGTTTGGACAACGAAGTAAGCCTGTGCGGCGGCGATCTCGGGTTTGCTCGGGTCGCCGTTCATGGTGATGAGGCGGCACGCGGCCCTGCTGAGGAAGTAATCCATACCCTCTCGTTTACCACCACCTCCAAGTTCCATCATTTTGCTCGCACGAGCAATATGATGTGACGGATCAATCTTGTTGGCCGTGAATGACGCGGCGGCACGGTCGATCACAGGCTCAAACTTGTCCCATGCCCGATAACCCACAACCTCATGTATGTCACGAGCCATCCAATATTCCTGCCCGTTCGAGCCCCGACGCCTCAATGCCTCCAGCCGGTCAATGGTAGAACGGTAGGCCGGAAGCTCCTCAATTGCTGATCCCATGTCGAATCCTCTTGCGTGTTGTCCATCCCATCACATACCATCGTCACATACAGGAGTCGATGGCATGACGGAACGGAAGAAAATTGAAGATCGCCTTCGCAAAAAAGAGCAGGAGGTTGCGTCACTCGAAGAGAAGACCAAGGTAGCGCGCGTTTACATTCAGGCACTACGCGATATCCTCAAAATGCTGGCCAGCGACGCCGATGACAATACTGATGCAGAATCCGTGTTGCGTCCTGGTAGCGCCGTCGCAGAGGCGCGACAGGTGATCTTAAACAAGGGCGCGCCTGTCCACATCAACGATATCTTGCAAGCGCTTGGTCGGGAGGCGACCCGAGAGGCGAAAGCATCGCTGACGAGTTCTCTCGCCGCTTACGTCCGCCGAGGGGAGATTTTCACCCGGCCGGCACCGAATACGTTCGGCCTAGCCGAACTTGGTCACGAAACAACAGAGGAAGAAGTGGCAGAGCCGCCACCCGACTTCGGACGGCCAACGCCACCACGACCCCCAGAGCCAGACGACGAAATCCCATTTTAAAGTGAACATCCGATGCTGACGCTAAGCGTAAAAGTTCAAATATTAGGGGCACGAACAAGCTGCCCCTGAAAACCTGCGTCCAGATCCGCGGGGAACTACGACCAAAAGTAAGGGTCCTTGCCAATCGTATGTGCCCAGGCAGCCATCCTTCATGAACAACAGCGCGGAAGCAATATAGGCATTTTTTGCTAGTTTTGCGGCCTCTTGCGCGGGTATATTGATTTTGGGCTATTTATGGTTTGGGCAGTTGGACCACCCCGACTTTTGGGGTTCTTCGCGACTTTCTTTCTATATTTTGGGCCTCCACGAGGAAAACATTCACTTTGGCTACACATCTGCAATTATCGTAGCGAATAGGTCCTCAGAAAGGATTCTGAATATGAACCGCCCAGTATCAGTACTCGTGGTAGCCGCCGCTCTCATCCTCCCGGCCGCAGCCGAGACGAGCGGCATCTCCGCCGAGAACCTCCACTGCTCAGTCTACAAGTCCAGAGCACTGACCAAGGACGGTTGGTGCGATGTACTCGACAGCGGCTCCTTCCGCGTGTGGATCTTCCACAACGGTGGCGAGATCGAGTTCCGTCACAAGGGTCGCAAGATCTACGTCGGCAAGACCGAACTAGTCGAGTTGACCCCCGAATGCCTCACCACACGAGACGGTCGCTACCAGTTCTGCATCAGCGAGTCCGACAGCTTCGACCACCTCGAGAACGACCAGTAAACTATTGGCTGGCGGTTTTCGGATGCTAATTCACCAAAGAGGATACCCGACACGGACAGCGTTCCCCAAACGCAAAACTCCTACTCCTACTCCGCGACGTCGCCGCCCGCGAATAGACTCGATCAGGCCAGGGATGGCAATGACGAATCCGGTCAGACGGCTAGCGGCAGCAGACCTTGCGGACATAGGAGAACCGACCCCTCTCTGCCTTTCCGCCGCACAGCCTGAACCGGAAGTTCTGGACCCATCGGAGACCTTCATTCTCCTCTATGCGAATGGCAGCAATGCGCCCCCGTTTCCGGTCGTTCGCTCTCTCAGGCGGGGATCCCGAAAGCTGCCGGTCTGCTGAGCGGACACGATCGTCTCCAAGTTGAGAGTCAGCCGCATCTGGCTGCTGAGCGCCCAGCAGTGGACACTGATCGGTAGGTGAGAACCTGCCATCCGTGTTAACCCGAGGCCATCCTATCCAGTAGGTGAGGCGTTGCCCGAGATGATGAATCCATGTCTTGGATACATTGAGCTCTGGATAGGCGACGCGGTTCCTCCCCATGTCGCTTTCGGACCGCCGGCTGGATCATCTTTGATACGTATATCGATGCTCAGCGGCTTGGACCCTTGGACCTTTAGCGTTGTCTTGCCAAGCGCGAGATATCTAAACCGGTCGACCGTGAGTTGCTGCCGAGCGGTTTCACACGAAAGAAGGCGTGAACAACGCAGACTTCTGCGCTACTTCTGGATCACTATCTCGGAATGTGGAGCCAACCGCTGCGCCTACCTCAACCCCATCCCCTCGACTTCGACTGGCGATACTCCGCCGCGTCAGTTCAGGCGATATGTAGCTTGGTCTCGCCTCAGGCAACCGTCCTCACCGTAGGCACGCCCTCTATCTCTCGCTACCTCGATCTAGCATCAAGGGATTCCATTCTGGTCGATCGGCAGCCCTTTCAAAACGTCAGGAAACACATCGTAGCCGACGTCGGAGAAGTGACGCTAAAGATCCAGCAATCGATAGCAATTCTGGATCCACCTTGGTATCCAGCTGAGGCGAAACGATGGATGGCTTGGGCAGCTTCGGTCGTCGGCCAAGGAGGGCAAATCCTTCTAACCCTTTGGCCAGAGCATACGCGGCCAACCGGGAGGGTGGAACGAGAAGAACTCACTAGGTGGGTCGGTGAATGGGGGAACCTCTATGATGCTGGCATCGCGGTAGAATACCTTTCGCCAGAGTTCGAACAGGCGGCCGTCAGGAGGGCTGGGGGCATAAGTTCCGATGGAGAGACTCGACGTGGCGATCTTGTCAGCATATCGGTCAACTGCGAACCTAGTATGCCGACACCCCACATTGAGCCGGGGGGATGGATTCGCTTCACGATCAACGACTATCAGCTCGCCGTCCGTGATGCGCCGTACTCCACCGGTCTGTCGACAGTGGCACAAACCCTCGGAGCCGAGGGATGGACCTGGCCTCATGTAAGCCGGCGGGCGCTTGGCCGGGATAGTATCGGTTTGTGGAGTTCACAGAACGAAGTCGCCGTGGTCAGCGACGGCCATCATCTGATTCAGGCATTGAGGGCGTACCTGACCTCGGAGCTACCGCCGACGGAACTGTTTCGTGCGTATCCGGCTCTTGAGCAGTGGCGCATCCCGAAACCACCTTTTTGGAGAACTGCAGAGTGGCAACACCGGTCATAGCGCTGAGGTTCAGGGACACCACGCCGGGCGTCGACACCATTCAGTCCCACCGTGAGATTATTTCGACCAAGGGCTTCGTCTGGTGGGGCTGGTGGAAGAAGACGTTCGAGGACGAGCACCTCGATGCGCTCGACACCATAAATAGCCCAACGATCGCCTATATCGTCGACCGCTCCACCAGGCGGATGTTCACTGCGACGGTTGAGGTCTGGCGCCGCGGGTTGCTGGACGGTGAAGAGCTGGCTGCCGTGCCAAACTATTATGTCGACGAGCGTGACCGTATCTTCGGCTGGTTCAAGCTGACCGAGATCCAGGCATGCGAATATCTCGACGAGGTAGCAAACAGGTTTGGCGATCACACTCTGGTGCCACTCGACGGGACGCCCCGTCAACCCGATCGCGTAGCCGCGACGACCCGCGCCAACCGGTCGGCGATCCTCCACCTGTCCGATCTTCATTTCGGACCGGACTACGACTTTCTCCTGCAGGGCGAAACTCCGGCTATCGGCAACACGAAGAAGACGCTCACGGATGCCCTTATGGATGACCTGGGCAGGATAGGTGCCCAGAACGATATCGGCACGATCCTGGTTACCGGCGACTTCACTACCAAGGGCGACTGGAGCCAAGCCAGACGCAGCAGCATCCTGGCCGAGTTTGCGAGCCTGACTAAAGCGCTCCGTCTCGAGCGAGACCAGATTGTAGCCGTTCCCGGAAACCATGACATTGTCCGCGCGATGGATCCGTCGAACGTCGATCCCGCCAAGCTGGCGGTGAGCAACCAGGCGACATACGAGCATGAGCTCCAGTACCGCGTCTTCTGCGAGGAGCTGATAGGCCGCAGTTGGAGGGAGACGCTGAACTATGTTCGGCGCCTGCAGCTCGGTGATGTAGATGTGCTGATCGGGGTGCTGAACTCATGCACCATCGTTCAAACCGAATGGAGCGAGTACGGCTACATCGG
This sequence comes from Allomesorhizobium aridi, assembly GCF_043769475.1. Taxonomy (NCBI): domain Bacteria; kingdom Pseudomonadati; phylum Pseudomonadota; class Alphaproteobacteria; order Hyphomicrobiales; family Phyllobacteriaceae; genus Allomesorhizobium; species Allomesorhizobium aridi. The sequence goes on along the minus strand of NZ_CP171729.1, from coordinate 4,313,436 downwards.
CGACAGTGGGGTCGACGCCTTGCGCGAACTCGGCGCCGAGCGGATCGATCGACCGACATTCAAGATCATGGCCCTGCATCACCATCTGTTGCCGGTGACCTGCGTCGCGACGTTGAACAAAAAGGGCATAACGCTTTCGGTAGATGCCCCGCGAATTCTGGACACGGCTCAGCAGGCTGGAGTTCAACTGGCAGTTCACGGTCACGAGCACATGCCACGGGTGGTAAAATACGGCAATCAGTCGCTTGCCGGTGCCCCGCAACAGCCGGCGATTTATGTGGTTTCAAACGGCAGTACCGGCGTTTCGCCGGTGCGGCGTCCCGGCAACGAACGCAACACTTACTGCGTCTTCCGCTTGAGTGACAAGGAAATGCACCTGACGATGCGCGAGCTGCGTGCTGACGGCAAAGCGGGTTCATCCCTCTTCAGTGGCGACTTGGAAATCTCGCCGATCTTGCCTAAGGCGGCGGCCTGAACCTCATCCCGATCGACCTGCTTGTCCCCTCGCGCGTCCAGGTGGGACTTTTGAGTGCGCCGGCCTAGTTACTCGTGGCCTGTGCAAAAGCTGGCGGGAAAGCGGAGAATATTCGCTTGCCCAGGTGGCGCTAAATGGCACTATGTGCCCTTTAGCCGGACGGCTTGCTGTCGGCCAATGAAGAAATCGGATTGGGTATCGCTTTGAATTTTCGCAAGGATGAATCGCTAGACGCGTTGGCGCAGGCAGGGAACGTGGCGCAATTCATCAGTTTCTTTCCCACGTCCGGTGGCGCGTTCTCTCAGAGTTACTCGCGCGTCTTCGGTTATGCCCCCAATCACCACTTCTCAGACGCCCAAGAGGCACTTGCCGCGTTGCTGGCCGCGAGTGTGGATGCCTCGATAAATCTGCGCAGCTATGCCCCGGACAGTCCGCGGAGCAAAGAATTTGTCTACGGCATCCGCGACGTGCGGGAAGCCCTAGCCGGGCTGAAGCGGCTTATTTCGTCGGGCCTGTTCGTGATTGCCAATGAGACCATCGACATCAATGATGGCGGGGTTTCCGGCGTGGTCCAGGGCGGCATCATGGAATTCGCTCCTGATGACACACCGCGGTGCGTCGAGAAGCCCGGGGTGACTTCCCTACCCTTGCCTTGGGCGCTTGACCTGCTCACGAAGGTCTATGGATTTCGACCTGAGCTGGAGATGCAGGCCCAGGGACGGCTCGAATTCAGCATTCATCCTCGGCCACGCGGCTGGAAAAACAGCCACACGCTATGTTGGGAGTGGGAGCCCGAAAATACGGCGGCGGCGACTGCCAGCATGAACTGGCCTAACCGCTTCAGCCGACATATCGGCGATAAGGCGTTCGGGCTGCTCATGGCCGAACTCGTAGGCGCAAATGTGCCAGCTACCACTGTCTTCGGGCGACGCGTTGCGCCTTTCACCTTCGGAAAGCCAACGGGAAGTCACGAGGTCTGGACCCGCACCTGTCCGCATGAGCCAGAGCCAGGAAAGTATACAACCCTTAAGGGCTGGACTGACCCATTCAAGCTTATGTCCGTGGAGGATCCCAACCACACTGCCATCGCTTCCGTAATCTGTCAGGCCGCGGTGCCGGCGGTCTATTCAGGCGCTGCCATTGTAACTATCGATGGGACGCTGCTCGTGGAAGGCCGTTCGGGTGAGGGCGATGGTTTGATGCTGGGTATCGATCACCCTGAAGAGCTGCCATCTGCCGTCGCCAAGCAGATCGACGCGGTTTACGGCAGGTTGTCCCGCTCGCTTGGAGCCGTACGCTTCGAGTGGGTCTATGACGGTCAAACGGTCTGGGTGGTACAGCTCCATCGCGGTGCAACCCAGACATCACAGACCGTCCTGGTGCCGGGGGAGGCGACCCACTGGCTGACCTTCGAAGCGGCCGAAGGGCTCGAGGCGCTGCGAACATTCCTGCATGACATGCCGGCCGATGCAGGAGTAAAGATTGAAGGCGAGATCGGACTTACCAGTCATTTGGCCGACCTCGTCCGGAAGGCCAATCGACCAGCCAGGTTGGCAGTACCAGCCTAGAAGCCCTCGTGCGGATGGCTGCCTGGCCTCCGCCACAGGTCCTCGATTTCATCGCCGTTGACGCTTTGCGCTGCTAGAAGGTGACTGGCGGCGTCCGGGACGCTGTAGGCGACGGTCAGCTCGACCAAGGCATTTTGCAGGGGTCTTGTTTTCCTTCGCTCGGCAAACGGATAGTCGGCAATCTTCATGAACGTGCCCTTCCCTCTCGGTTGAGGATTCATGATCGTGGACCCGCTGTTTATCGGGCTGAGGAGGATGTTGTCGCGGTGGGCGGCGACCAAGGACGCAGTGTCAAACGTCAGAATTGTGTGCGGTCGATCCCGATACGCCTCGGCTGCCAGAAGCCTGTGCAGCCGCTTCTTGTGCAGCCAAAAGAAGGTTTTGCCATTGAGTATCTTGTACCACTGAAATGGTGTCAGCCCGTCCTGAAGGCACTTCTGCAGCGCCCTGTCGCTCATCGGCTTGTTGTCGCGGATGACGGCGTTGGGCAGCCCATCCTTTGCGATATCGACGCTCTCGGGCCGACGCCTCTCCTCAATGGCAAGTCGCTGGTCGCCAGACATCCCGTAGGCATCGAGGAGCGCTGTCGCGCTCATCAGTCCGTGATCACGGATCGACGGGAACGAACCGTCCTCCGCCATGTGGTACAGCCGCGGATAGAGGCTGATCAGCTCGTTTTCCTGCACCGCAGCTCCTCAGTTCCACTGCCGCCGGTCAATGATGACGGCGTCCTTCCCGAAGTCCTTGGAAATCAGCGACACGCGGGCGTTGGTGACCTTCTCCACCCGCTCGATGAAGTCCCTAGTGGTCGCGTTGAGCTCGTCGAAGGTCTTCGCCTTGCGATTGTCGATTCCGAGATAGTCGGCGAAGGTCAGCGCGATATCCGTGACCCCGTTGATGCTGGCGGCGCGTCGCACCTGCTCCCAGTCAAACTCGGCGATGCGGCGTTCCTTTCCGGAAACAGTGCCAACTTCGATCTTGTGTAGGTCCGCCGCAGGAATATCGCTCCGCGCGGCAATGTCATCGACCGTAATCTCATGCATCATTGGCCCGGACGTACCGCCGACGCGGATGGGATAGGTCCGCATGACCATGATCACCCGTCGGACCCTAATTGGTGCGATGCCGGCATCGGCGAGGCAACCGGATGCCGTTGTCTCGCGCGAGGTTACAAAAGGGTACTCACCGTGATGCAGGCTGAGATCGGTTCCCTGGGTGCCCTCGAGGAGCACCGACTTGCCGGCAGCATAAGCCTTCTCGAGCTCGACTTTGGTGTCACGGATGAAGGGCTTGAATTCCGCGACGTGTTTGGCGAGGCGGACCTTACTGCCCCAGTACTCGTTGCTGTCTCGCCCCAGGATTTTTCGCGCCGTAGCAGCTCCGACGCCCTTTTTCGTCGAGCCGATGACCTCGAGGGTGCCTGCTTCCCATTCGATGTCGCTGTCCTCGATGATGATGGCCTGCGGATCGATCGACAGCCTCTCTTCCGTGAGCTTGAGGTCAGAGATCTCCTTGAGCACCTGTTTGACTGAGAGGGTTGCGCCGGCGCCGATCAGGATCTTTGCGTCAGGATTACTTTGCGTGCCCGAGGGCAGCTGGATGTAGTCGTACTTGGGATCGGCGACCTTATGCCCGGCATTGGGTCCACCCACCCGCATGAGAACATCGTAGTTCTTGGCGATAAAGGCGCAGATATTGCCCTTGCCCTCGCTTCCGTACTGTGCGCCGACCAGAACGTCGACACACCGAGCAACCTCCCGGGGAAACAGCCCAAGTCCCGCAGTTGCCTGGGCCAGCAACGATCGGGGACTCGAACGGTGGGTTTCCAAAACCACGTTGGCGACTTCCGCGAGCGCCTCGATCTTGCTTTCCGTCGCCCCGTGCTCGCGTGCCTCGTCGTAGCTGTTGAATTCCCGGATCTCCGCCTTGCGTGCCAGGTACCTCTCGCGCAACACACCAATGGGAGCAGTGAGGTGGACGTGAACTACTCTGTCGCCGAATTTGTCGCGGAAGTGTTTAACCTGGTCCAGCGTCCGGACCGCATCCACCAGCCAGATCCGATCCGCCGGGGCCCCGTTCGTTTCAGCCAGAAACTGATCAAGGACCCACTGTCCGTTGGTCTCAATGTCGAGCTTGTCGCCAAGCTTGATCAGTGCGTCACGATCATCGGTGTCGCTGGCGCGTAGCAATAGTGCCCGTGTGGACACGCGTTTCGCGTCGAAACGTGACGTCAATTGCTCGGTAAACATCGACTTGCCGGCCGCAAGCGGACCGGACACCAAGAAAATTGGATTCAGTGCAACCTCCCGCCATTAACAGTCTTAGTCCTTCCCCGCCTCCGATCGGATCCAGGACTCAGATTCTCCATGTCGAAGAGATACGCACCGATTTCAAATCAATCCATAGCTCGCGAAGGTTTTTCCCTGAGAGATGCCGGATTGAGTCGGTTTTTTTGCTGCCAGTCTATTGCAAGGCTTGATATCGACGAAGGAACGCTCTCTTGGCTTCGCGGGGTGACAGGAAGCGTACCTTTACTAAGGCGGGTGCGATCCGATCGCGCTTAGCCCATTCGTCCGTGCCTGCCGGCATGATCTGAGCCTGCTCGGCGGCTAGCACACGCAGATCGGCCCGCTTGATTGCCGGACTTGGCTGAGTGCTAATGCCAAACCGCTCAGCTATCGCGCGCTGCATCTCAGTTTCAATCTGCCTGTAGTCCGGAAGCATCTGCTTGAGGGGCCGCGTGATATCGCCAAGGAAAGCTTCCGCCGCATCGTGCAGCAAAGCGGCCAAGGGATCCTCTTCCACGAGGTCGCTAACCAGCAGGCTGTGCTCGGCCACAGAGTAAAAGTCGAGACACTGGCCCGCATAACGGCACTGAAGCGCCAGGCCGTGGGCGATATCCTCGATGGTAAAGTCGCTGGTATGGGGCGAGAGCAGGTCCAGCCAGGCGCCGCTGTGCAACATGATCGAGGGCCCGACATCAATCTTCACCGCTGTTACCTGCTGCCTGCTCCACGCCATGCCCACACCCCTAAACTAACGATCTGCCATCACAGATCAATGAAACTTGCAAATTTGCAAGTTTTACCCTATGCGAAACGGATGAGGCTGACAACTGCAGAAGCATCAAGAATCGCGAGAGACCTCAAAATTGCGCTGGCCGATCGGTGCCTGTCTGCTGCAAATGTGGCACGTCTAAGTGGAATCGAACCCAGCCGTCTCAGCCGCATACTAGGCGGGAACTTCGCAACACTAAATCCAAATGTAGTGCAAATATGCACGTTCCTGGGCGTAGCGCTCCCGGGGGAACAGTGCACCGAAAGCGTTACACGCATAATTGGCAGCGCTCTAAAGGTGTGGGACGGAAGTCCCGACGATGTCGAGGAAGTGGTGAAGCTGTTTGATCAGATCGCCGCCCTGCGCCGTCATTAGTGCAGAGCAATGCCGCGCAAGATGGGGGCGAGGGTTGGGCGCGGCGTCAAAGCTAGAACATAAACTATCTTTGCCATACGCCCGAGACTCGCTGCTAGCGAGCGTCCGCTTTGGGCCCCCAGCTCAAGACCTCAGCCGGTAAAGCTGAAGGTCATTTTCGTCGGTGTGGGAGCCGAAAGCAGACGGTCCGTTTGCGGCCCCAACGAGACTTGGCAGGCACCTGAGATCGTTCTCCCCTAGGTACCGCTTAGTCCGACGCCTCTCTTTCGCCCTCACGAGACTGAACGGCTGATCGAGGCCAACGGCGGCTGGTTGATGACCACCTGCGCGGAAACGCAGGGCCTGATCACGCGCAACGCCTACGGCAGGATCGAGGCCATCGCCATCGAGGTGAACCGGGTCGGTTACGACAAGAAGGCGGACTTTGGCGGGGAAGTCCCCGCAATCGTGGAGAAGGAGCTGCCGAAGCAGATCGCGGACGCGTTCGAGGCTACGTTCGGTCGGTAGTGGCCGGAATGGGCAAGACCCTGACCGCAACGGCTCGTGCGTCGGCCTTCGCCATCACGTCGCGGACGAACCTGCGCTTGCACACCCAGTAGATGCACGGGAGGCCGGACTCGTCATAGGTCTCGAGCCGGGCCATGGAGTCACCGCCGAGGTCGATGTAGACCGGACAGGTCGCATCCAGCCATGTCCGGCGCGGGCGGACCCAGTCGTATTGATGATGCCCTCGATAGGATTCGATCACCTGCTGCCTGATCTCGTGCATGAAGAGCCAGGTCCCGCCCCGGCCGCGCGTCTTCGTCGCCTCCGGGTTCTCAAGCCTGCACTCGGAAAGCCGTACGCACATCCCGACGATCGTGCCGTGCATGTGCCGCTCGGCTTTCTCCCACACTAGGTCCTGACCCAGCTCGGACTCCGGAGCCGGAAGTTCGTGATAGACGTCGAAGTTCTGCTTGAAGACGCTACCGTCGACCACCCACACCAGGTTCCCGTAGAAGGCTTCCCGCGACAGCCGTTCCGCATCCGTCATCGCCGAGTGCTGCACCTCGATAACGATCCCGGACGGGGTCTTTATGTCGGCACGGTGGATTTCCCCGTCGGGCGCAATATGAGAGATCTCCCTGCATTCCTCGGGAAACCTGTTCTTCCATTCGCGGTGCCACGGGGTCTCGTTCTCCCACCATGGATCGCAGATCCTGCGGCCGAAGTGCGCCCAGTGATGCATGATGCGCGGACCGCACTTGGAAATCATCGCCGATCCGCATGTCGTACAGACGCCTCTGCCGCCCGGAAAGGGCTCGCGCCGTTCCCTATCGACCAGGGCGTATTGCATGGCGGCTATTTCCCGAGGACTTCCAGCGTGTCAGCGACGAAGCTCCAGCCGTCCTGCGTGACCACGAATTCCTGCGCGCTCTCGTCGACGATCAGGTAGCCCTTCTTGACGAGCGCACCCGCGACCCAGACGTCCGGCCGGAAATAGGTCCCGTGCATCTCGATGCCGCGCAGCGGGATACGTCCGCCGGAGAAGACGAGGTAGGCCATGAACAGCGCCCGCGTGCGCGGTGTGTCCCTCTTCGAGTCATTGTTGTCCTGACCCCAGTTGCCGTAGTCGGCGAGGTCCTCGTAGGGGAATTGATTGAAACTCTTCGCCGAAGAGGGCTTGCCGTCGATGGCGACCGCCAGCGCGTCGATGATCCTCTTCGCAGTGTCCTTCTCGATGTCCAGCATGCCTTACCACCGTTGTCGCTGTCGCCGCCGCCGGCGAGTCTCGATGTAGCACAACATGGAGGCATCCCGAATGCTGACATTCTCCGCAAGGTCTGTGTGCGTCACGCCCGACTCGCCCGAACGCTCAGCCACCGATCATTGGGCTTTCCGATGCACCGACGTACTTCGCTGACGATCCAGCCGGCGTCTGTGAGTGCAGACCGAAGGGCAGACTCGCGCCAGTACGTCTCGACGTAGTGCCGAGGCGCTGCAGCGCTGCCGTGTGTGGACACATCCTCGCCATCGCCCTCTCTAACCGAGGCGTGCAGTCGGCCACCGGTCCGGGTCGCCCCGGCAAGCCGTCCAAGCACCGTGCCGAAATCCTCGCGCGCGACGTGAATCAGGCAGGCACAGGCCCAGATCCCGTCGTAAGGCGTGCCGGGACGCTGCGGGTCGGCCAGGTCTTCGGTCAGTGGGTCCAACAGGTCGGCCTCGAAGCCACTCTCGCGAAGCAGTTCGACGAAACCCTTCGAAATGTCGGTGCGCCGCACGCTAATCCCCCGCTTCTCAAGCTCAAGTGCATCTCGCCCGCCACCGCTTCCGATCTCCAGCACCCTGCCCGAGCCACCCAGCTCGGTCACGAACGCATCGATCTCTGTCGCAACCCATTCGGGCATCGCCGCGGCCTCGGCAGCGTACTCCGCCGCTACCGTATCATAGGACTGCACGGTGTCGCGGTCGGTGCTCATCCTAGCGCTCCTCCTTCGAGACAAGAGGCCCGATGAGCGAGAGGCCCATCAGCCCATTGCGCCCTCACACTTTCGGCAGTTGGTGACATCGCGGGCGATTTACTTCCCAGCTTTAGCAGAAATGCGATCAGAGCCACTACCGACCGATTGCCCATTCTGCCGGGCGGCAATGCGCCCATCTCGGCCGTTGAGGGCAGCTTTGCCACCGCCTGGAAGCGGACATTGTTGACGACCCTTCTGGAGGTCGTGGTCGCGCCATTAATGGTCATTCGCTCAATAGCGGCCGTTCGCGCTGGATCAGGAGCCAACCCAACACAGTCCTTCCCGAAAGGAACTTGGAACGTCGGGGCCGTGGCTCGACTTCGCCTTCCCCAAGGGTTGCCCGACAGCAATCCAGTCTTAGGCCGGAGACGCCTCAAGGATGGAAATGGGTCCTTGGGTCTGAATCACTTGTTCAAGCCGTAGCCCGGCGGCGTCGAACAGGCTGGCATATTGTGCCTCCGTCCTCTCGAGGCCGCCGGTGACGGCGAGCATGACCACGTCGATTTCTTTAATCAGGTCCGGTTCGTCACCCGGCGGCACGAGCGTCTCGGCCACGAGCACCCTCCCGTTCGGCAGCATAGCCTTGCGGCAATTTCGCAGGATCGCTGCAGCACGCCCATCGTCCCAATCGTGAACGACCTTCTTGATGACGTAGACGTCCCCACTGGGAACGCTCTCAAAGAAATCACCGGCGACAAATTCGGTGCGCGGCAGGTCGCCCCCGGCACCCTGCTGTGCTGCCGCGACGCCCGAAGGCAGATCGAAAAGCACGCCGCTCAAATGGGGGTTGCGGGCCAGGATCGCCGAGAGAAGCTGACCATGTCCGCCGCCAACGTCGATGATCCGCGTGAACGGCCCGAAGTCATAGGCTTCGGCAACAGCCTCGTTGCTGCCTTGGCTCAAGGCGACCATGGCACGCTGAAACAAGGCAGCCTGCTCCGGGTGTTCCGACAGCCAGTCAAACCTTGGGCTGCCGAACACCTTGTCGAAGGCTGGCATTCCTGTGCGGACAGAATACCGAAGCTGCTCGAAGGCAAGATAAGCCTCGCTGTTGATCATACGCACGAAGTCACGGGGACCCGGTCGATCGGAGCGCAGCACGGCGCCAACCTCGGTCAACTCGAAATGACGGGGCAATACTTCCCTAAAGATCCCTTCAGCCGCGAGAAGTCGCATGACACGATAAAGCGCGTCAGCATCTGACCGAGTGGCAGCCGCCAGTTCATCCACCGACTGCTCGCCGGCGGCCACGAGATCGGGGACGCCAAGTTCGATCATGACGCGCAGCGCCTGTGACACGGCGAACCCGAATCCTAGCCTTATGATCTGTTGCGACGGGCTGGGCATGGCCTTTTTCCTCCGGTGGCAGCGCAGTTTAGCAGAGTGGAGCGAGGGTAACGCTTCCCCAAATTGGAGGCTCACAACGTGGCTGTCGAAAACCTCGGTTCGCTCAGACACTGTCACGGAAGGACCGGAAGGTAGTGCAGTCGGGTCGTTTGAGCGAGTGGCTGCAGAGGGTTGAAACCGGGCATTGCCCTGGTCCGCAATTACACCAAGCCGGCCTTGCGAAGCCCGTCTACCACCAACTCGAAATCCTCGGGGTTCTTGTAGGGCAGCACTTTGCGACGGTATTCCAGGGAGTAGTTGGGATTGACCCGCAACATCTCCTGCCAAGCCGCCCGGGCCTCGTCGAAACGGCCCAGATGGCCGTAACTGGAAGCCAGAAGCGCGCGAGAGACATCGGTAACGAGATTGCGGGTCAGCCGCTCTTTCAGCAAGCCAACTGCCTGTTCGTACCTTCCCAGTTGAAACGACGCCAAGGCTTGGAAGTGCAATAGCACATCCGGAAAATATGGGTTCAAGACCTTCGCCCGATCGAAATACTTGAGTGCCTCGCCGGCCCTGGCCGAGTAATACAGTGCCTCGCCTAGGCTGACGTGCCCTTCAGCGAAGTTCGGATTGAGGATTATCGCACGCTGGGCCTCGCTGATGGCCACGTCGTGCCGTCGCGAATACAATTCGACGATGCTCAGCGCCCAGTGCGCCCTAGGATCGCGATCATCCAGCGCTACCGCCCGCGTCGCAAGCTCTTCCGCTTGCTCGCGCGAATTCGGCGGTGACGGGCTCCATCCGTTCAAGTAGTCGAGTACGTGGGTGAGGGCCAGGAACGCGTGGGCCGAGGCGAAATTCGGGTCCAGTTTGATTGCACGTTGCAAAAGGTCCCGGGCGGCGACGTTCGTCTCCTTCGTCAGCCGGTGCCACAGCTCTCGGCCGCGCAGGAAATAGTCATACGCCTCAATATTGCCGGTGTGCTCGGGCGCCAGCCGCTGCCGGTCGCCGTCCGTCAGGTTGATGGCCAGCGCATCCACGATCTGCTGAGTGACATCGTCCTGCACCGCGAATATGTCGGTCAGGTCGCGATCGAAGCGCTCCGCCCACAGATGGCCACCCGAGGCTGCGTCGATAAGCTGCGCGGTGACCCGTACCCTGTTGCCGGATTTGCGGACGCTGCCTTCCAGCACGTAGCGTACGCCGAGGTTTCTACCGACCTCCTGCACGTGGACGTTCTTGCCCTTGAAGGTGAATGATGAATTGCGGGCGATGACGAAGAGCTGCGGCAGTTTTGAGAGAGCCGTGATGATGTCTTCCGTGATTCCATCGGCGAAATACTCCTGCTCGACATCACCGCTCATGTTGGCGAAGGGCAGCACAGCGATCGACAGCTTCGGCGGCAGTTCCGTCGCCAGCCGGCTCGTCACGGGCTGTGAGGCCGCGGTTGCCTTTGCCTCGGCGGTGCCGACACGCAACGAATACACCCGGATCGGCTCGGCGATGTTCTTGAGCTGCGTGTTGCCGAGATCGCTGACTGAGAGGTCAAGCCGCGCCTTGACCTGGCGATAGGCATCCTCGGATAGGCAGATGGCGCCGGGTTCCGCAACACCCTCCAAACGCGAGGCGATGTTGACGCCGTCGCCCATCAGGTCGCCGTCGCTTTCCTCGACCACGTCGCCGAGATGAATTCCGATCCGGAACTCGATGCGGCGGTCCTGCGGCACGCCGGCATTGCGCTCGACCATGCCATTCTGCACTTCCATGGCGCAGCGCACGGCGTCTACCACACTGCGGAACTCGACCAGCGCCCCATCCCCTGTGCGCTTTATCACGCGTCCGTTGTGCACGGCGATGGTCGGATCGATCAGGTCGCTGCGCAGTGCCCGCAACCTCGCCAAAGTACGATCTTCGTCTGCGCCGGCCAGCCGGCTGTACCCGACCACGTCGGCAGCCAGGATCGCGGCAAGCTTGCGGTTCTCGCTCATCGAGCCATCTCCCCAGTCGTCATGATAACACGAAGCCACAGGGAAGGAGGAAAGTTCGGTGTTCCAGCGCGCCGGTGGGTGAGATCAAGGCTCGTTATCTGTTCACCCTCGTATCCGGGGTGCAGGCGCGAGCCCTCCTACCCAAGCTTGTGACAAAGTCGATTGAGCGCGTCTCGAAGCGCGCAGTGGCAGCTTGGTCAACCGTCAGCAGACATCAGCTCAGGATGGAGGCTGTGCTGGCGCAGCGTGAGTGGCTTGCCGCTGGACAGTTTTCCGTCGCCGATATCTTGATGACGGACGTACTTCGGGTACCCAAGGTTATGGCTGCCGGCAGTTTTCCGGCAATACGATCCTACGTCGATCGAGCAGCGCTTCCCGCTTTCAAAAGAGCCTATGACGGCCAGATGGCACATTTTGCAGCGGGCGGTAAGTCAGAGGCAATCCGTGGCAGAGCGTAATGCCAAATTAGGCTAAAAATATCGCCCGCAGATGATCGAGGATCATGGCAACGCCCTTTTGCCCCAGTTCCGCCGAGGCGTCGGCGGCGGTCGCCGTGTACCAACCCGTATTGTCGGCGAAGTGGCCGGCGTCGACCGCTTCCGGGCATAGCGCCAGCATCAGCGACGTCTCGCCGATGCCGGCATGATCGAACGGGTATTGGCCGCTCATCGTGGCCGGCATCAGCGGATGCACCTGCACCCAGTTGAAGAAATTGGCGCCCTGTTCCGCATAATAGCCTGCCATCGTCTCCGAGCCCCACCAGCCCTCGCCGCGCTCCTTCTCGAGGAAGCGGAAGATCGCCTGCCGGCCGGCGGTTTTGAAGGCGAGATCGGTCGGCATGCCGGCGGCAAAGTTCTCGGTCTGGTGGTGGATGATGGCGTGGATGTTCCGAAAGCCGATGCGCAGCAGGCTGTAGAACAGCTCTTCGCCGAACGGCGCCAACGCATTGCCGCCGACCTGAACCGAGCCATTGCCCTCCGGCGGCGCCACCGCATAGCTCGCCGCGCCGTAGTAGAAGGGCGGCAGGATGACGATGTCGGCTTCCTTTTCGAACAGCTCCAGCATCTTGACCACCGCCAGCGTATCCATGCCGACGGCCATGTGTTCGCCATGGTATTCGAGCACGCCGAGCGGGAGCGCGACCGGCCAGTTTTCGGCGATCGCCTTGCGGATCTGGTGCGGCAGCATCAGTTCGTAGCGCATGGCGCCTACTCCATGTTGGTGTGGCGGGCGCGCATCGCTTCGGGCGACATGCCAATCGATGTCTTGAGTTTCAGCACCATTACCTCGAACAGAACGAACAGCGCGCCTTCGAACACCGAGCCCATCGGCAGGACGGACGTCTTTTCCGGCCCTTGGTCGTCGGCCATGGTCTGAGCCGGGATGAGCAAGGTGAAGTCGGCAAGCCTTGCGGCGCTGCTCTCGCCCTGCGCGGTCAGCAGCAGCACGGCCGCACCCGTATCGCGGGCGACTTGCATCAAAATGAGCACGGTCGAGGTCTCACCCGGGCCGGAGCTGGCGAGAAAGACATCGCCCGAGCCCAGCGGCGGCGTGGTCATGTCGCCGACCACCGACACTGGCAGGCCGAGATGGTAGAGCCGCATGGCAAAACCCTTGACCTGCAGCGCATCGCGGCCGCAGCCATAGACGACGATCTTGTTCGCGCCGGCCAGCATGGCGCAGGCAGCGTCGATGCGGCTCTCGTCGATCCGCGCCAGCACGTTCCCAAGCTCGTCGAGCGCGATACCGAACAGATTTGTGCCAGTATTCGTCATGACGGGCCCACCAGCTTGCCGGTGTCAAAAACCCGTCTGGATTGTTTGGTCACGTTTTCCCCGAACAGCTTGTTTTTGCTCATGCTATCACCGCGAAAATCCGTATCCAACGGCTCGAACTGCTTTTGCAGTGCCACAGGCATGATAGTGTCGGGGCAAATTGCTAGGTGAGGAAACAGCAGGACATGAAGACACGGCATTTCGACCGCATCGGCAATGGCGGCATCGCGTTCACCGAACTCGGCTTCGGCGCGGCGCCGCTCGGCAACCTCTACTGCGCCGTCTCCGACGACGATGCCAATGCCACGCTGGAGGCGGCATGGCAGGTCGGCTGCCGTTACTACGACACCGCGCCGCTCTACGGGCTCGGCCTGTCGGAAACGCGGCTCAATCCGTTCCTGCGCTCGAAAAAGCGCGACGACTATGTGCTGTCGAGCAAGGTCGGCCGCATCATGCGCGCCTGCCCGCCGGATCAGCGCACCGGTATCGGCAAATTCTTCGACACGCCGTCGCGCCGCGAGGTCTATGACTACAGCTATGATGGCGTCATGCGCTCCTTCGAAGCCTCGCTGGAACGCCTTGGCGTCGACCGCATCGACATCCTTTTCGTGCATGACGTCGACATCTTCACCCATGGCAGCAAGGAGGCCTCGGACCAACGCATCGACGAATTCATGCGCTCGGGCTATTACGGGCTGCTCGCACTGCGCGACCAAGGCGTCATCAAGGCGTTCGGCGGCGGCATCAACGAATGGCCAGTTGCCCAGACACTTGCCGAGCGTGGCGACTTCGACCTTTTCCTGCTTGCCGGGCGGTACACGCTGCTGGAGCAGGAAGCGCTGCAATCCTTCCTGCCGCTGTGCCAGAAGCGCGGCATCGGCATCGTTCTCGGCGGGCCGTACAATTCCGGCATCCTAGCAACCTGGCCCAAGCCCGGCGCCTACTACAATTATTCCGAAGCGCCGCAGGACATCATCGACCGCGTCACGCGCATCGAGGCCGTCTGCAAACGTCACGGCGTACGCCTGATCGAGGCGGCACTGCAGTTTCCGCTGCTGCACCCTTCGGTCGTGTCGGTGATTCCGGGCGGCCAACGGCCGAGCGAAGTCGAAAGCAACCGGTCGTTGCTCGACGCGAAGCTGCCATCAGCACTCTGGGCCGATCTCAAGAAGGAAGGGCTGATGCGCGCCGATGCGCCGACGGCATAATGCATGTCGCCAAAAGTGCGCAGCGGTTTTGGGATAACGACATGCATCAAAACAGGCGCCGGCAGGCGTACGAAAGTCCCCGAGGCCGCTGGTCTGCAAAGCGCCCCATAGCGCCCATTGAGGGTGCCTTTGACGCTTCCTGAAAGCCGACTTCCCAGGCGACCACGCTGGCCGACGTATTTGCGCCATTTCTTGACATTCTCAGCGCTTCTCCTGAGCTGACATTTGCGGAGCGGCTGGAGTCGGATCCGAAGCAGGCCTTTGCCAAGCGGCGATCAACGTGACGCTGTGACCCTCTACTATTCCTTCGCCCTTCGGTGGCAGACATCGACCTGCGCGAGTGGGCGCTCACTGGGGCGCCTCCGGCGAGAACGAGCTTTGTTCCGTTCCGCCAAAGGTGAGTTTGTTGGTGTGATCATATTTGAGGATATCCTCTTCCCTAAAGGATAGGCGTATCGAACTCGATTGCGGTCGCTTACGCTCGGCCGCCCCGCTCTGGAGGAGCCTCTGATTGCGATGGCGCGCTTTGCCCACCTTGCCCTTTTCGCCGGTCGCCTTGGGACTGTTGCATAGGAATGCACTGGTTGGGGAGCCTTTCGTCCCGAGCTGGATCAAGAGCGATCCTGCAGCCAAGACGGTGGCCAGGGATGTGCTGCTAAGGCCAGACCGGAACTTCTTTCCGCGCCTGCCGTTCGGCAGATATCTGAGCGCATCAAACCGGATGATGACTGGTGCCACTCACGCTGAACGACGCTTGGCAATTGCTGCGGGAAAGCGTCCTCGGCTTTATCAACGACAATGCTCTCAGTCATGGCGCGGCGATGGCGTTCTATGCCGCTACGTCGTTAGCGCCGATTCTCTTGATCGTCATCGCGGTCGCAGGTCTTGTTTTCGGCAATGACGCCGCTCAAGTGGCTCTCTCTGCCCAGATTTCCGGACTCATGGGATCTCAAAGCGCAGACCTTCTGCAGGTGGCGATCGAGAGCGCGTCGCGAAAATCAACAGGGACTCTGGCGACACTCATTGGATTGATCACACTACTAGTCACCGCCTCCGGCGTCTTCGGCGAAATGCAGCAGTCGCTGAACACGATATGGAAGGTAGAGAGTAATTCTAGTTCGGTCTCAAATTTGCTGAGGGCCCGTGCGGCTAGCCTGGGTTTGGTCGCGGCGCTGGGCTTCATGTTGCTGGTGTCATTGATTGCGAGTGCGGCGATCTCGGCGTTGGGCGACCGTATCAACACTTATTTGCCGTTCGGCGAAATTGTCCTCAGCGTCATCAACACCGTCATTTCTTTTAGTCTGATCTCTATGATGTTTGCGGCCATCTATAAGGTTCTACCCGACCGAACCCTGAAATGGCGCGATGTTGCGATCGGTGCCTTGGTGACGGCGGCATTGTTCACGCTCGGCAAGTCACTCATCGGCTGGTATATTGGGACGAGTGCGATTGCGTCCTCATACGGGGCGGCCGGCGGACTGCTCGTGATCCTGCTCTGGGTGTATTATTCATCGGTAATTTTTCTGCTTGGTGCAGAATTTACTCGGGCCTATTCCGTGCGATATGGCAGTCGGTCTGATTTGGCCAGTTTGGTTGGCGCGTCGAGCCCAGCCCGCTCTCTTCCTACTCAATCGAAAGGGACAATCGTCACGACAAATGGTCTGATAGTCTTGTCTCTTGTAGCAGTCGCGTGGGCGACGGCGTTGATGAGCTCGTTAATGCTGCGCCGCCGAAATCGTTAGTCTAGTTCAAGCCAACGCCCAACTCTCCACCGGGACTTTTCTTCGCATCTTTTGTCGGCCAAGTACGTTATCCGCCGCGAAGGGACGTAGCGCGCAGGACACGTCACAAATGAATGAAGCCGCTGAGGCATTCATGGCATCGAGGAGGCGATCGAAGACGAGCTGAACTTCATCGCAACGATGAAGGCGAAGCAATGAAAACCCGGCAGCGCGGCGGGATTCTCGCATCTGCTCTAAATTTTGCACAGCGCCAGTCGGCGACACAAGTGTGTCCCCGCTTGGAGTGTGTCCACTTTGCGCCTCATTTCGGCCTAACAGGCAAAGTTCGTCGTTGCCCTGAAGCGGACACCATTAAGCTGAGGGTCGTGGTTGCGACTCTCCCCGATCAGGGAAACATTCCCGTCTATCCAAGCCCCTTGGAAGGCACGAGACTCGACCATGAGTGGGAACGGCTCAGCCCATACCAAGACGCAAGAATTTAGGTTACCTTTCTGAGACTGAGCTGTCGCGACTTATGGTCGGGTCGCATCATGTGGGAGACCTTTCTCCAATCTCAAAGCCGCTTCCATGCGTCGATCGCTATTTCAGAAGTATTTTCTAGTCTTGTTCGCGGCGGCCATTTTTCCAATGGCTGCCGGTGGCATCAGCAACACGTGGTTCAGCTATGTCGACCAGCGTGCGATCCTCAGTGCCCTGCTGCGGTCCGAGGCAACATCGGCGGCCGATAAAATTGAGAGCTTTCTTGACGGCATCAACGTTCCGCTCGGCTCCACGATCCCCCAGGACGGGTCGACCGAGGCCAGCGTGAAACAGCTTCGGCTCCTTGTCGTACGAGCGATGCACCAGGTCCCGGGAATTCTCAGCATCAGTCTTGTCGACGGTACCGGCGCGGAGCGGCTGCACATCTCTCGCACTGGCTCAAACAGGACGGAAGGCGGGGCGGATCGCTCAGGCGATCCCGCTGTCGTGGGCGCCAGGACAGCGAAGGTCTGGTACGGCCCAGTCATTTATCGCCAGGGTTCCGAACCATCCATAACCATGGCGATGGCCAATTACGACGATACAGTCGTCGTCAACTCGGTCATCGCCGAAATCAGTCTGAAGCCTATCTGGCTCATCGTGTCCGAAATCCGCGTGGGCCGCAGCGGCCAGGCATTTGTCGTCGACCAGACCGGCCACCTCATCGCTCACCCCGCGATCAGCAAAGTGATGCAGGGCGCCGACGAGAAAGCAGCGTTGGCCCTGCGCGGATTGCGGGATGCGATCGCCGCCGCGGGCGGCACTGCGATTGCAAGCCGCAACGCCGAGAATGAACGCGTTGTGACCGCTGGCGCGCCGGTTGCCGCGGCGGGCTGGACGGTATTTGTCGAGCAGTCTCAGGCAGAGGCTTTTGCACCCCTATACGCTTCATTGTGGCGGACCTGCTGGTTGTTGCTCCCCGCCACAGTCCTTGCGGCGGTACTCGCATATTGGCTTGCCAGACGGATGAGCGGGCCCATCCGATTGCTGGAAGAAGGCGCCCTCAAGATCGGTGCCGGACAGTTCGATCACCGGATCAACATTGTCACTGGAGACGAACTTGAGCGGCTGGCTGCGCGGTTCAACCAAATGGCGCAGGAACTCGCCATATCGCGGGACCGCGCTGAGCGAATGATGCGTTTGAAGCGCTTCCTGGCACCACAGGTGGCGGAGCTCGTAGAAAAGGCTGGCGACGAGAGAATGCTCGCCGGACAGCGCGCGGAAGTGGTCGCTGTTTTTTGCGATTTGCGTGGCTTCACCGCATTTTCGGCGCACGCTGAGCCTGAGGACATCATGCAGCTCTTGCGTGAGTACTACGAGGCGCTCGGCGCGATCATCACCCGGTATGAGGTGACGCTGACCAGTTTTTCGGCGGATGGATTGATGATCCTCGTCAACGCCCCGGTTCCATGTGAAGAGCCGGCGCTTCATGCCGTAAAAATGGCTGTCGACATGCAGGATTCCACACAAGAGCTCATATCTGGCTGGCGGCAGCGTGGTTATGAGATTGGCTTCGGCATGGGGCTCGCTATGGGGTGGGCAACGGTGGGTCGAATTGGCTATGAGGCCCGCGCTGACTACACCGCAATTGGCAATGTCGTGAACTTGGCATCGAGGCTGTGTTCGTCCGCTGAAGATCGACAAATCCTTATCGATTATTCCGTGACGCGCCTTTTGCCTGGCAACATGCCGATCGTTGACCTCGGTACTCGCCAGTTCAAAGGCCTCGAAGGGCACGTTCGCGTCTACAATGTTGAGACGCAAGGGATCGAGCGGCCGAATTTAGATCCTGCTGCGAATGACGCCACGGCAAAGGGGTAGGCTCCTCTGCATCGACGTCCGCTATCGTTCTTCCCTGCACCACAACCCGACCTACTGCTCCCGGCCCCATTGCGGTCATTCAAGGGCTCGCTACGGAGTGACGGCTTCTGGCGCAAGATGCTCGTTCGTGCTGGTTAGAACGGGCGACTGCTCACCACCCAACCTTGGCGTTCCGAGGGGTGCCAAGCGTCAGGCTTTCACCACTAGCAACGGTTAGCGTCCTCATGTGGCGCTGTCGAATCATGCCGCGAAACATAGTGGGGGAGCCCTAAGGCGTCGGTCGGGAGTCAGGGGCCTGGATCGTGTCCCGTGGCGTGGTGTAGCTGCCGGCATTGGTCGCCGTGCTGTCCGGCATTGGCCGGGCTGATCAGCGCGCCACGGCTGGCAGGCTGATCAGGGGATCATCGCTCATCGGGTTGATGGTTTCCAGCGTCATGTATCTGGCCCGCTGCACGGCCCATTCATCGTTTTGTTCGAGCAGGATTGCGCCGACGAGGCGCACGATGGCGTCGTCGTTGGGGAAGATTCCGACGACCTCTGTGCGTCGCTTGATCTCGCCGTTGAGACGCTCGATGGGATTTGTCGAGTGGAGCTTGGCGCGATGCTCCTTCGGGAAGGTCATGTAGGCGAGCACATCAGGCTCGGCGTCATCCATGATCGTAGCCAGCTTCGGCACCTTGGGCCGGATCTGGTCGGCGACTGCGCGCCATTGCACGCTCGCCGCCTCGGCGGTCTCCTGAGCGAAAGCGGTAGCGATGAAGGCCGAGACAACCCTGCGGCCGCTCTTGCCGGCATGGCCAGCACGTTCCTCATGAAGTGAACGCGACAGCGCTGCCATGTCGCCGACAGCACCTTGGTGACGGCGCTCTTGAGGCCCTCGTGGGCATCCGAGACGACGAGCTTGACGCCGCGCAGGCCGCGCCGGGTCAGCTTGCGCAGGAACTCCGTCCAGATCGGTTCGGCCTCCGAGGTGCCGATCTCCATGCCCAGCACCTCGCGCCGGCCGTCTGCGTTGACGCCGACGGCAATGATGACGGCGACCGAGACGATACGCCCGCCGCGGCGCACCTTCAGATAGGTGGCATCGATCCACAGGTATGGCCAGTCGCCCTCGATTGGCCGTTCGAGGAAGGCCTTTACCTTGCCGTCGATCTCTTCGCACAGCCGCGAGACCTGGCTCTTGGAGATGCCGCTCATGCCCATCGCCTTGACCAGATCGTCGACCGAGCGCGTCGAGATGCCCTGGACGTAGGCTTCCTGGATGACGGCGGTCAGCGCCTTCTCGGCCATGCGGCGCGGTTCGAGGAAACCCGGAAAGTAGCTGCCCTTCCTGAGCTTCGGGATGCGCAGCTCGACCGTCCCGGCCCGCGTCTCCCAGTCGCGTTCCCGGTAGCCGTTGCGCTGGGCGGTCCGCAGCGGGCTCTTCTCGCCATAGGCGGCGCCGGTGGCCGCACCCACCTCCAGCTCCATCAGCCGCTCGGCGGCAAAGCCGATCATCTCGCGCAAGAGATCGGCATCAGGGGTCTTCTCCACGAGCGTGCGCAGGTTCATCATGTCGTCGGTCATCGGTGGTCCTTCCGAATTGGGTTGGCGTCAACAACCAGACCCTACCGGAAAGCGCCGATGACCACCTCGATGCCGCTCGCTCGCTACAGCACTATCAACGGCGCGCTCGCGAGCGGCTCAAAACCGCCGAGCTACACCACCTCATGGGACACGACCGGGGCCTGCCCTTTTTACCTTCCGAGACCTCCTCCACCAGGCGTCTTGCAAGGTAGGATTATTGCGGCCACGCGCGAAGTGCGGTGAATGATTGCTATGCGGCTGCAAGCCGTATGCAATCGACGTGAACGCGACTAAGTCACTGTTAATTTCTTCGTTGGCGGTTGGGCGATCACACCCGGAGGCAACAACAGCCGAACGGATCAGACAATGAAAGCCGAACCGAAATTCGAACGACCTGCCGCCATGACAATAGATGGCTTTTGCCGATGGGCAGGTATCGGGCGATCTCTCACCTATAAAGAGATTGCCGCTGGCCGGCTCAGGTCCGTCAAGGTCGGAAAACGGCGGCTTATCAAGCTTGCTGACGCGTTGGAATGGCTTCAAGCGCTTTCCTGACGAAACAAAATCTCGTCATAAATTTCCTGACGACGATCTGGGCTCCAAACCTCTCTAGGTCGCCACTGAAAACCAATCGTACCAATAGAACCTCATCTCCCTACGATCCCCCTCATCTCTCATCCAAGACCTCGTAGACAAAAATACTGGTCAACCTCCGAGTCACCTCCCCCTGCCGCGGGGGACTACGACCAAGAATAAGGGCCGCTTTGTGGGTCGAATTGCCATTAGCCCGCCAGATCCGCTCCAAAGCGCGTTAACCACAACCACAAAGGGCCATTGAAAGGACTGAACAATCAAAGGCTTGTGACTCCTCTATCTTCAGAACGACGCGAAACCGCCTCTGGAAAGCCAAGCCAGAGGCGGTCTTTCGAGCGATACCTATATGACCCCGCCGCCATTTTTTATGAGCTTCATCAGGTCAGACATTCCTTTGCCTTCCATGGCCTCCTTGTAGCGGTCGAACGACCATCGGGACCACGCAGAGCGGAAATAATCATCTTCCCTCCACTCGGGGCGCACATATTGATGCCGTTGCCGCGCATGGTTGCCAAGCGACCTCGACATACCAACCTGCTTCCAAGGAATGTGCCCTGTTGGCCTCACCTTGATGCCCAGGGCATGATTGGCCGACATACCCGTGCTCACAAATATCAAATCCGGGTCCATCGCCTTGAGCATGTAACGCGTCCAGGCCCATTGATTGCCGGGCTCCGCATCGCGCCGTAACTTTATAAAGGGTTGATCGGACTCGACCGGTTCCTGTGAGTGCAGCGTCTTGGCAGTTTCTTTCGCCCACGCCCGGAATGCCACTTGGTGCTCAGGGGGCACATGCAACTGCATGTGGACATGTAGCCCTTGAAGCTTCGAACGTTCCCAACAGAACCAGTGCGCCGGTGTTGCCCCCCGTTCCCGGCACCAACTTCTGAGTCTATCGAGGAGGCGGTTGAAAGCTCGACGGCTGTCGCCGTCGCTCAGGCAGCCTAGTTTGCCGAAGACCAGCGTGAACTCACAGTTCATCACCATTCCCAGTTGGTTGGCTAAGTTCAGGCCGTCGTAGATGTTCGTCAACTGTGCCCCCGAGATGGGAGAGGGGCCAAAGGCTCCAGTAGCTACCTTCTTTCTCGAGTTGCCGGGCTGAATTGCCGGAGCGCCCAGAACCGGGAGCCATAGCACGCCAAAGGCTTCAGGTGGAAAGCGGCAGCTCGGACCCTTCTGAAGCGGGTGCGAAAATCCCTCGGTGTCATCGTCGCCTTCATCGATGACCGGCAATTCTGGACAGTAATTTGCCGTCGACCACTGGGGAAGATCATCCAGACTGCAGTCAGTGATTCCTGGAGTGGAGTTGAGGGGGTGGGCGGAAACACTCATGGTAAGCTCCTAACCTCTGAATTAGGACACTGACCGCTGAGTGAACGCGCACGACAGCGGACAAGGTCCGGTTGATGTCGAGCGCAACGCTTGACTGTACTGTGTAGGGTTGAGAGGCCCCTTCCGCTATTTATTGGGAGACATCTCTTGCGCTTTCATCGGTAAAAACCAGCATGGGTTGCACGAATACCCTCAATTCCCCCGAGAGTAGAGGATTAATGCCCATGTACGTCTCAACCCGGAACAAGGCTCTGCCAATTCCGCCAATCGACGTTCTTGAGAGATTCTCTGTGCACGAGCCACTCGATACCCGCTTCCGATCCTGTGCGCGGCTCCTCCAGGCCATATGGCGGGAGCGGCGCGGATGGACTATGGGAAGCTATGCCCGTGCCAATCGCGAGCCGATGTCGCTCGGAAGTCGACTAGACAGCACAGCCGCACGCGCCGGGTTCAACTATCTCAATCCTGCAATCGCGAAGCTCGTTCGCATGGAAATCGCATATCGCGAACAGGGCGCCCTCATCGACGAGGCGCGGGCTTGGGAAAACCTTTTGAGCAGCACGGCGCTGGCCTTCAATCTGCTCGCCCCGCTCAAGCTGAATCCGACCCTCGCCAAGTCGATCATGAAGTTGCTCTTTTCCATCGACGTGAAGCAGGTCGATGGCGTCTTTTTCGAAACTTCTCCGGGACGCGGCAATGAAGCCTATACTGGGGACCATACCGCGCTTGACGCCTTGATCGCGTATACGGGTAAGGACGGCAAAACGGGCTTCGTCGGCATTGAGGTGAAGTACGCTGAGAGCCAGCCGGCAAATGCCACGCCGGTCAAGGCCCGACACATGGACATGGCCGGACGATCGAACCTTTTCATCGATGCGACCGCTCCCAAACTCCAGCAAGCGCCGTTGAGGCAGTTCTTCGCCGAACACGCGCTCTGCTACAGCATGGTGCACGAGCGGCGGTTATTTGATCGCGGCCAGTTCATCGTGATTGCGCCTAATCAAAATGCGGAGATTGCTTCGGCGGTCGAAGCGTATCGTTTGCATCTCTCGGCTGAACAAGCTCAGGTTCTTCCCTTCGGAACGGTGAGCGTCGAAGACTTTGCCAGCGCCATTGGCAAGGCCGGAGAGGCGGAGTTGGCGAAGCAGATCACCGAACGCTACCTCGACTTCGGCCCTGTCCATGAACTCATTGATGACTGGACGCCGCACGCCATTTTGAACGCCCAACCGATGGCTGATTAGCGGGCACATCGTAGGAGTTGAGCGCTTCGCGAGGAGCGCTCAACTCCTGATTTTGTCGCGTTTCAACGAGAGACTCCATGACGGAATTTGCCACCTCACGCATCGGCCTGTTTTGGTTCATCACACTCGGACGCGGCCTAGGCCGCTTTGCCTCAGCCTCACTACCATGGAGCGCGGTCGAGGAGATTGGCGGGTTCAAGACGTACGATAAGGGTCACATCGACGTTTGGCCGGAAATACAGCGGCGAGACACGACACTCAGGAATTTTGAGTACGAGCATTTCCCGCGCGGTCGCGTGAATTGGAGATGCGAGGATGATGCCTGGCTGCTGCTTCTGGACCCAAAACTGAATGACCGAGCCTTCATCGACCACATCGTGAAACAGTGGAACCTGCCGCAGAAGCGCCTCAGGGTGTTCGAGGACAGCCACTACCGAATTGACGGTTAAAAACCGGTCTATGCGAAACATATGAATGGGGAAGAAGGTGGGGAAAGAAACTGTCTTCTTGAAATCCACCTTTTATTCCAAGTGGATAAGTAGATCCGCTGGTGGAGCTGAGGAGGATCGAACTCCTGACCTCGTCATTGCGAACGACGCGCTCTCCCAGCTGAGCTACAGCCCCGTCCAGCGGATGGCCGTATTTATGTTCGGCGCTCTGCCCTGTCAAGCAAAGAGCGGCGTCGCGCGGACCTCCCGAAATACCCCGGGACTTGCCGCTTAGGCGAGCAATGGCTACATGTCGGCGATCAATTGGAGAACGGCATGATCGCCCTCATTCAGACTGTGGTTCTGGCGCTGGACATTTACTGGTGGCTCCTCATCGCTTCGGCGATTTTCTCATGGCTCTACGCTTTCAATGTCGTCAATTCCCGCAACCAGTTTGTCGGGACCATCGGCAATTTCCTGTTCCGCATCACCGAGCCGGTACTGGCGCCGGTGCGCCGGTTTCTGCCCGACCTCGGCGGCATCGACATTTCGCCGATCATCGTTCTGCTGCTCATCTTCTTCATCCGGCAGTTCCTCTTGACCACTGTCGCGCCGCTCGTCATCTGAGAGCGGTCCTCATGGCCGGCTTCTGGCGCATGCGGGAGGATGGGATTGACGTTTTTGTCCGGCTGACTCCGCGCGCGTCCAGCGATGCCGTCGGCGGCGTCGAGCGCACGGCGAACGGGCGTTCCCACATCACCGCGCGTGTTCGTGCCGTGCCTGAAAAGGGTGCGGCCAACGCCGCGCTGGAAAAGCTGGTTGCATCGTTTATGGGCGTTTCGCGCAGCAGCGTGTCCGTCGCTTCGGGCGGCACCTCCCGGCTCAAGACCGTACGGATTGGCGGCGATCCGCGGGAACTGGAGGCACAGGCGGAAAAGTTCGCTCCACCCCGATGACCGCTCTGCCGCATTTCCGGCTGTTCACGGATCGGGCCGGCTAGGCCGAAATGGAAATCCGCGTTAGGTTTTCGCATTGGATTTGCGGAGGTTCGCGGTGAGAAAAGCCTTTTGTTGCCTGGTCGCCCTGACAGGCTTTTGCCAGTTGGCGCATGCGGCCGAGGTTTCCAGCGCCTACACGGACATCAACACGGAGAAGGACTGCACGGTCTTTGCCACCGCCGAAGAGGGCGACGGCGACTGGGCCAATATGGTCTGCTCAGGCTTCCGCGGTTATCCGGTGATCATCTACGCGGCCGACTTGCGGGAATCGGTATTCTACGGCTTTCCTCCGGCCGGCGACCTTGCCCCGACCTGGGAAAGCTTCGCAGCATTCAATTCGACAGGCCCGAAAATCGAATGGCGCATCGAGACCGAAGACGGCCGGGCGATGCCATTCGCAGCCATACACCGCTGGTCCGTCAGCGATCCGGAAAACCCTGACAAGCAGGTCGAAGTGCTGGTGGTCTCCAAGGTCGGCCAGATCGCCGAGCGCGACGGCTGCTCCGTCGGGCTGGTCGCGGCCACCGGAAATCCGAAAGCCAACGAAATGGCGCGCAAGATCGCCGACGAGCAGGCGCGCGATTTCGCCTGCGGGGCCGACGAACGGGTGCTGGTCAGCGGCGATGCGCCGCTGCCGGAATTCAGCCGCGCCGAAAACTGATTATTTAGCCTTGTTCGCCCGCTCGATCGCTTCAACGATCATCTGCTTGGCGCGCGCCGCATCGTGCCAGCCGCCGATCTTGACCCATTTGCCGGGCTCCAGATCCTTGTAGTGTTCGAAGAAATGCTCGACCTGCTGCAGCGTGATTTCCGGCAGCTGATTGTACTCGAAAATGTTCTCGTAGCGGCGCGTAAGCTTTGGCGAGGGAACGGCGATCACCTTCTCGTCCTGGCCGGCATTGTCTTCCATGATCAGCACGCCGATCGGACGGACATTGATGACGCAGCCCGGGATCAGTTCGCGGGTATTGCAGACGAGCACATCGATCGGATCGCCGTCGCCCGAGAGCGTGTGCGGAACGAACCCGTAATTGCCCGGATAGGTCATCGGTGTGTAGAGGAAGCGGTCGACGAACAGCGTCCCGGCCTCCTTGTCCATTTCGTACTTGATCGGCTGGCCGCCGACCGGGACCTCAATGATGACATTGACGTCATCCGGCGGATTCTTTCCGATGGAGATGGCTTCGATGCGCATGGATGGTTTCCCGTTGTGCCCCCGCGCGGTTCGATAGCGGCCGCGGGCTGCAAGCGCAACCGCCGACAGGGAGTTCAAAGGTCGCAGGTTTGAAATTCCGGGCTCAGTCCCAGACGAATGCTACTTTCCTGAGGGCCTTCTGGTCGAAGATTTCGACGCCTTCGGCGACATCGCGGCCGCCCGCGCCGGTATAGAAAGATAGCGCATTCGTGTTGTCTTCCAGGGCCCACACGACCATGCCCTTCAACCCGTGGTCCGCCAGCTTCTGCCGTGCAGCGGCAAAGAGCCGGGTGCCAAGGCCGACGCCCTGGTATTCGGGCCGAAGGTAGAGTTCGTAGATTTCGCCCTGCTGCGGCAGTTCGCGGGCGCGATTGCGCCCGACCGTTGTGTAGCCGGCGACCTTGCCGCCGATCTCCACGACCAGCACGGTGGCGGCGCGCTGAATCGCATTCGCCCACCATTCGCTGCCGCGCCTGTTGATCATCGCATTCAGGGCGCGGTGCGGAATGATGCCGGCGTAGGCGCCCCGCCAGGCCTCGTGATGCACATCGGCTATGGCCGGCGCGTCGCGCGGCTCTGCCCTGCGTATGTCGATGGTTACAGTGTTCATGACTGGTTAACCATAAACGCGCCGGGTCGGGGAGCGCAAGGGTCAAGAACGCCTCGTCGCGGCCGTACACAGTCCCCGTCCTGATCGATTTGACTCTAGATCTCGACCAGGTGGTCGTCGAGTTCGTTGACGTCGCCGGCCGCCAGCGGAAAATGTTCGCCGAGCAACTGCCCCACCGTTCCCACTGCCGCGACGAAGCCGTCTGCCAGGCGTCCCTCCCGCGCATCGGCGACGAGGCGGCCGACCACGTTGTCCCAGACCGGTTGCCCGACACGGCTGTTTATGGCGCTGTCGGCAACGATCTCGGCGTAGCGTTCGGCCAGCGAAACGAAGATCAGTACGCCGGTGCGCGCCGTGGTGATGTGTACGTTGCGGGAGAGGAACTGCTTCAGCGCGTTTTCGTGCGCCCGGCGGTAGAGCAATTGGCGCGGCACCAGGAAAAGGCGCAGCGGCGGAAACAGCCACAGCAGAACCAAAGCGCAAACCAGCGCCAGCATCTGCGCGGCGACAAACAGCGGCGCGCGCAGCGTCAGCCACCAATATTCGAGCGCGAAAGCGGCAACTAGGCTGGCTATAAGCATCGCCACTATCAATGCGAAGGCGGCCGGAAAGAAGTAGCTGTCGCTCGAACGCGCGACGACGCAGTAGATTTCGCCGGACGTGCCTTGTTCGGCGGTCCGGATCGCCTCCGTGACGCGGGCGTGTTCCTCTGGGGTCATCGGTGCATCGCCTCCCGCATCACCAGCTTCCCGACGATCCGCCGCCACCCGACGATCCGCCGCCGCCGGAAAACCCGCCGCCTCCGCTGCCGCCCGACGACCAGCCGCCACCGGACGAGCCGCCCGAATAGCCGCCACCCGAACCGCCGCCGAAGGCGATGTCCATGCCGAGCCAGCGGTAGCGGCCCGGTCCGATCTTCTTGCCGAACACCGGCGCGAGGAATGCCATGGCGAAACCGCCGAAAAACAAGGTGCACCAGACGATCAGGAACAGCGTAACGGCGAGATCGGGCATATCGGACCCGGTTTCCCGATTGCGTTCGGCCCGGGCCTCCAATTCTTCGCCGTTGCCTTCCAGCACTATGATGATGTCGTCGACGGCCTGGCTGATGCCTCCGGAAAAGTTGCCGGCGCGGAACGCCGGCACCATCGTGTTCTCGATGATGAGCTTCGAGTGCAGGTCCGTCAGCGTCCCTTCCAGGCCATAGCCGACTTCGATGCGCATACGGCGGTCCGATTGCGCGACGAGGAGCAATATGCCGTTGTCCTCGCCGGCCTGACCCAGCCCCCAGGCGCGAAACAGCCGGTTGGCGAAGGGCTCGATCGCCTCGCCGTCGAGGCTGTCGATGGTGGCGACGACGATCTGGTCGGAGGATTTTTCCTCGAAGGCAGCAAGCTTCTCCTCTAGTTCCGCCCGCTCCGACGCTGTCATCAGCCCGGCATTGTCGACCACGCGGCCCGTGAGCGCCGGCAGTTCGGCGGCGATGGCGGCGAAGGTCAGGAGAAATGTGATTGCGAGGAAAAAAAGCGAGCGCGGCGGGCGGCATAGGCAGAGGCCGCACGCTGCCGCCCCACCCGTCCATCCGCCTTCGGCGGCTGTCCGCCCTCCCCTCAAGGAGGGGGGACAGGCCGTCGCATCCCGCAATCATCACGGAGAGCTTTCTACACCAGTCAGCCGCCCTGCTGCTGCGTACCGAAATTCACGTTTGGCACCTCGATCTTGTCTTCGGCCACTGTGAAGTTCTGGAACGGCTCGTTGTCGGTGAACCAGAAGTTCGCCCAGAGCAGGGAAGGGAACGTTCGAAGCGAGGTGTTGTAGACCCGGACCGCCTCGATGTAGTCGCGGCGGGCGACCGCGATGCGGTTTTCGGTGCCCTCAAGCTGCGCCTGCAAAGCCAGGAAGTTCTGGTTGGCCTTCAGGTCGGGATAGTTCTCGACCACGGCGAGCAGCCGCGACAGAGCGCCGGTCAGGCCTGCCTGGCTTTCCTGGAAAGCCTTGAACGCCGCGGGATCCTCGAGCGCTTCAGGCGACAGTGTCGTCTGGGTGGCCTTGGCCCGCGCCTCGACAACCGATTGCAGCACTTCTCTTTCGTGTGCGGCGTAGCCCTTTACCGTCTCGACCAGGTTCGGGATGAGATCGGCGCGCCGCTGATACTGGTTGAGCACCTCGCTCCACGCAGCCTTTGCCTGTTCTTCGGCCGTCGGGATCGTGTTGAAGCCGCAGCCCGCCAGGACGGGCAGCATGATGGCGAATATTGCCATGGTCCAGAAGTGGCGGAAGGCCGGGAGTGGAAACGGCTGGGCGAGCATTTGGGTTACCTCGGATCATCTCAGGTGGCCAAGACAAGTATCACAATAGCGAGCGAAGGGAACGGGCCTGCAACCGAACGTGGTTTGCCCGCCGTTCGCTACTGTGCTTGCGGGCGCCGAGGCGGTAAAGTCCAGCGAGCACGAAGGATTTGTTCCATGGCGGCAGGCAAGGAAACTGGCGGCGAGCGCAGAATCGCGGCGCATTCTCGATCGCGTGGCGCGCGAGGCCGATTCCAGCGGTTCGTCCGCCGTCTCGCGCACCACCAAGCGCGCACGCGATCATTTGTCGGCCGCGGATGCGGACCAAAGCGATGCGATCGAATATTGGGGAACGCGCATCGGCCGTGCTATGGGGCTGATCGTGACAGTCGGCCTCATTGTCTGGCTGGTGATTCTCGTGGTGCGCGGATAGCTCAGATGAATGCGGAAGAAGCCGACGCGCCGCGCGCGGTCATTGTCATTTCCAGCCATGTCGCGCGCGGTTCCGTGGGCAACCGCGCCGCGGTATTCGCGCTCGAAACGCTTGGCTACCCGGTTTGGGCGGTGCCCACCGTCATCCTGCCCTGGCATCCTGGGCATGGCCGCGCCACAAGGATCGTGCCGGAAACGGAACAATTCGCGGCGCTCATGAAGGATCTGGAGCGCGCGCCATGGCTGGGCGAAGTCGCCGGCGTGCTGTCGGGCTATCTGGGCAACGCCGAACAGGCGGATGCGGTCGCTTCGCTTGTCGCGGCGGTGCGCGAGCGGAACCCCCGCGCCACCTATATTTGCGACCCGGTGATGGGCGATGCAGGCGGGCTCTATGTCGCCGAGCCACTTGCCCGGGCGTTGCGTGACGTGCTGATGCCGATCGCCGACATCGCGACGCCAAATCGCTACGAACTCGAATGGATGGCGGGGGCCAAACTCGACGACATGCGCTCGGTGATCGCGGCTGCTGGTGAAGCCGGGCCGGCGACGATGCTGGTCACGTCCGCGCCGGCAATGATGGCAGGCGGCACGGGCAATTTGCTCCTGACCCAGTCAGCGGCGCTGCTTGCCGAGCACCGGATCATCGAGCGGCCGCCAAACGGGCTCGGCGATCTCACGGCCGCCGTATTCCTGGCGCGGCTGCTCGACGGGCAGCCGGCGGCCAAGGCGCTGCAATCGACGACCGCCGCGGTCTACGAGATACTGGCGCGCACGGCGAAACGGGGCGGCGACGAACTGCAGCTCGAAACGGATGCGCAAAGCCTGTCGCATCCGATGGCCATGGTCCAGTTGCGTCATCTGCTGCATCCCGGCCGCGACCGGCGGGCCTGAAATACTGGTCGAACCTGGCCCGCAACTGAGGGGCTCGGCGCCTAAGCTTGCTGAATTGCCGAAAGCTTCCAGTCGCCGCCCTTCTCCCGTACGAAGGTCCAGAGTTCTGTCGTCTCCGTAGGCTCGTCGGCCTTGCCCTCGACGGTCCTGCCACTCGCGCGATCCACTGTTACGTCGCGCGACGAATACTGCAGCGCCGCCGTGGCATACTCGCTTTCGCCCTCGCGCCAGCTTTCCGCGATGTCGGCCTGGTGGAGCTGAACGTCCGAAACTTCGTTGCGCAAGCCCTTCTGGGCGTTGTCGGCCAGCTCTTCGGAAAGATAGGACACCATCTCGGGCGTCACCAGCCGGCGCAGCGTGGCATGGTCCTCACGGCCGAAGGCTTCCTGCACTTCGGTCAGGCGCCGCTGGAAGGTGTCGAGGTCATCCTGCTGCAGGGTGATTTCCTCGCTCGAAACCTGGGATGTTGCCTGCGAATTCGAACCGATGTTCGGGATGCCGAATGATCGGCCGTTGCCGTTGTCGCGTGGCGACGCATCCCGATAGGAGAATCCGCCGCGGCCGGAAGCGCCGGCCATGGCCGGCTCGCGCGAACGCGCCGGCTGCGAACGAAACAGACGGATTACCAGCCAGATCGCGCCGCCGATCAGGAGCGCTTGCAGCAGGAAGCCGAACATGCCGGCGAGGCCGCCGAAGCCATGGCCGAGCAGCAGGCCGATAAGGCCGCCGAGCATCAGACCGCGCAGCATCGAGCCGCCGAAACCGTTCATGAAACCGGGGCGCTGGGACATTTGCGTCTGGCGCGCGGCGTTGGTCGGTGCCGTGTTGGGCGTCATCGAGCGCTCGACCGGTGCGGCCGGCTGTGGCGCCGTCCGGGTTGGCGGAGCCGATTGGAAGGTGCGCATGCCACGGCTGCCGAAGCTGCCGCCACGGCGCGCATCTGCGTGATCGACGGCAATCATCGAGAATGCCAGGAACAATCCTGCAAACAGCGTGGCAAATCGGGTCGTGCTGGATAGCCGCATCGGTTCCTCGTAGGGTGGTGACATCGGCCCTCATATAAGGATCAACCGGCTCAGCGCCAGACGCGATCCTCGATTGAGTTCAGCGGCGTAGCGAAAGGGCGGGCGATCAAGCTGATCGCTCAGCCGGAAGCAGGCCGACCCAGCGCCAAACGATGTACGCGCGAAAGGTCAAGTGTTGCGCGGAGCAGGCGACAGTCTTACATCCGACCGGCCCCGCCCACGATGCAGCATCAACCTGTGAGAGCGCCCATGCCGTCCGAAATCGCCGTCGACCTGAACAACAATCCGCTCACCCTGTGGAACGGACCGCTCGGCCTGCCTGATTTCTCCCGCATCGGCAGCGGCGATTTCGGGCCGGTATTCGACGCCGCCCTTGCTACCCATGCGCAAGAGGTCGATGCGATCGCCGGCAGCGCGGATGCGCCCACGGTCGAAAACACGCTGGCCGCACTGGAGCTTGCCGGCGAGCCGCTCGACCGCGTCTCGGCGATCTTCTGGTGCATGGCCGGAGCCAACACCAACGACGCCATCCAGGCGATGGAACGCGAGATTTCGCCGAAAATGGCGCGGCATTTCTCCGCGATCTCGATGAACGCGAAGCTGTTCGCGCGCATCGACGATCTCTACCAGCGCCGGGCGTCGCTCGGCCTCGACCCCGAGACTCTGCGGGTTCTCGAACTGACCTGGAAGCGCTTCGTGAAGGCCGGCGCGAAGCTCGACGAGACCGGAAAGAAGCGCCTTGCGGCGATCAACGAGGAACTTGCGTCGCTCGGCGCGAAATTCGGCCAGAACGTGCTCGCCGACGAACGCGACTGGGTGCTGTTCCTGGACGAAGGAGACCTCGCCGGCCTGCCGGAGTTCCTGAAGAACGCGATGGCAGAGGCAGCCGAGATGCGCGGCCAGAAGGGCCGGTTCGCGGTCACGCTGTCGCGCTCGATCTACGAGCCCTTCACCACCTATTCCGAGCGGCGCGACCTGCGCGAAAAAGGCGTTCCGTGCGTTTGTCGGCCGCGGCGAGACCAGTGGGCCGACCGACAACGGCCAGGTGGTCAAGGACACGCTGCGCCTGCGCGCCGAGAAGGCGAAGCTCGTCGGCTATGACAGCTATGCCGACCTGAAGCTCGACGACACCATGGCCAAAAATCCGCCTACGGTGCTCGAACTGCTTGGACCGGTGTGGAAAAAGGCGCGAGAGAAAGCGGCGATCGACCAGGTCGAACTGGAGCGGCTCGCCGCAGCCGAAGGCAGCAACACCCCGCTCGCGGCCTGGGACTGGCGCCACTACCAGGAAAAGCTGCGCGCCGAAAAATTCGCCTTCGACGAAGCCGAGCTGAAACCCTACCTCCAACTCGAGCGCATCATCGAAGCCTGCTTCGACGTTGCCGGACGGCTGTTCGGCCTGTCTTTCGTGGAAAAGAAGGGCATAGCGGCCTGGCACTCCGACGTGCGCGTCTTCGAGATCAGGAATGCCGACGGCAGCTATCGCGGCCTGTTCATGGCCGACTATTTCGCGCGACCCTCGAAGCGCTCGGGCGCCTGGATGAGCGCGCTCAAGTCGGGCTACAAGCTCGGCGAGGGCTCGACGCCGGTGATCTATAACATCATGAACTTCGCCAAGGCGGCCGAGGGCAAGCCGTGCCTGCTGTCGCTGGACGAGGCAAAGACGCTTTTCCACGAATTCGGCCATGCTCTGCACGGCATGCTGACCAACGTGACCTGGCCGTCGGTCGCTGGAACCTCCGTGCCGCGCGATTTCGTCGAGCTGCCGTCGCAGCTCTACGAGCATTGGCTGACCGTGCCGGAAGTGCTCGAAAAGCACGCGCTGCACTACGAGACCGGCAAGCCGATGCCGAAGGAATTGCTCGACAAGATGCTCGCGGCCCGCACATTCGGCGCGGGTTTCGCCACGGTCGAATTCACCTCGTCGGCGCTGGTCGACATGGCCTATCACTCGCGTTCGGATGCGCCGGAGAACCCGCTCGCCTTCGAAGCGCAGACGCTGGAAAGGATCGGCATGCCCGACGCGATCGCCATGCGTCACCGCACGCCGCACTTCCAGCACATCTTCTCCGGCGACGGCTACTCGGCCGGCTATTATTCATACCTGTGGTCGGAAGTGCTTGACGCCGACGCCTTTGCTGCGTTCGAGGAGACGGGCGACCCGTTCAATCCCGAACTCGCAGAAAAGCTGCGCCGGAATATCTATGCGTCCGGCGGCTCGGCCGATCCGGAGGAACTCTACACCGCGTTCCGGGGCAAAATGCCGACGCCCGACGCGATGCTGAAAAAACGCGGGCTCCTCCCGATGATGGCGGGCGAAGAGCTCTGATCGTAACACCGAACAGACTTCGGGACCGTCATGTAAAATTCATCCATTCGCAATCGTCCTGCAATACAGCGGGGCGAAGGCTCGTCCTGCATGTTCAGCCATCCAGGAGACAGCCATGAACAAAAATCTTTCCAGGCGCGCCTTTGTAACGTCGGCCAGCGCCTTGGGCCTCGTCGGCGCTTCGGGGCTCGCGCTCCCCTATTATTCCCGCGCCAATACGCGGCCAGGCTTCACCCATGGCGTCCAGTCCGGCGACGTCGACACCGTCTCCGGAATGGTCTGGACCCGCGTCGACCGCCCCTCGCGCGTCATGTTCGAAGTGTCGGCCACCGAAAGCTTCTCGAACGCCGTGAAACTGCCGCCGCTCGACGCGACGCCCGAAAGCGATTTTGCCGTGAAGCGGCTTTTGACCGACCTCGCCTCGGACCAGGACATTTTCTACCGCATGACCGCGGTCGACCTTTCGGATGTCAACGCCGTTTCCGAACCGATCGTCGGCCGCTTCAAGACCGCACCCGCCTCGAAGCGCAACATCCGCTTCACCTGGTCCGGAGATACGGTGGGCCAGGGCTGGGGCATCGACGACAAGGGCATGTACACCTATGCGACCATGGCCAGGCACACGCCGGATTTCTTCCTGCATTCCGGCGACACGATCTATGCCGACGGCCCGATTCTGGGCGAAGTCGAGCTGAAGGACGGCACCAAGTGGATCAACAAGGTGCTGACCGACGAAAAGAGCAAAGTCGCCGAGACGCTCGCCGAATATCGCGGCCAGTGGAAATACAACATGCTGGACGAGCATTGCCGCGCCATGAATGCGGTCTGCCCGACATTCTTCCAGTGGGACGACCATGAGGTGGTGAACAACTGGTCGGGTTCGAAGGACCTGTCCAAGGACGACCGCTACACGGAAAAATCGGTGGCGCTGTTGACATCGCGCGCGGCCCGCGCGTTTCACGAAATGACGCCGATCCGCTTCACGCCGGCCGAGCCGGGCCGCGTCTACCGCAAGATCGCCTATGGTCCCCTGCTCGATGTCTTCTTCCTCGACCTCCGTTCCTATCGCGGACCGAATGGCGATGCCGTCGAAACCGAGATGACGCCGCAGTCGCGCATTATCGGCGAGGAACAGCTAAAGTGGCTGAAGCGCGAGCTGGCGAACTCGAAAGCGACCTGGAAGGTCATCGCTTCGGATATGCCGCTCGGCATCATTGTCTGGAACGACGCGAAGAACAAGAAAGGCGCGGAGGCCGTCGCCAACGGGCAGCCAGGTGCGGCTAGCGGCCGCGAGCTGGAGGTCGCCGATCTGCTGCGCTACATCAAGAACGCCGGCATCGACAATACGGTCTGGCTGACTGCGGACGTCCACTACACCGCCGCGCATTACTACAATCCCGAGAAAGCGGCGTTCCAGGACTTCAACCCGTTCTGGGAGTTTGTCTCAGGGCCGCTCCATGCCGGCACCTTCGGGCCCGGGGATCTCGACATGACGTTCGGCCCCGAGCTGAAATATGTGAAGGCGCCGACTGCCGAGCAGGGCCAGAACCTGCCTCCTTCGGCGGGACTGCAGTTCTTCGGGCTCGTCGACATTGACGGAGCAAGTGAGCAAATGACGGTGCGGCTGATGGATCGCGACGACAACGAACTCTACAAGGTCACGCTCGATCCCGTTCATTCGGCCTGAGCGGGCTTCACGGCTGCCGGTCCGCCTTCCGGGCGGATCGGCGCACTAGAGCAAGCCGCCCGATTTCAGAATCGGGCACCTCGCTCTAGCTTTTGTTTTCGCATCGTTTTTTGCCGAAAACCGGCATCCACTTTTCGGCACGATGCTCTAGCGATTGGGATAGCAGTCGAGCGGAATACTTGGCCAGACGGCTTCGGCACACCGGGTTGCGGCCTGCCGCTCCTCAAACGATGCGCTCGCCGGGCCGGTGACCATCGGATCGACGCCGTCCGGCGCATCGGGGAAGGCCTGCTCCGCCGGAGTTTCTGACGACTGCGCGGCAGGGCGTTCCACGTCCCGCGTGCCCATCGAATGCGCCACGCCGATTGCGCCGGCCGCGGAGGCGGAGGCTGCGACAAAGATACCAAGGAGCTTGATTTTGCTGATTGCCATACCACTTGAACCGTTCTGACGCCAAAACGATCCGTTTTGGTTAAGATTTTATTGTCGCATCCCGATGCCTAATTTTCGGTAACCATCGGGGCCTTTCGCATCTGCGAAAAAACATGTATGAGCCCGCCAACCGAAAAGGCGGCGCCGACAATTGTGCGCCCAAGCACCCCTGAGACAGATTCATGAACATCCGCAATATCGCGATCATCGCGCACGTCGACCATGGCAAAACCACTCTCGTCGACCAGCTTCTGAAGCAGTCGGGCTCGTTCCGCGAAAACCAGCGCGTCGCCGAGCGCGCAATGGATCTGAACGATCTGGAAAAGGAACGCGGCATCACCATCCTTGCCAAGGCGACCTCGGTCGACTGGAAGAACACCCGCATCAACATCGTCGACACGCCGGGCCACGCCGATTTCGGCGGCGAGGTCGAGCGCATCCTGTCGATGGTGGATTCGGCCATCGTTCTGGTCGACGCCGCCGAAGGGCCGATGCCGCAGACCAAATTCGTCGTCGGCAAGGCGCTGAAGGTCGGGCTGAAGCCGATCGTGGTGATCAACAAGATCGACCGTCCCGATGCGCGCCATGTCGAGGTGGTCAACGAGGTGTTCGACCTGTTCGCGGCGCTCGACGCGACAGACGAACAGCTCGACTTCCCGATCCTCTACGGCTCGGGCCGTGACGGCTGGGTGTCGGAGAACCCGGAAGGCCCCAAGGATGACGGCCTGGGGCCGCTGTTCGACCTCATCGTCAAGCATGTGCCGGCGCCGACCGTTCATCCCGGCCCGTTCCGCATGATCGGCACGCTGCTGGAAGCCAATCCGTTTCTCGGACGCATCATCACCGGCCGCATCGAATCCGGCACGCTGAAATCGAACCAGCCGGTGAAGGTACTTCACCATGACGGGTCGGTCGTCGAGACCGGGCGCGTTTCGAAAATTCTCGCCTTCCGCGGACTCGAGCGCCAGCCGATCGACGAGGCGCAGGCCGGAGATATCGTCGCGATCGCCGGCCTGTCCAAGGGCACCGTCGCCGACACGTTCTGCGACCCGGCCGTGACCGAGCCGCTGCACGCGCAGCCGATCGATCCGCCGACCGTCACCATGTCGTTCATCGTCAACGACAGTCCGCTGGCCGGCACCGAAGGCGACAAGGTGACCTCCCGCGTCATCCGCGACCGCCTGCTGCGCGAAGCGGAAGGCAATGTCGCGCTGAAGATCGAGGAATCGCCGGACAAGGATCGTTCTTCGTTTCGGGCCGCGGCGAATTGCAGCTCGCGGTGCTGATCGAGACGATGCGCCGCGAAGGTTTTGAACTCGCGGTGTCGCGTCCGCGCGTCGTCATGCAGAAGGGCGAGAACGGCGAATTGCTGGAGCCGGTCGAAGAGGTCGTGATCGACGTCGACGAGGAGCATGCCGGCGTCGTCGTGCAAAAAATGTCGGAGCGCAAAGCCGAGATGGTCGAACTGCGCCCGTCCGGGGGCAACCGCCAGCGCATCGTCTTCCATGCGCCGACGCGGGGCCTGATCGGCTACCAGTCCGAGCTTCTGACCGATACGCGCGGCACGGCGGTGATGAACCGGCTGTTCCACGCCTACGAACCCTACAAGGGCGACATCGCCCAGCGCACCAACGGCGTGCTGATCTCCAACGATTCCGGGGAGTCGGTGGCGTTCGCGATGTGGAACCTGGAAGATCGCGGCCCGATGGTCATCGACGCCGGCGTAAAGGTCTACCAGGGCATGATCATCGGCATCCACAGCCGGGACAACGACCTCGAAGTGAACGTGCTGAAAGGCAAGAAGCTGACCAACATCCGCGCCGCTGGCAAGGACGAGGCTGTCAAGCTGACGCCGCCGATCCGCATGACGCTGGAGCGGGCGCTGGCCTGGATCCAGGACGACGAGCTGGTCGAGGTGACGCCGAAGACCATCCGGCTGCGCAAGCTCTATCTCGACCCGAACGAGCGCAAGCGCTTCGAGAAGTCGGCAAAGGTCGTCGGCGCGGCGTAGGCGCAGCGCCGCTAGCCGATCCCGTCGGAGGGTCGATCCGCGCAGCGGATCCGGATGGGATCGTTGTGGACGTGATCGACATCTCTCCCTTCTCCCCTTGTTGTGGGAGAAGGTGGCCGGGCGGAGCGAGGTCGGATGAGGGGTGTTGCGTGGAGCAACAACAGAGGCGATTGTCTGCGTATCGCTTTGTATATGTCCCATTTTTCTCCGCCTCGTTTCTGCCAACACCCCTCATCCGCCCTCACTTCGTTCAGGCACCTTCTCCCACAAGGGGAGAAGGGAGAGGCGCGCTTCGCCGTCGCCACGCCCGCTTTCGCGTCTGGCCATTTGTGGGAAGCGGCGCATGGCAGCGACGCCTAATCAATTTAATTTAGTGACGCGCTGCCATGCGCCGCCGGCGTTTTCTCCCCTGACCGCTCCCGGCCCATGCCCTGTCCCGGTATTCTGGGACAAGGAGCGGGCGCACAGGTTCGACCCGGGGCCGGAGCGCCCCGCACGACCATGCGGGGATCATCTCCGGCGCCACACTTGCCTGGATGCCGGTCGTGCACACCCGTTCCCACCAGCAAGCTGCCGGGATGCAGTATGGTGGAAGTGGCAGGGGGTGTGGATAAAAGATTCCTTTGCCAAATCGCCAAGCGCTTGAAATCGTTGCAAGGAAACTTCGGCAGCGGCGAAAATCGACCAGGAGCGGACTGGCTTTGTCCACACTTCGTGAGTGGGTGTCGTTGCCGCTTTCGGGAAATCGCGTTCTGGACTGCCGGAGCACTGCCGCGACGATACAGCATGGATCCTTGTCTCTCCGCTGCGTCGCTTTGCTCCTGCTCCGCCCGAGGATGACGAATGGATAGCCAGTTTCGCGCCGATTCTGTTGAAAAAACGCGGCGACTTCTTCAACACAATCGCGCCAATCGCAGCCGTTGCGACTTGCCGGCACGGGGGCAATTCCCTCAGGCCAACCGTCAGGTTATCATGAGGCAGCTTGTCAACGGAGCATCGCAATGGAACTCACCTCGCTTCTCATCTTCGCGGGCGCGCTGTTTGTCGCCGCGGGGTCGCCAGGACCAAGCATCGCCGCGCTGGTCGCGCGGGTGATTTCCAAAGGGTTCCGCGACGTGCTGCCCTTCCTTGCGGCGATGTGGATCGGCGAGGCGATCTGGCTGTCGCTGGCCGTGTTCGGCCTGGCCTTCGTGGCGCAGACCTTTCATGTTGCATTCGTCATCGTGAAATGGGCCGGCGTCGCCTACCTGGCTTATCTCGCCTGGAAAATGTGGACCGCGCCGGTCGCGGTCCGCGACGGCGACATGCCGCGCGAAGATACGCCCTTCAGGCTGTTCTTCGCCGGCATGGCGGTGACGCTCGGCAATCCCAAGATCATGATGTTCTACCTGGCGCTGCTGCCGACCATCATCGACCTCGCTTCGGTGACGCTGGTCGGCTGGCTGGAGCTGACGCTGACCATGGCCGTCGTGCTCATCGCCATCGACGCCGTCTGGGTGATCGCTGCCGCGCAGGCGCGAAAACTGCTCAAGAGCCAACGGGCCATGAAGATCGCCAACCGGGTCAGCGCAACCACCATGGCGGGTGCGGCGGCGGCTATCGCGACGCGGTGAGAGTGGCTGCGGGCATAAGCGCATGCCGCCCTGCCTGCCGAAATCTTCTCCCTATAGCGACGGGGAGAAGCGTCACCGCGCCATTGCGTGATATTCGGCGTTGGGCCGCATATCGATCGCAGCGGCGAGGCGGTTCGACATGTTGAAGAAGGCGGCCGTGGAGGCGATGTCCCAGATGTCGCGGTCGGAAAAGCCGGCCTCGCGCAACGCTGCGCGGTCGCTCTCCTCGATCTTCGCAGGCTCTTCCGTGAGCTTGGCGGAAAAATCCAGCATCGCCTTGTGGCGCGGCGAAAGCGCTGCCGCGCGGTAATTCATCACCATCATCTCGCCCAGCTCCGGATCGCCGGACAGCTGGCGCACCGCCGCGCCATGCGCGGTGAGGCAGTAGTAGCAGTGGTTGATCGAGGAGACGACGACCGCGATCATCTCGCGCTCGAGCTTGGACAGGCCGGAATCGCCGAGCATCAGGTCGTTGTAGGTGTCGGTGAAGGCGCGCAGCTTCTTTTCGTCGAAAGCGTAGGAGAGGAGGACGTTCGGGACGATCCCGAGCTTCTCCTCGCATTTGGCGAAATAGGCCTGCGTGGCCTCGCTCAACCCGGCGGCGGGAAGCTCCAGTGCATGGATGCGCTCGTTCATGGCCGTCATCTCCCTTTCATCAGAAGTTTGCATTTTGCGCCAATGCGCGTGTCGCCAAATGCGGTTCATCTGCTACGATAGACGCAAAAGCATGGGACCGGGGGAGGTTTAAGCATCATGGCATCCAGCGCCAAGGCCAAAGCGGCGGCACCGAGACTCCCCACACCTAAAGCAATAGACGGGCCGGCGCGGCTGGCGGAATACCTGCATGCGCGCACGCCCGCCGAAGACGTCGCCGCCTATGAGCCTGCCGT
The DNA here is from genome assembly GCF_043769475.1 of Allomesorhizobium aridi. Classification (NCBI taxonomy): domain Bacteria; kingdom Pseudomonadati; phylum Pseudomonadota; class Alphaproteobacteria; order Hyphomicrobiales; family Phyllobacteriaceae; genus Allomesorhizobium; species Allomesorhizobium aridi. The sequence goes on along the minus strand of NZ_CP171729.1, from coordinate 4,273,513 downwards.
TCTCGCCAAGGCCGCCGAACTTGCCTATCGCGCGGTCACGAAGCACCACAAGGGCGAGAGCGTCATCGCAATCGACAGCGCCGCCGGCATGGTGCGCGACGGGCGGCCGGTGACGGTTATCACCGTAGTCAACGACAACATGCCCTTCCTGTTCGATTCGGTGCTGGGCGAGATCACCGACACGGCGGGCGAGCCGGCGCTGGTCACGCATCCGGTGATCGTGGTCAGGCACGGGAAGCATGGCGTCGAGGAGATCCTCGGCGACGGCGGCTTTGCCAAGGACCACGACGCCGATCGCCTGAGCGTCATCCACGTCCATATAGGCAGGCTTTCCACAGAAGAGGCCCATGCGCTGCGCGACAGGCTGGCGCGCGTGCTCGGGCAGGTCCGCCACGCGGTCAGCGACTGGAAGCCGATGCTGGCGCGGCTCGACCAGGCGATCCTGGAATTTCGCTATGCCCCGATACCGCTCGACAAGGACGCGGTGACGGAGGCGATAGCGTTCCTGGAATGGCTGCGCGACGACAATTTCACCTTTCTCGGCATGCGCGAGTTTGCCTACAAGGGCGGCGAGAAGAGCGGCACGCTGGAGCGCGCATCCAGCCCCGGCTTGGGCATATTGCACGATCCCAACGTGATGGTGCTGCGGCGTGAGATCGAAGGCGCGACGACGACGCCCGAAATCCGCGCCTTCCTGCACGGGCCCGATCCGCTGATCGTGACCAAGGCCAATGCCAAGTCGGTCGTCCACCGCCGCATCTATCTCGACTACATCGGGGTCAAGACTTACGACAAGAAGGGCGCGCTTTCGGGGGAACTGCGCATAGTCGGCCTGTTCACGTCGACCGCCTATACGCGCTCGGTGATGAAGATCCCCTATCTTCGATCCAAGGCGCAGAAGGTGATCGCCAAATCCGGCTTCGACCCGGGCGACCACTCGGGCAAGGCGCTGATCAACGTGCTCGAATCCTATCCGCGCGACGAACTTTTCCAGATCACGGTGCCGACGCTGCGCAAGCATGCCGAAGCGATCCTCGGGCTGGTGGAGCGGCCGCGCGTGCGGGCCCTGGTACGGGTCGACCAGTTCGACCGCTTCGTCTCGATCCTGGCGTTCGTGCCGCGCGACCGCTACGACAGCCGCGCGCGGGTACGCATCGGCGACTACCTGAAGAACGTGTTCGAGGGGAGGCTGTCGGCCTACTATCCCGCCTTCCCGGAAGGCGGCCTGGCGCGGGTGCATTTCATCATCGGCCGCTCCGGAGGCAAGACGCCGAAGGTCGACCCCAAGAAGATCGAAGCGGAAGTCCGCGACATCGTCCGCACCTGGGAGGACGCGTTGCGGGATGCGGCGGACGCTTCGGGCGCAGGGCCGGAACTGTCGGCCATCGCCGCGAAATTTCCGGAAAGTTATCGCGGCAGCTTCTCGGCGGCCGAGGCGCTGGTCGACGCCCGCCGCATCGCCGCGCTCGACGAGGCCAATCCGATCGCCATCGACTATTACCGGCACGGCGACCAGAAGCCCGAACAGGCGGCGCTGAAGATCTACCATTTCGGCTCGCCGGTGGCGTTGTCGCGCCGCGTGCCGGTGCTGGAGAATATCGGCTTCAGGGTGATCAGCGAGCGCACCTTCGAGGTGGGCGAACGCGAAACCGGCCTGGTGTTCGTGCACGACATGGACCTGGAGAACGCCTTCGGGCAGGCGATAGACCTCAAGGACGGCGGGAAGCTGTTCGAGGACGTGTTCCTGTCGGTGTGGCGCGGCGACGCCGATAATGACGGCTTTAACGGTCTCGCCCAGACGGCCGGCCTGTGGTCGAACGAGATCGCGATCCTGCGAGCCTATGGCCGCTACCTGCAGCAGGCCGGAATCCCGCAGAGCCAGGGTTTCATCGCGGCCGTGCTCAACCGCTATCCCGATATCGCGCGCGGGCTCTATTCGATGTTTGCGGCGCTGTTCGACCCGGCTGCGCAGCGCGACGGTGTTGTGACGGCGCGGCACCTCAAGGCCAAGATCAAGGATGCGCTGGAGGATGTGCCCAATATCGACGACGACACCATCATCAGGCGCTACCTCAATCTCGTTGAATCCTCGTTGCGCAGCAATCATTTCGTTCCCGAAACGAAAGAAAAGGGACAGTCGCTGGCTATCAAGCTGGATTCGCGGGCGATCGACGGGCTGCCGGAGCCGCGGCCGTGGCGCGAGATTTTCGTGTACGGGCCGGAGGTAGAGGGCGTCCATCTGCGCTTCGGGCCGGTGGCGCGCGGCGGCTTGCGCTGGTCGGACCGGGCGCAGGATTACCGCACCGAGGTGCTGGGCCTGGTGAAGGCGCAGCAGGTGAAGAACGCGGTGATCGTGCCCGTCGGGGCCAAGGGCGGTTTCTTCCCGAAGCGCTCGCCGATAGTCGGAACCCGCGAGGCGGCGTTCGAGGCCGGCAAGAAGGCCTACATCAACTTCGTCTCCAGCCTGCTCTCGATTACCGACAATCTCGACGGCGACAAGGTGGTTCCGCCCGAAGGCGTGGTGCGGCGCGACAGCGACGATCCGTATTTCGTCGTCGCCGCCGACAAGGGCACGGCGACCTTCTCCGACACGGCGAACGCGATCAGCCAGGAGCACGGCTTCTGGCTCGACGACGCCTTCGCCTCCGGCGGCTCGGCCGGCTACGACCACAAGAAGATGGGCATCACCGCCAAGGGCGCATGGGAGGCGGTGAAGCGGCATTTCCGCGAGATGAACCGGGACATCCAGACGCAGCCCTTCACGACCGTCGGCGTCGGCGACATGTCGGGCGACGTGTTCGGCAACGGCATGCTGCTCTCCGACCAGACGCGGCTGATCGCCGCCTTCGACCATCGCGACATCTTCATCGACCCGAATCCCGATCCGGTCGCATCGATGGCGGAGCGCAAGCGCATGTTCGACCTGCCGCGCTCGAGCTGGCAGGATTACGACAAGTCGAAGCTTTCACCCGGCGGCATCATTGTTTCGCGGGCGCAGAAGTCGGTGACGCTGCCGCCGCAGGCGGCCGCAGCGATTGGATTGGAAAAGACCGTCGCCTCGCCCGCCGAGATCATGAACGCGATCCTGAAGGCGGATGTCGACCTTCTCTGGTTCGGCGGGATCGGCACCTATGTGAAAGCCACCGGCGAAAGCAACCAGGAGGTCGGCGACCGCGCCAACGACGCCATCCGCGTCACCGCGGCGGAATTGCGCGCCAAGGTGATCGGCGAGGGCGCCAATCTAGGCGTGACCCAGCGCGGACGCATCGAGTTCGGCCTGCGCGGCGGCGCCTGCAACTCCGATGCGATCGACAATTCGGGCGGCGTCAACTCGTCGGACGTCGAGGTCAATATCAAGATCGCGCTGGCCGCGGCCATGCGCAAGGGGTCGCTGACGCGGCCGGCGCGCAACAAGCTGCTCGCCGAAATGACGGCGGAAGTCGGCCGGCTGGTGCTGGCCAATAATTACCAGCAGACGCTGGCGCTGTCGCTGCAGCGCAGGCGCGGCCTCGCCGACCTCGCGCACCAGGCCCGCTTCATGACCGCGCTGGAGGCGCGCGGGCTGCTCGACCGGGCGGTCGAGACGCTGCCGTCGCCCGCCGTGCTGGCCGAGCGCGAGGCGCGCGGCGAGCCGCTGACCCGGGCGGAACTCGGCGTGCTGCTCGCCTACGCCAAGATCGTGCTGTTTTCCGACATCGTGGCGAGCTCCGTGCCGGACGACCCGCATTTCGACCGCGACCTGATGGCGTATTTCCCCGACCGCATGGACAAGAAATACACGGCCGAGATACGCGGCCACAGGCTGCGCCGCGAGATCATCACACGCGTCGTCGCCAACGATCTGGTCAATCGCGGCGGCCCGTCCTTCGTTAGCCGGCTGCAAGATATGACTGGACGCCAGGCCGACGATGTGGTGCGCGCCTTCGCGGTGGTGCGGGACGGGTTTTCGCTGGCGTCGCTCTACGGCGAAATCGATGCGCTCGACAACAAGATTGACGGGCAGGTGCAGCTCGACCTCTACCAGACGGTAGGCCGGCTGATCTACAATACGAGCGCCTGGCTGTTGAAGAACGACACGGGAACCGCGCCGCTCGGCCAGCGCATCGGCGAGCTGCAGGAAGCGCGCAAGGCGCTGGAGCCGAAATTCGCCGAGCTGATGCCGTCCTTCACGGCGGCGAAGCTGGCCGAGCGCCGGTTGGGCTTTGTCGTGGCTGGCGCGCCGGAAATGCTTGCCGACAGGCTGGCGCTGATCGACGTGGCGGCGCTGATCCCCGATATCGCGCTGGTTTCCAGGACGGCCAAGGCCGATATAGTGGCGGCGGCGCGGGCGTTCTTTGCGGTGAGCGAGGCGTTCCGCATTGCCCGCATCGAGGAGGCCGCGCGCTCGATCTCGCCGCCTGAGTATTATGACGGGCTGGCGCTGTCGCGCGCGACCGACATGATCGGCGCGGCAAGGCGCGGAATCGCGGTGGCGGCGCTGACGGCTTTCGGCAAGTCCGACGACCCGGTCGCGCGCTGGCTCGAAGCCGGAGGCGAGCGGATCGCGCGCACCCGCGAGCGGCTGCAGGCGCTGACCGAGGGCGGCGACATCACCGTGTCGCGCCTGTCGGTGGCGTCCGGGCTGATGGGTGACCTGACGGGGATCTAGAGTCGATTGCATCTCTCCTGCCGGTCATCCGGTGCGGGTTGGGCCGCTTCCGATGCTCGCCTGTTGTAGTACGCTCCGCTTCGTTCTGGACAAACCACGCCACATGCTTCGGCAGTGCGAACCAACAGACTCCTGGAGGAAAAGCCGAAATGGTCGAGGTAAAGCGGGACGCGGCGACGCGGCGCGGCATATGGGGCTGGATGCTGTTCGACTGGGCGCAGCAGCCCTACCACACGCTGATCATCACCTTCGTGTTCGCGCCGTATTTCGCCTCCGCGGTCGCCTCGGATGCGGCGCGGGGCCAGGAACTCTGGGGCTACGCAGCCGGCATAGGCGGGATGCTGATCGCCTTCTCGTCGCCGGTTCTAGGCGCGATCGCCGATGCATCCGGCCCGCGCAAGCCCTGGGTATTCGGCTTCTCAGTCATCGGCGTCATAGGCTGCTGGCTGCTCTGGTATGCCGTGCCGGGCATGGAAAGCACAGCGTTGATCATGGTCGCCATCGTGCTGGCGCTGGTGGGGATGGAATTCGCGGCGGTGTTCAACAACGGCATGATGGCCGACCTGGTGCCGCGCGCCGAGCTCGGCCGGCTGTCGGGCTCGGCCTGGGCGCTGGGCTATCTCGGCGGGCTGGTCTCGCTGATCATCGTCCTCGGCTTCCTGGCCGGGCAGCCCGTCACCGGCAAGACGCTGATTGGACTGGAGCCGTTGTTCGGGCTTGACGCCGCCACTCGCGAGGGCGATCGCGCTTCTGGCCCGCTCACCGCAATCTGGTACGTCATCTTCGTGCTGCCGATGTTCTTGTGGACACCAGATGTCAAGCGCAAGGCGGCTGTGAAAGGCGCGGTGTCGCGCGGCTTGGCCGAACTCGGCAAGACAATGCGCCGCCTGCCTTCGGAGCGCAGCTACTTCAGCTTCCTGATGTCGTCGATGTTCTACCGCGACGCGCTCAACGCGCTCTATTCGTTCGGCGGCATCTACGCGGCGGGCGTGCTCGGCTGGTCGATCGTGCAGATCGGCATATTCGGCATCATCGCCAATCTGACGGGCGCGATCGGAGCTTGGCTCGGGGGCCGCGCAGACCAGGCGTTCGGGCCGAAGGCGGTGGTCAGCGGCTCGATCGTGATCCTGACGATCTGCTGCATCCTGGTGATCTCGACGACCCGTACCGAGGTTCTGTTCATGACAGTCGCGGCCGAGGGCAGCCAGACCAACGTGCCAGACATCATGTTCTACATCGCCGGCGCGTTCATAGGCGCTGCCGGCGGCTCGATCCAGGCGGCGTCACGCACGCTGCTGGTGGATCAGGTCGAAAAGGACAAGGTGACCGAAGCGTTCGGCCTCTACGCGCTGTCGGGCCGCGCGACCAGCTTCATCGGGCCGCTGGCGATCGCGTTCGCGACCGCCTTCTTCGCGTCGGAAGCGCTCGACCTGTCGAACCAGGATGCGCAGCGCCTTGGCGTCACGCCGATCATCGCGCTTTTCATGGTCGGGCTGGTGCTGCTGCCTTGGGTGAAGAGCAGGCAATATGAGGTGGCGCGGGCGTGAATACCCTCCCCTTGCGTTGCGGGGAGGGTTAGGCGCCGCGCCTCAATGCCTGAAATGCCTCACGCCGGTGAACACCATGGCGATGCCGTGCTCGTCGGCGGCGGCTATCACGTCGTGGTCGCGCATGGAACCGCCGGGCTGGATGACCGCCGTGGCGCCGGCCTCGATGGCGGACAGAAGCCCGTCGGCAAAGGGGAAAAAAGCGTCGGAGGCGACGACGGAGCCTTGGGTCAGCGGCTCGGCCAGGCCTGCCGCATCGGCGGCGTCGAGCGCCTTGCGCGCTGCGATGCGCGAGGAATCCACCCGGCTCATCTGGCCGGCGCCGATGCCGACGGTCGCGCCGTCCTTTGCATAGACGATGGCGTTGGACTTGACGTGCTTGGCGACGCGGAAGGCGAATTGCAGATCGGCTATTTCCTGCGGTGTCGGCGTGCGTTTGGTGACGACCTTCAGGTCGCGGGCGGCGATCACCGCATTGTCCCTGCCCTGCACGAGCAGGCCGCCGGCGACGGACTTGACTGTGATGCCGGGTGAGTGCGGGTCCGGGAGGCCGCCGGCCACCAACAGCCGCAAATTCTTCTTCGACGCCACGATCGCCTTCGCGTCGTGGCTGGCGTCGGGGGCGATGATGACCTCGGTGAAGGTCTTGACGATCTCCTCGGCGGCCTCGGCATCGAGCGGGCGGTTCATGGCGACGATGCCGCCGAAGGCCGAGACGGGGTCGCAGGCCAGCGCCTTCAGATAGGCTTCCTTCAGCGACTTTCCTTCCGCAACGCCGCAGGGGTTGGCGTGCTTGATAATGGCGACCGCAGCCGACCGCGAGGGATCGAATTCGCCGACGAGTTCGAAGGCGGCGTCGGTGTCGTTGATGTTGTTGTAGGAAAGCTGCTTGCCCTGGAGCTGGCGCGCGGTAGCGACGCCCGGGCGGCGGTCGCCGGTCAGATAGAAGCCGGCCTGCTGGTGCGGGTTCTCGCCGTAGCGCATGACGCTTTCGAGCTTGCCGCCGAAGGCGCGCCAGGCCGGGTTTTCTATCTCCAGCGCCTCGGCGAACCAGGCGGAGATCGCCGCATCGTAGGCCGCCGTGCGGGCAAAGGCCTTGGCGGCGAGCTTCTGGCGGAATTCCAGCGACAGGCTGCCGATATTCATCTCCAGCGCGCTGAGGAGCGGTGCGTAATCTTCCGGGTCGGTGACGATGGCGACATAGGCGTGGTTCTTGGCCGAGGCGCGGACCATTGCCGGGCCACCGATGTCGACGTTTTCCACGATCGACGCGTAGTCTGCGCCGGAACGGCGGACATCCTCGAACGGGTAGAGGTTGACGACGACGAGGTCGATCGGCTCGATGCCGTGTTCGCGCATCGCGTCCTGGTGCTCGGGGTCGTCGCGTATGCCGAGCAGCGCGCCGTGCACGGCCGGGTGCAGCGTCTTCACGCGCCCGTCCATAATCTCTGGAAAGCCGGTGAGGTCGGAAACGTCGCGCACCGGAATGCCGGCAGCCGCGATCGCCTTGGCGGTGCCGCCGGTGGAAACCAGCTCGACGCCGGAATGCGCCAGCGCGGCGGCGAAATCGACCAGCCCGGTCTTGTCCGAAACCGACAGCAGCGCGCGACGGACCGGCACGAGATCGGGGGCGGGAATCTTTTTCGAGGCGACGGCCATGGCGGGGGTCCTTCCGGATCGAAAGCGCTGTCGCGGGCCCGTAGCATAACGTTACCGGAAATCAAACGACGGATGGAAGAGGAACGTCAATCGCGGAGATGCTTCGCTCGGTCAGTCTGCCGGGGGGCGGGTTCGCGTCAGCTGCCAGCGCACTTCGCCGAATTGCGAGGCCTTGAAGGCGAGCACGATCTGCCGGCTGCGGCGCGGCCCGCCGAGACCGGCGAAGAAGATCGATTCCTCGACCTGCGGCTCGACCTCGTTGCAGGTCAGCGTCCAGCGGTCGGCGCGCGGCGCGGCGAGGACGAAGCGGCCATCGCGGTTGCGGAAAAGCTCGATATCCGGGTGGATGTGGAAACGGATAGCCACCTGATCGCGGCCGTTGTCGCGCACGGGCGCGCCGCCGGAGCGCAGGAAACGGTCCGTGCCGGTGAGGACATCGCCCTGACTGGAAAGCGAAAGCTCGCGCTCGTGATAGATACCGAAGGCCGGCACATAGCCGTCATGGCTGGCGACGAAGCCTTGTATGCCCTTCGAATCCATGCGCTCGCAGGGGACATGGCGTGGGCCGCCGATGAGCGGCGAGCCTAGCAGGTCGAAACGCGGGGAATGGGTGAAGCGCGCCGAGGAGGTATCATTGATCGTGGCAGTCGAATGCGCCGCGGTGGCGCGCGCCAGCGGCCGGAAATCCGCCGCGCCATAGGTGTCGACGCCGGCATTGACGATGAAATTATGCCGCCCCGACGACATCTCGAAGGACAGGCAGCCGGCATGGGCAGCAACCGAGACGTCGATGGGCGGCGGCAGGCCGGTATCGGCGATGACCGTGGTTTCGCCCATCGAGAGGCGTTCGTAGCCGGAATGCGGGGCGTGCAGCAGTGGCGCGCCGACCGTGTCGTCGTGGCGCAATATCGCGGCTATGCGGTCCTGGATGGTCGCGCCCATGCCGTTGAAGCGTGCGATGCTGCCGTCCTGATGGCGAAAGAAGCGCAGCGCCGGCAGCATGCGCTCGACCGCGCCGATAAGGGCTGCCGGGGGCGATTCGGCCTGGTTGGCGTAGGTCTGGCGCAGCGGCAGGAGGTCCGACAGAAGCTCCAGCACCACGATCGGATTGCGCGAGATGTGGCCGCCATCGGGGAGGATCTGGCGTTCGAGTTCTTCGGCGAGATTGCGCGTTGCGCTGCGCAGCGCCGATGACGGTGCGGGCAGCGACAGGGCGGCGAAAGCGAGCGCTATGCGTGTGCGCAGCCGCGCCTTGCCGTCGGGCAATTCACGCGCCATCGACCGCAGGTAGCGGATCTGCAATGCCAGCGATTTCAGGAAGGCACGGTAGAAGGGCAGTTCCGCGCCCTGCAGTACCACGGAGGAATGCTGCAGCCAGGCGATGATGCGCTTGGCGGTGGTCGCCGGCTCCCAGGCGACGCCGGAGATGCGGCCGCCATGGATCGCGATCCAGTCGGAAACCAGCGCGCGGGCGTTGGCGGCGGCGAGTTCGGTGCCGGCAGCGCGCATGTGGCGCAGCCAGCGGAAGCCGTGCAGCGATTTCTGCCAGCCGCGATTGGCCACCTCCATCTGGAAGGGTGAGCGGCCGCCGGTCTCGACCATGTGGCCGGAAAACGGAAAGCGGCCATAGTAGATTTCAAGCGCGATCTGCGGATCGGCCAGGCGCAGATCCGGCGGCGCGATCAGCACCCGCTCGGGCGTGCGGCCGGTATAGCGCCAGCGATAGACCGGGCCGGCGCGCAGGCGACGGCGGGCCCGGCGCCAATACTCCCTGGCAACGAGCGCCCAGAGACGCGTCGTATTGCCTGCAGCCACTGCCAAAAAGTCACCCTCCGGACGTTCCCCGCCGAAAAGAGTCCAGATGATTCAAGGCTTAACGCGAAGACGAAATTGCCCCGCCCGGCGGGATGTCCCCCGTAGAACTACTAGCCGAGGCGGCGGAGGCGCGCGGCGAAGAAGCCGTCCATCCCCGAAACAGCGGGGTCGCCGAGCGCCATGTCGGCGGGAGTGGTGCGGAGCGAGCCATGGGCGTCGAGGAACTGGTCGAGATCTGCGAACTCGCCGGGCAAAATTGATCGGCGGCGACGCCGGGCTGTGCTTCGAGGAATGCGGCGATGAGCGCCTCGCCCTCAAGCGGGTCGAGCGAGCAATTGGAGAATACAATGCGGCCGCCGGGTTTTGCGTAGCCAATCGCCCGTTCGAGCATGCGGCGCTGCAGGTCGGCGAGTTTCTCGATGTCGGCCGGCGACTTGGTCCAGGGCACGTCCGGATGGCGGCGCACCGTGCCAGTCGAGGAGCAGGGCGCGTCGAGCAGGACGGCGTCGAAAAGCTGTTCCGGCTCGAACTGCAAAATGTCGGCCTGGACGGTGGTTGCGGCCAAGCCGAGGCGCTGGAGGTTCGTTTCCAGCCGGGCCAGGCGGTTCTTCGAACTGTCGATGGCGATGACATGTGCGCCGGCCGCAGCCAGTTGCGCGGTCTTGCCACCCGGTGCGGCGCAGAGGTCGGCGACGCGCAGGCCGGCGATATCGCCGAACAGGCGCGCCGGCAGGCTGGCGGCGGCGTCCTGGACCCACCATGCACCTTCGGAATAGCCAGGCAATTCCGCGACCGGCGCGGCAAGCCGGACAACCCGCACCGAGCCCGTCGGCAAGACGATGCCGCCGAGTTCCGTGGCCCAGCGTTCCGGATCGGATTTGACGGTGAAGTCGACCGGGGCTTCGACGCGGTGAGCAGCGATGATCTTTTTGGCGGTGTCGGCGCCGTAAGCGGCGATGAGCCGGCTGCGGAACCATTCGGGCGCATCCTGCGTGTCGGCCAGCATGGCCGGCAGTTCCTCGGCCTTGCCGCGCGCCAGCGAGCGCAGCACGCCGTTGACCAGGCCGGAAAAGCGCGTGGTGCGCGAATCGGACTTGGCGTGGGTGACGGCGAGATCGACGGCGGCGCTGTCGGGAATATCGAGGAACAGGATCTGCGCGGCGGCGACGTGCAGGAGGTGCGACAGCGCCGTGGCGTTGGCGGGCAGCGGCTTTTCCAGCCGGGCCGAGATCAAATTGTCGATGGTGCGACGAAAGCGCAGCGCAGTGACGAGGATCGCCCGCACCAGCGAGCGGTCGCGCATGTCGAGCGCCCGGTATTGCGGATGGCCGTGCTCATGGTCAGTCAGCCCGTCGGCCGAGGTCTTCGCGTCGACAACGGCTGCGAGGAGTTTCGCGGCCGCCTTGCGGGCGGCGAGGCCGGGTGCATCGTTAGCGCGGGCAGGGGCGGCGCTTTCGGGCGATCTGCGGCTGCGGTGCAGGCCTTTTTCGGCCGTCACGACCACGGGCCCTTCGGCCCGGTCGGGTTGCGGCCCCACGGATTGGGTTTCGGTCTCGGCCTTCGGCTCGACCGGGCGTTCCGCGGGAGCGCCCCACGGCTGCGCCGTGCGTTCAGCGGGAGCGCTACGGCGAGCGCCATCCTGCGCCATGGCTTCGAGCGCGGCGATGCGGTTCTCGGTGTTGGGATGGGTCGAGAAAAGATTGTCCATGCGCTCGCCGGAAAGGGGATTGATGATGAAAAGATGCGCCGTTGCCGGATTGCGCTCGGCATCGGGGTTGTGGATGCGTTCGGCGTTGCGGGCGATCTTGTCAAGGGCGGATGCAAGCCAGAGCGGGTTGCCGCAGATTTCCGCGCCGCGGCGGTCGGCGGAATATTCGCGCGTGCGGCTGATCGCCATCTGCACCAATGCGGCTGCCAGGGGCGCAACGATCATCGCGACCAGCACGCCGATGATGCCGAGCGGATTGTTGTTATCGCGGTTGCCGCCGAAGAAGAAAGCGAAGTTGCCGAGCATGGAGATCGCACCGGCGAGCGTCGCGGTGATCGTCATCGTCAGTGTGTCGCGGTTCTGCACATGGGCGAGTTCGTGCGCCATGACCGCGGCTACCTCTTCGTGGGAGAGGCGGTCGAGCAGGCCCGTCGTGGCCGCCACGGCTGCATTTTGAGGGTTTCGGCCGGTGGCGAAGGCGTTGGGCTGCGGATTGTCGATCAGGTAGACCTTCGGCATGGGCAGGCCGGCGCTGGCGGCAAGGTCGCGGACGATACCGAAATATTCCGGCGCATTGCGCTCGTCGACCTCGACGGCGTGGTGCATCCTGAGCACCATCTTGTCGGCATTCCAGTAGCTGAAGAGGTTCATGCCCGCGGCAATGAGAAAGGCGATCATCATGCCGCCGCCGCCGCCAATCAGGTAGCCGACGCCCATGAAGAGCGCGGTCATGAAGGCCAGCAGCATTGCGGTGCGTATCATGTTCATCGTCGACTCCATCCGGCCGGCTGCGGAAGAAAGGCTCGAACCGCAGTGCCGGCCCGACTATATGATGGTGAACCTGCCGTCCGGTTTCAATTGCCTGCCATGAGGAGCGCCGATGTCCGACACCCGGCCAGCCAATGCCGACAAGGCCTCCACGGCCGCCAAGCGCCTGAGCCCGGCGGCGGAACGCGCGCTCAAGGAGGCGGAGGAACGCCGCCGGGTCTATAACGACCGCGAGGCGTCGCTGCCGAAAGAAATAGGCGGGCGCGGAGGCGCCGATCCGGGGCGTTATGGCGACTGGGAGGTCAAGGGCCTGGCCAGCGACTTCTGAGGCTTCGCCCGGCCGGGCGAAGCGGGTCTTCCGGCCGATTTGCCGGCGGCTTTTGCGGAACAAGAGGTACCATGGCGCGTTGAACGACAAACTGTCTTCTCTCCTTCCTCCGGGGCCCACACATGCTCATCAGGCTAGGCTATGAAATCGCGATCGAGTGCCCGCAGCCGACGCCAGTGATATCGGTCCTGGAAATCCACAAGGACCGGCAGAAGGACATAAAGAGGCAGACCCGCGTCATCACCTCGCCGAAGACGCCGAGCCGGGTCTATGAAGATCGCTACGGCAACAGCTGCCGCCGTTTCGTGGCGCCGGCGGGCGGATTCCGCATCCTGTACGATGCGGTGGTCGAGGACAGCGGCGAGCCCGACGAGACAAATACGCAGGCCGGTGAGACGCCCATAGAGGAGCTCCCCGACGATGCGATCGGCTATCTGCTCGGCAGCCGCTATTGCGAGACCGACCATCTGGGCAATCTTGCGTGGAACCTGTTCGGGCAAGAGCCGCCGGGTTGGGCGCGCGTTCAGGCGATCACCGATTACGTGCATAACCGGCTGTCCTTCGGCTACGGCTATGCGCGTCACACCCGCACGGCCGCCCAGGCGCACGAGGAACGGGTCGGCGTCTGCCGCGACTTCGCGCATCTGGCGATCACGCTTTGCCGGTGCATGAACATCCCCGCCCGCTACGTGAACGGTTATCTGGGCGATATCGGCGTGCCGCCGGACCCGGCGCCGATGGATTTCAACGCCTGGTTCGAGGCGTTCCTCGACGGGAAGTGGTACACATTCGACGCTCGCCATAATATGCGGCGCATCGGTCGCGTCGCCGTCGCGCGCGGCCGCGACGCAACCGATGTGCCGCTGCTGCACAGCTTCGGGCCGCACAGCCTGACCACCTTCAAGGTATGGACCTACGAGCAGGAGAACCATCCCTCCAAGCCGCCCTACCATGGCGTCGATCGCACCATCGGCGCGCATATGATTGCCTGACCCGAACCTCAACATATCTGATCCCAGATCGGCATTGCATCGTTCCCGGAAATAGGAATAAATGCCTTGTCATGGATTCGCGGTCTTTTCACGAACGAAAATCGATTCCCGGCTATGCAGCGATGCTGGCGGGCGTGGTGCTGTTTGCCGCGGAGCCGGCCTATGCGGCGAAGAGCTTCAGGGGGCCGGTCGAGGCTACCGTCGTCGAGGTCATCGACGGCGACACGTTCCTGGCCGAAGCGCATATCTGGCCGGGGCAGTCCGTCCGCGTGAACATCCGTGTTCGCGGCATAGACGCGCCGGAGATGAAGAGCCGCTGCGAGAGCGAGCGCGTCGCGGCGATGCACGCCCGCGCGGTGCTGGCCGAACTGATCGGCGGCGGCGCGATCTCGATCTCCAATATCGGCGGCGCGAAATATTACGGCCGCGTGCTGGCCGACGTCGCCACGCAAGAGGGCGCAGCCGTATCGAAAATCATGATCGAGCGGAACATCGTGCGCCCATACGGGGGTGGAAAACGGCGGAGCTGGTGCGACTGAACCAGTATGGCACGGGCAACTGTGCCACTGAGGGACAGCTTGTCAAGCTGATTTCCCGAGCCCGCGGCGGCGCCCGGCCGGAAAGGAAATGCCGGCGGAGCTGTTTACCGGCGGTTTACCACCATGCCGGGCAATGTTCCGTAAAAACAATCCATTAGCACTTTCATGTACCAGTTCGGCCGTATAGAGGGGCGGTTCCGGCCGGATTCCTGCATTGTCCCGTTCAGGCGGCGCAATCCGCCGAAACGGAGGCGGGAACGATGCGGATTTTCGACAAAGCGAGACAGGTCGCGGGCAGCTTCACCGGCGATAGGCGCGGCAATTTCGCGATTCTGACGGGTGTGATAGCCTCGATGCTGATGCTGTCGGTTGGCCTCGGCGTCAATGTGGCGCAGTCGTACCAGCTCAAATCCAGCCTGCAAAATGCGCTCGACGCTGCGGTGACCTCGACCGCGCGCGACCTGACGACAGGCGCGATCGAGCCGGAAGAGGCGCGCAAGATGGTCGAGGCGTTTCTGGGCGTCAACAGCGATCCTAAATTCGCGACGACGGAACAGTTCGTGCTGGAACAGCTGGTGATCGACCGCATGGCGAAGACCATCGAGGCGACGGCCTACGCAAATGTGAACCTGGCATTCCCCATATTCTCGACCAAGGACCCCCGTGTTTCAATCACCTCGGCCGCCGTCTATTCCGACAAGACGATCGAGGTGGCGATGATGCTGGATGTGACCGGGTCGATGGGCGGCCATAAGATCAACGATCTGAAAACGGCGGCGAAAAACGCAGTCGACGCGTTCCTTGACGGTCAGGATCCGAAGAAGCCGCGCGTCCGCGTGGCGATCGTGCCTTACGCCAATTCGGTCAATGCCGGCAGCCTCGCAGGTGCCAGCGTGTTCGTCGAGCGGAAAACCTCCGACCGCAAGCAGGCGCCTGGCTCGGACGATCCGATCGCCGTTTCCGGCAGCGCGACCCGCTTGGACAATTGCGCCACCGAGCGCAAAGGCAGCGAGCAGTATACGGATGCCGGTCCGGATGTCTCGATGGTCAACCGCGATCTGCTCCTGACCGAGTTCTCCAAGGAATCCCGAACCCGCGCATGTCCGGTTGCCGCTCTGACGCCTCTAACAGCCGACGCCGCCGCTCTGAAGGCCACAATCAAGGATTTCGTGGCCGAGGGCGGCACCGGCGGCCACATTGGCATCCAGTGGGCCTGGTATATGCTTTCGGAACGGTGGTCGGGCGTTCTCGAAGAAAGTGCGCGACCGACGAAGTTCGACCCAAAAAAGATTGGCAAATACGCGATCCTCATGACCGACGGCGAATTCAACCTATCCTACTTCGACGCAAGCGAATCATCCGAGGTCTATAACGGCGCGGGCAAGGAGCCGACCCGAACCGCTGCGAAGAAACTCTGCGCGGCCATGCGCGCGCAGAACATTGAAATCTTCAGCGTGGGTTTCAAGCTCGAAAACAGCTACGCGAAAGACGTGATGAAGGATTGCGCCACCCCCGATACCGGCAGCGTCAAGCACTATTACCAGACTTCGACCGGAGCCGAACTCGACAAAGCCTTCCAGGAAATAGCGCGCAACATCGAAGGGCTGGCGCTGACCAAGTAGTGCCGCAGCGTTCGGGCAAAGGAAAAGGCCGCCGCTTCTTTCGAAGCAGGCGGCCTTCCGTGTTTCCGTCCGTGGCGCGGCCCCTGGCCGTAACCTCATCTGTCAGAGCATGAGCTTTTCAGATCGTGCTCGAGGTCACAAGCCGCGCATCTTGCGCCGTTAACGGGAAGGCTGCTTCCCGAAAGGGCAATCCGCTGAGGCCACGTTCTGGAAAACGAAATCACTCGACATCGGATCACCTCCTTTCGATTTGTTGAACACCCGCTAAGGATGGGGTGTTCGTTTGGAAATGGCAAGCGCGAGCGGAAAATTCGCCGGGAGCGTGTTCCGAAAGCAACAAAACCATTGTGACGGCGCGGCCGAGCGGCCATCATGTGCCCGCCAAGGGGACGCCGGACTCCAGATCCGGCGGCACGGAGAGGATGGACAGCGCAGCCAGGGCAGCCCGGATCATCCGGACAATGGTCGACGAACTGAAGCCGGACTTCGCGGTGCGGCTCTGGAACGGCGAGCGCATCGGGCCGGCCGGCGGGCCGGTGGTGGCGATCAACGACAGCCGCATCGTTGGCCGCGTCATATGGCGTCCGGTGTTCGCGACGCTGGTCGAACTCTGGGTCTCCAAAGCCATCGATGTCGAAAACGGCTCGCTGTTCGACATCGTCGCGCGCCGCCCGCAGGTAAAATTGAAGGCCATGCTGCGCCAGATTCCCAAGCTTCAGCTGCTGCGCGACCTGCCGGCGCTGATGCTTTCGAGCGGGCGCGACGCGGCGCTCGACCGGCTGGCCGGCCGCACCCCCTTTGTCAGCGGCTCCAACAAGGAGGCGATCACCCACCACTACGACATCTCGAACGCCTTCTACCGGCTCTTCCTCGACGAGCGGATGGTCTACAGCTGCGGCTACTTCAAAGATTTTTCCAACGGCATCGACCAGGCGCAGGCCGACAAGCTCGACCATATCTGCCGCAAGCTGCGGCTGAAGCCCGGCGAGACCCTGCTGGACATCGGCTGCGGGTGGGGTGCGATGCTGATCCATGCCGCCAAGCATTATGGCGTTACCGGCCACGGCGTCTCGCTGTCGGAGGCGCAGACCGCGCTCGCCCGCGAGCGCATCCGCGCGGAAGGGCTGGAGGACCGCATCACCATCGAGGTGAAGCCTTATTCCGAACTGACCGGGAAATTCGACAAGATCTCGTCGATCGGCATGTTCGAGCATCTCGGGCTGGCCAACCACGAGGCCTATTTCCTCGCCGTCCACCGGTTGCTCAAGCCCGGCGGCATCTATCTGCATCACGCGATCACGAGGCGCATGAAGCGGGACCGCAAGGCCTGGAAGCGCAAGGCTCCAAGCTACAAGGCGCTGATCAAGTATATTTTCCCGGGCGGCGAGGTCGATCATATCGGCATGACGGTGGAAAACCTGGAAGCCTACGGCTTCGAGGTGCACGACGTCGAGAATTTGCGCGAGCACTACGCCCGCACGTGCAGGTTGTGGGCGGAACGGCTGCATGCCCGCTTCGACGAGGCGATCGCCGAGGTCGGCGAGGCCAAGGCGCGGCTATGGCTGCTCTATCTCACCGGCTGCTCGCTCGGTTTCAACGGCGGCTCGGTGCTGATCTATCAGACGGTGGCGACGCGGCGCGCGCGCGGCCCTAGCGGGCTGCCGCCGACGCGGGCCGATTTGTACAGGTAGCTGTCTGATTTCAACGGCGTGGCGTTACTGCTTCTTGGTGCAGGTGCCGTTCGTGTTTTTTGCCAGGCACTCGTTGCAGAACTCGCCATAAGTCGGCTTCGTTTCGCGCTCATCATAGTCTGAGGTGGGCCAGTTCTGGCAATTGGTGCAGAAGTGCCAGGTGTCCTTCCCATTCCGCTTGCGATATTTCATCACGGGCTCCCGCCATCAAGCGCCGGGAATCGGCGCTCGCTACGGTTGTATCAGAATTGACTAAAACTGCAACCTGAAGTTTCGATCCTGCCCGTGAGGGGGAAAGGGGTTCCGTGCATCGGAGCGATGGGAACCGGATATGGGCAGTATCCGAGGGGAGCTGATAATTTCTTGTTTGCCCCGATTTCAGCAGTAATCAGCATCGGATCGGACGATCGTCGAAAGCTGTCGCGTCACAGCCGATCGCGCATGTGCAGTTCTCCTCCCCTCAGGGAGCGGAACGCACTGTGCTACGCCCTCTTGTTCTGCCTGTTCGCGACGAGATCGTCGACGACGGCGGGATCGGCGAGTGTCGAGGTGTCGCCGAGCGCGCCAAAATCGTTCTCGGCGATTTTCCGCAGGATGCGCCGCATGATCTTGCCCGAGCGGGTTTTCGGCAGGCCCGGCGCGAACTGGATCTTGTCGGGCGAGGCGATGGCGCCGATCTCCTTGCGGACGTGGGCGACAAGCTCCTTGCGGAGGTCGTCCGACCATTGTTCGCCAGCCATCAGGGTGACGTAGCAGTAGATGCCCTGGCCCTTGATGTCGTGCGGGTAGCCGACGACCGCGGCTTCCGAAACCTTTTCATGGCTGACCAGCGCCGATTCCACTTCGGCGGTGCCCATGCGGTGGCCGGAAACGTTGATGACGTCGTCGACGCGGCCGGTGATCCAGTAATAGCCGTCCTCGTCGCGGCGGCAGCCGTCGCCGGTGAAATATTTGCCTTTGTAGTTCGAAAAATAGGTCTGGATGAAACGGTCGTGGTCGCCATAGACGGTGCGCATCATGCCGGGCCAGGAATCGGTGATGCAAAGGTTGCCACTGGCCGTGCCTTCCAGAACCTTGCCGTCATTGTCGACAAGTTCAGGTTGCACTCCGAAGAACGGCCGCGTCGCCGAGCCAGGTTTCAGGTCCGTCGCGCCGGGCAGCGGCGTGATCAGAATGCCGCCGGTCTCGGTCTGCCACCACGTGTCGACGACTGGCACCTTCCCGTTGCCGACGGTGTTGAAATACCATTCCCAGGCTTCCGGGTTGATCGGCTCGCCGACGGTGCCAAGCACCCGCAGCGACTTGCGCGAAGTCTTCTTCACATGGCTGTTGCCGGCGCCCATCAGCGCGCGGATGGCGGTCGGCGCGGTGTAGAAGATATTGACCTTGTGCTTGTCGATGACTTCCCAGAAGCGCGAGGGCGAAGGGTAGTTGGGCACGCCTTCGAACATCAGCGTCGTGGCGCCGTTGGAGAGCGGCCCGTAGACGATGTAGCTGTGGCCGGTGACCCAGCCGACATCGGCGGTGCACCAGTAGATGTCCTTGTCATGGTAGTCGAAGACATATTGGTGGGTCATCGAGACGTAGACGAGATAGCCGCCCGTGGTGTGGAGCACGCCCTTCGGCTTGCCGGTCGAGCCCGAGGTGTAGAGGATGAACAGCGGATCCTCGGCCTTCATCTTCTCGGGCTTGCAGTCGGGTTTCACCGAGGCGACCTCGTCGTGGTACCAGAGATCGCGGCCTTCCACCCAGGCGATTTTGCCACCCGTGCGGCGCACCACCAGAACCTTCTCGACTTTGGCACCGTCACGCGCGGCGATCTCGATCGCCTTGTCGGTGTTGTCCTTCAGCGGAACAGTCTTGCCGCCCCGCAGGCCTTCGTCGGCGGTGATGACGAAAGTCGAGCGGCAATCCTCGATACGGCCGGCGAGCGAATCCGGCGAAAAGCCGCCGAAGACGACGGAATGGATGGCGCCGATGCGGGTGCAGGCGAGCATCGCATAGGCGGCCTCGGGAATCATCGGCATGTAGATGGTGACGCGGTCGCCCTTCTTGACGCCGTGCTTCCTCAGCGCATTGGCGAGGCGGCAGACATGCTCGTGCAGCTCATTGTAGGTGATCTTCTTGTCGTCGTACGGATTGTCGCCCTCCCAGATGATCGCGGTCTGGTTGCCGCGCTTCTTCAGATGGCGGTCGATGCAATTGTACGAGACGTTGGTCAGCCCGTCCTCAAACCACTTGATCGAGACCTTGCCGGTGAAGGAGGTGTTCTTGACCTTGGTGTAGGGCTTGAACCAGTCGATGCGCTTGCCGTGCTTGCCCCAGAACCTGTCCGGGTTCTTGACGCTCTCGGCGTACCATTTCAGGTACGTCTCGTTGTCGATGAGCGCGTTCTTCTTCCACTCCGGCTTGACGCGGTGGATTTTTGCCTCGGACATTCTGTCTCCCTCCCGAAATGAAGCTGGCGTCGAACGCGCCGGCATCTCCGCCGCAAGGGCGGATTTGCGGGCATTTATTATCATTTGGCCGCTTGCCACAATATTAGACGTTGGATTCGCCGCGGCGGCATGCCGCACCTGCGCCGCCGAACCATGGGCGAGGCCTGTCAGCACTCGCCGGCTGTTGCTGCCAAGCTTTTGATTTCGTGGATGAAACCGGATCGGCTACATTGCGTTGTCAATAGACGGTTAACCATCGCGCCGCACACTCTGGCGGTGGAGGACTTGTCTGAGAGGCTCGAAGGACGCCATGCGCGACACATCGGAAATGGAACTGATGCTGATGGGATATGGGCTGACCACGGCGCAGTTCCTCTATCATCTCCCTGACCACCCGCATCTGCTGCAGACCTTCGTCTGGCAGGAATACGACATCGCGCCGAAGTTTCCGGTGCTGGTGAAGTTCATCGACTTCTGGCGGACGAAACTCGACGGGCCGCTGCATTCGGTGACCTATACCCACCAGAAGCTGATCGCGCCGAACGAATGGCGCAAGGTCGACGGGGAATTCGTGCTGCATTAGCCGTCCCCGCCGTCCCTACCGCGCATTTGCCGGCCTCGTCAGACCGCGGGCGGGCTGAGCCGCGCAAAACCCTCCTGCCGGCGGTAGGGGAAATACGGATAGGGCGCGGTGACGGCGCTCGCCTCATCAAGCGTCTTGATCTGCGCGGGCGTCAGCGCCCAGCCGACTGCACCCAAATTCTGGCGAAGCTGCTCCTCGTTGCGGGCGCCGATGATGACCGACGACACGGTCGGGCGCTGAAGCAGCCAGTTGATGGCGATCTGCGGCACCGTCTTGCCGGTTTCCTCGGCCACCGCGTCGAGCGCGTCCACGATCCGGAACAGATGATCGTCGTCGACCGGCGGCCCGTAACTTGCCGTCTCGTGCAGCCGGCTTCCTTCCGGCAGCGGCTGGCCGCGGCGAATCTTGCCGGTCAGGCGTCCCCAGCCGAGCGGGCTCCACACCAGCGCGCCCACGCCCTGGTCGAGCCCGAGCGGCATCAATTCCCATTCGTAGTCGCGGCCGAGCAGCGAATAGTAGACCTGATGCGCTACGTAGCGCGGCCAGCCGTGCCTGTCGGCCAGTCCGAGCGATTTCATCACCTGCCAGCCGGAGAAATTGGATACGCCGATATAGCGGAGCTTGCCGGCACGCACGAGACCGTCAAGCGTCGACAGAACCTCCTCGATCGGCGTCCCAGCGTCGAAGGCATGCAGTTGCAGGAGGTCGATATAGCCAGTGCCCAACCGCCGCAGCGCGTCCTCGACTGCCTTGATGAGGCGGGAGCGGGAAGAGCCAGCATCGTTTGGCCCGTCGCCCATCGGCAGCGAGGTCTTGGTAGAGATGAGCACGGCGTCGCGGCGTCCCTTGATGGCCTCGCCGAGCACCTCTTCCGAGGCGCCGTTTGAATAGACATCGGCGGTGTCGAAGAGGTTGACGCCCGCTTCGAGGCAGATATCGATCAGCCGCCGCGCCTCCCTGGCGTCGCTGGTGCCCCAGGCGCCGAAAAGCGGTCCCGAACCGCCGAAGGTTCCTGCACCGAAGCTGAGGGCCGGCACCTTGAGGCCGGATGCGCCAAGACGTCTGTATTCCATGGTAAAATTCCTTTTCGTTTCGGAGGTGGTTCAGTAGCAGCGATTCTCGCCGGCGTCCGTTCGGGCCGGTGCGTTGCAATCATTCCGCAGCGTCGGGGCAGGCGGCGGCGGGAACTAGGCGTTCGTCGCGTGCCTCAAGGCGCAGGGCAGCGAGCGCGACGGCGATCGCTGCGAGCGGGACCAGCCCTGCAACCCAGGTGACCGCGCCGAGGCCTGGACCATGGTCGATGACGAAACCGCCGAGCCAGGCGCCGATGGCGTTGCCGAGGTTGAAGGCGGCGATGTTGAACGACGAGGCGAGGCCCTGGCCGGCGCCCTCGGCCTTGTCCAGCACCCACATCTGCAGCGGCGCGACGGTGGCGAAGGCGGCGGCGCCGAACAACCCGAT
Source organism: Allomesorhizobium aridi (assembly GCF_043769475.1). Classification (NCBI taxonomy): domain Bacteria; kingdom Pseudomonadati; phylum Pseudomonadota; class Alphaproteobacteria; order Hyphomicrobiales; family Phyllobacteriaceae; genus Allomesorhizobium; species Allomesorhizobium aridi. The sequence goes on along the minus strand of NZ_CP171729.1, from coordinate 4,251,714 downwards.
CGCGACGACCGCCAGCACCTGGCTGTGGATGGCGAAGGTCATGGCGAACAGCACGACCGACAGCGCGGCGAGGCTGCCCAGCATCGTCGGCACCAGCCTCTGGTCGGCAAACCGCCCGCCGAGCAGATTGCCGATGACGAGGCCGCCGCCGAAGACCAGCAGGATCGGCGACACGCCGGCCTCGGAGAAACCGGTGATCCGGGTCAGGATCGGCGCGATGTAGGTGAAGCCGGCGAAGACGCCGACCCAGGAAAGCACGGTGGTTGCGAGGCCGAGCAGCACGGCGCGGCGGCCGAGCACGGGGAGCACTCCTTCCGAACTCTCTTCCGAACCGCCAGCCGGATTGTCGCGCGGAACCAGAAGCGCGATGACCGCGATGGCGATCACCCCGACCAGCGTGACGGCCAAGAATGTCGAACGCCAGCCATAGGCCTGGCCGAGCCAGGTGCCGAACGGCACGCCGAGGATGTTGGCGACGGTCAGTCCGGTGAACATCACGGCGATGGCCGAGGCCTTCTTGTTGGCCGGCACCAGACCGGTGGCGACGACCGAGCCGACGCCGAAGAACGAAGCATGGGCGAACGCGGTGAGCACGCGGGCGGCCATCAGCGTCCAGTAGTCGGGCGCCAGCGCGCAGGCGAGATTGCCGACGGTGAAGACGACCATCAGGCTCGTCAGCAGCGTCTTCTTCGACCAGCGGCCGGAGATGGCGCCGAGCAGCGGGGCGCCGACCACGACACCGAGCGCATAGCCGGAAATCAGCATGCCGGCCGCCGAGATCGAGACGCCGAGATCGGCGCTGACATCGAGCAGCAGGCCCATGATGACGAATTCGGTAACGCCGATGCCGAAGGCGCCGGCAGTGAGGGCGTAGAGAGCGAGAGGCATCTGGCGGGTCCCTTCCTTTTCGTAGGCGCCGCGTCCCCCCGCGCCGTTTTCGAAAGATCGTGACCCTGCCGGCTGTGAACCAGCCTTGATCAAGGCACATTTTCTGTGAAATAAATTCACGAATGGCGAGGCCCGAAATAAACCGTTCCGGCGAGATCGAAGTTTTTGTGCGTGTCGTCGAGGAGCAGAGCTTCTCCGCTGCGGCGCGCGAATTGCGGATGACGCCTTCGGCGGTCAGCAAGCTGATCGCGCGGCTGGAGAACAGGCTCGGCGCCCGCCTGGTGCGCCGCTCGACCCGCAAATTGCAGGTTACGCCGGAAGGCGTCGCCTTCTATGAGAGCGGGCTGCGCATCCTGGCCGAGATCGCGGCGGCGGAGCGCGAGGCAGCGGCGGGGGCAGCGCCGCGCGGACGCTTGCGCGTCAATTGCCTGGTGCCGTTCGGCCAGCACAAACTGGTCCCGCTGATCCCGAAATTCCTGGAGCTCAACCCGGAAATCTCGATCGACCTGTCGCTCACCGATCGCGTCGTCGATCTGCTCGAGGAGCGCGCCGACCTGGCGATCCGCGCCGGCCCGCTCGCCGAGTCGAGCCTCGTCGCCCGCAAGCTCGGCCAGAGCCGTATGGTGGTGGTCGCGTCACCCTCCTACCTCGAAAAGCATGGCAGGCCGGAAACGCCGGCCGATCTTCACCGTCACAACGTGCTGGGCTTCTGCTTTTCGCGTCTCGTCGAGGGCTGGCATTTCCACGACCGCCAAGGCCGGCCGGTCAGCGTCATGCCGTCCGGCAAGTCGCTGGTAAGCGACGGCGAATCGATGCGGCTAATGGCGCTCGCCGGCGGCGGCATCGCCCGGCACGCTCTCTGGCACGTCGGCCCTGACATCGCGGCGGGGCGGCTGGTTCCCTTGCTCGAAGAGTTCAATCCCGGCGACGACGAGCCGGTCCACGCCGTCTATGTCGGCCAGGGCAAGCACCTGCCGGCGCGGGTCCGTGCCTTCCTCGATTTCCTGGTCGAGAACGTGCGGTTATAGGCGGCGCTGCCGCCCCGAGAGTACGGATCAGGCGTCTAGCGGCTTCCGAAGATCGCGCTGCCTACCCGCACGCTCGTCGCGCCGAAGGCAATGGCGAGTTCGTAGTCGCCGGACATGCCCATCGACAACTTCTTGACGCCGGCTTCACGCGCCAGTTTTTCAAGGAGCGCGAAATGCGGGCCGGGGTTCTCGTCCAGCGGCGGAATGCACATCAGCCCCTCGACGGCGAGGCCGTGGACATTGCGGCAGCGGCCGACGAACGCGACCGCCTCGCGCGGTTCTATGCCGGCCTTCTGCGGTTCGGAGCCGGTGTTGACCTGGACGAAAAGCCGCGGCGCCTTGGCCTGCTTGCGGATTTCGGCGGCAAGTGCTGCCGCGATCTTCTCGCGATCGACCGTCTCGATGACATCGAACAGCGCCACGGCCTCCTTCGCCTTGTTCGACTGGAGCGGGCCGATGAGATGAAGCTCCACATCGGGGAATTCGACCTTCAGCGCCGGCCATTTGCCCTGCGCTTCCTGGACCCGGTTCTCGCCGAAGACGCGCTGGCCGGCCAAAAGAACGGGGTTTATGTCGGGCGCGCCGAAGGTCTTCGTCACGGCGACCAGCGTCACCGAACCGGGCTCGCGGCCGGCCTGCCGCTCGGCGGCGGCGATTTTCGTCCTTACCGCGGCAAGCTGTTCGACCGCATCCGCCATGTCCATATATCCCGGTTGTCGTCCGCCGCCGTAGTGGGCCATGGTGTTGACGGGTCCGGCAAACCGTGGTGAAGGTCCGCCCGTCCGTCAATCCGCACGTCTTTTAAGTGAAAAACCGGTCATGGCAACCGAACGATACAATCCGCGCGCGTCCGAACCCAAATGGCAGAAGGCCTGGAACGGGGAAAAGCTGTTCGAGACGAAGAACGACGACCCGCGCCCGAAATATTATATGCTGGAGATGTTTCCCTATCCGTCCGGGCGCATCCATATGGGCCACGTCCGCAACTACGCGATGGGCGACGTGGTGGCGCGTTATCGCCGCGCCAAGGGATTCAACGTGCTGCACCCGATAGGCTGGGATGCCTTCGGCCTGCCGGCGGAGAACGCGGCGCGCGACAACAAGGTCAATCCGCGCGACTGGACCTACGCCAACATCGAGACGATGAAAGGCCAGCTGAAGACGATGGGCCTGTCGTGGGATTGGTCGCGCGAGTTCGCCACCTGCGATCCGTCCTATTACAAGCACCAGCAGCGCATGTTCCTGGATTTCTGGAAGGCCGGGCTGGCCGAGCGCAGATCCGCCAAGGTCAACTGGGACCCGGAGGACATGACCGTGCTCGCCAACGAGCAGGTCATAGACGGCCGCGGCTGGCGCTCCGGCGCGCTGGTCGAGCAGCGCGACCTGACGCAATGGTTCTTCAAGATCACGTCGATGTCGCAGGAACTGCTCGAAGGCCTCGACACGCTCGACAAGTGGCCGGAAAAGGTCAAGCTGATGCAGGCGAACTGGATCGGCCGCTCGGAAGGCATGCTGATCCGCTGGCCGCTGGCGAAGGAAACAGCGCCGGCAGGCGAGACCGAGCTCGAAGTCTATACGACGCGTCCGGATACGATTTTCGGCGCCTCGTTCATGGCGATCGCCGCCGACCATCCGCTGGCGAAGAAGGCCGCGGATGGCGATATCGAACTGGCCGCCTTCATCAAGGAGATCAAGCGCGGCGGCACGTCGACGGCTGAGATCGCAACTGCCGAGAAGAGGGGCTTCGACACGGGCATTCGCGTCGTTCACCCTTTCGATCCGGAATGGACGCTGCCGGTCTATGTCGCGAATTTCGTGCTGATGGACTACGGCACCGGCGCCATATTCGGCTGCCCGTCCGGCGATCAGCGCGACCTCGACTTCGCCAACAAATATGGCCTGCCGGTGGTTCCGGTGGTGATGCCGGCCGACGCTGACGCGAAAACCTTCCAGATCATCGATGAGTCCTATGTCGACGACGGCGTGATGATCAATTCGCGCTTTCTCGACGGCATGACGCCGGAAAGGGCATTCGAGGAGGTGGCGACGCGGCTGTCCGGCGTGACCGTCGGCAACCGGCCGCAGGGCGAACGCAAGGTGCAGTTCCGGCTGCGCGACTGGCTGATCTCGCGCCAGCGCTGCTGGGGTGCGCCTATCCCGGTGATCTATTGCGACGCTTGCGGCGCGGTGCCGGCCAAGGCGCTGCCTGTCGAACTGCCGCACGATCTGTCGTTCGAAAAGCCGGGCAACCCGCTTGACCACCATCCGACCTGGAAACATGTCGACTGCCCGGAATGCGGCAAGCCGGCCCGGCGCGACACCGATACGATGGATACGTTCGTCGATTCATCGTGGTATTTCGCGCGCTTCACCGATCCGTGGAACGACGAGGCGCCGACCACACTGTCGGCCGTCGACGGCAAGAACGGCTGGCTGCCGGTCGACCAGTACATCGGCGGCGTCGAGCACGCGATCCTGCATCTGCTCTACTCGCGCTTCTTCACGCGGGCGATGCGGATCACCGGCCATCTGAACCAGGTGAAGGAGCCGTTCGCGGGCATGTTCACCCAAGGCATGGTGGTGCACGAAACCTACAAGGGCCCGAAGGGCTGGGTGCAGCCAGCCGAGGTCAAGATCGAGGAGACGGACGGAAAGCGCCGCGCGACGCTGCTTGCGACCGGCGCAGAGATCGAGATCGGCGCGATCGAGAAGATGTCGAAGTCGAAGAAAAACGTCGTCGATCCCGACGACATCATCGCCAGCTACGGCGCCGACACGGCGCGCTGGTTCATGCTGTCGGATTCGCCGCCGGAGCGCGATGTGATCTGGACGGAAGCCGGCGTGGAAGGGGCGCATCGCTTCGTGCAGCGCATCTGGCGGCTGGTTTCAGAAGCCGCGCCGGCGCTTGCCGGAGTTGCGCCGGAATCCGCAGGCGAAGGCGAGGCCGGGGCGGTTTCCAAGGCTGCGCACAGGACGGTGAAGGCTGTCGGCGAAGAGATCGACAGGCTCGGATTCAACAAGGCGGTCGCGCGCATTTATGAACTGTCCAACACGCTGCAAGGGCCATTGGCCGAAGTGGCGGCGGGCAAGGCGTCGCCGGCGATGGCTGCGGCCGCCCGGCAGGCGCTGGAGATGCTGGTCGTGATGATCGCGCCGATGATGCCGCATCTGGCCGAGGAGTGCTGGGCAGCACTTGGCGGCGAAGGTTTCGTGGCGAACCGGCCATGGCCGGAATTCGATCCTGCGCTGACGGTCGACAACGACGTGGTCTATCCCGTGCAGATCAACGGCAAGAAGCGCGGCGACCTGACGATCGCCCGCGACGCTGACCAAGGCGCGGTGGAGAAGGCGGCGCTGGCGCTCGATTTCGTGCAGAAGGCGCTCGAGGGCAAGGCGCCGCGCAAGGTGATCGTGGTGCCGCAGCGGATCGTCAACGTCGTCGCCTGAGTGCCGGCGGGCACAACTGCGAGGCAGGCGCGGCGCGGAAAACCGCGCCGCGTTTAGGGCTGAATCAGCCGATCTTCTGGCCGGTCTTGGCCCAGTCGGAGAGGAAGGCTTCCAGCCCCTTGTCGGTCAGCGGATGCTTGACCAGAGCCTTCAACGTCGCAGGCGGAACGGTGGCGACGTGAGCTCCGATCATTGCTGCTTGCTTGACATGATTGACCGTACGAATCGACGCGGCGAGGATTTCCGTATCGAAATTGTAATTGTCGTAGATCATCTTGATCTCACCGATCAGTTCCATGCCATCGACGCCCATGTCGTCGATGCGGCCGATGAAGGGCGAGATGAAGGTGGCGCCGGCCTTGGCGGCGAGCAGCGCCTGGGTGGCCGAAAAGCAGAGCGTGACATTGACCTTGCGGCCGTCGCCGGTGATCGCCTTGCAGGCTTTCAGGCCGTCGAGTGTAAGCGGCACCTTGATGCAGATATTGTCGGCGATCCTCGACAGCACCTCGGCTTCGCGCATCATCTCCTTGTATTCGGTGGCGACGACTTCGGCCGAGACCGGACCTTCGACGATGCTGCAAATCTCCCGAGTGACTTCGGTGATGTTGCCGCCGGATTTCAGGATCAGCGATGGATTGGTGGTGACGCCGTCGAGCAGCCCCAGATCGTTGAGTTCGCGGATTTCCTTCACGTCGGCGGTGTCGACGAAGAATTTCATGGCAGTCTCCCTGGCAAATTGACATGCGCCGCACGAGGGCGCCGGGCGGGTTGGACTTTGCTCTAGCCGAAAGTCCGGGCAAGGTCACGCGCAATGAAACAAGATTCGCACCCACTGCTTGCCGTACCCGTTCTCGTGCCGATGCCGGCCGAGCGGCCCTACACCTATGCGGTGCCGGCCGGGATGCATGTCGAGCCGGGCTCGATCGTGCGCGTGCCGCTCGGACCGCGGCAGGTGGCGGGCATCGTCTGGGATTCGGCATGCGAGACGGTCGACGCGAGGAAGCTTCGGCCGATCGAGCAGGCGTTCGACTGCCCGCCGATCAGCAGGGAGATGCGCCGTTTCGTCGACTGGATCGCGACCTATACGCTTTCGGCGCCCGGAATGGTGGCGCGGATGATCTTGCGCGCGCCGGAGGCTTTCGACCCGGAACCGTGGATCGAAGGGCTGATAAGGACCGACGCCGAGCCCGACAGGATGACCGCCGCTCGCTTACGTGTCCTGGAGATGGCCGCCGACGGGTTGGCCTGGACCCGCTCCGGGCTGGCGCATGCGGCCGGCGTTTCGTCGACGGTAATCGACGGCCTGAAGGCGCAGGGGGTGTTCGAGACGGCGATGATCCCGCCGCGGCCGATCGTCGCCGCACCCGACCCGGGCTTTGCGGCGGCCGCTTTGACCGGCGATCAGGAGAAGGCGGCAGCGTCCTTGCGCGAATCCGGCGCAAAGGGCGCATTCGGCGTGACGCTGATCGACGGCGTGACCGGTTCGGGCAAGACCGAAGTCTATTTCGAGGCGGTTGCGGCGGCGCTGTTAAAAGGCAAGCAGGTGCTGATCCTGCTGCCGGAAATCGCGCTGACCCAGGCATTCCTCGAGCGGTTCCAGGACAGGTTTGGCGCGAAGCCGGCCGAGTGGCACTCCGACCTCGCGCCACGCATGCGCGAAAAGGTCTGGCGGCAAGTGGCGGAAGGCGGCGTCAGGGTGGTGGCGGGCGCGCGCTCGGCGCTGTTCCTGCCGTTCAGGGATCTCGGGCTGATCGTCGTCGACGAGGAGCACGACCCTGCCTACAAGCAGGAGGATCGCGTCTTCTATAATGCGCGCGACATGGCGGTGGTGAGGGCGCATATCGGCGATTTTCCGGTGGTGCTGGCCTCGGCGACGCCGTCCATCGAAAGCAGGGTCAATGCGAGCCAGGGCCGCTACGCCCGCGTGGCGCTGCCGGCGCGTTTCGCGGAAGCAGCACTTCCCGACATCAAGGCGATCGACATGCGCCGCGCTCCGCCGGCGCGGGGCGGCTATTTGTCGCCGATCCTCATCGGCCATGTGCGCGAGACGCTTAGCCGGGGCGAGCAGTCGCTGCTTTTCCTCAACCGTCGCGGCTATGCGCCGCTGACGCTCTGCCGGGTCTGCGGCCATCGCTTCCAGTGCCCGGATTGTTCTGCCTGGCTGGTCGAGCACCGCTTTCGCGGACAGCTCGTCTGCCACCATTGCGGACACAATGAAAAGCGGCCGGAGGCCTGCCCGGAATGCGGCGCGCTCGACCATCTCGTCGCCTGCGGGCCGGGGGTGGAGCGGATCGCCGAGGAGGTGGTCGGGCATTTTCCCGATGCGCGCACGATCGTGCTGTCATCCGACATCATGGGCGGGGTGAAGCGGCTCAGGCTCGAACTGGAAGCGATCGCCAAGGGCGAGGCCGACATCGTCATCGGCACGCAACTGGTGGCCAAGGGGCACAATTTTCCCAACATGACGCTGGTCGGGGTGGTCGACGCCGATCTCGGCCTCGCCAATGGCGATCCGCGCGCCGCCGAGCGGACCTTTCAACTGCTGAGCCAGGTCACGGGCCGAGCCGGGCGGACCGGCAAGAAAAGCCTCGGGCTGCTGCAGACGTTCCAGCCCGATCACCCGGTGATGCGGGCGATCGTGTCGGGCGATGCCGAAGCATTTTACGAGCGCGAGATTGCGGAGCGCGAAAAGGCCGGGCTGCCGCCCTTTGGCCGGCTGGCCGGCATCATAGTCAGCGCCGCCACGCGGGCCGAGGCCGAAGCGCATGCGCGGCAATTGAGGCGGGCCGCGCCGGCGGCTAGCGACATCCATGTGCTTGGGCCGGCGGAGGCGCCGCTGGCGCTGATCGGCGGACGCCATCGGTTCCGGCTTCTGGTGCAGGGCGAACGCCGCTCGGATATGCAGGGTTTTCTGCGCGTCATGCTGGCCAACGGACCGAAGCTGCGCGGCTCGGTGCGGGTTCAGGTGGACATCGATCCGCAGAGCTTTTTGTGACTATGCGCTGTTTCTGACCGGCCTCGCGATGACGCCGAACAGGCTTGAACGACTGGCATCCGACTCGATCACCTCCGGCACCTCGAAGCGGTTGGCTTCGAGGTTGGCGAGGAGCTTCGCCTCGGCCTGCTTGCGTCCCGCTAGCGATGGCGGTTCGTAGAAGAGGAAGAGCGTTCCGCCCGGCGCGAGCAGCTTCCGCACGACATCGAGGCCCATCTCGGCGTCGAGCCAGAACAGATTGACGTTGACGGCGAAGATCTTGTCGAAGGATTGCGCCGGGTCTGTCATATCCTCCAAGGCGATGTGCCGGAAGGAAGCCTTGCCGGCGGCGGCGTGATCTTCGTTCCTGAGCCGGGCGGCGTCGATGGCGGTTGCCGACCTGTCTATTGCCGTGATCGTTCCGGAGGACAGCAGGGGACAGATGAGGGAAACGGCCACGCCGCGGCCGCAGCCGATCTCCAGCAACCGCTCGTGGCCGGCGATTTTCAGTTCCTCGACCGCCCAGCTCAGCCTCTCCGGAATCTTTTGGGCCACCATGGTTCCTCCATCGCGCTCCGAGCCATCTGGCGAAGTCGCTGCCGATCGATAGTATGGCAGCGGTTCGAGCGATTCTGGAGGGGACGACGATGGAATTCGCATTTCCGTGGCCGGTGAGCCAAGGCGAGTGGCTGGCGTGGTCTTCGGCGGCCGTGACCGTGCTGCTCGGCTTGATGTTCTTTTTCGCGCCGCGCCTGTCGTTCAGGGCGTTGCGGCTGCAGACGACCGAGGCGCACCCCGAAGCGGTGGCGGAAGGGCGCGCCACAATGTCGGGCTTCTATCTCGGCGTCGGCCTGTGCTGCATCCTCCTGGCGCAGCCGCTGCTCTACATGGCGCTCGGTTTTTCGTGGCTGTTCACCGCGTTCGGGCGGCTGGTGTCGATTCTGTCGGACCGCGGCAACACGCTCTACAATTGGATTTTCGTGCTCGTCGACTTCGTGCTTGCGGCGCTTCCGCTGGGCTTCGCCTTCGGCCTCCTGCAATGAATCCAGCGCGTCTCCGCGCGGTCTTCGCAGGGCTGCGACAAAACTGCCCAAATGCCCGTCCGGCAACGTGTTGCGGTCGGTAAAGGCCTGTGCTAGACGGCAATCGACTTTCGCTCGGGGACGCGCTGCGCGCATGCCCGCTGAGAAAAAAATCGCAGTAAGGTCAAAGATTTAGCCAGAGTTCCAGACTCGCGCCAACAATCTTGCGGCCTGTCAGACAAGAGAAAAGACGGTCCGTGGCACAGTCTAGCTCGCCAATCTCCGGAGTTGCCGAACGCTATGCGGGTTCGCTCTACGAACTCGCGGCCCAGGCGAAGGCGGTTTCCCAGGTCGAAGCCGACCTCGGCCGGTTCGAGGCATTGCTGGCCGGCAGTGCCGATCTGACCCGGATGATCCGCAGCCCGGTGTTTTCATCGGATGAACAGTTCAAGGCGATCGCGGCCATCGCCGCCAAGGCGAAGATCACCGGCCTGGTCGGCAATTTCCTGCGGGTCGTGGCGAAGAACCGCCGCCTTTTCGCGGTGCCGGCAATGATCAAGGCATTCCGCCAGATCGCCGCCGCCGAACGCGGCGAGGTTTCGGCCGAAGTGACTTCGGCCCATGCGCTGACGCCGGCGCAGGAGAAGGAACTCAAGGCCGCGCTCAAGGGCGTCGCCGGCAAGGAAATCTCGATCGCAGTCACCGTCGATCCCTCGCTGCTCGGCGGCATCATCGTCAAGATCGGCTCGCGCCAGATCGACACCTCGCTCAAAACCAAACTCAATTCGCTCAAGCTCGCACTGAAAGAGGTCGGCTGATGGACATCCGCGCCGCGGAAATTTCCGCAATTCTGAAAGACCAGATCAAGAACTTCGGCAAGGAGGCGGAAGTCTCCGAAGTCGGCCAGGTTCTGTCCGTCGGCGACGGCATTGCTCGCGTCTACGGCCTCGACAACGTCCAGGCCGGCGAGATGGTCGAGTTCCCGGGCGGCATCCGCGGCATGGCGCTGAACCTCGAAAGCGACAATGTCGGCGTCGTCATCTTCGGCAACGACCGCGACATCAAGGAAGGCGATACCGTCAAGCGCACCGGCTCGATCGTCGACGTGCCCGTCGGCCCCGGCCTGCTCGGCCGCGTTGTCGACGCGCTCGGCAACCCGATCGACGGCAAGGGTCCGATCGTCGCCACCGAACGCCGCCGCGTCGACGTGAAAGCGCCCGGCATCATCCCACGCAAGTCGGTCAACGAGCCGATGTCGACCGGCCTCAAGGCTATCGACGCGCTGATCCCCGTCGGCCGCGGCCAGCGCGAGCTGGTCATCGGCGATCGCCAGACCGGCAAGACCGCGATCATCCTCGATACGATCCTGAACCAGAAGGCCATCCACCAGACCGGCCCGGAGAAGGAAAAGCTCTACTGCGTCTATGTCGCCGTCGGCCAGAAGCGCTCGACCGTCGCGCAGTTCGTGAAGGTTCTGGAAGAGCGCGGCGCGCTCGAATATTCGATCATTGTCGCCGCCACCGCTTCCGATCCGGCGCCGATGCAGTTCCTGGCGCCCTTCGCCGGCTGCGCCATGGGCGAATATTTCCGCGACAACGGTATGCATGCGCTGATCAGCTACGACGATTTGTCGAAGCAGGCCGTGGCCTATCGCCAGATGTCGCTGCTGCTGCGCCGCCCGCCGGGCCGCGAAGCCTATCCGGGCGACGTTTTCTACCTGCATTCGCGCCTCTTGGAGCGCGCCGCCAAGCTGAACGACGACAATGGCGGCGGTTCGCTGACGGCGTTGCCTGTCATCGAGACGCAGGCCAACGACGTGTCGGCCTATATTCCGACCAACGTGATCTCGATCACCGACGGCCAGATCTTCCTCGAGACCAACCTGTTCTTCCAGGGCATCCGCCCGGCGGTGAACGTCGGCCTGTCGGTGTCGCGCGTCGGTTCGTCGGCGCAGATCAAGGCGATGAAGCAGGTCGCCGGCTCGATCAAGGGCGAACTCGCGCAGTACCGTGAAATGGCGGCCTTCGCGCAGTTCGGCTCCGACCTCGACGCCGCCACGCAGCGCCTGCTCAACCGCGGCGCGCGTCTGACGGAACTCCTGAAGCAGCCGCAGTTCTCGCCGCTGAAGACGGAAGAGCAGGTCGCGGTGATCTTCGCCGGCGTCAACGGCTATCTCGACAAGCTCGCCTTGAACCAGGTCGGCAAGTTCGAGCAGGGCCTGCTGGCGCATATGCGCTCGGACGGCAAGGAAGTGCTCGACGGCATCCGCAAGGAGAAGGCGCTGTCGGACGAGCTGCGCACGCAGCTCAAGAGCCATATCGACGCCTACGCGAAAAACTTCGCCTGATTGCACGGATAGGGCATGGCTTCCTTAAAAGACCTTCGCAACCGTATCGCCTCGGTCAAGGCGACGCAGAAGATCACCAAGGCGATGCAGATGGTCGCCGCGGCGAAGCTGCGCCGCGCGCAGGAAGCCGCGGAAGCCGCGCGTCCCTATTCGCAGCGCATGGGCGCGGTGCTGGCCAACATCGCGCAGGCCGTCAGCAGCGCCGGCGGCAGCGATGCGCCGCAGTTGATGAGCGGCACCGGCAGCGACGACACGCATCTGCTGGTCGTCTGCACGGCGGAGCGCGGCCTCTGCGGCGGCTTCAACTCCCAGATCGCGCGCTTTGCCCGCGAGCATGTCCGCAAGCTTCTGGCAGACGGCAAAACGGTGAAGATCATCACCGTCGGCAAAAAAGGCTACGACATCCTGCGCCGCGAATATGGCGCGCTGATCATCGAGCGCGTCGACCTGCGCGAGGTCAAGACGCTCGGCTTCGTCAACGCGGACGCCATCGCCAAGAAGGTGATAGCGCTGTTCAACGAAGGCGCCTTCGACATCTGCACGCTGTTCTATTCCGAATTCAAGTCGGTGATCAGCCAGGTTCCGACGGCACAGCAGATCATCCCAGCCGGGGCGATCGTCGCCGCCACGGAGCCGGAGACGGCAGGGGGCAATGCGGTCTACGAATACGAGCCGGAACCGGGCGAAATCCTTTCCGACCTCATCCCGCGCAACATCTCGGTGCAGATTTTTCGCGCCCTGCTCGAAAATGCGGCCGGCGAGATGGGCGCCAAGATGAGTGCCATGGACAACGCGACGCGCAACGCCGGCGACATGATCAACAAGCTGACGATCACCTACAACCGCCAGCGGCAGGCGCAGATCACCAAGGAACTGATCGAAATCATTTCGGGCGCGGAAGCGCTCTAGCCACATGATCGCGGAGGCCCGCAAATCGTTGCGGACGCGATCATGTGAAACAGGGAACGGACACAGAGGTTATCACCATGGCTAAAGCAGCTACTCCGAAAGCGGCTCCGGCGGCGAAGGCCCCCGCGGCAAAGAAGGCGGCGCCGGTCAAGACAGCGGCCGTGAAGGTTCCTGCCGCGGCCGCCAAGGCAGCCCCGGCAAAGGCTGCCGCTGCAAAGCCGGCGGCGGCAAAATCCGGCGCAACTGCGATGATGGCCAAAGGCCCGGCCGGCCGCGTGTCGCAGGTTATCGGCGCCGTCGTCGACGTGCAGTTCGACGGCGATCTGCCGCCGATCCTGAATGCGCTGGAGACGATGAACGGCGGCAACCGGCTCGTTCTCGAAGTGGCGCAGCACCTCGGCGAAAACACCATCCGCTGCATCGCCATGGATACGTCCGAAGGCCTCGTGCGCGGCCAGGCCGTCTATGACACGGGCTCGCCGATCACCGTTCCGGTCGGCGACGAGACGCTCGGCCGCATCATGAACGTCATCGGCGAGCCGGTCGACGAAGCCGGCCCGGTCGTGACAAAGCAGCGCCGCGCGATCCACCAGGATGCGCCGGCCTATGTCGACCAGTCGACGGAAGCACAGATCCTCGTCACCGGCATCAAGGTCGTCGACCTGCTCGCGCCTTATGCCCGCGGCGGCAAGATCGGCCTGTTCGGCGGCGCCGGCGTCGGCAAGACGGTTCTCATCCAGGAACTCATCAACAACGTCGCGAAGGCGCATGGCGGCTATTCGGTGTTCGCAGGCGTCGGCGAGCGCACCCGCGAGGGCAACGACCTCTATCACGAGATGATCGAGTCGGGCGTCAACAAGGACCCGCACGAGAACAACGGCTCGACCGAAGGCTCGAAATGCGCCCTGGTGTTCGGCCAGATGAACGAGCCGCCCGGCGCGCGCGCCCGCGTCGCGCTGTCCGGCCTGACCATCGCCGAGCATTTCCGCGACCAGGGCCAGGACGTGCTGTTCTTCGTCGACAACATCTTCCGCTTCACCCAGGCGGGTTCGGAAGTGTCGGCGCTGCTCGGCCGCATTCCCTCGGCGGTGGGCTACCAGCCGACGCTGTCGACCGACATGGGCCAGATGCAGGAACGCATCACCACCACCCACAAGGGCTCGATCACTTCGGTGCAGGCGATCTACGTGCCGGCCGACGATCTGACCGACCCGGCGCCGGCGACCTCGTTCGCCCACCTCGACGCGACGACCGTGCTCAACCGCGCGATCTCGGAAAAGGGCATCTACCCGGCCGTCGACCCGCTCGACTCGACCTCGCGCATGCTCGACCCGCTGATCGTCGGCGAGGAGCACTATCAGGTCGCCCGCCGCGTCCAGGAAATCCTGCAGCGCTACAAGTCGCTGCAGGACATCATCGCCATCCTGGGCATGGACGAGCTGTCGGAAGAGGACAAGGTGACGGTCGCCCGCGCCCGCAAGATCGAGCGCTTCCTGTCGCAGCCCTTCTTCGTGGCCGAAGTGTTCACCGGCTCGCCGGGCCAGCTCGTGCCGCTCGAAGACACGATCAAGAGCTTCAAGGGCCTGGTCGACGGCGAATACGACCATCTGCCGGAAGCGGCGTTCTACATGGTCGGCGGCATCGACATGGCGGTCGAGAAGGCACGGCGGCTGGCTGCGGAAGCGGCGTAAGACAAGCGAATAGCGAATAGGGAGTAGCGAATAGGGATCAGAGCAGCGGCGAATTTCTATTCGCTATTCGCTACTCCCTATTCGCTAAAATGACATGGCTGAAGCTTTCAAATTCGAACTGGTCTCCCCCGAACGGCTGCTCGTTTCGGAACAGGTCGAGCATGTCGTCATTCCGGGTGCGGAAGGCGAGATGACGGTTCTGGCCAACCACTCCCCGGTGATGACCACGGTCAAGCCCGGCGTCGTGACCGTGAAATCGGCAGGCGGCGGGGAGGAGCGCTACGTGGTGTTCGGCGGCTTCGCCGACATACTGCCGGAAGGCTGCACGCTGCTCGCCGAATCGGCGGTGCGGGTCGCGGAAATCGATCGCGACGATCTCGCCCGCCGCATCCAGGAGGCGCGCGAGGATGCCGCCGACGCCAAGAGCGACGAAGAGCGCACCAGGGCCGAGGCATTCCTCGCTCAGCTGACGACGCTGCAGGACGCGGTGTAGCCCAACCTGGCCTTGAAAAGCATTGTTGCGGAAAAGAGCGAGGCCAGGCCTCGCTTTTTTGTTGGGCGGATGAAAGAACTTGGCTCTGAATCACGGGGTCTGGACGAATGCCGAGTAAGACAACATCGCGGTCATGGTGGTCGACCGCGCTTGTCTCGTTTTTTGCCGGTCCATTCGGTGGATTTCTATGGATAGGCCGCGGTGCGCTGGCGCTGTTCAGCCTGGCCGCGATCTCGTTGGCAGGCCTGTATCTGTGCTATTCCGGCCTGCCGATACTCCCGGGCCTGGATTTGGACATTCAATCCGCAGTGGCCCTATCCGACATTGGCGCCGGCATTTTATCCGTGTTCCTTGTTGTTCCACTGGCGGGACGGTCCAAGCCAACCCGATGGTATTCCCATGGGTTGTCCGTGCTGGTTTTAGCCGGCCTTGTGACGTGGCTGGTGGCGTTTGGCATCCGATCGGCCCTGGTCCAGCCATTTTCGATCCCAGCCGGAAGTATGAATCCTACGCTTATGGAAGGCGATCATCTCTTCGTCTCCAAGGTGGCGTACGGCTATAGCCGCTACAGCGTCCCTTTCGGGTTGTTGCCGATCGAAGGACGTCTCTTCGGCAAAGAACCAGAGAGAGGCGACATCGCTGTTTTCAAGCTCCCTCAGGATCCGGGCATCGACTACATCAAGAGGATCGTTGGCCTTCCGGGCGAAAAAATTCAGATGATGGGCGGCGTACTCCACATCGATGATGTGGCGGTCCCGCTAGATGAGATCGGGCGCTACACAGCGGAGGAAATCGAAGTCAATTCCGCAAAATTGCAGCGGGAAACTCTGCCGAATGGCATCTCATATGAAATCATAAACTTCGCCGACGGTTCTATCGGAGACGATACCCGGCCTTTTACCGTGCCGGCCCGGCATTACTTCATGCTGGGCGATAATCGCGACAACTCAATGGACAGCCGATTCAATGTAGGGACGGTTCCATACGAGAACCTGGTCGGCCGGGCTGTGCGCCTGTTCTGGAATTCCAGAGGAATTGACTATTCGGCTCGGCAATCGCTCTCCGGCGCGTCAACTCGCGATTAATACGCCTGAATTTTCCAATACCGGCTTCGGCGCGATCCAGACCTCGACCTCGTGGTCGCGGCCGCGGACGTGGATGGGGCCGTGCTCGACCATGCCGGCGAGCGCGTCTTCCGCCCCGGCCTGCTTCACCGCCTCGATAAGGTCGGCGCCGACGCAGACTTCGGCGTCGAGTTCACGGCACATGGCCTGCAGCCGGCTTGCCACGTTGCAGGTGTCGCCGACCACGGCCACCGATAGGTTGCGCTCGCTGCCGATGGCGCCGAGCACGACCGGTCCGTACTGGCAGCCGATGCGGACGTCGATCGGCGCCCTGCCTTTGGCGCGGCTGCTGCTGTTCCACTCCTCGACCGCCGCGGCCATGGCCTGGGCGCAGCGCAGCGCGCGCACCGCGTCATCTTCCGCCGGACGGGGCACGCCGAATGTCGCCATGATGCAGTCGCCGATATAATTGTCTACGGTGCCGCCGTGGTCGAACACCACCTGTTCCATGCGGCGGTGGAAAGTGCGCAGCAGCTCGAACACCTCCTCGGCAGGGTGATCCTCCGAATAGGCGGTGAAGCCGACAATGTCGGCAAACAGCACCGCGACGTCCTGGCGGCGGACGGGGCCGAACGGCTCGTCGTTCGAGGCCAGCTCGTCGACGACATTGGGCGAGAAATGGCGGGCAAGGTTGGAGCGGGCGCGTTCGGCCGTCGTGTAATCGTCCGCCATCTTGCGCGAACGTGAAACCACGGTTGCCAGGATCCCGGTGATGATCAGGATGACCACCACATGGGTGAGCTGGTCGACCACATCGACGAAATTGGGATTGAAATAAAGCCGCAGCTGCTCGCCGAGCAGCATGTTCTCCGGCGCGGTCTGGGCGATGATGGTGCTAGGCTGCATCACCACCCAGACGATAGCCGCAGTCCAGCAGATCGCCGCGGCGATGCCGAGCCAGGCTGCAAGCCGCGGGGAAAGCGTCAGGGCGCCGAGACAGACGAAGATCAGCAGGTACTGGAAACCGGCTTCGCGCATGTTCATGGCCGGCGGCATCGCGAATTCGGCGAACGGGTTGGGGCCGACGAGCAGGAGCGTCAGCAGAACCATGTCGAGCGTGCCGAAGACGACGCCTGTCCACACCGGGCTGAAGCCTTTCTGCACGAGCCGGTAATAAACGAGTCCGATCAGGAAGAAGACGAATATCGTGGAGAAGGTGAAGGCCGACGCCGGGTCCCATTTGCCGAACACGGCGAAGAACAGCTCCACCGCCAGCAATGCCGCGGTGCGCGCCCAGAATTGCAGCCGGGCGCCTTCGCGCTCGGCCTTGGCCAGGAGCGAGCCCAGCCGCAGGCGGCGGCGCTGTTCGAGATTCAGAGGCGTGGCGGTGGCCGCGAAAACCTCGGGAAGCGGTTGGACTTGCATGCAGGATTCCGGCGTTGAGCGCGATGCCGGCTGAATCGTTCAGCGAATCTCGCGCAAAATATAATCATACAGCAATTGCGCCGAGGCGGAGAGCGCCCGGTTGCGGGCGCGGATCATGCTGTAGGGCTGAACGTTGATTTCGAACGGGACAGGCAGGATCTCGATGGCGCCGCCGAGGCCTTCACTACTGCGGATGAACTTCGCCACTTCAAGCGCGATCGGCGCGATGGCGTCGGACTGTGCGATCATGACGAGGGTCAGGAGCACCGAACTGGTGTTGAGCACGCGGTCCGGCAGGGGAACGTTGTGGCTCATGAAAATGCTCTCGATGGTGCGGCGCAGCAGCGATCCGCTTGGCTGAAACACCCATTCGTAGCCGTTCATCTGCTCGAGGCGGAGATCGGCGGCAGCCACCAGCGGGTGGCCACGGCGCACCATCAGGCAGGCCTTCTCGATGCCGATGACCCGGCTTTCGAACAGCCGCGGGTTCAATTCGTCGGGTATGCGGGAGATGATGAAGTCGTGGCGCGAGGCGAGAAGCTCGCGCGCCAGCATGCTGCTGGTCTCAATCTGCACGTTGATCTCGATGCGCGGATAGAGCGTGCGGATCTTGCGGATCGCAGGAACCGCCAGTTCGATCGCGGGCGCGGTGACCGCGCCGAGGAAGACGGAGCCGCCCTTGCCTGACTTCAGGTCCGAGATTTCGCGGTCGACCTCGCGCATTTCGAGCAGCACCGCGCGCGCCCGCCGCGCCAGCGCGTTGCCGTAGGGCGTGAGCCTGATGCCGCGCGGCAGCCTTTCGCACAGCGGAACGGCGAGAATGTCCTCCATCTCCGCGATCATGCGCGAGGCCGCCGGCTGCGAGACGTTGAGCACATTGGCGGCGGCGCTGATCTGGCCATGTTCGTCGAGGGCCAGGATCATGCGCATGTGCTGCAGCTTGAGGCCGCTGCGCAGCAGCCTGTCGCCCTCCTCCGACAGGGCGCCGGCGTCCCATTCGGGCATTATCGATCCGGTCGCGTCGTTCGCCATTCCGCCTCTCCTGTGTCCGGTATATCAAAATCAGCATATCATTGCGCAGACAATGCATTTGACAGTTATACCGATCAGAATCCAATTTGCGCCGGTCGCGGGCACACCGGTGGCGACGTCCTGTCGCGCACACGGTGAGGGAGCACTGCCCGCAGACCGCAATGGGAGGACTACCGAATTAGATTATGCGCCTGATCGCCTTTGCGCGACCGGGAGACTTGCGCACCGCCGGATCGCCGGCGGCAAACATCCATTACAAGGGAGAATACAGTGAAGATCATCAAGACGTTGGTTGGCGCGCTGGCGCTTGGCCTAGCAGCCATGACGTTCACCGCACAGGCCCAGGACAAGGGCACGGTCGGCATCGCGATGCCGACGAAATCCTCGCTGCGCTGGATCAGCGATGGCGATGCGCTCGTTGCGGCGCTGAAGGAGAAGGGCTACGGCACCGACCTGCAGTACGCCGAGGACGACATTCCGAACCAGCTCGCGCAGATCGAGAATATGGTCACCAAGGACGTCAAGGCGCTGATCGTCGCCTCGATCGACGGCACCACGCTCTCGGCCGTCCTGCAGCAGGCCGCCGACAAGGGCGTCAAGGTCATCGCCTATGACCGACTGATCCGCGACAGCGGCAATGTCGACTATTACACCACGTTCGACAACTTCAAGGTCGGCGTGCTCCAGGCCGAATCCATGCTCAAGGGCCTCGGCTATCCCGAGAAGCAGGGTCCGTTCAACGTCGAACTGTTCGGCGGTTCGCCGGACGACAACAACGCCTTCTTCTTCTATGACGGCGCGATGTCCGTACTCCAGCCGCTGATCGACAAGGGCGTTCTCGTCGTGAAGTCGGGCCAGATGGGCATGGAAAAAGTCGGCACGCTGCGCTGGGACGGCGCCGTCGCGCAGGCCCGCATGGACAACATCCTGTCGGCCAACTACTCGGACGGCAGCCGCGTCGACGGCGTTCTCGCGCCCTATGACGGTCTCTCGCGCGGCATCATCTCGTCGCTGCGCGGCGTAGGCTACGGCACGGCAGACCAGCCCTGGCCGGTCGTCACCGGACAGGACGCCGAAGTTCCGTCCGTGAAGGGCATCATCGCCGGCGAGCAGTATTCGACCGTGTTCAAGGACACGCGCGAACTGGCCAAGGTCACGGCGAACCTCGTTGACGCCGTCCTGTCCGGCGGCACGCCGGAGATCAACGACACCAAGACCTACAACAACGGCGTGAAGGTGGTTCCGTCCTACCTCCTCGTTCCCGTGTCGGTCGACAAGTCGAACTACGAAGAGATCGTGGTCGGCTCCGGCTACATCAAGGCCGAAGAGCTGAAGTAAGCTCTCCAGTACCGAGGCCCCGCACGTTCGCGGGGCTTCGGGCACTGACGTCCTTTTATATAGCGCGGCCCCGGTCGCCCAATTGTTGCGGCAGCCGCAGCCGTCCGAAAGCCAAGAGTTCAGCAATGGAAAAAACCATTCTGGAGATGCGCGGCATCACCAAGACGTTTCCCGGTGTCAAGGCGCTGCAGGACGTCAATCTCAATGTCCGCGCCGGCGAAATCCACGCCATCGTCGGCGAGAACGGCGCCGGAAAATCGACGCTGATGAAAGTGCTGTCCGGCGTTTATCCGCATGGCAGCTATACAGGCGAAATCCACTACGAAGGCCAGGAATGCCACTTCAAGGGCATCCATGACAGCGAACGGCAGGGCATCGTCATCATCCACCAGGAACTGGCGCTGGTTCCGCTGCTGTCGATCGCAGAAAACATCTATCTAGGCAACGAGCGGGCCACATACGGCGTCATCGACTGGAACGCGGTCCGCCGCGGCGCGGCGGGGCTGCTGGCCAAGGTCGGGCTGAAGGAAGATCCCGATACGCTGATCACCAATATCGGGGTCGGCAAGCAGCAGCTCGTCGAGATCGCCAAGGCGCTGTCGAAGGAAGTGAAGCTGCTCATCCTCGACGAGCCGACGGCATCCCTGAGCGAGAAGGACAGCGACGCGCTGCTCAACCTGCTTGTCGAGTTCAAGAAGCAGGGCATCGCCTCCATCCTGATTTCCCACAAGCTCAACGAGGTCGGCAAGGTCGCCGACCGCATCACCATCCTGCGCGACGGCCGCACCATCGAGACGCTCGACCGGCACGACATCAGCGAAGACCGCATCATCACTTCGATGGTGGGGCGCACGCTGGAAGACCGCTTTCCGACGCGCACGCCGAAGATCGGCGAGACCATCTTCGAGGTCAAGAACTGGGTCGTCCACCACCCGCTCCACGCCGACCGGCAGGTCATCAAGGGCGTCGACATCAGCGTCCGCAAGGGCGAGGTCGTCGGCATTGCGGGGCTGATGGGCGCCGGGCGGACCGAGTTCGCGATGAGCGTCTTCGGCAAGAGCTACGGGCAGCGGGTCAGCGGCGAAATCGTCCTGCACGGCAAGAAGATCGACGCTTCGACCGTCGGCAAGGCGGTGGCCCATGGCCTGGCTTACGCGACGGAGGACCGCAAGACCTTCGGCCTCAACCTGATCGACCACATCAAGCACAACATCACGATCGCCAATCTCAAGGGCGTGGCGAACAATGGCGTCATCGACGACATGCGCGAGCTGAACATCGCCAACGATTATCGCAAGCGCACCAACATCCGCTCTTCGAGCGTCTATCAGACCACCGGCAATCTCTCCGGCGGCAACCAGCAAAAGGTGGTGCTGTCGAAGTGGCTGTTTTCGGACCCCGAAGTGCTGATCCTCGACGAGCCGACGCGCGGCATCGATGTCGGCGCCAAATACGAGGTCTATACGATCATCAACAAGCTCGCGGATGAAGGCAAAGGCATTCTTGTCATCTCCTCCGAAATGCCCGAACTGCTCGGCATCTGCGACCGCATCTATGTCATGAACGAGGGGCGCATCGTCGGCGAAATGGCCGGCAGCGAAGCGTCCCAGGAGAAGATCATGCGCGCCATCGTGCGCGGGGAAGGAAAAGCATCATGAGCACCGAAACGCTCACCAATGCCGAACGAAACGCCAAGGCCTCGGCGCAGATGGCGCTCAAGGACAATCTGCGCGACTACGGCCTGGTGCTGGCGCTCATCGCGATCATGGTGTTCTTCCAGTGGCAGACCAATGGCGTGCTGTTCAAGCCGGTGAACCTGACCAATCTGGTGCTGCAGAACAGCTACATCATCATCATGGCGCTCGGCATGCTGCTGGTCATCGTCGCCGGGCATATCGACCTTTCCGTCGGCTCGGTCTCGGGCTTCGTCGGCGCGGTCGCGGCGATCTTGATGGTGCAATACAAGCTCGATCCGATCCTGACGACGTTGATCTGCCTTTTCGTCGGCGGCCTGATCGGCGCCAGCCAGGGCTACTGGATCGCCTACATGAAGATCCCGTCCTTCATCGTCACGCTGGCGGGCATGCTGGTCTTCAAGGGTCTGTCGCTGGCGCTGCTGGGCGGCATGTCGGTCGGGCCGTTCCCGCCGGAATTCCAGCTTCTCTCCGCCGGCTTCATTCCCGACGTGATCGGCCCGTTGACGCTCGTCCAGCCAACGCTCGACGCCGCCGGAAAACCTGTTGCCGGAAGCGCCGTGGTGCTGCACTCGACCACGCTTCTGATCGGCGTCGTCATTGTCGCGCTCATGCTCTGGTCCAGCCTGCGCAGCCGGGCGAACCGCGAGAGCCACGGCTACGAAGCCGAACCGTTCGCGCTGTTCGTCATCAAGAATGCGGTGATCTCGGCGATCGTGCTCTTCCTGATCTACATGATGGCCTCCTATCGCGGCCTGCCGAACGTGCTGATCGTCATGGGCGTGCTGATCGCGCTGTTCGTCTTCATCACCAAGCGCATGACGTTCGGGCGGCGCGTCTACGCCATGGGCGGCAACGTCAAGGCGGCGGCGCTCTCGGGCATCAAGACCGAACGCCTGACCTTCTACATCTTCATCATCATGGGCGTTCTGTCGGCGCTTGCCGGCCTGATCTTTGCGGCACGCCTCAACACGGCGACGCCGAAAGCCGGTCTCGGCTTCGAACTCGACGTGATCGCGGCGGTGTTCATCGGCGGCGCTTCGGCCATGGGCGGCGTCGGCCAGGTCGCGGGCGCGGTCATCGGCGCCTTCATCATGGGTGTCATGAACAACGGCATGTCGATCATGGGCGTCAACATCGACTGGCAGCAGGTCATCAAGGGCCTGGTGCTGCTCGGCGCGGTGGTGTTCGACGTCTACAACAAGAACAAGGCCTGAAGGCCGGAACGAACGGAATACGATCATTGACGGCGCATGTCGGCGGCATGTTCCGTAGTTCCGGTCGGAACGATCGTGATCGACACCAGGACGGGCCTTTCATTCGCCGGGCGGAGGATCGCCGTCCGGCGGGCGGGAATGCTTGCCGAATTTTCGGGCCGGACCGATGGCCGAGGCGGATTCAAGGAGGTTGAGATGCTGATATCCGAAGTGATGGACGAGGCCGGGATCATCAAGGTCGCCGTCCGCAATGGCGGGCCGGCGCGGATCGTGCGGAGCGCCAAGAGCGTTTATTCTCTGGCTCTCGAAGCGGCGCGCAGCGGCTCTAGCCTCGCGGCGCTTATCGAAACGCGAGGGTTGGGCGAGACGATCGATCTCGAAGCGGCGTACCGCAAGGGCCTGCTGCGCTCGCCGATCAGCCACGCCGATCCCGCACACTTGCACATAACCGGCACCGGCCTCACCCATCTAGGCTCGGCCGCGGCGCGAGACGCCATGCATCAGAAGCTGAACGGCGAAGAGACGCTGACAGATTCGATGAAGATGTTCCGCATGGGCATCGAGAGCGGCAAGCCCGCCAAGGGTCAGATCGGCGTGCAGCCCGAATGGTTCTACAAGGGCAACGGCACGATGGCGGTGGCGCCCGGCGCGCCGCTGGTCTCGCCGCATTTCGCGAGCGACGCGGGCGAGGAGCCGGAAATCGCCGGTATCTACGTCATCGGCGACGACGGCACGCCGTTTCGCGTCGGCTTCGCGCTGTCGAACGAATTTTCAGACCATGTCACCGAGCGGGTGAACTATCTCTATCTCGCCCATTCCAAGCTCCGCAACGCATCGTTCGGACCCGAGATCCTGATCGGCGAACTGCCGGCCGACACGCGCGGCTCGTCGCGCATCATCCGCAACGGAAGCACCCTCTGGGAAAAGCCGTTCCTGTCGGGCGAGAGCAACATGTCGCACTCGATCGCCAATCTGGAGCATCACCATTTCAAGTATCCGGTGTTCCGGCAGCCGGGCGACATCCATGTGCACATGTTCGGAACGGCGACGCTGTCCTTCGCGGACGGGGTCAGGACCGAGCCGGGCGACGTCTTCGAAATCGAAGCGCCGGCATTCGGCCTGCCGCTGCGCAACCCGCTCGTGGTGGATCGGCCGGTTTCGATCCAGGTACGGGCGCTGTGAGGGTTCCGATATGAGCACGCAATCCAGCTTCGCCCGCTATCCGGGCCTCTCCGGTGCGGCCGTCGTGATCTCGGGCGGCGCAAGCGGCATAGGCGAGGCGATCGTACGCGCCTATGCCGGAGAAGGCGCCAAGATCGGCTTCGTCGATCTGGCGGAGGCGGAAGGCGAGGCGCTGGCCGCCGAACTCAACGCCGCCGGCGGATCGGTGACCTTCCGGCGCTGCGACATCACGGACGCCGACGGCTACAGGGCGGCGCTGCGCGAGATCGAGGGTGTGCAGGGCCCGACGCAGGTGCTGGTCAACAACGCCGCCAACGACACCAGGCACAAATGGGACGAGGTCACGCCCGCCTATTTCGACAGCCGCATCGCCGTCAATCTGAAGCACATGTTCTTCGCCATACAGGCGGTCGCGCCAGGCATGATCGCGGCGGGCGGCGGTTCGATCATCAATTTCGGCTCGGTCGGCTGGATGATGGCAAGCGGCGGGTATCCGATCTACGCCGCCTCCAAGGCGGCGGTCCACGGCATGACGCGGTCGTTCGCCCGCGACTTGGGCAGACACGGCATACGCGTCAACACGCTGGTTCCGGGCTGGGTGATGACCAGCCGCCAGCTAGAACTCTGGGTCGATGACGCCGCCAACGAACTGATCGACAAGAGCCAATGCCTGGCGGGCCGGGTGATGCCGGAGGATATAGCGCGAATGGCCCTGTTCCTGGGATCCAGCGATTCCAGGATGTGTTCGGCCCAGAATTTCATCGTCGACGGCGGCTGGGTCTGAGCGGAACTCTCGCGCCTGCTTCACGGTTCCGTTGCATCCGGACGTGACTTGACGGGCGAAACTCGCTAACCAGCCTGCGTTCGAACCGCGGCATGCATCGCACGCCGCCGGCGCAGGCCATCACCAAGCAAGGAAATCGATATGAGCGAATTGTTCAGGAACCTGATCGGGGGCGAATGGGTCGACGGCGAGGCCGTGCCGAACATCAACCCGTCGGACACGAATGACGTGATCGGCGAATATGCCCGCGCCACAAAGGCGGACGCACAGGCGGCGATCGCTGCGGCCAAGGCAGCCTTTCCGGCCTGGTCGCGCTCGGGCCTGCTCGAGCGCCATGCGGTGCTGCGCAAGACGGCGGACGAGATCACCGCGCGTAAGGACGAACTCGGGCGGCTCTTGTCGCGCGAGGAAGGCAAGACGCTGGCCGAGGGCATCGGCGAGACGGTGCGGGCCGCCCAGATATTCGATTTCTTCGCCGGCGAGGCGCTCAGGCTGGCCGGCGAGATACTGCCCAGCGTCAGGCCGGGCGTCAGCGTCGAGGTAACGCGCGAAGCTGTCGGCGTGGTTGGTATCATCACGCCATGGAATTTCCCGATCGCGATCCCGGCCTGGAAGATCGCGCCGGCGCTCTGCTACGGCAACACGGTCGTGTTCAAGCCGGCGGACCTGGTGCCCGGCTGCTCGTGGGCGATCGTCGACATCCTCCACCGCGCCGGCCTGCCGAAAGGCGTGATGAACCTGATCATGGGCCAGGGCTCCGTGGTCGGGCAGGCGATGCTCGACAGCCCGGACATCGACGCGATCACTTTCACCGGCTCGGTCGGCACGGGCAAGCGGGTCGCGGCGGCGAGCGTCGAGCACATGCGCAAGTTCCAGCTCGAAATGGGCGGCAAGAACCCGCTGGTCGTACTCGACGACGCCAATCTCGACATCGCGGTCGAATGCGCCGTCAACGGCGCATTCTTCTCGACCGGGCAACGCTGCACGGCGTCGTCCCGGCTGATCGTGACGGAAGGCATCCATGACCGGTTCGTGGAGGCGGTGACGGCGCGGCTGAAGGGCCTTGTCGTCGACAATGCGCTGAAAGCCGGCACGCATATCGGCCCGGTGGTCGACGAGAGCCAGATGGGCCAGGACGAGAAGTACCTGGCGATCGGCCGCGAAGAGGGCGCGAAGCTCGCCTTCGGCGGCGAACGCCTTACCCGCGAAACGCCCGGCTTCTACCTGCAGCCGGCGCTGTTCACGGAAGCGACGAACCAGATGCGGATCTCGCGCGAGGAGATTTTCGGCCCGGTGGCTTCGGTGATCCGGGTCAAGGACTACGAGGAGGCGCTGCATACGGCCAACGACACGCCGTTCGGTCTTTCCTCGGGCATCGTCACCACCAGCCTGAAGCACGCCACGCACTACAAGCGCAATGCGCAGGCCGGCATGGTGATGGTCAACGTGCCGACCGCCGGCGTCGATTTCCACGTGCCGTTCGGAGGAAGCAAGGGTTCGAGCTACGGTCCGAAGGAACAAGGCCGCTATGCGGCCGAGTTCTATACCACGGTGAAGACGGCCTACACCGCAGCGTAAGGCGAGGAGCATCGACCGGGAGGCGATTGCCTGCCGGTCGCCTCAGACCCGCGTGATGATCTCGTCGGTGTTGGCGAGAAGCTCCCTCACAGCCGTGCGCGCCGCCCCCGGGCGGCGCAGCCGGATCGCCTTCTCGATGTTTTCGTGCAGCGTCTGCGCATGCCGGAGGTCGTTTGCCTCGCGCGTGACGAAAACGAAGAGATGCGCGAGCGCCGATTCGATGAGCACGCCGAGCGGCACCAGAAGCTCGTTGCCGGAGGCGTGCAGTATTGCCAAGTGAAAGCGCGTGTCGGCCTGGGTGCGCTGGGTCAGGGACGTGGCCTCGCCCATCTCGCGGCAGGCGGCGCTGATCTCGGCCATCTGCTCGTCAGTGCGCCGCTCGGCGGCGAGCGCGGTGGCTTCCGGCTCGATGATGTGGCGGAATTCCTGGACCGTCTTCAGAAACGATTCGCGCGTCGGCGAGGTCGCGTACCAGGTGAGCACATCGCGGTCGAGCAGGTTCCAGCGGTCGCGCGGCTCGACCCAACTGCCGATCTTGGGCCGGGAACTGAGCAGGCCCTTGGCCATCAGCATCTTGATCGCCTCGCGCACGGCCGAGCGGCTGACCTGGAACGTCTCGGCCCATTTCGCCTCGTTGGGCAGAATCGCGCCAGGCGGATAGTCGCCGCGCACGATGCGGAGGCCGATCTCGTTGGCGACGGAGGCGTGCACGCTGACGCCCGGCGGCCTCGACCGGTTCGACGGAGCGGCCGCGGCCTTTGGCGTGGAAGCCGGGGACGCCTCCGCCGCTCCTGTTCTCGTCGATTTCATCGCCCGCATCGATACTCCCCCTGCCCGATCTCACCGTCAGGATCATTGTTTGCCCCGGCGCGAGCGAACGCAACGGCAAACGCCGTCGCCTCCTTCCAGAAGGTGCCGATTTCCGGAAGAGTCAAGCTTTTGCCGCGCCGGCTCAGCGTCTCGAATTTCCCTTGAACAGGGACGCTAGTTCCGCCGGAGAGCGGGTGTCGGCTTTCTTGGGCGGCGGCTGCACGAGAGCCGACGTGAGCTCGATCGGGAGAGTGTGGACGAGCGGCTTCTTCGAAGCAACGCCGTCGGCGATGCTCAGGACGCTGGTGTAGAATTCGACGCCGGCGGCCGATTTCGGCGGCGTGGCCTCGTGCATGATGCTGATCACGGTGACGCCGGGACAATTGTCCTTGATCGCCTGGTGGAAAGCCGTCTTTGCCTCCGGGTCGAGAGCCGAACTCGCTTCATCCAGGAAGAGCAGGCCCGGCTGCAGCAGGAGGATGCGCGCGAGCACCAGCTTCTGTTTCTGGCCGCCGGAAAACACCTGGTCCCAGATATTGCCGTCGCTGGTTTCATCGCCGAGATGCGCGATGAAATCGCCGAGGCCGGACTTGTGCAGCGCCGACGCGACCGCGGCGTCGGAATACTCCCCGGCGCAGCCAGGCAGGCATACCAGCCGCTTCAGGGAAATGTGCGGCAGCTTTACTTCCTGCGCGGCGTAGAAGGACCTTACGCCTTCGGGAAAGACGATGTCGCCGCGGCCATACGGCCAGAGGCCATTGATCGCCTTGACCAGGCTGGTCTTGCCGCAGCCGGATTCGCCGCGCATGAAGGTCCATTCACCGCGCCGGAAACGCATGTCCGAAACCTTCAGGAACGGTACGGCGTCCTGGCCCTGATGCATCAGTTCCAGGTTGCGTAGGGCCAAGCCGAATACGGCATGCTGGCCGCCATAGCGAAACTCGGAGCGGCCGGTCTGGCCGTAGAATTCCCGCGGCCGCTGCACGTTCTCGATTGCGTTGGCAAGGTCCGTCACTCGCCGGCTGTTGGCTTTCAGCGTGGCGATGGACGGCATGACATGGATGAACCAGGAGCACTGGCTGATGAGCGAATTGACCAGTTCGGCGCCGGTTATGTAGCTTTTGAGGCTGATCGTGCCTTGGGTGTAGGGGAGCAGGCCGGGTCCGTAGGCGATGATGCGGGCGGCGACGAAATTGTAGATGAGCTCGAACGACATATAGCCCGCGTGCACCTTGTTCAAGCTCGCCCAGGTGCGGTCGATGTCGCGGTAAAGCCGGCCGTGCATCTCCTTCTGGACGCCCTCGCCATGTGACGCGGCGACGTGGAAGCTGCGGCGGAGCAGGGTCGTGAGTTCGCCGCGATAGCTGCCTTCGGCCTGCTGCATGCGTACGGTGAGCCTTTCCAAGAGGCCGCCGACCTTGACCGCGATATAGGTGTTGAGCGGGACGTAGATGGCGACAGCGGCGAAAGCCAGGACCGCGCTGCCGTAGCTGCCCAGATATTCGAGCCCGCTCACCTCGGTCGACGTCTCGATGAGCTTCCGGCCGACGAAATAAAGCGAGGCGACGACGCCCATTATGCCCATGGCGAGGCCGATGGCGCCTCCGGTCATTCCCTTGATCGATTCCTGGACGCGCTGATCGATATTGTCGGGCGCGGCCGTGCCGGGGTCCGCGCCGTCTGAGGCGCTGTGCTGGACATGCAAATGTGTGTGGTTGCCGTCGAGCAGGGCTTCGTTGAACCGGTTGTTCAGCCAGCCGCGCCACTTGCGGTGCAAGGTGGCGGAGAAAAAGTGACGGACGCCGATGAAACCGATGTCCTTGACGAGCACGAGAAGAAGGAGCGCGCCCGCCGCTGCCAGTAGAGACGCCATCGGCGTCGAATTTCCCGGGTCGTGGAAGAAGGCTATCGAGTTGACCAGTTCACCGGAAGCTTCGGCCATCCAGACGCTGGTCTTGCTGGACAGTGCGGTTAGGAGGGTGATGACTAAAGTCAGACCCCAGGCTTCCTTCCAGCGATCCGAGAACCAGTAGGCCCGCATCAGGCCCCAGAATCGGCGCATCGAGGAGACCGGCGTCAGGGGGGAGGTCTTGCCGCGCCCCAGTGCCACCTGATTGTAAAAGCCGGACGTGATCCGGCATCCCGAATTACGACGTTCCCCAACCCATTGCCCTTTTATTGCCCTTTTTTAAGACAGCGTAACATGATTCGTTCTCAAATCGATCACGGAAGTTCGGCAACTCGCCTTCGGGCGTCTGGATGAATGCGGCTGCCGCATTGCACAATGAGCGGCGTCGCGCGATATGTGCGCCATGGCCCCCACGACGCTAGCCATCCTGGTTATCGACGAAAACCGCATCCGCGCCTCGATCATAGAGGCGGGATTGCGTGCGGCGGGCCATGAAAACGTGACGCTGGTGCACAGCGTTGCCGGGATCGCGCGGCGGATCGCCGAGATAAATCCGGACGTGATCGTCATCGACCTGGAGAACCCGAACCGCGACATGCTGGAGAACATGTTCCAGCTTTCGCGCGCGGTGAAGCGGCCGATCGCCATGTTCGTCGACCGCTCCGACCAGGCATCGATCGAGGCCGCGGTCGACGCCGGCGTGTCGGCCTATGTCGTCGACGGGCTGAAGCAGGAACGGGTGAAGCCGATCCTCGACATGGCGGTAAGCCGCTTCAACGCGTTCGCCCGGCTGTCGCGCGAGCTGGAAGAGGCCCGCAGCGAACTCGAAGGGCGCAAGGTCATCGAACGCGCAAAAGGCATACTGGTCAGGTCGAAAGGCCTGTCGGAAGAGGCCGCCTACGCGCTCTTGCGCAAGACGGCGATGAACCAGAACCGCAAGATCGCCGACATCGCACAAAGCCTGGTCACCGCGGCCGGGCTGCTGGGACCGGAGGAGGAGCCATGACCCGAGCCGATCGTCACCAGATCACGGTCGGCTTCATGCCGCTGCTCGACAGCGCCCTGCTGGTCGCGGCCAGGGAGAAGGGATTTGCGGAGGCGGAGGGCGTGGACCTGACGCTCGCGCGCGAAACCTCCTGGGCCAACATCCGCGACCGCCTCGCCGTCGGCCACTTCCAGGTCGCGCATATGCTGGCGCCGATGCCGATCGCCTGCAATCTCGGGCTGACGCCGCTGGCGGCGAGAACCATCGCGCCGATGGCGCTCGGTCTCGGCGGCAACGCGGTCACCGTGTCCAACGCGCTGTGGAAGGCGATGGAGGCGCATGGCGCCAAGCCCGACTTCGACCCGCTGTCGACGGGGGAAGCGCTGAGGGCGATGGTCGCCGAACGCGGCAAGAAGGGGCTGGCGCCATTCCGCTTCGCGGTGGTCCATCCGCACTCGGGGCACAATTACGAGCTTCGCTACTGGCTGGCGGCCTGCGGCATGGATCCGGACCGCGATTTCGAGATCGTCATCGTGCCGCCGCCGCTGATGGCGGACGCGCTCGGATCGGGAGCGATCGACGGCTACTGCGTCGGCGAGCCGTGGAACACGGCGGCGGTGGAACTCGGCAGCGGGCGGATCGCGACCGTCAAAGCCGCTATCTGGCGCTCGAGCCCGGAAAAGGTTCTGGGCGCCGAGGCGCGCTGGGCCGAAGCCAATCCGGACGTGCTCGCAGCCCTGTTGCGTGCCGTCTACCGCGCGGCGCAGTGGTGCGGGGATACTGCAAACCATGAGGAACTCGCCGGGCTTCTGTCGGATTCGGGCTATGTCGGCCGGCCGCGAGGCTGGATGATGCCGGCCCTTTCAGGGCGGATGCGCGCCGCGCCGGGCGAAACGGTCGTGGTCGAGGACTTCTTCGTGCCCGTGGCGAGGGCGGCGACCTTTCCGTGGAAAAGCCATGCACTCTGGTTCTACAGCCAGATGGCGCGTTGGGGCCAAGTTCCGCACAATGCCGCCAATGCGGCGATCGCGCGCGATACCTACCGGCCGGACCTTTACCGCGCAGCGCTGCAGCCGCTCGGCGTCGCGCTTCCGGGCGCGAACGCCAAGGTCGAAGGCGCCCTCAAAATCGCCACGCCGGTCGGCTCGGCCGGCGCAAGCCTGACCCTCGGACCCGACGGATTCTTCGGCGGCGCGCTGTTCGATCCCGACGAACTCGACGCCTATATCGCGAGCCAGAAGACCGAGCTTATTGGCTGATCCGGCACTGCGCATTTCTTGTGCACTGCACAAAAACTGTGCGACGATGGATTCGGAATAATCAATATCCGGTCAAGTGGCAAGACTTGACCGATCCGGACGGGAGCCGTCAAGTGGTTGTTTCTAATTGACTTTTCTTGCTGACGCAAAGTTGGCACGCTTCCTGCTTTACCAATAGCAGGGCCTTCGGGCCACGAAACAGGCGTCCAGTGACGGGCGCCCCAGGCAAAGCTGCCGATCAGGTATTCGCGATCCCGGATGAACGGACGCGAAAACTTGGCCGGCAGCTTTTTTGTTTTAGCGAACCAGCGCGGCAGCCTCCCATGCCGCTCAACGGAGCAGACGATGACCAAAATCCTGCCAGCAGACGCCAGCCCGGATAAAGCACCGGCGCGGGCGCTGCTCATGTCCACCATCGCCTTCACGGTCTGCTTCGCCGTATGGACGATATTTTCCATCATTGGCGTGCGCATCAAGGAAGAGCTCGGCCTGAGCGAAACCCAATTCGGGCTTCTGGTCGGCACCCCGATCCTCACCGGCTCCCTCGTCCGTGTCGCTCTCGGCATCTGGACGGATCGCTATGGCGGCCGGCTGGTCTACACCGCCACCATGCTGGCGGCGGCCGTCGCCACCTTCCTGCTGGCCTTCGCCGAGACCTACGTGCAGATGCTGGTCGCGGCGCTCGGCGTCGGGCTGGCTGGCGGCTCCTTCGCAGTCGGCGTCGCCTATGTCTCGCGCTTCTTTCCGGCCGAAAGACAGGGCACCGCCCTCGGCATATTCGGCGTCGGCAACGTTGGGGCCGCCGTGACCAAGTTCATCGCGCCGTTCGCCCTGCTCGCCTGGGGCTGGCAGTCGGTTGCGCTGCTCTGGTCGGCCGCGCTCGTCGTCATGGCGCTGGTGTTCTGGTTCACCACCGGCGACGACCCGGTCATCCGCGAGCGCCGCGTCGGCGGCGCCAAGCCAAAGAGCCTGCGCGACGAATTCGCACCGCTGAAGAACGTCCAGGTCTGGCGCTTCGCGCTCTACTATTTCTTCGCTTTCGGTGCCTTTGTGGCGCTGGCGCTCTGGCTGCCGCGCTACCTGATCGGCGTCTACGGCTTCGACATCGCCACCGCCGGCATGATCGGCGCGGCCTATTCGGTGCCCGCCAGCATCTTTCGAGCCTATGGCGGCGTGCTGTCCGACCGCATCGGCGCGCGCACGATCATGTATTGGACGTTCGCCGTCTCGGCTGTCGCGACGCTGATCCTGTCGCTGCCGCCGACCGATTATGTCGTGCACGGCATCGACGGCCGGATGGTTTTTCACCTTGCCGTCGGCCCCGTAGCCTTCATAGCGGTCATGTTCGTGCTGGGCTTCTTCATGAGCCTCGGCAAGGCCGCCGTGTACAAGCACATTCCGGCCTACTACCCGCAGAACGTCGGTGCCGTGGGCGGCCTGGTCGGCATGATTGGCGGGCTCGGCGGTTTCATCCTGCCGATCCTCTTCGGCGTGCTCAACGATCTCACCGGGCTTTGGACGAGCTGCTTCATGCTGCTTTTCGTGCTGGTCGTGGTGTCGCTTGCCTGGATGCATTTCGCCATCCGCAAGATGGAGCGCAAGGCGAGCGACGCCGATCAACTCGCATACGCTGCGCAGTGAAGGGAAGGCAAACGGCATGACCGAAAAACTCGTCATCATCGGCAACGGCATGGCGCCTGGCAGGATGCTGGAGCACCTGCTGGAAGCCGCGCCCGGCCGCTACCAGGTCACCATCTTCAACGCCGAGCCGCGCGTGAACTACGACCGCATCATGCTGTCGCCGGTTCTCTCCGGTGAGAAGGATTTCGAGGAAATCGTCATCCACGGCGATGGCTGGTACATCAGGAACGGCATAACGCTCTACAAGGGTCACAAGATCGTCGCGATCGACCGCGCGGCCAAGACCGTCACGTCCGATCACGGCGTCACCGAACCCTACGACAAGCTCGTCGTCGCCACGGGTTCCGCGCCCTTCATCATCCCGGTGCCCGGCCATGACATGCCGGGCGTACTGACCTATCGCGATCTCGACGACGTCAACGCCATGCTGCTGGCGGCGCAGTCCCGGGCGAAGGCAGTGGTCATCGGCGGCGGGTTGCTGGGCCTGGAGGCGGCGGCTGGCCTGCGCATGCGCGACATGGACGTGACCGTGCTTCACGTCATGCCGACGCTGATGGAGCGCCAGCTCGACCCCGCGGCCGGCTATCTGCTCCAGCGCGCCGTCGAGGAGCGCGGCATCAAGGTCATGACGAAGGCGAACACCAAGGCGATCACCGGCAACGGCCGGGTCGAGGCGGTCGAACTCGCCGATGGAACCGTCATTCCGGCCACCCTGGTCATCATGGCGGTGGGCATCCGGCCGAATTCCGGTCTGGCGAAGGATGCCGGCCTCGCGGTCAACAGGGGCATAGTCGTCGATGCCGGCATGCGCACCAGCGATCCGGCGATCTACGCGCTCGGCGAATGCGCCGAAGTGGGCGGCCATGTCTACGGCCTCGTCGCCCCGCTTTACGAGATGGCGCGGGTTGCGGCCGCGCACCTTACCGGTGACGACAGCGCCCGCTTCGTACACAACGACACCCCGACCAAGCTCAAGGTCACCGGCATCGACCTGTTCTCGCTCGGCGACTTCGCCGACGGCGACGACCGCCAGGAGATCGTGCTGCGCGATGCATCCGCCGGCATCTACAAGCGGCTGGTGCTGAAGGACAACCGCATCATCGGCACCGTGCTCTACGGCGAGACGGCCGACGGAGCGTGGTTCAACGACCTGAAGAAGAAGCAGATCGACATTTCGGAGATGCGCGACACGCTCATCTTCGGTCAGGCCTACCAGGGAGGGTCCCCGCTGGACCCTATGGCGGCCGTTGCAGCCTTGCCGGATGATGCAGAAATCTGCGGCTGCAACGGCGTATGCAAGGGAAAGATAACCGGCGCCATTGCGGCAAAGGGGCTGACTTCGCTCGACGATGTCCGCGCCCACACGAAGGCGTCCGCCTCCTGCGGCTCCTGCACCGGGCTGGTCGAGCAACTGATGTCGCTGACGCTCGGCGACGCCTACAATCCCACGGCGGTGCAGCCGATGTGCTCCTGCACCGGGCTCGGCCACGACGACGTTCGCCGCCTGATCAAGGCCAAGGGCCTCAAGACCATTCCGGCGGTCATGCAGGAACTCGAGTGGAAGAGTTCCTGCGGCTGCGCCAAGTGCCGCCCGGCGCTCAACTACTATCTCGTGGCCGACTGGCCGGACCTTTACGCCGACGACTACCAGTCACGGTTCATCAACGAGCGCGTCCACGCCAACATCCAGAAGGACGGCACCTATTCGGTGGTGCCGCGCATGTGGGGCGGCGTCACGTCTTCGGGCGAACTGCGCGCCATCGCCGACGTGGTCGACAAGTTCGAGATCCCGATGGTCAAGGTCACCGGTGGCCAGCGCATCGACATGCTCGGCATCAGGAAGGAGGATTTGCCCGCCGTCTGGGCCGACCTCGGCAAGGCCGGCTTTGTGTCCGGGCATGCCTACGCAAAGGGCTTGCGCACGGTGAAGACCTGCGTCGGCTCCGACTGGTGCCGCTTCGGCACGCAGGATCTGACCGGCCTGGGCATCCGCATCGAGAAGTTCATGTGGGGCTCGTGGACGCCGGCAAAGGTCAAGATGGCAGTCTCGGGATGTCCAAGAAACTGCGCCGAGGCGACCTGCAAGGATGTCGGCGTGATCTGCGTGGATTCCGGCTTCGAGATCCATTTCGCGGGCGCGGCCGGCCTCGACATCAAGGGAACCGAGGTGCTCGGCCTCGTGAAGACGGAGGACGAGGCACTCGAGCACATCGTTGCGCTGACCCAGATGTATCGCGAGCAGGGCCGCTATCTCGAGCGCATCTACAAATGGGCCAAGAGGGTCGGCATCGCCGAGATCAAGCGCCAGATCATGGACGATGCGGACAAGCGCCGGGCCTATTTCGACCGCTTCGTCTTTTCCCAGAAATTCGCCCAGGTCGATCCGTGGTCCGAGCGCGTCTCGGGCAAGGACAAGCACGAGTTCCGGCCGATGGCCACGGTCGGGTTCAAGGAAGCAGCAGAGTGAACGCCATGAACTGGATCGCAATCGGCTCCATCGCCGACATTCCCCGCCGTGGCGCGCGCTGCGTGAAAACTCCGCAGGGCAAGATCGCCGTGTTCCGCACCGCAGACGACCAGGTTTTTGCAATCGACGATCATTGCCCGCACAAGGGCGGACCGCTGAGCCAGGGCATCGTGCATGGCGCGGCGGTGACCTGCCCGCTGCACAACTGGGTGATCTCGCTCGAAACCGGCAAGGCGCTCGGCGCGGACGAGGGAGCGGTGCGGACGATTCCGGTCAAGGTCGAGGGCGAGAGCCTGTACATCGCGCTCGAGGCGCTCGCGTCGAAGGCCGCCTGACCATGGAGATGGTCCGCGAAGCCGGCGAGGTGAAAACCACCTGTCCCTATTGCGGCGTGGGTTGCGGCGTACTGGCCAAAATCGGGGCAGACGGCAGCGTATCGGTTCGCGGCGACCCGGAGCATCCGGCCAATTTCGGCCGGCTTTGCTCCAAGGGCTCGGCGCTCGCCGAAACGATAGGCGCTGAAGGCCGGCTGCTCCATCCCGAGATCCATGGCCGCCGCGCGGATTGGGACGAGGCGCTCGATCTCGTCGCTTCGAAATTCTCCGAAACGATTGCCGAGCACGGCCCGGACTCCGTGGCCCTCTACGTGTCGGGCCAGCTTCTCACCGAGGATTATTACGTCGCCAACAAGCTGATGAAGGGTTTTGTCGGGTCGGCCAACATCGACACGAACTCGCGGCTCTGCATGGCCTCGTCGGTTGCCGGCCATCGCCGCGCCTTCGGTTCCGACACTGTGCCGGGCACCTATGAGGACCTGGAACTGGCCGATCTCGTCGTGCTGGTAGGCTCCAATCTCGCGTGGTGCCATCCTGTGCTCTACCAGCGCATCGCGGCGGCGAAAGCCGCGCGTCCGGCCATGAGGGTCGTGCTGGTCGACCCGCGCCGCACAATGACGGCCGACATCGCTGATCTTCACCTGCCCGTCAGGGCCGACGGCGACATCGCCCTGTTCAACGGCCTGCTGGCCCACCTTGCGCAAGCGGGCGCGATCGACCACGCCTATGCCGAGACGCACACGACGGGCCTCGATGAGGCGATCGCCGCCGCGGGCGCGCCGGACCTTGCGGCGATCGCCGAGGCCGCCGGCATCGACGGAGCGGCGCTGGCGGAGTTCTTCGCTCTGTTTGCCGCGACCGAAAGGACGGTCACCGTCTACAGCCAGGGCGTCAATCAGTCCTCGGTTGGCACCGACAAGGTCAATGCGATCATAAACTGCCATCTGGCAACGGGCCGCATCGGCAGGCCGGGCATAGGGCCGTTCTCCGTCACCGGCCAGCCCAACGCGATGGGCGGCCGCGAGGTCGGCGGCCTGGCCAACATGCTCGCCGCGCATATGGATATTGAGAATCCGGTGCATCGGGACCGTGTGCGCCGCTTCTGGCAGGCGCCGAACGTCGCGATCCGCCCGGGCCTGAAGGCCGTCGACATGTTCCGCGCCGTCGCCGACGGGCGCGTCAAGGCGCTGTGGATCATGGCGACCAACCCAGTGGATTCGCTGCCGGAGGGGGATGCGGTGGAGGCGGCGATCGCCGCCTGTCCATTCGTCGTCGTCTCCGAAGTCGAAGGCGAAACCGACACGTTGCGCCACGCCCATGTGAAGCTGCCGGCAGCGGCCTGGGGCGAGAAGGACGGCACCGTCACCAATTCCGAACGCCGGATCTCGCGCCAGAGGCCCTTCCTCAGGGCGCCGGGAGAGGCGCGGCCGGACTGGTGGATCATCGGCGAGGTGGCGAAACGGATGGGTTTTGGCGCGGCATTCGCATATGATTCTCCGGCCGAGATCTTCGCTGAGCATGCTGCGCTGTCGGCGTTCGAAAACGCCGGCGAGCGAGACTTCGATATCGGCGCTCATGAACATCTCGATCGGCAGTCGTATCAGAATTTGAAGCCGTTCCAGTGGCCGGCTCCCGCGGGCGGCGACATGGGCGACACGCGCTTCTTCGGCGATGGAGGCTACTTCACGCCGGATCGCAAGGCGCGGTTCGTGGCGATCAGATCGGTCGCTCCAGATCGCACGGGCGCTGCCTTCCCGCTGGTTCTCAACACCGGCCGCGTGCGCGACCACTGGCACACGATGACGCGCACGGCCAGGAGCCAGAGGCTGTCGCAGCATCTGGCCGAACCCTTCGCCGAGCTTCACCCCGCCGACGCTGCCCGCCACGGTATCCGCGACGCCGACGTCGTGCGCGTCGCCTCATCCGCAGGATACATCCTGGTGCGGGCGCTTCTGTCGTCGCGGCAGCGCGAAGGGGCCGTCTTCGTGCCGATGCACTGGACCGACCAGTTCGCATCCGGCGCGCGTGTCGACCGCCTCGTCCCGGCGCTGACCGATCCGTCATCCGGCCAACCGGCCTCGAAGCACGTGCCGGTGGCCATCGAGCGGTTCCAAGCAGCGGCCTACGGCTTCGCAGTGCTCGCGAGTCGCCCGGAAACGATCGATGCGGAGTATTGGGCGGTGGCGCGCTGCGCCGAGGGCTGGCGGGTGGAACTCGCCTTCACTGACGCCGCCCGCGACTGGACGCTCTTCGCCGACACGCTGTTTGGCGCCTCGTCTTCCGCCGAATCGCTTTCCTATCACGATCTTTCCGGCGGGCAGCGCCGCTATGCCTGCTTCGAAGGCGACAGGCTCGTCGGCGCTCTTTTCCTCGACCGCGAACCGGTTGCAGCGCCGCGCAACTGGGCGGTCGAACAGCTTGCGGCGAGACATGAAGGCCGGCGCGCCCGCTTGTCCATCATGGCCGCGCGCCCCGGCCAAGGTGTTGTCGATCGCGGTGCGA
Organism: Allomesorhizobium aridi; assembly: GCF_043769475.1. Taxonomy (NCBI): domain Bacteria; kingdom Pseudomonadati; phylum Pseudomonadota; class Alphaproteobacteria; order Hyphomicrobiales; family Phyllobacteriaceae; genus Allomesorhizobium; species Allomesorhizobium aridi. Next base: position 4,213,693 of record NZ_CP171729.1, on the reverse strand, counting down.
CCGTGTGCTCCTGCTTCGGCATCGGAGCAAACCAGATCGCCGCCGCCGCCGCGAACGGCTGCGCTACGGTCGAGGCTATCGGCAAGGTGTTGCAGGCCGGCACGAATTGCGGCTCCTGCCGGGCCGAAATCAGGGGAATTGTCGATGCGCATCGTCTCCAGGCAGCCGAGTAACCGTGCGCCGGCGCGCGTTGCGCCGCTTTCCGTTCTGCCGGTGTTTTTGGATCTACACGGAAAGAGGGTCGTGGTGGCCGGCGGATCGGACGCGGCGGCCTGGAAGGCCGAACTTCTCGCGGCCGCCGGCGCCAGGGTGCACGTTTATGCGCCAAGCGAAGCGATCAGCGATGAAATGGCGCTGCTACTGGCAGCCGGCGGTGCTTCGCCCAGCTACGTGCATCACGATCAGGAGTGGAGCGCGGAAAACCTTGCCGGCGCTGTGCTTGCGGTGGCCGATGCCGGGTCGAACGAGGAGGCGACGGCATTCCATGCCGCCGCCCGCTCCGCGGGAGTGCCGTGCAATGTCATCGACCGGCCGGATCACTGCGTCTTCCAGTTCGGATCGATCGTGAACCGCTCGCCGGTGGTCATAGGAATATCCACTTCCGGCGCCGCCCCTATCCTCGCTCAGGCGATCCGGCGGCGGGTTGAGGCGCTGCTGCCGCCGTCGCTCGCTGAATGGGCCGATCTCGCCCAAAGGCTGCGGGAGACGGTGATGAAGCTGCTGCCGGCCGCGTCGCGCCGCAGGGCGTTCTGGGAGACGTTCGCCGATCGCGCCTTCGGCAGAGCTCCGTTGCCGGGCGAGGCACTTCGTCTTTCCAGTCAGGTGGCTGAGATCGCCGCCGATGCCGCCCTGGCTTGCGGGCGGGTGACGTTCGTCGACGCCGGTCCGGGCGACGCCGAACTGCTGACGCTGAAGGCCGTTCGCGCGCTTCAGGCCGCCGACGTCATCCTTTTCGACGACGAGGTATCCGGCGACGTGCTCGAACTTGCGCGCCGGGAGGCGACACGCGTTGCCGCTGGAACGTGCGGCGGCCGGGAGAAGGCCGGTGACACGCTGGTATCGCTCGCGCGATCCGGCCGGCATGTCGTGCGGCTGAAGCCCAGCAAGGCGAATTTCGGGAACGGGGAAATCTCAAGACTGCGCGCGGAAGGCATAGCTTTCGATATCGTGCCCGGCGTGTCAGTCGCGAAGGTCCGCGCCGCCTCTCGCGCGCATCGCGTTCGGAATGAAGCCGGCCGCTTTGCCGCAGGCCATGCCCGGAACATGCCGGGCGAGGAACGGGCCACCGCGCGGGCCGTTGGTTGACCCCGCAGACACGAGGCGGACTTGCTGTCTCGCCCAGCTTTGCCGCACCCGCACACCAACGCGGAATTTTCACGCTTGACTCGCCAATCATTCTGCCGCAACTTTTCAGCCAATAGGTCAGACCAATTTACCGATCCAAGGTGAGGTCGATGATCTACCAAGGGAGAAGAGAGCGGCCATGCCGATCCAGGCTGTCGAACCGCGCCGGCTTTACCGCCAGATCGCCGATCAGCTCAGGCAGCTGATCGACGCCGGCGAGTTTGCCGTCGGCGACCGCCTGCCGACCGAGCGCGAACTGGCCGACCAGCTTGGCATCTCCCGCCCGACCGTCCGCGAAGCACTGATTGCGCTCGAGGTGGAGGGGCGGATACGCATCCGCGTCGGCTCCGGCATCTACGTCACCGAGCCGCCACGCGCCGCCGCAACGGCCACTGATACGGACGAGGGTCCGTTCGAACTTTTGCGCGCCCGCGAATTCATCGAAGGGGCGATCGCCGCCGAAGCCGCACTCCACGTCCAGCCCGCCGACATCGAACTTCTCGACGATGTGCTTGGCCGGATGGAAGACACGAGCCATCCGACCAAAGTGACAATTGCCCTCGACCGCGAGTTCCATACGACAGTGGCCGGCATTCTCGGAAACGCCGTGCTGGTACGCTTCATCGGCGAATTGTTCGACCAGCGCATGAATCCCTACTTCGAGCTCCTGTCGAGCTATTTCGAGAACCGTGACTCCTGGCGCGCCGCCGCCGCGGAACACCGCGCGGTGCGCGATGCCATCGCGGCGCGCGACGCCGAACGGGCGAAAACCGCAATGCAGGAGCATTTGCGGCTGTCGCAATTGAGATTCTCACGTAATTTCGGTGAGAGATCCGCAGCCAGGGAGGTTGCGGAATAGAAGCCGGCCGGCCAGGAGGAGATCTGGCCGGATCAAGTCAAGTTCATCCACTGGGAGGTATTATGATGTTGAGAAAATACGCAGTTCTGCTCGGCACGATTGCCGCAATCGCCATGCCCATGGCTTCGGCCTCGGCGCAAACCGCGCTGAAATGGGCGCATGTCTACGAAACGTCCGAGCCCTTCCACACGGAGTCGATCTGGGCGGCGGAAGAGATCAAGAAACGCACCGACGGCCGCTACACGATCGATGTGTTTCCGGCTTCGCAGCTCGGCAAGGAAGCCGACATCAACCAGGGGCTGACCCTCGGCACGGTCGACATCATCATCTCCGGATCGAGCTTCGCGGCGCGCGAATTCCCGCCGATCGGCGTGACCTATTTCCCGTTCACTTTCCGCGACGCCGACCATCTGCTGGCCTACACCAAGAGCGACAAATACAAGGAGCTGACCGCCGGCTACGAAGAGGCGTCCGGCCACCACATCACGGCGACCACCTACTACGGCACGCGCCACACCACTTCCAACCGGCCGATCGAGAAATGCGCCGACATGCAGGGCCTGAAGATCCGCGTGCCCGACGTGCCGGCATACCTTGCAATGCCGCGCGCGTGCGGCGCCAACACAGCGCCGATTGCCTTTGCCGAAGTCTATCTTGCCCTTCAGCAGGGAACGGTCGAGGCGCAGGAAAACCCGCTGACCACGATCGACGCCAAGAAGTTCTACGAGGTGCAGAAGCACATCGTCCTGACCGGACACATCGTCGACCACCTCAACACGATCGTGTCGCAGTCGCGCTGGTCGCAACTGTCCGACGAAGATAAGGCGATCTTCACCGAGGTGATGCAGGAAGCAGCCGCTCGCGCGACCAAGATTATCGTCGACCGCGAAAAAGCGCTCGTCGAAACCTTCAAGGAACGCGGTCTCACCGTCACCGAAGTCGACCGCGCCGACTTCGAGAAGAACGTGATGGAGAAGGTGACGTTCGAGGAATTCGGCTACCGCAAGGAAGACTGGGAGGCGATCCGCGCCGTCAAGTAACCCGCATCGAGTGCAGGCCCGGCGTGGATGCGCCGGGCCTGCTTTACCCGCTGTCGCATTGCCCTTGCCGGAGCCACGCCGATGATCCAGGAAATCCACACACCGGTTACCGCCGAAGAACTGACGCATGCCTTCGAGGAAGAGGTCGCGCCCGTCGATCTGTCGCGCTACGCGGTGGAGGATTGGGTGACACTCGCGGTGTTCTGGGGCATGTCGCTCTGCGTCTTCCTGCAGTTCTTCACGCGCTACGTCCTGAACAACAGCCTCGCCTGGACCGAGGAGATCGCGATCAACTGCCTGGTCGTGGTGGTCTTCCTGGGATCGGTCATGTGCACGCGCATGACCCGCCACATCCATGTCGACGTGCTCTATCACTACCTCCCGGCCGGGGTGGGGCGCTATCTGGCGCTCGCGGTAAACCTCATCACCATCGGCTTCTTCGCCTACATGTCCTGGCTGCTGTGGCGCTATGTCGGGATCGTCGCGCGCGAGCGCATGGTCACCATCGACCTGCCGCGCAACGTCGTCTTCTATGCAGTCTTCGCTGGTTTCGTGCTGATGATGCTGCGCCAGATCCAGGTATTCGTCGGTAACGTCCGCCGCGGGTACTCGGCGCTCGAGCGCCCCGCCGCCTTCGACGGGCTGGGAGAGTAGGCCATGCTGCTTCTGATCGGAGCCTTTCTCGTCCTGATGCTGATCGGCGTGCCAGTCGCCGTATCGATGGCGGTTTCCTCGCTGCTCTACCTCGTCTTCTACGGTGTCGCGCCCGACATCATTGCGGCGCAGCGCATGATCGCCGGTGTCGAGAGCTTTCCGCTGCTCGCCGTGCCGTTCTTCATCTTCGCCGGCAATCTCATGAACATCGCCGGCGTCACCGGGCGCATCTATTCCTTCGCGCTGGCGCTCGTCGGCTGGATGAAGGGCGGCCTCGCGCAGGTCAACATCATCGGGTCGGTGGTCTTCGCCGGCATGTCGGGGGCGGCCCTTGCCGACGCCGCCGGCATCGGCACCATCGAGATCAAGGCGATGAAGGACCACGGCTACCCCGTCGAGGCGGCCGTCGGCGTCACCGCGGCGTCCTCGACGCTCGGGCCGATCTTCCCGCCGTCGCTGCCCTTCGTCATCTACGGCATGATGGCCAACGTCTCGATCGGCGCGCTGTTCATGGCCGGCATCCTGCCTGGCGTCGTCATGACGGTGCTGATGATGGTGACGGTCGCCATCTTCGCTTACCGCCGCGGCTGGGGCTCGGACACGCCGTTCGAATTGCGCAAGCTCGGCGCCGCGTCGCTTGAGGTTCTGGTCGTCGCCTGCTTTCCGGTCCTCGTCTATATCCTGGTCGGCGCCGGCCTGTCGCTCAACATAGCGGTCGGCATCTGCCTCATCATCCTGATCGCCTGCGACTGGTATTTCGACTTCTCCGCCGTCATGGCGCTGATGACGCCGATCATCCTGATCGGCGGCATGACAATGGGCTGGTTCACGCCGACAGAAGCGGCCATGGCCGCCGTCATCTGGTCGCTGTTCCTCGGCCTCGTGCGCTACCGCACGATGACCTTCGCCACTCTCGCCAAGGCGAGCTTCGACACCATCGAGACCACGGCGTCGGTGCTCTTCATCGTCACCGCCGCGTCGATCTTCGCCTGGCTGCTCACCGTCAGCCAGGCCGCGCAGCTTTTCTCCACCTTCATCACCTCGCTCACCGAAAACAAATGGGTTTTTCTCATCTTGGTGAACATCCTGATGCTGGTGGTCGGCTGCTTCCTCGACACCATCGCGGCGATCACCATCCTCGTGCCGATACTGTTGCCCATCGTCATCCTCTACAACATCGACCCGGTGCATTTCGGCCTGATCATGACGCTCAACCTGATGATCGGCCTGCTTCACCCGCCGCTCGGCATGGTGCTGTTCGTGCTGTCGCGGGTAGCAAAACTGTCGGTCGAGCGCACCACCATGGCGATCCTGCCCTGGCTCGTGCCGCTGCTCGTCGCGCTGATCCTCATCACCTTCATTCCGGCCATCACGCTGTGGCTGCCGACGCAAATGGGACTTATCCGATGACCGAAAGCGCCACCGCCGCAACACTGTTCGGCCCTGAAGATCTTCGGATCGTCGAGCATCCGCTCGGGCCGCTCGCGCCGGGCATGGTGCGGGTGCGCTTCGGCGCAGGGGGCATTTGCGGCTCCGACCTGCACTATTTCCGCCATGCCCGCACCGGCGATTTCGTCGTCACCTCGCCGCTGATCCTCGGCCACGAGATTTCAGGCGAGATCGTCGAGATCAACGGGAAGGCGCCCGGCTTGAGCGTCGGCGATCGCGTCGCGGTCAATCCGTCGCGCTGGTGCGGACATTGCGCCCGCTGCGTCGAAGGCCGCGCCAATCTCTGCGAAAACATCTATTTCATGGGCTCGGCCTCCAAGACGCCGCACATGCAGGGCGGTTTCGCCAGCGTGTTCGACGCAACGCCGGCGCAATGCGTCAAGGTTCCGTCTCACGTGCCGTACCAGGCGGTGGCGCTTGCCGAACCGCTCGCCGTCAGCCTGCACGCGGCGGCGCGGGCCGGCGATATCGCGGGACGCAGCGTCATCCTGTTCGGGGCGGGTCCGATCGGGCTGCTGACCATGCTCGCCGCAAGGCTTGCCGGCTGCGGCGAGATCACCATGGCGGACATCGCCGCCGCGCCGCTCGCCTTCGCGAAAAAACTCGGCGCGGACCGGACGATCGACCTCTCCGGCGGCGACGCCGAACTGAAGGCGCTCGCGGCCGAAAAACCCCTCGATGTCGCCTTCGAGATTTCCGGCACGGCGGCAGGCCTCGCCGCCGCGATCGCCAGTGTCCGGCGCGGCGGCACGGTCGTCCAGGTCGGCAACCTCCCGGGCGGCCAGATCCCGGTTCCGGCCAATGCCGTCATGGCCAAGGAGATCGACCTCAAAGGCACCTTCCGCTTCGGCGCCGAGTTCGACCAGGCGGTCGACCTCATCGTCGGTGGCAAGGTGGACGTGCTAAGGCTGGTGACGGCCGAACGCACACTGTCCTCCGCGCCCGACGCCTTCCGCCTCGCCGCCGACCGCTCGCAGAGCGTCAAGGTCGTGCTGACGGCGGGGTGAGGGTCGCGCCAAGCGCCCTCATCCTCCGCACCCGCCCTCATCCTGAGCTTGTCGAAGGATGCACACCGAAGAGGGCGCCGGACGGTTGCGAAGGCCAATCCCCTACCTGAGGGGGAGATGTCCAGCAGGACAGAGGGGGTGCTGGCTCGCCAAGCGCCCTCATCGTGTGCGCACCGGATTTGAAGTGCCCACCGCAAGGCGATGAGCTTTACTATCTCGCTAAGGCCAGAGCGTCCGACCCGGACGGCTTTGCATTGTTGGCCGCAGCATATGCGGAGCGTCACTAGCCGTCAGAAACGGCATGAGGTGGCGAAGGCGGACTAGCCTCCATCGGAAGGCCCTTCTTCTTTGGCGCTTTCCAACTCGCCCCCCATTGTCGCTGAAAAGATGCGCATCGACAGCAATTCCATGGAGCCTGTCGCCTTTGAGTCAACCAATTTTTCAGAGTGACCCGCGGCTGGCAGGAGCATGATGCGAGGAAGGCTAAGTCCTTCAATGGGTATTGCGACCCGATAGCGAGCGCCGCCTGCAAGTTGGGGGGTAACGTCGAGGGCTGGCTGCCTCGTCGAGTTCACAACCCGGGCAACGCCAGCTGTTGGCCAAGCGAGAATATCATAGTTGACTGGATAAGCTTCGGTCCCGCCAGTGACCTTCAGCATGGGAATTGAGTTCTCATCCGCGCGCAGAGTGAACTCGATCACCACATGAGTGCCGCCTTCTACTAGGGCCGCCATTTCCGCTTGCGTCAGCTGGAGAGACCAACTGGCGTATGCCGAATCATTGGTATCGCTAAACAACAGCGTGCTTCCGAAGGGGTTGCCCTGGTTCTACCTACCCATCTGTCGACGAGCATCGCGTCAGCCGATGCAACGATCTCCGATATCGATGTCATGCGTTCGAACACCCCGGTCGGATCGGTTCGCCATGGCAGTGCCTGCTGCGAAGTTGCCGTTGTCGACGACCGGAATTGTGCGAATGCATCCTGAATCGCAGGGTCTTGAGCGGCAAGTTTGCCGAGGGCGACAGATCCGTCAAAGCTTAGATGCCTTCCGTCATAATATGCGGGTTCCCCGCCTATTCGATTGGAGCAGAGGCCCTTCGTGCAAATGAAGTTGGAAAAATCGACAAATGCCGCACCGAATTCTACAGCGGTAGACCTGATAGAGGCGTTTGCTTTGTCCACCATAGCCAAGCGGGGGCGCAGACGGTCGGTGCAATCCCACCATGGGAACTTGATAGCTTTCGCCTCACATCGTGCGTCAAAGTTCGGAATCCGCGGTATATCAGCGACCAAAACAACGCTGGCCCCCGCAGACGTCAACTGCCTTACTGTTGATCGCAAGTCGGCCCTGAACGCGCTCGTTTGGTATGCCTCGTTCCCCCACGAGGCGGCGATGATAACCGTTGAATACTTCCCGATCTCCGCCTTCACGGCTTCTGACGAAGCTTTGCATTCGGCCTCTCCTTTCCCCGATACATATTTTTCGGGGAGTCGAAAACCGGCGGGCAAGCCGAGTGTGCGATGTTGCGGAAGTCGAAACCAACCGTTCCTGCGATCTCGCCGATCGTTCCGACGAAATGGGCGGCGTGGGGTCCCCCCATAACAAGATCGCGGGCTCCTCTGTCGATCCGATGATGCAAGCAGGGTTTTGGATATCAGAAATTCCCACTTCCGGTTTTTGGCACACGAACGGCAACAGAAAGCTTGGTGCATCCCTTCGGCTGGCCTGAGCGATTGCCGCCGCGTAGGATGGATTATGGAAGAGCATGCCTCTTGAAAGGATCAGAACTGACGCGACGACGGATAAGACGGCGACCGGAGCGACAAATGCTCGAATGGCCACCGGAACGAAACCGAGCCTGGTCACCCTCGCCGGCACTTCGACGTATTTCCACGACAGTACCGACAGCACGAACATCGTCAGGGCAGTGCCTGCCTGAAGCGACGGAGAAAGCTCACCGCCATAAAAATACCGCGCGAAGGCGAGTACCGGCCAATGCCATAGGTACAGCGAGTAAGAAATGATGCCGATGGCACGCAATGGCGCGAAATAAAGAATGCGTGAAACGGGATTGGCGGTTTGCCCAGACATCAGCAACAGCGCTGCACCTGCCGTTACAGGAATCGCCTGGAGCCCAGGGAAAAGGCTGACGCCGTCCAGGAAAAAAGCGCTCGCACCGACGAGAGTTGCCCCTACTGCCGCCGCTATGGTGCTGCTGCCTATTGAAGCCGACAACCGAACCAGGAGCAGCGCGCACACGCCGCCCGCGGCCAGTTGGAATGCCCGAGTCGGCAACAGGTAGTAGGCGGCAGAATCCCAGCCGATCCGAAGCCACCATTCCCCGAGCAGGATACTGGCGAGAATTATCGAAAACAGCGCAGGCAGCACGGCTCTTGGCCACTTTGCCACGAGCAGGAGCATGGCAGGCCATATCACATAGAACTGCTCTTCGACGCCCAGAGACCACATGTGAAGCAGCGGCACCATGCGGCTGTCGTCGGCAAAGTACCCGGTATCGAGAAACAACGCGAAATAGATGTTGGCTGCGGATAGGGACGTTGCCAAAGCCGTGGCAGAAAGCGCCACCAGATCTGACGGAAGCATCAAAACAGCACCTGCCAGCAGGGTAGCGCCCGTCACCAGGAACATTGCCGGAAAGATGCGCTTGATCCGTCGGCGATAGAATTCCGCATATGAGAACGTCCCCGCATCGCGGTCGCGCAAGATGTTCCCCGTGATCAGGAAGCCAGAGATCACGAAGAATATATCAACCCCCACGAACCCCGCCGGGACGAGTCTTTCGTCAATGTGGAAGATCACCACGAGCAGGACTGCGACCGCGCGAAGCCCGTCGATGTCATATCGGTAGTCTGAACGCATTCTGCCGGCCGCTCCTATTGCCAAGTCCCGCACGAGCGTTTCGAGCGGCCCGCGAAGCTGGTCTTCCGGTGCTCCGACGATAGCGGCGTTCGATAGTTTCGGTTTGAGGCTCGCGCCAAACGCCGATATGGCGCCGGCAACTGTCTTGACAGTCAACATACCCCCAGTCGCGCGGCCCATCCGATCGTGGATAAGCCGCGCTGTTGTGTTCTTGCGATCGAGCTTATTCAAGAACTTGGCCTATGCCAGTAATTTTCTTTATCCCCACCCTCTGCCCCTCCCGCATAATCCCCATCAGTTTCTCCCGCCGGGAACGCTTCCGGAGTCGTTCGAAAGCGGGGAGGAACCGGCGCCTCCGTTCCATGGCCGACGAAGCCGTGGGGCCGGGGAGGCTCCGTCCAAGGGTTCCCCTCGGGACACTACGGTCCCGGCGTGCTGGAGGAGCACACAGGCGGGACCGGTGACGGCGGTGGTGAAGCCGAAAGGCAGAGCGCCGTTGCAGCCGGTCACGCGCAGCGGAACGGGCGGGGACAGAAATCGCCGGCGGGGCGCGGGGTTTGCGCCACGTATTTTAGTTTCGGAGGCTCGGCCTCGCGCCCCGCTTCCCGACTGCCCATCATCCTGAGCCATGAGCGTGTCGAATGGTCGAAGGAAGGGCAGGTTTTTTCTCAGAGGCCAGACGGCGAAAGCCGGGCGTGGCGATGAAGAAGTGTGCGTTCGGGCTGGTTGCGCTTTGGTGCTCTAACCCGTCTCGCAGATGGTGTCCTTCTTCTCGCTGCAGGCGCCCTTCACCGGCGCACGCGGGAGATCAGGCGGGTTCGGGGAAGGTCCGGCAAACGAAAAACTGGCGGAGAGGGAGGGATTCGAACCCCCGATGGGCTTGCACCCATGCCGCATTTCGAGTGCGGTGCATTCGACCACTCTGCCACCTCTCCGGGTGATGGTCGGCCGTTGCCGGCGCGGCGCACTAGATAACGGCTGGAGACTGCCGATACAAGGCCCAATCGGTTGCAAATTTGCCGCTCGCCTTGACTTCGCCGGAGCCTTCGGTTACGCACACTTACATTCCGGCGTGGGGACCTCTCCGCGCCGGTTGTACTTTGAACCCCGCAGACTGACAAAAAGACGGCCAGATCGCCTTTGCGCGCTCGAAAAGCCGGACCGAACAGCGAAAGGCAAAAAATGTTCGCAGTCATCAAAACGGGCGGCAAGCAGTATCGCGTCGCCGCCAACGACCTTATCAAGGTCGAGAAACTTGCCGGCAATGCCGGCGACATCATCGAATTCGGCGAAGTCCTGGCTTTCGGCGAAGGCGAGAATGCGACGTTCGGCGCGCCGTTCGTCGAAGGTGCTGTTGTCACGGCGGAAGTGGTCGAGCAGGGCCGCGCCAAGACCGTCATCGCCTTCAAGAAGCGCCGCCGCCAGAATTCGCGCCGCAAGCACGGCCATCGCCAGCATGAAACCACCATCCGGATCGCCGAGATCCTGACCGGTGGCGCCAAGCCGGCCAAGAAGGCCGCCGCCAAGAAGGAAGCGGCTCCGGAAACGGAAGCCGCCGAAAAGCCCGCCAAGAAGGCTGCGCCGAAAAAGGCTGCAGCTTCGGCGGAAAAAGAATAAGCTCGGGACTGAAGGAGAACAGCAATGGCACATAAGAAAGCTGGCGGTTCGTCGCGCAACGGTCGCGATTCTGGAATCCAAGCGCCTCGGCGTGAAGAAGTTCGGTGGCGAAGCCGTCATTCCGGGCAACATCATTATTCGTCAACGCGGCACCAAGTGGCATCCCGGCACGAATGTCGGCATTGGCACGGACCACACCCTCTTTGCGCTCGAAGCAGGCGCAGTCGCGTTCCGAAAGAAAGCCAATGGCCGTACGTACGTATCGGTGAACCCGATGACCAAGGCAGCGGAGTAGCCGGTTCCGCGACTAGAACACCGGCGACCCATCTCGGGGACCGGTGTCTGGACAGTCCAGAAAAAGGATCAGGGGAGATGGGCCGCCATCTCCCCTTTTTCTATGTTTTTTCTGGAGGACTGAAATGGTTGCCGAAAGTGAAGACTTCGAAGGCGAAAGTCTGTCGATAGACTGCCCTGTCCTGGTCACCGAGAGGCTGGTGCTGCGCCCGCCGCATGCCGACGACGCGGCCGAACTCGCCGTGCTCGCCGACAACCGCCGCATCGCCGAGATGCTGGGGCGCATGCCGCATCCCTATGGCGAGACGGAGGCGCGCGCCTTCATCGCCAGGTCCGGGGAGAAGCAGCCGGCGGGCGCCGTCTATGCGGTGACGCTCGCCGACAGCGGCGCGTTCATCGGCTGCGCCGGCCTGAACAGCACCGAACGCGGCCTCGAACTCGGCTACTGGATCGGTGAGCCGTACTGGAAGCGCGGCTATGCGACCGAGGCGGCGCACGCGCTGGTCGATCTCGCCTTCCGCGCCACGCCGATCAACGTGCTGCACGTCTCGTGCCGGGTCATCAATCCGGCATCGCGCCGCGTCATCCATAAATGCGGGTTCCAGTATTCCGGCCAGGGCATGCTGAACTCGATCGTCGCCGGTCAGGTGCCGGTCGAGCGCTATCGGCTCGACCGCAAGACCTGGGTCAGCCTGCGGACGTGGGGCCGGTGAGCGGCGTTACGGCCGGCGTGATCGCGCCGGCCGCTCACTCCATCTCGATCCAAAGCGGCAGATGATCGGAACCGGTCGCAGCAGCGTCCACCCAGCTGCGGCGCACGCCTGCCATCAGGCCGGCGCTGACGAAGGCATAGTCGATGCGCTTCCAGCGGCTCTCATCCTGCGGGCGCTTCGGGTCGACCCAGGTCGTCGCCGGCTCGCCTTCCCAGACCCGCGCTGCCGCGTCGGCGGGATGGGTGGCGAGAAGCGGCATGCCGAATTCATGATCGGGGCGGCCGGTCATCTCGAGATATTCGGGTGTGCCTGCAAGCATGTTGAAGTCGCCCATGGCGACGAACGCTTCGGCATGCGGCGGCTCGGGAAATCCCATTTCCGAGAGCCCGCTCAGCGCACCGCCTTCCAGCGGGTAGTTCAGCATCCGCTCGCGCAGGAAGCGGATTTGCGCCAGCCGTTCTTCGGGGCTGCGGTGGTCGAGATGGGTGGAATAGAAGCGGATGGGTCCGAGCGGCGTGTCGATCAGCGCTTCGATTGCGCCGCGCTGGTAGTTCGTGTGGCCGTAGGTGCGAGTACGTGGCAAGAGCAGATTGCGCGACAGGCGGATCGGCGACCTGGACAGCACCATGTTGCCGAACTGGAACATGACGTTCACCGCTTGCCCGTCGTTCACATGCGAGCCGACGTCGGCCTCGAAATTGGGGCCGTAAACCGAAAAATATCCGGGAAGGGCGGCGCGGATCTCCTCGACCATGTCGCGGCCCTGGTTTTTCGGATTGTTGCACGACACCTCCTGCAGCGCGATCACATCGGCGCCGCGCACGGCGTCGGTTATGCGCCCGATATCGTAGCGGCCATCGAGCCCGACGCCGTACTGGATGTTGTAGCTCACGCATTTCATGGCATGTTCCCCTGCAATTCGGCTCTCGCGCTTGAATGCCGCTTGCGTTAGAGCAGTCCGTTCCAAGACCAGAAACAGGCGCAAGCTGTCAATCCGATGAAATTTCTCGACCAGGCCAAGGTTTACATACGTTCCGGCGACGGCGGCTCGGGCAGCGTCTCGTTCCGCCGCGAGAAGTTCATCGAGTTCGGCGGGCCAGATGGCGGCGATGGCGGCCGCGGCGGCGATGTGTGGATCGAGGCGGTGGACGGGCTGAACACGCTGATCGACTACCGCTACCAGCAGCATTTCCGCGCCAAGACCGGCGTGCACGGCATGGGCCGCAACCGCACCGGCGCGAAGGGCGCTGACGTTGTGCTGAAAGTGCCGGCCGGCACGCAGGTCTATGAAGAGGACAACGAAACGCTGATCTGCGACCTGACCGAGGTCGGCCAGCGCTATCGCATTGCCGCCGGCGGCAATGGCGGCTTCGGCAACCAGCATTTCAAGACTTCGACCAACCAGGCGCCGCGCCGGGCCAATCCCGGCCTGCCGGGCGAAGAAATGACGATCTGGCTGAGGCTGAAGCTGATCGCCGATGCCGGCGTCGTCGGACTGCCCAATGCCGGCAAGTCGACATTTCTGGCGGCAGTCACAGCGGCCAAGCCGAAGATCGCCGACTATCCGTTCACGACGCTGCATCCCAATCTCGGCGTCGCGCGCGTCGACGCCCGTGAATTCGTCATCGCCGACATTCCCGGCCTGATCGAAGGCGCGCATGAAGGCGTCGGCATCGGCGACCGCTTCCTCGGCCATGTCGAGCGCACGCGGGTGCTTCTGCACCTGGTGTCGGCGCAGGAGGAAAGCCCGGCAAAGGCGTACAAGACGGTGCGCACGGAGCTCGAAGCCTATGGCGGCGGCTTGGCCGACAAGGCGGAGATCGTGGCGCTGAGCCAGGCCGACACGCTGGACGCCGATGCGCGCAAGAAGAAGCTTGCCGCGCTGAAACGCGCGAGCGGACAGACGCCGTTCGTCATGTCAGCGGTGACAGGCGAAGGGGTGGAGCCGGTGCTGCGCGCGCTGATGTCCGAGGTCCAGGGCGCGCGCGAAGCGGAAGCCCCCGCCGAAACCGATACGCGCTGGCAGAAGTAGGCCGGCGATGCAGTCCCTGAAAAAATACAGGCGCATCACCGTCAAGATCGGCTCGGCGCTGCTCGTCGACCGCGCTGCCGGGCTGAAGCGCGAATGGCTGGCTTCGCTGGCCGAAGATGTATCGGCGCTCGCCGCCGGCGGGGCGGACGTACTTGTCGTGTCGTCCGGGGCCATTGCGCTCGGGCGCACCATACTCGGTCTCGGCAAGCGGGCGCTGAAGCTGGAGGAAAGCCAGGCGGCGGCAGCCGTCGGGCAGATCGAGCTTGCCGGCGCGTGGTCGGAGGCGCTGGCGCGCTGCGGCCTGAGGTCCGGCCAGGTGCTGGTGACGCTCGGCGACACCGAGGAGCGCCGCCGCTATCTGAACGCCCGCGCGACGATCTCGACGCTGCTCAAGATGAAGGCGGTGCCGGTCATCAACGAGAACGATACGGTGGCGACGTCGGAAATCCGCTACGGCGACAATGACCGGTTGGCGGCGCGCGTGGCGACCATGATGGGTGCCGACCTTCTGGTGCTGCTGTCCGACATCGACGGCCTCTACACCGCGCCGCCGGCGCTTGATCCGTCGGCGAAATTCATTCCGGTCGTCGAGCGCATCACGCCGGAAATCGAGGCGATGGCTGGGGCTGCGGCCTCCGAACTGTCGCGCGGCGGCATGCGGACAAAACTCGACGCTGGGAAGATCGCGACGGCCGCGGGAACGGCGATGATCATCACCTCGGGGACAAGGCTCTCGCCGCTGATGGCGATCGAGCGTGGCGAGCGGGCGACGTGGTTCAGGCCCAGCGCCAACCCGGTCAAGGGCTACAAGAGCTGGATTGCCGGACAGCTCGAACCAGCGGGACGGCTGACGGTCGACGCCGGCGCGGTCGGTGCGCTGCTTTCGGGCAAATCGCTGCTGCCGGCGGGCGTAAAGCTGGTCAGCGGCAATTTTTCGCGCGGCGACACCGTAGCGATCCTCACGCCCGAGGGCCACGAGATGGCGCGCGGCCTTGTTGCCTACGACGCCGCCGATGCCGTAAGGATTGCCGGGTTGAAAACGGCCGAGATCGAGGCCGTGCTGGGCTACGAGGCGCGTTCGGCGATGATCCACCGTGACGATCTGGTGGTGAGCCTGCGCGAACCGATGGAAGAAGCCCGGGCGGAAGGATAAGCCATGCTGACGACGCATGAAAAACCCCGCGAGGACACCACCGCCCTGATGGCCGAGATCGGCCGCCGGGCGCGGGCTGCGGCGCGGCCGCTCGCAATTGCTTCAGCCGAGCGCAAACACGCGGCGCTTATAGCAATGGCAGACGCCATTCTGCGCGGCGAGGACAAGATTCTTGCGGCCAACGCGATCGATCTCAGGAACGGCGAAGAAGCCCGCCTCGGCGCGTCGTTCATGGACCGCCTGAAACTGACGCCGGCCCGCATCCACGACATGGCCGACGGGATCAGGGCCATCGCCGAACTCCGCGATCCGGTTGGCGAGGTCATCGCCGAATGGGACCGCCCGAACGGCCTGCATATAGAACGCGTGCGCACGCCGCTGGGCGTCGTCGGCGTGATCTATGAAAGCCGGCCCAATGTGACAGCCGACGCCGGAGCGCTCTGCCTAAAAGCCGGCAATCCGGTGATCCTGCGCGGCGGTTCTGATTCATCGAATTCCTCGACCGCGATCCATGCCTGCCTGGTGGAGGGGTTGAAAGCGGCGAAGCTGCCGGCCGAAGCGATCCAGTTGGTGCCGACCACCGACCGCGCAGCCGTCGGCGAAATGCTGAAAGGGCTTTCCGGCAATCTCGACGTGATCATTCCGCGCGGCGGCAGGAGCCTGGTCGAGCGCGTGCAGAACGAGGCCCGCGTGCCAGTCTTCGCGCATCTCGAAGGCATTTGTCACCTCTACATCGACAAATCGGCAGAGCTCGACATGGCGGTTGCGATAGCGGTCAACGCCAAGATGCGGCGCACCGGCATTTGCGGCGCGGCGGAGACGCTGCTCGTCGACCGGGCGGCCGCTTCGACGCATCTCGTCCTGGTGCTGAAGGCGCTGCGAGATGCCGGATGTGAAATCCACGCCGACACGGACGTGCTTGCCGCCTTTGCAGACGCAACACCAGCGACCGAAGCTGACTGGTTCACCGAATATCTCGACGCCATCATCGCGGTAAAACTCGTCGATGGCGTTTCCGGCGCGATCGAGCATATCGAGACCTATTCGTCGCATCACACCGAAGCGATCGTCGCCGAGGATGCGGAGGCGATCGAACGGTTTTTCAACGAGATTGATTCGGCGATCCTGCTGCACAATGCCTCGACCCAGTTCGCTGATGGCGGCGAGTTCGGCATGGGCGCGGAGATCGGCATCGCCACCGGCAAGATGCACGCGCGCGGCCCGGTCGGCGTCGAGCAACTGACCTCGTTCAAGTACCGCGTGCGCGGTTCGGGGCAGGTGCGGGCGTGATTGCGCGGCCTTCTTACCCTCCGCCTTGCGGGGAGGGTCGAAGAGCGAAGGTCGCGAAGCGACTGCAGCGAACCGGGGTGGGGGTGGAGACGAAGTGCTCTACCCACGCCTGAGCTACAGTCAATGTCGTCACCCCCACCCCGCTCCGCTTCTCGGACCGACCCTCCCCACAAGGGGGAGGACATCCCCCATCACCACCTCCGCATGCCGCATGCCGAAAAAGGCATGGCGGTCGGCCTGTTCGGCGGCTCGTTCAATCCGCCGCATCGCGGCCATGCGCTGGTCGCCGAGATTGCGCTGAGGCGGCTGCGCCTCGACCAGCTCTGGTGGATCGTCACGCCCGGCAACCCGCTGAAGGCCTCCAGCGAGCTAGCGCCGCTCTCCGAGCGTCTGAAGCTTTCCGAAGTGATCGCACGGGATCCGCGCATCAAGGTCACCGCTTTCGAGGCGCGCCACAATATTCGCTACACCGCCGACACGCTGGCGCTGATCAAGGCGCGCAATCCCGGCGTCGATTTCGTCTGGATCATGGGCGCCGACAATCTGCGCGATTTTCATCACTGGCAGCGCTGGCGGCAGATCGCGCTGACGTTCCCGATCGCGGTCATCGACCGGCCGGGCTCGACGCTGTCGTTCCTGTCCTCGGTGGTGGCCAAGACCTTCGACTATGCACGCATCGACGAGGCGGATGCGCCGCGGCTGGCGCGGGCGGAAGCGCCGGCCTGGACCTTTATCCACGGGCCGCGCTCCTCGCTGTCGTCGACCGCCATCCGCAACGGATCGAAGGCCAAGAGCCCGCCGGCATGATCCAGGCGCGGAAATCCGGCGGTCCAGTATGCCGCCCGCCTGTCGATGTCGCTTTTGCCGCTTCCTGAGCGCTAGGCCGCGGGCAAGCTTGCCGAGATGAACGCTGTGCACCAGAAAGTGAAAATCGCTCAGAGCGAGGCGGCGGCCGGCGACGCTCCGGCCCCGGCTATCGCGATCGCCAGCGTCATCGTGGCGCTGGCGCTGGTGGCGATCGGCAACGGCCTGATGTTCGCCTACATACCGGTGCGGCTCGGTGCGGAAGGCTTTCTGCCGACTTGGGCCGGCGGCATATTGACCGGGCTGTCGGCCGGCGGCATGGCCGGCTGCCTGCTTACCGGACGCATCGTGCGGCGCGTCGGCCACGCCCGCGCCTTCATGGTGTTTTCGGCGCTAATCGTGCTCTCCAACGCGCTGGTTGGCGCCGGCACATTTCCGGTGCTCTGGATTGTCGCCCGCGCGCTCTACGGCTTCGCCATCAGCGGCGTGTTTATCGTGGCGCAGAGCTGGCTCAACGATGTCGTGGCCAACTCGATCCGCGGCCGGGTGATGGCGATCTTCTACGTCAGCTACATCGTCGGGCTGGGCGTCGGCTCGTTCATGTTGAGCTTCGTCGACATAACGACCTCGGATGCGCCGCTGGTCGGCATCGCCTTCACCGCCCTGTCGATCCTTCCGGTCGGGCTGACCAGGTTGCGGCCGCCGCCTCCGCCGGAATCCGCTTCCGTGGCGCTTAGGCGGGCATGGCGCATCTCGCCGGTCGGCATGGCCGGCATGCTGGCCGTCGGCGGCCTGTCGATGATGGTCGCCGGTTTCGCGCCGATCCACGCCACCGCGAGTGGATATTCGCAGCAGGAGGTGGCGATGCTGATGTTCGCCATGCCGCTCGGCACGCTGCTGTTCCAGATTCCGTTGGGCTGGGCTTCCGACCGCACAGACCGGCGCTATGTGCTGATCGTGGCGGCGTTGCTCGTCGTCCTGGCCGGCATCGTCGCAAGCCGGATGGACGGCAGTGCGCTCGCGATAATGATCACCATCTATGTCGTGTGGAGCGGTTCGAGTGAATCCATCTATTCGCTGTCGAGCGCACACGCCAACGACCGCGCCTCGAAGGAAGACCTCGTCACCCTGTCGTCGACGATGCTGTTTGCCTGGTCGCTGTCAGGCTTCCTCGTGCCCGGACTGGGTACCATCCTGACCGCGGTCTACGGCACGCAATCCTTCATGTATGTCGCCATCGCCATCGGCGCCGCCTTCTGCCTTTTCGTCGCCTGGCGCGTGCTGACGACCCAGGCCGTCGCCGAAGCTACCGTGACCGGATATTCGCCGATGACCGCGCAGGCGCCATTGCCGGTGGAACTTGCCTTCTCGCCCGACGAGGAGCCCGGCCGCCGAAATCGGACCATGTCTTGAAACCGTTACCCGACTCTGCCTATCTATTGGGTATCCCGCAATGATGCGGGAATGTTGGTTGTTCCTGTTTCGAAAGGAAAGACACTGAGAACAGCACTACGGAAGAAGGCAGTCGTCATGCCTTCGCCGGCCGGGATGAGCGGAAACATAGCCGTGTCCCGTGCCCTCGACACCGTCCTTGCCAGTCTGGAAGACTCCAAGGCCGAAAATATCGTCTCCATCGACATTCAGCGGAAATCGAGCCTCGGCGACTACATGGTCGTCGCTTCGGGGCGTTCGCACCGTCATGTCGCGGCGGTTGCCGACCAACTGCTCACGGCGCTCAAGGATGCCGGCCACGGCACCGCGCGTGTCGAAGGGCTGGCGGGCGCCGACTGGGTCCTGATCGATTCAGGCGATATCATCGTCCATGTCTTCCGCCCCGAAGTCCGCGACTTCTACAATCTCGAAAAGATGTGGCAGACGCCGGATCTCGAGGAAGAAACGGTTCACTGAGCCGTTAACGGCCGGGACAGGATGCGCATAGCCGTACATGCCGTGGGCCGGATGAAGGCCGGCCCCGACAAGGAATTGGCCGAGCGCTATTTCGACCGCTTCTCCAAGAGCGGCCCGGCTTTGGGCCTGGAATTTTCCGGCGTGACGGAGATCGCGGAAAGCCGCGCCCAGACCGCCGGCGAGCGCCGCCGCGAAGAGGCGCAAAAACTGTCGGCGCAACTTGGCGCCGGCATTTCCCTCATCCTGCTCGACGAGCGCGGCAAGAATCTTTCATCGGAAGAATTCGCCCGGAAAATCGGTTCGATGCGCGACGATGGCCGTCGAGGCCTGGTCATCGCGATCGGCGGGGCGGATGGTCATGAAGCGTCGTTGCGCGAGCAGGCCACGCTTGTACTGTCCTTCGGGGCGATGACCTGGCCGCATCAGCTTGTCCGCATCATGCTGGCCGAGCAGCTTTACCGCGCCGCCACCATATTGTCGGGCCATCCCTATCATCGGGCCTGACCCGACCGACGCATCTTTTCGCAGAAAGCATGTTTGCCGCTGTCGTTATGGTTGATGGTCCGTTAACGAACGAGCCGATAGAATCCGGGTGGCATGTGGCGCGAATTATGACGATTACGATGGGACGGAAGGCGAAGCATTTGCGCCGCGGCATCTTTGCCGCCGCGGTGCTGTTGTTTGCCGCGGGCTTTTCCCATGCCCAGGACCGCGTTCCCGAAGCCGCAGCGCCCGACTTGCGGCGCGCCGAATATGAACGGGTCCTGCGCAGAATCCGCGCTTTCAGCCGACCGGCTGGAAGAGCTCTCGGCCGAGATCGCCGAGGTCAAGAAGGACCATGCCTCGATCACCGCCAGCCTTATCCAGTCGGCCAAGACCGAGCAGAAGCTCAGCCAGGACATAGACGACATCACCGCGAGGCTGGAAGCCCTGAAAGACCAGGAAGACGGCATAAGGCGTTCGCTGAGCGCCCGGCGTGGCGTGCTCGCCGAGGTGCTGGGCGCATTGCAGCGGATGGGCCTGAACCCGCCGCCGGCGATCCTGGTCAAGCCGGAAGACGCGCTGTCGTCGGTGCGAAGCGCCATCCTGCTCGGCGCGGTCGTGCCGGAATTGCGCGCCGAGACCGAAATATTGCTTGCCGACATGAAGGAGATGATGCGCCTTGCAGGCTCGATCGAGGCGGAGCGAGGCCGCCTGGTGGCCTCGGTCGGCGAGCAGGTGGCCGAAAAGCAGCGGCTGAACCTCCTGCTCGAGGAGAAGCGGAAGCTGCAGAGCGAGGCCGAGACGGCGCTCGCCGAGGAGCAGCGCAAGTCCGAACAACTTGCCGGCAAAGCGTCGAGCCTCAAGGAACTGATCGCGGCGCTGGAAAAGCAGGCCGAGGAAAACCGCAAGGCCGAAGAGGCGCGGCGTAAGGCCGAGCAGGAAAAGG
The DNA here is from genome assembly GCF_043769475.1 of Allomesorhizobium aridi. Classification (NCBI taxonomy): domain Bacteria; kingdom Pseudomonadati; phylum Pseudomonadota; class Alphaproteobacteria; order Hyphomicrobiales; family Phyllobacteriaceae; genus Allomesorhizobium; species Allomesorhizobium aridi. The sequence continues at coordinate 4,193,218 of NZ_CP171729.1, read as the reverse complement.
CGGAGCGCGATGCCGAAATCGCGGCGCTGCCGGACGCCAACCGCCTGCTGTCGGCAGCGCCGTTCGCCTCGTTGCGCGGGCAGGTGGCGATGCCTGTGGCGGGGCGGATGAAGCGGCGCTTCGGGACCAAGGACGGTAACGGCGGCGTGATGCTCGGCGACATGGTTGCGACACAATCGGCAGCCATCGTCACCGCGCCTGCCGATGGGAGCGTACTTTATGCGGGACCGTTCCGTTCGTATGGACAACTCTTGATCCTGGATGCCGGCGACGGCTATCATGTGGTTCTGGCGGGTATGAACAGAATCAACGTCACACTCGGTCAGTCCGTCCTAGCCGGCGAACCGATCGGGGCGATGGCGGAAGCCAATATGGCTAACGCCTCGACTGCAGGTGCAAATACCGGGCCGGAGCTCTATATTGAGTTCCGCAAAGATGGAAAACCCGTCGATCCGGCCCCGTGGTGGGCGGAGCGTCTTTCTGGAAGGACAGGAAATGGTACGTAAATTGTCGCTTCTGTTTGCCGGTGCGCTGATGGGCGCATCCGCCATGAGCCTCGTCTATGGCGCGCCCGGTTCGACAGCCAACGCGGCGGGCTCCGACACCTATCGCCAGCTGGCGATCTTCGGCGACATTTTCGAGCGCGTGCGGGCGCAGTATGTGACCCCGCCCGAGGAGAAGTCGCTGGTGGAAAATGCCATCAACGGCATGCTGACCTCGCTCGATCCGCATTCCTCCTACCTGAATCCCGAAGCCGCCAAGGATATGCGGGTTCAGACCAAGGGTGAGTTCGGCGGCCTCGGCATCGAAGTCACCATGGAAAACGAGCTGGTCAAGGTCATTACGCCGATCGACGACACGCCGGCGGCCAAGGCTGGCGTGCGCGCCGGCGACTTCATCGCCGAAATCGATGGCGAGGAAGTGCGGGGCCTGACGCTGAACGATGCCGTCGAGAAGATGCGCGGCCTGGTCAACACGCCGATCAAGCTCACCATCCTGCGCGAAGGCACCGACAAGCCGATCGAAATCACCATCGTGCGCGACATCATCAAGGTGAAGGCGGTCAAGTTCCGCGTCGAGAACGATATCGGCTACATGAAGATCACCTCGTTCACCGAAAAGACCTTCGATGACCTCGAAGCCGCGGTCAGTTCGATCAAGAGCCAGGTGCCGGACGACAAGCTCAAGGGCTACGTGCTCGACCTGCGCTTGAACCCGGGTGGCCTGCTTGACCAGGCGGTGAGCGTATCGGACTCCTTCCTCGACCGCGGCGAGATCGTCTCGACGCGCGGCCGCGACCCGAAGGACATCACCCGCTTCGATTCGCGGCCTGGCGACCTGATCGACGGCAAGCCGCTGATCGTGCTCGTCAATGGCGGTTCGGCCAGCGCCTCGGAAATCGTTGCCGGCGCGCTGCAGGATCACCGTCGCGCGACCGTGGTCGGCACGACATCGTTCGGCAAGGGTTCGGTCCAGACGATCATCCCGCTCGCCGAAAACGGCGCGCTGCGCCTGACGACCGCGCTCTATTACACGCCGGCCGGCAAATCGATCCAGGGCAAGGGCATCGCGCCCGACATCAAGGTCGAGCAGCCTCTTCCGGAAGAGTTGAAAGACCGCGACGTCTCCCGTGGCGAGTCGGATTTGAAGGGCCACATCAAGGGCGTCGAGGAGAGCGACGAGGGTTCGGGCTCGGCAGCCTATGTGCCGCCGGAAGCCAAGGACGACATCCAGCTCCAGCATGCGCTCGAACTGCTGCGCGGCCAGAAGACGGATCCGGCGTTTCCGCCTAATCCCGAAAAGGCCGTGATGAACCAGTAAGACCGCCCACTCACTCCTCTCGGCCGGTCGCTTGAAGCGGTTTTCGGCAGGATGAGTTTTCGGAGTTCACTTGTGCAATGCGTTGCTGCCGGGACCGCGAGGTTCCGGCAGTTCGATTCAGGGACTGTTCCGCCACCGGGGGATTTGGCGTGACGCCAACCAGCAAGGACATTGAACGCCCGCTAGGGCAGGCTTCGCGGCCGGCGCGCCGGGCATGGCCGCGTTTTCGCGCCGGGCAGGTCGCCACGGTTGTGGCCGCTTTGTGCGTCATGGTCTCTTCGGGAGCGATCGCGCTGCGCGAAAGGCCTTTTCGCAATCCGGCGCAGGTCGTCGTGACGACACCGCTGGAAAAATCCTCGGCCGAGGCGCCGACGCCTATGGAATCCGCGGCCGCGCCGAGCAAGCCGGCGGCTGTTTCGGACGGGCCCTCCATCATCAACGTCAACCCGCCGGACGGTTCCGGAAAGGGCGTGGTCATCATCCGTGATCCGTCGGCGGTCGGCCAGGATCTGCGGATCGCCCATCTACCCGACAAGGCGCTGATCGAGCAAAGCGAAACCGGGCCGCTGCCGGTGCGCGGCGATGACGGCAGGCGCCCGGCTGACGTCTATGCCCGGCCCTGGTCCGGCGCGCGCGGTACGCGGGTGGCGATCGTGATCGGCGGCCTCGGCCTTTCGCAGACCGGCACGCAGGAAGCGATCGGCAAGCTGCCCGGCGAGATCACGCTGGCCTTTGCGCCGCAGGGCAACAGCATCGGCCGCTGGATGCAGGAGGCGCGCCGCACCGGCCACGAGATCATCATGCAGGTGCCGCTGGAGCCGTTCGACTTCCCGAACGTCAATCCGGGCCGCAACACGCTGACGGTCGATGCGACGGCGGAGGAAAACCTGAAGAACCTGCGATGGGCGCTGTCGCGCACCACAAATTATACCGGTGTGATGAACTATATGGGCGCTCGGTTTTCGGCGGACGCCGAGGCGATGGGCTTGTTCCTCGCCGAACTCGGCAAACGCGGCCTCCTTTTTCTCGACGACGGCTCGACGGCGCGCAGCGTGGCCCCGGAGCTCGCATTGAAGAACGGCGTTCCCTTCGCCATCGGCGATACCGCCATCGACGCCGTTCGCGACCGCGGCGAGATACTCAAGAAGCTCGACCAGCTCGAAAGCACCGCGCGGGCCAAGGGCTACGCCATCGGCACGGGTTCGGCCTTCGACGTGACCGTCGAAGCTGTCGCCGCCTGGGCGCTGGAGGCGAAGAAACGCGGCATCGAGATCGTCCCTGTTTCGGCGGTGACGACCGATCCGGAACGAGGCTAGCCACGGCATGACGAAGAAACGCAACGTGCGGGCCGAGGACCTGCCCTACCGCCCTTGCGTTGGCGCGATGGTGCTGAACGCCAATGGACGCGTCTGGGTCGGGCACCGCCTTGCCCAGCCGGGCGGCGAAATGGCGACTTCGCACCAGCGTTGGCAGATGCCGCAGGGTGGCATCGACGGAGACGAGGAGCCGCTGGAGGCAGTGCGCCGCGAGCTTTTCGAGGAAACCGGCATGGAAAGCCTGAAGCTCCTCGCCGAGGCGCCGGACTGGATCAACTACGACCTGCCGCCCGAACTGGTTGGTGTCGTCTGGAAAGGAAAATACCGCGGCCAGACGCAGAAATGGTTCGCCTTCCGCTTCCATGGCGACGAGAGCGAAATCCGCATCAATCCGCCGCCCGGCGGACATTCGCCGGAATTCGACCGCTGGAGCTGGCGAAGGATGGACGAACTGACAGGCCTGATCGTGCCGTTCAAGCGCAAGGTCTATGAAGACGTGGTCGGGGCCTTCCGGTACCTCGTTTCCTGATGCGGCGTCCCATGCATGTTGCAGGTACGGCATTCCGGTTCTACTGATTGGCTGACCTTGTCAGGGGCCATTCAGCCGTTATGGATCAGTCTTCTAAAAAGCTGCGGGAACCCGGCCAGGCGGACAATGAAGGCCGGCCTTCATTGGCCCAGGCCGGAGCCGTCCTGACCATCGATCTCGGCGCTATCCGCGAGAACTACCGGCGCTTGAAAGCGCGCCTCGGCGGCGTCTCCTGCGCCGCGGTGGTCAAGGCCGATGCGTATGGGTTGGGCGCAGCAGAGGTCGCTCCGGCGCTGCTTCGCGAAGGCTGCGAGACGTTCTTCGTAGCGCAGGTTTCGGAAGGTATCGCGCTGCGTCGCATTCTCGGCGAGAAGGTTCGGATCTACATCCTGAACGGAATTCTTCCCGGCGCTGAAGCGCAATGCGCGGCGGCCGTACTGGTTCCCGTCATCAACAGCACCGAGCAGTTGGAAGCCTGGTGCGACGCCGCCCGGCGCCTTGGCCGGACACTGCCTGCGGCGATCCAGGTTGACAGCGGCATGTCGCGGCTCGGCTTGGCCCCCTCGGAGGTCGATGCGATCGCAGCCGATCCGGCCGCACTGGACGGGATCGATCTGGAGCTCGTCATGAGCCATCTCGCCTGCGCCGACGAGCCTGAAAGTCCAGCGAACGCGTTGCAGCTTCGCAATTTCGAGGCGCTGCTGGCCAAACTGCCGCCGGCGCCGGCCTCGCTCGCCAATTCCTCCGGAATATTTCTGAGCGGCGGCTTTCATTTCGACCTCGCCCGGCCGGGCGCTGCGCTCTACGGCGTCAACCCGACGCCAGGCAAGCCGAACCCGATGCGGCAAGTCGTGAGCCTCGTGGCCAAGATCATCCAGACGCGGACGCTGGAGCAAGGCGCCGGCGTCGGCTATGGCCATTCCTATCGCGCCGCGGGCGGCTTGAGTGTCGCTACGGTTTCGCTCGGCTATGCCGACGGCTGGCCACGGCATGCGGCATCTCGCGCCTTTCACGATGGCGTGGCCTTGCCCTTCGCCGGCCGTGTGTCGATGGACAGCATCGTTCTGGACATATCGGCGCTGCCGGCCGATACGCTAAAGGGGGCGACACGGTCGAACTGATCGGCGCGCATCAGACCGTGGACGATGTGGCCGTGCAGGCCGGCACGATCGGCTACGAAATCCTGACCGGCCTCGGCAGCCGCTTCCACCGCGTTTATCGGGACGGTTGAGCGGTCCGCCGCAGCCAGGGCAGTCGAAAGGGGTTTGGACAGGTGAAGGTGCTGGTTCTGGGAAGCGGGGTGATCGGCGTCACCACCGCCTATTATCTTGCGCAAGCGGGGCACGAGGTCGAGGTGATCGACCGCCAGAGCGGGCCGGCGCTCGAAACGAGCTTCGCCAATGCCGGCGAGGTCTCGCCGGGTTATTCCTCGCCCTGGGCCGGCCCGGGAATTCCGCTGAAGGCGATCAAATGGCTGCTGATGCGCCACGGTCCGCTGGTCGTGCGGCCGAAATTCGATCCGGCCATGTGGTCGTGGCTCCTGAAGATGCTGCGGAACTGCACCTCGGCGCGCTACGCCATCAACAAGGCGCGCATGGTGCCGATCGCCGAATACAGCCGCGACAGCCTGCGCGCGCTGCGTCAGGAGACCGGCATCGCCTATGATGAACGCAGCCGCGGCACGCTGCAGCTTTTCCGCACCCAGGCTCAGGTCGACGGCACCGGCGGCGATATTGAGGTGCTGAAGCAGTTCGGCGTTCCCTTCGAGGTTCTGGATCCGGCAGGCTGCATCGTGGCCGAGCCGGCGCTCGCCAAAGTGCGCGACAAGATCAAGGGCGGCCTGAGGCTGCCCGGCGACGAAACCGGCGACTGCCAGATGTTTACCGAACGGCTGGCCGCGCTTTGCGCCGGGCGCGGCGTAAAGTTCCGCTTCGGCACGGCCATCGACAAGATTTTGGTCTCCGGCAAAGCCGTGACCGGCGTGGCGACCGGCGCCGGTTTGCTGACCGCGGACGCCTATGTCGTGGCGCTCGGCAGCTATTCGCCGATTCTGCTGCGGCCGCTCGGCCTTTCGGTTCCGGTCTATCCGGTCAAGGGCTATTCGATCACCGTGCCGATCACCAATCCCGATGGCGCGCCGGTCTCGACTGTCATGGACGAGAGCTACAAAGTCGCGATCACCAGGCTCGGTGATCGCATCCGCGCCGGCGGCACCGCCGAGATTTCCGGCTACGATCTCAGGCTGCACGACGCGCGCCGCGACACGCTGGAGCATTCGGTCGGCGAACTGTTCCCGAATGGTGGTTCGCTGAAAGATGCGACCTTCTGGTGCGGCTTGCGGCCGATGACGCCCGACGGCCCGCCGATTATCGGCGAAAGCGGCGTTGGCAGGCTGTTCCTCAACACCGGTCACGGCACGCTCGGCTGGACCATGGCCTGCGGCTCGGGCCGCGTGATTGCCGATATCATCACCGGCCGCAAACCGGAGATCGATGTCGGCGAACTCGGGCTGAGCCGATACGGATAGGGAGAGTAATCGCCCCCGCCGCCGCCGCCGCGCATTCCCTTCCCTTGGACCGCCTAAATTTTAGGCACGCGTTGGTGCAATACGGTCAAAAGGGCGGCAGCTTCATTGGTCGCTGGCCGTGTAGAGAATTCATTAACGAATCTAACCGGCGGCATTGTCGGCGTTGGCACACCTCTTGCTTCCCTTGGCTGGTGATAACCAAAGGGGATCCGATCCTGTTCAGGATAGTGGCTGTTGCGATTTTGGCTTTGGCGGCATTTGCGCCGGATGCCGCCGCACGCCCGATGGACATCGGCGGCCCAACCAGTTCGCCGATCGGCCATTTCGAATTCTGCAAGCAGTGGCGCGAGGAATGCGCGAAGGTCGCGAAACCGTCCGGTCCTGAGGCGCTTAGCGAAGCGGCCTGGGCCGCCGTCAGGCAGATCAACGAGCGCATCAATTCCGAGATCGCTCCGAAGACGGACCGGGAACTCTTCGGCAAGGAAGAGCTGTGGACCTTTCCCAAGGGTGCAGGCGATTGCGAGGATTACGCGCTGCTCAAGCGCCGCCTCCTGATCGAGGAACAGGGCCTTTCGCCTTCGAACGTGCTTTTGACGGTGGTGAAAAGAAAGAACGGCGAAGGCCACGCCATCCTGACGCTGCGAACCACTGAGGGCGATTTCGTGCTCGACAATCTTCATCCGGCGGTTCGGCCGTGGGATGCCGCCAGGGGATACAAGTTCGTCAAGCGCCAGTCCTCCGAAAACGCGGCCGCATGGGTTGCGATCGGCGTTCCCGGCCCGGCTCCGGCTCTGTCGGCGGGCAGCAAGCCGTAAGGCTCACACGAACAGCCTCCGCTCCTGCTCCACCGCCCGCGTGATGAACCCGGCGACGGTCTGGATGCGGCGCAGCGGGCGCATGGATTCGTGATAGACCAGCCAGTAGGCGCGGCGGATCGGCGGGGCGGCGTCCACGGGAACCAGTTCGGGCAGCGCGCGGGCGATGAATGTGTGCACGATGCCGATGCCGGCGCCCGAGCGCACCGCCTCGGCCTGGCCGAGCGTGGAAGAGATGGAAAAGCCGGCGTTCCAGTCCGGACTGATTTCGGCGGCGTAATCGAGCGAGGGGCTGGCGACGAGATCCGGGACATAGCCGACCAGCCGGTGCCCGGTGAGTTCGGCGACGGTCCGCGGCAGGCCGTGCGCCTCGGCATACGCGCGTGACGCAAAGAGCCCCAACGTGTAGTCGACGAGCTTTCCCGCCACCAGCCGGCCCTCCGACGGCCGCTCGACGGTGATGGCGATATCGGCCTCGCGGCGCGACAGCGAAAAGGATTTTGGCACGGGCACGAGCTGGATGTTCAGCTCGCGGTGCCTCTCTGTAAGTGTGCCCAGCCGCGAGGCGAGGAACGCCACGCCAAAGCCGTCCGGCGCGCCGATGCGCACCACGCCGGATACTTCCTCGTCCTCGCCGGCGATTTCGGCGCGCGCGGAAATCATGCCGGCTTCCATGCGCTCGGCCACTTCGAGAAAGCGCTCGCCGGCGGGGGTCAGTTCGCTGCCGGTGGTGAGCCGGCGGAACAGTTTTGCGTTGAGCGCCTGCTCGAGCGCGGCGACCCGGCGCGAGACTGTGGCGTGGTTCAGTTCCAGCCGCCTTGCTGCGCCGAGGATCTGGCCGGCTCGCGCGACCGCGAGGAAGATGCGGACGTCATCCCAGTTCATGGCTCAGGCCTCTAGTTCGCAGCATTGCGAAAAACGAAGCCCTTCTCTACCGGCACATCAATTTCTGCACAACGGTTGCTTGTCCGCTCGCGTTGCATTGCGCGGCGCAAAGCGGGACAATGCGGCAACTCAACAGAATTCAGGGAGAGAGATCATGGTCGAGTACGGTCATTTTATCGGCGGAAAACGCGTCGCCGGCACGAGCGGGCGGATGCAGAACGTCATGCAGCCCATGGATGGCACTGTGCGCGGCACGGTGGCGCTGGCCTCGAAATCGGAATTGCGCGCGGCGGTCGAGAACGCCAAGGCCGCACAGCCGGGCTGGGCGGCCACCAATCCGCAGCGCCGCGTGCGCGTCCTGATGAAATTCCTGGAGCTCGTGCAAAACGAGTATGACGAGCTCGCCGAAATTCTGGCGCGCGAGCACGGCAAGACCATCGCCGACGCCAAGGGCGACATCCAGCGCGGGCTGGAGGTGGTCGAGGTCTGCATCGGCGCGCCGCATATGATGAAGGGCGAGTTCACCGACGGCGCCGGCCCCGGCATCGACGTCTATTCGATGCGCCAGCCGCTCGGCGTCGTCGCCGGCATCACGCCGTTCAACTTCCCGGCCATGATCCCCCTGTGGAAGATCGCGCCGGCCATCGCCTGCGGCAACGCCTTCATCCTGAAGCCGTCGGAGCGCGACCCGGGCGTGCCGTTGCGGATCGCGGAACTGTTCATCGAGGCTGGCCTGCCGGCGGGCATTCTCAACGTCGTCAATGGCGACAAGGAAGCGGTCGACGCGATCCTCGACGATCCCGACATCAAGGCGATCGGCTTTGTCGGCTCGACGCCGATCGCGCAGTACATCTATTCGCGTGCCACTGCGAACGGTAAGCGCGCGCAGTGCTTCGGCGGCGCGAAAAACCACATGATCATCATGCCCGACGCCGACCTGGACCAGACCGTCGACGCGCTGATCGGCGCCGGCTACGGCTCGGCCGGTGAGCGCTGCATGGCGATCTCGGTGGCGGTTCCGGTGGGCAACGAGACGGCGGACCGGCTGTTCGAAAAGCTCATCCCCCGCGTCGAAAGCCTGAAGGTCGGCCCCTCGACCGACAGTTCGGCCGATTTCGGGCCGCTGGTCACCAAGGAGGCGCTGGAGCGCGTCAAGAACTATGTCGACATCGGCGTCAAAGAAGGCGCCAAGCTGGTCGTGGACGGCCGCGGCTTCAAGATGCAGGGCTACGAGGACGGCTATTACATGGGCGGCTGCCTGTTCGACAACGTGACCGCCGACATGCGCATCTACAAAGAAGAGATCTTTGGGCCGGTGCTGTCGGTTGTGCGCGCGCCGAACTATGAGAACGCGATCAAGCTCGCCAACGAGCACGAATACGGCAATGGCGTCGCCATTTACACACGCGACGGTGACGCCGCGCGTGATTTCGCCAGCCGGGTGCAGGTCGGCATGGTCGGCGTCAATGTGCCGATCCCGGTGCCGATCGCCTATTACACATTCGGCGGCTGGAAAGGCTCGGCTTTCGGCGACCTGAACCAGCATGGCCCCGATGCTTTCCGCTTCTACACCAAGACCAAGACGGTGACCTCGCGCTGGCCGTCGGGTGTCAAGGACGGCGCCGAGTTCAGCATCCCGACCATGAACTGACCGGACGGCCTTTCGATTGCATGTCTTCGCGGGGCTTCGCCCGCCGTGAGGCCTTATATCCGACAAAAATCCGCGGGTGATCGCTCGCGGATTTGTCGTCGCGTCCTCCTTGAAGCCCCCCGGGACACATCTTGTGGTTTTCATCTACTCTCCCCATATGTGGAACATAGTGGGAACATACCTTGCGTTCCCACTGACGGCAGACCGGAACAGAAAGGAGCGACGCGATGACGACGTCGGAACCGGCCTGGATCGTTCCGGCAAAATGAGGCCGTCAAACACCTCCTTGCCGGACGCGATGGCGAAGGAGGTGCCCCATGGCACACAAATCGTTGCTGAGATGGATGAAGGCGCTGGTCGTCGCGGCGATGACGGTCGCGAGTCCCGCAGGTGCCCAGTATCAACATTGCGTCGACCACGGCGAACTCGTCGCCACACTGACCGAGAAATTCCAGGAAAAGCAGATTGCATTCGGGCTGATCGGCCGGATGGCGATCATGGAGGTCTATGTCGGCGCGACTGGTAGCTGGACGGTCATCGTAACCGACACCCTCGGCAGAAGCTGCATCGTGGCGGCCGGCGACAGTTGGGAAAGCACGGCGACCCTTTCCGGCGAAGACGTATAAGGGCCGCTGCTTGTCCAAAAGAAAGAAGCGATGCCTCGTTCGCGTCGGCCATTCCACCGAATTCCTGCGACGGTATTGTAACAATCCGTGATGGAACGACGGCAGGCAACCGGCGCTTTGTTTGAAGCTGAACCAGTGAATCGCGTGCGCTGGTTTCGAGGTCAACGATCTGAAGCCGCGTCGTTGGATTTAGTATTTCCAATCCATTCGACTGCTGGACGGAGGTGCGTCATGGCACGAAATCTAAACCTTATCGCGGCCGTTGCCGCTGCAGCGATGCTGCTGCCGCTCGGTCCCGCCCTTGCCGAAGCCCCGTGCGCGGAACGCGGCGAGATCGTCAAGAAGCTTTCGGACGAGTACAAGGAGAACCCGCAAGCGGTGGGCGTCATCAACCCCGACGCCGTGGTCGAGGTCTTCGTGTCTGAAAATGGAACCTGGACCATCATTGCGACCGGAACCGACGGCAAGAGCTGCGTTCTCTCGGCCGGCGACGGATGGGAAAGCACCCAGATCGCAGCGTTGCCCGACGCCTGATTTCGATGCCCTCAAGGCAGGCCGCGCCGATCTCGCAGGCGCGGCTGAAACTCTTCGCACCTGAAGCGCTCGAATCCCGGATCTACCTTGAAGCGGCCTGCTCCGCGTGTCCGCGCAGCAGCGCCATGAGGCGTTCCGCTTCAGCCGCGGCCTCTTCCTCGTCCTTTTCCAGTATTGCGCCGATCAGGCGGACATGGTGCTCGGCCGCCTGGCCGAGGCCAGTGTCGGCCTGGTAGCGGAACCAGAACCGGCGGCTGTGGGTCTGCAGCGGCGCGGCGACACGGGCGGCGAAGGGGTTGTCGGCGGCGACAGCCATCGCCTCGTCGAGGGCTTTGTCGGCTTCAAGGAAAGCCGGAACATCTCCCGCAAGCACGGCCTTGCGCATGGCGAGCGCCGCAGCGTGAAACCGGTCGGCGGCGTCGCGCGTCACGTGGCGCGCCGCCGAGCGGGCCAGCACGATCTCTATGCCGCGGCGCGCATCGAGGACTCGCAGCCAATCGGCCGCGTGCAGGGGGGCAATCGCCAGTCCGGCGCGGGGGCGCACCTCGACGAGCCCTTCCCAGGCGAGCCTCTGGATCGCCTCGCGCACCGGCGTCCTGCCGAGACCAAGCCTTTCGATCAGCGCGCCTTCGGTTGCGACGCTTCCGGGGGCGAGTTCGAGCGTCACGATCATGCGCTCGAGAACCCGGTAGGCCTTGGCGCTTGCCGAGCCGGAATTTTCGGCGGAAAAGGGCAAGGAGAATCCTCCAGTGATATATTTACGATATATCACTGCTCGATTCCGTTTGACAGAGGCTGCGGAGGCCAGATATATCACTGATATATCTGAAGGAGCGAGCCCATGTGGACCGGAGTATTCCCAGCAGTCACGACCAAATTCACCGAGGACGACCGCCTCGACCATAGGGAGATGGAGCGCTGCTTCAGCCTGCAGGTGGAAGCGGGCTGCGACGGCATAATCGTCGCCGGGTCGCTGGGCGAAGGCCCGATGCTGTCGCATGACGAGAAGCTGGAGGTGCTGGCGACGGCGCAGAAGGTCGCCGGCGGAAAGCCGGTTCTGATGACCGTCAACGAACCGGCCACCCGCGACGGCGCGGCGCTCGCCCGGCGCGCGGCCAAGGCCGGCGCGCACGGTCTGATGGTCGTGCCGAGTCCGATCTATCACACCAATCCACAGGAAACGGTGGCGACGCTTAAGGCAGTGGCTGCCGCCGGCGGCCTGCCGGTGATGATCTATTCCAACCGGCTCGCCTACCGCGTCGACGTCACCGTCGACGTGATGGAAGAGCTGGCGCCCGACCCGCTGTTCGTGGCGATCAAGGAATCGTCCGACGACATCCGCCGCTCGACCGAGATCATCAACCGCTTCGGCGATCGCTTCGACCTCTTCACCGGGGTGGACAATCTGGCCTTCGAGGCGCTGTCGGTCGGCGCCATCGGCTGGGTCGCCGGGCTGGTCACGGCCTTCCCGCGCGAGACGGTGGCGATCTACCAATTGATGAAGCAGGGCCGGCGCGAAGAAGCGCTGTCGATCTATCGCTGGTTCCGGCCGTTGCTCGACCTCGATGTCTCGACCTATCTGGTTCAGAACATCAAGCTTGCCGAAGTGCATGCGATCGGCACCAACGACCGCGTGCGCATGCCGCGCCTGCCGCTCTCGGGCGACCGCCGCGCGGCGGTGGAGAAGATCGTCAAGGACGCGCTCGCTAAGCGGCCGGAGCTGCCGAAGTTTTAGGAGATCAACTGTCTGCCGAAGCGGATACCAAACGATAGGATGAAAGGCCCGCCGACGCAGTTGGTTCGTGTTGCCACGAGCAGACATTGGCGAGCCTACCATCAGATCCGGCGGGAGGTCCTTTTCGATGCCCGTGGACGGCGAGGCGCGTATGACGAGAACCATCCCGATGAAAGGCTGCCAGGCCATCATCCCTTATTACTTCTGGCGGATGGCCAACCAGTCGGCACCGTTCGTCTCGACGATCGGTCGAATGGCTCGGGGGTGGTTCGCCCGGTCGCGATCGTGTCAAACGGCCAGCGACAGGGCTTGGGCAGCGTGCTTATGTCTGGTCTGGAGCGTTACGCGATGGTGCATGGGATCACTCGCCTGGAAGCCAGCGTCGCTCCCGACGCTGTCGGCTTCTACATGCGCCTCGGATGGTCGATGCATGACAACACACGAAGCAATCCCATGATGGTTAAAAGCCTGTCTTTGGCATTAACTCATCGAAATGGCTGAGCCGGCCTTTGTCACAGAATCTCTCAAACGAGACGGTGATCATAGGCGGCGGCATCATCGGCGTCTGCATCGCTGCCTACCTGGCAGAGGCCGGGCAACGCGTCACCGTTTATGACCGCACGGGCATTTGCGAGGAGACGAGTTCAGGCAATGCGGCCGCGCTAGCCTTCTCCGACGTACTGCCGCTGGCCCACAAGGGCATGCTCAGGCAGGTGCCGAAATGGCTGATGGACCCGCTCGGGCCGCTCTCCATCCCGCCCGCCTATCTCCCGAAACTTCTGCCTTGGCTGGTACGCTTCTGGCGTGCCGGCGCGGCGGACAAATACGAGGGCGGCCTCAAGGCGCAGGCGGCGATGATGAAACTCGCCGACGCCGAATGGGCGGGGCTGATGGATCGCTCAGGTACGCGGCATATGCTGCGCGAGGACGGATCACTCGAACTCTATGAGAGCGAGAGCGAATTCGACGCCTCGCTGCCCGGATGGGCGGCTCGCGACCGCTTCGGCATAGAATACCGGCATCTGCGGCAGCATGAACTCGCCGCCTTCCAGCCCGGCCTGTCCGGCCGGCTCGTCCGCGGCACCTTCGTCCCGGTCTGGAAGACCGTCAGTGATCCCCAGCATCTCGGCAAGGCGATCTGGCGCTATGCGGAGGAGAACGGGGCGACCTTCGTCAAGGGCTATGTCGGGCTCGTCATGCCGTCGAAGGGGGGCATAGTCATCCAGCTTCGCGACGGCCGCACCGTCAAGGCCGGGCATCTGGTGCTCGCGGCCGGGGCCTGGTCGCACCTCCTGGCGCGGCAGCTCGGCGACCGCATTCCGCTTGAAACCGAGCGCGGCTACAACACCACCCTGCCGGCAGGTGCGTTCGACGTGAAACGACAGCTCATCTTTTCAGGCCAGGGCTTCGTCATCACACCGCTTGTGACCGGCCTGCGCATCGGCGGGGCGGTCGAACTGGGCGGCCTTCATCGCCCGCCGAACTACGCCCGCTCGAAGGCGATGCTCGACAAGGCGAAGGCATTCCTGCCCGGGCTCGATATGAGGGGCGGGCGTGAATGGATGGGGTTCCGGCCGTCGCTGCCGGATTCGCTGCCGGTGATCGGCAGGGCAAGCAGAAACCAAAATGTCCATTACGCGTTCGGCCATGGCCATCTCGGCCTTACCCAGGCCGCATCGACTGCCCGCTTGATCCGCGATCTGCTTTCGGGGCAGGCTCCGGCAATCGATATTTCGCCGTTTTCGGCACAGAGATTCTGAAGGCACACAATGGCGCGGCATTCCTTCTTCTGCATCGACGGGCATACATGCGGCAATCCGGTGCGGCTGGTCGCCGGCGGCGGGCCGCTGCTTAAAGGCGCGACGATGATGGAGCGGCGGGCGCATTTCCTGGCCGAGTATGACTGGATACGCACCGGCCTGATGTTCGAGCCGCGTGGCCACGACGTCATGTCCGGCTCGATCCTCTACCCGCCGACACGCCCTGACTGCGACATCGCCATCCTGTTCATCGAGACCTCCGGATGCCTGCCGATGTGCGGTCACGGCACCATCGGCACCGTCACCATGGCGATCGAGCACGGCCTTGTGCGGCCGCGTACGCCCGGCGTCCTGCGCCTCGACACGCCCGCCGGGCTGGTCGTCGCCGAATACAGGCAGGCCGGCGAATATGTTGAGGAGGTGCGCATCACCAACGTGCCTTCCTTCCTCTACGCGGAAGGTCTCGCCGTCGAATGTCCGGTGCTCGGATCGCTCAAGGTCGATGTCGCCTATGGCGGCAACTTCTACGCCATCGTCGAGCCGCAGGACAATTACCGCGACATAGAGGATCACTCGGCAGGCGACCTGATCGCCTGGAGCCCGGTGCTCCGCCAGCGCCTCAACGAGGCGTATTCATTTGTTCATCCCGAAAACTCCGGCATCTCCGGCCTGTCGCACATTCTGTGGACCGGCGCAGCGAAACACCCGGAAGCGCATGCGCGCAACGCCGTGTTCTACGGCGACAAGGCAATCGACCGGTCGCCTTGCGGTACCGGCACCTCGGCGCGAATGGCGCAACTCCACGCCAAGGGCAGGCTCAAGGTCGGCGACGAGTTCATCCACGAATCGATCATAGGCTCGCTGTTCAAGGGCCGCGTCGAGAGCGAAACCGTCGTCGGCGGAAGCAAGGCGATCATTCCGTCTATCGGAGGCTGGGCGCGAATGACGGGACTGAACACCATTTTCATCGACGACCGCGACCCATTCGCGCATGGCTTCATTGTCAAGTGAGCGGCCGCCAGGAGAGCCGCGAACATTTCCGGCCGAACCACGCCGCCGGCCTGGGCGCAAGAATCCGGTGGATGGTCCGTCAATAACGCGAGATTCTTCAGCTTGAGGCCCAAAAAATTGCAGATTCGTCAAAGACATTGCGTTGGGCCAATGATAGCTTGCCGCCTAGTCCAGCGACCTCATGCGGAAAAGTGCAGGCAATCTGGGCAGGGGGCTGAAGGGCGACCCGGCTGCAAAAGGACATTGCAATCCGGGCTCGAAACTTTAGGACTAGGGGAAAGCTATACAAGGAACGCGTTCATCGGGCGACGTTCCAGGGGAGCCGTTTAAATATGGAATATTTCGTCCAGCAGCTTGTCAATGGGCTGACGCTGGGATCGATCTACGGGCTGATCGCAATCGGCTACACGATGGTCTACGGCATCATCGGCATGATCAATTTCGCCCATGGCGACATCTTCATGATCGGGTCGTTCGTGGCCCTGATCGTTTTCCTGGTCCTGACGGCCGTCTTCTACTCGCTGCCGGTGGTGCTGTTCCTACTGATCATGATGATCGTGGCCATGCTGACCACCAGCCTCTACAACTGGACGATCGAGAAGGTCGCCTATCGGCCGCTGCGCGGTTCGTTCCGGCTGGCGCCGCTGATCACTGCCATCGGCATGTCGATCGTGCTGTCGAATTTCGTGCAGGTCACCCAGGGTCCGCGCAACAAGCCGATCCCGCCGATGATCTCCAAGGTCTACGACATTTTCGGCATCTCGATCTCGCAGAAGCAGATCGTGATCGTGCTGGTCACCATCGGCCTGCTCGCCATCTTCTGGTACCTCGTCAACAGGACGGCGCTGGGCCGCGCCCAGCGGGCATGCGAGCAGGACCGCAAGATGGCGGCGCTGCTGGGCATCGATGTCGACCGCACCATCTCGATCACCTTCATCATGGGCGCTTCGCTGGCCGCGGTCGCGGGCACGCTCTACCTCATGTATTACGGCGTGGTGGTGTTCTCCGACGGCTTCGTCCCAGGCGTCAAGGCGTTCACGGCGGCGGTGCTCGGCGGCATCGGCTCCATTCCCGGCGCGGTGCTCGGAGGCCTGATGATCGGCTTCATCGAGAGCATGTGGTCGGCGTATTTCTCGATCGACTACAAGGACGTCGCGGCGTTCTCCATCCTCGCCATCGTGCTGATCTTCCTGCCGTCGGGCATTCTCGGCCGCCCGGAAGTGGAAAAGGTCTGACAACATGGTCCAAGCCGTTTCCGCCAATCGCGTCGAAACAGAGAACCTGTTTCCCCGCGCCATCCGCGAGGCGCTCTATGCCGGCGTCCTTGCTTTCGGGCTTTTCGTCCTGCTGGTCGGGCTGAAGACAGACCAGAATATCCGCAACGAACTGATCATCGTGCAGCGCTGGGGCCTCCTGGCCGTCGTCGTGGCGCTGGTCATGATCGGGCGCTTCGTCACCGTCGCCTATATCCGTCCTTTCATCGCCGGGCAGAAGATCGCCGACATCACGACCGGACTTTTGCCGGACACCGTGGCGGTCCGCTTCTTCCGCCTGCCGTATTTCATCGCGGCGCTCGTCGTGGCGGCTATCCTGCTCGCCTTCGGCGCCAGCCTCACAGCGGCGGTCGGCCCGCAAGTCGGGGCTTACCTCGGCATGGTTCGAGGCCTTGCGATCATCTATGCGCTGGCGTGGCTCCTGTACTATTTCCGCACCTTCATCCTGGCCAATTTTTCGGCGCTGGGTGTAACCCTTCTGGTGCTCTATCCCATCGTCATAGTTGCGGCCTTCGGCTTCCAGGGCTCGCTGAAATGGGTCGACAATTTCGGCATCCAGATCCTGATCTACGTCATGCTGGCCTGGGGGTTGAACATCGTCGTCGGCCTCGCGGGCCTGCTGGACCTCGGCTATGTCGCCTTCTATGCGGTCGGCGCCTATTGCTACGCCCTGCTCGGCACTGAGTTCGGCTGGTCGTTCTGGATCCTGCTACCGGCGGCCGGCGCCATGGCGGCTTTCTGGGGCGTCATACTCGGCTTCCCGGTGCTGCGCCTGCGCGGCGACTACCTGGCGATCGTCACGCTTGCCTTCGGCGAGATCATCCGCCTGGTGCTGATCAACTGGCGCGAGGTGACCAACGGCTCGGCCGGCATATCCGGCATCCCGAAGGTCACGTTCTTCGGCCTGTTCTCGTTCAACGTGACTGACGACAATTACATCTCGAAGGTGTTCGACATCGCCCAGTCCGGCGCCTACTACAAGATCTTCCTCTATTACCTGATCCTCGGCCTGGCGCTGCTCACCGCCTTCGTGACGCTCCGGCTGCGCAGCATGCCGGTCGGCCGCGCCTGGGAGGCGTTGCGCGAAGACGAGATCGCCTGCCGCTCGCTCGGCATCAACACCACCACCACAAAACTCACCGCCTTTGCGACAGGCGCGATGTTCGGCGGCTTCGCCGGCTCGTTCTTCGCGGCGCGTCAGGGCTTCGTCAGCCCGGAATCCTTCGTCTTCCTCGAATCGGCGATCATCCTGGCCATTGTTGTCCTCGGCGGCATGGGTTCGCTCACCGGCATCGCCATTGCGGCGCTGGTGATGATCGGCGGCACGGAAATCCTGCGCGAACTGGATTTCCTCAAGGTGATCTTCGGTCCAAGCTTCACGCCGGAACTCTACCGCATGCTTCTGTTCGGCGCGGCTATGGTCATCGTCATGATATGGAAGCCGCGCGGCTTTGTCGGCAGCCGTGAGCCAACCGCCTTCCTGTTCAAGAAAAAATCGGTGTCGGGTTCCTTCACCAAGGAGGGACACGGTTGATGAACACCGCAACACCCTTGAGCAATCCGATCCTCACGGTCGAGCACCTGTCGATGAAGTTCGGCGGGCTGGTCGCCATCGGCGACCTGTCCTTCGAGGCGGCGCGCGGTCAGATCACCGCGCTGATCGGCCCCAACGGCGCGGGCAAGACCACCGTATTCAACTGCATCACCGGCTTCTACAAGCCGACCGAGGGCATGATCACGATGCGCGGCAGGGACGGCAAGGCGTTCCTCCTCGAGCGCATGCCCGACTTCCGCATCACCGCCCAGGCGAAAGTGGCCCGCACCTTCCAGAATATCCGCCTGTTCTCGGGCATGACGGTGCTCGAAAACCTGCTGGTGGCGCAGCACAACAAGCTGATGCTGGCGTCGGGCTACACGATCCTCGGCCTGCTCGGCATCGGCGGCTATCGCAAGGCCTCGGCCGAATCGGTCGAACTGGCACAGTTCTGGCTCGAAAAGGCCAATCTGACCGACCGCGCCGACGACCCGGCCGGCGACCTGCCCTACGGCGCGCAGCGGCGTTTGGAAATCGCCCGCGCGATGTGCACCGAGCCGGAACTGCTTTGCCTCGACGAGCCGGCGGCGGGCCTCAATCCTAAGGAATCGATGGCGCTCAACGCGCTGCTCAACGACATCAAGGACACCACAGGCACCTCGATCCTGCTGATCGAGCACGACATGTCGGTGGTGATGCAGATTTCCGACCACGTCGTCGTTCTCGAATACGGCCGCAAGATCTCCGACGGCGACCCGAACTCGGTAAAGAACGATCCGCGCGTCGTCGCCGCCTATCTCGGCGTTGAGGATGAGGAGGTCGAGGAGGTGCTGGTCGAAGTCGGCGACGAACAGGTCATCGAGCAGTTCGACGCCGAGCCGGACCGCAGCCACGGACCGGGATCGTCGTCTTCCATGATGGCCGGCTCGGTGTCCGACACGATCGGCCACAGCGACGACCACGGCGAACGCATCACCGTGTCGAGCCGCGCATCCAAAGCGCAGCAGGTGGATGACCGCGCGGCGCGCGCCAAGGCGAAGGCTGCCGCCGCGGCGGCCGAGCCTGTCGAGGAAAAGGCTGCGCCCGTGAAAGCCTCCGCTGCAAAGCCGGCCGCCGCCAAGGCGCCGAAGCCCGCGTCTCCCAAAACCAGAGCGGTTGCCAACGCGCTTGCCGCCCCACGCGGCGGCGTCGCCTGACAAGCTGGTGCTGATCAAGGGCATAGGTCCCGTGAACGAGAAGAAACTCAACGAGCACGGCATCTTCCATTTCGACCAGATCGCGGCGTGGAAGAAGGCCGACATAGAAGCTGTCGAAGCCTATCTGGCGTTTGACGGGCGCATCGCCCGCGAGGATTGGGTGGGCCAGGCCAAGGCGCTCGCCAAGGCCGCCAAACCTGCATCCGGAAAGCGCGGAGGAAGTCGCTGATGGCTACGAAAGCGCTGCTGCAGGTCGAAGGCGTCCAGGCCTATTACGGCAATATCCGGGCGCTCAACGGCGTTGACGTGGCGGTCCATGAGGGCGAGATCGTGGCGCTCATCGGGGCCAACGGCGCCGGCAAGTCGACGCTGATGATGACGATCTTCGGCAATCCGCGCGCGCGGGCCGGCAGGATCACCTTCGCCGGCGCCGACATCACCGAAATGCCGACACATGAGATCGCCCGCATGCGCATCGCGCAGTCGCCGGAAGGGCGGCGCATCTTCCCGCGCATGACCGTCATGGAAAACCTCCAGATGGGCGCGAGCCTGGACAACATGAAGCACTTCAACCAGGACGCCGAGAAGGTTTTCACGCTTTTTCCTCGCCTCAAGGAGCGCATCGGGCAGCGCGGCGGCACGCTTTCGGGCGGCGAGCAGCAGATGCTGTCGATCGCGCGCGCACTGATGGCCAGGCCGAAGCTCCTGCTGCTGGACGAACCGTCGCTCGGACTGGCGCCGCTGATCGTCAGGCAGATCTTCGACGCGATCCGGGAACTCAACAAGACCGAGGGGCTGACGGTGTTTCTGGTCGAGCAGAACGCGTTCGGCGCGCTGAAGCTCGCCAATCGCGGCTATGTTATGGTCAACGGCAATGTGACGCTCAGCGGGTCGGGCGCCGAGCTTCTCGCAAATCCGGAAGTCCGCGCCGCCTATCTCGAGGGTGGCAGGCACTAGGGACAACCGGGCGGTGCGGGCGCATCCGCATCGGGACTGAATTCGGAATAAAGGCGGCGCGGCAAAGCCCGCCTGGAGGTTGTGAAATGCAGGGAATTCTCCATGAGGAACCCTCGATCTGGCAGTTCTTTTTCGTCACCTGCGTGCTCGGCGGGTGGGCCGCCTGGATGACGGGCAAGGCCTGCGCCCAGACATGGCGGCCGATGTTCGCCGTCGTGATCTACCTTCTCCTGCTCGGCATCGCGGTGCGCTTCATTCACCACGCCCTGTTCGGAGGCACGATGTTTTCGGCGCAATATTACATCGTCGATACCATTGTGCTCACCATCATCGGCTTGGTCGGATACCAGTACACACGCACGAACCAGATGGTGACGCAGTATCACTGGCTCTATGAAAGGGCGTCGCTGTTGAGCTGGAAAGCCCGGAGTTGACGTTCACCATTCGCGCCGATTCAGCCATGAATCGGCGTGACAACTGCCGGAAAATCGGCAAAGTAGCCTTTCTGCGATATGGGTGGGCATCGCATGAAGGATTCATCCAGCCCGCTCAGTTAATGGGAGTCTTTCAATGAAAAAGTCACTTTTGTCCGCAGTTGCACTGACCGCGCTTGTAGCGTTCAGCGGCAGCGCATGGGCGGACATCATCATCGGCGTGGCTGGCCCGATCACCGGCCCTAACGCCGCTTTCGGCGCGCAGCTCCAGAAGGGCGCCGAACAGGCGGCCGCCGATCTCAATGCCGCGGGCGGCATCAACGGCGAGCAGATCAAGGTTGTCGTTGGCGACGACGTCTCCGATCCGAAGCAGGGCATCTCGGTTGCCAACAAGTTCGTCGCCGACGGCGTCAAATTCGTTGTCGGTCACTTCAACTCGGGCGTGTCTATCCCGGCGTCGGAAGTCTATGCCGAAAACGGCATCATGCAGATCACGCCTGCCTCGACCAATCCGCAATTCACCGAGCGCGGCTTGTGGAACACCTTCCGCACCTGCGGTCGCGACGATCAGCAGGGCAAAGTTGCCGGCGATTATCTCGCAGCCAATTTCAAGGATGCCAAGGTCGCCATCATCCACGACAAGACGCCTTACGGCCAGGGTCTCGCTGACGAGACCAAGAAGGCAGCCAACGCTGCGGGCGTCACCGAAGCCATGTATGAAGGCATCAATGTCGGCGACAAGGACTTCTCGGCGCTCATCGCCAAGATGAAGGACGCCGGCGTTTCGGTCGTCTATTACGGCGGCCTTCACACCGAGGCCGGCCTGATCATGCGCCAGCTCGCCGACCAGGGCCTGAAGGCGAGCTTCATGTCGGGCGACGGCATCGTCTCGAACGAACTCGCTTCGATCGCAGGCGACGCAGTTGACGGCACGCTGATGACGTTTGCTCCGGATCCGCGCAAGAACCCGAACGCCAAGGAACTCGTCGAAAAGTTCCGTGCCGCCGGTTTCGAGCCGGAAGCCTATACGCTCTACTCCTACGCTGCGGTTCAGATCATCGCCGATGCCGCCAAGGCAGCTGGCGAGAACGATCCGATGAAGGTTGCGGAAACCGCCAAGGCCAAGGGTCCGTTCACGACCGCCATCGGCGAGATCGGCTTTGACGAGAAGGGCGACATCACCCGCCCCGACTACGTGATGTACACGTGGAAGAAGGGCGACGACGGCAAGTACAGTTACTTCGAGAACGAATAAGCCGGCAAACGTCCGGTTTTGAAGGATGCCCGGCGCTTGCGCCGGGCATTTTTTGTTGCGCGGCGGCTGGTTAGCCGGAAACAAAAGTTTGCAGTGCAGCATTTTGGCGATAAGCAGGAAGGGTACCTTCCCTTCGGAGTGCGCCCGTGCCCATTGCCAAGATCCTCGTCGCCAACCGTTCCGAAATCGCCATCCGGGTTTTCCGCGCCGCCAACGAGCTCGGGCTGAAAACCGTGGCGATCTGGGCGGAAGAGGACAAATACTCGCTGCACCGGTTCAAGGCCGATGAATCCTACCAGGTCGGGCGCGGCCCGCATCTCGCCAAGGACATGGGGCCGATCGAGAGCTACCTGTCGATCGAGGAAGTAATCCGCGTCGCAAAACTCGCCGGCGCCGACGCGATCCATCCCGGCTACGGCCTCTTGTCGGAAAGCCCCGAATTCGCCGAGGCCTGCGCCGAAAATCGCATCACCTTCATCGGGCCGAAGCCCGAGACCATGCGGCGCCTTGGCAACAAGGTCGCGGCGCGTGACCTGGCGATCGAAGTCGGCGTTCCGGTCGTGCCGGCGACCGGACCGCTGCCCGACGACATCACCGAGGTGAAGAAGCTCGCCGCCGGGATCGGTTATCCGGTGATGCTGAAGGCCTCCTGGGGCGGTGGCGGGCGCGGCATGCGGGCGATCCGCTCGGAGGCCGATCTTGCCCGCGAGGTGACGGAAGGCAAGCGTGAGGCCAAGGCCGCCTTCGGCAAGGACGAGGTCTATCTCGAAAAGCTGATCGAGCGTGCCCGCCATGTCGAGGTCCAGGTGCTGGGCGACACCCACGGCAACGCCGTCCACCTCTATGAGCGAGACTGCTCGATCCAGCGCCGCAACCAGAAGGTCGTCGAGCGAGCACCGGCTCCGTATCTAGACGCCGGCCAGCGCAAGGAACTGTGCGACCATGCCCTGAAGATCGCGCGCGAAACCGCCTATATCGGCGCCGGCACGGTCGAGTTCCTGATGGATGCCGACACCGGGAAATTCTACTTCATCGAGGTCAATCCGCGCATCCAGGTCGAGCACACCGTCACCGAGCAGGTTACCGGCATCGACATCGTCAAGGCGCAGATCCACATCCTCGACGGCTTTGCCATCGGAACGCCGGAATCGGGCGTGCCGTCGCAGGACGAGATCAGGCTGAACGGCCATGCATTGCAGTGCCGCATCACCACCGAAGACCCCGAGCAGAACTTCATCCCCGATTACGGCCGCATCACCGCCTATCGCGGCGCGACCGGCTTCGGCATCCGCCTCGACGGCGGCACTGCCTATTCCGGCGCGGTCATCACGCGCTTCTACGATCCGCTGCTGGAAAAGATAACCGCCTGGGCCCCGTCGCCGCAGGAGGCGATTGCGCGCATGCACCGGGCGCTCCGGGAGTTCCGCATCCGCGGCGTGGCGACCAATCTCACCTTCCTCGAAGCGATCATCACTCACCCGAGCTTCCACGACAATTCCTACACGACCAGGTTCATCGACACGACGCCGGAACTGTTCGCGCAGGTGAAGCGGCAGGACCGCGCGACCAAGCTGCTCAACTACCTGGCCGACGTGACCGTCAACGGTCACCCCGAAACCCGCGGCCGTCCGATGCCGAAGGCGGATGCCGCCGCTCCAGTCGTACCCTATCTCAACGGCACGATCCCGGGCGGAACCAAGCAGCGCTTCGACACGCTCGGCCCGGAAAAATTCGCCGCCTGGATGCGCGAGCAGAAGCAGGTTCTGGTCACCGATACGACGATGCGCGACGGCCACCAGTCGCTGCTCGCCACCCGTATGCGCACGCACGACATCGCCCACATCGCCGGTACCTATGCGCGGGCTCTGCCGCAATTGCTGTCGCTTGAATGCTGGGGCGGCGCGACCTTCGACGTTTCCATGCGCTTTCTCACCGAGGATCCGTGGGAGCGGCTGTCGCTGGTGCGCGAGGCGGCGCCCAACCTCCTGCTGCAGATGCTGCTGCGCGGCGCCAACGGCGTCGGCTACACCAACTATCCCGACAATGTCGTCCAGCATTTCGTAAAGCAGGCGGCGGCCGGCGGCATCGACCTGTTCCGCGTGTTCGACTGCCTGAACTGGGTCGAGAACATGCGCGTCGCCATGGACGCGGTGCGCAGCGAAGGCGGCCTCTGCGAGGCGGCGATCTGCTATACCGGCGACATCCTCGATCCGGCCCGCGCAAAATACGATTTGAAATATTATGTCGGCCTGGCAAAGGAACTGGAAGCGGCCGGAGCCAACATCATAGCCGTCAAGGACATGGCGGGCCTCCTGAAGCCCGCCGCGGCCAAGGCGCTTTTCAAGGCGTTGCGCGAGGCGACCGGCCTGCCGCTGCATTTCCACACGCACGACACGTCCGGCCTCTCGGCGGCGACGGTGCTGGCCGCGGTCGAAGCCGGCGTCGACGCCATCGACGCGGCGATGGATGCGCTGTCGGGCAACACGTCGCAGCCCTGCCTTGGCTCGATTGTCGAGGCGCTGAAGGGCGACGAGCGCGATCCCGGGCTCGACCCGGAATGGATCCGCCGCATCTCCTTCTACTGGGAAGCGGTGCGCAACCAGTACGCGGCCTTCGAGAGCGATTTGAAGGGGCCGGCATCGGAAGTCTATCTGCACGAAATGCCGGGCGGCCAGTTCACCAATTTGAAGGAGCAGGCGCGCGCGCTAGGCCTCGAAACCCGCTGGCATGAGGTCGCGCAGGCCTATCACGACGTGAACCTGATGTTCGGCGACATTGTCAAGGTGACGCCCTCGTCAAAAGTCGTCGGCGACATGGCGCTAATGATGGTGAGCCAGGACCTGACTGTCGCCGATGTCGAGAACCCGGCCAGGGACATAGCCTTCCCGGATTCGGTCGTGTCGATGCTGCGCGGCGATCTCGGCCAGTCGCCGGGCGGCTGGCCGCAGAAGCTGCAGAAGAAGGTGCTGAAGGGCGAGAAGCCGATCACGGTCCGCCCCGGCTCGCTCTTGAAAGCTGCCGATCTGGAAGCCAGCCGCAAGGAGATCGAGGGCAAGCTCGAGCGCAAGCTTTCCGAGTTCGAGTTCGCCTCGTGGCTGATGTACCCGAAAGTGTTCTCCGATTTTTGCGGCGCACAAGAGACCTACGGTCCGGTAAGCGTGCTGCCGACGCCGGTCTACTTCTACGGCATGAAGCCGCAGGACGAGATCTTCGTCGACATTGAAAAGGGCAAGACGCTGGTCATCCGCTGCTTCGCCATCGGTGAGGTCGACGACAAGGGCATGGTGACGGTGTTCTTCGAGCTCAACGGCCAGCCGCGGCGCATAAAGGTGCCGGACCGCGCCCATGGCGCGTCGGCGTCGAAGGCGCGGCGCAAGGCCGAGCCGGGCAACGAAGCGCATGTCGGCGCGCCGATGCCCGGCGTGGTATCGTCGCTGGCGGTTGCCGCCGGACAGGCGGTGAAGGCGGGCGACGTGCTCTTGTCCATCGAAGCGATGAAGATGGAAACCGCGCTCCACGCCGAACGCGACGGCACGATCGCCGAAGTGCTGGTCAAATCCGGCGACCAGATCGACGCCAAGGATCTGCTGGTGGTGTTCGGATAGGGCGGTCCCTCCCCCTTGGGGGAAAGGCCGTGCTGGCCCAACATTTGACCGCACCTTCGGGTTGACTCAGCCCTGAACCGATTTAGGTTCCGCCGCGTTCTCCAACGCCCGGAATCCGCCATGGACGCCACCAATATCATTGCGACCGCAGTGCGCGCCCGCTGGGCGGTCGGCGCGGTGTTCTTCGTCAACGGCTTCCTGACCGGCAGCTGGGCGCCGCAGATCCCAGTTTTCCTGACGCGCCTCGGCATCAGCGAATTCACGCTCGGCCTGCTCATCCTCCTGTTCGGCGCGGGCGCAATCACGGCGATGACGTTGTGCGGCCACCTGATTTCACGTTATGGCTCGCGGCCGGTGGTGCGGTGGTTCGGCGCCATCGGCGCATTCGGCCTGCTGGTCGTCGCCGCCGCGCCCAATCTGCCGCTCGCCGCGCTGGCGATGTTCCTGTTCGGCGGCATGATCGGCGGCATGGATGTCGCCATGAACGCCAATGCGGTGGAGGTCGAGAAGCGGCTCGGCCGGGCCATCATGTCCTCGTCGCACGGCTTCTGGAGCCTCGGCGGCTTTGCCGGCGGCGGCCTTGGCGGCATCGCCATCCAGACCTACGGCCATCTCCCTCATGCCGCCGCGGTGACAGCCGTCGCGCTCGCCGTCATGGCATGGGCGCTTCCAAGACTCATCGCCGAGAAGAAGGCCCTGGCGCACGAGCATCACAAATTCTCGCTGCCGAAAAATCCGCTAATCTACCTGATCGGCATCGTGGCGCTGTTCTCGATGGTGCCGGAAGGCGCGGTGCTCGACTGGGCAGCGCTCTACCTGCAGCAGGAACTGGGCGCCGACCTCGCCACGGCGGGCTTCGCCTTCGCTTTCTTCGCCGGCACCATGGCCATCGTCCGCTTCCTCGGCGACGCCGTCAGGAACCGTTTCGGCGCGGTGACGACGCTGCGCGTATCCAGCCTGATCGCGGCGGCGGGCATGCTGGTGGCCGGCCTGTCGCCCTGGCCGTGGCTGGCCATCGCCGCCTTCGCCTTTTGCGGCCTCGGCGTCGCCAACATGGTGCCGATAGCGTTTTCGGCCGCTGGCAACCAGCCCGGCACATCTGCAGGCGCGGGCATGAGCGTGGTGACGACGATGGGCTATTCAGGTCTGCTCGTCGCGCCCTCCGCCATCGGCTTCGTCGGCGAGCGCACCGGCTTCGGCCCGGTGTTCATCGCTTTGTCGGCCCTGCTGATCGTGGTCTGCCTGATGGCGGGGCTGGCGCGCACCGCCGATTTCGCGCCGGCGCAACCGGCGGAATAGCTTCAGCGAGCGATCGAAGCGAAACAGGCGCCGCGAAGGCGCCTGTCTCGTAGGTTCGCGTCAAATTCTTCCCATCAGGAGCAGGATCAGGAGCACCACGAGAATAAGGCCGACTATGCCGGACGGCCCATAACCCCAGGCACGCGAATGCGGCCATGCCGGCACGGCGCCGATCAGGATAAGAATCAGGATGATGATCAAAATGGTGGTCAACGTCATGACGGGTCCCTCGAAAGCAGTGTTGCAATGAGACCACAATGCGCAATAAGCCCCGCCGGTTCCGAAGGGTTCAACAAACCTTTTGCGAGTGGATTATTACCAACGGCTCCAGGGAGTGGTCGCTTCCCCGGGCGAAGTCTGTTTACCAGTTTGAACGGACATCGAGTCGGTTCAAAAGAGCTACGAGAACTCGGAGCAGGAACCTGCTTGGCGGAAACGGACAACACGTTTCCCGCCAAGCATTATCGCCGCATTTCGTAACTCTGCCGGGCGTCTACTCCGCAGCCTTCGGGAAAGCGACATCGCCCGGAACGGCGACCGGCTCGACGGCCGCAGGCGCCGCCTCGGTCTTTCCGCCGCGGCGGAACAGCCGGGCGAACCAGTTGCGCCTGCCCTTCTCGTGGGTCTCGCGGGTGAAGACCATCAGCATCGACGGCGTGACGACCAGCGTCAGCAGCGTCGCGAAGGACAGGCCGAAGACGATCGCCGACGACAGCGCGATCCACCACTGGGTCGAGGGCGCGTTGATCGTCGTCTCGTGATGGAAAATCTCCAGCCCGAGGCCGAACGCGATGGGCAGCACGCCGAGAATGGCCGACAGCGCCGTCAGCACCACCGGACGGGCGCGTTCGCGGCAGGTCTGAAGCACGGCGTCGTACTTGCTCCACCCCTCCTCGCGGAGGCGGTCGTAGGTGTCGATCAGCACGATGTTGTTGTTGACGACTACGCCGGCCAGCGCGATGACGCCGATGCCCGACATCACGATCACGAAGGCCTGGCCGGTCAGCATCATGCCGAGCAGCGCGCCGATCGTCGCCATGACGACGCAGGAAAGCACGAGCAGAACGCTGGTGAACTTGTTGAACTGCGCCAGAAGCACGATGAAGATCAGGAAGATCGCCGCGCCGAAGGCGTTGCTCAGGAAGGCACTGGCCTCCTCGCTGTCTTCGTTCGAACCGGCCAGCTTCCAGTCGATGCCGGGCAAATCCATGCCGCCGACGACATTCGAGACCTCGGCCTGGACCGCCGCGACCTGAAGGCCGGATGCAACGTTGCCCTGAATGGTGATCGTTCGCTTGCCGTCGATGCGGTTCAGTATGCCCGTGGTTTTTTCCGCCTTGCGCGTGACGAAGTTCGAGATCGGCACGGAACCCTGGGCCGTCTCTATCCTGAGCTGGTCGAGCGTCGCCAGGGTGCGGCGGTCCTCGGGCAGGCGCAGGCGGATGTCCACCGCATCGTCAACGCCGGCCGGCCGATAGTCGGTCAGTTTAAGGCCTGTGGTGACCAGCTGCACGACGGTGCCGACCGATGTCGGGCTGATGCCGTATTGCGCCGCCTTCGAGCGGTCGACCTCCAGCGCCCAGTCGACGCCGGGCGGCGGCAGGCCGTCCGATACGTCGATGACGCCCGGAACCCGCTTGACCGCCTCCGCGACTTCGGCCGCCTTCTCGTTCAGGCCTTCGGGATCGACCGCGGAGAGCTGAACCTGGATTGGCTTGCCAGTCGGCGGGCCGGCATCCGGCACACGGACCTCGATATCGACGCCGGGAATGCCGGCCATGGCCACGCGCAATTCGTCCAGGATCTGATGCGCGGACTTGCGCTCGCGCCAGTCGACGAATTCGTACTGGATCACGCCGATCACGTCTTCAGGGATGTCGGCGCCGCCGCCTCGCGTCTTGCCGGCGCGGGTGTAGACCGATGTGATGCCCGGCCAGCCGAGGATGCGGCGTTCCGCCTCGCGCGTGGCGGTATCCATCTCGTCGAGAGACAGGTTGCCGCGGGCATGCACGTAAAGCAGGCCGTAATCGGGTTCGACGGTGGGGAAGAACTCGACGCCCGCACCGTATTTGGAATAGGCGACCGGCACCGCGACCAGCAGCGCAACCGTCAGCACCAGCACCGTCTTGGGGTAATGCACGGCACGCTTGACGACCGCCATGTAGTAGCCGTCGCGCAGTTCACCCTCTTCGTGCACCGGCGCCTTGGCGAACAAGGCGCCCAGCGTCGGCGCGAAGATCAGCGCATAGGCCATCGATGCGGCCAGCGTGACGATCAGTGTGATCGGCAGATATTTCATGAAATCGCCGATGATGCCCGGCCAGAACAGCAGCGGCGAGAACGCCGCGATACGGGTCATGGTCGCGGCGATAACCGGGCCAGCCATGCGCTTGGCGGCGAGTTCGAAGGCCTGCTCCTTCGGCATGCCCTCAGACATGCGGCGCTCGGCGAACTCCGTCACGATGATCGCGTCGTCCACCAGCATGCCGACCGCCAAGATCAGGCTGAACAGCACGATCATATTGATGGTGTAGCCCATCATCGCCAGCGCCAGTATGCCCATCAGGAACGAGGACGGGATGGCGAGGCCGATCAGCATAGAAGCCCGGCCCGACAGCGCGTAGAGGATGACGATGAAGACCAGGATCACCGCGATGATGACGTGGTTCTGCAGGTCGTTGAGAAGCTGGTTGACGAAGACGGACTTGTCTTGCGTGTAGGTGACTTCGGTGCCTTCCGGCATGCTCTTCACGAACTCGTCGGCGACCTTCTTGGCGCCTTCGATCGTTTCGACCACGTTGGCGCCGATGCGCTTCTTGACTTCGATGGCGATGGCAGGCTTGCCGTCGAGCCGCGTGATCGTTTCCGCGTCCTTGAAGGTGGAGCGGACCAGGGCGAGGTCCTTCACGCGCACCACGGCGTTCGGCCCGGCGACAACCGGCAGGTTGGCGACGTCCAGCGGCGTCTCGATCAGGGCCGGAATCTTGATGGCGTACTTGCCTTCGGAGCCTTCGATCGCGCCTGCGGCAACCAGGCTGTTGGACGCACCTATGCCCTGGATCAGCTGTTCGAGTTGAAGACCGTAGGACGACAGCTTGGCCGGATCGATGATCGCCTCGACAAGCTCTTCGCGAGATCCCTGGATGACGCCCTCGAGCACGCCCGGGACTTCCTCGATGCGGTCGCGCAGGGCCTTGGCGGCCGTCGTCAGCGCCCGCTCTGGCACATTGCCCGACAGGGTCACGACAAGGACGGGAAACTCCGAGATGTTGACCTCGTTGACGGTTGGCTCCTCGACGCCTTCGGGCAGGTCGGGCTTTGCGTCCTGCACCTTGTTACGGGTGTCGATGAGAGCATCGCCGAGATCGGTCGAAGGATCGAATTCAACCAGAACGTATCCACCGCCTTCATAGGCGGCGGACTTCATCTCTTTCAGCCCCTTGAGGTTCTTGAGCTGGGATTCAACCGGCCTGAGCAGCAGGCGTTCGGAATCCTCGGGCGAAATCCCCTGGTAGACGAGGCTCACATACATGATCGGAATGGCGACGTCGGGTTCGGCCTCCTTAGGCACCGACTGGTATGCAAGCGCTCCCGCGATCACCAGGAACAGCAGTACCGAAAGCGTCAGACGCGCATTGCGGATCGCAAGCTTGACAATATCCATAGGGCTACTGAGTCCCGCTGCCGGCTTCGCCGACGAGTTTGTTGATCGTCTCCTGATCGGCTTCCACGGCCTTTACCGTGTCGCCCTCGGTGACAAGGTCCTGTCCGGCGACAATGATGCGGGCATCGGCCGGGATCCCCCCGAGCACCAGTCCGTTCGGTGTATCGTCGACGAGATCGATCGGGAAGAACACGACCTTGTCGTCCTTGTCGACGGCGCGAATCCCCAGGTCGCCGTCGCCGCTCAGCGTCACGACCGAGCGCGGCAGCAAAACGGAGTCGGTAGACTCGGCGAGCAGTTTTATCTCCGCCGTCATGCCGGCCGGCAGCTCTTTGTTCTCGTTGGGTATTGCCACTTCGATACGGTACGTGCGTGTGGCGGACGAAGCGTCGCGGCTGATGTAACGCAGCGTGCCCTTCACGGTCGTGCCGTCAACCAGCTCGATATCCGCCGTGTCGCCGAGCTTCAGGTAGCGCAGATCGCGTTCGCTTACCTCACCGATGGCGAGCAACGGGTCGAGATTGATCAGCGTCGCCACCTCTGCGCCCGCCAGGATGGTGCTGCCGCGTTGGACGGGAACCCGGTCGACGACGCCGTTGTAGGGTGCATACATCTCGTATTGGGCAAGCTCGGCCTTGGCGCCCTCCAGTTCCGACTTGGCGGTAGCCAGCGCGGCGCGGGCCTGGTCGGCCTGGAGCTTTGGCGCGTTGCCGCCGCCCACCAGCCGTTCGGCGGCGTCAAACTCGGCCTGCCGCTGCGTGACCACGCTTTCGGCCATTTGGACCGCTGCTTCCTTGTCCCGGGCGTCTAGGCGCATCACCAGGTCGCCGCGCTCGACGCGCTGGCCCTGCTTCACCGGCAGGCTCTCTATGACGCCCATGACGCGGGTGGCGAGCGTGACGCGCTTCTCCGCATCGGTCCTGCCCGAAATGCGGATCGCGCGCGCATGCTGCACACGCGGCGGCGTCACCACTGCAACCGTGCGCAGCGGAGCAGCCGGCTGTTCGGCCGATTCCGTCTTCTTCTCGTCTTCATTGGCGGCGCTGCCGACAGAGGAAAATTCCCCCGTGCCCATCCAGGCCGCGAAGCCCGCGAGCACGACCAACGCGGCAAGCTTGTGGAACCTGTACTTCGCCATTATCGTTTTTTCCGTTGTCGGCCGGCCAGACCGCGTCCTGCAAGGGCGCCCCCGATATGGTATCGCGTCGGGCCGTGTTCAATCGCTCCGCGAAGCGACGCTCCGCGGGCGCGCGTTACCTACATCAAAGTCGCGCCGCAAAACAGTCAGAAAAATTCATGGCTCTATCACAGGTAGCATTTCCTGACATTTTTCAGGCGCGGCGCGCTGGCTTCCGACGCGCTGATGATGCCGAAGATTGCAACCTGCCCGATTGGCAGCAGGAGTCAGCATGATTCAATGAGTTCATGCAAAGGCGACCTCCTTCGACAGCGGAAGCGTGCGGATACGCTTGCCGGTAAGGGCGAAGACCGCATTGGCGAGCGCGGGCGCCGCCGGTGGCGTACCGATTTCGCCGACGCCGCCCATCCGTTCCGCATTCTCCAGTATGGCGATCTCGAACGCGGGGCATTGGGAGATCTGCATTGCGTCGAAATCATGGAAATTTGATTGCTCAACCATGCCGTCGGCGATGGTGATTTCCTGACCCATTGCTGCGGAGAGGCCGAAAACCGCGCCTGAAACCAGCTGAGCCTCGATAATGCCGGGATCGAGCGCCGTGCCGACATCGGCGGCGATCCAGACCTTCTCGATGCGAATGCCGGCCGGCGTATCGGCCACCTGCACGATCTCCGCGACCCAGCTGCCGAAACTCAACGTAAAGGCGAACCCCTTCGCTCGCCCCGCCGGAAGCGGCTCGCCCCATTTCGCCATCGCGGCGGCCTTGTCGACGACTTTGACCGCCGTCGGCCAGGACGCCATCAGCTTCCGGCGAAGCTCGACCGGGTCGGTTTTGCCGGCTGTGGCGATCTCGTCCATGAAGCATTCATGGAAGAAGCCGTTGTAGGAATTGCCGACCGATCGCCAGAAGCCGACCGGGATGCCGATGTCGGCCTTGTGCGCCGAAACGCGGTAATTCGGGATCGCGTAGGGCTGATCGTAGGACCCCTCAACGATCGTCTTGTCCGGTCCGACCGGCGACAGGGATGGGAAGAAGCGCCGCATCGCGCTCGCCATGACGGACGGTGAGGATATCTGCATGTCTACCGCGACTGGCATGCCGTCCTCGCCACAGTGCGCGCGGAAGCTGCCGAGCGCCGGCGGCCGGTAGGCGTCGTGCTGGGTATCTTCCGCGCGGGTCCAGGTTACCTTGACCGGCCGGCCTTCGACCGCCTTGGCGAGCAGGGCTGCAAAGACTGAAAAGTCCATCTCGACGCGGCGGCCGAAGCCGCCGCCCATGAAGGTGGTGTGCACCAAGGTCTTGTCGCGCTCGACGCCGGCCGCTTCGGCGCACATCAGCCGGGTCTGGGTCGGAAACTGGTTCGGCGACCAGATGTCGAGCACGCCGTCTTTCAGCCTTGCGGTGGCGTTCATAGGCTCCATGCAGGCATGCGCCAGGAACGGCACGGAATATTCCGCCGCGACGAGCTTCTCGCGCGGCGCGTCGGCGAAGGCCGTGTCTACGTCGCCGTCGTCGCGCAGGGCCGAGCCGTCGACGGCGAGCGCATCCTTGAGCGCTTGCGAGATCGCAGCGCTGTCGGCCGGATAGTCGGCCGCGCCCCATTCGACCTCGATGGCTTCCGCCGCCTGGAACGCCGCCCAGGTGTTCTCGGCGATGACGCCGAAGCCGTGGCCGTAGCTCGTCTCGATCGGCACGATCTTCACTACGCCCGGCATCTTCTCCGCTTTGGAGATGTCGGCCTTGACCGGCTTCGCCCAGAAGCGCGGGCTCATCTTCACGGTGCCGTAAAGCATATCCGGTAGCGTGACGTCGATGCCGAAGATCGGCGCGCCGGTCACCTTGGCGAGCATGTCCGTGCGCGGCTGCGGCTTGCCGAGCAGCTTCCACTCGGACTTGTCCTTCAACCTTATCCCGGACGGCACTTCCCGCTTCGCGGCATCGGCTGCCACCTCGCCATAGGTCAGCGACCTGCCGGATGTCTTGTGGGCGATCACGCCGCCGTCGGCGACCAACTCGCCGGCCTGCACCTTGAAACGCGCCGCGGCTGCGGACACCAGCATCTCGCGCGCCGTCGCACCGGCCTCGCGCATCTTGCCGAAACCGTCTCGCAACGACGACGAACCGCCGGTGCCCTGTAGCCCGAAGATTTTGCCCACACCGCCCATCAGCCCGCGCGCGGCCTCGGCGACGGCACCCTCGTTAAAGGAAGCAAAGGGGCCGCCTTCGGCAAATATCTCGGAATTGTAGTAAGCCCAGTCGGCCGGCCCGTGCTCGACCTTCACCTGGTCGAGCCTGACGTTCAACTCCTCCGCCACCAGAGCGGCAAGCGATGTCGCCACGCCTTGCCCCATCTCGGCGCGCGGCACGATCACGGTGATGGTGTTGTCGGGTGCGATCTTGACGTAGGGATTGAAGGTCGTCTCGCCCTCGGCGAGATCCTTGTCGAGTGGGTTTGGATAGGGCTTGCGGTAGGAGTAGTAGCCGACCGCGACGCCGCCGGCGACGGCGGCAGCGCCGATCAGGAATGTACGCCTGGCGATCTTTGCAACGCTGGCCATGGTCAGATCCCCGCCGTTTTGAGGGCGGCGGCCTTCTTGATCGCCGAGCGTATCCGCGGATAGGTGCCGCAGCGGCAGAGATTGCCGTTCATCGCCTCGTCTATGTCCCGGTCGGTCGGGTCGGGATTGGCTTCGAGCAGCGCCGCGGCGCTCATGATCTGGCCGGCCTGGCAGTAGCCGCATTGCGCCACCTGCTCGTCCAGCCACGCCTGCTGCACCGGATGCAGCTTGCCGTCGACCGCAAGCCCCTCGATCGTGGTGACCTCGCCCTCGACCTGGCCCACCGGCAGGCTGCAGGAGCGCACCGCCTCGCCGCCTACATGCACCGTGCAGGCGCCGCAGGCGGCGATGCCGCAGCCGAATTTCGGCCCGGTCTTGCAGGCCAGATCGCGCAGCGCCCACAATAGTGGCATTTCCGGATCGGCTTCGAACTCTATTGATTTTCCGTCTACGATGAGGCGCATGGGGATACCCTTGGTTTTCGTCCATTGCCGGAGGCGCCGAGACGCCGATCCCTGACAGCTTGACAAATTCTGTTATTTTGTCAATAGACAATAGCGAAGTGAGGAATATGACGACAGACGCCGAACCCACCGACCCCAAGCGAGCCCGCATCCTCGAGGCCGCGATGAGGCTCGTCCTCGCTTACGGCTTTTCACGCACGACGATGGGTGACATCGCCAGCGCCGCGGAAATGTCGCGGCCGGCGCTCTATCTCCTGTTCAAGAACAAGACAGAAATCTACCGGGCTATCGCCGAGCAGCTTCTGGACGGTTCGGTCGCGCAGGCAGGCGTCATACTGCGGCGCGAGGGGCCTTTCGCCGAGCGGATGATGACGATGATCGAGGAGTGCCTGATCGCGATGATGCGGCACATAGCGGGATCCCCGCACGGTGCCGAAATCCTCGACATGAAGAGCAGGCTCGCGGGCGATCTGCATGCCGCCTGGCGCAGCCGGCTCGGCGCTCTCGTGGAAGCCGCGGTCGCGGACGAGGCCCGGCGCAACGGCGTCGACCTCCAGGCGCGGGGCCTGTCGGCTCCGCTGCTCTCGGCGCTGCTGCTCGACGGGCTCGAAGGCATGAAGATGCGCATACCCGATCCCGATGAGCAGCGCGCCGCCGCCCGCGGGCTGGTCAGGGTCGTCGAGATCGCCGTCCAGGGCTAAGCATCTACGCTCGAGCATCGTGCCGAAAAGTGGATGCCGGTTTTCGGCAAAAACGATGCGAAAAAAAGCTAGAGCGAGATGCCGATTCCGAAATCGGGCGGCTTGCTCTAGGCCCTGCGCCGCACGGCGGGCGGCCTCTTGTGCGTCGCCATGTATTCCTGCACCCGTTTGCCGAGACCCTTGCTGCGCATCGGGCGGTACTCGTCGTCGAGGTCGCCGGAAAGGTCGAGCGTCGGCCGTTCGCCCACGGCGTCATAGTTTTCCTCGAGCCAGTCGCTGGCGGCGGTGCGGCCGAGATCGCGCAGATATTCCAGGAACGCCCATTCGGCGTTGACCTTGGACGAAGCAGACAGGTCCTTGAACGCCTCGTCGGCGTCGATCCGGTGCATGCGGATGTCGCGGAACTCGCCATGCGGCAGGCGCCCGGCGGCGATCAGGTCCTTGATGAAGGCGATGGCGCGGAATTCGCGCAGTAGCCCGGCATTGAAGGTGATCTCATCGATGCGGTTCTGTATCTCGTTGGCGGATTTCGGCGTGCCCTCGCGGATGACCGGATTGATCTGCACCAGAAGCACATCCTCGGTCTCGGTAGCCTTGAAGAACGGATAGATGGCCGGATTTCCGCCGTAGCCGCCGTCCCAATAGGGTTTTCCGTCGATTTCGACCGCCTGGAAAAGCTGCGGCAGGCAGGCCGACGCCATGATCACGTCGATGTCGATCTCGTCCGGGTTGAAGACGCGAAGCTGGCCGGTTTCGACATTCGTCGCCGAGATGAACAGCTTCATCGCCTTGCAGGCGCGGACATTGTCGAAGTCGATCTCGTCGCGCACCGCATCGCGCAGCGGGTTCAGGTTGAGCGGGTTGGCGACGTAGGGCGACAGCATGCGCGACACCGCGTCGTACCAGATGTAGCCCGGCGTGTTCTCCACCGACCAGTTGCCCCAGGCGACGTCCCAAGGCGTGCGTTGCACCGGGCTGAAGCGGCCCTTCTGCGCCACGGCGCGCCAGAAATCGTAAAGCTTCTGCCGCGCCCCGTCAGCGCCGCCGCGCACCCAGCCGTCGGCCAGCGCCACCGCGTTCATTGCGCCGGCGCTGGTGCCGGAGATGGCGGCGAATTCCAGCCGCCCGTCCTCTATCAGCCGGTCGAGCACGCCCCAGGAAAACGCCCCGTGCGAGCCGCCGCCCTGCAGCGCGACGTTGATCGGTTTTTTATCCGGGGCATGGCCGTTGGTGGTCATGGATGCATCCTTCTGCGTTGCGGAAGCGGTTGCAGCGGCGGCGGACAGCGCCCCTTCTCTCCGTTCACGGGGAGAACGCAATGCCGCATCTCACTCCGCCGTCCAACCGCCGTCGACCGAAATATGCGTGCCGTTGATCTGGGCCGCGGCCGGCGAGCACAGGAACGAGACCGCGGCCGCGATCTCCTCGACGGTCACGAATTCCTTGGTCGGCTGCCGGTCCAGCATGACCTCGCGGATCACCGTCTCGCGGTCCATGCCGTGCGCCTTCATCTGGTCCGGTATCTGCGCCTCGACCAGCGGCGTCAGCACGTAGCCAGGGCAGATCGCGTTGCAGGTTATTTTTTCGCGCGCCACCTCCAGGGCGACCGTCTTGGTCAGGCCCATAATGCCATGCTTGGCCGAGACATAGGCCGATTTGAACGGCGAGGCGATCAGCCCGTGCGCGGAGGCGATGTTGACGATGCGCCCGCCGCCGGCCTTTTTCATCAGGGGGATAGCGGCGGCGATGGTGTGGAAGGCCGAGGTGAGGTTGATCGCGATGATCGCGTCCCATTTCTCGACCGGGAATTCCTCCACCGGCGCGACATGCTGGATGCCGGCATTGTTGACGAGGATGTCGACCGAGCCGAACTTTTCCGCAGCCCGCTCCACCAGCGCCCGGCATTCGAAGGCATTCGACATGTCGGCCTTGATGTAGACGGCCTCACCCGGATGCTCCTTGGCGATCGTCTCGGCGATCGCGTAGTCCTGCGGCGTATCCGAAAAGGAGTTGACGACGACGCTGCAACCCTCGGCGGCGAGCGTGCGGGCAATCGCCAGCCCGATGCCCGAAGTCGATCCGGTGACGATGGCGGTCCTTCTGGCGGTCATGGTGCTTCCTCCGATGATGGTGCGACGCAATATACATATTGCATTGCAGCAGAATTGCGAAGCGGTGCTGCCTCCCCTCAAGGGGGAGTGGAATGCCGCGCCTACCACCTCATTTGCCTTCCGTTCCGACCAGCGACAAGATGGAGGCAGTTCAGAGCCTGGAGTTCCCATGAAAGCCGTCGTCTTCGAACAGTTCGGCACGCCGCCAAGTCTGCAGAACGTCGCCGATCCCACGCCATCGCCCGACGGCGTGGTGGTCAAGGTCGAGGCGACGGGGCTCTGCCGCAGCGATTGGCACGGCTGGATGGGACACGACCCCGACATCACGCTGCCGCATGTGCCGGGCCACGAGCTCGCTGGCACGGTCCAGGCGATCGGCGGCCGCGTCAGGAACTGGAAGATCGGCGACCGCGTCACGGTGCCGTTCGTGGCCGGCTGCGACCATTGCTTCGAGTGCAATTCGGGCAACCATCAAGTCTGCGAGCACCAGTTCCAGCCCGGCTTCAGCGCCTGGGGTTCGTTCGCCGAATATGTCGCGCTCGACTTCGCCGACACCAATCTGGTCCGGCTGCCGGAGGAACTGGATTTCGCAACGGCCGCGGCGCTCGGCTGCCGCTTCGTCACCTCGTTCCGCGCCGTAGTCGACCAGGGCCGGACGAGACCCGGCGAATGGGTCGCGGTGCATGGCTGCGGCGGCGTCGGCCTGTCCGCCATCATGATCGCCACTGCGATGGGCGCCAATGTCGTAGCCGTCGACCTGACCGACGAAAAACTCGAATTCGCCAGGCAGATGGGCGCTGTCGCCACCGTCAACGCATCACAGACCGAAAACGTCGTTCGCGCGGTCAAGCAGATCACCAAGGGCGGCGCGCATGTTTCGATCGACGCGCTCGGCCATCCTGTGACCTGCTTCAATTCGATCTCCAACCTGCGCCGCCGCGGCCGGCATGTGCAGGTCGGGCTGATGCTCGGCGACCATGCCAAGGCGCAGGTGCCGATGAGCAAAATCATCGCCTTCGAGCTCGAAATCCTCGGCAGCCACGGCATGCAGGCATTCCGCTACGGCGCGATGATGGAGATGATCGCGACCGGCAAGCTTTCGCCGCAGAAACTCGTCGGCAGAAAAATCAGCCTCGCCGAAGCGCCGGCTGCCCTCATGGCCATGGACAGATTTGGAGGTCTCGGCATCAGCGTCGTCACGAGTTTTTGACGATTGGCGCTACAACGCAATTACTTGACTCAGTCAACTGTTTGCGTGACATTGGTCGGAGCAGGGAGGCTCCGATGACTGTTTCGAGCGCATCATCCAAAGAGCAGATAGCGGCGGTGCGGGCGTTCAACAGGTTCTACACGCGCCAGATCGGCCTGCTGGAGGAGCGGCTCCACAGGAGCGCCTTCTCGCTGACCGAGGCGCGGGTGCTTTACGAACTCGCCCACCGCAGCGGCTTGACGGCAACCGATCTCGGCCGCGACCTGGGGCTGGACGCCGGCTATCTCAGCCGCATCCTCAAGAAATTCGAAAGCCGCGGGCTTGTGGCAAAGGCGCCGTCGCCGGCAGATGCGCGGCAGTCCGTGCTGTCGATCACCGAGGCCGGCCGCGAAGCGTTCGAGCCGCTGGAGCGGGCGTCGCGGGAAGAAGTTGCCGGCTTGCTCGGCCGGCTTTCCGCCGACCGCCGCGAAGCCGTCGTCGCGGCCATGCAACGGGTGCAGGGCCTGCTCGGCCAAAATCCGGAGCCGAAGAAGGCATCCTATCTGCTGCGGCCGCTCCAGGTCGGCGACATCGGCTGGATTATCCATCGGCAAGGCGTCCTCTATGCCCAGGAATATGGCTGGGACGAGAGCTACGAGGCGCTGGTGGCGGAAATTCTCGCCGGCTTCGTCAAGTCGTTCGATCCGAAGCATGAGAACGCCTGGATCGCGGAGCGCGAAGGGGAGGTGGTCGGCTCCGTCTTTCTCGTGCGCAAGTCCGCCGAGGTGGCGAAGCTGCGCCTGCTCTTCGTCGAGCCTTCGGCGCGGGGGCTCGGCATCGGGCGCAGGCTGGTCGACGAATGCGTCGGCTTCGCCCGCGAAAAGGGCTACAAGACCTTGACGCTGTGGACCAACGACGTGCTCGTCTCGGCGCGCCGCATCTATCAGTCGGCGGGTTTCGAATTGGTCGAGGAGGAGCGCCATCATTCCTTCGGCAAGGATCTCGTCGGCCAGACCTGGGACCTTGCGCTCTGACCGGCGAACCACTTCGCCATTGACATAACGAGCGCCGTCCTCCACCTCATGGCGGAATTTTTCGCTGAAGAGGCCGCCCGCATGACCGGGTATTTTTCCGCCCCCTTTGCCCGCCGCAGATCGGTCGGCGTCAATGTCGGCGGCGTGATGGTCGGCGGCGGCGCGCCGGTCGTCGTGCAGTCGATGACCAACACCGACACCGCCGATGTCGACCAGACGGTTCGCCAGGTCGCGGCGCTCGCCAAGGCCGGCTCCGAGATCGTGCGCATCACCGTCGATCGCGACGAGGCCGCCGCCGCAGTGCCCGGCATTCGCGAGCGGCTGGACCGGCTCGGCATCAACGTGCCGCTGGTCGGCGACTTCCACTATATCGGCCACCGGCTGCTTGCCGATCATCCCGAATGCGCCGAGGCACTGGCGAAGTACCGCATCAATCCGGGCAATGTCGGCTTCAAGGAAAAGAAGGACAAGCAATTCGGCGCCATCGTCGAAATGGCGATCCGTTACGGCAAGCCCGTGCGCATCGGTGTCAACTGGGGCTCGCTCGACGCCGACCTCCTGACCCGGCTGATGGACGAGAACCAGAAGAAGGGCTCGCCGCTAACGGCTCAGGAAGTGACCCGCGAAGCGATCGTGCAGTCGGCGCTGCTTTCCGCGCACGCGGCCGAGGAGATCGGCCTTGCCCGCGACAAGATCATCCTGTCGGCGAAAGTCAGCCAGGTTCAGGATCTGATCGCCGTCTACACCGAACTGGCGACGCGCTCCGACCACGCGCTGCATCTCGGCCTGACCGAGGCGGGCATGGGCTCCAAGGGCATCGTCGCCTCCTCGGCGGCCATGGGCATATTGCTGCAGCAGGGCATCGGCGACACGATCCGCATTTCGCTGACCCCCGAGCCCAACGGCGACCGCACCCGCGAGGTGCAGGTGGCGCAGGAATTGCTGCAGACCATGGGCTTCCGCCAGTTCGTGCCGATCGTGGCGGCTTGCCCCGGCTGCGGCCGCACTACCTCGACCGTGTTCCAGGAACTGGCGCAGAACATCCAGGCGGACCTGCGCAAGAACATGCCTCTCTGGCGCGAGAAATATCCGGGCGTCGAGCAGTTGAAAGTTGCGGTGATGGGCTGCATCGTCAACGGGCCGGGCGAGTCGAAACATGCCGATATAGGCATCTCGCTGCCCGGCACAGGCGAGACGCCGACCGCCCCGGTATTCATCGACGGCCGCAAGGCCGCGACGCTGCGCGGGCCCGACATAGCGGAAGAGTTCGAAAAAATGGTCGCCAACTATATCGAGCAGCGCTTCGGGCGCGGCAAGGCGGCTGCGGAGTAGCCGATGCGGGCCGCGCGGCGAAAGCTGTGTTTCGCCTGCGCAGTACTCCTTGCGACTGGCGCTCCGGCCCATGCCGAACCTTCATCGGCGCTTGGATCGCCGCCAGTTACGATCGATCGGGTTTGCGACCTGATCGAAACCCATGCTGAGCGCAACGGCCTGCCGAAGGATTTCTTCGCGCGGCTGATCTGGAAGGAGAGCCGCTTCGATCCCAACGCGGTCAGCCCGGCGGGCGCCGAGGGCATCGCGCAGTTCATGCCGGGCACGGCTGCGCTGCGCGGCCTCGACGACAGCTTCGACATCGAAAAGGCGATACCCGCCTCGGCGCGGTACCTCGGCGAACTGAAATCCGGCTTTGGAAATCTCGGGCTCGCGGCGGCCGCCTACAATGCCGGCGAGAATCGCGTCTCGCGCTGGCTGATCTCGGGCGGTTTCCTGCCGATCGAGACCGAAGACTACGTTTTAGACATCATGGGCGAGTTTGTGGACAAATTTACCGACACGAATTACGCCGGAACCGTTCAACCCATTGATCCAAAAACGTCTTTTCGCGATGCGTGCCGCCGCCTGCCGGTGATTCAATCCACTATGGTCGCCATGGCGACCGTCAACATCAAGCCGTGGGGCGTCCAGGTGG
The DNA here is from genome assembly GCF_043769475.1 of Allomesorhizobium aridi. Lineage (NCBI taxonomy): Bacteria > Pseudomonadati > Pseudomonadota > Alphaproteobacteria > Hyphomicrobiales > Phyllobacteriaceae > Allomesorhizobium > Allomesorhizobium aridi. The sequence continues at coordinate 4,151,625 of NZ_CP171729.1, read as the reverse complement.
CAGGGAATTTCCGCCGTTCAGCCGCTATAAAGCAATGGCAGCGCCTGAAAGGCCGGTTTTCGGCGCTGCTCGCCGAGTACGAACCTGTCGTCAGCCGCGTACGTACGCCAATCGGCCGCCGCGGCATCTATGCGGTCAGGATCGGCGTCGAAAACCGCGCCAATGCCGACATCATCTGCCAGCAGTTGCGCGGCGCCGGCGGGTCCTGCGTGGTGGTGCGGAACCGGTAGGGCCGGGCCGGCAAGCTGCTGAAACTATGCTGTTTTCGCCAGCGCGGTCTCGCTGAGCCATGTGCCGATCTTGGCGCCCAGGCGGTCGGGCGAGACCGGCTTCGGGATATAATCGTCCATGCCGGCATCGAGGCATTTTTCGCGGTCGCCCTTAAGCGCGTGCGCGGTGACGCCGATGATCGGGATGTGCGCGCCGGTGGAAGCCTCGAACTCGCGAATCGCCTGCGCGGCCTCGTAGCCGTTCATTTCCGGCATGGAGACGTCCATCAGGATCAGCCTGGGGTGCAGCGAACGATGCATCTCCACAGCGGTGCGGCCGTTGGCGGCGATGCGGTAGGAGAGGCCGAGGCCGGAGAGTATCTGGCCGAACACCATCTGGTTCACCTCATTGTCCTCGGCCACCAGAACATCGAGCGGCGCATTGCCGCTGACGACGGCATCGCGCTCGGAACCGGATGCCTGAGCGCCGCGCAGCGTGGTGAAGGCCGACGCGACAGCGTTCTGCAGCTGTTGTACCGGCTCGCGGACGAAGTGCGCCTTGCCGACCTGGGTGCGGGCACGCTGGATCACGGCGATCACCGTGCCAAGAAGCATGGCCGAGCGGGCGGGCTTGGTCAGATGCGCGGCGATGCCGTATTCGACGACCAGTCGACCGAAATCGATCTGGTCGACCGAGGTCAGGATGACCACCGGAATGGCGGAAAGCAGGGCGTCCGAGCTGATCGCCTTGGCCACGTCGGCGCCGCTCATGCCGGGCATCTGGTAGTCGAGTATGACGCAGTCGACGGCCGCGCCGAGCTGGCAGGCGCGATCGAGGAAGGCCAGGCCGACGGCCCCGCTTTCGGCGGCCGCGCAGTCGAAGCCCCAGCTCCGGAGCTGTTCCAGCAGGATCTCGCGGTTGACGGCGTTGTCGTCGATGACCAGCACGCGGGCGCCGGTGACATCGACGGGGACGATCTCGTTCCTGGCGCCGGCTTCGTGGACGGGCAGCGGCACGGCGAACCAGAAGACCGAACCGCGGCCGACCTCGCTTTCGATGCCGATCGTTCCGCCCATCAGGTCGACCAGCCTGGCTGCGATCGCCAGGCCAAGCCCGGTGCCTTCGTGGCGGCGTGTCGACGAGCCGTCGACCTGCGCGAATTTCTCGAACACGGTCTGGAGCTTGTCGGCCGGAATGCCGATGCCGGTATCCTCGACGCGCACCTTGAGCTGGACTGTTTCGCCGGCGACTTCGCCCGAGACGTCGATCAGGACGTGGCCCCTTTCGGTGAATTTCACCGCATTCCCCAGCATGTTGGTGACGATCTGGCGGAAGCGGCCGACATCGCCGATCAGATGGCTGGGCAGGCGCGGATCGACGCGGACGATGAGTTCGAGATTCTTTTCGGCGACGCGGGCCGAAATCAGCGTGGCCACGTCCTCGACCGCCTCGGACAGACGGAACGGCGCGGGATCGAGCGTCAACTGGCCGGCATTGATCTTCGAGAAGTCGAGGATGTCGTTGATGATGGTGATCAGCGCGTTGCCGGATTTGACGATGACGTCGGTGAACGTCTTCTGGCGCGGCGTAAGCTCGGTCTTGGCCAGGAGTTCGGCCATGCCGAGCACTCCGTTCATCGGCGTGCGGATCTCATGGCTCATATTGGCCAGGAATTCGGATTTCGCGCGGTCGGCCGCCTCGGCCTTGGACAGCGATTCCGAAGATTCGGTGAAAGCCCGGCGGATAGCTTTTTCCATCGGGCGGAAGATCCAGATGGCAACGACGGCGAGCACCGCGAGCAACGCCGCGCTCGCCCAGAGCAGCAAGCTGTTGCCGCGCGTTTCGACAAGCTCGTGTTCGGCGTCCAGTGCAGCGCCCGCCCGTATCAGCGACGGCTGGGCAAAAAGCTTGTTCTGGTTGTCGATCTCGCGATAGGCGGCTTCGTCGGGGACCTGCGCCGCGGCCAGCACGCCCAGATTGCGGACGACATCGCGGGCCGACCAGAACAGGTCGCCATTGACGGAGGCGGAATCGAGTTCGTCCGCTGTTCGCCTGGACAGGCGCGACCTGACACTCGACACGGCCGCCGTCAGCGCCTCTATGCTGGAATTCAGGCGCTCGGCATGGCCGCGGGCCGCCGATTTGAGCGCATCGCGTGTCTCGGCGCGCCATGCAGTGGTGGTGGTCTCGGCGAAATTGGTGGCGTTGCGCAGATCGCGGCCCAGCAGGACCATCTGCTCGTTGATTACGTCTATGTCGTGCCGGAAGGCGTTGACGCCGTTCAGCGCGTACATGATCGCACCGGAGGTGAGAGCGAAGGCCAGCAGCCCGGAAAGGTAGCGAACCCGGACCAGCCGGATAAACGAGGAATAGTTCGGCAACGCACTCTCCGGACAATACGCACACTTTTACCGATCCGGATTACGCATTATTTCCATTAAAGAAACGTTCAGGCATAAGAGGTTAGCGAAAAGTTGCGCGGGACGTGCCCAAGCAACGCCCGGCCGGAAGGCCCGATCAGCTGCGCCGCTCGGCTATGAAGTTCGCCGCCGACTTCAACACTGCGGCGCGTTCGCCATAGGGTTCGAGCATCGAATGGGCTTGCTCGACCAGGCCGGAAAGCTGGCGGCGGGCCCAATCCACGCCATGCAAAGCGACCAGCGTCGCCTTGCCCGCGGCCTGGTCCTTGCCGGTCGCCTTGCCCATGGTTTCGGCGTTGGCGGTGACGTCGAGCAGATCGTCGGCAAGCTGAAACGCCAGCCCGATGGCCGAGCCGAATTCGGCCAGGCGCTCGCGGTCGGCCGGCGGCGCGCCGGCAACGATTGCGCCCGCCTCGCAGGCATAGCGGATCAGCGCGCCGGTCTTCATCGCCTGAAGCCGGATGATGCCGGTCTCGTCCGGGAGCAGGCGTTCGGCCTGAAGGTCCAGCGCCTGTCCGCCGACCATGCCGCCGACGCCTGCCGCGCGGGCAAGGCCGAGAACAAGGTCAAGCCGCGTTTCAGCCGAAAGCAAGCCGTCGAGCGGCTCGCCGGACGGGCCGCTTGCGATGAGATCGAAAGCCAGGGTGAGCAGTCCGTCGCCGGCGAGAATGGCGGTCGCCTCGTCGAACGCCTTGTGGACCGTCGGCTGGCCGCGGCGGAGGTCGTCGTCGTCCATGGCGGGCAGGTCGTCGTGGATCAGCGAGTAACAGTGAACGCATTCAAGTGCCGTGGCCACCGTCAGCGCTGCATGCTGGGATGCGTCGAACAAGGCTGCGCTTTCGAGGACCAGGAAAGGCCGCAGCCGCTTGCCGCCATTGAGCACGCCATGGCGCATCGCCGCCATCAGGCCCGCCGGCCGGACGATCTCGCCGGTGAGGGCGCGGTCGTCCAGCAAGTTGCGCAAAAACGCCTCGACGGCATCGGCGCGCGCCGCAAGAACAGCTTCGAACGGAAAATCGGCTGGAATCGTCATGATCCGACCGTTTACGGCAATCGCGGACCCGGTCAAGCGCCCGCAATCGTGCTCCGCGGCTGTTCAGACATTGCGCGGGAGGGCAAGCACCATTATGCCGGATTGAAAGAGAGGCAGAGGCAGGGCTTGGACGAACCGATACTCGATCTCGAGACCGAGGGGCTGGCGATGGCGCCGAAGCGGAAGGGAAGATCGCGCGCCGCCGCAGGGTCGTGGCTTCGTCGCATCGTGGCGGCCGCGGTCGTGCTTGCGTTGCTGCCGGTCGTGCTGACGCTCCTCTACTTCCCGCCCTTCGTGCACCCGGTTTCGACGCTGATGTTGAAGGACCTGGCGACGTTTACAGGCTACGACCGCCGCTGGGTTCCGCTGGACGAGATCGCGCCGGTGCTCGCCCATTCGGTCATCATGTCGGAGGACGGACAGTTTTGCGGGCATTACGGGATCGACCTCGGCGAACTGAAGGTGGTGCTCGACGGTGCGCTGGCGGGCGAAGCCACGCGCGGCGCCTCCACCATCCCGATGCAGACCGTGAAGAACCTCTTTCTCTGGAACGGGCGCTCGGTGGTTAGGAAGGCGCTCGAACTGCCGCTTGCGGTGTATTTCGACGCCGTGCTGCCCAAGCGGCGGATCATAGAAATCTATCTGAACATCGCCGAGTGGGGCCCGAACGTTTATGGGATCGAGGCCGGGGCGCAGCACCATTTCGGCGTATCGGCGAGCGAGCTTACGGCGCGTCAGGCGGCGCTGATGGCGGCTGCGCTGCCCAATCCGGCCGCCCGCGACCCGGCCAGACCGGGTCCGGGGCTGAAGCGGCTGGCCAACACGATCCAGCGGCGGGCGGCGAAGTCCGGCGGCTACGTCCGCTGCCTCCAATAAAGCCTGCCCTGGGCGGCCGGTCGCGGATTGCGGGCATAGCGCCGCACGCGGCAAAAAATTTCGTGGCGGTGCTGGTCAATCGCGACATTGCCGTGTATAGGCTCGCCGACTTTCTCAGATTCCGGCCCGGATCGCACGGCTCTTCAACGAGAGCATGCCCGAGCCTTTACCGATAGATGGAGCAATTCCATGGCTGTGCCAAAACGAAAAACTTCGCCGTCCAAGCGCGGCATGCGCCGTTCGGCCGATGCGCTGAAGGCCCCGACCTATGTCGAGGACAAGAATTCCGGCGAAATGCGCCGCCCGCACCATATCGACCTGAAGACCGGCATGTATCGCGGCCGTCAGGTTTTGACGCCGAAGGAAAGCTGAACGCTTAACGGCGTTTCATGTCTCGACGGACAAGGACCGGCCATGCGCCGGTCTTTTTCGTTTTTGGCATCGGCTCTCCCCCTTGAGGAGAGGGGCGATCCGTGGAGCGGATAGGGGCGGGGTCGCTGCGCCTGCGCTCCGGAACCTTCCCTTCGACGCACGAGGCAGAGCCGGTGGATTAAATTTTCCTCGACGCGCCGGAAACCCTGATCATTCTCTGGTATGTGGCCGCAAGACACTCTATATTTGTCAACGGCGGTCTGCGCCTCGCGGCAGGAGAGACATTTCCCCGGGGCCTTATTGATCCCTAGGGAGCTGTCCCTGGGAAGACCCGTGGGTTTTCTCATACGGCGCCCACCTACTTTGTAGGTTCCCGGGATCGACTTCTCCACCGGTTGTGTGGATCGCCGCTTTTCCGACATCGCCGTTTCGAATGACCGCTGCACCGCGCATCAAGCTCGCTGGCCGTTGCGGCAACGGCCGGTTTTGTGCCAAGGACGACGAAACAGGTAGTTGAACCCCGTCCTTATGAAGCAATCCAACCACATGAAGAAGGCCCTGCGCATGGAAGCGCTGGCGCGGCGCGATGCGCTCGACCCGGTCTGGCGCATCGAGGCTTCGCTGGGCATGGCCGAACATGTCGCCGGGCGGATAGAGGTGGAGCCGGGCGCGGTGGTTTCGGGCTTCTGGCCGATGCGCTCGGAAGTGGATGTGCGCCCGCTGATGTTTGCGCTCGCCGACAAGGGCGCGCGGCTCTGCCTGCCCGCCATCATCGACCGGACCACCATCGTCTTTCGCGATCTGGTGCGAGGCGCCGAGCTGATCGACACCGGCTTCGGCACTTGCGGCCCGGCAGCCGACGCCGCGATACTCGAGCCGGAACTGATGCTGGTGCCGCTCGCCGCCTTCGACGCGCGTGGCCACCGCATCGGCTATGGCGCCGGCTATTACGACCGCGCCATAGAGCGGCTGCACGACCTCGGCAGGAGCCCCCGGCTGATCGGCATCGCCTTCGACTGCCAGGAGGTCGGGCTGGTGCCTGACGAGCCGCACGATATCGTCATCCCCGAAATCCTGACCGAGAGCGGATTGCGCCGCTTCGGCGCGCAGGTGAACTCATGAGACTTCTTTTCCTCGGCGACATGGTCGGAAAATCTGGACGCACGGCGGTGTGGGAAAAACTGCCGGGGCTGATTGCCGACTTCCGGCTCGACTTTGTCATCGTCAACGGCGAGAACGCCGCTGGCGGCTTCGGCATCACCGAGGAGATCTTTCAGGAGACGCTTCGTGCCGGCGCCGACGTCGTGACCACCGGCAACCATGTCTGGGACCAGCGCGAGGCGCTGATGTTTGCCGGGCGCGAGGAAAGATTCCTGCGGCCGGCCAACTATCCCAAGGGCACGCCGGGCCGTGGCTCCGGCCTCTTCGTCGCCAGGAACGGCGCGCGCGTGCTGGTCTCAAACATTATGGGCCGGGTGTTCATGCACCCCGAACTCGACGATCCGTTCCAGGCCGGCGAGCGTGAACTCGCCGCCTGCCCGCTCGGCGAACAGGCCGACGCCGTGGTGATCGACTTCCACGCCGAGGCGACTTCGGAAAAGATGTGCTTCGCGCATTTCGTCGATGGCCGCGCCAGCTTCGTTGTCGGCACGCACACCCACCAGCCGACCGCCGACCACCAGATCCTCAACGGCGGCACCGCCTACATCACCGACGCCGGCATGTGCGGCGATTACGATTCCTCGCTCGGCATGGACAAGGAGGAGCCGCTGAACCGGTTCCTGTCCAAGGTGCCGAAGGGCCGTTTCGAGGCGGCGACCGGCCCGGCGACGATCTGCGGCGTGGGGGTGGACATTTCCGACCGCACCGGGCTGGCTGAGAAGATCGCGCCGCTGAGGATCGGGCCGCGGCTGGAGGAGACGGCGCCGGCCTTCTGGGGCTGATGGATTTCGGGGCGGGCCAGAAGGCTCGCATCGCCCAACGGCGCGACATGTTGCCCCCGACCGAGGCGAGGGGAGAGGGCTTCTAACCCAACATCATGCGTACTCATACCGCACGGTAAAGTTGACCTTTCGCGCAGCCGCCCCTAACTCTGCCTGATCCTTTATCCATTTTGACGAGCAAGCCCCCGATGATCGAATTCCTCGCGCCGCATTTCGATTGGCTCAGCGATCCGACGGCCTGGGTGGCGCTGGCCACGCTCGTCATCCTCGAGATCGTGCTCGGCATCGACAATCTCATCTTCATCGCCATCCTGACCAACAAGCTGCCTGTCGAGCAGCAGTCCAGGGCGCGGCGGCTCGGCATCGGCGCGGCGCTTGTCATGCGCCTCGTGCTGCTCGCCACGATCTCGATCATCGTGCGGCTGACGGATCCGGTGTTCACCGCCTTCGGCCATGGCTTCTCGTGGCGCGACCTCATCCTCATCGCCGGCGGCCTGTTCCTGGTCTGGAAGGCAACCAAGGAAATCCACCACACGGTCGATCCGGTGGACCACAAGGAAGACATGGTCGGCCACACGGTCACCATGACCATGGGCGCGGCTATCTTCCAGATCCTGCTGCTCGATCTCGTCTTCTCGATCGATTCGATCATCACCGCCGTCGGCATGACCGACGAGATCGCGATCATGTACATCGCGGTCATCACCGCCGTGACGGTGATGCTGCTCGCCGCCGATCCGCTGTCGAGGTTCATCGCCAAGAACCCGACCATCATCATGCTGGCGCTGGGCTTCCTCCTGATGATCGGTATGACGCTGATCGCCGACGGCATGGGCTTCCATGTGCCGAAGGGCTACATCTACGCCGCCATGGGCTTCTCGGCGCTGGTCGAAGGGTTGAATATGCTGGCGCGCCGCAGGAGGGGCGGAACCGGAAAGACAATCGATCCGCACTGATATTCAAAAGGAACGGCACAGAGCGGCGGCCATTCCTTTGCGTCATGTCGGCACGCCCTTCGGATGGCGGTCGCCGATCAGGCCGAGCGTCAGGCCCTGTTCCAGCCAGACCTTGGCGCCGGCGAGCACGAGGGTGAAGCCTTCCGTCGAGGCGATCGCCTCGTTCATTTGCTGGTCTGCATCGCCGGAAAAACCGGAGTTGCGGATGCTGACGAAAGTCGCTTCATCGATCATCGGCGTAAACGTCCAGACGATGGTGCTCGGCGGATCATTCCATTCGACCTCGATCCGCTCATTCTTGACGATTTCGCGAACCTTGACCGGCGCCGAGACGCCGTACATGCGCCATTCCCAGGTTATCTCGCGGACCTCGTCGAGCCGGCCGCTGCCGTGGGTGAACCAGAACTTCGACGTGATTTCGGGATCGACGAACGCCTCGAAGACGTCCGCCGGCGGTCGCCTGATCAGCATTTCGGCGACAGCGGCCGGTGCTTCATGGATTTCCATGTCGTTTCCTTCCTGATTGTGACCGTCACCACGCGTCGGGTTCGCGCACCAAATGCACGATGTTGGCAGGGTTGACGATCCAGCCGCCCCTAAAACCCTCGCCCAGCGCCTCGATCGCATCGCAGCGAACGACCCCTGCATTGGCGAGATGGTCGGTGGCGGCCGGAAAATCGTCGGTGAAGAGCTCGAGCCAGACTTCCGCCTGGCTCATCATCGGCGCTTCGTCGATCCACAGCCGGTTGGGGCCGAGTTCGAAACCGATCGCCGGCGCCTTGGCGGTGAACGGTTTCAGGCCGATGACGTCGCGGTAGAAGGCTATCGTCGCTTCGTACTGGTGCGGCGGCACCTTCATGGCGATGTTGATGCCGCCCCTGATCTTCGCGGTCATTGCTTCTCTCCCGCTTATTTGCGTTCGCTCGAAGTCGGCAGTTCGCCGCGCATTTCGCTGGGATAGAAACCTTCCCGAAGGTTGATGCCGTATTCGACATAGGCCTTCATGCAGGAGAGCATCTGCGACCAGCCCTCGCAGTTGCCGTAGGACGCCTTCCGGCCGGCGTCGTCCTCACGCCAGCCGGATTCGGCGATGGTGACGAAGGTGCCGCCGTCATCAAGCGGTTCGAAATTCATCTCGATACGGGTCTGGTAGGGCGGCTTGACCTCCGGGCCGCTGCCATCCCAACGCAGCACGATGCGCTTTTCGGCCTCCACCTCGTCGACCTCGACGGGCACCTGCCCCCACCACGTCACGGTCGTGCCGGCGACCAGCGGAGCGCTGGCGCCGCCAAGCGTGGTGAAATAACCGCTGAGCTTGGCCGGATTGACCACGGCGTCGAACACTTCTGCCACCGGCTTGCCGATGCGCCCCGAAACCATGAATCCGATAGACATATCCACAACTCCTCGCTTGTTTCTTCGCCGTATTATGTTATAAAAATATAACATGTCAAGCGAATCGAAAGAGGACGGCGTTTTCAAGGCGCTGGCCAATCACAAGCGTCGGGCGATGCTCGATGCACTGAAGGAGGAGCCGCGCACGACGGGGATGCTGTGCGACGCTTTTCCGGAGATGGACCGGTGCACGGTGATGCAGCATCTGAAAGTGCTGGAAGAGGCGGACCTGATCGTCGTCAGGCGCGAGGGGCGCGAGCGCTGGAACCACCTGAACTCGATGCCGATCAAGGCTATCCACGACCGCTGGATCAGCGAGTATGCGGCGCATGCAATGAGCATACTGGACCGGCTGAAGGCCGACCTGGAAGGCTAGGGTCCTCTATTCCGCGGCCTGCTGAGCGCCGATGCCGTCGGCGTGCTGCTTGCCCCATTCGGCGAGCGGAACCAGCGCGTCGTCGAGCGAGACGCCGAGCGGCGTGGCGGAATATTCGACGCGCGGCGGGACTTCGTGGAACACCTTGCGGTGGACCAGGCCATGCGCCTCCATTTCCCTCAACTGCTGGATCAGCATTTTTTCGCTGATGTCGGGCACGAGCCGCTTCAACTCGCCGAAGCGGCGCGGCTCAGTGCGGACCAGCCACAGGATCAGCGCCTTCCATTTGCCGCCGATGACCGAAAAAGCGGGGCCGAGACCGCAGCTTTCCGCAAGTTTTTTTGCCATGGTTTTCCTCAATACTTACGCCCAGGTAGGTACCTTACTTTATAGTCGGTACTTGCCCACAATCAAGTATTGCATAGGTTTCAGCGACGCCGCGCCGCCAATCCGGACGCGGTTCGCAATCGAAAGGAATAACCATGGAACCTGTGCTCTTCTACGGCGTGCCGCATGGCTGCTCGTTCGGATCGATCGTCGCCCTCGAATGGTTGGGCGAGCCCTACCGGCTGTGCCGCATCGACATGATGTCCAAGCCGGAAGGCGAAGCCTTCGCCCGAGTCAGCCCGCTCGGCGAGACGCCGGCGCTTCTTCTGGAGGATGGCCGCGCGCTCACCGAAAGCTTCGCCATCATGCACAATATCGGCGCGCGCAAACTCGAACGGAAGCTCGGCTTCGCGCAAGGCACGCCGGAATTCGACCGGCTGAACAGCGTGCTCGCCTATCTCCACACCACCTTCCACTCGGCCTTCTCGCCGGGCTGGACGGCCTACAAACTGGCCGAGGGCGATCCGAACCGTCAGGTGCTGCGGTCGCTCGCCCGCGACAAGGCGGCGCGCAGCTACGCGCATCTGCAGGATCTGCTCGACGGTCGGGAGTGGCTGGCCGGCGGCGACGCCAAGAGCCTGGCCGACGCCTATTTCATCGGCATAGCGCGCTGGGGCGAGGATCTCGGCTTGTTCGATCTCCGCAAGGAATATCCGCGCCTGCACCGGCATATGCAGAAGCTGGAGGCCGATCCGGGCGTGATCTTCGCCCATGCCATCGAGGACGAGAACCCGGCCACGAGCAGCGGCGGCTTCCGTGGCCACATCACGCTCGACGAGCTGAACCCGCGGCTTGCGGCGTAAGCGCTTGCGAATCCCTCCCGCCGGAAATGGCAGGAGGGATTCGGCGCTCGCTCGATCTGTCCCTCAGCCCGGCTTCGCCTACATTGCCGCTGACAGCTTCGATCGCGAGAGCGGGGGTACAAATGCTGTTCTTCACCGGCGATACCCATTTTGGCGATTCCAGGGTGCTGCGCATCGACCGCAGGCCGTTCCGCTCTATCGCGGAGCACGACGAGGCGCTGATCGGCTACTGGAATGACACGGTGGGACCCGAGGACGAGGTTTGGCACCTCGGGGATTTCACCAGGGGAAGCGGGAAGAGCCGTGCGGATGTGCTTCTCTCGGTCCTCAACGGACGCAAGCACCTGATCATCGGCAACAATGACGACGAGGCAACGATATCGGCCAGCGGCTGGGCCAGCACCCAGCACTATGCCGAAATGACGGTCGACGGGAAGCTGCTCATCCTTTGCCATTATCCGTTCCGCACGTGGAACCAGATGGGCAAGGGTTCGATCAATCTGCATGGCCATTCGCATGGCAGGCTGAAGCCTGTTCCCCGCCAGCATGATGTTGGCGTCGATGCCTGGGATTTCCGGCCGGTCACGCTCGACACGCTGCTCCGGGGCGGCGGGCACGGATGTCCGCGTAGTGTTCGAGTTCAGACTCCTTCCAGCACGATGATGGTCGGCCGGTCCGGCAGCGTGCGCAGCGATAGCGTCAGCGAACGGCTGTCGCGGAACTCGACGGCAAAGCCTTCGCCGAGCCTGCCCAGGAATTCGCCGATGGGAGTGGAGTGGCGGTGCATGGGCAGCACCACCGACGAATAGAGCCGCTCGGTGATCTCGGTCATGGCGTCGAGCGACAGCGTCATGCCGCCGTCGACCGGCGCCATCACCACGTCGAGCCGGCCGATCGCGCCGTAATGCGCGTCCTCAAGCCGGTGGTGGAGGTGGCCGAGATGGCCGATGCAGAGGCCGGCGACCTCGAAGATGAAGATCGAATTGCCGTCCTTGCCGAGGTCGGCGGGCCCGCGAATGTCGGTCGGGACGCTGCGGATATAGACGTCGTCGACTACGAGCGCGTGCCTTGCCGGGCCGCCGTCCGGGTTCCAGCCGCGCAGCACATATTCGATCCCATCGTCCGGAAAATCGGTGAAATGGGTGCGGTGCGCCTTGTTCATGGTGACTACGCGCGGGAGCGGGTCGGAGCCGTAAACGCCGGAAAAATCGGTGGCGATCCGGACGCCAGCCGGCGTCTCGATGATGTAGGTCGAGTGCCCGGCATAGGTGATGGACACCTCGCCTTCCGAAACCGCCTGGGCGGGGGTGAAATTGGCATAGGTGACGTTCGGGATGGCTTGGGCGATCGCGACGCAGCGGCTCGGCGGCGGGTCGTCCTGAGCGTGAGCCGGCGCGGCAAGCGCGAGGAACGCGGCGAGGCAGGCGGCAAGAAGGCGCAAGGCTGGCATGGCGGTCTCCCCGTGGCGGGCGTCGCGACAGCCTAGCAACTGATCGCGGCATGGCGAGCGCCGCCGGTGCCGGTGCGGGTCACATTTTCGCGAGCGCTGCATCCAAGCTCCGGCTGGACCTTTGCAGGCATTTTATCTATAAGCGCCGCCATTCCAGATAGCCGCATAACGACCAAAAGGGGCTCCATGGCCGGCCATTCACAATTCAAGAACATCATGCACCGCAAGGGTCGTCAGGACGCGGTGCGGTCGAAAATGTTTTCCAAGCTGGCGCGCGAGATCACCGTGGCCGCCAAGCAGGGGCTTCCCGACCCGGCGATGAACCCGCGCCTCAGGCTGGCGGTACAGAACGCCAAGGCCGAATCCATGCCCAAGGACAACATCCAGCGCGCCATCAACAAGGCCGTGGGCGGCGATGCCGACACCTATGAAGAGGTGCGTTACGAGGGTTATGGCCCCGGCGGCGTGGCGGTGATCGTCGAGGTGCTGACCGACAACCGCAACCGCTCGGCGTCGAATGTGCGCGCAGCCTTCACCAAGGCCGGCGGCGCGCTGGGCGAAACCGGCTCGGTGTCGTTCATGTGGGACCGCGTCGGCGAGATTGTCTATCCGGCGAAGGCCGGCAGCGCCGAGAAGGTGATGGACGCGGCGATCGAGGCCGGCGCCGACGATGTGCAGTCGGACGAGGACGGCCACACCATCATCTGCGCCTTCGAAAGTCTCGGTGAGGTGTCGAAGGCGCTGGAAGCGTCGCTCGGCGAGGCAAATTCGGTGAAGGTGATATGGAAGCCGCAGAACAACATCCCGGTCGACGAGGATCGCGCGCAATCGATCCTGAAGCTTGTCGCCACCCTCGAGGATGACGACGACGTGCAGAACGTCTACGCCAATTTCGAGGTCGACGAAGAAACGATGGCCAAGCTCAGCGCGGCGTAGGGCACGCTGTTATTCACGCCATGCCGGCCTGCAAATGATGGCTTTCTGCGCTTCAGGTGCTCACGTACTTGAATCTACGCTCCGCTCCGGTTCTCGAAATCCATCATTTTTCGGCTCGGCCTGACCTGAATTCCAACGCGCCCCTAGCTGGAGGCTCTTCGATATGAATTCTCCCATCATCCGCATCACCTACTGCACGCAATGCATGTGGCTCTTGAGGGCCGGGTGGATGGCGCAGGAACTGCTGTCGACCTTCGGCACGGAACTCGGCGAAGTCGCGCTCGTGCCGGGCACCGGCGGCATCTTCACCATCACATGCGATGAGCACCTGGTCTGGGACCGCAAGCGTGACGGCGGATTTCCCGATGCGGCGGCGCTCAAGCAACTGGTCCGCAATATCATCGATCCGGGCCGCGACCTCGGCCATGCCGATCGCGTCGGCCACAAAGCCAAAGATCCATCCTGACTATTTCCCGAGGGAGAAGCGGTAGACATTAGTCTCCCGCTTCTCAAAACCAAGCTTTCGATAGAGCCTGTTGGCGGCTTCACGCGACGGCCTTGAGGTCAGGTCCACCGTCCTGGCCCCGGCAGCCTGCGCCCGGGCCAGCGCCTCTTGCACAAGGGCAGCCGCAATGCCCTGTCCCCCGATGGCGCTCGTCGACCACCACGTCCTCGATAATTGCGCGTGCTCCGGTTGGAACATGGAAAACGGCAAGCGTCAGCATACCCATCACGGCGTCTCCCGATCTTGCCACCAAAAGCTTCGTCGCCGGAGAGCTGACGATCCTCTGCAGGTCTTCGCTTTGCGGCGCAGTAGCGGACGAGGACAATTGCAGGATAAGGGCGGCGATGGAATCTGCGAGCGTTGGGGCTAACGTAGATACCGCCTCTATCTCGAAATCCGTCATCTGATTTCCCCTGGCGCGGTGTCGAATGCGCAGATTGCAGCGTGCGGTAAACGGGGTTAGCGGACCGCCGATCTACCGCAGCGCCATGATGAAGCAGGCCAGCGCGGCGAGCCCGCTCACCGTGCGCAAATGGTTCCACGCCGTCCATTCGGCGAGGTAGCGGGTCCAAAGCGCCGCGCCCTCCGGCGTGTCGGCGCCGGCTGCCGCGAGCGCGTCGTTCAAGGGCACGTTGAAGACCATCGTGACGGCGATGATGCCAACGAGATAAAGCAGGCCGCCTGCGAGCAGCCAGGCCATGCCGGCATCGCTCCACCGGAACGCGGCGACCACCGCCAGCACTGCCGACAGGATGGCGGTGCCGAAGAACGCCGCGCCGAAGGCCGGGTTGAGGATCGCGACGTTGATCGACTGCATCGCCGCCATGCCCTGTCCAGCCGGCAGGCGGGCGAGCGCCGTCATCATGAAGGCCGAGAACACGAAGAACAGCCCGGCCATCAGCCCGCTGCCGAGCGCTGCGAGGAACGTTAGTGCAAAAAACCAGCCGCCGATCATTTCACGTCTCCCTGCATGCCGGTTGCCGCCAAAGCCGGCAGTGCGCTGCCCGAATTTGGCAGTGTCGCCAAAGCTCAACGTTGGCCTGAATTCTGCAAGCGTCCTCGTATAATGACGGGGAGAAGGGGAAGCCGCAACGAATGGGAGTGGCGCGACCACTGCAACAAAAAACCCGCCACGAGGGCGGGTTTTGTATTCCGATCCGAAAGTTCGGCTTACATGCCGAGGCCTTCGTAGCGCTTCTTGAACTTCGACAGACGGCCGCCGCGGTCGAGCAGCGTCTGCTGGCCGCCGGTCCAGGCCGGATGGGTCGACGGGTCGATGTCGAGGTTCATCGTGTCGCCTTCCTTGCCCCAGGTCGAGCGGGTCGTATATTCGGTGCCGTCGGTCATGACGACCTTGATGTTGTGGTAGTCGGGATGGATGTCGGTCTTCATCGGTCTGTTCCTGGCTGTCGCGGCGCGCTGGGCTTTGCAGCCTGCGGCGATGCGCCTCTTTTCTAAAACTCGAAGCCGCGGCTAATGAGGAGGCACGGCTTCAAAAACGGTCGGCGAGCCTATACATCAGCCGAAATTGAATCACAAGGCCGGGCGGCGCCGTCATATCGACGGTCTGAAGGGAAAAACGCCATGGCGGAAACCGGCAGGAGCGCTGAGGATGCGCGCAGGCGCTCGCTCCGGCCCCTGAAGCGGCTTTTCCCCTACATTCTGCGCTACCGCAAGCTGGTCGTCGGCGCGCTTTTGTCGCTGACGGCCGCCGCGCTGATAACGCTGACCTTGCCGATGGCTGTGCGCCGCATGATCGACCACGGCTTCTCGGGGTCGGATTCCGCATTCATCGCCAATTATTTTTCGATGCTGGTGGTGATTGCCGCGGTCCTCGCGCTGGCCTCGGCCTGCCGCTACTATTTCGTCATCACGCTCGGCGAGCGCGTGGTGGCCGACCTCCGCCGCGACGTGTTTTCCCATGTGACGAAACTGTCGCCGGCTTTTTTCGACACGGCGCAGTCCGGCGAGATTGTCTCGCGGCTGACGGCTGACACGACGCAGATCAAGTCGGCCGTCGGCGCCACCGCCTCGATAGCGTTGCGCAACGTCATCCTCGGCCTCGGCGCGGTCGCCATGATGGTCGTGACCAGCCCGAAACTGTCGAGCCTGGTCATCGCCGCGATCCCGCTGATCGTGCTGCCGCTGGTCGCCTTCGGCCGCTCGGTGCGGCGCAAGTCGCGCGCCGCGCAGGACACGCTGGCCGACGCCACTGCCTATGCCAGCGAGCACATCGGCTCGATGCGCACATTGCAGGCCTTCACAAATGAGCGGCTGGTGACCGGCCTCTTCGGCCAGGCGGTCGAGACGGCGTTCATGGCGGCGCGCTCGTCGGTCTTCGCGCGTTCCTTCCTCACCTTCTTCGCCATCTTCACCATTTTTTCCTCGGTCGTGGCCGTGCTGTGGTTCGGCTCGCGCGACGTGCTTTCCGGCGCGCTGTCGCCGGGCACACTCGGCCAGTTCCTGCTCTATTCGGTGTTTGCCGCCGGCGCGCTCGGCGCGCTTTCGGAAGTGTGGGGGGAACTCAGCCAGGCGGCGGGCGCGGCGGAGCGGCTGACCGAGATACTGGCCGAGGAGCCGGCGATCGTCGCGCCGGCAAACCCGAAACCTTTGCCCTCGCCGGCCACGGGACAAGTCGACTTCCGCGACGTTTCTTTCTCATACCCCGCGCGCCCGGACCTGCCGACGCTGCACGGCTTGAGTTTTTCGGTGAAGAGCGGCGAGACGGTCGCGATCGTCGGACCTTCGGGCGTCGGCAAGAGCACGGTGTTTTCGCTGCTCTTGCGCTTCTACGATCCGCAATATGGACAAATCCTGGTCGACGGCGTCGATGTCCGCGAAGCCGACCCGCGGGAAGTTCGCAACCGCATCGCCATCGTGCCGCAGGACACGACGATCTTTGCCGGGACCGCTCGCGAAAACATCGCTTTCGGCAGGCCGGACGCGACGGACGCCGAGATCGAGCAGGCGGCGCGCGAGGCGCTGGCCGACGAGTTCATCGAGCGGCTGGAGAATGGCTACGACACTCCTGTCGGCGAACGTGGCGTGATGCTGTCGGGCGGCCAGCGCCAGCGCGTCGCGATCGCTCGTGCGATCCTGCGCGACGCACCGATCCTGCTGCTCGACGAGGCGACCTCGGCGCTCGACGCCGAGAGCGAGACGCTGGTGCAGACGGCGCTGGAGCGGCTGATGCGGGACCGCACCACCATCGTCATCGCGCACCGGCTAGCGACCGTGCTGAAGGCCGACCGCATCCTGGTCATGGACGCCGGCCGCATCGTTGAGGAGGGCACGCACAACAGCTTGGTCAAGAAGGGCGGCATCTATGCCCGCCTGGCGAAACTGCAGTTCGAGACCGGCTCCAACGCGTTCCGGGGCGCGGCGGAATAGGCGCAACAGCTCCTTCCACAGCCACCGACGGCTTTGCATCATCCGGTTGCCGGATCGGCAAGCGTCGTGCTTTGATCCGTTCGATGTTGGGCGAGCCTTAAGCGGCCTCGCATACGCAAGGGGGCAATGATGCCGCAGACGCCCGAGGTGGCCGGCTTTTTCGACGATCGGACCTGTTCGATCCAGTATGTCGTCGCCGACCCGTCGACACGAAAATGCGCGATCATCGATCCGGTTCTCGACTTCGACGAGAAGTCCGGCGCGACGGCGACGCGCAACGCCGACCGGCTGCTCGGCCATATTGCACGGGAGCGGCTGGAGCCGGTGTGGATTCTCGACACTCACCCGCATGCCGACCATTTTTCAGCCGCACACTATCTGAAGGTCCGGACCGGAGCGCCGACCGCCATCGGCGAGAGAATCGTCGAGGTGCAGGAGCTCTGGAAGCGCCTGTACAACTGGCCCGAGCTGCCGGCCGACGGCTCGCAATGGGACCGGCTGTTTGCCGACGGCGACGTCTTCAAGATCGGCGAACTCGACGTCGCGGTGCTGTTTTCGCCCGGGCACACGCTGGCTTCCGTCAGCTATATCGCCGGCGATGCAGCGTTTATCCATGACACGTTGTTCATGCCCGACGGCGGCACCGCCCGTGCCGATTTTCCAGGCGGCAGTTCAAGCCGGCTGTGGCGCTCCATCCAGGCGATCCTGGCGCTGCCGGAACACACCCGGCTGTTCACCGGCCACGACTACCAGCCGGGCGGGCGGGGGCCGCGCTGGGAAAGCACGGTCGCCGAGCAGAAGGCGAAGAACATCCACCTGGCGCTATGCCGGACGGAGGCGGAGTTCGTCACGTTCCGCGACTTGCGCGACAGAACGCTGCCGATGCCGCGGCTGATCCTGCATGCGCTGCAGGTCAACATCAACGGCGGCCGGCTGCCCGAACCGGAAGCGGACGGGCGGCGTTATCTGAAATTTCCGCTGGACGCACTCAGCGGCGCTGCCTGGGACTGAACGCTACGAATTCTTTGCCGCGTGTCTCCCCGCGTTCCGCCCGGAAAAGATGCAGCCGCCGAGGAACGTGCCTTCGAGCGCGTTGTAGCCATGATAGCCGCCGCCGCCGAAGCCGGCCACCTCGCCGGCGGCGTAGAGGCCGGGGATCGGCTTGCCGGAGGCGTCCAGAACCTGTGCGTCCAGATTGGTGTGCAGCCCGCCCAGCGTTTTTCGCGTCAGGATGTGGAGCCGAACCGCGACCAGCGGGCCGTTGGCGGGGTCGAGGATCCGGTGCGGCTTTGCCGTGCGGATGAGCTTGTCGCCGAGGTAGTTGCGTGCGCCGTGGATGGCAGTGATTTGCGCGTCCTTCGAGAAGGGATTTTCCACCTCGCGGTCGCGCGCCTCGATCTGCTGAAGCAGGCGATCGTGGTCGATCAGGTTCTCGCCGGTGAGCCGGTTCATGCCGGCGACCAGTTCGCGCAGATTGCTTTCGACGACGAAATCCTCGCCCTTCCGCTTGAATGCCTCGACCGGCGGCGGAGCGCCGGCGCCGCGGCGGCTTTTCAGAACGGCGCGCCAGCTCTTCGAAGTGAAATCCGGGTTCTGCTCGGAGCCGGACAGCGCAAATTCCTTCTTTATTATTTTCTGCGTCAGCACGAACCAGGAATAATCGTGGCCGGTCGAAAGAATGTGTTTCAGCGTCGACAGCGTGTCGAAACCCGGCATGCAGGGTGCGGTTAGCCGATTGCCGGTCGCATCGAACCACAGCGACGACGGCCCGGGCAGGATGCGGATGCCGTGGTTCGGCCAGATCGGCGCCCAGTTTTTCACGCCTTCGGTATAGTGCCACATGCGGTCGGCGTTGATAACCGCGCCCCCGGCGGCTTGCGTGATCGCCACCATGCGGCCGTCGACATGGTGCGGCACACCCGTAACCATGTGCTTTGGCGCGGGTCCGAGGCGGTCGGTCGGCCAGCTTTTGCGCACAAGCTCGAAATCGCCGCCGATGCCGCCCGAAGTGACGATGACCGCCCCTGCGTGGAGCTCGAAATCGCCGATCACGCCGCGCCCGGATTGCTGGCCGCGCTCGACCGTGGATGCCTCGAGAAGCTCGCCCGAGACGCCGGTGATCGCGCCATTGGTCTTGATCAGCCGGCTCGCCCGACGGCGGAATTTCAGATTGATCAGGCCGTTATCCGCATGCCGGCGAATGCGGCGGATGACAGGTTCGAGCACCCCGGGGCCGGTGCCCCAGGTGATGTGAAAACGCGGCACCGAATTGCCGTGGCCATGCGCGTGGCCGCCGCCGCGCTCGGCCCAGCCGACCACCGGAAACCAGCGCATGCCTTGCGCATGGAGCCATGGCCGCATCTCGCCGGCGGCGAAATCGACGAACGCTTCGGCCACCTTGCGCGGCCAGAAATCCTCCTCGCGATCGAACTGCGCCGAGCCCAGCCAGTCCTGCATCGCGAGGTCGCGGCTGTCGCGGATGCGCAGCCGCCGCTGTTCGGGACTGTCGACGAAAAACAGCCCTCCCAGCGACCAGAAAGCCTGCCCGCCAAGCGAGTTCTCGCCTTCCTGCTCAAGGATGATGACCTTTTTGCCGGCATCGGCAAGCTCGGCGGCGGCGACAAGTCCCGCCAGCCCTCCACCCACGACGATCGCGTCGGCATGTTCCGCCATGGTTCTCCCCCTCGTTGAGCCTAGTTTCGGATGACCGAGTCCAGACGATCAAGCGGAAACTGGACGGTCTGGCTGCGCCGCTTTCGAAAGCTGGCGCCGCCCCTCACCTGCCTGCCGGCATCCTCTCCCCGTCCTTGCGGGGAGAGGGTAAGGGTGAGGGGCAGCACTGACCTGTAAGACGGACGCTCACTTCCCGTACCGCTTCTTCAGATGAGCGGTGAAATGCGCGGCGTTCAATTTCTCCCCGGTCGCGCGCTCAAGCAACTCCGGCGTCGACCAGCGCGAACCTTGCGACCAGATTTTTTCGCGCCGCCAGGCGGTGACCGTGTCGAATTTTCCTTTGGCGATCTCGTCGTCCACGGAAGGATGCAGTTTCTCCAGCGCCGCCCATTGCTGCGCCGCCATCATCGCGCCGAGCGTGTAGGACGGGAAATAGCCGAATGCGCCGCTCGGCCAGTGCACGTCCTGCATCGGCCCGTCCTGCGGCGTGTCGATGGTGGAGAGGCCGAGATAGTCACGCATCTTGGCGTCCCAGGCTTCGGGCACGTCGGCGGGTTTCAGACGCCCGCTCACCAGTTCCTGCTCCAACTCGAAGCGCAGGATGACGTGCAGCGGATAGGTGACTTCGTCGGCATCGACGCGGATCAGGCCGCGCTCGACCCGGTGCACATGCGCGAGGATCTCGTCCTTGCTCCACCTCTCGCCGAGATACTGTTCGACCAGCGGCAGCGCCCATTCCCAGAAGGCAGGATTGCGGCCGAGCTGCTTTTCGACGAACAGGCTCTGGCTTTCGTGCATGGCCATGCCGCGCGCCTTGCCGAGCGGCCAGTGCGACCACGGCTTGGGCAGGTTCTGCTCGTACATGGCGTGGCCGGTCTCGTGCAGCACGCCCATCAGCGCCGAGAGGAAATCCGTCGTCTTGTAGCGCGTGGTGATGCGCACGTCGGTCGGTACGCCGCCGCAGAACGGATGGTGCGACACCGACAGGCTGCCATGGGTGAAGTCGAAGCCGACCGCCGCCATCATGGCAAGGCCGAGTTCGCGCTGCCTGTCGATCGGATAGACGCCGGAGAGCGGCCGCAGCGGTTTCCTCGCCAGCCGCTCCTCCTGCACCGCCAGCGCTTCCGGCACGAAGCCTTTCAGGAAGGTCTTCAGCTCGGAAAACACCGGCGCTATGTCGGCGGCGCGATGGCCGGGATCGTACTGCTCCATCAACGCGTCGTAGGGATCGAGGCCGGTTGCCGCGGCGCGAAGCTCCGCCTCCTCGCGCACCAGCGCGACGATGCCGTCCAGCGCCGGCAGAAAGCCCAGCCAGTCGTTCTTCGGCCGGAGGTCGCGCCAAAGCTGCTCGGAGCGCAGCCGGGCCGTGGTCTGGCGTTCGACGAACTCGGTCGGCAGGCAGGTCATGTTGGTGTACTGGCGGCGGAATTCCCGCAGCGCCGCCTGCTGCTCCTCGTTGAGCGCCTCCTGTTCGGCAGCCGCGAGCCAGTCGCCGATCTCCGGGGCGGTCGCCCGGGCGTGGTGCATGCCGGCCAGCGCCGACATCGCCTCGGCCCGCTTCTCGCCGCCGCCGACGGCCATGTGGGTCGCCTCGTCGGCGCCGAGAATGGCGAGCGAATGCTCCAGCGCTTCGAGCTTGCGGCAAAGCTGATCGATTTTTTCGAAGGACATGATGATTCCGATCGTTGTGAGTGCTGGGAAAGAACAGCAAGGGCCGCGCGATGGCAAGTCTGGCACTAGGTGCGTCCTTCGAGGCTCGCTGCGCTCGCACCTCAGGATGAGGGAGGTGGGTGCAAGTTCGCCAATCTTGAACGCCGAGCTCGGGTACATGCCGTCCTCATCCTGAGGTGCGAGGCGAAGCCGAGCCTCGAAGGACACACCTAGTCATCGCCACGCCCGCTTTCGCGTCTGGCCATTTGTGGGAAGCGGCGCATGGCAGCGACGCCTAATCAATTTAATTTAGTGACGCGCTGCCATGCGCCGCCGGCGTTTTCTCCCCTTGCCGCTCCCGGCCCATGCCCTGTCCGGTAATCTGGGACGGAGCGCGGGCGCACAGGTTCGACCCGGGGCCGGAGCGCCCCGCACGACCATGCGGGGAACATCTCCGGCGCCACACTTGCCTGGATGCCGGTCGTGCACACCCGTTCCCACCAGCAAGCTGCCGGGATGGAGTATGCGGGCATCAGGGGAGGGTGTGGACAAAGCTTGGGAAAACATTCCTGACATATGCTGACAGGATAATGGGTAACCGCGAGATGCCGAAAGGGGTTCGAGTGAGGGAGCGGTCGCTCCTTCTCCCCTTGTGGGAGAAGGTGTCGCCGAAGGCGACGGATGAGGGGTGCTGGAAGGAATGAGGCGCTTCGGGGCGGGCGCGCCAAGCAGCAATCCCACTGCCTGCGCCTGCTATGTCCCGCTCCGTCCAACACCCCTCATCCGTCTCGGCGCTCCGCGCCGATCCACCTTCTCCCACAAGGGGAGAAGGGAGCCTTACCTACCCCCGCATCCGCTCCAGATTGGCGTCGAAGAGCGGCGAAGGCTGATGCTAGCGGGACAGCGGGGACCCGAGGAAACACGCCGATTGTTTGGGCGGCTGCGGCCTTTCAGAACAGGCTATCTACATGTTCGTGGTATGCCCAATGCTGTACCATTCTGTACTTCGCACAAAACGGGGGAGCAAAATGCTGGGCAATATCCTGATCGCGCTGGTGGCGGCGCTGCATCTCTATTTCATGTATCTGGAGATGATCGCCTGGGACACGCCGGCCGGCCACAGAGCGTTCGGGCTGACGCCGGAGTTCGCCAAGGCCTCCAAAGTGCTCGCCGCCAATCAGGGCCTCTACAACGGCTTCCTCGCCGCCGGGCTGATCTGGGGCCTCTACCTCGGCGAGGCCGGTTTCACGATCAAGATCTTTTTCCTGATTTGTGTGATGGCCGCCGGCCTGTTCGGCGCTGCCACGGTCAGCCGGAAGATTCTCTACGTGCAGGCGGTTCCTGCGGTGCTGGCGCTGGTGGCCCTGTTGCTCGGCTGGTAGCGCTTGAAAGTGGGATGGTGCTCCCGTTGTGCGAGCGCACGTTTCGCCGGGCGTGCCTGAGAGGATTCTGGTGCCCTCTGCGTCGAGGCATGGATTCCCGACACTCTCCGCTCGTTCCTCGCTCACGAGGTCGGGAATGACGAATTTCACTTCTCTTCTCCGCCAATCTCACCCGTTGGCGATTGGCCGAGGCGGTAAAGGAAGTCCGTCATTCCCGACCTCTTGAGCGAGCGCAGCGAGCGGAGAGTGTCGGGAATCCTGTGTGTTTGTTTTGGCGTATGGTGAGCGCGGGAAGGAGGCCGTGGGAATCCTGGTCGTCGGGTTTTGCCCGACAGGCCGCGGCATGGCTCGGCTCCCCTCCCGCTTCGAAACCATCAACCTGAACAGTTGCACGAGGCTGCTGCACAGACCTCGCACCACAGGAAGAGGCACGGTGATGATACAGCATAACTACATCGGTTGCGACATCTGCAAGGACATGCTCGACGTGTTCGATCCGTCCAGCCGCAGCTTCCGGCGGCTCGCCAACCGGGCCGGGCCGATCGAGGCTTTCGCGGCCGGACTTGCGCCGGGGCGCGATTTCGTCGTCTTCGAGGCGACCGGCGTCCACGACCGGCTGTTGCGCCACGCCCTGGCCGAGGCCGGCATCGCCAGCACCAGGCGCAACCCCGTCCAGACCCGCCGCTTCGCCGAGGCCGGCGGGCTTCTGGCTAAGACCGACAAGCTCGACGCCCGCATGCTGTCCGACTACGGCCGCCGCTTCACCCCGGCGCCCGACCAGCCGCCGTGCCGCCAGCGCGAGCGCATCGCCGCCTTGGCGCGCCGCCGCGACCAGCTCGTCGAGGCCCGCGCCCGCGAGGCCAGGCATCTCGGCGAAGCCTTCGATCCCGACGTCATCGCCGACATCGAGGCGGCCGTCGCCTGCCTCGCCAAGCGCATCGCGACCATCGAGGCGGTCATCGCAAGCGCCATCGCCGAAGCCGACGCCGCCACCGCCGCCACGTTCGCCATCCTGCGCTCGGCCCCCGGCGTCGGACCCGTCACCGCGCTCACCCTCATCGCCCATTTGCCCGAGCTCGGAGGCCGTTCGCCCAAAACCATCGCCAGCCTGGCCGGGCTGGCGCCGCGCAACAACGATTCGGGAACGCGGCGCGGCCGGCGCCCCATCCGCGGCGGCCGGCCGCGCGTGCGCAAGGCGCTCTATATGGCGGCGCTCGGCGCCATCCGCGCTGCGCCGCGCTTCAAGGCCTTCTACAGCGCCATCGCCGCCCGCTCCGGCTCCAGGAAACTCGCCGTCATCGCCGCAGCCAGAAAGCTCCTCACCATCCTCAACGCCATGCAACGCGACCAGAAAGCATATGCCTGAAACACAGTTGCCATGCCTCGCTCTATCGGAAGTCCAAAGCGATGCAGAACAGGCGACCACCGTGCCTCGCCTGCAAACATGTTCCATATGCGATCGCCCCTGCGTGAACAGGGAGAACGGAAGGCGGCTACCTCTCCGTCAGCTTCAGCTCGATGCGGCGGTTCCTGTTGCGGGCTTCGTCGGTCTCGGCGGCGTCGAGTGGCTGGAATTCGCCGAAGCCGGCCGCGACCAGCCGGTTGGCCGGCACGCCGTTCTCGATCAGGTATTTGACGACCGAGGTCGCGCGCGCCGAGGAAAGCTCCCAGTTGTCGCGGTAGCGCCCGGCACCCGACAGCGGCCGGTCGTCGGTGTGGCCGTCGACGCGCAGCACCCAGTTGATCTCTGGCGGGATCTCCTTCTGCAATTCGATGATCGCGCCGGCGAGCTTCTGCATCTCGGCGCGGCCGGCCTCGTTGATAAGATCGGAGCCGACCGGGAACAGCACCTCCGACTGGAAGACGAAGCGGTCGCCGACGATGCGGATGTTTTCGCGGTCGGAGAGGATCTCGCGGAGCCTGCCGAAGAAGTCGGAGCGGTAGCGGTTCAGTTCCTGGACGCGCTGCGCCAGCGCGACGTTCAGGCGGCGGCCGAGATCGGCGATCTTGGTGTTGGATTCGCGGTCCCGCGTCTCCGACACTTCGAGCGCCTGTTCGAGCGCGCCGATCTGCTTGCGCAGCGCCGATATCTGCTGGTTGAGCAGCTCGACCTGCGACAGCGCCCGTTGGCTGAGCTGGCGCTCGCTGTCGAGCTCGCCGGTGAGCGCGCCGATGCGCTCGTCGGCCTCGGCCCCGGCGCCCGCGCCCTGGTCGAGCATTTGCTGCAGCCGGGTGCGGTCGGATTCTGCCTGGGCAAGCGAAGCCTGGAGGTTGGCGAGCGCATCCTCGGCGTCCTGGGTGTTGGACTGCTCCAGCGCCAGGAGCTGCGTCAGCTCGTTGATCTGCGAGTTGAGGCGGTTCAGCACCTCGTCCTTGCCGGAAATCTCGCGGCTGAGCAGGAACTGCGCCAGCACGAACACCGAAAGCAGGAACATGATGGCCAGAAGCAGCGTCGACAGCGCGTCGACGAAGCCCGGCCAGTAATCGATGCGGCGGTCGCGCCTGGCGCGTGCCAATGCCATGTCAGCTCAGCTCCCGCTTCTTCAGCGCGTCGGCGATCTTTTCCAGCGTGTTGCGCATTGCCTTCTGCTCTTCCGACTGCGCCTCGACCCAGTCGCGCATGATCTGCTGCTCGGAACGCATGTTCTTGACCAGGCCGGAAATGCCGTCCGCGAGATTGGCCATGGCGGTGGCGATGCGCGGATTGGAGCCGCCGGATTCCTGCAGGTTGCGCAACCTTTCGGAAAGCGCCTTGATCTCTTCGGCGGAGCCGGCCTTGGCGGGATCGGCGACAATGATGTCGGACGAAAGGTCGGTGACCGAGGACAGCCAGTTTTCCAGCTCGGTATAGAAACGGGTCTGGGCGCGGCCAGCCTGGAGGTCAAGGAAGCCGAGCACCAGCGAGCCGGCGAGGCCGAACAGCGAGGACGAGAACGCCGTGCCCATGCCCTCGAGCGGCGCGGCCAGGCCCGACTTCAGCGACTCGAGCACGGAGGCTGCATCGCCGGAGCCGGGATCGAGTGACTGGATGGTGTCGCCGATCGAGCCGATCGTCTGCAACAGGCCCCAGAAGGTGCCGAGCAGGCCGAGAAACACCAGAAGCCCGATCAGGTAGCGCGAAATGTCGCGGGTCTCGTCAAGCCTGGTGGCGATCGGATCGAGCATGGTGCGCATCGAACTGGTCGAAAGCGCCATGGAGGTGGAGCGGCTGAGCAGCGCCTTCATCGGCGCAAGCAGCACCGGCTCGACGACTTCGGAGCCGGCGCGGAACGAATTGACCCAGCGGATTTCGCGGAACAGCCGCACCACCTGCACGAACGCGAGCAGGATGCCGACCGCCAGAACGCCGAGGATCAGCCCGTTCAGGCCGGGGTTGGTGGTGAAGGCCGAGGAAATCTGCCGGGCAAGGATCGCCGCGATGAACGCGACGATCGCCAGGAACACCAGCATGGAGAGGAGGAAGACCTGCGGGCTCGACAGCCGGTAGGGATCGTAGCCGCCGTCTTCGGATGCCTCGCTCCCGCCGAATTTTCGCAAAAATGCCATGCGCCCCGAATCCGTCGCCGCGACCAAAATCTAACTCGCCGCGACTCTAAACGGAATTGTGACGAAATTGAAAGACGCCGTGAGACCGCAGCAGCGGATCAGAGGCGGTCGATGACCAGACAGTTGATCAGGGCCGCAAAATGCAGGCCGGCGCCCGTCACCACAAAGCCATGCCAGACGGCGTTCTGGAATCGCAGCCCCTTCCACACGAAGAACACCACGCCGCAGGAATAGACGATGCCGCCGGCGACAATCAGCGCAATCGTCGTCGAAGGCAGGATTTCCAGGATCGGCGGCAGGACCACGATGCCGCTCCAGCCGATCGCAAGATAGAAAACGACGGCGGCGCGGTCGAAACGGCCGGGAAAAAGCATCTTGGTCGCCATGCCGAGGGCTGCGGCGGACCAGACCAGTGCGAGCATCCAGCGCGCAAGCCAGACATCCTTCAATTGCGCGAGGAAGGGCGTGTAGGTCGCCGCGATCAGGAGATAGATCGCCGCGTGGTCGAAGCGCCGCAATATCCATTTCGCCGGCGATATCGGCCAGAGATTGTAGGCGAGCGAAATCGACAGGACGGTCAGGACCGAGACGACGAAGAATGCCGTCGCGATGTATTCGCCCGGACCGGTGTGAAAAGCCGACATTGCGAGCAGCGCCGAGCCAGCGGCGATCGCGAGCACTATTCCCACCGCATGAACGATGCCGTCGGCGATCAGCTCGGCGCGCGAATGCTGGAAGCGCCCCATGAAGGGCACGTCGGCTTGAAGTGGTTGCGGGCCGCTCGTCATCCCGGCTTATTTGACCGGTCGCCAAGTCGTTTTTCAAGCCTTGGGGGCGCGGCGGTTCAGCGCGGCGTGAGCGGCTTCTTGAGCGTCTTCAGGAGCGCGCGGTGGATGGTCTCGTTGCCGGCGACGATCGAGCCGGTCTCGAACATGGCATTGCCGCCTGCCGGGTCGCTGACGAAGCCGCCGGCCTCGCGGATCATCAATATGCCCGCTGCCATGTCCCATGGCGAAAGCGAATGTTCCCAGAAACCGTCCATGCGGCCCGCCGCGACATAGGCGAGATCGAGCGCTGCCGAGCCGAGCCGGCGAACGCCCGACACTTCGGCCATGACATTGCGAAGCTCGATCAGGTAATTGCCATGGTGGCCGCGGCCGAGATGCGGCACGCCGGTACCGACGACCGTATCGGTGAGCTTGGTGCGGCTCGCCACGCGCAGCCTGCGGTCGTTCATGAAGGCGCCGCCGCCGCGTTCGGCGGTGTAGAGCTCGTCCATGGCCGGATTGTAGATCACGCCGGCGACGATCTGGCCCTGACGCTCAAGCGCCATTGAGATCGAGAAGATCGGCAGGCCGTGCAGGAAGTTTGTGGTGCCGTCGAGCGGATCGACGATCCAGCGGTGCTGATCGTCCTCACCCGGAACCACTCCGCGTTCCTCCATCAGGAAAGCATAGCCCGGGCGGGCGCGGGACAGTTCCGTGTGGATTATCTCCTCGGCCTTGTGGTCGGCCTGGCTGACAAAGTCGCCGGGGCCCTTCAGCGACACCTGCAGGTTCTGCACTTCGCCGAAATCGCGCGCCAGCGAGCGGCCGGCCTTCATGGCGGCCTGGACCATGACATTGAGGATCGCTGAACGGGGCATGGCGGATGTCGCTTCTGTCTTAGATGGGCAGTAGGCAATGGGCAGTCGGCAGTCGGTGATTCCAGGGGTAGGCGGCCTTACTGCCGATTGCCCACTGCCTGCTGCCTGATCTGTTCAGTCCGCGCGGCGGACGTAGGTGATCTCGTTGGTGTCGACGACGATCCGCTCACCCGACGAGATGAAGGGTGGAACCAGGACGCGGATGCCGTTTTCCAGCAGCGCCGGCTTGTAGGACGAGGCGGCGGTCTGCCCTTTGACGACCGGGTCGGCCTCGGTGATGGTCAGCGTCACCTGGTCGGGCAGGGAGATGCCGATCGGGCGCTCGTCGTAGAGTTCCACGGTGACCATCATGCCGTCCTGCAGGAAGGCGGCGCGGTCGCCGACGAAATCCTTCTGCAGTTCGAGCTGCTCGTAACTCTGGGTGTCCATGAATATCAGCGCGTCGCCCTGCTCGTAGAGGTAGGAAAAATCCTTCTGCTCGAGACGGATCTTTTCCACGGTCTCGGCGGAGCGGAAGCGCTCGTTGAGCTTGGTGCCGTTGATGAGGTTCTTCAACTCGACCTGGTTGTAGGCGCCGCCCTTGCCGGGCTTCACATGGTTGGTCCTGACCGCCACCCAGAGCCCGCCATCGTGCTCGATGACGTTGCCGGGACGGATTTCGTTGCCGTTGATCTTGGCCATATTTTGCTATTCCGGAGGTTTGTACGCCGACAGGCGGTTTCGGCGCCTCCAAGACCACAAATCGGCAAAAGAGGCAAGGGATCGAGGGAAATGCCGGAGAAGCGGGCCCTCAGCGCAGCCTGTTGGCGCGCTCCAGGGCTTTCTGGAGTTCCTCGTCGGTCAGGCCGTCGAAGAAATCCTCCATCTCGGGATCGGTAAGGCCGGCGCGCCGGGCAAGGATGTACCAGGCCGCCGCCGCTATCGAATCCGGGTCGGCGCCCAGCCCCTTCATGTAAAGCTTGGCGAGCCGGTTCTGCGCCGCGACATTGCCGCCCTCGGCCGCCCGCCTCATCCAGCGGAAGCCTTCCTTCAGGTCGCGTCCGCCGCCGCGCCCGTCAACCAGCCAGGTGGCGAGATCGAGCTGCGCGGTATCGAAATTCTGCCGTGCCGCGAGAAGCAGCCAGCGCCGCGCCTCCTTCTCGTCCTTGGCCTTGCCGCCGACGCCGTTGGCGTGGACCTGCGCCATCGCATATTGCGCGTCGGCAAGCCCGGCCCTGGCCGCGCGCTCGTAGTAGGAGACCGCCTTGGCGAGGCCCTTCTCGCCGCTCTCGCGATCGACCAGCATCTGCGCGAAATTGAACTGCGCCAGCCGGTTTCCGGCCTCGGCCGCCGCCTGCATCAGGGCGTAGGCGCCCTGTGGGTCCGCTTTCACGAAGCGCCCGTCGAGAAGCATCAGCCCGTACTGGAACTGCGCCTCCGGAACGCCCTGCTCGGAAGCGCGGGCGTACCATTTGGCGGCTTCGGCCTCGTTGCGGGCCATGCCAAGCCCGCGCGACAGGATTTCGGCGACCAGCGTTTGCGCGGCCGGATCGCCGTTTTCGGCGCGCACCAGCGCCAGATTGTAGGCGGTCTTGTAGAGCCCGCGCTGGAACGCGCCATAGGCGGGATCGGCGGGCTTGGTCCCGAAGCGCGCCGGATCGGGCTTGCCGTCGCTCCTGCCGCCGCCGAACCGCGTGGGGTCGACGCCCAGCGGTTTTGCTCCCGCGGGCAAGGGGCCGGAAGCCGGCGGCGTGTCAGGAGTTTTTGCCAACGGCTCGATGACGGGCGCTTTCGGCGCCGGCTCCGTGGGACTTTTCGCAGGCAATTTCGTTTCGGGCGTGGCCTTCTGCGCTGGCGCGGGATCGGCAGCGCCTTGCGCAAGGGCGCCGGGCGTCGTCGCTGAAAGCAGCGCCAGCGCCGTGAGCCATGTCCGGACGGACGATTGCAGTACAGCCAAGACCTACTCCCCGAACCGCGGCGCCGTGTCGTCGAGAATGGCGTTGGCGTGCGCGACGGCCTGCTCGGGATCGACGCCTTCGCCAAAGATGGCGCTGGATAGCGCCACGAACTCGCATCCGGTTTCGGCCACGATCGAAACGGAGGCGATGTCCGAGCCGGCCATGACGATGCACGGTATCTCGATCATCTCGGCCCACCACCGCCCGAGCGCCAGGTTGCGGTTGTGCGGCTCGGGCTTGTTGTCATAGCCGAAGCGGCCGAAAAATATGTAGTCGGGACGCGCCTCGCCGAGATCGAGCGCGTCGTCGCGGGTCTTGGCCCCGCCCGCGCCCACCGTGAGCCGGCCCTGGAAGCGCTCGATCGCCTCCTCGAGTGCGGCCCTTCCCGCCTCGAGATGCAGGCCGTCGGCTCCGACCCGGCCGGCAATGCGCGTGTCCTCGGCGATGATGGCGGCGATGTTCGCAGATTGAGCGACCGGCACGATGCGCTCGGCAAACGCCTGGAACGAGGCTTCGTCGAGGCCGTAGGCAGGCAGGATGATCGAGGCGATGTCGCCGCCCGAAATGGCGGCGCGCAGCTGCTGCTCGAACGCCGCGGCGTCTTCGACGGGCGGAGCGATCAGCACGATGCGGCAGCGGTTTGGCGGTGTGACGGGCATTCCTGAGCTTTCTGTCGGTTCCCATGCAGCGGGATCGTGGTTGGATTTGGGCATAGACGAAGGCAGGTCGCTTGAACAGGGTTGCGCCCTCGCCGAATCGCTGCTGCCGCGATATTGCGGGATCGCGAAAGGCCTTTTCATGAACGCGCTGCTCACCGATCCGTGGTTCTACGCGGCCGCCATTCCGGCTGTTATTCTCGTCGGCCTGTCGAAGGGCGGCTTCGGCGGGGCTGTAGGATTCGTCGGCGTGCCGCTGATGGCGCTGGTGATGCCGCCGGTGCAGGCCGCCGCGATCCTGCTGCCGATCCTGGTGCTGATGGACATGGTTTCGCTGTGGACCTGGCGCGGCATCTTCGACCGGCTGACGCTGGCGACGATGCTGCCCGGCGCGGTGGCAGGCATAAGCCTCGGCTGGCTGACGGCGGCGCTTGTCACCGCCGACATGGTGCGCTTCATTGTCGGCGCGGTGGCGGTCGTGTTCGTTGCGCGCTGGGTGTACCAGCAGTTCAGGCACGGTTCAGCCTATGCCGCCAGGCCCAACCGGCTCGCTGCCGGTTTCTGGGGCGCCGTGGCCGGCTTCACCAGCTTCGTCGCCCATGTCGGCGGGCCGCCCTTCCAGGTCTACGCGCTGCCGTTGCGGATGGACCCGAAAGTGCTGACCGGCACCAGCGCGATCTTTTTCGCGGTCACCAATGCCGTCAAGCTGGTTCCCTATTTCGCGCTCGGCCAGTTCGATACCACCAACCTGACGGCCTCGGCCGTGCTGATGCCGATGGCGCCGCTCGCAACGCTGGCCGGCGCATGGCTCGTCCGCCGCATGCGGCCGGAAGTGTTCTACCCGTTCACCTACGCCACGGTGGCCATCATCGGGCTCAAGCTGATCTGGGATGGTGTCATCCAAATGTTTTAACGGTGAATTATTTTGTGACGGAGAGGCGCACAAATCTGCCTCTTTCGGACAGCTTCTGCGTGGCGGATTCGCCGCGCCGCCGACTCGGATTGCGAGGCGTCCGAGTGAACGTCACGGAAGAAAGCATGACCGCGATAACCGTCAGTCCCCAACCACGGCGGGACACCCGCATCGACGTTTTCCGGGCGCTGGCCCTGCTGACGATCTTCGTCAACCACGTGCCCGGCACCCTGTTCGAGCACCTCACCCACAAGAATTTCGGCTTTTCCGATTCGGCCGAAGCCTTTGTGCTGATCTCCGGCATCGCCGTCGGCCTGGCCTACGGACTGAAATTCCAGCCAGGCAACAGGCTGCTGATCGCGCTCAAGGCATGGAAGCGCGCGGGCGTGCTCTATGTCGCCCACGTCATGACGACGGTGGCGACGCTGGCCATATTCTCGGCCGCCGCGCTTTACTTCGCCCGGCCCGGCATTCTGAAGCTGATCAACATCGAAATGATCATCAATGACACGCCGGAGGCGCTACTCGGCATCGCCACGCTCGGCCACCAGATCGGCTACAACAACATCCTGTCGATGTATGCGGTCGTGCTCCTGATGATGCCGTTCTTCCTCCTGCTCGGCAGTGTCAGTCTCGGCCTGATGGTCACGGTTTCGGGGCTCGTCTGGCTGCTCGCCGGCATCTATCAGATAGCGCCCGTCAACTTTCCGACGGAAGGCTTCTGGTTCCTCAATCCGCTGTCGTGGCAGTTCCTGTTCATCATAGGCGTCGCCTCGACGATGCATGTCCGGCGCGGCGGCGCGCTCCGCTTCAACTGGTGCCTGGTCTTGCTGGCGGTCGCCTATCTCGTCTTCGCGCTGGTCTGGGTCCGGCTTCCGCTCTGGGGCGCCGAGACGTCGCTGGCGCTGCCCGCGGTGCTGGCCGGCTTCGACAAGACGTTCCTTTCGCTGTCGCGGCTTCTGCACATCCTCTCGCTCGCCTACCTGATCGCGGTGATTCCCGCGCTCTCGAAGCTGGCGCAGACCAGCCCACGCAATCCGCTGGCGGTGCTCGGCAGGCATTCGCTGCCGGTGTTCATCGCCGGCACCATCCTCGCAATGCTCTGCCAGGTGATGAAGATCGTCAGCCCCGGCGGCTTCGTCTACGACGCCATCCTGCTTTCCACCGGCATCGCGCTGCAGTTCGCCTTCGCCTACTATCTCGAATGGCTGCCCAGAATCGGCTGGGGCGGACGCCAGCCCGCGGACAGGGCGGCGGCATTGGCCGGAACGCCGGCGGCACTCAATCCCGCGCGCTAACCATCGTATCGGATGACGGAGCCGAAAGCGGCCGCTATAACTCCCGAAAACATCCGGTTTCGGGGGAAAAATCCATGGCAAGCATCTATTACAGCGGCCTGGAGCGAAATACCGCCAATTACCAGCCGCTGACGCCGCTCACCTATCTCGAGCGGGCGGCCAAGACCTATCCCGAGCAGACCGCCATCATCCATGGCCGCCTGCGCGTCTCCTACCGCGATTTCTGGCGCAGGTCGCTGCAGCTTGCCTCGGCGCTGGCGCAAAAGGGCGTCGGCAAGGGCGATACGGTGACGGTGATGCTGTCCAACACGCCGGCGATGCTTGAGGCGCATTTCGGGGTGCCGATGGTCAAGGCGGTGCTGCATTCGCTGAATACAAGGCTCGACGCGGCGGTCATCGCCTTCCAGCTCGACCACGCCGAGACCAAGGTGCTGATCGTCGACCGCGAGTTTTCCGCAGTCATGAAGGAGGCGCTGGCGCTGGCCAAGGTCCGCCCCCTGGTCATCGACTATGACGATCCGGAATATGCGGCCGACGCTCCCTACCCGAAGGGGGAACGCATCGGCTCGCTCGACTACGAGGATATTGTCCGGGGCGGCGACGCGGAATTTTCGTGGTCGATGCCCGACGACGAGTGGGATGCGATCTCGCTGAACTACACGTCGGGCACCACAGGCAATCCCAAGGGCGTGGTCTATCACCATCGCGGCGCCGCGCTGATGGCCTACGCCAATACGATCCACGCCGGCATGGGCAAGCACCCGGTCTATCTGTGGACGCTGCCCATGTTCCACTGCAACGGCTGGTGCTTTCCGTGGACGCTGGCCGTGCAGGCGGGCACGCATGTCTGCCTGCGCTGGGTGCGGGCGAAGGTGATGTACGATGCCATCGCCGACCATGGCGTCACCCATCTCTGCGGCGCGCCGATCGTGATGTCGACGCTGATCAACGCGCCGGATGCCGAAAAGCGGGAGTTTCCGCAGACGGTGACCTTCAATACCGCCGCCGCCCCGCCGCCGGAGGCGGTGCTTTCGGGCATGGCCGATGCGGGATTTGCGGTTACGCATCTCTATGGGCTGACCGAAACCTACGGCCCTGCCGTCGTCAATGAATGGCACGCCGGCTGGGACGCACTCGACAAGGGCCCGCGCACGGCGAAAAAGGCGCGCCAGGGCGTGCGCTACGCCGCGCTGGAGGCGCTGACGGTGCTCGACCCGGAGACGATGGAACCGACGCCCGCCGACGGCCAGACCATCGGCGAGGTGACGTTCCGCGGCAATATCGTCATGAAAGGCTATCTGAAAAACCGGCCGGCGACCGACGAGGCCTTCGCGGGCGGCTGGTTCCATTCCGGCGACCTCGGCGTCATGCATCCGGACGGCTATATCCAGCTCAAGGACCGGTCGAAGGACATCATCATCTCGGGCGGCGAGAACATCTCCTCAATCGAGGTCGAGGACGCGCTCTACAAGCATCCGGCGGTCGCCTCGTGCGGCGTGGTCGCGCGGCCCGACGACAAATGGGGCGAGACGCCGGTCGCCTATGTCGAGCTGAAGCCGGGCAGGACGGCGACCGAGGCGGAGATTATCGAGCACTGCCGCGCGCTTCTGGCGCGCTTCAAATGCCCGCGCACGGTGATCTTCGCGGAAATTCCCAAAACCTCGACCGGCAAGATCCAGAAGTTCAGGCTGCGCGAACTGGCCAAGGCATTGTAGCGAGCTATGTAACGGAGCTTTCGTGCGAACGGCGTGCGCGCGACATGGATTGGAAACAGTCGCGAGTTAAGGGGCTGCGAGCGGCGGCGCGGGGCCGCCGGTAGTCACGCAGTTGCGAAGGGGGACGTCATGCAGGGCGTTGCGCGGAATTTCTTTGGGCTGGCGATCATCTACGCATTGTGCGGGATGGCGCTCGGCCTTCACATGTCGATCACGCATGACCACGGCCAGATGCCGGTCCATGCCCACACGATGGTGGCCGGGTGGCTGATGTCGGCTGTGTTCGCCTTTTTTTACCACCTGTTTCCGGCGGTCGCCGCACAGCGTCTGGCGACCGTCCACTTCTGGCTGAGCGCCGTCAGCGGCATAGGCCTGCTCGTCGGGCTTTACTTCCTGCTGGGCGGCAATGCTGCGGTCGAACCCTTGGTCGCCATCTCGTCGATCGGGTTTTACGCCAGCATGCTGCTGTTCGTGTTCGTGGCCATGCCGGTGTTCCGGCGCGCCTGATGTGTCTCCATTCGGCACAGATGGAGACCAGCCGGTAAAAAATATCCGGATCGTTAACCCACTGTTAAGCTTTACGGGCGTTTACTATGCGCATCCAGTTTTCTGGATTCTTACCGAGTGGTTTGGAGCCACTTCGTTTGACGCCTCCCTGTTAAACTCCTGAGAGCCGCTTTTCAGCGGCTCTTTTTTTATCTTCGCCGGCCCGCTGTGGACAACCCGCCGCCAGGCTCCCGCGTTAACCTTCTGTTAAACATGTGCTTGCCTTCAATCATGCACGGGCGCATTTTCCCGAAACGGTATCGTATAGGTTCGGAACGCGCCGGCGGGCTGCCATCACATGGCATGCGGCGGTTTCAGGAATGCAGGGGCAACATGATGATCGAGGCTTCCAAGGGCGGCGCGAAGACGGTCCGGCTGGCGGAACGCCGGATCTTCTCCCAGTCCTTCAAGCCCCTCTACAATGAGGGGATGGGGCTGGTCGAACAGGCCGCCGAATATCTCGACGGACCGGGCCGCGCCGAAGCCAAGAAGCTGTCGCGGCTGGCCGCTACGCTCTACGCCGCCGAATCGATGCGGCTCACCACCCGCCTGATGCAGGTCGCCTCGTGGCTGCTTCTGCAGCGCGCCGCCAATTCCGGCGAGATGACCCGCGACCAGGTCGCGTCGGAAAAATCTAAGGTACGCCTCGACACGGCGTCGGCGCATGACGACGCGGCCGGCTGGAGGGAATTGCCCGGAGCGTTCGTCGACCTGGTGAACCGTTCGCTGAGGCTGCAGGCGCTGGTGCGACGGATGGACGAAGAAATCTACGGCGTTGGGGGCGGCGGCGCCGCTGCAGCACCGGTCGGCAGGCGCACCAACCCGGTCTCGGACCAGATCACGCTCTTGAACACCGCGTTCGCCCGCGGCTGACCGGTTCGCCGCCACGCGACACTGGCCGCGCCCCAGCAGCCAACTTTCCTCTTAACTGAGATCCTTAGACGGCGGCTTTCTCCGCCGCTTGCGCGGCGCGTGGTGTTCCGCGCCGCTTGCCGGCTTTTCCGCCGCGACGCCCGGCCAGTTGCGGGCGCAGACCCGGCGCAGGTCGTTGCGCACGAGAGGGTTGTCCAGGACTTCGGCCGCCTCCGGATAACCTTCCTTGATGAGTGCGGAAACGATGGTGATCGGCTCCAGGTGAAGGCCGGTCGCTGCAAGCTCGTAAGCCCGGCTGTAAATGTAGTCTTCGCGCTTCTCGCGAGTCACGACCTCTCCCCTTGGCCTCGCGTCCCTACAAAGTCGAAACGGCGGATATAGGGGACCGTTCAGTTGAGTAAACACTGTTTTAGACGAATGGCGGATGAACCGGCGGAGATGTCGACAGGGACAGGGGGCATTCCGCCGGTTCAACTGCATCCCGCCAGAGGCAAAGGGGGCAGCCTTCGCAAACGTGGCGGCCCGCAATCGGTTCCCTGTTCCGGTACCCGTCCACAGCCTTTATCTGACAAGCGTGGCCGCCCGGGGTAGATTGGCTGGCATGAACGGCGCGATTCGCATCATCGGCATCGACCCCGGGCTACGGCGCACCGGCTGGGGAATCGTCGATACGCTCGGCAATTCGCTGCGCTTCGTCGCCTCGGGCACCGTACGGTCCGACGAAAAGGCGGCGCTTGCCGCGAGGCTTTGCCAGTTGCATGATGGGCTCTCGGAAATATTGCGCGCCCAGTTGCCGCACGAGGCGGCGGTCGAGGCAACCTTCGTCAACAGGGACGCGGCCGCCACGCTGAAGCTCGGCCAAGCGCGCGGGGTCGCCATGCTGGTGCCGGCGCTGGCCGGGCTCGCGGTCGCCGAATATGCGCCCAATGCGGTCAAGAAGGCGGTGATCGGCGTCGGTCATGGCGACAAGAAGCAGATCGCCATGATGGTAAAGGTGCTGATGCCCAAGGCTGTCTTCGACAGCGAGGACGCCGCCGACGCGCTGGCGATCGCCATCTGCCACGCGCATCACCGGCGCAGCGCGGTGGCGAGGCTGGCGGCGCTTGCGGGGTAATGTTCTTGACTTGTTCCCCGACGCCGAGCTAAGTAATACTTGGAGGTATTACCATGCGCGTGACCACTAAGGGCCAAGTGACCATACCGAAGGAAATTCGGGACCGGATGGGTATCGGGCCTGGTTCGGAAGTGGAGTTCGTTCCAACCGAAGAGGGTGCCCGTCTGGTTGCGGTTAACGAAAATCTCTCCGAGAAAGAAGCTGCTCGCAGGTTCAAAGATGCACTCGACCGCATGGAGGGAACGCTGGATCTCGGCGGAATGACTACGGACGAGTACATGGAGTGGTCGCGGGGGCCGCGTGAAGACCTCGACCTTGATTGACACCAATATTCTAATCGATGCGTGGGGCCCTCCAGGCAGGACCACCGAGTGGTCCAAGTCGGCTTTGGCAGAATGTCACGGGAGTGGCGTCCTTGTGGTCAACTCTATTATCTGGTCGGAGCTTGCGCCACTGATTGTGGATGAGGCGGCTCTGGAAGGCGCAGCCGCCAAGCTCAAACTCGCGCGCGAATTCGTTCCGTGGAATGCTGCGTTCCTGGCCGGTGAGACGCACGCCCGTTATCGCCGCGCCGGCGGCAATCGTGAACGTACACTGCCGGATTTCCTGATTGGAGCGCATGCTGTCGTCTTGGGGTATCGCGTTCTGACGCGCGACCCGAAGCGCTACCGCGCCTACTTTCCTGACCTCGAAATCATCGCACCCGATACACATCCATGACACGGAATTCCACATGATCGGCAAGCTCAAAGGCACGCTCGATGAGATCGACGAGGATCACTGCATCGTCGACGTGCATGGCGTCGGCTATGTCGCTTACTGCTCGTCGCGCACCCTTGCCGGGTTGCCCGGCGCTGGCGAGGCGGTGACGCTGTTCATCGAAACCTATGTGCGCGAGGACATGATCCGGCTCTACGGCTTCCGCACCATGCTGGAGCGTGAGTGGTTCCGCATGCTGATGAACAACGTGCAGGGCGTCGGCGCCAAGGTTGCACTGGCGATCCTCTCCACCCTCGCCCCCTCCGACCTGGCAAATGCGATTGCGCTGAGGGACATCGCCACGGTTTCCCGGGCGCCGGGCGTGGGAAAGAAGGTCGCCGAGCGCATCGTCACCGAACTGAAGAACAAGGCGCCGGCCTTTGCCGGAACCGCGTCGGGCACGATCGGGCTGAAGCAGGAACTCGGCGAAGGAGTTGCGCCCGCGCCCGTGGCGGACGCAGTCTCGGCGCTCACCAATCTCGGATATTCGCGCGATATTGCGGCCAACGCCGTGGCGTCCGCAATGAAGAGCGCGGGCGAGGGTGCCGATTCGGCCAGGCTGATAAGGCTGGGGCTGAAGGAACTGGCGCGGTGACGGCATTGCCGGATCGAAGATTTCTTACTATTATCCAGTTGGTAAGAAATCTTGGCAGGAGTCGGAAAATGGGCGGGTATGCTACGTTATCTTCGAAAGGCCAACTCACGATTCCCAAGGACGTTCGGGACGAGTTGGCGCTTGCGCCTGGTGACAAGGTCGTCTGGACCGTGGTGGACGACCATCTCGTGGGAACGCCGAAGAACCTGAATTTTGCCGA
The DNA here is from genome assembly GCF_043769475.1 of Allomesorhizobium aridi. Lineage (NCBI taxonomy): Bacteria > Pseudomonadati > Pseudomonadota > Alphaproteobacteria > Hyphomicrobiales > Phyllobacteriaceae > Allomesorhizobium > Allomesorhizobium aridi. Next base: position 4,113,051 of record NZ_CP171729.1, on the reverse strand, counting down.
TCTGGCCGGATTTCTTGGCGATCCTCCAGGCGGGCCAGCAACGCTCGAGGAAATAGATGCGGCCGTCAGGGAAGCCGTCGGGCGGCATGTTGCCGGTGACGACGACCGCAACGACCGCGAGGACGCCGCGTGACGCAGGTAGGAATCGACACCAATATTTTGCTGCGAATGGTGCTCAATGACGACCCGAAACAGCGCGCTAAGGCGCTTCAATTCGGCGATGGCCTCACGTCGGAAAGTCCCGGATATATCAGTCTGATAGTTCTGGTTGAGTTCAACTGGTCACTCGTTTCGCGTTACCGACAGCCAAGGAAGCAGGTGCTGGCGGCCATCAACAGACTTATCAGGACGAAATCGCTCGTATTCGAAAGCCATAATGCGGTAGTTCGCGCCTTGGAGCGGTCGAACAATGCAGGCGTGGATTTTGTCGACGCGCTGATCGCTGAGCACAATCGCGAACAGGGGTGTGCGCATACTGCTACATTCGACCGTGCAGCCGCCGCGAGAATCCCTTCCGTGGAACTCCTCGCATGAACACCGCGCCCCGCCTGATTTCTCCCGACCCACGCGGCGAGGACGCCGACACCACGCTGCGGCCGCAGAGCCTGGACGAATTCGTCGGCCAGGCTGCGGCGCGGGCAAACCTGAAAGTCTTCGTCGAGGCCGCGAAGGGTCGGGGCGAGGCGCTCGACCATGTGCTGTTCGTCGGCCCGCCCGGCCTCGGCAAGACCACGCTCGCCCAGATCATGGCGCGCGAACTCGGCGTCAATTTCCGCTCGACCTCCGGCCCGGTCATCGCCAAGGCCGGCGATCTCGCTGCGCTGCTCACCAATCTCGAAGACCGCGACGTCCTGTTCATCGATGAGATCCACCGGCTTTCCCCGGCCGTCGAAGAGATCCTTTATCCGGCGATGGAGGACTATCAGCTCGACCTGATCATCGGCGAAGGCCCCGCGGCGCGGTCGGTGAAGATCGACCTCGCCAAGTTCACGCTTGTGGCCGCCACCACGCGGCTCGGCCTGCTCACCAATCCGCTGCGCGACCGTTTCGGCATCCCGGTGCGGCTGAATTTCTACTCGGTCGAGGAACTGGAGATGATCGTGCGGCGCGGCGCCCGCATCCTCGGCATGCCGCTCGGCGACGACGGCGCACTGGAGATCGCAAGGCGAGCCCGCGGCACGCCGCGTATCGCCGGACGGCTCCTGCGCCGGGTGCGCGATTTCGCCAGCGTTGCCGGCGCCGACCACGTTTCCCGCAAGGTGGCCGACGACGCGCTGACCCGGCTCGAAGTCGACGCGCTCGGGCTCGATTCTCTCGACCGGCGCTATCTCTCGATGATCGCGCAAAATTTCGGCGGCGGCCCGGTCGGCATCGAAACGATCGCGGCGGGGCTTTCCGAGCCGCGCGACGCCATCGAGGACATCATCGAGCCATACCTGATCCAGCAGGGCTTTATCCAGCGCACGCCGCGCGGCCGCGTGCTGACCGCGAACGCCTGGAAGCATCTCGGGCTGGAAGCGCCGCGCGACCTCGCCATCCAGCAGATCAGCCTGTTCGAGGAAGAGGAGTAGGCCGGCATGCGCCCACCGCAATCACGAGTGGAACGACGGACGCTGCAGCGGACCCTGCGCGAGAGCTACCGCAGCCTGCGGCAAACCGGGCTTGGCTTGCCTGTGTCGCTCACTCAGCTTTTGTCGCTCAGTCTGTTTGCCAAGGACTGTCTCGAACAGCGCGGCGGCTCTCCTGATATGGCCGAGCTTTACTCCATCTTCGATGCGGGCCATGACGACGCACAGAAGAACATGCCGATCGCCTGCCGGAAGGGCTGCAACTTCTGCTGCCACATCGCCGTGTCGGCGACCATCGTCGAGATTGACGTGATCGCCCGGCATGTGAAGTCGACCTGGTCCGCTGCGGCAATCGAAGCGCTGGTCGCCCGCATCGAAACCACCTTTCGCATGAATGTGGACGACCGCATGGCGAAACGCGTCCCTTGCCCTTTTCTGGTGGAGGGGAGCTGTTCCATTTATGCGGTCAGGCCTTTCGTCTGCCGCAGGCAGGTTTCCATCGACGCGTCGCTTTGCGAAAAGGCCCTTGACGGCGCCGATGCGAATTTCCCGTTCATCAAAAGCGTCGGCCAGCATGGCGCAAACGTCAGGGTCGCGACCGCCGCAGCCGCAAAGGCGTGCGGAATCGATTACACCGCCTATGAACTGACGAGCGCCATGCATAAATTCCTGCAGGGGGCGATCGACATCCGGCGTTTCGACAGGCGCAAGGACTTCGGCAACGAAGTGCTCGCAGACGAGATGCCCAGTGACCTGCACAGGCATGTCGAAATCTTCGTCGAATTCATCAAGTAGCGATAGAATCTACTCGTCGAGATAGGCGAGCATGCGGCTCCTTCGTGCCCAGGACGCTTCGGCCTCGATCATCGCTCGCACCTTTACCGGCACGGCGTCGAGTTCGGCGCGTCTTGATCATCGTTATCAATGATGCCATCGGGTTGCGGCGGAATGCACCAACAGGTGTCAGGTCGCGGGCGAGAAGGAAAGCGCGATGGGAGATCATGGTGAACGCGAAAGGCTGATGGCCGGTCTCTCCGGCGAGTTGACGCCGTCCGGACACCGCCTGATGGCGCGGGTGTACTATGCGGATACCGACTTTTCCGGCGTTGTCTACCATGCCCGCTATCTCGAATTCTTCGAGCGCGGCCGCTCCGATTTCCTGAGGCTGGCCGGCGTGCACCATACCGATCTCGCCGGCGGCAAGCATGGCGAAAGGATCGTCTGGGTGGTGCGGCGCATGGAGATCGACTTTCGCGGCTCCGCCCGCATCGACGACATACTGACGGTGGAGACACGCGCCGAGGAGATTTCGGGCGCGCGCATCTTCATGGCGCAGCAATTGAGGCGCGGCGACGAGGTGCTGGTCGAGGCCAGGGTGGAGGCGGCGATCATCGGCGAGAACGGCCGGCCGAAACGCTTTCCGAAGGAATGGGTCGCAGCTTTCATGCCGGGAAAGCCGTAATTCCGACGCCGGCTCCACTAACCCATCCTTAACCTTAACGGTCCATGAAGATACCAGGGCAACGTGTGGCTTGCTCCGGTGAAATCGGGCGGATTCGGCGCGCCTTCGTTTCACCAAACTTTGCCCTGAAAAGGCCCGCGACGGCCGCATTTCAGGGCATTCCGGAAGCTTCGCGCGAACGGACCGAACGGGATGATGCGCATTGGGCTAAGCCGCGAGCCAAGCCCCGGATATCTAAGGAATTGTCTGTATGGAAAACCTACCCCTCGCCGAGCCGGGCGTGCAATTGTCAATCTGGGGGCTGTTCTGGCAGGCCGGCTGGGTCGTGAAGCTGGTGATGATCGGCCTGCTTCTGGCCTCGATCTGGACCTGGGCGATCGTCGTCGACAAGCTGATCGCCTATGCCCGCATGCGCGGCGCGCTGAACCGGTTCGAGCAGATCTTCTGGTCGGGACAGTCGCTGGAGGAACTCTACCGCACGCTCGCAGACCGCAAGACCGTCGGCATGGGCGCGATCTTCGTGGCGGCGATGCGCGAATGGAAGAAAAGCTTCGAGAAGGGCGCGAAGTCGCCGCTCGGCCTGCAGACCCGCATCGACAAGGCGATGGACCTGGCCCTGACGCGCGAAATGGAGCGGCTTGAAGGCAAGCTCGGCTTCCTGGCCACCATCGGTTCGGCGGCGCCCTTCATCGGTCTGTTCGGCACGGTGGTCGGCATCATGACCTCGTTCCAGGCCATCGCGGGTTCGAAGTCGACCAATCTTGCGGTCGTGGCTCCCGGCATTGCCGAGGCGCTGCTCGCCACCGCCATCGGCCTGCTGGCCGCCATCCCGGCAGTCATCGCCTACAACAAGCTGTCGTCGGACGCCGGCAAGATAGCGGTCCGGATGGAAGGCTTCGCCGACGAGTTCTCCGCCATACTCTCGCGCCAAATCGATGAAAAAGTAGCCCCCAAGGGCTGAGGACAAAACATGGGAATGTCAGCGGGACAGACGGGCGGGCGCGGGTCGCGCGGCCACAGGCGGCGCGGCCGCCATCACGGCCTGATATCGGAAATCAACGTCACGCCCTTCGTCGACGTGATGCTGGTGCTGCTCATCATCTTCATGGTGGCGGCGCCGCTGTTGACGGTCGGCGTGCCGATCGACCTGCCGGAGACGCAGGCCAAGGCGCTGAACTCCGATACGCAGCCGATCACCGTCTCGGTCAACCAGGGCGGCCAGATCTACCTTCAGGAGACGGAGATTCCGCTCGAGGAGGTGGTGCCGAAACTCGAGGCGATCGCCCAGGCGGGCTATGAGGAACGCATCTATGTGCGCGGCGACAAGACCGCCGACTACGGCACGGTGATGAAGGTCATGGCGCGCATTTCGGCGGCCGGGTACCGCAATCTCGGCCTGGTGACGCTGCAGGAACAGGACGGCCAGTAAACGCTTATGAAAGCCGGTCTCACCACATCGGTCGTCATGCACGCAGCGCTGCTCGGCTTCGGCCTGTTCACGCTGTCGGCACCGAGCGCGCTCGAGGTCGCCGACATCGAGGCGCTGCCGGTCGACATCGTGCCGGTCGAGGAGATCACCCAGATCCAGCAGGGCGACAAGACCGCGACCGTCAATGAAACGCCGGCGCCGCTGCCGACCAAGAAGCCGGACATTGTGCCCGAGGCACAGAAGGTCGGCGAAAACACCGTCGACACGGACAAGCCGGTTACGCCCGACGCGAAGCCGAAGCCGGTCGAGACGGCGGCCGCGCCCGCTCCTTCACCGGAGCCCGCACCTAAGCCGAAGCCGGTCGAGCAGCCCAAGCCAGAGCCGGTGAAGCAGCCCGAGCCAAAGCAGGAAGCGGCGCCCGCGACGGAAGTTGCGCCGGCCGCCGAGCCCAAGCAGGAGGTAACGCCTGACCCCGTGGCCGAGACGATCGTGGCCGAAACGGCCGAGACCGAGGCGGTGAAGCTTCCCGAAAACGCTCCGGCTCCCGAGGCGCGGCCGAAGCCGCCGCAGGCGCAGACCGCCAAGACGCCTGACCGTAAGGAAGCCGACAAGCCGACGCAGGAAGCGGCGGCCAAGCCGAAATCGGACGAGAAGGAATTCAACGCCGACGAGGTGGCGGCGCTCCTGAACAAGGAGAAGGCTTCCGGCGGCGGCGCCAAGCGTTCGACTCAGCAGGCCGCGCTCGGCGGCGACAAGACCACCAGCGGCTCGAAACTGTCGCAGAGCGAGATGGATGCGCTGCGCGGGCAGGTCCAGCGGTGCTGGAACATCCCGGCCGGCGCGATGGACGGTGAGGCGTTGAGGGTTTCGGTCCAGTTCAGGCTCGATCCCAGCGGCGCGCTAGAGGGCACGCCCGAGATCATCGCCGGCGGCGGTTCGTCCGGCGTCGAGCGTGCGGCTGCCGAAGCCGCGCGTCGCGCGGTGTCGCGCTGCGCCCCCTATAATCTTCCCGCCGAAAAGTATGACGCGTGGGCCGACGTCATCGTCAATTTCGATCCCAGCGAGATGTTCTGAGACGGCATCCGCATCCCCGATCCGGACCAAAGAGGCTGAACTACATGAAGCATTTCCTGACGACACTCCTGATGATGGGCGCTCTCGCGGCCGGCATGAACGTGGCGGCTATTGTGCCGGCGCAGGCGCTGGTCGAGATCGACGTCAACAAGGGCAACGTCGAGCCGCTGCCGATCGCGATCACCGACTTCCTGTCGGGCGACGCGATGGGCGCCGAAATCGCCGGCATCGTAGCGGCCGACTTGAAGCGGTCCGGCCTGTTCGCGCCGATCGACAAGGGCGCGTTCATCGAAAAGATCTCCAACCCCGACGCGGCTCCCCGTTTCGAGGACTGGAAGGTCATCAACGCGCAGGCGCTGGTGACCGGCCGGGTCAGCGAAGAGGCCGATGGCAGGCTGCGCGCCGAGTTCCGGCTGTGGGACACCTTTGCCGGCCAGCAGCTGACCGGCGAGCAGTTCTTCTCCTCCAAGGCCAATTCGCGCCGCGTCGCCCACATCATCGCCGACGCGATCTATGAGCGGCTGACCGGCGAGAAGGGCTATTTCGACACGCGGGTCGTGTTCATCGACGAGTCCGGCTCGAAGAACCAGCGCCGCAAGCGCCTGGCGATCATGGACCAGGACGGCGCCGGCGTGCGCTATTTGTCGGACGGCAAGGCGATCGCGCTGACGCCGCGCTTTTCGCCGACCCGCCAGGAAATCACCTACATGTCCTATGAGAGCGGCGAGCCGCGGGTCTATCTGCTGCAGATCGAGACCGGCCAGCGCGAACTCGTCGGCAATTTCCCCGGCATGACCTTTGCGCCGCGTTTCTCGCCGGACGGCCAGAAGGTGATCATGAGCCTGCTGCGCGAGGACGGCAATTCCAACATCTTTTCCATGGATCTGCGCAGCCGGACGACGACGCGGCTGACCAACTCCAACGCGATCGACACCTCGCCGTCCTATTCGCCGGACGGCAGCCAGGTCGTCTTCACCTCCGACCGCGGCGGCCAGCCGCAGATCTACGTGATGGGCGCCGACGGGTCGGGACAGAACCGCATCTCCTTTGGCGGCGGCAGCTACTCGACGCCGGTCTGGTCGCCGCGCGGCGACCTCGTCGCCTTCACCAAGCAGTCGGGCGGGCAGTTCTCGATCGGCGTGATGAAGACGGACGGCTCCGGCGAGCGTATCCTTTCGACCGGCTTCCAGCAGGAAGGCCCGACCTGGGCGCCGAACGGCCGCGTTCTCATGTTCTTCAAGGAGGAGGCCGGCTCGGGCGGTCCGCGGCTGCATTCGATCGACTTGACCGGGCGCAACGAGCAGGCGATCCCGACCGCGAATTTCGCCTCCGATCCGGCCTGGTCGCCGCTGCTCGAATAATCCGGACAGACGACAAACGCGGCGGCTCACCGTATCGCCGCGTTTGCGCCGCAATTCCGCCTAGGGTGCGCGCAAGCTGTAACAAGCAACGGACCGAGCCGTGGACGGCGGCGCGGAAACCGAAAGTTAACCATGTTTCTTGAACACCGATTAACCGCAACGTGGTTACTGGAAGTTCAATGAATTCACTCAAATGCGAAGGAGAGGCGGGGATGCGCCGCATCGCGAGACTGACCACGAATCCCGTAATCATCGCCATGGTGGCGGCGCTGGCGATAGCCGGCTGCGCTTCCAAGAAGACGCCCAACAGCGCTGCCGATCTCGGTCTTGGCGCGGGCGCGGCGAGCCCCGGCTCGGCCCAGGACTTTACCGTCAACGTCGGCGACCGCATCTTCTTCGACACCGATTCCTCGGCGATCCGCGCCGATGCGCAGGGCACTCTCACGCGCCAGGCGCAGTGGCTGAACAAATATCCGACCTACGCGATCCAGATTGAGGGCCATGCCGACGAGCGCGGCACCCGCGAATACAATCTGGCGCTCGGCGCGCGCCGCGCCGCCGCCACCCGCGACTACCTGGTTGCACGCGGCGTGGCCGCAAACCGGCTGCGCACCATCTCCTTCGGCAAGGAAAAGCCCGTCGCCGTGTGCGACGACATCTCCTGCTGGTCGCAGAACCGGCGCGCGGTAACCGCTCTGAGCGGCGCCGGAAGCTGACATAACTGACACAGTTGCGTTCAAAGGCGGCCCCAGCGGCCGCCTTTTTTCGTTCATGCTGCCCGCAAACAAAATTTGGCCGAAGTCTCCCGCCCTGATAAAAGGCGAAACGCGCGGTTCCGCGCGATGCAAAAGACCACTTTCCGTGAGAGGCATATGTATTTTCGAGCGATCCTGAGCGGCACTCTCGCCGCATTCCTTTTTGCCGGGACGGCCGCATTCGCCCAGCCGACCGAGCAAGACCGCCCCGGCATCATCGACCTGCTGCCCAAATTCGGACTTCCCGGCGTGTTCGGCGCAAAGAAGGCCGACGAGACCGTGCGCTACGCCCAGGCCAGCGATCCGCGATTGGTCGCGCTCGAAGAGCAGATACGCTCGCTGTCGGGCACGATCGAGGAACTCAATTTCCAGATCCTGCAGATGCAGGAGCAGATGCGCAAGATGCAGGAAGACAACGAGTTCCGTTTCCAGGAGCTTGAAAAGCGCTCGGACGCCAAGGGCAAATCCAACCGCAACGTCGCGGAAGCGCCGACGGCAGAACGGCAGCCGCCTGCCGGCGGCGGAGCGGCGGCTCCGGAGCCCGGCAGCGTCGAGGGGGTCATCACAGGCGACGCGACCGCCCAGGATCCGTCCGCGCCCGGCGCGCCGCCGAAGACCTTCGGCACTATCACCTTCGACGAGAACGGCAATGTGAAGAATGGCAGCGTCGACGGGCAGGCGACGCAGGGCGTGATCACGCCACCGCCCGGCGCCGGCGCTCCCCCTCCCGCTCCCGACGGCGCGGTGGTGGCCGCGCTGCCCGCCACCGACGACCCGGAAGAACTCTATCGCAATTCCTACGAATTCATCCTGTCGGGCGACTACAGCACGGCGGAAGCCGGCTTCCGCGACCACATCGCGCGCTTTCCTTCGGACCCGAAGACGGCCGACTCGCATTTCTGGCTCGGTGAATCCCTGCTCGGCCAGCAGAAATACCGCGACGCGGCAGAAGTCTTCCTCTCCGCCAACAAGAGCTACCCGGATTCCAAGAAGGCGCCCGACATGCTGCTCAAGCTCGGCGTGTCTCTGGTCGGGCTCAACCAGCGCGACGTCGCCTGCGCGACCTTCGCCGAAATCGGCAAGCGCTACCCCAATATTTCCGGAGCGCTCAAGGGCCGCGTCAAGCAGGAACAGGCGCTGGCGGCGTGCTGACCCTTCGGGTGGACAGCGACCTTTTAAAACCATTCTCGAAGTTTGATTTTGCGGCGCGCAGCGCGGTCGTCGCGGCAGTGTCTGGCGGCAGCGATTCCATCGCGCTGCTTCTGTTGCTGAAAGCCTGGATCGAAGTGAACGCCCCGGCGGTGCGGCTGGTAGCCGTGACGGTCGACCATGGCTTGCGGCCGGATTCCGCGGCGGAAGCGCTGGCTGTCGCACGTTTCGCCGAAAGCCGCGGTATTGCCCACCGCATCCTCGCCTGGGAGGGACCGAAGCCTGCTACCGGCCTGCCGGCGGCCGCTCGCGAGGCGCGCTATGCGCTTCTGGCCGAGGCCGCCCGAAGCGAAGGGACCGACCTGATCGCGACCGGCCATACCGCCGACGACCAGGCCGAGACCGTCATGATGCGCCAGGCCCGCAGCGACGGCCGCGGCCTGGCCGGCATGGCTCCGGCTACGCTGTTCGACGGAAAGGCATGGATCGTGAGGCCGCTGCTGGAGACGCGGCGCGAGGCGCTGCGCGATTATCTGCGCGCTGGCAGCGTCAAATGGCTGGAAGACCCGACCAATATTAACCAGGCGTTCGAGCGGCCTCGCGCCCGCGCTCGTCTGCGCGAGCAGGCTGATGTTTCTAAATTGCTGGCTGCCGCCCGCGACGCCGCGCTGCTGCGCGAATATCTCGGGCGCGAGGCGGCCGGCCTCATTTGGGCGCATGCTCGCCGCGTCGCGCCTGGCCTGTTCAGGCTCGACCCGGCCTTTGCCACGGCCGAGCCTCGCGAGGCCGCCATCTATGCGCTGCGCATAATGCTCGCCGCAATCGGAGGCACGCCGCATCTGCCCGACGAGACGCGCGCGGCCCGGTTTTTCGACCGGCTTTCAGGAAAGCCGCTTTGCGCCACATTGTCGCGGACGCTGGTCGACCTGCGCCGCGGCGGCGTCTTCCTGCTGCGCGAGACGCGTGGATTGCCCGAGCCGACGGCGGCTCGCGGCGGCATGATCTGGGACGGCCGCTACCGGATCTCAGGAGAGGCCGAGGGTGCTCTCGTCGGTCCGCATGGCCCCAACGCCGAGCCGGAGGCTGACGTCTCCGCCGCGGACGTTCCGCCAAGTCTTTTTCGCGCAGCACTTTCCGCCGAGCCGATGTTTTGGAGGAAAAATGCGCAAACTCTAACCGCTTCTACTGCCCCTCACCCTTACCCTCTCCCCGTGAAGGACGGGGAGAGGGGGGCGTCAGCGTTGGCGACTCCCTCTCCCCGTCCTTCACGGGGAGAGGGTAAGGGTGAGGGGCAATCTTTTTCTTTCCGCCGAGCCGAACCCGCCGCGCCCGTTGCAATCCCGCTCGTCGCGCCCTGGGCGCGCTTCCTGCCTTCCTTCGATCTCGATCCGGCGCGGGCCGTGGCCGAACTGCTGGGCGCCGCGCCGCCTCCGGCCCCGCCATACGCAAAACACAATGGTGCCGGAGCTTAACCGAGAAGAGTGGTTCTGCTTGGCAATGCACCGTGCCCTCCCTATGTTAGGGGCATACATTCACACTGAACTTGCGCCCGTTGTCGGTCGCAAACGGGACAATAGATGAATCCGAATTATCGCAACCTCGCGCTCTGGGCGATCATCGCCGTCCTCCTGATCGCGCTATTCAATCTGTTCCAGACGCCGCAGACGCGGGGCGCTACCAGCGAGATCGCCTACTCGGAGTTCCTGAGCGACCTCTCTTCCGGGCGCGTCAAGACGGTGACGATCGCCGGCGACCGCATCAGCGGCACCTATGTCGACAACGCCGCCGGCTTCCAGACCTACTCGCCCGGCGACCCGTCGCTTGTTTCCAGGCTCGAGCAGAAGGGCGTAACCATCAACGCCCGGCCCGAGAACGACGGCTCGGGCTCGATCTTCAGCGCGCTGATCGGCTGGCTGCCGATGCTCTTGATCCTCGGCGTGTGGATATTCTTCATGCGCCAGATGCAGTCCGGCTCCGGACGCGCCATGGGCTTCGGCAAGTCCAAGGCCAAGCTTCTGACCGAAGCGCATGGCCGCGTCACCTTCGGCGACGTCGCCGGCGTCGACGAGGCCAAGGAAGACCTGGTCGAGATCGTCGACTATCTGCGCGATCCCCAGAAATTCCAGCGCCTCGGCGGCAAGATCCCGCGCGGCGTGCTGCTCGTCGGCCCTCCCGGCACCGGCAAGACGCTGCTTGCGCGCTCGGTCGCGGGTGAAGCCAACGTGCCGTTCTTCACCATTTCCGGTTCCGACTTCGTCGAAATGTTCGTCGGCGTCGGCGCGAGCCGCGTCCGCGACATGTTCGACCAGGCCAAGAAGAACGCGCCCTGCATCATCTTCATCGACGAAATCGACGCCGTCGGCCGCCATCGCGGCGCCGGCCTCGGTGGCGGCAATGACGAGCGCGAGCAGACGCTGAACCAGTTGCTGGTCGAGATGGACGGCTTCGAGTCCAACGAGTCGATCATCCTGATCGCCGCCACCAACCGTCCCGACGTGCTCGACCCGGCGCTGCTCCGGCCCGGCCGCTTCGACCGCCAGGTCGTGGTGCCGAACCCCGATATCGTCGGCCGCGAGAAGATCCTCAAGGTCCATGTCCGCAATGTGCCGTTGGCGCCCAATGTCGATCTCAAGGTCATCGCGCGCGGCACTCCGGGCTTCTCCGGCGCCGACCTGATGAACCTCGTCAACGAATCCGCCCTGATGGCGGCGCGGCGCAACAAGCGCCTCGTCACCATGGCCGAGTTCGAGGACGCCAAGGACAAGATCATGATGGGCGCGGAGCGCCGCTCCTCGGCCATGACCCAGGCCGAGAAGGAGCTGACCGCCTATCACGAGGCCGGCCACGCCATCCTGGCGCTCAACGTGCCCTCGGCCGACCCGCTGCACAAGGCGACCATCATCCCGCGCGGCCGCGCGCTGGGCATGGTCATGCAGTTGCCCGAAGGCGACCGCTATTCGATGAGCTACAAATACATGATCTCCAGGCTGGCGATCATGATGGGCGGCCGCGTCGCGGAAGAGTTCAAGTTCGGCAAGGAGAACATCACCTCAGGCGCCTCGTCCGATATCGAGCAGGCGACGAAGCTGGCGCGCGCCATGGTCACGCGCTGGGGCTTCTCCGACAAGCTCGGCCATGTCGCCTATGGCGACAATCAGGAGGAGGTGTTCCTCGGCCATTCGGTGGCCCGTACCCAGAACGTCTCGGAAGAGACCGCGCAGATCATCGACGCCGAAGTGCGCCGGCTGATCGACGAGGCCTATTCGATGGCCAGGACCGTGCTGACCAAGAAGAAGAAGGACTGGATCGCGCTGGCCGAAGGCCTGCTCGAATACGAGACGCTGTCTGGCGAGGAGATCAAGCAGTTGATCGCCGGCCAGAAGCCGTCGCGCGACATGGGCGACGACACGCCGACCTCTCGCGGTTCGGCCGTGCCGAAGGCTGGTGCGACCGGTGGCGGCCGCCGCAAGAAGAGCGGCGGCGAAGAGCCGGAAGGCGGCATGGAGCCCCAGCCGCAGGGGTGAGCCTGCTGAATCTTATCAATAAAAAACGCCGCTTTGCCGCGGCGTTTTTATTTGCGCAGTATGCGGCTCGTCTGGAGAGCGTGGATAAAGTTTGACGCCCAGCGCAACTAACAATTAAAGTGAGCATTGCATTCGCTGTACGTTACAGCCAGCAGTGGAATTGCCGGGTCGAGGCCAGTGATGCCAAAACCGCAACCATTTCTAAGCATTCGTAACAGATACTCACACAATGTGATGCCAAACCGCCCCTCTGTTGTGGCAAAAGCATGGCTGAGGGTGAATCGTGCGTGGGGACGTCGAGTAAATGACGAGACGATATTTCGGAACTGACGGAATCCGGGGACGGGCCAATAAATTTCCGATGACAGCCGAAGTTGCGATGAAGGTCGGCATGGCTGCCGGCCTTTCGTTTCAGCGCGGCAACCACCGCCATCGCGTCGTGCTCGGCAAGGACACGCGGCTGTCGGGCTACATGATCGAGAATGCGCTGGTCGCGGGCTTCTGCGCGGCCGGCATGGATGTGTTCCTGCTGGGTCCGATACCGACGCCCGCCGTCGCCATGCTGGCGCGGTCGCTGCGCGCCGACATCGGCGTGATGATCTCGGCCTCGCACAATCCATACTATGACAACGGCATCAAGCTTTTCGGCCCCGACGGCTACAAGCTTTCCGACGAGATCGAGATGCGCATCGAGGCGCTGCTCGACCAGGATGTCGACATTTCGCTGGCCGACGCCGATGGGCTCGGGCGCGCCAAGCGCGTCGACGGCGTGCATGACCGCTACATCGAATTCGCCAAGCGCACGCTGCCGCGCTCCATGTCGCTGTCGGGCCTGCGCATCGTCGTCGACTGCGCCAACGGCGCCGGCTACAAGGTGGCGCCCGCCGCGCTCTGGGAACTGGGCGCCGAGGTCATCGCCATCAACGACGACCCTAACGGCTTCAACATCAACGAGGAATGCGGTTCGACGCACCCGATCGGCCTTTCGAAGAAGGTGCATGAGGTGCGAGCCGATATCGGCATCGCGCTCGACGGCGACGCCGACCGCATGGTCATCGTCGACGAGAACGGCACGGCGATCGACGGCGACCAGATCATCGCGCTGATCGCGGAATCCTGGCACCAGAGCGGCCGTCTGGCCGGCGGCGGCGTGGTCGCCACGGTCATGTCCAATCTCGGCCTCGAGCGCTTCCTCGGCGATGCGGGCCTGCAGCTGCACCGCACCCAGGTCGGCGACCGCTACGTGGTCGAGCACATGCGCGCGCACGGCATGAATGTAGGCGGCGAGCAGTCCGGCCACATCGTGCTGTCGGATTTTTCCACGACCGGCGACGGGCTCGTCTCGGCCTTGCAGGTGCTGGCCTGCATCAAGCGCCAGAACAAGCCGGTCAGCGAGATCTGCAAGAAGTTCGAGCCGGTGCCGCAACTCTTGAAGAACGTCCGCTTCGCCGGCGGCAAGCCCCTGGAGACGGCTCCCGTCAAGGCCGCGATCGAGGACGCCCGCAACCGGCTCGGCAAGTCCGGCCGTCTGGTGATCCGGCCTTCCGGCACCGAGCCGCTGATTAGGGTCATGGCCGAGGGCGACGACCAGAAGCTGGTCGAGACGGTCGTGAACGACATTGTCGGGATCATCGGCGACATCAAGACTGCCGCCTGAAACTTTTTTACTTTGTTGAAAGGCCCGCCATTCCGGCGGGCCTTTTCATATGCGGCACGGTCAAGTCAATTGTCCGATCGTGGTTAAGCAACAGGGTTAAGCGCACCTTAACCTTTGCGTTTCATTATCCAAACCGAGTTCAATCTTGGGTCGCGCGCAACTTTGCGTCGCGAGGATGCGCAGGGGTATGGAAATGCACAATTTCGCAAAGAAGATTCTTGCCGCTGCGGTTGTCGCGGGCGGTTGCGCGCCCGCAATGGCGGCCGATCTCTACGAACCGCCGGTGATCGAGGTTCCCGCGCCGGTTTACGGCGGCTGGTACATTCGCGGCCATATCGGCATGAGCAACCAGGACTTCGATGGCTTGGACTCCAGCCTCTACGACAACCCGACTATCGCAGACTTCGGCTGGTACGACGAAGGTGGCTTCGCCTCCGCGCCGCTGTTTGGCGCCGGCGTCGGCTACGAGTTCAACGACTATCTGCGCGGCGATCTCACGGTCGAGTATCGCGGCAAGTCCGACTTCGAAGCCCTCGACTGGGTGGATTCCACTGTCACCGGCCTGACCACCAACGACTTCCGCGCCAAAAAATCGGAATGGCTGATCATGGCCAACGCCTATGCCGATCTCGGCACTTTCTACAGCGTCACGCCATATCTCGGCGCAGGCATCGGCGCATCGCGCAACACGATCTCGCATTTCCGCGACGTCAACATAATCACTGGCGGCGGCGGCTATGCGGACGAGGAGTCGGAATGGAACCTCGCCTGGGCGCTGCATGCGGGCCTGGGCATCGAGGCGACCGAAAGACTGACCATCGATCTCGGCTACAGCTTCGTCTCGCTGGGCGACGCCAAGACCGGAACCTTCCACAACGATGATCCGGCCTTCGATATCGACAATGACGGGTTCGAATTCAACGACATCTACTCGCACGACATCAAGCTCGGCGTGCGCTACGCGCTCTACTAGGCATCGCCTGACAGCATCGAAAGAGGCTCCTCCGGGAGCCTTTTTTTGCCTCTTTGAGGCCGCCGCCGCCCGGCCTCAAAATCGCCGTTAACCTTAACCCGCACTTAACCACTATAGTTAACAATGCTTCTGACAGGGCGGGCTGGCTTGGGCCTCGCCATTTCGGGAGCGTGGGCATGATCCAGAAATCGCGAATTCTTCTTCTGCTTGCCGCCGCGGCGCTCATACCGCTCGCGCCGGCGCATGCGGCCGACTACGATCCGCCGATCTTCGTGGAGGAAGCGGAAGAGTTCGTCCCGGTCGAAGTAGGCTCGGGATGGTACCTGCGCGGCGACGTCGGATACGTGTTTTCGACGGATATGGGAGGGGTCGACTACCGCACCTTCGACCCGATCACCGCGACCTACGGCAGCGCCTCCTTCGACGACCACAGCCTGGACGAGAACTTCACCTGGGGCGGCGGCTTCGGCTACCGTTACAACGACTGGATACGCGGCGACCTCACGGTTGATGGATTTAGCGCCGATTTCGACGGCACGACATCGTCCGACGGTCCGTGCAGCACCGCCCCGGCCTTTGCCGGGACAGGCTGCCGTTCGGAGGACTCCTCTTCGGTGTCCGTCCTGAGTTTGATGGCCAACGGCTATGTCGACCTCGGCACCTATGTCCGCGTGACGCCGTATGTTGGCGCGGGCGTCGGCTACAGCTATCTCTCTTGGGACGGCCTCGACAGCACCAATTATTGCGTGGACGGCGTAGGCCTTTGCCCGGCTCCCGGCGGTGCGGTATCGAGCGCGGATCACGATGGCGAAAAGGACTGGCGCTTCACCTACGCCTTCATGGCGGGCGCGGCATATGACCTCACCAACAACCTGAAGCTCGATGTCGGCTACAAGTACCGCCACATCGACGGCGGCGACATGTTCGGCTGGGACGACTTCTCGGAAGCCGCCGGCGCGTCCGGCATCCAGGGCACGGATGACGGCTTTTCGACGCACGAGGTCAAGGTCGGCCTGCGCTACGAACTCTGGTAGGCGCGGCGCAATTTCGGTGACCAAGGCGGCGGGCTTCGGCCCGCCGTTTTCGTTCACGGCCTGAATGCGACAGAAACTTTCCTCTTGACGCCGGAGCATGCAAGCAATATCGCCGTCCGTGGGCCACCCCTCCCCAACGAGGGGCTTGCTATCTGGAAGGATAGAACCACGATGACGACGCTTTCGAAGCCCGGATTCCGTCCGGCAAACCCCAATTTCTCCTCAGGCCCCTGCGCCAAACGCCCCGGCTGGTCGCTCCAGGCGCTCGGCGACGCTGCGCTCGGCCGCTCCCACCGCGCAAAAATCGGCAAAGCCAAGCTCGAGAAGGCCATCCAGCTCACCCGCGAGGTGCTGGAGGTTCCGGCCGACTATCGCATCGGCATCGTGCCGGCCTCCGATACCGGCGCCGTCGAGATGGCGCTGTGGTCGCTGCTCGGCGAGCGCGGGGTCGACATGCTGGCCTGGGAAAGTTTTGGCGCCGGCTGGGTCACCGACGTCGTCAAGCAGCTCAGGCTGCCCGATGTGCGCCTTTTCGAGGCGCCCTATGGCCGATTGCCCGACCTTGCTTCCGTCGATTTCGACCGCGACGTGGTTTTCACCTGGAACGGCACGACATCGGGTGTGCGTGTTCCGGATGCGGATTTCATTCCGGCAGACCGAAAAGGCCTGACGATCTGCGACGCGACCTCGGCCGCCTTCGCGCAAAAGCTCGATTTCCAAAAACTCGATGTCGTCACCTTCTCCTGGCAGAAGGTTCTGGGCGGCGAAGGCGCGCATGGCATGCTGATCCTCAGCCCGCGTGCCGTCGAGCGGCTTGAAACCTACAAGCCTGCATGGCCGCTGCCCAAGATCTTCCGCCTGACCTCAGGCGGCAAGCTGATCGAGGGCATCTTCAAGGGCGAGACCATCAACACGCCCTCCATGCTTGCGGTCGAGGACTATCTCGACGCGCTGGAGTGGGCGAAATCGGTCGGCGGGCTCGATGCCCTGATCGCGCGCGCCGACGCCAACGCCGCGGTCATTGCCGACTGGGTCGCCGCCAATCCGGCCGTCGATTTTCTGGCGGAAGCCGAGAACCTGCGCTCCAACACCTCGGTCTGCCTGCGCTTTTCCGATCCCGCGGTCGCCGGCCTCGACGATGCCGGCCAGCAGGCCTTTGTCAAAGGGCTGACCGCCCTGCTCGAAGCGGAAAAGGTCGCCTACGACATCGCCAGTTACCGCGATGCGCCGCCCGGGCTGCGCATCTGGTGCGGCGCAACCGTCGAGGCTTCCGATCTCGCGGCGCTGACGCCTTGGCTCGACTGGGCCTTCGCCACGCAGAAGGCCGCGTTGAAGACCGCGGCCTGACTATCCAATGGTGCTTGCGCTGCCCCTCACCCTTACCCTCTCCCCGTAAGGACGGGGAGAGGGGATCGCCAACGCCGACGCTGCGCTCCTCTCCCCGTCCTTACGGGGAGAGGATGCCGGCAGGCAGGTGAGGGGCAGCGCCAGCCCGTCAAACGATCTCATCAAAGGATACTCCCATGCCCCGCGTTCTCGTTTCAGACAAACTCTCCACCACCGCCGTGCAAATCTTCAAGGATCGCGGCGTTGAGGTCGACTACCTGCCCGACATCGGCAAGGACAAGGAAAAGCTGCTCGAGATCATCGGGCAGTATGACGGCCTCGCCATCCGCTCGGCCACCAAGGTCACCGAAAAGCTGATCGCGGCCGCCACGAAGCTGAGGGTGATTGGACGCGCCGGCATCGGGGTCGACAATGTCGACATACCGGCCGCCAGCCGCAAGGGCATCATCGTGATGAACACCCCCTTCGGCAATTCGATCACCACCGCCGAGCATGCCATCGCCATGATGTTTGCGCTGGCGCGGCAGATCCCGGAGGCAAACGCATCGACCCACGCCGGAAAGTGGGAAAAGAACCGGTTCATGGGCGTCGAGATCACCGGCAAGACGCTCGGCATCATCGGCTGCGGCAATATCGGCTCGATCGTCGCCACGCGCAGCGTCGGGCTGAAGATGCATGTCATCGCTTTCGACCCGTTCCTGTCGGAAGACCGCGCCTCCGAACTTGGCGTCGAGAAGGTCGATCTGGACACGCTGTTTGCCCGCGCCGACTTCATCACGCTGCACACCCCGCTGACCGACAAGACCCGGAACATCATCAACGCGGATTCGATTGCCAGGATGAAGAACGGCGTCCGCATCATCAATTGCGCCCGCGGCGGCCTGATCGTCGAGGCCGATCTGATCGCCGCGCTGAAGAGCGGCAAGGTGGCCGGCGCCGGCATTGACGTGTTCGAGACCGAGCCCGCAACGGAACACCCGCTGTTCGGCATGGAAAATGTCGTCACCACGCCGCATCTCGGCGCTTCCACGACGGAAGCGCAGGAAAACGTGGCGCTGCAGATCGCCGAGCAGATGTCGGACTATCTGGTCAAGGGCGCGGTGTCGAACGCGATCAACATGCCTTCGATCACGGCAGAGGAAGCGCCGCGGCTGAAGCCCTTCGTTAAGCTCGCCGAGGTTCTGGGTGCATTCGTCGGCCAGGTGACGGAAGATCCCATCAAGGAGGTGGAGATCCTGTTCGACGGCGTTACCGCCACGATGAACACGCGCGCGTTGATCAGTGCCGCGCTCGCCGGGCTGATCCGGCCGCAGGTTTCCGACGTGAACATGGTGTCGGCGCCGATCATGGTGAAGGAACGCGGCATCATCGTCGCCGAGGTCAAGCGCGACAAGTCGGGCGTCTTCGACGGCTACATCAAGCTGACGGTGACAACCGAGAAGCAGACGCGCTCGATCGCCGGAACGTGCTTCTCCGACCACAAGCCGCGCTTTATCCAGATCAAGGGCATCAATCTCGACGCCGAGGTCGGCCAGCACATGCTCTATACGACCAACCCGGACGCCCCCGGCATCATCGGCCTGCTCGGAACCATCTGTGGCAACAACAACGTCAACATCGCCAACTTCCAGCTCGGCCGCAACCGCCCGGGCGGCGACGCCATCGCGCTGCTCTATCTCGATGCGCCGTTCCCGGAAAAGGCGCTGGCTGAATTGCGCGCCAACAAGTCGATCGATTCGGCCAAGCGGCTGCAGTTTGACGTGGGAGGGATTTAACCCGCGTGGCGGCACGCGATTTCGTTTGCTTTTTGTTTCCGGCCTACTGATGTATCATTGAGTACTTGGAGACACCGGCATGAAATTGGTCGTTGATGTGCGATGGGACGACGAGGCTTCGGTCTGGTACGCAGTGTCGCGAGGAAAGGTCGGATTGGCGACGGAGAGTGAGTCTCTCGATGGCCTTCGGGAGCGTATTTTGCTGGTTTTGCCAGACTTGCTCGATCTGAAAGACGTCGCGGATCTCGATATTGAGCTGGTAGTCCATGGCATTTCCGCCGCATCGAATCCCATCGCGGCCGAATAGTCCTTGCCGGTACGTCTACACCGTGGATGCGCGCCTATAGTGACGCCAATGATTCGTTGCGGCACTTAGGTAATCAAATGCAGAACTTTGCCAAGCCGTTGAAGAGATTGCTCACGAACGCCGGTTGGATGATGCTTCGGCAAGGCAAGGGGGATCACGAAATCTGGCACAATCCTGAGACCGGGCAACGCGTTACCGTAGTTACTTTCCTGAAGTCCCGTCATTTGGCAAACGACATATTGAAGGATGCCGGCCTGCCCAAGGCCTTCTGATCACGTTGCCATCTTCCGCCCGCTATGCTCCGCCAGCCAGATGCCGCCGAGCACCATGATCATGGCCAGGGCGTGATAGAGATGGAAGTCCTCGCCGAGAATGACGATCGACAGCAGCGTACCGAAGATCGGAACCAGGTTGATGAACAGGCCGGCGCGGTTGGCGCCGATCAGTTCCACGCCGCGAATGTAGAATATCTGCGCCAGGATCGACGGAAACAGCACTGTATAGGCGACGATCGCCCATCCCTGCGCGTCGGGCACGATGGCGTTTCCTGTCCAGAACTCAGCCAGCGCGAAGGGAATGCAGGTGACGAAAGCGGTGCCGGTGAGCATGATCATCAGGCTCTGCCAGTGGATCATCGGCCTGAAGCGCAGCGCCACCGTGTAGCCAGCGTAGACGAGCACGGCGATCAGCATCAGCGCGTCGCCGAAATTGACATCGAGCTGCAGCAGCGCGACGGGATCGCCATGGCTCGCGGCCACGGCTACGCCGGCCAGCGAGAGAATGAAGCCGACGATCTGCGCCCAGGTCACGCGCATCCGGAACAGCAGGTAATTGCCGGCGAAGATCAGCATCGGGATGCCGGCCTGCTCGATCGAGGCGTTGATGGCGCTGGTGTGGATAAGCGCCGTGTAGAGCGCCATGTTGAACGCGGTGAAGCCGAGCGCGCCGAGGGCCGTCAGATAGAGGAGGCGCCGGCGCACCTTGCTCCAGTCGGCTCTTAGCCGCGGCCAGCCTATGGCGAAGAGCATCGCCGCGGCGAGTCCCCAGCGGAGCGTGGTGAGCAGCATGGGCGAGACGTGGCCTATCGCCAGCTTGCCGGCAATCGCGTTGCCGCCCCAGAAAAGGGTGGTGAGGCCAAGCAACAGGTAAGCTTTTTTGTTCACGGGGCGGTCCGAATAATCAGGCCCGCCGACCTAGGCCCCGCCACCTGCCAAGTAAAGGACGCCAAGGCCGGAAAATCTTGTACCTGCGGGAACTTGGGCCGCAAAGAATGGTCGCGCTCCGCGTTTCATGACGCTATAGAGGCCCTGTCGTTTCGTGCGTTAGAGCGCCGCGCGTCCTTTCGGCCGCGCAAAGACGCTCAAGACTTTGAATCTGCGCATGATCTTTCCGATAACCGATTCCGGTTTTCGGGATTGGTTTTAGCAGCCGCTTCGGCGGCGTCTGAAGGGAATAATCATGGCCAATGTGGTGGTCGTCGGCTCGCAGTGGGGCGACGAAGGCAAGGGCAAGATCGTCGACTGGCTGTCGGAGCGCGCCGAAGTGGTGGTGCGCTTCCAGGGCGGCCACAATGCCGGCCACACGCTGGTCGTCGACGGCAAGGTCTACAAGCTGTCGCTGCTTCCCTCCGGGATCGTGCGCGAGGGCAAGCTCTCCATCATCGGCAACGGCGTCGTCTTCGACCCGCACGCGTTCGTGGCCGAATCCGCCAAGCTGAAGGCGCAGGGCGTCGAAGTAACGCCGGAATGCCTGAAAATTGCCGAAAACACCGCGCTTATCCTGTCGCTGCACCGAGAGCTTGACGGGTTTCGCGAAGACGCGGCCTCGAATTCGGGAACGAAAATAGGAACGACCCGCCGAGGCATCGGACCGGCCTACGAAGACAAGGTAGGCCGCCGCGCCGTTCGGGTCATGGATTTGGCGGATTTGGAGACTCTTCCCCTTAAGATCGATCGGCTGCTGACCCACCACAATGCCCTCCGGCGTGGGCTCGGCCATCCGGAGGTCGCGCACGAAGCGATCATGCAGGAACTGACTTCTGTCGCCGACGACATCCTGCCCTTCATGGACCGGGTGTGGAAGATCCTCGACGACAAGCGCCGCGCCGGTGCCCGCATCCTGTTTGAGGGCGCCCAGGGGACGATGCTCGACATCGACCATGGCACGTATCCGTTCGTGACCTCGTCGAACACCATCGCAGGCCAGGCTTCGCCCGGCGCCGGCATAGGGCCGGGCGCCATCGGCTATGTGCTCGGTATCACCAAGGCTTACACAACGCGGGTGGGCGAGGGGCCCTTCCCGACCGAGCAGGACAACGAGGTCGGCGAATTCCTCGGCACGAGGGGGCATGAATTCGGCACGGTCACTGGGCGCAAGCGCCGCTGCGGCTGGTTCGACGCGGTGCTGGTGCGGCAGGCGGTGGCTGTCAACGGCATCAACGGCATCGCCCTGACCAAGCTCGACGTGCTGGACGGCCTGGAGGAGATCAAGGTCTGCACCGGCTACAGCCTGGACGGCCAGCCCATCGACTATCTGCCTGCGAGCCAGGGCGCGCAGGCGCGCGTCGAGCCGGTCTACGAGACGCTGGAAGGCTGGCAGGGCACCACCAAGGGCGCACGCAGTTGGAACGATCTGCCGGCGCAGGCGGTGAAATATGTCCGCTATATCGAGGAACTGATCGGCGCGCCGGTGGCGCTGCTCTCCACAAGTCCGGAACGGGACGACACGATACTTGTGACCGATCCGTTTCAAGACTAGATTTTGGCCCCTTCCGGAACTCGCCGCCCTTGCGCAGGCGAGCCGGAAGGAAGGAAATTCACAGGTCGACAAGCATGGCAGATTTCGTAGCGGTTCTGAGAAAGACGCTGGACGGGTTGAACGACGCCACTCCGCAGATGCGCGAGAAGGTGTACGACAAGGCGCGCTCGACCATTGCCGCGAAGCTCGCCGCCATGAGCCCGCAGCCGCCGGAAGGCGTCGTCGACCGCCAGAAGCAGGCGCTCGAGGGCGCCATCGCCAGCATAGAGCGGGAATATGCCGACGCGGCCAAGGCGAACGACCCGCTGGCCGAACTCGAGAACGTTTTCGCTTCGCTGAAGAACCCCGAACCGCGCACGCTCCGGCAGGAGCCGCCTCCCGCTCCCAGGACCCCAGGACCGTCGCTCCGCCGCCGCCCAAGGCTGTCGCCACGCCTGCGCCGGCGCCCGAACCCGCGCCGGCTCGGCAGGAAGAAGCGGCTCGGCCATTGCCGGAAAGCCCGCCGACAGCTCCCGAGATGGAAAGCGAGGCGTTCGACGACGATGGCGACGGCGAGACCGAGATCATCGCGCCGGACCGGCCTTACGAGCGCCGCCGCCGCAGCTATGGTGGTCTCGTGGCCGCGGGCATTGCGCTTGCCGTGCTGGCGGGCGGCGGCTACGGCGTCTGGCTGAACAAGGACGCCTTCAGCGACATTCTGGGACTGGAACCGTCCGGCCCGATGGCGGCCGCTCCGGTCGTGACGAGGCCGCTCGTCGAACCTGAAGCGGAGCCCGAAACGGAAGTGGCCGCGGCGCCGCCGCAGGCCGAAACGCCTCCCGCAGCCGCTCCGGCAAACGAGAAGTTCACGCAGCGGCTGACCAGCGAAGGCGGCGAAGTCGATCCAGGCCCGGCGGGCGGGGAGCCAGCCATCGGTGAAGGCACTTCGGTGGCCGAGGTTACCCAGCCACCGCCCCCAGCGCCGGCGGCGCCTGGGCAGAACGCCCCCGCAGCACCGGCAGCGCCGCAAGCCGGACAGCCTCCCGTCGCGGAGGCCGAAACACCTGCCGCGCCGTCCGAAGCGCCGGTCTCGCAGCCGACCGTGCCGGTCGGCCAGAAGGCAATCTTCTACGAGGAACGCACCAACGTCGCCGAAGGCTCGGCCGAGCCCGGCTCGATCGTCTGGTCGCTGGTGCAGGAATCGCCCGGAGGCGACCTGCCGCCGGAGCCGGCGATCCGCGCCGAAGCCACCATCCCCGGCAAGGACGTGCAGTTGCGCATGACCATCCGGCGCAACGCCGACCAGACGCTGCCGGCGAGCCATATCATCGAGGTGATCTTCCTCACGCCTGAAGGCTTCGAGGGCGGCGGTATCGACAATGTCCTGCGCGTTTCGATGAAAGGATCCGAACAGGAGGCCGGCAGCCCGCTGATCGGCATTCCGGCCAAGATCGCCGACGGCTTCTTCCTCGTGGCGCTCAACGAGTCCCAGCCCGAGATCGACGCCAACATGACCCTACTGCGCCGCCAGAGCTGGATCGACGTGCCTGTCATCTACAAGTCCGGCCGCCGCGCGCTGTTCACCATGGAGAAGGGCATTCCCGGCGCGAAGGTGTTCGACGAAGCCATGAAAGCCTGGCAGGCCGCCAGCGCCGGCTGACAGCGCGCCGGTTTGGCCGGCGCGCTTCAGAAACCCTGGAACAGCATGTCGAGCGCGCCGACGATCTGGTCGTGATGCCTTGACAAGCTGTCTTCACGCCTCGTCAATTCCTGGACCGGCACCGCGGACAGAAGCTGCGTAGCCAGCACATATTTTTGGCCACCAATCTCAAAGATCGGGTTGAGCCGCTTTATCGGAGGCGGCGTCGTTCCTGCTGGCAGCAGCGGAATGACGACACGAGTCTTGAGGTGATCCAGAAGATCCGTCTGCACGTTGAGCAGATAGCCTTCGGCGCCGACGCTGGAAAACAAGTCGTAGCGAGCCATCAGAATTGACGGTATTTCGCCAGCGGCAGGCCGTTACGCTCGACATACTCGTTCCAGGCTTCGATCACCTCGCGATTCTCGATCTTCCACAGCCGCGCCTTTTCCTCGGCCACCGCATCCGCGATGCTTTTTTCCGCAACGCGCGAGATGTTGATGTCGAGGTTCTTCGCTTCGGCGACCAACCGCGCGTCGAGCGAGAGGTTAGTCGATTTTCGCTGCACGGAACGGGCTTCGCGCGCCATGGCATGTCTCCCGGTTGATGCGCATAATCTATGCGCATCAAAATGCGATCGCAACGCCGCTCAGCCTTCCAGTTCTTCCCTCAGCATTTCGAGCTCCAGCCACTCCTCCTCCATCGTGGCGAGCGTGGCGCGCTCCTTGTCGAGGGCGGCGATGGTTTTCTGGAAGCCTTTTGGGTCGCGTTCATAGAAAGCGGGATCGGCAATGTTGTTCTCGAGCGCCGAGATCGATGCCGACACCGCCGCCATTTTCGTTGGCAGGTTCTCCAGCGCGAATTTCTGCTTGAACGACAGCTTTTTCGCAGGGCCTTTCGCCGGAGCAGAGTCTGCGCGGGATGCTTCCGCCGGAGTTTTCGGAATGGCGCGCCGGTCGTCGAGCCTTGTGCCGCCGCGCTGAGCCAGCATGTCCGAATAGCCGCCCGCATATTCGATCCAGCGGCCGTCGCCATCCGGCGCGATGATGCTGGTCACGGTGCGGTCGAGGAAATCGCGATCGTGGCTGACCAGGATGACCGTGCCCGCGAACCCCGCGACAAGCTCCTGCAAGAGCTCCAGCGTCTCCATGTCGAGGTCGTTGGTCGGCTCGTCCAGAACCAGAAGGTTGGCCGGGCGGGCCAGCACCCGCGCCAGGATCAGCCGCGCCCGCTCGCCGCCCGAAAGCTCGCGCACCGGCGTTCGCGCCTGTTCGGCCTTGAACAGGAAATCCTTCATGTAGGAGACGACGTGGCGCTCCTCGCCATTGATGACCAGGGTCTCGCCGCGCCCGTCGGTGAGGAAGTGCGCCAGCGTCTCCTGCGGATCGACCGCCTCGCGCTTCTGGTCGAGAGTGGCGATTTCGAGATTCGTGCCGAGGCGTACAGTGCCGGCGTCGGGCTTCAACTCGCCGGTCAGCATTTTGAGCAGCGTCGTCTTGCCCGCTCCGTTCGGCCCGACCAGACCGATGCGGTCGCCGCGCTGGATGCGGGTGGAAAAGCCCTTCACGACAGTCGAATCGGCGAAGCTCTTCTCGATGTTTTTCGCCTCGATGACCAGCTTCCCGGATTCGGCCGCATCGCTGGCCGCCATCGTGGCGACGCCCTCCGCGCCGCGATGGCCGCGAAAGCGTTGCCGCATCGACTGGAGCTCGCCGAGCCGACGCATGTTGCGCTTGCGCCGGGCTGTCACGCCATAACGCAGCCAATGCTCCTCGCGAACGATCTGGCGGCCAAGCTTGTGCTGCTCGCGCTCCTCTTCTTCGAGGATGGTGTCCCGCCATTCCTCGAAATGCGCAAAACCCTTTTCCAGCCGGCGGGTCTGGCCGCGATCGAGCCAGACGGTGTTCCGCGACACGCGCTCCAGGAAGCGGCGGTCATGCGAAATCACGATCAGCGCCGACGACGAGCGGATCAGCTCCTCTTCCAGCCATTCGATGACCTGCAGGTCGAGATGGTTGGTCGGCTCGTCGAGCAGCAGAATGTCGGGTTCAGGCGCCATGACGCGGGCAAGCGCGGCGCGCCGCGCCTCGCCGCCGGAAAGATCGTCCGGGTTTTCCTCGCCGGTCAGGCCGAGATGCTCCATCAGATAGGTGGCGCGATAGGGATCGTCGGCCGGCCCGAGCCCGGCCTCGACATAAGCGCGGACGCTCGCGAACCCTTCCATGTCGGGCATCTGCGGCAGGTAGCGGATCGTCGCCGACGGCTGGCGGAACACCTCGCCGTCCTGCGGCTCGACCAGGCCGGCGGCGATCTTGAGCAGCGTCGACTTGCCCGAACCGTTGCGGCCGACCAGCGCGATGCGCTCGCCGGCCGAGGCCGAAAGCGATGCCCCGTCGAGCAATGGCGCGCCGCCGAAGGTCAGTCTGATGCCGTCGAGATTGAGAAGCGGTGGCGCCATGTCGTTCAGTATTCCGGAAGCGGGTAAGGGTGGGCGAGCAGGACGGCGCGGCCGCGTTCCAGCGAAATGCGCAGGCGTCCGCGCGTCTCGTTGGAGATCGTCAGCGACGAGCCGAACGCCACCTCGACATTGCGGAGCGGCCATTTTGCGCCTTCGACCGACAGCCCGAAGAGCTCGGAGAAGCCGAGAATGGAAAACAGCGTGCCGTCTTCATAGTCGAAATCGGCCGTGCCCGGCAGCAGCGGAAATCCTTCCTGCGAGCCGCTGGTCAGCGTCACTTCGATGCCGGCTTCGGCGAGTTGGACCGCCAGCGCCAGATGCAGGAATTCGTGATCGGCACGCTGTCCGCCAAACGCGCCGCACAGCACCAGCGAGGTCGCGCCGAGGCCGAGCGCGTCGGCGATGGCCAGTTCGCCGTCGGTCTTGTCCTTCTCGTGCGGAAAGGTCTTGCGTGGAATATCGGCGTAGTGCGCCGGCAGCATGGGCGGCACGGAATCGAAGTCGCCGACCCACAGTTCCGGCGTGACGCCAAGCGATGCCGCGTGCCGTATCCCGGAGTCGGCCGCGATGACCCGCGCGCCTGCGACCTGCGCGTCGAGACGCGGCGTGCGGACGAGACCGCCGCCGAGGAGGATTGCAAATCTGCTCATGGCGGTGGCCCTTATCACGCGCCGCCCCCGAAACGGAAGGTGGCGATTGCGCGCCGCTCCGCAAACGAGCGCTTGCCCCGTCCGCCCGACGGGCCTATGTCTTGAACCGCTCTAACGGGGTGCCGGATGCGACGTTTCGCATGCCGGCTGAGAGGCAGATCGCCAACCCGCTGAACCTGATCCGGTTTGCACCGGCGGAGGGATTAGATGCTTCGGACGCCCGGCGCTTCAATTCCCTTTCAACACGAATGAAGGAGGCGCCGATGCGCATTTTGTTGTCCCTTGTCTCAGCACTCGCGATTTCCGCCGCGGCCGTTCCGGCTTTCGCGCAGGAAAAACTCACCGTCTACACCTATGAGAGCTTCACCGCCGAATGGGGGCCGGGACCGCAGGTCGAGAAGGCCTTCGAGGCCGATTGCGCCTGCGACCTCGAATTCGTCGCGGTGGCAGACGGCGTGGCGCTGCTCAACCGCGTCAAGCTGGAAGGCGCGTCGACCAAGGCCGACATCGTGCTCGGCCTCGATACCAACCTGACCGCCGAAGCCGAGGCGACCGGCCTGTTTGCGCCGTCCGGTGCCGATGTCGCCGGCATAAAAGTTCCCGGCGGCTGGACCGACGACATCTTCGTGCCGTTCGACTACGGCTATTTCGCCATCGTCTACGACACGGAGAAGCTGAAGAACCCGCCCAAAAGCCTGAGGGAACTGGTCGAGGGCGATCCGGAACAGAAGATCGTCATCCAGGATCCGCGCACCTCGACGCCCGGTCTCGGCCTGCTGCTCTGGGTCAAGTCGGTCTATGGCGACGAGGCGCCGGACGCATGGGCAAAGTTGCAAAAGCGCGTGCTGACAGTGACGCCGGGCTGGAGCGAGTCCTACGGCCTGTTCACCAAGGGCGAAGCCCCCATGGTGCTGTCCTACACCACCTCGCCGGCCTACCATGTCGTGGCGGAAAACACACAAAAATACCAGGCGGCGGCCTTCGAGGAAGGCCATTACCTCCAGGTCGAAGTGGCTGGCGTTACCACCACCGGCGCAAAAAATCCGCTGTCGCAAAAGTTCATGGCGTTCATGACCGGGCCCGGCTTCCAGGACGTCATTCCGGAGACCAACTGGATGTTCCCGGCGGGCCGGACCGAGAAGCCGCTCAACCCGGCATTCGCCAATCTGGTGCAGCCGGCAAAGACGCTGGCCTTCACTCCGGAGGAGATCGCCGAGAACCGCAAGGCCTGGGTCGACGAGTGGCTGGCGGTGATGAGCGAATAATGCTTGCCCGCCGCCGGAGATTTAATCGGCCATGAGCCGGCTGCCCCTCACCTGCCTCCTGAGCGAAGTCGAATGGAGGGCATCCTCTCCCTGTGTCCTTCGACAAGCTCAGGATGGGGAGAGGAGAGATGTCAGCAACGCTGGCGACCCCCTCTCCCCGTTCTCCACGGGGAGAGGGTAAGGGTGAGGGGCAGCGCCCGCATGGCGAGACTGACTGCGACCAACCCCCGCATCACCGCCGGCATCGTCTCGCTGGCGGCTATCACAATCCTGATCGGCGGCGCGTTCGCCGGCCTCGCCGCCGAAGGCGTGCAGGACATGTCCGGCGCGCTCGCTGCCTTCGATTCCTACCTGCTCCGCGTCGTGCGCTTCACGCTGTGGCAGGCGCTGCTGTCGACAACGCTGTCGGTCGTTCCTGCAATCTTCGTCGCCCGCGCCTTGTCTCGCCATCCAAGCTTCCCCGGCCGTGCCCTGATCCTGCGCCTCTTCGCCGTGCCGCTGGCGCTGCCGGCCATCGTCGCGGCGCTCGGCGTGCTGGCGCTCTACGGCCGCGCCGGTTTTTTCGCTGACGCTTTCAGCGCCATGGCCGGCCAGAGCTGGCCGGGCATTTACGGCCTGTCCGGCATCCTCGTCGCGCATGTCTTCTTCAACCTGCCGCTGGCGGCCCGGCTGTTTCTCGAAGCGCTCGACACCGTGCCCGCCGACCAGTGGCGGCTCGCCAGCCAACTCGGCATGGGGGCAAGATCAGCCTTCCGCCTGATCGAGTGGCCGGCGCTGCGGGCCAGCCTGCCTGGCATCGCAGGGCTGGTCTTCATGCTCTGCATAACATCTTTCACGATCGTTCTGACGCTGGGCGGCGGGCCGCGCGCCACCACGCTGGAAGTGGCGATCTACCAGTCGCTGCGCTTCGACTTCGATCCCGCCCGCGCCGTCGCGCTGACAATCCTGCAGATCGCGCTGACCATGGCGGTGGTTGCCGCGCTGATGCGGCTCGGCGCCAATCTTGCCGGAGACGCCAATCTGTCGGTCGCGCCGCGCCGCTTCGTCTCCGCGAGCGCTGCCGAAACGGCGCTCAACGCCGTGCTCCTCATCGTTGCGCTGCTGTTCGTCGCCGGCCCGATGCTGGCGACGGTTATCGCCGGGCTGGATGCTGACCTTGGCCGATTGGCGGGTGAAACCGCGGTGCAGCAGGCGACGGCGACCAGCATCGTTCTGGCGACGCTATCGGCGCTGCTTTCGGCGGCATTGGCGCTGTCGCTGGTCATGGCGCGGCGGGCGTTGGCGCTCAGTCGCCGCGCCGGAAGCAAGACGCTCCTGGAAAACGTGGTCGACACAGGCGCAGGTTTTGTCCTCGTCGTGCCGCCGATCGTCATCGGTGCAGGATGGTTTGTGCTCCTGCGTCATTTCGGCGATGTCTTCGCCGTGGCCCCCATCATGGTGGTGACTGTCAACGCGGTCATGGCGATGCCCTTTGCCATCCGCGCCATCCGCCCAGCCCACGATGCGGCAAGCGAGCGCCACGAGCGCCTGTGCGCGCAACTCGGCATCGCCGGCTGGAACCGGTTGAGGCTGGTCGACTGGCCGGTGCTGCGGCGGCCGCTGATGACCGCGCTGGCCTTCGCCATGGCGCTGTCGCTCGGCGATCTTGGCGTGATAGCGCTGTTCGGCAGCGATGCCGTGCAGACCCTGCCCTACCTGCTTCTGGCGCGCATGGGCAGCTACCGAACCGACGATGCCGCAGGCCTCGCCCTGCTGCTCGGTCTGCTCTGTCTGGCCCTGATGATGCTCGCCGACCGGCTTGGAAAGGCTTTTTTCCCGCGATGACCACTGGCGCTGCAATCCGGCTCGACCGTGTCGCCTTCAGCTATGGCGAGGCTGCAATGAATTTCGACGCCGGGATCGAGGCGTCCGTCATCACAGCTGTCATGGGCCCCAGTGGCTCCGGAAAATCGACGCTGCTCAACCTGATTGCCGGATTCGAGACGCCGCAGGCTGGCCGTATCCTGATCGGCGGAGCGGACGTCACCCATCTGGAACCCGCCGCGCGGCCGGTGTCGATGGTGTTCCAGGAAAACAACCTTTTCGCGCATCTGAGCGTCGAGCAGAATGTCGGGCTCGGCCGCTCGCCGGCGCTAAGGCTGAAGGATCGGGATCGCGAAGCGATAGCCGAGGCACTCGCACGCACCGGGCTTGCCGGCAAGGAGAAGCGCCTGCCGCGTGAGCTTTCCGGCGGCGAGCGCCAGCGCGTCGCGCTGGCCCGCGTGCTGGTGCGCGACCGCCCGGTCCTGCTCCTGGACGAGCCTTTTGCGGCGCTCGGCCCGGCGCTGCGCGACGACATGCTGGACCTCGTCCAGGACGTTCATGAAGAGCGCAAGATGACCGTGGTCCTCGTCACCCACCGGCCGGAGGACGCGCGCCGCGTAGCGCAGCGCATGATTTTCCTCGATAATGGAACCGTCGCTGCCGGCGGTGAGACGGAGTTTTTCTTCGGGCCCGATGGACCTGCGGCGTTCAGGCATTATATCGGTACGGAAGAGACAGCGGGGGCTTCACGCAAAACCGCCCGGAAGCGGACATAATTAGCAGGCAAACCGCATTCGAGCATCTCCGCCATCGCCGTGTTCAGGTACGGGTAACCATGATCAGCGATCATGCTCCGGATTCCGCGAGAAAGGAACGCATTCTGCCGACCCGCCAGACCAGAGACGTGACTGCGCCTAAGCCGGCGCGTTTTGGCGTGCGTTTCGGCGTGGCGGTCGCTTTGGCTGCGCTTCTCGCGGGCTGCCAGTCATTGACGCCCGACATCAAGGAAGTCTGGTTTCCAGCCTTCCGACAATCCGATCACCGTCGACAATGTTTCGCGCAACGACAGGCTCGCGGAGATCGCACGCGGCCAGCATCCGCGTATTCTCGCGACCTATGGCGGCGAGTATTCCGACCCCAAGCTGGAGCGCATGGTGGCCAAGGTGGTGGGCAATCTGACCACCGTTTCCGGCAACCCGACCCAGGCCTACAGGATCACCATCCTCAACTCGCCCAACGTCAACGCCTTTGCGCTGCCGGGCGGATATCTCTACGTGACACGCGGGCTTCTGGCGCTGGCCAATGATTCGGCCGAGCTTGCCGCCGTCATCGCGCACGAGATGGGCCACGTGACCGCCAATCACGGCCTTCAGCGCCAGCAGAAGGAAGCCGAGGAGGTGCTGGCCACCAAAGTCGTCACCGACGTCCTCGGCGAAAATCCGACCGCCAAGGCGGCGCTGATCCGCGGCAAGCTTCGCCTCGCACAGTTCTCGCGCAACCAGGAACTGGAGGCCGACGCCATCGGCATCAAGGCCAGCGGCCAGGCCGGCTTCGACCCGTTCGCCGCCGGGCGTTTTCTGCAGTCTATGGCCACCTACAGCGAGATGCGCAGCATCAGCGGGGCGAGCGACCCCAATCTCGACTTCCTGGCGAGCCATCCCAACGCGCCGCAGCGCATCGAGTTGGCGCAGCGCCATGCACGCCAGTTCGGCACCCAGGGAACCGGCGTAACCGACCGCGACTCCTTCCTGGCGGGCATCGACGGCCTGCTGTTCGGCGATACGCCGGAGGAAGGTTATGTGCGCGGCAACACCTTCCTGCATCCGGGGCTCGGCGTGTCGTTCTCGGTGCCGCCCGGCTTCGTCATCGACAATTCGGCCGCGGCGGTCACCGCCACCGGCCCGGGCGACATGGCAATCCGCTTCGACGGCGTATCTCTCGACGCCAACGTGCAGCTGACCGATTATGTCCGCAGCGGCTGGGTCGCCGGTCTCAATGAGGCCAGCGTGCGCGCCGAAACCATCAACGGCAATCAGGCGGCGGTGGCCAGCGCGCGCGCCGAAGGCTGGCAGTTCGACATAACGGTCATCCGCGCCGGCGGGCAGGTCTACCGGCTCTTGACGGCAGCGCCCCTGGCCAACACTTCGCTCGACCCGGTCGCGCGCGCCGTCAGCGGCAGCTTCAAGGCGCTGAGCGCCAGCGAAAAGGCGGCGCTCAAGCCGCTGCGTATCCGCGTGGTCAGCGTGAAGCCCGGCGACACCATCGGATCGCTAGCCGCCCGCATGGCCGGGGTCGACAAGAAACTTGAACTGTTCAAACTGCTCAACGCGCTGTCGCCGGGCGCGACGGTTTCGGCCGGCGACAAGGTCAAGATCATTTCCGACAGGTGATCTGAGTTAGGCCGCCGACGACAGGAACGCCGGGCTTTCCTTCACCAGGGCCGATTTCAGCTTTTCCAGCGCCCGGCTCTCGATCTGGCGCACGCGCTCCTTGGAGATGCCGAGCGTCTCGCCGAGCGCCTCCAGCGTCGCGCCTTCGTCCTGCAGCCGCCTTTCGGCGATGATGCGCATCTCACGCTCGTTGAGGACCCCCAGCGCATTTCTCAGCCAGCCTGAGCGGCGTTCGTCGTCGATCGTCTCGCCGACGATCTCGTCAGGAAGCGGCGCGTCCGAAACGAGGAAGTCCATTCGGTCGGCCGAACTGCCGCCATCGTCGACCAGCGGTGCGTTGAGCGAGGTGTCCGGGCCCGACAGGCGCGAATCCATCATTGCCACATCGGCCTCGGAAACGCCGAGCGCGGTTGAGATTTCCTTGTAGAGGGCCGTCCCGGACATGGTCTCCGGTCCTTGCGCCAGCTTGGCTCGCAGCCGTCTCAAATTGAAGAACAGCGCCTTCTGCGCCGAACTGGTCCCGCCGCGCACGATCGACCAGTTCCGCAAGATATAGTCCTGCATCGATGCGCGTATCCACCATGTCGCATAGGTCGAGAAGCGCACGTCGCGCTCCGGTTCGAAGCGCGCCGCCGCCTCCAGGAGACCGACATGGCCCTCCTGGATCAGGTCGCCCATCGACAGGCCGAAATAGCGGAACTTCATCGCCATGGAGATGACCAGCCGCATGTGCGCTGTGGTGATGCGGTGCATGGCATCCTGGTCGCGGTGCTGCTTCCAGCGAAGCGCAAGCTCGTGTTCTTCGCCGCGATCGAGATAAGGCGCCTTCATGGCTGCCCGGATCATCGCTCTCTTGGCTTTGTCTCGCATACCCGCGCTCCCAAACTCTGGCGCATTTGCCGGCTATTCCACTAATCCCGATCCTTTAAGGGGGACCGCGCTCCGGTTTGCGGAGCGTCGTCGGGGGCTTTGGCCTTGACCTCAAGGCAAACCGCCCTAGACGCCTCCCAACGCCCCGTGCCCAGGAATGTTCCATGATCTCGGTCGACCGCGCAGACATCACCTTCCAGCTTTTCGACGCTCTCCCCACGGCGAGCCTCGCCGCCTTGCCCAGATCGCGGACTACGACCGCGCCGCTATCGACGGTGTCCTGGACACGGCGGAGCAGATCGCGATGGAGCATTTCCTGCCGCATGCGGCAGATCTCGACCTCAACGAGCCGAAATTCGCCGACGGAAAAGTGGTCATGGACGAGCGCGTCGGTGCCGCACTCGCAGCCTATCGCGAAGCCGGGTTTTTCGGCGCCGGCTTCGATCAGGAACTGGGCGGCGCGCAGATGCCGGAAACCGTGCGCAGCGCCGTGGGCTTCATCTTCTCCATGGCCAACGTCGCCACGGCGGCCTATCCGTTCCTGACTGCGGCCGCGGCCAATCTGATCGACGCCTTCGGATCGCCCGAGCAGAAGGCGCGCTTCCTGAAGCCTCTGGTGGAAGGCCGGTTCTTCGGCACCATGTGCCTTTCGGAGCCGCAGGCCGGCTCTTCCCTGGCCGATATCACGACAAAGGCCGAGCCGCAGGAGGACGGCTCCTATTTCCTGACCGGCAGGAAGATGTGGATCTCGGGCGGCGACCAGGAGATTTCCGAAAACATCGTCCACATGGTCCTGGCGAAGATCCCCGGCAGTCCGCCCGGCGTGAAGGGCATTTCGCTGTTCATCGTGCCGAAATTCCTTGTCGACGACGACGGCTCAATTGGCTCGCCGAACGGCGTTGCGCTCGCAGGGCTGAACCACAAGATGGGCTATCGCGGCGCAACCAACGCGGCGCTCAATCTCGGTGAGGACGGCCCGTGCCGCGGCTACCTCGTCGGTGAGCCCGACAAGGGCCTGAGCTACATGTTCCAGATGATGAACGAGGCGCGCATCGGCGTCGGCCTCGGCGCGGCAGCCCTCGGCGCGGCCGGCTACCGCGCCTCGCTGGCCTATGCCCGCGAGCGTTTGCAGGGCCGCCACCCGGACGGCAAGGACGCCTCCTCGCCGCAAATTCCGATCATCGAGCATGCCGATGTGAGGCGTCTGCTTTTGGCCCAGAAAACCGCCGTGGAAGGCTCGCTGGCGCTGCTGCTCTACGCCGCTTTCCTGGTCGACGCGATCAAGGCCGCACCCAGCGAGGAGGCGCGCCACGAGACGCGCATCCTGCTCGATCTCCTGACGCCGATCGCGAAATCCTGGCCGTCGGAATTCTGTCTCGAAGCCAACAAGCACGCCATCCAGGTGCTCGGCGGCTATGGTTATACACGCGACTATCCCGTCGAGCGGCTCTACCGCGACAACCGCCTGAACGCGATCCATGAAGGCACGCACGGCATTCAGGCGCTCGACCTGCTTGGCCGCAAGGTGATGCAGGAGAACGGCGCTGGTGTGAAGACGCTCGCCGCAAGGATCATGGCCGATGTGACGCAGGCGCATGGCGTCGAGGGGCTGACCGCACATGCGGCGGATCTGGCGTCGCATCTCGCCGAGGCCGTCGCCACCACCGGCAAGCTTGCCGGAACTGTCGGCTCGGATGCGCGGCTCGGCCTCGCCAATGCGACGATCTACCTCGACATGATGGGCCATGTGGTCATCGCCTGGATGTGGCTGCGCCAGGCGATGGCGGCGACGCGCAGGCGCGCCGCTCCCGAACCGGACAATGATTTCCTCGACGGGAAACTCGCCGCCTGCCGCTATTTCTTCGCCTATGAACTGCCGAAGACCCGCACCCAGCGCGCGCTCCTCGACAGCCTCGACGACACCACGCTCAAGATGCGGCCGGAGTGGTTTTAATTATCCCGGAATCAATGAAAGCAGCCATTTGCAGGCCGGCATCACCTGAATATCAATAGATACTCAGGAGAGATTGATCTCGCCGTCCACCACATGGTTCAGATCGGTGCCTTCGGCCGTCAGGGTCATGCGGACGCGCAGTTTGTTGCCGCTCGTCCTGCCCTCGCGCACGACCGCCTCGATCTCCCGCTGCGAGGTGACGCCGACCTCCTTCAGGAATTTGCGGATCGACATGTTGAATTTGTCTTCGTCCATGGCGGCGCTCCTGTCTGTGTGGGTTCAGCGATTGTAGGCCGTGGCCGCCGGGTGGCAAGCGGCGTCATCCGCAGGCCGGGAAATGCTGGTTGAAGCTGAGGCGGCCCGGCTGTCGCAGGACAACAAAAAACCCGGCGTCGCCGCCGGGTTCTTGTCGATTGCGTGGGTGAAGGCGCTTATGCGGCCTCTTCCTGTTCCGCGACCTCGGCTTCCTCGTTGTCGGCCTTGGCGCCGCGCTTCGGACCCTTGTTGAGATTGGTCTCGATCATCCGCACTGCTTCGGTTTCGGAGACGCGGTTGACTGCGGCGATTTCGCGCGCCATGCGGTCGAGCGCCGCTTCGTAGAGCTGCCGCTCGGAATAGGACTGCTCAGGCTGGTTCTCGGCGCGGTAGAGGTCGCGCACCACTTCCGAGATCGAAAGCAGGTCGCCGGAATTGATCTTCGCATCATATTCCTGCGCGCGGCGCGACCACATGGTGCGCTTTACGCGGGCGCGGCCCTGCAGGACCTTGAGCGCGCGGTCGACATAATCCGTCTCGGAAAGCTTGCGCATGCCAATCGCGGTCGCCTTGGCGACCGGCACTTTCAGCCGCATCTTGTCCTTGGCGAAATCGATGACGAAGAGTTCAAGCTTGTGGCCCGCGACTTCCTGCTCGTCGATCGACACGATCTGGCCTACGCCATGGGCCGGATAAACGATGTACTCGCTGGTCTTGAACCCGTGCCGGACTGCGGATTTCTTCTGCGGGATTGCGGTTGCCATACGCGGTGAACTCCTTGTTGGGCCGGCTGCAGTGCCGGCTGACCTGCTGCGGCCCGATTGGCCGAATCTAGTGCCGCAAACAGACCAAACCACCGGAAAAAGCCCAAAGGCCCGGGCAATCCGCCTGAAATAAGCGTTGCCTGGCCCAAGTTGCCTTGGTCCGGATTGGGGTTTTCACCTTTCAGTGATTAAGGCTCAGCGCCATATATCGACGGTGTGTCAGCGGCATATTTAGTACCCCTATCACAAAAACCAGCAAGAATCAACAATTTGCTGCACGCGCGAAGCAACAGCGTGTCAAGCGGCGACAACGCCGGGCATGACAGTCGGCTCAAGAAATCCTGCTGGCAAGGTTTTAGCGCATGACGCCAAAATCCGGAATAGGTTTTCTGAAAGGATCATGCGCAGGTTCAAAGTCCGGAGCGCCCGCGCGTCCTTTCGGACGCGCAACGGACGCTCTAATCGCCCTCGCCGGGATTTTCCGAAAAATACTTCTCGAACTTGCCTTCTACGCCGTCAAACGATTTCGCGTCCTCGGGCGGTTCCTTCTTGGCGGTAATATTAGGCCATTTCGAAGCGTATTCGGTGTTGATCTGCAGCCATTTGTCGAGACCCGGCTCGGTGTCGGGCTTGATCGCGTCTGCCGGGCATTCGGGCTCGCAGACGCCGCAGTCGATGCACTCGTCCGGATGGATGACGAGCATGTTCTCGCCTTCGTAGAAGCAGTCGACCGGACACACTTCAATGCAATCCATATATTTGCATTTGATGCAGTTGTCGGTGACGATATAGGTCATGCTGCGGCTCCGGAGCCTTGCTTTCTCGACTAATATGGGCGGTGAGGTATCGCCTTTACAGGGCTGTTGCAAGGGCGGCCATTCCCCGCAGCGACCTGTAGGCGGAACGCAATTTCACGGCCGTTCGGCTTGATGGTGCGGACGGCGCTTTATTCCTCGCCGTTGCGCAGCCGGTCGGTCTCGCGCCGCTCCTTCTTGGTCGGGCGGCCGCTGCCTGCTTCGCGCAGCGGCGGCAGCGCGTCGGGAGGAGCCTCGCCCTTCGGCGCAGGCGGCGGCGACAAATCCTCGTAGAGCGTCCGCGCCTCCTCGGCGGGACCGCGGCGGCTGCCCTGCTGCAGCACTTTGTAGACCAGTATCCGCCGCTCGAGCGTGATGGTCAGCACGTCGCCTGGCTTAACCGAATCCGACGCCTGGCCGGCCTTGTCGCCATTGATGCGGACCCGCCCTGCGACCGCCAGTTTGGCGGCCAGCGAACGCGACTTGACCACGCGCGCGAAGAACAGCCACTTGTCGATGCGCTGCCGGCCTTCGGCGACCATCTACTTCTTGAGCTGGTCGCGCAACGCAGCGAGCTTGGCGAAGGGCGAATCCGGGTCGACGCGCACCGGGCGCTCCTCGCGCGGTGGCCTTGCCTGGAACGGCTGCTTGCCTTGGAAGCCGCCCTTGTCACCCGGACGGTTGTCGCGGCGATCCGGCCGCTGCTGTCCGTCGGGGCTCGGCTTGCCCTTGAACTTGCCGCGCTCGAAACGCTCCTTGCCGCCATTCTCGCGCGGCGGCCGGGCGTCGCTGCGCGGCGGACGATCGCCGTCTCGCTGCGTCCGCTCGCCCTGCGCCTTGCCGTCGCCTCCGGCGCCGCCGTCGTGCTGGCCGCGGCGCTGGCGGTTGTCCTGCCGGTGATGGCGCGGCCGCTGCTCGAACCGGGCCGGCCGCCACAAAAGGATAGGCTTGGGCTCCTCGGCTTCCTCGCCGTCACCTTTCGGCGCGGGCTTGATGTTTGTCGCTTCGGCAGACTCCGCGACAGAGCTCAAACCCGCACCATCCACGTGTTCCGTATCGACTTCTGCCGCAGGTGCGGCAGCTTCGCCGACGCTCTC
This sequence comes from Allomesorhizobium aridi, assembly GCF_043769475.1. NCBI lineage: Bacteria > Pseudomonadati > Pseudomonadota > Alphaproteobacteria > Hyphomicrobiales > Phyllobacteriaceae > Allomesorhizobium > Allomesorhizobium aridi. The sequence goes on along the minus strand of NZ_CP171729.1, from coordinate 4,074,961 downwards.
CGGTCCGGGCACAGCCGGAGCCAGGTCAGCGGGTAACTCGTCCGCATCAGGCCTCCAGGTCGCAGCTTCGAGCGGCGGCGTGGCGGCTTCCGTAGGAGCCTCGGCTTCGGCAGGCTGGTCCTCCACGACAGGCTCATCCTGCACAACCGGCGCGATTGCCTCGGCGGCGGACGACAATGGCTCGGAAGCGACAGCTTCTCCCTCCGACGCAGTCAGTTCGGGTGCGGGTGGCGAAGAACCGAGCACGTCGTCTCCACGCCCCTCCGTCTGCTCCGCAGACACTTCCCCCGCAAGCGAGGAGGACGCTTCGGCGCTTGCGGCCACTTCATCCGCCCCAGCGGCGGGCATATCACCGTCGGCGGCGATCGGCGCTTCGACTGTCTCGCCGGACTTCTGCTCGGCGGCCGCAGCCTTCTCGGCTTCCGCTGCTGCTTTCTCGGCTTCCTTCGCCGCCTTCTCTGCTTCCCGCTTCGCGGCGGCGGCTTCCGCCGCCTCGCGTGCGGCTTGGTCCAGCGCCTCGAGCCGTGCCTTCACCTCGGGCGCCGGCTTCGGCTCGGCGCGATAGCCGAGGCCTTTCAGGATTTCCTCGATGTCGTCGGCATTGGCGCCGAGGATCGACATCATCGCCGGCGTCACCAGGAAGGCGCTGCCGTCGAACGCGCCATCGGGCCGCGCGCCGGTCCCGGCCTTCCAGGCCAGCGCCGGACGGATCAGGTCGGCAAGCCGCTCCAGAATGTCGACGCGCACGGCGCGGCGTCCCAGCATGCGAAAGCCGGCGAGCTTGTAGAATGCGCGGTCGAAGGTGGGGTCGACGACCACCGAAGTCCTGCCGGCCGCAAGCGCGTGGACGACATCGCCGAAGCCGGGCTTGTCCTTGCCGTCGTTCTTCAGAGCCCAAAGCAGCGTCACAAGGCTGGCCGGGCCGGGCTTGATCAGACTCGGCACGAAGACGTGGTAGGCGCCGAAGCGCACGCCGAGACGGCGCAGCCCCGCGCGTCCTTCCTGGTCGAGCGACTTGATGTCGTCGGCGATCTCGCGCCGGTTTATCAGCCCGAAATGCTCGACAAGCTGGAAGGCGATGCCGCGCGCGATGCCCGAGAGCTGTTCGGCGCCCTTGAGCTCGATCAGCGGCTTCAGCGCCGTGTCGATCTGGTGGTTGACGAAGCGCTCCGCGCGCGCTGCCACCTTGTCGCGGGCCGGGCCGGTGAGCTGTTCGTCGGCAAGCAGGATGACGCGCGGCCTGAGCGCGTCGTCGGTCGCGGCGAGCGTTCCGATCGGAGCGCCGATCCAGCGCAGGATGCCGTCGGAGCCGAGCGCGATGTCGCCGTTGCCGGAAGCGGCAAACCGCTCCGCGCGGCTGTCGAATTCCAGCGCCAGCGCCTTTTGCGCGGCGGCCTTGATCGCCTTGCCGTCTTCGCCGCCGGCGGACTGATCGGCCGTGAAACGGAACCCCTGTAGTTCTCCGACATGGTGGCCTTCGACGAGGACTGTTCCGGCAGGGCTTATTTCGGCTTCAAGCATCGTATTTTCTCTAAGGCGGCGCATGAGGACGGAAGTCCTGCGGTCTACGAAGCGTTTCGTCAACCGCTCATGCAGCGCATCCGACAATCTGTCCTCGATCTCGCGCGTTTTTTGCTGCCAGTGCTGCGGATCTGCAAGCCATCCCGGCCGATTCGAGACGTAGGTCCAGGTGCGGATCTGCGCGATGCGGTGCGACAGGGTGTCGATGTCGCCCTCGACCGTGTCGGCGCGGCGCACCTGTTCGGCCATGTAATTTTCGTCGACATGGCCATGGCGCGCAATGTCGAGGTAGATCGAGGCGACGAGTTCCGAGTGCTGCGCCGGTGCGATCTTGCGATAGTCCGGCAGCGCGCAGACTTCCCACAGTCGCGCCACCCGCTCGCGGCCGGTGGCAAGCGCCTGGATTTCCGGGTCGAGCGAAAGCTGCTCCAGCGCCCGGCTGTCGACCGCCGGCAGGGCGCGCGTCAAGCCTTCGACCGGCGCGGTCGTGTCGATCGAACGTTTGAGGGCATCGATGCTGGAGAAATCGAAATGGGCGGTGCGCCATTGCAGCACCTTGACCGGATCGAAATCGTGGCTCTCGATCTTGTCGACCAGTTCGTCCGGAAACGGATCGACCTGGCCTGTGACGCCGAAAGTGCCGTCGCGCAGATGCCGCCCGGCGCGGCCGGCGATCTGTCCGAGTTCGGCGGCGTTGAGGTTGCGGTACTGGAAGCCGTCGAACTTGCGGTTCTGCGCGAAGGCCACGTGGTCGAGATCGAGATTCAGCCCCATACCGATGGCGTCGGTGGCGACAAGGAAATCGACATCGCCCGACTGGTAGAGCGCGACCTGGGCGTTGCGGGTGCGCGGGCTGAGCGCGCCGAGCACCACGGCGACGCCGCCGCGCTGACGGCGGATCAATTCGCCGATCGCATAAACCTCGTCGGCCGAGAAGGCGACGATGGCCGAGCGGCTCGGCAGCCGCGTCAGCTTCTTCGACCCGGAATAGGCGAGGTGCGAAAGCCGCGGCCGCGTCACCACCGAAACGCCGCGCAGCAGGCGCTGGAGGATGCCCTGCATCGTTGCCGCGCCGAGCAGCAGCGTTTCCTGGCGGCCGCGCAGGTGCAGGATGCGATCGGTGAAGATGTGCCCGCGTTCGAGATCGCCGGCGAGCTGCACCTCGTCGATCGCCACGAAGGCGGCGTCGGTCTCGCGCGGCATGGCCTCGACCGTGCACACCGAATATTTCGCGCCGGCCGGCAGGATTTTCTCCTCGCCGGTTACCAGCGCGACCTTGTTCGCCCCGACCTTTTCGCAGACGCGGCCATAGACCTCGCGCGCCAGCAGCCTGAGCGGCAGGCCGATCACGCCGCTCTCATGCGCCACCATGCGCTCGATCGCCAGATGCGTCTTGCCGGTGTTGGTCGGGCCGAGCACGGCCGTCACGTCTCGTCCCGAAAGGATGAGCGGATCGTTCTTTGGCTGCTGCAGATTCATCGGAACGGGAAGCGGCCTTTCTGGCTCGGCTTGTCGGCTTGGCGTCTCGCAACGCAGGGAAACGGGGGCCGCGGGAGCGACAATCGGCTGATGAGCGACAAATAGGGTTTCAATCCCGGAAACGAAAGCGAAAAGCATCAAAATTAACGTTGGAACGAGTCTGGAACGAATCGGACACGAATCAGTGACTCGCCGCGATTCAGGCTTTGTTCACGGCAACATCTAGCTTGGCCGACCCCTCCGCGCACCAGATCGTGAATCGCCGCCACGCCAAAAGCACGCGCTTCGCCGAAACCGTTAACTTTTGGGTGCGAGGCGCGTCGCTGTGCTGCCCAACGGAAGCCTAAGCATTTGAAATCCCTGTGCGTTTCAGATCCAGGCGCACTCGGCAATGGACGCTCCTCCGCGCCCGCTTAACTACTCGGCCAAACACGGAACGAATCGGCGACGAATCGCTGATTCCGCCGGTTTCCCGCTTTGTTCGCCACAACATCTGGGCCTTGACAGGTTTTTCCGATCCACATCGTGAATCGCAATTGCGGCCGATCGGACCGGATTTTCCGCTTGCGTTAATCTTTGCCCGTCGACGCCTGCCATCGACCGTCGCCTAACGGGTGATGGCGGTGGACGGCGCCGAAATCTTTCCGGTTCCTTGCGTCGGACGCAGCGCCGGACGCAAATTCCGTTAACGCTTCGATCAAAGGCGGAACGAAGCGGCGACGAATCGCTTGTCGAGCAGGTTTCCGGCTTTGTTCATGGCTACATCTTGTGGCGGAGCGGAGAGCGGCGTCCAGAAAACCGGGATCGGCGCCGCCGCCGCCGCACGGCACCTCGCTTGCGTTAACGAAGCTGTGCCGTCAGCGCACAGACGCTCCGTTTCTCCTCATCTGGCCGACAGCCCTCGCGTGACTTGCGGGGAGCATCCTGTTGCATCCTCCGATTGTGTTTTTCGCATTTTTGTGGCCTTCTTCGGCGGTGGTACCAGGAGGGAAAATCACCATGTCCAAGCGTCTTTTCGCAGAGTTCCTCGGCACGTTCTGGCTTGTCTTCGGCGGCTGCGGCAGCGCCGTCCTCGCCGCCGCCTTCCCCGATGTCGGCATCGGGCTGCTGGGCGTATCGTTCGCGTTCGGCCTGACGGTCCTGACGATGGCTTACGCCGTCGGCGGCATTTCGGGCGGCCATTTCAATCCGGCCGTCTCAGTCGGCCTTTTTGTCGGCGGGCGGTTTCCGGCGAAGGACCTGGTTCCCTACATCGCCGCCCAGATCGTCGGCGCGGTCGCGGGCTCGGTGGTCCTCTATCTCATCGCCAGCGGCAAGGCGGATTTCTCGCTGGCGGGCGGCTTCGCTTCCAACGGTTATGGCGAGCACTCGCCCGGCGGCTATTCGATGGGCGCGGCGCTCGTTGCCGAGATCGTGCTGACCTTCATGTTCCTGATGATAATCCTGCGCGTCACCTCGGGCGACGTGCCCGCCGGCTTCGCGCCGATCGCCATCGGCCTGACGCTGACGCTCATCCATCTGATCTCGATACCGGTGACCAACACCTCGGTGAACCCGGCGCGCTCGACCGGACCGGCGTTGCTGGTCGGCGGCTGGGCGATCCAGCAGCTCTGGCTGTTCTGGGTCGCGCCCATCGTCGGCGCCGCCCTTGCCGGGCTTGCCAACAACGCGCTGTTCGAAAAGCGTCCCGGCGCGACCGCCGGCACGCCGGCCTGAACCCACGGCATGTCGGAGAAACGGCGCCCTTGTGGCGCCGTTTTCATTTCCTGCTGATGCAAGATTTCTCGCGAAAGCGCCGGGCACAATCGGCCCGGCGTTTGCGATATCAGCGTCGCCGATCAGGCGAAATATTGCCCGCCATTGGCGGTGATCGTCGAGCCGGTGATGAAACCGGCTTCGTCGGAGGCGAGAAACACGGCGCAGCGCGCGATCTCGTCCGCTTCGCCGAGCCGCCCGACCGGGATCTGCGCGATGATCGATTCCCGCACCTTCTCCGGCACGGCCATCACCATGTCGGTGGCTATATAGCCGGGGCAGATCGCGTTGACGGTGATCCCCGCCCGCGCGCCCTCCTGCGCCAGCGCCTTGGTGAAGCCGAGGTCGCCCGCCTTTGCCGCCGAATAGTTCGCCTGCGCGAACTGGCCCTTCTGGCCGTTGATCGACGAGATGGTGATGACGCGGCCGAATTTGCGTTCGCGCATGCCGTTCCACACCGGATGCGTCATGTTGAAGACGCCGTTCAAATTGGTGCCGATGACCTCGTTCCACTGCTGCGGCGTCATCTTATGAAACGGCGCGTCGCGGGTGATGCCGGCATTGTTGACCAGGACGTCCACCGGCCCGAGATCCTCCTCGACCGCCTTGATGCCGGCGACGCAGGAATCGTAATCGGCCACCGACCACCTGTAGGTGGCTATGCCGGTCTCGTCGGTGAACTTCTTCGCCGCCTCGTCATTGCCGGCATAGTTCGCGGCAACGTTGTAGCCGGCTTTTTTCAACGCGATCGAGATCGCCGCGCCTATGCCGCGCGATCCGCCGGTGACTAGTGCGGTTCTGGTCATTGGTGGTCCTCCTCCATTTATTAGCGAGTAGCGAATAGGGAGTAGCGAATAGGGAAGAATGCCTGATCGCCAGGAGCTAATTCCCTACTCGCTACTCCCTATTCGCTCGTCTTCACATCGCCTCCACGCACATCGCCACGCCCATGCCGCCTCCGATGCACAGCGTGGCGAGGCCCTTCTTGGCGCCGCGGCGCTTCATCTCATGGACCAGCGTGTTGAAGATGCGCGCGCCGGATGCGCCGATCGGGTGGCCGATGGCGATGGCGCCGCCATTGACGTTGACGATTTCGGGATTCCAGCCGAGGTCCTTGTTGACCGCGCAGGCTTGCGCGGCGAACGCCTCGTTGGCCTCGACCAGGTCCAGGTCGGAGATCGACCAGCCGGCCTTTTCCAGCGCGCGGCGCGAGGCCGGAATCGGGCCGGTGCCCATGACCTGCGGATCGACGCCGGCCGTCGCCCAGGAAACGATGCGCACCAGCGGCGTGATCCCGCGCCGCGAGGCTTCGGCCTCCGTCATCAGCACGGTTGCCGCCGCGCCGTCGTTCAGCCCCGACGCGTTGGCCGCGGTCACCGTGCCGTCCTTGTCGAAGGCCGGGCGCAGCTTCTGCATGGCCTCGATCGTTGCGCCGTGGCGGATATACTCGTCCTGGTCGACGATGGTGTCGCCCTTGCGGCCCTTCACCGTCACCGCAACGATCTCGTCCTTGAACTTTCCGGCCTTCTGCGCTGCCTCCGCCTTGTTCTGCGAGGCGAGCGCGAACTCGTCCTGCGCTTCGCGGGTGATCTGGAACTGGCGGGCGACGTTCTCGGCCGTCGTGCCCATATGGTAGCCGTGGAAGGCGTCCCACAGCCCATCCTTGATCATCGTGTCGATCAGCTTGAAATCGCCCATCTTCACGCCGGCGCGCATATGCTGGCAGTGCGGCGACAGCGACATCGATTCCTGGCCGCCTGCGACGATGATCTTTGCGTCGCCGGTGGCGATCTGCTGCATGCCGAGCGCGATAGCGCGCAGTCCCGAGCCGCACACCTGGTTCAGGCCCCAGGCCGTCGTCTCCTTCGGCAGGCCGGCGTTGATAGATGCCTGGCGGGCCGGATTCTGGCCCTGGCCGGCAGTCAGCACCTGGCCGAGGATGACCTCGTCGACCTCCTGCCCGTCGACGCCGGCGCGCGCCAGCACCTCCTTGATCACGACCGCGCCGAGCTCGTGCGCCGTGGTGTTGGCGAAGGCGCCATTGAAGGAACCGACAGGCGTACGGGCGGCGCTGGCGACTACGATTGCGTTCGAAGCGGACATTTTCGTCTCCGGGCTGGTGCAGGGTTCAGGCTTTTCTTGCCCTTTCCACCAGCCGAGTCAAATCGAATTGCCCTGCATCGGACCGCTGGCGTGCGGCGTGAGACGCCGTTCTGCGCAGCATGACTGCAGCATGCGCTTTCGCACTGCACAAAGCGCTTGGAATTATGAAGCTTTTGCGCATATCCTGTTTGCGGCGCAATCGTTACCGGCTGCTTACGCAAGCCCGGGACTTCCTGGGAGGAATGTGAATGCCCGCAAAAGACGATCCGGTTGTGATAAAAAAATACGCCAACCGACGGCTATACAATACGGGCACCAGCACGTATGTGACGCTGGAAGACCTGGCCGAGATGGTCAAGAAGGGCGAGGATTTCACCGTCCAGGACGCCAAGACCGGCGACGACATCACCCATCCGGTGCTGACGCAGATCATTTTCGAGCTGGAGAACAAGGACGGCCAGAACATGCTGCCGATCCCGTTCCTGCGCCAGCTCATCGCCTTCTATGGCGACCAGATGCAGATGATCGTGCCGAGTTTTCTCGAACAGTCGATGAGTGCTTTCGCCAAGGAGCAGGAGCGATTTCGCGAGCAGATGAAGTCGGCGCTCGGCAAGGGGCCGATCGACATGATGAAGATGCCGGCCCCGCTTAAGGCGCTGGAAGAACAGACGCGGCGCAACATGGAGATGTTCCAGAATGCGATGCGCCTGTTCACGCCCTTCCCGCCGGCCGGCTCGACTGCGCCCGCGCCCCCCGAGCCGGCGAAGAAGGAAGCCTCTCCGAAAGCCGACGACCTTCAGGAACTGAAGGAACAGATCGCCGCCATGCAGCGCAAGATCGATTCCATGGGGTGAGCCGCCGGTTCGCGGAACGCGAATTCGCCATGCCGGTGGCAGGGCGAAAGGCAGCGAACGCCGGGACGCTGCGAAGCAGCGGGGACCCGGCAGGGCTGTCCGGCGAAGCCGGCAAAAAGCCAATGATTTGGCTTTTTGAGCTTCGAACGCCCGGAGCCATAGCGGAGGGCCGGGCAGGCCGCCGGTTCGCGGAACGCACTGTCACCCAACTGTGGATAGAATCCACTTCCATTTCGGCTCGTTCGCAAAAAGAACTGTTGCGGATCAATGGCATGACAGCCGGCGAGAAGAATCTTCGCATCCCCGTTTGTCCCCACCCCCCTGCCCCTCGCGCATAATCTCCTCACCGTTCTGGCGGGACCTGGTGCGCACCGGGTATCAGGCAGAATGGCGGTGACCTCCCGGCGTGGGTTCGGTATCCACGTCTCCGAGGGCGTCCGACGGGCCGGCATGCTGTGGGTCAGGCACCAATGCGTGATCGCACAGGAGGCGGATCATCCGCGCGTCATTGTCCATGGAAAGAACATGGAGCGGGGCGCGTGACCGGTCGACCGTGGCGACAGACACCGGACGGGCGGGCATGGGAGTGCCTGTTCTTCTTTACGAATTCGTGCGGTGCTTTCCTGCCCGCCCGTCTTCCCATTTTCCCACAATAGCCAGGGCGGAAACGCAGCGTGGCGAGGGAGAAGTGCATGCCTCTCCCTTCTCCCCTTGTGGGAGAAGGTGCCTGAACGAAGTGAAGGCGGATGAGGGGTGTTGGAAGAAATGAGGCGGCGAAGATTGAGCTCTCACAATGCGACTAACAATGGACGTGGCACTCCGTCCAACACCCCTCATCCGACCGCCCCTTCGACAAGCTCAGGGTCGGCCACCTTCTCCCACAAGCGGAGAAGGGAGATACTCCCCCAGCCCTACCGCGCCCTACCACCTCCCCTTCGCCGGCACCCTTGCCCTCTCCCGCACCCGACCCTACTGTCCGGCGCAAAACATGGAGCAGCGAATGCGTTTTGAAGGCACGGCGGCCTATGTCGCCGAAAAGGATCTGATGGTGGCTGTCAATGCGGCGATCGCGCTGGAGCGGCCGCTGCTGGTCAAGGGCGAGCCCGGTACCGGCAAGACCGAGCTTGCCCGGCAGGTGGCGGCCGCTCTCGGCCTCGACCTGATCGAGTGGCACGTCAAGTCGACGACCAAGGCGCAGCAGGGGCTCTACGAATATGACGCGGTGTCGCGGCTGCGCGACAGCCAGCTCGGCGACGAGCGTTTCAACGATATCCGCAACTACATCAGGCGCGGCAAGCTCTGGGACGCCTTCGCCGCCGATCGCAAGGTGGTGCTGCTGATCGACGAGATCGACAAGGCCGACATCGAGTTTCCCAACGACCTCCTGCAGGAACTCGATCGCATGGAGTTCTTCGTCTACGAGACCGGCGAGACGATCCGCGCCGAAAACCGGCCGATCGTCATCATCACCTCCAACAATGAGAAGGAGCTGCCCGACGCTTTCCTGCGCCGCTGCTTCTTCCACTACATCCGCTTTCCCGACGCCGAGACGCTGACAAAAATCGTCGACGTGCATTATCCCGGCATCAAGCAGAACCTGGTGCGCGCGGCGCTGACGCAGTTCTACGAGATCCGCGACGTGCCCGGCCTCAAGAAGAAGCCGTCCACTTCCGAAGCGCTCGACTGGATACGGTTGCTCGTGGCCGACGACATCGCACCGGAGGATCTGCGGGCCGACCCGAAGAACGCGCTGCCGAAACTGCACGGCGCGCTTTTGAAGAACGAGCAGGACGTGCATCTCTTCGAGCGGCTGGCATTCATGGCGCGAAGGCAGGGGTAGAGAAAATGACCGCAATCACCATCCGCCCGCTCGAGCAGTCCGACCATGCCGAATGGCGGCGGCTGTGGACCGACTACCTCACCTTCTACGAGGCGACGGTGCCGGAGGAGGTCTACCAGACGACGTGGAAGCGGCTGTTCACCGAAGGCGAATTCGAGCCGAAAGGTTTTCTGGCGTTCCTCGACGGCAAGCCTGTCGGCCTGGTGCACTTCCTCTATCACCGCTCCTGCTGGTCGCTGGAGGGCAATTGCTACCTGCAGGATCTGTTCACCGATCCGGACGCGCGGGGCTCAGGCGCAGGCGCGGCGCTGATCGAGGCAGTCCGCGGCCACGCAGAGGCCAGGGGCGTCGCCAATGTCTACTGGATGACCCACGAGACCAACGCCACCGCGCGAAAACTCTACGACCGCGTGGCGCGAAGGACGGGCTTCATCGAATACGATTTGTTGCCGCCGCACTAGGGTCTGGACCCCATGTTCATCCCCTTCTTCCTCGAACTGAAGGTCGCGAAAATTCCCGTCTCGCTGCGGGAATATCTGACGCTGCTCGAAGGCATGGATGCGGGGCTGGTCCAGTACGATGTCGAGGGATTTTATTATCTCGCCCGGTCGGCGCTGGTGAAGGATGAGCGCCACATCGACCGCTTCGACCAGGTATTCTCGCACGTGTTCAAGGGCGTCGAGGCGGTCTCCGGCGAGGCGGGGATCGACGTCGCGAACATCCCGGAAGAATGGCTGCGCCGCCTGGCCGAAAAGCACCTGACAGACGACGAGAAGAAGCTGGTTGAGGCGCTGGGCGGCTTCGAGAAGCTGATGGAGACGCTAAGGAAGCGGCTGGAGGAGCAGAAGGGGCGGCATCAGGGCGGTTCGAAATGGATCGGCACGGGCGGCACCTCGCCGTTTGGGGCCTATGGCTACAATCCCGAAGGGGTCAGGATCGGCCAGCACGAAAGCCGCCACCGACGCGCGGTAAAGGTCTGGGATAAGCGCGAGTTCAAAAATTTCGACGATTCCGTCGAACTCGGCACGCGCAACATCAAGATCGCGCTGAAGCGCTTGCGCCGCTGGGTGCGCGAGGGTGCTGAGGAGGAGTTCGACTTGCCCGGCACCATCCACGCCACCGCCGAGCACGGCTATCTCGACGTCAAGACCCGACCGGAGCGGCGCAATGCGGTCAAGCTCCTGATGTTCTTCGATGTCGGCGGCTCGATGGACGACCACATCAAGGTGGTGGAAGAGTTGTTTTCGGCGGTCCGGGCGGAGTTTCGCCAGCTCGAATATTTTTATTTCCACAACTGCCTCTACGAGGGTGTGTGGAAGGACAATCGCCGCCGTCATTCCGAGGTGATCCCGACCTTCGACGTGCTCCACAAATACAGCCACGACTACAAGGTGATCTTCGTCGGCGACGCCTCGATGAGCCCCTATGAAATCGCGCAATCCGGCGGCTCCGTCGAGCACTGGAACGCGGAAGCCGGCGCGCTCTGGCTCGCCCGCGTGCTCCAGCAATGGCCGAATGCGGTGTGGGTGAATCCAATTACCCAGAAGCACTGGGGCTACACGCATTCGATCGCCATCGTCCGCGAGATATTTGCCAACCGCATGTATCCACTGACCCTGGCCGGGCTGGAAAGCGCGACCAGGGAACTGTCGAGGAAGCATTGAAGGACGCACCGCAGGCTAGGCGCACCCACGACGAATACCTATGTTGAGGCGACAGCAAGCCGCAAAGGCAGGAGGTCAAATGGACGAGCATCGCTACCCCGTCACCCGCACCGACGCCGAATGGCGTGCGAAGCTGACACCTGAGCAATATTACATCATGCGCCAGCACGGCACCGAGCGCCCCGGCAGTTGCGCCCTGCTCTATGAGAAGCGCGCCGGCACCTTCAAATGCGCCGGCTGCGACCAGCCGCTGTTCGAATCTAAGCTGAAATTCGAAAGCGGAACCGGCTGGCCGAGCTTCAACGACCCGGTTCCGGGTTCCGTGGAGACGACGACCGACCGCAGCCTCGGCATGGCGCGCACCGAAGTCCACTGCGCCCGCTGCGGCAGCCATCTGGGCCATGTCTTCCCGGATGGGCCGCCGCCGACCTACCAGCGCTATTGCATCAACGGCGTGGCGCTCAACTTCGAGCCGGCTGCCTGAGAGCGGCATGACCTGCTTCATCTGCATGCAATGCGGCGTCCAGTTCGCGAAACGCGATACGCCGCCCGAGCGCTGCCCGGTCTGCGAGGATGAGCGGCAATATGTGCGCTGGGAGGGCCAGGCCTGGACCACCGCGCGGGAGCTGGCGGACAGCCACAATCTAGTGATGCGGGAGGATGCCGGCGTGCTCGCCTTCGGCATCGAGCCGCGCTTCGCCATCGGCCAGCGCGCGCTGCTCGCCGAAACGCCGCACGGCAATGTCCTGTGGGACTGCGTCTCGATGGTAAGCGACGAGGCGGTGGCCGAGATCACGCGGCGCGGCGGTCTGCAGGCGATCGCCATCTCGCACAGCCACTATTACTCGGTGATGGTCGACTGGAGCGAAGCCTTCGGCGGCGTGCCGATCTATCTGCATTCCGACGACCGCCAGTGGATCATGCGGCCGCATCCGTCGATCGTCAGCTGGGAAGGCGAAACGCTCGCCATCAACCCGTCGCTGACGCTCATCCGTTGCGGCGGGCATTTCGCAGGCGGCCAGGTGCTGCACTGGAAGCGCGGCCGGGGAAACGCCCTCCTCGCCGGCGACATTCTGCAGGTCGTGCCGACCCGCCGCCATGTCAGCTTCATGTACAGCTATCCGAACCACATCCCGCTGAACGCGGCGGCCGTACGCAAGATCGCCGCAGCGGTCGAGCCGTTCGATTTCGACGACATTTACGGCGCCTGGTGGAACACCAACGTGATCGGCGGCGGCAAGCAGGCGGTTGCCGTGTCGGTCGACCGCTATCTCGCCGCCATCGCCTGATCGCGTCAGATGACCGTCGCGGCGACCAGCCACAGAAGCGCGCCGCTCCTGAAGAAGGCAGCCCTGGCATTGCCCGTGGCGTCAGCCGTGCGCCAGACGGCGGCGAACAGGAACAGATTGTAGGGCAGGGGCAAAAAATGCACCGCAAGCACAGCCGCCATCGGTGCCTTCAGCCCGAGCATCAGAATCGCAGCGGCGGTCGTCAGCAAATTCAGCAAGGTGCCGACCAGCACCATGTCGCGCCAGAACAGGCGATCGAGCGGCGCTTCGCCGCGCCAGCGTGACGCAAAAAACGACATTCCCGGCCTGCCTTGCGCTGCTACTTTCAGGCCCCGTTAATCGGCCGGGCGCGGCGCGTTGTCAAAGGGGGACGGAGCGATTTGGCGCTCGCATCCTGCCATGCTAGACGCCGGCTATCGCAATGCGGGGAGAATGAATCGAATGCGGGTCTCGAGCAATGCGGCGGCGGCCGCCGGCGCACTTGTCCTTGCCTTGACGGCGACCGCAAGTCCGGCCGCGGCAGCGGAAGTACACGGCCTGCCCGGCGAGACAATGTCGCTTCTCTGGGCGTTGCCTTTCGCCGGCATCCTGCTTTCGATCGCCACCGGCCCGCTGCTCTACCCGCATTTTTGGGAGCACCACTACGGCAAGATCACCGCCGTCTGGTCGGCGCTGGTCGTGGTGCCGATGGCGCTGTCGTTCGGGACCGAAGCAACGACCGTGGCGGTCCTGCATACGGTGCTCCTCGAGTACATGTCGTTCATCATCCTGTTGTTTGCGCTGTTCACCATTTCGGGTGGCATACTCGTCGCGGGCAACATTCACGGCACGCCGGCCATGAACGCCGTGCTGCTGGTCATAGGCGCATGCCTCGCCTCGGTCGTCGGCACCACCGGCGCGTCGATGATCATGATCCGACCGATGATCCGGGCCAATGACAACCGGCCGCTCAACGCCCACGTCGTGGTGTTTTTCATCTTTCTGGTTTCCAACATAGGCGGTTCGCTGACACCGCTCGGCGATCCGCCGCTGTTCGTCGGCTTCCTGCGCGGCGTCGACTTTTTCTGGACGACGGCCAATCTGTGGGCCCAAACGCTGATCGTCGGCGCGCTCGTGCTTACCGCCTTCGTCGTGATCGACATCGTCCTGCACCTTCGCGAGGAGGGCATGCCCAAGATCAAGGATCCGACGCCCGACACCAAGGTGCGCCTTCGCGGCCTCGCCAACATTCCGCTGCTTGCCGGCGTGATTGCTGCGATCCTGATGTCCGCGGTGTGGAAGCCGGGAACCGCCTTCACCTTCGAGGGCGTGGAGGTGGAGCTGCAGAACCTGGTGCGCGACGGCATCATCGTGGCGCTGGCGCTGATCTCGCTCTATGTCACGAAGAAAGAATACCGCCGCGCCAACGGCTTCAACTGGGGACCAATTTTGGAGGTGGCGAAGCTGTTCGCCGGGATCTTCATCTGCATCATCCCGGTCATCGCGATCCTGCGGGCCGGCGCGGAAGGCGCGCTCGCGCCGCTCGTGGCGTTGGTGACCGGCCCCGACGGCGGCCCGAACGATTTCGCCTATTTCTGGATGACCGGCCTGCTGTCGTCATTCCTAGACAATGCGCCGACCTACCTGGTCTTCTTCGAACTCGCCGGCGGCGATCCGGAGACGCTGATGACCACGCTCGGCACCACGCTTGCGGCGATTTCTGCCGGCGCGGTGTTCATGGGCGCCAACACCTATATCGGCAACGCGCCCAATTTCATGGTCTACGCCATCGCCCGCCAGCAAGGCGTGCGCATGCCGAGCTTCTTCGGCTACATGCTGTGGTCGGGTGCCGTGTTGATTCCGGTCTTCATCATAGTCAGCATGATCGCCTTCAGGTGAATCCGGAACGCTGGGAAGGCGGTCAAAGGCCGCCCACGCCAGCATCCGGCCTCATTCCATGCCGAGGGCGGCCTTGTAGAGGTCGAGGATCGCTTCCTCTTCCTGGCGCTCGGCCTGATCCTTCTTGCGCAGCCGGATGATGGTGCGGACCGCCTTGGTGTCGAAGCCGGTGCCCTTCATTTCCGCGAACACCTCCTTGATGTCATCGGCGATCGTCTGCTTTTCCTCTTCCAACCGCTCGACGCGCTCGATGAAGGCGCGGAGTTGGCCGGCGGCAACAGTCTGGCTGGTTTCGGTGATCTCGTCGGCCATGCTTTTCTCCAGGGGAAGGGGTCCGCGACTCGCGGCTCAAGGTGGAGCGTTCGATGCCCGATGGCGCGAGAGGGGTCAAGGGCGGAATCCTTCTCCCAAGGAGAGGAAGAGAAACTCAGTGGTCCTTGGGGCGCCTGGCTTCGAACTCGGCCTTCTTGGCCTCGGAAGCATCGGTCTGGTGGAGCGCCTGCCATTCGGCATAGGGCATGCCGTAGATGATTTCGCGCGATTCGTCTTTGGACATGTCGACGCCGGCTGAGTTTGCAGCGTCGCCGTACCAGTTGGACAGGCAGTTGCGGCAGAAGCCGGCAAGATTCATCATGTCGATGTTCTGAACGTCGCTGCGGGTCCGCAGATGCTCGACCAGTGTGCGGAAGGCCGCCGCCTCGAAATCGCGCTTCTGCTCGTCGGTCAATTGCGTCATGGGAAGGATCCTTCACACCGGCCCGGTACGCGAGCCGAATTGCCTTACCTCGTGTATATCGGAGCGGGCGTTGATGGCGTCAACGATCGGGGCGAGCCTCGCCGCCCAATCGTCGGCGCCGGCTTGTTCGGCAATCAGATCCTGGCGGATCTCGATCAGCGCATGCGCGTAGCCGTTGACGATGGCATGCCGGAACATGGTGTCGCCGCGCAGCGCGCCGTCATAGGGCTCGTTGTCGCCGACGGTCAGTGTGTGGTCCGCTGCCAGCATCTCGATGAGCGGCCAAGCGGCGCGATGGTCCATGTCCCATAGCACGCCGACCTGCCACGGGCGCACATGGCCCTGCATGATCGGCGTGAAGGAATGTACGGAGAAGATGAAAGGCGCCGCGCCCGATTCTTTCGCCACCGAAGAAACGAGCGCGCCGACTGCTTCATGATAGGGCCGGTAGTAGCGTTCGAGCCGCCTTTCGCGCTCTTCCTCGGCCATGGGATAGTTGCCGGGCACAACCGTGCCGTCATAGAGCTGGCGAATCAGCGTCGGGTCGTCCTCGCCGCGGTTCGGGTCGATCAGCAGCCTTGAAAAGTTGGCCAGCACCGCCGGCGCGCCGGTGAGCGCCGCGAGCTTGCGCGTCACCATCTCGACGCCGATGTCATAGGCGATGTGGCGCTGGAATTCTTCCGCCGGCAGTCCCAGGCCGGCATATTCCTCGGGCAGCTCGCGCCGCGCATGGTCGGCCAACAGAACCATGCCGCGCTTGCGGTCGCCGTCGATGATCTCGAAAGGAGCGAAAACTGCAGATCGCATGGGCTGGAAGCGTCCCGGAAACCGGTCGTTGAAGGAGTTCGGCTGTCTTTCCACGAAGCGTTGTCTTGCGCAACGCCGTTGTTTCGCCAATCTTTTTGGCCGAAATCGGCAACGGGCGGAACGAAGCGCTGCGCGGCGGCCTCTAAATCGATTGGATAGGCCCGGTTGCGCGCGTTGACATGCGCCCGGACTTTTCCGAAAAGGGGCTTCGAAGATGATTGCCGCGCGATCGAGGAGTTTGGGAATGTTCATGGCCGGAGGCACGCGGGTTCGCTCCGCCTTGGCTGCGCTGACCCTTGCCCTGGTTGTCCCGCTTTTTTCCGCCACCGCCGCATTTGCCGATTTCCGCGTCTGCAACGCCACGCAGAATCTCGTTGGCGTCGGCATCGGCTACCGCGCCAAGGCCGGCTGGGTGACCGAGGGCTGGTGGCACATTGAAGGCTCGTCCTGCAAGACGCTCATCGAAGGCCCGTTGTCGTCGCGGTTCTATTATCTATATGCGGAAGACGCGGAGCGCGGCGGGCGCTGGGACGGCCCGATCAACATGTGCGTGGCCGAAAAAGAGTTCAAGATCGCCGGCGTCAACGACTGCGTCGCTCGCGGTTTCCAGCGCGCCGGTTTCCAGGAATACGACACGGGCGAGCAGGCGAGCTGGATGGTCCAGCTCACCGACGAGCCCGCAACGGACGGCGCCACCGCCGTCACGGGAACACCCCCTCAATGAGACGCAGCCGCAAGGTCAAGATACTCGCCACGCTCGGTCCCGCCTCCTCATCCGAGGAAATGATCCAAAAGCTCTTCCAGGCCGGCGCCGACGCATTCCGCATCAATATGAGCCATACCGATCATCCGCTGATGCGGACGCTGGTCGAGCGCATCCGCTCCGTCGAAGCCAAGCTCGGCCGCCCCATCGGCATACTGGCGGACCTCCAGGGACCGAAGCTCAGGGTCGGCAAATTCGCGGCAGGCAAGGTGTCGCTCGAAGCGGGCCAGACGTTCACGCTCGATGACAATCCGGCGCTCGGAGACGCCTCGCGCGTGCACCTGCCGCATCCGGAAATCCTCACTTCCGTTGAAGCGGGCCACCGCCTGCTGATCGACGACGGCAAGCTGGAGCTGAAGGCCGTCAGAAGCGACGGCAGATCCATCGTCTGCACGGTGATCGCCGGCAACAGGATTTCGGACAAGAAGGGCGTCAGCCTGCCCGACACAGACCTGCCGGTCGGCGCGCTCACCGAAAAGGATCGAGCCGACCTCGATGCCGTCCTGTCCACAGGCGTGGACTGGGTGGCGCTGTCGTTCATCCAGCGCCCCGAGGATCTCGCCGAAGCGCGCAAGATCGCGCGCGGCCGGGCGCTGCTCCTGTCCAAGATCGAAAAACCTCAAGCCGTCGCGCGGCTCGCCGAGATCATCGAGCTTTCGGACGCCGTCATGGTGGCGCGCGGCGATCTCGGGGTCGAAATGCCGCTCGAGGCGGTGCCCGGCATCCAGAAGCAGATCACGCGCGCCTGCCGCCGCGCCGGCAAGCCGGTGGTCGTTGCCACCCAGATGCTGGAATCGATGATATCCGCCCCGGTGCCGACCCGCGCCGAGGTGTCGGACGTCGCCACCGCCGTATTCGAAGGCGCCGACGCGATCATGCTGTCGGCCGAATCTGCGGCTGGCGAATATCCGGTTGAAGCCGTTGCGACGATGAACCGGATCGCCGAGAAGGTGGAGCAGGATCCGACCTTCCCCGGCATCATCAATGCACAACGCTCCGAGCCGGAAGCGACCGGCGCGGACGCCATCTCGCTCGCGGCCCGCCAGATCGCCGAGACGCTTAAACTGGCTGCGATCGTCACCTATACCGCCTCCGGCACGACTGGCCTGCGCGCCGCGCGCGAGCGTCCGCAGGTGCCCATCATCGCGCTGTCGCCGGTCGTCGAGACGGCGCGGCGGCTGTCGCTGGTCTGGGGCACTCATTGCGTGGTCACGCCGGACGCCGTCGACCTGGACGACATGGTCGACCGCGCCTGCCGCATCGCCTATGCCGAGACGTTCGCGGGTTCCGGCGACCGCGTGATCGTCACCGCCGGCGTGCCGCTGCGCACGCCGGGCGCCACCAACATGCTGCGGATCGCATATGTTGGGACGGACGGGCATGGGGTGTGAAGGAACGTAGCAAATAGGGAGTAGCGAATAGCGAATAGGGAAGAAAAATTCCTTGTTCGCGCTCGCCGCGAGATACTTTCTCGCTATTCGCTATTCGCTATTCGCTATTCGCTATTCGCTATTCCGGCGCCAACTCCGGCTCCGCCGTCGGCGCCTTCTCGTTGATGCAGACGCCTTCGCCGGAGCGGTCGGCGGCGATCCGCGCCTCTACCACACGGGCGGCAGCGGGAAGGTCGCGATCGATCCCGGCGGCTTTCTCGATCGCCGCGACAACCAGGTCGCGCGCGATCCAGTCCGGCTTGTGGCCGAGATTCTTCACCCACACGAGTTCCGCGCCGGGGATGTCGCGGGCAAGCCCCACCGAGTGCAACTCCTCATAGACGACGGTGTCGTAGTCGCCTGAGATGATCACTGTCGGAGCCGCGATCTCGCGGTAGCGCAGCGCGGCTTCCAGCACATGGCGGTACAGCCCCTCGACATCGACCGCGTTGGAGCGGAAGGCGCGGGGTCTCCAGAACCAGCGAGATCGCCGCATCGTCGAGATAGGCCTCCGGCACCGGATTGGGCGCGAAGACGCAGGTTGCGGACTGGACGATGCGCCGCGAACCCATCGGGTTTGCCAGGGTTTCCGAAAACAGCAGGCCGAGCACGGGGATCGTCGTCAGATGGTAATACCAGGAAGTCTTGCCGCCCGGCCACGGATGGGTGGCGGCGGCGGCGAACGCTAGCCCGCGCGTCTTCTCAGGATGGCCGAGCGCGAATGCGGCAGCGATCGAGCCTCCAAAGGAATGCCCGACAATAATCGCGTTCCCGATGCCGAGCTGGTCCATCAGGGCTGCGATCGTGGCGGCCTGCGCAGGTGGGCTCTCATTGTTGCCTGACCCGCGGCCCGACCAGCCGTGTCCGGGACGGTCGAGAAACAGCATCTCCGCCCGACCCTCCAGGAGCGGCTTCAGCGGTATCATCTGGTCTCGGAGATTGGCGCTGGCGCCGTGGATGAAGACAATCGGCGGAAGGTCGGGATTTTCCGGCGCAGGCACATGGACGTAGTGCAGGCGGGCCCCGTCGATTTCGGCGAAACTGCCCACGGGAGGATTGCGGCGTTCGATCAGCCACGTTCCGATGCGAGTGACGCCGGCCAGAACCAGCATCAGCGCGAGCAGAAAGGCGACGAGGGCGTAGATCAGGTTCACGCAGGAGATGTTCGGCCGGAGGGAGCGGAAACGGGAGCTGAAATCGAATCGAAACGAATATGCGTCCTCGCCGGGACGCCTCAGATGCCTTCGCCGGCGAGTTCTTCCGAAAGGGTTGCGACCTCGTTCTGGGCACTGCGCATCATAGGATAGATGTCGAGAACCCGCTGGTATGCTTCAAGCGCCAGTTCCTTGCTGCCGCGCTCCTTCATGATCTGCGCCATGCCGGCCAGCGCGCCGAAATGGCGCGGCTCGAGCTGCAGCGTGCGGTCGATGTCGGCCATCGACTTGCCGAAACTGCGCATCATGAAGTGGACGGTGGCGCGGCGATTCCAGCCCTCGGCGAAATCGGGCGACAGCGTCACTACCTGGTCGAGGAAATCGAGGGCGACGTCGAACTTCTCCGCCTCGATGGCCTTTTGCGACCAGAGCATCATCAGATCGATGGACGCGCTGCCGGAGTGGTTCCACTCCTCGAAAATCCTGGAGGCGATGCGCTCGGCCGCCTTTTCGTTTCGCTGGCGCTTCAACTCGCCATACAGCGTTTCGAGGCGGTTTTCGGGCTTCGCGACGGCAACTGGTTCAGTGGGGGGAGGAGCCGCCGTTTCGGCAGCGCTGGCAGGTGCTAGCGCGATCGTAAGGGCAACTGCTGGCAGAAATGCAAAAAAGTTCCGCATGCGCGGAATCTAACCCCGCGCCGCAGAACGTCAAACTGAATTTCGCGTGAAGGCGCGATCAGCCCTGGCGAGCCTTGTAGCGCGGCGCGGTCTTGTTGATGATGTAGACGCGGCCCTTGCGGCGAACCAGCTGGTTGTCGCGATGGCGACCCTTGAGGGCCTTGAGCGAGTTTTTGATCTTCATGGTCTTGCCTGTCGAATGGGGCCTTATCGGGCCTAACTAAAAGACGCGCCCAAGAGCGCGCCCAAATTCGTGACTGGCTCATAGACGAGGTGGCTGGCGTGTGTCAACCGCCCGCTGCGACTTGTCATGGTTCCGGGATCGAGCGCTTCCCACTCAGCAACCATGCGGCGCCACTTCGCGTGTGCGTGCGGAATAATCGACACAGCCAACTAAATGCCCCTCGGCTTCAGCCGCGTGAAATGACCCATCTTGCGGCCGGGGCGGACCTCGGACTTGCCGTAGAGATGCAGGACAAGGTCGGGCTCCGCCAGAAGCGCTTCGGCGCGGAGAACATCGTCGCCGATAAGGTTTTCCATCAGGCAGTCGGAATGGCGCCGCGTGTCGCCGAGCGGCAGGCCGGCGACCGCGCGGATATGCTGCTCGAACTGCGAGACGGCGCACGCGGCCTCGGTCCAGTGGCCGGAATTGTGAACGCGCGGCGCGATCTCGTTGGATAGAATGCTGCCGTCGGGCAGCACGAAAAGTTCGACGCCGATGACGCCGACATAATCCAGCGCCCGCAGGATCGCGAAAGCCGCCTCGACCGCCGCCTTTGCGGTGTCGGGCCGGATCGAGGCCGGCACGGTGGAGGTGTGGAGGATGCCGGCGCGGTGGATGTTTTCCGCCGGATCGTAGGCGGCCGACGCGCCGTCGGCGCCCCGCGCCGCGATCACCGAAATTTCGCGCTCGAATGAAACGAACGACTCCAGAATGAGCGGAACGCCGCCCATCGCGTCGAAAATGCCTGCGACATCGCCGGCAAACTCGCGGAAGACCCGCTGGCCCTTGCCGTCATAGCCCATGCGGCGTGTCTTCAGTATTCCGCTGCCGCCGAACGCCGCCAGCGCCGCCGCCAGGTCGCGGTCGTTATCCACAGGACGGAAATCGGCTGTGGATATCCCGATGCCGTTCAGGAAGGTCTTTTCGGCGAGGCGGTCCTGGGCGACTTCAAGCGCGCGGGCCGGCGGGTGCACCGGCACGGCCGCAGCCAGGAATTTCGCCGCTTCGACCGGAACATTCTCGAATTCGTAGGTGACCACGTCGCAAGCGGCAGCCAATTCGGCGAGTGCGGCGCGATCGTCATAGGCGGCAGCGATCTGCCGGTTGGCGGTCTGCGCGGCCGGGCAGTCTGCCTGCGGTTCGAGAATAATCGTTCGGTAGCCGAGCCGGGCCGCCGCCATCGCCAGCATGCGGCCGAGCTGGCCGCCGCCGATGATGCCGATGGTCGAGCCTGCTACGAGGGCTTGCGTCACGATGCGTCCGTGGGGGCGTCGGCCACCTTCGCCGTCTGAGCGGCCCGCCATGCATCGAGCCTGGCTGCGAGTTCCGGGTCGCCGAGCGCCAGCACGGCGGCGGCCAGCAGCGCTGCGTTGATGGCTCCGGCCTTGCCGATGGCGAGCGTGCCAACAGGAATTCCGGCCGGCATCTGGACGATGGACAGTAACGAATCCTGGCCGGAAAGCGCCTTCGATCTCGACCGGCACGCCGAACACCGGCAGTGGCGTCAGCGCTGCGGTCATGCCGGGCAGGTGGGCCGCGCCGCCGGCGCCGGCGATGATGATCTTGAATCCCGCCGCCTTGGCGCCCCGGGCAAAATCGTAGAGGCGCTCCGGCGTGCGGTGCGCCGAGATGATGCGCTTTTCGTGGGAGACGCCGAGCGCTGCGAGCGTTTCGGCGGCATGCGACATGGTCGCCCAATCTGATTGGCTGCCCATGATGATCGCTACGTCGGCGCTTCTGCTGCTCAAACTCGATCCCCGGCCGGTTGAAGGGTGGCGAATAACGGAAATCCGCGCCTGCCGCAAGGACAGCGCCAGCCTCTCGCCGCCCTGTCAGGCGATGATATCAGGGATTATCTTGTCTTCGAGCTTGGAGAGCCTGTCCTTCAGGATCAGCTTCTTTTTCTTCATGCGCTGGATCTGCAGCGGATCACAGGAGGTCGCGATCATGGCGTTGATCGCGGCGTCGAAGTCCGCGTGTTCCTGCTTCAGCTTCGCAAACTCAAGACGAATCTCGGTCTGTTCCTGGTCCGACATTATGTACCGTCTGTAGGGTTCCGGCGCCCACGTTGCGCCAATCAGGGCGGGTCCGGAGGACCAAGCCGCCCGGCGCGCAGCCCTTAGCACATTTCGAGCTTTCAGGAAATCCTACGAACACGCATTCGACATCCAAACCATCTGGTGGCACACTGTCATCGTACCGTCATGGAGCGCCCAGCGGTGGACGCGCCCGTGACGCGTATTGTCCGAGGAAATCCATGAAAGGGAGAACCAATCATGTCTCTTGCAAACCATCTTGAAGAGCTGCAGCGGAAACACGGCGATATCGAACGCGAACTCGACCAGGCGATGACCCATCCTTCCGTGGACGACCTGGAAATCGTGACTCTGAAGCGGCGCAAGTTGGCACTCAAGGACGAGATTGAGAAACTGAAGGCAAATCCCACGAAACATTAAGGCTGAAGACAGCGCGCCCATAAGGCGCGGACAGCTTGCCGGCGGCACGCCGTGTCGCCGGGGCTATTATCTTGTCATTCAGGCGCTGCCGGTGCGGGTGACAGGGCTGTGATTTTTGCGGCGGAAAACCGTCCCGCGGGCGTTCAAGCCTGCCAGAACTGATCCAGCCAGATATTGAGCTTGAGGAAACCGTGTTCGCTGACGGCATAGACGCGGCGCGCGCCCTCGGGACGGGCATTGACCAGTCCGGCGTCGAGCAGGACCTTCAGGTGCTGCGATACGGCGGGCCTCGAGACCGGCAGACCTAACGCCAATTGCCCGACGGTCTTCGGGCCGCGGCGCAACTCCTCCAGGAGATGGCGCCGGTTGGGATCCGCAATGGCCACGAAAGCATCTGTCAGGATCATCGCTCTTTGTGAGGCAATAATCGCCAAATCTCAACTGTCTTGTTCGGCCGGCGTGCGCGGGTCGAGCCGCACTGCCTCGGGCGTCACACCGCGCTCGGAAGGCAGCGTCTTGAAGGCTTCGCGGTCCTCTACCGGGACCGGCGCACGGCGGCCGATGCGAAGCACGGTGTAGCCGGCAAGCGTGAAATGGGCGAGCGCGGTGGCCAGGAACAGGCTCTCCGGCCGCATCGAGCCCATCAGCACGGCGCCAATCACCGGACCGATCATGGTCCCGAAGCCGTAGAGCAGCAGCAGGCCACCCGAGACCTTGACAAAATCCTCCGGACTGGCGTGGTCGTTGGCGTGGGCGACGGCGAGGGAATAGAGCGTGTAGGCAAGCGCACCGTAGCAGGCCGTCATTGCGATGACGAAGACGCCCGAGCGCGGCGTCGCCACGAAGACCAGGAGCGCGAACACCGCCGATCCCAGCGAAGCGGCGGCGAGGACGAAGCGGCGGTCGGTCTTGTCGGAAACCCGCCCGACTGGCAATTGCATGGCCGCGCCGGCGACCACGACGAGGCTCATCATCAACGCGATCTCGGGGGTCGAGATGCCGATCCGCGCGCCATAGACCGCCCCGAGCGTGCCCCATGCCCCATTGGCGATGCCGATCAGCACGCAGGCGACGGAGGCGACAGGCGAATTGGCGTAAAGCCCCTTCAGATCGAGCGACACGTCCTGCAGCGGCTTGGGGGTTGCGGCGGTCGAAACCGCTGTCGGGATGAGCGACAGGCAAAAGAAGATGCCGGCCACCATGAACAGCGAGGCGGATTTCACGTCGCCTGCTGCCACGATCATCTGCCCGGCCATGATGGAAGCGTATGTGACCATCATGTAGAGGCCGAACACGGTGCCGCGGTTCTCGTTGGTGGACTTCTCGTTGAGCCAGCTTTCGATGACCATGAAGGCGCCGGCCATGGTGAAGCCGGTGAAGGCGCGCAGCACGATCCAGGCGGGCTCGTTGATGAGCAGTCCCGTCAGCAATGCGACGATCGCGCCGGAAGCCGCGAATGCACCGAAGGCGCGGACATGGCCGGCGCGCCGCACAAGGCGCGGCGCAAAGAAGCAGCCGGCGACGAAGCCGCCCGCCCATGCGGTTCCCAAAAGGCCGAGCACGGCCGTCGAAAACCCTTCCTCCTGGCCTCTCAACGGCAGAAGCAGTCCGTGCAGGCCGGACGCCGCAAGCAGGAAGGCCGTGCCGCGCAGGAGCGAGAGGATCGGTCGGTAGGCGGCGAACATGAACATGCGCTGGTCCGGCTGGAGGAGAATCAGCCCCGAACATACCGCCCTTTGAGGCGTTCCGGCGGCGGCGGTGCGACTATCGACGGTTGAAAAGCGCTTCCGCCGCGCTCTTGGTCGCGCTCTTGGCGTTCAGTTCGGCTTCCAGCCGGGCGATCTCTTCGCGCAATAGCCCGATCCGTTCGGCAAGCTCCGAGACGGACAGCAGCGAAAGATCCTTGCCGATCTCGTGCCTGTTCGCGGGCTTTTTCGGTTCGTCCTCGAAGATCGCCATCGTCGCATCTCCAATTTGCCTGATTGGCCGCCAGACTACATAACAGGCGGGCGGCGATGCAATCGCCCGCGGGCAGGGCCGACCCCAAAGAGGATGCCTAGAATGGCTAACGGAGACAAGATACCGGCGAAAATGACGGCGGTGGCGATTTCGCAGCCTGGAGGGCCCTTGGTGTTGAAGCCCGAAAAGCGCGACGTGCCGGAGCCCGGCGAAGGCGAGATACTCATTCGCGTGCGCGCCGCCGGCGTCAACCGTCCCGATGTGCAGCAGCGCAAGGGCGCTTATCCGCCGCCGCCGGGCGCATCCGATCTGCCGGGCCTGGAGGTGTCGGGCGAGGTTGTCGCGGTCGGCCAGGGGGCCAGGCGCTGGCGGCCGGGCGACGCGGTCTGCGCGTTGACACCGGGGGGCGGTTACGCCGAATACGCCAAAGTGCATGAAAGCAACGCGCTGCCCGTGCCGCAGGGCTTTACGCTCACCGAGGCGGCGGCGCTGCCGGAGACCTTCTTCACAGTCTGGCACAATGTGTTCGAGCGCGGCGGCCTGAAGGCCGGCGAAACGCTGCTCGTCCATGGCGGCTCGTCGGGCATCGGCACTACGGCGATCCAGCTCGCCTCTGCCCTCGGCGCCTATGTGATCACGACTGCCGGCTCGGCGGAAAAATGCGAGGCCTGCCTGAAGCTCGGCGCCGACCGGGCGGTCAATTACCGCGAGCAGGATTTCGTCGCGGCCGTGAAGGAAGTGACGGACGGGCGCGGCGCCAACGTCATCCTCGACATGGTCGGCGGCGACTATGTCGGGCGCAATTACGATGCGGCGGCGGTCGAGGGCCGCATCGTCCAGATCGCCACCCAGGGTGGAGCGGTGGCGAGCGCCGATTTTTCCAAGCTGATGGTCAAGCGGCTCGTGCATACCGGTTCGACGCTCAGGCCGCGCACCGTCGAGTTCAAGGGCCGGATCGCGGCCGCCCTCGAGGCCCAGGTCTGGCCGCTGCTGGCGGCGCGGCGGGTGGTCCCGGTCATGGACATGATTTTTCCGCTCAGGGAAGCCTGGCGGGCGCATGAGCGGATGGAGGAGGGCGAGCACATCGGCAAGATCGTGCTGGATGTTGCATAGGCAACCGGGAGCGCCTTGACGCGCCTCCCGCCGCCGCTAGGTAGATCGGACAGCCATCCGCCGGCAGGGAATCCGATGCCGATCACGCGTAGGCAATTTCTGGCCGTCGCAGCATTGACTGTCTCGGTTCGGGAACCGAGGGCTTACGCGGCCGATCAGGAGCAGGCGGTCTTTTGGCGCGCGGCCATGCCCGGCCGGAACGCGAACGTGCTGTTCGGTTATGCGCGAATTGATGCTTCGCTCGTCCCGGACATTGTCAGCGACGGCAAAAGGCTGATCGATGAAACGCAGCGTATCATCGCTGCCTTCCCCAACGTCGAGATGACCGCCTGGGATCTGCCGCGAAGAACTCTGCCTCCGATATGGAAGAGCATCAGCCGACCCGTCGCCGATGAGCTCCGCGCGGCCCTGGCCGGGCTTCCCGACGGCGTACCCATCGAAGAATTGTCGGGAATCGAGGTTTCCTGGCTTCTGATGGGCGAGGGTCAGACCCCGCCGAACCCCTATCTCGGTGACGTGCTCGCGCGGCATTCCAGGTCGCGCGGTCGCCCAGTAGCCTTCCTCATCACCGAGAAGGAGATACGGGAGCAGTTTTGGCTTCCGCGCGACCCCATCGTCTTAAACGACACTATCGACGAACCGAAGATCGCCTTTCTCCTTGATGTGCGCCGGCGCGTCGGGCCCATCGGCGCCCATCTGGAACAGCTCTATCGCGCCAGGCGGGGAGAGGAAATCTATCGCTTTACCGCCGAAATTGCCAACCAGGGCATACCCGATCCCTCGACGTTTATCGAGGAAGAGAAGGCTGGAGCACTGGCGTTCGATCGTCTTCTTGGGTTGCTTGACTCCACGGATGCCCCGACCGCCTTCGTGGTCCTGCCCATCGGCATACTCACGGGCGAAACCGGCATACTGCCGCGGCTGCGCGCCCGCGGCTGCACCGTGACGCCTATCGTCTGATGCACGGTAGCGGCCTCCTCTCCCCTGTTGCGAGGGGGAGAGGAAATCACGGGCTCGGCGTTCAGTTCACCGCTTCGATGTTGCCGAGGCGGATGAAGAGGGTTTCGCCGGACGAATCGTCGGCGCCGTCATTATCGGTGACGACGAAGGCTTCGCCGCCGGCGTCGATGGTGAAACCCTCGACCTTGTCTGCGACATAGCCGTTGGCGGCTGACTTCAGATCGTCGATCAGGTCGCGAACCAGCGTCTTTTCGACTAACGGCAATTCGCCGCCGAGTGCGGCCGGCTTGAAGGCGTCGAGCGCCACGCTGTAGACGCGCTTCACCTTGGCATCTGCGCCGATCAGATTGTCACGCTCGACGATATAGAGCTTGCCGTTGTGGGCGGTGATTTCCGACAGGCCGATCCAGCCCGCGCCGGCAGCTTCGAGCGGATAGCGCACGGCCGACCATTCCTTCGCCTTCGGCTTGTAGGCGAGAAGCTTGACATGGCCCTTGGGATCGTCCTTCCACTCGCGCTGCATGGCCATCACAAGCATGAGGTCGTCGCCTTCGCCGATGGTGGTGATGCCCTCCAGCCCGAAGCGGATTTCATGAGCCAGAAGTTCCGCCGGAAAGGCGATCTCCTGCTTGATCTCGCCCTTGTCGTTGACGCGGATGATGCCGTGCGGGGTCAGCTTGTCCGAATTGCCCTCCGATGCCAGCCAGAAGCCGCCCTCGCTATCCGGCGCGATGCCTTCGAGATCGAGCTTTTGGGCCGGCGAGCCGTCGCGCGTGACGATCGTCTTTGCGGTGATCAGCGCCGGCGTTTGCGTCGTGTCGACGGTGAAAATCGAAGGCGCGGAGCGATAGACCGAGTCCGACACGGCATAGAGCTTGCCGGCATCCTTCGGATCGGCGGCGAGCCCCGAAAGCGCGCCCCAGCCGAGCGGCGTGCCGTCATCGGTCAGCGACGCCGTGATCTGCGGATATGCCGCCGCACCCTCGGCGCGCTCGTAGATCATGACATGCGAGCGGGCGAGGCCGTCTTCGACAAGGTCGGTCTCGTTAGCCGTGACCAGGAGGTTGCGCGAGGGGATGGCAACCAGGCCTTCCGGGCCGACGCCGGAAGGCAGAAGCTGGAGAAGTTCCGGGGCTGCACCCGCGTCCTTGTAGACGCCGATCAGCGAGGCGCGTTCGAGCGCCACGAAGAACAGCTGCTCGTCGCCGAATTTGGCGGCTTCCAGGCCTTCCGGCTCGACGCCCTTCTTGTTGCGGGCCTCCGGATAGTGGCCGACATTGGCTGCGGCGTGGTCGAGGGCGTTGCCGGCCTCGAACAGCACCTTGCCGGCCTTGTCGAAGATGGTGAAGCCGCGCGAACCGCCCTTGTAGTCCCCCTCATTGGCGATGACGAGGCGATCGTTATCGAGCCATTTCACCGCATCGGGTTCCCGCGCGACGTCTTCCATCTTGCCGGTGAAGTTCAGCGCACCGTCCTTTTTCGTGTCGATGTTTTCGAGCGAGGTGGCACCCGCCGAGAAATGCGTGGTGACCTGGCCTGTCGCGGCGTCGACGATGGCGATGTGGTTGTTTTCCTGCAGCGTTACCGCGATCTCGCCCGCTTCGTTGAAGGCGACGAATTCCGGTTCCGGATCGTCGCCGGCCACTTCGGCGAGGCCGGTCAACGTCACGGTCTTCATCGTTGCGCAGTCGGGCAGGCCGGCCGAGAGCGTGAATATCTTCAGGTCGCCGGCCGGCAATTGCGGGATCTCGCCATCGTTCAGCTCTTCGTCACGCTCGTTCTCGATGGCGACTGCCAGGAATTTCCCGTCCTTGCTCAATGCAAGCGAATCCGGCTGGCCGCCGAGATCGCAAGTGCTCTCGATGGTTTTCGAGGCGAGGTCGATGACGGCAAGGTTCCCGGAGGGGGCGGCCTTGCTTTCCGACGTGCTGATGCCGGCCAGCACTTTGACTCCGGAAACAACGACCGAGGTCGGTTCGCCGTCGATCTTCACCGTGCCGGCGGCTTTCGGAGCTTTCGGGTCAGTGATGTCGATGAAGCCGACGGCTCCAAACGGGCTGTCGGAATAAACCAGCGTCATGCCGTCCTCGCTCGCTGCGATGATTTCGGAGGAGGTCGGCTTGGTCCGGTCGGCGTCGGCCGGTAGATTGTCGGCGACGGCGAAGGTGGCGATCCGGTTGAACATCATCTCGGCATGGGCAGGCATCGCGACGGACGCCGCGAATGCGGCGGTCAGGGCGAAAAGGCGGGAATGGCGGGGCATCGAAGACCTCTCCTGTTCGATAGGGTGCGGTCTTGCTTTGAGCGCCTGATATTTCAGCGGGATGACGCTTTCGCGACGGTTCCACGACAGCCGCGGCTCCGGCGAAGATTTCTTGCCCCGGGCCGGAAACAGCGTTATATACGCCCCGAATTCCCATTTCCGGTGGTCTGACCACCGCCCGCGCACGGGACGCGGGCGAACGAGAGGATATTATCTGATGGCCAATACGCTTTTGATGCCCAAGGCGACCGCAGTCTGGCTGGTCGACAATACTGCGCTCTCCTTCGAGCAGATCGCGCAGTTCTGCGGCCTGCATCCGCTCGAGGTGAAGGCAATCGCCGATGGCGAATCGGCGCAGGGGATCAAGGGCATGGATCCGATCATGACCGGCCAGCTCAGCCGCGAGGAGATTGCCAAGGCCGTCGCCGATCCGAACCACCGGCTGAAGCTGCTCGACCCGAAGGTGCGCGTGCCGGAATCGAAGCGCAAGGGCCCGCGCTACACGCCGCTGTCCAAGCGCCAGGATCGCCCCAACGCAATCCTCTGGCTGGTGCGCAACCATCCCGAATTGAAGGACGCGCAGATTTCGCGGCTGGTTGGCACGACCAAGTCGACCATCGACCAGATCCGTGAACGCAAGCACTGGAACTCGGCCAGCCTGGTGCCAATGGACCCGGTGACGCTCGGCCTCTGCTCGCAGATCGACCTGGACATCGAGGTGCAGCGCGCCTCGCACGGCAAGCAGCCGGCGGCTCCGACCGGCGACACGCTGCTGCCGGCCTCGATGACCGAGCGGCTGACGCCCGAGACCGAGAAGCCGAAGGACGAGGACAAGGAACTCGACGCCAACGCCGTGTTCGCGAAGCTGACGGCGCTGAAGTCGAAGGACAAAGAGGAAGACGAGTAGTTTCGTCTCCTTTTTCCAGGAGAAGTTTGCCAAAACCGCCTGTCCACGTGCCTCCTCCACCACGCTTTCGCGTGGGCCCTCCACCGCCGAGGGCGATGGAGGGGCCTGTGCAAGGAGATAGAGGCCGACGGGGTCTCCTCTGTCTTAAAACATCTCCGCCAGCGGCGCCTGTCTGGTGTGGCCGGCGGGGAAGGGCCTGAACGGCAGTTCGCCGAGCGACTTCTCGGCGAAGAGCGCGGCGCGGATATCCTCCGGGTCGGCGCGCATCAGGAAGCAGATCATGCCCATCGCCAGCGCCTGCGAGGGCGGCGTGTCGGTGAGGCCGGTTTCAGGCGACAGGCTGTCGCCGGGGAGCATCGCAGCCAGCTGGTGCGCCAAAGCGACAAGGCGGTCCAGGGCGACTTGGCATTCGGGGCTGAATTCGATCTCGGGTTTTGTCTTCCGGGTCATGCGCTTCTTCTCGAAGCCGGGGTGTGGGAAGCGGCGCATGGCAGCGACGCCTAATCAATTTAATTTAGTGACGCGCTGCCATGCGCCGCCGGCGTTTTCTCCCCTTGCCGCTCCCGGCCCATGCCCTGTCCCGGTATTCTGGGACAAGGAGCGGGCGCACAGGTTCGACCCGGGGCCGGAGCGCCCCGCACGACCATGCGGGGAACATCTCCGGCGCCACACTTGCCTGGATGCCGGTCGTGCACACCCGTTCCCACCAGCAAGCTGCGGGATGGAGTATGCGGGCATCAGGGGAGGGTGTGGAAAAAAGCGAGCGCGAAAAAAGCGAAGAAATCGTGCAAGACGTTGATTTCAGGGCGTTAAAAATTTTGTGGGAGCGGGAATTTGTTCCCTGGCAAGCGCCTCTCACGACCGATCGGCACGGATCGGGCCGTTGCTGGTTCTGAACCGCCGTACCCTTGCGGCAGTGCTTCGGCGGTCCAGAATCGAACAGCAAGGTCCGCGCCGTCGCCCTCCTGCATAGTCTCAGCTGTCCCGACCGTCACGGCATGGGTCCTCGGCACGCGGTAAATCACGAGCGCTACGAAGAAGAAGGGCCGCACCAATCGCCGTCCTGCATTTCGGCTGGCGTCCGAAAAGTCACGGCATGGGTCGCAATCAAGTCTGCGCCGCCCGGTCGCCGGATTCTCCGCCGCGCTCCATGGTGCGGTAGAAATCGGTCAGCGTCTTGCCGCGCTCGGGCTTGAAGGTGCGGTCGGCGGGGTTCACCGTGGCGATCCGGTCGATGCGGAAAGCGCGAAAATCGTTGCGCATCTCGCACCACGCGACAAGCGTCCAGACCTTGCCCCAGAACCACAGGCCAAGTGGGCGCACGTCGCGCACCGAGCCGCGCCCGGCCT
This sequence comes from Allomesorhizobium aridi, assembly GCF_043769475.1. Lineage (NCBI taxonomy): Bacteria > Pseudomonadati > Pseudomonadota > Alphaproteobacteria > Hyphomicrobiales > Phyllobacteriaceae > Allomesorhizobium > Allomesorhizobium aridi. Next base: position 4,043,781 of record NZ_CP171729.1, on the reverse strand, counting down.
CGTCGTGGTAGTCGAGCGTAAGCACCTGGCGCTTTTCGACTGCTCGCTCGATCAGATCGATGTTCACGCGGTCGGCATCGCTGACCACCCACATCGGCGTATGGATCTCGGTACGGGCGATGCGGTCCTTCTCGGCGTCGGGCAGGACCGCGCCGATCTTGACCAGCGCCTCGTCGGCGGCGCGCGCCATGGCCGCGCCGCCAAAGGCCCTGACCATGCGGGCGCCGGCGACCAGGGCAACGATTTCATCGCGTGTGAACATCAGCGGTGGAAGGTCGAAACCCTCTCTCATAATGTAGCCGACACCGGCTTCGCCATCGATAGGGACACCGGTCGACTGAAGGTCGGCGATATCGCGGTAGATCGTTCGCTCGGAAACCTCCAGCCATTGGCCGAGCTTCTGCGCAGTGACGAGCCGGCCACCGCGAAAGTGCTGGACGATCTGGAAAAGTCTGTCTGCGCGCCGCATGTGCTAACCTGCCAATCCGCAGTCCTTCATCTATCACCTACTTCACGAACAAGCCAAAACTGTTGCCGTCCGGGTCGAGGCAGTATGCGAAACGCCCGGCGGGAATCTCGATGACCGGCGAAACGATCCGGCCGCCATTTCCGGTCACGCGCTCCATTGCCGCTTCGATCGGCGCAGCGACTGAAAGATGGATGGTCGGGCCTGTTCCAGCAGCCGCGGGCTTGCCTGGATATACGTGGCCGGCGACCGAGTCCCGATCCCTGGCGACGAACATTCCCATCGGATTCGGCCCGTCCTCGTTCAGCGAAAGCTCGTTTTGAAGAACGGCGCCGTAAAATATGCGGGCGCGCTCCATGTCGGTTACCGGGATCTCGAACCAGACGGCGGCGTGGGCAGGTACATGGGCGTTCATATGTCTTCTCCCTCGATCGGTCCGATCACCATGGCACGCTGCTCCTGACAGCATATTGTCAGGAGGCTCGGGCCGGCGCGCCGGTGAATTCCCTGGCGAAGAGCGTCTTCATTTCGGCGAGCTGCCCTTCCTGCTCCGGATATAGCGCCTTCATGAACGCAAGCGCGAACGTGCCTGGCGCGGAGCCGGGGGCAGATACGATCCTGCCATCGGCGACCGCGTACGGCAGGTCCTCGTAATGCGCCGAGCCGGCATAGTCGGGCTCGTGCCTCAGGATCCAGTCGCGGCCATTGCTGGTATGCCTGGCGGTTTCGAAGAGGCCAGAGCGGGCGAGCGCCAGCGTGCCTGCGCAAATGCCGCCGACAACGCCGCCGCGCGCCGCCACTGCCTTCAACAGGGGCGAAGGATCGGGATGTGAGTTGGAAGCCCAGTGGTCTGATCCGATGACGGCCACGGCGTCGAGATCGGCGTTTTCCGCAACTTCGAGGCTGCGGTCCGGCGTCAGATGGAAGCCGCTCATCGATTTCCTGGGTGAGCCGCCGGGCGAGAGCGAGACGGCCCGCGCCCCGAACCACTCGACCGCGGAGGCCGACAGGAGGCCGTATTCCCAGTCCGCGAAACCGTCGATGAAAATGAACCCTATGGTTTTTGCAGCGGACATGTCGGTCTCCTCCGTTTTGAACTTCCGGCAGAACGCCTGTCCTGCCGGAAGAAATCGGTTTACCGGCTCAGCCGCGACGGGAGCGGCGAATCGCGTAATTGTCCGGCCAGCCGATGTCCTTGCGGACGGATGCCGGCAGCGAGTTGAGAAGCCGCTCGGTGCGGACTTCGTCGCGCATTGTCTGAACCTTGCCGGCATAGTGCCTGATGGCGCGGAAGATGTTCGGCGTGATGTTCATGGCGGTGCCTCCTTGTTTGATGGAGACACTATCGCACACCCCTACTGACAGCAGTCTGTCAGGAGCAACCGCTTCAAATCAGGTTTCCGGCACAGCGACTGTATAGTTCAGCGGCAACCGCCCGCCATCGGCGTAAATCGTCTGGCCGGTGATGTAGCTGGCGTCCTCCGAAGCCAGGAAAGCCGCGACGGCGGCGATCTCCGACGGCTCGCCCAGGCGTCCGAGCGGCGTGCGCGACAGCAGGCGCTTTCTGTCCGCCGGATCGCTGTTGGTGGCTTCCAGCATTTCGGTCAGGATCGAGCCCGGGCCGATCGCGTTGACCCTTATGCCGTAAGGCGCCAGCGACAGCGCCATCGCCTTGGTCAACTGGTTGACGCCGCCCTTCGACACCGAATAGGCGAGCTGCTCGGCGATCGCGAAGACGGCGTTCACCGAAGACATGTTAACGATCGATCCGGCCGCGCCGCCGGCCTTGACCTTTTCGACCATGTAGCGGGCGACGGCCTGGCCGGCGAGGAAGGGGCCTTTCAGATTGACGCGGAGCACGCGGTCGAAATCGTCCTCCCTGAGGTCGAGAAAATCCGCGCCGTGAACGATCGCCGCGTTGTTGACAAGGATGTCGATGTCACCAAAGGCGTCGATGGTAGCGGCCACGAGATTGTGGATGTCGAGCCGCTTGCCGATGTCGGCCTTGACGAACTGCACCTCGCCGAGCTTGGCCAGATCGCGCTCGGCCTTCGCGCCCTTTTCCTGGTCTGTGTCGGCAATCATCACGCGGGCGCCGTCGCGCAGGAAACGTTGCGCGATGGCGAAGCCGATGCCGCCGCCTCCGCCCGTCACGATCGCCGTCTTGCCGTCGAGCGCCATGCCGTTTTCTCCTGCTTTGCCGTCCTTATAGCGGGCGGGGCAGGCCTCGGACAGGGGCTTGACGGGAAGGGAAGTCGTGCCGGCTTCGGCCGTGGTTCAAATCCCGCTGCCTTCCTGCTCGACGGGCTTTTGCGTAAGCGTCGCGATGAAGCGCTTGGTGCGCTGGCGCTCGGGATTGGAAAACAGGTCGCGGGCAGGGCCCTTTTCGACAACCACGCCAGCATCGAGGAAAATCGCTTCCTGCGCTATTGTGGAGGCGAGGCGCAGGTCGTGGGTGGCGATGACCATCGTGGTGCCTTCGCGCGCGAGCTGGGCCAGCACCTCCACCACCTCGCCCGCCAGTTCTGGATCGAGCGCGGAGGTCGGCTCGTCGCAAAGCAGAACCTTCGGCGAGGGTGCGAGCGCCCGTGCGATCGCCACGCGCTGCTGCTGGCCGCCGGACAGCGTCGCCGGCCAGGCTTCGGCCTTGTGCGCCAGCCCGACCTTTTCGAGGAGTTCGCGCGCGCGCTGCAAGGCTCTCTGCTTCGGCCATTTCAGCACGGTCGTCAGCGCCTCCGACACATTGTCGATGGCGGTGCGGTGTGGAAAAAGCTGGAAATTCTGGAACACCATTCCGGTTTGCCGGCGCAGCCGCTGGATGGCTGCCCAGCCGACCTTGTCGCCGGGATGAAAGTCGAGCGCATCGTCGCCGATCCGGACGCGGCCGGAAGTCGGGATCTCCAGAAGGTTGATGCAGCGCAGCAGCGTCGACTTGCCCCCGCCCGACGGGCCGACAAGCGCGGTGACGCTGCCTTCCGCGAAGGAAACGCTGACGTCGTCCAGCACGGTGTGGTCGCCGAACTTCTTCTCGATATGCGACAGCTCTATCACGAGCGCGCCTCCATGAAGCCGCCATAGCGGCCGAGACGTACCTCCAGCCGCGCCTGCAGCGCCGAAAGCACCGAACTGATGGCGAGATAGATGATCGCCGCCTGGACGTAGAGGATCAGCGGCTCATAGGTGGTTGCGACGATGCGCTGGGCGGCCTGGAAGAGTTCGGGCACAGTGATGGCGGCGGCGAGCGAGGTGTCCTTGACCAGCGAGATGAAGGTGTTCGACAGCGGCGGTACGGCGACGCGGGCCGCCTGCGGCAGGATGGTGCGGCGCATGGTCTGGCCCCACGACATGCCGATCGAGAAGGACGCCTCCCACTGACCCTTGGCAACCGACGAGATTGCCGCGCGGATGATCTCCGAGGTGTAGGCGCCGATGTTCAACGTGAAGCCGATAAGCGCCGCCGGGAATGCGTCGAGCACGATGCCGATCGAGGGCAGGCCGTAGAAGATGAGGAAAAGCTGGACCAGCAGCGGCGTGCCGCGGATGATCCAGACATAGAAGCGGACGGCTGCCGCCAGCGGCCTCGGCCCGAACAGGCGGATCAGCGCCGAGATCAATCCGAGGCTGAGGCCGAGCACGAAGGACAGCAGCGTCAGCGGGATCGTGAAAATGAGACCGGCCCACAGAAGCGGGCCGAGCGAATCGAGCATCAATTGCAGCCAGTGCGGCACCGGAAAACTCCCGTCAAACGGTCAATCGGGTTTAACGGGTCGAGGGCACGGGCCGCAAGGCGCGGCCCATGGCCTCCCGCTGGTTTACTGCGAAACGTCCTGGCCGAAATACTTGTCGGCTATCCTCTGATAGGCGCCGTCGGCCTTCATCTCCTTGAGGGCCTCGTTGATCGCGGCCACGAGTTCGGGGTCGCCCTTGCGGACGATGACGCCGGAATAGGCCGCTTCGTCCTCGGTCGCAGCGATCTTCACCGGCGCGTTGGGCTGCTTCTTCTTGAAATCGAGGAAGGACAGGCTGTCGTTGATGGTGGCGTCGGCGCGGCCCTGTACGACGAGCGCGATCGACTGGTCGAAGCCATCAGTGCCGATGAGTTCGGCACCCGCTTGCTCCGCCATCTTGCCGTAATTGCTGGTCAGCGACTGCGCCGCCCTCTTGCCGGTGAGATCGGCAAAACCCTTGATCTCGGCATTGTCTTCGCGGACGATCAGCGCCGCCTTGGAGGCGATATACGGATCGGAGAAATCGTATTTCGCCTTGCGCTCCTCGGTGATGCCGACCTGGTTGATGACGGCGTCGTAGCGGCTGGCATCGAGGCCTGCGATGAGGCCGTCCCACTTGCCTTCGAGGAATTCGGCCTTCACGCCGAGCCGCTTGGCGATCTCCTCGCCGATCTCTACGTCGAAGCCGACAAGCTTGCCGCTCTCGTCGTGATAGGTGAACGGGGCGTAGGTGCCTTCGGTGCCGATCTTGAAGACTCCTGCCGACTTGATGGCGTCGAGGTTTGCGCCGGCATGGCCGGGCAGGATGGCAAGCGCCTGGATGGCGCCGGCGATGATGAGGGATTTGAGCCAGTTCATGTGTGTTTTCCGTTAGTCTGGCGGGGATTTTTCGCCGCTGGAGGATGACGCTGCAATTTAGGACAGCGGCGGCCCCGAACAAGACCAGCAGTTTGGGGAGGCATCCCGGTTGCGGAAGCGCGTTCCCTGGATTGCGCCGATCGAGGAACAAAATTGCGGAGGTCGTCTGCCGATGACCTGCCTGCGGAAAAACCGGCTAATAGGAGCAGTCGACTTTCGTGCCCGCTCTTTGGACCTGGCGGTCGAGGCGTTCGCGGGTGTGATTCCTGTCGCCGGTTTCCATGTGAGCCCAGATGTCCTCGGCGCCAGCGCCGAGATGAACCAGCGTATTGATGGTCAGATCCCGATAAGAGCCGAATTTCACCATGACTCCACTGGCGAGGCGATCGTAGATCATGGGAATGGCCGCATTGCCCGCCGGCCCAGTGCGGCACAATCCGATCAACCCCGCAAGATATGGGTGCTGCCATTCGTTTCCGGCTTTATTTTTCACCTTGCGGCTTGCCGCATCGTCTATCAGGTAGATCAGCGTCGGAACGCCGTCCGCTCCGAAGACGCTCAGCCTCGTCAGCGCGCTATAAGCCTCGACGCGAGCCTCGCGATCGCGGGCGAGTTTTTCAAGCGCGGCGCGGTAGGGACGTATGGCCTCGTCGGGAAGGGCGGCTATGGCGTCGCCGAGATAATCGAGCGTATAGCCCAGGTAGTCGGGATCGTCCTCCCGCTCTCCTGGCTTGGCGTCGGACAGGCGGTCGAACAGGGCTTCGGCGAACTGTGGCGTCAACGCACCGTCGGCCGTGGCGAATTTTCTCACCGGAGCGGAGGCCAGGCGCGGCACGGGAACTCTGCGGTCCTTGAGGATCCGCAAAGCCAGCCGCGCATCGTCTTCCATCACATCCTTGCGGCGATGGATGTCTTCGAAAAAATCGCTCATGACCTTCGCCGAGGCGCGGTCGACCAGCCCCGGCCGATCCAGCGCGGCGGCGATCAGGCGCGTGGTTGCCTGCTTCGCATCCCCTCCGCGCAAGACGAGGTCGAACCCCAGGACATCGCTCAGGAACGGCTCAAGCGGAGGCGCGGGATCGTATTGCCGGGCGCCGCCCCTATAGGCGGCGCGGCGCAGCAGGCCCGGTTTCAACCCCATGCCGGAACTCGAGGCATAGCTCGGTGCGAGTATCGGCAGCAGCCTGTAATAGGTGACACCGGTCGACCGATACCGTTCGACCAGCGCTCCGTTATCCCGAACATAGAAGGACAGGCGATCGGCGCTTACGGTATCGGCGACGGGCGAGAATCCCGCGGTGTCTGGCGACATGCCCCTGCGGACCGGACCCCGGACCAACACCGCGTCGGCGTTGGCGATGGGCGCCTTTTCGGCGATGAGGCATAGCCCCTCTGCGGCTTTGAGGCGCAAAAGGTCGGCGGGCGTCTTGTCGCCCCATTCCCGCTTTTCGCCGGGAATCTCCAGGTTGCCGACTCCGTCCTTCAGATCGATCGGCGGACAAATCGACCGCTTTTCCAGCCGGTACATTGTCCCGGAGACGTCATCGGCCGGTTCCGCCAGTGGCGTCTCCTGCTTTACCATGATCAGCGAACCGACAACCTTGTTCAGCAGCGTGCGCTGGCAGAAATCGTCGCAGATGCCGGTCGCGTGATAGGCCTTCGGGGTTACAACGGCGAGCGTTTCGATAGACGGCGGGCCAGCCAGTCGGTTCATGTCGCCGTCAATCACCGAGTCCGCAATGGCGTCAAGCCGGCGGTTTTCCTGCCAGGGAACAATGGCCAATATCCCGAGCGCGAGGACGGCGCTGAGGATCTTGGCGCGCAAGCCGAAGGCAAGCAGCGCGAGATAGATCAATCGGGCGGTGAGCAGGACCAAGAACAGCGTCGGTATCGCCGCCATCGCCAGCGTGATCGGCAGGCCGATCACGGCGATCGCCGCAATCATCGCCAGTGCGGTGCCCAGTGGACTCAGGCACAGCAGCGCCGCCAATCCCAGCACAACAAGGAACAGGTCGAAGGAACGTGACCATAGCTTGACTGACAAAGAACCGGCCTCCCGCCACAGGACCGCAGCAGGGTTGCATTTCCGGGTTGTTTTTGCGTGAACCGCAAAGCCAGCCGCGCAAACAGGCCGCAGCCTGGCGTCGGCTACCGCGTTTCCAACTTCCGCCTCAGCCTTTCGACGTCCTCAGGTGTCCAGCCCTGGACGTCGGTCACTTCCATCCAGGCGTCGACATGGTGTTCGGGCGCATAGACATGGCCGTATCCCATGGGAGTCGTCGTGCCCATCGCCATGTCGAGCGCGAGTTGCAGGAAGGTGACGACAGGATACCAGCGCAGTTCCGGCGAAACATCCGGCCCGCGCGGCGCCTTCATCCAGTCTGGCTCGCGGTAGAACGAATGGTAGTCGAAGAAGGTGATCGGATCGCTGGCGTATTGCAGGTAGACGATGCGCAGCGGCCCCCATTTGGCGTCCGGAATGTCGAGCGCATTCTCCTGGCTGGTGAAGCGGACGAAGGAGCCGTCGCGGAAGCGGGGGAGCCATTCCGGCGAACCTGGATTGCGGCGATTGGTGATCGAGCGCCAGCCGCTGCTTTGAAAGGGCGGGCCGCTCCACAGCGCGCCATGATAGGGGTCGCCGAGCACCTCGAACAATTCTGTCGACAACTCCGAACTCAGCGCGCCGAGGCTGAGGCCGTAGAGATAGAGGCGGGGGCGCTGGTCCTTGGGCAGGGTGGTCCAGTAGCCGTAGACTTCCGAGAACAGGGCGCGGGCGGCCTCCCCGCCATAGCCGGGCTCGACCAGCAGCGACAGCCAGCTTGCGAGATATGAATACTGGATGGCGACGCTGGCGATGTCGCCGGCATGGAGGTATTCCACCGGGTTCATAGCCGCGGGGTCGATCCAGCCGGTGCCGGTCGGCATGATGACGAGAAGCACCGAGCGCTCGAACCCGCCGGTGCGCTTGATCTCTTCCAGGGCAAGCTTTGCCCGCTCCTGCGGGGTTTCGGCCGATTGCAGGCCGACATAGACGCGGACGGGCTCGAGCGCCTCCCTGCCGAGGAAGGCGTTCAACTCCGCGCGCGTCGGTCCCGTCGCGACGAATTCGCGCCCTCTCCTGCCGAGTTCGTCCCAGCGGACCAGCGATGCGGCGCTGCCGGTCTTGGTCGGGTCCGACGGTTGCTGCGTCGTGGGTTCCAGCAGAGCATCGAGCGTCCGGAACGAGCTGTCGGCGGCGCGCAGCGCGTATCGGAACAGGATGCCGTCGGCGATCGACCAGAACAGCAGGATCGCGATGGTGCTGCCGATGACATACGAAACGCGCCTCGGCACGAACCGGTTGAGCTTTTCGGATATGTAGACGAGCGTCAGCCGGAACAATCGGGCCAGCGCGATGAGGACGAGGAAGGTGGCGAGCGCGATCAGGCCGACTTCGAGCGGGTGGGCGCTGTCGACCGGCTCCATGCTCATCACTTCGCGGACCGAGTTCTGCCATCCCGTCGCCCGCCACAGGAAGACGATTCCGACAACGGCGCAGGCGAGTGCGGCGACGAGCTTGGTGTTCCGCCTGATCCGGGCCTTGGGCTCAGGCAGTTCCATATATTCCCAAAGCCAGTGCAGGAACACGCCGATGCCATATCCGACGGCCAGGCTGCATCCCGACAGCACGCCTTGGGTCAGATAGTTGCGCGGCAGGAGAGTGGGCGTCAGCGAGGCCGCGAAGAACAGCGTGCCGAGCAGCAGCCCGGTCGTCGAGAAGGACAGCCAGAACCTGACGATCCAGTTCCGCACCATGGGATTGCCTCACGCCGCTGTTCAGCTATCCCGAGCAATTTGCAGCTTACGATAGTCCGGCGCAATAGGTCGGTCTGAGCCTAGCCCACGATCCGTTACCGAAGTCCGCGCACCAACACCATCCCCCAAATGGGGGCTGCGGCGCCCTTGATTGAACCATAACATGTCATCCACGCTCAGACCGCCCTCCCGGGGTTGGGTGCTTTGGCATCCACCCAAGTGAGGGTCGATGGACCACGCCGGGGAACAAAATCATGTGGATTCAGCTACCTGATAGCGGTGGCCAGACCATCTCTTTGAACTCGACGCAACTGGTCATGATCAAGGAGCACGGCGACAGGACGTTGTTGGTGCACACGCGCGGAGAAGTCATGGTGCTTCAAAGCCACGACGCTATTCTCAAGGCCCTGAGCCTCCACCAGACTGGATCCGCCGCATCCCGGCGGGAGCACCAGATCGAACTTCACTGATCACGCGGGCCTGCCCGGTCGACCGCGGCCGGCAGTCGCCATGTCGTCGACCCAGAGCTGGTCCACCTGTCGGAACGACTTCCTCCGCCGGGCGAGGCTATCGCCCCAAAGCCTTTGTCCCTCAGCGCCGCTCCGGTTGGCTCTAATCGGCTTGGGCACGCGCCCAGGCAATTCCATCCTCCAGCGAGGTCGCCTTATAGGAGAGATCGCTTCCACCGGAGAATGCGGCCATGAACCGTCGTATCTTGCCATAATTGTTGTCGAGGACGGCGTGCGGCCGCCCGAGGAGCAGCGAGCAAATGTGGACGTGCAGGCGATCGGTCACGACCGCGCGCCCGCGCGATATTTGCCGGATGCCGCGCCTGAAGCGGTTGTGCGCCGCCGCATCAAGCTTGCGCAGCCGCACCTCAGCCGGTTTGAGCGCCAGGAATGCCGACATTGCGCCGAACGCCTTGGAAACGCGGACGTACTTGGCGGACTCGGTAATCCAGTCTTCCTTCGGGACGCCCGGATTGGCTGAGCGATCGGCATCGACCGCCTTCTCAAGATCTGACCTGAGCATCGCAAGCACCGGGAATTCTGGCGGAGCGGGCTGAACCGGGCCGATGCAGAAGGCCATGTCCGGGCAAAGGCGCACCTGGCAATCGAAATGCTTTTCCGCGAACTGCTTCGATTCCTCGTCGCGGACCAGCAGCACGAAATTCCTGTGGCGTCCAATGACCTGCGCGCTCTTTCGCACTCGTTCCCACGATTTGTAATGGATCGACTGGGGAAACTGGATGATTTGACGATCGGGGAAGCGTTCGATCACTCGCTCGCGGAAATCCTGATGCGCATCCCAGATATCTCCGAAATTGCCGCCGCCATGAATGAAGATTGGACCCGTCGGCATGATGCGTTCGAGGTCTTCAGCCGAGAAATCGTCCATTCGCGAGACATAGGCAGGCCGCTTGCCGAACCGATCTTGCAGATAGGCCATCTCGCCCAGCCAGATGGCGGAATCGCCGCAGTTGCGGATGTCCGGAAAGTCGAGAATCGCCAGCGGCTCGTCCCTGGAGACACAGTCCTTCAGGCAATCATGAATCATGCCTTTCAGTTTGGCGATCAGGTCCAGATTCTGTTTCGAAGGCACGCTTCATTCTCCATCTGACTGGCAGGGGTGAGGCAGGAAATTGCCGCGCACATGGCGACAGCCGCGCTGAACAGCCACCACACTCTTTGACCGAAAGAGCGCAGACACGGCCAGGATCAACACAACGCTGACGGAGAATTCCAGGACCTCTTCCAGGATCGACGCCTTGTACGATGGAATGACATCAAGGGTTACGGCGCTCGCGAGGAGGCCAAGGGCCATAGCCAAGCGGAACACGAACGGTTTCGAGAGGACATGCGCTGCGAGCATCTGAGCCCGCTGTCGAAACCGGCGCAGAACGGCAAATACGATGGCCAGGAGAAGCCCTCCCGCTATGACCGCCGCGAGTATGCCGGTGGGCCCTGCGTCGCGTAGTTGGCGAACCACGAGGATAACGATGTCATGCCCGCCGTCGAACTCGCCGCCGCCGCTCATCTGCGGCATCTGGATACCGAAAATGCGAGCGCCAAAACTGATTTCACTGAGAAAGAGCACCAACGACAGAGCGCTCGTTCCGACGAGAATCCTCCTCTCGGCGGACGTCAACGAGACACGTCCTTGAAGAGCCGCACTCAGAGCGAACAGCGTGGCGGCCGCAAAGCCAACGGCACTCAGGTTCTCCACCAGACCGTCCTCGACAAACAAATCCGGTCTGGACAAGCCGATCGTAAAAAGCAGCACTACACCAATAAACGTTGCGATGGCGAACGCCACATTCTCTCGGCTCATGGTGCTTCGCCTTTTCGCATCGTCATAAAACCGTCATGAAATAATCACACGCCGCAGCAAAAGATTGGCCGGCTCGGTAAAATTTGGTGTCGAACTGTTACCGCCGGCGGGCAAATCTGCTGGCCGCAGGCCGCTGTTCAGCTCGCGCGAGGAAGTTTGCGATACGCGGCGCGGCAAGGAGCCCAAAGGATTCCTCGTCGGCCAAACGTCAGCAATGAGATTAAACCTGCCGGCGGCCATCCGAACGAAGGTCCGCGACAGGTCCGAGGCGCTAGCGCGCGATACGAAATGTTCGGGGTTGCACGCCGGATGGACTACCCTCCGACGCCCTTTGCCCGCAATGCCTGCGTGATTTCGTCGAGGATCGCGGGGTCGTCGATGGTGGCGGGCATGGTCCAGGCTTCGCCGTCGGCGATCTTCTGCATGGTCGCGCGCAGGATCTTGCCGGAGCGGGTCTTGGGCAGCCGCTTGATGATCACCACCGTCTTGAAGGCGGCGACCGGCCCGATGCGGTCGCGGACGAGCTGGACGATCTCCTTTTCGATCGCCTCCGCATCGCGCGCGACGCCAGAATTGAGCACGACGAAGCCGCAGGGAATCTGGCCCTTCATGGCGTCGGCGATGCCCACAACGGCGCATTCGGCGACGTCCCGATGCTCGGCCAGCACCTCCTCCATCGCGCCGGTCGACAGGCGGTGCCCGGCGACATTGATGATGTCGTCGGTGCGCGCCATGATGAAGAGATAGCCGTCCTCGTCGATGTAGCCGGCGTCGGCGGTTTTGTAGAAGCCGGGAAACTCGGCGAGATAGGCCTCGTGGAAGCGCCGGTCGGCATTCCACAGCGTCGGCAGGCAGCCGGGCGGCAGCGGCAGTTTTATGACCACATTGCCGAGCGTGCCGCGCGGAACGGCATGGCCGGCGTCGTCGAGAATCCGAACGTCGTAGCCCGGCATCGGCACGCCGGGCGAGCCGTATTTCACCGGCAGTAGACCGAGCCCGACCGGGTTCTGGCTGATGGGCCCGCCGGTCTCGGTCTGCCACCAATGGTCGATAACCGGCACGGAAAGCTTCTGCTCGGCCCATTTGACCGTCTCGGGGTCGGCGCGCTCGCCGGCGAGGAACAGGGTGCGGAAGCGCGACAGATCGTAGTTCGGCACGAACTCGCCTTTTGGATCCTGGCCCTTGATGGCGCGGAAGGCGGTCGGCGCGGTGAACAGGGCGACGACGCCGTGCTCGGCTATGACCCGCCAGAAAGTTCCGGCGTCCGGCGTGCCGACCGGCTTGCCCTCGTAAAGGATGGTCGTGCAGCCATGCAGCAGCGGCGCATAGACGATGTAGGAATGGCCGACCACCCAGCCGACGTCCGACGCAGCCCAGAATGTTTCGCCCGGCTTCACGCCGAACTCGTTTTCCATCGACCATTTCAGCGCGACCATATGGCCGCCATTGTCGCGCACCACGCCCTTTGGCTGGCCGGTGGTGCCCGAGGTGTAGAGGATGTAGAGCGGGTCGGTCGCGAGGACCGGAACGCAGGGTACTTTTCGCGCCGCAGCCTTAGCGGCCGCCACACTTTCCGCGTAGTCGATGTCGCGGCCTGCGGTCAGCTCGCAGGTCTGCTGCGGCCGCTGCAGGATGATGCAGCCCTCGGGCTTGTGGCGCGAGAATTCGATCGCCTGATCGAGCAGGGGCTTATAGGCGATCACACGGCCGGGCTCGATGCCGCACGAGGCAGTGAGTATCAGCTTCGGCGTCGCGTCCTCGATGCGGGTCGCCAGTTCCTTGGCGGCGAAGCCGCCGAAGACGACGGAGTGGATCGCGCCCAGCCGGGCGCAGGCAAGCATGGCGAACACCGCCTCCGGCACCATCGGCATGTAGATGATGACGCGATCGCCCTTTTCGACGCCGCGGTCCCTGAGCACGGCGGCCAGCGCGACCACTTCCGCCTTGAGCTCGGCGTAGGTGAATTTTCTGCGCTCGCCGGTGTAGGCGCTGTCGTGGATGAGGGCGAGCTGCCTGGCCCTTTCGCCGTCGGCATGGCGATCAACGGCATTGTGGCAGGCGTTGCACTCTGCCCCGGGGAACCAGCGGCCGTACGGCCCGGAATTCGGGTCGAAGACCGCGTCCCACGGCTTGAACCAGTCGATCGCGCGCGCGGCCTCCGCCCAAAAACCTTCGGGATCGCGTTTCCAGCTTTCGTAAACTTCGCGATAGCGCGATGCCATGCCGCCGCCCTCCCTAGGGTATGTTGATATTCAGGTGATCCCGGCCTGCAAATGGCGGCTTTCTGCGCTTCCGGTGCTCACGTACCCGAATGTACGCTCCGCTCCGGTTCTCGAAATCCACCATTTTGGTCGCTCCGCGCCCTCTTCGATTCCGGCTCGGCCTGACCTGAATCTCAACATACCCTAGCTAATCGCCGACCCGTGCGTCCATCGGCCTAATGGGTTAGCCGGTGCTTTGACAGAGTGCTGCGTTCCTGCTCAAACGCCGCATGTCCAAAGCCCTGTCGCTCGTCATCGTCGCCATGATGGTCATCCAGATCATCAAGCCGCTCGGCCTGCCGGGCCTGCGGCACAGGCGCGATTTCTGGAAGCTGGCGGTCGTCGCGCTGGGGGCGATCTCGCTGACGGTTCTCTTAAGCCACGGGCAGGGCTGAATTTTCAGCCTCGCCGAGCACCAGGTCGGCCAGATGCTCGGCCCAGGCGCGGTAGCCTGCTTCCGAGGCATGGAAGCCGTCGGTCGAGAAGCCAAGCTGAGGATCGAGGATCGGCAGGCGCGCGGATGGTACCGCGCCGCGCTCCAGGCACAAGCGCTCGCCCAGCCCGTTGATCGCCTGCGCCCGGATTTCGAGGATGCGCCCAAGCAGCGGCGGCAGCGCCGGGACGCGGGTGAACTCGACCACCGGCGACCAGACGACACGCGCCTCCGGCCATTTGGCGCGAAGGGCATAAAGAAGACCGCCGAACTCCTTCTTGAAGCGCGGAAGCGAATGGAAGTTCTTGGTGTCGTTGGTGCCGATGGACAGCACGATATGCGTCCACGGTTCTGCCGAAAGGTTCGGCAGGACGTGATCGCGGATCTGCCCGGAGGTCGCCGAATTGAAACCAGCCGCGCGCCAGCGGACGGCTCGGCCGGTGCGCTTGGAGAGGATCAGAGCAAGCTGCGCGGCAAGGCCGTTTTCGGAATGGCCGATGCCGACCGAGGCGGCAGAGGAATCGCCGAGCACCAGAAGCGAAAGCGGCGGCTCGCCGCCCGCGATGGCGTGGAGCACAGGCCCCTTTGCCGGGAACATGCGCTCGGTGCGCCGGCGCACGCCGATGCCCTGCCAGACATAGACCGGGAATGCGAACCAGGTGAGGAGAGTGGCGATGCGCGACATTGGAGCTGTCGTTCCCCCTAAGCCGCCGCGGGTACCAGTCAGCCGGCGCGGGATGCTTCGAAAATGCTGTCGATCGCCGAAGCCAGCGCGGCGTTGAATTGCTGATCGCTCTGGCCCGCCGACAGACCCTCGGTCAATGCGCGCGAAAAGCTCGCGATCATGCCCTTGTTCTGCGCGAGCTTTTCATTCGCTTCATCGCGGGAGTAGCCACCGGAGAGAGCGACCACGCGCATGACGCGCGGATCGTCGATCAGCGGCTTGTAGAGGTTGGCTTTCGTCGGCAGCGTCAACTTCAGCATGATCTGCTTGCCGGCCGGCACGCTGTCGAGCTGCTTCGTGATTTCCTTAAGCAGGATGTCTTCCGCTTCCGCCTTGTCCGGGATCGAGATCGTGACTTCCGGCTCGATGATCGGGACGAGGCCGTGAGACAGTATCTGCTTGCCGACTTCGAACTGCTGGTCGACGACGGCAGCGATGCCTTTCGGGTTCGCCGCGTCGATCACCGAACGCATCTTGGTGCCAAATACTCCCTTCGCGACGGCGCGTTTCAGGAGCGCGTCGAGATCCGGCATGGGCTTCATCAGCTTCACCCCGTCCTTCGCGTCCGCCAGCCCCTTGTCGACTTTCAGGAACGGCACCACGCCGCGCTTTTCCCATAGATATTGCGCCGTCGGCGTGCCGTCGATGTCGCGATCCATGGTCTGCTCGAACAGGATCGCGCCCATCACCTTGTCGCCGGTGAAGGTGGGTGACTTGATGATCCGCGTGCGCATCTGGTGAACGAGGTCGAACATCTCCGCTTCATTCGACCAGGCGCTTTCATCGACGCCGTAAAGCTTGAGCGCTTTCGGTGTAGAGCCGCCCGACTGATCGAGCGCTGCAATGAAGCCGTCCTTGTTTGCGGCCTGCGCGGCCATTTCCTTGTTCATCTCATCACTCTCCTGATTGTCTGCCCGGGCGATTATCAGAAGATTTTTTGCGATGGAATGCCAGCAAAAACCTGAATCGATTGAAAGATATCACTTGCGGTGTGGAAGTGTTTCATCCGCCCCGAGAAGAAGCCGAATGCATTCGGGTCCACCTGGCTGCAAAGTGCTCTACGCCTTGAGCACATCCACTCCCGGCAGGTCCTTGCCTTCCATCCATTCGAGAAATGCGCCGCCCGCGGTGGAAACATAGGTGAAATCGTCGGCCGCGCCCGCATGGTTGAGCGCCGAGACCGTATCGCCTCCGCCGGCCACGGAAATCAGCTTGCCCTCGCGGGTGCGCTCTGCTGCGTGTTTGGCTGCGGCAACGGTCGCGGCATCGAAGGGCTCGATCTCGAACGCGCCGAGCGGTCCGTTCCAGACCAGCGTCGCCGCGCGGTCGATCCACTGGTTTACCGTCTCTACGGTTTTGGGACCGACGTCGAGGATCATGGCATCCACGGGCACGGCGTCGATCGCCACCGTCTCGTTGGCCGCGCCCGCCTTGAATTCGCGGGCGACGACGCCGTCGGACGGCAGGATGATGGCGCAGCCGGCGCTCGCCGCCTCGATCATGATCTGGCGCGCCGTCGGGGCCAGGTCGTGCTCGCAAAGCGACTTGCCGACGCTTTCGCCGCGCGCGGCGAGGAAGGTGTTGGCCATGCCGCCGCCGATCACCAGCGCGTCGACCTTTTTCACCAGGTTCATCAGGAGATCGAGCTTGCTCGATACCTTGGCGCCGCCGACGATGGCGACCACCGGGCGGGCGGGGTTGCCGAGGCCCTTTTCCAGCGCCTGCAGTTCCGCCTCCATCGTGCGCCCGGCATAGGCCGGCAGCAGGTGGGCGAGGCCTTCGGTCGAGGCATGCGCGCGGTGCGCGGCCGAGAAGGCATCGTTGACGTAGATGTCGCCATTGGCGGCGAGCGCCTTGGCGAAGGCCGGATCGTTCTTCTCCTCGCCCTTGTGGAAGCGCGTATTTTCCAGGAGCAGGATGTCGCCGTCCTTCATCGCGGATACGGCGTCCGCGGCTTCCTTGCCGACGCAATCGGCGGCGAAGGCGACCGGGCGGCCGATCATCGCGGAAACGGCGTTCGCCACCGGGTCGAGCGAGAAGACCGGATCCGGGCCGTCCTTCGGCCGGCCGAAATGTGCCAGCAGGATGACCTTGGCGCCCTTGTCCGACAGTTCGGTGAGGGTCGGCATGATCCGCTCGATGCGGGTGAAGTCGCTGATCTTGCCGTCGGAGACGGGCACATTCAAATCGACGCGGACCAGGACGCGCTTGCCCTTCGCATTGCCAATATCGTCGAGCGTCCTGAAACCGGCCATTACACCACCTTTGAACTTAATTTGCCGCAGCCTATCGCGCCGAACGGCGGATGCAATGAGTTCAATGGCCGCGGCTGTTGTAGGAATCGGGCGTCTCGGCATCGGCGGCCGGCGCCGATGCGACACCGCGTTTCTTAAGCCTGGCGAAAAGACTGCGCAACCGGTCGCCGATTTCACTGGCGCTCAGGAAGGCGGGGATCGGCGGCGCCGGCGGGGCCGGCTCCAGCGACACGCCGACGGAAATGATGCGGCCCTTCTCGTCGACCTCGCGCACGATCAGCTCGATCGGCCCGATGGTGACCCGATCGGCATATTCGGCGCGTCCGCCGAGCCGGGAGAGAATCAGCTGGCCGATGGTCATAGCGGTTTCGGCCTCGATCAGGCCCGTTCCGTAAGCTGCTTCGAGGTCCGCGGCCGGACGGGTCGGGTCCACGGCGAAGGCGCCGAAGAAATCGGCGTCCTCCGGATCGACTTCGGTCCGGCTGGCGAACAGCCGGTCGAGCAGACGCGGATAGCGGTCGGGCACGAAGATGTAGACATGATCGCCGGCAAGCAACCGGCCGGCGTCCTGGTACTTGATCGACCGGCCTTCGCGCACCACCAGGGAGGGGCGCGCCCAGCGGGGAATGCGCTGGCCGCGCGCCACCGGGCTGCCAGGCACGATCGTATAGGCGAGGAGTTCGTGATGGGCTGAGCCGGGGAGCTCCAGCTCCACCTTTTCCAGCGGGCCGAGCCGCGCCGGCACGATCAGCCCCAGGCGGCGGGCCAGCGGGCCGACAGTCCAGCCCTGGATCACCAGCGAAACGAGCACCACGATGAAGGCGATGTTGAAGATATCGCGGCCATTTTCCAGCCCGCCGAGTATCGGCGTGATGGCGAGCAGGATCGACACAGCGCCGCGCAGGCCCACCCAGGAGATGAACGCCGTCTCCTGGCGCGGCATGTTGAAGGGCAGCAGGCAGATCCAGACCGCCAGCGGGCGGGCGACGAAGATCAGGAACAGGCCGAGCACGAAGGCGACTGCCAGGATCTCGGGAAATTGCGACGGCGTCGCGAACAGGCCGAGCACCAGGAACATGATGATCTGGGCCAGCCAGGACATGCCGGCCTGGAAGCGCCTCAGCACCGACACCGCGCGTATATCGGAATTGCCGGCGACGAGCCCCGCCAGATAGACCGCGAGAAAGCCCGACCCGTGGATCGCGCCGGCGGCGGCGAACACTATCAGCGACAGGGTCAAGACGAAGATCGGCAGCAGCGCCTGGTCGAGATTGAGCCGTTCGACCAGGCGCACGATCAGGAAGCCGCCGATCAGTCCCGCCGCCGCGCCAAGCCCCATATGCACGACGAAGCCGATAACGAGGTCGATGAACAGGAGTTCGGCATTGGGGTTTGCGCCCGCGGCGATGATCTCGACCAGTGTGATGGTCAGGAAGATGGCGATCGGATCGTTGGTGCCGGACTCGATTTCGAGCGTAGAGCGGACGCGTTCGCGCAAATTGACGTTGCCGGCGCGCAGCAGGAAGAACACGGCCGCCGCGTCGGTCGAGGCGACGGCCGCTCCCAGCAGGAAGCTTTCCAGCCAGGTGAAGTCGGTCATGTAGAAGGCGACGACGCCGAATATGCCGGCCGTCACCAGCACGCCGATTGTCGCGAGCGACAGGGCCGGCAGCGCTGCCTGGCGGAGCACGTTGAGCGGAGTGCCGAAGCCCGAATCGAACAGGATGACCGCCAGCGCCAGCGAGCCGACGAAATAGGCGAACTGCGCGTTGTCGAACTGGATGCCGAGGCCGTCGACGCCCGAGGCCAAGCCGATGCCGAGAAAGAGCAGAAGCAGCGGGGCGCCGAACCGGAAGGCGATCAGGCTCGAAAACGCAGCGGCCAGCACAAGAGCAGCACCGACCAGCGTAACGAGATAGATCGACTGCTCCATTCAACCCCTTCCCCTCTGCGTGTTCTCCTGCTTAACGCAGAGTGCGGCGAAGGTAAGGTGGCGCGCAAGAAAATTGCATGATTATCATGGCTCTGCGCCGCATTTGCCGCAGCCCCTAAACAAAAAACGCCCGGACGATGCCGGGCGTTTTGATCGTGTGAATTTCGAACCCGGCGTCAGGCGATGACCTTGCCGAACGCGGCGGCGGTGTCGGCCATGCGGTTCGAGAAGCCCCATTCATTGTCGTACCAGGACATGACGCGCACGAGGTTGCCCTCGATCACCTTGGTCTGGTCGAGCGCGAAGGTCGAGGATGCCGGGTTGTGGTTCATGTCGATCGAAACCAGCGGCTCGTTGGTGTAGGCGAGGATGCCTTTCAGCGGGCCGTTGGCGGCGGCGACGAGAATCTCGTTGACCTCTTCCACCGTGACGTTGCGCTTGGCGACGAATTTGAAATCGATCACCGAGACGTTCGGCACCGGCACGCGGATCGAGACGCCGTCGAGCTTGCCCTTCAGTTCCGGCAGCACCAGGCCCACGGCCTTGGCTGCGCCGGTCGAGGTCGGGATCATCGACATCGCCGCGGCGCGGGCGCGGTAGAGGTCCTTGTGCATCGTGTCCAGTGTCGGCTGGTCGCCGGTATAGGCATGGATGGTCGTCATGAAGCCCTTTTCGATGCCGATGGCATTGTTGAGGACCATCGCCACGGGCGCCAGGCAGTTGGTGGTGCAGGAGGCGTTGGAGATCACCATGTGGTCTTTGGTGATCTTGTCGTGGTTGCAGCCGTAGACCACGGTCAGGTCGGCGCCGTCCGAAGGGGCGGAGACGATGACGCGCTTGGCCCCGGCGGCAAGATGCGCGGACGCCTTGTCCCTGGCGGTGAAGATGCCGGTGCATTCGAGCGCGATGTCGACGCCGAGATCCTTCCAGGGCAGCTGCGACGGGTCCTTCACCGCCAGCACCTTGAACTTCTCCTTGCCGACGCTGATCATGTCGCCGTGGACTTCCACGTCGCGCGGGAAGCGGCCATGGACGCTGTCATAGCGCAACAGATGAGCGTTGGTCTCGACCGGGCCGAGATCGTTGACGGCGACGACATCGATATCCGTGCGGCCGGATTCGTAGATGGCGCGCACGATGTTGCGGCCGATGCGGCCAAATCCGTTAATGGCAACTCTGACAGTCATGCTCGGTTCTCCTTGGGGGGCGAAAGTCGGTGCCGCGGGGCCAAGATCAACGCGCCCGTGGCAAAGATCAATGTGACTTCTTGTGCAGCCGCGCTTCCGCTGCCTTCACCGTCGCTTCGGCGGTGATGCCGAAATGCGGGTAGAGCTGCTCGATCGACCCGCTGGCGCCAAAGCCGGTCATGCCGATGAAGATGCCGTCCAGGCCGATGAAGCGATCCCAGCCGAGCCGGATCGCCGCTTCGATGGCGATCTTGACGGGCGCGTTGCCGATTATCGCGGCCTTGTAGTCGTCGCTCTGCTTCTCGAACAGTTCGAAGGCTGGCACCGACACGACGCGGGTTGGGTGGCCGTGCGCCTGCAATGCAGTGCGGGCAGCCAGTGCGATCTCGACCTCGGAGCCACTGGCGAAGATCGTCACCTGCGCATCGCCGTTGGCCGTCGCGAGTTCGTAGGCGCCATAGGCGCAGAGGTTCTCCTCGACAAACTCGGTGCGCACCGCCGAAAGGTTCTGGCGGGTAAGCGCAATGGTCGATGGCGTCTTCGCCGAGTCCAGCGCGAGCTGCCAGCATTCGGCGACTTCGGTCGCGTCGGCGGGGCGGAACACGGTGTGGTTCGGGATCGCGCGCAACGCCGCCAACTGCTCTACCGGCTGATGCGTCGGGCCGTCCTCGCCGAGGCCGATCGAATCGTGGGTCATCACGAAGATCGAGCGTATGCCCATCAGCGAGGCCAGCCGCATGGCCGGGCGCGCATAGTCGGAAAAGACGAGAAACGTGCCCGAATAGGGGATGACGCCGCCATGCAGCGCCATGCCGTTCATCGCGGCGGCCATGCCATGCTCGCGGACGCCGTAGTGAACGTAGCGCTCGCCGTAGTTGCCGGCCGAAATCGGCTTGGTCTGGCTGGTCTTGGTGTTGTTGGAGCCGGTCAGGTCGGCTGAGCCGCCGATGGTTTCCGGCACAGCCGCGTTGATGACCTCCAGCGCCATTTCGCTCGATTTGCGGGTGGCGACCTTCGGCCTATCGCGGGCGAGCTTCTGCTTGTACTCCGCGATCATCCCGTCCAGGCCGCCGGGTAGTTCGCCGCGCATGCGGCGCTCGAATTCGGCGCGGATCTCGCCTTCGGCGGCGGCGAGGCGCTGTTCCCATTCCTTGCGCTTCCTGCCGGCATTGAGGCCGGACAGGCGCCATGCATCGAGGATGTCGGAAGGCACCTCGAACGCCGGGGCGGTCCAGCCCAGCGTTTTGCGCGTGGCCGCGATCTCTTCGGCACCGAGTGGCGAGCCATGCACCTTGTTGGTGCCAGCCTTGGTCGGTGCGCCGAAGCCGATTGTGGTCTTGCAGGCGATCAGCGTCGGGCGGTCGGAATGGCGGGCCAGTTCGATCGCGTCGGCTATGGCGTCCGGGTCATGGCCGTCGCAGCGCATGGTGTTCCAGCCGGAGGCGGCGAAACGCTCAAGCTGGTCGGTGGAATCGGCGAGGGATACGGGGCCGTCGATGGAGATGTTGTTGTCGTCCCAGAGCACGATCAGCTTCGACAGTTTCAAGTGTCCGGCAAGCGAGATCGCCTCCTGGCTTATGCCTTCCATAAGGCAGCCGTCGCCGGCGATCACATAGGTGTAGTGGTCGACCAGGGCGTCGCCGAAGCGCGCGTTGAGGATGCGCTCTGCGAGCGCCATGCCGACCGAATTGGCCAAGCCCTGGCCGAGCGGGCCGGTGGTGGTCTCGATGCCGGCGGCATGGCCGTATTCGGGATGGCCGGCGGTGCGCGAGCCGAGCTGGCGGAAGTTCTTGATCTCGTCGATCGTGATGTCTTCGTAGCCGGTCAGATAGAGCAGGGAGTAGAGCAGCATGGAGCCGTGGCCGGCCGACAGGATGAAGCGGTCGCGGTCCGGCCAGGACGGGTTCTTCGGGTCGTGCTTCATGAAGCGGGTGTAGAGCACCGTCGCCATGTCGGCCGCGCCCATAGGCAGGCCGGGATGGCCGGAATTCGCCTTTTCGACCGCGTCCATCGAAAGGAAGCGGATCGCATTGGCCATCCGGTCATGTTTTTCGCGCTGGTTCATCATGTGCTCGCTGCAGATTGAACGGCGGGGCAACAGCTGCGTCGTGTCCCCCGAAAAAGGCAGGCGACACATAGCAGGCGCGCCGCGTGAGTCAACAAAAGCGGCGCTCTTTCCGGCTGAACTCCGAACCCTTGCGGCGGGCCGTCGCGCGATAGCAGGGGACAGCCCGAATCACTTTGTTGACGGCTGCTTCACACGACGCCTAATGTTTCGGGGATAAATCGTTCTGAATGCGGACGATTCAGTGATGGGCGGGGTTGGACAGGAGCCATGACCGGGGAAACGACGCTCAAGGAAGTCATTAGCCGGCTCGGCAGGGCCATCGACGCGCTGGAACAAGGCGTCGCGGCCCGCCTCGAACACGAACAGGATTATTCCGAAGCCGAAGCCGAAGTGCAGCGCATGAACGCCGACCGCAGCCGGCTGGCGCAGGAACTCGACAATTCCGAGGCCCGCGCCGAGAGGCTGGAGGAGGCCAACAAGGAAGTTTCCCGGCGTCTCGTAACGGCCATGGAAACTATCCGCGCGGTTCTGGACAGGTGATCAGATGGCGCAAGTGACAGTCACGATCGACGGCAAAGCCTACCGCATGGCCTGCGACGAGGGCCAGGAAGAACATCTGATTGACCTCGCCCAGCGCTTCGACCGCTACGTTTCGCATTTGAAGGATTCCTTCGGCGAAATCGGCGACCAGCGGCTGACCGTGATGTCCGGGATCATGGTCATGGACGAGTTGGCCGAACTACAAAAGCGCGTCAAGGGTATGGAGAGCGAGATCATGACGCTCCGCAAGACCCGCGACGATGCGCTCATCAAGGCCGACAAGAACGACGCCGCACTCACCGGCGCGCTCAGCGGCCTGGCGCAGCGGATGGAAGACCTGGCGCTGAAGCTGGCGGTGCGGAAGGAGTAGCGAGGCGCGTTGTCCCTTCTCCCCTTGTGGGAGAAGGTGGCCGAGCGAAAGCGAGGTCGGATGAGGGGTGCTGGACGGAGTGCCAACGGCCGCAATTGCACAGCATTCGACAATGTCGTGCCCTGATTTCCCCGCCTCATTTCTTCCAACCCCTCATCCGTCTTGGTGCTGCGCACCAGTCCGCCTTCTCCCACAAGGGGAGAAGGGAGAGGCGCGACTGCCTCAGGCTCCAAACAAAAACCGCGCCGGCAAGCCGACGCGGTTTTTGCTTTCAGTTCATCTCGCCGAAGCGCCGGGGCTTACGCCGCCGGCTGGGCCTCGATGGTGCGCAGGGCCTGGGCCTGGCGCTTGGCCGCGGCTTTCACCGCATCCTGCACCTTCTCGAAGGCGCGCACCTCGATCTGGCGGACGCGCTCGCGGCTGATGTCGAACTCGCTCGACAACTCCTCGAGCGTCAGCGGCTCTTCCGACAGGCGACGGGCCTCGAAGATGCGCTTTTCGCGATCATTGAGGACCGACATCGCGCCGGCCAGCATCGAGCGGCGGTTTTCCAGCTCGTCCTGCTCGATCAGCACCGTTTCGGCGCTGTCGTGGTCGTCGACCAGCCAGTCCTGCCATTCGCCGGATTCGCCTTCGGTGGCGCGGATCGGCGCATTGAGCGAGGCATCGCCCGAGAGCCGGCGGTTCATCGAGACGACCTCGGCCTCGCTGACGTTAAGCCGGGTCGCGATCTCGGTGATCTGCTCCGGCTTAAGGTCGCCCTCGTCCAGCGCCTGGATCTTGCCCTTCACCTTGCGCAGGTTGAAGAACAGCCGTTTCTGGTTGGCGGTGGTGCCCATCTTCACGAGGCTCCACGAGCGCAGGATGTATTCCTGGATCGACGCCTTGATCCACCACATGGCGTAGGTCGCCAGCCGGAAGCCGCGCTCCGGTTCGAATTTCTTGACGGCCTGCATCAGGCCGACATTGCCCTCGGAAATGACCTCGCCGATCGGCAGTCCATAGCCGCGATAGCCCATGGCGATCTTGGCCACGAGGCGCAGATGGCTGGTCACGAGCTTGTGGGCCGCGCCTGTATCCTCATGCTCCTGATACCGCTTGGCGAGCATGTACTCTTCCTGCGGCTGAAGCATCGGAAAACGGCGGATTTCTTCCAGATAGCGGCTGAGGCCGCCTTCCCCGGAAACAATGCTTGGTAGTGTCTGGGCCATAAAGCACCCTCCTCTCGAATATTTGCCCCCTGAACAAGGCAGGCATATGGCGCGGTGGCGTTGCCGCCCGTCCGCGACAAACACCCTTATATAGGAACAAAACCGGAAAATCCAGTATTTGTTCAATCCTAAACAGTGTGTCACGCCAAAGTGAACAACGCCATTCAGGTTTTCTCAACCGAGGTTCAGAGATTCCGAAAGCCGGCGACGAGCTCTTCCATGTCGGCCGGCAACGGCGCCTCGAAGCGCATCAGCTCGCCCGAAACCGGATGGCGGAAGGCCAGAAGCCGCGCATGCAGCGCCTGGCGCGGAAAGGCATTGACCTGCGATCTGAGTGGTTCGGGCAGGCGGTTGGCCTTGCTGCGGAAGGCCGCGCCGTAGTCGGGATCGCCGATCACGGGGTGGCCAATATGGGCCATGTGCACGCGGATCTGATGCGTGCGGCCGGTTTCCAGGCGGCATTCGACCAGGGCGGATTTGGCGAATTCCTCCTGCTTTTCGCCGAAGCGCTCCAGCACGGCGTAGTGAGTTACGGCGTGGCGGGCGTCGTCGCGGCCTTCCGGCACCACCGCCCGTCGGGTCCTGTCGGAGGCGCGGCCGAGCGGCGCGTCAATCGTGCCGGCCCTGCGCTGCGGGATGTTCCAGACCAGCGCCATATAGGCCCGTTCGAGGTCGCCGGCCCGCCCGTGATCGGCGAAGGCTTCCGACAGCGCCTGGTGCGCGCGGTCAGTCTTGGCAACGACCATGACGCCGCTGGTGTCTTTGTCGAGGCGGTGCACGATGCCCGGCCGCTTGACGCCGCCTATGCCCGAAAGGCTGTCGCTGCAATGGTGGATCAGTGCGTTGACGAGCGTACCGGTCCAGTTGCCGGCGCCGGGATGCACCACAAGGCCCGGCGGCTTGTTGAGTACGATCAGCTGGTCGTCTTCGAAAAGTATGTCGAGCGGGATGTCTTCGCCGGCCGGCTCCGCCGGTTCCGGTTCGGGCAGCTCCAAGGATATGGCGTCGCCCGAGACCATCTTGCGCTTCGGCTCGCTGACGACCGCGCCGCCGACGCGAACCGCACCCTGCCTTATCAGCGTCTGGACGCGGTTGCGCGAAAAATCCGGCCCGAGAGCTGCCGCGAGCCACTGGTCGAGCCGCAGTCCTGCGGCGTCGGGGCCGGCCGTCAGCCCTTTCATTGCAGCGCCGGCTTCGCTATCAGGGTCGCTCATTGCAGACAATTCCAGGTTTTTCCCACTATGGCGCGGCCAGCGATTGACGATAACGAGGAAAAACCGCTCGACCCGGCCGTCGAGAAGGTGCGCCGCAAGCTCGTCCGCTTCGTAGCGATCAATCTCGGCCTGCTGTTCCTGGCCCTTATGGCGGTGCTGGCGGCGATTGTCTACAAAACCGGCGTGCCGAGCGAGGTCGCGGCCGTCGGCGGCAACGAGGCCGTGCCGTCTCCGGCCGAAAGTGGCGTGATCGCCGGCGACATCTTGCTTCCCGCCGGCGCGAGGCTCGTTTCGCATTCGCTGTCGGGAAACCGCATCACGCTGGATGCCGAGCTTGCCGGCGGCGGGCGGGCGATTTTCCTCTACGACATCGCCGAGCGCCGAATAATCGGCCGCTTCGATCTGAAATCCGAGTGAGCGGAACGATGGCAGAGACGCCTGCGCGAAAGATCGCCACAGTCGCGCTGGTCGTGGCCGATTACGACGAAGCCATTGCCTGGTACACGCAGAAGCTCGGCTTCCGCCTCGTCCAGGACGTAGACCTCGGCGGTGGCAAGCGCTGGGTCACGGTCAGCCCCACCGCCGGCGCCGGCCCGCATCTGCTTCTCGCACGGGCCGATGGCGACGAGCAGCGCTCGCGCATCGGCAACCAGACCGGCGGCCGGGTTTTCTTGTTCCTTGAAACTGACGATTTCTCCCGCGACCACGAAGCCATGTTGGCGCGAAGCGTCGAGTTTCGCGAAGAACCGCGCCGTGAGGCTTATGGTACGGTCGCGGTTTTCGCCGATCTCTACGGCAATCTCTGGGATCTGATCGAGCCGCGTCGCTAGAGCGCCGCGCATCCCTTCGTGCGCGTAAGGGGCTCTATGACATGAATCCGCACGTACGCTTGCGGTCGCTGCCTATGGCTCGCGAATCGCGGTTGCATTTTTCCGGCCGCCGGATTATACGCGCCGAACTGTCAGCGCCCATCGTCTAGCGGTCAGGACACCGCCCTCTCACGGCGGGAACAGGGGTTCGATTCCCCTTGGGCGTACCACCATTTTCTAATCCCGCTTTACTTTCAAATCGTTGCGCCGACGAATGTCTAACCTTTCGACATGGTTGGACACACCTTGTTCCCTTTTCGCTCTCGCGACCTTCTCCATTCCGGAATCGCCTAGCCTGGCCCGGTTGAATTTCTTGACGTACTTGCGAGCCTCGTCGGGAGTTCGGTGACCGAGGAAGGACATGATCTCCAGTTCGGTCGCGCCGGCATCGGCGAGACGGGTCGCGCCGGCTTTCCGCAGCCCGTGCGAGGAGCAATTCGGGAGCCCTGCGGCGACGCATTGGTCCCTGAACCAGTTGCCGAACGTCGTGGCCTTGTAGGGTCGCGCGCCGGTGTGGGTCAGGAACAGCAATCGGTCAGACGGCAGCGGAGCCAGAACCTCGAGGAGCTCGCCTAGCATCGGCAGGTCGACGTCGCCGCCGGTCTTGCCGCGCCTGTAGGCGATGCGACCGTCCCGGACGCTCTGCCGGCCAAGACGGATGACGTCCTGCCGCGCGGCTCCGGTGTTGAGGATCAGGCGCAGCGCCAGCACCGCTTTCGATTCTATGCCGTGGTGCGCCTCGAACTGCAGGATCTCCTCCTCCGTCCATGTGTGATAGCCGTCAGGGTTCTCGGCATAGCGATCGGTCCCGACGGTCGGATCAGCGACAATGACGCCCTTGAGGATTGCGAAGCGGCAGAGTCTCCGCAGCAATTTCAGAAGGCGATTAGCGGCCGCAGGCGTGCCGCTCTTTTTGGCGATCAGCGCCTCGACATGTTCACGCCGAAGCATCTTCACCCGCTTCGAACCATGGTCGACTCGGAACCGGCCGAACTCGTGCAAGAGATTGCGCTTGCTGATTGGCGCCAGCTTTTGCCACTTCGGCAGGCGCATGTAGTGCTCAATCAGCCAGTTGAAGGTGCCGAATTCGGCCCGCGCCATCACTGGCAGCATGTCAGGCGATTTCTTGGACGCGGCCTCATATGCGGCGCGGAACTCGACAGACGCATATTCGCCGGTGATGTAGCAAGCGGGACGGCCCTTCATGCGGAAGCGCCAGCGAACCTTGCCGTGCTGGTCGACGACGCGGGTCAAGCCTGGGAACGGGTTGCGGGTCCGCTTTTTCATTGCAGCGTATCGTCCCATTCGTTGGGATAGCCGTTGACCGGATCACTCTCACCGCGGCGCGGCGTCATCACGATCTTGCCACTCGGCTCGATCTCGACGCGCCCGAGCTCCAAGCCGGCCGAACGCCACGCCTTCAGCGCGCGGGAGAGATCAGCCTGGCGGAATGGCGCTGGTCGGTTCATTCGAAACTCATGCCTCCGCGGGGGACGAATCGTGCTCGCGAGCCTTGGCCCTCATAGCGGCACGTATGGCGCGAACAATCTCGGAGGTTTGCGAACTGGCGTTCTCTTGCGCTTCCGCTTTGATGAACGCCTTGACATCTGGGGGAAGCCGGACAGGAACCTGAGGATCACCGCGGGCCATTGCTCGAACCTTCTAGGCTTGCTTCGTTGTTCACCCATAAAGCACGGGTCTTTATTGCGGTCAATAGTACGGTGCTTTATGGAGAGGCATGGCAAGGACGGATCCCCAGGTAAATCTCAGGTTCCCCGCTGAACTAAAGGAGCGGCTGGAGGCGCATGCTCGGCAAAACAAGCGATCGCTTACCGCTGAGATAGTTCGTCGGCTCGAACAGAGTTTCCATCTGGGCGAGATTTTGGCCGAGTCTGGCGAGATCGCAGAGTTGGCTGCCCGCGACGCGACGCACACAACTGCGGTTTTCAAGTGGATGCAGGAACAGCAGTCTGCGACCATCCGGCTGCTGGAGACGATCGCCAAGTCGGACGGTCATCTGAGCCCAACGTTCATGGATGCGCTGCGAACGATGATTGCCAACAAAGGCAGCAAGGACGCCGGCTTCCCTTTGCACCCAGGCGACGACAAGGAAGACAGCCCAGCCACATGAAAATGCCCAGCCACTTTCAGCCGGGCTCTTTTTGGCGCCGACGGTCCAGCTGCTCTGATCTGCGCCCTCACATCCGCGAGCACCACATATTTGTTTTCCCCCGCTCTCAGCCTGGCTAAACCATAGGAGAGGATCGCGGTAAGCTTGGCCCGGAGATCGGTAGCGACTTCAGGAGGCAACTGGTTCAAAAGTTCCTCGATGCTTCGGCGTGGCTTCTTGGCGGCTCCTGTCAATGCTGCGCCGGCGGGAAGGGATGCGACGAGCATCACGCCCCGGCCGCTGGAATGCGTAGTTCGTTGGCAATAGCCATGTATGGGCCGAGCGGAACGGTATCGAAGAGCGCGAGGAGATCCGACGTGCTGCCATCCACGATGTCGGGACAGGCCAGGAGCAGGTCGGATGGCCGACAGGCTGGT
This sequence comes from Allomesorhizobium aridi, assembly GCF_043769475.1. NCBI lineage: Bacteria > Pseudomonadati > Pseudomonadota > Alphaproteobacteria > Hyphomicrobiales > Phyllobacteriaceae > Allomesorhizobium > Allomesorhizobium aridi. The sequence goes on along the minus strand of NZ_CP171729.1, from coordinate 4,014,991 downwards.
TTCGTCAATCAGGGCGTCGTTTCCCTTGCCTTCGGCCAAGATGCACAGCACGAGGCGCGCGTGCTCGGCGCCGTGCTTGTCGATGAGCCTTCGGATGGTGGCGGGCGCCTTCGTTTGCCCTGGCAGTGGATAGACGTTGGCGGGAATGATTTCGATGTAGAACGCTGCAGAGGGATTTTACGGGCGGCAGGTGGTCGTGCAAGCAAGTTCGCATCTTCTGCTTAGGAATGACGATTTCTTGCACGAAAGCGACAATTGACCTCGAGGGCGATCTCACGGCTGCCTGCCGAGAGGGCATCGCCGAAAGCAAAGAAGCCCGCCGCGCACAACAGAGAGGGAGTGTCGGCGGCGGGCCTCGGCCTCATTAGCTGGGCCTTTCGGTCGAAGGAGTTGAGGGACCCCACGATCTGGCACCGAACCGTGCTAGTGGCCGGATGTTCCGGAAAATTCCGGGGCAGCCTTCCAGAATGATGCCGTTATCTTTTCCGCTTCATCGGCTTGGGCGCAGGGCGGCGGTCGTCGCCGATCATAACGATTCAGCGCCTGCGCTCACACAACGTGAGTACGTCCTCATGAAACTCAGCTTCAAACTAATCCTCCGAAAACCGAAAGGACACTGACATGACCGGGACGGTCCCGACCGTGTCGGCATCAGTCGCCCTCCACCAGCACCTCGGCCTCGCGGGCGGCCTTGACGAACGCCGCCCAGGCATCGTGGCAAGTTCCCAGGCCGTTTGACGCATCAATGCAAGCCATGCGAGCCCGCAGGTTGACGCGGCCCTTATTAGGCCAACGGGGATCCCGCAGCAATTTCGCGGCCTCCTCCACAGTGGCGACGCTGTGTATCAGCCCGATTTTGCCAAATCGGATAGGCACTGGCGAAGGGAAAAGCTTCAAATCCATGCGCCGTTGAACTCCAGACGTTCGGGGCAGTTCCCGAATTCACCTGGCGACCAAACACGCGCTTCCTTCTCGGCGGTTACGGATACCGGGCACAAGGAGTCCCCGCGCAGGCCGCCGCCGGTCGGTGTGAGGCTCCGCAACGCTTGACGCCTTTCCTTGCTTGCACGACGGTGCGCCAGGCTTGGGAGGGTTGATCATGCACCGTGCGGGAGTCGTCGGGGATTTGCTGTTGTTGGTCGCTAGTGGCCTACTCGGGGCGAAGTGCGGTTGTAGCTCACTTGGTTAGAGCGCCGGATTGTGGATCCGGAGGTCGGTGGTTCGAGCCCACCCAACCGTACCAAAATTCTATCAATGAATTCAGCTATTTATCGGAAGGCTAACTGACCGGCGCTGCCGTTTCATGTCGCGTCATGTTGCAAACGGCTCCCGTTGATTTCCAAGGGTTTCCTGCGACTATCGGCAAATCCGTGCGACATGCGCGCGACATGAGAGAGGGCGGAATTGATGAACGTGCCGCTAGAACTCACGCCAGGCGAAGAGGAAGCGTTGACGGCGGACCGTGCCCTTACCATAGACAGCAAAGGCCGGCTGACGCTTGTCGGACTGACAGTGGAAGAATCCATCTGGTATATCGAGCACAAGCGCCAATGGCTCGCGGAGCGGATTGACGACACGTTGCGCAGGCAAAGCAGAGACGGCCGCAAGCGTTATTTAGAGCTTTACGAGCGGCACGAGTTCGCACGCCTTCAGGTGATTGGCGCGGAGCACGAGGTCCGCACAGAGAGCCCCACGAAGAACTAACCCGTAATGAGGCGGCCTCTCCTGATAGAGCGGGGGCTCACCAATCTGGTCGGGGGCCCGCGCATCCTGCTATGCTGGCTGGGAAGCGCCACTTATCATCATGATCGACAAGCCTATGTTGAGATGATTGAAGACTAGCGGCAAAACCGCGAATCTGGAGATGAATGTGGACCGCCTGCGGTTCCGTAAGCCTGTTCAGGTCTTTGCAGCGCCCGGGGAGCCGGTCGAAGAGATCGAAAGCGTTGAAGAGGCACTGTACTTCCTTCAGCAGTGGCCGGGCGCTCGGCAAGGCCCTGTCTATCGATGCGCGCTTAACGCCTGTTCGGCAGCAATCGCCGCGCAGCTTTCAACGGAAGATGCCCGCAAATCTTTCGCAAGCTTCGCACGAATCACCGGCATTCTGGCCAAGGAAAAAACCCACCTCCCTAGGCCGCGGGGCTCAGACAATGGTTTAAAGCCTCTGCCAAAGTGACAGTTCGCTGTCGGAGGTTGTCCCAACGAACAAACAACCGCCAGGGCGAACCGTGGCCGGGTCTGGGGTCGCTAACCTTGCACTTGATCATGCGATGTTCCATCAGCCTTTTCTAATGCAACTCATTCGGTAGCTGTGGGTTGAATTGCCCGAAGGGCCTCGACTGACGGAGAGCCTTTGTGGACAACAGCAAGTTCGATCGAGCCGATCTGCTTTCGGCCGTGAATGCCTGTGTCAATATCGCCCACGAGGGGTCGCTGCTGTTTACCTCCAAGGCCATCGGGAAATTCCGGATGTTGTCGGGAGACTTTGTGACCCCCGACGAGGAGCTAGCGATTGCAATAATGGATACCGCCATCGCCTTGGGCTATGTGGTTATGTTCGATGAAATACCAGGGGCCAATAGCGTCGCCCCCTAGAGAAAAAAGCCCGCCAGGGCGAACCGTAGCGGTCGCCAAGTTGGAGAAGGCTCGCCTCCAGGTCGTCCGAGGCAACCACGATCTGTTCATAGCTCCGTCATGCGACCATTCCCGCGCGCTGACAGCATTGAATGCGGCAATTGTCACGGCCATTGAGGCCATAACCGGCGACAAAGCGCCCTGGATGCAGACACCGCCGGCTTACCTGCATCCGGGGCGAGGCTGCTGAACACAAGAAGCCCGCCGCGCAAGAGGGGCTTGGACAACGGCGGGCTCCAAGGGTGATGCGTGATGGATTGACCCCTGGACCAGCCAAACGGCGAAGGCTAAGGCCGGTTCCGATAAAAGAGCCGCCTGTCCAGTTTCAGACAGCGACACCCGGTGTGTCACTTTTAAATGACTGCCTTCGAGAAGCGATGATATATTCGCGTTGCCTAATGTTCCGTCAACTCGGCTGACGCAGAGCTTTTGCTGAGCGAATGGGAGCGAGCAGTGAAGCGAGCCTCAATTATCTCCTCAGCCCTTGTACTCTTCCTGACTCAGGCAACAGCGCAGGAATGGCAGCAGTTCGGCATCAAGAAATTCGATTTCATCTTCGACGTACCGCCGACCTACGAGCTGATCAAAGAATATGAAGGCGGTGGCGGCGCGGCATTCGTCTCACCCGAGGGCGATCTCTTGGCGGTCTGGGGCATCAAGGTAGAACCCCACGATTTCCGCGTAGCGATCGAGGACCAGATCAGCAGTGACGAGAAGGAAGGTTGGGAGGTCACCTACGAGCGGGTGGAATACGATTGGGCGGCCTATTCCGGCGTCAAAGATGACATGATCCGCTACGTCAAAGCGATCACCGTGTGTGATGACCGCGCCGCTTTCCTCCTGATGGAGTACCATCGGGACTTGAAGGTCGATTACGACCCAATCGTCACCCGGATGGAGAAATCCATGCAATCGAAGTGTTAGGTACTCCTATTGGAACGTGAAGTCGCCGGGGATTTGAATGGCTTTTTGCCTCGGCGACGATGGGGTGAGGGCTTAGAATGCAATCATCAGAGGCCCTGGTGCAGCTTTGTTGACCCTGGGACAACACCCTCCAATCTGGCGGAGGCGACGACGCGCCGACATTTGCTGTTGAGCAGTCACAGTGATTCGCTGAACCTTCAATTACGCGCCTCCGGTTTCGGTCCCCTGGGACGGGGCACGACGTCGCGCTGACTTGGGTTTTCGATCCAGCATGACCGGAAGATGTCGAGCCGCAGCCATTTCGACTGCCAGCATCTCCAAGGCGTCGGTCGACATCGAAGATACCATCCTCTGGCGGACTTCGTCGATCAGCCACATGATGGACACGGGCCTTGTTTTGGCATGCCCGTCGAGAAGGCGGTCGAACGCGACAACAACTTCGGCGTCTACGTCACTTGGGAGGGGTCGCATCAGGCCCGTCAACTCAGCGTAGCTCCAGCGACTGCCACGACGATCCACAGGCCGACAATCGGTGCGAGCAACCAGCGTGCTTCATAAATACTTTTGTCCATTAGAGCCTCCCAATTCGAGGCGTCAACGACGGCTTGTCGGAAGCGTTCCTTGACGGTTCGTAACAGACTGCAACGGAAGGCTGCCCGTGGCTAAGCCGTCCTTGCCATTTCCTGGGCCTGTAGAAGCGCGACGAGTGCGGCGGCCATCAACTCTGAGGCCGTAGAGCCCGGCAACGCGCACCAAGTCCGCCTGAGCCGCCCCAGATCGATCCCGTCGAGCCGCTCGAAGAGACTGCCGCCGATCTCCACCATGCCTGATTGCAGGATGATCGATATTGCCGAGATGGTCCCGGCGTGGAGTTCTCCCCCGCTGCCGGTCTCGACAATCAGCCGGAGGAGAGCGCCAGGTGCGCCTCCCATACCGATCGCAGACCTGGCCGAGCCAAGGTTCAATTCTGGTTTGCAAGTGGTGTTCGAATTTTAAGCGGCCGGAAACTGGTTGCCGCCACCAGTAGTTCCTCATCGACCAGCCCAGCGTCATGCAGAGCGAGCAACCTTAGCGCAATCTCCCTTGCGTCATCTGAATCGGGCTCGGCCTCGCAATTCCGGCAGGCCTCGTCGAAGACCCGCTGAAGCTTGGCGAGATCAACTGGCTTCAACACTCCCCGGTCGTGAATAGATTTCGTCAAAGGATCTCCCTGCAGCGAAGCAACCGCTAACAAGCACACCTGTCGGAACAGAAACTAGATAACGAGGTCCAAAAAACAAGGAAGCACGGCTCTTGCCGATAAATGGCTCAGCCGCAGACCAACTGTGCGACTACTCCGGACGCGCCGATGACGCGACAACTTACTTGATCCCGTGTGGATGGCGGCGCAGGCGTCAGGCTGGGAAAAGGGAAGGCGTGAGCACATTCGCCTCTACACTTGAAGGAAACGCCTCGCTGGATGACAGTGCTGGCTCCGCGGTTCCAATCGTCGCCCTCCTTAACCGCTCATTAACCAAACGGGCGCAGGCTTTGAGATGTTACCGCTGCATTGGACTCCTCGTGACCTAAAGGACCCGGCACCTCCCGCCAGATTGTGCCGGGTCTTTTTGTTTGCGGCTGGCCGATCCCGGAAGCCCCGGATTCGCCCACACAGCCCCGCCAGCGCGTTCTGCTCTGGCCGGTGTAGGCGCCTCGAACGCGTCCTAGGCCGCCGCAGAGGCAGCGGATGACCAGGGCGCGAGGAGCATGCGGGATGTTTGCGCGAAACTGCGCTATGATGCAAGATTATTGCGCAGAGCCCGCCACGTAGGAGGGTGTCACGTCGAACGCGGCGGGCTTCGGCCCCATTGGCTGGGCCTTTTCGATCGTGGAAACTGATGGGAACCCACGATCTGACGCCGAACCGCGTTAGTGGCCTGGATGTTCCGGATTCCGGGACAGACTTCCGGAAAGATGCCCGCTATCTTTTCCGCTTTACGGGCCTGAAAGTCGGGCGCCGATCGCCGCTGATCAGGATGCCGGCCTCCTCCGCGGCATCGCGGAAAGCCTTGCGAGCTGCTGCGGCATCTACTTTGCCCTGCAGAGCTTCAAAGCAGGCCTTGCGCGCCCGCCAAGCCTTGTCCGTGTCCTCCTCGGTCGGCCACTTGTAGAGCAGCCACTCGGCCGCCTGGCGGGTGCTGGAGATGTTCTGGCGTTGGCCGCGCGCCGCCTTGATCGTCACGTAGTCGTCGAACAGCTTGTCCTCAAGCGCACCCATACCCAACCCCATACTCGTCGCGGCGTGATGCTACAGCGACGAGTCGGATACCGGCAAGGGATCACCGTCCCGACCGGCACGAGCGAAGGTCTCAGTCAGTCGTTGTATAGATCGATGGTTCCGAACTGGCTCGTAGGCAGCTGCCCGAACTGCGAGCCATACGGATTGTCGGAATGGGTGCGCGTAGCGCCGTTCGAAAACGTCTCGGTATAGCTGCCACCCAAATTCTGGCTGGTCTGCGAGCTAAGATCCCCATTCCGATAGGTGTTGTAACCGCCGCCGAGGTTCTGCTCCGTGAAGTAAGTGTTGCCGGAACTGTCGGTGGAGCACGGACCGGTGACCAATTCGCATCCAGGGAATGAGATTCCTGTTGAAGCTGCCAGCATCAAGCCGGCAATAACGATACGCATAGCACTTTTCCTCCCGCCTCTCTGAGATCTACGTGAAGTCCCGGTCTCATCGTCACCTTGATCCCAAACAGCGCGTCAGGAATAATGTCCTAGTGCGGCGATTCTCAACCGTTCGGAAATAGCCATGTCCAGGCGCAAGAAAACCACCTACCTCACCCAGCCAATCGTCACCGCGATTGAGGCAGTCACGGGCGATAAAGCGCCATGGATGCGCACACCGAGGGCCGAACTGCATCCTGGCTATAAGCAGGCTGCCAGTGCCCTTCCGAACGAGTGACCGGAAGGGACGTAACGGCCGGGCTCCAAGTCGAACTGGGGAGGTCTGCGCCCCAGCCCTTGAGAACAATCTACTACCAGGCCGAAAATTGTCGTTACCTTCGCATCCAGCAACCTATCCGGGAATACATATCTTATCGTCAGTGCAGCGCTCTATTGATTAGCCAAACACCGCATGGCGGGATTGACCATGGCAGACGAAACGGTGGGAAGAACGGCTGATGGAACTACATCGTCGCCCTGGCGCGTGAGGCCAAAAGGCCAGAGAAACGATAGCCCTAATCAAATCGGCCAAGCTGCCTTCGGCGCCTGGCAGCCCTATACTCTGATCGTTACCATACCCCCTATGGCGACGGCCTCCGTGTCAAATGCGATGACTACCGCGCCATGAGCCGGCTTCACGACGCGCTGCAACAGACAATCATCGACGTAACCGGCAAGGAAGCGCCCTGGATTTTCCGCAACAATTCCGGGCCGCTCGCGACGACGGCCGCCTGTGGTGTATCGCACAGACCGGCTGCGCCTGCAGAGTTAAGCTGAAGGAGGCTGCGCGCTCGTGACCTTGTGCTGGCCGGCTCGAGGCCCTGCCCTCGGAATTTGGAACATTGCGTCCTCGATCCCCGTTTGGCCACCTTTAGAGAGCTTTGCACGACCATGCCCAAGTACACTTGCCGCTATGTCAGCAACGGGATCGAATACACCTGCTTGATGAATGCTCCATCGAGTGCCGAAGCCGCACGTCGCATGAGCAGCCTGGCATGGGCGCCTAGCTGCGGCCCGGTCGGCGCTCCTCGCCGCAATTGGCGGTTTCTATCACGCGCGAAGGAGATCGGTCCTTTGGTGTTAGCAGGAGCGCTGGGTTGTTGGGCGGTAATCTCCATCATATCAGATCCGGAACCCCAGCAGATTGCTGCGCTGGTTGAAAAGTTCAACTAGAGCCGACATGGGCCGCTGGACCCACATTGGCGCGCCGGGCCAACACGCGCGTCTGTGCCGCTTTGTGGATGCGCTCAGTAGCTAAGGCCTTGAGACCCCGGAAGCGTGGATAAAATCGAGCCGGAACCCGCCATTTCCCGCGCACTTCCACCCGATTTCCATTCATCTTGTCCACAGGGGCCAGTCACATGGGAAAATCCTCCTATTCCAATAGGAGGCTCCCATGGAATCACAGCTTGCTCTCATTTCAATCGCAGCGGTCACAGTGCTTAGCGGTGGAGCGGCCGCTATAATCACTCTCACGGTCGACGTTCGCGAGCGGCCGGGCATACAGAGCTTGGTTGAAGGCCTGATGCGTATCGCGATACTAGGCCGCAGACTCATAACTTTTCAACCAGATGCGAACCGACGCGAGTTTGATTGCTGCGAGGAAGTTTAGCGGGTCTCTGTCGTAGCGCGTTGCGATGCCTCTGAAGTGTTTGAGTTTGTTGAAGTATCGCTCGATGAGATTGCGCTGCTTGTAGACCCATGCGCTGAAGGGGAAGCTGCCGGTTCGGGTTTTCTTCGGCGGGATGTTTGCCCATGCGCCTCGCTGCGCCGCCAGGTCGCGAATGACGTTGCTGTCGTAGGCGCGATCTGCGAGCAGGATCGCATCGGGCTGAAGGACGTCGAGCATGGCGACTGCGGGTTTGCCGTCATGTGCCTGCCCTGCGGTCAGGACGAGATCGACCGGTCGGCCTTCGGCATCGACGAGCGCGTGGATCTTGGTCGTGAGCCCGCCGCGGGAACGTCCCATGCAACCATCGTCATCGCCCCCTTTTTTGCCGTGGCCGCATGTTGATGAACGCGGACACAGGAGGAGTCGATCATGATGATCTCGCCGTCGAAAGCCTTGGAAACCGCAGCGAGCAGCCGATCCCAGACCCCGGCTTTGCGCCATCGCACGAACCGGTTGTAGCATGTGGTGTAGGGGCCATATCGATCCGGCACATCCGCCCAGGGCGATCCGGTCCGGAAACGCCAAAGAATGCCGTTCAGAACCTTGCGGTCGTCAACGCGCGCCACGCCGCGAACCTTGTTCGGCAGATGAGGCTGGATCACACTCCATTCAAAGTCACTCAGTTCGTAACGGCGCATTCAGGCCTCCAAAAGAAGCCTTGAATCAGAACTCGTCACAAAGCGGTACCTCAATTTATGAGTTTGCGGCCTAGGCGCAGGGGCGCTTGTTGCCCTGACGGATGGGGGAAGCCAATTATGGGTGTAGCGTCGCTCGTTGCGTTGGTCCTGGCCGCGTACGCGTTCTGGCGGCCTTCGATACCAGCATGGCTCCTCGCCGCCGCTGCGAATATCGTGGCGGCGTATGTTCTCTGGAAGGGCTGGAACTGACGCTACTCATCCCGCCAAACTGGAACGCGCCTCATCTTGATGTCGGCAAGCCGCCTTACGCGGATCCCCTGGCGCTCAGCGGCGGGCAGACTTTCGAAGCTGATGCGCATCCATTCGCGCTTGCCGCACTTCTCACAGCGCATCTTGATTGCAGTTGCCGGCACATCGCCGGCCAGCCGTTGCAGATCGGCCGGCGCGTACCATCGCTTGATGTTGCAATGCGCACACTGGACGCGAACCAACTGGCAAGCGCTGTGCCCTTTTTAAAGTGTCCAGGCGCTTGGTCGCTTCGATGGAGGCTGTTCCGGCACGAGAACGAATTAGGAACATATGCCTTGCGTCGGCAAGGGGTTTTGTGTCAGAAATTTCCTCCATCAAGGAAGATTGTCATGACCGAACCACACCCGGCGCCGGACGGCGAAGCTGTTCCCGATCTGGAGAGAGCCGCCGATGAGGCTGTTGCGTTGTGCGGCGGCGATGCCGTCATTGCGCTGCTGGCTGCAAACGGTTTTCTGGAGCATGAACTGGAACTGACTCGGGCGGCGGTTTCGTTTGGCTATTCCCGCGGCTGGCATCGCAATCGACAAGTGCCGGACCTCAAAACCAAAGGGTGAGCTATTGTACCACTTCTGGTCCCCCGGAATCTTCTTCCGCCCTGTGCGAAACAGGCGTAGCATCCGCCAACTATTACAAGGGGGAGATGTACGATGCCTGTAATTCACGTCCCAAGCGACTATCCCACAATAGCATTGGCCGTAGCTAATTCCGCCCCGGGCGACACGATTCTCGTAAGCGATAGCTATGCCGGGAACGAAACCGTCACGATTACTGTCGAGAACCTTACGATCAGCGCGCCTGCTGCGGTTGGCGGCATCGACTTGATACTCGGAGCTGGGATCAGCAGTATTACCTTGGGTGGCGCCTCCAACATTGACGTCACCGGAAATGGCCTAGACAACACAATCATTGGGAATGCAGGCGACAACCGTCTCGATGGAGGCGGAGGGCAGGATCGCTATCATGGGTTGGCTGGGAATGACGTTTTTGTTGGCGGCGGTGGGGTCGACAAAGATATTGCAGATTACCGACTCGATGCGCGCACGGTGGTACTCTGGGCATTATCGCCAATCAATCCGCTACCCACTTTCAGGGTGGGATCGCTCCCGACACCGTAATCGACGGCTTTGGGAATACGGATTCGATCGTTGGGGTCCGAAACATTGTTGCCACGGACTTCGATGACAAGCTTTACGGTGGTGGTCACGCAAACACGCTGTCAGGCCGCGGCGGCAACGACTACATTGCGGGCGGCGACGGAGGAGACACCCTCGTCGGCGGAGACGGAAACGACACGCTGATTGGCGGAGCGGGGACTGACCGGCTTGAAGGTGGGTTAGGAAACGACGCGCTTTACGTCGACAACATCGGCGACACGGTGATCGAGGCCAACGGCGCGGGCGTTGACACGGTGCGCACCAGCGTCAGCTTCTCGGTGGTGTCGCAGTTCGTCGAGAACATGGTGCTTTTGGGCAGCGGCTCGATCAATGCCGTCGGCAATAATCTCGCCAACACCATCACCGGTAACGCAGGCAACAACGCCATGGATGGGCGCGGCGGCGTCGATAGGATGGAGGGCGGCGCGGGCAACGACACCTACTATGTCGACAACGTGCTCGACAAGACCGTCGAGGCCAATGGCGCAGGCACCGACACCGTGTACACCACAGTTTCCAAGGCTTTTTCAGACCAATTCGTCGAAGTGATCCGGCTCGTCGGCGCGAGCAACATCAACACGACAGGCAACGCCCTGGCTAACACCATAGTCGGCAACAACGCCAACAACGGAATAAACGGCCGTGAAGGCGCCGACACGCTGACCGGTGGCTACGGCAACGACAGCTTCGTGTTTAACACCGCGCTGGGGGGCGGCAACATCGACACGATCACCGACTTCAAGCCGGTCGACGACACGATCCAGCTCGATGATGCGATCTTCACCGCCCTCGGCGCCGGCGTGCTTTCGGCGAATGCCTTCCGCTCGAACGCCAGCGGCCTGGCCCAGGATGCCGACGACCGCATCATCTACAACAGCGCCAACGGTCAAGTTTACTACGACTCGAACGGCAATGCCGCCGGCGGCAATTTCCTGTTTGCCGATCTCGCCAGCGGCTTGGCTGTCACCAACGCCGACTTTTTGGTCGTCTAGCGGGGCCGTCGCCATCACGAGCCGGCGTCATTCCCATCCTTGAACGCCGGCTCAGACCCTTCTTTCGGCTTTCCGCACGTGGTCACATTTTCTGGCAGCTGAAAGTTTATCCGGATAAGGTCCCGCCATGTGCGGACCTTCACACGCTATCTCCCTTGGCCGGAAATCGTCCGGCTCTACCGGCTTACGCTGGATTACGAGATCAACAAGAACACGGCCCCTACACCATCGCGCCGACAGTCAGCCGCTCTGTTCGTTCAACGTTAACGTTGAATGAAACGGCCTGCAACCAGCCGCGTATCGGGCGACATCTTCCGGTTACAGTAGGCGTCGAAATAGCGGCGTTCCTCGCAACCGACTGAGTCGGTCAACCCCCACGTTTGTCGACAGTTTTCGCCGAAGGCACTCGCCCCGGAGCGATCCCGCTGTCTCTTAGGAAAGTACCAAGATGGCCGTCACCAGCACCTACTCCCACCTTGCAACCAAGACCAAATTCCAGGCCAACAGCTTCGAACCCGGCGACCAGCTTCTGCCGGAGGTGACCGGCCTGTCGAATGGCGGCTTCGCCGTCGCCTATAACAATAACAACATTGCCGACGGCTTTGTCCTGGTCGACTTCTACGATGCCGCCCACAACCCGGTCGGCACGTTCAAGGTACCTTCCGACGGGGCCACCAAGGCGCTGGGCCAGCCGCAAGTGGTCGAACTCGATAACGGGAATGTACTGGTGACCTGGAAGGATGATGCGCCCGGCGATGCCGGCGTCAAGGGTCATTTGTTCACGGCCGCCGGCGAGCCAATCGGAGGTGAGATTTATGTCGGCATTAATATAGCGGGCGAGGATACAGACATTCAGGTCGCGGCCCTGGAATTCGGCGGTTTCGTGGTTACGCAGACCTACTCGAGCAACATCTACAGAAATCACTACAACAACGATGGCCTAAAAATCGATGCCGGCCAGCAGGTCAATACGCTCGAAGGCGACCAGGCAGACAGCGCCGTCGCGGCATTGAGCACCGGCGGCTATGTCGTCACCTATACCGACACCGATCTGGCCGACCAGACGACGATACGCGCCCGTGTCTACAATGCCGACGGATCGACGCATGTGAACGACTTCAACATCGCCACTGGCGCCGACAACACCCAGTCGAAGGTTGTCGGCCTGGCGGACGGCAAATGGGCGGTGGTCTATACCGACACGGGCTGGGACGGCGCTGACAGCGGCAATTCGGGCATCGCGCTGCAGATTTTCAACGGCGGCGCCAATATCACGCCTGGCAGTTTCATCCGCGTCAACAATCCTTCCACGCAGCCCGATATCGAACCCGACATCACGGTCCTGGAGAACGGCTTCATCGTGGTCAGTTGGACCAGGCAGTATACCGTGACCGATTCCGATGTCATAGCGCGCGTGTACACCGCTGACGGTGTCGCGGTGATGGGTGAATTCTCCATCACCGTTTCCGCCGATATGGATGTGAAGTCGGCTGTCGCCGGCCTTCTATCCGGGAAGTTCGTCACCGCCTGGCAGGACAATAGTTCGGACGGCACCGGCGGGCAGATCACCGCCGAAGTGACGGAGATCGTGCGCACCACGACCGGGGATGGTGCGCACGACTATTTCGAGGGCGACCAGTTGCGCGACATCGTTCACGGTCTCGGTGGTAAGGACTACTTGCTCGGCGGCGGCGGCAACGACGAACTGAACGGCGGCAGCGAAGACGATCTGCTGTTCGGCGGCAATGACAGCGACACGCTTGACGGCGGCTCCGGCGTCGACACCATGTTCGGCGGCGCCGGCAACGACACGTTCATCGTCGACAACATCGGCGACAAAGTTTTCGAAGCGAACGGAGCCGGCACGGGCATTGACACCGTCCGAACCTCCGTCAACTATTCGGTGGTTGCGCAGTTCGTCGAGAAGATGGTGTTGCTTGGCACCGGCTCGATCAATGCCGTCGGCAACAATCTGAACAACACCATCACCGGCAACGATGGCAATAACGCCATCGACGGGCGCGGTGGTGCCGACACGATGACGGGTGGATTGGGCAACGATACCTATTACATCGACAATGCCGCCGACAAGGTGGTCGAGGCGAACGGAGCCGGCACCGGCACCGATACGGTGAACTCGTCCGTGACCTATTCGGCCGCCGCGCAATTCGTTGAGAACATCACGCTGACCGGAACCGCAGTGATCAATGCCACGGGCAACAATCTCGCCAACACGATCGCCGGCAATGCCGCAAACAATGTTCTCACCGGGGCGCTCGGCGCAGATAGCTTCTTGTTCCGGACCGGGCTGAACGGCACGACCAACGTCGACACCATCACCGATTTCAACGTTGTGGATGACATTATCCAGCTTGAAGATTTTATCTTCACGCAAGCCGGTGGCGGCGGTGGCGGCCTCGGCACCTTGTTGGCCGGCCAGTTCAGGACCAATCTGAGCGGCGCCGCACAGGACGCCGACGACCGTATCATCTACGAAAGCGACTCTGGCAGGCTTTGGTACGACAGCAACGGCAACGCCGCCGGCGGCAACTACCTGTTCGCCGACCTCGACCCTGGCCTCGCCATCACCAACAACGACTTCGTAATCGTCTAACCGAACCGGAGAAGCAGAGAAGGCAACTGCCGGAGTTCTAACGCGCCGGCCGACAGGTGAACTCGTCGAAATACGAGGGCGCCGACTGCATCGAGCCTATCAATTCGCTGAGAGGAGCGAGCGGCCAGGCCCGATCAAAAGAGCTCAGGCGGCGGCGAACAGAACAGCCCGGCGAGATTTGGAGGGGGACTTTGTCGTCCCGCCGGGCTGTCTGCCATCCTCCGCCCTATGGAAGGGATGCAATCAATAAATGCTGCACGCATAGGTTTGGTTCCGGCGACGCAATCAGACGAACCTACTGCCGCGTCATCTTGCGGTCCACCATGACGATCCGGGCCGGATCGTTCATCGCCGGATTGGAACTCAATCCAGTCGCCGCCGAGCGTGTGCTTGATCCGAGCAGCCGGGCGAGCGGGTCTTTCTCGGCGAACGGGGGCAGGCCAGCCGTCGGATCAGTTACACCGTAAGTCGACTTGGGTCGCGTCGGCATAAGGCAGTGTAATCGCCGCCTCGAGCAACTGCCTGCGGTCATCAACGCCGCTTTGAAACATCAACATAATCTTGAGCGCAATGTTCTCGGCGTCGGGCGAATGCCGGTCGATTTGCAATAGCCCACAAGCCTCCTCGAACACGGCTTCCAAAACCTTGAGCTCGTCTGGCTCCCAGACGCCAAGCTTAGTCTCAAATTGCGGCATTTGCCCTTGCCCCTTGCCCTTGGGGCAAGAAAGTAATGCCAGAGCGTTTAGGATTAAAGTCTTGGTACCAATCATGACAAAAGTGTCAGCTGTGAGGGGCTTCTTGGGCGGCGTCTGCGTCGGCCCTCGAAGGCCGATTGTCGTTCGCTTCTGCCTCGGGATACGGTGGCCAGTGTTTTTGGCACATGGCCCGAATGCCAGCGCGCAGGCGGTCGTTTTTGAAGACTTCGAATGCGTCGGCATAGCCCTCAACGGCCAAGGCGCTTTCCACGGTAAGGCAATCGATGTGCTCCCCGCTCTCCGCAAGCTGCATTGCGCGCACGAGAAGGCTGGCCCTGGCCATGACAAACGTCCCCTGAAGTCAGCCGGGAACTCGCCACCGAGCATCCGGTTCCTTTCTTAGCTAGAGTTTTGCGGGAACGTACAAGGAAGGGAACGATCGAAGCGGGGCCGCGTTGCGGAACAGGCAGAGCGGGCAGGATAGCGAGATGGTCGACGACAAGGGCAAGATTGGCAGGCAGGGGCGTGCCCGCGAGGCGGCCAATCAGGACTACGACGTCAGCGATATCGCCGACAGGTTCGATCTTTCGCCAATCAAAGCACGCGCGCTCATGAAGCTCTTCTATGGCAATGATTACGCTGCATTGAAAAGGGCCACCCAGAAGCCGAAAATGACAGCCGACGCGGAACTCGTTTCCTTGGAAGAAGCCCTCCGAGAGAAAGTACGCCGCGAGCTGGAGATCGCCCGCGCCAAATATGGCGAGCACTTCGAACTGCTCTGCATCGAGGGGAGCCGCGGCGACACGATCGACGATCGCAAAGCGCTGCAGTTGCTGCGCTCGCTGAACCGCACCGGATCCATGTAGAAGAAGTCATCTGCCAAGTCTGAAACGCAAAAAGCCCGCCGCGCACGAGTGGGGGCCCCAAGCGGCGGCGGGCTTCTTAGCCAAAGGGATGGGGTGAGTGGAGGGAAAACTCCCCTTGGGCTCGAAAACTACAGCGTAAGCATTCTGTTCCCAAACCCAAACGCAAAAAGCCCGCGCCTCCGAAGAGACGCGGGCAAAGTTCAGGGAGTTGCCCGGAACCGCCGGGCCCGGTTCTATCTGACAGGTGGCAGCTTGTTCCGCCGCGCATTCGGGTTCAACGAACCGGTCCATGCGTTCGTGAAGCGTGGCGACGCTGCCCTTGAGGTCACGGACTTCGCTTCAGATCTCGCAAATGCATGCATAAGGGAAACAAAGGCACGACATGGAAATCATCACAGAGCGCTATCGTGTCTGGAATGAAGGAAGCGATATCTACTTCGATGGCGTCATGAGGCTTGCCACTCGGGAATATGAATCAATTCTGTCTTTGATGATGAATGTTCTTGCTTCGTCTCCTCCTTCCATAACGATCAATCTAACGGATCTTGAATTTCTGAATTCTTCGGGCATCAACCTCTTGGCCAAATTCACAATTGAGGTCCGCAAGCAACCCAACATCAAGATCATTGTCCGTGGAACGTCCGGAATACCTTTGCAATCGAAGTCGTTGCCAAATCTCAAGAAACTACATCCTCCTTTGCTACTCTTCGTGGGGTGACAAGCGGTTGATGCAGGTGCCGCTTTTGCACTTAACGAGGTTCTGCCTTTAGGGCCGCGGACGCCGTCAAGGGGCCCGGGGTTTAAGCCGAGTCCCGCCAGACGGCGCTGGATGTCCAGCGTCCTCGTCATCGGTGATTTCCTGTGATTTTCTGGGAAGGTGGGGTCTGCTGCCGCCTTCGGTGCAGCTTTTGGCCGCCACTGCTGAGACACTAGCGGCGGATTGATTGTTGAAGTTGAAGGTGCAAGTATCGCGCGTATTTCTTTGGCAGGGGCCGCGCGGATGGAGTTCTTCGACAGCAACGGCCATGCTGTCTGCTACGTCACCCAAACAGGTCGTATTTACTCTTGGGACGGCAGACCGCTGGCTACGCGAAAAGGCGACAAGGTCCACACCTGCGACGGCGAGTTCGTAGGTTGGATCCGCCATGGTTATCTCATCAACGAGAAGGGCGAATGCTGTCTGTTTACACAGGGCGCCGATACGAAGTGCGGCCCCTATCCCCCCGACAGACGGCCGCGTCCGTCACGAGGAACCCAGCAACCGTTTCCAGAATTGAAGGACCGCCGACCAGCTCCGTCATTTCCTGGCGTGTCGCGGGATTGGGGACGCAACCCGTTCAGGAAAAGCTTGCTCCAGCGACTTGCAGATCGCTACTTCGGGTCGCGCCGCTACTCCACGAGCACCGTCGCACAGACATGACGTACTAGCTTGATCAGCCGCCGCTGCAAAGCAAGCACAGTCATTGCCGGTCCTTTCAGCGCTGTTCAGGGGTTGGATTGCAAGGAAGCCGAAACCAGACTCGAGCGGCGCTCGAGCGCAAGCTCGGCGTCGCGGACCGCCAGACGCGCATTGCCTCAGGATGGAGTCGTCAGCATGAATATCTCGCTGAGCAGAAGTGCGTCTGCCAGTCGTTACGCTGCCGCTCCGAGTCCGTGGTGAGCCGGTAAAGCCGGCTAATTTCGGTCCAGGACAGATATCGAGTGTAACGACCGCACATGATCTAATCCCGTAAGATTTCCGGCACTCTTAATGGGCCGCTTTCCAGAATCCTCTTGTATTCATCCTTCCGGTGCCATGCACCTCGTGCCCGACCATTCTCGCGATCGCGCTTCGGATCGAACATCACACCGCCGAAATGATCCTTGAAGGACTCTGCGGATGCTAGATCGGCAAAGCAGTGGAGGCGATAGTGCTCCTGCTTGCCGTTTGGCCAGATTGCCGTGACGTGTCGCGTCAGATGGATGACACCACGTTTCCTGCAAAACTCCATGATCAGAGCCAGGTTGTGCATGCAGCAAATGTCGTCTGGCAGCGCCACCTGATATGGGTAGGCGCGGTCGATCGCTGAGTAAGAGAGCTCACCCATCCTCCGACCCGGCATCAGTCTCGACCTCCCATCTCTTGTGATGCCACTGCCGGCCGAAGCCTGAGGAGACCGCGACCCGAAAACATTGAATCTCGCGCTCCAGGTAGGCAACCTGCCCGATCAGGGCGCGAACCGCTGCTCTCGCGTCGCCGTCGCAGGAGACGATGACGGCGTCGACGTCGCGCTCCAGATCGTCATGCTGGTCGGATAATTTCTAGGCATCATCAGGCCGCCTAGTTCGAAGCCATAGGGCCGTCGTAGCGGATCTTGATAAGCCCCGGAACTGCTTCGGAGATCTGTTCTAGCTGGCCTTCGAGATAGCCATTGTGGAGCATCGCAGCCTTGAGAGCCTTCAGCTTGTCGCCGCCGTGGAGCGATCAGCTTTTCGGCCGCATGCTGCAGTGCGACTTCCTCAGCCACTGTCAGGGGAGTTTCCTTGTACATTGGGCACCTCTTTTTCGTACGCATGCCACAGTGAACAAAATGAGAACGAAGGAGTCAATATGAGCTTGACGGCGGAAGGAATGCGTTCCTATTTCAGTCCATGCCGGAACCCTATTGGCCGAAGGGAAACGACTACCCGCTGTCCAATATTAACCAGCGCAGACAGATGGTCCGCGTCCGGTGCTCCCTACTGCAAGCGGACGCACAGCTACTTTCCCTCGGACCTGATCCAGATTTTCGGCGATGCGGATATCGATTCGCTGATGGGTCGCATGAAGTGTGAAGGCCCGCCGACCAACATAGCGGGCCTCTTTGGCGCAACAGAAAGCTCGCGCGAAACTGCGCAACCAGGGCAAGCCAAAGCCGGCGATAATCATTTTTCCGCCCTATTGAGCCCGCAGGCAGCGGCGGGGTTTATGTCGGAGAGGAATGAAAAATGAAATTTCGCAAGATCACCGTTCGTGCAAGCAACTTCGCTTCTCCTGCTGAGGGATGACGATTGCTTGCATGAATGCGACCTTCTGCGCAACAGAGAAGCGCCATAGGTTTGCTGTCCTAACCGCGAATGAAGAGATCCCGGTAGATCACGTCGAGCGTGAGACGGCGAGCAATCCGCTCATTTGGCTGCGCAACCCCCGGACTTACTGAAACGGAACTGCAACCGCGCCGCGTATCGGGCGACATCATGCGGTTACAGGAAACCTCGATATAGCCGGCGCCGCACGTAATCGGCTGAGATATTCAGGAGCAATATCATCATGGCGACCGTCACCTACTCCTTCCAGAATTTCGTTTCCGAGTTCGTGGTCAACAACACGACAGCCAACGATCAGGCCGCGCCAGATGTGGCGGTCCTAGCCAATGGCGACCTCTTCTTCTCCTTCGAAAGCGACAGGGCCGGTGACCCATTGTTCCAGGATGTGATGTTCCGGCGCTTCGACGCGAATGGCAATGCGCTCGACGTCGAGGATATCGTGGTGTCTGCCGGTGGCGGGGCGGACGACGAGGATGACTCAGCCGTCGCGGTTCTCTCAAACGGCAATGTGGTGGTTGTCAACGAGGATAATGACGGCGGCACGGAAGACGATGTGGAGTTCCATGTCTTCGATCCCTCGGGTGCCGGTGTGAACACCCAAAACATTGTTACGCAGGCGGAGGGCCAGGCCACAGACAATCAGACCGACCCGGCTGTCGCGGCCCTTTCTGGCGGGGGATTTGTGGTGGTCTACACCGATGAGTTCGCCGGTTCCGGAACGAATACCAACGCTGAATTCGTGATCTACAACAATGACGGCTCGGTTCGTGCCGGCGCGACGATTGCAGGGGGCAATACGGCAAGCCTGGCAGTGTCGCAGCCTGCCGTGGTCGGTCTGACTGGCGGCAATTTCGTCGTCACCTGGACGGAGGATGTTGGTGGTGGCGACACCAACGTCAAATTCCGCGTCTACAATTCTGCCGGTGGCTCGGTGAGTACGGAGTTCACGGCCAATGCCGACCCCGACGACCAGGACAATCCAGTGCTTGCCGCGCTGCCGAATGGCGGCTTCGCCCTCGCCTATGTCGACCAGTTTGGCGGCAGCGCGAGTGACACCGAAATCGAGGTCAAATGCTTCGATGCTTCGGGCAATCAAGTCGGCAACACCGGCATCATCGATTTTGGTAGCGACTTGGTGTCCAGTCCCGATATTGCCGTCATCTCCAGCAAGTACCTCCTGGTGAGCTACACCTCGGACCGCAATGGAGATAACGATGTACTCGGTCAGGTATTTGATTTCTCAGGCAACAAAATAGGCGCAGAGTTCAACCTGGAGGTCACGTCCAGCGATCAGACTGCATCGAGCCTAGCTGGCTTGGGCGGAGGCCGTTTCTTCGCGGCTTGGCAGGATGACGATACCGTGGGCGACCTTTCCGGGTACCATGTGTCTGCGCAGGGCACGGAGTTCGTCCGCACCACGACTGGCGATGGAACGAATGAGACCCTGACCGGCGATGATCTGCGCGACATCATAGACGGCGGGGCCGGCGCAGACACGATGCTCGGCGGCGCAGGCAACGACACCTATTACGTCGACAATATCGCCGACAAGGTAATCGAAGCGAATGGCGCAGGCACCGGCACCGATACGGTGCGCACCACCGTCAGCTTTTCCGTGGTGTCGCAGTTCGTCGAGAACATCGAGCTCTTGGGCAGCGGCTCGTTCAACGCTATCGGCAACAATCTCGCCAACACCATCACCGGGAATGCCGGCAACAACGCCATTGACGGCCGGGGCGGCGTCGACACGATGATCGGCGGAGCAGGTAACGACACCTACTACGTCGACAACGTGCTCGACAAGACGATCGAGGCCAATGTCGTCGGCACCGACACCGTCTACACCAGCGTGTCCAAGGCTTTCGTCGACCAGTTCGTCGAGGTGATCCGGCTCTCGGGCGCCGACAACATCAACACGACGGGAAACAACCTCGACAACACCATCATCGGCAACGGTGCCAACAACGCGATGAACGGCCGCGGCGGCGCCGACACTCTGACCGGCGGCTTCGGCAACGATACCTTCGTGTTCAATACAGCCCTCGGATCAGGCAACATCGACACCATTACCGACTTCAACGTCGCCAACGACACCATTCAGATCGACAACGCCATATTCACGACGCTTGGACTGGGCGTGCTGGCGGCCGGCGCTTTCCGCACCAATGTCACCGGCGCCGCGCAGGACGCCGACGACCGCGTCATCTACGAAAGCGATTCAGGCAGGGTCTGGTACGACAGCAACGGCAATGCTGCCGGCGGCAACTTCCTGTTTGCCGACCTTGCCAGCGGCCTCGCGCTTACCAACAGCGATATTGTCATCGTGTAACCGAACCGGGAGAAGCCGGCCGTCGAGCCTGTGAGCCGGATTCACGATCGTCTGCCGGTCATTCTCGACCAGGCCGCCTACGGTGCGTGGTTTGATCCGACCACCACAGCTCCGAAGCAGGTGCTTTCGCAGAACCTCAATGACAAGCTCGAATTCTACCGCGTCGGCCAGCAGGTCAATTCATCCAAATATGAAAGCCCCGACTGTATCGTGCCGGTTAACCCGCTTTGAGCGTCGGCTAGAAACAGCCCGGCGGGAATATGTCGAGGAGACATGGGGGCGTCCCGCCGGGCTGTCGCCACCTCCGCCCTGCGGATGCGGATCATCGCGATAAACGGGGTCGTTTCGGGTTGGTTCCCACGTACGCCTTCCGCGAGCATGCGAAATAGCGGCAAATTTGGTGATTTGGGGAAGAATGCTACCAGGCAGGTCCTGTCGACTTCAATAAGGGCTTCCAAAGGAACATATTTTGTCTAGTCGAGTTTGATTTGGGTCGCCGGGCGGAGGTGCTTGTCACGGTGTTTATGATCTGCTGCTGCCGCAATGCGACGGCTAATCAATTGTTTATACAAGGGAGAAAATTTATGAGAATGCATCTTTCCGGCATCGCTGCTGGCCTTCTGCTTCTTGGCAGCGTCAGCATTGCGACTGCTCAGACCGTCGTGATCGCTCCTGAACAGGAGACCGTTATTCGGGAGTATGTGACGAAACAGAACGTGGCGTCGGTCGAACTGCCTGCCGACGTGAAGATCGAAGTCGGAGCCACTCTGCCGGAGACGGTCGAGGTGCACAAAGTCGACCTTCCGAACGTTAAGTACAGCTACGTCGTCGCCGGCGGCCAGACGATTCTTGTCGAACCGGATACCCGCAAGATCGTGCACATCATTAAGTGACTGTCGATTTCATAGGGGTGAGGGCAGATCGCTGAATGCAAAGTCCTATCCTTCGGCGATCTGCCCTACACTTTAACAGGTGATCGATGAGAGAGACCCAAATCAACGTTTCGCCGGGAGACGACTCTACCAAACGGGCCATTGTCAACGAAATCTACTTCGCGCTTTCGAAGCTCGGTGCTCCAGACGAACTCCTTGCAATCGTCGGCAGCTGGGGTGACACGGTGGATGACGCCGGCACGCTCGATAATCTCAGGGCTTTCAATCGAAACGGCACCATGTTCAGCAAGGAAATCTGCAGGGCAGATTAGTCTTCACGCACCTCGGTCAGCGTTGCATGGCGCAAGCCTCCCTCGCCTTTCAGGCACCGCACGTGGCCGACCGAAGGCCCGGCAAGTCTCCCGCAATATCCACTTACCAGGCTGAGGATGTCGTTAGCTTCGCGTCCGGCGACTTATCCGGGGATACATATCTTATCGTCAGTGCAGCGCTCTCACGTGCTCCATTGATTAGCCAAACACCGCGTGGCGGGATTGACCATGGCAGACGAAACGGTGGGACTGAACGGCTGATGGAACTACATCGTCCTGGCGCGGGAGGCCAAGAGGCCAAAGAAACGACGGCCTAATCAAATCGGCCAAGCTGCCGTCAGCGCCTCGCAGCGGTATATCTGATCATTACCATATCCCCATATGGCCCGGGCGGCGTCTGTCCCTCCTCGTCGAAACCCCACAACAAGGACGCCGGCCTTTTTCTTTCACAATGCACCGCGTGGGCAACAGGCCGTCATTTAAATTGTGTCGACGGGAACTGGCGGCTACCCTACTGGGTAAGCGGGGGCGAAGCCCTCACCTTTGG
The DNA here is from genome assembly GCF_043769475.1 of Allomesorhizobium aridi. NCBI lineage: Bacteria > Pseudomonadati > Pseudomonadota > Alphaproteobacteria > Hyphomicrobiales > Phyllobacteriaceae > Allomesorhizobium > Allomesorhizobium aridi. The sequence goes on along the minus strand of NZ_CP171729.1, from coordinate 3,992,641 downwards.
CCGAATGATTGGAGGGGTTTGAAAATGTGGTTAGTCTACTTGTAACTTCACAATACGCCTCCATAGACATGTCTATTGGGTTCAACGGCCCCATTCAAAAACAGTTTGGATTTTGAATATTGGGAAGATGATCTCGTTGAGTATGTCGTTGATGGTGAACCGATATCTAGGCTTCGGGTTCAGGGGAACTTTACTCCACCCGAAGGCAACGGGCTTTTATTTGAATACCCATCCAACACTCCGCTCACGTATATAACCTACTGGTTTGACGGATCTAACGCCTTCACCATCGTGTTTGATCCTGGAGAGCAAACGTTTGGACCCGCGCTCGCCGCTACATCGATCTCCGGGCTCTTCGGCTCGTCTGCTCGGAATATAGAAGGAAGTCTCGTGAATGACGTGCTGTTAGGCGGGTCTTCTGGAGATATATTGTTCGGCCGTGATGGGGACGACAGCATTCTTGGCAACGGAGGTGACGACGTTCTGAACGGCGGCCCAGGCGTCGACCACATGGAAGGAGGCTTTGGCAACGACACGTATTATGTTAGCGCGTTCGCCGCCAGGGTGATCGAGGCGAACGGTGCCGGTACGGGCATGGATACGGTGCGCACCACCGTCAGCTATTCCGTGGTCTCGCAGTTCGTCGAAAACGTCGAGCTTTTGGGCAGCGGCTCGATCAACGCCATCGGCAACAATCTCGCCAACACCATCACCGGCAATGCCGGCAACAACGCCATTGACGGCCGGGGCGGCATTGATGTCATGGAAGGTGGCTTGGGCAACGACACCTACTATGTCGACAATGTGCTCGACCGCACGATCGAGACCGATGGCGCCGGCACTGATACCGTCTACACCACCGTGTCCAAGGCCTTCTCCGACCAGTTCGTCGAGATGATCCGGCTCTCGGGCTCGGGCAACATCAACACGACAGGCAACGGCCTCGCCAACACCATCGTCGGCAACGGCGCCAACAACGCGATGAACGGCCGGGAAGGCAGCGATACCCTGACGGGCGGCTACGGCAATGACACCTTCGTCTTCAACACGGCGCTCGGTGCAACGAACATCGACACGATCACCGACTTCAAGCCGGTCGACGACACGATCCAGCTCGATGATGCGATCTTCACCGCCCTCGGCGCCGGCGTGCTTTCGGCGAATGCCTTCCGCTCGAACGCCAGCGGCCTGGCCCAGGATGCCGACGACCGCATCATCTACAACAGCGCCAACGGTCAAGTTTACTACGACTCGAACGGCAATGCCGCCGGCGGCAATTTCCTGTTCGCCGATCTCGCCAGCGGCTTGGCTGTCACCAACGCCGATTTTTTGGCTGTCTAGCGGGGCCGTCGCCATCACGAGCCGGCGTCATTCCCATCCTTGAACGCCGGCTTTCACCATCCCTTCCAGCGTTCTGCAGATGTCCCAACAACTTCTGGCGACTGAAAATTTCTTCGGATAATGTCGCCGCCCATGTGCGGACGTTTCACAAGATACCTCCCCTGGCCGGAAATCGTCCGGCTCTACCGGCTGACGCTGGACTATGAGATCAACAAAAACACGGCACCGGCCTACAACATCGCGCCGACTGTCGATGTGCCGTTCGTCACGGCCGGCGAGGATGGCAACCACAAGCTCCGCGAAGGCCGCTGGTGGCTGGTCCCGTGGTGGGCGAAGGAGATGCCGAAGGCGGCGATGTTCAACGCCCGCATCGAATCGGTCGACACCTCCGGTGCGTTCAAGGATGCCTTTCAGTCGACGCGCTGCCTGATTCCGGCCGACGGCTTTTACGAATGGACGAAATCCGCAGTTGATGACGGCAGGGACCCGTGGCACATCCACCTGCCGGATCACCAGCCGTTCTCGTTTGCCGGGCTCTGGGCGAACAACAAGAAGCTCGGCATCACCAGCTGCACAATCATCACGGCGCCGGCGGTCGAGCCCGTGAGCCAGATCCACGACCGCATGCCGGTCATTCTCGACCAGTCCGCCTATGATGCCTGGCTTGAACCCACTAACACGGCTCCGAAGCAGGTGCTTTCGCAGAACCTCAACGGCAACCTCGAATTCTACCGCGTCGGCCGTCAGGTCAACTCGTCCAAAGACGACGGCGCCGACTGCATCGAGCCGGTCAACCCGCTAACGATCGGATAGAATCGAGGAACTGCTGCAGGTTCCCGACCATCGCTTGGGCGCCGGCTTCATTGATGGCAAACTCGAATGTCAGTTCGCGGTCTCCAGCGTGAGCAAAGCAACCATTGTCTGGCCATCTTCGGCCATGGCCACGTCCACGGAGAAGCCGGTGACCGGCATGGGCGTATCGCTCATGGTGGGATCATCCTTTCAATGTGCTTTGGGATCGGAACGCGAACGGCGTCGCCGATCAGGATGCCGGCTTCCTTGGCGGCGGCAATGAATGCCTGTCGCGCATGATCTGGCGGCTTCGTTCTTCAGAACTGCGATGCACGCCACCCGAGCTGCCCGGTGCTCAGGCCCGCCTTCCGTCGGCCAGTGGTAGAGCAGCCATTGCGCTGCGGCCTGCGTGGAGCTGATGACACGGAACCGGCCCGCGGTTTCGACGCGCACAGGCTTGGTCCAGTAGATTTCCCGCAGCATGGGGGCTCACCTTGCCGGCGACCTTGTCCAATCCTCGACTTCCCGCAACCTCGGCAGCGGCTCATCTTTGGCCAGAACACCGGCAATCCGGGCGAACGCCGCCAAGGCCTTTCGCGCTTCCTCGACTGTGCCCTCGTCTATCGTAACGGCGAAACAGGCATTCAAGGCCCTTTGGAAGATCGGGCTGCCCCGTGCGGCTGGCCAGTTCTGAAGAAACGTGAGCGCCTCTTCAACATCGTAGATTTCGGTCACCGCCTCACCGGCTTCGGTCACGATGCGCACCGGCAGTGGGAACTGCATCCTGTCCATCGATCGCCTCCGGGCGGCTTAAGCCGCCTTACAATCGTGAAACCATACGCCTTGCGCATCCGGGACATCAAGCGTGGCAACCGAGGAAATCAGGGTAGCGGAATGACGTCGTCATCGCCCGTGCCCGTACTCGGCGGCGGTGGCGGCAGTCGGATTGCTGGAATCGCTAATGACCGCTCGATCGTCGACGACCTTACCGATACGCCGAGCGACAAGAACCAGGAATGCATCGGCCAGGGCATCGCCATCACCGCGACCGGGTTCATCGGCGGCATGGCGGGCTGCGCCATGATCGGCCAGTCGATCATCAATGTGAAGTCCGGCGGCAGGGGTCGCCTGTCGACGTTCTGCGCGGGTATGTTCTTGTTGTTCATGATCGTCGTTCTCGGCGACTGGGTGAAGCAGATACCGATGGCGGCGCTCGTCGCCATCATGATCATGGTCTCGATCGGAACATTCTCCTGGTCGTCGGTAAGGAACCTCAAGCACCACCCGCGCAGTTCGTCCGTCGTCGTGCTGGCGACCGTCGTCTGCGTCGTCTTCACCCACAATCTGGCGATCGGCGTCCTCGTCGGCGTTCTTCTGTCCGGCATTTTCTTTGCCTGGAAGATCGCGCAGATTTCCGGGTCACATCCACGCTGTCGGAGGATGGGGCGGCACGAACCTACGTCGTCGAAGGCCAGGTCTTCTTTGCGTCGGCCGACGACTTCACCGCCGCCTTCGATTTCAAGGAAGCGCTGGAGAAGGTCACCATCGATGTCAGCCGGGCACATATCTGGGAAATCTCCAGCGTCGCTGCGCTCGACATGATCGTGCTGAAATTCCGCCGGGAGGGAGCGGCGGTCGATATCATAGGACTGAACGAGGCGAGCGAGACGATCGTGGACAGGCTCGCCATCCACGACAAGCCGGGCGCGCTCGAACGCCTCATGGGACACTGAGGGAGGAAACAAATGTCGAAACTGATCGCGCTGGTAGACGGGTCGATCTACTCGAAGAGCGTTTGCGACCACGCAGCCTGGATCGCAAAGCGCACAGGATCGCCCAACGAGATTCTTCAAGTCCTCGGCCGTCGCAAAACCGCAAGCGCGCCGGCGGATCTAAGCGGGAGCATCGCGCTCGGCGCTCGAAGCACGCTGCTCGCTGAATTGAGCGCGCTCGACGAGCAGCGAGCAAAGCTCGCGCAGAAGCGTGGCCGCGCAATTCTTGAGGACGCCCAGGCTGCGGTCGAGGCTTCCGGCGTCACAGATGTTGCGACCAGGCTGCGGCTCGGGGATATCGTCGAAACGATCGCCGAGATCGAAGCCGATGCCGATATGGTGGTGATCGGCAAACGTGGCGAAGGTGCCGATTTCGCAAAGCTGCATCTGGGGTCGAACCTCGAGCGCATCGCCCGTTCGAGTCGTAAGCCCATCTTCGTCGCATCACGAGCCTTCAAACCCATCGAGAGCTTTCTGATCGCCTTCGACGGCGGCGCTAGCAGCTTGAAGGCTGTTGACCACGTCGCTCGAATCCGGTTGTTCGAAGGCCTATTCTGTCGGCTTCTGATGGTTGCGCAAGACACGCCAGAAGCCCAAAAACGGCTCCAGGATGCAGGTTCCATTCTTGAGGCCGGCGGACATTCCATCGAAGCCGACATCGTTGCGGGTCAACCCGACGCTGTCATTGCCCGGATGGTCGAGACCGAGGGCGTCAACCTCCTGGTCATGGGAGCCTACGGGCACTCGCGCATCCGCAGCCTTGTCATCGGCTCTACGACGACCGAGATGATACGGTCGTGCAAAGTGCCGGTGATGCTTTTCCGTTAGGGGCGCTGCCGAGCCTGAGACGGGTGCGCTCAGGCATCGGGACATGCTGAAGCAGCCGCATGAGTCGACATCGGCTATCGCCTGGGCTGCGACATCTGATTAGTTATGAACAAAGGTCTGAGATGGATTGTTCTTTTGGTTGCCTGGCAGAACCGCGGCGCACCCAAAACTTCAACCGCGCCAAAAAGTGGGCGAAAACACAACGATGACAGCCAGAATTTCGAGGCGGCCCAGCAACATAGTCACTGAACAGATCCATTTCGCCGCGTCGGGCAGCGTCGAAAAATTGCCCAACGGCCCGATCACTGGCCCGAGGCCTGGACCGACATTGGTGAGCGACGACAGCGATCCCGTCACTGCAGTAATGAAATCGAGTCCCGTCGCGCCCAGAAGCACGGTGATGATTGCCCAAAGGACGAAAAACGAGGCAATGAACAGCACCACAGCGCGTTGCATGTCGTCGCCGACCGTGCGCTCGCCATAGCGCACCGGCAAGACCGTATGCGGATAGACCAGGCGGCGCAGACCATTGCCCATCAGCTCGAACAGGATCAGGAACCGGTAGGCCTTTATGCCACCTGTCGTCGAGCCCGAGCAGCCTCCCAGAAAAGTCGCCACGAAGATGCAGGCCACGGCAAATGGCCCCCAGCGCGTATAATCGTCGCTGGCAAAGCCTCCGGTCGAGATGATCGAGACGAAATTGAACGCGGAATGGGTCAGCGCGTCGAGGAACGGCATGTCCAGCTTGACCCGCAGATAGATTGTCACTGCGAGCGCAAAGACGACGGTATATCCGGCGAAAACCCGTATCTGCGGGTCGCGCAATGCGTCGAAGCGGCCGCGAAAGGCAAACAGGATTATGATCGAGAAGGGCAGCGAGCCGATGAACATGAAGACGGTCCCGGTCCACAGTATGCCCGGCGATCCCGAATAGCGGATGAAGGACGTGTCATGGGTCGAGAAACCACCCGTGGCGACAGTCGACATAGCGTGGTTGATCGCATGAAACGACTCCATTCCGGCCGCCGCGTAACAGAAGCCACAGGCTACGACGAGCACCGTATAGATGCCGATGATGCCGAGCGTGAAGGTCTGAAAGCGTTCGAAAGGTCGGTCCTCGATATCTGAGGACTCGATCTTGAAGTACGAAACGCCACCGATATTCAGGAACGGGAGCAGAAAGAGGCCGAGCGCGATCACACCGATGCCGCCCATGAAGCTGAGCAGTGAGCGCCACATCAGCAATCCCGGCGGTGCTGAATCCAACCCGTTGATGATCGTCGACCCGGTGGTCGTAATGCCGGAGACCGACTCGAAAACAGCATCCGTCAGGCTGAGATCAAGCGAGGAGAAAAGAAACGGTACGGTGCCAGCGACCGCCATCGTCAGCCAAAGAAGGTTTACCAGAAGAAACCCGAACCGGGTGGTTACCGGCGGCGGGGTGCCATGTGTAGCCAGCGCCACCGCCAGTGACAGCCCGCCGGCGAAAAAATGCCGAAAACGCAAAAACCGGCCAATCCTCGTGGCCATAATAAAGGTCGACCGCAGCGGGAATGAGCATCGCTGCCGAGAGATAGAGGGCAAAGACAGCTGCGACGTGGACCGCCGCGCGAATGGCTGCTCTATTCACAAGATACCGCGCGGTTGTCGTGGAAGGATGGCATCAACCTGCGCAAACTGCATTCGATTGCGTTGGCCTGCAAGTATGCGCCTCCATTTGATATGATGACCATGCTGCTTGTGTCCGTGCCAATCTCTTTGCGGTAACGCAGATCTATCATGATCTCGGCTGAAAAAAAGCGCGGATGGCGAGCGCTACCTCGCCACCTCGGTATGGTGCTCCCGACTGTTCGACCAAATCGGTTTCCGTCAGGCGGTTCGTTTGCGACAGACGATGCCAGTTGTCGAACACCGGATCAGTTATTCGGTAAGGAAATACCTAAAAGGCAGGCAGGCTCATAAGCAATGCGGTGGGCGCTTCGAGAGAACATTCTAGCAACCTAAACCGTTAAAAAGTGGAACTAACTAATAGCTGGCAAATTGAACGTGCATGAGACGGCAATCGTATCACGCCAGGGCATCCCGATTGGTTCGGCAGCAGATGGGCAACCTCCAATCGCACCCGTGCTTTGCCGTGCCTAAAGCGGCGTCTGCCGAACACCGGCGCAAACTGCAAGAATTGGATCGGGTGGAGCGGAAAGAATATGGTCGTGGCGGGGATCACCAGCCCCGCGCTCCTCAACAGGGAGAGGGAATATAGTGAATGACGACCCGTTGAAGACGGCAGAGTATCAGGATGGGGATATCACCATACTCTCCAGAGCGCCGCTAATTGGGACCTTGGAGCTGACGGATGACGATGGCGAGCCTATCGAACTGCAACTGGATCGACGGACCGCAGAAGCCTTGATGGCAGCATTAACAAAATTTCTCCTGACGGGGGAGGGCGAGGACGCACCACCGATCCCCGCCGATCGCGACGCTTTAGAATAAGGATTGACCCCACCCCAAAGCCTTCGTGAGCGACTCTGTCGCAGCTCCTCTAGGCGGCGCGGCCGGCAACGTGTCGTGGCGTCATGTTCAGAGTGTCAGCGCCCGCTCGTTCGTCGAAAACGACCGTACAGCCTAGCGCGATGGCAATCTCGGATATTGCTTCTGCCATCTCCTCGTCAGGGGTGACAAAATCCCCTGAGATTATCCGGAGTTCTTCGACCGCCTTGGAGGTCGACAGCAACGACCCTGCGCATCTGCTATGGGCGCAAGCCTTCACGACGGAAATTAGATCGGCTCCATCATAGTGCTTGTTGTCCATGACGGCTCTCCATTAGTCGAGCCCCTTCGATCCCCTCAACCTTTTGCTTGCGGAAAGAGTTCCATAGCGCCTGAACCGAGCATCGCCCTCGGACCGGTTCCTGATGGGCCTCCCACGTTAGATCGATGGATCGATGTCGCAATCCCGGTTCTCTTCTGGCTAAGCTTGCCGATCACAATGCGTGCGCCATAACGGTTGTGTGGAAATGGATTTTCGCAACGCCGTCGATGAAGCGCTGGTGTGGGCCCGCGGTTGGTTCGACTATGGCGGCGCGCCCTGGTTCTTCTATCAGACCGGTATCATCGTTGGGCTTTTTCTGGCGGCAAAGCTCACTGCAAGTCGCATCGAACCGCTTCTGGAAACCCGGGCGCGCCAGATCAAAGGACATCCCGGGCTGCTGCGGGTCGCGGTTGCACTGTTACGGCGCACCGACTGGCTTCTTTTCACGGTTTTTCTGCTCGTTGCCCTCGCTCTCTTGCGTGGCGTCACTTGGCCGAGCAGGAGTTATATCATTTCCATCGCGTTGGCGCTGTCACTAGCCTGGCTGTTCGCTTCGGTGCTCTCGCGCATCATCCGCAATCGGCTGGCGGCGCGCACTCTTGGTTGGCTTGCCTGGATCTATGCGGCCCTTGTCATCCTTGGCATCAGTGACGACGCGGCGGCATTCCTGGACTACTTCGCTTTGCCTCTGGGCCAGATTCGCCTGTCGGCCCTCACGGTGTTGAAGGCGACACTGCTGCTGACCGCGACCGTCTGGCTCGCTGTGGTTGTTGGCAGGTATCTCGACGAGCGCGTTCAGAGTTCGGAAGAGCTCACACCGTCGATCCGCGTCCTGATAGGCAAGTTCGCAAAAATCGGACTTGTGCTGTTTGCCGGTTCGGTTGCGCTTTCTTCAGTTGGTGTTGATCTCACGGCATTGACGGTGTTTTCCGGGGCCGTCGGCCTTGGCGTGGGTTTCGGACTGCAAAAGGTCGTTTCGAATTTCATTTCCGGCGTGATTATCCTGCTCGACAAATCGATCAAGCCGGGGGACACGATTTCACTCGAAGATACCTTCGGATGGATACGCGACCTGCGGGCCCGTTTTGTCTCAGTGGTGACGCGGGACGGCCGCGAATACCTGATCCCGAACGAGGACTTCATCACCCAGCGGGTGATCAACTGGACCTTCCGCGACGACCTTGTACGGCTCGACGTGGAATTCGGCGTTTCTTATGACGCGGACCCGCATAAGGTCAGCCAGCTAGCGATACAGGCCGCCTTGACCGTCCCGCGCGTGGAAGCGGATCGACGGCCGGTCTGCTGGCTCACGGCCTTCGGCGAATCCTCGCTGGATTTCGTCCTGCGCTTCTGGGTCCATGAGCCTCAGCAGGGCCTGACCAACGTGCGCGGAAAAGTGCTGCTCGCGCTGTGGGATACGTTCAAGGAGAACGGAGTTGGCATCCCTTACCCGCACCGCGAGATTATCATGAAGCAGGGCTCCCAATCTCGGCCGGTTAACACTGGCTGATATGGCGGGAATTCACGTTGATGGAAACGTTCGAGTGTCAAACCGAATGGGCATCAACGTGATGCCATGATCCTAGTCGGACATTCCTGACCCGATTTTCTTCGCTGCAACCAGTATTCTTAACCCTTTCGAGCCCTCCCGCAGCCTATATCCGTTCCCAAAACCGGACATTGAGCGCAACCAGCGCTCGTGCACCATCGGTGACCTCCGCCGTCCGCGTTGCGAGTGACCGCTTAGGCTCCCAAAAACACGTTCATTTCCTCGCGTGCCTCGCGTAAACGCTGACCTTTGTCTGCTCTTCCCTTCGGCGGGCGGCCCAAAGGCAGACCCGCACGGTAGCGCCCGGCATCTGAGGCAGAGCACTACACCAGCAATCAACCGTTCAGATCCCGGGTGGTGACCAAGATGCTGCGAGGTCTGCCCGCGTCTTTGTCATACACCCTGCCAGCAGCTTCAACGACGTCGTCAAAAGCTGCTGCTAATTTCTGGCTAAGAGAGCCCTTCAATCCGCGTGGGTTAGCGTAATCCTCGATAGCTTCGGCGCTAACGGTCACATGCACTTTCCCGAACTGCTCGTCCCAACACTCAAATGTCACATCGCCATTGGAGACATGTGGGGCCGATATGGGTCGAAGCATTAACAAATCCTTCCCTGAAGGAGGGCAACAAAACATCATCTCCGAGGCGTCGCAATGGTCCGAATGCCGAAGCCAGCGCTGCGCACCCTCGACACCCGCTGCGCGCGCCCGCCGGAGAAGAAGGCACACGCTGAACTGCTCACCCCGGAGCACCGGGCCCTGGCGGCTACCGTCCTGCGTCGTGCCGGCCATCACGCCTCTTCTCCGATCATATCCGGGAAAGGAAGGACGGCAGTGATCCCCTCAATGTCACAACGGGCAATGCCTCTGCGGTTGGCAAGGATGGCGGAAAGGAGATGCGGCTTGTTGATGATTGCGGTCGTCCAAGATTGCCCAAGCCGATACAGCAGTGGAGAGCACTCCCAAACCCAAGTAGGTCCAGACTGCATTCACATTCCAGCCAAAGTCGAGGAAGCAGGCGCTGCGAACAACAAGAAGCCGGACCAAGCTGACCCTCTTCAAACGTCCAGGTGCCTTGGGGGTCTGCTGTGCGGCCTGAAGGCGACATATGCTTCGGCACGCTTTTGCTAAAGATGTTGAGACCGCCGCGTCTTAGTCCATTATCTGTGGGTTCGTGCCACGCTTGACCAGAGCGCCAGGTGGCCGGAACTGGATTGGGAGAGATGCCTCACGCGCCACTTATCGCCACCCTTGTCGCCGGCCTCGGACTTGCCTTCATTCTCGGCACGCTAGCGAACCGACTTCGCCTATCACCGCTGGTCGGCTACCTCGTGGCTGGTGTCTTGATAGGCCCGTTCACGCCCGGCTTCGTTGCCGACCAAGCACTGGCGCGCCAACTCGCCGAACTCGGCGTAATCCTGCTGATGTTTGGCATAGGACTACATTTCTCGTTGAACGATCTGCTCTCGGTAAGAAAGATCGCGCTTCCTGGCGCTGTCGGTCAAATGGCAATAGTGACGATGCTCGGGCTCGTCGTGACGCAGGCGATCGGCTGGCCGATCGGAGCCGGAGTGGTGTTTGGGTTGGCCCTGTCGGTTGCAAGTACGGTCGTGGTTCTGCGGACGCTGCAGGAAAAGCGGCAACTCGAAACGGATGGAGGACGCATCGCAGTCGGCTGGCTGATCGTGGAGGATCTCGCCATGATCCTAGCGCTCGTACTGTTACCGGCCTTCGCCGGGGTTCTCGGCGGCAATGCCAACCAGGCGAACACTGCCGGCGGCGGCCTGTTCACGTTCTCTGAGCCGCATACTGTCTGGGGTGCGCTCGGACTTACGTTAGCCAAATTGGCGGCCTTCTTCGCGATTATGGTTATCGTTGGCCGGCGTGTCATCCCGTGGATACTTCACTACGTTGCTCACACGGGTTCACGAGAACTTTTCCGTTTGGCCGTCCTGGCGATTGCTCTCGGTGTTGCTTTTGGAGCATCCGAACTTTTCGGCGTCTCGTTTGCACTTGGCGCTTTTTTCGCCGGAATGGTCCTTGCCGAATCCCAGCTAAGCCAAAGCGCCGCTCAGGAAACGCTTCCACTCCGCGACGCATTCGCCGTCCTGTTCTTCGTCTCGGTCGGCATGCTGTTCAACCCCATGATCCTGGTTGAGCAGCCGCTGCTCGTCGGCGCGACATTTCTGATCATCGTCATTGGCAATGCCACAGCCGCATCGGCCATCGCATTCGTGTTCGGCTATCCGCCCTACGTGGCCCTGACACTTGGCCTAAGCCTAGCACAAATCGGCGAGTTCTCCTTCATCCTTGCGGGGCTGGGTGTCGAGCTCGAACTTCTTCCCGAGGCGGGACGTGACCTGGTGCTCGCCGGCGCGATCCTCCGATCCTCATCAACCCGCTCCTATTCGCGGGCTTGGATCGGCTGACGCCGTGGCTCAAAGCACGAGAGCGAACCATTGCGGCACAAGAAGGTAGAGCCGAAACACCCGAGCTCGGAATTTCCAATCTTACCGACCATGCCGTGCTTGTCGGCCATGGTCGGGTTGGCAGCCTGGTTGCAGAGACGTTGCAAAAGGCAAGGCAGCCCTACTTGGTAATCGAGGAACGGCAGGCAATTGTAGATCAACTCCGCGCAAGCGGCGTTGATGTCATTTCGGGAAATGCCGCCCAGCCGGGATTACTTGAGGCTGCCAACGTCGCCTCAGCCCGATGGTTGATCAGCGCCATCCCAAATCCGTTCGAGAGTGGCAATCTCATCGAGCACGCCCATGCCGTCAATCCGAAGCTCGAGATCATCGCCCGCGCTCATTCCGATGCTGAGGTGGATTACCTGAAGAAGTTCGGCGCGAACCTGATCATCATGGGCGAACGGGAGATCGCGCGAGGCATTTCGGAGCACATTCTGAGCCAGATCGATGCCGCAACGACCCCCGTCATCGACCAAAGCCAAAACGCGCGCCACGTCGAATCGAACCAGTGATGTGCACGGACCAGCTCTGGATCGTTATTGTCCACATTCCGAGCTAAAGCAGTCGCTCGTATGGTCTTCACCGATGTCCGACTAGGGTCAATATTTCGCATTGGCGAACGTTCCGGTAGCGGACCAAGAGGTCGCTCGTCCAAGAATTCGGCATACACACTCCGGGAAAGCCGTCGTTTGCTGGCGGTGACGCGGGTCCGGGGGCCGGCAATCCTGCGAACTTTGCGACCGCCCCCGGGTTAACCATAGAGAGATCGAGGGATGAACCTTCTCCATCGGCGTCACGTTCCGCCGAACGCGCTGGCGTAACCTTCTATGCCGCCGGCCGAGCCTTCGAACCGGAGCTCGAGCGGCGCAGTCATGCGCGTGGCAACAGTTCCGTTCTTGTGGAAATTCCTCTGGATGATCGGCAGATTGCCCGCTTGGTGCTTCGCGCCCGGTATGGTCGCCGGTGCTATCGCCGCGGCTGGGCTTGCCTGTTGCACACATGCTTGGGCCGGCGTCGGTCAGCATGCGATCGAGCATCATCTCGATCGGTGCGCCGAGTTCCTCAACCATCATGGCCGCGCTACGCTCGATCACCATATCGCAGGCGGCCCGAAGATCTGTCTTTGCGAGTTCGACAGCATTCGTCTTTTCGTCAGTCATTTCGGATCTCCAAAATTGTTGCGGTTTATGAGACCTGAGGAATGCCGCGGGTCTAACGAGCGAGGCGGCCTGGACCGATCACCCCCCATTGGAAACTCTTTGTGCGAACGGAGTTGCGCCACCAAGCGCGCGGCCACCCTGCCCGCTGGTTACCGATCGAAGAGACTGGCTATTGCTCGCGGCAGCACCCGCGGCAAAAGCAAAGCAAATGGCGTTGGGAACGGTTGTCGGACGGCCACCGTTGAGCGCGGAAAGGAGCACGATATGTCCTACCTACATCCCGTCAAACGCGAAGGCGGGTGCCTGTGCGGCGCCGTCCGTTTTCAGGTGCAAGGCCAGCCGCTGAGAGCGGGCCTTTGTCATTGCCTTGATTGCCGCAAGGCCAGCGGGTCCTTCTATTCGGCGTTTGGGATATGGCCTCGAAGCAAGTTCCAGGGGACTGGTGAGGTGGGCAAATACAAGGGCCGCAGCTTCTGCAGGGAATGCGGCGGCCGCATTTTCTCGCTCCGCGACGACGAAGCCGAAGTGATGCTTGGGAGTCTGGATCAAGCGCCGAGCGACATTGCGCCCGACCATGAGATTTGGATTGAAAGGCGGGAGGAATGGCTGGAGCCTTTACCCTGGACGGTTCAATTCCAGCACGACAGGGAGCCGGTGCCTGAATCGCCGGTTGAGGAGGACGAGGCCCCGCCAGTGGAGCAACAACCCGGAACGTAGTACGCTGCTGACCCCTACATCGCCTGCGTTCCAGTTCCGTTCCTTGGCGTGTGGATAACTCGCAGGATATATCCACAGTTGTCTGCGACGTTCCGCCTTCGTGCCCTATTGCGTTCGCGTTGACTGCGGTCGCGGGCAGCGGAATCTGAGCAGTCATGCCTGACACCGTCATGCTTCCTCCCGGCCGCGCCCCAGGCCGCGCCATGAGGCGCGCGGGTCGCTTGAAGAAATTTTGTGCGCAGCCCGCGAACAACACGGCCTGGAGCGGCTGGATCAGATCAAGTTTGCTGCTCTTGAGATGGGGGGCCACATTATCCTGGCCTCGTGGACCTCAACGGCCGAGATCGAGGCGCTTTTGCGACTTTTGTGTTCACCGCTCTTCTGGACCGGCCCTAGCGACCGCGCATCACGCACGTCGGGAGCCCAAGAGTTCATTTCTTCGGAGTGATGCCCTCGATCAACCTGCGAGCGCGCGATAGACGCTTCGTTCGCTAATCTTCAAGGTGGCAGCGATGTTCGCGCGGGACATACCTTGATTGTCGAGTTCCCTAACCCTGTCCCGCTGGCGCATGGCAGTGGGCTGCCTGCCCGGATACTTGGCCTTGTCACCCTTGGCGGCGTCGATACCGATGCGCTGCCTTTCCAGCATAACCGATCTCTCGAACTCAGCGAAGGCACCAAACATCTGGAGCATGAGCTTCCCAGTCGGTGTCTTGGTGTCAAGGACCCCGCCATTGAAGTCGAGGATGCGAAGGGCTACCCGACGCCCCTCGAGTTCCTCCACGATGGCGAGGAGTTGCCGCACGTTGCGGGCCAGCCGGTCCATCTTCGTGACCGTCAGCGTGTCGCCTTCTTCAAGACGCTCCACCAGCCGATCGAACTGTTCGCGCTTGCCAACCGCCGAAGCATGTTCTCGGTACACCCGTTTGCAGCCCGCAGCCTCTAGCGCTGCAATCTGGGCGTCTAGACCTGCGGTCTGATCGGCGGTCGACGTACGAGCATATCCGAAGTTCATCGCGGTCATTCTCCTGCCATTAGGGTATGTGCCCTATCCGTAGCTGTGCCAAAACTCGGCGTCAACCCATGTGGCAGGAATTCCGCCGTCATTTCGGCCCGCTCGCAACCTGACGTTAGGCCTTGCCCTATTGGCAGGCAGGCACGCCAGCGACAATTCGAATGAGCGAATTTGGCTGTAAGCGGTCGATCCACAGCGAGTGCCGCTATGACCCCAATGGGGCCGACTTCAGACCGTCCGGTTTCGGGGACTGGGGATCAATAAGCTGACGTTGAGCGCTCGGTAACGAAAACGGTCCGCTCCTAAAAGAAGACCCTCGCTTAATCTCGGTGAGCCTGTCACCTGAGTTCTGCGGCTCCTAAATTGATGAAACGGATCATCACCCGGCCAATACCTATGCCGGGGTACCGAACTGCGTAATGGGTGCTTGAAATCGCCGTCGCTTGACGACCCCGATAAAGTCGTATGGTTCTGAAGTTCGTGGCATAAACCAATACAAGACCAGAATTTCATCCTGACCCCCCTGATCAAGCGCACTCTCTGCGCAAGTCATGAGGTTGTGCTCAAATTGCCCCGGGGGCACTGGAGCGCCGACCGCGACGGCGATTGTCTGCATCTTCTTGAGCACGCCGAATGTGATCCGGAATGAAAGAAAAGATGCGGCTTTCCGCTCTTCTTTCTCATTCCCTTTTTCATCAATCTCTCGATCTGTTTCTGTTGAGAGATGTTGACGTTCAGCAGGCGATGACCGAAGCGTCATCGCTCCATTTCACCTGCTCGCGAACATCGGCTTGGGGCAAGTATTCTCGTACTGTGGCACTTAGCCGAGCTTCTAGCCAGTCCGCCCGCGCTCGCTCGGCGGCCTTCTTGAGCGTTGGCACTTTCCCGCAAAGGCTTTCGACAATCTCTGCGAGATGAACACCTACTATCTGAGGTCCGACACAGAAAAAGCTGCGATCGTTCAGCTTAATGAGCGGCCTGCGTTGAATCGGGTTATCAAGATGCAGGTGTTGAAGGTCCGCCTCCGTAACCGCACCGAAATCGAGCGACAACTGCCAGAGCACAGAGATGATCGACCGTCTCTGTCCGATCGGCGCAGTTGCGACCAGCTCAGCATAGGAAAACGTGAAAAGGCTCATCCAGCGTTGTTCGTTGATGTTCCACAACAGTTCGAAGAGTTGTTGCCGGTCATGTTGGACCACAGCGGCACGGGAAGAAATCTTTGCCCGCTCATCTGGTTCGAGGTTCCGGATGAATGCCTCAAGCATCGCCCTTTCGGAGTTTTTCCGAGTCATCCAGGCGCGCATATCTTCCAAGTGAGCCTGAACCCGGCTTTCACAAATGTCGATGATCGCCGAAAGTGCAGCAACGACTTCTGTCGCGTCGCAACCATAGTGATGCCGGAAAGACCCATTGACCGACATTGCTAGCTCTGAAGCATACTGCCGAGTTTGAAACCCCTGCCGCGCCCCCTAACTGCAAGCGTCCAGCGTCGGATCAGGTTCAACATTTCCTGTTGACGGTTTTTCGGCTGTGTCGGGCGAAACCTTGCTTTTCTCTTGATCCTGATAGGCCTTTGCGTTTTGCCTAATAAGTCTGGTGATACGCTCAGTAACGGCCGGATAATCGGTGTTAGAATCGCAGGCGATGTGCTTGCGTGACAGAGCCAGAGCCTGGATTAGCTCAAGATGAAAAAGCTGCAGATCGGATTCGTCTACTCGCTTTGAGGGATTCAAACCGTGAATAATCACCGACATAGAAGCGCGGGCGAGAAATTCTAGTGCATCGACGTTGGTCGTCTCTTCTACGAGAGCAGCTAGCGTCTGTAGAAAATGATCCGTCGCGACGCTTCCTAATAGATGCGCGGCAGCTACTTCTTCATCACTTCGCTCGTTCGAGTCCATGGTAAAATTTCTCTGCGGCCTGTGTCGCGAGGGTGGCATCATGCGATGAATCCTGAACGGGTAGAAGCTCTTCCCAGGCCATCAAATTTGCGAATGAACGCGCTCTGCAAGGCAGCATCTTTTAGAAGCGCTCGACCATATTCATCAATGTAAGTCTTTATCGCGTCCTGCCGCACGTCGCAAAAGACAATCTTTCTTGTTGCATCTACGGCGCGGGTGCCCGTACGCCGAATCGCCGACAAGCGTATCCGCCCCGATCAGCACACCCCTGTGTCACGATCGATAAGCTGCGCAAATCACGGAGGCGCGCAGGGGGCGTCCATTGTCAAGATGGTGTGGTATTACCACGCCGTCTTTGCGAACAGCGCGAAGTGCTTCAGTGCTTCAGATCATGCTAAACAGAGCAGGCTAAATTTGGGAGGCGCGGGATGGGCCAGCTGGTCATTGAAACGCATTGGGAGAGATTGGTTCGTCGCTCCAATCACCAGTTTATCCAAGCAGAAGAATGGCTGGTCAACGCAACTGCCGCAGGTGATGCCTATGCGGCTCAGGACGCAGCATATGAGGCCCTTCGAACAGGCATGTCTGCTGCGATCTTTCTTTATCATTTCGCGGAGGTTGCGTTTGAGCGGAACGCGGTGAACCCACACCCTGAGAGTATCGCTGCGATGCGAGCCCTCATCCAGGCCAATTCTCATTCAGTCACGGGAGATGCTCGTCCTGACGACCATCGCATCCTGGGTGGCCTCGCAAACGCAGTGAAGCATGCGGAGCTAAAGGACCCGAACATCATTGAGGTACCGCATACCGGAGTCGTAGTGCGGATTTCCCACGGCAAGCCGGTTGCTTTCGACGAAGGCCGTGCAAACGGCACGCCACAGGTTGTGGTAGTTGCGACCGGTGGCGATCGATCTCTGCGAGCGATCATCGAGAACGTCAGCAATGGCTGGAATATGATCCTCGGGCTGCCGGTTTAGCAGCGCTTGTTCTCGGGTCGATCTGATCAAAAAGGGACCTCGGTCTGATTTTCGCCGACGGGCGGCATGAAGATCACGCCTTGGCGCTGGATAAGCTCAATTTGCAGTATGTCGAAGGTGAGCACCCCGCCGTTCTGCCTTTTTGGAGTCTCCTAGCGCTGATCTTTTTCGGCGTTCCGAGTCGGTCGCGCCTGTCAGCATCCCTGCCTTTCTTCGGTCCGGCCGCCATTCCGATAGGGTGTCGACTTTAGGGGCTACAAGATCGCCCGCAGTGACGGATCTGTAGGCACGAAGCCATTGGTTACATTCGCGGCCGTGAGCAGACAGCCCGCTATTGAGGCCATTGCCCCGGATAGCTGCCAGTACATGTCAAGCCAATGCGCGGCATTTTCTTCACGGTGAAACCTGAGTCCCGTCTCGCAAGGCAGCGAACCTTCCGCGAAGATCTTTTACGGCGGCTATTGTCTGATTTTCAGACATATGCTAGACCCGCGTCGGATCAGTAGACATTGGAGGTATGATCATGTTTCCTGCTCGCGCGTTCGAAGACGCCATCCGAAATGAAATCAGTACGGCGCTTAATGACCGCCCTGCCCCGCGCCCGGCGTGGGAGCCTGCGGTCGACTCGCTCGTGATGGTTCGGGTCGTTCTGCGGCTCGAGGAGGAGTTCGCACTCGATCTCCCGGACGACGTAATGCCAGCTGGTGGCTTCAGCAGTGTGGAGCACTGCGTCGTGACCGTCATGGAAATCTGTCGCGAGCTATGGCGCGTGAGCCAGCGTGAAAGCGAGGAGGCGTAATATGGCCCGGACCCCCGTCGGATTTGCAGGTTCAAACTCCGAGGCCGTTCAGCTCGGCAAGCGCCTCAAGGAAGCGCGCGAATATGTGGGCATTACGCAAGAAGAAGCCGCGAGCCATCTGAAAGTCCGCCGCTCGGCAATTTCGGAAATGGAGGCAGGCAAGCGGGGAGTCGGCGCCCTTGAAATGAAAAGCTTGGCCGCTCTCTATGAGCGGCCGACGTCTTGGTTTACCGGCGAAATTGAGCACCACGTGCCCGAGGACGTCGCGTTTCTGGCGCGCACGGTGAGCGATCTATCGGAGAACGATAAAGGTGAGTTGGCAAGCTTCGCCGAATTCCTGCGTTCTCGGTCGAAGGTGAACAAGAATGGCTAGGGCGCCCACACGCGATGCAGTACTGAAAGGCATGCGGGCTGCCCTGCGCCTGCAGCGTGACCTCGGCCTGGATCAAGGCGCCGCGCGAGGGAATCGCGTGGACGTCTTCGGTGCAATCCACAGACAGAATGTCCCCTTGCTGTTTCGCAAGCTCGAACCGCTGCTGGGGGCTTATCTGCGCGAGCAAGGTAATCCAGGAATCATCCTGACAACGCGTCGCCCGCTTGGCCAACAGCGCTTTACCGCGGCTCATGAACTCGGCCACCATGTGCTAAACCATGATCCCCACGCTGACGATGACAGTATTCTGCGCCGGTCGCCGGATCATGCTCGAGACTACATAAACCTTCCGCCGGCAGAGCAGGAGGCTGATGCCTTCGCCTCATACTTCCTTGTGCCTGACTGGTTGATCACGACACTGATGCAGCGTCAGCATTGGACGCCGCAGCATCTTCAGCATCCTGACATCGTCTACCAGATGGCGTTACGTGTTGGCGCAAGCTATCGCGCGACCCTCTACGCTCTGGTGCGCAACAGGGTTATCGGGGCTGGTATCCGGCAGCAACTTCTCAAGTCAAAGCCTGCGACGATCAAGCGCGCACTCGTGCCCGACCATCCAATTGAGTCCACGCAAAACATCGATGTTTGGCACTTGTCGGAGCGAGACGAAGGCACGGTAATTGAAGCCGGCTTGGACGACTTATTCTTCGTCAAGCTGCGGGAAGACAGTAACGCCGGTTACGTCTGGAACTTCGATGAACTGGAAAAGGCTGGTTTCGCGATCCTCAAGGATGGTCGCGAACACGTCGCTGAGGGAGTCGTTGGCGCTCCTACGATCCGACATGTGCTCGCGCGTGCTTCCGGCGCGACCGCGCACGGTGTCTACACGTTGTCGGAACGCCGGCCGTGGGCGCCGGAGGACGATCCCAAATATTGGTCGTTCGACTATAGGCCTGTCTATTCGCACGATGCCGGGCTGTTTCGCCCCTCGTTCAGACACGCGGGCGGTGCGCGCTAATGTTGAATGTCGTCGCCGATCTGAGAAGGCAGCTTGAGCCGGTCCGCGATCAAGGTCGCCGCCCCACCTGTCTGTCTTTCGCGGCGAGCGCGACCCACCGTGCAGCACATAACCATCCAAGCGAGTTGTCTCCTGAATGGCTCTACTACCACGCAACGCGACGTGATGGCCTGGAGCCGGATCAAGGCTCGACGATCGAAGCAACCTGTGCGGTGATTTTGAATGACGGCCAACCCGATGAGGTTTTCTGGCCTTATCAGGGTCGCGACGTTTTTCCCGGCCCCTATCAGCCGCCTGGCCAACCCCCGGTCGTCGTCCGCTGTGAAACCGGCCAACGCAGCGGCAATGCTGACCGCTGGCGCTCTGAGATCAATGCGGGCTCGCCCGTCGTGATCACCTTGTTTATTTCTCCCGCGTTTTATCACCCGGCCCGATTTGTTGGACCGGAAGCGCTGATGGCAGAGGATCTCATTCCGATTGATCCTGCACTGGCGCATGCGGTCGTCCTGGCCGGATACGGTGACCTGAGTGGCGTATCGCATTTCCTGCTCCGCAACTCCTGGGGGCCGAGTTGGGGATGGGCTGGATATGCCTGGATCCCCGAGACTTATCTCACCCGCCGTTTTGCAAGCGCCTTTGTCATCCAACATGGAGCATCCGACGATGTACAATCCCATGAAGCCCGCACCCACCCCCGTCTCCGCGTGGGTTAGGGCTGCCCGTCGGCTCAAGACGGATGGCGATCAACACGGGCTTATGCTGCACATTGAGGATCCAGTTGGATTCTTGCCGGGAGAGGACGAGATCGTGTGCAATGTCGACGCGTTCCTGCGCGATCATGACAAATGCAGCGTGAGCACGGTCACAAATACGATCTTCCCCGCCGCCCTTGATAGAGGCGATGGCATCAAAGCGCTGACGGAACGTTACATGCAGGTCTATGAGCGCCGCATGCATCGTCAGGGCGAATGGGGTCGTTATTTTCAGCGTATGGTCGCTTGGCCGAAAGGCAGCGGCAAGGCTGCGGGCACCGTGAATCAGCTTTCCGAGAATATCGAAACGCTCCGGGCGATGAGAAGCGGAGAAGCTAAGTTTTTCAGCAACGTGACCGAGATCGCACTCTTCGATCCGGCTCGCGATCTACGCAAGAAAATGAACAGGCAATGCTTGAGCTTCATTGAGTTGAAGCCCGAGCGCAACGGGAATACGTGGCGGCTCAGCATGATGGCCGTCTATCGCAACCATTACTATGTCCAGCGCACGCTTGGCAATCTGATTGGCCTCGGACGCCTGCTGCAGTTCATCGCCAACGAAGCGGGTTTCGACATTGGGACGCTAACAATCCAATCCACGCACGCGTGCCTTGATCCGGACCTGCAACGCGGCGAGGTTTTCGATCTTATAGAAGCTTGTGACGCCCCCACTTCCCCCACTACCTCTTTGAACCGCAACAGTGTGCAACAACGGGTTGACGCTCGATAATCTGCGCCCTGCGAGCGCCACAACGACAAAGGAGTGATCCTATGAACGACGCGAAGCATCCAGCCTTTGAGGATATCGGGCAGATCGAAGTCGACTTTCTGGGCCAACGTATCGTTATCGGATGCATTGAGGGAGAAGAAGAAAAGGCTCTCCGGCTTGCCAAGCGTTTTGAAATTGACGCCGGCGAAGTGACTAAAGCCGTTTCCGCGGAGATCGAGCCCATCCAGGCCATGTTAATGGCCGGCATACTTGCATATGAGCAACTTGAGCAAGCGGAGGCGGGCTACAACGATGGCGTCAGTCACAGCTAAGCATCGAAAGGCAAGTCCGAAGGCGCCCCGCATTTCGATGCGGGCTCGTCAGCGGGCACAGTATGAGCACGATTTGCACAATCACTTCGATATTTTGTCGCTATCGCGCTCGGAACGCCTCAAGCATTACGGGTTGCATTTCGCGAAATATGCGGGACGGTTTGCCCGAGGTGATGCCGAAGTCAAAACCAGAAAGGAAACGCTTGTCGACGCTTTCCTCGTTGTTCTGAGCGCTGCGAATGCGCTTAATCAAGCGTTGCCGGACGTAGAAGTCGGACAGCCGATCGTCGAGGCACCCTCAGACCTTTCCTTCACAGACCATGCTGGACGTTTCGCCGACGCATGCGAAAAAATCGATCATCTTGAGGAATTCCGTTCGATCGCTCTTGCTGCAAATGCCGCGCTCTCAGAGTGGATCATCTGCAGCGCGGTGGCCACTGGTTTCGATCTCGACGCCCTGGTAGACGAACGTCGCTGGCAGCTGGCGCGTAGGCAGGTTTACGGCCAGGAGACATAAATGTTTCTATCGGGTGACCTCCTTGCCGCTCAAGGTGGCGACTGGATTACACCATTCGATCCGGCGCGGGTTGATGGCGCTGCCTATACTCTACGGATTGGTGATGAGGCGTTCGTTAGCCCTGAAGGTCGAGACACCCGCAAGCCGGGCCTAGTTCAACGTCTTGAGCACAAGGCGGCCGTCTTGATCCCGCCCGGGCAGTTCGCCTATCTGACCACGCGAGAGTTCGTAACACTCCCGCATAACTTGCTCGGCTTCATCAACATGAAGAGTACGCTAAAAAACAGCGGCCTCGTGAATGTAAGCGGGTTTCACGTTGATCCGGGGTACAAGGGAAAGCTTCTGTTCGCTATCTTCAACGCGGGACCGCAGACAGTGACGGTGCGTTGCGACCAGGACGCATTCTTGATCTGGTTCGCGCGTCTCGATGGCGCAACGGAAAAGTATGCCCGGAAAAAACCCGGATTTCGGGAAATCGACACGACACTGATGGGGTTACTCCCGACGGAGACCGCATCGCTTAACTCGATCAACAAAAGGATGGATCAAATCGAGCGGCGCATTTCGTACGCCGTCGGTATACTGTCACTTGCTGGCGCGTTTGCAGTGGCTGCGGTCTCCGGCCTGGTTGCGAGCTTGGCTTTCAAGGCTTTAGGAGGATCGTGAATGGCCGACGCATATGTTTTCAATGGACACCTCAATAGCGACGATCTCGAAACAATCGAGGTGATCTTGCAAGCAGCAGGATACGATCCACGATACGATGTTCCGGATGATGTTTCCTCGGTCGACCCGCACACTGACATCGGCGTTGTCGGGCTCCCAGCCGCGCCAGAAGACGTCGGTATCATTGACGCTCGGACGATGGCTTTTGCCGGCGCTGGCATTCGGGTCGTGGCGATTTGGTTGCGCGCGGACGAGGGCGGGACAGGCGGTGTCCCTGAATCGATCGGAAAATACGCCACCACAGTTGACAGCGGTTCCGACGCCTTGACGCCGACGCTGAAGGGCGAGACGGAAATCTGGGAACAGCGCGGCGGGGAGAAGAGGCCAAAACCTCGCACCAAACGCAATAAGTGCTGAGCCGTGAGCCGAATCTACTCCTATGTCGTCGAACATGACCTTGGCTTTGCTCCGAACCCGTTCTGGGGAGTATGTACGCTAGCAAACTGCAAGCCGATAATCCGAAAGTTTGCCAGCGCAGGCGACCTCATAATCGGAACAGGCTCGGCAGACCTGCAGGCTACTGACCGCCTCGTCTACTGGATGCGAATATCGGAAATCACCTCGTTCGACGGCTATTGGTCAGACCCGCGCTTCATACGCAAAAAGCCAAACATGAACGGCAGCATGATGCATCGCTATGGCGACAACATCTACCATACCGGTGGCGACGGCATATTCCAGCAGATCGACTCTTTTCATAGCGAGGACGACGGCAGTCTGAGTGTGGCAAATCGGGAACGCGATACCGGCACGACGGAAAAGGTCATGCTTGCGACCGACTTCGCATATTTCGGGAAGTCGGCTCCCGTCATCCCGGAAGACGTGCGTTTTTTGATCAAAAAAGGTCCAGGCCACAAATGCCGGTTTTCAGACGAGCAGCGGGTCACCATCGAGGCTTGGCTGGCAACGTTGCTCGAGCGTGGGTATGTAGGTGAACCTGGGGATTGGTGACGCTTAACCGCTTTGCCGGTGCCGGATACGGCACTTTGATTGACCGAGTGCGTTGCTCCATTACGTGTGACTGGAAAGCAACAGCACGCCTAAGTTCAGTCTCTGCGATTCCTTACGCCACGATCATCTGGCAATCTTCTCCCGCGGGGGATTCGCGATGGATGGATCGTCTTTATCACTAAACGAATATCAAAATTTGGCGGTCAGGACAGATCGAACACGCCTGAAATCCGGAAATTTGAGCTTGCCAATTCTAGGGCTGTTTGGTGAAACCGGCAGCCTCCTTAGTGAAGTAAAAAAGAAGCAGCGGGACTCGAAGGCTTACGACTCGTACGAAAGCGGCGTCATCGAGGAGTTTGGTGACGCACTCTGGTATTTGGCCGTCATTGCAGCCCACGCAAATATCCGGCTTGCGGATATTGCAGACGAATTTGGGCACGGCTCAAACGAGGCACTTCTCTTCGTCAATCTGCAACCGCAACAAACGCTCAACCTCGCTGCTCCGACGACGGAATTCGCACGAACACTTTTGAAATTGGCGAACTCCGTCGGCAATCTCGCCGATAGCGAGGGTCAAGCTCTTTCAGGTGCCGATCCAGCCGCTTTTGCGGAAAAGCTGAGAATTATCTTCCGCAATCTGGTGCATGCTGCCAACGAGGCAGGCGTGATACTGGGCGAAGCGGCTGCTCACAATCTGTGGAAGGCGCAGGACCGTTGGCCAACGGATCGCACCCCGCCTCCCCTGTTCGATCTTGAGTTTCCTCCCGAAGAACAGCTTCCTCGGAATATCGAGATTGAGATCTTCGAGCGCTATTCTGGCCCGAAGCAATACGTCTATCAGCGGTGCAACGGCGTCAATATCGGTGACCGCCTTACCGATAATAGCGTCGTGGAAGACTTTTACAGATTTCATGACGCCTTTCACTATGCCTATGCGGCCATACTCGGTTGGTCGCCCGTGACTCGCGCTCTGCTGAAACTGAAAAGAAAGAGCAAGACCAAGGTCGACGATGGCGAGGACGGTGCGCGCGCGATCATTCTGGAAGAGGGCGTCGCGGCCTACGTCTTCGCGAGAGCCAAGGAACATCAGTTCTTTGAGGGACGCACCGAGGTGGACTTCAATCTGCTGAAGACTGTTCGGAGTTTCGTTCAGGGGTTCGAGGCGGAAAAATGTCCGCTGTGGCTTTGGGAGGAAGCGATCCTGAAAGGTAACGCCGCCTATCGATTTTTGCGCGAGCACCGACGCGGACGCCTCATCCTTGATCTGGACAAGCGTGATATGATTGTGCAGGAGCTTGCGCCATGAAACCAGGTGCCTTTGTCGAAGAACTCGCTTCCTACCATTTTGCCAATACGTTCAATCCGTATGCCGATGCATGTCCAGAGTTTGACGCGGAGGATGCGCCAGCAGTCCGGCGGCGGAACCTCGAAGCCGTCTTGAAAGCAGCAATTGAGAGAGGGGTTCATTCCTTCTGGATTGCTAGAGATCTCGGGTATCGTGGTGGCCGCCGAACAGGTCTCGCGTTGACCGACGAGGCGCATCTCGATTGGCATGCAGAACTTCTCGGAACTGAACCGCTGAGGAGGGCCACCAAGGGCCCACCCGTAGCAGAACGCACCGCGAGCGTTGTATGGCAGATGCTGCGTTCAATTAAGCAGCCGATCTTTCTCTGGAACGTCTTTCCATTTCATCCACATGGGGCCAATGAACCGATGACAAATCGGTGTCATACCCGCAACGAGCGTCTGGCATGCAAACCTATTTTAGAAGCGCTAGTTGATGCTTTGCGTCCGAAACACCTTGTTGCAATCGGGCGTGATGCTCAGGCTGCTTTGGCTGATCTTGGACTTGAGGCTACTGCCGTTCGCCATCCTAGCTATGGAGGGCGGAGCGAGTTCATCGGATGTCTTGAGGAATTTTACAGCGTTCGCTCGGCCCCCCCACGGAGCGCTCAACTGCATTTGCTCTAGACTAGGTGGGGTCATTCCTCATGTTCATTCCAAGGAGGGCACTGTTTCGTCCTCGACATCGTTCTGCGGCTAATACGCTGGAGCAGCATCCGACATGTTGCGTAGCAGCGCCGACGGAGAAGTTGTTCTTTCATTCTCACCTTTACGAACTTGATGTCCGCTTTTCGGAGTAGGCATACGAGAGCTGTACGACCGATACTGGGGCGCAAAGCGGCCATCCGCGGCTTGGAGGGCGGAATGGCTTGCCTTGTCTGCGCCTCACCCCGGCGAAATCCTTCAGAGCTTCAGCAGCTTCCGGAGTGCGGCCATCTCGATCCGCGCCTGCATCCGTTCGAGCTTCGCTTCCGCAGCGTAGTATCCGTGCCGCCAGTTTGCCTTGCGGGATCTCTCGAGCCCCTCCGCCGTTCTTGGTCCGGTGCTCTTACCCCCGTGCATTCGGCAGCGTCCATTCGGCATGGCTGGGGACAGGCATGAACCGCCGTCCCGCCGCCTGGCTCCGCAGCGAGTGGCGGCATTTGCAAGCTCAAGATGCTCACGCCACCGAGGGTTTCCGGGTGCCTGAGGTTCATCGGCCATTTTTGGCAACCCCCTCCCGGTTGCGCCGGCTACCCCCACCCCCTGTCTTCATCTCGCCGGCGACCACGGCCTGACCACCGGGGGAAACCGTGACATGCTGCACCACAATCCGCTGGGAACCCCCGTTTCTGATCTTATGGAGCGTGAGCAGTCCCTGCTGGAAGGCCAAGGTTGAGCGGGCCACAGCTCCTGCGAGCCTTGTGGCGGCTTCGACTGTCTTCAAATCTATGTCCGGGTAGCTGAGGTTTGAGCGGGCAAGCCGCTCCAAACGTCGGTCAGATTGTGCCGCAAGCACCATAGCCGAACGGTGAACAGCAGCCATCTGATGGGCTAACATCTTCTCGAGGCTATTTTGTGCGTTGATTGTGTCGGCCGCATCGAGCGCGGTTTCGAGTACCCCTGCGCGACTGGCCAGTTCCAGCCGATTGCGGCTGGCGTCGGCTGCGACATAGTCCGGGTTGTCGACCGTGTTTTTCAACGCCAGTGCGCCGGACCCTTGCCCTGCGTCGGCCGGGACCAACTCTCCTCCTGCCCCGAATGATTGCAGTGCAGCAGGCACCTCACAACGAACATGACGTAATCGCGGGAGCGGTGGCCACCAAAGCTGTGGCGGCGATGTTCGGAGCTCTAGCCGGCTGGCTGTCCCCCGATAGGATGAAGAACGGGCTCACGATGGACACCGGGCCCAGGCATCGAACGGAGGACAGCCATGGAGCAGTATATCGGTCTCGACGTATCCATGAAAGAGACGGCAATATCGATCCGGCAGGACGGCAAGAGGATTTGGCGGGGCAAGTGCGCGTCCGACCCGCAACTGCTCGCGGCGCTGATCCGCAAGCGCGCACCCGATGTGCGGCGGGTGGTATTCGAGACGGGGCCGCTGTCGGTGTGGTTCTACCATGCGCTGATGGCAGAGGGGCTGCCGGTGATCTGCATCGACGCGCGGCATGCCAAGGCCGCGCTCGACATGGCCGCGAACAAGACCGATGCGAACGATGCCGATGGCCTGGCACATCTGGCCGAGGTCGGCTTCTACCGAGAGGTTCGGGTCAAAGGTTTCGATAGCATGCTGATCCGCACGCTGATCACCGCGCGGCGCCAGCTTCTCAAGATGCGTTTGCAGATATCCAACCAAATCCGCGGATTGATGAAGACGTTCGGCCTTGTTGTGCCCAAGGGTGCCGGCAGCGTGTTCGAGCGCAACGTTCACGATCTTCTGCAGGGCGAAGCAAAGCTGGCGCGCATCGTCGTGCCAATGCTTCGGGCATGGAGCAATATCCGATATCAGATAGCAGAGCTGAGCAAGCAACTGGCCGCGATGGCTCGTGAAGACCAGCACTGCCGTCTGCTCATGTCGGTGCCCGGTGTCGGCACCGTCACAGCCACCGCCTTTGCCGCGGCCGTGGAGGATCCGGCGAACTTCAGAAACTCGCGCGCCGTGGGCGCATGGGTAGGCCTGACCCCGAGACGCTACCAGTCCGGCGAAGTCGATAATGACGGCCATATCTCGCGCCGTGGCGACAATCAGTTGCGCGGACTGCTATACGAAGCGGCCGCGGTCATCCTGAACCGGTCGACGGATACCAGCACCCTGCGAACCTGGGCGTTGGAGCTCAAAGAACGGCTCGGCTTCAAACGAGCCGCCGTGGCCCTGGCGCGCAAGCTGGCAGTGATCATGCATGCGATGCTCCGGACGGGCGAGCTGTTCGATCCGCACGGAGGAACGCCCGCCGCCTGATCCTGCAGACGCTCGACCACGACGATTTTCTTCAGGCCATTCAACCAATAGCGTTCTTACAGGACGCACCGAGCCGTCCCTGCCGGGACGTGGCTGAGATCATTCCGCGAAGCGGGAAGCAACTGCTTCGTTAAGCAGATTGCGCAACGAACATAGGAAGATCTCACCTGCGAAACTCATCCTGCGGCGATCTTTGCATCGACCGCGTAGACGACCCTGTACCCGGCATACGAACGAACGAGCATGAACAGAAAGGACGACTGCCTTGCACTCACCCCCTTGACGGCCGAGCGATTAGACGACCTGCTCCGAAAGGCCTTGGGCGAACATGCGGGCCGCGAATGCCTTGGCAGGAGACGCTTGAGCCGCTTCTGCTTCGATGCGGGCAGCCGAAAGCAGCGTTTGCCCCGGGGTTCGCCAGCCCATCTGGACGGTTCTCAAATCACGAGAAGGATTTACTTGGTCTCCTTCAGTGGCAGTCTCGCCAGCATTGACATCAGGATTTGGCATGACCGTCATTGCGTGGGTCCTTTCCCGTTCTCGAAAGTTTTGGCGCGGCAGACCCCCGTCTACTGGCCAAACAGCCCTAACATCCCCCGACCGGCAACACTCAATGCGAGTGGAGAAGCGGCACGGGTGGCCACATGGAGCAGGTCGGGGATGGGATGTGCCCCGCACTCCTTATGGGCAGATGAGCGTCTTGGCAGCATTTGAGCAATCGACAACAGTAGCCCGGCACATTGGAGGTGATTCCCGTGCCGAAGATGCTTGAAGCGCTCCGCTGGTCTCCAGCAGCAAATGATTACCTGACCTGCAGAGCCCGCGACGCGGTTTACCTCGGGCGGCACGTCGCCTACCGCTGCCTGACGTGCAATCGGCCTGTCGTTCCTCATGACCGTGCCCGCGGCCCCGAGCTTCAACACATCGCCAAGAGCCCAATTTGCTCCAGGCGTGGAAAATCTCGGGCTCGCCCTCGCAGATAGCCACCCCGTCATGCTTCCTCCCGGCCTGGCACCGGGGCGACGATGCTCGGTGATAGGTCTCGCGCTCGATGCGGTCGGCGTCGTCATCTCGGATGATCTGTTCGAGGAGGCGGGCATGTCTGGCCACAGCACGCCAGTCGCCGACAACAAAACCGGCGCCGACGCTGCGGCGATGATGATGAGCGTGCTCATGCGGCGCCTCCCAACTCTCCCGGCTGTTGTGGTCGATCGTTTACAGCAATAGCTTGCAGTGCCGAGCTAAGCGGGAGTGCTGCGCCATGGCGTTTACGGGCCGGGACTATCATGCCGCCTTTGAGGAGGCCTGCGAGACGCTGCCCTACGTGACCGATAAGGACGAAGTTCGATCCAGTCTCGAAGGCATCGAATGGATCCTCTGGGAGGCAATCCGCGGCGTGTTCTTCTATGCTGCCGTTCTTATCGCTTGGTTGATGATCTTGCCGCCGTTCTTTTTCCTGATCGCAGAAAGAACCTGGGCGGCTTCGGCAGCGGCTCTTGGCGTCATGATCGTAATCGCTGTCGCTCTCTATTGGCTTCTCCGCCTGACGGTCCGGCTCGAAATATCCGGCCATGCGAACGGGCGCAGGTTCGGCAGCGGCGGGCTTGATTGATCGTAGGCTTGTTATGTCGCTCATTTCAGGCGTCCCTTCCATAGCTCCGCCCTTTCCGCCTTGAGGTATGGCCCTTGGCCTTCCTTCAAGTCCCCGACGAGGGAGGCGCACAGTGCACCGCGTACTCGGCTTCCCTTCCCCTCCCGCAAGAGGGGCAGCGCATTGTCCCTACGCTGTCCGCCGGCTGCTTTTTTCGGCGCATCCACGGCGCGCGCTGGTCAGGTCGTCATCCCGATGACAGCCACACGCCGTTCGATACCGTTCCCGGGGTTTGCCCGGTCTCAAGGCACACGGGTGGAATGGGCACACCAGAGCCGTGTATTTTTTTGATTCCGCGAATTGCCTACGGCCGCGGCGGGCCTGATGATCTTCATCGGCGCCTCTTGTCGAGGCGATCGGCAGGGTCAAGATCGTGAGAAGACCGCCGATTGAACGCAACGCACCACCATCGCCGCCGGGAACTTCCGAGCAGACACGGGTCGAGCAATGGTTGCGGGATTCTTGCACGTCAGGCTTACCCCACGATTGCTATGTTTGCGAAACCGGCTTGTCGCGCTATATGTTTGCGTGAAGCCGCCGCAAAGGTTTCAACTGTCCCTGTGATGCCGCCGCTCCCGACCTCGTTCCTCGGGGCGGCGGTTCGCTTTCCAGCCTCTCGGCAGGCGATACACGCCTCCAGGGCGGTCAGATCGAAGCGCCTTTTCAGTTTAGGGATGACATGGCCACGTTCGGCCGGTGGCGTCGACAGCAGCCAGTGCACCGCAGCGGAAATCCGGTTGGACAACGGGGGAAGAAGCCCAATCGCATCAACACCCGGACTTGCGGGGGTTGGACATTCTAACCTATTGATGTCAGGGGAGAGACTGGCTACCCTTGGGCGTACCAGTTTTTCGGCATATACCAATCATTCGGTGGCGGGGCTGCTTCCGGAACTCGGTGCAATCGGTGGAATCGGTGGCCTCGTCAATACCGGCAAAGCGGTTCGAACCAGCATCGCGGCTGGCAATCTCCGTTCTGGCGTGCTGCGCCATTCTGGCGGCGGCCGCGTGCACGCGGACTTCGGACGGCTCGATCGAACTCAACAGGCTGGAGCTTGCGCAGCCCAAGATCCCAAACCTGTTCAAGCTCCGGCTCCCCGGTTGGCGAGCGTCGCAGCCGGCTCCCGTGCAAACCGCCGCGGCACAATTTCCGCGCAAGCCACCCGCGCCGCAGCAGGTCGCCCCCATAAAACCCGCACCGGCAAAGGCGCGCCCGCGGCCGCGCCGCGCCGCTGCGGCGCCACCGCCGCAGTCGGCAGCCAGCATCAAGCCGGCAGCCAACAACGAGCCGGCAAAGCCGCTGGTCTGCAGGAATGACACTCAGGCGAGCGGCCGCATACGCGTCGTGTGCGAATAGGATCGGATAGCGCATAAAAAAAGCCGCCTCGGGGGGAAGGCGGCTTTTTTATGCTCGCAACAGGCTGGTGGAGGGGATCCTGACGCCTGCTGCATCGCTAAAACCGGCTGGCCCGGAAAAGGTTCCAGCCGATTCTAAAAATTTCTTCAGCATATTTTCGGCTGGCCTATTCCGCCGCCAGTCGCTCGTCCAAACCGGCGTCAGGCCGGTTCGGATCGCCGGGCGCGGTCTCGCAGCCGAGATCGGGAAAGGCCGCGACACGGTTGCCGCGAAAATCGGTGCGCAGCACCAGGAGCCCGCGTTCCTCGAAATAGGTCAGGAGCCGCCGCGCGCGCCTTGCCGAATGGCTGCCATAGGCGCGCGCCAGTTCGGCGTCGGAAGGGCAGGGGGCGGAGGTGATCGCGGCCTGCGCGACGAGCAGGAACACGCCCTGTATGTCGTCGGGAACGCTCTCCGACATCGCCAGCGCCTGCTGCCACGCCTCGCCGGAGGCGGTCTTCTGGTCGACGCCGGCGCGGGCGACGGCGAATCTTCGCCGAAAGACCGGCAGCGTCAGAGGTTCGCCCGGCACGCGGCGTATGCGGCAGCGCACCAGGAAATCCTGATAGAGAACGGCGTCGGAGCGGAACGAAGCGTCGGCGTCCTCCAATATTTCGCGCAACACGCTTTCCACCAGCGCCTCGCGCTCGGCCTGGTCGATCGCTGGGAACTGTGGTTCGGCTGCCGGTTCCGCCAGAGGTTTTGGGCGCGACAGCTGAGCAAGAATGTCTGCGGTCGGGGTCGGCACTGGAGGCGGCGGCGGACGGCGGACGATCGGCCGCCGTTCCTCGGGGCCGGGCGTGAAGATCAGTTCGCTCGCATCTTCCGGCGCGTCGGGCAGCGGCGTCAGCTTCGGGCTTGACGAGCGCGGCGCGGTCTCGACCGTGCCGATGGTGATGGGCAGCGGCCTGCGCGACATCGCCGGGCCGAGCGCTACGAAATGGCCGCGGCCAAGGTCGCGGAACATCTCCGCCTGACGCCGCTCCATACCGAGCAGGTCGGCGGCGCGCGCCATGTCGATGTCGAGGAAGGTGCGGCCCATCAGGAAGTTCGAGGCTTCCGCCGCGACGTTCTTGGCGAGCTTGGCCAGCCGCTGTGTGGCGATCACGCCGGCAAGCCCACGCTTGCGGCCGCGGCACATCAGGTTGGTCATCGCGCCGAGCGAGAGCTTTCGGGTGTCGTCGCTGACTTCGCCGGCCACCGCCGGTGCGAAAAGCTGCGCCTCGTCGACCACTACCAAGACCGGATACCAGTAGTCGCGCTCGGCATCGAACAGGCCACCTAGAAAGGCCGCCGCGGCGCGCATCTGCTGCTCGACATCAAGGCCTTCGAGATTGAGCACCACGGAGACGCGATGCTGGCGGATGCGCGCGGCGATGCGGGTGAGCTCGCCCTCGGTGCGGGCGGCGTCGACCACCACATGGCCGAACTTTTCCGTCAGTGTGACGAAGTCGCCCTCCGGGTCGATGACGCATTGCTGGACCCATGGTGCGCTCTGTTCAAGCAGGCGGCGCAGCAGATGCGATTTGCCGGAGCCGGAGTTGCCCTGGACCAGAAGGCGCGTCGCCAGCAATTCCTCGAGGTCGAGCGTCGCCGGCGTCCCGGCGGACGTCACCCCCATGTCGATGCCGACTTTCATGCGGTTTTTCCGGCCCCCGTAACGACTGTCATGTACTGCCCTCGTGATGCCGCAAGCCGAGACTCGGGTCGAAATCTGCCGCCCTGCTTAGCACCGCGGCAACGCCGATGTGCGAGCGGCTAGGCAAAACCCACAGATGAAACGTTTTCCCTGTGGCTCATGCGGCGCGCGGGCTGGCTGCCTTGGCTCTCAAACAGAAGAAGCCCCTCACCCTTACCCGCTCTCCGCGATCCTTCGACAAGCTCAGGATGGCTAAAGGGGGTAGTCAACGCAGGGCCTGCTTTCCTTCCCCCGGAGAGGGTGCCGCCCATTCGACTTCGCTCAGGAGGCAGGTGAGGAGCAATTTCCATCAGAGTCGAATGTTCTAGTTATCTGCTACAAACCACATTTTGGATATTATTCGTTCGCCGGGTGGAATGACTGGCTTTTGACGGAGAGAAAAATGGCATTGTAGCGACGCTAGCTTCTGATGGCCTCGTCAATGACCGCTATCGCGTCGACCTCTATGAGGTAGCCTGGGGACATTATCGCTACCCCGACCACCACATTCGCTGGTTTGTGATCTCCAAACAGCGAAATCTGCGCTTCTTCGATGATCGGAACGTGTTCATCGCGCCTATAATCGACAATGTAGATTGTGATCTTGCAAACTTGCTCAGGCCGTGCACCTGCCGCACTGAGCGCTCGGCCGAGATTGCCGAATGCCAGGCGCGCTTGCGCCGCAAAATCACCATGCCCAACGAGCTTGCCGTGTATGTCTTCGGGCTGCTGACCTGAGACGAATACCAGCTTGGATCCAGTCGCGACGACAACCTGCGTGTACATCTCTGGAGTTGGCAGATCATCGGGGTTGATGAGTTCGAGCGACACTAAATAATCTCCTACTTCGTTCGACTGAAATCGACATTGGCGATCACCGCGTTTAGGCAGTGCGCCTGAAACCCTCGCTGGCGACAAGCAGGTTGCGCGTATAGTCCTTGGTCACCCGCCGCGCCGAAAGGTCCGGAGCCGACAGCCGTTCGACCTCCTCACCTTCCTGCATGACCATCAGCCGGTCGCACATATGGGTGATCACCGCCAGATCGTGGCTGACCATGACGAAGGTCAGGCGGCGATCGCGGCGCACCTGTTCCAGGAGATTGAGCACCTCGGCCTGCACCGAGGCGTCGAGCGCCGATGTCGGCTCGTCGAGAAGCAGGATCGACGGTTCGAGGATCAGCGCGCGGGCGATCGCCACGCGCTGGCGCTGGCCGCCGGAAAGCTGGTGCGAATAGCGGAAGCGGAAGCCGGAGCCCAGGCCCACCTCGTCAAGCGCGCGGATGATGCGCGGCTCGATGTCCTTGAAGCCATGGATGACCAGCGGCTCCAGCAGCAGCCGGTCGACGGTCTGGCGCGGATGCAGCGAGCCGTAGGGATCCTGGAACACCATCTGGACCTGGCGGTAGAACGCCTTGTCGCGCCTGTGGCCGAGCTTTGCGCCGTTGACGATGATCTGCCCGCCGGTCACCGGAGCGAGGCCGGCGACGGCGCGCAGCAGCGTCGATTTCCCCGAGCCGGATTCGCCGACGAGGCCGAAGGACTCGCCGGCGGCGACATCGAGGCTGACGCCCTTCAGCGCGCGGAAATGATCATAGGCGACCTCGAGCCGGTCGATTGTCAGGGCGGAGCTCATAACGCCCACTCCGGCCGGCGGTCGAGCACAGGCAGCGGGTGGCGGCCGGCGCCGATCTCGGGCATGCAGTTCAGGAGCCCGCGCGTATAGGGATGCTCGGCATTGGCGAGTTCCGTTGCCGGCAGTTCCTCCACGATCCTGCCGGCGTACATGACGATGACGCGGTCGCAGAAGGATGACACCAGGCGCAGGTCGTGCGAGATGAAGATCAGCCCCATGCCGCGCTCGCGCACCAGGCGGTCGAGAATGCCGAGGATATCGAGCTGCACCGTCACGTCGAGCGCCGATGTCGGCTCGTCGGCGATCAGCAACTCGGGACCGGCGACCAGCATCATGGCGATCATGGCGCGCTGGCCCATGCCGCCCGAAACCTCATGCGGGTAAAGGTCGTAGACGCGCCGCGCATCCCTGATCTGCACCGCTTCCAGCATAGCGAGCGCACGGTCGCGCGCCTCCGATTTTCCCACGTCCTCATGCGTCCGCAACGTCTCTACGATCTGCCGGCCTATGCTCATTACCGGGTTCAGCGAATATTTCGGGTCCTGCAGGATCATGGCGATGCGGTTGCCACGCAGGTCGCGGCGCAATTTCGGGGGCGCGCGCAATAGGTCGATGCCGTCGAATTCGAGCTTGTCCGCCGAAATCAGCGCGTTGGGCGGCGTCAGCCCCATGATCGCGCGGCCGGTCTGGGACTTTCCCGAGCCGGATTCGCCGACGATGCCCAGCCGCTCGCGTCCGAGCGAGAAGGAGATGCCACGCACCGCTTCGATCATCCCGGCTCTGGTCGGAAAGCGCACCCTCAAATCCGCGACGTCGAGCAATGGTTTCACTGATCGCCGCCTCGCGGGTCAAGCGCGTCGCGCAGGCCGTCGCCGAGAAGATTGAAGCCGAGGCTGACGATCAGGATCGCCGCGCCGGGCGCTGCGGCCACCCACCACTGGTCGAGGATGAAGCGCCGGCCCGACGCGATCATCGCGCCCCACTCGGGCAGCGGTGGCTGCGCGCCAAGTCCGAGGAAGCCGAGGCCGGCCGCCGTCAGGATGATGCCGGCCATGTCGAGCGTGACGCGCACGATTAACGAGGAGATACAGAGCGGCATGATGTGCCGTAACACGATCCGCATTGGTGACGCGCCCATCAGCCGGACTGCGGCGATGTAGTCCGAATTGCGCACCGTCATGGTTTCCGCGCGCGCAATGCGGGCATATGGCGGCCATGAGGTGATGGCGATGGCGAGCACCGCATTCTCGATGCCGGGCCCGAGCGCTGCAACGAAGGCCAGCGCCAGGATCAGTTTGGGAAAGGCGAGAAAGATGTCGGTGATGCGCATCAGCACGGCGTCGGTCCAGCCGCCGGCATAACCGGCGACGGTGCCGACCAGGAGCCCGATGGGCGCAGCGATGATGGCGACCAGGATCACCACATAGAGCGTTAGCCGCGATCCATGGATGATGCGCGAAAGGATGTCGCGGCCCTGGTCGTCCGTGCCAAGCCAATGTTCGGCATTGGCCGGCATCAGCCGCGATCCGCGCAGGTCGCCGATCACGGGCGAGTAGGGCGACAGCGCGTCGGCGAAGGCCGCGACGAACAGAAGAAGCAGGATGATGCCGAGCCCGATCACTGCCAGCCGATTGGATGAAAACCGCTGCCAGCTGTTGTAAGCGCGGCCTAGCCTTGCCTGCAGGCGCGACCCCGGCCGTTCCGTCAGCAGCCAATCTCGGGTGGTCTGGACGGTCGCGCTCATCGCGCCCGCGTCCTTGGATCAAGGGTCCGGTAGAGCAGGTCGGAAAACAGGTTGAGCGCGATGAACACCGAGCCGATGACGATCGTGCCGCCCAGCACCGCGTTCATGTCGGCATTCTGCAGCGAATTGGTGATGTAGAGACCAAGCCCCGGCCATGAAAACACCGTCTCGGTCAGCACCGAGCCTTCGAGCAGCCCGGCATAGGAAAGCGCGATGACGGTAACCAGCGGCACGGCGGCATTGCGCAGCGCGTGCCGCCAGATGATGCGGGTCTCGCTGAGCCCCTTGGCGCGCGCCGCCGCCACATACTCCTGGCTAAGCTCGTTGAGCATAAAGGAGCGCGTCATGCGGCTGATATAGGCGAGAGAGAAATAGCCGAGCAGCGATGCCGGCAGGATGATGTGGCGGAACACGTCGCGAAACACATCCCACTGCCGCTGCCACAACGCATCCAGCAGGAAAAATCCTGTCACCGAGGTGAACGTGTATTCGTATGTGATGTCGATGCGGCCGGGATACGCGACCCAGCCCAGTTTGGCGTAGAACAGCACCAGCGCCAGCAGGCCGAGCCAGAAGATCGGCACGGAATAACCGATCAGCCCGATGACGCGCACGATCTGGTCGATGATGCTGCCGCGTTTCACGGCCGCCAGCACGCCGAGCGGTACGCCGATCACGGAGCCGATGATGGTGCCGAGCGTCGCCAGTTCCATCGTTGCCGGAAAGGCGCGGCGGATGTCCGTCATGACCGGATTGGTCGTCAGCACCGACGTGCCGAACTCCCCGGCCAGCGCGCCTTTCACATAAATGAAGAACTGTTGGTAGAGCGGCAGGTTGAGGCCCATCTCCTCGCGCGTTCGGTCGACCACATGGGCCGGCGCGCGGTCGCCGACGATCGCCAGCACCGGATCGATCGGGATCACGCGCCCGATGAAGAAGGTGACTGCGAGAAGCCCGAGATAAGTCGTGACGGCGATCACGAGGAAGCGCGCGATCGCCGACGTGACGGCGGAAGCGCGCGCGCCTCTGCGCCGCGCTTCCGTCCTGGTTTCAGCCATGGACAAGCCACACGCCTCTTGGAGCTATTCCTTCGAGATCGTGTAGGTGAAATTGGTGTCGAAGCTCGGCCCGAGCTTGAAGTCCTTGAGATTGCCGCGATAGCCGGCAACCTCGGTCTGCTGGAAAATGATGATGAAGGGGCTGGTTTCCAGGACCGTTTTCTGCAGTTCCTGGTAGGCCGCGGCGCGGTTGGCCGCATCCTTCTCCAGCAGGGCCGCCTTCGTCTTTTCCGTCAGTTCCGGAACGTCCCAGGCATTGCGCCAGGCGAGCGTCGATACCTTGCCCTCGTCCGAATTGTCCGGATTGCTGGCAAAGGTTTCGGCATTGGAGTTCGGATCGAAATAATCCATGCCCCACTGGCCGATATACATGTCGTGGTTGCGTGCCCGGTATTTGGTCAACGTCTGCTTGCCGTCGCCGGGGATGATTTCCAGCTTCACGCCGGCCTCAGCCAGGCTCTGCTGGAAGGATTCGGCAATGCCGGTCACCGGCTGCGTGTTGCGCACGTCCATCGTCACCGAGAAACCTTCGGCCAGCCCGGCCTTCGCCAGCAATTCCTTGGCTTTGGCGACGTCCAGCTTGAAGGGATTCTCGTCGAGTTCGCCGAGCACGCCCTTGGGCAGGAAGGTCTGGTGGATCTCGCCGATGCCCTTGATCAGCGTTTCGCCGATCGCGTCGTAGTCGACGAGATATTTGAAGGCCTCGCGCACTTCCGGTTTGGCCAGTGTCGGGTTCTTCTGGTTCAGGCTGATATAGTAGACGGTGCCCTTCGGCGCGCTGGTGGTCTTGAGGTCGGGGTTCTTGGAGACGGCCTCCAGATCGTTCGGCTCAAGGTTGCGGGCGATGTCGATGTCGCCCGACTCGAGCGCGAGACGCTGACCGGAGCTCTCCTTCATGTGGCGGTAGATGACACGGGCAAGCTTGGCTTTCTCGCCGTGATAATTGTCGTTGCGCTCGAGCACGACGGCTTCATTGGCGCGCCATTCGCGCAACTTGTAGGCGCCGGAGCCGGCATAGCCGGTCTTCAGCCACTCATTGCCGAAGTCGTTGTCGTATTTGTAGTCGTCGCTCGGCGTCACCGGCTTGATGTGCTCCAGCACCAGCTTCTTGTCGACCACCGAGCCGACCGTGGCGGTCAGGCAGTTGAGCACGAAGCTTGGCGCATAGGCCTTGTCGACGGTGAAGACGAAGGTCGTCTCGTCGGCCGCCTTGGCTTTTTCCGTCACATTGTCGCCGGTCAGTCCGAATTGCGACAGGATGAAAGCCGGGCTCTTGTCGAGCTTGATGACGCGCTCGAACGAATAGGCGACGTCTTCCGCGGTGATCGGGTTGCCGGAGGCGAATTTCATGCCGGGCTTCAGCTTGAATGTATAGGTCAGGCCGTCGTCGGAAACCGTCCAGCTCTCGGCCAGGTCGCCCTTGACCTTTGAGGTGTCGTCCATGTCAAGGCGCACCAGCAGGTCGTAGGTGTTGCTGGTCATTTCCGCGGTCGAGAGTTCGAAAGCCTCACCCGGATCCATGGAGATGATGTCGTCGATGGCAAAGCCCTCGACAAGCGTGTCGGCCGGGGTTTCGGCGTAAGCAGGCGCGCCTGCGAAAACCATCGCCGACAGTGCGGCGCCTGCGAGAAGAACGCGGTAGCGTCCGTTTATCTTTCCCATCATCATTTTAAGTGTTCCCTGTTTTTTTGTTGACGAGTTTTGTCTTTGGATCAGTTCGCCGGGTGCTCCTTCCAGGCGGAACGCAGCACCCTGAACCAG
This sequence comes from Allomesorhizobium aridi, assembly GCF_043769475.1. Classification (NCBI taxonomy): domain Bacteria; kingdom Pseudomonadati; phylum Pseudomonadota; class Alphaproteobacteria; order Hyphomicrobiales; family Phyllobacteriaceae; genus Allomesorhizobium; species Allomesorhizobium aridi. The sequence goes on along the minus strand of NZ_CP171729.1, from coordinate 3,953,922 downwards.
TTTTCGCGGCATATTTTCGCGAGATCGCCGTCACCATATCCGGCGCTTTTCAGTCCGGCAACGAGGTTCTGAAGACCGCTCGCGTCGCCGATTTCCTTCGGGATCAACGCGCCGTCGAAGTCCGAACCGATTGCCACCCCGTCGATGCCGAGATGCTCGACGAGATAGTCGATATGGCGGATCATGTCGCTGATCGGCGTATCGGCGTTTTCGCGGCCGTCGGGGCGCAGCATCGTGACGGCGAAATTCAAGCCGACCAGGCCGTTGCTTTCGCGAATGGCGCCGAGCTGCCGGTCGGTGAGGTTGCGGGCGACGGGAACGAGCGCATGGGCGTTCGAATGGCTCGCGACCAATGGCTGGTCGCTCAGCTTCGCCACGTCCCAAAAACCTTTTTCGGTGATGTGTGACAGGTCGATCAGCACGCCGAGGCGATTGCACTCCCGCACGAGGGCGCGGCCGGCGTCGGTCAGGCCCGGCCCGGTGTCGGGGCTCATCGGGTACGCGAAGGGAACCCCATGCGCGAAGATGTTGTTGCGGCTCCAGACTGGGCCGAGCGAGCGCAGGCCGGCGGCGTAAAACACTTCCAGCGCGGCGAGGTCCTCGCCTATCGCCTCGCAGCCTTCCATGTGCAGCACCGCGGCGAATTTCTCGCCAACCATCGCCGCATCGATGTCGGCGCTGGACCGGCAAAGGTTCCACGAGCCGGCGCGCTCCAGCTGCAAGGCGATCGCCGCCATCTCGATGGCTATGTCCAGCGACGGCGCCCGTTCGAGCGGTTCGGAAAGTGGGGTCGAATAGCGACCATCTTCTCGGGGCTTGTCGAGCACCAGGGCGCCGGATGGAATGTAGATGGCGCAGAGGCCGCCGATCAGGCCGCCCGCGCGGGCGCGCGGCAGGTCGATATGGCCGGCCGCCACGCCCCCTGCCATATCGGCGATCGGATCGGCGCCTTCCTTCCGGCGCTTCCAGAGACGGAGCAGAACGTCGTTGTGGCCGTCGAAAACTGCTTGCATCGGACCCCTTGGCATTGGCGCGATGATGCAAATGGCCGGGCCAATATCAAGTGACAAACAGCCTGCGGCGCCGCTGGACCAATAAGCCGGCTTTCCTGCGGGCCAGTCGGGCCACGTCTAGCGCCGGCTGGGCCGGGTAACAATTGCTTAACCACGCCGCCAGGTCCGCCGCAACTTTGTCCGAAAGCGGACGTTGGCTCGCCGAGGAAGGAACCACAATGACTTCGCCCCGCACAAGCACCGGCGAGAAAGCGTTCCGCGAGCTTTCCCGTATCCACGCCGCCCATCTTGCTACTTACGCGACCGCGCGCCTGAGGCTCCAGCGGCCTCATTGCCTGAGTCCGCGCGACCGTGCCCATCTCGCGGCCGCCGATGCGGTGCTGGAAGAGATCCGTGGCTTGCTTCAGAGGCGGAAGAAGAGCGAGTTCGGCCCGGCGGTGGCGGAGCAGGAAATCTGAGGGGGCGAAAAAGGCGCCTGAAGTCAGTCCTCATGCTCGCCCGAAATCCAGGAATGCGGTGAAATCCTTTTCTGTGTTTCGCTATCGATGAACGTCCACCAGCCGGTATCGGCTTCGTCCCAGTCGCCGCCGGCCGCCTTCAGCCTTTCGATCGACCGGTATCGCGCGACGGACTGGTTCTCCTGGCCGTCGCGGTCGGTCCAGCAGACCTCAATGCTGCTGCCGTCCCTGGGCGCGGTCTCGATCGGCATTTTCGGCATTTGCATCTCCGGTCCGGGTTTGTTTCCGCGGACTGAAATTAGCGGCCGCCCTCGAAATGACAATGCTGCCCCCTGCTTCCGTTTGGCGGACAGCGATCCGTTAAGGTTAGCGGATCGTTAAGGCTTGTCGCCCATATTGCCGATCGAGCTGTGGCGGGCCGCCGAGCAGGGCGGAATGGGGAAGGCATGATCGAAGCTGAAGGCGCAGAGCGGCCGCGTCGGAGCAACGGCGCACTTTATTCCGGCGCCGGATTCTGTGCCCCTCTCGATCTCGGCGCCGAGGAGATGCGCCAGATCGTCGACGCCGGTTCGGACTGGATCTGGGAAACCGACGGCGAGCTCCGCTTTTCGTGGCTATCGGGCAATTACGAGCAGGTCACCGGCGTTTCGCCCGACGAGGTGCTCGGACGTTTCCGCTTCGATTTCCTCAGCCAGGTCGCCAAGGGCAGCAAGAGCGCCATCGACCATCTGGAAGATCTGCAGGCCCACCGGCCGTTCCGCGACTTCGTCTATGAGCTTGCCGGGGGGCGGCCGGACTGCCGCTGGATCTCGACCACCGGATTTCCGAGGTTCGACACGGCGGGCGCGTTCGTTGGCTATCGCGGCGTAGCGCGCAACGTCACCGCAATGGTGGCGGCCCTTCAGGAACTGGAAGCGACGCGCGAGAAATCCACGCAACCCGGCGTCCAGGCGCACCATGCCGACGAGCGGACGGAGCAATTGCTGTTCGATCTCGAGCGGACGATCGATTCCATGAAGATGGGCGTCGTGCTGCTCGACGCCCATCTGAATGCGGAAATCATCAACCGGGCATTTTACGATATATGGAAGCTCGCGCCGGGCGACGTCGCCGTAGGCAGCCCGTTCCGGGCGCTGATGGACATCAACCGGCACAACGGCATCTACGACGTCGACGAGGTCGAATGGGAACGCTACGTCGCCTCGCGGCTGGCCGAAATCCGCGCTGGCGATGTTGCGCCGCGTGAATTCAGCCGCGCCGACGGCTGCACGATGATCTACTCCGTGACGGCGCTGTCGGGCGGCAAGCGGCTTGTCTCCTATTACGACGTCACAGAGATGAAGCAGCGCGAAGCCGAACTCGCCGCGACCCATGAAAGGTCCAGATTGGCGGAGGCCGTGATCAATGGCGTCAGGGATCCGATCTTCGTCAAGGACAGCGACCTGAATTTCGTCATGGCCAACGAAGCCTTTTCCGGCATGTTCGGTCTGACGCCGCGGGACCTGGTGGGCAAGTCCGACCTTGATTTGTTCGGGCCGAAGGAAGCTGCCGCATTCGCCGAGGCCGAACGCCAGCTGCTCGCCAGCGGTGAATCTCTGGAATTCGAGAAAGCTGCGGAGGTTTCAGATGAAAGCCGCACCAGGATCGTGCGGAAGAACCGGATCCAGACCGCCAGCGGAAAGGCTTATGTTTCCGGCTTGATGTTCGACGTGTCGGACATCAAGAGCCGCGAGAACGAGGCGCAGGAGGCGCGCCAGCATCTGGCCAACGTGCTGGAATCGCTGCCCGCCGGCGTCATCATCTACGACCGCGACGACAAATTCGTCTTTGCGAACAGAAAACTTCAGGATTCCTTGCCGGCGCTAAAGCCGACCTGGCAGGTGGGGTGCAGTTTCCGCGAAGCGCTCGAACTTGGTCACTCCGTGGGTTATTTCCGCGCCAGCGGCGACCCGGAACTCGATGCGATCTACGAAACCGATCACGAAAACTGGCTCGAGGGAATGCTGCGGCATTATCGCCTCCGCCATTCGGTTTTCCAGCGCAGGAACCCCGACGGGCGCTGGTATCAGGTATTCGACACGCGCACCGACGACGGCACTTTCATTGGCGTGCGCGTCGAGATCACCGAGTTGAAGGAGCGCGAGGAGGCTCTCCGCGACAGCATGCGGCAGATCGACCTGTTCCGGCACGTGCTCGACGAGCTTCCGGTTTCGACCTACGTGAAAAATGCCGACCTGGCGTTCGAGTTCGTCAACAAGGCCTGGGCCAATATGACAGGGGTCTCGCAGGAAGCCGCGATCGGTCTTACCGACCGCGATTTCTTCGGCGAGGAAGGCGAGGGTTTTGCGGAACGCGACCTCGAAGTGCTGCGCACGGGCCAACTGAACGAATTCGAGGAGACCCTGACCCAGCCCGACGGCATGGTGCGTCAACTCATCGCCAAGAAGAACCGGTTGGTCTCGATCGACGGTTCCGTCCATCTCATCGGGTCCAGCACCGACATCACCGAACTGAAGCAGCGCGAGAGCGAGCTTCAGGAGGCGCAACGCAGGGCAGTGCTCGCCGACCGCGCAAAATCGGAGTTCCTGGCCAACATGAGCCATGAAATCCGCACGCCGATGAACGGCGTTCTCGGTATGGCCGAACTCCTCGCCAAATCCGACCTGGACCCGAAGCAGAAGACTTTCACCGACATCATCGTGAAGTCGGGCAATGCGCTGCTGACGATCATCAACGACATTCTCGACTTCTCCAAGATCGACGCCGGGCAGCTTGTGCTCGACCCGGCCCCGTTCAATCTGGGCGAGGCGATCGAGGATGTGGCGACGCTGGTTTCGACTCGCGCCAAGGAAAAGGATCTCGAACTCATCGTGCGGGTCGCGCCGCACCTCCACGATCTCGTGGTGGGCGATGTCGGCCGCATCCGCCAGATCGTCACCAACCTCGTCGGCAACGCGGTCAAGTTCACGGATTCGGGCCATGTACTGGTCGATGTGACGGGAGACATCGACGGCGGCATGTCGAAGCTGCGCGTTTCGGTGACCGACACGGGCATCGGCATTCCGCAGGACAAGCTGAAGCAGGTGTTCGAGAAGTTCAGCCAGGTCGACACCTCGTCGACGAGGCGGCATGAAGGTACCGGCCTCGGCCTGGCGATCACCTCGCGCCTCGTCCACCTTATGGACGGCGAGATCGGCGTGGAGAGCACCGAGGGCAAGGGTTCGACCTTCTGGTTCACGCTGTCGCTGCCGAACGCCGGAAGGCCGAACGGCCGCCGGGCGGCGCCGGTCGACGTGACAGGCGCGCGAATCCTGGTCGTCGACGACAATGCGGTCAACCGGGCGATTCTGACCGAGCAGATGGCGTCGTGGACGTTCGATTCCTGCGCGGCCGAAAGCGGGGCCGAGGGCTTGAAAGTTCTTGAGGCGGCGGCGGCCTATGGCGTGCCGGTCGATTGCGTCGTGCTCGACTACCAGATGCCGGGAATGACGGGCGCGGAAATGGCGCGCACGGTCCGCGCAACGCCGAACCTGGCGGATACGCCCATCGTCATGCTGACATCCGTCGATCAGTCGCTGGCGACCGCGAGCTACCGCGATCTCTCGATAGATGCGCAGCTTATCAAGCCGGCGCGCTCCTCGACGCTTCTCGAGGCTCTGGTCTCCACCATCCAGAAGCGGCGCTTCGTGCAGGGCGCCCACCCTGCGGCGGCCGCGCCCGAAGCCGTGCGCGAAACAGTACAGCCGGTCGAAAGCGTGCGGCCGCGCAACCGGGCTCCGAAACTGGACGGACACCGGCTCGACATTCTTGTGGCGGAAGACAACGAGGTCAATCAACTGGTCTTCACGCAGATACTCGGCGAAACCGATTGCACCTTCCAGATCGTCGGCAATGGCCGGCTGGCGGTTGCCGCGTTCCAGGAAATGAACCCACGCATGATCCTGATGGATGTCTCCATGCCGATGATGAACGGGCTGGAGGCGACGGCCGCCATACGAGAGCTTGAAGCGGCGACGCAGGGCCGCATTCCGATCGTCGGCGTCACGGCGCATGCGCTGAAGGGCGATCGTGAACGCTGCATCGAAGCCGGCATGGACGACTACCTGCCCAAACCGATCAGTCCGAAGGCGTTGCTGGACAAGATCGAGCGCTGGGCCGGGGACAAGGCCGGCGACCGGCGCAACGCCAGCTGAGCGCCGAACCTTCCTCCAGGCAAATAAAATTCGTGCAGTTCCGGAACCGGCGCATAGCCGGCTTGGTTTAGCTGTTGCTGGCCTAAGCGCTTGATTCCGGAAACATCTGCGCGCCAGCTCCGGTGTTGGGCTCGAGCGGGCCGCCGCAGGCGTTATCCAGCCGACACGAAAGTGTCATGCAACTGTTACAAACGGGCGCTATGGCCTCACGCGACGCTGACAAAGAGAGCGTCGAGAACAATTCCGACAGGAGTAGGCCACATGAAGAAATTCCCCCTTACAGCGTCGGCTGCGGCGTTGGCGCTCGCCGCCTCCGCCGGCTACGCCGCTGCGCGCGACCAGATCCAGATCGTCGGTTCGTCGACCGTGTTTCCGTTCACCACGGCCGTTGCCGAGAAGCTCGGCCAGGGCGGCCAGCTGAAGACCCCGGTTGTCGAATCGACCGGAACGGGCGGCGGCATGAAGCTGTTCTGCGCCGGCGTCGGCGAGAACACCGCCGATTTCACCAACGCCTCGCGCGCCATCAAGGATAGCGAACTCGAAACCTGCAAGGGCAATGGCGTGACGCCGGTCGAGATCAAGGTCGGCTTCGACGGCATCGTGCTCGCCAACTCCAAGGCTGGCACCGTCATTGACGTCACCAAGGACCAGATATTCAAGGCGCTCGCCAAGAATGTCGCCGTCGACGGCAAGGTCGTCCCGAACCCGTATGTGAACTGGTCGGATGTCGACGCTTCGCTGCCGGCGACCAAGATCGAAGTGCTCGGCCCGCCGCCGACCTCCGGCACGCGCGACGCTTTCGTCGAGCTGGTCATGGACGCGGCCTGCCAGGAAGAAGTCAAGGCGGCCAACGAAAAGGGCTGCGGCGAAATCCGCGAGGACGGCGCCTATGTCGAAGCCGGCGAAAACGACAATCTGATCGTGCAGAAGCTCGAGGCCAACGCTAACGCCTTCGGCATCTTCGGCTTCTCCTTCCTCGACCAGAACGCCGACAAGCTGCAGGGCTCCAAGGTTGGCGGTGTCGAGCCGACCTTCGAGAACATCGCCTCGGGCGACTACGGCGTATCCCGCTCGCTATTCGTCTATGCGAAGAAGGAACATGTCGGCGTCATCCCCGGCATGGAAGAGTTCATCGCCGAATACACCTCTGAAGCTGCCTGGGGCCCCGATGGTTACCTGGCCGACAAGGGCCTGATCCCGCTGCCGGACGCAGAACGCGCGTCGGTCGCCGAGAACGCCAAGGCTCTGAAGGGCATGGGTTCCTGATAAGCGTGTCGGGGCCGGGGTGGATTTCGCCTTGGCCCCGCATGTTTTAGGACAAAATGCGAAGCGCGAGGCCTGAGGTCTCGTGCTTTGAGCCGGTGAATAACCGGCGGTCGAGGGGACGTCCTGCATCATGGTCGGTTATCTCGTTTTTCTTCTTCTGGCCCTTGCCGCGGCCGCATACTGGATCGGCCGCAATCGCGCCATCGCGAGCGTCAACGGCGAGGTCGCGCGGCTGCATTCGCTGCCCGGCCAGCACGCCATGTTCCTGGCGCTGTTCACCGCCGGCCCCGCACTGCTTGCGGTCCTCATCTGGGCGATGGTTACGCCGGGCGTGGAATCTTCGATCATTGCCGACCGTTTCGCGGCCGAACTGTCCGGAATGGGCGTTCCCCAGGTCGAGGCGTTCATCCGCGACGCCCGCGCCATTGCCTTCGGTGGGTTGGTCGGCTTCACCGATCCCGCGAAAGAGGCGGCTGCCGCCGTCTATAAATCCATCCACACGACCAGCCTCTGGATCATCTGGATCGTCGCGCTCGTCCTCGCAGCCGGCGGGTTTTTCTGGGCCTATGGGCGCATTGCGCCGGCCTACCGCGCGCGCCATGTTGTCGAGCGCATCCTGCGCGCATTCCTTATCGCATGCTCCGTCGTCGCGATCCTGACCACGATCGGCATCGTGCTGTCGCTGATCTTCGAATCCCTGCGCTTCTTCCAGCAGGTGCCGTTCTACAAGTTCCTGTTCGGCACCCACTGGTCGCCGCAGAGCGCCTTCACCGGCGCGGGCACCGAAGCGGGCGCCGTCAACGAGGACATTTTCGGCGCCATACCGCTCTTCGCCGGCACGCTGCTCATCACCTTCATTGCCATGCTTGTCGCTGCACCGATCGGCCTGATGGCGGCGATCTATCTGTCCGACTATGCGTCGAAAAGCGTCCGCGCGGTCGCCAAGCCGGTGCTGGAAATCCTCGCCGGCATCCCGACCGTGGTCTACGGCTTCTTTGCCGCGCTAACCGTCGCGCCGTTCTTCCGCGGCATGGGCGAGAGCCTGGGCCTCAACGTCGCGTCGGAATCGGCGCTCGCCGCCGGCGTGGTCATGGGCATCATGATCATCCCCTTCGTCTCGTCGCTGTCCGACGACGTCATCAACGCCGTGCCGCAATCGCTGCGCGACGGCTCCGCCGGTCTCGGCGCGACCAAGTCCGAGACCATCCGCAAGGTTGTGCTGCCCGCGGCCCTGCCGGGCATCGTCTCGGCGATGCTCCTGGCGGTCAGCCGCGCCATCGGCGAAACCATGATCGTGGTGATGGCGGCCGGCCTTGCCGCGAACCTGACGGCCAATCCGCTCGAAGCTGTGACCACCGTGACGGTTCAGATCGTGACGCTGCTGGTCGGCGATCAGGAGTTCGACAGCGCCAAGACGCTGGCCGCCTTCGCGCTTGGCCTGGTGCTGTTCTGCATCACGCTCGCCCTCAACATCGTCGCCCTGCGCGTCGTCCAGAAGTACCGAGAGCAATATGACTGATGCGATCTCGACATTGGGCGGCGGACGCCCCGTCAGCGTCCATACCGACGATGCGGCGAAAGCGCGGCTGAAGGCCCGTTATGCGGCCGAGATGCGGTTCAAATGGCTGGGCGCGGGGGCCGTGGCGCTGGCCGGCTTTTTCCTGGTGCTGCTCCTTTCTACCGTGGTTACGCAGGCGTGGCCGGCGCTACGCATGAACTACCTGATGCTGCCGCTCGATCTGTCGGCGGCAAAGGTCGATCCGGCCAAGCTCGATGGCTTCGATTTCCAGGGCGTCATCAACGACGCGCTGACCGCCGAATTCCCGGATGTGACGAGCAGGCAGGACAGGCGTCTGCTGCGCGGCCTGATCTCGACAGGCGCCGGAACCTTCCTGCGCAAGGATATCGCCGAAAATCCGGGCATGCTCGGCACGTCGGTGGACTACGCCGTTCCGCTCGATGATTTCGCCGACCTCTACCTGAAGGGCCTGCTCGCCGATGTCGGTACCGACGAAGCGATCGCCACGACCGTCACACCTTCGGGTACGACCGGCGACATCGAGTTGACTTTTGGCGACGATGGCATGTTGGCTCTCGCCCGCGGCCATGGCGCTACGGAGGGCGAGAACGGCGCGCTGACGCTGACCAGCGGCGCTGCTTCTCTTTTGGTCGCGCTCGACGGCGGCACGGTCAAGCTGACGGCGCTGACGCCGGGCGAAAACGGCACAGCCGTCGCCAAGGGCCTGGTCATCGAGGCGCTCGACAGCACCGCTCCGGCGGCCACTGGACAGGCGGCGCTACGCGTCATCGACACGCCGGAATCGTCGCGCAAAATCTCCGACAAGGAGATTGTCTGGCTCGACAGGCTGAAGAGCGAAGACCTGACCGAAAGCCGCTTTAACTCGATCTTCTTCTTCACCGGCGCCAGCCGCGAGCCGGAACTCGCCGGCATCTGGGGCGCGGTCGTCGGATCGTTCCTGACAATGATCGTGACGCTCGCCATCGCCTTCCCGATCGGCGTTTCGGCGGCGATCTATCTCGAGGAGTTCGCGCCCAAGAACCGGCTGACGACGATCATCGAGGTCAACATCAACAACCTGGCTGCGGTGCCGTCGATCGTCTTCGGTCTGCTCGGCCTTGCCGTGTTCCTGAATTTCTTCGGCCTGCCGCGCTCCGCGCCGGTGGTCGGCGGCATGGTGCTGGCGCTGATGACCTTGCCGATCATCATCATCGCCTCGCGCGCCTCGCTGCGCGCCGTGCCGCCGTCGATCCGGGAGGCGGCGCTCGGCATCGGCGCATCCAAGGTGCAGACCGTGTTCCATCACGTGCTGCCGCTGGCGATGCCCGGCATCATGACCGGCACTATATTGGGGATGGCGCATGCGCTGGGCGAGACCGCGCCGCTGCTGATGATCGGCATGGTTGCCTTCATCGTCGACATTCCCGGCGGCTTCACCGACCCGGCGACCATCCTGCCGGTTCAGATTTTCATGTGGGCGGATTTCCCCGAACCCGGCTTTCAGCAGAAGACCTCGGCGGCAATTTTGATTTTGCTGGCGTTTCTGGTCATCATGAACGCCATCGCGGTGATCCTGCGCAAGCGCTTCGAGCGGCGCTGGTAAGGGGAGCAGAGGATATGAACATCATGACCGAAGCCGGAATGGAACAGAAGCTGGCGCAGAGAACCAACGAGCCCCCGATCAAGATGAAGGGTGAGAAGGTCAATGTTCACTACGGCGAGAAGCGCGCGCTGTTCGATGTCGACCTCGATGTTCGCGAAAACCAGGTGACGGCGTTGATCGGCCCGTCCGGCTGCGGCAAGTCGACCTTCCTGCGCTGTCTGAACCGCATGAACGACACGATCGACATCGCGCGGGTGTCGGGCAAGATCACGCTCGACGGCGAGGACGTCTACGATCCGAAGATCGACGTGGTCGAACTGCGCGCCCGCGTCGGCATGGTATTCCAGAAGCCCAACCCGTTTCCCAAGTCGATCTACGAGAACGTCGCCTACGGCCCGCGTATCCATGGCCTTGCGAAAAACAAGACGGATCTCGATGGCATCGTCGAATCCAGCCTGAAGAAGGCCGGCCTGTTCAACGAGGTGAAGGACCGCCTGCTCGAATCCGGCACCGGGCTATCCGGCGGCCAGCAGCAGCGCCTGTGCATCGCGCGCGCAATTGCCGTCTCGCCCGAAGTGATCCTTATGGACGAGCCGTGCTCGGCACTCGACCCGATCGCCACCGCCAGGGTGGAGGAACTGATCGATGAATTGCGCGAGAACTACACGATTGTCATCGTCACCCATTCGATGCAGCAGGCGGCCCGCGTTTCGCAGCGCACCGCCATGTTCCACCTCGGCTATCTGGTCGAGGAGGGTGCGACCGACAAAATGTTCACGAACCCCGACGACAAACGCACGCAGGACTATATCACCGGCCGGTTCGGCTGAGTGACAAGGCGAGGACGATAGAATGGGTGAGCACACGGTTGCCTCTTTCGACGAAGAACTCGGGCATGTCGACCGGCTGATCCGCGACATGGGCGATCTCGCCGGCGCGATGGTCGGCGCTTCGATCAGGGCGCTTCTGTCATCCGACAATGCACTGGCGCAGCGGGTCATCTCCGACGACGCCATCATGGACGCCAGGCAGCGCGAACTCGACGACCGCGCCATCACGCTGATCGCCAAGCGCCAGCCGATGGCGCAGGATCTGCGCGCCGTGCTCGGCGCTATCCGCATGGCAGGCGATCTCGAGCGTATAGGCGATCTCGCCAAGAACATCGCCAAGCGCGTCAGCGCTGTCGGCCAGAGCGCGACGCCGCGCGACCTCTCGCACAGCATCGACGCCATGGCCCAGATGGTGCTCGCCCAGGTTCATGGCGTGGTCGACAAATATGTCGCGCGCGAACCGGAGGCGCTGCAGACGCTGCGCGCCGATGACGAGAAGATCGACGTCAAATACACGTCGGTGTTCCGCGAATTGCTGACCTACATGATGGAAGACCCGCGCAACATCACCGCCTGCACGCATCTCCTGTTCTGCGCCAAGAACCTCGAGCGCATAGGCGACCATGTCACCAACATCGCCGAAAACGCCTATTTCGTCATGACCGGTTCGCAACTGCCGCCGAACCGGCCGAAGCTCGACGAGACCACGCAGACGGTGTCGGCCGAGTAAGCAAATCGGCATTGGGATTTCATTTATGATCGCTCCGAAAATCATGGTTGTCGAAGACGAGGAGCCGCTGGGCGTGCTCCTGCGCTACAATCTGGAATCCGAAGGCTATCAGGTCGAGATCGTGCCGCGCGGCGACGAGGCCGAGATAAGGCTGCAGGAGAACGTGCCGGACCTTCTGGTGCTGGACTGGATGCTGCCGGCGCTTTCGGGCATCGAGCTCTGCCGCCGGCTAAGAATGCGACCTGAAACCGAGCGCCTGCCGATCATCATGCTGACTGCCCGCGGCGAGGAAAGCGATCGCGTCAGGGGGCTCGCCACCGGCGCCGACGACTATCTGGTCAAGCCGTTCTCGACGCCGGAATTCATGGCGCGGGTCAAGGCGCTGCTGCGGCGGGCAAAGCCCGAGGTGCTGTCCAGCGTGCTCAAGGTCGGCGACATCGTTCTCGACCGCGAGGCGCACCGGGTCTACCGCAAGAAGAGCGAGGTCAAGCTCGGGCCGACCGAGTTCCGGCTGCTGGAATTCATGATGCGGCATCCAGGCCGGGTGTTCTCGCGCGGGCAATTGCTCGACAATGTGTGGGGCGAGACGATCTATATCGACGAGCGTACCGTCGACGTGCATGTCGGGCGGCTGCGCAAGGCGGTCAACAACGGCCGCATGCCGGACGTCATCCGCACCATCCGCGGCGCCGGCTACGCAATCCGCGAGGAATAGCGTTTACGCCACTTCGGTCTTCCTGGCAGGCGTTTCCGTTGGCGCGCCGGCGGCGAAGATTTCCTGGTCGATGAGGGTCAGCGCGCGCATGGCGCAGCCTTCGCGGATCAGCGGAACCTCGTCCGGCTCGACGGCGAAGGAGATCGCGCCTGAATGCTGGCCGCCGGCGGTTCTGGCGATCGCCTCGCGCAGAGGCGGCTCGATCAAGTCGAAGGCGGCGGCGCCTATGCCGACCATCGCCACCGGGGCGGGGTCGATGAGCGCGAACAGGCTGCCTAGGCCGAAGCCGATCGCCTCGCCGGCCCGACGGAACGCCTCGCGCTCGGGCCCTTCTTTCGCGCGGGCGGTTGCCGCGAGCGCTTTCATGTCGGCGTCGCTGATGTCGGCTACCGGCTCCTCGTCCTCGCTCGATTGACGGGCGGCCCGCCAGATCGCGTAATTGCCGGCATAGGCCTCGACGCAGCCGCGGCGTCCGCAGCGGCAAAGAGCGCCATCGGGACGGTGGATCATGTGCCCGAACTCGCCGCCTGAAGATTGAGTGCCGGTGAAAAGCTCGCCCTTCAGCACCAGGCCCATGCCGATGCCGTGCGACAGCAGGATCGCGATGAAATCGTCGCGGTAGCGCTCGGGATCGCGCCACTTCAGCGCCTCGGCGATCATGTTGCAGTCGTTCTCGACCGTCACCGGAATGCCGAACTCGCCTTCGAGCGTATCGGCGAAGCCGATGCCCGAATGCGGGGTGATCGGCGACCACAGCATGGTGCGCCGCCCGGCGTCGGTCGTGCCCTGGACGGCAAGCACCATGCGCATGATGCGCCTTCCGCCCGCTGCGCCGAGCCGCCGCCGCACCATCGCCAGGCATTCGCCTATCAGCTCGTCCTCGGGCAAGGTCAGCGTCGACAGCTTGCGCTGCTCGCTGGTGACCGTCTGGCCGGCATAGTCGACAACGGCGACGGAAAGGAAATTCAGCGCCAGGACGATGGTGACGACGGCTGCCGCTTCAGGCTTCAGCGCCAGTGCTACCTGCGGCCGTCCCCGCTTCAGCGAAACCGCCTCGCCGCTTTTGGTCTCGGCCAGGATGCCCTCGGCGATCAGGTCCGACGAAATCGCCGATATCGTGGAGTGGCTGAGGCCGGTGGCGCGAGCGATCTCGGTGCGCGACGGCTGGAAGGCGCGGCGCACCGCCGAGATGACCATTGCGCGGTTGCGCCTGCGCAAATCGTCGTGACGGATTCCGACCGACATTTCCTGCAATCCTCCCGCGGCTGCCGCCGCAGACCTTCCCTTCCAAGCCAAGGTCCGTCAACAGCGCCGCAACAATATTGACAGAAGTCGCCGCATGCGTCATTCTTTTTTCGAGGCTCGAAAAAAGAGCTTCGGACGACGTTCAATGCGCCTCCGGGCGCACTAGGGAGGTAATCATGAAAAAATTTGCAACCGCCATTCTGGCGGGTGTGGCGATGACCGTGTCGCTTGCGGCAGTGGCCGAGGCGAAGGACAAGATCATTGGCGTATCCTGGTCCAACTTCCAGGAAGAGCGCTGGAAGACTGACGAGGCGGCGATCAAGGCGGCGCTCGAAGCAGCCGGCGACAAGTACATCTCCGCGGATGCCCAGTCCAATCCGGGCAAGCAGCTCACCGATGTCGAAAGCCTGATCGGCCAGGGCGCCAACGCGCTGATCATCCTGGCGCAGGATTCGAGCGCGATTGCGCCGGCCGTCGAGAAGGCGGTCGCCGAGGGCATTCCGGTGGTCGGCTACGATCGCCTGATCGAAAACAAGGACGCCTTCTACCTGACCTTCGACAACAAGGAAGTCGGCCGCTTGCAGGCCAAGGGCGTGTTCGCCGTGAAGCCGGAAGGCAACTACGTCTTCATCAAGGGTTCGGGCTCCGATCCGAACGCCGATTTCCTGTTCGCCGGCCAGATGGAAGTGCTCAAGGAAGCAATCGACGCCGGCAAGATCAAGAATGTCGGCGAGGCCTACACCGACGGCTGGCTGCCCGCCAACGCCCAGAAGAACATGGAGCAGTTCCTGACCGCCAACGACAACAAGATCGACGCGGTCGTAGCCTCCAATGACGGCACGGCCGGCGGCGCCATCGCTGCCTTGTCGGCGCAGGGCCTGGCCGGCGCGGTTCCGGTGTCGGGCCAGGACGGCGACCATGCCGCGCTGAACCGCATCGCGCTCGGCACGCAGACCGTCTCGGTCTGGAAGGACTCGCGCGAACTCGGCAAGGCGGCGGCTGAAATCGCCTCGCAGCTCGCCGACGGCACGGCCATGGATGCGATCCCGAACGTCGTCAAGTTCAACGGCGGCCCCGCCGGCGTCGAGATGAACTCGGTGTTCCTCACGCCGATCGCGATCACCAAGGACAATTTGAACGTCGTCATCGACGCGGGCTGGGTCTCCAAAGACGTGGTCTGCCAGGGTGTCGCCGCCGGCACGGTGCCGGCCTGCAACTGACCTTCGACCAATACGCCAACGCCGCGGTTTGACGAAAACCGCGGCGTTTCGCTAAGCTGAAAATTGTCCGGCGGTCCGCGCGAGACGGATGCCGGCGGGAGGAACGTCATGACCGAGGTGACCTCGACAGCGCCGGCAGACCGCGCCCGCGCGTCCGAGCTTGGGCCCGTCGCCCGCTTCCTCAGGGCGACAGAGCTCGACACGCGGATGCTGGGCATGATCGGCGCCTTGCTGATCATCTGGGTCGGCTTCCACATCCTCTCGGGCGGCCTGTTCCTGACGCCCCGCAATCTGTGGAATCTGTCTGTCCAGTCCTCGTCGATCGCGGTCATGGCGACGGGCATGGTGCTGGTCATCGTCACCCGCAACATCGACCTGTCGATCGGCTCGGCGCTCGGGCTGATCGGCATGATCATGGGCGTGGTCCAGGCCGAATTCCTGCCGCAGGTGATGGGCATACCGCTCGGCAGCCCGTCGATCTGGATCCTGGCGCTGATCTCGGGCCTGCTGGTCGGCCTCGCCATTGGCGGCTTCCAAGGCTTCCTGATCGCCTATCTCGGCATTCCCGCCTTCATCGTCACGCTGGGCGGGCTTCTTGTGTGGCGCGGCGCGGCCTGGTGGGTGACCAGCGGGCGGACCGTCGCCCCGATGGACCCGACGTTCCGGCTGATCGGCGGCGGGCCGGAAGGCTCGATAGGCGCGACGGCGAGCTGGGCGGTCGGCATTCTCGCCTGCGTCGCCTTCGTGCTTCTGCTTCTCGTCGCCCGTTCGCGGCGCAAGCGCTTCCGCTTTCCCCTGCGCCCTGTCTGGGCCGAAGGCTTCATCGGAGCGATCGCGTGCGCTGCCATTCTCGGCGCGGTGTGGATCGCCAACTCCTATCCATGGCCGATCGGCATCGTCAGGCGCTATGCCGAGGCCAACAACATCACGCTGCCCGAAGGCGGCCTGTTCATCGCCCACGGCATCGCCATACCGGTGCTGATCGCCGTAGCCGTCGGCATCGTCATGACCTTTATCGCAACCCGTACCCGCTTCGGCCGCTATGTGTTCGCCATTGGCGGCAATCCGGAAGCCGCCGAGCTCGCCGGCATCAACACGCGCTGGGTCATCATGAAGATATTCATGCTGATGGGGCTGCTTGCCGCCATCGGCGCCAGCATCTCGAGCGCGCGCCTCAACGCTGCGACCAATTCGCTGGGCACGCTCGACGAGCTTCTGGTGATCGCCGCGGCCGTCATCGGCGGCACCTCGCTCGCCGGCGGTGCCGGCACGATCGCCGGCGCCATGCTCGGCGCGCTTTTGATGCAGTCGCTGCAGTCGGGCATGGTGCTGCTCGGCGTCGACACGCCGCTGCAGAACATCGTCGTCGGAGTGGTGCTGGTCGTGGCCGTCTGGCTCGACACGCTCTACCGCAAGCGCATCATCTAGGAGGCGAAAAACATGGACGCTCCAGCAGCACCGCTCGTCGAGATGAAGAACATGTCGATCGCGTTCGGCGGCATACGCGCCGTCGACGACGCTTCGGTCGATCTCTATCCGGGCGAAGTGGTGGCGCTTCTCGGCCACAACGGCGCCGGCAAGTCGACGCTGATCAAGATACTGTCCGGCGCCTACAAGCGCGATGCCGGCGTGATCTACGTCAATGGCGAGGAGGCCACGATCGCCAACCCGCGCGACGCCAAGAAATACGGCATCGAGACCATTTACCAGACGCTGGCGCTGGCGGACAATGTCGACGCCGCCGCCAACCTGTTCCTCGGCCGCGAACTGCGCACGCCTTGGGGCACGCTCGACGATTCGGCGATGGAGTCCGAGGCCCGCAAGGTGATGGGCAGGCTCAATTCGCGTTTCCAACGCTTCAAGGATCCGGTCAGCAAGCTATCGGGCGGCCAGCGACAGTCCGTCGCCATCGCCCGCGCCATCCTGTTCAACGCCCGCATCCTGATTATGGACGAGCCGACCGCCGCTCTCGGGCCGCAGGAGACCGCCCAGGTCGGCGAACTGGTGAAGCAACTCAAGTCGGAAGGCATCGGCATCTTCCTGATCAGCCACGACATCCACGACGTGTTCGACCTCGCCGACCGCGTCTGCGTGATGAAGAACGGCCAGGTTGTCGGCACGGCCCGTACCGGCGATGTGACCAAGGACGAAGTGCTCGGCATGATCATCCTCGGCAAGTGCCCGCCAGGAGCGATCCCCGGCCCGGGCGCCATGGCGATTGCCGCCTGAGAAGAAAAGCCGCCGGCCATCATATGGCCAGCGGCTTCTTCATCAGGAGAGCGGTAAATTTAGCGGCAGCGGGCTTCGTAGATACGCCCATAGCGGTCGCGGTAGCGGCACCAGCCCGTGCGGGTGGCCTTGCCGAGCAGCACGCCCGAAGCCGCGCCGACCACGCCGCCGACGATCGCGCCGCCTGCGTCGCCCGTCGCCAGCGCGCCGACCGCCGCGCCGATGCCGCCGCCCACCGTCGCGTCCTGCTCCGCAGTGGTGCAACCCGTCACTGCGATCATCGCGGCGACAGCAAAAATGACGTTCTTCATATATGGTCACTCCTCACTTTTCGTCACGCAATCGGTGACTTGCACGATCAAAACTGGTGTCCCGTCCGAAATCATTCTTGGGTAAGAGAGTCTTTTTCGCGGCGGTCCCGAGTAGATGCAACCATAACGTCAGGCGCGTCAAGGGAGGCGTACAGCGTACCGTCAGGCAGGATATCCCAAGTCAGCACCGCGTCTTCCTCCGCGAGCGCCGGGTCGACGGTCACGCACTGGACGAAGACCTTCGGGCTCTGGTTTTTGAGCACGCTCAGCGTCGGAGCAACTTCGCCCTCGCATTCCTCGGCCGTTTCATAAAGCGGAACGGGGGCGGGGAGTTCGTGACACTGCTGCAGATCTTGCGAGCATCCGATGACCAACAGAAGAGCAGCGATGTGTTCCATGGGGTGAATCCTCTCGCCGAAGAAACGAAAGGCCGGACAGGATGGTTCCACGAGATCCGTTTGCCGGAGGCATCTTCATGGAGCCGTGTTGCCGTCACAATCGCCGGCGAAGTGCAGCCGCACGCCCAGAAAACTCCGCGTTGGGGCCTAAGGGTAATCCGGGGCGGTCAGATCAGCGCGATTGCGATCAGGCCGAAGCCGACCACGGCCAACACAGCGGCGACAAGCGAGGCCGAGGCATGGGGCAACAGATGTGGTTGTGGTTTGTTCTGGTCTGGCGCCTGGACGTCGCCCATGGCGATCCGAGCGGCATTTTCCAGCCTTTGCATCTCGGCGACCATGCATCTCTCCTGCGGCTCTCGACTGCACTAAACGGCAAGCACGGCTCCCGGTTCCATGCGAGTCAGGCAAAGCGTGGGACTTTATGGTAAACGCCTGGTTAATCTGGCGTTTTTGCCCATGCATGGGCTCCCGCTATTCGATCTCGAACTGCCGTGCGGCACCAGCCGGCGGTAGTCGAGGCGGTCACTGTAATTCCCACGAAGTCCGGCGGATTCACCCCAAGCCTTTTTGTCTGTTGGCGAAGTCAAGGATCAGGCGAGCTGCCGCTTCCGCACGGCTTTCGAGCAACATGTGACCGGCGTCGAGAATGTGGGCGTCCATCCGGGGAAGGTCTTTCATCCAACTCATGATTTCGGCGAGTTCGAAGAAGGGGTCATGGCGACCCCATACCATCAGTGCAGGCGGCTGATGGCTTTGTAGATAGCCCTGGATCTCGGCGAAACGGCGCATATAGTTCCCATAGTCCGCCACGAGAGCACGTTGGGCCTCAAGCCTTCCGGGCAGGCTCATCACGCGCCAGTCCTCGTCCCAGTTTTCGGCGGAGATGGACTTCGCGATATCGTCGGGTACGCCCCCGACATACTCGTTCCGCACCCCTTCCCAGGTCAGGTGAGCGGTGGCGGCGGCCTCATTCTCCGGGGTAGGCTTCGACCAATAGGCGATGGTGTCCGCCCATTGAGGGCCGAACCCGCTTGTGTGGGCGTTGGCATTCTGGATGATCAGACCCGCCACCAACGCGGGCGCTTGCATCGCGACATGAAAGCCGACCGGGGCGCCGAAATCGTGAAGATAGATGAAGCGACGACCGACGGAAAAGTGGTCGAGGACTTCGAGGATTGCCTTCCCCATTGCCTCGAAAGATGTCGAGGCGAGGACATCGGACTCCCCAATCCCGGTAGATCGGGAGTGATGACAAACAGGTCGTCAACGAGCATCGGGGCCAGACGCCGGAACGCGCGTGCTGAACTCGGAAAACCATGCA
Source organism: Allomesorhizobium aridi (assembly GCF_043769475.1). Taxonomy (NCBI): domain Bacteria; kingdom Pseudomonadati; phylum Pseudomonadota; class Alphaproteobacteria; order Hyphomicrobiales; family Phyllobacteriaceae; genus Allomesorhizobium; species Allomesorhizobium aridi. The sequence goes on along the minus strand of NZ_CP171729.1, from coordinate 3,934,868 downwards.
GCAGCACTAGAGCGGGACTGGAGGGATTCCCTCCGACATCCACCGCAAGGCGATTTCCGCCCATGACACGAAGATAGTGCCGGATCATGGCGGGCCTCGTCCTCTCGCGGCACCCAGGTTAATCTGGCGTTCTCGCCCTTGCATTGGCTCCCGCTATTCGATCTCGAAACTGCCGTGCGGCACCAGCAGGCGGTAGTCGAGGCGGTCGCCGGAAATCTCCAGCGTCGCAGTGCCGTTCAGCGAGGCCGGCACGACACGCTCCAGGGCGACGCTGCCGAAACGCTTCTTCCCGTTATTACCGTTGATGGCGATTTTTTCCGACCACGACAGGTTCAAGTCCATGTTCTCGGGCGGTGCGATCAAGTGCGCCGCGACCGTGACGAAACCGTCGGGCCGGGCGAGCGCGCCGTAGCTGACCGAGTTCACCGCCAGCTCATGCATTGCCAGGCCGATATGCAGGGCCGCGTTAGGGTTGAGGTAGGGGTTTTCGCCCTCGAAGCGGACGCTGTCCCGCGGCTTGGCGCTGTAGCGGCTGACCTGTCCGACAACGAGTTCGCGGAGGCCGGCGCCGCGCCAGTTAGACGAGGTCACGAGATCCTGCGAGGAGGCCAGCGATTGCAGGCGCCCGCGAAAGCGCGCCAGGAATATCTCGATCGTATCCGAATGGCGTCCGGTCTGCGCGGCGATGCCCTGGATGATGGCCAGAAGGTTCTTCGAGCGATGGGAGACTTCGCGCAGAAGATTTCGTAGCGTCTGCTCGCGCCGCTTCTGCTCGGTAATGTCTACGGCCGTGGTGACTACCGCCTGGGCCGTTCCGTTCGGAAACTTGTCGGGGTCGATCCAGATAGCGAACCAGCGCGCGCCCTCCCGGTCCGGAAGGCTTATCTCCAGACTTTCGGGCTGACCCGTGGCGATAACGGCGCGTTTCGCCGTCTGCAACCGGTCGGCTTGCTGTGCGGGAAGAAATTCGTGGTCGGTCTTGCCGGAAACGTCGGTCTGCGACCATGCGGCCGGTATATTCTGCGACCAGAGCACGCGAAGGTCACGATCCTGGCAGAGCACCGAGATGCCGGTGTTGCGAAGGGCGTGCAGCAGGCTGCGGCCGATCTCCGGATTGCTGCTGGCCAACTGCAGGTCCATCGCGCTCCCCTCCTGGTTGCTTATTTTCCGCGATGAATTCATGAGCCGGCTCAACCCTGCTTTGGATGGAAACGGCTCCGTCCGAAAGGGGTTCCCTTCAACAGGCTCCGCCGGGCTCCACCCGTTGAGGCTTCGCCCGGCGGATCACTGGAGACCGTTTGAGGGGGACGGCATCCAGCATTCCGTTTCGCCTAGGCCCGTCTGAACAGCCCGGCGATCAAAGAGATCACCAAGAACGCCAGGAATACGAAGAACAGTATCTGGGCTATCCCGGCGGAGGTTCCGGCTATGCCGCCGAAGCCCAGCGCGCCGGCTATGATGGCGACCACGAGAAAAACAAGCGCCCAATAAAGCATCGGTCATCTCCTTCGGATTGTTCGGTAAAACGTCGGCGGCCGATGTTGGTTCCTGAATAAGGAAAGTGCCGGACAAAAGAAAAAGGCCGCCAGAGGCGGCCTTGCTCCATCTCATGCCATGAGGTCAAGCGGCTGCCCTGGCCTGCCGGTCAAAAAACAGCGCCTGGCTGATCAAAGCCTTCACCATGTCGGGATTGAACGGCTTGGTGACCAGGAAGGCAGGCTCGGGACGCTCTCCGGTCAGCAGGCGCTCCGGGAATGCGGTGATGAAGATGACCGGAACCGCGGCGGACGCCAGGATCTCGTTGACGGCGTCGATGCCGGAGCTGCCGTCGGCCAACTGGATATCGGCCAGCACCATCCTCGGCCTTGTCTTGTTGAACATGGCGGTGGCTTCGGCATGGGTTCGCGCGATTCCAACCACCCTGTGGCCAAGACCCTCCACCATCTCCTCGATGTCCATGGCTATCAGGGGCTCGTCCTCGATTATGAGGATGTCGGTGGCGACCTGGCGCGAAATCTCCGCGCTGGCCTGGGACAGGAGCGCGCTGAACTCGTTTTCCGACACGCTGAGTATCTCGGCCGCTTCCTCGTCGGTGAAGCCCTCCACCGCGACCAGCAGGAATGCCTGGCGGGGAAGGGGCGAGATCGCCGTCAGATTGGCGGCGGCGCGCTGCTCCCAGGCCGAACTCGGCGTTTCCTGAGGCACCCGGATCGCAATAGAGGTGAAAAGCTTGGCAAAGGTCTTGTAAAGCGCGATGCGTTCGTTGGAAGCCTCGGGGAAAATGCTTACATCGGCGATCAACGCCTCCAGCATTGCCGCCACAAGCGCGTCGCCACTTTGCTGTGAACCAGATACCGCCCGGGAGAAACGTCGAAGAAAAGGTAAATGGGGAGCAATAGTTGCGGATAGACTCATAATGTACGGTTCCCTCACCTGATCCGCTTTTGGCAGACTGTTACCGAACCCGTTAACGCCGAAACTCCGAAAAAGTTCCCGCCTTGCGGAACTTAATTCAACTGGCCCCGTTATAGCCGGAATTTGGGCAGCCAGATGGCCGCGCCATCCCGCCTCGGATTCAGAAAAAGAGGGCGGGTTGGGGTCGATGGGACAAACAGGGCGATACACAAGTATGACAAAGCAATCCACCGGTGCAGTCGGTGCGAAAGCGCGGCGGAACGGATCGAAGGATCCGCTCGGCGCGAACTCCGAAATCGGCCGCAAGCTGAAGCAATATTATGACGAACTGGTTTCCGACGAAGTGCCCGACCGCTTCGCCGAACTGCTCAGCCAGCTTGAAAATGCCGAACCCACGCAGAAGCGAAAGAAGGCTTGACCGGAATGGTGGTAACCCCGCAGTTCAAGAACGATCTGCTTGGCACCATACCGAGCCTGAGAGCCTTTGCCGTATCGCTGACCCAGAATTCGGACAAGGCCGACGACCTCGTCCAGGAAACGCTGGTCAAGGCGTGGGACAAGCACGAGAGCTTCCAGATGGGCACCAATCTCAAGGCTTGGCTGTTCACCATCCTGCGCAATGAGTTCTATTCGCAGATGCGCAAGCGCGGACGGGAGATCCAGGACAGCGACGGCATCATGACCGAACGTCTCGCGGTACACCCGAGCCAGCACGGCCTCCTCGACCTGGAGGACTTCCGAGCCGCGCTAGAGCAGCTTCCCGAGGACCAGCGCGAGGCGATCATATTGATCGGCGCTTCCGGATTTTCCTACGAGGAAGCCGCCGAAATCTGCAATTGCGCCGTCGGCACCATAAAGAGCAGGGTCAGCCGCGCCCGCAACCGCCTGCAGGAGATTCTCAAGATCTCGGGCGAGGCCGACTATGGCCCCGACGCGATCTCGGCGCAGGTGATGGGTTCAAACGCCGCTTGACCGGCGGCGGGCGGCGGCGGCCACCGCCTCAACGAGATCCGAACCGGAGTACGGCTTGCCGACCACGGACACGCCGGGGAAGGCCGAGAAGATCTCGTCGAGATCGGTGTAGCCCGAGGCGAAGACGAACGGCACGTTGCGTTCCTGGATGTGCCGGGCGAATGCGAGCGTGGACGTGCCGTCGAGCATGACGTCGACGATGGCGGCATCGAATTCGGAAGCCGCGCGGTCGGGGTCTATCTCGGCGAGGCTCCGCGCAACGACGACGCCCGCGGCGCCGCTGTCGCGGCAAAGCTGCTCGACATCCATGGCGATCAGAACTTCGTCCTCCAGAACCAGAATCCGCATTCCCGCAAGCAAATCAGCCAATTGTAATCTCTCCTTGAAACTGCCGGACTCATGGACGCAAATTGGCCCCTTGTCATTTAAAAAAGAGATATCGAGAAGCGGACTGCCCGCTATGTCCGTTGCAGCTGATGCCAATGTTTCGCGAGTTCGAGACGAAGGAACTCGCTTTGTTAGCCGGTTCAAGAAGGCTGCGCGCCCGCTGATCGACCGCGGTCAACCGGCCTAGTCTCCCCAGTTCAAACCGGGGACGACGTTCCTGATGACCGCGTAGGTGACCAGGAGCGCGGGAATTGCGATGAAGCCACCGAGCGGTCCCCACAGCCATATCCAGAAGACCAGCGCGAGCAGCACGACCAGCGGGTTGAGCGTCATCGCCCGTCCGATCACCATTGGGGTCACGAACTGCCCCTCGATAAGGTTGATGCCGAGAAAGACCGCCACCGGGAGCAGGCTGCCGGTGAACGTGTCGAACTCGGTCAGCCCGATAGCGAACAGGATCACCACCATAACCGCCGGTCCGATGAACGGCACGAAGTTGGATAGCGCCGCGAGCGCGCCCCAGAGCGGCGCGGAGGGGACGCCGATCAGGAACAGCCCGACGCCGACGGCAAATCCTTCGGCGATATTGATGATGCCGATCGAGAGCAGGTAGCGCGAGACAAGACCTTCGACGTCGCGGAAGATATGCGCGACGCGCCAGCGCAGGCGGCGCCTGAAGCACAGGTTCAGGATGGCAAGGCGCGTCTGATGCCGAGTCGCGACGAAAAAATAGAGGCTGGCGAAAAAGATCAGTATCTGGGCAATGACGGCCGGGGCGAGCCTCGCCAGGCTCTCGAATCCCATGCCTTCATTGACGGAGACCGCGAGGCCTTCGTCGCCGGTCAGATTGCGCAGTTGTTCGCGGATGCCGCCCAGCGCCTCGAGCGGTTCTTTCAACCGCGCCAGTTGCCCCTGGAGATCGCTCCATATCTGCGGCAGGCGGCCGATCCAGAACGAGAGCGGAGCAGCCAGCGCGAGGGCGAAGAGGCAGACTATGAAGATGAAGATGAGAACGACGACGGTCGCCGAAATTCCCGGCGATAGCCCTTGCCGTTCGAGCCGGGCGGCGATCGGGCCGAGCATGAGGCCAATGACGATGCCCAGCGAGATCGGCGCCAGGATGTATTCGCCGGCGGCCAGTGCGAACACCAGTGCAACAACGCCAATGACGATAACGGACACCTGCGCCGCCTGCGCCAGAAATATCTCGACATTCGACTTTGGCGGCAATCGTACGATCGGTGCCTTCTTGGCAGTGCGATTGGCCATCAGACATTTCCGGCTGGACTTGCCGCGGAAAACGCATTCTCATGGCCTTTCGTTCCTTGACGGAACCTCGCTGCTTATCGGGCGTTCCGGCAGCGAACCAGCACAAGGAGTTGAATCATGGCCGCAGCAGCAGGCAGATCCTCGAAATCCGCGGGCGAAGCGGGACCGAGCTCCGATCTTGAAGCGGACATCCGCCAGTTGCGGGCCGATATCGCAAAACTCGCCGAGCAGTTGGCGACCACTAGGGAACATTCCTACAGCGCGGCCCGCAGGGCGGCAGCTGAGGGCGTGGAACAATTGCGCACCCAGGGAGAGGCAGCGATCGAGGGTCTGCGCAGCAACGCCAACGATATCCAGGAACAGGTGATCGCGACAGTACGCGAAAAGCCGGTGACGTCGCTCGCAATAGCGGCCGGGGTGGGATTCCTGTTTGCCCTGCTATCGCGCCGCTAGAACTCACCGGGGGCGTCCGAATGCTCGCGTCGCTGATCGCAGGTCTCGCGTCGGGTGAGACCAAGCTTGCCATCCGCCGCGCGCGACAGGCAGCGATTGTCTATCTGGTAGCCGCCGCCGGCGCGCTCTGCGGCGTCGGCTTCCTGATAGGCGCCGTCTATATCTGGGCGTCCTATCGGTATGGAGCGCTCGAAGCGGCGATCGGCATCGGCGTCGCTTTCCTGCTTCTGAGCGGGCTCGTGCTTGTCGTCCACTCCATCATCTCGCGCGCTCAGGCAAGGCGGGCGAAGGACCGGCGGGCGAGCGATCTGACGGCGGTCGCCGTGGCCTCCGCACTGGCTGCCCTGCCCACGCTGCTTCGCCGCAAGGGCGGGCTTGGAGTGGCGGTCGCCCCGGCCATCGCCCTCGTCGCCTACGCGATTTACCGTGAGAACCGCAGTCCGAAGGCCAAGAAGGAAGATCTCGACCGCGACTGAGGTCGACCGGCCCGGAACCAAGCCAAGCCGCAGGCATTGACCTTGCATAGGCAACGGCAGCGGAGAAGAGGTGTGCCCAAGACAATACCGCCCGGCAAATCGCGCCAGGGCAGCCGTGGCGACCGGGTTCTCGTCATACTTCTGGTAGGCTTGGTGCTCGCCTTCGTCATCTGGGGCGGCGTGGAGATCTGGGGCGAGGCGATAGATACGGGAAGCGTCGAGCAGCCGGGCGCCGTGACGACGCAGGGCAACGAGCAGCCTCCCGCAAACCCAAACTGATCCGGCTGAATTAGCCGCCCGTTCCGCGGCAAGCCGGTATGGAAATCAGGACAACCGGACGTTCCTGGCGCGACTCGATAGGCTCCTGGAACCGCACCAAGCGCCCAAGTCAATTCGGAACTAGAACGGAGTCACGACGTTGTGAGGGTGTGAGGCCGCGCCCGGCCTCCCTGCGACGGTGCAGCCAGGCGCGACAGTGCATCGAAGTTCACGCACAAGGAGAACTTGTCATGATCCGCAATCTTCTGGCTACAACGGCCATCGCGACATTGTTGTCGACGATGGCCTATGCGCAGGACACCACTGCGCCCGCGCCTGCCGCGCCAGACCCGACTGTCCAGGCCCCGGCTGAGGCGCCAGTTGCACGCGCCGACGGCCATCTCGCAACCAACCTGATCGGCGAAACCGTCTACAACGGCACCGGCGACGACGCCGAGAACATCGGCGACGTCAATGATATTGTCATCGGCTCCAATGGCGAGATCGAATCCATCGTCATCGGCGTTGGGGGCTTCCTTGGCCTAGGCGAAAAGAACGTGGCCATCAACTACGCCGAGGTCGACTGGGCAGAACGCGACGGCGACCGCTGGCTGGTCGTACCCACCACCAAGGAACAGCTCGAAGCGCAGGCCGATTTCGACCCCCGCGCTTATGAGCCTGCTCCGGCGACAACCGCCGGCACGCAGCCGCCTCCGGCAGGCGACCAGACCGCGACTGCCCCGGCTCCGGCCCCGGCCGAGCCTATGGCACCAGCCGACGACCAGACCGCGACGGCCCCGGCTGAGCCGGCTGCTCCGGCTGACGATCAAACGGCAGCAGCTCCGGCTGAGCCTACCGCACCGGCGGACGACCAGACCGCAACCGCTCCTGCTCCGGCCGCCCCTGCGGACGACCAGACCGCGGCCGCTCCGGCTGATCCGGCCGCTCCGGCCACTGACCAGACCACGACGGCAGCGGTCGACAAGTCCAAGCTGACGGAAATGCCGGCTGGCGAAATCACCTCGGAAGCCCTGGTTGGCACCACCGTCTACGGCGCCAATGACGAGATGATCGGCGAAATCGGCGACGTCGTCCTCGAAGGCGAGAAGGTCGATTCGATCATCGTCGATGTCGGCGGGTTCCTTGGCGTCGGCGAGAAGAAAGTCGCTGTGGCGATGGACAATCTCGCATTCATGACCGATGCGGATAGCAACAAGTACCTCTACACCGGCTTCACCAAGGAGCAGCTGGACGCACAGCCGGCCTATGATGAGGCTACCTTCGCCGAGAAGCGCGACGAACAGCGCTTGATGATGAACCAGTAGTCATCCCCGCATACCGTGACGAAACCCGCGCCGGCAACGGCGCGGGTTTTTCTTGTCCAGGGCCTCACCGGCCGTGGCGCAAAACCCCGTTCTCGGTCAGTTCGACAAGCGCAAGCGACTGGTCGAGATGTTCGGCCCGCCAGGAAAGCAGACGCTCGGCATATTCCAGCCTGACGGCTAGATATTCCGGCTCGCCAGCCACGTTGCGAATTTCATTGGGGTCGGCCGAGAGATCGTAGAGGAGAGGCGGCAGGCCACCGCCGAAATGGACGTATTTGAAGCGTTCGGACCGTATCACGGCGAGATTGCAGACTTGCGGCCCGATGCCGAAACGCCTTTCGGCGTCACCCGTCGAGATCGAGCGGAAATCAAACTCCCAATGCGCGGCATCGCGCCATGCCAGAGGCTTCTCGCCAGCGACGAAGGGTTTGAGCGAGCGGCCGTCGAGATGCGCGGGGACCGGTCCGTCGAGCAGTTCGAGCAGCGTCGGCATGATGTCCACCGCCTCGGTGAAGCGGTCGACAACCGTGCCTGCCTCCCGACGGTAGCGCGGATCGCGCACGATCAGCGGGATATGGTAACTCTGGTCGAAGAAGCCGCCCTTTCCGAGCATGAAGTGGTCGCCCAGCATCTCGGCATGATCGGAGGTCAGGATCACGACAGTATCGTCCCACGCGCCGCGCTCCCTGACCGCCTGCCAGACGCGGCCGAGCTGCGCGTCGACTTCGGAGACCATGCCGTAATAGATCGCCCGGATCGCGCGGAAGGCATCGTCGCCCCAGTCGCGGACCTTGCCCTTCGCGCCGGGGATGAATTTCGACCGCTTTTGCTGCCCAAGTTCGTAGTCGAGAAAGGGATGGCTCCTGGCCTCGCTCTTCCAATCCCGGCCGCGCCGAAACTCCGGGCCTTCGGCCGGATCGTACATCTCGTTGAACGGCTCCGGCGCGATGAAGGGCGGATGCGGACTGATGAACGAGACATGCGCGAACCAGGGCGCGTCCTTTTCCTGTTCACCGAGCCAACGGATGAATTCGCCGGCCATAAAGGCGGTCGGCGTCTCGTCGCGGGAATAAACCGGCGATGCGTTGGTCAAGCCGGGACCGCCGGCCACCGGCCGGTGTATGTCGGGATAACCGGCGCTCGATTCGACACCGCGGGCGGCGAGCCAGCTCAGCCAGGGTTTCTGGTGCTCCGGAAGAAGCTGGCGCGCCGAGAGCCCCGGCAGCACGCCTTCATAGCTGCGCAGCAGCGGATCCCCCGGCGCGTGCAAGCGGGGATCGGGCGCGACATCCGTGTAGCCGAACAGGGTCGGCTCGTAGCCGAGCCGTCTTGCCGCCAGCGCCAGATTGTCGTGCCGCGCGTCCAGCGGCGTGCCGTTGCGGCAAACGCGGTTGTTCATCTGGTAGAGACCGGTATAGAGGCAGGCGCGGGCCGGCGAGCAGGGAGCGGCTCCGGCAAAGTGCCGGGCAAACATCACGCCCTCGCGAGCCAGCGCATCCGCGTTGGGCGTCTCTACCGTCGGATGACCGGCGGCCGACAGGCAGTCGCCGCGCCACTGATCGCAGGTGATAAGCAGGACGTTGGGGCGGTTGGGTTTCCGTGCCAAGCTGAGCTCCCTCGTTCTCGTATGCGACAGGTGGAGCGGAAATCTGGCGGGCGTGCAAGACTGCGGGTGTGCAAGAACCTGTGAACGGACCACCATGGTGCGTTCACAGATCGACGACAGTGCATTCTGACTTCGGCCTCTACCCCGGCTGCCCGTTCAACCGACATAAGGGGCCGAGAGGCGGCGAGGCCGCCTGTGAACAAGGAGCAAGGAAATGCTCGACCAGATCAAGGGCCTGCACCACGTCACGTCGATGGCCAAGGATGCGCGCCGCAACAACGAATTCTTCACCGGCAAGCTCGGGCTGCGCCGGGTCAAGAAGACCGTCAATTTCGACGCGCCGGACGTTTATCATCTCTATTATGCCGACGAGGTCGGCACGCCGGGCTCAGTCATGACCTACTTTCCCTTCCCGAATATCGGCAAGGGCAGGCATGGCGTGGGCGAGGTCGGAACAACGGTCTTTGCGGTGCCGCAGGGCACACTCGGCTATTGGGAAAAGCGGTTCGCCGACGAGGGCGTAAAGGACGTGAAGCGCGAAACACGCTTCGGCGAGAACCGGCTGGCGTTTTCCGGGCCGGACGGCGATTCCTTCGCGCTCGTCGAGACGAAGGATGATCCGCGTAAGCCGTGGACCGAGGCCGGCGTTCCCGCCGATGACGCCATACGCGGCTTCCATTCGGCTTCGCTCAGGCTGCGGGACGGCGGCGCGATGGAAGAACTCCTGAAGTTCATGGGCTACGAGGATGTCGACGCCTCCGGCAACATCAAGCGGCTGGCCATCAAGGATGGCAACGGGGCCGATGTCATCGACATCGAAACCGTGCCCGGCGCGCCCTTTGCCGATCTCGGCGCCGGCTCGGTTCACCACATCGCCTTTGCCGTCGAAAATCGGGCAAAGCAGCTCGAGGTTCGCAAGGCGCTGATGGACACGGGCTACCAGGTGACGCCGGTGATCGACCGCGACTATTTCTGGTCGATCTACTTCCGCACGCCGGGCGGCGTCCTGTTCGAGGTCGCAACCAACGAGCCGGGCTTTGATCGCGACGAGAACACGGCTCATCTCGGAGAGGCGCTCAAGCTGCCGAAGCAGCATGCGCACCTGCGCGATTATCTCGAAAAGCACCTGCAGCCGCTGGAGGGCTGAGCCGCCATGTCCGCTGACGCCTACATCCACAAGGCCATAGCCGGCGCGCCGGGCGCGCCGCTCATGTTCCTGTTCCACGGCACCGGCGGCGACGAGAACCAGCTCGTCTCACTCGGGCAGGAGATGCTGCCGGGCGCGTCGATCGTCTCGCCGCGCGGCGACGTCTCGGAATATGGCGCGGCGCGGTTCTTCCGGCGCACCGGCGAGGGCGTCTACGACATGGACGACCTTGCGCTGCGCACCGGCAAGATGATGGCATTCGTCCGGGCGCTTGTCGAGGCGCAAAAGCCCTCGGCGGTGCTTGGCCTCGGCTATTCCAACGGCGCGAACATCCTCGCATCGACAGTCTTTCTCGAACCGGACCTGTTCGACACGGCGGTTCTCATGCACCCGCTGATCCCGTTCGAGCCGCAGGTGAAGGGCAGCCTCACGGGAAAGCGGATTCTGATCACCGCCGGCCGCCGCGATCCGATCTGCCCGCCCAACCTCACGGGGCGGCTCGACGCGTATTTGCGGTCGGCCGGGGCCGATGTCACATTGCACTGGCATGAAGGCGGGCACGAGATCCGGCCGGACGAGATCGAAGCGGCCAAGCGGTTTCTGGCCACGGCCTAAGCATAGGAGCAACCATGAACGACACGCTGCCTGAAATCCGTCTGGAAGACACCGGCTCGAAGGGACGATATTTCATCCGCTCGGCCGCCGGCGACGTGGCGGAGATGACCTTCAGCAAGGCCGGTGAGCATCTGATCATAATCGACCACACCGAGGTTCCGGATGCGTTTCGCGGGCAGGGCGCGGGGCTGAGGCTCGTCACCCGCGCCGTCGAGGACATGCGCGCCGCGGGCAAGAAGATCATCCCGCTCTGCCCCTTCGCCAACGCGCAGTTCCGCAAGCATGCCGAATGGGCGGACGTGCTGAAAGGCTAACCGCGCAACCTGCCGGGGTGGTCCGATTCCTGCGGGCAGGAACCAATGGCTCAAGCAGCCATTTCGTCTGGAGAGGTTGAGGAGATCGAGGCGGCGATGCAGACGACGGAGCTAAGCATAAGGCTGGAAAAGCGCGGCCACCGGGGCCGCTACGTGCTCGAAATGCCCGAGGGCGAACCGGCCGAACTCACCTATGTCGAAAGCGGGCCGGACCATATCATCATCGACCACACCTGGGTGCCCCCCGCCTATCGCGGCCGCGGCGTGGCCGAGCGGTTGGTCGTGCGCGCCGTCGACGACGCCCGCGCTTCAGGCACGAAGATCACGCCGCTCTGCCGGTTCGTAGCGCTCGAATTCCGCCGCCACAAGGATTGGGCGGATGTGCTGAAGCAGTGAGCATTGAAGAACGCACCTTCATTGCTGCTCCATCCTCTCCAGCCACTCGCTTCCGACTCCCCGCTCGCGGATGATCGGCAGCGGGTCTTCCGGATCACGTCTCGCGCAGAGTCTGTAGACTTCCAGGGCCTCCGCGCTCAATTCGCCGCGTTTGTAGAAATACATCGCCGCCGCATAGCGTGTGCGCCCCGACCACGGCTCGCCGAGCGGCGTGTTGACCAGCGCCCATTGTTCGGCGGTTTCCTTGTCCGGCTCGGGCATATCAAAAGTCGGCGGGCGGGTTGGCGGACCGGCGGTCCAGCTTGATGAATGGCCGGGGCACGACCTTGGCGCGTTTCATCAGCCGCTCGTATTTCAGTTCGCGCATGGCGTAGATCTCGACCCAGAGATCGTCGGTGGTCGTATCGCCGAAAGGCCGCGAAAGGCTTGCAATCGCTATGTTTCTCTTGGCCATCGGCGACCAGATCGCAGCGCTGACCAGCCCGACCTCGCGCTTCTTTTGGTGATAGACGATGGCATGCTCGGCCGGGATGTTGCCCTCGATCTCCAGCCCGATCAGGATATGGCGCAGTGACTTGTTCTGTCGCGCCTCGAGGATGGCGTGCCTGCCGTTGAAATGGCCCTTGTTCTCATTGACCATGAAGCCCAGCCCGATCTCGTCGGGCATGCGCGCGCGGTCGGCCCGCAGCGCGTGCTCGGCGGTGGAGAAGTCGGCATTGGCCACGATCAGCCCGGCTTCGAGCCGGGCGCGGTTCAGCGCGTGGTAGCCGATGGCGCGCAGGCCGCGATGTTCGCCGGCCTGCCAAAGGCGATCCCAGAGGCTGAGCGCGAGCTTCGTTTCGACAAAAAGTTCGTAGCCGAGGTCGCCGGTGAAGCCGGTGCGGGAAATGGTGACGGCACCATTTTCGTGAGGAAAATCAGCAAGATCGAACAGCTGCAGTTTCTCGATGCCGGCGAATCCGGCGTCGCGCAGCAGCGCGAACGAGATCGGCCCCTGCAGCGCCAGGCCGGCGATCGCTTCGGTCTCCTCCTTGATCCGAACGTCGAAGCCGCAAGCGCTGTCGAGCAACCACGCCAGATGCCGTTCCTGGCAGCATAGCCGGAATTTTTGCTCGGTGAGTCGGAACAGCGTGCCGTCGTCCAGCACATGACCTTCGTCGTCGCACCATGCGGTATAATGCACTCGGCCCGGCTTCAGCTTGGCAACGTTCCTCAGGGTTATCCGGTTGAGGCAGGCCTCGGCGGAGGGCCCATCGATCCGGTATTTGACCATCGGCGAAATGTCGAAAAGTGCCGACTGGCTGCGGATCGCGAAATATTCGAGCTCCGAATCCCACAATGAGTTCGGGGCCTTGTAGCCGGCCCAATCGTACCAGTCCTCGGTCTTCGCCAACACCTCGATGCGCGGCTGAAAGGGCGAGGGCAGGCGCAGCGTGCGGAAATGCGATTGCGCGGCGATGCGGTCGGAAATCGAGGAAATTACATTAATGTTTTCCATGGCTTAGATCCTCGCCGCCAGTATACGCCGGGCGGCGTTCAGACCAGGCGCGCCGGAGACGCCGCCGCCTGGATGTGAGCCGGCGCCGCACAGGAAAAGCCCCTCGATCGGCGTGTCGTAGCCCGACCAACCGGAGACCGGACGCGACATCAGCATCTGGTCCGCCTGCAGTTCGCCGTGGTGCCAATGGCCGCCGGGCATGCGGTAACGCGCCTCGATGTCGGCCGGCGTCAGCAGTTCGGCGTGACGTACGGTTGCGCCGATGCCGGGCGCGTATAACTCCAGCAAGCCCATGATAATCTTGAGGAATTTAGGCTTGCCTGTCTCCCAGCCTTCCTTCAATTTATAGGGCGCGTATTGGACAATTGCGGACAAAACACAGGTGCCGTCGGGCGCGAGCGACGGGTCGGAAAGGCTGGGCAGCGTGATTTCCATTACCGGCTCAGTGGAGAATTCGCCATATTTCGCCGGGTTGAAAGCGCGTTCGACATGGTCGGCCGACGGCGCAATGACCAGCCGGCCGCGGTGATCCTCGGCGCGCACGCCCAGAAACTCCGGCGGGCAGTCGAGCGCGAGGTGCAGCTTGGCCGCATCTCCTTGATTTCTGATGTTTTTCACCTTCCGCACGAAGCCGGTGTCGATCTCGCGCGGGCCGACGAGGTGGAGGAAGGTGGAGGATGGATCAATCGCCGACACTATCAACCCGCACGAAATTTCCTCAGCGTTTTCAAGCACAACGCCCTTGGCGCGGCCGTTTTCGATGCGGATTTTGTTCACAACCGCTTCGGTGCGTACGATTACGCCGGCTTTCGCCGCAGCAGCGGCGATCGCGGCCGCGATTTGGCCCATTCCGCCCCGCGGTACGACCTGGGCGCCCGGCGCGCCGCCGATCTCGCCCGTAAGACGATAATAAAGCCCGAGCAGCGATGTCGGCGAGCGCGGCCCGAGATGGCTGCCGAGCACCGCGTCGAAGGCCAGCAGTCCCTTCAGCCGGTCGTCCTGCAATTGTTCGTCGAGCACGTCGGCGACGTTCATCAGCAGCATGCGCAGGAAGTCGCGCATATCCTCCTTGCCGAGTCGTTTAAGCGACAGCGCAGTGAGGCCAAGAGCCGAAGTCTCGGCGAGCGAGATGCCGCCGAGATCGGGCGGGCGGCGCGAAAGCATCGGCTTCAGTATGCCGGCATAGCGAAGCAGTTGCGCGCGAAACTCCTTCCATGCCACCTGCTCGGCCACTGAAGCTCCGGCCAGGCTTTCGCCATAAGCGCCGTAAAGCGTCAGTGGGGCATCCTTAGCCGACAAAGCAATTGACGGCATGTGTTCGCTCGACAGCTCCAGGCCGTGCTTTTCCAGCTCCAGCGTCTTTACCACGTCGGGATGCAGCCGGTTCAGGATGTGTGCGTTGGATGCGCGGAAGGCTGGATAAAATTCTTCCGTGCGCGCGGCCCCGCCGACCTCGTTTGCGGCTTCCAGGACCAGCACCTTGCGGCCGGACTTGGCCAGCATAGCCGCGCAGACGAGGCCGTTATGGCCGCCGCCAATGACGATTGCATCAAATGACGTCATGGGCCGGGCTCATATGCTTCGCGCCGAGGGAGAGGTCGCGCAGGATTTCGGCGGCTGCGTTGCGGCCCGGAGCGCCCATGACGCCGCCGCCCGGATGGGTAGAGGAGCCGCACATATAGAGCCCGCGGACCGGCGAGCGGTATTGGGCGTAGCCCGGCACCGGCCGGTTGAATAGAAGCTGGTCGAAGGTCAGCTCGCCCTGGAAGATGTTGCCTTCGGTGAGCCCGACCTCGGCCTCGAGTTCGCGCGGCGTGCGCACTTCCATATAGACGATGCGGTCGCGGAAGCCTGGCGAATAATCGGCTATCTGCGAGATGACGGTTTCGGCGAAGCCGTCGCGGTCGGCGTCGGTCCAGTCGCGTCCTTCCACCTTGGGCGGGCAATATTGCACGAAGCAGCTCATGAAATGCTTGCCGGGCGGCGCCATGGTCGGGTCGAGCGTGGTCGGGATGACCATGTCGAGGAAGGGGTCGGCCGACCAGCGGCCCGCCTTCCAGTCGTCATAGCCGCGCTCCATGCGCTCGATGGAATCGGTGAAATGCATGTCGCCGCGATAGACCGGCGAGTCCTTGGGCAGCGCCAGAAATTCCGGCATAGAATCGAGCGCGATGTTGACCTTGCCGGAGGAGCCGCGATCTTGAAGTTTTTCACCCGCCGGAGAAAAATCTCCGGCAGCTCTTTCTCCTCGACGAGTTTCAGGAAGGTGCGTTTCACATCGGCGTTGGAAACAACCAGCCGGCCGCGGATTTCCTCGCCGCCGGCCAGCACCACGCCCATGGCCTTGCCGCCCTTGACCAGAACCTGCTCGACCTCGGCGCCGGTGCGGATCGTGCCGCCCGAAGCACGGAAGGAATCGGCCAGCGCGCGGGTGACCGCGCCCATGCCGCCGCGCGCATAGCCCCATGCGCCGACCGAGCCGTCGACCTCGCCCATATAGTGGTGCAGCAGCACATAGGCGGTGCCGGGCGACATCGGCCCGAGCGCAGTTCCGATGATGCCTGACAGCGCGAAATTGGCCTTGATAACGTCTGTCTCGAAATATTCGTCGAGAAAATCCGAGATCGACATGGTCCAGAAGCGCAGCGTCTGCGCCATTTCGGCGGCGCCAAGCCCGGCGAATTTTTTTGCCAAATACAGAAGCTCCCCGAGGTCGCGCGGCTTGAGACTCGTCGGGTCGGGTGCGGAGCGCATCAGCAGCGGCTGGATGAAGCGGCATTGCCGCGTCACGTCGCGGGTATAGCGGTCATAGGCCTCGGCGTCCTTCGGCGAGAAGCGTGCGAATTCGCGGCGGTGCGCATGATGGTCGCGGTAGTTGGCGAGATAGTCGCCGTCGCTGGTGAACACCGCTCCGCCCTCATAGGAGATCACCTGGAGGCCGAAGCGCGGCAGTTCGAGATCGCGCATGATCTCGGGGCGGAACAGCGAGCAGACATAGGAGCAGTTGGAGTAGAGGAAGCCCGGCGTCAGCTCGCGGCTGGTCGCCGCGCCCCCGACCCATTCGTTCTTCTCGACCACCAGCACGTTCAGACCGGCCCGCTGCAGGTAGCAGGCATTGACGAGGCCGTTATGGCCGCCGCCGATCATGATTGCGTCCCAAGGTTTCAAATGAACGGCCTCCTCTTCCCGTCAAAATCTGACACGCCAAGCCGTATCCTGTCCAGATATTCTGAATGAATGTTCAACAAACAACGCTTGCAATTCTGCTTGCGCGCTATACGGTTGAGGCGAGCGATAACCGAAGAGGCATGGCGGCAAAACAGTGATCGGCAGCGCCCGCGCCCAGCCCGAATATGACGACGCCGCGATCCGGTTCCTGGAGGCGCTGTGGGGCGAGGGCTATCTGTCGCCCGGCGGGCCGGAAGAAGTCGATCGCGTCCTTAAAGGGCTTTCGCTCCGGGGCAAAAGCGTGCTCGACATCGGCTGCGGTTCAGGCGGCGTTACGCTGCATCTGGTTGAAAAGCACGGCGCGGACCATGCAACGGGATTCGATGTCGAAGAGCCGGTCGTGTCGGCCGCTCGGCGGCGGGCTGAAAAGCGCGGTCTGTCGGAGCGCGCGCGTTTCGTCCAGGCCGCGCCCGGTCCGCTTCCCTTTGGCGATGAAGCCTTCGATGTGGTCTTCTCGAAAGACGCGCTTTTGCATGTGCCGGACAAGGACGCTCTGTTCGCCGAAATTTTCCGCGTGCTGAAGCCGGGCGGCGTGTTTGCCGCCAGCGACTGGCTGATCGGCCATGACGGCGAACTCTCGACCGACATGAAGGCCTATGTCGAGGCCGAGGGGCTTTCTTTCAGCATGAAATCTCCGGAGCGTTACCGGCTCGCGATAGAGTGCGCAGGGTTTGTCGATATCGAAGTCACCGACCGCAACGGGTGGTATCGCGAAGTCGCGCGCGGCGAACTGGCGCGGCTCAAGGGACCGCTCTACCAGAGCGTCGCCACGGCGGTCGGCGCGGCCTATGTCGACAAGAACATCCGCACCTGGGAGGCCATGCAGAAGGTGCTTGACAGTGGCGAGCACCGCCCCACTCATCTGCGCGCATGGAAGCCGGAGCGGGGTTCGTAGCCGGCGATGCTCAGGACGGATGCGGCCATGCCGAAAGAGGCGACACAGGAAACCGAAAAGCGCGGCCGCAAGGCGTCCAAGGAAACCCGGCGGCAGCAGCTGATCGAGGCGACGATCGATTCGCTCGCCAAGCGCGGCTATTCCGAAACGACGATGGCCGATGTCGCGGACGGCGCCGGTCTTTCGCGCGGCATCGTCAACTTCCATTTCGAGAGCAAGGAAAAGCTGCTCGTCGCCACGCTGCAATACATGGCCGACGAGTATGCGGCCCACTGGCGCGCCACTCGGGAGAAGGCCAGCGACGATCCGGCGCGGCAGCTGCAGATGCTGGTGGCGGCCGATTTCGACCGGTCGATCTGCAACAAGCGGAAGCTGGCGGCCTGGTGCGCCTTCTGGGGCGAGGCCAAATCGCGCCCGACCTACCAGGCGCTGTGCGGCGCGCGCGACGAGGCCTACCAGAACGTCATCATCGATCTCTGCGCGGCGCTGAAGGCCGATGCAGGCTATGATTTCGAGCCGCATTCCATGGCGCTGGGGCTCAGCGCCATGCTCGAGGGCCTGTGGCTGCGCCTGATGATGGGCACGGAGAACGTCACGCGGGAAACGGCGCATCTGGCGGCCACGGAATATCTCGCCTCGGCTTTTCCGAAGCATTTTTCGCGGGAGGCGGAGCGGTCGAAAAGGCCGGCCTGAACGACAGGGAGGATGGAACGATGAGAGCATTCAACGGGAAGATCGCGCGGCTCGCGCTGGCCGCTGCGCTTTCGGCATCGGCAGCAACTAATGCGCTGGCCGAGGATACGGACCTGATCGTCTTCGACTGGTCCGGATATGAACTTCCGGAATTCCACCCCGGCTATATCGCCAAGAACGGCGATTCGCCGACCTACGCATTCTTCGGCGACGAGGAGGAGGCTTTCCAGAAGATCCGAGCCGGCTTCAAAGCCGACCTTTCGCATCCGTGCTCGCAGAGCGTAGTCAAATGGCGTGAAGCCGGGCTGCTGCAGCCGCTCGACACATCGAAGATCGAGGGCTGGAACGATCTCAATCCCGGCATCATGGCGATGAAGGATCTGGCGATGACCGCCGACGGCACCGCATGGTTCATGCCCTGGGACTGGGGCAATACGCTGCTCACCTACAATTCCGAAAAGGTCGACGAAAAGGAAGTGCAGTCGCTGAAGGCTTTCGCCGACCCGAAATTCAAGGATCGCGTGTCGATCGGCGACAATGTCGACGACGCCTATGCACTGGCGAGCCTCGCCATCGGCCTGAAGGACTGGACGCAGATGACCGACGCGCAGTTTGCCGAAGCCTCGGCCTTCCTGCGCGAAGTCCACGAGAACGTCCGCCTCTACTGGGCCGACACGACCGAGATCGTGCAGGCAATGAGCGGCGGCGAGGTCGACCTCGCCTGGGCCTGGAACGACGCGGCCGTGCAGGCGGCGGCCAGCGGCGCGCCGATAAAGTCCAACCGCGACGCGGCCGAGGGCCTGTCGACCTGGGTCTGCGGCTATGTCAGGCTGAAGGATGCGCCGGGCAGCGAGGAGAAGGCCTACGATTATCTGAACGCCATCAGCGCGCCCGAAGTCGCGACCTTCCTCATCACCGACTGGGGCTACGGCCACGCCAACGCCAAGAGCATGGCCGGCATCGACCCGAAGGTGCTGGCGGAAAAGGGCTATGACGACGTCGAAAAGTTCGTCGACAAGACGCTGTTCCAGTCGCCCGTGCCGACCGAGCTCAAGCAGAAGATGATCGCCGAGTTCGAGAAGATCAAAGCGGGGTATTGAGGCTTTCCCTCTCCCCGTTCACGGGGAGAGGGTGGCCGCGAAGCGGCCGGGTGAGGGGCAATGCGAGCCTTGCGGAATTTGGCGCCGCCCCTCATCCGCCTGCCGGCACCTTCTCCCCGTAAACGGGGGAGAAGGAAGCTACTCTCCCATCGCGACCAGAGCGTCGGGGTCGTAGGCGAGCCTTATCGGGGCGCCGACCGGGATGTCGTCGGCGCCGAAATCGTTGGTCTCGGTGACCGACAGCGGTTTCTCCAGCCCGGGTATCTCGACGATCAGATGGGTGATCTCGCCGAAATAGTGGCGGTCGACGACCTTGCCGGCCACCTCGAATTTGGCGGTCGCGTCGTCCCACAGAACGCGCAGGCGCTCGGGGCGGATGCCCAGCGTGGCCGCGCCGCCATTGCGGTGGAACAGCTTCGGCTTGTCGGTCCTGACCCGGCCGAAGGCGCGGGTGTCGACCACGATCTGGTTCGCGTCCTCGCCGACGATCTCGGCCTGGACGAAATTCATGCCGCCGAGGAAATCGGCGACCTGACGGTTGACCGGGCGCTGGTAGATCTCCTTCGGCGCGGCCACCTGGGCGATGCGACCGCCAAACATCACCGCGATTCGGTCCGATATGGCCAGCGCCTCATACTGGTCGTGGGTGACCAGGATGAAGGTGATGCCGACGGCCTTCTGCAGGCGGCGAAGCTCGACCTGCATCTGCTCGCGCAGCTTCTTGTCGAGCGCAGACAGCGGCTCGTCGAGCAGCAGCACCTTGGGCCGCATGACCAGCGCGCGGGCGAGCGCGACGCGTTGGCGCTGGCCGCCGGAAAGCTCGGTCGCGCCGCGCTTGCCCAGCCCTGACAGCGACACCTGCGCCAGCGCCTCCTCGACGCGGCGCTTCTCCTCGCCGGCGTCGAGCCGCAGCCGCTTCAGCCCGTAGCCGACATTCTGCTCGACGTTGAGGTGCGGGAAGATGGCGTAGCTCTGGAACACCATGTTGGTCGGGCGGCGGTTGGCCGGAATGCCGTTCATCGGCTGGCCGTCGATGGCGATCGAGCCGGAGGTCGGGGTATCGAAACCGGCGATCATCCGCAAAAGCGTGGTCTTGCCGCAACCCGACGGGCCGAGCAGCGAGAAGAACTCGCCTTCGCGGATGCTAAGCGAGGCGTCGTCCAGCGCCTTGAACGCGCCGTAGCTGCGGGTGACGCCGGCGATCTCGATCATGGTGCGTTCAGGCAAGGACGCCTCCCATCTTGGTGCGCCTTTCGGCGCGGCGACGGAGCATTTCGGCGAGCGTGAGGAGCAGGAACGAGGCCAGAAGCAGCAGCGTGCCCAGCGCCAGCACGCCGGGCAGCTTGGCGGCGAAGCGGAGTTGGCCCCAGATATAGACCGGCAGGGTCGGGTCGGTGCCGGTGAGGAAGAAGGCCATGACGAATTCGTCGAGCGAGATGGTGAAGGATACGAGCAGGCTGGAGACGATCGCCGGTGCGACCATCGGCAGCGTCACGCGGCGGAACGTGCCGAATGCGCTTTCGCCGAGATCGGCGGATGCCTCCTCGAGGCTGCGGTCGAAACCTTCGAAGCCCGAGGTCAGCACCGTCATCGAATAGGGGATGCAGATCAGCACATGGCCGAGCACGACGGTGAACAGCGACAAACTGAGGCCGAGCTGCAGCAGCACCAGAAGCAGCGAGATCGCCACGATGATCTCGGGCAGCACCAGCGGCGCCATGATCAGGCCGGAGACGGCGCGGCGGCCCGGAAAGCGGTAGCGGGTGATGGCGCGGGCGGCGCAGATGCCAAGCAGCGTCGACAGCAGCGATGCGGCGACGCCGACGACAAGACTGTTCCAGGCAGCGTCGAGCAGCGCAGGCGTCCGCGGCAGGCCGGCATACCAGTCGAGCGTGACGCCGGTCAGCGGGAATTTGGGGATCGGCGAGGCATTGACCGAGAAGACCGGCAGCAGCAGCACCGGCATATAGAGGAAGACGATGTAGAGGTAGGCGTAGGCCGGCAGCCAGTTGGCGAGGAGCTTTCGCATCGCGGTCATCGCGCGAGCCTCGCCGCGCCGCGGATCACGAACACCGAAACGGCGGCCATCGCGGTGACGACCGCCATCGTCGTCACCGAAAGTGCTGCCCCCAGCGGCCAGTTCGACGCCTTGCCGAACTGCGCCTGGATGGCGTTGGCGATCATGACGCCGTCCTTTCCGCCGACGAGGCGCGGGGTGACGAAATCGCCGACGGTCGGGATCATGACAATGAGCAGCGCCGACATGATGCCGGGCACGGAAAGCGGCAGCGTAATGCGCAGGAAGCGCCGCAGCGGCCCGTCGCCGAGATCGGTCGCGGCTTCCAGCAGCGTGCGGTCGACCTTTTCCAGCGACACGTAAATGGGCAGGATGGCGAAGGCCGCCCAGGCATGAGTGAGCGTGATGACGACGGCCGTGGTGTTGTAGAGCAGCGCGGTGGACGGCTCGTCGATGACGCCCAGCCCCATCAGCCCCGAATTCAAGACGCCGTTGTAGCCGAGGATGACCTTCCACGACATGACGCGCAGCAGATAGCTGGTCCAGAACGGGATCGTGATGAGGAACAGCCATAGGCCCTTGTGACGCCCGCCATGGAAGGAGATGAAATAGGCAATCGGGTAGGCGAGCACGACGGTGAAGACGCTGACCAGCAGCGCAACGGTGAGCGAACGCAACAGCAGGTCGCGATAGATCGGTTCGGTCAGCGCGATGCGGTACTGCTCCAGCGTGAAGGTGCGGTCGATGGTCAGGTAGTTCTGCGTCCAGAAGCTGTGCGCGATGACCACCAGGATGGGCGCGACGAGCAGCACCAGCGCGAACAGGAAGGTCGGGCTGATCAGCGCCCAGCCTTGCGCCTGTTCTGATTGCAGAAGGGATTTTTGGGCCGCGCGGCGGATGCGCGGCGTCGCCTGCCCTTCCGCGGCCGCCGTCATTCTAGCGGGCCGTTCGGCGTGGGTCGACAGGGCATTGAGGCTTCCGGGCTGTGGACTGGGGTCATACCCCCACCCCTAACCCCTCCTCCTTGAGGGGAGGCGCTAGGGATGGGGGTAGCTCTGCGTGAGACTGCCCCGCATCCCAACTGGCGCAAGGCCCGTTGGTCCGCAGTCTCATCAGATAATGTTGGCTGTCGCGCCATCAGCCGCCTCAAGGCTTTTTTGCCCGTCGAGGACGGTTCCCGTCGCCCCGAACTTTCCTGATCTTGACCGCATCGGCCGATTGAAATCAAGCGCTGTTTCTGCGAGTGTTGATTGAACAGACATTCAAAATTTGCGTTTGCAAAATACGGAATTCCCAGCGCTTGGCGATTTTTTTGCCTAGCGCTCATGGTAAGCATGCGAGGCGAAAATGGGGGCGGTTCTTTATTTCGAGGAGACGGGAAGCGGGGACCAAGCGGCGGATCTTGCGAGACGCCATCTGATCCAGCCGTGGCCGACCGCCGGCGCGATAGGAGCGGAGGCGCGCGGGCTGATCGGCGACGGCGACGGCATCTACATCACCGACGGCGAAGGGCGGCGGCTGATCGACGGGCCGGCCGGCATGTGGTGCGTCAATGCCGGTCACCGGCGCGATGAGCTTGCGTGGGTGATGTACGACCAGACCATGCAGCTTTCCTACAACACGCCGTGGTACACGATGAACGAGCCCTCGGCGGTGCTGGCCGGGCGGCTGGCCGCGCTTGCGCCGGGCGACCTCAACCATATCTTCTACACGACCGGCGGCTCGACCGCCGTCGAGACGGCGCTGCGCTTCATGCAGTTCTACAACAATGCGCGCGGGCGGCCGGAGAAGAAGCTGATCCTGTCGCGCGGCGGCGCCTATCACGGCTCGACCTACCTGTCGGCCTCCCTCAACGGCCGGCCGCGCGACCGCGACTGGATGGACGGCGCCGACGATCTGGTGGTCAAGCTGACTGCACCCAACCCGTTCCGCCGGCCGGCCGGCATGAGCGTCGAGGCGTTCTGCGATTTCCTGGTCGGCGAGTTCGGCGACGCGGTTTCACGCCTCGGCGCGAAAAAGATCGGCGCATTCATCGCCGAGCCGGTGCAGGCTTCGGGTGGCGTCATCGTGCCGCCGGAAAACTACCTGAAGCGCATCTGGGAACTCTGCCGCGCCAACGACATATTGTTCATTTCCGACGAAGTGGTCACCGCTTTCGGGCGGCTCGGCCACGTCTTCGCGTCGGGCGATGTGTTCGGCATCGAGCCGGACATGATCACCTTCGCCAAGGGCGTCACCTCCGGCTATTTTCCGCTCGGCGGCGTGATGGTGTCGCAGCGACTGCTCGAGGATCTGAGGCGCTCTAACCATCCCGACGCGATGTTCGCACACGGGCTCACTTATTCGAGCCATCCGGTCGGCTGCGCCGTCGCGCTGAAGAACCTCGACCTCCTCGAAGGCGGCCTCCTCGACCATGCACAGGCGATCGCGCCCTATTTCCAGGCGCGGCTGAAGACGCTGGAAGAGCTGCCGCTGGTCGGCGAGGTTCGCGGCCTCGGCCTTATGGCCTGCGTCGAATGCGTCGCCGACCGCGAGAGCAACGACCCGCTTCAGCTGGACCGGCAGGTCGGCAGCCGCATCGACGCACACTGCCACGAACTCGGCCTGCTGGTGCGCCCGCTGATCAATATGTGCGTGATGTCGCCGCCGCTGATCATCACGCAGGAGCAGATCGACGACATGGTGGCGATCCTGCGCGAGGGCATCTCGCGGACCATGGACGATCTGCGGCGCGAGGGGGTGTGGAGGGGTTGAGGGGGTGGATGGGTCCGAAGGCGGTAGTCGCCGCAGCCAACCTGAACGTCTTCAACGGGAGTGAGCCGAAGCCGCGCCGACTCTCCCAAGTAGACGGTTCCTATCGGCTCCGAACAGGCATCCGTTCGATTTTCCTGGCATAGCCTTGGAGATGCTCGCATCGCCCGCACCTAAGCAGGCGATACGCATTTCGATGCTTCCGTGATCAGCACGGGGTTGCTTCAGGCAACTCCGCTACAGAAATCACTGCCTAACCGGCTGCCAGGGCAGCATCACATGCCCTTGCCAGCTCGGTATTTGGCTTTTCTGTGCCAAGCGGCGTCGCCCACCCGGCCTTTTCAATGACACCGCGCCGATTGTAGCCTTGTGCGGCTTTCAGTTCCGCAAGCAGCTCTATCGACCGGGGATCGCTTTTTGACTGTGCAACGCAATACGGCGTCATTGCGGACGTTACGGCCGCGACAGAAGCGCTTTCCGCCATCTTCTGAGCGGCGCCGCCTGTGACCCATCCGCCCCAAGTAAAACCGACAATTGCGAGCGCGACGGCCCCTGCACCCGCGCCGTAAACGGCGGGCTTCGTCCATGTAGGGATTTCCATAATGTGTCCGATCTTGACCTGGACAAGCGCGCATGATTGCGCGCGAGGCCTCATTCGTATCACGAAATTGTTGCAGGCGTTTGGAATTCGTGAGACGTCAGCTGATACGCGGCTGAAATCGAGGCGCTCGAGGTGGCTGCTGCCGCGGAAAACCACTGATGCGATGCGCGCCATCGGGAATGATTGTCGGTCCTGTTCGGTAGGTTTGTCATGAGGGGTGTGGACGTGAAATGATCCGAGACCGCCATCGGTCTGTCATGTCAAAATTTCTGCGTCGGGTGATGGGCAGCGGCCGTTTGCCTCTCACCCGAACCAGGGTCTTCAACAGCCTCAGATCAAGGCTGTACTGTCGTAGTTGAATAGGCGAATTCCAACTCCCGAATACACGCGTGAAGCGCTTGTTGAGACGTGTTTCGCGGACTTATTCTGAAACGTTCAGCGAGCCTGCCCCGGCGCGCAGCCGAGGTGGAAGGCCGCCTGCACGGGGAGGTTCATCATGAAAATCGCATCGGTATTCGCACTCAGCTTTGTCGGATTCTGCGGGTTCGCCTCCTTTGCCTCGGCAGAGGAAGCGCACACAATGATCGCTCCTGACGACGTCAAGTGGGGCCCTGCCCCCAAAGTGCTTCCTGCCGGGGCGGAAGCCGCGGTCCTGTTCGGCGATCCTACCAAGGAAGGTTTGTTTGCCCTTCGACTCAAAGCGCCGGCTGGGTATGCGGTAGCACCGCACACACATCCTGCGGATGAGGTGGTCACAGTGATATCAGGGACTACTCATCTTGGAATGGGCGAGACCGCCGATCGGAGCGCCGCCAAGGCGATGCCTGCGGGCAGCTTTTTCGCGCTGTCGCCCGACACGGCGCATTTCGTCTACTTTGACGAGGAGACGGTGCTCCAGGTCACCACCAATGGCCCGTGGGGCCTCAAATATGTCAACCCGGCTGACGATCCTCAAAAGACGCAGTAGCCAGCCACGGCTTGAAGACCAATCGCCCTGCCGACCAGTGCGGCGGGGCGGGTTTTTTGCCTCAGCCATTGCCGCTCGACCCTCGGCTTGCCTAGCGTAGTATTGCGCGACGGACGCTCGCAACTGGGTCGCCAGCGGCGGCCTAGTGGATTGATCGGATCAAAAGAGTCCGATTTTGGGATTCCGTTTTGCGGTGTGGCGTGCGAGTTTGATGCATGCGCAATGGCATCTCCTTCACCGTTTCGGCCAGCGATCGTCAGCGCTTGCAAGCGATCGTCGCGGCCCCTGGAAGCCCGCAGAAGCATGTCTGGCGGGCGCGTATTGTCCTTCTGAGCGGCGATGGTCTGGGCACCTCGGCAATCATGGCCGAGACCGACAAGTCCAAGACCTGTGTCTGGCGCTGGCAGGAGCGGTTCATGCACGAAGGCGTCGATGGACTGCTTCGCGACCGGTCCCGTCCGCCTGGAAAGGCGCCGGTCCCGCCGAAGCATGTCGCCGAGATCGTCCGCCTGACGCAGGCGACGCCGCCGCATGAGGCGACCCATTGGACGCTGCGCGCGATGGCCAAGGTCGCCGGCATTGCAGCGTCGACGGTGCAGGGTATCTGGAAGGCCCACGGTCTCAGCCCGCATCGCTGGCGGCACTTCAAGCTCTCCAACGACCCGGCCTTCGCCGAGAAGCTGACGACCATCGTTGGCTTGTATGTCGATCCGCCGGCCCATGCCGTGGTGCTGTCGGTCGACGAGAAGTCGCAGATCCAGGCCCTCGACCGAACCCAGCCCGGCCTGCCAATGAAGAAGGGCCGCGCCGGCACGATGACACACGACTACAAGCGGCACGGCACAACGACGCTCTTCGCTGCCCTCAACGTGCTGGACGGCACGGTCATGGCGCAGAACATGCAGCGCCACCGCCATCAGGAGTTCATCCGCTTCCTCAACCGCATCGAGCGCGAGGTGCCGGCGGACAAGGCAATCCATGTGATCCTCGACAATTACGCCGCGCACAAAAAAGACAAGGTCCGCGCCTGGCTCGACCGCCACCCGCGCTGGACCTTCCATTTCACCCCAACATCCTGCTCCTGGCTCAACGCCGTCGAGGGCTTCTTCGCCAAACTCACCCGGCGCAGGCTCAAGCACGGCGTCTTCCATTCCGTTGTCGATCTTCAGGCCGCCATCAACCGCTTTATCCGCGAATACAATGCCGAGAACCCGCAACCATTCATCTGGAAAGCCAACCCCGATGACATCATCGCCGCCCGAAACCGCGGGTTCCAAACGTTGGAATCAATCCACTAGCGATGTCTTGGCTTGCCCAGCTACAACAGGTCCAAGCCCCCGATGGGCGCCAGATGACGCGTTTGCGAACCCCAATTCGCCGCCGCGGGACAGCGTCAACGAAAATCACTGCAGGTGGGCAATACCGGCTCTCAGCAGTCCTTCACGCACGTGCTGCACATCAGACTCCTGGGCATAATGCAGAGTCTCGATAAATGTATCGAGGTCGAATTTGGGGTCGAGTGTTCTGATCTTGCCCACATGTGCTGCTGCCGCGATTTCGTCGCCCAGCCAGCCGTAGCAGGCAGCGGCGAAAGCGTGCTGAACCGAGTCCATGGTTGACAGATGCATGAAAGCCTCGATCGCCTCGCCATACTGGCGCGCGGCGAAATGCGCCTTTCCCAGATGGCTCCAGAACCTCTCCGGGTGATGCGGGTTCAGCTGCATAGCCTTTCGGATCCATTCAATTCCCTCTTCCGGCCTGCCCAGCCACGTCAACAACTCGCCTTGCTGCACCACCACGAGGTCGTAATTGGGATTGAGGGCGAGGGCGCGCTCTTGATGGTAACGCGCCGTCGTCAGCGCATTGTTGTTCACGTTCACCGCCGCGAGGATACGATGGACATCAGCGTCGTTGTCGTCCAGCGCCAGCGCCCGGTCCAGCGCGGCCATGATTTCGTTCCAAACAGCATCCTTGTCTTCACACCAGTCGTGGACCCAGGCCTGGCCAAGAATGCAGGCGCGCCAAGCATGGGCATGGGCATAATCGGGATCGAGCGCGACGGCTCGGACTATCAAGCGCTGCGCCCGTTCATTGTCCGCAATCGTGCTTCGGTGATGCAGCACCTTGGCAGCAAGCACGCATTCATACGCGACCATGTTTGCAGGTTTCGCCCGCGCCAGCTGGTCCCGCTGAGCCGCCTCGACACGACCGGGCAGCGTGGCTGCGATCGCCGCGGTTACCTCATCCTGAATCGCGAATATGTCATCCAGCTTCCGGTCATATTTGTCCGCCCAAATATGAGCGTCATTCGCGGTGTCGATGAGCTGGACGGTCACGCGCACCCTGTCGCCGATCTTGCGGACGCTTCCTTCCACGAGATATTGAGCGCCGAGCTTCTCGGCGACCTCGCGCACATTCACCGCGCGATTCTTGTAGACGAAGCTGGAATTGCGCGAGATGACGAACAGCTCGTGGTGGCGGGACAATTCCGTGATGATGTCCTCTGTCAGTCCGTCCGCGAAAAATTCCTGCTCGGGGTCGCCGCTCATATTGTTGAATGGCAGCACTACTATCGAAGGTTTCGAAATGGATCGTTTTTCTTCGATCTCCGGCAGGACGGGACCGTC
The DNA here is from genome assembly GCF_043769475.1 of Allomesorhizobium aridi. Taxonomy (NCBI): domain Bacteria; kingdom Pseudomonadati; phylum Pseudomonadota; class Alphaproteobacteria; order Hyphomicrobiales; family Phyllobacteriaceae; genus Allomesorhizobium; species Allomesorhizobium aridi. Next base: position 3,906,858 of record NZ_CP171729.1, on the reverse strand, counting down.
AAACCCGATGCGATAGAGGCGAACCGGACGGCTGATGTTCTTCAGCGTCTTCTCGCCCAGATCCTCGATGGCAATTTCGAGACGGTCGGCAATTTGGGTCGCCACCGCTGCGGTCACGCAGATGCCGCCTACGTCCGCGAGTTGCTCGATGCGCGACGCGATATTGACGCCGTCGCCAAAAATGTCGTCATCCTCGAAGATGATGTCGCCGAGATTTATGCCGATCCTGTATTCGATACGCCGTTCCTGCGGCACGTCCGAATTGCGCCGCTTCATACGTTGTTGGATTTCCACGGCGCATTTCACGGCATCGGTCACGCTCTGGAACTCAACGAGCATGCCATCACCGGTGGTCTTGATGATCCGGCCCTTGTTCTTCGCGATGGCGGGATCGACCAGCTCTATGCGATGGGTCCGAAGGCGTGCGAGCGTGCCGGATTCATCGGCCTCCATCAGCCGACTGTAGCCCGCCATATCGGCAGCCAGAATTGCGGCTAGTCTCTGTTCCATCGCCTGGACCAAAAACTAAGTTTACGCTTCCTGGGTCGCCAAATCCAGCGATTTGGGCTTGCGGCTGGATCAAGGAGTCTTCCTGCCGGTGCAGCAAGAAGGAGCGGATAAGGAGCTTCGCCTTGAACCTTCCGCGGGCGGTTGGATCAGGCGTAGTTCGCTCGGGTTTCGTGCTGGGCCGGCCGTATCGGAGTGCCGACAGCCTTTTCACAGAGTTCCACGTGCTTGGCCAAGGCTTCCTTGGACAAGCATGCGCTGATTGTACTGATGTCGCGGTTCTGGAACTTTGGCATCTGCTGGAGTTCCTTGAGCCGCTCGAGAAGTGCAAGCCGTGTCATGCTCGTCTCCTTTAGTCGATAAGGCGGCTAGAGCCATCCGCCCGATTTCGACATCGGGCTTTTCGCTCTAGCTTTTTGTTTTCGCATCGTTTTGCCGAAAACCGGCATCTACTTTTCGGCACGATGCTCTAATATGCCGCCACAGTGTATCGGGCTGCTGTCACGCCGCCCGCAGTTTCGCGGACAGGGGGATTTCGACATCGATTTCCAGTGTCGAAACCTTTTCTCCGCGGTCCATCTTCACGGTGACCTTGTCCCGGTCGATCTTCACATGCTTGCCGATGGCCGAGAGAATTTCCTCCCGAAGGCGCACCACCAGGTCGGACTGGCCTACTGATGACCGCTCGTGGGCGAGCAGGACCTGCAGGCGCTCGCGTGCCTTCGGAGCCGACGAAGAACTCTGCTTGCTGAAGAAATCGAAGAACTTCATGCCGCCCTCCTTCCGAATATCTTGCCGAACAGGCTGCGCTTTTCGCCTGGAATGGTAATCGGCACTGTTTCGCCGGCGAGCCGGCGCGCGGCATCGTGATAGGCCAATGCAGGTGCACTGCGATTATTGGCGAGCGTGACCGGCGTGCCGAGGTTGGAGGCGCGCAGGACATCCATGCTTTCGGGGATGATGCCAAGCAGCGGGATCGACAGGATCTCGAGCACGTCGTCGACCTTCAGCATGTCGCCGCGCTCGGCGCGATTTGCATCGTAGCGGGTCAGGAGAAGATGTTTTTCCACTCGCTCGCCGCGCTCGGCCTTGGCGGTCTTGGCATCGAGAAGGCCGATGATGCGATCCGAATCGCGCACCGACGAGACTTCCGGATTGGTCACGACGACCGCAATGTCGGCGTGGCGCATCGCCAGCGTCGCGCCCCGCTCGATGCCGGCCGGGCTGTCGCAGATGATCCAGTCGAAGGATTTCCTCAACTCGTCCATCACCCGTCTGACGCCCTCCGCCGTCAAATTGTCCTTGTCGCGGGTTTGCGACGCCGGCAGCAGGTAGAGCGTCTCCAGCCGCTTGTCGCGGATCAGCGCCTGCGGCAGCTTCGCGTCGCCCTGGATGACGTTGACCAGGTCGTAGACGACCCTCCGCTCCGCGCCCATGACCAGATCGAGATTGCGCAGGCCGACGTCGAAATCCACGACGACCGTCTTCTCGTTCCGCTGTGCAAGCGCGGCGCCGAGCGCGGCGGTGGAAGTCGTCTTGCCAACGCCGCCCTTGCCCGACGTGACCACTATTATTTTTGCCATCCTCGTCTCCTGTCCGTTAGCCGCCCGCCGGCTCAATTGAGTGTCTTCGCCACGATCGCATCGCCTTCGAGCCAAAGCTGGACAGCCTGTCCGCGAAGCCCAGGTTCCAAGTCGTCGGACGTCTTGTAGAGACCGTCGATCGCCAAAAGCTCCGCTTCAAGCTTGCTGCAGAAGATGCGCGCCGAGGAATTGCCCACCGACCCGGCTAACGCGCGTCCCCGCAGCGTTCCGTAGACATGGATCGAACCGCCGGCGACGACTTCGGCGCCAGACGCCACCGATCCGATAATGGTGACATCGCCTTCGGGGAAAACCACCGACTGCCCGGAACGCACCGGCTGGCTGATGATGATCGAAGGCATTGCCCTGACCGGCTGCGGGTCGGGATAGTGGTCGAGTGCTTCGGGCTTGCCGGGGTCTGCGTCGGCCGCCGTTTCCGCCGCCGGCGCTTCGAAATCCGATGCCTCCCGCCCGCCCGTCAGTGCAGGGGGTATGTCGGCGCCGAGTTGCGATGAACGCGCGCCATCGACGCCCAGGACCCGCACGCTGCGGTTGGCAAGCTCGCCGATCAGTTCCTTCAACTGCGACCGGTCGATGTCGAGGCCTTCGACGTCGAGAACGATCGGCCGCCGCAGGAAAAAGCCCGCCGAGCGGGCGGCTAGGTCGTCGAGCCGCGCCAGCCAGCCGTCGAAGGGCAGTTCCGGAGTAAGCACGAGCGCGAGAAAGGAGCGGCCCTTGAGGCGGATGGGGCGGGTGTCTGTTAGCACGTTGTTCATGTTCATTAATTTTCCGTTGATCAGGTCTATGGCGAGCATGGTTAACAGATGGTTAACGACAGCGCAGAAGGTTGGGCAAAAGCCAAGAAACTTATATGGAGGTTAGGTGACGCCAATCGGAGCGACGGTGGGAACAACCTGCCGAAGAACGGGCGCGTTTATTGGAAATCCTGCGTTGCAATGGGCGAGATGAAGCCGCTCTAGCGCCGGGTCGATTCGGAGTTTAGGCCTTCATCTCGGCGCAGCAGAAGAGACGCTGCGCGCTGCCGAGGGATCCCAAGCTACTCCCGCAACGCCTCGCGCCGCTTGAGCAGGAAACGGCGGATCGCCGGGTCGGACGAGAGGCCCGTCGCGATGTCGTAGGCGTGGCGCGCCTCGGCGGCCGCGCCGTTGCGGGCGAGAAGCTCGGCGCGCGCCGCCCAGTAGGGCTGGTATTCGTTCAGCCGGTTTTCCGGCGACGCCTCCGGCATGGCTTTGAGGCCGGCATCCGCGCCCTGTAATTCGGCGATCGCCAGCGCGCGGTTGACCGCCGCCACCGGCGAGCCAGTCAGCACCAGAATGGCGTCGTAAAGCTGCAGCACGTCGCGCCAATTGTTCCGCCCGGTCCTGCAGCGGTGGACATGAGCCGATTGCAGCGCCGCCTCGAGCTGGTAGCGGCCGATCGCACGCAGCATCGAGGCGCGCCGCAGGGCCGCCTCGGCCTCGTCGATCATGCGGGCGTCCCAACGCGTGGCGTCCTGTTCGGCCAGGGGCACGTAGTCGCCATCCGCGCTGCGCCTCGCCGCCCGCCGCGTCTCGATGTGGAGCATCAGCGCAAGCAGGCCGAGCGCTTCCGGCTCGTCGGGCAGCAGCGCTACGACCAGCCGCGCCAGGAAGATCGCCTCGCCGGCAAGGTCGCCGCGGAGGGCATCGGTTCCAAGCGGCTGCGTCCAGCCTTCCGCGAAGGCGGCGTAGATGGCGTCGAGCACGGCCTCCAGCCGCTCGTGCAACTCGTCGCGCCCGGGCGTGGCAAAGGGAATGCCGGCCTCTTTGATCGCGGCCTTGGCCCGCACCAGGCGCTTGCCCATGGCAGCCGGCGAGACCAGGAACACCGAGGCGATCGCCGCCGCGTCGAGGCCCAGCACCGCCTGCAGCATCAGCGGCGCGCGAACGCCTGGCTCAATCCGCGGGTCGGCGCAGGCGAACATCAGCGCCAGGCGCCTGTCGGGGATGTCTTCGTCCTCGGCGGCCTCCAACTCCTCGGCGGCGATCCGCAATTGCCCGCCGGCAAGATCGCCGATGCGGCGCCGGCGGCCGGCGTCGATCAGCTTGCGGCGCGCGACCGTCAGCAGCCACGCCTCGGGATTTTGCGGGCAGCCCTTCGCCGACCAGTCGGCAAGCGCCGCCGCGAAGGCTTCCGACAGCGCGTCTTCGGCCACCGCGACATCGCCGGAGCGCGCGGCGAGGTAGGCCACGAGCTTGCCGTAGCTGCGCCGGGCGACGCCTTCGGCCTCGGCTCGCGCCGCCATCGACCCGTCGCCGGCTGTCATAAGCTTCGCTTCACCCGGCCGGCTCATAGCGCAGGAAGATCTTTCCGTTGCCGAAGGACCGCGTCATTACGAGCTTCATCGGGATCTCGTCCTCCATGCCTTCAAACAACGTTCTTCCGGCGCCGAGCGCAACCGGGTTCAGCATGAACTGATATTCGTCGATCAGCCCTTGCCGCGCCAGTTGCGCGACGATGCCGCCGCTGCCGAGGACGGTCATGTCGGGAACGGCGCCGTGCTTGAGCCTCCGCACCTCCGCCACTGCATCCCTGGAGACGCCCGTGTTCTCCCAAGCCGGATTTTCCAGCGTCCTGGAGAATACGAGCTTGGGCATGGCGTTCATGCGCTCGGCGACGACGGGGTCGTTCTGCGCCGCAGCCGGCGTCGGCCAATAGTGGACCATCATGACGTATGTGATCCGGCCGAGCAGAAGCATGCCGCCCGATCTGGCGTTGCCGGCGATGAAGGCGTCGTAGTCCGGATCGTCGCGGCCGTCATAGGCCCATCCGAGATCGCCGTTGCTCCCGGTGAAATATCCGTCGAGGGAAATGTTGTTGAAGACGACCAGTCTCGGCATGCACTCCGCCTCCGCAACAGCGTCGCTAGCGACGCGCGTATTCGCTCATCTGCCAGACCTCGCGCACTTCGACGACGCCGTGATCGACGGTCGGGCACCGCGCCGCCCATGCCATGGCGGCATCGTGGTCGGGCGCTTCGATAAGGTAATAGCCGCCGATCTGCTCCCTGGATTCGGCGTAGGGTCCGTCCAGCACCTGCGGCTTGTCGCCGGCAGTGCGGATGGTCGTGGCGGACGAACTCGGGCGGAGGCGGTTGCTGGCGACCAGCGCGCCGGCTTTCCGCAGCGCTTCGGAATAGGCCATATAGGCGGCGGTGCCCTCTTCCTGCTGGGCCGGGGTGAGCTCAGGCCAGCCGGCCTCGTTCACGTAGAGTATCAGAAGATATTGCATTGCTGTCTCCTCTCTTATTGGCGGCAGGGTCCATGCCCCGCCGGCACAATGACGCGCCAGATCGGCCGATTTGGACAAAGGAAAGGAAAAAACCGGCGTGCACTCTTCAATAAGCGGAGGGCCGCGTTATCCGCGCGAGCGCATCGCCTCATTGACGTTCCACATCTCGCGCTCGTCCGGCGCTTCGGAAAGCTCCAGCACCGGCAGCATGGCGCGCAAGTGGTCATGGTGGGTGCGCACGCCATATTCGAGATCGGACAGATAGAAGCCGGAAAACGCCTCCGACATCATGGATCTGTTCGACCAGACCGAGAGCTGCACGTCCTCGGACATGGTCTCGCGGTCGATGCGGAAGGAGAGGTAGCGGGCGGCGGCCTGCTCACGGCTCTCGTCGGCATAGCGATAGATCGCGCCGCGCAGCAGCGTTTCGCCGGTCGAGAGCGGGAACTCCTGATAAAACTGCACCGATTCCGGCATCACCGAGATCACCATGTTGGGGAAGATGCCGTAGTAAATCCAGGCCTTCTTCAAATGCTCGGGCAGGCGCTTCGGCTCGGGCGCGAGCCTGATGTAGTTGCGCACGCTCCAGCAGCGCCCGGCATGCGGGTTGTAGGTGGCGAAGGAACGCGACACGCCGTTAACGAAGGGCTCGTCGAAATAAGTCGCGCCGTAGAGGTCCTGCAGCGCGGGATGGGCCATGGCGACGTGATAGCCCTCATTGTCGACATCGCGTACCGATTTCCAGTTCACCGGCGTTTTCTGCGACCAGTTGCCGAAGGACGGAACCATCTCCGCGATCCGGTAATGCGCGATCTCGGCCTCGACCGGCTGCATAAGCTCGGCGACGGAAGGCTGCGGCCCCGAGCGGAAGCGCACGAAGATCAGGCCCATCCAGATTTCCAGATCGAGCGGAACTAGCCCGAACTCGGTCTTGTCTAGATCGGGGAAGCTCTTCGGGTGGGCCGCGCCGCGCAGCGTGCCGTCGAGATTATAGACCCAGCCATGGAACGGGCAGACAAGCGCGTTCTTGCAGGAGCCCTGGTTCTCGGCCACGACGCGGCTGCCGCGGTGGCGGCAGATATTGTGGAAGGCTCGCACGACGCCATCCTTGCCGCGCACCACCAGCGCGCGCTCGCCGACCACGTCCATGGTCAGGTAATCGCCGGCATCCGGCAAGTCACCGACATGACCGACGATCTGCCAGTGGTTGCGGAAGAGATGCTCCTTTTCGAGGTCGAGAAAGGCCGCGCTGTGATAGCTCCAGCCCGGCAGACCGCGGCGGTCCCAATCGTGCGGAATCGCCAAATCGCGCCGGTGCAAATTCATGCTCGTTCTCACGTAGTTATTGAACGTGCGTTCAATATAGACACAATAACGTTTAATTTGCAATGCGTTAATGAAATCCGGTTGTTCCGGCTCCGCCTACACGCTGCGCGCGGGGCGGCTGAATCGTCATCCTTTACGGCGCGGGCGATCGGAAAACCGGCGGCATTTCCGGGTGTTATCGGTGTGAGCTTTGCCACAGACGAACCTGGCCCGGTCCTCGTAATGTTATTGTAGCGAAGAGCGCCGTGCATATAGCCCGATTTTGTTTCGCGCCTGTTACACGCATCCTGCTGGGCAACATCGGGCAGATACAATCGGCGTTTACCTTCGTTAACAAGAGTGAACGAACCGTCAAGGCAACACCCATGTCGACCACCGCAACGGCCTCCCAGTTCGGCCGGCATCTAGAACCGCGCGAACGCTTCGCCCGTTTTCCGCGCCTGGCGCTGCGCCAGCGCTCGAACGAGCATCCCATGGTGATGTTTTCCGTCATCGTGGCCACCGCATTCCTTTCGATGGCGCTGATCCCGGCCTCCGGGCCGGCTTGGGCCTCGTTCGGCGCGCCGCTCAAGCTGACGGACGAAGCGGGCACGACGCCCACGACATATCGACTACCGCTCTCGCTAACCGAGATCGCCTGCCGCGGCCAGGCGTGGGGCGCCGAGACTGCCGACTGCCTCACCGTCATCGCCAAGGAAACGGGGCACGCGCCGGCGCGCAAGGTCCGCATGGTCGCCAGCGCCGAACCGCTGAGCCATACGCCCAACATCTTCTGACAGGCGCAAGCCGCATCCTCCCACAGCTTCAGCCCTTCACCGACGCCCCTCGGTGAGGGGTCTTTTTGGCCCGGCGTGGAGATCAGCGCGCGAGATCGATCTGGTCGTTGATCGCGGCGAGCACACCGCGGACATCGAGCGTGCTGAAGGGCTTTTCCAGTATCTGCGGCTTGAGATGGGCGGGAAGCGCCTCGACTTCGGCGCGCGCGCCGATCATGTCGCCGGTCACCAGCACGAAGCGCCGCGCAAGGCCCGGCCGCTGATCGAGGAGCTGCCGGTAGACCGTCATGCCGCTGGCGCCCGGCATGCGCAGGTCGCTGAACACGATGTCGGTGTCATAGCCGTTCAGGACATCGGCGGCCGACGTCCAGACCGAGACGACGCGCGACTTGACGCCCATCAGCTCCAGCAGGTCCGAAAGCGAGCCGGCCACGTCCGGCTCGTCGTCAATGATCAGCGCATGGCGCAATCCGCCGGACGGCACGCTCGCGCCCGCCGCCACGATCGCGCCGGCGTCGATCGCCCGCAGTTCGACGACGAAGCGGGCGCCGGTCGGCTCGACCTCCTCGAAGCGTATCTTGCCATTGTGGCGTTCGACGATCGATTTGGAGATCGACAGGCCGATGCCGGTGCCCACCCCGACCGGCTTGGTGGTGAAATAGGATTCGAAGACGCGGTGGCGGATCGCTTCGGGTATGCCCGGGCCGGTGTCGGCGACGGCGAAGCCGCAATTTCCGTCGACGGTGCGGAATGTGCTCACCTTGATGCGGCGGTCGCCGTTCCAGGCGGCGAGCGCGTGCTGGCTGTTGACCAGGAAGTTCGCCGCCACCTGCGTCAGGTGATCCGGATCGCCCATGACGGTCAGCGGCTCGCCAGCGAATTCGGTATCGATGCCGATGCCGCTGCTGCGCGCGCCATAGGCGGTGACCTCGAGGGCTGCGCGTATCACGGCGTTCAGGTCCATTTCGCTCTGCGCGGTCGAGTGCAGCCGCACCATGCCGAGAAAGCTCTTGACGATGCGGCCGCAGCGCTCGGCCGCGGCTCGGACTTTTTCGGCGCGCAGCTTGGTCTGCGGGTCCGGCGCGAATTCGTGCAGCAGCGTCGACTGCGCCACCACCACGGCAAGCGGGTTATTGAGCTCGTGCGAAACGCCGGCCAGCAGCGAACCCATCGCGGCCATCTTCTCGTTCTGGTGCAGCTTTTCCCGCTGCCGGCCGATCTCCTCCTCGGCCTGCCGCCTTTCGCGCAGGTCGCGGATCGAGCCGATGAAGAGACGCCGGTCGGCGACCTTCACCTCGGTCGCCGTCAGCTCTATCGGAAAAATCTGCCCGGAAGCGTGCTGCGAAACGGTTTCGAGACGGCGTCCGATCATCGGCGCGCCGCGGCGCTGCATGTACTCCCCGCCATTGGCGTGGCCGGCGCGGTAGAATTCGGGAATGATGGTGTCGAGAACGTCATTGCCGATGACGTTAGCGCGCTCGTAGCCGAACATCTTCTCGGCGGCTGGATTGAATTCGAGGATCTTGCCGCTTTCGTCGATGATGATGACGGCATCGAGGGCGGCCTGAAGGATCGCGGCGTGGATGATCTCGCTGACGTGCCGCTCGGAGCGCGAGCGTTCGATCGCGTCGCCCAGAGCCAGCGCCACGATTTCGAGCGCCGCCTTCTCCTCGTCGGTCCAAACGCGCTCCCTGACGCAGTCGTTGATGGCGACGGTGCCCCAGACATGGCCGTGGGCGAATACGGTGACAGAGAGGAAGGACTTGATTTTCTGCCGGTCGAAATCTTTTCGGAGAAAGCCGTCGATCTCGCTGGTCAGGCCCGCGAACATCTTGCCTTGCCGCCCCTCCATCGCAAGCCGCCCAAGCAGCGGATCGGAATGGATATCCGACTGCAGGATGATGGTGGGAGGGCCGGAGATGCCCTCGATGGTTTCGTCCAGCCAGTAGGCGGGGATGGACTGGACAAGGCTCTTCTCGGGAGTTTCCCGCAGCCGGAAGAGAATGGAACGGTGGATGTCCAGTGAGCGGCCGAGCAATTCGAGGATATCGCCAATCTCCTGCTGCCAATCATCGGCGTGCCGCAGCCGGCGCGCGATGCGGGCCGCCGCTACGGTTGCGCCCGGATCGGCGATCTGCGGGTCGATGCTGGGGGGCGTGGTGTCGATCATGCAGGCTGTTTCCGCGGGTTCTCTAGGGCATGTCGACATTCAGGTGATGCCGGCCTGCGAATGTCGATTTTCTGCGCTTCCGGTGTTCACGCACCTGAACGTGTGCTTCGCTCCGGTTTTCGAAATCCGCCGTTCTGGTCACTGCGCGCCTATCTTCGATGCCGGCTCGGTCTGACCTGAATCTCAACATACCCTAAACCCGATCGGCGCCTGGCGCTCAATGGGCGTCGCCGCCGTTCTCGGGGAGCGCGAAGATGTAGCCTTCGCCGCGCACCGTGCGCAGGAATTTCGGGTTGGCCGGATCGTCCTCGATCTTCTTGCGCAGCCGCATGATGCGAATGTCGACGGCGCGCGAGATTTCCGGCTCTTCGGCAAATCCGATCGCCTCGGAAAGCGCTGCGCGGGTCAGCAGCCGGTTGGCGCGGGTCAGGAATACTTCAAGCACGTCGAATTCGCTCTTGGCCATATCGATCAGCGCGCCATCCGGGCCGGTTATCATGCGGCCGTCGAGGTCGGCGCTGAAGCCACCAAAAGAGACGATGCGCCGCCCCTGCCCGGCCGGCTTCGCCGGGCGGATCTCGTCGGGTTGCGGCACGCGCCTGAGAACGCTGCGCACCCGCGCCAGCATCTCGCGCAACTCGTAAGGCTTGACCATGTAATCGTCGGCGCCGAGTTCCAGTCCGACGATGCGGTCGATCGAGGCGCCGGCGGCGGTCGCGTAGATGATCCCGATCGGCATTCTGGAGCGCAGCCAACGACCGAGCGACAGGCCGTCCTCGCCGGGCATGGCGATATCGAGGATGGCGAGGTGGAACGCGTTGGTCTCGACCAGTTCGCGCATCGACCTGGCGTCGCCGACGGCGGTCACGTCATAGCCGTTCGCGCCGAGATACTCGGCTACGGCGTCCCGCAAATCGGGCTCGTCTTCGACAATGGCGATACGTGCGCGCAGTCTGGTCTCGCCCCGCTTTCAGCGGAAAGTAGATTGGGTATAAACATGTTGTCCAGTGATCATCTGAATTTGCTGGTTATTACGGGATCGATGCATGGCAAGAAGACCGGCGATCGGGCTTATCTGCATAGCGGGCGATGTTTTCGCTGAACTTGCCGACCACCTCGAGCGGCGGGGTCTGGAGGTTCGCGAGTCCGCCGAGGCGTGGGCGGCGGAGGAGCTGCTTTCGGCGGCGGATCTGGATGTTGTTGTTGTAGGCGAAGGGATGGCGCCTGGCGCCGCGCGCGACCTGCTGAAGCGGTTCGGCGAAGGCGGGCCGGCTTTCATCGTCATGTGCCGCCCCGCCGACCTGGTCGACAAGGTGCTGGCGCTCGAACTCGGAGCGGCCGACGTGGTCGACATCCCGGTCAATGTGCGTGAGCTTGCAGCCCGCATAGGCGGCCTCCTGGCGCGCAGGGGCAGGCCCGCGCCGGAACTCGTCGCCTTCGAGAACGCGACCGTCGACCTGAAGGCCGCGCTGGTCATGCACCATTCGGGCGGGGAGGAGCAGCTTTCGGCCGGTCAGATAGCGCTGCTGCGGCTTTTTCTCGCCAGCCCGCGCAAGGTGCTGACGCGCGACGACATCATGGCGGCCGCACCCGCCGAAAGCGCGGAAGCGTTCGACCGCTCGATCGATTCCAGGATCGTGCGGCTGCGCCGCAAGCTCGACACCGAATGCATCGTCACCATCCGCGGCAGCGGCTACCGTTTCGATCCGCCCTCGCAACAACGTGAACCATGATGCGCGGCGGCCCACGCCGCTTACAGCGCCGTGGCCGCAGGCCCGGCATGGGGCAGGCTTGCATGATGGGCCGGCTCGCTGACATCGGCCCGCTCCTTGAGCAGCACGGTGGCGAGACCAGCGAAGCCGAGCAGGCCCTGGAAGTAGATGAGCGCGGTGAGCGCGCCGGCGGCAAATTTCGAATTCATGGCGGCGTTCCTGAGACTTGAAAAACGGGTCAAAACTTGCCGGATGCGGTGGAATCGCCGCCGGTGGATGCCTGTTCAGACGCGGCGGGCGACCGTTGGCCGCCGGGGAACCTGACCGGCAGCGGGTCGAAGCCGAGCCGCCAATGGCCGGGGCGGATGCGGATGCCGGCGATCAGCCAGACGATCGCAAACAAGGCCGCTGCATGCAGGAGGGTCGCGTCGCTTGCGCCGGCAGCCGCTCCCGAGGCCACTTTGTGGGCGGGATCCGCCATCATGCCGGCGCCGGCGAGCGCCGCCGTGGCGATACCCACCCGCACCAGCCAGGTCGATCCAATCCTTCTCATCATCTCGCCAGTTCCGGTTGATTTTGCGCAGAACTACCGGCGCGATGTTTCCGGATGATGCCGCGCGGCGGCGGCTTTGTTGCAGAGCGGTTGCTGAAGCCGCCGTGCTAGCCGAGCAACGGGCCAAAAACGGAAACAAACTCGAAACCAAAACGCTAATCGGCGAAATTGAACCGAAACATTGCAGGCGGATAAGGCATCCATCGAATTTGGCCGGACGGCCATGATGGAGGGAACAATGAACGCCACACTTACCGCGAAGCTCATCAACGTCATCGCCGCCGCTCTTGCCGGCATCGCGCTTTTCCTGGAAGCCGGAAGCGCGCATGCCTCCGGCAGTCAGGTCGTTGCCCGCATCTCGATCTCGGAGCAGAGAATGGACGTGACAATAGACGGCCGGCCGGCTTTCGCCTGGAAGGTCTCGACCGCCGGCAAAGGCTACAGGACGCCGACCGGTTCGTTCAAGCCGACGCGCATGCACAAGATGTGGTACTCGCGCAAATACGACAATGCGCCGATGCCGCATTCGATCTTCTTCCATGGCGGCTATGCGGTTCACGCCACGCCGCACATCAAGCGGCTGGGCCGGCCCGCCTCGCATGGCTGCATCCGGCTGCACCCCCAAAACGCCTCGGAGTTCTACGAACTCGTCCAGGCCTTCGGCCCGGACAACACCAGCATCGTCATCGTGAAGTAAGCTTCACACCGTCCAAAAATAGCGGACGATGTGAAAGAAAACCGGGGCCGCGAAGACAAGGCTGTCGGCGCGGTCCATCATGCCGCCATGGCCTTCGATCAGATGGCCCCAATCCTTGACGCCCTGGTCGCGCTTGATCGCCGAGGCGACGAGGCCGCCGAGGAAGCCCATCAGGCAGGCGAGGAACGCCACGCCGGCCGCTTCGAGCGGCGAAAACGGGGTCAGCCAGTAGAGCAGCGCGCCGAGCGCACTGGCGCTCAGCAGGCCGCCGATCAGGCCCTCCCAGGTCTTGGATGGCGACACGGTCGGCGAAAAGCGGTGCTTTCCGAAAAGCTTGCCGAAAATATACTGCAACACGTCGCTGCCCTGGACGGTGACAATCAGGAAGGCGATGAGCAGCAGGCTGCGATTTTCGTAGCCGGGGATCGGCAAGGTCATCAGCGCCGGGACGTGGCTGACGCAATAGACCGCCAGCATCACCGCCCATTGCTGCGCTGCTATGCGCTCCAGAAAGCGCTCGGTGTCGCCGTGCAGCGCGGTGATCGCCGGCATGATCAGGAAGCAATAAACCGGAATGAAGATGGTGAAGAGGCCGTACCATTCGGTCCACACCAGCCAGTACTGCACCGGGATGATGATGCCGAACATGCCGAGCAGCACCCAGTGGTCGCTGCGCCGCGAATGGGTGAGCGTCACGAATTCGCGCAGCGCCGCAAACGAGATCAGCGCGAACAGCACAATCATGCCGTCCTTGCCGAACAGGAAAGCGATGGCGATCAGCGCCACCATCACCCACCAGGCCTTGATGCGCTGGTTGAGATTGACCAGCGTAGCGCTTTGAGGATCGGCGGCGCGCCAGGTCAATATGCCGGCTACGACGCTGGCGGTGGTGAGCACGCCGGCAAGCGCAAGGACCAGAAGCGTGGTTTCGCGCATCATCGGGAAGATCTCCGGCTGGTGGACGGGTCGAGCGCCAGAAGTGCGGCGTGGGCGCGGTTCAGGAAATCGCGGCGGTCCTCGTTTTCGGCGACGGCGATCGGCGAGCCGAAGACTACGCGGCACAGAAGCGGCACCGGCAGGAACTGGCCCTTGGGCAGCACGCGCGACATGTTCTCGATCCAGCAGGGGACGAGTTCGACGTCGGGCCGGGCGATCGAGAGGTTGTAGAGGCCGGAGCGAAAGCGCAGTAGCGGCTCGTCGGTCATGTTGCGCGTCCCCTCCGGAAAGATGATGAGGGAATCGCCCTTGTCCAAAACGTCGAGCATGATTTTGATCGGGTTCTGGGCGGGCTCGGTCCAGGCGCGGTGCACCAGCACGGAACCAAGCATATCCTCGGCGATGAAGCGGCGCAGCCTAGTCTTGCCCCAGTAGTCGGCGGCAGCGACGGCGCGGGTGCGGGCCCGTTCGGGCGCGGACAGGCAGGCCGACAGCAGGATGAAGTCGCCATGGCTGGCGTGGTTGGCGAAGTAGATGCGCTGGCGCTCAGACGGTCCGGAACCGCTCCAGATCGGCCGCACGCCGGTGACGGCGCGCGCCAGCACGGCCAGAGCGGCCGAGGCAATCGCGCCGAGCAGACGGCGGCCCTTCGGCTTCGCGTCGCCGGGCGTTTCGAACCTGTCCTGGACTTCCATCGTCTCGCTCATGACTGGAATGCCAGCGGTGCGGCCGCGACAGCAAGCACGAAGACAGACAAGGCGAGGCGTTGCCGGAAAACCAGCCGCAGCGCGCCGGCCACGCGTTCGGGAAGGCCGCGCACGCGGGCGGGTTGCGGCTTCAGGCGCATGCGGGCCAGCACATCGTCGACCGCTGCCCCGCCGGTGGCCTCGTCGTCGTAACTCGCCATCAGGTAGAAAAGCGCGGCGTCGAAGCGGATGAGCGCCGACAGAGCGAGGACGGCCAGCCCGCCTACCGTGGCGACAACGCCGATTATTGCCATCGGCCAGGTACTCGGCGCGACCGCGCCGGCAAGTGCGGCCAGCGGTGCGGCTGCCAGCACGGCCGCCACGATCACAGCCGGCCACAGCGCCTGACGCGCCAGCCAGTCGGCAAAGCCGTCGCGGATTCCCAGTGCCGGCGTCACTCCGCTGGCTCCTTTGCTGCAATGAGCGGCGGCGAAAGATGGACCGGCCGTCCGGCGTTGCGCAGCATCGCTTCCGCCGCGGTCCAGTCCTTTGCCCTGCCGGTGGAAACCAGCCAATGCGCGACAGCGCCGGCGCTGCGCTGGAAGCCGAGCGCGCAGCAGACAAGCACGGTCCCGCGCGTTTGCGCCGCCTCGATCGCCTGCGTGGCGCGTTCGAGATCTGGCGTGGAAGGCGAGACTAGGTCCATGACGGCGATGCTGGTCCATGTGGGCGTCGGTCCGAATGGCTTTTCGAACTCGGCGGCCAGATCGACGACCGATCCGTAGTCGCCGTATTCGCCCGAGCCCGGAAAGCGGCCGAGGAATACGCCGTCGGCGATCTCGACACGCGCCGGAAGACGCCGCGTCCAGGCCCAGGCATTGATCCTCGCCGCGAGCCGGTAGGGCGCCAGCAGGAGGCGGCTGGCAAGCGAGACCGTGCCGTCATCTGCCTTCTGGAAGATTTTCGCGCCCGCGCCGAAATAACCGAAGGCGACGATGGCGAGTGCCAGCGCCGGCCACAAAAGAACGAGCCAGACGGCCGAAGCCAATGTCCCGATCACGGCGGCTGCGAGGAGCAGCGCCGCGGCTCCTGCGTAGTAAGCGCCGAGCCGTCTTGTCCAAGGATCGGCGGTCAGCACAAAGCCGGCAAAGGGCAGGGTGCCGGCACGCGGAAACAGCCACAGCGCGAAGAGGCCTAGCAGCACGCCGGTCGGGATGTCGATGAAATGATGCTGCCAGGTGGTCAGCACCGACGCGCCGATGAGCAGGCACCATCCGTGCCAGACGATTTTCGCCGGCCCGGAGAGCCGGCAGCTGAGGTGATCCCAGATGATGACGAGCAAGGCGATATGCAACGACGGCGCCTGGTTGAACGGCTTGTCGAAACCGCCGAGCACGGCGAACATGAAGCCCGGCAGGCCAGTGGTTTCGGGCCGCACGAAGGTCGCGGCCAGCGGAAAGGCCAAGAAACAGGAGACGGCGACGATCTGCGCGGTCAGATAGCGCCCGGCGAGACGGTCGACGCCGCTTTTCGTGTCGTTGACGAACAGCGACAGCGCATAGAACAGATTGATCGACCAGTAGGGCACGATGGTCCAGGCCATGAAGGGGACGGCGCGCTCCCAGTCGAAGACGATGCTGCCGACATCGTCGCGCAGGGAGGCGAGCCAGTTGGCGGCGCCGTAGGTCAGGTAGAAGAACGGGGCGAGAAACAGCAGCCACAAGGCTGCCCGTTTCGCCACCGGGCCGTAGGGCGCTGCAACGGTTTCGGCTCGCGCGTGCATTCGGACAAAACCTCAGATGCGTTCGGCGAGCGACACGGTGAAGATGCCCCACTGGTCGATGCGCTGGTCGAGTTTTCTGAAGCCGGCGGCTTCGACGAGTTGGTCCATTTCGCCCTGTGTGCGCCGCCGCATCACCCAGGCTTCGCCGCCGCGATGCGAGGTCAGGCTGCGCGCGATCATTTCGAGCTGCGGGTGCCAGGGCTGGTTGGTGTAGATCAGCAGCGCGCCAGGCGTCGTGCCGCGGGCGAGCCCACTGAGCGACCGCGCGATCAGGGCATTGTCCGGAAACAGCTCGTAGAGGCCGGAGACGATTGCGAGGTCGGGCGCCGGATCCTGCGCGGCGAGCGCATCGCCGTCGAACGCGTCGGCGCGATGGAACGAGAAACTGGGCGGCAGCTTGCGTCCCGCGATCAGCTTCTGGCCGGCCGCGACATTGATGTCGGAATAATCCTGCAACCGCACGGTCGCCGGCTGGTCGGGGCATTTGGCGATCGCGTCGAGTACATAGCGGCCGTGGCCGGCGGCGATGTCGAGCACATTTGCCGGCCGGCGGGCCTGTTTCAGGCGAGCGATCGCCGCCGGGATCATCTCCTCTAGATGGACCTTTCGCTGGCGGATGCCGCGCCAGCCGATTGCGTCGAGGAAGATGCGGTCGACGGCGCGGCCGACAGGCCCGAGGCCACGCGCCTCGTTTTCATAGACATAGTCGAGGGTGGAACCGGAATCGAAGCCGGTGGCGACGCCGGTCTTGAGACCGCTGGAGAACCACGCGCCCAGCTTTATGAAGGCGCGGTTCAGCGCCCAATAGAGGCCCTTCGGTGATAACGCATCGAGCGGGGAGGCGAGCCGGTCGGCTTCATCGCGGGTGAAGCCCGACAGATGCGCCTGGGTGAGGTCGGCGTGGGTGATGGGAGCGGCGAACTGCTCGGCGATGAAGCGGCGCACCTCTGCTACCGCCGGCGCGCGGTCGTGCTCGCCCAGCGTGTCGTGGAAAAAGCCCTTCAGGACGTGGCGCTCCTTGATGGAACTGCCGAGATTGACGAAGAACTCGTGCTGCGGGGCATGCCTGACCACCCAGTCGCTGCCCGAGATCAGCAATTGCGTCGGCACGGTGATGGCGCGGGCGTCGCTCACCACGCGGGCGGCGTTCCGGTAAAGCTCGACCAGTATGTTCGAGGCGATCGGCCGCGTGATCAGCGGGTCGGCCTCGAAGGAGGCGATGCGCTCCGGATCGTGGGTCAGGAATTTGGCCTTCACGTAAGAATTGACGAAGAACACGCCGCGCAGCTTCTGCCACAGGGCGATGCCTTCCTTGGCGAAGGGCACATAGAGCTTTACCGAGAAGGCGGGTGAGGCCAGCACCAGGGCGCGGATATCGGGCGCGTAGTCGTGGACCCAGGTCGCGGCCAGCACCGCGCCGACGGATTGCGCGACGACCGCTATGTCGCCGGACTTGAAGCCATCCCTAGCCGCGATCTCGCGCATGAAGCAATCGACGTCGCGCACCGATGCGGCGAAGGAGGGGGAATAGCCGCGCTGGCCGGGCGACCTGCCGTGGCCGCGCGCGTCCCAGGCGTAGAAGGCGTAGTCCGGCATTGCGAGTTCGTCGACCAGATGGACGACGCGCCCGCCATGTTCGTGGCCGCGGTGGAACAGGACGATTGCACCCTTGGGGGCAGCACTTGCCGCCGGCCAGCAGCGGTAGAATATTTCCGCGCCGTCATGCGTGAGAAAGGTGCGCTCGAATGCGGGTCGCCCGGCGGCAGGCGGCGCGGCGGACAAGGTCTCGTGCGGCATTTGCGGGTTCCTTTGAGGGTGCAAATCAGGCCGCGCCGGCGGCGAGGCCGGCGCGGACCCGGTTGACGACGGTGACCAGCGACAGCAGCGCCATCGCCGGGAATATCCACGAGGCGATCAGCGGAGGGGCAAAGCCAGCCGCAACCGCTACCGCGATGACGCCGAGCGCCAGGGCGCGGTCGCTCTTGCCGAACGGGCCGGCATAGTTTCGGCCGGAGCCTGCCGCCACACTGAGAACGCCGGCAAACTCGGCAAGGATCGCAGCGATGGCGAAGGCTGCCACGCCCCAGGCAGGGAAGGCCGCGACCAGCGCGAAGGGGAGGATGAGCGCGAGGTCGGAGACGACATCGCAGAGTTCGTTGAGGTACATTCCGAGCCGCGAGGCCTGGCCATGCTCCCGCGCCAGCATGCCGTCGATGGCGTTCAGCGCCATGCGGATGAACAGAACGGCCGGAAGCAGCAGGAAAACCCAGCCGATAGTTGGAAACGCCGCTATGGCTGCGCCGGCCGCGACCGACAGGAGGGCGGCTGCGAACGTCACCTGGTTGGCCGTCGCGCCGTTCGCGGCGAGCATGTCGACCAGCGGCCTGAGCGTGGATTGGAATGCAGGCTTCAGCGCGTAAAGTGTCGGCATCAGAACGGCTCCCCCGAGTCCGTAAACCTTGACTTGAACCTTGTTCACGTCTTTATTGCCACAACCGTGAACGATGTTCAAGATGTTTGTGAACAGTGTTCAAATTGTGACGACCAAGGATGGAGCATTGGCGAAGAAGACGCAAGAACGGCGCGAGCAGCTCAGGCGGTCGCTGATCGAAATAGCCGAGCGCAGGATCGCCGAGAAAGGCTATCCGGCGCTGACGGCGCGTGATGTGGCGGGGGAGGCCGGCTGCGCGGTCGGCGCCATCTACAATATTTTCCCGGACATGGACGCGCTGGTGGCGGCGGTCAATTCGCGCACGGTGGCACGGCTCGAGGGGGCGGTCGCGGCAGCCTTCGCGCGCGATCCTTCGAGCGCATTGCCCAAGCGCGCGCTGACGCTGCTCGGCCAGACCTATTTCGAGTTCGTGCTGGCCAACCCGCGGCTGTGGTCGGCGATTTTCGAACTCGGCTTCCGCGCTTCCAAGGAAGTGCCGGAATGGCAGGTGGCCGAGCACGTCCACCTGCTCGGCCATATCGTCAAGCCGCTGCGCCAGCTTTTGCCTACCGAGAGCCAGGAGCGGCTGTCGCTGCTCGCCAAATCGCTGTTTTCGGCGGTGCACGGCATCGTCAGCCTCGGCCAGCAGCGGCGCTTCATGGCCGTGCCGCCGGCCGAGATCGCCGCGCAGATCACCTTCATCGTCGAGGCGTTCTGCGACGGCATTGTCGCCCGCAAGGGTTGAATGTCCGGATTTCCGGTCACGGTTTTGTGAAATGCAAAATTTGCAATGCCGCCATGCAGCAGCGGTTGTTCAATATTGAACCGCTCGTACTTATCTGTTGCTGGCAAACGAATACCAGACTGAACGAGAGTAGCATGAACCTGATCCGCAATTACCGCAACTGGCGCCGCTATCGCGATACCGTGAACGAGCTGAGCCGCCTGTCGAACCGCGAACTCAACGATCTCGGCATCAACCGCGCCGACATCACCGCAGTCGCCAACAAATCCCTTTAACGCTCTTCGGCGGGGCTCTCCTCCCTCCCTGCCGGACCCGGCCAGCGTCTTTCCCCCTCCCCTGGATGCTGGCCACCCATAAAAAAAGCCCGCCGGTGCGCCCGGCGGGCTTTTTTGTTCTTGGGAATCCCGCCGGCTGGGAGGCGTCAATCGTCGTTGGTGGCGTTCAGTTCCTCGGGCCGCTTGCCTTCCTCGGACAAGCCCGACATGCCGGCCGCCTCGCGCAGCGCCGCGTTGATGCGCTCCTGCCAGCCCGGCCCCTCCTCCTGGAAATATTCTAGGACGTCGCGGTCGATCCTGATCGAGACGAGTTCGCGTGGCGCGGGCACTCGCTGGGGAACCGGGGCGGGCGGCGTGGGCTTTTTAGCCGGTTTGAATGCGGCTTCGGCGGCGGCCATCGGATCAGTTGGACGGCGCGGTGTCTTTGACATGTTCTGGTCCTGAATGTCCGTGCCCGGCCGCCATGCGACCATGCGATATTTAGCGGCTGCGCTTCTTCTTCGTCTTGGCGGGGGGCGGGTTGGCAGCCGCTTCCGCGCGCTCCTTCTCCTCCTTCGCCTCGCGCAGCGCCTTCAGCCGGGCGGTCTTCTTCTCGCGCGCCTCGATGCGGTCGTCATTGATGCCGCGGGCCACCGCGTCCGTGGCGGCTGCCTTCAGTTCGCCTGAACGCAGCCGCAGATGCGGCGGCACCGCCATGTTCTGACTTTCCTCTTTGCGGGCCATGCCAAACTCCTTGTCGCGCGGGCGAGCGATTGCCCGCGATTTCACGCTGTTTTGGCAATCATTACACCATGATGGCCGCAATTGCCGCAATTTTTGCGGGCCCTGGGGCAGTGGCGCTGCGAACGAAGGTCACTCCGGGCCGCGCGGAGACCTGCCGATAAACCCGATGGCTATGCCGAGCGCGAGGCCGATCCCGATGCCCATGACCATGTTGTCCATGGCAAGGCCGATCGCCACTCCGATGACGACGCCGAGGCCGATATTCAGGGAATCTTTCGTGCCCATGGCTTCGCCATCTAGGGCGAAGCCGGGCAGCCGCAACCGCCGCGCGTATACGCCGGGCGGCGGCCTGCCGATCGCTCAGCCGATATCCTTGACCTGGATGGTTTTGCCTTCCTTCGCCGACCTCAATGCGGCCTCGGCAAGCGTCAGCGCCACGAGCCCGTCCTGGCCGCTTGGAGAAGCCTTGGCGTGGGAATTCACCGCGGCGATGAAACTCGCGATCTCGTTGGCGTAGGCGTCGAGATAGCGGGTCATGAAAAAATCGTGCAGCGGCGGGCGCGTATAGCCCTTGCCGTTGGCGATTTCGATGGACACGGGGCGCTGATTTTCGGCGGCGATCATGCCTTCCGAGCCGTGCACCTCGATGCGCTGGTCGTAGCCGTAGGTGGCGCGGCGCGAATTTGAGATGATGCACTGCTTGCCCGATGCAGTCGCCAGGATGACGCTGACGCTGTCGAAGTCGCCGAGCTCGCCGATCTTCTTGTCGACGAGCACCGAGGCATGCGCCGACACCGAGACCGGCTCTTCGCCGAGCAGGAAGCGCGCCATATCGAAATCGTGGATGGTCATGTCGCGGAAAATGCCGCCCGAGCGGGTGATGTAATCGTGAGGCGGCGGGCCCGGGTCGCGCGAGGTGATGGTAACCATCTCGACCTTGCCAATGGCGCCGTCGTCGATCGCCTTGCGGACGGCCATGAAATGCGGGTCGAAGCGGCGGTTGAAGCCGACCATCAGCGTCGCGCCGGTCTTTTCGACCACGGCGAGGCATTCCTTGACCCGCTTTACGTCAAGGTCGATCGGCTTTTCGCAGAACACCGCCTTGCCTGCCGCGGCGAAGCGCTCGATCAGGTCGGCATGGGTGTCGGTCGGCGTGCAGATGACGACCGCATCGATGTCCGGCGATTCCTCGATCTCGTCGATGGAGCGCACTTCCGCGCCATAGGCCGCCGCGAGATCGCTGGCCGCCTTTTCGAAAGCATCCGCTACGGCTACCAACCGCGCCTGCGGGTTCGATCCCACCGCCTTCGCATGAACCTTGCCGATGCGCCCGGCGCCCAGCAGTGCAAATCCAAGTGTCATTCCCTCACCTCATGAACAATTATGGCAAATGTCGAATGCGTCTTAGAGACCGTTTGATAATTCTACTCGGGCGGGCACCTGACGCAGTTTTCTCCGCTTCCGGTGCTCACGGACCCAAATGTCCGCTGCGCTCCGGTTCTCGAAAACCACGCTATCTGCCTCGCCGGAGCGAATTCTCAAACGGTCTCTTACAGCCGGGCTCGAATGAAAGCGATGCTGTCGGCGAGCGCTCGCGCGGGATATTCGAGCGCATGCACAGCCGGCGAGAACGGCTCGAAGGAGAGCGGGCCGGCATAGCCCGCGCTCAGCAAGGCGCGGATCTGGCCGATATTGTCGAGGCGGTCGTCTTCGTCGACGAGCCCGCGATGCGCATCACGCATGCCATCGATCGGCAGGTTCCTGTCGGCGACGCCGGAAATATGAACGAGGCCGGTCAGCTCGGGGAAAACCGCGGGCTCGCCGGCAAGGTGGTGATGAAACGTGTCGTGCACCAGCTTGAAGGTGCCGGTGCCGTCGATGTCGGCGACCGCGTCCGCCGCCTCCTGCTTGGAGCGCAGGGAGCAGGCGGCGAAGCCCAGCGGCTCGACCAGGCCGAGCACTCCCCGGTCGCGCAGGATAGGCTTCAGGGCGCGGAGCGCGGTCCTGATGTTCCGCTGGCGCTCGCCATCTGCGCGTCCGGAACCGTCATTGACCGGAACGAGGACCAGAGCCGCCGCTCCGGCGGTCTGGGCATAGTCGGCAAGTTCCACCGCCTCGGCCTCGAGGGCCGGCGTCCATTCGTTGAAGCGCTGCAGCGCGTTGATGCTGATCAGCGACACCCCGGCGTCGCGCGCCTGGCTGCCGATCTCGGCGGCGGGCGTGCCGTCGACGATGGCATTGCCGGCGAGGTCGTTGCGGATTTCCGCCTGCGGCGCTCCCACCTTCCGGCACAGCGCGAAGAAGGCGTCCGGGCGAAGCGAGGGCGCAACCATGTGGTTGAGTGCAAACGAAGGCGTTCGAGCAGCCGGCACCTTGTTCCTCCCTATTCCCGACTGCCCGGTGGCTGACCGGCGCGGATGCCGATCCCATTGTCCGGCGGCCCGAAAGCAGTCAACAAAAATCGTGGCGATTCTTTATCGCCTTCGACGGATTTATGGCGGAGCTGACTGGATGTTCGCCGGGCAGATGGATATCGAAGACAGGATTCTGCCCGGTTCGTCCATGGCTCCATCCCCGATAGCCGGCTGCGACTGCCGGTATCTTTTCGACGGCGACGTATTGGGCCAGAATTGCGATCATATGCCGGGCAGGCGTGCCGCGATTTCGCGGCAGAGGGCCTGCCGAGCTGCATGAACGCCCATACAGTTACCCATCACAAGGAACCACGCCGTGGCGGATCAAATCTACGTACTCAGCCTTTCCTGCGACGACCGCCCCGGCATCGTGGCCGGCGTCACCACCGAACTTGCAGCCATGGGCGGCAATATCGCCGAGAGCAACCAGTTCTGGGACCGCCAGACGAACCGCTTCTTCATGCGGATCGCATTCGCGGCGCCGGCCGGCGCGGCCAAGGACGACATCGAACGTGCGCTGAAATCGCCGATCGAGCGCTTCGGCATGAAGGCTACGCTGGTCGATCAAGGCCGGCGGCCGAAGATCGTCGTCCTGGTGTCGAAGTTCGACCACGCGCTGCTGCACATCCTCTACCAGATCAGGGTCGGATGGCTGAACGCCGAGGTCGCGGCGATCGTCTCCAACCATGAAGATAGCCGGCGGAACGCCGAACTGGACGGCGTCCCGTATCATTGCTGGCCGGTCAGCAAGGACAACAAGGCCGAGCAAGAGGAGAAGCTGCTCGCGCTGGTCCGCGAGACTGGCGCCGAACTGGTGGTGCTCGCCCGCTACATGCAGGTCTTTTCGAACGCGCTCTCCAAGCGCCTGTACGGCCGGGCGATCAACATCCACCACTCGTTCCTGCCGAGCTTCAAGGGCGCCAAGCCCTACCACCAGGCGTTCGAGCGGGGCGTCAAGCTGATCGGCGCAACCGCGCACTATGTTACGCCGGACCTCGACGAAGGGCCGATCATCGACCAGGAAACCGAGCGCGTGACGCATTCGATGAGCGCGGACGATTTCGTGGCGGTCGGCCGCGACATCGAAAGCAGGGTGCTGGCGCGGGCGGTCAAGCTGCATCTTGAAACCCGCGTCATGCTCAACGGCCACAAGACGATCGTCTTCTAGCTCGGAGGCACGGTTCCGAACGCGGGTTACATGATCTGGCCTCCATCGAGGCCGGATTGCAAAACCTATGACATTTTCCGGAATTTATGGCATATCGAGCGGATGAACGAACATCCGAATCTTACGATTGCCGAGACCGCCTATCGCGAGATCAGGACGGACATACTTTTCGGCCGGCTCGCACCGGACGAAAAGCTCAAGCTCGACCGCCTGAAGAGCCGCTACGGCGCGAGCGTTTCGACGCTTCGCGAAATCCTCAATCGCCTGGCTTCGGAAGGGCTGGTGGTCGCCGAAGGACAGCGCGGCTTCGAAGTCGCGCCGGTTTCGGCCGAAAACCTGAAGGAGGTCGCGGCGCTTCGCCAACTGCTCGAATGCTACGCGCTCGAACTCTCCTTCGCCGCGGGCGACATGGACTGGGAAGGCCGCGTCGTCGCTGCGCACCACAAGCTCCACCAGATGGAACTCCGGATGATCGGCGGCGACCGATCGGTGACCAAGGACTGGAAACGCTACGACTGGGAGTTTCATCAGGCGCTGATTTCGGCCTGCGGCTCTCGGGTGCTGATGGAAACCCACGCGGCCGTATTCGACAAATATCTGCGCTACCAGATGATCTCGCTTACCTTCCGCGGTCAGATCGCCGCCGACGAGCATCGGCAGATGCTCGACGCCGCGCTGAAACGCGACGCGGCGACCGCGCAGGAGGTGCTGCGCCGGCATGTGGAGGCCGGCGTCCAGCATGGCCTCGCCGGCTGACTGCCGGGCTTCTCCCGCCGAGGAGCGTAAAGGCCGAAATCTTTGAACGCCTAGCCGATCTCGACCGGCCCGCCGCGCCGCGCCGCCTCCTTCACGGCGGCGATGACCCTCAGCGTCTCCAGGCCTTCGCGGCCCGAGACGAGCGGGCTAGCGCGCCCCAGCGCCACATCGGCGAAATGCCTGATTTGAAGCGCCAGGGGGTCGTCAGTCCCGTACGCGACCGACTGCCGCTCGATCGGTTCCCACCAGCTTCTCTTGCCCGGATTTCGCCAGATGCCGAGGTCGGGAATGGACAGTGAGCCATGCGTGCCGCCGATCATGTAGCAGGACTGGCCCGTGCGCGGGTAGGCGGGGTTTTCCATCGCCGTCAGCTCCCAGCTCCAGGGCGCGACGATCGCGTCGGACACGGTGACGGTTCCGATCGCGCCGTTCCGAAAGCGCAGCAGGATGCCCGCTGTCTCCTCGACGGGATTTCCGCGGATCGCATTGGATTCGAGCGCCTGGACCGAGACGACATCGCCGCACAGGTAGCGCAAAAGATCTATGTCGTGGATCAGGTTGAGGAAGACCGGACCCGCGCCCGGCTGCCGCCGCCATTGCACGTCGAAATAATCGTCCGGCTTGCAGAACCAGCACATGCCATGAACCGCGATCACCGTGCCGATGCGGCCGGACTGGATTTCTTCCCTGGCGCGGCGGATCAGCGGGTTGTGGCGGCGATGATGGCCGACGAGGATCGGGACGCCGGCCTCTTCGGCCCTCGCGACCAGGGTTTCCGCCGAGGCGACATCGTCGGCGATCGGCTTCTCGATCAGCATCGGGAGCCCTGCCGCCACGCATTCCATCCCGTTTTCGATGTGAAGCTGATTGGGTGTGGCGATGATCACGCCGTCGGGGCAGCGATCGTCCAGCAGCGCCGCGAGGCTCGGAAACCACGGCGCCCCGTGCGCTTCCGCGATCTCACGGGCAGCAGGAGAGGGGTCGACTACCGCCGCCAGCTCGGCCTCTCGCGCCACATGTTCGATATGTCTCTTGCCGATCAGGCCCGCGCCCATGACCACCAGACGGGCCTTCCTGCGGACTTGTCGTTCGCCGGTCTCAGCCATCGGAACGAGCCGGCACAACTACGAAAGCAAGCACACCAAATCCTCCTACCTTAGGCCGCAAGCCTGCGGTTCGTCATATAAAACGGGAAATGTATGATGTCTACGAGTCTGTGGGTTGAACTGGTAAGGGGGCTGTGCAATTGTTGCCGTTCTGGCCGCCTGCGCCTGGCGCGAGTAGCCAGCATACATGCCATTCAGGGAGGAATCAGCATGACCAACAGAATCGATCGCCGCAAATTTCTCGGCGCGTCCGGCCTCGCCAT
This sequence comes from Allomesorhizobium aridi, assembly GCF_043769475.1. NCBI lineage: Bacteria > Pseudomonadati > Pseudomonadota > Alphaproteobacteria > Hyphomicrobiales > Phyllobacteriaceae > Allomesorhizobium > Allomesorhizobium aridi. The sequence goes on along the minus strand of NZ_CP171729.1, from coordinate 3,880,978 downwards.
TGCCGCAGGCGTCTTCGGCCTCTCGGCAGGCCACGCTTTCGCCCAGGACAAGATCACGCTGCGCCTCTCGGCGCCAGCCACCCCGACCGACCAGCGCGCCGTCGCGCTGACCGAGGTTTTCGGCCCCGCCGTGGCCGGTTTTGCCTCCTTCGAGCCGCACTGGAACGCGGCCCTGTTCAAGCAGGGGACCGAACTCGAAGCCATCGCCCGCGGCAATCTCGAAATGTCCATCACGTCGGCGCAGGAACTGGCGACGATCTTTCCGGAATTCTCGATCTTCACCGCCGGCTACCTGCATCGCGACGCCGAGCACCAGAAGCGGGTGTTCGCGGCCGATTTCATGGAGCCGATGAAGAAGAAGGTCGAGGACGAACTCGGCGTCAAGCTGCTGACGGTGATGTATCTCGGCCGGCGCCAGGTCAATCTCCGCGTCGACAAGGAGATCAAGACCCCGGCCGACATGGCCGGCATCAAGCTGCGGATGCCCGGCACGGACGCCTGGCAGTTCCTGGGCTCCGCGCTTGGCGCCAATCCGGTGCCGATCGCTTTCACCGAGATCTACACCGCGCTGCAGACCGGCGCCGTCGACGGCCAGGACAACCCGCTGCCTTCGGTCAAGGATTCCAAATTCCACGAAGTCACCAAGCAGATCGTGCTGACCAGCCACCTGGTCGACCTGAACTATCTCGCCTTCTCCAAGAAGGTCTGGGATGCACTCACGCCTGAGCAGCAGGCGACGGTGCAGAAGGCGGCGGACGATGCGGCTGAACTCGGCCGGCAGCGCCAGCTCAAGCTCGAAGCCGAGCTCGAGCAGTTCTTCAAGGACCAAGGGCTGAAGGTCTATACGCCCGATGTAGAGGCTTTCCGCACCCATGTGCAGAAGGCCTATCTGGAGTCGGAATTCGCCAAGGACTGGCCGGAAGGCATGGTCGACAAGATCAACGCCCTCTGACGGGGACGTCGAGCGATGTCGGCAACCCTCCGCTGGCTGAGGGCGCGGGCAGACAACGTGGCGACGGGGCTTCTCGCCGCCATGTTCCTGGCCTTCCTGGTCCAGATTGTCTCCCGCTACGTCTTCAACAACCCGCTTGGCTGGACGCAGGAAGTGTGCCTGACCACCTGGCTGTGGCTGGTGTTCTGGGGTTCGGCTTTCGTCCTGGACGAACGCGACCAGGTCAAGTTCGACGTGATCTACCACTGGGTCGGCTATCGCACGCGGCGGATCTTCGCCCTCGTGTCGGCAGCGGCCCTGTTCGCCGGATTCCTGGCGTCGTTCCCGGCTTCGCTCGACTACATCACCTTCTACAAGATCAAGAAAAGCGCGACGCTGGGCATTAGGCTCGATGTCGTCTTCAGCGTCTATGCGCTTTTCGCGCTCGCCGTGATCGTCCGCAGCGCCCTGCGGGTCGTGCACCTCCTCCGCGGCGGCAGCCTGGCCGATCATGAAGAGGTGCCCACGATATGAGCTTCGCGTTCCAGCTTTGCCTGCTTGTCCTGTTCCTGCTCGCCGGCATCGGCGCCCCCATCGCGCATTCGATGATCGTCGCGGCCGTCGTCTATCTCGCGGTCGCCGGCCAGGACATGGGGCTTGCCGCCGAGCAGATAATCCAGGGCATCTACGACAGCTTCATCATCCTCGCCGTGCCGCTGTTCATCGTTGCGGCGAACATCATGAACGAAGGCACGATCAGCGACAGGCTGCTCGAATTCTGCAAGGCGGCTGTTGGGCGGTTCCGGGGCGGGCTGGCGCAGGTCGACATTCTCGTCAGCCTGATCTTCTCCGGCATGTCGGGCTCGGCGGTTGCGGATGCGGCGGGCGTCGGCAAGGTCACGATCAATATGATGATCAAGAGCGGCCACTATGCACCGGGCTTCGCCGGCGCGGTGGTGGCGGCTTCGGCCACGATCGGGCCGATCATCCCGCCGTCGATCCCGATGGTCATGTACGCGCTCGTTTCCGACGCCTCGATCGGCTATTTGTTCCTCGGCGGCGTCGTACCCGGCCTTCTCATGACCGTGTCGCTGATGGCGATAACCTCCAGGCTGGCGCACAAGCGCGGCATTCCGGCCGAGGAGGTGGTGCCGGTGGGCAAGCTGCCGGGCATCACCTTCAGGGCGCTGCCGGCGCTGCTGATGCCGGTCATCCTGCTTGCTGGCATCTATGGCGGCGCGACCACGCCGACGGAGGCCGCCGCCATCGCCGCCGCTTATGCGCTTCTGCTCGCGGCGCTGCTCTACCGGGCGGTGACCTGGCAATCGCTCTACAACGTGTTTTCCGAAAGCGCGCGCTCATCTGCGTCCGTTGGTCTCGTCATCGGCAGCGCCCTGATCTTCAACTACATCGTAGCCGCCGAGAACGTGCCGAATTCGATCGCGGGGCTCATCGCCTATCTCGACCTGCCACCGCTTTCGTTCCTGGTCTTCGCAAACATACTTTTCCTGCTTCTCGGCTGCGTGCTCGACGCCTCGACGATCATCCTGGTCATCGTTCCGCTGTTCGTGCCGGCCTGCCGCGTGCTCGGCATCGACCTCGTGCATTTCGGGGTCGTGACGGTCGTCAACTGCATGATCGGGCTGATCACGCCGCCCTACGGCATGCTGCTCTTCGTCATCAACGGGGCGACCGGGATTCCGGTCAAGAATATCGTGCGCGAAGGCGTGCCGTTCTTTTTCGCGCTGCTGGTCTCCCTGGTGCTGCTGATCCTGTTTCCCGAACTGGTGCTGTGGCTGCCCCGTCAATTCGGGTACCAGGGGTGACCGAGACGCGCGGCGACATATCGGCCGGGAACCATCCCGGCCGCGTCAGGCTCGGCCTGATCGGCGACAACATCAAGCGCTCGCGCTCGCCCGATCTCCACCGCCTGGCAGGCCGGCTTTCCGGCCTGGACGTCAGCTACGACCTGTTCATCCCGCGCGATCTGGGCAAGGATTTCGACGCCGTCTTCGACGCCTGCCGCGACAGCGGCCTGCGGGGGGTGAACATCACTTATCCCTACAAGGAGACGGCCGCCGGCAGGGTGACGATCGAAGATCCGCTGGTCCACCGCATCGGCGCGGCCAATACGGTGGTTTTCGAAGAGGGCGGCGCGAAGGGCCACAACACCGACTATACCGGCTTTATCGCGGCTTACCGCCAGGCCTTCGGCGACATGGCGCCGGGCAGGGTCGTGATGGTAGGGGCCGGCGGCGTCGGCAAGGCGGTCGCCTTCGGGCTGATCGCGCTCGGGGCGGAGGAACTGACCGTCGTCGACACGCAGCCCGGCAAGGCGGAGTCGCTCGCCGCGACCGTCCGCGACGCCGGCCGCGGCAGGATCGCGACGGGCTTCGGCAGCGATGTTTCGGCGGTGCTGCCCAGCGCGGACGGCATCGTCAACTGCACGCCGGTTGGCATGGTCGGCTATCCTGGCTCGCCCGTTTCGGCCGAACTGCTCGGTGAGCAGCGCTGGGCCTTCGACGCCGTCTACACGCCGGTCGAAACGCAGTTCAAGCAGGAGGCGGAAGCCGCGGGCCTGACTGTGCTCAGCGGCTACGAACTGTTCTTCCACCAGGGCATCGACGCGTTCCGCATTTTCACCGGCAAATTTCCGGCCGATCTCGGCGTGCTCCGCAAACTGCTCCTCGAAACCGCCTGAACAAAGGTCTTCCCATTGCCAGAATCCCATCCGATGCGTGAAAAGATCGGCATCAGCGCCGCGCTCGTGACGCCCTTCGACGAAGCAGGAAACATCGACTGGGCGCGGTTTGCCGCCCATGCCCGGCGTCTGCTCGACAGCGGGATGAAGGTGGTGACCGCCTTCGGCACGACGGGCGAAGGTGTTTCGATAGCCGCCTCCGCACGCGCTCCGCTCTATGAGCGCATGGCCGCAGCCGGCATCGAGGCCGGTCGTCTGGTCGAATGCGTCTATGGCCCGTCCTCGCAGGAGGCCGGCGAGCATGTACGGCGCTCGCTGGCTGCCGGCTGCGGCGGAATCCTGCTCACGCCGCCCTTCTATTTCAAGCAGCCGGCGGACGAGGGCATCTATTGCTGGTACAGCGAGGTCTTTGAAATCGCAGGCCCGGACTGCCGCGACATCATCCTCTATAACATCCCGTCGCTCACCGGTGTCCGCATCGGCGCGGACCTGGTCGGCAGGCTCCGCCGCGCCTTTCCGCAGGCTATCGCGGGCGTGAAGGATTCGAGCGGCGACTGGGAGCAGACCGTCGCGTTTCTTGCCGAGCACCGGGATCTCGCCATCCTTGTCGGCCATGAGGGCCACCTCGCCAAGGCGGTGCGGGGCGGCGCCAGCGGCGCGATCAGCGGCGTCGCCAATCTGGCGCCGAAGCTGGTGGCGAAGCTGACCCGCGGCGAGGACGATCCGCTGACCGACGCCGTGCTGGAGCGCCTGCTCGCGCTTCCGGTGGTGCCGGCGATCAAGGCGATCATGGCCGTCCAGAGCGGCGATGCCGTCTGGTCTCGGGTGCGTGCGCCGCTCGTGCCAATCGCGGGGGTGGCCGACCTTGCTGTGTGCGCGGAAGTCGCGGCGATGCTCGGCCGATCGAACAAAATGGTGGAATAAGGGTCACACGCTGGCGTACAAGGCCCTCAAGAATGCCGATCCGGCGGATGCTCTTTACGCCGCCCGCGCAATAGGTTCTGATCGGCCAGGGAGAGCCAGCTTGGAAAAAGCCGCAAGACACGCAGCGCTTGACGAACCCCGCCGCTTGGCGGTCGCCGGCGCGGCCGGCCATGCCATCCCCGGGTTCAACGGATGGCCGCGCAACGAGGCGATGGATCTCGACCTCTCCTGGGTGCTGGACACGCGGGTCAATCTTTCCGCGAGCGAACGGCGCGTCGCGAGTCTGCCCGGACGCCGGACCGTCAAGAAGGATGCGCAGGCGGCGTGGCTTCTCAAGGCCGTGACCTGCATCGACCTGACGACGCTGAGCGGCGACGACACGCCTGAGCGCGTGAAGCGGCTTTGCGCCAAGGCGATGTCGCCGGTGCGGCACGATATCCTGGAAGCGCTCGGCATGGGAGGCCGCTCCATCACCACCGGCGCAGTCTGCGTTTACCACCGGTTCGTGGCGACTGCCATCGAGGCGCTGGGCTCGTCCGGCATACCGGTCGCCGCGGTCTCGACCGGCTTTCCCGCCGGCCTTGCGCCGCATGACGTGAAGCTGCGCGAGATCGAGGCGTCCGTCGCCGACGGCGCCCGCGAGATCGACATCGTCATCACCCGTGAGCATGTGCTGACGGGAAACTGGAAGGCGCTCTACCATGAAATGCGGGACTACCGCGCGGCCTGCGGCGACGCCCATGTGAAAGCCATTCTGGCGACCGGCGACCTGAAGACGCTGCGCAACATCGCCAAGGCATCGCAGGTCTGCATGATGGCCGGTGCCGACTTCATCAAAACCTCGACAGGCAAGGAAGGGGTCAACGCCACGCTGTTGGTCACGCTCACCATGCTGAGGGCGATCCGCGCCTACGAGGAGCGCACTGGCTTCAAGATTGGCTACAAGCCGGCCGGCGGCATTTCCACGGCGAAGGACATTCTGAACTACCAGTTCCTGATGAAGGACGAGCTTGGCCGCGAATGGCTGGAGCCGGACCTTTTCCGCGTCGGCGCGTCGAGCTTGCTCGCCGATATCGAGCGCCAGCTCGAGCATCACGCAACTGGTGCCTATTCGGCCTTCAACAGACACCCGATCGGATGACCGAGATGACTGTCGCAGAATATTTCGACGAAATGTCGTATGGTCCGGCGCCGGAGGCCGACACCGAAGCGCGGGCATGGCTGGCGCGGCACAAGTCTGAGTTCGGCCACTTCATCAACGGCGCTTTCGCACCTTCCGCGTCAGGCAAGAGCTTCGAAACCTACGAACCCGCCACCGGCGCCGTGCTGGCAAGGATCGCGGCCGGCGAGAGCGCCGATGTCGACAGGGCCGTCGCCGCGGCCCGCAAGGCGCAGGGAGCATGGGCGAAGCTGCCTGGCCATGCCCGGGCGCGCCATCTCTATGCGCTCGCCCGGATGATCCAGCGCCACGGGCGGCTGATCGCCGTAGTCGAGGCGCTCGACAACGGCAAGCCGATCCGCGAAACGCGCGACATCGACGTCCCGCTGGCGGCGCGGCATTTCTACCATCATGCTGGCTGGGCGCAGCTACAGGAAACCGAGTTCGCCGACCAGGTTCCGGTCGGCGTGGTCGGCCAGATCATTCCGTGGAATTTCCCGTTCCTTATGCTTGCCTGGAAGATCGCGCCGGCGCTGGCGCTCGGCAACACGGTCGTGTTGAAGCCCGCCGAATTCACTTCGCTGACGGCACTTCTCTTCGCCGAACTCGCGGTGGCGGCCGGCCTTCCCGCCGGCGTGCTGAACGTGGTGACCGGCGAGGGCGAGACTGGGGCGCTGATCGTCGATCATCCTGACATCGACAAGATCGCCTTTACCGGATCGACGGAGGTCGGCCGCATCATCCGGGAACGCACAGCGGGCAGCGGAAAGTCGCTGACGCTCGAACTCGGCGGCAAGTCGCCGTTCATCGTTTTCGACGACGCCGACATAGACGGCGCGGTCGAGGGCGTTGTCGACGCCATCTGGTTCAACCAGGGCCAGGTCTGCTGCGCCGGATCGCGGCTTCTGGTCCAGGAAGGCGTCGCCGATCTCTTCCACCAGCGGCTGAAGCGCCGCATGCAGACGCTGCGCGTCGGGCAGCCGCTGGACAAGTGCATCGACATGGGTGCGATCGTGGCGCCGGTGCAACTGGACCGCATTGAGAGGCTGGTCCGCAAAGGCGTTTCCGAAGGGGCGACCCTGCATCAGGCGAAAATCGAACTGCCCACGGGCGGCAGCTTCTTTCCGCCGACGCTGCTTTCCGGCGTCCAGTCGACATCGATTGTCGCCACGGAGGAAATCTTCGGCCCGGTCGCTGTATCCATGACCTTCCGCACGCCCGAAGAGGCGGTGCAACTGGCCAACCATTCACGCTACGGCCTCTCCGCGAGCATCTGGAGCGAGACGATCGGCCTTGCGCTCAACGTTGCGGCGCAACTGGCGGCGGGTGTCGTCTGGGTGAACGCCACCAATCTCTTCGATGCAGCCGTCGGCTTCGGGGGCAAGCGCGAATCAGGCTTCGGCCGCGAGGGCGGGCGCGAAGGCTGCTACGAGTACCTGAAGCCGAAGGCCTGGATCGGCCGCAAGCCGCGCGTCGCCGCCAGCGTTCCGCAGTTGAAGCCTGTGGCCGGAGATTTTGCCGTTCCAACGCTGGACCGGACGGCGAAACTGTTCATTGGCGGCAAGCAGGCCAGGCCGGACGGCAATTATTCCCGCGCCATCGTCTCGGCCAAGGGCAAGGTTCTGGGCGAAGTGGGCGAGGGAAACCGCAAGGATATCCGCAACGCCGTCGCGGCCGCGCGCAGCGCCTCCGGCTGGGCGAGCGCCACGCCCCACAATCGCGCGCAGATCCTCTACTATATCGCCGAGAATCTGAGCGCCCGCGCCGACGAGTTCGCCGGCCGCATCGCCGCCATGACCGGCGCGTCCGTTGCCGGCGCGCGGGCGGAGGTCGATGCGTCGATCTCGCGCCTGTTCAGCTACGGCGCATGGGCCGACAAATTCGAAGGCGCGGTGCACCTGCCGCCGCTCCGGGGCGTGGCGCTGGCCATGCCGGAGCCGCAGGGCGTGGTCGGCGTGATCTGTCCGCCGGAGGCGCCGCTGCTGGGGTTCATAAGCCTTGTCGCGCCACTGATCGCCACCGGAAACCGTGTCGTGGCTGTTCCCAGCGAGCCGCATCCGCTGGCCGCCACGGACTTCTACTCGATCCTCGAAACGTCGGACGTTCCGGCCGGCGTCATCAACATCGTCACCGGCTCGGCCGACGAATTGGCCAAGACGCTCGCCGCGCACAACGACGTCGATGCGCTGTGGGCGTTCGGAACGGCCGAACTTTCGACGATGGCGGAAAAGCTGTCGGCGGGCAATTTGAAGCGGACCTTCGTCGACTACGGCAAGGCGACCGACTGGATGGACAGGACAGCGGCTGAAGGCACGCTGTTCCTGCGCCGCGCCGTCGACGTGAAGAATGTCTGGATTCCCTACGGCGAATAGGGAGACTCGGCCGTTCCGGCGGGATATTACCCGGACGACGTCGGCCGCGACGGGGAATGGCCAGGGCCCGCGGTTTCCAAATGCGCTCCGTGGCCGATTTGCCGCGGAAATGACTATATTGGGAGGACTTTAATGCTCAAGAATATCGATCCGGCCTTGAATGCGGATGTGCTGCACGCGCTGCGTTCCATGGGTCACGGCGACACGCTTGTCGTTTCCGACACCAATTTTCCTTCCGATTCCATCGCCCGCCAGACCCGGCTCGGCAAGCTGCTCAGCATCGACAACGTTTCGGCGGCGCGCGCCGTCAAGGCCATCCTTTCGGTGATGCCGCTGGACACGCCCCTGCAGCCCTCCGCCGGCCGCATGGAGGTCATGGGCGCGCCGGACGAGGTTCTCCCGGTCCAGAAGGAAGTGCAGGCGGAGGTCGACCGCGCCGAGGGCAAGCCGGCGCCTATGTATGGAATCGAGCGCTTCGCCTTCTACGAGGAAGCCAAGAACGCCTATTGCGTGATCACCACCGGCGAAACCCGTTTCTACGGCTGCTTCCTCTTCACCAAAGGCGTGATCCCGCCCGAAGCCGTTTGAGCGGAAGCGCCTGACCGTTAAAGGCAGGCCCGGCAACGGGGCCTGCCTTTTTCCCTTGGTACGCTACATCCAACACATGACCTCCCCGCAGGAGAGGCCGACTGGCCCCGCTCCTGGCGTGGCGATGAACCTGTCGGATAGGGCTTGCCATGGACCTGAACAGGAAGACGCGGTTCAACCTATGGTACTGGGTTGCCGCTTTTTTCGGATTGCTGCTGTTCCAGTATTTCTTCACCACGGCCCAGCAGGTGGCGCAGATTCCATACAGCGAGTTCGAGACGCTCATGCGCGAAGGGCGCATCGCCGAGGTCGCCGTTTCCGACAATTTCATACAAGGCCGGTTCAAGGAGCCGCTGGAAGGCCGGTCCATGTTCGTCACAACGCGCGTCGAGCCGGGTCTGGCGCGCGAATTGCAGCAGCACGGCGTGGTTGTCACGGGCCAGATCGAGAGCACGTTCCTGCGCGATCTCCTCTCCTGGGTGGTTCCGGTCGCGCTCTTTGCCGGCGTCTGGATATACCTTCTCCGGCGCGCGGGCGGCGGCATGGGCGGCGGCCTGATGCAGATCGGCAAGAGCAAGGCCAGGATCTATGTCGAATCGAATACCGGCGTCACTTTCGACGACGTGGCGGGCGTCGACGAGGCCAAGGACGAGCTCAAGGAGATCGTCGAATTCCTGAAGGATCCGTCCGGCTATGGCCGCCTTGGCGGGCGAATGCCCAAGGGCGTTCTGCTTGTAGGCCCGCCGGGGACGGGCAAGACGCTGCTGTCGAAGGCGGTTGCCGGCGAGGCCAGCGTGCCGTTCTTTTCGATCTCCGGCTCCGAATTCGTAGAGATGTTCGTGGGCGTCGGCGCGGCGCGTGTGCGAGACCTGTTCGAGCAGGCGCGCGCCAGGGCGCCCGCGATCATCTTCATCGACGAGCTGGACGCGCTCGGCCGCGCCCGCGGGATTGGTCCGCTTGCCGGCGGCCATGACGAGAAGGAGCAGACGCTGAACCAGCTCCTGGTCGAACTGGACGGCTTCGATTCCTCGACCGGCCTGGTGCTGCTCGCCGCAACCAACCGGCCGGAGATTCTGGATCCGGCATTGCTGCGTGCGGGCCGCTTCGACCGGCAGGTCCTGGTCGACCGTCCCGACAAGACGGGGCGAATCCAGATACTCGATGTGCACCTGAAGAAGGCGAAACTCGCTTCGGACGTGGATGCCGAGAAAATCGCCGCATTGACGCCCGGCTTCACGGGCGCCGATCTCGCCAACCTCGTCAACGAAGCGACGCTGCTGGCCACGCGCCGCAGAGCTGACGCCGTGGCGCTCGACGATTTCAACAATGCGATAGAGCGGATCGTCGCGGGTCTGGAGAAACGCAACCGGCTGCTCAATCCCAGGGAACGCGAGATCGTCGCCTACCACGAGATGGGCCATGCGCTGATCGCAATGGCGCTGCCCGGCGTCGACACGGTGCACAAGGTCTCGATCATACCGCGCGGAATCGGGGCGCTTGGCTACACCATCCAGCGCCCGACCGAAGACCGCTTCCTGATGACGCGCGAAGAGCTCGAGAACAAGATGTCGGTGCTGCTGGGGGGCCGGGCCGCGGAGTGGATCGTTTACGGCCATCTGTCGACGGGGGCGGCCGACGACCTCGCGAAAGTGACCGACATCGCGCGCGCCATCGTGACACGCTATGGCATGACGGACCGGCTGGGGCATGTGGCGCTCGATCGGGACCGGCGGTCGCTGCTGACGCCGAACCAGCTTTCGCCGGGTCCCGAAGAGCGGCAGTATTCGGAGACCACGGCCGCCGCCGTCGACGAGGAGGTGCGCAAGATCGTCGACGAAACCTTCGACCGCACCGTCTCTCTTTTGCGCGAAAGGCGGGACGTGCTGGAGCGCTCGGCCAGGCGCCTGCTGGAGAAGGAGACGCTCGACGAACACGAGATGAAGGCGCTCGCGGGCTCCTTTGCAGCCGGACATGACGAGGTGGCTCCGGAAGCGAAAAGGAAAGGACGAAAATGAGCGGAATGGTGAACCGGGCGGTCTCAAGCCGCCTCACCCGCGTATTTCAATTCGAGAAGGCTCAGCGTGCTTTCCCGTTACGAGGCGGCATTCCTTAGTTCCGCGTGCATCAGCCGCTCAATCATGCCCAAGAGAGCAAAGGACCGGATCGGGCTGGAAAACGGACAGTTCCAAGCACCACCACGCTCTCAGCTTTCCGCCCGATTGCGAACCGCCCGCTACGCCACAATTTTGCGAAGCAAGCGGATCGCTAACAACTTTTAGTCCGCCCTTCAGGCGGCGATGCTTGTCGCGATGCCATCCAGTGTGTCGAGCGCATCGTTCGGCAGATCGAGTTCGGTCGCGGCGAGATTTTCCCGCAGATGCATGACAGAGGAAGTGCCGGGGATCAGCAGGATGTTCGGTGCGCGGCGAAGCAGCCAGGCAAGCGCGACCTGCACGGGCGTGACGCCGAGGCGTGCGGCGACGTCGGACAGGATGGACGATTGCAGCGGGTTGAACCCGCCGAGCGGAAAGTACGGCACATAGGCGATGCCGTCGCGGGCAAGATCGTCAATCAGGGCGTCATCGGCCCGATGCGCCAGATTATACTGGTTCTGCACGCAGACGATCTCAGCGATCTTGCGTCCTTCCGTGATCTGCGTGGGCGTGACGTTGCTCAGCCCGATATGGCGTACCAGACCCTGCCGCTGAAGCTCGGCCAGAGGCGTGAGCAGCGCCTCGATCGACCCTTCGGCGGGGACGTAGGGGTCGAACATGAGGCGAAGATTGACCACGTCCAGCACGTCGAGGCTGAGATTGCGCAGATTGTCGTGCACCGCCTGGTTCAGTTCTTCGGGCGAGAAGGCCGGGAGCCACGATCCGTCCGCGCCGCGCCGCCCGCCGATCTTGGTGACGATGACGAGATCGTCGGGATAGGGCGCGAGCGCCTCGCGGATCAGCCGGTTAGTTACGTGCGGGCCGTAGAAGTCGCTGGTGTCGATATGGTTCACCCCTTTTGCGACTGCCTCACGCAACACGGCCAATGCCGCGTCGCGATCCTTAGGCGGACCGAATACGCCAGGTCCTGCGAGCTGCATGGCGCCGTAGCCGAGCCGTTTTACCTGGAGATCGCCGAGGGCGAAGGTTTCGGATTGGTCGATGCTGGTCATGATCTTTTCCCTTGTCAGACAAGGCGCAGATAGGCGTTGCTCGGGCGCACGATAACTAGCTACAATCGGCACAGGCTGTGCGAAGTGACGAACAATGAATGTCGATCTGGGTGACCTGAACGCTTTCGTGGCGGTGGCGCGCGCCAAGGGCTTCCGCGACGGCGCACGCCAGAGTGGAGCCAGCGCGTCAGGCTTGAGCGAGGCGGTTCGTCGCCTTGAGGCGCAGCTCGGCCTCAGGCTGCTCAACCGGACGACACGCAGCGTCGTCCTGACGGAAGCCGGTCATGGCCTGCTGGAGCGGCTTGGCCCGGCGTTGACCGAGGTGGAGTCGGCACTCGACGTGGTGAATGGCTTTCGCGATCGGCCGGCAGGCTCGTTGCGCCTGAACGTCTCGGTCAGCGCGGCGCGGCTAGTGCTGCCCGGCATCGTTCCGCCGTTCCTCGCCGCCTATCCCGGCATCCGGCTGGAGGTGCTCGCCGAGGAGAGTTTCGTCGACGTGCTGGCGGCCGGATGCGACGCCGGCATCCGTTACGAGGAGCGGCTGGAACAGGACATGATCGCGGTGCCGATCGGGCCGCGCGTCCAGCGCTTCGCCACCGCCGCATCCGCGGCTTACCTCGATCGTCGCGGCCGGCCCGAACACCCTCGCGATCTGCTCGGCCATGCCTGCTTGCTCGGCCGCTTTCCCAGCGGTGCTCTGACGACGCCATGGGAGTTCGAGCGCGACGGCGAGGTGGTGCGGGTCGATCCAACGGGGCCGCTGATCGTAGGGCTTGGCGGAGCAGCCGATCTCGCCGTCGATGCAGCGATCGCCGGCGTTGGCATCGTGAAGCTGTTTGAGGACTGGCTGCGTCCGCATATTGACAGCGGCGCCCTGGAACCCGTCCTGGAACCCTGGTGGCAGGACTTCTCGGGGCCGTTCCTCTACTATCCCGGACGGCGTCTCGTGCCGGCGCCGCTGCGTGCATTTATCGATTTCATCAAGGCGTCGGCCGATCAGTCTTGACGTTTGCCGTCACCCGCACGAGCCTTGCGACCTGGCATTATGCGATGCGCCTTTACCCGCTCGTTCTTGGGTCCGGCACCCGGGAGACGACGCCGGCAGGACGATGAGAAGCAGCGCAACCCACATCAGGCAAGACCGCCATCCGGCTCGGCATTTCCCACCGCAGGAGACGATTAAGGTCGCCGGCCGGGTTGAAACTGCGCGCCCTCACGCCACCTCTCTATTCTGAGTTGCCGGTTCGGCCTCGCCCACCGGCGGTTCGCTTCCGCGGATCGGATCAAGTGAAAACCAGCAAAAAGGCCGGGGCGTACAGGATGATCTTTTGCCATGTTCGAACTTCCGCCCTGTTGGCCCTCTTCACCGGCGTTGCCGCACTGTCTTCGTGTGCCGACAAGGAGGCTGCAACCGTGGCCGTTGCGCGCACGGCATTGCTCGGCCTCAGCGAGGTCGACATACGAATGTGTGCCGGCTTCCCATCGCGTACGGTCGACATCGAGTCCGGCCAGATCTGGACTTATGAACGCGCGATCAATCGCGGCGGCTTGAGCGTTGCCCTGCCCACCGTCGGCGTGGGCGCCTTTCCGGGGCTCGGCGGTTCGGTGAACGTGGCTCCCGGCGGCTATTGCAACGCCCAAGTGCGTTTTGCCAACGGCCGGGTCGTCGATATCGCCTATGCCGGCGACAATGATCTGCCACGGGGCCGCAATGCGCTCTGCACGACTGTCGTCGACGAATGCGTAACCTATGCCCGCACGCCGCATCCCGCCGTAGAGGAGAGGTAAACGCAACATGCTGTGGCTCCCGCGCACGGGGGCGAATCCTCTATGACGACCAACGCTGGAGCATTGTCGCGAAACGCCACGCGGTTCAAGACGCCGGGGGATCACCCGCTGCGAGCGCACGCGCCGCGGCTGTAATCAGCGACTCCATCGGAATGCCGCCACACTTGTTACTCCCACTGTTCGATTTCCGCTGCCACACTATCTCACGACCAGCAACGAGAGCAGCGAATGGAATCGCGCTTCAGCCACGAGGCGCGGGAATTCGCCCGGATCAGGAGTTTCAAAGCCATGACTACATCAGCCGAGAGAAAAGGCGGACAGGCTGCCATGCACAAACCGCCGGTGGTGTCGCCGCAGGAATGGGAGGCGGCCCGCGAGAAGCTGCTCGTGAAGGAAAAGGCCCAGACGCGCGCACGCGACGCGTTGGCCGCCGAGCGTCGGCGGATGCCATGGATGGCCGTGGAGAAGGAGTATGAGTTCGAGGGACCTGAGGGCAAAAAGAGCCTGCTCGACCTGTTCGACGGACGCCATCAGCTGATCATCTACCGCGCCTTCTACGAGCCGGGAGTGTTCGGCTGGCCCGACCACGCCTGCCGGGGCTGCTCAATGATAGCCGACCATGTCGCCCACCTCGCCCACTTGAACGCTCGTGACACCACGCTTGTCTTCGTCAGCCGAGCGCCTCAGGCGGACATCGCGCGGCTGAAGGCGCGGATGGGCTGGGAGATGCCGTGGTTCACCATCACGGATGACTTCGACAAAGACTTCGGCGTGGACGAGTGGCACGGCCACAACGTGTTCTACCGCGACGGCGACCGCGTGTTCCGCACCTACTTCATCAACAACCGCGGCGACGAGCAGATGGGGATTACCTGGAACTACCTCGACATCACGCCGCTTGGCCGGCAGGAGGTCTGGGAGGATTCGCCGGAGGGCTATCCTCAGACACCGACCTACAAGTGGTGGAACTGGCACGACAGCTACGACGCGAACGCCGCGCCCGACAAGAAGTGGGTCGAGAGCGTCAACGTCGGCGAGGCGGCGTTCCGGAACCAGGACGCGGGCAAGAAGCCATGAGCCAGGCCTGTTCCGGTGGGTCCGATGGGCGGCGGCGGCTGGTCTGAGGGGTTCATGAGGCGCCGGAAGCTTTGTAATGACGCTTCACCAGCTGATGGTCCCTCAACGCTTCGGGCCGATAAGGCTTCAGCGTGTTGTACTGTAGCACCTCGGGCAACTCGAAGCGGTCGATAACGGATTGGTGCAGCTCGGCATCGGGACGGACCTTGCGGACCAGAGTTTTGGTGTGCCTGTGGACACCGTTCCTTTTCTCGTCATGCTGCGGGCCGGCTGCATCGGGGAAGAGGCTCAACCAGGCTTGATCATGGACCAGTCCGACGGCCGTCGCGGCGTCCAGCATCCATTTGAGCGCCGTGTCCGAAAGGCGTGAATCGTTTTCCGGATAGCTGCCCCCGACATCGGAATGGTTCCCGGCGAACCAGACCTGCCCAAATCTCCTGACGCCGTTTTCATCGACTCCCTGGTCGCCTATCCACCGAACCGGGTTGAATTCGGCACGGTTCTCGTCGATCGAGATCGCGTGCCGGGCATAGGGGACTCGCGACGACAGCTTGAAATCGTGGAACCGCATGCGGAATTCGGTCCAGTGCCTGGTCTGCCGGGCCCTGTAGCCCGGCAGGGGGCCGGGAGCCTTCAGGTGTTCGCCTGTGTACCAAATCGCTGCGAGGACAATGGCAAGGCCGCCCAGAACTCCTGCCCACCAAAGAAAGGAGAAGGCAAGGAACGACAGTATCCAGGAAGCGGCCATGAGGATGGCGGCCGACAAGGCTACGAGCATGCCGAGCGCCTGCGGATTGGCCAGCGAAGCAACCGTATCGAATACCCCGATGAAATACGGAACGGTGTTCGACATGCCGCCGTCGCCCGATCCGTATTTCTCCCTGAATTGCGCGGCCAGCAGGTCGCGCTGTTCCAGGCGCATCAGCTGCTCGGGAGTGGCTTTGTCCCGGTATCTTGAACTTGTGAACTGGTAGACATCCTTTACCGCCTCCCTTGCGATACGGATGGTCGAGGTCTCATCGCGCAGGAGCGGCGTGCCGTCCGGCATTCGGGTCGGCACCCCGCAATAGGTGAGCACCCCGCCCAGCGCCCTGACCGTATATGCCCCACGGCTGAACCCGAACAGAAAGATCCTGTCTCCCGGCCTCCACATCCTTATGATGGCTGCGTAGCACTGGATCATGTTCAAGGTCAGACCCAGCCCGGTTGCCTGGCTGATGAGGTTGTGGAGCCGGCGGAACAGCCTGAGGAATACATTGCCTTCGATTGGTTCGGTGCCGACGCCGGGGTCGTAGAAGGCCAGCTGTGCGGCGGGATTGACCGAATACTCAGGCCCACATCGGGTCGCCCGGAAGAGCTTGTAGATGTTGCTCCGGTTTTCGTCGAAAAAGATTCCGCCGCGCTGTCCCGTTCCATCCGCGAAAACAACAATGTTTCTTGGCATCGCTTCCTCGCCGAGCAGCCCTTCGGCTGGCGTTCCCATCCTCGATATCCTCAGACTGGAACGCCAGCCTCCCGAATCCAGCGCGATTGACTATACCATTTCGCTGGGCCGGATGATCCTGGCCACTTCGAAGTGCATCCCGTCCGGCCGCTTGTTGAAATGGCCGCCCCAGGCGAATCCGAACCGATTGGCGATCGGAACCAATTCTCGCACGCAGCCTTTCGCTCCCATCTCCGCTGGCTCCTGGCCCAGCGGATTGAATTGAGCGTTGATGTCGAATGCCGTTCCGAATGCATGATTGCTGAGGGTACGTGTGCTCCCGCGGATAAAGCGCGGCACAAACGAGCCATCAAAGGTCAGGATGCGGTCCAGAAGCCCTTCTTTCTCCCACTGAAGCCACATTGCGATCAGTTGATCGGCAGCCAGTCTGTGGAATTCGAACTCAAGCGGACCGTTCCGCCCAAGGACGGATTTAACCGGGATGCTGACCTTGATGATGTT
This sequence comes from Allomesorhizobium aridi, assembly GCF_043769475.1. Taxonomy (NCBI): domain Bacteria; kingdom Pseudomonadati; phylum Pseudomonadota; class Alphaproteobacteria; order Hyphomicrobiales; family Phyllobacteriaceae; genus Allomesorhizobium; species Allomesorhizobium aridi. Next base: position 3,864,327 of record NZ_CP171729.1, on the reverse strand, counting down.
CTTCTCCGGCCAGTCGTTTGTGATCCGAATGTTCTCCTTGTTTCCGGGTTTCGGATCGGCAACAAACGTGAAGGCGCCAAAAAGCCTTTGACGTTCCGCGGTGTCGACCAGCGGGGAAAGGTCAGAGCGCGGTGCGGAGTCGGCCAGTTCCATATCGGAGCTCTGGCCACCCATGGCAGACGCAAAACTGGGCACGGCCGGGTCGGCCGCCCAACCATCTTCCGTCGCCACAATCATGCAATCCGAGAACCAGGCCACGAACTTGTCTATGTGCTTGCCGGTCCCGCGAGGATGGCAGACCAGCTTCCAGCGGTTGGCGTCTGCCTCGTCGCGACGCAGCGATCCGGCGTTGTAGGCGGCTGCAACCAGAGGAGGATCGAACCATGTCGAGCTTCTCTGCTGGGCGATGTAGGCTGTCCCTGCTTCGATGGAGGTCCGGGGGTCGAACAAGTCGTCGCTGCGCAAATTCTTTCGACCGGTCGCGTTGCGGGCTGTTGCTACGAGTGTCTGCATCAAGCCGACGCTCTCGTCATTTATCCGCGGTTCCGGCCGCCGTGCATTCGGGTCGCCGGAACTCTCGGTCGCGATTGTTGCGACGATCAATTCGACGGGTACGCCGTACTGCTTTGCAGCCGCGGCGCAAAGCGCCCCATAACGCTGCCAGATGGTCCGGACGGTCGTAGGCTTCCCTGGCGTTCCCTGCGCGGGGGCTTCCTCGATCGAGATGCCCCTTAATGAAAGCGCCCAGCTGACGCTGTCAGGGAAATGGCGATGAGGCTTGACCAGACCCGGGAGAAGTTCGTCCAGCAGGCCGGAAGGGGCCGGCTTGGCGGGATCGCCGGTGGGTTCGCTGTCGCGCTGTTCGTCTGGAGCCTCCTGCTTCGGGGTCGGTCGTTCAACGCTGCCCCGAACGACAACGTCCGTCGCCCTGTCGAGAACTTCCGAGGCCTGAGCGGATTGTCTGGTCTGAATTTGGGCGACGAGTTCATCCTTGGAACGAGAACTCTGGGAGGAGCCGAGCCAGAAGCTCATTACCGTAGCAAACGCCGCCGTCAGCGTGCCGACACAGATATTTATTATCTGAAGAACAAAATCACTGCGTACCGGAGCAATCGTTGAAAATTGAACGTCGGTTAAATTTGCAAGCCCCATACCAGCAGGAACAACAGGCAGCGAAGTCAATTCAAGACTGTTTTTGTTGAAGATAAATAAACCCAGTACTACAAAGAAGCCGACTGTCACTATCATGGAAAGGGTTGGGGCAACCCACGCCACAGGCGATTGCGCAGAGCTCAGGTCTCTTTGCAGGATTCTCGCTCCGCTGCGGTCCTCCCGGTCGACCCGACGGCTGTCGAGCTCCGTTTGACGCCTTTGACTCTCAAACTCGGCGCGAATCTTTAGATCCGCGAGCGCGGCTTCGCGCTGGCGCTGCTCATCGTCGAGCCGAACTTTGGTCTCATCGAGAGCGATCTGCGCCAGTTTCTCGCGCAGGCCCTCCGCAACCTGCGGATTCTGGGTCAACTGCTGTTGTGCCTGGACGGGATCCTTGGTCTTGACAGACTCGGTCACCGCCCTGGTGACGCGATCTGCTACCGTCCCGGCGCGATCACCTGCGATCGCCTTTATTATTTCGGGAAACAGAGTTGCAGCAACTGCGATAAGAGGGCTCATAGCTCATCCTCCAGAATTGGTCGCGATCACTGAGGTCCTGGCCAGAGCCATACCCCCGAAAACTCTTGGTGTGCGTTCGGCCTACTCGCCTGGCGGGACAGCCGGAGCCAGTGGAGGATCCACATGGACTCCCGCGAACTCCATCACCGGGCTTCGAGACAGATCCTGCCCGCTGCGGACCGTCGGCGATGTTTCTGCCTGACGTTTGCACAGAGCAGCGCATGCGAATGCCATGAATGCCGCCGATACGTTGATGACGACCATCAGGACGGCCAAGTCCGCGCCATTGGGACCAAATGGCACTTTGAAATTGTGCTGCACCTGCGCCGCTGCGTAGAAAAGCGCAGCCAACGCCACCCCCGCCACCAGGAGCGAGATCGTGGATGCAGTCCTCCACCTCCCCTGCGTGCGCTCGTCCATATAACGCAGCAGCACGAAGCAAACGAAGAGGGATATAAACGAGTGAAGCAGGTAGAAGGGCAGATTGAGCTGAATGAAGCCTACGAAGCCACTCGCCTTCCCTTTGTTGTATGCCCCGAAGTCAAAGAATGCCTGGAAGATGTCGAAGAGGACTATGGCCATGACCGTGAAGGCAAAAAGGCCAGCGTAGCGGCTGAAATGGGCAGCTATTCCGGCAATTGGCTGAGGTTTGTCCACAGTAGCCGTCTGTGCCCGGCCAAAGGCGCTCACCCACGCCGCCAAAGCAAAGCCGGTGGCCAGAAAGATCGGTCCAGCCTGCGATATGAGGTACTGACCGGAGAACGAAAGATTGTTCGGCCAGAAATCGTGCTTGGCTCCAGCGCTCAGGAACCGGGCCGCCGGACCGTCAAATACCGGAATAAGGTTCCACAAGAATGTCATCCCGACAAAGAACAGAGTGCCGCCCGCTAGAAAGGCCTTCGGCCAGCCGGGATTCGGAATCATGGAAACGCGAAGGTCGCCGGCCAACCGGGCCAGGGACGCTACGCCGCTCTCCCGCACGGTCGCGAGCGAAGCCACGTCGACGAGCTGTCGCGTGAGGATTTTCAGCTCCCGCCGCGTTCCCTTCTGAAGCTCGGCTTCATCGTCGAGCTTCAATCGAGCGAGGTGAGCCCGGTAGAACTCCGAGTCGGCGTAAGCATCTATGCGTTCCACCCAGGCGTCGCCGATCAACACCTGAAGCTCCCTGGCCAACTGCTTCGTATCCTGGCTCCGCGTGAATATCTGGTTGGCGAAGAAGCTCGATGCGCTCATGACCCGGCTGGGGACTCCCATCCAGGCATGGAACAGGTTCCGCTGCACGTTCCCGATATTGGAAAGCAAAGGAATGCCCGGCTGAGTAAAGCCGATGTATGCTGCCGCGATGTAGAGAGGATAGTTGACGGAACCGACGAACGTCTCAAGGTCCTCGCTCGGCGACGCACCGGATACCTGAGCCCAACCGAGCAGGATGGTGGGAGATATTTTGCACAGAATGAAATAGATGACGAATGTCGCGGCCAGGAAGGCCGCGAGCGTAGCCAGATAGGTCTGCCGTCCGGCGAAGTCGATGGCGCGCAGATTTGGAATCAGCGCGGAGCGCGCCGCGAAATCCGGGTCCGGCGAACTGAGTTCGCTGAACTTCGCGAACTGGTATGCGCCGAGCACGGCGGCGCCGAACCAGAACTCGGTCGAGAGGAGCAAGTCCGACATGGCATTGTCCTCCCTCGCTCACTGAGGACAAACGCCGTTCGGACACTGCTGCGCATGGGCTTCGGGCGTTGCCTCGAGAAGGGCCGCCGAGCCGATCAGCGCGGACAGGAATCCGAAAACCAGAAAAGCTTTGAACGATTTCATGCTGGCCTCCCTTGAGGGTGCACATGGCCTCGCTACTTGAAGTAACGAGCATGCGAGGGTTCGGGGGAGCTGAAAAATTACTATGCCCGAGCTCGGCGCATGTCGAACTATACGACCCAAGTCTCCGGTGGTCTGTGGGATTTGCCACACATATTTTATCTATTAGGCAACATAAGCTGCCTACAAGATAGCTCATTATTACCGGCGGCATGCGGTGTAGTTATAGTTCGATTGGGATGAGCGAGTGTACAAGATCTGAGCGGACAGCCACTTAGGCTGCTGCTGACTTAAAGTCCGTCCAACTGGAAATAGACGTGTCTATGAGTATTCGTCGGCGCGAGGTCGAAACACGCATCGTCCATCGCAGGCGCCGGACCAAAGAGTAAACCTGCCGACCGTGTTCTCGTCGACCTGATCCGCCGGGCTCATCTTCTGCTGCGCCGCCTGACGGACGGCTCAGATGCAACGCTCGCCCAGCTTTCCGCCGAAAGCGGCATGCACATTGCCGGCAACCCGCAAGCTTGCGTGCAGACGATCTTTCATTCCCTTGGCGGCTGAAATTCGGCTCACGTCCCATTGCGGAAGTTCGCTTGGCCCCGCCTAGACTCACGCTCTTGACCCTTTCGAGACCTTCCGAGGCCGATTTTCCTTCCCGGAACCGGACGTTAAGCGCAACCAGTAGCTGCCGTTCATGAGGCGAAATCGAACCTCGAAAGCGGAACCTTTCGGGCAATTGGAAATGATGATCTTTGTTACCCTTCGTGAACTCAATTACCCACCGGAAAGCAGACCTTCGTCAGCAATTCAGACCCAGAGACGGCCTACGTTCGCCTTGCCCGGGGATGACAGCGCCGAGGAACTACCGACTTCGTCCGCTGCGACTTCGCGGCTTGAAGGGCAAGAAAGAAACTGGAACGAGCCGCGCGACCATCTGACCTTTCAGGCCACCGTCAGACGCCCATGACCGTTCCTGACCCTGTACAGAAGAGGGGGACGGTTTCCAGTCGCCATTCATGGTCCGGATCGATAAGTCCAAGTGGATTGATCTGTCTAATGTGATCGAGATAGGGACGCTATTTTCCTGGGCGAGCGGTGAACTGGCGGCGTGAACGAGCCGCCTGCCGCTTGTCAGGACGCCCGTCATGGAAACCACCTACGACACCCGGATTTTAGATGACCGCACGGCGTGGGGGGCGGTGCTGTCGATGGCGCTGTGCGTCGCCGTGCTGATTGCATCGGAGTTCATGCCGGTCAGTCTGCTCTCTCCGATCGCGGTGGACCTCAGCATCACAGAGGGCCGGACTGGCCAGGCCATCTCGATCTCTGGCGCCTTTGCCGTGGTTACCAGCCTGCTGGTCGCCGGCCTTACGCGCCGGATCGACCGCAAGCTTGTCGTGACTGGCCTCACGGTGCTCCTGATCGTTTCCGGTCTCGCGACGACCTTCGCGCCGAACTTCGCGTTCCTGATGGTCGGTCGTGCGCTCCTTGGTGTGGCGATCGGTGGCTTCTGGTCGATGTCGACCTCGATCGTCATGCGCCTCGTATCGGAAGACCGCGTCCCGAAGGGTCTCGCCATGCTGAACGCGGGGAACGCCATCGCGGCTACGATCGCCGCTCCGCTGGGAAGCTTTCTCGGGGCCTATGTCGGCTGGCGCGGCGCCTTCTTCCTTGTAGTCCCGCTCGGCCCGCTTGCCCTGGTCTGGCAATGGATCAGCCTGCCGCCGCTGCCTCCGCGCGGCAGGAGGGCATCCGGCAACGTGCTGGCGCTGCTTGGCCGCCGCCCTGTCGCGTTCGGCATGGCTTCCATCCTGTTCCTCTTCATGGGTCAGTTTGCGCTGTTCACCTATCTGCGCCCGTTCCTTGAGAGCGTCACTGGAGTCGGCATTTTTTCGAGAGATGAGGATCTCCGGATATGGAACGCTTTTCGGCGTTTGCACCAACCAAACACACATCATCGGGGCTGGCGCCTTTTCCAACCTGATCCGAGACGGCTGGCACCCTCAAATGCTACTTGGCCACGAGGGCGAGGAATGCGGCAAGTGGATCAAGATCGAGGAGGACGACCACGGATTGTTCGTAGTCGGAGACATCGATGAGACGACCGAACGCGGCCGCCTGGCCGTTCGGATGGTAGCGGATGGCGATGTGGGCGCTCTATCGCTCGGCCCGAAACGGGCCGTTCAAAAGCCGATTGCGCCCGGCGTTTCCTACATCCCAGTGGTGCTCGACCTCACAGAGTTGTCGCTCGTCACCATTCCGGGGTGTCCGGGGGCGTTGATTCAGTGTTTTGCCTGAAGCGGCGAGGGCGAGGCACGAAAAAAGGCCGGCGCACCGCGGAGTGGGGTGGGGACGCACGCCGGCCTTCCGCCATATGGGATATGGGCAGGGTTGATTATACGTCAGTGCAACCCTGATTTATGCTTAGCCATTCGAATGAGCGAGCCCATTCGAATGGCACGCGCAGCACTCAACCCAGCGACCGGTCGGGAACGCTGCACCGATGATTGATATGTATTTCCGGATAAGTTGCTGGACGCGAAGCTAACGACACTCTTCTGCGTGGCGCGTAATAGAATTGCGCATTGTGCGAGGTAGATACGTACGGGAGTTCACGAAATGATCGCAAAGATCAAAGGCGAAGCTCGGCGCCAGATGATTGTGGAGGGGTACGTTAACAACGAACCATTGAAAGATATTGCGGCCAAGATTGGCTGCTCACTGGCGAGTTTGAAAGCCAGCGCCAGTAACCTCGGCTGCACCCGGACCCCGAAAGAGGCGGCGGCATTTCGGCGTGGATTTCATGTCCCGGAACACAAGCGGGATGATTACTATCAACTGATGATCGCTGGGAAGTATCGTGCCCACGAGTGCGCGCTGATTCTGGGGCTTTTAGGATCGGGATCAAGAAGTCCGCAGTGAGATGTGCAAATGCCCCGACGCTACGATACTCAAAAGGATCCCGACGAGCTGTGGACGGTGTACGATAAGTTCACCGGATGGCCCGCCGAACTGGACGGCCTTGTTCTAACTGGGCTAAGCGAGCGGGTCGCCAAAAAGTTCGTTGGCACGCTTAGCCTGAGGGACCACATCGACCGAATGGCCAAGGGGTATTCTGTAAAGAACGCGCGCTGGCTAACCAGCCGGCGGGCGTTTGGCTGGGCCGCTATACTACTGCGGAAATGATCCGAGAGACCTAAATCCAGAACATAAAGCGCGCGGGCCAGGTTCAGCACATAGGCAGCGCCCGCAAGGCAGCCGAATGGCTGCTCAACGAATGGCCTACCGAGATTGACACCGCCAAGCAACGCGCTGCGCGGAAGGCCTGCCTGGAGGCGTTTGAGGGTCAGCGCGAGGCAGCGGCAGCTCGCAAGGCGTTTCGTAAGGCCGCCGAGGAGGCGGGCATATTGATCGGCGACGACAATCGGCCGCCGACACGGCTCGCGAAGCGCAAGCGATAGCCTAGGTTATATATGCGTCAAATTCCTCGATCGACGCAAAGCTCATAGGGCCGGTCATCGTTTCAGCCACCACCGATCCGTCAGTGTAGTTCGTCATTGGTCAAGCTTAGAAGCATTCCGATGCCGCTGAGACATGCGAGCACGACACCTATCACGAGAACAGCCTGGCCCATCTCTCCCCCCAAGAGCGAAGCATCACTCAAGCGCGTCCAACGCGCAAGCGTCGCAAAGCAACTACCCCGCCAACGCCAACCCAACGGCTATGCCAAGGCCGATAGCCAGGCCGGTCAGGAGGTTGCCGAGAAGCTGGAACAGCAACACTCGGGCACCGGTCGCGCGCCACTTAATGCGGGGAGCAAGGTTAGCGAGCATTTCACCGCGCTTGCGAAGCAACCCTGAGATCGTGTTTTGGTAGCCAGTGTCCATGATACCATCCGCTTGCATGGTCCCTTGAATTACTCCCGGGGAAAGACCGTGCGGGGCTGGCGCTCTTGGGGACAAAATGGGTAGCGTCAGCCGCCGGGACCTTATGGGAGCCCGTTAGGCAGTCCAGCCCACCCGGCCGCTCCGGGGGAACGACCGTGCACACGAATTGTAGCAAGCCATGCGCGTTTTAAGGGTCCGCCGAAAAGCTTAGTTTATCCATAGCCCATGACGTGGTGATCTCTGTTATCCGCGTGCGGCTCCCCTCAGGCACGCTGTGCGGGCGATGCTTCGCCTAGAGGAATTTGCGCATGACTTTGGACGCTCGAACGCGGGTGAGCGGCACGGCGGGATAGAGATGTCCTTTCTGCTGTTCCTCCGCGGCCTTATCGTCGTGCTTTTGGTGTTTGCGGTCACCACTTATGTGGTTACGCAATCGCTCTGGACGACGTTCATCCAAACCGTGATTTGCGCGGTTCTGGCACAGATCGGCTATTTTGCCGCGGTCCTGTTCCTTGTATGGCGGTCGGCCGGCACGCGGAAGGTTGACGACAGCACAGCAAAGAATGAAGCCGCGCAAGGCTCGCCGACCAATCGCCAGCCGGCAGGCAAGGTCGGCCGGTTGCCTGGCGTCCCGCGCTCGCACCATCCACGGAGACGTTAGGTTTCCAAGCCGCATAGCGAGCGCGCGCTCAGACGCTCGCGGCCTGCCGCGGCGGCGGCGAGCCGAGCAAGCCAGATCCGATTTCGTCCAGGCGGGCGCGGGAATTGCGGCATTCTCTCCGAACGGGACGATCTGCGGCCGCACTGACATTGGCTGGCCCGTCGACTTACCCAGCCAGCGCCAACCCAACGGCGATTCCGAGTCCGATGGCGAGGCCGGTCAGGACGTTGGCGGCAACGGTCACGGCCGCGGCGCGCCAGTCGAATGGCTGGCGCTGAAGCAAGTCGGCGAGTTCGTCAAATGTCTTTTCCATACACAAATCATTGATCGGGTCGCGTTTTAAGTAAAGTCTCAAAATGCGAGTTAGATAACTTTTTGGGAACTAGGCGTTTTCGCCTATTAGACTTATGGAATATGCTAAATCGCCTAGATAGCGTGCCTGTTGCTTCTGTCGTGTGAATGTTTTAGCTTGTGCTCGGCGCTTCGGATCGGGAGCGCTGGTTTCGACGAACCGATTGTCGACGCCTCGGCAATCAAGGCGCGCTCTAACTTAGCAATAGAGGCGCGCCTTTTACGTTCGCAGCCGCACTCCCGGCCCGCCTGCTACGCATTGGTCATCGTCAAGGAACACCACGCCTGCCGATTCGAGCGCCTGTTTGACGGCGAGCACGTTATTCACATAGCCGGATACACGATCGGCTGCTGCTTCCATTCGGCGAAGGGTTGGTGCGGAGATGCTTGCGCGTGCCGCGAGATCGGACTGCCCGATGCCGAGCAGTGCTCTGGCGGCAGCGATTTGCCTGCCTGTAAGATGATTAATTTCGTTCATGGTGATAGATATCGCTTGACCCCCGTCGAATGTCAAGGCACGTTAGCAGTTGATCGATACCGATCAAGTTTTAACCTTAACGGGGTGGCCAAATGAACGTGCATGCATCAAGAGATGACACAACGGACCTGCCCCTTGGGGCATGCGTTTTGATTCCCGGCATAATCGTGGGCAGATCGGAATTTCCTGGCAAGGGACCGACCTACTTGGTTGAGTTCGACCGAAAGGGTGAAGCCGTGCAGGAATGGTTTCACGGCGACGATCTGGACGAAGATTGACACCCCCTCAGCCCAGACCCTCCGGAAGCCCGCTTCGGCGGACTTTTTTCTCGTCGGAGAAAAATGCCCGGCCGGTAGGGGTGCGGGGGGACAATATGGCGCCGGCCGGGCTGTTCGGCGGATTGCAGTCGCCGATGAACTATACTGGAAGCGAAAGGGGGCGGAGTTGAGGCGCGCCGCTTCTACGCAGCCTTCCGACCACGGCCTTTAGGTTTTTGGCCTGGCTTACGTCCCAACCCCATCTTCTTGGCCAGTTGCGAGCGCGCAGTAGCATAATTTGGCGCGACCATCGGATAGTTGCTCGGCAGGTTCCACTTGGCCCGGTATTCGTCCGGCGTCATGCCGTAGGTGGTCATAAGATGGCGTTTCAGCGACTTGAACCGTTTGCCATTTTCAAGCGAGATTATGTAGTCCGGCGTCACCGATTTCTTGATCTGAACGGCCGGCGTTTGCGGTTCGACCTCCGCAGGGACTACGGCGGCGCCGTTGACCTGGCCAAGCGCTGTGTAGACGTCAGCAATTAGCTTTGGCAGTTCGCTGGCCGGGACGGGGTTGTTGCTCACATAAGCGGCCACAACGTCGGCCGTGAGTTCGATCTGCAATTCGCTTTTCTCGGTCAATTCAATTTCTCCTCAGCCGCCCGCGCGGAGTTGTTTAGCCGCGAATGCGAGGGGAGGCAATTGCCGCATGCCGAGTCGGCAACCAGTGGTGTTCAGACAAGTCTCACCCACAGTGTACAGTGTCCGGCTTGCCGCGGATTTTATGCGCCATTCATGCGCCAGCGAATCCCGGCCAATCCTTGGAAAAGCGCGGGAATGCGCGGTAATTCTGGTAAACAAGCGGCGCATGATGATCGACGGCGAGCATCTACTAAGTATTTGATATTATTGGTGATCCCGACTGGATTCGAACCAGTGGCCTACAGATTAGGAATCTGTCGCTCTATCCTACTGAGCTACGGGACCGACCGAGACGACACATAATCGCTTCGCGCGCTTTCGCCAAGCCTTCTCGCTCCACCATGACGGCTCTGAGTATCTCTCCGCAAAGGGGCGAAAAGGGGGAGATGGAGCTTTGTCGCTATGCCAGCGCCGGCTGGCTCCAGCGCGCTGCGATCAGACGGTAGGGGATCAGCGCGAAGATGGCGATCAGGAGCTTCACCGCCAGGTCGCCCAGCGCCCAGGACATCCAGCGCGCCGCCTCGACCGGCAGCACGCCGAGCAGCGGCGCGGCTTCCAGGGCAAATGCGTCGTCTGGGCCGACAAAGGCGAAGGCCGCCGAGAACGCGACGATGAAGAACATCGCGGTGTCGAGCACCGATCCGGCGAGCGAGCCGATCACCGGCGCGCGCCACCAGCTTTGCCGGCGCAGCCGGTTGAAGACGGTGATGTCGAGCAACTGGGCCAGCAGGAACGCCGAGCCCGATGCGATCGCGATGCGCGCCAGCCGGTCGGCCGCGGTGTCGAAGCCGATCAATCCGTAGCGGAACATCAGCGGCGGGACGAGAACCGAGCAGACGACCGCCAGCATGAACCCGGCGAACACCACGCGGCGCGCCATTTCGGGGCCGTAGCGGCGGTTGGCAAGGTCGGTGACCAGGAAGGCGAACGGGTAGGTGAAGGCGCCCCAGGTCAGCAGGTCGGCGAGCGAGAATGCGCCGATCTGCCCCGCGACAGGGAACTGGACCAGGATGTTCGACGCTACGACGACAAGCGCCATGGCGGCCACGAAGGGCAAATATGCGGAAGAGAATTTCATTTTTTTAACCTGGGTGATGGAACCAGGGAGCGGCCTTGAAAGACTGCGCTCCGTGAAACGAAGCCCGATCTGTTTCGATGCACTCGGAACGGATCAAGCTCCGGGCGGTTGTCCCCCGCCCGATAAAGCTAAATCAGGCGGCAGCCTTCTCGGCGGACTTCTTGGCGATCTGCTTCTTCAAAAGGCGCGCGCTGCGAAAGCTCGGCGATATCGGCCTTGGCCAGGAAGGCATCGAGGCCGCCGCGATGCTCGACGGTGCGCAGCGCGTTGGCCGAAATGCGCAGGCGCACATTCTGGTTCAACGCCTCGGAGATCAGCGTCACATTGAGGAGGTTCGGCAGGAAGCGGCGACGCGTCTTGTTGTTGGCGTGGCTCACATTGTTGCCGGACATAACGGCCTTGCCGGTCAGTTCACAAGCGCGGGACATTTTTCAAGCTACCTTCAAATCTCGAACGGGCCAAATGAACGTGGCGCACCAAAAAGGGTGGCGCGCAGTCTCGTCAAGCGGCCGCATGGAAGAGTTGGCGTTCCATAGTGTCATTTTCGGGAAGCGTCAACCCCGGCGAAGGCGTCCGGTCGCCCGGGCGGCGATCCACAGATTCGCCTGATTTTCTGCTAGAACGGCAAGACAGGGACTTCGCGGGCGGCTGATCCTGCCCGCCCGAACGAGGACGCCGCGACATGGCGGGACTTTTCCAGGCATTTCTGATTGCGCTGGTGGTGACGGTGCCCGCTCCGCGGAAGGGAGGGCTGCAGTCCTTCACCGGCGACTACTCCGTGACTTTCCTCGGCATTCCCGTCGCGCGTTCGACCTTCAACAGCACCTTCGAAGGCAATTCCTTCTCGGTGAAAGGCGTGCTTTCGGCCGCAGGGCTGGCGCAGATTTTCGACGATACGCAGGGCTCGGTGTCGGCGGCCGGGCGCTTCGCCGGGAACAGGACGCAGCCGACCGCGTTCCGTGTCGACTATACCGAGGGCAAGAAATCCAAGATGACCTCGATCCGCTTCAAGGGCGGCGCGGTCGCCAGGACCGAAAACGTGCCGCCGCTGAAAAAGCGCGGCAAGAGCTGGGTTCCGCTGAAGGACGCACACTTGCAGGCGGTCACTGATCCGCTCTCGGCGACCCTGGTGCGCGCCGACAACCTCTCGGAAGTCTGCGGGCGGACAATCAAGATCTATGACGGCGAGTTGCGCTTCGACCTGACGCTCACCCATGAATCGACCGGCACAATGGCGATCGATGGCTGGGAAGGGGACGGTCACCTGTGGCGTCCGCTTCGAGCCGGTCGCCGGCTACCGCAAGGGCCGCAAGGCGCTGGACTATCTGAAAAACCGCAGCCGCATGACGATCACGTTTGCGCCACTCGGCACGACCGGGGTATATGGCCCCGTCCGCGCCACGGTCGGCACCCAGATCGGCACGATCACCGTCCAGGCGCAGAGGTTCGAAGCCACCAAATAGCGCGACCGCAACCGCGCTCCGGGGATCTGACATGGGGCGCGCCACGCTGATCGGCTTTTCGGCAGTCGCCATGTGGGCGTCGCTGGCGCTGCTCACCGACGCCTCCGGCGCGGTGCCGCCGTTTCTGCTCTCGGCCATCACCTTCGCGATCGGCACGCTGGTCGGGCTCGTCGCGCGCCAGTTCATGCCAGCTCCGGCGCGACGTGAAAAAATCCCGCCGCAGGTCTGGATCATCGGCATTGGCGGCCTGTTCGGCTACCACTTCTTCTACTTCACCGCGCTCCGCAATGCGCCTGCGGTGGAGGCCAGCCTGATCGCCTATCTGTGGCCGCTGCTGATCGTGCTCGGCTCGGCGCTGATGCCAGGCGAGCGGCTGCGCTGGAACCACATAGCCGGCGCGATGCTCGGCCTTGCCGGCACGTTCCTGATCGTCACCAAGGGCGGCGGGCTGGCCTTCGAAAGCCGCTATCTGTTCGGCTATGCCATGGCGGGAGCCTGCGCCTTCCTGTGGTCCGGCTATTCGCTCCTGTCGCGGCGCTTCGCCACCGTTCCGACAAGCATCGTCACATGGTTCTGCGCCGCGACGTCGGCGCTGTCGCTGGTCTGCCATGTGGCGCTCGAACAAACCGTGCTGCCGTCGGGCGCTTCCCAGTGGCTGGCAGTGCTCGGCCTCGGCCTAATGCCGGTTGGGGCTGCCTTCTATGCCTGGGATTATGGTGTCAAGCGCGGCAATATCCAGGTCCTGGGCGCAGCAAGCTACGCGGCCCCGCTGCTCTCGACGCTGGTGCTCATAGTGGCCGGCTTCGCCGAGCCGACGCTCAACATCATCGCCGCCTGCGTGCTGATCACATCGGGTGCGGTGCTTGCGGCGAAGTCGCTGCTGTTCGGCAAGGGTGCGGCGGCGGGACATCGGGCAGAGGCATGATGCCGTTTGCCGGCGGCACAGAGGCGACTGCCAACGCCACGCTGCTCTTCTCGCTCGCCGCTGCCGTCGTTTACGGGCTGATCCTGAACACGCGCGAGACCTTGCTGCGCTCGGTCGTCAAGACGCTGGCGGTGGCGCTGCTGGCGGCGCTTGCCGCCATTCAGGGCGGGCCGCTCCTGCTGGTAGCTGCCCTGGCGCTCAGCGCCCTCGGCGACGCGTTCCTGTCGCGCGACGGAGACAAGGCTTTTCTCGGCGGCCTTGCCAGCTTTCTCGCAGCGCATCTCGCCTATATCGCACTGTTTTGGCTGGCGGGCGCGGGGCTTGAACCGCTTTCGCAGCCCTGGCGCGCGGCTCTCGCGGTCGTCATGGCCGCTTTCGCGGCAACAATGCTCTTCATGCTGTGGCGGCGTGTCGGGCCGGATTTACGCGTGCCGGTCGCCGCCTATGCCGCTGCGATCCTAGGCATGGGCGTTTCGGCGCTGACGCTGGACAATGTCTGGCTCATCATGGGTGCGGTGCTGTTCATGGCCTCCGACGGGCTGCTCGCGGCCGAAAAGTTTCTCGTCGCCGCCATCTCCCTGCACCGCGAGTGGATGCGCTATGCCGTCTGGGCGCTATATTACGCCGCGCAGCTCATGATCACGCTCGGTTTTCTGCTTTAGGCTCCCAGCCCTGCGCTGCCAGTTCGAATTGCGCGAGGTCAAAGCCGGGGGCGACGGTGCAGCCGACCAGCGTCCACTCGCCGAGGCCTTTTGCCGTCTGCCACCATCCCGCAGGCACGACAGCCGCCGACAGGCAGAGGCCGTCAGAAAATATCTTTGCGCTTGCGGATTTCTGCGAAGACCTCCTCGTCGGATGCCGTTTCCATGCCGAGGTTGCGGCGGATCGCCGGGTCGTGCCAGCGCAGGAAGGGGTTGGTCGCGAGTTCCTCGCCGATCGTGGTCGGCAGCGTCGGCTTGCTTTCGAAGCGCAGCCGGTCGATTTTTGCGGCGCGTTCCCTCAGCGCCGAATTGGTCGGATCGACCGACAGCGCGAAGCGGGCATTGGCCTGCGTGTACTCGTGGCCGCAATAGACTGTCGTTTCGGGCGGCAGCGCGGCTAGTTTCTTCAGCGATTGAAGCATCACCGGCGCCTTCGCCTCGAACAGCCGGCCGCAGCCGAGCGCAAACAGCGTGTCGGCGGTGAACGCCACTTTCGATTTGGGGAAATAGTAGGAGACATGGCCGGCCGTATGGCCAGGCGTGGCGATGACGCGGATTTCCTCGCCACCGAACGGGATGACCGAACCATCCTCGACGGTCTCGTCGATGCCAGGAATCTTGGCGGCCTCCGCTTCCGGCCCGACGATGCGCAGGCCGAACCGCTGCTTGAGCGCCAGATTGGCTTCGACATGGTCGCCATGGTGGTGCGTCGTCAGGATCATCGCCGGCGTCCAGCCAGTACGCTCGATCGCCGCCAGGATCGGGTGCTCCTCCGGCGCGTCGATCAGCGCGGTCAGCCCGCTCGCCTCATCGTGCGCCAGCACGCAGAAATTGTCGCTACGGCACATGAATTGTTCGATCAGCAAGGGCATCGCCGCCTCCGTTTTCGCGAACGATAGGGCGCTCGCCGGCCGGTGTCACCCCTGTCGCGGCCTTTGTTGAACTTGCCCCGCATCGCGGATACCGTCGCGCCATGAATTCGGACATCGTCGATCTCCGCTCGTTCTATGCCACGACGCTTGGCCGCATCGCCGAGCGGTCGATCGCCATGGCGTTGTCGTCGATCTGGGCCAGCCTGCCCGATGAGCGGCTGGTGGGGCTCGGCTATACGCTGCCCTGGCTCGATCGCTTCGGCGTCGATGCCGAGCGGGTTTTCGCCTTTATGCCGGCCACGCAGGGCGCCGTCGTCTGGCCTGTGGGCGGGCCGTCGGCGACGGCGCTGGTTTTCGACGAGGAATTGCCGCTGGCCGATTCGTCCGTCGATCGCGTGCTGCTCGTCCACTCGCTCGAACATGCCGAAAACCCGCGCGAGACACTGAAGGAGATCTGGCGCGTGCTGGCGCCGGCGGGCCGCGTCGTCGTCGTGACGCCGAACCGGCGCGGTGTCTGGGCGCGTTTCGAGCACACGCCTTTCGGCACCGGCCGCCCGTTCTCGCGCGCCCAGCTCAATTCGCTGCTGCGCGAGGCGAACTTCACCCCGTCGGCCTGGTCGGACGCGCTGTTCTTCCCGCCGTCGAAGCGGCGCTGGATGCTGCGGTTCCACAACCTGCTGGAACGCACCGGCCGTCGCTGCTGGCCGATGTTTTCCGGCGTCATCGTTGTCGAGGCGCAGAAGCGGCTCTATCAGGGTTTGCCGGTGGCCAAGCGGGCATCGCGCCGTGTCTTCGTGCCGGTGATGTCGCCGCAGGGAGCACAGACCGCCAGGATGCCTCCTGCGCTCTGATGGCCGCGGCGGGCCCTGTGCATGATGGCCGCCACGATCTATCGTCTCCGGCCATGAAAGCGGCCCTGACACTGCTTCTCTGGCTCGCTTGCCAGTGGCCGATGCCGGTCCGCGCCGACGCCATTGCGGTAGACGTGGAACTGGTGCTGGCCGTCGACGCGTCCGAATCGATGGATCCCGAAGAGTTCGCGATCCAGCGCGCTGGCTATGTCGCAGCGCTCCGCCATCCCGATTTCGCGCGGGCAGCGCTTTCCGGGCCAAACGGCCGCATCGCGCTCAGCTATTTCGAATGGGCAGGGACCGTCCGCCGGCAAGCTGTCGTGCCTTGGCAGGTCATAGACGACGACGCCAGCGCACGCGCCTTCGCCGAGATGCTCGAAGCCCTGCCGACGGGCGTGTTCCGGAGCACCTCGATCTCGGCGGCCCTGGATTTCGGCGCATCGTCGATCGAGACGAACGGCTTCGATGGCGCGCGCCGGGTCATAGACATTTCGGGCGACGGCCCCAACAATTTCGGCGGCCCGGTAGTTCAGGCCCGCGATGCCGCGATCAGCAGCGGCATCGTCGTGAACGGCCTCCCGATCCTAATCCGGCCGTCGCCGATTTTTCCGGCGATCGACCGCTATTACGCCGAATGCGTTACAGGTGGTCCAGGCTCCTTCGTGCTGTCGATCCGCTCGGCATCGGAATTCGCGACGGCCATCCGGCGAAAGCTCATCCTGGAAGTAAGCGGAGTTGCGCCCGATCCTGAGATCGTTCCGGCGCAGGCCGGCACGCCGGTCGACTGCCTCGTCGGCGAGGGTGCGAGACGACGGCTTTCTGACCGGTTTTATCCGGAACTGGACAGGTAGCTCTCGCCGTCGCCGGCTCCAGGAACAGGTCGGCAGCGCACGGTCAGCCTCCCTTGATGATCTTGAAGATGTTCGTCGCGCTGCCTGTGCGCAACGCTACCATATCCTTGCTGGTGATGCGGCCGGTCATCACGCCAGCCACCATGCGCTCACAGAAAACAGACGGCACCTTGTCGGTTGAAATCCGCATGAGCCCGGCAGCCTCGTGCTTAACTTGCGGATCCCACCACTTCACGGTCGATATGCACTTGTCCAACCGCTGCTGGCGTGTGGCCGGATCCTTCAGTAGTTTTTGGGCATTTGCATCCTGTTGCTCGGCTGTTGCACAGCCGGTCATTACAATCGTTGCGACAAGAATTGCCCAAGCCCCGTTTCTCATAAGTTCCCCATGCTTGTTGGTATTATTGGAAAACAACTCTTACGCGTGCAATCAACGCTTGTGAAAGCGTTCGATTGCAAGGTTTTCGAGATATGCAAGGAAAAATTGACGTTGTGGTCGGCAGCAATGTGAGTGCCTTACCGCCGCAACAAAAAGACCGCCTGCTGGCCGAAGAAGTTCCAGAACCACCACGGCATATTGAAGCCAATCTTCTGGCCGTTGGCGTCGAGCGCCGTCGCCTTCTCCACCTTGGCGCCGACTTCGTCGCATAGCGCGACGAAGTCGCGAATGGTGCAGAAATGGATGTTCGGCGTGTCGTACCAGGAGTAGGGCAGGTCCTTGGTCACCGGCATGCGGCCGAAGAAGAACAGCGAAAAGCGCACGCGCCAGTGGCCGAAATTGGGGAACGACACGATCGCGCGCTCGCCGATCCTCAGCAGTTCGTCGAGCACCAGTTTCGGGTTGCGAGTCGCCTGGAGCGTCTGCGACAGGATGACAAAATCAAAGCCCTTGTCCGGGTAGAAGACGAGATCGCGGTCGGCGTCGCCCTGGATCACCGACAGGCCGCGCGATACGCATTCGTTGACGCCGCGCTGCGACAGTTCCACGCCGCGCCCGTCGACCTGCTTGTCGTTCTGCAGGAGTTCGAGCAGCAACCCGTCGCCGCTGCCGACATCGAGCACCTTGGCGCGCGGCGCGATGAAATCGGCGACGACCTGAAGGTCGACGCGGTGGGCGACATTGACGCTCACGGCGTATCCAGCCCCCGCGCGCGGGCGGCCGACTGGAGAAAGCCCCGGATCGCCGCGAAAAGCTCCGGTTCATCGAGCAGGAACGCGTCGTGGCCGCGGTCGGTCTCGATCTCCACGAAGGACACCGACGCGCCGGCGGCATTCAGGGCATGCACGATCGCCCGGCTTTCCTCGGTCGGAAACAGCCAATCGCTTGTGAAGGAAACGAGACAGAAACGGGTCTTGGTGCCGGCGAAGGCATCGGCCAGCCGCCCGCCATGGTCGGCGGCGAGGTCGAAATAGTCCATCGCCCGCGTCATGTAGAGATAGGAGTTGGCGTCGAAGCGGTCGACGAAGCTCATGCCCTGGTGGCGCAGATAACTCTCGATCTGGAAATCGGCGTCGAAGCCGAAGGTCAGCGCCTCGCGGTCCTGCAGGTTGCGGCCGAATTTCCGGTGCAGCGCGGTTTCCGAAAGGTAGGTGATGTGGGCCGCCATGCGCGCCACGGCGAGGCCCTTTTCGGGCCGCCTGCCGGTCTCGAAATATTTGCCGCCCTGCCATTCCGGATCGGCCATTACCGCCTGTCTGCCGACCTCGTGGAAGGCGATGTTCTGCGAGGAGTGGCGCGCGCCGGTGGCGATCGGCAGCGCCGAGAACACGCGCTCGGGGTAGCTCGCCGCCCACTCCAGAACCTGCATGCCGCCCATCGAGCCACCGACGACGGAAAACAGTCGGTCGATGCCGAAATGGTCGATCAGCATCACCTGCGCCCGCACCATGTCGCGGATTGTGATGACGGGCAGGTCGAGGCCGTAGGGTTTCCCCGTCGTCGGATTTATCGAGGCCGGCCCGGTCGAGCCGAGGCAGCCGCCGATGACGTTGGAGCAGATGACGAAAAAGCGGTCGGTGTCGATGATCTTGCCCGGCCCGATCAGCACATCCCACCAGCCGGGCTTGCCGGTCACCGGATTGCTGTTGGCGACGTGCTGGTCGCCGGTCAGCGCGTGGCAGATAAGGACCGCGTTGGACCGCGCTTCGTTGAGTTCGCCATAGGTCTGATAGGCGATCTGGAATGGCGACAGCACAGTGCCGGCATCGAGCCGCAACGGCTTGTCCTGGCCGAAGCGCACGACAGGGCTCGACGGAGCGTTGGCCTCGTTTGCCCACGCCGCTTTGGCCGTTTTTGCCGCTGTTGTTGTCGTCGCCATACGAGGCGTAGTTCCACTGCTTCAAAAGGAGCCGTAGCTAGGGAGTGAGGGGCGGGGCTGTCAATGCTTTCTTGGTTCCGGCTTCCGGACACAGCCTCGACAACGCCGCGTCCGGCCTGTATTTCCCGTCCCGGCCATGCCGGCCGCCATAAACCCGGACTTTAATCATGACGCAGCCGATCGACCAAAGCCGCCCGCAGCCCAAACCAGGCGTCATGGATATAGCAGCTTATGTGCCGGGCAAGAGCGCCGCGCCCGCCGGCGTCGCCAAGGTGCACAAGCTGTCATCGAACGAAAATCCGCTCGGCGCTTCGCCGGCCGCAATCGAAGCGGCGCGCGAGGCCGCCGGCCGGCTCGAATTCTATCCGGACGGCTCCGCCACCAAGCTGCGCGAGACGATCGCCGAGGCGCATGGGCTCAACCCGGCAAACATCGTCTGCTCCAACGGGTCGGACGAGATCATCGGCCTGCTGGCCCAGAGTTATCTCCAGCCGGGCGACGAGGGCGTATTCACCGAGCACGGCTTCCTCGTCTACCGTATCTACATACAGGCTGCCGGTGGCGTGCCGGTGGTGGCGAAGGAGACGAACGAGACCGCCGATGTCGACGCGATCCTCGCGGCCGTGACGCCGAAGACGAAGGTCGTCTTCCTGGCCAACCCTAACAATCCGACCGGCACCTACATCCCGTTCGAGGAGGTGCGCAGGCTGCATGCCGGCCTGCCGAAGCATGTGCTTCTGGTGCTCGATGCGGCCTACGCCGAATATGTCCGGCGCAACGACTATGAATCCGGCATCGAGCTGGTCTCGTCGTCGCAGAATGTGGTGATGACCCGCACCTTCTCGAAGATCCACGGGCTCGGCGGCGTGCGCGTCGGCTGGGCCTATGCGCCGGCCCACGTCGTCGATGCGCTGAACCGCATGCGCGGGCCGTTCAACGTCAATGCGGTGGCGATCGAGGCCGGCGCCGCCGCGATGCGCGACCGCGCCCATGTCGAGCGCACCGTCGCGCACAACGAAAGATGGCTGGGCTGGCTCAGCGAAGAACTGCCGAAGCTCGGCCTGCGCGTCACCCCCAGCGTCGGCAATTTTATCCTCATCCACTTCCCCGATGATGAAAAATATTCGGCGGCGGCCGCCGACGAATATCTGTCGGCGCGCGGCTATATCTTGCGCAGGGTGGCCGCCTACGGGTTCCCCAATGCGCTGCGCATGACCGTCGGCACCGAAGAGGCCAATCGCGGCGTAGTCGCCGCCCTCACAGAATTCCTGAAAAGCTGACCGAAGATGTCCGAATCCATGTTTGAAAAGATCGCCCTGGTGGGCATCGGCCTGATCGGCTCGTCGCTGGCGCGTGTGATCCGCCGCGAGGGGCTGGCAAGCCAAATCGCAATCTCGACGCGCAGCGCCGAAACGCTGGCGCTGGCTCAGGAACTCGGCCTCGGCCACTCCTATTCGACCGACGCCGCGGAAGCGGTGAAGGATGCGGACCTCGTCATCATCTCCGTGCCGGTCGGCTCATCCGGCGAGGTCGCGGCGCAGATCGCGCCGGCGCTGAAGCCCGGCGCCATCGTCACGGATGTCGGCTCGACCAAGCGTTCGGTGATAGCGCAGATCGAGCCGCATATGCCGGCCGATGTTCATTTCATTCCCGGCCATCCCCTGGCCGGCACGGAAAAATCCGGGCCTGACGCCGGCTTCGCCGACCTGTTCGAGAACCGCTGGTGCATCTTCACACCGCTACCCGGCACCGATGCCGCGGCGCTCGAAAAACTGTCCGAATTCTGGAGGCGCTGCGGCTCCAACATCGACACGATGGACCCAGAGCACCACGATATGGTGCTGGCCATCGTCTCGCACCTGCCGCACATCATCGCCTACAATATCGTCGGCACCGCCGACGATCTCGAGGCGGTCACCAAGACCGAGGTGATCAAATATTCGGCCTCGGGTTTTCGCGATTTCACGCGCCTTGCCGCCTCCGACCCCACCATGTGGCGCGACGTCTGCCTGCACAACAAGGACGCGATCCTCGAAATGCTGGCGCGGTTTTCGGAGGATCTCGCCTCGCTGCAGCGCGCCATACGCTGGGGCGACGGCGACAAATTGTTTGACATGTTCACCCGCACCCGCGCCGTGCGCCGTTCGATCATCGAGGCCGGCCAGGACATCGATGTTCCCGATTTCGGCCGCCAGGCGATCGAGCATCCCGACGCCGTCGCCGAGCTGAAAAAGTCATAGCGGCGGGATGTCGCCGAGCGGGATGAAGCCGAGCGAAGCCCTGCCTTTGGCGATCCTGAGCGGCAGCGACGGTGCGTTGCCGAGCATCGCAAGGCCGGAAAAGGCCTGCTCGATCTGATCGCGTTTTTCGGGGATCGCATCGGCGAGAACAGCCGACAGGCCCCTCGGGTCGCGGATGGTGACGTTCAAATTGGCGTCGATCAGGCCGGCCTCGTCTACCGAGAACGGCCCGCTCAGCGTGACGCCTGTCGCTTCGCCGGTAGACAGCGCCAGTTCGCGGATCGTGCCGGACTGTCCGCGCAGGCTCTTAACCTTCTCGCCGATCAGCCGGACGCCGTCGTTGATGGTGATATCGGACTGGCCCGATAGCGGCGGCACCTTGCGGCCGTCGAGCAGGCTCGCGTCGAGCGCCAGTCCGCCGAAGCTTCCCGCCACGTCGAGGTTCTGCTCATTCGGCCGCAGATGCGCCTCGAATCTTTCCGCCGCAAGCAACGGGCCGCCGTCGCCGGTCTCGGCCCGAAGCCCGGCGCCTTCCAGCGAAATTCGCTGCGGCAGGGGCGAGGAAAGCCGGGCGCTGGCCCGCAGATTGTCCCAGTCGAGCGCGAATGCGCCAGCCTGTGCGCTGTCGATGCGCGCCGGACCGTCAAGTTCGGCGACGAGCCGCATAGGGTCGTAGATCTGGCCTGCCGAACGGAAGTTTCCTGCCGACAGGCTGACGCCCTGCGCCGCGTCCGAGAAGCTGACGCTGTCGCAGTAGAGGCCGATCTCGGAAAGGATAGCCGCGCGCGGTCGGATTGGCGCAATCGGCCTCCACGCCTTCGCGGCTGAGGCCGGCGATCGCGGTTTTCGCTTCCGCCTCCAGCCTGCCGGCCAGCCAGAACCAGCCGAGGCTGTAGCCGCCGAAGAGCACGACGACAGCAATGCCGAGCCAGAAGAAACGGCGGCTGTAATTGGGTTTGGTCGTGTCGGTTGTCGCCATGCTGTGGCTCTATCCTTTGTCTCGGCCTGTGCCGGAAATCCCGCTCCCGCCCGTCGCGGTCATGCTCTACCGTGCGGCCCGAACCGTGGTGCGGTCGGAGTTGGCTTGGCGATATGGGCGATTTTTGGGTTTTTGGCTATGGCTCGCTGATCTGGCGTCCCGGTTTCGCTCATATTGAGACGCAGCGCGCCAGGCTATTCGGCTACCGCCGTTCGCTCTGCGTGCGCTCATTCGTGCATCGCGGCACGCCCGAGCGCCCGGGCCTGGTGCTGGGGTTGGACCGCGGCGGCTCCTGCGTCGGGCTGGCGTTCCGGGTGCCCGGCGAATTGCGCGGCGAGGTGCTTGCCTATCTGCGCGAGCGCGAGCTGGTTACAAGCGTCTATCTCGAACGTACGCTTCCCGTGCTGCTCGCGGGCGGCGAGACCGTCCCGGCGGTCACCTATGTCGTCGACCGCGGCCACGCCCAATACGCCGGTAATCTCGACGAAGCCGACGCGGCGTCGATCGTGTCGGGTTCGGTGGGCAAGTCCGGACAGAACGAGGACTATGTGCTGAACACGCTCCGGCACCTCGAAGCGCTGGGTATCAGGGATCATTGGCTCGAGGCGGTGGGGAGGCGGCTGGCGGGCAATTGAGCGCTGCCAGACAATAGAGGAGCATTTGGAATGACGCAGAACATCTACGACAATCCGGAATTCTTCGAAGGCTACAGCCGGCTGGGCCGCTCGGTCGAAGGTCTGGCGGGAGCGGCCGAATGGCCGTCGCTGAAGGCCATGCTCCCGGATTTGCGTGGCCTGAGGGTCGCGGACCTCGGCTGCGGTTATGGCTGGTTCTGCCGCTGGGCGAGCGAGCACGGGGCGGCGCAGGTGCTCGGGCTCGATGTCTCGGAAAAAATGCTGGAGCAGGCGCGATCCATGACGTCCGATCCGAAGATTGCTTACGCGCGAATGGATCTGGAAAGGCTCGAGCTTTCCGAGGCTTCGTTCGACTTGGCCTACAGTTCGCTCACGCTGCACTATATCGAGAACCTGGCCGGGCTGCTCGTGACGGTGCATCGCGCCCTTGTACCCGGCGCCTCCCTGGTGTTCTCGATAGAGCATCCGATCTACATGGCGCCCGCGCATCCGCACTGGCTGACCGACGCCGAAGGCCGCAAGACGTGGCCTGTCAACGGCTACCAGTCCGAAGGCCCTCGCACTACGGATTGGCTCGCCAAGGGCGTCATCAAGCAACACCGCACCATCGGAACGCTTCTCAATCTGCTGATCCGAACTGGATTCACCATCTCCCATGTCGAGGAATGGGGGGCCGACGGATGAGCAGATAGAGGCGAAGCCGGAACTGGCCGAAGAGCGGGAGCGGCCTATGATGCTGCTCGTTGCCGCGCGGCGGTAGGAGGCGGGGGTTAGAGATCTATCTTGGCAGAACCTGATCTCGCTATAAGGATTCAGAAGAATATCCGCCTGAATCGGTGAACCCTGGAGCTGCGTTGTTAAATCTGGTTTCCGGTGTTACTATACACGCCTGTCACAAACTTCGCATATAGCTGCCAAGTTGAAGTGGGGAAGAACATGAACCTGAGGCGGCTGACGGTAGGAACTTTCAATCTATTCAACCTTAACGAACCGAGCATGCCCGTCTATACGGACAGGAATGGCTGGTCGCAGGTCGAATACGACCTGAAGATCGATTGGACCATGCGCGTAATTCGCATGCTTCAGCCCGACATATTCGGGTTTCAGGAATTGTGGCACGCGGCTTCGATCAACAGGGCGGTGGAGGCATCGGGCCTGGCCGGCGAATACGACGTGGTTGCGCCGCCGGATGCGATCGGGGAGCGCATCGTCTGCGCCGCAATCGTGCGCAAGGGACTGATGAGCAGCGAACCCGACTGGATCGTCAATTTCCCGGACAAGTTCGTGCTGCAAAGCTCGGGAGACGATCCGCAGACCCTGATATCCGCGTCGATATCGACAGCTTTTCGCGGCCCGTGCTCCATTTTACGATCAAGCCGCGTGAAGCGCTCGATCCCGTGCATGTCTATGTCTGTCATTTCAAGTCGAAGGCGCCGACGAAAGTATTCCGCGAGAGTTGGTTCAGGGCCGACGAAACCACCTACAAGAAGCACGCGACTGGCCTGGGGTCGGCGATCTCGACCATTCGAAGAACAGCGGAAGCGGCGGCGCTGCGCTTCATGCTTTCCGAACAAATGAAAGGCACGGGTACACCGGTGATCGTACTCGGGGACATCAATGACGGCCAACACAGCAACACGGCCAACATACTGACGGAGCAGCCGAAGTACCTCGTCGGCGATTCGGTGGGCGGCGGCGACACCAGCCTCTACACCGCCCAGACCCTGCAGGAGTACCGCAACACCCGCGACGTGTATTACACGCACATCCACCAGGACATCATGGAGTCGCTCGACCACATCCTGGTCAGCGAGGAATTTTACGACAACAGCAGGAAACGCGTCTGGATGTTCGATGGGATGACAGTCAACAACGATCATCTGAATTTCGACAACCACAAGGAAACCGGCACCAACGACCACGGGATCATCTGCGCCACGTTCAAGTACAAGCCGATCAAGGCAGAGGCGAGAGCGATCGTCGAAGAGGACACATAAGTCAGGTTGCGGTTGACCGCTCGTTGACTTCCACCCCCAATTCCCGCAGCTTTTTCACCGCCGTCGGCGGCATGGGCGGCGGGTTCTCCGAACGGGCGGCCTCGATCAGGAACTGGTCGCAGGCGGCTTCGGTCTCCGAAACCAGCCGCCGCATGAATTCATCTTTTTCGAGACCGGGCGGGATCGGCGGCAAGAACCGCGCCCTGATAGTGCCGGGATAGCGCAGGAATTTGCGCCGCGGCCAGTAGAGGCCGGCGACATGCGCCACCGGCACCACCGGAACGTCGAGCTGAGCGTAGAGTTCGACGATGCCCCATTTGTAGGCCGGCTCGTCGCCCGGCGCGCGGCGGGTGCCTTCCGGATAGATGATGAGCTGGCGGCTGTTGCGTGCAAGCTCCGCCCTAGTCGCGGCGATCACCGCCTTCAGCGCTTTCGAGCGGCTGCCCCGGTCGACCGGGATCATCCGCATCTTCATGATGTACCAGCCGAAGAAGGGGATCCAGGTCAGTTCCCGCTTCAGGATGTAGAGCGCGTCGGGGATGTGCGGCAGGAAGGCGATCGTGTCCCAGAACGACTGGTGCTTTGGGGCCAGTATGTAGGAGCCTGACGGCAGGTTCTCGAGGCCTGTGATCTCGCTCTTCGTTCCGGCGATCTTTTCCTGCAGCCAGAGGCTCGACTTCGCCCAGAATTTCGGCACGTACCAGGCTCGGTGGCGCGGCGCGAGGAAGTAATAGGGCGTCCAGAAGATCATCTGGAGGATCAGGCTGACGTAGAAGGCGATGTTGAAAGCCAGCGAGCGGATTTGAAGCATGAAGGAGGCCTGACCGAGGGACGCGTCCGCTGGTTACACCAAGTGCCGGGAAAAGGAAAATAGGGGCCACTTCCTTAGTGGGGAGGGTAGCCCGCCGAAGAAGCGTTCGCGGTGGCGATGTCTTCGCTGCTTGCGCGCACCGGCACGACGCCGCGCGCCAGCGCTACCAGGTATTTGTTGTATTCGGTGAACAGCACCCTGAGCGCGTCCGGGTTGGTCGCCCAGCCGCCATTGTCGAGCCTGGTATTCACGACCGGATAGGGTTGGAGCTCGGCGTCGCCGATGTATCGCCCCATTTCGAGAAGGCTGCGCGGCATGTGGTAGTTGTTGGTGACCAGTATGACGCTGCCGTAATGGTGGCTGCGCACCCATTTTGCGCTTTCTGCGGCATTGCCGATCGTGTCGAGGGCGGCATGGTCGATGTCGACGCAGCAGGAAAACAGGTTCCTGTCGCCGCCGGTCGCGGCGCGGAGGTCGTCGCGGTCGGCGGCCGGATGGACGCCGCTGATCAGGAGCCGCTCGCCCTTGCCCGATTTCAGGAGTTCGATGCCGGCGTCGAGCCGCGCTTGGCCTCCGGTTAGCACGATTATGGCGTCGGCGCTGGGCAGATCCGCGGGCGTTTCCATGCCGCCAATGTGGCTGACGAACAGGCCAAAGCCTCCGGCAAACAGCAAAGCAGCTCCGGCAAGGGAAAACGTTACGGTGCGAAGCAAAGGGACCAGCCGGCGCGGCGACTTGTGGCCGCCCGGCACTGTGCCGCCGTTTCCGGCGGCGGCAATCGCATCGGTCGAGTTCGGCCCGTTCACCATGGAATGGTTAACCCCGAATCGCCGTCTTGACCAGCGCCATCGCGCTTCGTGCACCGTTTCCGCACGTCAGCCTCCATCCGGCCGGCCGACGTCTATATCGCTTAAATAGGTCACGACCGTGAAATGCGAAGTCGCGGCCGTCAGCGCGCCGACGACCAGCACCACCAGCGCCACGCCGGCATAACCGGTCGCCCCGATCGCGAAATTGCCGAACAGCGCGGTCGCCTGGTCGGCCTCGGGGGTTGCGAGGTTCAGCGACGACCACCAGGAAAAGGCGATGAAGACGATAACCGCTGCCGCGCCGCCGGCAGCCGCCCCCTTCATGCCGGTAAGCAGGAAATGCCGCCGGAATTCGCTGGCGATGAAGCGCGCCTCGGCGCCGACGAAATGCAGCACCTCGATGATGTGGCCGTTGCCGGCCATTGCGCCGCGCGTCGCAAACACCACCGAGAGCACGGTCGCCGACAGCATCAGCACCAGAACCGCGATGCCGAGCGTCACCGTGGTCCGCGCCATCGCGACAAGCCGGTCGACCCAGGTGCGGTGGTCGTCGAGCATGGCGCTCGGGACTTCGGCCGCGAGCGCCACCCTCATCGCCGCGAAATCCGGCGGGCTGTCCTCGTCTATGGTCACGATCACCAGCCGCGGCACCGGCAGTTCGTCGATGTTGAGCCCGGCGCCGAGCCAGGGTTCAAGAAGCCGCGCCGTCGCCTCGCGGTCGACGATCCTGGCGTCGCGGACGCCTGCGAATTCGCTTGCGATGCGCTGGGCGGCGGCGAGTGCTGCCTCCATGTCGAGCCCTTCCGAGGGCTTGATCTGGATCGTCGCCTCGCGCGCGATCTGGTTTTCCCAGACCGACGCAGTGTCGCGCACCAGCGTGACCGCGCCGAGCGTCAGGCAGGACAAGAAGGTCATGATGGCGATGACGGAGATCAGCGCGCGTCCGGCGATGTTCTGCGACGGCACGATCGGTGCCATCTTGCGCTGCGCCCGCTCGCTGGCCGGCTTGGCCTCGTCCGCGCCTTGCGCGCCATGCTGCTCGGCAAGTTCAGTCATAGATGTCGAGCCTCCCGCCGGACAGTATCATGCGGCGCGCGTCGACCTGTTCCATCAGGCCGAGATCGTGCGTGGCGATGACGACGGCGGTGCCGAGCCGATTGAGCTCGATGAACAGCCGGAGCAGCCGGCGCGCCAGCGGCGGATCGACGTTGCCGGTCGGCTCGTCGGCAAGCAGGATTTCCGGCTGCTCGATCAGCGCCCGGGCGATCGCGGCGCGCTGCTTCTCGCCGCCCGAAAGCACCGGCGGCAGCACATGCATGCGCTCGCCGAGGCCTACCCATTTCAGCAGCTCGATGACGTCGGTTCGGTAGCTCGCCTCCTCGCGCCCGCGCACGCGAAGCGGCAGCGCGACATTCTCGTAGGTGGTCATGTGGTCGAGCAGGCGGAAATCCTGGAACACGACGCCGATGCGCCGGCGCATCATCGGCAATTCATGCCTGGTGATGCGCGAGCGGTCCTTGCCGAAGACGTTGATCAGGCCGCGCGTGGGTTTCAGCGACAGGAACAGCAGCCTGAGAAGCGTGGTCTTGCCGGCGCCGGAAGGTCCGCTCAGAAACTGGAAAGAGCGCTGCGGGATATGAAATGAAATGTCGCGGAGAATCTCCGGACCCATTCCGTAGCGCAGGCCGACATTCTCGAAGCGAATCAACTCTGAAAAACCTTGGGTGTTGGGGCGCCGAACGCGGGCAGCCTGTTTCGTTCGACCATGGGTCCGCATGGTTAACCGGAGGTTAATTTTCCGGCAGGTCGCGGCCTTATCCGCCCGGCGGCAGCGAAGCGTTAACCAATTCCGTTTACCTCCGGCGGCAGGGAAGATCGAAGGCTGGCCCTTGTCCATCGCAGACCAAAGCACCGCACGCCCGTTTTCCGGCGAAATCATGGCCGCCGCCTCGGCCCCTGCCGCGCGGCCCGCGCCTGCGGCGTTCGACGATATCGTCGACGCCGACTACGAGATCGTCTCGCCGCCCGACAGCGACCCCGATCGCTCCACATTTCGTGCCGCTGCTGTACCGACCGCCGGCGGCATGGCGATGTTGCGCCGCGCCGGCGGCGAACTCGCTGCCAGGGGTCCGGTGCGCGGCGGGCCGATATTCTGGATTTTCGGCATGGCCGCCGTCGTCGCCGCCTTCTGGATTTCGGGCGGGCACGCCCTGGTCCGCCCTGCCGCGCCGCAACCCGCCGCGGCGCTGACCATCTCGGGCGTTTCATCGCGCATCGAGACGGCCGGGCGCAATAGCTTTCTCTATATCGACGGCCATGCGGCCAATGATGGAACAGCGGCGGCCGATCTGCCTCCGCTGGAGATCAGGGTCGCCTCCAATGACGGCCGCGTGACGCGCTACAATCTGGGGACATCAGGCCGCGCGATGAAGCCCGGCGATAAATTTGCCTTTTCGAGCAGGCTCGACGTGCCTAAAAGCGGGGTGAAGACCGTCTCGGTCACATTCGGCGAGTAGGAACTGAGCAAATGCCAATCGTTCGCGGCAAGCAAATCGAGGTGCTGTTCTCCGCCTCGACCATCGCCAGGCGCAATCTCGAGCTCGCCAAGGAAATCGCCGCGCATGACTATACCGACCTTCTGGTCATCTCGGTGCTGAAGGGCTCGTTCATCTTCGCCGCCGACCTGATCCGCGCCATGCACGATGTCGGCCTGTCGCCGGAGGTCGAGTTCATCTTCATCTCCAGCTACGGGGCGGGCACGACCAGTGGCGAGGTCCGGGTGCTCCGCGACATCGACAATGAGGTCAAGGGCCGCGACGTGCTGCTGATCGACGACATCCTCGAATCCGGCAAGACGTTGTCCTTCACGCGAGACCTGATGCTGTCGCGCGGTGCCAAGAGCTGCGCAATCGCCGTGCTGCTCGACAAGCGCATGCGCCGCCAGACCACGCTCAACGCGGATTATGTCGGCTTCGACTGCCCCGACTATTTCGTCGTCGGCTATGGCATGGACGTCGCCCACGCCTTTCGCGAACTTCCCTTCGTCGGCGTGGTCAAGGGCGACGCCTGAGCGGCATGGCGGTCACGCTCCACGGCTACAGCTACAGCGTCTATCTGCGCATCGTGCGCATGACGATGCTGGAAAAGGGCGTCGCCTGGAGCCACATCGAGATCGATCCCTTCGCCGACGAGATCCCGCCGGATTACCTCGCCCTCAACCCGTTCGGGCGCGTCCCGACACTCGATCATGACGGCTTCGTGCTCTACGAGACCACGGCGATCAGCCGCTACATCGACGAGGCGTTTCCCGGGCCGAGCCTTCAGCCCGAAGAGCCGCGCGAAAGGGCGCGGATGAACCAGATCATCGCCATAGCCGATTCCTACGGCTACTGGCCGATGGTGCGGCAGGTGTTTTCGCAGCGCGTCTTCAACGCCCGGCACAGGACGCCCGACGAGGCGGTGATCGCCGAAGGTCTGGCCCGCTCCCACAGGGTGCTGGCCGCGCTGGAATCCATCGCCGAGGGCGGCGACTTCCTGGCCGGCGACAGGCTGACGCTGGCCGATCTCCATTTCGGCGCGATGGTCGCTTATTTCACCGCTTCGACTGAGGGAGCTACAACACTCGGCGGCTACCCGAAGCTCAGCGCCTGGTGGAGAGCCTTCAAAAACAGGAAATCGCTGGCCGAAACCGACCCGGGACTGCCGGGCGATTGAAGGCCGCACGGGTATTCGTCTGGTTGCCCGGATTATTTCTTCGTCGGCTACCGCATGGACGTCGCCCACGCCTTTCGCGAACTTCCCTTGTCGGCGTGGTCAAGGTGCTATTCGTGCTGTGATGGCTAGGCGTTTACAAGTTCGCCTTCGGTCTAGGAACCTACCGGTTCGAAATCTCGATCTCGAAACCATGACGGCTTTCATCAGCGGCCGGCTGTCTTTGTCGCGGACTTCTACAGCGATTGAGCGGTGGCTTTCGTTCGGGACGGTGTCCTTGATGTATTCGGATAAAGCGGATACGGCCCATTGACGGGCAGCATCAAGGCTGTCCAGCCGTTCCCTCAGTATCAGGGAGTAGCCGGTCATTGTCGCGCAAGTCGAAGAAGTATCTTGCCATGACGGCAAAACAGCCACGGAATCAAACTGTTCCGTGTCCAGTTTCGGACCGACGCCAGTCAAACAAAATCGAGCCCGGCGCAGCGGCAAGGGACGCCTCCGGGCTCGACCTCACCCGCCCTGTGGAAAACGGGTGATCAATAAAACGAGCGGGATGAATCCTGGTTCCGATAATTCCCGAGAGGCTCACTTCGCAACCTCTCCCTTGGGCGGCGCGAACACCGAGATCGCCTTTGGCCGGATGCGGAAATGCGCCGGCGTGAAGGTGCTGAGTTCGCCGTCGGTATTGACGGCCCGGCGGCGGCTGGTGCGGATCGTCACTTCCGTAGTCTGGAAGGCGCGCACGTCGTCCCAGCGCCCGTGTGTTCCCTTTCTCCAGGCTCGGCAGCAGCGCCAGGAGCCTCCACCAGTGGTCGACCTCCAGGCTGTAGAAGTCGAGCTTGCCATCGTCGGCGGTGGCGGTTTCCTCGACGGTCATGCCGCCGCCATAGTGCCGGCCGTTGCCGACCGAGATCTGCATCGTGCGGATCCGCTCGGTGGTGCCGTCATGGTCGAGATGGGCGGTGAACAGCCTCGACCGCGCGAGGATGCGGGCTGCCACAATTGCGTAGCCGAGCTTGCCCCAGCGCTTCTTCGCGTGCTCGGTCAGGTCGCTCGCCAGTTCGGCGCTGAAGCCGATGCTGGCGACGTTGAAGAAGAAATGCCCGTTGACTTCGCCGAGGTCGATGGGGCGGGGCTTGCCGCCGGCGATCAGCTCCGCGGCCTTTACCGGATCCTCCGGGATGCCGACCGTGCGCGCGAAATCATTGGCGGTGCCGAGCGGCAGCACGCCGAGCGGCAGCCCCGTCTCGACCAGCGCCGGCGCGGCCGCGTTCAGCGTGCCGTCGCCGCCGCCCACGACGACGAGGTCGCATTCTGTACGATGCGCCATGATCAGGTCGGACATCGTTTCGTCTTCGCCTGCCTTAACCTCGGCTACGGCGATGCCGCGGCCTTCGAGCACCTTGACCGCTGCGGCGACCGAGCCGGTGCCGCGCCGGGCGCGCGGGTTGACGATGAGAAGGGCACGCTTTGCAGGTTTCGGTTTTTTCAAGGGATGTCGCCGGAGCTGTGTCTGGTCCCGGTAGATAGGGCCGCGATGCGGCGAAAAAAAGTGTGCGCGCATGAGCCCGTAAACCGGAATCGTGTTTTCGGACCGAATCATGCGCCGTATTCAGAGTTTTAGCGTCGTTTGCGCGTCCGAAAGGGCGCGCGGCGCTCCAAGCTACGCCGCGACCCGGGAAGCTGGCCGAGCGTTCAGCGCGAACAGACCCGCGCCGACAATCAGCGCCGCGCCGACGACGGTCGTTTCCCGCGGCATTTCGGCGAAGAACAGGAAGCCCCAGAGCGGCGTCCACAATATGCCGGTATATTCGAACGTAGCGACGCTGTTGGCCGGCGCGAGCCGGTAGGCCTGGCTGAGCAGGATCATGCCGGCAGAAGCGACGAGACCGCACGCACCCATGATCAGGAAGTCGTTTGTCGCCGGCCAAACCCAAGGCCGCACAAGGAACTGCAGGCTCGGGTGCGCGGCGTTCTCGATCCCGGCGGCGGCGAACAGGCCCGCCGCGAGCGCAGCGCCGACCAGATAGACGGCGTTCTGGTAGAACGCCATGATCGTCGAGGATTCCGTGTCGCCGAGCTTTCGCGCCATCAGTTGCGAAAGGGCGTAGAGAGCCGCTGATGCAAGCGAAAGCAGCGCCGCCCAGTCGAACAGGCCCGCGCCGGGCCTGAACATCACCAGCACCCCGGCCAGGCCGACCAGCACGGTGGCCAGCGTCTGCCACGCGACGCGCTCGCCGAGATACGGACCGGCCAGCGCCATGATGAACAGCGGGGCCATGAAATACAGCGCGATCGCGTCGGCCAGCGGCAGGGCGGCTATGGCCAGATAATAGACGGTGTAAGACGAAAACAGGATCGTCGCCCGGAGGGTCAACAGGCCGAAGCGCCTGGAAAGCAGCGCGCCGAGGCCGACATCCATGTGCACGACCACAAGCAGGATCGGCAGCGCGACGATCGACCGGATCGCCATCACCTCGGTTACCGGATATCCGCTGGATACCGCTTTGATCAGCGGATCCTGCAGCGAGAACACCAGAACCCCGAAGCAGAGGCTGACGATGCCGAGGGTGGTGCGGTTCTGCATGGATTCCTGCCGGCGAGCCCTGTTTGACGACATATCGCTAGCCTGCCGAGCCGGAAGCGCCTTTGCGGCGCCTCCCGGCTGCGACCGACCAAAAAGAACCCGCGGCCGGTTCGGCAGCGGGTTTGAGTGAGGACCGTGGGCGCAAATACGGACCTTGACGTCCACGTTGCAGCCGATCTCGCGGGGGAACTATCGCTCACTGATTGACATGTTTCCAACGAATAGGAATGATGCCAGCCATCAGCATTTCTTATGATGTGCGGCATGGGCATTCATCTCGACAGCGATCTTTTGCGGACATTCGTGGCCGTCGCCGAAACCGGCAATTTCACCCGCGCCGGCGACCAGGTCAGGCGTACGCAGTCGGCGGTCTCGATGCAGATCAAGCGGCTGGAGGAGACGATCGGGGCCGCACTTTTCGAGCGCGGTCCGCGCGGCGTGCTTCTCACGCGCAAGGGCAGGGAGTTGATCGCCAACGCGCGCCGCATCGTGACGCTTCTCGACGAGACGGCGGCGTCGCTCCACGCCGAGCCGCTCGACGGGCCGGTGCGGATCGGCATTCCGGAGGAGTACAGCTATTCGATCCTCGCCCGGGCGCTCGGGGCGTTTTCAAGGCGGCATCCCAGGGTCGAGATCACCGTCAAATACGCGCATTCGGCCAGCCAGGTGGCGGCGCTCGCCAATGGCGAACTCGACCTCGCGGTGGTCTTCGAATGGCAGGACTATTCGGAGGGCGAGGTCCTGATGCGCGACCCGACCGTATGGGTAACCTCGACGCTGCATTCCGCGCATGAAGAGACGCCGTTGCCGGTCGCGCTCTACAGCCGGGCCGGCTGGTGCAAGGATTTCGCCATCAAGTCGCTGGAGCAGCGCGGCCTGGCCTACCGCATCGCCTACACCAGCGACACGACCGGCGGACTGAAGCTTGCCGTCGCGTCGGGCCTTGCCGTCGCTCCGATCTCGCGCAGCAATATTCCTGCCGACTGCCGGGAACTGACCGCGGCGGAAGGTTTTGGCGATATCGATGCCTCCAACGTCGTGCTCCACCGCGCCGCCAGTGCGCAGCGAGGCCATCGACGGCATGGCCGAGGCTATCCGCGAGGCGTTTTCCTCGCGCCCGATCGCCGCCGGTTAAGCTCTGGTCGGTCAGGAGGCGTCTGCTATCTTCAAGCCTTCGAAGCCGCTTGCAGGGAGACGACGATGATCAAATTCCATCACGCGCCCTGGTCCCGTTCGTCCAGCGTCCACTGGTTTCTGGAGGAGCTCGGCCAGCCTTTCGATCGAGCCGGTCGACATACGCGCGCCGGGCGGCGTGCCGGAGAGCTACCGCGACATCCAGCCCAACAAGAAGGTGCCAGCCATTGTCGATGACGGCACCGTCGTCACCGAGCGCGCCGCGATCTGCCTCTATCTCACCGAGAAATTCCCCGAGGCCGGGCTGGCGCCGGCGGTCGGCGACAGCAATCGCGCGGCCTTTCTGAGCTGGCTGGTCTACTGCGATTCCGTGTTCGACCCGTGCGTGGCCGCGCGGGCGCAAGGCTGGGAATATGTCAGCAACGATTTCTCGTTCGGCGCCTTCGACGACATGGTCCGCCATCTGGAAAAGACGCTTTCCGCGCGGCCCTATATCGCCGGCGACAAATTCACCGCCGCCGACACCCAACTCGGCAGCGGCATCCACTTCGCCATCAACATCCTGGGCGTGCTGCCGAAGAAGCAGATATTCGAGGACTATCTTGGCCGACTCACTACCCGTCCTGCGTTCCAGCGCTTCATGGCGAAGGATGCGGCTGCGATGGGCGGTAGCGCATGACAGGCATGCGCTACCGCGGATTTTGCCGACCATGCCTACGACGGCGCGCGCGGATTGTCCTCGTAGTGTTCCAAACTCGCGCTGTCTAATTCGATAGCGGCACCCCTCAGTATCGCCCGCTCGGTCAGATTCTCGACAATGTCCTCCAGGGCGACGTTTTCCGCCTCGTTCCGTTTCCGGATTTGCTCGGCCAGAACGGAAACGTTGGCCGTCCCGAAGTCGCGGATCGCAAACTCCAGAGTGCGGATGATGTCCTCGCTCAGCCGGTTGGAAAATGTTGTCTTCATGGCTTCACCAATCACAACTTCTCTCCAAAGCATGCGCCCATGCTTCCATCAAATCAAGAGAAAATCCGAAAATTATTTAATGAAAACAGATAGTTAGCAGCTTAATGTATTGGCGGCATAAGCACCATACCCGCTATTGCCGCTTGATACGCATTTCGTGTTTTTGCCAGGTAAGTAGCCTATTGCCAAAAAGCAGCAGATACCTAAGTTACTAACTCTACGGCTTTGTCTTTGTTTGAGGATGAGACATGTCACAGCTTGAGCGGGCCGAACGCTTGCAGATCATGTTGAATGCCGAGGAACTCGAGGCGCTTGAAAACTGGCGGTTTGAGAAACGTATGCCGAGCAGGGCGGCGGCGGTACGTGAGTTGCTGCGCCGCGGTCTCACTGCCGATGGCTTCATCACCGCGGAAAGTGGTATTAAATCTCAGGATTTCGGGGTGGTGCCCAGCGCAGGCAATGGCCCGACCGGCGGCATGGAATCCACGTAGCCGGGGGGTCGAGGCAGTGAGTTCAGACTGTACAAGCGGCGGCACGAGTATGGAAGGCTCTGACCGTTGAGTCCTCCACCGGCTTCGGCCGACGCCGGTAATCCGCCATTTCCTCGAAGAAATGCAGTCGGTTGCCGAACAGATCGGTGATCGACACTTCGCGCGTCTTCCACGGCATCTCTTCAAGGCCTGGCTTGGCGAAGCGATAGTCCCTGGCCCGCAGCTCGCGATGCAGGCCGGTGATGTCCTCGACGCGGATGCGGACGGCCGAACCCGGCGAGGCGTCGCCATAATGCTCGCTCAGATGCAGCGCGCAGCCGTCGCGCACCACTTCCATATAGAGCGGCGAGTTCTCGTCGAAACGGTGCTCCCACTGCACCTCGAAGCTGAGGAAGCCGACATAGAATTCTCGCGCCTTGTCGATATCGAAGATGCGCAGGATGGGTATGACCGCGCCGAGGGTGGGCATGGGCGATGATCCCTGGATTTGACGCTCAGTTTAGGCCGGCCTGACAGACGCCGCTAGCGCAGAAGTCGCCTTTGCAGCCAAGGCCGGCACCACCTGAATCGCTAATTCAGCTCGAGCAGCCGTTCGAGATAATCCTTCTCAAGCGCCGGCGACAGCGCGTTGCCGAGCCGCTTGCGGATGGCGTCGAGGATTTGGCGGGCGCGCTGCACGTCGATCTCGTCGGGCACCTCGACCGACCTGCCGAAATCCGGACCGGTGGTGGCGCGCGGCCGGCCGAGCGGGTCGCGGTCGGCGTTCTGCTGGCGTCCGCCTTCCTGGCCCTCGCCCTGGTCGCCCTGCATGGCCTGCTGCATCTGCTGCATCATGTCCTGGGCGCCGCGGCGCAGCGCTTCCAGTGCGCGGCCCTGCTCGCCGACGGCGCGTTCGCCTTCGCCTTCGCCGAGCGCGCCTTCGGCCTCGCCCATCGCTTCGCCGGCTTCGCCAAAACCTTCGCCGGGCTGGATGCCCATACCTTCGAGGCCCTTCATCAGGCCCTCAAGATCGCCCTGCAACTGGCCCTGGCCTTCCTGGAGCTGTTTCAGCGCCTCGGCGAATTCCTCGGGCGTCATGCCCGGCTGCTGGCCGCCGGGCTGCTGACCCTGTTCGCCCTGCTGACCCTGCTGGCCCTGTTGACCTTCGCCCTGCTGGCCCTGCTGCTGCTGGCCGCGCTGCATCTGGTCCATGCGGAAAGTCTCGTTCATCATCTCCTGCTGGCGGCGCATGATCTCGCCGAGCTTGTCCATCTGCTGGCGCATCTCGCTTTGCTGGCCGTTCTGGCCCTGCTGTTGCTGGCGCCCGGCCTGCAGGTTGTTCATCATGTCCTGCAACTGCGCCAGGAGATCCTTCGCCTGATCGCGATTGCCCGATTTGGCCAGGTTCTCGATCTGGTCCATCATCCGCTCGAGATCGCTCTGGCGCAGCTCCTGTCCGGGCTGCATCTCGGGCATCGCCAGGTTCGGGTCGCGCGCGGCGCGCTCGGCGAATTCGCGCAGGAATTCGTTCATCGCCTCGCGCAGTTCCTTCATCAATTTGTCGATTTCCTCGTCGCTGGCGCCGTCCTCCAGCGCCTGCTTCAAGGCTTCCTGCGCCTGGCGCAGGCGCTTCTCGGCCTCCGTGAGGTCGCCGTCCTCGATCTGCAGCGCCATCTGCCACAGATAGTCCGCCACGTCGCGCAACTGGTCGTCGCTCTCGGCCATTTCGAGCCTGGTGCGGCCGGTCATGATGCCGAGATAGTGCGACAGGTTTTCAAACGTGTCTTCCGGCCGCAGCGTTATCGCGTCGATCAGTTCGATCACATAAGGCTTGCGGTTGGCGTCCAGCGACAAGATCTTGCGCAATTCAACGACCGCTCTGGCGAGCGGATTGGAAAAGGGCCGCTCCGGCAGAGTGATCGACTTGGTCTCGCTCCTCGCCTCCTGGCCGGCATCGTCGACCGCCTTCAGCGTCAGCTCGACGCCGGAGCCGGCCCACACATGCTCGGTGAGATCCCGGTTCGCCTTGCCGGCGACGCTGCCGCGGCGGGGGATGGCCAGCGGCATTTCCGGCGCCTTGTAGAGCGGCCGCGCGCCTTCGGCGGGCTTGTCGGTCAGCGCGAATTCGGCCTTGGCGGACGCAGCACCATAGTCGTCCTCGATCTCGTAGGTGAGCTCGAACGCGCCGTTCACCGCCCGCTTCGGTTCGCCCGCGAAGCGGATCACCGGCGCCTTGTCGGGCGTAACTGCGAAGGCCCAGCTTTCGAGTTCCTCTTCGCCCGACCGCAACGCCAGCACGCCGTCGCCCGACAGCTTCGCTGCAAACTGCTTCGCGCCAGTATTGACGTTGTCGGCGGCCGGCTTCGGCGCATCCGCGGCCGGCGCGCCGCCCGCAGGCGAGATTTCGTGTTCGTTGCCCCTGCCGTCGGTGAAAACCAATGCCTCGTCGCCGGGGCCGCCGGTCACCCGCAACGTCACGTTGCTGCCCTCGGGCACGGTCACCGCGCCCTCAGCGCGGTCGGCGTCGGCAGTCAGGAAGATCGGCGCCTTGCCGGTATAGGGCGGCGGCGTCACCCAGGCATCTATGCGCGGCGGGATGGTCTCGCGCGCGGCATGCGCCCGGAAACCGTCGCCGAGGCTGCCGCCGAACGGCCCGTAGGAAAAAGCGAAGGCGACGAAAAGCAGGAGGGCGGCCGCGGCGCGGATGCCCCACGGGTCGCGCTCCGGCACGCGGGTTCTGGGCAGATCGCCGCCGACCCTGCCCAGCCTTTCGGCCATGCGCTTCTGGTGCTCGCGCCACAGCGCCTGCGAGAAATTTGTTTCCTTGCCGCTTAGCCGGTCCGTCTGCGCCAGCACCGGCGTGTGGAGCAATTCGTTGGCGGCTTCGATGCGGCGGTCGATCTCGGCCGTCGTCGGCTTCCTGAAGAAGCGCAGCGGATAGAGCGCGGCCACCGCCGCGAGCGCCAGCAGCGCCATGGTTGCGAAACGGGCCATGTCGGGCATGATGCGGAATGCGCCGAGCCAGGAAAGGCTGACGAACAGGCTGGCGACGACGACCAGCGGCAGGACCAGAGGCCAGCCGCGCTCCACCACCATCGCGGTCCAGACCGCCACCCTGGTGCGGGCCAGCCGTCCGGCAAAACTGTTGTCTTTCCTGTTTTCGGGCGTCTCGACCATCGGCCCTTTCCAGCATGGGCCGCGCGGGATGGCGCGGCCTACGACTCGAAAAGATAGCAGCAAACACGGCAAAGGCGAGGCGGCTGGCGAAAACGTGATCGGGGGTGGTATCCGTGCCCTCGAGGGGAGTTCACCTCAAAACCAATCCGGAACGCTGTCCAGCCCGATCAGTTCGTCGTAGCTCGGCCGCGGCCGCACGACATGAAACGCGTCGCCCTTGACCAGCACTTCCGGCACCAGAAGCCGCGTATTGTAGGTGCCTGCCTGGACCGCGCCGTAGGCGCCCGCCGTCATGACCGCAATCAGGTCGCCCGCCTTCAGCCGCGGCAGGTCGCGGTCGTGGCCGATATAGTCGCCGGTTTCGCAGACAGGCCCGACAATGTCGGCGATCATGCGCGGCGCGTCGGCCGGCTGCTGCACAACCGGCCTGATGTCGTGGAACGCGTCGTAGAGCGTCGGGCGGATCAGGTCGTTCATGGCGGCATCGACGATCAGGAAGTTCTTCGCGTCGCCCTCCTTCACGAAGATCACTTCCGAAACCAGTATGCCGGCGTTGCCGACGATCAGCCGGCCCGGCTCGAACATCACCTTCAGCCCGAGCTTCCCGACATGCTTCTTCACGATCGCCGAATAGGCGTCGGGCAGCGGCGGCGGCGAATTGTCGGTGCGGTAGGGGATGCCCAGACCGCCGCCGAGGTCGATGTGCTCGATGGTGTGGCCGTCCGCCTTCAGCGTGCCAACCAGTTCCACCAGCAGCGCAAAAGCATCGTCGAAAGGTTGCAAATCCGTGATCTGACTGCCGATGTGAGTATCGATGCCGGTGACCTTTATGCCCGGCAGTCCGGCGGCGCGCGCATAGACCTGCCGGGCGCGCTGCCAGGGGATGCCGAACTTGTTTTCGGCCTTGCCGGTCGAAATCTTCCTGTGGGTCTTGGCGTCGACATCCGGATTGATGCGCAGCGAGACCGGCGCGATCTTTCCGGCGGCAACCGCGCGCGCCGAAAGCAGTTCCAGTTCGGGTTCGGACTCGACGTTGAAGCAGAGAATGCCGGCGGCGAGCGCGAAATCCATCTCGCGGGCAGTCTTGCCGACGCCCGAGAAAAGATCTTTTCCGGCGGAATTCCGGCCGCCAGGGCGCGCCGCAACTCGCCCTCCGAAACCACGTCGGCGCCGGCGCCGAGCTTTGCCAGCGTCGTCAGCACCGCTTGGTTGGAATTGGCCTTCAGGGCGTAGCAGACCAGCAGATCCAGTCCCTCGAAAGCCTTGCGGAACACGTTGAAATGCCGCGTCAGCGTCGCCGTCGAATAGCAGTAGAACGGCGTTCCCACCGCCCGCGCGATCTCGGGCAGGGCGACATCTTCGGCGTGCAGCACGCCGTCGCGGTAATCGAAATGGTTCACGAGGTGTACGTCCGGAAAATGGCTATAGCAGCTTGTCGAGAATGAACGGCCTGTCCTCGACCGGTTTCGCGGGCTTCGGCGGCAGCGGCTGCTTTGCCTTCTCCGCTTCCTTTCGCGCATCGATTGCGGCTTGATAGGGCGTGTCGAGCGGCGCCTTGCGGCCGCAGGCCGAAACCGCGCCGAGTGCCGCCAGAAGCACCAAGCTCGTCAAAATCCTGCTTCCGGTCATCGCGCCATCCGTCCCGAGAAAATCAGCCTGCCGCTTTTAGCGAAGTTTTTCAGCCATTGCACCCCGGCAAATCGCTGTACGCGTCAACTACTCGTCCAATCGATTGATGTAGAAACCGAACTCCGATGACGGGTCGAAGTGAAAATCTCCGGAGCCCTGCGGGCTCGCCTGCCTATGCCGTTCGTTGTCGCTATCCGCGATCGCGATAAGAAGTTCGCCTAGCAGCCGCAGCCCATTCGCTGGGGCCTGTATAAGCACTAGCGGGACCGAGCCTTCTTCTCCGGCCTCGTCGGGGATAAGACTCAAGCTTAGGTTGGCCCTGCCGCCGTCAGCGTATCGTTCAAAGATATCGTCCGTTTCCATCCAGCCCTTAAGCCTTGCCCAGCCGCTTCTTCCAATATCGAGATCTGCTTCCTCACCTCGGCGGGCGCGGTGCCGCCGAAGGAGGTGCGGCTCTTCACCGAATTCTGCACCGAAAGCACCGAGAACACGTCGTCGGTTATGCCCGGGTGGACCGACTGCAGATCCCCGAGGCTGAGCTTCTCCAGCCCGAGCTTCCTGGCTTCCGCAAGCGCCACGATAGCGCCGGTCACGTGATGCGCCTCGCGGAAAGGCAAGCCGAGCGTGCGCACCAGCCAGTCGGCGAGGTCGGTCGCGGTCGAATAGCCGGAGCCGGCGGCCTTCTTCATCGCCGCCTCGTTGATCTCCATGTCGCCGACCATGCCGGTCATCGCGGCCAGCATCAGGTCCAGCGTCTCGGCGGCGTCGAACACAGCTTCCTTGTCTTCCTGCATGTCCTTGGAATAGGTCAGCGGCAGGCCCTTCATGACTGTCAGCAACCCAATCAGATGGCCGTTGACCCGGCCGGTCTTGGCGCGCACCAGTTCGGCCGCGTCCGGGTTTTTCTTTTGGGGCATAATCGACGACCCCGTTGAGAAGGAATCCGAAAGCCTCACGAAGCCGAATTGCGGCGTCGACCAGATGACGATCTCCTCCGCCAGCCGCGACAGATGGGTGGCGCAGATCGCAGCGACCGACAGGAACTCCAGCGCGAAATCGCGGTCGGAAACGCTGTCCAGTGAATTGCGGGTCGGTTCGCGAAAGCCGAGCGCCCTGGCGGTCATCTGCCTGTCGATCGGGAAGCCGGTGCCGGCAAGGGCGGCAGCACCCAGCGGGCTCTCATCCATGCGCTCGATCGCGTCGCGAACGCGCGAAAGGTCGCGCGAAAACATCTCGACATAGGCCATGCAGTGATGGCCGAAGGTCACAGGCTGCGCCGTCTGCATGTGGGTGAAGCCCGGCATCACGGTCGCGGCATGGTGCTCGGCGCGCGTCAGGAACGCGGCGATCAACCCCTTCAGCGCCTCGGCGACGCGAAACAGTTCATCCTTGACCCAGAGCCGGAAATCCAGCGCCACCTGGTCGTTGCGCGAGCGCGCCGTGTGCAGGCGCCCCGCCGCCGGTCCGATCAGCTCGGCCAGCCGCGCCTCGATATTCATGTGGATGTCTTCCAGCTTCGTCGAGAACTCGAAATCGCCGGCCTCGATCTCTGCCAAAATCGTGTTCAAGCCGTGAGCGATTTTCTCTTGATCCTGGCGCTCGATAATGCCCGTCTCGGACAGCATCTCGGAATGCGCGATCGAGCCGCGAATGTCCTGCGCGTAGAGCTTTTTGTCGAAGCCGATCGAGGCGTTTATCGCCTCCATGATAGCGGCCGGGCCCGAGGCAAAACGTCCGCCCCACATGGCGTTGCTGGCCTTCTTGTCGCTCATCGTGCTAACCGGGCTCCGGAGATTGAACTGAAAATGGCAGATCGAAAGAAACTGATACCTGTCCCGCGGCTGCTGGCCGTGGCCGCGCTTGCGGGGGCGTTGGCAGGCGCCGTGGCGGTATATGTCAGCGTCACCCTGTCTGGCAACAACGCCCCGCCATCCGCGGCGGGCGACGTGGTCAATGCCGATGCCAACGCCAAGCTCTGCGGGGCAAAGGCCGAACGCGCCAGGACCGTGGCGGCCGCGGCCACCGGCGAAGTCGCAGCTATGCGGCCTGCCGACCCGCCGCAATCCCTTAAGACGCTCGCCTTCAACGCGCCGGACGGCAAGCCCATGACGCTCGCCGACCGCGCCGGCAAAACCCTGCTGGTCAATCTGTGGGCGACCTGGTGCGCGCCATGCCGCGCCGAAATGCCGGCGCTCGACGCCTTGCAGAAAGAACTAGGCAGCGAAAAATTCGAGGTGGTGGCAGTCAATGTCGACACCGGCGACGACGCCAAGCCGAAGAAATTCCTGGCCGATACCGGCGTCGAGGCGCTCGGCTATTACCGCGACAATACGATGGCGGCGTTCGAGGAACTCAAGACGCGCGGCCTGGCGCTCGGCCTGCCTGTCACGCTGCTCGTCGACGGCGAAGGCTGCCTGCTCGCCCACATGAACGGCCCGGCCGAATGGTCGAGCAACGATGCCAAGAAGCTGATCGGCGTGGCGCTCGGCGGTTGACGCACGATTTATACGGCGCAGCCGCACGAGCCAGTCGGCAGCTACTTCTGCCTCGGCTCTGAAAGCATCTGCCCGGCGGCGGCCAGCTTGCCGTCGCGCTGGGCCAGCACCGCGGTCAATAGCGTGCGCGCGGCGTTCCTGACCTCTTCCTGTACGGCTTCGTCCTGGTCGAGCTCGTCGTGGCTGGTCGCGTAGGGTTTCCAGTAGCCGATATAGCGGTCGAGCTCGGCCTTCGGGCCGGCGGGTATGAGGTGCATGAATTTCAGCCAGTCGGATACGGCACGCCGGGTGTTTTCGGCGCCCTCCACGTCGCCGTGCACGACCACCGAAAACAGCCGGCCGGCCAGGTGCCGCGGATAGGGCCAGCCTTTCAGCTCCAGTTCTTTCGCCTTTTTTGCGTCCTTGCCATGGGTGGCGGTCGGGTCGGGATTGCCGCCATCGGCGCACACCAGCCGGTCCATCATCAGCTTCATCGGCGAGGACACCTGGTACCAGTTCACCGGCGTGACGATCATGACGCCGTGCGCGGCGACCCACATTGGATAGATGTCGTTCATCCAGTCCTGCACCTGGCCGAGCGAATGGTTGGGGTAGCAGGAGCACGGCCAGTGGCACAGCGCGGCCGAGGTCGAGAAGCAGGCCTTGCAGGGGTGGATGTCGCGGCCGTACTCCGACGCCAGCCGGGCGAGATCCAGCAACTCGACCTCGAAGTCGGGCGTTGTCTCGAACACTTCGCGCGCGATGACGGCAAGGCGGTAGCTCTTCGACATTTCGCCGGGGCAGGTGTGCTCGCTGCGTGACGAGCCGTTGACGATCAGAATGCGGCGCGCCGCCCCATTCTCGTCGTGCCGGCGCTGGGCCGAATGGATCGCCTCCTTCGCGGCGATCCATTCGACCGACAGGTCGTAATCCGGGTCGGCATAGCCCTCGCCCGCCTTGCGGGTGCGCGGGCTCTTGCGGGATTGCGCATAGGCCTGCCAGGCGATCTCGGCGACCGCCTCCACCTCCGCGGCAACCTTGTCGAAGGCGGGATCGTAGAATCGCTCCCGGTAGCGCCGCTTGAACTCCGCCTCGTCAAGGCGCGGGCTCGGCATGCCTTTGCGCGGCTCCGGAGCCGGCTCGCCTCGCTTCAACCAGTCAAACATCGGCAGCGCTTCCCGCTATCGCCGATTAAGCCGCGCACCCGGCCAAAGGTTCCCAGGGCGATCGTCCATGGCCGGTTAGGCGGCCAAGTTCTTGGTTGTCGAAACGAACTCCATCCGAAATACACATGAATTCACGAAGCGGCAACAAAACCATTGTCCCA
The DNA here is from genome assembly GCF_043769475.1 of Allomesorhizobium aridi. NCBI lineage: Bacteria > Pseudomonadati > Pseudomonadota > Alphaproteobacteria > Hyphomicrobiales > Phyllobacteriaceae > Allomesorhizobium > Allomesorhizobium aridi. Next base: position 3,820,504 of record NZ_CP171729.1, on the reverse strand, counting down.
CTGTCACAATCGACCGATACTCCCCTCCGCAAGACCAGCCATCTTGCCAACCATAAACGGGAGAGAAACATGAAATTTCAAGGCTTTGCGGCCGGTATTGCCGCCGCAGTCACCCTGCTTTCGACATCGTCCGCATTCGCCGTCACGGAAATCTCCTGGTGGCATGCAATGGGCGGCGAACTCGGCGCGAAGCTCGAGGAAATCGCTACGAAGTTCAATGAATCGCAGAGTGATTACAAGGTTGTACCGGTTTTCAAGGGCACCTATCCGGAGACCCTGACCGCAGCGATCGCGGCTTTCCGCGCCAAGCAGCAGCCCGCGATCGTCCAGGTGTTCGAGGTCGGCACCGGCACGATGATGGCCGCCGAAGGCGCCGTCTATCCCGTTTACAAGCTGATGGCTGATCAGGGCGAGCCCTTCGATCCAGCAAGCTATCTGTCGCCGGTCGTCGGCTACTACTCCGACTCCGAAGGCAACATCCTGTCGATGCCGTTCAACTCGTCGACGCCGATCATGTACTACAACAAAAACGCCTTCGAGAAAGCCGGGCTCGACCCCAACGCGCCGCCCAAGACCTGGCCCGAACTCGAAGCGGCCATGACCAAGATCAAGGAATCCGGCGCCGCGAAGTGTGGCATGACCAGCGCCTGGATCTCCTGGATCCAGCTCGAGAACCTTTCGGCCATCCACGACAAGCCCTACGGCACCAAGGCCAATGGCTTCGATGGGCTGGACACCGAGTTCACCTTCAACGGCGACGTCCAGGTCCGTCACTGGGAGAACCTCAAGAAGTGGCACGATGCCGGCCTCTTCAAATATGGCGGTCCCGTAGGCGGCAACGACGCCCCGCCGCTGTTCTACACCCAGGAATGCGCGGTCTACATGAACTCGTCAGCGGCACGCGCTGCAGTCATCAACAATGCCAAGGAATTCGAGGTTGGGTTCGCGCCGCTTCCCTATTACGACGATGTCATCAAGGAGCCGCAGAATTCGATCATCGGCGGTGCCACGCTGTGGGTGCTGAACGGCCGTCCGGACGAGGAATATGCGGGCGCCGCCAAGTTCTTCAGCTACCTGTCCAAGCCTGAAGTCCAGGCTGACTGGCACCAGTTCAGCGGCTATCTGCCCATTACGCCCGCCGCGCAGGAACTCGGGAAGAGCCAAGGCTACTATGAAAAGAACCCCGGTTCCGATGTTGCACTGAAGCAGATGACCCGCGCGACCCCGACGGAAAATTCCAAGGGGCTGCGCTTCGGCAACCTGACCCAGGTCCGCGACGTGCTCGACAAGGAGTTCGAAGCGCTGCTCGCCGGCTCCAAAACCGCAAAGGAAGCGCTTGATGCCACCGTCGAAGGCGGCAACAAGATCCTCCGCGAGTTCGAAGCGGCCAACAAATAGGCCCTTGATGTTGCTGCCGGGCCCGCGCTCTTGCGCGGGTCCGGCATCGCCTGAGCGCAATCGCCGACCGGGGGCCTATGCAGACCAAGCGGACGATCTTCCCGAACAAGTTCCTGCCCTACCTGCTGCTTCTTCCGCAGCTTGCGATCACCGGCGTTTTCTTCCTGTGGCCGGCGGCGCAGGCCGTATACACGTCTTTTCTGCGCGAGGACGCCTTTGGCTTCAAAACGACGTTCATCTGGTTCGACAACTATACGAGCCTGTTCGCCGATCCCGCCTACCTGAATTCGTTCTCCGTTACGCTTGTCTTCGCCCTGTCGGTCGCGTTCCTTTCGATGTCGACGGCGCTGCTGCTCGCGGTCTGCGTCAACCGCCTGATCTGGTCGGGTAAGGGCTACACAACCCTGCTGGTCTGGCCATACGCGGTTGCGCCGGCTGTCGCCGGCATATTGTGGTGGTTCATGTTCAACCCCTCGATCGGCATTCTGCCCTACGTGCTTTCCTACTTCGGCATCAGCTGGAATCACCGCGTGTCCGGTACCGACGCGATGATCCTCGTCATCCTCGCGGCAAGCTGGAAACAGATCTCCTACAATTTCCTGTTCTTCCTCGCCGGATTGCAATCGATCCCGCGCTCCCTGATCGAGGCCGCCGCAATAGACGGCGCCGGCCCTTTCAAGCGGTTCTGGACGATCGTCTTCCCGCTCCTTTCGCCGACCACATTCTTCCTTCTGGTCGTCAACGTCGTCTATGCGATGTTCGACACCTTCGCCGTCATCCACGCCACAACGGAGGGCGGGCCGGCCGGAGCGACCAACATCCTGGTCTACAAGGTTTTTGACGACGGCGTGCTCGGCCTCAATCTCGGCTCCTCGGCGGCGCAATCGGTCATTCTGATGACCATCGTCGTCGTCCTGACCATGATCCAGTTCCGCTGGATCGAGCGGCGCGTCCAGTATTGAGGAGCGACCGATGATCGAAAACAGGCCCCTGCTGACCTTCCTGACCCATCTGGTGCTGATTCTCGGCGTCGCGATCGTTGCCTTTCCGGTCTATGTCGCGGTGATCGCCTCGACGCTCGCCGAGGACGATTTCCTGTCTGGCATCCTTCCGATGATCCCCGGCCCGCACGCGCTGGAGAACTACAGCTCGATGCTAGTGACGGGTCTGTCGACCTCTGGCGCGCCGCCGATCGGGCCGATGATGATCAATTCGCTGGTCATGGCGTTGTCGATCGCCATCGGCAAGATCGCGATTTCCATCCTGTCGGCCTACGCCATCGTCTATTTCCGCTTTCCCTTCCGCGTGCTCGCCTTCTGGGCGATCTTCGTGACGCTGATGCTGCCGGTCGAGGTCCGCATCATGCCGACCTTCGCGGTCGTGGCCAATCTGGGGATGCTGAACAGCTATGCCGGCCTGTCGATCCCGCTGATCGCGTCGGCGACTGCGACCTTCCTGTTCCGCCAGTTCTTCCTGACCGTGCCCGACGAACTCGTCGAGGCCGCGCGCGTGGACGGGGCAGGGCCGCTGAAATTCTTTCGCGACATTCTGCTGCCGCTCAGCCGGACCAACATGGCGGCCCTGTTCGTCATCCTCTTCATCTATGGCTGGAACCAGTATCTGTGGCCGCTGCTGATCACGACCGACACCGATTACTATACGATCGTGATGGGCATAAAGCGCATGGCCGTGGAGGCCGACACGGACCCGAAATGGAACCTCGTCATGGCTACCGTGGTGCTGGCGGCCCTGCCGCCTGTCGCGGTCATCATTTTTATGCAGCGCCTGTTCATCAAGGGCCTTGTCGAGACGGAGAAGTGAGAGCGTGGCGACAGTCGACCTGAAGGACGTGAAGAAGATCTACGCCGGCGGCGTAGAGGCGGTGAAGGGCGTTTCCATCACCATTCCCGACAAGGCGCTGTGCGTGCTGGTCGGCCCGTCCGGCTGCGGCAAGTCCACGCTTCTGCGCATGATCGCCGGGCTGGAATCGATCTCGGCCGGCACGGTCTCGATCGACGGCAAGGTGGTCAACGCCATCGGCCCGACCGAGCGCGACATCGCCATGGTGTTCCAGAACTATGCGCTCTACCCGCACATGAAGGTCTACGACAACATGGCCTACGGCCTGCGCAATCGTGGCACTCCCAAGGACGAGATCGACAAACGCGTGCGCGAGACGGCAAAGACGCTGGAGCTTTCCGCGCTGCTCGACCGCCGCCCGCGCGAGCTTTCCGGCGGCCAGCGCCAGCGCGTCGCCATGGGCCGCGCCATCGTGCGCAACCCGAAGGTCTTCCTGTTCGACGAGCCGCTCTCCAACCTCGACGCCAAATTGCGCGGTCAGATGCGGGTCGAGATCAAGAACCTCCAGCGCGCGCTCGGCGTCACATCCGTCTATGTCACGCACGACCAACTCGAGGCGATGACGCTCGCCGACCAGCTCGTGGTCATGAATGCCGGCCTCGTCGAACAGATCGGAGATCCGCTCGACATCTATGAAAAGCCGGCCTCGACCTTCGTCGCGAGCTTCATCGGCGCGCCGCCGATGAACCTTTTGGACCTGACACGTGGCGGCGACACGCCGAAGCTGGCCGACGGCACGCCCGTCGTCTTCGCCCCGCAAGCCGCGGCCATTCTCGGTTTCCGCCCGGAGGACGCCGACGTCACCCATGGCGCGGAAGCTCCGCAGGGTGCATTGGCCATCCCTGCATCTGTCGAAGCCGTCGAGCCCGTCGGCGCCGAAAGCTTCCTCTACTGCGCCGCCGCCGGAACCCGCATCGTCGTGCGCGTCCACGGCCGCGCCACCGCCAGGCCCGGCGACCAGCTGCGCGTGGTGGCGAAGGCGGAGAAGCTGCACTGGTTCGATGATGGCAGGAAAAGGGTGGCATAGGAGCGCCAAGCGCCCCCACGGCCAACGGCGGAAGCTGTGTTCCACTGTCACTCGTTAGCCCGCTAACCCTCTGTTCACCGCGGGCTGGTAAGGCTTCCCTCACGGAAGTCTGGAGCCCCCGCCATTGGCAACCGATCTGAGGAAGATATCAGTCCGCAGCTGGATCAAGCTTGCGCGCTGGACAGTGCTCGGCACGCTCGGCTGCATGGCCGTGTCGCTGGCCTTCAACTATGTGGCATTCCGCAACTTCGCGCCCGACGCCATGCGCCAGGGACTGATCAGCGCGGCGATCATCCCGGTCATCCTCGCCGGACCGCTGTTCTTCTACCTGACGCTCAAGCTGCGCGAACTGAAGATCGTCAATTATAAGCTCAACGTTCTGGCCTCGACCGACAGCCTGACGTCATGCCTCAATCGCGGCGCGTTCTCGTCGCAGGTCGACGAGCGGCTGCTGCAAGCCGGCGGGCGGAAGCCCCAAGGCGCCGGCGCGCTTCTGGTCATCGACGCCGACCATTTCAAGTCGATCAACGATCGGTTCGGCCACGGCCAGGGCGACGAGGCGCTGCGCATCATCTCGCGCTCGATCCGCTCCTCGGTGCGCAGCGGCGATCTCGTCGGCAGGCTCGGCGGCGAGGAGTTCGGCGTGTTCCTGCCGGGCGCAACCGAGCCGAACGCAGCCGATGTGGCCGAGCGCATCCGACGCGCCATCGCCGAGGCGGCGTTCCTGCCCAACGGAACGAATTGCCCGCTGTCAGTCAGCGTCGGTGGCGCGGTCTATGAGGCGCGGATCGATTTCAGCGATCTTTTCCGCGTCGCCGACCAGCGGCTCTACGAGGCGAAAGAGTCCGGACGCAATCGCGTGCAATTGTCGGGTACCGCCGAGGCCGAGCGGCGGCAGGTGCTCCACTGAGCACGAGCCGGCGTTCGGGTCGCGGATTTCACCGTGTCGGAACCGGATGCTCGCCGCGATAGTCGTAGAAGCCGCGGCCCGTCTTGCGTCCGAGCCAGCCGGCCTCGACATATTTCACCAAAAGCGGGCAGGGCCGGTATTTGGAATCCGACAATCCGTCATGCAGCACCTGCATGATAGACAGGCAGGTGTCGAGGCCGATGAAATCGGCGAGTTGCAGCGGACCCATCGGATGGTTGGCGCCGAGCTTCATGGCCGTGTCGATCGCCTCGACCGAGCCGACGCCCTCGTAGAGCGTGTATATGGCCTCGTTGATCATCGGCAGCAGGATGCGGTTGACGATGAAGGCCGGAAAATCCTCCGACACGGTTATGGTCTTGTCGAGGCGGTGGACGAAGTCCTTGGCGGTCTCGAAGGTCGAGTTCTCGGTGGCGATGCCGCGCACCAGTTCGACCAGCTTCATCACCGGAACCGGGTTCATGAAGTGGATGCCGATGAAGCGCTCGGGCCGGTCGGTCGCCGAGGCCAGCCGCGTGATCGAGATGGAAGAGGTGTTGGTGGCGAGGATCGCCTCGGGATTGAGCTGCGGGCAGAGCTGGCTGTAGATCTTGCGCTTGACGGTTTCGTCCTCGGTCGCAGCCTCGATGACGAGATCCGCGCCCGCCAGATCCGACATGGAAGGGGCTGCCGAGATGCGCGCCATCGCCTGCTGGCGCAATTTGTCGTCTAGCTTTCCGGCGCCGACCTGCCGCGCCATGTTGCCGCTGATCGTGGCGATGCCCTTTTCGATGTTCTCACCGGAAATGTCGAACAGCGAAACCTTGTAGCCCGCGAGTGCGGCCACATGCGCGATACCGCTGCCCATCTGGCCCGCGCCGATGATGCCGATCGTCTCGATGTTGCTGGTCATGACACTGGTCCCGTCAAAAAGGCTTGCCGCCCGTTTTTTGTGCAGTGCAAACTAGAAGGACTGGGTGGGTTTCGTCTAGAGCACGATCCCGAAAAGTTTGCAGACTTTCGGACAGGCGTCAAAGATCGGCCGCGTTATCGTCCGGTCGGCCGGGGCGCACAATGAAAAGCCCCGTCCCGATCGTCTCGGGACGGGGCTTGATAACTGCTCAAAAAGTGCTCAGAGCGCCTTTTCAAGTTCCGGCAGGATAACGAAGAGATCGCCGACGATGCCGTAATCGGCGACCTGGAAGATCGGCGCCTCCTCGTCCTTGTTGATGGCGACGATGACCTTCGAATCCTTCATGCCGGCGAGGTGCTGGATCGCGCCGGAGATGCCGCAGGCGATGTAGAGATCGGGAGCCACGACCTTGCCGGTCTGGCCGACCTGCCAGTCGTTCGGCGCGTAGCCGGCGTCGACTGCGGCGCGGGAGGCGCCGACCGCCGCGCCCAACTTGTCGGCGACGGGCAGGATGACCTCCTTGAACTTCTCCGAGGAGCCCAGCGCGCGGCCGCCCGAAATGATGATTTTCGCCGAGGTCAGTTCGGGACGGTCGGTGCCCGAGAGCTTGTTTTCGATGAAGGTCGAGAGGCTTGGATTGGCCGCAGCGGCGACCGTTTCGACCGGAGCCGAGCCGCCTTCGCCGGCAGCCTGGAAGGAAGCGGTGCGGACAGTGATCACCTTCTTCGCCTCGCCCGACTTCACCGTCTGGATGGCGTTGCCAGCATAGATCGGACGCTTGAACGTATCGGGGGCGATCACCTCGATGATCTCCGAGATCTGGGCGACATCGAGCAAGGCGGCAATGCGCGGCGCGACGTTCTTGCCCGACGAGGTCGCCGGCGCGATGATCGTATCGTAGTTGGCGGCGAGCGAGACGACGAGCGCGGCAAGCGGCTCGGCGAGGCGCTGTTCGAGTTCGTCCGCCTCGGCCAGCAGCACCTTTGTCGCGCCCTGGAGCTTCGCGGCGGCGTCGGCGGCCGCCTTGGCGCCCTTGCCGGCGACCAGGATATGCACGTCCGAGCCGATTTTGAGGGCAGCGCTCATCGCCTTCGCGGTCTGTTCCGAAAGGCTGGCATTGTCGTGTTCGGCAATCAGGAGAATAGCCATTTGTTTTTCCTTACTTTCGAGCCCGCTCCGGGATTCAGGTCAGGCCGAGTCGAAAACGTTGGGATTCGAGAACCGGAGCGGAGCGTACTTCAGTACGTGAGCACCGGAAGCGGAGAAGACCGGCGTTTGCAGACCGGCCTCGTCTGAATCCGTTACAGTACCCCGGCTTCGTTTTTCAGCTTGTCCACCAGTTCGGCGACGGTCTTGACCTTGACGCCGGCCTTGCGGCCGCCCGGCTCCTCGGTCTTCAAGACGGTGAGGCGCGGCGTGATGTCGGCGCCGAAATCGGCAGGCGTCTTCTCGTCGAGCGGCTTCTTCTTGGCCTTCATGATGTTGGGCAGCGAGGCGTAGCGCGGCTGGTTGAGCCGCAAGTCCGTGGTCACGATCGCCGGCATCTTCAGCTCAACGGTCTGCAGGCCGCCGTCGACCTCGCGCGTCACGCGGGCCTTGTCGCCGTCGATCTCTATCTTGGAGGCGAAGGTGCCCTGGCTCCAGCCGAGCAGCGCCGACAGCATCTGGCCGGTCTGGTTGGCGTCGTCATCGATCGCCTGTTTGCCGAGGATGACGAGGCCGGGCTGCTCCGCCTCGACCACGCCCTTCAGCACCTTGGCGACGCCGAGCGGTTCGGTCTCACCGTCGGTCTTGACCAGGATGGCGCGGTCGGCGCCCATCGCCAGCGCGGTGCGCAGCGTCTCCTGCGCCTGCTGGGGCCCGATCGAAACGACGACGATCTCGTCGGCCTTGCCGGCTTCCTTGAGCCGGATCGCCTCCTCGACCGCGATTTCGTCGAACGGGTTCATCGACATCTTCACATTGGCCAGCTCGACTCCCGAACCGTCCGATTTGACCCGGATTTTCACGTTGAAATCGACAACCCGTTTGACCGGGACGAGAACTTTCATGTGCTTCTCACCTCTCTGATGAAAAATTTGGAGCGTTCACTAGCAGAGCGAGGCTCGGTCCGTTTGTCGATTGACGACATAAAGGGCGAAATACGGAAACTGGGCATGCGCGCTTGCCGGCTGCCGCAAGCGCGCGGACCCTAGTCAGCGTCGATCGGTGCGTCAATATCCGCCGATGGCCCAAATCGTTTGAATCATTGCCTTCCCCAGCGCGGCGCTGGCTGGGTTTCGACCGGGTGCACCGCGCTCGGCTGTTCGACCTCGACCGCGCGGGGCGTGACGACTTCCTTGTCCAGCAGCGGCACGTCGCGGCGGCGCAGGATAAGGACGAGCACCGCGCCGGTGACAATGCCGCCGGCATGGCAGGCCCACGAAATCTGGTCCTCGCCGCCCGCCGCCAGCATGAAGAACTGAAAGGCGACCCAGAGGCCGAGCGTGAGGTAGGCCGGTATGCGCAGCGGAATTCGGCCGAAGGCGAGGATCCATACCTTTACGCGCGGGTGCAGGATGAGATAGGCGGCGACGATGCCGGCGATTGCTCCCGAAGCGCCGATCAGGGGTATCTGGGAATCCGGCGCGATCAGGCCGTGCACTACCGCGCCGCCGATGGCGCAAAGCAGGTAGAACACCAGAAAGCGGAAATGTCCGAGGGCGTCCTCGACATTGTCGCCGAACACCCAGAGGAACAGCATGTTGCCCGCCAGATGGAAGAAGTCACCATGCAGGAAGGCATAGGTGACGTAGGTCAGGTCCTCGGGAACGATGACCAGTTCGGGCGAAAGCTCGACCGTGTCGAATGCCACCGAAGGAATATAACCGAGGCCATAGACCGCGGCGCCGGTGAACTCTTCCGATCCCAGGCCGGTGACCAGGAACACCAGCACGTTCACACCGATCAGGCCGAACGTCACATATTGCAGCTTGATGTATTTCAGGCTGTTGGCGTCGTGGAGCGGAATAAACATGCGTTGTTGCCGCCCCTCAGCGGTATAGTCGTATCAATGCCCACCAGAAATGGAATTTCCGAAGGATATCTCAGCGGTTCTTGCCCGGAACCCATAGCACATCGGCATTTCCATTGTCATTGACCACGCGCGCGGCCACGAACAGAAAATCCGAGACGCGGTTGATGTATTTGATGCCTTCCGGGTTGACGTGCTCCTGCGGATCCTGAGCCAGCGCGACCATGATGCGCTCGGCGCGCCGCGCCACAGTGCGGGCGAGATGCAGGGCGGCTGCGGCGGGCGAGCCGCCGGAGAGCACGAAGGAACGCAGCGGCTGCAGGTCCTTGTTCAGGAGGTCAATCTCCGCCTCCACGCGGGCGACCTGCGAGGCAACGATGCGCAGGGGTTCGTACCCGAGCGCCTTGCCTTCGTCGGGCACGCACAAATCGGCGCCAAGGTCGAAGAGATCGTGCTGGATGCGGGCCAGCATCGCGTCGATTTCGGGATGGGCGCCGGCGGTGTGGACGCGCGCCATTCCGATGCAGGCATTGGCTTCGTCGACCGTGCCGTAGGCGTCGATCCGGACGTCCGATTTCAGCCGCCGCGCGCCTGTTCCGAGGCCCGTCGTGCCGCCATCGCCCGTGCGGGTGTAGATCTTGTTGAGCTTTACCATCGAGTTAGCGACTGCCTCTACATGCGTCCGGCGAACCAGGCGGCGATCAGGATCAGGACCAGGGCGATGAACTGCAGGAAAACGCGCGCCTGCATCAGTTTGTTGGACGTGATGCCCGAACCGCCGCGCATCATGTTCACCAGCCCGCGGATCAGCACGATGACCACGGCGACCATGACCAGCAGGGCGAGAATATTGAAGATCGTTTCCATCAGGATCCAGTCGTTTTGAGCGCGGTCAGGCCTGTGAAGCGAGCACGCGATAGAACAGGGAGGCAGGCAGGACGCGTTTCAGAATCACGCCGATCCTGGCGGGCAGCGTGACAACATAATGCGGCCTCGGCCGCGGCGACAGCAGGGCGTGGCGCAATACCGCATAGACCGCGTCGGGCTTGAGCTTCAGCCTCGATTTCGAACCACCGGCCCTCAGCCGCGCAAGCTGTTTTTCGTAAGCGTCGCGGTGCACGGAATGCTCGCAATCGATGTGCTTCTCGAACCAGGCGAGCGCGTTTGCCGCTATCTTCGATCTCGACCGGGCCCGGCTCGATCAGCGACACATGGATGCCGGAGCCCTGCAGTTCCGCGCGCAGGCAAAGCATCAGGCCTTCCAGCGCATGCTTGGATGCCACGTAGGCTCCGCGCCATTTGACCGGCGTCAGTCCCAGGATCGACGAGCAATGGACGATGCGGCCGTGGCCCTGTGCGCGCATCACCGGCACGACGCGCCGGGTCAGGTCGTGCCAGCCGAACAGGTTCGCTTCGAACTGCTCGCGCAGCGCATCCACCGGCAGATCCTCCACCGCGCCGGGCTGCGAATGGGCGCCATTGTTGTAGAGGGCGTCGAGCCTGCCGCCGGTCCGTTCGAGAACGGCCGCCACGAGGGCCGCGATCGAGTCCGGCTCGCGATAGTCGAGGTAGAACGTCTCGATGCCATCGGATTCAAGCGCGGCGATATCCTCGGGCTTGCGCGCCGTGGCGAAAACCCGCCAGCCATCGTCCCGCAGCGCGCGGGCGCAGTGGGCTCCGATGCCGGAAGACGCGCCGGTGACGATGATCGTGCGCAACTCTTTCATCCGCAGTTCCGCCACGGGTTGCCAATCGCCGCAATCCCTTCCCATATTCGCGGTCGGGAAACAATCGACGGTGCTACGACATGGAGGCGCAATGCGGAAGATCGTAGCCATTCGGCGCGTGCTTTCGGATGCGCTCGGACACTTCAACGATGATGACGGCTGGTCAATGGCCAGCCATCTTGCGATCACCGCGCTGATGGCGTTGTTTCCGTTCCTGATCTTCGCCACCACGCTCGCCAGCTTTCTCGGCGCGCAGGCGTTTGCGGACACGGCCGTCCACCTCGTCTTCGACACATGGCCCGAACAGATCGCGGCGCCGATCTCGCGCGAAGTCATCAATGTGCTGACCGTCCAGCGCACAGACCTCCTGACCTACGGCGTGCTGCTTGCCGCCTTTTTTGCGTCCAACGGCATCGAGGCGCTGCGTACTTCGCTCAACCGGGCCTACCGGGTCACCGAGACGCGATCATTCATTTTCCGTCGCGTGCAGAGCCTGGTTTTCGTGCTCATCGCCACCGCGGGCTTCCTGGCGATCAGCGTGCTCTTGGTGTTTGCGCCGCTGCTGGCCCGCCTGGCGGTCGCCAATTTCGACTGGATCGAGCCCTATATGGGAACCATCACGCTTTGGCGTTACATCATCGCCTCCGCCGTCATCGTGCTGGGGCTGTTCGCCGTCCATTACTGGCTGCCGGCCGGCAAGCGCCGCCTCACGCAGATCGTGCCCGGCATCATCTTCACGCTCGTCGCCTGGCTCATCGGCTCGACCATCTTCGCGGCCTATCTTGACCGCTTTTCGTCCTACGTGACCACCTATGCGGGCCTTGCCTCGATCATGGTCGCCGTCGTCTTTCTCTACATCGTCTCGCTGATCTTCATCCTGGGCGGCGAACTCAACGCCTCCATCAGCCGCTATCTGGAAGCGCGCGCCCGCGTCGGCGGCTAGATTTATTCTGCCGGCGGTCCAGATTTGTTCACTGGCTTTCGCGCGGTTGCGAGGCCGACGCCCAACGTCGCCATTGCCGTGCCGAATATCTGCACGAGCGACAAATCCTCGCCGAACAGCACCCAGGCGATCACGGCGGTGACGGCCGGCACGAGGTAGAACAGCGATGAGACTTTCGACATCTCGCCCTCGCGGATCATCGCCATCAACAGGAAAATCGCGCCGATCGACAGCACCAGCACCAGCCAGGCCATGGCGAAGACCAGTTCGCCGGTAAGAGTGAAGGTCTGCGTCTCGAACGCCAGCGAGCAAAGGACCATGATGGCGGCCGCGCCGACATACTGCCAGAAGGTTCCGGTTATCATGTCGCCGCCGGTCCCGAAGCGTTTTTGCCAGATTGTGCCGGCGCTCATGCCGGCGACGGCGACGAACGAGGCGGCGAGCATTGGCCACGTAACGCCGCCGCTCATCGCGCCGAGCTTCGGCGACAGTACGATCACCACGCCGGCGAAACCCGCCGCCAAGCCAGCCCAATGGCGCGGCAGGATCTCTTCGCCGAGCAGCCTGCCGGCGAGGACAGCCGTGATCAAGGGCTGCAGGCCGACGATCAGCGCCGACAGGCCGGCGGGCAGGCCCTGGCGGATTGCCCAGAATACGCCGCCGAGATAGACGCCGTGCATCAGCGCGCCCGCGGCAATGGCGTGCAGCGCCTCACGCGGCCCGGCCCTGCGGGAGCGGAGCAGCAGCATCATCGCGCCCAGGACGGCGAACGCCAGCACGAAGCGCGCGGCCAGGAAGGTGAACGGCTCTGCCCAGGGCATGGCGTAGCGGGCGCCGATGAAGCCGGTCGCCCAGAGCACGACGAAGGTGGCCGGAACCAGCCGTTTGGGAATTGTCATGAAGAGCCGGCCGATCGAGGGAAGAGAGCGGCGAAAGCTCTAATGCGAAATATTCCGGCAAGCAAAGCGAAACGATTGATGCATATCTTCTAATATATTGAACCGGGGGGTTCGAGGGACGATCGCTGTCGGGGACTTTGAGAGGACCGGGCATGCTTTGGAATCTTGAGCCCTCATGGTTGATGATGGGCGTGGCGGGCGTCATCGTCATGGCGCTGTTTTTCGGGTCGGCTCTCCACGCCATCATGCAGGAGGACGGGTTCGGGCCGATCGGCAACATGGTGCTGTTCACGGCCGGATTTTTCACCGCCATCCTTGTCGCCAACACTTATGGCATCGATTTCCGCAACCTGACGCTGGCCGTGGCGACGGGACTGGGTGGCGCATTCGCCGTCATAGCCGTGCTCGCCGGCGTCAAGGGCGTGTTCGCCCGCTTCTAGCCTAGAGGCCGACCTTCCCGCGCACATCCGCGGCGCTTGCGCCGCTCTCCCGCAACGCCGCGATCCCGCTGTCGCCGAGGCTTTTCGAAAGCTTGCGGCCATCGGGTCCGAGGATCAGGCGATGATGGAAATAGCGTGGCGCAGGCAGGCCCAGAAGTTCCTGAAGCAGGCGCTGGACGCCGGTGGCCGCATAAAGATCGCGGCCGCGCACGACGTGGCTTATGTCCTGAAGCGCGTCGTCGATCACCACCGCGAGGTGATAGCTCGTCGGAATTTCCTTCCTGGCGACGACCACGTCGCCCCATTGCTCTGGGCGCGCATCGATCTGTTCCGCTGCGGCCAGTTCCTCGCTTGAAAACTCGGTCCACGACAGCGCTCCGCCCACGCGGGATTTCGCCGCTTCCATGTCCAGCCGCCAGGCGAACGGTGCGCCGGCCATCCTGCGTTCGCGCTCGCGGCGCGAAAGCGCCTTGTCGAAGGCCGGATAGAGCGGCACGCCGTCGGGGTCGCGGGGCCAGAGCCGGCCGCGCCCCTCGGCATCGGCGATCGATGCGCGGATCTCGCCGCGGCTCATGAAGGCCGGGTAAACCAGTTCTTCGGCGATCAGTCTTTTCAGGGCCGTCTCATAATCGCCGAAATGCTCCGACTGGCGCCGCACCGGTCGTTCCCACTCGATACCGAGCCATTCGAGATCGCGATATATGCCCGCCTCGAACTCGGGCGTGCAGCGCGCCAGATCGATGTCCTCGATGCGCAGCAGCAAGCGCCCGCCGGTCTGCCGGGCCAGCTTCGCGTTGAGCAGCGCCGAATAAGCATGGCCGAGATGCAATTCGCCATTCGGGCTCGGCGCAAAGCGAAAGACAGGAGTGTTCATCGGAATGCGTAAACCGGGTTGCGCGACTTCAACCGATTGCTACTTTGCCGGCGGATCAGGAACAAGGGACGCGATGCGCCGCATTTCAACGCTCGGGGATGTTTCGGACGGGCTGGATGCGCTCTGCGCCGCCGATTCGCGCCTCGGCGCGGTGCGCGCGGTCGCCGGCGAGGTTCCGCTGCGCCTTGCGGAGCCCGGCTTCGCCAGCCTCGCTTCGATCGTCGTGTCGCAGCAGGTCTCGCGCGCCAGCGCCGATGCGATCTTCGGGCGGCTGACAAGGCTGGTCGATCCGCTGACGCCGGAGGCGATCCTTGCCGCCGGCGAGGACATGTTCCGCGAGGTGGGCCTGTCGCGGCCCAAGCAGCGCGCGCTGCTTGCCATCTCGCAAGCCGTGCGCGACGGGCTCGACCTGCACCACCTCTGCGGCCTGGACGCCGGCGAAGCGATCCGGCGGATGGTGGCGGTGCCGGGCATCGGTCCGTGGACGGCGGAAGTGTACCTGCTGTTTTCGGCGGGACACCCCGATATCTTCCCGGCGCGCGACGTCGCGTTGCAAAGCGCGGTCGGCCATGCACTGGGCCTGGAGCCGCGTCCGGGCGAAAAGGCGCTGGCCATTCTGGCCGAATCATGGGCCCCTTGGCGGGGCGTCGCGGCACGGCTTTTCTGGGCCTATTATCGCGAAACGCGGGGCCGTGACGGCGCTCCGCCCGTGCAAACTCATGAAAAAGCCGCTATTTTCTGACTTTTTGCAGTCTTGTGTGACTGTGAAGCCGCTTCACATCGTTGTCATCTCCGGCTTACAGTATCGCCGCCGAACGGTTCGCAACCATGGAGGTGAATCAAAGTGACGGTCGCCGTGTCTCCGGATGGGCTTCCAGCGCTGGTGCTGAACGCGGATTATCGTCCGCTCAGCTATTACCCCCTGTCGCTCTGGGGCTGGCAGGACGCGATCAAGGCTGTCTTTCTCGACCGGGTCAACATCGTCGCCGAGTACGACCGCTCGGTCTCCTCGGTGTCGTTCTCGATGAAGCTGCCCAGCGTCGTCAGCCTCAAGAACTACGTCAAGCCGTCGCGCCACCCTGCGTTCACCCGGTTCAACGTGTTCCTGCGCGACCGTTTCCAGTGCCAGTATTGCGGCACCTCCGAAGATCTGACCTTCGACCATGTCATCCCGCGCCACAGCGGCGGCGCGACCACCTGGGAGAACGTTGTCGCGGCCTGCTCGCCCTGCAATCTGCGCAAGGGCGGGCTGATGCCGGCGCAAGCCAAGATGTGGCCGTTGCAGAAGCCCTACCACCCGACCGTCCACGACCTGCATAATAACGGCAAGCGCTTCCCGCCGAATTACCTGCACGAAAGCTGGATGGATTATCTCTACTGGGATGTCGAACTGGAGCCATGAGCTTCGGGTTGGGCTGCGGCCGGATGTTCCGATTTTCCGGAATTCCCTGTTCCATCGTCGGCGGATGACCTAGCGCTCAATCGAGGGGCTTTGGATCAGGCGTTGTCGTACGCTTGGCCGGGGTAAGACCCCGACCCGCGCGTCCACGGCCTAGCAAAGCTTTCGACAATCATTGCGCATACTTCGCCTCTGATGTACCTTAAGACTTGACCGGGTGAGAAATATGCCCGCTGCCGTGATGGCTTTTCTTTATTTTCCTTGTTACGGCCTGCCGCATGTTTTCAACCAGGACTTGATACCACAAGCTGTGTTCTTGCTTTCGCTTGCAACAGCTGTTGAGGGGATTTGCCATGTTCCCGCGTTTCGGATTCGTTGCAGCCTTCATCCTCGCAGGCTTGACGACCTTCGAAGCTTTTGCCGTTGAACGCAGGGTCGCGTTCGTAATCGGCAATTCCAATTACCAGGAGATCTCGGCGCTCAAGAACCCGGCCAAGGATGCCGCGGACGTGTCCGAGACGTTTCGGGCGGCCGGCTTTGAAGTGTTCGTAGCGAACGATCTCACGAAACTCGAGTTCGAAGAGCAGTTCCGCAACTATCTGGCGGCCGTGGATGGCGCCGAGGTGGCTGTCGTCTACTATTCCGGCCACGGCTTCCAGATCGGCGGCGAGAACTTCCTGATCCCGGTGGACGCTTCGTTGAAGGACGCGGCGGACGTGGAGGTTCAGGCGATCAAGCTGAACGACGTGCTGCAGCAGATGCGTTCGAAGTCGAAGATCCAGGTGATCATCCTCGATGCCTGCCGCAACAGTCCTTTCCCTCGCAAGGATTACTGGCTCAGGGACCAGCTCTTGACCGCCGGCAATACGGGCCTTGCGCAAGTAAAAAGCTCGCTGAACACGCTGATTGCCTTTGCCACCGAACCCGGGGCCGTTGCCTTCGATGGCGCCGGCGAACTCAGCCCCTTCTCGTTCGCCTTTTCCCGGCGCGCATTGGCTCCGAACCAGGAAATCCGCAGTGTCATGGCTGCCGTCCGGCGCGACGTGGTCGAGGCTACGAAGGGCCTGCAGGTTCCCTGGGAGAATTCGTCGCTGATTGACGAAGTCGTTCTCGTGCGGCGCGGCAACCGCCCCTCGCTGCCGCCGGTGCTTGAGAAGGTGGTGTTGGCCGGAGCCGGGCCGATCAATTTGGGCCTTCCCGAACCGGTCGAGGTCGACGGCGGAACCATCACCGTCAGCATCGAGAGACTCCCGGCGCTCGGCCGCCTGATGCTGGACGGCGAGGTACTCGCGGCTGGAGAACTGATCCAGGGTAGAGACCTGCCCCGTTTGCAAATGGAAGTCCCCGAGGACGCCATCTCGCGTGAGGAGGTGGACATGCTGGCCTATTCCGCCCGCGACAGTTGGGGCGGTGAAGCCAAGGGCATTCTGGTATTTCGGGTCAAAAGCGGCGAAGGAGCCGAGGGCGAGCAGGTCATGGCGGCCCTCGAAGCCAAAGAGGAGCAGCGGACCCTCGAGCGTGGAGTTCACATCACCGGCGCCGCCGAAGCCATCGAAAGCCGCGAAATAGCCGTTCCGGTCGGCGTAGGCCCGGTTGCGCTCGGCGTGGATGTCCCGGCCGATGACCCCGAGGTCAGCCTGAAAGTGTCGAGCTACCCCGCCACGGGAACCCTCTCGCTGCCCGATCGAACCCTGTCGCCCGAATCGAGCCTGATGGCCAATGAAGTCGACTTGTTGCGCTATGAACCGCAGATCGGGGCCGGCGACGCGGTCGAAGTCGCCTTCGAAATCCGGGCGGACAACGAAACTTCCAAACCGGCCAGGATGACGCTGTCGCCGACCGTCGATCCGTGTGACTCGGCTGCCGGAGAGCCCCTCGATCTCCAAGGCGTCGTCCCCGGCCTGCTTCCCAACGAAATCGTCGGCGCCGACGCGGTGGAAGCCTGCGAGGCCGCGGTGAAGGCATATCCGGACGTGCCCCGCTTCCGTTATCAGCTTGGGCGTGCGCTCCTTGCGACGGGCAATGTCGACCAGGCCATGACGGCCTTCCAGGAGGCCGCCGACAAGGGACATGTGCGCGCGCTGTTTCAGCTCGGTTACATGCACTCGACCGGGACAGGAACGGCTGTCGATCGCAAGCAGGCCAACGCCTTCTACTCGCAGGCGTCCGACAAGGGCGACCCCTACGGAATGACCACTTGGGGCCGGGCCTTGTTCCACGGCAACGGCGTTGAGCGCGATACCGGGAAAGGGCTGGATCTTATGCTTCAGGCCGCGGCGATGGGACATACCTATGCCATGAACGATCTCGGCGCGATCTTCACGGAAGGCCGCAACGGCGTGCCCGCCGACCAGGCGCGCGCCGTCGCATTTCTGAAGGCGGGCGTCGAACGGCAGGACATGTATTCGATGAACCTGCTCGGCCGGAATTATCTGTCTGGAGAGGGCGTCGAGAAAGATCCGGAAACGGCGCTGGCGCTTTTCCAGAAGGCCATCGAGCTCGGCCAGCCCTTCGCGCCGGCCAATCTGGCGCGGATGTATCGGGACGGCGTGGGGGTGAAGCGCGACCTGACGGAAACGCAGAGGCTGCTGGAGATGGGTGCGATGCGGGGCGACTCGTTTGCGGCATTCGATCGCGCAGTCATGGAAATGGAGCGGGGCGACAAGGCCGAACAAGTAACCGCCGTGCGCTTCCTTGCATTCGCAGCCGCGCTGGATTTCCGCGACAAGCTGCCGGAGGCCGAGGCCAACCTCGCGAATTTCGGCGACAAGCCGAAAAAAGCGGCGCTGAAGCAGCTTCGCCAGGAACTCAAATCGGAAATTCCCGCGTCCGGTTCGCTGGACGCGCAACTGGTCGCCGCCGCCAGACGGGTATGGGAAGAAGCCAACCCGCGGCGGGACGTGTTTTGATGACAATGGAGGCAATGGTGCGCAGGACAAGCAAACAGGCAATCGTCGGAACGATACTGTCCGGCGCCTTCGCGGTGCTCATGGGATGCGCGCCGCAATCCGACCTCCAACCGATACCGCTGATCGCGCCTCAACAGAGAGTCGTCGTCCGGCCGGCGCCTCCGCCGCCGAGGGTCGTCAGGCCCGCACCGAAGCGCGTACAGACCCGGCGTGTGGTCGAGCCTAATGTTGACGTAGAGCCAATGCTCCCTCCTGCGCCCCCGCCCATCATAGTTCCTCGTGAGCCTGGAGGGGGCGGCAATGGCGGAGGCTGGGGCGGTTAAATAGCGGGCCGTCGCGTTATTGCCGTCCACCATGTGGAAAACGAGGTTCCGCGGTATGCCAGAAAGAATATCGTCGTAGTCCTGCGTGACCAACTTCGCGATGTTCTCGCGGACCCAGGGCGGCTGTGAAGGCTTTATCTGGCCTTCTCGGATCTCGAACCTGGGAAGCCGGTTTGTTCCACCGGTTGCACGGTGCGGCGACTGCAACGTATATTGACTGCCGGTCCTCAAGCAACGGTGCGCATCGATGCCGCCTGCCGCCCGTGTCACCGACATGCACGCCTGTCCGATGATGACGCCGGCGGTGGTGCCCATTCCGCATGTCGGCGGCCCGATCCTGCCGCCCTGTGCGCCGACGGTGCTTATCGGCGGCCTGCCCGCGGCCAGGGTCAGCGACCTCTGCGTTTGCGTCGGGCCTCCCGATGTCATCATCACGGGCGCGTGGACGGTGCTGATCTGCGGGATGCCGGCGGCGCGCATCGGCGACAAGACAGCCCATGGCGGCGCCATCGTCACCGGATTGCCGACGGTCCTGATCGGCGAATCCGGCGGCGGCTCGCCCTATATGGGCGCCGGTGCGGGTGAGGGAGCCGGCGGCTCCGCTTCCGACCTGCTGGCGAGCGCTCCGGGCCTGCCTGCCCTGAAGGAGCAGGCAACCGCGCTGGTCGAGGCCGCCAAGGATGGCGTTCCGTTCTGCGAGCGCTGCGCCGGATGAGCCAGTCCGCGCCAGCCGAAACTCTCTATGCGGTCGTCGATGCCGCGCGCGACGAACGTCTTTACCCGATGGTCATGCAGGCGGCTGAACATGCCTGCCTGTTCGCCGGCAAAATCGGCGAGCCGCTCGATCGGGCGTCGCCCTATCTGGTCAACCTGCGGGCGCAGGAGCAACTCTTCCATACGTGGCGAGACATTGGGCGCGGCCGGGCATGGGGGATACTGTGCCGGTCCACGCTGCCGCTCGCGCAATTGCGCCGGCACCTGAGGCGCTTTCTCGTCGCGAAACTGCCTGATGGCATGGTCGTCCAGTTCCGCTTCTACGATCCGCGCGTCTTCCGGACATATCTGCCGACCTGCACGCCGGAGGAACTGTCGGCCTGGTTCAAGGGCGTGTCGTCCTTCCTGGTCGAAGAGGGAGAAGCAGGCGGATTCCACGAATACAATCTGCGCGACGGCCGGCTCCACGACGGGACGGCGCCTGTAGCGTGAGCGTTATTTCGGCTTCGACGCCTTGGCATACGCGTCGCTGAAATAGGCGAGGAACACGTCGAGCATGCCGTTTTCGTGCGGCTTCTCCTTGGCGTCCCAGGTCGCCACGAACGTGTCCCAGGCCCGGCTCTTGCGCGAGGCGAAGGCGGAGCCCGACACCTTCTTGTCTATGGCCTCGGGCGACAGGTCCTCGAGGAGGCGGCCCAGCGCCTTCTGCATGGCGGCATAGGTCGCGAATTCGTGCGTCTTCAGGTCGCGGAAGGCCTCGTCGATGCTGTGCTTGGCGTCGAGATAACCCGCCCTGCGCCGGGCGAACATGATTTCCAGAACCTCTTCCGGCCGCGGCACGAATTTTAGCGGATTGTTGTCGACGGCGCTGATCATCGTGCGGTTGGCGCTCTTGGCCAGCACCTTGGCCGCCGCGCGCGCCTTCAGGAGCAGGGCCAGTTCCTCCACCACGGTGCGCAGCACCACGCCGATTTCGGCCGCGACATCGGACGGGTCGCGCTGCAGCAGTATGTCGGGCGAGATGCCGGCGCCGACCGCGATGCTGCGCAGGATGGATTCCGCGCTGCCCCCTTGCGCCGATGGCATCGCCGGAGGCTCCGGCGTACGCGGGGCGGCGGGCGTCGGCGGCGCGGCGTAGGGCGGGCGAGCGAAGGATTCGCCCTCGAACGGGAAGGGAGAATTGCCGTGCGACAACGCGGGCGCCGGTTCCGGAACCGGCTGAACGGGCCGAGGCGGCGGCTCGCCGAAGGGCGAGGCGTGCTCCGCCTTTGCAAACGGGTCGCCGCCCGGCGTGGGAACGCGCGGCGCGGGCTGCCGGTCTGCAAATCCGTCGTCCTGCCGGATCGGCGGCAGTTCGAGATACTGCTCGGAAAAGTCGGCGCTGCGGCGGCCGCGCGCCTGCGGCGCCATCAGGTCGCGGCGGCTGATCGGGGGCGGCGAAGGCGCGCCGGTTTCCCAGATGTCGTCCGAGACCGGAGATGCGAACGGCGTTGCGCCGGCTTCGTCCGGCGCAACGGCAGCGCCGGCCTCGATGGCGACCGAAACTGTATAGTGGCCGATGGTCAGGCGGTCGCCGCTGTTCAGCCGGTAGGGGCTGCTGACGCGCTGGCGCGAGCCGTTGACGAATGTGCCGTTGCGGGAAAAGTCGTACAGCCAGTAACCGCCCTTTTCGAAGCGGACCTCGCAATGCCTGCCGGAAATGAACATGTTCGGATCCGGCAAGGTCCAGTCGCGGTGCTCGCGGCCGATCTCGAAGCCGCGCTCCTGCGCCTCATAGAAGAGCGGCCCGCCATCGGGCAGCGCGTCGAGATTGTCGATCTGCAGTCTGATCGTCATCAGGATCCGTCACTGGACCGCCGGTCGCGCCGGGCAGTCCCCGATTGCCTTTTCATCGCGACAGTTTAGCTGC
This sequence comes from Allomesorhizobium aridi, assembly GCF_043769475.1. Lineage (NCBI taxonomy): Bacteria > Pseudomonadati > Pseudomonadota > Alphaproteobacteria > Hyphomicrobiales > Phyllobacteriaceae > Allomesorhizobium > Allomesorhizobium aridi. Next base: position 3,799,249 of record NZ_CP171729.1, on the reverse strand, counting down.
CGGTGCGAATATATTGCAAGCAATCGGCCCTGCGCCGGTTCCGGTCGCCGGCCGTGGCACGACCTGTCCGGCTCGCTCAGGTCCGGGCCGCGAGTTGGCCGCCCATGTCGGCAAAGAGACGCAGCGTCGAGGCGCGCGCATTGCGCTCGACCCTCGCGAGCGCGCTCAGCACGCCGGCGTTCACGGCCTTCGGGGTCAGGTATGGCGGCGGCGCAATGGCGGCTTCATCCGCGGCAAGCATGCTTCCACCGCTCCAGCCCGCGGCCAGCGCAATCCATGCCCCAGGCGTCTTGGTCGGCGAGGCCAACCCGCTTTCGAGCGCCGCATTGCGCTGCTCCTCTTCCGGCCGGCGCACCCAGGCTTCGGCAACTGCCAGCATAACGCGATCTTCCGCGGTGAGCAGTTCCGGCCTGTGATTGAGGCATTGAAAACCCCACCACACCGCCTCTCGCCGCGGCAGGAGGTAGGCGCAGAAGGTAATCGCGTCCTCGGGCGTCGGGCCGGCCACCAGCCCGGCCAGGAATTCGAGCGAGGGACGGTCGGTCGGCGTCGCCACCATGTCCTCGACAGCGGCCGGAAACGCTTCGAACACCTCTCGCGCCGTGCTGAAACGAAGCCTCTGCGACATGGTGCTGAGCCGACCCCCACTCTTCGTTCAGGCTAAGCGGCCGTCACGTATTGATCTTGACGATGGCTCCCTTGATGTCCATCAGCGCGGCCGCGCTGTGCTCGGACGTCAGGGCCGAAGTCTTGTAGCTTTGCGCCGATACCTCGATCGACAGCGCCTCGATGGTGATCTTGGACGGGGTCATGGTGATCTTGCTGGCGCCGACCGTCATCTCGATCTTCACGCCGGCGTCGATTTTGAGCACGTTCGTAACGTCGAGCGTGTCGTTGTTGCCGATCGTCGTCTCCCGGTCGTGCTTGACGGTCCGCTTCTCGTCGTTCTCGACCAGCACTTCGAGATCCTTCTCGGCATGCATGCGGATGAGTTCGCGCCCGGCGGAATCGTCGAAAACGAACTCATTGTAGCCGTCCCCCGATGGCGTCGACTGCGACTTCACCCCGGCGATGTTGCGCTCGTCCGGCAGCGGATAGGGCGGCATGTTCTCGTCGTTGTAGACGGTGCCGATGACCAGCGGCTGGTCCGGATCGCCCTCCAGGAACTGCACCACCGCTTCCATGTCGACACGCGGAATGTAGATGCCGCCCCATTCCCGTCCCGACCAGACCTGGGCGACGCGGCAGCGCATGGACTGGTCATCCTTGCCGTCCCAGTGGAACCGCACGAGGATGCGTCCATATTCATCGACGTCGATATCGCCCTCGCCGACGACCTTTGCGGTCTGTGGCCCGCGTATGAACGGCTTGGCGGTTACCCTGGGCGGAGCGTAGGGCTTGTCGCTCTTGATGAACTCGAAAACGCCCTGGTAGGCCTCACCCTCCCCGGCTGCAGCGTCGCTCCGGTAGGTCTGGTCGGAATATTCGTGGATCGCCTTCAGTATGAGGTACTCGACGTTCTGCTCGCCGATCGGATGGCCCTCGATCGTCACCAGCGCGCCCGGAAAGCAGCTCGCGCAATTGCCCGAGGCGTGGAAATGGCCATCCGGGCCCCGTTCGGAATTGACGAAGGCGCGGGCGTAGTCGCTCCCGTCGGAACGCTCCACATATTCGCCGGGGTAGTCGTAGACTTCGAGCTTGCCGTTCTCGAATTCGGCGTCTCCGGTCTCTTCCGCGGTCAGGTCCGCCGAAGGCTTCTTGAAGTCGAATTCCTTGAGCGTGACCTTGCCCGACGTGAAGCGCCGCTCCGCCGACCAGCTGTAGAACATCTCCTTGTCGCGCAGATGGTCCTCGACGTTCTCGACATAGCGGCGGCGGCCGCCCGGAACCGTCTTGTAGGAGGGGATTTCATCGGCGAGGATGAGTTTGTGCTCCCCATCCGAATGCTCGAAATAGTAGCTGATGCCGTGCTGCTCCATCAGCCGGCAGACGAACGCCATGTCCGACTCGCGGTACTGCACGCAGTATTCCATCACCGGGTAGTTGCGCGACGCCTCGATGCTGAATTTCGCGAAGCCGTGCTTGTCGAAGATTTCGCGTATGATCTGCGGGGCGGTCTTTTTCGTGGAAGATCAGGCAATTCTTGCGGAACGAGAGCAGCCATAGCCAGGGCCGCAATGTCAGGCGGTATTTGTGGGTGTCCTTCTTGCGCCCGGTCCAGCGGGTTTTGACCAGCATTCCGTCAAAATAACGCTTGCCGTGTTCAACGGATGTGAAAGTTACGGTGCAATGACTGCCGATCGCTACATTGAAATCGATGTCCTTGTCCCGGCTAATAGCGTCTATTTCAAATTCGAACGGTTCGTTAAGACCCTCGACGCAACGAAAACCTACAAGAGTAAGCTTGTCCGTTCCTAGCGGCGTTTCGAGTTTTGCGGTCCGGGTATCTTGCCGAAGAGAAACTGGCATTCAGAAATACCCCCTGCCTTGCAGAACGGCAAAGATTACTGCCGGTTGACATAACACGCTTGTAATTTTATCGTCCACCTTAACTTCCTTCTGGTGGAAATGGGAGTCATCCGATGTTTTCGCGGTATTTGGCGGCTGTTGTATGCAGCGCCGGGCTAATGGGAATTCCGCAAGCGGCAGCGGATTCGGAAGTGAAGGCGAAGGAGATCGTCGAGTTCTTCGTCAAATCGGCCGAACTGGGCGCCGCACGGGGCATCTGTATCGGAACCGCGCAGGAGTGCGACCGCGAGGGCGAGAAGCCGTCGGGTTTCGACATGCTGATCAATTTCGACCTGAACTCGGCCGACCTGACGCCGAAGGCGCAGGAAAACCTCAACGAATTCGCCAAGGCGCTGAGCGATCGGCAATTGTCGTCCGCGCGCTTCGTGGTCGAGGGCCATACCGATGCGTCCGGCGCCGAAACCTATAATCTCCAGCTGTCCGAACGGCGGGCGCAGGCAGTAACCGATTTTCTCTACAGGAACGGCGTTTCCAACGAAAAGGTCTCGGCCGTCGGCATGGGCGAAAAGAACCCGCGCGTCAGCGATCCCCTCGACGGGGTCAACCGCCGGGTCGAGATGCGCATCCAGCTGCAATGACCGGCAGGCCGGCTTTCCTGCGCCGCCGCATCCGGATCGCCCTTCGTATCCGAAAGACCGTGGAGGGCCTATGCGCTACGACCGGCTGCTGGAACCCGTAACCGAGCAGGAACCGTGCGGGCCCGATCTCGACGAGATCGGCGACGAAAAATATTTGAATTACGTGCTGCCTGCCGCCAGCCGCGTTCCGGAGCGTTTCTATAAGGCCGATACCGACAAGCCGATCGAGCGCAGCGAAATTAAGCTGAAGGCGGAGGTCGAGGAGATCGCCGCGCTGCTGGAGGCTTCGCGCGATATCAGGCTGTTGTGCATCGAGGCCCGCTTCCAGAGCTTTGCGGGCGATCTTCCCGGCTTTGCGGACTGCATCCAGGCGATAGCGGGGTTGGTCGAGCGGTTCTGGGAAGATGTGCACCCCAAATCGTCCGAGGGCGATTTCACGCTGCGTCAGAACGTGCTCAGCGGACTGGACGACTGGTGGCAGATCATCCATCCCCTCCAGCATCTGCCGCTGGTGCGCGACAAGCGCCTGGGCCCGGTGACGTTTCGCCATTTTGCGGTCGCCAGCGGCGCGGCGCAAAAACGCGCCGACGAAACGCCGGTCGACCTCTCCGACATCTACCGCGCGCTGTCGGCCGAGGAAAACCGCGAAGCTTCGGATGCCTCGATAGCGGCGATCACCAGGACGGAGCAGGCGCTCGCCTCGATCCGCAACTCCTTCATCGCCAATGCCGGCTACGATTATGTGCCGAGCTTCGACAAGCTTTCAGATTTCCTGTCGAAGGCAGTGGCGCTGTTCGGGGTAGCGCGCCCGGACCTGCAACTCGGCGCTTCCGGCAGCGACGAGCCCGGCGAAGGCGAGGCGTCCGGCGCGGATGCCACGATCAACGGCGCCCAGCCCGCTGCGGCGGCGTCGCGCGATCCTGCCTATGCCGGGACGATAGCCACCCACGCGGACGCGACCGCGGCGCTGCTGGCGGTCGAAGCTTATTTCGCCAGCCGCGAGCCGTCGTCGCCCGCCCTGATCCTCGTCCATCAGGCCCGAATGCTGGTCGGCAAGCCGCTGGTCTACGCCATCGAGGCGCTGGTGCCCGAAGCAGCGGCCAAGGCGGTGATAAAGTTTCAATCGGGAATTGCTTTTCAATTGGCAATGCCCGCCATGAAAAACCTGACAGACACTGTGACCAAATCTGAGCCGGCGCAAGGTGTAACGCCGGTTTCGGGCGGCGTCTATGTCGCGCAGTCGCGCAGCGAAGCGATGGCCTTGATCGCGGAAGTAGAGTTGTTCTTCAAGACTGCCGAGCCCTCCAGTCCGATTCCGATGCTTTTGGCGAAGGCTAACGGCTTTACTAATCGGAATTTTGATATGATACTAAAGGACCTGATCGGCCCGACAACATGACATCTTGTTTGCAGTGCACTAGCCGACGCTTCTGATTGTTCGATATCGCGTCGCAAGTTTCTGCAAGTGTGGAAGGGGAGTTTTCGCTATGGCGTCAGACAGTGGCCAGAAGTTCATCAAGCGCAACCGTCCGCCGCGGGTGCATATTTCCTACCAGGATCCGTACGAGGCCGAGAAGCAGGTCGAATTGCCCTTCATCATGGGCGTCATGGCCGATTTGTCGGGCAATGCCTCGGAGGTCGCCAAACCGCCGATGGCGGAGCGGAAATTCGCCAATGTCGATATGGATAATTTCGACAGCTACATGGCGAGCGTGAAGCCTGCGGTGTCCTTCCGTGTCGAGAACCGGCTCGGAGGCGAGCATAGCGGTGAACAGATGAGCCTCAAGCTCACTTTCCAGAAAATGGCAGATTTCGATCCCGCCGCCGTAGGGCGGCAGGTGCCGGCGGTGCGCGCGCTGCTCGAGGCGCGCGAGCAGCTTTCCAACCTGCAGCGCTACATGGACGGCAAAGTTGCCGCCGAAGAGAAGCTCAGGGAACTGCTCGCCAGCCCCGAACTCATGCGCGCGGTGAGGGAGCGGCGTCAGGAAGCGCTTACCAGCGCCTTGAGCGAAGCCGCGGAAACGACCGGCAACACCGAAATCCAGTAGCAACGGCAAAGCGTTAATCCGGCTGAGCCGGGGATTGCGACAAGGTGCGACAATGGCGACCGAAATCTCACAGGAAAAGACAGTCACCACCCCGGAGGTAGCCTATCAGGAGGCCGACGACTTCTCGGCCCTGTTGAAGCAGAGTTTCAAGCCGCGCAGCGAGCGGGCGGCGACCGAGGTCGATAACGCCATCAATACGTTGGTCCAGCAGGCGCTGGCCGACACGAGCCTGATCAAGGACGATGTTCTCGATACGATCGAAGAGATGATCGCCCGGCTCGACGAAAAGCTCTCCGACCAGATCAACGCCATCATTCACGCGCCGGAGTTCCAGAGCATCGAAAGCGCTTGGCGGGGCTTGAGCTATCTCGTCTACAATTCCGAGACCGACGCGACCTTGAAGCTCAAGATCATGAACGTCTCGAAGAACGAGCTCTACCGGGATCTTCGCAACTATCCGGACGCGAAATGGGACCAGAGCCCGCTGTTCAAGAAAATCTACGAAGCCGAATTCGGCCAACTCGGCGGCGAGCCGTTCGGCTGCCTGGTCGGCGATTATTATTTCGATCAGTCGGCAGTCGACGTGCGCCTGCTGCGCGATCTCGGCAAGATCGCCGCGTCGGCGCATTGCCCGTTCATCGCGGGCGCCGCGCCCGCGCTGATGGGCATGGACACCTGGACCGAACTGTCCAATCCGCGCGACTTGAGCAAGATTTTCGAGACCCCCGACTACGCCGCCTGGAAGTCGCTCCGCGATTCGGAAAACTCCCGCTACATGGCGCTGTGCATGCCGCGCGTCTTGGCGCGCGATCCGTTCGGCGCCAAGACGGTTCCGGTCGAGGACTTCAACTTCGAGGAAGAGACGGACGGCCACAAGGGCGAGAAATACGCCTGGATGAACGCGGCCTATGCGATGGCGGCGAACATCAACCGGGCCTACAAGGAATATGGCTGGACGGTGCGCATCCGCGGCGTGCAGTCGGGTGGCGAGGTCATAAACCTGCCGACCCACACCTTCCCGACCGACGACGGCGATATCGATCTGAAGTGCCCGACCGAGATCGCCATCAGCGATCGACGCGAGGCCGAGCTGTCTAAATCCGGGCTCCTGCCGCTCATCCATCGCAAGAATTCGGACAAGGCGGCCTTCATCGGCGCGCAATCGCTCTACAGGCCCAAGAAGTACGACAATGTCGATGCCACCGCATCAGACAACATTTCCTCGCGCATCCCCTACATGTTCGCGGTCTCGCGTTTCAGCCATTACCTGAAATGCATGGTCCGCGACCAGATCGGCGAGACGAAGGAGCGCGATGAGCTGCAGAAGTGGCTGCAGAAATGGATCACCCAATATGTCGACGGGGATCCAAAGAACTCGAGCATCGCCCAGAAAGCGAAGAAGCCGCTCGCCGACGCAAAGGTCGAGGTGTTCGAGGACGAGGAAAATCCGGGATACTATTCCGCCCGCTTTTATCTGCGGCCGCATTTCCAGCTCGAGGGCATGGATATCGGGATGAGCCTCGTGTCACGCCTGCCAGGCCAGAAATCCAAGTAGAAGCCCCGTCGTCTTCAGGTTGGAAACTGCCTAACCGTTACTGAACTTGAAGCGCTTTGTATGCAGCGCATTGGAGAAGTAAAATGGCAATAGACGCACATCTAAAGATCGAAGGCGCCTTCGAGATCAAAGGCGAATCCAAGGTGAAGGGCCATGAGGACCAGATTCAGCTCCTGAGCTACAGCTTCGGCGTAAGCAATCGCGGATCGCGGCATGAATCCACCGGCGGCGGCACCGAGAAAGGCGATTTCGGCGACATGTCCTTCATGGTGAAGAACAGCAAGGCGCTGCCTTTGCTGTTCCTGGCCGCCGCGTCTGGAAAGCACATCGACAAGGCGACGCTCTATGTTTCGAAGGCGGGCGGCGATGATCCGGTCGTCTATCTCGAAGTCGAGATGAAGGACTGCCTGATTTCGTCATGGCAGACCAGCGCCTCGGAGGGCGGCGACGTCGGCATGGAAACGTTCTCGCTCAACTTCGCTGAAGTGAAGGTCACGTATAGAGGCCAGAAGGCGGACGGCACCGCCGAGCCGGACGTGACGCAGGGGTGGAAAATCGCGGTCGGCGAGAAGATCTGACCGGCGCTCATCGCGATCAAAGCTTACGGTCCGCTTCCGCAGATCGACGCTCCGTTGCGCCGGTTAGCGGGGTGGACCGGCAGGCGAAGGACGCGCGTAGCAATGGGCAGCGCCAGCGAAACACAAGGTCCGATGAACAGCAAAAGCGGAAAGGAACATTTCCAGCTTCCCCTGATGTTCGCATTTCGCGATGCGTTTGAGGAGGGCGACGCCAGGAAGCGCATCGAAGAGCGGGTCGGCGGCGAGCGCGTGATATCCGGACGCGGGTCGCTGAAACGCCGTGGCGCCGACGAGACGCTCCTCAAGCGGAACCTGGCACTGGATCTCCTGTCGTTGGTCAACACGATCGATCTCGCTTCGGCGGTCGACATATCGGACCTCGACTATGTCAGCCGTTCCGTTCTCAATTTCGGGCTGAGCGACGTCTCGCGGCTGACCAGCCAGGAAATCGGCGTCGAGGAAATCGCCTTCAATCTGAAGGAAGCCCTGCTCAACCACGAGCCGCGCCTGAGGTCGGACACGCTGCGCGTCGAAAAAGACATCGAGGAGGACGAGGTCGAGCAGCGCATACGGTTCACTGTTTCGGCGGAAATGGCGTGCAAACCGCTGGATGTGCCGATGGAATTCGCCGCCGAGGTGGAGGTCGGGTCGGGCAAGGTTCGGCTGACGCGTCTTCCGGTCGCGATATGAATCGCGAATTCCTGGAGCTGTACAATCGCGAATTGCAGCTCCTCTACGAGCGCTCCAGGGAGTTCGCCGAAGAATTCCCGGGCGTTGCCGAGCGGCTTGGCGGCCTGACCGAGGAAACGATGGACCCCGGCCTTGTCGGGCTGCTGCAAGGCAGCGCCTTCATGGCTGCGCGCGTCCAGCTCAAGCTCAAAAGCGAGTTCGCCGAATTCACCTCGTCGCTACTCGACCAGTTGCTGCCCAACTATCTCGCCCCGATTGCCTCGGCGACGCTTGTCCAGGCGGCGCCGCCCTTCGAGGATTCCAGCCTTGTCGAGGGCAGGCGCTTTGCGCGGGGCGACTATATCGACGCGGTCTATGTCGAGCAGGAACGGCGCGTCTCGTGCCGGTTCCGGCTGCGCAGCGAACTGGCGATCTGGCCGCTGCATCTTGAGACGGCCGAATATTATGCCGTGCAGGCGCCGCTGCACGCGCTTGGCCTCGACGTTGCGCCGGGCGTAACCTCGGGCCTGCGCCTCGGTTTCCGGCGGTTGAGCGCCCGTCCCGGCGCGGAAAAGGCCGGCCCGCCGAAACCGGAAGGGCCGCTCAAAGATGTCAAGGTCGACAGCCTGCCGATCTACCTTCTCGGGCCGGTGCACGATGCGGTCGCGCTATACGAGCAGCTGTTCGCCAGCTGCAAGCGCATCACCATCCGCTATCTCGACCCGCTCGGCGATCCCAAATTCCTGTCGGCGCCGCTCACCCTGCTCGAGCAGATCGGCTTCGGCGAGGAAGAAACCCTGTTCGAGCGCGACGACCGGTTCTTTTCGGGCTTCGAACTGCTGCGGGATTTCTTTGCGTTTCCGAACAAGTTCCTGGGTTTCCGGCTGCAGGGGCTGCGCAAGCTGCTCGCGAGGATCGATGCCCCGGCCTGCGACATACTGTTCGAATTCGGCGCGGTGGTGCCGCGGCTCGCCTCGGTCGTTTCGCCCGCCATGTTCTCGCTCTACACCGCTCCAGCGGCAAACCTTTTCGAGATGAACTGCAGCCGCGTGCCGGTGCGCCGCGGCGAGCATGAGCACAATGTCGTCCCCGACCGCAGCCGGGTTCTCGATTTCGAGGCTCATCGCATCATCGATGTCTTCGCGCACTATCCCGGCCGCAAGGAAAAGGTGCGCGTCTTTCCGCTGTACAGCTTGCCCGCGGAAAACATCCGCGCGTCCGATGCGCTCTACTACACATTCCGCCGGCTGCCGCGCCGGCGAACCGCGCAGGAGCGGCGCTCGGGAGCGCAAAGCCCCTATGTCGGCAGCGAGCTCTTCATATCGCTTTTCGAACCGTCCACCATCGACGATGCCGATCGCGTGCGCGAACTCAGCGTCCGCTGCTTCGTCTCGAACCGGCACCTCAGCGACCAACTGCCGGTAGGCGAGGCGGGCGCCGACTTCTACCTGCTCGACGACACCTCGATCCCGCTTCGTTGCGTGGCCGGCCCAACGCCGGCCCGCGAATCCCTGGTCACGATGGAACGCCGCAATCCCGATACGGCGCCCTACGGCACCACGATGTGGAAGCTCATCAACTTCCTGTCACTCAGCCATCTCGGGCTGATCGACCGCGGTCCGCAGGACAGGGCGGGTCCGCTGCGCGAACTGCTCGCGCTGTTTTCCGATCTGTCCGACGCGGTATCGGAACAGCGGATACGAGGCATAGAGGGCGTTTCCAGCCGCCCGATCGTGAGGCGCCTGCGCCAGAAGAACGGCTTCAACGCCGCCCGCGGAATCGAGATCACGGTCCGGTTCGATGAGCGGGCCTTCGAGGGTGCGGGCATATTCCTGCTCGGGGCTGTTCTCGACCGTTTCTTTGCCGAATACACCTCGCTCAACAGCTTTACCGAAACGGTGATCAGAATCCAGGCAGCGCGGCGTGGTCAAGCGCTGGCCGCCGCGATCAGGATCGAGGGCGGTGCTGTGAGCTTCCGCGGCAACCTCCGGTCTGATCCCGAAACCGTGGATTTCTTTGCCGCGCTTCGTGAACTCGAGCGGTCGGCGACGGCCAAGCCCCGCATCGGCGACAGCGCGGTTCGGGCCGAAGAGGTCGTCGACCTCGGCCAGGATCCGTTCCTGGAGTTCCCTGCGTCCAACATCTCGAAATACGAGGAGACGCCGCGCGGCATTCCCAGCCTCTATTCGCGCTTCCTCGGCTTTTTCGGTCCGCAGGGCGCGCTGCCGCTCAACACCACGGTCGAAGCCTACCATTGGTCGAACGGGCGCGATCCGTCCTTCGCGCGCTTCACCGACATTTTCAGCAACCGCTTCCTGCAGCTGTTCTTCCGGGCATGGGCCGATGCGAGGCCAGTCGCCCAGCGCGACCGGCCGGACAAGGACCGCTTCTTCCGCTATGTCGGGAGCTTCGCAGGCATCGGGCTCGACAGTTTCACCGAGCGCGACAGCCTGCCGGACATGTCGAAGCTGCCGTTCGCCGGGCTCGTCAGCGCCGGCGTCAAGAGCGCTTCGCGGCTGCGGCAACTCGTGCGCGGCGTGTTTCACGTCGACGCCGATGTCGAAGAGCGGGTGGGCTCCTGGCTGGTGTTCGAGCCGTCGGACCGGCTGAGGCTAGGCAGCGATGCCGCGCTCGGCGTCGACACCTTCCTCGGCACCCGGGTCTACAGCATCAACGAAAAGATATGCGTGGTCATCAAGGCGCGCGACCTGATCCAGTACCGCAAGTTCCTTCCCAACGGCAACATGTCGGACAATCTGACCGATCTGGTTTTCTTCTATCTCGGGCATCTGTTCGAATTCGATGTGAAACTTTCGCTTCCCGCCCGCTGCGCTCCGCCGACCCGCCTCGGCGTTTCGGGAGAACTCGGCTGGACAGCCTGGATCGCGCCCAGAGCGGATGCGGGCGACGATGTCTATTTCGACGACGCCCGCTTCAACGTGCTGGAAAGACGCCGCGCCAGGCAAGCCGGGCAGAAGCGGCAGTAACCCCTCAGGAGGGCATGCCATGAGTGAGATCAGTCTTGAAACGGTGACCGGCAAACTGAACCGGCTCGGCTACGACGCGTTCATGCGCTCGCTGCGCCACGCCAAGAAGGCCGGCAACCGCAATGTCGAACTGGCGCACTGGCTCTTCCATATCCTGTCGAACGACCGCTCGGATGTTTCCCTGGCGCTCGACCACTACAAGATCGACAGGGCGAGGGTGCTGAAGGATCTCGCCGAGGTCGTCGATGGCTTCCGCAAAAACGAGACCGAGATGCCCGGCATCTCGACGCAGATCACCGACGCGCTCGACCGCGGCTGGCACTATGCGACGCTGTTTTTCGGCGAAACCCAGATACGCACCGGCCACATACTGGTCGCTGCGCTGAAATCCAACGAGATTCGCCGCGCCATCAACCAGCTTTCGAAGCAGTTCGGCCAGCTCGACGCCGATCGTGTGGCAAGCGATTCGCGCACAGTGTGGGCGCAGTCGGACGAGGAAAACCTGCGCCCGATGGACGGCTCGGGCCTTGCCGCGCGCGACGCGGTGGCGGCGCCGGGCGATGGCGCCGAGGGCAAGCGCGGCACGACGGCGCTCGACCGTTTCTCGATCGACATGACCGCCAAGGCGAAATCCGGCGAGATGGACCCGGTGGTCGGGCGCGACGAGGAGATCCGCAAGATCATCGACGTTTTGATGCGCCGGCGGCAGAACAACCCGATCCTGACCGGCGAGGCCGGCGTCGGCAAGACCGCCGTCGTCGAAGGTTTTGCCCAGCGGCTCGCCAGCGGCGACGTGCCGCCACAACTGAAGGGCGTGCGGCTCTGCGCGCTCGACATAGGCCTGATGCAGGCCGGCGCTTCGATGAAGGGCGAGTTCGAGCAGCGGCTGCGCTCGGTCATCGACGAGGTGCAACAGTCGCCGGTGCCGACCATCCTGTTCATCGACGAGGCGCATACGCTGATCGGCGCGGGCGGCGCTCAGGGAACGGGCGACGCGGCGAACCTGTTGAAGCCGGCGCTGGCGCGCGGAACGCTGCGTACGATCGGGGCAACCACCTGGGCCGAATACCGCCAGTATTTCGAGAAGGATCCGGCGCTCACCCGCCGGTTCCAGGCCGTCAACGTCGAAGAACCCAGCATCGAAAAGTGCTGCTACATGCTGCGCGGCATCCTCGCGCCGATGGAAAAGCACCACAAGGTGCGCATATCGGACGAGGCCGTGGTCGCGGCCGTGCACCTGTCGGCGCGCTACATTCCGGCTAGGCAACTGCCCGACAAGGCCGTCAGCCTGCTCGACACCGCCTGCGCGCGTGTGGCGATCAGCCAGTCGACGACACCCGCCGCAATCGCGGATCTCAAGGTGCTGATCGAATCGCGCCAGAAGGAGTTGGAAGCGCAGCAGCGCGAAGAGGATATCGGCCGCCAGGACGAGGAGCGCATGGCCGAACTCAAGACGGAGATCGCCGAGGCCGAGACGAAACTCACCGCCCTGCAGGCGGAGTTCGAAAAGGAAAGCGCGATTGTCGGCGAGATCAGGAAGCTGCGCGACGCGATCGGCGCCGGACTGTCGCAGGCGGCGAGTGCGACAACCTCGCCGATGGCAGCCGAGGCCGCCGAGTCGGTTACCGGGCCTGTGAGCGAAGCTGCGGTGAACGACAACGTCACCACCCCCGTCGAGGCAGTGGCCGAAGGCAATGTGCTGGTCGTGGCGACCGCCGACGGCACCGGCGACTCCGGCCAGCAACGCGCCGAACTCAAGAGCAAGCTCGGCGAGTTGGACGAGCGCAGCCCCGACAGCCGCATGATCTACGCCCATGTCGACGAGCAGGCGGTCGCGTCCGTCGTCTCCGACTGGACCGGCATCCCGGTCGGGCGGATGGTGCGCGACGAGGTGCAGACGGTGCTGCAACTCGCGGAGATCATGAACAAGCGTGTCGTCGGCCAGAGCCACGGCCTGAAGATGATCGCCAAGCGCATCGAGACCAACCGCGCCAAGCTCGACAATCCCAACAAGCCGATCGGCGTCTTCATGCTGTGCGGGCCGTCGGGCGTCGGCAAGACCGAGACGGCGCTGGCGCTGGCGGAATCGCTCTATGGCGGCGAGCAGAACATCATCACCATCAACATGTCGGAGTTCCAGGAGGCGCACACCGTCTCCCTGCTCAAGGGCGCGCCCCCGGCTATGTCGGCTATGGCGAGGGCGGACGGCTGACCGAGGCGGTGCGCCGCAAGCCGTACAGCGTGGTGCTGCTCGACGAGGTCGAGAAGGCGCACCCCGACGTGCACGAGCTCTTCTTCCAGGTCTTCGACAAGGGCCAGATGGAAGACGGCACCGGCCGCGTCATCGACTTCAAGAACACGCTGATCATCCTGACCTCCAATGTCGGCACGGAAGTCATCATGAAGATGGCCGACGAGGGCAAGACCGAGGTCGATCCCGAGACGCTCGGCACGGCGCTGCGGCCGTATCTGACGCAGGTGTTTCCGCCGGCGCTGCTCGGCCGCATCGTCACCATTCCCTATTTCCCGCTGTCGCCCGATATGCTGGGCGGCATCGTGCGGCTGCAGCTCAACCGCATCGCCAAACGCATCGCCGAAAATCACGATGCCGAGTTCGCCTACACCGACGCGGTGGTGGAACATATCGTGTCACGCTGCAACGACCCGGATTCCGGCGGGCGCATGATCGACAACATCATCACCAACACGCTGCTGCCCGAGCTGTCGCGGCATTTCCTCAACCGCGCGCTGGAGAAAGCGGAGATTTCAACCGCGAAGGTCGATGTGAAGGAAGGGACGTTCGAATACGCGGTCCAGTAATGTCGCGTACGATTGCGGGGAATTTGAACATGAAAGTCGGGTCGCAGGAACAGATCGCAGGAGATGTCACGACGCTGAACTGGATCGGCCCCCGCCCGCCCAGATCGATCGAAACAGCGCTGGGGTTCGCTGCCGGACGACTCTCCGCCGGGTATTGGGTCCTGCTGCTCAAGGAGCGACTTGAGCCGGATGATTTCGAATTTTCCGGCAACACGCTTCGCTCAGGAGGTCGGCTAGGCCTGCCGGCGTCCAACGTCGCTGAGGATGCAAAGCGCACGCGCGTTCACGACCAGATAATGGCTGAACGGGGAGTCGCTGGTTACCGGGCGCTGCAAGCAGCAGGTGATAGGTTCAATTCAGATCGTCGGCTCCAATCGCATCGCCAAAGTGCGGCCGGTCACCCGACACGACGCCAATATGCCCCCGGATCTGCAATATCCGATGGGCGGCGGCGGACTGCAATGGACGCTGGTCAAGAAGAAGAAGTTCCTGGTCGCGATGGAAGTACGGCCTGACGGAACTGCGATCACGCCATCCTTCACCGTCGCGCTGTCTGAAAATCAACCCGCGCAACAACTGTACGCCAACCGACACAAGATCGCGGCATATCTGCAGAGCGCATAATCACCACCGCCAGATGTCGTCTCTCAAATCGCCGTAGCCGCCAGTTCGACCACCTTCTGCATCGTCTCGCGGTATTTCAAAAATTCCGGCGAGGTTCTGACCACGGTCTTGGTGGTAACGCTGGGACCGGACGGGATCGGAGCCGCTTTGCCGCTCATCTTCTTCTCGGCCCAGGCCACGACATAGGAAGCGTCCTTGCCGGTCAGGAATGGGTTTGCGCTGATGACCTGCGCGCCCAGGACCACGGCGAGCGGAGCGTCGGCCGGCGCCGAAAGCACGATGTTTGCGCCTTCGGGTCCGAGGAAGTGCGCCAGGTAGAGCCGGCCGGCGGTGATGGCGTGCCCGCGTGAGCGCAACCGCGCCTCGTTCTCTCGCGCCAGGTTGGCGACCATCTCGCGCGAGATGGTCGGGTCGAAGCGCAGCGCCAGCAGTTCCTCCGTGGACATCGAGCGGAACAGGTCCGGGCGGTAGGTCTGCATCATGCGGAGCCAGGTCGACTTGATGAACTGGCCGAGCCCGGTGGCGCTGGAGAGCGGGTTCTTGGCGCGGGCGTTGCCGCCGCTTTCGACGCGGATAATGCGGTTCACCAGCTTGTCCACCGCCGATCCGTCGGAGATCTCGGCCACGGCCGTCGCCAGCGGGTCTATGGCGATGCCGTTCATATAGAGCTCGAAATGAAGATGCGGGCCTGTCGAGAGCCCTGTCGTTCCGACATAGCCGACAATGTCGCCGGCGCTCACAGCCAGCCCCGGCTTGACGCCGTCCTCGAAGCGGCTGAGGTGGGCGTAGGCCGTCGCCTTGACCCCGCCATGCGAGATGCGGATGACATTGCCGTAGCCTTTGCCGTCGCCCGCGAACTCCACCGTCCCGTCGAACGCCGCCATCACCGGCGTGCCGATCGGGGCTTTCCAGTCCACGCCTTTGTGCAGCCGCACCTTCTTCAGGATGGGGTGGCGGCGCGGACCGAATGTCGAGGTCAGCACCCCGTTGACCGGGTTCACCATGCCGTTGGCGACAGTCACGCTGTGCTGCTCGTCCTTCTCGGTCATGCAGGAAAAGTCGGCGCCGGGCGCGGGTTGATAGACAAAGCATTCGAAGTTCCGGTCTTTGCCGCGGATCGCCACATAGAGGATGCGGCCGGCGTTGCGCCCTTCGTCGCGGGGGGCGGGTGCGAAGATGAGCACCAGCCGGTCCTCGGGAGTCGCCATGGATTGCAGGTCGAAGGCGCGCGACACCAGCATGATGGCTTCGCCGGTCACTCCGGCGGGCACATTGTTGCGCGTCGCCGTGCTGTAGATCGCGTCGAGCAGCCGGTAGCTCAGGTTCTGCGTCTCCGGCGTCTGCTCCTGCACAAATGTCGAGAGATCCTCACCGATCCACGGGTCGGCGCCGGCGACGAATTCGCCGCTGTCGGAAAGCGCGATGGTGCCGAGATATTTGTCGGGCGTGTTGATGGACGCCTGCACCAGCGTGAAGCGGGCCTCAGCGACGGGCCTGTAGCCGCGCAGGCCGACCACATAGCGGTCGCCCAGCGTTTCCACTCCGATGATGGCCTTCGCCGCGTCGTTGGCCTTCTTCGCATCCTCGGCGCTGAAGCCGTATTCGGCGACGATGCTCTCCAGCGGCCGTTCGCCCTTCACTGAAACCGTGAAGTCTTCGATCTGCGCGAAGCGGTCGATCTCGCGCTTCACCACGTGCACGGTGGTCGTATCCTCGATCGCCGTTTCCTTGAAGCCGGGCAGGGCCTCTTCGGCCTGACCGACGGTCTCGCCCCAGCCGGCGTCGGTGTCGGCCCCTGCTTCGCCGATCATCCCCGGCTCGGGAACGGCCGCCTGCAGGTCCTCGATCGCGATGCCTTCCTCTTCCAGCGGCAGGATGACCTCGCCTTCCAGATCGTCCTGTCCGGCGACCGGGACCAGAATCTCGTCGGTTTCGTCGGCTATGCCGCCCTCTTCATCGGCAATTCCCGTCCCTGTCTCGGCCTCTTGGGTTGCAGGCGGAACGTCCCGCGTCTCCTCGACGGGCTGGACGGCCGTCAAGCGGCGGCGGCCGCTCTGCGACTGGAAAAACGCGAAATCCTCCGGGCTCGAAGGCAGCGCCATGATGCGCTGGCTGGAGGACAGCATCGTGTCGGCGAGAAACTGCACATTGTCGGGAATGCCCGGCTGCTTCAGCTCGGGCGGCAGGGGAATTTCGCGCAGCTTGCCCGCCCTTTCGGCTGTGGAGCCGAGGCGGATTATCAGCGGATCGCCGGCCAGGTCGACGATCGCGTTGACGAAGACCGGCCGCTTCGGCTTCTCGACTACCGGTTCCGGGGTTGGCGCGTCCGCCACGATCGCTGTTTCGTCGGAGAGCCATCCGAACCAGCCGGCATAGAACGCCGCCAGCACGGCCAAGGCCACGATTCCGGCAGCGGCAAGCATCAGTTTTCTTCGCGCCGCGCGGCCGCGCTCCTCCCGTGCCTGCCTCCGTCTGCGGCGGAAGCTGTCGTCGATCTGGTGCATCTAGCTTGAATCCGGATCCTTCAGGAACAGCGTCCATCGGATCATCGCCTGGGTATCGACCTCCATGAAGCGGACCGCCTGGTAGCCGCGCTGCCAGCAGGAATCGGTCGCTTCAATGAGGAATTTCTTCGGGCCGACGCACATTTCGTGCCCGGCGAAATCGCCCGAAAGGACAGGCTGGCCGAACACGTCCGTCGCGTAGACATAGATGTAGCGGCTGACCAGCTCTTCCTTGATGACGTCGACACAGCGGTTGGCGCCGATCGTCCACCACCCTTCCGAACTGAAAACGCCTCTGGTTTCGGTGGCGACGGCCAGGTTGATTGCGTCGATCGTCTGGTTGCACACGGCGAACTGGGCCTTTGCGGGCGCGCCCGTGCCCAGGAAGAAGCCGAGGAACGTCAGCAGGGCGGCAATTGCGCCCCGGAGATTTTTCACTTTCCAGCCATCGGCGACGGCTTGCGAGGCCGCCCCGTTGCCGAGCCGCAACCACATTCCGCCAGGCCCAGGCAAGCGCTCCACGGAACAACCTTTCGGCAAGATCGCCTATTCTCTGGCGAGACTCTGCCACCCGGCTGTTTTTCTTGCAACTCATCGTCGGCGGAAGGCAGCCATCTTTTTCCTGCTATGGTCTTTTCGTTTTCCAGCAGTTGGACGATAGTAAATCGCGAGCTGTTCTTGCTTGCCATTTTGGGGAGAACCTGATCGTGCGGAACGTGACCGTCGCTCTTGCCGCCGCGGCGCTACCGCTGTTCGCCGTTGGCGGCGCGGCTCAGGCCCAGGACAAGCCGCTCGCGATCGAACTGAACAAGACCTCCGACGCCGGCGCGGGATGCCGGCTCACCTTCGTCGCCACGAACGGCGCCGGAGTCGCTCTCGACAAGGCTTCATATGAAATCGCCGTGTTCGACGCCCGCAAGCAGGTGGCGAAGCTCCTGATCTTCGAATTCGGCAGGCTGCCCATCGGCAAAACCAGGGTGGTCGAGTTCGAGTTTGCCGATCTCGGCTGCAAGGACATATCGCGCGTGCTCGTCAACACCTCGACCGAATGCGTTTCGGGCGGCCAGGACACGCAGATCTGCCTCGACAATCTGCAGACGAGTTCGCTTTCGGAAATTGCATTCGACCAATAGCGTCCGGGTCAGGCGGGTATAGCCAATGCGCGACATCATCATCGGACAATTCTATTCGATCGGCGGCCCGGTCCTCGCCATTCTGCTGGTCCTGTCCTTCGTCGCCACCGCCGTCGCCATCTTCAAGCTCATTGCGCTGTCGCGGCTCGGCGTCGGCCGGCGCAAGGCCGCCGATCAGGCGTTGGCGAAATGGGAGGCAGGCGATGTCGGTGGCGCGCAGATGCTCGCTGCATCCGACCATTCCGCCCTGGGCCGCGTCGTGGCCGAAGCCGCCGGCGCGCGGCTCAAATGGCCGAACGACAAGGAACGCGCCCGCGAGGTCGCCACCGGCAAGGCGCTCGGCCTGCTCGATGCGATGAACCGGCACGTGCGCCTGCTGGAGACCTGTGTGCAGGCAGCGCCCATGCTTGGTCTCCTCGGCACCGTGCTCGGTATGATCGCCGCCTTCAACGAAATGTCGGGCGGGGGTGGCGTGGTCAACCCGACGCAGTTGGCCGGTGGAATCTGGGTCGCGCTGTCGACCACCGCGTTCGGCCTCACCATCGCCATCCCGCTCTATTTCTTCACCAGCTGGATCGAAGGCCGGATCGAGCGCGAACGCGCAGCCATGGACAGCGCCATACTGAAGATCGTCTATGGAAGCGGCATCGAGTTCGCGCAGTCGCCGATCGCCGCGCCCCACGCGCAGCCGTTCGCCGAACCGGTCCCGTTGAGACGCTGAGTTGCGGCGATGGCGATCAGCGCGCTCAGGGGACAGCGAAAGCAGACCGCGCGCTTCATGCTCGTTCCGCTGATCGACGTCATTTTCCTGCTGCTTACCTTCTTCATGCTGTCTTCCAGCATCGAGCCCTATTCGTCGATCATGCTCGGCGAATACGGACAGGAAGCCGAATCTTCCGTTGAACCGGCGGCGCCGCCCGCCCGCCCGGATCTGGTGCTTTCGGTGTCGCGCGGCGGCGTACAGGCCAATGGAAACCCTGTCGCGCTCGCCGACGTCGCCGCGACCCTTGCGGCTCTCCGGCACGAAGGCGCGGAAACCGTGATCGTGTTCACCAGGGCCACGGCGACGGTGCAGGACATCGTCACCGTTCTCGATGCGCTCAGGAAGGCGTCGTTCACCTCGGTGACGATCCGCAAGCGGGCGGCCGGCCAGTGACGGCGTCCGGCGGGAACAGGACGATGCTGCGTTCTGTCAGGCGGCAGGACAAGCTCGATTTCCCGTTCGCCACCATCAACATCATCCTTTTGCTGCTGTTTTTCTTCATCGTCACCGGATCGATCGTCGGCGGCAACGAGACCGCCGTCGCGCCGCCGCGCACGGAGCGCCTGCCGCCCGAGCGCCTGCCGCGCCCGCTGCTTCTGATCGACGGAACAGGCAGGCTTTTTCTCGATGATGTGCCGGTCGATACCGCGGCGGTCGTGGCGCGGGCGGCGAGTTCAAACTGGCCGGTCCTCAACATCGTCGCCGACCGCGAATATTCGGCCGCCTCTTTCCTCGCGGTCGTCGAAGAGATGCGCGCCGCCGGCATAGCCGTGCGCATCGTGACGCTCAGCGCCGAGGAGACTACCGGGAGCATCGGACAATGAGCGCCGCCGAACCCGGACGGCGCTACTGGGCCATAGCCGTCATCGCCTCGCTTGCCCTGCATGCGGGCGCGGCCGGTGCGGCTGCGATGCTGTTCGAGACCTACCGGCGGGATGCGGTGCGCACCGACTTCATCTTTTCGGACGCGCCGGCGTCCGCCGTCGCGCCGGTCGCCCCTGCCGCCGAGCGGGTGGCGGCCGTGCAGGTGCGTTCCGAAGCTGTTGAACGCATCGCGCCAATGGCATCGGAGCGCGTGAATGCGCGGGAGATCGCGACCGCCGTGGCTGTGCAGCGGGAACTCGCCCAGCCGGTAGCGCCGTCCCGGGCGGAAACCGCGGCGGCTGCAACCCTCCGGCCGAGTTCTGCCGTGGCAACGATCGCGGAGGAGCGGGCGGATCGCGCGGCGGAACCGATATCGTCTGCCCGCCTGTCGCGCGTCTCTCCGGCAAGCGCCGCGCGCCTGGAGCCCACCGCTACCGAAGTGGCCGCCGCTGCCGTCATCGCTGTGGAAAGCGTATTGGCTTCGGACCAGCCCGCTCTTTCGCCGTCCACTTCCGTACTGGCGGAAACCGTCGCAGCCGAGCGGGAAAGCGCGTCGCCTGTCCAGTCGCCGTCCGCCGTGGCGCCGGCTACAACGAACGCGGCCCGCACGGAGCAAACACCTTCCCGCGCTACCCAGGAAGTCGCGGCGCTCGCTCGGCCCACACAGAGGATCCCGGCCGCCGCCGAGCGGCTTTCCCCGGCTGTTCCGCCGCGCAGGCTCGAAGCGATACGGCCGGCGGAGCCGCCGCTCCAGACGGCGCTTCTTACTCCGGAGCGCCCGGATTCGTCGAGTGCCGAGAGGGTGGCACCGCAGCCAGATCCATACCGGGACGCGGTTGATTTCATCAGGCGCTTCGATGGCGGCGACTGCTTCGCGGCGCTCCCAACCCGCCACGACAAGGTGGAGTTCCGCACCTTCGGGACGGAGGCGTCGCGCCACGTGGACTTCGCGCGGGCATATGCCAAGATTTCCGGCGCACCGGCCAACATCCGTTCGGGCGAACTGGCCGAAGCGCAGTGTCAGGCGCTGGGATTCATCCGCAAATCGGATGGCTATCCGGAGTTCTCGTTGTCCCTCCGCCTCGACACGCCCGAGGTGCCGAGCGGGACGGTGCTTTCCGGCAGCATTCTCGACGCCGGGGAGCAAAAGGTTCATCTGCTTCTGGTGGACGACGAAGGCCGCGTACAACTGGCCGACGAGTTCATTTCCGCCGCCAGCCGGACGGAACGGCGCTTCAGCCTGCCGGTGTTCCTCACCGGCGGTCCGGTGCGAACGCAGCAATTGCTGATCGCCATCGCTTCCGACCGCGCGGTGCCGATGCTGCGCAACGAGGTAGACCAGCCGGCGGGCGAGTTCTTTGCCCGGCTGGCCAGGCAGGTGGCGGCCAGCGACGCGGAGCTGAATATCGCGGTCGAAGCGTTCAGCGTCCGCTGATCCGCCAAGCCTTTAGCCGGCTATCGGTTCAGCCGGAAATAGCCGAAGTCGAGCCCTACCTCGCCGTTCATGCCCTTGATTTCGCGAGCGAGCTTGGGAAACAGGTCGGCGGCGCGCGCCGGCGTCCTGCCCTCCGGCACATGCAGGCCGGTGTCGCTGGTGATCGCGATCAGCATCTCGGGCGATTCCTGCCTGATGCGCCGGTCGTTGAACGTCATCTCGAAAATGTCGGTGTCGCCGCTCGTCGTCCGCTCGGCATAGCTGTCCATGTTGTAGGCGAAGCCGTCACCGTCGACGAGGATCAGATCGAGAACGCCGCTTGCGGGCTTCTGAACGGTCGCGACAAGGCTTTCGCCCAGTTGCAGATTGTCGGCTGTCAGCGTCAGCGACGGGTTGTTCCTGGCCGACGGCTGCACGCTCTTCAGGAAGTCGGCCACCGCGCATTGGGCGTCGGTGATCAGATGCCCGTTTATCTCGGGTTCGATCGGGCTGGATTTCTTCAGCGTCGCGTAGAGCTTCTCGAAAGGTTCCGCCGACAGGCCGAACCCCTTTATGTCGATGGCATCGTCCGAAACCGTGGTGACTGCCGCGAAGAAGCAACTGCCGCCATCATAGTCGCGCATCTCCGAGACGCCGAAATCCACCGTGTCTGACATCCGGTTTGCGGCTTCCTGCGTTTCTTCCACACTCGGCTGGGTCGTCTCCGGCGGCGGCCCGGCGTCGACAGAAGGCTCGTCCGTGATCGGCGGAGCTGGCTCCAGGGCTTCCGGCCGCTCGTCAGTCGGAGCCTTGGCCTCCTGCACCGTCTCGGGCGGCGCGGTTTCTACCGGCGGCTGGGCATCCGGCGGCCGGCCGGTTTCCTGCAACTCGGCGGGCGCTGTCTCTTTCAGGATGTCCTCGAATGTGGTGCCCGGCGGCAGCGTCGCGGGCGGCGGATTCTCGGCCGGCTTTTCCATTACAGGCGGCGGGGCCACAGGATCCTGCCGCGCGATCTCGGTTTGATCGGCAGGCCCGATATAGCCGAGCATGTAGGCCGCGCCCGCTCCGCCCGCGAGCAACAGCGCCAGCGCTCCGCCCAACATCGCGTATCTGGCGGAACCCGCCCGCGTAGGCGGCGCCTGGCCGGTTCCGCCCATGCCCGGCTCTCCGGCAAGCTGCGGCGGCGGGGCGTCGCCAAAGGGCGATTCCGATTGCCTGAACGGCGATCCCGCGTTCGGGCCCGGGCCGCCGAAGGGAGATTGCGACGGCTGCGATGCCGGAAAAGCGCTCGCTTGATCCGGCCAGCCGGTTGAGCCCGCGAAAGGCTGCGACGGTGCGGCGGCCGGAGGCAGGGATGCGGGAAATTGCGCTGCGGAAGCGGGCGGTTGCGATCCGCCGGGCGGCTGCGATGCCTCCGGCGAGGGCTGAACCCACGTTCCTTGCTGTGATGTCGCTGCCGCAGGCAGAGGCGGCATTGTGGGCGAAGCGAACACGTCGGCGCCACGCACCGTTGCGCCGGCGCTCCCGGCGCGCAGCCACTCGGCGACATCGGAGGCGCTTTGCGGCCGGCTTTCCGGATCGGGCTGAAGCATGGCCTCGACCAGCGGCCTCAGGCTTTCGTCGACGCCGGTCAGGTCCGGAACGCTGCGCCGTTTGTCGACCACCTCGACATGGGAGCCGCCCATGTCGAGCACCTCGCCGCGAAGCGCTGCGGCCATGACCAGCCCGAGGCTGTATATGTCCGAGCGGCCCGTGACCTCGCCGTTCTTGATGCCGAGCTGTTCGGGCGAAACGAAATTGTATTTGCCGGCAAAATTGCCGCCGATCAGCGTGCCGCCGCCGGCCGCCGCCGAGCGCGCAATGCCGAAATCGATGATCTTCGGCTGCCTGACGTCACCGTTCTGCAGGATGATGTTGTCCGGTGAAAGATCGCGGTGGACGACGCCCGCGTTGTGCGCCAGCGCCAGGCCGTCGGCCACCCGCACGAACAGCGTCCGCGCCTCGGCCGCGCTCAGCGGACCAAGCGAAATGCGGTCGGCGAGCGACTGGCCGTCGACGAACTCCATCGCCAGATAGGGCCGGCCGATGCGCGGGTCGCGCGAAAACGAGTAGTAGCGGACGATGGTTTCGTGGTGCAGGCGGCCGAGTATGGTCGCTTCCTTCTTGAACAAGGCGTATATCGCCTCGTTGTCGGCGAGTTCCGGCAGGATCGCCTTGATCGCCACCGGTTCGCCGGTCTGGATGTTGTGGCCGCGATAGACCTCGCCCATTCCACCCGAGGCGATGCGGGCGTCGATCTCATAGGTGTCGTTCAGCTGCACGCCCGGATCGAGGCTGTTGTTCACGATGATGCGGGTTTTCCCGTCAGAGGACATGGGATCCATCCTGCGTCGGCGTCATCCCAACCACCGGTCCCGCTTTCCCTCGGCGTTCACCCGAAACCGCACGATCACCACCGTCACATTGTCCGTGGCGCCGCGCTCGAGCGTCAGATCGATCAGGACCTTGCAGGCTTCCTGCGCCGAGCGCGCGCTCAGCGTATCACGGATTTCGTCGTCGGAAACGTGGGCAGTCAGCCCGTCGCTGCAGATAAGAAACCTGTCGTCCGGCTGGATCTTGCCGTGGGCAATGTCGAGCATGGGATCTTCCATTGCACCGATCGCGCGGGTGATGACGTTGCGCCGCGGCCAGTTCTCGGCTTCCGCCGGGCTGAGCAGCCCCTTGTCGAGCAGATCCTGCACTTCGGTATGGTCGCGCGACAATTGCGAGAAGCGGCCGTCGCGCAGCATGTAGATGCGGCTGTCGCCGGCCCACATGCAGGCATATTGATACTCGAACGCCAACAGGGCGGCCAGCGTCGAACCGATCGTGCCGGCCTTGCGCGAGGCCGAGATCGCTCGGATCTCGCGATTGGCCAAGGTCACCCGGTCCTCGAAGCGCGCGCGAAGATCGGGCGCCGAACTCGGAATGCCGATCGACTTCAGGTGCTCCACGATGCTGGTGCTGGCGATCTCGCCCGCATCGTGGCCGCCCATTCCGTCGGCGACGGCGAACACGCCGCTGTCGGCCTTCACCAGGTAGCGGTCCTCGTTGAGATCGCGGATCCGTCCGGTATGTGTCATGCCGCAGCTGTCGACGTCGAACACGGCCCGGTTCATGGCTCGCCATCCCGTCCTGTCGCGGTCCCTTGGACGACAAGCGATCCGGCAGCGCGCATATAGGCTTTCGATCCTGTCATCCGTTCAGCCTGACTTGCCTTTTATCATATCGACATAAAAAAAGGGATCGGGCAGCGCGTTGCGGACATAGACGAGCGGCTCAGCCGCCGTGCCGCCATTCGTCCACCAGAAGCTCTTGCCGGAAGCCGAAGCCCAGTAGTCGGCCGCAACGAGGCCGGCGAGAAGAGCGCCGGCGCCGACGCCATCCTCCTGCCAGACCCGGCCGCGCTTGACCGGCAGCGGCCGCGGCTCCGGCGGCTGGGCGTCGCTATCCGGGGCAAGAAGCCCCTCGGTCAGACGGTCGACCTGCACCTCCGCCTTGTCGTCCAGGACGCCGAGCAGACGCGTTTCGATTGCCGTGTACCAGTCGTCCAATGGGTCGAAGGGCGGCGGCGGCATGTCCTCCCCGATTTCGGCGCAATAGAGGATCGTCAGCGGAAAAAACCTGCCGATGCCGTCGACCGAAGGGACCAGCGATCCGGCGCAGGTCGAGCCCAGAATGTCGCCGCCGATCCAGAAGCGCCAGATGGGCGAGACCAGATAATGCTCCTGCCAGGAGCCGCCCAATGCGCTGCGGCTGGCGGCGACCGCCGATTGCAGCCACGTCTCGAAGGGTTCGAGCGTGGCGCGCGGCACGTTGAATGTGACGAAGTCGCGTTTCTGGGGGAGCTTTCCGAAAACGCCGAAGCCCATTCTACAGCTCTTCCTGCATGGATGGGTGCGAAGCAAGCTTCAAAACGCGGCTGGGCATCTGAATTCGCTGAGCGCTGGAAGGAAAAGCGGATTGTATGAGGAGCCGACCCTGATCTTGTAGGAGACCTCGCGCCCACCGACCAGGAACCGCGCGATCAGTTCCTCGCCGCTGCGCTTGACCGAGCCGGCGTCGATCAGGCGCATCAGGGCCCATGGTCCGTCCCTGCCGATGCGCGTCTCGCGGCCGGGAATTTCGGGATAGATGCTGATGTTCGCGGTTCCCGACCCGCCATTGCCGGGCCAGGCGAAGGTTTGCGGCGCGTTGCCGGCCATGGACGTCTGGATGACGATCTGGTTGACCTCGAACAGCGCCTCGGAGTCTCTGGAGATGGTGTGCGGCGCGACGGTCAGCTGGACGTTTGGGGTCGGCCCGCCGTCGGGAAAGAAGGCGCTGCGGATTTCGGCCGCGCGCTGGAATTGCCGCAGCGTGTCGCGCGAAAGCTCCCGCCCCAGCCTCGTGTCCTTCTGCCAGTCCCAAGCCTCGCCGCTCATGTCGGCGATCGGCGCAAGATGTTCGGCGAAGAACTTGTCCATCAGCCCGTTCGGGCCGAAGAGCTGCGCGAACTCGCCGATCTGCGCGTTGCTGGCGGCGTCGCGCACGAAAGGATATTTGCCCGAGACGACGCGCTGGCAGAATTTGGTGACGCCCGACGCCAGCGCCTGGTTGAGCTGGGATTTCGAGCTGCCGGCCTCCTCGCCCTCGAACTCCTCGACCGCCTCCGCCACCATCACCGCGAACGGCTTCGGCAGCCGCGAGATCGTACCGCGCAGATTGACGACCTGGAGCCGAAGTTTCTCATTGGCCGGACCCGACTGCGAGGGATAGTTGGCGATCACCAGAAGGCTCTCGCGCACATCGTAAAGGTTCTTCAGGAGTACATCGATCGGCCGGTTGCCGGGGTCGCCCTGGACCCAGTTGTGATAGGGCTTGAAATAGGCCTCGATGTTGGAGCCAGGATTGGAAACGCCGGACGCCGCCATGCTCTCCACGTCGCCGGCGCGCACTTCCGATTTCCTGAGTGCAAGGTTGATGCCGATCCGGGCCAGGCCCCCGGTCGGGTCGGGGGCAATCTGCTTGGCGACCGCGGCGGCATTCGCTGCCGCTTCGGCCCCGTTCTCCGAAGCCGGCTCAGGCGGCGCTTCCTCCTCCCGCGACTGGGTCAGCGCCGTTTCGGCCTGGATCGATTCCAGCAACTGGCGGATCGGCGAGGTCGCTTCCGACGAGGCTGCTGCAAGAACGAGATAGTCCGGCTTGTCCTGCGAGATCGATTTCAGCTTGAGATTGGCTAGTGCCTTCTCCCAAGCCTCGATGAAATCCCGGCTGTAGCGGTCGAGGAGTTCGATGCCGAGCCGCTGGAACTGCGTTTCGACGCCGCTCTGCTTGCCCGCATCGCCCATCACCCAGTTTTCGCTCTCGAGCTTGGCGGCGACCGCCTCGAGTTGCTTGAAGAAGAAATTGTGGAAGCCGGCATAACTATAGAGGCCAGGTATCTTCATCTGGCTGATGTCGCTGCCGTCGCGGGTCTCGAAGACCAGCAGCGCGTCGGTGCCCGCCTGGCTGCCGATGTCGTAGTCGCGCAGGCCGGCGGAGTAGGCGGAGGATTTGATCAGCGCATAGGCGCGGTCCGCCATCTTCATGCGCGCCAGCGAGGCCTGCGCCTCCTTCACCAGCTTGCCGTTCAGTTCGAAGGCCGGGCTGTGGGAGCGGCCGAGTTCGAGCATCGCCTGCAGGTTTTCGGTCAGCTGCTGCCGGTAGCCCTCATTGGCCTTTCCGGGCAGAAGATTGGTCTCCCAGTCCTGCGTCATCCAGGCGATGACGAAGTCGTCCTCAACCTTCGGCGCCTCGCCGCCAAGCATCAGATAGACCTTGAGCGCTTCGTAGACGACGGTCGGGTCGGCGATGCTGCTCAGTATCTGCTGCTCCAGCCTGAGGATCAGCCGCGACCGCAGCATGGTTTCGAGCGCGTTGCGGTAAGTCGCCTCGGAGGCGGCGAGCAGCCGGTCGCGCTGGCTCAGCCCGAAGGATTCGCCGAGCGGCGTGTCCTCGTCGCGATGCGCGTAGCCGGCCGGAATGTCGCGCAACTGCGTCAGCAGCGAGGTGATGACGCCGAGGTCGCTTCCGGAGATCGGCTCCACGCCCGAGATTTCCGTCCTGCCCAGTTCCTGGCCGGCGTCGACCCGGTAGTCCTCGACCGCGGAGCCGGCTGCGGTGATCAGCGCCTTGTTGCTGGCGTAGCTCCAGCCCCAGGCGCCGAGCGTAAGCACCGAGATGCAGGCGATCGCCGCCATGCCGCCATAACGCAGCAGCGCGGCTCGCCGCACCGCGCCCTTGTCGAACGAGACCCAGCCGGATTCCGCGAAGATCACCTGGGTGAGCAGGTCGTGCAGGAAGAAGCTCTTGCCGCGCCCGGAAAGATGCTGGCCGCCGCTGTCGATCGCGAGCTTCCGGCCCATCGCGCCCAAGACCTGGTCGATCGGCGTGCCTTCCTGCGTGCCCGACGAGAAATAGAAGCCGCGCAGGTTGGCGTTGGTCTGGTAGCGCGTCGGCTCGAAGATGCGGTTGAGGAACTCCGACAGTTTTTCGCGCAGCGCCGCGACCTGCGCCGGGAATCCGAAGATGGCGATGCGCGAGATAGCGTCGGGCTCCTCGTGCAGACGGTCGGGCAGTTCCTCAGTCAGCCGCTTGATCAGCGCGTCCAGTTCCGAGGGAACATCGGAAACATGGTTCTTGGTGCGGTCTTGGGTCTGGAACGTCGCGCCCCATACCTTGCGGCGGCGGCTTTCGGTGAAGCCGCCGAAATACTCCCTAAAACCCTCCACAAGGTCGGCCTTGGTGAACAGCGCATAGACCGGAAAGTCGATCTTCAGTTCCTGGTGCAATTCGAACAAGCGCTTGCGGATGGCGTCGGCATGCGCTGCCAGTTCGTCCGCCGGCAGCGTCAGCAGGTCCTCGACGCTGATGGCGAGCACGACCCCGTTGATCGGCTGCTTGGTCCGGTTTTCCTTCAGCAGCGACAGGAAGGACAGCCAGCTTTTCCGGTCGGTTTCGGAATCGGAATCATGCGTCGTGTAGCGGCCGGCCGTGTCGATTAGCACCGCGTCCTCGGTGAACCAGAAATCGCAGTAGCGGGTGCCGCCGACGCCGGTGATAGAAGCCGCGCCGTCCTTGCCGGCCAGAGGGAACTTCAGGCCCGAATTGACCAGCGCCGTCGTCTTGCCCGCGCCCGGCGGACCGATGATGACATACCAGGGCAGTTCGTAGAGAAACGACTGCTTGCCGCTGGAACGCTTCAGCGTCTCGATCGCCTCGGACATGCGGGTCGCCAGGACCTGGCCGTCGCCGCTCTTGTCCTCGCTCGACTTCAGGGCGTTCTCGATCGCCTTTTCGGCCCGGCGCTTGCGGATGTAGCGCACGGCGTAGAAGACGCCGACGATTGCCACGCCGACCGCGATTATGGTCACCCGCAGCCAGACCGGCTCGAAAGGACGCGACTCGCCCAGCGCGATCAGCGGGCCGCCGAACCAGACCGCCAGGCCAAAGCACAGCAGCCCGAGGATTACGGGCGACTTCTTAAGCCAGCTGGTGATCAGGCTCTTCAGGTTCATTTATTGCCCCGCGCTGACCTGCTGCAGGGTTTCCTCCTTGGGGATCATGATCTCGACGCGCCGGTTCTGCGCGCGTCCTTCGGCTGTCTTGTTGTCGCCAATCGGCTCGAGGTCGCCCTTGCCCTCGACCTGCAGGCGCGAAGAATCCGACAGCGAAGGCGCAAGCGCTGCCTCCACCGATTTCGCCCGTGCGACCGACAGGTCGTGATTGGACTTGAAGGCGCTGGAAAGCTTAGGCTTCACATTGTCGGTGTGGCCGATGACGTGGATCGGGCCGGGCTCCTTGTCGAGTGCCGCAGCGATGCGTTGGGCGGCCGGGCCGAACTCGTCCTTCACGTCGGCCTTGCCGGAAGCGAACAGGATAAGGTTGTTGACCCTCACGACGATCTGGTCGCCGGAAGGCTCGACGGCCATGCCGCCCGCCTTGATCTCGTCCGCCAGCGCCGCCCGTATCCGCTCCAGTTGCGTCGTATCGGGCGCCGCCACGGGCGTGTAGATTTCGAATTCGGGCCGCGTGATGCCGATGCTTGCGGCGGGATGCAGCGCCACGAGACGGTCGGCCAGCGCGTCGCCGTCGCTGGAGATGAGGAACCTCAGCAGGAAGAACACACCGACCAATGCCACGCCTGCGAAGCTCGCGACCGCCCAGAGCGGCACCCGGCTCGACAGGTCGCGCATGCGCAGCGGCATGCCGCGCCAGCGCGGCGACACGTCGTCGTCGGTGCGCGCTTTCACATGGCGCAGCGTCTGGTAGACGTCGCGCCGGATGCGCTGCAATTCGCTGTCGCCGCCCGGCGCGTTGCGGTACTGGCCCTCGAAGCCGAGAAGCAGGCAGGCGTGCATGAGTTCGAGCAGGTTGTAGCGCGCCGCTGGATTGGCCATCGCCTTGTTCAGCTCCTCGAAGAAACCGATGCCGGAGGTGCGCACCTGGAAGAACTGCGCCAGCATGCTGTATTGTATCCACACATGCCGGTCGGCGCCCGGCAGGTTCTGGACGATGTCGTCGGCGGTTCCGCAAAGCACGTATTTGGCGATCAGCGCCTCTTCGCGGCTGACGCCTGCCTCGATGACCTTCTTCTCGAACTCGATGATCGATTGGGCGACGTGGTTCATCAGCGGCACGGCCTGCATGTCCACGATATGCAAGCGAAGGCGTCCGAGCAGGATGAGCAGCGGCGCTGCCGCCGCGGTGATCGGGTTCGCGGCCGGAAATTCGACTGCGTCGGAAGCGTTCAGCGCGACGTCCAGCGGGATGCGGATGGAAGGTTCGGCCACCTGTTTCGAGTGGAGGTTCGGCGGCGGCATTCCGCTTGGCGGCGGTGGCGCCCGCTCATGGACCCAATCGTCATGCTGCGGCATCCCGAAGCCCTGCGGGCTGCCGGAAAGAGGCACGCCGATGACCGTTGAGTTCGGCAGAGGCGGCATGCGATGCGGCGTAGCCGGCGGCAGCGGCTCGATCTGATCGCGTCTCGGCATCCCGCCTGGATTGGGGATGATGACGGTCTTGCCGCCGCCGAACGGATCGTTCTTCCCGCTCATCTTCGGTCTTCCATGATGGCCCAGAGGTCCAGCTGAAGATCCGGCCAGTCGCCGGCGAAGTGCAGCCCGAGCCCGCTGGCCACGCTAAATTCTGGCCACAAAGGCGAACACTTGTCGAGGTAGAAATAGACGTGATCCGAGACCGAACGTATCTGGCGCGGCGGCGTCGGCACATGAACGATTTCCACTCCCGGCAGGTGCGTCTGCACGATCTCCTTCATCTTGGTGTTGGGACCGATCTTGCAGAGCGCCGGAAACTGCTGCTGGATCTGGGTCAGGCTCTTGCCCGCCGCCACCTCGATGATGAAGGTCGCATTGCGGAACAGCGTCCGGTCCGGCACCTGTGCCAGGTAGGCGTTGGGGGTGAGTTCGGTGAGGTTCAGCCGGATCGCGCGGCCGATATCGAGGCTGAGCAAACGCTGGATGTCGGCGAGCACCGGCTCGAACACCGCTTCCGGGGAATCGTGGTCGTATTCGGCATATTCGGGCGCCAGCCGCTTGGGCGAGAACGTCCAGAGCTCGCCCGAAATGCGCAGCAGTTCCTGGTAGATCTCGACGGGATGCGCATATTTCGAGTGGCGCAGGTGCTTCAGCACGTTGATCTCGCGGTTGAGCATCTGCAGCAGGAAATAGTCGAAGGTCTGCAGCCCGCCGCCGGAACTGGGATCGGCGGCATAGCGCGCCAGCGTCTCCAGCTTGGTGTCGCACCAGCCGATGACCCGCTCCAGCCAGCCGAGCACCACCGGGTGGGCGCGCGAGACAAGCACGGGCGGCGCGAAAGTCTCGTCGAAGATGATGGTCTTGTCGCGCACCTCGAGGATGCGCGCCAGCTTCAGGCAGTGGAAGCCGGCTTTCGGCGTCTTCCTCACCTCGAAGGCGATGCGCGGATGGGCGACCTCTACCTCCTCCTCGACATGCATGCCCGAGGATGAATCGATGATCGGCTCGATGTCGCGCGTGTAGCGGCTGCCGCTGGTCGCCTCGGGCATGTCGACCTCGCGCGAATTCACCGAAGCCGCAGGCATCGTCATCCAGACCAGTTGCTTCTCTGCGCCCTCGGGCAGGTCGATCGCCTGCGGAAGCGGGCTTGATCCCGGCATGTCGAACGGCGTTCCGTCCTGAAACACGCCGCTCGCCCGCCGCAGCGCGAACTTGTTCTGCTGCGCCAGGTCGCGATCTATTTCGATCGAAGCAAATCCCCAGGGGTAGGGGCTGATATAATGGGTCCTGTTCTCGACGAGACGCTCGAAATAGCGGTCATTCTGCTGCAGGTGATGTTGGCGTAGAAATAGTCCTTCGGACCAGGCGACCTTGCTGTACCAGGACATAGGGGATTTCTGCCTCCTTCTGGCATTCAACAAGGCCGGACGGAAAAATAGCCGTGCTGCAATACCTTGGCTTTATTCGTCCTTTCATGAATAACACGCGGCCCTGGTCTTGTCATCGTTCACTGTCCCCGGGCCGTCGGCCTTGTTCGAACATTTGCCTGCCGAGATGTCGTTGATTGTTTCTTGGCGGAATGCAAAATTCAGGCGTCGAAGCCGCTGCGAAATCTCGCGGGCGGCTCCGGGAGGCGGGCCTGATGTCGAAGCCACCTTTTTTTGCATGAGATGAGAGAGGACGCATGCCGGCCACTCTCAGAGCTTCCGCCACCGGCGAGGTCTTCACGCTCGAAGACTATTCCCTGATCGGCCGCAGCAGTGAAGCCACCATCTGCCTGTCCGACGCTGGGGTCTCGCGCCAGCACGCCGCGATCCGGCGCGACGGCGTCCATTATTGGCTAACAGATCTCGGAAGCTCCAACGGCAGTTATGTCAACGACATGGCGCTCACCTCCGCGCGAGTCCTGCGCAACGGCGACCGTGTGCGGTTCGGTGGCTCGATCTTCCATTTCGTCCAGAGCGGAGCCGGGCAGGCCAGCGATGCCGGCGGCGCGGGCATGAAAACGCAGGTCTTTCTGGCCGAACCGGCGCCGTTGAGGCACGACGCGGTGACGCTTTTCGTCGCCGACCTGAAAGGCTTTACCCTGATGAGTTCGCGGCTTTCGCCCGAGCAGGTCGCCAACCTGCTGCGCGAATGGTACGCCGACTGCAACGCGATCCTCCAGCAGCACGGCGCGTCCATCGACAAATTCATCGGCGACTGCGTCTTCGCCTACTGGCACGGTACGGATCCGGTCATCCGCGCCTCGGCCGTCGAGGCCGCGCTGGCCTTGCGGGCTGCTGAAATTGGCGCGACGTCGCCGACGCGGGAGTTCCTGAAGGCGCGGATGGACATAGTGCTCGATTGCCGGATCGGGCTCCATCTGGGTGATGTGGCCATCGGCGCGATGGGGAGGGGGATCAACACGGCGCTTGGCGATGCCGTCAACATCGCGTTCCGGATCGAAGGGCTGACGCGCCAGCTCGACGAGCCGATCCTGGCCAGCACGGCCTTCCTCCAAGGCTGGGAGCAGGGCCGCGATCTCTTCCAGTCCGCCGGCAGCCATGCCGTGAAAGGTCACCCGGAGATGATCGAGGTTTTCGCGCTCAGGCGATGACGCCAGCCGGCGGGATCAGCCCCGCTGCGCCAGCGAATCCGCCTGCAGGCGCATGCGGCAGCGGACCCCGCTTTCGGGAAAGCTCAGGTCGACCTCCCCGATCTGCGATGCAAGCACTTTCGAAACCAGCCGGGTGCCGAAGCCGTCGTCGCGCGGTGCGGCGACCGGCGGTCCGCCATGTTCCGACCAGTCGAATTCGATATGCCTGCCGGTCCGCCGCCAACTGATCCGGACGAACCCTTCGTCGTTCGAGAGAGCGCCATATTTTGCGGCGTTCGTGCACAGTTCGTGCAGCGCCAGCGCCACAGGCACGTTGAGCGAGGGCGGCAGGTCGAGATTGTCGCCTTCGACGACGAAACGCCGATGCTCGTCGTCGCGGTAGGGCTCGATGATCTGCGCCACCAGCGAAGGCAAGCTGAAAGCCACCCAATCCTGCTGCAGCAGCACGTCATTGGCCCTCGCAAGCGCCTCTATGCGATCACGAAAATCCCGTACGGCTTCCGGCTTGGCCTTGTCGCCCCGCAGAGATTGCGCCGCAAGCGACTGGACCACGCTCAGCGAGTTCTTGACGCGGTGGTTCAGTTCCCGCAGCAGCAGCGCCTGCCGTTCGCCGTTCCTCTTCCTGGCGTCGATGTCCATCAGCACGCCGATCGCCCGCTCGTAGGATCCGTCGTCGGCAAGCGTCACTTCGGCCCTGAGCAGGACCCAGTGCAGATCGCCGCCGGGCCGGCGCAACTGGAATTCGACTTCGATCTGCCTCTCTCCTTCGCTTATCGCCTTCTGGGTTTCCTGCCGTATCCGTTCCTGTTCGCCCGGCGCGTAACATGCCTGAAGGTCTTCCGCTGTCGGCTTCGCCGCCGGGTCGAGGCCATAGATGCGGTTGAGTTCGGGCGAGCCCCGGAACGTATCGGTTATGAAATCGTAGTCCCAGATCGCCATCCGGGCGGCATCGATCGCCAGCCGCTGGCGCGTCTCGCTCTTGGCGAGTGCAGCCTCGCTGTTCTTGCGGTCGGTTATGTCCTGGAGCGTTCCGATAAACCGAACGGCGGTTCTCTTCCCTTCCACTTCCGCAAACAGCGCTTCGCCATGGGCCAGCACCCAGCGGATCTCGCCGGTCCCGGGCAGCCTGATCCGGTATTCGTAGGAGACCGTCTTGTCCTGTGTCGTCGGGTCGATTGCGCGGCCCGTTATCGCAACGTTGCGCGCAAGATCGAACGGATGCGTCATGGCGCTGACCAGTTCATCCGTGATCGGCTGGTCGGGTGCGAAGCCGTAGATCTCGCGGGCGCGCGGCGAGTAGTTTATCTCGCCGGTCTCGAGATTCCAGTCCCAGATGCCGATATGGGCGGCGCGGATGGCCAGGCGAAGCCGCAACTCGCTTTCGCGCCGCTGGCGGTCGATCGTTCTCGCCATGGGAGATCCCCCGGTCGTGTCGTGGCCGGCCCTGGCGGCCGGCCCCTTGCCGACCTCCGATATAAGGCGGCGTGGAGCATGGCGTAAAGGGAGGTGGCTTACGCGCCCTTTCCGAACGCGCCGCGAAACGCGACGATGGCGAGAGCGAGGCTCGCCACGGCGTTCCAGCCGGCAAAGGAAAGCCC
Organism: Allomesorhizobium aridi; assembly: GCF_043769475.1. Taxonomy (NCBI): domain Bacteria; kingdom Pseudomonadati; phylum Pseudomonadota; class Alphaproteobacteria; order Hyphomicrobiales; family Phyllobacteriaceae; genus Allomesorhizobium; species Allomesorhizobium aridi. Next base: position 3,764,930 of record NZ_CP171729.1, on the reverse strand, counting down.
CAGCACCCGGAGCGCGGCCTTGTCGCAGGCAGGCGGAACGACTGTGTCGATCGCATCCAGAACGCCGGCGCCGCCCGTGTCGGTCGGCGCCGCGACTACACCGCAATCGGTCGGGCCGGCCCACCAGCCCCATTCGACGCCCGAGTGGAAGACGCCGAGATAGAGGCTGTAGAGCATCAGCAGTGCGCCGATGAGCAGCAGGCCGCGCGTCATCCAGGCCGGCCAGTGGAAATGCGACGAGAGCACCGCCACGGCCATCAGCGGCACGCCGGCATAATAGGGCCAGCGCTGCTCCAGGCAGAGCTTGCAGGGTATGTAGCCGCCTATGTGCTCGAAGCCGAGCGCAATCCCGACGGTCGCCGCCATGCCGAAGAGGAGCAGCAGTGCGGTCACCGTTTGGACGCTGCTGGTGGGTTTGGTCAGCGACGACATGGGCATCATCATTCCGTTCAGAACGCGTATCTGACGAGGATGTAGAGCGAAATGAGGGCGGCGGCGCCCCCGCCGGCGATAAGCCCGAGCCGCTTCTCGATGAAGTGCCGGATGGGTTCCCCATAGTTGCGCAGCAGCCAGGCGAGGAACAGGAACCGCGCCCCGCGGGCCACGATCGCCGACAGGATGAACCAGCCGAGCGGAAAGCCGATGACGCCGGCCAGGATCGTCACCACCTTGATCGGCGGCAGATGCGCGAGTCCTGACGTTACCAGCATCAGCAGGATGAAGCCGGTGCCCGTCGACAGCCGCAACGCGTCGAACGCGTCGAGCTTGCCGTAGAATTCCAGCACCGGCCGGGCGATCGTCTCATAGGCGTAGAAGCCGATGAACCAGCCGGCAATGCCGCCCAGCACCGAGGCGACGGTGGCGACGAGGGCGTATCGGTAGGCGCGGTCCGGCCGCGACAGCGCCATCGGCAGGTAGAGCACGTCTGCCGGAACCAGGAACACCGAGCTTTCGACGAAGGCGATGAAGGCCAGCCACCACTCGGCGGATTTGCGCGCCGCGAGCGACAAGGTCCAGTCGTACAATGTTCGAAGCATCCGCGCCCCTCTGGTTTTGCCGTGCCTGTCTAGAAACAAATGACGCATTGCACAATGGTCGGCGCGGCACGAAATCGTGCACGGCAGTTGACGCGGCGGGGCTTGGCCGTATAGTCCGCAGCCGTTCGCGCCCTTTGCGCGTGCGCCCCCTTGGCGGAATTGGTAGACGCGCCTGACTCAAAATCAGGTTCCGAAAGGAGTGCTGGTTCGATCCCGGCAGGGGGCACCACTTTTCCCGACGCAATCATCGTCCGGCCGACCGGCGCCGCCCGCCGCGTGCTACGAGTTCGCGATGATGCCGATGAGCGAGCCGACGCCGGCGCCCACGACCACGCCGAAGCCAAGCCCGACCGAGGCGTCGTTGAATACCTGGTCGCCGACTACGTATCCGATGAGCGCGCCGACGGTGACGCCGACGACCATGCCCAACGCAAACCTGGCAAAATCGAGATCCACCTCATTCCCCGGTTCATCCCGCCCCGGTTCATCCCGCCGCCCCTTTAACATATGCAGACCGGCCGGATGGTTCCATAGGACAAAGCGCGCAGGCTTCGACGCCATTGCACAGGTGACCGTCACCATTCACGTTTTGAGCGCCTGCGTCGGCAATTCCGGCAAGGGCTAATCGCCCGTTCCGTTGCGTCAGGTTGTCAAAGGGCGTCGCGCCGGGATAACCATTCCCGATGCTTGAACGGCGCGACAGCTATGCCACTCTCTACCGCGATTTCCGCTGGAACATTCCCGGGCGTTTCAACATCGGCGTCGCGGTCTGTGACCGCTGGGCCGCAACTGATCCGGGCCGCACGGCGCTGCTCGATTACCGGGCCGAGGGCGAAGCTCAGCGCCTGAGCTTCGGCGAACTTGCGGCGCGCTCCAACGCGCTCGCCAACGGACTGCGCGCGCTCGGGATCCGGCGCGGCGACCGGGTGGCGCTGCTCCTGCCGCAATGTTTCGAGACCGCCATTGCCCATGTCGCGATCTACAAACTCGGCGCTATCGCCGTGCCGCTGGCCCTGCTCTTCGGCACGGACGCGCTCGAATACCGCCTGCAGGCAGCGGGCATCCGGGCGATCGTCACCAATGCCGGTGGCGACGCGAAAATCCGCAAGATCGGCGACAGGCCGGCCAACCTCGAACTGATCGTGTCGATCGACGGCGCGGATGGCGACGCGATCGATTTCCACCGGCTGGTCGCCGACCATTCACCGCATTTCGTTGCCGAGGACACAGGTCCGGACGACCCGGCGATGATGATCTTCACCTCCGGCACCACGGGCCCGCCCAAGGGCGCGCTGCACGGCCACCGCGTTCTCCTCGGCCATCTGCCCGGCGTGCAGACGCATCACGAGTTCCTGCCGCAGCCGGGCGACCTCCTGTGGACGCCGGCCGACTGGGCATGGGCGGGCGGCTTGCTCAACGTGCTGTTGCCCGGCCTCTATTTCGGCGTGCCGGTGGTTGCCGGACGGTTCGAGAAATTCGATCCCGAAGAAGCGCTCGGACTTGCCGAGAAGATGCGGGTCAGGAACGCTTTCATCCCGCCGACGGCGCTGCGGATGCTGAGGACCGTGCCCGATATCGGCCGTCGCTTCCGGCTCGATCTGCGCACGGTGGGTTCCGGCGGCGAGTCGCTCGGCCGCGAGACCTACGAGTGGGCGCGCTCTGAATTCGGCATCACCATCAACGAATTTTACGGCCAGACCGAGTGCAACCTGGTGCTGTCGTCCTGCGCTGCGATCGGCGTCAGCCGCGCCGGCGCGATCGGCAAGGCCGTGCCGGGTCATACGGTGGCGGTGATCGGCGAGGACGGCCGCCGCATGAAGGCGGGCGAGGCTGGACAGATCGCTATCCTGCGGCCCGATCCGGTGATGTTCCTCGGCTATTGGCACGACGAGCAGGCGACCGCGAAAAAATTCATCGGCGACTGGATGACCACCGGCGATCAGGGCATCGAGGACGAGGACGGCTACGTGCATTTCTTTGGCCGCGACGACGACGTCATCACGTCGGCGGGCTTCCGCATCGGACCCGGCGAGATCGAGGATTGCCTGACCGGCCACCCGGCCATCGCGCTCGCTGCCGCGGTCGGCAAGCCCGACGCGCTGCGCACCGAGATCGTCAAGGCCTATGTCGTGCTGAAAGACGGGACCGTCGCCAGCGAGGCGCTGGCCGAGGAGATCAAGCTGTGGGTGCGCGAGCGGCTGTCGGCGCACGAATATCCGCGCGAGGTCGAGTTCGTCGACGAGATGCCGCTGACCACGACCGGCAAGGTCATCCGCCGCATTTTTCGCGATCGGGCGAGGCAGGAAGCCGGGAAGTCGAGCCTCTGATCACTTTGCGTCCGCCTGGATAGCGACGGGCACGCGGCTCTTGATGCAGACGATCATCGCGCCGAGCACGACGACGGCGCAAAGAACAGTTGTTCCGGTCACGCGTTCACCAAGCAATAGGGCTGACCAGAACAGCGCCAGAAGCGGCTGGATAAGGTTCAACTTGCCAACACGCGCTACCCCACCGGCGGCGAGGCCACGATACCAGAATACCGAGCCAAGAAACATGCTGACGACACCAGCGTACCAGAAGCCGATCCAAGCGGCTGTCCCGATCGGTTGTGTCCAGTCGAGGAGGCACAACTCACGAATGAGAGGGATCGCTGCGAATGGAGCAAGTACGATCATAGCCCAGCAGAGTGTCACGGTGCCCCCGAGCGCACGCGACACGCGGCCACCCTCGACATAGGCCAGGCCGACGCTCGCGATAGCGGCGACGAGCCATGCGTCGGCAAGGGTGACGCCGCCGCCCTGATGCAAGGCAAAGAGTAGCACGGCGCCGACGCCTGTGATGGATGCCAGCCAGAAGACCGGCCCGGGGCGTTCGCCCAGTCGGAACACCGCAATCAACGCCGTGGCGACCGGGGCGAGGCCGATAACGACGGCGCCATGCGCGGCCGGGACATGTTGAAGGGCGATGGCGACAAAGAGCGGATAGCCGACGGCAAGCCCCAGCCCCGTCCACAAAATTCCGAGCCAATATTCTCTGTCCGGCAAACGCAATTGCCCTATAGCCACCAGTGTCCCGACACCAAGAAGGGCAGCAATTTCGATTCGGGCGCTCGTGATCGCCAGCGGGGTAAAGAACGACAGCGCGGCACGCGTTGCCGGCAAGGTGCCGCTAAAGGCGAGCACGCCCGCGGAGCCGGCTATCAAACCGGGCCACCACGACATGCCACGCTGGCAATGCTTAACTTCGGGGAGCTTCGACAATTGAAGGCTGGTCTGCTAGACGATCAATCGTCGGATTTTCGCAGGGAATATGCCCGTAATCCATGGATATACCGAGGCGCATAAACCAAAACTGCTGCGAAACGCAGGCAAAATTTGCCTTCCGCCTTGGTGATAGCGAACAGCAGCTTCCTGGCGGAGCCTTACCGCCTCTTCAGCAGCCCTCGCACCCGGTTGCGCAGCAGGCGGGCTATGTTACGGGTCTCGCGATAGAGGTGCAGTTGCGAAGCCGCCTGGCGCGTCGCGCGGTCTGCGCCGGGCGTCATGCCGATGACGATCGTTCCCATCGTCTTGCGTTCCGACCACAGCCTAGTCATCACCGGGTGGTCGGGCACGGCGCAGGAGTCGGTCGTCATGATGTTGGGATCGTCGAGATGCTGCTTCGTCACCTCGATCATCAGCAGCGTGCCCGGCGAAAAGGCGGCGTAGGCCTCGTCATAGGCGGTCTTCCAGGTATAGGCCACGCCCGCCTCGACGAAAACGATAAGGCAGGCGATGACCTCGCCGTTGAGCGTCAGCGAATGCACCCGGCACATATCCTGCTCGGCAAGGCGGTGGACGGCCTCGCGGGCGAAGGCGGCGCGGTAGCGGTCGGTCGCCATGGCGGTGCGCTTGCGGCCTTTCCAGCCGGCCGCTTCCAGCGTCAGGAACGCTTCGATCCCGTGACGGATGTCTTCCGGGCCGCGCGCGACAATGTGTTCGAGCGTGCCGAGATCGGCCAGCCGGCGCTTCAGCCGGCGGAATTCGCGGTCGTGATGCGAGCGCAGCGATGCTTTCAAATAGGCGTTGCCGTCTAGTGTGCTTTCGAGGAAGGGCCGCTCGGCCTCTGTCGTGGTCACCAGCGGCAGGCTGCGCGTTTCGGCGACCGATTTCAGCATTGCCGTCACCGCGCCGTCGAGCCGCATATCGGGCAGCACCAGCACTTTTGGCAGCTTCAGATGCGGGCGCGACAGCATGGAAAAGAAATCCTCGATCACGCCTTCCGGGTCGTCGCGGTCGACCAGCGGCGTCCCCAGCGGCCCGAATGGGCTCGCCCATGTGCGCATGATGGAGACGCCGAGCGGCGTCGCCGGCCGCTCGACGGAGAACGGCACGAGAAGCCGCAGCCGGTTCTTGTAGTCGTGGCCGTCGCGGATGACGGCCAGCCGCACCTCGCGGTCCTCCAGCCTCGGCATCGCCGGGGCGAGGAAGCGGGGGTTGAAGAACACGTTCGGCTCGATGGTGCGCGAGCAGAGATAGTCGAGTTCCTCGACCAGGTCGAAGCCCGCCGAAGCCGAATATATCGCCAGCCGCCGCGGCGGACGATGGCTTTCCAGCAGTTCGATGTGCCCCGGTTCGACGGCGGCGCCGCCCATGCCGGCAAGCCCGGAAATCATTGTTCCCGACGGGCCGGCGCTCATCTCCTCCAGCAGCGGGATAGCGGCCATCAGCGCGCCTCCGGGCCGGCGGCAGCCGGCATGAAGATCGCCATCGCGATGCCGAGCTTGCGCCAGACGGTGAAGGAGAGCGCCCCTGCCTCGAAGATCATGGCGAGCGAGGTGGCGATCGCCGCGCCCCAGAGGCCGAGGCTGGGGATGAGAAGCACGCTCAGTCCGATGTTGAAGGCGAGCGTCGTGGCATAAACCAGCGCGCAGACATTCTGGTAGCCGCTCATGGTGAGCAGGCTTTCGCAGGGGCCGACAGCCGCTCGCGCCACGACGCCGAAGACGAGCAGGAACAGCAGCGGATAGCCGGCGTCGAAGCCAGGCCCGAACAGCATCAGCATCGGCTTGCCGAGCGCCAGTACCGCCAGCGCCATAACCAGCGACGGCCAGAACGTCCACGCCACCGTCTCTCGCGCGAAGCTCGCAAGCTTGTCCGGCTCGCCATGAGCGATCGCGGCGTACCGCTGGGCGACGCCGGCCTTGACGGCGAAATAGACGAAATGGACCAGCGCGAGCGTCTTCACCGTGGCGAAATAGACGGCGACGTCGTCGGGCTGCATGTAGAAGCCGACCATAAGCACGTCGGCATTGGTCAGGAGGAAGAAAAAACTCTCGACCAGGAAGATCGGCAGCGAGATGGCGAACCACATCCGGAAACGGATTTCACGCGGGCCGTGCGGCAGGCGGCGGTCGACGCGCGCGGTGACGCTGACCAGTTGAATGATGGTGGTGGCATAGGTGGCGAGGATGGCGGCGATGAGGGCGGTCTCGGCGCAAGGCTCGTAGCCCACCAGGAGCGCGCCGGCCATGAAGGCGAGGATCAGCACGGGACGGATCAGATAGGTCGGCGACAGCGCCGACACCGCCCAGGAATGCGCCCGCGAAATGCCTTGCACGACATCCGACAGCGCGATCATCGGCAGGCAGATCAGCCCGAGGATGAAGGGCACGACGTAGTAGCTCTCGATCGCGCCGGAAAAATACCAGACGCTTAAGCCCCCGAGCATCGCTATTGCGGTGGAGGCGAGCAGCACGAACAGCCGGCTGGTCAGGAGCACGCCGCGCAGTTCGGCCGTCATGCCGCGCTCGCGATATTCGGGAATAAAGCGGATGATGGAGGTGTGGAAACCGAAGCAGGAAATATTGCCGGCTATCACCATCGTCACCCATACAAGGACGAAGATGCCGTATTCGAAACTGCCCATCCAGCGCGCCAGGAGGACCTGGCTGATGAAGGCGATCGCGGCGCTGACGATACGGATCGAGAAGGCGATGAGCGACATGCGGCCGGCTTCGCCGCGCTCGTCGGCGGTGAACAGGGCCGCATCGATCTGGCCGAGCAGCGGCCGTGCGCGCTCAGCGAGGCGCTCGGGCAAAAGCCGCTCTGCCGTCGTTGCCGCGGAAAAGCGCACGCGAGAACTCTCCGATTTCCGCCAATTCAACGTGGGCGTATGATCTTGTCCGAAAAGTCTGCAACTTTTCGGGATCATGCCGCACCTGTTTCGGTCTAGACAACACACGTTAAGAAACGGTTCGGCCACACCCCATGCCGACCTGGAAAGGCGGGAGTCTGGCGATGATCGACGCGGCTGAACGGGCGAGGATGCTGAAGGCCCATTCGATCGGGCCGCGCATGATTTCCTATCTCGAGGAAATCGGCATCGAGAGGCTATCGGATATCCGCGGCGCCGATGCGGAGGAACTCGCCATGCGCATCGACATCGCGCTCGGCCGCAAGCACATGAACCGGCTCGGGGTGGAAGCGCTGCGCAACCTCATCGCATTGGCGGCGTCCATCCCACATTGACCAGGTCTCCTTCGCGCACGACAATGAGGCAGGGGAGAAGCCGATGAGCGAACCGGACAAATGGCTGCACATGTCGACGGCGCCGAGGGATGGCAGCCGGTTCCTGGCGACGATAAGGCCCGTCGAACAGGGCGATGCCGATGTCGATGTGGTTTACTGGGCGCGCTCCGACCAGTTCGGCATGGAAGGCTGGCGCGCCGCCGACTCCACGCCCGGGGCGGTCGTCGGCTATGCCGAACCGGAGCTGATTTGCTGGATGCCGCTGCCGACGCCCAATCCCGGCCGGGAGCCGCTTTCCAGACCGGATCCCTACAAAGGCGAGGAGATCCAGATCGACGGCTCCGGCATCTGAAGCGCGCGGCGGCGCGCCGGCATCAGGCGAACGCGCCGTGGCAGTGCTTGTATTTCTTGCCGGAGCCGCAAGGGCAGGCCTCGTTGCGGCCGACCTTGCCCCAGGTGTCGGGCCGCTCCGGGTCGCGGTCCTCTGGTGCGACTACGCGCAGATCCTGCATCACGGCGACCGCCGTGTCGCCGAAATCGTCCTCGCCGGTCGTGGCGTCGAAGTGCTGGCCATAGGCTTCCGGAGCCTGCGGAGGCGGCGCATCGGCAGCCTCGCGCACCAGTTCGACGCGCATCAGCTGCGCCGTCACCGCCTGGCGTAGATTGCCAAGCATGGCCTGGAAAAGCTCGAAACCCTCCCCCTTGTATTCCTGCAGCGGGTCGCGCTGGGCGTAGCCACGGAAGCCGACGACCGAGCGCAAATGGTCGAGGTTGACCAGGTGCTCGCGCCACAGATGGTCTAGCGTCTGCAGCACGACCGAGCGTTCGACATAGGCCATGACTTCCGGCCCAAACCGTTCGGCGCGTTCGGCGGCTGCCGCATTGGCGCGCTCGGTGATGCGGTCGCGGATGTCCTCCTCGGCGATGCCCTCTTCCTTGACCCAATCGTCGATCGGCAGGTCGAGGTTCAGAAACTGCAGCACGCCCTCCTTGAGGCCGACGGCGTCCCACTGTTCCGAATAGGCGTTTTCGGGAATGTGCTTGGCGACCAGTTCCTCGATCACGCCTTCGCGCATCTCGGCGATGGTCTCGGAGAGATTTTCGCCGTCCATCAGTTCGAGGCGCTGCTCGAACACCACCTTGCGCTGGTCGTTCTGCACGTCGTCGAATTTCAGCAGGTTCTTGCGGATGTCGAAATTGCGCGCCTCGACCTTCTTTTGCGCCTTCTCCAGCGCCTTGTTGATCCAGGGGTGGATGATCGCCTCGTCTTCCTTGAGGCCGAGCTTCTGCAGCATGCCGTCCATGCGTTCGGAGCCGAAGATGCGCATCAGATCGTCCTGCAGCGACAGGAAGAACTTCGAGCGGCCCGGATCGCCCTGGCGGCCGGAGCGGCCTCTGAGCTGGTTGTCGATGCGGCGCGATTCATGCCGTTCGGTGGCCAGCACGTAGAGCCCGCCGGCGGCGAGCGCCTTTTCCTTCAGCCGCTGCACGTCCTCGCGGATCGCCTTTTCCTTGGCTTCTCGCTCGGGCCCGGCCGGCATGTCGCCAAGCTCCTCGGCAATCCGCATGTCGGCATTGCCGCCGAGCTGGATGTCGGTGCCGCGGCCGGCCATATTGGTGGCAATCGTGATGGCGCCGGGCTTGCCGGCCTGGGCGACGATCGCCGCCTCGCGCTCGTGATGGCGGGCGTTCAGCACCTCGAAATCGTGAAAACCGTCCTTGCGCAGGCGCTCGGCCAGTAGCTCGGATTTTTCGATCGAGGTGGTGCCGACCAGCGTCGGCTGGCCCTTGGAGTTGGCCTCGCGGATCTCGCGGATGATTGCCTTGTATTTCTCTTCGACCGTCCGGTAGACCTCGTCATCCTCGTCCATGCGGATGACCGGCAGGTTGGTCGGCACCTCGGTCACTTCGAGGCCGTAGATGTTGCCGAATTCCTCGGCTTCCGTCGACGCCGTGCCGGTCATGCCGGCCAGCTTCTTGTACATGCGGAAATAGTTCTGGAACGTCACCGAGGCCAGCGTCTGGTTTTCCGGCTGGATCTGGACATGCTCCTTCGCCTCCAGGGCTTGGTGCAGGCCCTCGGAATAGCGCCGGCCGGGCATCATGCGGCCAGTGAATTCGTCGATGATGACGATCTCGCCGTTGCGGACGATGTAGTCCTTGTCTCGGCTGAACAGGCGGTGCGCCTTCAGCGCGTTGTTGACGTGGTGGACGATGGCGACGTTTTCGACATCATAGAGCGACTCGCCCTTCAGGTGGCCGGCCTCGCGCAGCATGTTTTCGAGCTTCTCGGTGCCGTCCTCGGTGAAGATCGCGGTGCGCTGCTTTTCGTCGATCTCGTAGTCGGCCGGCTCCAGCTTGAGGATGAAGGCGTCGACCGTGTTGTACATTTCCGAACGGTCCTCGAGCGGACCGGAAATGATCAGCGGCGTGCGCGCCTCGTCGACCAGGATTGAGTCCACCTCGTCGACGATCGCGTAATTGTGACCGCGCTGCACCATCTGCGCACGCTCGTATTTCATGTTGTCGCGCAGATAATCGAAGCCGAGCTCGTTGTTGGTGGCGTAGGTCACGTCGGCGGCATAGGCGGCGCGGCGCTGGTCGTCGGTCATGCCGTGAACGATGACGCCGGCGGTCAGGCCCAGAAAATTGTAGACGCGACCCATCCATTCGGAGTCGCGTTTGGCGAGGTAATCGTTGACCGTGACGACATGGACGCCCTTGCCTTCGAGCGCATTGAGATAGACGGGCAGCGTGGCGACCAGCGTTTTGCCCTCGCCGGTCCGCATCTCGGCGATGTTGCCGCCGTGCAGCACCATGCCGCCGATGAGCTGCACGTCGAAGGGCCGAAGCCCCAGCACGCGCTTGGCCGCCTCGCGCACGGTGGCGAAGGCCGGAACGAGCAGGTCTTCGAGGTCGGCGCCTTCGGCCAACTGCTGCCGGAACTGGTCGGTGCGGGCCCTGAGCGCCTCGTCCGAGAGCGCCTGCATTTCGCCTTCCAGCGCGTTGATCGCTTCCACCCGAGGCCGCGTCGCCTTGACGCGGCGATCGTTGGAGGAACCGAAAATCTTACGGGCGATGCCGCCGAGACTGACCATCAAGTACTCTTTCAATCCGTATATGCCGACCGGGCGCCGGCTGAACCCGCCAGAATGTGCCGAGGCAGATTCGAACGTGAAAAAGCGCCCGGAAAACGGTTCTGGACGCAAAGACGAAGGACAGATAAGAGGGGGCACAAGCGATGTCAACGTTGCAGCGATGCTGCCCGGCGCGCCGAATTCCGCCACATTCAGGCTGATTGAAACGCGTTCAGTTACCGGATCGGAGTATAGTCATGAGCATCAAGCACCCACGCGCCGCGCTTGCCGGCATCGGCATGGCCGTTGGCATCAGCGTCCTCTCGGCGATCGGCGCAGGTGCGCAGGAAACCGCACCGGCTCCCGCCACGCCGGCGGCCCCGGCACAGGCGGCTCCCGACCCGGCAACGGTTGTCGCCACCGTCAACGGCCAGACCATCACCCAGGCCGACCTGGCGCTGGCAGAGGCCGACCTCGACCAGCAATTCGCGCAGCTTCCGCCCGAACAGCGCCGGGCCGCCGCCCTCTCGGCCGTCATCGAGATCCGGCTGCTCGCCTCGGAAGCCCAGGCAAAGGGCCTCGACAAGGATCCAGAATTCGAACGCCGCATGGCCTTCCTGCAGCAACGCGCGCTGCACAGCGCCGTCATCGACAGCGAAGTCTCCTCCAAGATCACCGACGAGGCGATCCGCAAGCGTTACGACACCGAGATGTCGAACACGCCGCCGGTCAACGAGGTCAAGGCCCGGCACATACTGGTCAAGACCAAGGAAGAAGCCGACGCGATCATCAAGCAGCTCGACACGGGCGGTGATTTCGAAAAGCTCGCCAACGAAAACACCACCGACCCCAGCGGCAAAGCCACGGGCGGCGATCTCGGCTATTTCGGCCCCGGCCAGATGGTGCCCGAATTCGAGAAGGCGGCATTCGCGCTCGATGTCGGCGCCTATACCAAGCAGCCGGTGCAGAGCCAGTTCGGCTTCCACGTCATCAAGGTCGAGGACAAGCGCGCGCAGCAGCCGCCCGCATTTGACCAGGTGAAGGACCAGATCCGCTCGCTGCTGCTGCGCGAAAACTATTTCGCGCTGGTCAAGTCGCTGCGCGACACCGCCAAGGTCGACATCGCCGATCCGGCATTGAAGACAACCGTCGAACAGATGGAAAAGCAGCAGTAATTCGGACCAATATTCCGACTGCTAACGCAGGAAAAAGTCTGGCTTCAGGGTCTGTCGCTGCCGACCGCAACAGGGTAGGCAGCGCCGTGCCCGCGTTCCGTCACGGGCCGCGCAGCGAGACGGTCCTTCCAATCAAGGAAGGGTTTCTCCACCCCGCGGTGCAACAGGACCGCGACGGCGAGGCTGGCGGCCAGGTAGATCGCCCAGAAGCCGGGCGCCCCCTGGGTCCCGGACAACGCTTTCGCCAGTGGGATCAGCGGCAGGTGAACCAGATAAAGGCTGTAGCTGAGACGCGATAGAGCCCGCGCCGGCTGTGTGAGCGGCATCGGCGAACCTGCCAGCATTACCGCGCCAAGGATTATTGCGCCGGCCAGCAAGGCAATCAGTGCCGGCTGCAAGGCTGCATCGTGGAAGCCGATCCTTGCCATGAAGTCGTGGCTGGCCAACCAGACGCAAAGTATCGACGCGGAGACGGACAGCAGCGCCAGTCCTCTCCCACGCCGCGGGCGTATCAATCCGGCGTGCTCCGCCATGGCGATTGCAACGCCGACCACGAAACCTTCCAGCGTCATGTGGAACGGGCTGCGGAACATCTGGAAGAACTCGGTATAGCCGATCGAGGAGTCGAGACCCTGAAACGTGGCCGACCGGAAAATCAAGGGAAGTCCAAAGCATGCAACCAGCAGCGGCGCTTTGGCGATCATAGGCAGACGTAGCAGAGCCGCGACAAGCAACGGCGCCAGCAGATAGAATTTCTCTTCGACGCCAAGCGACCAGAAAACGACATTGATGTTCGAAGGTAGGTAATCCTGCAGGAAGAGCAGATGGTAGGCGACACGCATGGGAAGCGCTTCCCTGCCGATCTCGAAAAACGGGAAGGCGCCGGCAATTATCAACGCCATCACGGCAACGTAGGCGGGCACGATGCGCAGTGCGCGCAGGGCCAGATAGCGGCCGAGCGCGAACCGGCCGGTGCCGATGCCCGCACCGACCAGGTGACGGGCGATCAGATAGCCTGACAGGGCGAAGAACAGGTCGACGCCGACCCAGCCGTTGAGAAAAAGCGTCTCGACGAAGCCTTGGCCGCCGTTGGAAGTCGTCGTGACCGCCCGTTCACCGTGGCGAAACAGGACGAGGAGGATCGCGGCGCAACGAACCAGATCGAGCCACGGATTGTTGCGGCTTTCAGCCATCGATGTTCAAAGGTCTAGGCCGAGCGTCTTCCTCATCGGCGCCTTTCTAACCTTCCAGATCACGGCATCAACCATATAGTGGTGGAAGTTGACGATCTGGTAGAGCACGATGGTTGCGCTGAGGCCGGTGAACAGCATCGCGTCCAGCGTGCCGAGCAGGCCCCAATAGAGCACGCCCGTGATCGCAAGGCAGGTGGCGAGATAGAGCCAAAGCCGGTGCGGCTGGCTGATGTAGGAGAGGAACCGCGCCTCGGGATCGATGCCGTCCTTGAACCGGCGGGTGTTGAACATCCAGACGAACAGGACGTACTGGGCGTTGTGCCAAATGTTGATGACCAGCCATCCGATCGTGATATCGCCGATCACCAGGTAACCCATGGCGAAGATGCCGAAATGGGTGATCATGTACAGCGTATGCAACTGGGCGAGACGGCCTTCCCGCCAAGCCTGTAGGCGGTGATACCCCCAGATGGCCAGGAGCAAGATCGTGGCAACTGCGGCGATATCGACCAGCACAGACGGAACAGGAATGACTCTGAGTTCCAGGCCGATGAAGAGCCCGGGGTCTTGGTTCGAGCGGTGCAGAATGCCCAGCACCGGCAACGCGTAGAAGATCGCCTGGTCGAGCCAACCATCTTCATAGCGCGCGCCGCGTTCCTTGCCGCGATAGGCGCGCGAAATGCCCCAGCTCTGCCGCGTATAGTGGAACCACTGCCAGTAGAAGTAGATCGAGACTATGATCCACAGGCCGACGAAATAGGCGACGGCCAGTGTGCCGACAGTTACCGCCGGCAAGAACACCACGAGCAGTGACCAGTGTTCGGCGAAACTCTTTCGGTCGAAGCAGAGTCGCGTATAGGTTGCAATGACGTGGTGGTAACCGAGAAACCAGAGATCGAGGATCAGGATCGGAATGAAAAGATCCGGTTGCCAGATGATGACAAGCCCGGTCAGCATGGCGAGAAGCGGGAGGCCGACGATAAACGTGAGATCGAATCGAGGACTGCGCAGCCATGCCAGAGGCGTGGTCAACGGCATTGTTGTGTCGGACATGCTGCAATATCCCCGCGCGGAAAGCCTGCCCCAGGCTGCTGCCAGCACGGGCAGGTCCCGCCGATGCCGGCCGCGGCCAAAATTGCGCCTAAATTGTTAAAACGCTGATAAAACGCTCGGAATGGGCGATATCTTCACGTGCCGCCTGCCCGCATTCGACCAGGTGAAGGACCAGATCCGCTCGCTCCTGCTGCGCGAGAACTATTTCGCGCTGGTCAAGTCGCTGCGTGACGCCGCCAACGTCGACATCGCCGATGCCGAGCTGAAAAAGGCGATCGAGCAGGTCGACGGCGCGCAGTAACGCGTCAATCGCCAGCCGCGCGCCGCCGCGTAGGCCATCATCATTGGTACGAGCCGCAATCAGGCTCGTACCAATTTCGTTTCTGCTCCTGAAACAAACCGCTCGGGCCGCGACATTTGCCTGAAACATCCGGGCCATAGTTCTCCGCGCCACTGAAGAAGAGGGCCGCGCATCGGCCTGAAACAGGAGCGGAACATGACATTCAAGCGTATTGCCGTCGCGGCTTTTTTTCCGTCCTTGCACTCGGCGGCGTTGCCACGGCCGGCGACCTGAAGCCGATGCACTCGCGCAGCATCGATCTCGGCGCCATGTCCGGCGTCGCCTACTACACCGTCGAACCGGACGGCTACCATGTGGTCGCCACCCTCGCCCAGAACGACGTCAGCGCGCCGCCTGTTCGCTTCGAGACGGTCCTGGTATCCGGCCAGACCATGACGCTGTCGACGCCGCGCGCGGCGGGAATGCCGCCGGTGAAGGTCGAGATCAGCAGGACAGCCGATCAGATCCGCGTCCTGGAAGCGGTCGCCACCAACTAGATTTAGGTGAACGCCGCGCGTCCCTGGCCGGAAGTATCTCAGGCTTTGGCGAGCATGCCCTTGACGATGACCCGCACCGCCTTGCGGATCGTCTCGTCGTCTTCGTCGAGCCGGTTCGTCAGAAGATGGATCCAGGCGTAGGACGAGAGCAGGTCGGCGATGAGAGTGGAATCGACGCCGGCTGCGACTTCGCCCCTGGCCTTGGCCCGCTCGACCATCCGGCCGTTGTGGGCGCGACGCTCCCTCATGTAGTCCGCAAGCGCGGCGGAAGCGGTCTCGTCCGATTGCGCCTCTGCCACAAAGGAGCGGAAGATGCTGCCGGCCGGCGTCTCCCGCCACTGCCTGAACAGGCTTTTCAGGAAGCGGAACATGTCCTCCTCGACCGAACCCGTATCGGCGTAGTCGATGTCGCGCTTCTGGCGCTGATAGACGTCGAGGAGAAGTGCAGCCTTGCTAGGCCACCAGCGATAGATGGTTGGCTTGCCGGCGCGGGCGCGACGGGCGACCGCCTCGATGGAAAAACCGGCATAGCCGGCCTCGAGCAAGACCGCCTCCGCCGCATCGCGAATGGCATCGGCGCTGTCCGGATTGCGCTTGGCGCCGATCGAGCGGCGCGCTTTTTCGGGTGGCTTTTCCATCAATTTCCCTGAATTTTCGGCGCAACGTAGCACACAGGCTTGACGAAACGAAACGGTTCGTTCTATTTAACGGAACGTACCGTTTCGATGGAGATTCCCAATGACGGCTTCCCCCGCATCCACCCGCTTCTCGCGTCCGCGCTTCGCCTTGCTGGTGATGCTCGGCGTCTATCCGCTCATTACCGGGCTGCTCTATTTAGTCATTCCGCTGACCGAAGGCTGGAGCACGTGGCAGCGCACGCTGGTCATTGTTCCGCTGATGGTCGTCACCATCATCTGGGGCCTGATCCCAGGCGTGCAGAAGCTGTTTCGCGGCTTCATCAATCCAGCCAGCCGCTGATCGCCTAGCCGGCAAGTCAGTGGATGGCAGGAGCGATGCAACCGCAGCGGGTCGAGACCGTTCACCCGGCATGAAGGGAAGGACCATCTTGGAAGCCCCGTCGAGGTTGGGCCTGTCGTCGGGGGGCGTGGAAATGCTGCCCAAGGCGCTGCTCGCCGCCGGGTTTGCCGAAAGGATCGGCGCGCGGCTCGGCGGCGAAGTTCCCCCACCGCCGCATGATGAGACGATCGATGCCGCGACAGGCGTTCTGAACCTCGCCGGGATCGCCGCCTATACCGTCGCGCTGGCGAATGCGATCGAGCCGCTGCTCGCGAGAGGCGAGATGCCGGTCGTGCTGGGCGGCGACTGCTCGATACTGCTCGGATGCCTCCTTGCCGCGCGGCGGCGCGGACGTTCCGGCCTGCTCTTCCTCGACGGGCATGCGGATTTCTTCCAACCCTCGGCGGAGCCGAAGGGGGAGGTCGCCTCGATGGAGCTTGCAATCGCCGTCGGCCGCCACGACACGGTTCTCGCCAGGCCGGAGGGCCGCTCGCCCCTGATCCGGGAAGAGGATGTCGTCGCGTTCGGCCGCCGCGACGAACAGGATTCCGACGAGTATGGCAGCCAGCGGATCGAGGACAGCGGCATCGAGCTGATCAATCTCGCGCGCATTCGCGACGTGGGCATTGCCGCGGCAACGCAGCAGGCGTTCGATCGCCTCGCCGGGCTCGACGGCTTCTGGCTGCACCTGGATGCCGACGTGCTCGACGCCGAAATCATGCCTGCGGTGGATCACATCGTGGAAGGGGGCTCGCCTGGGATGAACTCGTCCATGTCCTGCGGCAGGCGTTTGCGACCGGACGGGTTATCGGCATGAACATCACCATCCTCAATCCGGCGCTCGACAAGGACGGATCGATTGTCGCCCGTTTCGTCGACGCCGTGGCGTCCGGCATGAAGGCCGATTGATTTCAGGCGCGTCGCGTGTCCTCCGATCATAGAGCCCGGCGTCGTCGCAAAACGCCTTGCGCCGGCAAGCGCTATCGGGCAAACGAGCTTCGTTTTCCTGCCCTTGCCGACCGAGACGCCCATGTCAACCGCCATTTCACCGCTCGCGCCCAAGAAATATCCGAAAATGCCGGCGATCGGGGGCGTGCGCATCGCCACCGCCGAAGCCGGCATAAAATACAAGAACCGGACCGATCTCCTGGCGATCGTCTTCGATGAAGGCACGACGGCGGCGGGCGTGTTCACCCGCTCCAAATGTCCGTCCGCCCCGGTCGACCTCTGCCGCGAAAACCTGGCCGGCGGCAAGGCGCGCATGCTGGTGGTCAATTCCGGCAACGCCAACGCCTTCACCGGCAAGAAAGGCCGCGAGGCGACCGCCCTGACCGGCAAGGCGGCGGCTGAAGCCGTTAGCTGCACACCAGGCGAGGTCTTTCTCGCCTCCACCGGCGTTATAGGCGAACCGCTCGATGCCGGCCGTTTCAGCCACCTTCTGGCCGGCATGGCGAGAGACGCCAAGCCCGACCTGTGGACCGAGGCCGCCAAGGCGATCATGACGACGGACACCTATCCGAAGGTCGCCACCGCCACGGTGAGGCTGGGCGACGCCGACGTCACGATCAACGGCATCGCCAAGGGCGCCGGCATGATCGCACCCGACATGGCGACGATGCTTTCCTTTGTGGCGACCGACGCGCCGCTCTCGGCCGCGGTGCTGCAAAACCTGTTGTCGAAGGGCGTCGGCGCCACCTTCAACGCCGTCACGGTCGACAGCGACACCTCGACCAGCGACACGCTCATGCTGTTTGCCACCGGCGCCGCTCAAAAGCGCGGCGCGCCTGCGATCGCCGACCCGAAGGATGCGCGGCTGGCGCAGTTCCGCCGGGCGCTGAACAGGCTGCTCAAATCGCTGGCGCTGCAGGTGGTGCGCGACGGGGAGGGCGCGCGCAAGCAGGTCGAGGTCACCGTCACCGGCGCGAAATCCTCGCGCTCGGCGAAGAAGATCGCGCTCTCCATCGCCAATTCGCCGCTGGTCAAGACGGCGGTGGCCGGCGAGGACGCCAATTGGGGCCGCGTCGTCATGGCCGTCGGCAAGTCCGGCGAGCCGGCCGACCGTGACCGCCTGTCGATCTGGTTCGGCGACAACCGCCTGGCGGTAGAGGGCGAGCGCGACCCGAACTATTCGGAAGCCGCCACCTCGGCCTATATGAAGCGCGACGAGATCAGGATCCGCGCCGATATCGGCATCGGGCGCGGCAAGGCGACGGTGTGGACCTGCGATCTCACCAAGGAATATGTCGCCATCAATGGCGACTACCGGAGCTGACGCCGCGTGTCGGAAATATCCTTCATTCCCGAACTCGCCCAGGTTCGCCGCTACGAGGCGGCGGGCTTCCGCGCCTGGCCGGCGGCGGCCGTGCACTATGACGGCACCTGGGTCGTGCGGCTGACCGCGGGCCATCCCGCCAAGCGGCTGAACTCGGTCAATCCGCTCGATCCGGGCGACGTGGTCAATATCGGGGAGCGCATCGCCCGCGCCGCGCGCCGCTTCGATGCCTACGGCCGGCCCCTGACCTTCCGTATGTCGCCGCTTTCGGGCTTGACGCTGTCGCGGCACCTCGACCGGGAGGGCTGGTCGACATTCTCGCAGTCGCTGGTCATGCACATGCCGCTCGACGACGCGGCCGTGAGCGAGGCGATGGACCAGATTCCGCTTAAGGACATGGGCCGCTTCATAGGTGCTGCGCTTAAGGTCCACGGCCTCGACGCCTCGCTGCGGCCGGGCCTCTCCGAAATCATCAGCTCGATCCAGCCGGAAGCCGGGCTGTTCGTGCTGGAGCATGACGACGAGGAGCCGCTCGCCACCGCCATCTGCGTGCATGACGGCGACCTCGCCGGCCTGTTCGAGATCGCTACGGACGCCGCCTGGCGCGGCAAGGGCCATGGCCGGCGCATCGTGCTCTCCGCCCTGAAATGGGCCCGCCTGCGCGGCGCGCGGGAGGCCTGGCTGCAGGTCGAGGCCGACAACGAGCCGGCGCTCGGCCTCTATCGCTCGATCGGCTTTTCCGAGATCTATCGCTATCATTATCGCCGGCCGCCGGAGGCCTGATGAGCGAAATCGGCGGCAAGCCCATATTGCTGGTTGCCGCGTGCGCGCTCGTCGACGCCGACGGACGCGTGCTGCTGGCGCAACGCCCCGAGGGCAAGCCGCTCGCCGGCCTGTGGGAGTTTCCGGGCGGCAAGGTCGAGCCGGGCGAGACGCCCGAAGAGACCGTGATCCGCGAAATCCGCGAGGAGATCGGCATCGAGACCAAGGTCGCCTGCCTTGCGCCGCTCACCTTCGCCAGCCATTCCTACGACAGTTTTCACCTGTTGATGCCGCTCTTCGTCTGCCGGCGCTTCTGGGGCACGCCCCACCCGCACGAAGGCCAGGCGCTCAAATGGGTGCGCCCACGACAGATGCGCGACTATCCCATGCCGCCGGCCGACGAGCCGCTGATCCCGTTCCTGATCGACCTGCTTTAGCTGGCTGGACTGGCGAGGCTTTGGTTGTGCCGCATGTGGCGGTAGCCACTTAAGGAAGAGCGCGTGTAACGCCCTGCCTTGCACCGATTTTGGAATCCAGGCCTCGACGCGGGAGGAAATCAGAATCGGTCTAGAGAGATGTCGAGGCGCTCCACGGTTTCCCTAAAAACCCACGCGCGGAACTAAACGCCCCGGCGAAAACGTTACTTCTAACGTGAAGCAGCCGGAAACAACCCCAATGCCAGCCGACGCCTATGTGAACCGCCTCGCGACGGCTGTGCCTGACCATGAAGTGCACCGCTTCTTCCTGGACTTCGCGGTCTCCCTTCTCGCCGCCGATCCGCGCAGTCAGGCCATTTTCAACCGCATGGCCGACAAGGCCGGCATAGAGCGGCGCTATTCCTGCTTCGCGCCGAGCGGCGATCCGCTGGCAACGGCGCTCGACCTCGACGGCGTCTTCAGGCGCGGCGCGTTTCCGGGAACCGGGCAGCGGATGGAGATGTTCGAGCGCGCCGCCCCGGAGCTGGCGCAGAAGGCCGTCGACCGGCTGCTGGCTGGCGAGGACCGTTCGCGCGTCACGCATCTCGTCGTCACCACCTGCACCGGCTTTTCAGCGCCGGGCGTCGACCTCGAGGTCGTGGCGCGATGCGGCCTGCCGTCATCCGTCGAGCGCACCATGATCGGTTTCATGGGCTGCTACGCGGCCATCAACGCCTTGAAGCTGGCGCGCCACATCGTGCGCTCCGAGCCAGAGGCGCGGGTCCTTGTCGTCAATCTCGAAATTTGCACGCTGCACATCAAGGAGACGCACGATCTGGAAAAACTGCTCTCCTTCTGCCTGTGGGGCGATGGCTGCGCCGCGTCGCTTGTCACTGCCGAAGCCAAGGGCCTGCTGATCGAAGGCTTCCATGCGGCGATCGCGCCGGCGCGCCGGGAACTGATGACCTGGCACATCCACGACGACGGCTTCGACATGCACCTGTCGGGCGAGGTGCCGGCAGCGCTTCATGAAATTCTCGCCGGCGGCATCGGCGACATGCTGGGCGGGCGGCCGGCAGCCGGGATCGACCTCTGGGCCATCCATCCCGGCGGGCGATCCGTGCTGGACGCAGCCGAGCGGGCGCTCGGTCTCGACCCGCATGCACTGAACGATTCGCGTGAAGTGCTGCGGGCGAACGGCAATATGTCGTCGGCCACCGTGATGTTCGTTCTGGAGCGGATGCTGGGCGCCGCCGCGCCTGGTCTCCTCGGCTGCGCCATGGCGTTCGGGCCGGGCCTGACCGCCGAGACGATGCTTTTCCGGACGGCGGGGTGAACCATGCCCGGCCTCGCGCATCGCCTGGTGGAGCCGGAAATCCTGGACGGGCTGTGCGAGGCCGATCCGCTCGCCGTCGCTGCGCGTCGCGATCTCGTCCGCGTCAACGCCCTGATGTTCCAGCAGACGATCATGACGCGCCTGCTCGCCGATCGCGTCCGGCCGCCGCACCGCATCCTCGAAATCGGAGCCGGCGACGGCGTGTTCATGCTCGGCGTCGCGCGCCGGCTTGCAAAGCGCTGGCCCGGCGTGGACCTGACCCTGCTCGACCGCGCCGATCTGGTCACGCCGGAACGGCGCGCCGCATTCGGAAAGCTCGGCTGGCGTGTCGAGGCAGTCGCCGCCGACGTTTTCGACTGGCTCAGCGTGGCCGGCGCCGCCCGTTTCGACGCCGTCGCCGCCAATCTCTTCCTGCACCATTTCGCCGATGCCGATCTCGCCCGCCTGTTTTTGGCGCTGCGGCCGCTGACGCCTGTCTTCGTCGCGGCCGAGCCGCGCCGCAGCGGATTTGCGCTCACTGCCTCCCGCCTGCTCTGGGCGGCCGGCGCCGGCGCCGTCACCCGCCACGATGCACCGGCAAGCGTGCGCGCCGGCTTTCGCGGCCTTGAACTCTCCGCGCTCTGGCCGGCGGAGCGCGACCGTCTGGAGGAACGCGCCGCGGGCCTGTTCACGCATGTCTTCGCCGCGACGCGGGCGGTGTCGGAGGGCGCATGACTCACGACGCCGTCGTCATAGGGGCGGGTCCGGCGGGCGCCTGCATCGCGCTGGCGCTCGCGCGGCAGGGCCGCCGCGTCGCCATCGTCGAAAAGGCGCAATTCCCGCGCCGAAAGGTGTGCGGCGAATTCATCTCGGCGACCAACATCGCCCTCCTCGACGAATTGGACATCGGCGATGCCTGGCGGAAAGAAGCCGGGCCGGAAATCCGGCGCATCGCGCTTTTCGTCGGCGAACGGTGCGTGACGGCAGCAATGCCGCCTGCCGGAAATGGCGGTTACGGCCGGGCGCTGGGCCGTGATATTCTGGACGGGATGTTTCTGGACGCTGCGCGCCGTGCCGGGGCGGAAGTCTTCCAGCCGTACCGCGCAACGGACATCGCCACCGACGGAAATCGCAGCATCGTCCGTATCGCATCGCGAGACCGCGAGTTGAGGCTGTGCGCGCCGGTCGTCATAGCCGCCCACGGATCGTGGGAGCAGGGAAGCCTGCCCAGCCAGTTGCCGAAGAGCGCCCGCCCGTCCGACCTTCTCGGCTTCAAGGCGCATTTTGTGAATTCGGCCCTTCCCACCGACCTGATGCCCTTGCTGGTCTTTCCGGGCGGCTATGGCGGCATGATCATGGCAGACCATGGCCGGTTGTCGCTGTCCTGTTGCGTCCGGCGCGACAAGCTGGCCGAGTTCCGCCGGCTTTATGGCGGCGTTTCGGCCGCCGAGGCGGTTCACCGCCATATACTGGCCTCGTGCCGCGGCGTGCGCGGGGCGTTGGCATCGGCTTCCCTCGACGGGCGGTGGCTTGCCGCAGGGCCGATCCGGCCGGGCATCCGCCCGTGCTACGCAGACGATATTTTCCGCGTCGGCAACAGCGCGGGCGAATCGCACCCGATCGTCGCCGAGGGCATTTCCATGGCCCTGCAGTCGGCTTGGCTGCTGGCCTCAACGCTCGCGCGCTTCGATGCATATGACGGGACGGCGCGCGAGAAGTCCGGCAGGCTCTACACCGCCGCATGGCGCCGGCAGTTCGCGACGCGCATCCATGCCGCCGCAGCCTTCGCGACGATTGCGCTCAATCCGGCTGGCGCGCTTGCGATGGGCCCGCTGGTCGCCCTGCTGCCGGGAATTCTGCCGCTTGGGGCCGCGTTGAGCGGCAAGACCAGGGCCTTGCCGCACCTTGCTCCCTCGAGCTGACCGCCCATTCAGCGTTAATGGAACGTTTATCCAACCATGAAAAATTGAAGGAAGCGTCGACAGATATCCGATGGCCAAGGGAGAATAAGCATGGACTCCGCAAGTGAATGGGGCGCTCTGCGCATCACGCTGCTGTTCGGCTCGGCAGCAGTGGCGCTGGCGCTCATCGCGGTTCCGCTGCTCGAAGGCCGGAACTCCGACAGGCTGGCGGGCGACATCGACCTGATGAGCACAGGCAGCATTGGGCGCGGCGAAACCTACACGATCCGCAGGAGTGTCCTGCAGTCGTCTCCGGACGCGGTTTGCGTCATCCACTCCGACGGCGCGCGCAGCGGCGATTGCTGAGTCGGCTTCTCTGCTTCACCGCCCGTTAAGCCTGCGGCGTTAACCTTTCTTAACACGTTGACGGTAGGGTAAAGCGCAAAGGAAGTTCGACCTATGCGACCATTGATCCGGCGATTTCTCAATGACGACTCGGCGGCGACGGCGATCGAATACGGTCTCATCGCGACGCTTATAGCGGTGGCGATCTTCGGCGGCGTCGGCGGCTTCTCCGACGTGCTGGGAGTGCTCTGGAACGACAACAGCAACAAGCTTGTCAACGTCTTTTCACAGTAAGGCCGACGGCTCCGATCGTTGAAAGCCGCGCAGGCGGCCGGTCACCGCCCCTTCTCATCGCCCAGTATCCTTGCCAGCGAAACCTGCGCCGAACCCGGCTTCAGCGGCTTCTGCTGCGAGGGATCAGGCGTCCAGCCCGACATCCAGACAAGCGAAAACGTCGCCCTGATCCGCCCGTCCGCATCGGAATGGCGCTCCGCGTAGATTTGCGCCGCGCGGGCAAACAGCGTCCGCGTCGCCGGCTTCCGCGAGCGCGCCTCCAGCGCGCTGGCCGCGCCCATGGCGCGCAGGTCCGTCATCAGCCCGAACAAATTGTCGTAGCGCACCGTCACCGTCTCGACATCGGCGACCGGAAGCGCGAAGCCGGCGCGCTGCAGCAGCGCCCCTGCATCCCGCACGTCGGTGAACGGGATTACCCGCGGGCTTGCGCCGCCGTGAAGTTCGACCTCGGCAGCGAGCAGCGCGTCGCGCAGTTCAAAAAGCGTCGCCGCCCCGGCCATGCAGCCGAGAAAGAGGCCATCGGGCCTCAGCGCGCGCCGGATTTGCACCAGCATTCCGGGAATGTCGTTGGCCTCGTGCAGCGCCAGCAGCGAGACAGCTAGGTCGATGCTGCCGGGTTCCAGCGGCAGATGTTCGGGCGCGGCCACGATGCCTGGCCCGCCGGCAAGGAACGCCACGTCCGCCTCGATCCGGATCACCTCGTCCGCCTTGCCGCTGGCTAGCACCGCATCGCGCGCGGCCGGCGTCACGCAGTAGAGCGCAGCCGCCTTGCCGAAACGCCGCTCGACGGCCGAAAGGCGTTCGCCAAGGTCTTCCGCCACGCGTTCCATCAGGAAATCCGCGCCCGGAACCGCCTGCGCCAGCGCCCGGCGCTTGCGCGCGATCGAAAGTTCCGTGTCGAACAGCTTCTGCAACGGGCGAAATCCTTTCCGGCGGGTTCGCGGAAGACGGCTGCGCCTCCCAGCACTTCTGCTATGGTCGGTCAACGCAGCAACCTCGTGACCGATCCGATGCCGCAGATCAAGTCGCTTGCCCTGGCCGCCATGAGATGGCCGGCGCAAATATTGTTTCCGCCGGTCTGCGCCGGCTGCCGCCGCCATGTCTCGCAGCCGGGCGCGCTGTGCGCCGCATGCTGGCCGAGGCTCAAATTCCTGGAAAAGCCGTGGTGCGCGGTGATGGGTACGCCGTTCTCGCAGGATATGGGCGAAGGCTTCCTGTCGGCCGAGGCTATCGTCAGCCCGCCGCCTTTCGCGCGGGCGAGGGCGGCGGTCGCATATTCCGGCGTGGCGCGGCAGATGGTGCAGGGCCTGAAATACCACGACAGGACAGATCTTGCGCCGTGGATGGCGCGCTGGATGCTGAGGGCCGGTGCCGAACTCCTGGCTGACGCCGATGTCGTCGTGCCGGTACCGTTGCACTGGCGGCGCTTCCTCGAGCGACGCTTCAACCAGTCGGCCGAACTCGCCCGCACGGTCGCGGCGATGTCCGGCCTGCCCTTCGAACCGGACGCGGTCAGGCGCGTCAAGCGCACGCGCCAGCAGGTCGGGCTGCCTCGGCAGGAGCGCGAGGACAATGTCCGCGCCGCCTTCGGCGTGCCGCCGGCGTCCGACATCGCGGTTCGCGGCAGGCGCGTGCTGGTCGTCGACGATGTCTACACCACCGGCGCGACGGTCTCGGCCGTTGCCCGCGCGCTCAGGAAAAGCGGCGCCAAAGCTGTCGACGTGCTGACCTTCGCGCGCGTCCTGCCGGGGGACTTTCAGCCCGGCGAAGCGCAGACTATATAAGTTTCAGCCAACAGGACCGATCATGGTTGATGTGACGATCTATACCCGCATGATGTGCGGCTACTGCTCGGCGGCCAAACGGCTGCTCGACAAGAAGGGCGTGGCCTACACCGAGCACGACGCCTCGTTCTCGCCCGAACTGCGCCGCGAGATGATCGAGCGCGCCAATGGCGGTTCGACCTTCCCGCAAATTTTCGTCGGCGACGTGCATGTCGGCGGCTCCGACGATCTGCACGCGCTCGATGCGCAGGGCCGCCTCGACGGTCTGCTCGCCACCGGCGCCTTGAAGTAGGAACCAGCATTATGAGCATGTTCAAGGCCGCCGCGATCCAGATGCGCTCCGGCACCGATCCGCAGCGCAACGCCATAGACCTGGAGGCGCTGGTGCGCGACGCGGCCTCGCAAGGCGCGACCTACATCCAGACGCCCGAGATGACCGGCGCTATCGTGCGCGACCGGGAGGCGCGCAATGCGCTGTTCACGACGCAGGACCGCGACCCGATCGCCGCTGCATCCGCACGGCTCGCGGCCGAACTCGGCGTCTTCCTGCACATAGGCTCGACCGCGATCCTGCGCGCCGACGGCAAGCTCGCCAACCGCGCGCTGCTGTTTGCGCCGGACGGCGCGCTCGTCACGGCCTACGACAAGATCCACATGTTCGACGTCGATCTCGACAATGGCGAAAGCTGGCGCGAATCCGCCGCCTATGAGCCGGGCCGCGAAGGCGTCGTCGCCGACCTGCCCTTTGCGCGGCTCGGCTTCGCCATCTGCTACGATCTGCGCTTTCCGCAACTGTTCCGCGCCGAGGCGCTCGCCGGCGCCGATGTGCTGACCGTCCCTGCAGCCTTCACGCGGCAGACCGGCGAGGCGCACTGGCATGTGCTGCTGCGCGCCCGCGCCATCGAGAACGGCGCCTTCGTAATCGCCGCCGCGCAGGGCGGCCTGCATGAGGACGGCCGCGAGACCTACGGCCATTCGCTGATCGTCGACCCGTGGGGCCGCGTGCTGGCCGAAGCCGCGCATGACAAGCCCGCCGTCATCGTGGCCGAGATCGACACCGCGCTTTCGGCTGCCGCCCGCAAGAAAATACCCAATCTGAAGAACGCGCGCGAATTCGGCATCGCCCAGGCCGGGCTGCCCGAGGCCGCGCTCAAGGGAGCGGCGTCGTGATACGGTTTTCGCTCGAATGCGAGCACGAGCACGGCTTCGATGCGTGGTTCCGCAACAATGACGATTTCGAGACGCAGAAAAAACGCGGTTTCGTCGAATGCCCGGCCTGCGGCTCGCACAACGTCGAGAAGGCCTTGATGGCGCCCGCCGTCTCCACCGGCCGCAAGCAGGAAAAGATCGCGCTTGCCATGGGCGAGGCGCAGAAGCAGGCGATGGCGCAGTGGAAGGCGCTGTCGGAAAAAATGCGCGAAAACGCCGACTATGTAGGCGACAAATTCGCCGAGGAAGCGCGCAAGATCCATTTCGGCGAGACCGATCCGCGCGGCATCTACGGTGAAGCCACCACCGAGGAGGCGCGCGGCCTGATCGAGGACGGCGTCGAATTCATGCCGATCCCGGTTTTCCCTGAGGACCGGAACTGAGCGGCGGTCTCGGAGCCTGGAGCGTTTCTGGTTGGTTTGAGCTGCCCCCTCACCCTTACCCTCTCCCCGTGAAGAACGGGGAGAGGGAGTCGCCAGCGTTACCGCTTGTCATCCTCTCCCCGTCCTTACGGGGAGAGGATGCCGGCAGGCAGGTGAGGGGCTGCGCAGACCGAGCCGAAAAAACTCTAACCCACGCTCCTGATCAACTTTTCCAGCAGTTCCGCCAGCCGATCCTGCTCCGCGCGCGTCAACCCGGCCAGCACCTGATGCTCATTTTCGACATGCGCGGTGACTGCTTCGTCAATCAGCGCGCGGCCTTTCTCCGTCAGTTGCACGATCACGCCACGCCGGTCTTCCGGGTGCGGGCCGCGTGCAATCAGCCCCGCTTTCTCTAACCGGTCGAGCCGGTTGGTCATCGCCCCGGACGTCACCATGGTCGCCTCGTAAAGTGCTGTCGGCGTCAGCGCATGAGGCGCGCCGGAACGCCGTAGCGTCGCCAGCACATCGAATTCGCCCGCCTGCAGGCCGAACCGGCCAAACAGGGGATTGAGCCGGTCGCGAGAGATCAGCGAGGCCGCTTCTTTCAATCGCCCCAGTACCGACATCGGACGGACGTCGAGGTCCGGACGTTCTTTTTGCCATTGTTCGACAGCCCTTGCGGCTCTGTCCATTGTCTCACCGTAAAGTATCTTGACATCAAGAATCTTTTCATTAAATCATATCGCAGAGAACGGCGCTGGCCAACACCCGATTTGCAGAAAATCAAACCGCTGTCGAACCGGCCGGCATGGCCTCGGGAAAGTCGATGAAACACCTCTGGAACTCCGCCTTCGCCCTCCTCCTCGTCACCGGCGGCCTGCTCGGCCTTTCGCTGCCCTTCGGCAAGATCGCCACAGAGACCGGCGCATCCGGCATGCTGTGGGCCTTCGTCATCTCCCTGGGCGCGGGCGGCGTGCTTCTTGCCATGCTCCTTGCGAGAGGAAAGCGCATCGTCCTCAACGCGCACAAGGTCCGCTATTTCGCGATCACGGCGGCGGTCTCCTACGCCATTCCCAATTTCCTGATGTTCTCGGCCATTCCGCATCTCGGCGCCGGCTACACCGGCATCATGTTCACGCTGTCGCCGGTGATCACGCTGGTCCTGTCCATCCTGCTTCGCGTGCGCCGCCCCAATTTGCTCGGCGTTGCAGGCATCGCTGTCGGCTTCGTCGGCGCGGTGATGGTGGCGGCGACGCGCGGAGAGGCAGGCGCGCCGGCGGACCTGTTCTGGGTGGCCGTGGGCCTCCTGATCCCCTTCTTCCTCGCCGCCGGCAACATCTATCGTACCTTCGACTGGCCGCGCGACGCAGGGCCGATTGAGCTTGCCGTCGGCAGTCATCTCGCGGCGGCGGCGATGCTGCTCGCAGGTCTGCTATCGATAGAAGGAGCAGGCTCGTTCGCCGTCCTGTCCGGCATGCCCGTCGTGGTCCTTGCGCAGATGACCGCGGCCGCGGCGATGTTCGCCTTCTTCTTCCGCCTGCAGGCAGTCGGCGGCCCGGTCTATCTGAGCCAGATCGGCTATGTCGCCGCCGCCATAGGCCTGATCGCCGGCGTGCTCTTCCTCGGCGAGCGCTACCAGCTTCTGACCTGGCTCGGCGCGGTAATCGTTACGATCGGCGTCATCATGACGACCAAGGCGCAGCGCCAGAATTGAGCGGCTTCGACCTTGTATAGTGTATCCTGCGGGTGTATCTTGATACACTCTGAGGATATCCGATGGCATTTCACATAAAGAATGCGGAGACCGATGCGCTGGCTCGCCGCGTGGCGAAGCTAAGGAAGGTTGGTCTCACGGAAGCGGTGCACGTGGCGTTGGAGAACGAACTGGCGCGCGCGAAGGCCGAGCCGTCAGAGATCGATACCTGGGTGAAGTTCGTCCGCGATTTTCGCGCTAGCGGCAATCCGGAGAAAGGCCTTCCGGCGGACAAGGCCTTCATCGACAGCCTGTATGAGGACGAGTGATGTTCGTTGATGCCTCGGCATTGACAACGATGTTGGCCGACGAGGCGGATGGCTTCGAACTCATGGCAAGGATGCGGCAGGCCAAGGTTCGCGTAACGTCGCCGGTCGCGGTCTGGGAGGCGGCCGTGGCGGTGGCGCGACTCACCGGCAAATCGATCAAGGATGCGGCCACCGGCCTCGATCGGTTTCTGGAACTGACAAGTATCCAGATGCTGCCGATTCCACGCGAAGCCGCAAACATCGCGCTCGACGCCTTCGACCGCTTCGGCAAGGGCAGACATCCGGCGCAACTCAACATGGGCGATTGTTTCGCCTATGCATGCGCCCGGCACTTCGGCCAACCGCTGATGTTCAAGGGGAACGATTTCCCGCTTACCGACATAGAGGCAGCCTGACGCCATCGCCGTCGGCCGCCGCCCTCACGATGGGCGGCGCTTCTCCGCCAGCACCATGTAGTTCACGTCCATGTCGCGCGAGCGCTGCCAGCGATCGGCAAGCAGGTTGTAGGTGACGCCGGTGCGGTCAGCTATCGTCATGCCGGCGTTGGAAAGCGCTTTTTCCAGTTCCTCCGGCCGCACCAGTCTGCCGTATTGATGCGTGCCGCGCGGCAGCCAGCGCAGGAGGTATTCGGCCCCGACGATCGCCAGACCGAGCGCCTTCAACGTTCGGTTGATCGTGGCGACGAACATGATGCCGTCCGGCTTCAGCATTTCCGCGCATTTGCCGATGAACAGCTCGATGTCGGCGACATGCTCCACCACTTCCATGTTGAGGATGACGTCGAACTTCTCGCCCGCGTCCGCCAGCGCTTCGGCTGTGGTCGCGCGGTAGTCGACCTCAACGCCGGCTGCCGCCGCATGCAGCCGCGCCACCTCGATATTGGTCTCCGAAGCGTCGGCGCCGACCACTTCGGCGCCAAGCCTGGCCATCGGCTCGCACAACAGGCCGCCGCCGCAGCCGATGTCGAGGATGCGCAGGCCCTCGAAGGG
This sequence comes from Allomesorhizobium aridi, assembly GCF_043769475.1. NCBI lineage: Bacteria > Pseudomonadati > Pseudomonadota > Alphaproteobacteria > Hyphomicrobiales > Phyllobacteriaceae > Allomesorhizobium > Allomesorhizobium aridi. Next base: position 3,735,361 of record NZ_CP171729.1, on the reverse strand, counting down.
TCGCGCCGCGTGCGAATCGCGCCCGAACCTGGCGGCGATCTGGTCGCGAATATAGGCAAGCCTGACCGGATTGAATTTGTGCAGAGGCCGGAATTTCCCGTTCGGGTTCCACCATTCGGCGGCCAGCGCGGAGAAGCGTTCCACTTCTCCGGCATCGATCGTGGATCGTGTCGGTTCGTGCATGGCGTGGTCTCCTTCGAGCAGAACCAAGTCGGGATATGAGGCGCGCTTGTCAAGGCGGCAATCGCGGCGGGTCGCCGCCGCGGTGTTCCGGAAGTCGCATCGGGCCTGTTATTGCAAAGGCTCGCGCCGGATGGCCGCCAGCGTATTTTTTCGTGGAAAAGCTCGTCAGGCGGCTGCCGGAGTGGAACTGTCGGAGGCTTCGATGCGGCCGGTCAGGAAATATAGCGTCATCCGGCCCTTGCCCTTGATGCCGACCGCGCCTCGCTCCTTGAAGCTGTAGCCGTCGCCGATCGCCTGCTTCGCCTCCTGCGAAACCTGGATCATGCCCGCCTGGCCGTGCTGCTCCATGCGCGCCGCGGTGTTCACCGTGTCGCCCCACACATCGTAGAACAGCTTGCGCGACCCGATCACGCCGGCCACCGCAGGCCCGCTGTGGATGCCGATGCGCACGGCGATCTCCTCGCCGAACTCCGTCGACAGCGCCCGCGCCACGTCCAGCATGTCGAGCGCCATCTCGGCCACCGCGCTTGCGTGCCCCTCTCTGCTCGGGCAGGCCGCCGCCCACCATATAGGCGTCGCCGATCGTCTTGATCTTTTCCAGGCCGTGCCGTTCGGCAAGCACGTCGAACTCGGAGAAGACCCGGTTCAGGAACGACACCAGCCGGTCTGCCGGCAACCGGGCGGCGCGCGGCGTGAAGCCGACGATGTCGGCGAAAAGGATGGTCACGGCAGGCAGGTCGTCGGCGATGATCTCGCCCGGCCGCTGCTTCAGCCGCGCGGCTATCGAGGCCGGCATCAGGTTGAGCAGCAGCCGCTCCGACCGCTCATGTTCGGCCTCCAGCGCGTCCTCGGAGGCTTCCGCGCGCTGGAATGTGTAGAAGGCGGCGATGAAGTTGATGATCGCCGACATCGAGACCGACAGGATGAAGGTGAACGTCGCCATGCTTCCCGGCATCGGCATGATGGCCGACTGGCGCGGGAAGGCGAGTTCGATGATCGCGAAAACCACGAGATATGCGGAAAAATACATGGAGGCGAGCGCAAGCCGGCTCGATCCGAGGATCATGATCAGTATGCCCGGCCCGGCGAGCAGGAAATATTGCAGGCCGGCATCCGCTCCGGCGATCAGCGCATAGGTCGACAGACCCACGGCGGCCGTGGCCCACAGATAGGTGCCTGCAGCAAGCGTTCCGAACCGGTGCAGCAGCGGCGTCAGTAGCCAGATCAGGGAAAACGCCAGCAGCGCTGCAATGAACGGAAAATAGCGCTCGGGGTCGATCAGCAGGTAGATGACGGCAAACCCGGTATTGGAAAAAACCGCCGCAAGGCTGACGAAGTTGAGGAGTGCGGCGCCGCGCTCCTGGCGCTTGTCGGGATCGCTGACGCCATAATTGAGATAACGTGCGAACGGCTTCAATGCCGGCCGGGCGTAATTTTCAATTGCCGCGAAAGTCATGGTCAGGTCCCCGGCCCGATTGACGGCTTTTATCCGAAGTTTCACCCCCGCGCCAGAGACGGCGCCAGATGGGACGCTTTCCCCCTGAGTAATGCTCCCTCCACTATGCTTCGCCTCGTTAGTTGATTTGCCAACCAAGCATTCCGGGCGGATAATTCGGGGGTGGCAATCCTGTGCGGATTGTCACTAACAGACAAATGTGGAGGGCTCCCATGAGGATGCATGATCTCCTGCAGAACGCAGGATTGCCTACGCTTGTCTTCGTCGGCCTTGGAGTGGGCGCGGCCGCTGCCAATTTCGGCGCTCCCGAAATTCCAGCCGAGCTTGCCGCGGCGCCTCACTGCCGTGTCGCGAACATTCCGACACAGATCCAGTCCCCCGAGGCAATGAAGGCCTATGAGGAGGCGGAACCACCGCTGTGGACCAACCTCGGCACGCTGACCTACCCCGTCACCACAGCGAACGAGGAGGCGCAGAGCTATTTCGACCAAGGCCTCAGAATGGCCGCCAACTTCAATCACGCGGAAGGCAGGCGCGCGTTCCGCAAGGCTCAACGCCTCGATCCGGATTGCGCCTTGTGCTTCCTCGGCGAGGCGCTGGTGCTGGGACCAAACATCAACGTGCCGATGGCCCCTGAAGCGAACGCGCCGGCCATCGCCGCACTCAGGAAGGCGCAAAGCCTTGCCGACGGCGCAAGCGAGAAGGAAAAAGCGCTGATCGAAGCGATGGCTGCCCGCTATTCGGATGATCCGACGGCGGAACGGCCGAAGCTCGACTTGGCTTTCGCCGAAGCGATGGCCGCCCTGTCGGACAAGTATCCGGACGATCTCGAACTGGCGGTGCTGGCCGCAGAGGCGGGAATGGACACCCAGCCCTGGGATTACTGGGAGCCGGGTGGCAAACAGCCAAAGGGGCGGACAGCCGATGTCCAGAAACGTCTGGAGAGCGTTCTCGCCAAGGCCCCCGATCATCCTTGGGCGATGCACCTCTACATCCACCTGGTTGAGGCTTCGGACCGGCCGGAGCGGGCCGAACCATATGCAGACCGGCTCGCCGCCCTGATGCCGGGCGCCGGACACATCGTCCACATGCCCAGCCACATCTATTATCGCGTCGGCCGCTATGTCGACTCGCTCGCGGCGAACAAGGCGGCCTCCAAGGTCGACGAGACCTATATCTCGCAGACAGGGGCGATGGGCGTCTATCCGATCGGCTACTATTCCCATAATGTGCATTTCGTACTGGTTTCGGCGCAGCTTCTTGGCGACAAGGAAACTGTGCTTGCCGAGGCTGACAAGTTGGACAAGTGGCTGACCAACGAGGTCGCAACCGCCATTCCCATCGCGCAGCCGGTAAAGGCCGCTCCGTACTTCGCGTGGGCGCAATATGCAGATCCGGACAAGGTCATGGCGCTGCCAGAGCCACCCGGCGCGCCGCCCTATGTGAAGGCGATGTGGCACTACGCCCGAGGCGTGGCGCTTGCGACCAGCAAGGATACCGCCGGTGCCCGCAAGGAAGCGGAGGCCATCCAGCGCATTGCCAGAGAGACGGACTGGTCGACGCTCGACGCCTGGGCCATTCCCGCGCGTCCGGTTCTCGATGTGGCGCAAGGTGTGGTTCTCGCGCGCATCGCGCAGGCCGAAGGCGACAACACCGCGGCAATCGGCCATTGGCGCAAGGCCGCCGAAGCCGAGGACACCATCCCATATATGGAACCGCCCTTCTGGTATTACCCGGTGAGGCAATCGCTTGGTGCGGCCCTTCTGAAGGACGGCAAGCCGGAAGAAGCGGAGAAGGAGTTCAACTCCGCGGCTCGAGCACGCCCGTGGCAGCGCCTGGGCGCTCTACGGTCTTGAGCAGGCAGCCAAATCCAAGGGCGATGCGGCTGCCCAGAGCAAGGCCGCTGCGGAACTCGCAAAGACATGGCGCGGGACCCCCGGTTTCCTGAACCTGGAACGGCTGTGACTGTTTTGCGGCGGCGCCAGTCGAAGCTGCCGCGAGGCGCGCAAGGCGCGTAAAGATCTGCTCACGGTGACGATGCCCACTCGCGTATCCCTCTCCTCCCGGGGAGGGATACGTTTGCGCTTCTTGCGGAAACAGGACGATTTGGATAAGGAGGCCGCGACTTCCGCGCCGGGCATCAGTGCGGTTTCCTTCATTCAATCCCTTGGGCTTCCGGCTCGGGCACCCACGAAAAAGGCATCAAGTCTTCATGGCGCGCATCGTGATGAAATTCGGCGGAACCTCCGTCGGCGACATCAGCCGCATTCGCAATGTGGCGCGCCATGTCAAACGCGAGGTCGATGCCGGCCACGAGGTCGCGGTGGTGGTCTCGGCCATGGCCGGCAAGACCAACGAGCTGGTCGCCTGGACGCGCGAGGCGTCACCCATGCACGATGCCCGCGAATATGACGCCGTGGTGGCCTCGGGCGAGCAGGTCACAGCCGGGCTTCTGGCGATCACCTTGCAGAACATGGGCGTGCATGCGCGCTCCTGGCAGGGCTGGCAGATCCCGATCAAGACCGACAACGCGCACGGCGCGGCGCGCATCCTCGATATCGACGGTTCGTTCCTGATCACGCGCTTCGGCGAGGGCCAGGTCGCCGTTGTCGCCGGCTTCCAGGGCATCGGTCCCGACAACCGCATAGCGACCCTCGGGCGCGGCGGCTCCGACACCAGCGCGGTGGCCATCGCCGCCGCGGTCAAGGCCGACCGCTGCGACATCTACACCGATGTCGACGGCGTCTACACCACCGATCCTCGCGTCGAGCCGAAGGCGCGGCGGCTGGCCAAGATCTCCTTCGAGGAAATGCTCGAAATGGCCTCGCTGGGGGCCAAGGTGCTGCAGGTGCGTTCGGTCGAGCTTGCAATGGTGCACAGGGTGCGCACATTCGTGCGGTCGTCCTTCGACGATCCGGATGCGCCCGGCATGGGGGATTTCGAAAATCCGCCCGGAACGCTAATTTGCGACGAGGATGAAATCGTGGAACAGCAGGTCGTAACCGGAATTGCCTACGCCAAGGACGAGGCCCAGATATCGCTGCGCCGCGTCGCCGACCGCCCCGGCGTCGCCGCCGGCATCTTCGGGCCGCTGGCCGAGGCCAACATCAATGTCGACATGATCGTCCAGAACATTTCGGAGGACGGTTCGCGCACCGACATGACCTTCACCGTGCCGTCCGGCGACGTCGACAAGGCGCTGGCCGTGCTCGACCGCATAAAGGAAACCGTCGGCTTCGACGTGATCCAGCACGACGAGGGCATGTCGAAGGTCTCGGTCATCGGCATCGGCATGAGAAGCCATGCGGGCGTCGCCGCCACCGCCTTCAAGGCGCTGGCCGACAAGTCGATCAACATCCGAGCCATCACCACGTCGGAAATCAAGATATCGATCCTGATCGACGGCCCCTATACGGAACTTGCGGTTCGTACTTTGCATTCCGTCTACGGTCTGGATAAGCAGTAGTCAGACGAGTTTGCTGTCTCGGATTCGCCCGGCGGCGCGGAGCGGCGCCGGAACTGAGGTTTTTGGAGACGACGCTTGATGCGTGACATGGCCGGCGGCCCGCGCGTTCTGTTGAAACGGCTTCGCGAGCTCATGGCGGAGCCGCTGGAGCCGCAGGACCGGCTCGACCGCATCGTCCACGACATAGCCCAGAACATGGTCGCCGAAGTCTGCTCGCTCTACGTCCTGCGCGCCGATTCGGTCCTCGAACTCTATGCCACCGAAGGCCTCAACCCCGGTTCGGTCCACCTGGCGCAGTTGCGGCTCGGCCAGGGCCTCGTCGGCACCATCGCGGCCAGCGCGCGGGCGCTGAACCTGCCGAACGCGCAGGAGCATCCCGCCTTCGCCTACCTCCCGGAAACCGGGGAAGAAATCTACAATTCGTTCCTCGGCGTGCCGGTGCTGAGGGCAGGGCGCACGCTCGGCGTGCTGGTAGTGCAGAACCGCACCAAGCGCCACTACCGCGAGGACGAGGTCGAGGCGCTGGAGACGACGGCGATGGTCATCGCCGAGATGATCGCCACCGGCGATCTCGCCCGGCTGACGCGGCCGGGGCTGGAACTCGACCTGCGCCGTCCGGTCAGCTTCAAGGGCCTGTCCTTCAACGAGGGCGTCGGCCTCGGCCACGTCGTGCTGCACGAGCCGCGCATCGTCGTAACCAACCTCTTCAACGAGGACAGCGACGAGGAGATCGGCCGGCTGGAGAAGGCGCTGAGCTCGCTCAGGCTCTCCATCGACGACATGCTGTCGCGCCGCGAAGTGGCGTTCGAGGGCGAGCACCGCGAGGTGCTGGAAGCCTACCGCATGTTCGCCAACGACCGCGGCTGGGTACGCCGTCTCGAGGAGGCGGTCCGCAACGGCCTGACGGCCGAAGCGGCGGTGGAAAAGGTGCAGAGCGATATGCGGGCGCGCATGCTGCACATGACCGATCCCTATTTGCGCGAGCGCATGAGCGATTTCGACGATCTCGCCAACCGGCTCCTGCGCCAGCTTATGGGCCGCTCGCCCGACGACATCGCCTCGGCGCTGCCGAAGGACGCGATCATCGTCGCGCGGTCGATGGGGGCTGCCGAGCTCCTCGATTATCCGCGCGATAAGCTGCGCGGCCTGGTGCTCGAAGACGGAACGGTCACCAGCCACGTCGTCATCGTGGCGCGCGCAATGGGCATACCGGTGGCGGGCCAGATGAAGGGCGCCGTCTCGATGGCGGAGAACGGCGACGCGATCGTCGTCGACGGCGACGAGGGCTCGATCCATCTCAGGCCGCAGCCCGACCTCGAGGCTGCCTATGCCGAAAAGGCGCGGTTCCGCGCGCGCAGGCAGGAACTCTATCGCGAGCTCAGGAAGAAGCCGTCGCGGACCAAGGACGGCGTCGACATCGACCTGATGATGAATGCGGGGCTGGCCGTCGACCTGCCGCAGCTCGCCGAGGCGGGCGCCGGCGGCATCGGGCTGTTCCGCACCGAACTGCAGTTCATGGTCGCCTCGACCTTTCCGCGCGCCGAGGCGCAGGAGCGGCTATACCGCGACGTGCTCGACGCGGCGAACGGCAAGCCTGTCACCTTCCGCACCATCGATATCGGCGGCGATAAGGTGCTGCCCTATTTCAAGGGCGCGGTGCACGAGGAAAACCCGGCGCTCGGCTGGCGCGCGATCCGCCTGACGCTCGACCGGCCCGGGCTGCTCCGCACCCAGATACGCGCCCTCCTGAAGGCCGCGGGCGGCCGCGAATTGCGCATGATGCTGCCGATGGTGACCGAACTCGGCGAGATCGCCCAGGCGCGCGAGATCATCGACCGCGAGGTCCGCCACCTGTCGCGCTTCGCCCATCATCTGCCCACCAGCCTGAAGCTCGGCGCGATGCTGGAGGTGCCGTCGCTGCTCTGGCAGCTCGACGAACTGATGCATGCCGTCGATTTCGTCTCGGTCGGATCGAACGACCTGTTCCAGTTCGTCATGGCCGCCGATCGCGGCAACACGCAGCTCGCCGACCGTTTCGACCCGCTGTCGGTGCCGTTCCTGCGCCTGCTCAAGCAGATCGCCGACAGCGGCAAACGCAACCACACGCCGGTCACGCTGTGCGGCGAACTCGCCGGCCGCCCGATTTCGGCCATGGCGCTGGTCGGCCTCGGCTACCGTTCCATCTCGATGTCGCCGGCCTCGATCGGCCCGGTCAAGGCCATGCTGGCCGAACTGCCGCTGGCCGAACTCCAGGCTTTCCTGGCCGACAATCTGGCCGGACCAGCCGCCAATCTCCCGATGCGGGCGCTGCTCCACACCTTCGCCGACGACAGGGGAATACCGCTGTAGCGACGCGCGGAAGGTCGAGGTTGCGGCTGGCGGAGCCCTCTGCAGATATTCCTGATTGTTTACTGAGCACGCACCGGAATGCGTATCTCGCTATGTCGCCAACTGGAAAGATCGCCTTGCCTTTCAAGACGACCAGCACGCACTAGGAACTTGATCCGCGCCGCGAGCTTCTCAAAACTTGTATGCGCGTCGCCTATTTGGTGGAGTGATCTTGCGAGGATCATCGCCACTTTTTGCCAATTGGCCAATGTCACCGACATGATGATCTGGTCGAGCCTTTCGTCTGTTAGTTCCACGACTCTCAAGTCTCCGCCTCAATTTGCAGTTTTAACGTACCATCGGAAAGTCTCAGGCGGCTGGCGAAAACCGATGACCGTTTGCCACTCCCTAAGCGCGCACTGCTCCACACCTTCGCCGACGACCGCGGCATCCCGCTTTAGGTGACGCGCAGAAGGTCCAGGAGAGCGGCTGGCGAGCCGTTGCAGACATTCCGGATTTGATCGGGTTATGGCGCAAGTTGGGACCGGCGGATTTTCCGATTTCTCAGCGGCGCGGAAAGTTGTACTGTCACAAACGTTCCTGGGCCTTGGAGAACGGCGATGGGTACCCGGTCCGGCACCGACCAGCGACAACCCATCAGTGTCGTGCGGGCGGCCCAAAGGTCCGGGCTTCCGAAAATCGAGCGCCATCTCCACGATGCCGTCGATCTTGCAGGCCGAAGAATCGACACGAAAACCGTCCCACGCGAACTCACGGCAGCGGCGCGGGCAAAGCGGCTAGCACAGCTCGGCTTCGAAGCGCATGCTGCGGTCTTTGATACGCCGCTGTACCGCATTACGCCCCAGGCGCCCTATCAGTCGGCGCCGGAGGCTTGGCTGGACGCATTCGACGGCACATACAGCGCCGGGCCGGGCGTGGACCAGATATGGTGGCGGCTGCCTTCGAGCTTTCCGACGGAGTTCATGGCCGGCTGCAATTTCTCCGCCCGCAATCTGCCCTCGGGCCCGTCCGTTCTCAGCCTCGTCTTCGAAGCCTGGCCTCATCAGGGCGCGACCGGAGTGGTCGTCGTCGATATCGGCGCCCACCGGACCGAGTTCGAGATCAGCGCGCCGGTTTCACGGACCGTGGATATCGGTTTTGACCACGACGGCGCCGATCCGTTGACGACCATGGTATTCTTCCGGCCGGGGCTGATCGACTTCGTTTTTCGTTCAATGTCACTGGGGAGGACGATAATGTCTGGCGCCATCAGCCCATGGCCCGTGGTCAAGAGCGGTTCCAACGGGCACCCGATAAAGACACTGCAACATCTGCTGCGCGCGCGGGGCCAGAATGTCGCCGTTGATGGCGAGTTTGGTCCCAGCACCGAAGCTGCGGTGAAGACGTTTCAGGCAAGCCACGGGTTGGCGGCCGACGGCATCGTCGGTCCGCTGACCTGGGCCGCTCTTGTCGTGCAGGTCAAGAAGGGAAGCCAGGGCGACGCAGTCAGAGGGGTGCAGGAGGAGTTCCAGTTCCGCAACCTGTCCGGCGATCCGAGCAATGGCCCGCAGATCGACGGGATCTTCGGACCGGTGACGGATGCTGCGGTACGTGGTTTTCAGCAAGCCCTTGCGGCCGACATTCCTTCTGTAGCGGTAGACGGCATCGTTGGCCCGGTCACCTGGCAGGCGCTGGTAAGCGGCATGCTTTCTTTCTAGAGCATCGTGCCGAAAAGTGGATGCCGGTTTTCGGCAAAAACGATGCGAAAACAAAAAAGCTAGAGCGAGATGCCCGATTCCGAAATCGGGTACCTCGCTCTAGCGGCTGATCGCGACCGCTGGGACGCCTGCCGAGCTTGCACTGCGCCGGCGGGTAATTTCGAGGCGACAGCGCGATCGATCACACCTGCACCGGGATCAACCGGTGCCGCCTTCATCCTCCAGTGCGTCGACGACCTGCCATGTCTGCTGGCCGACGATGCCATCGACGGTCAGGTTGAAGTCCTGCTGCAACTTCCTGACCGCCGCTTCGGTCTTGGGGCCGAAGCGGCCGTCGACACCGCCCATGTCGTATCCGACTGCGCTCATCCGGCTCTGCAGCCGGCGGACGGGCAGGCCGATCGAACTCAACGTCAGCACGGGATGGCTCTGGTCGGCTTCGTCTATGTTTATCCACGTCACCCGGCCGACCACGCCATCGACCGGGATTTCCCGCGCTTGCTGAAACTGCTTGACCGCATTCTCGGTTTGCTCCCCGAAGACGCCGTCAACCGGTCCGGGGTCAGAATCCCAGGGTCTTGAGCGCCTCTTGCAGGTCCTTGACGGCAGGGTCGGTGGATCCTTTTTTCAGTACCGGTTCTGCCATGGTGTGCCTCCTTGCTGGAAACATGAACCCGACTGGCGCGGGCGACTGTCAGAGGGTCAGGCCCGAAAGGCTTTCGAGCGTTGCGCCGGCGGCGCCGGCCGGCGCCATCCATGTGCGCTCGTCCATGACCCCGGTGGCCGGGAGCCCGGAGTTTGTCTGGTACTGGCGCACGACGGCCCCGGTAGCCGGGCCGTAGACGCCGTCGATGGCGCCGGCGTAGCCGAATCCGGTCTTGAGCACGCCCTGGAGCATGGCCACCACCGGCCCGAGCGATCCGGCCTGGAGCGTCGGCGATGACTCACGGTACGGATGCACGTGGCTCCACGTGATCGGACCGACGATGCCGTCCACCACCAGCCCGTTCGATTGTTGAAAATCCTTCACGGCCGCCTCCGTCTCAGGTCCGAAGACCCCGTCGACTTTGTCGGCTCCCAGCACCTTCGTACGGGCAAACACCCGTTGAAGCCGCTTTACGTCGTCCCCGGTGTCGCCCAGCTTGATTGTCGTTGGCATGTCGATCCTGCCGTCCTTCTTCCGCCTGCACGCCTCAGAAGTCCTGTTCGATGAGCTTTCCCCAGGTCAGCGGGCCGACAATGGCGTCCGTGGCGAGATGGGCCGCCGTCTGAAAGGCCAGCGTGGCCTGCTTGGTCTTGCCGCCCGCTGTCCCGTCCACTGTCAGTGGCGGGATCGGAGTGCCGTCCTCGCCAACATCGCCGGCGGTGAGGAAGAGGTTCAGCAATGCCTGCAGCGTCTTGACGTCCTCGCCCGTGACCGGCTGCTGCTCGGCCTTCCTGAGGTCGATCGTCTTCATCGTCACCACGACCTGCGCCATGATCCCGCTGCTCCTTTCGTTTGCCGAACTTTTCGCAGTCTCTGAGACACGTGAGCCGGCAACAAGCCTGCCCAGCGTCCGTGCATTTGAAGCGGACAATAAGCTTATATTTAGAAAAATACAATGACGTCGCTTGGTAATGACACCGTCGACCTTGTCGATTAAAGGAAGATTCTTTAATTACTTGCTGGAAATCAAGAACAAATCGGTTTTGTCCAGATGTGCTCAGAGCCCGTTTGAGAATTCGCTCTGGCGAGGCAGATGGCGTGGTTTTCGAGAACCGGAGCGCAGCGGACATTTGGGTCCGTGAGCACCGGAAGCGGAGAAAACTGCGTCAGGTGCCCGCCGGAGTAGAATTATCAAACGGGCTCTCACTGCTCTGGCGCGCATCCACGCTTCGGACCAGCAGCCACCTTCCGACAACATTGAGCTTTTTCGCGATCTCCGATATTGGCAGCCCTCCTGCCGGCCTCCTACATGCCGGTCAGATGGCAACAAGGCATACAAGATGATTTCCCTGCCCCACGACCGCATGGATCAAGTCGTCAAGCGTTTCGAGATGCTCGAAGCGCAGATGTCGGCCGGGCCGGATGCCGACGCCTATGTGAAGATGGCCTCGGAATATTCCGACATCCAGGACATGGTGGCCAAAATCCGCGAGTTGCGCGCCGCCGAACAGGAAGAGGCCGATCTGAAGGCGATGCTTGCCGACAGGACGACCGACGCCGAGATGCGGGAGCTCGCCGAGACCGAGCTGCCGGCGGTGGAGGAGCGCATCGAGGCTCTGCAGACGGACATCCAGATTCTGCTCCTCCCGAAAGACGCGGCCGACGAGAAGAACGCCATCCTCGAGATCCGCGCCGGAACCGGCGGCGACGAGGCGGCGCTTTTCGCGGGCGACCTGTTCCGGATGTATGAGCGCTATGCCGCCACGCGCGGCTGGAAAATGGAGGTCGCATCGGCGAGCGAAGGCGAGGCGGGCGGCTACAAGGAGATCATCGCCACCGTGTCGGGCAGGGGCGTCTTCGCCCATTTGAAGTTCGAATCGGGCGTGCACCGGGTCCAGCGCGTACCGGAGACCGAAGGCAGCGGCCGCATCCACACATCGGCCGCGACGGTGGCTGTGCTGCCCGAGGCGGAGGAGGTCGACATCGAGATCCGCTCCGAAGACATCCGCATCGACACGATGCGCGCCTCGGGCTCGGGCGGCCAGCACGTCAACACCACCGATTCGGCAGTGCGCATCACCCATCTGCCGACCGGTATCATGGTGGTCCAGGCCGAGAAGTCGCAGCACCAGAACCGCGCCCGCGCCATGCAGATCCTGCGCGCGCGGCTGTTCGACATGGAGCGGTCGCGGGCCGACAGCGAGCGGTCCGAAAGCCGCCGGCTGCAGGTCGGCTCGGGCGACCGCTCGGAACGGATCAGGACCTACAATTTCCCGCAAGGCCGCGTCACCGACCACCGCATCAACCTGACGCTCTACAAGCTCGACCGGGTGATGATGGGCGAACTCGACGAACTCGTTTCGGCGCTGATCTCCGACCACCAGTCAAAGCTGCTCGCGCAGATCGAGACAAGCCGGTGAAGATCGCCTTGCCTTGGTTATGCATAGGCGGCCGATAGATGGCCAAACGGGTTCGCATTGGCGACGTAATGCAAATCCTATCGTCGCAGGGCGTCTCCTATGCTCAGGTCAGCCACAAGCATACGCAGTACGGCTTTCTCATTAGAGTAATGCCTGGCACTTATGACCGGAAGCCGCAGGAGTTCTCGGCTGTGGTCGATCAAGAACCACAGTTCAGTACGTTCTTCCTGGTTCAGACGGGCATTAATCAAGGCCTTTTTGCGATTGTTGCCAATGTACCCGTCGCCCCGCGAAATCAAGCCTTTCCTACCTTCCGAACCACAGGCTACGGCAGGAATGGGGAACGTGGTTCTTGGTGGCTATGGGATGGGCAAGATGAGGTTCGCCTTGACCGGCTTTTGACGGATGCAGAGAAAAGGTATCCGCTTCGAGGAATTATCAGTGCGCCGCTCCTAGTCGAGCGCATAGATAAGGGCTATCGCGCCGAAATAGATGACGTCTGATGGTTATTGCTAATGGCATGACATGAAATTTCTTGTGGCAATTCAACGAGACACGCGCGAGCGATTGGCCAGAACTGGCGTGGAAACTCCTGAATTGGATGCCCGCCTGATAGTGGAGCACGTCACGGGCTTGTCGCAGAGCGACTTGATTGTTCGGCCAGATATCCAGATTGACGATGCTACGGCCGCGGTCGTCGAGGCTGCCGTGAAGCGCCGAATCAGCGGCGAGCCGGTCCACCGCATCTTCGGCCACCGCGAATTCTACGGCCTCGACCTCCTGCTTTCGCCCGAGACGCTGGAGCCGAGGCCGGACACCGAGACTCTGGTCGAAGCCATGCTGCCTTTCGTGCGGGCGGTGGCCGCCCGCAAGGGCGAATGCCGCATTCTCGACCTCGGCACCGGAACCGGCGCGATCGCGCTGGCTCTTCTGCGCAGCGTCGAAGCCGCGGTGGCGGAAGGCGTAGATATTTCCGAGGGCGCGCTCGATACCGCGGCTCGAAACGCCGAACGGCTCGGGCTCGCCGACCGCTTTACCGCTGTTCGTTCCGACTGGTTCTCAAATATTTTCGGCCGATACGATGCAATCGTCTCGAACCCTCCCTATATACCGACAAACGACATCATCCATCTGCAGACGAGCGTGCGAGATTTCGATCCGCGCAGGGCGCTGGATGGCGGCGAAGACGGGCTTGATGCCTATCGCCTGATATCGGACGGCGCACATCGCTGTCTTGCAGCCGGCGGAACTATCGGCGTTGAAATCGGTTATGACCAGAAGGACGCCGTAACGGGCATTTTTCAAGGGGCAGGGTACCGGTTGACGAAAGCCGTGCGGGATCTCGCAGGAAATGACCGCGTCCTTATGTTCCAGGAAAGCAGACCGGAAGACGCTTAAAAAAGCCTTGGCAATGGTGGCGAATGCAGCTAGGGTCGAACTACCGGATGAGACGAAGCAGGCAGTGCTGTTACCGATTCGGTTCCCTATTTGAACAAACAAGCTGCCTTCTTGCGTGAACGACGCTTTAGCTTCGTACGGGGATCGCCCGGCAAGTGACAGAGACCGGAATGGGATGGCACGTGACGCCAACGCAATCGATGCGGGCGAACACCGTCGGAAAAGTACGAAACGGCTGGCTGCCGAGGCGCCCCCGTTCGTGAAATGTATTTCAAATTGAAGAGAGTCTAATGAGGCCACAACAGCAGAACAGGCGCATGCGCGGTCGCGGCAATAACGGCGGCGGTGGCGGCGGCGGAGGCAACAATCCCAACCGCAAGGGGCCCAACCCCCTGACGCGCAACTACGAGAGCAACGGACCGGATGTGAAAATCCGTGGGTCGGCTCAGCAGATCGCCGAAAAATACACCACGCTGGCCCGCGACGCGCAAAGCTCCGGCGACCGCGTGATGGCGGAGAACTATCTCCAGCACGCCGAGCACTACAATCGCATCATCGCGGCCGCTCAGGCGCAGATGCCGATCCAGCAGGTCCAGCACAATCGCGACGATTTCAGCGACGACCAGGATGAAGACCGCGACGAGTTCGAGAGCGCCGGCAATGCCTCGACAGGCAATGTCGAGAATGAAGAGCCCGCGCAGCAGTCGCGGGCCGCTCCTCAGTCCGCGCCGGTGAGTAATGGCTCGGGTCCGCAGCCGGTTATCGACGGCACTCCGGCTGAGGTCGCACTGAACTCGGAAGCCGCCGGCGCGCCGGGCGGCGGACGCAATCGCGAGCGTCGTCCGCATACGCCGCGCCCCCCGCGCCCTGAGGCCAGCCCTGCGGCCGAGGCCGCTTCTCCCGAGGCTTCGCAGGCCAACGGAAACGGCGACGAAGGCGAGCAGGATGCCGCGCCGCGTCGCGGACGCCGTCCACGCCGTGGCGAACGCCGCCCCGACCAGGCTTCCGAGGCCGGATCCGCGAATGAAGGCGAGGCTGGCGCCGAAGCGGCAGCGCCCGCAGCGGCGGAAGACACCGGCGGCGAAGCCGCGCTGACGCCGGCGGAAAGCTGATCGCGACACTGAAATTCAGGCATATTGCGGCGGGGACAATTGTCTCCGCCGTTTTTGTTTCGAGCGAGGGTTGCCCGACCTTGAGGGAAATCCATCTGCGTCCCATATCTCTGCCATAATGGGCCCGGCTCGAAGAGCGGGCTCGTCACCGCAAGCTGATCCGGCGCCGCAAAGCGGGCCGGTGATCCAAGGAGACAGGCATGGATTTAGAGAAATATTCCGAGCGCGTCCGGGGCTTTATACAATCGGCCCAGACAATGGCGCTTTCCCGCAACCACCAGCAGTTCACCCCCGAACATATCCTGAAGGTCCTCGTCGATGACGACGAAGGTTTCGCTGCATCGCTGATCGAGCGCGCCGGCGGCCGCGCGCGCGACGTCAAGCTCGCCGTCGAGGCAGCTCTCGAGGCGATGCCGAAAGTGGAGGGCGGCGGCGGCCAGCTCTATCTGGCGCAGCCCCTGGCCAAGGTCTTTTCCACCGCCGAGGAACTGGCAAAAAAAGCCGGCGACAGCTTCGTCACGGTCGAGCGGCTGCTCACTGCGCTCGCCGTCGAGAAGTCGGCGAAGAGTTCCGAGATCCTGGCCAAGGCCGGCGTCACCGCGCAGGCGCTCAATCAGGCCATCAACGAGATCCGCAAGGGCCGCACCGCCGATTCGGCGAGCGCCGAACAGGGCTACGACGCGCTCAAGAAATACGCGCGCGACCTCACCGCGGATGCGCGCGCCGGCAAACTCGATCCGGTTATCGGCCGCGACGACGAGATCCGGCGCACCATCCAGGTGCTGTCCCGCCGCACCAAGAACAATCCGGTGCTGATCGGCGAGCCCGGCGTCGGCAAGACCGCGATCGCCGAAGGCCTGGCGCTGCGCATCGTCAACGGCGACGTTCCCGAATCATTGAAGGACAAGCAGCTGATGGCGCTCGACATGGGCGCGCTGATCGCCGGGGCAAAATACCGCGGCGAGTTCGAGGAGCGGCTGAAGGCCGTGCTTTCCGAAGTCACCGCGGCCGCCGGCGGCATCATCCTTTTCATCGACGAGATGCACACGCTGGTGGGCGCCGGCAAGGCCGAGGGCGCCATGGACGCCTCCAACCTGCTCAAGCCGGCGCTGGCGCGCGGCGAGCTTCACTGCGTCGGCGCCACCACGCTCGACGAATACCGGAAGCATGTCGAGAAGGATGCAGCACTCGCCCGCCGCTTCCAGCCTGTCTTTATCGATGAACCGACCGTCGAGGATACTGTCTCCATCCTGCGCGGCCTCAAGGAAAAATACGAGCAGCACCACAAGGTGCGCATTTCGGACTCGGCGCTGGTCGCCGCCTCCACGCTGTCCAACCGCTACATCGCCGATCGTTTCCTGCCCGACAAGGCGATCGACCTGGTCGACGAGGCGGCCTCGCGGCTCAGAATGCAGGTCGATTCCAAGCCGGAGGCGCTGGACGAGATCGACCGCCGCGTCATGCAGCTCAAGATCGAGCGCGAGGCGCTGAAGGTCGAGAAGGACGAGGCATCGAAGGACCGGCTAGCGCGCCTGGAAAAGGAGCTAACCGGGCTCGAGGAGGAATCGGCCGAACTTACCGCCAAATGGCAGGCGGAGAAGCAGAAGCTCGGCCTGGCGGCGGACCTCAAGAAGCAGCTCGACGAGACGCGCAACGAACTCGCCATCGCTCAGCGCACGGGTGAATTCCAGCGCGCCGGCGAACTGGCCTACGGCAAGATTCCGGAACTCGAGAAGAAGCTGAAGGCGGCCGAGGCGCAGGACGGCAAGGTCGGCATGGTGGAAGAGGTGGTCACGCCGGACCACGTCGCCCACATCGTGTCGCGCTGGACCGGCATTCCGGTCGACAGGATGCTCGAAGGCGAGCGCGAGAAGCTGCTTCGCATGGAAGACGAGATCGGCAAGCGCGTCGTCGGCCAGGGCGAGGCGGTGCAGGCCGTTTCGAAGGCCGTGCGCCGCGCGCGCGCGGGCCTGCAGGATCCGAACCGGCCTCTCGGCTCGTTCATGTTCCTGGGCCCCACCGGCGTCGGCAAGACCGAGCTCACCAAGGCATTGGCGAACTTCCTGTTCGACGACGAGAGCGCGATGGTGCGCATCGACATGTCGGAATTCATGGAAAAGCACTCCGTCGCCCGGCTGATCGGCGCGCCTCCCGGTTATGTCGGCTATGAGGAAGGCGGCGCGCTTACCGAGGCCGTGCGCCGCAGGCCCTATCAGGTCATCCTTTTCGACGAGATCGAAAAGGCGCATCCCGATGTCTTCAACGTGCTCCTGCAGGTGCTCGATGACGGCCGGCTGACCGACGGGCAGGGCCGCACGGTCGACTTCCGCAACACGCTGATCGTGATGACTTCGAATCTTGGCTCCGAATACCTGGTCAACCTGACGGAGGATCAGGATGTCGATCTGGTGCGCGACGACGTGATGAACATGGTCCGGGCTTCCTTCCGGCCGGAGTTCCTCAACCGCGTCGACGAGATCATCCTGTTCCACCGGCTGCGCAGGCAGGACATGGGCCGCATTGTCGAAATCCAGCTCAAGCGATTGGAAAGCCTGCTCGTCGATCGCAAGATCCAGCTCAAACTCGACCAGGACGCGATCGACTGGCTGGCCGCCAAGGGCTACGACCCCGCCTATGGCGCGCGGCCTTTGAAGCGCGTCATGCAAAAGGAACTGCAGGACCCGCTCGCCGAGCGCATTCTGCTGGGCGAAATCCTCGACGGCTCGACCGTAAAGGTCACCGCCGGCTCCGACCGGCTGAATTTCCGGGCGAAAGCCGGCGAGCCGGCCGAGACCGAGAAGGCGGCGTAAACGCGACCCTTACCTCCGGGTGAGGGGCATCAGCCTATCCGAGAGACGAAAATGCCCCGTCGAAAGGCGGGGCATTTTTGTTGGTGGCTTTGGCAACCAGGCACCAGCTCTGACAGTGGACAGTAAATCCGTTACTGCTCCTTCTTGAACAAATCCTGGAAGATGAGCTGGCCCCAAGTGCGGCCGCGTGCGTGCACCAGCGCGCCACCCTCGTTGAGCTTTCCCAGCTTGACGGGTGCGAACCCGAGCTGTTTCGCCAAGGCCGCCACGGGAGCGATCGCGTCCTCGTCGTCGCTCGACAGAAAGACGACCCGGTGCCCGCCCTCGACTATCGGATCGGCAGCCAGGGTGGCCGCAACCAAGTGATTGAAACCTTTCACGAACTTGGCGCCTGTGAACGCCTTCGCGACGAAGGCGGAGGCCGGGAGACCATCCAGTTCTTCAGGGGCTGGAAACGCGTTCATCGCGTCGATGACCGTCTTGCCTTCCCAACTCGGCAGGGCCTTCGCAACCTCGCGATGCTCCCCGAATGGGACCGCCAGGATGATCGTGTCGGCCTCGAGTGCATCCCGCAGCGACTTGGCGACGACCGTGGGTCCAATCGCCCGGGCCTGCGGCGCCAACGCCTCGGGCGGCCGGCGGCTCGCGACGGTCACGTCGATGTTTTTACGGGCGAAGGCGTGGGCGAGGGCCTGGCCTATCTTACCGAATCCTAAAATCGCATAGCTCATAATACTTCTCCGATCCGTGTTGGTATTGATTCCCCGGCCTTCAACGGCGCTGGGTTATCCGTTCTGCTGAGTGGCGACCTTTGCGCAGACGTCTCGCCGTTCCACCATGGACACGCTAGTTCCCGCCGGTCAGCCGCTTCCCGCGATCCGGCGCGAATTCAGATGGCCGAGAAGCCGCCGTCGACAGACAGCTCCACCCCATTCACGAAGCTCGAATCGTCTGAAGCAAGAAACAGCGCGACCGCCGCAATTTCCTCAGGACGACCCATCTTTCCCCGCGGGATCAGGGACTCGAACATCTGCTTCGCCTCCTCGGTGAGAACCTGGTCCTGCATCGGTGTGGCGATCGGCCCCGGGTGCAGCACGTTCACCCGGATATTCCTGCCCTTGAGTTCGTTGAGCCACCCGCGTGCGAATGCGTGCAGCGTCGCCTTGCTCGCCGCATACACGCTGTAACCGGGAAAACCTTTGATCGAAGCAACTGACCCGGTCATGAAGATCGATCCGCCATCGTTGAACAGCGGCAACGCCTTCTGAACCGTAAACAGCGTGCCGCGCGCATTCAGGTTGAAGGCCGCATCGAAATGCTGCTCGGTAATTTCGCCCAGTGGGACGGCTTCGCCCGTGCCGGCGCTTGCGTACAGGATGTCGATCTTGCCCTTTTCCCGCTTGACCGTATCGAACAGGCGGTCGAGGTCGTCGAGATTGGCCGCGTCGCCGCGCACGCCGGTCACGTTCCGGCCAATCAGCTTGACGGCCTCGTCGAGCGCCTCCTGCCTCCGGCCCGTGATGAAAACATAGGCGCCTTCTTCAACGAACCGCTTGGCGCTCGCCAGCGCCATGCCGCTCGATCCACCCGTGACGACTGCAACCTTACCGTCTAGCTTTCCCATGACTTCTCCTTTTTCGTGGTGTCGGGACAGCATCTGCCTCCGAGAACGTCGAAATGGGTCCGCAGGCGTCAGTTGTTGAGTGCGGAAGCGCGCACATCGGTGGTGCGAAATCGATCCGGCTGGACGACTGGCGCCAGCCGCGACGATCGGTGTCCGCCGTTCGGAATTGGGCCGCGCTCGTCGACATAGGCTATGATGACCGCCCGTACTGCTGTTCGATGTGTTAGATACGGGCTTTGGAAGGCGCACCCCAGCGGTGCGGGATTGCACCATGATCGACTGGGACGACGTTCGCTACTTTCTTGCCGTCGCGCGTGGGGGCTCGGTCCGGGCCGCCGCCGAGCGCCTCGGGGTGAATCACTCGACCGTGCTGCGGCGCATCGCTCAGCTCGAGGAACGCCTCGGGGCGCAGATGTTCGAGAAGCTGCCCTCGGGCTACCGCCTGACGGCTGCGGGCGAGGAGGTCCTCGAGTTCGCGGAGCAGATGGAGGCGTCGTCGAACCGGCTGGAGACGCAGATCTTCGGGCGCGACCAGGGCGTACGCGGACTCTTGCGGGTGACGTTGGCGCCGACCCTCGCGACGCACTTGCTCATGCCCGACTTCGCTGAGTTTGCGCGTCTGCATCCGGACATCGAGATGGAAATCTTGTCGTCCGGCGAACTGGCAAATCTGACCAACCGAGAGGCCGATGTCGCGATCCGCGTCGTCTACGACCGCAAAACCCTGCCGCTCAACCTTCACGGCCTGAAGGGGCCGGACTTGTTCGGCGGCGTCTACATGTCCCGCGATCGGCTAGCCGCGTGGCGTGCGGGCGCGCCTGATCCCATCCGGTGGATCGTCATAAGCCTTCATGGCATCCCGGATTGGGCCAGCGAGGGTGAGGTTCGCACCACGGGGATTCCGTTCAGGACCACGGACGGCGAGGCGCAGATCGTTGCAGTACGGCAAGGGCTCGGGATGACGACACTGTCGTGCTTCGTCGGAGATGCCGACCCCCTACTGGTGAGGGTGCCGGGCACCGATCTGCACATGCATGGAACGCTCTGGCTTCTCACGCAGGGGGAGACACGCAAGACGAAGCGCGTGCGGCTCTTCACTGAGTTCGTATCCCGCAGGCTCGCCGCGTACGCGCCGCTTCTCGCGGGACTGTCTGTATCGCGCGACTGATGCGCAGCAGGTCGCCGGCCATTGTCTCAAAAGCTGTCCACGCCGAGCTGACTGTCCGCTCGTAAAGAAGCCGCAATCAAAAGCTGTTGATCCGCTTACGTCCTGGATCGCGGAAGGGGATGTGGCATGGTGGATTCTGATCGGATCGACAAGCTGATCGCAGCGGTGCCCCCCGCCTTGGCGCTTCGCGCCGGGCTGGACCTTGGCATCTTCACCCGGCTCGGTGGCAACGCGGTGACTGCTGACAGCCTTGGGGCCGCGCTCAAAGTCGAGCCCGATCGTCTGTCGCGGCTCCTCTACGCGCTCGCCAGCATCGGTCTCCTCGAAGTCAAGGATGGCCGATTTCGCAACGGAGCCGAAGCGTCGGCCTTCCTCGACGCGTCCAAGCCGACCTATCGCGGCGGCGATCATGCGCTCCTGCGCGAGCTCTGGGGAGCCGACCTGCTGACCGCAGAGTCGCTGCGACAGAACCGGCCGGCCGCGCTTCACGACTTTTCCGAAGCGGGGCCCGAGGTCAGCGGCGGCCTTCAGCCGCATGCTCGCACCGGGCGGGGTGATTTTCGGCCGACATCTGGCCCGCGAGATCGACCTCTCGGCGATCGGTTCGGTGATCGACATCGGCGGGGGCCCCGGGACCATTCTCGTCGGACTTCGCGAGCGGCGGCCGCAGATCGCGGCGACGCTGATGGAGCTGCCAACGGTCGCAGCGGTCGCGCCAGATATCCTGTCGGAATACGGTGCCGACGACGTGGTTGTCGAAGAGGGGGACATAACTGTCGCGCCATCGATCGGTCGGCACGATCTGGCGATCCTGAAGGCCGTCGTCCAGGTCCTTCCGCCGGACCAGGCGCGCAGTTCGATCCTGAACGCTGCGCGTTGCCTCACACCCGGAGGCGAGATCGCAATTGCGGGGTCGGGTGTCGTCGACGACGACCGCCTCGGCCCGCCTGAGGGTGTCTTTCTCAATCTCACCTTCTTGAACCTCTATCGCCACGGCGAATCGTACACTGAAGGTCAGTATCGCGCGTGGATGACCGAGGCTGGATTCCGGGATATCTCCAGGTCGCGCCTGGCGGACGGCTCCACGTTGTTTCGTGCGCGCCTCGCGGGCTGACCGTGGCTGAATGGTTGGTTTCGGACGCAAAGATCTCCGAGGCGCCCCGACCCTATCCAGGCGGCCTTGCAACCTTCAGCACCGAGAGGCGCGAAGCTGACTTTACCACATCCAACGCGCTGGTCTCCTTTCAAGCCAATCCAACTTGAAAGCTGACCATCCTCCTGTGGCCCCATTGCTGCCATCCGGAAGCCCTGCTCGCCGACCGCAAGATTCAGCTCAAGCTCGACCAGGAAGCGATCGACTGGTTGGCCGCCAAGGGCTACGACCCCGCCTATGGCGCGCGCCCGCTGAAGCGCGTCATGCAGAAAGAACTGCAGGACCCGCTCGCCGAACGCATTCTGCTGGGCGAAATCCTCGACGGCTCGACCGTAAAGGTCACCGCCGGCTCCGACCGGCTGAACTTCCGCGCGAAGGCCGGCGAGCCGGCTGAGACGGAGAAGGCGGCGTAAGACGCGGCCCTTACCTCTCCCTCATCCTGAGCTTGTCGAAGGAGCGGGAGAGGTCGGATTGCCCGGCGGCGCGAAGCGCCGCCGCTGGCAATCCGGGTGAGGGGCATCAGCCTATCCGAGAAACCAAAATGCCCTGTCCAAGGCGGGGCATTTTTTGTTGGCGGCTTTTGACCCGAACACCGCGGCGAACTGCTTCGGAGGGATACGCAAGAAGAAACTGTCATGAGAAAAAAGAATGGGAAGGCGAGCGCGGGAATATGCATTGGTGGATCCCACGAACCCTTTACCGCGGCCTTGCGGATGGGCGAGGAATAGGCTTTCTCAGCAACCTAGAATAAGGGCAAGCTGGACGCGGCGGAAGCTACGGAGCCTCTTTGAATCGCCAACTAGGACAGGGGAGTACAGCAAGGTGTCGATCAAGCAGGGGGCGTTCATCGCAGCGTTGCGGATGGAAGTGGAGTAGCTGTCATCGCTTCCGTACCGATTTCATCGAAGCTCCCGTCACGCCGCTCGAATAACGAATTCTATCGCTATTACGCTGGCTATCCTTTGAATTTCGCTGAGTGGGCTTTGGGGGAGCTCAAACTTCCCCCCGGCGCGTTAGTCATCGATCCGTGGAACGGATCTGGAACGACCGCCGCGGCATGTGCGCGTTTCGGAGTGTCCTGCCAAGGGTACGACATAAACCCTGTTATGGTGCATCTCGGCCGCGCGCGCGTGGCATCAAGCGTTGACTTCGAGGAAGCGGAGGAACTGATCAGTACGGTTGACGAGATCGTCAGCGGAGACCAATTCATCGACATACAAACGGTTGGCTCGGCATTTAGGGAACTGCCCGTGAGCAACGAATCTGCACACAGCGTCGCAATTGCTGCTCTGTTCCCCTATGCGAGGGGCTTACTGAATTTAAGTCGGACGAAGAATCCTTCGTGGTTTAAAAAGGGCGCCACTTTCGACGGATTATCTCTGACCAGAAGCGAACTCTTTGCATCGTGGAAATTGCTTCTTCGGGAAATTTCCCTTTGGCGGAGCACGCAAGACGATGCTGACGGTGTTGTCATTTCGATCGAACGAGGTGATTCACGGAAGTCTCTGGGCCGCAAGGATGCTTTCGACGGTATCTTGACTTCGCCGCCCTACCTAACCCGACTCGACTACGTGCAAGCAACACTCCCGGAATTCCTTCTTCTAAAAGAGTTCGACGCTGTTCCAGACATGCAGCGACTCCGGCGCTCTATGCTTGGCTCGCCTCTGACAAGCGAAAGACCCGCACACAGTTTGGAGCGCCTTCCCACCGACATTAGAGAACTTCTAAAGCGGATTGAAACCCATGCATCGAAGGCATCTGCATCATATTACCACCGCTTTTTCTCGACCTATTTCGTTGACCTACAAGCGTCGATGCGGAATATTGCAAAAGTGCTGAAGGGGGGCGCTTTTGGCTGCATGGTTGTGCAATCCAGCCATTACAAAGAGGTTGAGGTCAACCTTGCTGCCGCGATAATTTCGCTGGGCGAAGAATTTGGATTGCGCCATCATTTGACCTTTGAATTAGACTCCCGCCGCTCGATATCACTCGTAAATTCTAGGGCTCACGAAGATGCACGTAAGCCAAAGAACGAGTTTACAGTATTTTTCAGAAAGGAATGACATGCTGGCTGTTTATTCGCCGATGTCAGTAGGTGACTACTGCAAAGCGCTTAACGATAACATTATCACGGTGAACGAGGAGTACCAAAGGAATGCTGGAATTTGGGCCTCCTATGCACGATCATTCTTCATAGAATCCATTCTTCTCGAATATCCTATACCAAAAATCTTCCTGTACTCTAAGGTTGACCTCCGAACCCGTAGCACGGTCAAAGAAATCGTAGACGGTCAGCAGAGGAGTCATACCCTACAGAGCTTTTTAATAGAAAATTCAGGCTTTCCTCAAAGCTCGACACTGAGGAATTAAGAGGAAAGAATTACAATCAGCTTTCTGAAGAATATCAGTCAAGTTTCATATCTTATAGCTTGCCGATCGATGAGTTTCGTGGAGTTCAGCCGGCTGAGATACAAGAATCATTCAGGAGGATGAATGCGAGCAATGTTCCTCTAAGAGCCTGAATCAAAAAGGATGTTTTGATATCAAGCTCTTGCGAGCCTGCGTGTGAGCAGGCGAATGTGGGCGACGTATAACCAGGCTTCTGCGGAGGCGATGGATTTCTCCCAGTCCTTAGCCAGCCTGCGGCATCGCCCCAGCCATGCGAATGTGCGCTCCACGACCCAGCGGCGCGGCAGGACCTCGAAGCCTTTGGCTTTGTCCGTCCGCTTGACGATCTCCAGGGTGAACGTGCCGATCTTTTGCATCGCGCCCTTAAGCTTCGGCCCGGCATAGCCGCCGTCGGCGAAGACGTGTCGCAGCCACGGCCAGCGTTCGAGAATGGTCTTGAGGGCAGCCGGTGCGCCGTCCCGGTCCTGGATATCGGCGGCATGGACGACGAGACCGACCATCAGCCCGATGGTGTCGACAACGATGTGACGCTTGCGCCCGTTGATCTTCTTTCCTGCGTCGAAGCCCCGAATTCCGCCGCTTTCCGTGGTCTTGACCGATTGGCTGTCGATCACGCCCGCCGTCGGACTCGCTTCCCGACCCTCGGCCTCGCGCG
Organism: Allomesorhizobium aridi; assembly: GCF_043769475.1. Taxonomy (NCBI): domain Bacteria; kingdom Pseudomonadati; phylum Pseudomonadota; class Alphaproteobacteria; order Hyphomicrobiales; family Phyllobacteriaceae; genus Allomesorhizobium; species Allomesorhizobium aridi. Next base: position 3,710,815 of record NZ_CP171729.1, on the reverse strand, counting down.
CCGCCATGACGAGGCTGTTGCTGATGGTCCGCAACAGGCCCTCCTCACGCCAGCGATAGAAGTACTTCTGCACCGTTGAAAAGGGTGGGAAGTCTTTCGGCAGCAATCGCCACGCGCCGCCCGACGAGGCGAGGTAAAGAAGTGCGTTCACGACCTCGCGCAGGTCCGTCTTGCGCGGCCGGCCGATGCGGTTCGCCGACGGCATCATCGGCGCAATCAGCGCCCACTCCGCATCGGTCAGATCGCTTGCGTAACGGGCGCAACGCCGCTCATAATGCGCACGGGTGATTTCAGTCCAGGCCATCGTGATCTCCATCGAATCTCGCAAATCCGACGGAATCACAACCTGCTGAAATCACTCAACTCTTTTTGGAACGGACACTAAGAGCCTGAATCAAAAAGGATGTTTTGATATCAAGCTCTTGCGAGCCTGCGTGTGAGCAGGCGAATGTGGGCGACGTATAACCAGGCTTCTGCGGAGGCGATGGATTTCTCCCAGTCCTTAGCCAGCCTGCGGCATCGCCCCAGCCATGCGAATGTGCGCTCCACGACCCAGCGGCGCGGCAGGACCTCGAAGCCTTTGGCTTTGTCCGTCCGCTTGACGATCTCCAGGGTGAACGTGCCGATCTTTTGCATCGCGCCCTTAAGCTTCGGCCCGGCATAGCCGCCGTCGGCGAAGACGTGTCGCAGCCACGGCCAGCGTTCGAGAATGGTCTTGAGGGCAGCCGGTGCGCCGTCCCGGTCCTGGATATCGGCGGCATGGACGACGAGACCGACCATCAGCCCGATGGTGTCGACAACGATGTGACGCTTGCGCCCGTTGATCTTCTTTCCTGCGTCGAAGCCCCGAATTCCGCCGCTTTCCGTGGTCTTGACCGATTGGCTGTCGATCACGCCCGCCGTCGGACTCGCTTCCCGACCCTCGGCCTCGCGCGCCGCCATGACGAGGCTGTTGCTGATGGTCCGCAACAGGCCCTCCTCACGCCAGCGATAGAAGTACTTCTGCACCGTTGAAAAGGGTGGGAAGTCTTTCGGCAGCAATCGCCACGCGCCGCCCGACGAGGCGAGGTAAAGAAGTGCGTTCACGACCTCGCGCAGGTCCGTCTTGCGCGGCCGGCCGATGCGGTTCGCCGACGGCATCATCGGCGCAATCAGCGCCCACTCCGCATCGGTCAGATCGCTTGCGTAACGGGCGCAACGCCGCTCATAATGCGCACGGGTGATTTCAGTCCAGGCCATCGTGATCTCCATCGAATCTCGCAAATCCGACGGAATCACAACCTGCTGAAATCACTCAACTCTTTTTGGAACGGACACTAAATGACGAGGAGCAAAGGAACGCCAAGTTTCAGGGTCCATTCAAGTGGTTCATACAGCGCGTGGCGCATCGGTTCTCCGAACCGCTTCGCGCCGTTGGAGTTCTCAGCCGTCGAGACATAATACGAATGGGAGACAGTCGGCTTTACTCGGAAATTATCCACACGATCCTGAACGGTTTTGTGACAACCAAGGGTCCGCAGATTGATGCGCTCTACAAGCGTTTCAATACGACGTTCGGGGAGGAAGATCAGTATTTCGCTTACCTTGAGGCCGGCATTGAACGTGCAGTCCAAGAGGTTGCAGTTGGCGAGCGCGAATTGCAACGCGGGTACATGTTCCAAAGTCTCGCGCTGATCTTCATTGATCGTCACTTTAATCTAGATCTCAAGCAGAAGGCAGTTGAGGCAGCGCCGGACATTGCCGCCGCGCTTCAGACAGGTGCGGTTGATTTGGCCATCTTGATCGACGGGTTGAGGGATCCGGAGAGTCACCCCACGCTCACAGAGTTTGTCGAAGCCACGAAAGGGACAAATGTCGGTCGTGCTAAGGCGGTGCGCTTCCTTTACCTAGATGCGGCTGTCTGAATGCAGTGCGCCACTGACTTAGTTAAACTGCGAGATTCGATAATTTCGCGCGTGCGATACCTTCGACAGATCGTATCGTCTATCAACGTACCACTCGCATCCGAAGATAGGCGAGCTCTAGCATTCGTCACGATAGAGCTCGACAATTTGGTCGTTGTCGGGTTGCGGCAGTACACGAAGAGCTCCTTGCTTCGGAGCCGTACTGCTGCGGGTGCACGAATAACCGCTACGGTCCATCCTGCGTCAACTGAAGAAGCTGCCGCATTTATCTTCCGATCTCTTAATCCGACGCGTTATTCAAATAATAGAAGTCCATCAACAATTCTAGAAAAGGACGAAATTGTTTTCCGTGACCCGAAGATGGCAGAGAAAGTACTCATGGATTATGCGACTTCGAATTTGCCGAATTTCACTCTTGCTCTATCGCTGAACGCGGAGATCTTCGCAGAGGCAAAAATATGCCGACATTTCTTTGCCCATCGCGCAAGGAATACGTACGAAGCCGTTCAGGCTTTTGCCGCCAATTTGGGGATCGTCGGCGTGAACATGCCGGAGCATTTAATTGTGCGAGGGCGGCCGAGCACTGGAGTGCGTATCATTGATGGGTGGCTGGCCGATGTAGAGAACTTCTTCGACCTCGCCACTTAGTTGCTTCAGCGCTCGTGAGGAGGCGATCTGACGGCAATCAGATCAGATCGAATTTTGTATACAGCCCGAGGTAGTAGCCGCTCAACGGAATGGCCAATTTCTGGTCAGTTCACACCGAAAGCGAACCGGCGGCCTTCGATGTGAAATAGGATGTGCATCGTCTCAATGCCGAGCGTCGGCAGTTGGGGCAAAGCCCTCCGCACTGTCACCATCTGTCAGCAGTCTTTCTCCCACCTTTCTCCCCACCCCTCCGCCCCGCGCGCATAATCCCCGCACCGCCCTCGCGGAAGCCCGGGTCCGGACGGGGATCAGGGGAGGGCGGCGGCGGGAGGGCGGCGATGGACTGGAATGCAGCGATCGAGAAGCACCGCGAGGCGCTGACGCACATCGTGGCGGCGCTCGTCGCCATGGCTGGCCTCGGGGGACAGTTTACTTTCTTTCCGCAGGAAGGCGCGTCGCCTCGAGGTCTGGCGCAGGCGGAAAAAAGCAAACTGTCCCCGGCCCTGCAGCGCCATCTCCGCCTCGCCGTGCTGCGCCTCCTGCGTCCGGCGGAGTCCGCCACGCGGCGGCTCATCATCGCGCTAGCGCGTGGGCTTGTCGTGACGCTGCCGCGTCCGCGCAAGGCAGACCCCGCGACGCCTGGCAAAACCAGGATCATTCCGACGATCCTGCGCAACGGTGTCGGAACCGGCATTACGATGCCTTCCGCGATCCCAGGCGGCTCCCCATCCGCCTGTACCAAGCCGCGCGCGTTGAGCCTGCCGCTTTTCGATCCGCCGCAGCATCCGTTCCGCCCGCGCCGGCCGAAGCAGAACGGCGTGCCGCGCATCTCTCTTCCCGGCTTCACCCAGCCGTTTCCCGTCGCGGACCGCCGCCCGCCCGCGCCCGACGATGCGGTCGACGCGGGCCGTCTTGGCCGCCGGCTCGAGGCGCTGGCTTCAGCACTCGACGACCTGCCGCGACAGGCCATGCGCTTCGCCCGCTGGCGGGTTCGTGGGGCGGACGCCGCCGCGCGGGATAAGGAACACCGCGACGCCGCAGGTGCGCAAGGCAAACAGCCCCGCGCTCGCGGCCGGGTTCGCCGCGTTTGGCCGCTGCGGATAGGACGCCCGCCCGGCTCTCGCCGGCGGCCTTCCCATGAGGTCGACGAGGTTCTGACCGCCGCCCATGGGTTGGCCTTCTGGGCGCTGGAACACCCGGATACATCCTGATGCCTGGGACCTGCACTTGCCGGGAGACAATCAATAGCCAGGCCGGTGAAACTCCGGAGCGTGGCAAGGCTCCTCCATGTGTGCGAAAGACAGGGACCATGACCCTCGACGAATACAACAGCTTCTGCGCCTCGCTTCCGTTCGCGACCCATGTCGTCCAGTGGGGCGGCGCGCATGTCTGGAAAGTTGGCGGCAAGGTTTTCGCCATCGCCGGGTGGAGCGGCGGGGAAGAACTGGCCGTCACCTTCAAATGCTCCGAATTCGCCTTTGAAATTTTGAGGGAGCAGCCGGGCTGCCGTCCGGCGCCCTATCTCGCCTCGCGCGGCATGAAATGGATCCAGCGCCGGACCGGCGAAAGCATGGATGCCGAGGCTCTCAAGGATTACATCCGCGAAAGCCACGGCCTCATTTTCCGGGCGTTGCCGAAGCGGGTGAAAAGCGAGCTATCCCAGGCGTCGGATGGCGTAGCGCGACCTGTCGCGGGCCGGTAAGATGCGTGGTCATTGAAATGCATGGATGCGGCCACAGCGCGGCCATTTTCATGCCCGGTTCATATTGGAACTTCTAAGCTGAAACAGCATTGCAGGCTGGATGCTCCCGGCCGGCAGGCAACGCACTGGAGACACAGGGACAGATGCTCGGCAAGGTTTTGATGCTTTCGGTCCTCCTCGCCGGCGTCCATTCGCCCGATGCGCTGGCGTCCCGATCGGCCGATGCGGATCGCGGGGGCGATGGCCTAACGGCCGGCCAGGCCGAAGGCGTCCATCTCGCGCAGGCCGGCGATGTGGAAATATTCTACGACGGCAACGGCAACCGCGTCATCATCGACGCCTATACCGGCGAGATCATCGCCGTGCAGCCGCCGCGGCGCGTCCGCCCCATGAACCGCCAGGCGCTGCGCCGCGCGCTGCGCGAGCAGGAACTGGATCGGGAAGAGCGCTATTATCTCGACGACCCCGAGGACATGGAGCGCCTGCGCCGGCGCAAGCTCGGCGATTATCGCCTCCTTCCGCCGCCGGTCGACGAATACGACTATCCCGATGCCGCGCGCGAACCGTTCGTCGATGAATTTCCGCCGGCGCCGGGGCGTCGCGCATTGCCCGAACTCAGGGAAGAGCCCCGCGTCGTCGAACGCGAGCCGCTCGAGGAAGCGCCTGCCGATCCTTCCGCGCCAGGCGACACCATTGTCGTCGATCCGGTGACGCCGCCGCCGATGAGCTTCACCGCGCGCGAGGATGTCGCCGGCATCCAGGTGCTGATGGACCGGGCCGGCGCATCGCCGGGCGTCATCGACGGCAAGTTCGGCTCGAATGTCGACAAGGCCTTCGACGCCTACCGCGAGATCACCGGAACCAGCCTGCGGTCGACCGATTCGGCGGGCATCAAGGCAGCGCTGGCGGCCTCCGGCGGCGATCCGTTCACCACCTACACGATCACCGCCGCCGATGCCGCCGGGCCGTTCGTCGCCGCCGTTCCGGCCGACTACAGCCGCAAGGCGGAACTCGAGAATCTGAGCTTCACCTCGGTTTCGGAAATGCTGGCGGAAAAATTCCATATGGACGAGACCTATCTGAAGGCGCTCAATCCGGAGGCCAATTTCTCCCGTCCGGGAACCATCATCCGCGTCGCCAATGTCGGCGCGCCGGCCACCAGGAAGGTCCAGCGCATCGTGGCCGACAAGGGCCGCAAGCAGGTCCGCGCCTACGACGAGGCCGGAAAGCTGGTCACGGCGTATCCGGCGACGATCGGATCGACGGAGACGCCGTCGCCGACCGGCACCCACACCGTGTCGCGGGTCGCCTTCAACCCCAACTACACCTACAATCCGAAGGTGAACTTCAAGCAGGGCAACAACGACAAGATCCTGACCATTCCGCCCGGCCCGAACGGACCCGTCGGCTCGATCTGGATCGCGCTCAACAAGCCGACCTACGGCGTCCACGGCACGCCGGACCCGTCGAAGATCGGCAAGACCGAAAGCCATGGCTGCGTGCGCCTGACCAATTGGGACGCGCAGGAGCTGGCAAAGCTGGTCAGCCCCGGTGTCACGGTCGAGTTCGTCGAATAATTCCGCGCGGTCCCGGACCTTGCGGATGTATCGGCTCTTTCCATCTGACGGGATTGCTGCGGTTGCGCGTTGCGCTATTTTCGGCGCATGCGATCGCCTTGCGAAGCACATGAGGGCGCTGTCCCAGAGACGATGGCTCCGCCCAGCGATGGGACGTTCTGCCCGAAGGAACGCCGCCGTTATGTGCTGGTCGCGGCGATTCTCGCTTCGGCCCTCGGCTTCATCGACGGGTCGGTGGTGGCGATCGCCATTCCGGCGATGCGCAGCAACCTCGGCGCCAGCCTTGTCGAAGCGCAGTGGATTTCCAACGCTTATGCGCTGACGCTGTCGGCGCTCATTCTCGCCGGCGGGGCCGCGGGCGACAAGTTCGGCCTGCGCAGCACATTGATCGTCGGCATTGCACTGTTCATCGGCGGCTCGATGATCTGCGCGGTTGCTCCGGACCCATTGTTTCTTATCTTCGCGCGCGCCGCGCAGGGAGTGGGCGCGGCCATCATGGTGCCCGGCAGCCTCGCCATAATCGCAAAGGCCTACCCGAAGAAGGAGCGCGGGCGCGCAATCGGCATCTGGGCGGCGTCCTCGGCGCTCACCACGGCGCTGGGGCCGGTGATCGGCGGCGTGCTGCTTTCTTCCTTCGACGACAGCGTCTGGCGCTGGATATTCGCCGTAAACCTTCCGCTCGGCGGTCTGGCAATCTATTTCCTGGCGGCAAAGGTGCCGGCGGATGCGCCGGGCGCAACGCGCGCCCTCGATCTCGGCGGCGCGGCGCTCGCCACGGCCTCGCTCGGCGCGCTTGCCTACGGCTTCACCGTTTTCGGCACGGCGAGCCTGCTGCACTCCGCCGCCTGGGTGGCCGCCGGCCTGGTGGTCATGGCGGCATTCCTCGTCTGGGAGCGGCGTCAGCGAGAACCTATGGTCGATCTCGGCCTGTTCGCCAGCAGACCGTTTTCGGGAGCAAACATCTCGACGTTCTTCCTCTACTTCGCGCTTTCGGCGATCCTTTTCTATCTGCCTATGCTGCTGATTGCGGGATGGGGTTTGAGCGAGGCCGAGTCCGGCTTCATTTTCCTGCCGCTTTCGCTTGCGATCGCAGTTCTTTCGGGGCCGGTCGGAAAGGCCTCCGACAGCATCGGCGCGCGTCTGCCGATCGCGGCCGGCAGCCTCGTGGTGGCGACCGCCTTTGCAGGCCTTGCTCTTCTGACGGGCGGCGGCGTCCACAGCTTCTGGTTAGGCATTTTCCCCCTGATGGCCCTGATGGGATTGGGCATGGCGCTTGTCGTGTCTCCGCTGTCGACGGCGATCATGACGGCCGTTGCCGACAGCGACACCGGGGCCGCTTCGGGCATCAACAATGCTGTCGCCCGCATGGCAGGCTTGTTTGCAGTCGCGGTGATGGGCGGCGTTGCCGCGCTCCGCTACGCATCGTTGCTGGGCGAGGGCGGCGGTACACTTCCAGGATTTGGCGAGCAACCGGCGAGCGCGCTTCCGGCTGAAGTCGAAAGCATCCGGCTCGCCGCAAGCGATGCCGCCTTTGCCGCCATAGCCTGGGTCACGGCCGCGCTCTGCGTTCTCTCGGCGCTGACCGCCTGGCTGACTGTGCCCGGAGGCGGCCGCACCGAAGATGCGGAGCGAGCCGGGGATACGGCTTCGGCGGAATGATATCGCAATCGCGGATGGATCAGCCTTCGGCCTTGGCGCTCGCGACCTTCAGCGGGCCGCCGCTCTCTTCCTTGAGCAGGTCGTCGATGCGCTTGCGCTCTTTCTCGAATTTCGCGAGGTCGTCGCCTTTCAGGACCCGGCCGACCGGCAGCCTGACGCGCATCGGATCGACCTTGCGGCCGTTGACCATCAGTTCGTAGTGCAGGTGGTTGCCTGTCGAAAGGCCGGTGGATCCGACATAGCCGATGACCTGGCCCTGGCGGACCTTGGCGCCGGCCTTGATGCCCTTGGCAAAGGCGCTCTGATGGTTGTACGAGGTTTCGTAGCCATTGGCATGTCGGACTATCGTCTGGCGGCCGTAGCCGCCGGCCCATTCGGCTTTTTCCACGACACCATTGCCCGAGGCGATGATCGGCGTGCCGCGCGGTGCGGCCCAGTCCACGCCGGTGTGCATGGCGGAACGCCCGAGGATCGGATGGTTGCGTCCGCCGAATCCCGACGTGAAGCGGCCATTGGGGAGCGGGTTGCGCAGCAGGAACTGCTTGGCGCTGCGGCCGTCCTGGTCGAAATAATCGATCGTTCCGTCCGACATTTTGTAGCGGTAGAAGTTGCGCGTGTTGCCGCCGAAAGTCGCCGACACGTAAAGCAGTTCGGAATCTTCCGACATCAAATCGTCGCCGTCGGGCTGCGAGAAGAACACCTCCACGCGATCGGCCGGGTTCAGCCGCGACTGGAAATCGACGTCCGACGCCAGGAGCTTGATCAGTTGCTTGGTCACGCCGCGGGACATGCCGTAGGCGTAGGCTGCACGATATATACCGTCGT
>NZ_CP171729.1:0-3697500 GCF_043769475.1 Allomesorhizobium aridi | reverse complement strand
TCGGCAGACACACGGCGGGTGCTAACGTCCGTCGTGAAAAGGGAAACAACCCTGACCTACAGCTAAGGTCCCCAAGTTATGGCTAAGTGGGAAAGGATGTGAGGATCCCAAAACAACCAGGATGTTGGCTTAGAAGCAGCCATCATTTAAAGAAAGCGTAACAGCTCACTGGTCTAAATAAGGGTCTTTGCGCCGAAAATGTAACGGGGCTAAAGCCATACACCGAAGCTTAGGGTTCGATCCGCAAGGGTCGAGCGGTAGCGGAGCGTTCTGTAGGCCGATGAAGCCATACCTGCGAGGGGTGGTGGAGGTATCAGAAGTGCGAATGCTGACATGAGTAACGTAAGGGGAGTGAGAGACTCCCCGCCGAAAGTCCAAGGGTTCCTGCTTAAAGCTAATCTGAGCAGGGTTAGCCGGCCCCTAAGTCGAGGCAGAAATGCGTAGACGATGGGAACCACGTTAATATTCGTGGGCCTGTGGGTAGTGACGGATCACGTGTGTTGTCAGATCTTATTGGATTGATCTGGCAGCGAAGTGGTTCCAGGAAATAGCTCCCACTTATAGACCGTACCCGAAACCGACACTGGTGGACTGGTAGAGTATACCAAGGCGCTTGAGAGAACTATGCTGAAGGAACTCGGCAAATTGCACGCGTAACTTCGGAAGAAGCGTGACCCCTTTGCACGCAAGTGTATGGGGGTGGCACAGACCAGGGGGTAGCGACTGTTTATCAAAAACACAGGGCTCTGCGAAGTCGCAAGACGACGTATAGGGTCTGACGCCTGCCCGGTGCTGGAAGGTTAAGAGGAGGGGTGCAAGCTCTGAATCGAAGCCCCAGTAAACGGCGGCCGTAACTATAACGGTCCTAAGGTAGCGAAATTCCTTGTCGGGTAAGTTCCGACCTGCACGAATGGCGTAACGACTTCCCCGCTGTCTCCAGCATAGACTCAGTGAAATTGAATTCCCCGTGAAGATGCGGGGTTCCTGCGGTTAGACGGAAAGACCCCGTGCACCTTTACTATAGCTTTACATTGGCATTCGTAGTGGCATGTGTAGGATAGGTGGTAGGCTTTGAAGCCCGGGCGCCAGCTCGGGTGGAGCCAACCTTGAAATACCACCCTTATCACTATGGATGTCTAACCGCGGCCCGTTATCCGGGTCCGGGACAATGTATGGTGGGTAGTTTGACTGGGGCGGTCGCCTCCTAAAGAGTAACGGAGGCGCGCGATGGTGGGCTCAGAACGGTCGGAAATCGTTCGCTGAGTGCAATGGCATAAGCCTGCCTGACTGCGAGACTGACAAGTCGAGCAGAGACGAAAGTCGGTCATAGTGATCCGGTGGTCCCGCGTGGAAGGGCCATCGCTCAACGAATAAAAGGTACGCCGGGGATAACAGGCTGATGACCCCCAAGAGTCCATATCGACGGGGTTGTTTGGCACCTCGATGTCGACTCATCGCATCCTGGGGCTGGAGCAGGTCCCAAGGGTATGGCTGTTCGCCATTTAAAGCGGTACGTGAGTTGGGTTCAGAACGTCGTGAGACAGTTCGGTCCCTATCTGCCGTGGGTGTAGGAATATTGAAAGGATCTGTCCCTAGTACGAGAGGACCGGGATGGACGGATCTCTGGTGGACCTGTTGTGGCGCCAGCCGCATAGCAGGGTAGCTATATCCGGACGGGATAACCGCTGAAGGCATCTAAGCGGGAAACCCACCTTAAAACGAGTATTCCCTTGAGAGCCGTGGAAGACGACCACGTTGATAGGCCGGGTATGGAAGTGCGGCAACGCATGAAGTTTACCGGTACTAATAGCTCGATTGGCTTGATCGTTCTCATTTCGAATGCCTATCGCGAAAGCGATGGAAGGCACAAAAACAGCTTCTCGAAACAACATGCTCTTTGCCGACCTGGTGGTTATGGCGGAGCGGCTGCACCCGATCCCATTCCGAACTCGGCCGTGAAACGCTCCAGCGCTGATGGTACTTCGTCTCAAGACGCGGGAGAGTAAGTCGCTGCCAGGTCTGCCAAGCGCATGTTGTAAATCTTCTCTTTCCGATGCGGCCCGCCAAAACGGGATTTCGGGCCGCTCGATGCGGCCCATTTGTTTTGGCCGGCTGATGTTTCGCGGGTTCGATCTCGCAAAAAGGTGGCGCGGGGTGGAGCAGCCCGGTAGCTCGTCAGGCTCATAACCTGAAGGTCACAGGTTCAAATCCTGTCCCCGCAACCAAATACGAAAACGGCCCGCCCTGTGCGGGCCGTTTCCGTATTCGCTTGTGGCGGCCGGCTGTTTTAACCTCGTCAGGGGCCCGCAAGGAGGCGCAGCCGACGCGGCGGGACAGAAAAAGTCAAATCCTGTCCCCGCAACCAAATCAAACCCGTCAGGTCCTGCCTGGCGGGTTTTTTCGTTGATGGAGAGACCCCCTCATCCCCTCGCAACGCCCGCTTCGTGCGGGCTCTTTTTTTAACTGCGTTCCTTAAAAATCGACGAGAGGCGTGTCTGGCATCTGGTGCTCGAACAGGATCCAGAATGGCGATCCCCGGGTTTCAGCGTACCAGCGTTCGAAAGCAGCAATGGCCTCGTGAGCCTCGGCCGCTGATTTGTCTTCGCTCGAAGCCGCATTGCGAAATACCGCCAGCGCTACCGGGCTGAAATGCATCATCACCTCCGATCGCGCCTCGCTGTCCGAGTTCCAGCCGAGACGCGTGCGCAGGGCGGCAAACGCGCTCGCCACGGCAATTTCCTCGCTTTCAGCCGATGCCATCGCCTCGGCGATCGCCTGCATGAGATTGAGCCGCCTGAAGGCGAATGCGCGCTCCTGCTCGAGAGCCGCAATTTTCAGGGCGGCCTCCCGCCGGAAGCTTGTTTCAGCGGTTTTGGCGGCTTCGGCCGCTGTCTTCAGTTCACGGAGGAACGATGCGGTCATTGTCGTCGCGTCTTTTGTTGAAGCATGATCTTTTCCGAAAAGGATGCAACTTTTCGGGATCATGCTCTAGGAGGATGGCGGAAGAGAGTGGGAGTCGAACCCACCAAGGACCGGCTCGCGGCCCCTCCCGGATTTGAAGTCCGGACGCCCCACCGGGGACGATGCTCCTCCAAAGGCTTCCGCCGTCAGCGGTCGATCATCGGCCGGACTGCGAAACAGGTCCAGCCGATGCCGGTTGAGGCGGCGAAGATCGCCACGCCGCACGGTTATGCCATGCCGATCGAGAAATTCGAGGATATGGATGGCCACCTTGCGGCCGCTGCCGGCGCGATCGCGAAACTGGGCGGCGACGAATTGCCCGTCCGGCGTCGCTGCCGCAAGCTCGCGGATAGTCTCGACGATCTCCGCCAGTGCGTTGCGCAGGAAAAAATGGTCGTGGGCGATTTCGTGCACCTTCCCCATGCGGGCAGTAAGCTTCAAGAGCCTTCGGACTTCAGCTTCCTGGCCGGCAAGCACTTCGGCGATGTCGCGCACCCTCGGCGGATGGAACCGGTCGGAACCGCCAAGGAGCGGCTGGATCCGCAGCCAGAGGGACTCGTCCTTCGGCGCAAGCCGTACTTCATGGCCCGGAAGCCGTACCCAGGCGCCGTCGAGAGCCAGTTCACCGGCGCGCGACAGGCCGCGTAGAACGGCGGCGAAAGCGGGGGTCGGAAGACGCGGCTCGAGTTGAAGCCGCAGCCTTTCCATCCCGATGCCCGGCAGGTCGGGGTTGTCGGCGTGGAAAGCCTCCAGCGTCGAGATCAAGGCGATTTTGAACGCCATCCAGCGTTCCGGGGAGAACACAAGCAGCATCTCTCCGACGGGAATACGGACGAGCCCGAGGCTTTCGATCAGGCTTTCCGCCTCGTCCGCGCCGAGCGCCCGATCACGCCCGAAAGTTTTCAGGTCGAGATAGTGAGGCGGCGCGTCGAGGAGCGCGGCAACGGCCTGCTCGGAGAGCGGGACAGCGTGTGCTTCGAGCCGGGCAAGCCGTTCCGGCGTGCGGCGCTTGCGGCTGGGCGCCCTGAGGTCGAGAAAGCTTCCACCGCCGATGGTCCGCTGCGCCGAGGTGTCGCGCACAACATACGTGTCCCCGGCTGCGGCGGCGATCGGACTGTCCAGCACCAGTTGCACAGTGGCCGCGCCGCCGGGCCTGACCGGTTCGTCGCCGAGGAGCACGACCCGCGCGCCGACCTCGGCTGCGGCATGGTGCAGCCGCACCGGAAACCATTGGCCGATCGGTTTCGGTTCTGAAGGCAGGACGCGCAGCCTTGCGTCGATGCGGTCCGTCGGCGCGTGAAGTTCCGGATCGAGTATCACGTCGCCGCGCCGGATCGCCTCCTTGCCGATACCTTCGCCGGCCAGGTTCAGCGCGCAGCGATCTCCCGCCTTGCCGCGCTTGGCTGGCCGGTTCTGGGTATGGATAGACCGGACGCGCGCAGACAGCCCCGACGGGCTGACCACGACGCTGTCGCCGATCCCCACCGAGCCTGACAGCACGGTGCCGGTGACGACGGTACCGACGCCGTGCAGCGTGAATGAGCGGTCCACCGCCAGTCTGAAGCGGCCCAATGCCGCACGGACGGCAAAGCGTGACGCTTCCTGGAACAAGAGACCCCGAAGAGCGTCGATGCCTTCGCCGGTGACGGAAGAGGCCGGAATTATTTCGGCTCCAGCGAGCGCGGTTTCTGCGAGCGTGGCGTGTATCTCCGCCGCAACGGCAGCGCGTCGTGCCGTGTCGGCAAGGTCTGACTTCGAGAGCACGACAGCGCCGCGCTTGATGCCGAGCAGATCGACAATGGCGAGGTGCTCCCGCGTCTGCGGCATGACGCCGTCATCCGCGGCTACGACCAGCAACGCGAAATCGATGCCGCTGGCTCCTGCAAGCATCGTGTGGACAAATCGCTCGTGTCCGGGAACATCGACGAACCCGATAATGTCTCCGCTCGGCGTCGGCAGATAGGCGAAGCCGAGATCGATCGTCATGCCGCGCGCTTTTTCTTCCTGGAGGCGGTCGGTGTCGACGCCGGTGAGCGCATGCACCAGCGCGGTTTTGCCATGGTCGACATGCCCGGCCGTGCCCACGATCATGGCGCGATCTCCGGCAACGGCGCCGTGGCGCGGCGTTCAGCCTCGGCGATTTCCTCAGTGCTGAGCGCGGCGCGCGCCGCTGCCAAATACCGGGCTGCCAACGCGCTGCCGCTTGCCTGGGCGCGCAGCAACCACGCCAGCGCCCCGACTGCATCCACGGGCACGCCTGCGCCAAGATGGCAGGCGGCTCCCAGCATCGCTTGGCCGTCCGCATCTCCGCGCGCGGCCGCCCTGCGCCACCACCGGACAGCTTCGGCCGGGTCGCGCGGTACGCCGAGCGCGTTGTGATGAAGCATGCCGACCCGCGTCATGGCCGAGGCGATCCCCTGATCGGCGGCGGCAGTCGCCCAGCGCCGCGCTTCCGCAACGTCGGGCTCCATCACCTCGCCTTCGAGCAGCATCCAGCTCAGCATATCCTGCGCCGGTCCGTCGCCTTGTTCCGCGGCCCTCCGATAGAGCTCGGCCGCACGGACGTAGTCTTGCTCGACGCCTTCGCCACGGAAATAGAGCGACGCGAGATTCCGCTGCCCGACAGGATCGTTGCCCTCCGCGGCAAGCGTCAGCCACCGGACGGCAAGGTCCGAATCCCGCACGACGCCGAGCCCCTCGGCGAAGCAGGCGCCGATATTGTTCTGCGCGCGAGCTACGCCGGCCTGGGCCAGCGGCTCCCAGATGGCGAGAGCCGTGGCGTGGTCGCCTTTTCTGGCGGCTTCGAGGGCCATGGCCATGCGTTCCGGCACCGGCGCCTCGGCCGGTTGGCGCGCAATGCGGTCAAGCCAGCGCATTGGCGCCTCCCGCATCGAGACCGGCGAGATTGGCGGTGAAACCAGCTTCGTCTTCGAGGCAGCGCAGGTCTAACACCAACGCCTGCTTATCGATGCGTCCTATCACCGGAACCGGTAGCGCACGCAGCGCGGCCGCGAGCGCCTCCAGCGCCCTTCCGCTCCCCGAGCGAGGGCGGAGAGCGAGACCAGCGCTGGGTAGTGTTTCAAGCGGCAGTGCGCCTGATCCGATCTGGCTCCGGCACTCCACGACGTCGACTATGAAGGCCTCGCCGAGAGCATAGGCGACCACAGGGCGAAGGCGCGCCGCCAGTGCCGCGATGTCGGCCGCCAGACGCGCCAGCAATCTCAGTGTTGGCAAGCGTTCCGCCAGGCGGTCGGGATCGCGGTAGAGCTTCAGCGTCGCCTCGAGCGCGGCGAGCCGAAGCCTGTCGAGCCTGAGCGCCCGTTTCATCGGATTGCGGCCGAGCGCCGCAATCAGATCCTTGCGGCCGACGATGAAGCCCGCCTGAGGCCCCCGAGCAGCTTGTCGCCGGAAAACGTGACGAGATCGGCGCCATCGGCGACCGCCTCGCGCACCGTCGGCTCGTGCCCGAGACCATAGCGAGCGAGATCGACGAGCGTGCCGGAGCCGAGATCATGGACAAGCGGCACGCCGTGCGCTTTCGAGATCGAGGAAAGTTCCCGCGCCGAAACCTCCGCCGTGAAACCCTCGACGCGGTAATTCGACGTGTGCACCTTGAGGACGAGTCCGGTCTCCGTGCCGAGCGCTGCCGCATAATCCTTCGGATGCGTGCGGTTGGTTGTGCCGACCTCGACCAGCCTGGCGCCGGCGCGGGTCATGATGTCCGGCATGCGGAAGGAACCGCCGATCTCGATCAGTTCGCCGCGCGAGACGATTGCCTCTCGACCAAGCGCGAATGTGTTGAGGACGAGAAGAACCGCCGCTGCGTTGTTGTTGACGATGGTTGCATCCTCGGCGCCGGTCAGTTCGCAGACAAGCGAGCGCAGATGATCGTCGCGCTCACCGCGCTCGCCCTTCTCGACATTGAATTCGAGGGCCACGGCCTCGCGCATGGCAGCGCCGATCGCCTCGATTGCTTCTTCTGCGAGAACGGCACGGCCTAGATTGGTGTGCAACACCGTTCCGGTCAGATTGAAGACGGGGCGCAGGGAGGAACCTTCCCCGGCTGCGAGTTGCGCAAGCGCCTCGGCGGCCACCTCGCTCGCTTCCGGCACGGCTGCGCCCGCAAGGCCAGCCGCGCGCGCTGTGGCGAGTGCATCGCGAACGGCATTCGTGGCGGCGTGCCGCCCGAAGCGCTGGATCGCCGTCGCAGCGGGCGGTTCCCTCAGCACTTGATCGACCGATGGCAGATTGCGCAGGCGGCTTGCGAGCAACTCGGTCATCGCATCCTCAATAGCCTATCAGGAACGGATTGAACGATCCGCGCCGATAGCCGCCTTCGCGCACGAGCAGGTCGAGGCCGAGCGTTGCGACATCGTCGGCGACCGGGTCGAGCGCCGGATCCTTGTGCTGATGCAGGATCTTGACGTAGCAGCCGCATGCCTTGCAGGTTTCGGCCTTCACCGTGCCCGGACCGCCTTCGATTTCCTGATAGCCTATCCCCTTGGTCGAACCGCACAGGGTGCATTTGATGCGCACGTAGTTCCACAATGTTCCGCAGAGCGAGCAGGCGCAAAACCGCGATCCGTGGGCGCCATGCCAGCCGACGATCATCGAGGATACCGGAGGCCCGCCGCAGACAGGGCATGCTCCATCGCCAACGGGAACCAGCGCGGCGGCATCGAGGCAGCCGGCAAGGCGGGTGAAGTGAACCTGCAGCGCGGCCGCGACATAGACGTGCTCGGCCAGAGCTTCCATAGGGATCGCATCGGCGAGCACGTTGCGCACCATGCCGTCGCGTTCGGAAGGCCCGGCCTGTTTCAGCCGGTCGAGAGCCCCCGTTGCCGCTTCCGGCTTGTCGATTGTCGATGCCGCAATGACCAGGCGTTCGAGCGTTTCGGAAAGCGCCGCAGCCGCGGGTTTGTTGCGGTCAAGCGGCGGCATGCCGAAAGAGCGTGCTCGCTCGCGTGCGTCGATGTCCGGGGCTTCAGGATCGGGCAATCCGTCCTGGATATGGTGCTGGGCGTTGCTCACGGCGGCAAGGAAGCGAAGATAGGCGCCGAGTTGATGTCCTTCAGCCAGCCCGGCGAGCCGTTGCGCGCGGCGGGCGAACAGAAGCGACGGGTCGGGCAATCGAGCGAAGGGTGGCGCCGAAACTTCGCCGATAGCGGTAGGGTCGGAACCGGCTGGACTGATCTGTCTTGGCATTCAAACCTCACGAACCGCACGGGCCACGTGGTTGCGCCTGTCCAGCGCCTGGATCAAAGCGGTACTTAGGGCGGCGCGATCGAAAGTCATCCCGCTGGCGCCCGCTCTATTCGGCGGGCTTCGATCCCGACCTTCCGCCCGATTTCGTAACAAGTTCCCGCAACCATTTGCGATGATGCCGCCAGGCCCAGCCTCCGGTTACCGAGCCGCGGATCATCGCGGGGATCGTACCGCGTACCCAGATCGCGGAATAGAAGTGGATGATCCACACGCCGATGATCGCGACGGCTGCAATGGAATGCACAAGAATGGCTATTCGCTTCTGTTCGACCGTCGTGAACTCGGAGAAATACTGATCCCAGACAACCAATCCGCTGGAGATCAGGATCACGATCAGGACGGACATCGCCCAGAATACGAACTTCTGGCCCGCATTGTACTTGCCAACCTCGGGGACGTTCTCCTCGTGATTGGCCAGCACGTCGCGAAAGCGGGCAAGCCATGTCCCGTCCTCGCGTTTCCAGAGATTGGCCTTCCAGAAGCGAAGAAACAGTCCGAAGAAGCTGAAGAAGAGCAGGACGCCGATCCAGGGATGGATGAAGCGCGTGAACTGACCGCCACCGAACAGGCCGGACAGGAAGAACAGGCTCGGGTGGAACAGCGCCAGCCCGGACAAGGCGAGCAGGATCAGGCTCGCCGCGGTGATCCAGTGATTGATGCGCGCGCCCACCGTGTACCGGTCCACCACAACGGGCCTGCCGGGGTGAACTTTCTCGCTCGGTCCGACATCATACGCGGCCATGGCCGTCACCTTCCGTCAGCTCTTCGGCGTGCTCCTCGTCGTCTTCCGTGACCCTGTTCGGCCCCATGATCAGATGATGCAGGACGCCGACGCCGGCCGCGACGCCAAGCACGGTCAGGCCTGCATATTTGGTGATGCCCTTCCACGCCTCCACCAGCGGGCTGATCCTCGGCTCCCTCGGCAGGCCGGAATAGAGTTCCGGCTGGTCGGCGTGATGCAGCACGTACATCACATGCGTCCCGCCAACGCCGGGCGGGTCGTAGAGGCCGGCATTGGCATAGCCGCGCGATTTCAGGTCCTCGATCCGGCCTTCGGCGTGCTGTTTCATCTCGTCTTTCGTGCCGAAGACGATCGCCTGTGTCGGGCATGCCTTGGCGCAGGCCGGCCCCTGGCCTACCGCAACGCGGTCCGAGCATAGCGTGCATTTGTAGGCCGTGTTGTCGACGCGCGAGATGCGCGGGATGTTGAAGGGGCAGCCCTTGATGCAGTAGCCGCAGCCGATGCAGTTCTCGTGGACGAAATCGACGATGCCATTCGAGTACTGAACGATCGCGCCCGGCGCCGGGCAGGCCTTGAGGCAGCCCGGATCCGCGCAATGCATGCAGCCGTCCTTGCGGATCAGCCATTCGAGTTCGTTTGTCTCCGGATTTTCCCACTCGCTGAAGCGCATCAGCGTGAACATGTCCGGCGTCAGGTCGGGCGGATTCTCGAAGACGCCGGCGAAGACGCCGACCTCCTCATGCGTGTCGTTCCACTCGATGCAGGCCGTCTGGCATGCCTTGCAGCCTATGCATTTCGAAACGTCGATGAGCTTGGCGACTTCAGTCTGCTGCTGCGCCGGCGCGGGGACAGTCGATGCCGATCGGCGGATGAGGTCCTTCTCGGAGAAACGCGGCGCCGTGTCCGTCGTCGAAGGATTTGGGATTGGAGGAAACATCTTCTCGCCTCCCTATGCCACCGGCCCAGGTGCGGGCTCGATGTTGACGAGGAACGCCTTGTACTCCGGCGTCTCGATGTTGGCGTCGCCGACATAAGGCGTCAGCATGTTGGGGCCAAAGCCCTTTTTCGCCGCGCCGGTGAAGCCCCAATGCAGCGGGATGCCGACGATATGGACCGTCTTGCCGTCGCAGGTCAGCGGCCTGATGCGTTTGGTCACCATGGCTTTCGCGGTGACCGAACCGCGCTTCGACCAGACGCGCACCCAGCCGCCCTTGGCGATGCCCTTTTCCGACGCAAGCTGTTCCGAGATTTCCACGAAGAACTCCGGCTGCATCACGGAATTTACGACCACATGCTTGGTCCAGAAGTGGAAATGCTCGGTCAAGCGGTAGGAGGTCGCGGCATACGGGAATTCCGGAGAACCAGCCTCGGCGAACTGCGCCAAATCGCCCTCGAACACCCTTGCCGCCGGATTACCGATGACATTGGGCGCGACCGGATTGGCGATTGGCGATTCGAACGGCTCATAATGTGCCGGGAACGGCCCGTCGCGCATCATGCCCCGAACGAAGAGGCGCGACACGCCTTCCGGGTTCATGATGAACGGGCCGACCTGATCGGGTTTCGCCGTCGGCACGATGTCCGGGATGTCGTAGCCCGACCATTTCGCACCATCCCATTCGATCACCTTGCGAGTCGGATCCCAAGCCTTCCCCGCCAGATTCGCCGAAGCCCTGTTGTAGAGGATGCGGCGGTTGGCAGGCCACGAGAACGCCCATTTCGGATACATGCCGACCTCGTCCGGGTCTATCGTATCCCGCCGGGCCATATTGTTGCCGTCCTCGGTGAAGCAGCCGGAATAAATCCAGCAGCCGCAGGCGGTCGAGCCGTCGTCGCGAAGCGCGGCAAAGCCCGGCAGCAATTTTCCGGCCTCCGCCAGCACTTTTGTCGGATCGGCCGTGTCCGTCACTCTGGCGAGCGCGCGGCCATTAAGCTCCTGAGCGATTTCCTCGGCTTTCGGATCGCCTGGATCGGCATAAGGCCATTGGAGATTGAGGATCGGATCGGCGAACGCGCCGCCTTCCGTGCGATAGAGTTCCTTCAGACGCAGATGGATCTGCGCCATGATCCAGGTGTCGCGCTTGGCCTCGCCGGGCGGCGTGCCGCCCGCCCAATGCCACTGCAGCCAACGGCTTGAATTGACGAGCGAGCCGTCGTCCTCGGCGAAGCACGTCGACGGCAGTTCGATGACCTCGGTCTGGATCGCCGAAGGATCGACGTCGTTGTGCGCGCCATGGTTTTCCCAGAACCGCGCCGTCTCGGTCGCAAGCGGATCCATGACGACCAGGAACTTCAGCTTGGAAAGCGAGGCGGTGATCTTCTGTTTGTTGGGGAACGACTGCAGCGGGTTGAATCCCTGGCAGAAGTACCCGTTCATCTTGCCCTGGTGCATCATGTCGAAAGCGCGCAGCACGTCGTAGCCTGGCAGGTCGAGCTTCGGCAGGTAATCATAGGCGAAGTCGTTCTCGACCGTCGCGGCCTGCCCCCACATCGACTTCTGGAAGCTAACGAAGAACTTCCTGTAGTTCTGCCAGTAGCTCATCTGGTTCGGCCGGAGCGGCTTGAAGCCGCGGGTCGACATGTAGGAAGCCAGGTCCGGCTCCTTCTGCGTCGGTATCGTCAGATAGCCGGGCAGCAGGTTCGACATAAGCCCTATATCGGTCAGCCCCTGGATATTGGAGTGGCCGCGCAGCGCGTTCATGCCACCGCCGCGAATGCCGATATTGCCCAGGATCAGCTGCAGCATCGCCATGGCGCGGATGTTCTGCGAACCCTTCGAGTGCTGCGTCCAGCCGAGCGCGTACATCGAGGTCATCGCCTTTTCAGGCGACGAGCATTCCGCGATCATCCCGGCCACCTTCAGGAATTTTTCCTTCGGCGTGCCGCAGATGCGCTCGACCATCTCCGGTGTGTAGACGGAGACGTGGTTCTTGAGCAGGTTCCAGACACAGCGCGGGTTCTGCAAGGTATCGTCGACGACGGCAAAACCGTCCGCGCCGATATCGTAGTCCCAGGTCGACTTGTCGTAGTCGCGTTTGGCCTCGTCATAACCGGTGAACAGGCCGTCCTGGTATGCAAAACCCTCCTTGACGACATAGGCTGCGTTGGTGAACGCCTTGACGTAGTCCCGCTGCACCTTGTCGTTCTGAATGCAGTAGTTGATCAGGCCGAGCAGGAAAGCGATGTCCGTTCCTTGGCGGATCGGCGCGTAGACATCCGACACCGAAGCCGAGCGCGTAAAGCGCGGGTCGATGACGATGAGCTTGGCGCCACGGTTTGCTTTGGCTTCGGTGACCCATTTGAAGCCGCACGGGTGCGCCTCGGCGGCATTGCCGCCCATGATGACGACGAGATCCGTGTTCTTGATGTCCGTCCAGGAATTCGTCATTGCTCCACGGCCGAATGTTGGGGCGAGACTCGCCACCGTCGGGCCGTGTCAGACACGCGCCTGGTTGTCGAACACCAGCATTCCCGTGCTGCGGACCACCTTGTAGGTCTCGAACGCGGTTTCGTTTGTCGTCGCCGACGCGGCGAGGAAGCCTGTCGTGATCCACCGGTTTACCGTCACGCCGTCATTGTTGGTCGCGACGAAATTCTTGTCCCGGTCATCCTTCATCAGGCGGGCGATGCGGTCGAGTGCATCTTCCCAAGGAGATCGGCTCGAACTTGTCGGATCCCGGCTTGCGGATCATCGGCTGCTGAAGGCGGGTTGGAGCCTTGACGAAGCCGAGCAGGGCCGAACCTTTGGGGCACAAGGTGCCGCGGTTGGTCGGGTGATCGGTATCGCCCTCGATGTGGGTGATCTCGGCCTGTTCGCCCTTCCTGAGGTCGCCCTTCGAATACAGGATCACGCCGCAAGCAACCGAGCAGTACGGGCAGGTGTTGCGCGTCTCGGTCGTGTTGACGAGCTTGAAGGGCCGTATCGCCGCCGCATGCGCGGCCTCGATATCGCCGAAGCCGAAGGCCCCGAGCGTTGTGCCGGCGAGACCCGCGCCTGCGGTCTGCAGGAACGCGCGTCGCGAGAGTTCGATAGTCATTGAATTTCCTCCCGAAGCCGATGCCCCGGAGGACATCCCGAACCAAGAGTACGAAGCCATTTTCGAACCGAATCAAATCAATGTCAAACAACGGATGCGTGCGGCGGCAGCAAAGGCCGTGTTTGAGCATTGCGTACAATGACGGATCTCCTGGTGTGGCGGTCCGATTGACGCTCGCCAAAAGGTCGTCCTACAGTGAGGCGTGGTGTTGGAAACGGCTCCCGCGTGCCGGGGCGCTTTTCGAGCGACGACCTATGGAGGCGATGTCACGCGCTCCATCGCTGAGCGTACGTCTCGCCCTTCATCTTCCCCATCGTGTCGCCAAAGACAGATTCGCACAGCCAGCCGTCACCGGTGTTTTCTTCATTCCGGCTACTCGCGACAACACGTGGCAGGCGTCAGCCTCCACGCGGGTTGTCATTCGGCATTCCAAGGAGCCCTGAACCATGGCAATCGCCCTTTCGATCGAAATCGCCGACGCGCCCGCCGTGCGCCTGACCAGCCTCGCCCATGGCGGCGGCTGCGGCTGCAAGCTGGCGCCGTCCGTGCTTCAGCAACTTCTAGCGGATCAGGTAGAAGCCAATTCTTTCCGGCAGCTTCTTGTCGGCACGGAGACCGGCGACGACGCCGCCGTCTGGCAGCTTGACGAAGACACCTGCGTCATCGCAACCACCGATTTCTTCATGCCCATGGTGGACGACCCGTATGACTTCGGCCGGATCGCGGCGACGAACGCGATCTCGGACGTCTATGCGATGGGCGGCCGGCCGATCATGGCGCTGGCAATCCTCGGCATGCCTCTCGACAAGATTCCCACCGATATGGTCCGCGAGATCCTGAGGGGCGGCAAAGCCATCTGCGCCACGGCCGGCATCCCTGTCGCCGGCGGCCACTCGATCGATTCACCGGAGCCGATCTATGGCTTGGCGGTGATCGGCACGTGCCGGCCGGAAGATGTCCGGCGCAATTCGGGCGCGAGGCCGGGAGACGCCTTGATTCTGACGAAAGCGCTCGGTGTCGGCATCTATTCCGCCGCCATCAAGAAAGAGGCGCTCCCCGAGAGCGGCTACGCCGAGATGATCGCATCGACGACACTTCTTAACCAGATCGGATCGGAGCTCGCGCAAGACCCTAACGTCCATGCGATCACCGATGTGACCGGCTTCGGCCTGCTCGGACATGCGCTTGAAATGGCGCGAGGTTCCGGCAGCGCTCTCGTCATCCGGGAT
The DNA here is from genome assembly GCF_043769475.1 of Allomesorhizobium aridi. Lineage (NCBI taxonomy): Bacteria > Pseudomonadati > Pseudomonadota > Alphaproteobacteria > Hyphomicrobiales > Phyllobacteriaceae > Allomesorhizobium > Allomesorhizobium aridi. The sequence goes on along the minus strand of NZ_CP171729.1, from coordinate 3,683,266 downwards.
TCCGATGTACCTCTCTTTTCCGAAGCAGCTTCGCTTGCTCGTGATGGCTATGTCACCGGCGCATCGCGGCGCAACTGGGCGAGCTATGGCGAAGCGGTGGTGCTGCCTCCGGACATGCCGGAATGGCGCCGCCATCTTCTCACCGATCCGCAGACTTCGGGCGGGTTGCTGATTGCCTGCGAACGCAACAGCGCAGCGGCGCTGGTCGAGAAGATTGTCGCGGATGGCTATCCGTCAGTCCGACCGGTGGGCCATGTGGAGCCCGGCCTGCCATCCATAACGGTCCAGGCATGACGCCGTTAAACCGGCGCGCCCGAGTGATGGCGAATCCGAGAAAAGCAAAATAGATGAACCATTGAAGAAATTGGTTGCGCGGCTAATCTCGACTAAATAGGTTCACCTGGGCCTTTTGGGACAGCTATCTTGAAATTTCCGGCCAAAATGCCTCGATTTCTGAAAGCGCGTCGCTGGCAGAAGCGAACCATTCGTAGAATTGATCACCTATCGGGTTCTGATGTCGCAGCGCGTTAAGCCAACTGTAAATTCGGGTTATGCCCTTGAGCGGTTGCGCGTTTTGTTGAGCTCGGTCCCTTCCGGCGGAGAGTTGCGCTTGCCGCCCGAGCGCGAGTTGGCGGCGGAAATCGGCGTCGGGCGCAGGGCGCTGCGGCGCGCCCTCGAAGTTCTTGAGGACGAGGGGCTGATCTGGCGCCAGCAGGGCAAGGGCACCTTTGGCGGCTCCCAGCAGGTCTCGAAGACGCTTCGCGTCGACAATCTTGCCGACTTCACCAATCCGCTCGAGGTCATGGAAGTGCGTATCGAGATCGAGCCTGTCCTGGCCCGGCTCGCCGCGACCAAGAGCACGCCCGCCCTTATCCAGCAGCTCGAGCGCCTTGCGGCCAAGGCGCGGGAAGCCGCCGATACGGATTCATGGGAGCTGTGGGACGGCGCCTTTCACCGGAAAATCGCCGAGGCGGCCGGAAATCAGCTTTTCATCCTGTTCATGGGCATGATCGACCAGATCCGGCAGAACGACGCGTGGCGGCACTTTCGCGAGCGCGTCCGCTCGGTCGGGCGCACCACTCTGTCCGTCCAGCAGCACGAGGCCGTGATCGATGCGATCCGCCGCCTGCATCCATCGGAAGCCGAAGCTGCAATGCGCCAGCATCTGATTTCGCTGCGCAGCGCACTTGTCGAGGCCATGCAGGCGGCAAGTGTGCCGATTGCCGACGAAGAACGCCTTCATGATCCTGCAATCACGGAAGCAAAAGCCTTAGCCACAGAGGGAATGAAATGAACCGTATAAAGCAATTGTTGTTGGTGGCCACCGCTCTGGTATCGGCCTCGTCCGCCCTTGCCGCCGATTTGCGTATCGGCTTGCAAGACGACGCCGACGTTCTCGACCCGCATCGCGCCCGCACTTTCGTCGGGCGCATCGTCTTCACCTCGATGTGCGACAAGCTTTTCGACATCAACGCCAAGCTGGAAATCCAGCCGCAACTGGCGAAGGAATGGGCATGGTCCGATGACGGGAAGACGCTGACCATCAAGTTGCGCGAAGACGCCAAGTTCCACGACGGCGCCACGATCGACGCCGCTGCCGTGAAGGCCAATATTGAACGCGCCAAAACGCTGCCGGAATCGCTGCGCAAGAGTGAGGTCGCCTCCATCGACACGGTCGAGGCGGTCGACGCAACGACTGTCGCGGTCCACCTCGTTAGCCCCGACGCCTCGCTGCTCTCGCAGCTTGCCGACAGGGCCGGCATGATCCTGTCGCCGAAAGCATTCGAAACCGGCGACTTCGGCCAGAACCCGGTCTGCTCGGGACCGTACAAATTCGTCGAGCGCATCCAGAACGACCGCATCGTTCTGGAGAAGTTCGCGGACCATTGGGATGCGGCCAACTTCAACTATGACAAGATCACCTTCATCCCGATTCCGGACTCTACGGTGCGGCTAGCCAATCTGCGCGCCGGCGATCTCGATATCGTCGAGCGCATCGCGCCGGCAGACGTGGAAACGGTGAAGGCCGACGCGAACCTCGCCTTCCATCCCGTCACCGGAACCGGCTATCAAGCCCTGACCTTCAATCTGAAGAAGGGCGACAAGGACACGTTCCCCATCGGCCATGACGAGCGCATTCGTCAGGCGTTCGAACTGTCGATCGACCGCAACGTGATCAACGAGGTGGTCGGCCAAGGCATTTTCCAGCCGGCATACCAGCCGTTTCCGCCGACCAGCTTCGCCTATGACAAGAAGTTCGAAGGCGCGCAGCGTGATGTCGCCAAGGCAAAGTCGCTGCTGGCCGAAGCCGGCGTCGAGCGTGTGAAGCTCGAAATCGCTTTCGGCAACAACACCGCTTCCCAGCAGGTCTATGAGCTGATCCAGGCGATGTCCTCCGAGGCCGGGTTCGACATTTCGCTCCGGCCGACGGAGTTCGCCGCCCTGCAGGCGGCCTTGAAGGAAAGCGACTTCGAGGCAGGCCAGAGCGGATGGTCGGGCCGCGCCGATCCGGATGGAAACATCCATCAGTTCGTCAGTTGCGAAGGCAATCTGAACGATGCGCATTACTGCAACGAAAAGGTCGACGCACTGCTCGACGAGGCCAGGAGCGTGACCGATCCGGTCAAGCGCAAGGCGCTCTACGATCAGGTCCAGGAAATCATCCAGGAGGAATTGCCGATCGTCTATCTCTACTATCAGCCCTGGCCGTTTGCCGCCCGCGCCAATGTGAAGGGCTTCACCGCCTATCCGGACGGCATGATCCGGCTGCGCGGCGTTTCGTCCGAGGGCTGATCCTTGGCCTCCATAGAGCGGCCATTCTCGGTGGCCGCTCCACCTCTCCAATTTTGAAGTGCTGTTCCAATGATCGAGATCGTTTTCCGGCGATGCGTCGTCGTCCTGCCTACGCTGCTGATCGTCTCGATGCTGGTTTTCGGCATGCAGAAACTGCTGCCCGGCGACCCCATCCTGACGATGGCCGGCGAGGACCGTGATCCGGCGACGATCGCTTATCTGCAGGAAAAGTACCGCCTCAACGATCCCATCCCGGTCCAGTACGTGGCTTGGCTCGGTCAGATCCTTCGCGGCGATCTCGGCATTTCGCTTCGCACGGAACAACCGGTGCTCGGCCTCATTGTTCAAAAGCTGCCGGTCACGATCCAACTGGCGGCCTTCGCCATGATTGTCGCCTTCCTGATTGGCGTTCCCGCCGGCATCATCTCGGCAATACGCAAGGGCACGGCGGTCGACTACGGCATCAATGTGGTTGCCCTGTCGGGACTTTCGATCCCCAACTTCTGGCTCGGCATCATGCTCATCCTGCTGGTGTCGGTGCAATGGCAGTTGCTCCCGGCCTCCGGCTACACCTCGCCCTTTGAGAATATCGGCCAGAACTTGCGCACCATGGTCATGCCGGCCTTCGTCCTGGGAACGGGGCTTGCGGGCGTCCTGATGCGCCACACACGTTCGGCCATGCTCGGCGTGTTGCGCTCCGATTATGTCAGGACCGCGCGTGCAAAGGGCCTGAGCGAAAAGACGGTCATCCTGCGCCATGCGCTGAAAAACGCGCTGGTGCCGATCATCACACTGTCGACGCTGCTGTTTGGCGAGTTGCTGGCCGGCGCGGTTCTGACCGAGCAGATATTCACCATCCCGGGCTTCGGCAAGCTCATCGTCGATGCCGTCTTCACCCGCGATTATGCGGTGGTTCAGGGGGTGGTGCTGTGCACCGCCGTCGGCTTCATCCTGATGAACCTGGTCGCCGATCTTCTCTACATCGTCGTCAACCCGCGTCTGAGGGATGCAGCATGACCGCCGTCGCGCATGTGCAAAAGAGCCCTCTCGGCCGCCAACTCGCCAAATTCGCCAAGAACCACGCGGCTGTTGCGGGCGCCGTCATTGTCGGTGTGTTCGTGCTGATCGCGATCTTTGCACCGCTGATCGCGCCCTATGATCCGTTCCAGACAAACTTCATCAATGTGCGCAAGCCGCCGTCGGCCCAATTCTGGCTGGGCACGGACGAGCTCGGCCGCGATATCTTCTCGCGCATGGTGTATGGCGCACGCGCCTCGCTTACGGCAGGCGGCATCTCCGTGGCGATCGCGGTCATCGTCGGCGTGCCGTTCGGGCTCCTCGCGGGATATTTCGGCGGCTGGATCGACAGCGTCATTTCGCGCCTGATCGATGCCATGCTCGCCATTCCATTCCTCATCCTGGCGATCTCGCTGGCCGCCTTTCTCGGGGCGAGCCTGACCAATGCCATGATCGCCATCGGCCTTTCGGCCGCGCCGATCTTCGCGCGGCTGACCCGCGGACAGGTTCTGTCGATCAAATCGGAGGAGTATGTCGAGGCTGCGCAAGTGATCGGCTTGCGCCATCCGCGCATCATCCTGCACTACATCCTGCCCAATTCCGTTCCGCCGATCATCGTGCAGGCCACGCTCACCATCGCCGCCGCCGTCATTGCCGAAGCGAGCCTTTCCTTCCTCGGACTTGGGCAGCAGCCTCCCAACCCCTCCTGGGGCTCGATGCTGAACACGGCGAAGAACTTCATCTCGCAGGCGCCATGGATGTCGTTGTGGCCCGGTACAGCGATCTTCCTCGTGGTTCTCGGCTTCAACCTTCTGGGCGACGGCCTGCGCGACGCGATCGATCCGCGCGAATACTGACATTCCCAAGACAGAAAGAGCAGTTTGCCAATGTTTACGACCAGGCCGGAAATACTGGGCACCTTCGGTGTCGTGACCTCCACGCACTGGCTCGCTTCGGCGGCCGGAATGGCGATGCTGGAGCGCGGCGGCAATGCCTTCGATGCGGCGGCCGCCGCCGGTTTCGTCCTGCAGGTCGTGGAGCCGCACCTCGTGGGCCCATCCGGCGAGGTGCCCATCATCCTGCATTCGGCGCGCACCGGGAAAACCGAAGTGCTGTGCGGGCAGGGCGTGACGCCGCAAGCCGCAACGCTTGAAGCCTATACCGCGCTCGGCCTCGATCTCGTTCCGGGATCGGGCCTTCTGGCGACGGTCGTTCCGGGCGCGTTCGATGCCTGGATGGTGCTGTTGCGCGATCATGGCAGCATGAAGCTGCGCGACGTGATGGAGTCTGCAATCCACTACGCCCGCCACGGGCACCCGCTGCTGCCGCGCGTCGCCAACACCATCAAGGACAATGCCGAGTTTTTCGCCAGGGAATGGCCGACATCCTCGGCGACCTGGCTGCCGGGCGGCCAAGCGCCGGAAGCCAGGAAGCTGTTTCGCAATCCGGTCTTGGCCGATACCTACGAACGCATCGTCGCCGAAGCCGAAAACGCCGGCGGCAACCGCGAGGCCACCATCGAAAAAGCGCGCGACGCCTTCTATCGCGGTTTCGTTGCCGAGGCGATCGACCGTTTTTGCCGCAACACCGAGGCGATGGACACGAGCGGCCGCCGCCACAGGGGCCTTCTGACCGGCGACGACATGGCGCGCTGGAGCGCGACATATGAAGCGCCGCTGACATACGACTACCACGGCTGGACTGTCGCCAAGACCGGCCCGTGGGGGCAGGGGCCTGTCTTCCTGCAGACGCTTTCCCTCCTGAAGGACTTCGATATCGCCGCAATGAAGCCGGATGGCGTGGAATTCATCCATACCGTAACGGAAGCCATGAAGCTCGCTTTCGCGGACCGCGAGGTCTATTACGGCGACCCGGATTTTGTCGACGTTCCGATGGACACGCTGCTTTCCGAAGCCTACGCGACGCGGCGTCGCGAACTGATAGGGTCGCGAGCATCGTTCAAACTCGCGCCGGGAACGGTGCCCGGCTACGAGGCGCAGCGCCAGAAGGCTCTGTCGCAGGTCCGCTACGCCGGCGCGAGCGGCGATGCGGCGCCCGGCGCGGGCGAGCCGACAATGGCCCACCTTCGCACGGAAAAGCGCGGCGATACCGTCCACATCGACGTCATCGACCGCTGGGGCAACATGATCTCGGCCACGCCTTCGGGCGGATGGCTGCAGTCCTCGCCAGTGGTTCCCGAGCTGGGTTTCGCGCTGAACACGCGCGCCCAGATGTTCTGGCTCGAGCCGGGACTGCCCACCAGCATGGCGCCGCGCAAGCGCCCGCGCACAACACTGACGCCATCGCTGGCGCTGTTCGACGGCAAGCCGCGCATGGTTTTCGGGACGCCCGGCGGCGACCAGCAGGACCAATGGCAACTGGCGCTGTTCCTGCGCCGCGTCCATCACGGCCTGAACCTCCAGGAAGGCATCGACCTCCCGCTCTTCCACACCATGCATTTCCCCTCGTCGTTCTACCCGCGCGAAGCCATTCCGGGACGGCTGGTCGTCGAGGAAAGCTTCGGCCAATCCGTCATCGATGCGCTGAAGCAGCGCGGTCACGATGTGGAGATCGTTCCGCAATGGTCGGTCGGCCGCCTGACCGCGGCGGAGCGCGATCCGGACGGGATCCTGCACGCCGCCGCCACTCCGCGCCTGATGCAGGCCTATGCGATAGGCCGGTAGTGCCGGGATTATCCCTGGCCCCCAGCCCAGAATGTCTTCGACCTCCGCCTGAAAGTTTAATCCATGTTTGGCATTCCTCTTTTCGAACTGTCGTGGCTGATCATCGGCCTGGTCGCGGCAGGGGCCATAACGGGCCTTCTCGCCGGCCTGTTCGGCGTTGGCGGCGGCGCCGTGGCCGTGCCGATCCTCTATGAACTGTTCCGCTTCATGGAGGTGCCGGAAGAAGTGAGAATGCCGCTGTCGATAGGTACGTCGCTGGCCATCATCATCCCGACCTCGCTGCGCTCCTTCTACGCGCACCGTGCCAAGGGCATTGTCGACATGACTATCCTGAAGCAGTGGGCCGTCCCCGTGGTTGCGGGTGTGATGCTGGGCAGCCTGATCGCGCGCTACGCTCCCGCCGACCTGTTCAAGATCGTGTTCATCGTTGTCGCCGGCGTCTCGGCAATCAGGCTGCTTTTCGGCAACGAACGCTGGCGCATCGCGGATGACGTCCCGTCAGGCTGGTTCATGCGGGCGATCGGCTTCATCATCGGCGTCCTGTCGTCGCTTATGGGGATCGGCGGCGGCCAGTTGTCGAACCTGTTCATGACCTTTTACGGCCGTCCGATCCATCAGGCGGTTGCGACCTCGTCGGGGCTGGGCATCCTGATCTCCATTCCCGGCGCCTTGGGATACATCTATGCCGGCTGGCCGCGCGCCGCGCAGTTTCCGGATGTCGTTGCCCTGCAGCCGCCCATGAGTATCGGCTATGTCTCGCTGCTCGGCGTCATTCTTTTCATCCCGACCAGTGTTCTGGCCGCGCCGGTCGGCGTGAGGCTTGCGCATTCCCTGTCCAGGTCGCGCCTGGAAGTCGCCTTCGGCATATTCCTGCTTCTGGTCTGCCTGCGCTTCCTCGTCAGCGTGCTTACGTGAGAGATGGTCCCATGACGCCACCCATCCTGTCCGTCACGAAGCTGCGCACGTCGTTCCACAACAACAACATATGGACGCCCGTCATTCGCGATATCTCCTTCGACGTCGCCCCGAAAAGCACCGTCGCGATCGTCGGCGAGTCTGGTTCGGGCAAGAGCATGACGGCGCTTTCGATCATGCGCCTGCTGCCGGAAGGCAACAGCCGCGTCGAGGGCAAAGTCTCGCTCGCCGGCAAGTCTCTGCTCGATATCGGCGAGAAGGAGATGCGAAAAATTCGCGGCAACGAGATCGCCATGATCTTCCAGGAGCCGATGACCAGCCTCAATCCGAGCCTGACGATCGGCTTCCAGATCGCCGAAGCGCTGATGTGCCACCGCAACATGAGCCGGACTGAAGCCGAAGCGGAGGTGATCCGGCTGCTCGAGCGCGTGCGCATTCCCTCCGCGAAATCGCGCTTCAACGATTTTCCGCACCGCCTTTCCGGAGGCATGCGCCAGCGCGTGATGATCGCCATGGCGCTTGCCTGCAAACCCAAGCTCCTGATCGCCGACGAGCCGACGACAGCGCTCGATGTCACCATCCAGGCACAGATCCTCGAACTCATCCGCGACTTGCAGGACGAGGAGGGCATGGCGGTGCTCTTCATCACCCACGACATGGGCGTGGTGGCCGAGATCGCCGATCGAACCATTGTCATGTTGCGGGGGGAAATCGTCGAAAGTGGAGACACCACGGACATTTTCGCCCGCCCTGAACACGCCTACACACGTTCCCTGCTTTCGGCGGTGCCCAAGCTCGGTTCCATGACGGGAAAGTCGCGCCCCTTGCGCTTTCCCATCGTGGACCAGGTGACCGGTATCGCGACGGAGCCTGCGCCAGGTATCGATTCCGTCGATAACGCCCGCCCCATTCTCGAGGTGAAGAACCTCACCAAATATTTTGATATCCGCAAAGGCGCCTTGCGCGGGCTGACCGGCCGCGTCCATGCCATCGAAAACATCTCTTTCGCCATCCAGCCCGGCGAAACGCTGGCGCTCGTCGGCGAATCCGGCTGCGGCAAGTCGACCACAGGCCGCTCGATCGTACGCCTGACGGAGCCGACCAGCGGCTCCATTCGGCTGGCCGGGCAGGACATCCTGCAGATCGACAAGCCGTCCTTCCGCCATATGCGCCGGCGAATGCAGATGATTTTTCAGGATCCCTTTGCGAGCCTCAATCCGCGCATGCGCATCGGTGAAAGCATAGCCGAGCCGATGATCGCACACGCCACTGAAACGCCCAGGCGCGCACGCGAACGCGTCGGCGAGCTTTTGAGGGAGGTCGGCCTCGGCGCCGACGTCTATGATCGCTTCCCGCACGAGTTTTCCGGCGGCCAGCGCCAGCGCATCTGCATCGCGCGCGCCTTGTCGCTGGGACCGGACCTGATCGTGGCCGACGAAGCCGTTTCAGCGCTCGATGTGTCCATCAAGGCGCAGATAATCAATCTGATGCTCGATCTGCAGGAACGGCTGAAGCTGGCGTTCCTGTTCATTTCCCATGACATTGCCGTGGTGGAGCGGATCAGCCATCGCGTCGCGGTGATGTATCTCGGCGAAATCGTCGAGATCGGCTCGCGCGCCAGCGTCTTCGGCAATCCGCAGCATCCCTACACCAAACGGCTGCTTTCGGCCGTGCCCATCCCCGATCCCACCCATCGCGACACCAAGCGCCGGCTGGCCAACGAAGAACTGAAGAGTCCGATCCGCGCGATCGACTACCAGGCTCCGGTGCGGCCATTCAGGCAAATTGGCCCGAACCATATGGTGCAGGAGTGGGGTGCCGAATGGGCCTGATCTAGGGGATGACAATGTTGCCATTGTCAGATCGGATGTCCCTCGGCACGAGGCGGAGAGGTGAGCGATTTGAAGGTATTGGGAATCGACTTCACGTCCAGCCCGTGCCGGCGGAAGCCGCTCACCTGCCTTTATTGCACGTTCGAGGACGGAGTGCTGGAGGCTGGCGACCTCGAGGAATGGGCGAGTTTCGACCTGCTTGAGCGCGCCCTTCAAACGCCGGGGCCGTGGATCGCCGGCATCGACTTCCCGTTCGGACAGTCCCGAAAGTTCATCGAGAATATCGGTTGGTCGGGCAACTGGGCCGACTATGCAGCCCTGGCAGGCTCACTCGGCCGTGCCGAGTTTTGCGCGACGTTGAAGAACTACAGCGCGGCGCGGCCTTTCGGCGACAAGGAACATCGCCGCAAGACCGACATCGCGGCATCGTCGATCAGCCCGCAGAAGCTCCATGGAGTTCCGGTGGGGCTGATGTTCTTCGAGGGTGCACGGCGGCTGGTGGAGGCTGGCGTCACAATTCCCGGCCTTCGGCAGGGCGACCCGGAACGGATCGTCGTGGAGGCCTATCCTGGCGCGTTGGCCAGGCAATTGATTTCTCGAACCAGCTATAAGAACGACAGTCCCGGTAAACAGACGCAATCGCAGTTCGAAACGCGCCATCGGCTGCTGGCATCGATATTGGATGGCAGGTTGGAACGCTGCCATGCGGTGACGGTCAAGGCTCCGCGCAGCCTGGCGGACGACCCGACCGGCGACCAATTGGATGCTCTTCTCTGCGCGATCCAGGCGGCCTGGGCTTGGACGATGCGAAGCGAGCGATACGGCGCGCCGAAATCACTTGATCCGCTCGAAGGATGGATTGCGGATCCATCGCTTCGGCGGGAACCCGTTGGTTTGGTTCCCGCCTGATGCAACCACGAACCAACCTGGCTTCTACTCCGCGGGCCCTTGCGGGACCGGCTCGGCTCCGGCCGGACCGGCTTCCGGTCGCCTGCGCCGGAATGTCCTGCGCAGGGCGACGTAGAAGACGGGCGTCAGCAACAGGCCGAACAGCGTCACGCCAAGCATGCCGGAGAAGACGGCCGTGCCCAGCGACTGACGCATTTCCGCGCCCGGCCCGCTGGCGACCACCAACGGCACCACGCCCAGGATGAAGGCGAAGGCCGTCATCAGGATCGGCCGCAGCCGCAGCCGGCAGGCCTCGACGGCCGCTTCGACGGCGTCAAGGCCGCGTTCCTCGCCCTGGCGTGCGAACTCGACGATCAGGATCGCGTTCTTCGCGGCCAGGCCGATGAGCACGATCAGCCCGATCTGCACGAGGATGTTGTTGTCGAGCCCGCGGAAGGCGACGCCCAGCATGGCGCCCAGCACGCTGAGCGGGACAATGAGCACGATGGCGAAGGGCGTGATCCAGCTTTCGTAGAGCGCGGCGAGCGCCAAGAAGACGAACAGGGTCGACAGGCCGAAGATGAAGACCGCCGTGTTGCCGGTCTGCCGCTCCTGGAAGGCGAGTTCAGTCCATTCGAAGGATGTGCCCTGCGGCAGCGTTTCGTTTGCGATCCCCTCCATCAGGTCGAGCGCCGTGCCCGTGGCGACGCCCGGCGCGGCATTGCCTTGCAGCGGCACGGAGACATACATGTTGTAGCGCTGCACGAGCGACGGGCCGGTGACGTCGCGGATCTCGACCAGCGTGCCGAGCGGCACCAGGTCGCCGGCCGCCGAGCGCACTTTCAGCTTCAATATGTCGTCGCGCTCGATGCGGAAAGCCTGGTCGGCCTGCGCCCGCACCTGGTAGACGCGGCCGAAGGCGTTGAAGTCGTTGACATAGGCGGTGCCGAGATTGATCGACAGCGTCTCGAAGATGTTGGGGATCGGCACGTTCAGCATGCGTGCCTTGTCGCGGTCGATCTCCAGGAAGAACTGCGGGCTGGAGGCCGAGAAGGTGGTGAAGACGCCCATCAGGCCGGGCGTCTGGTTGGCCTTGCCCGCGATTTCCTGAGCCAGCGCCAGGATCGGCCGCATGTCGGCGCTGTTGCGCTCCTGCAGCATCATCTTGAAGCCGCCGGAGTTGCCGATGCCCCGCACTGGCGGCGGCGGCAGCGCAATGATGAAGGCCTCCTGGATGCTCTGCAGGCTGCCGAACAGCGTGCCGATGATCTTGTCGGAAGTATCGCCGCTCTCGAGCCGCTCCTCGAAGCTCTTGAACGGCGCAAAGATCACGCCGGAATTGCTGGCGTTGGTAAAGGTCGCACCGTTGAAGCCGGCAAAGGCCACGGCGTTGGCGACACCCGGAGTCTCGCGGATGACATCAGACGCTTTCTGGATGACCGCGTCCGTTCGCGCGAGCGAAGAGCCTTCCGGCAATTGCACGACGACGATCGCATAGCCCTGGTCCATGTTCGGAATGAAGCCGCGCGGCACCGTCTGCAGCATGTGATAGGTCGCGTAGAGCAGGGCCGCGAAGACGAGCAGCATGGCGATGAGCGCCAGCGTCGTGCCGACCAGCCTGTGCACCAGCCATGCATAGCCGTCCGCCATCCTGTCGAACCCGTTGTTGAACCCGTTCGCCAGGGCGCGGCCGAACCGTGCCAGGAAGAAATTCGAATGCTGCTCGCTGTGCGGCTTGAACAGCACGCCGGCGAGAGCCGGCGAGAGCGTCAGCGAGTTGAACGCCGAAATCGCGGTGGAGACCGCGATGGTAATGGCGAACTGCAGGTAGAACTGGCCGGAGATCCCGGGGATGAAAGCCGCGGGAACGAAGACGGAGATCAGCACCAGCGAGATGGCGAGGACCGCGTTTCCAACCTCATCCATGGTCTTGTGCGCCGCAGCGCGCGGAGCGAGCCCCAGCCTGATGTTGCGCTCGATATTTTCCACCACCACGATGGCGTCGTCGACGACGATGCCGACCGCCAGCACCAGCCCGAACAGAGTGAGCATGTTGAGCGAGAAGCCGAAGGCGAGCAGCACGGCCAGCGTTCCGATCAGCGAGACCGGTATCGCCACGATCGGCACGATCGCCATGCGCCACGACTGCAGGAAGACGATGATGACGATCACCACCAGCAGGATCGCCTCGGCGATGGTGACATAGACCTCGTTGATCGATTCGGCGATGAACTCGGTCGGATTGTAGATGATCTCGTAGGCGAGCCCCTTCGGGAAATCCTTCGAAAGCTCCGCGATGGTGTTCTGGATTTCTTCCGCCGAGGCCAAAGCATTGGTGCCCGGCCGCTGGAAGATGCCGAGCGCCACTGCGGCCTTGTTGTTCAGATAGGAATTGGTGACGTAGTCCTTCGCGCCGAGTTCTATGCGCGCCACGTCCTGCAGTGAGATCAGGCGGCCGTCCTCGGTCGATTTGACGATGACGTAGCGGAAGTCGCGCGCGTCTTCGAAGCGCCCTTGCGTGGTGACCGTGTACTGGAAGGCAGAGCCGTTGCCGATCGGCGGAGCGCCGATCGAGCCGCCGGACACCTGCACGTTCTGATCGCGCAGCGCCTGGACCACATCGCCTGCGGTCATGCCGTAGGCGGACAGCTTTTCCGGGTCGAGCCAGACGCGCAGCGAATATTCGCGCTCGCCGAAGATCTGCACGTCGCCGACGCCGTCCAGTCTCAACAAGATGTCGCGCACCCGCGAGCGCGCATAGTTGGAGACGTAGAGCTGGTCGTATGTGTCGTCGGGCGACAGCATATGGATGACCATCATCAGGTCGGGCGAGCTCTTCGCCGTGGTGATGCCGAGCCGGCGCACCTCTTCCGGCAGGCGCGCTTCGGCGATCGAGACGCGGTTCTGGACCAGCACCTGCGCCGCGTCGAGATCGGTGCCCGGGCGGAAGGTGATGGTGAGCGACATCGACCCTTCGCCGGAGGAATAGGACGACATGTAGAGCATGTGCTCCACGCCGTTGATTTCCTGTTCGATCGGTGTCGCCACGGTCGCAGCGACGGTTTCGGCGTCGGCGCCCGGATAGGAGGCGCGCACCACGATGGTCGGCGGCGCGATCTCGGGATATTGCGCGACCGGAAGCTGCGTGTAGGCGATGCCGCCGACGATCAGGAGCACGATCGACAGCACCGCCGCGAAGATCGGGCGGTTGACGAAGAAATGGGCGAAATTCATTGCGTCTGCTCTTCGGTTTCCGCCTTGGGCGGCAAGGTCGTCATCTCGGGCTTGACGGTGACGCCCGGCCGCACTCGCACCAACCCGTTCACCACCACGGTCTCTTCGCCGGTGAGGCCCTCGCGAATGACGCGATAGCCGTCGATACGCGGGCCGGTGCGCACAGGCTTGGCCGATACCAGGCCTGCCTCGTCGACGACGAAGACGATGCGGCGGTTCTGGTCGGCACCGATCGCATCGTCCGGCAGAAGCACGCCCGGATGCGGCAGCGAACCGGGCACGTTGATGCGTCCGAACATGCCGGGCTGTAGCACGCCGTCCTTGTTGTCGAAGCGCGCCCTGACCCGCATCGTGCCGGTCGCCTCGTCCAGGCGGTTCTCGGCGAAGTCGAGCTTGCCGTTGAACACCGCTTCACTGCGGTCGGCGACACGGACGACCACATCGATGCCGCCGGCGCCCTCCTGCATGACACCGCCGCGCTCGCGGGCATCGCGCGCATAAGCGAAGTAGGCCCGCTCGTCGATGTCGAAATAGAAGTCGATCGGGTCGATCGAGACGATGGTGGTCAGCACGGTCTGGTCGGCCTGCACCAGATTGCCGGGCGAGACGAGCCGGCGATCGACGCGGCCGGAAAATGGCGCCCTGATCTCGGTGAATTCGAGATTGAGGCTGGCGTTGGCAAGTGCGGCCTCTGCGCCGTCCAGTTGCGCTTGGGCGGCAAGATGTTCGCGGCGACGGTCGTCCAGCGTCGAAACCGGGATGTTGCCGTCGCGCGACAGGGTCTCGGCGCGCTCGAACTGCATCTTGCTGAATTCGACCAGGGTCTTGGCCGAATCGACCTGCGCCTGCGCCTGGCTCAGCGCCGCCTTGAAAGGACGCTGGTCGATGGTGAACAGGAGATCGCCCTGCTTGACCAGCGTGCCGTCCTGGAAGTGGACCTGGTCGAGATAGCCGCCGACGCGGGAACGCAGCGAAACCTCGTCGACGGCCTCGAAACGGCCGACGAACTCGTCATCCTCGACTATGTCGCGCACCAGCGGCTTGGCGACGGTGACGACGGGAGCGGGAGGAGCTTCCTGCGCCTGTGCGGCCGGCAGCGCAAATGAGCTCGCTAAAGCCAGCGCCGCGGCGGCTAACCATTTTGAAAGAACGGTTCGTCTGGAGGGGGCGGCCAGAGAATCGTGGCGGATACGTGCAATTCGAACCATCGTGTACCCCTCGTAATTGGTTCCTTCATGCGAAGTCCGTAACATCTAGGTAGCGGGTGTGCACCGCACAAATCAATCTTTTTGAAGTGACCACCACAAGCCACCACTCCTGACATTTGTCTGGAGACGCCGGCTCTTGGCGCTATTTCTCCCTTTTCGCTTTCGCGGAATGTTGACGCCGGCCCTTGACCTTCCAGTCACTGGAAGCCCTATCTTGCCGTCACTACATTCGAAAGGCGCAGGAAAAATCATGGATCACGGTCACCAGCACCATCACCATTCCCATGAAGCAGCGGACGCGGTTACGCGCGATCCGGTCTGCGGAATGACCGTCGATCCTGCCGCCGGCAAGCCGTCCACGCATTACCACGGTCACGATTACCATTTCTGCAGCGCATCGTGCCGGGAAAAATTCGTCAAGTCGCCGGAAACCTACCTGGAGGCGGTCGACCCGGTATGCGGCATGAAGGTCGATCGTTCGACGGCCAGGTATTTCGAGCGCCATGAAGGGAAGGGCTATTATTTCTGCTCGGCCGGATGTCAGAAGAAATTCGAGGCCTCGCCGGAGACCTATCTCGGCGACCGTCCGGCGCCCGAGCCGATGCCGGCCGGAACTCAATACACCTGCCCGATGCATCCGGAGATCGTCCGCGACAAGCCCGGCTCGTGCCCGATATGCGGGATGGCGCTGGAGCCGATGGGCGTGCCGACCGGCGAAGAAGGTCCTAATCCCGAACTGGTCAATTTCACCAGGCGCTTCTGGGTCAGCGCGGCATTGTCGATCCCGCTTCTCATCCTCACAATGGGGCCGATGCTCGGGCTTCCGGTTCGCGAATGGATTGGCGAGCAGGTCTCCGTCTGGCTCGAACTCGCGCTGGCGACGCCGGTGGTCCTGTGGGCGGCGCTGCCCTTCTTCCATCGCGGCTTCGAATCGATCGTCAACCGCAGCCCCAACATGTGGACGCTGATCTCGCTCGGCGTCGGCGCGGCCTACGGCTACAGCGTCGTCGCCACGCTGTTCCCGGACGTGTTTCCGCATTCCTTCCGCGGCCATGGCGGCACAGTGCCGGTCTATTTCGAGGCGGCGAGCGTCATCGTCGCGCTGGTCTTCCTTGGCCAGGTTCTGGAACTCAAGGCGCGCGAGCGCACCGGCTCGGCCATCCGCGCGCTGCTCGACCTTGCGCCGAAAACCGCGCGGCGGATCGGCAAGGACGGCTCGGAAACCGACGTGCCGCTGGATGAGGTCCATGTGGGCGATCTCCTGCGCATCCGCCCCGGCGACAGCGTGCCCGTCGATGGCGTGGTCGGCGAAGGCCGCTCGTCGGTCGACGAATCCATGATCACCGGCGAAGCCGTGCCGGTCGAGAAGACCGCCGGCGACCGCCTGACCGGCGGCACGCTCAACAAGAACGGCACGCTGGTCATGCGCGCCGAGAAGGTCGGAGCGGACACCGTGCTCTCGCAGATCGTCGAACTCGTCGCCAAGGCGCAGCGCAGCCGGGCGCCGATCCAGGGCCTCGCCGACAAGGTCTCGTTCTATTTCGTGCCGGCGGTGGTTCTGGTCGCGATCGTTTCCTTCATAGTCTGGGCGGTCTTCGGCCCCCAGCCGAGCATGGTCTTCGCGCTGGTCTCGGCCGTCTCGGTGCTCATCATCGCCTGTCCCTGTGCGCTCGGCCTGGCGACGCCGATGTCGATCATGACCGCGACCGGCAGGGGCGCGCAGGCCGGCGTGCTGATCAAGGACGCCGAAGCGCTCGAGCGCTTCGCCAAGGTCGACACGCTGATCGTCGACAAGACGGGAACGCTGACCGAAGGCCGGCCGGTGCTGACCGATGTCGTCGCCGCGGAAGGTTTTGACGAAAACGAAGTGCTGGCGCTCGCCGCCGGCCTGGAGAAGGCGTCGGAGCATCCGCTCGCCGAAGCCATCGTCGAGGGCGCCAAGGAGCGGGGCGTAAAGCCTGCCGAAGCCTCCGACTTCGACGCCGTTACCGGCAAGGGCGTCAAGGGCACAGTCTCCGGCAAGGCGGTGAGCCTCGGCAATGCGATGATGATGCAGGAGGTCGGCATTGACGACACTGGGCTTGCCGGCCGGGCCGATGCGTTGCGCACCGACGGCAAGACGGCGATGTTCGTCGCTGTCGGCGGGCGGCTCGCCGGCATCGTCGCGGTCGCCGACCCGGTCAAGGCGACCACCGCCGAGGCGATCGAGGCCCTGCATCGCAGCGGGCTGAAGATCATCATGGCCACCGGCGACAATGAGCGCACGGCACGCGCGGTCGCTGCAAAGCTCGGCATCGACGACATCCGCGCCGACATATTGCCGGAAGGCAAGAAGACGCTGATCGACGAACTGCGCGCCGCCGGCGCCCGCATCGCCATGGCCGGCGACGGCGTCAACGACGCGCCGGCGCTGGCTGCCGCCGATGTCGGCATCGCCATGGGCACGGGGGCGGACGTTGCTGTCGAAAGCGCCGGCATCACGCTGGTCAAGGGCGATCTCAACGGCATCGTCCGGGCCCGGACACTGTCGCAGGGCACGATCCGCAACATCAAGCAGAACCTGTTCCTGGCCTTCGTCTACAACGCGGTCGGCGTGCCCGTGGCCGCCGGCGTGCTCTATCCGGTGTTCGGCACGCTGCTCTCGCCGATGATCGCTGCCGCCGCCATGAGCCTGTCGTCGGTCTCCGTCATCAGCAACGCGCTCAGGCTCCGCACCATCAAGCTCTGAAAGGAACATCATGAACATAGGCGACGCATCGGAGCGTTCGGGCCTGCCGGCCAAGACGATCCGCTACTACGAGGATATAGGCCTCCTGAAGCCCGGCCGCTCCGGCAACGGCTATCGCGATTATTCGACCGCCGACGTCCACCGGCTGAAATTCCTGCAGCGTTCGCGCAGCCTAGGCTTCTCCGTCGAGGAGTGCCGGCAGCTTCTCTCGCTCTATGGCGACAGCCACCGCGAGAGCGCCGACGTGAAGGCCATCGCCGAGGTCAAGCTCGTCGAGATCGACCGCAAGATCGCCGAACTCGTCGGCCTGCGCGAAACCCTGAAGCATCTCGTCGACCATTGTCACGGCGACGAGCGTCCGGAATGCCCGATCCTCGACGGCCTGTCCGGCGAGGAAGACCCCAATTGACCGCCCACTGACCAACCAATCGACCACGCACTGAAAAACGGCCCGCCAGCGGCCGCGAAAATCCGACCACGAAAGGAACCTTCATGACCAGAATCTTCTCAGCTCTCTCCGCCGCCGCGCTTCTCGCCCTCGCGCTATCCGCCCCGGCAATCGCCCAGACCGACCATAGCGGGCACGCAACGACCGAGGCCGCCGCGCCCGCCACGGATGCGACGACGGCCTATAAGGCGGCCAACGACAAGATGCATGGCGCGATGTCGGCGATCGAATACAGGGGCGACGCCGACATCGACTTCGCACGCGGCATGATTCCGCACCACCAGGCGGCGATCGACATGGCCCGCATCGTTCTGGAGCACGGCAAGGACGCCGAGATCCGCAAGCTCGCCGAGGAAATCATCGAAGCCCAGGAGCGCGAGATCAAGCAACTCGAAACCTGGCTGGCGGGGCGCGCGAAGTGAGGGTGGAGGTCTGCGCGGCCTCTTACCCGCCAAGCGCCCTCGTGGTTCGACAGGCTCACCATGAGGTCTACTGAAAACGCCACGCCCGCTAACCACCAATGTTTACGACGAATTCCGCCGTTCCCGACACGAAGCTCCCAACGTTGCAGGGTAGGCGCGGCGAGCCCCAAACCCCCTCATGGTGAGCTTGTCGAACCACGGGTTTGGGGCCAGCGCCTGAGCTTGCAAAGAGGCAGGCAGGTGAGGGGCGGCGCAAACCGAAAACGAATTCAACCCGGCCCCACCGGCTCCTTGTGCTTCCTCGCCTCCCGCTGCCGCTGGATGGCGTCGCTGAAGGCGGCGGCGAGGATTCCGGTTGGCATGGCTATGAGCCCGATGCCGGTGATCGCGGTCAGGCCGGCCAGAACCCTGCCGATCACCGTCACCGGTATGACGTCGCCATAGCCGACGGTGGTCAGCGTAGCGATCGACCACCACATCGCGCGCGGGATACTGCCGAACGTCGCCGGCTGGGCGTCACCTTCGACGATGTAAAGCAGCGTCGAGGAGGTCAAAAGCAGCATGCCGGCGATCGCCAGGCTCATCAAAAGCTCGTAGCGGCGCGACTTGACCGCCTCCGCCATTGCCCGGATAGCCGAGGAATAGCGCCCGAGCTTGGCCAGAGAGAGGATGCGGATCAGCCGGAACAGCCGCAGGATCGACGTCTCATTGCCAAAGAAGGTCAGGAACAGGGTCGACATGGCAAGGAGATCGATGATCGCGGGCGGCGAAAGGATGTAGCGGACATAGCCGCGCAGCCCGCCGCGATAGGCGGGGTTTTCAGCCGAGGTCCAGATCCGCGCAAGATATTCGAGCAGGAAGATGAAGCCGAATCCCATCTCGGCGGCGAAGAACCATTTCTCCCGGCCCCGATGGATTTCCGGCTCGCTTTCGAACACTGCGACCGCCACGGCGAGGCAGATCACCACGACGATGAAGCGATTGAGCGGCGACAGCCCGGTCTTGTGCCAGGCGGCCGGCTGGAGGTTCCGGTACAGCCATTTGCGCAGACCGGCGATTTCCTGGACCGAAATATCGCTCATGAATTTGGCGGCCTAAACGAACGGTTTTCCGACCCGGTATTTCTCCGGGATGAGCCGCTTCAGATAGGCCATGCCCGTGTCCGAAAGCTGGTTGGCGTCGGACTGCATGAAATCGTCGGGCATGTGGCGGGTCTTGCCCGCGACCGCATCGAGCGGCACCTGGCGCATCACCGTCTTGCCGCCCTCATGTTTCAGCGCGACCGATCCGCCCCCGCGCGCCGCCACTTCGACGGCGAAGGCGCCGGCCTCGAACGCCTCGCTCGAATCCGTGCTGTTGATGGCGCCGACATAGCCGCGCGGCATGTAGCCCAGCGCATCGACGCGCGCCCGTTTCCCCGGCAGCCCTTCCGCGAGCATCCGCTCGAACGCCATGTTAAGGTCGCTGCCCGAAAGTTTGATGTTGCCGTGCGCGTCGCGCTCCAGCTTGTCGGCCGGGACGATGCTCTCCACGAGCGCGCGCCCGTCCTCGGTCGTCACGCCCTCGGAGACGGCGACGATGCAGCGCTTGTGGCGGTCGAGCGTCATTCGCACATCGTCGATGAACCGCGGCGCCGAGAAGGGACGCTCCGGCACATAAACCAGATGCGGGCCGCTGTCCTCATCCGCGCGCCATGCGGCGGCCGCGGCGGTGAGGAAGCCGGCGTGCCGGCCCATGACGATGCCGACATAGACGCCGGGCAGCGCGCGGAAGTCGAGGTCGACGCTGAGGAATGCGCCGGCCACGAATTCGCCCGCCGAGATGAAGCCCGGCGTGTGGTCGTTTTCCATCAGATCGTTGTCGATGGTCTTCGGCGCGTGAACGAAGGCGATCGATCCGCCCGAAGCGTCGGTCAGGATCTGCTGCGTACCCGAGGTGTCGTTGCCGCCGATATAGATGAAGGCGTCGGCGCCTGCCTTTTTCAGGCCAGCCAGCACCAGGTCGCAATAGGCGGCGTCCGGCTTGTCGCGGGTCGAGCCGAGGGCAGCACCTGGCGTCGCGCCGATGAGCTTCAACTGATCCTCCGGAATTCCGGAAAGGTCGACGTAGTCGCCATCCCTGATCCCGCGAACGCCGTGCCGCGAACCCAGCACTTTTGCGCCGGGATGGCGGCGGCGAATTTCAAGCGCTGCGCCCACCACCGTCTGGTTGATCACGGCGGTCGGGCCGCCGCCTTGGGCGATCACGAATGTTTCGGGCATTTGGCGTCTTTCCCCGCTTTGTTTGACCCAACATTGGCGTTTCCGCGCGCCTTGCGCAACCTTGTGAACAAATTCTGCGCGGTCCGGCCGCGCCTGTCGCGCTAAGAGGCCGTTTGAGAATTCGCTCCGGGGCAGATCATGCGGCAAGCAATTGCTGCCCGCCGGAGCAGAATTATCAAACGGTCTCTAACCGCTTGGGCCCATTCAAAGTTTTCCGTGTCATATACATGGACAGGGCCGACGTTTATCCTACACGCCTGCGGAGCCGCGCGTGGTGCCGACCGGAAGACGATTTCATTCAAGGGGTTGAAATGACAAAGAATTCATCGCTTCAAGCGCGCCGGGTCGCCGCCGTGCCGCGCGGCGTCGGCACCGCCTTTCCGGTGTTCGCAAGCCGCGCCGAAGGTTCGGAACTCTGGGACGTCGACGGTAACCGCTACATCGATTTCGCCGGCGGCATAGCCGTTTTGAACACCGGCCACCGTCATCCGAAAGTGATCGCCGCGGTGCGCCAGCAGCTCGACAGCTACACCCACACCGCGTTCCAGATCGTGCCCTACGAACCCTATATCGCGCTCTGCGAGCGGCTGAACGGGCTTGCGCCTTTCTCGGGCGAGGCGAAGACCATCCTGTTCTCGACCGGGGCAGAAGCCGTTGAAAACGCAGTGAAAATAGCACGTGCCGCGACCGGCCGCCCGGGCATCATCGCCTTCGGCGGCGGTTTCCACGGCCGCACCATGATGACCATGGCGCTGACCGGCAAGGTCGCGCCCTACAAGAAGAAGTTCGGGCCGATGCCCGGCGGCGTCTATCATCTGCCGTTCCCGATCCCGCAGGACGGCGTCACCGTCGCCGATACGATGCGGGCCCTGGATCTGCTGTTCCGCGCCGACATCGAGCCGGCGCATGTGGCGGCCATCATCATCGAGCCGGTGCAGGGCGAAGGCGGTTTCCACCCGGCCCCCACCGAATTGTTGCAGGCGCTGCGCAAAGTCTGCGACGAGCACGGCATCCTGCTGATCGCCGACGAGATCCAGACCGGCTTCGCCCGCACCGGAAAGATGTTCGGCATAGAAAACAGTGGGATAGAGCCCGACCTGGTCACCATAGCCAAGTCGCTCGCCGGCGGCTTTCCGCTGTCCGGCGTCATCGGCCGCGCCGCTGTCATGGACGGCCCGGAGCCCGGCGGCCTCGGCGGCACCTATGCCGGCAGCCCGATCGCATGTGCTGCGGCGTTAGCCGTCCTCGACGTCATCGCCGAAGAGCGCCTGATCGACCGCGCGAACGTGCTGGGCGAGCGAATCAGGGGCGAACTGGCGCGCATCGCGCAGCGCAACGACACAGTTCCCATGGCCGCCATCCGCGGGCCGGGAGCGATGGTGGCGTTCGATATCGTCAAAGGCCGCGGCGGCGCCGAGCCCGACGCCGACGCGACCAAACGGGTGACCCAGGCCGCGATCGCGGAAGGGCTGGTGCTGATCTCCTGCGGCGTCCATGCCAACACCATCCGCATCCTGATGCCGCTCACCATCTCGGACGCGGTCCTGGCCGAAGGCATGGGCAAGCTGGAGAAGGCGCTGGTTGCGGCGAACGCCTAGCCAGATGGCTAAACCACCACGATCGGCGTTTTCCCGGTAACCCGGTTGTAGAGGTCGATCACATCCTGGTTGATCATGCGCACGCAGCCCGACGACATGGCCTGACCGATGGTGTGCCATTCGGGCGAGCCGTGGACGCGGAAGCCTGTGTCCTGGCCGTCCTTGAAGATGTAGAGCGCGCGTGCGCCGAGAGGGTTGTCCAGCCCGCCGGGCTGGCCGCCGCGCCATTTCTCCAGTTCCGGCCGGCGCGCGATCATTTCCGGCGGAGGCGTCCAGGTCGGCCATTTCTTGCCGTACTGGATGTTGGCCCGGCCCGACCAGACGAAGCCATCCTTGCCGATGCCGACGCCGTAGCGGATGGCGTCGCCGCCCGGCTGGACCCAATAAAGATGGCGCTCCTGCAAATGCACCACGATCGTGCCGGGCTGCTCGCCGGTCGGATCGACGACAATCTGGCGGCGCCACTTCGGATCGACCTTCTCGAACGGGATTTCCGGAAGAACGAAACTTTCGTCGGTGAACGAGGCGTACATCAGTTCCGGGCGCGTCACGCGGCTGTCGACGCTGATGCGCGGGCGGATCGTTCCGGTCGTGAACTCATCCACTTCGAGCGCCGCAAGGTCGAGCGAGCGCGAACAGCCCGTCGCCAGCAGTGCGGCGGAGCCGAGGGCTAACATCGCCGTTCGGCGGGACAAGCGGTCGGATTGCGGATGTGATGGGATTGCGGATTCGGACGACGCGGGAGACTCGGACACTGGGACACTTCCACGATTTGACACGCGCTTTGGCGCTCGCAGAAATCCGCGATCAAAGCTTATCCGGCATTTTCACCAATCATGGTTGAGAAACCGTGAATCAGAAAAGCCTTTGAACGTCAGCAGCTTGCACGAATTAAGCCGGTTTGCCCGCGCTGGCTCGCTGCCGCGACACAGCATTACCCCGGCGCAGACACAATCTCGGCAAAAGCCACGCCCAGCATGCGGTGCTGGCTGCTCGAGGGGAAAATGGGCGCGACGTTAACATCAGATACTGTCTTGGCTTGTGCCGCGCTCGGGGCTGACGTCAGCCTCGCGGAGATCGCCGGCTTGGTCGCGGGGGATTATTGATGCGACACCCGCGCCACGCCGAAGAAACACGTCCGCAAACTTCGCCCTTTACATCGCCGCGATGGCAGGGATTTATCCTTTCCTTTGAGCAAAGGAGACATCCATGCCGATTGAAACCTGGGCAGCCTTCGCCGCGGCAACATCCGTCCTCCTGATCATTCCGGGCCCGACCATTCTGCTGGTCGTCTCCTACGCGCTCGGACAGGGCTGGCGCACGGCGCTGCCGGTGGCAGTCGGCGTGGCGCTCGGCGACTTCACAGCAATGACCCTGTCGATGCTCGGCATCGGCGCGCTGCTTGCGGCTTCGGCCACCGTCTTCACCATCCTGAAATGGATCGGCGCGGCCTATCTCATCTATCTCGGCATCAAGCTGTTCAGGGCGGGCGGCGCCTTGCGGGCGAATCCGCGAACCGGCGCGGTTTCAGCCGCGAAGATGGTGGGCCATGCCTGGCTGGTCACCGCCCTCAATCCCAAGAGTATCACCTTCTTCGTGGCGTTCCTGCCGCAGTTCCTGAACCGCGACGCGGATTTCTTCACCCAGATGCTGATCTTCGAGGCCACCTTCCTGATCCTGGCTTTCGTCAACGCCTTCGGCTATGCGCTGGTGGCGGCGCGGGCGCGCAGCCTCGTGCGCAATCCGAGGGCCATCGGCATTTTCAACCGGACCGGCGGATCGCTGCTGATCGGCGCCGGCATCGCGACCGTCGCGATGCGGTCCGGCAACTGACGGCTCTCGCCCGCCGCGCTTCTACCATTTGATGCTGAGGCCGATATTGCCCTCGAGGATGCGGGTTCTTTCGCCATCGAGCTCGGTGGTGAAATCGCCCGTGGCGAAGATGCTGGCATTTTCGGTGACGTTGGCCACGATGCCGCCGCCGGCCTCCAGCAAAGTCCCCTCGAGTTCGGTCGCGATGACGTTCGGACCGAACGAGATGCTTTCGGTCGCGCCGAACTCATGCCAGAGATTGGCCTTGAGATAGGGCTGCAGCTTCATGCCGCCGAACAGCATCTCGCCCTGCAGGCGTACGCCCAGCCGGCCGGTCACCGCATCGTCCAGGTCGAACGAGATTGTCGCGAACCTGTCCTCCTGATCGTCGAAGGATAGGTGCTGCCATATGAGTTGCGCCTGCGGCTCGAGCTGTCCAGCCCTCGGCCAACGCGATCGGGTAGCCGCCTTCGAGGGAAACGGCGACGCCGCTTCCATCGAGGTCGATGCCGACGCCGCGGCTGGATGTGGCGCTGCCGTCGAACCAGGTTCCCATGACGATGCCGTCCAGATACCAGCCGGTCGGGCCGATATGCGTCCAGTAGGTGCCGAAGCTGGTTCCGTCGAGATCCATCTCGCCGACCGACAGGTCATTCCAGCCGAGCGCCTGGCCGCGAACGTCGCC
This sequence comes from Allomesorhizobium aridi, assembly GCF_043769475.1. NCBI lineage: Bacteria > Pseudomonadati > Pseudomonadota > Alphaproteobacteria > Hyphomicrobiales > Phyllobacteriaceae > Allomesorhizobium > Allomesorhizobium aridi. Next base: position 3,658,741 of record NZ_CP171729.1, on the reverse strand, counting down.
GTCCATGCGGCTGTGGCTGACGAACAGGCCGGCGCGGTCGCGGTGGCCTGAAGCGCTTTCCCAGCCGAACAGGTCGGCGCCGGCCTGGAAGCCGAACAGGTCGCCGTCGAAAGACGGAGCCACGGTTCCCGACCACTTCATCTCGAAGTCCTGTCCAAACACACGGCCCCAGACCACTGGAAGGAAATCCTGGCCTTGCAGCAAAGCCTGCTCGCCCCGGCGTTCGTGGAACGTGCCGAGATTGCTCAGCGCCAGATGATGGGCGACCGGTGCAACCACCGAATAAGTCGGCACCTCGATGCGGTAGAGCGGGATCTCCTCGGCGATTACAGGCGTTGCACCCGGTGTCGGCGGCGCGGGCTGAACGGGCGGCGGCAACGGCTCAGGGCCGGTTTCGACCGGGGTCGGCACCGGCAGGGGCGCAGGCTCCGTCGGCGGCGCTGGAGGCGGCGGCGGCGGATCGAGCGGAGGCGCCGGCGATGGCGGAGGAGGCGGCAATGGCGCCGGATCCTCCGGCTCCACCGGAGGCGCAGGATCGACCGGGTCCGGATCGCCTGGCGTCGGCTCCGGCGGCAGCGGCGGCGGGGGCTCAACCGGCGGTGGCGGGGGAGGCGGCGGCTCCGGCGGTATCGGCTCGGTCGGAGGCGGTGGTGTGGGTTCGCCCGGCTCCGGCGGCGGCGGAGCGGGCGGCAACGGTTCAAGCGGGTCCGGCGCCGGCGCGGGTGTCGGCGGTGGCGGTGCAGGCGGGGTTGGATCCTCGGGTGTCGGGGGCGGTGGTGGTGGAGCAATAAGCGTCGAGCGCAGGTACCAGTTTTCGTTGGTGCCTGAGGTTACACCGCCCTTGAACAGGAAATATTCGAATGCGCCGGCGGCCACCGGGCCGTTGAGCGCGAAGGCGCCGCTCGCGGTGGTGGCGCCGTTCACGGCCTCGACCACCTGGATGCCATCCTGCACTGTGGAATCGCCTGCCCCACCGACATTGAGGATGCTGATGCTTGTCGAGCCGGAAACAGCGCCGTCCGAAAACACAAGCTTGTCCGACGCAGAGGAATCGTCGCCGAGCACCGTTTGCAGCAGCACCAGCCCGTCATCGCCGACATAATTGCCGGCAATGGTGAAAGTGTCGGTCGTGCTGTCGCCGCCATTGGCCAGGTCGATGCGGCCGGAATTGAAGACATCGACGAGTTGCCCGGCGGTGAAGGCGGAGATGGCCGCATTGGCGCTCCCGCCGAAAAGCGTGCTGGTTTCGTCGACGGTCAGGGAGCCGGTCCCCGTGCCGGTGTCGCCGAGCACCAGGTTCCCGTCGAAGGTCAACTCGGTGTCCTCGGTCGCGGTGATGCTCTCCCAGTTCTGAAACCGGTCAACGCCTGCTGTGGAGACGTTCTGCAGCGCGAGGCCGTCAGTTCCCAGCCCGCCGGTAATCTGCGTAGTTGTGCCAAGGTTGGCATTGGTGAGGTTGGCGAGCGTCGCCGTGTCGTCGTCGCCGCCGAGGTCGATCGCGCCATAGATGATGCCACCGCCGTCCCAGGTGAAGGTGTCGGCGCCGAAGCTCGTCAGCACGCTGCCGCCGACGGAGCCGCCCGTCACGGTTACGCTGTCGGTGCCGCCGCTGACGCTGATATTTCCGCCGATGGTTCCGTTGGAAAGGATGATGGTGTCGTTGCCGAATCCGGCGACGAGGTTGCGGTCGATCACTCCGCCCGACATGTCGAACAGATTGTCGTCGAGCTTCATGTTGACGCGCCCGATCCGGCCGCCGGTCATCACCGCATGGTCACCGTCCTCGAAGAAGTCGATGATGCGGCCGCTGGACATCGTGAAAGTGTCGAGGTTGTCGCCTTGGCTAAGCGACTGGATCACCCCGCCGGTCATCCGAAAATCGTCAGTGCCGTTTCCTTGCTGTACATTGCCGGTAATCGTGCCGCCGTTGATCACGGCTCGGTCTGCCCCGTCACCCTGGTCGACGGCGCCGTCAATGGTGCCGTCGTTCATCGTCAGCGTATCGTCACCGCCGCCCATGCTCACGGCCGTGCCGGCGCCGCTGATCGTGCCGGTATTCGTCAGGCTGTCGTCGAAGTCGCCCAGGAACAAAACGCCTTCTGCAGTTACCCCGGTGATCGTACCCATATTGGTCAAGGCTGTCGGGCCATTGGCCGCCACAACGCCCGCCTGCTGGCCACTGATTTCGCCCGCATTGTCAACCGTACCGCCGCCATTGACGATGATGCCATTCGCCTGCTGGCTGACGACCGAACCGGTCGCGGTGTTGGTGAAAGCGGCAGGGGAACTGAAGAAGGCGCCGAGTCCGCCGGCCCCGGTCACGGTAATGGTCCCGGCGTTGGTGACTATTCCGAGCGTGGCGCCGAGCCAGTTGATACCATGCGCGTTCGGACCCGAGACACTGATAGAGCCGCTGTTCGTCAACGTATTGTTCGAACCGTTGCTGATGACGCCGTGTGCCGTTGCTCCGGCCGTGGTGATGGCGCCGCTGGCCGCATTGGTGATCGTGTTGTTCGCACCCGTCGCGAGAATGCCGTTCGCGCTTGAGCCCGATGTCGTAATTATCCCGGAATTCGTGAAGGCATTGTCGTTGCCGACCGCCTCCATGCCGACGGAGTTATCTCCGTTCGTGGTGATGGTACCCTCGTTCGTGACCATGTTACCGGTCGAGCCGGTGAAAAGCAGGATTCCCTGTGAGTCGTCTCCGTTGGTGACGATCGTGCCGGTGTTGAGGACGACATTGTTGTCGCCCCCGTCGGAGAACATGCCTTCCGACAGAAGCCCATTCGTCGTAATCGTACCGCTGTTGGTGATCGTGTTATTGCCGTCAAAGCGGATGCCGTCGAACGTGTCGCCGGTGACTGTGATGCCGCCCTCGTTGGTGACCTCGCTTTGGTCCCGAACGAAGATACCGTTGATATTCGTGACGTCGAGCGCAGCCCCCGATTGGACGATAACGGTCACATCGGTGCTGCCGGCCGCCGCTTCAACTCGCGTGGTGTCCGGGTTGGATGCGGAAGCATCACAGGTGACGGTCTGGCCGGTTGCCGGGTCATGGTTATTGCACGCGGCAAGCGCGGGCCCAGTCCCGAAAAAGGCCATGGTAAGACCGGTCGAGGCGAGCAAGCTCAATCGGCGCAACTGGAAATGCCGTTGCTTGTTTGGGTCGCTGAGTGGTGCAGCCGCCGTATCGGGAATGTCGCTTTCGACGCGACCTTGGGCATGGCGTCTCATCGCCTTCCCCTCAAATTTCCGGCATCGCGCGTGACGCCGCTATGCGCTTACACCCCCGGTTTCATGCCCGCCGCGATAAAGCCACAATTCGGACCGGTGCACAATCGCAAATTGCTATTCTGGCCGTACCACAATGTGGTCGGACCAGAATTTTTGCGGGCCGCGAAAAAATTCTTCTGCAGCCGGTTTTCAGTCGCGGTTTTTTTGCTATGAGAGATGTGCCCGCGGGAGGAAGATGTCGCGGGCGATCGGCGAACCGGCCTGACCGGGAGGAATTGTCATGTATCTGGGACTCGATCTCGGGACGTCCGGCGTCAAGGCGCTGCTGATAGACGGAGACCAGAAGGTCATCGGCTCCGGCCATGGCGCGCTGGAGGTCTCGCGCCCCCGTTCCGGCTGGTCCGAGCAGGATCCCGCCGACTGGATCCGAGCCACCGAAGAGGCTGTCGGCGAACTCAAGGCGCAACACGCGGCCGAACTGGCCGCCGTGAAAGGCATCGGCCTGTCCGGTCAAATGCATGGCGCGACGCTTCTCGATGAGCGCGATCAGGTGCTCCGTCCCTGCATCCTCTGGAACGATACGCGAAGCCATGCCGAGGCGGCGAAGCTCGACGCCGATCCGCGCTTCCGGAAGATCACCGGCAACATCGTGTTCCCCGGCTTCACCGCACCCAAGCTTGCCTGGGTCAAGAACAACGAGCCTGCGGTCTTCGCCAAGGTGCGCTGGGTGCTGCTTCCCAAGGATTACCTGCGGCTGTGGCTGACCGGCGAACATATGTCGGAAATGTCGGATTCGGCCGGCACATCATGGCTCGACGTGGCCGCCCGCAAGTGGTCGCCGGAACTGCTCGCCGCGACCGAGCTGGACGAGCGGCAGATGCCCGGCCTGGTCGAAGGCACCGAGCAGGCGGGCTCGCTGCGCTCCGAACTTGCGAGCCGCTGGGGCATGAACGCCGGCGTGGTCGTTGCGGGCGGCGCCGGCGACAACGCCGCGTCGGCCTGCGGCATGGGCACGGTGCGGCCCGGCCATGCCTTTGTCTCGCTCGGCACCTCGGGCGTGCTGTTCGCCGCCAACGGCTCCTACCTGCCTAACCCCGAAAGCGCCGTCCACACCTTCTGCCATGCGCTGCCCAATGCCTGGCATCAGATGGGCGTCATCCTGTCGGCGACCGATTCGTTGAACTGGCTGTCGGAAATTACCGGCAAAGAGGCGGGCGACCTGACCGGCGAACTCGGCGAGGCGCTGAAAGCGCCTACCGGCGTCACCTTCCTGCCCTATCTTTCGGGCGAGCGGACACCGCACAACGACGCGGCGATCCGCGGCGTTTTCGCGGGCCTCGGCCATGAATCGAGCCGGGCGGTGCTGACGCAGGCCGTGGTCGAGGGCGTCGCCTTCGCCTTCCGCGACAGCCAGCAGGCGCTGCACCAGGCAGGCACCGAACTCAGCCGCGTCACCGCGATCGGCGGCGGCTCCCGCTCGCGCTACTGGCTGAAGGCGATCGCCACCGCGCTGCAGATTCCCGTCGACATTCCAGCGGATGGAGATTTCGGCGCGGCCTACGGAGCCGCGCGGCTAGGCCTGATCGCCGCCGAGAATGCCGATCCGTACGAGGTCTGCGCCGCACCGGCCACCGCCGAGACGATCGAACCCGACGCTAAACTCGGCGGCGCATATGCGCATGCCTATGAGCGCTACCGGGCGCTCTATCCAGCCATCAAAGGAGTTTCGTGATGACCACTGGTTTCTTCGGCGACGTCAGCAAAGCAAAATATGAAGGGCCGGATTCGACCAATCCGCTCGCCTATCGCCACTACAACCCCGACGAGCTCGTTCTCGGTAAGCGCTTGGAGGACCATCTCCGGTTCGCTGTCGCCTATTGGCATTCCTTCGCCTGGCCGGGCGGCGATCCATTCGGCGGCCAGACCTTCGAGCGCCCATGGTTCGGCGACACGATGGAGCTGGCGAAACTGAAGGCCGATGTGGCGTTCGAGATGTTCTCGCTGCTCGGCGTGCCGTATTTCTGCTTCCATGACGCCGATGTGCGGCCGGAAGGCAGCACCTTCGCCGAAAGCGCTGCCCGTCTCGACGAGATCGGCGATTATTTCGCGGGCAAGATGGAGAAGACCGGGACAAAACTGCTCTGGGGCACGGCGAACCTGTTCTCGCACCGCCGCTATATGGCGGGCGCGGCGACCAATCCCGACCCGAGCGTGTTCGCCTATGCGGCCGCAACGGTGAAGTCGTGCATCGACGTGACCCAAAGGCTCGGCGGCGAAAACTACGTGCTGTGGGGCGGACGCGAGGGCTACGAGACGCTGCTCAACACCGACCTCAAGCGAGAGCGGGAGCAGGCGGGACGATTCCTATCCATGGTCGTCGACTATGCGAAGAAGATCGGCTTCAAGGGCACGATCCTGATCGAACCCAAGCCGCAGGAGCCGACCAAGCATCAGTACGATTACGACGTGGCCACCGTCTACGGCTTCCTGAAGGATTTCGGCCTGGAGAAGGAGGTGAAGGTCAACGTCGAGCAGGGCCACGCGATCCTCGCCGGGCACTCGTTCGAGCACGAACTGGCGCTGGCGAACGCGCTTGGCATCTTCGGCTCCATCGACATGAACCGCAATGACTACCAGTCGGGCTGGGACACCGACCAGTTCCCCAACAACGTCCCGGAAATGGCGCTCGCTTACTACCATGTGCTCCAGGCCGGCGGTTTCACCACCGGCGGCACCAATTTCGACGCCAAGCTAAGGCGCCAGTCGCTCGATCCGCAGGATCTGCTGATCGCTCATATTGGCGGGATGGATTGCTGCGCGCGCGGGCTGAAGGCGGCGGCGAAAATGATCGAGGACAAGGCGCTGTCCGGTCCGCTGGAAGAGCGTTATGCCGGCTGGACCCAAGGCGGGGCACAGGCCATGCTCAAGGGCGGGCGTACGCTGGAGCAGATTTCCGAGTGGGTGCTGAAGGAAGGCCTCGACCCGCAGCCGAAGTCCGGCCGCCAGGAATATCTGGAGAACATCGTCAACCGCTACGTCTGACCCGCGCCGGGGCGGCGAGGGAAAAGATTTTCCATTTCGCCGCCCAATTGCCCCGATCTTGCCTTCAACGCGCCGCCCCCAACAGGCATCTTGGCGGCATGAAAAGGGACGCTGAAAGACTCACCGCAATCGGTCATCGCGAACCTGCAATCGAGGCGTTGCTGTCTCGGCCAGAAGCCGATTCGATTGTCGATCTACTGCTTTCGCTGCCGGCGAACGAGATAGACGAGGCCGATACATTCAATCGAATCGTCAAGGATCGGCTGGAGGCGAAGCTCGCCGACAGGGTGCGGTCGCTGATCGGCGACGACGAGCACCAGCGCGCTGCCTGACCCAATGTGCGAAGTGGGACGGGAGGGTTTGACCTCTCGTGCCGGCTTGGCCATCTTTGGGCGATGATCAGCGGTGTGCTTCTGGATCTTGCCGGCGTCATCTACGATGGCGACAGGGCGATACCGGGCGCGGTCGATGCCGTGGTGCGGCTGCGCGAGGCGGGACTGCCGTTGCGGTTCGTCAGCAACACGACGCGGTCGACGAGACGGACCGTTCTCGATCGGCTGGCCGGCTTCGGCATTTCCGTTCCGGCGGATGAGCTTTTCACGCCGGCGCGGGCGGCGCGGGAATGGCTTGTCAAGCGCCGGTTGTCGCCGCATCTGCTGGTTCATCCCAATCTCGAGGCCGAGTTCGAAGGCCTGCCGGCGCATGGCAGGCGCGCTGTGGTCATTGGCGATGTCGGCGAGACGCTCGATTATACCGCATTGAATCAAGCATTTAGGGAATTGAGCGAAGGCGCGGACTTCCTGGCGCTGGCCAGCAACAGGGCGTTCAAGGACGCCGACGGCAGGCTCAGCCTCGATGCCGGCCCGTTCGTTGCCGCGTTGGAATTTGCCTGCCAGCGGCAGGCGACGGTCCTCGGCAAGCCGTCGCCGGACTTCTTCCAGGCAGCGCTTTTAGCATGAATTGCCCGCCGGGAGAGGCGGTCATGGTCGGCGACGATGCAGAAGGCGATGTCGCGGGCGCGCTCGACGCCGGGCTATCGAGCGCGCTTCTGGTGCGCACGGGCAAGTACCGACCCGGCGATGAAACGCGCTTCGACCCGCGGCCGACCGCGGTTTTCAATGATCTTGCCGGGGCCGCCGACTGGATCGTCGCGCGCAAAAAGTGAACGCGCGGTTTCGCACCCGTGGATAGATTTCCGATCCCTTAGACGAGCCAACCACGCGAAAAGGGCCTATCCCCGGCGCATTCTCACCGGGGCTTCACCGAAGGTTTTGGAAAACGCCCGCGAGAAGCCGGCGGCGCTGGTAAAGCCGGTTCGCTCGGCGATGTTGGCCATCGGTTCGCGCGTGTCGAGAACCAGCCGGCGGGCGGTGTTGAGCCGCAGCCGCAGGTAGTAGGCGCCAGGCGTCTCGCCGATGGATCTGCCAAATATGCTCTCCAGGGTGCGGGCGGTGACGCCGGCGCGCTTGGCGATTGCCGCGACTGTCAGGGGACGGTCGACATGCGACTCCATCAGGCGAATAGCCTGGGCCAGCCGCGGGTCGTAGCCGTCGAGGCGGCCGAGCGAGACGAGCGGCTGCGCATCGGTCGCGGCACGTGCCTGGTCATAGATGAAGACGCTGGCGACATCGAGCGCCACCGCCATGCCGAGCCGGGTGCGGATCAGATGCAGCATCAGGTCGAAGGTCGGCGACGCGCCGCCGGTGGTGAAGACGGGACCGTCGATGACATAGCGGTCAGGCCGGACGTCGGTGCCGGGGAAGGCGGCGGCAAAGTCTTCCATGTCTTCCCAGTGGGTGGTGGCGGCGCGGCCTTCCAGAAGGCCGGCGCGGGCGACGAGCCATGTGCCGGCTTCGACGCCGCCGCAGGCGCGGGCGCTACGAGCCGCACGGCCAATGCCGGACACCAGGCCCGGCGTGCCCTGGGTCCTGGTGCCGAAGCCACCGACAACGATCAGCACGTCGGTTTTTTCCGCCGGATTGAATCGCCCGCTGACGGCGACCGGAAGGCCGGAGGTGGTGACCGGCGGCTCACCGTCGGCCGAGACCGTTTTCCAGTCGAACAGCGTGTCGCCTGAAATCCGGTTGGCGGCCCGCAGCGGATCGACGGCGGAGGCCACGCACATGATCGACGAACCCGAGAAGATCAGGAACGTCACCTTGATCGGCGCGCGCTCAGGCGAAAAGATCGACGGTGTTTCGTCTTTGGTCATGCAGACTTCGTAAAATGCAAAACAGCTTTTCGCAAGTCGGTCATGATTGCCCTCTGTATTGTTGGGAGAGAGACATGCCGCTAGCCATGAACCGCGAGGTCTTCATTACCTGCGCCGTGACCGGCTCGGGCGGGACACAGGACCGCAGCCCGCATGTGCCGCGCTCGCCAAAGCAAATCGCAGACGCGGCGATCGACGCCGCAAAGGCCGGCGCCGCGATCGTCCATTGCCATGTGCGCGATCCCGAAACCGGCAAGCCGCGCCGCGACGTCCATCTCTATCGCGAGGTCACGGAGCGCATCCGCGACGCCAAGGTCGATGTCGTCCTGAACCTGACCGCCGGCATGGGCGGCGACATGGTGTTCGGTCCGCCCGAGGCGCCGCTGCCTTTGAAGGAGCAGGGGACCGACATGGGCAGCGCGGCCAATCGCATGGAGCATGTGCGCCAGTGCCTGCCGGAAATCTGCACGCTCGATTGCGGCACCATGAACTTCAACGAAGCGGATTATGTGATGACCAACACGCCGGGCATGCTGCGCGCCATGGGCGGCATGATGACGGCGCTGGGCGTCAAACCGGAGATCGAGGCTTTCGATACCGGGCATCTGTGGTTCGCCAAGCAACTGGTAAGCGAAGGTGTGCTCAAGCCGGATGCGCTGGTGCAGCTTTGCATGGGCGTGCCATGGGGTGCGCCGGACGATCTCAACACCTTCATGGCGATGGTCAACAACGTGCCGTCGGATTGGACATGGTCCGCATTCTCGCTCGGCCGAAACGAGATGGCTTATGTCGCGGCGGCAGTGCTCGCCGGCGGCAATGTTCGCGTCGGACTCGAGGACAATCTGTGGCTCGACAAGGGTGTGCTGGCGACCAACGCGCAGCTGGTCGAGCGCGCCGTGACCATCGTCGAGAGCATGGGCGCGCGGGTGATCGGCCCCGACGAGGTGCGCAAGAAGCTCAACCTCACCAAGCGCCCGCCGCTCGCTGCCGCTTGAAGGAGGCATCGATGAAAACGGTCAAGTTCACGGCGATGAAGGACGGCACGCGCGAGGAGTACGAATTCCTGACTGCGCATGAGACCGAATATGCCGCGAAGACCGGCAACCGGCTGCTCGATGCGCTGGTGCAACTGGACGAGGGCCTGTCCGGCTACAAGATCACGCGGCTGGGCCATTCGCTGCAGGCGGCGACCCGCGCTTTTCGCGACGGCGCCGATACGGACTGGATAGCCTGCGCGCTCCTGCACGACATCGGCGACATCTACGCACCCTACAATCACGACGAATATGCCGCGGCGATTGTGAAGCCGTTCGTGCGCGAGCAATGCTTCTGGACGGTCGAGAAGCACGGCGATTTCCAGCGCCTCTATTACGCGCACCATCTCGGCGGCAATCCGCATGCGCGCGACAGGTTTGCGGGGCATGCCTATTTCGACGATTGCGACCAGTTCTGCGAGCGCTGGGACCAGTCGAGCTTCGATCCGGATTACGACACCCTGCCGATCGAGTTCTTCCGTCCGTTCGTGATCGAGGTGTTTTCACGAAAAGCCTACGATCCGGCCGTCATCCGACCCGGCGAGCGCGTGCCGCTCGTCAACCCCGAAATCGCCAGACAAAGAGCATCTGCATGAGCATCATCGGCAAGGCCGCAGCCATAGGTGGCGGGGTCATCGGCGCGGGGTGGGTGGCGCGGCTGCTGCTCAACGGCATCGACGTCTCGATCTACGATCCCGACCCGGAAGCGTCGCGAAAGGTCGGCGAGGTGATGAAGGGCGCGCGCCGGGCCTACAGGCAGATGCTGCCGGATGGGCTGCCGAAAGAGGGGAAGCTGACCTTCGCCAAGACCATCGCGGAAGCGGTGGCCGATGCCGACTTCATTCAGGAAAGCGTGCCGGAGCGGCTGGACCTGAAGCACAAGGTGCTGGCCGAGATCGACGCGCACGCGCCGGTCAACGCCATCGTCGGCTCATCGACTTCCGGCATCAAACCGTCGGACATGCAGACCGCCATGAAATATCCGGAGCGGCTGGTCGTCGGCCATCCTTTCAACCCGGTCTATCTGCTGCCGCTGGTCGAGATCGTCGGCGGCAAGGACACGCTGCCGGAGGCGATCGAAGTCGCCAAGGAAATGTACGCCTCGATCGGCATGAAGCCGGTGGTGATCCGCAAGGAGATCGAGGCCTTCGTCGGCGACCGCCTGCTCGAAGCGGCATGGCGCGAGGCGCTGTGGCTGATCAAGGACGGCATCTGCACCGTCGAGGAACTCGATGACATCATGCGCTACGGCTTCGGCCTGCGCTGGGCCCAGATGGGCATGTTCCAGGTCTATCGCGTGGCGGGCGGCGAGGCCGGCATGCGCCATTTCATGGCGCAGTTCGGGCCGTGCCTGAAATGGCCGTGGACCAAGCTGATGGACGTGCCGGAATTCAACGACGAGCTGGTCGATCTCATCGCGACGCAATCGGACGACCAGGCGCACGGCCTGTCGATCCGCGAGCTCGAAAAAAATCCGCGACGACAATCTGGTCGCGATCATGGATGCGCTGGGCAAACAGAACAAGGGCAAGGGCTGGGGCGCCGGCGCGCTGCATAACGACTATACCAAGCGGCTGGCGAAGCTGGCGAAGAAGCCTGGGTCGAAGGCTGCGGAGAAGGCCAAGGCGGGGAAGTTGAAGAAAAAGAAGGGCTGAGGCGGTGGTCGTGCGTCCTTCGACAAGCTCAGGATGAGGGAGGCTGGTGCTGGCCAGCATATTAAGGTTGGGTGCAGACCTGCCTCATCCTGAGAGGCCAGCGAAATGGTGAGGCCGGTGGTGCCCGGCCTTGCCGTTGAGGTTGGCACCAGCCTCCCTCATCCTGAGCTTGTCGAAGGACGCACAACGCACCGGTCAACCTCGCAACAGGTGATGTGAACATGGATTTCGGCCTATCGGAAGAACAGCGGCTCATCGTCGACACGACCCGCGCCTTTGTCGAGAACGAGCTTTATCCGCATGAGGCGGAGGTGGAGCGGGCCGGCGTTCTGCGACGCGAGCTGATCGATGAGCTGAAAGCAAAGGCGATCGAGGCCGGGCTTTATGCGGCCAACATGCCCGAAGACGTCGGCGGCGCCGGGCTCGATACGGTGACTTGGCTGCTCTACGAGAAGGAGCTCGGCCGCGCCAATTATGCGCTGCATTGGACCTGCGTGGCGCGGCCTTCGAACATACTTTTGGCCGGCACGCCGGAACAGCGCGAAAAATATCTCTTCCCATGTGTTAGAGGCGAGAAATCCGACTGCCTGGCGATGACCGAACCCGGCGCCGGTTCCGACCTGCGCGGCATGAATGCGACTGCCGTTCAGGACGGCGACGACTGGGTGCTCAACGGCACCAAGCATTTTATCTCCCACGCCGATATCGCCGATTTCGCCATCGTGTTCATGGCGTCGGGGGAGGAAGATTCGCCGCACGGCAAGCGCAAGAAGATCACCGCCTTCTTCGTCGACAAGGGCACGCCCGGTTTCACCGTGCGCGAGGGCTACCGCAACGTCTCGCATCGCGGCTATACCAATTCGATCCTCGAATTCGACGATTGCCGGCTGCCGAAGGAACAAGTGCTCGGCGAGGTTCACAAGGGTTTTGAGGTCGCCAATTCCTGGCTGGGCGCGACGCGGCTGCAGGTTGCCGCGACCTGTCTCGGCCGCGCCGAACGCGCGCTCGGCCATGCCGTCGAATATGCCGCGAACCGAGAGCAGTTCGGCCAGCAGATCGGCAAGTTCCAGGGTGTGTCGTTCAAGCTCGCCGACATGGCGACCGAATTGAAGGCCGCCGACCTGATGGTTTTCGAAGCCGGCTGGAAATACGACCAGGGCACCGTCACCGACCAGGACATGGCGATGGCCAAGCTGAAAGCCACGGAGATGCTTGCCTTCGTCGCCGACGAGGCGATCCAAATACATGGCGGCATGGGCCTCATGGACGATCTGCCGCTGGAGCGCATTTGGCGCGACGCGCGCGTGGAGCGGATCTGGGAGGGCACCAGCGAGATCCAGCGGCATATTATTTCGCGGGCGATGCTGAGGGCGGTGGGGGGATGATGGTGGACCTGGATTTCCCTTCTCCCCTTGTGGGAGAAGGTGGCCGAGCGAAGCGAGGTCGGATGAAGGGTGCTCCAGCCTGGCACTCCGTCCAACACCCCTCATCCGTCGCCTTCGGCGACACCTTCTCCCACAAGGGGAGAAGGGGAGGCGCATGCCATGCACCGTCTTGAACGCCTGCTGCGTCCGAAATCCATCGCCGTGATCGGCGGCGGCGCGTTCGCCACCAATGTCGTCAGGCAGTCGCTGAAGATGAGCTTTCCCGGTGACATTTGGCCGGTGCATCCGAAGAAGGACGAAATCGAGGGCGTGAAGGCCTACCGCTCGGTCGCCGACCTGCCGGGCTCTCCGGATGCGGTGTTCATCGGCGTCAACCGTTTCGCCACAATAGATGTCGTGTGCGAGCTTGCGGCGCGCCGGGCGGGCGGCGCGATCTGCTTCGCCGCCGGTTTTCGCGAGGCCGGCGCCGATGACGAGGACGGCGACCGGCTGCAGACCGAACTGGTCGAAGCAGCCGGCGACATGCCGGTCATTGGACCTAACTGCTACGGCCTTATCAACTATGCCGACGGCGCGCTGCTGTGGCCGGACCAACATGGCGGCCGGCGATTGGAGCCTGGTACGCGCGGTGCGGCGATCATCACGCAGTCGTCCAACATCGCCTGCAATCTCACCATGCAGAAGCGCGGCCTGCCGATCTCCTTCCTGATGACGGCCGGCAACCAGGCACAGACTGGCTTGTCCGAAATGGCGCTCGGCCTGATCGAGGACGACCGCGTCTCCTGCCTCGGCCTGCACATTGAAGGTTTCGATTCAGCCGCTGGTTTCGAACGGCTGGCGGCCAGGGCGCGGGAGCTGAACAAGCCGATCGTGGCGATGAAGGTTGGGCGGTCGGAGCAGGCGCGGGCCGCCACGATCTCGCATACGGCTTCGCTCGCCGGGTCGGACGCGGCTAGCGAAGCCTTCCTCAAGCGGCTCGGCATTGCGCGGGCCGGTTCGATCCCGGCCTTCCTCGAAACACTGAAGCTGCTGCATGCCGGCGGCCCGCTTTCCGGCTACGCGCTTTCCTCGATGAGCTGTTCCGGCGGAGAGGCTTCGGTGATGGCCGACACCGCCGAAGGGCGAAAAGTCCGTTTCCCCGCCCTCACCGAGGCGCACCGGGCGCATGTGAAATCGACACTCGGCCCTCTGGTGGCAGTCGCCAATCCGCTCGATTACCACACCTTCATCTGGAACAACGAACCGGCGATGACCGACACCTTCACGGCGATGGTCTCCGGCGGGTTCGATTTCAACATGCTGGTGCTGGATTTTCCGCGCAACGACCGCTGCTCCGACGCCGATTGGTGGCCCACCGTGCGGGCATTCGAGGCTGCGCTGAAGACCAATGGCGCGCGCGGCGCGATCGTCGCCTCGATGCTGGAAAACCTGCCGGAAGAGCATGCCGCCGAGCTTTTCCGGCGCGGCATCGTGCCGTTGCACGGGATCGTCGAAGCGATGGAAGCGGTCGAGGCGGCGGCGTTTATCGGGGAGAGGTGGAAAGCGGCAGTGGCTCAGCCGATTGCGACGGCGGATATGTTCAAAACACCCCCTCACCGGTTTGCTTCGCAAACCACCTCTCCCCCTGCCCGGGGGAGAGGAACCCAGTCCGTCGAGGCCTTCGCGAGTGGCAGTTCCTCGCCCTCACGGAGTGGGGAGAGGTGGCTCGGGCGGAGCCCGAGACGGTGAGGGGGGCTTTCACACTCGACGAAGCCGAGGCCAAAGCCCTGCTCATCCAGACAAACCTTCCGGTCCCGCCTGGCTGCCGCGCTGCTACGGCCGAGGAAGCCGTTGCCGCCGCCGAGCAAATCGGTTTCCCGGCCGCGCTCAAGGCGCTGGGCGTTGCCCACAAGAGCGAACTGGGCGCAGTCAGGCTCAACCTGAAATCCGCCGAAGAGGTACAGGCGGCGGCCGCGGCGCTGTTGACGCTCGGCATTGGCCTCTATGTCGAGCGCATGGTGCAGGGCGGGGTCGCCGAACTCATCGTCGGCTTCACGCGCGACCCGATATTCGGTCCGGTCATGACCATCGGCTCTGGGGGCGTGCTGGTGGAGTTGCTGAAGGATTCCGCAACGCTGATGCTGCCGGCGACGCGCGGAGATATCGAGGCGGAGCTGCGCGGCCTAAAACTGTTTCCGCTGCTGGATGGCTATCGGGGGAGGCCGAAGGCCGATCTCGACGCGGCGATCGAGGCTATTCTGGGGATCGCGGCGTTTGTGCTGGAAAACTCGGATAAGATCGAGGAGCTGGATATCAACCCGCTGATCGTTTGCTGCGAGGGCAAGGGCGCGTGGATTGCCGATGCGCTGATGATGATGGCGCCCTCCTCCCCCTTGCGGGGGAGGTGTCGCCGGAGGCGACGGAGGGGGGGTGGAGACGAAGCGCTCGGTTCTGCGCCGACACAGTATTCTGCGCCACCCCCACCCGGCCCGGAGCCTGTCCTTGGGCTTGCCGAAGGCAAGACCCGGGGAAGCCACCCTCCCCGCAAGGGGAGGGAGTCGCGCAGGTTAGCGCCAAGGGAGAGAATTGATGTCAGACGTTATTTGTACCCGACGCGAGGGCGGCGTTTTCGAAGTCACGCTCGACCGGCCGAAGGCCAACGCAATCGACCTGGCCACGTCGCGAAAGCTCGGCGAGACCTTTCAGGCATTCCGCGACGATCCGGAACTGCGCGTCGCCATCGTGAAGACCGCGGGCGACAAGTTTTTCAGCGCAGGCTGGGATTTGAAGGCTGCAGCCGGCGGCGACGCGGTCGATGGCGATTATGGGGTCGGCGGCTTCGGCGGCCTGCAGGAACTGCGCGACATGAACAAGCCGGTGATCGCCTGCGTCAACGGCATGGCGGTCGGCGGCGGGTTCGAACTCGCGCTGTCTTGCGACCTGATCTATGCGTCGGATCATTCGAGCTTTGCGCTGCCCGAGATCAAGGCTGGCACGCTGGCGGATGCCGCGACCGTCAAGCTGCCGAAGCGCATTCCGTATCATGTCGCGATGGATCTTTTGCTGACCGGGCGCTGGATGGACGTCGCGGAGGCGCATCGCTGGGGGCTGGTCAACGAGGTGCTGCCGAAGGAGAAGCTGGAAGATCGCGTCTGGGAGATCGCGCGCCTGCTCGCCGGCGGGCCGCCGCTGGTCTTCGCCGCGATCAAGGAGGTCGCGCGGCGCGCCGAGGCGATGGAATTCCAGGACGCGATGAACTGGATCACCAAGCGCAAATTCCGCACGGTGGACGAACTTTATGCGTCGGAGGACAACCAGGAGGGATTTCGCGCGTTTGCAGAGAAGCGCGATCCGGTCTGGAAGGGCAGGTAGGCCGCCATCGTTTTCGAGAGGAGCCGCCGTGGCTGATGAAACTGAGCCGGCTCACGATCCGCAGGATCTTGAGCGTTTTCTAGTCACGCGACAGAGGGCCGGTGATCTGGATGGAATGGTGGCGCTCTATGAACCTGGCGCCATCATCGACAGCGGCGATGGGTTGACGGAGGGGAAGGATTCAATCCGCACCTTCTTTGCGGAGATCATCGCATCAGGGCGCAAGTTCCAGCTCGGGGAGCAGCGCGCCGCCGTCGTCAGCGGAGACTTGGCGCTCACCTCTACACGTTTTCCCGACGGCAGCATCAGCGCTGAGGTCGCCCGCCGCCAGGGTGACGGAACGTGGCTTTGGGTGATCGACCGATTTTCGAACTCGTAGGGCGCCAGGTCGAAGACAGGTCGGCGGCCGCAACTGAAGTGCAAGGGAGTCGGCAAACGATCGCCATGATCGATTACGAGAAACTGATCGATGCGGAGACCTGGGCGTTCATCGAGCGCACCAATTCCTATTACCCGCCCACCGGCGGCGAGACGATCGACGATCATCGCGCGAATTATGATGCGATGTGCCGGGGTTTCCATGCCGGCTATCCCGAAGGCGCGGCGGCCGAAGATTCGGCGATCAGCACGCCGACCCACGCGATTCCCATCCGCATCTACCGCACCGCCGCGCCGGAAGCGGCGTCGATGGTGCTTTATTTCCATGGCGGCGGGTTCATCCTCGGCGGGCTCGACAGCCATGACGATGTCTGCGCCGAATTGTGCGCGGGCAGCGGCTATGAGGTGGTGTCGGTCGATTACCGGCTGGCGCCGGAGCATGTCCATCCGGCGGCCTTCGACGACGCGATCAGCGCCTTCGAGTGGGCGGCGGCGACCTACAGCCAGGCGATTCTGCTTTGCGGCGATTCGGCCGGCGGCAATCTCGCGGCCGCGGTCAGCCACGCGACGCGCGGCCATAAGCGCCACCCGATCGGACAGGTGCTGATTTATCCGGGCCTAGGTGGCGACGCCTCGAAGGGCTCCTATGTGGTCCATGCCGAAGCGCCGATGCTCACCGTGCGCGACCTGGATTTTTACCGGGACATCCGCACCGGGGGCGTCGACCGCACCGGCGATATCACGCTCGCGCCGCTCGCCGACGCCGAATTCGCCAATCTGCCGCCGACGGTGATCATCACCGCCGAGTGCGATCCGCTATCCTCCGACGGCGAAGCCTATGGCAGCCGCATCCAGGCGGAGGGCGGCAAAGCGTGGTGGCATGAGGAGCCGGGGCTGGTGCACGGCTATCTCAGGGCGCGGCATACGGCTGCGCGGGCCCGCGCCAGCTTTGGCCGGATCATCGAGGCGGTAACTGTGCTCGGCAAGGGCGAGTGGGTGTGGTGAGACGCTGGCGCTGGCGCCTATTTTCCCGCGCGGGGAGAAAGGAGGTCGGCACTACCTCCACGACTGCAAGGCGTATCTCGCACATAGGCGATGATCGTGTGGTTTGCCCATGTCGCTTATCGCCGCCCCATCATGTCAGCATCTGTCAGGAATGTTTTCCTCGACTTTGTCCACACCCTCCCTCAATGCCCGCATACTGCATCCCGGCAGCTTGCTGGTGGGAACGGGTGTGCACGACCGGCATCCAGGCAAGTGTGGCGCCGGAGATGACTCCCGCATGGTCGTGCGGGGCGCTCCGGCCCCGGGTCGAACCTGTGCGCCCGCTCCTTGTCCCAGAATACCGGGACAGGGCATGGGCCGGGAGCGGCAAGGGGAGAAAACGCCGGCGGCGCATGGCAGCGCGTCAAATAACTAAAATAATCGGCGTGGTTGCCATGCGCCGCTTCCCACAATGGCCAGACGCGGAAGCGGGCGTGGCAACGGAGAGGTGCGCCTTCTAACATGGAGACACCGTTACATGACCCGAAGGACAAAGCCCGATCGGGGCCTTGGAACGCAGCTCTGTTACCCGGTGTTGCACAACGTTAACGGGAACCCGGTCGCACCGGTGGGACATGGATGCTAGCCTGCCGCAGGCAGCATGAGACGCAGGAGCAGAAAACAACGATGGCTACGGTACTGAACGCCAAAGGCGTCCCACTTCCCTATAGCGGATCCTCGGTCAATCATTTTTCGGCGACGAATTCGGGCCCGCAGCTATACGGCAGCGCCAGGAATGATTCGATGTGGGGCGACGGCAGTGTCGCCGTGACCATGTTCGGCGGGCTCGGCGACGACATCTATTATCTCTACTCGGCCAAGAACAAGGCTTTCGAACAGGCCGGCGAAGGCATCGACACGATCAGCACCTGGATGAGCTACACGCTGCCGGCCAATATCGAGAACCTGACGGTCACCGGCAGCGGGCGCTACGCCATCGGAAACTCCGGCGACAACATCATCACCGGCGGCTCGGGCCGGCAGACGATCGACGGCGGACTGGGCGACGATGTCCTCAAGGGCGGAGCCGGGAGCGACATCTTCGTCTTCGCACAGGGAAACGGAAGCGACCTGATCCGCGATTTCACCGCCGAGGACCAGGTCCGCCTCAACGGCTACGGCTTCGCATCGTTCGACGAGGTCAGGGCCGGCATGGTCCAGTCGGGAAGCGACGTGCGGCTCGACCTGGGGGAGGGCGAGGTTCTGGTCTTCGCCGGCACGACCGTGGACCGTCTTGCGCCAAGCCAGTTCAAGTTGAGCCTCGACAGGTCGGCGCTGGCCTTGTCGTTCTCGGACGAGTTCGACACGCTCGATCTCCGGGACGGCTCGGGCGGCACCTGGGACACGAATTTCTGGTGGGGACAGCCGAACGGAAGCACACTCGCCGAGAACGGCGAGCTGCAATGGTATATCGACGCCGACTACGGCCCGACAAGCTCGGTCAACCCGTTCAGCGTCGATGACGGCATCCTCACGATCACCGCGGCCAGGGCGCCGGATTCGATCCAGCCGTATATCAACAATCACGAATATACGTCCGGGCTGCTGACGACGTATGGCTCGTTCTCCCAGACCTACGGCTATTTCGAGATGAGAGCCGACATGCCGAACAATCACGGCGTCTGGCCGGCCTTCTGGCTGCTGCCGGCGGACGGCTCATGGCCTCCCGAACTCGATATCGTGGAGATGCGCGGACAGGATCCGAACACGGTCCATGTCAGCGCGCACTCCAACGAGACCGGCAACCGCACGACGGTGTCCTCGGCGGTCAATGTGACCAACACCGAAGGTTTCCACAATTACGGGCTGCTGTGGACGGAAGACGAACTCGTCTGGTATTTCGACGATGTCGAGGTCTTCCGCACCGACACTCCGGACGACATGCACGAACCCATGTACATGCTGGCCAATCTGGCGGTGGGAGGGACTGCCGGAACGCCCGCCGACGGCCTGGCGAC
This sequence comes from Allomesorhizobium aridi, assembly GCF_043769475.1. Lineage (NCBI taxonomy): Bacteria > Pseudomonadati > Pseudomonadota > Alphaproteobacteria > Hyphomicrobiales > Phyllobacteriaceae > Allomesorhizobium > Allomesorhizobium aridi. The sequence goes on along the minus strand of NZ_CP171729.1, from coordinate 3,639,448 downwards.
GCCCGCCGAAATGCAGATCGACTATATCCGCGCCTACGAACTGGACTGGCTTGTCTGAGATGGGAAGGCGCGCGCCTCGCTCGAATTGCGTTTAAGGAAACCTGGGCAGCGGCAGCGGTCGAGATAGGGGTGCTTCGCGTGACTACGGTACCCAAAATGCAGCGCTCAGCTTGATCGGCTCCTAGTGGAGGTCACGCCCCCGGCTTCGACCTGCGTGCAATGATGCGTATCTCGATGATCGTGCCCGGTGTGATCAGTTCCACGACGCCGATTGCCGTCCAGGCCGGATAGGGCGGGCGGATATGCTCGTCTTTGACTTTCATGAATGCGGGGAGATGTCGGCGAAGCTCCACGTGGTACGTGGTCATTTCGACGATGTCGGAAAAGCCGAGGCCGGCGGCCGCAAGGTTCTTGCCAAGCGATGTAAAGGCGTCGCGAAATTGCGTCTCCGGGTCGGCAGAGACCGTGCCGTCCGGGCGCGTGTCCGTCTGTCCTGAAAAGAAAACGAACTCTCCCGTGTCCAGAATCGGAGAAAGGTGCCATTCGTCGTGATACATGGCGAATTCGGGTGCTGCGATCGTTGACATCATCGTTAGCCTTCACCGGCCATCGCTACAGAGTTTACCGCGAAGGCGGTCCGCAATTCGCACGATTGCGACGCACAGTGGAACTAATTCCCCGCGCTTTCCATGCGCCGGCCCTTGATCGCCTTCTCCAGCCAGCCGATCTCCATTTCGGGAACCGATGACAGGAGCAGGTCGGTATAGGCGTCGAAGGGCGGTTTCAGGACTTCGGATTTCGGGCCGTAGCGCACGACCTCGCCGCGATACATGACCGCGATAGAATCGGCGATGGATTTGACGGTCGCCAGGTCGTGGGTGATGAACAAATAGGCGACATCTTCCTCCTGCTGCAGGTCGAGCAGAAGCTTGAGGATGCCGTTGGCGACCAGCGGATCGAGGGCGCTCGTCACCTCGTCGCAGATGATCAGCTTGGGCTTGGCGGCGAGCGCGCGGGCGATGCAGACGCGCTGCTTCTGGCCGCCGGACAGTTCGGCCGGATAGCGGTCGATGAAGCCCTTGCCCATCTCGATCTTTTCGAGGAGTTCGGCCACGCGAAGATCACGCCGTTTTCCACGCAGATCGAAATAGAATTCCAGCGGCCGGCCGATGATGGCGCCGACTGTCTGGCGCGGGTTCATGGCGACGTCCGCCATCTGGTAGATCATCTGCAATTGCCGCAGGTCTTCCTTCGTGCGGTCGGCCAGGCGGTTGGCGAGCGTGCGCCCGGAGAAGGTGACGCTGCCTTCCGACGGCGGCAAAAGGCCGGTGACCGCCCGCGCCAGCGTCGATTTGCCGGAGCCGGATTCGCCGACGACGGCGAGCGTCTGGCCCGGGAAGATGTCGACGCTGACATTCTTCAGCACCTTGACCGTGCCGCCTCCATAGGCGGCTGTCACGTTCTTCACGGAAAGAAAAGGCGCCGTGCCGGGCTTCTTCTCCCGGTGCTCGATCTCGTGCACCGACACCAGCGCATTGGTGTAATCCTGCCGCGGCTCCTTGATGATCTGGTGCGTGCCGCCCCATTCCACCAGCTTGCCGTGGCGCAGCACCATGATCTCGTCGGCAACCTGCGCCACCACGGCGAGGTCGTGGGTGATGTAGAGCGCCGCGACCCCTGTATCGCGGATCGCGTCCTTGATGGCCGCGAGCACGTCTATCTGCGTCGTCACGTCGAGCGCGGTGGTCGGCTCGTCGAAGACGATCAAATCGGGCTCGGAGCATAGCGCCATGGCGGTCATGACGCGTTGCAACTGGCCGCCCGAGACCTGGTGCGGAAAACGCCTGCCGATGTTTTCGGGGTCGGGAAGGCTGAGCTTTCTGAACAGGGCAACCGCGCGCCTTTCGGCCTCGGCTCTCGTCGCCGTGCCGTGCAGAAGCGCTGCCTCGACGACCTGGTCCATGAGCCGGTGCGCCGGATTGAATGCCGCCGCCGCCGATTGCGCGACATAGCAGACCTCGCGGCCGCGCAGCTTGCGGATGCCGGATTTGCCGGATTTCAGGATGTCGCGGCCATTGAGGATCACCTCGCCGCCGGTGATGCGGCAGCCGCCGCGGCCATAGCCCATCGAGGACAGGCCGATGGTCGACTTGCCGGCGCCGGATTCGCCGATCAGGCCAAGCACCTTGCCGCGCTTCAGCGTCAGCGACACGTCATCGACGAGCGTGATGTCGCGGGGCGCTTCGCCCGGCGGAAACACCCTCGCCTCGATCCGAAGGTTGCGGATGTCGAGCAGGATTTCCGGCTTCGCCTGCATTCCAGCCTTGGCCATTAGCCGCGCCCTCCCTTGAGGCTGGTGGTGCGGTTGAGCACCCAGTCGGCGACCAGGTTGACGGAGATCGCCAGCGCTGCGATCGCGGCGGCCGGGATCAGCGCCGCCGGTATGCCGAAGACGATGCCGTCCTTGTTTTCCTTGACCATGCCGCCCCAGTCGGCCTGCGGCGGCTGCACGCCTAGCCCGAGGAAGGACAGCGCCGAAAGGAACAGCACGGCATAGATGAAGCGCAGGCCCAGTTCCGAAACCAGCGGCGACAGGGCATTGGGCAGGATCTCGCGAAAGATGATCCACGCCGAGCCTTCGCCGCGCAGCTTTGCTGCCTCGACGAAATCCATGACGTTGATGTCGACAGCCACCGCGCGCGACAGCCGATAGACGCGGGTCGCATCGAGAATGCCCATGACCAGGATGAGCGTCACCAGCGTCGAAGGCAGGACGGAAAGCACGACGAGGGCGAAGATCAGCGTCGGGATGGCCATCAGCAGGTCGACGAAGCGCGACATCAGCGTGTCGAACCAGCCGCCGACAACGGCTGCTGTGAAGCCGAGGACGGAACCGAGCGTGAAGGACAAGGCCGTGGCCAGGACGGCGATCAGGATGGTGGTGCGGGCGCCGTAGATCAGGCGCGACAGCAGATCGCGGCCGAGATTGTCGGTGCCGAGCCAGTATTGCGCCGATGCCGGTTCCCAAACATTGCCGACGATCTCGCCGAGCCCGTAGGGCGCTATCCACGGCGCGAAGACCGCCGCGACCATGAACAGCGTGGTGAAGACCAGGCCCAGCCAGGCGCCGGCGGGTATTCTCTTCAGATCCAGCATGCCGGCCTCACTTCGGATGCCTGAGCCGCGGATTGGCCACGATCGCGCCGATGTCGGCGACGATGTTCAAACCGATATAGACCGCAGCGAAGATAAGGCCGACTGCCTGCACCACCGGCACGTCGCGCTTGGCGACGTGGTCGACGAGATACTGGCCCATGCCCGGATAGACGAAGATCACCTCGACCACGACCACGCCGACGATGAGGAAGGCGAGGTTGAGCATGACGACGTTGATGATCGGAGCGATTGCGTTGGGGAAGGCATGCCTGCGGATCACGTCGAAGGCCGACAGCCCCTTCAGTTCGGCGGTCTCGACATAGGCGGACTGCATGACGTTGAGGATGGCGGCGCGCGTCATGCGCATCATGTGGGCGAGAACGACGAGGGTCAGCGCCGTGGCCGGCAGGGCGATCGCCTGCATGCGATCCAGAAAGGGCATGCCGTCATAGACGGTGGAGATGCCGGGGAACCACTGGAACTTCACCGCGAAGAAATAGACCAGCAGATAGCCGATGAAGAATTCGGGCAGCGAGGTGGAGGCCAGCGCCATGCCGGAGATCAGCTTGTCGACGAAGCCGTTGCGGTAGCGGACGGCGAGCAGGCCTAGGATGATCGCCAACGGCACGGACACGACCGCTGCCCAGAAGGCAAGAAACAGCGTGTTCCACAGCCGCCCGCCGATGGAAGTGGCGATATCCTGACCGCTCGACAGCGCCGTGCCGAGATCGCCGGTGACGACGCCGCCCAGCCACCTGAAGTAGCGGATATAGGCGGGGTCGTTGAGCCCCATCTCCTCGCGCAGATTGGCGAGCGCCTCGGGCGTCGCCGACTGGCCGAGGATCGACTGCGCAACGTCGCCGGGCAGGATCTGGGTGCCGGCGAAGATAAGGACCGAGACGGCCAGAAGGAGGAGCAGGCCCAGCGCGATGCGCTGGGCCACGAGCTTCACGATGGGTGACGACATGAGCGCAAGGTCGGGCTCAGGCCACGAGCCAGCACTTGGACAGGGCGTAGCCGCCCATCATCTCCTGGTTGCCGTCCGGGCTCCAGCCGCCGACCTTGGCGCTGGTCGCGTCGATGAAGTCGTTGAACATCGGCGTGATCACGCCGCCCTCGTCGCGCACGATCATGCCCATGTCGGCGTAGATCTTCTTGCGCTTCTCGGCGTCCAGTTCGGCGCGCGCCTGGAGCAGCATCTTGTCAAAATCCTCGCGGAAGAAGCGCGTGTCGTTCCAGTTCGCCTTGGAATAGTAGGCGGTGGAATACATCTGGTCCTGCGTCGGCCGCCCGCCCCAGTAGGAGGCCGAGAAGGGCTGCTTGTTCCAGACTTCGGACCAATAGCCGTCGCCGGGCTCGCGCTTCACCTCGATGGTTATGCCGGCCTTGGCGGCGCTCTGCTGATAGAGCTGGGTGGCGTCGACGGCGCCCGGGAAGGCCACGTCCGACGTGCGCAGCAGAACCGGACCGGAATGGCCGGACTTCTTGTAATGGAAGGCGGCCTTTTCGGGATCGTATGTGCGCTGCTCCATTTCGGTGAAGAGCGGGTAGACCTTGTTGATCGGCGTGTCGTTGCCGACCGAGCCGTAGCCCTGCAAAATCTTCTGGACCAACTCTTCGCGATCGAGGGCGTACTTCAGCGCCAGCCGCAGGTCGTTGTTGTCGAACGGCGCGGTGTTGCAGTGCATGATGAACACGTAATGACCACGGCCGGCGACGTTCTGGATCGTTACGCCGGGTACGCGCTTGATCAGTTCGACGATCTTGGGTTCGACGCGGTTGATTATGTCGACCTGCCCGCCCTGGAGGGCGGAAGTGCGCGCCGTCGCGTCGTTGATGACGATGATCTCGATCTGGTCGGCGAAGCCGCGGTCGTCGCGCCAGTAATTGGCGAACTTTTCGCCGCCATGGCGCACGCCCGCCTCGTTGACGGTGATCTTATAGGGGCCGGTGCCGATGCCTTCGGCCGGGTTGTCCTTGCCGCCATTGGGCTGGATCATCAGGTGGTAGTCATCCAGCAGGAAGGGCAGGTCGGCATTGGCGTCCTTGAGCGAGAAAACGACGGTGTCGCCGTCGGCCTTGACGCTGTCGATGCCGCCCATGATGCCGAGCGCGCCGGACTTCGAATTCTCGTCGGAGTGACGCTCCATCGTCGCGACGACGTCGGCCGGCGTCATCTCCTTGCCGTTGTGGAACTGTACGCCCTTGCGGATCTTGAAGGTCCAGACTTTGGCGTCGTCGGAAGCGCCCCATTCCTCGGCGAGCGCCGGTTGCACCACGCCGTCGGCGGATATCTGCACTAGCTGCTCGGCCCACTGGCGGCCGAAGAAATAGGGAACCTGGCTCGACCAGGTCGCGGGGTCGAGACTGTCGGTGGCGGCGCCGCCCTGCATGCCGGCGCGAAGGATGCCGCCCTTGACCGGGCCCTGGGCGCGAGCGGCGCCGGCGAGCAGCGAATTGGCGAATGTAGCCGAGACGCCAAGCGCGGCGGCGCGGCTGAGGAAGTCGCGGCGGTTCAGCTTGCCGGCGACGACATGGCGGCTCAGGAAATCAAGTTCGTTAGACATTTATGGTTCCTCACTCAGGCGGTTTTGCCGACATCATTTTTTGTATTTTTGTGAGTTGAATATTGGCCGCAACACCAAGGCGGGCGCAAGGCAGAATGCGACATGACGTGGCGTAAATGGCATGTCGCGTCTGGACCAACCATGTCAGGCGCTCAGACGTGATCGCGGCGGATTTTTTCCTCGAAATCGCGCTCGAAGATCAGCTTTTCGCCTTCATAGGCCTCGATGCGTGCGGTCAGATGGAAATTTTCGCGATCGGAGCGGATCGCGGTGAAAGTCTCGGTCCGCACCGACCATTCATTTCGCGACAAGGTGGCGGTCCAGTGCGTCTCGCCGCGCGCCGAGAGGGGATCGTCGGGACCTATCGTCCAGGTTTCGCGGGCTATACCGCCGGTCGTGAGACCGTGATCGAGATCGCGGACTTCGCCTGAATCGTCGACGATCGCTAGCGTGACGATGCCGGTCTTTTGGTCGCGGCCGAGATGCCGCTCGGAATTCGCCGGCCGCAGTTGCTCGGTGCGCCAGGGTGCCGCCGCTTCCGGCGGCTGAAACGAGGTTTCGTCGCCTGTAGCGAGCGGCCGCACGGGAAGCATCAGCCTTGCCGAACTCAGTGTCAGCGCGACGGGTTCCGGCGACGGCCAGATCATCGGCCAATAGGCGGTGGAGATCGCCACGCGCAGCCGGTGTCCCACCGGGACGCGATAGGCGGCTTGATCAAGCAGGACGGTGGCGGATATTTCCGCTCCCGGGACCAAGGCTTGCGGGCACTCGTGCGAGGCATGGTGCGTCAGGTTGAGCAGGCCGTAGGAAATCAGTTCCGACGCCCCGTCGGGATGCACATCGCAGAGCCTGACTGCGATGTTTGCCTGCGGCCGGTCGGCGCGAACCGCGATCTCGAGTTGCGCTGCGCCGACGACGTCGATCGGCTCAGTCAGCGGCGGCAGGTCGAAGCAGACCGACAGCGCGTCGTCGCCGCGCTGGTCGCCCGGCAATTCGGGACCGAAGGTGAATGGAAAATACTCTCCGCCTTCGAGGCCGCAATCCTGCCGCGAACCCACGATTACGGGTTCGGCGCCCCTGTCGAGCAGGTCGATCGCACGCGTGGCGATCCGCGGCGAAGGCCATGCCGCCTCAGCGATCCAACGGCCCGGGCGGGCGTCGTGCCAGCGCGCCGGCCGCACGCTGTCCATGAGCCAGGCCCGGTAGGCCGGATCGTTCTCGACCCCGGTGTCGACGCCCTTCAGCCAGCGATCCCACCAGCGCAGCGCCTCCTGCAGGAAACCGATACGGGGCTCCGGCGCGGCATAATGCGGGTATTTGTGGATCCATGGGCCGATGACGCCCTTGACCGGCGCTTTCACGCCCTCGACCAGGTTCGCGACCGTGTTGCGGTAGCCGTCGTGCCAGCCGCCGATCGACAGCACGGCTGCCTGGATCGCGGCAAAATCCTCGCAGACCGAACCGCGCTTCCAGTAGGCGTCGCGGGCCTGATGGGCGAGCCATGTCTTCAGCAGGAAGGGCTGGTTCTCGAGCCTCTCCAGCCACATCTCACGCCAGCTTTCGCCGACGATCGCGGGGTCCGGTGGCCGCGACGAATAGGACAGCATGGTCGAGGCCCAGCCGAAATTCTCGTTGAGCAGGCAGCCGCCCTTGTAGTGGATGTCGTCGGCATAGCGGTCGACGGTCGAGCAGAGGCTTATGACCGCCTTCAACGCCGGCGGCTGCTTCGCGGCGACCTGAAGCGAATTGAAGCCACCCCAGGAAATGCCCATCATGCCGACATTGCCGTTGCACCAAGGCTGCGAAGCGGCCCAGGCGATCACGTCGCATGCGTCCTGCAATTCCTGTTCGGTGTATTCGTCCTCCATCAGGCCTTGCAGATCGCCGTTGCCGCGCATGTCGACGCGGATGCAGGCATAGCCGTGGCCGGCGAACCAGGGATGGGTGAGGCAGTCACGATAGGTCGTGCCGTCGCGCTTGCGATAAGGCAAATGCTCCAGGATCGCCGGGACTGGGTTCTTCCCGGCGTCCTCAGGCATCCAGACGCGAGCCGAAAGCCGGCAGCCGTCCGGCATGATGATGCCGATGTCTGGGTGCTCGACGGTTTTGCGAGGGAAGGTGGTGATGGTCTTCATTCCAAAAGCTCCTGACGGGCGGCATCAGGCATGGAGACGGCTGTAAGTTCAATGCGGATTAGCGTCCTGCCCCATCGCATTTGCGTCCGCAGGAGCAATCGCAGCTGCGGAGCCTTGGTGCCTCAATTCAGCGGGATATCGTTGTCGACCTTGCTGTTCTGGTACTCGGTCGAAAGGGCGTCGTAGCGCGCCGAAATTTTTGTGATCCGTGCTTCGAGCCGCGTGCGCTCGGGTTCAGGCAAAGCGCGGACGACTTTGCGGATTGAATAGCTTTTCCAGTAGGCGTTCTCGGCATTGTAGCCGCCCGGATCGAGGGTGAAGACCTCTTTCAGGATTTTCAAGTCGTGCGGGATGGCGAAGCTGTCTCGCGAATCCTCGTGGCTGAACAGGTAGTAAAAATTGTCGAAGCCGGTCCAGGTGATCGCCGAAAGGCATAGCGAGCAGGGCTCGTGGGTGGCGAGGAAGATGCAATCCCTGGTGTCCGGCCGCTTCTCGCGCGGCATTTCGTAGAAGCGCTTCAGCGCGTGGATTTCGCCGTGCCAGAGCGGATTCTCGATCTCGTTGTTGGTCTCGGCGAGCACCAGCGAGCGGTCGTCCTTCCGCAGGATCGCTGCGCCGAACAGCTTGTTGCCGTGCGATACGCCTTCGGCCGTCCTGGGCACGATGTCGTGCTCGATCACGTCGAGCAGGCGGTCGATGAGGGTCGCATCGCTCAAAGCGTCATTCCGGGCAGGTGGATTTCCCACGGCTCGTCGAAGAAGTATTCCTCGAGATTGGAGCCGTCGCCGCCGCGGTCGACCACCAGGAACTCCTGCGGCTCGTCGATCGGGGTGAGCACGCCGTGCCAGGTATTGCGCGGATAGCTGACGCCCTGTCCGGGCTCGGTGACGAAGGCGTGCGGTGTGCCGGGGCCGTTTTCACCGTCATGGCAGACCACGACCACGAACGGCCGGGGAGCGAGCGGCATGAAGGCTTGGCTGCCGAAGGGGTGGCGCTCGACCATTTCGAGCCGCAGCGGAAACATGAAGGGCTCGCTTTTGACGATCGAGATCAGCACGCGAGCATTAGGCCCTTCGGCCTCCACCCTGGCGAGATCGTGGTAGCGTTCGGCCCTGCCGCCATTGATCGGGTAGTGGTTGTCGCCCTCCATGTCGAGCACATCGCCGAACTCGGCGAAGGCCTCGCGGGTCAGCGGTCCTGCAAGGATTTTTTTCACCTGGAACACCTCTATCCGAAGCGTTTCGCGGCGCCCGATGCGCCGAGCTTCATGTGGCGGTTGACGTCCTTGTAGAGGAGATAGCGGAACTTGCCGGGGCCGCCAGCGTAACAGGCCTGCGGGCAGAAGGCGCGCAGCCACATGTAGTCGCCGGCCTCCACCTCGACCCAGTCCTGGTTGAGGCGGTAGACCGCCTTGCCCTCCAGAACGTAGAGGCCGTGCTCCATCACATGCGTTTCGGCGAAGGGGATCACGGCGCCCGGCTCGAAGGTGACGATGGTGACATGCATGTCGTGGCGCATGTCGGCCGGATCGACGAAGCGCGTCGTCGCCCATTTGCCGTCGGTGCCCGGCATCGGGGCCGGCGCGATGTCGGCCTCGTCGGCGAAGAAGGCTTCGGGAATCTCGATGCCTTCGACGGAGTCGTAGGCCTTGCGGATCCAGTGGAAACGGACCGGCGCGGCGCCTTCGTTGCGGACGGTCCATCGGCTTGCGGGCGGGATGAAGGCAAAGCCGCCGGGCCGCATAACCTGCTTCCGGCCGTCGAGCGTAACGGTCAGTTCGCCTTCCACGACGAAGAGGGCCGCTTCCGCGCCGGTGTCCGGTTCGGGCCGATCACTGCCGCCGCCGGGTCCGACTTCCATGATGTATTGCGAAAACGTCTCGGCGAAGCCCGACAAGGGTCGCGACAGCACCCACGCCCTGGTCTGCTGCCAGAATGGCAGGCAACTGGTCACGATGTCGCTCATCACGCCTTTCGGAATGACGGCATAGGCCGCGGTGAATACGGCGCGGCCGGTGAGGAGGTCCGTCTGCGGCGGCAGGCCGCCATGGGGCGCGTAATAGGTGCGGCCGGTCATATTCGTTTCCCTAATTGCTCGCCGGTGCGCGCAGGTCCTTGGTGACTGTGCCGACCGCATCAATCTCGTGCTCGTACGGCCGGGCGCGGAATGTCTCCGCCAGACCGCCGCCATACCACTCCTGCATGGCGGGCAAGCCCAGCAACCGTGCCACGTAGGCGGCGGAGGAGCGGTCCAGTTCCAGACCGTAGGTCTGGACGCGAAAAGCGACCGGGCAGAAGAAGGCATCCGCGGCGGAAAAATCAGGGCCGGCGAGGAAAGGACCACCGAAGCGGCTAATTCCGTCGTTCCAGAGCACGGAAAGGCGGGCGAGATTGGCCTTCAGCGCGTCCGGCTGTTGGTGAAGGTTTATCCGAACGCCGATATTCATGCCGCAGATATTGCGCAGGGCGGGAAAGCCGGAGTGCATCTCGGCGGCGGCTGAGCGGGCGAAAGCCCGCGCTGCGGGGTCGCTGGGCCAGACGCCCTCATGGCGCTCGGCCAGATACTCGGCGATGGAAAGGGAATCCCAGACCAGGATGTCCCCATCCCCAAGCAGGGGAACCATCCCATTGGGGGACAATAGGCGATACTTCGACCATGCGTCCTGATCGTGAAAGGGGATCAGGTGTTCGGAGAAGGGAATGCCGAGCGCCTTCATCAGAACCCAGGGCCTGAGCGACCAGGAGGAGTAATTCTTGTTGCCGATATAGAGATCGTACATTGGGTGGCTCGCCTTGTTCAATCGGGCAGGATGTCGGCAAGGCGCAGGAGCGCGATGCGTTCCACCTCCTTGCAGGCGGTGGCAAATTCGGCGGCGCGGTCGTTGCCGATGCGGGTTTCGAACGCCGCCAGGATCTCGTCCTTGGTTTTTCCCTTGACGGCTATGATGAAGGGGAAACCAAAGGTGGTGACGTAGGCCGAATTGAGCTTCGAAAACAGCTCGTGCTCGGCATCGGTGAGCGCGTCGAGCCCGGCGGAGGCCTGCTCCTTGGTCGATTCGGCCGTCAGTCTTTTCGCGGCCGCCAGCTTGCCGGCAAGGTCGGGGTGGGCCTTCAGCACGCCGAGGCGCTCGGTCTTGGTTGCGGAGCGAAAGACGCGGCAGAGCGCGTTGTGCAGGCCGCCGGCGCTGTCGTGAGCGGGGCCGAGCTCCAGTTTGAAGGCGCGCTCGGCGACCCAGGGCGAGTGCTCGAAGACGCCGCCGAATTTCTCGACGAAATCTTCCCTGCTCATCCGCGAGGGACGCAGCGCCCGAGCTTGGTAAGGATGATGCTCGCGCCAGTGGCGGGCGATGTCGATGCGCCGCGCCAGCCAGACTTTGTCGTGGACTTTCACATAGTCGACAAAGCGCTTCAGCGCCGCCGCGCGGCCGGGGCGGCCGACGAGCCGGCAGTGCAGGCCGATATTCATCATGCGCGGCCGGCCCGCTTTGCCTTCCTCGTATAGCGTGTCGAAACTGTCCTTGAGGTAGGCAAAAAACTGATCGCCCGAATTGAAGCCCTGCGGCGTGGCGAAGCGCATGTCGTTGGCGTCGAGCGTGTACGGAATGATGAGCTGCGGCGAAATCGCGCCGCCATGGCCGTCGTGATCGAGCCAATAGGGAAGCTCGTCGTCATATGTGTCGGACACATAGTCGAAGCCGCCCTCGGCCGCGGCCAGGCGCACCGAATTGATCGAGGTGCGGCCGAGATAAAGCCCCTTCGGGCGTTCGCCGGTGACTTCGGCATGCAGCAGGATCGCCTCTTCCAGGTCGCGGCGCTCGTCCTCCATCTTGTGGTCGCGGTAGTCGATCCATCGCAGGCCGTGCGAGGCGATTTCCCAGCCGGCTTCCTGCATGGCCGCAACCTGGTCGGGCGAGCGGGCAAGGGCGGTGGCGACGCCGTAGACGGTGACCGGAACTTCGGCTTCGGTGAACATGCGGTGCAGGCGCCAGAAGCCGGCGCGGGCGCCGTATTCGTAGATCGATTCCATGTTCCAGTGGCGCATGCCGGCCCAGGGTGCTGCGCCGACGATCTCGGACAGGAAGGCTTCGGAGGCGGCGTCGCCGTGGAGGATGCAATTTTCGCCGCCTTCCTCGTAATTGACGACGAACTGCACGGCGACATGCGCGCCGCCCGGCCATTTCGGGTCCGGCGGGTTCTGCCCGTAGCCGCGCATGTCTCGCTGGTAACGCATCAATCCCTCGCCGCCAGTCCTGTCGGATCTGCCAATCCAAGATAGTCGACGGGATCGGCCGGCATTCCCCCGAAAAATTTTGAAAGTCTTTTTGTGGCGTTCCGCTTCACCCGGACTTATGCATGGCATTTAATCGCCGCACAATCGACCGCTTGCGCTTGGCGGTCTTGAGGGAGGCAGAATGTCGGGAACTGAAGGCGGACGCCTGACCACGCATGTGCTCGACACCGCTTCGGGAAAGCCGGCGGCGGGGCTGTCCATTTCGCTGTTCCGCATCGAGGGCGAGGAGCGGACGCTGCTCAAGACCGTCTCCACCAACAGCGACGGCCGCTGCGATGCGCCGCTTCTGGCGGGCGCGGAATTTACGGCCGGCGAATACGAGCTGGTGTTTGCGGCGGGCGACTATCTGCGTAGGCAGGGGATCGCGCTGCCGGAACCGGCATTCCTCGACATCGTTCCCATCCGGTTCGGCATGGCCGAGCACAAGCACTACCATGTTCCGCTGCTCATCTCGCCTTACGGCTATTCGACCTACAGGGGGAGCTGAAGGATGGCCGCCGTGAAAATGCGCAACGAAATCCGCTTCCTGCTCAACGGCGAGGCGGTGGCGCTTTCCAAGGTCTCGCCGGACGAGACGCTGCTCGATTATCTGCGGCTGCGCCGGTCGCTGCGCGGCAGCAAGGAAGGCTGCGCGGAGGGCGATTGCGGCGCCTGCACGGTTCTGGTCGGGCGGCTCGCCGGCGGCGAACTCGCTTACGAAAGCGTCAATGCCTGCATCCGCTTCCTCGGCTCGGTCGACGGCTGCCATGTCGTCACCATCGAGCACCTGCGCGGCGAGGGCGGGAAGCTGCATCCTGTGCAACAGGCGATGGTCGACTTCCACGGCTCGCAATGTGGCTTCTGCACGCCCGGCTTCGTGATGTCGCTCTATGCGCTGTGGATGCGCAACCCCGAGCCGTCGGATGAAGCGATCGAGAAGGCGTTGCAGGGCAATCTCTGCCGCTGCACCGGCTACGAGGCGATCGTGCGGGCGGCGCGCGCGATATCGAGCTATGGCAAGGCGGCGAAGGACCCGCTGGCAATGGAGCGCGCGGCAGTCGGCAAAAAGCTAGCAGCGCTGAGGGATGGTGCGCGGGTCGAGATCGGCGAGGGCAAGGGCAGGCTGGTCGTGCCGGCGGATGTCGGGGATTTTGCCGCGATACTCGAAGGCGAGCCGACGGCAACTATCATCGCGGGTTCGACGGATGTCGGGCTGTGGGTGACGAAATTCATGCGCGAGATTTCACCGGCCGTGTTCATCGGCGGGCTGGACGAGTTGCGGACGATTTCGGAGCGCGACGGCGTCATTTCGATCGGCGCGGGCGTGACTTATACGGACGCCTTCTCGACGCTGGCGCGGCGCATTCCGGCGCTCGGGCCGCTGTTCGACCGCATCGGCGGCGAGCAGGTGCGCAATATGGGCACGATCGGCGGCAATATCGCCAACGGCTCGCCGATCGGCGACACGCCGCCGCCGTTCATCGCGCTCGGCGCGACGCTGACGCTGCGCAAGGGCAATGAGCGCCGGACGATGCCGCTGGAGGATTTCTTCGTCGCCTACGGCAAGCAGGACCGCCAGCCGGGCGAGTTCGTCGAGGCAGTGGATGTGCCGGTTCCGGCCGAGAGCGCGCACTTCGCCGTCCACAAGATCACCAAGCGGCGCGACGAGGATATTACGGCGGTGCTCGGTGCGTTCCATCTGACGCTGGCTGGTAATGGCGCGGTTTCGGACATCCGCATCGCCTATGGCGGCATGGCGGCGACGCCGAAGCGGGCGATGGCGGTCGAGGCGGCGTTGCGCGGACGGCCGTGGAGCGAGGCGACGGTCGAGGCGGCACTCGATGCCTACGAGAAGGATTTCACGCCGCTGACTGACATGCGCGCTTCGGCCGAATACCGGATGCTGGTCGCGAAGAATTTGCTCAGGCGGTTCTATCTGGAGTCGACCGGGACGACGGCGCCGGTTCAGGTCTCAAGGCATGAGGCGGCGTGAGGAACTGGTGATGACCAAGCATCAAATCATCGACCTCAAGGCCGAGAAAATTTCGGGCGGCGTCGCGTCCGACCAGCGGCATGATTCGGCGCACAAGCATGTTGATGGCTCGGCGATCTACATCGACGACATGCCGGAGCCGGCCGGCACGCTGCATGGCTGCCTCGGGCTATCGACGGTGGCGCATGGGGCAATCCGTGCGATCGACCTGTCGGGGGTTCGCTCGGCGCCCGGCGTGGTCGATGTGCTGACTGCCAGGGATGTGCCCGGCGAGAACGACATTTCGCCGACGGGCCGGCATGACGAGCCGGTGCTGGCCGACGGCGTGGTGCAGTTTCATGGCCAGCCGATCTTTGCGGTGATCGCCGAGACGCGGGAAGAGGCGCGGCGGGCCTGCCGGCTGGCGAAGATTGAATATGACGAATTGCCGGCGATCATCGATGTTGCCGACGTCGATCGGCAAGGCGCAAAGCTCGTGACGCCGCCGCTGACGCTGTCGCGCGGCGATACCGCCGAGGCGATCGCCAAAGCGCCGCGCAGACTGAAAGGCCAGATGCGGGTCGGCGGGCAGGATCATTTTTATCTCGAGGGCCACATCGCCATGGCCGTGCCGGGCGAGGATGACGACGTTACCGTCTATTCCTCGACGCAGCATCCGAGTGAAGTGCAGCATATGGTCAGCCACGCACTCGGCGTGCCTTCGCACGCAGTGACCGTCGAAATCCGCCGGATGGGCGGTGGTTTCGGCGGCAAGGAAACGCAGTCGAACCAATTTGCGGCACTGGCGGCGATCGCGGCCAAGCGGCTGGGCCGCGCGGTCAAGATCCGGCCGGACCGCGACGACGACATGACCGCGACCGGCAAGCGTCACGACTTCCTGATCGACTATGAAGTCGGCTTCGACGACGACGGAAAAATCCACGGCGTCGATTTTTCGTACGCGGCGCGCTGCGGGTTTTCGTCGGACCTTTCTGGGCCGGTCACCGACCGCGCGCTGTTCCACTGCGACAACGCCTATTTCTATCCGGCAGTGAAGGCGGTGTCGGCTCCGCTCTATACCAACACGGTTTCCAACACCGCATTCCGCGGCTTCGGCGGACCGCAGGGCATGGTCGGCGCGGAGCGCGTCATCGACGAGGTGGCGTTCGCGACAGGCAAAGACCCGCTCGAAATCCGCAAGGCCAATTTCTACGGGGTCGGCGAGCGCAACGTCACGCCCTACCACCAGACTTTGGAGGACAACATCATCCAGCGCATCGTGTCGGAACTGGAGGAGAGTTCCGACTATGCGCGGCGGCGGCGCACCATCGATGCGTTCAACGCCAACAGCCGGATCATAAAACGCGGGCTGGCGCTGACGCCGGTAAAATTCGGCATCTCGTTCACCGCCACCCATTTCAACCAGGCCGGCGCTCTGGTGCATGTCTATACCGACGGCTCGGTGCACCTGAACCATGGCGGCACCGAGATGGGGCAGGGGCTCTACGTCAAGGTCGCACAGGTGGTGGCGGAAGAGTTCCAGATCGACATCGACCAGGTGAAGATCACGGCGACGACGACCGGCAAGGTGCCCAACACCTCGGCGACGGCCGCGTCGTCCGGCTCCGATCTCAACGGCATGGCGGCGAAGAACGCCGCCCGCATCATTCGCGACCGGCTCGCCGATTTCGCGGCGGAGAAATATGCGGTGCCGGTCGACCAGATAGAGTTCCTGCCCAACCGCGTGCGCATCGGCAACCAGCAGATCGCTTTCGCCGATCTTATCAAGCAGGCCTATATGGCGCGCATCCAGCTTTCGGCGGCGGGTTTTTACAAGACGCCGAAAATCCACTGGAACCGCGACAAGGGGCAGGGCCACCCGTTCTATTATTTTGCCTACGGCGCGTCGGTGTCGGAAGTGTCGATCGACACGTTGACCGGCGAATATGTCGTGGAACGCACCGACATTCTGCACGAGACGGGACGTTCGCTGAACCGCGCGATCGACCTTGGCCAGATCGAAGGCGGTTTTATCCAGGGCATGGGCTGGCTGACGACGGAGGAGCTTGTCTGGGACGAGAAGGGCCGGCTCAGGACCCATGCGCCATCGACCTACAAGATACCGCTGGCGTCGGACCGGCCGAAGATATTCAACGTGACGCTTGCCGACTGGCCGGAAAACAGCGAGCCGACGATTCATCGCTCCAAGGCGGTGGGCGAGCCGCCCCTGATGCTGGCGATGTCGGTTCTGCATGCACTTTCGGACGCGGTGGCGAGTGTCGCCGGCCACAAGATCTGCCCGCGCCTCGACACGCCGGCGACGCCCGAGCGTGTGCTGATGGCGGTCGAGCGGCTGAGGGCCGAAGCGGCACGCAGATGAGCGGCACCGCCAAGAGCCTGCGGGCTTTCCTCGACGCGTCGCCATTAGCGGCGCTGGTCGAGGTGGCGGAGGCGAAAGGCTCGACCCCGCGCGAGAAGGGCGCGTGGATGCTGGTCTCGCCGGAGAGGATTTTCGGCACGATCGGCGGCGGTCAGCTCGAATTCATGGCGATCGACAAGGCGAGGGACATGCTGGCGGGCGCAGGCGCTGCCCCTCACCCTTACCCTCTCCCCGTGCCCTTCGACAAGCTCAGGACGGGGAGAGGAGGATCGCCAATGTTGACGCCCCCCTCTCCCCGCTCGCGGGGAGAGGGTACGGGTGAGGGGCAGCGCGACGGCGAAAGATTGCTCCTCGACATCCCGCTCGGACCCGAAATCGGCCAGTGCTGCGGTGGACGGGTCGAGGTGTCGATCAGGCTGGCAGACGCGGCGGTTCGATCCATGCTTCTCGAACAAGCCGAGGTCGAAGACGCCAGGCTACCCCATGTCTATCTTTTCGGCGGCGGCCATGTTGGCCATGCGCTGACCGCGGCCTTCGCACTGCTGCCGGTGCGCGTGATCGTGGTCGAAACGCGTGCGGATGCGCTGGAGGGCATGCCGGAAAGCGTCGAGACGCGGCTGACCCCGGTGCCCGAAGAAATGGTCCGCGACGCGTCGGCCGGTTCCGCCTTCGTCGTGCTCACTCACGACCATGCGCTGGATTTCCTGATCGTGGCCGAGGCGCTGAAGCGCGAGGACGCCGCCTATGTCGGCATGATCGGCTCGAAGACGAAGAAGGCGACGTTCAGGAGTTGGTACCTGAAGACCGCCGGCGGCAGCGAAGCCGATTTTGCCCGCCTCGTTTCGCCCATAGGCGGCGATCAAGTGAAGGACAAGCGCCCGGCCGTGATCGCAGCGCTCGCCGCGGCGGAGATCATGACGGCGCTGGCGCTCTCGCTATCGACTGGGAAACATGGCCCCTCATGACAAAATTCCGTTTGAGCCCCCTTCAACGAGAAAACGCAGATGTTTTGCTGGAGGTGATTCGGAATCGTCTGCAAGAACTCTCCGGCGATAATCGTGAACTGCTATTTGCCTATCGTCGCCGACTCCTGGTTAAGCTAACGCATGACGAGCGCGGCACACCGGCCCACCGGAACAAGTTAAAGGTGCTGAAGTTGCGCGAGCAGCAGGGAATTTGCCCTATCTGTTCACAAAATCTTCCTCCGAAATACGCAGAACTCGACCGCTTACAAGCCAGTTTGGGCTACACGCCGGAAAACACTCGTCTTGTGCATCACGAGTGCCATGTCGCCGATCAAGCAAAAAAGGGCTATGTCTGAATTTCGTCTTCGAACGAAGTTTTCATCGACGCCTTTGGCTTCATCCGACTCAAGGACTGGGATCTCGACGCTATGAAACGAAAAGTTCCGGTCATGACAACCGATGAGGAAGCCGAGGCTTTCCTTGAACAGGATCTGTCCGATCTCGATTTTTCCCAGTTCAAGCCTTACCGGTTCGAGTTCGAGAACAAGACCGCTCGGGTCAACATGCGCCTGCCGGAAGGGCAATTGGCGGTGCTGAAGGCGGAGGCCAGAAAGCGAGGTATCCCCTATCAGCGATTCATGCGTGAATTGCTGGAGCGCGGCCTGCAGAATTTGAAAGCATCCTGAGACCGGGCTAGCGCCCCGCCAGAATATCCCGGATCAGACGCTGGCAGCGCTCGGCCATGAAATCGAGCAGCAGGCGCACCTTCGGATCCTGCAGCTTCTTGTGCGGATAGACGGCGGCGAACTGCACCGGCGTCGGCGGCGTGTCGGCGAGGATTATCTTCAGCCGGCGGTCGCGGATGAAGGGCTCGACCTCGAAGCGCGGCTTGTTGATGACGCCGCGGCCGGCCAGCGCCCAGCCGGTCAGGACGTCGCCGTCGTCGGAATCGAAAGGCCCGTGGACCTCGAACTTGGCAGGGCCCGACCGCGTCTTCAACGTCCAGAAATACTCGCGCATGCCGGGAAAGCGCAGCATCAGGCAATCATGCCTGTCGTCGACCAGTTGTTGCGGCTCGGTCGGCTCGCCTCGCGCCTCCAGATATTTCGGCGCGGCCACCAGCACGCGGTCGCATTCCATGATGCCGCGCATCCTGAGGCTCGAATCCTCGATCAGGCCGAGCCTGAAGGCCACGTCGATGCCTTCCTTGAGAATGTCGACGTTGTGGTCGGAAAGCCTAAGCCGCACCTCGATGTCGGGATATTTGTCACGGAAATCCGGGATGCCCGAGGCGATCAACCGGCGTCCGAGCCCCAGCGGCGCGGTGACCTTGATCGTGCCGCGCGGCTGGCCCGAGAGCGCGCTGACGGCGGCCTCGGCCTCGGCGATCGCTTCCAGCACCTGCTTGGCGCCGGAATAGAAGACCGTGCCCTGCTCGGTCGGCATCAATTGGCGCGTCGTGCGGTTGAACAGCCGCACGCCTAGATGCTTTTCCAGTTCCTTGACGCGGTTGGAAGCCACGGCGGGCGAAATGCGCATGTCGCGGCCCGCCGCCGACAGATTGCCCAGTTCGACGACACGGACGAAAACAGCGATGTTGTCGAGGTAGGCCAATTGCCGGCTTCCAATGAGTTTCGGGGGCGACGCTACTATTTTCCAGATTTTTTTGAAAGTCATCGCACACCTGCCCTCTTTCCGTTTGCATCGCAGGCCGTAAAGTCGCGGGTCGGCAGGGAAGGATGGGCATGACCGATTTTGCGATTTTCTGGGATTGGCTGAGTTTCGCCGTGCGCTGGCTGCACGTGATCACCGGCATCGCTTGGATCGGCTCGTCATTTTATTTCGTGGCCCTCGATCTGGGCCTGCGCCAGCGTCCTGGTCTGCCGCAGGGCGCGCATGGCGAGGAGTGGCAGGTGCATGGCGGCGGCTTCTACCATATCCAGAAATATCTGGTCGCGCCGGCCGAGATGCCCGAGCATCTGACCTGGTTCAAATGGGAAGCCTATTCGACATGGCTGACCGGCTTCGCGCTGATGGCCGTGGTTTATTATGCCGGCGCGGACCTCTTCCTGATCGACCGCAATGTGCTGGACGTTTCCGCGCCCGTGGCGATCGGCATATCTGTGGCGTCGCTCGCACTCGGCTGGGTGGTCTACGATCTCCTGTGCAAGTCGCGGCTCGGCAAGAACGACACGCTGTTGATGCTGGTGCTCTACGCGGTCTTGGTGTTCATGGCCTGGGGTTACACGCAGCTTTTCACCGGCCGCGCTGCGTTTCTGCACCTCGGCGCGGTGACGGCAACCATCATGTCGGCCAATGTCTTTCTCGTGATCATCCCGAACCAGAAGATCGTCGTCGCCGACCTGATCGCGGGCAGGAAGCCCGACCCGAAATACGGCAAAATTGCCAAGACGCGCTCGTTGCACAACAACTACCTGACGCTTCCCGTCTTGTTCCTGATGCTGTCGAACCATTATCCGCTTGCGTTCGGAACTCAGTTCAACTGGGTGATCGCCTCGCTGGTCTTCATCATCGGCGTGCTGATCCGGCACTTCTTCAACACACGGCATGCGCGCAAAGGCAACCCGACCTGGACCTGGCTGGCGGCCGCGGTGCTGTTCATCGTCATCATGTGGCTCTCGACAGTGCCGAAGATCCTGACTGGCGAGCCGAAACAGGCGGCGGCCAGCGAGATATTCGTCGCTTCGTCGCATTTTCCGGCGGTGCGCGACACGGTGCTCGGCCGCTGCTCGATGTGCCATGCGGCGGAACCTTCCTATGAGGGCATTCATCAGGCACCGAAGGGCGTGGTTCTTGAAACCGATGCGGCCATTGCCGAGCATGCCCGGGAAATCTATCTGCAGGCCGGGCGCAGCCACGCCATGCCGCCCGGCAACGTGACCGCCATGACGCTCGAGGAGCGGGCGCTGCTTGCGGCTTGGTTCGAGGGAGCGGGAAAGTGAGCTCCTTTCCGATGAAATTTCTGCATATCCGAGCAAGGCTTTTCGCATGACCGATCTTCTGCTTCGTGGACGCACGCTCACCTTTCTGCGCTGGCCCGATTCCACGGACGACCACGGCGCCTTTCGCTACGAGGAAGACGGCGGCCTGCTCATCCGGGACGGCAGGATCGTCGCCGCCGGTTCCTACGCGGATGTGGCGCGGCAGGCGGGCGCGGAGACGGAAAAGATTGACCACCGGCCGCATATGCTTTTGCCCGGCTTCATCGACGCGCATGCGCATTTTCCGCAGATGCAGGTCATCGCTTCGCATGGGGCGGAACTGCTCGACTGGCTGAACAAATACACGTTTCCGGAGGAGACGAAGTTCCGCAATGCGCAGCACAGCCGCCGCATCGCGCGGCTGTTCCTGGACGAGATGGTGCGGCACGGCACCACGACCGTCGCGGCCTACTGCTCGGTGCACAAGCAGTCGGCGGAGGCGTTCTTCGAGGAGAGCCACGGGCGCGACATGCTCAACATCGCCGGCAAGGTGATGATGGACCGCAACGCGCCGGAAGGCGTGCTCGACACGCCGCAATCGGGCTACGACGACAGTAAGGCGCTGATCGGCGAATGGCACGGCAAGGGGCGGCAGCACTACGCGATCACGCCGCGCTTCGCGATCACCTCGTCGCCCGAGCAGTTGGAGATGTCGGGCGCACTTATGCGCGAGTATCCGGACCTGCACATGCAGACGCATCTGTCGGAAAACTACGCCGAGATCGCCTTCACGCAGGAACTCTATCCGTGGTCGAAAGACTACACCGACATCTATGAGCACTACGGCCTGCTCGGGGAAAAAAGCCTGTTCGGCCACTGCATCCATCTGTCGGAGCGCGAAGCCGACGCGCTGTCGGATTCTGGTTCGGTGGCGGTGTTCTGCCCGACGTCAAATCTGTTCCTCGGTTCGGGCCTGTTCGACTATCAGCGCTACCGGCAACGCGAAAAATCGCTGCGCATCGCGACGGCCACCGATGTCGGCGGCGGCACCAATTATTCGATGCTGCGCACCATGGACGAGGGCTACAAGGTGATCGCGCTCAATAGCGAAAAGCTCAACCCGTTCGCCTCGTTCTGGCAGATGACGCGCGGAAATGCCGAGGCGCTGTCGGTCGCCGACAAGGTCGGCACGCTGGAGGCGGGCAGCGATGCCGACATCGTCGTGCTGGACAGCCATGCGACGCCAAGCATGCGGCTCCGAATGGAGACGGTCGAGATGCTGGCGGAGGAACTGTTCCTGCTGCAGACGCTCGGTGACGACCGGGCGGTGCGCGAGGTCTATGTCGCGGGCAAGCCGGCCAAGAGCATCATGGTTGCGAGCGGCGAATGAAAAGTACGTCCTTCGAGGATCGCTGCGCTCGCGCCTCAGGATGAGGAAGGTTGGGCGCCGATCTGCCTCCTCTTGGAAGGCGGCTTCAGGAAACACGGCCTTAAGAAAAGGGACATGGGCAAAAGCCTTCCTCATCCTGAGGTGAGGCGAAGCCGAACCTCGAAGGACGCACCGTCAGGACCGACATATCTCGCTTCCGCGCTATGCTTGACCCAACAATAACGATCGGTCAAAGCGGACGACGAGCTTTCGGAGGAGCATCATGAGCGTCGCCAGCGATATCGAGAAGATCAAGGTCCAGGAAGCGGAACTGGTGTTCCCGGCCTTCGACGAGGCGACGGCGTTCGAGATCGGCTCGGCGCTGCGTGCACGAGCCTTGGCCGAAAATTGGCCGATCATCGTCGACATCAGGCTTTGGGACCGGGCGCTGTTCTATTGTGCGCTGCCGGGCTCGACCGGATCGAACACCGACTGGGCGCGGCGGAAGATCAATGCGGTGAAGATGTTCCTGAAAAGCACCTACCGCATGGTGCTGGAGCAGGATCGCGAGGACAAGACCTTTCCCGCCCGCTTCGGGCTCAGCCCGTCGGATTATGTGCTGGCGGGCGGCGGCTTTCCGATCCGCGTGAAGGGCGCGGGTGTGATCGGCGTCATCGCGGTTTCGGGCCTGCCGGAACGCCAGGACCACGGCATCATCGTCGATGCGCTGTGCAATCATCTGGGGCGGGATAGCGCTTCAATGGCGCTGGCGGCTGCAAGTTGAGTTTCGCGGGAGGGACGCGCCCTTGACTATCGATCCCAAATCCCTCCTCACCGCCGTCTTCAACGCGGCCGTCGCGGCCGCCGATCCGGAACTGACGATCCGCAAACATCTGCCGGAGAAGCCTAGAGGCCGCACCATCGTGGTTGGCGCGGGCAAGGGCTCCGCGCAGATGGCGGCTGCGTTGGAGAAAGCCTGGGACGGGCCGCTCGAAGGCGTGGTCGTCACGCGATATGGCTATGCGGCCAGATGCGAGCATATCGAGATTATCGAGGCGGCGCATCCAGTGCCGGACGCCGCCGGTCTCGAAGCGTCCCGGCGGCTGCTTGAAAGGGTTTCCGGCCTGACGGCCGACGATCTGGTCATTGCGTTGATATCGGGGGGTGGGTCGGCGCTGCTGCCGTCGCCGCCCGAAGGGTTGACGCTTGCCGACGAGATCGCCGTCAACGAGGCGCTGCTTGCCTCGGGCGCGCCGATCTCGGCCATGAACACGGTGCGCAAGCACGTCTCGACCATCAAGGGCGGACGCCTGGCCGCCGCCGCCTGGCCGGCGCTGGTGGTTTCGCTGGTGGTTTCCGATATTCCCGGCGACAATCCGGCGCTGGTGGCTTCCGGTCCAACCGTGCCGGATAAAGGCAGCCGCGCCGACGCGCTGGGCATCGTCGCCGCCTACGGCATGAAACTGCCGGCGGCCGTCATGGCCCATCTGAACTCTCCAGCGGCCGACGCGCCGCGTCCGGACGATCGGCGATTTGCGGACAACGAGGTCCAGGTCATCGCCTCGGCCGCGGTTTCGCTGGAAGCCGCCGCCGCGGAAGCCAGAAAGCACGGCATCGAAACTGTCATCCTGTCCGATTCCATCGAAGGCGAGGCGCGCGATGTCGGCTCGGTGCACGCAGCGATCGCGCGCGAGATCGCTATCCGCGACCGACCGTTCAGGAAGCCGGTGCTCGTGCTTTCCGGCGGTGAGACCACCGTGACGCTGCGGGCGAAAGGCAAGGGCGGCCGCAACAGCGAATTTTTGCTGGCCTTCGCGCTCGGGATCGACGGTGTCGCCGGCGCCCATGCGCTGGCCGCCGATACGGACGGGATCGACGGTTCGGAAGACAATGCCGGTGCGTTTGCCGATGGTTCGAGCGTCGCCCGTATGCGCGCCGCCGGCGTGGCCGCCAAGGCCATGCTCGCCGGCAACAATGCGTGGACGGCGTTCAACGCGGTTGGCGATCTGTTTGTGCCAGGGCCTACGGGGACCAATGTCAATGATCTCAGGGCCATATTGATTCAGTGAGTCGCATGTAGATGTTTGGAGTTTTGCTCGGCGCAGGCCGCATATTCGCGAGCCATTACCAAATTGTTGTCTGTGACAACCCTTTGGCAACGATCTTGGATACAGAAAACTGGAACGCTGATGCGGTGGGACGTGGATTTGCTGGCAGGCCGTCATTTCGGATGTTTGGTACAGAAGCTGATTTGAATGAACATTGGGTCGAGCTTTTTGCCTCCGAAACGACACCTCCCACTGACGGGTGGCCGCGAGTAACCTGTGCGGGGTTCAAATCTGACACTGGCATGATTTTCGTCATGTCGATCATGGGTGGGAACCCGCTGATTTCGGCGAAGATCGAGCCGGGTGAATATTCGCTTTTTGTGGCTGGAAATAATCTTGGTGTTGATCGAAGCCACTTCTCAGAAAACGAGAATGCTGGCAACGCGGATTCATCTATCCGAAAAGATCTGGAATGTTACCGTATCTTCCTGGTACCAGGCCGTCCAAGCAGAGAAGGGCGCATCAAAGATACGTGACCGTCAAGGTCGCTCAGACATCAGCTTCTTCACTGCCTTCATATCGGCCAAAAACCGTGCGCGTTCGGCTTCCTTGTCGGCTCGCTCGCGAATGCGCAGGATGAATGACGGGTGGATGGTCACGAAGATGCGCAGGCCGTCCTCGCGCTGCACTAGGTCGCCGCGCATTTTCGTTATAGGAACCGGCTTGCCGAGCAGCGACTGCGCCGCCGTCGCCCCAAGCGCAACCACTAGATCGGGTTGGATCAGCCGCAGTTCATTGTCCAGCCACCAGCGGCAGGCCCGGATTTCACCGGCATTCGGCTTGGAGTGGATGCGCCGCTTGCCGCGCTGCTCGAACTTGAAATGTTTTACCGCATTGGTGACGTAGGTGATCGTGCGGTCGAGATCGGCCTCCGCAAGGATCTGGTCGAAGACCTTGCCCGCCGGGCCCACGAACGGTTTGCCGGCAAGGTCCTCCTGGTCGCCGGGCTGCTCGCCGACGAACACGACCTTTGCCTGCTGCCGGCCTTCGCCGAACACCGTCTGCGTGGCATCGCGCCACAGCGGACAGCGGCGGCAGCCCTCGGCGATCTCGCGCAACTCGTCGATCGAGGCCGTGTCGCCGCCTTCGCCATCGTCGGTCGGCTTGAGTTCCGGCCAGTGCCTGACCTCCGCCTTCGCGTGGCGCGCAGCTGGCTCGGCAGAAAATCTCGTAATCATCTCTTCACCTCGCACATTGCAGGAATGAGCGGGGCTGGAGGAGGTTCCGGAATGCGTGGGCCGCTCAAACCTCGTGCAGGTAGAGATGGTAATCGAGTTCGCCGACCGTGCGGGCGACGCGCAGGTACTCGGCGCGCTTGATTGCCGTGAACGTGCGGTGGAGGTCAGGTCCGAGCGCTTCCTTCAGGAACTCGGAGGCTTCGGCGGCCTCGATGGCCGAGCGCCAGTCACCCGGCGCGCCGGCCAGCTTCGGTGCGTTCTCGTAGCCGTTGCCGGTCGTCTCCGGGCCGGGATCGAGCTTTTCATCCAGTCCCTTCGAAATGCCGGCAAGCACGGCCGCGGCCACCAGATAGGGGTTGGTGTCGACGCCGGCCGGGCGGTGCTCGATGCGGCGGTTCTTCACGTCTCCGGCAGGCACGCGCAACGCCACGGAGCGGTTGTTGACGCCCCAGGTCGGCGCGATCGGCGCGTAGGACTGCGCTACGAAACGCCGCCATGAATTGGCGTGCGGCGCAAACACCAGCATGGCTTCCGGCATCGTCGCCGCAAGGCCCCCGAGCGAATGCAGCAGCGCCGGCGCCCATTTTGCTTCTTCCGCCTCTGAAAAAATGTTGAGGCCGGAATCGTCCAGCATGGAGACGTGGAGGTGCATGCCGGAGCCGGCATATTTCTCGATCGGCTTGGCCATGAAGCAGGCCGTGACGCCGTGCCTGCGCGCCGCCGCACGCACCAGCCGCTTCAGCATGACGAGATCATCGGCCGCCTGCATGATGTCCTTGCGATAGTGCAGCGTCAGTTCGTACTGGCCCGGCGCATATTCGGAAATCACGGTTTCGGCCGGAATCCCCTGCGCCTTCGCGGCGGCGTAGATGTCGGAGAACAACGGCTCCATGCCGTGCAGATGGTCGACCGAATAGACCTCGGTCTTGCCGCTCTTGCGGCCGTCGAGCACCGCACCAGCCGGCTGCACGCGGCCTTCCGCGTCGCGCTCGTTGGCGAGCAGGAAGAATTCGAGCTCGAAGGCGCCGGCCGGATGCAGGCCCTTTTGCGCGAGCTTGCGGACCTGCCGGGCAAGCGCGTGGCGCGGGTCGGAGGTCATCGGCGAACCGTCCAGATGATACATGGACATCAGCACCTGGCCGCGCGCCGGGCTCGTGCCATGGAGCGGCTTCAGCGTGCCAGGGATGGGCCAGGCGCGCAAATCGCCGTCGCCGGAATCCCAGATCAGGCCGGTTTCGTGGACATCCTCGCCGGTGATGTCGAGGCCAAGGATGGAGATCGGCATGTGCCGGCCGCTCTCGTAGATGGCGGCAAGCTCATGACGGCGGATGATCTTGCCCCGCCCGACGCCATTGGCGTCCGTCAGCACGATGTCGAAGGCTTCTATCTCGGGGTGCTGGTCGAGAAACGCCTTTGCCTCGTCGATCGTCGAACCTGATGGGGACTTCATGCTGCTGCCCTGTTGCCGGAAAGGGGCTTGTCTCACGCCGTGAGTTCGACGGCAACATCGCCGAACGCCGCGACCAGCCGATCGACCTGGCGCTTGGCGGTGGCAGGTGAAACCAGCATCATGTTGTGGAACGGTGCGATCAGACAGCCGCGATTGACCAGCGCCACATGGATCGCCGCTTCGAGGTCGGGCGCATGGGCGGCATACGCTTCCGTGCCATTCCTCAGCGGGCCGGGCGCGCAGATGAATTCAACGCGGGCGCCGACCCGCATAACGTGCCAGGGAAGCGCGCATCTGGCGATCGCGGCGGCGAGCCCGCGTTCCAGCCTCGCAGCGAGCTTTTCCATGTGGGCATAGTTCTTCTCGGTCATCACCTCTTCGAGCGTGGCGTGCATGGCAGCGAATTGCAGCGGGTTGGCCGAAAGCGTGGTGCCGATGCCGGAATAGCCCGGCTCCTTCTTATGGTTGTACGCCTCATAGCGCGCGGCCACGTCCCCGCTCATGCCCCAGATGCTGGCTGGAATGCCGCCGGCGACGGGCTTGCCGAGCACGAAGAGATCAGGCGCGAGGCCGTGCCTGCGCGTGTAGCCGCCCGGACCGGTGGAGATGGTATGCGTCTCGTCGATAAGCAGCAGCGTTCCAGTCTCGCGTGTGATCCTGCGCAGCGCATCGTGGAAACCGGGCGCGGGCAGAACCATGCAGGAGTTGGTCAGCACCGGCTCGGTGATGACGCAGGCGACATCGTTTGCCGCCAGCGCCTTTTTCAGCGCGCCGATATCGTTGAACTCGACAATTTTCGTCGCCTCGGTCAGGTCGCGGAACTCACCGGCCAGACCCGGCTTGTTCACCGCCTTGCCGGCGTCGAGCCGGACAAAGTCTCGTCGACGGCGCCGTGATAGCAGCCGTTGAACACCAGGATTTTTGGCCGGCCGGTCACGGCGCGGGCGACCCGAAGCACGAAGCGGTTGGCATCGCTGGCGGTAGTTGCGATCTGCCAGTGCGGCAGCCTAAATCGCTCTGCAAGCAGCGGCCCGATCGCCAGCGCATCCTCCGAGGGCAGCATGTAGGTCAGGCCGCGCCGGCTCTGGCGGCGGATGGCGCGGGCCACCGGTTTCGGCGAATGGCCGAACATCGAGCCGGTGTCGCCGAGGCAGAAATCGTCCAGCTCGTTGCCGTCGACGTCGGTGATCGTTGCGCCTTTGGCCCGGTCGACTAGGATCGGGAACGGGGTCGGCCAGTCGTTCATCCAGTGCATCGGCACGCCGCCGAAAAAGCCCTTCGCGCCCCTGCCGATGGCAGCCTCGGTTTTCGGCCGGGCCTTCTTGAACAGCGCTGCCTCGCGCGTGCGAATTTCGGAGATGCGCTCGGGCGTGACGCTGGCGTGGCCGGCCTGCATTTTCGATAGGCTCATGGAAACGTCCCCTCCGTGAAACAAATCTATCGGGCGGCGACACGCGCCAGCAACCGAAAGCCGCTATGACACACTCGTGCCGAGCCATGGCAGCGCTCGGAAATGGATCGGTTCGGGGGGAAACATGCGTATTTTTCTGGCGCTGGGCGCACTTCTGCTAACGTGCGGCGCGGTGTTCGCGTCGGGCGGGCTCTGGTGCGACAACGTAGGCGGACCGGTCAAGATCAGCATCCAGAGCGGAGTGACCCGCGGAATGGGTTTTCCGTTTTTCGATTTCCGCGCTTCATCAGAAGTCGATGATGCCACGATCGGCGACGATCTCAGCAAAATATCGTTCGAAGGCGCGCACGTTCCGCAATACTGGTTCCACGGCGAGAACCTGAACATGGTGCTCTATCGTGAGCGAGATACCGAAATCTTCGGGTCGGTCGAAATCACCATCCTGACAAAGGCGGCCGGGGACGACATCGAATACAACGGCACCTATTCCTTCACGGCGTACGATGCCGGCGGCAAAAACGGGCAGGGCAGCACGGTCACCCACACAGGCGAGATTTCCTGCGGGGTCGAATGAGCCTTATCCCGCTCCGGGGAAGTGCCTCGGCCGGCTCCTTCGTCAGCCGGTGATATCGATGACGCCGCAATCGCCGGCTTCGCTGCCGAAGGCGATGCGCCGTTCGTCC
Organism: Allomesorhizobium aridi; assembly: GCF_043769475.1. Taxonomy (NCBI): domain Bacteria; kingdom Pseudomonadati; phylum Pseudomonadota; class Alphaproteobacteria; order Hyphomicrobiales; family Phyllobacteriaceae; genus Allomesorhizobium; species Allomesorhizobium aridi. Next base: position 3,610,863 of record NZ_CP171729.1, on the reverse strand, counting down.
TCGTCCCACATCATCGAGGTGATCGCGCCCTTTCCGGGGCGGCGCAGCAGCACTTCCTTGGCGTCAGCGAAGCGCGCGGCGATAATCATGCCGTCGTGGTAGCCGATAGCGACTATCTCCTCGCTGGGATGGCAGGCGACGGTGGTGACCATCGAATTGCCGCGCGTGCCGAGTTCCAGCGGCGCCTTGCCCATCGGCCCGTCCTTGCCCGAGAACGGCCAGACGATGGCCGCAGGCGCGCCGGAACTCGCCAGCCATTTGCCCCTGGCGCTCCACGACAGGCTTTTGACCTTCGCCGGATAGCCGGTCATGCGCATGTGCTTGCCGTCGGCTAATTTCCAGCCGTGCAGGGCGTTTTCCTGCATGGCGGTGACGACGAAATTGCCGTCGGGCGAGAAGGTGATGCCGGTGTGGGCGCCGGCCCATTCGAGTTCGACCGGCTTGCCTTCGGTCGCCGGAAAATGCAGCGTCGCGCCATTGTAGCGGGCGACGCCGAAGCGCATGCCCTTTGGCGCGAAGGCCAGGCCCTCGACCGAGCGCGGATGCACGAATTCCTTGGTCCGCCCGTCGGCGAAACGGACCGTCGCGATCTTGCCGGTGGCAAAGGCGATCGCGCCTTGAGGTCCAGTTGCTACGCTGGTGATCCATTTCCGGCCGGCCTCGGCGACGACCATCGCCTCGCTATCCGGGCCGGTGGCGAAAACCTTGCCGTCCTCGCCGCCGGTGATCAGTTTGGCGCCGGTCAGGTCGAGCGTGGCGCAGAGCAGCCCGTCATTGGCCTGCGATGTCTTGTGGCCGTGGTCGAGGCGGTGGATGGTTCCATCGGCGAGCGCAAAATGCGGCACACCCGTCAAGAAGGCGGCGGCAATGCAATGGCCGGAAAGATCGAGCGGGGCTACTGTGGGCATGACAGGCTATTTCATTCCAGGTTCAGCTGCCCCTCACCCTTACCCTCTCCCCGTAAGGACGGGGAGAGGGGGCACTAGCGTTGGAGCTTTCTCCTTCTCCCGGTACTGCACGGGAAGAAGGTCCGGCAGGGGATGAGGGGCAGCGCTAGCGCCGGGGACTGATTGAAGGATCAGGCAGCCTGGCACGCGTCGAAGCTCTTCTTCAGCCGTTCGGCGTCGAGTTCGCGGCCGATGAAGACCAGCCGGCTCTCGTGCTTCTCGCCATCCTTCCAGGCGCGCTGGTGGTCGCCCTCGACGATCATGTGGACGCCCTGGATGACATAGCGCTCAGGATCGTCCTTGAAGGCGATGATGCCCTTCAGCCGCAGGATGTTCGGGCCTTCCATCTGCGTGATCTTCTCGATCCAGGGGAAGAATTTCTTCGAATCCATCTCGCCGCCGCGCAGCGAGACCGACTGCACGGTCACGTCATGGATCGGCGAAACCGCGCCGTGGTCGTGGCCGTCGTGATGATGATGGTGGTGCCCGTGATCGTGGTCATGATGGTCGTGATCGTGATCATGTTCGTGATCGTAGTCGCCATCGAGAAAATGCGGATCATTTTCGAGTGCCCGCTTCAGGTCGAATGCGCCACGGTCGAGCACTTCAGTCAGCTTCACGCCTGCGCGCGTCGTGCGATGGATCTTCGCGGCCGGATTGATGGCGCGGACCGCCGCCTCGACATCCCGCAGTTCCTCCGGCGTCACCAGGTCGGTCTTGTTCAGCACCACCACGTCGGCGAAGGCGATCTGGTCCTCTGCCTCGCGGCTGTCCTTGAGCCGGAGCGGCAGGTGCTTGGCGTCGACCAGGGCGACGACCGCGTCAAGGCTGGTCTTGGAGCGCACGTCGTCGTCCATGAAGAAGGTCTGCGCCACCGGCACGGGGTCGGCGAGGCCGGTGGTCTCGACGATGATGGCGTCGAAGCGTCCGGGCCGCCGCATCAGGCCCTCGACCACGCGGATCAGGTCGCCGCGCACCGTGCAGCACACGCAGCCATTGTTCATCTCGTAGATTTCCTCGTCGGATTCCACGATCAAATCGTTGTCGATGCCGATCTCGCCGAATTCGTTGACGATGACGGCGTAGCGCTTGCCATGGTTCTCCGAAAGGATGCGGTTCAGCAGCGTCGTCTTGCCGGAGCCGAGATAGCCGGTGAGCACGGTTACCGGGATCTGCGTCTGTGCGTCGCTCATGATGGTCCTCTTGGCATTCCTTGACCGTGGTTGCTACCATATAGGACGGTGAGTTGTGATTTGCACGCTTGGAACATGCGGTTCTGGCAAGCTATTTCTGGGTTTGAACCATAGCCCCAAGGCGTGCGTCACGAGACATTCATGAGACTGGCGGATGGAGTGTGCGACAGTCCGGCCTGGGCTTGGTCGCAGTTTTCGAACAGGATTTTTCCACCCGTCCGCCAGCGTTGCGCTATCGGAAGCGCGGTGGCTTGTGCGCGTATTCCGGGCATGGCTGGTGAACCTCGGTAGGTTGCAGATTGAAGTATTGGGGGTGATGTGCGAAAGGGCGTGTGATTTGGATGGAGGAAGAATGTCGGCAATCGAAAAAGGCGAGCAGCGCTATCAGCGTTTCAGGCGGTCCCACATTACTCGCTTTGGAGCGCCGCCAGCGGGGCGATTGCTGGACTTCGGTTGTGGCGCCGGCGGGTTCCTAATCGCAGCGCTGCGCAATGGGCTGGATGTTCACGGCATCGAAGTTGACCCACAGCGCCATGTCGAATTTTTGCGGAACGCCGAAAGGCATGAGCCTAGCGCCAAAGAGAGGATCACGCTCTACCCCGGAAGGTTGATGCCGTACCCGTCAAATCACTTCGAGGCCTGTCATTCCTTTATGGTGTTCGAGCATGTGCCCGATCCGCAAACGTGCTTGCGTGAGATTGTTCGCGTTCTCAAACCGGGTGGCACACTGACCCTTTGGGCCGATGATGTCCGCAACGAGTGGGACGGTCATGCGCAGGTACCGTGGCCCCCGTATCTTCCCCGCGAATTTGCCGCCGCCTATCTAGACGGGCTCGGGCTGCCCGAACACGCCGAGTTCGTCACCAACTCCGTGGTCTACATCAGCGCCCCGGCAATCGCGGACATTCTGACGACACTCGGCATGGAGATCGTTTATCAGAACGAAGGGCCGGCGAAGGAATACCGCCTGCTCGCCGGTATCTATGTCACCAATGAGCGCGAAGCCCGCGAACTGGGCGAGACTGTTCGTTCTGCAGCTCCATTTGAAAGTCCTGCCGAGAACCTTACCGTGTATGCCCGCAAGATTTAGGGTGTGTTGATATTCAGGTGATGCCGGCCTGCAAATGGCGGCTTTCTGCGCTTCCGGCCTGACCTGAATCTCACACACGCCAGGCCATGGTCCAGTTTCCGGGGTCATCGACGTCGGCAATCCAGGATTGGATGATCGCCCCCATATAGGACGGCAATATGCGTTTGCACGTGCCGATCCTGGCAGCCTTTCCGGGCCAGCCATTACGGAAAATTCATTAGGCCGGGTTCGGACGGCAGCCTAGATTTGGGCGGCCATTCGGTTCGCAAGGTTGTTTTCCATGGACCCCAAATCGTCGAACGCCCGTCTCACCCGCCGGCAGGCATTGGGCCTGATCGCCGTGACCGCCGGCGGCGGTGCATTCCTGCCTGCCGAAGCGCTGGCGGCAAGCGATTCTCCGTTTGCGGGCACCTCGCTGCTTATGCCCGGCGCGGGACTGTGTGCGATCACGCCGGAAACCACCGAGGGGCCGTTCTATTTCGATCCCGAGCTCGAGCGGCAGGACATCGCGGAGGGGCGCGAAGGCGTCGAGTTGACGTTGCGGCTGCAGGTTGTCGACGAAAGCTGCCTGCCCTTGCCAAACGCGCGCGTCGATATCTGGCATTGCGATGCGAAGGGCCACTACTCCGGCTATCCGGGGCAGGGCGACGGCCGCGATATCGATACGACGGGCGAGAAGTTTCTGCGCGGCGTCCAGCATACTGACGGTCAGGGTCTCGTCTCTTTCAAAACCATCTATCCCGGCTGGTATCGCGGCCGCACCACGCATATCCATTTAAAGGTTTTTCCCGATGAAAACTCGGTGATGACGGGCCAGATATTCTTTCCCGACGATCTCAGCGAGCATCTGTTCACCGGTGTCGCGCCTTACAATGACCGTTCCGAAAAGCGCGACGTGTGGAACAGGCAGGACGGGATCGCGTTGCAGGCGGGGCCGTTGTCGCAGGCGGCGTTGCGCGAAACGCAATCGGCTTACGAAGCGCTGATGATCATCGCGGTCGGCGCCGGGGCGTGAGGTCGCCGGCCTTCGGTCAAAAATTTTCCTTTGTCATCTAACTGAAATACAGCTCTGGCATTAGCACGGTCGGCGATATGTTTGCTTGCCGGCAAACGTTCGGGGATGCCGGCCTGGCAAGAGATCGCGATTGGCAACGACGCCGCCGCAACTATGCTGTCGAAGGCGGTGCGAGCTTGAGGGTGTGCACATGGTGAAGGCTGATAAAAGCGCGACGATGAGCCGGCTGCATTCGGCGGCGCGCCTGTCGCGGACGGCGCTCGCGGCGCGGCTGCTGTCTCAAGGGTTCTATGCCGGGCAGGACCAGATCATGCTAGCGCTCGACCAGCAGGACGGCCAGACGCCGGGCCAACTGGCGACGCGGCTCGGCGTGCGCCCGCCGACCATCACGAAGACCATCAACCGGCTGCAGGTGCAGGGCTTCCTCGACAAGCGGGCATCCGATTCGGACGCGAGGCAGGCGCATATCTTCCTGACCGAAGCCGGCCGGGAGACGATCCGCGGCATCCAGAAATCGGTGCGCAAGACCGAGAAGCAGGCTTTTCGCGGGCTCGACAAGAAGGATCAGAAGGCCTTGTCGAAGCTCCTGTCGCGCATTGAAGCCAATCTCAACGGCGCGGCGGCGCCCGAGGTCGACGAAGATCTCGAACTGGAAGATTGATCTGCATCCGCTGGACCAGCCGTTTGGCCTTGCGCCAGGCGGCCGGCACGGCCAAAAGTATTCTTAAATCCACCCTCAGCCGACTGCAGACATTTGAGCGTACCTGAAAACAGTTCCGAAGCCGCCACGCCCGTGTCGGCGATCCTGCTCGTATTCGGCGCAGGCCTGCTGTTCTCCTTTCTCGATACGGGCGCGAAATATCTGGTGCTGTCGGGCATGGCGGCGCCGTTCGTCTCCTGGATGCGTTTCGCGGTCCACGTCGCGCTGGTGCTGATCCTGTTTCGCGGCTGGAACAACCCGGCCATGTTTCGGGTGCAAAGCCTGCCGCGCCAGATCCTGCGCGGCCTCTTCCTGTTCGGCTCGACGATCTTCAATTTCGCGGCGCTGAAGTCGCTGCAGCTGGCCGAAACCATGTCGATCTATTTCTTCGCGCCGATGGTGATCACCGCGCTGGCCGGACCGCTGCTCGGCGAGTGGGCCGGCTGGCGCCGCTGGATGGCGATCATCGCTGGCTTCGCCGGCGTCCTCGTCATCACCCGTCCCGGCGTAGGCAGCTTCGAACTCGGCCATGTCTACGCGCTGTGCTCGACGCTGAGCTATTGTTCCTATGTGATCATGACCAGACACATGGCCGCGTCGGAGACCGCCGAAAGCCTGATCTTCTATTCCGCCCTCGCGCCCGTCGTCATGATGTCGCCGGTGGTGCCCTACACGATCTCGGCGCCGGCGGAACCGTTCCATTGGGCGATCCTGATCTCGCTCGGATTCTTCGGCGGCTTCGGCCACTGGCTGCTGATCAAGGCCTACAGGCAGGCCACGACGACGGCGCTCGCACCCTATCCCTACCTGCAGATGGTGTGGATGATCGGCCTCGGCTATCTGGTTTTCGGGCAGCTTCCGGACGGCTGGACGCTCGGCGGCGCCGCCATCATCGTGGCCAGCGGCCTCTATATCGTCCATCGCGAGCACAGGCTGCGCCTCGCCAGCCGCACCGCGCCCAACACCGAAGATGCGGAGCTGGCAAAAAAGCTTTGACTCCGCGTCGCCCGGTGCCATAAGCCACATTTAAACAGTTTAAATGCCGGGCTGAGGGACGGCCGGGGAGGGCGAGCTGGCGCAGAAAATCAAGCTTTCGACGATCGCGGACGCGCTCGGCGTTTCGACCGCCACCGTGTCGCTCGCCTTGCGCGACAGTCCACTCGTCGCAGGTGTGACGCGCGACCGCATCAAGGAGCATGCGCGCGCCATCGGCTACATCTACAACCGTCGCGCGGCCAGCCTGCGCACCTCGCGATCGGGCATAGTCGGGGTCGTCGTCCACGACATCATGAACCCGTTCTTCGCCGAAATCCTGCGCTCGATCGAAAGCGAGCTCGACCGCAGCCGGCAAACGTTCATCCTGTCCAACCATTACGACCAGCTCGAAAAGCAGCGCACCTTCATCGACACGCTGCTGCAGCTCGGCGCCGACGGCGTCATCATGTCGCCTGCCATAGGCACGCCGCCAGAGGACATCCGGCTCGCCGAGGAGAACGGCCTGCCGGCGGTGCTGATCGCCCGCACGGTCGAGGGCGCCGAGGTGCCGGTGTTTCGCGGCGACGACGCCTATGGAACCGGGCTCGCGACCAATCATCTGATTTCGCTCGGGCACAAGCGCATCGCCATGATCGGCGGCACCGACCAGACCTCGACCGGCCGCGACCGTTTCCAGGGCTACCTGACAGCGATGGAAAATGCCGGGCTGGAGGTCAAGCCGCACTGGCGCATTCCGGGACCCCGCACCAAGCAGGCCGGTTTCGAAGCGGCAAGCCAGTTCCTGGCGCTCAAAGATCACCCGACGGCCGCCTGCTGCTGGAACGATCTTGTCGCCATCGGACTGATGAACGGCATCGCGCGCGCCGGGCTGGTGCCTGGCGTCGACATTTCCGTCACCGGCTATGACGATCTCGAGGAGGCGGCAATCGCCACCCCGGCGCTGACCACAGTCTGGAACGGACAGCGCGAGGTCGGCCGCCGCGCAGCCAGCGCCCTGCTCGACAAGCTGAACGGCCAGGCCGTGCGGCCGTCGCAGGAACTGATCCGCCCCGAACTGCATGTGCGGCAGTCCACGGGCAGGCCGCTGGAACGTACGCAGTAGCATCGCATTCCCGTCCGCAATTGCCCGGCGGCGCGGTCCTATGCTAAAGTTTTTTTCGTGCTCGAGTGGTGTGATCGGCCAGCAGGCGCTCTCGCGCTCGGCGCCCCTGCGGTCGGAATTTGCCGTTCTGGCAAATCACGGCGGCGCCGGTCTGGCGCACGTCCTCGGCCGCAGGGCCATCATCGCAGCCGAATCCTGGAAGAAATCCGAACATGACCAGCGACCGCTCCGCCGTGACCATCCTCGTCCCAGGCCGATTGCACGAGCGCGCCGCGGCGCGCGTCGACGGCGCGTTCCGGATGGCGCACATCGACCGGGCGGACAAATCGCTGCTCACCCCTGACTTGGCCCGCGACGTGCGCGGCATAGCCGCGATGACGGCCATCGACGCCGCCTTCATCGACGCGCTGCCCAATCTGGAGATCATCGCCAATTTCGGCGTCGGCTACGACGCCGTCGACGCCCGCCATGCGGCAGCCAAGGGTGTCATCGTCACCAACACGCCGGACGTGCTGACCGAGGAAGTTGCCGACACCGCGCTCGGCCTTCTCATCAACACCGTGCGCGAACTGCCGCGCGCCGAAAGCTGGCTCCGGCAGGGCCGCTGGGTCAAGGAAGGACCCTATCCGCTGACCAAGGCAACGCTCAGGGGACGCCGCGCCGGCATATTTGGCATGGGCCGCATCGGCCTGGCGATCGCGCGGCGGCTCGAAGCGTTCGGTCTGTCGATCGCCTATCACAACCGGCGCCGGGTCGCCGAGCTTCCCTATGAATACCACCCGACGCTGCTGGGCCTTGCCTCCGCCGTCGATACGCTGATCTCGGTTGCACCCGGCGGCGCGGCGACCGACAAGGCCGTCAATGCCGAGGTCCTGAAGGCGCTCGGGCCGGATGGCGTGTTCGTCAATATCGGCCGCGGCAGCACGGTCGACCAAGAGGCGCTGACAGAGGCATTGGCGGCGGGGTACATCCGGGCGGCCGGGCTCGACGTCTTTGCCGACGAGCCCAACGTGCCGCAGGCCCTGATCGACCTGCCCAACGCGACGCTCCTGCCGCATGTGGGCTCGGCTTCTGTCCACACACGCAACGCCATGGCCGACCTGGTGGTCGACAATCTCGTCGCCTGGTTCTCCACAGGCAAGGCGCTGACGCCCGTCCCGGAGGCAGCCGCGATCGTTGCCCGGCAATGACGCCTCGGCTTTGCCGCATTTGTTAACGCAAGCTTAGCACTCGACGATTCATGGTTACGAATCATGGAGCGGCGGGCCCGATGCCGGGCGACGCTCCGGAAGCTTGAATCTGCGCGTGGCTCGGTTTCGGGTCAGGCGCAAATTGAGGGGTCTCGAGATGAACCTTGCAGCATCCACCGTCATGATAGCCGGACTGCTCGCGGCAGCCGGCGTGCTTTCCTATGGGCCGGCGGGCGACCGTCAGGCGCAGGCCGCTACCGCCATACGCCAAGCGGAAGCGGAAGGCGACGCGTTTCGCCTGCGCTCCAGCGGCGGCGCGTCCTGCGCGGTCAGGCGGGGCGATGCGGTATCACAGGACCGTGCGGAGCTTAGGGTCGAACCTGCCTGCGCCGCACTCCTGCCGGGGATGGAACGTGCGAAATTCTGGCACGAGAACAATGACGGCTCGGTCGTTTTCGTCGAAAACGATGGCGACCCGATCGTCAGCTTCTCGGTCGCCGACGGCGTCGCTTACGAATCCTTCCAGCCGTCGACGCCGCTGCTTTCGCTCGACGCTGCGGATTAAGACCCGCTTTATTCCGCAGCGGTCCTGACGCTCGCTCTGGCGGCCGCGTGAAGCCGCACCGCATCGCCGAAGGCGCGGAATATCTTGAGCGAGGCGCTGTCGGAACTCACCCAGTATTCCGGGTGCCATTGCACGCCGACTGCGAAGCCGCGCGCATCCCTGACCGACACGGCTTCCACCGTGCCGTCGGCCGCCACCGCCTCGACCTGAAGTTTTGAGCCGAGCCGGTCGATGCCCTGGCGGTGGACCGAATTGACCATGATGTCGCCCGCGCCGAAAACGCCGGCCAGGCAACTGCCGGGCTTGATCGTCACGTTCTGGCGGATGGCGAAACGCTCGTCCTGATTGTCGCTCACCGGCGCGCGGTGGTCGAGCGAGCCTTCGCGCTCCTGGATTTCGGCCGCTAGAGTGCCGCCAAGCGCGACGTTGAGTTCCTGGATGCCGCGGCAGATCGCCAGCAGCGGCACGCCCCGTTCGATCGCCTTGCGGATCAGTGGCAGGGTGGTCGCATCGCGCGCGGGGTCGTAGGGGCCGTTCTCCTCCCTGGCGTCACCGCCGTACAAGGACGGATGCACGTTCGATTTCGAGCCGGTGACCATCACGCCGTCGACCGACGCGAGCAACTGGTCGAAATCGAGCCGGTCGCCGAACGAAGGCACCAGCACCGGAAACACGCCCGCGCCGGCAATCGCCGCCTCGAGATACTGCTGGGGTGCCGCATGCCAGGTGTAGTTCTCGAACTGGCGGACATCGGTCGATATGGCGACGAGCGGCTGATGCATTGAAGGGTCCGTTGCGGCGTTGGCAATGCCTGCAAAATAGGCGATCCGCCGGCGGTTTTCCATGGGAGATTGCGATGCCGCGCGGCGTAGACCGGCATTGTTAGACAATAGTTTTGGGCCAGCGCCGTCTGACCCTCGGGGAAGCGCCTGCGTGCTGGACTCGACTCCTTCGGTGTGTATTGTGCGGCCTCGCCGAAAAACCGATTCAGACTTCCGGTCTGCTGGACGGCGTTGTGTAGATCCAAGCATTGGAGGAAAGTTAATGGATCGACGTTCATTCATCACCAAGGCCGGCGTCGCCGGCGCGGGCGCCGCGGCTGCCACGGCGCTTGCAGCCCCGGCCATCGCCCAGGGCAATCCCAAGATTACCTGGCGGCTCACCTCGTCCTTCCCGAAGTCGCTCGACACCATCTATGGCGGCGCGGAAGTGTTTGCCAAAATGGTCTCGGAAGCGACCGACGGCAATTTCACCATCCAGCCCTTCGCCGCGGGCGAGATCGTTCCCGGCCTTCAGGCTGCGGATGCGACCGCGGCGGGCACCGTCGAGGCATGCCATACGGTGTCATACTATTACTGGGGCAAGGACCCCACGTGGGCGCTGGGCGCCGCCGTGCCGTTCGCGCTCAATGCGCGCGGCATGAATGCCTGGCAGTATCATGGCGGCGGCATCGACCTGATGAACGAATTCTTCGCGACACAGGGTCTGGTCGGCTACCCCGGCGGCAATACCGGCGTGCAGATGGGCGGCTGGTTCCGCAAGGAAATCAACACCGTCGCCGACCTCAAGGGCCTGAAGATGCGCATCGGCGGCTTCGCCGGCAAGGTCGTGGAAAAGCTCGGCGTGGTGCCGCAGCAGATCGCCGGCGGCGACATCTATCCGTCGCTGGAAAAAGGCACGATCGACGCCGCCGAATGGGTCGGACCTTACGACGACGAGAAGCTCGGCTTCCAGAAGGTCGCGCCCTACTACTACTATCCCGGCTGGTGGGAAGGCGGGCCGACCGTCCATCTCATGTTCAACAAGGCGAAGTTCGACGCGCTGCCGGCGGGCTATCAGTCGCTGGTGCGCACTGCCGCGCAGGCGACCGACGCGAACATGCTGCAGAAGTATGATTTCCTCAACCCTGCCGCGGTGAAGAAACTGGTCGCCAACGGCGCTCAGCTTCGCCCGTTCAGCCCGGAGATCCTGGAAGCCTGCTTCAACGCCTCGAACGAGGTCTATGCCGAGATCACGGCATCAAATGCCGGCTTCAAGAAGGTCTGGGATTCGCTGACCGCGTTCCGCAAGGAGCATTTCCTGTGGGCGCAGGTCGCCGAATACAACTACGACACCTTCATGATGATCCAGCAGCGCGGCGGCAAGATCTAGCCCGCCAACCGATTGTCTCGATCGAAGCCCCGGAACCCGCAAGGTTCCGGGGCTTTTTCGTCTGGGACAGCAGTCCCGGTCGTCTGGACTAAATGGCCGCGCCGTGCATTGATTGGGCGGCCCGGGCATTCGGCAAAGACCGATCCGGCGCGCATCATCAATTGGGAGGACTTGGAATGGATCGTCGTAGTTTCATCAGAAAGGCCGGGTTCGCCGGCGCCGGTGCCGCAGCCGCCACGACATTGGCCGCTCCGGCTATCGCGCAGACCGCGCCGAAAATCACATGGCGCTGCACCTCGTCATTTCCGAAGGCGCTCGACACGATCTTCGGCGCCGCCCAGACGATGGCCAATCTCGTCAAGGAATCGACCGACGGCAATTTCGACATCCAGGTTTTCGCCGCCGGCGAACTGGTTCCCGGCCTGCAGGCCGCGGACGCGGCTGCCGCCGGAACCGTCGAATGCTGCCACACGGCTTCATATTATTACTGGGGCAAGGATCCCACTTTCGCGCTGGCGACAGCCGTGCCATTCGGCATGAACGTGCGCCAGATGAACGCCTGGATGTACTACGGCGGCGGCAACGACCTGCTCAACGAATTCTACGCGACACAGGGTCTTTACGGACTGGCCTGCGGCAATACCGGCGCGCAGATGGGCGGCTGGTACCGCAAGGAGATCAACACGCTTGAAGACTTGAAGGGTCTAAAGATGCGTATCGGCGGCTTCGCCGGCAAGGTCGTCGAAAAGCTGGGCGTCGTGCCGCAGCAAATCGCAGGCGGCGACATCTATCCGTCGCTGGAAAAGGGCACGATCGACGCAGCCGAATGGGTCGGACCCTATGACGACGAGAAGCTCGGTTTCTACAAGGTCGCGCCATACTACTATTATCCGGGCTGGTGGGAAGGCGGCCCCGTGCTGCACACGCTGATCAATCAGGCCAAGTGGAACGAATTGCCTAAGAATTACCAGGCGGTCCTGAAATCGGCGTGCGAAGCAGCGAACGGCAACATGATGGCAAGCTATGACTACAAGAACCCGGCCGCACTCCGCAGGCTGGCCGCCGGTGGCGCACAATTGCGTCCGTTCAGCCAGGAGATCCTGACTGCTTGCTTCGACGCGGCGAACGCGACTTATGCGGACATCACCGCTTCGAATGCCGGTTTCAAGAAGATCTACGACAGCCAGGTGGCCTTCCGGAAGGATGCCTATCTCTGGGCGCAGGTATCGGAATACACGTTCGACACCTTCATGATGATCCAGCAGCGCGGCGGCAAGATCTAACCGCATTCGCCCCTGTTGAACGAAAACCCCGGAGCTGAGCTCCGGGGTTTTTTTTGCCTCAGTTGAATTTCGGCGGCTGCGACAGGTCGGTGGCGGGCGGCGCAGGCTGGGCCGGCGCCGTGCTACCGAAACTGGGCGGTTGAGACAGGTCGTTAGCCGGGGGCGCAGGCTGGGCCGGTTGCGCAGGCGCCGTGCCTCCATCGGCCGGCGGCGGCGCGCCGAACTGCGGCAAGCCGAGGCCCGGCAGACCCTGCTGATCGCCCCCGCCACCGCCGAAGCCAGGCACGACGATCTCGACGTCGCTCGGGTCGATGACCGCGCCCTTGTAGTGCATGACCATTTGCGGGAAGCCAATGACCAAGCCGATCATGATCACCTGGATGCAGACGAAGGGCACCGCGCCCCAGTAGATCTGCCCCGTGGTCACCGGCTGGATAGTCTTGCCGGTAATGCGGTCGAGATAGGGCACGCGCGCCGCCACCGAGCGCAGGTAGAACAGCGCGAAGCCGAAGGGCGGATGCATGAAGCTGGTCTGCATGTTGACGCCCAGGAGCACGCCGAACCAGATCAGGTCGATGCCGAGCGCGTTGGCCGCGGGGACCAGAAGCGGCACGATGATGAAGGCCAGTTCGAAGAAGTCGAGGAAGAACGCCAGCAGGAACACCAGCACGTTGACCGCGATCAGGAAGCCCATTTCGCCGCCGGGCAGCGAGACAAGCAGGTGCTCGACCCAGAGATGGCCGTTGACGCCGTAGAAGGTGAGCGAGAACACGCGGGCGCCGATCAGGATGAACAACACAAAGCTGGAAAGCCTGGTCGTCGACGCTAGCGCCTGTCGCACCACGTCGAGACTGAGCCTTCCTTTTGCAGCCGCCATCGCGAGCGCGCCGACCGCGCCCATGGCGCCGCCTTCCGTAGGCGTCGCTATGCCGAGGAAGATCGTTCCCAAAACCAGGAAGATCAGCGCCAGCGGCGGGATCAGAACGATGATCACCTGCTGGGCCAGCCGTGACATTGCATTGATTTTCAACGTCCTGTCGAGCAGCGCCGCCGCATATATGACGATGATGCCGATCGTGGCGCCCCAGATGCCGGCATTGGGGCCTTGGCTCGGCGTCAGATAGACCTGCGCGGCGTAGCTGATGCCGACCGTCACGATGGCCGCCACGATCAGCGAAACGACGCCATGGCCGAGCGTGCGCGCTTCGAGAGGCAAAGCAGGCATCGATTTCGGGCGAATGATCGACATGATCAGCACGTAGCTCATGTAGAGACCCGTCAGCACCAGGCCGGGAATCAGCGCTCCCGCATACATGTCGCCGACCGAGCGGCCGAGCTGGTCGGCGAGCACGATCAGCACGAGCGAGGGCGGTATGATCTGGGCCAGCGTGCCCGACGCGGCGATCACGCCGGTGGCGACGCGCCGGTCGTAGCCGTAGCGCAGCATGATCGGCAGCGAGATCAGGCCCATGGCGATGACGGAAGCCGCAACCACGCCGGTCGTTGCGGCGAGCAGCGCGCCGACGAGAATCACGGCATAGGCGAGACCGCCGCGGATCGGGCCGAACAGCTGGCCGATCGTGTCGAGCAGATCCTCGGCCATGCCCGACCGCTCGAGCACGATGCCCATGAAGGTGAAGAACGGGATGGCGAGCAGCGTGTCGTTCGACATGATGCCCCAGAAGCGCTCGGGAAGCGCATAGAGCAGCGGCCAGGACAGCGTGATCTCGTTGCTCGAATAAGGCGCCAGTTCGACGCCAATGAAGAAGAACAGGAGGCCGTTGGCCGCGAGCGAGAAGGCGACGGGATAGCCCAGCAGCATAAAGACGATGAGCGAGAAGAACATGATCGGCGCCATGTTCTCCGCAATGAAATGGATCATGAGCGGATCTCCTCGGCCAGCGCCTTGGCTTCCAGTTCAGCCTGTTCATGGACCGATATGAAGGGCGTCGGATCATCCATGTCGCCGCGCATGATGGCGATCTTCTTGATGATTTCCGAAATCCCCTGCAGCGCCAGCAGAGAGAAACCGATCAGCAGCAGCGATTTCGCCGGCCAGATGATGAGGCCGCCGGCGTTGGTCGAGACTTCGCCGCTACGATACGAGAGCGATACGTAGGGCACGAAATAGTAGATCATCAACAGGACGAAGGGCATCAGGAAGAAGACGTGCCCGAAGAGGTCGATCCGGTGCTGAACTCGCCTGGAGAACATGCCATAGACGATGTCGATGCGGATGTGCTCGTTCTGCCGCAGCGTGTAAGCGGCGGCCAACAGGAATGCGGCGCCGAACAGGTACCACTGCAGCTCCAGCCAGGCGTTCGAAGACATGTTGAAGGTCTTGCGGATAACGGCATTGGCCGCGCTGACCAGCACGGCCAGCAAGATAAGCCATGAGACCCATTTGCCGATGAACTCGTTCATACGGTCAATGGCTCTCGATAGAGCGAGCAGCCCTGCCATGCGATCCTCCCAGATTTGTACGAGGCGAGCCTTAGCGTTCCCCGAATTTTTTCGCGCGCCGCGATTCCATCGGATATGCCGAGTGTTTGGCGGCGCGTCAACAAGCGATGGTGCAGCCGCCCACAGGTCATTGTACCAATGGAGGTGGATCACCCGTCGGGAGGCCGGGGGAAAGCAAGATTACGCGGGCTTGCCTGGTTCCTCGCGGGCGGGCCGCAGCACCAGGAGTGCTACCAGGAACAGGAACATCCAGGCATCGCGCCACTCTATGGGGAAGTAGCCCGACCACAGCGATTCGGCGATGCCGAACGCCATGGCGCCCGCAGCCGCGCGCGTCGGCGCGTGATAGCCGCCGACAGCTGTGATGAACAATACCTTGAGGCCGAAGACCAGGCCGGTGCCGAAGCTGATATTGCCGAAATAGAGGCCCGCCAGAATGCCTGCCAGCGCCGCCGCCGCCGCGCCGAATAAGATCGCCCGGTGGAAGACCAGGCCGGTGTCCACTCCGCAAAGTGCTGCCGCCGCGGGATCGTCGGCGACGGCGCGCCATTCGCGCCCGAAGCGGGAGCGGGCCAGCGCCGTGCCGGCCGCTGCGATCGCTGCAATGGCGATGGCGCAATTGACGACTTGCATGGCCGTAAGCGTCACCCGGAAGCCGGCGGAAGCGGCTAACACAACAGGGTCGGCGAGCAGCGGCGGCAGCCAGAAGTCGCGTGTTTCGGCCGCTATGCGGCCAAGCTCCATCAGCACCAGCGCCACGCCGAGCGTCGCGGCGACGATTGTGTTGGGCGAACGGGCGGCCAACTCACGGAACACGTGGCGCGACAGCACCTCGGCGATCAGGAGGGAGTAGGCGAAAGCCGCCGCGATCCCGAGCGCGATGGTGGCCGGCAGCGTCAGCCACAGGACCTGCCAGCCGAACACGGCGACGAGGATCATGATCTGGCCGGCAAACGCAAACAGCGCGCCATGGGCAAGATTGGTGCGGTGGAGCACGCCGTTGCTCACCGCATATCCGAAGGCCAGCAGCGCGTAGATCGCGCCGATATGCAATCCGTTGAGCAATTGCTGCAGGAAATAGAACATGCGTGTCCGTCCGCCGCGGACCTCCGCGGCAGGGTCGAAACTGCGCTGCCGAATCTAACTTGTCAAATGTGATTTGCCAGTTAGGATTTGCTGCATGGCGGTTACCTGGACACAGCATCGGTTCTCCGGTGGCGCGCTCGCACTGGACGCGGCCAACACCGTCGTCCTGCGCGGCGACGCCGCGCGAACGTTTGACCGCTTCGAAGACCCGGCGGAGATTGCCCTCTTCGCCGAAGCCGCCACCAACTTCCGGGCCGAGGAGCTTGGCGGCCGCGCGCTCGCCGTTGCCGATCCGCACAGAATCGCACCCACCGTGCTCGCTATTCGCGAAACCACGGACGAACTGTTTCGCGAGGCGGCCGCCGCCGAGGGCACGATCCGCACGGCGTCGCTGCCGGCTTTTCTTGAGGCATGCGCCGCCGGACTGCGCGGCCATGCCTCGTTCGCGATGGCTCCGGAAAAGCTGTTCGGCGACCCGGAAACGCCGATCGCCCTGGAGGCGGCGCTCGCCGTCTCGGCGCTTTCGCTGCTGTCGCGGGTGCGCAGGCTCAGGATATGCCGAAACTGCAACTGGCTTTTTATCGACCGCAGCCGCAACGGCAGCCGCTTGTGGTGCGACATGGCGGTCTGCGGAAACCGCCAGAAAGCCAGGCGCCATTACCGCCGCCGCAAGCCAGTCACCGAGGAACACGAACATGCGTAACGTCAAACGCGCCCGCTTTACGCTCGCGCCGCTTCTCTTGGCCATGCTGGCGCTGGGCGCCTGCCGCGACACGGGCGCGGAGGGCGAGTATTTCGAGATCGCCGGCAAGCTTTTCGTTTTCAACTACCGGGTCGCGACCGCGACTTATCTCGTCAACCTGCGGCCGCTCCAGCCGATGCGCGAAGGCGAGACGGCGGTCGCCAGCTTCGAGGATCCGGCCGGCGGCGAGCCAATCGTGGTGCGCAAGAAGATCTGGCCGAAGCTTGAAAAGACGACGATCGAAAGCCCGCCGCTGCGTTGCGTGGTCAAGGACCGGCCCTACAAGGTCTCGATCCGCATCGAAGGCGCTGACGGCGACCTCATGCAGACGATCGAGACGACGATGACGTCATCGGAAGACCAGTCGCTGCTGCCGGACCGGCCGCTCGTCCTCGGCCCGGCCTACACGCCCAATCCCGATCTCGCCGGCCGTCCGGACGGCAAGCTGCCCGGAGGCGACGGCGAGCCGTGCCCGGCGCCGGCTTGATGCGGAGCGCCTGAGAACCATTTCCATATGGGGACGTCGAATTTTCGTGCGTCCAGCGCCTCTCCAGGGTCATTTTCTTTCGCTAGGGAGGCGTCCTGGGGTTGGCTGTTGCGCGCATCCTGCGCCAGCCGATTTTGTTTGACCTGATCGGCAATGGGCGAAACACTCCGGCCAAAACTTGCCTGACGCGGACGGCCTGATTTGAGCTGCCGCGTCGAAGGAATTGCAGATGACGCTTCACGACGTAGCACTCGACGACAAGTTCGACCTTGGGAAGGAGCGCATCTTCCTGTCGGGCGCGCAGGCAGTCGTGCGCATGCTTCTCATGCAGCGCGAGCGCGACCGGCGCGCAGGGCTGAACACGGCCGGCTTCGTTTCGGGCTATCGCGGCTCGCCGCTCGGCGGCCTCGACCTCCAGCTCTGGAAGGCCAGGCAGCAGCTTGCCAACGCCAATGTCGTGTTTCAGCCGGGGCTGAACGAGGAACTGGCCGCCACCGCCTGCTGGGGCACGCAGCAGACGGAGCTGCTCGGCGAGGGCAAACATGACGGGGTGTTTTCGGTCTGGTACGGCAAGGGGCCGGGCGTCGACCGCTCCGGCGACGTGTTTCGACACGCCAATCTCGCCGGATCATCGAAGCATGGCGGCGTGCTCGCGCTGATGGGCGACGATCACATGGCGGAATCGTCCACCAACGCGCACGCCACCGAGTTCCTGTTCGTCGATACGATGATCCCGATCCTCAATCCCGCGGGCGTGCAGGAACTGATCGACTACGGCCTCTACGGCTACGCCATGTCGCGCTTCGCCGGCACCTGGGCGGCGATCAAGTGCGTCAAGGACAACATCGAATCGACGGCTTCGGTGGATGCCTCGCTCGACCGGCTGAACATCGTCATTCCGGAGTTCGACATGCCGCCCGGCGGCTTGAACATCCGCCACGAACTCGACCAACTCGGCCAGGAAGCGCGCCTGCACGAGCACAAGCGCGCCGCGGCCGCCGCTTTCATCAAGGCCAACGACCTCAACCGGATCGTCTATTCGGGCGGCGGCAATCCGAAGATCGGCATCATCACCATCGGCAAGAGCTATCTCGACGTGCGCCAGGCGCTCGATGATATCGGTGTCGATGAGGCCCGCGCCAGCCAGATCGGCGTGCGCCTGTTCAAGGTCGGCTGCCCGTGGCCGCTCGACTTCGAGCACATTGTCGATTTCGTGCGCGGGCTCGAAACCGTGATCGTCGTCGAGGAGAAGCGCTCGCTGATCGAGGTGCAGCTGCGCGAAAGCCTCTACAATACGGCAATGCAGCCGGTCATCGTCGGCAAGAAGGACGAGCGCGGCGACTGGCTGTTTCCGGCCAAGGGTTCGCTCGACCCGAACGACATCGCGATCGCGCTTGGTGAGCGCATCGTCAAGACCATTGGCCCGTCGGAGGAGATTTCGGCCCGGGTCGAACGGCTAAGGCAGTTCCAGGCGATGCTCGCCGACACCAAGGATATCGGCGCACGTACGCCGTTCTTCTGCTCGGGCTGCCCGCACAATTCCTCGACCAAGGTGCCGGAAGGCTCGATAGCCGCCGCCGGCATCGGCTGCCATTTCATGGCGCTGTGGATGGACCGCTCCACGGTGGGATTCACCGCCATGGGCGGGGAAGGCGCACAATGGATCGGCCAGGCGCCGTTCTCGACGCGCGAGCACATTTTCCAGAATCTCGGCGACGGCACCTACAACCATTCGGGCTCGCTGGCGCTTCGCTTCGCCCTCGCCTCGGGCGCGAACATCACCTACAAGATCCTCTACAACGACGCCGTCGCCATGACCGGCGGACAGCCGCATGAAGGCAATCTCACCGTCGACATGATCGCGAGGCAGGTGCACGCCGAGGGCGTCGAGCGCATCGCCATCGTAACCGACGAGCCGGGAAAGTATGCCGCTGCCGGTATAATTTTCCCGGCCGGAGCCACCACCCACCACCGCGACGATCTCGACCTGGTCCAGCGGCAGTTGCGCGAGGTGAAGGGCGTCTCCGTTCTGCTCTACGACCAGACCTGCGCGGCCGAAAAGCGTCGCCGCAGGAAGCGCGGCACCTTCCCGGATCCCGACAAGCGCGTCATCATCAACGAACTCGTTTGCGAAGGCTGCGGCGACTGCGGCGTGCAGTCGAACTGCGTGTCGATCCAGCCGGTCGAAACCGAGTTCGGCCGCAAGCGCCGCATCGACCAGTCGAGTTGCAACAAGGATTTCTCCTGCGTCAACGGCTTCTGCCCCTCCTTCGTGACCGTGCACGGCGCGAAGATCCGCAAGGCCGAAGGCGTGGCCGGAAAATCCGATCCGCTGGAAGGCGTGCCTGAACCGCAACAGTTTGCGCTCGACCGTGACGGCTGGTCGTCCATCATCGACGGCGTAGGCGGCACTGGCGTGGTCACGATCGGCGCCATTCTCGGCATGGCCGCGCATCTGGAAGGCAAGGGCTGCGGCATGATCGACATGGCGGGCCTCGCACAGAAAGGCGGGGCAGTGTTTTCGCATGTCCGCATCGCAAGGACCCCGGAGGATATCCACGCCATCCGCGTCTCGGCGGGCAAGGCCGACCTGGTGCTCGGCTGCGATCTTGTCGTGTCGGGAAACAAGAAGGTGCTTGCCGCCGTGCGCGAAGGCCACACGATCTTCGTCGCCAACACCGCCGAGATCATGCCGGGCGATTTCGCACGCCTGGCCGATTTTTCGCTGCCCGTCGAGCGGTTGAAGAAGGCCATCCGCGAGGCCGCCGGTGACGCCAAGGCGCATTTCTTCGACGCCACGCGCACCGCCTCGGCGCTGTTCGGCAATTCGCTCGGGGCCAACATGTTCATGCTGGGCTTCGCCTACCAGCATGGCGGGCTGCCGCTGTCGGCCGACGCAATCGAGCGCGCCATCGAACTCAACGGCGAGGCGGTCCCCATGAACCTCGCGGCGTTTCGCTGGGGACGGCGCGCGGCGCATCAGCCGGACTTCGTCAAAGGAATGCTCGGCCAGTCGGAACAGGGCGCTGTCGCCATCGCGCAGTCGCTTGACGACATCGTAGCGCGGCGCGTGGAGTTCCTCACCGCCTATCAGAACGCCGCCTATGCCAGCCGTTACGCCGATCGGATCGACGCGGTTCGCAGGGCCGAACGGGCCGCAGTACCCGGTTCCACCGCGGTTAGCGAGGCAGTGGCGAGGAACCTTTTCAAGCTGATGGCGGTCAAAGACGAGTACGAAGTCGCCAGGCTCTACACGGACGGCTCGTTCCAGCGCCAACTGGCCGTGCAATTCCAGGATTACGATCGGCTGGAATTTCACCTCGCGCCGCCAATCATGGGTCGGCGCGGAGCGGACGGAAAGCCTAGGAAATCGAGTTTCGGCCCCTGGATGATGAAGGCATTCCGGATGCTCGCCGCGCTCAAGGGCCTGCGCGGATCGCCGCTCGACGTTTTCGGCTATACCGCCGAGCGGAAAATGGAGCGTCGCCAGCTTGCGCAATACGACGCCGACGTCGAACTGATCGTCCGCTCCATGGCGCCGGGCAGGGTCGAGGCGGCGACGGCGCTGGCGTCCGTGCCCGCCCTCATCCGCGGCTACGGCCATGTCCGGCAGGCCAGTGCAGAGAAGGCTGCCGGCGAACGAGCCCGCCTTCTGGCCCGGCTGGAAAGCACGGAGATAAAATCGGAGCTGGAAGCAGCCGAGTGACCGCGGCTTGCTTCGCGGACAAAGTATATCCGGTGTATTTGCCTGCTTACCTTGACGTAACGGTTACGCCAGTACGCTGTATAAGCCTTTTTTAAGGCGATTGTGGCAAAGCTTGGCTCCCGAAAGCGGGATTCAGGCGTGGCCACGAGACGAAAAAACGAGATTCCCGTCGACGTCTACATTCCGTTCGTGGAGACGCTTTTCCGCGACGGGACGACGCTTGCGATCGGATTCATCGCGCAAACCCTGCTCATCGTCCTGGTTTACTGGAAGACAGCGGATCCACTGTATCTGTTGCTTGCCATCGGCATGGTCGCCGTGGCGATCCTGCGCATGCGCAACATCCGCAAATATCGCAATGCGTCGCCGCCAAAGGACGGGCCGGAGGCTCGCCGCCGCGAAAACGACTACATCATCTACGGCTCCGTGCATGGCTTGATGCTTGGAGCGTTCTGCTTTCTCGGCATCTATCTGGCGCATGATAGCTTCGCCGAGACCGCCTCGGTCGCGGTCACGCTCGCCTCCGCCACCTCCATCGCCGGCCGCAATTACGGCTCGCCGCGAATGGTCATGATCTTCATCATGGCGCTGACGTGGCCGATCTCGCTCGGCTTCATCCTGCGCGGCGATCTCTATCACACGATCCTCGGGCTGCTGTCTGCGCCTTTCCTTTTCGCCATCAAGCGGTTTGCCGACACCGTCCGCGAGGTGCTGTTCACCGCGATCTCCGAGGAGAAGAAGGCGAACCGGCTCGCCCAGCGCTTCAACCGGGCGCTTAACACGATGTCGCACGGTCTCGTCATGCTTGGGCCCAACGGCAAGGTTGTGGTGGCCAATGCCGAAGCCGCGCACCTGATGTCGCTCAAGTCACCCGACGCACTGCTCGGCCGCTCCATTCACGCTTTGCTCATGCGCGGCGTCGCCGGCGGCATGCTGGCGCTCAAGGATTGCCGCTACATCGAGGCGCAGCTCACGCGCGCGCTGCGCGAAGGGCGCGACCGCAAGGTGCTGGTCTCGTTTTCGAACGGCCAGCACTACGAATTCTCGGCGCGCGAAGGCAGCCAGGATCTCGGCGTCATCACTTTCGAGGACGTGTCGCAGCGCATCGAGGCGGAAGAGAAGATCCGCTCGATGGCGCGCTACGACAACCTCACCGGGCTGCCAAACCGTGGCTATTTCCACGAGATCGTGGGCGAGTTCATGCAGGCCGGCGATCAGGACAGGCTCTGCGGCCTGGCGGTCCTCGACCTCGACGACTTCAAGAGCGTCAACGACACGCTCGGCCACCCGGTCGGCGACGGGCTGATCTACGCGGTGGCGGAACGGCTCGCGGCCTTCGCTGACGAAGGCGTCAGGGTCAGCCGCTTCGGCGGCGACGAATTCATGATCTATTTCGACCGCATCGACGACGACAGCCATCTGGCCGAGATGCTCGACGGCATTTTCGCCGGCCTGCAAGGCGATGTCGATGTGGCTGGCCACGTGCTCCGCGTCCAGGCCAGCGGCGGCGCGGTGGTCTGCCGGGTAAAGGACACCGAAGTCGACGCCATGATCGTGAAGGCCGACCTGGCGCTATACAAGGCCAAGGAGCTCGGCAAGAACGACTGGCAGCTTTTCGAGTCCGCCATGGACGCGGCGTTCCGTAACCGCCAATTGATGAAGGCCGATCTACGCAGCGCCGTCGAGGCGAAGGGCCTGCGCGTGGTCTATCAGCCGATCGTGGCGATGGACACGATGCGCATCGCAAGCTGCGAGGCGCTGTGCCGCTGGGACCATCCCGAACTCGGCTCCGTCTCGCCGGCCATCTTCATCCCGCTTGCCGAGGAAATGGGCATTATCTCCGAGATCAGCAGCTTCGTGCTGCAAGCGGCCTGCGCCGAATGCGCTAGGTGGCCCGAACAGATCAGCGTGTCCGTGAACCTTTCGGCCAAGGACTTCCGCCATCGCGACGTGATCGACAAGGTCCGCGATGCGCTCGCGCAATCCGGCCTCGCCGCGCACCGCTTGGAAATCGAGGTGACGGAAACGGCGCTGCTCGACGACAAGTCGCTGACCGGCCGCTATATTGAGGAGCTCAAGACGCTCGGCGTCCGTATCGCGCTGGACGATTTCGGCACCGGCTATTCGAGCCTGAGCTACCTGCACAAGCTGCCGCTCGACAAGATCAAGATCGACCGCAGCTTCCTCGTCGACATGGGGCAGAATCCGCGGTCGCTCGAGCTCCTGAAGGGCATCGTCAATCTTTCGCGTCCGCTCGGCCTGGTCATCACCGTCGAAGGCGTCGAGACGTTCGAGCAGCTCAAGATATTGGCGCTTTCGGTAAAGCCCGACCTCGTTCAGGGCTTCCTGTTCGGATCCGCGCTATCGGCCTCCGGCATCGAGACGATGTCAAACACGACCTGGCCGTTCGCCAAGGATCTCAAATCGGCGGAACGCGCCCCGGCGCACTGAAAAAGCCGGATCCGACGGCCCGCGCAGCCGACGAATTCCCCCTGGCCGGATTAACCTTAACCTTCGGTAAACGGCTTCCCTCGTATTTTCAACTTTACATAAGCCTGCCTTGGCTTACGCTTGGTGTCACGGCGGATTACGAGGGTACTTATGGTTGTGCAGCAGGTGACGCCTGGCGAAAAAGCCGGTGCGAGTGGTTCCGGTGCGTCTGAAATTTCGAGTTTCGCTCGAAATGTAATGGCGCTTCTGGAGCGCGCGGAATACCGCCGCTGCGACAAGGGCGAAGACCTCGAAGACATCTACCGGCTTCGCTACAAATCCTATCGCCTGAGCGATATGGTTTCGGAGAGTCCGGACCACTCGATCCACGACGAACTCGACGAGGCGCCGAACTGCTACAAATTTGGCATCTATGTCGACGGGGTTCTCGTTAGCACCTTGCGCATCCACCACGCGTGCGCGGCCACGCCGCAATCCCCGTCCACGACGGTATATGGCGACATATTGCGTCCGATGATGGCCAAGCGCCTAAGTTTCGTGGATCCGAGCCGCTTCGCGGCCGACCCCGACTGGTCGCGCGTCTATCCCCAGATTCCCTATCTCACGCTGCGGCTCGCGGGCATGGCCTGCTTCCATTTCGAGGCACCTTATTGCCTCTCGACTATTCGCGAGGAACATGCGGGCTTTTACAGGCGCATCTATTGCTCCGAGCAGATCGGCGAACTTCGCAATTATCCGGGGCTGAACTATCCGGTGGTTCTCTACCGCGCAGACGTCAACGCCATTCGCGAACGCTCCTTCGCGCGCTTTCCCTTTTTCAAGTCGACGCCGATGGAGCAGCGCCTGATGTTCGGCAAGCAGGGCCAGGGCGAACTTGCGCCGCTGACCATTTTGCCGACGGCCAAGTATTTTCTGGACGCTGCCTGATCCTGCCGGAGCAGGGCGCATTGCCTCGCCGGCGCCGAGCGTCCATAAATCCGGCGTAAAGGGGCGGCCCGGGCCGTGCTTTCGCCGAGGCTCCATGAACACCAGGATCGATCTTGTCCGCGCGGCGATCTGGGCCGTGGAGCTCGCTGACGGCGAAATCGAGCGGGCAAGCCGCGGCATCAGCGAAAAGACGTTCTCCAAGGGCAGCTATGTCTGCCATCGCGGCGACCGGTTCGACTACTGGACAGGCGTCGTCACCGGGCTTGTCAAGATCAGCGCCATCTCGCGCGACGGCAAGGCCATGACGTTTGCGGGCGTGGGTCCCGGCGGCTGGTTCGGCGAAGGCTCCGTGCTCAAGGACGAACCGCGCAAATACGATCTCGTTGCCCTGCGCGAGACACGCCTGGCGATGCTCAACAAGGCCACTTTCTTCTGGCTTTGCGAAAACAGTGCGGCCTTCAACCGGTTCCTCGTCCGCCAGCTCAATGAGCGCCTGGGCCAGTTCATCGCCACGACCGAGTACGACCGCATCCTGGATCCGAAGGCGCGAGTTGCCCGCAATCTGTCCTGGTTCTTCAATCCCGTGCTCTACCCGGACATGCGCAGCCACATCGAGATCACGCAGGAGGAACTCGCGCTGCTTGCCGGGGTGTCGCGCCAGGTCGTCAACAAAAGCCTGCAGGCGCTGGAGCAGGAAGGATTGCTCCGCGTCGAACATGGCCGCATAGATATTCTCGACGCAGTCCGGCTCGGCGATTACGGAGGCTGACCGCCGCGGAGATGGCTGATTTTGGGGAGGCGGGAAACACGAACCGCCCATTCAAAAGACAATCTGCCGGCTCGTCTGTCAAGCGGTGCGTTGATCCCGCGCATATTTCCATAATAGCTTATGTTCAAAGCCCGCCGGCCGCCGGATGGGCGATGCGGCGGAGTGGGAACCGTCGCGCAAAACGGGAGGAAGCGGAGTGGCGAAACCTTGGCGTCGAGCCAGGTCGGAATTGCCGCCCATGAGGCCGTCGCCGGACGTTCCGGCCCTGGATTGGCCGAATGGTGCATTTGCGCCGGAGGCCGCAACTGGCGCCATGGCCGCAACCGCAGTGCACGGAGGTAGACGGTCATGGTGACGACGGCGGCGACCGCCGGCATGAACCTCGACACGTTCCCGAAATACCTGCTGCTCAATGCGCAGCGCTTCGGCGGCCGCCCCGCCATGCGCCACAAGGATTACGGCATCTGGCAGAGCTGGACATGGTCTGAGCAGCTGGAGGAAATTCGCGCCTTCGCGCTCGGGCTCCAGGCGCTTGGCCTCAGCCATGGCGACAAGATCGCCGTGGTTGGCGCAAATCGCCCCCGTCTCTACTGGACCTTCGCCGCCGCCCAGTCGCTGGGGGCGGTGCCGGTGCCGGTCTATGCCGACGCGGTCGCCGAGGAGATGGCCTACGTTCTCAACCATGCCGGCGTTCGCTTCGCCGTCGTCCAGGACCAGGAGCAGGTCGACAAGATCCGCTCCTTCTCCGACCGTATCCAGGCGTTGAAAGAGATCATCTACGACGAGCCGCGAGGGCTGCGCGACTACGATCGCACGGGCCTTGCCGCCTTCACCGAAATTCAGGACAAGGGCGAGGCGCTGCTTGCAGCCGATCCCGATCTGGCGGAGCGCTGGGAGCGCGGCGTTCGCGAGGCGAGCGGCGACGACATTTCCGTCATGCTCTACACCTCCGGCACCACCGGCCGCTCCAAGGGCGTCATGATCCAGGCGGCCAGCGCGGTCAACGCGGCGCGCGACACCGCTGAATTCGACCGGCTTTCCGAAAACGACAGCGTGCTCGCCTATCTGCCGCTCGCCTGGGTGGGCGACCACTATCTGAATTTTGCGCAGGGCTACGTATCGGGCCTTTGCATGAACTGCCCGGAGAGCGGCGAGACCGTCGCACAGGACCTGCGCGAGATTGGCCCGACCTTTTACTTCGCGCCGCCGCGCATCTTCGAGGGGCTGCTGACCAGTGTCACCATCCGCATGGAGGACGCCGGCTGGCTGAAGCGCAAGCTGTTCGACCACTTCATCGGCGTGGCGAAGCGCCATGGCGAGGCGATCCTGGAGGGCAGGCCGGTACCGCTTTCGGGGCGCATTTCCTACGCGCTGGGCCGAGTTCTCGTCTATGCACCGCTACGCAACGTGCTCGGCCTCTCCAACATCCGCGTGGCCTATACGGCGGGCGAGGCCATCGGCCAGGACCTGTTTTCCTTCTTCCGCTCGCTTGGTATTAATTTGAAGCAGCTCTACGGCCAGACGGAAGCCTTCCTTTACGTGACGGTGCAGAAGGATGGCGAGGTGCGGGCCGACACGGTCGGGCCGGCAGCTCCGAATGTCGATATCCGCATCTCAGACACCGGCGAGGTGCTGTTCCGCTCGCCGGGCCAGTTCGCCGGCTACTTCATGCAGGACGAGACGACCGCCGAGACGCTGACAGAGGACGGCTACGTCAAGACCGGCGACGCCGGCTTCTTCGACACGGACGGACAGCTCAAGATCATCGACCGCGCCAAGGATGTCGGCAAGCTCACCTCGGGAGCGCTGTTTGCGCCGAAATACATCGAGAACACGCTGAAATTCTTCCCCAACATCAAGGAGGCGGTCGCCTTCGGGCACGGGCGCGATTTCGCCGCCGCATTCATCAACATCGACCTGCAGGCTGTCGGCAACTGGGCAGAGCGCAACAACATCGCCTACGCCTCCTACCAGGAACTCG
The DNA here is from genome assembly GCF_043769475.1 of Allomesorhizobium aridi. Taxonomy (NCBI): domain Bacteria; kingdom Pseudomonadati; phylum Pseudomonadota; class Alphaproteobacteria; order Hyphomicrobiales; family Phyllobacteriaceae; genus Allomesorhizobium; species Allomesorhizobium aridi. Next base: position 3,584,019 of record NZ_CP171729.1, on the reverse strand, counting down.
CCGGACACCCCCGCGTCTACGAGATGATCGCGAGGAATGTCGACGAAACCAATCTGCGCCTGTCGAAAGAGCCGGTCATGGCGGGCGCGCAGATCAAGCGGTTCCTGGTGCTGCACAAGGAGCTCGACGCCGACGACGGCGAACTTACGCGTACGCTGAAGGTTCGCCGCGCCTTCGTCGCGGAGCGCTATGCCCCGCTAATAGAGGCGCTATATGACGGTTCGACCGAGAAATACGTCGAGACCGAAATGACCTATGAGGACGGGCGAAAGGGCGTGGTCCGCGCCACGGTCAAGATTGTGGATGCGAAGACCTATCCGGTCGCGCGGCAGACAGCCAGGGAGGCGGCGGAGTGAACGTGCACTCGGATCCGGTGGAGATTGTCGCCGCACCCGATGACGGACTGGCGCCGGGCGAACTGCTCATGGAGGTGAAGAACGTCTCGCTGCGTTTCGGCGGGGTGAAGGCGATCACCGATATCTCCTTCGATGTCAAAAAGGGCGAGATACGCGCCATCATCGGCCCCAACGGCGCGGGCAAGACCTCGATGCTCAATGTCATCAACGGTTTCTACACGCCGCAGAAGGGCACCATCATCTTTCGCGGCGAGGAGCGGCGGGCGATGAAGCCGCATCACGCCGTCCGGCAGGGCATCGCCCGGACCTTCCAGAACGTCGCGTTGTTCAAGGGCATGTCGACGCTCGACAACATCATGGCTGGGCGCTCGGTGAAGATGCACCGCAACCTGTTCTGGCAGATGCTGTGGCACGGACCGGCGCTCAGGGAAGAAATCGAGCACCGCGAGAAGGTCGAGGAGATCATCGACTTCCTCGAAATCCAGCACATCCGCCGCACGCCGGTCGGCAAATTGCCCTACGGCCTGCAGAAGCGCGTCGAGCTTGGCCGCGCGCTCGCCATGGAGCCGTCGCTGCTTCTGCTCGACGAGCCGATGGCCGGGATGAACCTCGAGGAAAAGGAGGACATGAGCCGGTTCATCATCGACGTGAACCGGCAGCGCGGCACCACGATCGCGCTGATCGAGCACGATATGGGCGTGGTCATGGACCTTTCCGACCGCGTCGTCGTTCTCGACTACGGCAAGAAGATCGCCGACGGCACTCCCGACGCCGTGAAATCCAACCAGGACGTCATCGACGCCTATCTCGGCGTCGCGCATTGAAAGGACATAGCGATGGACCTCTCGACGTTGCCGCTCTCGCCATTGATCGCTCTGATTGCCGGTGTGCTCATCCTGATCATGCCCAGGCTTCTGAACTACATCGTCGCCATCTATCTGATCATCGTCGGCCTGCTCGGGCTGTTCCCGCAGTTGGCGGGTTGAGGCGCGTGGGTATAGCGGGGGAGAATTAGGGTGAGCCAGCGTCCGAAACCCACAGCCGCATCGAATTTTCCGCTGCCGGAGGAGAGCGGCGTGCGCATGCATGAAGTGAAGCCGCTGTCGAACAACTGGTATCACCTCAACCGCTACGATTTCGATCTGCGCCTCGCCGACGGCTCGTGGCAGCGGCAGATGCGCGAGGCCTATGACCGCGGCAACGGAGCGACGATCCTGCTCTATAACCGCGCCCGCCGGAGCGTCGTGCTGACGAGGCAGTTCCGGCTTCCTGCCTTCCTGAACGGCGTGACCGACGGCCAGGTGATCGAAGCGCCGGCGGGTCTGCTCGACGACGACAGTCCGGGCGACGCGATCCGCCGTGAGGTGGCCGAGGAAACCGGCTATCGCATCGGCAACGTCGAGCCGGTCTTCGACATCTTCATGAGTCCCGGATCGGTCACCGAGCGGCTGCACTTCTTCCTGGCCGAATACGATCCCTCGGACCGCCCGACCAATGGCGGCGGCGCCGAGGGCGAGAACGAAAACATCGAGGTTATGGAAATCGGCTTCGACCGTGCGCTCGCGATGGTGGCGAGCGGCGAAATACGCGACGCCAAGACCATACTGCTGCTTTATCACGTACGCCTGCAGGGTATCCTATGAACCTGGTCGAAGGCATTTTCGTCAAACCGTTCCAGGACATGATCGGAGCGCCGGATTTTCTGATCCAGGTGCTGTGGGAAGGGCTGGTCGCCGGCGTGCTCTACGCACTGATCGCGCTCGGCTTCGTGCTGATCTACAAATCCTCGCGTATCTTCAATTTCGCGCAGGGCATCATGGTGGTGTTCGCGGCGCTGACGCTGGTAGGCCTCCATGAAAAGGGCGTGCCGGCGCTGCTTGCGGTGCCGCTGACGCTCGCCGTCATGTTCGTCCTCGCCGTCGCCATCGAGCGGGTGGTGCTGCGGCCGCTGGTCAACCAGCCCGACATTATCCTGTTCATGGCCACAATCGGCATAACGCTGTTCCTGATCGGCTTCGGCGAGATCATCTTCGGCGGCGAAAACAAGGTGATGATCACCGAACAGCTCTATATCCCAACCGGCAGCTTCACGTTCGAGCCGTTCGGCGGCTTCGTATCGATCGAGCAGAAGGACCTGACGGCGGTCGTCGGCGCTATCCTTCTGGTCGCCGGGCTCATCCTGTTCCTCAACAAGTCGAAAATGGGCCGCGCCATCCGCGCGCTCGGCGACGACCACCAGGCGGCGCTGTCTGTCGGCATCTCGCTGTCGACAATCTGGGTGCTGGTCTGGTTCATCGCCGGCGTCATCGCGCTAGCCACCGGAATCGTGTGGGGAGCCCGCGCCGGCGTCTCCTTCGCGCTGGAAGTGATCGCCTTCAAGGCCCTGCCGGTGCTGATGCTGGGCGGTCTGGAATCGGTGCTCGGCGCCATTATCGGCGGCCTCGCCATCGGGGTGCTCGAAAAACTGTTCGAGATCTACTGGGGCCAGCCGCTGCTCGGCGGCAATACCGAAACCTGGTTCGCCTTCGTGTTTGCGCTCATCGTGCTTCTGTTCCGGCCGCAGGGCCTGTTCGGCGAAAAGATCATCGAGCGGGTGTGAGGGGGAAACCATGCTCTACCGCACAGCCGGGCAGTTCAAAACCAGCTACGCCGCCGACCACGCGCTTTTCCCGGTCAAGCAGGATGCATGGCTGCTCGCGTTCATTCTCGTCATGGCGTTCGTGGTCTTTCCGATGACGGCCAGCGAGTTCGCGTTCAAGGCGCTGCTGGTCCCGGTGCTGATCTATGCGCTGGCGGCGCTCGGCCTCAACATCCTCACCGGCTATGCCGGGCAGCTTTCGCTCGGCACCGGCGCCTTCATGGGCGTCGGCGCCTATGCCTGCTACAAGCTGATCACGATCTTCCCGGAACTGAACATCCTCGTCGCCATCGCGCTTTCCGGCTTCTTCTCGGCCGCTGTCGGCGTCGCCTTCGGCCTGCCGTCGCTCCGGATCAAGGGCTTCTATCTCGCCATCGCCACGCTTGCGGCGCAGTTTTTCCTGGTCTGGCTGTTCGAGAAATGGGCATGGCTCTACAACTACAATTCGTCGGGCGCGATCCAGGTGCCGACCATCGAGATGTTCGGCGTGCCGGTCGCCGGCCCGAACGCCAGGTCGATCGTGCAGTATTATTTCGTGCTCTGCGTCGTCTGCCTGATCACCTGGTTCGCCATCAACATCACGCGCGGCCGCATCGGGCGCGTGTGGAAGGCGGTGCGAGACATGGACATCGCGGCCGAACTCGTCGGCATCAATCTGATGAAGGCCAAGCTCTCGGCCTTCGCCGTCTCGTCCTACATCGTTGGCATTGCGGGTGCGCTGTTCGTGTTCCTGTGGCGGGGTGCTGCCGAGCCGATCCTGTTCGACATACCGCTGTCGTTCCGGGTGCTGTTCATCGCCATCATCGGCGGGCTCGGCTCGATCCTCGGCAATTATCTCGGCGCGATCCTGATCGTGGCGCTGCCGGTGATCATCGGCACGCTGCCGGCCGCCTTCGGCATTCCGATCAGCTCTTCGACGGCCGAGCATTTGAACACCATGATCATCGGCGGGCTGATCATCATGTTCCTGATCGTCGAGCCACACGGTCTCGCGCGGTTCTGGGCCATCATAAGGGAGAAACTGATCATGTGGCCGTTCCCGCATTAGGAACCATGATCCCGAAAAGTGGAACGGTTTCGGATAAGATCATGGTCGATCAGAAAGCCGGCCGATGGAATACGGGGTTGGTTCGCCCGATCCGTAACGGAGAAACGAACAAGTGGAGGAAATGAAATGAAGAAACTTCTGAAGTCGACCCTGCTTTGCGCTGTGCTCGCCGCGGGAACCGCGCTTGCCGCTCCGGCTGCGCTCGCGCAGGACGCGGTCAGCCTGCCCAATCTGAGCTACCGCACCGGGCCTTTCGCGGCCACCGGCATTCCGCTGATGAACGGCCAGCGCGACTACATGATGATGCTCAACGAGCGCGACGGCGGCGTCAACGGCGTCAAGCTCGGCTACGAGGAGTGCGAGACGGGCTACAACACCGAAAAAAGGCGTCGAGTGCTACGAAAAGACCAAGGCGACCGGCATCATCACCCAGCCATGGTCGACGGGCATCACGCTGCAGGTGCTGCCGAGGTCGAACGTCGACAAGATCCCGATCCTGGCGCCAGGCTACGGCTTCTCGCCCATGGCCGACGGCAAGGTGTTCAAATGGGCCTTCAACCCCCCGGCGTCCTACTGGGACGGCGCGTCGATGATCCTGAACCACGTCTCGGAAGGTAATCTCGACAATCTCAAGGGCAAGAAGATCGTGCTCCTGCACCTCGACGCGCCCTACGGCAAGGAGCCGATCCCGCTCATCCAGACGCTCGCCGAGAAGCACGGCTTCACCTTCCTGCCGATCCCGGTCGGCGTGAAGGAAATGCAGAACCAGTCGGCGCAATGGCTGCAGATCCGGCGCGAGCGCCCCGACTTCGTGCTGATGTGGGGCTGGGGTGCAATGAACGCCGGCGCGCTCACCGAAGCCGCCAAGACCAAATTCCCGATGGACAAGTTCATCGGTATCTGGTGGTCGGCCCATGACGGCGACATGAAAAGCGTCGGCGAGGCCGGCAAGGGCTACCGCGCCATATCGTGGAGCGTGCCGGTCCCGGATGCGCCCGTCATGCAGGACATCAAGAAGCACGTCATCGACAAGGGGCAGTCGCTGATCGGCGAAGGCGAGTCCGACTGGGTGTTCTACCAGCGCGGTGTGCTGATCTCGATGTTCACGGTCGAGGCGATCAAGGCCGCGCAGGCCAACTTTGACACCAAGGTGGTGAACGCCGAACAGCTTCGCTGGGGTTTTGAAAATCTCAAGCTGGACGACGCCAAGCTCGCCGAACTCGGCATGACCGGCATGGTCCCGCCATTCTCGACCTCATGCGCCGACCACACCGGCCATGCCGGCGCTTGGATGCTGCAATGGGACGGCGCGAAGTTCGTCAAGGTCTCCGACCTTTTGAAGGCGGACCAGGGCGTGATCGGGCCGCTGGTCGAGGCCGAGGCGAAGAAATACGCCGAGGCCAATGCGCCGTGGCCGATGAACGACGAGTGCAAGATGTAGCACTTTCTTCCTTCTCCCTGTTCACGGGGAGAAGGTGGCCCGAAGGGCCGGATGAGGGGCAGCGACAACATTTGCAAAGTTAACGCCGCCCCTCATCTGCCTGCCGGCATCTTCTCCCCGCAAACGGGGAGAAGGATAGCTGCCGCAACGCAGCGCCTACTCAGCAGGGAAGCATCCAGATGAATGGCCCGGACCCCGCCATCGCGCTCGCCACCCCCATCCTCTCGGTCAACAACATCGAGGTGATCTACGATCACGTCATCCTCGTCCTGAAGGGCGTTTCGCTGACCGTGCCGCAGGGCGGCATCACCGCGCTGCTCGGCGCCAACGGCGCGGGCAAGACGACGACGCTGAAGGCAATCTCCAACCTGCTCCATGCCGAGCGCGGCGAGGTCACCAAGGGCTCGATCGTGTTCGAGGGCAACGAGGTCCAGGCGCTGTCGCCCAACGATCTGGTCAGGCGCGGCTGCATCCAGGTCATGGAGGGCCGCCACTGCTTCGGCCATCTTTCGGTCGAGGACAATCTGATGACGGGGGCGTTCACCCGCCGCGACGGCAAGGCGGCGATCCGCGACGATCTCGACCTCGTCTACGAATATTTCCCGCGCCTCAAGGTGCGCCGGTCGAGCCTCGCCGGCTACACTTCGGGCGGCGAACAGCAGATGACGGCAATCGGCCGGGCGCTGATGAGCCGCCCCAAGATGATCCTGCTCGACGAGCCTTCAATGGGGCTCGCGCCGCAGCTCGTCGAAGAAATTTTCGAGATCGTGAAGAAGCTGAACGAGGAGCAGGGCGTTTCCTTCCTGCTCGCCGAGCAGAACACCAATGTCGCGCTGCGCTTCGCCAAATACGGCTACATCCTCGAATCGGGCCGCATCGTGCTAGACGGCGAGGCCTACGCGCTGCGCGAAAACGAGGACGTCAAGGAATTCTATCTCGGCGTCGCCGGCGAGGGCCGCAAGTCGTTCAAGGACGTGAAGCACTATAAGCGGCGGAAGAGGTGGCTGGCTTGAGGCCACCGCCGTCCATCAAACGTGAACCTCCCCGTAAGTCGCTTCGACGGTCTCCACGTCGGGCCTGAGCGCGGCATAAACGAGCCAGCAATAGAAGGCCAACACACCCGCCAGGATAATCCAGCCGGATACCGGCCCGAATGCTGCGCTGCTGATGACCTCGTTGAAAGACCAGGCCAGTTCGCGTGCGGTCCCTTCCTCCTGCAGCTTGGGCGTCGAAATCTTAAGCACCCATGCGAGCAGCAGGATGAGAAACATCCACACGTAGTTCCGCTTCAGCCTCCGCGACATCGCCGCATGCAGCGGGATCAGGAATCGCGGCCTGCGCAGATCCTGACCAAGGATTTCCGCCCAGCCCGCGCTCGGGTCCGGCAGCGGCGCCAGGATCTGGGCGAAATAGTGCTTCTCCAATCGGCGCACGCGGCCGCGATAGACGTCGAAGAACCGGTAGCGCCGCGCCTCTATCAGCAGCAGCAATTGCACCAGCACCATGGCGAACAGCAGCACGCCGTGATGCGAGGTGGGCGACGACAGGGACAGCGAAAGCATCGCCGCCACGCCGGTGATCGCCCAGTTTGTGGTGCGGTCGATGCGGTCGCGCCAGCCCGCCATCCGGCCCATCTCGGCGCGGTGATAATGCGCCAAGAGTGTTATGTACTCGCTGGAGGTCGTGGGAAACGGAGGCGCATCCCATCTTGCGATGTTGTCCACGCCCGGTGGTTCGCGAGTCTCGTCCATGTCTGCCTCCCAACCAGAAACTTCGCACCCATTTTAACGCGTGTTCTCGCGGAAACGCTCCGCCAAAATCGATTTATCATTGGAGGTTTTGGGCACAATGGCGTCGCTGGATACGGCGTTCTTGCTGAACTCTTGTCGCAGCCAAACGGGTAATCGCGGCATTGCCCTTGCGCGCCGTTTTCGCTATGTGCGCAGGAAAGCATTTTCAAGGGGTTTATTGATGGCTGACCATTCGCCGACCGGCCCGCTCGAAACGGGCGCCGAGATGGACTATTCGGAGCACGAGCGCACCTATCAGGGATTTCTGCTGCTCGCCAAATACGGCTTCCTGGTCTGCTTTGCCCTGCTTGTGTCGATGGCGTTCGGCTTCTTCACCAATGCCGGCTTTTTTTCCGGTTTCGTTCTGTTCCTGCTCATCTGCGGCGTAGGCATCTACATGCTCCGCAGCGTGCCACAGCACGTTGCCTGATCTGTTCGTCCAAGGCCGCGGGTTCTCCGCGGCCGGTTAAATTCCGAGCCGACAAGGGAGCCACGCGGTGGGGCAGTCAGTCTTCATTCCGAAGGAAATCGACCCTAACGAAAGCCGCGTCGCGGCTTCGCCGGACACGGTCAAGCGGTTTTCCGGCCTGGGCCTGGATGTGATCGTCGAGGCGGGCGCGGGCTTGGCTTCGCGCATCACCGATGATGAGTTCGCCAAGGCCGGAGCCACGATCGGCAAGGCGTCGGACGCGGCCAAGGCCGATGTCGTGCTCAAGGTGCGCCGTCCCACTGAGGCCGAGCTGAAGAACTACAAGTCCGGCGCGGCGGTCATCGCCATCATGGATCCGTACGGCAACGACGAGGCGGTGGCGGCGCTGGCCAAAGCCGGCATTACCGCGTTCTCGATGGAGTTCATGCCGCGCATCACCCGCGCACAGGCCATGGACGTGCTTTCCTCGCAGGCCAATCTCGCCGGCTATCAGTCGGTCATCGACGGCGCATCCGAATATGACCGCGCCCTGCCGATGATGATGACTGCGGCCGGCACGGTCCCGGCGGCGAAGGTGTTCGTTATGGGCGTTGGCGTCGCCGGGCTGCAGGCAATCGCCACGGCGCGTCGCATGGGCGCGATCGTCACCGCCACAGACGTGCGTCCTGCCGTCAAGGAGCAGGTCGCCTCGCTCGGCGCGAAATTCCTGGCGGTCGAGGACGAGGAGTTCAAGGCGGCAGAGACTGCCGGTGGCTACGCCAAGGAAATGTCGAAGGAATACCAGGCCAAGCAGGCGGCGCTAACGGCCGAGCACATCGCCAAGCAGGACATCGTCATCACCACTGCGCTGATCCCCGGCCGGCCGGCGCCCAAGCTGGTCTCGGCTGCCATGGTGCAATCCATGAAGCCCGGCTCGGTCATCGTCGATCTCGCGGTCGAGCGCGGCGGCAATGTCGAGGGCGCGGTTGCCGGGGCGGTGATCACGCTCGACAACGGCGTCAAGATCGTCGGCCACCTGAACGTGCCCGGCCGCGTGGCGGCATCGGCCTCGCTGCTCTATGCGCGCAACCTGTTCGCATTCCTCGAAACCATGGTCGACAAGTCGACCAAGCAACTCGCGATCAACCGCGACGACGAGCTGGTCAAGGCGACGATGCTGACCGACGGCGGCCGCGTGGTGCATCCGAATTTCGCCGGCAAGGAAGCTGCACCGGCCACGCCGAAGCCGATCGTTCCCGGCCAGAATCGCGGCGATGACCCCGCGGTCAAGAAGGCCGCCAAGGGAACCGAGCCCGGCCTCGACATTGCGCCGAAGAAGAAGGCGGCGCCTGCCGCGAAGAAACCGGCCGCAGCTAAAAAGCCGGCGGTGGCGAAGCCCAAGCCGGTGACGCCCGGTAAGAACAGGGGAGACGCGTGATGGAAAAGACCGCTCTCGAAAAGGCGCTCGACCAACTCGAGCAGGCTGTCGCCACGGCGCGCGCGGCACTCGAAAGCACCGAAGCGGCCGGTGATGCGGCCGCAGCCGCCGCCCATGCCGCTTCAGGCGGCGTGATCGATCCCTTCGTGTTCCGCTTCGCGATCTTCGTGCTCGCCATCTTCGTCGGCTACTATGTTGTCTGGTCGGTGACGCCAGCGCTGCACACGCCGCTGATGGCCGTCACCAACGCCATCTCCTCGGTTATCGTCGTCGGCGCGCTGCTCGCCGTTGGCATTTCGGCCTCCGGGCTTGCCACCGGCTTCGGCTTCGTCGCGCTCACGCTCGCTTCGGTCAACATCTTCGGCGGCTTCCTCGTCACCCAACGCATGCTCGCGATGTACAAGAAGAAGGAAAAGTGAAGTGAACGCCAACCTCGCTTCCTTCCTCTACCTCGTCTCCGGCATCCTGTTCATCCTGGCGCTTCGCGGCCTGTCGCATCCGACGACCAGCCGCCAGGGCAATATGTACGGCATGATCGGCATGGGCATCGCCATCGTCACCACGCTGGCGCTGGCGACGCCGGGGGCCGGCGGTCTGGCGCTGATCGTGCTCGGTCTCGCGATCGGCGGCGGCGCGGGCGCCATCACGGCGCGGCGCATCCCGATGACCTCGATGCCGCAGCTCGTGGCGGCGTTCCACAGCCTGGTCGGTCTGGCCGCTGTCATGGTGGCGGCGGCAGCGATGTATGCGCCGACCAGTTTCGGCATCGGCACGGTCGGCGACATTCACAGCCAGGCGCTGGTCGAAATGAGCCTCGGCGTCGCCATCGGTGCCATTACCTTCACCGGCTCGGTTATCGCCTTCCTGAAACTCGACGGCCGCATGTCGGGCAAACCGATCATGCTGCCCGGCCGCCACGCCATCAACGCTGCGCTCGGCGCGGCACTCGTGGTGCTGATCGTGCTCCTCGTCACCAGCGAAAGCCTCGCAGTCTTCTGGCTGATCGTCGCCGTCTCGCTGGCGCTCGGCGTGCTGCTCATCGTTCCGATCGGCGGCGCCGACATGCCGGTCGTCGTCTCCATGCTCAACTCCTATTCGGGCTGGGCGGCGGCGGCGCTGGGCTTCACGCTCGGCAATCTGGCGCTGATCATCACCGGCGCGCTGGTCGGCTCGTCGGGCGCGATCCTCAGCTACATCATGTGCAAGGGCATGAACCGCTCCTTCATCTCGGTCATCCTTGGCGGCTTCGGCGGCGAGACCTCGGCAGCCGCTGATGACGGCGTCGAGCGCACGGTCAAACAAGGCTCGGCGGACGACGCCGCCTATCTGATGATGAACGCGCAGAAGGTCATCATCGTGCCGGGCTACGGCATGGCGGTGGCGCAGGCCCAGCACGCGCTGCGCGAAATGGCCGACAAGCTGAAGGCCGCAGGCGTCGAGGTCAAGTACGCGATCCACCCGGTCGCCGGCCGCATGCCCGGCCACATGAACGTGCTCTTGGCCGAAGCCAATGTGCCCTACGATGAAGTGTTCGAACTCGAGGACATCAACTCCGAGTTCGCGCAGGCCGACGTCGCCTATGTCATCGGCGCCAACGACGTCACCAACCCGTCGGCGCGTGATGACAAGAACTCGCCGATCTACGGCATGCCGATCCTCGACGTCGACAAGGCGCGCACCTGCCTCTTCGTCAAGCGCTCGCTTGGCTCGGGCTATGCCGGCATCGACAACACGCTGTTCTACAAGGACGGCACGATGATGCTGCTCGGTGACGCCAAGAAGATGACGGAAGAAATCGTGAAGGCGATGGACCACTCGTAGCCATCGCCGGCGCTTAACCGCTCGGCCCTCAATCCCCCGGATCGGGAATCTTCAGCAGCGTGCCGCACGCCTTGCAGTGCACGGCGTCGGGATCGTGCCGCTGCAGCGCGCAAACCGGGCAGGGGAAGAACACCTTGTTCGGGCGAAAGATCGCCTGCGCCAGCCGCACGAACAGCGATATGCCGATGATCATAGTCGCGATAGCTGTGAGCTTGCCCCAGACGCCGGGGAGCACGATGTCGCCGAAACCCGTAGTGGTCACCGTCGCCACCGTGAAATACAGCGCGTCGACGTAGCCGGCGATGCCGGAGCCTTCGCGAAAGAAGAAGGTGTAGACGAAGCCCGTGACCACGAACAGGAAGGTCAGGAGGTTGACCACGGCGTGGGCGGCGTCGCGCCATGTCGCATAGCCTGCGTGTCGAAGCGGCCGCCACAGCATGCCGCTGCGCGACAGCGACCACAGGCGCAGGATGCGCAGGAAGCCCAGGTTGGCCAGCGTGTTGGGCATAAGCAGCGTGACCAGGATGAAGATGTCGACCAGCACGGTCGACTGCCGTAGCCAGCGCAGCACATCGGACGAGGCGAGCCCGCGCATGACGATGTCGCCGGCCAGCAGCGCCGCCACCGAATAATCCACCCACAGGAATGACGGCCGGTCCCTCAGCACCGGCGAGGCGATGAAGAAGGCGATGATGGCGAGGTCGATCAGGATCACGGCCATCTGGAAGCGGAGCGCCGCCGGCGAACTGCCGTGATAAAGGATGCGCAAGGCATCGCGGAACCGGTCGAAGGCCGAACCGCTGTCGTCGCTAGCGTCGTTTCCAGACTGCATTCCTGCTGGATAGCCCTTTGGCGGCGGTCGCGTCCAGCGCGATCGGAGGGCCCGAGGGCTGTTCATGCGCGGCCACTCAAACCCGGCTTGACGCGGAAGCGGTTCGATGCAAAGTTAATCCGTAACTAGGATATATGTTCCATAAAAATGGAATAGGGAGGAACAGATGAAGCGTTTCGTGCAATCACTTGCCACGCTCACCGCCGCGCTGTGCGCAGCCACGGGCATGGCTCTGGCGGAACCCGCCAAAGGCGGCGTGATAGACGTCGCCACGATCGGCGAGCCGCCGACGCTGGACCCGATGGCCTCGACCGCCGATCTCGTCGGCATCGTCACCCAGCATATGTTCGAAACGCTCTACACGTTCGACGCCAAGTGGGGCGTCACGCCGCTTCTGGCCGCCGACATGCCGCAGATTTCGGCCGACGGGCTGACCTACACGATCCCGCTCCGCGCCGGCGTCAAGTTCCACGACGGCAATCCCATGACCTCCGCCGACGTAGTCGCCTCGCTGCAGCGCTGGATGAAGGTGGCGACCCGCGGCAAGCAGGCCGCCGAGACCATCACCGGCCTCGAGGCCGTCGACGACAGCTCGGTCAAGATCACGCTCGGCAAGCCGTTCGCGCCGCTGCTGGCGCTGCTCTCGCTGAACAATGCCGCCGCCATCATCATCCCCGCCGCCAATGCGGCCGAGGAGCCGCTGGCAACCTTCGTCGGCACCGGCCCCTACATGCTCAAGGAGCGCAAGCCCGACCAGTTCATCCAGCTTGTGCGCTTCGACGGTTATGTCTCGCGCGAAGGCGAGCCGGACGGTTATGGCGGCGCGCGCAAGCAGTATCTCGACGAGATCCGCTTCGTGCCGGTTCCCGACCCCAATACCCGCATCGAGGGCGCGGTGGCCGGCCAGTTCGCCTATGTCGACCAGCTTCCGGTCGAATCTTTCGAGCGTGTCTCCGGGGGCAAGACCGAGCCGGTGCTGCTGAAGCCGTTCGGCTGGCCGGTGTTCGTCATGAACACGAAGGAGGGTCTGAACTCCGATATCCGCATCCGCAAGGCCATCCAGGCCGCGCTCGCGCCGGAGGACATGCTGCTTGCCGCGTTCGGATCGCCTGATTTCTTCGCTGTCGACGGCGCCATGTATCCGGAGGGCTATGCCTGGCACACTGAGGCCGGCACCGAGCCGTACAAGCCTGCCGGCGACACGGAAGCCGCCGCCGCCCTGCTCAAGGAAGCCGGCTACGATGGCTCCAAGCCGCTGCGCATACTGACCAGCCGGCAGTACGAGTTCCACTACAAGATGGCGCAGGTCGCCGCGGAATATCTGAAGGCCGCCGGCTTCCAGGTGCAGATGGACGTGGTCGAGTGGGCAACGCTGACCAAGAACCGCGCCGACCCGGCGCTGTGGGACATCTACATCACCCACAGCCCGTTCTTGCCCGAGCCGTCGCTGACCGGCATCATGTCCGACACTTCGCCCGGCTGGTGGGTCTCCGACACTAAAAAGGCCGTGCTCGGCGCATTCAACGCCGAAGCCGATCCGGCCAGACGCGTCGAACTCTGGGCCGCCGTGCAGAAGGCCGTCTATGACGAGGTCCCCGCCTTCAAAGTCGGCAACTTCAACGCGCTGGCCGCGCAGGCGCCGGACCTCGAGGGCGTTGCTCCGGCTCCGTGGCCCTATTTCTGGAATGCCTATTTCGAGAAGAAATAGCCCTTCCACAGAGCCGCGCATCCTCCCACACTGCGCGGAAGAGAGCGGGGCGGCGGACCGAAAAGTCCGGCGCTCCGCATCCACCCCGATCAACAATCGAGCAAGCAGCCATGTTGCGTGCAGCCCTCAATCGCCTGTTCGGCATGCTCGTCGTGATGGCGCTGGTCGTCACCGTCGTGTTCGTCATCGTGCGCGTCACGCCGGGTGACCCGGCAGCGGTCATGCTCGGCCCCGACGCCTCGGCCGAAGACATCGAGCAACTGCGTGAGAAACTTGGGCTGAACGGCACCATTCTCGAGCAGTTCGCAAACTATGTCGCGGGCGTGCTGCGGGCCGATTTCGGCCAGTCGATCTTCCTCGGCCAACCGGTCACCCAGGCGCTGATGGACCGCGCCGAACCGACCTTCTTCCTCACCATCTTTTCGCTGCTGATCGCCACCCTGATCGCGCTGCCCGTCGGCATATTGTCGGCCTACTGGCGCGGCTCGACGTTCGACCAGGTCGCCACCGCGCTCGCAATGTTCGCCGCCAGCGTACCGAGCTTCTGGCTCGGCCTGCTGCTGATGCAGTTCTTCGCCGTGCATCTCGGCTGGTTCGCCACCTCCGGCTATGGCGGGCCGGGCACGACGCTCTTCGAGCGCCTGCACTATCTGGTGCTGCCGGCCTTCGCGCTCGGCATCGTAAGCTCCGCGCTCATCACGCGCTTCACCCGCGCCTCCATGCTCGACGTGCTCAACGACGACTATGTGCGCACCGCGCGCTCCAAGGGCATGAGCGAATGGCGCGTGGTGCTGAAGCATGCGCTGAAGAATGCACTGATCCCGATCCTGACCGTGATCGGCCTGACCGCGGCGCTGCTGATCTCCGGCGCGGTCGTCACCGAAACGGTGTTCGGCCTGCCCGGCGTCGGCAATCTCGTCGTCTCGGCGGTGCTCAGGCGCGACTATCCCGTCATCCAGGGTGCGCTGCTGGTCATCGCCGGCCTCTACGTGCTCGTGAATTTCGGCATCGACATGCTCTATCTGCTGATCGATCCGCGGGTGCGCTACTGATGGCCGCGGTTGCTCCAGCGCTGCAGAGCGAGCCGAACATCCTGTCGCGGCTGGTCGGGCGGCGCACCTCGTTGATCGGCATGGTCATCTTGGCGATCATCGCCGCGGCAGCGCTGCTCGCGCCGTTCATCGCGCCTTATTCGCCGTCGAAGCTCTCCATCGCCAGTCGCCTGCACGGGCCGGAAATGGCGCATCTGTTCGGTACCGACGATCTCGGCCGCGACATCTTCACCCGCATGCTCTATGCGGGCCGCACCTCGCTCACGGTGGGCTTCGCGGTCGTCGTGTTCTCGTCGGTCATCGGCATCGTGCTCGGCCTGACCGCCGGCTTCTTCCGCAGGCTCGACCAACCGGTCTCGCGCCTCATCGACGCGATGATGGCGTTTCCCGATATCCTGCTGGCCATCGCGCTGGTGGCGGCGCTCGGTGCGTCAGCCACCAATGTCGTGATTGCGCTCGGCATCGTCTATGCGCCCAGGCTGGCGCGCGTCATCCGCGCTTCCACGCTGGTCATCCGTGAGCTGCCCTATGTCGAGGCGGCGCGGGCGCTCGGCGTGCCGACGCCGGTCATCCTGGTGCGTCACGTGCTGCGCAACGTCACCTCGCCGCTTCTGGTGCAGGGCACCTTCATCTTCGCCAATGCGATCCTGGCCGAGGCCGGCCTGTCGTTTCTCGGCGTCGGCATCTCGCCGGATACGCCGACCTGGGGCACCATGATCAGCGTCGGCCGCCAGTACATGGACCAGGCGAGCTGGATGATGTTCTTTCCGGGCGCGGCGATCGTGCTCACCGTTCTGTCGCTGCAGCTGGTAGGCGACGGCCTGCGCGACCTTCTCGACCCGCGACTTGCGAAGGACATCTAAAATGATCGGCAATCGTTTCGCACCCGCCGCCCAGCCGCTGCTCCTCAAGGGCGCAAGGCCGATCGGCTTTGGCGAAAAATCCATATCCGATGCGCCGCTCGACATCATGATCGGCAAGGACGGCCGCATCGCCGAAGTCTCTGCGCGGATCGAAGCCGGCGGCGACGTCCGCACCGTCGAGGCGAAGGGAGCGTTCGTGTCGCCCGGATGGACCGATCTTCACGTCCATGTCTGGTATGGCGGCACCGACATTTCGCTCAAGCCGGAGCAGTGCGGCGCGGCGCGCGGCGTCACCACCATGGTCGATGCCGGTTCGGCCGGCGAGGCCAATTTCCATGGGCTGCGCGAATTCATCATCGAACCCGCCCGCGAGAACATCTACGCCTTCCTCAATCTTGGCTCGATCGGCCTCGTCGCCTGCAACCGCGTCAGCGAACTGATCGACATGCGCTCGATCGACATCGACCGCACCATCGCGGCGGTCGAGGCCAACCGCGATGTCATCGTCGGGCTCAAGGTCAGGGCCAGCGCGGTCATCACCGGCGGCTGGGACCTCGCGCCGGTCAAGCTCGCAAAAAAGCTCTGCCGCATCCTGAAACTGCCGCTGATGGTGCATGTCGGCGAGCCGCCGCCGCTCTACGACGATGTGCTCGGCGTGCTGACCGAGGGCGACATCGTCACCCACTGCTTCAACGGCAAGGCCGGCGGCTCGATCCTCGAGGATGAGGATCTCTACCAACTCGCCGAGCAG
Organism: Allomesorhizobium aridi; assembly: GCF_043769475.1. Lineage (NCBI taxonomy): Bacteria > Pseudomonadati > Pseudomonadota > Alphaproteobacteria > Hyphomicrobiales > Phyllobacteriaceae > Allomesorhizobium > Allomesorhizobium aridi. The sequence goes on along the minus strand of NZ_CP171729.1, from coordinate 3,567,872 downwards.
GCGGCGGCGCGCGGCATCGTGCTCGATGTCGGCCATGGCGGCGCATCCTTCTCCTTCGACGTGGCGAAGGCTGCCCTGTCGCGCGGGTTGAAGCCGCAGACCATCTCGACCGACCTGCACAACCGTTCGCTCGACGGATCGGTCTGGGACATGGCGACGACCATGTCCAAGCTGCTGTCGCTCGGCATGAAGCTCGACGATGTCGTGGCAGCCTCGACCACAGCGCCGCGGCGCGCCATCCGCCTGCCGGCAGACAACCTGCTGGAGGTTGGCAAGCCGGCCGAGTTCACCTTGTTCGATGTGGTCGATTCCGACCTGACGGTGAAGGATTCGCAAGGCGCGGCAAGCCGGCTCACCCGGCTCTTCGAGCCGCGCTATGCGATCCTTGGCGCGGAGCCCGTCACCGCGCATCGGCACGTTCCGGCGGAAGGTTCGGCCGGCGGGCATGCCTGTCCGCATTGCGGGTGGAAATCATGACCCTCGACGCCGACACCATCCTCTCGGTCCGCGACCTGAAGACCTGGTTTGTGACCCGCCGCATGACGGCCAAGGCGGTAGACGGCGTCACCTTCGATCTGAAGCGCGGCGAGACGCTGGCCGTGGTCGGCGAATCCGGCTCTGGCAAGTCGGTCACCAGCCTGTCGATCATGGGCTTGCTGTCGCGGCCGGGCGCGATCGCCGGCGGCAGCATCCTGTTTCGCGACCGCAAGGAGCGGGTCCACGACCTTGCCGCCTTCGGCCAGAAGGAGTTCCGCAAGATTCGCGGCCGGGAGATCGCCATGATCTTCCAGGAGCCGATGACCAGCCTGAACCCGCTCTACACCGTCGGCGACCAGATCGGCGAGATGATCGCGCTGCACGAGCCGGTCAGCCGCAGCGAGGCACGCAGTCGCGCCCTTGAAATGCTGAGGCATGTCGAGATTCCTGACGCGGCGTCGCGCCTCGACGACTATCCGCACCAGATGTCGGGCGGCATGCGCCAGCGCGTCATGATCGCCATGGCCCTTGCCTGCGGTCCGTCGCTGCTGATCGCCGACGAGCCGACCACGGCGCTCGACGTGACCATCCAGGCGCAGATCCTCGATCTCCTGCGCCGGCTGCAGGCGCAGTTCGGCATGTCGATCCTGTTCATCACCCACAATCTCGGCGTCGTCGCCGAAATCGCGCACAATGTCGTGGTCATGTATGGCGGCCGCGTCGTCGAGCAGGCGCCGGTCAACGATTTGTTCGCGCATCAGCGTCATCCCTATACCAAGGGCCTGCTCGCCTGCACGCCGAACGCCGCGCGCGACATCAGCCCGGACGGCGAGCGGCAGGCACTCTATTCGATCCCGGGCAGCGTGCCGCCGATCACGGCGCTGCCGCCTGGCTGCGCCTTCGAGCCGCGCTGCCAATTCGCGCTGAAAGCCTGCCGTGAAGCGCCGCCGCCGCTGGTCGCTGCTAGCGTGGGCTTTTCGCGCTGCATCAGGAGCGCCGAGCTATGAGCGTCGCCGCCGAACGCCTTCCCGACCAGAGCTGGCAATCGCCGGCCGAACAGCCGGTCCTGCTCAGCGTCGAGGGCCTGACTAAGCATTTTCCGGGGCGCGGCGGCCGCATCGTGCATGCCGTCGAGGATGTCAGCTTCGAGGTACGCAAGGGCGCGACCGTCGGGCTGGTCGGCGAATCCGGTTCGGGCAAGACCACCGCTGGCCGCTCCATCCTGCGGCTGGTCGAGCCGAGCGCCGGCAAGGCGGTCTTCGACGGCGTCGACCTGTTTTCGCTCACGCCGCGCGAGATGCGCACCTATCGCCGGCGGCTGCAGATCGTCTTCCAGGATCCGTTCTCCAGCCTAAATCCGCGCATGCGCATTGCCGCAATCATCGGCGAGGCGCTCGACGCGCGCGGCTTTCCGCGCGGCACGAAGCGGGCCGAGCGTGTCGCCGAGTTGCTGACGCTGGTCGGTCTCTCGCCTGATCATGCCACGCGCTTCCCGCATGAATTTTCGGGCGGCCAGCGCCAGCGCATCGGCATCGCTCGCGCGCTCGCCGTCGAGCCGGAATTCGTCGTCGCCGACGAGCCCGTTTCGGCGCTCGACGTCTCGGTCCAGGCGCAGGTGCTCAATCTTTTGAGCGAGCTGCAGAAGAGCCTCGGCCTCACAATGCTGTTCATCGCCCACGATCTCTCGGTGGTCGAATATCTCTGCGACGAAGTGGTGGTGATGTATCTCGGCCGGATCATGGAGCGGGGGCCGAGCCGCCGCGTCTACGCCGCGCCGCGCCACCCCTACACCAAGGCGTTGCTCGCCACCGCGCCCATTCCCGATCCGACCCGGCGGCGCACGCATGTAGCACTGCACGGCGACATTCCGAGCCCGATCAACCCGCCTTCGGGCTGCGTCTTCCGCACGCGCTGCCCGCTCGCGCTTCCTGCCTGCGCCGAAACCATCCCGCCGGTCGAGGCGGTCGGCGGAGGCCAGTTCGTGGCCTGTATCCGCCACAACGAAACAGCATCCTGACTGGAGTTTGCATGACCTTTTCCGAGCTTCTCAAGCGTCCGGAAACCACGCCGTACGACCGGCTCAAGGCGCTTGGGATCACGCTTCCCGGCGCACCGCCGCCGATCGCCAATTTCGTCACCCACGTGCTTGAGGGCAACCTGCTCTACCTTTCTGGGCAGGGCCCGAGCGAGGCCGACGGTTCCCTGCACACCGGCAAGGTCGGCGCGGAGATTTCCGCCGAGGCGGCGTACGCCCATGCGCGGCTCACCGGTATCAATCTCATCGCGGTCATGCACGAGGCGCTGGGCGATCTTTCGCGCGTGCGCCGCGTGGTAAAACTGTTCGGCATGGTCAATGCCGCGCCCGATTTCGCCGACCATCCCTCCGTCATCAACGGCTGCTCCGATCTTCTCATCGAAGTGTTCGGCGACAGGGGCATCCATGCGCGCTCTGCCGTCGGCCACGGCTCGCTGCCCGGCCGCATCACCGTCGAGATCGAAGCCATCGTGGCGGTGGATTGATGCCGGCGATCACTCGTTCAATTCATGAATTCCCGGAGTCCTGACAGAATGCCGACCAAAGATATCCGTGCCGACCTTGGCCTCCGCCCGGTCATCAACGTCTCCGGAACCATGACCTCGCTCGGCGCTTCCATAGTCGTTCCAGAGGCGGTCGAGGCGGTTTCGGCGATCCTCACCGAGTTCGTCGAGATGGGCGACCTCCATCGCCGCGCCAGCCAGGTCATCGCCGAACTCACCGGCGCGGAGGCGGGCTTCGTCACCGCTTCCTGCTCGGCAGCGATCAGCCTGGCGGTCGCCGCCTCTATGACCGGCTCCGATCTTGCCGCCATCGAACGGCTGCCTGATACGACCGGCCTGAAGAACGAAGTCGTCATCCAGTCCGGCCACATGATCAGCTACGGCGCACCGGTCGAGCAGGGCATAAGGCTGACCGGAGCCAAGGTCGTCCCAGTCGGGCAGGCGACCAGCGCGTCGGCCTATCACCTGCGCGGCGCAATCAACGAGCGCACCGCCGCCGCCGTCTATGTCGTCTCGCACCACGTCGTGGACTACGCCCAGATCCCGCTGAAAATATTCGCCGAAGTCGCGCATGAGTGCGGCGTGCCAGTCATCGTCGACGCGGCATCCGAATATGATTTGGCGGGCTTCCTCGCCGACGGCGCCGACCTCGTGCTTTATTCCGGCCACAAATTCCTCGGCGGCCCGACCTCCGGCATCGTCGCCGGGCCGAAGGCACTCGTGCGCAACGTCTATCTGCAGAACCGCGGCATCGGTCGCGGCATGAAGGTCGGCAAGGAAGGCATTGTCGGCGCGCTCGCGGCGCTGAGCGCCTGGAAAACGCGCGACCATGATGGCATCCGCGCGCGCGAGCGCAGCGCCCTTGGCTGCTGGGTGGAGGCGGCTCGAGGGCCGGCCCGGCGTCATCGTCGAGATCGTGCCCGACCCGACCAACAACCCGCTCGACCGCCTGAAGCTCAGCGTCGATCCGGCCGAGGCGCGCATCAGCGCCTGGGATCTCGCCGATCGTCTCGCAGCCGGCGATCCACCGGTGATCGTGCGCGACCACGAGGTCGAGCACGGCTACTTCTACCTCGATCCGTGCAACCTTCATCCCGGCGAGGAGCATAAGGTCGCGGCAAGGCTGATGGAGGAGTTGGAAAAGGCCCGCATGTCCAACGAAGTAATCGTCACGCCGTTCACCGAACGCCTGCTGCGCCAGGAAGCGGCGATCCTGAAATGGCCGGACTGATCGCCGTTCCCGCGTGGACAGAAACAGCCTAATGTACCTTGAACACGCAATCTTGCGAGCAGCCGGCGGAAAATGACCGACCTTGATGTGAAACCCGCCGATACGACCATCGCAGAGGTGCGCCGCTCGCGCACCAGCGGCATCGACCGTGCGCTGCAGATCCTCGACTTCCTGCAGAAGGTCGAGCGGCCGGCCACCGCCTACGAGATCGCGCGCCATATCGGCGCGCCGCTGTCCACCATCTATGTCATCGTCGACGACCTCGTTGAGAAGGATCTGCTCGACCGGCAGGACAACGGCCTGATCTGGCTCGGCCCGCGGCTCTACCATTACGGCCTGACCTATGCGCGAAGTCTCGACCTTTTGACCGCCGCGACGCAGGAAATGGCGGAACTCGCCGAGACTTCCGGCGAGACGATCCAGATCTGCGGCCGCGACGGCGACCACATGGTCGTGCTGGCCATGGCAGAGGGGCCGGATCATTTCCAGGTCACCTCGCGGGTCGGCACACGCAGCCCGCTAAACTGGACGGCGTCGGGACGGCTCCTGGTCGGGCACCTGTCCGAGGCAGAGCGGCGCGAGATATTCGCACGCTCGGCCACTGCGTCGCCGACAGGTCGCGCGGAAACCAACACCGATGTGCTAGCGGCAAGTTCGCGCGCCGCGCTCGAGCAGGGGCTGTCGATCCAGGCCGGCGAATCCGACTTTTCCGTCGCCTGCATAGCCGCACCTATCCGTGACAGCCAGGGCGCATGCCGCGCCACCATCTCGATCGTGGTTCCCGACATCAAGGTCAGGCAGAAGGATCCCGACCTGATCGCGCTGGTCAAAGCCAGCGCGCGCCGCATCGAATCGCGTCTCGGCTGGCGGCCGGGCAGGGTGTAGCGCCAGTCTGTTGGTTAGGCTGGCAGAGCCCGCGAATCGCGGGTCAGCTTCACAGCCGCCAGGCAACCGATTAGCCCCAGCGGCAGGAACGTGAGGAAAATCCAGGAAGCCACACCGGCGGATGTTTCGGCGCTGAGCCCTTCAGAAAAACCGACCGCGTTGGCGATAATGCCGGTCATGGCCGCGCCGACCGCGTAGCCGATGCGCTGCATGGTCGGCACGCCCGATGACGCCACCGTGCTTTCGGCCGGGTCGGCGGTCGCCACGATGACGCGCGTGACGAACGGCCAGGCGATGCCGAAGCCGCCACCCTGCAGCACCGCGCAAAACAGGATCAGCGGCACCGATCCAAGCGGCACGGCATAGGCGAAACCGGCTATTCCGGCCGCGATCATCGACGCTCCGCCGATGATGATCGCCCGCTCGCTGCGCGGCGGCGCGTTGGCGACCAGTATCGAGAGGATCGACCACGCGATCGATTCGGCGGCGATGATGTAGCCCGTCGTCAGCAGCGGAATATCGTGCAGAGTTGTCAGGATCAGCGGGCCGTAGAGTGCGAAGGAGCATGTCGCGATCGAGAAGGCGAACACCATGATCATGCCGCTGCCGACGGCGGAGCGTGGGTCGAACGGCCTTGTCGGAAACAGCCGCGAGCGGGGCTTCCGCGCGTCGAGCAGGAAGAACAGCGCAAGCCCTGCGAGGCCGGCGAGCAGGAACAGCGACGAGCGCAGCATCTCGATATCGACGCCGGCAAGCGCGATCAGCAGCACGCTCGACGCAAGGCATGCGAGCGCGGCGAAGGGAAAGGGCGGCAGTGCGGTTCCGGCGGCCTTGCGCGTCGTCGCCTCCGGGCTGCGCAGCACGGCGTAGCAGGCGATTGCCATGGCAAGGCCGCCGAAGACGAACACACCGAAGGCCCAGCGCCAGGAGAAATACTGCGAGAGCAGCGCGCCGATCAGCGGACCGGAGAAGGCGGCGACACCCCAGATCGCCGACATGACGCCGAAAAGCTGCGGCCATATTTTGCGGGGAAACAGCCGCTCGACCGACACGAAGGCGAGCGACACCAGCGCGCCGCCGCCAAGCCCCTCGACCACGCGGCCGGCCAGGAACACAGGCATGGAGGGCGCCATGGCGCAGATCAGCGCGCCGGCCGCATAGAGCAGTGCGGCGGCCATCATGTTGGTGCGCAGCGGCACGTAGCTGACCATCCGGCCCGCCGCAGCACCCGCGGTGATCGCGCCGATCTCGTAGACCGCAAGCGACCAGCCGACCAGTTCCACTCCCGACAGGTCGCCGACCATCGCCGGCATGACTGTCGCGACCATGGTTTCGTTGGTGGCGTGCAGCAGGATGCCGAGGCTGATGAAGCAGAAACGCGCCAGATCGCCGCTCGCCCACAGCGCCCGCCAGTCCACTCTTTCCGCCTCGGTGTAAGTCATGGCCGCCTCGTCGCGGCCATGGATAGGGCGGCCCGCCGCGTCCAGCAAGAAGAAGCGGTGAGGCCAGCAAGTACGGGAACGGAGAGATTGCGGGACCCGGAAGCCAGCGTGATCGAACTTTGCAGGCTGCACCGGTCAGTTCGAGACGCTGCGCAACTCGAACTCGGTGACGCCGAGAGCGATGTTGACGCCGGTCTGCGCCTGCAGGCTCAAAGGCTGCAATGTGAAGGTCTGGTTCGAGCCTCCGACGAGCAGGTTCGCGCCGGCGCCGGCGGCCGCGGATGCCTCGGCGCTTACTCGAAATAGTCGCCGGCCAGCGCGCCCGGCGCATAGACGTTGGTGCTGGGCGCCAGCACGGCCCATTGTATGTAGGTGGTTCCGGTAGTGCCGACATCGAGGCCGATCTTGTTGATCGCGCCGAAATAGCTTTCGGGGGCGAAAGACTGGTCAGCCGGCCTGTAGGTGCATCTGACGTCCTTGGTCGAGCCGACGATGAAGCCGGTTCCGCCTTCCACCTGACAGTCCAGGAGCCCGATCTCGACGCCGCCCTGCTGGGCCTGGGCGGCGAAGGCGACGGCCGAGAGCGCGGCGGTAGCGGCGGCCGTGATGATCGAAGTTTTCACCTCATGTCTCCTTCGTGCCGTTCAGCTCGATAAACTGACGGCGGCAGACATGGTTCCGGCGCGGCTAACGCGTCCGCTCAGCTGGCGCGGGTGCGGGCCAGGCCTTCGACGGCGGGCTTGTAATTGGGATCCAGCTGGGCGGCGCGGGCATAGGATTTCGCCGCCTTCGCCTTGTCGCCGCGGCGCTCGTAGATCAGCGCCTGGTTGGCCCAGCTCTCGGCGATCTTGCCGTCGAGCTTGATGGCCATGTTGAAGTCGGCGAAGGCGTTTTCCTCGTCGTTGGTGGCGATATAGGAAAGGCCGCGGCCGTTATAGGGTTCGGCGGCGTCGGGGGCGAGAGAGATCGCGGTCGAGAAATCCTCGATGGCGAAATTGTGCTGGCCCTGCGACTGATAGATCAGGCCGCGATTGTGGTAGGCGCGCGGGTCCGTGGTGTCGAGCTGGATTGCTTTCTGGAAATCGTTGAACGCCTCCTGCACGCGGCCCGCCTTGCGGTAGAGATTGCCGCGGCCGATATAGGCGGCGTCGTAGCTGGGGTTGAGCTGGATCGAGCGGTTGTAGTCGGCCAGCGCACTCGCCTGGTCGCCGAGGAAGCGGTGGATCAGGGCGCGGTTGGCGTAGGCCTGGTAGAAATCCGGGCGCAGCTCCAGCGCCTTGTCGAAATCCCTGAGCGCTTCGCGATATTTGCCTCCGCGGCCATAGGCCGATCCGCGCACATTATAGGCTTCCGGGTCGCTCGGATTGCGGTCGATGACGGCCGACAGCGACGAGATGTTCTCGTCGGAGCCCTGCGCCACCTCGATGGTCGCCAGTTCGCCCGTTGGGGTGGTCGTGCAGCCGGCCAGCGCAAAGCCGGAAATCATGGCCGCAAGCATTGCGAAGCCGCGTCCCGAGAGTTTGCGGTTGCCAGGCAATGCGTTCATCAATGGTGCTTCCTCAGGCTGCCGGTCAAAGAAAAAGGTGGTGGCGACTTACCATCGCCCCACCTCCGGTATGCTTTGAAAAGGACGAAATATTGGCGGATCAGCGCGGCGTGCGCGGAGCTCCGGCGCCTGCGGCGGCAACCGGGCGCGGCGTCATCGGCAGCAGGCCTTCGCGCTGTGCGCGCTTGCGGGCCAGCTTGCGGGCGCGGCGGACGGCTTCAGCCTTCTCGCGGGCGCGCTTTTCGGAGGGCTTCTCATAGTGTCCGCGCATCTTCATTTCGCGGAAGATGCCTTCGCGCTGCATCTTTTTCTTGAGCGCGCGAAGCGCCTGATCAACATTGTTGTCGCGGACGAGTACCTGCACGGGCAATCCTGTCTTTCGGTTTAAAATCAAAAGGCAACGGCCAATAGACCTATGCCTCCGCGGCGGTCGCCACCGCGAATTGCGCTGGCTGTTAGCAGAATCAGAGGGGAATGTCGAGAGGGAAGCCCGCTATTGCATCGCTTGCCCAGTCGCCGTCGGATCAATGTAGATCCTGCGGCAATCGATGGCAATGGCGCATTTGCTTCCGGCAAATTCTCCCAGCACTGTGAAGAACGCTGGAAGAAGGTGTTCAGCCGAAGCCAATATGATATAATTTTTCCCGCATGGGCTTTTGGGGGGATCCAGATCCAATCCAAAAGGGCACCAGCCGGCTGGCGGCTGGCCCTATCCGGCCGCCAGCCTCGCATTCCCGATCTCGCGCTTGCAGCGCGGCAGTTGCCGTTGCCGTTGCCGAAAAGCAGATAGCGTCAGCCGCCTGCGCTTGGCGGTACCTTACGTGCGGTTGATCGAGACGCCGCCATCGGCCAGAAGTGCTGCGCCGGTGGTGAAGCTTGACGCGTCGGAGGCGAGATAGAGCGCCGCCCGCGCGATCTCTTCCGGCCTCGCGATGCGCTTCAGCGCATGCAGCCCTTCCACAAACGCCAGCACCTCGGGTCCGGCGCCCGGCGCGTTGGTGATGCTCGCCGGCGTGTCGGTGCCGCCCGGAAGCAGCGCGTTGACGCGAACGCCCTTGGCTCCGTATTCGGCGGCGAGCACCTGCGTCAGGCCTATCAGTCCGGCCTTGCTCGCCGCGTAAGCCGCCATGCCGGGAAAACCGACAGTGTGGCCGACGAAGGTCGAGGTGAAGATCAGTGAACCGCCGCCGCGCTCGATCATCGCGGGGATCTGGTATTTGGCGCCGAGAAATGCGCTGTTCAAATTGGTGTCGAGCGTTTCGCGCCAGCTTTCCAGCGTCATCTCCGGCACCGAACCCGCATTGCCAACCATGCCGGCATTGTTGAACGCGATGTCCAAGCCGCCGAACTTCTTCACTGCCAGTTCGACCAGCGCCCTCGCATAAGCTTCATCCCGAACATCGCCGGCCAAGGCGACAGCCTCGCCTCCGGCCTCGGCGATTTCCTCAACCAGCGCGTCAAGTTCGGCCTGCCGCCGTGCGGCGACGACAACGCGCGCGCCCTGTTCGGCAAACAGCAGCGCCGTGGCCCGCCCAATGCCAGAGCTTGCGCCGGTGACGATCGCAACCTTGTTCACGAGTGAAAACATTTTCTTAAGCCCTTCCGATTTCCCACCGGCGGTTGCCGGCTTCGACGACCGTGGTCGCAAATCGGACGAAGGCCAGCCACCCGATACGTGCGGAAGGACGAAGTCGAGATTTCGCTCGCGAGGTGGAAAGCCGAGCGGCCGCAAGACGGCCTGCCGGCGGACCGGCGATGCCTGCCGCCGGCCTGCTACCCTGAACGGTCAGCTCTGCTCGACCGCCGTCGCCGCCTGATCGATGATCGCGGCGATGGCGTTGGCCTGCTCGTTGGTCAATGGTTGACGGCTGAGCCGCATCCTGAGCGCGAGGTTGAAATTCTCGGTCGCGCGGACGATCTGCGGCATCGCGCTCTGGCCCTGCGCCTGCTGGATACCCGCCATTCGCGCGAAGAGCGCGTCGACCGCCTCGCGGTTGCGGCTCGAGAAACTCGGTTCCTTCCGGCGTGATCTCGTGGAGTTTTCTGGCGCTTTCGTCGGTCGTCACGCGGACATGGCCGATGTCTTCGAGCAGGGTCAGCGTCGGATAGACGACGCCTGGGCTCGGGCTGTAGGCGCCGCCGACCTTTTCCTCGATAGCGCGGATGATGTCGTAGCCGTGGCGCGGCTTTTCCGAAATCAGTTGCAGCACGACAAGGCGGAGATCGCCCTGGTCGAAGATGCGCCGCCTGCCGCCGCGTCCGCCGCCATGGCGATGCTCGGCGCGTTCGGCGAAATGGCCGTGCGGCCCTCGGGATTTCCAGTTGTGGCGGCTGTGGCCGCAATGTCTGAAGGGGTTCATTTCAATCTCTTTCGATATGTTAAGATGCAACTTAGATATATCTAAGTTGCATCTTATGCAAGCCCCTCGACGAAGAATTTGGCTCCTGGGCCTGCCCGGCCGATCTGGAAGGGCTGGTCGTCCGGCGCAAAGCGGCAATCGCCGTCGCAAACAGCGCAAAGGTGACATCGGCTTTTCGCTAGTGGTATGCCTCGCTTTCTGAACGACAGCCGATCGGTTGCGGCATTCGCGGGGCCAAAAAGATGCGGAAATATTCGGTATTTGCGATCGCCCGCGAGGCGATGCGCGGCAATAGGGGCTGGGAGGAGCAGTGGTCCTCGCCCGAGCCGAAGGCCGAATACGACGTGATCATCGTCGGAGCGGGCGGCCATGGCCTGGCGACCGCCTACTACCTCGCCAAGGAGCACGGCATCACCAATGTCGCGGTGCTGGAAAAGGGCTGGCTCGGCGGCGGCAACACCGGCCGCAACACCACCATCATCCGCTCCAATTATCTCTACGACGAATCGGCCGGCATTTACGACCACGCCCTGAAGCTGTGGGACGGGCTCTCCCAGGATCTGAACTACAACGTCATGTATTCGGCGCGCGGCGTCATGATGCTGGCGCACAACGTCCACGACATTCAGGTGCTCAAGCGCCACGTCCATGCCAACCGGCTGAACGGCATCGACAATGAATGGCTGACGCCGGAGCAGGCCAAGGAATTCTGCCCGCCGCTCAACATTTCGCGCGACGCGCGCTATCCCGTGGTCGGCGCATCCCTCCAGCGCCGCGGCGGCACGGCACGCCACGACGCGGTCGCGTGGGGCTATGCGCGCGCGGCCTCGGCGCGCGGCGTCCACATCATCCAGAACTGCGAGGTCACCGGGATCAAGCGCGCTCCCGGCGGCCAGGTGACGGGCGTCGAGACCAGCAGGGGTTTCATCGGCGCGAAGAAGGTCGGCGTCGTCGCGGCGGGCCATTCCTCCGTCATCATGAACATGGCCGGCGTCAGGATGCCGCTAGAAAGCTATCCGCTGCAGGCGCTGGTGTCGGAACCGGTCAAGCCGGTGTTTCCGTGCGTGGTCATGTCCAACACCGTCCACGCCTACATCTCGCAGTCCGACAAGGGCGAACTGGTCATTGGCGCCGGCACCGACCAGTATATTTCCTATTCACAAACGGGTGGGCTCCACATCCTCAACCACACGCTCGACGCCATCTGCGAGATGTTCCCGATGTTTACGCGCATGAAGATGCTGCGCTCCTGGGGCGGCATCGTCGACGTGACGCCCGACCGCTCGCCAATCCTGGCCAAGACGCCGGTCAAGGGGCTCTACGTAAATTGCGGCTGGGGCACGGGCGGCTTCAAGGCGACGCCGGGCTCCGGCAACGTCTTCGCCCACACCATCGCCCGCGACGAGCCGCACCCGATCAACGCGCCCTTCACCATCGAACGCTTCCGCACCGGCCGCCTGATCGACGAAGCGGCGGCGGCGGCGGTCGCGCACTAAGCCCCGAGAGAAAATCATGCTGTTGATCCGCTGCCCCTATTGCGAGGAAGAGCGTCCCGAGCTCGAATTCCGCAACGCCGGCGAGGCGCATATCGCGCGGCCGTCGAATATCACCGCGACAAGCGACGAGGATTTCGAAAAGTTCTTCTTCATACGCTCCAACCCGAAGGGGATTATCTTCGAGCGCTGGCGGCACATGCATGGCTGCGCGCGCTTCTTCAACGCCGCGCGCGACACCGTCACCGACAAGTTCGTCATGACCTACAAGGCCGGCGAGCCGAGGCCCGACCTCGCCGCAATCGCGGAAAGCGGTCCGGCTGCGTGGGCCAACCGGCCGCCCGACCAGCTCAACGTGAAGAAGCCGGCGGCGAAGCGGAAGTCGGCGAAGAAGGGGGAAGCGTGATGGTCAATCGTCAACGGCTGCGACTGCACTCGGCATCAGTGGAGATCGCATAAATGGCGGCCAACTATCGCATCTCCGGCCATGGCCGCCTGGCACAGTCAAAGACCGCGCGCTTCTCGTTCGACGGCCGCTCCTTCGCCGGCGTCGAGGGCGACACGCTGGCCTCCGCGCTACTCGCCAACGGCGTCCACCTCGTCGGCCGCTCGTTCAAATACCACCGCCCGCGCGGCATTCTTTCGGCAGGCGCCGAGGAGCCCAACGCGCTGGTCCAGGTCGAGCGCGACGCGGCGCGGAAGACGCCGAACGTCCGCGCCACCGTGCAGGAACTCTATGACGGGCTGACCGCGCACTCGCAGAACCGCTGGCCCTCGCTCGCCTTCGACGTGGGCGCCGCGTCCGACCGCGCCGGCGGCATGTTCTCGGCCGGCTTCTACTACAAGACCTTCATGTGGCCAAAGGCCGCGTGGAAGGCGCTTTACGAGCCGCGCATCCGCGCCGCCGCCGGCCTCGGCGTCGCACCTGACCAGCCCGATCCCGATCATTACGCCTCGCGCTTCGCCCATTGCGACGTGCTTGTGCTTGGCGGCGGCGCTGCCGGCATCGCCGCGGCATTGGCTGCCGCCGAAACCGGCGTCCGTGTAATCGTCTGCGACGAGCAGGCCGAATTCGGCGGCGCGTTGCGGTTCGAGGCGGGCGCTTCGGTCGACGGCGCGAACGGCTGGGCCTGGGCGCAAGCGACCGTGGCAAAGCTCGCGGCGATGGAGAATGTCCGCGTTCTGCCGCGCACCACCGCCTTCGGCTATTACGCGCAGAATTTCGTCGGCCTTGTCGAGCGTGTCACCGACCATCTCGCCAGGCCCGGCGACGGGCTGCCGCGCGAGCGCCTTTGGCAGGTCCGCGCCAAGCGCGTCATCCTCGCCACCGGCTCGATCGAGCGCCACATGGTGTTCGCCGACAATGACCGGCCGGGCGTGATGCTCGCCTCGGCGGCGCGTACCTATCTCAATCATTACGGCGTGACGGTCGGCCGCAATGTCGGCGTCTACACCGCCAACGATACCGCCTATGCGGCAGCCATCGACCTGAAGAAGGCCGGCGTCAACATCGCCGCGATCGTCGACCTGCGCGACAACCCCTCCAGTCCGGCAGTCGACGAGGCGAGGGCGCTCGGCATCGAAGTCAATCATGGCCGCGCCGTCATCAGGGCGGGCGGCAAGCTGCGCGTCTCCTCCATGACCATCCAGCCGAAGAGCGGCGGCGGCGAACGCACCATTCCGGTCGACGCCGTCCTGATGTCGTCGGGCTGGACGCCGTCGGTGCACCTCTTCTCGCAGTCGCGCGGCAAGGTCGCCTTCGACGACGCCACAAAGCGCTTCCTGCCCGGAGCCTACGCACAGGATTGCGTGTCTGTCGGCGCCTGCAACGGCACGGACGATGTCACGACGGCTGTCGACGAGGCGTACGCCGCCGGCGAGAAGGCCGCGAGGGATTTCGGCGGCAAAGCCCTGAAATCCCCCAGGCCGAAGGCCGCGAGCAGCGAAAGCTTAGCCGGCAACATGCTTGGTGCCGCCCCCGGCGCGGGTCCGGATAAAACCGTAAAAGCCTTTGTCGATTTCCAGAATGACGTTACCGCCAAGGATATCCGCCTCGCCGTAAAGGAAGGCATGCGCTCGATCGAGCATGTCAAGCGCTTCACCACCACCGGCATGGCGACCGACCAGGGCAAGACCTCCAACATGCACGGCCTGGCCATTGCCGCCGAGACGCTCGGAAAGGAAATCCCGGAGGTCGGCCTCACCACCTTCCGCGCGCCCTATACGCCGGTCACCTTCGGGGCCATCGTCAACCATGGCCGCGGTGCGCTGTTCGACCCGACCCGCAAGACGGCGACGCACGCCTGGGCGGAAGCCCACGGCGCGGTGTTCGAGGATGTCGGCCAGTGGAAGCGCGCCTGGTATTTTCCGAAGGCCGGCGAGGACATGCACGCCGCCGTCAACCGCGAATGCGTCACCGTGCGCCGGTCCGCCGGCCTGTTCGACGCCTCCACCCTCGGCAAGATCGAGGTGGTCGGCTCGGACGCGGCGAAGTTCATGGAACTGCTCTACACCAATCCTTGGGAGAAGCTGGATGCCGGCCGCTGTCGCTACGGCATCATGCTGCGCGAGGACGGTTTTATCTATGATGACGGCGTGGTCGGCCGCCTCGCGCCCGACCGCTTCCATGTCACCACGACGACCGGCGGCGCGGCCCGCGTCATGAACCACATGGAGGACTACCTCCAGACCGAGTTCCCGCATCTCAACGTCTGGCTGACCTCGATCTCCGAGCAGTGGGCGGTGATCGCCATTCAGGGGCCGAACTCCCGAAAGATCATCGAGCCGCTGGTCGAAGGCATCGACATGTCCGACGAGGCGCTGCCGCATATGTCGGTGCGTGAGGGAAAGATCTGCGGCGTGCCGACCAGGCTGTTCCGCATGTCGTTCACCGGCGATCGCGGCTTCGAGGTCAACGTGCCGGCGGACTACGGCCTGGCTGTCTGGGAAGCGCTCTGGGCCGAGGGCCAGAAGCACGGCGCCTGTGCTTACGGTACCGAAACGATGCATGTGCTCCGGGCCGAAAAGGGTTATATAATTGTCGGCCAGGACACCGACGGCACGGTCACCCCGAACGATGCCGGGCTCGACTGGGCGGCCGGCAAGAAAAAGACCGACTTCGTCGGCATTCGCGGCCTGACCCGGCCCGATCTCGCCGCCCCCGGCCGCAAGCAGCTTGTCGGCCTGAAGACAAAAGACCCTAAAATTGTGCTGGAAGAGGGCGCGCAGATCGTTGCGGATCCGAAACAGCCAGTGCCAATTAAGATGATCGGCCACGTCACCTCCAGCTATTGGTCGGAAAATTGCGACCGCTCCATCGCCATGGCGCTTGTTGCCGACGGCCGCGCCATGATGGGCAAGACGCTTTACGTTCCGATGCCGGATAGTGTCATCGAGGTCGAGGTGTGCTCGCCCGTGTTCTTCGACGAGAAGGGAGGCCGCCTCAATGGCTGACGCAGTATCGAGGATCGCCGCGCGCGCGCCGGCTTTGTCCGGCCGCGAGTTCGGCGCGAAGGATGTCAGGCTGACGGTGCTGCAACCCGCCGACCGCATCTCGCTGCGTGCGCCGGCCGCTTCTCTTGGCGCTTTGTCCAAGGCTCTCGGCTTGACGCTGCCCACTGCGCCCAAAAACTCGGCCAGCAAAGGCAAGCGATCGGCGCTGTGGCTCGGGCCGGACGAATGGCTCGTGATCGACGAGGGCGGCCGTGATCCGCTGGCCGACTGCGCCGGCGTCAAGGCGCTGCATTCAGCGGTCGGTATCTCGCACCGCAACGTCGCCATCTCGGTCACCGGGCCGGCCGCTGCTGCCGCGATCAATGCCGGCTGCCCGCAGGATCTGTCGCTCGCGGCCTTTCCCGTAGGCGCCTGCTCGCGCACCATATTGGGCAAGGTAGAAATCGTGCTTCTGCGCACCGCCGAGGACGCCTTCCGCGTCGAATGCTGGCGTTCTTTTGCCGACTACGCTTTTGCCTTCCTCATCGAAGCCGCGCGCGACGCTGCGGCCTGACGAGGCGCGGGCCTTCCGTCCCCTCAGGGGGAGGGAGAAGCCGGGCATCACTTTCCGTCGTGGATCATTTCCACGGCAAGGCCGGCCAGCAACGGCACCAGTTCGCCGTGCCTGAGGCCCCGTTCCGGATTGGAGGCGTTGCCGTCCAGCGCGCGCTTGTAGACACCCTGGCAGATCGCCGCGAGCCGGAAGAAGGAGAAGGCGAGGAAGAACGTCCAGTCGGCAATGCCGCCGATGCCGCGCCGCCGGCAATAGGCCGCGACGTAATCTTCTTCGGAGGGAAGGCCGGGCGCCTTCCGGTCGATGCCGCCAAGGCCGCGAAAGCCCGAGGCGTGCGGCAGCCGCCATTGCATGCACTGATAGGCGAGGTCGGCATAGGGATGGCCGAGCGTCGAGAGTTCCCAGTCGAGCACGGCCAGGACTTCCGAGCGGTCGGGCGCAAAGACCATGTTGTCGAGGCGATAGTCGCCATGCACCAGCGAGGCGACGCCGTCGTCCGGCGGCATATGCGCCTCAAGCCAGTGGATCAGCCGGTCCATGTCGGCGATGACGCCGGTTTCGGTCGCGCGATACTGGCTCGTCCAGCGGCCAAGCTGGCGTTCGAAATAGCTGCCGGGCCTGCCGAAATCGCCAAGCCCGACAGCCGCCGGATCGATATCGTGCAGGGCGGCGAGCGTCGCGTTCATCGCATCGTAGATTGCTGCGCGTTCGGAGTTGGAACCGATCTCGGGCAGGGCCGGGTCCCAGAAGATGCGCCCCTCGACGTAGCCCATGACGTAGAACATGCGGCCGATCGGAGAGTCCTCCGGCGACAAATGCAGCATTTCGGGAACCGGAACCGCCGTGCCGGCCAGCGCCTTCATGATGCGGAATTCGCGGTCGACCTGATGCGCCGATTTCAGCAATTGCCCGGGCGGCTTGGCCCGCAGCACATAGCGGCCGGACGTTGTTGTAAGCAGATAGGTCGGATTGGACTGGCCGGACTTGAACTTCTCGATCGACAGGAGCCCGGAAAAGCCGGGGATTGCCGCCTCCAGATAGGGCGCGAGGCGCCGCCTGGTCGAGCGCGTTCCGGTCGCTCATCCCGTAGCTTTCTCCGGCTCGACCATGGTCAGCGTCAGCCAACGCGCCGTCAGCGCCGGCTTCTTCGATCCATCGATCTCGATAGTGACCTCATGCGCGACCTGGACCCAGCCGGAGGGCCGCACCTTCACGTCGGCAAGCACGAATTTCGTTCGGATACGTGCGCCTGTCTTCACCGGCGCGACGAATTTCAGGCTCTCGAAACCCTGGTTGATGCCCATGCCGGCGCCTTCCAGCGGCGGTATGGTCTCGTAGGCCATGGCCGACAGCAGCGACAGCGTCAGGAAGCCGTGCGCGATGGTGCCGCCGAATGGCGTCTCCGCCGCGGCCCGTTCCGGGTCGCAATGGATGAACTGGTGGTCGTCGGTCGCGTCGGCGAACAGGTCCATCATCTGCTGCGTGACGGTGCGCCAGGGCGATGTGAGTTCGGACCCGACGCCGGCCACGAGTTGATCAACGGTTATTGGTTTCAAGCGTTCGGCTCCCGGTACGAAATCATTCTTTGAACAGCGTCATGCCATGCTGCACCGACTGTCCGCCGTCGATGGGCAGTATGGCGCCGGTGACATAGCTGCCCGCACGGCTGCACAGATACAGGGTCGCGCCGGCAATGTCATCGGGCGCGCCGATCCTGCCGATCGGCACGTGGCTCGCCACCCGGCTGGCGCCTTCTTCGCTGCCCGTGGCGAATGCGGTCATGCGGCTGCGGAAGGGTCCGGGCGCAAACGCGTTGACGGTGATGCGCCGGCCCGCCAGTTCAATCGCCAGCGTCCGGGTCAGGTGGTGCACCGCCGCCTTCGAAGCGGTGTAGGAATAGGCGTCGTCGGCCAGCGGCTGGGTTCCCATCACCGAGCCGAGATTGATGATACGCGCCGGGTCGGCGTCGGAAGCCGCCTTGGAGAGCAGCGGCAGAAGTTCGCGCGTCAGGTGGAACAGCCCGGTGACGTTGACGTCGAACACTTTCGCCCAAGCCTTGTAGGGAAAGCTCTCCAGCGGCTCACCCCAGGACGTGCCGGCATTGTTGATGAGAATATTCAGCCGGTCGGTTCGTTCTTTCACGGCAGCGGCGAGCGCCAGCACGCCGGCCTCGGTGCTGACATCGCCGCCGAAGCCTTCGGCTCTGCCCGGCGCGCCGAGCGCGTTCAGTCCGCCGGCGACGCGGGCGCAGTCATCGCCCTTGCGCGAGGCGATCATCACGCTCGCGCCTGCCTGTACCAGTGCGGCCGCGGCCATGCGGCCGATGCCGGTCGCAGCGCCGGTGACGAGCGCCGTCTTGCCGGCAGCCGAAAACAGATCGTCGAGATAGGACATCGAAACCTCCCGGCCGCGGCGCAGCGCCGCTTGTTCGCGATAGCGTTGCAATGGGAAGCCAGTATGTTGATGCCGCACCGGCCGTAAAGGCCCGAACTTGGCTAGCGCGGCAGACCTCTTTGCGATCGGCAGATGAACCAGGTGGTGATCCGCGCGTTGCGGGGGACTTGGCCTCACTGAGGAGAAGTCGGATGTCTGAGATGGCCCTTGGCATGACGGAGCGGCTGAAGCCGATCCACGAACGCGTTGCCCGCATGGTGCGGGAAGAGATTATCCCGCTCGACGCCGAATTCCTCGCCGAAGTCGGCAAGGATGGAGACCGCTGGGCTTTCACGGCGCAGCAGCGGGAGATTCTCGGCGAGTTGAAGGGCAAGGCGCGCGAGCGCGGCCTGTGGAATTTCTGGTTGACGGCATCTGAGAGCGGGTACGGCCTCTCGACCGTCGAATACGCCTATCTCGCCGAGGAGATGGGCCGCGCGCATCTCGGGGCCGAGACCTTCAACTGCTCCGCGCCCGACACCGGAAACATGGAGGTGCTGGAACGCTACGGTTCGGAGGACCATAAGGAGAAGTGGCTGCGGCCGCTGCTGGACGGCAAGATCCGCTCCGCATACCTGATGACCGAGCCGGATGTCGCCTCCTCCGATGCCACCAACATCGCGATGCGCTGCGAGCCCGACGGCGACAATTATGTGCTGAACGGCGAAAAATGGTGGGCTACGGGCGCCGGCGATCCGCGCTGCAAGATCTACATCGTCATGGTCCGGACGGGCGATGACACCGCGCCGAAGCACAAGCGGCATTCGATGATCCTGGTGCCGGCCGATGCGGGCGGCGTCAAAAAGCTGCGGCCGATGACCGTCTATGGCGACGACGATGCACCGCACGGCCATTTCCACATACGCTTCGACAATGTCCGGGTGCCCAAAGACAATCTGATCCTGGGCGAGGGCAGGGGCTTCGAGATCGCGCAGGGGCGGCTCGGACCCGGCCGCATTCATCATTGCATGCGTGCGATCGGCCAGGCGGAATCAGCACTCGAGATGATGTGCCAGCGTTCGCTCCGCCGCGAGGCGTTCGGCAAGAAGCTGGCCGAACTCGGGGCGAATTTCGACATCATCGCCGAATGCCGCATGGAGATCGAGATGGCGCGGCTGCTCTGCCTCAAGGCGGCATGGATGATCGACCAGGGCGACGCGCGCGCCGCCGCACCTTGGATCAGCCAGATCAAGGTTGTCGCGCCGCGCGTGGCGCTGAAGGTCGTCGACGAGGCGGTGCAGATATTCGGCGGCGCCGGCGTCAGCCAGGACACGCCGCTGGCGCGCTCATGGACGCATCTTCGGACGCTGCGCCTCGCTGACGGCCCCGACGCCGTGCACCGGCGGCAGGTCGCGCGGGCGGAACTCAGGAAATACACACAGGAGAAGATCTGAGCCCGGGGAAGGCGCTTTCCCGAAACGAGAGGAGGTCCGGCGGCTACTCCGCCGGCTCCATGCCAGTATAGGCGGCCTCATCGAGTTCGCGCTTCAGCCGCGCCTCTTCCTCGATCTTCGGCGTCACAAAGCGGCCTAGCAGCAGATAGGCGACGGGCGTCAGGAACAGCGTCGAGACGGTCGCCAGGCCGAGCCCGCCAACGATGATCCAGCCGAGCGCAATTCGGGCCTCGGCGCCGGCGCCGGCGGCTAGAACCAGCGGCAGGCCGCCCAAGATGGTGCAGATCATGGTCATCAGCACCGGTCGCAGCCGGATGTTCGACGCCTCCTCGATCGCTTCGCGCACGCCCATGCCCCTGTCGCGGAGCTGGTTGGCGAATTCGACGATGAGAATACCGTTCTTGGCCATGATGCCGACCAGCATGACCAGGCCGATCTGGCTGTAGACGTTCAGGCTGGTCCCCGTCAGCAGCATCGCGAAAACCGCGCAGGCGAGGCCGAGCGGCACCGTCGCCATGATGATGATGGCGCTGACGAAGCTCTCGAACTGGGCGGCGAGCACAAGCAGGATGATGACGATGGCGAAGCCGAATATCACGAACATGCTGCTCGACTGTTCGCCCAGCGTCGCCGTTTCGGCGAGCGGTATGATGCGGCTGCCGGCAGGGAGCAGCGGGGCCGCTAGCTCCTGCGCGACTTCGTAGGCTTCGCCGAGGGCGAAGTCGTCGCGCAGCGCCGAGGTGACGGCGACGGCGCGCAATTGCTGCTCGCGCGCCAGCGACGGCGGCACCGCCTGTTCGGTCAGGCTGGCGATGGTCGACATCGGAACGAAACGGCCGTCGCCGGCGCGAAGGTAAACGTTCTCCAGGTCCGTCGGATCGTTGATGGGGTTGGTGGTGGAGACGAATTTGACGTCATAGGCGCGGTCGTCGATGAAAACCGAACCGACTTCACGCCCGTCGAGCATGGACTGCATGGCTTCGGCCAGCCCGGCTATATCGATGCCGACGTCGGATGCGCGTTCGCGGTCGATGCGCACAGAAAGCTGCGGCTGCGTGGTGTCGGTGGAAAGCCTGGGCTGCTGGAAGCGGGGATCCTTCTCCATCTCGGCGACGATTGAGGCTGCAGCCTTGCCAAGGTCGGCGTAGTTGTTGCCGGCGACCGCGAATTGCAGGCCGCTGCCGGCGCCGCGGATGCCCAGGCTGTTCGGCTGGGCGGCGAAGACCCTTACGCCCGGCACCTGCCGCATCAAATTCTCGATCTCGTCGACGATTTGCTGCTGGGTGCGCTCGCGCTCGTGCCATGGCGCGAGAGACAGCACCATGAAGCCGCTATTGGCCGAGCTGTTCGACCCGGCAATGCCGAAAGTGTTTCGAATCTCGCCCGATTGGCGCATGGGGGCGACCAGCTGTTCGATTTCGCGCATCTTCTGCGACAGATAGTCGAGGCTGACGCCTTGCGGCGCGGTGATGCGCAGGAAGGCCGACGAGCGGTCCTCGGGCGGAGTGAGTTCCTGCTGGATGGAGCCGGAGATGCCGAATGCCGCGGCGCCGAAGAGCACCGAAGCCAGGACGACAAGCGCGGGAGCATTCAGGCAGGCGCGAAGCATGCGGCGGTAGAGACCGGCGAGACTTTGGCCGACCCGCGCGGCAGCGCCGGTTCGCTGCTCCTCACCGGCATGCCCGCGGAGCATTCGCGACGCGAGCATGGGACAAAGCGAAAGCGCGACCACGGCGGACAGAGCGACCGAACACGCCAGCACGAAGCCGAATTCACGGAACAGGCCGCCGGTTTGGCCAGGCAGGAAGGACAGGGGAACGAACACGGCGATCAGCGTCGCCGTGGTGGCGATCACCGCGAAGAACACCTCCTTCGCGCCCAGCACGGCGGCGGCGCGCGGGCCCATGCCCTGGTTGCGCCTGCGCACGATATTCTCAAGCACGACGATGGCGTCATCGACAACGAGGCCGGTGGCCAGGACCAGCGCCAGCAGGGTCAGGATGTTGATCGAGAAGCCGGCCAGGTAGATCGCCGCGACGGTCCCGATCAGCGCGACCGGCATGGAGAAGCCGGGAATGAGGGTCGCGCGCCAGTCCCAGAGGAACAGGAAGATGACGAGCAGCACCAGCGACACCGAAAGAATCAGGGCGATCTCGACCTCATGGATAGCGCCCTCGATGAACGTCGCGTCGTCACTGGTGACGCGGATTTCCATGCCTTCGGGGAGCGTCTCGTTGAGCTTCGCCGCCGCTGCGTGCACGCCTTCGGAAATATCCAGCGTGTTGGACTGAGCCTGCCGCACGATGCCGAGGCCGATGCCGGTGGCGCCGTTGGCGCGCAGGCTGGACTCGCCGATGTCGGGACCGAGCGTGACCGTTGAGACGTCGCCCAGACGGGTGCGGCCGTCACCGATGATGATGTTCTCGAAAGCCTCCGGCGTCGTCAGCGAGGCTGTCGCACGCACGACCAGATCCTGCGTGTTGCTGGTCAGCGATCCCGCCGGTGCGTCGAAGGCCATCGACGAGAGGGCGCCGCTGATATCGGCGACGGTCAGGCCGTGGCCGGCGAGGCGCGCCTGATTAATGTCCACCCGGAAGATCTTGTCGCGGTTGCCGTAGATTTGCACGTCGGCCACGCCGGGAACCGCGGCAAAAGCGTCAACCACCTCATCCTCGATCAGCACGGTCATGTCCTCGACGGACATATCCTGTGAAGTAACGGCCAGGCGCAGCACCGCATCCGCGTTTGCGTCGGCCTTCACGATGCGCGGTATGTCGGCGAGGTCGGGTAGCTGATTCTGGACCCTCGACACCGCGTCGCGCATGTCGGAGGCCGCGGTATCGAGATCGACATCGTCGCCGAACTCGACCGTGACCCGGCTGCGGCCGAAGGAAGAGGTTGACGATATCGCTTCCACGCCCGCCACGCGCGAGACCGCACCTTCCACGATTGCCGTCAGTTCGCGGTCGATGGTCTCTGCGGCGGCGCCGGTGAAATCGGTGGAAATGGAGATGACGGGCCGGTCGACATCCGGCAGTTCCCGAATCTCGACACCGGCCAGGGCCGCCAGACCCGCTACCACGATCAGCGTGTTCAAGACGAAGGCCAGCACCGGGCGGCGCACGAAAAGCGCCGTCATGCCTTTTTCGCCGTTGGCGTCCTGGTTAGCGGCCATGGCGCGCCTCAGGAGCCGCTGCCGGAAGCGAGCGGCGTCGGCATGGCCGATGCCGAGGGTTCTCGGCCGGCGATCAGCAGTTCGGCGCCCTCGCGGACGACGTGGATGCCCTCCGTGACCACTTCGACGCCTGCGCGTATGTCGGCGTCGATCAGGACGCTCTCCGTGTTGCGCTGGACGATGCGAACCGGCGTGCGCTTGGCCCTGCCGTCCTCGCCAATCGCCCAGACGAAAGCTCCGTCGGCACCCCACTGGATGGCCAGAGGATCGACAGACGGGTAGGTGTCGCCGGCAAAACGCATCGAGACCTGGAAGGACATGCCCGCTCGCAGCGTATCGTCGGGATTGCCGATGCGCGCCCGCACATGCAGCGTCCGGCTGGCCTCGTCGAGGCGGTTGTCGACCGCGCTGACAGCGCCTTCGAACACCTGGTTGGGACGGGCGATCGAGGTGGCGCTCATTGGCATGCCGACGGTGATGGCGCTGGCGTAGCGTTCCGGCACCCAGAAATCGACTATGATGCTGGAGCGGTCGTCGAGCGTGGCGACGGCCGTTTCGGTCGCGACGTAGTTTCCAGCTTCCACCGGCAGGATGCCGACAATGCCGGAGATCGGGGCTTCAATCGAGCGGCGCTCGAGCGCAAGCTCGGCGTCGCGGACCGCCAGACGCGCATTGCCGAGCGCAAGCTCCGCTTCGGTCATCTGAACTGCGGTCGCGGTGTTGGATGACCGCAGCGCCTTGATGCGCTCGACGCGCGCCTCCGCATCGGCCATGGCGATCCGCGCCCGGTCGACCGCGATTTCCTCGGCGTCCGAATCGAGCTTGGCGATGACGTCGCCGGCGCGAATGCGGCTGCCGGAGGCGACCACCAGTTCGGTCAGCCGGCCGGCCGAATAGGGTTTGACGGTGACGGATTTGTTGGCGCGACCGGTTCCAATCGCCGACAGTTTGTCGTTGATGGTGGCAGGTACGACGGGTCGAGTTACGACCGCGGCCTTGGCCCCTGGGCCGCCGCGACCCTGACGGCTACCTTCGGCCGGGCTCTCGGCCTTGGGCGTAGCTGCCAGCGCCCATTCAATCCCCCAGCTTGCGAGTATTTCCGGCGCACCGGGAAAAAACCGCACCCAGGCCGCGGCTGCCGCCACCATGATGACGGCGGCAATAAGAAATTGTTTCCAGGCGGCCATCGGCACTCCGGTCGGCAGTTGGTTTCGGGTCCACCCGGCCTCTGCCGTACCGAAGAGCGAGCCGGGGAACTTTCGGGCGCTAAAGCACCCGGAAATCAGTACGCGGCCTTTATGACAATTCGCAGGCCGGTCCGCACCTTAAATATCTGTAATATCACACCGCGCGCGACTTAACCAAAATCACGAACGTCTGATTTTCAGCGCAGATTTTCCATCTCGCGGATGCGTCTGGCGCTCTCGGCCTCGAGTTCGCGCGTCACCTCTCCGATCAGCGCCTCGGCAAAGACGAAAAGCGCCGCCGACGAGTCCCATGGCGAAGGTACCGCCGTGCGCCCGGCGACGACGTGGCGGGCGAAGCGGGCGATCGGCGACAGCCACTGGTCGGTGAACAGCACGATCTGCACGCCGCGCTGATGCGCCTTCTCGGCGAAGCGGATCAGGCTGTCCTGATAGCGCCGGATATCGAAGATCAGGAGCACGTCGCGCTTGCCCATATCGATCAGCCGGTCGCGCCAATTGCTTTCCTGGCCGGTCAGATGAAAGACATTGGGCCGGATGATGGTCAGGTGCGCCGCCATGTAGCGCGCCACCGGATCGGTGAAGCGGCCGCCGATCAGGAAGGTCTTGGCGCGCGGATTGGAAAGATGAAGGACGATGTCGCGCATCTGCTTTTCGGAAACGTGGCGGAACGTCTCGCGGATGTTTTCGAGCGTCGCTTCCAGCATGGGCGAGGCTTCGCCGTGTCCAGTCGCCAAGGGCGATGCAGTGCGCGAAAGCGGAGACTGCAACTGCGCGGCGAGCTCGTCCTGCAACGCCGACTGGAATTCCGGATAGTTCTGGAAACCGAGGCGGGAAACGAAGCGGAGGATGGTGGGCGAACTGACGCCCGCCTGCAGCGAGAAATCGGCGACAGTCTTCAGCCCGATCATGGGATAGCTTGCGATAAGCGTCTGTGCCGCCCGGCGCTCGCCGGCCGGCATTGCATCGATGCGATCGGCGATCAGTTCGGCAATACTCGACGCCATGAACCCTCCCACGGCCCGCCGCCAATCATGACCGGCGGATGTCCCCCATCTTTCGCTGGTCAACGCGCGAACGCGTTTGACAAACTTTCCGAATGTGTATGAAATCATCCATCGAGGCGCAATGATACAAAATACGTAACATACGATACGGCGCTTCAGGGGACGACGACGAGAATGGAACCCGCGCTGCCAGCCGAGCACGCAACCTCCAATGCCGTCCGGATCACGAACCGCAACGGTCGTAGTCCGATCGTCGTCATTTGCGATCACGCCTCGAATTTCATTCCCGAACAGTTCGGCCGCCTCGGCCTCGGAGAGCGAGAGCTCGAAAGCCACATCGCCTGGGATCCGGGCGCGCTGCCGGTCGCCCGCCGACTGGCCAAGGCGCTCGATGCGGCGCTGGTCGAGTCCCGAGTTTCGCGCCTGGTGATCGACTGCAACCGCCCGCGGGACGCGCCCGACCTGATCTGCCCGGTCAGCGAGACGACGGTTGTTCCGGGCAACGCAGGCCTTTCGCCCCAGGATCGCGAGGCCCGTATCGCCCTGTCATGGCAGCCCTTTCACGAAGCGGTCGAAGCACTGATCGAGGACCGGCTTTCCCAAGGGCGCGATACCAGGTTGATCTCGGTCCATTCTTTCACGCCGGTCTACAAAGGCGTGAAGCGGCCCTGGCACATCGGCATCCTGCATGACGAGGACCGGAGCATCGCGGACCCGTTGATCGCCGCGCTGAAGTCGTCGAGCAGCATCGTCGTCGGCGACAACGAGCCTTATTCGCCGGCCGACCGGGTGTATTTCACGCTGGAGCGCCACGGGCGTTCGCGCGGGCTCGCCTGCGCCATGATCGAAATCCGCAACGACGAAATCGCCGAGGAAATCGGGCAGCGGAAATGGGCGGATATGCTCATAGGAATTTTTTCGAATCTGGAGCCCGAAGCGGGCAGAAGAACCGCCGCCCGGATCGGGATGCAACGTTCGGTCGAACAGTCAACTTGATAACAAAGGGGACATGAAATGACAGAATACACTGACGTCGACAAAAGCGAGGATATGAAAATCCTCCACGGCATGGGCTATGCCCAGGAACTCGAACGGCGGATGAGTCAGTTCTCGAACTTTGCCGTTTCGTTCTCGATCATCTGCATTCTTTCCGGCGGCATCAATTCGCTGGCGCAGGCGACATCGGGCGCCGGCGGCGCCGCGATCGGCATCGGCTGGCCGCTCGGCTGTTTTATCTCGTTGGTCTTTGCCGTTGCGATGGCGCAGATCAGCTCGGCCTACCCGACCGCGGGCGGCCTCTATCACTGGGGTTCGATCCTCGGCAACCGCTTCACCGGCTGGCTCACCGCCTGGTTCAACCTTCTCGGACTCATCACCGTTCTCGGCGCCATCAATGTTGGCACGTATTACTTCTTCATGGGCGCCTTCGGCGGCGCGCTGGGGCTTGAGGACACGACAACCACCCGTATCATCTTCCTGGCGATCATCACCGGCCTCCAGGCGCTCGTGAACCACATGGGCATTGGGCTCACGGCAAAGCTGACCGACTTTTCCGGCTACCTGATCTTTGCCACCGCAATTGCGCTGGCGCTGGTTTGCCTCGTGGCTGCCGATACCTGGGAGTTCGGCAGGCTCTTCACCTTTGGGAACTACTCGGGCGAGACCGGCGGCAACGTCTGGCCGGCGACATCCTCGACCTGGATTTTCCTGCTCGGGCTGCTGATGCCGATCTATACGATCACCGGCTATGACGCCTCGGCGCATACATCCGAGGAAACCCTCAAGGCCGCGCACTCCGTTCCGCGGGCGATGATCGGTTCGGTGCTTTGGTCGGCGCTGTTCGGCTACATCATGCTCTGCGCGTTCGTGCTCATGCTGCCCAGCATGGATGAGGCGGCGACGCAGGGCTGGAACGTGTTCTTCTGGGGCATGGACCAGCAGGTCAATCCGGCCGTCAAGAATATTCTCTATCTCGCGATCTTCGTGGCGCAATGGCTGTGCGGGCTCGCGACCGTCACCTCGGCTTCACGCATGATCTTTGCATTTTCGCGCGACGGTGGCCTGCCGGCTTCCTCGGCTCTCGCGAAAGTCAGCCCGACCTATCGCACGCCGGTGGCCGCGATCTGGACGGGCTCGATCCTGGCAGTCCTCTTCGTCTGGGGCTCTTCGCTCGTCTCTATCGGCGAGACGCCGGTCTATACGATCGTCGTGTCCTGCACGGTTATCTTCCTGTTCTTCTCCTTCATCATTCCGATCACGCTCGGCCTGATGGCCTGGGGCACGTCGAAATGGGACAAACAGGGTCCGTGGAACCTCGGCGAAGGCATGTTCAAGCTGTTTGCCGTGCTCTCCATCATTGCTATGGTCCTGATCTTCGTGATCGGCATCCAGCCGCCTAACGATTGGGCGCTCTACATTACCGTGGGCTTCCTGATCGTCACCGGCATCGTCTGGTTCGGCTTCGAGCGCTCGCGCTTCAAGGGACCGCCGATCGGCGAAGAGGTCGCCAAGCGGCAAGCCGAGATCGCCGCGGCGGAACGCGCTGTCGGCGAAACCGGGCACTGAGCCATCCTTCATCCTGCCGTGGCCGGCGTTACGCCGGCCACGGTCCTTAAAGTATCGTCGATTTTGAAATCTCATCACCGGGGTAGGCAAAGAATGGCCGAAAATTTCTCGTTCGATCAGTTGAAGAAAGCGGTTGCGGACGGCGAGATCGACACCGTTCTCGCCTGCGCCGTCGACATGCAGGGACGGCTCGTCGGCAAGCGCTTTCTGGCCAAATATTTCGTCGAGTCAGCCTATGACGAGACGCATGGCTGCAACTATCTGCTGGCCAACGACATCGATATGGAGCCTGTCCCGGGCTACAAGGCGGCGAGTTGGTCGAAAGGTTATGGCGACTTCGTCATGAAGCCCGACCTGTCGACGATCCGCCGCGTTCCATGGCTCGAAAAGACCGCCCTGGTTCTTTGCGACATTCTCGACCACCATACCCATGACGACCTGCCGCATTCGCCGCGTGCGATTCTGCGCAAGCAGGTGAAGCGCCTCCAGGAACGCGGCTATCTCGCCTATTTCGCGTCCGAGCTGGAGTTCTACCTGTTCAGCGAAACCTATGAATCCGCCCGCGCCAAGCACTGGCAAAACCTCGAAACGGCTTCGCCCTATATCGGCGACTACCTGATCGGCATCACAACCAAGGAAGAGGGCGTGATGCGCCGGCTGCGCAACGAGATGGAGGCGGCCGGCATCCCGATCGAGAATTCGAAGGGCGAGTGGGGACCGGGCCAGGAGGAGATCAACGTCCGCTACGCCGAAGTGCTGGAAATGGCGGACCGCCACGTCATCCTGAAAAACGGCGCCAAGGAAATCGCCGACAGCATGGGCAAGGCGATCAGCTTCATGGCCAAGTACAATTACGGCCTCGCCGGCAATTCGAGCCATATCCACAATTCGCTGTGGAGCGCCGACGGCAAGACGCCGCTTTTCTACGACAAGAACAGCGAATGGACGCTGAGCCAGCTCGGCCAGCAATGGGCCGCGGGCCAGCTCAAATACGCCAAGGAATTCACCTGGTTCCTGGCGCCCTACATCAACTCCTACAAGCGCTTTCAGTCCGGCACATTCGCCCCGACGAAGATCATGTGGAGCGAAGACAACCGCACAGCCGGTTTCCGCCTTTGCGGCGAGGGCACCAAGGGCATCCGCATGGAATGCCGCATCGGCGGCGCCGACCTGAACCCGTATCTCGCCTTCGCGGCGCTGATTGCGGCCGGGCTCGCCGGCATCGACGAGAAACTGGAATTGCAGAAGCCTTTCGTCGGCGACGCCTACCAGGCGGCCGACCTGCCCGAGATCCCGAAGACGCTGCGCGAGGCCATCCAGACGATGGAGGGCTCGGCCATGCTGAGGGAGGCCTTCGGCGAGGACGTGATGGAGCATTACCTGCATACGGCCCGCTGGGAGCAGCTCGAATACGACCGCCGCATCACGGATTGGGAGCTCCACAGGGGGTTCGAGCGGTACTGATCGACTCAAGAACAAGAAGAACACGAGGACGACATGACGGAAACCATAAAACTCAAATCCCCCATCGACGGCTCGATCTTTGCCGAGCGGCCGGTCGCCACCGATCAGGCGGTCAATGCAGCCGTCGAGCGCGCCAAAGCGGCGCAGGCTACCTGGGCCGAGACCCCGATCGCCGAACGTGGAAAATACCTGCTCGCCTTCCTCGAGGCGCTGCTGGCCATGAACGACGAGATCGTGCCGGAACTTGCCTGGCAGATGGGTCGGCCGACGCGTTACGGCGGGGAGAAGGGCGGCGTCGAGGAGCGTACCCGCTACATGGTGGCGCTCGCCGAGAAGGCGCTGGCGCCCTACGTTCCGGAGGACCGGCCAGGCTTTCGCCGCTACCTCAAGAAGGAGCCGCTCGGCGTGGTGTTCGTCATCGCGCCATGGAACTATCCGTACCTCACCGCGGTCAATTCGATCGTGCCCGCCTTGATGGCCGGCAACGCCGTGATCCTCAAGCACGCCGCCCAGACGCTGCTCGTCGGCGAGCGCTTCGCCAAGGCCTTCGAAAAGGCCGGCCTGCCGAAAGGCGTGTTCCAGAACATCGTGCTCAACCATGCGCAGACCGAGAAGCTGCTTGGCTCCGGCAAGATCGACCACGTCAACTTCACCGGCTCCGTCGCCGGCGGGCGCGCCATCGAGAAGGCCGCGGCCGGAACCTTCATGACGCTCGGCCTCGAACTCGGCGGCAAGGATCCGGCCTATGTGCTGCCGGACGTGAAACTCGACCATGCCGTCGCAAACCTCGTCGACGGCGCGTTCTACAATTCCGGCCAGTGCTGCTGCGGCATCGAGCGCGTCTACGTCCACGAGAAGGTCTACGACGAATTCGTCGAGGGCTTCATCGCCGAGACCAAGAACTACGTGGTCGGCAATCCGCTCGACCAGGCGACCACGATGGGGCCGATGGCGCAGGCCCGTTTCGCCGATTTCATCCGCGAGCAGAAGGCCGAAGCCCTGCGCAAGGGCGCGACCGCGCACATCGGCATGAAGGTCGACAACGACAAGGATGGCTCACCCTATCTGGCGCCGGAAGTGCTGACCAATGTCGACCACCAGATGAGCGTAATGCGCGAGGAGAGTTTCGGCCCGATCGTCGGCATCATGAAGGTGCGCAACGACGAGGAGGCAATCGCGCTCATGAACGACAGTCCTTACGGTCTGACCGCTTCCATCTGGACCACCGACACCGACCGCGCCGCCGCGATTGGCGACCGGATCGAGACCGGCACCGTGTTCATGAACCGCTGCGACTATGTCGATCCCGGCCTGGTCTGGACGGGGGTCAAGGAGACCGGAAAGGGCGGCGCCATGTCGGTCGTCGGCTATGAGAACCTGACCCGGCCGAAGTCTTTTCACCTGCGCGAAGCAATTTGATTTTTTCGAAAGAGCATTGATGCCCAAACTCGTTTCCAAATGGAACTACCCGACCACCGTGCGTTTCGGCGCAGGGCGCATTTCCGAACTGCCCGACGCGCTCGCCGCCGCCGGCATCAAGCGGCCGCTCTTCGTCACCGATCCCGGCTTGGCGAAACTGCCGGTGGTGGCCAGCACGCTGAAGCTGCTGGACGACGCCAGGATCCCTTACGGCGTGTTTTCGGACGTGAAGCCCAATCCGGTCGAATCCAACCTCACCGCCGGCATCGCGGTCTTCAAAAAGGGCAAGCATGACGGTGTCATCGCCTTTGGCGGCGGGTCGGGCCTCGATCTCGGCAAGCTGATCGCCTTCCAGGCCGGCCAGACGCGGCCGGTCTGGGATTTCGAGGATGTCGGCGACTGGTGGACGCGCGCCGATTCAGCCGCCATTGCGCCGATCGTCGCCGTGCCCACGACGGCAGGAACCGGCTCCGAGGTCGGCCGAGCAGGCGTCGTCACCCACGAGGAAACGCATACCAAGAAGGTGATCTTCCATCCGAAGCTGCTGCCGGCCATCGTTATCGCCGATCCCGAACTGACGGTCGGCATGCCGCCCGTCATCACGGCGGGAACCGGCATGGACGCCTTCGCCCATTGCCTCGAAGCCTATTGCGCGCCGGGCTACCATCCGATGGCCGACGGCATCGCGGTCGAGGGCATAAGGCTCGTGTTCGAGAACCTGCCCAAGGCATACGCCAACGGCAAGGATCTGACCGCCCGCGCGCATATGATGAGCGCCGCCGCCATGGGTGCTGCCGCCTTCCAGAAGGGCCTCGGCGCCATCCACTCGCTGTCGCACCCGATCGGTGCGCTCTACGACACCCATCACGGCATGACCAACGCGGTGTTCATGCCCTACGTGCTGGCCTTCAACCGCGACGCGATCGAAGAGCGCATCGCCAGGCTCGCCGCCTATATCGGCATCAAGGGCGGGTTCGACGGCTTCGCCAGGTCCGTGCTCAAGCTGCGCAAGGAACTGGGCGTGCCGCATGCGCTGCCGGGCCTGATCAAGGGGCTCGACATGGACAAGAAGCGCAAGGCGCTGATTGCCGAGATGGCAATCGTCGATCCTACGGCGGGCGGAAACCCGGTGAAGCTGACGCGGAAAGCGGCGCTGGCGCTGCTCGACAATTCGATCGCCGGCACGGTGCAAGGCTCTGCCGGTTAGAACTCAAAATGAAGGGAGGGGAGCAAAATCGAACAGGCGAAAATCGTTAGCCGGAAAACAATGGCCGCGATTGCCACAAGCATAGAAAAGTAGTTAACTTTTCCCTGCCTGGGGGGTCCGGGCGGCCGCATTTTCATCTGTCTGTCATCGAATGCCGGTAACCGCATCGCAGGCGTCCAATGGCGTCAGTTCAATGGAGAGAACACATGTTCAAGTTTACGGGAAAGGTCCTTTCCCTTACCGCCGCATCGCTTATGGCAGCGACGGCAATTACCTCTGCCCAGACCATGGACGAACTGGTTGCCGCCGCGAAGGCTGAAGGTCAGCTGACCACGATCGCGCTGCCGCACGACTGGTGCGGCTACGGCGAGGTCATCGCCGGCTTCAAGGCCAAGTACCCGGAAATCACCGTCAACGAGCTCAACCCCGACGCCGGCTCGAGCGACGAGATCGAGGCGATCAAGGCCAACAAGGACAACAAGGGCCCGCAAGCGCCTGACGTGATCGACGTCGGTCTTTCCTATGGACCGTCCGCCAAGCAGGAAGGCCTGATCCAGCCCTACAAGGTCTCGACCTGGGACACGATCCCTGACGATGCCAAGGATGCCGAAGGCCATTGGTACGGCGACTATTACGGCGTGCTGTCGTTCGAGGTGAACAAGGATCTGGTACCCAATCCGCCTGCAGACTGGGCCGATCTCCTGAAGGACGAGTACAAGAACGCCGTCGCGCTTGCCGGCGATCCGCGCGCGTCGAACCAGGCGATCCAGGGCGTCTATGCGGCCGGTCTCGGCTCCGGCGCCACGGATGCCGCATCGGCCGCCGAGAAGGGCCTCGCCTTCTTCAAGGAACTGAACGCCAAGGGCAATTTCGTGCCGGTCATCGGCAAGGCGGCGACTCTGGCGCAGGGCCAGACCCCAATCCTGATCACCTGGGATTATAATGCGCTCTCCGGCCGCGACACGCTGAAGGGCAACCCGCCGGTCGACGTGGTTGTGCCGAAGACCGGGGTGGTCGCCGGCGTCTATGTCCAGGCGATCAGCGCATTTGCGCCGCATCCGAACGCGGCCAAGCTCTGGATGGAATACCTCTATTCGGATGAGGGTCAGCTCGGCTGGCTGAAGGGCTATTGCCACCCGATCCGCTTCAACGATCTCGCCAAGAACGGCAAGATCCCGCAGGAGATGCTCGACAAGCTGCCGCCGGCCGCTTCCTACGAAGCCGCCGTGTTCCCGACGCTCGAGGATCAGGCGGCCGCCAAGGAAGTCATCACCAAGCAGTGGGACGCCGTGGTCGGCGCGAACGTGCAATAAGCATCCGGAATGCAGCGGGTTAGCCGAAAGGCGCCCGCCGCATTCCATTTGCTGCCCAGCCCCATGGCACATTTAAGCGACACCGAGACAGCGATCGAGCCGGCCGCGGCAAAAACTGCAGGCCGCAGTTTCCGTTTGCCGACGCAGTGGTTGGGCGTCGCGCCCTTCTTCATCTTCGCGCTGATGTTCTTGATCTTCCCGACGATCTATCTGGTCGTCGGCGCATTCCAGAACAATCAGGGCGAATTCACGCTGGAAAACATCGTCGCGCTTTCCCAGCCTTCCATCCTCGCGGCCTACTGGATCTCGATCAGGATCAGCCTGGCTTCCGCATTGCTCGGGGCGCTTGTCGGGCTCGCCATCGCCATCGCCATCGTGCGCGGAGGACTGCCCCCTTGGGTACGCTCGGCCACGATGACGTTTTCAGGCGTTGCCTCCAATTTTGCCGGCGTTCCGCTGGCATTCGCCTTCCTCGCCACGCTCGGCCGCCTCGGCTTGGTCACCGTCCTCCTCAGGGCCTGGGGCATCGACATATATGCCCTCGGCTTCAATATCCTGTCCTTCTGGGGCCTGACGCTCACCTATCTGTTCTTCCAGATTCCGCTGATGGTGGTTATCATCACGCCGGCTATCGACGGGCTGAAAAAGGAATGGGGCGAGGCCGCCGCCACGCTTGGCGCGACCCAGTTCCAATACTGGCGCATGGTCGCCATACCCGTCCTTTGGCCGAGCTTCCTCGGCACGGTGATCCTGCTTTTCGCCAATTCCTTCGGCGCCATCGCCACGGCTTATGCACTCACCGGCTCGTCGCTCAACATCGTGCCGATCCTGCTCTATGCGCAGATACGCGGCGACGTGCTGCACAATCCGCATCTCGGTTATGCGCTCGCATTCGGCATGATCTTCGTCACCGGCCTCGCAAACGTGTTCTACATCTGGTTCCGGACGCGCAGCGAAAGGTGGCTGAAATGAAGACCGGGCGTTTCTGGGCCTGGCTCACCTTCGCGGTCGGCGCGGCCTATTTCTTCATCCCGTTGATCGCGACGTTCGAATTCTCGCTGCGGATGCGGCGCGGCGAGTACTCCTTCGACGCCTACCGCGTCGTGTTCGGCGATCCCCGTTTCCACGAAACCTTCGGCTATTCTGTCGTGGTCGCCTGCTTCACCATTCTGCTCGGGGTCCTGCTTGTGGTGCCGACGGCCTACTGGATCAGGCTGCGCATGCCGCATATCCGGCCCGTCGTCGAGTTCATCACGCTCCTGCCGCTCATCATCCCGGCGATCGTCATCGTGTTCGGCTATATCCGCATGTACGGCTCGTCATCGCCGCTTCCTTTCCTGGCGACGCGACGCGGCACCGACCTCTTGCTGATCATCGGCTATGCGACGCTGGCGCTGCCCTATATGTACCGAGCCGTCGACACGGGCTTGAGAACAATCGACGTGCGCACACTCACCGAGGCGGCGCAGATACTGGGCGCCGGCTGGACGACCATAATTGCGCGCATCATCCTGCCCAATGTGCTGATAGCGGTCCTTTCGGGCGCGTTTCTCACATTCGCAATCGTGATCGGCGAGTTCACCATGGCGAGCCTGCTCAACCGCCCGGCCTTCGGCCCCTACCTGCAGAACATCGGCGCCAACCGCGCCTACGAGCCGGCGGCGCTGGCGGTCATCGCCTTCGCCATCACCTGGGGCTGCATGGCGGTCATCCAGCTTCTCTCCCGGTTTGCGCCGAAATCGGCCAACAATCCGTCGCACTGAAAGTCCAGCCCATGGCCGAAACCTTCCTTTCGATCCAGAACGTCCGCAAGGCCTTCGGCGCGACCACCGTGGTCCAGGACTTCAACCTGGACGTCGAGCGCGGCGAGTTCGTTTCCTTTCTCGGGCCGAGCGGCTGCGGCAAGACCACGATGCTGCGCATCGTCGCCGGCTTTGAGGAGCCCAGCGCCGGCATGGTGATGGTCGGCGGCAAGGATGTCACCAATCTGAAGCCGAACCAGCGCGACATCGGCATGGTGTTCCAGGCCTATGCGCTGTTTCCGAACCTGACAGTGGCGCAAAATATCGGTTTCGGGCTGAAGGTCGCGGGTGTTCCCCGGGCCGAGTCGGATGCGCGCGTCGCCGAGATGCTGTCGATCATCAAGCTGCCGGAGTTCGGCGACCGCTATCCGTATCAACTTTCGGGCGGCCAGCAGCAGCGCGTGGCGCTCGCCCGCGCGCTGGCGCCGAAGCCGAAGCTGCTGCTGCTCGACGAGCCCCTGTCCGCACTCGACGCCAAGGTCCGCGTGTCGCTGCGCGAGGAAATCCGTTCCATCCAGAAGAAGCTCGGCATTACCACCATCTTCGTTACCCACGACCAGGAAGAGGCGCTGTCCATGTCGGACCGCATCGTCGTCATGTATGGCGGCAAGGCCGAGCAGGTCGGCACGCCGTTCGAGATCTACAACAAGCCGGCGACGAAATTCGTCGCCAATTTCGTAGGGACACTGAACGTACTCGAAGCCACGGTCAGCGACGCCGCCGGCGGCAAGGTCAGCGTCGGCGGCAGCGATCTGGTCCTGAAGCAGCCGCTTAACGGGGCCAAGGCCGGCGACACGCTTTCCCTGGCGCTGCGCCCTGAAGCGATCTCGCTTGGAAAACAGCCTGGCCGTGACGCCAGTCTCGGGGGCGAAATTTCCGAAGTCAGCTTTCTCGGCTCTGTGATCCGTATGCGCGTCGATCTCGGCAACAGCGCTGTTTCGCTCGATACGTTCAACAATCCCACAACCCCGCCGCCCAATGTCGGCGACAGGACCGAGATCAGTTTCTCGTCCAGTGACCTGCTGGTTTTGCATTAGGTGGGTGTGCTTGAAGTCTTACCTCGCAGGGTGCGGGCCATCCCGCAAAAGTTTTAACGCCCTGAAATCAACGTCTTGCACGATTTCTTCTTTTTTCGCCCTCGCTTTTGTCCACACCCCCTGCCACCTCCACCATACTCAGTCCCGGCAGCTTGCTGGTGGGAACGGGTGTGCACGACCGGCATCCAGGCAAGTGTGGCGCCGGAGATGATTCCCGCATGGTCGTGCGGGGCGCTCCGGCCCCGGGTCGAACCTGTGCGCCCGCTCCTTGTCCCAGAATACCGGGACAGGGCATGGGCCGGGAGCGGCAAGGGGAGAAAACGCCGGCGGCGCATGGCAGCGCGTCACTAAATTAAATTGATTAGGCGTGGTTGCCATGCGCCGCTTCCCACAATGGCCAGACGCGAAAGCGGGCGTGGCAACGGAGAAGCTCGTTCTTCTGAACATCACCGCCGTCTGGCTCAATCCCCTTGCTTGGGCCTGCTCATTGCAAGCCCTGCGCCGACCCGCTACTCCATCAGAATACTGAGCCGGATAATCGATGAAGCTCGTCAGCTATAACATTCAGTACGGTTTCGGAGCAGACGGCCGCTACGATCTGGAGCGGATCGCGCGCGTTGTTGCCGGCGCCGACATCATCGCACTGCAGGAGGTCGAGCGCGGCTGGCGGCGGACCGGTTCCGACGATCAGCCCGAGATGCTCGGCCGGCTCTTGCCGGATCACTATTGGGTCTACGGACCGGCCTTCGACATGGACGCCAGCACCCGCGTGGACGGCCGCGTCGTCAACCGGCGGCGGCAGTTCGGAACCATGCTGCTGTCGCGCTTGCCAATCGTTTGGTCGCGCCTGCACCTGCTGCCGATGCGCCGAACGGTTAGCCCGCTCAACACGCAGAATCCGGCGCTCGAATGCATGATCCGCACGCCAGTCGGGCCCGTGCGGTTCCTGTCGTTGCACCTCGCGCATATCGGCGCGGAGGAGCGGCTGGAGCAGATTTCTTTCCTGCAGGACCTGCATCGCCGCACGCCGTTCCAGGGCGGCCCGTGGAGCGGCGTCGACGACGAACCGGAGCGCGACTGGACACATGGCGAGAGCGAGCCGGAATGCCCGCTGGCGGCGGTCTGGATGGGCGATTTCAACTGCGAGCCGGACAGCGCCGAATATCGCGCGATCACCGGCACGACGCCGTACCATGCCGGAGTCGCTTATCTCGACGGTTTTGTCGATGCGGCGACGATTGCCGGCCACGGTCCTGGCGATCTCCATACGCATGTGAAGGAGATCGGCGGCCGCATCATGAAGCGCCGGCTCGATTATTGCTTCGTCGGCTCGATGCTCGCCTCGCGCGTGCGCTCGGTCAGCGTCGACAACGCTGAAATCGCTTCCGACCACCATCCGCTTTTCGTCGACATCGACCTTGACGATCCGGGATCGCGGATCGCGCCGGAATGACGCTTACCGTTTTCTTCGCGGTGCTCGCGGCGGCCGCCATGCATGCCGCATGGAACGCGCTGATCAAGATGCGCGGCGACCGCTTCGCCTCGATCTCGCTGACCTCGCTCGGCATGAGCCTCGCCGCATTGCCGGTCATTCCCTTCGTCGAATTTCCCGGTGCTGACGTCTGGCCGTTCATCGCCGCCTCGCTCGCCATCCATATCGGCTATCGGCTGTTCCTGGTCATGGCCTACGAGGCCGGCGACCTCGCCCAGACCTATCCGCTGGCGCGGGGTGCAGCGCCACTGATGACCACGGTCGGCGCGATCTTCCTGCTTGCCGAATTGCCGACGCTGCTGGCGATACTCGGCATTGTGCTCCTTTCGACCGGCACGCTGCTGATGTCGTTTCGCGGCGGCAGGGGCCTCGGCAGGCTCGACCACCGGGCGGTCGGGTTCGCGCTGACCACTTCGATCTTCGTCACGGGCTACACGCTGACCGACGGCAGCGGCGCCCGGCTCGCCGCCACCGCGTCGAGCTATGCGGCATGGCTGTTCCTCTGCGACGGGCTGGTCTCGATGGCGATCGGCTTCTACTACCGCGGGCGCAGCCTGCTTCCGATCATGAAGACGGAATGGCATATCGGCGTTCTCACCGGGCTTCTGAGCGCCGCCTCCTACTGGATCGCGATGTGGGCGATGACGAAAGCGCCGATCGCATCGGTGGCGGCCCTGCGCGAAACCTCAATCCTGTTTGCCATGCTCATCTCGGTCTTTGCATTACGCGAAAAGATGACCGGATGGCGGGTCGCCGCCGCGCTCTGCATAGTCGCCGGCGTCGTGGCGCTCCGGCTGGGCTGAGCGCCTGCATACCGGCCGTTGCCGGGCATTGTGGTCGACATGTACTACGATGAGCGACGCATGAGAAAAAGCGCAACGGGCAGGAGCAGGATGGGAAGCACGTAGCTCGCCACGAGCGCCAGGATCGGCTTGTCGGCCCAGCCGGCGCCGATCGCCGCAAACGCAAACGCGGTTGGTACGCTGCCCAAGGCCAATGCAGCTGTGAATTTTCTCGTCGGCATCCCCGCAAGCCCAGCAAGAAAGACCATGGCTTCCGGAACGCTGTAGGGGAGGCTGCGGGTCAGGACGATCGCCCACGCACCGCTCCTTTCGAACAAGCTCTCCATCCTGTTCAATGACTGGGGGCCAACAAAGCGCTTCACCATTCGCCGTGCGGAGGTGAGCATGAGGACATAGCCCAGAAGGCCGCCAGTAATCAGGCCGACGCTACCCAAAAGACCCCCGAGCACCGTACCGTAGATGACGCCGAGAGCAGCAATCACCACGGTCTGCGGGACCGGCAACACAACATCAGCCCAGATGAGAACGATGCCTGCGGCCCATGCCCAGCTCTCGTATTTCCGGAGTGTGAGTACTGCGTCGTTGGCCTCCTGAGGCGTCGGGATCGTGGCGCAGGAGGCCAGCGCCAATGCCATTACGACTACGGCCAAGCCCAATCTCAATTCGGCCTCCGGCTCTTCCAAGATTGGTCAACGGGGCCGGCGCTACAGCCAACGGCGGACATGCGCTTTGTAGTCGCGGTAGGAGTCGCCGAAGCGTCGCTCGAGATATGCTTCTTCGCGCGCGACCACGACGTAGCGCAGGATGATGACGAGAGGCAGCGCGAGGACAAGGACCCACGGGCTGAGCGCAGCTATGCCGATGCCTACATAGATAAGGAGCATGCCGACATAGATCGGATTGCGGCTCCAGGCATGTATGCCGGTTGCGACCAGCGCGCGGACGGGCTGGTTGGAGCGCACGGGCGTAGCCGCGCGAGAGAAATTGCGAATTCCCGCGGCCATGATCGCAATGCCGACCACGACCAGCCCTCCACCCACGGTCCAGCGGATGAGGCCGGCCTCCGGCAAGATGAGCGGCAAGGGAAGCATGCGATCCAGGACAAGCCCCAGGAACAGGCACGCGAGATAGAGCAACGGCGGCCGCGCGATGCCCCGCGCTGCCGGGGCGTCATCAGCCTGCTGGTCGGTAGAGCCCATATTGGCTTCTCCTACTTGCCAGACGCTGCGCCGAAGGTCAGGATCGGCGTTAAGATGACAATACGGGTGTCATTCTAATATTTGACAACACAGGTGTCAATCTGCAAACGGCGGAGCGAAACAGGATGGCGACGGCGCGACAGGGGAAAGCGGAAAGTCAGATCGCCACGAGCAAGGGCGAGGCGATCGCGGACCTGATGCTCGAAACAGCGCAATTCTTCTTTCGAATACGGGCAGTTGGCCAGAGGACAGGGCTCATCACGAGCTGGGGCGGCGGCGCGTTCGGCTTCATGCGCAGCCTGGCGCTGCTCGGCCCCCTCACCGTGCCGCAGATCGCCCAGATGCGACCGACCAGCCGCCAGCGCATGCAGCGGTTGGCCGACGAGCTGGCGGCGGAGGGGCTCGTGGAACTCATCGACAATCCGAGGCATCGGCGATCGAAACTGGTGAGCCTCACGCCCAAGGGTGAAGCGCACTACCGCGAGATGAACGCCCGGCTCCTAGCGATCGCCTCGACGATGGGCGCCGGCCTGAGCGAGGCCGACATCCGCAACACTGTCGAAATCGTGCGGCGGCTCAGCGACGAGGCAAAAGAACGCTGAGAGCGGCGGCCGTAGACCGCGAGGCTGGCGCCAGGGCGGGATGGTGCGAGTCAACACCGGCCTAGCGGCGAATGGTGGAATTGGGATCAGGATGGTGGGCGTGACAGGGATTGAACCTGTGACCCCTGCAATGTCAATGCAGTGCTCTCCCGCTGAGACAGAGTTCCGCTTCGCTGCACTCCTATCGAAAGACTGAATGAATTCAGCTGCTTACGCAGTCTACGATCTTTCTCGCTACATGTCCATCCGAAGCCGAAATCTGGGGCTTTTTCCTAGATGACTGTGACGGGTGTGTGCCAGGCCATATTGAAATAGCGAGTAAACCGAATCCCCCGTTTGCCGGACAGATGGTCCCCAGTTATATCGCGTCAACCACGGGAGGTCCGAAAGTCAGCTCATTCATTATCCGTCGAACCAGCTTGTCGCTTGGGTGCTTGGCATTCAGATCGTGCTTGGCATGAATATAAGAAATCAAATACTCCAAGTCCTCAGCGTCCTTTGTTGAGTTGTACCCAATCAACCTATCACGCTTGAGCTGTCCCAACAAAGAAAATAGGAAAAATGATCTCTTATGACAACCATCAATGTACTTAACAGCGTGCGTGAGCCATTTATGCGGCTTCGTTATAATTATTTGCATAGCCGCAAAGAACCTAAACATCTCGTCGGTTTCCCTGTCCAGAAAGTTAAAGAACAACGGACCGGTTCTCCTTGTGGAAAGGTCCTTTGATGACAGCCGGGACAGGAAGGCCGGCAATATTTCGATCAATGCCATCAGACGCTCGTCCTCAGAATAATTGTCGTAAGAATCGTCCAGTACAAACAGCACATCCTCAAATACTGCTGTCTTGTCGCGTACCAAGATTGGGGAAACCAGCAACGTTGCTTGAATGATTTCTTTCCAAACAGTGAAAATCTCCCGAAGGAGCACCAGCTTCTCCTCAGAATCAACATGATCGCTGTTACGAATCGCTTTAGACGATGCCACCATTACATGTGCCGTGGTGCCCAGTGACAAATCAGCTATAAAGTTACGCAATTCTTGCCGGTATGGTTTAGCGGGATTGAAATCCTTATCAGCAATAGAATCCTTCACGGCTACCGGCAGATTTGTTTCATCAACAATCTGGTCTAGTTTTTCACTAACGACGTCGATTTCTTTGACGGTAGGGCTCCAGTGAATTGTATTGTACACCGTAGCGTCGCCGCTGATGTTAGAGCGACGGCGAAAATCCTCATTCATATCCGCGAGGTCTGCTCTCAAAGATCGAATTAAATCCGTGCGACGTCTGTCGATTCCAGAATAGTACTCTATCATCTCGGAGTATCTCGCATAGTTCTTCTTAGTCAATATAAACTGACAAAACTCATCATTAGTAATCATATGGTGAGCACCAAAGAAATATACCCAATATATATAGTTAAATTTATATGCAGAGCCATAGCCAACTATAATCTTCTCTCTAATCAAGCACTCGAATAGCAAATTGACATCAAGGTCAATGGACTTTTCGTCGCAATACAAAATAATTGTGAGCAAAAAGTCGTGCTTTTCGAATTGGTTCTTGTCATCCTTAATGAGATTTGCGCAAAAAAGACCGAGAGCATAGCAGCAGTCCTTTATATCTGGTGCTGTATCGTATGTACCAACTGGCATATTTGCCAAAATAGCCGCAGACAATTGCAGTGTATGAACCTCAGTCATATTAAGGGGAGTGATATCAAAATATCTATAAGCAATGCTCAAAAGCAGCTTTGCATGAAATGGAGTGCGATGAATGTTGATGTTGTCGATATCGCTGACGATTCTATTGGTTAAAATATTCTCGTCGATATTCAGACCGGACTTAATCTGATTTTGAACGATAGATCGAATTTCTGATCTGCTAAGGCTTGTTACGTAAAATTCAGTGAAATTGCTGGCTAGCGTTTCAGATAGGGGGCGGGAAAGCTGCGACATCGACCGTTGGGTGTTTAGAAAGACGATATGGCGATCGGGAAACCGTTCCGTGATGCACTTTAGGAAGCGTCGAATTTTATCGAGCTCAACCGCTTCCAAGTCAACAATAAAGCCGCCAAAGTCTGAGTTGGAAAGTCCAAAGCGCCCCACAAATGACTCGACCAATCGTGAGCATTCTGCTTCGTAAAGAGGCATTTTGCTGGAGGGTATCGCAAGGAGTAGCGACGAAGCTGTTTGCCAGTACTCTAAAGCGAGATTCTTACCGAGGGTTGTGAGTCCAAAGCGTGGTGGAGCTGACAAAATCAGGCGCTTATTGCGTTTCAACGCGTCAATAGGGGCTATAGTATCTGAGACAGCTGTCTCACTGACGTGTTCGGGATTTTCGGACAAGTGCGGCGTCACCCAGCAATCGTTGAGCGAGGCATAGGAGCGAAGTGCATCGGTGAATGCTTCGGCTAGAAATTGTTCAGGCTTCTCCACAGAGGTATGAATGAGAGTTGAACCACCAGAGGGGCTGCCGTCAGTTGGTTGAGATGAATGAGATTTGGAAATGAACGTCCCGGTGTCATTGCCGGTGATTGTGGTCCCAGAAACAAAACGGTGGGTTTTTGGGCTCCATGTCCGATAGTGTACGACAATCTCATTAGTGGCGGTATCGATATCTAAATAGGTATACCCATTCGGAAAATCCTTAGCGTGAAACAGAGCCGGCGCTATGGAAACCAAGCAGGAGCCAGCCGTGTTGGTTAGTCCAGACGGGT
Source organism: Allomesorhizobium aridi (assembly GCF_043769475.1). Taxonomy (NCBI): domain Bacteria; kingdom Pseudomonadati; phylum Pseudomonadota; class Alphaproteobacteria; order Hyphomicrobiales; family Phyllobacteriaceae; genus Allomesorhizobium; species Allomesorhizobium aridi. The sequence goes on along the minus strand of NZ_CP171729.1, from coordinate 3,525,056 downwards.
TCGCCTCATGAATGTGACCAGATAATACTAATGAAAAATGCCTTTGAATGAGTGTTCTAAGCTCAATCTCAGCATCCTCTGTTAGCCAATCAATTGGGTGGTGCACAACTAAGATTTTAAATTTCGTATCGGTGACCTGCAACCACTCATTTAATCTGCGCGTCTCCACACGAAGTTTGCGCCTGTCGTCGATGGACTGCGTTCTTTCCATATTCATCGCCCCCCCGAACGAAAGTAGGGCGGAATTCAACACATAGACGCCAATATCGTTGAACTCGTTGAAGTCACCAAAAAAGTAGTCGCCACTAGCGACGGTACCGAAATGCAATTGCTGGAACGAGTCAAAATCGTCGAATTTCGGCCTAATCAATTTAGAGAACGAATCGGACTCTAGCAGGGTGTTGAAAGTCGTTTCAGAACTGCCTTTGCTTGTGATAGCTTCAAGTACGAAAATGTTCTTTTCGATATAATCCCGATTTACATCATGATTGCCTGAACAGCATATACGGCGACCCTTGTCCGGGAACATTGAAAGAAGTGTCCCAAAATGGCGAGTAAATTCGGCGTACATCTCTTGGCTTGAACCAGCCTGAACTAAATCGCCGGAAAATACCAGGAAGGGCTCATTGCTCTCATTGACGCGTGGCTTTATGTCATCAAAAAAAGCGTCAAGGACAACACCCTGCTGCTCATGCCATCCCTTGTTCATGTGCAGATCAGAGATATGAAAAATACGCGTTCGCATTTCTAACCAGTCCTTCCAGAGTCGCCCGACATTACGTATTCACAGAGATGGTCACTAATTATAATTTTCATTGCGTAGCAATATGCTGTGGATGTAGCCAAGTGAGACGCCATGCTTTTTTGACAGCTGACGGAGCGTCAGGCCGGCCTTTCGATCAGCGGCGATCTCTACTAGATCAACAATGTTCTTTGGTCGCCCCAGTGTTTTCCCACTTGCCTTTGCCCTAGCCAGGCCCGCCAAGACCCGATCCCGGATCATCGCCCTTTCAAATTCGGCGAAGACACCCGTCATTTGAAACATAGCCTTGCCGGATGGGGTGGTCGTGTCAATTGCCTGCTTGTGTAGGTAAAGGTCCACGCCGTTAGCATGCAAGTCGTCGAGGGATTGGACCAAGCCTGTCAAGCTTCTTCCTAACCGTGAGACATCCCACGACAGCAGAACGTCGAACCTGGCTCTCACAGCATCTTTGAGCATCTGATCATATGCAGGGCGCTTGTCCCGTCCCTCGGCTCCGCTAATGCCATCATCCTCATATATGGCCGCAATCCTCCACCCTTTCGCCTGGGCGACTTGTTCGAGTTCGATCCTTTGATTGTCCGTTGTCTGATCCTTCGTGCTCACTCTCAAATAGAGGGCAGCTCGGGTGGCCATCAGTTATCCTCCTTTGTTCACAAAACACTCCTTTAATGAACGCGCAATTCGGCCGTTTGATGGCCAGAAAAAACAAAGGCTTCGAGGTCGAGAACCGGACAGGTTTTTTGAACGCATGCATTCAGACAGGTGATCTGCCCAAAAGGTGCGTATTCAGGTAAGCTGATAATTCAACGCTGGTACTCAAGGTGGGGAAAAAATGCTGAACGATTTGAAAGACTGGGCGATTGAGAAGAAAGATGAGACTGTTCAGAGGGGGGCTGAGGTCGCATCCGAAATTCGGGCGGCGACATAATGGAGTGGTCGGGTACTGTATGGATCGTAATCGGTGTCGTTGTCGCCCTAATGGTCATTGGCGCAGCTTCGAAGGCATGATGTTTTTTCGTAGGAATGAAAAGTGTATGCGCGGTTGGCCCATTGCCCCTTGTGTCAGAGTTGTAAAGCTTCAACGACCCAGACAAAAGACAGCGGAATTTGGATTGCGATCTGCGTGAGGAAGTCATGTAGGGGCCACCGGGAGTAGGGGCGAGTGCCAGGCCGGGGGGTAGCTAGCGTCTATACGAGCATGACACAATTTTTAAAATAGTCGACTGTAAACCTATAAAGTAGCCTGGGAATAAGGATAGAGTATGTAATTATGGCTTGAGTCTGTAAATTAATCCCTGTGGCTTAGAAAAGCGATTGGCAACTACAATTGGAATAGAGGGTCACTGAGAGCCGTTAATTGTTTCTGGTATGTACCTAGCTATTTTGCTAAGAAACCTCTGTGCGGGCTTCTCTGTGGCGTATAGAGCATACTATTCAATAGAAGCACTAACTTATGAGTGAAAATGGTGTTCGTGGCCCCAAGCCTCGCCTTTGAGCTGAAGAAACGACCGCCTTCTTTGTCGATAATTCGCGTACTCTGGTCCCTGCTCGGTTTCTGAAAGCCAATCTTCAAGATCGCGCACCCCAAGCTCGTCCAAAAGTGGTGCGTCAGCTGGAAGGGTCTCAACCCATGTTTCGTCGGCGTCGACTGGGATATCCTGCCCAAGATGTTGATGATAGGACTCGACCATAACTTGTCTAAGGCGATTTTGGCGACCATCCTCCACAATGAAGCTGTCGTGGATCGGGAGCGCCAGAATATTTTCGTCCATCAACCGAAGCATGACCGTCTCTGCGATATCTGCGTCTCGCTTCTGTAGGCGTATACCCTCTCCAGTCCCAAAATAGCGGGCGATCGGGGCATGCTTTTCGCGGACGGCATCGATGATTTGTCGCCAGGTCCATCCTTCCGGCAGTTCAACTCGACGAGGCGCTCTGATTTGTCCGGGCGCATTGATAATCTTGAGCACGGTCCGTTTGATGAGCTTCCGATGAGTGGCGGGAATTCCTTCGATGGAATAGGCGTCGCCCTCCAGTGCCAAGCGTTGGTCTGCATACAGCATTGCGATTTGCATGTTGGAGTAATCAAGTTCAGCAGTGGGGTACCAATTGATCGTGAGATAACGTCTGAGGTGACTAGGCACCCCTTGCCACCAGCCCCCATAAAATCGTCCTCCCTCGTTGAATCGACCGTTATTGAACACCCGATACAGTTGGTTGCGAAAGAGGAGGTCTAGGTCGCTGCGGTGGTCTTTGATGTCACCGAACTCATCCCTTTCATCCTCATTGCGCCTTGAAAGGGCTTGGAACTCTTGGTCAGGAATGAGCAGGTCAAGCCAATGGTGATCAGCAATGAATTGGTTGAATCGACGAAGGTTGCCTTCCATCCGGCGAGTTTCGTCAGTTTGTTCGAAATGAATAAACTCCCTTCCTTGACCTTGAGCAGCTGCCTCTCCCCTGAGTCTTACCAAAGGTAGATTATGGTTTTGAAATAGTTCAGCTAATGCCAAGTTGTTTGGATTGTTATTCAAAGTGTTCCTAATAATACCTCGGGTAGCTAGCTCCTCGACATGTTCTTCTCGGAATAAAGAATCTTCTAACTCCCCAATTAGTCTCTCACTAGCTCTAAATCTAGTCGTATAACCAACGCCTCTCTCCTGATCAAAATTCCCTCCTCTCACTTCAACATAACTAGGATTAGCATCAATTAAATAATTTATCGAATCTCTTGTCGCCCTAATGTTCAAGTTGAGTGGATTGTAAATGCCATGTGGGTAACCATCGTTGCTCCTGTCAATTGCAACATACCGATTCTCATCTCTCACGTGACTGAAATACAGGTTTGCTAAGATGACGCTCATGGAATTTCTTATATTCTGTATAACATCTCGTCTTGGAGCCTTTCCTGCATGTATCCGTGCTCTCTCGGCGATGTCTCCAACCAATGGAGCCCACACTGGATCAAGCGTAAACCCCTTACGCATCCAGCGGTAATGGTTGAAATCGTGAATGGTGGGTGCGCGATACGGCATGGAACGAAGAGTACGAACCTTATTGCGTGTTGTATTAGAAAATTAGTCGAAGAATCTGGAAAGTTGCTATTGACAATGTGAAATAACCTAGTTTTTCGAACTAACTAAGTCGCTTTCATAGGCGCTGATGCATAGCTGGGAGTCACTCATGGTCAGGTTATCTATCATTTTTCCGGATTTAATATAGCTGTCCTCCATATGCCGACGGTATAAATATACCAATTTCACGATGTCTTCCACAATGAGATTGATATCTTCAGTTTTAACTTCTTTCCCAGTGTTGTTAGACATCGCAACAACAACCTGGAATGCTTTATCTGAAAAATGATCGCGTTGTTTCAAGAGTCTGTTGCTCATGTCTTCATCGTGTTCGCGAAATTTCGTTGCCATGACAAAGGAAACTGCTCCGCATCGCTTCACCATGTAAAGCAAGTTGTCCAGATCGTTCATTGGGAGCTGGTTTAAAGGCACAAGGCCGTCATTGGCGAATGCCGGAGAAGCCAGAAATAGGGTTCCAAGGGCCACAGCCACCCTGAATGGATTAGTCATCAGTTTCCCTCTCTAACCTCACAAGCTGTGCTGTGATCCTGCTGCAACTCGCGTGAGCGTACCGCATGAGCATTCTCAAGTCACGGTGGCCGCTAATGAGTGCCACTTCGGGAATGGTAAGCCCCATTTCCAAGAAACGACTGATGGCTTCGTGCCGCAAATCATGGAAATGGAGATCAGCGATGGAACCTCGTTCAATCAGTCTATCCCATGCCAATCTCAATGCGTTCGGTGTTATTGGGAACACTTTTTCATTGGTCTCTGCTGTGCTTTTAAGAGTCGCAACAGCAGTCAGTGTGAGTGGAATTGTCCGTGAATGACCGTTCTTTGCCCCAGGGACGATCAACAGACGCCTTTGAACGTCGATGTCGTGCCATTTCATGGCCAGGATTTCCCCCCTTCTCATGGCTGTCTCTATGGCAAACCTGATGATTGGCAGAACAAGGGGATTTCTCGCCTTAGTCGCGGCTGCCACCAACCTGTCGAACTCGCCTTCGCGCAATCTTCGCTGCCTCTTGGCATTCACGGCGTTAAGGGGAAGGCTGTCGAGCGGATTTTGTCTGAGCGGTACCTCCCATTCCGTCCGAGCTATCTCGAACATGTTCCGGATGGGAGCCAATTGCCTTCTGAGAGTCGTTCCGACCACCTTGGACAGCCGCTTGTCTCTGTACGCCGCGAAATCGGCTGTGGTGAGTTGGGAGAGACGCTTCGAGCAAACCGGATCACGAAGGAAGGCGTTCAATACGATCGTTTCAACCGGTGCTCCTCGCTTTGCAGGGACCACCTCGTCTCGATATCGCACGACCAAGTCTCGTAGGGTGATTGCGTCCAGGGCTTTGGCGCTGGGTGGCAGATCGTGACGGTCCGCTAGAACCTCACGGTTACGAGCCCACTCCATGGCGTCTGCCTTGAATGCAAAAGTGCGGGTTAGTGGAGCGATTCCCTTGCGCCGGATTGGACCTGCCATTTGGTCCCCCGCTTGCGAATTGTAGACATGTCGAACCCTTTTGCTGTGACCAGAGTGTGACAGCTGCGAATTCGATCAGTCTTTCAAGAAGCGCCCTGGAGCAAAAAAGCTAATAATTTCAGGGGATCAGGATGGTGGGCGTGACAGGGATTGAACCTGTGACCCCTGCAATGTCAATGCAGTGCTCTCCCGCTGAGCTACACGCCCATCCGAAGCCGCGCATACACCATATTATGGCCGAGCGCGTCAATAGCGAGAATGATCGAATGGTCGGCTATTTGCCCGTGGCGCAGGGCGCGCCGTCAGGCGGCCTGCAGCATCTTTTCGACCTCGTTGACGAGATCGCGCAGGTGGAAGGGCTTCGACAGCACTTTGGCGTCTTTCGGCGCCTTGGAGTCGGGGTTGAGCGCCACCGCGGCAAAGCCGGTGATGAACATCACCTTCAGGTCGGGATCGATCTCGGTCGCGCGCCGCGCCAACTCGATGCCGTCCATTTCCGGCATGACGATGTCGGTCAAAAGCAGCGAAAACGGCTCTTCGCGCAGCCGCTCGTAGGCGCTTGCCCCGTTGTCGAAATCGCTGACATCATAGCCGGCGCGTTCGAGCGCCTTGACCAGAAACCGACGCATGTCGTCGTCGTCTTCAGCCAGAAGTATGCGTGCCATGTTTTCCCGTCCGAATCACCTGCAAGAACTGCTTGCAGCCAGGCTGGTTAACCATCTCTATATGAAGAGCCGACGGTAAAGATCAAGTGAATGCGCGGTGGCGCCCGTGAACGCCGCCTTTGCGCCAATGCGGCGGGCATCCGGCAAGATTGCCTCGCTGTCCGAAAAAACGGAGCCGATTCCATCTGGACGTCCGTTGCTTCAGATGGCAGTTTCGAAAGCATGATGGAACGCATTTGCGGGCATGGTGCAGCCGATGACGGCCGCTGACGACTTCGCGGCGAGGGCGCCGTTCGACATCCGCATAGCCGCCGAACAGCGCGTGCCGTTCGTCTTCAACTCTCCGCACAGCGGCAGCCATTACCCCGACCGCTTCCTCGCCATGATCCGGCTCGACCGCAATGCGATCCGCCGTTCCGAGGATTGCTACGTCGACGAGCTGTTCGGCGGCGCCGTCGCGCTCGGCGCGCCGATGCTGGCGGCGAATTTCCCGCGCGCCTATCTCGACGTGAATCGCGAGCCGTGGGAACTCGACCCGCGCATGTTTGTCGAGCCGGTGCCGTCCTTCGCCAACATCCGTTCCGCCCGCGTGGCCGGCGGCCTCGGCACGGTGCCCAAGCTGGTCGGGGAGGGGCTGGACATCTATGCCGGCCGCCTGCCGCTCAACGAGGCGGTGGCGCGCATCGAGACCGTCTACAAGCCCTACCACGATGCCCTGAAGCAGCTTCTGACGCGCACCCATGCGCGCTTCGGCTACGGCGTTCTGATCGATTGCCACTCCATGCCGGCGAGCGTTCGGGTCGGAGACGCCGGGATGCGGCCGGACTTCATCATCGGCGACCGCTTCGGCGCTTCCGCCGCGCCGGGTCTGACCGAGACGGCCATCGGCCTCCTGACTTCCATGGGCTACACCGTCGCCCACAACAAGCCTTATGCCGGCGGCTTCATCACCGAACATTACGGCCGTCCGGCGCGACGCCTCCACGCGTTGCAGATCGAGGTCAATCGCGGCCTCTACATGAACGAGCGTACATTGCAGAAATCGTCCGGCTTCGATGCGCTGGCGGACGATCTCGCGCGGTTCTGCGCCGATCTGATGGGGATGCCCGACCACAATTTCGGCGACCTGCCGCTGGCGGCCGAATAGCCACGCCCGACCGGCTGCACGCTAGCCGAAAAAAGACCGCGTTGTTTGCACAACGCGGTCGAAGTCTAGGGAGGAAACGCCCAAGGAGGGCATAGACAGGAGAACCTGTCCGACCTAAAATTTATTGTGCGCTGCACAAATGTCAAGCGCATACATGAATATTTAATTCATAATGATGTGGAGATCGGCCAAAGAGGCGTGAAATGTTGCGCCCGCGCAACACCAAAACGCGCCAAATTGTCCGATTAATCCCTGCAAAGGCCATGCACCGACAGGAGCACGGCTATAGTCGGGCAAAGTGATTCGGGTGTCGGGAGATGGGATTTTGAAGGTCAGTGCCGAGTTCATGCGGCGTGTCGCCGAAGCCGCCGCCGCCGAGACCCTGCCGCGCTTTCGCGGGCAGGGGGCCGTCTCCAACAAGCTTTCGGCAGGGTTCGATCCGGTCACCGAGGCGGACCAGCGGGCGGAGCAGGCAATCCGCGCCGTCATCCGCGAGCAATATCCGGATCACGGCATACTCGGCGAGGAATTCGGCTCCGAAAACGCCGCAAGCAGCCACATCTGGGTGATCGATCCGATCGACGGCACGCGCTCCTTCATCTCCGGCGTGCCGCTCTGGGGCACGCTTGTCGGCCTCACCGTCGACGGCGACGCGGTCGCCGGGCTGATGTCGCAGCCCTTCATCGGCGAGCTTTTCCGCGCCGACGGGAGCGGAGCCTTCTATGAAGGTCCGGGCGGCGAGCGCCGGCTGGCGACGCGCAAGGTGGATGCGCTTGCGGGCGCGACCTTGTGCACGACGACGCCGGCGCTGTTCCTGGGCGGCCGGCGCGAATCCTACAACCGGCTGGAGGCTGCGGTCCGGCTGTCGCGCTACGGAACCGACTGCTATGCCTACGCAATGCTCGCCGCCGGCCATATCGACTTGGTCGTCGAGGTCGGCCTGCAGGCATATGACATCGTGGCGCTGATCCCGATCATCGAGCAGGCCGGCGGCAAGATCACCAACTGGGACGGAGGCCCCGCCGAGAACGGCGGCGAGATCGTCGCCGCCGGCTCGCCCAAGCTGCACGATGCGGCGCTGAAGCTGCTGCACGAGGGCTGATCCCTCAGCCGCCGCTCCCCGGCACGAAAGCATCGAAAGCGGCGAAGAACTGTTCGCGAAAAATGTCGGCCTCCTGCAGGATCTCGTGGCGGGCGCCGTCGACCGTCAGCAGCGAGCCGTTGCGCAGCCTTAGCGCCAGATCCCCGATCGGCCGGTTGGCTACCACCTCGTCGGCGCCTGCTGCGACTATCAGGATCGGCGTCTGGATCTTCGCGAGGAAGTCCGGATCCTGGACGGTCACCGAAGCTTCCGCCGCGGCGCGTATCCAGGCGACCGTGGGGCCGCCAAGCCCAAGATTTGGATGGGCCTCGTAAAGCTCGCAGTTTCGCGCATAGCGCGCCGGGTCGGACGTAAGCTTGTTGGAGGCGAAAGGGTACCGCTCGAGCGGGCGCGGCCCGCCTGTGACGTAAAACCGGCCAAAGCCCAGATAATAAAGCGCCGTCGCCAGCCGGCGGATGGTCGCAAGCGTCAGCGAAACGCCCGTTACCATCAGGAAGGGGGCGATCAGCACCATGCGGCGGACACGGTTCGCCATGGAGGGCGCCGCCAGAAGCGCCACCAGCGCTCCCGCCGAATGGGCGAGCACATAATAGGGGCCGCGGCAGTCGGGCAGCACGATCTCGGTGAAGAACTGGTCCAGGTCGTTGGCGTAGTCGAAGAAACTGCGCACATAGCCGCGCTGCGGATCCTTGATCAGCCGGACCGACGCGCCTTGCCCGCGCCAGTCGAAGATCGCGACCCCGAGACCGCGCGCCGTCAGGTCGCTGATCGTCTCAAAATATTTCTCGATGCATTCGTTGCGCCCCGGGAGCACGACGACCGTTCCCTTGAACGGGCGTGCGGAAGGCAAGAAACAGGCATAGCGGAGCGATTTGCCGTCGCTTGTGGTGAAACGTCCCGTCGAGGCGTTTTCCGGGACCGGATTGCCCGGAAGCTCATGGAAAAGAGTATTCATCGTCCACTATGGCGGCTCGGGCATGCCCCTCGAAAACCGAAATCGGTTGTCGAGAAGGATCATGCGCAGATTCACGGTGTTGGGTATCCCCAAGCGGCATTGCCGAAGGTGATAAGATCATGGCGGGCAAAAGCAAAGGAAATCCCGCGGGCCGGAATCGGCGAAAGGAGGCCGGAAGCTGCTTTTGGCAGGTTCCGGCCTCTGTCGACCCGGGAGGAAGGGACGTTACACCCGGCTCGGCTTCGTCGCGGTGCGTCCGCGCACCGCTTGACGCTTATGTTCGAGCACAATCTAGCAGCCCTTGCCTGAACGCTCGCCGAAGCCGCGGTTCATCCTGCATTCATGTTCGAGAACGATTCGAGCCGCGCATTGTTTCCGGCTGGAAAGCCCTGAAATCCGATTTTCCGCACTCAAGACGCCTTGGCGCGGCGCGGCTTGCGTAAATGCTTGATGCCGCGCATTTCAACGAAATTGGTCGCCGCTTCCCACAAATGGTCGCCGTAAAGGAACGGCTCGAAGGGGGTAGCGCCCGGGACCGCCAGGGGCGCTATCTCGGCGTCGACGCGAGGCTCGTAAAAGAACGGAATGGAGTAGCGCGCCCGATCCGGGGCGATCACCCTGTGCAAGGTGGCGCGCACCCTGCCGCCAGTCCAGCGCTCGAGCAACTGGCCGAAATTGACCGCAAGCGTTCCATCGGCCGGCGGCACGTCAATCCACTCGCCGCTATGGTCCTTCGCCTGAAGGCCTTCCACGCCGTCCTGCGCCAGCAGCGTGACGAAACCGGAATCGACATGTTCCTTCCCGATGATCGTGCGCGTCTCGCCTTTGTGGACGACCGAATAGTCCGGGCCGCTGAGATCGACCGCGGCTTTCGCATCGCGCAGCGGATATCGGATCAGGCGCAGGGTCGAGATTCCGCCCTTAAAATAGGCATCGAACGTGTCTTGCGGCAGGTCGAGGCCGCGGGCGATGGCGCGCATCAGCGTGTTGCCGACCTTTTCCATCGCCCTGTGATAGTCGGCCGCTTGGCTGCGCCATCCGGGAAGTTCCGACTCGTCCGGCAGCGGCGTAGCTTCGCACAATGGATCGTTCGGATCGAAGGCGGCGTCCTCATGGGCGACGTCCGGCCCCATATCTATGCCTTCCTTGTAGGAAACCGCCGTCGGCTGCAGCGGGAACCAGCCGCGATAGAAGTTGGATCTGGTGTTGTCGAAGTTCCAGCGCAGCAGATCAGCCTTGCGCGCGTCGGGAAGGCTGAATATGCGGAGCAGCCGGGCGCGGTTCTCGCCGGTCAGCAGTTCGCTGCCCGGAAAGCCCGTTATCGTCATGAAGCCGACGCCGGAACCCGCCTGCAGCACCGCTCGGTCGGCTGCGTCGCGTTCGGGCGAAGCGGGTCCGAACAAAGCCTTGATGTCGATTGCAGGAATGCCTTCGCTCATGATCAGTCTCCCCTAGAATCTCGATTTCGCCAGGCGGAAGGCGCCTGACGCGATGCCATTTCGCGCGATTTGGCGGAATTGATCAGGCCGTAAGGATCGGCCGCTTCTACCAGGCAAGATGGAGGAGGCGGAGCCGCAGGTGCAAGTGGGTGATCCAGCCATCTGGGTGCAGAACGCACGTTATGCACCGATGAGAGGGATAGCTGGGCCTGACCTCTACTAACGATCTCCTGCGCCCAGCCGCGGATTTTCCGGCCGGAAATGCCTTGAAAGCCGTTTTTCCGCTCCCCAGATTAGTGCCGTGGCCGCCGAACCGGGGCCACTGGTCCATGCAATACGCCGCTCAAGGGTTTTGCACCGGGCCAAACGCAAACAGTGTTGCTCAACAGGAGAACAGGCCATGCGTCACGTTGATTTTTCGCCACTCTATCGTTCGACGGTCGGCTTCGACCGGCTCTTCACGATGCTCGACTCGCTCGCGCAGCCGGAGAGCGCCCAGACCTATCCGCCCTACAACATCGAGCGGACCGGTGAAGACGCCTACCGCATTTCGATGGCTGTCGCCGGCTTCTCCGAGGCCGACATTACCATCGAGGCACATCGCAATGTGCTGAGCGTGAAGGGCGAGCGGAAGGATGAAGGCAATGGCGAGGGCACCGAAGTCCTCTATCGCGGCATTGCCTCTCGCGCCTTCGAGCGTCGCTTCCAGCTTGCCGACCATGTCGAGGTCAGCGGCGCGTTCCTCAAGAACGGCCTGCTTCACATCGACCTGAAGCGCAACGTTCCCGAGGAGATGAAGCCGCGCAAGATCGCGATCGCTACGGCGCCTGCCAAGGCCGCCAAGCAGATCGAAGCCACGACCACCAACTGATCGCTCCTCCCAAGTGAATGGCGGCGCCTCCGGGCGCCGCTTTTTTTAGAGCATCGCGCCGAAAAGTGGATGCCGGTTTTCGGCAAAAACGATGCGAAAACGAAAAGCTGGAGCGAGATGGCCGATTCCGAAATCGGGCATCTCGCTCTAGACGATGAGTTCGCCGAAGCGGTCGACATCCTCGGCCGTCGTGGCGAAGCTGGTGACGAACCGGCATATCGTCTCTTCCTCGCCGATAGCGCCGGTGTATCCGTGCGGCGTGTTCCAGGGATAGAACACCGCGCCCGCCGCCGTCAGACCCTCCATCAATTCCCTGCTCATGATCGCGAAGAGTTCGTTGGCCTGCGGCTCCCAGGCGAGCCAGACCCTGGACGATGCTTCGATGTGCGAGGCCAGAAGCCTGGCCGTCGCATTTGCGTGCCGTGCGGTTTCCAGCCAGAGCCCGTCCGTGAAATAGGCGTCGAACTGCGCGGCGATGAAGCGCGACTTCGAGAAGAGTTGGGCGGCGCGCTTGCGCAGGAAAGCGAATTCGTTGGCGCGCCCGGTGTCGAACAGCACCACCGCCTCGGCGCACCAGCAGCCATTCTTCGTGCCGCCGAACGACACGATGTCGACGCCGCGTTTCCAGGTCATTTCGGCCGGCGTCGTCTCCAGCGCCACGAGCGCGTTGGCGAAACGCGCGCCGTCGATATGCAGCGGCAGGTTGTGCCTTTTGGCCACCGCCGAAATCGCCTCGATCGCGTCGAGGCTGTAGATGGTGCCCACTTCCGTCGCCTGCGTGAGCGAAACCGCCATCGGCCGCCCCGCATGGACGAATTCCGGCACGAACCGGCCGATAGCCCGCTCCAGCGTCTCGGGCGTCATCCGGCCGAGAGGGCCGTCGACCGCTTGCAGCCTTGAGCCGCCGGTGAAATGTTCCGGGGCTCCGCACTCGTCCTCCAGCATGTGCGCCTCGCGGTGGCAGAAGGAGACGCCGCCCGGCCGGTTGAAGGAAGCCAGCGACAGCGAGTTGGCTGCCGTGCCGGTGCCGACGAAGAATACGGCGACCTCGCGCTCGAATATCTCGTTGAACCGCTCCGCCACCGCCTGGTCGAGGGCGCCGCCGCCATAGGCGGTGTCGAATCCGGAAGCATGCCTTAAAAGCCCGGCGGCGATTTTCGGGTGCGCGCCGGCCCAATTGTCTGATGCGAAAATCATTTTTCTTTCCGAAAGCGTGGGAGTTCTACCGCGACGGGACATTCACCGGTTTTGCGCTTCGAGTTCAAGAGCCGTGCCGCTGCTTTCGCGACAGCCGCGCGGCCGCTCATGCCGGGGTGGTACAAAGTTGCGCCAGATGCCTGTTCGCCGCAGTTTTATTTCGCCCATGCGTCAAGATGTTTTCAAAACGGTCTTGTTTCGCCGCAAAAATTCTGACATAAGAAATTTAGGACAGTAGTGCTGTCTTATTTATCTTCGCAATGTGTGCTGGTTTGGCGTATGATCACGTCGATCCGGCTGCGCTGCGGGTGGCGTCGGAAAATGCCGTGCGGCGACCGCCGGCAACCAGGGCATGGTCCCCGAAAAGAAGCAGACTTTTCGGGCAAGATCATGCACCAAGAACAATGTGGCTGAAGCTTGTTCCGAATAAACCGGAATGGCCAAGCCCGACATGGCGGAAACCGTCTGGATGATCCGGACGCTTCCGGCGAATTTCGCAACATTTCCGCTTGTCGGGCGCCGCGAGGCACTGCGATGAAGCGGCGCGCGAGGCATGAACGGAGGAAGGGACGATGATGGACATTTCATCTGTGACGACGGAGCAGACCGCCCCCGCGCAGACGAAAGCCGTTGCCGTCAAACGCGCCATCGAGCACGGCCTCTACAATCCGCGCAACGAACATGACGCATGCGGTGTGGGCTTCATCGCGCAGATGAAAGGCGTGAAGTCGCACCAGATTGTCAAGGACGGTCTGGCGATGCTTCAGAACCTTACGCATCGCGGCGCGGTCGGCTCGGACCCGCTGATGGGCGACGGAGCCGGCGTGCTGGTCCAGATTCCCGACCGTTTCTTTCGGGAGGAGATGGCCAGGCAGGACATCGAACTGCCGCCGGCCGGACAATACGGCGTCGGCCACTGGTTCATGCCGCAGGACGCGGCGCTGCGCGCGCACATAGACGAGGTCATCGCTGAGTCGGCGCAGTCTGAAGGCCTGCCGCTGATCGGCTTTCGCGACGTGCCGGTCGACAACTCCTCCCTGTCCAAGGCGCCCGAAATTGCTGCCGCCGAGCCGCACCACCGCCAGGTCTTTATCGGGCGCACGCCTGACATCGACGATGACGAGGAGTACGAGGCGCGGCTCTATCTCCTGCGCAAGGTGATCTCCGGCCGCATCTACGCCGAGAACGACAACCGCGATATCGGCGCCTATTGCGTGTCGCTGTCGGCGCGCACCATCGTCTACAAGGGCATGTTCCTGGCCTATCAGGTCAGCTCCTACTACAAGGACCTCAATGACCCGCGCTTCGAGACGGCGCTGATCCTCGTCCACCAGCGATTTTCGACCAACACCTTCCCGTCATGGAAGCTGGCGCATCCATACCGCATGGTCGCGCACAATGGCGAAATCAACACGGTGCGCGGCAACAACAATTGGATGGCGGCGCGGCAGGCGTCGGTGGATTCGGAGCTGTTCGGCAACAACATCTCGAAGCTGTGGCCGATCTCCTACGAGGGGCAGTCGGACACGGCCTGCTTCGACAACGCACTCGAATTCCTGTTCCAGGGCGGCTACTCGCTGGTGCATTCCATGATGATGCTGATCCCCGAGGCCTGGGCCGGCAACAAGCTGATGGATGCCGACCGCAAGGCGTTCTACGAGCATCATGCGGCCCTGATGGAACCATGGGACGGACCGGCCGCTGTCGCCTTCACCGACGGCCGCCAGATCGGCGCGACGCTTGATCGCAACGGCTTGCGTCCGGCGCGTTATATCGTGACCGACGACGACCGGGTCATCATGGCGTCGGAAGCCGGCGCGTTCACCGTGCCGGAGCAGAAGATCGTCAAGAAGTGGCGGCTGCAGCCCGGTAAGATGCTTTTGATCGACCTCGAAAAGGGCCGGATCATTTCGGACGAGGAGCTCAAGTCCGAGATTGCGACCAAGCATCCGTACAAGACCTGGCTTTCCAACACGCAGCTCATTCTGGAAGATTTGAAGCCGGTTGAGCCGCGCGCGCTGCGCAAGGATGTCAGCCTGCTCGATCGCCAGCAAGCCTTCGGCTACACCCAGGAAGACACCAAGCTCCTGATGTCGCCGATGGCCACGACGGGACAGGAAGCCGTCGGCTCGATGGGAACCGACACGCCGATCTCGGCGATGTCGGACAGGTCGAAGCTGCTCTATACCTATTTCAAGCAGAACTTCGCGCAGGTCACCAATCCGCCGATCGACCCGATCCGCGAAGAACTGGTCATGAGCCTCGTCTCCTTCATCGGGCCGCGGCCCAACATCTTCGATCTGATCGGCAGTTCCAAGCGCAAGCGGCTCGAGGTGCGTCAGCCGATCCTTACCAATGCCGATCTCGAAAAGATCCGCTCGATCGGCCACACCGAGGACCGGTTTGACACCAAAACGATCGACGTCACCTATGCAACGGCGGAAGGCGCCGCCGGCATGCAGGGTGCTGTCGAGCGGCTATGCGAGCGGGCCGAGGCGGCGGTCGCCGGCGGCTATAACATCATCATCCTGTCGGACCGGCAGATAGGCCCCGACCGGATCGCGATACCCGCGCTGCTGGCGACGGCGGCGGTCCATCATCACCTTATCCGCAAGGGTCTGCGCACCTCCGTCGGCCTCGTGGTCGAATCCGGCGAGCCGCGTGAGATCCATCATTTCTGCTGCCTCGCCGGCTACGGCGCGGAAGCCATCAACCCCTATCTCGCCTTCGACACGCTGCTCGACATGCACAGGCGCGGCGAGATGCCGGCGGAGGTCGACGCGGGCGAGGTCGTCACGCGCTACATCAAGTCGATCGGCAAGGGCATTCTCAAGGTCATGTCCAAGATGGGCATCTCGACCTATCAGTCCTATTGCGGCGCGCAGATATTCGATGCCGTCGGCCTGAGAAGCGATTTCGTCGACAAATATTTCACCGGCACGGCGACGATGATCGAAGGCGTCGGCCTCGAAGAGATCGCGGCCGAGACCGTCGACCGCCACAGCGCGGCGTTCAGCGACGATCCGGTGCTGCGCAACGCGCTGGAGGTCGGCGGCGAATATCTGTTCAGGATGCGCGGCGAGGCCCATATCTGGTCGCCCGACGCCGTCGCCTCGCTGCAGCACGCCGTGCGCCAGGGTTCGTGGGATACGTTCAAGGAGTATTCCGCTCAGATCGACAGCCATACGGCGTGCGCCCAGACCATTCGCGGCCTGTTCAAGATCAAGAACGCCGAGGAGACCGGGCGCAAGCCGGTTCCGATCGAGGAGGTCATGACGGCTGCCGATATCGTCAAGCGCTTCTCGACCGGCGCCATGTCGTTCGGCTCGATCTCCAGGGAGGCACACACCACGCTGGCCCGCGCCATGAACCAGATCGGCGGCAAATCGAACACCGGCGAGGGCGGCGAGGAGCCGGACCGCTACCTGCCATTGCCCGGCGGCGGCAGGATCCGGAACGCTCGGCAATCAAGCAGGTCGCCTCGGGACGGTTCGGCGTGACTGCCGAATACCTGGTCAACTCCGATGTCATGCAGATAAAGGTCGCGCAGGGCGCAAAGCCCGGCGAGGGCGGACAGCTTCCGGGCCACAAGGTCGATGCGACGATCGCCAAGGTCCGTCATTCGACACCGGGCGTCGGCCTGATCTCGCCGCCGCCGCACCACGACATCTATTCGATCGAGGATCTGGCGCAGCTGATCTTCGACCTGAAGAACGTCAACCCGGCGGCCGACGTGTCGGTCAAGCTGGTCTCGGAGGTCGGCGTCGGCACTGTCGCCGCGGGCGTCGCCAAGGCGCGCGCCGACCATATCACCATTTCCGGCTACGATGGCGGCACCGGTGCGTCTCCGCTTACGTCGCTCAAGCATGCCGGTTCGCCCTGGGAGATGGGCCTCGCCGAAACGCACCAGACGCTGGTACTGAACGGGCTGCGCTCGCGCGTGGCGCTTCAGGTCGATGGCGGTCTCAGAACCGGGCGGGATGTCATCATAGGCGCGCTGCTCGGCGCCGACGAGTTCGGCTTCTCGACCGCGCCGTTGATCGCCGCCGGCTGCATCATGATGCGCAAGTGTCATCTGAACACCTGCCCGGTCGGCGTCGCGACGCAGGATCCGGTGCTGCGCAAGCGCTTCAAGGGCACGCCCGAGCACATCATCAACTTCTTCTTCTATGTCGCGGAAGAGGTGCGCGCGCTGCTGGCCGAAATGGGCTTCACCCATATCGACCAGATCGTCGGCGACACCGACCTCCTGGAAAAGCGGGCCGTGATCGAGCACTGGAAGGCGCAGGGCCTCGATTTCAGCCGCGTGTTCTACAAGCCCGAGGCGCCGCGCGACGCGACGCATTGGACGGAACGCCAGAAGCATCCGATCGACGACGTGCTCGACCGCAAGCTGATCGAACTCGCCGCGCCGGCGCTGGAATCGAAGCTTCCGGTGAAGATCGAGGTCGAGATCCGCAACGTCGATCGATCGACCGGTGCCATGCTGTCGGGCGAAGTCGCCAAGCGTTACAAGCACAAGGGGCTGCGCGACGACACGATCTCGGTGAAGCTGACGGGCACGGCCGGCCAGTCGTTCGGTGCCTTCCTGGCGCGCGGCATCTCGTTCGAACTGATCGGCGACGGCAACGACTATGTCGGCAAGGGCCTTTCCGGCGGACGCATCGTCATCCGTCCGCCGGCCGACGCCAGGATTGTCGCCGAAGAGTCGATCATCGTCGGCAATACAGTGCTTTACGGCGCTACCGAGGGCGAATGCTATTTCCGCGGCGTGGCCGGCGAACGCTTCGCCGTGCGCAACTCGGGCGCCGTCGCGGTCGTGGAAGGTGTCGGTGATCATGGCTGCGAATACATGACCGGCGGCGTGGTGGTGGTCATCGGCCAAACCGGACGCAACTTTGCCGCCGGCATGTCGGGCGGCGTCGCCTATGTGCTCGACGAGGCGGGCGATTTCGCGAAGCGCTGCAACATGGCGATGGTCGAACTCGAGCCGGTGCCAGAAGAAGACGACATGCTGGAGAAGCTGCACCACCATGGCGGCGACCTCGACCACAAGGGCCGCGTCGACGTCTCCGGCGACATGACGAGCCACGACGAAGAGCGTCTTCATCTGCTCATCTCGAACCACGTGCACTACACCGGTTCGACGCGCGGCAAGGAGATCCTGGAGAACTGGGCGAGCTACCGGCCGAAATTCCGCAAAGTGATGCCGGTCGAATATCGCCGCGCGCTCCAGGAGATGGAGCGCCTGCGGATGAGCGTGGCGGCGGAATAGGGGCTGTGTATTGAAAGTTTTGAACATCTGGCATATCTCTTGGCATATGCCAGATGGAGGCACGCATGAACGCGCATGACAATCAGCTTGAAAAGCGGACAGCGCGGCTATTTCGCAACGGCCGCAGTCAGGCGGTCAGGATACCGAAGGAATTTGAGTTCGAAGGTGATGAGGTGCTGATCGAAAGGGATGAGGACGGAAGGCTGATTCTGGAACCGGTAAAGCGGAAGGTGTCATTGCTTGAGGCGCTCTCGAAGCTTGAGCCCTTGCCGGAGGAAGACTGGCTGCCTGAAATCCACGACTACCCGCCTGAACCGGTTGATCTTGGTTTCGGCGGCGAGAAGTGAAGTATCTTCTCGATACCAACATCATTTCAGATTTGATGAAACACCCCGCCGGGGTGATCACTGGCTGGATTCGCAAGGTCGGTGAGGCCTCTGTCTTCACGAGTGTAATCGTGATTGCTGAGGTGGAATACGGGATCGAGAAGAAGCAATCGCGGAGATTGCGCGAACAACTGGAAGGCATTCGGCCGAGTCTGACCATTCTTCCGCTGACGCAGCCCGCCGAGAAGCACTATGCAAGGGTACGCGTCGTGACGGAGCAGCGCGGTTGGACAATCGGCCAGAACGACCTACTGATTGCCGCGCACGCATTGAGCCTTGACGCGATCGTGGTGACGGATGACCGGGCCTTTTCGCAAATGCCTGGCGTAAGAGTGGAAAACTGGTTGCGGTGAGTCCGCAAAATGAACGGAACGTAGATGGGCAAGGTAACAGGTTTTCTCGAGATCGACCGGCAGGTGCACAAGTACCAGCCGGCTTCCGACCGCATCCGGCATTTTCGCGAATTCACGCTGCCGATGTCGGACAAGGAGGTCGAGAAACAGGCGGCGCGCTGCATGGATTGCGGCGTGCCCTACTGCCATGGCCCGACCGGCTGTCCGATCCACAACCAGATTCCGGACTGGAACGACCTCGTCTATAATGGCGACTGGGACAACGCGATCCGCAACCTCCATTCGACCAACAATTTTCCCGAGTGGACGGGCCGCATCTGCCCGGCGCCTTGCGAGGAAGCTTGCGTTCTCAACCTGGAAGACATTCCCGTCGCCATCAAGACGATCGAGCAGGCAATTGCCGACAAGGCCTACGAGCTTGGCCAAATCCGCCCGCATCCACCCGAGAAGAAGACTGGAAAGCGGGTTGCGATCATCGGATCGGGTCCTGCGGGCATGGCGGCGGCCCAGCAGCTTGGCCGGGTCGGGCACGACGTCCATGTCTATGAGCGCGAGAGCCGGCCAGGCGGGCTGATGCGCTTCGGCATTCCCGATTTCAAGATCGAAAAACACTACATCGACCGCCGCGTCGAGCAAATGCAGGGCGAGGGCGTCACCTTCCATTGCGGCGTTAATGTCGGCGTCGACAAGAAGGTCTCCGAACTTCTCGCCGAATCTGACGCGGTGCTTTATTGCGGCGGCTCCGAAACGCCGCGGGCGGCTGGAATTCCCGGCGACGATCTCGACGGCGTGCACGATGCGATGCCGTATCTCGTCCAGCAGAACAAGCGCGTCGGCGGCGAGAACATCCAGTCGGTGGCATGGGCGGAAAAGCCGATCGTGGCGGCGGGCCAGCATGTCGTCGTGGTCGGCGGCGGCGATACCGCGTCGGACTGCGTAGGCACCGCCTTCCGTCAAGGCGCTGTGCGCGTCACGCAGCTCGATATCAGGCCGCAACCGCCCGAAAAGGAAAACAAGCTCGCGGTCTGGCCCTATTGGGCCACAAAGATGCGGACCTCATCGTCGCAGGCCGAAGGCGCCGAACGCGAGTTCCAAGTCGCCACGCTCGAATTCATCGGCGAAGAAGGCCAGCTTACGGGCGTGAAATGCTGTGAAGTCGACGAAAAGCGCAAGCCGGTCGCCGGAACGGAATTCGTCATCCGCGCCGATCTCGCCTTCATCGCCATCGGCTTTGCCGGTCCGATCGCGGGTGGCGTGGTGAAGGAGCTGGAAGGACAGCTTGCGATCGGCACCGACAGCCGTCGCTCTACCAATGTCCAGGCCAACGATCGCGATTACAAGACCAGTGTCGACCGACTCTACGCCGCCGGCGACGTGCGACGGGGCCAGTCCCTCGTGGTCTGGGCGATCCGCGAAGGGAGGCAGGCCGCGCGCGCTATCGACGAGGCGCTTATGGGCGCCAGTGTTCTGCCTCGATAAGTGAGGACTGCCCGCCCGAGCCCTAACGGCCGATGGCGGTCGTGGTCTCCGCGGCCCCAGGTGCGCTAGGAGGAACCGGCGGCTTCGGCCGGCGGGAGAAATCGTCTGCCCGCCCCGGCGCGGGTTCGGGGGCTACGCCCTCGATCGTAAGTTTCTCGCCGGCGGAGCGGGGGTCGCGCTTCGATTGCGCCTGCGCGCCGAGGAGTTCGGTTGCGCCGTCAAGCGCCGGATCGGCGAGCGATATCGGAACCGTGCGGTCGACCGGCGCTGCGTTCGGCGCATCTGGCGCGATGGCCGGCATGCCCGCCGGCGCCAATGCGACCGGCTCCGAGCCGCTGGTTTCGCCCAATATCTTGTTCAGCGGCTTTTCGGCGTAGAAGGCGATCTTGCGCTTGCCCGCCGCCGTCATGTTGATCCCGTCGCCGGCGCGCAGCCGCACCGGCTGTCCGTTCACGTCCGGCCCGGTCGTAACAAAGGCGCCGTTCTCATCCACAAAGCCTTCCCAGATGTCGACGAATTCCGCGCCAACGCTCTCGGCCGCGGCCCGGTATATGTCGTTGAAGGCCAGCATGTCCGAGGTCATCTTCGATGATTTGAAGGCCGGCATGCCTACCCAGACGAATGGGATCTTGCTTTCCGCCGCCGCCTTGCCGAACTCCGTCACGCGCAGCGTATATTCCTTGGTCCAGCTTTCGGATCTGACCGTCTCGCGAACGCCCACGACCTTCATCTGCTGGCGGTCGTTGGAGCCGAGCATGGCCACGATCGCCGCCGGCTTTTCGGCTTCAACCATTCCGGCGACTTCGCCCGGCCAGTCGAAAAAGTCATCGCGCACGAATCCCGACGAACCGTTGGACCTGTCGACCACCTTCACACGCGGGTTTTCGGCATAGGCCTCCGCCAGCCCCTCGGCCAGTCCGCTTCCGAGAAAGTCGCCAACCACCAGCACAATCTTGGCGTCGGGCAACTTCTCGACGGCTTCGATTTCCGGCTCGGCCACCCGGGCGGCTCGCTCGACGCTTCGTCGTGAAACCGTCTTGCGGGTCGCTTTGCCAGTGCTCCTGCGTATAGCGTTCCGTCTCGCGCCGGGTACCTCGCGCTGCGGCACCGCCCGCCGTATCACCCGCCGCTCCCTGCGCGGTGAATAGAACAGACCGCGCAGCCAAGGGCGGTATACGCCATCCTGGGCCATGGCATGGAACGGCGCGGCAGTCGAAAAGCCGGTGACCAGCATCGCGAGCGCCAGCATCTGTGCCGAGAGGCGCCAGACGGCGGACCAGAAGCGCTGGTGCGATGGCAATGCCTTCTCCTGCGGCCATGATCGATCCGAAGGCTCCGCTCAGAGAAGTCGCGGCCTCTTCGGCAATTTTCTCAAGTCAAAATAGGTCAGAGCCCATTCCGGTTCCACCCGGAATGGAATCGTGCGCTAGCGCTTCCTCAGCGTAGACAACACTTCCATGCTCGGGTGGCCGTCTGGCGCCAGGCCCAGTTGCGCCTGAAACGCCTTGATCGCCGTGCGCGAGCCCTCGCCGATCTTGCCGTCGAACTTGCCGTCATAATAGCCGTGCGCGGACAGCCTTTGCTGCAGTTCCTGCCTTTCCTCGAAGGAGAGTTTGGTGAACGGCCGCTTCCAATCCTGCACGAGCCCGCCATAACCGGCGATTTCGTCAGCGAGCAGGCCGACCGCCAGCGCATATTTGTCGGCGTTGTTGTAGCGCTTGATGACCGAGAAGTTTTTCGTCATCAGGAATGCCGGCCCGCCGCGGCCGTCAGGCACCTTGAGTTCCGCCTTGTCGGAGCCGTTGCGGAACGGCTTGCCGGTGGCGCGAGCTACTCCGATGCTCTGCCATTTGGCGAGCGACATCGAGCCGTTGGGGAACTTGCGGCCGGCGGGCAGGGTGACTTCGTAACCCCAGGTCTTGTCGGCCTGCCAGCCGTTCTTGCGCAGGAGATTGGCGGCGGTCGCAAGCGCGTCCGGGATAGAGGTCCAGATGTCGCGCCGGCCGTTCCCGTCGGCGTCGACCGCGTAGGCCTGATAGGAGGTCGGGATGAACTGCGTGTGGCCCATCGCGCCGGCCCAGGAGCCGGTCAGGTGGCTGACATCGATGTCGCCGCTCTGCAGGATCTTCAGCGCCGCAATCAACTGCGTGCGGGCGAACTTGGCGCGCCTCTTGTCGGCATAGGCCAGCGTGGCGAGCGACCGCACGACATTGCGCATCACCTTGTCGTTCTTCAGGATCTCGCCGTAATTTGATTCCATCGACCAGATGGCGAGCAGGATGTAGCGATCAACGCCGTACCTCGCCTCGATCTTGTCGAGCCACGGCTTCCATTGGCGCGCCATCTGCCGGCCGACCGCGACCGAATGCTCGTGCACGCGGTTGTCGAAATAGTCCCAAACCGGCGCGGTGAATTCAGGCTGGTAGCGGGCCTTCTCGAGAACCTCGGGATCGATGTCGGTGACCCCCCGGAAAGCGCGGTCGTAGGTCGCGCCGGAGACGCCGTTATTGGCGGCCGTGGACCGGAAGCTTGCGACCCAGTTCTGGAAGCCGGCGTCGGCCGAAGCGGGGCCGGCCGAGAAGAGAAGAGCGAGCGACAACCCGGCAGCCGTCAAGACGCTCCCCATGCGTGTTGCGGTCTTGCTAACGAGCATCTGTTTCCTCCTTTAAAACGTGCGGAAGACTCATTCTTCGCCGAAGCCGGTTATCAATCGGTTTACCATAGCTCGACGAGAACAAAAATCGGTTGGAATGGTTGACCCCACACACTGAAATTGGATTTTTCTCACTAATATTCAATTCCGGCATCAACATGTCATTTTTTGTGATTGCAGACCGGCCTTTCGAAGGAATAATTGCGGCATGAAAAAAGTTCGCAAAGCGGTCTTCCCCGTCGCCGGCCTCGGCACGCGTTTTCTTCCGGCTACCAAGGCCATCCCCAAGGAAATGCTCACCGTGGTCGACAAGCCGGTGATCCAATATGTGGTGGACGAGGCCCGCGAAGCCGGGATCGAGCACTTCATCTTCGTAACCGGCCGCAACAAGGGCGTCATCGAGGATCACTTCGATCTGCAGTTCGAGCTTTATGATACGCTGGCGCAGCGCGGCAAGGATGACCAGCTCGCGCACCTCCAGCGTCTGCAGCCGGGCCCGGGCCAGACCAGCTTCACGCGCCAGCAGGTTCCGCTCGGCCTTGGCCACGCGGTATGGTGCGCGCGCGACCTGGTCGGGGACGAGCCGTTCGCGCTGCTGCTGCCCGACATGATCATGCAGGCCGACAAGAGCTGCCTGAAGGCGATGGTCGATCTCTACGCCGAAACCGGCAACAACATCATCGCCGTCCAGGAATGCGATCCGGCCGAGAGCCACAAATACGGCATCGTCGGCCGCGGCAAGGACGTCCATACCGGCTTCGAGATCACCGGCATGGTCGAGAAGCCCGAGGCCGGCACAGCGCCGTCGAACCTCTATATCAACGGCCGCTACATTCTCCAGCCCGAGATATTCAAGGTGCTGGAAGGGCAGGAACGGGGAGCCGGCAACGAAATCCAGCTCACCGACGCCATGCTGAAGCTGGAAAAGCAGCAGCCCTTCTTCGGTTACCATTATCAGGGCCGCACCTTCGACTGCGGTTCGCCGGAAGGCTTCATCGAGGCGAATGTGGCTTTCGCGCTGTGGCGCGCCGACCTGCACGAGAGCATGTCGGCCACCATCGAGGCGCTTTTAGACGAAATCCAGCCACTGGAGCGTCGCGCGGCTGCGCGTTGAGCCCCGCCCGCCCTCCGCTTCGTCAGCGCTGCAGCTTCAGGCCGAGGAAGACGCTGTTGGCCTCGTACTCCCGGTCGGGCAGGTTGCTGTCCAGGGTCTCGTGGCGCAATCGCCCGCTGAGGCCGGCATTGCGGTTCAGCCACCATGTCGCGCCGGCTTCGGCCGTCAGGATCAGATCGCGGCCGTCGGATTCGGCGTAGTCGCGGTAGCCGGCGCCGATCGAGGCGTTGGCCGTCAGATTGGCGCGGAGCTCGCGCTCCACACCCAGGCGCGCCGCATGCAGGATGGAGCCGCTTTCGCCCGCCGTCGTGGTGCCTTCCACGGACGTCGCCGCCGCAAGATCGACGATCGTACCGCGCTCGGGCGACCAGGCCAGGTCGGCGTTCAGCGTCGGCCCCGAGATCGGGTCCAGCCGGTCGTCGTCGAACGTCTCCCGGATCCATCCGGCGGAGAATTCGCCGGTCAGCTTTTCGGTCATGTCGAGTTCCAGCCCGGCGCGCGCGCCGATGCGGTCGGAGGATCTCTGGAACCCGCTGGCGTCCTCTTCCAGCGTATATTCGCGGCGGCCGAACTCGGCCTCGACGAATGGGGTGATCGCCGGGGAAATCTCGTAGCCGCCACGCAGCACGACGGCAGCCAAGGTGAAATCGCGGTCTTCCTGCGAAAGCGTTCCGCCGCCGGACAGGTCGGCGTCGCCATACGCGTTGTGTTCGACGAGGCCGGTGACGCCGAAACGCGCCTTGCCGAGGTCCTTTTCGAGACCGAGGCTTGCATTGAAAGTCTGGCGGAGCGGCTGCGACGCCGTTCCCTCGATCACCACCGGCGATGAAGCCGATTCCGGCCCGGCCTCGTAGCCGAGTTCGGCCCGGGCCCTGTAGTCGTTGGCGAGATCCAGGTCCAGCGCGGCGTCGATCCCGCCTCGCGTCTCATCGATCTCGTCGCCTGAAATCGTCTTCCGGTAGTTGCCGTAGGCGTCGATGGTCGCGAAGTGGCGGCTCCAGTCCGACACGGCGTTCAGGCGGAGCGTGGTTTCCGAAAGCAGCGCCGGCTCGCCGCCGTTGCTCGAATCGGCATTGTCAGTCGCGGTTATGCCTTGTTCGAACGTCGGGCGCATGATGAAGGAGCCGACGCGGATGCCGATCGGGGCGAAGGGGTCTTCCTCCGCTTCCGCTCGGTCGATCGCCTCGATAGCTTCCACGCGCCGGGCGCCTTCGTCGAGCGTCAGGTCAATTTCCGAATCCACCGTGTCGACGCGCTCGATCCCGCCGGTCTCCTCGCCGTCGGGTTCGGGCCGGTCTTCCTCGGTTTCGGCTTCCAGCCGTTCGGCCGCAGTTTCCGGCTCCGCCGATCGGCGCATCCGCGCTTCCTCGGCGCGCCGGCGTGCGGTCGTCGGTATCCTCGTAGGAACAGGTGGATCGCCAGCGAAAGTGTCGTCGGGGACATCGGCCGGCGCGAAAATGCTGTCGTCCTGTGCGGCGTCCGTCTCGTCGGGCACGGCGCCGGGGCTGACCGGAATGTACTGGGGAAGGGGCTGGTCCTGAACGGGCGCCCGCTGGCTCCGGCTGCTTCGCTGGAGCGAACCGGTGATTTCCGATTCGGCTACGGACCCGCGAAGATCCGCGCTCTCCTGGGCACGAAGCGGAGACGCGCACAGCAATGCCGCCGCCGCCGCCGCCGTCAGCAGCCAGATGCCGGATGCCGGGCGACGCGCGCTTGCTGTCAATACTCGGCGAACCCGCGGCATCGTCACCTTGTTTGCTCGACGGCGCGCCAGCGCCATGCTTACCGAACCGTAAATGGCGATGGTTAATGGAGGGTTGAGAGCGGCGCGCTTAGCCTGTGCGCGGGCGGCAATAATATTGGACAGCCGCTCGGCAACGCGCTAATCGCATCGGCCATGCACGCAGGAAGCTTGAAGAAGAAGCCGGACCGGCAAGCGTCGATAGCCTCGGCGCTGAGGACAGTCGGCACCGAGCAGGCCGGCGTGGCGGCCCTTGCCGCCGCGCTTGAGACCGGCATGGCCGAGCCATTCGCGGAGGCTGTCGAGCTGGTGTCGCAGATCAGCGGCCGGGTGATCGTCACCGGCGTCGGCAAGAGCGGCCATATCGGCTCGAAAATCGCGGCCACGCTCGCATCCACGGGCACACCCGCCTTCTTCGTACACCCATCCGAAGCCAATCACGGCGATCTCGGCATGATCGCGCGCGACGATGCGATCGTCGCCATCTCGTGGTCCGGCGAAACGGCGGAGCTGAAGGGCATCATCGCCTATTCGCGCCGCTTCCTGATTCCGTTGATCGCGGTTACCGCCGGACACGCCTCGGCGCTCGCCCGCCAGGCGGACGTGGTGCTTTCCCTGCCGCGCGCCGTGGAAGCCTGTCCGCACGGGCTGGCCCCGACGACTTCGACGCTGCTTCAACTCGTTGTCGGCGATGCGCTGGCGATCGCGCTGCTCGAGGCGCGGGGCTTCACGCCCGACCATTTCCGCACCTTCCATCCGGGAGGCCAACTCGGCGCCAATCTCACGCAGGTGCGCGAGATCATGCACACCGGCGACGAACTGCCGCTCGTCCGGCTGGGTTCCGGCATGCAGGAGGCCGTTCGGGAGATTTCGCGCAAAGGCTTCGGCTGCGTCGGCGTGGTGGCCGCCGACGGGGCGCTCGAGGGCGTCATCACCGACGGCGACATAAGACGGCATCTCGGCGGCAACGTCCTGGCGATGACGGTGGAAGAGGTGATGACGAAGGAGCCGAAGTCGGTCCGGCCCGAAACGCTGGTCGCTTCCGCGCTCCAGACGATCAATTCTTCGTCGATCACCAGCCTGATGGTGGTGGAGGACGGTCGCACGATCGGCCTCGTGCATCTGCACGATCTGTTGCGCATCGGCGCCGCTTAGAAAGCTCTCAAATCGCTTCGACGGTCAGTTCGGAATCCGTTGCGGAGGTGACCCGCACCCGGGCGCCGGGCGGCAGGTCGGGG
Source organism: Allomesorhizobium aridi (assembly GCF_043769475.1). Taxonomy (NCBI): domain Bacteria; kingdom Pseudomonadati; phylum Pseudomonadota; class Alphaproteobacteria; order Hyphomicrobiales; family Phyllobacteriaceae; genus Allomesorhizobium; species Allomesorhizobium aridi. Next base: position 3,498,130 of record NZ_CP171729.1, on the reverse strand, counting down.
CCGGACACCCGCCACAGCGTGTCGCCGAGCTGAATGCGCCCGCGGCCTTCGCGGATGGGCTCGGTTAGCGTCGCGGTGCGTCCGATCAGCTGTTCGCCGCGAAGGTTGAGCAGCGGCTGGTCGCTTTCGGCGTTCGTGCCGCCCATCAATCTGTTGCCGGCGTAAGCCGAGACCAGCGCCAGTGCGAGGAAGGCGATGACCTGCACTTGCCAGATCCAGAAGCCGGCATCCCAGATCACCAGCGATATCGCGCCGATGATCAGCGCGGCGACGCCGATCCACAGCAGGAAGACGCCGGGAACCAGGATTTCCATGGCGAGCAGCGCGAAGCCCAGAACCATCCAGTTCCATGGCCCAAGTTCCGCAAAGATGGTTTCGAGCATTGCCGGTCACTCCCCACCTGAACTGGTCAACCCTGATCGGGCCGCACGACCGGCGGCCGCGCCGCCTGGCGCTGCGCGCCCGCGGTGCCTTCGTTACGGAAGACCTCCTGCGCTATGGCGCCGATGCCGCCCAGCGAGCCGATCAGCGAAGCGGCCTCGATCGGCAGCAGCACGACCTTGCTGTTGTTTGCCGAGCCGATCTTGGCCATTGCCTCGGTGTATTTGAGCGCGACGAAATAGTTGAGCGCCTGCACGTCGCCCTTGGCGATTGCCTCGGAGACGACCTGGGTGGCGCGCGCTTCGGCTTCGGCCGAACGCTCGCGTGCCTCGGCGTCGCGGAAGGCTGCTTCCTTGCGGCCCTCGGCTTCCAGCACCTGCGCCTGCTTCAAGCCTTCGGCCTCGAGGATCTGGGCGCGCTTAGTGCGCTCGGCCATCATCTGCCGGGCCATGGAATCGACCAGATTGGCCGGCGGGTTGATATCCTTGATCTCGACGCGGGTCATCTTGATGCCCCACGGGCTCGCCGCCTCGTCGACGATGCGCAGCAGGCGGTCGTTGATCGTGTCGCGGTTGGACAGCAACTCGTCCAGATCCATCGAACCCATGACCGAGCGGATATTGGTCATGGTGAGATTGAGGATCGCGTTCTGGAGGTTCGTTATCTGATAGGCCGCCTGAGGCGCGTTGAGTACCTGGAAGAAGGCCACGCCGTCGACGGCGACGATGGCGTTGTCGCGCGTGATGACCTCTTGGGTCGGCACGTCCAGAACCTGCTCCATCATGTTCATCTTGGCGCCGATGCGGTCGATGAACGGGATGATCAGGTTGAGGCCGGGCGTCAGCGTCTTCGTGTAGCGCCCGAAACGCTCGACCGTATAGTTGTAGCCCTGGCCGACCGTCTTGATGCCGGTGAACAGCACAAGCAGGACGAGGATAACGAGGACCGGAATGATGATGTCGAGGCCGGTGAACGGCATGAAGCTTCCCCCTTTATTGCCCGGCCCGGCCTTCGCAACAGCGCAGGGCCATCGTCCCGCAAACATCTAAGCGGGAAATTGCGCGGTTACAATCGCGCTGCCGTCAATTGTTGGTTGAATCGCGCTAGGCGGCACTCAAATCCAGCCGGACAACTCGCGGCGCACCAAGCCCTCGATCACGGCCATCCCCTCCGCGCTGTCGTTGAGGCAGGGGATGTGGGCGAAGCTGGCCCCGCCGGCGTGGAGGAAAATCTCGCGCGCTTCCACCGCGATCTCTTCCAGCGTCTCGATGCAATCCGACGAAAAACCGGGATTAACGATCGCTATCGACTTCACGCTTTCCTGCGCGAGCCTTTCCACCGTCTTGTCGGTGTAAGGCTGCAGCCATTCCTGCGAGCCGAAGCGCGACTGGAAGGTGGTGATCAGCTTTTCTTCTCCCCAGCCCAGCCGCTCGCGCACCAGCCGCGTCGTCTCGAGGCAGTGCCAATAATAGGGATCGCCCTTGTCGGAATAGGGTTTCGGGATGCCGTGATAGGAGGCGATGACCACCTCCGGCTGGAAATCAAGAGAGGCGAGGTGGGTTTCGATCGATCGCGCGATCGCGTCGACATAGACCGGGTCGTCATAATAGGCCGGCACACTGCGGATAGCCGGCTGACGGCGCATCTTCGCCAGCGCGGCAAACAGCTTGTCGTTCGCGGTCGCAGTCGTCGTTGCCGAGTATTGCGGATAGAGTGGCAGGATCAGCAGGCGGTCGCAGCCCTGCGCCACCAGCCGCTGCGCCACGCTTTCAGTGGACGGGTTGCCGTAGCGCATGGCCCAGTCGACGACGATTTCCGGCTCGCCGCGCAAGGCCTCGGCGAGCTTCTCGCTCTGCGCCCGCGTGTAGGTGCGGAGCGGAGATTCATCGCGTTCCCGGTTCCAGATCTTGCGGTAGTTCGCGCCGGATTTTTGCGGCCTCGTGTTCAAAACGATGCCGTAGAGGATCGGGTACCAGGCGATGCGCGGCAGCTCGATCACGCGCGGGTCGGAGAGGAACTCCCGCAGATAGCGCCACATGGAGCCGAAATCAGTGCCGTCCGGCGTGCCGAGATTGACCAACATGACGCCGATCTTCTGCGATTTCAGCGCCGTACCGCCGGCCGGAGGGGAGCGGCCTGCCTCGGCTTTCGTTGTCTTGCTGGTTTTCGCGGCATCCATTCGGCGCACTCCGGTAACGGCCGGGAAACTATCCGTACGCTCCTGGAATACAATGGAGCGTCTGGCCGCACCTCGCCACGAAAAAAGCCCGCCCGGATGGCTCCGGACGGGCGCTTTCTTATCGGGCGTAAACCTTCAGCTTGCCGGCGGCACCTTCAGCGTCGCGCCGACCGGGAGCTTCAAGGGCGTATATTCCGGATTGGCGTCGGCGATCGCCTTCCACTTGAAACCGTCACCATAGATTTTCTCGGCGATGTCCCAATAATTGTCGCCGGCAACGACCACATGGCTGTCCGGAACGGCTCCGGCCGCCGGCTGGGCAGCGGGCTCCGTGGTGGTCGCCGGGGCAGCGGCCACTTCCGGTTGGGCAGGCTTTGCCGCCGGCGCCTCCGTGGTTTGCGGCGTATCGACCGTCGGCGCTGCTGCGGCGATTTCGCCCGAGGCCGCAGGCAGGTCCGGCATCTTGATTTCGGCTTCCGGCGCCGGAGCAGGTTCGGCGGCGGCGACCGCCGGGGCCGGCTCTGCCGCCGGCGCTGCTTCGGCCGGCGCGGCTGCTACTGCAGCCCCAACCTCGGTGATGCGGCCCTCGAGCTTCGGCGTATAGGGCCGGTTCGCGGTCAGGTAATCGGCAACGACCTGTTCGAGGCTCGGACCGAAATCATAGGGGTTCTGCGCATTCTCGGCGAACAGCTTGTAGCCGTCGCCGCCGCCGCGCACGAAGTTGTTGGTGGCGACGGTGTAGACCTTTTCAGGCTCGATCGCCTTCCAGGCGCCGCCCTCCATGACTTCGACCGACTTGATGCGGCCTTCGTTCGGCTTGACCGATTTGTCGAAGGAATATTTCAGTCCGCCGACCTGCGGGAACTTGCCTTTGCCTTCCTCGATCTCGCTCACGCCGCCTTCCAGCGACGCCACGATGTCCTTGCCGGTCAGCTGGAAGGTCGCCAGCGTGTTCTGGAACGGCAGCACGGTCAGCACTTCGCCCATGGTAACCGTGCCGCCATCGATGGAAGCGCGGATGCCGCCACCGTTCTGGATCGCGATCGTCACGCCCTGATCCTTGACGCGGTCGAGGATCGCGTCGGTGATCAGATTGCCCATCTCGCATTCCTTGGCGCGGCAGGTCTCGCGGCTGCCGTCGATCGGGGCTGTCGTTTCCGAGACTTCCTTGTTCTTCAGCTCCTCGATCGGTGCGCCAAGTTCCTTGATGCGGGCAAGAACCGTTTCATCCGGCTTGATCGACTTGTCGAGATAGAGCGGATCGCCCTTGGCCTCCTTGACGACGCCATTGTCGTCGAAGGTCACCATGAATTCGCCGAGATATTTCGAGTAGGACGCAGCCTGCGTTACCGGAACCTTGTAGCCCTCGGGATTGTCGATCATCGTCGGGTAGGGACCCTCTGCCTTGGCGTCGGTGTTCGAAAGCAGCGAGTGCGAATGCCCGCCGACCACCACGTCGACGCCTGGAATTTTCGCGATCATCTCCTTCTCGCGGGGATAACCGATATGCGTCAGCGCGATGATCTTGTTGACGCCCTGGCCCTTCAGCTTCTCGACCTCGGCAGTGATCGTCTTGATGTCTTCCTCGATGGCGATGTTGGGTCCGGGCGAGGCGAGTTCGGGCGTGTCGTTGGTGACGGCGCCGATGATGCCGATCTTCTGGCCGCCGACATCGAGCACGATCGACGGCTTGATGCGGTCGCCGACCTTCGACTGCGCGTTGGCCTTTACGTTGGCGGAGAGCACGGGAAACTTGATCACGTCGAGGAACGGCGCCAGTGCATCTTCGCCATCGTCGAACTCATGGTTGCCGACGGTCATGGCGTCGAACTTCATCAGGTTCAGGAACTCGGCTTCCACCGCGCCCTTGAAGGTCGTGTAGAACAGCGATCCCTGGAAATTGTCGCCGCCATTGAGCAGCAGCACATTCTGGCCTTCGAGCGCCTTGCGCCGGTCTGCGATTGCCGTGACGAGGCGGGCCGCGCCGCCGATGCATTCGCCCTTGCCTTCCTCTTCGGCCGAGCAGGTCGATTCGAATTTGTTGTTGGATTCGATGCGGCTGTGCCAGTCGTTGATGTGCAGGATGTTCAATGTGTAGTCGGCAAACGATGCGCCCGCCGACATTGCGAATGCCGATGCGGACAGGGCGGCTATGGCGGCGATCTTCTTCATCTTTGTCGTCTCCCCGAGTGATCCCTTCGGAGCGCTTTGCGCGACTCCTGACCGCCCATGCGAGACGGTCCCCGATCCATGTTCACATTGCGGTTTGACGGATGCAAGAGGAATCCCGGCCCCGAACCGGCCTCTTCAGGGCTTCATGCGCTGTAGTTGCGCTCATCGGAAATGACCTTGCCGTCATTGGCGAGCGAGCCGGGCGCCGCCAGGAGGACCGCGCCGCCAAGTTTTGTCACCTCGCGCAGCGAAGCCTCGACCGCGGCGAGATCGGGCGCAGCGCCGCCCGCCGCCTCGACATGCAGAACCATCGCGTCGCGGTCGCCATCGCGGACGACGACTAGGCGCGCCTTGGCTATTTCGGGATGCCGCTTGACCACCGTCGCGATCTGGGCCGGATCGACGAACATCCCCTTGACCTTGGTGCGCTGGTCGGCGCGGCCCATCCAGCCCTTGATGCGGGCGTTGGTGCGGCCGCAGGGCGACGTGCCCGGGAGGATCGCCGAGAGGTCGCCGGTTCCGAGCCGCACCAGCGGATAGCCGTCGTTGAAGCCGGTGACGACGATCTCGCCAACCTCGCCCTCGGCGACAGGATCGCCGGTGCCAGGGCGGACGATCTCGACGATCAGCTTCTCGTTGAGGATCATGCCTGGATTGGGCGAGCCGTCGCTGGCTGCGCTTTCATAGGCGATGACGCCGAACTCGGCCGTCGCATAGCATTGCAGCACGTCGATGCCGCGCGCCTTGTATTCGGCCCTCAGCGACGGAAACAGCGCCCCTCCCGAAACCAACGCCAGCTTGAAAGAGGACAGGTCCTTGCCGGTTTCGGTGGCGCGGTCGAGCATGACCTTCAGGAAATCCGGCGTGCCGCAATAGACCGAGGGCTTCAGCGCAGCCGCCGCGTCGACTTGCAAGTCGGTGTTGCCGGTTCCTGCCGGGAACACCGTGCAGCCCAGCGCGCGCGCTCCGGCATCAAGGATAAAACCGCCCGGCGTCATGTGGTAGGCGAAGGCGTTGTGAACGATGTCTCCGGCGCGGATGCCGGCGGCGAAAAAGGCGCGGGCGGTCGCCGTGGCCACATCGTCGCCGAGCTCCGGCTCCCACAGCGGGCCGGGCGACAAGAACACGCGGTTTGCCCGCAGGGCGGCCGGGTCGGCGAAGCCGCCGAAGGGCGGATCGGCCTGCTGGAACTCCAGCAGTTCGGATTTCCTGAGCACCGGGAGCCGGGCAAGGGCAGTGCGATCGGTTATCGCATCCGGATCGACACCCGCGAGCCAGCGCGCAAGGCCGGGTGCTGCCGAAACCGCCTTGCGCAGAAAGCCGGGAAGCGCCGCAAACAGCGCCGCTTCGCGTTCGGCGGGGTCTCGGGTTTCGAGGTGGTCGAAATGGAGGGCCATTAGCTCCGTCCGTTGCCAGTTGTCGTTATCGCAGCAGCCTTATCCAGCGCGCAAGGTTGATCAAAGATATCAGTGCGCCCGCGAGATAGGTAAACGCGGCGGCGCGCAGCACGCTTCGAATGGCCGGCATGTGGGCAGCGTCGACATAGCGGCCATCCTCCAGAATAGGCAGCGCCTTGGAGAAGCTGGCGTCCGTCTCGACGGGCAATGTGACAAGGTTGACGAGAACACGAACTGCCAGCAGAGCTATGCCAATTCCGAGCACTGCAAAGAAGGCCACGGGTGTTCGCGCAAGGGCGGCCAGCACTGGAGCCGCTATGAAAAACACGCCGGCAATCCGATCAGTGATAGCGGTAAACTTGGCAAGGCGTTGGCGCAACGCCAACAGGCGCTCGCCGCGCGCATCCTGAAGCGCATGCGAAACTTCGTGCGCCGCAATCGCAACGGCGGACAGAGAGCGGCCGTCATGATGCTTGGCCAGCAGCCTCACCGCCTTGGCATCCGGATCGTAGTGGTCGCCGCGATCCGTCGTTTCAACTTTGACGTCGGCGAGGTCGAAGCGGTCGAGAAGGTGGCGTGCAAGTTCCGCGCCCGTGCCCTGCAGATCGGGACGGTCGATCCCGTGCCGGTCTATAGTGAACCGCACCCAGACCTGCGGAAGCACGAGGACGCAAATAAGGGCGAAAAGAATGACGATCGCCATTCCCTGCGGCCTCCAGCGCCGCCCTTCTCAGCCGACGTTCGGGCGTCTCGTCAGCACGAATTGCTGGCCGGTCGAACTCGTGCAGTTGAGCTGGGTGGGAGCGGCCAGCGCGCAGTTGACGCTGCTGGTCGTCTGGCGAATCAGCGATTTGACGCTGATCGCGACCGTTCGATCGTCCACCATCTGATAGCTGCCGTCGGCCAGCTTGTTGCCGGTGTCGAGAGCCGTCGTCTGGAATACCCCACCCGAGAAGCGCGATACAGCGACGCCGTCGGTGCTCAGCCATTCGCCTTCCACGCCGGACGCGGCGGCCAGCGGGCCTCCACCGGGGCCGCCACCGGTCATGCAGCCAACCAGGCCCGCCGACATCGCGGCGAGCGCAGCCGCGGAAAACAGTTTGCGCGCTATCGTCATGTTCATCCTCTCCTCAGTCCGCATGCGTAGCAATCGCCCGATTTCTGGGCGATTGCAAGAAGCCGCGATGAAAGTCCCCTAGGTCTACGACCTAGCGAACCAGTATGTTGCGGAACTGCCAGGGGTCCTTCGTGTCGAGGTCTTCCGCGAACAGTCCCGGGCGGCCCTCCAGCGGCGTCCAGTCGGTGTAATAGCCCCTGACCGGCCCGAGATAGGGCGATTGCACCTCCAGGCAGCGCCGGTAGTCCATCTCGTCGGCCTCGACGATGCCTGCCTGCGGGTTTTCCAGCGCCCAGACCATGCCGGCCAGCACCGCCGAAGTCACCTGCAGGCCGGTTGCGTTCTGGTAGGGCGCCAGCTTGCGCGCCTCGGCAAGCGAGAGCTGCGAGCCGTACCAGTAGGCGTTCTTCGCGTGGCCGTAGAGCAGCACGCCGAGTTCGTCCACGCCGTCGACAAGTTCGTCCTCGTCGAGCACGTGATGAACCGGCTGCGCGTTGCCGCCCGACCCGAACATCTCGTGCAGCGACAGTATGGCGTCGTTGCAGGGATGATAAGCGTAGTGACAGGTCGGACGGTAGGAGACCTTGTCCTTCTTGTCGCGCAGGGTGAAGAAATCGGCGATCGAGATCGCCTCATTGTGAGTGACGAGAAAGCCGTATTGCGGCCCGGGCGTCGGGCACCAGGTCCGCACCCGCGTGTTGGCGCCCGGCTGTTCGAGGAAGATCGCGGCCTTCGAACCCTTTTTCTGCTTGCGGGCGTTTTTCGGCATCCATTTCTCGTGCGTGCCCCAGCCGAGTTCGGCCGGCTGCAGCCCCTCGGAAATGAAGCCCTCGACCGACCAGGTGTTCCAGAACACGTTCATCGGCTTGGGGTTCTTGGTGCGCTGCGTATCGCGCTCGGCGATGTGGATGCCCTTCACGCCGGCGTCCTTCATCAGCCGCGCCCAGCCTTCCCGGTCGCCTTCCGCCGGCTCGGCGAATTCGAGCCCGAGGTCGTTGGCGAGATTGACCAGCGCCTGCTTGACGAACCACGACACCATGCCGGGGTTGGCGCCGCAGCAGGAGATGGCGGTGGCGCCGCCGGGATTCTTGCGGATTTCCTCGCGTACGGTTTCGCGCAGCGCATAGTTGGTGCGCGAAGCGTTGTCGGCCTTGGTATCGAAATAGAAGCCGAGCCAGGGTTCGACGACAGTGTCGATATAGAGCACGCCGAGCTTGCGGCAGAGCTTCATGAGTTCGAGCGAGGAGGTGTCGACCGAAAGGTTGACGCAAAAACCCTGGCCGCCGCCCGCGGTCAGAAGCGGCGTCAGCAGCTTCTTGTAGTTCTTCTTCGTCACCGCCTCCTGCAGGAAGGCGATGCCACGTTCGTCGAGCAGCTTGCGGTCGTCGTCGCGCGGATCGATGACGGTCACGCGGGATTTGTCGAATTTGAAATGGCGCTCGATGAGGGGAAGCGTACCGCGGCCGATCGACCCGAAGCCGATCATCACCACCGGGCCGGTTATTTCACCGTGGACGGGCCATTTTTCTTTCGCCATTCTTTAGACACTCCTGGTTCGCGCGTTATGCGTGCATCTCGACGGGTGGTCGAGTTGAAGACCATAGTTCCTCGTCACAATAAAGAGAAAACCACCAAGCTGGTTAGCGCTGAGCCAAGCCCAGCATGACTGCCAGCAGCCGGTCGCGGTCGGCGGTCAGCCCCTTGTAGTCGAGCTGCGCCTCGTCAAGCGCGGCAAGCTGATCGGCGAAGGAAGAGGCGAGCCGCTGCCGGTCCGGGTGCTTTTCGAGCACCGATAGCGGATCGAGATGGATGCCGATGGTGAACAGGATGTCGCCGGACACGGGCAGCTTGCGCAGGGTCTGGCGCTCGACACGGATGAAGGCCTGCGCTGCAATCTCGCCAGTTGAAAATCGCGACGGCCGGTTCGTCGCCCGGTCGACGCGCTCCTGGTGTGAGAATGGCAGGTAAAGATCGTTGCCGGCCTGCAGCGACCAGTTCCAGCGCAGCACCGCCTGGCCCTGAAGGCTGTCGAACATCCGGCTTATCAGATCGGCGTTGCGGGTGCCGCCGCCGAAACCCGGCACCGGCGCGTGGATTTCATGCAGCGGCCGCCCGAATTTTTCGACCAGCGACCAGGATGACGGAAAACACAGCGCCCCCGCCGCCAGCCGCCAGCCGTCCTCGCCCCTGCGCATCAGGATCAGGTCTTCCTGGACGAGCAGCGATGCTGTGAGGAGTGGCGGAGCGTCTGTCGCGTCATCGCCGTTTTGCGCCTTATCATTCCGCGCCTCGCCACCAACCTCCGCAGAATGTGATCCGGCCGAGGCCTTCAACCGCCCAAGCAGTTGCGTATCGTGCCGGGCCAGATGCGCCTCGATGAGATCGAGCACTTCGCGTTGCGCTACCCGCGTATCCAGGTCCTCGACGAAAACCTTGTCGGGAACCGTCGCGTAGAGCCGGCGCTTCTCGGCCAGATACATGTCCAGGTCGTCGCCGACCTCGATCCATTCGGCGAGGTCGAGCGGCTTCAGGCCGATGGTGAACGGCTTTGACGAGCCGTCATAGGGGGTGTGTCTCGGGGCTGCGCTCAAGATAGTCCAATCCGGATGATCGGGTCTGCAATAGCCGGTAGTTCAAGGCTGCTGCAAGAAAACGCGACTAGGCCAGTCGTACCCTGATCAGCCCACGCAGCGAATTGCCGACGAAGAGCGCCTTCGTGCGGCGCAGATCGTCCTCGGTCAGCGCCGCCTCCCTGGCCCTGCCGCCTTCCAGCAACTCGCCGCGCAGCACGCCGGGCAGCAGCCCGCATCGCAACGACGGCGTCAGCAGGACACCATCGCCCCTGTCGGCAAAGAGATTGGTGATCGTGCCTTCGCAGACCTGCCCATGCTGGTTGAGCAGGATCACCTCGTCCGCCTCCCCGCGCGAAAATTCCACGCGCGCCGCATCATAGACGGCGCGCTGTGTCGTCTTGTGGCGCAGCAGCGGATCGTTCGCGTCCAATCGGGTTTCGGCAATTTTGAGCGTCCAGAAGGCGTCCGGCGCGAGCGGCGCGTATGCCAGGGTCGTAACCTCCGCCTTACCGTCTTGCGCCAGCGTCAAGCGGACGCGCAGCGGCGCGTCGCCACCCACGGCGTCTCGCAGCGCACGATCGATCCCGGCCGGCGACAGTTCGAAGCCAAGCTCCCGCGCAGATGTGGCAAGCCGCGCCATGTGCCGCTCCAGCCGCACGAAGCCACGGGCCGGCTCCCAGCGCAGTGTCTCGATCAGCTCGAAGTCGGAACCGTTCCCGTCGCGAACCGGGCCTTCAGGAGACATTCCGCATACTCCTCCTCGGCGGTGGAATCGAACACTATGCCGCCGCCGATATTGTAGACGGCTTCGCCGCCCGGAAAGAGCGAGATGGTGCGGATCGCCACCGAGAACCGCATCGTGCCGTCCGGCGCGATCCAGCCGATGGCGCCGCAATAGACGTCGCGCGGCTTGCCCTCCAGCGCATGCAGGATCTCCATGGCGCGAATTTTTGGCGCGCCCGTGATCGACCCGCATGGAAACAGCGCGGCGAAGATTTGGGCAATAGTCAAATCGGGCAAAAGCTTCGCGCGCACCCGGCTCACCATCTGGTGCACGGTCGGGTAGGTCTCGATGCGGAAAAGCTCTGGTACGTCGAGCGTGCCAACCTCGCTGATCAGCGAGATATCGTTGCGCAGCAGGTCGACGATCATCCGGTTCTCGGCCTGGTTCTTCGGGTCGTTGCGCAGGAACTCCCGTTGCGCCTCGTCCTCCTCCCTGGTCGCGCCGCGCGGGGCGGTGCCCTTCATCGGGTGCGTCTCGATCCAGCCTTCGCGGTCGATCTCGAAGAACAGTTCCGGCGAGCGCGACAGCACCGTTGGCTCGCCGAGATCAACCAGGGCTCCATATTTCACCGGCTGGCGCGCGGTCAGCGCGTCGAAGGCCGACAGCGCCTCGCCCGACCACTGCGCGTTGACCGGAAAAGTCAGATTGGCCTGGTAGCAGTCGCCCTCGCGCAGATGCCGGTGCAGCCGCGCGAAGCGCGGCTCGTAGTCGCCGAACGACCAGCTTGCCCGCGCGTCGAAGATCGGTCCGTTGGTATCCGGCGGCCGCAAGGCGGGCAGGGGCGTCTCGGAAGGCCCGTCGAAGACGCCCAGGCAAAACAGCGGCGCGCGCCGCCCTTCAGGCAGAAGCGGCCTGAGCTTCGGCTCGAACAGATAGCCTGCTTCGTAGGAGAAATAGCCGGCAAGCCACTTTCCCGATTCATGGGCGGCCTGTGCTGCGTCCAGCGCCGGAAAGAAGCTCTCCGCCGTGTCGGGGGCGATGATTTCGTGCGGCCGGTCGAACAGAAGCTCGCTGCCGGCGGGGTCGTTGCGGAAAAGGACGAATGGTGAAGTGGGCATATTCGTCAACTCGCGGGAGCCGCGTCTGCCCGCCTCACTCCAGCGCTTCCAGTTCGTCGATCAGGTCGCCGATAACGCCGAGGCCGATCTGCCAGAAGGCGGGGTCGGAGGCGTCGAGCCCGAACGGAGCCAGGATTTCGGAATGATGCTTGGTTCCGCCGGCCCGCAGCATGTCGAAATACTTCTCCTGAAAGCCGCGCTCGGCATTCTGGTAGACGGCGTAGAGCGAGTTCACCAGGCAGTCGCCGAACGCATAGGCATAGACGTAGAACGGCGAGTGGATGAAATGCGGGATGTAGGTCCAGAAGGTCTCGTAACCCTCTCGCAGCCTGATCGCCGGGCCCAGGCTGTCGGCCTGCACCTCCAGCCAGAACTGGCCGAGCCGGTCCGAGGTCAGCTCGCCGTTGCGGCGCTCGGTGTGCACCTTGCGTTCGAACTCGTAGAAGGCGATCTGGCGCACCACCGTGTTGATCATGTCCTCGACCTTCTGGGCGAGCATGGCCTTGCGCTCGCGCCGGTCGGTGGTGTTGTCGAGCAGCGAGCGGAAGGTCAGCATCTCGCCGAACACCGAGGCGGTTTCGGCTAGCGTCAGCGGCGTCGAGGCCATCAGCGCGCCCTGGCCGCCGGCCAGCACCTGGTGCACGCCGTGGCCGAGTTCGTGCGCCAGCGTCATCACGTCGCGCGGCTTGCCCATGTAGTTCAGGAGCACGTAGGGATGGGCCGACGGCACCGTCGGGTGCGCGAAGGCGCCTGGGGCCTTTCCGGGCCGCACCGGCGCGTCGATCCAGCGGCGGTCGAAGAAGGTCCGCGCAATGTCGGCCATGTCCGGCGAAAAGCGGTGATAGGCCGACAGAACCGTGTTTTTTGCTTCGTCCCATCCGATCGTCGCCTGCGGTGTCTCGGGCAGCGGCGCATTGCGGTCCCAGTGGTTCATCGCATCCATGCCGAGCCAGCGCGCCTTCATCGCATAGTAGCGGTGCGAAAGCCGCGGATAGGCCTCGCGAACGGCGGATGCCAGCGCGTCCACGACGCTGCGCTCGACGCGGTTGGCGAGATGCCGCGAGTCGGCGATGTCCTCGAAGCCGCGCCAGCGGTCGGAGATTTCCTTGTCCTTGGACAGTGTGTTGGTGATCAGCGTGAAGGTGCGCAGATTCTCCTTGAAGGTCTTCGCCAGGGCCTCGGCGGCCGCGCGGCGCACCTCGCCGTCGGCGTCCTGCAGCTTGTTCAGCGTCGGCTCCAGCGTCAGCTCTTCGCCGCCGACCTCGAAGCGCAGGTCAGTCATCGTCTCGTCGAACAGGCGGTTCCAGGCGCCGCGCCCGGTTATCGATTTTTCATGGAACAATTGCTCGATGCGGTCCTCGAGCTGGTAGGGTTTGTCCTTCCTGAGGTCCAGCACCCACGGCCGGTAATGGCCGAACGCCGGGTCGGTTTCGAGTGCGCTCGAAATCAGCTCGTCGGCGATGAGGTTCAGTTCGAGCGCGAAGAACAACAGGTGCGCGCTGGCGTCGGTCATCTTCTCCTGCACATCGCCGTAGAGCTTGGCGCGCTGCGGGTCGGCCGTGTTGCCGGCATAGATCAGCCCCGCATAGGAGGCGATCTTGCCGATCAGCTCCTCGATCGCCTCGTATTGCTGCAGCGCTTCGCCCAGCCGGCCGGCGCCGCCCCTGCCGGCCTCCTCGGCCAGCGTGCCCTTCCAGCGCCGCTCGAAGCCAACCGCCTCGAGAGCCGCCCTGGCGAGATCGCTCTTCAGTTCGGGCGCGTCCATGCCTGGATAGAGGTCGCCGAGATCCCATTCCGGCAGGTCGCCGAGAATCGAAAGTGTCTGGCTCGCAGCCATGGCAGCGACCTTTCCGCCGGGATTCAGATCCATCGTGACAACCTTCCGATTCGACAACCGCCCGTGCAGGCTAAAGACTTCATTCACCGGCTTTTTTGAAGGCTTATTTAGAACCCTGTGCCAGGATGATCCAGACGGCAATTAGGCCGTATAGAATATGTCATGGCAGCCTGCATCCTCATAGTCGACGACGATCCTGTACAGCGCCGGCTGCTCGAAGCCGCGGTGACCAAATTCGGTCATGCCGCTATTGTCGCCGATGGCGGCGAGGCGGCCCTCAAGGTGCTCGACGGACCGGAGGCGCGCCCTGTCGCCGTCGTCATACTCGACCTCTCAATGCCGGGCATGGACGGCATCGGCGTGCTCAAGGCGCTGGCCGAGCGCGGCATCCAGCTTCCGGTCATCGTCCAGACGGCGCAGGGCGGGATCGAAACCGTGGTGCTGGCGATGCGCAACGGCGCATTCGATTTCGTGGTCAAGCCGGCCTCGCCGGAGCGGCTGCGCACGGCCATCGATAACGCGCTCAAGGTGGAAGCGCGCGGGATGGAGGCAAAGCGCTCCTCCAAACGCGGCGGCGGCGGCACGCTTTCGTTCAAGGACATCGTCACCCGAAGCCCGGCCATGGACCGGGTGCTGCGCCTGGCGCAGAAGGCCGCCGCCTCTAACATACCGATCCTCATCGAGGGCGAATCGGGCGTCGGCAAGGAACTTGTCGCGCGGGCCATCCAGGGTTCGGGCGACCGTCGCGGCAAGCCCTTCGTCACGGTCAATTGCGGCGCCATCCCGGACAACCTTGTCGAAAGCATCCTGTTTGGCCACGAGAAGGGTTCGTTCACCGGCGCGACCGAGAAGCACACCGGAAAATTCGTCGAGGCGCATACGGGAACGCTGTTTCTCGACGAGATCGGCGATCTGCCGCTCGACGTCCAGGTAAAGCTCCTGCGCGCCGTGCAGGATGGCGAGGTCGATCCGGTCGGCGGGCGCTCGACCGTCAAGGTCAATATCCGCCTGATCTCGGCCACCCACCGCAACCTCCTGCAGCAGGTGAAGGACGGAAAGTTCCGCGAGGACCTGTTCTACCGACTGAACGTCTATCCGATCTTCGTCCCGCCGCTGCGCGACCGCCGCGACGACATCCCTCATCTGGTGCGCCATTTCATGTCGCGCATCGCGCCCGCCGAAACCCGCGGCCGCATCACCGATATTTCCGCGCGAGCGTTGTCGATGCTCGAAGCCTATGACTGGCCGGGCAACATCAGGCAGCTCGAAAACGCGATCTTCCGGGCGACGGTGCTCTGCGAAGGCGACACGCTCACGGAGGAAGAATTTCCGCAGATAAGGGCGCAAGTCGAGGGGACGGTCAATTTGGACCGCGGCGAGCCCGAACCCGCTACCGCCCCGCCAGAGGCCCAGCGCGCTCCAACTGAAGACAGGACCACGCCGTTGCGGCCGGCGCCAGCGGAAATACGGTTCGGCATCCTCAAGGCGCTCGACGAGCGCGGCAATGTCCGCTCGCTGGCGGAGGTCGAACTCGAGATGATCAAGATGGCCATCGATCACTACAGCGGCCAGATGAGCGAAGTGGCGCGCAGGCTGGGGATCGGCCGTTCAACCCTTTACCGAAAACTGAAGGAGCACGGCATCGACCCCGAAACGGGACGTGCCGAAAAGCTCGCTTCCTGACCTGCTATGGCCAGGACCTATCCTAATAGATCCTGACCTTAGGATCCTCGTTGTCGGCCCAATCCATCCGAATCGCCTGACGATCGACCGTCAGCGCGCCGTCATTCCACCATCGACCCGGTAGTTCATGCCGGTCAGCCACTTCCCGCGATCCGACGCGAGCAACGCGACGACCTCCGCGATGTCGTCAGTGGTGCCAATGCGACCGAGCGGCACATACCGGAGCCACTCATCGCTCGAAATCCCTGGGAACGACTTTCGCATCTCGTCGGCGCTCGGCGTCGAGATGGGACCGGGCGACACGACGTTCACGCGGACGCCGCTCGGCGCGAGTTCGACGGCGAGCGTGCGCGAGTAGAAGTCGAGCGCCGCCTTCGCGACGCCGTAGTGCGCAGTGGGACCGAACGGCATAGTCGCAGCCGTCGACGAGATGTTCACGACCGCAGCGGCTTTCGACGCGCGGAGCGCCGGCAGGAGCGCGTTCGTGAGGCGGATAGAGGCGAAGAGGTTGAGATCGATGGCGTCTTGCCACTCCTCGTCGGGAATCGTCGGCGAGCCTTCCGGAAACATGCGCGTACCGCCCGCACCGCCCGCATTGTTGACAAGGATGTCGAGGCCGCCGAGCGCCGCGAGCGCCTCTGCGGCGATCGCCTTCACCCCTTCGCTCGTACTGACGTCGCCGGCGATGAATGTCGCCGTCGCGGGTGTGAAGTCGCTGCGCGAGCGCGCCGCGACCACGACCTTGGCGCCGCCATCGAGAAGGCGCTGCGCGATCGCCGCACCGATGCCGCGCGTGCCGCCAGTGACGAGGGCACGGCGGCCGATGAACTCCTTCGAGAGATCGAGCTTGCTGGGCATGATGTTCCTTTGGGTTTACATAACGGAGCAGTGATCCGTATATATGGAGCACCGCTCCGATTGTCAACGGAGCAGCGTGACCTGCTGAACTTTCATCGTGTTGGCCGGCCTCTCTGTATCCCTCATCGCCAATGAGTGATCTAATGGAGCGCCGCTCCATATACGCGGAGCATTGATCCAATTGCCAAAGAGAGCCTATGCGAGCCGACGCCAGGAAGAACTACAGCCACCTGCTCGCGGTCGCGCGTGATGTCATAACCGAGCACGGTGCTGACGCATCGCTGCGCGATATCGCTCGCAGAGCTGATGTCGGGCTGGGCACTCTGTATCGTCACTTTCCCACGCGGGAGGCGCTGCTTGAGGCGTTGCTCCGCGCGACCCTCGACGAACTAACGCAAAGGGCAGGCAAGCTCGAAACGTCGAGTTCACCTGATGAAGCTCTCGTATCGTGGTTTCGCGAGGCGGTTGCATTCACGCATAGTTATAGCGGCATTGTAGATTTGATGGCGGCCGCCATCGCGGACCCGGATTCCGCTCTTCATGCTTCATGCACCACCGTGCGTTCGGCAGGCGCGCGACTGCTTCTCCGTGCTCAGGCCGAGGGAATGGCGCGAGCCGATATTGATGGGACCGACCTGTTCGCCCTGATCGGGGCGCTCGGCTGGGTTGGCGACCAACCCTCGTTCGCACCGCGCGCCGATCATCTCGTTGACGTCATCTCCAGTGCGATCCTGACAGATCGGGATGAATAACGGAGCGCCGCGCCAAACCGATCCGAATTTGTGGCTTCACGCGCTGCCGGCTACCTCAACCAGCCATCCCCTCACGCGATCCGGATCACGAAACTGTCGTTCGTCTTCTAGATGTAGGCTCAATAGCCCGGCATTTTTGCGGCGGTGATCCGGTTAGGACGAAGCTCGCGCCAGCGCGCAGATCTCCTCGGCGACTTCCGTCATGTCGTTGTTGAGCTGGTGGTCGCGGCCGTCAAGTCTCCGAACATGAGCCTGTGGGATTGCTCTCGCGTACAGGTCGAAATGAACCGCGGGGGTCGTGTCGTCATCGGTGCCCTGGAAGAGATAGACCGGCGTTGCCGGAGGCAGTCGCGCGCCCGCATCGTCCATCGGCGCGACGTCGTTGCTGAGCCAGCCGCCCTCGCCGACAAAGGGTGGCGCGATCAACAAGATGGCGGATAGCTTGTGCGCGGTCGGCAACTCGGCAAGGACATTGATCAGGACCGTGCCGCCAATCGAATGGCCGACGACGATTGCGCCGTCATCAAGTCCGGCGATCTCCTCCACAAGCGCAGGCTTCCAGGCGGCGTAACTGGGATCGGCTTCATCGGGCATGCGCGGGTAGAGGATCGAATAGCCGGGACCCAGCTCGCGCGCGAGGCTCGCGACAAGCTTGTCATCCCAATCGTCGTGAGTGCCCTCGCCGCCGCCTTGCACGAACAAAACCTGCTTCGTCATGCCGGGTATTTGGCTGGCCTTGGGCGCCTTGTCGGCCATGTGTTCACGCCTCTTCGCCGACGCGCCGCCCGCTGCGCCACCTGGTGGCATACGGCAGCGCGAACAGGTACAGACCGCTGAGCATGAGCAAGGGGAGCGGGATCAGCGGCATGAGGTACACCCAGTAAGCGGGCTCCACACCTACGCCCAAGCTGATAAAGATCGCGGCGACGACCGTCGTAAAAATGATCGACAGCCAGCGATGGATCTGCCGAATCCACATGTTCCAATTCAATGGGACCTCCTTTGAAGACGAGCAGAAGCGGATCGGGCGATCCGCTTGGCCGTGGCATTCTTTGCGACCGTCGTTGAGTTGATGGACGCCGTGTCGGCCATCGCGTTCACTCCGCTGACCGACGAGGATACTTGATCTTGGGGTGTGGACTCAATCGCCCTGCACCTTGCAAAGGGGACGGGTGTTGCCCGGCCAGCACCGCGTAAGCTTCATTCCATAGGATGCCGTTTACCATGAACTTCGATCGATATTTTTGCCGGGATATCGCCATGGTCTTACCGCATTTCGACTTCAATAAGCTGTGATTAACCATTAGGATCGATATTCGGACGCAACTTTTCCGCGTCCGGGCTTCAAATCCGGGGACAAATGGCAGCCTGCAAGGCCTTTTGATTTGAACAGAATCGAGCGACACACGAACCGGCGACTCGAAACGACCGGCTTGCCGAAATGGCTTGCGGCTTTCATCCTCGCCCTCAGCTTCCTCTTGATGGCAACGCCCGTCGCCAGCGCTGAAACGCGGACGCTCAAGCTCTACTTCATCCATACCAAGGAAAAGGCCGAGATCACCTTCAAGCGCAACGGGCGCTACGATCAGTCCGGCCTCAAGAAGATCAACAGGTTCCTGCGCGACTGGCGCCGCAACGAACCGACCAGGATGGACCCCCGCCTGCTCGACCTAGTCTGGGAGACCTACAAGTCTGTCGGAGCGCGCGACTACATCCACGTCGTGTCCGCGTATCGCTCGCCGGCCACAAATTCAATGCTTCGCAGCCGGAGCAAGGGCGTCGCCAACAAGAGCCAGCACATGCTGGGCAAGGCGATGGATTTCTACATCCCCGGCGTCGGCCTGAAACAACTGCGCAACACCGCCCTCAGGGCGCAGGGCGGCGGCGTCGGCTATTATCCGCGTTCGGGTTCGCCCTTCGTGCATCTGGATGTCGGTAATGTGCGCCATTGGCCGCGCATGAGCCGTGGCGAGCTCGCCTCCGTCTTCCCGAACGGCAAGACGTTGCACGTGCCGACCGACGGCAAGCCGCTGCCCGGCTTCGAGACGGCGCTCGCTTCCTACAAGGCGCGCAGCAAGAGCGGGGCCACCGCCCTGGCGCTCGCCAGTTCCAACTCCAGCAGCGGCAGGCGCACCAATCTCTTTGCGGCCATTTTCGGCGGCGGCGCCGACGAGGAAGAAGAGAGCAGCGGCGAAGTCGCCGTCGTTGCGGCCGCAAGCTCGAGGGCCGAAAAGCCCCAAGCCGCCAGCAAGGCCGTGGCCGAACAGCCGCAGCCGCAGCAGCAGGACGCCAACAAGCAACTGCCCGGCATCCAAATTGTCCCGCCCGATCAGGCGCAGCGCGCCGAAATTCCCCAGGTCGCCGAGGCAGGGGAGCCGCGCGAAGAGACGCCCGAAACCATCATCGCCGCGCTGCCGGCCCGCAGCGTCCCGGTTCCGGCCCTTGCGCCGCGTCCTGAGGCCGAGGTCGGCCCGACCGTCGCGGCGTTGGCGCAAGCTGAGCAGGTTCCGTTCGGAGCAGCCGAACAGCCCCTGCCGGACGAACTGCTCGCCGAGAAGGCTGAGCTTGCGCTTGGCATTCCGCTGCCGACGCGCCGTCCGGACTACGCTCCGCCGGCTGTGCTCGCGACTGCCAGCGCGACCGATCCGATCCTGCTGGCCATGGCGGCGGCCGATGAGGGCCCGATGAGCGCCACCGACGCATTCGCGCCGCTGCCGTCCAGCCGTCCAAGCGATGCCGACGCCGTATTCGATCTCGCCGCGGTTCCGCCCGCGCGTCCCGAGCCCGCCAGCACAGGAGCGGTCGAGACCGATCCGAAAGCCGCCTTGGAGGCCGTCATAAAATCCAATGGCGAACGGGTTGCTGCGCTCGCCACGACAGTGACGCCGCGCGCGGCGGTCGCCGGACGTCCGGCCGGGACCGATCCCGCCTCCGCGATGGATTCCGGCGTCAAGACGACGCGCAAGGCCTCGCGGCCGAGCGCCCGCGACACCAAGCCCGATCCGAAACCGGTTGTGGTGGCCGCGCAGCCGCAGGCCGCGCGCTGGGTGCTGCACGGTGACTATGTCACCACGGCCGGGCAGAACACGACCGCTCCGTCATTCGCCTACAACATCGTGCGCACCGCCCCGCGCGCCGTCTATACCGCCGGCTTCCAGCAGGACGACCAGACGGCCGACGCCAACCGCTTCTCCGGCAAGGCCGTAGAATTCCTGTCGGTGGCGCGCTTCCAGTAGCGGCAACGCAAGCTGCAAAAAAAGCGCCGGAGACCGGCGCTTTTTTGTTGGCCTGTTTGCAGGTGTTCAGCGCGCCCGCAGCGTCGCGGCTTCCCGCGCCAAAGCCTCGATGGCGTCCCATTGGCCGGCTTTCACCAGATCGTCGGGTGCGACCCAGGAGCCGCCGACGCAGATCACGTTCGGCAGGCCGAGATAGTCGTTCGCGTTCTTGGCCGTCACCCCGCCCGTCGGGCAGAACTTTATGCCGCCGAAGGGCGAGGCCAGCGATTTCAGGAACGCGGCGCCGCCGGCCTGCTCGGCCGGGAAGAATTTCAGGAAGTCGAGGCCGGCTTCGCGCGCCGTCATGATTTCGCCCGGCGTGATCGCTCCGGGCAGCAGCGGCGTCTCGCTGTCGGCCGCCGCAGCCAGCAATTCGCGCGTCACGCCCGGGCTGACGATGAATTTCGAGCCGGCCGCGGCCGCGTCCTCGAACTGGCGGGCATCAAGGATCGTGCCGGACCCGACGATGGCCTCCTCGACCTCGCCCGCGGCCCTGCGTATGCATTCCAGCGCGTCGGCGGTCCGCAGGGTGATCTCGATGACGCGCAGGCCGCCTCGGGCGAGCGCGCGCGCAAGGGGGACCGCATCCGCCACCCTGTCGATCTTCAGCACCGGAATCACCGGCTGGCCATCGAGGAGCGACAGGAGTTTTTCGGTCTTGCTGGGCATGAGCGTCTCTCGGCGGTTGGGATTTCAGCCGATTAGCAGAAGCCTCCGGCCAAGTCCACGAAGGCGCTCCGATCAGCGTCGCCCGAGGAAGCCGGACAGCTTGGCTGCAAGGCTGCTCCAGAAGGGCGTTTTAATCGGCCGGACCGCTGGCGCTTTCGTCGGAATCGCCGTCGCAGGAAACGCTTTCCTGACCGGTCTTTTCGCGATCCCGGCTGCTGGATTTCTTTTCTCCGGCAAGGGCTCCCCGGATTCAGCCCGGAAGCGGTGGTAAGCCGCCGCTATCTTCACATGATAGCCGTGCCGCCGGAATTGGGGTCCGTTGTAGCCGCGGGCGAAAGCCTCCCAGTCGCAGCGCCGGATCGCAGCCGCAAGCCCGGCCTTGTCGATATAGCGCGCCATCAGCCGGACCTGGCCGGCGATGCCGCCCCTCGCTTCCGCAACGAGCGCGTCGACATCGGCATAACCCAGCCATGCCCAATGCGCGCCCATGACCTGGCCGACGCCCCAGGACACGCTTTCATTGGCCGCCTTGGCGTCGATCGCGCAGGCTCTGGCGAGAAGCGACCATCGGCCGGCTTGCGTCCCCGGATTGGCAACCGCGCCGGCGGCCGGCGAGGCGAGCCCCTCCGCCCGCGCCCGCATCCGGTTCGCCGCCGAAAGCCGCCGGTCGAAATAGTGGCCCTCGAAACGGATCAGCGGTTCGGGTCTGCCGCCGACAATGGCGCGTCCCTTGCCGCCGCTTTCCACTTCGGCGATCGCCAGCAGCGCTTCCGGCTCAAGTTCGAGGTCGTTGGCGATGGCGATGATTTCGAGCCTGGTTTCAGCAGTGAACATACGCGGTGTCCTTTGGTTTGGCTTCAATCCGCCTGATTTTCGCCGAGCACGTGCGCGTGTGAACACTTTGTGCGGCGTTGCGCTCGTGCGCCAAAGCCAAATCGCTGATTTCATACGAATAAATCCGTGCCTTGAATTACCCGTACCGGAGATTTATCCACACCCATGGACACTTCGCCTGCAACTACCGGCTTCCGCGTCGCCGCCCTCTACCGGTTCTGCCGGCTTGAGCGATACGAGGAACTGCGCGCGCCGCTCGCCGCTTTCTGCTGCGGCCGCGGCATCAAGGGCACGCTGCTGCTTGCCTCGGAAGGCATCAACGGCACCGTGGCGGGCAGGGAACAGGCGATCGCCGAACTCCTCGCGTGGCTGGAGGCGATGCCCGAACTCGCCGGGCTCGAAGTGAAATACAGCGCTGCGGCCGAAATGCCGTTCCACCGCATGAAAGTCAGGCTGAAGCGCGAGATCGTCACCATGGGCGTCGAGGGTATCGACCCGCGGCACGGGGCAGGGGCCTATGTCGCGCCCGCCGAGTGGAACGCGCTGATCGCCGATCCCGAGACGATCGTCATCGACACGCGCAACGATTACGAAGTGTCGATCGGAACTTTTCAAGGCGCGGTCGATCCTCAGACGAAGAGCTTTCGCGAGTTTCCTCAATGGGTTGCCAGCCATCGCGACCAGCTCGAAGGCCGCAAGATAGCCATGTTCTGCACCGGCGGCATACGCTGCGAGAAGGCCACCGCCTATGTGAAATCGCTCGGCCTCGACGATGTTTTTCACCTCAAGGGTGGTATCCTGAAATACCTCGAAGAGGTTCCGGCGGAGGAGAGCCTCTGGCAAGGCGAGTGCTTCGTCTTCGACGAGCGCGTTTCGGTTTCGCATGGGCTGGCGGAAGGGCAGTCGGAACTCTGCCGCGCCTGCCGCCATCCGCTGACCGCCGAGGAATGTCTCTCGCCGAAATTCATCGCCGGCGTCTCCTGTCCGCATTGTTACGACCAGCGTTCCGACGAGGACCGCGCCCGCTATGCCGAGCGCCAGCGCCAGGTGGAAATTGCCGAGAAGCGCGGCGTTCGGCACATAGGCAGTTGAGGGGCGGTCGCACGCCGCGTCATTGTAATGTCGCGTTCTGCTGCCTACTTCCGCCGCACCGGAAACCGGCCCGGACATGCGCCGGAAATCTCTTTGCTGGAGGCCTTGATGTTCGATCCCAAGAAGCTGCTCGACGATCTGCTCGGCTCGAAAGTTCCGGGTACGGAATCCACCGTCCGCGACCATGCCGGCAGGGCGACGCAAATGGCCAAGGACAATCCGCTGGCGGCCGGCGCGCTGGTGGCGGTGCTGCTCGGCACGGGTACAGGCCGCGCGGTGACGGGATCGGCACTCAAGCTCGGCGGCCTCGCGGCGATCGGCGGGCTCGCCTACAAAGCCTATCAGAACTACCAGAAGGGCAAGCAGCCCGCGGAAGCGGCCGCCGAACCCGAACTGCTGCCGCCGCCCGAGGATACGAGCTTCCATCCCTCGCAGGCGCCGCAGGGCGAGCAGGAATTCGCCCTCACACTGGTGCGCGCCATGATCGCGGCGGCGAAATCCGATGGCCATATCGATGACGAAGAGCGCAAGAAAATCGCCGACAAGCTAAGCCTGTCGGGCATCGGCAGCGAGGCCGAGCAGTTCCTGCTCGCCGAACTCGATGCGCCGCTCGACCTCGACGCGCTGGTGGAAGCCGCCAAGACGGACGCGCAGAAGGTCGAGATCTACACCGCCTCGCGCCTCGCGATCGATCCGGATTCGCGCGCGGAACGCGGCTATCTCGACATGCTTGCCGGCCGCATGAAGCTCCCGGACGCGCTGGTCGACCATGTCGAAGCCACTGTTACAGCGGTGAGCGAAACTCCGGCCAAGCCAGCGACCGGAGCCATCTGGGGTGCATGATTCGGCGTTAACTTTTCGTTAACCGATCAAGCGCATCATTTTAGACAGTCGGACCGGCTTCTCCTCCTCCCAAGCTCGGTTCGAACCGGGGCGGTCGCCAATGGCCGCCCTTTTTTGCCGCGCGGCTTGCCACATCCACTTCCATCTGCGATTCCGTGTTCTCTCTCAGGGAGGATCATCGTATGCAGAACGGCAAGACCGCGATCGTCACCGGTGCAGGCACCGGCATCGGCAAATCGGTAGCGACGGCGCTGCTCAAGAACGGCTGGAACACGGTATTTTGCGGCCGCCGCAAGGACGTACTCGATGCGGCCGTGGCGGACGCGGGTCCGACAGAGGCAAAGGCGCTCGCCGTCTCCTGCGACATCGCCGTGCCGGAACAGGTCGATCAATTGTTCGCGATGGTCACCAAGACCTTCGGTCGGGTCGACCTGCTCTTCAACAATGCCGGAATGGGCTACAAATCGACGACCATCGACGAGATCCCGGTCGAGGTGTGGAATGATGTCGTCGGCGTCAATCTGACCGGCTCGTTCCTCTGCGCCCGGGCGGCCTTCGGCGCGATGCGCCGGCAGCGGCCGATGGGCGGGCGCATCATCAACAACGGATCCGTCTCGGCTTATGCGCCGCGCCCCGGTTCGGTCCCCTATACGGCGACCAAGCACGCCATCACCGGACTGACGAAGACGCTCGCGCTGGACGGCAGACCATTCGACATAGCCTGCGGACAGATCGACATCGGCAACGCGCTGACCGACATGGCCAGGCCGATGACGGTCGGCGTGCCGCAGGCGAACGGCACCATGGCGCCGGAACCGGTGATGGATGTGGACCGCGTCGCGGACGCGGTCGTTCACATGGCCAGCCTGCCGCTCGACGCCAATGTGCTGTTCATGACCGTGATGGCGACCAAGATGCCGTATATCGGCCGCGGCTAGGCGTGTCGATATTCAGGTGATGCCGGCCTGCGAATGGCGGCTTTCTGCGCTTCCGGTACTAGCGTACCTGAATGGACGGCTCCGTTCCGCTTCTCGAAAGCCACCATTCTCGCCTCGGCCTGACCTGAATCTCAACACACCTTCCATAAAGCTACCGAGATATTTTAATCATAAAATTTCATGCTTGAAACTTCCTGGTGGTTCTGCAATTCTGCGGCGGAGGACTGACGCAGGGCTGACGCCGCCCGCCGATTTGGGACACGTCGCATGACGCAGACTGGCTCTCCCCATCCCGCCGAAGGCGCCCAGATGGAGTTCCGTGGGCGCATGTCCTACGGCGACTATCTTCACCTCGAAAAGATACTCGATGCGCAGTCGCCGCTTTCCGCCGCGCATGACGAGTTGCTGTTCATCATCCAGCACCAGACCTCGGAACTGTGGATGAAGCTTGCCATCCACGAGATACGCTCGGCGTCCAGGGCGATCCATGAGGACAGGCTGCAGCCTGCCTTCAAGATGCTGTCGCGCGTGGCGCGGATATTCGAGCAGCTGACCGGCGCCTGGGATGTGCTCAGGACCATGACGCCGTCCGAATACACGCAGTTTCGCGGTTCGCTGGGGCAGTCGTCGGGCTTTCAGTCATATCAGTACCGGGCGATCGAATTCCTGGCCGGAAACCGCAACGAGGCGATGCTCAAGCCGCATGCGCACCGGCCGGAGGTGATCGCCGAACTCGAGGAAATCCTCGCCACCCCGAGCCTCTACGACGAGGCGCTGCTCCTGCTTTCGCGGCAGGGCTTCGACATTGGCGACGACGCCGGCAGGACCGACTGGCGCGCGACCCGGAAGCCGAACGATGCCGTCCTTGCCGCCTGGCGGCAGGTCTATCTCGCGCCCGAGAAGCATTGGATGCTCTACGAACTGGCCGAGAAACTGGTCGATTTCGAGGACTATTTCCGTCGCTGGCGCTTCAACCACGTCACCACGGTGGAGCGGATCATCGGGTTGAAACGCGGGACAGGCGGAACGTTGGGCGTTTCCTACCTGCGCAAGATGCTGGAGGTTGAACTGTTTCCGGAACTCTGGAAAGTTCGCACCGAGCTTTGATCGAAAATCTGGGAACGAAAACAACAATCAACGGGAGAAGAGAATGAAGAAGATTATCGCATCCGGTGTCTTGGGCTTGTCGCTCGCAACCTCCGGCCTTGCTTACGCCGAGCCGATCAAGATCGGCATGATTACGACGCTTTCAGGCGGGGGAGCAGGTCTCGGCGTCGACGTGCGCGACGGCTTTATGCTGGCGCTGAAGCAGGCCGGCAACACCGAGATCGACGTCGTCGTCGAGGACGATGCGCAGAAGCCGGAGACGGCGGTGCAGATCGCCGACAAGATGATCCAGAGCGACAAGGTCGATATCCTGACCGGCATCATCTTCTCCAACCTCGCAATGGCTGTGGTGCCGAACGCGGTCGCGCAGGGCAAATTCTATCTTTCGCCAAACGCTGGGCCGTCGGCGCTCGCGGGCGCGAAGTGCGACAAGAACTACTTCAACGTCGCCTGGCAGAACGACAATCTGCATGAAGCAATGGGCAACTACGCCAATACCGCCGGCTACAAGAATGCCTTCATCCTCGCGCCGAATTATCCGGCCGGCACCGACGCGCTCACCGGCTACAAGCGCTTCTACAAGGGCGAACTCGCGGGCGAGATCTACACCAAGCTCGGCCAGACCGATTATGCCGCTGAGATCGCCCAAATCCGCGATTCCGGAGCGGATTCCGTCTACATCTTCCTGCCCGGCGGCATGGGCATCGCCTTCATGAAGCAGTATGCCCAATCGGGCATCGAGATCCCGGTCACCGGTCCTGGCTTTTCCTTCGACCAGGATGTTCTCGGCGCAATCGGCGACGCGGCGCTCGGCGTCAAGAACACCTCGCAATGGTCGAAGGAACTCGACAATGCGGCGAACAAGAAGTTCGTCGAGGGCTTCCAGGCCGAGTACAACCGGCTGCCCTCGCTCTATGCCAGCCAGGGCTACGATACGGCGAACCTGATCCTGTCGGCGGCGACGACGGCAAGCGTCAAGGACGCTGACGCGTTCCGTGCGGCGCTCAAGGCCGCCAAGTTCAGATCGACCCGCGGCGACTTCAAGTTCGGCAACAACAACCATCCGATCCAGGACATCTACGTCCGCGAAGTGGTGAAGGAAGGTGACGTGCTGACCAACAAGATCATCGGCATCAGCCTCGAGGACCATCAGGACGCCTACGCCAAAGACTGCAAGATGTAAGGCGGGCGCTGCCCCTCACCCTTACCCTCTCCCCGCGATCCTTCGACAGGCTCAGGACGGGGAGAGGGGGGCGTCAACGCAGCCGCTCTCTCTCTTCTCCCCGTCACTTGCGGGGAGAAGGTGCCGGCAGGCGGATGAAGGAGGGATCGGCATTGCGGAATTTCCCAGTGAAAAGCTGAACAGGACCAACGTCTCCTTGTCCACGGCACTCATCATCGAGCAACTGCTGAACGGACTTCAGTTCGGCGTGATGCTGTTCCTGATGGCGGCGGGGCTGACGCTTATCTTCGGCGTGATGGGGCTGATCAATCTGGCGCACGGCTCGTTCTACATGATCGGCGCCTTCGCCTGCGCGGCGGTGGCCGCGGCGACCGGCTCCTTCTGGCTTGGGCTGGCCGCCAGCCTCGCTGCCGCCGCTGCCGCCGGAGCGCTGGCCGAACTCGTCGTCATCCGGCGGCTCTACGATCGCGACCATCTCGACCAGGTGCTCGCCACCTTCGCGCTGATCCTGATCTTCTCGGAAGGCACGCGCTGGCTGTTCGGGTCGTTCCCGCTCTATCTCGATATTCCGCCGGCGCTTTCAGGCGCGGTCGATCTGCCCGGCGGCGCGCGCTACCAACTGTACCGGCTGGCGATCATCGGCGTCGGCGTGCTGGTGGCGGTTGGGCTTTATTACCTGATCGCCCGGACCCGGCTCGGCATGCGCATCCGCGCCGGCCAGTCGGACCGCGAGATGATCGCCGCGCTCGGCGTCGACATCGGTACGCTCTACACGGTGGTTTTCGCGCTCGGCGCAGCCCTTGCGGGTCTCGCTGGCGCGCTGGTCGGCGCGCTCCAGTCGGTGCAGGTCGGCATGGGCGAACCCGTGCTGATCCTCGCCTTCGTGGTCATCGTCATCGGCGGCATCGGCTCGATCAAGGGTGCGCTGGTCGGCGCGGTGCTGGTCGGCCTGACCGACACACTCGGGCGGTTTCTGCTGCCCAAACTTTTCGCGGCCTTTCTCGGTCCCTCCGAGGGCGCGACGGTGGGCGCGGCGCTTGCCTCGATGCTGATCTATATCGTCATGGCGCTCATCCTGGCGTTCAGGCCGAAGGGCCTGTTCCCGGCGACAGCATGAGCAGCCGGATGAGCCGCGAACGGGCGATCAATCTGCTGCTGGCAGTGCTCCTGCACGCCGCACCGCTGGTTGCGATGGCGATTGGCGAGCCGTTCTACATCACGCTCGCGACCCGCATGGCGATACTGGCGCTCGCCGCCGTCGGCCTCAATTTCGCGCTCGGCCTCGGCGGCCTGGTCTCGTTCGGCCACGCCGCATTTTTCGGCATCGGCGGCTATGTCGCCGGCATATTTTCCAGCCACGCCTTCAACCAGACGCCGCTTTTCTCCTGGCCGTTCGAGTTTTTCGGCAGCGATCAGATGCCCATAATCTGGCTAGCGGCGATGCTGGTTTCCGCGCTGATAGCGCTGCCGATCGGCGCGATCAGCCTCCGGACCGCCGGCGTCTATTTCATCATGATCACGCTCGCCTTCGCGCAGATGATCTACTATTTCGCGATCTCCTGGCCGGCCTATGGCGGCGAGGACGGGCTTTCGATCGTTGTCCGCAACGGCTTTCCGGGCGTGAATACCGCCGTTCCGCTGACCTTCTTCCTGATCTGCTATATCCTTCTGCTGGCGGCGCTCGCGCTGTTCGCGGTCGTACGCGACTCGCGCTTCGGTGCGGCGCTGCAGGCGGGGCGGCAGAACGAGGTTCGGCTGGCCGCCGTCGGCATCGCGCCGTTCCGGATAAGGCTCGCGGCCTTCACCATCTCGGCTGCGATTACCGGGCTTGCCGGCGCGCTGCTGGCCGATTTGAACCGCTTCGTCAGCCCGTCAATGCTGTCCTGGCAGATGTCGGGCGAACTGATCGTGCTGATCATCCTAGGCGGCACGGGGCGCCTGTTCGGACCCGTCGCCGGCGCGATGCTGTTCGTGCTGTTCGAATTCGTGCTCGGCGGGTTGACTGAGCGCTGGCAGTTCTTCCTAGGTCTCATCCTGCTCGGCGTGGTGCTGTTCGCGCGCGGCGGCTTGATCGGCGTGCTCGCCGGAAAGGCTCGCCATGGTTGAGCCGGTCCTGTCCATACGCGATCTCAGGAAATCCTTCGGCGCGCTGAAGGCGACCGACGGCGTCGGCCTGGATCTGCGGCCGGGCGAGATCCACGCGCTGATCGGCCCCAACGGCGCCGGCAAGACGACGCTGATCCATCAGATCGCGGGCGGCATTACGCCCGACAGCGGCGAGATCATTTTCCTCGGCGAAAATATCGGCGCGCTGGGCGTCGCAGCCCGCGCCCGCCGCGGCCTCGGCCGCAGCTTCCAGATTTCCTCGCTGGCGCCGGAATTTTCGGCGCTGCGCAATGTCATGCTCGCTGTCCAGTCGCGGCAAGGATCGAGCTTCCGCTTCTTCCGCCCGGTGATGAACGACCGGAGCTTGACCGAGCCGGCAATGGCGATGCTGGAGCGCACCGGCCTGACGGCCCGCGCCAATGTGCCTGCGGCCGAGCTTTCGCATGGCGAGCGCCGGCAGTTGGAGATCGCCATCGCGCTTGCGCTCGGGCCGAGGGCGTTCCTGCTCGACGAGCCGATGGCCGGCATGGGACCGGAAGGCTCCCGTGCGCTAACGGGTTTTCTTAACGGACTGCGGCACGAGGCGCCGATCCTTCTGGTCGAGCACGACATGGATGCGGTCTTCGCGCTCGCCGACCGCATCTCGGTGCTGGTCTATGGCCGCATCATTGCCACCGGCACGGTCGACGAAATCCGCGGCGATGCCGAAGTACGCCGCGCCTATCTCGGAGAGCGGCCGTGACGTTGCTTCAGGTCAGCGGGCTGGAAAGTTTTTACGGCGCGTCGCAGGCGCTGTTCGGCGTCGAGTTTTCGGTCGGCCAGAGCGAGGTCGTCGCGCTGATGGGGCGCAACGGCATGGGCAAGACCACGGCGATCAGTTCGGTGCTCGGACTAATCCGCCCGCGCGGCGGAAGAATCCGCTTCATCGGCAAGGACATTGCCGGCATGCAGTCCTATCGGATCGCGCGGCTCGGGATCGGACTAGTGCCGGAGGGGCGGCGCTGCTTTCCCAACCTGACGGTGCGCGAGAACCTGGTCGCGGCGGCTCGGCGGGGACCGTGGACGCTGGCGCGCATCAACGCCCTTTTCCCGCGAGCTCGAGGAACGGCAGGACCAGTATGCGCATTCGCTTTCCGGAGGCGAGCAGCAGATGCTGGCGATCGGCCGTGCGCTGATGACCAATCCGCAACTGCTCATCCTCGACGAAGCCACGGAAGGCCTGGCGCCGGTCATTCGGCAGGACATCTGGGCGGCGATCCGGCGGCTGAAGGCGGATGGCCAGTCGATCCTGGTTGTCGACAAGACGCTCGCCGAACTTTTGCCCGTGGCCGACCGCTGCTTCGTGCTGGAAAAGGGCCGGACCGTGTTTTCCGGCAAGCCGGACGAGCTTACGCCGGAACTGCAGGACCGGTATCTCGGCGTCTGACGCCCGAGCTGATGTTGGAGAAGAAAAATGACCGCCGATCCCGTCCACCAGGTGCTGCACCCGGCGAACTGGAAAACCGCCAAGGGCTATGCAAACGGCATCGTCGCCGAGGGCCGCACCGTCTATCTCGGCGGCCAGATCGGCTGGACCGGCTACCAGATATTCGAGGCCCATGATCTCGCCGGCCAGACGCGGCAGACGCTGCAAAACATCGTCGACATCGTCGCGGAGGCCGGTGGGCGGCCGGAGCACATCGTCAAGATGACCTGGTACGTGACCAGCAAGACGGAATATCTCGCCAATCTGCGCGAGATCGGCGAGGCTTATCGCTCGGTGATGGGCAAGCACTATCCGGCGATGGCGATGGTGCAGGTAGTGGCGCTGATGGAAGACGCCGCCAAGGTTGAGATCGAGGCGACGGCGGTTCTGCCCAAATAGCTCTAAGCTGCCGCTGGCCGCGCCTTCAGGAAATCCGCCATCCTGTCCAGAGCGCGCAGGATGTTCTCTTCCGAATTGGCGTAGGACAAGCGGACATAGCCTTCGCCGAGCACGCCGAAATCCGGCCCGCCGATCAGCGCCACGCCGGCTTCATCGAGCAGCGCCGAGGCGAGCTTCTTGGCCTTCCAGCCGGTCGCCGAGATATTCGGAAACGCATAGAACGCGCCTTTCGGCGTGATGCACGAGACGCCAGGCAGCAGGTTCAGCCCTTCGACGACGACCTTTCGCCGCCGGTCGAAGGCGCGCATCATGTTATCGACCTCGTCCTGCGGGCCGTCGATCGCGGCGATGCCGGCATACTGGCTCGGCGCGTTGACGCAGGACCAACAATTCACCGCGAGCTTGCGCACCTTGTCGTAGAGATGATTGCTCTCGGCCGAATTCGGCCAGATCGACCATCCCATGCGCCAACCGGTCATCGCCCAGGTCTTCGACCAGCCGTTGAGCACGATCAGCCGATCGCGGATTTCCGGAAATTGCAGCAGCGAGCAGTGCTTCTCGCCGTCATAGGTCATGACGTCGTAGATCTCGTCGGAGAGGATGGCGACGTTCGGATGCGCGGCCAGCCCGGCGACCAGCTTCTCGATCTCGGCGCGCGGCGTCACGCCGCCTGTCGGGTTGGCCGGCGAGTTGAGGATCAGCAGCCGCGTCCGCGGCGTGATCAGCGCCAGCGTCTCCTCGGCCGAGAATGCAAAACCATTGGCTTCGCGCATCGGCACCGGAATGGGGGTCGCGCCGGTGAATTCGATCATCGAGCGGTAGATCGGAAATCCGGGATCCGGATAGAGAATGTCGGCGCCCGGTTCTCCGAACATCATGATCGCCGCGAACATGGTCGGCTTGCCGCCGGGCAGGATCATCACCGATTCCGGCGAGACCTCGACGCCGGTCATCGCCAGGGTGCGGCGAACCACGGCTTCGCGCGTCGCCAGCAGCCCGTTGGCGGGCGTGTAGCCGTGATGCCCGTCGCGCAACGCCTTGATCGCCGCCTCGACGATATGCTCCGGGGTACGGAAGTCCGGCTGGCCGATGCCGAGATTGACGATGTCGCGGCCCTGTTGCGCCAGCGCCGTCGCTCGCGCCAATACGGCAAATGCATTTTCTTCGCCGAGACGGTCGAAGGCCGCGATTGTTTGGAGCATGTTTCACATCCATCTGGTGCTTATGCCGCGAATGGGCTTTTGTGAACGTCCCGCCGGAAATGTCAACGCAATGGAGCAACGCTTGTCGGACGATCTGAAGAATTGGCAGCCGCGGCCGCGTCCCGAGCGCAAGGTGTTGGAGGGTCGCTATGTCCGGCTTGAGCCGCTCGACGTGGCAAGGCACGGCGACGGCCTCTACGAAGCTTCGTCGGTGCCGGATGCGGGAGATCGATTCCGCTGGCTGTTCGACTATCCGCCGGAAAGGCGCGCCGCCTTTCAGCCCTGGCTGGAAAAAGCGGCGGCGAGCGAGGATCCGCTGTTCTTCGCAGTCATCGACAAGGCCAGCGGCAAGGTCGCCGGGCGGCAAACGCTGATGCGCATCGAGCCTGCCCATGGCGTGATCGAGATCGGCAACATCTACTGGGGACCGCTCATCTCGCGCAGACCCGCAGCGACGGAGGCGCAGTTCCTGTTCATGAAATACGCGTTCGACGACCTCGGCTATCGGCGCTACGAATGGAAATGCAACAACGCCAACGAGCCGTCGAAGCGGGCGGCCAAACGCTTCGGCTTCCAGTTCGAGGGCGTTTTCCGGCAGAATCTGGTAGTGAAAGGGCAGAACCGGGACACGGCGTGGTATTCCATCATCGACAAGGAATGGCCTGCGCTGAAACGCGCCTATCGGGAATGGCTCGATCCGGCTAATTTCGACAGCGAAGGCCGGCAGAAGCGGCGGCTCGAAGAGCTCCGCGCCAAAGCGGTCGCATAGCAGACGGAATAGATGAGCGGCAATCACGATCACGGCCACGGCGGCCACAGCCACGCCGGCGCTCATGCGCACGACGCGAACAAGTCGCGGGTGCTGATCGCCGCCATCCTGACGGCCGGCTTCATGGTGGCCGAAGCGATCGGCGGCGTGCTCACCGGTTCGTTGGCGCTGCTCGCCGATGCCGGCCACATGCTCACCGATTCGGTGTCGCTGGTGCTGGCCTGGTACGCCTTCCACCTCGCCACCCGCGCCGCGACCGCGCGCATGACCTACGGCTTCGACCGGGTGAAGACGCTCGTCGCTTATACCAACGGGCTGACCGTGTTCGTGATCGCGCTGTGGATCGTCTACGAAGCCTGGCATCGGCTGAACGAACCCTCGCCTGTGCTCGGCGGCCCGATGCTGCTGGTCGCGCTGATCGGGCTGGCGGTCAACATCGCCGCTTTCTTCGTGCTGCATGGCGGCGATCGTGAAAGCCTCAATATGCGCGGCGCCATACTGCATGTTGTCGGCGACCTGCTCGGCTCGGTAGCGGCACTTGTGGCCGCGCTCGTCATCCTGACCACGGGCTGGTACACGATCGACCCGATCCTTTCGGTTCTGGTCGCGCTGATCCTGTTCCGGAGCGCCGGGTCGCTGGTGCGCGAGGCCGGGCATCTGCTGCTCGAAGGCGTTCCGGCGAGCCTCGACCGGGACGGCATCGCCAAGGATATCGCGGCGCATGTCCCGGGGGTCCGCGAAATCCATCATATGCATGTATGGTCGCTCGACGGCTCGAAGAACATGGCGACGCTTCACGCCTGCCTGGATGACGGCGTCGACGCCCATGCCGCGGTGAGCGCCGTCAAGCAGCGCCTTGCCGCCAACCACGGCATCAGCCATGCGACCGTCGAGCCGGAATACGGCCACTGCGCCGATGCGCACGAGCATGGCAACGACCACGGTCATGATCATGCTGGGCACAAGCATCGCCCCGGCAAGACGGCCGTCCGATGATCCGCAAGGACCGCAACGCGCTGGCGGCAGCGGCAGTCATCATGCTCGCCTTCGGCCTGACGGCGTTCTACCTGCCGGCCATAATGCTGGCGGTGGGCGAGGTGTCGCCGATCGCGGCAGGCGGCGTCGCGCTGCTCTTCATCGCCGCTTTGTTCATCGTGTTCTGGCTGCGCGCACGCAGCCAGCAGGGAAAAGAGGACTGAATGCGCATACTGATTACCGGAGCGGCCGGCATGGTCGGACGCAAGCTCGTTGCGCGATTGCTGCAGGACCGGCAACTGGCGGGGCGGACGATCACCGCGCTCGACCTTCACGACATCGTTGCACCGGAGACGCCGCAAGCGGGCGGGATTTCCATCCGCGCCTTCACTGGCGACCTTGCTGCGGCAGGCGCCTCGGAGGCTTTGATCGCCGACCGTCCGGACATGATCTTCCATCTGGCGGGCGTCGTTTCGGGCGAGGCGGAGACGAATTTCGATCTCGGCTACCGCGTCAATCTGGACGGCTCGCGGGTCCTGTTCGACGCCGTCCGGCTGGCCGGCTACAAGCCGCGCCTGGTCTTCACCTCGTCGATCGCGGTTTTTGGCGCGCCGTTCCCGGAGGTGATTCCCGACGAGTTCCACCCGACGCCGATGACCTCCTACGGGACGCAGAAGCTGATGGCCGAGGCGCTGCTCTCCGACTATACGCGGCGCGGCTTCTTCGACGGCATCGGCATCCGGCTGCCGACGATCTGCGTACGCCCGGGCAAGCCTAACAAGGCCGCTTCCGGCTTCTTTTCCAGCATCATCCGCGAGCCGCTCGCCGGCCAGGAGGCGGTGTTGCCCGTGCCGCGCTCGGTCGTGCATACACATGCCAGCCCGCGCTCGGCGGTCGGTTTCCTGATCCGCGCGGCCGGCATCGACGGCGCGCTGGTCGGCCCGCGCCGCAATCTAACCATGCCGGGCGTCGGCGTGACGGTCGGCGAGCAGATCGAAGCGCTGGAGCGCATTGCCGGTGCAGATGTCGTGAAGCTCATCCGCGAAGTGCCGGACGCGGCGACCTGGGCGATCGTCCAGAACTGGCCGACGCGCTTCGAGGCGCGGCGTGCGCGCGAGCTTGGGTTTACGGCTGAGCAGAGTTTCGACGAGATCATCCGCGCGCATATCGAGGACGAGCTGGGCGGCTGAGATCAAAGTGGGGTCGCTGGCGCGCTTCATCATCGCCACGCCCGGTTTTCACCGTCTGGCCATTGTCAAAGAACGCTCCCTTTGCAGGGAGAAATCGGGAAGCGGGGCGCTTGGCCTTGCCTACCGAAACTTATATACGTGGCGCAGCTTCCGCGCCCCGCCGGTGTCTGTCGCCCCAGTCGGCCGGTCACGCGCCCCGCTCCATGTTCTTTCCATGGACAATGACGCGCGGATGATCCGCCTTCCGTTCACGAAGCATTGGCGCTTCGCTCGGAATGCCGGCCCGTCGGACGCCCTCGGAGCCATGGGTTCCGATCCCATGGCGGGAGGTCACCGCCGTTCTGCCTGATACCCGGTGCGCACCAGGTCCCGCCAGAACGGTGAGGAGATTATGCGCGAGGAGCGGGGATGTGTGGATAAAACGCCGCTCCAGATTTCTTCGAAAATCTTTTATCTTCCTGATCTGAAAGGCGGATTTCTTCGATCGGGCCGAAAGGGAAGCGAATCCTATCCACAGTCTGGACCGGACTAGTTGATGATACCGTCAATCTTAGCCGGGACCCATTCCTGAACTTCGAATCCAGATTCGAGGGTTGCTGGCGTCGGCTGCAAATCCTCAGCGCCAAGAAGGTTCGAAGCGCCGATTGGGAGGAAAATCAAGCGTTAAGGCTGGCGCCGAGCAGGGCAAGGCCGAGCAGGAAGACCATGGCCGCGCCGGCGATTTCGATCGTGGCGTGGACGCGATTTCCGGCGCGGCCGTCTCCGGCGATGGCGACAGCCCAGTTCTTGGCGGTGACCGCGATGGTGGCGAGCACGGAGACGGTGATGGCCGTGCCGAGCGCCATGGCGAACACCGACAGCACGCCGCCGGCCCATAGCCCGTTCAGGAAGGCGAAGGAGAGCACGATCAGAGCGCCAGAGCAGGGACGCAGGCCGACCGCTGCGACTGCCGACCACGCGGTTTTCCAGTTGAAGCGGTCGCCCGAGATCATCGCCGGGTCGGGCGCGTGCGAGTGACCGCAGGTGGCGCAGACCTCGCCCGCCGCATGGGTATGCGAATGCGCAGCGTGATCATGGGTGTGCGCCGCGTGCGCGGCGTGGTCGTGGGAATGGGCGGCGTGGGAATGGGCGTGACCATGGTCGTGATGCGCATGGTCGTGCGAACAATTGTCATCGTGGACGTGATGATCGTGCCCGGCATGCGAATTCGCTTGCGCCGCCGAAAGGCTGCGCACCGGATTGCCGCGGAACAGGCCGACAATCCGCGGCCCGGCTTTCCGCCACAGGAGCCATGCGCCGAAGAGCGTGATCAGCGCGTAGCTGGCGACCTCCAGGAACCATGTCGCGTCGGTCATCGAGACCGCCGTGCCGCGAAGCACCAAAAACACCAGCGCCATCACCACGATGGCGGTCAGCGCCTGCAGGAAGGCCGACACGAAGGACAGCATGATGCCGCGCCTGAGCGCCACTTCATTGGCCAGCATGTAAGACGAGATCACCGCCTTGCCGTGGCCGGGACCGGCGGCGTGAAAAATGCCGTAGGCGAAGGACAGCCCGACAAGCAGCCAGACCTGGCCGCCATCCTCGCGCATTCCCTTCAGCGCGCCGGTCAGCGAGCGGTAAAAGCCCTGCTGCTGGACGTTGATCCAGTTCATCCAGCCGGCGAACAGGCCGGTGGAGGGCGCAACTGCTTCGTTGGCGCCGATGCCGAGCGAGCTTTGTGCGTGG
The DNA here is from genome assembly GCF_043769475.1 of Allomesorhizobium aridi. Classification (NCBI taxonomy): domain Bacteria; kingdom Pseudomonadati; phylum Pseudomonadota; class Alphaproteobacteria; order Hyphomicrobiales; family Phyllobacteriaceae; genus Allomesorhizobium; species Allomesorhizobium aridi. The sequence continues at coordinate 3,461,564 of NZ_CP171729.1, read as the reverse complement.
GCATGGCCGAGGAAATGGGTGAGAACATAGGTAATGGCGAGGATTGCGAAAACGATGCGCGTGGCGGTTTTGTTCACGAGATCATCCTTGCGCCTGACAATTGAGTTCAAGCCGGGTGGCGAAGATCTTGCTCAGATCGGTGCCGGAAGGGTCGTTGAAGAAAGCGTCGGTTAGATTGCTTTGGTTCTGCGCGATCGCCTCGTCAGGGTCGGGGCGGATGACGCTTCGCTTGCAGGTCGAGGGTAGGTCCTTCACGGCCATGTTCTCGTCCTCGACGAAGTCGATCGCGGTGTAGAAGGTCGGGTCGTAAACCCCGAAATCGACCTTGCCGGCTAGCTTAAGCGGCTCTTTCGGCTCGGATTCGAAAAGGACAATGAGCTGATCGGCCTCGTAATTGGCAATCAGCGTCGGCGGCGGCTTCATCGACACGTCCTTGCCGTTGGCGGTGACGAGCTGAAAATAATCGTATTCGGCCAGCGAGGCGTAGACGGTGTTGGAAACATCCTGCAACTCGGCATCATCGAGCTTCAGATCGGCGTTCTTGTCGAACTCCATCAGCACGGTCGAGGAGAACAGATCGTCGAAGCGCCAGAGGTGGCGCAGCGACTTGACCGTCTGATCCGGGTTGACCACTACATCCAGCCGCGCTTCGGCCAGGACATGAGGATGGACGCGGACGGGCGCTGAAGAGCCGAGAACCATGGCAAGCGCCGAAGCCAGAATCGCTGCTCGCCTTGTGAGATGCATTGCCGGTTCCTGTGAAGATAGAGCCACGGAGAGTTATCATAAACCCGGCGAAATTGGGACCGGCGCCGGCACAATCCTCAGTCGCGATCCCTTACCTTGAACCACTGCACCAGGAAATCGACAAAGACGCGGACCTTGGCCGGGAGATAGCGGCGGTGCGGATAGACGGCGAAAATGCCGCCGCCGGGCAGGATCCGGTCGTCGAGCATGGCGACCAGCTTGCCGTCGGCGATGTCGGGCGCGGCGATGAAGTCGGGCAGGATCGCGAAACCGAGCCCGGCGACGGCCGCGGCGCGCGCGGCCATCGGGCTGTTGACCTCGATCGGACCGGAGACGGAGACACTGATCATCTCGCCGCCGTCACCCAGGAACGGCCAGTTCGATAGCCAGCGGCCGTTGGTGTCGATGATGCAGGGCAGGCCGGCCAGATCCTGCGGCCGTTTCGGCTCGCCATGCATTTCAATCAGTTCGGGCGAGGCGCACAGGCATACTGAAAAAGGCGCGAGCCGGCGCGCGATCAGTGACGAGCTTTCCAGCCGCGTGATGCGGACCGCCAGGTCGAAGCCTTCCTCCACCAGATCGACGAAACGGTCGTCGAGATTGATATCCAGCACGATGTCCGGATGCTCTTTGGCGAAGTCGATGAGCGACTGGCCGACCGGCGCATCGGCGAAGGAGCGGGGCGCGGACAGCTTTATGCGGCCGCGCACGTCGCCGGACGATTCGCGCACCACGTCGGCCAGATTGTCGATCTCGCGGACGATTTCGGAGGCGCGCTTGTAATAGGTGTGGCCGGCTTCGGTCAGGGAAAACTGCCTGGTCGTGCGGTTGAGCAGCAGCGCGCCGAGTTCGTCTTCCAGTTCGCGGACATATTTCGACAGCAGCGCCTTGGAGCGGCCGATCTTGCGGCCGGCGGCGGAAAAGCCTTCCGCCTCGACGACGTCGATAAAGGCGCGCATACGGGTCAGTGTGTCCATGCTCAGGCCTTTCCCGCGGCGGCGAGGACTTCGCGGCCGAGCCTGATAAGCGCAAGGTCGCTTCCTGCAGGCCCGAGCAGAGAAATGCCGAACGGCGCGCCATGCACCTCGCCCAGCGGCAGCGTGATCTGCGGGAAGCCGGACAGGCCGGAAAGGCAGAGCAGCCTCAGCGCGCGTTCGCGATAAGCCTGCAAATCCTCCTGAGAGGAGGTTTTGAGGGGTGCCGCGCCGGGGACGGTGGGCATGACCAGAAAGCCATCGTTGCCGAGCAGGCTGGCCAGTTCGGCGCTGAATGCATTTCGCCGCCGGGCCTCGGCAGCGGCGACTTCGCCGTCCAGCGTTGCGCCGAACTCGAAACGGTCCCTGACGCCGGGACCGAGACCGCGATCCTTTTGCGAAATCCAGTCTCCATGGACGGCCCAGGCTTCATAAGCCTGCAGCTTGCGGAAGCACCAGTAGAGGTCGTCGACGGAGTGGGAGAGGACAGGGGCGGTTGCCGGCTCGCCGGTGACGGTGGAGATGACGCCGACCATGCGACGGTATTCGGCGGCTTCGGCCGGGCCGAGGAGGAGAGCGTCGAGGGTGGAGAGGCGGAGGGGATGGATAAGCCCTGCAAATTGCCCCTCACCCTTACCCTCTCCCCGTGAAAAACGGGGAGAGGGGGGCTTCAACGTCGGCGACTCCCTCTCCCCGTTTTTCACGGGGAGAGGGTAAGGGTGAGGGGCAGAGCCAGCGTCACTTATTGGCGCTGCGCCCAGCACCACCTCCGCCACCTTCTCATAAATCCCGATGTCGCGCGCGAACCAGCCGAACGTGTCGAGGCTCGGCGCCAGCGGCATCGTGCCTTCAAGCGGAATCCGTCCATGCGTGGTGCGCAGCCCGACCAGCCCGCAAAAGCTCGCCGGCGCGCGGATCGAGCCGCCCGTGTCGGAGCCTGTCGCGATGTCGGCGAGGCCGCCGGCGACCGCGGCCGCGGAGCCCGAGGACGAGCCGCCGGTGACGCGATCGGGCGCGGCCGGGTTCACCGGATGTGGAAAATGCGCATTCTGGCCCATCAGTGAAAAGGCGAGTTCGTCGGTCTGGGTCTTGCCGACGAACTCCGCGCCGGCGTCTAAAATCACCTGCACGGCGGGCGCGGTTTTTCCGCCGGCGCCGCCTCCTGATACCGCTGAGGGTTGCCGCAGCCTGTCCTGTAGCCGGCGACGTCGAAAATATCCTTCACCGCCAGCCGAAATCCCGCCAAGGGGCCGGATTTTGCATGCGGAACAGGCACTTGCGGCAAATCGAGGAAAGCGTTGAAGGGATCGTGCTGAAGAGACATCGTTCACCGTGGGAATACAATCCGTTCAGCATTGTTCGACACAGCGATTTTTTCAAGCAGGGGTACGATTTTTATTGATTGTGACGGACACGTTTCATATATCGCGCTTGCCCAAAGTCGCACGTGCCTGTGGGTGTCCGCCGATCCTCGAATGGCGAGGGATATCGGTAAGGTAACTGGAGCTAACCCCTCCAGTCGGTTCAGCGGCCAACCGCCAAACCGAGGACACCTTGAAGCAACGACGGTGCGGGCCTTTCTGGTTCTCTTCCGGTTGTCCAAAGACCGGGGTTACTGAAGAGGCACACCTTCATTGCCGGCAGTGCGGAACGGGTCTCCCCAATCCAAGCCAAGGCAGACAAAGCGAACCGAGGCCGGGCAAGGCCAAGGTTCACCGCCGCGAGACGGCGCTTCATGGTTCCGGGGTCTCCACCGGCTGGTCCCATGAATTTCCGTCCCGCCTTTGTTTGACCAGCGTGTTCGCTGGGCCGCCGGCCCGCGTCCCCGCAGCCCTTGCACGCGCCGGAAGGCGCGATTGGAGAGACTTATGGCCACGCAGCGCATCCTCGACTTTCTCGCCACCCGACGTCCGAACGGCCCCTGCCTCGTCGTCGACCTCGACGTCGTGCGCGACAATTTCCGCGCCTTCGAGAAGGCGCTTCCGGATTCCAAGATTTATTACGCGGTGAAGGCAAACCCGGCGCCGGAGATCCTGCGCCTGCTTGCCTCGATGGGCTCGTCCTTCGACACCGCGTCAGTTGCCGAGGTCGAGATGGCCATGGACGCGGGGGCTCCAGCGGACCGCATCTCCTTCGGCAACACCATCAAGAAGGAGCGCGATATCCTGCGCGCCTATGAGCTGGGCATCCGGCTGTTCGCCGTGGACTGCGTCGAGGAGGTCGAGAAGATCGCCCGCGTCGCCCCTGGCGCGCGCGTGTTCTGCCGCGTGCTGACCGACGGCGAAGGCGCCGAGTGGCCGCTGTCGCGAAAATTCGGCTGCGTGCCGGCGATGGCTGTCGACGTGCTGCGCCGCGCCAAGTCGCTCGGACTCGACGCTTATGGCGTGTCGTTCCATGTCGGCTCGCAGCAGACGGATCTGTCGGCCTGGGACCGTGCGCTGGGCGACGCCAAGCAAGTGTTCGCGACGCTTGCCGCCGAAGGCATCGTCTTGAAGATGGTCAATATGGGCGGCGGTTTCCCGACCCGTTACCTGAAGGACGTGCCGGCCGCCCGTGCCTATGGCGAAGCGATCTTTTCCGCGCTGCGCAAGCATTTCGGCAACAACATCCCGGAAACCATCATCGAGCCGGGCCGCGGCATGGTGGGCAATGCCGGCGTCATCAAGTCGGAAGTCGTGCTGATTTCGAAGAAGGCCGACAACGACAATGTGCGCTGGGTGTTTCTCGACATCGGCAAGTTCGGCGGCCTCGCCGAGACGATGGATGAGGCGATCCGCTATCCAATCGTGACGGCGCACGATGGCGGCGAGACGGCGCCTTGCGTGCTTGCCGGCCCGACCTGCGATTCGGCCGACGTGATGTACGAGAAGACGCCCTATCCGCTGCCGCTGTCGCTGACCATCGGCGACGAGGTGCTGATCGAGGGGACGGGCGCATACACCACGACCTACGCCTCGGTCGCCTTCAACGGCTTCGAGCCTCTCCGATCCTACGTGATCTGACGGCTTCAGCCGTCGGATCATCCGTTCCAGACGGCGACACACGCCTGAAACGGTTTGCTTGTGGAACAGATTTCCGCTTGTGAAGGATTACGGAAATGGACTTTTCTCCTTTTGTTGAAGCCGGTCTCGGCGATTTCCCAGTCTCCCCCTCAAGGGAGGAGATTGGCGGCGCCTTGGCTTTCACCATCATTGCCGAGACCTCCGTCGACGTCCCTGCGCGCGAGGCGCTGCTTGATCGCGCCATGGGTCCGAAGCGTCGGAAAAAATCGTCAGAAAAGCTGCGTCGCGGCCGCAGGCCGTCGGAAGGGCTGGCCTTTGTCGCGCGCGATGCGGCTGGAACCGTGGTCGGCACGGCCCGGCTGTGGGATGTGGCGGTGCCGAGCACTGCCGCGGCGATCTCACGCGGCCGCTTCGCCGCCACCCTCTCCCCAAGGGGAGGGAATCCTCCGCGCTGCTGCTCGGACCGCTTGCGGTCGATCCGTCGCAAAAAAGCGCCGGAATCGGCTCGGCGCTGGTGCGGCACGCGATCGCCGAGGCCCGGCGTCTCGGTCATGGCGCCATCCTTCTGGTCGGCGACGCGCCTTATTACGGAAGGTTCGGCTTTTCGGCGGAAAAGACCGGCCGGCTGGCGATGCCCGGCCCATATGAGCAGCACCGCCTTCTGGCGCTCGAACTCCGCGAAGGGGCGTTGGACGAGGCGGCCGGAACCTTGCGGGCTGCTGGCCGGAAACTCAGCTCCGGCCGGATGCAACTCGCGGCGTAGCACATAGGCGGCATCCCGACAGGGTCGCCGCCAGCGGGTTCAGATGATCTGGCTGAGCGCCATGGCGACCGACATGTCGCCTTCGACCTTGATCTTGCCGGTCATGAATGCGGTCGTGGGGCTGAGGTCGCCGGCAACCAGGGATTCCAGATCTTCCAACGCGAGCTTGATGGTGCAGTCGGTCGGCGCATCGGTGGTCGATATGGTGGCGCCGTCGATGACGATCACGCCGTCCGCGCCGGTATCGAACTTGACCGAGCGGTCGAAGCCGGAGCCTTCAACCTGCGCCTTCATCTTGTCGGCAATTTCCTGAACGCCCATGATCTGCTCCTTGTCCATCGCGCTTTTCGCTCCCCTATAGCCTTGCATTTACGTTTACGTCAACGCAAGTGGCGGGCGAGAATCGACTGTGCGTCAACACAGGGCCCGACAACCGGAATCGGTTTCGGGAAGGATCACGAGCAGGTTCAAAGCCTTAGTGGGCCGGCGGCGGGGTGGGCTGAGATGCTTTCTCCGCGTCGATGGCCTTCGTGCGGCGGCGCACCGAGTTGTCGCGGATATCGTCCTTGGAAAGGAAGTCGATCTGCTCGACCAGTATGTCGTCGACCAGCGTCTCCTGCACGCGGGCATTGATGGCATCGCGGATGCCGGCCCGGAATGTCTCCAGGTCGAGCGTCTCGTTGACGGAGAAATCGAGCTGCGGATTGGAATAGAGGTAGGAATACACCTCATCCACCAGGATCGCCTCGGCCGGAACGGAAAGCAGCTTGAGCTTCGCCGGATCCACCACATAAACCAGGCGCGCAAGGAAATAGCCGTCGATGCGGGAGTTCCTGAGGATCGGGACCGAGATCACGTCGGTCTTGACGTAGTCGAGGCCGCCGAACAGCGCCGGGCCTTTCGCGTCCGCATTGGCGCCGGACGTCTGGAACGAATAGACGACGGCGCCGATGGTGACGACGCAGATCCAGATCGCCGCGGCGATGAATTTTATCAACGCGCCCACCCGAATTCGCCGGCCGAGTAGGTGCCGTCAGTTTCGGAGCGCTGGATGGCGTTCTGCATCAGATTGGCAACCTCGCTGACCGCGTTCAGATGGGCGCGGATGGCGGCCTCGTTGGAGGCGAGCTTTTCGCGCAGCCGCTTGATGCCGTCGCGGTGCTCGGCCAGGAAATCGCTTTCACCGACGCCCTTCATGGCGCGGGTGAGTTCGTAGAGATAGCGGCTCTTGCGGGCGTTCGACGATTTGATGTCGAAACCGAGGTCGGTGCGGATCGCAACCGTCTCCTCCTCGACAGCCTCCTCGATACGTCCGATGAGCGCTGAAAAGTTTCCCGGCCTCGCAGGGGTGGGCTCCGGCGCGGTGGTGCGGGCCGGCAGGTTCTGGACAAATTGCGTGTAGTCCGACATCGTTGTTCCCGTACTCAGGATTTCGTTTCGGTAGGGTTGGCCTGGTCTTCAGATAGCGAGCGGGCGACGTTGCGCTGCATCTCCTGCACCAGCGCCGTCGACAGCATCGCCTGCTGGTCGGCCTCGGTCCGGTCCGGTCCGCTCGAAACGGGACCGACCGGCCGCGTCTTCTCGCCCTCGACATAATGATCGCCAAGGATGCGGTCCGAAATACCGATGCCGCCGCGTTCGGCCATGGCGTCGGCCAGCTTTCCCGCCAGCATGGATTTCCACATATCGCCGGCGACACCCTTGCCGTAGACGTTTTCGGCGTTCTTCGGCAGCATGTTCTGGATGAAGGTTTCGAGCACCATCGCTTCGAAGCGCTTGAACGTATCCGGAGATTTGCCCCGCTCCGCTTCCGGCGCGGATGAACTGCGCATGTCACCGAGCGAAAAAGCCGCCGCCGCTCCACCGACGGCGCCGCCGCGCCGCGCCAACTGGGCGCGCGCTGCCTCGACGCCGGCCGGCTCGACGGCCCGCGCCACGTCCAGAACGATGTCACTCGGTGGGGAGATCGCCACAGCCGATCCTTGTCAGTTTTCCTGACCCGCAGGATGGCTCAACAAGCTTGTGGCAGGCTTGCGAGGGGAAGAGCTGTATTTATGGTGGAGCGGAGCATGTGCGGTGTCTCGCGCTTGGTCCGCGGAAGCCTATATAATGGCGGCATGAAAATGCGCGCGCTTGACCACATCGTGCTCTGCGTCAACGACGTTGCAGCCACCCGCCGCTTCTACGAGCTCGTGCTGAACATGGAGGCGCGGGAAGAGCGGCCTGGCAAGTGGTCGTTGCATTTTGGCACGAACAAGATCAGCCTTCAGGATGCCCGTTTATCGCCAAGCATCGCTCGCCACACCGTCCCGGGTAGCGGAAATTTTTGCTTGCTTACCGACACCCCTCTGGACGCGGTTGTCCTGCACCTCAAACGCCAGGATGTAGAGATTGTCGATGGGCCGGGCGAGCGGGCCGGGGCGATGGGCAAAATCCTGTCGATCTATTTCAATGATCCGGACGGCAATCTGGTTGAGGTGAGCAATCAGCTTTAGCCGGAATTGCGAAAGGCCGCTTTGGGGTCGGAAAGCGAATTCCGGAGTGTCTGCAAAATGGCGCAGGCCTGCCGCGTTTGCGGGGGAAGGCAGCGCCTTGAACCACCGTTGTTTACAGTTTGTTAAGTCGGGCGACATCAATGGATGTCTGGTTGTTTAATAAAAGAGTTACGATTTCGATGAAGCTCGCTTTGGCTATCCTGTTTGTCCTCACATTGGCGATGTCCAACCCGGTCCACGCGAAAACGATCTGCACGATCGTTGCGGATGCAGCGGATGGCAAGGTTCTCCTGGAAACAGGTGATTGCAAAACCCGCGTGACGCCCGCTTCGACAACCAAGATCGCCTTTGCGGCAATGGGTTTCGACTCGGGTTTTCTGAAGGACGCGCATTCGCCGACGCTGCCTTTCAAAGAAGGTTACGCCGATTGGCGTGGCGATGTGTGGAGGCAACCGACCGACCCCGCGAGATGGTTGAAATATTCGGTCGTATGGTTCTCCCAAGTGCTCGCGCATGAGCTTGGTGAAAAGCGTCTTGAGCGCTACGCGTCGGAATTCGGATTCGGCAATGCCGACTTCACCGGCGACCCGGGCAAAAGCAATGGCCTGGATCGCGCGTGGATATCTTCCTCGCTGAAGATTTCACCCGAGGAGCAGGTGATTTTTCTGCGAAAACTCGTCAATCGGACGCTGCCGGTCGCACCGGACGCCTTCGACAAACTGTATGAATCCGTCGAGATGACACCGCTGCCCAATGGCTTGAATGTTCATGGCAAGACGGGCTCGGCCTTTCCCAGGAAGGCCGATGGCAGCTTCGATCGTGCGCGTGCCTATGGCTGGTTTGTCGGATGGGCATCGAAAGGCGACCGCACCATTGTCTTCGCTCGCCTTGAGCAGAGCGAGAAAAAGGGGACCGGCGGAGGAATCCGCGTTCGCGAATCCTTCCTGAAGGAATTGCCCTCGCTTGCGGATTCCCTGGTGCGCTAGCGCCCGCAGCACAATCCGCTACACAGGCTTCCGCTATTCGCCCTGCCGCTTGCGCTCGATGATTTCGAGCCGCTCGCGATCGGCTGTCGCGGTCGTCATGTCGCGGGCGACCTAACCGCCCGCGGCATGGAATTAGGCCGAATTGGACTCGTTAGCTCGCTGCCTGGAAACGAATTTCGCCGTTGTTCAAGAAGCACGTCTTGTCGAACAGCGACAAATCCAGCGGGTTCGGCAACCGCACGTCGCTGATATCGGGACACGGCTTCTTCGAAGGATCGTATGATCGATCAATCTGAGAAATAAAGACGAGGATCAGTCCTCTATCCCGGGCAAACGACTTCAGCTTGCGAACCTGAGGCATCAGTTCCGGGTTTTCACGCTTCTGATCGAGTAACTGGAGATAGTCTATGACCACCAGCGTGCCGCGCGGCGCTGACTCAATTTCTTTACGATGTGATCGGCGCTTATGGCGTCGGAATTGTCGAATTCGAACAACCCGCCGAAATGCGCCAGTTCCGCCCCGATCACATGGGAACGATTCAGAATATCCTGCTCGGTGTATTCAAGCGTGAAGAAAACACTCCGATTGCCGGATTTCATCGCCTCCACGGCCAGTCCGAGGCTCATCAAGGTTTTGCCTTGACCCGGCCGCGCGCCGACCAGCACCAAATCTCCGGGACTCAACCTCGCAAATAGTTCGCTAACGGGCACGGCCCGAGATACTTTGGCCGCAAGCAAACTCCAACTGCTGAAGCCTTCTTTGGCGGCAGTTCGGTCAAGCGCTATGTGAAGTGGAATCTTTTTCTTCGCGGGATAAGAGTTTGGCTTTGCGTTTCAAATTATAAACAGGCGCAGACAGTTTCATCGAAAACCTCCTATCGCGAGCAATTTTCGCAATCCCTCCTTATGCTTGGTGCTCGAACAGTCGGTTCGATAATCACATGGCCCCGCATGAATTATGCTTTCCCGGACGGAGGGGGGAGGCGTGGGCTGCGCCGAATCAAATCATAACCCGGTTCTTGCCGAGGGAAAATTGGCTGCGTCCAGCACCAACGCAATAAAGTCAGCTCAGGGTCGACAGGCGAGTTCGAGAGCCCTTGTGAACAATGCGCATTGACCGTTCGCGTTCTATTCGCCCTGCCGCTTGCGCTCGATGATTTCGAGCCGCTCGCGGTCGGCATTGTCGCGGTCGTCTTGCCTGCGGATGTCGCGGTAAGCGCGCTCGACCATGTTGGTGCGGGCGGTGGCGGTGGCGATGCGGCCGGCCTCTTCGCGGGCCATCGCGATATTCTTCTCCTGGCGGGCAAGCGCCTGGCCGATGCGGCGGTTGTAGACTTCCGGAAACAGGATGGACATGGATTCCTCCGCGTCGAAGCGGGCGGCAAGCTCCGACGCCTCCTGACCGGCCGCCGCGGCGGCGGACAAAAAACCGGCATGGCGGGTCTCGTGCAGCGCCTTCAATTGCTCCTGCACCGTCACCAGCTTACGCAGCCGTTCCTTGCGGGTGGTCATCGTCAGCGTCCCAGCGCGGTTGCCATGAAGCCGTCGGCGAACAAAGCGAGCATCGAGCCTGCGGCGAAATAGAAGATGATCAGGCCGCCGGCGATGACGAAGGGCAGCGAGATGAAATAGACCGGAATCTGCGGCACCAGCTTGTTGACGAAGCCGATCGTCAGGTTGACCAGGATCGCATAGGCGACGAATGGGCTGCCGAGCCTCAGCACCATGAAGAACGCCTCCGACAGCGTGTCGGCGATATCGACGAGGGCGGCCTGCGGGTTGAAGAAGACGTTGAGCGGCGCGACCGAATAGGAGGCGACGAGCGCGCGGATGATCTCGTGGTGGAAATCGAACACGAAGAGCAGAAGCAGCGCCGAGAACGAGATGATCGAGGCGAGGGCTGCCTGCGGCTCCGCCTCCTCGACGCCGGCGCCGGCCATGCCGCCATAGCCGATCAGCATGGCGACGCCGGCGCCGATGAACTGCAGCGCCATCATGTAGAGCCGCGCCATCAGGCCGATCAGCGCGCCGATCATCAGTTCGGAGACGATCATGGGCGCGAGGACCTGCGGCCGCCGGTCGATGAGCGGCAGGATCTGGTCCCACAGATGGACGAGCAGAGCGCCGGTCGCGGCGATGGCGACGAACAGCCTGATCTGCACTGGGACGCGGACGCTGGCGAGCCCCGGCATGAGGAGAAAGCAGCCGCCGACGCGGCAGAAGGCAACGAAAGCCGCAAGCACGATCGCCTCGGCCGTTGCGCTCACGAAATCGTCCCGAGGACGCGGATCTCGACGCCCTTGGCGATTTCCACATGGCTGAGCACCGGAAGCGTCGAGAACAGCCGCTCGACGATCATGCGGACATAGGGGCGGGCGTCCGGCGCGGTGACGATGACGAAGCGCTCGCCGGCGTCGATATAGGTGCGGATCGCCTTGGTGGCGTCCTGGCCGAATTCCTCCAGCTGGCGCGGATCGATGTCGAATTCGCGGATCTCGCCCTTGGCGTCGCGCTTGAGGCTCTGGTGGAAGGCCAGATCCCAGCGGTTGCCGAGCCGCAGCACCTTGAGCACGCCTCCTTCGGAGAGGTCGCCGCAGATCTGCTGCGCCATGCGGATGCGGACGTGTTCGACGATCTGCTCGGTGCGGCGCACATGCGGCGCGATCTCGGCGATCGCCTCGATGATCAGGTGCAGGTTACGGATCGATACGCGCTCGGCAAGCAGGAGCTTCAGCACCGCCTGCAGGCCGGGATAAGAGATGTGCGAGGTGCAGATCTCGTCGGCGAGCTTGCGGTATTCGGCGTCCTGGCGCTCGAGCAGCGCCTTCATGTCCTTGTAGGACAGAAGCTGCGGCAGGTTGTTGCGGATGACTTCCGAGAGGTGAGTGAGCAGAACCGACATGTTGTCGGCGAAGGTGAACTGCTCGCGCTTAAGATCCTCGCCGAACATTTCCGGCACCGAATAGGCGCGCATGCCGAAGGCCGGCTCGCGCACCTCCTCGCCGGGGATCGCGGGCATCTCGCGCGCACCGAGCAGCACCATGATCTCGCCGACGCGCATCTGGTATTCGGCGACGACGGTGCCGTGGATCTTGATCTGGTAGCTCTTGCCCGGGATCGTCAGGTCATCGGTCAGGCGCACCTCCGGCACGACGAAGCCGTATTGCGAAGCGAACTTCTTGCGCATCTTGGCCATGCGGAAGGCCAATTCCTGATGCGAGACCAGGAGCTTGGCCGAGAGCTGCTTGCCGATCAGGAGTTCGATCTCGGCGGTCTTGAGCGAAGCCTTGACCGAGTTCTTCTCCTCATGCTCCTTGACGGCCTTCTCCTCTTCGTCAGCGGCGTTTGCCTCGGCGATGCGCCGGTTGTGCTGCATCGGGATGACGTAGCCGACTGCGGCCATCGAAGCGGCGAGCGCCACGAAAGGGAACATCGGCAGGCCGGGCATCAGGCCGAGCACCACGAGCAACACCGCCGCGACATAGAGCGCGCGCGGATAGGCGCCGAGCTGCCCGAATACCGCCTGGTTGGTGGAGCCGCGCGTGCCGCCCTTGGAGACCAGAAGGCCTGCCGCCAGCGAGACGATCAGCGCCGGGATCTGGGTGACGAGGCCGTCGCCGACCGAGAGCTTTATGAACACGTCGGAGGCTTCGGCCATGCCCATGTCGTGGCGGAAATAGCCGATGGCGATGCCGCCGACGATGTTGATGGCGGTGATGATGATGCCGGCGATGGCGTCGCCGCGCACGAATTTGGAGGCGCCATCCATCGAGCCGAAGAAGGAGCTTTCCTCCTCCAGCTCGCGGCGGCGATGCTGCGCGGTCTTGTCGTCGATCATGCCGGCCGAAAGGTCGGCGTCGATCGACATCTGCTTGCCGGGGATGGCGTCGAGCGTGAAACGCGCGCCGACCTCGGCGATGCGGCTCGCGCCCTTGGTGATGACGATGAAATTGACCACGATCAGGATCAGGAAAACGATAAGGCCGATTACGAAATCGCCCGACATCACCAGGCGGGCGAAGCCGCTGATGACGTAGCCGGCGGCGTGCGTGCCCTCATTGCCCTCCGACAGGATCATCCGGGTGGTGGCGATGTTGAGCGAAAGCCTGAGCATCGTCGCGATCAGCAGGATCGTCGGGAAGGACGAGAAGTCGAGCGGCCGCTGGATCCACAGCGCCACCATCAGGATCAGCACCGACAGCGCGATGGAGAAGGCGAGGCCGATGTCGATCATGAAGGCCGGGATCGGCAGGAACAGCACCGCCAGGATGACGACGATGCCGAGCGCGAAGAAGATGTCGCGGCCGTTCTTGGCGGGGTTCCCTGCGGGAAAAGTTTCCGAAATAGCCATTTTCTGTCCACGCCCGTCCGACAGCCGGGCGGCAAACGCGCGGACCGGCGATGGCAGGGTAGGCGGCCAAGCTTGCGCGAAGGTGGGAGGCGGCCTTTTTCGCTTGCGCGAACCCGTCGAGTGCCGCCGCCTTTCTGCGGAAGGAAAGTAAACCGTCCCCGGCACGCACCTCTCCCTTGCCACGCTGCGTTTCCGGCCTGGCCATTGTCAAAGAACGCTCGCCATCCTTCGACAAGCTCAGGATGAGGAGGTGGTCGGGAAGCGGGGCGCGAGGCCGTGCCTCCTAACTATAAGTAACGTGGCGCGAATCTCGCGCCCCGCCGGCGATTTCTGTCCCCGCCCGCTCCGCTGCGCGCGACCGGCTGTGACGACGCTTCGGCCTTTCGGCCTTACGCCCTCTCGGCGGTGGCTTCGCCACCGCCTTTGCCGGTCCCGCCTGTGTGCTCGTCCAGCACGCCGGGACCGTATTGTCCCGAGGGGAACCCTTGGACGGAGCCTCCCCGGGCGGCAGGCTACGTTAGCCCGCCACCGGAGGCGCCGGTTCCTCCCCACAGATCACCGTCGCGACCGGCGTTCCCGCGGGAGAAACTGCCGATGAGAATAAGGGAGGTGTGGAGGGGGTGGATAAGTTTTTTTGTTTGGAGCCTTGCCAGGTCCAAAAACGTTCACGGCCGCTAATGGCAGGTCGTGACCTTGCCGGACCTCCGGGGCCGATTTTCCTTTCAGAAACTGGACATTCGGCCGAACCAGCGCTCCGACCTAATCCAGACATTTACGGGCGGAGTTTACGCGCGTCGGCGGCCTAACCGTTCGTTTCATTGCAGCCGTTACGGGACGTTAGGGAACACTTTGCGACCAGCGCTCGTTGATGCCGAAATATTAGGAGGTTCTAATGGATAGAAGTCTCTATGAAGCGCGCTGGTTGCTCGCGCCGATCATTGGCCTTTGGATCACGGTGACCGTCGTTGGGGCTGTATTGAGCTAGAGTTTAAAAAGCCTAAAGGAATGCCGGCGGGTCGGGCCCCCAACCGCTGGTCAGAAGCAGCGCGCGGGCAGGCACTGATGGACGACAAGCGCAAAGACTATATCTACACCCGTGCTTACGAATTGGCTTCTAGCGGGTGCCACGTGGACCCGCGAACCATCATTTCAGCCTTGAAGAACGAAGGCTATCCCGAGGCCGCTGACGTTCTGGACAGTGCGGAGATCCGCAATGATCTGAGACGGGTTTGCAGGCGAAACTGGACAGGTCTTCGGCTTGTTCCCCTGAACGATCGGCAGCCCTAGCGATCCGATCTCACCGGAAACGTATGGTGGAGGGCAGATCGACAGAAGGAAGGGACGTTTCATCCGGCGATCTGCCCGCTCTGCCTGTTCCCCAACAGCGCCGAGTAACTATCAACAATCATTGGGCAAATTAGGTTCCAATGTGGTGCAAATTCCATGCGCTGGAGGTTTTACCGGGTCAGAGAAGAACCGAAGTCGTTCTCAGACGTTTGGCAGCATAGACGGGCTATCCCATGCCAAACCCCTAAGCCCGTCCTATTTCAGCCGACGCAAGGCCGGCTTTTTCTTTTTTGCCTTCTGCGCCAGACGCTGACCCGTTTAGAACGGGCCCTTACCGGGTGAAGACGACGATGTCGCCTCCGCTCAGCACGTTAACAGCGACCACATCGTTGACATTGACGTTGGCGTTCTGAAGCGCGTTGTTCAAGACCTTGTTGTCGTTGATGGCGTCCCGCAGCACATTGATATCGACATCATTCTTGTTGAGCGCATTGTTCAGGATCTGGACATTGTTGCCCGACGCGACGTTGTTCACATCGACCACATCGACGACATTCACGTTCTCAAGGGCTCTGACATTCTGCGCTTGAACGCTGACGTTGTTCAGCGCGGCAATGAGATTGCCGAAGTTCGCCTGACCAGCCGCCTGACGACCTTGCTGAGCACCTGCAACCTGGCCGGCGCCGACGTTCCGATTCTGGCCTCCCTGGTCTGCGGTCACATCTCCGGCCCTGCCGGTCACGCCCTCGGTGGCACCTCCTATGGCACCTGTGACTCCTCCGACGGCGCCTTCCACGCCTTCTGTTTGAGCATGGCTCGGGGCGGTGAGTCCAAATCCAAGAGCTATGGCAATTGCCGAGTAGGCTACGAGTTTTCTGGGCATTTTTCTTCTCCCTTATTAGCTTGCTCTAATGAGCATGAGGCCCGGAAAAAGTCTCGCCTACGGAATGGTTGCCAAAAAAGATTTCAACTGATGTCACAGCTTGTAATAAGGCGTGAACAGCGCATTTCTGGAGAGAAACGCGCTCTAAACGACCAATGCTTTGCGGCTCCCGCTCGCGGAGAACTCAGCCGAGCCGACGGCTCGGCTGAAGCTAAAATGTGAATCAATCCAAGGGTCACTTCATGATATGCACGATCTTTCGCGTCTCTGGCTCGACCAGAATTGTCTGTCCGCCGGCCACGACGTAACTATACTCGACGTCGGGAGCGTCGATTTTGTGCAACTCGACCGTCTCCGGCAGAGTCGCTCCGACTTCAATCTTGACATCGGCAGGCAGCTCGACCGACGCTACTTTCTGTTTCGTCACGTATTCCCGAATGACGGTCTCCTGTTCAGGAGCGATTACGACGGTCTGAGCAGTTGCCATGCCGACACTACCCAGAAGCAGGAGCCCGGCCGCGATGCCGGAAAGATGCATTCTCATAATTTCCTCCGTACATAAACGACTGTTGGAGCGTCGCATTGCGGTCGAAGCAAGCCGAGAACAAGCACTTCCGCCCGGCGAAGCTGCTCAAAACTCTGCTCGACAAAATTTGTTCCTTTAGGAAGTTCTTATGGAACTCGAAAGGGGCCCTGGCCGACCGGCGCGTTCCCTCGAAAACCAGATCTGCTATGAATTCGACATATTCTGGACGCGAAGAAAGTTCCCACCACGCTCAGGGAGCCCAGGATTTACCCTCCCCTCCGTTCATTGCCCTCGAACTGGCGCAGCCTATCTCTGGTATGCTGACACTAGGAGGCGCGGATGGAGACTGGCACACACACACTGGCGGTGGGCTCCACAATCAAACTAATCCGCCAGGAGGATGGCTGGCGCGTCCAGGTGCTGCATGGAGAGCACGGTGGGATTACCGGGCGTATGAAGCCGTTCAACTCTCTCGACGAAGCTCTTGTTTATATCAGGGAGAGATACACCGAGGCCTGATCATCACGCGCCCTCGATCACGGCCAACCAGAGGTGTCGAGCGTTCCTGGTTGGCTGGCACGGGGCCCACCTATGGATGCTCATTCGGCGTCCCGAGGAGCGATGCCAGCATTGTCTCTTTGTCGACATAGCCTAGTCTGAAGGCGGTGAGGATCTTCGCCGCCATGCTGTCGGCTTCAGGCGAATCGGGGTCGAGCTCCAATGAGGCGCATGCCTCTTGGAAAATGGCTCTCAGGGCGGCAAGTTGTTCGGGGGAATAGACACCCAAGGCCGCGGCACGTTCGAGACTTGGCATAAGCGGGCACGCTCCAAAAATGGCGGAGAGCGTCCCCTCTCATCGCCGGATCACCAATTGCTATCGCCGACGATAGAACGGACCATACTCCCTGTCGGGAAGACGCGCTAGACACCCCGCTCAGCCTCCTGGCGCGTCCGCGCTTCCAAAACTTTGTCCGAGCGGGCCGATCGACCGCCATGCTGAACTGGAAGGTGTAAAGCTGACGATTCTGGCTATCAGTGACGGAGAATTAAGCGGCCCGCGCAGGTCCGCTCCTGAAAACATCGGGAATGTCTGGAAATGGGCGCAACGCGGACAACAATTAGCTCAGCGTGCCGGGAAAACTGGCTTTAAAACCCGGTCTCGATCCGCTCGAAGATCACATTGGTGAAGGCCGAGATCTGGCTGCCGATGAACGGGCCGGTGAACGCCACCACCAGCATGATGGCGACGATTTTCGGGACGAAGGTGAGCGTGATTTCCTGGATCTGGGTCAGCGCCTGGACCAGCGCGATGGCGACGCCGACCAGCATGGCGACGGCGACCGCCGGACCCGACGCGGTCAGCACCGTCCAGATGGCGAACTTGACAATGTCGAGGGCGTCGGCCTCGTTCATGGGGTGTGTTCATATTCAGGTGATGCCGGCCTGCAAATGGCGATTTCTGCGCTTCCGGTACTCACGTACTTAAACGTACGCTCCGTTCCGGTTCTCGAAACTCGCCATTTTGGTCGCTGCGCGCCCTCTTCGATCCGGCACGGCCTGACCTGAATCTCAACACCCGCCAGGCGGCGAGACAATGGGCCTACAATAGGTCTGCTCCTCATGACGCGCTGGGCGCGATCTTTACGCCGGGGCCCATGGTGATTTCCTTGCCGCCTTCCAGCACTGCGACGATGCCGTCGGACAAGAGCCGGACTTCGGCCACCCTGCCGGTGATCTTTCCGTCGGCGGAGGTGACGGTGCGCCCGATCAGGGCGTCGGCCTGCGCCAGCGTCGAGGACTGCAGGAGCTGGTCGAGCTTGGTGTTGATCTGCACCGACTGCTCGACCTGCGAGAACGCGGCGAGCTGCGCCACATATTGCGTCGAATCCATCGGGTTGGTCGGATCCTGGTTCTTCATCTCGGCGACCAGCAGCTTCAGGAAGGACTGGTAGTCGACCGCCGTCTTCGAGGTCTGGTCCGTCGCGTTGGTGTTCGACGGCGCCTGAGTGTTCATCTGGACGTTCATCAGTTTTCTCCGACGGCGATGGGGCGGGGCGCTTCCGGCATGGCGTTGGCGACGCCGAGCGCCTGCGCCTCGAGCGGATAGAGCCCGCGGATCGCCTTCAGCGCCTCGTAGACATGGCCTTCGCCGACCAGCCGGTCGACTTGCTTCAGGGTGGCGCAGATATGCTGGTCGTCGAAGCTCGCCAGAAGCAGCGGCAGCGACCTGCGGAACATGTCGCGCGCCTGGACCGCGCCGGCCGGTTCCATCAGCATCACCTGCAGCATGAAATAGAGCTGGCGCAGCGGGGTCGAGGCCTCGCCCGGCTGCAGCACGTGGTTCTGCAGCAGGAACTGCACGTCGTTCAGAAGCTCGATCGTCACCTTGCGGTCGACGCTGATGACGGCGCCGTTGAGATAAATCTTCTCGTTGGGCTTCAGCGAAAGTTTCAGCGTGTTCTTCATTGGATGCCGTCCCGGATGATCTGCGAGACCTCGATCAGCCCCTCGAAATTGTCGGAGCGGCCCTGGCGCACCTCCTCGGTCTCGCGCAGCAGCCACAAGCCGATCGAGATCAGGTTGGCACGCAGCTCCTTGGGCAGGGCGTTTTCGGGATTGCCGAGATCCTCGACGAAGGAGGTCCAGACGCGGTTGGTGAAGTGAAGCGCCTCGATCGCTTCCATCGAGTCGGTGCCCACCGAGCTTGCCGTGGTCAGGAGATCGATCGATCGGGTCAGCAACTGCCGCTCGCGGTCCTTGGCGTCGGCCACTGATTCGGTCTGAATGTCGGCATAGGAAAATTGATACATTGTGCCCCTACCCCAGGAATCTCCAGGAAGCTCAGTTGCTGTATGCGCGCGGTGAGTGCGTATGACGTCTCGATGTGGGCGAGCAGGTCGGCGACACGGGTCGAGGCCTCGTAGGGATCGACGCCTTCGAGGTTGAGGATCTGCCGCTCGAACAGGTCCGACTGCAGTTTTATGCGCTGGCTTGCGTCCGCCACCCGCTTTTCGGTGATGCCGGTCTCGGCCCGCAGCGTGCCGAGATCACTGATCGCCTCGCCCACCAACGTGACCGCCCGCGCGATTGCGGCCGATTGGCCCGCGAGGCTGACTTCGCTCGACAGGAGATCGCTGATCGTCGCGGCGGCCATGGCGAGCTTGCGCACGCCGTCATTGTTGGCGCTGACCGACGTCACCGCCGTCTCGTTGAGCGCGATGCGGCTGACGATCGCCTGGTCGGTGGCGTTCGACCAGTTGGCCTGCCAGCCGGCGCCGGTGAATTGCGGCTCGACGGAGGTGAGGAACGCCTCCATATCCGGCTTGGTGATGGCGCTTGCTGCCGGATCGTTCTGCGCGAAGCCGAAATGGGCGAGGAAGGCCGCATCGAACGCCGCCTTGGCCGTGGAGCCCGGCGCGGTGAAATCGTCGAGCGGCTTCACGTCGGTGTTGGTGCCGGCGAAGAGGTGCTCGCCGTTGAAGCTGCTGTTGAGCAGCGCGGTGAGTGCCTCGAGCGTGGCCTGGCCGCTCGCCTGGGTGACATCGGAGAGCGCGTCGCCGGACGAGGCGGAGGTGAGCGTGGCGAGGAAATCCTGAGCGGCCAGGGTGACCTGGTCAAGGGCCTTCTGCGTGGCGGACAGGCGCGACGAGACCAGGCCGTTGGAATCGACGATGCCGTTCAGCCGTTCGAAGTCGCGCGCAAACGAGATGGACGATGCGGTGCGCGCGCCGAGCGCCAGGCCGGCGTCGGCGACCTTGCCGGTCGAGACCTCCTTCTGCGCGTTGACGAGGTCGCCCTGCGAGCGGACCAGCGAATAGCGCATCGCCTGCGATACGGCGGCGGAGGAGACGAATGACATCTTCATCGCGCTACCTCACCGCCGCCAGAAGCGCGGCCAGCATCTCGTCGACCGCCTTTATCAGGCGGGCGGAAGCCTCGTAGGAATGTTCGAGATCGAGCAGCAGCGACATTTCCATGTCCACGTTGACGCCGGTCTCGTTGGACAGCGCCTCGGCGGTGCGCACCGCCAGCGCCTCCTTGGATTCGGCCGCCCCGAACGCCTCTTTCCGTAGGCCTTCGAACCAGCCTATGGAACTGGTGGAATAGTTGACCAGGCTGGAATTCGCGCCATTGCCGGCGGCATTGTCGAAGGCGATCGGCTGTTCGAGACGGTCGCCGTAGGCGATCAGCAGTTCAGCATAGGAGGCGCCGCCGGTGGTGTTGGCGACATAGGCCACGCCGTTGGCGCCGCCGTCGCGCAGCAATTGCGGGTTGCCGCCGGCGTCAGGGTCCATCGCGGCGTTGAGGCGGATGGTTCCGGCGAGGCCGTCGACCAGCGTTCCGGCCGGCGGCATGCCCGGCGCTCCCGGCCAGGTGAAAAGCCCCGGCGCATCGGGGGCGACACCGCCGGTCTGGTCGGTCTCGGCGAATGCGGTAATCAGGCCGCGCGCGATCTCGTCGAGCTGGCTCTGCATCGTCGAGGAAACGCTGTCGCGAAGCTGTACCAAGCCGGCGAGCTTGCCGGATGCATTGGTGTTGCCGCCGGTGGCTGTGGCGATCGGCACGCCGTCGACATAGACGGCGTTGCCGGTCATGCCGGCCGCGTAGGCCGTCGACTGCTGGAAGCTGACAGTGCGCGGCACGGCCTCGAACAGCGTCGTGCCGTCCATGGTCATCAGCACCATGTCGTTGTCGCCGCGCTTGAAGCTGGAGACCGGAACGTAGTCGGCGATCTTCTTCAGGATGGCGTCGCGCTGGTCCAGCGCGTCCGAGGCGTCGCGGCCGGCGCGGGTGCCGTTGATGACGTTGTTGTTGGCAGCCTGGAAGTCGGCGAGCAGCGTGTTCAGCTCGTTGACGGCGGTCGCGATCTCCTGGTCGGTCTGGACCCGGAAGGTCTGGATGGTGGTGGAGGCTTCGTTCAGGCCGCGGACCACCTGGCGGGCGGCGTTGATCGCGTTCGCCGCGAGATTGCCGTTCGACGGCGTGGCGGAGTAGAGCTGCAGCGCCTTCTGCAATTCGCCGATCGCATTAGCCGGCGAGGTGGCGTTGTCGACGCCGTTCACTGCCAGGCCAAGCTGCTCCATGCCGTAGTAGAGCGCGCTCTGGCCGCTCCAGGCGGACTGCGCCGAAAGGTTCTGGCGGAAGAGCTGCTCGTTGGTCGCGCGGTGGATCTCGACGACGCGGGCGCCAGGCGCCGAACTCGACACCACGGCCGAGCGGCGCGTGTAATCGGGGTTCTGGCTGTCCAGGACATTGCGAGAAACGACGCTTGTCTGACGTCCGGTATTCAGAATTGACTGTTGTGCGATGCTTAGTGCAGTGGACAGCGACATGCTTTATCTCAATCAGGCTCTCGCCTTGCGGCTTACCTCTTCAGGTTAACCAGGATGTCCATGAGGTCGGCGCCGGTCTGGAACACCTTCGAGTTGGCGGTGTAGCTGCGCTGCGACTCGATCATGTTGGTCAGTTCTTCGGCGACGTCGACGTTGGCGTTTTCCAGCGCGCCCGACATCACGCTGCCGCGCCCGGCCTCGTTGGCGAAGCCGATCTGCACCGCGCCGGATTCCGGACCTTCGGTAAAGACGTTGCCCGTCAGCACGGTCAGTTGGTCGGGGCTTGGGACGCTGGCGAGCGGAATGCGGTAGAGCGCCCGCGACGAGCCGTTTTCGTAATTTGCAAAGACGGTGCCGTCCTGGCTTATTTCGATGCCCTCGATGGCGCTCGGCGCATTGCCGTTCACCTTGGCGTCGAGCAGTGTGTACGTCTCCGCCAGCTGCGTCGTCTTGGCGAGATCCAGATCGAGCGACAGGCCGCCAGGGATCGCAACCGTAATGTCGGTGGCGCTGAGCCCGGTCAGCTTGCCGTCCGTCGCATTGAAGCTCAGCGTCTGGGTGGCCAACGCCGGCGCGGTATAGGGGAATGAGGTATTGGGGGCGGCGTTCGCCTGATTGAAGACCGCGACTTCCCAGGTGTTTGCGCCGGTCTTTGTGAAGTACACGTCGAGCAGGACCTCGCCGCCGAGATTGTCGTAGGTCATCAGCGAGGACTTGGCCGAATAGGTGGCGGTCGCCGCATTGGCCGACGGACGGTTGGCGGCCGGAACGATGTCGGCGCCGGCCGGCAGATTGGCGGTGAAGACGCCGGTGGTGGTCGGCGAGGCGACGAGCTCGTTCTGCGCGAGCGTCACCGGTTCCAGGCCGCCGAAGCCGTTTGCGGCCGCGCTCGGCTCGCCGTTGGCGAAGCTGTAGCCGAGGAGCTGATAGCCGGCGGCATTGACCAGCCGGCCCTGGCCATCGGGGACGAAGGAGCCGGCCCGGGTCAGCACCGGCGTGCCGTTGGCACCCTGGACGACGAAGAAGCCGTTGCCGCTGATTGCCAGGTCGCTGCCCGACGTGGTGAATTTCAGGTCGCCCTGCTGGCTGATCGAATTGCGGATCGAGGTGGTGACGCCGCCGGAGGCGTAGTTGCCGTTGGTGCTGGGCAGCACCAGCGAGGCGAATTCGGTGGTGGCGCGCTTGTAGCCGGTCGTGCTCGAATTGGCGATGTTGTCGGCGACGGCAGAGAGCCGGTTGGCCTGGGCGTTCATGCCCGAAACGCCGGTGCGCATCATTCCATAAAGGCTCATCGAACCATCTCCTCGATTTCCAGGCCGCAGGTCACAACGCTAGCGCTTTTGACTTGCGCGAGGCTGGCGGTTAGCAGCCTGCCGAAGCCGGCCATCAGCCGACCAGCCGGTAGCCGAGGAAGCGTTTCGAATCGATCGGATCGAAGCCGAGCTTCTCGCGCAGCTTCTTGCGAAGCTTGCTGATGTGGCTCTCGACGACGTTCTCCTCGACCTCTTCGTCGAAGATGCCGTAGATGGCATTGAACACCTGGGTCTTGGTAACGCGGCGGCCGCGATTGCTCGCCAGATATTCGAGGATGCGGCGCTCGCGGCGCGGCAGGGGCAGCGGCTGCCCGGCAATTTCCGGGTCGCGGCCGTCGAGGAAAATGCGCATCGCGCCAATTTCGGTGAAGCTCGCCTCTTCCTGGACGCGGCGGCGGATCGCCGATATGCGCGCCAGGATCTCGCGGATGTGCACTGGCTTGCGGATCACGTCGTCAACGCCGGATTCGAAGAGCCTGAGCGTGTTCTCGAGTGAGTGGTGGTCGCTGAGCGCAATGACCGGCGCGCCGGTCCTGCCACGAATTTTGCGCGGAGAGACCGTATCTTCGCCACAATCTCCGATCAAAAACGCCCGCACTGATTTGACGTCCTCGTCGGCTGCGCTTTCGACCCATTCGTCGAATTCGCCCGACGCGAAGCCTGCGCTTGCGACGCCTTCTCGGTCGAAAAGTGAGTTGTATCCCTCAGTGACGAGCTTTCGCTCGTCCACGATAACGATCATCGGCCCGCCCTCCGAATCATCTGCAATTTCAGTGAGGAAAGGGGTAGCGGTTGACGTTATTCCTGAACAACCGTCATTTCTTGTAGCTAGTTTCTTGGGAGTCTGGAGCAGCCAGGGTTGCGCCGGAAGTTTCCGGGCGAGAACCGGCGTGGTTGTGGGGTAAGCGGTGAATTGCGCCTATCGGTTGCAGAAGGCCCTGGCGTTTTCGGTCCACTTGCCGAAGCCCGTTGCGACCATGTTGGCGATGACGCGGCAGACGTAACGCTTCTGCGCCGGGTCGTTGTCGGGACCGGCGTGATAGCGGGCTACCGCCATCGACCAGGTCTGGTGGCGCTGATGCAGCCGCGCCAGAAATCGCGCCGCATAATCGACGTTGCGGCGCGGATCGAGCATCTCCTCGACGTCGCGGAAATTCTCCGAATGGTAATGATGGTTGATCTGCATGCAGCCGAGATCGATGAGCTTCGCGCCGCCCCTGCGAGCGCTTTCGAATGTCGCAACAGCCTCTCCTGCAGTCGCCGGAAAGACGGCTTTTCCTTCTATGTTCAAGGCATTGGGCTGCAGGCTGCCTTTCCGTCCGGTCTCGGTCAGGCCAACGGCATAGAGGATACCGGCGGGCACGCCATAACGGTCGGCGGCGCGGAGGATTTCGGGTTCGCAGGGGTTCTGGGCGGCCGCCGACCGTATGCCGACGACGCTAGATGTAAAGGCCGCCGCCAGTCCGATCCACACCGCCGGACGCGACGTTCTGAGAGGCTTGCGCGCCATTGCTGGTGCTCCTTCCGGATTGCTGGCCGCCGGCCTGGCCGTTGCCGCCGCCGGAACCCGCCGCATTGAAAGACTGCCGGTCCGACGCCTGCTGACCGCTCTGGCCTGCGTTTGTATCGGCTCGGGTATTCGGTGCCTGTACAACTGCTGATTGCTGGATGGTGATGCGGTCGACTTCCAATCCGAGTGCCCGCAGCGACTTCACGATAGCCTCGGAGTCGGCGCTCAGACGCTGCTGCGCCTCGATCGATTCAACCTGCAATTCGATGGTCAGCTGGTCCCCCGCAAAACGCAGGCTGGCGGTGACCACTCCGAGCTCCGCCGGATGCAACTGAACCTTGAGGGAGTGCGTCGAAGCGACGGCGTTCTGATCCGCCGACAAGCGCAGATCGGCCGTGGCGGCAAGTTCCCGCCACGATCCGTCCGCCGCAATGGCCGCTAAAAGGGGAGCGGCCGTCGTTGCCGGTGCTGCGGGCGCGGGGATGTTCTGCTGGGCAAGGACAGTGACGCGACCGGGCTGAATGGGTGCATCAGGAGCATTTTCGCGTAACGAATCACGGGCGATCGTGATGCTTGCGGTGGTGACGTCCAAGCCTGTCGCGGATTCGGCAGCTACCGGCTTAGCGGTCTCGTTGGTCGAGGCTGCGCCGGAGTGAGCCCCGGCCGGCGGCTTCATGGCGAGATCTCCGAGCGAGGCTGGTACAGGCTTGATTCGCCTTCCTTGCCGGCGGCCTTCGTCCACCGTTCAGCCGCGAGTTGCGCGACCGCCGCAGCTTCGACCGGCACGGCACCTGGTTTGTTCGGGCCGCTGGGCGGCGGCGATGCGGTGCCTGCCTGCAAGAAAGCAGGTGCGGTCAGCGAATTAAGATCGCCATCGGATGCCGCGCCAGCCTCTGGCCGGCCAAAGCCCAGCAAAACCATCGGCGGAAGCGGCGGCCTGAACGCGATCGGCATCGTTTCCGATGCGGTCGCGGTTCGCTCTTCCGGAGCTTCCTGTTGTTCCGCAGACTCTAATTTGGGATCTATACTGCCATCGGCGTCCCTGTGGCCGACAGGGAGTTCCCACTGGCGACGTGCGTCGGTTGCTCCGGCTGCATGCGGTTCGCCAGCGGTCCGGTCGGGGACATTGAACGCGACGTTCAAACGGGGCCGGCGCAAATCGTCGGCTGCTTCCGTGGTGGAAGGGCGCGTCTGTTTGCCGGGCGCTCCGAACTTCACCGCCTCGGCAAAGCCGGTCTCGCCGCCCTTGCCGTTCTGGCGCGGCGCGTCGGCTTTCGCCCGCTCCGGCAGCGCCGTCCCGGCTTGCTTGACGCTGGTGGTCATTTGGCGGCTTCCCCAAGAAGTTTGTCGATCGCGTCGAGTTTCTTGCGCGTTTCCGTAACCAGCACATTGGCTGGATCCTCGGGCGAGACGGCCTCGCCGGTCTTGCCTATGGCGGGGGTGGGCTGCGGCGCTGCCACCAGTACGCCGCCAGCGCGAGCAGGATCGGCGCCGGTTACCGGCACGACGGCCGGCGAGTCAGCCTCCCCGGCCGGCAGCATGACGACCTTGGGATTGGGAGCGGGAGGCTCGGCAATGACTTCCGCCGCGACCGCGCGCACCGCGTCGAGAAGCCTCCGGTCGTCCGGCGACAATCTCGCCCGGTCGATTCGTTCGATCTTGGCCTGTACCTCCTCGATCGAGACCGACGTTATCGAGGCGAGGCTGGAATAGAGAAGGGCGCGGGGGTCCTCCTCCTGCCGTCTGCCGGGGGTCTTGCGTTCGGCTTTCTCCGAGGCAAAGGCCGAAAGCTCCTTCAGTCCATCGATGGCGGCGCGGCGCGCGACGCGCAGATAGACGACCTGCTGCTGTTCCGGGTCCATCATTGCCACGATCCTTTCGACCCGTTCGAGATCGATCGAGGCATGGAGTGCGACGACGCCGGACACGAACGAATCGGCGAACTGGCTTGCATAGGGCGAGCGGAGATAACCCCGGACATATTGGGCCGAGGCGGCCAGGAAGCGCTCCGGGTCGCCGATCGTGCCGCAAATGCCGACCGTCCGGCGAAGGGCCGCTTCCTCGACCAGCGTGCCCGGCCCCAGCAGGCGAGCCTGATCGAACAGCGCCAGCGCCGGCTTGGGATGCTCCAGCGCGACCAGCGATCCCTTCACCAGCGCCACGAACGCGCCGAGTTCGGCCGGCGCCTGCATGGGGTCGACCGACGCGAGCGCCGCCTGGGCTGCCTTCGGGCGGCCGGTCAGATAGTTCAGGACGCCGGCGCCGATGCCTTTTTCGGTGTCGTCGAGATCGAGCCGCGCCATCACCGCCTCGATCGTGGCCGGATTGCCGCCGCTCATGGCGTAGACGAGCATGGCCCGGAAATTACGCGGGTCGCCGAGCTGCTCGCGGTCGCCTTCGCGCAGCTTGGCGTCGATCATCTCGAGCAGCTTGCGCTGCATGGGCAGGGCGGCGTGATCGCCGTCGGCGATGCGGTCCTGCACGAGCTGAAGCGACCGGACCATCTGGAACGGCTGCAAATCGCTGCCGCCGGCCGCAAGCGCGTCCGCGGGCTGCAAGCCCACGGCGAGCGCAAGCCCGACAGCGCCGCGGAGTGCAGCCCCAATCCTCATTCGCCGTTTTCCAGCAGGATCTCGATGCGACGGTTCGCGGCCGCCATCGGTTCGCGGGATTCCTTCAGCTTGCGGTCGGCGAAGCCCGCGACTTCCTTGATCCGCTGCTCGTCCAGGCCTCCGCGCACGAGCATGTAGTAGGCGGAGTGAGCGCGGGCCGTGGAGAGGCGCCAATTGTCGTAGGCCTCGCCCTTGAACGGCCTGGCATCCGTATGGCCGCTGATGACGAGCGTGCCCTTCTGCGCGCTGATCGCCTTGCTGATCTTTTCCATAGCCAGCACCAGTTCGCGCCGGGGCACGGCCGAGCCGATCTCGAACATGCCGAAATCGAGCTGGTCAGTGACCGAAATCACGATGCCTTCGTCGGTAGCCGTGACGGAAATGCCTTCCAGCAAGGGGTCGCCGGGTTCGAAGGCTGCCGCAAGCTCCTGCCTTATCTGCTCGGCCGCCTCTAGCGTGGCTTTGGTCGGTGCGCCCTTGGCAGCTTCAGGTTTGGCCGCGTCGAGCAGAGCTTCGACCGGGTCCGGCTTCGCCTGCTCGCGCAGGGCTTCGGCCGAATTGTCGTTGGCTCCATCGCGGGCAGAAGGGGCGTTGACGCTCGGTGCCGTCAGGTCGGCGGCCGGATCGTCCGCTTCGGCTTCGCCCTTCTCCTCGGGCCGCTCGGCGCTCGCATCGGCGGGAGCGGGAGTCGCCATCTGCTGCGACCAGAAATCGGGCGCGAACGGATCGCGGTAGGATTCGCCCCCCGAGGCGCCGGTCGCCGGCCCGGCTTCCTCGGCGCCGCCATCGCCCTTGCTGCTGATGTTCTGCCGGGCATCGGTGTTGGTGGCTATCTCGGCCAGCACGGCATAGGGGTCGGCGAAGAGATTCTGGTCGGAATGGGCGGCGGCTTCGTTCTCGTCCTTGGCCGAGTGGAGCTTATCATTTTGTCCGGCGGTCGCCTGCCCGCCATTGCCGGCCTTCTCGGCGGATACTTCCGGGCTCTCGGGCGCGTTGCCGGAAAAATGCGGGCCGTCGCCGATGTCCTCCAGGCCCTTGCGGCTGGAGTTGCGGTCGATCAGCTTGACCGGATTGAAATAGCTCGCGACCGATGCCCGGATCTGCTCGTTGGAGGCGTTGATCAGCCACATCACCAGGAAGAAGCACATCATCGCCGTCATGAAATCGGCGAAGGCGATCTTCCATACGCCGCCGTGATGGGCGTCCTCGTCGTCGCTGTGCATGCGCCGGACGATGACGATCTCGTGCTTGACGTCGCCTATTTCCACTGAACTCAAGACAGGATCTCCTGCACGGCGCCGGACCATTCCGACAGCCGGGTCTCGAACAGATTGCCGTCGATGGAGACGGTCAGGTCGAGGCCAGGCGCCTCGACGAAGTCGAAGCTGCCGGCGCGGTCGCCGAGCGCCTGCTGCAACGTCTCGAACAGCGACTGCGGGCCGCGCACCTGAATGCGCACCGCCTCGGCGTCGCCGATTGCGGCGCGGATGGAGCGGGCGAGGCTGTCCAGCGAGCGCTTGCACAGGTCGTCGGTCAGCAACCCACCCAATATGCGCGCCGCGGCGGACGTCGCGAGATCGCTGACGCGGCCTTCCATTTCGGCTACCCGCGCCACGATCGTGTGGCCCGCTTCCTCACCGAAACGGTGCATGAGCGCTTCGATCTCGGCGGCATGCGCCTGGCGCTCGGCCTCGAGCGCCGCTTCATGCGCCAGCGAAAGCCGCTGTTCGAGGGCGAGTTCGGCGCGCGCGACTTCCTCGGCGACCATCTCGGAGAGGTTTGGCGGGGGCGCCGCTGGAGCGGAAAATCCACTCGGCGCATCCGATCGCGGCAGCTCAGAAGGCGCGCCGGCCCGGTTCGGGCGCTTGCCGAAATCGGTGAGAACGTCGAAGAGCGCCAGCGCGGCCATCAGCTGACCGCTTCCTGATGCGCCCATTTGCGCAGTATCTGGGCGGTGCGTTCCTCATTCAGATCGACCATGCGGGCAAGGCGCTCCTGCGGCGCCGGCCGTATCTTCTGGCGAAGATCGTCGAGCGGATTTTGCGCGCGCGCGCCGGGCAAGGCGCCGGCTGACGCGGCCTGGGCCGCCTGATCGGCATCCGGCAGGGGCAGGGACCGCTGCACCGCGTCGAAGCTCGGCCCGGCGATCGCCGCCGGCGCCGGTTTGCCGAGCGAGGCCGCGAGTGGCCGCAGCCCGAAGAAGATGACGAGGAAAACGACGACCACGAAGGCGCTTGCGTTGATCATGGTGCCGACATGCTGGCCGGCCTTGTCGAGCAGGCCGGGTTCGGCGATCTCGACGCCGTCGAGGCCGTCGATGAATTCCACCGACGAGACGTTGATGACGTCGCCGCGCGCCTCGTTCATGCCCGTCGCGGAGGCGACCACCTTACGGATTTCCTCGATGCGCGCCGCAACCAGCTCGGGCGTCGCGTCCTTGCCGAGAATGGCGGCGAGGCGCTGCTGGTTGACGACCACGGCGATCGACATCTTGGTGACGGTATAGCCGTTGCTGACCGTGGCGATACGCTTGGAGTTCATCTCGTAATTGGTGGTTTCCTCCTTGCGCTCGCTCTGCTCGGAAGATTGCGGGCCGCCCTCTGCCGGCGCGTCCACGGCCTCGGGCAGGTTCTGCTCGACGGTTGCCGGAGCGGCGGCGGTCTGGCGATTTGCGTTCTCGTTGGCGCGGACGATCTGGACCGACCGCTCGACCCGCGATTCCGGATCGAAAATGGTCTCCTCGGTCTGCCTGGTGTCGGTGTTGACCTCGGCCCTGACGCTGGCGCGGAAATTCTCCGGGCCGAGATAGGGGGTCAGCGCGCGGCGGATGTTTTCCTCGATCTGGGTTTCGACCGTGCGCTCTACGCCGAAGGAGCGGCTGGCGTTGTTGTTGTTGGGATCGTCGCCGGCGGCAAGCAGCGTGCCGGAGGAATCGAGCACCGTCACCTTGCTCGCGTCGAGGCCGGGAACGGCCGCGGCGACCAGATAGCGGATCGACATGGCGCTCTTGACCGCATCGACGCCCGAGGCGCGGATGATGACCGAGGCGGAAGGCTGCTGCTCGTCGCGGCGGAAATTGGCGCGCTCGGACATGACCAGATGGACGCGCGCCGCCTTGATGCCGTTGATCGACTGGATGGTGCGGGCGATCTCGCCTTCCAGCGCGCGCACCCGAGTCACCTGCTGCATGAACGAGGTGAGGCCCAGCGAGCCGACATTGTCGAACAGCTCGTATCCGGCATTGGCGCTGGTGGGCAGGCCCTTTTCGGCAAGCAGCATGCGCGCCGCGGCCGTGTTTCCGGCCGGGACCAGTACGGCCGTGCCGTCCGCGGCAACGTCGAAGCCGATGCCGGCTTCGCCAAGCACCAGGCCGATCTGGTTCACGTCGGAGCGCTCCAGCCCGACATAGAGCGTCTCGTAGGCGGGGCGGTTCAAATAGATGGAAGCGACGCCGATGATGGCAAGGACGAGCGCCGCGACGCCGGCCATGATCGCCAGCCGGCGCGGGCCGAAGCTCTGCAGGTTCGAGATGATGTTCTGGATCTGCTCCGGCACGGATTGGTCGCTCCCGCATGATGGTCCGCAGGAACACTAGACGGCGAAGCTTGTGCGAAAATGAAACCGGGCCGCGTCCCCAAGGAGCGCGGCCCGGTTTCGAATGAAAACCCGAGGCTTGCCGGCGTCAGTTCTGGAAGAGGGCCAGGATGCTCTGCGAATTGCTGTTGGCGATCGACAGCGACTGGATGCCGAGCTGCTGCTGCACCTGAAGCGCCTGCAGGCGGGTCGATTCCTTGTTCATGTCGGCGTCGACGAGCTGTCCGACGCCGCGATCGATCGAGTCCATCAGGCTGGTGGTGAACTGCTTCTGCAGGTCGACCTGCTTCTTGGCGGAGCCGAG
Source organism: Allomesorhizobium aridi (assembly GCF_043769475.1). Taxonomy (NCBI): domain Bacteria; kingdom Pseudomonadati; phylum Pseudomonadota; class Alphaproteobacteria; order Hyphomicrobiales; family Phyllobacteriaceae; genus Allomesorhizobium; species Allomesorhizobium aridi. The sequence goes on along the minus strand of NZ_CP171729.1, from coordinate 3,430,884 downwards.
CTGGGTGGCTGCGGTAGTCAGTTCCGCCAGGGCAATATCGACCACTTTCAGCATCTGGGTAATCTGCGCGTCCGAATAGCCCTTCACGGTCAGCGTCGAGACCGCGTAGCCGTCGGTGGCGGCGATGGCGACGTTGGCGGCCGGCGTGAGGGCGGTGTCTTCGCGCACACCGGTGGTGCCCAGCCGGACACCTTCGAGGATGCCCTTGGTCTCGTTCGTGGTGGCGCCGGCGTCATAGAGCTTGATGGATTGGACGTTGATGGAGATCGTGCCGAGCGTCACCGTGCCCGAGGCATCACGGTTGAAGGAGGAAACGATCTTCGCGTCATTGTGCACGCCGGCCGCGGTGTGCCCGCCGGCGACGGTGGCGTTGACCGACATCCAGTTCGAGCCGCTGAAGGTGGCCGAGTCGGCGTAGCTCTTGAGCTGAACCTGCAGGGCGGAAATTTCGGTCTGGATCTTTTCCTTGTCAGCCGGGCTGGCGCCATAGGCGGCGACGACCTTGACCTTGATGTCGTTGACGGTTTCTACCGCCTTGCTCATGGCGGTATAGGCGGTGTCGACCTTGGAGGCGCCGAGACCAAGCGCATCCTGCACGGTCGATAGAGCGGCGTTGTCGGAGCGCATCGTGGTTGCGATCGACCAGTAGGCGGCGTTGTCGCTCGCCTCGGCGACGCGGTAGCCCGTCGAAATGCGCGCCTGCGTGGTTTCCATCGCGCGGTTGGTGGCGCTCAGGCTCTGCAGTGCCGTCAGTGCCGAGGCGTTGGTCATTATGCTTGCCACGAAACTCATCCCCTTTGAATTGGCATGCTGGCGCATGCCCGATCTGACCGGCCGGCGGATCGGCGTCATGCCTTAGACCGGAACGGTCCTCCGCCATAGCGTATGGTTAACAATAGATACAGAGCTATGGTTAACGCTGTGTTAAGCGGGTCGGGGGCTGTTAATCTCCTGTTGTGGAGCGACGGCAGCTCACAAAAGCAAATCGGGCCGCGCTGGAAGCGCGGCCCGATTCATAAGTGGTTCCGGTTCCCGGTCGACCCGGGATGCGGAGCTTAGCGGAAGAGCGACAGGATCGACTGCGAGTTGCCGTTGGCGATCGACAGCGCCTGGATGCCGAGCTGCTGCTGAACCTGCAGTGCCTGGAGGCGGGTCGATTCCTTGTTCATGTCGGCATCGACGAGCTGGCCGACGCCGCGGTCGATCGAGTCCATCAGGCTGGACGTAAACGTCTTCTGAAGGTCGATGCGGCTCTTGGCGGCGCCGAGGTTGGTGGCGGCCGTGGTCATGTCCTTCAGCGCGCTTTCGACGACGCCGAGCATGGCGCCGATCTGGGTGTCGCTGGCGAAAAGCGTGCCGTTGGTCAGCTGCATCGTCGAAACGGTGTAGGTGTCGGTACCCGCCGCAACAGCACCCAGAGTCGGGGCCGAAGCAGCACCTTCGACGCCTGCCGACGTGCGATTGGAGTCGAGGATGCCCTTGTTGACGCCCACGTTGGTGCCGGCTTCATAGAGCTTGATACCCTCGACATTGATGTCGATGGTCGAGATCGAGGCCGCGCCGGCAGCGGTCCGGTTGAAGGCGGAAACGACCTTGACGTCGACCGCCGTGGTTGCAGCGGCGTCGGTGGTCACCGACAGCATGTTGGTGCCGGAGAAGGTCGCGGCGTCAGCATAGGCCTTGAGCTGGTCCTGCAGAGCCTTGATCTCGATCTGGTACTTGGCCTTGTCGGCGTCCGTCGAGCCACTGGCCGCGACCAGCTTGGTCTTGATCTGGTTGACGGTGTCGATCGCCTTGTTCATGCCGGTGTAGGCGGTGTCGACCTTGGAAGCGCCGAGGCCGAGAGCATCCTGCACGGTCGACAGCGCGGCGTTGTCCGAACGCATCGTCGTGGCGATCGACCAGTAGGCGGCGTTGTCCGAAGCAGTAGCGACGCGGTAGCCGGTCGAGATGCGCGACTGCGTGGTTTCGAGCTGTTTGTTGGTTGAATTCAAGCTCTGGAGAGCGGTCAACGCCGAAGCGTTGGTCATGATGCTGGCCATGGGTACTCGTACCTTTTACACGGGAACTTTTTGCATACCGGATCGGCCGGTATGACGGTGCGGCATCATGCCAATGGTCGCCTGAGACGTGACCACCCGCCATGCCAGGCACAATGACCGACACTCCCTTCGAAAGGGATAAGCGTCATGGTTAATGAAGAGTAATTTTGCGTCCTGACACGTCGTCAGGTGAACGAGCGCACCAGCGAGCCCACCAAAAGGTTCCAGCCGTCGATCAGGACGAAGAACAGGAGCTTGAACGGCAGCGAAACCACGGTCGGCGGCAGCATCATCATGCCCATTGCCATGGTGATGGTCGCCACGATCAGGTCGATGACGAGGAAGGGCAGCACGATCAGGAAGCCGATCTCGAAGCCACGCCTGATCTCGGAGATCATGAAGGCCGGAACGAGGATGCGCAGGTCGACCGTCTCCTCGGCCACCGTCTGGCCGCGTTCCCGTGCAAGGTCGGCGAAGAGGTCAAAGTCCTTGTCGCGCACATGGGCGACCATGAAGGTCCGGAACGGATCGGAAATCCGCTCCAGCGCCTCGGCCTGGGTGATCTCGTTGTCCATCAGCGGCCTGACGCCGTTGTTCCATGCCTGGTCGAAGGTCGGCGCCATCACGTAGAAGGTCATGAACAGCGACAGGCTGATCAGGATCAGGTTGGCCGGCGTCGTCTGCAGGCCGATGCCGGCCCTCAGAATCGAGAAGGCGATGACGAAGCGGGTGAAGCTCGTCACCATGATGAGCAGGCCCGGCGCGACCGACAGGATGGTCAGCAGGCCGAACATCTGGATGATGTAGCCGACGGTCGTGCCGTCGGCCTGGCCGATGGCGCCGAGGTCGAGCTGCTGCGCCTCGGCAGTCGAAGCCGACGCCGCGAGCCAGACTAGGGTGGCGAGAAGTTTTTTCATTCGAACAGCAGAGTCCTGATCAGGAACTGCTTGACGTGGCCGTCGCTGCGGATTTTTGCGCGCTCTTCCAGATCGGCCTTCAGATGCTGGAAGCCGCTGGCGCCCTCGACCTGGTGCAGCTTTACCGTGCGGAGATAGGCGAGCAGATCCTGATGGATTGTCTCGATCAGTTCCTGCGGCTGTGGCTCGTCAAGCACGACCGACGCCTCAAGGCGAATCCATACCTGCTCGGGGGCGGCCAGATTGGTGGTGATGGAGGCGAGCGGGACGACCGTTCGCGCCCCCTCCGCGCCTTCCGGGGCTGCTTCGCCGTGGGCTTCAGTGGCGTGGGCTACCGGCTCCGCAGGTTCGCTGCTGCCGTTCAGGTAGATTCCGGAGGCCCAGCCCAGGACGATCGCTGCGGCCGTCATGCCAAGCAGCACCGCCATCTGCACCAGCAGCGATGGGCCTTTCGGCGGTGTCGGAGCCTGATCGGTAATCGCCATCGCCTGTTCCCCTAGAACGGAAGGACCTGATCGAGGAACTGTTGGCCGTAAGGCGGCTGCTGCACCTCGGTCAGACGTCCCCGGCCGCCATAGGAAATGCGGGCCTCGGCGATGCGCTTATAGGAGATCGTGTTGTTGGGCCCGATATCGACCGGGCGCACGATGCCGGCGATCGTCAGTATCCTGAGCTCAGCGTTGACCCGCACTTCCTGCGAGCCGTTGATCATCAGATTGCCGTTCGGCATCACGTCGGTAACGATTGCGGCAACCGAGAGCTCTATCGTCTCGGAACGCGTGGTCTCGCCTGTTCCCGCCGAGGCCGAGGTTGAGCCGATGTTCGCGTCGGCGGTGCCGCCTGAGCCGATCCCGTCCCATTCATATTCCAGCGCGCCGCCGAGCGACTTGGTCGATGTCCGGCTGCGGTCGGATCTGTTCTTGAACTTCGCCCGGTCGTTGATCTCGATCTCGACCGTCAGGAGGTCGCCGGGCGACAGCGCGCGCGGGTCGGTGAAGAGCCGGCTCTGGCGGTCGTTCCAAAGCGAAAAGCGCTTGACCGGCTGGGCCGGCGTTTCGGGATATTCGTAGACCGACTGGGTTCCGGAAGCGACGCCGGAGCCGACCGCCGATAAGGCCGGCGGCTGGCCGATCTCCTTCAGATTGGAACCACAGCCGGCGAGTGTCGCCGCGGCGATGGCCAGCAAGAGTTTGCGGATCATGTCGGGTCTTCCCTTCGGGCAGCGCTCGCCATGATGCCGGTGAGGGCGGCCGCCGCCTTGCTTTCCATCTCGTTCAGGATGACGCCGGCGCGGCGCGAATCGAGCTTCATCAATATGCCGGCCGCGAGGTGCGCATCGAGCTGGGCGAGCCGCTCGGCGGCTGCGTCCGGCTTCATCGTGGCGTAGATCTTGACGACGTTGTCTTCGGCCTGCGCCAGGAAAGTCTCGCGCCGCTTCATCCAGCTTTCGTATTCGACGCGCTTCTCCTCGAGCAGCGCGATGCGCTTGTCGACTTCCTTCTGCAGCGTCTCCATTTCCATCTTCTGGAGCGCATAGCGGCGGTCGCGCGCGGCGTCGGCGATGCTCGAGCAGAAGCGCTGGATCTCGCTGTCGGTCTCGGCCGCGGGCAGGCCGGCCGGCCCTGTCTCGGTCGCGGCGGGACCGCCGGCGGCGAGCAGCGTCGCCAGCGTTGCGGCGGCAAGCGTCTTGCGGGCGATGCGCCTTGGCGGGGTCAGGAGATGAAATTTGGCCGGCATCGCGTCACCTATTGAAGTACGAGTTCGGCCTGCAGGGCGCCGGCGGATTTGATGCCCTGGAGGATGGCGATGATGCCGTCGGGCTTGACGCCGAGCCGGTTCAGCCCGGAAACCAGCGTTTCGAGATTGGGGCCGTCGAGAATGGCGACGCGCCCGTCCGGCTGGTCCGTTTCGATGGCGGTGAATGGCTCGACCTCAGTGCGGCCCCGGGAGAACGGCTCGGGCTGGATGACCCTCGGCATCTCGGTGATGCGGACCGTCAGCGTGCCGTGGCTGATGGCGACGCGCGAGATCCTGACCTCGTTGCCGATCACGATGGTGCCGGTCCGCTCGTCGACCACGACGCGCGCCGGCATGTCGGATTCGACGACCAGGTTTTCGAGCTCGGCGTAGAAGCGGGCGGCGGAGATCTTTTGCGGTTTCTGGATGATGACGGTGCGCGAATCCTGCTCGCGCGCCACGCGCTTGCCGAAGCGCTCCAGTGCATAGTCGTTGATCGCGTCGGTGATCCTGACCGCCGTCGAGAAATCGGCGTTGCGGAGCTGCAGGGTCAGCGTGCCGACGTCGCCGAACGCGGCTTCGACCTGGCGTTCGATGATCGCGCCATTGGGCACGCGGCCCGAGGTCGGCACACCCTGCGTGATCTGCTCGGCTTCGCCCTGTGCGTTGAAGCCGGAAATGAACACCGGCCCCTGCGCGACCGCGTAGATTTCGCCGTCGGCGGCCTTCAGTGGCGTCATCACCAGCACGCCACCGCCGAGCGATACCGCGTCGCCGAGCGACGAGACGCTGACATCGATGCGCGCGCCGGACTGGACGAAGGGCGGCAAATTGGCGGTGACGATAACCGCCGCGACGTTCTTGGCCCGCGCCCGGCCGCCCTCGCTGGCGATGCCGAGATTTTCGAGCATAGCGCGGATCGACTGTTCGGTGAAAGGCGAGTTGCGCAGGCTGTCGCCCGAGCCTTGCAGGCCGATCACCAGGCCGTATCCGACAAGCTGGTTGTCGCGCGCGCTCTGGAGCTGGGCGATATCCTTGATGCGCGAGGGAACGAGGTTCTGGCCGGGGTAGAGGTCGCGCTGCTCGTAGCTGGCACTGTCGCCATTCGCGCCGGCTCCGCCCAGGCCGTCCTTGCGGATCAGCCCGTCCGCCAAAGCGGCCTGAACGCCTAGGGCGGCTGCGACAGCCAGAATGAGCAGCCGACGGATCATATTGCGCCGATCCGGATCGATCCGTCGGCCATGACCGTGCCGGAGAGAATCTTGCCGCTGTCGATGTTGCGGACCTTGACCAGATCGCCGGCGGAGCCGGGCTCAAGGGTGACCGCGCTCGCCGAGATCGTCAGCACGCCGGAGACGAAAACCACCTCGACGGCCGCGCCTTGCTCGACGAGGTACGCCTCGCGCAGTGAATTCAGCGGGACGTAGCGGCCGGGCAGGAGCGTGCGCCTGGCGATCTTGCCGTCGAGCTCCGCTAGCGAAACGGCAACCGCTTCGGGCGCCTGCTTGCCGGGTTTCAGCGTGACTTCCTTGAGCGCCTCGGCGGCGACGGTCTCGCCGGGGTAGATGACGCGGTTGGGGATGAGCACGGTCTCCTGCGCCAGCGCCGGCAAGGCGCAGCACAGCGCCATGATGGCCGCCGCCGCTTGAACCAGACCGCGCATTGCCCGAGCCGACATCTGCCTACCTGATGTTCTTGGAGACGACGGCCGCCATCTCATCGGCCGCCTGGATGACCTTGGAGTTCATCTCGTAGGCGCGCTGCGCCGAGATCAGCTCGGTGATTTCCTTGACCGGATCGACGTTGGAATTTTCGAGGTAGCCCTGCTGGATGGTGGCGAAGCCGAGATCGCCGGGCACGCCGATATTGGCGGCGCCCGAAGCAGGCGTTTCCTGGAACAGATTGTCGCCCAGCGGCGCGAGGCCGGCCTCGTTGGCGAAGCTCGCCAGCGTCAACTGGCCGAGTTCCTGCAGCTCTACCTGGCCGTCGAGGCGGGCGAACACCTGTCCGGTCTTGTTGACGATGACTTCGAGTGCGTCGACCGGAACCGTGATCGCTGGCTGAACCGGAAAGCCGTCGACCGTCACCAGCTGGCCGGTGGCGTTGGTGTTGAACGAGCCGGCGCGGGTGTAGAGCGTCTGGCCGTCTGCGCCTTCGATCTGGAACCAGCCATTGCCGGTCAGCGCGAGGTCGAACTTGTTGCCGGTGCTGGTCAGGCCGCCCTGGACGTGGACGTTGCGCACCGCGCTGGTCTTGACGCCGAGGCCGATGCTCACGCCTTCCGGCACCAGGCTGGAATTGGCGCGGTTGGGTACGCCCTGCAAGCGGTCGACCTGGTAGAGCAGATCGGAAAACTCGGCCCGAGCGCGCTTGAAGCCGGTGGTGTTGATGTTGGCGATGTTGTTGGCGATGACTTCCAGATTGGTCTGCTGGGCGTTCATGCCGGTGGCGGCGATTGCGAGTGCCTTCATGGTCTCATTCTCCTCAGATCGCCATGCGGCTGACTTCGAGATAGGCGGTCACGATCTTGTCGCGGATCGCCACCGCCGCCTGCAGCGACTGCTCGGCGCTCATCACCGCGTCGACCACTTGGCGTATATCGGCCTCGCCCTGCAATGCCTGGACGGAAACCTGCTCGGCCTGCTGGAGCGTGCCGATCGCGTCGCCGGCAGCGCGCGTCAGCATCGCGGCGAAAGACGAGCCGGCATCGGCCGCCGCCGGGGCGGGACTGCCGGAGAGGAGCCCGCCATCGCCGTCCGTGTTGCCGATCTGAAGCTGCGGAACGACCGCGCTGACGCCTGTGATCATTATTGGCTCCTCATCAGGTCTATGGTCATCGAAATCAGCGAACGCGCCTGCTTGATGACCTGCAAGTTGGCTTCATAGGAGCGGTTTGCCTCGGTCATGTCGGCCATTTCGATCAGCACGTTGACGTTGGGCATCATCACGTAGCCGTTCTCGTCGGCGGCCTCGTGACCGGGCGAATATTCGACCGGAAAGGCGGACGGATCGCGGTTGATCGCGGTCACGTCGACCAGCGAGCCGCCGCTGGCGCGGTCTAGCTCGGCGGCGAAGGTGATGGTCTTGCGGCGATAGGGCTCGGCGCCCGGCGTGTCGCCGGTCGATTGGGCGTTGGCGAGGTTTTCCGAGACCACGCGCAGCCGCTCCGACTGGGCGCCGAGGCCGGAGGCTGCAACCTTCAGGGCTGTCGAAAGCGGATCCACCGTCAGCCCCTCACGCTGGTCATCATCATGCGGTGAAACGCCTTGACGATCGCCGTGTTGAGCTCGAGGGAGCGGCTGACCTCGCCGGCCTTCATCAATTCGTTTTCGAGCACCACGGTGTTGCCGGACGGCATGGCCGAGATCTCCTGCTCGCCCTGCCGCACAGCATAGCCGGCCTCCGTCGCGCCGCCGCTGAGGTGTCCCTCATGGGTAGCGTTCAGGGCCACGCGCGTGTTGTCGAGCACCTTTTCGAAAGGCTCGACATCGAACGCGCCGTAGCCGGGCGTATTCACATTGGCGACGTTGCCGGCGATCGCGGACTGGCGCACGGCCAGCCATTGCGACTGCTGCGAGGCGAGATCAAAGAGGTTGACGGGCTGCATAGAAATCTCCGGGCAGATTTCCACACGATAGGCAGCCAGTCTTGCGCGGGCCTTGCGCTAGGGTGGATTGAGATTCAGGTGATGCCGGCCTGCAAATGGCGGCTTTCTGCGCTTCCGGTACTCACGTACCCGAATGTACGCTCCGTTCCGGTTCTCGAAATCCACCATTATCAGGCTCGGCCTGACCTGAATCTCAACACACCCTAGCAAGCCGCCGTCGGACTCTCGCTACTTGGACAGTTCGATCACCTTGTCGGCGCTGGTGACCAGAACCCATTTGCCGTCGCGCTGCTCGATGCCGGCGACGCGGCTGTTGTCGGGCAGGCGCGAGCCGCGCTGCACCACCCAGAGGCCGGTGTCGTCCTCGATCATGGCGCGGCCGTTGGCGACGTGAACGAGGCGGAAGGCGGCGATTTCGGACGGGAAAGGCTGTTCGCTCAAACCCGGCACGCCCCCGCGCTCGCCGTCGTTTTCGGGCAGGGTGCCTGTCGCGAACAGGTCGAGCTTCATCGGCGGGATGTCCTCGACCGTCATCGGCGCGCCGATGCGGTCGGGCTGCGAGCCGAGATAGATCGCGCCTGTTTCGCGCTCGCGCTGCCCTTCGAATTTCAGGGCGCGAATGCCGAACTTGTCCTGGTTGAAGAAGATGTACCAGGGAAACAGCGCGCAACCGAGACCAAGCGCGAGGCCGAGGCCGGCGATGACGAGGTCGCCGCGGCGGTCCCGCGATTGCGGCGTCAGTCCGGGCGCGACGGCTGCGCGCCGGCGGAACAGCCGGGGCATGAGCGAACGCCGCGCCGGCTTTTCGGCCGCCGCCTGCGCCTGCAATTTGCCGCGCAGGGCGTTGTCAATCTCCTTGAGCTGCATTGGGCTTGTCCTTGGCTCTCAGATGGCGGGCGAGATCGGCGAACGGGTCGGGCGAGGGGCGGTCGGCGGGTGTTTGCGTCAGCGCCTCGTAAATCAGCGGAACCTGGCGCACGGCCATGTCGAGTTCGGCGTCGGCCCCGGGCTGGTAGGCTCCGAGCAGCCGGATGTCCCGCGTGTCCTCGAAGCGGGAGATCATAGATTTAAGCCGCGTCACCAGCGCGCGCTGCTCGTTGCTCCACGCCTTGGAAGCCAGCCGCGAGATCGAGGACAGCGGGTTGACCGGAGGATAGCGGCCCTGCTCGGCGATCGACCGATCGAGCACGACATGGCCGTCGAGAATGCCGCGCACGGAATCGGCGACAGGGTCGTTATGGTCGTCGCCGTCGACCAGCACCGAGATGATGGCGGTGATCGATCCGGAGCCGTCGAGGCCCGGCCCTGCGCGTTCCAGCAACTTCGGCAGATCGGTGAATACCGACGCCGGATAGCCGCGCGCGATCGGCGGCTCGCCTGCCCCGATCGCCACTTCGCGCAGCGCGTGGGCGAAGCGGGTGATGGAATCGAGCACCAGAAGCACGCGGTCGCCGCGCTGGCGAAAATGCTCGGCGACGCGCATGGCGGTGTCGGGCGCGCGCTTGCGCATCATGGCGCTTTCGTCGCTGGTCGCGACCACGGCGATGGTCTTCGCCATGCTCTTTTCGCCGACCGTGTCTTCCAGGAATTCGCGCACTTCGCGGCCGCGTTCGCCGACCAGCGCGACGACGACGGTGTCGAATGCGTCGGCTCCGGCGAGCATTGCGAGCAGTGTCGACTTTCCGACGCCGGAACCGGCGAAAATGCCGAGCCGCTGCCCGAAGCAGATCGGCGTGAAGATGTCGATGACGCGGACGCCGGTGAGGAAGGAGGTGCCGACGCGCTGGCGGGAGAGCGCCGATGGCGGCGTCGCTTCCGCTGCATCCAGAGGCTCGCCGGCAATCAGCGGCGCGCCACCGTCAATGGCTCGGCCGAGCGAATCGACCGCGCGGCCACGCCACGAGGTATGAGGCGTCACCGTAAACGGACCGCGGTTGAACACGGCGTCGCCGACGCCTGCATCGGCCGTCCGCTCGAAGGGCGCGACCAGCACTTCCTCCGGCCCGATCTGGACGATTTCGCCGCGCCGCGTGCCGGCTTGGCTGCGATGCTCGACAATGTCGCCCAGCCGGGCGGCGTCGGAAATTCCGCGTACGCGGTACTGCGTCTGCGATACTTCGGTGATGCGTCCGCCGCGCCGGATGAGCGTGCGGTCGTCGGCAAAGCGCCGCCAGGTGCGCTCCAGTGCGGTCAGCGCCGTGTCTTGGGGTGGCCGGTCGATCCAGGCAGGCGGATGCGCAGTCATCAGGCCTTGGAGCCGAGCGTTTCGATGGCGTTGGCGAATGTCTGCTCGGTGCTGCGCATCGCGGCTGCGATATTCTCGAAGGCGCGCTGCACGGCGATCAGACGCGTCATTTCGAGCATCGGGTTGACGTTGGAATCCTCGAGGAAGCCCTGCGCCACGCCGATATCGACGCGGTCCACCACCGGTTCGGGCTGGCCGGCAGGCACGATGCCGGAATTGCCGAAGCGGGTGAAATTCGGGCCGGGTTCGAATTCGAACAGGCCGATCGCGCCGACGAGTTGGCCATCCTGCCGCAAAACGCCGTCGGCGCCCGATTGCGGCGGGCCGTTGCGCGGGTCGAGTTGCAGCGGCGCGCCGCCGGCGTCGAGCACCGGATAGCCTTCGATCGTCACCAATTGACCGGTGTCGAGCATCGAGAAGCGGCCATCCCGCGTCATGACCGTGCCGGCCGGGGTCTCTATGCCGAACCAGGCGTCGCCCTGGATAGCGAAGTCGAACGGGTTGCCGGTCTCGCGCAGCGAGCCGGACTTGGCCGACAGATAGGTATCGCCGGCCGAGGCGAAGGACACGGCGTCCTGGCCAAGTCCCGACACCACGTCCTCGAACTTGACACCTGTGGCGCGGAACCCGACGGTCGAGGCGTTGGCGACATTGTCGGCGATCGTATTCAGCCGGCGTTCCAGCGCGATCTGGGAGGAAAGGGCGACGTAGAGACCATCCTGCATAGCCCGGACCTCAGCGTTTCATCGCCTGGATGGCGAACAAAGTGTTGGTCGAGATGCCGTATTCGACCGGCTGGCTGAACAGCACGCTGAGCGAGGTCTGCGCGCTCGATGACGGGTTGCCGACCTCCCACAGGCTGGTGAAGCGGGTAAGAAACTTGCCCAACTCCTTGGGATCGGAAAAATCCTCGATGTTGAGCTTGCTCTCGAAGAGTTGCACCTGCTTGTCGATATCGGCAGAGGCGAACGAATCCGGCAGGGAAAGGGCCGTTCGCACGACCCGTGCCAGCGCCGGGTCGGCGAGGATTTCATAGAAGGATGTAAGGGTTTCCGCCTTGCGTTCGAAATAGAGCGCGAGCCGCACGCCTTCGTTGGTGTTGCCGGCGTTTTCCTCGATCGTCTGACGCATATATTTGTCGACGGTCGGCTTCAGTGCGAGGCTGAAGCTGGTTGCCTGTTCTCCGTGCTCGACGAAGTTGAACGCCGACACGAAGGCGACCCAGCGGCTGTCACCGGATTTGTTGGCCGGACTGTCGTCTTCCTTGATGCCGCCCTCGAGCATCTCGCGGATCTTTGCCGGGCTCTCGTCAGCAGGATCGAAACCATAGGAGGCCAAGGCGTAGTTCAACAGCCGCGTGTCAGCCATCAGGTCATCGATCGATGTGAGCTTGCCGACATTGGCCTTGTAATAGTCGGTCTCCGCCTTGACGTAGGCGGCAGGCAATTTGACGAGGCCAAGATCGCGCATGGTGTCATAGCGCGTCGGCGTGGCTTCGAGCACGGCGGCGCGCGATGTCGTGTTCGCGCCGTGCGTCTTGAAATCGAACGCAGAGGCGAAACGTGCGTAGCTCTTGTCGGCGAGCAGGTTTGCCGGACTGGTAGGGCTATCAACGCCGCCCACGAGCATCTTTCGGATCGTATCGTTGCTCTGCGTCGAAGCGTCGAGGCCATAGGCGGCCATGGCATAGCTGAGCAGCCGGTCGTCGGCGAGCAGGTTCTCGATCGTCGTCACCTTGCCGATGTTGGCCCGGAAATAGGCGGTCTCCGGGTCGAGATTCTCGACATAGAGCTTCGGCGTCTGGTCGGTGACGGCGGCGCGCGATGTCGCGTCGGCGCCGTGCTGGGCAAAGTCAAAAACCGACACGAACGCGGCCCAGCGTTTGTCGCTCGATGTATTGGCCAGGCTCTGCGGGTCGGTAATCCCTCCCAGCAGCATGTCGCGGACGAGAACGCGGGACTCGGTCCTGGCGTCCAGCCCGTATGCCTTCATCGCATAGGTGATGAGCCGTTCGTTGCCCAGCAGGTCGCCGACCGATTTCACGGTGGAAATGTTGGCGCGGAAGTACGCGCTTTCTGGATCCGTCTGTGCTTCCAGGTAACGCATTGGCGTGACCTGGGTCGCCTCATCGCGTGTCGTGGCGGCGGACCCGTATTCGGCGAAGTTGAAGGCCGAAACAAAGGCGGCGTAGCGCTTGTCGGCAAGCTGATTGGCCGGACTTTGCGGATCGCTGACACCACCGGTCAGCATCTGCAAGATGCGCTCCGGAGGCTCGTTCTTGGCGTCGAGACCATAAGCGGCCAGGGCGAAGGTGAGAAGGCGCTTGTCTGAGATCAATTGGCCTGGCGTGGTGATCTTGCCAATATTGGCGGTGAAGTATGCGACCTCCGCGCGCTGCGTCTCCGGTACTCCCTTGAAGAGCACCAGTTCGGATTCGTTGATGTAAGACTGGGGCGTGCCCATCTGCACGGCCAGACGGGACGTTGTGTTGGCGCCGTACTCGACGAAGTTGAAGGCGCCGACAAAGTTGGCGAAGCGTTTGTCGCCAAGTTTGTTGGCCGGACTTAGCGGATCGGTCACACCGCCTTCGAGCATGGTGCGCACATAGCCCGCACCTGTCGGGTCCCCTTCCGTCGCGTAGTCGCCGAGATAGAGATCGTTGGCAGTGAGGGCGTATCGCAGCAGGCGTTCATTGGCCATGAAGTCGTCCACCGACTTCACATTGCCGATGTTCTCGAGGAAATATGAGGTCTCCTCCTCGACCAGGGCGTAGTTGGCCTGACCGGTGGTCAACTCCGTCTGGTATATGAAGTTCTTCGGCACGTCGGACTGCGCGCGATTGTAGGTGGTCGCCAGTTCGCCATGCGCGGCGAAGTTGAAGCTCTTGACGAATTCGGCGTAACGCTTGTCGGTCAGCTTGTTGGCAAAGCTCTCCGGGCTGGAGATGCCTTCCTTGAGAGCCTTGACCATGAAGGCCTTGGCGTAGGCCATGTCTTCGAGCCCGTGCGCCTTCATCGCAAAGCGAAACAGGCGATCGTTCTTGACGAACTCGTCGATCGTTTTCACCTTGGTGATGTTCTCGAGGTAGTATTTGGTCTCGCGATCCACCGTCGGCTGGTTTTCGATGCGGTCGAGGGACTTGTCGATGTCTTTGGCGATGAGCTGGTAGCTCATGTAGGTACTGAGCACGGGCGGGCCTCCGGCCAAAACTATCCGGCGAAGCTACGCCTCAATGCTTGCGCGAAACTGAATCGCCGCCGCCGTCCCTTTCAAGCCTCACACAAGGCAGGGCCTGTATTGCCTTCCGACAGGTTGGAATGCGGAAGGACTGACTGTGGGCATACTGATCGGACTAGTGGTGACGATGGGCTGCGTGCTTGGCGGCTTCATGGCCATGGGCGGTCACATCGACGTGCTCATGCAGCCCTGGGAATTCGTCATTATCGGCGGCGCGGCGTTCGGAACCTTTCTGGTCGCCAATCCAATGGCGACCGTGAAGGATACCGGCAAAGCCTGCATGGAAGCCTTCCGGCAGGCGACGCCGAAAGAGCGCGACTACCTCGAAACGCTCGGCGTGCTGCACAGCCTGATGCGCGAACTGCGCACAAAATCGCGCAGCGAGGTCGAAGCGCACATCGACAATCCGAACGAATCGACGGTGTTCCAGGCATTCCCGACTGTGCTGAAGCGGCACGACCTGACGCATTTCATCTGCGACTATTGCCGGCTGATCATCATCGGCAACGCGCGGAGCCACGAGATCGAGGCGCTGATGGACGAGGAGATCCACACCATCCGCTCCGACAAGCTGAAATCCTACCATGCGCTGGTCGCGGTCGCGGACGGCCTGCCCGCGCTCGGCATCGTGGCGGCGGTGCTCGGCGTGGTGAAGGCGATGGGTGCGCTCGACCAGTCGCCAGAAATCCTCGGTGCGCTGATCGGCGCGGCACTCGTCGGCACCTTCCTCGGCATCTTCCTGTCCTATGCGGTGGTGGGGCCGATCGCCACCAAGATCAAGATCGTCAGGGACAAGAACAATCGCCTCTACGTCATCGTCAAGCAGACGCTGCTCGCCTACATGAACGGCTCGCTGCCGCAGGTGGCGATCGAATTCGGCCGCAAGACCATCTCGTCCTACGACCGGCCGTCGATCGACGCGGTCGAGCAGAGCACCATGAACACCGCCGCCGCCGCTGGCGACGCCGCCAAGAAGGCGGCCTGACGGTGCGGGTTGATCGGAGCAACGGGTGACCATGGCGAGTCCGGCCAGTCCCGCTGAAACACGCGCCTTCATCCTGGAGCGCCTCGTCGGCGACCGGGGCGAGACCCAGCATGTCGTCGAGGCGGCGCGCGGGCTCGGCGCGCGCGCCCTGCCGATCCTTTCCGACAATCTCAATGCGATGCTGGCATCGCCGCTCACCATCGAACTCGGCAATATCGACGTGATGCGGCTCGGCGACGTGAAGCCCGACGCCGCCGGTAACCAGGCGATGACGATCGCCTCCTCGCCAATGTCTTCGGACGCACTGGTCATGCTGGTCGATCCCGATGCCATCGCGGTCGTGGTCAGCGCCCTGTTCGGCGGCGATCCCGACATGCCGGTGGCGCCGATCGAGCGCGAACTCTCGCCGACCGAGATCGAGGTAGCGACGATGATGTGCCAGGAAGTGGCCACCTCCGTGAACGGCTGGGGCGCGCGCGCGCTCAACATCCACTTTCCGCTGCCGACCGCCCTTGCGGGAGCAAAGCGCAAGGGCAAGGTGCTGCGCGACGGGCCGGCCGTGCGCGTCGAGTTCAAATTCACGCTCGGTCCGAGCTCCGGAATTCTCCACCTGCTGATGCCGCAGCGCGTTCTGATGCACCGAACGGGGTCGGACGCCGCTGCCGGCGGCCCGGCCGTTACCGACTGGCGCCAGCGCTTCAGCGAGGAGGTCATGCGCTCGACGGTGTCGCTAGAGGCGACCATGCCGCTCGCCCGCATGACGCTCGGCGATCTCGCCGCATTCCGCGTCGGCCAGGTGATCGAACTGGAGGAGGGCGCGCAGTCGGAGGCGCGGCTCTCGGCGCGCAAGAAGACGCTGTTCGTGTGCGAGTTCGGCAAGCTCGGACAGAACTACACGGTCCGGATAAGACATCAGTCCGATGCCGGGCAGGAATTTATCGACGGGCTGATGACAGGGTGACGCGCCGCGTCGACTGGCAACGCCCAGGAATTGGAGATTATCGATGATCCAGACAAACGCAGAGGCCGAACCGGACCTGCCGGAAGAACAACTGAACCGGGCCATCGAGGAACTGCGAGGCGTCCTGCACGACGAGCAGAAGCGGCCGGAGAGCGGCGACGAAGCCTCGATGCGCAACTCCGGGGTCATCATGAACATACCGGTCGACGTGCAGATCGTGCTCGGCAGCACCGAAATGCAGGTCTCCGACCTGATGGCGCTGCAGAAGGGCTCCACCGTCGCGCTCAACCGGCGCATCGGTGAACCGGTCGATGTCGTGGTCAACGGCCGCAAGATCGCGCGCGGCGAGATCACGGTGCTCGAAAGCGACCCGTCGCGCTTCGGCATACGCCTGACCGAGATCATCAGCGCGGCAAAGCCCGCCTGATGCGCCGGCTCCCGCTTTTTGCCAGCCGCGAAAGGTCCGACGCGTGACGACGACGACGCCGGCCACCCTGACACGGGCGCAGAAAGCCGCCGCCATACTGGTGGCGATGGGCAAGCCTTCGGCCAGCCGCCTGCTCAAATTCTTCAAGCAGGAGGAGTTGCGGGCGCTGATCGAGGGCGCCAGGCTCCTGCGCACCATTCCGCAAAGCGATCTCGAAAGGATCGTCGCGGAGTTCGAGGCGGAGTTCACCGAGGGCGCGGGGCAGCTCGATTCCGCCGACAAGATGGACGACATACTGAACGGGACGCTGTCGCCGGAAGAAGTGCAGGCGCTCAAGGGCGACGCCAAGCCTTCGAACGCCGCCAAGCCGCCGCCTCCGATATGGCCGCAGCTGGAAAAGGCCGATCCGCTGCGGCTCGGCGCATTCATAGCCGCCGAACACCCGCAGACCTCGGCGCTGATCCTCTCCAAGCTCGCGCCGCAGGCTTCGGCCAATGTGCTCCTGACGCTGGAGAAGGATCTGCGCGGCGAGATCATCAAACGGATGATGGCGCTGACGTCGATCCCGGAAACCGCGATCAAGATCGTCGAGGGCCAGTTGCGCAGCCGGGTTCTCTCGGAAAGCACGACCAAGGACACCTCCGCCGGCCAGAGCCGCGTCGCCAGCGTGCTCAACGAGATGGAAAAGTCGCAGATGGACGAGGTGATGGAGGACCTGGAAAGATCCGGCGCGGCCGATCTCGACGGCGTGCGCGCGCGGCTGTTCTCGTTCGACGACATCGTGCTGATGACGCAGAAGGCGCGGGTCGCGCTGTTCGACGGCCTGTCGACCGAACTGGTGACGCTGTGCCTGAGAGGCGCGCCGCCGGACATGACAGAGGCGGTGCTGTCGGCGATCGGCGCCCGCTCGCGGCGCATGATCGAGGCCGAGCTGTCGCAAGGGTCGGAAGGCATTCCGATGCCCGACATTCTCAAGGCGCGCCGCACCGTCGCCTCGACGGCGATCCGCATGGCGCATGAGGGAGCTTTCGAACTGCCGACGGCAGCCGCCCAGGACGTCGCGGCCTGACCGCGCTGAACGGATCATCTCCCGATGTCTGAGAGCGCCGACAAGGACAGCAAAACCGAAGAAGCGACCGAAAAGAAGATCCGCGACACCATCGACAAGGGCAAGACGCCCAGTTCGAAGGAAACGACGATCCTCGCCTCCTTCGTCGCCATCCTGGTGTTTGCAATCTTCTTCGCCGGCGAGAGCATCAACGAACTCGGCGTGTTCCTGTCCATGTTCCTGGAGAAGCCGGAGGCCTGGCCGCTGGACACCGAGCGCGACGTGATCGAACTCTACAGCGGCGTCATCATGCAGATCGCCAAGATGCTGGGCGCCATGATGGTGCTTCTGGTGGTGGCCGGCATCGGATCCTCCGTGCTGCAGAACATGCCGCAGTTCGTCGGCGAGCGCATCCGGCCTCAGGCATCGCGCATCTCGCTCGGCTCCGGGTGGAAGCGCGTCTTCGGCGTCCAGGGTTTTGTCGAGTTCCTGAAATCGCTGGGCAAGCTCGGCTTCGTCGTTCTCGTTCTCATCTTCACGCTTAGCGAAAGCCACCGCCAACTGCTGGCCGGCATGTTGACGCCGCCCGCGGCGTTCGGCCTCGTCATCCGCGACATCGCCATCGACATCCTTGTGGCCATCGTCTTCGTAATGGGCGTGATCGCCGCGTTCGACTTCGTGTGGTCGCGGTTCCACTGGCGGCAGGAACTGCGCATGACCCGGCAAGAGGTCAAGGACGAGATGAAGCAGTCCGAGGGCGATCCGATCGTCAAGGGCCGCCTGCGCTCGCTGGCGCGCGACCGCGCCCGCCGCCGCATGATGACGGCGGTGCCGCGCGCTACGCTGATCATCGCCAACCCGACCCACTTCTCGATCGCGCTCAGATATGTGCGCGAGGAGAACTCGGCGCCGGTGGTGCTGGCTAAGGGCCAGGACCTGGTGGCGCTGAAGATCCGCGAAATCGCCGCGGCCCACAACATCCCGGTCTTCGAGGACGTGGCGCTCGCCCGATCCATGTACAAGCAAGTTTCGGTCGATAGCGTCATTCCTGCCCAATTCTACCAGGCGGTCGCGGAACTCGTGCGGATCGTCTACGGCAACAAGCGCAAAGCGAACTGATGAACCGACAGCCCCACGCACCGAACCGCGAGATCATCGTCGCCAAGGCCATCGAGGAGGTGGTCAGCGAGCTTCGCCTCGTCGACGTGGCCGACTACATCGCCTTCATCCGGCTGGAGCATTTCGCCTGCATTTCCGATATTGTCGATTCGGCCGCGGAGCTGTTTTTCATGCCGGAAACGCTGCGGCTCGGCCATGGCGGCGAGGCGCATGTCGGCTGGACCGAGAACCCGCGCATCGTGCTCGACCTCGAACTTCGGCCGCGTGGCGCCACCGTCTATTTCGCGTTGTCCCTGACGGCGCTGCACGCCTCGGTCGAGGTCAATTACGTGGCTTTCGACACGCCCAGCCCAGACCCCGAGAGCAACACGGCGTTCCTGGAGGCTGCGCTTGAGGCGGCGCGCATTCGGAAGACGGCGGGCGCCATCTGAACCGCCACAAGGGGCTGCTTTCGACCCCCGAGCCGACCTTAGCTCCTCGTACGATATACGACAGCTTTCGTGCACCGAACCGGCCTTCCGGGGGCGCACTATTATTGGGAACCATGCTGGAATTAGGGTCGACATGACACCATCCGACTTTCCGCAAAGTACGGGGTGAGAAGGAAACGCCGGTCCACGGCCCATAGGCCAGGGGCTCGGCGTCGAAGATCGTGACAAAATACCTTCCGGCGGTCATTTCGAAAAGATGCTCTAGCATGCGGAGCAATGCCGTTGCCGATGATGACGGGTCTCTCGGTCCTAGCCTGCTACTCCGCGGCTTCCACGAACCGATGTCGCTCGTAGAGGAACTTCAGGACCGCCTCGCGGCAGCGGAGATAGGTCCGGTCGGAAGCCAGCCCGATGCGCTGGCGCGGCCGCTCCAGCGGAACAGGCAGCACCTCGCCGACACGGGCGGCCGGGCCATTGGTCATCATCACGATGCGGTCCGACAACAGCACGGCCTCGTCGACATCATGAGTAATCATGATCATCGTGTTGCCAAGCCGGGCATGAATATCCATCACTGCGTCCTGCAGATGAGCGCGGGTCAGCGCGTCGAGTGCGCCGAAGGGCTCGTCGAGCAGCAGGATTTTAGGCTCCATGGCGAGTGCGCGGGCGATGCCGACGCGCTGTTTCATGCCGCCGGAGATTTCGGCGGGCCGCTTGTCCACCGCATGTGCCATCTGCACGAGGTCGAGATTGCGCATGATCCAGTCATGCCGTTCGGCTTTTGTCTTCGTGCTTCCGAAGACCTTCGACACCCCGAGCTTGACGTTCTCGTAGACGGTGAGCCACGGCAGCAGGCTGTGGTTCTGGAACACCACCGCGCGGTCGGGGCCGGGGCTGTTGACCTCCTTGTCCTCCAGCAGCACGGCTCCGGCCGAAACGTCCGTCAGTCCGGCGATCAGATTGAGAAGCGTGGACTTGCCGCAGCCGGAATGGCCGATGATCGAGACGAACTCGCCCTCGGCGATGCTGAGCGAAATGTCCTTGAGCACTTCCGTGCGCTGGCCGCCCCGCTCGAAATGCTTATCGATGTGGTCGAGTTTCAAATAGGCTTTCATGATGCTGTCCCTTAGCTCGCGGCCGTGCCGCGTGTGACGAAAGCGCCG
Source organism: Allomesorhizobium aridi (assembly GCF_043769475.1). Taxonomy (NCBI): domain Bacteria; kingdom Pseudomonadati; phylum Pseudomonadota; class Alphaproteobacteria; order Hyphomicrobiales; family Phyllobacteriaceae; genus Allomesorhizobium; species Allomesorhizobium aridi. The sequence goes on along the minus strand of NZ_CP171729.1, from coordinate 3,410,965 downwards.
ACCGTCGCGACCACGCGGTCGAGCACGAAGCCGGTCACGCCGATGTAGATGAGCGCCACGATGATGTCGGGCAGCCGGGAGGAGTTCCAGGCATCCCAGATGAAGAAGCCGATGCCGACGCCGCCGGTCAGCATCTCGGCTGCCACGATGGCGAGCCACGACAGCCCGATGCCGATCCGCAAGCCGGTGAAGATGTAGGGCGCGGCGGCCGGCACCATGATCTTCACAAAGAACTCGACCTGGTTGAGCCGGAGGATGCGCGCGATGTTGCGGTAGTCATCGGGGATATTGCGGACGCCGACGGCGGTGTTGATGATCACCGGCCAGATCGCCGTGATGAAAATGACAAAGATCGCCGACGGGCTGGAATCGCGAAAGGCGGCTAGCGACAGCGGCAGCCAAGCGAGCGGTGGCACCGTGCGCAGTATCTGGAACACCGGGTCGAGGCCGCGCATCGCCCAGACCGACTGGCCGACCAGCGCGCCGAGCGCCACGCCGACGATCGCGGCGAGGCCGAAGCCGATGGCGACGCGCTGCAGCGACGTCAGCACGCGCCAGGCAAGGCCGATGTCCTGCGAGCCGTAGTCGAAGAAGGGGTAGGCGATGAGATCGTAGGCCTCGGTCCACACTTGGGATGGCGGCGGCAGGCTGGCGTCCGGCGATGAGCAGGCCACTTGCCAGATCGCGAGGATCGCGATGATGACGACCGTTGGCGGCACCAGCGTGTTTGCGATATTTCGCGCGATGGCCGCCGGATTGAAACGGCTCGCCGCCTTGCGAGCGAAAGGAATGACTTCGGATTGCCGGGCTGGCTGCGGGAAAGCCTTCACTTCGGTTTCCTTGACGGCTTGGATGGACATCCAGAAAGCTCCATTTGGCAGGTCGGTATCAGGCCGGCGCCGCAAGCGGCGCCAGCCTGAGTACACGCGTCAGGACGAGGCCTTGATCGACAGGCTGTCGAGATAGGCCGACGGGTTTTCGGGATCGAAGATCTTTCCGTCGAAGAAGGTCTCGACGCCGCGTGACGGCGACGCCGGAATGTCGGCCGCCGCGACACCCAGTTCCTTGGCCGCCTCGCGCCACAAATCCTCGCGGTTCACCTGATCGACCAGCGCCTTAATGTCGGTATCGGGCGCGAATTTGCCCCAGCGGATGTTCTCGGCAAGGAACCACGCGTCGTGGCTTTTGAACGGATAGGAGGCGCCGTCCTTCCAGAATTTCATGTAGAGGTCAGTGCCCGTGACAGTGTGGCCGTTGCCGTAATTGATGTCGCCCTTGAGGCGGCCGATAATGTCGGCCGTCGGCACGTTCATCCATTGCCGCTTGCCGATAATGCCTGCCATTTCCTCCTTATTTTCCATGGCATCGCACCATTGCTGGGCCTCCATGACGGCCATGAGGATGGCCTTGACCGCATTCGGGTTCTTTTCGATGAACTCGGCGCGCAGGCCGAGCGCCTTTTCCGGATGGCCCTTCCAGAGTTCGCCGGTGGTGGCGGCGGTGAAGCCGATGCCCTGGTTGACGAGTTGCTCGTTCCACGGCTCGCCGACGCAGAAGACGTCCATGTTGCCGACTTTCATGTTGGCGACCATCTGCGGGGGCGGCACGACGATGGTCGAAACATCCTTGTCCGGGTCGATGCCGCCGGCGGCGAGCCAATAGCGGATCCACAGGTCGTGCGTGCCGCCCGGGAAGGTCATGGCGGCTTTCACTTCCTTGCCCTCGGCCTTCTTCCTGGCGAAGACTTCCTTCAGCTTCGATGAATCGAGGCCAACGCCGGTCTCGGCATATTCCTGTGCGACGGAGATGGCCTGGCAGTCATAGTTCAGCCGGGCGACGATGCTCATCGGCAGGGGCTGGTTGTTCTGCGTCACCTTGCCGGTGTGCATGAGATAGGGCATCGGCGTCAGGATATGGGCGCCGTCGATGCCGTTGGCCTCGCCGCCGAGTACGAGGTTGTCGCGGGTGGCGCCCCATGACGCCTGCTTCAGCACTTCGACATCGGGCATGCCGTGCTTCTCGAACAGCCCCTTCTCCTTGGCGATGATCAGCGCCGCCGCATCGGTGAGCGCGATGAAGCCGAGCTTGGCGGCAGTGACTTCCGGCGTTGCAGTGGCGGCATAGGCGCCGGAAGGAAGCAATTTGCGTGCGGCTGCGAGCAGGGCGGCCGTTGCGGCGGCTTGCTTAAGAAAGTTGCGGCGAGTGGCCTGCGGTAAGGTCGTTGCAGTTGCGATCCGTTTCGTCATCGTTGTCTCCGGTTGGGGGCAGTGGGAGGCTGCGGTTTCGATTGCGTGTCGGGGTTAAAATAGAAAAAGCTGCCGGCCAGCCTCCGCGTCCGTTCATCCGGGATCGCGAATTCCTGATCGGCAGCTTTGCCTGTGACGCCCGCCATTGGACGTCTATTCCGTGACCATGGGCCCAATCGCTGCAAAGCAGGAACCGTGCCAGTTCAGGTGGATTAGAAAATACTAAATGAAATCAGCGACGAGAGTAGCCAGCGTCTGATCGGCTGCGAGCCCGGACGGTCCAAACAAGGATCATCTCAAATAGCCAAAAGCATAAATATTGTGCAGCGCACAAAGATGGCGCGAAAATGATCAGCGGTATGATCGGCCGGAAGCCGTATAGCAGTCTCGGAGGCGGACCCTTCATCTGCACCTAAGTCAGCTCCTGGCGCGATCAAGCCGGCCGGCGCATCAGCTCAATTCGTACAGCCAAGGAGCGTACTAAGTCGCAATCGGGTCGACTCGAGCCGTTGCGCGAAGAGCAGCTCTTGAGAAGGGGTCTGAATGTCGCGAATGGCGCACGTGGTCGTCCTGCACGATCGCGTCGGACTTCCGCTCACCATCCAACTCGGACGTTCCTATGATTGGTGACGGTTGTTACAAGCCCAAAAAACACCGCCGTCGTTTTGCACTTGTCTGACGTTGAACCCTCTCTGCAAGCGGGAGACAAGCCCTTACTCGATCAGACCCATCCTCAGCGCCTTGGCCACGGCCTGCATCCGGTTGACGGCGTTCAGCTTCTGCGCGGTGTTGGTGAGATACTGGTTGGCGGTGTGCACCGACAGTTTGAGCAGCCGGGCTATATCCTCGCTGGTGTAGCCGTTGGCGGTCAGCTTCAGGCATTCCAGTTCGCGCTTCGAGATCGAGGGCGCCTTGCCGAATTCGCCCGGCCTGATGCGCGCGACGGCGCTGAACAGCGAAAAGCAGCGCGCGTGGATCTCGTGCAACTGGTCGGCCGGCAGGGCGATTTCCGGACCGTAGAAGACGGCGAGACCGCATTGCCCGCGCTCGGCATAGACCGGAAAGGCGATGCCGGATGTGCCCGGTACGAGTTCGGCGGTTTTGACCGCGCAATCCAGCGCCGCGAATGCGGCGGCGGAGGCTGCGAACTCGTCGCTGCTCCACCAGCAGGGGAGCGTCGACATGCGCGCATGGCGGACAATGTCCTCGCCATTGCTGCCGGACACGAATTTGGTCGGGACCGACACCTGCGGATAATCGGAATCGAAGCACGGCATCAGGCGCGCCCGCTCGATGGAAGGGCTGACGAAGAAAAGTCCGAACGCGGCTGCGTTGAGGTCGATGGCGATCCAGCGGCAGCGCCGCACGGCGTCGGGAATGGTGACGGCGTGGTGCGTTTCGGAACCCAGCGAGAAGGCGCCGAACGGATTGCGGTGCTCGCCGAACAGCGACTGCGCGATGCTCTTGACCTCTTCCGGTTTCATATGATGCCGCTCCTGATCGCGGTCGCCACCGCCGCGGCGCGGTTGGGCGCGGAAAACTTCTGGATGGCGTGGGTGATGTAGCTGTTGACCGTGTTGGACGAGACACCGAGGATCACCGCCACCTCGTCGGTCGTCTTGCCTTCCGAAACCCAGAACAGGCATTCGCGCTCGCGATCCGAGAGTGGGTCCTGGAGCGCTGCCGCAGCCAGCAGCTCCGGCACCTGCGAAAGCGCGTAGCAGCACTTCATCTGCGCGCGCATCAGGTCGGAGGGCTCGATCCGGCCGGCGGCGGCAGCCGAGAACATCAGGAACAGGCGCTGGCGGCCGACATTCAGCTTCAGCGCGAAAATCTCGCCATGGCCGAGCACGTCGAGCAGCTTTGCTTCCTCCGCGCTCAACACGTTGGGCAGGGCGGGCGCCTCGGCGGTGACGATGCCGCGCGGCCTGATGCCCGGCGAAACGGCGAGCGGGCTCTGGGCGAGGCTGGCGATCAGACGGTGGCCGGCAAGCTCGATCGCGTCGAAGATCCAGTTGGAGGCGACGATGCGCGCATCGTTGCGATCGCGGTCGTGGACGATGGCGACGAGCATGTAGCTGTCGGCGTTTATCTCGCTGGTCAGCTCCATCAGGAAACTGGTCAGATCGCCCCGCGAAGCCAGCCTGACGGCGAGCGGCTTCGGGTCCGGAATCTGCGCTGCGAGGCTGGTCATTATTCCCATTGCCGAATCGATATAAAAGCCGGTCGCCGGCATGCCCGGCGGCCGAACCCGAAACGCATCAACTGATACGAAAACACTTCACAGGCGCGGAGAAACCGCGCCATCGGTCGAATCCCTGGGGAACACGCGAAACCGGCCGCGCCTGCACCGGAAAAACCCGGATCGTCAGACTTGTTGGTGGTTTGCCAAGCCCCCCACGGACCGGCTGATTCGGGTCTAATCTAACGCAGACGAATCAGACATAAAACCGGAAATTACTAAAAATTTAACCATAGGGTTGCAGCGGTCCCGGAGCGCGGTCCGGCGGGCATCGCGACGGGTCTTGCCATTGGCGGCGTTAAGAGGCATTGCCGAAACAGCCACCAGGGAGAGAAACCGATGAAACGTTCCCGCATCAACGAGATCATCCGCGAGGGCGACGCCTTCATCCGCTCCTTCGGCTACATCATGCCGCCCTTCGCCTATTGGTCGCTGGAGGAACTGAAGTCGCGCAGGCCGGAAGGCATCATCGACGCCCGCCTCGGCTGGGACATCACCGACTACGGCCAGGGCAAGTTCGACGAACTCGGCCTGTTCCTTTTCACCGTTCGCAACGGGCGCGCCGAGGATCTGGCGCGCGGCACGGGCATGCTCTACGCCGAAAAGATCATGATCTCGCGCAAGGACCAGTTGTCGCCGATGCACCGGCACGTGGTGAAGGCCGAGGACATCATCAACCGCGGCGGCGGAAAGCTGGTGCTGGAACTGTTCATGCCGGCGGCCGACGGCGGTATCGACCGCGAGGCCGAGGTGGTGGTGCCGACCGACGGCGTCATCCGCAAGCTGCCGGCCGGCGGCCTGCTGAAGCTCGATCCGGGCGAGAGCGTCACGCTGCTGCCGGGCGTGTGGCATGCGTTCTGGGGCGAGGGCGGCGACGTGCTGATCGGCGAGGTCTCGACCGTCAATGACGACCTGACCGACAACATCTTCGCCGATCCGATCGGCCGCTTCTCCAACATCGAAGAAGACGAGCCGCCGCTGCGCCTGTTGGTTTCGGACTACGACCGCTGGATCGACGGCAAGGGCTGACGGCGGTCAGGCAACCGCATCACTCTGCCGGCTTCATCTCGCCGAGCACGGTCGGGATGAGCTCCGAAACGGTGGGGTGGATGTGCATCGCGCGCTGCAGCGTCGTGTAGGGCGCCTTGGCGTACATGGTGTCCAATATGCAATGGATGGCCTCGTCGCCGCCGGTTCCCAGGATCGCGGCGCCGAGGATTTCCTTGCTGTCGGCATCGGCGACGATCTTCATGAAGCCCTGCGTCTCGCCCTTCTCGACGGCGCGGCCGACCCGCGTCATCGGGCGCGTGCCAACGAGGAGTTTCCGCCCCGACTTCCTCGCCTCGGCCTCGCTCATCCCGGCGCGGCCGAGCGGCGGATCGATATAGAGCGCGTAGGCGGGCAGGCGGTCGCTGACGCGGCGGCTGTCGCCGTCGAGCAGATTGGCCGCCACGATCTCGAATTCGTTGTAGGAGGTGTGGGTGAATGCGCCTTTGCCGTTGCAGTCGCCCAGCGCCCAGATGCCGGGAGTGCTGGTGCGCAACTCGTCGTCCACCGTTATGTAGCCGCGGCTATCGGTCTTGACGCCTGCCTTGTCCAGCCCGAGATCGTCGGTGTTGGGTTTTCGGCCAACCGCCAGCAGCACGTGCGAGCCGAGCACCTCGCGGTCGCCGGAGCTGCAATCCACTCCGATGCAGACCTCCTCGCCGCGCGGCTCGAAGCTGATGCATTCGGAATCAAGACGGATGCCGATGCCTTCCTTCTCCAGGATATCCTTCACCGCGACGGAAATATCCTCGTCCTCGCGCGCGATCAGGCGCGGGCCTTTCTCGACCACCGTGACCTCGCTGCCGAAACGGCGGAACATCTGCGCGAATTCGAGGCCGACATAGCTGCCGCCGATCACCACCAGGTGCCGGGGCAGGAAGTCGACATCCATCATCGAGCTGTTGGTGAGGTATTTTATCCGGTCGACGCCCGGCATTTCCGGCACGGAGGCCCTGCCGCCGACATTGATGAAGATGCGGTCGGCCTCGAGCAACTCTTCGCCGACGCGTACTTCGCGCGGCGATTCAAACCGCGCATGGCCGCGCAGGAGCGTGCATCTTTCCATGCCGCCCAGCCAGGTTTCGAGATTGCCGCGCGCGTCGAGCGTGACCTTGTCCTTGCGTGCCTTCACCGCCTTCATGTCGACGCCCACCGGGCCTACGAGGGTCACGCCGTAGTCGGCGGCGCGGCGGGCGATATGGGCGGCATAGGCGCTGGCCACCATTGCCTTGGTCGGCATGCAGCCGGTGTTGACGCAGGTGCCGCCGAGGAACTTGCGCTCGACGATCGCGACCGTCATCCCGGACGCGGTGAGGCGGCCGGCCAGCGAAGGCCCCGCCTGTCCAGCGCCGATAATGATGGCGTCGAATTTTTGGGTCATGCGACTGCCGATACTATCAGAAATGCGCCGACGATGGCCACGGCGTCCTCGAGAAGCGCGATCATGAGCGAATGTCCAGGCTATGGTCAAACGACCGGAACTCGTTATGGTTGAGGAGGAGTTCACGTGCTCGGGTGACCGAAAATGTCCAGCGTTGCTTCCGCGTCTCACCGCAAGGATAGAGCGCCAGGCATCAATCTCGCAGCAAACGGAAAGCTTCTCTCAAATGCGCCCAATCGGCTCGGCTATCTTGCGCCGACCAATCCGGCCATCGGTGCGAGAGGAATCCGTGCGATCTTTGAAGCCCAGGGATACGTCCTGCTGAAAGGGCTTTTGAAGCGTGCGGACGTTGTCGAGTTCCGCGGATGGGTGTTCTCGCATCTTGCCGAGGCCGGGTTGCTCCAGTCCGACAGCGATCCGCGAGCGGGGATTGCTGCCTCGGAGGGCGCAGATCGCAGGCATGCGGACAGGCGCTTGATGTCCATAGTTCGTTCGGCCGCTTACGAAGGATTTTGCGCACAGCCGGCGCTTTCGGGCTTCATGGACGAGTTTCTGTCGGGCCTGTCCTATCTGCACAAACGCAAAATCATGCGCTTCACATTGCCGAATACCGACGCGGTCACTCCCGCACATTATGATCTCGTCTACCTCCGCGGCGGCACGAGCCGGATTGTCACGGCCTGGATACCGATCGGCGACATTCCTGTCGACATGGGAGGGCTATGCTATCTCGAGAGCTCTCATGCCATTGGGACGGCCATGGAAGCCGAGTTCAACCGTCAGAACGCGGAACTGACGCCGCAGGAGCGCATAAGCGCGTTCAATCGCAACATGACCGAGGGTGGCTGGGTCTCCAAGGACCTTCCGGAGATGGCCGACCGTTTCAATACGCGCTGGCTGGTGGCCGACTATGAGGCAGGCGATGTGGTCCTGCACAGTCCGTACATGATCCATGCGTCTACCACGAATCGAGGCGCCGAAGGGCGAATTCGCTTGTCTACGGACATCCGTTACCAGAACATAGACGATGAAATAGATGCGCGCTGGAGCAATCACTGGACCCTCGACGATATGCTCTAGATCGGCGCGAAAGCAGGCCGGGGCACCCAGCCAGTCGGGGAAGTGCCGAACTCGATCCGCCATGGTCCGTGCGGACGCATCCAGCCGGCCAATTGACGGCCTAAAGTCCTACCCGCACGCTGATCGGTAGTGGTGCTGCGCCAGCAAGGGAACCGGAACGCACGAGGACCGAAATCGAGATGATGGTAGCGGGAAGTGGACTCGAACCACCGACCCCAGGATTATGATTCCCGTGCTCTAACCAACTGAGCTATCCCGCCACAGGCGAAGGCCCGAAGGGTGGGTTCGCCAAGGTCGGCCGGGATATAGTGGCGCTGGGGCAGGCATGTCAAGCACGGAGCGCGGCGTCGGGCGCGACAATCCATCCTCGCAAATGGACCTTTGCCTGCAATCAATCGTGTCGGAGGCCGGGCTTGAGTTCGTGCCGTCACGCCGTTATGTCTCCGCGCGACGCATTTCTTGAGCATAATGAAATTGATGACACCGCGTATTGCAGTCCTTGGATGCGGATATTGGGGCTCGAACCATATCCGCACCCTCAAGGCGCTTGGCGCCCTCCATGCCGTTTCGGACGCCAACCGCGCCCGCGCCGAAGGATTCGCCAGCGAGCAGGATTGCCTTGCGATCGAACCGGACGCGCTTTTTGCGCGCAAGGACATCGACGCGATCATCATAGCGCTGCCGCCGCAATACCACGCCGATACCGCCATCCGCGTGGTCGAGAACGGCAAGGACGTGCTGGTCGAAAAGCCGATCGCGCTGACCGTGGCGGACGCCGAGCGCTCCGTGCGGGCCGCCGAAAAGCATGGCCGCATCTTCATGACCGGGCATGTGCTGCGCTTCCATCCGGCTTTCGAGAAGATGAAGGAGTTGATCGACAATGGCGAACTCGGCGACGTGAAGTATATCCATTCGCATCGCCTCGGCCTCGGCAAGTTTCACACCGAGAACGACGCGTTGTGGGATCTAGCGCCGCATGACCTGTCGATGATCCTGGCGATAACCGGGACGGCGCCGATCGAGGTGCGCGGCGAGGGCGCAGCGCTGCTCGACCATCTCTCCGATTTCGCGCATCTGCACATGCGCTTTCCGAATGGCTTGAGAAGCCATCTGTTCACCTCGCGGCTCAACCCCTATCGCGAGCGCCGGCTGACCGTCGTCGGCACCAAGGCCATGGCGGTGTTCGACGATGTCGAACCGTGGGAGCGCAAGCTCGCGGTCTATCGCCATGCCGTCTGGCAGGACAGCGGCCAGTGGGCGTTCACCGCCAACGAGCCGGCCTATGTGCATGTCAAGCAAGGCATGCCGTTGACGCGCGAACTCGAGCACTTCCTGCACTGCATCGAGACGCGGGCAGCGCCGCGCACCAGCGGCGAGGAAGCGATCGCGGTGCTGCGCATATTGACCGCGGGCGCCGTCATCCACGATTAGTTGGCGCTGCGCGGCCAAAACCACCAGGTCAGCAGGCCGGCCGCGACAATCCAGGCAGCGACCACGAGCAGCGCGCCCGCCCGGCTGCGCGGCTGCGTTTCCAGCCTGGCCGCCGTCGCACGGAATTCTTCCATCAGCCCGGCTGGCACAAGCCTGACCGCGATCCAGATGCCGGCCGGAACGATCAGCAGATCGTCGAGATAGCCGAGAACCGGGATGAAATCGGGAATGAGATCGATGGGGCTCAGCGCATAGGCCGCGACCAGGGCAGCTAAGGCCTTCGCATACCAAGGGGTGCGGGGATCACGGGCGGCGAGAAAGATAGCGACCGCATCGCGCCTGACGCCTTTCGCCCAGCTTTTGAGGGCGGCAAGCATCGGCCGCCCGCCTCTATTCCGCGGCGATGTGCGCCGGCTTTGCAGCAAGTCGGGTCAACATCGCCTCGGCTTCCGCGGCGCGCTCGGAGCGTTCGATGAAGCCGCCGCCCAGAACGCGCGCATCGTTGCCGTCGTCTGTATAGAGCACGCAGGCCTGGCCGGGCGCGATGCCGGACTCGCCATCGGCGAGTTCCACCCAGCTCGCGCCGCCGCGATGGTGCAGCATTGCCGGGCGCGGCGGCCGCGTCGAACGTACTTTCGCGAAGAGCTCCAGTCCCTCGGCGGGAATTGCGCCGATCGGCCCGTCGCCGAGCCAGTTCACGTTGCGCAGATAGATCTTGTGGGTTTCGAGCGCCTCGCGCGGACCGACAATTACCCGCGCCCGCTCGGCGTCGAGGTGCACCACATAGAGCGGTTCGCCGGAAGCGACGCCGAGGCCGCGGCGCTGGCCGACCGTATAGCGCAGTATGCCTTCATGGCGGCCGAGCACGCGGCCGTCTATGTGGACGATGTCGCCCGGCGTCGCTGCCGTCGGCTTGAGCTTGGCGATGATGTCGGAATACTTGCCCTGCGGCACGAAGCAGATGTCCTGGCTGTCCTGCTTGGCCGCGACGCTCAGGCCGAGCTCTTCGGCGATGGCGCGGACCTCCGGCTTCGGCAATCCGCCGAGCGGGAAGCGCAGATAGTCGATCTGCTCCTGCGTGGTCGCGAACAGGAAATAGCTCTGGTCGCGATCGACATCGACGGGGCGGTAGAGAGAGCGGTGCGCCCCATTGGCGCGGCTGCGGATATAGTGGCCGGTCGCAAGCGCATCGGCGCCGAGTTCGCGCGCCGTCTCAAGCAGGTCGGCGAACTTCACCGTCTGGTTGCACGACACGCAGGGGATCGGCGTTTCGCCCGAGACATAGCTTTCAGCGAACGGCTCGATCACTGACTTGCGGAAGCGCTCCTCGTAATTCAGCACGTAATGCGGAATGCCCAGCGTCTCGGAGACGCGACGCGCGTCGTCGATGTCCTGGCCGGCGCAGCACGAGCCGGCGCGATGAGTGGCCGCGCCATGGTCGTAAAGCTGCAGCGTCACGCCAACGACATCGTAACCTTCGTTCTTCAGGATTCCCGCGACGACCGAGGAATCGACGCCGCCCGACATCGCCACCACGACGCGGGTGTCTTCAGGCCGTCCCGGCAGGTCCAGGCTGTTCATACAGAGGGTTCCATGTTCCAAATTTGGGCGCTTCATGCCAACGAAGCCAATATAGGTCAAGGAAGTGCGAAGCGCCACTTTTGGGCCGATTGCCCAAGCCTTTGCAAACAAACGGCATTTCCGGCGATGCCGGCAAAGGACCGTCGCGGCCGGGCGGTAACGAAGGATTCACCATAGTTACCCAACGCTTACCGGGCGTTTAGGCAAATTTTAAAGCTGTTGGGTTATCCTCAAGGTGATTGGGTCTTTGAGTTTTTGTAGAGAGTACTATGACCGATCTGGTTAGACCGCGTGTCAAATATGTGATTGGGCCAGACGGCAGCCCGCTTACCATTGCCGATCTTCCTCCGACGAATACCCGGCGCTGGGTCATCCGTCGCAAGGCCGAAGTCGTCGCCGCCGTCCGCGGCGGGCTGCTCAGCCTCGACGAAGCCTGCCAGCGCTACAAGCTGACGACTGAGGAATTCCTGTCCTGGCAGGCCTCGATCGACGAATACGGCCTGGCCGGCCTGCGCACCACGCGCATCCAGCAATACCGGCACTGACGCCGGGCAACACATCCCGCTCAGGACTATCGGCCTTGGCGCTTCGCCAGGCCCGACGCAACGGCCGTAAGGACGGCCGAGGCGGCAAAGAACCATAGGCCGGGCTTGGTGAACGCTGTCGCGAGACCGCTGGTCTTGGCAGCGAATATCACCAGCGATACCAGCACCACGTCGAGCATCGACCAGTTGGCCAGCGCGCGAAACCAGCCAGGTATCCGCACGCGGCCGGAGGCTCCGCCGTAGGCTGCAAGGTGAAGCACGCATAGCTTCATCGCCGGGAAAATCAACGAAAACAGCGCGATAACGATGGCGAGGGCAGCGTCGCCTTCGGTCCACAACCCGGAGACGATCCCGAGCAGCGACGGCTCGTCCGCAAACACGAACAGCCGCTCCACGCGGATCAGGGGCAGGGCGATGCCGAGCGCGAACGAGACGGTCGCGGCCAAAAGGAGTGTCGGAAGGACGAACTGCATCGCCGCGCTATAGCGGGTGCGCGCAGCTTGCGAAAGCGCCGCGGTCGCGGCTCGCCGGGCTATTTTCAGCCGATCATCGCGCTGCGGCTGTCATTGTCGGTTTCGCGCATCTTGCCGTCGCGTGATTCCAGCATCTCCGCCTTGGAAAGCTCCGCTTCAGCTTCGGCGAGTAATGATTCGGCAACGCTTCGCTGCTGGGCGAGGTCGGATTGCGAATTCAACAGATTGTCCCTGCGCAGGCGGGCGGCTTTGGCGAAGGTCGGATATGCGAAATGGTTGATGTCTGTGATGCCGGCCTTCTTTTCCTCGGCGTTGATCTGGAATTCCAGCTCGCCCGCCATGCGGTCGAATTCGGCGATCATCATATCGAGTTGCAGCAGCTGCCGGCGCTTCTCATTCACCTGAAACTGCTTCAGTCGAACGAGGTTTTCACGTGACTTCATGACTTCATACTCCCGGAGACGCAGACCCTGAACGAACAGCCCTACCCGCGAAAAAACCCGTGCGGCAAACCGTACGGTCCGCCGAGCGCCGCTATAGGAAACGAATTCCTAAGATTCTTCGGCGTCGGTAACCATTCGTTTACGCGCATTGTTAATCATACGCGTCAGGACTTAAGGCCCGGTAAAAATCCGGGGTGCCTAGCGGGATCAACGGCGGGTGAATCACATGAGTCACTTGAACCCGTTTGCTCACGCAACGCATTAAGGACTGAATTTTGGGATTAGTCATAAGATTCAAGAGAGTGTATCCGAGGGTTAAAAAATCTGGTATCGCTTTTCAGGCGGAATTAGGTTTTGTTAACCATTCGGTGGCAGCCTTGGTTGAAGGCAATCGCTGCTCCGGTACCGGATTGGATGCTACGCGGTCCGGCGGCAGAAAAGGGGAATGAAATGCGCGTTCTGCTGATAGAAGATGACAGTGCAACCGCACAAAGCATCGAGCTGATGCTGAAATCGGAAAGCTTCAACGTCTATACCACCGATCTGGGTGAAGAAGGCGTCGATCTCGGCAAGCTCTATGACTATGACATCATTCTCCTAGACCTGAACCTGCCGGATATGTCCGGCTACGAAGTCTTGAGAACGCTTCGCCTTTCCAAGGTGAAGACGCCGATCCTGATCCTTTCCGGCATGGCCGGCATCGAGGACAAGGTTCGCGGCCTCGGCTTCGGGGCAGACGACTACATGACAAAGCCGTTCCACAAGGACGAGCTCGTCGCCCGCATCCATGCGATCGTGCGCCGTTCCAAGGGCCACGCCCAGTCGGTCATCACCACAGGCGACCTGATCGTCAATCTAGACGCAAAGACCGTGGAAGTCGGCGGCCAGCGCGTGCACCTGACCGGCAAGGAATACCAGATGCTGGAGCTGCTCTCGCTGCGCAAGGGCACGACGCTCACCAAAGAGATGTTCCTCAACCATCTCTACGGCGGGATGGACGAGCCGGAACTGAAGATCATCGACGTTTTCATCTGCAAGCTTCGCAAGAAGCTCGACGCCGCGTCGGGCGGCCAGAACTATATCGAAACGGTCTGGGGCCGCGGCTACGTACTGCGCGAGCCGGAAGACCTCCGCGAAAGCGCATAGAGCAAATAGCGAGTAGGGATTAGCGAATAGAAGGCCGCTTGCAGCGGCCTTTTTGGTATGTGACGCTATTCGCTATTCGCTATTCGCTATTCGCTATTCGCTATTCGCTATTCGCTATTCGCTATTCGCTATTCGCTATTCGCTATTCGCTATTCGCTATTCGTTATTCGCTACTTACTACTCGCTACTTACTATTCGCCTTCTCAGGCGGCTGCCTGGAGGCTGCGAAAGCGCTCCAGAAGCTGTGGCCGAGTGAACGGTTTCAGGACATAGCCGTGGGCGCCGGCGCGCTTGGCGCGCATGATGGCGCCGACATCGACCTCGACGAGGCAGATCGCGATCTGCGGCTTCACGGGGCTTTCGATCGCGCGGATGCGGCTGATCACTTCCGTGCTCGACATGTCGGGCAGGGCGCCGTCCACCACGATGATGTCAGGCATGTCGGCCGCACACATTTCGATGGCGTCGAGACCGGTCGCGGCTTCGATCACCACCATTTCCGGGCCGCCCAATATCCGTTTGGCGACTTTGCGGATCACGCTGGAATCGTCGACGAACATGCAGCGTTTCATGACACGGTCCTCTCGAGCATGATTTCCGAAAGTCACGGACTGTCCGGAAAAGATCATGCGGCCAACAACTTACGCTTCGCGGACGCGCCGGAAGCGACGGTGTTCTGATCGCCGGACCATATCCGAACCCGGTAAAGAACCGGACAAGAGGTTAGGTAAAATTAGTCTGAAGGAAGTCCGCGGCGGTCAGGCCGCCGAGAAGACGATTTCCTCGGCCGTTGCGTGGATCGAGATCTCCATGCCGGATTCGCGCGCCAGAAGCAGTGTGTAATAAGGCTGCACCGCATGCGCATCGATGGCTTCTTCCGGCTTCTGGCCGGAGTGCAGCTCGAGAAATTTCGGCGGCACGCGCAGCATCGGTCCGGACGCCGAAATCTTGAACTTCGGCTCGGTCTCGACATCCTCGAGCGTCACGCCGATTTTGCCGCCGCGCGGAATGGCGGCGAGCGCCACCAGGACCAGGTTCAGGAGCAGCTTGACCTTGTTCTTGGGCAGCAGCGCGCGCCTGCCCGTCCAGGTGAGTTCGGGCTTCTCGTTGCGCAGAAACGCGGTCGCGACCGCTTCGGCGTCGCCGGTGTCGATGACCATGCCGGCCGAGCCGGCCGCGCCGAAAGCGATGCGCGCAAACTGCAGCCGCGCCGAGGCATTGCGCGCGCTGGTGCGAATCAGTTGCATGGCGTCCGCATCCGCGCCGCCTTCATCGAGCAGTTCCAGCCCGTTATTGATCGCGCCGACCGGCGAAATGATATCGTGGCAAACGCGGCTGCACAAAAGTGCGGCCAGATCGGCGGCTGAAAGGGTAAAAAGCTCGGTCATAAAGGTGTCCCCGCGGCAAACGAAAATACAGGCATACGCGAATGCCGCCGCACCGAGTGGCGAATCAGGCCTGTCCCCCCTGCTTTCTCGTACACAGCGCCGCCGCGCGCATCAAGAAACCAGAAAAAAATGTACGGTTGTCGAAAATCGCTTGCTGGATAATCGGAAAAGATAGCGCCGGGAAGGGCCGGGTTCGGCCACCGAAGCGCCATCTTCATATGAGCTTAATGCTTGAACAAGATTTACGGCATAGTTTCGGTAAATGGCCCGCCAGCGACCGGCAAAAGAGTCGCAGCGTGCCGAGGCGTCGGCGAATAGGCTCCCGGACGGAGATTTGGAAGCATGTTTTCCCGACTTTTTGACCGGAGCATCATCCTCCGGCTTGCCGCAGTGGTTCTCGCGCTTGCGGGCATCATGGCAATCTCGACAGGCCAGTTGCGGGCGCAGGAATATTCAGCTCAGGAAATCGTCGATTCCGGCCACCGCTTCTTTGGCGCGACCTCCGGCGGGCTTGCGACGATCGTCGAGAAGATTTTCGCCTCCTACGGCCTGCCCAACGGCTATGTTCTGGGCGAGGAGGGCTCAGGCGCGCTCGTCGGCGGGCTCACCTATGGCGAAGGCACGCTCTACACGAAGAACGCCGGCGACCATAAGGTGTTCTGGCAGGGACCGTCGCTCGGTTGGGACTTCGGCGGGCAGGGCTCGCGCAACATGATGCTCGTCTACAATCTCGACGATGTTCCGAACCTCTACAATCGCTTCATCGGTGTCGCCGGTTCGGCCTATGTTGTGGCGGGCGTCGGCTTCAACGTGCTCAAGAACGGCAACATGCTGCTCGTTCCTGTCCGCACCGGCATCGGCGCGCGGCTGGGCGTCAATGTCGGCTATCTCAAGCTGACCGAGAAGCCGACCTGGAATCCTTTCTGAGATCGGGATCAGGAAGCGCCGGTTGCCGAGGGCCGGCATTCCGGCATATTGGTTGCGGGCATGCGGAGGCGGCTTCTTGCGCCGGCAAAGCCGCTCCAACCGAGCTCGTGACCTGACGTGATCCAATCCATCCTGTTCTTTGCACTCGGCTTTCTCACCGCCGGCTTCCTTGCCCTGCTGATCGCGCCGGCAGCCTCGCGGCGCGCGGCCGCCCTGATGCGCAAGCAGGTCGAAGCCTCCGTGCCGCTGACGCTGGACGAAATACAGGCCGACAAGGACCGGATGCGGGCGGAGTTCGCCATGTCGGCGCGGCGGCTCGAAATCAGCGCGAAAACGCTTCGGGAGAAGAATGCGGCGCAGGTCATCGAGATCGGCCGCAGGCTGGAGGAGATCAAGGCGCTTGGCGCCGAAGTCGCGGAGAAGAACCGCCTGATCGCCGCTTTCGAGGCCGGTGGCGAGGGCTTGCGGGCGGAACTGCACCGGCGCGAGAGCGAGCAGCAGCGGCTCTCCGAAAGGCTCGCCGAAGCCGACGAGGCGCTGAAGCAGAAGTCGCTCGAGATCGAGAAGCTCGAACGGATGTACGACGATGCGAGTTTTTCGTCGAGCAGCCGCCAGATCGAACTGGTGGCGCGGGAATCGGAACTGGAGCAACTCGGAAACGAAGCCGCCCTGCTGAGAACCCAGGCGAAGGAGGCCAAGAAGCGTCTCCAGGATGCTGAAGGGGAGGCGGCGCAGCTCCGCGAAGAGTTGGGGCGCGCGACGGCCGCGGAAAACGACCTCAACGCGCGTCTGGTGGAATTGCAGGCGGAGAAATCGGGCCTGGAAGCGCAGTTTGCCGTGCAGAGTGTGCCTGTACCCGTTGCGGAAAATGGCGGGGAAGTGCCGGCGTGGGGGGCGGATCGTGAGCGGCTAGAAAACCGGCTGACGACATTGGCGCGCGAAAACCGCAAGCTTAAGGCAAATCTCGCCGCGCTCCGGCGATCACAGGGCCGGTCAGGCGACGACGAAGCGTTGCGCGAGCAGATTGGCGCTTTGGCCGCACAGATGGTCCACCTGACCAGCATGCTCGAAGGGCCGGGCTCGCCCATCGCCAAAGCCTTGTCCTCGCCGGCTGCCGAAAGCGGCCAGGGCGGCACGAAGAAGAAGAGCCTTGCCGACAGGGTCCGAGAATTGCAGAAGGCCGCCTCAGCCGGCTGACTTCTCCAGTTCTGCGAAATGGTGCAGGGCGATTGCCGATGCCGCGGCGACGTTCAGGCTGTCGAAGCCGCCGGCCATGCCGATGCGCACCGTGTTCAGCCGGGCGAGCAGTCGTTCGGGAAGGCCTTCGCCCTCTGCGCCGAACCAGAGCGCCGCGCGCTCCGGCCGTTTGATATCGCGCAGGTCGGATTTTCCCCGCGGCGAGAGCCCGTAGGGTCCGAAGCCGTGCCGGGACATCTGGTCGACGAGCCCTGTGGCGTCGTCGGCGATCGTAAACGGGATTTTCAGGACGGCTCCGACCGAGACGCGGATCGCCTTGCGGTAGAGCGGATCGCAGGAGCCTGCATCGAGGATCACCGCATCTGCACCGAATGCGGCCGCGTTGCGGAAGATCGCGCCGACATTGTCGTGGTTCGAGATGCCCACCAGCACGACGACGAGCGCTCGGCCGGGCAGTGTTGCGAGCAGCTCTTCCGGCGATTGCGGTGCGCGCTTGCGGCCGATGGCCAGCACGCCGCGATGGATGTGGAAGCCGGCTATGGCGTCCATGACCGGACCCGGCGCGACATAGACTGGCATATCCTGCGGAGCCAGCGCCAGCGTGTCGGCAAGCCCGGGAAGGCGACTTTCAAGCACCAGCACGGATTCGGCTTCAAAGCGCCGGGCCGAAAACAGCACGTTGAGCACGACCTTGCCCTCGGCGACGAAGCGCCCCTGCCGGCCTGCCAGATCGCGCTCCTTTATGTCGAGATAGGGCGCGACGCGCGGATCGGCGGGGTCGGCGACAAGGACCGGGTTCATGCCGGTTGCAGCTGCGAAATCATCCGCCGGATAAACGGCGCTGGCCGCGCGGCGTCAAGTCTCCGCCATCGTCTCAAGTCGCTTCGGATGCTTTCCATTCCCGCCGTAGCGGAAGATGCCGTCCAGCGTGCCCAGAAGCTGGCGCACCGCCTCGGACCGGCAGGAGTAGTAGATCATCTGGCGGTCGCGGCGCGTCTCGACGAGATGGACGTTGCGCAACTTCGCAAGGTGCTGCGAAAGAGCCGACTGGCTGAGCGAGACTTTTTCGGCGATTGCGCCGACCGACATCTCGCCTTCCAGAAGGTGGCTCACGATGATGAGGCGCTTTTCATTGCCGAGCAACGTCAGCAAGGCTGCTGCCGGTTCGGCATTGTCGATAAGCTGTTTCGAAACCATCATGCCCCACACATAGTTGCTCATTCAGACGCCATGGGGGCAATAACGTCGGAAAGCTCCAGCCGGATCTGCGCATGCACGCTGAATCATCCGGCTATCAATGAGTTCAGCGTAAACGATTTCAGCCAAATCTCAAGGTGGAACAATCCTTGCTGCGCCCCATGTCATGAA
Organism: Allomesorhizobium aridi; assembly: GCF_043769475.1. Taxonomy (NCBI): domain Bacteria; kingdom Pseudomonadati; phylum Pseudomonadota; class Alphaproteobacteria; order Hyphomicrobiales; family Phyllobacteriaceae; genus Allomesorhizobium; species Allomesorhizobium aridi. The sequence continues at coordinate 3,392,470 of NZ_CP171729.1, read as the reverse complement.
TTAATTCCCAAAGCCGCTCTTGCATCCCTGGCCATCTCGACCAGGGTCTTTCTGAGTTCGCCGGCAGTCGAAAGCAGCGTCGGGAAGAAGATGCGTCGGACCTCGTCGCCGGAGGCGATGTCCATGCCTTCGGCGTCGAAACCGGTGACCCGCCATCCGTCGCCGGACGCCCCGGCGTGGTGCCTGGCGTAGACGGCGATCGCGTCGAGATGATCGGAATTCATGTGATCGAGCGCCGGCTGTTCTCCTTCCGCAAGCCCTTCCGGAGCCGGCGTTACGAGTTCGGCCGGCGTCAGATTATAGGCCTTGCCGAAGCCGCCGTTCAGGCTTGCGGCCTCGGCATCCAGCCGGAAGAACCAGAAATCGCCCAGTCCGGCGTAAAGCGCGGCCTTGGGATTGCGGTTGAGGTAGCGCCGCTCGGCGCGGGCCTGCTCCGGCGTGCCGCGTTCGAGACGCGTCGCGCGGCAAGCCAGCGTGACGCGCGGATGCGCGAGCGCATCGCCCTTGCCGGGCTCTCCGAGCAGCAGCGAACAGCGCGGGTCCGCTATGATGGCGCGGGTGTGAGCCGCCAGCAGGGAAACGAGAATCAGCGGGGCGCCGTCGAGATCGGTCGCAACGCCGACGCGGCTCGCCAGCGGCGCGCCGGTTTCAGGGTCAAGCACTGCAAGGGCGCCATAGCGGGCCGAGCGGATCAGCGTCTTTGCCAGCCGGATTGCATCGGCGTCCGTCGGCCTGATGACGTCCTTGGCCTTTTCCAACATCCCGGCCTTCATCAATGTTGATGTCGATTGTCCAGTTATCGCCCGACGATGCCCGCCTTGGCAAGAGCCTCCGCTTCGCCGGCCGATATTCCGAGCCGGATGAGCACGTCCGTGACGGTGGCCACGTCCTTTGGCGGCATAGCCACGACCGACGGGGTACGCGAAAACCGCGGCGCCGGGGCAGGCCGCTCCAGCGATCCGGCGTGTATATGCGCGCGGCGCGCCCGGTTGTGCGGATGAAGGGGCGCTTCCGAGAGTGAAAGGACCGGAGCCACGCATGCGTCGGCGCCTTCGAACAGGGCGGCCCATTCGTCGCGGGTCTTTTCGCCGATGCGCCGGGCTATCGCCTCGCGCATCTCGCCCCAAGCCGATCTGTCGTACTGGGCGGCGGCCAAATGCGGCTCCAGCGGAAGCAGCGCCGCGAATTCCGCGAAGAACTGCGGCTCCAGGCACGCTACGGCGAGGTGCCTTCCGTCAGACGTCTCATAGGTGTCGTAGAACGGCGCGCCAGAATCGAGCAGGTTGGAGCCGCGCCGGTCCGTCCAGAAGCCGGCTGCCAAGAAGGCGAAGAAGGGCGCGGCCAGCATGGACGCGCCGTCCACCATGGCGGCGTCGACCACCTGGCCCTTCCCCGACCGTGAGGCTTCAAACAGCGCCGCCAATATGCCGGCAATCAGGAACATGGCGCCGCCGCCATAGTCGGCGACAAGGTTGAGCGGCGGCACCGGCTTGCCTTCGCGAGGGCCGATAGCGTGCAGCACGCCGGAATAGGCTAGATAGGTCAGGTCGTGACCGGCTCGCCCGGCGAGCGGACCTTGCTGCCCGAACCCAGTCATCCTGGCGTAGATCAACTTCGGATTGCGGCGCTGCGCCTCTTCCGGACCGAGGCCCAGCCGCTCCATGACGCCCGGCCGGAACCCCTCGATCAGCACGTCCGCTTTTTCGAGGAGCCGCAGGACGAGCCCTATCCCCTCCGGCCGCTTCAGGTCGAGCTTGAGGATCGTGCGGCCGTGGCGGTCGAGATCGTGCTCGGGAGGCAGCGCAAGAAATGCCTTGCCGCTCGCCATGCGCTCGATGCGGATGACCTCGGCCCCCATTTCCGAAAGCATCAGCGCCGCCAGCGGCGCCGGGCCCAGCCCCGCCATTTCGATGATCGTCAGCCCGGCAAGCGGGCCTTTTTTTCCGTCGCTGCCGGTATCCATGATTCGACAGCCCGATCTTTACTTCGGCGCCATGCGGATGGCGCCGTCGAGGCGGATCACTTCGCCGTTCAGCATCTGGTTTTCCACGATGTGCAGCGCCAGCGCGGCATATTCGGACGGCTCGCCGAGGCGCGGCGGGAAGGGCACGGACGCGCCAAGCGAATCCTGCACCTCCTGCGGCATGCCCATCAGCATCGGCGTCTTGAAGATGCCGGGTGCGATCGTCATCACGCGGATGCCGGAACGCGCGAGATCGCGCGCCACAGGCAGCGTCATGGCGACCACGCCGCCCTTGGACGAGGAATAGGCGGCCTGGCCGATCTGCCCGTCGAAGGCCGCCACCGACGCCGTGTTGACGATCACGCCGCGCTCGCCACCGTCCAGCGGCTCCTGCTTCGCCATGCAGTCGGCGACCAGCCGGATCATGTTGAACGTGCCGATCAGATTGACCTCGATCACCCGCCGATAGCTGTCGAGCGGATGCGGGCCGTCCTTGCCGAGCGTCTTTGCGCCGATGGCGACGCCGGCGCAATTGACCAGGATGCGCGGTTCGCCAATGGCTTGCGCCGCTTCAGCGACCGCGGCCTCCGCGCCCTCGGCGCTGCTGACATCGCATCTGACGGCGACGCCGCCGATTTCACGGGCAACTACCGCCGCGCGTTCGACGCCGATGTCGAGCAGCGCGACCCTGGCGCCGGCAGCCGCCAGCGCGCGGGCGGTCGCCTCGCCCAGTCCGGAGCCGCCGCCCGTGACGATTGCCGTTTGTCCCTGCGGTTTCATGGCCGGTTCCCCTCGTTTGAAGTCTGCATGCTATGGAGGCGATTGAGCCGGCGCAACCGAATCAGGCCTTCGCCAAGTCCCTAACCTGATCCGCATGTGAGACTTCGCCGGCCAGCGCGGCCACCGCGCCGGGCAAGAACTCCACAGCGAGCAGACGGTCGAGATCGACGGGGCGCGGCATGGAGATCTGGCCGCGAGGGATTTTCTTGAAGCCGAGCGGGCCGTAATAAGGTTCGTCGCCCACCAGGATCACCGCGCCGGCACCGCCATTCTTCGCCGCTTCCAGCGCCATGGCGACAAGCCGGCGGCCGATGCCGACATTCTTGAATGGCGGGCGCACCGCCAGCGGCCCGAGCAGCAGCGCGCGGCCGGCTCCGGCCGCAATCCGCGTCATACGCACCGAAGCGACCACCGCGCCGCCGTTGACCGCGACGAAAGACAGGCCCCGCTCATGCGGTCCGCCCTCGCGAATCTTGTAGGCGGCGCGCGTGAAACGGCCCGGCCCGAAGGCCTCGGCATTGATGATTTCGATTTCGGGATCGTGCGCCGGCTGCTCCGGCAGGTAGGTCGTGTCGGCAAAACTCATGTCGTTCGCTTCCGGTCGAGGAGGGAAGGGGTCGGCTGCGCGCGGCAGCCCGTCGCCAGTCAGCGCTTTCTCAAGCGCGGGCGCCCATTCGTCGTCGGTCGAACCGGATCTGTGCGAAGCATTTTGCCATCGGAACGACCGGCTAGCATCATTTTCGAGCCGCGTCCATCGGGGCATCGCCGCAAAGGTGACGATCCGTTCACGGTGCAGAAGATTTCGCCTCCCGGCTTTGTGCCCTACATCGGGCGGGAACCCTCTCAAGGAGAAGCCGGATGGGATTGCTGGTCGATGGCAAGTGGAGCAACCGCTGGTATGACACCGGGAGAAGCGGCGGCAAGTTCGTTCGGGATGAGTCGCAATGGCGGGACTGGATCACCGCCGACGGCGCGCCGGCCGCCGGCCGTAGCCGCGGCTTCAAGGCCGAGCCCGGCCGCTATCATCTCTATGTGTCGTATGCCTGCCCGTGGGCGCACCGCACGCTCGTCTTCCGAGCGTTGAAGAAGCTCGAAAGCGTCATCTCCCTCTCGGTCGTCCACCACTACATGGGCAAGGATGGCTGGACCTTCCGCCAGGAGGATGGGGCGACGGGCGATACGCTCTACGGTCTCGACTTCCTGCACCAGATCTACACCAGGGCGGATCCTGCCTATTCGGGGCGCGTCACGGTGCCGGTTCTCTGGGACAAGAAGGGCGAAACGATCGTCAACAACGAGTCGTCCGAGATCATCCGCATGCTCAATTCCGCGTTCGAGGAATGGGGCGACCCGTCGCTGGACTTCTACCCGGAACCCCTGCGGGCCGAGATCGACGCGATCAATGCGATGATTTATCCGGCGATCAACAACGGCGTCTATCGCGCCGGCTTCGCGACCACGCAAAAGGCCTACGAGGAAGCCTTCGCAGAGCTGTTCTCGGCGTTGGACATGCTGGAGGACCGTCTCTCGCGGCAGCGCTACCTGGCCGGCGCGCGCCTGACCGAGGCCGACTGGCGGCTGTTCACCACGCTCTTGCGCTTCGATCCGGTCTATGTCGGGCATTTCAAGTGCAATCTGCGCCGCATTGCCGACTACCCGAACCTGTCCAATTATCTCCGTGACCTGTTCCAGGTTCCGGGCGTCGCCGCGACCGTCAACATGCTGCACATCAAGTCGCATTATTACGGCAGCCACGACACCATCAATCCGACGCGGATCATCCCGGTCGGGCCGGAGCTTGACTATTCCGCGCCGCATGACCGCGGGCGGTTCGCCGGCTGATCACCAGAATGGCGATGGCGGCTCGCCGTCGAAAATCTCGGCGATCCGCCGCAGCGTGGCCGGCGTGGTGGCTTCCGGCAACCTGTCGAGCGGAAAGAAACCGGCCTCGGCGATTTCGCGGTCGGGCAGCTTGGGCCTGGACTGGCTGAACTCGCGGATCAGGTAAAGCGCCACGTGGTCGCGCCGGCTCGCCTGCCGGTTGAAATGCAGTGATTGCAGCACGGGTGGGGCGGTGAAGACGATGTTGCCTTCCTCGACGAATTCGCGTTCCAGCGCCTCCGGCATAGTTTCGCCGAGTTCCACGCCGCCGCCCGGAAGCTGCCAGCCTGGCACATAGGTGTGGCGGACAAGGAATACGGAATTTGTCTCCGCATCGTGCACGAGCCCGCGGACGCCCAGCGTCATCGGGCGGCGCATCAGGAAGTAAAAATGGAAGAGCCGCCGGCGCACGCCCGGCCATCCCGTCTGCCGGAACGGATCGTTTCCAAATGCGTTCGGCATCAGGCCGGCATCCACCGCTGGAAAGGCTGGCGTCGGTATCCTAAAAGGGCTGAATGTTCAGGCTCGCACATCTCTCCGACGTCCATCTGGGGCCGCTTCCCGATGTATCCTATCGCGAACTCGTCTCCAAGCGGATGGTTGGCTATGTCAACTGGCACCGCAACCGCCGCCGCGTGCTGACGGAGGGCGTGCTGGGCACGATCGTGGCCGACATGCAGGCCTCGCAGCCCGACCATCTGGCCGTTACCGGCGATCTGGTCAATTTGGCGCTGGACGCGGAGATCGAACTGGCGCGGATCTGGCTCGAGGCGCTCGGCAGGCCCGACGATATCTCGGTGGTGCCGGGAAATCACGACGCCTACGTGCCCGGCGCCTTCGACAAGACCTGCCGCGCCTGGGGACCATGGATGACGGGCGACGGCGCCAGCCCGCCGGCAGACCGGAACGGCTTCCCCTATATGCGGGTCCGCGGGCAGGTCGCGCTCATCGGGGTCTCGACCGCGCGCGCCACCGCCCCGTTCATGGCGAGCGGCTTCTTTCGCGAGGACCAGTCGCACCGGCTCGGCGGCATGCTCGACCATGCGGCGAAACGCGGCCTGTTCAGGGTTGTGATGCTGCATCATCCGCCGGTGCGCGGGGCGGTACCCCAGCATAAGCGACTGTTCGGCATAGGCCTTTTCCAGACCGCGATCCACAAGCACGGCGCCGAACTGGTGCTGCACGGCCATTCGCATATGCCGACCCTCTATTGGATCGGCGGCCGTGACGGGCAGGTGCCGGTGGTCGGCGCGGCCGCAGGGGGCCAGGCGCCCGGCGATTCCAAGCCGGCCGCGCAGTACAATCTCCTCGACATCGACGGAGAAGCCGGCGCCTGGGCAATCCGCCTGACGCGGCGCGGCCTTACCGGGCCGGCGATGCCGCCTTCCGACATCGTTTCGGTCAACCTCACTCCAGGGTCGCTGGTTCCGGAAAGGGCGGGCTAGAGCATCGTGCCGAAAAGTGGATGCCGGTTTTCGGCAAAAACGATGCGAAAACAAAAAGCTAGAGCGAGATGCCCGATTCCGAAATCGGGCGGCTTGCTCTAGAACCCGATCCCCATCGCGGCGAGCCGGTCCCACAGCAGCGCCACCGAGGCGGCGAGCCCGACCAGCGCGCCGGCGACGACCAGCCCGAGTCCTGACAGGAAAGCCGCCCAGCCGTTGCGCTTCGCGCGCAGCGGTTCGGACGCCTCCGCGACGGAGGACTTCAATGCGCCAGGGATGGCGGGTTCGGCGCTTCCGTCCATCAGGCGCTGACGCTCGACGATGCGCTCGGCGACGTAAAGCGTCACCTGGTCGGCGACGGGCTTCATATCCGTCGATTCGGCAAGCACGATGCGGCCGATCCGCGTATCCCTCAGGAAGCGGTAGGTGCGGCGGTCGCGGCCCATCGTTACGTGGCTGACGGCGTCGATCCACAGGCGCGGCTGCAGGCCGGATGAGACGGCGAAGTCGAAAATGTCGACATCGGCGGGCACTTCGGCAAAGACCGGCGCAAGTTCGGCGGCGAGCAGATCGAGTCGCATCCGGCTCGCCTCGCGCATCTCCACGACCACGTCGTCGCGGTCGGCGGCGGCATTCTTCACGTCGCGTATCGCGTCGGCCAGTTTTCGCCCCTGCTCGATGGGCGTCACATTCTCGCCTGCTTCACTCATGGCCGGGCTCCAACCTCGACGGGGCTTTTAAGGAATTGTTAACATAAACAGGCGGCGAAAACAGCCTGTGCTGCGCGGCAAGCCGTCAAACAACGCGTTGCTCGGGCGATTCTAGTGCCGCGCCGCCGATGGTGCGACGTATGATATCGGCTACTTGGCCGGGGGCTTCCTGCGGCAGCAAGTGGCCTTTTCCCTTGACGGTATGAAGCACGAAATGCGGCGGCAGCTTCTCCACCTGGCTGTAGGGAAGCACGCCGTCCTCGCGGCTCCAAGCCACCGCGACCGGCATGGGCAGGGCGGAAAGGCTCTCGCGCGATATAGCGCCCTGCCGGTCGTTGCGGGTTATGGCGGCTGCGATCTCGACCAGCTTTTCGGTCTGGCCGCGTATTGCGCGTATCTCAACGGCTTCGCGCAATGTCTCATCGCCTATAACCGCCTGCGGACCCGACATCGCCTCTAGGCAGTCACGGATCTCGGCCGCCGAGCGGGCAGCGGCGTAGCGGCGCAGCAACGGGCCGTTGATCTCCTCGCCGAAGCCTCCCGGCGCGAGCAGGGTCAGCGACGCCACCCGGTCCGGCTGTCCGATCGCAGCAAGCGCCGCAATGGCTCCGCCCATCGAATGTCCGACGAAATGAGCCTTGCGGATGCCGCGGGCATCCAGGTCCGAGAATACGGCGCCGACGGCGACTTTCGGCGGGCCGGCGTCCGGCCAGTGAAGCGACCGGCCATGGCCCGGCAGATCATAGGCGATTGTCCGGTGTTCATCGGCGAGCGCGTCGGCGACCGCCCGCCATGCGCCGTGACTGCCGCCAAATCCGTGCAGGAACACGATCGCGGGGGCGCTCGAGCCGACCTCGCGGGCGAACAGCCTCAACTCGGGCCGCCCAAGCCGGCGTGCCGAAGGGCGCCGAGCAGCTTTTCGGTCATCGCAGGCGGGTACTGGCCCTCGACGAAGAAGGCGCGCGGATCGGCTGCGAATTTCGGATGCTCGAGCACGATCTCGTTGATCAGTTCCCTCGCCAGCTCGGGCTTTCCAGTGCAGTCGGCGGCAATGGCGCGGACGGCGAGATAGTGCCCGCGCTTGGCCGTCGCCAGCGACTCGGCGGCGCGCGCCGATCTGGCTGTGTCGTCCAGCATGAACTGCGCCAGGAACAGCCCGTAGTCCCACCAGCTCGGATGCGCGCTCGACGCCTCGACCGCGCGCTCCATGATGGCCGCGCCCTCTTTGTAGCTGCCGGAGAAGATCAGCGCGTAGGCATAGGCCGCGGCCATTGAGAGGTCGTAGGTGTTGAGCTCGTAGGCCTTGCGCATCCAGCGCGTCGCCTCTTCGGAATTGCCGATGCGCGAGTTGAGGAAGCCGTAGGAGCGGTGGGCGTAGGGGCTGGTCGCGACCATCTGCACCGCGCGGTAGCCGAGCGCCAGCGCCTGATCGGCGGTCGCGGCGGGCGGGTAGCGGTAGCCGTCGCGCACCGCCTCCATGTGCAGCGAAGCCATTTCGGCATAGATGAGAGGAGATTTGGCATTCTCGCGGGCAAGCTCCTCGAAGCAGCGATAGGCCGCCTCGTGCTTCTCCTCGGATTCGGCGAGATAATAGTCGTCGTTGAGCAGCAGGCAGGCGGTCAGGCCGGTCTGCACTCCCAGCTGGTCGATATGGCCGTAGATGGTCCCGGAGGCCGGTACCGTGGAGCTCAGTATATCCGCGATCGTGTCGTCGAGCTTCGCGGTGCCGACATCGGACGCCGGCAAGACGCGCGACAGCAGCACCTTGCCGCTCGCGCTATGCTGCAGCTCGATCGAGACCTCGCCTTCGGCAAGGCCCAAGCCAACCCGGAAAACGAATTGCAGCGGGTTTACCGGCGTTTCTTGTTCGAGGTCGCGGCCGATGAAATCGACCGTGTCGAAGCCGGACAGGGCGGTGCGCAGCACGGATGCGACCCGCACCGGTCCCTCGGCTTGCGATTTCAGCGAAATATAGACCGGTGGCAACGCCTCGGCCGCTGGATCGATGCTGCTGGTCTCGGCTGGAATTCCGCTTGCCGAGGCGGTCACCTGTTCGCCGGGCGCGGGATCGTTGATGCGGTAGACCAGGAAGCCGAGCATCAGGATGATGACGGCCATAGCGCCCCAGAAGAGCTTGACCTGCCGCATCATCTGCGCGCCGGAAGGAGGTATGGCGCCTTCCACGGCGGCCAGCGCCGGATCGATGCCGTGGACCGCCTCCGCTTCGGCATGCAGCGTCTGCCCGTCCGGCGGCAGCTGCGCGCCGTTGCTAGCGGGCGCGTGCCGCTCCGGGTCTATTTCGTAGGCCGGAATATAGCTGCCGCGGGGAATGGTGATGCGGATAGGGTCGGCCGCCCCTTCCGCCGCGAAATAGTGGCTAAGCAGTTCGCGAAGCCGGCCCGCCTGCACCCGCACCACGGCATCGGTCGACGGATCGAAATCCGCGTCCTTGCCGAACACGTCGACGGCGATGGCAAAGCCTTTCAGCCGGTCCGCATGGCCCGCCTGTTCCTGCTCGACGAGATAGCGCAGAAGATTGCGAGCGCGTTCGGACCGTCCGAAGGTCTCGCTGGCCAGGATGCGCTCCAGCGTTTCGCGCACTGCGGGGGCGGCAGGCGTCTTGTGTTGCAAGCGTCGAACCTTTCGAGACCGGCACCGAACGGCCGATCATAGCGCCGCCAGCCGAGCCGGCACAAGCGCGCACGTCTCGATCCGCGGAGTTTCCCCGCCCGAAATCAACCCGGGCGGAGTTTCTGTCAAGCTCGGCTTAGCCGACGATCCTGTTGGCAGCCGAAATCACGGCCTCGAGCGAGGCCGCGACGATGTTGGTGTTGATGCCGGCGCCGAACAGCCGGCCGCGCGGATGCTCGACTTCGACATAGGAGATCGCCGACGCGTTCGAGCCGCGCTGCATGGAGTGCTCGGAATAGTCTAGCACCGTCATGTCGACGCCGATATAGCGCGAAAGCGCGTCGACGAAGCCGTCGATCGGTCCCGTTCCGCTGCCAGTGATGGTTATTTCCCTGCCGCCGTCGAGAATCACAGCCTCGATCTGGCGCCGGCCCTTGTGCTCCGTGTCGGGAAACGTCTGGTGGTCGAGGAATTTCAGCCGCGCCCCGGGCTGGTCCACGTAAAGCTCGATGAAGCGGTCGTAGATGCGTTTCGAGGGCACCTCCTTGCCTTCCGCGTCGGTGATCGCCTGGATGTCCTCGCGGAATTCGACCTGGAGGTTGCGCGGCAGGTTCAGCCCGTAATCGGCCTGCAGCACATAGGCGATGCCGCCCTTGCCCGACTGCGAGTTGATGCGGATGATCGCCTCGTAGCTGCGGCCGACATCCTTTGGGTCGATCGGCAGATAGGGCACCTCCCAGAGCGGCGTGTTGGCCTTCCCTATCGCCTTCATGCCCTTGTTGATCGCGTCCTGGTGCGAGCCGGAAAACGCCGTATAGACGAGTTCGCCGACGTAAGGGTGGCGCTCGGGGATCTTCATCTGGTTCGAATATTCGAACACGTCCTTCATCCGGTTGATGTCGGAACAGTCCAGTTCGGGGTCCAAGCCCTGCGTGTACATGTTGAGCGCCAGCGTCACGATGTCGACATTGCCAGTGCGCTCGCCATTGCCGAACAGCGTGCCCTCGACGCGGTCGGCGCCAGCCATCAGGCCGAATTCGGTCGCTGCGATCCCCGTGCCGCGGTCGTTGTGCGGGTGCAGCGAGACGATCAGGTTTTCGCGGTTGTCGAGGTTGCGGCACATCCATTCGATCTGGTCGGCATAGATGTTGGGCGTCGCCATCTCCACCGTCGCAGGCAGGTTGATGATGAGCTTGTTCTCGGCCGTCGGCCTGACGATCTCGGCGACTGCGTTGCAGATCTCCAGCGCCACTTCGAGTTCTGTGCCGGTGAAGCTTTCGGGCGAATATTCGAAGCGGTATCCGCCGCCGGCCTTGGCCGCCATGTCGGTGATCATCTTGGCGGCGTCGGTGGCGATCCGCTTGATGCCGTGTACGTCCTTCTCGAAGACCACGCGGCGCTGCAGTTCGCTGGTCGAATTGTAGAAGTGCACGATCGGGTTCTTCGCGCCCTCGAGCCGATTCGAAGGTGCGGGTGATCAGCTCCGGCCGGCATTGCACCAGAACCTGGAGCGATACGTCGCCGGCAACGCCGCCCTGCTCGATCGCCCAGCGCGCGAAGTCGAAATCCGTCTGCGAGGCAGAGGGAAAGCCGATCTCGATCTCCTTGAAGCCCATGTCGAGCAGCAGCTGGAACATGCGCGCCTTGCGCTCATGTCCCATCGGGTCGATCAGCGCCTGGTTGCCGTCGCGCAGGTCGACCGAGCACCAGACCGGCGCCTTTTCTATGCGTTTTGACGGCCAGGTGCGGTCGGTGAGGCCGACAGCCGGGTAGGGCTGGTATTTGCGCGCCGCGTCGGGCATCCCCTTCGTGGCTCGGATCTGTTCTTGCATGTTCATCTCTCGTCTCCTGGCGCACCCGGCTGCAAAGCTCAGGACGGCGCCTCAATCGGCTGTTCAATGGATGATGGCAAGGAGCATGCGCCTCAAGCGGCAGATCGACCGCCGGGCGCTCCTTCAGCGAGCCCGGCGATCGCCGATAAGGCCGAGAAGCAGCAGAGCGGAAGAGAGGGCGCGCGCGGTCTCGCCCGCGAAAGACGGGCGGACGGAACGAATGTTCGAGCGCGAAGCCATGAATCAGCATATACAAGAGTGGCGTACAGGGGACAAGTGGGGGACGGCGCCTTCTGACGGAGGCGCGCCGTCGATAGGGCTTCACACAGCAGTCCACGACAGTGGCATTTGTTGCGCTGCAATATTTATGTTGCAGTGCAGCACGGCTTGTGTAAGCTCGTCCTGCGAAGGGAGGAGCAAACCATTCACGGGGGTGAAGGCAATGCTCCAGATAATGATACTCGTCTGCTCGGTGAACCTTTCTCCGGCGGACTGCCAGATCGAAACAGCGCTTGACGTGATCAGCGGCCCGCAGACCCAGAGCGTGGTGTCCTGCGGGCTTCAGGGCCAGTCGCTGATCGCCGCGACGTCAATCGGCCGGCGCGGACCCGACGAATACATCAAGATCAAGTGCTCCCGGGTCGTGAAGACAGCGCAGAAGCTCTGAGACGCTTGGGGGCGACTTCCGCCTCCGGGCGTTCGTCACGCTTCTCAGCTTTTCACGCTCCTCGCCACCAGCCGCGCCAGCGCCGGGCCGAACAGGAGCACGAACAGGAACCGCGCCATCTGCAGCGCCATGACGAAGGACAGGTTCACGCTGTCCGACGCCGCCGCGATGATGGCGACGGAATCCATGCCGCCGGGGCTGGTCGCCAGATAGGCGGTCAGCGGGTCGATGCCGAGGTGGCGGTGGAGCAGCCAGGCAAGCCCGCCGCAGAACGCCATCAACGCCAGGATCGACACGATGATCTGCGGCAGCGCGCGGACCGCGTGGCGCAGGATCGTTCGCGTGAAATTCAGGCCTATGCTCCAGCCGATGACCGCGTAGCTGACGGCGAGCAGCCATTCGGGCAGTTGGAAATCTACAAGGCCGCCGAGATGCAGTGTGACGCCGAGGATCAGGCTGCCGAGGAAATAGGGCGAGGGCAGGCGGAGCAGCCGTCCGACCAGGCCGCCGGCCAATGCGACGGCGAGCGTGGCGGAAAAGGCCGGCCATTCGATCTCCGGAAACCACACGGTGGCGGGCGGTTCGACGCCCGACGTGTCGACCCAGAGCCGCGCGACGAGGGCGGCCGTCACCGAGACGAATATCACCCTCAGATACTGCATGAAAGCGACGAGGCGTGCGTCGGCGCCGAACGTCTCGGCCATCAGCACCATGGCGGTCGCCGCGCCCGGCGCCGAGCCCCAGACCGCGGTCGTGCCGGGCAGCATCTTCCAGCGGCTGATCAGCCAGCCGAGGAAACTGGACGCGGCGACGGTCAAAAGCACGGCGCCGAGAAAGAGCGGCCAATCGCGCATGAAGAAGGTGAGGATCTCAATTTCTATTGAGGCGGCGATGAGGCATCCGATGATCGCCTGCGCGGCGAAGAACGCGGGCTTGGGCAGGCGCACGGTCGCGCCGTTCGTGCCGGCGACTATGCCGGCCAGCATCGGCCCGACCAGCAGCGCGGCGGGCAGGTCCGCCCATTCGAGGATGAAGGCGAAGACAGCCGACACCGCGAAAAGCAGCATCCATTGCAGCCAGGGCGCCCTGCCGCCCATCGGCCCGGGAGCGGGTGATTGCGAATCCGGAGGCATCGCGCCGTCTTAGACGCAACCTTTCGGCGATGCCAGCCGAGATAATCTCGCGATGTTTGTTGGGCCGCAGCCCGCTGGCCGGCCGTGATGACGACGGAATCCGCCGGAGGTTAACGGCGTCTAGCCGCCGAACCGGGGCCAGAAGAATCCTGCGCGCGCCTTGTAGGCTTCATAGTCGCCGGCCAGCGGCGTACCCAGGAATTTCTTCTCCTCCGCCAGCGCGGCCGTGACATAGATCACCGCAAAAATGGCGACCGGCAGGATCGTCCATGCCGACCAGGCGGCGATGGCCCAGCCCGACCAGAACAGCAGGTAGGACGTGTAGAAGGGATGCCGGAGATAGCGGTAGGGGCCGCCGGTGACGATGCCGTGGGGGTTCTCCGGGTCGAAGGCGAAACGCAGCCGCGCCTTGCGCGAAGCCGATATCGCCGCCCAGAACAAGGCTGCGCCGGCCAGCTGGATGCAGAGCCCGGCGACCTGTGCGGCAGCCGACTGGTGCTGGCTCCAGACAAGATAGAGAAAGAACACGGATGTCGCGACGACGCCGGCGGAGATCACCTTTGCGCCGGCCGGCATTTTCGAAGACGCGAAGTGGCCGCGAAGCGACCAGCTGTAGGACGCGATCACAAGGACGCTCACAGCCGAGATGACGAGATCGAGAACCAGCTGCATCGGGACCCTGACAAGGAGAAATTCCCTGACGGCCAAAGTAACCGCGGGCAGGTGACGATGGCAAGCAAAGGTTGCGCCGATAAGAACTTGTTAACCACCAACGTACACCGCCCGTACAGCGCTTGCTGCGAAGATCGCGCGAAACCATACCGCGAGGACACAGCCCAATGCCTGTCGTCGACAAGACAATCCAGACGCGCCACGCCGAAATCCGGCTCAGCGAGACCTCCGGCAAGGGGCTGCCCATCCTGATGCTTCACGGGTCCGGCGGGGCGCGGCAAATGTTTGCGAAGCAGCTTTCCAGCCCGCTCGCCGAAATCCACCGTATGGTCGCGATCGATCTGCCCGGCCACGGCCAATCGAGCGACGCCTTCGATCCCGCGGCGACATACACGATCAGCGGCTTGGCGGCGGCTGTCGCCGATGTTCTTGAGCAACTCGGCATAAAGCGCGCGCTGGTTTACGGCTGGTCGCTCGGCGGGCATGTGGCGATGGAACTGACGGCTTCGCATCCGGCCGTCGCCGGGCTGATGCTGACCGGAGCGCCGCCCGTGGCGCGCGGACCGCTCGGCCTCTTACGCGGCTTCCACACTCATTGGGATCTGCTGCTCGCCTCGAAGCGAAGCTACAGCGAGCGCGACGCCGAGCGCTTCGAGCAACTGTGCTTCGGAGTCGGTGCAGACCCTGCCTTCCTCGATATGATCCGTCGCGCCGACGGCCGCGTCCGCACAAACGTGTTCAGGAGCATGATGCTCGGCGCTGGCGCGGACCAGAAGCGGGTCGCGGAAAACGCGGAAGTGCCCGTGGCGATGGTCAACGGCGCGGACGATCCGTTCGTCCGCCTGGGCTATGTCGCGGGGCTTTCCTACCGAACCCTGTGGGACGGGCGCTGCCACGTCATCGCGGGGGCGGGGCATGCGCCGTTCTGGACGGCTGCCGAAATCTTCAATCCGCTCCTGTTCCGCTTCGTGCGGCACGTAATGGAGCGCGAGTTCGAAAGCGGGCGGCGGGAGAGGAAAACGGCCGGCGCGGCCTGAGCAGAATTTCCCGCCCCGCGCTTCACGCGAAGGGTACGGCGGCGGTTCCAGGCGGGAGTTTCGCCTCGTCGTCCGGCTCGACATGGATGATGACGCGGACCGAAGGGATTTCCGCCTTCAGCGCGTCCTCGATGCGGTCGCAGATGACGTGGCTTTCGCCGACGGTCATGCCGGCGTCGACGACGAGATGAAACTCGATGAAGGTGGCGCGGCCCGCGATGCGCGTCTTCAGGTCGTGCACCTCCAATGCGCCTTTCGAGTTGGCCGAGATGATGTCGCGGATGCGCATATGTTCTTCGGTGCCGACGGCCCGGTCCATCAGGCCCTGGACCGAGGAGCCGATGACGTGCCAGCCCTGCCACAGGATGTTGAGCGCAACGATCACGGCCAGCGCCGGGTCGAGGATTGTCCAGCCGGTGGCCACCGCACCGATCAGACCGGCGATGACGCCGATCGATGTAATCACGTCGGTCATGATGTGCTTGCCGTCGGCCACCAGCGCCGGCGACCTGTGCGATCTACCGGTGCGGATCAGGAGCGTCGCCCAGACAAGATTGATCGCGGTGGCCGCTCCGTTGACGGCAAGCCCGGGCCATGGCTGGTCGAGCTTCACCGGCATCTGCCATGCGCGCCATACCTCGGCGAGGATCAGCAGCGCGGCGACCACGATCAGCACGCCCTCCAGCACGGCCGAAAAATACTCGGCCTTGTGGTGGCCGAAGGGGTGGTCCTGGTCGGCGGGTGTGTGGCTGATGCGGATCGCCCAGAACGCGGCGGTGGCGGCGATCACGTTGACGATCGATTCCAGTGCATCCGAATAGAGCGCGACCGAGCCGGTCAGCCTCCAGGCGATGAACTTCAAGCCCATCACCACGAAGGCGATAACGATCGACCAGAAGGCCAGGGCGGCAACTTTTTGCTTGGCGGGCATGACGGTTAGCTCTCTTCTCCCCGTTCACGGGGAGAAGATGCCGGCAGGCAGATGAGGGGCAGTGTGGACTCTGCAAGCCTGGCGCTGCCCCTCATCCGGCCCTTTGGGCCACCTTCTCCCCGTTCACGGGAAGAAGGGAGAGTCCTTGCCATCCTCACGCCGCCTTCACCTTCGCCTTCCTCGGCAGGTGGGCGACGACGTTCTCGATCATGCGCATGCCGGCGTTCTGGCCGAGCGTCATGATCGATTCGGGATGGAACTGAACCGCGGCCACCGGTTCCTTCTTGTGCTCGAAGGCCATGATGACGCCGTCCTCGGTCTCGGCGGTGACGATGAAGTCGTCGGGCAGCCGCACCGGGTCGGCGAAGATCGAGTGGTAGCGGCCGACGGTGACTTCCTTCGGCAGGCCGGAGAAGATCACGCCGGGTTTCGAGACGCGGATGCGCGACGGTTTGCCGTGCATCGGGATATGAAGCTGGCGCAACTCGCCGCCATAGGCTTCGGCCAACGCCTGCAGCCCGAGGCAGACGCCGAAGATCGGCAGGTCGCGGTCGCGCGATTTCTTGATGGTTGCGGCGCAATCGAAATCCTTCGGGGTGCCGGGTCCGGGCGACAGCACGACGAGGTCGGGCTTCAACCGGTCGAACACCTCGTCGGAGACGGGCGAGCGCACGGTCGATACCGTCGCGCCGGTCTGGCGGAAATAATTGGCCAGCGTGTGGACGAACGAATCCTCGTGGTCGACGAGCAGGATGTTCACCCCGTCGCCGACGCGGGCGCCGGTTCGTTCGGCGGCTGCGGAATTGCCGGCCTTGGCGTCGCGGATGGCGGAGAGCATGGCGGATGCCTTCAGTTCGGTTTCGGCTTCTTCTTCTTCCGGCACGGAATCAAACAGCAATGTAGCGCCGGCGCGCACCTCTGCGATCCCGTCCTTTATGCGGATGGTGCGCAAGGTAAGCCCGGTGTTCAGGTCGCCGTTGAAATGCACCATGCCGATCGCTCCGCCATACCAGGCGCGCGGGCTTTTTTCGTGCTTCTCGATGAAGCGCATGGCCCAGAGTTTTGGCGCGCCGGTGACGGTGACCGCCCAGGCGTGGGAGAGAAACGCATCGAACGCGTCCATCTCTTCGCGCAGGCGTCCCTCGATGTGATCGACGGTGTGGATGAGGCGCGAATACATCTCGATCTGGCGCCGGCCGATGACGCGAACGGTGCCTGGCTCGCAGACGCGGCTCTTGTCGTTGCGGTCGACGTCCGAGCACATGGTCAGCTCGGATTCGTCCTTCTTGGAATTGAGCAGTTTCAGGATCTGCTCGCTGTCCGAAATCGCGTCGTCGCCGCGCTTGATGGTGCCGGAGATAGGACACGTCTCGACGCGCCTGCCATTGACGCGCACGAACATTTCGGGCGACGCGCCGATCAGATATTCGCCCTCGCCAAGATTGATGAAGAAGGAATAGGGCGAGGGGTTTATCAGCTTCAGCCGACGCGAGATTTCGGATGGCGCGGTGTCGCAGCGCTCGTAGAACATCTGTCCGGGCACGACCTCGAACAGGTCGCCGCGCTGAAAACTCTCCTTGGCCTTGTCGACGATCTTTGCATATTCGCCCGGTTCGTGATCGCCGCGCGGCGGAATGCGGTCCGACGGCCGGAACGCTTCGGCCTCGCCGTCGCGCGGCAGGCCCTCGGTGGAGAAGCCGGCGCCGGCATAGTCGTAGCGGTCGTGCCAGGCTTTTGCCTGATGATGGTCCACGACCAGTATTTCGTCGGGGAGGTAAAGCACCAGGTCGCGCTGGCTCTCCGCGCGCTCCAGCGTGTGCTCGACCGGGTCGAACTGGAAAGCGAGGTCGTAGCCGAATGCGCCGTAGAGGCCGAGATTAGCGTCCTGGTCGGACTTGAACAAAGCGGTGATGACGCGCAGCACGGTGAACACCGAAGGCACGCGACTGCGCTCCTCCTCGGTGAAGACGCGGCCGGGCTCGGCCACCGTCAACGCTAAGCGGCGCTTCGTCGTCTGGGTGAAAGTAACATCCTTTTCGGCCGAAACGGCGCGCGCGATCACGGGAAGCAGGATCTCGCCGCGACCGTTCAGCGCCTCGATCCGCATGGCGCGGCCGCGCGCCGAAATCACCAGCGGCGGGTCGATGATCGCCGTATCCCAGCGCGTGTACCGGCCCGGATATTCGTAATTGGAGGAGAAGACTGCGCCGCGCCGGCTGTTCAGCCCGTCGATATAGGTCTCGATCGCGCCCGCATAGGCGGTGTCGTGACGTTGCCGGGTAATGGCGATGCCGCCGGCCGTGATGAACCGTTCGGCGCCGTTTTCAAGCGTTTCGATCGACATTTCCCGTCTCCATCCGTTTCTCGGCCGGCGGGTTCCGGGCATCGTCAAAAACAAATGGCCGCCCGGAAATCCGTTGCGGCCACCAAGTTTTCAAACGCGCACGCGCTCAACAGGCCGCTATCAGCAGGCCCACCACCAGAGCATCGTGTTCGAAATCGAGTTCATGATTTTTCCATAGCTGCGAACCGTGGCCGGCGCAACCGGATTCGGATGGGCGGTGGTGTCGGTTCGAATTCGGCTTCGACCCTTTCGCGTCTTTGCGGCCGCACGGCGTCAATGACTGCTTCGGGTCCGACTCCAGTCAGCCACCACGTTGCTTTTTGCTGCGCATGGCTCCGCAAGAACACCGGGCCCAATGCTCATGCCGAGCCTGCCGTCTTGGCTTTATGGCGTAAGATCGAGCGCCGGCACGATTCTGTGATAGGGCAGCCCCGCATCGTCGTTCAGGCGCTTCACGTCGGTATCGGAGACAGCGTCAAACAGGCACATGCAGCGCCCGTCCTCCGGTGCGAAGGTCGAGCGCAGATATTTGATATCCGTGCCCTTGGACGTCATCTCGGCGGCCTTGCTGATCGCCGCCTTCTGCGCGCCTCCCAGAGCTTCCATGCTGATGCCTTTGAGGTCGCGTTCCACCATATAAACGGTCATTTCAAGATCTCCTCCTTTGGACCAGTGATCACAGGAGTTGATCGCAACGGCAGGCGAAAGAGAACGACAAGTTTTTCATTGATCGATAGCCGACAGTTATCGATGAAGAGGTTACAATATCGTCTCGTGGATCCGCTTGGGAGGGCTCGCCATGGAGATGTTTCAGGTCCGCTACGTGCTTGCTGCCGCGAAGATGCTGAATTTCACGAAGGCGGCCACCGATTGCAATGTGTCTCAGCCGGCCCTCACCAAGGCCGTCAAGACGCTTGAGGGCGAGCTTGGCGCGCCCCTGTTCCACCGCGAGGGAAAGCGCGTGTTCCTGAGTGAGTTCGGGCGCTCCATCCTGCCTCATCTTCAGCAGATCATGCAGGAGGCCAATGCAACCAGGACGCTTGCCGATAATTTCAGGCTGCTCAACCAGGTGCCGATCCGCCTCGGCGTCATGTCGACCATCGGCCATGTGAAGCTCGCTCGGTTCCTCGCGAAGTTCCAGCGCGACTATCATGGCGTTGAGCTTGAAGTCAGCGAAGCGAGCGTTCAAGAGCTGAGAAACAGGCTTGAGAATGGCGATCTCGACCTGGCCGTTCTCAATCCGTTGGAGGGAATGGGAGCGACGTTCCGCATCCATGATCTCTACAGCGAGCGTTACGTCGTCGTATTCCCGCCGGATCACCGGCTTGCGACCCTCAATGCAATCAAGTTGGTCGATCTTTCTGAAGAGCCCTATGTCGATCGTCTGTCGTGCGAAATGCGGGATATGGTTATGAGCGTATGTCGGGAACAGAACGTCAGCCTTTATGCCCGCTTTCGCTCCGAGCGCGAGGATTGGGTGCAGTCAATGGTTCTGGCGCGGATCGGCTTCGCCTTCATGCCGGAGTATTCGGTGACATCGCCGGAACTTCTGCAGCGCCCGCTGATAGAACCCGCCGTGGCGCGCACGGTGGCCCTGGCGAGCGTTCCGGGCCGGCCGTATAGCCCGGCGACGGCAGCAATGGTCCGATCTGCCCAGAATTTCGATTGGCCGGGCTGAACATTTATTGTTGAGCCCGACCTACTGCTGATTTGAGATGCCATCTGCGCCGCCCTTCACCTGCACGATCCGGGAAAGGAGACGATCATGGGCGATATCGATAGCAAAGAGTTCGTTCTCGCAGGCGTCGTCATGAAACGCCTGCTGTCCGGAGAACAGACCGCGGGGCAGTTCTGCCTGTTCGAGAACAAAAGCGGCGGAAACACGAGGACGCCGATCCATGTCCACGCCAGGGACGACGAGACGGTTTACATCATCGAAGGCGAGCTGACCGCCGTGATCGGCGGCGAGCCTCGACGGCTGAGTGCGGGCGAGAGCATCTTCCTGCCGCGCGGCATTCCGCACCAGCTCATGAACATGAGCGGAAGCCCTTGCAGATACATCTTGATCGGAACCCCCGCTCTGTTCGACCGGTTTCTCGAGGAAGCCGGCCACGAACTTCAACCGGGCGAAGTCGTGGGACCGCCGACACCCGAAGAGATCGAGCGTCTCCGCGAGGCTTCGCCCAGGTTCGGCGTCACTTTGCTCCCGGATTGGCCCCCGCCCAAGTGACGCAGTTGAGCCACTGAGAGGGAAGAAGGCTCTGCCCTTGCCCCCACAAGCAGAAAGTTCCTGTCATCTCCTGCGAAAGACATACGTCGCGTATGTGTATTGACATACGGAGCGTATGTACCGATATGCCGACATGCGGGGGCGGTTTAGCCTGCCTTGTCTGAACAGGAGAAAAAATGACCAAACGCGATGCGATCTTCCCTGCCGGCCGGCAGGCTCTCTACGAGATCAACAATTATTCGGCGGCGATCCGCTCGGGCGACTTACTGTTCGTCTCGGGTCAGGTCGGCAGCCGCGAGGACGGCTCGCCCGAGCCTGTCTTCGAAAAGCAGGTCCAGCTTGCCTTCGATAATCTCGCGGCAGTGCTGAAGGCGGCCGGTTGCACGTTCGACGACATCGTCGACGTGACCACCTTCCACACAGACCCGGCCACGCAGTTCGAGGCGGTTTCCGCCGTAAAGCTGAAGGCGTTCGGTGAAAAGCCCTACCCGAACTGGACCGCGGTAGGCGTGAATTGGCTGGCCGGCTTCGATTTCGAGATCAAGGTCATCGCGCGCCTTCCTCAGCCCACCTGATCGACGGCGCCACAGAACACCTGCCTTTGTATTCGATGGCGGCCTCCGGCTGTTGACGCGCACCTCCGGTTTGAAGGAAGCTGCGCGGCCCGCGGGGGCAAGCCAATGCCCATGGAGACTGCCCGATGCCCGTACAGGAAAGCACGCTGACGATTCCCGATCTCGCCGGCAAGGCCGTGCTGGTGACCGGCGCCTCGACAGGCATTGGAGCGGCGTTGTCGCGGGCCTATGCCGCCCAGAAATGCCGCGTCGGCCTGCACTACAATTCGAGCGTGGAAGCTGCTGAAGCGCTTGCCGCCGAAATCCGCGACAAGGGCGGCGAGGTCTTCCTGGTCAAGGGCGATTTTTCGGTCTCGGCCGACGTGATCCGTGTCGTGGAGGAGACGGCCAGCCATTTCGGCCGCCTCGACGGTCTTATCAACAATGCCGGCGGCATGCTTGGACGCGTCCCTTACAGCGAGATGACCGACGCTCAGTACGACGCGGTGATGGACCTCAACGCGCGGTCGGTGATTGCCGCCTGCCGCGTCGCCCTGCCGTGGCTGAAGAAGAACGGCGGCTTCATCGTCAACACGACCTCGGTGGCGGCGCGCAACGGCGCCGGCAATGGCGCGGGTGTTTACGGATCGGCCAAAGCCTTCGTCTCCAACGTCACACGCGGCCTCGCCAAGGAGCTGGTCGGCGACAGGATACGTGTCAATGCGGTGGCGCCGGGCCTCATCCTCACTCCTTTCCACGAGCGCTGGACGTCGCCCGAGCAGATGAAGGCGCAGATTTCCGGCATTCCGCTGGGCCGCGCCGGCACTCCCGAGGAATGCGTCGGCGCCTATCTGTTCCTCTCCTCCGACCTGCTCTCCGGCTACATCACCGGTCAGGTCATCGAAGTGAATGGCGGCCAGTTGATGCCGTGACATGGGCTTGTGCGGCCACCGTGCCTTCCGCCGGCTGACGGGAACTGCCGAGTTCGAGCAATGCAAAAACCATCGCGACGACCAAGGTCGCGGCGACAAGCCGTGCGGCCACATCGCGCCCGTCGTGCTCGGTCCATTGAAACGCCTTGCCGCGGCCGTGCTTCGACGCCTCGGCCATGTGGTTCGTGATCATCATCATCGACATGTCCATGACACATTGCCTTCCTTCGACCGCGACGGCCCGCGCGGAAACCGGGGCGAGGCATTTTCCTGCCTCGCCGGATAATCGAAGCGGCCGGGGGCAAATCGACATTGCGCGAGAAAAAATCGCTGGCTGAGGTGGGGAAGGTGCGGTTGCGCCGTTTGCCGGCGCCCCCGACAGTCGCGGCTGGCGAGGATGGCCTAGCGATTTTGACCGGCGCCTTCACAACGCTGCAGAGGGCCGAAGCGCGTTGGGGTCACACGTTACGGGGAGTCAGCATGCATGATATGGTTGCCCTGCAAAGCGACTGTCAGCGTGCGAATTCAACTTGGGAGGGATAACTGTATGGGAACGCAACTTTCCATCGCCGCCAGGCCTGAATCGGTCGGCTTCGACTCGGGCCTGACGGCCATCATCGTTATCGACATGCAGAACGATTTCGGCAGTCGCGGGGGTATGTTCGATCTTGCCGGCCTCGACGTCGCACCGATCGAGCGTCTCGTCGAGCCCATCTCAAGAGTGCTCGAAGCGGCTCGGAATGCAGGATTGTTCATCGTCTATACCAAGCAGGAGCACAATGCCGACCTCTCAGATGCCGGGAACGAAGATGCGCCACACCGGATCAAGCACAAGCGCCTGAACATCGGGCGGACCGTTGCGGCGCCAGATGGCAGCGCCAGTCAGATCCTGGTGCGCGACACCTGGAATACCGCGATTGTTCCGGAACTCTCCCCCGCCCTGGAGACGCGGTGGTTTCCAAGCACCGCTTCAGCGCTTTCTTCGAAACTCCGCTCGACTCCATTCTACGCGCCAGAGGTATCGACACGCTGATATTCACCGGGCAACGACCAGCATATGTGTCGAGTCGACGGTCCGCGACGCGACGTTCCGCGACTACCGCTGCATCGTACTCAGAGATTGCACGACAGAGCTGATTGCCGCGGACGCTCCGCGCAGCAACCACGAGGCGTCGCTGCTTGCCATCGAGCTTCTTTTCGGCTGGACGGCGGACTCGGAAGCTGTGATCGGCGCGCTCGCTGAGCAACGCGCAGCGGCCGAGTGAAAACCGGCTGCTGAACCCGGAAGCAGGATTTGGTTGGCAGCAGGGACCCACTCGCCGGGCATGTCCGCGGTTTGCGAAATTGCGCCACGAATTGTCAGGCTGGTTGTCGAATTCCCGGTTCGCCAAGCGACTAGTCATGTCTGTACAATTATTCACGAGGGCAAACGATGAAATATGCATTGCTGGTCTATCTCGAGGAAGCCAAGTTCGATGTGATGACGCAGCGCGAGCGGGACGGCTACGTCAACGCCTCGCTCGACAATGACGCCGAGCTTGCGCGCAGCGGCCATCTCATTATGGCGCAGGCGCTGAAGACGCCGCCGCACGCGGTCAGCGTGCGGACCCGCAACGGCAGGGTGGGCGTCACCGACGGGCCGTTCGCCGAAACCAAGGAACATCTCGGCGGCTTCATGCTGATCGAGGCCCGCGACCTCAACGAAGCGATCAAGATCGCCGGCGACCTGCCGCTGGCGAAGGTCGGCACCATCGAGGTGCGGCCGTTCGAAGAACTCACCTATGTCGACGAGGAGGTGGTGCGATGAGATATCTATGTCTGGTGCATCTCGATGGCGAAGCGCTCGGGGCCTTGGACGAGGCTGCGGGCAAGGATTTGACGCGCCGCTCGATCGGATATGACAAGGATCTCGAGCGCCGCGGCGTTTACATTACCTCTGACGCGCTGCAGCAGCCGGAAACAGCCAAAATCGTTCGGGCGAGGAACGGCAAGGTGTCGACCACCGACGGGCCCTATGCCGAGACGAAGGAACATCTCGGCGGCTTCATCCTGATCGAGGCGTCGGGCATGGAGGAGGCGGTGGAGATTGCCGCCAATATTCCCGTGGGCCAATACGGCACGATCGAGGTGCGGCCGATCTCGGCGATGAACGCAGATTAGAATGAACGAGGCGCGCGGCATCGAACGGACGGTGGAGGCGGTTTATCGCGCCGAGTCGCGCCGCGTGCTGGCCACGCTGATCCGCCTGCTCGGCGATTTCGATCTGGCCGAGGAGGCATTGCACGACGCCTTCGCGGCGGCTGCCGAACAGTGGCGGCGCGACGGCGCGCCTGCCAATCCGCGCGCCTGGCTGGTCTCGGCCGGGCGTTTCAAGGCGATCGACCGGATGCGCCGCCGCGCCCGTTTCGACGCCTCGCTGACCGAGCTTGCCGAGCGGCTGGATGCCGAGAACCAGGATGCTGCGATGCAGGAAGCGGAAGAGATCGAGGACGACCGGTTGCGGCTGATCTTCACCTGCTGCCATCCGGTGTTGCCGCCCGACGCCCAGCTTGCGCTGACTCTGCGCGAAGTCTGCGGCCTCACGACCGAGGAGATCGCGCGCGCCTTCCTGACCGCCGCCCCGACGCTGGCCCAGCGTATCGTGCGCGCCAAGACAAAGATCCGCGACGCCGGAATCCCCTATGAAGTGCCCGCGCTCACCGATCTGCCGGACAGGCTGGATACCGTTCTCCACACCATCTACCTGGTGTTCAACGAGGGCTATTCCGCTTCCTCCGGAGCCTCACTCACCCGGCACGATCTTTCCGGAGAGGCGATCCGGCTCGGGCGGCTCTTGGTCGACTTGCTGCCGGAGCCGGAAGCAATCGGGCTTCTGGCGCTGATGCTGCTGCAGGAATCGCGCCGCGCCGCGCGCAGTTCGCATTCCGGAGAACTGGTGCTGCTAGCCGACCAGGACCGCACGCTGTGGGACCGGAAGCAGATCGAGGAAGGGACGGCGCTGCTCGAGCGAGCGCTGTCTTCGCGGCGCTTCGGCCCCTACACGCTGCAGGCGGCGATTGCCGCCGTCCACGCCAATGCGCCCAATGCCGCGGCGACCGACTGGGGCGAAATTGCCGGCCTTTACGACATATTGCTGAAAGCCGATCCGTCGCCGGTGATCGCGCTGAACCGCGCCGCGGCTATCGCGATGCGCGACGGCCCGGCGGCCGGCCTGGCGCTGATCGACGCGATCTTCGCGCGCGGCGAACTCCTGGATTATCATCTGGCGCATTCAGCGCGCGCCGATTTCTGTCGCCGGCTCGGCAGAGGCGCCGACGCCCGGGCTTCCTACATGCAAGCGCTGTCGCTGACCCGCCAGGAGCCCGAACGCCGCTTCATCGAACGACGGCTGGCGGAACTGGGAGAGTAGGGGGCCAAACAGCGTCAGGGGCGCCGCGAGGGGCCCCTGACAGAAGTTCGTGGATGACCGTCACACGATGATGACGACGATCTTCAGCGTGTCGGGCTCGACGATCACGATGCGGCCGTCGGCCAATATGAAGAACAGATAGTTTTCGTATTCCGGCACGATCCGTACGATCCGCGGCGGCAGCGGATGAAGCTCGATGGTTCTGGGAACCGCGACGCCGACGTCGATGTCGATGTCGATGCGGTCGACCGCGATCGGCTCGACGTCCACTTCCTGAACGACCTGCTTGATTTCGGTCTTCTGCTCGACCGTTACCTCGACAGGGGCAATGGCGCCGGTCTCGGTCTGATCCTGGCTGTCGGCAGGCTGCTCGGTCTGAGCGGTGCCTTCAGTCTCGGTCTGGCCTTCGGCTGGCTGTTCGGTCTGGGCCTGGCCCTCGGTGGGCTCCTCAGCAGGTGCTTCCGCCTGGCCCTCGGTGGGTTTCTCGGTGGGGGTTGCGCCGGCCTGACCCTCTGTTTCGGTCTCGGTTCCAGTCTGGGCCTGCCCTTCCGCAGGTTCTTCAGTCGTGGCTCCAGCCTGGCCTTCGGTCTCGGTTTCCGTTGTGGCCCCAGCCTGGCCTTCAGGCGGCTTCTTCATCGTTGTCCCGGCCTGGCCCTCCGCGGGCTGTTCCGTGGTGGCCCCAGCCTGGCCCTCGGCAGGCTGTTCGGTTGTTGCGCCCGCCTGGCCTTCCATCTGCTGACCGCCGCTCGGGCATTCGGCGCCCGGCGGGCATGCGGCCTGGCCGCCCGTTGTTGCGCCGCCCTGGCCTTCGGTCTGGGCCTGAGCTAACGCGACGCAGGGAGCGATTCCGAGACCAAGGGCGAATACGCTCTTGATGATGATGCCTTTCATGGAAAGTCTCCTAAGATTCCAACGTCCCGTCGAGGGTCAAAACACCTCCTGTCCGGCTTTGTTCCGAAATTGCTTCTGTAGATCGAGCGACCAAGGGTCGCGGTAAAACAAGAACGCCGCCCCGAAAGGGCGGCGCTCGCAAGTAGGAAAAGCGCTGATCGATAGGCTCAGAACAGCCCTTCGATCTGGCCCATCTCGTTGAGGAAGATCTTCTCGGAGGAGGGGGTTTTGGGCAGGCCGGGCATGGTCATGACCTCGCCGCAGATCACCACGATGAAGCCCGCTCCAGCCGAAAGCCTGACCTCGCGAACCGGCACGGTATGGCCGGTCGGCGCGCCGCGCAGGTTCGGATCGGTCGAGAAGGAATACTGCGTCTTGGCCATGCACACCGGCAGCTTGCCATAGCCGGCCTGCTCCCAGGCGTGGAGCTGGTCGCGGACGCTCTTGTCGGCGATCGCCTCCGAGCCGCGATAGATGCGCTGGACGATGGTGTTGATCTTGTCGAACAGCTTCATGTCGTCCGGGTAGAGCGGCGCGAACTGCGAGCCGCCGGATTCGGCCAGCGACACGACCTTGTGGGCCAATTCCTCGATGCCGGCGGAGCCGTGCGCCCAGTGCTTGCACAGGATGGCTTCCTCGCCCATCGACGCGACGAAGTCCTTGACCGCCTGGATTTCGGCCTCCGTGTCGGAGTGGAAGTGGTTGATGGCGACCACTGCCGGCACGCCGAACTGCTTCACGTTCTCGATGTGGCGGCCGAGATTGGCGCAGCCCTTCTTCACCGCCGCGACATTTTCCGCGCCGAGGTCTTCCTTTTTGACGCCGCCGTTCATCTTGAGCGCCCGCACCGTCGCGACGATCACCGCCGCCGCGGGCTTGAGCCCGGCCTTGCGGCATTTGATGTCGAAGAATTTCTCGGCGCCGAGATCGGCCCCGAAGCCGGCTTCCGTCACAACATAGTCGGCGAGCCTCAGAGCCGTCGTGGTGGCGACGACCGAGTTGCAGCCATGCGCGATGTTGGCGAACGGGCCGCCATGCACGAAGGCCGGATTGTTCTCCAGGGTCTGCACCAGGTTCGGCTGCATGGCGTCCTTCAAGAGCACGGCCATCGCGCCGTCGGCCTTCAGGTCGCGGGCATAGACCGGGGTCTTGTCGCGGCGATAGGCGACGATGATGTCGCCGAGGCGCTTTTCCAGGTCCTTCAGGTCGGTGGCCAGACAGAGGATCGCCATCACTTCCGAGGCGACCGTGATGTCGAAGCCCGCCTCGCGTGGAAAGCCGTTGGCGACGCCGCCGAGCGAGCACAGGATTTCGCGCAGCGCCCGGTCGTTCATGTCCATGACGCGCCGCCAGACGACGCGGCGTATGTCGATGCCGAGATCGTTGCCCCAGTAGATATGGTTGTCGATCAGCGCCGAAAGCAGGTTGTGGGCCGTGGTGATGGCATGGAAATCGCCGGTGAAGTGGAGGTTCATGTCCTCCATCGGCACCACCTGGGCGTAGCCGCCGCCGGCCGCACCGCCCTTGACGCCGAAATTGGGTCCGAGCGAAGCCTCGCGGATGCAGACGATCGCCTTTCTGCCGATACGGTTCAGCCCGTCGCCGAGGCCGACCGTCGTGGTCGTCTTGCCTTCGCCGGCCGGCGTCGGGTTGATCGCGGTGACCAGGATCAGCTTGCCGTCCCTGTTGCCTTTCACCGACTTGATGAATTCGGCCGAGATCTTCGCCTTGTCGTGGCCGTAGGGCAGGAGGTGCTCGGTCGGAATGCCGATCTTGGCGCCGATCTCCTGGATCTGCTTCTTGCTGGCGGCGCGCGCGATCTCGATGTCGGATTTTACTTCGGCCATGACGTTTCCCCGGAAGTTGCGTTGGAGCTCGCGCCGCAGACGGCGCCTGGTCGGGCGCATAGAAGCCCGACAGCCTGCCGCCGCGCCGTCTCAAAACAGCCGGAGAATGCACGGATTGCGACAGGGCTTTGAGCGAATAGGGAGTAGCGAATAGCGAATAGCAAGTGCAGCGAGGCGGCGGCCTCGGTGCTAGGGTAGTTCCCTATTCGCTACTCGCTACTCCCTATTCGCTCATTCCTCACCGATCCAGCACCGACCTGACTTCGACGAGGTTCGACCGCACCCTGAGCACGTAAAAGCCCATTGTGGTGAGATGGGTCGGCATGATCCAGCCATCCTCGCGGCCGTTGGAGATGATGAACGGCTGGATCCTTAGCGCGGCCTTGATCTGGCTTTCGACATTGCTCCACAGCGGGCCTAGCCCGCGTGAGTCGATGACCTGCTTGAAGTCGTGGTGAGCGGCCGTGAGGATGCCGTAGTAGCCGTAGAGCTGGCCGTAGGCGAACCAGAACCGGTCGTCGGCCCGCGTGTCGAACCAGCCGCTGTTGTAGTTCTGCGAGCGGTCCCGGATCATGTCGGAGGTGGAGCCGATGTCGCTCGCGATGCGGTCGACGAACTGCATCAGATTGTCGGCCCGGGCATTGAAGACCACCTCGCATTTCTGCAGCCGGTCGTTGAAGGCGCGAAGCGAGTTTGCGGCGGTGCGGTAGAAGCTCGGCGTCGGGGTCTTCGGCCCGAAGGGGCGAAGGCCGAAATACCAGGTCTCCTCGTCGAAGGTGATCGCGCCGCGCGCGTCCTGCAGGTTCTGGTCGATCTGGCTGGTCCCGCGCACGCGTCCGAGCGTGTCAACCAGCTCGACCGAAGTCCGGCGGATCGCCTGGTTGACCCCGCGCTGGAACGAGGCCTTGTTGTCGAGGAACGGCGTGTGATCCCAGTCGATGCCGAAGAAGCCCGCCTTGTAGAGGATCATTGACGAGATCCACGCATTCTCGTTGACGTTGAAGTCTATGAGGTCGGCGGCAACCTGCGTGATGGCCGAGGTGGTGCATGTCTTGACCTCGCCCTCGACTCCGCCGGCAGCCTCACCGGTGGCAGGGGCGGCAGGTGCGGGCTGCGCCGGCGCAGTGCCGGCGGGTGCGGGCTGCGCCGGCGCAGTGCCGGCGGGTGCGGTAAAGTTGTAAGCCTCTGCGTAGGCGGGATTAAAATTGGTCCAGACCTGCGTGTTCCAGACGAAATAGCCATAGAGGGCGATGAGACCGAGAACGGCGACGCCCACCACTGCCTTCAGTATCCAGCCGCGATGCGTGTACCAGCGGCCGGCCCACAGGAACGGCCATAGGATGACGCCGATGACCAGCCCGATGCCGCGTCCGATCCACTGGAAAATCCGGGTGAAGAAATTCACGATCGGATCAAGCATCGTCTACCCCTCGATTGACGCATTCTAGTCGGTCAGGCCGTAGAGGCGCGCCCGGAACGCCTCCTTGTCCTTCAGATATGTGGTTTTCAGCGTGTTCACAACATGCCGCCGCCAGGCCTCGCCGAAGCCCTCATAGTCCTTGTAGAAGCCCTGCTTGTTGAACACGTAGCGCGAGACGAAATCGGACGGCACGAAATCCGAGATCAGCCGGTTGGTCAGCCAGGCGTCGGGGTGGTCCGGCTTGCCGCGCGTGACGAGGAAGCGGTGCTGCGGGAAAACCTCGTCGATCTTCAGATGGCCAAGCTGCGCGATCTCGCGCTTGGCGGCGTTGAGGAAGGGGAAGGTGCCGTCCTTGTTGATCAGCTCGGCGTGGCCGTGGATCCAGGTCTGCAGCCATACCCGGTCGAACTTGCCGGGGTCGACATCCGGCTCGTTGTCTCGGATCAGCGCGCCGATCGCCATCTCTGCGCGGTGCTCGAGGTAGTTCGAGGTCTCGATCCACGAGGCGCGCGGCAGCTCGATACGTCCGGTGGACGCGAGAAAACGGAACACGCGGTCGGCGTCGCGGATCGACAGATAGCTCACCTGCCACGGCCGCGAGCGGCGGAAGCCGGGGGCTCCCGGATCGCTGATCACCGTCGTCATGTCCTTGTCGATGAACACGTAGAGCCCGCCGAAATGGCTGGTCCAGAAGGCGTTGTGGCGGAAGATCACCTGATCCGGCACCAGCGCATTCTCGCGGATGTCGCCGGTCACCTTGGCGAGCTCCACCATCCGCTCCAGCATCTTGTTGTCGCGCCAGGCGTTCGGTTCCTGCTTCAACCGGTCGACCAGCGTCGCCAGCTCGGACGCCTTTCCCAGCACATCTTCCGCCGACAGAACCCGGAACTCGACCTGGTTGATGGAGATCAGGTCCTCGATGTCCTCGACCTTGGAAACCGAATCCTCAATCTCTCCGTAGATCACGTCCTTGATCGTCAGCGCGTCGATGGCGCGCGAATTCTTCGAAAAGAACTCGTAGACCAACTGCGAGGTGTTGGAGAACGCCGTGTGCACCACCGGCAGATCGGCCTGCGCCGGGGTCAGGATGATGAAGCGGCGGTTGACCTCGTTGGGGTCCAGATAGAGCGGATCGCCCAACTCCTCGGCGATCTGCGGCGAGAAGCCGGTGCGGTCGATGTCGAATTTCTCGAGCTTGGTCGGCTTGAGCCCGAACGCCTTCAGTGCCTTGTTGTAGCGCTCGATCAGATGCGGCTCCTCGACCGGCAGCAGCCGCCCGTAGATCAGTTCGTTGGCGCGCAGGAGTTCCATCAGAAATACCTCCTACTCTCTTCCCGGGATCCTTCGACAAGCTCAGGATGGGGTAACAGAGGCATCAACGTGGACGCCCCCCTCTCCCCGTTTTTCACGGGGAGAGGGTAAGGGTGAGGGGCAGCGCCGACCTTCAATTGATGATCTCCCGATAGCTCGCTGCTGCCGTGAACCGCAAATCCGGCGCTTCGACAGGGTCGAGCCGACGCTCAAGCGCGGCGAGGATCGTATCAACTACCGCGTCACACTCCAGCAGCGCGTCCACATTCCAGAAACGCAGCACAGACCAGCCCTCATCCACCATGAATTGATCGCGCTTGCGATCATAGACGCTTTCGACGTGCTGGCTGCCGTCCAACTCGATCACCAGCCGCTCTTTGCGGCAGGCGAAATCGGCGAAATAAGGTCCTATGGCAAGCTGGCGGGTGAACTTTGCGTCGTTCAGTTGGCGGTTGTTAAGGGCCGACCACAGCGCCCTTTCCACATCATTGTCCGCCTTGCGAAGCAACCGCGCGCGACGGGTTGTACGTTCATCCGGTCCACGCATGGCGCCGCCCCTCACCCTTACCCTCTCCCCGTAAGGACGGGGAGAGGGGGCGTCGTCGGCGGGGCTAGTCTTCGACGCAAATGGTTGGCAGTAACGTCGATGTCCCCCTCTCCCCGTCCTTCACGGGGAGAGGGTAAGGGTGAGGGGCAAGATCCGAACCTAAGCATTCCACATCCCCTTCGCCTTCAGCTCCTCCATCTCCCTTGCCGCCCGTTCCCTCAACCTCGCGTCGCGCAACATCTTGCCCACCGCCGCATCGTCCGAGCGATCCGAATAGCGGAATTCCAGAATCCGCGTAGCGGTTGATCTCCTGCATGACCATGTCCATCGAGAACGGACCGCGCAGTTCCTCGATCATGGCTTTCTTTTCGTCATAGCCTTTGTGCATGAAGGCTTCGGGCTTCTCGAACCATTCGTCGGGAAGCTCGATGTCCATGGCGCGCATCTTGATCGCGTCGGTGACGTTCTTGATCGCGCGGCCGGTGAAGCGCGGCTCGGCCTCCTTGATCATGTGCAGGTAAGTCCCGACGTCAGCCATGGTCTTCGGCTCGCCATGCTCCTTCACGAAGCGGTCATGGACCTTTGCCAGCCCGTCCTCCTGCGGCTTGGAATGAGCCTCATAGGCGTCTTCCACGGCGCGCTGGATCTCCTGCGCGGCGTAGAGATCGTGGTCGCCGAGGTCGATCTTGTGGTTCTTGCCGGCGAGCAGGACAAAAATGTCGATGTAGTCCTCGCGCGTCTGCGGCCCATCCACCAGCCAGCGCGCGCCGGCGCGTTGGCGCAGCGCGTCGTCGACGTTTTCGGGATAGTTGGAAAACATGCCGAACGAGCAATTGCCGCGCACGACCGTCGAGGCGCCGCCAAAACTCTCCATCAACACGCCGGTGATTTCCTGCTGGCCGGCCGAGGCCCGGTCGTCGGAGCGTTTTGCCGCGACCTGGTCGATGTCGTCGATCGTGCCGAAGCCGATGGCGCGCGGGTTCAGCACGTTGTTGATGAACTGCTTGCAGCTCTGGCCGGATTTGCCCTGATAGGAGGAAATCTGATCGACGCCGAAATTCTCGTAGGCAAAGGGATAGCCGGCGACCTGGCAATAGCCATGCACCAGCCCTGCGATCATCTGGATCAGCGTGGTCTTGCCGGTGCCCGGCGCGCCGTCGCCGATGAAGGTGAACAGGAAGCCGCCGAGCTCGACGAAGGGGTTCATCTCGCGGTCGAAATCATAGGCCATCAGCATCTTGGCCAGCTTCACAGCCTGGTATTTGGCTATGTGGTTGCCGACGACCTCCTCGGGCTTCTTGAAGGTCATCACCAGCGGTTTCGACTTCTTGCCCGGGGCGACATCGAAGCCGTCCACGGTGAAATCGTCGGCTTCGATGCGGATATGCGCGTCCTCGAACGCGCCGAGCCCGTCGAAGCGGCTCTTGCGCGTCAAAAGCCCCTCGATCGCGATGCGGGCGAAGGCGCGGGCGCGCGTCGTCAGGTCGGCGTCGTCCTTTGCGCCTGTGATCGCCCGGTCAAGGCCGGCGACCAGCGATTTCAGCGCGTCCTGCGGCGTGTCGAACAGGAAGTCCGGCTCCTTGATGTCGTTGGGCGGCTCGCCGTCGCCGTCGATCAGCTGCGCCAGGTAGGAGGCGAAGCTGAACGCCGAAACGTAAGCCGATGCCGACAGCAGCTTCTTGAAATGCGCGGCCTCATCGCCTTCGAGCGGGGCGCGTGTGTTCTTCGCCTGCAGGCTTTCGAGATCGTTGCTTCGGGCAAAGACATCTCCAATGGCGAGCGCCACCGACAGGCCGCGCCGCGCGCGATAAAGCAGGGCGTGCTGCCCGATCGTCATCAACTGGTCGTCGGGCCGGATCGCCGCGACGGTCTTCGACAGCTCGATCTCGCGCGTCTTGCGCACCGACCCGGTCGAGACGGTCGAAACGAAGCGCCGCCCGGTTCCGGCGAGCGCGGCGCCGGATTGCCCGCTCGAATCCTCCAGCACAACGATGCGCGTGATCATCGACTGCGCGGTCGCGCGATGCTTCTCGATGTCGGCTTCGGGGATAGTGGTCAGGCCGGTGTCCATGAAATGCCCCTAGTCTGATTGGTCGCGCCGCCCCTCACCCTTACCCTCTCCCCGCAAGAACGGGAGAGGGGTCGTCATCGCCGGCGCTAATCTCCGACGCTGACGCTTGGCTGCAACGCTGGTGTCCCCCTCTCCCCGTTTTTCACGGGGAGAGGGTAAGGGTGAGGGGCAGCGCCGACGTGGCCGCAAAAACTCACACATCCGAGATCACCCGGCCCTTGGACAGGATATGAACCTTGTAGCCGAGGAATATCTTCTGCGCCTCGCCCGCGGCGTAGAGCGCCTGATAGGCCTCGTGCGGCACAAGCGCGTGCTTCTCGTAGCTCGACACGCCCTGGCGGGCGGCTTCGAGGTCGTCGGTGTTGATGTGGAATTCCTCGGTGGCCGGCTCGCTCGACCACAGGCCCTTGCGGCCCGGGCGCTCGCCCTTCGAATAGATTTCCTGGATGGTCCAGGTCAGCAGCCAGGCGTTCTCCGGCTTGCGCACCTTCGACAGCACGTCGGCCACCGCCGAATTGTGCTCCGTGATGCCGGCTGAATAGAACGGGCCGAGCACGACGCGCCTGAGCTGCTTGGGATGCAGCTCGGGGAAATCCTTGTCGAGATTGGAAGCGATCGTCGCCGGCGACAGCGTATAGGCCGAGTTCTTCTCGGTGAAATCGTCGAAGCGGTGGGCAAGCTCGGGATTGAGCAGCCCGTCGACGGGCAGGGGGATTTCCACTTTTTCCCTGAGCTTGCCGTCTTCGCCGACCAGCTGCTCGACCATCGCCTCGGATGAATCCTCGATCGTGGCCATGTAGATCAGCGGCAGGTTTGCGGTGCCGTCGAACGTCGCCCAATGCGCGAGATAATACGGCCGGAAGGTTTTCGGGTTGACGGAAACCTTTGCCGTCTGCGCCAGCATGAACGGCCCGAACACGACGCCGTCCTTCACGTCTTCCAGGTAAAGCCGCTCGGCCATCGATTTCTGGAGGGCTGACGGAAATTCCTTGTGGCGCAGGATGAAGTCGGCCATCTCGACGCGCAGCTCGCCGGGTTCGGGTATGCCGGCCAGGCGCTGCGCCGCCGTGCGGCGGTCGTTCTCCAGTTCCAGTATGTTCTGGTAGACCGGAAAGCCGCTTTCGGCGCGCGAGATCCTGAATTTTTCCATGAAGCCCAGCCGGTTTTCCCAGCAGGCGAAGGATTTTTCGAGCCGCGCAATGTATTCCGCGACGATCTTGGCGACGATGCCGTGCCGGTAGAGCGGCGAGCGGTCGTCGCGCATGAAGATTTCGAGACCGGTCAGCGCGGCGCGAATGGCCTCGAAATAGCGGGCGGCGGGGTCGGCGTGGGAGGTCATCGGGCGCCCCGTGAAGTACGGGAAGAAGGGATAAGCGGCGACGCTGACGCCCCCTCTCCCCGTCCTTACGGGGAGAGGGTAAGGGTGAGGGGCGGGATCGAACGGAGCCCATCGACGGCGCTGCTGTCACAATCGCTGCGATCTAAGACTGCACATAATCCGAAGCGTTGTGCTTTCTCAGCACCTCCTCGAAGCGCCGGGCAAATGCGTCATCAGCAAGCTTCTTCCGCCGCTGAATATCCGCGGTCGCCACCATGTTCTTCTCGTGCAGTTCGAGCAGGTCGCCGATGTGCTTCTGCGCCGCCGCGCCGATGCCGGCCATGGTCTGCTCGGCGGTGTTGTCGACCTGGCTGCCCAGCGTGTTGATCTTGTGGGCGACGTCCTGCTGCGCCGCGGTCTTCAAACTATCCTCCAGCGCCTTGTAGAGCACGATGCGCTGCTCGGTATCGATGGTCAGCTTGTTGATCAGCGTATTCTGCGCCGCGATCTGGTTGTTCAGCGAATCCACGAAGGTCTGGAACATCGAAGTGTAGCGCTCCAGCGTCTGGCTTTCGGCCAGTATTTCCTGCTCCTTCGCCTGCTTCTCGTTGTATTCCGTGGCGAGCTTGGAGCGCTCCGATTCCAGGTCGGTGCGGTCCTTCTGGCTGGTCGAGGCGGCGATGCGGTTTTCGACGTCGAGCAACATCGGGTTCAGCTCCTCGATGCGCTTCTGCACCGCTTCGAGATTCGACATCGTCGTCTTGCGGCGTTCGATCACCTGGGCGAGGCTCGTCTCGGAGGTCTTGTAGCGCGCGTCGAGAACCTGCTTCTGCGCCTTCAGGATGCCGACGATGGTGTCGGACTTCGACAGCAGTTCCTGCAGGTTGCCGGCCAGCGACATGTTGCGCACGCGGTCGGTGCGCATGCGCTGTTTCGATTCATCGGAGAAGATGCCGACGAAGCTTTCCCAGCCGGTAAAGCTCTTCATGTTCTCGAATTCGGCGCCGAAAACATTGGTGGCGTCTTCGAGACCGATGATCAGGTCGGCGATGTTGCCTTCCATGACCTTCTGCTGGTTCAGCACGTCCTGGATGCGGGCGTTCTCGATGTCAAAATCGGCGGCGCCGATCTTCTGGTCGGTCTTGGCGAACTTTTCCAGTACCACGGCCGACTGGTCGATCTTGGAGCGCATCTCCTCCACGACCTGCTTTGTCTTGGCAATCTCGGCATCGAAATTCTGCAGTGTCGCCATAGTGGTCCCTCCAGCCTCGGCTTCAGATCGTCGGGCG
The DNA here is from genome assembly GCF_043769475.1 of Allomesorhizobium aridi. NCBI lineage: Bacteria > Pseudomonadati > Pseudomonadota > Alphaproteobacteria > Hyphomicrobiales > Phyllobacteriaceae > Allomesorhizobium > Allomesorhizobium aridi. The sequence continues at coordinate 3,356,625 of NZ_CP171729.1, read as the reverse complement.
AATATAGGCAGCACGCAAGGCGATTGAAAGACGGAAGAAACGCGCCGCCGCGCGAATCCGGCGTCACCGGCCCGCCGGCAAACCGGAGCTTTGTCGCCCACGGGAAAGCGCAAGGCGCGGCTCGCTCCGTCATCGCGCTTGAAACCGCGCCAAAATGGTGTTTGGCTGGCCGCAAAGAGGCGGATGAAAAGCCGCATTTTGCTTTGCCGACAGAACACAATGGGAGAATATCAATGTCGCGTATGAAAACATTCGCCGCCGGCCTCGGTCTGGCGGCATTTCTTTCGGCCGGCGCCGCCTTCGCCGCCGACCCGGAAACCTGCAAGCCGGTGCGTTTTGCCGATGTCGGCTGGACCGACATCACCGCCACCACGGCGACGGCCTCGGTCATCCTCGAAGCGCTCGGCTACGAGCCGGACGTGCAGGTTCTGTCGGTGCCGGTCACCTACACCTCGCTCAAGAACAAGGATGTCGACGTCTTCCTCGGTAACTGGATGCCGACCATGGAAGCCGACATAAAGCCCTACCTGGAAGACAAGTCGGTCGAGACCCTGGTCACCAATCTCGAAGGCGCGAAATACACGCTCGCCGTGCCGCAGCACACCTACGACGCCGGCCTCAAGGATTTCGCCGACATCGCCAAGTTCAAGGACAAGCTCGACAACAAGATCTATGGCATCGAGGCCGGCAATGACGGCAACCGGTTGATCCTCGACATGATCGCCGCCGACAAGTTCGGGCTCAAGGATTTCGAGCTCGTCGAAAGCTCGGAAGCCGGCATGCTGTCGGCGGTGCAGAAGGCGGCTGGATCGGGCGAGGACGTTGTGTTCCTCGGCTGGGAGCCGCATCCGATGAACGCCAACATCAAGATGGCCTATCTCTCGGGCGGCGATGAGGTGTTCGGCCCGAATTTCGGCGGCGCCACAGTCCACACCAACGTGCGCGCCGGCTACACAACCGAATGCCCGAATATCGGCGCGCTGCTCAAGAACATGGTCTTTTCGCTGCAGATGGAAAACGAGATCATGGGCGCGATCCTCAATGACGGCGCCGACCCCAAGGAAGCCGCCACCGCATGGCTGAAGGCCCATCCGGACGCGGTTACGCCCTGGCTTGCCGGCGTGACAACCATCGACGGTGGCGACGCTGCGGCGGCGGTCAAGGAAGCGTTGGGAAGCTGAGGTCTCTGACGGCCCTGTCGCAACTCTCTTCCGTTTGCATACGGTGAACGGAATTATGCGACGTTGACGATCCCCTCTCCCCGTCCTGAGCTTGTCGAAGGATCACGGGGAGAGGGTAAGGGTGAGGGGCGGCGCAACCGTCTCCGAATTGAGAGGGTGCATGGATCCGATCTCCGACTTTATCGCCAGCTTCAAGATCCCGATCGGGCAGTGGGGCAAGACATTCTTCGATTTCCTGACCACCAATTTCGAGTGGTTCTTCGACAGTATCGCCGACGGCCTCACCGTCGTGCTCGACGGGCTCGTCGATTTCCTGCTCATCATCCCGCCGGTCCTTCTCGTCGCGGCCATCGCGGGGCTTGCTTTCTACCTGCAGCGCTCGTGGAAGCTGGCGACCGGCGTCGCCATCGGCCTGCTCTTCATCGTCAACCAGGATCTCTGGCAGGAAACCGTCGAGACGCTGGTGCTGGTCGTCGCGGCTGCGGCCGCCTCCATGGCCATCGGCGTGCCGATCGGCATCTGGGCCGCGCATAACGAGCGCGGCTATCGCTATATCCAGCCGGTCCTCGACCTGATGCAGACCATGCCGACCTTCGTCTACCTGATCCCGGTGCTCATCCTGTTCGGCCTCGGCATAGCGCCGGGCCTCATCGTCACCGTCATCTTCGCAGCGCCCGCGCCGATCCGCCTCACCTATCTCGGCATCACCTCGGTGCCCAAGCCGATGATCGAGGCCGGCGAGGCATTCGGCGCCACAAAACGCCAGCTCCTGTGGAAGGTCGAGCTGCCGGCAGCACTCCCCACCATCATGGCCGGGCTCACCCAGTGCATCATGCTCTGCCTCTCCATGGTCGTGATCGCAGCGCTCATCGGCGCCAACGGCCTCGGCAAGCCGGTGGTGCGCGCGCTGAACTCGGTCAACATCCCGCTAGGCCTCGAAGCCGGCCTCGCCATCGTGGTGCTCGCCATCATCCTCGACCGCATCAGCCGCATCGGCACGGGAGCCGCCAAATGACCGTCGCCGTCGATTTCAAGCATGTCGACATCGTCTTCGGCCCCGACAAGGGGCCGGCGCTGGCGATGATCGACCGCGCCGCAACGCGCCAGGAGATCCTGGAAAAGACCGGCTCGGTGCTCGGCTGCGCCGGCGCCAACCTCACCGTCAACGAGGGCGAGATTTCCGTCCTCATGGGCCTTTCGGGCTCGGGCAAATCCACCCTGCTGCGCGCGGTCAACCTGCTCAACGTGCCGGCGCGCGGCAATGTGCTGGTCAAGGACGGCGACCGCATGGTCGACATGGCTACTTGCGACGCCGCCACGCTGCGCCACATCCGCCAGAATCGCGTCGCCATGGTGTTCCAGCAGTTCGGCCTCCTGCCCTGGCGCACGGTGGAGGAGAATGTCGGCTTCGGGCTGGAGCTTTCCGGCGTACCGGAGGCCGAGCGCAAGGCGCGGGTCCTGAAGCAGCTCCAGCTCGTCGGCCTCGACCAGTGGGCGAAGAAATACGCGCACGAGCTTTCCGGCGGCATGCAGCAGCGCGTAGGCCTCGCCCGCGCCTTCGCCACCGAAGCGCCGATCCTGCTCATGGACGAGCCGTTCTCCGCACTCGATCCGTTGATCCGGACAAAACTGCAGGACGAACTGCTGCAACTCCAGAAGACGCTGAAGAAAACCATCATCTTCGTCTCCCACGATCTCGAGGAGGCGCTGAAGATCGGCAACACCATCACCATCATGGAGGGCGGCCGCATCGTCCAGACCGGCGCGCCGGAAGACATCGTGCTCCGGCCCGCCAACGACTATGTCCGCGACTTCATCGCCAACGTGAACCCGCTCTCGGTGCTCACCGCCTGGAATGTCATGCGCGACCGCCGCGACCTGGAAGCCGCGGGCGCGGGCGGCTGGGTCTGGCTCGACCGCCGCCAGACCACGCGCTTCAGGATAGACACCGACGGGCTGGTGGCTGCGGCCGAGCGCGACGGCCGGCCGGCGGTGTGGGTCTCCTGCGACGACATAGAGCGCCTGCCGGAAGACGCGCCGCACGTCTTCTGGGCGCGCCCCGGCACTACGCTGAAGACCGTCATGCTCGCCATGCACCGCTCGCAGACCGCGCCGGTGGCGCTGTTCGACGAAAGCTCGCGCTTCGTCGGCGCGATCGGCGTGCGGGACGTGCTGAGCGCGGTGCTGCGGAGATGACAGCCCCCTTCTCCCCGTCACTCTACGGGGGAGAAGATTCCGGCAGGCAGATGAGGGGCAGCGCCGGCATCTCAGAGTTCGTGCTGCCGATATTCTTCGCCGCCGTGTTCAATTCTTCAGCGTTCCGGCATGGATTCCCGACACTCTCCGCTCGTTCCTCGCTCACGAGGTCGGGAATGACGACTTCATGGTATGCTTCCGCAGATCATCAACGTTAACTCTTCCGCAAATCGCCAGCTCTGGGATAGCGGAGGTCAACAATGCAATTCGTCATTCCCGACCTCGTGAGCGAAGCACGAGCGGAGAGTGTCGGGAATCCTGTGTGTTTGTTTTGGCGTATGGTGAGCGCGGGAAGGAGGCCGTGGGAATCCTGGTCGTCGGGTTTTGCCCGACAGGCCGCGGCATGGCTCGGCTCCCCTCCCGCTTCGAAACCATCAACCTGAACAGTTGCACGAGGCTGCTGCACAGACCTCGCACCACAGGAAGAGGCACGGTGATGATACAGCATAACTACATCGGTTGCGACATCTGCAAGGACATGCTCGACGTGTTCGATCCGTCCAGCCGCAGCTTCCGGCGGCTCGCCAACCGGGCCGGGCCGATCGAGGCTTTCGCGGCCGGACTTGCGCCGGGGCGCGATTTCGTCGTCTTCGAGGCGACCGGCGTCCACGACCGGCTGTTGCGCCACGCCCTGGCCGAGGCCGGCATCGCCAGCACCAGGCGCAACCCCGTCCAGACCCGCCGCTTCGCCGAGGCCGGCGGGCTTCTGGCTAAGACCGACAAGCTCGACGCCCGCATGCTGTCCGACTACGGCCGCCGCTTCACCCCGGCGCCCGACCAGCCGCCGTGCCGCCAGCGCGAGCGCATCGCCGCCTTGGCGCGCCGCCGCGACCAGCTCGTCGAGGCCCGCGCCCGCGAGGCCAGGCATCTCGGCGAAGCCTTCGATCCCGACGTCATCGCCGACATCGAGGCGGCCGTCGCCTGCCTCGCCAAGCGCATCGCGACCATCGAGGCGGTCATCGCAAGCGCCATCGCCGAAGCCGACGCCGCCACCGCCGCCACGTTCGCCATCCTGCGCTCGGCCCCCGGCGTCGGACCCGTCACCGCGCTCACCCTCATCGCCCATTTGCCCGAGCTCGGAGGCCGTTCGCCCAAAACCATCGCCAGCCTGGCCGGGCTGGCGCCGCGCAACAACGATTCGGGAACGCGGCGCGGCCGGCGCCCCATCCGCGGCGGCCGGCCGCGCGTGCGCAAGGCGCTCTATATGGCGGCGCTCGGCGCCATCCGCGCTGCGCCGCGCTTCAAGGCCTTCTACAGCGCCATCGCCGCCCGCTCCGGCTCCAGGAAACTCGCCGTCATCGCCGCAGCCAGAAAGCTCCTCACCATCCTCAACGCCATGCAACGCGACCAGAAAGCATATGCCTGAAACACAGTTGCCATGCCGTAACGCAGAAGAAATTAGAATCGGACCAGAACGGTCGTCGTGCTTGAACTCGGCCGCCTCCCGGTCCACCCTCCGCCACATGCCCAACTTCCTCTTCAACGGCCCCGCCGACGCCAAGACCACCATCCTCCTCGCCCATGGCGCGGGTGCACCCATGGATTCGGCCTGGATGAACGCCTTCGCCGAGCGTCTCGCGGCAAAAGACATCCGCGTCGCGCGCTTCGAATTCTCCTACATGGCAGCGCGGCGCACGGGCGAGGGACGAAAACCGCCGCCGCGCGCGGAAACCGTGCTTGGCGAATACCGCGCGGCCGTCGAAGCAATCGGGCCGGGGAAAAAACTCTTCATCGGCGGCAAGTCGATGGGCGGCCGGGTGGCGAGCATGGTCGCCGACGCACTTTTTCGCGACGAGAAAATCGCCGGCCTCGTCTGCCTGGGCTACCCGTTCCACCCGCCGGGCAGCCCGGAAAAGCTCCGCACCGCGCATCTCGAAAAGCTCTCCGCGCCCACGCTGATCTGCCAGGGCGAGCGCGACCCGTTCGGCACGAAGGAAGAAGTTATAGGCTACCGCCTGTCGTCGGCGATCTCGTTTTTCTGGCTGGCAGACGGCGACCATGACTTCAAGCCCCGAAAAGGCGCGAGCGCGACGGCGAAAGGCAATCTCGACGCGGCGGCGGAGACGGTGGCGGAGTGGACGGCGAGGGACTGAGTGGCAGGAATTGACCGGTAGGCGGCGCTTTGTCGGCAACGTCCGTTCGTCCTAAAGGCAGACTTTTGCATCGGCCGGCACTTGGCAACGGGATCAGCCACGACTCTCCAACCCGAAGAAGCCGGGCGTGGAATGCGTCTTGACCCTAGGAGATAAACGCTACAACCTTATCTTGTACCGTGCCTCCCGAAGCTGGAGAAGCGCCGTGGATGATAAATCTTTCGAACTGCGGGATTTGGTCAAGGTCGTGGCGCATGCCGTGTCCTACGCCGGAGCCGTGTTCTTTCTTATTCGCGCAGCTTTCATCATGCTTCGCTCAGGCAGAGAATGGCTTGCCGCGGCTCTGCTGCTCGGACTTTGCGCCAGCGCGAGCGCCGATGACGTGCTTTTCGAGAATGTCCGCATCTTCGATGGAAAAGGCGTCGCACTTTCGGCTCCATCGAATGTGCTGATCGAAGGCAATGTGATCGCGCAGATCTCGACAGGTCCCATCGAGGCCGAAGGCGCCGAGCGCATTGCCGGCAACGGGCGAACGTTGATGCCGGGGCTGATCGATGCGCACTGGCATGCGATGCTGATCGCGACTGGCCCGGCAGAGACGATGAACGACATCGGCTTCGCCACTCTCGCTGCCGGCGACGAGGCGACGGATACGCTGATGCGCGGCTTCACCACCATTCGCGATGTGGGCGGGCCGGCGTTCGGCCTCAAGCGCGCGATAGATCAGGGCATCATCGCGGGACCGCGCATCTATCCGTCCGGCGCCATGATCACCGTGACCAGCGGGCATGGGGATTTCCGCCAGATGAGCGACCTGCCTCGGAAGCCAGGCTTGTTCACCCCCATGGAGATAAACGGCGGCAGCATCGTCGTGGACAGCCCCGACGAGGTGCGTTTGCGTGCCCGCGAGCAGTTCATGCAAGGGGCCGTGCTGTTGAAGGTGACGGCGGGCGGCGGCGTATCTTCGCCCCACAGCCCGCTCGACGTCACCACCTTCACCGCGCCCGAATTGCGGGCGGCCGTCGAAATTGCCGAGAATTGGGGCACCTACGTCGCCGCGCACGCCTTCACGTCGGAAGCGGTTCAAATGTCCATCGCGGCCGGAGTGAAGTGCATCGAGCACGGCCTCCTCATGAGCGAGGCGGACGCCAAGCTGATCGCGGAAAAGGACATTTGGCTTAGCTTGCAGCCGCTTCATGAATTGATGAGGACAAGCCTCCGGGAGGGTTCGGTCGAGCGGGCCAAGGCGGATGAGGTGTGGCCAGGCATCGATAGGACTTACAAACTCGCGAAGAAGTACAAGATCAAGACGGCCTGGGGCACCGATGTCCTGTTCTCCCGCGCGATGGCGGCACAGCAGGGGGCTATTCTCGCCTCGCTTGCCCGTTGGTACACGCCTGCCGAAGCGCTCGCCATGGCGACCGGGACCAATGCCGAACTGCTGGCTCTGTCCGGCAAACGCAACCCCTATCCCGGAAAGCTCGGTGTAGTCGAGCAAGGCGCGCTAGCGGACCTGTTGCTCGTCGAAGGCAATCCGCTGGAAAACATCGACCTCGTGGCCGATCCCGCCAACAATTTCAAGATCATCATGAAGGACGGCCGCATCTACAAGAACACGCTGGCCGAGTGAGGAATAACTGAACCTGCTTGCCGAGCAGGCGAGGGCAGCCGTCGACTCGAATGCGATCTTGCTGTTCTGGCCGGCAGACGGCGACCACGACTTCAAGCCGCGAAAAGGCGCCGGGGCGACTGCGGGCGGCAATCTCGATGCGGCGGTGGAGAGGGTGGCGGAGTTTTCCGGAACAAACTGAATGACAAGTATCGACGTTCCGAACGTCCACTAACAGCTATTGAATATTTGGAAATTGACAAAATACAATCTTTTGTTCTGTAAGTTTACGCCGAAAATTCGTTGACTGTATTGAAGTCTCGACCTTTTATATTTGACCGGAGTCGAGCCTTGGATACTTAGAAATTCAATTACGGTCGAAGGAGTTGGAATGGCGGTTCATACCTTGGAATCCCTTGCCCAGAAGTATAACAGCGAGGTCGTAGTGCCTCCCATATGGCAGCCGCCACGTTTTGAAAGGGCGGACTGGATGTGGATCAAGTCGATTGCGCAATCTGGACCGGATCAGGACGATCGAATCCAAAACGTGAAGGTAGGGTCAGGCGAAGCAGCTCGACGGCTTACCTGCATGCATCGAACCCAGCCGCGTCGAAATTTCGCCGTGTTCTATCGCCGCCTTGCGTTCGATATGGTCTTGGTAATCGGAATTGGTTCGCACAACGCTAGTAATAAGCAATACACCGTGCAGTGGGCGGATGGATGCAAGAATCGCATATCGCTTGCCGCAAAAAAAGAAACGGGACCCTTCTATTTGGTTAACCCGATCGGAGGGTTATTCGCTTTCGAAACCCTCGATGCGCTACTAAATCAAGAATGTTTATCGCTGCCCATGCGAATCCAATGATTTCTCACGACTCGACCGTTCTCGTGGGATTTCAGTATGCGGGCAGCCGCTCATGAACTGTTCTAGGAGTCTTTAAAAACTCTTTTGACAGCTATAAGTTTGTGTTTTTCTTTGCCTTTTCCGCAAATCAACCCAAACCTGCCAACCAACTGTCTCTAGAGATAGAAGGCCTTGTCTGCTTAAATTTCGGTTAATGATCGAAAAACACACGATCGCACTCATGGAGCTGACAATGCAGGAATTAATCGACTTCACTAAGTCTCTCGCCGATATGCCTGTCGGGGGGCTCGTCACGTTCATTATCCTCGCGGGGTTCGGCTTAGCGGCCTACGCCATCCACGCGGTCCTCGCAGTCACAAAGGGGCGTCGCTGATGCCAATGCCTAAATGGGTGCGTCTGCCCTCCGACTGGATCGAGGCAAAAGGTTTGAGACAATTACAATGGGGCGGCGGCGTAGGATCCGACAACACAGCCGCCCTAATGGCGCTGATGGTAATTGCGCACCATTCGGATGCGGATACCGGCATTGCCAAGATTACTTATGATGCCTTGTGCAAGGCGACGAGCTTGAGCCGAGCCAAGCTGTCGAATGGCCTCGACGTTCTGGCGGGACTCAAGGTCATCGAACGATCGCCGGCGGGACGCAGTACCTACCAACTTTCTAACTTCGATCGAGATAGGGGGTGGGCCATGCTGCCTGCGAGGTGCCTTTATTCAGCGTCACGTATAGCGGCGTTCAAGGACTTCAAGTTGCGTAGCGCAACCGAATTGAATGCCATGAAGCTCTATTTCCTGTTCGCTGCCCGTCGGGGCAGGGACACCAACATGGCAAATATTAGTTTCGATAAGATCGAGGAGTACGCCGGCGTCGAACGGCAGCGGATAAAGGCGGCAACAAGCCTGCTTGCCACCGCCTCATTTGCCTATATCGAACGCGTACCCAGTAATACGAACGAGTATGGGGTGGCCAATGCGTACCGACTTGCTGGCCTAGAATCGAACAATCACATGGGAACCAGGGGACGGGGCCTCGATGCGGTCGATTCCGACTGGTCGATCGCTGCCGAGTAGCCGTCGGACGGAAACGTTCAAAGCAGACAATGACGTCCGACATGCTGAAGTTTCGCGGATGTCGGCGTAAAGCTGCCTAGAACCAGTAGGTGCGTTGCTTCAAAATGGACCTGGCCGGCCAATTGTGCGAAACTCCGGGCTGTGATGTTGTCAGCGCCTGAATGCCCATGCCCTCCACCGTCACCATCCCCCGCACCAGAACCCGCCCGAAGACCGAGCGGCCGAAGCTGCACAAAGTCATCCTGATCAACGACGATTTCACGCCGCGTGAATTCGTCGTCACGGTGCTGAAAGCCGAGTTCCGCATGAGCGAGGACCAGGCGCACCGGGTGATGATCACGGCGCACCGGCGCGGCGTCTGCGTCGTCGCCGTCTTCACCAAGGATGTCGCCGAGACCAAGGCGACCCGCGCGACGGACGCCGGCAAGGCCGCCGGCTATCCGCTGATGTTCACGACCGAGCCGGAGGAGTAGGGGCGGGCGATTGCCCTTTCAGCCTTGCTCATATGCCTTCACCGCTGCTCTCGTCATGCTGTGTCGTCGCGGCAGTGCTCCGGCGGTAAAGAACGCGATTTCCCGAAAGCGGCAACGACACCACCCACGAGTGTGGATAAAACCAGTCCGGTCCTGACCGATTTTCGCCGCTGCCGAAGATTCCTTGCAACGATTTCAAGCGCTTGGCGAATTGACAAAAGAATCTTTTATCCACACCCCCTGCCACCTCCACCATACTCCATCCCGGCAGCTTGCTGGTGGGAACGGGTGTGCACGACCGGCATCCAGGCAAGTGTGGCGCCGGAGATGATCCCCGCATGGTCGCGCGGGGCGCTCCGGCCCCGGGTCGAACCTGTGCGCCCGCGCTCCGTCCCACATTACCGGGACGGGGCATGGGCCGGGAGCGGCAAGGGGAGAAAACGTCGGCGGCGCATGGCAGCGCGTCAAATAACTAAATTGATCCGGCGTGGTTGCCATGCGCCGCTTCCCACAAATGGCCAGACGCGAAAGCGGGCGTGGCGACGGAGAAGTGCGCCTCTTCCTTCTCTCCTTGTGGGAGAAGGTGCCTGAACGAAGTGAAGGCGGATGAGGGGTGTTGGAAGAAACGAGGCGGAGAAAAATGGGACACATACAAAGCGATACGCAGACAATCGCCTCTGCTATTGCTCCACGCAACACCCCTCATCCGACCTCGCTCCGCTCGGCCACCTTCTCCCACAAGGGGAGAAGGGAGAACAATCCTGCAACGGGGAACCGCATCCGCCTGCCTTCGTTGCCCTGACAGGCACCAGCATAGGAGGCGATCATGGCCGACGAGACCCACAAACTGCAAAAGGACCCGCCGGAAGGCTCGCGCAAGGTGGTCGAACGCGAACTGGAGCGCCAGGAACACAACCGCGGCAGGGAAGGACCTGGCGAAGACGGAGACAAGCGGCGCGAGGACACCCAGGACCGCCAGCGGCATGTGAAACAGGGCGGTTAGTCGATCTCTGGCCGCTCGAAGTCGCCGGTGTCGCGGTTCATCACCCAGAGCTCGCCGGCCGAGATGTCGAACCAGGCGCCCGAAAGCGTCAGCCGGCCCTTGTCCTCGAGGATTTTCACGCAGGGAAAGGTTCTGAGATTGGCGATCGAATAGCGGATCGAGATGCGTTCCAGTGCGGTCTGGCGCTCGCCGGCGGTCATCATGGTGTTTTGCGAGACGATATCGGCCGCGGGCGCCACAAGGCTCATCCACTTGCCGATGAAGTCGCCCGGCGAAAGCGGAGCGGCCTCGGTGTCGAGGGCGGCGCGGATGCCGCCGCAGCGGCCGTGGCCCATCACCACGATGTTCTTCACCTTCAGGCTCTGCACCGCGAATTCGAGCGCGGCGGAAGTCGCGTGGTACTCGCCGTCGGGCGCATAGGGCGGCACCAGATTGGCGACGTTGCGGACCACGAAGAGCTCGCCCGGACCGGTGTCGAAGATCGCCTCGGGCGCCGCGCGGGAATCGCAGCAGGCGACCACCATGGTCTCGGGCTCCTGCCCGTCGCGGGCCAGCGCCCGATAGCGGCTGCTCTCGGCCTGGTAGCGCCCGGTCATGAAGCTGCGATAACCCGCAAGCAGGCGTTCCGGCAGATGCGTCATGGCTAGCCACTAGCGCGGATGGCGGGCGCGATCAACGGCCTTCGCGGTACCACATGGAACCGAGCGCTAGCAGCAGCAAGGCGAGCCCGAAGAAGCCGCCGAACAGCGGCACCCGGCTGACCGATTTCAGCAGGCTGTCGTTGGTCGTCCTGAGCCCGATCCAGTCGCGGCCGGACGCATCGGTCGAGCCGCGCACCGGCACGATGCCGGGCAGCGTCTGGCCGGTCAACGAGGCGAGCCTGCGCACGGAGCCGCCGCTTTCCTCGGCCGCCGGACGCAGCACCTCCTCGGTCGAAACCGTGTCGGCGAATTCCGGAGCGTTGACGGGTCCGATATGGGCAAGCGCGGTCAGGTCGCCATTGGCCACCTGGTACAGGCCGATCTCGTCGGTCTCCACGCTTCCCGAGAAGATGCCGGGCTCGGCGGACGTCAGCGGCACGTCCAGCGGCTTGCCGGACGGGGTTATGACCTTGGCCGGGCCGGGGTCGTCGCTCATCGTCTGGCGGCGTATGTCGAGCACCATGCCGCGGCCGCCGGCGGTCAGCCGCTCTTCCTCGAGGTCGGGCTCCTTCATCAGCCAGTGCGCGATGCGCCGATACAGCGAGACATGCGGGCCGCCGCCCTCGAAGCCGCGGGCCCACAGCCAGCCCTGGTCGGAAAGGAACATGCCGACACGGCCTTCGCCCTTGCGGTCGAGCAGCAGCAGCGGCCGCTCGCCGGCGCCCTTCATCACCACCTCGCCCTCGGGCTGCTCGATGCCGACAAGGCGGAACCAGCGGCTCCATCTCGGCGGTTCGGCGGCCGAGCCGTCGAGGCCGCGGGTGACGGGATGACGTTTCCCGGTGTCGGTCAGACGCGGATAGAACGCCTCTTCCACGACATCGCCGGTCGGCATAGCCGGAAGTGCGGCCATCAGCGGGGTGCGGGCGATCGACTGCTCGCCGGCATATTCGGGCCCGGCGGCGATCAGCAGCGCGCCGCCGCGCTCCACATATTCGGCGATGTAGTCGTAATAGAGGATCGGCAGCACGTCGCGATGCTGGTAGCGGTCGAAGATGATCAGGTCGAAATCGTGGATCTTTTCCACGAAGAGCTCGCGGGTCGGGAAGGCGATCAGCGACAGTTCGTTGATCGGCGTGCCGTCCTGCTTCTCGGGCGGCCGCAGGATGGTGAAGTGCACCAGATCGACCGAGGCGTCGGACTTGAGCAGATTGCGCCAGGTCCGCTCGCCGGCATGCGGCTCGCCGGAGACCAGAAGCACGCGCAGGTTTTCGCGGATGCCGTCGATGACGGCGACGGCGCGGTTGTTGGTGTCGGTGAGTTCGCCCTCGATCGGATCGATCGCGAGTTCGACGATGTTGCGCCCTGCGCCGGGAATTGTCACCTGCAGCGGCGTCGTCTGGCCGATATTGGCGCGCTCTACCGAAACAAGCTGGCCGTTGATCGAGACGCGGACATCGACCGGGCCCCGCTCGTTGCCGGTGGCGATGACGCGGTAGGTCATGTCGAGCGGCTTGCCGACGATGCCGAAGCGCGGCGCGTTCTCGAAGCGGATGCGGCGGTCGCGCTCGCCCTCGTCGCCTGTAATCAGGGCATGCAGTGGTGCATCGAAGCCGGGAGCTGCCTGCGGAGCGTCGTGGACCTGGCCGTCAGTGACCATGATCGCGCCGGCGATGCGCGATGGGGGCACGTCGCGGAAGGCGCTTTCCAGCGCGCCGAACAGGCGGGTCTCGGTGCGTTCGTCGGCGGCGTCCTCGCGGCCCGCCTCCACGACCCGCACGTCGAACTGCTTGAGGCGCGCCAGCCGCTCCTGAAGGCCGGCGACGGCCTGCGTGGTCTCCTCGCCGCGGTTGCCGATGTCCTGGCTCTGGCTGCGGTCGCCCACCAGCGCCACCACGCTTTGCAGCGGCTCGCGTTCCTCGTCGAGCAGCACCGGGTTGAGGAGCGCCGCGGCAAGCGCAAGGAGCGCCGCGACGCGGAACAGCGCGCCGCGCTGGCGAAACCAGAGGCCGGCGAGCACAATCAGCGCGATCGGCACCAGCACGGCGGCAAGAAGCGGCCAGGAGAGGAGCGGTTCGAAGGCGATCGACCAGTTCATGTCATTGCCCCAGCCGTTCGAGCAGGACCGGCACGTGCACCTGGTCGGACTTGTAGTTGCCGGTCAGCATATACATGACGATGTTGACTCCGGCGCGCAGCGCAAGGACCCGCTGCATGGGATCGGCCGGCACGGTCGGCAGCATGGCTTCGCCATTCTCGTCGACAGCCCAGGCCCCGGCGAAATCGTTGGCGGTGATCATGATCGGGGTCACGCCGTCGCCGGTGCGGACGGGGCGGTTGTCGGTGTTCTCGGCCTCCAGCGAAGCCTCGACCCATAGCGGGCCGCCGTTGAAGCGGCCGGGAAACTCGGGAAGGATGAAGAACGCCTTGGTCAAAACGTGATCCGGCGGCACCGGCTCCAGCGGCGGTACGTTGAGATCGCCCAGGATTTCGCGCAACCGCTCGTTCGCCGGGCTGGACGAGCCGGAATCGAGACCGGTCGAGAACTGGTCGCGCGTGTCGAACAGGACCGTTCCGCCCTGCTGCATGTAAGCGTCTATGCGCGCGATTGCCGCTTCGGTCGGCATTGCCGCGTTCGGATCTATTGGCCAATAAATGATCGGGTAGAAGGCCAGTTCGTCCCTGGCGATGTCTACGCCGGCCGGCTGGCCCGGCTCCAGGGCCGTTTTCTCGACCAGGAAGCGCGACAGGCCCGCCAGTCCGGCGCGGCTGATGGAATCGACGCCCGCATCGCCGGTCAGCACGTAGGCGAGCCTCGTCGTCGAGATCGCGTCTATGGCGTCGGCGTCGCCGGGCTTCGCGTCCTGGGCATCGGCGTGGCCGGAAAGTGCGAACACGCCGATGACGGCGACCAGCAGCGCGGCGACCGAGCCCGACGTGCGCCCCGCGCGCTTCGGGCGGCGCGAAAACACGCCGCCCATCCAGAAAACCGCGAGCGTGTCGAGCACCATGAACAGAAGGGCGGCGGCCACGAGCGGCCCTTTCAGATTGCGCGATTCGTCGAAAGCATAGCGCATTTCGGTGACCGGCGCCTCGATGCGCGGGCGAACCAGCGGCGCAAGCGCGGTCTCTGCATCGAGAAGGTTATGGGCGAACACGCCTTCTTCGGTCCCGTAGAGGCCGGGCGGATTCTCGATCGTCACCGGGGCTTTGCCTCCGCCGACTGCCAGCGGCCGTGCGTCGGGCGTCGGCGGGACCAGTGCGCCGTTTGCCGCGACCATGCGGTAGGGCGCGAGCGAACCGGTCTGTCCTTCCGCGCCGGCGGCGGCGCTTCCCTGGTTGCGGGACAACTGGACGATGCGGCGCAGCATCTCGACGAAGCTGCCGGAAATCGGCAGGCTCGACCAGGTCGCCTCAGGCGTGATGTGGAACAGCACGACCGTGCCCTTCTCGCGCCGGGCGCCCGTCACCAGCGGCGTCCCGTCCGCCAGGTTGGCCCAGGTGCGCTCGACGATGTCGGCTGTAGGCTCGGCCAGAATCTGCCTGCTGACCGTGACCTCGGATGGCGGAGCCAGGTCGCCGAAGGGACCGGTCGACGGAAATTCGGTGACCGGCTGCGGCTCGGTCCAGGACAGCGCGCCACCCAGCGAGCGCTCGCCCACCCGCAGTCGCACCGGCAGCAACTCTTCGTCATTGCCGGCGGCAGCGAGCCTGGAGCCGGCGAAGCGCACCAGCGTGCCGCCGTTCCGCATCCACTCGATCAGCCGGGTCCGCGCGGTGTCGGGCAAGGTGCCGACATCCGCCATCACGATCATCGCCGGCTTCTGCTCGAGAAGCTGCGGAATGGCTTCTGCCAGATCGGGGCTGGACGGCTCAACGAGATCGGCGAAGGGTTCGAGAGCGCGGCGGATATAGTAGAGCGGCGACAGCAGCGGCTGGGCGCGGTCGGCCTCGGACTGCGACAGAAGCCCGACGCGGCGGCGCTTGGAATTTTCGTCGAGCACGCGGACTGCGCCGGCCTGAGGCTCGCCGTCTATGGCGATGGAGGAAAAGTCGTTGCGCAGTTCGAACGGCACCTGCAGGCGCCCGGTCGCCTCCGCTTCGCCCGCGCCGAAGGTCAGCACGGCGTCGGCGATGCGGCGGCCCTTGTCGTCGAACGCGCCGGCCGTGATCTGGCGCATCGTCGGGTCGGCTGCGCGGACGGCGGAAATCCGGAAGCCGTCGACTTCATTTTCGGCGGCCGTCAGCCCGATGGACGAAAGCCGCTCGGGAACGGCCCAGACCACATTCGGTGCGTTGCCAAGCAGGCCGGCGAAGGCTGCTTCGTCGCCCTCGGCGGCCAGCCCGTCGGCCAGCACGGCCACGCTCGCGCCCGGCAAGGTTTCGAGCGCCGCGGCGACGCGCGCATAGACGGCGGGGCGGTCGACGGGCACCGGACGCGGCTCGGTGGCGCGCAGCCGGTCCCGGGCGGCCTCGGCGTCGAACGGTCCGATTTCGGCGTTGGGCTTTTCGGCCGTGAACGCAAGGACGACCGGAACGCCGGTCGAAGCCGCATCCGCAATAAGCCGCTCGGCGGTGGCGACGCGGCGGTCCCAATCGGGGGCGCTGGCCCAGCCATTGTCGACGACCAATGCGAGAGCGGCGCCTCCGGTTGGCAGCTTCTCCCTCGGGTTGAACACCGGTTCGGCCAGCGCCAGCACGATCAGCGTGGCCATCAGCAGGCGCAGCAGCGTCAGCCACCATGGGCTCTGGTGCGGCGTCTCTTCCTTTTTCATGACCCGCGCCAGGATCTTCAGGGGCGGGAATATCTCCATCTGCGGCTTCGGCGGCGTCAGCCTCAGCAGCCACCAGATGACGGGAAGCGCCAGCAGTCCCCAAAGCACCGCCGGAAATCCGAATGAGAGCGGCAGCCAGCTCATGCGCGCACTCCCGAGGCATAGCCGCCGTCCGCGGTCATCGCGGCATGCACGCGCACCAGCGCGTCGGAGGCGAGGCGATCGGTATGGTTGACGGTGAAGCTCCAGCCGAGGCGCTTGCACCAGGCGGCAAGCTCCTGCCTGCGGGCCGTGTACTGCCAGCGATAGGCTTCACCCAGCGTCTCGGCGCGGCCGGCCGTCAATTTCTCGCCGGTTTCGGGATCGGTGAATTCCGTGCGGCCGGAATAGGGGAAGGTTTCCTCAGCAGGATCGGCCACCTCGATCAGATGGGCACGCACGCCGTGGCGTGCCAGAACGTCGAGCCAGGCCATCGTCTCTTCGACCGGATCGAGGAAATCGCTGGTGATGACGATGTCGGAGAAGCGGCGGATGATCGAAAGATCGGGCTTGGCGGCCAGTTCGCTGGCGTGACTGAGATGCGAGGCCAGGCGTTCCGCTCCGTTGCGGGAGGTGAAGGGATCGGTGAGGCCCGGCCAGGCGATGCGCTCGCCGCTGCGCGACAGAAGCTCGGCCATCGCCAGGATCAGGACCATTGCGCGCGATTCCTTCGACACGGTCGCGCCGGCGGATTTGTAGAGCATCGATGGCGAGGGGTCCGCCCAGAGCCAGACCGTATGCGCGGCTTCCCATTCGCGGTCGCGGACATAGGTGTGGTCGTCTCGAGCCGAGCGGCGCCAGTCGATCCGCGCCATCGCCTCGCCCTCGACGTAAGGACGGAACTGCCAGAAATTCTCGCCGATGCCGCGTTTGCGGCGGCCGTGCCAGCCGCCGATCACCGTGTTGACGACGCGGCGGGCCTCGACCAGCAGGTCGGGCACCAGCGAGGCGCGCAGTCTCGCGCGGGCGAGCGCGTCGCGCGTGAGGACCGGGGAGGAGGCCTCGCCGACCCGAGCCATCAGAGCCCTTTCACCAGCCGCGCAACCACGTCACGCACCGACATGCCTTCGGCGCGGGCCGCGAAGGTCAGCGCCATACGGTGCTGCAGCACCGGCTCGGCCAGGGCCTTGATGTCGTCGATCGACGGCGCCAGCCGTCCGTCATAGAGGGCGCGGGCGCGGGCGCAGAGCGTCAGCGCCTGGCTGGCGCGTGGGCCTGGACCCCAGGCGACATGCTTGTCGGTGTCGGCGTTGCCCTGGCCCGGGCGAGCCGAGCGGACGAGGTCGAGGATAGTTTCGACCACGCTTTCGGGCACCGGCATGCGGCGGATCAGCTGCTGGATCTCCTTCAGCCGCTCCGGCGTCAGCACATTCTGCGCACGGGCGTCCTCCGTGCCGGTGGTTTCGAGCAGGATGCGGCGTTCGGCGGCGAGTTCCGGATAAAGGATGTCGATCTGCATCAGGAAACGGTCGAGCTGGGCCTCGGGCAGCGGATAGGTGCCCTCCTGCTCCAGCGGGTTCTGCGTCGCGAGCACATGGAAGGGCGAGGGCAGGTCGTGGCGCGCGCCGGCCACCGTCACATGGTATTCCTGCATCGACTGCAGCAGCGCCGACTGCGTGCGCGGGCTGGCGCGGTTGATCTCGTCGGCCATCAGCAGTTGCGCGAAAATCGGACCCGGAATGAAGCGGAAGGAGCGTTTTCCCAATTCGTCCTGCTCCATCACCTCGGAGCCCAGAATGTCCGACGGCATCAAGTCCGGCGTGAACTGGATGCGGCGGGCATCCATGCCAAGCACGATCCCGAGCGTCTCGACAAGCTTGGTCTTGGCGAGGCCGGGAACGCCGACCAGAAGCGCGTGGCCACCGGCCAGCAATGCCACCAGCGTGCGTTCCACCACGCTTTCCTGGCCGAAAATGACGCGGCCCACGCCATCGCGAACCCGCGAAATATCGGAGAGCGCCTTTTCGGCCTCGGCGATCATTTCCTTTTCGCTGATCGGGGCTTGCTTGATGATGACGCTCATGCCGCTTCGGTCCTCATTTGTCTGGAACGCCGGCCGGCAGTTTTCCAGTGCCGCGATCTCGCACATGGCGATGTGCGCTTGAATGAACTTAAATCACTCAATTAGGCTGACAAGCGGAACAACAGTGACTATTTCGTGACGATGGACACTTACGGGCGATCCGGGAACGATAGCCTCGCCGGGGTCGGCGACACTGCGGACCTGTCCGCGCTGATCTCGCGCGCCACCCGAGCCGGCAAGGGATTGCCGCCCGTGGAGCGCTGGAATCCGGATTTCTGCGGTGATCTCGATATGGAGATCATGGCGGACGGCACCTGGTTCTATCTCGGCACGCCGATCGGCCGTATGCCGCTGGTCCAGCTTTTCTCGACGGTGCTGCGCAAGGACGCCGACGGCAAGACCTATCTCGTCACGCCCGTCGAGAAGGTCGGGATCAGAGTAGTAGATGCCCCGTTCATAGCTGTGGAAATGAGCGTGACGGGCGAGGGCGCCGGCCAGGTGATAACCTTCCGCACCAATGTCGGCGACGTCGTCGAGGCCGGACCGGAGCACCCGCTGCGTTTCGTCGACGAAGACCAGACCGGGGGGCTGAAGCCTTATGTGCTGGTGCGCGGGCGGCTGGAAGCGCTTGTGGCGCGGCCGGTGATGTACGAGTTGGTGGAACATGGTGAGGAGATCGAGGTTGACGGCAAGATGATGTTCGCGGTGCGCTCGAGAGGCGAGACCTATCCCATCATGCCTGCCGAAAGGCTGAAAAGGCTGAGCGCCTGACCGTGGATGCTTTTGTTCCCATGCCCTATTCGGCCGCCGATTTCCGGCAGCGCGCGACCGCCGAACGCGTCGTCGACGATGAGGAGTACGGCGATCACCGCTTCAATCCGCAGCACGGACATCTGATCCGGCGGACCGACCTGCGCGATGCGGCGGTGCTCGTCCCGGTCGTCGACCATGGCGACGAGGCAACCGTGATATTGACGAAGCGAGCGGAAAAGCTGCGCAGCCATTCCGGTCAGGTGGCCTTCCCGGGCGGACGCATCGACGCTACCGATCCGACGCCGGAGCATGCGGCGCTGCGCGAGACGATGGAGGAGATCGGGCTCGACGCCGAGCATATCGAGATCATCGGCCGGATCCCGGACTATGTGGCGGGCAGCGGTTATCGCATCGCGCCTGTTCTCGGCATCGTCCGGCCCGGATTTCACCTGACCATCAACGAGCATGAGGTGGATGCCGCGTTCGAGGTGCCGCTGCGCTTCTTGATGGATCCGGCCAATCATGAGCGCGGCAGCCGGATGTGGGACGACAAGGAGTGGTTCTACTACGACATGCCCTATGGCGGGCGGCGAATATGGGGGGGTGACGGCGGGCATCATCCGCACGCTTTACGAGAGGCTCTATACGTGACCGGAACAACAGTGATCGCCGGCGCGAACTGGCTCGCCAGGGATGAATTGCAGCGCTTGCTTAAGGCGCTTTCCGCACAAGGCGAGGAGGCGCGCATCGCCGGCGGCGCGGTCCGCAACGCGCTTTTTGCCGAACCGGTTGCCGACATAGATATCGCCACAACCAACCTGCCCGACGAGACGGTGCGCCGGGTGGAAGCCGCGGGCTTCAAGGCCGTGCCGACTGGGGCCGAGCATGGCACGATTACGGCGATCGCCGGCGGCAAGCCGTACGAGGTCACGACATTGCGCGCCGACGTCGAGACGGACGGGCGGCGCGCGAAGGTGCGGTTCGGGCGCGACTGGGCCGAAGACGCGCAGAGGCGCGACTTCACCATCAACGCGCTTTACGCGGAGGCGGACGGAACCGTGGTCGACCTGGTCGGCGGACTGGCCGACATCGAAAGCCGCACCCTGCGCTTCATCGGCGAGCCCGAGGATCGCATCCGCGAGGACTATCTGCGCATCCTGCGGTTCTTCCGTTTCTTCGCCTGGTATGGAGCGGGACGACCGGACGCCGAGGGGTTGAAGGCGTGCGCGCGGCTGAAGGAGGGGCTCGACCAGCTTTCGGCGGAGCGCGTCTGGAACGAACTGAAGAAGCTGCTTTCGGCGCCCGACCCGTCGCGTGCGCTGCTCTGGATGCGGCAAGCCGGCGTATTGACCCGCGTTTTGCCGGAAAGCGAAAAGTGGGGCATCGACGCCATTCATCCGCTGGTCAAGGCCGAACTGGAATTGGGCTGGGCAGCCGATCCGCTGCTGCGCCTCATGGCCATCGTGCCGCCGGATGCCACCCGGATGGCGGGATTGGCGGAACGGCTGAGATTGTCGAACGCGGAGGCGGAACGGCTGACGAATTGGGCTCGAACGGTTCAGCCAGTCTCGTCCTTGCCGGAGGATGCCCTGGCCCGGCAGTTGTATCGAAGCGACCGCCGCGGCTTCATCGACCGCTTGCGGCTGGCGCTGTCCTCGGCGAGAAGCCGCGGGGCGGAAGACGACAAGGCGCTGATTGAAGCGGGCGGATATTCGCGCCTGCTGGCCTACGCCGAGGGCTGGCAGAAACCGGAATTCCCGATCAGGGGCCGCGACCTCGCGGCCTTGGGCGCCGAAGCAGGACCGCGCCTCGGAGAGATCATGCGCGACTTGGAAAAACAATGGGTTGAAGAGGGTTTCCTGCCGGATCGCGGCGCGCTCATCGAACGCGCCACGTCACTCTTGAGAAACTGATTCAAGTGGCTGACGATCCGATTCAATTTGTTCGCGCGCAGAATCGGATTGCGGGTCTAACCAGTTGTTGAATAAGCCGTTTCAGGCGGCATCCCGAACTTTTTCAATGCGCGAGCGAATTGCTTCTATCATCGTCTCGCGAATAATCGTCTCGCCATGTATCTCGCGCATGTGTTCGACGGCGCGCCGCATAATTTCGGCCTCTTCCTCGTGGCGCGTGTGCCAGTCGCAGCCTGGAACGAGCGATCCGCAGTGAAATTCCTTCATCGGTTTCTCCTTTCTCGTTTCTGGCGGGAAACAGAATAACATGGAATTCGGCGATAAGTTGCCGAGGGTGGGAATTTTCCGTGGAAGCGTGAAAGTGTCTTGTCCGCCCGGGCCGGATCAGCGCTCTGGTCAGCGGTTGAACGAGACGGCGCTGGAGAGGGCGAGCCATTCGCTGACGACTGCAGCGTCGTCGTTGCCGAGATCGTGTCCCGAAGCGATCGTGCGTGCGTCGACGCGGCCGCCATGCTCGCGCAGCATCGTTTCAAGCGCGGGGGCGAACGGCGCGTAGGTGCCGTCGGCGGCGCCGGCGACGGTGAGGAAATGCGCGCCGGACAGATCCACCTCGGGAATGCTTTCCAGCACCGACATCGGGCGCAGCAGCACCGCGCGCTCGACAATTCCGGGATGCAGCAGCGCCATCGCGGCCAGGAGGTTGGCGCCGTTCGAATATCCGATGAAGGTGGTGTGCGCGAGATCGAGTTTCTTCGCTTCGACAGCGTCGCGCAGAAAAGCCGCAAAGGCTCCGGCTTCGGAGCGGATGTCGTTCTGGTCGAAACGGGTCGGCGTCAAGCGACGATACCAGCGGGTCACGCCGTCCTGAATGAGCCGGCCGCGAATGCCCATCAAGACAGCGCGGGGATCGATGCGCGAGGCAAGGTCCATCAGCGTCGTTTCGTCTCCGCCGGAGCCGTGCAGCAGCACCAGGGTATCGGCCGTCGCCTGTTTCGGCTGCCTGCGCAGGACGAGGAAGCGGTCCGACCGTTCGATCGCCGATGCGTCAGCGGCCGGGAGCAACCTGTCGCCTGCGCCGCCCGAGCGGTCCGGAGCTACGGGCACGGCCGCCTCCCTTGCCGGAGAGAGATCGGCGCAAGACTGCCGTGTCTCCGCGATGAGGGCAGGGTTTTTCTTTGCCGCCGCCGCGATCTTTCCCGGCGGTCTGTTGCGGTCGCAATCAGACAGGTCGCTGGCATTGCCCAAGCTCCCGAAACCCAAGGTGATGATGATCGACAGCAAGCCGATGATGCAGTTTCTGGCCATTGGCCGACCCTGTCAGCTAAACATTTCAAATTTGGAGCCTGCCGTCCCGCCATGATGCCAGCCGCAGCCGACATGCCTGCGGGAAATTCGCCTTGCCCCAACCTGGTTTGCTTATAGCGGTCTCTTGCCGGCTACTCATCACACGATTTGATGATCCGGGACGAAGCGGGGCCGGTGTGTCCCGAAGGTCACGGGCTATGGCCACTTCACTTCCGGCGGCAGGCTCGACAGGATCGAGTTGACGTTGCCGCCGGTCTTCAGGCCGAAGATGGTGCCGCGGTCGTAAAGCAGGTTGAACTCGACATAACGGCCGCGCCGGACAAGCTGTTCCTCAC
Organism: Allomesorhizobium aridi; assembly: GCF_043769475.1. Taxonomy (NCBI): domain Bacteria; kingdom Pseudomonadati; phylum Pseudomonadota; class Alphaproteobacteria; order Hyphomicrobiales; family Phyllobacteriaceae; genus Allomesorhizobium; species Allomesorhizobium aridi. The sequence goes on along the minus strand of NZ_CP171729.1, from coordinate 3,334,290 downwards.
GGTCGCCGTCGGTCCAGTTCAGGTTGAAGTTGTTGCGCACCAGATGCTGGTAAACGACGAGGAACGAGCGGCCGACATCCTGAACGAAGCGGAAGTCAGCGTCCCAGCCGCCGCTCTCCTCGGGCGAATGCAGCCAATCAAAGAAAATGCCGCCGATCCCACGCGATTCGTTCCGGTGAGGGAGGTAAAAATACTCGTCGCACCAGGCTTTGTATTTTTCGTAATCGGCGACGCGGGCGTTTTTCGCGCAGGCAAACTGCATGGCCTTGTGAAAGGCGATTGTGTCGGGATCGTCCTGCGTGCGCCGCCGATCGAGCACAGGCGTGAGGTCGGCGCCGCCGCCGAACCAATGGCGTGAGGCAACCACCATGCGCGTGTTCATGTGCACTGCCGGGACGTTCGGGTTCCACGGGTGGGCGATCAGGGAAATGCCGCTCGCCCAGAAGCGCGGGTCTTCCTCACCGCCGGGCATCTGCTTTCGGAATTCAGGCGAGAACTCGCCGTAGACCGTCGATGTATGGACGCCGACCTTCTCGAACACGCGGCCGCGCATCATCGACATGGTTCCGCCACCGCCTTCGCCTTCATCGCGCTGCCACGGAGTGCGTTCGAAACGGCCGGCTGCCCATGACGACTGAGGGCCGGCGAGGTCGTCCTCTATCTTCTCGAGCCCTGCACAGATGCGGTCGCGCAGTTCCTCGAACCAAGTCCGCGCCGCGGCCTTCCTGTCTTCGATGTCTTCCGGCAGCCCAGCCGGTATTTCGGGGCGTTCCATGCGCCGTCTCCGCATCCTGGCCGTTCCCGCAGCCCGCGGGCATGCAAAAATGACTCGTTTTTTCCGGCGCGATCCCTAATCTCTAATTGTTCAGGGTCAAGGAGTTCCTGTGCGCACTCCGTCGCGGCCGCCGCTCGATGGTCTAAAGAAAAGGCTCGATCAAGGCCGGGCCGAGGGCGGGCGTATGCCCCGCGACGGGTTCTTGCGCGAGACTTTCGTCCTGCCGCGCAGCGATGCCCGCAAGAAGGCCAAGGAATGGTTCGACCGCTGGCCGAAGCAGGCCTACTGGACCTCCATCGAAAGCTGGTTCGAGCGCCCGGGCGACGTGATCGAGTTCACCATCAGGCGCCTGCCGAGTTCGGATTAGGATGTACTCAGTTGATGCCGGCCTGCGAATGGAAGCTGCGCGCCCATCTTCGATTCCGGCTCGGCCTGACCTGAATCTCAGTACACCCTAGGCGCGACCACCAGCCGCCGCGGGCCCGGGCCTTCCTCGGCCAGCCGGTCTCCCGGATTGCGCAATTTGCAGCGGTCGATCGACAGACAGCCGCAGCCGATGCAGTCGGTCAGTCCGTCGCGCAACTTCTGAAGTTGGAGAATCCGGCGATCGAGATCGGCGGCCCATTGCTGCGACAGAACGCTCCAGTCGTCGCGCGTCGGCGTCCGGCCGCCGGGCAGCGAGGCAAGCGCCTTGCCGATTTCGGCCAGCGAAATGCCGACCTCCTGCGCCACCTTGATGAGCGCGACCCTGCGCAGCACATCGCCGCCGTAGCGGCGCTGGTTGCCGGCGGTTCGGTGGCTTTGGATCAGCCCCTTCGCCTCGTAGAAATGCAGGGCCGAGACCGCCACTCCGCTCCGGGCCGCAACCTGGCCGACCGTCAGTTCTTTCGCCATGCCGATTTCCGCTTGACCTCAACTTAAGTCGAGGTTGTAGCAAGCTGTCCCTGAGAGCGCAAATCGAAGGGAAGAACAATGTTCGTGGAGGCAAGGGTAGGCTTTTGCGCAGGTGCGGGCAGATGCGGAGATTATGCGTGGCGCGTCGGCGTCCGGTTCACATTGTCGTCAGCCGATCTGCCTGATCGCTTCGCCGGCAGCCATCGCGGCGCTGAGCGCGACGTTCAGGCTGCGTCCGCCGCCCTTCATCGGGATCAGCAGGCGTTCGTCGGCGGCGTCGCGGACGTGGTCCGGCACGCCGGCCGATCTGCGCCCGAACAGGAGGATGTCGCCGTCTGCGAACCGGAACGCGGTGTAGGGCAGGGAGGCCTTGGTCGAGAACAGCAGCAGGCGTCTTTTCGCGCCGCGCCGCCAGTCCTCGAAGCTCGCAAAGTCGACATGGCGGGTCAGCGCCGCCATTTCGAGATAATCCATGCCGGCGCGGCGGAGATTGCGGTCGGAAAGATCGAAGCCGGCCGGCTCTATGATGTCGACGGCAAGCCCGAGGCAAGCGGCCATGCGCAGGATCGTGCCGGTGTTGCCGGCTATGTCCGGCTGGTAGAGCGCGATGCGAATGCCATCCGCCAATATGGCCTCCTGCTAATTAGTGGCCAAACCGCAACACAACCTGCGGCTTTGCCGGGATCGCGATCTTCCGCATGGTCAAAATGGCCGAATGGGTCTATAGAGCCGCCATTGTCAACTCGAACCGAAGGAGGCGGACATGGAATTCATGATGACCATAGATATCCACCGCCCCATCCGCGGGCTCAGCGCCCTGGCGGTTTCGGTTCGACGCTTTACCTGACACTTCAAAGCTTCATCGTCTCGATTCCCGCCGGACCTTTTCATGGTTTCCGAAGGAATCTTGCTATGTCTTCCAATATCGACAAGGGCCAAAAGGCCCCCTCCGTACTTGAGCGCCACCAGAGCCTTCGGGCCGTGGACGGTGCATCAAACCCGAGCCGGGAAAAGCTCGCGGCGTGGGAATTCGTTATCGGCAGTCGAAGTCCGGTGGCGCATCCGCCAGGCCGGGCTGCTCGCTCGCATCGGGGCAATCTTCCCGATGTAGATCTGTCACAGGCGGTCCCGTTCCCGACCAAGCCGTCGCGCGTCAGCATGGTTGCGGGATGGGTCCGCAACGTGTTCCGCGACCCGGCCAAGGAAGAGCGCCGCCACCCGTTTGTCAGGAACCTTTGACGGGCGGATCGGCGAAACGGCCTCGACCCATTAAGGTGTCGGGGCCGAATCTTCGCTGGAATCAGGCCGGCCAGTATCCATCTTAGCTCCGTGCCCGCGACTCCTTTATTGCGGTCGCATGAGCGCCTTGAAAGACGAAGACACATGTTCCGCTGGTTTGAACAGAAGCTCGATCCATTTCCGCCGCAAGAACCGGTCGAACCGCCGAACACGCTGGTCGCCTTCTGCCTGCATTACACGAAGGGTGCCTGGCCCTTCATCATCGCCGCCGCGATCCTGATGTCGGCGATCGCGATCACCGAAGTCTGGATGTTCGCCTTCCTGGGCAACATCGTCGACTGGCTGTCGGTGCAGAACCGCGAGACGTTCCTGGAGACCGAGGGCTGGAAACTCGCCGGCATGGCCTTCATCGTGCTGATTGCGTTGCCGGGCACGGTGCTGCTGCATTCGCTGATTTCGCAGCAGACATTGATGGGCAACTACCCGATGCGCATCCGCTGGCAGGTGCACCGCTACCTGCTCAAGCAGTCGATGACATTCTACCAGGACGAGTTCGCCGGCCGCATCGCCACTAAGCTGATGCAGACGGCGCTTGCGGTGCGCGAATGCATCATCAAGCTGATCGATGTCCTCAACTACGTCGTCGTCTATTTCCTCGGCATGCTGTTCATCGTCGGCTCGTCCGACTGGAGGCTGGCCGCGCCACTCGCCGTCTGGCTTGCGTGCTACGTCGGACTGCTGCGCTACTTCATTCCGTATCTCGGCGCGGTTTCCCAAGAACAGGCGGATGCCCGCTCGGTCATGACGGGCAGGGTGGTCGACAGCTACACCAACATCCAGACCGTGAAGCTGTTTTCGCATGCCAGGCGAGAGGCTTCCTTCGCACGGGAGGGCATGGCGACTTTCATGGACACGGTCTACCGTTCCATGCGGCTCGTGACCCAGCTCTACGGGGCGCTCTACATCCTCAATTCGCTGCTGCTCTTCTCGGTCGGGGCGCTGTCGATCTGGCTGTGGCTCCACGAGGCGGTAACCATCGGCGCGGTCGCCGTAGCGATCGGCCTGGTCTTGCGGCTCTGGGGCATGTCGCAATGGATCATGTGGGAGATGTCGGGCCTGTTCGAGAATATCGGCACCGTGCAGGACGGCATCGGTTCGATCTCGCTGCCGCGCCTTGTCGAGGATCGTCCAGGCGCCGAGGACATCGAGGTGAAGGCAGGAGAGATCGAATTCGAGAAAGTCCGGTTCCATTACGGCAAGCGGAGGGGCGTCATCGAAGACCTGTCGCTCAATGTTCGTCGCGGCGAAAAGGTCGGTATTGTCGGCCGATCGGGGGCAGGCAAGTCGACGCTGGTCAATCTGCTCCTGCGTTTCTACGACCTGGAAGGCGGCCGTATCCTGATCGACGGGCAGGACATCTCGGCGGTAAAGCAGGACAGCCTGCGCGCCAATATCGGCGTGGTGACGCAGGATACCTCGCTTCTGCACCGCTCGGTGCGCGACAACATTCTCTACGGGCGGCCGGACGCCACCGAGGAGATGATGGCGGAAGCCGCGCGGCGGGCCGAAGCGCTGGACTTCATCGACAGCCTTGCCGACCCGAAAGGGCGCAAGGGGTTCGACGCTCATGTCGGCGAACGCGGCGTCAAGCTCTCCGGCGGCCAGAGGCAGCGCGTCGCGATTGCGCGGGTCATGCTCAAGGACGCGCCGATCCTGATCCTGGACGAGGCGACGTCGGCGCTCGATTCCGAGGTCGAGGCCGCCATCCAGGAGAACCTCTACCGGCTGATGGAAGGGAAGACGGTTATCGCAATCGCGCACCGGCTCTCGACCATCGCCGCAATGGACCGGCTGGTCGTCATGGACGAAGGGCACGTCGTTGAGGACGGGACGCACGAGGAACTGCTCGCTCGCGGAGGCCTCTACCGGCAATTGTGGCAGAGGCAGTCCGGCGGCTTCCTGATCGACGGCGACCCGGCGGAGCCGACACTCCTGAAGGGGCAGGCCGCGGAGTGAAGCGCGTAACGCCGTTTGCCGGAGGAATTTTCGAGCGGCCTTCCTATATTGGTTCGGCGCTTGCCGGGTTGCGGCTCGGCAAGCATGCTTTGCTCTGGATAGCGAGACGGAATGGCTGACGAAGGATTTCGCGACAGGCTGTGGCAGCGCTTCGAAGGCGCGGTGGATCCATTCCAGGACACCGACCGGGAAGTCCTGCCGGCCACAGCATGGCGGTTCATCCTCTATTTTGCCCGTCAGGCGACCGGCCCGTTCGTGCTGCTCCTGGTCGTCGGCGGCGCGGCTGGCGCCGTCGATGCAGCACTCTACTGGTCGGTCGGCTGGCTTATCGACCTGCTCGACAACTCGAATCCGCAGACGCTGTTTGCCGACCACTGGCCGGAGCTTGCGGCATTGCTGGCGCTGCTTCTGGTGGTGCGAACCATTGTGATGATCGCTTCGGCCATCGTCGAGCAGCAGATCGTGGTGCCCGGCTTCTATTCCATGGTACGCTGGCAGGCTTTCCGGCGCGTCATCGAACAGCCTTACGATTTCTACCAGAACGATTTCGCGGGGCGCATCGCCACCAAGATCATGCAGGGCGGCGAGGCGGTCGGCGACTTCATCGTCAACATATTGCAGACCATGTGGTCGTTCCTGACCTTCATTGTCCTGGCCATCACCATATTGGTTTCGGTCGACCCGATGATGGGCCTGGTGGTCGCGCTGTGGTTCGCCGGATACGCCTCCATCGTCTATTTCCTACTGCCTGAAATGCGCAGCGCCGGCCGCGCCACGGCCGACGAGCGCTCCATCTTCAACGGCCGTCTGGTTGACGCCTTCACCAACATCATGGCGGTCAAGCTGTTCGACAGCGGAAGGCGCGAGCATGCCTATGTGCGTGACGGGCTGGAGCGGTTCCTGCGCGCGGTGATGCGGCTCACGCGCGCGGTCACCACGGTGCGGTCCTCGGTCGCAGTGATCAACGGCGCGATGATGAGCGCCATCGCGGCGATCTGCATCTACAAGTTCACCCAAGGCGGAATATCCACGGGCGCCATCGCCGCGGCGCTCGGTCTCGTCTTCCGGCTGAACCAGATGTCGGGCTGGATGATGTTCAACATCAACGGCCTGATTCGGAATTATGCCACCGTGCAGGACGCAACGCGCACCATATCTGTGAGGCCGGCAATCCGGGATGCTCCAGACGCCAAGGTGCTGCCGCGCGCCAAGGGCGACATACGTTTCGAGAACGTGTCGTTCCACTACGGCAAGGGCGGCGGCATCATCGACAATCTGAACCTGCATGTCCGGCCGGGCGAGCGCGTGGCGCTGATCGGCCCGTCGGGCGCCGGCAAGACCACTATCGTCAATCTCGCGCTGCGCCTGTTCGACGTCGAGGCGGGCCGCATCCTGATCGATGGTCATGACGTGCGCTCGGTGACCCAAGGGTCGCTGCGCGAGCAGTTCGGCGTGGTCAGCCAGGACGCAATGCTGATGCACCGTTCCATTCGAGACAACATCGGCTACGGCCGGGCGGGAGCGAGCCAGGCCGAGGTCGAGGACGCGGCGCGGCGCTCGGAGGCGCACGACTTCATCCGGGGCGTTTCCGACCCGAAGGGCCGCAGGGGGTATGACGCACATGTCGGCGAACGCGGCGTCAAGCTTTCGGGCGGCCAGCGCCAGCGCGTCGCGATCGCGCGCATGATGCTGAAAGACGCGCCGATCCTGATCCTCGACGAGGCGACCTCGGCGCTCGATTCGGAAGTCGAGGCGGCGATCCAGGACAATCTCTACCGGCTGATGGAGGGCAAGACCGTCATCGCCATCGCCCACCGCCTGTCGACGATTGCGGCGCTCGACCGGCTGATCGTGCTCGACAAGGGCCGGATCGTCGAAGAGGGGACGCATGATGAGCTGATCGCGCGTGGCGGGCTCTACGCGCAGCTCTGGAAGCGGCAGTCGGGCGGCTTCCTCGGCAACCGGCTGGCGGCGGAATAGCCCGATGTCGGTTCGGTTGCCGGAAATGTTCGGCGTTTCCGCGATGGGCGAGACAGGCCTGAGCGCGGTCGACCAGGAGATCTTGGCCGAAAAGGTGGCTTCGCTCGGCAATGCCGGCCGGAAGGTCGAGGCGTGCCTGGAGAAGCTTGCCTCGCACCGGGGCGACGGCGAGGCGCGGATGGCTCTGGTCCGGAGCGCGGCCGACGCCGTCTACGCCTATTTCGTCCAGCGCGAACTCTGCGGCTTCCGCCGGCACGACGATATCATCCGCGACTATGCGATACCGCGGGAAGTGCTGGTCAGGCTGGGTGCGAAATAGCCCGCGCGAGACGTCATTCCAGCCATTCGGTGACGAACTTTTCCGAGGCGTGCACGTCGATCGTGACGAGCGCTTCCGGGCCAAGATTGCGAAACTTGTACGGCGTATCCGCCGGAACGACCAGGATCTGGCCGGCGCCCGCCTCGATCTCGCTGGCGCCCACCGTAAAGAGCGCCCGTCCGGACCGGATGATGAAGGTTTCCGGGTAAGGGTGCTTGTGGAGCCTCGGCCCGCCGCCGATCCTGTCGAAATCGTTGAAAACGATCGAAATACCGGCGCCGTAGGGCATGCCCTGCATTTCACCATGCCAGCGGCCGCCTTCGGCCCAGGCTTCCCTGTCGATCACATGCGCCATGCGGCGGAAGATATGCCGACGGGTTCGATCCTGTCGAGGCTCCAGGGGAACGCCTATCCTCGCGCCCGCCGCGTGAGGTAATCGAATGCGAGGCTGAAAACGTACCAGGTGGCGAGGAACGCAACGCATTCCAACGCGAAACTTCCAAACTTGTAGAACAATTCCGCGATCACGAACGCGATTGCGAGCGGGGCGAGTTCCCGTTTCGCGGCGGCGTTGATGCCAATCGTCTGGATCAGGGTGAACATTCGGCTCTCCTTTGCTATCAATGCACAATCGGGCCGGGCTCGGGTTTCCCGCCGGCCGGCCGGCAACCGTCGATTTCCGGATGGATTTCCCACTGGTTTTCGGGGCGTGACTGGGACTCGACAGTCAATTCGGACTGGGCCTCCGAAACGGCGGCGCACCACTCCCTGGCGCGCACCTCGATGTCCGCTGGCCAGCCGGTCAGGCCGCCACCGCTGTTTTCGATCCGTTGACAGTGCTTGATTGGGTGGATTTCGTTCCAGCCTTCGTGAGCGGTATCGTAAACCCAGGTTCCCTTCACCACCAAGACATCCCGAAGGCTGTGCAGCTCGTCGAGTTCGGAATTTACGTCGGTTGGCGAGCCGGTGTCGTTGAGAGCGATGATGGCCGCGATGCCTAGTATGGCGGCGGCGATCACCGCCGCGATCACGCAGGCGATCCATCCGATGATCGGGATTGCGCAGAAGACGGCTCCCACCACGCTGACCGCCAGGGCGGCTACGGCAGCGTCATGCAGAACCTTGACCCCGCCGCCCTCGAACTCCGCGTGCAATACCGGCACGGTGACCAGCTTGGGCGTGGCGTTGACGTTTGCCAAAAACGGCGCGTCGGAAAACTCGCCAGTGTAGTCCTTGAATTTGTTTGCATCGAGCTGGCGCATGATCAGGTCCTTCTGGAACCCGCCGAAGTATCTGACCAGGCATGGATCGGCCTGGTTCTTCTTGTCGGCAATCACGCAGTCCTGCGGCGTGTCGGGAGCGAGCAGCAGATCGATCGAGTAGTCGGTGTCGAAGGCGTCGAAACCGCTCTTCTCAGACGGTGGATGCGTTTCCACCAAAAGACCGACCGCGCAGCGGTCGCCGCCCAGGCAGACCAGCCGGTCATATAGCCACCAGCGGCAATAGACGATGACGGCAGTCGTGGCCGCAACCCCGATCACGCCCCAGCCGACACCGAGCAGGAGCAGCGCGACCGCGGCGATGGCAGTGACAATCAAGCCCGGCGCGAGCCCGACATGATCGTCCGGCTTTACGCATTGAGTGTGCTGGACATAGGGCATGCCGCGACTCACACTTTCTCGACATAGAATGTGACGCCGCCGGCCAGCCCGATGGCGTCGAACGCATCGACATTGACAGGCTGCCGGCCCGCGAATGCCTCGGGAGGCGTGACCGCAACGCGGACTTCGATCTCGTCGCCTGGTGCTAGCGTCGGCGCCTGCGGCTCGAAGGCGACGCTCCAGCCGGGCGGCAGGGGATGGTTCTTTTCGCAGATGCCGCGACGGGACGGGCAATGCCGGGAAGGTCTCCGGCCTTCCGGCAACGACTGGAGCGCGGTGCAACTCAAGTCGGCGTCGTTCCTGGTCGCGCTCCTGCCGCTCCTTGCCCCGATCGACGACGCGGCAGGATTCGGGCTCGGGTATCGCGTAGGAATCCACCTCGAACCGAAAGGTCTGACGCTCGCGCCGCGGATTTCCTAGCAGGAATGTGAAGTGGGCCGGTGACTGCGCCGTTCCGACATTGGTGTTTTCCTGGCCGAGATTGTTCGCGGGGTTGAAATCGTCGAACCAGTCGAGCAGGACCTGAATGCAGAAATGGCCTGCTACATTGGGTGTGCGCCAGCGAGTCCTCGCGAAAGCCGGACAGTTTGGGCCGCCCTTCACGCCGAGATTGGTCGTGGCGGCGCCGATTCCCTGTTGGCTCACCCCGATGCCGAAGCCATGAACCGTGAACTTCACCGGAAGACCAACGACGGGGGCCGATTCCGACCCGTTCCAGATACGGGCGACGACATCGTATTCGGTATCGGGAGCGAGCTGCGAGGAGGCGACGGTGAGCGCGGGGTTGGGCGGCGCGTTCGGATCGAGCGGTCCGGCGACGGTTTCAAGGGTGATATCCGGATTGTTCCAGGTCACCGCCAGACCGAGACTCATGAGGTAAGCTTGCGAATAGATCAACGGGTCGGGGCGCTTGAATTCCGGCCGCTTGATCGTCGAGCAGTTTCCCGGATCGCGGTTCTTCCTGCTGTGGCTCAATCCGAGCCTGACGAGGCACCTTTGGAATACATCCCAGAGGCGGCGAATTAGATCGATCAGAGCTCGTAAGCTATCGAAAAGAACCGATCGAACAATAGCGGCAAACAACGCAGCAAGCGAAGCGATTTGTCGCATAGCAAATTATCCGCGCAGCCAGCAAACGCTGAGCCGGATTTCTATTTTCAATCCCCGTCGATTTAAATAAACCCCGCATAATATTGATCGTGTTCTTTGGCTTTTGCAATATCAAATATGCAACGGCGCGTTGAATCCCCTTGAGGCGCCTAGGCTGGGCATCCCGTTCCGCGGTCCTGGAAGTCCTTGCGACAATCTGCCATCACCCCCTTGCGCCGTCTGGACAAGCGCAGGCTTCACGCATAAACCGATGCCGAATGCCGGAGGGGTCGCCGGCCCGTCCGCAATGCGCGGAGGGCAGGCCGACAGAGCGGGATCTGGCTCTACATCCGGCGAAGGCAAGGCGAAAGGATCATAGTCCCGTGAGCGCAAACGATACGATCGACCCGAGCCGCCGGGATTTCCTTTACATCGCCACCGGCATGGCCGGCGTTGTCGGCGCGGGCGCCGTCGCATGGCCGTTCATCGACCAGATGCGCCCGGATGCGTCGACGCTGGCTCTGGCCACGATCGAGGTCGACGTCTCGTCACTGCAACCGGGCATGTCGCTGACAGCCAAATGGCGTGGACGGCCGGTCTTCATCCGCAACCGCACGCCGGAAGAGATCGAAGCCGCCAAGGCGGTCAAGCTCGAAGAGTTGAAGGATCCCGTTGCCCGCAACGCCAACATCAATCCTGATGCTCCGGCAACCGACGCAGACCGTTCTGCCGGCGAGGGCAAGGAAAACTGGATCGTTATGGTTGGCGTCTGCACCCATCTCGGCTGCGTGCCGCTCGGACAGGCCGGCGATTTCGGCGGCTGGTTCTGCCCTTGCCATGGATCGCATTACGATACTGCCGGACGCGTCCGCAAAGGTCCGGCGCCGGAAAACCTGGCTATTCCGACATACCAGTTCGTTTCCGACACCACGATCCGGGTCGGCTGAGGTTTCCGGGGGATTATCATGAGCGGTGGACACTCGACTTACACGCCCAAAACCGGCCTCGGCCGCTGGTTCGATGCACGCATGCCTTTGCCGCGCCTGGTGTACGATCTGTTCGTATCCTATCCGGTGCCGCGCAATTTGAACTACGCCTATACGTTCGGCGGCATCCTCGCGATCATGCTGGTGTCGCAGATCGTCACTGGTGTCGTGCTGGCAATGCACTACGTGGCCGAGACGAGCCTTGCCTTCGCGTCGGTCGAAAAGATCATGCGCGACGTGAATTCGGGCTGGCTTCTGCGCTACCTGCATTCCAACGGCGCGTCGTTCTTCTTCATCGCGGTCTACATCCACATTTTCCGCGGTCTGTACTACGGCTCCTACAAGGCGCCGCGCGAGCTTCTGTGGATTCTCGGCTGCATCATCTACCTGTTGATGATGGCGACGGGCTTCATGGGATATGTGCTGCCCTGGGGCCAGATGAGCTTCTGGGGCGCGACCGTCATCACCGGCTTCTTTACAGCGATCCCGCTGGTCGGCGACTGGATCCAGCAATTGCTGCTCGGCGGCTTCGCGGTCGACAATCCAACGCTCAACCGCTTCTTCGCGCTGCATTACCTGCTGCCTTTCATGATCGCCGGCGTCGTCATCCTACACGTCTGGGCGCTGCACGTTACCGGGCAGACCAATCCGACCGGCATCGAAGTAAAGTCAAAGACGGATACGCTGCCGTTCACGCCTTATGCGACCATGAAGGACGCGTTCGGCATGCTGGTGTTCCTGCTGGTGCTGGCCTACTTCCTTTTCTACATTCCCAACTTCCTTGGGCATCCCGACAATTATATCGAAGCCGATCCGTTGAAGACGCCGGCCCATATCGTGCCTGAATGGTACTACCTGCCGTTCTACGCGATCCTGCGCGCCATCACCTTCAGCGTCGGCCCGATTGATTCCAAGCTGGGCGGCGTGCTCGCCATGTTCGGCGCCATCGCGGTGCTGTTCTTCGTGCCCTGGCTCGATACGTCGAAGGTGCGTTCGGCTGTCTATCGGCCTATGTACAGGCTGTTCTTCTGGCTGTTCGTGGCAGACGCAATCTTCCTGGGCTGGCTCGGTTCGCGTCCTGCCGAAGGCGCCTACGTCGTGATGTCGCAGATCGCCACCCTGTATTATTTCGCCTTCTTCCTGGTCATCATGCCGGCTCTCGGTTTCATCGAGACGCCGCGGAAGCTGCCGAATTCGATCACCGAGGCCGTGCTCGACAAGAACAAGACCGGCGGCGCCGGGCAGCTGGCTCACGCGACCGCGTCGCCGGAAATCAAAGGCTAAGCTGAGAATCTTGAGAGGGACTTCCGTATGAATAAGATTCTCAACGGTCTTGTCGTGCTGGGCTTCGTCATGGCCGGCGCGCTTGGCACGGCAACCGCCCAGGAGGAACACAGCGAAGCCGAGCCGACACACTTCCCGATCCACAAGCCGGAAGAGCAGAGCTGGTCGTTTGCAGGGCCTTTCGGTACCTACAATAAAGGCCAGCTGCAGCGCGGCCTGAAGGTCTACAAGGAAGTCTGCTCGGCCTGCCACTCGATGAATTTGGTGGCGTTCCGTACCCTTGAGGGGCTCGGATACTCGGAAGCCCAGGTGAAGGCGCTCGCAGCCGAATACGAGGTGACCGACGGTCCTAATGCCGATGGCGAGATGTTCACGCGGCCGGCGCTCCCCTCGGATTACTTCCCGTCGCCATTCCCCAACAGCATAGCGGCAGCCGTAGCCAACAACGGCGCCGCGCCACCGGACTTCTCGCTCATCGCAAAGGCGCGGGGTGTCGAGCGCGGCTTTCCACGGTTCGTCTTCGACATCTTCACGCAATACGCCGAGGGCGGGCCCGACTACATCCACGCGCTGCTGACCGGCTATGATCAGGAGCCACCCGCCGGCATGGAGATAGCCGAAGGCACCTACTACAACCCCTACTTTATCTCCAGCAAATCGCTCGCCATGGCGCCGCCGCTTTCGGACGGCCAGGTGACCTATGACGACGGTTCGCCCGAAACCGTGGATCAGTATGCCCGCGACGTCGCCGCATTCCTGATGTGGGCCGCCGAGCCGCATCTCGAAACACGCAAGCAGACCGGCTTCAGCGTCATGGCTTTCATGGTTCTGTTCACCGGCCTGGTCTACCTGACGAAGCGCAGGATCTGGGCCGGCGTTGCGCACTGAGCGCTGGAAGCCCGATTTGTCGACGTTTAAAGGGCGCCTCTAAGCGCCCTTTCTTTCAAAGCAGCATGTTTGCGATTTGCCTCTCGCATGCAAGCCGGTCGAGGCTTCCGAGACCACCCAATCTGCGTGCAATCAAGTCATTGGGCAAAGTCGAGAATTTCAATCGAACCAAGCATTTCACATGTAAACCGGCAGTTTCCAGATCGCGTAACTCCACATCGCTCGGCCATTTCGATTCTTTGGCCGTCGTGATCATCGCGACGAGCGTTTGCCCGTTTGCCTCATTAAAGCTGCGGCCGGAAATAACCACCGCGGGCCTGCGCTTCCGAACTGGTATTTCGGCGAAGGGAAACGGAACCACTACGGTCTCGTATCGCTCACAGATCACGAAATGCTTCCTCGTCCTCCGGGCTGCTCCATTCTGAAAACAAGGCGGAATTGGCGGCTAGATAATCATCAGCCAAACGGGCTTCACGCAGCTCTATGATCTCGCCCTTTCGCGTCTTGAACCACTCGTTCCAGACTGCCTTCATGGCGCCTTCCGGTCGAATAGCATTCGTTGGACGACCATCTCTACCTGTTCGCATTCGCTTCCAGCGACCGACGACGCCATCGACGTCAAGGTTGATTTCCTCATCATCCTTCAGCCTGGCCAAGCGCTCGCGCATTTTCGGCTCGTCGATATGCTTGAACCAAATCGTATGGTCTTCGATCCTGATCGAGGTTGCCATTCTTTGCTCCCAAGGGGTCATTGAATTCTTAATAGACCCCCATAAGACCCCTCAAGCCCCGTGCTGTCAACGGGGCCATAAGTAATGCTATGGACCCGCATGAGACCCCTTGATCCAATTTTTTAGCGGAGACAGGTTGCGCTGATCTTGTTGCTCATTCAAGGATCGGCCAACCAAGATGGTGGCCCATGAAATCCTCTCTCGAAGACACGCTCCTCTCGTCGATCCGCACCATTCCAGACTACCCGAAGCCGGGCATCATGTTTCGCGACATCACAACCCTGCTCGGCAATGCGCGTGCGTTCCGCCGCGCCATCGATGAACTGGTGCATCCCTACGCCGGGACCAAGATCGACAAGGTTGCCGGCATCGAGGCGCGCGGCTTTATCCTCGGCGGTGCAATCGCCCATCAGCTTTCATCCGGCTTCATCCCGATCCGCAAGAAGGGGAAGCTGCCGCACGAAACCGTGCGCGTCGCCTACAGCCTCGAATACGGGCTGGACGAGATGGAGATGCACAAGGACGCCGTGGTGTCTGGCGAAAAGGTAATCCTCGTCGACGACCTGATCGCTACCGGCGGCACGGCAGACGGCGCTGTCAGGCTGCTGCGCCAAATGGGCGCCGATATCGTCGCGGCATGCTTCATCATCGATCTGCCGGAGCTTGGCGGGCGCAGGAAACTCGAGGCGCTGGATGTGCCGGTTCGGACGCTGATCGCGTATGAAGGGCATTGAAGGTGGGGGCCACTCACTTCGGAACTGCATTGATAGGTGCTGTCCTGGGACTCATCCTGATCTTCGCGGTGGAGGTCCTTACTTTTGTCGGTCCGGTCGTCACGATTGCACTTTTGGTCGGCAAGCGGAGCATGTCCGCTGCTCTTATCTGGGGCGCGTTGACCTGTCTGGCTTGGCTATTTCGGTTGGGAATTTGGATGCGGTGGTTTTGAGCAGCCGCGTCGTTACCCCACCTTCACCAGCACGGCGCTTTCGAATTCCAACACTTTATCGCCAGTCGAATCAAAGGCATCGGCGCGGATGGTCAGGAGCCGCCATCCCGGGCGCGAGGCGATAGGCCGGTGCGCGATGCCGGTTCGGGTAAAGGTCACGGTTTCGCCCGCATAGACGGGCTTCAGCCATTTCAGGTTCTTGAAGCCGGGCGAGGGGCCGAATTCGGGGAGCGGGCCGGGGCCTTCCCATCGCCGGCCCTCGGTCTCCATGCGGGTCGCCAGATTGTATTTCATCCAGGTCGCGGTCGTATGCCAGCCTGAGGCGCAGAGCCTGCCGAACACGCTGTTTTTAGCGGCCTCCTCGTCTACATGGAAAGGCTGCGGATCATATTTTCTGGCGAACGCCTCGATCGCCTCCGGCTCGAACTTGTGCGAACCGAGGGTCGTGGCGACGCCGATGCCGAAGAATTCATCCAGCGTCACGCGGCGGCCTCGCGCTTCAGGAACATGCCGGTGTGTTCGAGTTCCAGCACCTGCTCGCCCTTCTGGTTGAACAGTTCATGGCGGCAGGTGACGAAGCCGAGGGTCGGGCGCGATTTCGAGAGGCGCTTGGCTAACACGGTGCTTTTGCCGGTCAAGGTATCGCCGGCCAGAACCGGCCGCTTCCAGCGGACATAGTCGATGCCGGG
Source organism: Allomesorhizobium aridi (assembly GCF_043769475.1). Classification (NCBI taxonomy): domain Bacteria; kingdom Pseudomonadati; phylum Pseudomonadota; class Alphaproteobacteria; order Hyphomicrobiales; family Phyllobacteriaceae; genus Allomesorhizobium; species Allomesorhizobium aridi. The sequence goes on along the minus strand of NZ_CP171729.1, from coordinate 3,318,793 downwards.
CGCGCCCTGAGAGGTCGAATCGAGCAGGAAGGCGTCGCACATCATGCGCATGAACATCGCGCATGTGTGCCAGCCGGAGGCCGACAGACCGCCCAGGATGCTGGCTTTGCCGGCGTCCTCGTCCAGATGCATAGGCTGGGGATCGAATTCCGAAGCGAACTCGACGATCTCTTCGGCGGTGACGAACTTGGAGCCGAGATCGACGGAGCCGCCTTCGACGAAATCGTCATAGGCCCATGTCTTGCCGGTCACGATCGGAATCCTATTCGAATCACAGCGACAACATACCGGGGTGGCTGCCTCATGCAAGCCGCCGGGGCAGTGCACTTGCCCGGTTTTGCCGCTGCGTTATGATAAGCCGACTACTGAAGAAAGATTTGCGGCGAATGCCCATAAAGCAGCACCCTTCCCGCCACGGCCGGCAGGAATCACATGAGACGGTTCGCGAAATTGACGCTGTCATCGCTTGGGTGGATGGGTCCGACGCCCAACACCTCGCCAGCCGGCTGAAACATAGGGGCGGCCTTCGGCGGTCGACCCGCTTCGCCGACAGCGGCGAGATCTATTACTGCATCGCATCGATCCTGAAATATGCGCCCTTCATAAGGCGGATATGGATCGTGAGCGACGCCCAGTCTCCGAAATTCCTCCGGGAATTTGCCGAGGCAGGCCTGTGCGAACCCGACTTCATCCAGGTGGTGGACCACACGGCGTTGCTGTCGGATTTCCCCGAGGCGCTCCCGACCTTCAATTCGCGGACCATCGAGGCAGTGCTTTGGCGCATTCCAGGATTGAGCGAGAGGTTCGTCTATTTCAACGACGATTTCTTCGCGAACCGGCCGCTTAGGCCCGAAGAGTTTTTCGTGGATGGGCGGCCGGTCCTGCGCGGGGAAAGGGCGAGGCCGGAACACAAGCTGATGAGATCTCGCATTCGGCGGCTGATGCGAACACTCGGCCTTCGCGTGCCCAAAGTGCGCCCCACCTTCCGCCTCGCACAAGAACGGTCGGCGAACCTTTTGGGCGTGACCGGGAAGTTCATGATGATCGGCCATCATCCGCATCCGATGCGCCGAAGTGTCCAGGAAGCGTTTTTCGCCGCCAGGCCCGAGCTTTTACGCGAGCAGGTGGGGCATCGGTTCCGTGACATTGCCCAGTATTCGCCCGTCGCCCTGGCGAACCATCTGGAGATCGTCGGTCACGGTGCGACTTACCAAAAGCCGGTGAAGGTGGCCTACGTGAAGCCTGGCCCAAATGAGAGCGGATGGCGTTTCCTCGGCCAGATCAGAAACGAAACGGCGCCCTTCGGCTGCATTCAAAGCCTGGAGAAATTCGATGCGGACGCGTTCAGGGCGGTTCGCCGGTTGATGCGGGAGAAACTGGGCAAGTTCCTGCCCTCGACGATCGAACTAACGGACGTGCCGGAGGAGAGTCGTCGAGTGGCGGAGAAGCGGGCCGCCGCCAACGCCGGGCTGCAGACCGGATATCCGGCTGCCGAGTGAGACGTTGGCTGATCGGCGCAATTCAGAGCCAGCCGCGGCGCTTGAAGTACCAGAAAGGGAGCACCGCCGAGATCACCATAAGAAAGAGCGCGAAAGGATAGCCAAGAAGCCACTTCAACTCAGGCATGACATCGAAATTCATGCCGTAGACCGAGGCGACGAGCGTGGGCGGCAGGAATACGACGGCAGCCACCGACACGATCTTGATGATGGCATTTTGCTCGATATTGATCATGCCCAGCGTCGCATCGAGGAGGAAGGTTATCTTCTGCGACAGGAAAGAAGCGTGGTCGGAAAGCGAGGACACGTCGCGTGACAGCGTTTTCACCCTGGCGCGCAAGTCCTTGTCGTTCTTGCGCGGCACCATGACCTGACCGAAGAAGCCGGATAGCCGCTGGAGCGAGAGAAGGCTGTCCTGAATATTGGACACCAAGTCCTCCTTGCGCCCGATGCGGCGCAGGATGATCTGAAAACCCCGGTCGCGCTTCGATGCCTTTTTCTCGGCGGGGTGAAAAATATCGTGTGAGATTTCTATGACTTCGCTGCCTGCCCGCTCAAGCACATCGGCGAGGCGGTCGACGATTGCCTCAAGCAGGGCAATCAGGATGGTTTCGCCGTTGGTGCAGCCGATATCGGCTTTCTCCGCTCTCATAGGGAATGTCTGGAAGGCGCGCGGCTCATGATAGCGCACGGTGATCAGCCTGTTCTGGGAAAGCACGAACGTCACCGGCGACATGACAGGCCGGTCGCCGTCGGCATGCGCGGGCAGCGTCGCGGTCATGAAGAAGGCGCCGTTCTCGACGTAGAGCCGCGAGGATATCTCGATCTCCTGCATCTCCTCGCGTGTCGGAATGCCGACGCCGATCCAGTTTTCGATCGTCGCTTCTTCTTCCTTCGTCGGCTCGAAAAGGTCCGCCCAGACGACCCTTTCCTTGTTCGCCAGAAGGTCGTCGACGGCGTGCAGTCGCTCATTGTCGACGACGAATGCCTTGATCATCGCCGGGTCTCCTTGCTTCGACCGAGGGCCGCGTCAGTGGACACGGAGTTCGCTACGTATTGAACTTGAACAGCATGACGTCGCCGTCCTGCACGACGTATTCCTTGCCCTCGTCGCGCGCCTTGCCGGCTTCCTTGGCCGGCACTTCGCCGCCGAGCGTCACGAAATCATTATAGGCGATTGTCTGCGCGCGGATGAAGCCGCGCTCGAAATCCGTGTGGATGACGCCCGCGGCCTGCGGCGCCTTGGCACCCTTATGGACGGTCCAGGCGCGGGTTTCCTTCGGCCCTACGGTGAAGAAAGTGATGAGCTGCAGCAACTCGTAGCCGGCGCGGATGAGCTTATCCAGGCCCGGCTCCTCCAGGCCGAGGTCGGCCAGGAATTCTTTTGCTTCGTCGTCGGCAAGCTGCGCCACTTCAGCTTCGATCGCCGCCGAAATGACCACGGCGCGCGCCCCTTGGCCGGCAGCCATCTTCTCGACGGCGCGGGTGTGCTCGTTGCCCCTGGCGGCATCGGCCTCCGAGACGTTGCAGACATAAAGGACCGGGTGCGAGGTCAGAAGATTGAGCCCTTGCAGGATGCCCAGATCCTCGGCTGCGATCCCCTCGAGCAGTATGCGTGTCGGCTTGCCGTCCTGCAGCAGCGTCAGCGCCTGCTCCATCATCGGCAGGACCGTCAGCGCTTCCTTGTCCTTTCCGCTTGCGCGCTTGCGGAACTGGACGATGCGGCGCTCGAGGCTTTCGAGGTCGGCCAGCATCAGTTCGGTTTCGACGGTCTCGGCATCGGCGACAGGATCGATCCTGCCTTCGACATGGGTGATGTCGTCGTCCTCGAAGCAACGCAGCACATGCACGATGGCATCGACCTCGCGAATGTTGGCCAGGAACTGGTTGCCCAGCCCTTCACCCTTCGATGCCCCGCGCACAAGGCCGGCAATGTCGACAAAGGAGATGCGGGTCGGAATGATCTCCTTAGACTTGCCGGCCGCAGCGAGCTTCTGCAGCCGCGGATCGGGCACCGCGACCTCGCCCGTGTTCGGTTCGATGGTGCAGAAAGGATAGTTGGCCGCCTGCGCGGCTGCCGTCCGCGTCAGTGCGTTGAAAAGCGTCGATTTGCCCACGTTGGGCAAGCCAACGATGCCGCATTTGAAACCCATTTTTGTCCGGTCCTATCGGGAGAAGAGAATTTGGTCAGGGCTATGGGCGAAAGGATCGACGATCGTCAAGCTTTTGCCTCGCCCGAGCTCGATGCTCTGTCCATCGGACAGATCCTCGGTCAAGAAATAAGCGCAGCCGAGGTCGAGCGCGGAAGCAAGAAGCAGACTGTCCCACCAACTGAATGCAGTCCGGACGTGGATCAGACGGGCGAGCGACGACTGCTCAGGCGTTATCGGTGCTTTCCCGAAAACGCCGAATGTGTCGATGATTGAAAACACCGTCGCGGGAGAATCGAACCACTTCTTTCTGAGCAGTACGTGAGCGACCTCGTTCAGCACCTGCAGGTTAGTTCTTGCCCGCTGCTGTTCCGCAATGCGTTTAAGCGTAGCGCTCGCAATCGCCGCCTTCTCCGGCTCGCGGCGGTCGTGGAGATAGATCAGGACACTGGAATCCACAAAGACGTCAGCCCCGGGCATTTCGCTCTTCGCGCGTCGGCATGCAACCGTTCTCGGTTACATCCCACATCGGCCCGGCGAGGATACGCTCTAGCGCCTCCAGTTGAGGGTTGCGCGCCCCGGTTTGCGCGCCATCCGCGTTATCCTCTCGCAGCTTGTCCGCGATATAGCGGGAGAGACTTTTCTGTGCCTCAGCCGCCCGAATGCGCGTTGTGCGATAGAGCTTGTCGTCCATGGAGATGGTCACGTTTTTCATCATCGGCTCACTAAAACACGAATTCCGTGTTTCAGTGAAATTAGCCTATCTGATGCAGAATTTCAAGTTTCTGGCAGGTCACTCTCTGCCGCCGAATAGCCTTTTCAGCATCGCGGCCATCGGCCCCGTCTCTGGAGCCTTCACGGCAGGACCCTGCTGGCGCGCCTGGCGGATATGGCTCTGTTGTTTCGGGGCAGGCCGGTCCGGCTCCGGCTTCGCCTTGCCGCCGCCGGGAACAGCAAGGCTGACCTTGTTCATGAAACTTGAATCGTCGCCTTTGACCAGGAGTTCGGCGCTGCCCGCGATCGCATCCAGCAACGGTTCCAACCACTCACGATCCGCCTTGGCGAAGTCGCCCAGCACGTGGCCGTGCACCAGTTCCTTGACGCCCGGATGGCCGATGCCGATGCGCACGCGGCGGTAGTCCTTGGCGATATGCTGGTCGATCGACCTTATACCGTTGTGGCCACCCGCTCCACCGCCCACCTTGACGCGCACCTTGCCGGGAGCGAGGTCGATCTCGTCGTAAAAAACGGTCAGGGCCGAGGGTTCGAGCTTGTAGAACCGCATCGCCTCGCCGACCGACTGGCCGGACAGGTTCATATATGTCTGGGGCTTGATGAGGACGATCTTTTCGCCGCCGAGATTTCCTTCGGCGGCAAGGCCCTGGAACTTCTTCGACCAGGGCGAAAAATCATGGCGGCGGGCAATCGCGTCCGCCGCCATGAAGCCGACATTGTGCCTGTAGTTGGCGTATTTCGCACCCGGGTTGCCAAGACCAGCAAAGAGAAGCACTGTTTCGGCCTCCGGGTTGCGAGATTATTCCTCTTCGGCCGCTTCTTCTTCCGTCTCGGCCGCCGCCTCTTCCGCGGCTTCCGGCTTCATGGCCGAGGAGCTTGCGACCGTCGCGACGGTGAAGTCGCGGTCCGAGATGACCGGCTTGACGCCGGCCGGCAGTTTGACCGCCGAAATGTGGATCGAATCGCCGATATCCGTGCCGGTGAGATCGACCGTGATGGAATCGGGGATCGCATTGGCCGGGCAATGGAGTTCGACTTCGTGGCGCACGATGTTGAGAACGCCGCCGCGCTTGATGCCGGGCGACTTCTCTTCATTGATGAAGTGGACCGGCACGTTGACGTTGACCTCGGTGTCCTTGCCGATGCGCAGGAAATCCACGTGCATCGGGAAGTCGCGGACGGGGTCGAGCTGATAGTCCTTGGGCAGAACCTGGATTTTCTTGCCGCCGACGTCGATGGTCGCGATGGTGGTCAGAAAACCGCCGCCGTGAATCTTGTAGTACACGTCCTTGTAGGACAGGGCGATTGCCAGGGGAGGCTGCTTGTCGCCGTAGATGACTGCAGGCACTTTACCGTTGCGGCGAACTTCACGGGCGGACCCCTTACCGACCTGTTCGCGTGCTTCGGCCTTGAGCTCGTAAGTGTCGTGGCTCATGGCATTTCCTTTCGGGTTACTGGAGCGTCTGCGGCGGGCGCTTGCCCGATCCCCAAACGTCGAAAGCCGCCGGATGAGGCGGCCTTCCGCCGCGTTGCCTCCAAGGGTGTCTACGCGGGTGGCGGCTCTATAGCCGAAGGCGTTCCGGAGCGCAAGTTTGTGCAGAATTCTGGTCTTGTGCAGCAAGTGCGCCAAGCCACTGAGGCCCGCTCAGCCTCGTTGAATGCAGATCGGCGCTTCGCCAGCAGGCTGCTCGGGCCGGACGAAAAATAATTTCGAAGGTCGGGAACCTTATTGGAGGCGGCGCGTTTCGGGCCGCTAACGTTTGTAGTTGAAGCTTCAACGTGGGCACGGACCGGCGGTCGCGACCCCAAGCCCCCCGCCCAGCGATCGTCGGTCCATCCCCCAATTGTCCTGAATCGCTGCCGTCCGCTACCGCGAAGTTGGCGCCCTTGCTGCATAGGCCGCAGAATTCTACGACGCCTACGGTTTCAGGCGCTTCTTCTTCGCCTTCTTCGGCGGAGGCGCACCTGTGGAAGCTTCCGGCCGTGGCTTGCTCTTCGGCTTGAATTTTCCCTTTTTCGCGCTGTTCCATGAGGGCGGCGCGGCTTCGTTGGAAGGCTCGGTTCTGGCCGGGGCCTTGCCATCGATACGCTGGATGGTGACGCCCTTTTCTCCGGTTCCGTTTTCCTTGACCGCCGCCCAGAAAGTTTCCGCCTTGTCGCCGGCGATCTCGAACTGGCTTTCCGTGTCGAGTATCTTTATCGACCCGACGGCGCGTTTGGTGACATGGCCGGCCTTGCAGATCATCGGCAGGAGCCAGCGCGGCTCGGCTCGATGCTTGCGGCCGACGGAAACGCGGAACCAGATGCCGTTGGTGAAATCGCTGCGGTCCCGCGGCGGCGCTTCCGCCCGTGGCTCGCGCTGGCCACGCTCGGCGAAGCTCGAAGGGGCATCAAGAAGCTCTTCCGGGGCAGGGCGCGCCGCCAATTGGAGGCGGAGATAGGCTGCGGCGATGTGCTCGGCGCTGTGAGCGTCCATCAATTCCCTGACGAATGCGATCTCGTCCTCGCCCGGCGTAACCGCCAGGCCCGGATCCTCGAGAATACGCTCCTTGTTGTGCCTTTCGATATCGCTCGCTGTCGGCGCGGGCACAGTCCGTGCCGAAAGCTTGGCCAGCTTCAGCACGCGCGCCGCGGCATTGCGCCGATGATAAGGCACGATCAGCGTGCAAATGCCCTTGCGGCCGGCGCGACCGGTGCGCCCGCTGCGGTGCAGCAGCGTGTCGGGATTGGTCGGCATGTCGGCATGGATGACAAGGTCGAGATTGGGCAGGTCGATGCCGCGGGCGGCGACGTCGGTCGCCACGCAGACGCGGGCGCGTCCGTCGCGCATCGATTGCAGCGCGTTGGTGCGCTCGGCCTGGCTGAGTTCGCCCGACAGCGCGACGACAGGGAAGCCGCGGTTGCCGAGGCGACTGGCCAGGTGCTTCACGGCTTCGCGCGTATGGCAAAAGACGATCGTGTTCTGTGAATCGAAGAACAGCAGCGTGTTGATGATGGCGTTCTCGCGATCCGCGGGCGCTACCAGGATCTGCTGATATTCGATGTCGCTGTGCTGGCTGCTTTCGCCGGTTGCCGTGATGCGCAGCGCGTCGCGCTGGAAGCGCTTTGCCAATTGCGCGATCTGGTTGGGAACGGTGGCTGAAAACATCAGCGTGCGGCGCTCATCGGGCGCAGCGGCGAGAATAAATTCGAGGTCGTCGCGGAAACCCAGGTCGAGCATCTCGTCGGCCTCGTCGAGCACGACGGCGCGGAGTTCCGAAATATCGAGCGAGCCGCGCGTGATGTGGTCGCGCAGGCGACCGGGCGTACCGACCACGATATGCGCGCCGTCGGCGAGCGCCCGGCGTTCGGTGCGCATGTCCATGCCGCCGACGCAGGAGCCGATGCGCGCTCCGGTCTCGCGATAGAGCCATTCGAATTCGCGGCGAACCTGCATGGCGAGTTCGCGCGTCGGCGCGACGACCAGCGCCAGCGGCAGACCGGCGGGGCCGAACCGCGGCGAGCCGGCCAGAAGCGTCGGGGCAATGGCGATGCCGAATGCGACCGTCTTGCCCGAGCCTGTCTGCGCCGACACCAACAGGTCGGCGCTCTGCGCTTCCGCGCCGAGCATCGCGCTCTGCACGGGTGTCAGCTTGTCGTAGCCACGGGCCGCGAGCGCAGCCTTCAGCGGCGGCGCCATGGTATCGAAGTCGGTCATGGAACGAACTTTCATCGTAAGTGTCGCGGCGGCTCATGTTTGAGCGGGCCGCACAATCGCAGACGGTTTCAAGACCTCTCCCTAAAGAGTCGAGGCGAGACCGGCAAGCCGTCAGCGAGGGTGCGGCTTTATAGCGTCCGCCCTGAAATCGTCATTGAACATGCTCGCCGGCGGGAATAAGGTCCTGATATCGGGGGCATGGGTGGACTCCCCGCTGAGGCTTCGGCCCAAGCTCCGCCTTCGCATATTTTGCGCGGAGGAAAACCATGCCTCGAAGAATCTCAGCCCAGGAACTTGTTGCGTTGACCGGCACCGACCGGTTTCCACATGTCGTCGATGTGCGGCGCGAAAGCGTTTTCCGGAGTTCCGGCAGACGGATCGCCGGCGCGGTCTGGCGCGACCATTTGAGAACCGCCGAATGGCTGCCAGATTTCGCCGATGGCCGGCGGATCGTCGTCTACTGCATCCACGGCCACAATGTCAGCGAACTGGCCGCCGCCCGGCTGGCTGCGCATGGCGCCGATGTCGCGATGCTGGAGGGCGGCATGGATGCCTATGAGGAGGCCGGCGGCGTCATGATCACGCGCGACGGACCGGGCGTGGATGTAACGGGCGGCCCGAGCGTCTGGGTAACGCGTGAAAGGCCAAAGATCGACCGGATCGCCTGTCCGTGGCTGATCCGCCGCTTCATCGATCCGTCGGCAATATTCCACTTCGTTGCAGCGGAATGGGTGAAGGATGTCGCCGAAGAGATCGGCGGAGTCCCCTATGACATCAAGGATGTGCATTACTCGCATCGCGGCGGCGAATGCACCTTCGATACGCTGATTTCCGAATTCGGGCTGACCGATCCCTCGTTGCTTCATCTTGCAAGAATTGTGCGTGGGGCCGATACGGCGAGCCTGGAACTGGAGCCGCAAGCGGCCGGGCTTCTGGCGATCTCGCTCGGGCTCTCGGCAGTCGAACCGGACGATCTGGCGCAACTGGAAAAGGGCATGATCATCTACGATGCACTTTATGGCTGGTGCCGCCATGCCACGCAGGAAACGCACAATTGGCCCGTGAAGGCGGCGTAGCATGGACATAGAAGCAAGCCGGCCCGCCGGCCCGTCATTTTCGGAAGCGACGAGAACCTTTGCAAAGATAGGACTTCTGTCTTTCGGCGGGCCGGCCGGTCAGATCGCGCTGATGCATCGTATTCTGGTCGACGAGAAGCGCTGGCTCGATGAGCCACGCTTCCTGCATGCGCTGAACTATTGCATGCTGCTGCCCGGACCCGAGGCCATGCAATTGGCCACCTATGCCGGCTGGCTGCTGCATGGCGTGCGGGGAGGGGCTGGTCGCCGGGCTGCTTTTCGTCCTGCCCGGCGCGATCGTGATAACGCTTCTCTCTGCGATGTACCTGACGGTGGGCGATGTGCCGCTGGTGCAGGGGCTGCTGTTCGGGTTGAAGGCTGCCGTGCTCGCCGTCGTGCTGGAAGCGCTGATCAAGGTTTCGAAACGGGCACTGAAGAGCTGGGCCATGGTCGTCCTGGCGGCCGCGGCGTTCGTCGCGATCGCCTTTCTGAAACTGCCATTTCCGCTGATCATAGCCGCAGCGGCGCTGATCGGCGTTTTCCTCCGCAAAACGGGCGCTACGGCTGAGACTAGCGGAAAACTCGCTGCCACCGAGCCGCTTATTGAAATGCCGGAATGGACGCGGCCGAATTGGCGGCGGTTCCTTGTCACGCTGGCCGTCTGGCTCGCGATCTGGTTCGTCCCGCTATTAGCGCTCCACGCATCGCTCGGCAGGGCCAATGTCTTCTCTGCCGAAGCGTCATTCTTCTCGAAGATGGCCGCCGTCACCTTCGGCGGCGCCTATGCGGTGCTGGCCTATGTGGCGCAGCAGGCGGTCGAGATCTACGGCTGGCTTCGGCCGGACGAAATGCTGACCGGCCTCGGCCTCGCCGAAACCACGCCTGGCCCGCTGATCCTGGTGCTGGTGTTTGTGGGTTTTCTGGGCGGAGCCCGCCTCTCCGGCCTCGATGCTCTGACCGGCGGCGTACTGGGCGCTGCAGTCACGCTGTGGTTCACCTTCGTGCCGTGCTTCCTGTGGATATTTGTCGGCGCGCCCTATGTCGAAACGGTGCGCAACGTGCGCTGGCTCGCCAGCGCGCTGTCGGCCGTCACCGCCGCGGTCGTCGGCATTATCGCCAATCTTGCGGTGTGGTTCGCGCTGCATGTGCTTTTCGGACATGTCGGCGAATGGACGCTTGGGCCATTCGTCCTGCCGGCGCCAGATTTCGCCACGATCGATCTGGCAGCGGCAGCTATAGCCATAGCGGCGGGGATCGCGCTCATCCGCTATCATGCGAACATGATCGCAGTGCTCTTGTCGGCTGCGCTGGCCGGAATGGTTTGGACGTTGGCGTAGTTAGAGCATCGTGCCGAAAGTGGGTGCCGGTTTTCGGCAAAAAACGATGCGAAAACAAAAAGCTAGAGCGAGATGCCCGATTCCGAAATCGGGCGGCTTGCTCTAGTCGAACAGGCTCGAGACCGATTCCTCGGTCGCCGTCCGCGAGATCGCCTCGCCGATGAGGTCGGCGATCGAGACGACGCGGATGTTGTGCGCGGCCTCTATTGCGGAGGTCGGCTGGATCGAATCCGTGATCACAAGCTCCTGCAGCTTCGATGCTGCAATGCGGGCGGCTGCGCCGCCGGATAATACTGCGTGGGTGATATAGGCGGTTACGCTGGTCGCGCCGCTGGCGAGCAGCGCGTCGGCTGCGTTGCAGAGCGTGCCGCCGGAATCGACGATGTCGTCGATCAACAGGCAGTCCTTGCCGCGAACATCACCGATGACGTTCATCACCTCGGACTCGCCGGGCCGCTCGCGGCGCTTGTCGACGATCGCCAGTTGCGCGTCGAGGCGCTTGGCGAGAGCGCGGGCGCGCACGACGCCGCCGACATCCGGCGAGACCACCATGACATTGGCGAGCTGCTTGTATTTCGCCTTGACGTCGCGCGCCATCACCGGGACCGCGAAGAGGTTGTCCGTCGGAATGTCGAAAAAGCCCTGGATCTGACCGGCATGAAGGTCGAGCGTCAGCACGCGGTCAACGCCGGCGCGCGTGATCATGTTTGCGACGAGCTTCGCCGAGATCGGCGTGCGCCCCGATGCCCGGCGATCCTGGCGGGCATAGCCGAAATAGGGGATCACGGCGGTGATGCGCCGCGCCGAGGAACGCATGAAGGCATCGATCATGATGAGAAGTTCCATCAGATGATCGTTGGTCGGAAACGATGTCGACTGGAGAATGAAGACGTCCTCGCCGCGTACGTTTTCCTGGATCTCGACAAAAATCTCCTGGTCGGCGAAGCGCCGGACGGTGGCCTTGCCGATCGGCACGTTGAGATAGCGAGCGACGCCTTCGGCCAGGACCCGGTTGGAATTGCCCGCGAAAAGTTTCATGCACCGTTCCTGGTAGGGAATATGACGCGGCTTTTAGCGGCCTTGGCTGCTATTGCAAGCGCCGGCTGGCTTTTTCGTTCGGCAATCCAAAGAATCGGTTGTCGCAGCACGTCGACATTCATCCGGTGCGCGCGGCCAGCCAGGTGGCGAGCTGGTCGATGGTGGCGTCGGCGATCGTCTGCATGGTCGCCGGCGAAACGGCCGACCAGCCTTCCGAGCCGCCCGACGGCGCCTTGTGCTGGCCGGTTATGCGATGAACCCGGTTTCCCGCCGGGTCGTAGACGTCCCACACATAGATGACGGTGGTTTCCTTGCCCTCGGAAAGCGGGGTAAAATAGCCCTTCAGCACATGCGTCGTCGCGGTGTCGCTGCTGCGGGCAAGCGCGATGCCGCGTTCGCGCGCGCGGCTTGCCAACCGCTCCGACAGCACCGACGCGGCTTCGACCGAAGTGCCGACGATCGGAGCAAACTGGATGCGGGCATTGGTTGCTATCGCCGCGCTCTGCGTCGCGGTAGGCGTGGTTGAGGAGGTCGCCGGCGCCGCCGGTTGCACGGACGCGACATCGCCTTGCCCCTGCGGCTGCGGGGCCATAGCGGACGGCTCCAGCACGTCCTGGGTGCTGTTGCAGGCTGACAATGCGACGGCAGCGAGCAATGACACGGCCAAAAATGGCAAGCGTCTCATTCTCTCAAACCTCTCTGCGCCCCTCGCGCCAACCGGAAACCCCTTTCGCATTCCGGATTCACTTCACGATCAAGTCGAGATCATGGCGCGAAAGCGGCTTGGGCTGCGAATCCGTGGTCAGATAGGTGCGTCCGAGCGTCATCGCGGTCTCGGTCTCGGAATCCATGATGATCATATGTGCAAACAGCGTCATGTTCGGCGCGATCGGCTCCGGGTTGCCCTGGTAGAACATCGGCATGTCCATCCATGACGGCGTGAAGCGGGCGCCCAGCGAATAGCCGCAGGCGTTGAGCCGATGCTTCGTCAGGCCATGCGCCTCCAGCGTGCGGGCATGGGCGTCGAAGACGTCGCCGAACGTGTTGCCGGGCGTCATCGCCTTCTCGACTGCCATGAGCGCGTCGCGTGAGGCGTCGAACAGTTCCTGATGGCGCTTCGACACCTTGCCGGTGAGAACGGTGCGCATCATCGCTGCATGGTAGTGGTGGAACACGCCGGCCCATTCGAGCGTCAGCTGGTCGTTCTTCAGGAGCTTGCGGCGACCGGCCTTATAACGGCAGAGCAGCGCGTCGGCGCCCGAGCCGATGATAAACTCGTTGGCCGGATAATCTCCGCCGCCGGCAAAGATCGCGCCCTGCATGGCCGCCAGTATAGCGCCTTCGTCGGCACCCTGCTTGATCAGCTTGAGCGCCGCGTCGAAGGCATCGTCGGCGAGATTGGCTGCCTTTTCCGCCTTACTGATTTCGGCGGGGCTCTTGAACAGCCGCAGGCGCTGCACGATGCCGGAGGCATCGGCGATCTGGCCGAATGTCTGCAACTGGTCGTCGAGCCGGCGGCCGTTGAAGGCGGTCAGCCCGTGCGTGTCGTATTCCACGCCAATGCGGGCGCCGAGGAGATCGAGTTCGTTCAGCAGATTGCGCAGGTCGAGTGCCGGATTGGCGTCGACGCGGTCGGTCCACACCACGATGTTGTCGATCGTGGAGGTGTGGCGCGCCTGGCGCAGGTCGGCCGACCGCGTCAAAAGCACCATAGAGCCGTCCGCCTTCAGGACGAGGCATTGGAAAAAGCAGAAGCCGAACGTGTCGTAGCCGGTCAGCCAATACATGCTCTCCTGGGCGAACAGCAGGATGGCGTCGAGCTTCTTCTCGGCCATCTCGATCATCAGCCGGTCGCGGCGTGCGTCGAATTCCGATCGTTCAAAATGCAGCGCCATCAAGTCTCCTCCAGAACGACAGCTGAAATCTGCCTGCCATAGTCCGCCTCCTTGCGGTGCGTCGAGCGGCGATATGAATAGAACAGCTCTTCCTCGGCGTATGTGCACCGCCCGAGCCCGTCCGCCGAGACGCCGGCCTTGCGCAGGCGATCGACGGTGTAGCGGTTCAGGTCGAACATCGAGTGTCCGCCGTTGCGGGACGGCGTGAAATAGCTTTCGTTTTCCCTGTCGGCTTCGGTGAACCGCGCGACGAATTCGGCTCCCACTTCATAGTTGTCGGGGCCTATTGCGGGACCCAGCACGGCAACGATGTGTTCGCGAACGGCTCCGAGTTTTTCCATCGCGGCGACAGTGTTTTCGAGAACGCCCGTCAGCGCGCCTTTCCAGCCGGCATGAGCCGCGCCGATCACGCCCCGTTCGGCATCGGCAAACAGAACCGGGCCGCAATCGGCCGATGAAGCACCGAGCGCCAGGCCCGGCCGGTCCGTCACGATCGCGTCTGCCTGCGGCCGCGGGCCGGAAAACGGCTCGGTGGCGACGATCACGTCCGGCGAATGAACCTGATAGGCCGACAGCAGCAGATCGGGGGCGACCCCCATCCACTCGGCCACACGGCGGCGGTTTTCCCGCACCAGCGCAGGATCGTCGTTCGATCCGACACCGATGTTCAGGCCGCGATAGATGCCTTGCGAAACGCCGCCGACACGGGTGAAAAAGCCATGGCGGACGCCCTGCGCTTCGGCTTTCGCGAGCAAAGGTGACCGGAGCGGCTCCAGCTTCGAGTCGGTTCTCATGCTCCGCCTTGTTGTCTCCGAACGCCATTGCGTCAAGGCAAATTCGCCCTTGTCCGCCGGTTCGCGCTCCCGTGGCGGGACAGTGGGGCAGGGGATTTGCCGAGTCAATCGGGCGTCCGGAAGGGCTGAATGGTCGTCCCGCGCGGCGCAATGGCCAGCACCTTGAACAAGACGCCCATCTGATCCGGCCCGGCGAGACGCTCGACCTCGCCTGAAAGACGCTCGCGCGTCGCATGGTCGGCATCTGCGCCGAGACGCCCGGCGCGCTCGAGCAATCCCATAGCGAGCAGGAAGTCGCCCTGCGTCATGATGTGCGCATCGAGACCGTGCCGGTCGGCCGCCCCTGCAAGGGCGGCAAAATCGACATGTGCGGTCAGGTCCGCCTCGCCCGGATTGGCGAGCACGTCCTCGTATCGATGCTTTCTCACAGCCTGCAGCGTGTCCCCGAACGCAGGCGACGTGTAGCCATAGTCGATGAACAGGCCGGCCCCGCCATGATTGCCGATCCGTTCGGCGATCGTCTCCATCAGCGCCGCACGGGCTGGAGCAAGCTCGACGATTGCGCCCTCCAGCGCACTGTCAGCATTCGGCGGCAGCAGGGACGGATCTGGCGCGCCGGCGCTCGCGACAAAGTTCAGGCCACCGGCTTCATCGAGGCCAACGGCTCGCTCGCGCCATTTGCCGCCGGCGCGAACATATTGGCGGATCGGAACGGCGTCGAAGAGTTCGTTTCCCACGATGAGCAGCGGCTGCGGAGGGAGCCCGTCGACGGAGTCATACCAACTCACGCGGGCGCTGATTGCGTCCAGCGTATCTCTCTGGATATCGGCCAGCCTCGGGCTCGTCTCGATCATCGCAATGCCGGCATCGGCGGTGAAGCGCGGATCGAGCCTGGAAAGTGCGCGCAGCGTATCCTTCATCAGCGTACCGCGGCCGGGGCCGATTTCCGCCATGGTAACTGGCGACGGGCATCCGATCGCGTCCCAGGCGGCCCGCAGCCATACGGCGACCAATTCGCCGAACATCTGGCTGATTTCGGGCGCGGTGATGAAATCGCCTGCCGCGCCGAACGGCTCGCGATTCGTATAGTAGCCACCGTCGGGATCGAACAGGCAAAGAGCCATATAGTCGGCGACGCTGATCGGCCCATTGACTTCGATCAGGGCAGCGATGCGATCCTTCAACCGTGTCATGCCGGGCTCGTCGCGGCGCTCCTTTTCGCCCGCGCCATCATCCAGATCCCGGCGACGACCATCGGAGCCGACAGCACCATGCCCATAGTCAGCCAGTCGCCAAGCAAATAACCGATGTGCTGGTCCGGCTCGCGGAAGAATTCGACGACGATGCGCGACGCGCCGTAACCGGCGACGAACGCGCCGGCCACGAAACCCGGCGACTTCAGCTTGAGCAGCGGGTGGGTGAGAAGCCGCAGGACGAGGAACAGCACGAGGCCTTCGAGCGCCGCCTCGTAAAGCTGGCTTGGATGACGCGCGAATGGTCCGCCATTCGGGAAGACAAAGGCCCAAGGAACGTCGGTCGGCCTGCCCCAAAGCTCGGAGTTGATGAAATTGGTGCTGCGGACGAGCCCCAGCGCGACCGGTGCGCCAGCCGCGACGACATCGAAGAAGCTCCAGACGTTGATGCCCCGCGAACGGGCAAACAGGATCATGGCGAGCGTGGTTCCGGCAAAGCCGCCATGGAAAGACATGCCGCCCTGCCAGACGGCAAAGATATCAAGCGGGTTAGCAAGGTAACGAGCGAAATCGTAGAACAAAATATAGCCGATGCGCCCGCCGGCGACGACACCGATAGCGGCCCAGACCAGAAAATCGTCGAGGTCTTCCGGCTTCATCGGCAACGCGCCACCGGCCCAAAGCCGGGAATCGGTCACCAACCGCTTGGCATACCAGTAGGCGAACAGAATGCCGACGATGTAGGCAAGGCCGTACCAGTGAATGGCCAGCGGTCCGATCTGGACGATGACCGGATCGATGTTTGGAAACGGCAGCGCCATGAGCGGCAGGAGCAGATAGTCGGTCAAACGCAACTCCGGACTTGGGGGCGATGTTCGCGGACCATGCGGGAGCGCTTTGGCAGGGTCAAGGCGGAGGTGGTATGCGTCCCACCTCATAAGCTTGCATTCATCGCGACGCGGCATTACTTCGAATGAAACGTCAAGAGGTTTTTGCGCCATGTCGACGACCGGACCGAACCGCATACTCGATGAACTTGCAAAACTGGTGACGGATGCCGCAGGCGCGGCCCAGGGCGTGCGCCGCGAAGTCGAGACCGCCTTCAAAGGCCAGGCGGAAAAAATACTGAACTCAATGGATGTCGTGCAGCGCGAAGAGTTCGAGGCGATGCGCGAAATGGCCATCAAGGCCCGCGCCGAGGCCAAGCGGCTGGCAACGCGCATCGATGCGCTAGAGGCTCGCATTGCGGAGCTTTCCGGTGCGAAAGCCGCCGAAGCGGCTTCGCCGGCTGCGTCCAAAGCCAAGCCGAAAAAATAATTCATTAACTTTTCCACAAAGCCGAATCCGGAAAAGTGCTTTGCGCTGAATCGCTTATCCGGCTTGCATGAATCTTTGTGACAGCCGCTTTCCACACCCTCATGCCGCACTGCGCAAAAAGGGGCTGGTCACGCGACTCCGCATCAATACACTGAATTTGTTGCATGATTCGGAGCCGGATCATGCGCCGGGCGGCGGGGGTCCGGCTTGGGGCCTGTTGCGCCACACTGTCCTGCCTGCCTGAGTTCGCGAATTTTGTTCGTCGTGTGTGCCTTTCCCGCGGAGCGCGCGGTGGCGCTCCCGTAACGACAGGAAGCATTTCATGGAACTTCTCGAACTCGAGTTTGCCCGCGAAATCCACCCGGTGGATGTGATCGAGCATGTCGCGAACCACAATGACTGGGCTTTCGAGCGCACGGGGGACGACGAAATATCGATATCGGTCGCGGGAAGCTGGACCGACTATCATATCTCCTTTTCCTGGATGGAGGATTTCGAGGCGCTGCATCTGGCCTGCGCCTTCGACATTAAGGTGCCGGAAAACCGGACGCTGGAGATCATGCGGCTCCTGTCGCTCATCAACGAGCAGATGCTGTTCGGCCATTTCGACCTCTGGGAGCAGGAGGGCGCGATCATGTTCCGGCAGTCGCTGCTGCTAGCCGGCGGCGTCGAACCGTCCAGCCAGCAGGTGGAGGTTCTTCTGTCCTCCGCACTCGAGGCCTGCGAATGCTATTTCCAGGCCTTCCAGTTCGTCGTCTGGTCGGGCACGTCGGCAAAGGAAGCGCTTGCGGGCGTCTTGTTCGAGACATTCGGCACGGCGTGAGCATGACTGCAGCAGGCGGGCGCAAGCCCGAGATCAGCTTTGCCGATTTCGATCGTGTCGACATTCGCGCCGGCACGATCGTGGAAGCCGAGCCCTATCCGGAAGCGCGCAAGCCGGCGATCAAGCTGAAGATCGATTTCGGTCCGGAGATCGGCGTGAAGAAATCCTCGGCGCAGATCACCAAATACTACAGCCCGGAGATGCTGGTGGGACGGCAGGTCTTTGCCGTCGTCAATTTCCCGCCACGCCAGATCGGCAAGTACCTGTCGGAAGTCCTGACGCTCGGCTTTCCAGACGAGGACGGCGATGTGGTGCTCGGCGCCATCGAGCGCAAGGTGCCGGACGGCGGCAGGCTTTTCTGAATCGCAGCGGCACTGCCGGAACTTAGGCGCGGCTGATCGCTTATCATCCGTCGTTCATTCCGGCGGAGTTGCTTGTGCTGGATCTTTCTCGAGAGAGCACCCCGAAGAAGATAATGCCCGAGCCGGCGGCTTCCGCGAAGTTCGCTTCGCTCGTCCACGTCAGCGACGAAGAGCCGGGCATCAGGCGCCGCCGGTCGGGCAAGGGGTTTTTCTACACGACGCCTGAAGGCGAGCGGCTTTCGGATCCTAAGGCGCTTGCCCGGATCAAGAGCCTGGCGATCCCGCCCGCATGGACCGACGTCTGGATATCGCCGGTCGAGGACGGACACATCCAGGCGACGGGTCGGGATCAGCGCGGCCGCAAGCAATACCGTTACCACCCGCGCTGGGCTGCCTGCCGCGACGAAGTCAAATATTCGAGCCTTGTGAACTTTGCTCAGGCATTGCCCCGGCTGCGCGCCCACGTCGATGCCGATCTGAAGAAGCCAGGCCTGCCGCCGGAGCGGGTGATCGCCTCCGTCGTCTGGCTGCTCGACAACACCATGATCCGCGTCGGCAACAGCGCCTATGCACGTGACAACAACAGCTTCGGGCTGACAACGCTGCGCGACCGCCATGTCGACATCAATGGTTCCGAAATCCGGTTTGCCTTCAAGGGGAAGTCGGGCAAGGAATGGAATCTCAGGCTCGTCGACCGGCGCATCGCAAAGATCGTGCGCGGCGCACAGGACCTGCCGGGCCAGCAGCTCTTTCAATACAAAACCGCCGACGGCGGGCGCAGCTTGGTGCGCTCGCAGGACGTGAACGACTACATTCGCGAAGCAAGCGGCGCGGAGTTCAGCTCGAAACATTTCCGCACCTGGGGCGGCACCATCTGCGCGGCCTCGCTCTTTGCCGCCACGCCGGTTCCCGACACCAAGTCGGCGGCCGCGCGGGTTACCAACGAAATCGTCGACCGCGTGGCCGCGCGGCTCGGCAATACGCGAACGGTCTGCCGCAAGTGCTATATCCACCCGCTGGTGCTTGAGCGTTGGGCGGAGGGGCGGCTAGCGGAAGAAATGGCCGACGCCAAGCGTTCGTTCCGCAAGCCGGTCGACGGGCTGGACGAAGAAGAAACCCTGGTTCTGAAGTGGCTATCCAATGCCGGGAACGGCGTTGGATGATGATGTCAGGGGGCCGCAAATCGTTACCAGGTCATCCCGCCTCGTCATGCGCCGCGCGCACATGATGCAGAAACAGCGCCGCGCATGATGACCAGCTATAGGCCATCGCCTTCGCGCGGGCATCGCCGCGCGGGATGGCGAGAGCCGCCCGGATTGCCTGGCCGAGATCGTCGGAAAGCGCTCCGCCAAGGCCGTCGCCGAGCACATCGAGAGGACCGGTCACCGGATAAGCGGCCACAGGCAGGCCGCTCGCCAAGGCCTCCAGAATGACGATGCCGAACGTATCGGTCCGGCTTGGAAAAACGAAGAGATCGGCCGATGCATAGATGTCGGCAAGCTCCTCGCCGGTCCGGGAGCCGAGAAAGACCGCGTCCGGATATCGCGCTTTCAGCGCCGCAAGCGCCGGCCCGTCGCCGACCACCACCTTGCTGCCCGGCAGATCAAGATCGAGAAAGGCCTGCAGGTTCTTTTCGACAGCCACCCTTCCGACAGAGAGCAGGATCGGTCGAGGCAGATCCAGCGCCGGCTTGCGGTCGGGGCGGTAGGTCTCGGTGTCGACGCCGCGCGTCCAGAGCCGCACATTGGTGAAACCGCGCTGAGTCAGTTCGGCGCCAAGCGAAGGCGTCGCGACCAGCGTTCCGGCGCCTGCATTGTGGAAGCGCCGCAGCCAGCGATAGGTCCAGCTTTCGGGAACCGGAAAACGTGCGCGGAGGTATTCGGGAAACCGCGTGTGGTAGCTTGTGGTGAAGCTCAGGCCTCTTGCGATGCAAAAGCGTCGCGCCAGGAGCCCGAGCGGCCCTTCCGTGGCTATATGGATATGGTCCGGCCTAGCCGCCTCGATGCGCCGCGCGATCCGGCGCGGTGGGGCCAAGGCCAGCCGGATGTCGGAGTAGGAGGGGAGCGGGATGGTCGGGAAGCCCGACGGCGTAAGCAATTCCACGCGGTGACCTGCAAGGGTCAATTCCTGTGCAAGCTTATCCAGTGTGCGCACTACACCGTTGATCTGCGGATGCCAGGCGTCCGTTACCAGTAGGACGCGCAATTTGGACGGCAGGATGCTCTCGTTGCGCTCCGGCCGACATCCACCATCTGATACCGAATCGCCGACCGCCTCGCTTCCCATGGCGGCGTTTCAGCACCATTTCGTGACAGTGGCATGAATCCTGGGTGTAGGACGCTCTGAGGTCTAAGCGGGAACCCGCACGACGGCCCTCAGCCCGCCCATAGGGCTGTCTTCCAGAGTGATGTCGCCGCCGTGGCTTCGAGCTATGTCACGGGCGATGGAGAGGCCAAGGCCGGTGCCGCTGGCGTCGAGGTTGCGCGCAGTGTCCAGGCGCATGAATGGCTTGAACACGTCTTCGCGGCTCTCGGCGGGGATGCCTGGGCCGTCGTCGTCGATGATCATCGTCAGCCTTCCGCGCGCGTGGGTAGCGCTGACACGGATGTTCCGGGCATAGCGAAAGGCGTTGCCAATGATATTGGCCAGCAGGCGGCTGAAGGCGCTCGGACGCACATGGATGTCCGGGTCGCCGGACAGCGAGGTCGAAAGCGTGCGCTTGCGCAGCTTGGCCTCCTCGGCCAGCTTTTCGAAATAGACGGCCAGGTCGAAGCGCCCGGGATCTTCCAGCGCCTCGCCTCGCGCGAAGGACAGGTAGCCTTCGAGCATCGCCTGCATGTCGTTGACGTCCTGGTTCAGCGCCTCGGTATCCGCTTTCGCGCCGCCCACGGCCAGCTGCAGCTTGAACCGCGTGAGGATGGTGCGCAGGTCGTGGCTCACCCCCGTCAGCATGGCCGTGCGTTGCTCGAGCTGGCGCTCGATGCGTTCGCGCATCTGAATAAAGGCGAACCCCGCCCGGCGCACCTCTTCGGCGCCGCGCGGACGGAAGTCGCGCGGCATCGGCCGGCCCTTGCCGAAGCTCTCGGCTGCTTCGGCAAGCTGCAGGATCGGCTTGATCTGGTTGCGCAGGAACGGAATGGCGATCATCAGCAGCACTAGCGACGTACCGACCATCCAGACGATGAAGATGTGGGTGTTGGAGGCATAGGCCTGGCTGCGGCGCACGAAGACCCGCAGCACCTTGTCCTCGAGCTGGATCCGGACCTCGACCACATTCGAGGCGCCCACCGTGTCGATCCAGAATGGACGATTGATCTGGTCGGTGATTTCCGCAGAGAGAATCTGGTCGAGGATGGAAAAGAACGGCTTCGGCCCAGGCGGCGGAAGCGGATCGGGCGGAAGTATGTCGATCTTCAGCCGTAGCCGCTCCTGGGCGATGCGGATCACATCGGCATAGTTGTCGCCCTCCGGAAAAGTTTCGATCATGTCGATGATCGCGGCTATGTCGCGGGTGACAGCCGTGGAAAGCCGCTGCGTCACCGTCTGCCAATGGCGCTCCATGAACACAAGCGTCACCACGGACTGCAAGAGGATCATCGGCGTGATGATGATGATTAGCGATCGGGCATAGAGCCGCTTGGGCAGATAGAGCGAGACCAGCCGCCAGAATCTTTTCCAGCTTTTCGGGACGGAACCGATGGCGCGCAGCATCCTGGCTGTGAAACTGTTGTTCTCCGTACGATCCACTTCTGAAGCCGCCATCCATCATGCCCGGTTGTTGCCGGCGCCCGCCGTCAGGCGGGCGTCTGCCGGCAGTCTATTCCACGCAGGGTGGTTCCGAAAGCGAAAGGACCGTCGCTTGCGCCGTGCCAGTGCCAGCCGTCAGGAGCCGCCAACCGCAGGCACTGGTTGCGCGGCTGTGGTTACTCGATGCTCAGCCGGTAGCCGATGCCGCGCACCGTCTGGAGCCAGACGGGATTGGCCGGGTCGCGTTCTATCTTGCGTCTGAGCCTGTTGATCTGCACGTCGATCGTGCGTTCGCCGACGTCGGCCTCGCCGGCGACCAGTTCGTGGCGCGGTATGGTTTCGCCCGCGCGCGCAGCAAAGATTGCCAGGATTTCCTGCTCCCGGTCGGTGAGCTTCAGCGGTTCGCCGCCTTTCTTCAGTTCGCGCCGGGCGATCTGGAAAGTGTAAGGCCCGAAAACCAGTTGCTCGACTTTCGGCGTCGCCGCAGGCCCGCCCCGGCGCAATATATTGTTGATGCGCAGGATGAGTTCGCGCGGATCGAACGGTTTCGGCAGATAATCGTCAGCCCCGGCTTCGAGACCGGTGATCCGGCTGTCGGTTTCCGACAAGGCGGTCAGCATCAGGATCGGAACCGATTTTTCGGCCCGCAGCGATTTCGTCAGTTCGACGCCGTTTTCGCCCGGCATCATCACATCGATGATCAGCAGGTCGAAATCGAGACCTGCAAGCTGACGCCTGGCGTCGCCGGCATTGCCTGCAACCGTGATGCGAAAGCCGTTCTCGGTCAGGTACTGCTTCAGGAGGTTGCGGATTCGCGTGTCGTCGTCGACGACGAGCAGATGCGGCGCATCATCGTCCGGCACTGCCGGGTTGTTGGCCATTTCAGTGCTTTCCATGGTCTTCCCCTGGCATGTTTCCCGGCAAATTGTCGATCTGGGCTCGCAACTCCGGGTTCACCATCGCCTTGAGGAATCTCTCGATTCCTTCGCGCTCAGTGGTCGTTGAGCTTTCCAATGCCGCACGGATGCGGCGTGACTGTGGCCGCGCCAGCGCCAGCGCCAGCGTCCGTCCCCTGGCGGTCGGGTAAAGTTCGCGCTGACGCCGATCGCGCGGGCCCTGAACCTGCGTGACGTGACCGCTGTCTATGAGTTGCTTGAGTACGCGGGCCAGGCTCTGCTTCGTGATCTTCAGGACGTCGAGGAGTTCGGCGACCGTCAGGCCCGGCTTGCGGTTGACGAAATAAAGTACGCGGTGGTGAGCCCGCCCGAAGCCGTATTTGGCGAGGATCAGATCGGGGTCGGAGGTGAAATCGCGGTACGCGAAGAAAAACAGCTCGATGATCGCGAGGTCGATGCCGTCCTCTCCGGATAGGGCGGTCCTGATTGGTTTGGCGCTTGCGCCGCTGCTGTCTGTCATGCGGTTCCGAAGGCTTTCCGAAATTTATGTCAGCTATGTTGACATATTTTTGCACCGATGGTAATTTTTGCCAAGCTTTTCGATGGATTGCGAACGAAAAGGCAAGCAGAAGTCGCTTTTACCGGAACTTCCTGAGTTTGCCTTGGCTTTTATATACGCCTACTCTGTGGGTCACGCGCCGGCTG
Source organism: Allomesorhizobium aridi (assembly GCF_043769475.1). Taxonomy (NCBI): domain Bacteria; kingdom Pseudomonadati; phylum Pseudomonadota; class Alphaproteobacteria; order Hyphomicrobiales; family Phyllobacteriaceae; genus Allomesorhizobium; species Allomesorhizobium aridi. The sequence goes on along the minus strand of NZ_CP171729.1, from coordinate 3,295,529 downwards.
CGGCGAGCCGGCAAAATCGACGATAAACGATATGCGGGCGACGACCCGCGGGAGGTTACGATGGCAGCGGTTCCTTTCGATCAGCTCGAAGGCTTCATCTGGATGAATGGCGAATTCGTTAAATGGACGGACGCCAAGATCCATGTTCTGACTCACGGCCTTCATTACGCCAGCGCGGTGTTCGAAGGCGAGCGCGCTTATGGCGGCGAGATCTTCAAGCTGACCGAGCACACCGAGCGGCTTCACGAATCGGCGCGCCTGCTTGGGTTCAAGATTCCCTATTCCGTGAGCGAACTGGACGACGCCTGCCGCACACTGCTCAAGAAGCAGGGCTTACAGGACGCCTATGTTCGCCCCATCGCCTGGCGCGGCAGCGAGCAGATGGGCGTTTCGGCCCAGAACAACCGCATCAACTGCGCCATCGCCATCTGGCAGTGGCCGAGCTATTTCGACCCGGCGCAGAAGCTCAAGGGCATCCGCCTCGACGTCGCCGAGTGGCGCAGGCCCGATCCGCGCACCGCACCTTCGAAGTCCAAGGCTGCCGGCCTCTATATGATATGCACCCTGTCCAAGCACGCGGCGGAAGCCAAGGGTTATGCCGATGCGATGATGCTCGACTGGCGCGGCCAGGTCGCCGAGGCCACCGGCGCCAACATCTTCTTCGTCAAGGACGGCAAGATCCATACGCCAGCGGCCGACTGTTTCCTCGACGGCATTACGCGGCGCACGGTGATCGGCCTCGCCAAGGATCGCAGGCTTGAAGTGATTGAACGCGCCATCATGCCCGACGAACTGGAAGGCTTCGAGCAGTGCTTCCTTACCGGGACGGCTGCCGAGGTCACGCCCGTTTCGGAGATCGGACCGCACCGATTCGAGGTCGGCGAGATCGCCAGGACGTTGATGAACGACTATTCCGCAGCCGTTCAGCCCAAGCACGCCATCGCTGCGGAATAGGTTTCGCGGCAACGATCAAACAAGGGCGGCTTTCGGGCCGCCTTTTTTTATTTCAGCGGCAGCTCATTTGACTTTCGTCTAATTCGGCGTCTGATGAGGCGCGCCGACTCGAGGGGTCGGCCTATCATGGAGGGAACTACATGGAAGCGCTTCTTCCGATCATCATACAGGCAGTGACCGGCGCCATCGGCGGACTTGGCGCGGGGGCCGCGCTGAAACAAGCGGCGATGAGCACGGTGACGAAAGTGATTTCGGGTGTGGTAGGCGGTATTGGCGGTGGACAGATACTTGCGAGCATCCTCAGCGATCCGAACGTTGCCGGCGCACTCACCGGCCCGCTCGGCGATGCTGTTGGCGGCGTTGTCGGTGGCGGCGTGCTGACGGCGATCGTCGGCGCTGTGATGGCCACGATGAACAAGCGCTGAGCGGCAACGCATACATTCAAGCGGGCGGCCTCCGGGCCGCCTTTTCATTTCACGGAGACGATTTGCAGCATCGTCCGCGTAGGACGCGGCTGCCGGTTTTGCCTAAATGGAGGCTGAAAACGCGAAAGGACGGGTATGGGTCAGTTGAATGCCGGGATCGTCCCGGTCACGCCGTTCGAGCAGAATTGCACGATCCTGTTCGACACCGACAGCAAGAGGGGAGTGGTCGTCGATCCCGGCGGCGATGTCGAGCGCATCCTGGCGGCGCTCGCCGACAACAACATCACCGCCACCGCAATCTGGCTGACCCACGGCCACATCGACCATGCCGGCGGCGCAATGGACCTGAAAGAGGCGCTGGGCGTCGACATTATCGGTCCGCACGAGGCCGACAAGCCGCTGCTCGACAATCTCGAGAACCAGGCGAAGCGGTTCGGCCTGACCGGTGCGGTCCGCAACTGCGTTCCCGACCGCTTCCTGAGCGAGGGCGAACAGGTCGGTTTCGGCGAGCATGTCTTCGAGGTGCTGCACTGCCCGGGCCACGCGCCGGGCCATGTCGTCTATTACAACCGCGCCGCCAAGTTCGCCCATGTCGGGGACGTGCTGTTTCGCGGTTCGATCGGCCGCACCGACCTGCCGGGCGGCGACCATGCCAGCCTGATCGCTTCGATCAAGGAAAAGCTGCTGCCGCTGGGCGACGACATCGGCTTCATCTGCGGACACGGGCCCGGCGGCCGGTTCGGCGAGGAAAGACGCAGCAACCCCTTCCTGACATGACAAGGGCCGGACCGCGCAAGACGGTCCGGCCCTTTTGTCGGTTGCCGCGGCTCTAGCCGGCGGTACAGAAATGCCTGCGGCCGTCATAGCCGGTGAACGTTCCGGTGCGGGCGTTGAAGCTGCGGTAGCGGTCCTCGCAATAGCGGTACCATTCGGGCGTCCAGGGCTCGAGAGCGCCGGCATAGCCTTCATCGACAACGTATTCGCGGCGGACCGGATAGTAGCGGCGGGGCTGATAATAGCGGCGTTCGCGCGGATAATCGTAATCGTCATAGACGCGGTACTCAGGCCGGGACGCGTTTGCGGCGCCGACTGCGAGCGCGCCGACGGCGAGGCCGAGGATGCCGGCGGCCACGAGGTCGCCGTCCGAGGAGTGGTGGCGGTGCCGACGCCAGTTGTCGCCGGCATTGGCGGCGGGCAGGGCGGCAAAGGTGGTGGCGGCGACGGCGGCTGAGAGAATGGCGGTCTTGAAGATGCGGTTCATGTCTGTCTCCTTCGCGCCCGGCCGCAGGGAGGCGGGGCAGGCGTTGAACCGGAAATACGCCCCGGCATCTGAACGCAGGCTGAACGCGGCACCAACCGCCGCGCCCGCAATCCGTATTTCCCGGAAATGCGGCGCAATTCGGAACGGCGCGTCAGCCGACCGAAAGGTTGACCGCCTTCGGGCCCTTGCCGCGCTTGTCCGGCTCCGTCTCGAACGTCACTTTCTGCCCATCCTCGAGGCCGGTCAGGCCCGAAGCCTGGACGGCCGAGATATGGACGAACACGTCCTTAGCGCCATCATCCGGCGTGATGAAGCCGAAACCCTTGGCATGGTTGAAGAATTTGACGGTGCCGGTCTGCGGCATGGGAAGTTCCCTCCTTGCGTGGTCCATGTCCGGCGGTCGAAGATCCGCGCGGTCCCGGACGCTTGCTGGGGGAGACAAACAGACTTGTCGCGCCGGGGCTTTGCCAAAACCCTCTCGTTTCGCGATCCACCCGAAGTGCTATGCTGTCATACCCCGGGGCAGGCTATTCCAGTCTCCGGGCCGGCAAATGCCCGAAGCCGGAATTTGTCCTTCATTTTCGGCACATGGGCAAGCAAATCTTTCGCGGCCGAAACGGGCGTTTCAGCGTCGGCGCCGGACAGGCGAAAGGCGCGGCAGACCGGGCTGCCGCGCCTTTCAAAATTCGCTGGCGACGCATGATCTTGTCCGAAAAGTCTGCGGCTTTCCCGGGATCATGCTTCTCGGCTCAGGCCGCGCTGAGATTGACCGCCTTCGGGCCCTTGCCCATGCGGTCGGGCTCGACGTCGAAGGTGACCTTCTGGCCGTCGACCAGCGTGCGCAGGCCGGAGGCCTCGATCGCCGAGATATGGACGAACACGTCCTTGGCTCCGCCATCGGGCGTGATGAAGCCGAAGCCTTTGGTGGCGTTGAAGAATTTAACGGTTCCGCTCTGTGGCATATGGGAGAACTCCTTCACCCGTTTCGTTGGTCTGGTTCCTGCCGTTCCGCCGCGCCCCGGCGGCAGGTTCCTCTCAGTGCTTGGCGGTCGTGCATTCGCGCAACGTCGAACCCCCGCCAACAGAAGGGGTCGTCAGAGATTCACAGTATCGGGGAAAGGTTTCGTCCAAAACGTTCCAGTCTCCGGGTCAGCAAATGCCCGAACACGAAATTTATCGCATGGAAATACATTTCAGGCAAGACGGCCGCGGCACGGGGTTGCATGCGATGGTTTCCAAATCGCGACGCCGCCCCTGCCGCCCCGCGGTTTCGCGGGGGGATTGCATTTGCCGGCGGAATCGCAAGGATCGCAATCGCGGGGTTCCACAGCGACGGGCGGACGGGACCGGAGGAGAGACATACATGGAATCCAGAGCAGTCTTTTGGCGCGGCGCATTGCTGGCGTTGGTGATGGCGGTGGCCGCCGCCTGTACGGTGGTGGTCGACGAGCCGGGGCCCGGACCACGCCCGCCGCGGCCGGGACCGGAATTCTGCACCCGCGAATACGACCCGGTGTGCGGACGGCGCGGACCGGACCAGCAGACCTTCGCCAATGCCTGCCTGGCCGACCAGGCCGGCTACCGCGTCATCGATCGCGGCCAATGCCGGCGCGATCCTCGCCCGCAACCCGGCGCCTGCACCCGCGAATACGATCCCGTGTGCGGGCGGCGCGGCTCGGAGCGGCGGACCTTCTCCAATTCCTGCCTCGCCGACCGGGAGGGCTATCGCGTCATCAGTGAGGGCGAATGCCGCTCCTCCGGCGGAGGCGGCGAGGAGCCGCGCTTCTGCACCCGCGAATACCGGCCGGTCTGCGCGGTCAGCCGAGGCAATGTGCGGACCTTCGGCAATTCCTGCGAAGCGCTGGCGGCGGATTACCGGATCGTCAACCCGAACGGACCCTGCTGAGAGACCGTTCGATAATTCTACTCCGGCGGGCACCTGACGCGGTTTTCTCCGCTTCCGGTGCTCACGGACCCAAATGTCCGCTGCGCTCCGGTTCTCGAAAACCACGCCATCTGCCTCGCCGGAGCGAATTCTCGGACGGTCTCTCCTCATCGTCGCTCCCTCTCAAGCGGGACGGCGCGTTTTCATCCGGGCGTCCCGGCTGCCGACCTGCTGCGCTTTTTCCCGCTTGGCGCCGCGGGGTCCGGTCCAAAGGCCTGCACGAGACGGGCGTGGATCGCTGCACGGGAGGCTTCGGTGCGAAAAGCCGACAGCGCGATCCCGACGAGCATATCGTCCAATCGCTCCCGGAGCGCCTCGGGCCACAGCGGCGCGCACTCCGGTTCGACGTCACTGGCCTGACACAGGCCGGTGCGGCGGCAGGCATGGTTCGGACATTCGGCGTGGAAGCCTTCGTCCGAGGCGAGCAGTTGCACCGCGGTCAGCACCTCCGGGCACGGCGACTTCCCGGGTGCGTACAGGTCGATCAGTGCGGCTTTCATGTCGCGCGCGGCAGTGATCACGTCCTGGCGCATGTACCGCAGCATTTTCACTTCGTCATCCAGTTCCATTGCTGATCCTTTCAGGCAAGTTTTTTCGTCGCCACGCTGCGTTTCCGCCCTGGCTATTGTTTGAGCCCTTCGACCCTTCGATGAACTCAGGGCTTCAGGAGTCGGGAAGCGGGGCGCATGGCCTTGCCTACCGAAATTGAATACGTGGCGCAGCTTCCGCGCCCCGCCGGTGTCTGTCGCCCCAGTCGACCGGTCACGCGCCCCGCTCCATGTTTTTTCCATGGACAATGACGCGCGGATGATCCGCCTTCCGTTCACGAAGCCTTGGCGCTTCGCTCGGAATGCCGGCCCGTCGGACGCCCTCAGGCCCGTGGGAACCGAATCCACGGGGAGAGGTCACCGCCGCCCTACCGATCCCCGGTCCGGAACCGGTTCCCGCAAGGGCGATGCCGAGGATTATGCGGGAGGGGCAGGGGGTGGGGATAAACGAGGGTGCGAAAAATTTCGAGCCGGGTGTTATGTCGTTGATCCGCAAGGCGGATTTCTTCGACCAGGACGAAATGAGTGTGGATTCTATCCACTTTTGAGATCGCAGCGCCCCCTCCACCGCCTTCGGCGGTCCCCCTCCCCCGTAAACGGGGGAGGATCAGCAGCCGCTACGTCCCGCTTCGCAGGGGAGGATCTGCTCTCGATCACGGCCGCGCAACCGGAAGGAATTCCCGACGACCATCGCCACGGCCGACCATCTGCGTGCAGCTTCCAAGGGAAAGCCCAACCCGGCCAACATGAACTCGGCACTGGTGGCGCTGCTCTACACCGTCGCCGGCGGCAAGGGTCGGCCAGCGCAGGAGCTGATTATTTCGTAGCGTTGGCTTGAACGGAAGGGCATGCTCCGCTAGCGCCTGAAATAGGAGATAGAGATGAAGCGGTTCACGCAAGCGGTTCGGCTCGCGCTTGCCAACGGAAACAGCTACAGCGCCCTGCTTACGGCTTTGGCATTGCCCGATATTTGCGGAGGGTTAGAAAATCCCAAGCAGGGGTCAAAGGATCGATATGTCGGTTGGGCTCGCCAGTGGATTGAGCCTGTGTACACAGTGCAATTCAACGTCTGGGAAGGTCCTGCTTTCGACGCATGGGAAGCTGAGCGACCGTTGCGGCCGACCTTCACCTTCCCATCGTCCTACGAAGACTATGGTCGCTATCAGGAGGATCGTGACCGTCGTCAGGCTGCCTACGAGGCGGAATACGAAGCTTGGAGCAACCGCCGGCCAAAGCGACCATCGTTGTTCTTGCCGGCGGAGGACCTCTATGCACTGCGTTGCGCGATGCTACACAGCGGCTCAGACAATGCTGAGGAGCAGCGGGCGGCGCAAACCCTCAAACGCTACTGCTTCATCGCGCCTGGGCCGTACACGGTCCACAATAACAGTGGCCTTGATGATAGGGGAAACAGAGTGCTCCAGCTTCAGGTGGACATCTTCTGCAAGGACATCGCCGACAAAGTAGACGAATGGGACACGACAGTCGCAGGCAATGCCGCCATCCAATCACGAAAAGAGCGCGAGTTGGTGTGGATCATCACACCCGACATGACCGAACAATGGCACTCGCGCTTCGGTCTAGGCGGGTCCAGCGGACTCCCCCGCGTCGGATGAGTTGTTTATCATCAGAGGGTGCAGAGAGCCGCGGAGGGCGCTGATGGCTGACGACGAGGGTTATTTCGAGATCCCACAGGTGGCTTGACAGGATCATTGAAGGTGGACTGCCCCAAATCCTCGCCGGTCCCGCCGGGAAAGCAATAAGTAGGCTCGTCGGAGAGGCGGCGGAGATACCAGCTGCGTACCTCCGGCAAATCCGGCAATCCATTGACGATAAAACCGAAGCCCGCAGCATCGTGATGAAGGCGGCAGCAGCGCGAGCAGCCGAACTCGGCATCCAAGACGTTCCTCGGATGATCAGAGGCTTCGACAACCTGATCGGTAGGGCATTTAGGGAGCAAGTAAACAAGGATGCGGTAGCCGGCAAAACGATCGAGGACCTGGAGGCTGAACCTTCGCCGGCAGATAGTCCCGGTCCGAGCGACGACTGGCTCAACGTCTTTGAAGGCTACGCTGCCAAGGCGACCTCGGATGGGCTCCGCGACCTCTGGGCACGTGTGCTGGCTGGCGAGATACGCAAGCCGGCCTCCTTCTCCCTAGCGACTTTGCATCTAATCTCAATCCTTGATGGAGAGATGGCGCAAGGGATCGAGTATATTCTCGACCGCGCGCTAGACGGTTCGGTTGCACTGATCGACTTTCCAGAGACAAAGCAACAATCATTGCTGATCGGCGCCGCGCGATCAGCCGGCGTAATTCTGGACTCTGACCAGAACGCGAGGCTTGAAAGAGCAATCTCGGCGGAGGGCATCATGCACTACCGTGTGGGGGAGACTGGAATCATTGGGGTCGGCAAGCCTGGAACCAGGCTGTTTTTCGATGGGATTGGTCTGACTAAAGTTGGCCGGGAACTCTGGAGGGCATTGCAGCCCAAGGGAGACGAGCAGACAATCGAATCAACGATCAATCTCCTCCGAAGCGATCCCGGCCTTGAGAGGATCACGCGAGGCAGGATTCCGAAGGGGTCCGGCCGGACAATCCTCCAAAATCCCAAGGTGGTGTGGCAGCGCGCGAACGGAGCCACGCAATAGAAGGGCCAACGCGATCGAGCGCTGATGTAACGACATTAAACCAGTGCCAAGTGAACTTGCGCACTGCGCCATTCGAATTTGCGCGCTACAACCGCGCGTCACGCTACAAGGAGATTATGCGCGGGGGGTGTGGACAAACAGGGGTGCGAAAAATCTTCGCATCGGCTGTTATGCTATTGATCTGCAAGGATGATTTCTTTGGTCGAGCCGGAACAGGGTGAATTCTATCCACTTTTGAGATTGTCGAAGGCGGGGATGGTGGAGGCGAGTTGTGGCGTGGTGCGTGGTTCGACAGGCTCACCATGAGGGGCCTTCTCACCGGAGTTGCGTAGGCGCTGCCCCTCATCCGGCCCCTTCGGGCCACCTTCTCCCCGTATCCTTCGGCAAGCTCAGGACGGGGGAGAAGGAAGGGCGCGCCCTCACACCACGAAGTCGTCGGCGATCAGGTAGTGGTGGCCGCTGAGGGCGAGTTGGAATTCGGGTGTGGAATCGCTGTCGGTGTTGCCCGAGACGATCGTGTCCGTGCCGGAGAAGGCGTAGCGGAGCTGGCCCGCGCTGGTGAACGCGCCGCCGCCGACGAAGCGGAAGGCCTGGTTGCCGGAGAGGTTGGCGTTGGCGTCGATGTCGGCGAGATCGATGAAGTCGATATCCTCCTGGAAATCGGAGATGCGGTCGCGGCTGGCGGGCGTGCTTTCGGAAGCGGCGGCGAAGACGAATGCGTCGTAGCCGCTGCCGCCGGTCATCAAATCGGCGCCGGCGCCGCCATGCAGGTCGTCATTGCCGCTGCCGCCGCTGAGCCGGTCGTTGCCGAGGCCGCCGAGCAGCTTGTCGTTGCCGCCGCCGCCGGTCAGCGTGTCGCCGTAGCGCGAGCCGAACAGGGTGTCGGCGTAGGCGGTGCCGACCACGCTCCTGGCGCCCGAGTTCGAGAACACGAAATCGGAGGAGATCAACTCGCTGGCGAGCACGTCGTCGACCGTGAGGAAATGATTGTAGCCGTTGTAGGTGGCGTTGAGCGTCGCGCTGCCGGTGGAATCGGTGAACATGAGCGCGCGCAACTGGCTGATGTCGCTGACACCCCAGGACGACACGTCGATGCGGTCGACGTTGAAGGTGAAGTCACCGATCCAGTCGTCGCTGGAGCCGGTCGAGCGGGCGCTCATGATGAACCAGTCGGCGCCCGTGCCGCCCCACAGATCGTTGGCGCCCGTGCCGCCGAGAATGTCGTCGTCGCCGGCGCCGGCGTAGATCAGGTCGTTGCCGGCGCGGCCGTCTATGTAGTCATGGCCGCCATAGCCGTAGATCGTGTCGCCGTAAGCGGTGCCGTAGATGCTCTCGGAATAGTTGGTTCCGCGGATGATGGCCATGTTTTCTCTCCTTCAGTGGCTGCCGCCAAGATGCGCGCCAGGCGCTGAACAGTGCCGTAATGCGCCGTTCATCGGGCGTTCATGAGGGTTAACGGGCGAGCAAGGGTGAGCGCTACTGGCCCGGGCGGCCGGTCTTGCCGGGGCGGCGGGTCTGGCGCTTTGCGTCGGCGGGGTCTTCGTAGGAGCCGACGCCGGAACGGGCGCGGACGACGGGTTTTATCCCATCATCACCCCTCACCAAGTTCGCCGAACCGCTCGTCTTCGCCTCGCGGGGCGAACTGTCCTCTCCCGCAAGGGGAGAGGAAGGCGGCTTCGCCGGCACTTTTCCTTCGACAGGCTTTTCGGTGCGGCGGACGGTCATCTCGTCGAGGGAGTTCTTGCGGAACAGGGATTTGTTGTCGTCCGGGACGCCGTAGTCGGAGCCGTGGGCTTCGCCGGCCGACTGCTTCTTGAACAGCGAGCGCGGGACGGCTTTGGCGGGAACGGCGTGGTCGCCCGAAGTGCCCATGTCGTCGAGATGGGGTTTGGCGAAGAGGGAGGATTTGCCGGAGCCGGCCGCGGACTGCCGGTTCCGTTCCGGCATGGGTCCTCGGGTCAAGCCCGAGGATGACGAAGCGGAGAGGTCGGCGCCGCCCCTCACCTGCCTGCCGGCATCCTCTCCCCGTGAACGGGGAGAGGAAAGGCTATCATCCACCGCGCGGTGGATGGCGCGGCCCTTGTTGTGCTTGCCTTTTTCGCGGCCGGAGACCGGGCTTTCGGACTCGGCGTATTTGGCCAGCGGGTCGTCGGAGACCGCGAGCTCGATGTCGCGCAGGCGCTTGATCTCGTCGCGCAGGCGGGCGGCGCGTTCGAAATCGAGGTCGGCGGCGGCGTCGCGCATCTGCTTCTGCAGCGCCTCGAGATGGGCTTTGAGGTTGTTGCCCATCATGGCGCCGGCGGCGGCGAAGTCGGAAATGTCGGCGCGGACGTGGTCCTTCTCGTAGACGGAGTCGAGGATGTCGGAAATGCGCGACTTGACCGATTCCGGCGTGATGCCATTGGCCTCGTTCCACGCCATCTGCTTCTCGCGGCGGCGCGCCGTCTCGGCCATGGCGCGCTCCATCGAGCCGGTGACGTTGTCGGCGTAGAGGATCACCTTGCCGTCGACGTTTCTTGCCGCGCGGCCGATCGTCTGGATCAGCGAGGTTTCGGAGCGCAGGAAACCTTCCTTGTCGGCGTCGAGAATGGCTACGAACCCGCATTCGGGGATGTCGAGGCCCTCGCGCAAAAGATTGATGCCGACCAGCACGTCGAACGCGCCGAGGCGCAGGTCGCGCAGGATCTCGATGCGCTCCAGCGTGTCGATGTCGGAGTGCATGTAGCGCACGCGCACGCCCTGCTCGTGCAGGTATTCGGTGAGGTCCTCGGCCATGCGTTTTGTCAGCACGGTGACGAGGGTGCGGTAGCCGGCCTTGGTGGTCTCGCGGATCTCGCCGACCACGTCGTCGACCTGGGTCTTGGCCGGGCGGATCTCGACCGGCGGGTCGATGAGGCCGGTCGGGCGGATGACCTGCTCGGCGAAGACGCCGCCGGCTTCTTCCATCTCCCAGCTGCTGGGCGTGGCCGAAACGGCGACGGTGAGCGGGCGCATCGCGTCCCACTCCTCGAAGCGCAACGGCCGGTTGTCCATGCAGGAGGGCAGGCGGAAGCCGTATTCGGCCAGCGTCGCCTTGCGGCGGAAGTCGCCGCGGTACATGCCGCCGATCTGCGGGATGGTGACGTGGCTCTCGTCGACGAAGACCAGCGCGTTGTCGGGGATGTACTCGAACAGCGTCGGCGGCGGATCGCCGGGACGGCGGCCGGTCAAATAGCGCGAATAGTTCTCGATGCCGGCGCAGGACCCGGTGGCTTCCAGCATTTCGAGGTCGAAGCGGCAGCGCTGTTCGAGCCGCTGGGCCTCTAGCAGGCGACCGGCGCGTTCGAGTTCCGCAAGGCGGAGTTTCAGCTCTTCCTTGATCGATTTTATCGCCTGGTTGAGCGTCGGGCGCGGCGTGACATAGTGCGAGTTGGCGTAGATCTTTACGCTCTTCAGATCGCCGGTCTTCTGGCCGGTGAGCGGGTCGAATTCGGTGATGCTCTCGATCTCGTCGCCGAACATCGAGATGCGCCAGGCGGAATCCTCAAGGTGGGCGGGGAAGATTTCGATCGTGTCGCCGCGCACGCGGAAGGAGCCACGGGTGAAATCCATGTCACGGCGCTTGTATTGCTGGGCGACGAGGTCGGCGAGCAGCTGGCGCTGGTCGAGGCGGTCGCCGACCTGCATCTGGAAGGTCATCGCCGTGTAGGTCTCGACCGAGCCGATACCGTAGATGCAGGAGACGGAGGCGACGATGATGACGTCGTCGCGCTCCAGCAGCGAGCGCGTGGCCGAGTGGCGCATGCGGTCGATCTGCTCGTTGATCGACGATTCCTTCTCGATGAAGGTGTCGGTGCGCGGGACGTAGGCCTCGGGCTGGTAGTAGTCGTAATAGGAGACGAAATACTCGACCGCGTTTTCCGGGAAGAATTTCCTGAACTCGCTGTAGAGCTGCGCGGCGAGCGTCTTGTTGGGCGCGAGGATGAGCGCCGGGCGCTGCGTCTCCTCGATCACCTTGGCCATGGTGAAGGTCTTGCCGGAGCCGGTGACGCCGAGCAGCACCTGGGTGCGGTCGTTTTCCTTGATGCCGGAGACGAGGTCGCGGATAGCGGTCGGCTGGTCGCCGGCGGGTTCGAAGTCCGAGACCATCTTGATCGACAATCCGCCTTCGGATTTCTCCGGGCGGGCAGGGCGGTGGGGCACCCAGAGCTCGCCGTTCTTGTGCAGCGGATTGCCGGATTCGATCAGCGCCGAGAGCGCGGCGACGGTCGCGGTGACGCCGCCGGACGACATCTGCTCGGCGTCTTCCAGCGAAATGTCGAGGCCGGCGACTGGATTGAGGCCGGCGGCGGCGCGCTCCTTGGCGGTTGCCGCGCCGCCCATCGAGGTGCCGCGCGCGGTCTTGGTCGGCGCGGAGGAGCGCTCGGGGATCTTTTTGGATTTGCGCTGCCCCTCACCCTTACCCTCTCCCTGGGGCGCGTCAGCGTTGCGCTCCGCTTCCTTCGAAATCTCCTCGGCCCAATCCGAGATCGAGCCGCCGAGCGGCGCGCCGGAAAACTCAGCCTGGGGCGCTTCGGAAAAGCCGCGCGGATGCAGCGGTTCGGCCGCGTCCATGAAATCCGTCAGCGGGCTGCGCCGCTTCGGCTTGCCGGCGCGGTCGTCATTGGCCGCGGAACGCGGGGAGTTCTTCTCGGGAGATCTGGCCATGGTCCGAATATGGGCAGAATCGCCTGAGATGGAAAGGGTGGCGCGACCGAATGACCGCCGGCGAAAGCCGCTCCTGACAGTAGGCTGTCAGGATGCGGGCGGTAGCGGAACCGCCGGCCGGTCAGTATGCGCGCCCGGCGGCGCCGAAGCGGCTCTTCGAAAACTGCTGGTCGGCAAGCACGCCGATCAGGATAACCGAGCCCATCACGGCGAAATTCAGCGAGCTTGGAATGCCGAGAAGGTTGACCAGGTTCTGGAGCACCTGCAGCAGCACCGTCCCGAGCACCACGCCGAGGATCGAGCCTTCGCCGCCACGCAGCGAGCAGCCGCCGAGAACGGCCGCCGCGATGGCGTAGAGTTCGTAGAAATTGCCATGCGAGGAGGGCGAGATGGAGCGTGTGTACATGGCGATGAACACTGCCGCGACCGCGGTGACGCCGCAGCAGATCACATAGGCGGCGATGATGATGCGCGAGGTGTGGATGCCGCTGTAGCGCGCCGCCTCCTCGTTCTTGCCGACGGCGAACAGGTATCGCCCGAACACCGAACGGTGCAGCACGACGCCCGCGACGACGGTGATGAGCAGGAAGGCGATGAGGCTGTGCGGGATGCCGTAGAACCGCCCCGCGACCAGCCATTCGAGCATCGGGAAGCTGGCGCCGAACGGGAAGCCGGCGGTCGCCTCGTCGGTGTAGTAGCGCGCGGCACCGCGATAGATCAGCAGGCCGCACAAGGTCACGACGAAAGGCTGGAGCCCGACGCGGGCGACGAGGAATCCATGCAGGAACCCTATGGCGCAGCCGATCAGCACCACGATGACGAAGGCGATGCCGGGATCGACGCTGCCGCTCGCGACCAGGTCGACGAACAGGACGCCGAGCAGGGCGATGATCGAGCCGACGGACAGCTCGATGCCGCCGGAGATGATGACGAAGGCCTGGGCGACGGCGAAGATGCCGAACAGTCCGATGAGATTGGCCGTGTTGGAAAGGTTTATCGGCGACAGGAACCTCGGGTTGATGATGGCGACCACCGTCCCCACGACGAGGATGAGCACGAACAGCCATAGGTCCTTGCGGTTGATCATCGGCAGACATTTCCGGGTTGGCCGGCGGAGCGCAAGGCGAAATCGATCAATTGTCGATCCTTCCGACGGCGAGGGACATGATCGCCTGCTCGCTGAGCGACTGGCGTTCGAGAAAACCGGCGATGCGGCCCTCGTGCATGACGGCGACGCGGTCGCTGACCCCGATGACTTCCTCCATGTCGCTGGAGATCATCAGTATGCCGACGCCGTGGTCGGCGAGTTCGCGCATCAGGCGGTAGATTTCATTCTTGGCGCCGACATCGACGCCGCGCGTCGGCTCGTCGAAGATCAGCATGCGGGGCGCCATGGACAGCCATTTCGCCAGGACGACCTTCTGCTGGTTGCCGCCCGAGAGCGAGCCTGCCGCCGCCGAAACGGTGCGGCAGCGTATGTCGAGCCGCTTGCGCTGCTCGTTGGCCCGGGCGTCCTCCAGCGACGCGTCGGCGATGCCGTAGCGGGCATGCGCCGGAAGGCTGGCCAAAGTGATGTTTTCGCGGATCGGAAAATCGAGGATCAGCCCGGACCGCTTGCGGTCCTCCGGAACGAGGTAGATGCCGCGTTCGATCGCGTCGCGCGGCGAACGGATGGATGCCCGTTCGCCGTCGATCCTGATTTCGCCGCCCTTCAGGGGATCGATGCCGAACAGGGCCCGCGCCAGTTCGGTGCGGCCTGAGCCGACGAGGCCCGCCAGCCCGAGTATCTCGCCCTTGCGTACGGCAAGGCCAACCGCCTGTTCGGGGCGGTAGCCGGTCTTCACGCCGACCAGTTCGAGCACCGGCTCGCCGAAGGGCTTGGCCGGAGGACGGTACAGGGTCTTCAGGTCGCGCCCGATCATGAAACGGATCATGGTATCGGCGCGGATCTCGCTGCGGCCGAGTTCGGCGACACGCTTGCCGTCGCGCAGCACGACCACGCGGTCGGCGCAGCGCTCGACCTCTGCAAGACGGTGCGAGATGAAGATGATGCTGACGCCTTCGGCCCTGAGCCGCGACACGATCGCCAGCAGGCGCTCGGTCTCCGAGGCCGTCAGGCTCGACGTCGGCTCGTCCATGATGATGAGGCGCGCCTTCAGCGATAGCGCCTTGGCGATCTCCACCATTTGCATCTGCGCAAGCGACAGCGAGGCGACCGGCGTGTCCGGCTCGAAATCGGCGCCGAGCTGGCCAAGCAGCGGCCGCGCCCAGCGGTTCAGTTTGGCCCGATCGATCAGCTTCAGCGGGCCGCCCTTCAGCGGCTCGCGGCCGATGAAGATATTGGCCGCAACCGTCAAATTGTCGAAGAGGTTGAGTTCCTGACGGACGAAGGCGATGCCGGCGCGCATCGAGCCGTTGACCGAAAGCCGGTCGACTTTGCCGCCGTCGATTTCGATCTCGCCGCCGGTGGGCTCGACCACACCGCCCAGGATTTTCATCAAAGTCGATTTGCCGGCGCCGTTCTCGCCGACCAGCCCGATCACTTCGCCCGGGCTGACGGAAAGGCCGATATCGTCCAGCGCCCTGATGCCGGGATACTCCTTGGAAATTCCCGTCATGTTCAGAAATGGATTCGGCATCAGGCGAACCAAGGCATGTTGACATTCAGCCGGCCTGCAAATGGCGGCTTTCTGCGCTTCCGGTGCTCACGTACCCGAAAGTACGCTCCGCTCCGTTCTCGAAATCCACCATTGTCAGGCTCGGCCTGACCTGAATCTCAACACACCCTATGCTGGTCAGGTCAGACGCTGCAAGGCGCACGAAGCAGGCCGGCTGGGAGATAGCGCCGGCCTGCTCGCTCTAGGGTCAGAACCTCAGCCGCTGATGCGCGCCTTCAGTTCCGCCTCGAAAGCGTCGACGTTGGATTTGTCGATCATCTTGGTCGGCACGATGATCAGCTTGTTCTCCGGCACGACCGACTTGTCGCCCTCGAGATACTTCGCCATCAATTTCATGCCCTGGTAGCCCCACTCGTAGGGATCCTGCACCACGGTGCCGGCGATAGTGCCCTCGCGCACGCCGCCTAGCGTGATCGGATCCTCGTCGAAGGCGATCACGGTGACCTGGCCGAGCTTGCCGCTCTCCTTCAGCACCTCGTAGATGCGCGGCGGGTTATAGGAGTAGAAGCCCACCATGCAGTCGATGTCGGGATTGGCCGCGAGCGCATCCTCGACATTGCGCTTGGCGCGGGTCTGGTCGATGTCGTCGCCGCGCACGTCGATCAGCTCGACCTTGGAGCCGGCGATCGCTTCCTTCATGCCCTCGATGCGCTCGCGCGCATTGTCGGCGCCCGGAAGCCCGACGAAGCCTATGCACTTGCCGCCGTCGGGCAGCGCCTTCAGGGCGATCTCGCCGGCCTGCTTGCCGGCGTCCGTATTGGACGAACCGATATAGGCGATGCGGTTGGTGTCGGGGGCGTCGCTGTCGGTGGTGAAGAGCGGCACTTGCGCGCCGACCTTATTCAGCGAGTCGGTCGAGGATTTCGGGTCGACGGCGCTGACCATGATGGCCGAGACGCCGCTGGCGACCAGATCTTCCATCAGGCGCTGCTGCACGGCGGCGGCGGCCTGTTCGGGATATTTCAGCGATAGATCATAGTTGGGCAGTTCTTCCTGCGCCTTCCTGACGCCCGCCTCGGCCAGCTTCCAGAAATCGGACGCGCCATTCACCACGAAGGCGAGCTGCTTCTTGTCCTGCGCCTCGGAGCCGGACACGGTGAACGCCGCGGCCATCAACAATGCGCTTGCGATCAGTTTCAGTCTCATGAGTTCCTCCCTTTGTCGTTTTCGCAGAAACGTTCGGCGCCGGCGGTCCGGCTGCAACGCAGCCGCGGCCGTCTGGCATGTCGGCAATCCCTCCCGCCGCGCGACCTCCTCAGCCGCGCAGGCACTTTGATCGCCGGCGCTTTCGTTTCCAGTCGAAGCTAAACTCACCCGCGAACCGGTGTCAATATTTGTCGGACAAATAGCGAACTCCCCGCGCCACCCTTGATCCGCCCCGGGGTTGTGGGATAAGCGGCTGATCGAAACCGCCTAATGCGCCCGAACGGCCAGTAGAGAAAAGCCGACCCGCCGATGAAGATCGCTCATCTCGTAAGCCATGTTTCCCTGAACGGGGTGGCGACGAGCACCAAGATCCTGATCGACGAGCAGCTCAAGGCGGGGCACGAGCTGATGCTGGTGCATCCGAGGAATTCGTGGATCGGCAGGCAGAGCTTCGCCGGGCCGCTCAAGATGCTGGAGTCCAGCTTCAAGACCACTCCCGCCGACCTGCGGGCCACCGGCTATCCGATCCGGGACTGGGGACGCACGCTGGTGCATGCGCATGGCAGCAGCGCCAACAAGTTTCTGATGATCTTCACCCTTGCCGACGGCGCGCCGGCGGTGATGACCGCGCATTCGCGGCAGTTTCAGCTGCCGTGGCGCTTCGCCCACGCGGTGGTGGGGTTGAGCCGGCAGACGGCCAGCTACTACACGAAGCGGCTCCTGGTTTCAAAAAGCAGGATGCATGTCGTTCCCAACATGTTCGATGCGGCGGCGCTCGCACCCATATCGGCGCAGCACCGGGCCGCCGCGCGGGAAAAGCTCGGCATCCGGCAGGACGCGCTGCTTCTCGGCTCGACCGGCGGGATCAGCCCACGCAAGAACCAGGTCGACGCGATCCGAGTGCTGAAGCGGCTCGTCGCTTCGGGACTGGACGCCGAACTGCTGCTGATCGGCGGGTTGTCGAGCGGCGAGGTCATGCCCGGCTGGCGCGAAGCACTCGGCGATCCGGCGGTGGCCGGGCGCGTACACCTGCCCGGCCGGCGCAACGACGCGGCCGAACTGGCGGCGGCCATGGACGTATTCCTGCTCACCTCGGCTGCTGAGGAAGCGCCGATCGCGCCGCTGGAGGCCATGGCGCTGGGCGTACCGGCGATCGCGACGGATGTCGGCAACATGGCGGACCTGCTGCCGCGCGAGCGCATTTTCGCGGTGGGCGATGTCGAAGGCATGGCGCGGGCGGCCGGGCGGCTTGCCAGCGACGAAGCTTCGAGGCTGCAGGCCGGCACGTTCGACCGTTTGACGGTGACGGAGAAATTGTCGCCGCAGAAAATCCTGCCGCAGATCGAGGCGATCTACCGGGCCGCGCTCGGCCGCGCCCGCGACCGCGGCTGGAAGCATTTCAAGAACCCCGCCGACCGCTACATTCCCGACGCCGGGGAGTAGCCCGGCGGCTGCCTGGCGACGGTAGCATCGCGCGGCGTCCCGGCCACGCAGGCGCAAAGCTGGGGACGGGCGCCGAAGGCAAGTTGACGCAAGGGGACATTGCTGATTTTGTGGGCAGCAGGGCACTGTCACGAGGCAAGTCACACGCGGTGTGATTGCTTACGGAATCCGGTTGGAGGATTTGACATGCCTTTGCTCACAGCACTTGCAATCAGTATCGGAGCTCTCGGCGGCATTGCGACTTGGCTTTTCGTCGGGCCGTTTGCCGGTTTGGGCCTGCAGATATGGGCAGCTTTCGTTGCCTGGGCGGCATTTTATCATTCGGGCGGCAAGGAAGCGGCGCTGAAGACCAATATTCCGGCACATATACTGGGCGCGTTCATCGGCTGGGCAGCGCTGCTGGGCACGACATCGCTGGCCGGCGGCCTGGGCGTCCCTCTCGCTGCCGGAATCTGTGTCGGGATAGGCGCGGCGGCGATGGTGCTTGCGGCCAACATCGGCGCTTTCGGCTCGATTCCGTCATCGGTCTACGGCTTTGCCTGCGTTGCCGGCTACGCACTGCTCGCCGGCAAGCTCGGCACGCTGACATCTGCATCGCTGGTCGACAACCCGCTGATCAACATCGTCGTATCCATGGTGATCGGTTCGCTGCTCGGCTGGCTATCGGAGCGCATCGGCAGCGCACTGGCCGCCAAGACGCCTGCGGCGAGAGCCGCCTAGGACCGCCGCGTAAGGTCAAGATTCCGGCGCCGCTGATTGGCGCCGGCGTCCGGTCCGGAGTCTGGCAGATTTTTCCTCCGAAAACCGCTATGCTTGCCCGGCGCGGATACTGTCCGCGAAAAGGGGAGGGCGCCGATGGAGGCCAGGGATTTCATGCCGGACGAGGCGGTGATCGCCGGCATCAGGGCGGATCTCGAAACATACGAAAGCGAGCGCAGGGCGGCGCGCAGGCAAGTCGGCTGGCGCGCGCCG
This sequence comes from Allomesorhizobium aridi, assembly GCF_043769475.1. Classification (NCBI taxonomy): domain Bacteria; kingdom Pseudomonadati; phylum Pseudomonadota; class Alphaproteobacteria; order Hyphomicrobiales; family Phyllobacteriaceae; genus Allomesorhizobium; species Allomesorhizobium aridi. Next base: position 3,276,821 of record NZ_CP171729.1, on the reverse strand, counting down.
GTTTATCTCGGCCTGCTCGCGGCGGTCGTGGCGGCGCTGGCGTGGGGGTTCAACGATTTCGCCGATCCGAATGAGCAATGGCGCTCCACGCCGCACCTCTATCTCTATGTCTGCGCTTTTATTGCCGGCATGTTCGCCTACTGGATGGCGACCAAGCCGGCGAGGGACGTGCAGCAGACGTTTCGCGAGCATCTGCTGCCGATCGTGTTCGGCTTCATCGAGGATTTCCGCTACCAGCACGAGGGAACTCCGGCCTCCTTCGACCGGCTGCCGCGCGAGGCGGTGGGATCGTTCGACATCCAGCGCTTCGACGATGTGGTCTCGGGCAAATACGAGGGATTCGTGTTCGAGCTCTACGAGGCGGAGCTCGCCAACAAGCAAGGAAAGTCGGAGCAGACGAAGTTCAAGGGCGTGGTGCTGGCGTTCGACACGGTGGCGCCCTTTCCGGGACTGCTGGTCGCTACGCACAAGGCGAACATGGTGACTTCGTTCTTCCGCGGGCTGTTCGGTGACGGCGATCTGGAGGAGGTGACGAGCGGCATTCCGGCGCTCGACGAGAACTACGAGTTTCGCACCGACAATGCCGCCGCCGCGCAGCCGCTGGTGACCGGGCGACTGGCGCAGGCGCTGCAGTGGCTGGGCGAGGCGTGGCCGGACGAGCCGGCGCGCGTGGCGCTGCATGGCGGCGACGGGTTCCTGCTCCTGCCGGCCAAGAAGAATTTTTTCGAGCTGCCGCCGATCTCCGTGCCGCTCGACTACCGGCAGCATGTCGAGCCGATCATCGCCGACATGGCGGCGATGCTGGCGACGGCGGCTCTGGTGAGAAAGGTGGGGGCGAGCGACGACGTGGAAGCAGCCTAGAGCAAGCCGCCCGATTTCGGAATCGGGCATCTCGCTCCAGCTTTTGCTTTCGCATCGTTTTTGCCGAAAGCCGGCATCCACCTTTCGGCACGATGCTCTAACCGAAGCGGAGCTTCAGTCCGACAATGGCGAGGATGAACAGGAAGGTCACCGAATTGGCCATGATCACCGGCCAGGAGCCGATCAACAGGCCGTAGACGACCCACAGGAACACGCCGCCGGCCAGAGTGGCGTTGGTGACCAGCGATATGTCGCCGGCCTTGCGCTCGCGGACGATCTTGAGGATCTGCGGCAGCCAGCCGAGCGTGGTGATCAGGGCCGCGAGCGAGCCCAGTATTTCTATGGAGGGATGCAAGGGGGTGACCTTCGGCGCGGAGGGGATGCGCCGCACTCTCTGCCAGAAGCGCTGGCCGCTGTGAAGCGGCGGCACGGCCTGGCACAATGAGAAAGGCTGACCGGCGCAACAAGCCGCCGTGGGCGCCCCTATCGAACCGTCGCCGCGAGGAACAGCAGCGTCGCGGCAAAGCCGAGGGCGGTGCGGACGGCATGCAGCCGTGCCCATCTCTCCAGCAGTTCGCGGCTTTCCGGTCCGGCGGACGCGGGATCCGTCGACATGAGCGTATTGTTGACGGGCATCATGACAAGGAGCGTGTAGGGCCAGTTCGCGACAAGGACCAACGCGCCGGCCAGCCAGAACCATGCGCCGGTCTGCCACCACGCCAGCAAGCCGAGGAGAAATCCCGCGACGGCCAGGGAGGCCTGCATGGCGAAACCGCGCTTGTAGGCGGGCTTCCACTGGGTGAGCATCGATCGGTCGTCGAGGCTCCGCCGGGCCGGGTGTTCGGCGATGTTGATGTAGAATGCCGCGCCGGCAAAGACCGCAGCTATGACGAGGGCAAGGTGTCCGGCAATCATGATCGTCTCCATCGCGGGCGCCACGGTAACAGATACGGCGAGGTGCGGGAACGCCCGGACGAAACGACGAAACTCCGCCGGAATTTCAGAGGCTTCGTGATCGCCGCGGCGCGAAATCCGGCGGGGAGGGGGCCGTAACACGGCACGGGCGGTTTCGGCGCAAGGGCGTGATAAAAAAGGCAAGCGGCTGTAACAATCCGTCCGGCGCCGCCGCCAAGATCGGCAAAAACGGGTGGGCTTGCGCCAAATGCGGCATAAATAAGCCTTTGTTCCTGTTGCTTAATTTCACTGTTTGTGATTTGCGCGGCGACGCCCTCCGGCCTATCTCCAGGCCGTCCGGCGGCATATTTTAGCCGCGGGACAAAAACCCAAACGGGAGTACCAGAACATGAAGAAGATCCTTGCAACCGCCATCGCCTCGCTCGCCTTCATCGGCGCCGCCTATGCGGCCACCGTCGAGGGCGTCGTGCAGTCGGTCGATCCGGCAACGCGCACCGTCACGTTGCAGGACGGCACGGCGGTCGTGGCTGCGGAGGGCGTCGCGATCGACGCGCTCGCCGCCGGCGCCAAGGTCAAGGTGACGGCTCGAGGAAGGAACGAGCAACGCGACCGCCATCGAAGCGGCTATGTGATTTTATCGCCAAGACATTTTGAATGACGACCGGCCGGCCCCTAGCGGGGCCGGTCTTTTTTTGTGAACAGGCAAAAAGCTTTCCGTGTGCGGTGTGTTCGATCCCGGCTCGGCCTGACTTGAATCTCAACACCTGGCACATGATCCCGAAAACCGAAATCGTCCCGGCGCCGGCTTTTTGTGCAGCGGCATCAGCGCCCGCTCTTCGTGAATCGGCGCGATCGTGGCATGCTGCCGGAACGCGGGTCGCGGTTGGGGGATGCCATGACGGAAGACATGTGGTTCGGCGTTGCCGTGGTCGCGCTCTTGGCCGCCATGGCGGCTGCGTTCCGGCGCTGGGGCCGGGACGAGGAAGGCGCCGGCCGGTCTGCCGTAGGCCGGTTCGTGCTGATAGCGACGACGGTTGGCGGGCTGATCGGCGCACCGTTCTGGTGGCTCGACCTGCAGCCGAGCTTTGCCTGGGACCTGCCGCCGCTCGCATCGCGCATGCTGGGCGTGGCGGCGCTGGCGTTCGGGGTGACCGGCGTGGCGGTACTGGAGCATCCGGGCGTGGCGCGGACGCGGCTGTATTGCATGCTGATCCTGGTCTACCTCGTGCCGCTGGCGCTGGCGGCGGTGACGCTGCATCTCGACCGCTTCGATTTCACGCGGCCGGTGACCTACGGCTTCTTTGCGGTGGTGATCGTGCTTTGCGCCGGCTCGGCGCTGGAACTGGCGCGGGGCGACGATGCGGGCGCCGCGCGGCAGGCGCCGGGCGAAACGGTGCGAGGCTGGCTGCTGCTTGCCGGGGTGGCGCTGGCGATCTGGGGCGCGGCGCTGTTCCTGACTCCCACCGCGCCCTATCCGCTGGTGTTCAACTGGCCGCAGGACGAGTTGAGCTCGCGCCTGATCGCGGCCATGCTCTTGACGGTCGCTGTGTCGTTCTTCCTGTCGCGGCACGACGCGATGCTGGCGCGGCTGGCGCTGCTGTTTGCAGGCGTCTACGGGGCCGGCGTCGTCGCGGCGGGGCTGATGAACGCCGTCGGCGGCAAGCCTGTGCCGCTGCTCTACATGGCCGGCTTCGGCGTCATCGGCCTGGTGTCGCTGGCGCTTTTCGCCGGCATGAAGACATTGAGCCCGACGACTTCGCCGCAAGCCGGATCCTGAAGCCGTAATCTCGCAGCGGGTTCTCAGCCCGCCGCGAGCTTGGGCCGGAAGCCGTTCCTGGCCTTGGGCTTGACGCCGAAACTGGCCGGGAAGTCGTTCGCCTTGACGCGCACCTTTGCCAGCTTCTCGTAACGCCTCAGGCGCTGCACGGTCTTGGTCAGTTCTTCGACCTGCTGGCGCATCGCTTCGGCCTGCTGAGCGTCCAGCGCGCCGGCGGGCTCGTCCTCGCCGGATCCTTCGCGCGCTGCCTGCTTGCGCTCGCTGTCGACCTCGGCGGCGAGCCCCGCGTATTTGCGTTCGGCAAACTGCTTCTCGGATTCGAGTTCGTTCATCCGGGTCTTCAGCGCGGTCAACTCGACCGCCGTTTCGGCCTGTTCGGCGGCGCTGGCATGCACGCGGGAAAGAAGCGTCTGGATTTCGCCCTTCAGCGCATGGTTCTCGCTCTGGTAAAGCTCCTCGCGCTCATGCATTTCGCGTGCGAAGCCGGTGATGTGCTCGTTGGCCTCGACAAGGCGCGCCTCCAGCATATCGTTCAGCTTCTGCAGCCGCGCCGCTTCCTTCTCCTCGCTCGCCAGCTTGGCCGCGGTCTTGGCGACAAGCGCCGACTCGCTGGCGTGGACCGCCGCCAGATCTTCGTATTTGCGGCGGGTTTCGGCCTGCCGTTGCAGGGCCTTATCGAGATCGAGCGCGATGTTGACGTTCTTTTCGCGCAGCATCTCGTTCTCGCGCATGTAGCGCTCGGCCTCGTTGGTCTTGGCGGCCAGCGAGGTGTGAAGTTCTCCCTGGACGAACTCGGCGCGGGCGATCGCGTTCTTGGCTTCGACGGCTTCCAGCTTGGCCGAGCTCAGGGATCTGCGCAGATCCTCGGCCTCGATCATCAGCCTGCCTTCGCGCCGCTTCAGCACTTCGATCAACTGGTCGTAGCGGGCGCGCAGCTTTTCGAGCTTGTCGACGCGGTCGCCGAGCCGGCGGTTTTCGGCCGCGTAGTTCGTGTTCATGATCTCGAGTTCGTTTGCTCGGCGAATGTCTGCATAGCAGTCATCAAGGAATTCGCGGCTGAGATTCTGCGAGGCGACGATGCTGGAAAGCGCCGTGCTGATCTGGGTCAGGTCCTGCTGGATAGCGTTGCGGGCTTCATCCACCGCCGCAAGGCCGGCGAGACGGTTCTGGGTGTGCGAGGTGAGCCGTTCGGCATTTTCCTCCGGCGCCGGGGGAGCTTCGGCGGCCGCGTCGTCGTTTTCTGTTTCGACCTCGACAGTTTCATCCGTCTCGATCTCGGCGGCAAGTTGCGCGCTGAATTCCTCGGCCAGACCTTCGACGATGTCGTCGCTGCTTGGCTGCGCCGGTTCCGCGTCAGGAGGAAGCATGAACTCTTCGTTGAGAAGGTCGGTCATTCCGTCTTCAAGCGTGACGAACGCCTTCTTCAGAGGATCCTTTCTCGTCAGGATGTTTGCGAGATTCATGGGCACTGCTCCACCTGTTGTATGGCAGCCAAATACAACCGCCGGCATTCATACTTTATTAATAAATCATACATCTTTCCGCCGGTGTGGGAACAGGGGCCCGGCGCGGAATTTCGGATATAGTAAATAGTGGTAGTCCGACATTCGGCCATATGTCAAAAACGTACGGCCTATACAGCAAGTTGTGGCGGCCCTTATTCTTGCTTTGCTGCCCCGCGCATGGCCGCCAACTTGAGCTTTCGAAAGATGACTCATTGCCGGTGCTGACGCATCGCATCAGGCAGTTGAGACAGTGATTCAAGCGGGTCGGAAATCGATTCCGCGGCGTATATTAGAACATTGAAAATAAATGGATTCTCAGCCGGCCGGGGCCACCGCCAGGGCAGCGGCAGAAACGCCGCTTTTCCAACAGGGCCTGGCGAGAAACGACCCCCGCGCTCAGGGAAACAACGGGTCCTGCGCCATCTGCAAGTGCAACTCCTGGCCGGTCCAGGGATGAGCCTCGCAGACCGCTTCGTCGAGTTCGACGCCGAGACCGGGCTCCTTCGAAGGTATAACGTTGCCGTCCCGCCATTCGATCTTTTTTTTCAGCAATTCCGCATGGAAGCCGTCCCACTGCTTGAGCGACTCCAGGATAAGGAAGTTGGGCAGCGTGGCGGCAAGCTGGATGTTGGCGGCGCCGACGATCGGGCCGCAATAGCAATGCGGTGCGATCTGGATGTGGTAGGCCTCGGCCATCGCGGCGATCTTCTTGGTCTCGAGGATGCCGCCGGAGCGGCCGAGATCGGGCTGCAGGATGGCGGCGGCGCGGTTTTCGATCACCCGCGCGAACTCGAATTTCGTGGTCAGCCGCTCGCCGGTGGCGATCGGGATTGTTGTCTGCCGCGCGACTTGCGCCATTACCTCCGGCATGTCCGGCGGCACCGGCTCCTCGAACCAGAGCGGGTCATAGGGCTCGATGGCACGGGCCATGCGCAGTGCGCCCGATGCGGTGAACTGGCCATGGGTGCCGAACAGGATGTCGGCGCGGTTGCCGACGGCCTCGCGGATCGCCTTGACCATGCGGGCGGAGAGATCGATGTCGGCGAGGCGCGGCTGGTGGCCGTCAAAGGCGGTGTAGGGGCCGGCGGGGTCGAGCTTGACCGCATTGAAGCCCTGCTCGACATATTCGAGCGCACAGGCGGCGGCGAGGTCGGGATCGTTGTAGACGTTCCTGCCGACAGCGTCCTCGGAGTGAACGCTGCCGGTGTGCGGATAGAGGTAGGTGTAGGAGCGCAGCGCCTCGTGCACCTGGCCGCCGAGCAGCTTGTAGATGGGCTTGTTCGCTTCCTTGCCGATGATGTCCCAGCAGGCGATTTCGAGCGCCGAGAAGCAGCCCATGACGGAAATGTCGGGGCGCTGCGAGAAGCCGGACGAATAGGCGCGGCGGAAGAAGGTCTCGATGTCGTGCGGATCGCGGCCGACGAGGTAGCGTCCGGCCAAGTCTTCGATCATTTTTGCCGTGACGTGGGCGGAGAAGGTGGCGTTATAGGCCTCGCCATAGCCGACGACATTGGAGTCCGTCGTGAGCTTCACAAAGATAAAGTATTTGCCGCCGATGCCGGGCGGCGGATTGCCGACGACGAAGGTTTTGACATCGGTGATTTTCATGAGTGGTCCTCCAGTATCATCGCGGCGCCCCTGGCGCCTGTGAGGATCGCGGCTGCGTTGGTGTTACCGGAAATATTGTCGGGGAAGATCGAGGCGTCGACGATGCGAAGTCCGGCGAGGCCGTGGACCTTCAGGCGCGGATCGACGACAGAGCGCGCGGGATCGGGACCCATGCGGCAGGTCGATACGGGATGATAGACCGTGCCGGAGCGCTTCCTGAAATCCTGCGTCAGATCGTCGTCGGAAGCGATCGACGGGCCCGGCAAAACTTCTTCCTCGATGATCTCGGCCATGGCCGGCATGGAGGCGATCTTGCGCACGAATTTAACCGCGGCCAGCATTTCGGCCACATCCTGATCGGTCGAATAGGCGTTGGGCATGATCTTCGGATAGTCGAGCGGATTCTTCGAGCGGATCGTGATCGAGCCGCGGCTGGTCGGGCGGCAATTGGACAGGCCGATGGAAAAACCCGGCCAGGGATCGGGAGTCAGGATCGGGCGCTCGCCGGTCTTCGGGATGACAGTGGAAAAAGCCTGGAAATAGAGCTGCATGTTCGGCCGCGCCATGGCCGGATCGGTGCGGAAGAAGCCGCCGGCATTGTTCATCGAGAGCGACAGTGGTCCGTTGCGCAGCAGGAGATATTGCATGCCGACATAGAGCTTGCCCCACCATGGCCGGAGCAACTGGTTTAGCGTCGGGATCCTGCCCTTGAAGGTGTAGTTGATGCCGAGATGGTCCTGCAGGTTGGTGCCGACATGGGCGTTGGCATGGACAATCGGGATGCCTAGCGACTGCAGGAGATCGGCCGGGCCGACGCCGGAGAGTTGCAGAAGCTGCGGTGTGTTGACCGAGCCGGCGCAGAGCACGATCTCGCGGCCGGCGCGGGCGGTCGAGGTGCGGCCGTTGCGGATGTATTCGACGCCGACGGCGCGGCTGCCCTCGAACAGGATTTTCGTAGCCAGCGCGCGGGTTTCGACCCGGACGTTCTTGCGCCTCATGGCGGGGCGGAGGAAGGCGCGGGCAGCCGACATGCGGCGGCCGTCGCGGGTCGATATCTGGTAGATGCCGACGCCTTCCTGGGAGGCGCCGTTGAAATCCGGATTGAGTGGCAGACCTGCCTCTTGGCCGGCCTTCAGATAGCGCGCCGTCAGCGGGTGGACGGAGCGCGAGCAGTCGGTGACGTGGAGCGGGCCGCCGACGCCGCGCCATTCGTCGGCGCCGGCCTCGTTGTGCTCGATCGCCTTGAACAGCGGCAGAAGGTCGTCAAAACCCCAGCCCGGATTGCCGGCCGCCGCCCAGGCGTCGTAGTCCTCGCGCTGGCCCCTGATCCAGACCATGGCGTTGATGGAACTTGAGCCGCCGATGATCTTGCCGCGCGGCCAGTGATCGGCATTGCCGGCGAGGCCGGGATCGGGCTCGGTCTTGTAGTTCCAGTTGACGGCGGGGTCGAAAAAGTCTTGCCGTAGCCGAGCGGCATCTGGACATAGAAGCGGCGGTCGGTGCCGCCGGCTTCGAGCACCAGCACCGAAAAGCGGCCGCTCGCCGACAGGCGCTCGGCCACAACCGAACCGGCGGAACCAGAGCCGACTACAATGAAATCATAGCTTTGCATGGAACTTGAAACGTCGCCGGCCAACATCCTGATGTTTTGAATCATCCTAAGGGCGGGCGCGCGCCTTCGGCACCGGGGCTTCCGGCATGGCTTGTGACAAAAGCGACCGTGTTGCCGGTCCGGCTTGTCGTTGACGCAACAGGCTGGCGACGTTACGGCAGGAAGAAAGATGGAGAAGCAGCATGGTGCATTATGTCGACGGACAGCCGACGGGCGAACTGACGCTGCGCACGCTCGCCATGCCTTCCGACGCCAACGCCGCCGGCGACATTTTCGGCGGCTGGGTGATGGCGCAGATGGACCTGGCCTGCGGCATTCGAGCCGCCGAGCGGGCCAAGGGCCGTGTGGTGACGGCCGCGGTCAAGGAAATGTCTTTCGCCAAGCCGATGAAGATCGGCGACACGCTGTGCATCTACACCCATGTCAACCGGGTCGGGCGCACCTCCATGACGCTCAAGGTCGAAGCCTGGGCGCAGCGCTATCTCACCGACGTCATGGAACGGGTGACCGACGCGGATTTCATCATGGTGGCACTGGACAGCGAGGGCAGGCCGAAGGCGGTGCCGGAAGAAGTGAGCAGTGAGTAGCCGGGCGGTCCTGGGCAGTGTGCCGGACCGGCTCCAGCGTAGCCGGCTTCTCCGAAAGGATTGGCACCCACGGCTGAAGGTATGGCTTGCAAATTTCGCTACTTGAGAGCAGCCTCAATCGAGGAAGCCTGCGGTGGGAGACACATCCACGGCCATGAGGTTTCCATAGAACGAGCCGGGGGCTGGAAGCGATTCATCGCTGCCGGGTGAAAACATGACGGGCAAGAAATCCGCGCGTCCCTCGCCGCTGCAGCAGCGGCGTGGGCGGTCGCACCAATTTGCCCCTGCCCCGGTCCGTCAAGTTGACGATAGACAAGCGCCTGCCGGGCGCTTGCCCGTTTGAAAATCAAGGGAGGAAGCACAATGCCTAAGTGCAGTGTTGGCCGTCTTTGTATCGCGGCGGCGATGTCGCTGGTCTGTATGGGGCCGGGGATCGGAACAGTGAATGCCGAAGACGTCCCGATGGACAAGATCGACGCCATGCGGGAGGCGCTCGCAAAGTACAAGGATCCTTACGTCGCGGTCCGCGACCTCTATCTCTCGACAGTGGGTTGCGTCCACTATGACGGTTCGAAGATGGAGGGGCATTTGGATTACCCCAAAGGGGGCATGGGCATCCACTTCGTCAACCTGACGGTACAGGGGCCGCCCGATCCCATGAAGCCCAACGTGCTGATCTATGAGCCGGTCGGCGGAAAACTCCAGCTCGTCGCGGCCGAATGGCTCGTACCCCTAGCGGCCGCCAAGGAGCGTCCGAGCCTCTTCGGTCAACCTTTCCAGGGGCCGATGGAGGGTCATGAACCGTTGATCCCTCAAGGGTTCCACCACTACGACCTGCATGCCTGGCTGTTCAAGGACAATCCGCTGGGAATGTTCAGCCCGACCCATCCAGACATCACTTGCGAGGATGCGGAGTTCTCCTTGCTGGAGATGCCGACAAAACTGGTGCCGGAGCAGCAGTAGGGAGTAGGGAGTAGGGAGTAGGGAGTAGGGAGTAGGGCAAGCATTCTGACAGGCTGGGATCAGTCCTACTGCCCTACTGCCTTAAAAATGATTCCCGCTCCTGCCTTCTGGGCAGGCGGCGTCGAATTTCTGGCGGGCTTCGTTGACGCGGGCTGTGTTCTTGCGCGCCCATTCGCCGAGCGCGTTGACCGGCTCCAGAAGCTCGAAGCCGAGGTCGGTCAATTCGTAGTCGACCCGGGGCGGGATGGTTGGGTATTGCGTGCGCGTGACGAAGCCGTCGCGCTCGAGGCCGCGCAGCGTGGTCGTCAGCATTTTCTGCGAGATGCCGCCGACGGCGGCGCGCAATTCGCTGAAGCGCATGCGGCCCGTGCCCAGCTTACCGACCACCAGCACAGTCCATTTGTCGCCGACGCGCTGCAGGATTTCGCTGACGGCGCGGCAATCCTCACTGCGGTGAACGTGCCTTGGTTTCAAAAAAGTGCCTCCTTGCGAGGGATTTTGATGGTCTCTTATATAGTGTCGGTATCCAATTTATACCAACGCAAGAGGTGAAACCATGACCAAACCCAAGATCGGCATCGTGATCGGCTCGACCCGCGAAGCCAGATTTGCCGACAAGCCCACTGAATGGATCGCCAGCATAGCAAAGGCGCGCGGCGATCTCGACATCGAAATCGTCGACCTGCGCGACTACCCGATGCCCTTCTTCGAGGAGGCGAAGTCGCCGGCGTGGGCAGCGCCTGAAAGCGAGGCCGCCCGCAAGTGGGGCGCCAAGGTCGCGGAACTCGACGGCTTCATCTTCACGGCCGCCGAATACAATCACGGGCCCACCGCGGTGTTGAAGAACGCGATCGACTACGCAGGCCGCGAATGGAACCGCAAGCCGGTCTCCTTCATCGGCTATGGCGGGGTCGGCGGCGCGCGCGCCATCGAGCAGCTTCGCCAGGTCGCGATCGAGATGCAGATGGCGCCGACCAAGGCCGCCGTGCACATCCTCTGGCCGGACTATCTCGCGGTGCTGCAGGGCAAGAAGCTGGAAGAGCTCGACCATCTCAACCAGGCAGCCGGCGCCATGCTCGACGACGTCGCCTGGTGGGCCAAGGTGCTGAAGGCGGCGCGGGACAAGGATGCGGTGATTTCGGAAGTGAAGGCGGCTTAAAGCGAATAGCGAATAGGGAGTAGCGAATAGGGAAAGGTTCTTGTCTTCAGGCCCAAAGCCGGGACAATGCTATTCGCTATTCGCTATTCGCTACTCGACTTAATGCCCACCACCCTGCCGCCGGTGCACCCCGGGCAGGCGGGTGGCGAGGACCTTGTCGATGCGGCGGCCGTCGAGGTCGACGACCTCGAAGCGCCAGCCCTGGGCGTCGACGCTTTCGCCGGTGGCCGGCAGATGGTGCAGGTGCGACAGCACGTAGCCGGCGACCGTCTCGTAGTCGCGGTTGTCGGGCAGGTCGATGCCGAGGTGGTCTCGCATCTCGTCGGCCTGCATGTAGCCGGCGAGGAGCCATGAACCGTCCTCGCGCTGCACGGCGTAGGGTTCGCCCTCTTCGGCGTCGGCGCGAAACACGCCGGTGATCGCCTCGAGGATATCGGCGGGCGTCACGATGCCTTCGAAGTGCCCATACTCGTCATGCACCAGCGCGACCGGCACTTCGGATTCGCGCAGCGTGGCGAGCACGTCGAGCGCGTCGGCCTGGTCATGCACGATGGGCGCTTCCCGCACGTGCCGGCGCGGATCGAAGGCGCGACCCGCCAGCATGGCGGCCAAAATCTCGCGGGTCTGCACCACGCCGACCATGGCGTCGACACTGCCTTCGCCGACCGGCAGGCGCGAATGCTGCGTCTCCATCAGCATCTTGCGCGCGGTCGGCTCGTCCCATTGCAGGTTCATCCAGTCGACTTCGGTGCGCGGCGTCATGACGGCGCGGACCGCGCGGTCGCCGAGCCGCATCACGCCGGCGATCATGCGGCGCTCGTCGGATTCGATAGTGCCGTGATGCTCGGCCTCGGCGACCAGCATCTTGATCTCCTCGTCGGTTACCTTTTCCTCGCTCTCGCCGCGCTGGCCAAGCAGCCACAGAACGCCGCGGCCGGAAATATCGAGCAGCCAGACCAGCGGTGCGCCGATCTTGGACAGGATGGTCATGGCCGGCGCCACCCTGACGGCGACGCCTTCCGGATTGCGCAGGGCGATCTGCTTGGGCACGAGTTCGCCGATGATCAGCGAGCCGTAGGTGATGAGGGCGACGACCACGCCGACGCCGAGCGCGTTGGCGATATTGGCGGAGACGCCGGCCGATATCAGCGTGCCGGTCAGGCGAAGGCCGAGCGTGGCGCCGGAAAAGGCGCCGGAAAGCACGCCGACAAGCGTGATGCCGATCTGGACGGTGGACAGGAATTTTCCCGGATCGGCGCCCAGCGCCAGAGCGCGTCCCGCGCCCTTGATGTTGCGGTCGATCATGGATTTGAGCCGGGCGGGCCGCGACGAGACAATGGCAAGCTCGGACATCGCCAGGAGGCCGTTGACGCAGATGAGGACGACCACGATGCCGATTTCAAGATACAACATGGTTTTCCAATAGCATCACGGTGGCGGCTTCGGGAAGGTGCCCGGGGAGGTAGAGCGATGTGGGGGGTGATCTGGCAGGTGTCGTGGCTGAATCCGACGCCGCGGTCGAGCTTGCCGAGCCGCGTCATAACCGGCGACGAGAATGGGGCCGTGATCCTCTGGCTAGTTTCCCGTCACGACCTGAATATAGTTCACCGTCTCTAGCGGCAGTTTTTTACGCCGACCGAACATGCATTTTTCGCCGCAGTTGTAACCGGTCAGCGTCTGTTTCACATCGCCACCTGACAATCTGAGCAGGTGTTTGAGTTCTTTGACGCCAGCCTCCGCCCCGGTACGACAGTTAATTAGCTGCTTGGTCGAGTAACCGTGTTTGGCACCCGTACCTGGCATGACCTGCATCACGCCCAGGGCGCCGGCCGATGATTTAGCACCACAGTTACCGCGTGATTCCTGCTTGGCCACTCGCAGAGCCAGATCCACTGGCACCTGGTGGATCCTGGCCGCACGTATGACTTCCTGATATCCGGGTTTTGCTATCTCGACGCCGGATACACGGGGGACAGATTGGGATAGAGTGGGGTTGTCGGCGTTGCCGATACCAAACAGAGAGGACAGTCGCCACTGTTCCTCGAGCGGGGTCTGTCCGGTATAGGCTGCCTTGACCGTCCTGGTTTGCGTCGTCTCCAAGATGATTTTGGTTCTGGTCTTTGGCTTTTGTTTTGGCTTGTCGACTGATACTTTTATTTCCTCGCGCTTCTCGTCGCGTGGTTCTTGATATTCCAGCTTTTGGATTTCATCCACCTTCGAGAAGATAAATGGGATTGGAATCTGTGGGTGGGTGGGACCAAATCGTTCGTCTGGGCCGAACCTGGCGGCGATGGGTGTGGGCCGTTTACCCAATCGTTCGCGCCTGATCGATTGTGTGTGTTCGGTCGAGGGTTGAAGCCGTGCCCCCGTATCTGAGTACGGGCAGCTCAGCAGTGACGCGAGCAGGCAGACGGCTGCCGACATTGGTGATGTCCCACCGGCTTGATAATTACCCTCTCCGAGTCGGTTCTACCCCCTCACTTTCAAAAAAAGCGAACGGCGACTCATCTGCCTCCCCTACAGGAGCAGTATTTCAATGAAATCGACCCAAAGACAAAGCTTAAAGCTTACGCCGTGAGGCGCCGCTGCGCGGAATTGGCTGAACCTGTTGCAAAGAAGAAACAATGAGCGCTCGCGCCTCGCTGCCGCCAAAACTCGGCGAGATCGAGAACCCGGACGGGTCGGGGGTAGAACCGCATCCGACCAGGGGACGACGCTCTATGGCCGGAGCACGCCGATCGTCGCCATACCGTCGGTGAAATACGGATCGCCGCCGCCATTGCGCCCGGTTTTGGTCGGCCCGACGCCTTTTTCACTGTAAGTCGAGGCGAACTGGCCTGCGGTTTCCAGCCCGCTCATCAGGAAGTCGCGCTCGGCGTCGAGGTCTGGCCCGATGTGATGCGTGATCTGGCCGGTGTCGTGGCTGAATCCGACGCCACGGTCGTAGCTTGACGAACCGAGCCAGAGCGGTCGTCCATCGGGAGCGGGGTCGGGCATCAGCCAGAAGCGGACATGATGACGGTGGTCGGCGCTTTTGCCGACGGACTTTTCGAACGCCAGATCCTGCCTGCGCCCGTCGAATACAAGCGTACTGACCGGCGCGTCCGAATAGGGCCGGTCGAAGAGCACGCTTTCGCCGATCTCCAGGCTGGAGCGCCATGTGATGGCGTCCGCGGCGCTCCAGCCTGCGGCGGCGAAGGCGTGCAACAGTTCGGGCTTCGAGCCGACGAGCCCGACATTGATGGGGTCGCCGGGAATGCCCTGCGGCGTCGTGGTCACCATCTTGTCCGGGAGCATGGTGTCCCCGCGATCGAGCCACGACCAGAATTCCGGCGCTACAAGATAGGCGAATGCGCCATAGGCGAGGCTGAGCACCAGCACCCAGCCCGCTACCCGCGTTTGCATTCTGCGTCGACGCATTTTGCTCCGCCCAGTTGCGTGGGGCAGGAGATTAAGCTTGCTGGCGAGCCGTTGCAAAGGATGGACTGATCCAGCGATCGCTTGACAATCGAAACTTTGCGCTGCCCCTCATCCGCCTGCCGGCACCTTCTCCCCGTATAGAGACGGGGAGAAGGAAGCCAGACGCCGTTCACTTACACGCGACGTAGCCGTTCTTGCGCGGCATGATGTCGAAGTGGAAATGGTTGCGGTGGTCGTAATCGTAGCCGGGGCCGAGCACTGTCGTGAAATAATCGCAGCCGTCGGCGCGGACAGTGTTCAGAAAGCCGCGCTGGCGGAAGGCGAACCAGCCGGGCTTGCGCACGTCGATGTCCTTGCCGTTGTTCAGCTCGATGCGCATGATGTCCAGCGCATTGCCCACCGAATGCTGGGATGGTTTTCCACGCGAGCCGCGGATGTTGCGGCAGGAATAGCTCGATCCCTGGTGGATGGTTTTCACGCCGGAGAGATAGCGCCAGCGCGCCGACGGGACGAGTTCTTTCCTGGTCCAGCGCGCGAAAGTGGCGGCCATCTCGCAGGAGAGCGTCGCTGCCGGCTTCATCTGGACGCGGCCGATGGCCGAGACTTCGACCGGGAAATCGATGCGGCAGGCGCCGCCGTCGTCGATCGGCGCGAGGCTCCTGAACTGCACGCCAAGCTTCTGCAGGTCGCGGCGGCAGGCGATATCGTCCGCGGACATTGTCAGTGTTGGCGCGGCGGGCGTTTCCAGCCGGGGATAGGCGGCCATCATCGGATTGGAGGGGACCAGGCTTTGCAGGCCGCGCGCTGGGACCGCCGCGGTCTGCGCGCCGACATCGACGTCGGGGCGGAGCGACATGACATCGTCGGTGGTGCAGGCCGAAAGCGCGGCGAGCAGAATGAGGGCGCCGCCGCACCATATGGCGCGGGCGCGCGGCAAAGGTATGCCCATCGACCGGTTCCCTGTCCCGAGGTCTTCGAGCCTAGCGGAGAAGCGTAAAGGAAAGGTCAGCGGCTATCTTTACGCCTGCGGCGGGATTGGGGCGGGGATTCAGGTGAGGCCGGCCTGCAAATGGCGGCTTTCTGCGCTTCCGGTGCTCACGGACCTAAATGTCCGCTCCGCTCCGGTTCTCGAAATCCGCCATTTTCGCCTCGGCCTGACCTGAATCCCAAGGACGGGGCGACGGAATTACTGGCAGAACGTCCCGCCGTTGCGGCGCGGGGCGAGGTCGAAGTGGAAATGCAGCGCGTGGTCGGCGTCGCTGCCCGGTCCGAGAACGGTCTTGAACGGCCCGCAGGCGGCCTTGCGGATCGCGCCGAGGAATTTTGCCGCCTTCGGGCCGGGCGCGGGCTTCACGTCGACGGCCGTTCCCTTCGACAGGGTGAAGCGGGCAATGTCCAGCGCGTTGCCGAAGGCGTGCTCCGACAGTTTCGAGCCGCCATTGCGCGGGCGGCAGACGTAGGCCGAGGCGTGGCCGATGGATTTGAGTTCCTCGCCATATTCGGCTTTGGCCGCGGGCGAGAGGATGTCGGTCGCGAAACGGGCGGCGGCTTCGGCCATGGCGCAGTTCATCAGCGCCTCCGGCTCGAGCGATATTGTCGCGCTGAGCTTTGTCAGTGCGAGCGGGTAGGGCAGGGCGCAGCCAGCCGGATCGCTTTGCGCCGGGCGCTCCTCGAACGCTACGCCGAGTTCTCGCAGCCGCGCGCGGCAGGCGGTTTCGTCGGGCGGGATGATGTCGAAGCGCGGCATCGCCGAGCGCGGGTCGGGAGGTAGCTTGGGTAGGTCGGGGGTTTTGTCGGTGGCCGGCCCCGGCTTCGCGGCCGGCTCACCGGGTTTTCGCTCCGGGACGGGAGGATCGGCGGCGGGCAGCGCCTGCTTTTCCACGGAGCCGCCGGCGTTAGGGCCGACCGGACCTTCGCCAGCAGCCGGCGCTTGCCCAGGCAGCGCAGGCTTATCGGCGTCCTGCGAAGCCGGGCCAGCCGGCGGCCGAGCATCCGGCGCAGGTGCATCGTCGGGCTTCGGCTCGGGCACTGGCGGCTCACCGAGCCGCTCGGGCGGGATGTTGCCGGCGGGCGGCGGGTGGACTTCGGGAACCGGAACCTTGTCGGGCAGGTTGGGGGTCTGGGCCTGCGCAACGCCGATGCAAGCCGCCGAAAGGGCGAGGAGGACGGCAAATTCTCGGAGTTGGACCAGGCGCGGGAAGATCATCGGGGCCAGAACGGCCGATTGCCGCCGAAGGTTGCCGGCCGCGCGCGCGGCGGCGATCACGATCGATTACCTACGATCACGCGCCGAGCGCTTCCAGCCCTTCCTCGAGCCAGTCGCCCAGAAGCGGCATGCCGAGCAGATATTTCGACGTGCGCCGGTTGCCGCGCTGGCGCGCCTCGTTCACCGCCTCGGTCCACTCGTCGGCGTCGTAATCGCCGCGGCCGATCCACATCAGCGCGATCAGCTCGGCGGCCTCGTCGACGTTCAGGTCGTCGATGAGCTGGCGCAGTTCCTCGGCGGTCAGGTCGTCGGTCTTTTCCTCGGCCAGGCCGTCATGATGGTGGTTGTCGCGGGAGTTGCCGTCGAGCTCGACCTCGTGTTCGCTGCCGTCTGCGTAGTCTTCGTTGACCGCAGCGCTGATCGCCTTGGCCTTTTCGATGAAAAGGCGAACCGTGTCAGGACCGATGGTCAGATCCCATTCTCTGTCGAGCTGCTGCTGCAAAATCTCCTCCTAACCCCCTGGCTGATGATAGCCGATTTAGCGGCAACGTCACGCGGCGATATTGGCGAGCCTTGCGGGCGATTGACAGGAGCGGGCCATCGCCTGAAATGGCGCGCTGCCTTCCTCCGGACGTGATTCTCCCATGACGCTGCTCCTGTCGCCCAAGATCGTGCCGGTGCTGCTCCTGCTCGCATCCAACGTCTTCATGACGTTCGCGTGGTACGGGCATCTGAAGTTCAAGGCGGCGCCTCTCTACGCAGTGGTCCTGTTCTCCTGGGGGATAGCGTTCCTGGAATACTGGCTGGCGGTGCCCGCCAACCGTATGGGCCATTCGGTCTATTCGGCCGCCGAACTGAAGACGATCCAGGAAGTGATCACGCTCGCCGTCTTCGTGGTCTTCTCGGTGTTTTATCTCAAGGAAGGCATCACCTGGAACCACGCGCTCGGGTTTGCGCTGATCGCCGGTGGCGCGGCGCTGATCTTTAGAGCCTGAATCAAAAAGGATGTTTTGATATCAAGCTCTTGCGAGCCTGCGTGTGAGCAGGCGAATGTGGGCGACGTATAACCAGGCTTCTGCGGAGGCGATGGATTTCTCCCAGTCCTTAGCCAGCCTGCGGCATCGCCCCAGCCATGCGAATGTGCGCTCCACGACCCAGCGGCGCGGCAGGACCTCGAAGCCTTTGGCTTTGTCCGTCCGCTTGACGATCTCCAGGGTGAACGTGCCGATCTTTTGCATCGCGCCCTTAAGCTTCGGCCCGGCATAGCCGCCGTCGGCGAAGACGTGTCGCAGCCACGGCCAGCGTTCGAGAATGGTCTTGAGGGCAGCCGGTGCGCCGTCCCGGTCCTGGATATCGGCGGCATGGACGACGAGACCGACCATCAGCCCGATGGTGTCGACAACGATGTGACGCTTGCGCCCGTTGATCTTCTTTCCTGCGTCGAAGCCCCGAATTCCGCCGCTTTCCGTGGTCTTGACCGATTGGCTGTCGATCACGCCCGCCGTCGGACTCGCTTCCCGACCCTCGGCCTCGCGCGCCGCCATGACGAGGCTGTTGCTGATGGTCCGCAACAGGCCCTCCTCACGCCAGCGATAGAAGTACTTCTGCACCGTTGAAAAGGGTGGGAAGTCTTTCGGCAGCAATCGCCACGCGCCGCCCGACGAGGCGAGGTAAAGAAGTGCGTTCACGACCTCGCGCAGGTCCGTCTTGCGCGGCCGGCCGATGCGGTTCGCCGACGGCATCATCGGCGCAATCAGCGCCCACTCCGCATCGGTCAGATCGCTTGCGTAACGGGCGCAACGCCGCTCATAATGCGCACGGGTGATTTCAGTCCAGGCCATCGTGATCTCCATCGAATCTCGCAAATCCGACGGAATCACAACCTGCTGAAATCACTCAACTCTTTTTGGAACGGACACTTAGAGCCTAATCCATTCCGGCAGAGCCGGAATGGGCCTCTGGTTTATCAGCCGCATGATCTTGTCCGAAAAGTCTGCAACTTTTCGGGATCATGCTAGGGCGTAGAAGGTTTCCGCGCGAGAAGTACCGGCAGCACCTCGACCGCGACGATCGCCGCAAAGATAAGGCCGCAGCCCAGAATGCCGGCGGCCGGAAGCCGCTCGCCCAGGAACCAGGCGCCGAAGAGGGCGGCGAACACCGCTTCCGAGGACAGGAAGATCGCCGCCTGCGGCGCCGTCGTGTAGCGCTGGCCGACCACCTGCAGGGTGAAGGCGATGCCGCCCGAAAAGACGCCGGCGTAGAGGATTTCCGGGCCGGCGCGGAGGATTGCGCTCCAGTCGAAAGGCTCGACAACCAGGGCGATTGCCATGCCGATGACGGCGCAGACGGCGAACTGGGTGACGGCGAGCGTCACCGGCCGGCCGGTAGGGCTGGCGCTGCGGCCGATATAGATGAGCTGGAGCGCGCAGAAGCCGGCGGCGAGAACGGTCAGCCAGTCGCCTATGGTCAGCGCCTCGATCGCTCCGCCGGACAGGAACCAGATGCCGGCGAGCGCGGTGAGTGCGGCCGGCCAGACCACCGGATGCGGCCAGCTGCGGAACAGGAGAACGGCGAAGAACGGCACCATCACGACGTAAAGGCCGGTGAGGAAGCCGGAATTGGTGACCGTGGTGGACAGGAGGCCAACCTGCTGGAAGCCGACAGCGCTGAACAGGAGCAGGCCGATCCGCAGGAACGCTGCCCAGTTGGCCGGCGTCAGCGGGCGATCGGCGCGCCGCGATTCACGTATCGCGAACGGCAGGATCGCAAGCGCGGCGATTGCGAAGCGCAGGCCGATGAACAGGAACGGCCCGATCGCGGCCATTGCGGTGGATTGGGCGACGAAGCCCATGCCCCACATGGCGCCGGCAAGCAGCAAAACGAGGTTGGCCTGAATGCGGGTCAATTCGGTTTCCGGCTGAAGAGAATTCGAATGGGACATCTACCAGCAGGGATCGCGACGGCAAGGGCCAGCGTGGCGCCGGCTTAGGGACAGCGCGATCCTGCCACTTCTGCGGCGTTGCTTTCGGCGGCCATGGTGGCAAGATGATTGCAACACGGCGGCAGAGGTGGGCAGAACGAAGCCTGGAAGAACAGCCGCGCCGAAACCGTTAATATCCCGATGCACCCATTGAGGAGGTTTCCCATGCAGAGCCGGTTTGTTATCAGCCTCGCCTCGCTTCTGGTCGCCGCGCCGCTCATCGTGGCGCCGGCATTTTCGGCCGGAGGCGGTGGCGGCGGCGATTCTGTTCCCCAGTGCAAGAGGGGCCAAGTCTATGACAAGAAGACCAAGAAATGCGTGCCGCAGCAGGGGCAGGGCGTCATCGACGACGACAGCCTTTACGCGACCGGTCGCCAGCTCGCGCTCGCCGGGCGCTATGACGAGGCGATCACCGTGCTCAGCCTGGCCGATAACAAGGCCGATCCGCGCATCCTGAACTATCTCGGTTATGCGCACCGCAAGCAGGGCCGTATTCTTGTCGGTCTCGGCTATTACCAGGAGGCGTTGAGGGCCGACCCCGACTACACGCAGGTTCGCGAATATCTCGGCGAAGCGCATCTGCAACTCGGCGATGTCGCCGCCGCGCGCGAGCAGCTTTCCGAAATCGAGAAGCGTTGCGGCACCGGCTGCGAGGAATATGCGGAATTGTCGGCGCAGATAGATGCGTATGTGAAGGGCAAAGGTTGAGCGGGCGCGTTAGGCAAAAACCCCCTCTCCGTCTCGGGCTTCGCCCGAGCCACCTCTCCCCGCTTCGCAGGGGCGAGGAACCCAAGCTGGAGGTAAGACGCTGCCTTCACCGCGCGGTTCCTCGCCCCCACAACGTGGGGGAGAGGTGCCGAGCGCAGCGAGGCGGAGAGGGGGCGGCAGACCGGCCCTCACCCTGCGCGCGACAGGCGGACGATGACACCGTCGCTTTCGTCGGTGAGCAGCCAGATCGAGCCGTCGGGGGCGAGGTTGACGTCGCGGATGCGGCCGAACTCGCCTTCGAACATGCGCTCCTCGCCGGTTATCTTGCCGGACGCGTCGCGCTTCAAACGCGAGACCAACTGGAACTTCAGTGCGCCCGCGATCAGGTCGCCGTTCCATTCCGGAAACATCTCGCCCTGGTAGCTGATGAGGCCTGAGGGGGCGATCGACGGATCCCAGTAGAACAGCGGCTGCTCGTAGCCTTCCGCCTCGGTACCGACGCCGATCTTCTTGCCGGAGTAATGGACGCCGTAGGAGATGACCGGCCAGCCGTAATTCTTGCCGGCCTCGGGGCGGTTGACCTCGTCGCCGCCCCTGGAGCCGTGCTCGACCGTGACGAGCCCGTCGGTCGCCGGATCGAATGTCGCGCCCTGGACGTTGCGGTGGCCCTTGGACCAGATTTCGGGGAGGTGTTTTGAGCCATCGGGCGACGGATTGTCGGCCGGTATCGAGCCGTCAGGATTGATGCGCAATATCGAGCCGCGATGATCGTTCATGTCCTGCGCGCGCTCGTCCGAGCCGCGGTCGCCGAGGGTGACGAACAAGGTGCCGTCCGGCCGGAACACGATGCGCGAGCCGAAATGATGGCGGGTGCGGGACTTCTTCGACATCGAGAAGATCGTCTCCATGTCCTCGAGGCGGGCGGTTGCGCCGTCGCGAACGAGCTTCGCCCGCGCCACCGCCGTGCCGGCGCCGCCGCTGCCAGGCTCGGAAAAGCTGAAGAAAACGAGGCCGGAGGAGGCGAAATCGGGCGAGACGGCGATGTCGAGCAGACCGCCCTGGCCGCGCGCCGCGACGTCGGGCACGCCCTCGACCGGACCGGAAAGCTCGCCGTCCGAGAGGATGCGGATGCGGCCCGGACGCTCGGTGACGATGACATCGCCATCGGGCAGGAAGTCGAGGCCCCAGGGATGTTCGAGGCCGTCGGCGACGATGTCGGCGCGGACTGCGACCTCTTCGGTTTTCAGCGTTCGGCTTTCGGCCATGGTCGGCAGGGCGATTGAGGCGGATAGCGCCGCCGAAAGCAGCGCGCGCGAGAGGTTCTGTCTGATCCCGGTCATGGTTTCGACATAGGCATCGAGGCGCGCCAGACAAGAAACCTTCGCGGCGGGAGCGGCAGAAACCCAGCTGTCCGCGATCACAGATGGGTGTATGGTGACGAGAGGCAGTAGGCAATGGGCAGTAGGGAGGAGGCAGTAGGCAGCGTGATTCCGGTTGCCGATTGCCCATTGCCCACCGCCATTGCCACGGGCTTGCCCGCCTGTCATTTTTTCGCGTGAAAATGCGCGCGAGCTTGCTATATTGGGATAAATTGAGCTGAGAACGGTTCCGTCGCCAAGGCTGCTGGACCGTTTTCTTTTTTTGCCCGCCACCGTCCCGCGAAGAGCCGGACGGGGCGGAATCATGGGAATGAAAGGCCGATTGCAATGAATAAGGTGCCGATGACCGCCAGCGGATTCGAAGCTCTCAAGGAAGAGCTGCGGTGGCGTCAGCAGGACGAGCGCCCGCGCATCATCGAGGCGATCTCCGAAGCGCGCTCGCATGGCGACCTCTCCGAAAACGCCGAATACCACGCCGCGAAGGAAGCGCAGAGCCTCAATGAAGGCCGCGTGCACGAGCTCGAGGATCTGGTGGCGCGCGCGGAAGTCATCGATATCTCGAAGCTCTCCGGCGACAAGATCAAGTTCGGCGCGACCGTGAAGCTGGTCGACGAGGACACGGAAGAGGAAAAGACCTACCAGATCGTCGGCGACCAGGAGGCCGACGTGAAGTCTGGCCGTATCTCGATCTCGTCGCCGATCGCGCGCGCGCTGATCGGCAAGGAAGTCGGCGAGACCATCGAGGTCAATGCGCCCGGCGGCCCGCGCGGCTACGAAGTCGTCCAGGTGCAGTTTATCTGAGGTGGACGCACGCATCGAGGCCGGCGGCCGGCGCGTTGCGGCTCCGGACATGGCCCGGGTGGAGGTCGTCGCTCCCAATCTGAAGCGGCGGCTTTCCGGTGTTACAAGCACGATCATCCAGCTCGTGCCGCTGCAGGCGCAGACGGTCGGGATTGCTACGCTCGGCCCCGGCCTGCCAGACAGCCTGCCGAAGATGCGGTGGTGGCAGGTTTTCTCACTGCTGAAGCGGCCGGCCTCCGGGCGCAAGCGCATCTGGCATGCGCGGCGCAACACCGAGATGACCGCCGGGCTAATCCTGAAAAGCATATTCCGCGCGCCGCTGAAGCTCGTTTTCACCTCGGCCGCGCAACGCGACCACAGGCCGTTCACCAAATGGCTGATCCGGCGGATGGACGCGGTGATCGCGACCAGCGCCCGCTCGGGCGGATTCCTCGAGGCGTCGCATACGGTGGTCATGCACGGGATCGATCTCGACCAGTTCCACCCGCCCAAGGACAGAGGCGACGAATTCGCCGCGTCCGGCCTGCCCGGAAAATGTGCCGTCGGCTGTTTCGGCCGCGTCCGTCACCAGAAGGGCACCGACCTCTTCGTCGACGCGATGATTGCGCTTTTGCCGCATTATCTCGACTGGACAGCTGTGATTTCCGGGCGCGTCACGACGGAGCAGAAGGACTTCGGCGAAGAACTCGAAAACCGGGTGGCGAAGGCCGGCCTTGCGGACCGCGTCGTTTTTCTGGGCGAAGTTGCGGATATAAAGTCGTGGTACAGGCTCGTCTCGCTCTATGTCGCGCCCTCGCGCAACGAAGGCTTCGGGCTGACGCCGCTTGAGGCGATGGCTTCGCAGACCGCAGTGGTGGCAAGCGACGCCGGCGCCTATGCCGAGATGATCGTGCCCGGCGTCACCGGCGCGGTGGTTGCGGCGGGCGACGGTAACGCTCTCACCGAAGCGATCCGTCCCTATCTCGCCGACCCGACGCTGGCCGAGGCGCACGGTGCGAACGCGCTGGCGCATGTGACGGAGCGCTTTCCGCTGCAGCGCGAAGCCGACGGCGTCCGCGCCGTCTACGAACAGGTCTGGGCGCAGGGATGACTGCGACGCCGGAGATACGCGCCGAGGCCTTCATCATCCATCTCGCGCGGGCGGAACTGCGCAAGCCTCAGGTCGAGCGGCTGGCGGCCACGCTGCCGCTGCCGGTCAACATACTCGACGCTGTCGACGGGATGGCGCTCACCGAGGACGAGGCGAATGCGATCTATCGCCACCATCTCCACCGTCCGCGCTATCCTTTCGCGCTACGCAAGGCCGAGATCGGCTGTTTCCTGTCGCACCGCAAGGCCTGGCGGGCGATCGTCGACGGCGGGCTCGACGCCGGGCTGATCATCGAGGACGATGTCGAGCCCGACGAAGAACTGTTCGTGCCGGCGCTGGCGCTGGCCATGAAGACGATCCGGCCGGGCGATTACATCCGCTTTCCCTATCGCAGCCACACCGACAGCGGAGCGGAGGTTGCGAAAGCCGGCGGCGTGGCGCTGGTCGAGCCCGGCCATACCGGGCTGGGCATGCAGATGCAGCTTGTCGGCCGGCAGGCGGCAGCCGAACTTCTGAAAGCGACCGAGACTTTCGACCGTCCGGTCGATACGACCATCCAGATGCGCTGGCTTGCAGACATCCGCGTCCTGGCAGTGCGGCCGCCGGCGGTCCGGCAGATCGGCCACCTGCTCGGTGGAACCATCGTGCAGAAAAAGTCGAAGCCGCTCGGCGAGATCCTGTCGCGGGAGGTCAAAAGGGCGTGGTACCGGCTGGCGTTGCGCGCGGCGGCGATCGGCAGAAGGTGACAGCCGTGGCGCGCAGAACGCTAAGCGTTCCAATCCATTGGCAGCTGTGGTCCTAAGAGATTCGGTTTGCGGTCGAGCCATGCAACGTTTTAAACAACGCGACCGCCGGGGCCCGATGGGACGGCCAGGAGAACCCAGTGGCATGAGCGGAAAAGGCTCTAGAAAAAGATTATTCATTGTCGGCAATGGTCCGCTGCCCTTCGATATGTCGGAACGCGTCGACGCCAGCGATCATGTGGTTCGCTTCAACGAGCCGAAGGCATCGATCGGAATGAGCGGCACGAAGACCGATTGGCTGTTTGTCTGCAATACGGGAAACCCGATGCAGCGGCGGCTGAAAAATCCCGATTACCCAACGTCACCGATCGTGCAGGCGGCGGATCTCGTCATTCTCGTCTCGCATCCGATAGCCGTGCAGAAGTACGGCCTACGGCCGAACTTCCTCTCCTGGATCAAGGGGCGGCGCGCCGAGTGGACATGGCCGGCGCTGATGATGTACGGCGCGGCCGGCAAGACGGTCGCCGTCCTTCCTCCGGCCTTCTACGAAGAGGGTTGCCTGGAATTGGGCCTCGAGCCGTATTCCCTGATTAAAATTCGAAGGTTTCCAAGCACCGGATATTTCGGTATCCGGTATGCGCTCGCGCGACTTCCGGCCGATGAGTGGGACGTGGAAATCGCCGGCTTCGACTGGCAAGGCTGGCAACGGCATGCTTGGGGCGACGAACGCGCGTGGATCGAAGGCAAGGCCAAGGAACGCAATATTCGGATCTGGCCGACAGAAGACGAGAAGCGTGCGTCAACAAGCGCAGAAGGATGATTCATGAATAAGTTCGACATCTACATCGGTTGGGATTCCCGCGAGCCAATCGCCTATGACGTTGCGAAAAAAAACATTGATCGAGCGGGCGAGCATCCCGGTCGAAGTGCACGCCATCAAGCTCCCCGAACTGGTGGAAAAGGGCGCCTATACCCGCGAGGTGGACCCGCTGGCCTCGACCGAATTCACCTATTCGCGCTTCTTCACGCCGTGGCTCGCCGGCTACAAGGGCTGGGCGCTGTTTTGCGATTGCGACTTCCTGTTCCTCGACGACATCGCCAAGCTGACCGAATATCTGGACCCGTCGAAGGCGGTGCTGTGCGTCAAGCACGACTACACGCCGAAGGCGACCATCAAGATGGACGGCAAGGTGCAGACCAATTACCCGCGCAAGAACTGGTCGTCCTTCATGCTGTTCAACTGCGAACACCCGTCCACGAAAACCTTGACGCCGGAAGTGATCAACAGCCAGACAGGAGCCTATCTGCATCGCATGCAGTGGGCGGCCGACGACGAAATCGGAGCATTGCCGGAGCGGTGGAACTGGCTGGAGGGCTGGAACGAAAAACCGGCCACCGGCACGCCGGGCGCCGTCCATTTCACCAACGGGGGCCCATGGTTCAAGGACTGGCAGAACGTCGACTACGGCGACGAATGGCGGGCCGAAGCTTCCAAGGTCGATCCCAACTGGAAGCCGATCTGAGGCTTTCGGCAGGCGATGCGCGGCCGCCGCGAAAGGCGGTCGCGCGAACGACGATTTGCGAAACTGAGCGCCTTGCCTCAGTCGCGCGGATAGGCAAGGAATATGTGGTTCAGTATCGCGTTTTGCATGAGGATGTCTCCGAAAACCTCTTCGCCCTTTGCAGACCAATGGTCTGTGTCCTCATACGTGTACTCATTGTCGACAACGAAGAGCGCCTGCGTCAGCTTTCCAATCGTGTCGAGCTTGGACACGTAGGCAACCGGAACGTTTTTCAGCAATCTGCGAATCTCGAGTTCCACGTCGTCGATGTGTTCGTTTTGATGGCTGAGGAACGCCTCCCCCACTGCGGGTTTAGCCACAGGCACAAAATGCTCGACCTCGTAGTTCGGCTCCCACTGCGGCCCTACCCAAACGGTAGGCACGCCGTGCCGCCCTACCTCCGACACGAAGTCGACGGTCTTTTGTAAGACGGCCGTGTCTATTGGCAGGCGGCCGCCATAGGTGAGGAAGTAGCTCCCCATCTGCGTGAATACGATGTTGTCGATTTTTCCTTTGTTGGCTTCGAGGAAGGCCCGCAGTTCTTCGAAATAGCAGCCGGGCTTGGGGTCGACAGGCCTGCAACCCGGCCCGGTCAGCCCGATCACATGGCGTTTGTGGCTGTTGTAGGCGAGCGCATTGAACAGGTCTTCGGCGTGACTGTCTCCCAATACGAGAACAGCCGAGCCTCGTTCAGAAAAGCATCTGTCCAGCTTCGTTTGCAGATCTTGGGTTATTTGCGGCGTCTGATACTGGCAGGTCTCTTCGATTGCGATTTGCCTGTTGGCGCTGGCAAGCAATCTCGCGGTTTCGGGTGATAGCCTCCAATCCCAACCCTTTCCGAGGACAACCAACCCCCCAAATATGAGGATCGCCGTTCCCGTTGCCACGACCCGCGTGACAAACCGTCTTGTCCTTTTCGAGTGAGGCTTCGCGTATCGGAAGGGCTCTTCGACCAGGCGATTCAGTGCTATTGCCAGCGCAATGGAAGTCGCTAGCAGCGCCAGACGGTCGAGCCCCGTTAGCGGCCGATAATTGAAGTAGTAGTAGAAGACGAACAACGGCCAGTGCACCAGATATAGCGAGTAGCTGATCTTTCCGATGCCGACGCTGAGCGGGTTCTTCGTGAGCAGGCCGACGAACTTCGCGTCGCGGGCGTAGATAATCAAAGCTGCGCCCAGTGTGGGGACGAGAGTTAAAATGCCGGGAAAATGAGAGCTGGGGGTCAGCAGATGGGCCGCGGCGCCGATCATCGCAACGCCGCAAACGGCGGCGAATTCTGCTGGAAACCCTGGTTTTTCATATTTTCCCAACCAGACGAGCCCAGCGCCCAAAGCGAATTCAAAGACGCGAAACGGCGTGAGAAAGAATGCAGCCGATCGGTCGATCCAAAATTCTGCTGCTACGAGGCTTGCAATCGAGCTGACGATCAAAGCGCTGAAGAAGGCTTTCCGGCCCAGCTTTAGAGCAAAGAAAAGGAAGACAGGCCAGACAAGGTAGAACTGCTCTTCAACGCCTAAGGACCACGTGTGGAGCAGAGCCTTGAACTGTTTATCAATGTCAAAATAGCCGGATTCAGAGAAGAAGAAGATGTTGGAGACCGACAGCACCGCTGTCATCAGCTCGCGGGCAAATCTCTTCAAGTGCTCAGGTGAAAAGATGACAACAGCCGCTAGCAAACTTACCACCAGGACGCAAGCGAGTGCGGGGAACAGCCTGCGCGCCCGCCTCACGTAAAATTCAAAAAACCTGAACTCGCCAGTCGTTGCGATTTCCTGCTGGATCAGACGGGTGATCAAGTAGCCGCTGATGACGAAAAAGACATCCACGCCGACGAAACCACCGGCGAAGCCCGGGACGCCGAAATGGAAGAACACTACGATCAGCACGGCGATTGCACGCAGGCCATCAATCTCAGGTCTATATGCAAATCGCATCAAGTCTTACCAATCATCGAATCCGACTCATTGAGCTACGAGGATCGCAGCCGATATGGCGGTTCCGCCGCATATCGGGTTGCAATCGAACTGATCACCTTGGGAATGGCGGCAGAAGCGTCGTCATATAGATTTAGAAACTGTCATATAGATTTAGAAACTACTTTGTCGCAAGTTGGAACGCGAATGAGGCCGCGCTTTGCATGTGGACCATTGCCTCTCACTTGACCTGGATCGCCACCATGCCTTCGTCCTTGACCTGGCGGATGGTGAGCGCGGTGCGCACCGTGTCGACATTGGGCGAGGAGGTCAGTTCCTCGATGACGAAGCGCTGGAATGCGCCGAGGTCGCTCGCCACGCAATGGAGCAGGAAGTCGGATTCGCCCGAAACCATCCACGCCTCGCGCACGATCGGCCAGCCGCGGGTGCGCTCGGCGAAAGCCTTCAGTTCGCTTTCGGCCTGGTGGTGCAGGCCGACCAGGCAGAAGGCCACGACATCCATGCCGAGCGACGGGCCGTCGAGCAGCGCGCGGTAGCCGCGGATGATGCCTGAGTCCTCCAGGCGCTTGACGCGCCGCAGGCAGGGCGGGGCGGAGATGCCGATGCGCCGCGACAGTTCGACATTGGTGATGCGCCCCTCGTTCTGCAGCTCGCGCAGGATTTTCCAGTCGATCGCATCGAGTTCGGCCTTGATCGGCATTTTTTCTTCCGTGTTGAGGACCCGACGGAGCCGGCGGTCTGTCATTAAACCATTGGTGGTTGTCCGTCAGGCCCGGTTTTGCGGAATTTTGCAAGCCGCATGCCGGTTTGAAGCCGGCCGGGGCCGAAGCTTTCCGGGGACGATTGCGCCGCCGCCTTGCTGACTTGACGGGCAACACCTAGATTAAGGGCCGATTTTCAGGATCACCAAGCCGGCGCATTGCGCTCAGCCCTCTGTCGAAAGCACGTTCATGACCTCCAAGCATGCGCCCGTCCTCATCATCGGCTCCGGTCCGGCCGGCTATACGGCGGCCATATACGCGGCGCGCGCCATGCTGAAGCCGGTCCTGGTCGCCGGCCTGCAGCAGGGTGGACAACTCACCATCACCACCGACGTCGAGAACTACCCCGGCTACGCCGATCCGATCCAGGGGCCGTGGCTGATGGAACAGATGCTGAAGCAGGCGGAACATGTCGGCACCGAGATCGTCAACGACGTGATCACCGAGGTCGACCTGAACGTCCGGCCGTTCCGGGCGACGGGCGATTCCGGCACCGTCTACACCACCGACGCGCTGATCATCGCCACCGGCGCCCAGGCCAAATGGCTCGGCATCCCGAGCGAGCAGACCTATATGGGCTTCGGCGTCTCGGCCTGCGCCACCTGCGACGGCTTCTTCTACCGTGGCAAGGATGTCGCGGTGGTCGGCGGCGGCAATTCGGCGGTCGAGGAGGCGCTCTATCTTTCGCACATCGCAAAGAGCGTGACGGTGATCCATCGCCGCAACGACTTCCGCGCCGAGCGGATCCTGCGCGAGCGGCTGTTCAAGAAGGACAACATCAAGGTCATCTGGGACACGGTGGTGGAAGAGATCACCGGCCGACCCGGCAAGGCGCCGATGCCGCCTTCGGCCGACGGGCTGAAGTTGAAGAATCTGGTGACCGGAGCGGAAACGCATCTCAAGGTCGATGGCGTGTTCGTGGCGATCGGCCATGCGCCGGCGGTGGAACTGTTCGCGGGCAAGCTGAAGCAGAAGCCCAACGGCTATCTGTGGACCGCTCCCGATCTGACCCAGACAGACGTGCCGGGCGTGTTCGCGGCCGGCGACGTGACCGACGACGTCTATCGCCAGGCGGTGACGGCGGCCGGCCTCGGCTGCATGGCGGCGCTGGAAGCGGAAAAATACCTCGCGAGCCTCGAAGAGGTTCGCGAGGCGGCGGAATAAGGTGTGTTGAACTGAAACTCGACACACCTAGACCGGCAAAGCCGGCTGGGAACAACTAACTGGCGCAGGTCATCGGGAGGCAGCCGCTTCCCGGGCGAATGCGAACGAGGGGGAGAGATGTCTCTGGACTGGGACAAGTTACGCGTGTTTCACGCTGCCGCGGAGGCGGGCTCGTTCACGCATGCCGCCGAGACGCTGAGGCTTTCGCAATCGGCGATCTCGCGGCAGGTCAGCGCGCTCGAGCACGATGTCGGCGTGCCGCTGTTCAACCGGCATGCCCGCGGACTGGTGCTGACGGAGCAGGGCGAGATGCTGTTCCGGACCGCGCACGACGTGTTGATGAAGCTCGAAAACGTCAAGACGCGGTTGACCGAGACGCTGGAGAAGCCAACCGGCACGCTGCGCGTGACGACGACTGTCGGGCTTGGCACCGGCTGGCTCACCGAGCGCGCCAAGGAATTCCTCGAGCTTTATCCGGAGATCAACCTGCAACTGGTCTTCACCAACGAGGAACTCGACCTGACCATGCGGCAGGCCGACTGCGCCGTGCGCCTGCGCCAGCCGCAGCAGCCGGATCTGATCCAGCGCCGGCTGTTCACCGTCCATCTGCATGTGTTCGCCACGCAGGCCTATATCGACCGCTACGGCAAGCCGATGTCGGTCGCCGAACTCGACCAGCATCGCATCGTGACGTTCGGCGAACCGGTGCCGGCCTATCTCGCCGGGCTCAACACTCTGGAGACGATCGGCCGGCTGGAAGGAACCAGACGCGCCGCGGTTCTCCAGATCAACGACCTGATGTCGATACGCAGGGCTGTCAGACGCGGCCTCGGTATCGCCATGCTGCCGGACTACATGGCCGACAAGGAATCCGGCCTCGTGCCGATTCTGCCAGAAGTCGAAGCGCCGTCCTTCGATACCTTCTTCGTCTACCCCGACGCGATGAAGAACCAGGCCAAGCTCAAGGTTTTTCGCGATTTCATGTTCGCCAAGGCGCGCAACTGGTCCTATTAGCGCGCCGTGCGTCTCCTTGGACGCGCCAAGGACGCGCTAAGACTTTGAATTTGCGCATGAGCCTTTCCGAAAACCGAGTCCGGTTTTCGGGGTCATGCGCTAAGGCGCCACCCAAGGCGTGAGACGGGGCAGCCAGCCCGGGACGGCGCGGCGGTAGGCCTCATATTCGTCGCCGTAGCGGCGGGCAAGCGTCGGCTCCTCGTAGAGCCGGACGAAAGTGAATACGGCGGCCGCGACGACGCCGGCGTAGAGAACCAGTGACCAATCCGCGAAAAGCAGCGCCTGCCCGATGATGATCGACAGGACCGCCACATACATCGGGTTGCGCACGTAGCGATAAGCGCCGCCGACGACCAGCCTTTCGGTGGGCGCAATAGGAGCGGGCGTGCCGGCGCCCTCGAAGGCAAAGCGCGCGAAGGAATGAAGAAGGACCGCAAGGCCGGCCATGACCAGGATCGACCCCGCCGCGATCATAGCGGCCGACGAAGACAAGGGCAGGCCGTAGCCGTTCGTCAGCAACCATGGAGCCAGACCGGCCACCACGCCCGGCACCAAGATCAGGAACGCCGCGCTGCCGGCGATGGCCGAAGGCTTACGCATCGTCGTTTCTTTCAATTCTCCGCGGAGGCGGATAGACCGCACCGGGTTGGCCTGGTTCAAGCATCCGGCTTCGCGTCTCTTGGTTCTATCTGGTAGAAGTGAAGCTTATACCACAGGGTGCGTCATTTTGCATGGGAGCATTGCAAACTGGGTGCTTGTTTCCTGAGCAGGACCAGCCCATATATTAAACATCTTCCGGGCGCGTTCCTCCTCCCATTAGCGCCTGGGAGTGTTCCCCTCTGGAGGTTTAGCCTTAATCGGCACTTCCAACAAACTCAGCCGGGTCTTCTCAGATCCGGCTTTTTTGTTGCCCGAAACGGGTGAACGGCGCCCGGCAGCCGAAATTTCAGCGGCCAACCGTTATTTTGATCAGCCGGATACCGAAACCAGCCGGCAAGCGGCGGACGTCAAACGGCTCGCCGCGCGCTTTTAGCCGGCCATCATACACCCGGGATAGCTGCATCGGAATCGCGCAGGCGCTCGCGATGCTTGCTCATTTGTGAAGCGAGGACCTGCGGCTGCCGCCTGGGTTCCCGCCGATATCCGCGCCTTGCAACAGTTACAGCCGCCGTATTCGCCCGCACGTAACGGTTATATGTAACATCCGGTAACCTGCCGCGAGCGCCCTTGATTTGCTACCCAGAAAACAGGACGCGGCGTTTCGGGCGTTTCGGGAGATGGGGGCATCACTCGAAAAATCCGAGGCTTAGGCAGCCGTCGCGTCCGGCCTATTCAGATGCCGTCCGGCATCAAATCCAATCGCTGTCCCTTGGACGGCGAACGACGCGGCGGACCTGACGTGCCGCCATCCTCCCGCCCGTTCCCCAACGGCGGTACGGTCCGCGAAAAACGGCGTTCGAGACCCCCGGACGCCGTTTTTCTTTGTCGGAAAGCTTCACGTCGCTTTGGCGGAGTCCCCCCACCACTCAGGTCAATCGCATATTGAGAGTGGGTCGTTTCGACCCCCACTCCGAACGCTTCGCGGACACCTCTCCCCCGTTTCGACGGGGAGAGGAAGCGCCGGGTGGAAGCTCGGCCTTGCCCTCAAGCCGCCTTGCCGTTTGCGTTCATCGCCTCGTCGGCAAGCCGGCCGGTCAGTTCCGCCATGTGGTCGAATTCGGCTCGGTAGCTCGCCACGCCGGAGGTCGCCGACCTCCAGTTCGATGATAAGGTCGCCGATCTCGGATTGCGGCATCATCGCCTCGACCACGTCCCATCCCGGCCAGCCGGGGCGGGCGTCGTAGCCGAGGATCTGGCCTCGGCGCTGGGGTATGATGCCGGTGATCTTGGCGGTCGCATCGGAAGGCGTGAAGATCTCGACCTTCATGATCGGCTCGAGCAGCACCGGAGAACACGCCGCCATGCCCTCCCTCATGGCGATCTTGGCCGCCATCTGGAAGGCCATGTCGGAGGAATCGACGGCGTGATAGGAGCCGTCGGACAGGTTCACCGCCACATCGACCACTGGAAAGCCGAGCGGGCCGGATTTCAGGTAGTCGCGGATGCCGGTCTCCACCGACTGGATGTAGGTCTTGGGCACGACCCCGCCTGTGATAGTGTCTGTGAACTGGAAGCCGGTACCGCGCGGCAGCGGCTTGATCTCCAGCACCACGTCGCCGAACTGGCCGTGGCCGCCCGACTGCTTCTTGTGGCGGCCGCGCTGCTGCGTCGATTTGCGGATCGTAGAGCGATAGGGGACGGCCGGCGCCCTGCCTTCGATCGCGATCTGGTTCTTGCCTTCCAGGCGCTCCACGGTGACGCGCAGGTGCATTTCGCCGTGGCCCGAAATCACCGTCTCGCCGGTGTCCTGCTGGTGGCGCAGGCCGAGCGAAGGGTCTTCGTCCGCCAGCCGATGGATCGCCGCCGACATCTTGACCTCGTCCTTGCGCTCCTTGGGGCGGAGCGCGAAGGCATAGACGGGCTGGGCAGGCTGCAGGCCGACGAGTTGCGCCGCGCCGCCCTTGGCCGAGCTCAGCGTCTGGCCGGTGCGCGCATCTTCGAGCTTGCCCAGCGCCACCGTGTCGCCGGCTTTCGCGACGGTCAGCTTGGCCTGGTCCTTGCCGAGCATACGGTAGATGCCAGAAACCTTCGCCACGGCGCCATCCGGCAGGACCAACTCCGAACCGTCGGCGACGCTGCCTGACAGGATGCGCGAGATCGACAGCTTGCCGCCATGGGCGGTGTGGATGGTCTTCATGATCTGCACCAGCGCGCCGTTGCCCTCGGGTGCGCCAAGGCGTTTCCGGGTGGCCTCGACGTCGGGCGCGTCGTGGCGGATGGCCTTCAGGAGCCTGAGCACGCCATTGCCCTTCTCGGCCGTGCCGATGAGCACGGGCGTCACCATACCCTCGCGCAGGTCGGCGGCGAGATCGTCGAACACAGCGTCGCGCGGCGGCGGAATCTCGTCGAGCAACTGCTCCATCAGGAGGTCGTCGTGGTCGGCGAGCGTTTCGAGCATGGCGAAGCGGGCTTCGACCTCGCGCGCCTTCTCGTCGCCCGGGATCTCGGCGATCTCGCTCTCGGCGTGCTCGCGGTATATGTAGGCGCGCTCCAGCGCCAGGTCGATCGAGCCGATAACGATGCCGTCCTTGCGCAGCGGGATCTGGCGCAGCAACAGCGGCGTGGAGCTTGCCGGCTGCAGCATCTTCAGCGTGTCGCGCACGCCGGCCACCGCCTTGTCGACCTTGTTCAGAAACAGGATGCGCGGAATTCCGAGGTCGTCGAGCTTGCGCATGATGAGCTGCAGGCCCGGGATCTTCTTCTCGTCGGCTTCGGCCACCACCACCGCTATGTCGCAGGCAGCAAGCACGGGTTCGGCCTCGAAGGCGAATTCGACCGAACCGGGACAATCGATGAAGGTCAGGCTCTCGCCCATGAATTCTGTCGTCGCAACGGTCGCCTCGACGCTCATCGCATGGGCGCGCGCTTCCGCGGAATGATCGGAAACCGTGTTGCCTGACGAGACGGGATTTTGTCGGGGGATTGCTCCGGTGCGGGCCAGAATGGCCTCAAGGAGCGTTGTTTTGCCGCTTGCGAAGGGACCGACCATGGCGATGCATTTCGGTCCCGTACGCCTTCCTCCTGCGCGATTTCCCATGATCGGACGACCTCCTCCTCAAATGTTGAACATCGAGGCGGCGGCCGGCCTCCTCCGGCCGTCGCGGAGCGGGACCGGTTTTGTCCCGCCGTCATTTCATCGTCACATGGGAGAGGCGGGAGGGCAAGAGGCAAGCAGGCGCGAAGGTCACCGCACGACCGGATTGGGCCACGGCTTATGTCGAGATTTTTCTCCCGGCGGCGGAGCGGTGGCTACTTGCCGGCGGCGGCCAGCGTGGGCCCGGTGCCGGCAGTGGCGGGTTTTCCCGACCGCTCGGCAAGGGCCACCTCGCCGCGGAAACGGTCGAGCAGATAGGGCGCGATTTCGCTGGCGGGCGCCGGACGGCCGTAGAGATAGCCTTGGAAATGGTCGCAGGCGAGAGAGGCCAGCACCTGCGCCTGATGGTCGGTCTCGATGCCCTCGGCGGTCACGCTCATATCGAGCTTGTGGCCGAGCATGATGATGGTGTCGAGGATCTCGCGCGCCTGGCTGTCGTTCTGCTCGAGCGCGGCAATGAAGGAGCGGTCGATCTTCAGCTTGTCGAAGCCGAATTGCCAGAGATAGCCGAGGCTCGAATATCCAGTGCCGAAATCGTCCATGGCTATGGACACGCCGAGCGCGCGCAGTTCCTTGAGCTGGCTTGCGATGCAATCAGTATTTTCCATCAGCATCGATTCCGTCACTTCAAGCTCTAGCTGGCTGCCCCTTAGGCCAGACTGCGCCAGCGCGTGCTTGACCTGGCCAACCAGGGTCTGGTCCTGGAACTGCCGCACCGAGAGATTGACGGATACGGTCAGATGCGAAGGCCAGGAGGCGGCGGTGGCAGTCGCCTGCTCGATGACCCATTTGCCGACCTGGTTGATGAAGCCCATCGATTCGAGAACCGGGATGAAGGTGATGGGTGGCACGTGACCGCCCTGGCCGTCGGACAGCCTCAGCAAGGCCTCGAAACCCGCGCAGGCCCCGGTGTCGGCGCGCAGAAGCGGCTGGTAGTAGAGCTCGAAACGCTCGTTTTCCACGGCCTCGCGGAGCTGCTGCTCGAGCGCCCAGCGGGCGCGCATGGCGTCTTCCATGCTCTCGCAGAAAACGCGGTGGGTGTTCTTGCCGTCGATCTTGGACTGATAGAGTGCGACGTCGGCCTTGTGCATGGCGTCCGCCATATCGGTCGGCTGGTCGACGATATAGATGCCCGAACACAGCCGCCCGGAAACGGTCTTGCCGCGGATGACGATCGGTTCGCCGACGGCGCGCCTCAGCCGCTCGACAAAGTCGACCACTTCGTCGGCGCCGCGACCTCGCAGCGCCAGGGTGAACTCGTCGCCGCCCGGCCGGGCCACGATGTCGTCCTCGCCGCACAGGCGCTGGATGCAGCGCGCTACGTGTTTCAGGAACTCGTCGCCGGCTTCGTGGCCGTGCGTATCGTTGATCGCCTTGAAGTCGTCGACATCGAGAAACACGACGGCAAGCTGTTCGTCGGCCTGTCGCTGGAGGAGGGCTTCCGACAGACGGTCCGTGAAGCTGGCGCGGTTGAGCACACCCGTCATCGGTTCGTAGCGGGCGAGATATTCCACATGCCGCTTGGCTTCCCGCCGCCTGGCGGCTGCGGAACAGGAAGGCGAGCGTGGGCAGGCCGAACATCAGGGCGGCTGCGATCGCGAGACCGGCCGCCACGGTCGTGAACGTCGTCTTGAACAACGCCGCGGTCTGGGTCTGATCGATATAGACCTCGACGACGCCCCGCGCCTGTCCCTGGCCGTCGACGATCGGCACATAGGCCTCGACATAAAGCGGCGGCCGGTTCTTCTTGCCGGTGCCGTCGTTGAGCGAGATGTTGCTGATGCCGGTTTCCAGGACGGCGGCGGCCTTGGCGCTGTGCTCGTATGAAGCGCCTTCCTTCACGTATGCGGCCTCGTCGGAGACCAACTTGGTGCGGCCGTCGCGGTCGAACAGCTTGAAACGGAAGACGTCGCCGACATTCTCGGCCGTGGCGATCACGGCCAACTGCGCCGCGTCGGGCCGGCCGGAGGCGATGAGTTCGTCCAGGCGCGGCATGTTGCCGATAAAATAATCCGCCCAGTCGCGGGCCTTGCGGTCGGCATCGACGGAGACCGCCTTGTTGACCGTCAATCCGATGCCGAAGAAGACGGCGCTTCCGAGCGCCAGCATGCCGAGCACGGCGACGAATATCGATCGGGCAGTCGCTGACTTCACGGCCAATCCCCCCGGACTTGGCAAAACACGTCGCCGAAGCTAACCGATGCGCAGTGTAGGATCGGTTAATCGGGAATGGCCTGCCGGATTGACCGAAAATGACAAAAGCCCGGCGCGGTGACCGGGCTCCCATCTAAGTGCATGTCCTGTCGCGGCTTAGCTCAGGCTGGCAGTGAAGCGCTGGATGCGCGTGCAGGCCTCTTCCAGAAGCGCCTCGGAGGTGGCGTAGGAGATGCGGAAGTTGGGCCCGAGGCCGAAGGCCGAGCCGAACACTACCGCGACGCCTTCCGCCTCCAGGAGTTCGGCGCTGAAGGTCTCGTCATTGTCGATGACTTTGCCGGACGCTGTTTTCCTGCCGATCAGCCCTGCGCAGGACGGATAGACGTAGAAGGCGCCTTCGGGTGAGGGGCAGGTGATGCCGCGCGCCTGGTTCAGCATCGACACGACGAGGTCGCGCCGCCCCTGGAAGATCGCCTTGTTTTTCGCGATGAAATCCTGCGGGCCGTTGAGCGCCTCGACCGAGGCCCATTGCGCGATGGTGCAGGCGCCGGACGTCTGCTGGCCCTGGATCATGTCCATCGCCTTGATCAGCTCGACGGGTCCCGCGGCATAGCCGATGCGCCAGCCGGTCATGGCATAGGCTTTCGACACGCCGTTCATGGTGAGCGTGCGGCCGTAGAGCGCCGGCTCGACCTCGGCGATCGTCTTGAAGACGAAGTCGCCGTAGGTCAGGTGCTCGTACATATCGTCGGTGAGCACCCAGACATTGGGATGCTTCAACAGGACCTCGGCGAGCGCCCGGAGTTCGGCTTCGCTATAGGCGGCGCCCGACGGGTTGGACGGCGAGTTCAGCACGAGCCATTTGCTGCGCGGGGTGATCGCCTTTTCGAGCGCGGACGCCGTCAGCTTGAAGCCGTTGTCGATCGTGGTCTCGGCGAAGGTGGCGGTGCCACCGCAGAGCGCGACCATCTCGGGATAGCTGACCCAGTACGGCGTCGGGATGACGACCTCGTCGCCGGGGTTAAGCGTCGCCATGAAAGCGTTGAAGAGTATCTGCTTGCCGCCGGTGCCGACGATCGTCTGCTCCGGGCGGTATTCCAGATTGTTCTCGCGCTTGAATTTCTTTGCGATCGCCTCGCGCAGCGGCGCGATTCCTGAAACTGGCGGATACTTGGTCTCGCCGCGGCGGATCGCCTCGATGGCGGCGTTCTTGATGTTATCGGGTGTATCGAAATCCGGCTCGCCGGCGCCGAGGCCGATCACGTCGCGCCCTGCATTTTTCAGTTCGCGCGCCTTCTGCGTGACCGCGATGGTCGCGGAGGGTTTTACGCGCGAAAGGGCATCGGCAAGGAAGGCCATGACAGCAATGTCTCCGGTTCATGGTTTTCGGCAACAGAAAATCGGCCGCGCATCTCATGTCGGATTGCGCGCGAAATCGCAAGTGCCGTGGGCGCCGTGTGATGATTCTGCCGCCGCGTTAACCGCCGGTCAAACTTGCCCTGATAGAAGCTGGCGCAACGGCCGATCAGAGCCGACGAACAGGGCAGTTGCGTTTAAGTGAAGTCCGGGTCTCCCAGCCGCTCGCTGGATGACGCCCCGTCGGGCTGCTCAGACGCTTCCGTCCCAGGGAGCGCAGCCAATGACCGAGCGAAGGAATATTCCATCCGATCTGGTGCGTGCACTTTTTGCCGACGAGGTCGGCATCGAAACCGGCATCTATGGGCAATACCGCCTGAAGACCGCCCATCAGCCGATCTTCAGCCGCGAGGGCGGGAACCTCGTTCCGGTCGCCGTCGAAGCGCGGGTGGCTCCGCTCCGTCAAGGAAGCCCCGTCGCACCCGCTGAATTCTTCGAGGAAACGCCGCAAGCCGACCGGAAATTCGTGGAGGTGCTGTGCAGAACGCTGCATCTGCGCAACCAGCGCAATGTCGGCGTCGACGATCCCGAACTCTTTGACCTCTACCTGACGATCGATCCGCGCCACGACGATGGCCAGCAAGGTTCGGTCGCAGTGATCGCGGAACGAGCCGGCGTTCCCGCCGACATGATCATCTGCGAGATCGCCGACGCGCCGAATCTCGATCCGAAGGCGCTGACGGCGCTGACCCGCCAATTGCGCGGCCACGGCATGCGCGTCTCGGTTGCGGAGTTCCGCGTCGGGTTGCCGGCGATCGAGCGGATATCGCAGATCGAGCCGGACATCATCAAGATCGACGGCGCCTGGTTTCGCGGCGTGCAGGAAAGCGCGGAGACCGCCCGGCTGTTTCCAGCGGTGATCACGGCGTTCAAGGGGCTTGGCGCAAAGCTCCTGGTGCAGGGCATCGAAACGCCCGCCGAACTGGAAGCGACAGTTGAGGCCGGCGCGGATTACCTGCAGGGGATGCTGCTTGCGCCGTCGACGCTGGCGGGGTCGGCTTTGGACGAAAAGCCAAGGAAGATCGAGGCGATGCTTCGCCGCGGGGGCAAGCTTGCCAACTCCGGCAGAAACCATCAGCAGCGCTGATGGTCGCGCCAAAACAAATGACTGGATGGTTGTTGCGTCCGACGCGATAGATTGGCTTCACACGTTAGAGCGCCGCGCGTGCTTTTCGGACGCGCAGGACGCTCTGAGACTGTAATCCGCGCATGACTTTTCCGAAGCCGACTCCGGTTTTCGGAGTAATGCGCCAGGAGCCGGACGCGCATGACGGTAATCTATGGAATGATCGACAGCGGCAATTGCTATAAGCCGCGGCTCTTGATGGCCAAGCTCGGCCAGCCCTTCACGCATGTCGAGGTGAGTTCGCACGACGGCTCCACGCGTTCGGCCGAATATCTGGCGAAGAACCCCAACGGAATGGTCCCGCTGCTCGAACTGGATGACGGACGGCTGCTCGCCGAATCCAATGCCATCCTGATCTATCTCGCCGAGGGGACGCGCTTCCTGCCGGCCGACCGCTATCTCCGCGGTCTCGCCTATCAGTGGCTGTTCTTCGAGCAATACAGCCATGAGCCCTATATCGCCGTCCGCAAGGCGATCCTGACCTTTCCCGAACGCGCCAAGGACGCCACGCCTGAGCGGCTCGAACTGACGCTGACGCGCGGCAACAAGGCGCTGGGCGTGATGGAAAAGCAGTTGTCGCGGACGCCGTTCTTCGCGGGCAACGATATGAGCATCGCCGACATCGCGCTCTACGCCTATACGCACGACGCGCATAAGGGCGGGTTTGAGCTCGACGCCTATCCGGCGGTCTCGGCCTGGCTCGAACGGGTGAAGGCGGATCCGGGGCATGTGCCGGAGAAATGGCTGCCGTAAGACGCCCGATTGCCCGGCGCAGCAGCGGTTACGTCCGCCGGAAGCTCATTTTAGTTTTTTGGGCAGGCCATTTCGTGGCAGCCATCGGAACTGCATTCGATCCAACTCAGACCTTGCGTGGCAAATGTTTGCTCATACTAATGCGCGGTTCGATCGAATACCCCGCTTGCTCATAGAACCGAACAATCGCTGAGTTGGTTTCCACGACTTGTAAATTGATCTTGATACAGCCGAGTGCCACTAGGCGCTTTTCAGCTTCCAAAAGCAGCGTTTGGCCGATCCTTTTGTGGCGATGCGTTTTCAGAACGGCAATACGGGAAATCCACCCTCTATGCCCTTCGTATCCGGCCATCACCGAGCCGACAATAAGCGGGCCTACGAGGGCGACCAGCATCAGCTCAGGTTGGAAGCGCATCTTTTCTGGAATGGCGATTGAGGGCTCGTTCCAAGGACCATCATTTGGGAACGCCTCCTGCCAAAGCGCTTCAACGCCGGCAAAGTGTTCGTGCCGATAGTTCCGAATCAGGGCCATAACGCTCGTGAACGTGAAATAAGTAATTAGACTCTACTGAGAGAGATTCTGAAGCGTCAATCTTCCGCTTTCCACCCACAGCGGACCATTGGAAACAATCGCAATGGGACCTTGGGTGGCAGTTGCCACCGAAGTCGGAAATTGCTGAGCCTATCTCCAGACGACAAAAAGGCGGGAATTACCCCGCCTTCCGCTGCCAGTCAGACTGATCTGGAGCCAGTCTCGCGAAGCCTGCAGCAATCCGCTGCCCCGGTCTTCGATCGACGTGCTCCGGCGCGCTTGTCGCGCAGCCGCCAGTACATCCGTGACTTGCTGAGCGCTCCGGACTTTCGTCCGGGCGCGCCAGTTAAATCAGCCTGCCTTGCTGAGGCTGCCGGCCGAGGACTTGCCGGTGCGGCGGTCCTGCTCGATCTCGAAGTTGATCTTCTGACCTTCAACGAGGTTCGACATGCCAGCGCGTTCGACAGCGGAGATGTGGACGAAAACGTCCGCGCCGCCATTGTCAGGCTGGATGAAGCCGAAACCCTTGGTTCCATTGAACCACTTTACGGTACCAGTTGCCATTTCTGTGTTTCCTTACGTTTGCAACGTTGTTTGACCAAGCGATAGCCACTTGGCCGCTGTATCGAGATTTTTGGGGACGTCAGCAAACGCGAAAAATCGCGGGACTACTAGATCGATCGGCCGAAAATATCAACGAGGCTCATATAGAGGATAGCGGAGACGAATACAAGAGGTTGAGCGAACGAACGATCACCGGCTTGTGATCGCAACCGTTGCTGGCGGGGCTAGGCGGCTGCAACAAACACGGCTTCACTGCCGTATCTTGGGATGCTGGCAGTCATTGGAGGCCACCATGAAAGCTGCGTCTATTGCATTGTTCCTCACGCTGCTCGCCGGCGACGCCCATGCCATCTCAAAATACACCACAACCAGCATGAGCTGCGCCGCCATCCAGGCGGCCGTGATGAGCGAGGGCGCCGTCATTTTGCAATGGCGCTCCATGCGTAATCCCGGCCTGCCGCTCTACGGTCGCTATGTCGCCAACCGGCGATACTGCAAGCCCGAGCAGGTGGCGGAGACAGCCTTCGTGCCCACGCGCGATGCCAATTCCTGCCTCGTGCGCAAATGCGTGACCGTAGATTTGCTCCCAGGCCGCTGAAACATCGGGCTTTCGCGGCCGACGGATTGCAACCGGCGCTGCCACGCCGGCGTTCGTATCAAAAGCCAGGAGGATAGCCATGAAGTCTTTGCTGCTTGCCGTCTGCCTGTCGCTTCTGGCCGCCGAGGCCCAGGCGATTTCGCGCTACAATTCCACCAGCATGTCCTGCGAC
This sequence comes from Allomesorhizobium aridi, assembly GCF_043769475.1. Lineage (NCBI taxonomy): Bacteria > Pseudomonadati > Pseudomonadota > Alphaproteobacteria > Hyphomicrobiales > Phyllobacteriaceae > Allomesorhizobium > Allomesorhizobium aridi. The sequence continues at coordinate 3,235,003 of NZ_CP171729.1, read as the reverse complement.
GAGGTGCAAGCGAGGGTGTACGGCGAGGGCGCCGTCATCCTGCGCTACCGCTCAACGCGCGATCCGAGCCTGCCGCTCTACGGCCGCTATGTGAGCGACCGCCGCTTCTGCAGCCATGACGAGGTGACGGAAACGAAGTTCGTGCCGGCGGCCGACACCCGGTCGTGCCCCGTCAGGGAGTGCGTGCAGGTCGACCCGGACGATTTCTTCATCTTCCGGCGGCGGCGATAGGTCCACAACCTAGAACCCGAACGAGGCCTGCGCCGGTGGCGGAGGACCGACCCGCACGCCTTCCATGGCGAGCAGCCGCTCCTTGGTCGTCGCGCCGCCCGGCGCCGAGAATCCGCCAAGCTTGTTGCCGGCGGCGACAATGCGGTGGCAGGGAATGACGATGGGAACCGGGTTGCGGCCGAGCGCCTGGCCGGTTTCGCGCGCAAGCCCCGGATGCCCCGCCGCCGCCGCGAGGCCGCCATAGGTCGTGGTGTCGCCGAAGCCGAGCTTTTGCGCCGCGTCGTAGATGGCGCGGCGGAACGGATCGACGCCGGCGAGGTCGACTGGAACATCGGTGAAGTCGACCGGCTCGCCGGCTGCATAGCGCAGCAAGGCCTCAATGAGCGCGACCATCGCTGCCGGCGGGTCGCCCGCGGCGCGTTGTGGTGCAGGGCCTGAACCCGAGGCGATCGCGGCGAGCAGCCGCCGTTCGGTGGCGGCCTCGCTACGCTCGGGAAGCTGTAGCCGGGTCAGGCCGGCCTCGCTCCAAGCGATGCCGATCCAGCCGATATCGGTTTCAAACAGAGTATAGGTCGAGGGTTGCTGTGCGGTTTCGGGCATCGGGATTTCCTTACCGTGATCGTTGTCAAGGTTAGCATGCACAGTCGGAAGGCACAAATCGGGAACACTGCGACCGGCACTATTGCGATCCTGCCGTCTTAATCGCGAAACCGCCACCCGATTGCCGCGCGGGCGATCGTCATGTAAGAAAACAGCCGGGCGGGACCACATATTCAATCAATTGCGAGTGCGGCTTTGCCTGCTTTCCACCGAATTCTGATCGTGCTGGCTGCGCTTTCACCGGCCTTGGCCACGGGCTGCACAACCGGCGGCGACATGGGCGCGCAGCTTTCCATGGCGTCCGGCGCGGAAGTCAGCCTACCCGACAGCGTCTCCATTCTTCCTGCTTCGGCAAGCGCCTCCGGAGGGGAAGCGTCACTTGCCGCGCTGTCCGGCAGCGACGATGGCGGACAAGATCTCCAGCCCAGCGCCTTTGCGCGCATCGATGCGCCCGCCGTAAACTTCGGACGGCAAGCCGTCGCTCCCCGCAGCCCGGAACTCGATGCGCTGATCGCCCGTTATGCCGCGCATTACGAAGTGCCGATCGAACTGGTGCGGCGCGTTGTCAAGCGAGAGAGCAATTTTCGCCCCACCGCCCGCAACGGCCCCTATTGGGGCCTGATGCAGATCCGCCACGATACGGCGCGCGGCATGGGCTACAGGGGCGCTGCCAGCGGCCTGCTCGATGCCGAAACCAACCTGAAATATGCGGTCAAATATCTGCGCGGCGCCTATCTCACCGCCGGCGGCAACCACGACCGCTCGGTGGGCTTCTACGCACGCGGTTATTACTACGACGCCAAGCGCAAGGGGCTGCTGGAGGAGACGGGGCTCGGCAAGGACCGCCGCCGCAGGCGCGCAGCGCCGCTTGCCGCCGATCCGGTCTGATTGCAGGCTGGCGCCATGATCCAAAGCGACCGACAGGTCGTGCGGCTTCGCCGCGATCTCGACGATACCCTCGAAACCCCGCAATGTCCGGACGGTTTTGCCATGCGGATTTTCCGCCCGTCCGATGCCGAGGCGCACCACGCGCTGCTGACGCTGACCTTTGACGATGGCGACGACGGTCCGTTCGAGACCTGGTGGCCGAAGCTTTCGGGCAACGTTGAATACGATCCCGAGCTGATTTTCCTCGTGTTCGACCAGGACGAGCGGCTGATCGGGCTTGCCCAATGTTTTTCGAGCGCCTTTTTGCGCGACCTTGCCGTGCATCCCGACATGCGCGGGCGCGGCCTCGGCGAGGCGCTTTTGCACCACGTTTTCCTCGCCTTCCGCGACCGGGGTGCGGCGCATGTCGACCTGAAGACCGAAGCCGACAATCTTGGCGCGATCCGGCTCTACGAGCGGGTCGGTATGCGGCAAGTTCCGCTCGAGGGGTGAAGACTCAGGCGGCCAGCGGCATCCGCGCCAGCAGGCCGTTCTTCTTGCGCAGGAACTTCCTCAGCCGGTCGTTGTAATCCGCCACCACTGCGTTCCTGACCGAGGCGCGCTGGGCGAGTTCCGCCCGCCATGCCCGCACCCTGGGCAAGCCGTTGAACACGCCGAGATCGGCGATCTCGTCGAACACGTCGAAATAGCGGAAGGCCGGCGCGAACACCGCGTCGACGATGGAGAAGACGTCGCCGGCGAAATAGCGGCCTTCGCCCAGCTCGGCCTCGACCTTGGCGAATTTGTCCTTTAGGGCCGCGACCGCATTGTCGAACGCGGCGCGTTCGGCGGTGGTCTCCAGCGTCCAGATGTCGGCGAGGATCGCCGAGCCGAACTCCATCCAGGCACGGTGGCGCGCCTTGGCCAGCGGGTCGCCCGGGTGCAGCCGGGGCTCCTCGGTTTCGTCGAGATATTCGACGATCGCCGCGCTCTCGAACAGCACCTCGTGGCCGACCTTCAGCAGCGGGACCTTTCCGCGCGGCGAGATCTTCAGGAACCAGTCCGGCTTGTTTTCGAGGTCGATGTCGACGCGCTCGAACGTCACGTTCTTTTCCGCCAGCACGATCGCGGCGCGCTGGACATAGGGGCAGAGGTCGAACGAGACGAGCGTTATTTTGTCAGCGCGCATGGCGGCGGTTCCTTCGTGTGGATGCAATTGCATGAAAAATAAATGCAGATGCATCGAATGTCAATCTTGATGCAGATGCATGAAATCAACTATGTGTGAGCCATGGACAGGAAACCGGACGAGGCGACCGAGGCGGCGTGGATCGGGCTTTCGCGCGCGCAGCGCGTCGCGACCGCGAGCATAGAGGCGCGGCTGAAGGCGGGCGGCCTGCCGCCGCTTTCGTGGTACGACGCATTGTGGGAGCTGGAGCGGGCGGGCGAGGCGGGGCTTCGGCCGTTTGAGCTCGAACGCGCGCTGCTATTCGAGCAATATAATCTTTCCCGGCTGGCCGACCGGCTGGAGAAGGCGGGACTGGTCGAGCGCCGCGCCGTGGAAGCAGACCGGCGCGGGCAGATGCTCGCCATCACACCGGCCGGGCGGGATATGCGCCGCCGCATGTGGGCGGTGTATGCCCCGGCGATCCAGGCGGCGGTCGGCGACAGGCTCTCGGCGGGCGAGGCGGCGACGCTGGCGGCGCTGCTTGGAAAACTGGTGTGAAGCAATATACGGTCACATCGCCGTGAGGAGGGGCTGCAACCCGTGATTTCGCCGCGTGAAGGCCCTAAGTCGCGCCGATGACCAGAATCGCCGCACTCTTTTTCGCCCTTCTCCTCATCTTCGCGCCCGCCGCTTCCGCACAGGAGGGCGCGCCATTGCCGCTGGCTGCCGTGCTCGACCGGGCCGAGGCGATCGAGCTGCTGGAGACGGTGATCGTGGCGCGCGACGGAAAGATCGTCGACGAGCGCGGCTATCGCGGCAATTCGGTGGAGACGCCCACCAACATCAAGTCGGCGTCGAAAACCATCGTCTCGGCGCTTGTCGGCATCGCGATCGACAAGGGGGTGCTGGAGGGCGTCGACCAGAAGATCGCACCGATCCTGCGCTCCCATCTGCCGGAGGACCCCGACCCGCGCATCCAGGAGATCACCATCAGCCATCTCCTGTCGATGCAGGCGGGGCTTGGGCGCACCTCCGGGCCGAATTACGGGCGCTGGGTGCAGAGCCGCGACTGGGTGCGCGCCGCGCTCGCAATGCCGTTCGATGGCGAGCCGGGCGGGGAGATGCTCTATTCGACCGGCTCGACGCATCTGCTGTCGGCGATACTGACGCGCGCAGGCGGCCGTTCGACGCTGGAACTCGCGCGCGAATGGCTCGGCCCGCTGGAAGATTTTTCGATCGCCGCCTGGGAACGCGACCCTCAGGGTTTTTATCTCGGCGGCAACCAGATGGCGATGAGCCCGCGCTCGCTGCTGGCCTTCGGCGAACTCTACCGCAATGGCGGGAAGACGCCGGAGGGGCAGCAGCTCGTTTCGCGCGAATGGATCGAGATCTCATGGCGCCAGCGCACCAATTCGCGCTACACCGGCGACGGCTACGGCTATGGCTGGTTCCTGCGCACCATCGGCGGGCGCGACGTGCGCTACGCCTGGGGCTATGGCGGGCAGATGCTCTACATCGTGCCGGACCTCGGCCTCACCGTCGTCATGACGTCGGAGGACAACCCCTCGGCGCGCAACGGCCATCGCGACGATCTTCATGCGCTGCTTGCCGAGATCATCGGCGCGGTGGAGGCGGGCGAACAGGCTGGCGACGCAGGCGCGGCGAAGGAGGGGTAGGGCCTCTCGCTGCCCGGCGCTTGCCCTCCAAACCTCCGGCGCTAAACTCGCGCGGTCTGCTGAGGAGGGTTCGATGGACTGGAAACTTCCGCGCGAGGGCTCCTGCCGCTGCGGGCAGGTGCGCATCAGGATCAGCGCAGCGCCGCTGGTCACCATGGCGTGCCACTGCATCGGCTGCCAGAAGATGAGTTCTTCCGCATTTTCGCTGTCGGCCGCCATTCCCGCCGACGGCTTCGAGGTGATTTCCGGCGAGCCCGTGGTCGGCGGGCTGCACGGCGCGACGAAGCATATGTTCTGCCCTCACTGCATGAGCTGGATGTTCACCCGGCCGGAAGGCATGGACTGGTTCGTCAATGTGCGCGCCACGATGCTGGACGGCGCGGCCGATTTCGCGCCGTTCATCGAAACCTGGACTGCCGAGAAGCTGCCCTTCGCCGGGACGGGCGCGCCGCACTCGTACGAGACCCTGCCGCCGATGGACGCCTATGACGGGCTGATGAAGGAATATGCGGAGTGGGCAGGGCGAGCCTGACGGGAGGCGCTCACCGGTGTCAGGAAACTGCGAACGCCTTTGATGGGAATCGTCGGGAGCGCGGCAGGTTCCAACGCCCGCCCGCTGCCCGGCAGGGCGTCAGACGAGGTCCGGCTCAAACTCACAATCGCCATGCGATTACCGTCAGGACGTGTCGGGGTGCTCAAGCGCCCAGAAGGCCAGTCCGTGGGCGGTGTTCAAAACCTCGTGGACCTCGTGCTCGGGCCGGCGGCGCCAGCCGGGTGGCCGGCCGGGGCGCAGCGGCCAAAGGCGGCGCGGCCGGCCGCGCCTATGCGGGAGACCGCGCGATTCCCTGTTTTGCGCATCGCGGCAAGCCCGCCAGCGCGCGAAGCGCCGGGCATGCGCCGGCAGATCGTCCAGCGCTGCGGCAAGTGCTGCGAGCCGGCGGCCAAGGCGCGCGGCATTGACCGGGTCGTCGGGCGAGGGCGGTGGCGGAAGGGAGAACGGCGCGCTGTAGCCGGGCACGGAAATGCGCGGCACGCCGCTGGCGACAGGCCGCCGGAGGCGCGGCAGGCGCAGCGGGTCGAGGAGCGGCAGCGTCAGGGGGCGCGTGGCGTGCGGTTCCGCGACGCCCCCTCCACCGCCTTCGGCGGTCCCCTCCCCCGCTTCGCAGGGGAGGATCCGAAGCGGTGAAGTCGGCACGACCTAGATCCTCCCCCGTTCACGGGGCAGGTGGACCACGCGGAGCGTGGTGGAGGGGGCGAGACGACAATCCCGCGCGCCGCCACGATGACCAGCCGCCGCGTCGCGGCCTCGGCTGGCCTGAGCAGCCGGAGCACGGCGCGGTGGAGATGGCGCGGCAGCATGCCTGCGCGGCCGTCGGCGAGCCCGGCCATGGCGACAAGCGCCGCCAGGATGCGCTTCAGCGCCTCCCGGTTTTTCTCGATCGCTGCATTCCAGTCCATCGCCGCGTTCATTCCCTTCGGCAAGTTGGCTGGGCGAAGTATGCGGGCAGTGGGAGAGGGTGTGGACAAAGTTTGGGAAAACATTCCTGACAAATGCTGACACGGGCAAGCTTGGAGCGAGGTTCGCCCCCTCCACCACGCTTCGCGTGGTCCCCTCCCCCGTAAACGGGGGAGGATCAGCTCTCCACAGTCCCGCTTCGCTGGGGAGGGTCAGCAACGGCGGCGACGCCGGTTCCTCCCCCGTTTACGGGGGGGGGACCATGCGAAGCATGGTGGAGGGGGCACAAACGCAGGCGAAACCAAGCGCCGGGCTGTTCGTTATGACCACGGCGGCGGGCAGCGGAAGGAGGCTCGCAAATGCGTTTTCCCAACGAATCTACGGAATATCGCGCGGCGCGCGAACGCCTGCTCGAAAAGGAGATCGAGCTTCGGCGTCAGATGGAGGCGGTGGCCGAGGAGCGGCGGAAGCTTCCGCCGGGCGGCATGTTGAAGGAGGATTATGTTTTTGATGGGCTGGGGGCCGACGGCAAGCCCGCGCGCATCCGCTTTTCAGAGCTGTTCGCGCCGGGGCGCGACACGCTGATCGCTTATGACATGATGTTCCCCCGCTATCCGACCGATCCGCGGCCGAAACCGGCCGAGGGCGCTTTCGCCGGGCTGCCGCGTGAGGATTCGCCGTGCCCGTCCTGCACCGCGCTGGTCGACCAGTGGGATGGCGCGGCGGCGCATCTGGAGGCCGCCGGCTTCAACTTCGTCGTCATCGCCAAGACGCCGCTGGAGCGGCTGCTGACCTTTGCCGGCGAGAGGGGCTGGCGGCATGTGCGCTTCCTGTCGGCGGCGGGCAACAGCTTCAAACGGGACTATCACGGCGAGGACGAGGAAGGCTATCAGCAGCCGGTGCTGCATGTGTTCCATCGCTCAGCCGACGGCATCCGCCACTTCTGGAGCTCGGAATTGCATTTCGCCAAGAGTGAACCCGGCCAGGACGAACGCGCCTTCGGCACGCTGGAGCCGGTTTGGAATTTTATCGACATGACGCCGGAGGGGCGTCCGGATTGGAATGTTGAGATCGACGATCGCGGGCCGAGGGAGGCGAAGCCGGGGTTGGTGGTGGCGTGAGGGGGAGGGGCGGGCGGGGCCGGAGCTACCCGCGCGGCCATGCGGGTGTCATCTCTGGCGCGCCACACTTGCCTGGATTCATCGGCAAAAGAAGTGCCCACCCTTCCCCCTTATAGAGGCTCGACTGGTGCGAGGCCGATATTTTTTAGCAACAACAACGCTTGTTGCAAACGTCCGTTTCCTGTCTTGCCCGCCTTTCGAACCTCGACTTCAGTGCGCCAGTCCGAAACCTTCTCCACGAAGGCGAGCCAATGCACGGTCGCCGCCAACTCCAGCACAGTAGAGGAGTAGCCGGCAAACTTCTCCAAATGGTGTCTAGCATCCTCAGCGGTTAAATCGCCGAGATTGATGGGGGCTACCTGCGTAGATATCTTGAACGTGCTGTAGGGTGCGCCGTCGGTAACGCGGAATTTCACATCTTCCTTAAGGTGACCCCAGAATTTTGCGTCCGTGACTGCATCCGAGATAGCCTCGGAATAAGGTCCATAATGGTGGTACTCGAAAGCCGCACCGCTCCCCATACCCAGTTGGTCCAGAAGATAGACTACCTTCTGCAACCGAATACGACCGACAAGCTCACCGCCTGCCAGTGCGACGGTGCCGACTACCAGATCATCAAGTTCCGGCATGGCTCTCTCCCGTGATGTTGATGACCTTTTTTCGGTCATTTTCATTAATAAAGTAGTAACGAAGTATTTCTTGGTCCGCGAATAAGGCTGCAACGGGTTTCGACAACGATGTGATGTCGACTACCTTGTTACCATCGCGTCGCACGTAGACGCGTTTGTGAGGCTTCACAGTTTCCTTGCTTGGATCCTTGTAGATTGATAACGGCGCTCGATCCTCGAAAATCGATTTTCCGATTTCACCTTTCATATTTTGATCAATGAATTTCCTTCGCGCAACGTCAGTCGGCTGCGGGTTCACCATATCTATGGATACCGCCTTCAAGAGCTTTCGCGAGCACAGACGCTCCGCGAACTCCCGAATCGGCCCATTGCCTTTCGCAGCAGATATCTCCAACGCACTCCACACAACAGCGTCATCGAGTGCGAAGTAGCTTTGCAGGTCAGGTGTGGCTTTCATGTAATAGGCCCGAAGGGGGTGATCCTCGGGTACCGCAAGATCTGCATTTGCCCCCTTTTTGGCCTCTTCGCTAAAAGCCAGAAGGAAAGCTGTCAGCATCTGCTCGATGCCTCGTGTCGTTCTATGAAGGTAGACCTGAGAATAGAGATGGAAGCGCGCGAGAATAAAATTCTCGGCCGCCTGCAGCGCTTTCTCTTCGAAGGCGAACACCTGAATAGGCTTGCCACCGCTATCTTGCGGATCATCGCCGCTGCTGCTTGGGACATCCTCGACTCTCAAGTTGTCCAACAGCCAGTCGAAATCGATGGCGCCGGCTCCCGACCCAGTCATCATTCTGTCGCGTTGAAGATAGTCAAGGCGATCCGCATCAAATGAACTCGACACAACAGAGGAATATAGATCCTGCTCATCGCCTCTAAGAGCCTGAATCAAAAAGGATGTTTTGATATCAAGCTCTTGCGAGCCTGCGTGTGAGCAGGCGAATGTGGGCGACGTATAACCAGGCTTCTGCGGAGGCGATGGATTTCTCCCAGTCCTTAGCCAGCCTGCGGCATCGCCCCAGCCATGCGAATGTGCGCTCCACGACCCAGCGGCGCGGCAGGACCTCGAAGCCTTTGGCTTTGTCCGTCCGCTTGACGATCTCCAGGGTGAACGTGCCGATCTTTTGCATCGCGCCCTTAAGCTTCGGCCCGGCATAGCCGCCGTCGGCGAAGACGTGTCGCAGCCACGGCCAGCGTTCGAGAATGGTCTTGAGGGCAGCCGGTGCGCCGTCCCGGTCCTGGATATCGGCGGCATGGACGACGAGACCGACCATCAGCCCGATGGTGTCGACAACGATGTGACGCTTGCGCCCGTTGATCTTCTTTCCTGCGTCGAAGCCCCGAATTCCGCCGCTTTCCGTGGTCTTGACCGATTGGCTGTCGATCACGCCCGCCGTCGGACTCGCTTCCCGACCCTCGGCCTCGCGCGCCGCCATGACGAGGCTGTTGCTGATGGTCCGCAACAGGCCCTCCTCACGCCAGCGATAGAAGTACTTCTGCACCGTTGAAAAGGGTGGGAAGTCTTTCGGCAGCAATCGCCACGCGCCGCCCGACGAGGCGAGGTAAAGAAGTGCGTTCACGACCTCGCGCAGGTCCGTCTTGCGCGGCCGGCCGATGCGGTTCGCCGACGGCATCATCGGCGCAATCAGCGCCCACTCCGCATCGGTCAGATCGCTTGCGTAACGGGCGCAACGCCGCTCATAATGCGCACGGGTGATTTCAGTCCAGGCCATCGTGATCTCCATCGGATCTCGCAAATCCGACGGAATCACAACCTGCTGAAATCACTCAACTCTTTTTGGAACGGACACTAAGCATGGCCGCAATATCGTCCGCCACTGAGCCGTCGACGCCAAATTCTTCCTTGAGAATGCTTCGGACATTGCCGGCTTTCCGACAGATCAATTCAGCGGTCCAATCTTCGTGGTCGCGGTAGCGGTCCTTCGGCAATCGAGCTTTTTCGGCATTCTCGAAGGCGTGGCTGAACGGCCCATGACCAAGGTCATGTAGGAGTGCCGCCAGCAGCGCGGCACGCATGCGATGAGGCTTTCGCTTGTCTCCGGCTACATAACGCTCTGCAACCTTCATGAGCCGCCGAGCGATATGGAACACGCCAATCGAATGAGCAAGACGCGAGTGGGTTGCACCCGGAAAGGTGAACTCTGAAACGCCCAGCTGTTTCACTCGACGCAAGCGTTGAAATTCGGGAGTGTCGATGAGGCGCCACGCGGCGCGATCAACCTCGTCCTCAAGGTCGAAGGTGATAAGTCCGTGGATAGGATCACGAATGCGCTTCATGGTCGGCATGTCTAGAACATATAGAGAACAAATTGCCTCCGCAAGAAAAATGGCTGCCATGGAGTGACCGCACGTCGGCGCCAAAGGCAGGGTTCCGCGAATGGAAAGTCTCGCGGGAATCTGGAATATCTATAAGGCTTATTCATCCCCCTGATTCGTTTTTTAAAAAGTATTGTCAATGGCTTATGCCTAAAAAGCAAGTCAAAGACTCGAAAAAGCTGCTCACGAATTGAATTCGCTACGATGAAGCGTCGGCCATTTGTACTTTTATATCAGCACCGGACGGTCTTTCTCACTTTTGCCGGGGCGAATTGACCCGGGGCGGAGAGAACGGTTCGGAAGCTGGCGCTGCCCCTCACCTGCCTGCCGGCATCCTCTCCCCGTATAGTGACGGGGAGAGGGGGGCGGCTTCGGCGTTGCGCCTCCATCCTTCGACAAGCTCAGGATGAGGAGCGTTGGTGCGCTCAGGATGAGGATGAGGGGAAAGCAGCTTCGGCGTCGCGTGCAACTGTCAACGACGCCCCTCTGGCCTGCCGGCCATCTCCCCCTCAAGGGGGAGATTGGCTAATCGCGACGCTCGCGCCCAGCGGAACCACCCCCACCCCGATCCGCTTGGCGGATCGACCCTCCCCGCAAGGGGGAGGGTGGGCGTTGGTGCTTAAAAATACTCCTGCAGCGGGCGCACTTCCAAATTGCCGGCCTTCAGCGCGGCGATGGCTTCGGCGACGGCGGCGGCGCCGGAGAGGGTGGTGTAGTAGGGGACCTTCTGCATCAGCGTGGCGCGGCGGATCGATTTTGAGTCGGACACCGCCTTCTGGCTGTCGGTGGTGTTGAAGACGAGCTGGACCTGGCGGTTGCGGATCGCGTCCTCGATGTGCGGGCGGCCTTCCAGAACCTTGTTTATTTTCTGGGCCTCGACGCCGTTTTCGGCGAGGAAACGCTGGGTGCCGCCGGTGGCGAGCACCTTGAAACCGAGGCCCGCAATGCGCTTGACCGCCGGTAGAATGCCCGGCTTGTCTTCGTCGCGCACCGAGACGAACAGGGTGCCGGAGCGCGGCAGGTCGACGCCGGCGCCGAGTTGCGCCTTGGCGAAGGCCAGCGCGTAGTCGTAGTCGAGGCCCATGACCTCGCCGGTGGAGCGCATTTCGGGGCCGAGCAGGATGTCGACGCCGGGGAAGCGGGCGAATGGAAAAACGGCTTCCTTGACCGCGATGTGGCCGGGGTTGCGCGCGTCGGGCTTCGCGCCATAGGCAGCGAAGGCCTCGTCGAGGGTTTCGCCGGCCATGATGCGCGCGGCGATCTTGGCGATCGGCTTGCCGATGGTCTTGGCCACGAAAGGCACGGTGCGCGAGGCGCGGGGGTTCACTTCGAGGATGAAGATCGTGCCGTCCTGGATGGCGAACTGCACGTTCATCAGCCCGCCGACATTGAGCGCCTTGGCGAGTGCGGCGGTCTGGGCCTCCAGCTCGTCGACGATTTCGGTCGAGAGCGTGTGGACCGGCAGCGAACAGGCGCTATCGCCCGAATGGATGCCGGCCTCCTCGATGTGCTCCATGATGCCGGAGACGAAGGTCGACTTGCCGTCGCAGAGGCAGTCGACATCGACCTCGATGGCACCCGACAGATAGGTGTCGAAGAGCAGCGGGTTTTTTCCCAGCAGCGTGTTGATCTGGCCGGTCTTGTCGTTGGGGTATTTCTGCTTGATGTCCTCCGGCACCAGGCCGGGCACGGTGTCGAGCAGGTAGGACTGCAGCATCGTCTCGTCGTGGATGATCTGCATGGCGCGGCCGCCGAGCACGTAGGAGGGGCGCACCACCAGCGGGAAGCCGAGCTCGCCGGCGACGGTGCGGGCCTGCTCGACCGACCAGGCGATGCCGTTCTTCGGCTGCAAAAGGCCGAGCTTATGCAGGAGCTTCTGGAAGCGGTCGCGGTCCTCGGCAAGGTCGATCATGTCGGGCGAGGTGCCGAGGATCGGAATGCCGGCCTGCTCCAGCGCGTCGGCGAGCTTCAGCGGCGTCTGGCCGCCGAACTGGACGATGACGCCGTGCAGCGTGCCGGCGGCCTGCTCGGCGCGCAGGATCTCCAGCACGTCTTCCGCGGTGAGGGGCTCGAAATAGAGGCGGTCGGAGGTGTCGTAGTCGGTCGAGACCGTCTCCGGATTGCAGTTGATCATGATCGATTCGTAGCCGGCCTCGGCGAGCGCGAAGGCGGCGTGGCAGCAGCAATAGTCGAACTCGATGCCCTGGCCGATGCGGTTCGGCCCGCCGCCGAGGATGACGACTTTCTTGCGGTCGGAAACCTGGGCCTCGTTGGCGAGTTGGCCGGCGAAGGGGGTCTCGTAGGTCGAATACATGTAGGCGGTGGGCGAGGCGAATTCGGCGGCGCAGGTGTCGATGCGCTTATAGACCGGGTGGACGTCGAGCTTTTCGCGCAGCTTGTGCACCGCTTCGGGGTCGGTCTTGGTCAATGAGGCGAGGCGGGCGTCGGAAAAGCCCATGGATTTCAGCATGCGGAGGTTGACGGCGTCGGCGGGCAGGCCGTGCTCGCGGATGCGGGCTTCCATGGCGATGATGCCGTCGATCTGCTCCAGGAACCACGGGTCGATCCTGCACATGTCGTGCACCTCTTCCAGCGAGGTGCCCATGCGGATCGCCTGCGCCACCATGCGCAGCCGGTCGGGCGTCGGCGTGCCGAGGGCGGCGCGGATGGCGTTTTTGTCGTCGCCGTGGCCGATGCCGGGGATTTCGATCTCGTCGAGGCCGGTGAGGCCGGTTTCGAGGCCGCGGAGCGCCTTCTGGAGGGATTCCTGGAAGGTGCGGCCGATCGCCATGACCTCGCCGACGGACTTCATGGCGGTGGTGAGGGTGGGTTCGGCGCCGGGGAATTTTTCGAAGGCGAAGCGCGGGATCTTGGTGACGACGTAGTCGATGGAGGGTTCGAAGCTGGCCGGCGTCGCGCCGCCGGTGATGTCGTTCTCCAGCTCGTCGAGTGTATAGCCGACCGCGAGTTTTGCCGCGATTTTTGCAATCGGAAAGCCGGTGGCTTTCGAGGCGAGGGCCGAGGAACGCGAGACGCGCGGGTTCATCTCGATGACGACGAGGCGGCCGTCGGCGGGGTTGACGGCGAACTGCACGTTGGACCCGCCGGTCTCGACGCCGATCTCGCGCAGCACCGCGATCGAGGCGTTGCGCATCATCTGGTATTCTTTGTCGGTGAGCGTCAGCGCAGGCGCGACGGTGATCGAATCGCCGGTGTGCACGCCCATCGGGTCGATGTTCTCGATCGAGCAGACGATGATGCAGTTGTCGGCCTTATCGCGCACGACTTCCATTTCATATTCTTTCCACCCCAGTACGGATTCCTCGATCAGCACTTCGGTCGTGGGGGAGGCGTCGAGGCCAGACTGGACGATGTCGAAGAATTCGGCGCGGTTGTAGGCGATGCCGCCGCCGGTGCCGCCCATGGTGAAGGAGGGGCGGATGATGGCGGGCAGGCCGACATGGTCGAGCGCCTGCGCGGCGATGGCCATGGCGTGGCCGATATAGCGCTGCTTGCGGTCGCCCTCGCCGAGGTTCCAGGTGGTCTCGAGCGCGTCGAGGGCGGCGTCCATGTCGGCAGCACCCGAGGCCTTCAGTTCGGCGCGCTCGGCCTCATGGCGGCGGCGGTCCTCGTCCTTGGGGCCGGTGGCGTTGGCGAGCATGGATTTGGGCGTTTCGAGGCCGATCTTCTTCATCGCCTCGCGGAAGAGGGCGCGGTCCTCGGCCTTGTCGATGGCGTGCGCGTCGGCGCCGATCATCTCGACATTGTAGCGGTCGAGCACACCCATGCGGCGCAGCGACAGAGCCGTGTTGAGCGCGGTCTGGCCGCCCATGGTGGGGAGCAGCGCATCGGGGCGCTCGCGCGCGATGATTTTTGCCACGACCTCGGGCGTGATCGGCTCGATGTAGGTTGCGTCGGCCAGTTCCGGGTCGGTCATGATGGTGGCCGGGTTGGAATTGACCAGGATGATGCGGTAGCCCTCGGCCTTCAGCGCCTTGCAGGCCTGGGTGCCGGAATAGTCGAACTCGCAGGCCTGGCCGATGACGATCGGGCCGGCGCCGATGATCAGGATCGACTTGATGTCGGTGCGTTTTGGCATGAGCGAGGTCCGTGGTTCTTTGTTTCGCGCGCTAACGCGTCGCGGGTGGGCTTGCGCGCGAAAATCCGGCGCGGGGGCCCGGCCGGCGGCGCTGCGATTTCTGAAGTCAGGCTAAGGGCGCCTTATAGGCAAATGTTCTGGCGCGCGTAACCCCGAAAATGCGGACCCGCAAACGGGTCGCAGCCTTTTGGAACATGCCCGCCTGGGACGCGTTGGCCTACACCGAAAGGGATCAAGGAGGATAACCATGCGCAACGAACAGGCGGCCGTCGAGCGCGGCCATAAGGGCAGGAGCCAGATCAAGAAGGAACTGCGCGAACGCGACAAGGACGAGAGCTGGAAGGGCGATGCGCTGAAGCAGGCGGACGCGACGGAAAAGCGCGCGCGGCGGCCGCAGGCAAGCGAGGACGAGAAGACCTCCGGGCTCGCCGTGCCTCGGGACGACGGCGAGTGAGGTAGAGCGCGCATTCGCATCGTGCTTGCGCCTACGGCTTGCGGCTGGGAATATCCCGGGCGGGGAAAGGACGACAACCCAATGCGGCTCCTGCCGACGACGGTGCTGATCGCGATGATTTCGGCGGTCGGGCCGGCTTCAGCCTACACAGTCTTTCCGGACCGCGACGATCCGGATAGGCTGATCGTGGTGATCGAGAAGCCCTATGGCGATCTCGTTCCCTTCGGAACGCTGCCGCCGCCGTTCAACAAGGTCGTGCAGACGCTGCAGGGGCCGGACCGGCTGTCCTTCCGATGGCGCTACGGCAGGAGCAGCGAGGAGGGCCTTTCCTGGCTGCATGTCGATGAGGACGGAAAGGCGACGATCCATTTCGAGTTCAGAGGCGGAGAAACCGTCAGCGAAGATACGCTGGGCGCGGCGGCGGTGCTGGTCGACGGGGAGGGAAGGGCGCTGCACAGCTTCTACGCCAGGTCGGACTTTTCGGGCGTAGCCCCGGTGAACGGCGAAAAACGCCGGCGCGTCGGCCTGTCGGTCGAGCGGCCGGGGGACTGGTGGCGCAGGGTCGACGGGATCGCCTATTTCCACATGAGATACCACAAGCAGCGGGGACTCGACGAAGGCGAACAGTGGGGCGCCATGCAGCGCGCCGTGAGGCGTTTCACCGGCGGCGCCGGGACCGAGCAGCGCCAGCAGGAAGGCAAGAGGTAAACCCGCCTCCGGACGTGCCGGCGATGAAGCCGGACGACACCCTGAAAGCCGACAATGATTTGAACCGGCTCTCCAGACCCCATGCGGTCATTCCGGCAATCGCGCGCTACACGCTACCGCTCGGCCGGCGGCGCTGGTATTATCGGCCCTGGCCTTCACGACGGCGGCAAAAATGGATCTGCAAACCTTCAGAGATCCGATCGCAAAGCCACAGCCGCCCGCCGGCTTGAGCGCTGCATTGCAGGCGCTGTGGTGGGATGGAAAAGGCGATTGGAACAAGGCGCACGAGCGCGCGCAGGAGCACGATGACACCGCGGGCATGCATGTGCATGCCTACCTCCATCGCAAGGAAGGCGATCAGTCGAATGCGGAATACTGGTATCGCCGCTGCGGCGCCAAACCGTCGACCTTGACGCTCGATGCGGAATGGGAAGAGTTGGCGCAGGCACTTTTGCAGCAAGGCTGAGCCGTGAACTCATAAACGCGAACGGCTGAGATTGGTGGAAACCCGTCAGTCCGCTTTTAGGCGCGCTCCCCAGGCCAGCCGGACCCAGCAGGTGCAGCTTTTCCGTTCAAGGGCCGATCAACAAGCGTGGGATGACGAGGCCCGATGCGTGTTCAACTTCCTTGCGACGCATCGTTCTGAATGCTCGTCATCCCTATTCAGGTTAGCCCGCGTCGCTTGCCACCGGCGTGTTGAGCAGCTGCTGCTCCCAAAGATACGCGATGCCGCTGCCGCCGAAGTGCTGGATGAGAATCTCGGTCAGCCCCTCGACATGCTCGGTGCGCGCCCAATCGCGTTGCCATTCGCCAGCGAGCGCCATCACGGTCATCATGTTTGCGCCAGCCGCGATCATTCGCTGGATGGCAACTTCGTGAGACTCCTTCGAAATCCCGCCCGACGCGTCGGTGATCACGGTCACGTCCCAGCCTTCGCCGGCGGCCTGGATAACAGGCATTGCGACGCAGACCTCGGTCCACAGGCCGGCGATGATCAGCTGCTTGCGGCCGGTCGCCTTGACGACGTTCACCACATTCTCGTCCTGCCAGGTGTTCACCCAGGTGCGATCGATGACTTCCTGGTCCGGAAATACGTCGGTGATCTGCTTAAAGAGGAGTCCGCCGCGCGCCGCGATCACGCTGGTGAGAATGGTCGGAACATTGAAGGCTTTTGCTAGCTTCGCCAGCGCGGTCGTGTTGTTGACCACCATGTGCGGATCGTGGCTGTTCAGGTTTGCGAGTTGATAAGGCTGGTGATCGATCAGAACGAGGACCGAGTCTTCGGGACGAAGAAGCGAATCAAGTCCGTTACGAGGGGTCATCAAGACTTCCTTTCTCTGCCGCTATGGACGGCAATGGGTTCACGGGAGACATGCGCCAGCGGCGACGTTGCCTGGACGCAATTTGCTGTTCCTTTTGGCGATGCGGTAGTGCCATATTCGGGGAAGCTGTGTCGCGAACCGAGGAACGCCGAATTGGACATCGAAGATCTACAGACATTCGTCGCAGTGGCCGATGCAGGGGGCGTATCGGCCGCTGCGCGCCGGCTCGGCGTCTCCAAGTCAATCGTCAGCCGGCGGTTGTTCCGGCTTGAAGCGGAACTTGGCGCCCAACTCCTTGCACGAACCACCCGCGGCGCCGCTCTCACCGAAGCCGGGGTCACGTTTCGCGACCACGCAGCCAGGGTCAGCGCCGAGATCGACTTGGCCAAGGAAACGATTCTACCCGCCGGTGACCTTCGCGGCCGCCTGCGAATCGCCGTGCCGATTTCTTTCGGCCCGACTCACTTCGCCCCCGTGCTCGCGGATATGGCGCGACACCACCCGCACCTCCACATCCATACCTCCTACAGCGATCGCTTCGTCGATCTCATCGCCGAGGGTTTTGATTGTGCAATCCGGGTTGGCTACCTTCAGGACTCCAACCTGATCGCGAGACGTGTTGGGCCGATCTACGGGAAGCTGGTCGCGAGTCCGGACTACATCAAAGCGCATGGGTCGCCTGAGACGCCGGAGGAGCTCGTTGCCCATCAGGCCCTCATGCAGGGAACCGAAGCCTGGCAACTCTTGGATGGCGACAAGATCGTCATGGTTCAGCCGCAGGGCAGGTTCAAGGCCGACAACGCAACGGCGCTCGCCGCCGCAGCAGCAGCAGGACTCGGCATCGCTTGGCTCCCCGATTGCATCACCTATGACTATGTGGCCACCGGCGCGCTCGTTCCGATCATGACACGGTATCCGCCACCGCCAGCGGGTGCATATGTCATCCGCCCCCCGGGTCAGCATCCGGCACGGAAGATACGGATACTCACCGAAATGCTGATCGAGCATTTCGAACGAAATCCCCACCTCTGGGGTCTCGACCGGTAAAGCACTGACATCCGCGGAGCCTTGGCAGACGGCGCGCGACCGTGGCTCTCCTGCGAGCCGCCGACCTCAGCGACATTGCCTGCTCGTTCCACTTTCCGCGACACAGCTTGGCGCATTGCGTGGCTAGCTGCGGAGACAGCCGCTCGCTAGTTCGGGCCGTCGTCGGGCGGGTAGTACTCAACCCGCTCGCGCCGTGCAGATTGACGGAAACCGGGCATTCGCCTTCTCATCGGCGAGGGGCGAGGCCGCCCGGAAGCCCAGGAGAGGATGACGCGCATGAGTTGGAACCCAGCAATCGAACCGGGCTGCCCCGATGAGGTTGGCCTCGACGCGATCGAAACCCTCATCGTTCCGCGTTCCCGCGACCTTGGCGGTTTCGAGGTTCGGCGCGCTCTGCCGGCGCCGAAGCGGAATGGGAAGAGTTGGCGCAGGCACTTTTGCAGCAAGGCTGAGCCGGGAACTCATAAACGCGAACGGCTGAGATTGGTGGTTCTCTGCCGTCTGTCTCTTTGATCGGAACGAGCAGGTTGCGCCAATTGCCGACTTTCCCGGCTCTTCTCGTAAGCCGACCTTCCCGCTTAGGGTAGAGTCGACCCTCACCACCATTCCATTGGCTTCTCGCAGGCCATTGATGCGCCTTTCGAGCTCGGCCGAGCTGAGGCTCGGGACGCTCCCTCGGGCCGCCCGGAACACGCGTCTGCTCCCTGAGATCCTAGAAGCCGATGATGAGCGGGGCATCTGTAGAACGTCCGGGCCGCCGCTGAAGTTTACGCTGGCAGGCTATGCGATCCAGCCAGGGAGCACAGCGAAAGCATCCCCATGAGCCGCCCTTTCTCGTTTAAGCCCGCCCACTATTGTGCAGTCCCTTCTTGGTTAATCTTTTAATAACATCCTTTCCTGCGATATTTTAATCGTCTAATGTAGTGCAAAGAAACATTGGTTAGACTTGATATTTCCATTGAATTTGCCGTAAGTCTGTGGAATGTATTTTTATGCGGGTTTAAGAGGGCAAGTCGAATGGTCAGAAGTGCGGCCAGAAAACAAATATTGTTTGGTAGCATAGCGTTATTTGCGCTTGCAGGTCCGGTTGTCGTGCAAGTGAAAGCCGAGCCGAGTTGTGCTGCTTTCCAGGAGGCCGGGCCGCCAACAGAGGTGATCATAGAGGATGAAGGGCCGCGGAGCTCGCCTCCCGCATCGTTCGACCCGGCCGTCAGCGTTCGTCTCGTTTTTCCTCAAGATTATCAGGCATGGCCCTTCTCGCTAGACCCTGGCGAGATGCCCAGCAGGCAATCCGGCGAAAATTTTGTGATGCAGATGGATGGCGGTCCCCTCCCGTGGTCGATGCGGCACACTCTGGCCGGCAAGCCAATCAAGCCGAGCGATCTGCCGCCATCGTTCCGCTTCCTGCTGCACGACCGGTATAGCCTGGAAAA
The DNA here is from genome assembly GCF_043769475.1 of Allomesorhizobium aridi. Taxonomy (NCBI): domain Bacteria; kingdom Pseudomonadati; phylum Pseudomonadota; class Alphaproteobacteria; order Hyphomicrobiales; family Phyllobacteriaceae; genus Allomesorhizobium; species Allomesorhizobium aridi. Next base: position 3,215,858 of record NZ_CP171729.1, on the reverse strand, counting down.
AGTGATCGCCGGTAGCGTGCGCATCATGACTGGACTTCCTTGGTCGTTCGATATGCCGCCTCTCGAACTCCAGCCTTCCCAGATCGATGGATTGTTCGAAGTTCTCAATCGAAAGACTTCAACATGGGAACGAAAACGCACCTATATCGCGCAATCTGGAGGTAGATTCACCGATTTTTTTAGATGTGACGCGCCGATGCCGGGAAGATTTCCACAATGTCAGCATCTTTTTGATTATAGAAACATTGATGTAACTGCGTCCTATGACGCAGACAATGTTGCAAAATGGAAAGAGATAAAGAATATTGTTACTTCCTTCCTATCGTGCGTATACATTGAAGAAATATCAGAAAAATCGGGAGTATTGATATGGGATTGAACCAAGAGCAAATCGGCTGGCTTTCTTACTATGTAGACGCGGGTGATCGCATAGGATACTACGGATTGCTGGCATCGTTTAACGAGCCATACGGCACACAAGCGCTTGGTATCGTCAGTGCGGATACGCTGATGGGTGCTGCCGCGAACATCTATATGGTCGAGTCAAGCGGAACCGCAGTTTTTCCGTACGAGACGCGAGGCGAGAAAGTTGCTCAAATTGGCCTCGACTTGATGCGTGCGGATTTTTTAGCCCGCAGTGACGGCGGAGACATAGGTTGGCAAGAAATCCAAGAGTACCATAACGATGTGTTCGTGGATCATGGCCTTGCAGTAGACGCTTGGGTACCGAATTTTGTACTGAACGCGCTCGATACGCCAGAAAAGAAAGCTGCTTTTTGGGACGATCTCGTGGAGGCAGGTCCGGTAACCGGCGCCATCACGCTCATCGAGGCTACCTTGACGGCGGAGTCCATCAGCGGCCCGGAGGCAACTCAGTATCTTCAGAGTATAATAGACGCTGGCGCGTCGGCTTCACTATTTCCCTCGCATGACTATGGGCTTTACGACATAGAACTGGCCAACGGGGTTCATGTTATCGGAGACAACCAAAGCTCGGGACCTGTAAGCGGCTATTCCGGTACCGACGTCATTATGGGTTTTGGGGGTGATGACATAATCAAGGGGCGCGGAGGTGATGATCTTCTTTATGGCGGCCTGGGAAATGACCACCTAATAGGCGGCAGTGGCAGTGACGAACTCAGTGATGACTTCGGAATAGACATCCTGGAAGGCGGTGAAGGCGAAATCGACTACTACCTGCTAGCAGACGACGGGGAGCCTGATACAATCATTGTAGGCGAAGGATACGACTGGATCGAAAGTGGTGGACCTGAGGATCGGATTGTATTCAGGACTGACATGATCGAGACGCCGCCAGGTTCATGGACGAATCCGGCGACAGGTATAGTGGGAACAACGACAGCTATCCCTATCCTTGGCGGAGTGCTGCGCAAGCGCGACGTGCGGGGCCAGGCGGCAGCTTGCTGGGCGCAAATGCATGGCATCACCATGTTGACTATGGAAGGGTTGTTCCAGCTCGAGAAAGTCGGCCCAGACCCCCTGGACGCCGCCCTCGTCACGCTGCTCGAAGGGTTGGAGAACCAGGCCGTGAACTCATAAAACTGCTTGCCAGGTGAGCAAGTGCTTGATTCAGGACTCTGGAAGGGGAGCCTTGCGATACGTCGAGCCCAACAACGAACCCTTTGTGAAACGCGCTCGCTGACATTGGTCGCCCTTCGTCATTGTTGTCGTATTGGGCTCAGCTGAGTTCTTGGGCGAGTCCGATGAGAAGCCCTTCAGGCCCGCGGATGTAGCAGAGCCGATACACGTCTTTATATTGGACTACTTCGCCTACGAGCTGCGCGCCGCGATTGCGGAGCCTTTCAAGCGTCTCGTCGATGTCGTCCACGGTGAACATGACGCGGAGATAGCCCAGAGCGTTAACCGGGGCGTTGCGGTGATCCGCGACGACAGGCGGCCTGAGGAAGCGGGATAGCTCAAGCCGGCTGTGGCCGTCCGGCGTGCGCATCATGGCAATTTCGACGTGCTGATCGCCCAGTCCAGTGACACGTCCGGCCCATTCGCCTTCGATCGTGGCCCGCCCTTCGAGCTCAAGGCCGAGCTCGCGAAAGAAATCAATCGTCCCTTCGAGATCTTCGACGACGATTCCTACGTTGTCCATCCGTTTGAGCGCCATGTGTCCAATCTACAAGGCGTCGTCCAGGCCGTAAACTCATAAGCTGCTTGCCAGTGAGCGCTGCGGAAGGCGTAAACTGTAATTTCTGCGCGACTTGTTTTTTCGCGAGCGGACGTGCCGTCACTCGCCGAGCCTGACCAGCATCTTGCCGATGTTGTCGCCCGAGAACAGGCCGAGGAATGCCTTGGGCGCGTTGTCGAGGCCCTCGACCACGGTGTCGCGCCACTTGATGCGGCCCTCGGCGATCCATTGGGTCATCTGGGCGGTAAATTCCGGCAGCAGGTCGTAGTGGTCGAGAACGATGTAGCCCCGCAGCGAGAGGCGGTTGATGACGATGCGGGCGAGATTGCGCGCCGCGTCGGCGTTGCCCTCGTCATTGTAGCCGGCGATCATGCCGCAGATGACGAAGCGCGCGTGGTCCTTCGCATTGGCCAGGGCGGCGTCGAGATGCTCGCCGCCGACATTGTCGAAATAGACGTCGATGCCTTCCGGGGCGGCCTTGGCCAATGCGGCGGTCAGATCGCCCGCGGTCTTGTAATTGATCACCATGTCCGCGCCCAACTCGTCGCGGACCCAGGCTGTCTTGGCTTCGCCGCCCACCGAGGCGATGACGCGAGCGCCCTTCGCCTTGGCGATCTGGACCGCCATCGAGCCGACGGCGCCGGCGGCGGCCGAGATGAAGATCGTTTCTCCAGCCTTCAGCTCCCCGATGCGTCCGAGGCCGACATAGGCCGTGAAGCCGGGAACACCCAACGGTCCGAGCCACGCCGGTTCGGGGGCGGCGGCGGCGTCGATCTTCGACACAGCAGACGCATCCACGATGGTGTAGTCGCGCCAGCCTGAAAAATGGCTGACCAGATCGCCCGGCTTGAACCGGTCGTCGGCGGAACGCTCGACCACGCCGACCGCAGCACCCTCCAGCGCCTCGCCGAGCTGGAACGGCGCGATGTAGCTCGGCCGGTCCCGCATGCGTCCTCGCATATAGGGGTCGACAGACATCCAAGTCGTGCGGACCAGAACCTGCCCCGGCGCGGGCTCGGGAAGGGTGCGGCTCACCACTTCGAAATTGTCGAGGCTGGGCAGCCCGTCCGGCCGGCTCTTTAGATGAATTTCGCGTGCTGCAATCGTCATGAGAATCCCCTATATAGAAGTGTACCGATGGTAACTTACGATCCGTAACTTACTATCGGTAACATAGGAGACGGCGTCCGGCCTTCCAAGCGTGCGGGGCCGGTTTCGGTTGTACCAGCGGAGCAGTTGTGGATAGACCAGCGACCAGAAAAATGCCGAAGGCGGCGCGCCGTGAGCAACTGCTCGACACGGCGCACAAGATCATCGCGGAGGAGGGAACCGAAGCGTTGACGCTCGGCCATCTCGCCGAGCGCGCCGGCGTGAGCAAGCCGATCGCCTACGAGCATTTCGCCACGCGGGCCGGGCTCCTGGTGGCCCTGTGCGACGAATACAACGACCGGCAGGTCGCGGCGCGGGAAGCGGCGCTCGCCACGGGCAGCGCTACGCTGGCGGACATCGCCGCCATTTTCGCGTCAGCCTACGTCAATTGCGTTCTCGACATCGGACCCGAAATGGGCGCTGCCTTCGATGCGCTCGCCGCCAGCGAGGAGACAGCCGCGTTCCGCCAGTCGCTGCGCCAGGGCTACATCGCGGAATACCGCAAAGGTTTCGGACAGCTCGTCGACGTCCCTCCGGCAGAGGGCAATGCCATTTTCGCCGGCTTCCTGGGCGCCGCCGAAGCACTGGCGAACGACGCCGCAGCCGGCCGCATAGACCGGGCCGCGGCGATCGAGGCGTTGTCGCGGATATTTATGTCTACACTGGAACGCTATCCGAGCAGGACTGGCTAATCGCTCAGCGCAGGTTCCGGCGCCGCTCGAGCTCGGCTTCGGTCGGCTCTTCGTGGGCGAACGATCCCGTCTTGACCGCGCCGGCCGGTTCATATTTGGCGACGATCACGCCGGTCGGATAGGACTGCGACTTCACCAGCTTCAGGCCGGCCGGGGCCACGCCGTCGCCGAACAGGCGCTTGCCCTTGCCCAGCAGCACCGGGAAGATCAGCACGTTGATCTCGTCGACCATGCCGTGTGCCCACAGCGTCTGCAGGAAATCGCTGGAGCCCTGCACGAGCAGGTCGGGACCGTCCTCGGCCTTCAGCTTCTTCAGCGCGGCGACGGCGTCGTCTCCCAGCCACTGGCTGTTGTTCCAGGAAAGCTCGGGCTTCGAGCGCGAGGCGACGTATTTCGTGACGCGGTTGAAGATGGGGGCGATCGTGTCGTGGGGATCGGTGATGTGAGGCCAGTACGCGGCGAAGATGTCGTAGGTCTTGCGGCCGAGCAGAAGGTCGTAGGGCCGGCCTAAAATCTCGTCCATCGCGCCGCCGGTCGCCTCGTCGAAGTGTGGAAACACCCAGCCGCCGAACTTGAAGCCGCTGGTCGGATCTTCTTCCGGACCGCCAGGCGCCTGCATGACGCCATCGAGGCTCACGAATGTCGCGGTGATTATTTTCCTCATCGCATTTCTCCTCGTTGAAAGAAAACCCGGCCAAAACCCCGAGATTATTCCAAGGACGGCCGGTGCGGCCGCTTTCCGACAGGGGTTGGAAAAAAATACGACGCACCGACCTTCGTCGGCGATCATGCCGCTTGTGGCGCCAACATGTTCACCACGGCCGCGACGGCCGCCCGTCGCACTTCCCATGGTAGGCGCATATGCCTTACAATGCACATGGTCGCCGAGAGCGTCGGGGCCGGAGATCGCCGCACTTGTCTCCATTCGAGCCTCGCGCCGAGACTATCCTCGCCCGCTTTCCCGGGCCTGTTACGCTGCAAATCAAGCGGAGCAGGAAGCTTGTTTCGTTCGCACTGTGCCTCGGTCTGACGATGGCCTCCGCCTGGGCCGTGGTCGTGGCAAGCAAGGACACGAACGAGTGGATCGGTTTCGCCATCTTGCTGGCATTCTTTGCTGCGCTCACGGTCAGGGTCGCGATCGCAATGCTCGTGCCCGGCGTAGGAAGCCTGACGATCGACGCTGACGGTTTGGCGTGCAAACTGGTCTTCCGGACGACGCGCATATCGTGGCAGGACGTAGTGCGAGACTTCCGCGAGGATACGATACGTCGGCTTCGGGTGGTCACGTTCGAGGTCATCGCCCCCAGCGCATGGCGAGGCGTCCCCACCAAGACCAAGCGCATCCTGCAGGACAATTTCGAGTTGGGTCGAGCCGAACTCGCCTGGCTGATGAACGAGTGGCATCGGCGGGCGCTTGCGCAGGCACCAACTCCCGAGCCTGGCTTCAGGGGCAGCGTTCCGAAAATCGGCCGGCGTTCGGGCTGAGGGCGGAATAGGCCCGGCCCGGCTTATCTAAAGCCGGGGTAATAGGTCCGTCGTCTCGCTGAATTGCTCCGCCGGCGTCTCCGCCGCAGCGGCGACGATCGAATCCAGCAGGCCCGGGAAACGCTGGTCGAGATCGGCGCGGCGCAGCGAAATCAGGCGGCTGGTGCCGGAAATCTCGGTGCGGGTGATGCCGGCTTCCCTGAGCTTGGCCAGATGGTAGCTGAGATTGGTCCTGGAGCCGAAATCGAGGAACTGGCTGCAATTCATAGGCACGCCTTCGTTGCGGGCGAGATAGCCGACGATGGCCAACCGCGTCTGGTCGCCGAGCACGGCCAGCACATTGGCAAGGTCGATCTGGTCGATCGAAGGGTGAGGCAAGATCATGGGTCGAAAGTAAAGGCGTTCAGGGCTCGATTCAATACGGCGCAGGGTTCCTGGCCAAGTCTAGGTTTGAATTTCGGCTGCGGGTGCGCCCACGAGAAGGAGAGAGATTAAAAGCGGCGGCCAATCCGCGACGGCTATCTCTTTCCCGGCTGGAGCTATGTTGCAAATGACTACCGTTGATTTCCAAGGGTTTCCTGCGACCATTGGCAGCTCCGGGTGACATGGACGCGCCATATTTGGGCGTTCATGAATGGCAGGCGCGAAGCTGAGAAAATCCGAAATGAAAATTCTAAAGACAATTGCGGTTGCGGCTCTGGTTTCGGGTTGTGCCGGTACGATTCAGCCGGCGGTTCCGACAGTCGATTTCGGCCCCCAGGCCCTGATCCTGATCAATTCCTACAGGACCAGTCGCGGCCTTTCTCCCCTGGTCGCTCACGATGGGTTGAAGGCTTTGGCGAGGCAGCACAGCCAGCACCAAGCAGCCCGGAGTGCCCTCGGCCACGATGGTTTCCGCCAGAGATCAGCTCAGGCCAAGGCTGCTGGGACCAGCGGAGTATGTACGGAAAACGTTGGTTTTCGTTATCAAAATGCGCAGCAGCTTTTTTCAGGATGGAGGAATTCCACAGCCCACAACACCAACCTGCTTAGGCCTAACATGCGATATGCGGGAACTTCCGTGGTCGGGGCTTACGCAACTTTCTTCGCGTGTGGGTAAAACAGCTTCGGACCCGTTGATCACAAGATTTGAGTGTTGCCCGAGCCCGAATGTGATTGTCACGTTCGGGGCATCCGGACCTCATGTGCGTGACAAATCCTGCCGTGCTCAAGATCCGTGCGTTGCCATGCGGATCTAGGGAAGCATCGCAGCTATCACGTCATTGCGCCTCGTATCATTTAGTGAACTTGTCGCCTCGGAACCTTCGATCGGATTACGCGCTTGGAGAGCCTAAATCCGAAAATTCGCAACCATGGTGGGAGGAACGATAGCGCTATGGCCAAAACGGAAAATGGAACTTCACAAATGCTAGAGGTGCGTGTCGCAGACCTCGCATCGAAAATGCGAAGCGCCCAGGTTACCGAGGACGAGATGAAAGCTTTCCAAAAGGTCGCTTCTTTGATGGGAGGCGAAGCGGGTTCCCTGCGGCTCAACGCCGATGACTTGATTGCCGCTTCCTTCGTCGCAGAGGCGCTCAGCGATTCGACGCCGAAACGACAGAGCTAGTGGCGCCTACGGGCCCTTGCCACGCATCGGCTATCGGGCGCTTCGATCCCATTGCCGACCCCGTCAAAAAAACGCCGTTAACCAATTTTTTCAACCAGCCAGTGCTTATGCGCAGGGTTGAAAGGGTGAGGTGATCGATGGGTGATTCAAACATAAGTGCATTTCCGCTGCATCGGCGGCGGAAATTGGTGGAGGGGATCGCCCGGGTTCTGGAATCCAAGAACGGGGAAGAAGCGAATGCCTTCTGGCGCAGCACCGCCAAACAAATTCTCATTCAATTGTCCGAATCAGGAATTGCACCCGGGCTCGCCGAACGGGAAGTTGGAACGCTTCTTCACGCAGTCTTGAGCGATATGGCCACCCGGAGCGCCGCGAAATTTGCGCAATAGCATCGGCTGGCGCCCATCTTGACGCTGGGCAGTCAGCTTTGCGGCGCTAAGCCGTCGAGATTGCGGGCGAAAATCTGACTGGATAGGGATGCTCAGTCGGCTTCGTTGCGCCGCAAGCGCAGGCCGTCCACGAAGACGTCCACGAGGCGAATGACCGTTTCCTGCCAGCCGGGCTGCTCGCGTGTGTAGCACATGCCGAACACGGCACGCATCACGTCCTCGGCCGCGATGTCGTCGCGGATCTGGCCGGCCGCGGCCGCCGCCGCCATCAGGCCGTCGACGGAGCGGGTCAGCCGCGCGGCGGAATCTGCAAAAAGCTCGGTCGAACTGCCGGTGGCAGGGGCCAGAGCCGCAATCATGCCCTTCTTTGTAGCAACCATTCCGATACTGGCGTGGAGCCAGCGGCGCAGCGCCTCCAGCGGTGATGATCCTTCCGCGGCGAGCGCTCCGGCGAGATCGACAAGCTGGTCAACCTCGCGGCGGTAAACAGCCTCAAACAGGGCCTCGCGCGTCGGGAAATGCCGGTAGAGCGTGCCGATGCCGACCCCAGCGACGCGGGCCACGGCTTCGAGGCTCGCATCCGGACCGCCCGCGTTGAAGATGTCCCGCGCCGCGACAAGCAGCAGGTCGCGGTTTCGCAGGGAATCTGCGCGCGGTTTCCGGTTTGGCTTTTCGGACTGCTGTCCCATTTCTCCTGTCATTCCATTACCGCTTGCAAAACGGAGGCATCCTCCGTATAGTCTTTCTGCACGGCCGACGCGACCCTCTGTCTTGGTGGCACGCAGGCCCTGCATCGAAAGAATGCTGCTGCCTGCCTCGCACAGCCGACCCACCACGTCGATACAAATCTGAAGACATCCCGATCGGAGCAACCATGACTCTGTCCATCTGCCTTACGGTTAATGGCGTCCGCAAGGACGTCATACTTGACGACCCGAGGGTAACGCTGCTCGACCTTCTGCGCGAGCGGCTCGACCTGACCGGAACGAAGAAAGGCTGCGACCGCGGCCAATGCGGCGCCTGCACGGTACTGGTCGACGGTCGGCGGATCAATGCCTGCCTGGCGCTGGCTGTTAGCCTCGACGGCGCTGATGTGCTGACCATCGAAGGCCTCGCGGATGGCGATCGGCTCGACCCGGTACAGACAGCGTTCATCGCCCGTGACGGCTTTCAGTGCGGTTTCTGCACGCCTGGTCAGATCATGAGCGCGGTCGGGTTGATCCGCGAGGGCGAGGCCGGGGACGACCCGGAACGCATCCGCGAGGGCATGAGCGGCAATCTGTGCCGCTGCGGCGCCTATGCCGGAATCGTCGAGGCCGTGCTCGATGCGCAGCGCCTTGCCAATGAAGAACGGAGGGTCGCATGAACCTGTTCGATTACGTCCGGCCTGTATCGGTGGCCGAAGCCGTCGCGGCAGCCTCCGAACCCGGCGCTGCCTATCTTGCCGCCGGCACCAATCTCGTCGACCTGATGAAGGTCGGTGCACTGCGACCGAGCCGCCTCGTCGATGTCACGCGGCTGCCTGGGCTCGACCGGATCGAGATGCTGGCGGATGGCGGCGTGCGTATCGGCGCCATGGTTCGCAATGCGGATCTGGCCCGCGACCAGGCTTTCGCGACCGCTCATCCGGCGGTGGCGGAGGCACTGCTCTCCGGCGCTTCGCCACAGCTTCGCAATACCGCCACGGTCGGCGGCAATTTGATGCAACGTACCCGCTGTGCGTATTTCTACGACACCGCAAGCGCCTGCAACCGGCGAGAGCCGGGTGCGGGCTGCGAGGCGCTGGCGGGCGAGAACCGGACGCATGCGGTCCTTGGCTGGTCCGAGGCATGCATCGCCACGAACCCATCCGATTTTTGCGTCCCGCTCGTCGCTTTTGACGCGGTGGTCGAGATCGAGGGACCGAGGGGGCGCCGAGACGTGCCGCTCGAACACTTCCACCTGCTTCCCGGTACGACGCCCGCGCGCGAAAGCGTTCTTGTGGCGGGCGAACTGATCACTGGACTGCGTCTCCCACCGGAGGCGGCCGGCTTCCGCGCACATGCCCGCTATCTGAAGCTGCGCGAACGCACCTCCTTCGCCTTCGCCCTCGTCTCGGCCGCCGCGGCGCTGCGGATCGAGGGTGGGACGATACGCTCGGCGCGGCTTGCGCTGGGCGGCGTTGCCGCCAAACCCTGGCGCGCTCGCGCCTCCGAGGCGCTGTTGCTGGGTGCAACACCGAACGTCGAGGCTTTCGCGCGAGCGGCAGATGCGGCGCTCGCCGACGCGATGCCCTCGGGCGACAACGCCTTCAAGATCGAACTTGCAAAGCGGGTGATCAAACGCGCCTTCCTGCTCGCGGCGGCCGGAACGCCGAAACGCATGCCCGCGCTGCCCGCCTCCGCCTTCAGCTCTGACACCGGGGTCCTCTCTCATGCTTGACACCATTCCATTTCCAGCGGCGCCACACGTCCGTCTTGGCTCCAGCAGCGGCCAGCCTCTGACCCGCCGCGACGGCCTGCTCAAGGTCACCGGTGCGGCGACCTATGCCGCCGACAACCATCCCGCCGGGATGCTGCATGCCGTCGTCGCGGTCAGCACGATCGCCCGCGGACGGGTGGCCTCTCTCGATGTCGCGGCGGCCAAAGCCCATCCCGGCGTCGTCGACGTGATCACACCTGCCAACCGCCCGCCGCTGGCAATGGATCCGGACGGCAAGCACGGCCTGTTCGGCTTCCGCTTCGAGGCGCTGCAGAACGAGCGGGTGCGCTATGCCAAGCAGCCGATCGCAGTCGTTGTCGCCGAGACGCTGGAAGCCGCGACCGAGGGCGCCCGCCTTCTGGCCCCGACCTATGAGGTGGAGCCGGCGCGCATCGGCTTCGAAAACGGCGAGCGCCACAATCCGCCTACTGTCGGCATCGGCTCACCGGCCGATTTCGATCGCGGCGACCTGGCTGCCGGTCTCGGGGCGGCCACGCACTTGATCGAGACGGAATACGAGACGCCTGCCCAGTATCACAACGCAATGGAGCCGCATGCCATCGTTGCCGACTGGAACGGCGACCGACTGACCATCGACACCCCGAACCAGGCGATCCTGATGGCGCGAGCAGGATTTGCGGCGTTCTTCGGCATTCCGGCCGAGAACGTGCTGCTGCGCAGCCCATTTCTGGGCGGTGGCTTCGGATCGAAGGCGATCCTGGCCGGTCCGCAGATCCTCTGCATTCTGGCGGCGCGGATGCTTGGGCGGCCGGTCAAGCTGGTCTTGCCCCGCGACCAGATGTTCGGACCCGTAGGACATCGCGGAGCAACGCAACAGCGTCTGCGGCTCGGTCTCGATGCCGAGGGGCGGCTGACGGCGCTGGAGCACCGCGCCGTGGCCATGACCAGCAGCTTCGACGAATTCATAGAGCCTGCCGCGAATGCTTCCCACAACCTCTACGCCAGTCCCGCAATCTCGACCCGGCACAGCGCGGTGCGGGCCGATATCGGAACGCCAGGCCCGATGCGGGCGCCCGGTGAAGCCACCGGCTCTGCCGCCCTTGAATGCGCGATGGACGAGGCCGCATTGGCCTGCGGCATCGATCCGCTGGAAATGCGCCTGCGCAACTACGCCGAGACGGATCCCGCGACGGGCAGGGCATTTTCGGCCAAGGCGCTGCGCGAGTGCTATGTGCAAGGCGCCGAACGGTTCGGCTGGGCCGGCCGGCCCCTGGCGCCGCGGCAGATGCGCGACGATTCCGGTCTCCTTGTCGGCTGGGGCATGGGCAGTGCGCTGTTCCCTGCGCCGATGTTTCAGGCCGAGGCGCGCGCGACGCTACGCAGCGACGGCACCGCGCTGGTCGAGACCGCCGCCGCCGACATGGGCCAAGGCGCCTGGACCGCGCTTGCCCAGATAGCCGCTGACGGGCTCGGTCTCGATATCGATAAGGTCGAGTTTCGCGCCGGCTCATCGGAGCTTCCCGACGGCGGAGTCGCCGGCGGCTCGGGCCATACCGCGACGGCCGGCAGCGCGCTGCACAGCGCGGGTACCGACGTCATCGGCAAGCTCGCCGAGATTGCCGTCAACGACCCGGACTCTCCGCTGTTCGGCGCCGGCAATGCAGGGGTCGAGGCTCACGGCGGTCGGCTTTACCACCGCGCGGACGAGACCCGGAGCGAGAGCTATTCCGATATCCTCGCGCGGGCTGGTCTCCAGACTCTTGAGGGGAACGGCAAGGGCGGCCGGGATCCGGCCAACGCGGAAGCGCGGGCGATGTTCTCGCATGGCGCGGTTTTTGCCGAGGTCAAGGTCGACCCCGATCTCGGCCAGGTCAGGGTCACGCGGCTCGTCGGCGCTTTCGCCGCAGGGCGGATCATCAACCCCAGGCTGGCGCGCAGCCAGCTTTACGGTGGGATGATCTGGGGTCTCTCCTTCGCACTGCACGAAGAGGCGATCCACGACCGCCGCACGGGCCGGCCGATGAATGCCGACCTGGCCGGCTATCACGTCCCGGTCCATGCCGACATTCCCGCGATGGAGGCGCTGCTGGTCGACGAGGATGACCCCTACGTCAATGCGCTGGGGATCAAGGGCGTCGGCGAAATCGGCATCACCGGCACGGTAGGCGCAATCGCGAATGCCATCTGGCACGCGACTGGAACAAGGGCGCACCGCTTTCCGATCCGGATCGAGGACTTAACGGAGTAGATCAAAGCAGGGATGCTTCGGCGCGTTCGTGCGTAGTGCTGCACGATCCGTTTAAGCAGCCTTGCTTAACCTTTGATTTCATTACAAAAATGTAATCAGCATGTTCAGTTTGGGTTCATCGTCCGATCGCTAGGTTCCTCACATCGACAACGAGGAACCTATCAATGTTCAAACGAACCGTTCTTGCCGCGATTGCGATCTCCATGCTCGCGGTTCCCGTCGCCCAGGCTCAGCAGCGCCATGATGGTCCGCGTCAGGGCAAGTATTATTCGCAACAGCATAAGTGGGATTTCCATGCACCCAGGCGGCATGAGGTGCGCAAACATCAGAACAAGCGGTACCACTGGTCCAGAGGGAAACGTGTTCCTGAATGGCAGCGCAGGCAGGCGATCCGTGATCACTACCGCTACGGCCTCAGGCGTCCCGGTCGTGGCCAGCAGTGGGTACGCGTCGACAATGACTTCCTGCTGATCAGCCTGGGCACAGGAATTATCGCGAGCATCATCGCGGGCCGCTAGGGAACAACTTTCCGGAGGCGGGCGATCAACCCGCCTCTTCTTCTTGCGACTAGGCCGCCTTTCGCGTCCGCTTTACCAGTTCGGCCGCCGTGGGTTTGCGGCCGAGCCCCATTTTCTTGGCGAGTTCCGAACGCGCGGCCGCGTAGGCCGGTGCGACCATCGGGTAGTCGACAGGCAGATTCCACTTCGCCCTGTATTCTTCAGGTGTGATCCCAAACGTCGTCTTCAAATGCCGCTTCAGGGACTTGAACTTCTTCCCGTCATCGAGGCAGACGATGTACTCAGGGGTCACCGATTTCTTGATGGGAACAGCGGGCGTAAGCTTTTCTAACGGCGTCATCTCCGAGGCCGTCGAGAGCCCGGCCAAGGATTGGTGAACTTGAGCGATCAGAGAAGGTAACTCGGACACCGGAACCGGGTTGTTCGAGACGTAAGCTGCAATCACGTCTACTGTCAGCCCGATTGTATCTGTTTTGTTGAAGTCATCGGTCATAGTTGGAATTCCCTCATATTCATAAGATCGCCCGACAGGTAGATATTGCTTCTTGGGATGGATGCAACCCCGAGAGCCGACTTAAAAAGAGTTTAATGATATCAGTGGGTTGTGATTCCGTCGGATTTGCGAATGTTCCAACGGCGCTTCGGATGAAGTGCAGGCGGGAGCACAAATAAAAGGGTTTTCTAATATACTTTGCTGAAAATTGAAGCATTGCAGGCAATGCAAGGCTTCCGTCATTTTCCCGCAATCGAATTGCGAGAAAAATTTCGAGCAGGCACAACTATTTCGCTTCACAACCCCAAGTAGATTTGCTTACCGTGGCATAACAAGAAGTGCGGCCGGCGGCGCAGCTGTGGGACGCGCTTGGCGCGATCAGCCGAGCGGCGGGCCGGCGAATAGCGTTACCGCGCCGCCGAGCCGTTCGACGATCCAGCGATACCGTGCAGCCGATCTTGGGAGCAGGAACGCGCCGTCCCATTCGCCGGTGACCGGGTCCCATCCGCGATAGGCAAGCACGGGCTGCGACGGGATGTAGACGCCGAAGCGCTCCACGACATCGGCGCCGTAAACACGCCAATGTCCGTGTTTCTCCGGCTTTGGGAAACCCCAATCACGCGTCACCTCCTCGCGAAACGGATCGGGGAATGCTAGATACAGCAGGCCCTCTGGCCTTGCGATGCGCAGCAACTCGTGGAGCGCTGCGCGATCGTCGCCGACATGCTCGAGTACATGCGAGCAGATGGCGAGGTCGTAGGCGGCGTCGGGCCGGTCGATCGCCTGGATGTCGATGCCGCCGGGTTCGCCATAGACCGACAACTCGTGGCTTGCGAACCATGACGGATCGACCGTGGGGTCGGGGCTGAACTGGATCGCCTTCCAGCCAGCGAAGTTTTCGGGCCCGAGTTTTTCGAACATGATCCGGAAAATCCGGTGGCGTTCGAGCGATTGGCAGCCGGCGCAGCGCGGCAGGTTGCCGTTCGGCGCCATGCGGCCCTTCGGGCCGGGGACGAAAACCGTGCCGCCGCAGATCGGGCATTGGGGTGCAGTGGATTTTTTGGCGGCGGTAGCGGTCATCGTGCGAAAACCTGTTGCGGAACTGATCCGGTGTACCGGAAGGAGTCTTGGCTCGGCGAGGCCGGCGAAGACGCAACCACGAATACTCAATCCCAGGACACGATGCTACGCCAGAAGCAGCCAAATCAGCCAGCGAGCGGAGAGTGTCCACGCCTAGGGCCAGATTGTGGTGCAGTCGTTCACCATGGGTGGACAGGCGGCGATCAGGTCGCGGCAAGACTTTCGCGGGCGTTCATCGCAACACCCTTGCCGAACTGATTTGCCAATGCTTTCATGCGGTGCGCCGGATGCGAAGGGGACTGCAGCTACGATGAGGCTCGCAATGGCCGCAATTTTGTCGATCGCCTCTTCCGATGCCTCGGCGATCGTCCGCTACATGGTGCAGGGCATGACCTGCGCCGAGGTACAGGAGGCTCTCGATCGCGACGGCATTGCCATTCTTTATCGGCAAGGAGAATCGGGTGTCGTGCTCTACGACCGGTTCGTGAAGGATGGAGCGTTTTGCCAAGCACTCTCCATGACGGCGAGAGAGAGAATAATGGTAGCCGATACAGACGAGTGCCCCGTCAGCAAATGTATCGACGTGCGCCGGTTCGGTGGATGAGATGTAGCGTCGAACCATTCCCGAGAACGGCTCCGTATCCATCCTCGACATTATTTCGCGCCACGGCCTCTTCGTGTGCTTGGCAAGGCGGAGGCCAGGGGCTTCCATACCAGCCCGTTCGGTGCAAACCGTAGATCATCTTCCCACTGCTGGGTCAGGCCACCGCCTTCCAGGCCTGTCGCAAACTGTGTCCTGCCCCGTTCGTCGTTGGCTGGATCGGACAGCGGCCATGTTGCCGTGGTCGGCTCCTCGACCATGATGCCTCCCATCCCGGCTGGCGCGTACTCGCAGATATTCGGATCGCAACACTCGTCTACCAGAACCGCCAGCATGAGGAGGGACGGCGTAACGAACACGCCAACCACCTGTTTGTCGGCTGCCACGCGCACAAAGTAGGTTCTCACTAAGATGTCCTATTCCAAGCATGGTTCGGATCGAGGGGGCCGACCGAAATGTTTGCCGGTACCGATGGCATAGCCTCTCGCTCCTCCCGCTGGATCAACCCGGGACGGGAGGTCTGGCAAATCACCTCTGTGTTATCGAGGCCGAACTCGTTGCCCTCTTGCGCGAAAGGGGCCACCCACACATGAGACAAACGTGGCAGGAGGTTTATGCCAGCGTATTGACATGACATCGCGATAAGTTCAATAGTTCAAGAAACCTTGAACAAAGGAAGAGAACATGGACAAGCGCCTTGTCTGGCTCGCCGTGGGATCGTTCGCGATGAGCACCGTGGGGTTCGTGTTCTCCAGCCTGCTGCCGGCGATCGCCGCCGATGCCGGCGTGTCCATTCCGCATGCCGGCTATCTCATCACTGCGTTCTCGCTCGCCTACGCCATCGGCGCGCCGGTGTTGTCGGCGCTGGCTGGCGAGATTGATCGGCGTCGCGTGCTGGCCGCGGCCATGGTTTCATTCGTCACCGGCAATATCATCGCCGCGACCAGTTCATCCTTCTTCGGGCTCCTGGCCGCGCAGATCCTGATGGGCATGTCGGCCGGCCTGTTCGCCGCGACGGCGCAGGCAACCGCCGTGGCGCTGGCCGGGCCGGAGCACCGCGCGCGGGCGATAGCGGTCGTCGTCGGCGGCACCACATTCGCGGTCGCGCTCGGCGCACCGGCGGGCTCGCTGATCGCCACGATGTGGGGCTGGCGCGGCACTTTCGTGGCCATAGCGCTGCTCGGCGTCGCATGCGCGGCGATCCTCTGGGTGCGGCTGCCGCACGGAATGCGCGGTGCGCGCCTGACGCTCGGCGAGCGGTTCGCCGCGATAGGCAGGCCGGGCATATTGCCGTCACTGGCTATGACGTTCCTATATCTCACGGGCGGCTTCGCCATCATTTCCTATGTAGCGCCGCTGACCACCGAAGGGGCGGGCCTGCCTGCGCTCGCGATACCGGGCATGCTGCTCGCCTTCGGCGTCGGCGCCGTCGCCGGCAACCTGGCCAGCGGCTATCTGGCCGACCGCATCGGAGCGACCCGGGTGGTGGTCCTGGCGCTGCTGACGTCGGCCGCCGTAAGCGTCGTCATCGCGCTCGTCCTGAAATTCCTGCCGCCTGCGATCTCCGGGCCGACGCTGATTGCGCTGATGGGGCTGTGGGGCACGATCGGCTGGTCGTTTCCGCCGGCGCAGGCGAGCCGCATCGTCGGCTTCGCGCCGGAGGTCGCGCATCTGACGCTGTCGCTCAACGCCTCGGCGCTTTATTTCGGCATCGCCGCAGGGACGGTGGTTGGCGGGCGGGTGCTCGAATTCGCCACGCCGTCCGACCTCGGCCTTGTCGCCGCCGTTTTTCCGATGCTGGCGCTGGCGGTGCTCATGGCCAGCGCAAGGTCGCGGCGTGTCGCCGCCGCGCCGGCAGCCGAGTAGATTCCAGAACCTGATCCATTCTGATCTAACTGTTTATTCGCCGCATGATCTGTCCGAAAAGTCCGCAACTTTTCGGGATCATGCTCTGATCGGAACGCGCTGAAGGATCGCGCGTTGGGGAGGATATTCGCGCAATCCGGAGGAACGTAATGGGCGTCAACCAGGCACCGACGGCAAAGGGCAGGGCGGCGGCGGCCGGCCTGAAGCAGGCGGCGGAAAAGGACGAAAAGAAGACCGAGGCCAGGAAGGGCAGCGATCTCGCGAAGGGCGCAAAGCGCTTCGAGGAGAGGTCAAAAAGCTCGGACGGCAGGAGCGCTGGCGACAAACAGCGGGATTAAGCCGTCCAATTCCGATGGGAGTGGCTCCGACGTATTGATCGGCCGCATGATCTTGTCCGAAGCTCCGCCGCGAAATCTACTTCGCTGACCTTCGGTTCGAATCCGCGCGACGGCGGTTCGACCGGTAGAGCCCGCGAAATCCCTTGGAAAGCCAAAGTTAAGTAGTGGATGCTAACATGTCCGCGTACCGGCTCGAATGCCGGACTGCTGGCAGGTTGCGGTATTGAGTTCTTTCGGCATCAGTGTCGCCCAGGCGCGCCGGGTCGTCCTTGCATGGACGAACCTTCCGGCAGTGATCGCCGTCATCGTCATCGTGCTTGGCGGCATCTTCGCCGACCAACAGAACCGCCTCGTGCACGATCAGGCCAGCCGCGCCGACGTGTTGGCGGAGGTCAATCTTATCCGCGCCAAGCTCGAAGGCAACATCAACGGCAATATCCAGCTGGTGCGCGGCCTGGTCTCGGCGATCGTGACGGAACCCTACATGGGCCAGCAGCGCTTTGCTTCGCTCGCCCGCAACCTGTTTGCGGAAGGTTCGCAGCTGAACAATATCGCGGGCGCACCGAATCTTGTCATCTCCCAAATGTATCCCATAAAGGGCAACGAAAGGGCGATCGGGCTCGACTACCGCGAAAACGAAGCACAGCGCGAGAGCGTGTTTCGCGCGCGCGATACTCGACGATTGGTTCTTGCAGGGCCTGTTGAACTGGCCCAAGGCGGACAAGGTTTTATCGGCCGCTTTCCAGTCTATGTCCCGAGCGCGGGGAACAGCGATAGGTTCTGGGGCATCGTCTCGGCCGTCATCGACGTGCAGCGGCTCTACAGGGAGAGCGGGCTGCTCGACCCGGACCTGCCCATCGAGATAGCTCTGACCGGGCACGATGCGCTCGGCAAGACCGGCGCGCGGTTCTACGGCCGGGAAGAAGTGGTCGAGGGCAATCCGGTGACCGCCACCGTGCTTTTGCCTTCGGGCTCGTGGCAGATAGCGGCCGTACCGAAAGCCGGCTGGACCGCGACCCCGCCCAACGCCTGGGTGCTGCGGGGGCTGATCTTCGTGGCCGGCGCGCTGGTGATCGTGCCGATCCTGATCGCCGGACGGCTGATCGAGGAACGCCAGAAGCACTACCGCGAAGCGCGCCGCCGCGAGACGCAGCTCAAACGATTGTCACGGCGCCTGGAACTGGCGCTGGAAGCATCGCAGATCGGCGTTTGGGAGCACGATCTGGAAACCAACGATCTGGTCTGGGACGACCGCGTCAACGAGATTTACGGCAAGCCGCAGGACGGCGGGCCGCGCGGCTATGAAGACTGGGCCGGCTCGATCCATCCCGACGACCTGGAACGCGCGACGACGGATTTCGACAAGGCCGTTTCAACCGGCGGCCGCTACTCGTCGGATTACCGTCTCGTGCTGCCGAACGGCGAGATCCGCCACATCCGCACCCGCGCCATCATCTACAACGACAGCAACGAAACGCCGAAGATGATCGGCGCGGAATGGGACGTCACGGCCGACGTGATGCTGACCAGGGAACTGGAGCGCGCCAAGAATCTCGCCGAAACCAGGTACGCCGAACTCGAGGCGGCCAAGGCACGCATCGAACACAACTCGCTGCACGATTCGCTGACGGGGCTGCCGAACCGGCGCTATCTGGACGAGATACTGGAGCACTACGCGGCCGCATGCGTGCGGGGCGGCGGGCAGGCGGCGCTCCTGCACATCGATCTCGATCGCTTCAAGCAGATCAACGACACGCTCGGCCACGCCGCCGGCGACGCCATGCTGATACATGCGTCGCAGGTGCTGAAGTCGAATGTGCGCCCGCAGGACTTCGTGGCCCGCATCGGCGGCGACGAGTTCGTGGTGGTCTGCACCGCGGATGGCGGTTCGGACGATCTCTCCGTGCTTGCCGATCGCATTATCCGGCGGATGCGCCAACCGGTCTTCTACGAGGGTCATCAGTGCCGGTTCGGCGTCAGCATCGGCATCGCCATGGAACCGGGCGAAAACGTCGATCCCAAGCGCCTGCTGGTCAACGCCGACATCGCGCTCTACCGGGCCAAGAGCCGCGGCCGCAACCGCCACGAATTCTTCAGCGAGGCGCTGCAGGCGGAGATCGTCACCACCAAGCGCGTCGCCGACGAAATACTGGGCGGCCTGGAGCGCAACGAATTCGTCGCGTACTACCAGCCGCAATTCGACGCCAAGACGCTGGAAATCGCGGGCGTCGAGGCGCTCGCCCGCTGGCAGCATCCGACGGCGGGTGTCCTGACGCCGGAGATGTTCGTGAAGGTCGCCGAGGAACTGAACGTCCTCTCGACCATAGACCGCATCGTGCTGGAGCAGACGCTCGGCCATTTCGACGACTGGGCGAGGGCTGGCCTGGATGTGCCCCGCGTATCGGTCAACGTCTCGGCGCGCCGTCTCCAGGATGAGGAATTGATCAAGAGCCTGCGCAAGCTGAACATCCGTCCGGGCACGGTTTCGTTCGAACTGGTCGAGTCCATCTTCCTCGACGAAAGCGACGAACTGGTGGCCTGGAACGTCCACCAGATCAAAGAACTCGGCATCGACATAGAGATCGACGATTTCGGCACCGGCTACGCCTCGATCGTCAGCCTGCTCAAGCTCAAGCCGCGGCGGCTGAAGATAGACCGCCAGCTGGTTATGCCGATCGCCAAGTCGCCCAAGCAGAGGCAACTGGTTGCGTCGATCGTCGACATCGGCAAGTCGCTCGGCATCGAAGTGGTGGCGGAGGGCGTCGAGACCATGCAGCACGCGCGCATCCTGAAGGATCTCGGCTGCGACATGCTGCAGGGCTTCGCGTTCGGACATGCCATGAGCGCGGCCGATCTCAAGGCGTTTGTCAGTTCGCGAAAGCTGCGCGCCTCGTAGCTCCACACGCCGCCATTCGGCGCCGCGCCAAAAAGCTGTGACAGGCCGCAACCGTTGGGCTAATTATCGGTTGAGGGTCGCAGGCGGCATCGGCGCCGCCGGCGGGAAGCCGGTTCGAAAGGATGCGCCATGCGCTGGAGAGGCCGTCGACAGAGCGAGAACGTCCAGGACGCACGCGGACAGGGAGGCGGGTTCGGCGGCGGCGGGCTGGGGCGCGGCGGCGGCGTTCGCCTTCCGATGGGCCGAGGCGTCGGCGGCGGCGGAATATCGGGCATCCTGATCCTCGTCGTGCTGTTTTTCGCGCTGCGGGCGTGCGGCATCGACCCGCTCGCCATACTGGAGGAGGCGTCCGGCCCGGCGCCGGGCGGCGGCGGCCAGATTACAGAGACCACGGACACGCAGGCCAGCGACGAGATGACCCAGTTCGTCTCCACCGTGCTTGCCGAAACCGAGGATGTGTGGAACGGTATCTTCCAGGCAGAAGGGCTCGATTACACCGAGCCGACGCTTGTCCTGTTTTCGCGTCAGGTACGCTCGGCCTGCGGCTACGCCTCGGCGGCGTCCGGCCCGTTCTATTGTCCGGGCGACCGCAAGGTCTATATCGACCTCGCCTTCTACGATCAACTCGAGCGGCAGTTCGAGGCGGCCGGCGACTTCGCGCAGGCTTATGTGCTGGCGCACGAGGTGGGCCACCACGTCCAGAATCTCACCGGTATCCTGCCGAAATTCAACGAGATGCGGCAGTCGATGAGCCAGGCCGAAGCCAACCAGATGTCGACGCGTGTCGAACTGCAGGCAGACTGCTTCGCCGGCATATGGGGCCATTTCACCGACCAGAAGGGGCTGCTCGAACAGGGCGACCTGGAGGAGGCGCTGAACGCCGCGACGCAGATCGGCGACGACACGCTGCAGCGGCGCACGCAGGGCTATGTGGTGCCCGAAAGCTTCAACCACGGCACGTCGGAGCAGCGCGCGACCTGGTTCAACCGCGGCTTCCAGAGCGGCAAGCTGGCGGATTGCGACACGTTCAACAATCCGATTTGAGGGGTTGCGCCGGGCGGTCAGGACTCGCGGATGAAGCGCTTGTAGATCCAGCCCTTCTTGCCGTCGAAGACAACCTCGCACCAGGCCTTGCAGTCGATCACGCTGACCGATGCCTTGGCCGGCACAACGGCGACGACCTTGGACTCGTCAGTGGGGCCTGAGCGCAGGTTGACGTATTTGGTCACGCGCGCCTCGCGGCCCGCAGCCTCTTCCGCTTCGACGGCTTCCTTGTCGCGCGGCTCGGGGAATGGCGCGGAGGCGGGGAGGGGGACCGTGGCGATTGCGGCGGTCCCGTCGGTCGTGTCGCCAGCCTCCTTCGCGGACGCGTCGAACTTCCGATCGGCGTCGTTCTGCTCCGCATAGGCATTTGTGGGCGCGGCCGGCGGCATCTCTTCCTCGCCGGGGAATTCCGGCGCGGACGTTGCCGGTTTCAACGCGGCCGACGCGGCGGCGCTCTGCGGTGCTGCGGCGGCCACGAGGCCGGCAGGTGCGGCTCCGACCTTGCCGGCATCGCGCTTAGCAGGCGCGGCCGGCTTCACCTCAGCCAGTGCGTTGGCGGCCCTGTCGGCCGCCGACTTGACCGCGGCCTCGCGCGCGGCGGCGGGCGCCTCTGCCGCGGCGCGCATCACCGCGCGTTCGGCAAGGTGGTCGACGAACATTGCGCTCAAAGTGCCGGCCGCGACCACGGCGGACACAGCAGCGGCGAAGCCCACCATTCTGCGGGCCCTGCGCCAATCCAGGCGCGCCCGAAACAGCAGTTTCGGTACGCCGGCGGCGCCGAGTTTACGGAAATTTTTCACACTGAACCCTCTACGCATGCCCCCGCAGCCGAATCATGGCCTGCAAATGTGGCCAGTTCGGGTCAGAATTGTGCCTATCCCCTTGAAAGGGTGCGGGGTTTCGCCGCGAGGCACTGGCCCAATCGATTTGCCGGCGCTGCGTCCCTCATTGTCACCCGACCGCCACGAAATTTCTGTCGCGAGCCGGAGATGACGGCGAGAGCTGCCTCACTAGCCGGCATTGTCGGCTGAATACGCACCGCGCCCCTCCGAACTGGTGGCTGAGTCCAACGCAACCCATTTCAAAGGGGTGAGCGGCACTCCTTGGCGCGGCGCTCAGCGTTCGGCCAGCGCCGGCTCGCCCTTCCTCTTGCGGATCAGATTGGCGAAGCGGCGGAACAGGTAGTGCGGATCCTGCGGGCCGGGCGAGGCCTCGGGGTGGTGCTGCACCGAAAACACCGGCTTGCCGATGAGCGAGATGCCGCAGTGGAGCCGTCGAACAGCGAGATGTGAGTTTCCTCCACGCCTTCGTGCAGAGACTTGGCGTCGACCCGAAAATCGGAATCGGGTCGGTGGTGTCTCCCGTTCGAATTCCGGCTTCCGGACCCGATTGAGTGCGCGATGCCGGGGACTCCGGAT
Organism: Allomesorhizobium aridi; assembly: GCF_043769475.1. Lineage (NCBI taxonomy): Bacteria > Pseudomonadati > Pseudomonadota > Alphaproteobacteria > Hyphomicrobiales > Phyllobacteriaceae > Allomesorhizobium > Allomesorhizobium aridi. The sequence continues at coordinate 3,193,456 of NZ_CP171729.1, read as the reverse complement.
CGATGACCAGGTTTCAATCGAAACCCGAAATCCGCCTCCGTGAAATCAAGCCGTAGCCTCTAACGCCGACGATCAGTTTCCCGGTGTGGTTGTTCCACATCACCCGAAACCATGGAGGAAAAGATGCAGAGAGCGAAAACACGGCGGCTCGCCGGTCTAGCGCTCGGCCTCACCGCCATCTTCGCGTTAAGCGGTAGCGAAGCAACTGCCGAGTGGACTGGACAATGGCAGAGCAGAGTTTACCGAAGCACGAGTCCAGATAAGGACGCCTACACGTCGGGCCGGATCTTCTGGAAGAAGGCCGGTGGTGAGTTACCCTACCGATGGAGGGTCAAGGGCCGCCTTTGGAGCCACACTAGCGACTGCGCGAGCGCCTATGTCTACAAGAAGGACAAAGGCGAACCCGGATCACAGGGTCGCCTGGCAAGAAAAGTCTGCGGCAAGGGAAAAGCTGGTGACTACCGGCAACAGGGGCGGAGCCGTGGGCCGATCGCTGTCCATGTGGGAGCTTGCGGGCCTGGTTCGCTCGCACATTGTGACACCGCGCGCTAGCCTTGGCTAAGTTGCGCGCCCGAAAAGCGCGCGCGGCGCTCCAGGAGGCGCGCCGCTCAGCGCTCCGCCAGCGCCGGTTCGCCTTTCCGCTCGCGAATCAGGTTGGCGAAGCGGCGGAACAGATAGTGCGAGATCCTGCGGGCCTGGCGAGGCCTCGGGGTGGTGCTGCACCGAGAACACCGGCTTGCCGGTGAGCGAGATGCCGCAGTTGGAGCCGTCGAACAGCGAGATGTGAGTTTCCTCCACGCCCTGGGGCAGAGATTTCGAATCGACCGAAAAGCCGTGGTTCATCGACACGATCTCGACCTTGCCGGTGGTGTGGTCCTTGACCGGGTGGTTCGCGCCGTGATGGCCCTGGTGCATCTTTTCGGTCTTGCCGCCGAGCGCCAGCGCCAGCATCTGGTGGCCGAGGCAGATGCCGAACACCGGCAATTCGGTCTTGAGCAGGTCCCTGATCACCGGCACGGCGTATTCGCCGGTGGCGGCCGGGTCGCCGGGTCCGTTGGAGAGGAACACGCCGTCCGGTTTCATGGCGAGTAGCTCGTCCGCGCCGGTCCTGGCCGGCACCACCGTGATCTTGGCGCCGAGGCCGGCGAGCAGCCGCAGGATGTTGCGCTTGATACCGTAATCTACGGCGACGACGTGCATGGACGGTTCGCCCTGCTCGCCATAGCCCTCGTCCCATACCCAGGGGGTCTCGCGCCAGACGGAGGACTGGCCGGAGGTTACTTCCTTCGCCAGATCGAGACCGACGAGGCCGGACCACGCCTTGGCGCGGGCCTTCAGGTCCTCGATGTCGAACCTGCCGTCGGGCGCATGTGCGATGACCGCATTGGGCGCGCCCTTCTCGCGAATCAGCGCGGTGAGCGCTCGGGTGTCGATACCGGAAATGGCGATGACGCCGCGCCGCTTCAGCCACTGATCGAGATGGACGGCGGCGCGGTAGCTCGACGGGTTGGTAACATCGGCCTTGAACACAGCGCCAACCGCGCCGGCGCGGGCCGCCGGGTTCAGATCCTCAATGTCCTCCTCATTGGCGCCGATGTTGCCGATGTGGGGGAAGGTGAAGGTGACGATCTGGCCAGCGTAGGACGGATCAGTGAGGATTTCCTGGTAGCCGGTGAGTGCTGTGTTGAAGCACACTTCGGCGACAGCGCTGCCCGTCGCGCCGAGCCCGCGCCCCTCGATCACGGTGCCGTCCGCCAGCACCAGAAGTGCGGTCGGCGTCTCTGTTGCCCAAGGGGCGGTGGCGGCGGCCATGGCGGTGCTCCGTGCGGTCGGTCCAGAAACCCTGCGCCCTTGCAAAACGGCCCGCCAGGGGCCATATGGCGCAACGAAAAGCACGGGATGCCGCGATGGCCCCGTGCATAGCAAAACAGTTCATGCAAGGCGCGAACAATAAGCGAAGCCGGCCGAGCGGTCAATGAGCGCGGGCGCACGGACAGCCAAAAACTTTCCTTTGGAAAACAGGAACTTGGCGGTCCACATTGCGTTGCGTTGATCGGTCGCGGGCGTTATTGTCGCTCGCCGACAAAGGAGATTCCGCCATGCGCGAGCAAATCGCCCAGGCACTCAAATCGTCGCTGAAAGCCCAGGACAAGCGCTGCACCTCGACGCTGCGCCTGATCAATGCGGCAATCCAGGACCGCGACATCGCCAATCGCGGCGCGGGCAAAGACCCCGTCAGCGACGAGGAGATCATGCAGATCCTGGCCAAGATGGTGAAGCAGCGCGAGGAATCGGCCAAGGCCTTCGAGGAAGGCAACCGGCTGGAACTAGCTGCACAGGAGCGCGACGAGATCGCGATCATCCGCGGCTTCATGCCCAAGCAGCTCGGCGAAGACGCCGTGAAGCAGGCCTGCCAGCAGGTCATTCACGAGGTCGGCGCCGACGGCCTGCGCGACATGGGCCGCTGCATGAACGCGCTCAAGGAAAAGTTCCCCGGCAAGATGGATTTCGGCAAGGCCAGCGGCATCGTCAAGACGATGCTGCAGTAGGCGAGGGCGGCGCTTTTAGCGCTACCCTGATTCCTGAGGCTGCCGCAAAGGCTCGCGGCACTGGCAAGTTGCCGCGTCGCCACGAGCCGCGCACTACCGAGGCAACGGATAAGTCTGCGGCGATTTCCGATACGCCTCTTCGCAAAGCGGCGAGCAAAACCACGGTCCTTCCGGGGCAGCTCGCCGGTAAGATGCATAGGGAGCATGCATCTTGCACACCGGATCGATCCAGGCAGGATCGGGTGACGGAGCAAGCTCGATCTCGTAGAGAGGGACTTTGCCAGCCACCGATCGCAGCTCCACTTTTCCGAGGTCCCCCACCAGGATGCCTCTGGCTGCCGCTGCTTCGGCGATGGGTTGAGTAGCGAGCAATTGACCAGCGGATGCAAGCGACGCAATGCGCGCGGCTATGTTGACGGTCGACCCAAAGAGGTCGTTTGCCCGGCGGATGACCGGCCCGTGGTTCAGCCCCGCCCGGGTCAGCGGCAGGCGCGGTTCTTTTCGGCATGCCTGCAAGAGCGTTCCAAGTGCCTGGATCGCGATTTCCGGCTCGGGAAACGAGAGCATCGCCTCATCGCCGATCCATTTGATCGGGGGCTCGTAGCCACGAAGCGCCTCGCGGACCATGCTCTCGAAAATCTCGAGCACGGCGATGGCGGACGCGTCTCCATAGACGTCCGCAATGGCGCTGAATCCCGCAAGGTCCACGAATGCGACGGTGGCCGTCGCACTGGCGGAGCTCTGCGTCGGGCTCGTGTCTTCTCTGTCCGTCTCTTCTCTGTTCATGGCAAAGATAATTATGCCGTTCGCGCCGTTTTGCGAATCTCAAAACGAGCCCGGCTGGGCGGATATGGCAGTTATCGGAATTTGGCCAGGGCGGAGTTCCACGCGCTTCACCGCCGTCGCTGGAAGGCCATTCGCGGAAGACATTATCGCCGCGGACACGCAGCAACAGCTGCTCATCCCGCTTCGCCAGAATGCCGAACCGGCTCACGTTCACTGGCCCGCGGCAGCTGGCCGAACCTCGCCCTCCTGCCGCAGCCTTGCCATCACCTTCGCCAACTGCTCCGGGTAGTCCGGCATGAATGTCCAGTAGTAGGACCCTGAAGGACCTTCGCCCTTTGCCAGACCGCGTTCGTCCGGCGAAAGGTGGAAAAGCAACGCAATCAGGACGTCGCTGCTTACCCAGGGATCGTCGTACCAGAAGGTATGCGACCGGTTCGACAGGCCGGGAATGTTTTCCGGCCGCACGCGCAGAACTTCGAGGCCGTAATCCACAGCCGCCTGAAGCAGCCAGTCGGTGGCTTCCGGGTCAAGCTCGCGCATGTCGGGCCGCCCGGCGCGCGAGGCGCGGTTGACGATCTGCGACAGCCTGAGCGCGCTGTCGTTCATGTTCACGGCGACCGTGATCCGCCGCACATCGTCGGCATAATGGCGCATGTCGTCGACAAAAGTCCGGAAATCGGCATCCGGGGCGGCGTGATAGACTTCGCCGATGCGGAACGTGGATGCATCCGGCTGCTCGGGGTCGCGGCCGACGATGGCCAGGGCGTCGCTGCCGACCGTGCCGCCGGCGCTGTAGGTGAAGACATCGATATTCCTGGCGCTGGTGTTTTCGGCCAGAAGTTCGATCAGCTTCGCCAGATGCGGCGCGGCGCCGAATGCGGTGACCATATCCCTGGAATAGCGCAGGAAATTCTCGGCGGTCGGCCAGGCGAACAACACCACGACCGAATTGCGGCCCGTGAAATGATGCAGCTGCGCCGCCTGGCCCGCGGCGCGCTCGACAGTGGTGTTGGCGCCATGGACATAGATGGTGATGTCCCTGTCGCGGCTGCGCTTCAGCACCGCTTCTATGTCCGCGAACCATACCAGGGCCTCGGCGGTCAGCGGCTCGCCAGTCTCGAATTTCGCCTGCTCGTTGAGGTTCTCGAGGTTGAGGAAGGGGCGGCGGTCGCCGCCGGCGCCGGTCGACCAGGCGTAGATGCGGTCCCAGGTCGTGCCTTCTTCGCCGATGCGGACCGTCGCCACGCCCATATGCATGTCGAGCCTTGGCACCACCGCATAGAGCCGGTTGCTGCGCGGGCCCACGGGCAGGCGGTTGGTCGCATAGAAAAGCGGAATCCGCGGGTCCTCGGCCAGGGCCGGATTGACGGTGAAGGCATTCACCTCGCCATCGAGGAAGGCCTTCGGCGCTGGCATCAGCCGCATCGGCGGGTGGTAGAACGCCAGCGCGACGGTGATGCCGATGACGGCCAGGCCGAGGATGATGATGAAGCGAACCATGGTCTTCCCTCGAACCTTCTGGCATGCCGGCCCGGCTGAGGCCTTTCCGGAATTGTCCGATCCGCGCTGGGAACCGATTGCCCAGCCCCTTGCATTTCAATCCCGGACGGCGCGCAGGAACAATTCGCGCAGCGTCAGCTTGTGGTCGAAATGTCCGTCGCGCAGGAAGTTCAGCACTTGCGCGATGACCAGCGGATTGTTCATCATGAAAGTGTGGGTGGTCGGCAGGACTATATGGTCCGCCATGCCATCGAGCTTGGTGCTTTCCACCGAAACCTTGCCGTCATTCGGCCCGTTGAACATGGTCGACAGGATCGGATTGACCGACCGGTCGCCGGCTATGATGCCCAACTCGAAATCGGCGGGGCCGAGCGTGTTGGGGACACTGTCCGGACCCGTGCCGAGTTGCAGGCCGGCCGGACCGTTGAAGAACTCGAAGATCCTGAGATCGCCGAGCGCGTCCACCACTTCCGAGCCCTGGTTGGGCGGCCCCAGCATGACGACGCGGCCGAGATTGTCAGGCCGGCCTTGCGCGACCCAGGCCCTGAGCACGATGCCGCCGAGCGAATGGGTGACGAGATGGATTTTACCGACCTCCCCGCACATCGCGACCGACGCGTCGATATTTGCCAGCAACTTCTCGATTGGAGCGCCGGTCGACGGGTAGGTTTCGTTGACCACGGCGAAGTCGAACGCCTTCAACGTCTCTTCCATCAGAAGGAAAGAAGCGTCGGAGCGAGACAGCCCGTGGATCAGGACCACGCAGTCTTGTGCCAAGGCTGCCTGCGTAAACAATGAAAACAGAAATGCGATGAACCAGCGCATGGATCAGATTAGTCCGGATTGGACTGGAAGCTCAAGCGCGGCGGCATTGCGCCGGCGTTGGTTGCACACCGCCGTACGGTGCAAGCGCTCACCGGAAAGCGCGCGTCAGTTATCTCCGCGCATTCGGCAACGAGGTTAACTCGACTATCCCTTCCATGAGAGATACTCTGCGCGGTGGATGCCAACTCATGCTGGGAGTTTCGATATGGCAGTCTCCGGTGAAACTCACCCTTTGATCAACAAACTCGGCGCTCTGGTAGCGATCATTTTCGGTTTCCTGCTGGCCGCCGAAGGCTACAGGTCCACGTCTAACTGGCTTATCGTGGCGGGTGTCGTCTTTATCGCTGTTGGCCTGGTCCTCCTGGTATTGAAGATCGTTAGACGTAACGAAAACGCCTGAGGGACGTCGTGCGCTCATTGGCAGGCGCGCCCGGGTCAACTGCGTTGTCGACACATCCGGGACGTGATTTCCGTTCAAAAGCTTTGAGTGCCGCGCCTCGCGGTACATGCGAACTCCGGCGAGATGGAGGAGGTTATCTCGACTTGACGAGTCCCGAAAATCCCGCAACCGCCAGCAGGCTCAGCGCCCAGCCGATAACCGACTGGAAAAAATAGTAGTGCAGGGGAAACCAGCCTTTCGGTTTGGATGGATCGGGGCGCCAGAATTCTCCCTGGCCTAGCTCCGTAACCGGCAGGAGCGTGTCGAGCGAATACATCCACGGGTGGAATTCCGGATAGCTGGCTGATTCAGGTTGACTGAGGAAGCAGGACAATTGGGTCTGACCGGCCGCCGCGCGTCCAGACATGACCTGTCCGGTCGAGGGCATATAGCGACCGTCGGTCTGTTCGAGGGCGCACAGTGTCCATTCAAGAGAGCGCAGGACTATGGGGCTGTTGGGCTTGAGCGCGCCGTTTCGATAGGCGAGGTTAAACACCACCGCTCCGATCACCCAAAACAGCATAAGCCAGACAAAGGCGTACAGGGGCTGGCGTCCGTAGCGGACGGTCACGGCAAGGACCCCGTCGATTGCCGCCAATACTATCCGCAACGCCGGATTTTTTGTGCGTGCCCGCCGTGCGCGCCGCTGCAGCCGTTCCTTCGCGATGAGGACGGTGCGGGCGTCCTCATCATGGCCCATGTCTCGAAGCACCGTCGAAAGCTGTTCGTAGGGTTGCGGCCAGAAATCCTCTTTCCATCGCTCGGGCACCTGGCGCGCCAACCAGTTCAGCCTGCTTTCCGCGTCGACCGGTCCGCCGATAAAGGCGCCGTATCGACAACGGTTGAGCAGCAGATCACCCCGTTGGGGCCAGCTTGCTTCGTCATCGTGGATCGCGCCAATCGCCGCGGCGGTCAGGTCGAGCACCCCATCGACCGAGGCGCCCTCCAGAAGAAAAAATGCACCGTCTACCTTCGCGCGATTGAGCCGCATGCAATAACCGCCAGGCTGGGCAAGCGTTGCCGAGGCACAATGAACGTTGCCGCCGAAATCGGCGCCCCATAAACGCACCTCGCCAGCGATTGTCGCCCCTCTAAGGACCATGTCGCCACGTGCTGCGATGCCCTCGCCGTCGAGTGCGACTTCACCCGGTCTTTCGATGCGCACGCCGGTTGCATTGACGTCGGCGCCCAGCCGCGCCCCTGAGAGGTTGACACTTCCGCGCACATGCGCGCCGCGCAAAAGGATACTTCCCCGGACCTCCAATCCATCCGCATGGAATGCCACCTCGTCCGGCAGCGCGATCGTGGCTCCATCTGCCTCGATGTTGCCTCCTATTCGAGCACCGGAAAGTCGGATTTGGCCGGTCACGTTCGCGCTGCGGATCGTGAGACCGCCGCGCGCCTCGAGCCGTTCGGCTTGCAAGCCGGGAAAGGCCGAGCCGTCGAGGAAAAGATTGTCGATGATCGCGGAGCGCAGCACCGGAGCAGCGTCGAAGAGACAATCCTTGAGGCCGATGTCGCGCGGAATGCGGCAACCTTCGAGGTCCAGTTTTCCGACCACGCGAGCGCCGCTGATTCTCAACCCCTTCTCGTGCAAGCGGGAGCCTTCGTCACCACCAAGAATGAGGAAGCGAATGAACTCGGCGCGAACGATTCTCGCAGGATCGTCCCACTCCGGGCGCAGGCCATCGCCCAGCCGTTCGAAATCTCCAGACCGCAGTTCCGCAAACACCTTGGCCTCGGCTGGATTGAGCGGCTGAAAATCGGCGAGGCGGGACGCGACCGCAACGACAAATCCAACCTCCGGAGTGGTTTCGTTCATGCGCCTTGCATCCGCTTGGCTTGGCCTCGGTTGCGGATCGTCTCCGCAATCCGGGCGCGTCCACCTCAATCTCCGCAATTGGAACTGGCCGGCCCATCGATCATTGGCATCTCCAGCAATCGAGGATGGTCATTTATTCCAGCTTCGTCCATTATAGATTTATGAAAATTGAAAGGAAGCGTGCTATTGTTTGGTTTCGTTAAACATCCGAATTGGAGTTGTTGGTAATTATATTAGCAATCTCTAATATTAATCACGTTTTCTTCGCCTTTAAATTTAGAGAAAGGCAACAAGTTTGGGATTGTGTGCGGGTGCTCTGTCTGTGTAAAGTAACAAACCAGCAGACAGCAACCGCCCAAGACTGCATGCCCGTCTTGGCAACAGTTGTTAAGGGAGGCAAGCAATGGCCACCGTGAACGCTGTGCCCAAGACCCTGATGCAGAGATTTCTCGACGGCGTCGAGAAAGTGGGGAACATGGTCCCCCACCCGGTCATTATCTTTCTCATCCTGATTGCCATCGTAATTGTTTTGTCAGCCGCGCTGGGCGCGTTTGGAACGGCGGTCACTTTCGAGCGCATCAACCCCGAGACGCACGAAATCGAGCAAGCGAGCGTCGCCATCCGCAACCTTCTGAACGGCGACGGCATTCGTTTCATGTACGAGTCGCTTGTGCCCAACTTCATGGCCTTCACCGCCGTGGGCCTGATGATCGCCGCCATGATCGGCGCGGGGGTCGCCGAGGAGTCGGGCCTGGTCACGGCGCTGATCCACAAGCTCGTCGCGGTTTCGCCGCACTGGGCGCTCACCTACATCCTGGCCTTTGTCGGCATAACGGCGAGCATCGCCGCCGATGCAGGTTATCTGGTCTTGATCCCTCTCGCGGGCATCGCCTATCTGGCTGTCGGGAGGCATCCCTTGGCCGGGCTGGCGCTAGGCTTTGCCGGCGTGGCCGCAGCCTTCACGATCAACTGGCTGATAAAGCCGCTCGACACCGTCCTCGTCGAGTTCACCAATGATGCGGCCCATCTCGTTGATCCCAACAGGTCGATCGGCCTGGCGTCGAACCTCTGGTTCTCGATTGCATCGGTGCTGTTTCTCACGGTGATTATCGCATTCATCTCCGATCGCATCATCGAACCGCGCCTTGGAGCCTATAATCCTGAAAAGGCCTCCGAGGGCACCACGACCGACCAGGGCGCTATGCTCAGCGAGCAGGAGTCGCGCGGCTTGAGGTTCGCCGGCTTTGGGCTGCTCGGGCTCATCGCGGTCTTCTGCCTTCTGACGATTCCCGAGTGGGCGCCGCTGCGCAGTCCGACCACCGGCGAACTGATCGGCAACTCGCCATTCATGAACGCCCTCATAACGCTTATTGTGCTGCTGTTCCTGGTGACGGGCTGGGCGTACGGCATCGGCGCCGGCACCCTGCGGACCCTGACGGAGGTGATCGGCGCGATCGAGAAGTCGATCAAGAATATGGGCGGCACGATCTTCCTGTTCTTCGTGCTGAGCCAGTTCGTCGCCTATTTCACCTATACCAATATGGGAACGGTGATGGCGCTCAGCCTGTCCGGCGTTCTGCAGGCGGCCAATATCGGCGCGCTACCGTTGCTTATCGGCTTCATCATCGTGGTGGCGATCATCGACCTGCTGCTGACCGGCGCGATCGCGAAATGGGCGATCTTCGCGCCGGTTTTCGTCCCGCTGCTGATGAAGCTCGGTGTCGAGCCCGAAGCTGTCATGGCGGCTTATCGCGTCGGCGACTCGCCGATGAACGCGATTACACCGCTCAATGCCTATTTCGCCCTCGTCGTCGGCTTCGCCCAGAAATACGACAAGTCCGCGGGCGTCGGCACGATCGTGTCCCTGATGCTCCCCTACGTCGTATTGATACTCGTGTTGTGGACGGTGCTCTTCGCGATCTGGCAGGCGCTGGGCCTTCCCTGGGGTCTGTGACAGCCGATTATCCCGGCCGCCTGGACGAAACGACTTGAACGATCGGAGGATGCCATGAGCAGTAGCTCTATTCCACTCGATGTCGCGGCCGCGGAAGAGCATCTGATGCGTTTCCTTTCGGTCGAAGGCGTGACCGGCCACGAGGCCAACATCGCCGCCGCGGTCAGCGATGCGCTGAAGAACGCCGGCGTGCCGGCCTCGGCCATTCGTTTCGACGATGCAAACAAGCGCATCCCTTTGCCGACGGAAACCGGCAACCTCATCGTGGATCTGCCCGGCACGCGGCCGGGACCGCATCTGCTTTTCTCCACTCATCTCGACACCGTGCCGCTCTGCGCCGGCGCCAAGCCCCGGCGCGAGGGCGACCGCATCGTCTCGGACGGCACGACAGCACTCGGCGGCGATGCCCGCACGGGCGTCGCTCTGCTCGTCGTCGTTGCCGAGACGCTCATCAAGCACAAGCTCCCGCATCCGCCGATAACCCTGCTGTTCACGGTCCGCGAAGAAAGCGGTCTGCACGGCGCCCGCGAGTTGAACCCAGCGGATCTCGGCGGGCCGGTCATGTGCATCAATGTCGACGGCCAGCGCGCCTCGGAACTGATCGTCGGCGCGGTCGGACAGGAGAACTGGGAGGTCGATATCAAGGGCAGGGCGTCCCACGCCGGCGTCGCGCCGGAGAAGGGAATATCGGCAACGATGGTCGGGGCCGTAGCGCTCGCCGAAGCGCGGAGCGCCGGCTGGTTCGGCAAGGTCGTCAAGCCGGATGGACGCGGAACCAGCAACGTCGGCATCTTCGGCGGCAAGGAGGGCAAGGTTGCCGCCGGCGACGCGACCAACGTCGTCACCGAGTACGCCTATATCCGAGGCGAGGCGCGCAGCCCGGAGGCGGCCTTCGCCACCAAGATCGCGGAAGGCTACAAGGAAGCCTTCGCCAAGGCAAAGGCGGCTGTGGTCGATCACGAGGGTGAATCCGCAGAGGTCAAGTTCAGCCACGTGGCGTCCTACCCGCCCTTCAAGCTCGACGAAGAAAGCCCGATCGTGAAGCGCGCCGCCAAAGCGCTCGGGATGCTGGGCATCGAGCCGACCTATCTGTTTTCCAATGGCGGACTTGATGCCAACTGGCTCGACAAGCACGGCATTCCCACCATCACCATCGGCGCCGGCCAGGCCGAGATCCATACGATCAAGGAATATGTGAACCTTGCCGAGTACGAGAAAGGTTGCCGTCTCGGGCTGCTCATGGCGACGCTGGAGAACCAGCGATAGCAACGGGTGCGTATCACCGGAGGACATCTCCCAGCCAGCTTCGGAACCGGGCTCGGCCGATTGGTCCTCGTCGTCCTGCGCGGGTCGCTTTTCCTCGCATGGCGTAGTCGAAGAGGAACCCGCAAGATGCCGGCATTTTGTACGGAGCTGAGCGATTGAGCCCAATAGCCTATACCGGCGCCATCATCGCCGTCGCCGTCGTCCTGTTTGTCTCGAACAGACTGCCTGTGGTCATAGTTTCGATGCTGGTCGCATTGGCGCTGTGGGCGACCGGCGTGTTGACGATCGGGCAGGCCCTCGGCGGCTTCGGCGATCCCGCGGTTATTTTCATCGCGTCGCTCTTCGTCGTCAGCGCGGGTCTCGAGATCACCGGCGTGACCGCATGGGCCGGCCAGCTTCTGATCCGCGGAGCGGGCGAAGAAAGCCGCACGCGCCTTCTGGTGCTGACAATGAGCCTGGTCGCGCTGCTCACCGCGCTGATCAGCGTCAACGGTGCAGTCGCAGCACTGCTGCCGGTGGTGGTCGTGATCGCCGTCCGGCTCAGGCGGAACTCCTCGCAACTGCTGATGCCGCTGGTTTTTTCCGCACATGCAGGCTCGATGCTCGCGCTGACCGGAACACCTGTGAACGTGCTGGTTTCCGATGCTGCGGGCGACGCCGGCGTTGGCATGTTCGGCTTTTTCGAGTTCGCGCTTGTCGGCGTGCCGCTGCTGGCGGGAACGATGGCGATTATCATACTCTTCGGAAAGCAGCTCCTTCCCGAGCGCAACGGCGCGACCATGCCCTCGGATTTCAGCCGCCACGCCAAGACGCTGGTCGAGCAGTACGGCCTCGCCAGCGGCGTCTTTCTGATGCGGGTGCGCGCGAACTCGCCCTATGTGGGAGCGCTGCCGTCGGCGATCGATCTCGCCGCCTATCCGGAACTACAGCTAGTTGCCGTCCAAGACGGCGAAACTGCCAGTCCGCTTCGCAGGGCCGTGGTGGCCGAGGGAGATCATCTGCTGCTGCGCGGCGAGGCGGCGGCGGCGGCGGCGTTCGCCAGCGAAAAGCATCTTGCATTTCGCGAAGAGGCGTCGTCCGGCAAGGGCGAAGAGACACTGTTCAATCGCAGTTCCGGTCTCGCCGAGGTCGTCATCCCGCCGCGCTCGGGCCTGATCGGCCAAAGTGTTTTCCCCGGCATGGTCACCGAAAGCGGGGACCTGATCATTCTGGCCGTGCAGCGCGGAGGCGCGGAGATCGCAGCCGGCGCAACCAGGCATGGCGGCGGAATCAAGCTGCAGGCCGGCGACACCATGCTGCTGCAGGGAACATGGAAAGCGCTCGATTCTCACCTCGACGATCCCGACGTTCTGGTCGTCAATTCCCCCGACCTGGTGCGACGCCAGGCTGTCCCTATGGGACCGGGTGCACGCCAGGCCGTCGCCATTCTGGTCGCCATGGTTCTGCTGCTTGCCACTGGCGTCGTCCCGCCGGCAGTCGCCGGCCTGCTCGCCGCCGGCGCGATCGTGCTCTCGGGGATCATGACTGTGGAGCAGTCCTACCGCGCTATCGGCTGGACGACGGTGATCCTGGTCGCGGCCATGATGCCGCTGTCCACCGCCATGATGGAAACGGGCGCGGCGAAGCTCATGGCCGAGCACCTCGTGGACGTCGTCGGCGACGCAGGCCCGCTGGCGTTGCTCGCCGGCCTGTTCGTAATGACCGCCATCATGGGTCAGCTCATCAGCAATACCGCCACCGCGCTGATCATCATCCCGATCAGTGTAGCCGCCGCGGCGGCCATGGGCATTTCGCCTCGTCCCGTACTGATGAGCGTGGCGGTGGCCGCCGCCGCCGCGTTCCTGACTCCTATCGCAACGCCGACGAATCTGATGGTGATGGGACCCGGCGGCTATGCTTTCAGCGATTACTGGAAGCTCGGACTGCCGCTGCTGCTCTGGTTCTTCGTTGTCGCGGTCTTCATCGTGCCGCTGATCTGGCGGTTTTGAAGGCGGGGTGAAGCCATGCTGACGGCGCAAGCACTCGTTCCAATCATTATCGAGATCGTTTGCGGCGCGGCGGGAGGCATCTTCTTTGGAAGGTTCGTTCGTAGCCTGAGCCTCGGCGCTGGCGGCGACGCGCTTGCCGGCGCGATCGGCGGATTGGCGCTGACCTGGCTGGCGGCGCGGACGCCCGGCATCGGCCGGTTTGTCGGGCGCGTCGAACAGGCGGCTGACGCCACGTCTCAAAGTATGGGCGGCCTCACCCCGGCGATCCTCGTCGGGGTGGGCATTTCCGGGCTGATCGGCGGCATCCTGCTGGTGGCCGTTACCGGGTTTATCCGAAACAAGGCGGGGCGCTGAAGATGGTGGCCGCCGCAGGACATCCAAGATGCGAAAGGAGAATGTGATGATCCGAAGCGTTCTTTCCTACCCCGCAGCGCTCCTCCTGCTCGTGGCCGGCATCGTTTCCGCCTGCACTGTGGTGGTAGAGCAGCCCCGCCCTGCTCCCGCGCCGGTCGCATGCACCATGCAGCACGACCCGGTCTGCGGGCAGCGCGGCGACCGGCAGCGCACCTTCGCAAATGCCTGCCTTGCGCGAGCCGAAGGCTTCCGCGTCATCGCGCGCGGCCAATGTCGTCCCATCTTTCAGTGTACGCGGGAGATCGCCAGGGTCTGCGCCAGCCGCAACGGACGGCTGCGCACGTTCACCAACGGTTGCCTGGCACGCGTCGAGGGATACGCGATCGTCCATTCCGGCCCCTGCCGTTGATGGCGGTCACGTCAACTGCTACGCAGCGGTCCGATGACGCAGTTTGAAGGCGGGGCATGACGGAGATGAACGCCAGCCGACCGGTCAGCCGTCTGTCGACGGGCATCCTCGTCATCGCCCTGCTTTATTTCGCCCAGTCGATCCTGGTGCCGCTGGTCGTTTCGCTGTTTGCCATCGCGCTGGTCTGGCCGCTGCAGCGGGCGCTCAAGAGGTGGATACCGGAGCTGCTGGCGCTGCTGATTACGCTGACCCTGACCATACTGATCATCCTGATGGTCGGCTCGTCGATCGCCTGGGGCCTCGGCAGGCTCGGCCAATGGCTGTTCGTCAATGCGGGGCGTTACCAGGAAATCTATGTCAGCTGGGCCGATTGGCTGGAGCTGCACGGTTTCGCAATCGCCGGGCCGCTCGCCGACCGCTTCGACGTGATGTGGCTGGTCCGCGCTACACAGCGCATAGTGCTCAGGCTCAACGGCTTCGCCGGCTTCCTCGTCCTGGTGTTCATCTTCGTCATGCTGGGCCTGCTCGAGGTCGACGATTTCACCCGGCGGCTGCGATTTCCCGCAGCCCAGCCGCAGGGCGAGAAAATCCTGGGGGCCATCCGCGAGATCGCCGGCAAGCTGCGCCGCTACATGGTGGTGCGCAGCTTCGCCAGCGTGCTCACCGGCCTAGTCGTCTGGGCGTTTGCGCTTGCCGCCGGCCTCGAACTGGCCGCCGCCTGGGGCGCCATCGCCTTCGCGCTGAACTACATTCCGTTTCTCGGGCCGCTGATCGCAACGGTGTTTCCGACGCTGTTTGCCATCGCCCAATTCGAATCGTGGCAGATGGCGGTGGTGATGTTCATCGGCCTCAACATCATCCAGTTCATCATCGGCAGCTATCTTGAGCCGCTGCTCACCGGCGCGTCTTTGAAGATCTCGCCTTTCGCGGTCATTTTCGCGGTCTTCTTCTGGAGCTTCATGTGGGGCATTCCCGGTGCGTTTCTCGGCGTGCCGATGCTGATGGTCTTTATCGTCTATTGCGCACAGGATTCATCGAGCCGGTGGATCGCGGTGCTGCTGTCGGGTGGGTCGGCCGACGATGACGGCGGCTCCGCGTGATCCAAGGCGGTGGCTATTGGAGCGCAGAAGGGGCCAAGCGGCGCAGGGCTAGTGCAGCGACAGCCGTCCCGGCCGTCAGAAGCGGCAGCCAAGTCTGAGGATCGCCCATGGTTTTTAGTGTCAGACCGCTGAGCAGCAGCCAAAGGAGCGGAATGACCAACAGCAGCGGCGCAAGCCGACCGCTCGCCGTCATGAGGGCGCCGAGCGTCGCAATCGCCGTCGGGTCAGGTGCTATTCCGAAGACTTCCGCGCTTCGCCACGGCTGCTCGAAGAGCGGCGGCAGGAGTGGATAGGCGACGATGCCAATCGCCATGAGCAGCACGCCGAGCCATGCGCCGGTATCTCTCCGGTCCAAGGCGATACCGCCGCGTGCGGCTGCGATCGCCAGCAGCAACGCTTGTAGGCCGAAGGCCGGCGCGACATAGACGATCGCCCAGTTGATCGCCGCATAGCGGCTCCACAGAAAAGTCCAGCCGACGAAGGCCCAGAGCGCCGCGAGGATGAGCGCGACCCACAGTCCACGCCTGGGGAGTCGCCGAAGCACGAGCAAGATGATCGCAAGGCCGGCGGCAAGCGTTGCGAAATGCAGCGGCCAGAATGTGGCATTGTGCAGCTCGAACATGCGCCAGTAGACGCGCGGGGAGAAGAGCAGGAAGTCTTCCGGCCGGTAGGTCCACCATTCCGACATCTAGAGATCCCGGACATAGGCGGCCATCCGCTCACGCATGGCCACGTCGGGGAGGGGATCGGCCGCGGCGGCCACGTTTTCGCGCACATGATCGACGCGGGTGGTGGCGGGGATGGCGACGGTGACGGAAGGATGCGCGAGGATGAACTTCAGGATGAACTGCGCCCAGCTTGAAGCTCCGATCTCGGCCGCCCAGGCGGGCAGGGGCTCGCCTTCGAGCCGCCGCGTCAGCTCTCCTTGCCGGAAGGGCCGGTTGACGATGACGGCTATGCCTCGCTCAGCCGCCAGCGGCAGGAGGCGCTCCTCCGTCTCTCGGTCGACGATGTTATAGCTGAGTTGCACGAAGTCGAGCGGAAAGTCCCGCATGATCTGTTCGAACAGATCGTGCCGGCGGCCTTCGGAGGTGGTGATGCCCACGTAGCGGATCTGTTCGTCCGCCTTCATGGCGAAGAGCGTGTCAAGATGCGCTTCCCAGGCAAGCAGATTATGGACCTGCACGAGGTCGAAGCGTTCGACACCCCAGAAGCGCCGGGACTGCTCGATTTGCGAAGGTCCATCCGCCGCGGAGGAGGTCCAGACCTTCTCCGCGGAAAACAGCGTGTCCGGCCGGCCCAGTCTTTCGAGGCCATACCCGATCACGGGTTGCGAGGAGCCGTACATGGGCGAGGAATCGATTATCTTTCCGCCCGCCTCGAAGAACGCCGTGATCACGTCGGCACATTCGTCGCGCAGCACCGGGTCATCGCCGACATTGAAGGTGATCCAGGTGCCGAGGCCGACCGCCGGGATCGCCTCGCCGGAGGACGGGATGGTCCGGGTCAGGGGCGCACGCGCCTGGCCCGACGCGACCCCCGGCAATGCGAAAGCCGCTCCGGAAGCAGCAGCAGCCTTCACGAAGGTTCTGCGGGTGAGGATCATTCGTCTGCTATCCTTTCACACTCCAGCGTCAATGCAGGATCCCGGGCCCGCGGTTTTTCTGAAAGCTTTCCCGAACGTAGGGCGGTCGAAGGGGAAGCCAACTTTGCATCGCGGCATCCGCGTCCCAGTAAGCGACGTGATTGGACGCCGCCCGCCGCCGGTGCGACAATCGCGCCTTACGCCATCCGGCGGGGACCGCAAGACCGATCAGCAAGCAACTGAAAGAGAGCAATCAACAAGCAAGAGGAGGTTTCATCATGGCAAGCTGGCAACCGGATCCCTCATTTTATCCGTCGCCGAGAATGGCGGCCAAGGCGCCGAAGGAAACGCTAGCCTACGTCGCCGCCTTCGATCCCGACCGCCGCACGCCCGACGCGATCGCCGTGGTCGATGTGGACCCGCAATCGCCTTCCTATTCGCAGATCGTCGGCCAGGTCGACATGCCCAACGCCGGCGACGAGCTGCACCATTTCGGCTGGAACGCCTGCTCTTCCTGCCTCTGCCCTAACGCGCCGCACCCGCACATGGAACGGCGCTACCTCGTCGTTCCTGGCTTGCGTTCGTCCAGGCTGCACATCATCGACACCAGGCCCGATCCCAGGAATCCCAAGATCGTGAAGGTCATAGAGCCGGAGACAATCGCCGAAAGGGCCGGCTATTCGCGCCTGCATACGACCCATTGCGGGCCGGAGGGCATATACGTCAACGCCCTCGGAAACGCCGAGGGCAAGGGGCCGGGCGGCATATTCCTGCTCGATCCCGAAAGCTTCGAGGTGCTCGGCCAATGGGAAATGGACCGCGGACCGCAAAAACTCGCCTATGATTTCTGGTGGCATCTCGGCCACGACACGATGATCACGAGCGAATGGGGAACGCCCGATACGTTCGAGAACGGGCTGGTGCCCGAGATATTGCTCGGCAGCAAATACGGGCGCCGGCTGCACTTCTGGGACCTGCACAAGCGCAAACACCAGCAGGAAATCGACTTCGGCGAGGAGCACCAGCTGGTATTCGAACTGCGCCCCGCGCACGATCCGACCAAGGCCTATGGTTTCGTGGGCTGCGTCATCAGCCTCAAGGATCTGTCGGCGTCGATCTGGACCTGGTATCGCGACGGCGACAAATGGGCTGTCAGGAAGGTGATAGAAATCCCGGCCGAGCCAGCCGATCCGGACCTCCTGCCGCCCCTGCTGAAGGGCTTCAAGGCGGTGCCGCCGCTGGTGACCGACATCGACCTGTCTATGGACGACCGCTTCCTCTACGTGTCCTGCTGGGGCACGGGCGACATGATCCAGTACGACGTGTCGGACCCATTCGAGCCGAAGGAGGCGGGTCGGGTGCGCATAGGCGGGATCGTGTCGAGGGCGACGCATCCAAAGGCGACGAACGGCGCGCTCAACGGCGGCCCGCAAATGGTGGAGATCAGCCGGGACGGCAGGCGAGTCTACTTCACCAACTCGCTCTACGGCGCCATCGACCCGCAATTCTATCCCGAAGGCATCGAAGGCTGGATGGTCAAGCTCGACGTGGGCGAGAATGGCGGCATCGAATTCGATCCGAACTTCTTCATCGACTGGCCGAAGGGCCATCGGCCGCACCAGGTGCGCCTGGAAGGAGGCGACTGCTCGTCCGATTCCTACTGCTATCCGTGACGATGCCGCCTCACGCGAAACGGGCGGCGTAGAATGACCACGGTCTCGCCCTGGCTGGTGCTTGCCGGCCTTGGCGCCTTCCACGGCCTCAATCCGGCCATGGGCTGGCTGTTCGCGGTCGCGCTCGGCCTGCACCGGCAAAGCCGCGCCGTGGTGCTGAAGTCGCTGATCCCGATTGCCGCCGGCCACATGATTTCGATCGCCGCCGTCGCGTTGGCGGTGGTGGCGCTCGGTCTTTTCGTGGAGCAGCGGGTACTGGAGGCTGCGGCCGGCGCGGCGCTTATCGTCTGGGCGGGCTATCACGCCGCATACGGCCACCGCCGCCGCGTTCGGGTCGGCATGAAAACGGGCATGCTGGGGCTCGGCGTCTGGTCGTTCGTGATGGCGACCGCCCACGGCGCCGGCCTCATGCTGGTTCCGGTCATCATCCCGCTGTGCTTCTCGGCGAATCCGGCGGGGGAACTGACGGCCGCCGGATCGCTGCCGGTGGCGCTGGCGGCGGTCGGCATGCACACGGCCGCCATGCTGGCGGTGACGCTGGCGATCTCGGTCTCGGTCTATGAATGGCTCGGCCTTTCGCTGCTGCGGCGCGGCTGGATCAATTTCGATCTGCTCTGGGCCGCCGCACTGGCGATCACCGGCGTCGTCTTGATCTTCTGACGGCGCGGCTGCGTCTTTTCGTCAAACTTCGTTGCTAGGCCCAATGAACCGCAATCCCGAAACGAGTGCGAGGTTCATCGAATGCACCACTCCACAGGGCACGTCCCGGCGTCGATCATAATCACGAATTTCAACTATGCGCGGTTTCTCGGCCGATGCATCGACAGCGCCTTGCGCCAGACGCATCCCGCCGTGGAGGTGATCGTCGTCGACGACGTGTCGACCGACGGATCGAGGGAGATCATGAGGTCGTACGGCGACGGGATATTGCCCTGCTTCAAGGACGAGAATGGCGGCCACGCGTCGGCCTTCAATGCCGGGTTCGCGGCCTCCAGCGGCCGGATCGTATTCTTCCTCGACGCCGACGACTATCTCTACCCGAACGCCGTGTCCGAAGTGGTGGATGCGTGGCAGGCAAAGACCGCGCAGGTGCAGTTCAGGCTGCATGTGGTCGACGAGCGCCAAGACGTGAAGGACGTCTTCCCGCCGCCGGAACTGCCCTTCGACGATGGCGACGTGCTGCCCAAGCTGCTGCGCAGCGGGCGGTACCGCACGACAGTGACGAGCGGGCTCGCCTTCGACCGTTCGGCGCTGGAACCGATATTTCCGATTCCGGAAGCCGACTTCCGGCAAGGCGCGGACGGCTATCTGGTGACGCTTGCGCCCCTCTACGGGAGGGTGAAATCGATCGAAGCGTGCCTTGGTGCATACCGCCAGCACGGTTCCAACCATTCGGTATTCGGGGAAAAGCTCGGCGAGCGCGCGCGCTGGCGGGTGCGGCACGACTTCCACCGGTTCGAGGCGCTGTCGCGCCAAACGGCCGACATGGGGCTGACGCTGCCGGACAATGTCGGGTTGCGGGATCCCGGCCATCTCGAAGAGCGGCTGGCTTCGCTGTGCACGGACGGGGACCGCCATCCGGTGCGCGGCGATTCGAAGCTGACGCTGGCCGCCGCCGGGGTGGCGGCGAGCCTCGAGATGAACGCTTCGCTGCGCAGGCGCGCTTTCCTGGCGGCGTGGTTTCTTTCCATAGGCGTTCTGCCGCGGCGGATGGCCAAGGCCATCCTGTCGTGGAAGCTTGTCGCGTCGTCGCGGCCGGTGTTCCTGCAGCGGATGTCGAAGACTGTCCGGCGCGCCGTAGGCTAGCCGGGCCCGCGGACGGTTCGACGTTTGGAACGATTCATCCGGCCGCGGCGTTGGCAGAATGCCGCCCGCGAAGCGGTTATCAGCAGTGAGCAATCCGATGCAAATCCCTCTCGAAATCGCCTTCCACAAGATCGATAAATCCGACGCTGCCGAAAGCGAGATACGCTCGCGGGTGGAAAAGCTGGAAAAGCTCTATAGCGGGCTGGTTGGCTGTCGCGTGCGGGTCGACCAGCGCGCCGACAAGAACCGGACGCCGCCTGTGGTCCGCATCGAAATGAGCGTGCCCGGCGCCAAGGATCTGGTGGTCGCGTACGAACCAGAGCGCCTGCTGCAGAAGTTCCAGAACCCGGACCTGCGCAACGCCATTTCGGACGCATTCGACGCCGCCGAGCGGCAGATCATCGAATTCAAGCGGCAGCGCGAGGGCGGCGCGACCGCGGATTATCATGACGGGACGAACCAGTTCCTCGGCCAGGTAGCCGAGATGCACCCCGAAGAGGACCACGGCTTCCTGATGACCAAGGAGGGCGGGCTGCTCTATTTCCATCGCAACAGCCTGCTCAGCGGCGACTTCGACAGCCTGAAGCGCGGCGACGAGGTGCACTATGTCGAGGATATGGGCGACACCGGCCCGACCGCCGCCAAGGTGCGCCCGGTGGAAACACGTGAATCGTAATCGATTTTTGGAACCATGGCCGTTCGGCCCTGTTTTTCAGGCACACCGCGAAGCGCAGGAAAACAGGAGGTAGCGATGAGCGCCACCGGATTGGACGTATTCGACAAGACGCTGCAGACCACGAACATCTGGCTCGACGAGATCATGGAGGAGATGGGTCCCGACCGCCAGCTTGCCTGGCATATGCTGGGCTCGGTGCTCAGGGCCGTGCGGGACAGGGTCCAGCCCGATCTCGCAGCGCATCTGGGCTCGCAATTGCCGCTGCTCGTGCGCGGCGCCTATTTCGACCGCTACAAGCCGTCGGCGACGCCCGACAAGATACGCACGCTCGACGAGTTCCTCGGCAAGATCAAGGAGGACATGCAGTTCACCCGGCCAGTGGATTCGGGAGATGCGCTGCGCGTCGTCTGCCGGGTGCTGGCCAAACATGTCGGGGAAGGGCAGGCCACCAAGATATTCGAGGCGCTGCCGGCCGATATCAGGCGAGTGGCCGAGCCGCGCGAGAACGTGCACTGACGGCGCAGCGGCGGATCACAGGTCCGCCGGCTGCAGCGGTTTGCGGGCGGGGCCGTGGATGACGGACCCGTCGGCGGCGAAGATCGAGCCGTGGCAAGGGCAGTCCCAGGTGCGCTCGGCATTGTTCCAGGTCACGGTGCAGCCCTTGTGGGTGCAAGTCGCCGAAACAGCGTGAAGCTCGCCGCTTTCGTCGCGCCAGGCCGCGATCTTCTTCTCCCCGCGCACGATGACGCCGCCTTCACCGGGCACGATGTCTTCCGCGCTCGCTACGATCGACTGGCTATCGCCGTTTCGGTGGAAATCCTCAGGGTAAGGCCGCGCCGGGTCGTACAGCTTCTGCCAGGGGCTTGACCGGCCGCAGATCAAATCGGCGATCATCATTCCGGCGGCAGTGCCGTTGCTGATGCCCCAGGCGTTAAAGCCGGTGGCGATGTGGAAGCCGGGCGCCTTTTCGAGGTCCGGCGTACCGGCATAGGGCACGCGGTCGGGCGTGTCGTAGTCCTCGTTGCACCAGCGCCAGACGGCTTCGCCGACGGGAAGATCTGCTCTCGCCCAATTGTCCAGCTCGACGAAGCGCTTCGCCACGTTGCCATCCTGGCCGGTGTTGAATTTCGGGCCGAGCGCCACCAGCAGCGGACCTTCGGCGTCGCGGCCCATGCGGATGGAGCGTGTCGGGTCGTCGATGCCGATGAACATGCCGTCGACGGCCAGCGGATCGTCAACGCGGAAGGCCATTGCGACATGGCTGCGCGGCTGGGTCCGGTTGGCCATGCCGACCGGGCTCTTGATGGTCATGTTGGTGGCCACCACCACGTGCTCGGCATGCACCGTTCCGTGGTCCGTGACGGCGCGCCAGCGGCTCGCCTCGCCGATGTGGCGCACGCGGCTTTGCTCGAAAATGCGGCCGCCGTGGCCGATGACGGCCTCGGCCAGCCCGGTCAGGTACATGGCCGGATTGAACTGCGCCTGGTCGGGAAAGAGCAGCGCGCCAGCCGTGTCGAAGGGTAGCGGCGCGCGGTCGAGAACGTCGGCTTCGAGGCCGAGCCGGCGAGCCGCGTCGGCTTCCGCTTCGATCTCGCCGCGCCGTGCGGGATTTTGCGTATAGGTGTAGGCCGGCTTCTCTTCGAGGTCGCAGGCGATGTCAAAGGCGAGCGACCATTCTCGGACTTGGCGGGCGCCGGCGCGATTGGCGTCGGCATAGTTCTGGGCAAGGTGGAAGCCGAGTGTGTCGATCAGATGCCGATAGATCAGCGCGTGCTGCGTCGTGACCTTGGCGGTCGAGCGGCCGGTCACCTGGCCGCCGACGCGAAGCCCTTCCAGCACCACGACCTCGCGTCCTTCCTCACAGAGGCGGAGCGCCGTCGTGAGGCCGACGATGCCGGCGCCGACAACCACTGTCTCGGCATGGATGGAGCCTTCGAGCGCAGGATATTCAGTCGGACGCGCCGTTGCGGTCCAACAGCTTCCGGACTTCCCTGGGAGCGCAGGCATGGGGCACCTCCCTGAACTGCCCGACCAACTGCGGCGGCTCCGGAATGTTCCGCGCTCAGCCCTCGGCCTTTTCGCCTTCCGGCGTGACGAGGTACCATTCGGCGCCGAACTCCTCGATGTCGTGGCCTTTGGTATCGCCGGGAGCTTTGTCGTCGACGAAATAATAGAGCGGCCAGCCATTGTAGGTGACCACCATCTTGCCGTCGTGCTCGACCGTGCCGAGCTTGGCTGCGTCCGCCATGTCGCCGGCCTTCGGCTCGCCCTCGGAATAGAAGGGCGGCCAACGCTCCAGGCATTTGTCCTTGCAGGAAATTTGCGCCTTGGCGTCGCCTTCGGCCCTGGTGTCAGACTCGAACAGATAGAGCGATCGGCCGTCGGCATCGGCAAGGTATTTGCCGTGTTCCGCGCTTTCGGCGACCTTGACGGTGGCGGCGTCCTGGGCGAGCGCCGGAGCGGCTACAAGCAGCAGCATTCCGCCCAGCATGGCGAGCGCGCTCGGATAGCTTTTCATGGCTTCCTCCTGACGAAAGGATTGTCTGCAACAAACGTCCGGGAGGGGAGAGCTATTCCCCCTGATCTGAATCACAACACACTCTATCCGACGCCTGGGCCGTCGCGGCTTCCGGAGATGAACGCGCCCGGCAGATGCGCCGTGCAGGCCATCACCCAGGTGATCGCCTCGCGGTCGTATTCGTCGCCCGAGCGCCAGTCTTCGAAGAAGGCGTGCAGCCGCTCGACCCGCTCCGACCAGACGCCGGCTGCCTGCAGGCCGAGCGAGACGCCGTAATTGGTGAAGGCGATCTTTGTGGCGCGCAGCCAGGGCGCGCGACTGAAATAGCCCGGCGGGTCGACCCACATCGTGTCGAGCATGCGCAGCGACCGCTCGGTCTGTGCCTCAGCCCAGGGTTCGCCGGGAAAGAAATGGGCGAGCCACAACATCATGCCGAGGCCGAGATCCTGCTCGATCTGCAGCGTGCGCCAGTCGCGCTCGATCAGCGCCTTCATTTCGGCGATCTCCGGCGCGAGCGCTTCCTCGTCCAGCATGCGGTAGGAGACGTAGCCGTCATAGGCGTCCATCGCGCCGAGCCCATAGCCGGGGTAGGGCGCGCTCAAATCCTCCGCCATCTTCCAGATCACGCCGCGGCCGGGGACCACGAATGCCGAGTGGATGTCGCGCGCCACGGCGATGCCGCGCTGCCGGTATTCGGCCTTGATGTCGCCGAGCCGCGCCAGGGCGAACAGCCACATTGCGAGATAGTGGAAATATTGCCCGTCGCGGTCCGCCGCCTCGCCGATGCGCAGCCCGCGCGGCCGGCCGAGCACGCGCTCGACATCGGCCACCAGCCGCTCGGCCTCGGCAAGCCAGCGCTCCTCGCCAAGTTCGCGGTAAAGCGAGACATAGAGGACGACGCCGAAGGCGTCGGTCCAGAGATAGCGCAGGCCGTTCGGCCAGATACGTTCGGCTCGCATCCAGTCGAGCTTGGCGAGGACGTATTCCACATCGCGCAGCATCCTACAGCCCGAACGGATAGGTGTCGGGCGCGCCCGGCTTGGCGTGCTCCGGCCCGAGCGGTATCACGGCCTGGGTCTCGTCGAACCAGACGAAGGCGTCGAACTGCTGCGGGAGCGAGGCGTCCGCATAATGGCTCATCAGCTCGGAATCGGGCCGGTAGATGACGCCGATAAACCGCTCCAGCCGCGGCTCCAGCAGGCGGCGGCGCAACGCCTCCTCGCGACCGAGATCGAGCAGGAAGCGCGCCACGCCGGAATCGTGGCAGAGCCGCTCGTAGCTGTCGCGATGCGAGGGCCGGACGCGCTTGATCTCCATATCGCCGTCCCAGTCGGTAGCGGCGGCCACAGTGCCGGTGTGGGTGCCGAAGCCGATCAGCGCCGCCTGGTCGCCAAAGCGTTCGCGGCAGAGCTGGCCGATGTTCAGTTCATCCCGCATCGCGCCCATGTCGGTGTAGCGGGCGTCGCCGATGTGTGAGTTGTGCGCCCAGACAACAGCCTTGGACTGCGGTCCGCGCGCCTCGAGCAGGTGCTCCAGCGTCTCGAACATATGGGTGTCGCGCAGGTTCCAGGATTCCGCGCCGCCATAATACATGATGCGGTAGTAGCGCTCGGCCGAGGCGACGAGGCGGGCGTTTTGCGCAGCGTCGAGGAAGCTCTCGCCGTCCTGCAAGGTGTATTCGAGCCGGCTTGCCAAAAGCTCCCGGCACTGATCGATGACCGCCTGCTCGCATTTGCGGTAGCCGGCGGTGAGCACCGCACGCCCGTAGGTGGACGGCTCCCTCTGCCAAGGCGTGAGGCAGCCATAGCGCTCGCGGGCGACCGCGGCTGCTTCCGGATCGACCTTGTCGAGATAGGCCAGCACCGCGGCGATCGAGCTGCGCATATTGTAGATGTCCAAACCGTAGAAGCCGGCCTGGCGCTCGGGGTCGGCGACGGCCTCATTGTGCTGGCGCATCCAATCGGTGAAGGCGGCGACATCGGTGTTGCGCCACATCCAGGTGGGGAAGCGCTGGAAGGGGAGTTCGGCGCGCTCCCTTGCCGGCCGATGACGCACATAGCCGTCCACGGCGGCGGCGTCGGGCCAGTCCGCCTCGACGGCGACGATGGTGAAGCCGTGCCTCTCGATCAAATGGCGGGTGATGGCCGCGCGGGCGCGGTAGAATTCGGAGGTGCCGTGGCTCGCCTCGCCCAGAAGGACGACGCGGCGATCGGCAAAGCGGTCGAAAAGCCGGCCGAAGGCCGGGTCGTCGAAGCCGGGCAGATGTTCGGCAGCCGCTGCTATCATCTCCGGCAGGCTGCGCCCGACGGTGTGGCCTGGCAGATGGTTGGTGGCGGAGCGGCTGCCGTTTTCCGCCCAGCCCTGTTCGCCGACCAGCGGCACGAACATGACCGCGCCCAGATCCTCCTCCTCGAAAGTCGTGCCGCCGGTGCGGGTGATCTTGAGCAGGCGCTGGTTGCGCGGTTCCTCGCCGACCGGGATGACCAGCCTGCCGCCGACGTCGAGCTGGTCCTTCAGCGCCTGCGGCGTCGAGGGGCCGGCGGCCGCGACCAATATGGCGTCGAAGGGCGCCGCCTCGAGCCAACCCTTGGTGCCGTCACCCACCCGCAGTTCGATATTGGCGTAGCCGAGCCTGTCGAACCGCTGCCTTGCGGCCTCGGCAAGTGCGGCATGCCGCTCGATGGCGTAGACCTTCTTCGCAATACGGCTCATCACGGCGGCGGCGTAGCCGGAGCCGGCGCCTACCTCGAGCACCTTGTCGCCGGGCTTCACCTCGGCCGCCTCGAGCATCAGCGCGACGATGTAAGGCTGCGAGATGGTTTGGCTCTGGCCGATCGGCAGTGCGCCGTCCTCGTAGGCGAATTCCTCGAAGCCGGGGTCGACGAACTTTTCGCGCGGCACCTCGCGCATGGCGTCGAGCACGTTCCGGTCGCGTACGCCGCGACGGGCCAGGTGGATGTCCACCATGCGGTCGCGCGCCTTCGAAAGGTCGAGCATGGCAGCCTCCCGAATGTTACGAGCCGCCCGCCATCATCGTGCTGAGCGGCTCCTGGCTCACATTCTCCTCGATCCGCTCGCGCCCCGGCGTCTTCGGCAGCGCCTTGCGGAAGTTCTTCCGGTAATCCGACGGCATTTTCGGCGGCATCATCGGCTCGTAGGCATCGACGACGGCCTCGATGACCACCGGGCCTTCTGCTGCGAAGGCGGCGTCGAGAACGCCTTCAACCTCGTCGGGGCGGGAGACGCTGATGCCGATGCCGCCCATGGCTTCGGCGGCCATCGCGAAGTCGATGGGCTGCAATTCGCAGCCGAACTGGGGATTGCCCAAAAACATCATCTGCTCCCAGGCGATCTGGTTGAGCATGCCGTTTTTCAGCACCAGCAGCTTGAGCGGGATGCCGTAGCGCACCGCGGTCGAGAACTCGCCGAGCTGCATGGCGAAGCCGCCGTCGCCGACGACGGAAAATATTGGCCTACCGGGAAATGCGATGCCGGCGGCAATCGCGTAGGGCAGACCGCAGGCCATCGAGGCCAGCGCGCCCGAAACGCCGAACTCCTGGCCGGCACGGAGGTCTATGTGACGGGCGGCGAGTTCGGTGTTCTGGCCGGAATCGGTGGTCAGGATGGCATTGTCCGGCATGCGGCGTCCGAACGCCTTGACTACGACCTGCGGCTTCATGGGCACATCGGCCCTGCTTTCCGACAGCGCCATCATCTCCCGCCAGCGCGCCATCCCGCCTTGCGCCTTTTCGAGGAAGCCGCGATCGGTCTTGCGGACGAGCCTGTCGTTCAGGAGCGCAAGCGACTGGCCGGCGTCGCCGACCAGCCCGGCTTCCACCGGACAGCGCAGCCCGATCCGCTGGGCGTCGCGGTCGATCTGCACCACGCGAGCCGTGCCGGGCTCCGGATAGTATTCGATGTAGGGGAAGGTCGAGCCGACGATGAGCAGTGCGTCGCACTCCTTCAGTGCTTCCTGCGAGGGCAGAGTGCCGAGTATGCCGATGCCGCCGGTGGTGTGCGGGTGATCGTCGGGAAGCACCGCCTTGCCGAGCAGCGCCTTGGCGACCGGGGCGGCGAGCAGGTCGGCGGCGCGCTCCAGCTCCTGCCTGGCGCTCCGAGCGCCCTGGCCGGCGAGGATCGCGACCTTCTTCGCGCCGTTGAGGATTTCCGCGGCTTTTTCGAGCTCATCCGGATCCGGCAACCTGTCGCCCTCGAACCACTGGTCCGGCGTGTGCGAGGGGCGGTTGCGCTTCGAGCGCCGGGATTCGTCGAGCGCCAGTTCCTGCACGTCGCTGGCGATCGATAGATGTGCAACGCCGCGTTCGGCCAATGCCGAGCGGCAGGCGAGGCCGGCTAGGTTTTCCATGTGCACCGCGTCGGAAACCTGCGCGTTGAAGACGGTCACGTCGTTGAAGACGCGCGTCAGGTCGACATCCTGCTGGGTGAAGGTTTCGATAAGATCGTGGAACTGCATGCCGGTGATGGCTAGCACCGGCGCCTGATCGAGCCTGGCGTCGTAAAGGCCGGTGAGCAGATGGGTTCCGCCGGGCCCGGAGGTTGCGAGGCACACGCCCAGCCTGCCGGTCCATTTGGCGTAGGCGCAGGCCATGAACGCGGCGGATTCTTCATGCCGCACCTGGACGAAGCGGATGCGGTCCTGACGCGTGCGCAACGCCTCCATGATGCCGTTGATGCCGTCGCCGGGCAGGCCGAAGACCACATCGACATCCCATTTTATCAGCGTTTCGACCAGAATATCGGCAGCATTCGGCATGATCGGTCCTTTCGCGGATGACGGCGCGGGAAGCCGGGCACAAACGGGTCTTGCGATCGATCGCCGCCGCTGATCGCCATGAGGCTTGAATGCGGCAGCGGGCGAGAGGTTCACAAAAAGGGGAGAAAAAGCTGTCCGGAATGGCCGGAATCCGGCGCGCCGCAGACGGAACGCTTTCGCGCTCCAGAGGTTTTGCGGGAAATGGAGGCTCAGATGCCCGACAGCAAAAAACCGATTTCAAACAAGCGCGCCAGCGGCAGCGACAAGGCCGTCCACCCGAGCAAGGAGGGCGGCAGCCAGCAGCAGAAGGCGCAGGAATGGGGCGGCGGCTCCAAGGCCTCAAAAGGCTCGGTCACGAGCGCCGACAAGCGCAACGACAATTCGAGTGCCAAGGGCCGCTGATTTGCGATCTGGCTCGGGTCAGCTCGCCTTCAGGCGCGAGCCGCTGAGCAGCCCCTGCTCCTCGAGCACGGGATAGGCCATCGAGGCCAACAGCGAATTGATCTGCTTAAGGTCGCGGATGGTGTCGAGATGGATCGAGCTGGTCTCGACGCTTTTGGCCGTGCCTTCGCGCAGGCGATCGAAATGGCTCTGGCTGGAGCGTTTTTCGAGGTCGCGCAGCCGGTCCTTTTCCCGCACCAGCTGCCGCGCGGTTTCCGAATCGCGCGACACCAGCACGTTGAAGGCCAGCTTGGCGTTTGCCACCACCGATGTGTGGAATGCCCTCAGTTCGCGCCAGCCCTGTTCTGTGAATTCCAGCCCACGGTCGAACTTCTTCTGCACATGGACCAACATGTTTCGCACGATGATGTCGCCGACCTGCTCGAGCTTGACGCAGGCGCCGATAAGTTCCTGGCAGCGCAGAGCGTCGGCTTCGGAAAGCGTGCGGCTGGTCACCTTGGCGAGGTAGAGCTTGATCGCCGCATGCTTGCGATCGACACGGTCGTCCAGCGCCGACAGGGCGTCGATCTTGTCCTGATCGGCCTCGACGTAGAGCTCGATGATGCGCTGGAGCATGATCTCCACGGTCTCGCAGACCCGCACCACTTCGCGGGTAGCATTGGCGAGCGCCTGCGACGGCGTGTCGAGTGCGGCTTCGTCGAGAGCGCTGAGTTCCGTGGCGGCAAGCGATTCCGGCTTGGCCTCCGGCGCGCCGAGCGCCACAATGCGTTCGGCTAGGCGATGGACGAGGCTGGCAAGCGGGATGCCGAGAAGCGCCAGCATCAGGTTGAAGACGATATGGCCGTGGATCAGTTGGTCGGAA
Source organism: Allomesorhizobium aridi (assembly GCF_043769475.1). Lineage (NCBI taxonomy): Bacteria > Pseudomonadati > Pseudomonadota > Alphaproteobacteria > Hyphomicrobiales > Phyllobacteriaceae > Allomesorhizobium > Allomesorhizobium aridi. Next base: position 3,164,168 of record NZ_CP171729.1, on the reverse strand, counting down.
GCGGAAGCGCCCAGCCAGCCGAGCGGCGGCGCGGCGAAGATGAGCACGAGCAGTGCGGCGAGCGCTCCGGTGCCGCGCATGATGAGGTTGCCGAGCGGCACGATCCTGGCCTTCGGGATCGCCGCGCGCGACAGCATGACGGCGATGACGCCGCCGCCGAGATTGGCGCCCAGCACCAGCACCAAGCCGAGTTCCACCGGAACCAGGCCACGCGCAGTCAGCGCAACGACGAGCAATATCGCCGCGACGCTAGAATGGAACAACCAGGTCATGATGGCGGCAAGCAGGAAGGCAGTCACCGGGTCGCCTGAGAGATAATTGACGACGACCGGCAGGATCTGGCTGTGGCGCAGCGGTTCCGACGCTTCCCCGATCATGCGCAACGACAGAATGAGCAGACCAACGCCGATCAGGATGCGGCCGAACTGGCGCCAGTCGCGGCGCTCGGTGGCCATGAACATGGCGGTGCCGGCGGCGAGGCAGAGCGGCACCAGCAGCGACAGGTCGAAGCTCAGCAACTTGACCACGAGCGCGGAACCGACATCGGCGCCGAGCACGGCGAGCAGGCCGGAAGTGCCGCCGACGATGCCCGCGCCGCTGAAGGAGCCTACCAGCAGGGCGACGGCGGTGGCGCTCTGCAGGCAGATGGCAAGTGCTGCTCCGGCGAGGATCGCCAGCACGGGATTGCGCAGCACCGACCGCAGGCGATGGCGCAACACGTCGCCATAGGCGCGCTCGACCCCGGTGCGCACCATGCGCGTGGCGAACAGTAGCAACGCCACCGCGCCCGCAAGGTGCAGGAGAACGACGGACCCGCTCATGCTGGTCGCTCCGAAACGCCTTTTTCGTGGAAATTGAAGCGCAAGATCATCTCACCCAATCAGCGAATCGCGGCGTTGTTCCGCCGGCCGTGAAGCTTAGCCGGTTAATCTAATCCGCGTCCATTGCGCCAAGCTGTCCCTGCCCACGCGGCGTTCCGGAAATGGAATTGGAGCCGTCAGCCTGCCTTCTTGTTCTTCAGGCTTTCCTGCATGAAATGGCGCAGTACCGCGTTGATGCGGGTCTGGTAACCCTTTCCGGTCGACTTGAAGAAATCGAGCACGTCGGAATCGAGGCGAATTGACACGGCTTGCTTGGGCTGGGGATAGACCGCGACAGCGTTCGACCAGTCGAAGTCGATGAAATCCGCCCAATCGGGATCGTCGCGCATAGCCGCCTCGATATCGGCGTCTGTCAACGCGTCGACGCGCGCCCAGTCGGTGCGGCTGCCATGACGCCGAATCCGTTCCTGAGCCTCTTCAAGGGTAGTTGTGACGATATTCTGCTTGCTCATAATCTCGGGCCGCTCTGGCTGATATGATCCGGCATTTCTCGCCGCGCATTGTATAGACGACGGCAATTATTCGACCAGAAGAGGGGCATATAGCCAATGTGCGGACTTCTCCGTTTCTGTCGGATCGTTCTTTGAGATGCGATTGCGACAGCGCAATCAACGCCTCGTCGAAATCGATGCCGTGCTTCTGGATATTCAGTTGCTCCTTAGATTTGTCCCATTCGAACTTGTCGAATTCGACCTTCTCGATGCGTTCCATGACGTTCTCGCGTGGCTGTCCTAAACCCAAGCACGTCATGCGCTCGAAGTAACGTGTATACACTTGTAATTCAGTCGGTGCAACCCAAAGGCCGTAGGGCCTGCTATACGGGGCCGCGGATCAGGCAGCCGGCGCGGTCAGCGGCGGCCTGGCTCCACTGCGCCGCTCGGATGTATAGGAGGCGAAGGCCACGGCGGTTGCCACGATCATGGCGAGCACGCCCAGGAGGGGTAAGCTGCGATAGCCCATGCCGCTCGCGAGCAGCATTGAGCCGACGGACGCAGCGAGCGCGATGCCGATGTTGAAACCCGCGGGGATCAGCGATGAGGCGAGGTTCGGCGCGTCGGCCGTCCAGCCCAGGATGCGGGTCTGAATCGGCGTGCCGATGGCGAAATTGATGCCACCCCACAGGGTGATGACTGCCACCATAGGGAGCGGGTAGGGGCTGACCAGATACATCGTTGCGAGAACGACGCCCTGCAGCGCGAACATCACGATGAGCGAAGGCATCAGCTTCCAGCCGGCCAGCCTGCCGCCGATGAACACGCCCGCCGTGGCGCCGACGCCGTTGAGCAGCAGCACCCAGGGGATCATGGCGGCTTCGAGGCCGGTGACCTCGCGCAACATGGGCGCGATATAGGTGAAAGGCACGAACTGGCCGATCATCAGCATCAACATGAGGATCAGCGAGGTCCAGACCTGCTGACGGCCGAGCACCTGCACTTCGCGCAGAAAGCCAGCCGGACGGGCCGAGCGTCCATTCGCCCGCGGAAGCAGCGCAATCATTGCGGCCGTGGCCAGCAGTCCGAGCGCGAACATTGCCCAGAAGGTCGCGCGCCAGCCGAAGAGATTACCGATCGCCGTACCGGCCGGCACGCCGACGATGTTGGAGACAGTCAGGCCCGCCAGGATGAGTGCGACGGCCATACCGCGCTGTTCCTCCTTCACGAGGCCGACGGCGACTACCATCGCGACGCCGAAATAGGCGCCGTGCGCAATCGCTACTGCGACGCGGATGAGAAGCATTTCTGCGAATCCCGGCGCCAATGCGCAAGCGAGTTGGCCGGCGGTGAAGGCGACGGCGAGGCCTATCAGCAGCGTCTTGCGGGGAAGGCGCGCCGTAGCGATGGTGAGAAGCGGGCCGCCGAGCGCGATGCCGAGTGCGTAGCCGGAAACAAGATAGCCGGCCGTCGGAATCGACACGTCGAGGCCCTCCGCCACCTGCGGCAGAACGCCGGCAATGACGAACTCGGTCGTGCCGAAGGCAAAGGCGGCGATGAACAGGGCAACCAGGGGAAGGGACATGGCGGACACGCAACTTAGAGGTTAGGCCTCAAACCACGCGTGAATGGCTCCATGCAAGCCAGATTTTGTGCGGCCGGCTTCAGCTTTTCTTGATACCGGGTCGCAGAGCACCTGTGAATCGCGGGAATGCCGGAAATGGCTGTTCGCTTTGCACGCCTGCTCAGCCTATATATCGGACAGAGAGACCCACATCCCATGCGCTTTCCGCCCTCCTTCCTTGACGAGATACGCGACCGCGTGCCGATTTCATCGGTCATCGGCGCGCGCGTTTCGTGGGATCGCAGGAAGACGAACGCCGCGCGGGGCGATTTCTGGGCCTGCTGCCCGTTCCATGGCGAGAAATCGCCGAGCTTTCACTGCGAGGACAAGAAGGGCCGTTATCACTGCTTCGGCTGCGGCGTCTCCGGTGATCATTTCAAGTTCCTGACCGAACTGGACGGCATGGGCTTTCCCGAAGCGGTCGAGAAGATCGCCGATCTGGCCGGTGTGCCGATGCCGGCGCGCGACGAGGCCGCGGAACGGCGCGAGAAGCAGCGCGCCAGCCTGACCGACGTCATGGAGATGGCGACGAATTTTTTCCAGGAGCGGCTTCAATCGTCGGACGGCGCCAAAGCCCGCTCCTATCTTCGCGAACGCGGCCTGACGCCCGCCACGCAGCAAGCGTTCCGCCTCGGCTACGCGCCTGACAGCCGCAATGCGCTCAAGGAATTCCTGGCCGGCAAGGACGTCGAGAAGGCGCAGATGGAGGCCTGCGGGCTGACCGTCTTCGAGGACGTACCGGTCTCTTACGACCGCTTCCGCGACCGTATCATGTTTCCGATCGAAGATTCCCGCGGCAAGGTCATCGCCTTTGGCGGGCGGGCGCTGTCGCCGGAAATCTCGGCCAAATACCTGAACTCGCCCGACACCGAACTCTTCCACAAGGGCAATGTGCTCTACAATTTCGCCCGCGCCAGGAAGGGCATGGGCAAGGATGGCACGGTGATAGCCGTCGAAGGCTATATGGACGTGATCGCGCTGGCGCAGGCCGGTTTCGACAATGCGGTCGCGCCGCTCGGCACCGCGCTCACCGAGAACCAGTTGGAGCTTCTGTGGCGCATGACCGGTGAACCGGTACTGTGCTTCGACGGCGACCAGGCCGGCCTGCGCGCGGCCTGGCGCGCGGCCGACATGGTGCTGCCGGCGGTTCAGGCGGGACGCACGGCGCGGTTCGCGCTGCTGCCGCAAGGCAAGGACCCGGACGATCTGGTCAAGGCCGACGGGCCGGAGGCGTTCAGGGCCGTGCTTTCGGACGCGCGTCCGCTTTCGGATCTTCTGTGGATGCGCGAGACTTCGGGCGGTGTGTTCGACACGCCCGAGCGCCGCGCCGAACTCGAAAAGACGCTGCGCGAACTCACTTCGCGCATCAAGGATGAGAGCGTGCGCTATCATTATGCGCAGGACATGCGCGAGCGGGTGCTGGCCTTTTTCGGTGCGCAGCGAAGCCGGCAGCAGCCGAGGCATGGCGAGCGGGACAGGAATTTCGGCAAAAGCCAGGGAGGCCAGTGGGCGAAGGGAGGCGCCGGCCCCACGGCGGGGCGGCTGGCGGTGTCGGACAGCCTGGCGCGTTCGGCGATGGTCAAGCGCGCCGGCGGCATCATGCCGCTGCGCGAAACCGCAATCGTGGCCGCGCTGGTCAATCACCCGGCGCTGATCGACGAGAATTTCGACCATGTCGAAACGCTCGACCTTTCGCATCCGGACCTGCGCCTGCTTCACAGCGCATTGATCGATGCGGTGGCGCATGGCGCTGCCGACGAGCGCGCCGCCGTCATCGCACGGATAGGCGAGGCGGGGCTGGCGGACGCATGGCAGCGCGCGATGGCCCTGGTCCGACGTGCGCGCCTGTGGCCGGTGATGGCGGAAGCGGCGATCGAGGATGCCCGCGACGCCTTTGCGCAGGCGCTGCACTTGCACCGCACGGCGAGCACCTTACATAAGGAACTGAAAGTGGCCGAGACGGCGCTGGCTACCGACCCGACGGACGAAAACTACCGCCATCTTGTCGAAATCCAGGCCCAATTCCACGACGTGCAGGCGACCGAGGCGCTGATCGAGGGCTTCGGTATTTCGTCCGGACGCGTGGACAGAGCTTAACGCATGATCCCGAAAGTCGCAGATTTTCGGAAAAGATCACGCGGCGAACCAAGGCATGATCCAGAACCGAAGGTCAGCAGCGAAAAGTTGCAGGCTTTTCGGAAAAGATGGTGCGGCAAATAATGATTGGTGCCCCATTCCGGCTTGCCAGAATGGAACAGGTTCCAGGAAACATGGCAATTGATTCGCTTTTTTAATGCGAATCATGCGACAGCCGCTTGACCTTCTGCCGGAATGGCGGAATCAGGGCGATTCGAAACGTAAACCCGCGGGCAAAAGTCCGCACCCGACATCGACGGAACGGAGCTGATAGGCTGGACGGGAAAAAATCCCGCCACAGATATCACGGTTAATCGGGGCCAGATGCAAGGCGCAGACCGGTTTTTCAAACGGTCGGGCGATTGTGTCCGGTTTGCCGGTTCAGCAGATTTTAGCGCACCGCATCATCCGGCCGCTTGGAGATTATAACAAGAATGGCAAAACCAGAGAAGGAAGAGGTCGAAACCGAACGCGAAGCGGTCACCGATGGCCCTTTGCTCGACCTTTCCGATGACGCTGTCAAGAAGATGATCAAGGCCGCAAAGAAGCGCGGCTATGTGACCATGGACGAACTGAACTCGGTGCTGCCGTCGGAGGAAGTGACCTCCGAGCAGATCGAGGACACCATGTCCATGCTGTCCGACATGGGCATCAACGTCGTCGAGGATGACGAGACCGGCGAAGAGGCCGAAGGCGAACCCACCGCGGCCGATGCCGAGGAGGACGCCAACGAGCTTGCCGAGCAGACCGGCACGGCGGTCGCCGCTACCACCACCAAGAAAGAGCCGACAGACCGCACCGACGACCCGGTGCGCATGTACCTGCGCGAGATGGGCTCGGTCGAGCTCCTGTCGCGCGAGGGCGAAATCGCCATTGCCAAGCGTATCGAGGCTGGCCGCGAGACGATGATCGCGGGCCTGTGCGAAAGCCCGCTGACCTTCCAGGCAATCATTATCTGGCGCGACGAGCTCAACGAAGCGAAAATCCTGCTGCGCGAGATCATCGATCTCGAGGCAACCTATGCCGGGCCCGAGGCCAAGCAGGCGCCGACGCCCGAGCGCCAAGAAGAACTCGAGCGGCCGAAGACCCCGGAGCACAGCCAGCGCCGGCCTTCCGTGCGCGAAGACGACGACATCACCAATGTCGGCGGCGACATGCGTGGGCTGGCCGAGGAGGAAGATGACGACGAGGACGAGGCCTCGCTGTCGCTGGCCGCCATGGAGGCGGAACTGCGGCCGCAGGTCATGGAGACGCTCGACGTCATCGCCGACACCTACAAGAAGCTGCGGAAGCTGCAGGACCAGCAGGTCGAGAACCGGCTGGCAGCGGCCGGCACGCTGTCGCCCAGCCAGGACCGGCGGCTCAAGGAGCTGAAGGACCAGCTCGTCAAAGCGGTGAAGTCGCTGTCGCTCAACAATGCGCGCATCGAATCGCTGGTGGAGCAGCTCTACGACATCAACAAGCGTCTCGTGCAGAACGAGGGCAAGCTTCTCAGGCTCGCCGAGAGCTACGGCGTGCGCCGCGAAAGCTTCCTGCAGGAGTACCAGGGCTCGGAACTCGATCCGAACTGGATCAAGTCGATTTCCAACCTGTCGGCGCGCGGCTGGAAGGAATTCACCAAGAACGAGAAGGACACGATCCGCGAGCTGCGTGCGGAAATCCAGAACCTCGCCACCGAGACGGCGATCTCGATCCAGGAATTCCGCAAGATCGTCAATCAGGTGCAGAAGGGCGAGCGCGAGGCGGCCATCGCCAAGAAGGAGATGGTCGAGGCCAATCTGCGCCTCGTCATCTCGATCGCCAAGAAATACACCAATCGCGGCCTGCAATTCCTGGATCTCATCCAGGAAGGCAATATCGGCCTGATGAAGGCGGTCGACAAATTCGAGTACCGCCGCGGCTACAAGTTCTCGACCTACGCCACGTGGTGGATCAGGCAGGCGATCACCCGCTCGATCGCCGACCAGGCGCGCACCATCCGCATCCCGGTGCACATGATCGAGACGATCAACAAGATCGTCAGGACCTCGCGCCAGATGCTGCATGAGATCGGCCGCGAGCCGACGCCGGAGGAACTGGCCGAGAAACTGGCCATGCCGCTCGAAAAGGTCCGCAAGGTCTTGAAAATCGCCAAGGAGCCGATCTCTCTCGAAACGCCGGTCGGCGACGAGGAGGACAGCCATCTCGGCGATTTCATCGAGGACAAGATGGCAATCCTGCCGATCGATGCGGCGATCCAGGCCAACCTGCGCGAGACGACGACGCGCGTGCTGGCGTCGCTCACCCCGCGCGAGGAACGCGTTCTGCGCATGCGCTTCGGCATCGGCATGAACACCGACCACACGCTGGAAGAAGTCGGCCAGCAGTTCTCGGTGACGCGCGAGCGCATCCGCCAGATCGAGGCCAAGGCGCTGCGCAAGCTGAAGCATCCGAGCCGGTCGCGGAAGCTGAGGAGCTTCCTGGACAGCTAGGCGCGAAGCCGGAGCCGGGTCGCATATAGTCAATTGGAAAGCGAGGGCCGAACAGCCCTCGCTTTTTTCATGCCACTTGCCCGCTACGATGCCCTATTGCGATATTTGTGCTAGGCTGAATTTCATGAACGAGCACGCCTCCTCATTCCCGCCCATGCCGCTTACGACGCAGGCCGCTGAAGGCTTGCCGCGCCGGCCGTGGACGGTCGCGGAGATCGAGGCAATGGTCGCGGCCGGCATCATCGAAGAGGGCGAACGCTTCGAACTGATCGGTGGGGAGGTTGTGCCGATGCTGCCCAAAGGCGGTCGCCATGAGATGGTGAAAATGGAACTCAACTGGCATTTCCAACGCACCGCCCCTGACGACCTCTGGGTTGCACAGGAAACCACGCTCAGGTTGGACCCGAAGAGCTTCCTGGAGCCGGATTTTTGCGTATTCCCGCGCTCTGTCACTCTAGGCGAGTTGCGCGGGCATGACGTGTTGCTCGCGGTCGAGGTCGCCGACACCAGCCTCGCCTATGATCGCGGCCGCAAGATCAGCGTTTACGCTGCATTCGGCATTCCGGAAGTCTGGGTGATCGACGCCAACAGCCTCGTAACCTACGCTTATCGCCAGTTGGGCGCGGAGGGCTATCGCACAGTTCTCGAGGCAGGGCCGGCGGAAGAGATCGCCGCCATCCGCGCCAAGGCAGTGAGGTACTGCCTGGGCAGCCTTGGCCTTCGCCCGTCATAATCCGCGGCAAGCGATTGCCCCAGACGACGCTTACCGTACCCACCTCCGGCCCGGGCTTCTACGAGTTCACCGACCGGGCCACGGCCTTCGTTCGCGAAGCCGGCGTTGGAACCGGGTTGCTCACCGTCTTCGTGCGGCATACCTCCTGCTCGCTGCTGATCCAGGAAAATGCCGACCCCGACGTGCGGCGCGATCTCGACGCATTCTTCCGCCGCCTGGTGCCGCCGTCGGACGATCCGTCGATGCGCTGGGTGGTGCATACGACTGAGGGCCCTGACGACATGCCGGCGCACATCAAGGCGGCGCTGACCGCCGTGTCGCTGTCGATCCCCGTCATGTCCGGGCGGCTGGCGCTCGGCACATGGCAGGGCCTCTACCTCTTCGAGCACCGTGACCGCCCGCACCGCCGCGAGATCGTGCTGCATCTCGGCGGCTAGAGCAAGCCGCCCGATTTCGGGATCGGGCATCTCGCTCTAGCTTTTTGTTTTCGCATCGTTTTTGCCGAAAACCGGCATCCACTTTTCGGCACGATGCTCTAATCAATCGTAGGCCTCTGTCGAAGTCCTGCGCTCGAACAGGGATCAGCTTCCTTGCCGAGTTTCCGCTGCGGGTCCATACTGTCGGGGCAGGCGGAACGGGGCGAAATCCCGGCGCCGCGCCCCGCCGCGTTTCGGTGCGCCGGAGGGAGGTGTCTCATGACCACCTACATCATGCTGATCAACTGGACAGACCAGGGCGTTAAGAGCGTGCGCGACTCGCCCCGGCGGCTCGATGCGGCCAAGAAGCAGCTCGAAGAGATGGGCGGCTCGTTCAGGGAATTCTATCTCACCATGGGCGAATACGACATGGTGGCCGTGTGCGAGGCGCCGGACGACGCGGTGGCGGCGCGTTTCGCGCTCCTGCTCGGAACGGCCGGAAACGTCCGGACACGGACGCTGAAGGCATTTCCCGAGGCCGCCTATCGGGAGATCGTCGCCACGATCGGGTGAGAGTGCGGCCAATCGTTGCGGCGACGGCATTTCCTGAAATACTCACAGCGAGGCGGCCTTTCGCCGCCGCGTTGTGTTGAGAATGCCGATGACCAGTCGCGAGCTTACTGTCTGGTACAATACGCGCTGTCCCGTGTGCGACGCCGGCATCAGCCGCCAGCGCAACAGGCTGCTCGACGCGGTGAAGGCTGGGCGCATCGCTTTTCGCGACATCAATTTCGAGCCGGAAGCGCTGGCGCAATATGGCGCTTCACTGGAGGATGTCCGGCGGCGGCTGCACGCAACCGACGCCAACGGACACCTCATAAGCGGCGTCGACGTTGCCATCGCGATCTGGCGGGAAACGCCTGGCGAGGGTTGGCTGGCGTCGCTCTTCGGCAATCCGGTCATGCTGCCCGTCACCCGTTTCGCCTACGACCGGTTCGCGGATATCCTCTATTCCTGGAACCGCCGCAAAGGCCATTGGTGAGCGGCGTCTTTTTGGCGAGCAAGAACTTTTGCCCCGCCAAACGCGATCTCGAGTCTCGACGCGCCGCCCGGAAAGAGGCAATCTGACGGCTGATTTACCGGAGGCGAGCGATGTCCTTCCTGAAGCGACTGTTTGGCGGCGGCGACAAAGCGGCGGATGCTTCGGCCCCGGCCGTAGCGGGCAAGGTCGAGCACAAGGGTTTTTTAGTTAGCGCTACACCCTACAAGGCCGACGGCCAGTACCAGACCTGCGGAATAGTCAGCAAGGAGATCGGCGGCGTGATGAAAGAGCACAGGTTCATCCGCGCTGACCGCTTCGCTTCGCTCGACGATGCGGTCGAGGTTTCGCTGAAGAAGGGGCAGCAACTGGTCGACGAGCAGGGCGAGCGGGTTTTCGAGTCATCCTGAGGCGCGAGCCAGGCGAGGCTCGAAGGACGCACCAACAGAAACCTGCCGCTCAATCAAGCGCGCCGCGAATTCGTGGTCGACTCTCTGCGGGAGCGGCTCCGTTCCCCTCCATCAGCCCGTCGATGAGCGCTTCGAGCGACTTCAGATAATCCCGCGCCGACGCGCCCGCTTCTATGGCGAGTGCGGCTCGGTCGAAGGCCGCCGAGAGCAGGGCGGTCACCGCGTCGAGCGGCAACTTCTTCATCGCGCCCGAGCGCATCGCCATGGCGATGCCTTCGCGCAGCGTGCGCGTGCCGTGGCGGGCGTCTATCCGATCCATCGTCTCGCGGCCAAGTATGGCCGGCCCGTCGAGGAGCAGCAGGCGGGTGCGGCCCGAAACGGCCATGGCGTTGAAAAAAGCCAGGCCGCCGGTGAGCAGTGCCTCGCGGGCGCCAAGCGTGTCGGGCGTGGCTTTCTCGATCTCATCGGCGACGGCAGCAGCCTCGTCTTCCACCACCGCATGGAACAAGGCGCGCTTGTCGGTGAAATGGTGATAGAGCGCGCCGCGCGTGACGCCCGCTGAAGCGACAATCTCCGGCGTGGCTGTATCGCCATAGCCTTTCTCGACGAAAAGCTTCTTCGCCGCGGCGATCAGGTCGGCGCGGGTAGTCTCGGTGCGCTCACGGTTGGAACGGCGATCCTGTTGCATACATGCAGCCTGTATGTTATGTAAGTTACATGCAGACTGTATGTTTCTTCAATGGAGATTGGAAGCATGAAAACAACCAGCTACTATCCGGTGCTGATGACAGACGACGTGGCCGGCACGACCGACTTCTACGTCAGGCATTTCCGCTTTGCGCGCGTGTTCGACAGCGGCTGGTACGTCCATCTGCAGTCGTCGGAGGACAAGCGCGTCAACCTCGCGATCATGGACGGAAGCCATGAAACCATTCCTGAGGCGGGCAGGGGCCGCGTGTCGGGCCTGATCCTCAATTTCGAAGTCAAGGATCCGGATGCCGAATATGAACGGGCCAAGGCGGCGGGCCTGCCGATCCTGCACACGCTGCGCGACGAGGCGTTCGGCCAGCGCCACTTCATCACAGCCGACCCCAACGGCGTGCTGATCGATATTATCAAGCCGATCCCGCCGAGTGCGGAATTCGTGGCGCAGTATCTGGAGAGCGCGCCAGGCTGACGCCATTGCGGGAAAGACTTCGGCCCTCTCAACGGCATCCGCGAAAAGGACGAATTGTTGGTCCCTGCTGGCATTCCGGAGAAAAATGCTGGAGAAGGAATCATGCACTTTGCCCAAAAGGTCCGGATTTTTGTGATAGCACTCGCCGCGACCGCCTTGTCCGGCTGCGCCATGGGCGGTGGCGTTTTCGGCACGACCATTGCCGACGGGACGTCGACAACCAGAGTGAAGACTGGTTCGGTGGGAGTGGGAATGTCGGGCGTCAAGGCAGGCTCGACAGACACGGTCGTGACGACTAACTGAATGCCGGCATAAGGAGGGGACCATGTCGCTTAAGGCCAAGACGCTTTTCATATCGGGTGGTTCGCGCGGCATCGGCCTGGCCATCGCGCTCAGGGCGGCGCGCGACGGCGCCAATGTGACGATCGCGGCCAAGACAGCCGAGCCGCATCCGAAGCTGCCGGGCACGATCTATTCCGCAGCCGAAGAGATCGAAGCGGCGGGCGGCAAGGCGCTGCCAGTGCTCTGCGACATACGCGAGGAAGAGCAGGTCGCCCGGGCCGTCGAGAAGACCGTCGAAAGATTTGGCGGCATCGACATCTGCATCAACAACGCCAGCGCCATCCAGCTCACCGGTACGCTTCAGACCGATATGAAGCGCTACGATTTGATGCACCAGATCAACACCCGCGGCACGTTCCTCGTGTCGAAAATGTGCATTCCCTACCTGAAGTTAGCGGGAAATCCTCACATTCTGAATCTGGCGCCCCCGCTCGACATGAGCGCGAAATGGTTCAAGAACCATGTAGCCTATACGATGGCGAAGTTCGGCATGTCGATGTGCACCTTGGGCATGGCCGAGGAGTTCCGAAAGGACGGCATCGCCGTCAATTCGCTGTGGCCGCTGACCGCGATTGATACCGCGGCCGTGCGCAACCTGCTTGGCGGCGAGGCGGTCGCCTCGATGAGCCGCTCACCCGAAATCATGGCCGACGCGGCCCACGCAATCCTGACGCGGTCGGCGCGCGAGACGACCGGCAATTTCTTCATCGACGAGTTTGTGTTGAAGGAACAGGGTGTTACGGACTTTTCGAAATACGCGCCCGGAGCCAAGGGGCCGCTGGCGGGGGATTTTTTCGTGCCCGACGAGGTATTCGAGAAGACCAGTACCAAGGTGGCGCGGACGTTCGGTTAGGCGATTCGGATTTAGTAAAAACGGCCCCTCACCCTTACCCTCTACTCGTGATCCTTTGACAAGCTCAGGGCGGGGAGAGGGGGGCGTCGGCATTGCGGCCATCTCTCCTCTTCCCGTTCTTACCGGGAGAGGATGCCGGCAGGCAGGCGAGGAGCGGTTCCGTCCGAGCGAAAACGCCCAGGCAGTCCTCACCCGAACATCAAGTCGCGGACGAGGTCGGGGGCGGGCTGCAGCGCCTTGAGCACGGCCTTGAGTTCCGCCTGCTCGGCGCGGTTGAGTTTCGCGATCTCGACCCGATTGGATACCGGCAGCCCGGCGTAGAGGTCGCGGCTCTGCTGGGCGAGCATCAGTGCGAGGAGCACGTTGTGGCCGGACAGCATCGCCGCCATGTCCTCGTCGCCGCCGATATCAAGCCCGATCAGGCCTTCCAGGCGCTCGCGCGTGCTGCGCGCGCGAATGTCGTGGCGGATCGCCAGCGTGCGCGCCGTCGCCACGATCGGAAACAGTCCGTGCAGCTTCAGGTCGATGCGGCCGCCTTCGAGCTGAAGGCCGCCGAAAAGCGTGAACGGATTTGCGGGCGCGACCTGCTCGCCGAGCAGCTTTGCGAATTCAGGCCGCGTATGGCCAAGGTCGTAGGCATGCGTGAAAAGCGCCTCGCCGAGCGCGAGATCGCCGTGCACGGGCCTGAGATCGAAGAAGATATCGACATTGAGCAGGTCCTCAGGCCGCGAACGGCCGATCCAGTCGGCCACGCGCTCCTTCCAGTGGGCGAGCGAGCCGCGCCATTCGGCGTTCCTGGCCATGACGCCGCCCTTGCAATAGGGCACGCCCGACTGGTTGAGCGTGTCGGCGATCCTTTCGCCGAGCCGTGCGAACCACTGGTCCGCCGGGCTGTCCGGACCGCCTTCGGCAAAGACGATGGCGTTGTCCTGGTCGGCGGCGAGCAGGCTTTCGCCGCGGCCGCCCGAACCAAGCACCAGCACCGCATAGGGGCAGGGCGAGCCCCCGAGCCCCTCGCGTTCCATCGCCGCCTCGGCGAGAACCGCCGCGCGGCGGGTCATGGCGCAGAGCTCCTCGCTGACGATTTCGACGATTGCGCGCGCGTCGATCCGTTCGGCAATCAGCGCGTCGGCGACGGTGGGCAGCATTGCCCAGGCAGCCGCCATCTCGGCGGCCGAGGCGGCGTGCTCGATCGTGTCGTCGAGATTGATCGCGGCACTCGCGCGCAGTTTCAGCATGTCGCGCGCCGAGACCATGCCCGCAAGCCTTCCGTCCTCATGACGCACGGCGAGGTGGCGGATCTTAAGGCGGTCCATGCGGCCGACGGCTCGGTAGGCGAAGGCCTGCTCGCGGATCGAAGCCAGCGGCCGCGTGGCTATGCCGCCGATGGGCATTCCCAAGGCGCTCCCGCCGTCGGACGCCAGAAGGCGCATCACGTCGCGCTCGGTGACGATACCGTAGGCGGCGATCGGCTGACCGGGCTCGGCCGGATCGGCGACGAACACGGAGCTTATCTTGCGCGCCGCCATCTGGGCGATGACATCCTTCACGGTGGAGACGGATGCAACGACGACCGGCGGATGGCTCATCAGGTCGCCGACCCTGTGGCGATAGGCGAAGGGATCAATGGAGCGGAATGCCGGCGGCGCCGGCCGAGAGACCGGCTCCGCCCACCCGGCGCGGTGGCCGGTCTCGAGTTCGGCCGTCTCGGCCAGACAGGCGCGCTCGGCCTCGGCGAGGGTGCGGATGCCGCGCTTCTGCAGCCTGGGCAGCAGCGCCACGAAAATCTCGGCGGCCGCGCGCGCGTCGCCCAGTGCGGAATGGCGCCCAGAGACCACGATCCCGAGGCGGGCCGCGAGAGCGTCGAGCGAATAGTCGCTCTGGCCGGGCTCGGCCAAACGAGCCAGCAGCCGAACGCAGAGTGAGCGGGGCTTTCGCCATTCCATCCCGGCACGGGCTGTCTCGCGCTCCAGCATCGAGAGGTCGAAACCGATGGCATGGCCGATGATCACCCGGTTTTCGATAAAGGCCTGCAGGGCGGCCCAGGCGGAAGCGAAGGCGGGGGCGTTGCGCACCATGGCGTTGGTGATGCCGTGGATGCGGGTGGAGGTCGAGGGAACGGGAACTTCCGGGTCGATAAGCAGGTCGATCTGCCTGCCGTCGAGAATGCGCCCATGCGACAGCGCCACCGCGCCGATCTGCACGATGCGCGCCCTGGCCGTGTCGAGCCCGGTGGTCTCGGTATCGAGCGCCGCCGCCTCGAGCGCAATCAGCGGCGTTGCCCCGGTCGCTGGCTTCATAGGCGCCTCCCGATCCTTGAATAGAACCGCAAGGGGGCCTCCGCAACAGCCAGCGGCGTACCGCCGGAACGGCGGCCACAAAATCCTAGAGATAGGCAAACGAAAAACCCGGCCGGAGGGGACCGGCCGGGTTTCTTGCCGTTGTCCCGCTGGAGACGGGACGGGGCAGGGAAGTCTTGCATCTGTGGGGGAGAATCCCGCGATTCAATGACCGGAGCCATAAATCGCGAAATTGTGATCTCCCCTACTGCGCGCTCGCGACCGGGGCCACCAGCGGCGTGATGCGGCGAATAGCGACGCGGCGGTTCTCCCGCTGGGGCCCCTCGGCGTTCACCTTGAGGTACTGTTCGCCATAGCCCTGCGGCGCCAGGTTCTCCGGCGGAATGCCGAACGAACCGCTGAGCGCCGTCGCAACCGCCTCGGCGCGACGATCCGACAGCGCCAGGTTGGCTTCGGCCGTGCCGACCGCATCTGTGTGGCCCTCGATGAGGAAGGTCTCGGCCGGGTTCTCCTCGAGCAGCTTCTCCATCGCCTGCGCCACGCCTTCGAGGTCCGCGATCTCACTCTCGGCGATCTCGGCCGAGCCGAACTCGAAGTTGATCGTGTCGAGGTCGATGCGCCGCACCTTGTCGCGAATGCGGGCGGAGCGCTTAACCTCGGCGATCGAATAGGTGCGTTCGACCCTTTCGACCGGCGGCTGGTCAAGGAAGGTGTAGTAGGCGTCCGGATCCTGCACGGCCTCGGCGTCGAGTATATATTCCTCCGCCGGGATCGTGAGCCGCAGCGGCGGCAGATCCTCGCCCGGATCGCGCCATTCGAGCACCCTGTCGTAGTCGCGCTCGTCGACGTAGACCAGCACGATCTCCCGGTCATCAGGCGTGAACCTGGAGCGGCGCAGAATGTCGCCGTAGCGGTTGCGGATGGTGACAACACGCGTGCCGTCCGGCCGCACGATCACCTCGCGGGTCCGGCCGCGCGGAAGTTCCTCATAGTAGACCTCGCGGGCGTCCACCTGGATGCGTTCGCGGTCCGGGTGCTCGACGTAGATGTTGTTGTTGAACTCGACGATGAAGCGATCCCCCACTTCCCGAACGACCTCGACGTCCTCGCGCCGTTCCTCGCGGAAATCGCGGGGACGCTCTATCCGCTGGCCTTCCTCGATGGTGATCGATTCAATCCGTTCCGGACGTGCCTCTTCGACCAGGGCCTCGGCGTCGCTTTCGGGCGGCGGAGCCGCTTCGGCGGGCTGCTCGGCCGGCGCCGGCTGTTCGCCTTCCGGCGCAGGTTCTGCCGGCTGCTCGCCCTCGGCTGGCTGTTCGCCCTCCGCAGGCTGCTCGCCTTCAGGTGCAGGTTCAGCCGGTTGTTCGCCTTCTGCCGGGGGCGCTTCCTTCTGGCTGTCGAGCACTGGAGCTTCGGTGCCTTCCGCCGGCCGCTCGCCTTCCACCGGCTGTTCGCCTTCAGCAGGCGGTTGAGCAGGCTCGGCAGGCTCCGCGGGCTCGGCCGGTTCAGCAGGCTGGGCGGGTTCGGCTGGTTCAGCGGGCTGCTCGCCTTCAGCAGGCGGCTCGGCAGGCTCGGCCGGTTCAGCAGGCTGGGCGGGTTCTGCCGGTTCAGCAGGCTGCTCGCCCTCTGCAGGTGGTTCTGCCGGCTCGGCCGGTTGAGCAGGCTCCGCAGGTTCGGCCGGCTGGGCAGGTTCTGCGGGCTCGGCCGGTTCCGCAGGTTCAGCGGGAGCAGCTTCGGGCTGCGGTTCCGGAGCTGGCTCGGGTTCGGCCTCCGGCTCAGGAGCCGGTTCAGGTTCTGGCTCCGGCGCGGGTTCCGGTTCGGGCTCGGGTTCCGGCGCAGGTTCCGGTTCCGGTTGCGGCTCCGGCTCTGGCGCGGGCTCCGGTTCTGGTTCCGGCGCAGCCTCAGGCTCCGGCTGGGGTTCCGGCGTGGGCTCGGGTTCAGGAGCCGGTTCCGGCTCGGGAGCGGGTTCCTCGGCGGGAGCCTGCTCGCCTTGCTGCTCTTGCTGTTGCTGGCGCCGCCGGCGCTGCTCCTCGGTCTCTTCGGCCTGCGCTAGCAGGAGCGTTTCCTCCGCCGACAGCGCGCGTTGCGCTCGGGGCTGGAGAGCCGGTTCGGCGCCGTCATTTAACGGCATCGCGCCCAACGGCGCGGATGCCATCAGCAGGCCGAGCGCGGTCCCTGCCAGAATCCGTGGTTGGCGGTTCATCGATGAATTCTCCTGTGGTGGGGTCCCGTCCCGGACAAAACATCAATCATGCAAGTTTGTTCCCCCCTTGCCCGTAACAGGGCCAAGACGGGGCTATTGCCCGGCGGCCGGACGGCGATAACGCGGCGATGTCGTGACTGTTGCCGTGGCGGCTGCTTGCAGCGCTTGACCTCATGGCGTCGGCGGGCCACATGCCAGCCATGGACGAGCCGTTCTGGAAAACCAAGACGCTGGAGGAAATGAGCCCCGCCGAGTGGGAATCGCTCTGCGACGGCTGCGGCAAATGCTGCCTTTCCAAGCTCGAGGACGAGGATACCGGCGAAATCCACTGGACCACGGTGGGCTGCCGCCTGTTCGACGACGCCACCTGCCGGTGTTCGGACTATGCCAACCGGCTGGCCCGCGTGCCTGACTGCGTCGGGCTCACCCCTTCCAATGTGCGCACTATAAGCTGGCTGCCGCAAACCTGCGGCTACCGGCTGATCGCGGAGGGCAGGGATCTCTACTGGTGGCACAGGCTGGTTTCGGGAAGCGACCAAACCGTGCACGAAGCGGGCATTTCGATGCGCGGCCGCACGACCGCCTCCGAAAACGATCTCGCTGAGCCGGAAGACTATTTCGACCATATGGTCGAGGACGAGCCCTAAGTGCCGAGGCACAGGCGCTGCCGGCCTGCAGATGAGCGGTTCCGCGCTTCCGGTACTCGATGACCTGACCTTGCTTCGTTCCGGTTCCGACCTGAACACAGGCACGCATCGCCCTGCCGGGCACCTCGAAAAACCGTTTGATTCCAGCAAATTGCAATATGAACCGGGAATGAACGGCCGGTTCGTGACGGGTTCAGCTTGGCTGGCGCATTGTCGCCCTCATCGCATCGGCGAGACAGATCACCGCGTCAGCAAAGGAGAACAGAATGTTCAAGACGCTCAAGACCGCGGCCCTCTCGGGCCTCATCGCCCTCGGCACGCTTGCCGCCATCCCGGCCACGTCGGCGCAGGCCGAAGGCCTTTACCTGAACTTCGGCCAAAACGGTGATGCCCGCCTCGGCGTCTATGTCGGTGACGACGATCGCCGGTGGCACCGCCGCGACCGTTATGACCGCCGCGATCGCTGGGAGCGCCGCCACATGCGCCGCCAGTGCACGGCCAACCGCGCGTTGAACAAGGCCGAACGCATGGGGCTGCGCCGCGCCCGTATCGTCGATATCGACCGCCGCTCGATAACGGTCAGGGGCCGCAAATGGGGCGACCGCGTTACCGTAGACTTCGGCCGCGCACCGAACTGCCCGGTCATCGGCTGGTAAATACGGCCTGATACGGTCCGAGTTAAAAAATACCCCGGAGGCTCAGCCTCCGGGTTTTTTTTACGCCGACAGCGCCTTTCATTTCAGCTCGAACGTGACGTTGACCTGGACCCGATAGGCGTTTTCGCCGGCCTCGATGGGAACGGAGGCGTCGCGCGCTTCCATGGCCTTGGCCATATAGGGTATCGGCGGAGGGGCTTGGACCTGGTCGGAAATCTCCAGGACGCGCCCGAGCTGCACACCGGCCGCCTCGCTCAGCGTCCTGGCCTTCCGCATGGCGTCCGCGACGGCGAGCTTGCGCGCCTCGGTCAGCGCCTTTTCCGGATCGTCGTTGGTAAACGAGATGCCGCCGCCCTGGTTGACGCCAAGAGACACCGATTTGTCGAGGATTTCGCCCGCCTTGGCGAGGTCGCGCACGCGCACCGAAAGCGTGTTGGTGACCTGGTAGGCGACAAGTTCGGCCTCCTGGCTGCCGTCCGGTTTGTTGTTGTA
The DNA here is from genome assembly GCF_043769475.1 of Allomesorhizobium aridi. Lineage (NCBI taxonomy): Bacteria > Pseudomonadati > Pseudomonadota > Alphaproteobacteria > Hyphomicrobiales > Phyllobacteriaceae > Allomesorhizobium > Allomesorhizobium aridi. The sequence goes on along the minus strand of NZ_CP171729.1, from coordinate 3,145,357 downwards.
GTTGTAACGGGGCGCGATCTGGATGCCGGCGGTCTGGAGATCGCGATCCTCGATGCCGGCCGACTTCATCGCGGCGATCACCGCGGCCATTGCGTCGTTGTTGGCGTCGAGCGCCTCGCGCGCGGTTTTCGCCTCGCGCATGACGCTGAGCGACAGAAGCGCCATATCGGGCGCTATCGCGCTTTCGCCCTCGCCCGTCACCATTATCCGCGGCGGCGGCTGCGTGTCGGCCCGGGCCGCGGCGGCCGGAAGTGCGATCGCGGCGGCCAGCGCCAGTGGCAAAAATCGTTTCGTCATCAAAAACTCCGTATGGGATGTTGCCTGGACGGCGCAGATTATTGCCGCGATTATGGGTGGATTGCGGCGGCAGAACGCGCATTTTCGCGAAAGCCTTGTGCGCGCAGGCAAAACTGACTAATTCAGCCCTCGGCGGGCCTGTAGCTCAATGGTCAGAGCCGGCGGCTCATAACCGCTTGGTTGGGGGTTCGAGTCCCTCCGGGCCCACCAAATGCAATGCACCTTATAACTATTTGATTTTATTACTCTTCTTTACCTTGGCCCGTAATGTGGACTCGAACCCCGTCAGATTTTGAGTGCCGGACGGCCAAAACTTTCGAGACCCGGGCCGCTTGCGTCGCGAATGCCGAGAAGTACCAATGCCGTCAGCCGCTCCGGGTCGGACTTAACCCGCGCACATCCACGCCCTCCCGCTGGAGCTGCTCGCGGATGAACCGGCCCATATGCTCGTCGCCCACGCGCGTAATGAGGCCGGATTTGAGGCCCAGCCGTGCCGCACCGCACGCGATATTGGTCGGCGACCCGCCGACGTATTTGTTGAACGATCCCATGTCCTCGAGCCGTCCGCCGATCTGGGCCCCATAGAGATCGACCGAGGACCGGCCAACGGTGATTACGTCGAGCGTTTTCATCTGAAATCTCCTTGCCTGGTCAGAAACCGGCGCTGGCCAGAAAGGACCGGCTGGCCGCCAGATCGTCGAGAATGCTGCCGGCGTTGCGCGGATCGCGTTCCTGTTCGATGGTGATGTAGCCGCCGTAGCCAAGCTCGCTGAGCAGCGATCGGATGGCGGGATAATCGATCGAGCCGCGCCCGATCGGGCACATCACCCCTTTGGCGCAGGCATCGAAAAAGCGGATCCGCTCGCCCGTCACCTGGTCGAACACGCTGGCGTCGATATCCTTGAAATGGATGTAGTCTATCCGGTCCCAGTAGCGCCGCAGGGTGGCGATTGGATCCATGCCGGAATACGCCATATGCCCGGTATCCAGGCACAGGCCCGCCACATGGGCGGGAACGTCGCGGACGATCCGCTCCAACTCGTCGGCGAATTCGATGTAGCCTCCGGCATGGGGGTGGATGGTGGCGCGCACGCCGTATCTGTCGCGGGCGAGTTCGGCGATGGCGCGGATATTCTCGACCATACCCGCCCAAACGGCATCATCGAGGCGTGGTGCTTGGGTCGAATGACCGGCCGCGTAGTCACGTTCGTCATGGCCCCAGTCCATCACTGTCAGGTAAGGCGCGGCAAAGCGTTGGCCCGGATGGGTTTCTGGTTTGGGCAAGCAAGTGATCAGCGTGCAGATTTCGTCGGTCTGGCGTAAGAGGTTATCGCGGTTGCTGGGGCTGACCAGATCATCGAAGATGGTACCGGCGACGATCTTCAGCCCGCGTTTGTCCAGAGCCTCGGACACAAGGCCCAGATCCAGCGGCAGATAACCGTATGGGCCGAGTTCCAGCCCGCCGAAACCCGCCGCGGCGGCCTCGTCCAGCACTTTTTCCCAATGGGGCAGATGGGGGTTCTTGACGTCATCGACGCCCCAGCAGCAGGGGGCCGTGGTAATGGTGATCGGGTTCATTCGGCCACCCTCAACGGCTGATGGTGGCCTGCAATGCGTCGATGGAGGACTGAATGCCAGCATCGGTCGACATGGTGAAATCTTCCATCTCGAGGCTGACCCAGTCGTTATAGCCGACCATCCTCACGACAGAGAAGAATTCCTTCCACCATTGCAGGTCGTGTCCCGCACCCACCGCGACATAGTTCCAGGCGCGGTTTGCCACGTCGGTGACTTCCTTGAGTTCCAGAAGACCGTTCACATCGGCAAGGCCGCGTTCGATGCGGGTATCCTTGCCGTGGCAGTGATGGATCGCGTCGCCCAGGGCACGCGCGCTGGCGATCGGGTCGGCCCCTTTCCAGAACAGGTGGCTGGGGTCAAGATTCATGCCGACCTTGGGGCCGACCTCATTGCGCAAGCGGAACAGGGTTTCAGGGTTCCACACCAGCATGGCCGAGAAATTCTCCACCGCGAATTTCTCGACGCCGACCTCATCGGCCAGTTTCACAAGCCCATGCCAGTAGGGAAAGGCACAGTCTTCCCACTGGTAGCGATCTCGTTCGGGCATCTCGTCCGGCCAGCTCTTGGTATAGACAAGCCAGTTCGGCACGGAGTCGCCGGGTGCCGCCGCCGGAAGGCCCGACATGGTGACAATCTTTTTGACGCCGATTTCGCCGGCCAGGCGGATCGTCTGTTCGATCTCCTTGCGGTGCTTTTCGCCCAGCGCGCCGGGATCGAGAGGATTGCCCGAGCAGTTCAGCGCGGCGATTTCGAGCCCCCGCGCCTCGATTTCCTTCAGTTTGGATTTCAGGAGCGCCTCGTCGGCGAGAAGTTCATCGGCGCGGAAATGCGGCGCGCGCGACCAGCCTCCGCCAGTCATCTCGACCCCCTCGACCCCAAGCGCCAAGCATTTGTCGAGCATCTCCGTGAAGGAGAGATTGCCCATGACATCGGTGCAGATGGAGAGTTTCATGTTGTCTTTGTCCAAAAAAGGGGGCGCACCAAAGTGCGCCCCAGGTGGGGAGGAGGCTTATTGGAAATCGACCCAGGCGGAACCTGCATCCGCCGAGCGCACGCAGTTCTCCAGCCAGCGCACGCCCTCGGTGCCGGCTTTGATGTCCGGGTAGTGGTGGGTTTTCAGGAAGGCCTCATTGCCGCGCCGCTTCGCGTCGATGGCCTGTGCGATCCACAAATAGATGTTGGACCAGCTATCGCCGAGCCCTTCGGTGTGCAGCGCGCCCATTCGGTCGATCGCAAGGCTCTCCTCTTCGAGATAGGGCATGCCGTGATGCAGGATGCGGTTCGGCTCGCCCTGCACGTCAAAGAGCAACTGGTCGGGATGGCTGTCGGACCATTCGACCGAGGCTCTCGAGCCAATGAAGCGATAACGCTGCGACCCCATGTTGCCCGCGTTCACGGAAGACACCCAGAGACGGCCGCGCGCGCCGTTGTCATAGTGCATCAGCACGGTGGCATGGTCTTCGAGCGGCGTACGGCTCGGGATGAACGCCTTGCGGTCGCACAAGAGCTTTTCGATCTTCAGGTGCGGCAGCACGATTTCGGAGAGGTAATAGAGGTGCGTGCCGATATCGCCCAGAACGAAGGTCGGACCGGCAGTCGCGGGATTGGTGCGCCATTTCACGGCTTCGGGCGCACCCACATCGTCACCCGCATTGAAGCCGTGGGTGTACTGCAGGTCGACAATGCGGATATCGCCCAGCATCCCCTTGGCGACCATGGCCGCCATCTGGTGAACCAGCGGGTGACCGGTGAAGCCGTAGGTGACGCCGACGATCAGGCCCTTTTCCTCGGCCAACTTCTCGATTTCTTCACACTCTTTCACGGTGAAGAAGAGGGGCTTTTCACAGATCACGTGAATGCCCGCTTCGAGCAGCGCCCTGGTGATCTCGTAGTGGGTGAAGTTCGGCGTCGCCACCGAGACCACTTCCACACCATCCTCGCGGGCCGTCTCCTTGGCGATCAATTCCTTGTTGTCCGCGTAGCAGCGGTCCCCGGCTACACCGAGATTTACGCCGAAATCGCGGCCGCGTTCGGCGTCCAGATCGAAAGCGCCGCAGACGAGTTGGTAAGTGCCGTCACGCAGAGCCCCGGTACGATGCTTATAGCCCACCTGTCCGGTGCGGCCACCGCCGACCATGCCCCAGCGCAGGGGCCGTTCGATGAGTTTTTCGCCGTTCAGCATTTTCATTTCTCCTCCGGCGCCATCCCGGGTCTTGTTTGCAAAGCTTCGCCCTGCGGCGGGATGGCCCGCCGCTCGTGCAAGATGTGTGTTGAACTTCCCCACGCTACTCCACGCGGGCGTTACGGCCCGGTGGGCCTATTTCTTCCAATATTTGTCGACGTAGCGCTGCATCTCGGCGCGCATGAAGCGGCCGGATTCGTCCGCCTTGTCCTCCCAAGCAAAAACGCAAGCCGTCATGATCCCGTCGAAGCCCGCTTCGGCAAGCGTGCCGAAGAAATCGTCCCACGGCACTTCTCCCTGACCAATGTTGAGGTGCTGGTGGACTCGTGCCTGCGTGCCTGGCGGGTTCAGGATGTAGCGCAGCCCCGAACTGGCCTTGTGGTTGAACGTGTCGCCGACATGCACGTGGGCCAGCACGTCAGCGCATTCGCGGATCATCGCTTTAGTGTCTTCGCCAAAATAGAAGGTGTGCGGCGCGCAATAGAGGAATTTGACGTTCTTCGAATTCACCGTGCGGATGATGTCCACGGCGGGTTGCAGCGTCTCGCACCAGTCCTCGGGATGCGGCTCGACGTGGAGTGTGATGCCTTCTTTCTCGAAGACCGGCACCAACTCTTCCATCGAACGCCACCAGGCATCCTCGCAGGCCTCGATCATGCTGCCCGTATGACAGCAATAGCACGACCCCTTGTCCGGATGCGGCCCGCGCCCGAACTCAGAGTTCATCACGTCCACTTCCATCTCGAGCGCTATCTCGATTGCACGCTTCCAGTGCTTGACCGCAGCCTGACGCTCGGCCTCGTCATTGGAGGCCCAGCGATACATCGGCAGAAGCGAAGCGACGCCGACACCCGCTTGCTTCAGCGCGCGTTTGAATGATTTGATCCGGTCGGGGAACACACGCGGCGCTTTGAACCACTCAAGGAAATCCCCGCGCGGGGACAATTCGATCCAGTCGTAACCGAGTTCCTTCACCTTACTCGGCAACTCTTCGAGCGAAAGATGGCGGTGCATGAAGGGGTCTAGCGCGATTTTCATGGATCTGCTCCAGGTGTCAGACAATTGTTGGAAGAGCCCCGGCCGATACCGGCCGGGGCAGTTGTCGGCGCTCAGGCCGCGGGAGGAAGGCTCTCGTGACTTACGCGGTGGCTTTCGACCTCGGCCTCAAGCTCGGCCATCGCTTCGCCACCGGCCATAAGGTCGGTGATCTCTTCGCGGGTCTTTTCGCCCTTGCGAAAATCGGCGGCCTTCGCGCCGCGGATCAGCACGGCGAAATGGTCGCCCACGGTCATCGCATGCATCACCTGATGCGTAATGAAGATCACAGCGAGCCCACGCCGCCGCGCTTCGAGCACGATCCGCAACACATGGGCGGCTTCCTTAACGCCAAGCGCCGCGGTCGGCTCGTCGAGGATCAGGACGCGAGCACCGAAATGCACGGCCCGGGCAATAGCCAGCGACTGGCGCTCGCCTCCCGACAGGCCACCGACCAGACGATCACCGTCATCGATCCGGGTGATGCCGAATTCCTGCACGGCCTTGACCGCGATCTCGTTGGCCTTCCTTCGGTCGTAGAGCTTGAACGGCCCGAAGCCCCTGGTTGGCTCGACACCGACGAAGAACGACCTGCCGATCGACATCAGCGGAAAGGTGCCACCGAACTGGTGCACCGTCGAGATGCCCATTTGCTGTGCCTCGCGAGGGCCACTGAATGCGACCTCCTTGCCGTCCATCAGAATGGTGCCGGATGTTGGCTTGTGCACGCCAGCGAGCGTATTGATGAGCGTGGATTTTCCCGCGCCATTGTCGCCCAGAAGGCAGAGCACTTCGCCGGCATGGACCTTGAGCGAGATGTCGTGCAGCACGTCGATCGGGCCGAAGGACTTGTTGACGTTGCGGAGTTCCAGAATTGGGATCGTCATCTCTCCGTCCTCACTTCTTCTTTGGCCTGTAGGACAGCGCCATATTGCGGAAGGTGTTGTTCATCAGCACCGCCAGAAGCAGCATGATGCCGATGATCAGGCTCGACCAATTGCGATCGAAGGTAGTGAAGTAGATGCCCTGGTTGACGATGGCGAAGGTTATGGTGCCGAAGAAAATGCCGACGACCGATCCGAATCCGCCGGTCAAGAGCACGCCGCCGACAACGACCGAGATGATCGAGTTGAAGATGAAGGTCATCCCGGCCGAGACCTGAGCGACATTGAACAGGATCGCCTGGCACACGCCGACAAAGGCGGCGCTTGTCGAGGAAAGCACGAAAAGCACGACCGTCAGTCTGCGCGTCGGGATCCCCGCATTGCGCGCGCTGACCTTGTCGCCGCCCATGGCGAAGATCCAGTTCCCGAAGGGGGAGAAGTGGATGTAGAAGATGTAAAGGGCTGCAAAGGCCAGCCACCAGAAAATGATGACCTGGAAGCTGCCGCCAATGAACTCGCCGAACAGCGCCTTGGCCAGCGGACCGGATTCGGCGGGGCTCAGCGCCACGCTGGTCGTGCCGGTCAGAAGCACCGAGAAGCCAAGCGCGAGTCCCTGCACCGCGAACAGCGTACCAAGCGTAACTATCAGTGAGGGCACGGCGGTGCGCACCACGATGATGCTGTTGATCAGACCAATCACCAGCCCGAGACCAAGCGCTCCGGCGATGCCCAACCAGATCGGCATGTCGTAGTGGCCCGAAATGATCGCCACGGTCAGAGCGGCGGCGGGGATGGTCGCTCCGATGGAAATGTCCAGTTCTCCGGCGATCATCAACAATCCCACAGGGATCGCTACGATGCCGAGATTAGCCGCGACGTTCAGCCAACTGGCTGTGCCCGCCGGTTTTAGAAAGCTGGTGCTGCCGAAGACGATAAAGAAAACCAGAACCGCGACAAGGCCGAGAAGCGCCCCCGCCTCGGGACGGCGCAGCAGACCGCCGATTGAGAGATTGTTCATGAGGTATTCTCCGAATTTTGGCGTGAACGCGCGTGCGGAGGAGCCGAAGCCTGCCGCCGCATGGGTGGCCGCCTCCTAGGCCCATGAGGTGACCCGCGGACCGGAGGCTAAACTCCCGTTCGTTCAGCGGGCGCCTTTTTCGACACCGGCCAGTGTCGCCTCGATGTTCGACGCATCGACAATGCCGGGACCGGTAAGGAGCGGAGCCGTCGGCAGGCTGGTCCCGAAATCGATGGCCGAGGCCAGCAGCGTAACGGCCAAAAGCGACTGCAGATATGGCTGCTGGTCGATGGCGAAGCCCTGTGTGCCCCCTTGATGCGGTCGAGGCCGGACTGGTTCAGGTCGAAGGTACCCAGCACGACCGTCTCGGCCGTGCCCGCCTGCGCAATGCCGATCGCCGCCGAATCCGCGTCGCCGGCCGAGATGGTGATGAGCCCGTCAATGCTTTCATCCTGGAGCAACGTCGCCTTGATGGCCTCGGCAACGGCGGTCGGGTCGCCGAAGCTGGTCGCCGGCAGCGGCAATTGCTTGGCGGCGCCGCCTTTTGCGGTGATGCCGTCGATCACGCCCTTGCAGCGTGCTTCGAGGTTGGCGGCGCCCGGAACCGTGTTGACGCAGATGACGTTCTTCTTGCCCTGAGCGGCGAAATATTCTCCACCGGCCTTGCCGGCGATATATTCATCAGAGCCGACATAGTTGATGGCGCCAAGGTCGATGGCCTTGTCCTGTCCGCCGGCGTTCATGAGGATCACTGTGATGCCCGCCTTGATCGCATCCTGGATGGCGGGATCTTCGGCTTCGGGCACCCAGTTCGGGACCACGAGGCCATCCACGCCCTGGCTGATGGCGGTGCGAATGAGCTGGACGACGTCCGGGCCGAAATTGTCGTAGGTCTGAAGGCGCAGGTAGTTTACCGAGCCGCCGTTTGCTTCGACAACCAGACGTGCGTCATCGAGGCCCTTCTTGATGATGTTCCAGAACGCGTCGTCGTTCTTACCTCCCACGACGGCGATATCGGCGGACAGGGCCGGACCGGCGCCCATCATAATCGCGGACGCCGTGACAAGTGCGGCGGCAATGCGCTTCATGCGTTTCATGTCATTCCTCCCTGAGTGAACACCTGGCACTGATCAGCAGATGCCAGTTGATATGTAAAATATGAAGTGTCATTCTGATATTGAAATCATCGACACCGCGACAAAACAGTTCATTAGATGTCATTCATAAATGACACATTCGGACGGCCAGGATGAACAGACCAACACTCGCTGATTTGGCACAGGCCGCGGGCGTCAGCCTGTCCACGGTCAACCGGCTTCTGCACGGGACCAGCTCGGTAAGGCAGGAAACGATCGATCGTATTCTGGACGCAGCGGACGAAATCGGGTTCTACGGTTTGGGCAGCCTGCGCGCACGCAAGCAGGCGAATCTGCCACATCGGAAACTTGGCTTTCTCATGCAGCAGTCTCATCGTCCGCTCTATCAAATGTGGGCGGCGGGGATCGTCGATGCTGCCAAACGACATCCAGATGCGGTTGTCGAGCCGAACGTGCAATTCGAGGATGATCTGTCACCCGAGGCAGTTTCGGCCAATCTCCTCAAGATGGGCGAACATGCCGATGCTTTGGCCATCATCACCGCCGATCACCCGCTGGTCAGTCAGGCGATCGACGAGTTGCGCGCGCGCGGCGTTCCGGTGGTCGCTTATGTGACCGATCTGTCCGCGGCCAGCCGCGCGGGCTTTGTGGGAACTGACAACTGGAAGAGGGGCCGAACCGCTGCCTGGTTTATCAGTCAGACGGCTGAGGGCGCCGGCAAGGTCTTTCCCCTCGTCGGCAGCAACCGTTATCAGTGCCAGGACATCGCTGATGCGAGCTTCCGCTCCTACATGCGCGAACATGCGCCCGCGTTCCATGTCAGCGAAACGCTCCTGACCTATGAGGTGCCGGACAACGCCTACGCGATCGTCCGCAGGCTGATCGCCGAGGAACCGGATCTCAAGGGCATCTTCGTCAATGGCGGCGGCATCTCCGGCGTCTTGCGTGCCATGCGGGAACTGCCACCCGACCAACAGCGCAAGATTCGCGTCGTCTGTAGCGACATCGGGCCGGAAACACGCAAGGGCCTGACCGAGGGGCTGATTATCGCCGCCCTATGCCATTCGGTGGAGAAAATGCCACGAGAGCTGATCGACGTTATGCTGCGCCTCGTGGATCGTCGAGATAGCGCCTCGATCGAACAGCGTATCGTCCCGTTCGAGATCGTCACGCCGGAAAGCATCTGGACCTGACAGGAATTAGACTAGCGCACCGGCGTCAGTCCAGCATGCAGCAAGCGGCGGCATCGAGACCCAGCCTATCGATCAGTTTGAAGCGCTCTGAAGTGCATGCACACCGCAGCGTGTAACACAGCCTCACGCCTTTTTGCGAGACTGAGCGTTCGCTTCCGAGACGCCAATTGGCCGGTCTAGCCCTGGACAGGCCGACCCCAACCGAACCGTGAATGACTGCTATTGAGAATTGACGGGAACGACTGGAATCGGCGCGAAGGAGGCATAAGGGTCGCTGAATTCGTCTGTCTGGCTGTCGCGGAACCATACGGAACGATACGGGAAGATCCTTCGATACTGGCCCACGAAAAGAACAATAAAATCAGCAGTTTGACTACGTCCTCCGGGCCCACCATCGGCATTTTTTGCCGTTGATTTACTTGGATTTTTTGGTCGTTTTGTCCCACCGCTCTCAATCCCTTCAGAAAGTGGGACAATCTCGTTCTCGTTTCGATCGAAAACCAGAAGCGTCCGGGCGGACGACGCGACCTTTCGACGGCGTGCTTTCCGGATGTAGTGATCCGGCTGCTGGTATGTGGTCCAGCCGTATATTGCCTTTAGCTGCTCATGCGTCGCGCCGTTCTCTGCAGCGACGGTGGCCCCTGCCTTTCGGACGCCGTGTGCGCTACAATTCGGAAGCCCAGCCTCGTCACACCACTGGCGCATCTTGTTGCCGAGTCCGTTCTCGGAGAAGGGACGACCGTACTCGGTGACCAGGAATGTTAAATTTCCGCTCGGAGCGAAGGAAAGCTCATCCTCGAGTTCCGGTAGCAACGGAATTTCGACAACGACAGGCTGCTTGCGAACCTTGCTTTTGTCCGTCTTGCCGGGCTTGATTCTGATCCACTTCTCCATGCTCCTGTATCCTTGTTGCGGATCTGTGTGATGTGCTGCCTGCCGAAGATTGTGGCATCTGACAGCCGCAATCCGGTGAACATGAAAATCGCTAACGCCATCCGAGCCATCGTGCCGCGTGGGTGTCGGTTTTCGTACTGAACGATTTCTGACACTTCCCAGGTGTGGAAGCCGTCCCCGTCGCCCGTCTTCAGGCGCTTGATGCCGTTGGCTGGATTGACATCGACGATCTCGGCATCCTTCGCCCAAGCGAACATCGCGCTTATGGCCTTGGTTATGTTGTTCGCGGCTCCAGGCGCATCAGCGCGAGTGTCTCGGAGTTCCTTGACGTGAACTCGCTTCATGGCTGCGAATGGCAAGGATCCTTTGGTCGGGAAGTCCCGGTCGACGGGGCCGGCAAGAGGGTGTGGAAGCTTACAGACGCCCTCAAGGATCGCTCGTCGACGAAGCATCGTGGCCTCAGAAACCTCGGCGCCTCCGCGTCGGAAATATTCCTGGCACAACCATAAGAGACTGCCCCGCGATGCCGTTGTTCGCGTTGCCGGTCGGTCCACGCTCCGTGCTCGAGCGTAGGGAATGCCTTCACGACCACAGCGGACCTCTTCATGGAACTCGGCTGAGCCTGGGACCTCCCGTAGACGGACCTTTTTCCGCCGGGCGCGCGGAAGTAAAGCCGGATGTTACCGTGCCGATCCTTATCTTCGACAACGCCTTTCAGATTGAATTTCACCGCAGTGCTCACGTCAGTTATCCACGCGTCGAAGGGCGGCGGATGCGCCAGACCTCCAAACTACGAATCTGGGGGTCAGGAGTTCGAATCTCTTCGGGCGCGCCATTATTTCAAGGACTTAGCAGGACACCGCAGACTAAAGGAGCGAATTAGTCTGCGATTTAGTCTGCGATATTCCAGCACCATCTGCTCATCCCCGGGTGCCCCCTACGGGGGGCCGAGAATCGTGCCTCTTGGTGCGGGTGCCGATCCGCACCGGTTCAATTCGCGGAGCCGAAGCGGTTTTGAACGACCGGATGCTGTTTCGTGTGATTTCGCGCGGCGGAGGGGGGTGCAAATATGCCCCGCTGCTAACCCGATGTATGCCTAGGTGCAGGGTTTGTACGCTCTGATGTCGTCTTGCAGGTAACGTTCTGTCGGCTCCACCTCGATCGTCACATGCGAGAGTCCATGAATTTTGGCCAGCCGTGCCTTGTAGTGCGACGGCTGTCTCGGCTCGACGGATGCCAGCGCAATGATCGCCGCGTGATGGCCGGGCCCGACCTGCCAGATGTGCAAATCGGTTATGCGCTCTCCGCTATGCTCGATCGCCGCGCGGATTTCGCCGGGGAGATATTCATCATCCGGCACCCGATCCAGCAATACGCTGCCGGCGTCTCGGATCAATCCCCATGACCAGCGGGCGATGACCAGCGCCCCGACGACGCCCATGATCGGATCGGCCCACAGCCAGCCATAGCTCCGACCGAGCAGCAATGCGACGATCGCCAGGATCGACGTTAGAGCATCGGCCAGCACGTGCAGATAGGCGGCGCGCAGGTTGTTGTCGCGCGCGTGTCCGTGAGCGCCGTGAGCATCGTCATGTCCGTAGTCGTGGTGGCGATCGTGCCCATGGTGATGATGTGCGTGATCATCTCTCAACAGCCAGGCGCAAATCACATTGACGATCAATCCCACAACAGCGACAGCGATGGCCTGTCCGAAGCTGATCGGCACAGGGTTGGCAAGGCGCAGGAAGCTCTCCCAGCCGATCAGCAGCGCTATCAAGGCGAGCACGACGGCGCTTGCGAAGCCGGCAAGGTCGCCCATTTTGCCCGTGCCGAAGGTGAAACGTGGGTCACGCGCATGGCTACGGGCGTAGAGGTAAGCGAGAGCCGCTATCAGCATGGCTGCCGCATGGGTCGACATGTGCCAGCCATCAGCCACCAGCGCCATGGAGCCATAGATCGTGCCGGCCGTGATCTCGATCACCATCATGCTGGCCGTCAGCGCGATAACCAGCCACACCTTGCGCTCGTTGCGCCTGTGATCCTCGCCTAGAAAGACGTGGTCGTGGGTGAGGTCAGATATATCGGTGATGGCCATGGATTTGTTCCTTCCTGCCGGTATGGCTGCTCACTTCATGTAGGTTCGGATGACATCGACCAACTCCTCGCCGCCTTCACGGCGAGCGGCATCGGTCTCGGCAGCGAGCACATGCTGCCGCAAATGATCCTCCATTACCTCCGCCGTCAGCCCGCTCATGGCGCCACGTACCGAGGCGATCTGGCGCAGGACCTCGGCGCAGGCTGCCTCGGCCTCCAGTGCTCTTTCGATGCCTTCCATCTGGCCCCTGATGCGCCGCACACGCGCGATCAGCTTCTCCTTCTGACGGACGGTGTGGGACATGGCTGCTGGCTACCTCACGTTCGCATGATATGGGGGACTATACTATTCGGAAGGCGGTAGGTGAAGCCGTGGACTCGCGTGGAGAACGCATCGATTGGCAAGCTGACGGCAGGCCTGTGTCGGTTGGTCTGACCAGCATCGGTGCGGGTCCGAAGCTGTTCCTCCTGCCAGCGCTCAGTTCGATCTCTACCCGGCTCGAGATGCGGCCTCTACAGGAACGGCTCGCCGCGCGCTTCTCGACCGTTGCTATCGACTGGCCTTGCTTCGGTGACCTGCCGCGGCCGAAGGTCCACTGGCGGCCTGATCTTTACCGATCGTTCCTGCGTTTTGTCCTGACGGATGTCGTCCAGCCAGTCGCCACGATCGCGGCGGGCCATGCCGCGGGCTATGCGTTGGCTCAGGCTGCGGACGATCCGGCCGGCCGGCTTATCCTTCTGTCGCCGACATGGCGTGGACCACTCCCTACCATGATAGGCCGGCGCATGCAGCTATTCCGGGCGATGGCCAGGATGGTTGACCTCCCGTTCGTCGGTCCGGCCTTCTACCGCTTCAATGTCAACGGTGCGGTGATCGGCATGATGGCGCGCGGGCACGTCTATGACGACCCGGCCTGGTTGACGTCCGTATGCATGGCGCAAAAACGCTTCGTGACCGAGGCGAAGGGCGCCCGCCATGCTTCCTTTCGCTTCGTCGCCGGCGAATTCGACCTGTTTGCTGACCGGGAATCCTTTCTCGGTACGGCCAAGCGTGCAGGAACGGGGATCCACGTGCTTTGCGGCAGCAGGACTCCCCGCAAGTCGAAGGCCGAAATGGTCGCCCTTGCCGAGCTCGCCAACGTGACAGCGGAAGAGCTGCCGAATGGAAAGCTCTCATTCTACGAAGAGTTTCCGGACGAGACAGCGGAAGCGGTCACAAGATTTCTTGGGTCACATGCATGAGCGAGTGGTCCAGCATATGTGGCGGACAGACAGTCGAGTTCCGCTGACCTGACGCGTACCCACGACCAGGCTTGACACCACACGGCAACGGCACAAGCCTGCTCGTATGGTCCATCTCCGAACTCACTATGTTTTGTCCTGCCGTATGTACTGGCCGCATTGATCGGATCGTTGCTGCCAGGAACAATCCAAGCCGGTGAAGTGGCGGGCCGTCACATCGACTGGTCGAACCTGCGGCCGAAGGGACAGGGAGAGGACAACGCGATTTTTCCCGGGGTGGCTGCTTCCCGCGTTCAAGGCGAAACCTTGTCCGATGACCTGGCAGGCATCGTGGTGCGCATCGACAGTTACGTCTTGCCGATCGATCGCGATAGGGATCTCGTCTACGAGTTCTTGCTTGTTCCCTGGCTCGGCGCCTGCAGTCACGCACCACAGCCGCCGCCAAACCAAATGGTGCACGTAATACCGTCGGTCCCGTTCCGCATCGAGCGCGCCTATGAATTCGTGTCGGTCGTCGGGACACTCCGTTCGGAACTCGAGAAAACACAACTCTTCATCATGGACGGACCAACAGTGCTGACATCGGGCTACGGCATCGGCAAAGCCAATATCGACAAGAGCGCAACTCCTCCCGCTGAGCCTAGCTTTTCTGCAAGGGGTGTCGCGGGCCGGCAGCGTGTGGTCGTGAAGAGCCCCGCAAATGACAACACCTGTCCATCCGCCAATCGAACATCGGCTTCGCCTTCCAGCCGCACAATCAGCCTTTCCTCGATCTTCACGCCGCGGTTGGCGAGTTCCGCCCGCTCGCCGTTTCCGGGGGTTAGCGCGCCATTCGTCATCAATGTCACGTCTCCCCACTCCGGTAGAAACAGGGCCTAGTGCAAGGAACCGGCTCCGGTGGCGATGACGCCAAGCCTGCCCCGCTCGAGTTCGTAGCCATGGCAATAGGGGCACTGGAAAAGGCTTCTACCCCATCGCTCTTCCAGCCCTTCCACGTTCGGCAGCGCATCGGAAACGCCGGTAGCAAACAGGAGGCGGTTGCCCTCGGCCACGTTCCCGTCGGCCAGCGTCACCTTGAAGGCGTTGCGTGCTCCCTCCGCCGTTTCGGCCGCTCCGTCGATCCAGCTCAACGTCCCGTATCTCGACAACTGCTCGCGTGCACGATTGGCGATCTCAGCAGGATCGGCACCATCGTGCGTCAGGAAGCCATGGGAGTGGCTGGCGAAGCGGTTTCGACGCTGCCCGGCATCGATGATGAGAACCTGGCGCCGCGCGCGGAGCAACTGCAGGGCCGCGGCCATTCCGGCATAGCTGCCGCCGATGATGATAACGTCAAAACGCACTACCTGAATCCTTCAGTCCGGGACGGCTCGCTCCCGTCGCTTAATTGCGCCGGCGACATCTTCCCTCAGTATCTCTGCGATCGCACGGTGGATGGGGATCGTCTCGATCTTCTTGCCCGGCCGCATGATGCCGATCACGGTCTCGATGTCGGGACAATCATCATCGCGACAGGCGAGCTCGGTGATCGATACGACCACCTCATCGTCCAGGTAATGAAGCTCGCGCACCCAGGCTTTGATCTGCCGGGTACTTTCCGGTAGTGCGCGGCGCGGAGCGAACGGGTTGGCGAGACGATTCATTCCTGTGGCTCCGCGATCCGCTAGGTTCCTGTCGCCTCCGGCGTGGAGGCGACGGAACTTCGACCTGATGCTTTGAGTGTTTATGCGCTCAGCGCGATAACCGCTTCCGGCTCCGCCCGACACTTCATGAAGCCGTCCTCGATGATGTCCTTCGGCAGGTTGCGGCCGATGAAGACGAGACGGCTGACGCGCTGCTCATTGTCCTTCCAGGGGCGCTGGTGATCGCCTTCGAGCAGCATGTGGACTGCTTGAATCACGAAGCGATCGTTGTCATCGTTGAAGGAGAGGATGCCCTTCATGCGCAGGATGTCCATGCCAAAGCGCTGGGTGATCATCTGCACCCACGGCAGGAACTTTCTCGGATCGAGCGGCTGCTCGGTCACGAGCGAGAAA
The DNA here is from genome assembly GCF_043769475.1 of Allomesorhizobium aridi. Classification (NCBI taxonomy): domain Bacteria; kingdom Pseudomonadati; phylum Pseudomonadota; class Alphaproteobacteria; order Hyphomicrobiales; family Phyllobacteriaceae; genus Allomesorhizobium; species Allomesorhizobium aridi. The sequence continues at coordinate 3,129,807 of NZ_CP171729.1, read as the reverse complement.
CTGGTGACATGGGCGTCATGGTCGTGGTGGTGATCACCGTCCAGGAAATCCGGCTCGATCTCGAGCACGCGATCGAGATCGAAGGCACCGCGGTTGAGTACCTGGTCGAGGGGCACGTCGCAGCGCGTGGAATGCCTGATCGTTGCGGTCGGATTGATCTTGCGGATGCGGGCCTCGACCGCGGCTAGTTCCTCGGCCGTGACCAGGTCTGTCTTGTTGAGAATGATGATGTCGGCGAAGGCGAGTTGCTCCTGCGCCTCGTGCGCCCGGTCGATCTCGCCGAGCAGATGCTTGGCATCGACGACGGTGACGATCGCATCCAGCTTGGTTTTCTGGCGAACCTCATCGTCGACGAAGAAGGTCTGGGCGACGGGCGCGGGATCTGCGAGGCCGGTGGTCTCGACGAGGATGGCGTCGAACCTATCCTTGCGCCGCATCAGCCCCTCGATGATGCGGATCAGGTCGCCGCGCACCGTGCAGCAGATGCAGCCATTGTTCATCTCGAAGATTTCCTCGTCGGCATCGACGATCAGGTCGTTGTCGATGCCGACCTCGCCGAACTCGTTGACGATGACGGCGTATTTCTTGCCATGCTGCTCGGAGAGGATCCGGTTGAGCAGCGTCGTCTTGCCGGCGCCGAGATAGCCGGTAAGGACAGTGACTGGCGTTTGTTCAGCAGTTTGGGCGGACATGATCGTCTCCTCAAATTTTTCGTTGTGGTCAGCCAGTCAGGGCGCGAGTCAATTGGGTCGCGCCCGACCTGAAGGTTTCTGCAACAGCCGAGGCGAGTTGCCTTAACGCCCGTCCTGCCTTGATCGGCTTGCCGTCGAGGGCGGCTTCAAAGAGCTGCCGCACCGGCTCCGGATCAAGGCCGTCTGTGATGAAGACGAGGCGGGTGCGGAGATCGTGCTCGGCCAGTCGTCGAGGATTGCCGGCGGGTAGATGACGTGTTGGACCGCATGAATAACGCGGGGACGCTCCGGCTCGTCGCGGTCATGCACAAGACCTTTGACCCGGAGCAGTCGCGGTCCCGCGGACGTCGACAGCAAGTCAAAAAACGTTTGGAATGCGTCTCGTCCGATCAGCAACTCGCGGGTGATCGCAAAGGAGCGGATTCGTCCGCCGTGGCGTGAGAATGGAGATACTCCCAGCTTGGCAGTGCCGTTCGAGCCGTGGGTGCCGTCACCGCGGATCGCCTCCTCGAGCCGCTAACCAGCCGACCACGTCGTCGCCGAGCGAGGCGGGTGCGTAGACGCGTCGCTTGAAAATCGAGGCGAGATCGAATCCGCTCTGGTGAGCATCGTCGACCGGCGCAGCCGGATTGAGCGCGGCCAGCCGTGCCCTCAGGCTCTCGATACCCCGGATCGAGCCCGGATCGTGCGCCAGATCGGACTTCGGCAGAACGATGCGGTCGGCGAAGGCGATCTGCTTGGCAGCCTCAAAATGGCTTTCGATCGACAGTTCGCCCGTGACAATGTCGACGAGCGTGACGACGCCGGCCAGCTCGAAATTCCGCGCAACAAGATGATCGCGCAGCCCGATCGCTGGCGCGCCACCCGGCATGAGCTGGTTCACCAGCGGTGCCGGATCGGCGAGCCCGGTGGTTTCGATTATGACGCGGTCGGGGGAAATCTCGCCGGCGGCCGCCAATACGTGGAGTTCGTGCAGCGTAGAGCGGATATCGCCGCCAATCGTGCAGCAAAGGCATCCCGTCGTCGTGCGGGCAACCTGCGTCTCGCCGACACGCACGAGATCGTGGTCGAGTGCGACGTCGCCAAATTCGTTGATGATGACCGCCGTGTCCGCGAAGGCCGAATCGGCTAGAAGCCGGTTGAGAAGCGTGGACTTGCCGGCGCCAAGGAAGTCGGTCAGAACAAAGACCGGCGTTTTATCCATGGGCGCAGGTCTCGCACAGGCCCGACAGTTCGACCGTGGTCGCCGTGGTGCTAAAGCCTTCCCTCCTGGCAAGCAGCCGCAACACGCGCTCCAGCGCATGATCGTGGAACTCCTCGGCCCGCCCGCACTTCGTGCAGATCGCAAAGATCGCATGACCGTCCGTGCTGCACTCGGCGCGCGTGCAAAGCGCGAAGGCGCTGAGGCTCTCGATCTTATGGGCGGTGCCGTCTTCGATGAGTTGTTCCAGGGCACGATAGACCTGGAGCGGCGAGCGCAGCCCGTCCTCACGCAGAAGCTCGAGCAGTTCGTACGCGCTCATCGGCCTTTGGGCTTGCTCCAAAGCCTCGAGCACGAGCTGACGATTCCGCCCGTGTCTTCGGTTCGTGGTGTCTATCGGCGCAGTGATGGCGTCGCTCATGGCGTGATGATATAACGTTTTCGATTGACGTATGTAATAACATAACGTAGTCGACCGTCAAGAGTGGAAGCTGAGCGGCTCCCAAGGAAGAAATGAATGTCTGCATGCGTGACCTTTGAGGACTTGACGCTGGGCTACAACAGTCACCCAGCGGTCCACCACCTGGACGGCGTGCTTCGCAAGGGCTCGCTGACGGCGGTGGTTGGCGCGAACGGATCCGGCAAATCGACTCTGATGAAGGGTATCGTTGGGGTTCTGAAGCCGATGGCCGGCGACTGCGCGATCGCGCCGGGCGTGAAGCTCGCCTATCTGCCGCAGCAATCGGAACTGGACCGCTCCTTTCCGGCCCGCGTCGTCGATCTGGTCTCGCTCGGCCTGTGGCCCCGGCGCGGTCTTCTCGGCCGTTATCGTTCGACGGACCGCGAAGCGGTGTCTGAGGCGCTCTCGGCGGTCGGGATGGAAGGCTTCGAGAAGCGGCCGGTCGACACGCTGTCGGGCGGGCAGTTGCAGCGCGCTCTCTTCGCACGGGTGCTGGTGCAAGATGCGGATCTCATCCTGCTCGATGAGCCCTTCAACGCAATAGATACGCGGACCATGTCCGACCTGATTGACCTCATCAAGCGCTGGCACGGAGAACAGCGCACGATCATGGTCGTCGTCCACGATCTCGATCTCGTGCGGCAGCATTTCCCGGAAGCCTTGCTCCTGGCCCGACGTCCCGTGGCTTGGGGCGACGCCCGAAAGACACTCACGCCGGAGAATCTCCTGCATGCGCGACAGTTCCACGAGGCATGGGACAATGATGCGCCCTGGTGCGCCCCCGAGGAACATGTCCACAGCGACGCGCATGCCCATGGTCATCGTCCTGTGCACGGTCTGGCGCACTACGGGCAGGCCGAGCAGTCGGCCGAAGCGGCTGATGCCGGTCGCAGGGGCGCGGCCTGATGCTCTTTCTCTACAACTACCTGATTGCGCCCTTCGTCGAGTTCGCCTTCATGCAGCGGGCGCTCGCCGGAGCGTTGATGCTGTCGGCCAGCGCCTGCCCAGTCGGAGTCTTCCTGATGCTGCGCCGGATGAGCCTGACTGGGGACGCGATGGCCCATGCGATCCTGCCCGGCGCAGCCGCCGGTTTCCTGCTCTACGGCTTGCAGATCGTGCCGATGACACTTGGAGGGTTGGCGGCCGGCGTGGTCGTGGCGCTCGGAGCCGGCGCCGTATCCCGTCTGACCATCCAGAAGGAGGACGCTTCAATGGCGGCGTTCTACATGATCTCGCTCGCGCTCGGCGTACTGATCGTGTCGTTGCGCGGCTCCAATGTCGACCTCATGCACGTCCTGTTCGGCACCGTGCTGGCGTTGAACAACGATGCTTTGAGCCTGATCGGCACGATCACCATCGTGACCCTTGTCGCCCTCGCCATCTTCTGGCGCGCGCTGGTGGCCGAATGCCTCGATCCGCTGTTCCTGCGCTCGGTGTCGCGCCTCGGCCCGCCGTCCACTTCATCTTTCTCGGTCTGGTCGTGCTCAACCTCGTCGGCGGCTTCCAGGCGCTCGGCACGCTGCTGTCGGTGGGCCTGATGATGCTGCCGGCCGCGGCCGCGCGCTTCTGGACCTCGCGCGTCGCGCCGATGTGCCTGCTGGCGGTCGCGATCGGTGCCGCCTCCTGCATCTCAGGCCTGCTGCTTTCCTATCACGCCTCGCTGCCTTCCGGCCCGGCGATCATCCTGTCAGCCGGCGTGGTCTACATCCTTTCCATCGCTGCCGGCCCGCGCGGCGTTCTCGCCACGCGCGTCCGGCACGCTTCCCACCGCACCGCCTGAACAGAAGGAGTCAATCGAATGTCCAGACTGATAAAGCTCGCCGCAGCCGTGAGCGTCATAACACTAGCCCATACGGCAATGGCCTCGGCCGAGAATCTGAAGGTCGTCGCCAGTTTTTCGATCATCGCCGACTTCGCGAAGAATGTCGGCGGCGATCGGGTGGATATCACCACGCTGGTTGGACCGAACGGTGACGCTCACGTCTACGAGCCTAAGCCGGCCGATGCCGCCGCCGTCGCGGCGGCCGACGTTGTGCTCGTCAATGGATTGCAGTTCGAAGGTTTTTTGCAGCGTCTCGTGGAAGCGAGCGGTACCAAGGCGCCGGTTGTGGAACTGACGAAAGGTGGCGAGGTGCTGAAGAACGCCGAGGAGGAACATCACCACGATGAAGCCTCGGAAGGCGAGCAGAAGCATGAGCACGAGGCGGCCGAAGCGGGACACGATCAGCACGCGGAGGAGGGCCAAGAGCACGCGAACGAAGAAGCTCACCATGACCATGGTGAGTTCGATCCGCACGCCTGGCAGTCGGCCCACAATGCCGAGATCTATGTGAAGAACATCGCCGACGCGTTCTGCGCCGCCGACGCAGCCGGTTGCGATACTTACAGGGCCAATGCCGAAGCCTATGGCCAGAAGCTCGAAGCGCTGGAAGCGGAGATCAAGGCAGCTGTCGCCGAGATCCCCGAAGACAAGCGCGTCATCATCACCTCGCACGATGCCTTCAAATATTTCGAGCACGAATACGGCCTGAAGTTCCTCGCGCCGGAGGGCGTTTCCACAGAGTCGGAAGCCTCGGCAGCGGACGTCGCTGCCCTGATCAAGCAGGTGAAGGAAGACAGGGCCGCGGCGATCTTCGTCGAAAACATCACCAATCAGCGCCTGATCGAGCAGATCGCGAGCGAGACCGGCATCAAGGTCGGCGGCACGCTCTATTCGGACGCGCTGTCGGACGAAGGCGGCCAGGCTGCAACCTACATCGACATGATGGAGCACAACGCGAACACCATCAAAGGCGCCATCCTGGGAAGCTGAACATCCGGGGTTTCACCGAAGAGGCCGAGCGATCCGCCTTTTCTTTGAGCCAACGCTGTTATGTAATAACATTAGGAGAGACACATGAAGATGAAGCTTGCATCCGCGACGGCCATTGCGCTTTTCCTTTCACTGCCGGCCGGCGCTGCATTCGCGGACGACGTGACGGCTTGGCGCCTGTTCGTCTCGGATCGTGAGCAACCTAAGGTGACGGTCATCGATGCCGTCAAGAGGGAGACGCTGGATACGCTGCCGATCAAGGCGCCTGCTTCTTTGTACCGCAGCGCAAGCGGCCGCACCGTGTTCGCGGTGCAGGGTGATGCGGGCGCGGTCACAGCAATCGCCAGCGGCATCTCCTTCGACGATCACGGCGATCATGGCGACATCGATGTCGAGGCGCCGAAGCTGACCGGCACCGAGATCGCGGGCCAAAAGCCCTCGCACCTCGTCGAGCACGACGGCGAGTTCGCGGCTTTTTTCGACGGGGAAGGTGTCGCCCGGATCATCTCGGAGAAAGCGGCGCTGGAGGGCAAATCAGACTTCCGGGAGGTAAAGACGGACGCGCCGCAGCACGGCGTCGCAGTCGCCTATGGCTCCCATGTGCTCCTGTCAGAGCCGAACGAGGAAAAGCCGGACGAGCTTCCGGTGGGCATCAGGACCGTTGACGAATCCGGGAAGCAGGTCGGCGACATCGCCCAGTGCCCGGACCTTCATGGCGAGGCCTCTTCCGGCAACATTTTGGCGTTTGCCTGCGCGACCGGCTTGCTGGTCGTCACACATGGAGACGGTGCACCGGAAATTCGTCATCTACCCTATGCGGACTCTTTGCCGGACAGCAAGGCGACCACGCTGATCGGTGGCCGGGGACTGCAATATTTCCTCGGCAATTACGGTCCCGACAAGGTGGTGCTGATCGATCCGACGGCCGGCAGCGAAGCCTTCCGCCTGATCGAGTTGCCGACCCGGCGTGTGCACTTCGCCGTAGATCCAGTCCGGCCGAAGTTCGCTTACGTCTTCACCGAGGACGGCCAGCTTCACCAGCTTGATGTCATCAAGGGAGAAGTCACGGCCTCGCTGGCCCTGACCGAGCCCTATTCCATGGATGGGCACTGGAGCGATCCGCGCCCGCGCATCGCCGTGGCAGGGGACAGCATCGTCGTGACCGACCCGCTGAAGGGTAAGCTGCATCTCGTTTCCGCCAGTTCATTTACAAGGACCGGCGAGATCGCCGTGGAGGGCAAGCCTTTCAACATCGTCGCCGTCGGCGGAAGCGGCGAGGTCCACGACCAAGAGGGCAGACAGGAGCACGCGCACAGCCACGACCACAATGATGATCAGATCTACAAAGGCTACTTTGAGGACAACCAGGTCAAGGATCGAACCCTAACGGACTGGGCCGGTGATTGGCAGTCGGTGTATGCCTACCTGAAGGACGGCACGCTCGATCCGGTCATGGCGCACAAGGCAAAGGGCGGCGACAAGAGTGCCGAGGAATACAAAGCCTACTACGAAGTCGGTTACCGGACGGACGTCGAACGGATCGAGATCAGCGGCGACACCGCGACCTTCTATAAGGATGGGAAGCCGCTCAAGGCCCGCTATGCCAGCGACGGCTATGAGATCCTGACTTACGAGAAGGGCAATCGTGGGGTGCGCTTCATCTTCAAGAAGACCGAAGGTGACGCCGACGCTCCGCAGTACATCCAGTTCAGCGACCACAAGATCGCGCCAGAGATTGCCGACCACTATCACCTCTATTGGGGCAATGATCGCGCCGCGCTGCTGGAGGAAGTGACGAACTGGCCGACCTACTACCCATCCTCGCGGAGCGCAAAGGAGATAGTCGAAGAGATGATGGCGCACTGACCGCGCACATCCGCTCGCATCGTCTGCGCCCGGCCGCTCAGGCCGGGCGCACTCCCTCCGCGCATCCGCAAGACCAAAAGGCAAGCTATGCTCGACGCAGCCGAACCGTGAGCCTGACAGGGAGATGGATCGAGTGGCGAGACGGCGGATCGGATGGAGCGTGGAGTGGGGTCCGTCGCCATTCGGCGGCCGGCGCGCCTCCTCATCGTGCCATCGGCTGGTGAAGAGAGTGATTCGAACAGGACGTTGGCTTGGTCGCGCAGATCACGTAGCGATGCTGCGTCGAGCGTTCCAGCGCCTTGAGGAAGTTCATGTGCCGCGCTTGGGCACGATGAATCGCGCCGAGCCGGGTGTCCACCACAAGCTGCTCGAAACCCGCCTGCGAGAGAAGTGCGGAGACTTGCTGCGCTGTCGCACCGCGTGAAAAGTGGAGCCGTGATAGGATGCTGCGATGGCGCTCCACCATCGACTGGTCCAGCCCGCCGGCCGGCCCGAGTGTCCGGCCAGCGATCCTTTCCAGGAGTTGTCGTAGAGGGGTTACCCAGGTCTCACTGACGAAATCACCGTCAACGATCAGCAGCCGGCCGCCGGGCTTGAGCAGCGAGAACCATTCGGCGAACGCCGCCAGCGGATCGACCAGCGTCCAGACGAGATGACGGGTGACAAGGACGTCGTAGCTTTCCTTCTCTTCGAGCGTACGCTCTGCATTGCCCAGCAGGAACCGGATGTCGCTTTCCCTTTGCGCTGCCTTTGCACGCGCCTTGGAGAGCATGGCTTCCGACCAGTCAATCCCGGTGACGGAGTAGCCCAAATCGTGCATGAGATGAGAGACGACGCCCGTACCGCAGGCGAGGTCCAGCACACGTCGCCCTTCACCCGGACCCAGATGCTTGAGAATCAACCTGTGCCAGGCGCGGCGCTCGCACTCGGAAAAGATCTCGTGCCCTACCGAAAGGTCGAAGGTCTCGGCCCGCGCAGACCAGTAATCGCGTATTTCGTCCCGCAGCGAATAGTTGACGTCCCCCGTCATCCGCCCCCGTCTCCGTGCCAGTCTGGAATTGCTCTAAAAGATATTTCTTGAGAATTGAAGTCATCTTTTATAAGCCACCTCTCGTAATCCAGATTGGAGAGGGCGCGATGAATTTGGGAAGGATCGCAGCAGTGACGATGGCGGCCGCTATCGTCGCCCTGTCGACGACGCTGGCCGCAAGGGCCGAAACGGTGAGTCTGACCGACATCACGGGCCGCCAGGTCGAGGTGAACGTGCCGGTCGAGAGAGTAATCCTGGGCGAGGGCCGGCAGGTCTATCTCGTCGCGGCGCTCGACACCGAGGACCCGTTCAAGCGTATCGTCGGCTGGCGCGAGGATTTCAGCCAAGCGGATCCGGACAACTACGCCGCCTATCTCGAGAAATTCCCTGGTATGGCGAAGATCCCGACATTCGGCGGTTTCAAGGACGGCACTTTCGACGTCGAGCAGGCGGTATCGCTCAAGCCCGACGTCATCCTGATGAACATCGAGTCGAAGCAGGCCACGGAAGACGCCAAATACATTGAGAAGCTCGCCGCAGCCGGCATTCCGTTGGTCTATGTCGATTTCCGCGAACGCCCCTTCACCAACACCGAACCCAGCATGCGCCTGTTCGGCAAACTGTTCGGCAAGGAGGAGCGCGCCGAGGAATTCATCACCTGGCGCGCCGCAGAGATCGCGCGCGTTACCGACGTCATCGAGATGGCCAAGCCGGAAAGGCCCAAGGTCTTCATCGAGCGCGCCGGCGGCTATTCGGAAGACTGCTGCATGAGCTTCGGCGACGACAATTTCGGCAAGTTCGTCGAGATGGCGGGCGGCGACAACATCGCCAAGGACATCATCCCCGGCACGTTTGGCACGCTCAATCCCGAACAGATCATCGCGTCGAACCCGGAACAGATCATCGTCACCGGCGGCTGGTGGGAAGCCTATGTGCCCGGCGGCGCGTGGGTCGGCGTCGGTCCTGGCCGCGACGAGACCGACGCGCTGCGCAAGCTGAAGGGGCTCACCGAGCGGCCGGCGCTGACGGGCGTGAAGGCTGTCGAGGACGGCCAGGTGCACGCCATCTGGCATCAGTTCTACAACAGCCCATATCAGTTCGTCGCCATCCAGCAGATAGCTAAGTGGCTGCATCCGGATCTTTTCGCCGATCTCGATCCCGAGGCGACCTTCAGGGATCTGCACGAGAAGTTCCTGCCAGTCGCCTACAAGCCTAGCCATTGGGTCTCGCTGGCCGATGTCGACTGAGACGACGGTCGCCGGCTCCGCGCTCGACAGCGCAGAGGGACGAGGGCGTTACCGCGCCCTCGTCTGGCGGCGGCAGCTTATTCTCGCCGGCCTCGGCGCTGCCCTGCTCTTCAGCCTCTGCGTCGATCTCGCGGTCGGCCCCGCCCGCTACGGGCTCGGCGAGGTCGTGCGGGCGCTTGTGTTCCCCGATACCGTGCCGCAGCAGGTGCGCGTGGTGCTCTGGGAAATCCGCATGCCGGTGGCGCTGATGGCCATTGTCGTCGGGGCGGCGCTCGCCGTGGCCGGCGCGCAGATGCAGACCATCCTCAACAACCCGCTGGCGAGCCCCTTCACGCTCGGCATATCCGCCGCCGCGAGTTTCGGCGCGGCGCTTGCGCTGGCCTTCGGCGTGAGGCTCATCCCCGCAGCAGTAGAATATGTCGTGCCGATCAACGCCTTCGTCATGGCGATGCTGGCCGCCTTCCTCATTCACGTGCTGAGCGTAAAGCGCGGCGTCAGCGCGGAGACCATCGTGCTCTTGGGCATCGCGCTGGTTTTCACCTTCAACGCGTTGCTCGCGCTGGTCCAGTTTTTTGCCTCGGCGGAGGCCTTGGCGGCCGTCGTGTTCTGGACCATGGGCAGCCTTACCAAAGCCACCTGGCCCAAGCTAGCCGTCACGACATTCATTCTCCTTGCAGTCTTACCCATTTTCGCGCGGCGCGCCTGGGCGCTGACGGCGTTGAGGCTCGGTGAGGACAAGGCGGCCAGCTTCGGCGTCAAGGTCGGCCGCCTGCGGCTCGAGACGCTAATTCTCGTGAGCCTTCTCGCCGCCATTCCCGTCGCCTTCGTCGGTACCATAGGCTTTATCGGTCTTGTGGGGCCGCACATCGCTCGCATGGTCATCGGCGAGGACCAGCGCTTCTTCCTGCCGGCCTCGGCCCTGTCGGGTGCGCTTATCCTGTCGGCCAGTTCGGTCGTCAGCAAATCGCTCATCTCCGGCACGGTCTTCCCGATCGGCATTGTCACCTCGCTCATTGGCATCCCGTTCTTCATATCGCTCATCCTGTCCAGCACGAGGCGCTCATGGTGACGATCCGGCTCGAGGCGCTCGGTGCGCGCTATGGCAAGAGCCTCCGGCTTCGGGATGTGACGACGCCTGAGTTCGAAGGCGGAGAGATCGTCGCCGTGATCGGTCCGAACGCCGCTGGGAAGTCGACGCTGTTCAGGCGCATCGCCGGCCTTCTGCACGGACCGGGAGCAATACATGTCGAGGGAGCTATCCACGCGACGAGCCGCATCTGCTACATGCCGCAGGACACGTCCGCCAACGCGGTGCTCAGCGTCTACGAGTCAGTGCTACTCGCCCGTAAGCAAGGCATGGGCTGGTCGGTCAGCGACAATGATCTGGCTCGCATCGACGAGACTCTGTCCGCGCTCGGCATCGCGGACATCGCTTTCCGCAACATAGGCGAGCTTTCCGGCGGCCAGCGGCAACTCGCCAGCCTAGCGCAGACGCTGGTGCGCGAGCCGGAGATCCTGCTGATGGACGAACCGACATCAGCACTCGATCTCTCGCGGCAGGTCGAAGTGCTCGGGCTCATGCGGGAACTTGCCCGCGCGCGAGGCATGGTCGTGCTCATCGCCCTGCACGATCTCAATCACGCACTGCGCTTTACCGATCAGGCGATGGTCATCGCCGACGGCAGGCTGGTAGCATGCGGGTCATCGCCGTACGTCATCACATCCGATCTGCTGCGGGACATCTATCACGTCAACGCGCGCATCGAGCTGTGCTCGCGCGGCATCGGCCACGTTATTGTGGATGGCGTGGCGGATGGGCGTCGCACGGTCACTATGCCGGCAACAGAAACCGCATCGGGGATTCGGAGGAGATTCGAAGCGGCAGCCGTTCCTGCCGCATGACGGCAACCCATTGCGCCGGTCAATTGACGCGCTCTGATCGACCACGCTCTGACTAGGGCGGAGCGTGCTTCAGCTCAGGGCGTGGCCGGCCAATCCATAGACCCAAGGCGCGTTGCTTTCCCGGTTCAGGAAGCGGCGGCCTTTGGACATTGTCGTCACGGTCTCGTCGATCCCGAGGCCGCTGTGCTGCAGAAACTCTGCATATACGCCATCCCTCTCGCGCGTATCGACACGCGCGAATCGACCTGCCAACTTCTTCAGATGGACGGCCGTGAGATGCACCGCGTCCTGGTCGCTCCGAGCCACAATGGGGCCAACCACATGGCCGCGCCCGAACTCGCGACACATGGAATAGCCAACAACCTCGCCGCCACGACTCAAAGTGGCGATTGAGGCATCCTCCGAGAGCAACGCAAGCAGCCTTGAACGGTTCGTCCCGAACGCGCGCTCGTCCAGCGCGGTAATCTCTCTGAGCCTGTCGCTGGGCAAGTCACTGAGTTCCCCGTCCAGGGCTGGCATTGCCGGCAGCGTCTGTGGGGCCTCTCCCTGGCGCATGTAGACGATCGCTTCGCTCGTGAAGCCGAGCGAAACATAAAGAGGATAGGCCGCATGGGTTGCGTTCAGGGCGAGATTGCGATCTCCGCACCGCTCGAGGACCTGCTCCATGAGCCATCGGCCGCCTCCCTGCGCCTGGGTCCGGGGCGTCGTTATCACCAGGCCGATGGTGGCAAAGTCGTCCCCCTGAGGAAACCACATCGCGCTCCCGAAAACACGCCCAATACCATCAACGGCAACGATGCCGTGGCCGGCGCGACGCAGCAGATTCCAGTCCTTGGGTCGATGCGGCCAGCGAACCGAGATTGACAGCGCGTGCAGCAGTTCAACGTCGACATCATTGATGTCCCGCGCGAACAGTTCGAAGGATTTCAGGCGTACTGATCTCTGCATCTCAGTCGATCCGCTCCTTCAACGAAGCCCAAGCCACGCGGTTTTGATCCTGGCGCCGATTGCCATGTTCGCGGCAGCCTCTTTTGCCGCAACCTTACATGGGAAAGCCAGCAGGTTCCGCTGGTTCGAGGCGCTTTTTCGCAATCTTCGGCCGAAGCATGACGCGATTCGGCAGGGAACACTCCTGCCTACGGTTAAGCTCGTCGTATCCGGCGAAGTGTGCAAGCAGAGTGGCCGCCATGAACGTGGAAGAGATTCTCGCGAGGCTGATTGGATTTCCCTCTGTTGTGGGCACGCCAAACGGCGCGATTGTCGATTGGATCAGGAACTACTGTCGAGCAGCCGGAGCCGACGTAACGGTCCTCACCGGCCCCGAGGGCGACCGGTCAAACCTGTTCGTCACGATCGGCCCGCGCGAGTGTCGGGGCTACATCATCTCCGGACATATGGATGTCGTGCCGGCCGGCGAGCCGGAATGGAGCTCCGATCCCTTCGTTCTGCGCCGCGAGGGCGGCAAGCTTTACGGCCGCGGCACAACCGACATGAAGGGCTTTCTCGCCTGCGCGTTGGACGCGCTACCAGGGCTTGCAGCGATGAACCTGCGGCAGCCAGTTCATCTCGCATTCTCCTATGATGAGGAGGCGGGGTGCCGTGGCGTGCCGCATCTCCTAACCGCTCTGCCGAGCCTGTGCGAGAAGCCGCTCAGCGCGATTGTCGGCGAACCGAGCCGGATGCAGCCTGTGCGTGCGCACAAAGGGAAGGCCGCCGCTCGGCTCGAGGTGATCGGCCGATCCGGCCATTCGTCACGGCCCGATCTGGGGCTCAATGCCATACACGCGATGGCCGGCGTAATCGCGCACGCCGTAGCCTACGGCCAATCCCTGGCAGAGCGGCATCTCGACCACAACTTCGAACCGCCATACTCATCCTTGCAGGTCGGCGTGATTGCTGGGGGGCAGGCCGTCAACATCATCCCTGACCGCTCCACTGCCGATATCGAGGTGCGTGCCGTGCCGGGCGTTTCCCCGACTTCGCTACTCGAGCCGGTGAAGGCCCGGCTATTCGCCCTGCGCGAGAACGGCTTCGAGGTGGCCTGGCACGAGCTAAGTTCCTATCCCGCTCTTGCGCCCGTGGAGGAGAGTGAACTGACCGCCGTTCTGACCGAGCTGACGGGGCAGAAGCCGCTCAACGCCGTCAGCTACGGCACGGAGGCCGGGCTTTATCAGCAGGCCGGCATCGACGCGGTCATCTGTGGACCCGGCGACATCGGCCGTGCCCATCGTGCCGACGAATATGTCGAGGTCGCGGAACTCATGGCCTGCCGCAAGATGATCGAGGATCTCGGCGCGCGCCTTGCTGCGTAACGAGGGAGGGCAGGTCCCATGGCGTTTCTTTTCCATTCCGATGCCGCCCGCGGGGCGGTCTTTCGCGAGGTATTCGCACGCGAACTCCCGGACCTGGAATTCTTCCAGTCCGGCCACGGGGTGGAGCCTGAGAGGATCCGCTATCTCATCACGTGGACGGTGCCGGACGACATCTCGCGCTACCGCAATCTGGAAGTACTGTTTTCCATCGGGGCGGGGGTCGATCAGTTCAATCAGGACATAGTGCCACACCAAGTGAAACTGGTGCGCATGGTCGAGGACGGCATCATCCGCATGATGCAGGAATATGTCGCGCTCGGCGTGCTGGCACTCCACCGCGACTTACCGGCCTATCTCGAGCAGCAGAAGAGGTGTTCCTGGCAACCCATTGCCGCTCAACAGGCGGCCGAACGCCGGGTCGGCTTCTTGGGCCTTGGCATGCTGGCACAGGCGGCAATCGAGCGCCTGAAGCCGTTTCGGTTTCCTCTGGCCGGATGGAGCCGCAGCGAAAAGCAGATCGAGGGCGTCGCCTGTTTTCACGGTGCGGACCAACTCGCGGGCTTTCTGAAGCAAACGGATATTCTCGTCTGCCTGCTGCCGCTGACGGAACAAACGCGCGGCATGCTCAATGCAGAGTTCTTCGGTTTACTGCCCCCGGGCGCGCGGCTGCTACATGTCGGCAGGGGTCCGCAACTCGACCAGGCGGCGCTGATCGACGCGCTCGGCACCGGTCATCTATCTGCGGCGATGCTTGATGTCACTGATCCAGAACCGCTCCCGGAAGACCATCCGCTGTGGTCGCATCCGAAGGTGATGATAACGCCGCACATGGCCTCGGTGACGCAACCGCATACGGCGGCGCAATCCGCCGTGGACAACATCCGGCGCCACCGCGCCGGGAAGGTCCTGATCGGCCTCGTCGATCGGACGCTCGGCTACTAACAAGGAAACCTCACATGTCACTTCTGATTACGGTCGACACAAATCCCGCCTTCACGCCGAAGGAGGCGCTGCCGCTACCGGAGCGGCTCATTTCGGGCACTCCATCGTTCAAGACCTGGGCGCAGGATGCCTCGAAAGGTGAGAAGGTTCTGACCGGTGTCTGGGAAGCGACGCCCGGCGAGACGCATTCCATCAAGGGCACTACCTACGAGTTCTGCCACATCATTTCGGGTGTGATCGAAATCGAGGAGAAGGGCGGCGAGACGAAGACCTATCGCACCGGCGACAGCTTCGTGATGAAGCCCGGCTTCGTCGGCGTCTGGCGCACGATCGAGACCGTGCGCAAGATCTACGTCTGCGTTTATGACTGAGTTCAATGCTCAAGGTCCGGCCGAATAGAGCGCGCGGCGGTTCCAGAACAATCGACTTTTCAAGTCCCGCCTGACGCGATTCGACGCCGTCAGGCGGCTCATCCTCGATGAAAAATGCGGCGCGCGGTCGACTATTGTCTCACCAATCGAGAATCCAAGAAGCGTGTTTATCGACCTCCAGGTGGCGTCCATGAAAGCCTACTCCATAGCACTCATTCCCGGCGACGGGGTCGGCAAGGATGTGACTGAGTCGGCATGGCAGGTGATGCAGGCGGCGGCAAAGCGGGGCGGTTTCGCACTTAATGGCACACGGTTCCCATGGTCCTGCGCCTACTACCTGGAAACCGGCGTGATGATGCCGCCGGACGGCATCGAGACACTGCGGAAATTCGACGCGATCTGTCTCGGCGCCGTCGGCTGGGCCGCGGAAGTGCCCGACTCGGTGTCGCTTCACGGGCTGCTGCTGCCGATCCGGAAAGGATTTACGCAGTATGCCAACATAAGACCGCACAGGCTGTTGCCGGGAGTTCAGGGTCCCCTCCGGTCAGAGGGCTTCGACATCCTCTGCATTCGCGAGAACACGGAAGGCGAATATTCCGGCGCCGGCGGGCGCGTCCATTCCGGCACGGCCAATGAGGTCGCGGTTGAGACTGCGATCTTCACGCGTGCCGGTGTCGAACGGATCCTCCGTTTCGGCTTCGAACAGACGCGGGCGCGGCGCAAGAAGCTCGCATCGGTCACTAAATCCAATGCGCAGAAACATTCCATGGTCTTCTGGGATGAGGTCACGCGCGAGGTGGCGAGAGATTTTCCCGATGTCGAGGTCTCGCACTACCACATCGACGCCATTGCCGCGCGGATGGTCCTGGCACCGGAAAGCCTCGATGTGATCGTCGCCTCGAATCTGTTCGGCGATATCCTCACGGATATTGGAGCAGCCATCCAGGGCGGGTTGGGCTATGCCGCCTCGGCCAATATCAACCCCGATCGCAGCGCGCCTTCGATGTTCGAGCCGGTCCATGGTTCGGCGCCCGACATCGCGCATCTCGGCATCGCCAATCCGATCGCCGCGATCTGGTCCGGTGCGATGATGCTCGAGCATCTGGGCGAGGGGCATGCAGCGTCCGAAGTGATGTCGGCAATCGAGTCGGTGACCGCGCAGGGGATAGGCACGATCGCAGGCAAGGACCGGACTGAAACAATCACGCGAGCCGTGCTTGCGGCATTTAGCTGAAAGGGCAGAGGAAAAAGACCATGAATGCGATCACCAAGATTGGCACCTTTAACGATGCGGACCTGTTCCGCCAGCAGGCGTTGATTGGCGGTGTCTGGCGGGAAGCGGATACAAAGGCCGTCGCCGAGGTCACCAACCCTGCCAGCCTGACTGTTCTCGGCACCGTTCCCGACATGGGGGGCGACGAGACCAGGGCCGCGATCGGTGCTGCGGCCGAAGCGTTCAGGAGTTGGAAGAGGAAGACTCATGCCGAGCGCGGGGGACTGCTGGAACGCTGGCACGGCCTCATTCGCCGGCATGAACAGGATTTGGCGCTCCTGCTGACTCTGGAACAGGGTAAGCCACTCGCCGAGGCGCTCGCGGAGATCCGCTACGGCGCGTCGTTCGTGAAATGGTTCGCGGAGGAGGCGCGCCGGATTGGTGGCTCGACCATTCCGTCACCCACTACCGACCGCCGCATTCTGGTTCTCAAGGAAGCAGTCGGCGTCTGCGCCGTCATCACCCCGTGGAATTTCCCCAACGCGATGATCACGCGCAAGGTTGCGCCCGCCCTTGCCGCCGGCTGCACGGTAGTGGTCAAGCCCTCCGAGTTCACACCATTTTCGGCGCTCGCGCTCGGCGTCCTGGCGGAGCGAGCGGGCATCCCGGCAGGCGTTATCAACATCGTAACCGGCATGCCGGCGGAGATCGGCAAAGAGCTGATGGCCAACGAAACGGTGCGCAAGATCTCCTTCACCGGTTCGACCCGCGTCGGCGCGCTTCTGATGAAGGGTGCCGCCGACGGCATAAAGAGGCTCAGCCTGGAACTCGGCGGGAATGCGCCCTTTATCGTCTTCGATGACGCAGATCTCGATCTCGCCGTCGAAGGGGCGGTAAACTCCAAATTTCGCAATGGCGGCCAGACCTGCGTCTGTGCCAACCGCATTCTCGTGCAGGCCGGCATCTATGAGGCGTTTGCTGCGAAGCTCGCCAGCCAAGTTGCAGGGATGAAGGTTGGCGCGGGTACAGAGGAGGGCGTCGTCATCGGGCCGATGATCAATGGTGCCGCCATCGAGAAGATCGAGCGGCATGTCGCCGATGCTTTGGAGAAAGGCGCCCGGATAATTGCCCGGAGCGAAGCAGTGCCGGAAGGCAAGCAATACACCCGGCCTATTCTGCTCGGCGACGCCACGACCGAAATGCTCCTGGCGTCGGAAGAGACGTTCGGCCCCGTGGCTCCGCTCTTCCGCTTCGAGACGGAGGAAGAAGCGATCGCGATCGCCAACGGAACGCCCTTCGGCCTTGCCGCCTATTTCTACACGGAAAACCTCAAGCGGTCGTGGCGTGTCGCCGAGGCGCTGGAGTTCGGCATGATCGGGCTCAACACCGGCCTGATCTCGACAGAGGTCGCGCCTTTCGGCGGCGTGAAGCAGTCGGGGCTTGGGCGCGAAGGATCGCAGCTCGGGATAGAGGAATATCTCGAGGTCAAGACGCTCCACGTCGGCGGGTTGAACTAGAAGCTTTTCCGAATCTCAAGAGCGAGATCAGCAATGAGAAAGGGGCGGTCGAACCGCCCCTTTCTCATTCGATACTGTATGATGCGATAGCCGGAGGCCCGCCAGCCTCAAGCAACTTCCCGAACGGGATCCAGGCCGACCGCGGCGGCCAGCCCGCCGATATCCTTGACCTCGGTGTACTCGTAGAAGGGGTTCGCGGGCTCGTGGCCGCGGTTCACCCACGCCTTGCTCTTGATGCCGAGATCGTAGGCGGTCATCAGATCGTAGCGGAAGGAGGAGGAGACGTGAGTAATGTCTTCCGGCCCGCAGCCGAGTTTGTCGAGCATGTACTCGAAGCCCTTCATTTGGGGCTTGTAAGCGCCAGTCTCCTCCGCCGTGATGACCATGTGGAAGGGCGCGCCGAGTTTGTCGACGTTCGACATTATCAGGCTGTTCATGGCGTTCGACAGGATTACCAGAGGAATCTCCTTCGCCACCTTGGCCAGACCCGCTGGCACATCCGGGTGCGGGCCCCATGTCGGAACTTCCTCATAGATGCGCCGGGCATCCTCGGGCCGGAATGCGACGCCGTTGCGCTTGCAGGTGCGTTCCACGGAATTGTGCACGACATCGAGGTAGGGCTTCCAGGCGCCAAGAACCTCGTCCAAGCGATAGGCGGCGAAGTCCTTGATGAACTGCGTCAACGCGGCCGGCGAAAGTCGCGAGCCATAGATGCGTCTCGCGGCACCAGCCATATCGAAATTGGTCAGCGTGCCGTAGCAGTCGAAGGTGATGTATTTCGGTCTGAACGTCGACATGGCGACTATCCTCCTAATTTCTCTCGGCACAGCCTGCCTGTACCGCAATCACCATAGTCGGCGACCTGGAAGACTAATGGCCGCATTCGCCGCGGCCTGAAGCAGATCGTTTCGTATTGCATCGCGGCTTTGGCAGAGAGTTGCGCCAAGTCCTTTCGAGCTTTGGGAGCAGCGCGGCCCGTCGGCCATGCTTCGGCAGAAGATGCGGCGCGAGCGGCGAAGGATAGTGAAAACGCGTGGCGCATGGCTGCCGGTCGGGAGGAACTGCCGTCTTTGGTGGTCTACTGTGAGCACCTGAAGACGAAGGCCAGAAATGCTCATGACCGCAGGACAGATCACGCTTGAAACAATGGCGCCGGGGCATCTGGAAGGTGCCGTCGAGTTGTCTCGCCAAGTTAAATGGCCGCATCGCCGCGACGATTGGGAGCTGGCCCATTCGGTCAGCCGGGGGATTGTCGCTTTGGAAGAGGGACGCGTGGTGGCGACGATCTTGATGACCCCTTATGGCGACGATGCCGCCACCATCAACATGGTCATCGTTGATGCCGCAATGCGCGGCCGCGGGCTTGGCCGGCAGATGATGGAAGAGGCGCTTGCCAAGGCGGGTGAGCGCACCTGTTACCTGGTGGCGACACGGGAAGGCCTGCCGCTCTACGAGAAGCTGGGCTTCGTCGCCACTGGCGAGATCGTACAGCATCAGGGCGAGGCATTGCCTGTTTTCGCGCCGGCACGTGTATCCTGGGCCGAGAGCGGCGATCTTGCCCGCCTCGGTGTGCTGGATCGCGAGGCATTTGGCCATGACCGTTCGGCGCTGATGAAGCTGCTTCTCGAGCGCGCGAAGTTCGCTGTCATTCGCGATGAAGGCGATACCCAGGCCTTTTCCGCCATCCGGCCATTCGGCCGGGGGCTGGTCATCGGGCCGGTGGTGGCGAGAAACGGTACCGAGGCCAAAGCCCTGGTCGACTTTCTGCTCGCCCATCATCAGGGCAAGTTCGTCCGTGTCGATACCGACGTTTCGACGGATCTTGCTGAATGGCTCACCGGGCGCGGGCTCGCGCACGTCGGCGGTGGGATCACGATGCGACGCTCCATGGCCACGCACAAAGAAAGCAAGTCCGCGCATCACCGCGCATATGCGTTGGTTAGTCAGGCACTGGGTTGAAATCGGAGGAAGAAATGCTGGCAAACTCACTGATCGAACTCGATCGCGCACATCTGGTTCACCCGTTTTCATGCTATCGGAGCCACGAGGAGACGGGCGTGCGGGTGCTCAAATCCGCCAAGGGCGCAACAGTAACCGATGCGAGCGGAAAAACCCTGCTGGACGGATTCGCAGGGCTATGGTGTGTAAACATCGGATACGGCCAGGAAAGCGTCGTTGAAGCAGCCGCAAAGCAGCTAAGAGAGCTTCCCTATGCGACGGGATATTTCGGCCTGGGGTCTGAGCCTGCCATTCGTCTTGCTGCCAGGCTTGCCGAACTGGCGCCCGGAGATTTGAACCATGTCTATTTCACGCTTGGCGGCTCAGACGCAGTCGACAGTACGATCCGCTTCATTCGCTATTACTACCATGCCAAGGGTACGCCGACGAAGGACCAGTTCATCTCGGTCGAGTATGGCTACCATGGATCCTCGACGGCAGGGTCAGGTCTGACCGCGATCCCAGCTTTCCATGCGGGTTTCGGTGTCCCATACGACTGGCAGCATAAAATCCCTTCGCACTACGCCTATCGCAATCCGGTCGGTTCCGATCCGCAGACGATTATCGACGCATCGGTCGCGGCCCTGCGCGCCAAGATCGCGGAACTCGGCGCGGACCGCGTTGCGGCCTTCTACGCCGAACCCATTCAGGGTTCGGGCGGTGTCCTCGTTCCACCGACAGGCTGGCTGAAGGCCCTGCACGCCGTGTGCAAGGAACACGACATTCTGTTCGTTGCCGACGAAGTCATCACCGCCTTTGGCCGCACTGGCCCGCTCTTCGCCTGTGAAGAGGACGATGTGGTGCCGGATTTCATAACCACGGCGAAGGGACTGACCTCGGGCTACGTGCCGATGGGCGCGGTTTTCATGTCGGACCACGTCTACAATACGATCGCGGACGGAGCCGGCAAAGCGCCTGTCGGCCATGGGTACACCTATTCAGCCCATCCCGTGAGCGCGGCGGTGGGGCTTGAATGCCTGCGTCTCTACGAAGAGGGTTTGATCGAGAACGGGCGGAAGGCCGGGAAGCGCTTGATGGAAGGCCTTCGCTCGCTCGCCGACCACCCGCTGGTTGGCGATATTCGCGGTCGCGGCATGCTGGCCGCGGTCGAGCTGGTCACTGACAAGGAGCGCAAGACGCCCCTGCCGGCGGCAGCCGATCCGGGTCGCCGTATTTTCGACCGCGCATGGGCGAACGGCCTCGTCATCCGCGCCTTCAACAGCGGCATCCTGGGCTATGCGCCGCCGCTCTGCTGCACCGAAGACGATATCGATGGAATCCTCGAACGCACGCGGATGACGCTGGATCAAACACTCGAAGACAAGGACGTGCGGGCGGCGATGAAAAGATGATCGTCCAGACTGCCGCCGCATGCGCGGGCAGCCTCTTCCTCATTGGTCGAATATGGCGTCGAGCGGCAGGTGAGATTTCACGATAGGGGATTTCAGCACGACGAAGCTGAAATATTTGTCGATGCCGATGTCCATTTCGACAAGGCGCTCCATGACCGTCTGGTATTCGGTGATTCCCGCTGTGACAAACTTCACCAGGTAGTCGTACCCGCCTGAAACAAGATGGCATTCGATGACGGAATCGATCTTCTCGACGGTGGCAAGAAACCGCGCGAAGTCGTTCTGCCGATGGTTCCTGAGCGTGATCTCGGTGAAGACCGTCAACGTCTGCCCGAGTTTGGAGACGTCGATCTGGGCGGAATAGCCGGTGATGAAGCCTTCCGCCTGAAGCTTCTTGACCCGCATCAGGCAGGGGCTCGGTGACAGATACACCAGCTCGGCAAGCTCGACGTTGGATATGCGCCCGTTCTTTTGCAGCTCGGAGAGAATTTTGATGTCGATCTTGTCGAGCTTCATCAGAAACCTGTCACACGTTCGAACCGCGGATCGTCCGGCAAACGGCGTCCGTTACTTCCTGCGTGGTCGCGGTGCCACCAACGTCCGGCGTCAGCACGCCTTCCCCTGTCACCGATTCCACAGCGCGCATCAGCCGGTCGGCCGCTTCGCTTTCGCCCAGATGTTCGAGCATCTGGGCAGCGGTCCAGAAGGTGGCCACGGGGTTGGCGATCCCTTTGCCGGCAATGTCGAATGCCGAGCCGTGGATAGGCTCGAACATCGAGGGATAGCGCCGCTCGGGATCAATATTGGCGGTCGGTGCTACACCGAGGCTGCCCGAAAGCGCGCCTGCAAGGTCCGACAATATGTCGGCATGAAGGTTGGTGGCAACGATCGTATCGAGGCTCCGTGGCTTCAGCGTCATACGCGCCGTCATAGCATCAACCAGCATCTTGTCCCACGTGACGTCCGGGAATTCCCGTGCCACCTCGGCGGCGATTTCGTCCCACATTACCATGCCATGTCGTTGGGCGTTGGATTTGGTGACGACGGTCAAAAGTTTTCGCGGCCGCGACTGCGCCAACCGGAATGCGTAGCGCATGATGCGGGTGACACCGACGCGCGTGAAGATCGCGACTTCAGTACCGACCTCCTCGGGGAGGCCGCGATGGGCGCGGCCGCCATGGCCCGAATACTCGCCCTCGGAATTCTCCCGCACGATCACCCAATCCAGATCGCCAGGGCCAACGCCCGCCAGCGGAGAAGCAATACCAGGCAGTATCCTGGTCGGCCGCACGTTCGCGTACTGATCAAAGCCCTGGCAAATCGGCAGCCGGAGGCCCCAGAGAGTGATGTCGTCAGGCACATCGGGGGCGCCGACCGCGCCAAAGAAGACAGCGTCGAAACGCTTCAGTTGCGTCATACCGTCCTCGGGCATCATCCGACCATGGGCCTTGTAGTAGTCTGAGCCCCAGTCGAAGTGCTGGACGCGCAGCTTGAAGTCGCCGCAGCGCTGTTGGAGCGTCTCGAGCGTCTGGAGGCCCGCAGCGATGACTTCTGGGCCGATCCCGTCGGCTGGTATGGCGGCAATCTGGTATTCACGCATGCGAACTTCCCCATTGTTTTCAGTGCTGGCCGCCTCGCGGCCTCAATCTCGTGTGCGACCGGCTGGACGTTGGCAAACCGGCCTTCTCAGAATTCAGCGACCTTGCCCCATGCAGCCATCTTCAGACGCTCCGGCCTGTAGGGACCGGGGTCGACGATCGGGTCACAGCCTGTGATGATGTCGGCAATCAGGTGCCCGGCGCCGGGACCGATCCCGAAGCCGTGACCGCTAAATCCCGCCGCCAAGATAAAGCCCGGAATCCCCTCCACTTCACCGATTGCGGGGACGCCATCGGGCGTGCTGTCGATATAGCCCGCCCAGGCATCGGAGATAGCAAAGCGCTTGAGTTCGGGCAGCAACTCGCAGGCTCTTTGGTGCGTAAGGCGAATCTGCCCCATGTCTGGTTTGGGATCGAGTATCCGGTTCCGCTCCATCGGCGTCACATCGTCGAGCGCCCATTTCGCCAAGGTTTCGTGACCCGCGCACCAACCCTTGGCTCCGCCGGGCACCAGGCTGCGCCAACGGCGCGCAAACATGGGCACGAACTCGCGGCCGAACCTGAATTGCTGCGGGGTTGGGTCGACGCACGCGCGCCCGCTGATGGCCAACGTGTATCCACCGTTGCCGCGCCGCGTCAGCGATACGCGCGCGGTATGCAAGGCATCCGGCAGTTCGCTTGCTCCGGGCGCCACCGCAAGAATCGAAGCGCGCACGGAAGCCTGAGGAAAACGAATGCCGAGCTGATTGCAGAAGGATGAGGCCCACGCGCCTCCGGCCATGACAACGGTCTTCGTCCGGATGGTACCTGCTTCAGTCACCACAGCGCTCACCCGGCCGGCGCTCAGCTCCAGGCCGCGCGCAGCACAATTCTGATGTACGGTTCCGCCCGCAGCCATGATGCCGCGCGCGGCAACCGGCACTGCCTTGGAAGTGTCTGCCGTTCCGTCAGTTGGCGAGAATACGCCACCTTTCCATTTGCGGCCGGTCGCTTTGCCCCGTTCGGTGGCTTCTTCCGCGCCCAGCATGTGCGTCGTCACTCCGGCGGTCCGTGCAAAGTCGCGCCACTTTGTCCAGCCTGCGAGCTCATTTTCGTCCTGTGAGAGATACAGAAGTCCGCAACGGCGAAAGCCGGTATCCTCGCAAGTCTCCTGCGCCACTTTCTCCCAGAGATCGAGGCTCTTGGTTGCCATCGGCAGCTCGCGCGCGTCACGGTTCTGCTGGCGGCACCAGCCCCAATTGCGGCTGGACTGTTCGGCGGCTACGCGCCCTTTCTCCAGCAGGGTGACGCTGACGCCGCGGCGCGCGAGATAATATGCCGTGAATACGCCTGCCACGCCGCCGCCGATGACGACGACGTCCGCCTCGCGAGGCAGGGATGGGCTGGAATCGATGTGCATGAGCGGCGCGGGCATGAAACGGGACTCCGGCAATTTTAAGCATCCTAACCTGCGGCCCGCAGAGGCAGGCTGCGGAGTTCATGCCTGGACGGAACTTCCTGCGGTTTGCGGCCCACAGAACAGGTAATTGTTTGCCGAAAAATTCGCCGGCGCCGAACTCGCCGGGGCAAGCAGGAGTACACTTCATCCAGTGTCGTAATCGACGCATGGGCTTTTCGGGACGCGGCGCGCAGTTGTCGACCTTGATCCCGCAATCCCCTGCCGCCATTGCTGGGCCGCACGGGACACCAACCGCGCGACGGCAAGGCCTGTCGCGCGCGAATTACCGGACGAAGGGCGTGGTGTCCGATCTCGGTTTCTGCGCCGGAACGGGAGCAGAGTGAAATGCCGAACGTGACGTTCTTTTCAGAAGTTCCTGCCGCCCGAGGGCCAAATTTCGACGACTATGCGGAAACAAAACAGTCAAACTGGCTGAAAGAACGGAGCAACCCTTCCTGATGGCAGGCAAGCTCCAGAGGACTTCCGATAGGCGGGGCTTACGCCTTCGGAGAGTTCTCCAAGAAAAGGGAACAGTGTCCGGTATACGGACCGGATTTCATAAAGGGAGCCGCCAGGATGAGCAGAATCCGTTTCTCGCAGCCTCAGGGCACGAAGCGCCGAGATGGCCAGACTCAGGCCCCTGCGGCGAGGCGCTTATGCTCAAAGGGCGATGATGCGGTCCGCAACAGAGTGGACCCACTCGGTTGAAGGGGAGGTGATCGCGATGGTCGCAAGCATCCAGCCTGTAGCTCCCCACGATGTGGCGCTTTCGGTGCGCGACCTCACGGTGAATTTGCCGGAAGGCATGGAAAGAACCCATGCCGTCGAGAACATCTCCTTCGATCTGAAACGCGGCCAGATTCTGT
The DNA here is from genome assembly GCF_043769475.1 of Allomesorhizobium aridi. Lineage (NCBI taxonomy): Bacteria > Pseudomonadati > Pseudomonadota > Alphaproteobacteria > Hyphomicrobiales > Phyllobacteriaceae > Allomesorhizobium > Allomesorhizobium aridi. The sequence continues at coordinate 3,104,990 of NZ_CP171729.1, read as the reverse complement.
GCGTCATTGGCGAGTCCGGCTCCGGCAAGTCGGTTACCGCCAACGCCATCATGGGGCTACTGCCTCGGGTGATCCACGTCTCCTCGGGCGCTATCCACCTCGGCGGGATGAACATCATAGGCATGCCGCCGGACAAGCTGCGCGGCCTGCGCGGCCGCGTCGTGTCGATGATCTTTCAGGACCCGCTCTCGGCGCTCAATCCGCTGATGACGGTGGGTGCACAGATCGACGAGGTCATGGCGGCGCATGGCGTCGGCTCTCCGAAATCCCGTCGCGGCCGCGCTATCGAGTTGCTGACTGAGGTGGGACTGCCGGACCCGGAACTCATGTACCACCAGTATCCGTTCCGCCTCTCCGGCGGGCAGCGGCAGCGGGTGATGATTGCCATGGCGCTCGCACTCGAGCCCACGATCCTGATTGCGGATGAACCGACGACGGCGCTCGACGTGACCACGCAGGCGCAGATTCTCGAGCTGATCCGCGAGATTCAGCGACGCAAGGGAATGAGCGTCATGTTCATCACCCATGACTTCGGGGTCGTGGCCGAGATCGCAGACAGCGTGGTCGTGATGGAGAAGGGCCACATCGTCGAGCAAGGTAGCGCCAAACAGGTCCTGCAGTCGCCCAGCCATCCCTATACCCGGCGCCTTATCGCAGCCGTTCCGCACCTGACCGGCGAGGACCGCATCCCTCTGGAGACGGCCGACAAAGCGCCGATCCTGAAGGTCGAGGGCCTGGTGAAGACCTACCGCACCGGCAGTTCCCTGTTCGGCTCCCAGCGCGTCGTGCCCGCGGTCAACGAAGTCTCATTCGAACTCGCGCCAGGACGCACACTCGGCGTTGTGGGCGAAAGCGGTTCCGGCAAATCGTCGCTGGGCCGGCTTCTGATCAAGCTGCTGGACAGCGACTGCGGCGGGATTCTGTTCGAGGGCCGCGACATCGCCAAGCTTTCCGAAGCCGAGTTCCGCCCGCTGCGACCCCGGGTCCAGATGGTCTTCCAGGACCCCTTCGCGTCGCTCAACCCGCGCTCAACTGTCGGCCACATCCTGACCGTTGGCCCAGTCGCACACGGCACGCCCTATGCCCAGGCGCGTGAAGAGGCGAAGGCGCTTCTTGCTCATGTCGGGCTCGATGCCGGCGCCTTCGGCCGCTATCCGCATGAATTTTCCGGTGGGCAGCGCCAGCGCATAGGCATCGCCCGTGCGCTCATGTTCAGGCCGAAGCTGCTGATCGCGGACGAGGCCGTGTCGGCGCTCGACGTGTCGATCCAGGCGCAGATCTTGAAGCTGCTGGATCAAATCCAGCGGGAGACCGGTGTTTCGATGATTTTCATCACCCACGATCTGCGCGTCGCCAGCCAGATCTGCGACGAAATCGCGGTGATGCAGAAAGGGCGGATCGTGGAATCCGGTCCCCCCTCGCAAATCTTCCTCGACCCGCAATCAGCCTACACACGCGAGCTGGTGGCGGCGATTCCTGGAGAGCAGCCGGGATCTACCCGTCCGGTTGCAGCAAATGGGTAAGAGCCACGGCGGGTACCGCCAGAACAAGGGGAATTCCAATGACAGAACGCTCAAACACCAAATCAACGTACTCGCGGCGCGATGCACTGCGTTTGATGGCGATAGGCGGGGCTGCAGGCCTCATTGCGCCCAATCTGTTGGGCAAACCCGCCTTCGCCCAGAACCCACCAGCCAGCCCAACCGGCCGCGTCATCGTCGGATTCTCGCAGGAACCCACCGTCTTCAATCCACTGATGCCGCATACCGAGTGTGACGACGCTGTGCATTTCTCAGTGTTTGATGCACTCGTTCGAATGGACTCCAAGGGCGTTCTCCAGCCCAATCTTGTGGTCGAAGTGCCAAGCCAAAAAAACGGCGGTATCTCGGAGGATGGACTTTTGTGGCGCGTCCGCCTGCGTGATGACGTCCGCTGGCACGACGGCCAACCCTTCACGGCCGATGACGTGAAGTTCACGCTTGAGCTCATCACCAATCCGAAATTCCGCGCGTGGCGCACGGCGGGCCATGCGCTGGTGCGCGACATCAAGGTGGTCTCGCCGACCGAGCTCACATGGCGGATGGAGGAGGCTTTCGCCCCCTACCTGTCGTTTCTCGCCGAAACCTTCATGGTTCCCAAGCATATCCTCGAAAAAGAGGCCGACCCGAACGCCGCCGCCTTCAATCAGGCGCCTGTCGGCACTGGCGCATTCAAGTGGGCGCAGCGCATCGCCGGCGATCACATCGAACTCGTCGCGAACACGGACTATGCAGGGGAGGGCCCCTATTTGGAGCGGCTCGTCTTCAAATACATCCCCGACATGACAGTGCTCTATACCCAGTTCAAGAGCGGCGACATTGATCTTGTCGACCAGGCATTCATAACCGCCGACCACTATGAGGAAGCCAGCAAACTACCGGATCGCGCGGTCATGTTGGAGCGCGGGGCATCGGTCGAGTCGATCTATCTCAATCTTGAGAAACCACAATTCAAGGACCCGGCGGTCCGCCAGGCGCTCTACGCCGCGATAGATAGGAAAGCGATCCTCGAAGGACTCTATTACGGGGTCCACAACCCCACCGAGACCTTCATGCCGCAGAATTCCTACTACTACAATCCGAACCTGCCGGCGCAGGAGTTCAACATCGAGCGCGCGCGCCAGATCCTCGACGAGGCCGGCTGGGTACCCGGAGCTGATGGAATACGAGTGAAGGACGGGGTGCGTCTGTCGTTCGCCAACTCCACCACCTCCGGCAACCACCTGCGCGAGCAGACGCAGCAGTTCTTGCAGCAGACATTCGCCGAGATCGGGGTGGAGATGACGATCTCGAATCTGCCGGCCGCCGTCATGTGGGGCGATTTCTGGCTCAAATCGCAGTTCGAGTCAGCGATCTCCGGTGTAACCAATGTCATCGCGGGCGACCCCGACGTTTCCAACCGCCTGCACACCAAGGCGATCGTCGCGAAGGGCGGAAAGGGCTCGAACACAGGCCAATACTCCAACCCGGAGGTCGATGCGCTGCTCGATAAGGGCGCCCGCACCTTCGATCGGGAGGCGCGGCGCGCCATCTATCTGCGTGTGCAGGAAATCGTGCGTCAGGATCTGCCGTTCCTGCCTCTGTTTGCCTACGCCAATGTGTTCGGCCGCAAGGAAGGGCTGGACGGTTTCGAGGCAAATTCCAACGCCCGCGTCGCATCCTGGTATGCCGCCGGATGGCATTGGAAGGCCTGACATACATCTGGCCGCCGCATTGCGGCGGCGGCCAGTCATCGGCGCTGTCTTGAAAGAGGAGAGTTGAATGCGCGGCTTCCTGCTCAACCGGCTCTCACAGAGCCTCATTCTGCTCCTGATCGTGTCGGTCATCGGGTTCGTCGTCCTGAACCTGCTACCGGGCGGCCCACTGGCGCAATTCGGGCTCGATCCCGGCATGACGCAGGACGATCTCGATCGCCTGAAAGAGCAATTAGGGCTGAACCGTCCTCTTTTGATGCAATATCTCGACTGGGCCTGGCGGCTTCTCCAGGGCGACTGGGGCCACTCCTTCCGCGACGGCACGCCTGTACTGGCAGTGATTGGCCGGCACGTCTTTGCCACGCTGCTGCTGATGGGTACGTCCACTGCGATTGCAATTGCGATCGGCACCTGGATCGGCATCCGCGGCGCCACACACCGCTATTCGCTGTTCGACCATATGGCCACGGTCGGAGCAATGGTCGCGCTGTCGATCCCGACCTTCTGGTTCGGGCTCGTCGGCATCTACATCTTCTCCCTGCAGCTAGGCTGGCTGCCTGCAGGCAACATGTACACGATCGGCGACGGTTCGGTTCTGAACTACCTGCATCACCTGATCCTGCCAAGCATCGTGCTGTCGCTGGTGCATGTCGCGATCTGGAGCCGCTACATGCGCACTGCGACGCTAGATGCCATCAGCCAGGATTTCGTCAAAACCGCCCGCGCCAAGGGCCTGAGCGAGCGCCGGGTCATCATGAAGCACGTCGTCGGCAATGCGCTTCTGCCGATGATCACACTGGCCGGAGTGCAGCTTCCCAGCATCCTGACCGGCGCGCTGGTGACGGAGACAGTGTTTACCTGGCCGGGGATGGGTCGACTGTTCTTGGACAGCCTCGGTTACAGCGACTACCCGGTCGTGATGGGACTGCTGATGTTCTCAGCCATCCTCGTCATCCTGGGCAACCTGATCGCAGACATCGCGGTGGCGATCGTCGACCCGCGCATTCGTCTGGGTTGAGCGCGTAACCTCACGCCCAACAGGAGGCAGAAAAATGACCGCTCTTGCCGCAAATGCAGAACCAAGCCGCTGGTGGCGCAGCCGCACGGTGCGCCGTTTCACGAGCCATCATCTGGCGTTGCTGGGAGCGGCGATGATCACACTTCTCACGCTGGCATGCGTCTTCGGCCCTCATCTTCTGCCCTATGATTCCCTCTACATCGATTTGCGCGCCCGCTTTTCGCCGCCGCTGACCGGTGACCACTATCTCGGAACCGACCCGCTTGGGCGGGACGTGGCCGCACGGCTGTTCATGGCGGGGAGGACCTCACTGCTGGTGGCATTCTTCGCCATGCTGCTGTCGACGCTGATCGGAACGCTCGTCGGCGTGATCGCGGGCTACCGCGGCGGCTGGATCGGTGCAGCACTGATGCGCACGGTCGACGGCTTCCTGTCGTTCCCCTCCATCTTCTTGTTGCTGGCCTTGGCCGCGGCATTGAAGCCGAGCCCCGCTATGGTCACCGTCATCGTCGCTATCACCAGCTGGATGGAGGTAGCCCGAATTGTCGAGGCCGAGGTACGGTCATTGCGCGAGCGCGAGTTTGTGTTGGCCGGGCGCATGGTGGGGTTGAGTGGCACGCATATCATGTTCCGCGAGATCCTGCCCAACGCCATGGGTCCGATCATCGTGGCCGCGACGCTGACAGTGGCGCGTGCAATCCTGCTGGAAGCCTATATCAGTTTCCTGGGTTACGGCATTCAGCCGCCGCTGCCCAGCTGGGGCAACATGCTCGAGGGCGCCCAGCAGTATCTGGACAGTGCACCCTGGCTGGCGATCATCCCCGGGGCCGCCATCACGATCGCTGTGACCAGCTTCAACTTCATCGGCGACGGACTGCGCGATGCGCTCGACGTGCGAGACGATCGGGTCTGATCTCGCCGGCAAACACGGCCCATTCCCGATCCAGCAAACGCAGCGAGAAGTCACTCACGTGCACGAGCCCAAAGTCGCCGACAAGAATACACCCTACTGGTGGGAGGCGGCGCCCGTCGCGCCGCTGCCGCCGCAGCCCTTGGCCAAGAAGCTTGATGTGGCGATCGTCGGCGCCGGCTACGCCGGGCTGGCGGCCGGGCTCGCGCTCGCGCGCGAAGGACGCTCGGTTGCAGCTTTTGATGGGACGAATCCGGGCGAGGGTGCTTCAACGCGCAATGGCGGAATTACGAGCGGGAGTATCCGGCTGGACTATGCCACCATCACCCGGCGCTTCGGCGAAGAGAAAGCCATGGCGATCGAGGCCGAGGGCAAGATCGCGCGCGAATTCCTTTACGATTTCATCAGAACGGAAAAGCTCGACTGCGACTTCAAGCTGGTCGGCCTTTTCAAAGGGGCCCTCGGATACGAGCAGTACGAGAAGATGGCCCGCGGCGCCGAGGCTTTGGCGAAGAAACTTGCGGTCGAATCTTACTCCGTTCCCCATGCGGAGCAGCGCAACTACATCGGGACCGACTTTTACCGCGGCGGCGTGGTGCGGAAGGACATTGGTGGGCTGCACCCGGCCAAGTTCCACGCCGAGCTCCTGCGGGTGGCGCTCGCTTCGGGTCTGACGGTGCATTCAAACACGCCCGTGACCTCTATCGAGAGGGATGGGTCGGGGTTCCGCGTCGCCACTTCGGCCGGAACGGTGCAGGCGCGGCAGGTTCTGGTCTGCACGAACGGCTATACCGATGGGGCCAGTCCCTTCCTCCGCCGCCGGCTGGTTCCCGTTCGCAGCCGGATTATTGCCACCGAGGAACTCGCGCCTGAGATGATGGCCCGCCTGATGCCGAAGCTGATGATGATGGGCGAGGGCCGCGAGCTTGGCTTCTATTACCGCCCTTCGCCGGACGGCAGGCGCATTCTGCTGGGCGGCCGCGACAGCTCGCGCGTAGGCGATCCGGCAGCGCCGACGATCCGTCTGCGCAACGGGCTAGTCGAACTTTTCCCGGAGCTGGAGAGGGTTCGCCTTTCCCACAGCTGGTTTGGCAATGTGGCGATGCACCGCGACATGCTGCCCCGCATCTTCGAGAAGGACGGCGTGGTCTACGCCACCGGCTTCTGCGGTTCGGGCGTCGTCTGGGCGCCGTGGGTCGGCACGCGTGCGGCCCACAAGCTGATGGGACATGGTGAGCAGGCGCGCACCGCATTCGACTTTCGGCCGCCTGCGGCCATCCCGCTCTATCATGGCGATCCGTGGTTCATGCCGGCCGTTATCAAGGGCTACGCACTGTTGGACCGTATCGCCTGGTGGCGCGCCAGCCGCTGACAAGCGGGCATTCTTTTTGAGGGGCATCCTCTACGGAGCCGCGGGCTAGCACTATGTCAGCGGTGGGACGCCTTTGCGCGGATCAGCGCTTCGGCCATGTAGAGGTCCTGCAGGGAGATACCGGAACTGTCGAAGACGATGATTTCGTTGTCGAAACGGCGTCCGGGCGAACGCTTTTCAATGACGTCGCCGATTGGTGTTACCGCAAGCACACCGGCGTCGATCGCATCGCGCACGTGTTGGAACTCGCCGATCTCAAGAGATTGGGAGGGCAGGTCGCAGAACAGACTTACGCTAGACAACAATTGGCTCGGCAATTCGCGCTTGCCCGGAGCGTCCGACCCCATGCTGACGATATGGGTTCCGGGTTCGACCCACGCGGCATCGAACAGCGGTTCGGGTGAGGGTGTCGCCGTCACCACGATGTCGGCCGTGCGCACGGCTTCTTCGGCCGATACGGCGCGCGCCTTCAGACCCCAATCGTTGACACGTTCGACGAAAGCGTCGCGGCGCGGCGAAGGCCGGGCCACGACAAGCACGGTTTCGATTGGGCGGATGCGCGCCAGCGCCCTCACTTCGAAGCCCGCCTGGTTGCCGGCGCCGAATATCGCAAGAACCTTGGCTTGCTTCCGCGCAAGAAGATCGGCCGCAACCGCGTCGGCGGCGGCCGTCCTGTAGGCGTTGACCTTCCCGGCCTCGACTACGGCGGCGAGCCGACCTGTATGCTGATCGAGCAGCACGATGGTGGAGTTGTGGCGGGGAAGGCCACGTGCCGGGTTGCCCGACCAGAAAGAGCCAATTTTCACGCCGGTCAGGTTGTCCGACCACCCGGACTTGATTGAGAAGGTGTTGGTCGCTTCCCGCGAGCGCCCGAGAACTGCAGGAAAGACGCCGCTCTGCTTGGATGCTGCGGCCACGAGAGCTTGCCGCGCCGCCTCGAAGGCAAGTTCATGTGTGACGAGGGCGGCAGACTCCTCTTCGCTGATGTAGATCATCCAAGCTTCCTTGTGGGCACCAGGCGGCTAATCGCTGCAAGGTGTTCCGGTACATGGCGTTGGTCAGAGCCGAGATTAATCGGTATAGAGGCTCGGACGTTACTCGGACTGGCAACCATGATGGGCGACGCAGGGCGGCAGATGAGTAGTTTTCACCCGATTTGTGCCGTTTTGTATGCCGAGGGACGGGGTCAAAACGAATGATCCCATCGAGTTAACAGGGCAAAACAGCAGGGAAATCTGCCTGCCGGGCGCGACTTTAAGGTCCGACTTCAAATCGACCTCGGACCAAGAGACAGCGTTGCACTTATGGCCGTTGAGCATGACAGAAATATCGTCAGCCTCCCGATTGAGCTGATGAAATTCGAGACCCGCCATGTGCCGGGCGCTCTGAAGCTGTCGCAGGAGATGGTCTGGCCTTATCGCCGCGAGGACTGGGAATTTGCCGCGACGGTCGGTCAGGGCCTGGTCCTGGAGCGGGCAGGCGAAGTGATCGGCACGGCCATGTGGTGGAACTACGGACAGGCCCATGCCACCGCCGGGATGATCATCGTCACCGCCTCCGCGCAAGGCGGTGGTTACGGCTCGCAGCTCTTCAATGGGCTGCTTGAGGCGACGGACGGGCGCGACGTACTGCTCAACTCGACCGAAGAGGGGCTCACGCTCTACAAGCGACGCGGCTTCACGCCTTGGGGCGCCGTGCTTCAGCACCAGGGCCCACTGATCGTCGCCGCGATGGCGGATGCCAGCGACGACATCCGTCCCGCGACCGTTTTAGACCTCGCGGCGATCCAGGGTTTCGACGAACGGGCCACGGGCATGCCTCGGCCGTCGATGGTGGCTGCGCTTGCCGATTTGGGCAACGTGGTGGTCATCGACCGCGTGGGAGGGGTTGCGGGCTACGCCATCGCCCGGAGGTTCGGGCGCGGCTACGTGGTCGGCCCTGTTGCAGCCGAAAGCGCACAAGACGCGCAACTCTTGATCCTCGCCCAGCTTGCGAAGCTCAAGGGGCAATTCGTACGCATCGACGTCTATGCCGAACACGGATTGAGCGACTGGCTGGAGCGCGTGGGCCTCAAGCAGGTCGGTTACGCGACCGCCATGGTCAGGGGGCAGCGGCCCGTCTCCGATGGGCCAGCACGCATGTATGCCTTGGCGAACCAGTCGTTCGGTTAGGAAATGAGGACAGGGAAAGATGGAGACAAACGCAAAAGTGCGTGAGGCGGCCAAAACGATCGACGTCCTCATCACCCCGTCGCTGCTTCTGGACCGAGGCCGAGCTCGAGCGCAACATCCAGCGTCTCGCCGAGCACGCTAAAAGCTTAGGCGTAGTGCTGCGCCCGCACATGAAGACGGCCAAGAGCATCGACGTCGCCCGACACGTCTTCCCCCGCGAACCCGGCCCGATTACGGTCTCGACGATTGCCGAGGCGGAATACTTCGCGGGCCACGGCTTTCGAGACATGACCTATGCGGTCGGCATGTCGCCCGCTTCGGCGACCCGCGCCATGGAGCTTTGTCGCCGGACGGGCGTCGATCTGAAGCTGCTGCTCGATACTGTGGAGCAGGCCGATGCTTTGGCCGAGGTGCGCGCGGCCACCGGCGTGACGCCGTCCGTGTTCATCGAACTGGACTGCGATGACCATCGCGGTGGATTGAAGCCGGACGATCCGAAGCTGCTCGAGGTGGCCGATAGGGTCGTCGCAGCGGGAGCCAACCTCGTCGGCGTCCTCGCCCATGCAGGCGAGTCCTACGGCTTGAGCATGCCCGATGCGTTGGTCGAGGCAGCCGAGAACGAGCGTTCGGCCACCGTGCGCGCCGCCGAAATTCTGCGCGCCCACGGCCATGCCTGCCCGATCGTCAGCCTAGGCTCGACGCCGACGGCGCACTTCGCCGAAAATCTGGAAGGCGTTACGGAGTTGCGCGCCGGGGTCTACATGTTCTTCGACCTCGTCCAGCATGGGGTCGGGGTCTGTGCTATCGACGATATTGCGGTTTCCGTGCTGGCCACCGTGATCGGCGCCAAGCCGGAAAAGGGTTGGGTGTTGGTTGACGCCGGGTGGATGGCGCTCTCGCGCGACCGTGGAACCGCGAACCAGAAGGTCGACCAGGGCTACGGGGTGGTCTGCGACGCTAAGGGGCGGGTGCTCGAAGACGTGATCGTGTCCCAGGCCAGCCAGGAGCACGGCATCCTCGCGATGCGCCCCGGCCCCGGCAAGCGCATGCCCGAGCTGCCGGTCGGTACGCGGGTGCGGATCCTGCCCAACCATGCCTGCGCGATGGCCGCGCAGCACGACTTCTACAGCGTCGTCAACGGCGAGAGCCCCGAGATCGAAGCGCGGTGGGAGCGGATCCGCGGCTGGTAGGAGTTCCGGTCTCCACGCTTTGCATGGCGCCCATGCAAACTGACGCTCTGGTGGTGCAATTATGAAGTTTACATCTTATTGGCTGGATACGTCTCAGCCGTTCGATGACGGCTCGTCGAGACCCCTCGAAGGTCACTACGATGTGGCCGTGGTGGGCGGCGGTCTGACGGGGTGCTCCGCCGCACTGGCCTTCGCCAAAAAGGGCGCCCGGGTCGCCCTGCTCGAGGCCGAAACAATCGGCAACGCCGCGTCCGGGCGCAATGGCGGCATGTGTAACAACGGCTTTGCTCAGAATTATGCGGTCATGGCCGGCAAGTACGGCACGGACGCCGCGAACGCGCTCTACAAGGCCTTCGACGCTGGCGTCGATATGGTCGAGCGGCTTGTCGAGGAAGAACAGATCGACTGCAGCTTCTTGCGCGTCGGCAAGCTCAAGCTTGCCGCCAAACCCGAGCACTACGACATGCTGGCGCGAAGCCAGGAGCTGCTGGCAACCAATGTCGACCCCGGAACGCGAATGATCGCGCGCACAGATCTGCGCAGCGAGGTCGGGACCGACCGCTATTACGGCGGGCTGCTGTTCCCCAAGAGCGCCAACATGCATGTCGGGCGTTTCGTCCGAGGACTGGCGACCGCAGCCGCGCGGCGTGGCGCGGAGGTCTATGAACATGCTCCGGTCATGGCCATGCGCAAGGGCGCCGGCGGGCACGAGGTTGAGACCCCTCGAGGCAAGATCGTCGCGCGGCAGGTTCTGCTGGCGAGCGGCATTTCCAAGGTCGGTCCGCTCGGATGGATCCGCCGCCGAATCGTGCCGGTCGGCGCCTTCCTGATCGTTACGGAACCGCTGTCGCCTTCACAAATCGAGCGCCTCATGCCGGCGCGCCGCAATGTCGTCGACACGCGAAACCTCGTCATCTACTGGCGGCTGACCCCGGACAATCGCATGCTGTTCGGCGGGCGGGCCCGGTTTGCGGTGTCCAATCCGCAATCCGACGAAAAGAGCGGCCGGATCCTGAAAGCGGCGATGGTCGAGGTCTATCCGGAGTTGGCCCACACCCGGATCGACTACTGCTGGGGCGGCATGGTCGACATGACCCGCGACCGCCTGCCGCGCGCCGGGGAGCGCGACGGCATCTTCTACTCGATGGGCTACAGCGGCCACGGCACGCATATGTCGACGCTGATGGGCAGCATCATGACCGATGTCATGGACGGGCGCCCCGACCTGAACCCCTGGAAGGATTTCGACTGGCCGGCGATCCCTGGATACTTCGGGCGTCCCTGGTTCCTGCCGATCCTCGGTGTCTATTACCGCATGAAGGACCTGGTGACATGACCCCGCCCCTCGAACACCTGTCCCGCAACGGCCGCCTGGACAGATTCTTCATCGGCGGCGAATGGCGCGAGCCGAGGGGCACCGCCAAGGGCGCCGTGGTCAATCCGGCCACGGAAGAGGTCGTGGTCCGGTTTCCGCTCGGAAACGGCGCGGACGTCGACGCGGCGGTCTCGGGGGCCCGCCGGGCCTTCGCCGGCTGGAGCCGGACCAGGCCGGAATACCGCGCGGGTCCGCTCGACCGCCTGCAGGAGTTGCTCGAGGCGCGCAGTGAACTGCTCGCGCAATGCCTGACCCTCGAGATGGGCGCAGCGATTGGATATGCGCGCACCGCGCAGGTGCCACTCGCGATCGCCCATGTGAAGACCGCTCGCGATGTCCTGACAACCTTCCCCTTCGTCGAGCAGCGCGGCCACACCGCCGTTACGTACGAACCGATCGGTGTCTGCGCGCTGATAACTCCGTGGAACTGGCCGCTCTACCAGATCACCGCCAAGGTCGCGCCGGCGCTCGCCGCGGGCTGCACGGTCGTGCTGAAGCCGAGCGAGCTTTCTCCCTTGAGCGCTCTACTGTTCGCCGAGGTGATCGAGGAAGCCGGCTTCCCCGGCGGTGTCTTCAACCTGGTCAATGGCGACGGCCCCTGCGTCGGGGCGGGTCTTGCGTCCCATGCGAATGTCGACATGATCTCGATTACCGGTTCTACCCGTGCCGGCATTGCGGTGGCCCAGGCGGCCGCGCCGACGGTCAAGCGCGTCGCGCAGGAGCTCGGCGGCAAGTCGCCGAACGTGATCCTGCCCGACGCCGATTTCGATCGCGCCGTTTCGCTCGGCATCGCCGCTGGCTTCCGCAACCTCGGCCAGTCGTGCAGCGCGCCGACGCGCATGATCGTGCCGCGCGCTCAGCTTGCCGAGATCGAGTCGATCGCCGAGCGCGCCGCGGACGAGATCGTCGTGGGCGATCCTCTCTTGGAGACCACCACCCATGGTGCGATTGCCAACCGTGCCCAGTTCGACCGGATCCAGACCATGATCGGCGTCGGCATTTCGGAAGGCGCCAAGCTTCTCGCCGGCGGACCGGGTCGTCCGGGCGGTCTGAACGCCGGGCTCTATGTCAAGCCGACCATATTTTCCGAGGTGCGCACGGACATGCGCATCGCCCAGGAGGAGATCTTCGGGCCGGTTCTCTGCATCATCCCCTACGACACCGTGGACGAGGCCGTCGCCATCGCCAACGACACCGTCTATGGCCTCGGGGCTCATGTGCAGGGCAAGGACATGGAGGCCGTCAAAGACGTCGCGTCGCGGATCCGCGCCGGTCAGGTGCATCTCAACTACCCAGCGTGGGATCCCCACGCGCCGTTCGGCGGCTTCAAACAATCCGGAAACGGGCGCGAGTACGGACTAGAGGGCATGTTGGAGTATCTCGAAGTTAAATCCATCCTGGGCTATTTCTAGGCCATATCGTCGCCAATGGGCATAGGGCACGCCGGTGACGTCATCTACGCCGTCGGCTGCCTTCAGCGCGCTTCAGCTCATTCGGGCGATCTTCGTGTTACTCGTCACGAGTCGCGTCACTCAAGTACAACTGGCGAGCAGACTCCCGTTGCTGTCGTACTGCAGCGTGCAAACGGAACCCTTGACCCGCAGATTCTGTCCTGATTCCAGGGTCTTTGATATCATAAGTAGTTGATTTCAAATGGTTATTTTGACACACTAACTAGGAATCTGGGGGTCAGGAGTTCGGATCTCTTCGGGCGCGCCATAATTTCAACGACTTAGCAGGACGCCGCAGACTAACGAGAAGAATTAGTCTGCGATTTAGTCTGCGGAAGCGCAAAGCCGCTCCTTGGCATCCGAGGCATCACCACCAAACGTTGAAGGCGGTCGTGTTCGAACGCCACCTACCGATTGGGTTCAGGGCCTGCCTGCTGCGCGCTGGTTGAATGACACCCTGCTCGACCACTCAGGCCTCGTCTGGTTGGAATCGAACGCGAATATCTGACCCTGAGAAGACCTTCATTCAGCCGATTCTCTGCCCGATAGCGGACGTTGGCGCGAACCAGCATTGATGACCCGAGGCGGTCATTTGTCCGGGTAGGGCTGGACGTCCTGGACCGGGTGGAAAGCTGACTGTTCGCACGGTTCGCTGTTGTGCCACCAGCTTATCGCGTAGCAAACAAGGACTGGCGACAACCTTTGAAGGCCGTCATCGCTGAGCCTTGCCATTGTTGATCTTGGCCCAGATGCCCAGGCGATTGGCAACTCCATCCTGGTCTTTGAGGTATTCAAGCGGAATCGAGACCGGATCGTCAGCCAGCGTTTCCCCGGTCGAAAATGCGAAGAGCCCAACGCCAAGCGACAGCGTCGGCAAGATCCCCGTTGTCATGGCGGTGGTCGTCGCCAGAAATCCGTTCGTCCTGAGATGTGCTCGCATGCTTATTTCCCTGCTTCCGGTCCTGCGCCACTAGTGGCACGAGCACAATGCAGACCGTTTGTTGGCCGTGGGCCGGTTGCTTCGAGGCCCTGGTCAGTAGTTCCGCAACCGGCAGCGAGACATCGGCAACCTTCAGAAAGCATCATCGTCATTCCGTCACTGCCTCGGCAAAACAGGCTGCAAGATTTTGCGGCGCTCCGAGCTTCTTCGCCCAGGACACCAGTTCAGGTTTTTCCGACGGTTCGGCATAGCCGCCCCATACGTCGCGAAACTGCTTCTTTCCGCTGACTGTCTGGAAGAACATCACACCGTCATCGCTCACGGGCGTGGAGACGTAGGCGGCGCTCCAGTCGCCGCTCTCCATAATCGTGATGAATTTCGCCTGAGCGGGCTTGAACTTGTGTCCCATCGCCGAGGCGACGAGAGCGGCATATTCCTGCTTGCGCGCCGTCGTCACTTCGACCTTTACGCCGTCACAGGCGTTATCAGCGGCGAAAGCGGAGGCCAGCGTCATTCCCAGCCCCGTGAGGCCGATCATAACGATTTTGGCGTGTCGCCGGGCCAGGTAGCTGAAATCAGACATCATTGGCTTCCCTTCCTCTTCGCTGCAGGGTCCGTTAATCGGAATCGTCATCGCCCGATTAACCATCATCGTCCGGTGTATCGACCTCGCAGCCGATGCCGCGGCATCCTTGGTAGTTGCCATGCGTATCGAAGTTCGGATTGCCGTCCTTGTCGAATTGCGGCCTGTCGTCAGTGACGTCCGGCCTATCCACCAAGCAGCCTGTCCCGTGACAGCCATCGTAGTCATCGGTGGTGCAGCCAGCGATTGCCAGCAAAGCAGCGGCCAGGGCCGCATGGACAATGAATTTCATGATTCATTCTCCGACTGGCTGACGGCCGTGGATTGTCTGTCAGATGTGTAGCCGATAGCCGATGGTGGCCCGAACAAGATCCCGGCGATCAAGAGCAGCTTGTGCGCCTGCCAGAACGTGATCGCCTGCAGGCTGAAAACGTCCGACACGGTGGTATTCCAGGGCCATAGAAGAAGAGCCGACAGGGTTGCCACAACGACGATTGCGGCGAGCAAATCACCAACCAGTCCCATCACATCCGGCATATTTGTCCCTCCATCCGAAGGCTATGGCAGGCGGCCGTCCCTGCTCATGTCGGCCGCACAAAATCCTTCATGATCCGGTCTTCAAGGCTGACGCAACGATTCAGCTCGCGGAAAGGTTGCATAGAAGTGCCGCATGAGGCAAGATTAGATCGAGATAGTTGATTAAACTTTAAATTAGGAATCGCTAATCAGCTGAGATTTCCCAGATGTTGTGTAACTGCGAGAAGGACAACTGATCATGATCACCAAAAACAAGGCAATGATTTGGCTGGCTGCCACAGCTATTTTAGGATTAGCGACTTTTATACTTCCAGCGATGGCGAAATCTGACAAAGAAATGAATTCACAACTTGATGAATTATTCGGGCAGCACGCGGTCTATCACGCGTTCTTTACCGACCTGAAGAAGGCCGTTTCTGCCGGTGACAGGAAGGCGGTCGCAGCGATGGTTGACTATCCGATCACTGTTTCCATCGGCGGCAAGGACGTGAAGATCAAATCGGGTAAGGACTTTGTGGCGCATTACGATCATATCTTTTCCGAAAAAATCGTCATGGCAGTCGAGAAGCAAACCTATGCCGCCCTATTTGCAAATGACCAAGGCATTATGATCGGGGACGGTGAGATCTGGATCGATGGAATTTGCCTCGACCACGACTGCGAGAAGCAGGCTGTAAAGATCATCACCATCAATTCGGACACCTAAACTGAGGTTTTCAGATGCGAGGTCTGCGCATGCGATCAGCCTTGAGGGTCGCAGCATCGGCGGGCGTCTTTTTCTGTATACTCATGACGCAGGTCGCCTTCGCACAAATCGAGCGCGAAACGCCAACCCGAGCTATCAATGTCGGCGTCTATGTCAGTCCGCCCTTCGTTGTTGCCGAAAACAATAGCTATGACGGTATGGCGATCGATCTGTGGGAAGTCGTCGCGGGCAATCTGGATTTGGCGACGCGCTATGTGGTATTTCGCACGTTCCGCGAACTCGTCGATGCAACCCGCAATGGCGAGATCGATGCCGCTGTCACCAACCTGACCATCACGCGCGATCGCGCCGAGACAATTTCCTTTACGCAGCCATGGTATGATGCCGGCTTGCGCATCCTTGTGCCCGATGAGGGTTCAGCCGGTTTCTGGAGCGTCGTATCGGGTTTGAACGATGCCGGCCATCTGCGTGCCTATGGCTGGCTTTTGGCGGTCATCGTCGCGGCAACGATCGGGTTCACGCTGTTTGACCGGAAATTCGACGCGGATTTCCCGAAGCGTTGGCGCGAAGGGATAGCTGAGAGTTTTCATCACGTCATCTCGATTGCGGCCGCTGGCAAAGCCGGCGCGCGGAAAAACCTGTTCGGCTGGATGGGCCGCCTCTGGCAGGCCATCTGGTTGGTCGTTGGCGTCGGCGTGATTGCCTACATCACCTCATCGGTGACAAGCGTCATGACGACGGTCTCGATTGAAAGAGGAATCCACTCGCTCGCAGATCTGCCGGGCAAGACCGTGGGCGTATTCACAGGAAGCGTTGCCGAGGACTTCGTTACGGAGCTCGGCATCGCTTCACGGTCCTATCCGGATGTCGATGCGGCAGCCGCAGCCATACATTCGGGAGATATCGATGCGATCGTCGGCGATGCTCCCATCCTGGAGCATTTCGCCCATAGTAAACCGCAAGAGAATGTCGCGGTCGTCGGCAATATCTTCCACCCGGACAAATACGGTTTTGCCTTCCCTCATAACAGCGAACTCACGCGAGCCGTCACTTTGCAGATCCTCCAATTGATCGAAGACGGGACCGTCGAAGAACTGCGCAACCGGTATTTCGGAAGCGCCACATGAATGGCGCCGGCATGAGAAACGTCACTCCGCAAGGAAATCGAAGCATTAGCACATTCAAGAAACCGAAATCGTCATGATCCGGCTCGTTTTTCTTCTTCTTGGAGCGCGTGCGCTTAAACCTGTCTGGCAGGTCCTGACAGCGGCAGGCATTATCTGGATGCTTCTAGGCATCGCCATACTGTTCGACCTGAGCGATGGCGTGCTCTCGGTCGTATTGGATACGCTGGCGGTATTCCTGGTGGTCGAGGGGCTGGTGGAGATTGCCGCGGCCATATCCGTTGGGTTTCGCCAGCACTGGATTGATGCCCTGCGCGGTGCTGCCTTTCTGTTAGCAGCATTTCTGGTCTTCAACGTCCCTTGGGACAACAATATCGGCGCGGCAATCGTGTTCGGCGCTGCCTTCCTGGTTGACGGGCTCCTTCGGATCGCATCCGCTTTGGTACTGCACAGTCCCCGCTGGCGGGTCGGAATTGTCGCGGGCCTGATCGAGGTCAGCCTGGCCATCGGTATCTTGATGTCTTGGCCAGTCCCGCACCGGCTGACAGTTCCGTTTTGCTTTGCGCTCCTTCTGTTGACGTCCGGCTATGCACTTGTGCGTATGGCGCTTCCCCTGCGACAATTGCCGGAAGGCGGCTCGGTCACTTCGCTGCCGCTTTATGCAGCCCGCAACTGGCAAGGTCACGTGGCCCTTCCGGTCCTTCCCACGAACGACGATGTCTGGGCCAAGGGGGACGAGGTCCTCAATGTCTATGTCTGGACGGCTGTCGGTTCGATCAAGGACCCGGAGCGCAGGCTTCTGATCGACCGATATGTAGCGGCAGTCGACAAAAAAGGCGTGATCTCTACCGGCCATTCCGCGCTCGAGATGCCGCCGGACCTGTACATCAGCCATTATCCATTCGACGACATCGACCATAGCCCTGACGACTTCCGGGCCATTCTCTCGGCGGGACACGACAATGATGTAGCTGGGCGGTTCAACGTATCTCTCGCACAGGAGTCGGGCGACTGGTGCGATCCGGACCAGCAGGTGATGTTCCGCCGGTTCAATCCGGAAGCTCTGCGGAGCTTCTGGGCAGTTTATTCGCAGGATACGACCTACAATCTCACCGCCCGTAACTGCTCGACCACGGTCATCCAGGCGCTCGATGCGGCTTTGGAGGGCGCATCGTACCGCGATCATATCTGGCGGGATCTGTTCAAGATCATCAGCAACCCTCAATTCTGGCTGTTACGGCTCGTACGCGGCCGGGCTGAGGCCTTGACATGGACTCCGGGGCTCGTTCTGGACTATGCGCGCCTTCTGCGCAGTGTCGTCGAACACAGCGACCGCCGCTGGAGAAGTAGGCTTTCCGACGCACTCAGCATTAGCCGCAAGCTCGCCCATTTAGCCGAGCGCGATGAGCGCAACGGAGCGCCTGAATGAACGGGCATGTTCGCACGTCGGCGGTTGTCATCTTCACTGCTGCAATGTTCGGGCTGACCTATGGCCTCAGCGCGCCGCTGATTGCACTGGAACTGGCCGAAGCGGGCTATTCCGAAAGCCTTATCGGGGCTAACAGCGCAATGTACGCCATTGGCGTGCTTCTGGCGGCCCCCTACCTTCCCCGTCTTTCGCAGCAGCTTGGATTCGCCCGGCTGGCGAAGGGGGCTCTGGTAGCATCAGGTGGGTTGTTCGCGCTGTTTCCCCTGGCGCCGTTTTTGTGGCTCTGGTTTCCCTTGCGGGCCGCTCTTGGCGCGGCGTCGGAGACGCTGTTTGTCGTTTCTGAAACCTGGCTCAACCAGATCGCCGGTGAGAAGAGCCGGGGACGGATGATTGCCGTCTATGTGACCGCGCTTTCCTGCGGTACTGCGATCGGACCAGCCATCCTGGCCCTGGTCGGACGCGAGCAATCTCTCGCTTTCTTTATCGGTGCCGCAATCGCACTTGCCGCCTGCGTGATCCTGATCCTTGGCAGGCCGCAGGCAACCATTCCCGCCCGAGAGGATACCGGCAATCCGTTCCGGTATCTCAAGCTGGTGCCCGTGGCGGTTGCCTCTTCAGCGCTGAATGCCGCATTGGAAGCGGCCGGTCTGAGTCTGCTGCCTCTTTATGCCATGGGCCTCGGATGGCCGGAACATTCGGCGACACTTCTCCTCACCGTCCTCCTAATCGGCGCGATCCTGCTGCAATTGCCAATCGGCTGGCTTGGCGATCGACTGGAACGCCGGCGGCTGCTGATTGTTCTTGCCGCCATATCCGCGTTTGGAGCGCTGCTGTGGCCTTTTGCCTTCTCTCATGCGTGGTTTGCCTATCCTCTGCTTTTCCTGTGGGGAGGGACGTTTGTCGGCATCTATACGACGACGGTTACGATGCTCGGCGACGACTATCAGGACAATGAATTGCTCTGCATCTATGCATTGCTCTCCGTCGCCTGGGGTATCGGCGCGCTCCTGGGACCGCTGATCGGCGGAATTTCGATGGAGAGCTCGCCGCATGGTCTGCCTATCTTCGCGGCGATCACCTGCGGCGGATTCGCGTTGTTTGCCGGTTCGCACAGAGATCGACATCAATGATCGACGCGATTCATTATCTCATTGAGAGGTTCGGGCTGATTGCCGTCTTCCTGGGCTGCATTGCCGAAGGCGAAAGCACCGCCATTCTCGGTGGGTTCTTTGCGCATCAGGGGGTGTTCGAAGTGGAACAGGCCTTCGCGGCAGCCTTCGTCGGGTCCTTTTTGGGCGACACGCTATTTTTCCTGGCCGGAAAACATTTCTCGGGCAGCTCTTTTGTCCGCAAGCTCCACCAGAAACCAGCTTTCGCCTATGCATGCCGGATGGTGCAGGCACATCCCGCGCCCTATGTGCTGCTCAATCGCTATGTTTACGGCTTTCGGCTGATCGGCGGCGTTGTAGCGGGGCTTTCTGACATCGGCCTGCCGAAATTCCTGGTCCTCAATGCCCTCGCCGCGCTGGTATGGGCGCTCCTTTTCATCGGCATCGGATATGTCTTCGGCCTAGGTGCCGAACACCTCATTGGCGCGGAGCTTGCCAAGCATGAGCGCCTCCTGTTCGGCCTGGGGCTCGGCGTAATCATTGCGGGCGCAGGGTCGTACGCCATCCATAGATTCAGCGTGCATCTTCAAACACAGACGGAGAGTTAAGCTGCCGCAAAAGCGTATTGGGGCAAGCGTGGCGGCACGATTGCGAAAGTGTGCTGTTAGCATGATCCCTGCCGGCCACTGCGGACCAAGGCACGTAGAGTGGAAAATGCCCGCACTGGGAGCTGCCGGGCGAGGGCTTCCGGGAACAGGAGCTATAGGCGCATCTGATAGTTGCCTGGCGTGACGGCTCGAAATGACAGGCGCGGACCGTCACAAAAGGCGATTATATATTTGACGAACCCGACAGGATTGCGGTCGAGAATTGTACGGAACCAACAATTCCTCCACCCGTTAACGGGCAACCCGTTTTCCACAGGACGGGTGAATCGAGTCCGGGCGGGGCCGTCCCCCTCACCGTCCTGCCGGGCTCGTTTTGTTTTGACTGGCTGGGTCCGAAACTGGACACGGAACACTTTGATTCCGTGGCCGTTTTGCCGTCATGAAGCGCTTCTATTTTGACATGCGCAACGATGACCAGTTCTACCCTGACGACGAAGGGACGGAACTAGACGGCCTTGTTGCCGCCCGTGACGACGCGTTCGCGTCACTGGAAGACTATGTGAAGGGAATTACCCCTACCGGCAGCCGCTGTTGCGTTTCGGTCGAGGTTAGCGACGGGAACCACCAACCCTTGATAATGGCCGTTCTAACGCTTGAAGTCGTACCCTTCCGGTTTTGAGGGCGCGGCTGTTCGACGATTGGGGCGGGAGCATGTCGGCACGGTCCAGTCGCCGTCCGTCACCCGAAGGTGTCTTGGGTGAAGACGCGCACGGTCGCGCAATGAGAAGGAACCGCGGCAGCAAGCCAAGCCAGCGCGACATTGGAAGAATTGGCGCGTCGCCTTGTCGGATAGCCGCCGCACCATCTTCGATGTCGGCCGCGTCCTGAACGCGAAGCTCGCCCGCTCGCTGCTCGGCGGCATGCTCTGGGGCGTCGGGTCGGCGCTGCTCGAGGGCTCGGAGCTCGATCCGCGCCATGGCGCGTTCATGCAATCCGACCTCGCGCAGTACCACGTGATGGCGCACGCCGACGTGCCGGATATCGAAGCCTTGTACCTCGACGGCTACGACGACAAGGCGAACCCGTTAGGGAGCAAAGGGCTCGGCGAACTCGGCATCTGCGGCTCGGGCGCCGCCGTGGCGAACGCCGTCTACAATGCCGCCGGCGCGCGGGTGCGAAGCTTCCCGATAACAGTGGATCGGCTTCTCGCAGCGATGTCCAGCATGGCTCCCTGATCGGCCATCGCCGGCACTCGTGGAAACCGCAAAAAGCATGGTTCGAACTTTCGATTTGCTGCACTATTTCTCGAATCACTAAGTGCGTTGAGACCCAGTCGTCTCCGCGCGAAAATGGATAACGGGGCTATTGAAACTCGCGATGTGAGGAGTTCGCCATGTTTCGTACGGTTGCATCGGCACTTTGCCGCGCTGCTCTGCTCGGCGGTCGCGCGTGCTGCCTCGGAGGAGGTCCGCTATTATCCCGTTCCGGAGGGCGCCGGCCCGCATGATGTGGCCCCCGCGCCCGATGGGTCCGTATGGTACACCGCCCAGGGGCAAGGCGCGCTTGGGCGGCTCGATCCCGAGACAGGCGCGGTCGAGCATGTCACCCTCGGCGACGGCTCGGCGCCGCACGGCGTGATCGTCGGCCCCGACGGCGCCGCCCGGGTCACCGACGGCGGCCTCAACGCCATCGTGCGCGTCGATCTCGAGACGGAGGCGGTGAAGGCCTTTCCGCTGCCCGATGGGGACGACTACGCGAACCTCAACACCGGTTCCTTCGACAAGGAGGGGAGGCTCTGGTTCACCGGCCAGAACGGCATTTACGGCAGGCTTGATCCGGCGAGTGGCAAGGTCGACGTTTGGGATGCGCCGCGCGGTCGCGGCCCTTACGGGATCACGACCACGCCGTCCGGCGAGATCTACTATGCCTCGCTCGCCGGCAACCACATCGCCCGGATCGATCTTTCGACCGGCGAGGCTTCCCCGATCGACCCGCCCACCGCTGATCAGGGCGCCCGCCGCGTCTGGTCGGATTCCAAAGGTCGCATCTGGGTCAGCGAATGGAATGCCGGCCAGGTCAGCGTCTTCGATCCGGCAGCGAACGATTGGCGGAGCTGGAAGCTGCCCGGAGACGGGCCCCAGGCTTACGCCGTCTATGTGGACGAAAAAGACAAGGTGTGGCTCACCGATTTCAGCGCCAACGCCATCGTCCGCTTCGACCCGGAAACGGAAACCTTCGCGAGCTTCCCGTCCGACCGCGACAGCACTGACGTACGCCAGCTCAATGGGCGCTCCGGCGAGGTATGGGGCGCGGAGTCCGGCACAGACCGCCTCGTCGTGATCAAGACCGAAAGTAGTAGTAACTGAAGCGAACGAGGGTGCGCCGGCTCGCGCACAATTGAACCGCCAACCGTCGCGCCGCGTTGTATGCAAAGCGCTTCGAGTTCGGTGACCCGGATGATACCCGAAACCACCACGTCGACTGCCATGGAAAATTATCTGGCTTGCCCATCAATGTGGTCGAGTGTGGGCAATTATGGCGGACCGCTGGTTCTGCGCACGCGCGTCGGGCCTGCGTGGATGGACGGCTGGTTCATTCCTGGTACGCCCGACCCATGGATCGTGTTGATGACCGGCGGTAAGCGCACGGTCGAAGTGCGCGATGGCAAACGATGGCGAAAAGCGAAGTCGGGTCCGGGCCAGATCGGCGTTACCTCGCCGGGCACCACGACCGAGATCTGCTGGCGGAGCGAAAGCAGCGCGCCGGTCGAAACCATCCACCTTCATATAGATAGCGGCTTCTTTCGACGGGTGGCCGCCGAATGCGGCCGCGGCAATCCGGATGCGATCGAGATCACCAACGCCTTGTCCGAGTCCGATCCTCTGATCGAGCGGCTTCTGGGCGCGGTGGTTCCGCAACTGCGCGGACCCGATCCGTCGGGCCATATGTTCGCAGACGCTGCCGAAATGATCGCGATCCATCTCCTGCAGCGCTACTCCAATAGGGTGCACCTTGCCCCTTGCGCTGGTTTCGATGGTAGCCGCTCTCGCGCGGTTGTTCTGAAAAGAGAGCACCTCGGAAACGGGGTGCTCTTTTTTCTTTTCTACTATGAGGATGCAAAAGAGCCGGCGGCGTCCCCGGTCCCGCCGGCTCAACGTGAACCAGCAAGGAGGAAACCCTGGTCGCTGCCGGTTCAACAGTATTTGCTAATATACAGGTCGTTTTTCTAGCTGGCTAATGGAATTGCGCAGCTTGCAGTCACCATTTAACACAACGAGAATGAGCCCCGTGATGCGAACACCACGAGGCTCCCTTGCCGTACCTTGCCAATGTGGATCGCGGCTCGCCTTTGCGTTGGCCTTGACCGTTGAGCGGTGCCGCAATGGCCGTGCTGCTTCGGTTCTCTGGCGCTTGCCTCGGTGCGAGATACCTTACTCGCGCGATCCGACACGGACCTTATGCGAGTTCCGGCACACTACTCGGTACCCACACTCTAAGGCCTTGCTCGCCCGTAACGCGCGGGGTAATTTCTGTGATCGGCGCTGCGTGTGAATTAGCATCGAAGGTTGCCCCCTCCTCAAATAGCAATAAGTGCCTGACTTTGCGTGCAAATTCGCGACGCGTGGGGGTCACCGTCGGCGCCGATCCTGACCCCGCCCAATCTCCATTTCATGTCAGCAAATCAAGGCGTTACCGAATCTTTGCACGGGGTCAACCTTCTACGCCGATTCACATCTTTTAGCTGGGGCGCAATTTTCGATGCTGAATCACACGCATCAACGGCAGACAAAGCGTATTCAGCTCCTCGCGAAACGGAATTCGACCCGGCGATGCCGAATGCCCTTCGAAGGCTCTCCGTCTAGTACTTTAGTTGTAATCTCCCGCGTGTTTGTTATCGTGACGATGGGAGGAATTCAGATGGTGGAGAGCACATTCGCGCCCCATGTGGGCGTCTTTTCACCCGTTGAACTGGATCTTTTGAGGGGCGTGGTCCGGGAAGCTTTGCGGTCCGGCGAAGCGGAGCTCGACAAAGAGGACGCTGAAATAATCGCCCGGGCAGTGATTGCAGCCTACAGGCGCGGCACCTCGGGTCGCGAGGAATTGCTTCAAGCCGCCCGGACGACCGCCAAGCGCTGCGACCTCGATCACTTTTATGATCGAGCGGTGGGCTTGTTCGCATAGGACTTGGCATTTGCGCAGGACAGGCGTTAGTCGTTTCGCGATGCACTCGTAGTTCTTGTCCCTGGTAGCATGAGAATTTGTGGGACGCAGAGCTCAGTCGACAGCGGCGAGAGCTTGATGATGTTGCGGCCATCGCTGCAGTGCTTCGCGTCCCGAAGCCGTCAGATCGTAAACACCGCGATCGATGCGAACAAACCAGCCATAGACGTTGTGCTGCAAGATCTCGGGCGCGTTTGGCATGCCGGGCTTCAAATCACGCGGCCTCTTTGGACCATGCGTCAGGGCGGCGGCGCATGCCAGAGCTTCCTGGCGATAGGCCGTCATGATCGGCGCACGCGAACCTCCTCCGGCGACGGGATCGCCCTGCCGGCGGCGATGTTCGTCTATCAATTTTGAACGGCGTCGCGGATCCCGGCGTGGCGCCATTGCCATCGGGCTGAGGAGAACATGTACCTGGCCGTTGGCGGACACGCCGAGGAGGCCGAATCCGAGGCGGCGACAGAGATTACGGAACCTTGCGTCGGTTTCGCGGCCCTTGCCGCGTACCGACATGCAGGCCGCCAGCCAGACCTCGTCGCTGGCGGCCATCCGGTCGACACCTTGCAGGATCAATTCGAGATTGAACTGCAGTTTCAGTTCGCAGATGACCACGATTGGCGGGCAGTCGGCGCTCAGCGCCAGCAGATCGCAGCCGCCGATCTCGCCCTTGACCGCAAAGCCTAAGCCTTCGAGGAAGCCTTTGACCGGGCTGTAGAGTGAGGTTTCGAGCATGGGTCTCTGCGTTGTGGCGAATCAATCTTTGCCAAGTTGACCATGTTCGGCATTCGGCGCCAGACGGCGGCGGCTGAAGCGGCGTTCGCGCGAAGATGCGAGCGGCTGCTCTGACCGATCGCTGGATCGTACGCATTCCCGCTATTCATCCCGACGAGGCGCCAGTCATATTCCCAGGCTGAGCTGCCGTTCATGCTCTACGGCGTCGTCGCCTAGCGATGACATTGTCACCTCGAGCAGGCGAAAGCCTTTGGTCACGGGAAAGATCGGCTCGAGCAGCGCGTCAACAAGATGCTCGATTTCGGCTTGCGCGGTAATCGGCGTTGCGACGCTTCGACTTCGGGAGATCTGCTGGAAATCGGCGTATTTGATCTTCAGCGTGACGGTGCGGCCTGCCGAAAGGGGACGGACTGCTCCCTCAGGTCGAATCGGGTTTCGATGCCGAGACGGTTCATCTTCGCTGTTGTTGCCGGATCAACGCCATGCCAAAGAAAAACCCGCCCCGCTCCATGAAATTGCAAACCAGGCATCACCGCGTAAGGTTGTGCCCGGCGTGTCTGCGAGTTGCGCCGTGACGAGCGGAAATGCAGCCAAACGGATTATTTCCGACAGGTTGGAAAGCAGCGAATACGGTCACGATCCGGACCACGTTGGCCAGATCTTGAAGAAACTCGCGGCGGAACTCGAACTCTTGCCCGGCCAGCTTCGAGCGGCCGCCCGGTTTGTGCTTGCAAATCCTAAGGATGTTGCACTCAAGACGATGCGTGAGCAGGCAGGGCTGGCGGGTGTGTCGCATTCAACCATGGTACGCTTTGCGGAGAACAAACTGCTGTGAGATACCGCATCAGACGCCGGGTAAGCGGACAATTTTCATTACCACGTTGAGATTTCGCCAACGGCGCTTAGCTCCGCTGTAGCGCGATACCGTGGCGATCTCTCAGGAATGCGACCCTAACTACGATCGATATGCGCTCATGCCAGTGATGTTGACCGCGCCGGTAAGGCAAACGGCCCAGAGTATATGAAAGGTGCGGTCATTGGGTGCGAGTAGCCAGAGCGCAAACGGCCGGCGCGATCAGTAGTCCTATTGCTGCCCGCGCCAGCCGATGCGGATTTCCTGCCGGTCAGCCGCAAGGCCGAGTAACACTCAAGTCGAAAAGCCTTGGTCTGGAATCGCGCCTAGTCGGGAATAAGCACCGCCACGCACTACCAGTTCATCATGCGGACCTTGTTCGACGATGCCCGTATCGTCGACCACGACAATGCGATCGGCGTTGCGGATCGTCGCCAGCCGATGCGCGATCACCAGTGTCGTTCGGCCGTGCGCAAGCTCTGCCAGCGACTGCTGGATCTCGCGCTCGGTCTGCGTGTCGAGCGCCGACGTCGCCTCGTCCAGGATGAGGATTGTCGGATTCTTCAGGAACATGCGTGCGATTGCAAGGCGCTGTTTCTGACCGCCCGACAGTTTTACGCCACGCTCGCCGATGATTGTGTCGAGGCCTTCCGCCAGCGAAGCGATGAGTTCGTCCAGGCGGGCGCGGCGCGCAGCCTCGACAATGTCGCTTTCCACCGCGTCCAGCCGGCCATAGGCGATGTTTTCGCGGATCGTGCCTCCAAACAGGAACACGTCCTGCTGCACGATGCCGATCTGGCCGCGCAACGAGGCCAGCTTCATATCGCGGATATCCAAACCGTCGATCGTGATAGCGCCGCTGTCGACCTCGTAGAAACGCGGCAGCAGCGAGCACAGAGTCGTCTTGCCCGCGCCGGACGGTCCGACGAAGGCGATGGTCTGTCCTGCTGCGATGTCAAGATTGATGCTCTTCAAAACCGGCCGTTCGCCGCTGTAGCCGAAGGTGACATCACGATAGCTTATGTCACCCCGGAACGTAGGTGCGTCGATTGCGCCAGGCCGATCCGCGATGTCCGGCTCAGTGTCGAGGAGGGCCGCATAACGGCGAAATCCGGCTATGCCTTTCGGATAGGTTTCGATCACCGAATTGATCTTGTCGATCGGTCGGAAGAACACATTGACCAGGAGCAGGAAGCCGACGAAGCCGCCACTGGAAAGTTCGCCACGCAGCACGAGATAACTTCCGGCGATCATCACCACCAGTTGGATCAACCGCATGCTCATGTAGCTCAGCGACGTGCTGGCTGCCATGATGCGATAGGCGTCGAGCTTGGTCTTGCGGTAGCTGGCGTTGTCCCTCGCGAAGAGACTGCGCTTGTGGTCTTCGTTAGCGAACGCCTGCACCACCCGCATGCCGCCGACACTCTCCTCGATGCGGACATTGAAATCGCCGACCCGCCCGTAGAGCGCCTGCCAGTTGCGAGTCATGCGCGCGCCATAGCGGCTTGTGACCCAGGCGACCAGCGGAACGATCGCCGCCGTTATCAGTGCAAGCTGCGCATTGACCGAGAACATCAGCGCGAAGGCGCCGATGAAGGTCATGATGGCGATGAACAGGTCTTCCGGGCCATGATGGGCGACCTCGCCGATTTCCTCCAGATCCTTGGTGACCCGGGCAATGAGGTGGCCGGTCTTGTGGTTGTCATAGAAGCGGAACGAGAGCTTTTGCAGGTGATCGAAGCTCTTCCGGCGCATCTCGGTCTCGATGTTGATACCGAGCATATGGCCCCAGTAAACCACGACCGCCATCAGTCCGGTGTTCAACACATAGACGGCAAGCAGGCCGGCCGACGCTGCGAGGATCAGCATCCATTGCTGCGTCGGAAGCAATTCATCGACGAAGACCTTGACCGCCATCGGAAACCCGAGTTCCAGCATGCCGGACAGAACCGCGCAGCAGAAATCCAGGATGAACAGACCCTTCCAGGGACGGTAGTAGGAGAAAAATCTACGAAGCATTGGGACGCTTTTCTGGTTCGAAAGTGTGGATTGCCAGGAGCATGGCGATGCAAGGGGCGGTGCTTCAGGCATTCTTGCGGGCGGGTATCACCCTTTCAATTCGAGTCGTCCCGGAAAACATCGCTACCAAGGCAACTGCCTATCGAGGCCAACTTGCCTGAAGGAATAGCTTGGGATAACTTGAGTTCAAATATCATGTTATGAGGTCTCCATGCTGACTGCAACCACGCGCTGCGAAACGCCGAATGCGGGCAAATATCTCCAGCAGCTCTGCAAGCATTTCGCGCACAAGGTGGAGGTCGCCTACGGTGATGGCCACGGGCAGTTCCGTTTTTCCTGCGGCACGGCTACCATGAGTGCCGGCCTCAAAGAGCTGGATATAACGGTCGAAGCGGCCGACACCGGCGCTTTGACCGAGACCAAGCAGGTCATCGAATCGCATCTCGTCCGGTTCGCCTTCCGCGAAAATCTCCAGCCGCTGGCGTGGCACGATTGAAGCGCCTGTCTTCGACACGGAGCATGCTCATGAGATGGCTCAACCCTGTCCTGGCGTTGCCGGCGCTGGCTCTTTTCGTCGTTCAGGCGTCCGCAACCGAGATCGAGACTGCGAAAGGCCCGGTAACCGTCGGCAAGACGCCGCAAACGCTCGCCGTCTTCGATATTGCGGCAGTCGATACGTTGAACAGCCTCGGCGTGAAGATTGCCGGCTTGCCCGAGAACCTCTATGTGCCCGAACTTGCCGGATTGAAGGGTGGCGCGGAAATCGTGGGCACCATTTTCGAGCCCGATCTGGAGGCTCTGAGCGCGCTGGCGCCGGACCTCATCATTGTCGGCGGGCGCTCCTCGCCGCAACTGGCGGCGGCGAGCCGGATTGCGCAGACCATCGACATGACGATGGACGGCGATGACCTGTTCGCGCAGGCAAAGCAGCGCCTGACGGCTTACGGCGCTCTCGTCGGCAGGCAGGCCGAGACTGAGGCGCTTGCTTTGGAACTCGACAATGCGCTCTTGTCGACGCGTGCCGCCGTCAAGGGCAAGGGCAAGGCGCTGATCGTGATGACGAGCGGTCCGAAAGTGACGGCCTACGGCAAAGATTCCCGCTTCGGCTGGGTGCATTCGGCGCTCGAACTGCCGCCGGCGGTCGAGGATGTCGAGGCCGCCACCCACGGTGAGGCGATCTCCTTCGAGTTCCTTCGTGATGCCAATCCGGACTGGCTCATCGTGCTCGATCGCGCCGCGGCGATCGGTTCGGGCGAGCAGAATGCCATGGCGACGCTCGACAATGAGTTGGTTGCCGAAACCACGGCCTGGAAGAAAGGGCAGGTGGTCTACATGCCGGCAGCCGATTTTTACATCGCTGCAGGCGGCATCCGGTCGACGAAGCGCGTGCTTGAGACGATCCGGGACGCGTTCGCTCAGACCCAATGACGGCTGCATCCATTGGCCGTCCGGGCTTCGTCTATCAGGCAATCGGCATCGCAACCTTGCTTGCGCTTTTTGTGGCCAGTCTGGTTGTTGGCGTCAGCGATCTTGCCATAGGCAGCCTGAGTTCCGATCCGGAAGCGGTGCAGCTGATCATGATCAGCCGCCTGCCGCGTACTCTGGCCGCGCTTCTGGCCGGCAGCGCATTGGCCATCGCAGGGCTTGTGATGCAGACACTTGCCCGGAACCGTTTCGTCGAGCCGTCGACGGCGGGAACCGCGCAATCCGCGGCGCTCGGCATACTGGTCGTGACGCTCTTGTGGCCAAATGCCTCGCTTGGATGGAAAGCGCTCGGCGCCGCCGCGACCGCTCTCGCCGGAACATCCATTTTTCTCATGCTTGCCCATAGGCTGCCGCCAACGCAGCCCTTTCTCGTTCCGCTGTTCGGACTTGTCTATGGCGGCATCGTCGGATCTGCCGCTACCTTTGCCGCGTGGCACTTGGATCTCCTGCAATACCTCGAAGTGTGGATCACAGGTGAGTTCTCAGGCGTCCTGCGCGGGCGCTATGAGCTGTTGTGGGTCGCGGGTGCTCTGGTGGCGCTGGCGTGGTGGACGGCCGACCGTCTGACGATCCTTTCGCTGGGTAGGGACGTCAGCATCGGGCTCGGACTGAATTACGCCGCCATGCTGCGGCTCGGCCTGGTCATCGTCTCGGCGATCGCCGCTCTGACTGTTGTTGTTGTCGGGACAATCCCTTTCGTCGGGCTGGTCGTTCCGAATATCATGTCGCGCTTCGCCGGCGAAAACCTGCGCCAGACATTGCCGTGGGTCGCCGGCGGTGGTGCGGCGTTGGTGCTTGCCTGCGATATTCTTGGCAGACTCATCCGCTTCCCCTACGAGGTCCCCGTCGGCACGATCCTCGGTGTAGTGGGAGCGGTGCTTTTCCTTGTCCTGCTGCTTGGCAGAAGCAGCAATGACTGAGGCCGTGATACAACGCGACCTGGCGCGGCCCGAACACCGCCTCGCCGCGATGGCGGCGGTCGCATTGCTGGTCGGCGTGGCGTTCATGACGATTGGCCTGCGCGGCAATCTCGCCTTCGCGATCGAACTGCGGGCAGTCCGATTGGCAGCGATGGTGCTGGTCGGCGTGGCGGTGGCGGTTTCGACGGTCGTGTTTCAGACCGTTTGCGCCAACCGTATCATCACTCCATCGATCATGGGGCTGGATGCGCTCTACGTCTTTTGCCAGACCGCGCTTGTTTTTGCGCTGACCGGCTTCGGCTTTGCCGGCATGGATCCCCGCCTGCACTTCCTTGGCAATTTCACGGCAATGACGTGCCTCGCGCTGATGCTGTTCCTGCCGATGCTTCGCCGGCGTTTCGACCTGACGCTGATGTTGCTGACGGGCGTCGTGCTGGGCGTGCTGTTCCGATCGCTGACGACCTTGCTGGCGCGGCTGCTGGATCCGAACGATTTCGCGGTGCTGCAAGGTGCAGTCTTTGCGAGCTTCAATACAGTGGAACCCGGTCTCCTGCTGCTGGCTGGCGTGATCACCGTGGCGGGTGTCGCCACCGCATGGCGGGCGCGACATGTTCTCGATGTGCTCGCGCTGGGCAGCGACACAGCCATCGGGCTCGGCGTCGCGTGGCGCGGCACGGCTGCCGGGCTCCTGGTTATTGTCGCTGCGCTCGTTTCTGCGTCGACGGCGCTGGTCGGCCCGATGGCCTTTCTGGGGCTGCTGGTGGTTTCGCTCGCCGAACGCATCGTGGGCACCAGCCGGCATTCAATTCTTCTGCCGGCAGCCGCGTTCACGGCAATCATCGTGCTTGTGGGCGGCCAGACAGTCCTCCAGCATGCTCTTGGCGGGGAAGGCAGCCTTGGCATCGTCGTGGAATTCGTCGGCGGCATCGTTTTCCTCGCCATTCTGTTTGGGGGCCGGCGATGATCGAGATTGCAGGCGTCTCCCTGGCCCTTGGCGGCAATCGCATCCTGGACAATGTCAGCTTGAAAGTGCCGAAGGGCGGGGTCACGGCGCTTGTCGGCCCGAATGGCGCCGGTAAGTCCAGCCTGTTGTCGTTGATCGCCCGCCTGCAGCCCCTGCAAAGCGGCCGCATCACCGTCGACGGGCTGGCGGTCGATACGACGCCGAGCCGGCAGTTGGCCAAGACCATGGCCATCCTGCGACAGGATCCCGGCGTCGCAAGCCGCCTGCGCGTCGTAGAGTTGGTGGGTTTTGGCCGTTTCCCGCATCATCGCGGGAGGCTGACGGCGAAAGACCGTGAAATCATCGCGGCGTCCCTCGAACGGTTCGATCTCAGCGACCTGGCGCTGCGCTTCGTCGACACCTTGTCGGGCGGTCAACGGCAGCGCGCCCTCGTCGCCATGACTTTCTGCCAGGGGACAGATTACATCCTTCTCGACGAACCGCTGAACAACCTCGACATGTTTCATGCAAGGAATCTCATGCGGACGCTGAGACATATCGCCGACGAGCACGGCAAGACGGTGCTCATCGTGCTCCACGACATCAATCACGCAGCCGCCTACGCCGACCGTATCGCCGCGATGAAGGACGGCGTCGTTGTCGCATCGGGCGACACCAACGCCATCATCCGGCCGGACATTCTCGAGAGCATTTTTGGCTTCCCGATGTGTGTCGAACGGGTCGCCGGTCGATTGGCGGTCCTGCACCACATCTGAGGCACGCGGCGCTTGGTGTGTTCTGAAGAACACAACGGTTACAGTAGCTTGCATAAACTGGATTTTTTTATCAACTTTATTGTCGAGTTCGCCCCGATGCGTTAAGGCAATCCGGGCCGCGTGTTTCGCGCCTGCCGGGGTCACCGTCGTTGAGGGGAAATCAAGTTGATGTCATCCGATTATCTGCGAGCGTTTGCCGTCAGCACCGCGATGTCCACTCTCTTATGTACCGGCGCGTTGGCGCAGTCGGATCTCACCCGGGAAGCGGAAGCCACAACGACTTCCACTGAAGAAAACGAAGACGCTCAAGCTCCCAATGGAGCAACGCAACTCGAGACCATCATCATCGTAGACGTGGGTGCGGGCGCTGACGCCACGGCGGGCGCCAATGTGATCATCATCGACCAGCAGGAGATCGACCGCAAGAAACCGCAGGACTTGAGGGAGGTATTCTCCGGTGAACCGCAGATCGCCGTCGGCGGGGCGATCCCAAGCACGCAGAAGATCTTCGTAAACGGCATCGACGAGAACAATCTGGCGGTGACTGTCGACGGGTCGCGACAGAACAACAAGGTTTTCCACCACAACGGTACCTACCTGCTCGACCCGGCACTCCTGAAAGCAGCGTCGGTGCAGGCGGGCGTCGCGCCGGCCGACGCCGGTCCAGGCGCGCTGGCCGGCTCCCTCGGCTTCGAGACTAAGGACGCTATCGACCTGCTCGAACCAGGCCGCAACTTCGGCGGCTTCGTCACCGGCATATGGGATACCAACAGCGAAACCTACACGACCGGCGTGAGCGCCTTCGGCCAGCAGGACGGGTTCGAATACCTCGGTTACATCAATTATAGCAACGGCGGCAACTTCACCGCCGGAAACGGCGATGAGATGCCCGGGACTGGCACCGACCTGATCAGCGGGCTCGCCAAGATCGCTTACGAAAGCGTCGAGGGCCATCGCTTCGAACTCGGCCACGAGCAGGTCCGCGACGACGACCTTCGTCCCTATCGCGCCAATGTCTATATCAATCGGCCGGGGCGGGAACCCGAATTGCGGAATTACGATCTCCACCGCCAGAACACGGTCTTTACCTATACCGATACGTCGCCGGAAGGTTGGTGGGACCCCAAGATCGTGCTCGCCTATAGCAGAACGCAGATCGCCACACCTGAGTATTTCTTCGACGTTGTTTCGCCCACGGAAGGCGCGACCAGCAGCTTCAACGGCAAGGTGGAGAACAGGTTTGCGCTCGACATCGGCAGCGTCACTGCCGGCTTTGATTTCTACAACGACAAGGCCGATTTGGAGTATCGCAACCCGACGGAGCCGTTCTTTACGGACGAGCGCGCCACAAACATCGGCGCCTATGCCCAGGCCCGCCTGGAGCCTTTCGACCGTACCCGGATTTCGTTTGGCGGCCGCGCCGATCATCAGTGGTTCACCGGCGTCGACGATTCGGATTGGAAGAATGCGGGCGTGAGCGGCAACATTTCCGGCGAATATGACCTTGTGCCGGAATTCCTGACCGTCAAGGCCGGTACCTCGCATGTCTGGGGCGGCGTTCCGCTGGCAGAGAACTTCATCCAGAATCCACTCTGGACCTATGCCGATGGTCCGGAACCGGTCACCTCCAACAACTACACGGCCGGTCTTGTGGCCCTTTACAATGGCTTCACTTTTGAGGCGAACGTCTTCCGAACCGACATCAGCGACGCACGCTTGCCGGTGTTCGGACGCGGCGCGCCGGTCCCGGAAGTGACGTCGATCCGCACGCTCGACCTCGTCACCGAGGGCTGGGAAATCGGCGGGCGCTATGATTGGGATGCAGGCTTCGTCAGCGTGAAATACGCCGACATCAATGCCGATGTCGACGATGTGCCTGCCGATTCCGAGATCGGCCGATACCTGACGACGCCGCTCGGGCAGATCATCATGATCGGCGCCGGATACACATTCGACGATTGGGGCATTGAAGTCGGTGGCGACATCGAAATCGCCTTGAAGACCGAGAGGACCCTGGTGAGGCATCCGACCGACCCGGAGAGCGAGAAGAAAGAATTGCCGGGCTACGAGGTGGTGAATGCCTACCTCGAGTGGACGCCGCCTTCGAAGCCGAACTTCACGCTGCGCGCCGACGCTCTCAACATCTTCGACGAGAACTATACGGATCGCGCGGCCTACGGACAGGACTTCGACGGCGTGGATCCGCACTTTGATCCCGGCCGCTCGTTCCGGCTGAGCGCCACGGCGCGGTTCTGACCCCGAGCGCCACCGCAGTTCTGACATCGAAAAGGTAGGCGCGGGAGTGACCTGCGCCGGCCTTGGAATTCGTCTCGAAACGCGGTGGCTTACGCTACACCGGCGCGGATCGGCGCATCTCGATCAGCCTCGAGAAGACGCACGTTGCGAGCGTCGTTGGCGAGTATGTTGAAGCAGTCGCCGCCGAACCATTCGAGGGAGGCGTCGACGTCGTCACGCGCGAACAGTTCATCAACGAACTCCAGATAATCCACGACACCGTCGAAAAGCGCGGTCATGCCTGTACGTTTCCCAGCCGCCGCGTAGACGTTCGCCGGTTCGAAGACGCCCAGGTCGGCGCGCGAGCGCACATTCTTCAAGTGGTAGTGCCGGATATGCGGCAGGAGGGCGCGATGCGCGGCGACCGGATCATCGCCGCCTTCCCAGATGTGCAACGTGTCGAAGTTGATCCCGAGCGCCGGATGATCGATCTCCTCGATCAGGCGCTGCGTCGACGACAGCGTATCGGCAAGCGTTCCGGGATGCGTCTCGACCAGTATCTGGCAGCCCTGATCCTGCGCAATCATGCAGGCATC
Organism: Allomesorhizobium aridi; assembly: GCF_043769475.1. Classification (NCBI taxonomy): domain Bacteria; kingdom Pseudomonadati; phylum Pseudomonadota; class Alphaproteobacteria; order Hyphomicrobiales; family Phyllobacteriaceae; genus Allomesorhizobium; species Allomesorhizobium aridi. Next base: position 3,070,455 of record NZ_CP171729.1, on the reverse strand, counting down.
CTTGAGCCGGGCGGATAGCCGCCAGCGGCCTTCGGGCGAGATGTCCCGGCTTGCCGATTTGCCGGCGAACGTGCGCACTTTGCGAGCGCCCCAGCGGCCGGCCAGACGGCAGAGGTTAGACGTGGCATGACGCAGCGACGCCAGGTCCTCGTCGAGAGGCAGGTAGTCGCTGAGCATCGGAACGGAAAGGCCGAATGCCGCCATCCACTCGGCGTTGCGGTCGGTCATGTGCTGCATGTTGCGCGCATGCGCCGCCCAGAGCTCGATGCCCTGGAAATCGTTCGCCGCCGCCCATCGCGCAATGTCCTCCAGCGACAGCAGGTGATGGCGGAACGTTATCGTGCAGAGCGACAGCCTCATGCGACGGCCTCCTCCAGATCGTGACGCGGGGCGTGCAGGAGGCCGCGCGTGTCGCACCACATCCGATAGGTTTGAGCGAGGCGGCGCTTGAGGTTGCGTTCCATCAAGTCCAGTTCGTCGAGCTTTTCGAATACCCGCGCCGCCAGGGCGTCGTTGCCTGTCTGGCTAAGCTTCATGATGGCGTAGTGAAGCGTCTTGAATTCCTGGATCAGCGCCTCGACGTCGTCGCAGATTATGTCGAACTCGGCGTTCGAAAGCTGCAGCGATCGCCAGAAGAAGGCAAAGCCATGTTCCAGCCCGTATTTGCGGATTGAGATGACTGGCAGCTCGCGCAGGGCGCTCGACAGTTCGCCCAACTTCACGCCGTCGCGGCCCTCGACATGCGCACGGACGATCTCTCGGGTGGCGCGCGTCAAAAGATTGTCGTCCTCGTGAAAACAGGCAAGGAAGTAGTCGCGCAGATCGACCGCAGACGGCATTCTGATTTCGGCGGCGTCGAAAATGAAGCCGCCCGCGACGGTCGGCTGCATGATCGCATTGATGACTTTCTGCTTCTCGATCTTGCCTTCCCAGCGGAAATCCGGGTCCAGGACCATCCACACCGCAGGGTCGTCGGTGTTCTCCAGCATCAGGTAGTGCGGGAACGGGTTCTGGTTGAACTTGTTCTCGCGCTCGGGCAGATGGAACAGGTCGAGCATGACCATCAGGTACTCGCTCTCCTTTTTTCGCTCCAGAAGCTCCAGCATCGTCGCCAGATTCTCTTCCTTCGTGGCGTCCGGCCGATACCATTGGCGGACCTTTGGGCCGTACAGGCGCTCGAACCAATCGCGGAAGAAGTCGTGGTTGATTTCAGGCGCGTGATACGCCAGCCGCCAGCTTCTATCGACGGCGAAGCCCGCATCCCAGACGCCGAAGAAGAACGGCCGATGATCGAGCTGCCTTTGCTTCACCGCATGACAGACACTGCTGACGAAGCAGTGAACCTTGATGTCGACGTAGTCCTCCCCATGTACGCCGACCCGCTCGGCTGCCTCCTTTTCGGCGCGGGTGAAGACCAGCTCCTTGGCAGGCCTCACCAGTGTCAGACCTGAATCGGATGCCTCGACGAACAGCCGCGCCAGATCGTCGACAGTGTCCAGATCCTGACGGCTGATGACCACCTCCGGCAATTCGACGCCATGGTCGAGTTCGAGAGCAAGCATGATTTCGAGGATGAGCACGGAATCGAGATAAAGATCCTCGTTCAGTCGCGCCTGCGGCGCGAACGCATCCATATGTTGATGATTGAGTTTCTCGCGCAGGATCTTCTCGATCGCGCTCAGTACTTGATTGAAGGTCACTACGCCGCCTCCGTCCGCACAGCTCCGAATTCGCCGACGTCGTAGCGGGCGGCCACGTCGCGCCTGCTGATCTTGCCGTTTGCTTGGCGCGGAATCCGCTCCACCTGCAGGATTTCAGTTGGCATCTGGTGTGCCGCAAGCCGCTCGGCGCACCATTGCCGAAGCTGCGCCCGGTCGATCGCATGTTCGGCGCTGAAGAGAAGCGCGACACGCTCGCCCGCGAAGGCATCTTGCTTGCGGAACACGACGGCGTCGCCTATGCCGCCGAACGTCATGACGACGTCTTCGACTTCCTTCGGATAGACGTTGAGGCCGGAGACGTTGATGAGGTCGTCGAGACGCGACAGGAAGACTAGCATGCCGTCGTCGCGGCGATAGCCGAGATCCCGGGTTTCCACCACCATGTCCCCGCGCTTGACAACGATCTCCTTCGGATCGCCATCAGTGCCGGCGTCGCGCAACGAAAACCGCGGCAATACGTAGCCGACTTCATTTGCGGCCTGCACGTCCGGGTTGATCGCGATGCAGCCTGCTTCCGAGCAGCCATATTGCTGGAACATATGTCTGGACTTGTTCCGTATCTGCCTGAACCAGGATTCAGGCAGGAGGGTCCCGGATGTCATCGTTGCGTGGATCTGTTCGCCGGCCGGCAAAAGCCTGGCAAGCGTATGCAGGATAGCAGGCGACGAAATCAGATTAGGCCGTTCTGTCTCCCGCAGCGTGCGCAGCAGGAATTTGGGGTTCCCGGTGTCCAGTATGGCGGGCGTTTGGCCGCGCTTCAGCGCCACCAGTATGCCGCAGATCAAGCCGTAGGAATGAGTGGTCGGGCAGGCTATCAGCGGTGTCATGTCCCGCGGCTCGACGAACGACGACACGTAACTCTCGATCTCGTCGTCTATGTCGCCCCACGAACGGGCGATGCACTTCGGCTCGCCGGTCGTGCCGGAACTCATCTGCAGCAACTGCCCCGTTGCGTCTGCGCGTTCCCCGCTGATCAGTTCGCCTTCCAGCCGGTTGTAGAAGAGCCAGTTGCATTTCGCCGTCTCGGCCTGCCGGCGCGCTGCAGCGTAGGGTGTCGAGGGATGCAGCGGCAGGACGCTAACTCCGGCAGCGCGCGCGGCAAAGAAGAAAGCCAGCCAGTCCTGCGCTTGGGAGAAGCAGACCGCAAAGCGGTCGCCTGCGCGCTTGTCGAACTGCGCGTCGGAGGCAATGCGGTCCGCAGCGTTGCGGAAGTAGCCCTGATCGAAGACGGTGTCGTTGATTCTTATCATGTTAAGCCTCCTTACGCGCCGGCAAGACTGTTCGGGATTTCGTGGGCGCATTCGGCGCCCGGCGGCGAAAGCTTCCGCCGGAGCAGCGATTCTGTGCGGATGCGGGGTTGGAAAAGTCCAAGCGCGGCTTGCCGATCCGTCAATCCGAACTGCCGGGCATCGTCCTGCAATCGCCTGCCGACATCCGACCAGAAGCCGTCTTCGTCGAGGCCGCAGCTGTGGCGGAGGATGTGCGATATCTCGGCTAAGTTGTAGACGAACAGCGCGTCGAGGAAGAGCTCGCCGAGCAGTTCGACGCTCTCCATCCAGTAGTATTGGTTGGGGGCGGCATCGCGATAGACGGGATTCATGGCGAGGAAGTCGGGAACCCTGTCCGGGTCGCGAAGAAAGCCAGGTACGAATTCGACGCTGTCGTGGAAGTCGCGCATCGCAAGCCGGACCGGCCAGCCGTCGCGATGGACAAGGATCAGGTTCTGGCCGTGCGATTCCGTCGCGATGCCATGGCCGACGAGCAGGTGCCACACTGGCATCACCACTGTGTCCACAAGCTTGCCGAGCCAGGCGTCCCGCCCGTACCGCTCGATCCAGTTCGCAACGAATGGCCGGCCGTCGCTCTCCATGGTCATGAGCGCGTTGAGAGGCGCCGCAGCTTCGCCGGGCCCCAGGCAGGCCGTCACATCTTCGCGCCAGATCGCGGCGATCTGTCCGGCAAGCGGGCCGTCCCGATCCGCAATCGTGCCGGCATATTCGCCGAGGATCGTGAGCGGGTAGCGCTCCTCAAACACAGGATCGCTGGCGACGGTGTCCTTCAGCCACCGGCTGATCGTCGGCGCGCTGCACACCGAATGTGGTTCGATGATGCGCTTGGCCGATGAGTTGACGAGATTCATCGGCAGCTTGAGATTGGCGCGTTCCGGGTGGTCGCGATTGAAAAGCGTCCGCACGGATTGGCTGGCGGTGTAGCGATCTCCGGCCGGACCGAGGAGCACGGCCGAGCCTTCCGCAAACCAGCGCGACAATTCCGAATCCTGCAGCGCTCGCAATTGCCAGGGATGTAGAGGTATCAGGCCGAACCGCCTTGCATTGTCGCCAAACCGGGCGCGGCGCTCATCCAGGTCCGAATAGGTTTCGGCGCCGAGTTCGTTCGTCCAGAAGACTTGCTCGTTCGTGGGAAACGCCGAGTGCAGGCGTTCGGGTGCGACCGCCAGCCAGGCCAGTTGAAACGCATTGCCCGCTTCCGGGCCGTACGCCGCATGGTCGTCATAGTCGAAGCCGGTGCGCGCCTTGAAACACGGATGATACGGATGGCCCTCGTCCATCGCGCTATCCAATTGTGCAAACGGCAAATCGCGGCGCGGCCGGAGGGGGAGGTTCGTAGCGTTCCAGGCGCTGAAGCCAAGCGTCCGCTCCAACTCGAATGCAAGCTGCGCCCGGCGTTCGAGACAGGCGTTTGTGCTCGCCAGAAGATCGTCGAGGGTCGCCGGCCGCCAACGATCGCCGTAACCCTGATCGAGCGTTTCGGGAGCGATCCTGACCCGGCCGAAGGCGCCGATCGAGCCCTCGCAGCGTATCCTGGCGCCGCCCTGGCGCCATTCGAAGCGGCATTTCCCGCCGCGTCGCGTCACCTCGCAATCGACCAGGCCTTCATAGACCAGAGCTTCCGCAAGCTGGCGCATCACGCGCAGCTCGGGCATGCCATGGAGATCAAGAGGCAATGGCATGCGCCTGCTCCGCGGCGATGAACAGCCCTGCGCGGCTCAGCGGATTGGGAAAATGCGTGTAGATTGTGCTGCTACCGTCGGCCAGTTCATCGACATCCTGGAGCCGGATCGCGAGGTTGGCCTTTGCGGTGATGTTCGGCTTGTCCAGCAGGCCGGTTACGAATTCCCCGCCCGCGCCAGTGAGCTCTCCTGCAAGCTTCTTGAGCCGCGCGCGCAGGATGCCGAGCAGCTCGGCCTCACTTGCCAGGCCGTCATGTCCGGCGCGCGCGACAACCGAGAAGATCTGGTTGACGATGAGGTAGTAGGAGAACCGCTCGCGAATTTCACGATCCTCGAAGAAAAGGCTGCGGATATGAGCGACCTCGGGCACCAGGCCATACCACCGTGCCTTGAAGCTGCTCGAAAGGTAGAACCCCTGGCTGTCGCGATAGAGATATCGGCTCGGGAGCCCCTCCCGTGAAAGATCGAGCAGGCTGTTTTGCTGATGCGCCTCCAGCGCGACCCCGAACCTGTCGTAGAGCCGGACCAGCGGGTCGAGCGCGCAGTCCAGATAGCATGCGAACCAGCGGCGGCACGCTTCCCCCGCGGAAACATCTTTATCGCGCGCGACACGTCGAACGATGCTCTCGAGCAAAGATACCCGTCCGGGACGCGGCTCGGCCGTCAGCGCCGAAACGGTTATCACCGGATCGCCGGCGCGATGCCGGAGCGGATTTTCGCGGAAGATGACTTCAAATCCGCTCTCGGCCTGTCCGGGGATATCCAGCGTCAAATATGCGCCGTCGTGAAGAAAGCCGAGACGCGGATCGGAAGTGTTGATCCCGGCGCGCTCGAACAGGCGCGCCAGCGCCACACCGGCCTCCAGTTCATGCCGCCTGTTCACGCGCTTCGAGTTGGTGATGCGGACAGGCAGCGAGAATTTCGGCATCCACGCCGCATCCTCGCAATAGACGGTGCGTACAGAAGAGGTCGCCGTGAACAGGGGTCCCGCCGGTCCAAGATGGCGGATCTGTCCCGAAGCCATGAGTGACCGCACTTTCGGGTCGAGCATCAATGCCTCCGCTTGCAGCGGATGCATTGGCATGAGTATTTCGCCATCGCCGGGGTTCACTTTGCCGGCATCATCCCCCAGCAGCGATTCGATAATCGGCGTCACCGCCACGCCGGCGGAATCCTCGCGGACAAGGTGGGCGGCGGCGGCGAAATAGGTCAACTGGAAACCGCCGCGCAATTCCGGCGCATAGGCGGTCTGCTGCCAATTCGTCATGCCTTGCAGGCTTTTGGGCGTCGGATGCAGCGGATGCCCGAAATACAGGGATTGTTCCGCAGCTATGAAGCCGACCGGCGACGGGGCCAGATCGGCGGCATCGAGATAACGCTTCGTCGCCTGGCAGCTCTGAAAAATCCGTTCGAGAAGCTCTACATCGACCTGTCGGTGCGTGGTCGATCCAGCTTCTCTGGCTCCCAGCACAAGCAGATGCACGGCCAGGATTGGCTCTATTTCGTACCAGTTTGTACTGGCATCCTGCCGCATCCAGATGCGTCCAAAGAGGTGCATTCCGCAAAGCGATCGGGATTTGATTTCGATACGCAGGAGGGCTCGCCGCGACGGGAGCGAAACCTCCACGCAATCGAAATTCCGTTCTCCAACGCGATGGAACACCGGAATCCCGGAATTCAGCTCGCGCATATAGCTGTTGGCGAAAGCTCGAAAGGTGGCCTGTTCTGCTGCAATCTGATTCTTGTCGAGCATTCCTGCGGACGCCATTTTATGCAGAGGCCGGGGGCAGGCGCTCAGTCCAGTTTTCAAGATTTCGAGGACGCCGCGCGTAAAAGGGCCAGCCTCGCTGCGGCCGCGGCTAAACTTAACTGCAATTGTCATGTTATCCCGACCGGGTGCGCGGATCAACCCTCCGTTCACGCGAAAAATGAGATTTTGGCACCGCCGATTTAAGGTGGAGTGGCGCAGCTGGTATCCACCGCAGCGCGCCTTTGTTGATGAAACGGGGCACGACGAGCCTTGATGATGCCGCCCAGCTACCTACCGAGTTCACCAGCGGGCATGACGGGCTTGTCTCCAAGCGTAGGTCGTCCACGAAGGCGCGGCTCCGCCTGGCAGCTTGCTAACCGGGCTCGCTTCGATTCTGATACATGCGACAGCGAGGCCCTATCGGGAACACCAACCTTTGATCATGGCCGTTCTAACGCTTGAATCGTTCCTCTCGACTATTCCCAACCGGCTTCGATGACTTTGGATTGGGGACAACGCGGATCAGTTCCGCCTTATCTCGCATGCGCATAAATGCAGCAACTATCCAGGTTCAAACTTCACGGAACGGTGGTCTCCTTGTAATAGTGTGTCGATTTTTCGAAGCTTCATGAAAACAAACCGCTTGCCTTTGCGTACGCTGTCTTCAAGTGACCTCGCGTTTCCCAGATGCGCGGCAATCGCGCTGGCCAGCATGCAGCCGGTCCCGCGCATCGAACCGGCAAGGCGGGGCGCATCGAAGCGGATTGGCGGTTGACGCGGCCGCAGCAGAATATCCTTCGATCGAGACCCCGTTGCGTGACCGCCCTTGATCAGCAGGGCTTGCGACCCGGCGTCCAGCAATCCTTGTCCTTGCCGCAATATCCCGCCGTCGTCGACCGCCGTTGGTAAGCCGCAAAGGGCCGCCAGTTCGATGAGGTTGGGTGTGACGAGACCGCAAAGCGGCATGAGGTCACGCTTCATGGCGCCGATCGCGCCAGCCTCCAGAAGCGGTCCGCCCGAAGAGGAGGCCAGCACCGGGTCGAGCACTGCCGGGACATGCCGATTTTCGCGCAGCACGGCCACAACGGCAGCGATGATCTGCGCCGTCGCGAGCATGCCGATCTTGATGGCCGCCACCTTGTTGGCCCGTAGCGCAGCGCGCATCTGATCGGCCACCAGGCTGGGTGGCAAATGATGGGTTTCCAGGACGGCTTCATGCGTCTGCACCGTCACTGCGGTAACGGCGATGCAGGTGCGCACGCCGAGGGCCGCGATCGTCTCGACATCGCGAGTAATGCCGGCGCCGCCGCTGGAATCCGATCCGCCGACGACAAGCACATGGGGTTCTCGTCTCAACGCCATCGGTCTGTCTTTTCTATCCACTCGCGCGTTCGCGCTTCCGGATCGGCATTCAGTGTAATGTCCGTCACCACCGCCGCGCTGTCGGCGCCAGCGCCGAAGACACCCTCGAGCCTTTCGGGATTGAGGCCGCCAATGGCAACCAGCGGTGTCGGTGCAACCCGGCGTTTCCATTCTCCAATTCGCTCGAGCCCCTGCGGCGCCCATTTCATCTGTTTCAGTATGGTCGGATAGATCGGGCCGAGCGCGATATAGTCCGGCTTGACCGCCAGGGCGGTTTCCAGTTCGGCATCGTCATGCGTGCTGAGGCCGAGACGGAGACCTGCGGCCCTTATCCGGGAAAGGTCGGCCGCCTGCATGTCTTCCTGGCCAAGGTGGATGAAGTCGCAGCCTTCCTCGATCGCCAGCCGCCAATGATCATTGACGATGAGTTGGCATTGGTGTCGGGCGCACAAAGCCTTGGCTTTTCGGATCTCCGCACGCAGCCCGGACTCGTCGAGATCCTTGATGCGAAGCTGCACCAGCCTGACGCCAAGCGGCGCGAGCCTTTCAATCCAGGCGGTGCTGTCGACGATCAGATAAAAAGGATCGAGATTCATTGAAAGACCGCCCGGCCAATTGTCGGCGTCGATGGCACGGCGACATCGCGCGGCTCGAGCAGTCCCGAGCGATAGGCTTCCCGGCCGGCATCGACTGCCTTGCCGAACGCCCGCGCCATGCCAACGGGGTCGGCGGCCTTGGCCACCGCCGTGTTGAGGAGCACCGCGTCGAAGCCGAGTTCCATCACGAGTGCAGCGTGCGATGGGCGGCCGAGGCCCGCATCCACGATCAGCGGGATATCCGGGAAATGGCCGCGCATCGAGCGGAGCGCGGTGGCGTTCACCGGCCCGAGCGCCGAACCGATCGGCGCGCACCACGGCATCAAGACCTTGCAGCCCACCGCGAGCAGCCGCTCCGCAACGACGAGATCGTCCGTGGTGTAGGGAAATACGGCAAAACCGTCGTGGCACAGGATTCGCGCGGCCTCGACCAAGCCGAAGACATCCGGCTGCAGCGTATCATGATTGCCGATCACTTCGAGCTTGATCCAGTTCGTGCCAAAAACCTCGCGCGCCATTTTCGAAGTCGTGACGGCTTCCTTGACGGAGTGGCAACCGGCGGTGTTGGGCAGGACGCATAGCCGTAGCGATTGTATCAGCGACCAGAATTTCTCCCCACCTCTGCCGCCTGCCATTTCGCGGCGCAAAGAGACGGTCACCACAGACGCGCAAGATGCCTTGACCGCGTCGGCAAGGATAGCGGGCGAGGGGTACTGCGCGGTGCCGAGAAGCAGGCGCGACGGAAGCTTCGTTCCATAAAGGTCAAGCATGATGCTATCCCCCGTGCATGGGTGCGAGGATTTCGATCCGGTCGCCGTCGTTCAACTGGAACCGCGCTCGGTCGGCTGCATGCACGACGTCGCTGTTCACGGCCGTTGCGAGCCAATTGCCCTCATAGTCGAGGGCGGCAAGCAACTCCGCCAGCGTGGCTGCGGCAACCTCATGCGCTTCGCCGTTGACTGTCAGTTTCATCAGCATGCTCCGCTGGTTTGTCTTGATCGAAAACAAGGTCAGCCGCCTGTCGCGCCATGGCGGGGGCAAGAAGAAAGCCGTGTCGGTAGAGCCCGTTGATCGCGACGGTTCCGCCTTGCCTTTCGACGCGCGGCAGATTGTCGGGAAAGGCCGGGCGAATGCCGACGCCGGTCTCAACGATCGCAGCTTCGCCGAAGGCCGGGTGAACGGAATAGGCGGCGTTCAGGAGTTCCATCATCGAGCGCGCCGTGGCCGGTCCCGCAGGCAGGCTCTCGATCATCGTTGCGCCCGCCATGAAGTGGTGGTTGGCGCGCGGCGCCAGATAGAGCGGCAAGCGCGGGTGCAGTAGCCTTACCGGTCGCGACAGTGAGATATCGGGCGCATGCAGGATCAGCATTTCGCCGCGAACGCCGCGAAGTCTTGCATCGCCGGCCGCTATTCCGGTGCAGTCGATCTCGCGTTCAAAGCCCGCTAGGTGCCGAGCGTCGACTCCGAAGCGGAATTCGACGCCTCTTGCGGCGAGCTTTTCATAAAGTGCCGCCATGGCACGGCGGGGATCGAGATGGGCTTCGCCCGGAAAAAACAGCCCGCGCTGGAAACGGCCGGCGAGGTCTGGTTCCAGGAGCGCGATTTCGTCCTCATCAACCCGCCGATGGCCCGAGGCGCGGCTTGCAAAGCGGTCGAGTTCGCCCGCATCCCGCGGCATCGCGACGACGAGCGTTCCGGCTCGGGTGACGTGACCCGGCAGCGCTGCATCCCACCAGTCGGCAGCGCAGAGGCCCAGATCCAGCACCGGCTGCTCGGCGCTCTCACGCTCGCACCAGGGTGCCAGCATGCCGCCGGCCATCCACGATGCGTTGCCGCCAAGGCAATGCCGGACCTCAACGACGGTCACCGCCGCCCCGCGGGCGGCGAGTTCGAAGGCCGCAGCGAGGCCGGCGACGCCGGCCCCCTTGACCAGCACCCTCATGACGGCGCCTTTGGCGCGGGCGGCGCTTCGCTGGCCTCGTTCACCGGCATATAGAGGTCGCCGCTCTCGCGGTATTTTGCCGCCATTGCCGCCATGCCCTCTTTCTGTGCCTCGGCCCGGATGTCGTGGGAGATGCGCATCGAGCAGAATTTCGGCCCGCACATGGAGCAGAAATGCGCCAGCTTGTGCGCCTCCTTCGGCAAGGTCTCATCGTGGAAGGAACGCGCCGTTTCGGGGTCAAGCGACAGGTTGAACTGGTCCTCCCAGCGAAACTCGAACCGCGCCCGCGACAGCGCATCGTCACGGAGCTTCGCCGCCGGATGACCCTTGGCGAGGTCGGCGGCATGCGCGGCTATTCTGTAGGTGATGACACCGGTCTTGACGTCGTTGCGGTCGGGAAGACCGAGATGCTCCTTGGGCGTGACGTAGCAGAGCATGGCCGTTCCGAACCAGCCGATCATGGCAGCGCCAATGCCGGACGTGATATGGTCGTAGCCCGGCGCGATGTCCGTCGTCAGCGGTCCAAGCGTGTAGAAGGGCGCCTCGCCGCAGACTTCGAGTTGCTTGTCCATGTTCTGCTTGATCTTGTGCATGGGGACATGGCCGGGACCCTCGATCATGACCTGGCAATCCTTGGCCCAGGCGATCTTTGTCAGCTCGCCAAGCGTTTCCAGTTCGGCGAATTGCGCCGCGTCGTTGGCGTCGGCGATCGAGCCGGGCCGAAGGCCGTCGCCGAGCGAGAAGGACACGTCGTAGGCTCTGGCGATGTCGCAGATTTCCTCGAAATGCTCGTAGAGGAAGCTTTCGCGGTGATGATGCAGGCACCATTTCGCCATGATGGAGCCGCCGCGCGACACGATGCCCGTGACCCGATCAACCGTCAGCGGGATGTAGTGCAGCCGCACGCCGGCATGGATCGTGAAATAGTCGACACCCTGCTCGGCCTGTTCGATCAGCGTGTCGCGGTAGACTTCCCAGGTCAGGTCCTCGGCGATGCCCCCGACCTTTTCGAGCGCTTGGTAGAGCGGCACGGTTCCGATCGGAACCGGCGAATTGCGGATGATCCATTCGCGGATGTTGTGGATGTTGCGGCCGGTCGACAGGTCCATGACGGTGTCGGCTCCCCAGCGGATCGCCCAGACCATTTTTTCGACCTCTTCGGCCATCGACGAGGTGACGGCGGAATTGCCGATATTGGCATTGATCTTCACCAGGAAATTGCGGCCGATGATCATTGGCTCGCACTCGGGGTGGTTGATGTTGGCCGGAATGATTGCCCGCCCGCGCGCCACCTCGTCGCGCACGAATTCCGGCGTGACGAAGTCGGGGATCGCGGCGCCGAAGGCTTCGCCGTCGCGCAGCACGCTGCCGCGCACGATCTCGCGGCCGAGATTTTCGCGGATCGCGACGAATTCCATCTCCGGCGTGATGATGCCGGCGCGCGCATAGGCAAGCTGCGTCACTGCCTTGTCGGCTCTGGCCCTCAATGACCGATAGCGGACGGGAAATTCCGGCGTCAGCCGCTTGCCGGACGCAAATCCGTTGTCCTCCGGCCGGACGCTGCGGCTTTCCTGGAATTCGACATCGCCGCGCGCCTCGATCCATGCTTGCCGAAGCCGGGCAAGGCCTTTCTCGATGCTCGTTTCGACTGTCGGATCGGTATAGGGGCCGGACGGATCATAGACGGTGACAGGCGGTTCGCCTGCCGTCGGATGGACGGCGATTTCCCGCATCGGCACCCTGATCTGCGGGTGGATCAAGCCGGGTTTGTGGATTTTCCTTGAGGCGGGCAGCGGTCCCGTCGAAACCGTGGGAGTGATGGCATTCATTTGAGGCTCCTTTGCTCATGCATTGGAGACCCAGTTCTGTGCCGGAAGGATGAAAAGACGCTCTGGCCTGCCTGTTTACAGGATTTCGGGCATGAACTCCCGCAAAGCGCTTGCACCGTCCCTACGCCAGTATGAACTGGATCAGGTTCAACGGGTCACTGCGCCGCAAAAGCCAGCAGTATCTCAGCCCCTTGCCGGGACTCCCCTGGTGAATGCATCGAATTGAGCGGGCGATCGCTATTTTGTCAAGGGCATTCGGCCCATCGTTAAGCTCGCTCAAACCTGCAAGAAGAACTGGCGCGTGAATCAGCATCAGCTGCTGACCCCGGGGGCTGACTGCTGTCAAGTGCATGAATTTACTTGCAAATCATTGCGCCGGGGTGAGGTCATCATCGGCGCCGATTGTGACCCCCATCCGTTTTCAATAATGCCTCTGCAAATCAAGGCCTTACGCCCACAGCTCGGGGGCAACTTTCGGCGCCGTTTCACAGACTGGGTGACCGGAGTTTTCGTTTGTTGACCTCTTTGTGCCTGTCGGATGGTACTCACAGATCGAGCTCACGCCGAAGCGTCTCCAGCCGCTCCATGGCGACGACACCGTCGTGAATGTTGGGGGCTGCTGTTGCGCCGCCACTAAGCGCCGGAATGACGTCGGCAAGAAGGGAATGATAGCCTTTTGGATCCTCGCTCGCGGCAGCGGTGAAATTTGGCTTCCACGTGAGGCTGTCCGTTGTATCGGAGAGGATCGCTCCTGGATCGTCTACTTTAAAGGGTGGATTGCGGTTCCACCGGATCTCGACGACGTTTTCGACCTCAATGCGCTGGTGATCGCCCATCAGTTCAATACGTTCCACGGGCGCACCTCGCGACTGGATCGTACCCATGGCAATCGTACCGATAGCCCCGCATTCGAAATCGAAATGGATGTGAAAGAGCACCTTGCCGGGTTGCTTTTCGACCTTGCGCGCCGTGAGCTTTGCGACTGGTGAGACGAGGAAGGAAACCAGGTCCATATAGTGCACGCAGTGATGCAGAAAGAAGCCGGTGTAGTCGACATTGCCCGCGAAGTAACCTGGAGCGGTCATGTAGTAGCCGCTGAGTCCCAGGACAGGACCGAAGCGGCCCGATCGCACGATGTTAGCGGCGATCTTATTACCCGCGGAATAACGCTTCATGAAAGGAAGTGACGCTCACCGACTGCGCCGCCTATCCTGTCTGCATGCTCAGCGATCCGTGGATATTGAATGCCACAGCCGAGGCCGAGTTCACCCACAGCGGCGCGCAGTTCAAATCGGTGCTGCTCACCAACTCGCTGCCCATGACCAAGGAAGTGATGCTCGCCGGTCTCGGCATCGGCTTCTTCACCCCGACCGGTTTTGTGGATGAGTTGAAGAGCGGCGAACTCGTCCATATTCCGATGGCGGAACCCGATCTTTCCGCCAGCGAAATCGGCCTCCTGATCCACCGCGACCGCCAGTCGTCCCCGGCGGTGCGGGCGCTGGGCACGCGGTTGATCGAGGAGTTCGTAGCCCTCGAACGCGACTTAGGGGCGTTGACCGCTACAAGGCCGATCTCCTTCACATCAGCCGCCCGCTAGGCTCGCTGGACGCCTCACGATGGAGAGTGAGTTGGCCGCCGTTCAAGGGACAAGTGCAAACGTCTACTGGCCATTCAGCCGATCCCTTCAAGGTGTCATCCGCTCATGAATCAACACAACCACGTGCTCGGCTCGCGCATCGGCGCGATCGCTCTCAGATAACCAACAACAAGCGATTCATCGCGCAGCCGTCGGCTTGTACAGGCACCCGAGCAGGATGGGCGTCAGATACATCGGGATCTGGTAGCAGCCGATGAAGAGGAGCAGAGGGTCCGACACGGCGGCGGGAAGCGCGGTCAGGAACAACGCGATGTTGCGATTTCCGGCGACGATCGCCAGCGGCGCGACGCTGTCGCCGGGCGCATGGCGACGCAGCACGATCGCCATCGCAATCTGAAGGCCGAAATTGCCGGCGAACGCGACCGCGAGCGCGAGCAGCAATGCGTCAGGCTGATACCGGATCGCCGGGCCGACAGCCGACATCAGCCCGATCACCACGATGGCCATGGCAATCGCCGACAGACCGTCGATAGCTCCCATGATTTCCGGCGAAGGATTCTTGAGCACGAAACCACGGATCAGGAATGCCGCGCCCGCCGCACCGCCGATGATGAGGAGAAGCCGAGCTGCTGCGCCGACAACTTCGCCCGCCTCGCCAAGACCGGGCGCCAACCAGAATACCGGGATCACAGTTGCCGGCAGCATGGCGGTGCCGATCACCAACTGGCGCAGTGCCGGCGCCGGATCGTTTCCGGTCAGGATGGTGAGGTTCGGGCTTCCCGAAATCGGCGGCGCGGCCATCATCAGCACCAGCCCGGTCGCGAGCGCGCTATTCCATCCAGCGAGAGCGAAGGCAAGGATCGCGGCAACTGGAAAGACGATCTGGCAGGCGAGCGCGAAGCCGAGCGAGGTGCGCATGTCGGCGAGGGCTCCGAACGCCTGGCGCGGTCCGACGCGCAGCGCGGAAATGAACAGCAGCCCCGCGACCAGTTCGCCGATCCAGGGCTTCATCGCAAGAGCCAGATCCGGAAGTGCGACACCCAGGGCAAGGCCGAGGACGAGGATCGAACGCCCATAACGCGCCGCCGCGGCGAAGGGGCGCAGCAGAAGGCTCACGCCAAACCCCGGGCAATCGGCATCGGCGCCGCACTGCCGGTGACGACGAACTGCGCCATCATGACGATCGCGATCAGGCGAAGCACCAGTCCGGGACTATGCGATCGATCCACTGCGGATGTGCTCAACCTGCCAGGCGCATATTGTCCGGCAGCCATGTAGCCAGTTCCGGAAAGGCGATGAGAATAAACACCATCAGCACCATGATGAGGAACATCGGGAAGGCGGCGCGCGCGATATAGCCCATATCGTGCCCGGTCATACCCTGCAGCACGAAGAGGTTGAAGCCGATAGGGGGTGTGATCTGCGCCATCTCGACCACCAGCACGACGAAGATGCCGAACCAGATGAAATCGATGCCGGCCTGGCGGATCATCGGCTCGACGATGGCGATGGTGAGCACGACGATGGAGATGCCGTCCAGGAAACAGCCGAGCACGATGTAGAAGACCATCAGCACCATGAGCAGCTCGAAGCGCGACAGCTCCATCGCGGCGATCACCTGGGCCAGCCCGCGCGGCAGGCCGGTGAAACCCATGGCGAGCGACAGGAAGGCGGCGCCCGCGAGAATGAAAGCGATCATCGCCGACGTGCGGGCGGCGCCCATCAGCGTTTCGAAGAAAGCCTGGCGGGTCAGGGAGCCCTGCCACAAAGCAAGAATCAGCGAGCCGATGACGCCGATGGCCGCGGCTTCGGTCGCCGTGGCGACGCCGACATACATTGAGCCGATGACGAGCAGGATAAGCGTGAAGACGGGGATAAGGAAACGCGACTGCCTGACCTTTTCCCTGAAGGCCATATGCGGCTCCGGCGCCGGATTGTAGCTCTTCGACAGCTGTGAGACGGCTACTACATAGCACATGAACAGCGCTGACAGGATGAGGCCGGGGATGATGCCGGCCATGAACAGCTTGGTGATCGATTCGTTGATGCTGACGCCATAGACGATCAGCGTGAGCGAGGGCGGGATCAAAAGTCCGAGCGTGGCGGCGCCCGCCAGCGTTCCGATCACCATGCGCTCTGGATATCGGCGCTTGCGCAGCTCCGGGATGGTCATCTTGCCGACTGTGGTCAGCGTTGCCGCGGAGGATCCCGAGACCGCGGCGAAGACTGTGCAGCCTGCGATGTTAGTGTGCATCAGCCCGCCGGGAAGCCGCGCCATCCAAGGCGCCAGGCCCTTGAACATGTCTTCGGACAGGCGCGTACGGTAAAGGATCTCGCCCATCCAGATAAACATCGGGAGCGCCGTGAGCGACCATGACGAGGCGGAGCGCCACATCACCGTCATCATGGCGTCGCCGGTCGGGCGCGACGTGAAGATCTCCATGCCGAAATAGGCGACGCCGAGCAAGGCGAGTCCGATCCAGACGCCCGAGCCGAGCAGCACGAACAGGACGAAGAGGAAGAGGCCGATGGCGTAGAACTGTTCCATCACTCCGCCCTGCTCTGTTCGGCAAGATCGAGGCGGATGTTGTCGCGGCCGGTGGCGATCAGCGTCACCAGATTATCGAGGAAGCAGATCGCGAGAATGACTGCGCCGACCGCCATGGGCGCCTGGGCGATCCACAGAGGCGTGGCGTCCTGGCCCTGGCTGACATCGTGCAGCTTCCACGACCAGTAGACCGCCCGGACTGCAAACCAGGCGAGATAGGTCGAGGCGGCGCAGGCGATGACCAGGCACCAGAGCTCGCCCCAGAAGCGCCGCTCGCCGAGCACGCTCAAAAGCAGGTTGACCCGGATGTGGGCGGCGCGGTTGAGCGTGTGGGCGAAGGCCAGGAACGACGCAGCTGCCATGAGATAGCCGGCATATTCGCTGGAGCCGGGAAAAGGGACCCCGGACCAGCGCGCCAGGACCTGCAGGGTGATGACGACGAGGATTGCCAGAAGGCAGAGCGCCGACAATGCGCCGGCTCCGTCATATAGTGCATCAAGGCTACGGCGGATTGCGCGCGCGGCAACAGGCATTTCGTGCCTTCCTTCGACCGGTTGGGGAGCGGCCCCGGGAGACCCGGGCCGTGAATGCCGCCGACTACTGGGCGCGATAGGCGTCGATGATCGCCTTGCCGTCCTCACCGGCGGCCTTGATCCATTCCTCGGTCATAACTGCGCCGAAGCCGGCGAGATCGCTCTTCAACTGATCGCTGGGCGCACTGACAGTCATGCCGTTGTCGGCGAGCGTCTTCAGATAGCCCGCCGTCAGATCTTCGGATTTCTTGGCGCCGGTCGATGCCGCTTCCGCGCCGCAATCCATAACGACTTTCTTCGTCGCCTCATCGAGTGCAGTGAACGCGTCCTTATTGGCGAAGACGACATTGCGCGGCAGCCAGGCCTGGACGTCGTAGAAATGCGTCAAGCTCTCCCATGCCTTCGAATCGACGCCGGTCGAGCCCGACGAGATGAAGCTCTCGACGACGCCCGTCGCCAAAGCCTGGCTGAGTTCGGCCGCCTCGATCTGCACCGGCGCCATGCCGGCAAGTTCGGCGATGCGGGCGGTCGCCGTGTTGTAAGCTCGGAACTTGATGCCCTTCATGTCGGCGGCAGAGTTCACCTCTTTCTTGAAATAGAAACCCTGCGGCGGCCATGGCACGGCGTATATATAAACGAGGTTCTGGCCATCGAGCGCCGCAGCCAGTTTCTCCTTTGCCGCGTCCCAGAGCTTTTCTGAATCGGCGAAGGACGTTGCGAGGAAGGGAATGGAATCGACGCCGAACAGCGGATTCTCGTTCGCATGGGAAGAAATCAGGCGTTCACCGATCGGCGCCTGGCCGGTCTGGACAGCGCGCTTGATGTCATTGCCTGCGAACAGCGAACCGTTCGGATGGCTGACGATCTCCAGCGCGCCGCCGGTGCCGTCGGTTACGCATTTGCCGAACGCGACGGCATTCTCGGAATGGAAGTTGGTCGCGGGATAAGCCATCGGCATGTCCCATTTTTCCGCAAGCGCGGCGGTAGCCGCGATCGTGGTCATCATGGTGGTGGCGAGAAATGTCGAAAAGCGCTTCATCTGGTCGGCTCCCATTATGCGATGCTTGATGTGAAATTCCCCGGGACGTCTTTCTGGTATTCCTATTGGAACCGAGAAGGGGCGTATGGGGCAAGGTCTAAATTCGGCTTTCGCCCCGAAACGAGTTGCGCCAGGATGCGGCCTGTTTTTGGACCGCCCGTCAACCCGACATGGTGATGGCCAAAACCTAGCCAGGCGCCCTCGACACCCGGCACTTTGCCTATCAGGGGAATCGAATCCGCGGGCGCAGGGCGGTGGCCCATCCATTCGGTCTCGTCCTTCCATCGCAGGCCCGGCAGAGCGGCGCGGACATTGCGCATCAGCAGGTCGAAAGGCGCGCGCGAGGGCGATGCGTCGAGGCCGCCGAATTCGACGATCCCGGCAAGCCGCAGCCGTCCGTCCATTGGCGTCATGACGAATTTGCCGGACGCGATCATGCATGGAGCGCGTGGCATGACGCTCGGCTCCCAAAGCTCGACATGGTAGCCGCGCTCGCTTTCGAGCGGCACGTCGATCCCGAGCTTGCGGCAGAGCGGCTTCGACCACACACCTGTAGCCAACACGACGGCAGAGCAAGGAAGCGTTTCACCGCCGATGCGGACGCCAACGACGCGGCCATCTTTGCGGACGAAGTCGGTCGCCTCACCGCGAAGGATGCGACCACCCTGAGCTACGACATGGGCGGCCAGATCCTTAACATAGCGGCCGGGGTCGATGATCGTCCCATGACCAGCAAGGCGTACGGCAAAACCGAGATGCGGCGCCAAGGCTGGCTCGTAGGTACGCAGGGCCTCGCCCGCCAGTTCGTCCCAGACAAAGCCGTGGTCTTTTCGGATTCCCCAGCCGAAGACATCGCCGTCAAAATGCGCGCGATCATTGTAGACAAAGACGTAGTCGGACGGCGTCAGCCATCTTTCTGCGCCGGTGCCGGCCGAAAGCGCCTGGTGGTCGGCCAAGCTGTCGCCGATGATCGGTGCGAGAGCGGCGGCGATGCGCCGGGCGTGCTCGGGTGTGCAATGGGCGAGGTAGCGGCGTAGCCACGGCGCAAGGCGCGGCAGATAGGACCATTTCAGGAACAGCGGCTCGTGAGGATCGAACAGCATGCGCGGCGCCTTGCGCAGCAGGCCGGGAACCGTGACCGGCACGATTGAGCAGGAGGCGAGCACGCCGCCATTGCCGTAGCTGGTGCCTTCGCCCGGTTCGGCGCGGTCGACGAGGATGACGTCGTGGCCGTCGCGCTGTAGCCAGATAGCCGTCGACACGCCGACGATGCCGGCGCCGATCACCACGACCGGCGGCTTTTTATGATCGGCGGCCGTCGACATCAGGCGACCCATTCCGAAACGGGGGCGGCGGCCTCGTCGAGCGGCTGTGTGACGATGTCGACCAGCGTCGGTCCGCTGGCTTCGAGCGCGCGCTTCAGTGTCGCCTCGAGTTCGCCGGGATCCTCCACCCGCCAGCTCTTCAGCCCATAAGCGGCCGCAACCGCCGCATGGTCTGTGCGGGTGAAGTCGACGTTGTGGAAGCGTGCGCCAAAGCCCGAGCGCTGCCCGGCCTTGATCCAGCCGAAGGCGCCGTTCGACAATGTGATGAAGGTTATCGGCATGTTGTGGCGGATGACGGTTTCCAGTTCGCCGACGCTCATGCCGAAGGAGCCGTCGCCCATCACCGCCACCGTCTTGACGCCAGGACGGCCGACATGCGCGCCGATCGCCGCGCCCATGGCGAAACCCAATGCGCCGTGAGCGCGATTGGTGATGAAATGCCGCCCGGCAGTCGGCCAACGGTAATGCGCCGAAAAATAGGGGCAGGGCGTGCCGGGATCGGCGCAGATGATGGCGTCCGCACCCAGCAGCTTATGCAGAGCGCCGATGACGCGCTCCGGCCTGATCGGCCGTTCCGAGGAGGCCGCGAGCGGCTCGAACCCGGCGTGCTTGGCCGCCCAGGCGGCCTTCGCCCGCGCCGCGCCGTCATGGCCGCCCTTGCTGCTGCGCCCGGCAATCTCCGCGACGATCATCTCCAATGCGAGGCGCGCGTCGCCGGCGACCGCGACCTCGGTCGGATAATTGGCGCCCAGCACCGCCGGGTCGCAATCGATATGGACGATCCGCGCGCCCGCCGTCGGATGTCTCCAGCGTTCGGTGGTTACCGAGCCGGCGCGGCAGCCGATGAAGAGGACCAGATCCGCGTTCTCGACGACCACCCTGGTCGATGCGACGCCGCCATTGGAGCCCACGACGCCGACTGCGCGCGGGTCCGTTTCGGCGATCGCTCCCTGTCCGGAGACGGTTGTCGCTATCGGCAGGTCGAGCAGTATCGAAAGCTCGAGCAGCGGGTCCATTGCGCCCGAAATCACCACGCCGCCGCCGCAGATTGCAACTGCGCTTCTTGCAGAAAGGAGTGCTTCGGCCGCGGCCCTTACGGCTCCGGCATCCGGCGCTGTTGGCAACGCCGGAAAGACCTGGTGGCGCGCATCGGCCCAAATCTCGTCAGGGGTGACGGGGTTTTTCTGCGTGTCGAAGGGCAGCGCCAGATGCACGGCGCCGGGCCGTCCGGTGGTCATCTCGCGAAACGCGCGGCGCACCATTGCCGGCAAACGCTGCGCATCATCCAGTGATGCGTTCCATTTGGTGACGGGCTTGAACAGCGCGACCTGGTCGAGTTCGGTCAGCGGATAACGGCCCCGCGAACCGGTCGACACATCGCTGTTGATGGCGAGCACAGGGATCGAACTCTCGTTCGCCTCGACGACACCGGGCAGGATGTAGGTGGCGCCGCCGCCCGACGGTCCCTCGCAGGCGCCCGGCCGGCCGGTGACGCGGGCATAGGCATCAGCCATGTAGGCTGCATGGCGCTCGTCGCGGGTCAATAGATGCGTTATGCCATGGTCGAGGCGGAAAAGCGCATCGTAGAGCGGAAGCGTGGTGTCGCCGCAAAGCCCGAAGATGTGCTTTACACCATGGGCTTCCAGCATCCTGACCATCGCTTCCGCGCCGCAGAGCGTATTGGCCTGGATTTTGGCGTTCATCGGCTGCACCATGACGGGAAAGGCTGCTTCCCAATTCGGGCCGTAAATTGTATACAGGGCTGAATACTGATGGCCTCCATTTGGTGAGTCAAGTGGCGTTGCGCGGAGAGCCGGCCGATGAATGAGGGAATGGTTGATTCCTGCATGCCGAGATACGGGCCATGACGATCGATTTCCGCCTGCGTCCGGGCGCGCGGATCAACGAGGTCGCGCTGTCGCGCCAGCTCAACGCAAGCCGCACACCGCTGCGCGAGGCGCTTAACCGTCTCGCCGCCGAAGGCTTTCTGTCGTTCGAGAGCGGCCGCGGCTTTTTCTGCCGGACCTATTCAGTGACCGAGGTGCAAAACCTCTACCAATTGCGTCAGGCGATCGAACGCTTCGCCGCTGAACTTGCCGTCGAACTTGCAAGCGACGAAGAGCTTGCCGAGATCGGCGCGTTTCTCGATCGGACGTCGAGCGAAGCCGGCACATCGCTGGAAGATCTTGTCGCTTGCGACGAATATTTTCACGAGGCAATCGCCTCGTTCACCCGCAACGGCGAACTCATTCGCACGCTCAAGAATATCAATGCCCGCATCCGGTTCTTCCGCTGGGTCGACATGGAGAGCCGCCGCTCGCGCACCCAAGGAGAGCACCGTGCAATACTCGCGGCGATCGCTTCGCGGGACGGCGCAGCGGCCTCTCATCTCGTTGACCGGCACATTTCGAAGCGGCGCGAGGAGATAGCCGAGGCCGTCAAGGAGTGCCACGCGCGCCTCTTCGTCGAGGAGGGGTTTGTTCACCCTGCTTTCAAGACCATTGATGGACTATGCGCGTGACTGGCGGTAAATCAATCTACGGCGCGTCGGTCGGCATATTGATGCTCGACGCGCGCTTCCCCCGCATTCCGGGCGACATGGGCAACGCAACGACCTGGCCGTTTCCGGTGCATTACAAGATCGTACGAAGCGCCACGCCCGACCGTGTGGTGCTCAAGGGGGCCGAAGGCCTGCTCGAGGCCTTTATCGCCGCGGCGCGTGAACTTGTCGCCGATGGGGTCGATGGCGTCACCACCAATTGCGGATTCCTGTCGCTGTTTCAGGAAGAACTGGCCCTGGCCGTCGGGGTTCCGGTGGCAACCTCGTCTTTGATGCAAGTGGATATGGTCAACCGGCTCCTGCCCAAGGGAAAGCGCGCCGGCATATTGACGATCTCCGCCTCGACACTAACGCCACTCCATCTCGAAAAGGCGGGAGTGCCGCCGGGAACTCCGGTCGGCAGCACGGAGGGCGGGCGCGAATTCACCCGCGCCATCCTCGGCAATGAGCTGGAATTAGATGTCGACGCCGCCAGGCAAGACAATGTCGATGCTGCGCTCGCCCTCGTTCGCGACAATACCGATCTCGGCGCCATCGTGCTCGAATGCACCAACATGGTTCCCTACGCGGCCGACATCCGTGCCGCGACATCGCTGCCCGTATTCACAATCGAGAACTTCATAAGCTGGTTTCACGGCGCGCTGCAGCCTCGGCGATACGATGGGAGAGCTGGCAACCGATGATCTGCAACGGCTTCGCTCCGATTTTTGGGTGAGATGCCTGCCGGCAGCATAAACCGGCTCCTCAACGGCAGCCGGTTCAGCGACCGGCGTGCCCTCCCGAGAGATGGGTGAAGGCAGTTCGCGGTTCAGAGGGAAACCGATAGACCCCGTCAACGGCCAGTACATGTCCGTTGACGTAAGCGGCGGCGTCGGAGGCGAGAAATACCACGGCTCCGCCGAGCTCCTCAGGCTGGGCCCAGCGGCCCGCAGGAGTTCGTTCCTCGACCCATTTGGTGAAGGCCTCGTCGTTCATCAGCGCTGTGTTGAGTTCGGTAGCGAAATAGCCGGGGGCGATCGCGTTGATGGTGATGCCGTGACGGCCCATCTCGGCTGCAGTGGAGCGTGTCAGTCCATGCAGGCCCGCCTTTGCTGCCACATAGGCGTGAATGGTGGGACGGCCAAGGATCGCTGCAACCGATCCAGTGTTTATGATGCGCCCGAATTTGTTTGGCAGCATCAGGCGCACCGCGTCGCGCATCATGCGGAAGCAGGCCGAAAGATTGACGGCAATCACCCGCTCGAAATCCTCGTCCTCCCATTCGACCAGTGGCCTCCGATGCTGGATGCCGGCATTGTTGATGAGAATATCGAGGCGGCCGTGGCGTTCGACTATACTTTCGAGCGCTGCCCTCGAGACTGCCGCGTCGGTAACATCGAACGGCAGGGCTTCGGCGCCGATCCTTTCCGCCGCCGCGGAGAGGGCGTCCATGTCGCGGGCATTGACGATCACCGTCGCGCCGCTTTCCGCAAGCGCCTTGGCCATGGCGAAGCCGAGGCCACGCGAAGCTCCCGTCACCAATGCGATGCGGCCCTTGAGCGAGAACAATTCCGACATAGAAACCCCTTGTCAAAGGGCGGGAGTCTCCTCCCGCCCGCGTTCGCATGCGTAAAAGCGCTATTTGGCGATGCAGGTGTCCGCCGTCTCCGGAGTGCAGACGTCGAGGCCGGTGTAGGTCGGGTCGGTCGGCGGAGCCTTGCCGTCCTTCATGTCCTTCAGCGCCAGCATCGTCTTGTAGCCCATTTCGAACGGCCGCTGGCCGACTTGGCCAAGAGACAAACCTTCCTTCATCTGGTCGATCTGCACAGGAAGCGTGTCGGCGACGACAAGGGCCAGCGCTTTCGAGGCAATCTTGTCCTTGTACGGACCGACCGCGGCACGGTTGGCATCGGGAATGAACTGAGGGAACCCCCCGGTCGGGATGAACGCGTCGAGGTCCGGGTTCTTCGCCATTGTGTCTTCGAACTGCTGCACCGAGCGCGGGAAGTCGTCGTCGGTGTAAAGCGGGCAGCCCTCGATTTCGGTCCAGCCGTTCTGGCCGGTCAGGCGGTCGCCGGGCGAGGCGGCCGATTTGGCGCCCGAAAGCGTATCGCGAATGCCCTGCATGCGCTCATTGTGGTTGGCCGCCGCCGCGCCGCCCGACTGGATGCAGACCGTGCCGCCTTCGGGTTTGATCTGCATGGCAAGCTTGGCAAGGTTCGTGCCGATCTCATAGTTATGAGTGCCGATATAGGCGACGCGAAGATCCTTGTTTTCCGGCAGGAGGTCGGAGTCCCAGGTGAGGACCGGGATGCCGGCGTCCTTGGCGGCCTGTAGCGCAACCGCCATCGCCGCGGCGTTCGATGGCGACACGGCGATGCCGTCCACCCTCTTGGCCACGAGATCCTGCACGATCTGCACCTGCTCGTCGCCGCCGCCATGCTCGCCGGGGCCGATATACATGCACTCCAGGGCGCCATTCGATTCGGATTCGGCCTTCTTGCAGCCGTCGCGAGCTTGATCGAAGAAAGGATTGTTCATGTTCTTCGGCACCAGGGCGAAAGTGTATTTCTCCTGGGCTTCGGAAACGGCGGGCACCATTGCGCCAAGCGCCACAGCCACCGTCAGCAGATACTTTTTCATGTGATGTTCTCCTCCTAGGTGTGATGTCCCGCAGGCCTCCCGCCGGCGAGCTTCTAGCGGTTTCTTTTGGGCATCAAGGCTACCAGCGAGGCGGCAAGGATCGATTTGCCGCCGGTTTGCATGCCCAAAAGAACCGCAAGAACGATGAACGCGCCCACGAAGGCGCCCTGCCAGTTTGAATCGATGCCGGCCATCAGCAGCGCATTCCTGATCACCTCGAGGAACGCCGAACCGATGATCGCACCGAAGGCCGTGCCGGCGCCGCCCATGAGGCTGGCGCCGCCAATGACTGTTGCGGCGATCACGCGCAGCTCATAGCCCTGGCCCATGGCATTGATGGCCGAGCCGTTGTAGCCAAGGAGCAGGAGAGAGGCGAGCGAGGCTGTGAAAGCCGAAAAGACATAGGCCTGGAATTTGATCCAGTTGACTGGAACGCCGGTGAGCCGTGCCGCTTCCTCATTGCCGCCGATGGCGAAGAGATGCCGGGCCCAGGCAGTGAAATTGAACACGAAGCCGACAATCAGGGCCAGGATCACCATGGTCCAGAACTGCGATGACAGTTCCGGTATCCAGTGCGGCGCCCAGTCCTCGGGCCCATGCCGCGGCCATTTCGCCTGACCGATCGCCTTCACGATGGGAGCATCGGGCCCGAACTGGTAGAGCATCTGGTTCGCGGAGAATACCACCGCCAGCGAGCGGGCCAGGGACAGCATGCCGAGGGTGACCACGAAGGACGGCATTCCGACATAGGCGACAAAGAACCCATTGACCGCGCCACAGGCCAGACCGGAGAAAAGTCCCATGGCGAAGGCGATGTACCAAGGATAGTGCCAAGTGAGGAACAGGCCGGCGACAATGGCGACGAGGCCCATGATCGAGCCTACCGACAGATCGATGCCACCGGTGATGATCACCAGCGTCATGCCGAGCGCCATGATGCCAAAAGGTGCGAAGTTTCGCGTGACATTGGCGACGTTTTCGGAGGTGCCGAAGCTCGGCTCCATGGCTGTCATCAAAATGACCAGAGCGATTAGCGCGATCGTCACCCAGAAAGATTGGCTTGAAATCACGCGCTGGAGAGGCGTCTGTTCCTTGGTCGAGACGAAGTCCGACATGGCAGGCGTGCCAGCTTGCTCGACCGACTCCCGAACGCTATTCGCCACGGATCGCTCCCGTTATCAATCCGGTGATTTCCTCTGGCGATGTCTTGTCGGCTTCCTTGTCGGCAACCTTCGAACCTCGCCTGAGCACGATGATACGATCCGAGACCGCGAAAACGTCAGGCATGCGGTGGCTGATCAAGATGACGCCGACCCCCTGCGCCTTGAGGCGCCGGATCAATTCGAGTACTTCCGCCACCTGACGTACGGAGATGGCGGCGGTCGGCTCGTCCATCAACACCAGCTTGGCGTTTGAGAGCCGGGTCCGCGCGATCGCCACCGCCTGGCGCTGCCCACCCGACATCTTCTTGACGAGGTCGCGCGGTCGGGTTTCCGATTTAAGTTCCTTGAACAGCGCTGCCGAGCGGTCGATCATCGCCTGCTTGTCGAGCACCCTGATCGGCCAGAAACCCTTCTTGATCTCGCGGCCGAGAAAGACATTCTGCGCGGCGGTCAGGTTATCGGCAAGCGCCAAGTCTTGATAAACGACCTCGATCCCCTCGGCGCGGGCTTGGGCGGGCTGGTGGAAGTGGCAAACTTGACCGTCCACGACAATTTCGCCGTGGCTCGGCGGGAAATTCCCGGCAACCGTCTTGACCATGGTCGACTTGCCGGCGCCGTTGTCTCCCATCAGGCCCACGACTTCGCCCCGCTCCACCTGGAAGCTGACGTCGGTCAGAGCACGGATGGCCCCGAAATTCTTGGAAACGCGGCGAACCTCAAGCACCGGCATCGCGATCCTCCCCGGGACAACATTTACCAATCTTGTCCCGGTCTCATGCAAGGCAGCTAATCAGCGAAACGTATTCGACACAATCATTTATTAGATCGGGATTTCCGGCAATCTCACCTTGGCTTGGGCTCGGAGACGCGGGAGACGTTCTGCCTCGGGGATCGATTTCAGGCCATGGCTCCAGCGCGAAGTCGACCTCCGCCTATTGCACGGAAGGTTCTGACAACCAGGTCGTTCCTGGGGAAACCTGGAGCTTCGCCGTGCAAACCATCCGCGCGTTCAACTCCAAAGTGCTTGGCCCTCACACGGGCACCCTGAGGTATGTCCCGACTGACGCCCGTTCGACAAGCGCGCATTCCATCTTGTATTTGCGCCATTTGCGCGCCGCGCTCAGCGTCGCTCTGTTGTCGAGGAGCTGACTGACCGCCCAGCGCGCCATGGCGTCGTGGGGAAGGTCCACCGTGGTCAGCGGCGGATCGAGATAGCTCGATATCTCCTCGTCGTCGAAACCGACCACCGAAATGTCTCGAGGGATGCGCAGGCCCCGTTCCCGGACCGCCTCGTAGGCGCCGATCGCCATACGGTCGTTGAAGCAGAAGATCGCGGTGGGAGGATTTCGCATGGCGAGCAGCTCGCGCGTGGTGGTGCGGCCGCTCGGCACCGTCCAGCCGCCTGGGCGCAGGAGATCGGGATCGAACGGAACATCCCAGGTGGCGAGCGCCTGGCGATAGCCATGAATGCGATCGCCGCTTGCCTCGATCCAGGATTCCCCGCCGATATGGGCGATCCGACGGTGTCCCGCGCGCAAGAGCGCTTCCGTTGCCACCTGGCCACCCGCGACATCCCCAGGTACGACGGAGGGATAGGATCCGTCCTTGTCGTAGCAGTTGAGCAGGACGGTCGGGATCGTCCGCAGCCGCTCCGGCGGCTCGGCCAGCCTGGTGAGCAGGCTCGTATAGAGGATGCCGACGAGCCGCCGGCCGGCAAGGACATCAAGGGCCGCCTCCTCGAGACTCCGGTCGCCGCGCGTCGAGAAGGTGGCTACTACGCAATCGGCATCGGCCGCCTCGTCGCGCGCGCCCTCAAGGAACGGAGCGGCAAACGGCGTGGAGGTCAGCTCGTCTATAAGCAGCCCGATGACCGGCACGTTATGGTCGCCGGGAGGATGCAGCGGATGCTTGCGGTAGCCAATCTCCTCGGCCGCAGCCAGCACGCGCTTTCTGGTGTCCCAGGCAATCCTGGCGTTCGACACGTTGTTGAGCACGAACGAAACGGTCGCCTGCGACACGCCCGCGCGCTTGGCGACGTCGATCATTGTGGGGCGTTTTCCGGTGGGGTTCACCTGTCTGCTCGCTCGTGGCTTTACCCGGCTTAGCGAATGACGGCCTCGGCCACAATTGCTCGGCGCGCCGGGCACTCTAGTTCCAATATCTGAATCTCGGCTTGACGTATGCTAATATTATAAGCAATAAATTTTAGCAACGCAGCTGAAGCTGCATTGCCTCAGGGAGGAGGCTAGATGGCAAGCGTAGTGCTGAGGGACATCACCAAGCGCTATGGCGTCTTCCAGGCGCTGCATGGCGCCTCGCTTCGCATTGAGGATGGTGAGTTCATCGTCTTTGTCGGCCCGTCGGGCTGCGGCAAGTCCACACTTCTGCGCATGATCGCGGGGCTGGAATCCATCACCAGTGGCGAGATCCTGATCGACGGCGAGCGTGTCAACGAAACCCCTGCGCGCCATCGCGGCGTCTCGATGGTGTTTCAGAACTACGCGCTCTATCCGCATATGACGGCGGCCGAGAATATGGGCTTCGGCCTCGCCAATATCGGCACGCCGAGGGCGGAGATTGAAACCCGGGTGGGGGAGGCGGCCCGTATCCTGCGGATCGAACCGCTCCTCAAACGCAAGCCCCACGAAATGTCCGGCGGGCAGCGTCAGCGCGTCGCCATCGGGCGCGCCATCGTGCGCAAGCCCAGAGTGTTCCTGTTCGACGAGCCGCTGTCCAATCTCGATGCCGCCTTGCGCGTACAGATGCGGGCGGAACTCGCGCGCCTCCATCAGAGCATCGGGGCGACGATGATCTATGTCACCCATGACCAGGTGGAGGCCATGACGATGGCCGACCGGATCGTCATCATGCGAGAGGGCCATATCGAACAGGTCGGCGCGCCCCTTGATCTTTATCGAAACCCGAGAAACCTGTTCGTTGCCGGGTTCCTCGGCAGCCCGAAAATGAATTTCCTCGAAGGCCGCGTGGAGGAGGTGAGTGCCGGCCGCGCGATGGTCGATGTCGGAGCCGCAGCTTCCCTTGCCGTGCCGGTGGGCCGAGCGATCGAGCCCGGGCCTGTAACCGTCGGCATCCGCCCGGAACATCTGAGGCTCGTATCGAACGGCTCGGGCGAACTCGCCGGTCGGGTGGATGTCGTGGAGCAACTCGGGAACTCCACGCTCCTCTACATCGATCTCGGCAGCAGCCAGGCACAGGTTGTGGCCGAAGAAGGCGGTGACTGCCCGGCGCGTCTGGGCGAGACGGTCAAGCTTGCCGTCACGCCCGCGTCCGCCCACCTGTTCGACGCGCGTGGCGAAGCCGTTGCGAGGAGCGTCTCATGACCATCACCACAACGGTCGCGCCGACTCTCGCCGAACGGCCTTCCGTCGTCACCGGCCGCAGCAATGCCTGGACTGCTTATCTCTTCCTGGCGCCGTTTCTGCTCGTCTACCTGGTCTTTCTCGTCTATCCGCTCTTCAAGGGCTTCTGGATCAGCCTGCACGATTGGGAGCTCGTCGGCGGCTACCGCGAATATATCGGCTTCCTGAACTACGAAGACCTCTGGTACGACCCGCTCTTCTGGCGCACGGTCCGCAACACGCTCACCTTCGTGGTGCTTACGGTCCCGGCCATGACCGTCCTGTCGCTGGCGCTCGCCCTGGGGGTCAACCAGGGCACCCGGATCCATGGGGTCCTGCGCGGCATCTTCTTTGCATCCAGCGTCTTCTCGGTCAGCGTCGTCACGCTGGTCTGGCAGATGGTGCTCAATGGCGACCGGGGACTGATCGCGCATTTCCTGCGCTCGCTCGGCATGGCGCCGATCGATTTCCTGGGACACTCGTTCTGGGCCATGCCGTCGCTCGTGGTGACGACGCTCTGGTGGGCAGTGGGCCTCCCCATGGCGCTGTTCCTGGCCGGGCTGCAGCAGATTCCCGGAGAACTTTACGAAGCGGCCGAGCTCGACAATGCGTCGCGCTGGACGGTGCTCACAAAAATCACGCTGCCGGCAATCCGCCGCACGGTGATGCTCGTCGTGGTGCTCCAGATCGTGCTTCAGTTCCAGGTCTTCGGCCAGGCGCTGCTGATGACCCAGGGCGGCCCCGGCGACCGCACGCGCACCCTCGTCCAGTACATCTATCACACGGCTTTCCGCGACTGGCAGGTCGGTTACGCCTCCGCAATGGCGTTGCTGCTTTTCGCGCTGATGTTCTTAGCCTCGATGCTGCAGCTCTATATCGGGCGGCGGGAGGATTGAACCGATGAGCCTCGGCGCCACAATGCAGGGACAAAGCCGCTGGTTCGATCGAGTCATCCTGCTTGTGCTCATCGGCTTCGCGGTCCTGTGGCTCGTGCCGGTGATCTGGATCGTCGTGATGTCGTTGAAGCCTAACGACGTCTTGATACGCTCGACGGCAGGTTTCCTGCCGATCCCCTTCACTCTGGAAAACTATGCGAACCTGCTGCGCGTCTCGACCGTGCCCAACTGGCTCGTCAACAGCCTGATAGTTGCCACGGCGATGACGTTACTCACGCTCGTCGTCTCCTCGCTCGCAGGCTATGCCTTCGCCCGGCTCGATTTTCCGGGCAAGCGGATCGTCTTCGTGCTGGTGCTGGCCGGGCTTATGGTGCCGGAGCAGGCAGTATTTATTCCGCTGCACACGATGTTTTCGGACTGGGGCATGCACAACACCCACGTGGCGCTCACCATGCCGCGCGTGGCGGTGCCGATCGGCGTCTTTCTCATGACGCAATTCTTCAAGGCCGTGCCGCGCGAGCTGGAAGAGGCCGCCGAGCTCGACAATGCGAGCCGCCTGACGGTCTTCTGGAAGATCATGCTGCCGCTGTCGCTGCCGGCGCTGACAACGCTCGGCCTCTTCACGTTCCTGCACGCCTGGAACGATTTCCTGTGGCCGCTCGTCTCCGCCACGGAGACGAATATGTACACTGTGACGGTCGGCCTTGGTTCGATCCAGGGCAATTTCGCTCAGTCCGAAGGGCTCGGTTCGATCATGGCTTCCGCCGTCTTCGCCAGCGTGCCGGTCGTCCTCATCTACCTGATCTTCCAGCAATACATCGTTCGCGGCGTGGCGATGGGCTCGACGCGATGAGTTCGAACGCGGCCGACGAAAGCCGCACCAGAAAAGCCCGGCGGAAGCCGGACAACACAGGAGGAGATCCCCATGCGAAATACCCTTGCCGCCCTCTTGGCGGGCACCGTGCTGGCGCTCGGCCATGTCGCCCCTGCTCAGAGCGTAGAGATCACGCTGCTGCGCTTCTTCGGCGACTGCGCCGGCGAGTACTCGAACGTGACCGACCTTGATAAGGCCGTGGGTGAATGCGGCATTATCCAGGTGCTCACCAACAAGTTCAACGCGGAGAACGATCTCGGCGCTACTGTGCGTACGCAGACCGTCGAGTGGGGCACTTACTACGACCAGCTTTCCGCCACCTATTCGACCGGCAGCATTCCCGACGTCGCGGTGATGCACCGCAGCGTGCTGCCCAATTTCACGACGCGCAAACTCGTCGAGCCGCTTGCGGACGGATTTGCCGAAGTTGGCGTGGATACTAATGATTTCGCGCCGGCGGCTCGCGAGGCGGTCACCGTCGGCGACACGATCTACGGCCTGCCGTTCGACCTGCACGCGCTGCTGTTCCACGTCAACATGGACCTGATGGAGCAGGCGGGCGTCGTCCAGAACGGCGAGCCGGTGCTGCCGAAAAACCCGGAAGAGCTCCTGCAGCAGGCCAAGCAGATGAAGGAGAAAACCGGCAAGAACTATTTCGCCATGGAATCGGGCGCCGCGGAATTCATGCCCGTCCGCCTCTTCAACAGCTGGGTCTGGCAGCAGGGGCAGGATGTGATCGCCGCCGACGGATCGGCCGCGAGCCTCGATACAGACGCCGGCCGGGCTGCGGCTAATCTTCTGGCCGGCCTCTACAGCGAGGGGCACATCAACTCCGCCCTCGACTATGCCGCCGCCGAGCAGGCATTCCTGGCCGGAGAGGCCGCAATCCTCATCAACGGAACCTGGGTAGTGGATTCCTACTCCACCCAGGCAGAGAGCGGGCAGGGCGGGTTGAAGAACTACCGCGTCGCCAATGTGCCTAACCTGTTCGGCCAGGACGCCGTTTGGGCCGATAGCCACTTGTGGGTGATGCCGGTCGACCAGAGTCGCCCGGACGAGGAGCGCAAGGCAGCATTGGCGTTCCTCGCCTTCCTCAACGAGCACAATTACGACTGGTCGCGTACGGGACATCTCGCCGTTCGCACCTCGGTGCTGGAATCGGAGCAGTTCAAGGCGCTGCCGCAGCGCTCGAACTATGCCAAGACGTCCCAGATCGCCCGGGCGCTGCCCGCCATTCCCGGACAACGGACCATTCAGGACATCATGGTGAGCGAGCTGAGCGCCATATGGCTTGCCGGCCGGTCGGTCGACGAGGTGCTGCCCAGCATGCAGCAGCGCGTGGAACAGGCGCTGCGCCGTGCCCAGCGCTGACGCATAGTTTGCGCAGCCCTCTCGGGAGGTTGCACAGCGCCGTCCAGCCGGCGCTTGGCTTCCGGGATGATCAACCAGC
This sequence comes from Allomesorhizobium aridi, assembly GCF_043769475.1. Lineage (NCBI taxonomy): Bacteria > Pseudomonadati > Pseudomonadota > Alphaproteobacteria > Hyphomicrobiales > Phyllobacteriaceae > Allomesorhizobium > Allomesorhizobium aridi. The sequence continues at coordinate 3,038,318 of NZ_CP171729.1, read as the reverse complement.
CCGCCGGGAACCAAACTTTCCCGGCCCCGGCGGGCTTTTTCCAACAATCCAAACTGTAGCGATGCCGATGCCCGACGAAACCCCCGACCTGCGCTCTACCCTCTCCCTCGACGGACCCTGGGAATTCCGTTGGGGTGAAAAGGGAAAGACCCGCACCGCGAATGTGCCGGGGCCGTGGCAGGCCGAGTTCGATGATTTGCGCTGGGCGGCGGGCACCGGCGTCTACACCCGCTCGGTGGACGTGCCGGCGGAGTGGCGTGAGCGCGAGGTGGCGCTCTGCTTCGGCGCCGTCAGCGACCGTGCGGTAGTCTACTGGAACGGCGAGGAGATCGTCCGGCATGAGGGCGGCTATCTCCCATTCGAGATCGTCATCCCGCAGCATCTCTTGCGCGAGGTGAACCGGGTCGAGGTCCACGCCACGCTGCCCAAGGCCGACGACGGCCTCTATCCAGGCTACTCCTTCGCGGAAGTCCCGCACGGCAAACAGAGCTGGTACGGTCCACTCGGCGGAATCTGGCAATCGGTGCGGCTGGAAGTTCGCGACCCGCGCCACATCCGGCGCATCAAGCTGGTGCCGGACCTTGCGAGCGGTCGGGTCGAAGCGGAGATTGCGCTGGCAGGACCGTCGAATAACGCGATCCTCCGGCTGAGAATACTCGACCAGCGTGGCAGTATCCTCACGGAACAGGAAGTGCCCGCATCGGGAACCGCGAAACACGTTCTGACGGTGTCCTCGTTCTCGCCATGGTCACCGGATAGTCCGGTCCTCTACGAGTGCCACGCAGAGCTGGCCGTAAACGGCACCGTCATCGATCGCGTGGCGGACAAGTTCGGTTTCCGCCGCTTCGAGGCCCGCGACGGCCGGTTCTATCTGAACGGCGAACCTTTCTACCTGCGCGGAGCCCTCGACCAGGATTATTACCCGCAAGGAATCTGCACGCCGCCTTCGGTGGAGTTCCTCGAAGACCAGTTGCGCAAGGCCAAGGAACTCGGCCTCAATTGTCTGCGCTGCCATATCAAGGTTCCCGATCCACGTTACTACGAAGCCGCCGACCGGCTTGGCATGCTGGTCTGGACGGAAATCCCGAACGTCGCCCAATTCACCGAGCGTTCTGGCGAGCGCCTGGTGAATACGATGAAGGGCATTCTGGAGCGCGACTTCAATCATCCCTCCATCGTCTGCTGGACGATCATCAACGAGGATTGGGGAACGCGGCTGACCGAAAATCCCGATCATCGTGAATGGCTCAAGAAGACCTTCGACTGGCTGAAGGGAGCCGACCCGACGCGGCTTGTCGTCGACAATTCCGCCTGCATCCCCAACTACCATGTGAAAACCGACGTAGACGATTTCCACTATTACCGCTCGGTGCCGGAGCGCCGGGCGGAGTGGGACCGGCTGACGGAAGAGTTCGCCGGCCGCCCCGCCTGGTCGTTCAGCCCGCATGGCGATGCGGAGCGCACCCGGCGTGAGCCCTTGGTCGTCTCCGAATTCGGCGTCTGGGGCCTGCCCAATCCAGCCGACCTTCGCAACGCTGAAGGCGCCGACCCGTGGTGGTTCGAGGCTGGCCAGAACTGGGGCGACGGCGTCGCCTATCCGCACGGCATCGAGCAACGCTTTTCGGCGTGCGGCCTTGATCAGGTCTTTGCCTCCTTCAACGACTTCATCAGCGCGGCGCAGTGGTACCAGTTCGAAAACCTAAAATATCAGATCGAGTCGATCCGTACCCATGCCTCGATCGTGGGCTATGTCGTCACCGAGTTCACCGATGTCCATTGGGAGTCGAACGGCCTGCTTGACATGGAGCGCAACCGCCGCGTCTTTCATGACCGGTTCGGCGAGATCAATGCGGACACGGTGATCGTGCCCATGCTCGATCGCCGTGCTCATTGGGCGGGGAACACCCTGCGCTTTGCACCCCGCATTGCTTCGGGCGGCAACGCCGTTCCGGAGGGCGCCAGGCTCGAATGGTCGCTTGCCGGTTTCGATCTCAAGGGCAGCATTGCCATAGGTCCGGTCGCGCCGCTTTCGACAGCCGACGCGGACGAAATCGCCTTGACCCTGCCCGCTGTGGACGAAGCGCAGATGATCCGCCTCGACATGCGATTGCTGGACGGCGGCGAGGAGTTGTCGCGCAACAGCGTGGACCTCGCGCTCTACCCGAAGCACAGCAGTGACCGCCTCCCGAGCGTGGCGACACCAGATCGCAACCTGGCCGATTATCTTGCCGCGCTCGGCTTTCAGGTGACCTCACCGGAGACAGCGGATGTCGTTGTTGTCCGTTCCCTGTCCAGGGACGACATGGAAGCGATGCGTCGCGGCGCGCGCTATCTAGTACTGGCCGACGGCAGCGTGGAAACCAACGGTACGCTGCGGTCGGACCCGCCGCCGCGCGAGCAGCCCTTCATGCCTGTCGTCGACGATATTCCAGGCATTCCCGCGGGCTCGCACCACCGGGAGCCTGCGATTGCACTGTACAAGCGGGAAGGCACGATCTGGCGCGGCGATTGGATAGCGAGCTTCTCCTGGATCCGCCGGCGCGGCGCGTTCGCGCGGCTGCCGGGTGGGCCGCTGCTCGATCTCTCCTTCGACCGCGTCGTGCCGCATCACGTCATGACAGGCTTCCGCCGCTGGGAGTATGACGCGCGCATTCACGCCGGCCTCGTGGTGGGCTGGCTCCACAAGCCGGCCGCCACCATAGTCGAGCGTCCGTTCGGCGCCGGCGGGCTGGTGGCAACCACCTTCCGGCTGACCCAAGATCAGCCGGGCGAGGATCCCGTGGCCGCCACGTTGCTCTCGGCCCTGCTCGAAACGGCTGGCGGCTTCTCCGACCATCCATAGAGACGCCAGAGCAGTGGTGACGCCTTCGTAGCGGTACGTCGCGCGGTTGGCTTGTTCTTCATTCCGCTCGCAGCGCTCGGCTAGGCGGGATTGCCGAAAAACTCACGCTTGGCGGTCTCCCCGACCGGCCGGAGCCTGCCCAGATTGCGAAGCAGCCGTCTCGGCCGCTTCATCGCCTCCCAACTCAGGAAATACTTGACCAGGAGGCTCGGCGCCTTGCTGTGCGACCCTTTGTGCGCGACGCGGTATACGGCGCCGCGAAACGGCAGCGGCGCCAGCGGCGTGCCGCGCCTGGCGAGGATGTCGGCAATGCGGACATGACTGCCCAGCATCGACTTGATCCAGTCGAGCGAGGCATCCTCGAATTGTTCCGGCATGCCATATAGGTCCGACCGGACGATCAGAGACGTTCCGCAGAGATGGTTGAACTCGTCGTATCCGAGCAGGAGCCTGCCGCCGTCGTCCCAGATATATCCGCGGTCGATGGTCCATCCGTTCGCGTCCGTATTTTCCGCCACATGCTGGACGATACGGGCGCTTACGAAATCGTCGTCGTCGACGATCATGAAGAAGCGGCTGTCGCGCGCACTGAGCATGCCCATCAGTACGCGGCGTCCCTTGTCGGCGCGGAACGCGTCGTAGATCTCGTCGAGGCTGGCGGTGCCGAGCTCGTGCATGCCGTTCGGCGGAAAAGCGACGCGCACGACGCCGAAGCGTTCCGGCAGGTCGGGCAGATCGGCGCCCTCGTTCGCCACGATGATCCCCCGCCAATCGCCGTTCGTCTGGTTCGAGATCGAGGCAATGGTTTGGACGAGGTTCGCCTTGAGCAGGCCCCAGTCGCGGGCATTGTCCTGATGGCGGACGGGAATGATGAAGGTGACGAGGCTCATCGAATTGCACCTCCGCCGGCCTGGCTGCGCGTCCAGGCGATTCCGTCGTCGAGCGACGCCGCCTTGTAAGACAGGCCGCTTCCGCCCGAGAACGCGGTCATGAACCGCCCTACCTTGCCGTAGCTGTTGTCCAGCACGGCATGCGGCCGCCCGAGCAGCAGCGCGCAGATGTGGACGTGCAGGCGATCGGTGACGATCGCGCGCCCGCGCGAGATCTGGCGGATGCCGCGCCGCAACCTGGCCTTGGCCGCTGCGTCCAGCTTGGCGTCCTTGATCCGCTCGGGATCGAGTGAAGCGCCCTTCGCGGCGCCGAGCGCCTTGGCGATACGGACGGAGGTGCGCGACTCGGTGATCCAGTCTTCCACGGGAATGTCGGGATAGGCGGAAAAATCGTAACTCGACGCCTTTTCCCGGTCCGTGCGCAGCATGGCCAGAACCGGGAATTGTGCCGCCGACAACGGCCGGATCGGGCCGATGCAGAACGCCATGTCCGGACAGAGCCGCACCTGGCAATCGAAATGCGTCTGCGCGAACTCTCTGGATTCCTCGTCGCGCACGAGCAGTACGAAATTCTTGTGGCGCGCGATTGCCCGCGCCATCCGGTCGGCGCCCTCTTGCGACTTGTAGTGAATGGATTGCGGAAGCTGCATCACGAGACGGCCCGGCCAACGCTCCAATATGCTCTCGCGAAGCTCCTGATGGCCCGGCCAGATGTCGCCGAACGTTCCTCCTCCGGTGATGAGGATCGGCCCGGACGGCATCGCCTCGTCGAGCTTGTCGTGGGAGTGATTCTGCAGCGCCGAAATGTATGACGGGGTCTTGTTGAATCGCGATGAAAGATAGGCCATCTGCCCGAGCCAGATCGCGGAATCGCCGACATTTTTGTAATCCGGGAAGTCGACCATCGCCACCGGCTCGTCGGCGGAGATACAGTCCTTCAGGCAATCGTGAATCATGTCCTGCAATTTGGCGATCAGGACCAGAGTTGAGTCTGCGGTCATCCGTTATATTCTCCGTCCGAGTGGCAAGGGTGTGCGGCGCGAATGCCGATCTTCAGGCGGGGCGAACTTTCGACAGGATTTTGCCCAGGATCTGGAGGACCTCGGTCTCGGGGCCGGCCGGTCGCTTCATCGATATCCAGAGCAGCAGGCTCGACCCGCAGTACAAAAGTCCGCCCAGCGAAACGAGGCCCGCAAGATGCAGCGCGAGCATGGCGTGGTCTGCCGTGTGAGGCAGAAATCGCTGGGCGAGCGACACGCCTGCCGCCATAACCGCGACGCTTGTGAGCGAGCGCATATTCGCAAAGAATTGCTTCAGCACCGTGACGCCGATAAGGCGGCGCACAAGGATCATATTGACGAGCGCGCCGAGCAGTCCGGTAAACACGCGGCCGATGATAACCCCCGGAAGCCCGGCGAGCATCAGGCCCGCGATTATGATCGGAACCCGGACGAACAGCATCTGTGTGTCGCGGATGAACAACAGCCGCGTCTCGCCCTTGGCCATGCCGAGAGGCTGCACAAGCGAACCCAGCGTCTGGAGCGCGTAGACCGAGGCGAGCGCCTGGATGATGAAGATCACCGGCAGCCATTTCTCCCCCAGCGCCAGCCTGACCAGCGGATCGGCTATCACCGCGACCCCGATGCCGGCGGGAAGCGCAACCGCGGCTATCAGCGCCTGCGCGCGCTGATAGGCGGCGGCGAGGCGCGGGGGATCGTCGCGTATGCTGGAGAAGCCGGGGTAGATCGTCTGGGTGAGCGGCATGGTCGCTTCGCGGGTCGGCATCATGGCCAGATTGCTGCCGACCGAATAGTAGCCGAGCGCCGGCGCGCCGAGCATCTTGCCGACCAGCAGATAATCGAAACGCCAGTTGAGCGTGTTGACGATCTGGCCGGCCGTCAGCCACGCGGAAAAGGAAAAGAATTCCCGCATGTGCTGGAAGGTGATTCTCGGCCGGAACGGCAGCACGAGATAGGAGACGATGACGTTTGTAGCCTGGCTCACGAGCGTCCCGATCACCAGCGCCCAGTAGCTTTGGTAGATCATTGCGATCGCCACTGCGGCGACGAAACCCGTAAATTTCTGCGAGACGGCGAGAACGAATTCCTGCCAGAAGATCAGGTCGCGCTGGAACATGATCCGCCGCGGATTGGTCAAGCCGCCCAATAGTATGCTGAAGCCCAGCGCCAGCATGACGCCGTACAGTCTTGGTTCTTCGAACAGCACCGACGCCGGATAAGCGCAGGCCGCAAACAAGGCGCAGAGAAGCAATCCGCGCGCGGCGTTGAGTGTCCAGGCGGCGCTGAAATGCGATTTGTCGGGCGCGTGATGACGAATAAGCGCTTCGGAGAGCGAAAGCTGGGTGACCGTCTCGACGATCAAAAGCATGGTCGTGGCTAGTGCGACAAGGCCGAAATCGGATGGCGCCAGATACCACGCCAGCACGAACGTGCTCAACGTCGCCAGCACGTTCACGATCGCCCGGGACAGGCTCAGCCACATGCTTCCCTTGATCAGTCGCCCGGTGATGCTGGTCATACTACGAAATTTGCCATGACGTTTCGGGCTACGTGCCCCCACGGACGAGACCGCCGGGAGAACGGCTTCCTCAAATCGACGTTCATGAAATCGATGTCCGCCAGTGCCAAACCGTACTCCAATCGGAACTGATCGCGGCGGGCAATCCGCACGTCCGGAATCCTCGCACTCAGCTGATGGTGCTTGCCGATCATGCCGCTGACCGAAGCCGCCGCAATTTAATTGCGCCTATGCTGCACTGCAATAGGGGCGTGATCACGGTTGATTTCAGGTTCTTTCGTCAGCGCCAGCGGAAGCGTTCCGAAACGCGAAGTCGCAGGCCGGAACTGATCGCGATACGCGGCATTCCAGCTATTATGGGCATGAGGAACGGGAGGCGTTTTCCGATGAGCCTGCGCACTTTCCGCCGCGACTCCATCACCAGGCCGATCTTCAAATGGGCCTCACGCGTCGTGCCGCCGATCTCCGAGACCGAGCGGGACGCCATCGATGCGGGCACGGTGTGGTGGGACGGCGAGCTTTTCACCGGCAATCCCGACTGGAACAAGCTTCTCGCCATGCCGCCCGCCAAGCTGTCCACCGAGGAGCAGGCCTTCATGGACGGGCCGGTGCGCGAACTCTGCGCCATGGTCGACGACTGGAAGATCAATTGGCAGGACCGCGACCTGCCTCGCGAGGTCTGGGACTTCCTGCGCGAGAAGAAATTCTTCGGCATGATCATCCCGAAGAAATATGGCGGGCTCGGTTTTTCCAATACCGCGCATTCGGAAGTCGTCCGCACCGTCTCCTCCTGCAGCGTGGTGGCCGGCGTGACGGTGATGGTGCCGAATTCGCTGGGTCCCGGTGAATTGCTGATGCATTTCGGCACCGACGAGCAGCGGGATTACTGGCTGCCAAGGCTCGCCGATGGACGCGAGATCCCTTGTTTTGCTCTCACCTCGCCGGATGCCGGCTCGGATGCGGCAGCCATGACCGACACGGGCATCGTCGAATATGGCGAGTGGGAGGGCGAGAAGGTTCTGGGCGTCAGGCTCAACTTCCACAAGCGTTACATCACGCTTGGCCCGATCGCCACCGTGACTGGCCTCGCTTTCAAGATGTACGACCCGGAAAATCATCTGGGCCGGGGGGAGGAACTCGGCATCACAGTTGCACTTCTGCCGACGTCGACGCCGGGCGTGACGTATGGCGAACGACACATTCCGCAATTCACCCATTTCCAGAACGGGCCGCTTTACGGGAAGGATGTGTTTGTGCCGCTCGATCGGATTCTGGGCGGCGAGAAGCAGATCGGCGAGGGCTGGAAGATGCTGATGACGGCGCTTGCCGCCGGCCGCGGCATTTCGCTGCCCTCGCAGTCGGCGGCGGCCGCCGCCATATGCGCGCGCGCCACCGGAGCCTACGCGCGGGTCAGGACGCAGTTCGACGTGCCGATCGGCATGTTCGAGGGCATCCGGAAGCCGCTCGCCGACCTTGCCGCCAATGTCTATCTGATCGACGCCGCAAGACGGCTCACCATTGCCGCTCTGGACGAAGGGCACAGGCCATCGGTAATTTCGGCAATCATGAAGTTCCACGCCACCGAACGCATGCGCCAGTCGGTCGAGAAGGCGATGGACATTCACGGCGGCAAGTCGATCATCGACGGCCCGAAGAATTATCTCGGCAGTCAATACAGGTCGGCTCCGATCGGTATCACGGTCGAGGGCGCCAACATCCTCACGCGCAACCTGATGATATTCGGGCAGGGGGCGGTCCGCTCGCATCCTTACATGCTGGAGGAAATGCTGGCGCTGGCCGACGAGGACGAGAAGAAGGGCCTGGACACGTTTGACCAGGTATTTTGGCCCCACGTCGGGCATGCCTTCGCCACCGCTGGGCGGGCCTTTGTGCGTGGCTGGTCCGGCGGGCGGGTCGGGCCGGCTCCGGATGGGGCGGCGATGCCTGGCTATTGGAAACAGCTCTCGCGGTATGTCGCGGCCTTCGCACTGCTCGCCGATTTCTCGTTGCTGACGCTGGGCGGCGCACTCAAGCGCAAGGAGATGATCTCGGCCAGACTGGGCGACATCCTGTCGGAACTCTACCTGCTCGGCGCGGTTCTGAAGCGCTTCGAGACGGAGGGACGGCATGAGGAAGACCGGCCGATCGTCGACTATGTGATGCGCCAGGGCCTGGGCCGCATCGCGGCCGCCTTCGCCGGCGTGCTCGACAATTTGCCGGCGCGCTGGGCGGCTTTGCTTGTCAGGCTGCTCGCCTTTCCCGTGGGCATTCCCGCTCCGATGCCGTCCGACAAACTGACGAACGAGGTGGCTGAAACGCTGATGAAGGATACGCCCCAGCGCGACCGGCTGACGCCGGACATCTATCTCGGCGACGGACACAAGGAGCACCCGCTGAAGGATCTCGAGCAGGCTTTCAGGCTTGTCACCGCCGCCGCACACATCGAAAAGAAGATGCGCGAGGAGCATGTGCGAGACCCGAAGGACGCCCGCGACAAGGGCGTCATCAGCGCGGCGGAGTTCAAGCAGCTTGCCGAAGCCAAGGCCGCCGCGGAACGCGTTGTGGCCGTCGACGCCTTTCCCGTGGAAGAGGTATCGCCGATTGCGGCGCAGCATCGACGGAAAAAGGCGGCGCGCGACAAGCGCTCCGCGCGCTCCGAGGCTGCGGAATAGAGGCGAGGGCGTCGAAAAACACTTCGTTCATCAATACGGTCGGGCAAATTAATCGCCGTGCCTGAGCGCCCAAAGAAGCAGTTTTGCATAGAGCCGTTCGCGCAGGCTTGCGGGAGCTGCGAGTTGCATCCTCCCAAGCGCTGCGCGCTCCTTGTCATCAGGCCGCGCTTCGGCCAGCGACGCAAGGACCGCACGCGCAAGCGATGGTCCGGACGCATTTGTCTGCTTCAGATGCCGCAGCGCCGGAATCAAGCGCTGTTCCTCTTCCGTAAACTCCGAGGCAAATGGAAACTCGGCGCACCAGCCTTCCTTGCGCAGCGGAGCGAGCGCTTCGGCTATGCGCTCCGGCGTATTGTCGCGAAAGTCCGGCGGAATGGCATAGTTCTTCTCGATCTTGCCGATGGATTTCGCCGCGTCGAGCAATTCTTCCTGAAAGGCCGAGTCGGCGATTGCAAGCATGGCGGCGATGCAGTCCCGGTCGGATTTGCCGCGCAGATCGGCAACGCCGTATTCGGTCACGACGATGTCGCGCAGGTGCCGCGGCAGCGTGGTGTGTCCGTATGACCAGATGAGGCGCGATTCACGCCGTCCGCGCGCTCGGCGCGTCGCGTTGAGCGTGATGATGGAGCGCGCGCCTTCGAGCGCGAAAGCCTGGGCGACGAAATTATACTGCCCGCCGACGCCGGAGACGACGCGGCCGTCGGCAAGTGCATCCGACACCGTTGCTCCCAAGAGCGTAACCATCATCGCATTGTTGACGAAACGCGCGTTCACGCGATCGGCGCGCTTTCTTTCCTCCTCGCCGTAAAGCTCGTTGACGAAGGAAATGCCGCGCATCCGGAAGAGCGCAAGCTCCTCTTCGGGCAGGCTGCGGAGAAAATCGTAGAACCTATTGCTGCCAACGAAGAAGCCGGAATGGAGGATCGCCCCATCGGAGGCGCGGCGCTTGAGAATGCCTTCCCGGTAAAGGTCCATGAAACCGTCGACGAACATCTCGCTGGCGGCGTAGAGGCCGGTTTCGAAGGTTCCCGTCTCCCGCGTTACGGCCTGATTGCGTGGCGAGAGGCGATGCAGTGCGTCGGCAAAAAAGCTCGGACCGCCGCTGCCGCAGGATCAGGGCAGCCGTCAGCGCGTCACCCAGCGAGCCGATGCCTATCTGCAGCGTTCCGCCGTCCTTCACCAGACTTGCCGCGTGGATGCCGATGGCGTGATCGGCCGCCGATACCGGCTCCCGCGGCACGACGAAGAGCGGCCGGTCGCGGTCGGGTCCGTCGAGCATGAGATCGAATTCGCTGGCCGGCAGCACCGCCTCGCCGGGCATGAAGGGCAATTGCGAACTCACTTCGCCCACAAGCAGGATCGGTTTCCGCCGGGCCTTAAGCACCGGCAGAATATCGAGGGTGATGTCGGAGTTGCCGGACAGGTTGTACTTGGCGTCGGCGCCGTCACCGCGTTTTGCCACAAGCTGTGCGACCACGTTTACGCCGCGGTCAAGCACGTAGCGGCCGGCATGGGTGTAATTGGCCGAGACATAGTTCTGCTGGGCGATCTCGATCGAGAGCCAGCGCCCGGCGACGAAAAAGAACTCGCTGACGCGGATATTTTCTGGCAGCGAGCCGTCGCGCAGCGCCTTGGCATAGGCGAGACCTGGGTAGCCCGAATACAGCCGCTCGTTCAGCGGTTCGACGAAGCGGCGCTCCATGTCGCTCGACCAGGAAGGTTTCTCCAACGTCAGCGCGGTGAAGATATCGAGATCGATCGCCCTGTCCTCGACCGCCCGCTCAAACAATGCATTGGCGACGAGATTGGCCTTGCCTAGCCCGAGCGGAAGCGCGAGCACAATGCGCCCGCCAAGGCGCTCGATGATGCGGTCGGCGACGCTTTCAGCCTGTTGGTGCTGGTCCGGCTTGCCCGTCACGTTTTTCCGCCCAGTCCCTCCCAGCCCTTATCGGGGGTAAACCGCGGTCCGTGCTGCTGTTCGAGCCGCCTTAGCGTCCCCAGGATGTCCGCCGCGCCGCGGCTGCGCGCATAATGCATCGGCCCGCCGCGGAACGGTGCGAAGCCGGTCGCAAATATCATCGCGCCGTCGAGCGTGTCTTCGTCCTCGACGATGCCCTCGCGCAGGCAGCGTACGCAGGTGTTAAGCATGGGCAGAACGAGGCGGTCCGACATTTCCGGGACGGGGGTCGGGGAGTCGGACGCCTTTTTCGGCTTGCCCTTGTCGTCATAGGCGTAGAGGCCGTTGCCCGCCTTTCGGCCGGTTTCGCCGCTTTCGACCTTTTTGGCGAGCCACGCCGGAATCTCGGGGATGGGGTCGTCGAGCTTGTCCTTGAGCATCCGGACGACCTCCAGGCCAATGTCCAGCCCGACGCGGTCTGCGAGTTCGATCGGCCCCATCGGCATGCCGAAATCCTCCGCCGCGCGGTCGATCGTCTCTTTGGGCGTTCCTTCGTCGAGCATGACGAAGGCTTCGGTCAGATAAGGCGTCAAGGCACGGTTGACGAGGAAGCCGGGTGCGCTTTTCACGGCGGCAGGCAGCCGCTCAATCGAGCCGCAGAAGGCATGCGCCCTGTCGAGTGTTTTTTGGCTCGCTTTGTCGTGAGCGACGACCTCGACAAGCTCCATCCTGGCAACCGGATTGAAGAAATGAAGGCCAATCAGCCGATCCGGAAAAGCCAAGCCTTCGCGCAGCACCTCAAGCGGAATGCTCGACGTGTTGGTGGCGAGAATCGCGTCCTTCTTCATTTTCGGTGCGATCGCGTCAAACACTTTGCGCTTGACGGCCGCATTCTCCGCAACCGCCTCGATGACGAGATCCGCCCTGGCGACCCCCGAGCCTTCGAAATCGGGGATCAGGCGGTCGAGCGCGTCGCGCCGCTCGATGCCCGAATGAAGCTTCTGGTCGTAGAGCGCAGCGGCGCGGCCAATCGCCTTGGCGATGGCGTTGCGGTCGAGGTCGGCAAGCGTGACACGCAGTCCATGCGAGGCGCACCAGGCCGCGATATAGCCGCCCATCGTGCCCGAGCCGATGACGTGGACATGCCGGACGCCGATTTCGCCCTTGGCAAAGCCCTTCAGCTTCTCGCGCAGGAAGAAGATACGGACGAGATTCTGCGCGGTCTCGCTGGCGAGCAGTTCCGAGAATGAGGTGATCTCGGCGCTTTGCATCGCTTTGGTGTCGCCGCCATGCTCCTCCCAGAGATCGATGAGGCGGTAGGGCGCTGGATAATGCTTCTTCGGCGCGTGTTTCTCGGCCTCAGTCCGCATCTGGCGGGCGGCGAACTGGCGCGCCGGCGAGAGGCCGAATATGCCCGATTTCCAGTTGCCGCGTTCCGTCTTCATCTTGCCGGCCACGGCCGCTCGCACGGCGTTTTCGACATGGCGCTCCTCGACAACCGCGTCGACGAGACCGAGCGCTTTCGCCTTCTTCGCATGCGCGGTCCTTCCCGTCAGCATCATCGTCATCGCCTCGACGGGATCGATCAGCGCCGTCAGCCGGAACGTCCCGCCGAGCCCCGGATGCAGGCCAAGCCTGATCTCGGGAAAGCCCAGCTTCGCATCGCCGAGGGCGATCCGGTATTTGCAGGCGAGCGCGATTTCGAGCCCACCGCCGAGGCAATGCCCGTGGATGACCACCACCGTCGGGATGCTGAGCGCCGCTAGCCGGTCGACGATCTCGTGCGACCGCTTCATGCGCGTCTCGACCTCGCCCGCCTCGGTCGCGCCCTTGAAGTCGCGGATGTCCGCGCCGGCGATGAAGCCGCCCTTCTTGGCCGAGCGGATGACGAGGCCCTTGGCGCCCATGCGCTCGACATCGCCAAGCGCCGTGTCGAGTTCGGCCATCACTGCCTCCGATAGCGTGTTCGCGCTTTCGTTGGCCCTGTCGAGCACAAGCCAGGCGATATCGTCCGATCCCTTGCTCAGCCGCGAGTGCGTGAAAACCTTCAGGGCGTCCTGCGGTCCCAGTTCCATGTTGCGGGGAGCGAGCGTTTTCCAGGCGGAGGCCTTTGTAACCGGCATCATGCAACCTCCAGAAGCATCGCGCCGCCTTGCCCGCCGCCGATGCATTCCGTGGCAATGCCGCGCTTGAGCCCGAGCCGGCGCATGGCGTTGACGAGGTGAAGCACGAGGCGGTTTCCGCTTGTGCCGACGGGATGGCCGAGGCTGATCGCCCCTCCGTCGACATTGAGCCGGTCGCGGTCGATGCGCCCGAAGATACCGTCGAGGCCGAGCAGGTCGCGGCAATATTCATTATCCTCCCATGCGGCGAGACAGGCGAGCACCTGAGCGGCGAAGGCTTCGTTGAGTTCCCAGAGATCAATGTCCTTGCGGGCGAGATCCCGGCGTTTCATGATTTCAGTCGAGCACAATGTCGGGGCAAGTCCCATGATCGAGGGATCGAGCGCCGACCATTCGCTGTCGACAATGCGGGCAAGTGGTGTGAGCTTGTGCTTTTTCACCGCCTCTTCCGACGCGACAACGACCCAGCACCCGCCGTCGGTGATCTGGGAGGAATTACCGGCGGTGACGTTGCCGTAAGGCTTTTCAAAAACCGGGCTCAAATTCGCGAGCTTGTCCATCGAGGTGTCCGGCCGCACTCCATCGTCGTGGTCGTAGAGCACCCCATTGTGGGCTACCGCCGGGATGACCTCGCCGTCGAGAAAACCATTGTTCTGCGCGCGCGCCAGACGCTGATGGCTTTCCAGGGCGTAGGCATCGGCGGCCTCGCGCGTGATGCCGAAGAGGTGGCCGATTACTTCCGCCGTTTGGCCCATATTGAGTTCGGTGATCGGATCGGTGAGCCCGCGTTCCAGCCCGATCACGGGCTTTGCCATCTCCGGCCGCAAACCCGCCAGCGCGGCGGTTTTGTCCCAGGGGTTTTCGCCGTTGCGAAGCGGCCGAACCATTCGACGGCTTCCTGGCGAAGCACCAGCGGTGCGTGAGAAAGCGCTTCCGTCCCGCCGGCGAGAATGAGATCGGCCTTGCCGGCTTCGATCGTCCGGAAGGCGGTATCGATCGACTGCATGCCCGAGCCGCAGTTGATCTGGACGGTGAAAGCCGTAATTGCCTCACCCATGCCGAGCCTCAGCGCTGCCACACGCGCGGGATTCATCTCATCGGCGATCACATTGACGCAGCCGAGGATCACGGTGTCGAATTCGTCTGGAGAAAAGGGCTGGCGCGTGAGAAGCGGCCGGCCGCATTGGACCGCCAGATCGACCGGCGTGAACGGTCCGGGTTTGTTACGCGCGCGGAGGAAAGGCGTCCGTGCGCCGTCCACCAGATAGACGGGACGGCCGGAACTCGGCGCGACCCGGCTGGCGGCTAGCGATCCGGCGGCGGCTGTTTTCCTGGCTGCAGTCGCCTTCGGCGCGCGAGCCGGGCGCTTCGCCTTCGCTCCGGACTTCGGCGCTTGGGCCATCGCATCGCTCCCTTATTCATTGGCGGGATGTCGAACCGAATTTTCTCTCTTGGAGATGAAAGATCATGCCCTTCCACAATGCCTCGCATCCAACGGTTAAAGCTGCGGATCGGTTCCGCTTCAGGGACTAAGGTGATGCATGGAAGGGGTCCTTTATTCGGGTCGAGGAGCGCCCTGCGACGTTTTCCTTGAGATCACTTCGCGTCGGCTTCGATCCACTGTCGACGAGCTTGGGACCTACTGCCTCCAAGGCAGCCAGCAGGCTGCCGTCCAGGCCTCAGTCCGCCGGCTCGTTACGGTCACTCTGGCAGGGTTGCGGCCCCCGCGCTGATCCGTGAAGGAAAGACTGTCGCTAAGAGGTTGGTAGCGTCCCCGCCCATCGCATCGATATGCTCAAAATTATGAAAAATCGATTTGCAAATGCATTCACAGCACCATAGCATTCGTTTTCATGAGCACGATTTCCAAGGTTGCAGCACGAGCGGGAGTGTCGCGGACAACGGTTTCGCACGTCATCAATCATGCCGACCGCGTTTCGAGGCCGCTGCGCGAGCGGGTGCAGGCGGCGATCGACGAACTCGGCTATGCGCCGAACCCGCAGGCGCAGAGCCTGCGCACCGGCCGCACCAATATCATCGCCATGCTGATCCCGGACATCCGCAACCCATTCTATCCGGAACTGGTGAAGACCGCGCAGTCGGAGCTGGAGAAGGTCGGCCTCGACATGCTGATCTTCAACACCGACGTGCCGGGCGGCCACTCGCAGGACCATGGCCGTGAATATATGCGCCAGATCGGGCGCAAGCGCGTCGATGGCCTGATCGTCGGCGACTTCGCCCTGCACGGCATGCATGACCATCTGGTCGGCCTCGACCTGCCGACGGTCTTCATCGGCCATCTGCCCAATCATGCGGTCGACAGCGTCAAGCTGGACGACCATGGCGGCGGCTATCTGATGGGCGAGTACCTGGCGAAGAAGGGCCATCGCCGCGTCGCGCACGTGACCGGGCCGTCCTTCTTCAAGGAGGCCATGGCGCGCGCCGGCGGTTTCGAGAAGGGGCTGGCCGACCATGGCGCGCCGCCTGTTCCCGAACTGCGCTACGAAGGCAGCTATCTGGCGCCATCTGGAAAGGAGGCGGCTCAATGGCTGCTGGCCGCTCATGGCGGTAATTTGCCTTCGGTCATCTTCTTCGCAAATTACCTGATGGCGTCCGGCGCACTCGCCGAATTTTACGACCGTGGCGTGCGCGTGCCGCAGGATATAGCGGTCGCCGTGTTCGGCGATCAGCCGCAGCTTGAATATGTCCGCCCCAGGCTGACGCGCGTCGGCAACACGCCTTCGGAACTGGCGGGCAGGGCCACGCGGATGCTGCTTGAGCGGCTGAGCGGCACATACCAGGGCGAGCCGCGCACCGAATTGGTGCCGTGCATCCTGCATCCATTCGACACCGCATAACAAAACCGGCTGCTTGCGCCGGACCGGAGACCCTTCGCAGGTGAACCGACAAGAAATCAAACCACGTCAGGGAGGAAACCATGACCGATCATCGCAAGACCGCAAGAACGCCGCTGTTGACCGGCGTCAACCGCCGCCGCCTGATCCAGGGCGGCGCCACCTTCGCCGCCGCAGGCCTTACCGGCTTTCCGTTCATCAACAAGATGGCGGTCAGGGCCCAGGACGCTCCGCTGAAATTCTGGCAGTTCTATGCGCCGGGCGGCCAAGTCGCCACCCAAGTCGCCTGGTTCGAGAAGACCGTGGCGGACTGGAACGACAGCCATGATCAGAAGGTCGAGCTCGAATACATCCCCAACACCGAATACATCAACGGTCCTAAGCTTGCGACTTCGTTCGCCTCGGGCGAGGGTCCGGATATCTTCATCATCTCGCCCGGCGATTTCCTGCGCTATTACAATGGCGGCGTGCTGCAGGATCTGACGCCGCACATAGACGATGCGGCCAAGGCCGATTTTCCCGAAAGCGTTATCGCCAACCGCATGGTCGACGGCAAGATCTACGGCATCCCCATGGAGGTGGAGCCGATGGCCATGTACTATTCGGTCAAGGCTTTCGAGGAAGCCAAACTCAACGAAAACGACGTTCCCAAGACCTGGGAAGACCTGCTGGAACTCGCCAAGAAGCTGACCACGCCAGAGCGGTTCGGCGTCATGTTCGAAACCAATCCGGGCTATTACCAGAACTTCACCTGGTATCCCTTCCTCTGGCAGGGCGGCGGAGAATTCCAGAACGCCGAGGGCAAGAGCGCCTTCGATTCGCCCGCGACCGTCCAGGCGCTCAAGTTCTGGCAGGACGCGATCAATCTCGGCGTCGCGCCGCGGCAGGTGCTGGGCAACGGCGCCAACGACGCGGCGGCCAATCTCGGGTCCGGCTACACGGCCATGCAGAATGTCGGCATCTGGGCCATCTCGCAGATGACCAACAATGCCAAGGACGTGCCCTTCGGCGTGTTTAAACTGCCGACCCCGCCGAACGGCAAATATGTGACCGTCGGCGGCGGCTGGGCGTTCGTGGCCAACGCCAAAGGCAAGAGCCCCGACGTGGCGGCCGAGTTCTGCGCATGGGCGTTGGCCTCGATGGACAAGGGTTCGATCGAGCGGGTGGCGAACTGGTGCACGGTCGCCAAGTCGGACATGCCGCCCCGCCAGAGCGCGCTGGAAGCAGGCGCCGAGGCCTTCAACAAGGGCGTGATGGGAACGTTCTCGAAAGAGATCCATCCCGGCACGCGCGCCGAGCCGCGGGTTCCGCCGGAGGTCTACAAGATCATCTCCGACGCGATACAGCAGACGCAGCTGGGCGGCGCCGACCCGCAGCAGACCGCGACCGCGGCGAGCCAGCAACTCGACGCATTCCTGGCCTCCTACAGCGGGGCGCCGATCCTCTAGCCAATCCTCCCGCGGGTGGTCGCGTCCTTCGGGATGCGGCCACCTTGCCGTCATGCTGGACCGAAGGATTTCATGACCAACGACGTTCTGGGAAGGAAAGCCGGCAAACGCCGGACGCTTTCGGCCAAGCGCCGCGAATGGCTGGCGGGCTATCTCTTCGTCCTGCCCGATGCGCTGGGCCTACTGGTGTTCCTCGGCCTGCCGATGTTCCTGTCGCTGATCCTCGGCCTGTTCGAGGTCGATGGATTCGGCGGCTACAGATTCGTAGGCCTCGGCAACTACGCGCGCATGATGAAGGACCCGCTGTTCTGGTCAGCCGCCCGCGTCACCGCGCTTTACGCGGTCATGCTGGTGCCGCTGCTCTATGCCAGTGGGCTCGGCCTGGCGCTTCTGGTGCAGAAGACCAACCGCTTCAACGCGGTGATGCGCTCGATGTTCTTCGCGCCGCATATCGTCAGCCTGGTGGTGGTGGCGCTGGTCTGGCAATTGATGGTGGTCGACAAGATCGGCGTGATCAGCCGGCTCATCGCGATGACCGGCCTTGGCGGCGTGTCTTTCCTCGGCGATCCCAGTTTCGCGCTGATCACCGTGGTGGCAGTCAGCGTCTGGTTCCTGATGGGCTATTACATGCTTATCTTCCTGGGCGGCCTGCAGGACATTCCGACGGAGTATTACGAGGCCGCTGAAATCGATGGAGCCGGGCCGGTCGCACGGTTCTGGTACATCACCCTTCCCCTGCTCAAGCCGACGAGCTTCTTCGTGCTCATGGTTTCCATGGTGGCCGCGGTCGCCGGCGCGCAGGCCTTCGACATCGTCTACGTCATGACCAAGGGCGGGCCGGCCAACGCCACCTCGGTCCTCATCGTCTACATCTACCAGCAGGCTTTCGGGTTCGGCGCCTTCGGCTATGCGGCCGCGATGGCGTCCATCCTGGTGATCGCGCTGATGATGCTGACGGCGGCGCTCTTCCTCATCACGCGCGGGGGACGCTTCCATCATGAATAGACATCGTCCCACGCGCTATTTCGCACGCTCGCAGGTCACGCTGGTGCGCGCGGTCTGGATGGTCGTCGCCGCCATCCTGGCTGCAATGACCGTGTTTCCGCTTTTCTGGATGGTGTCGATCGCCTTCAAGACGTCCTCGGAAGCCTTTTCGCCGAACCTCGTCCCGGCCGCGCCCACATGGGAGAATTTCAGCTACGTGCTCACCGGCGTGCCGTTCCTGCGCTACATGTTCAATTCGCTCTTCGTCTCGGCGACCGTAACCATCGTGGCGCTGTTCTTCCATTCGATGGCGGGCTACGCGCTGGCGCGGCTGCGCTTTCCCGGGCGCGAGATGATCTTCCTCGCGATCTTCTCGACCTTGCTCGTGTCGCTGCCGGTAATCATCGTGCCGCTCTTCATCATCGTGAAGGCGATGGGCATGCTCAATTCCTATGCCGGTTTGATCGTGCCCGCGATCTTCAACGCCTTCGGAATCTTCCTGCTGCGCCAATACTACCTCTCGCTGCCACGCGAGATCGAGGAGGCGGCAGTGATCGACGGCGCGGGATACTGGCGCATCTACTGGAGCGTGATCCTGCCGCTCAGCCGGCCGATCCTGTCGGCGCTGACTATCCTCTTCTTCCTGGCCAACTGGAACGCCTTCCTCTGGCCGCTGACTATCGTATCCGACCCGGATCTCTGGGTGGTGCAGGTGGGCATCGCCAACTTCAAGGGCCAGTACTCGGCGTCGTGGAACTACATCATGGCCGCATCCGCCATCGTCGCGGTGCCGATGCTCGTCCTGTTCGTGATCTTCCAGCGCCAGATCATGGACTCAATCAAGACCAGCGGACTGAAGTGACCGCGTAATTGCAGGAGAAATTCATGAACAATGCGGGCCTTTCGCCGCTCCGCGGCCTCGCCAAACTGCGCGATGCCAAGACGCGACGGTTTTCGAGCTACGACCGCACCGGCGGCAATGACGACCGGATGCATATCGAGCCCGGCAAGACGGTCGTCATCGCCGAGCACGAGGGCGCCGGCATCGTCACCCACATCTGGGCGACGCTCGCCTGCAAGAGCGAGAACTTCCTGCGCAAGATCGTGCTGCGCGCCTGGTGGGACGGCGAGGAGCATCCGAGCATCGAGACGCCGATTGGCGATTTCTTCGGCATGGGCCATGCCCGGACCCGCAATTTTTCGAGCCTTCCGGTCCAGGCCAGTCCCGAAGACGGCAAGGCGTTCAACTGCTATTTTCCGATGCCCTTCTCAAGCCGCATGAAGTTCGCCATCACCAATGAGGCCCAGGACGACCTGCTCTTCTACTACTACGTAGATCTCGAACTGCACGACGAACTGGAGGAAGGTCTCGGCCGCTTCCACGCGCAGTATCGCCAGGACCGGCCCGAAGGCATCGACGAGACCGGACTTGCCAACGAGCAGGTGCTGTTCGGCGGCGAGAATGGCGACGGCAAAAGCAACTACACCATCCTCGAAGCGGAAGGCCGCGGCCACTATGTCGGCGTGCTCTATTCCGTCTATTCGCGCCGCCGCTCAGGCGTCTGGGACTGGTATGGCGAAGGCGACGACATGATCTTCGTTGACGGCGAACCGGGCCTCGTCGTGCCCGACACCGTGCGCAAGCCCGATCCGCGCATCGGCTCGAAGGCGGCGCTGGTTCCCAATCGTGCCGAGAGCAGCCCCGGCGCCAACGACGCCTGGCCGCCGACGCTGCACGGCACCGGCACCGAGGACTATTTCAACACCGCCTGGTGCCCGACGCAGGACTACAGCGCCCCCTATCACGGCATCATCGCGGCAGGCGGGCCGAACTGGACCGAGCCGGTGACGCTCTATCGCTGGCACATCGAGGACCCGGTGATCTTCCACAAGCAGATCCGCGTGACCATCGAGCACGGCCATGCCAATCGCCGTTCCGACGATATCTCGTCGGTGGCGTTCTGGTACCAGGCCGAACCGCACAAGCCGTTCGAAAAGCTTGCCGATGTGAAGGACCGCATTCCCACCTTCCGGACGCCTTACCAGAATTGGGACGCTGCTTTCGATGAGAAAAGGCGCTGATCATGGCCTCGGTTTCGATCCGCGATGTCGTCAAATCCTATGCGGCGCTGGAGGTGCTGCATGGCGTCTCGGTTGATATCGACGACGGCGAGTTCCTCGTCCTTGTCGGGCCGTCGGGCTGTGGAAAGTCGACGCTTCTGAGGATGATCGCTGGGCTCGAGGAGATTTCGGCCGGCACCGTCAGCATCGGCGAAACCGTCGTGAACGATGTGGCGCCGAAGAACCGCAACATCGCCATGGTCTTTCAGAATTACGCGCTCTATCCACATATGACGGTGGCCGAGAACATGTCGTTCTCGTTACGCCTGGCCAAGGTCGCCAAGCCCGACATCCATGCCAAGGTCGAGCGGGCCGCCGCCGTCCTCGGCCTGGAAAAGCTGCTCGACCGTTATCCCGGCCAGCTTTCCGGCGGCCAGCGCCAGCGCGCTGCCATGGGCCGGGCAATCGTGCGCGATCCGCAAGTGTTCCTGTTCGACGAGCCGCTTTCCAATCTCGACGCCAAGCTGCGCGTGCAGATGCGCACCGAGATCAAGGCGCTGCATCAACGGCTCGGAACGACGACGATCTACGTCACCCACGACCAGGTCGAGGCGATGACCATGGCCGACCGGATCGTCGTCATGCGCGACGGGATCGTTGAACAGGTCGGCGCGCCGCTGGAGCTCTACGACTTTCCGGACAATCTCTTCGTCGCAAGCTTCATCGGCTCACCCGCGATGAACTTCATCGAGGGACGGATCGAACAAACCGAGGCCGGGCAGGTTTTCCGCTCCGTGCGCGGGGCCGTCCTGCCGCTCGATCCCGCGCAGAAATTTCCCGACGGGCTGGAGAGCATCTACGGTGTCCGCCCGGAGCATCTTTCGATCGCCCATGGTGACGCCGGCGTCTCGGCCAATATCGGTGTCGTCGAGCCGACCGGCTCGGAGACGCAGGTGACGATGGATGTCGAGGGGGATGTTCTGGTCGGGGTCTTTCGGGAGCGTATCGGCTCGGCGAGCGGTCCCGTTCTGCGCATCATGCCCGATACCGAAAAGGTTCATCTTTTCGACAAGGGCACGGGACAGCGTGTAGCCAGCGCGGGCCGGCGTTAAGTTCTACCTCGCGCCTTCATTCGCCGCCGCCTGGCTATTTTGCGATAGGCCGGTTTGGGCAAAATGCCTGTCGAAGGCCGGACTGCTTTTCTTGGTTCGGCCGCGCGTGTAGCGTGGAGAGAGCAATTCGGGGACAGCCCATGGAAGTGGCAAAAGCTCCTATGGCTACAGAACCCGTCATATCGCCGATCTCGATCTCAAATGGTCGCTAACGCTGCGGGTCGTGGCCGTCGCCCTTGCCTGTTTTCTTGTTTCGGCGGCGTTGGCGGTGTTGGGGACTTATCGCGACATTGGGAAAGCCAATGAGAGTGTGGCCGACGATGTCATCAAGCAGTTGCAAAACCAGCTATTCCGTATCGAGTCGGACAGTGCCTTGTCGGCGGAGTTCCCCGATTGGACTCCGATTACCCAGCGCGTCCAAAATGCGGGGCAATGCATACAATTTGCTGGTCCCGACGGGAGCATCAGTCGTTCAAGTTGCGTAGGCTTCAATTCAGGCGACGGCGTCCCGCAGACCTGGTTCTCCTCCCTTGGCAAGTCGCTTCTCGTCGCTCGTACCGATATTGCGCGCCCCGTTCCCTATGGCGGGAAAACCTATGGAACCGTGATCGTCACGATGGAGGGGGCCGCCGTGCTGGCTGCGGTCTGGAATGATGTCTCTGGACTCCTCGGTCTTACCGCGCTGGTCGTGGGTGCGATCTGTCTGCTGCAATATGTGGCGATCAGCCGGGCGCTCCGGCCGACGAAGGAAATTCTGGTCGGGCTCGACAGGTTGACGCTCGGTGACCTGTCATATCGACTGCCGAAGTTCCGTCTTATCGAGCTTCAGCGCATAAGCGAGGTCTTCAACACACTCGCGGCAGGTCTGGAGCGGACAACGCGTGAGCGGACCGCATTGGCCGCTCGGCTTGTCGACGGCCAGGAACAGGAACGGCGTCATCTGGCGCGAGAGCTCCACGACGAGCTTGCACAGAACCTGAGCGCCATCAGCGCAGGGGCTGCATCGATCAAAGCGACGGCGGAGACCGAGTGCCCAGGCCTTTTGTCCGAGGCGAACAGTCTTTCCCAGACATCGATGGCCATGATGAAAACTCTGCGTTCCACCCTGCAGGCCCTTCGTCCGCCGGAGATCGATGATTTCGGGCTCGCGGCAAGTCTTGCGTCGCTCGCGAAGACACAGGAACGGCGTGCGGGCGGGAAGCTGAAGATCCTCCTCGACGTCGAGGGCGACCTTCAGGGCTTGCCGCCGGCGGCGGCCGCGCACGTTTATCGTATTGTCCAGGAGGGGCTTACCAACATTGGCAAGCATGCGAATGCGAGCCGGGCGCGCGTCGCTTTGGACATCCGTCCGAAGTTGCCGGAACAGGCCGCGTCTCAACGACGATGGCTGGCGCTGACGATCGAGGACAATGGATGCGGAGCGGTCGAGCGTCGCGAGAGCGCGGAAAGTCACGGATTTGGACTGGTCGGGATGCGCGAGCGCGTGATGGCGCTCGGCGGGCAGTTGGACGTCATCGACCTGGGCGGCCAGGGTTTCAAGCTCCACGCCATGATTCCATTCGACGGACCCTCGGGGCTGTTGCCGTGAGCAGGAAAATAGTCCGCGTCCTGCTTGTCGACGACCACGCCGTCGTTCGCGAAGGTTACCGTACGCTGCTTTCAAAGCATGAAGGATTGGTGGTCGTTGGTGAGGCATGTGACGCAGCGTCGGCCTACCAATGCTACAAGGACACGCATGCGGATGTCATCATCATGGATATTTCGATGCCGGGACGTGGCGGCATCGATGCGATCGAGCACATCCGCCGGTTCGACGCTCATGCACAGGTGCTCGTATTCACGATGCACGGCGGGGCCGTGTACGCGCTGCAGGCGTTCCGTGCCGGCGCCAGGGGCTACGTGACCAAAAGCAGCCCTCCCGATCTTCTGATACAGGCTGTGCGAGACGTCGCCGAAGGCCGGATGGCTATCTGTCCGGAGATCGGCGAAGTGCTCGCACTTGATCGGCTGCACGGAGAAAAGTCCGGGCTGGAGGAGCTTTCACCGCGCGAGTTCGAGATTTTCCGCATGATCCTCGATGCGAGATCGACGGATGAGATCGCGTCCGCGCTCAATATCAGCCGCAAGACGGTGGCGAATTATCACTACGGCATCAAGTCGAAGCTCGGGGTGGCTTCCGACATCGAGCTTTTCTATTTCGGTCTGCGGCAGGGGCTGGTCGGGCCCGTTTCGCCGATAACGGACGTCGGAAACTAGATCCACGCCCCGCATTCGGCCGATCAACGCCTTACGAAGGCAATTTGCCCAGGATTCCACGGGCAACCTTCCATTTTCGCGGTGCCGTCAAACGTTCAGACTTCGGCCCGGTCTTCTTGCCGAACCTGGCGATCTGGAACTGGAGGCATCAATGCTTGACCTTGGCCGCTGCACTCAAAAGTCGATTCACCGGTTCGGCATCGCCGCTGCCATCGTGTGTTTCTGGACAAGCTACGCGATCACGGACGATGTGCCTGTCACTTCAAAGGCTCCTGTCAAAATCGCAGTATTCGAATTCGAGCTCGAAGACTTCAGCGCAGCGGCCGAGCATGGGACAAGCCCGATCGTGACCTCCTACCTGGCCCAGTCCACGGAAGAGGCGAAGCAGCAACTCCTTCAATCAGGGCGCTACAGTCTGGTCGACACCGCTGGCGCCGACCTGGAGGCCGCGAAGGGGCAGGGCCTGCGAAATTGCGGGGGGTGCGAAGCTGCCATTGCGATGACCCTTGGGGCAGATCAGTCCCTGATTGGTGTCGTGACCAAAATAAGCATGGCCGAATACGTTGTGCGGGTTCAAATCAGAGATGCCCAAAAAGGCGAGATTATCTCCCGGTTCACGACTGACCTGCGCATGGGCACGAGCGACTCGTGGCCACGCGGAGTCCGTTCGCTGATGAAGAACCGCATGCTGGCGTCGCAGTGACCGACGGGGCAACCGGAACCTTCCTAACCGAGAACTATCCGGCGACCCGCCGGAATCCCAAGACCGCTATTTCGGAGAAAAGGTGTCGCTCTCGCCTGGAACGAAGTCCATTGGCCAAAGCCGGCGCGATGGATCTTGCGGGTACGATTCGGCATAGAGGGGCATTGAGGCCAGCAGAGTTTCGGCCAGCGAAATGCCCAGATCGTGCAAGTTTAGACTGAAAGACGTAAGGGACGGCGACAGAAAGCGAGCATGCGGACTGTGACGCCCGATGACGGCAATGTCCCGTCCGGGTTTCACCCCGGCTTCCTCAAGCCCGCGGTACAGGCCAATGGCGATCGTCTCGTTCACGAGCACGACGGCAGTCGGCCGTTCCTTGCAGGCGAGGATCGCGCGGGCAATCTGGTAGCCGCCGGCCTCGCTCGGCATCGAACGGAAGATCAGGTCATCCTCGAGCGCGAGGCCGTAGTTTGCCAATGCTTGCCGGCAGCGCTCGACGAAAACATAGCCAAGATTTGTGTCGTCGTGGGGACGGGTCACTGCGATTCGCCGATGCCCCTTGGCCACGAGGCGGTCGATCGAGGCTTGGGCCATGCCCTCGAAATCGAGATCGATCCAAGGCTGGCCGACATCGGTCAGGCTGCGGCCGAGCGAGATGAACGGGATCTTGCGCTTCGCCAGGAAGTCGAAGCGATGGTCGATCCGCCTGGTCGAGGACAGGATAAGGCCATCGGCGAAGCCGCGTGCGACTATGCGCCTGAGATAATCGTACGGATCCTCTTGCGACGAGCAGAGCAGGGCGACCAGGTCAAGCTTGTGGCGCGCAAAAACCGTCTGCACGCCGTCGAAAACGCTCATGAAGAACGTATCGCCATGCCCGGTGATCTCGCTGCCCGTCTGCATCATGAAGCCGATCACGCCTGTTGCGCCCTTGCGCAGGGCGCGTCCTGACTGGTTGGGGACGTACCCAAGCTCCTCGGCCGCCTCCATGACCCGCTTGCGCGTCTCGGCGTTGACGTCCGGCTTGCCGTTCAAGGCCCGCGACACCGTCCCGATCGACACATTCAGATGTTTGGCAAGCAGGTGGATGCCCTTCATTTCTTTACGTCTTTCTCCCGTTGTCCGATTCCAGCGATTCACCCATTGACACAGTTATCAGCGTCAAACTACTATCGTAAACGTTTACGGAAGCCAAATCGGCTGTTCGTAATCGTTTCCGGTAGCGATCTGATCGATGCCGTCAGGGAGGAGCATCGTGCCGATGAAGGCTGTGGTTTGTGGCTGCGGAGCTATGGCCAAAGGCTGGCTGAGAGCGCTTGCCGAAACTCCGGCCCTTAAGGGCGCTATCGAGATCGTCGGGTTGGTTGACCTCGATCTGTCGACCGCCGAGGCGCTTGCCGAAGAATTTTCCCTCGCAGATGCAGTCACCGGAAGCGATCTGAACTCGGTGCTTGAAGCGACGCGGCCCGATCTCGTTTTCGACATCGTCGTGCCGTCCGCGCGCCACCACGTCGTCAGCACCGCGCTTGGCTATGGTTGCCATGTGCTCAGCGAGAAACCGATGGCGGCCTCGCTGGAGGAAGCCGAAGACCTGATAGCCCTTGCGCGCCGTGCAGGGCGCATTCATGCGATCGTGCAGAACAGGCGCTTCATCTCCGGCGTGCGTCGTATGCGCCGGGTCGTCGAGACCGGCGCCCTTGGCGATCTCACCGGCATCCATTGCGATTTCTTCATCGGGCCGCACTTTGGCGGCTTCCGTGATCAGATGGACAACGTGCTGCTGCTGGATATGGCGATCCACACATTCGATGCGGCGCGTTTCGTTTCCGGAAAGACACCGCTGGCGGTTTATTGCCATGAAAGCAATCCGCCCGGTTCCTGGTATCGTCATGGCGCGGCCGCCAACGCGATTTTCGAGTTTTCCGACAATGTCGTGTTCACCTATCGCGGCTCCTGGTGCGCGGAGGGCGCGCGCACGAGCTGGGAAAGCGCGTGGCGTGTCATCGGCACAAATGGGACCTTGCTCTGGGACGGCGCCGACAAGCTCGACGCCCATGTCGTCTCCGGCGAGACGGGTTTCCTTCGCGACGTGAGCGAGATCGAAATACCCGAGCCTTCAAGCGAGGCGGACACCCACGGCCACGCCAGCGTCATTCAGGGTTTTCTGAGCGCAATCCGCGCCGGCGTCGCGCCGGAAACGGACGGCAATGACAACATCAAGAGCCTTGCCATGGTTTTCGGCGCCATCGAAAGCGCCCGCCGGCGCGAGCGCGTAACTATCGCGGCCTGAGGAGAGTTAATGACCGACCTGGCAAAATCGATCCGCATCGGCACCATGGTAAGCGCCAACAAGGGCGATGCGGCCAAACGCATCCGCGAGATCGCCGACCTCGGTTTCGAAAGCTTCGAACCGTTCTTCTGGCAAACGACCAACGGCCAGGATCTCGCCGAACTCGGCAAGCGCTGCGCGGACGCGATCGGCGACCGCGACATCACCATCTCCACGCTCGGCATGTTCGGCAATCCGCTCGAGGAAACCGACACCGACCTCCAGACGCTGCAGGGCTGGAAGGATTGCATCGACAACGCCCATCATTTCGGGGCGAATTGCGTGGCCGGCTTCACAGGGCGCATCCGCAACAAGCCGCTGACGGACAGCCTTCCCCGCTACAAGGAGGTCTGGAGCGAACTCGCCAAGCGCGCCGCCGACAAGGGCGTGAAGATCGCGTTCGAGAACTGCGCCATGGACGGCAATTGGGCGAGCGGCGACTGGAACATCGCGCACAACCCGGACGCCTGGGAACTGATCTTCAACGAGACCCCCGATGACAATATCGGCCTCGAATGGGAGCCGTGCCATCAGATGGTCTATCTCATCGAGCCGCTGCCCCAGATCCGCAAATGGGCGGACAAGATTTTCCACGTCCATGGCAAAGACGCCACCATCCGGTGGGACGTGATCCGGGAGCACGGAATTTTCGGCAAGGAAAAATTCGTCTTCATGCGCACGCCGGGTTTCGGCGACAGCAACTGGACCGACATCATTTCGGAGCTTCGCCTGGCGGGCTGGAGCGGCTCCATCGACATCGAGGGCTGGCACGACCCCGTCTACCGCGACGGGCTCGAAATGACGGGCCAGGTTTTTGCTCTCAATCATCTCAAGAATGCCAGGGGAGGCGCGTTCGTCGCTGATCCGGGATGACGTGCATGGTGACCGGTATGGAGGAAGTTGCCGGTCACGAGACAACAGAAACGGAGGAGAAGATGAGTTTCCGCAAATATGCGATTATCGGCGCGCTGGCTCTCGCAACCAGCTCATTTTTCGGCCTGAACGCGCAGGCCGAGGACGTCACCTTGACGCTCTGGTCCCTCGACCGGGACATCCAGCCCGCTCCCAACCTGATCAAGGAATTCAACGACCAGAACAACGGCATCAAGATCGAATACCGCCAGATCCAGTTCGATGACGTCGTTACCGAGGCAATGCGGGCCTTTGCCTCCGGCCAGGCCCCCGACATTATTGCCGTCGACAACCCCGAACATGCGCTGTTTTCGTCGCGCGGCGCATTCCTCGACCTTACCGACATGATCGCCAAATCGTCTGTAGTGAAGCCGGAGAACTATTTTCCCGGGCCGCTTGCTTCGACCATGTGGGATGGCAAGAACTTCGGCATTCCCAAAGCGACCAATACGATCGCGCTCTACTACAACAAGGACATGTTCAAGGCGAAGGGACTCGATCCCGCCAAGCCGCCGCAGACTTGGGACGAACTCGTCGAGGCGGCGCGCAAGCTGAGCGATCCGGCCGCGAACGTCTACGGTCTTGCCTTCTCCGCCAAGGGCAACGAGGAGGGCACATTCCAGTTTCTGCCGTGGGCCCAGATGGGCGGTGGCAGCTATGACAATATCAATGCCGAAGGTGCTGCGAAGGCGCTGGAGATCTGGAAGACGATCATCGACGAGAAGCTGGCCTCGCCCGATACGCTGACGCGCGGCCAGTGGGATTCCACCGGTACCTTCAATTCCGGCAACGCCGCCATGGTCATCTCCGGCCCATGGGAACTCGACCGGATGGTGCAGGAAGCAAAATTCGACTGGGGTGTGGCGCTGCTGCCGGTCCCCCATCCAGGCGCGGAACGTTCGTCGGCCATGGGCGACTTCAACTGGGCGATCTTCGCCACCACCAAGCACCCTGAGGAGGCGTTCAAGGCGCTGGAGTACTTCGTCTCGCAGGACGACAAATTGTTCCAGAACTTTGGCCAATTGCCTGCGCGATCGGACATTTCGATCCCGAAGACCGGCCAGCCCTTGAAAGACGCGGCGCTGGAGGTCTTCCAGGAGCAGATGAAGTATGCCAAGCCGCGCGGCCCGCACCCGGCATGGCCGAAGATTTCCAAGGCCATTCAGGACGCCATCCAGGCGGCGCTCACGGGCCAGATGAGCCCCAAGGACGCTCTCGACCAGGCAGCCGAGAAGATCAAGGGCGTTCTGGGATAGCTTCAGGTGTCGCGCTGGAAGGCCGCCGAGGCGGCCACCACAGTTCCTCCCGGCAGGGCCGTTTCCTCGACTTCTAGCAGGGGGCGGCCCTCGTCGGAGAGTGGCGGAGGATGGATGAGAAGTCTCTTTTCGAGCATGCGGGACGGCCTGGGTTTCGACATCGCGCTGGTTGCCTTCGCGCTTGGTTTCCTGCTCCTGATGTCCGGCTTGCCGCTCGTCTACAATGTGGTGATGAGCTTTCAGGAGGTTGACATGTTCAGCCTCGGCACTTTCTCGCGCCCTTTCGTGGGTCTGAGAAACTACATTGATCTCTTTGCCCAGCCTGAAACCTATCCCATCCTTCTCAACACGCTGATTTTCGTCGTCGGCTCGATCGCCGGCCAATTTCTGATCGGATTCGGGCTGGCGCTCTTTTTCTGGGTCAATTTCCCGGGCGCCTCATGGCTGCGCGGTCTGTTCCTTGTTTCCTGGGTCATGCCGGGCCTGGTCGCCGGCGCCATTTGGAACTGGATACTGTCCGGCGATTTTGGCGTCCTGAACTTCATCCTTCGCGAAACCGGGCTGATTGACGCGAACATCTTCTGGCGCTCGGACCCGGACTATTCCCTTTATGCGGTGATCATAGCGAACATCTGGCTTGGCACTTCTTTCAACATGATCCTGCTTTCAGTCGGGCTTTCGGGCATTCCGGGCGACCTCTACGAAGCCGCCGAACTGGATGGCGCCAACGCCTGGCAGCGCTTCTGGACCATAACGCTGCCGATGATGCGCTCGACGATCGGCGCAATCATCGCGCTTGGGCTCATTTTTACCTTGCAGCAGTTCGACCTTTTCGCCGCGATAACCTCCGGCGGGCCGAACAACGCGTCGAACGTAACGCAGTACTGGGCGTGGGAGCTGTCTTTCCGCCAGTACGATTTCGGCAAGGGGGCTACGGTTTCGGTCGTCATGATCGTCTTCGTTATGCTTGCGGCAGTGGTTTACGTCCGCTCCACGCGTCATGAGGTGCGCGGATGAACGGGGCAACACGTGACCGTCTGATGCTCGCGATCGCCGTCGTCATGGCGGCTATCTACCTGTTCCCGCTCTACTGGATGTACATCACGGCATTGAAGAGCGGCTCGGAAGTGTTCGCGACGCCGCCGAGCTTCTGGCCGGCCGCCCCGCAATGGAGCACCTACGCCTTTGTCTGGGAGAGCCGGAACATGGGGCGGTATCTGTGGAACTCGCTGGTCATCGCAGTCGGCTCGGTCGCGCTGATTTCCGTCCTGGGCGTCGGCTGCGCCTATGTGCTGGC
The DNA here is from genome assembly GCF_043769475.1 of Allomesorhizobium aridi. Classification (NCBI taxonomy): domain Bacteria; kingdom Pseudomonadati; phylum Pseudomonadota; class Alphaproteobacteria; order Hyphomicrobiales; family Phyllobacteriaceae; genus Allomesorhizobium; species Allomesorhizobium aridi. The sequence goes on along the minus strand of NZ_CP171729.1, from coordinate 3,008,143 downwards.
GCGTTACCGCAATGCGTGGGTAGATGTCGGGCTTTTCCTTATCCTCATGCTGCAGGTTCTTCCCGCATCCCTGATGATCACGCCGATCTTTGTCGGATTTTCTCAGATCGGAATGCTGGAATATCCGCGTCTGGCGGTCATCGTCGCGATTGCTGCAAAGAGCATGCCCTTCTTCGTCGTGCTCGTGCGCGCCACCTTCATGAGCGTTCCGCAGGAACTCGAAGAGGCCGCACTTGTCGACGGCAATTCCCGGATCGGGGCTTTCTTCAGCATCGTTCTGCCGCTTGCGCGAAACGGCATCCTCGTCAGCGCCCTTCTCATCTTCATGCAAGCCTTCGGCGAATTCGTTTATTCGAAATCGATTATTCAGGCCGTCGAGCTTCAGCCGGCAAGCGTCGGGCTGAACTCTTTCATGGGGCCGAACACCAACGAGTGGAACAACATCACGGCCTACGCCACGATGTATGTGACGCCCATCCTGGCCATCTTCGTCCTTCTGCAGCGACGCATCGTGTCCGGTCTCACCTCTGGAGCCCTCAAATGACGATTCAGATCGAACTGCGCGGCGTCAACAAGCATTATGGCTCGTTCCACGCACTGAAGGATATCGACCTCTCGATAGCCGAAGGCACGTTTGTTGCGCTCGTCGGCCCGTCAGGTTGCGGCAAGTCGACCTTGCTCCGGTCGCTGGCTGGACTTGAGAAGATTTCGGCCGGCGACCTGAAAATCGCGGGCCAACTGATGAACGGCGTGCCGCCCCGCAAGCGGGACGTCGCGATGGTCTTCCAGTCCTACGCGCTCTATCCGCACATGACGGTGGAGGAGAACCTCACCTACAGCCTTCGTATCCGGGGTATCGCCAAGGCGCAGGCCAAAAAAGCCGCCGCGGAAGTGGCGGCGACCACCGGCCTGTCTCATCTTTTGGGGCGTTATCCAAGGGAGCTTTCCGGTGGCCAGCGCCAGCGCGTCGCAATGAGCCGCGCCATCATCCGCCATCCGAAGGCGTTTCTCTTCGATGAGCCGCTGTCCAATCTCGACGCGGCCCTGCGGGTTCACATGCGCAAGGAAATTCGGGCGCTCCATGATCGTCTGCATGCCACTTCCGTCTACGTCACGCACGATCAGATCGAGGCGATGACGATGGCCGACCACGTCGTGGTCATGCGCGACGGCATAATCGAGCAACAGGGCAAGCCGCTCGACCTTTACGACATGCCGGTCAACAAATTCGTCGCCGGGTTCATCGGATCGCCGGCCATGAACTTCATTCCGGCCACGGTCGGTGATGACGCCAAGACCCTGACATTGAATCTCGGTGCAGTCACAGGAACACTGGCCGTTGACCGACCGCTGCAACCCGGCCGTAAGGTAACGGTCGGCATTCGCCCCGAACACATCGGCATCGCTGGACCAGGGCAGGGCAGCTTCGATGTTCCTGTTGCCGTCGTTGAATCCACCGGCTTCACGGCCTTCATCACCACCGCAACGACACCGGAACTCATCGTGGTGGAAACAGGGCGCAGTACCGTCCTTCCCGGTGACCTGATAGGAGTGCGGATATCGTCAGATCAGTTGCATCTCTTTGATGATGTGACCGGCGTCAGAGTGGCGTGAAACGCAACTGACAGGTTCGCCTTTTTGTGATCCAAATGCATCAGCGCCCCGCTGGCTTCGGCCGGCGGGACGCTTCTGCATTTGCCTGGGTCTGCTACGACTGACCCAGGGCTAAGCCGGCTTTCATGCCGATCCATACTGAACTGGCGCCAAGGCGGGTGATGCTTTCGGAAACGGCCTGAAGGTCAGGGCGATCAGGAACGCGCCGATACCGATGCCCCAGGAGCCGATATAGAGCCACGCATAGCTGTCGAACGTGTCGTAGATCAGCCCGCCGGTCAGCGGGCCGGTCGCCATGCCCAGGCTGCCGGCCATGGCCGTGCCGCCGATGACGGTGCCCATCATCCGCAGCGGGAAGTTTTCGCGCGCTATGACCGCGTACAGAGGCATCACGCCGGCGTAAATAAAGCCGACCAGCGCCGCCACGGCGTAGAATGGGCCGAGTTGGCTCACGAAGACGTAGCCCAGAACTCCGAAGGCCTGCAGGAACAGCCCCCAGACCAGGGTGCGTTTTGCGCCGAACCGGTCGCCGAACAGTCCGAAAGCGATGCGGCCGCCCATGCCCGCGAGCCCTTCCACGCTGTAGATCGAGACCGCCGCGACCATCGGAATGCCGCAGGTTATCGCGTAGCTCACCGTGTGGAAGATCGGGCCCGAATGCGTGGCGCAGCAGAAGAAGTTGGTTATCAGCAGGATGATGAACTGGGGCGATCTTATGGCCTGCCCGACGGACATATCGGATTGCGGCTCTCCCTCCGGAGAAGCGAAGCCGTTTTGGCCTTCGAGAGCCGGCGGGCGGCGCACCAGAAGCGAGACAGGTATCATCACTGCCGCGACAATGCCGGCGATGATCAGGAGCGACGTCCTCCAGTCGTAGACGGTGACCAGCCATGCCGCCAGGGGAGCCATGGTCATCGGCGCCATTCCCATGCCGGCCGAGACGAGGGACACGGCGAGGCTGCGGTGCGTGTCGAACCAGCCTGTCACGCAGGCCATCATCGGCGCGAAGATCGCCGCGGTTGCGCCGCCGACAGCCAGGCCGAAGACGAGTTGAAACTCGACGAGCGACGTCGCCCGGCTCGCCAGAGCGAGGGCCGCCGCCAGGACGACCGACCCGGTCAACACCACGGCGCGTGGTCCCCAGCGATCCGACAGGCTGCCCCAGACCATGCTCCCCAGCGCCATCGCGAGGAAGCCGATGGTCATCGCGCTGGACACGCCGGTAACGGACCAGCCGGTGTCCCGCGAAATCGGCAGGAGAAAAACGGGCAGTGAAAACATGGCGCCTATTGCGATGCAGCCCAGAAGGCCGCCTGCGGCGACAATCACCCAACGGTAGGAAAGACTCATTCCGCTTGCTCCTCATGGCTCAGAGACGATCGTTCGGCGTCGGTTTGCAGCATTCTTTCCCCTGTAGACGTTCGGGACGCGTCGAATTCTACAACGGCGCATGGATTTTTTTCGGTGCCGGCAGCTGCATTCGGGACCGGCGTGCACCGCTTCGCCGGCTGGCGGCCAGCTTCAGCCAGGGCGCCAAATGAAAGGCGCTCATCAGCAAATACATCAGGACCATTCCGCTCAGCGGTGACGCGACGTGCGCGGAGCAGATGTCCGGCGCGCTGCCTTCATGAAGGCCCGTGAGCAGGGCCATGATTGCGAAGGTCGGCGCGGCCGCGAGGGACAGCCAACCGGCGGCATCGAAAGCGGCCACGTTGCGGCTTGCGTCAGAGGCGCCCGCGGTTTCACGCCGAGCAGCAATCATTGTGGTGGACCTCCTGGCGAAATTGTTTGCTGTACTCGTCGTGGCGGCGCCACCAGATACCGCTGCGCCGATGAGTTCCTTTTCCGATCCGGCGCGCTGGTTGATGGTCGTGAGATAGATTAGGACCGGATATCGAATGGCGAGAGTTACAAGTGTGACGGGATTCCGATGGACTCGCTGATCACAGCTGCGGCGCGCTCACTCGCGGCCGGTGATCTGATCGGCGCATTGAAGCGGGTCGCCCTGCGTGACGACGCACCCGCGCTCGCGCTGCGAGGCATCGTAATGGCGCAGCTTGGCGATCTCGTTCGGGCGAAGGCTCTTCTCAAGAGTGCGGCGCGCGCGTTCGGTCCGAGAGAGGCGGTCGCTCGCGCGCGGTGTGTCGTCGCCGAGGCGGAGATCGCGCTCGTCTCGCGTGACTTAACCTGGCCTGCGAAGGCGCTCGACGCGGCGCGCGCGACGCTTGAAGCGCACGGCGACCGGGTCAATGCCGCGCATGCGCGCAATCTTGAGGTCCGGCGCCTGCTCCTGATCGGCCGCCTCGACGAGGCCGAGCGCACGCTCGCTGGGCTCGATCCCACACTGCTGCTGCCACCGGCGTCGAAGGCCGCGCACGAGCTGGTGAAAGCGGGAATCGCCATTCGGCGCCTGCAGACAAAGGTGGCGCGCGCTGCGCTCACTCGGGCCGAGCATGCCGCGCGCCAGGCGGACATTCCCGCGCTGACAGCGGAAGTCGAAAGCGCATCACTCGTGATGACCACGACCGCGGCGCGGCTGATCGCGCGGGGCGAGGTACGCCCCCTCCTGCTCGAGGAAGTCGAAGCGCTACTGGCGTCAGGGACGCTCATTGTAGACGCATGCCGCAATGTCGTGCGGGACGAAAGGCTGGTGGTTTCGCTGGCGACGCGTCCGGTATTATTCGCGCTTCTCCGCGCACTGGGCGAAGCCTGGCCCGCGGACGTGCCGAGGAGCACACTCCTCGCACAAGCTTTCGGGGCAAAGCACGCCGATGAATCGCATCGCGCACGGCTACGGGTCGAGATGGGACGTCTTCGCGCGGAGCTTCGGACGCTGGCAGACGTGACGGCTACGAAGCGAGGCTTTGCTCTGGCGCCGCGCCGCGCACGCGAGATCGTCGTGCTGGCGCCACCTGTCGAAGAGCAGCATGCGGCGGTGCTCGCCTTCCTTGCCGATGGCGAGTCGTGGTCGAGCTCGGCCCTGGGTATCGCGCTTGGAACAAGCCCGCGCACCGTGCAGCGGGCGCTTGAGCAGCTTGCCGCGACAGGCAAGGTGCAGTCGTTCGGTCGCGGGCCGGCGCGTCGTTGGATGACCCCATCCGTGCCGGGATTCCCGACGACCTTGTTACTCCCCGGTCCGCTGCCGGGTGACTAGACTGCTTCTCGGACGCAAAAAGGCTCAAAGGTGAAAACATGAAACGATCTGCAGCCGAAATCCTCCGTGAATATGGACCCTTTCCGGGCGTCGACCAAGTGCACGGAGTTACGTTCGATGGTCGGCACGTCTGGTTTGCGTCCGGAGACAGGCTGAACGCATTCGATCCGGCGAGCGGGAAGACTGTACGCTCGATCAACGTCGCCGCGCATGCAGGAACTGCCTTCGACGGCGAGCACCTGTTCCAGATCGCCGAGGATCGCATCCACAAGATCGATCCGAAGACCGGCCGTGTGCTCGCCACGATCCCGGCGCCCGGCGGCGGCGGCGACTCCGGGCTCGCCTGGGCCGAGGGGACGCTGTGGGTTGGACAGGCTCGGGGCCGGAAGATCCATCAGGTCGATCCCGAGACCGGCGCTATCCTTCGTACCATCGAGTCCAACCGCGTCGTCACCGGGGTCACCTGGATTGACGGCGAGCTCTGGCACGGTACCTGGGAAGGTGACGAGAGCGATTTGAGGCGGATAGATCCCGAAACGGGAAAGGTCCTGGAGACGGTCGATATGCCATCTGGAACAGGCGTCTCCGGGCTCGAATCTGATGGCGGCGATCAGTTCTTCTGCGGAGGCGGAAACAGCGGAAAGGTGCAAGCAGTCCGCCGGCCCAGGCGAGACTGACGTTCATTTCGCTGCCGGATAGCGGACGTTTCCCCTAAAACCAACTCACAGGGCGCTTTGTTGTCATTCCGGCTTGCCCCGATGTGGATCCTTGCCTGCGGCCTGGCTGCTCTTCTTCGGCTGGTCCTCCTTCTTCGTCCCGCCGCCGCGGTTTCCGCCGTGGGTTCCCTTGGGCTTTTTAGCGGCGCTTGCGTCCTTCACGTTCATGGCCATCTCACATGCCTCCGTCACTGACTGCCAATCCGGCTGGTCGTCTCAGGCAACGGAGCAAGGGCAGGGTGGTTCCGATGGCGTTCAGCGCGTGTTCGATCTCAAAGCGGCGAGGCCAGTCGCGAAAATCATGCGTTCCGTCACGGAACGATCAGCGGCTTTTCAGGTTATCAACATGGCGTCGAGGGACGCCTTTACCAGCACTAGACCCGCGAAACGCCGAACCCGTTCGGAGCGCAGTCATGTCAGAGGTGCTATCAAGAGACGCCAGTGAAGTGCGGATCGAGCCAGAGGGCCTGGACGGCCTCCTCGGAATTCCGCAAGGCGCGCTGGGCATCGTTATTTTCGCGCATGGCAGCGGCAGCGGCCGGCTCAGCCCCCGCAACAATCACGTTGCCGCGGCGCTCAGGCAGGCGGGCCTCGCCACGTTCCTTCTCGATCTGCTCACGCCGGAAGAAGAGCACGACAGGCGGAACGTGTTCGACATCGACCTTCTCGCGGGACGCCTTGTGCTTGCGACACGTTGGCTTCGGCAAAGACAGGAAACATCACGACTGACAGCCAGTTATTTCGGCGCGAGCACGGGTGCGGCCGCAGCATTGCGGGCAGCCGCCGCTGAACCAGATGTCGCCGCTGTCGTGTCGCGCGGCGGCCGGCCCGACCTGGCACTCGAAGTGCTGCCAGCGGTGCGGGCGCCGACGCTGCTCCTCGTCGGCAGCCGCGACGGTCCGGTGATCGGCATGAACGAGCGGGCCTGCGACGCCTTACAGGCGGAGAAGCGGCTCGTGATCGTCGAGGGAGCGGGACATCTGTTCGAGGAGCCGGGCACGCTCGACGAGGTCGTCCGCCACGCCACACGGTGGTTCCTGGACCACTTGCATCCGTCTGCTGAAAGGAGCTGAACGATGTTCGAGCACCGACAAGCTTTCCTTGATCGCCGGGAGGCCGGCCGCCAACTCGGCGAAGAGCTGGCGAAAGCCGATTGGCGAGATCCGGTAGTGCTGGCGCTGCCGCGCGGCGGTGTTCCGGTGGGATTCGAGGTGGCCAAGGCGCTCCACGCGCCTCTGGACGTTCTCCTCGTCCGCAAGATCGGCGCTCCGGGGCATCCGGAATTCGCAATAGGCGCGGTGGTCGACGGCAAGGATCCGCAGTTGGTCGTGAACGAGGAAGCAGTGCTGATTCTCGGTCCTTCGTCGGACTATCTCGAAGCCGAAAAGAACCGCCAGCTCGTTGAAATCGAGCGGCGGCGCGAACGCTATCTCGGAAGCAGGTCACCTGCGCCGACCGAGGGACGAACCGTAATCCTCGTCGACGACGGCATCGCGACCGGCAGCACGGCGAAGGTCGCTTTGAAGGCCCTGCGGCGCAGCGCTGCGGGTCGCGTCGTTCTCGCGGTTCCGGTTGCGCCTCGAAGCACCGTCGAAGCCCTTCGGGAAGAGGCCGACGAGGTCATCTGTCTCAGCATGCCGGAACCTTTCCATGCAGTCGGCCTGCACTATGTCGATTTCGAGCAGACCTCGGACGAGGAGGTTATCCATCTGCTCAAGGCAGCCGCGGTCATGCCTGCGGAACATTGATCGGCGGTGCTCGCCTGAAAGGAACAGAACATGCCACTCACTCTCAGCAGCCCTGCCTTCTCCGACGGCGGCGCTATTCCTGAAAGATACACCCGCGACGGCGAGAACGTTTCGCCGCCCCTGAAGTGGTCCGGGATTCCGGACGGCGCCAAGAGCCTGGTCCTCGTCGTGGATGACCCGGATGCGCCGCGCGGAACCTTCGGCCACTGGGCAGTCTTCAATATCGCCCCGAACGTCGACGGTCTGCCCGAGGCCGAGGGCGGCAAGCCCGGCCCGGAAGCGCTGAGGCAGGCCAAGAACGATTTCGGCAATGCGTATTACGACGGCCCGGAGCCGCCCAGGGGCCACGGCGTCCATCATTATCATTTTCGCCTTGCCGCGCTCGATGTGCCCAGCATCGATGTGCCTGGACAGATTGGCGTCGAGCGGATTTGGGAAGAGGCACGCAAGCATGCCTTGGAAGAAACCGAGCTTGTCGGGACCTACCAGCGAAACTGAGCGGGCAAGCCACGCTGGCTCGCGCTGGCGCTGGTGCCGGACGCATAAGCAGCCGATTCTACCTGGAACCAGCGGCCTGCGATCCTGTTAGGAAGGTCAGAACGCTCTCGCCGGCGCCGCATTCCATCGATTCTCGCCCGGTGCGAACCGAAAGGATCACCATCATGCAAATCAGCACTTTCAAGGACATGTATCTTGCCGAACTCCAGGAGCTTGTGAGCACCGAAGGTCTGCTCGCCGAATCGCTGCTGCAGATGGCGGAAGTGGCGTCGCATCCGGCGTTGAAGGATGCGCTGATCCATCATCGCGAGGAAACCGCGGTCCAGAAGGAACGTCTCGTCTCGCTTCTGCAGAAGCACGGCGCCGAGCCCAGGGCGCACACCGATCAGGCGATGCAGGCGCTCATCCACGAAACCGAAAAAATGCTTGGCATGCTGCAGGGAAACGACCTCCGCGATGCCGGCCTCATCGCGTCCGCCCAGAGGCTGGAGCACTACGAGATCGCGGCATACGGCACCGCTGCGGCTCTGGCAGGCCAGTTGGACCTGCGCGACGACCAGCGGATGCTGCACAGGAGCCTTGAAGAAGAAAAACGCGCTGATCTTCTCCTGACTCAGCTGGCCAAAAGCGAAGTAAATCCGGACGCGGTGGCGGTGTGAGCGGGCTGCGGTTGAACTCCGGTCGATACATCGGAACCCGCTAACCCAGTTCGCTCACGTGACATGGCGTTCGCCGGTTCGGCGAGAGCCAAGAGGGAGGAGCGCTGCAAACTATGCGAGCCTTGCGAGTAATTGCTGCGATCGTAGTGGTGGCGGGTCTGGTGCTCTTCGGATTGGTTGCGTTCGCCTGGCGTTCGGAGATTCCAGCAGAAGAAGTCGCGGAAGCTGCCCAGTTCGATCCGGCGCTGATAGAAAAGGGCGCGCAACTGGCGGCGGTGGGCAACTGCATCGCCTGCCACACCGTCCCGGGAAGCAAGGCTTTTGCCGGCGGACTGGCGGTCCCGACGCCATTCGGCACCATCTACTCGACCAACATAACGCCCGATTCGGAAACCGGGATCGGCCGTTGGAGCGAGGCCGCATTTCAGCGCGCCATGCGCGAAGGCGTCGACCGTGAAGGCAACCACCTCTACCCCGCTTTCCCCTACGACCACTTCATCCGCGTTACCAATGAGGACAACAGGGCACTTTACGCCTACCTGATGACAAGGGAGCCGGTCAGCGCCGTCGCGCCGCCGAACGAGTTGCAGTTTCCGCTGAATTTTCGGCCTCTGCTCGCCGGGTGGAAATTTCTTTACCTCGACGAAGGTCCGCTCGCGGCGAACGCGGAGCAAAGTGAAGAGTGGAACCGGGGTGCCTATCTGGCGGAAGGGCTCGGGCACTGCGGCGCGTGCCACACGCCGCGCAACGATCTCGGCGCCGAGGACAACGACCGGCATTTCGCCGGCGGCGAGGCTGAAGGCTGGCAGGCCTACGCCATTGACGGGTCTTCTCCCGCGCCGATCCCCTGGGACCGGGAAAGCCTGGCCTTCTACCTCAGAAACGGCTGGCACGAACTGCATGGGGTTTCACGCGGTCCTATGGCTGAAGTCACGGGCAATCTCGGGCTGCTGCCTGACAGCGACATCGATGCGATTGCCACCTACGTAAGCTCCGTCATGGGCGAACCGACGCCGGAGCGCCGCCAGCGCGCCGACGAATTGCGCGAGGAGATTGAGGGCAGGTCGCGGGGCCTCGTCGCGGCGGCCGACAGCCAAGACAGTCCGACCGCCGGCAACGCAGTGGCTGAACCAGGCGCTGCCATCTACGCCGCCGCCTGCGCGTCCTGCCATGAGGGCAGCCGTCCGCAACCGTTCGGCGGCCTGGACTTCTCCCTTTCCACCGCGGTGAATGCGCCAAATCCGCAAAACATCGTGAATGTCACGCTGTTCGGGCTTCCGCCGGCGGACGGCGAGGCAAGCTCGGTGATGCCGAGCTTTGCCGGCGTGCTCGGCGACGAGCAGGTGGCGGAACTGCTTGCCTATATGCGCGAGCGTTTCTCCAACGAACCCGCCTGGACAGGTCTTGCCGAACAGGTGCGCCGGACGCGAACGGGCGAGTACAAGGTCTCGGTCAGGCCAGCCGACGGAATTGAAAGAGCGCCGATCAATGTGGGCGCGGAGGAATGACAATGGCGATCACACTCAATGTCAATGGCGCCACACACCAGATCGACGCGGATCCGGCGACGCCGCTTCTCTATGTGCTGCGCAACGATCTCGCGCTGAACGGCGCCAAGTTCGGCTGCGGCCTCGGGCAATGCGGCTCCTGCATGGTGATGGTCGAAGGCGAGGCGGTGCTTTCCTGTGTCACACCCATCATGCTGCTGGAAGGCCGCGAGATAACGACGGTCGAAGGCCTCGGCACGATCGAGGAGCCAGGCCCGGTCCAGGCGGCGTTCATCGAGATGCAGGCGGCGCAATGCGGCTATTGCATTCCCGGCATGATGATGAGCGCGCAGGCGCTGCTGCAGAAAAATCCGGCGCCGAGCGATGAGGATATCCGCAACGCGCTCAGCACCAACCTCTGCCGTTGCGGCACGCATATGCGCATTCTCGCTGCGATACGCCGGGCCGGCGAGGTGATGCAGTCGGCCGGCATGACGGGCACGAACAGGAGGACGGGATGACCGATATCCTGGAAAAAGGCGGGATCACCCGCCGCGGCGTCCTCGCTGGCGCCGGCGCGCTTGTGGTCAGCTTCTCGCTGTTGTCGCGGTCGCTGGCGCAGGAGGCCGCACAGCCTCCGGCGCCGGAACCGCCTAAATTGCCGGGGAGCCTCGACGAAAACCGCTTCCTCGATGCTTGGATACGCATAGACGCCGATGGCGCCATCACTGTCTTCACGGGCAAGGCGGAGCTTGGACAAGGCATCCGGACGGCGCTGCTTCAGGTTGCGGCCGAAGAACTGGACGTCCAGCCCGGCGATATCGAATTTGTCACGGCCGACACCGGCCGGACGCCGGACGAAGGCTTCACGGCCGGCAGCCAGTCCATGCAGAACAGCGGGACTGCGATCCGCCATGCGGCGGCGCAGGTGCGCGAAATCCTGTTTACTGAAGCTGCCCGCCGTTTTGCAGTCGCGCCCAGCGAACTCAGGGCTGAAGGCAAGGCGATAGTCGCATCGGACGGCCGCTCGGTCGGTTACGGCGAACTCGTATCGGCGCAGATGCTGCATATCGAGGCGCGGCCGCAATCCAGTTTCAAGCAGCCCGGAACGTTCCGCGCGATGGGAAAGCCGCTGCCGCGCGTGGACATTCCCGCCAAGGTGACCGGCGGCGTCGCCTACGTCCACGATCTGAGGCCGGAAGGCATGCTGCACGCCCGGGTCGTGCGCCCGCCGAGCCCGGGCGCGCGCCTTGCGAGTCTTGATGCGAACAGCGTCGAGGCAATGCCGGGCGTCGTATCGGTCATCCGCGACGGCAGCTTCCTGGCAGTCGTGTCGGAAGGGGAGTGGCAAGCAGTCGCCGCGATGCGGGCGCTTGCAGCCGCGGCCCGGTGGGAAGAGACCGCGACGCTGCCCGACCAGACCGACCTGCCGGCGGTCCTGCAAGACCTCGAACGGGAGGTCGGCGTGGTGTCCGAAAGCGGTTCGGCTGCCATCGGCGAGGGCAAGACGTTCGAGGCGACCTTCACCCGGCCTTATCAAATCCATGGATCGATCGGACCGTCCTGCGCCGTGGCGCAAATAGAGGGAGAGAGGCTGACCGTCTGGTCGCATACCCAGGGCGTTTATCCCGATCGCGAGGCGATCGCCGAGATGCTCGGGATGCCGCTTGAGCAGGTTCGCGTCATCCACATGGAAGGTTCCGGCTGCTATGGCCACAACGGCGCCGACGATGCCGCCGCCGACGCCGCGCTGATCGCGCAAAAGCTGCCGGGCCGGCCGGTCCGCGTTCAATGGATGCGTGAGCAGGAACATGCTTGGGAGCCTTACGGCCCGGCCATGCTGATCAAGGTGCACGCCTCGCTCGGCGGCGACGGACGCATCTCCGGCTGGAACTACGATCTCTGGAGCAACACCCACTCCACACGGCCGGGTGGCGCTGGTGCGCTGCTTGCGGCCCGCCACAAGGAGCAGTCATTCACGCCTGAGACGCCTGAACTCAACATCGGCCCCTCCGGCAATGGCGACCGCAACGCCAATCCCACCTATGTCCTCCCGAACAAGCGCGTACTCTGGCATTTCCTGCCCGACATGCCGCTGCGTGTCTCGGCGCTGCGCGCGCTGGGTGCCTATGCCAATGTCTTTGCCGTTGAAAGCACCATGGATGAACTTGCGCTTGCCGTCGACGCCGACCCCGTCGAGTTCCGGCTCCGTCACCTCGACGATCCGCGTGCCCGCGCGGTGGTTGAACTGGCGGCGGAGCGCTTCGGATGGTCGAATGCTGCTTTGCCGCGCGGTCATGGACGGGGTTTCGGCTTTGCCCGCTACAAGACCCTTGCGGCCTACCTGGCGGTTGCTCTCGAAGTCGAAGTCGAGAGGGAAACCGGCCGCGTTCGCGTCGTCCGCGCCGTTTCGGCGATCGACAGCGGCGAGGTGGTCAATCCCGACGGCATCCGCAACCAGACCGAGGGCGGAATCCTGCAGTCGATCAGCTGGACGCTCTACGAAGCGGTAACCTTCGACGATACGCGGATCACCAGCGTCGACTGGTCGAGCTATCCCATTCTTCGCTTCGCGAGCGTGCCGGACAGCGTCGAGGTCCATATCATCGACCGGCCGGGCGAGCCGTTTCTGGGAACCGGCGAAGCGGCACAGGGCCCTGCGGCGGCGGCAATCGGCAACGCGATCCGGAATACGACGGGCCGGCGTCTGTATGACCTGCCGTTCACCCGTCAGCGCGTGAGAAACGCCATCGGCGCCTGACGATGCCTGAGACGAGGCAGCCCCTTCAACGCTTCGCGCTGTCGCTGTCGATCTCTGCCCTGGTCAGGAACATCGTGGTTGTCGGCCCAAGATTTTTCTTCAACCAGTCCGCCATTGCCACTTCCTCTCGAAGATTTTCTTCGCAAGCCCGCGCAATGTCGGTTTCACCGGCGGCTTCGGCCGCAGCGATAAGGATCGTGTAGGAGGCGATTTCCATGTGTTCGAAAGTGTAGCTCGCCAACGAACCTTTCATCACCTCGTCGCCCGCGAACACGCCGCTGACCGACTGCGCGAAAGCCATCAGTTTGGCCCCTGTATCCTTCATCGCGGAGGTGCCTTCACCGGCGCGGTCCAGACAGGTCTTGAGTCGGGAAGCCTGAATCTTCGTTTCCTCCAGATGCTGTTGAATTCGCTGCCTCAACTCAGGATAGTTCTCCAGCCGGATCAACTGTCCGGCCAGCATCGTCTCGGCTTGTTCTTCCATGGCATGCGCATCCCGCAGCCATTGCATCAGCCATTCGCGTGCCTCGGGCATCACGCTCTCCTCTCGGTTCATGTCCCCGAACTTCAGGCATAGTTGAATGTTCCGCTGATGGGGCAACGATCAAGCTGTTGCGCCGATTGGTAATGGTTCACAGCGAACTGGGCGGAACCATGCAACCATAATCCCGTTCCCCGGCAAGGATGCTGCCATGCGCAATTCCACTCAGCACGCCTATATGCAAATCCTGCCCGGGAAGCTCACCAGATGAAATCTCCTCGAAGATCCCCAGCCACCGAAGTTGGGCGGGTGAATACCAACACCGCGGGAGCGGATTGCGGATGACATGGTCCTTCAATCTCGGAACGATCGCCGGCACGGCGGTGCGTGTACATGTGACTTTCGCGCTCCTGCTCGTATGGATATGGCTCATGCACTATCGCATAGGCGGAGCACCGGCGGCCTGGGAAGGGGTTGCGTTCATCATCGCCATCTTTGCCTGCGTCGTGCTGCACGAGTTCGGCCATATCGCCGCGGGACGCTACTTCGGCATCAAGACGCCGGAGATCACGCTTCTGCCGATCGGCGGGGTAGCCCGGCTCGAGCGCATGCCCGAAGAGCCCGGCCAGGAGTTCGTAATCGCGATCGCCGGCCCGCTGGTCAATGTGATCATCGCCGCGCTCATCTTCGCCGCACTTGGCGGATTGGCCGCGATCGAGCAAATGGCGCAGGTGGAAGATCCGCGCGGCGGGTTCCTGGTCAGGCTTGCCGGGGTCAACGTCTTCCTCGTCCTGTTCAACATGATTCCGGCTTTCCCGATGGATGGCGGCCGGGTCCTGCGCGCTGCTCTTGCCTCCCGCATGTCGTGGGCGCGAGCGACCCAGATCGCAGCGTCGATCGGCCAGGGCCTTGCCTTCGTCTTCGGCTTCGTCGGGCTCTTCTACAATCCGTTCCTGATCTTCATCGGTATCTTCGTCTATCTCGCGGCCGCGGCGGAAGCGCAGGACGCCCAAATCCGCGACGTCGCCGCCAGCGTGCTGGTCGGAGACGTAATGGTCACCGACTTCGCCAGGCTGGAGGGTACTGCGAATATGGACCAGGCGATCGAGGCGCTGCTGGCGACGACACAGCGCGAGTTTCCGGTCGTCGATCCCGCTGGTCGTCTCGAAGGGCTGCTGACCCGCGACGATATGATCCGAGCGCTGAAGGAGGCCGGACCAGGGGCGCCAGTCGCCAGCGCGATGCGAACCGACATACCCAGCATCCACCGGCGCAGGTCACTCAGCGAAGGCTTGAAGATGATGCAGCAGAAAAACGTCCCTGCCATCGCAGTCATCGACAGTGCGGATCATCTCGTCGGTCTCATGACCTACGAAACTGTCGGAGAGATGATGATGGTGCGCGCTGCTGTGCCGGAAGGTTTTCGTTTCGGCCGGTTGCGTCAGAGCAAACCGCGCTCCTCTCAAGTTTAAGCAACTGCGCATTCATCTCCTTGCGAGATAACGGCCTCCCGAGGGATCATTAGGTTCCGGCAATCAATCCGGTCCAGGGAAACTCGGCGTCTAGGCGTATGAAAGCATCCCAAGCGACGAATAGTGCTCATTCAAGCGGTTGAGGATTTCCAGATCCTCCTCGCCGATTTCGAAATAAAAAACGTCGATATTCTCTTCCAGGTGCTGCCGTCGATTGGCCTTGGGCAGGGGGACCGTGCCGCGCTGCAGGTTCCATCTGATTAGCGCCTGCGCCGGCGATTTGCCGTATTTCGAGGCAATCCCGATAAGCGTCTCGTTCCGCAGCCGCCTCGTGCGGGTAAGTGGGCTGTATGCCTGTATGACGATCTGCTTTTCAGTCGCATAGCGCAGCATGTCGTCACTGTAGCCGAACGGGCTCCACTCGATCTGGTTGACCGCGGGGACTTCGCCCGTCGCGTCTATCAGCGTCTCGATGAGTTCGACGGAGTAGTTGCTGACGCCGATGTCCTTCGCAAGACCGTCTTCCTTTGCACGGATCAGACCTCGCCACAGATTTTCTCCCGCCCCTGTTCGTGGCGGCCGATGTATGAGCATGAGATCGGCATAGTCCAATTGCAGTTCGTCGAGGTTTTTGCGCGTCGCCTGACAGGCGTCGCCCGTTTCCTCCACTTTCGTGACCAGGTACAAATCCGCGCGCTCGATGCCGCTCCGGTTGATGCCGTCGCCAATGCCGGGCTGGGTCCCATAATCTCCGGACGTATCGATCATGCGGTACCCCAGTTCCAGAGCAGCGGCGACGGTTCCTGCCGTGTCGTTCGTCAATTGCCACGTACCAAGGCCCAGAACCGGCATCTTGGTGCCAGTGTGCAGTGTTATCTCACTTTTCGGGTCCATATCTGTGCCCTTGCTTTTGGGCGGCAACACAGGGGTTTCGTTCCATGAGGCCGCACCGTGCTCATGGCCACGGCATGTGGGGCCATTTGGCGGAACCATCTGCGCGCCGGTTGGTTCCGTGAACGAGGAATGGATAGGCCGGTCGAACGTCACAGGTGTGGGGCTTGCAAGTCGTGCATCAGCCGGTTCGAACCAAACGACCGCGCGGGCACTGGTGTCGTTCTCGGCCATTTGATCAGGGAGATGTACAATGAAAGTAGCAGAGCTGATGACTCCCAAGGTCCATCTCGCCAGCCCGGGCGAATCGCTGCGCAAGGTTGCGAGGCGAATGGCAGCCGACGGCGTCGGATTCCTGCCTGTTGGAGAAAATGACAGGCTAGTCGGAACGATCACCGACCGCGACATTGTCGTGCGCGCCGTCGCCGAAGGCAAGGAAGGAAACGCAACCGTGGCCGATGTGATGACCCGCGACGTCAAATATTGCTTCGACGACGAAGAAATCGAGGATGTCGTTCAAAACATGGGAAACATCCAGGTAAGACGGTTGCCGGTCGTCAATCGCGACAAGCGCCTCGTCGGAGTGATCTCGCTGGCGGATGCGGTGCTGAAGGACGATCCGGCGACAGTCGGCGTTGCTCTTACCGGAGTGGTCGTACCCGGCGGCACTCACGCGACATAACCGCTGTCCTCCCTGGCCGAACTCACTGTCCGTCCAGATGAAGCGGGTTTATCAACGTGACCTATCTTGTGCAGCCAAGGCTGGTGAATGAGCCGTTCTCCGATCCAAGCCTCTTCCTGGACTTCCGCTTTGGACACCGCGCGCTGCTGTTTGATATAGGCGATCTGACGCCGCTCCCTCCGCGCGAGATCGCACGCGTCACCCATGTGTTCGTATCACACATGCACATGGACCATTTCGCTGGTTTCGACCGCTTGCTTCGCTTCAAGCTTCACCAGGCAGACACGGTCCACTTCATCGGTCCCCCTGGATTGGGTGACGCAGTGGACGCAAAACTCGGGGCCTACACCTGGAACCTGCTTGACGAGGATTCCGCCAATTTCGCAATTGCCGCTTTCGAGTGGTCGCGGGAAGGGTTCGGGCAATGCGGCGCCTTTCGCGCTCGGGATGCATTTTGGCGGCACGAAACCGACCCGCCGCGCTATGGCAGCCCGGACCTGCTGCATGACGAAGAGGAATTTTGCGTCGAGGGTGCGATGCTGGACCATGGCATACCCAGCCTCGCTTTCGCATTCCAGGAAAAACTGCGTATCAATGTCCACAAGGTGGCTCTGGATGGCCTAGGCCTGCCGGTCGGGCCCTGGCTCAAGGAAGCGAAACGCGCGATGCGGCGTGGCGATGCCGTCGAGACCTCGATCGCGATTTCGGAACAGCAATCGATGACCCTGGGCCAACTGCTGCATGCCGGCGCGCTGCGGACGGGGCGCGGTCAGCGCATCGTCTACGCGACCGACCTGGCGTTCCACGCATCCAATTTCGCAAAAGTGGTTCGCCTCGCCCGTGACGCTGACCGTCTGTTCATCGAGGCTGCGTTTCTCAACGATGATCGCGCCATCGCTGCATCGAAACGCCATCTGACCGCCGCCCAGGCGGGTGCAATCGCCCGTGCGGCAGGTGTCAAACAGGCAATCCCGATGCATTTCTCGCCGCGATATGTAGGGCGGGAAAGCACCCTGCGGAGCGAGTTCGAAGCGAGCGTTTCCGGCCTCGACGATCGACCACAAGTGCTCTCTGCTTGAGCTCAGCGGGTCAGCACATCGTCGGCACCCGCGTCCCGGAACGCCTGCTCCGCCGTTGCGATTTCTTCGCGGCTGACATCCGCCGAGACTTGAATTTTACCCTCGAGGGCAGCGCTGAAACTTGAGCCTTCGGCTTCATCTTGTGACGCATCGCCTCCTGACGGAACAGAGCCTGCGGTATTTTTGGCCCCGGCTGCCTGTACGAAAATGTCGGCGCGGTCGATGCCGTGCTCTTGCACAAGATGCTCGATCGCCCGGTCGGCCGCTTCCCGGGTTGAGAAGGTCCCGCAGACGGTTTTTACGCTGTCGTCAGCCATCACATGATCTCCTTCGTTGGGAGTCAAAGGGACTGAGCCTTAGATTGTTCCGTCAGGTAAATGCGCTCGGTCTCGATGCAAGCGAGTCGCTCGACCTGAACGCAATCGGTGACGGCGGCGAGTTCGGTCAGGATTCGGCCACCGCGACGAAGAGAGCCTGCCCTTGCCTGTTGATACGGAACAGGACGGGCTTCTTCTGCTGCCGGGACTTCGCCCACTCTTCCTCCACGTCGGACGGCTGCATCACGTTCCGGTTGTTGGCCGAGACGATTACGTCGCCGGGCTGTAGGCCGCTTTCGGCGGCGAGACTGTTCGGCGCGACTTCCTGCACCAACACCCCGGAAGTGCCGGGCTGGAGGCCAAGCTGCGGGCGCGCCTCCTCCGGAATGGGGCTGAGCGCGATGCCAAGGTTATCGCTTGTTTCAGGGGCTTTCGGAACAGCGCCAGTCTGCACCTCCTCATCGTCGCGCTGACCGACCGTCAAGGCCACTTCCTGTGCGCCGCCGCCGCGGTTCATCGTGAGCGTCGTCTTCGTTCCGGGCTTCTGGCTGGTGACGGCAAGCGTGAGGTCGTGGGCGTTCTGGATATCCTTGCCGTTGAAGCGGGTGATTACATCGCCCGCTTGTATGCCCGCCTTTTCAGCCGGGCCGCCCGGCTCGACGGAGGCGACCAGCGCCCCCTTGCTGCCGGGTATGCCGAACGCCTCGGCAATGGCCGGCGTGATCTCCTGGAGACGCACCCCGATGAAGCCGCGTTCGATCCGGCCCGTCCGGATCAACTGCTCGACAACGGTCCGGGCCGTGCGGGACGGCACCGCAAAACCGATGCCTATGCTGCCGCCCGAGGGCGAGACGATGGCTGTGTTGACCCCGATCACTTCGCCCCGCACATTGAACAGCGGACCGCCGGAATTGCCCTGATTGACCGAGGCGTCCGTCTGGAGGAAGTCGTCGTAGGGGCCGGCCTGAATGTCGCGCGAACGGGCCGAGAGCACGCCGACCGTGACGGTTCCGCCAAGCCCGAACGGGCTGCCGATCGCGATGGTCCACGCGCCGGGCTGCACGGCGTCCGAATCGCCCCATACGGTTGCCGCCATATTGGGCCGTGGTTCGATCTTCAGCACCGCGATATCGGTCGCCGGATCGCGTCCGATGACTTCCGCGGGCGCAGTTTCCTTGTCGGAAAAGACGACATGAATTTCGCTCGCCTCCGCAACGACATGGTTGTTCGTAACGATGTAGCCTTGGGGACTGACGACGAAACCGGACCCGAGGGCCTCGCGCACCTGGGGCTGGACCGGTCCCGGGCCACCGCCGTCGAAAGGACCGAAGAAATCGCCGAATGGCATAGAATTCGCCGTCGTCTGGTCTTCGATAAACTGCCGGGTCGTGATCGCGACCACAGCCGGTATTTTCTCACGGACGATCCCGGTGAAGTCGCCGGGAATCTCCTGGGCTGTGACCGACCCTGCTGCGCCTACCGAGAACACCAGAGTTCCGACAACAAGGGCAGCATGCAATTGTTTGTTCAGACCCCGAAGCATGATTGGTTCTCCTGTTCCAGTGACCCTTCGAACAGCCCGTCCAAGGATTCCTGACGCTGCCTTGCCGCCGGTTTGAAGTTTGCTGGTGCGGCCAGACGTGGCGTGCAGGTCGGAAGCAAAACTTCGATGCACGGCAATTGTTTCCGTTGGTGAAAGATAACGCTGCTCTCTTTCGCCAGGAGACGCCGCTGGCGCGGCCCCCAGCGCCTTCGCCCAACGAGATCGGCTCGCCTGCGAATTCCTTCTATCGCCGAGGGTGGACTTTGGCAGAAGCGTTCAGCATAATACGACTGATCAGGTCGAGTAGCAGTAGGATTGCGCGTGATCCGACAGCCTTCGCTGACATTGGCAGCGAGCCTTATGGTTGCGCAGACTGGTTGACACGGCTAGCCGGTAGAAAATTGATCAACTCCCTCAGATTGCCCTCGGCCCCCAGGCGGCTAGCGAAACGATGATCTCTCAGAAAACAAAATATGCCCTGCGCGCCCTGATCGCCCTGGCGCGGTCCCAGGCGCCCGACGACGTGCAGCTGATTTCGGACATCGCCGAACAGCAACGCATCCCGAAAAAGTTCCTGGAGCAGATCCTCCTCGACCTCAAACACCATGGAATCGTGATGAGTCGGCGGGGAAAGGCAGGAGGATACATGCTTCTCAAGAGCCCCGACATGATCACCTTCGGCGAGATTCTGCGGATTATCGATGGCCCGACCGCACCGTTGCCTTGTCTGAGCCGGATGGCCTACAGGCGTTGCGAGGACTGCCGCGAAGAGAAAAGTTGCGAGGTGCGCCGCGTCTTTGCACGGGTCGCCGACGCGACCCGCGCCGTCCTGGACGGCACCACCATAGCGGATTGTATCAGCGGCGCCGCGCACGAGGAAACTCGCGTCCTGACGGCTTAAGAGAACAGCTTTTCAGATTGCGACTTGAATTTGGATGGTTTCTGCGTCCTAATACACGACTATATCGATAGAGTTAACTGCTAACTATGGAGGTGGCCATGTTGCTCAATCGAAGGTCTCTGCTTTTCGCTGCCCTGGCGGCTTCTGCCCAGCTCGGCGGGCTCGGTTTCGCCTTTGCCGACACCACGCTTCTCAACGTTTCCTACGATCCGACGCGCGAACTCTATCGCGAGTTCAACGCGGCTTTCGCGGCACATTGGAAGGCCGAAACTGGCGAGACGGTGACGATCCAGACCTCGCATGGCGGCTCCGGCAAGCAGGCGCGCGCCGTCATCGACGGGCTCGACGCCGATGTCGTGACGCTGGCGCTCGAAGGCGATATCGACGCCATCGCCAAGAACTCGGGCAAGATCCCGGCCGCTTGGCGTTCGCGCCTGCCCAACAATTCATCGCCTTACACCTCGACGATCGTCTTCCTGGTCCGCAAGGGCAATCCTAAGGGCATTGCCGACTGGGGCGACCTTGTGAAGGAGGGCGTTCAGATCGTAACACCGAACCCGAAAACGTCCGGCGGCGCACGCTGGAACTATCTGGCCGCTTGGGCTTGGGCACACAAGGAATTCGGCGGCGATGAGGAAAAGATCAAGGCCTATATCGCCGAACTCTACAAGCGCGCTCCGGTGCTCGACACCGGCGCCCGCGGCTCGCTGACCACATTCGCACAGCGCCAGATCGGCGATGTGCTGCTCGCCTGGGAAAACGAGGCGTTCCTGGCCGGCGCGGAGTTCGGCGAGGAAGCGTTCGACATCGTGGTCCCGCCTTCCTCGATCCTTGCCGAGCCGCCGGTCACAGTCGTCGACGGCAATGTCGACGCCAAGGGCACGCGCAAAGTCGCGGAAGCCTATCTGGAGTATCTCTACTCGGACGAAGGCCAGGCGCTGGCGGCAAAGCATTTCTACCGCCCTTCGAAACCTGAAGTCGTGCCGGCGGAAGCGCTTCAGAGGTTGCCCAAGATCGACCTCGTCTCGATCGACGACCCGATCTTCGGCGGCTGGGCAAAGGCGCAGCCATACCACTTCGGCGATGGCGGTGTGTTCGACCAGATCCACAAGCCGACCAACTGAGGACTGAGATATGACCACCGTCGCCGCGGCGGACGGTTGGCATTTCAGGAGGCCGAGCGTCATCCCGGGTTTCGGGCTGACGCTCGGCTTCACGATCGCCTACCTGACGCTCATCATCCTCATTCCGCTTTCGGGCGTCGCATGGCGCACGACCGAGCTCGGCTGGGCGGAGTTCTGGGCCATCGCGACGGACGAAAGAACGGTCAACTCGCTGCAGATGTCCTTCGGTGCCTCGCTGATCGCCGCGATCGTCAATGTCGTCTTCGGCACCATCGTCGCCTGGGTGCTGGTGCGCTACCGCTTCCCCGGCCGCCGTATTGTCGACGCCGCGGTCGATCTCCCCTTCGCCTTGCCGACCGCCGTAGCCGGCATTTCGCTCGCCGCCATCTATGCGCCGAACGGCTGGCTTGGCCAGTTCCTGGAGCCGCTTGGCATCAAGGCAGCCTTCACCCCGTTCGGCATCGTCATCGCGCTGATCTTCATCGGCCTGCCCTTCATGGTTCGGACCGTCCAACCGGTCATGGCGGAGATTGACCGGGAAGTCGAGGAAGCGGCGGCGACGCTTGGCGCCAGCCGATTACAGACGATCCGGCGCGTTATCTTGCCCGGTTTGACGCCGGCCGTGCTGACCGGCTTCGCGCTCGCCTTCGCGCGTGCCGTAGGCGAATACGGCTCGGTCATCTTCATCGCGGGCAACATCCCCTATGTGTCGGAGATCGCGCCGCTGCTGATCGTGATTCGCCTGGAGGAGTTCAACTATGCCGGCGCAACCGCAATCGCCGCGATCATGCTGATCATCTCCTTCGCAATGCTTTTTGTCGTCAACCTCATCCAGGCCTGGAGCCGCAGGAGATATGGTTATGGCGCTTGAAATGATGACTGACATGTCGCGTGCGGTCGCATCGAACCCTGCGCATGTGCCTGTGCAGGGCTATCGTCGCGCGACGACGGAAGGTCCGTTGGCAAAGGGCGTGCTGATAACGCTGGCGCTCGGCTTCCTTGCCCTCTTTCTCGTCCTGCCGCTGATCGCAGTCTTCATCGAGGCGTTCCGCAAGGGCGCGGACGAATTCCTGTTCGCGTTGAACGAGCCGGACACGCTGGCCGCGATCCGGCTGACATTGACCGTTGCCGCCATCGCCGTACCGCTGAACCTCGTCTTTGGCGTTGCGGCCGCCTGGGCGATTGCCAAGTTCGAGTTCAAGGGCAAGGCGTTCCTGACGACGCTGATCGACCTGCCGTTCTCGGTTTCCCCGGTCATCTCGGGTCTTGTCTACGTGCTGCTGTTCGGCGCCGGCGGCGTTTTAGGCCCCTGGCTGAAGTCATACGGGATCGAGGTACTGTTCGCAGTCCCCGGCATCGTGCTCGCCACGATTTTCGTGACCTTCCCCTTTGTCGCGCGCGAACTGATCCCGCTGATGCAGGACCAAGGAACGGGCGACGAGGAAGCCGCGCTGTCGCTCGGCGCCTCCGGCTGGCAGACCTTCTGGTACGTCGCGCTGCCTAATATCAAATGGGGTCTGCTCTATGGCGTTCTCTTATGCAACGCGCGCGCCATGGGCGAGTTCGGCGCCGTGTCGGTCGTGTCGGGTCATATCCGCGGTCTGACCAACACGATGCCGCTGCATGTCGAGATCCTCTACAACGAGTACAATTTCGTCGCGGCCTTCGCCGTTTCGACGCTGCTCGCCGGTCTCGCGCTGGTGACGCTCGTTCTGAAATCCTTCCTCGAATACCGCTATAGCGACGAGATCGCCGCCGCGAACAACCATTAGGAGCGCCCACATGGACGTCTCGATCAAATCAGTCCGCAAGGAATTCGACGGCTATCCCGCCCTCCACGACGTATCGCTCGACATTCGTTCCGGCGAGCTGATCGCGTTGCTTGGCCCTTCGGGGTCCGGCAAGACGACGCTGCTGCGCCTGATTGCCGGACTGGAGCGGCCGACCGGAGGCGCAGTCTTCTTCGGCGACGCGGACGCCTCGCACCGATCTGTGCAGGAGCGCAATGTCGGCTTCGTCTTCCAGCATTACGCACTGTTCCGGCACATGACGGTCGCTGACAATATCGGCTTTGGGCTCAAGGTGCGGCCGGGCGCGATACGTCCCGCCGGGGAAGAAATCCGGCGTCGTACCTCGGAGCTGCTCGACCTTGTCCAGCTCTCGGGGCTTGAAAGCCGCTATCCGAGCCAGCTCTCCGGCGGGCAGCGCCAGCGCGTGGCGCTTGCCCGGGCGCTGGCCATAGAACCGCGTATCCTCCTCCTTGATGAACCCTTCGGAGCGCTCGATGCGCAGGTACGGCGCGAACTCCGGCGCTGGCTTCGCGAGATCCACGACACGACCGGCCACACGACGGTCTTCGTTACCCATGACCAGGAGGAGGCGCTCGAACTCGCCGACCGCGTCGTCGTCATGAGCCAAGGCCGCATAGAGCAGGTCGGAACCGCCGATGACGTTTACGACCGGCCGAACTCACCCTTCGTCTACGGATTCATAGGCGATTCGAGCGCCCTCCCGGTCCGTGTCGAGAACGGCCAGCTCTGGCTCCAGGACCGCACCATCGGGATCGAGGCCGAGGACGTTCCAAACGGGGCGGCTACTCTCTACTTCCGGCCGCACGATATCGAGTTGCTGGACGGCTGCGGCGGCTGCATCGCCGGAACCGTCGCCGCCAGCCGCCGCGTCGCCGGCACGCGCCGCGTCGAACTTGCAGTTGGCGGGGCCCGGGAGCGCGTGGAGATCGAACTGCCGGTAGAGCATCCAGCCGGAACGAAGAACCGCATCGCATTCCGACCCAAGCGATGGAAGCTTTTTTCCGCGGCCGGCCGAAACGATCTCGCCCAGCAACAGGTTTATGAGCCACGTCTTCGCGATGTCGAGGAAACGGAGTTGATGCTGGCGACCGGTCTTTGACCGTTGGCCCTGCCGGATTGAACGCCGCGGCTACGCTGATCGTTCTCGACGTGTTATCCCTTGTCGTCTTCGCGGCGGCCCTTGGCCTCGCTGAATTCTCGAATCGGAGACGCAGGCGACGATGAATTTCGAGCAGGCCGCGATTCTTCTGTTGCTCGCCGGCATGCTCGTCGTATTCGCCATCGACCGCATCCGCATGGAGGTGGTGGCTCTCGCCGGCCTTGCGATCGGACTATTGATCGGGTTGGTGGCCCCCGCAGAGGCGTTTTCAGGCTTCTCGAACCCTGCTTTCGTAACCGTCGTGGAGATACTGCTGATCGTGCAGGTGCTCGGACGGTCAGGGATCCTCGACCCGCTTGCCCGCCGCATCCCGGAAGTCGCGCGCACCGAGACCGGAATCCTTGCGATCCTCTGTGCCCTGACCGCAGGGATTTCCGTATTCATGAACAATATCGGCGCGCTGGCGCTGATGATCCCGGTCGCCACGAGCGTCTGCCGCGTCAGCGGGCTCGACCAGCGCCGCATTATGATGCCCGTGAGTTTCGCTGCGCTGCTCGGTGGCCTCTGTTCGATAATCGGCACACCGGCGAACCTGATCGTAAGCAACCAGCTCACCGCCGCTACCGGCGAGGGGTTCGCGTTTTTCGATTATGCCTGGGTCGGCGTTCCGGCGGCGATCGCAGGGCTGCTCGCGCTTCTCATCTGGCCGCGACGCGTTCTCGGCTCCGAGCCAGCCGGGCCGAAGCGGTTGCCGCCGCAATCTTTCCGCACGGTGGTCAGCGAAGTCGAAATCGGAGTGGATTCGCCGCTTGTCGGCACGCCCGTGACCCAGATTGACGCAACGGTCCACGCAATACGCCGGGCGGGAGCGAGCCTTTTCTTCCAGAGGCCGGGTACGCGATTGGAGGCAGGCGACGTCTTGCTTGTGAAAATGGACCTCCCGCGTCTTGAAACCTGGCTGGCGGAGGGGCAGGTCCGCCGCGATCCCGCCGGTTCCGAACGCGTCGAGGCCGTGATAATGCCGGAGAGCACGCTGGTGGGCTCACGCATCGGCGCTCTTGAGGGTTTAAAATCGCGAGAGATCAGGGTGATCGCCGTCGCGATGCAGACGCCGCGCATCGAGGGATCGCTTGCCGACCTGCAACTGTCCATCGGCGACGTGCTCTACCTGGCCGGCGACAGGCAGGCGATCGCCGATGCTGTTGACGAGGCGGAAATCCTGCCGCTCTGGCCGAAACCCGAAGAAGCCGCCTCGCAACGACGTTGGCGGCCGACGGTCGTTTTTGCGGCAGGCGTGGCGATCGCCGCCTTCAACATTGTTCCGCCGGAACTGGCCTTTGGTCTGGTGGCGCTCATTCTTGCAGGCGCCGGCGATCTCAACCTGCGGAAAGGGTTCGCGGAACTCGACTGGCCGATCCTCATCATGCTGGCGGCGATGATCCCGCTTGGTTTCGCGGTCGAGACGACCGGCGCCGCATCGACCATGGCGAGCGGGCTGATGTCCGTGCTTCCGCCGGAAAGTCCGATCGCGATCTCGGCGGCGATGCTGGCGCTCGCCGTGGCCATCACCCCGTTCGTCAACAATGCGTCCACCGCGATCGTGCTTGGGCCCATCGCCATCGGCGTCGCCTCTGCCGTGGGCATGCCGCCGGAGCCGCTCCTGATCGCCGTCGCGGTTGGCGCCTCGATCGACTTTCTCACACCCATAGGCCACCACAACAACACAATCGTCATGGGCATCGCGGGCTACCGCTTCATCGATTTCCTGAAGGTCGGATGGCCAGTGACAATCGCCGTGTCGCTAATCGCACTGGTGGCCATATTCGCGTTCTGGATCTGAGAACGGCGGGGGAATTGTACTTCGTATCGATAGAGCTCAGCGCCTCTACGTTTCAGTCGCCGCGCGCATCCCCCACGCCCGGTAGAACAGAAGCAGTGCGTAGAGGATCATCAGCGTCGTCACGATGCGGACAAGGACAACCGCGCTGGAAAGAGGGATGAACAGCAGGGCCAGGCCGAACACTATGTAGAGGCCGCCGCCGATCATGGCAGGCCATAGCCGGGAGCCGCCCTCATCGATGAAGCCGAAAAGGAATTCCATTATTCCGACCAGGACGGCGAGCAATCCGACGAGAGTGGCCAGGAAGCCCATGCTGAAGATGGCGAGCAGCACCGGGCTGAACAGCACGATTACGCCGGACGCGATCGAGAGACCGTTGCGCACAAGCCCAAACCAGAACGTATTGGTTTTCGGACCGGAGAATTTCATCGCAGCAAGGCCTAGCGCGCCATCGATCAGCAGCAAGCCGCCGCCCGCCAGAACCAGGAACTTGACCGCCTGGGAGGGATAGATGAAGGCTAGCAGCGCCGCCACCGCCATCAACAGCCCGCGCAGCGCAGTGAGTACTGCGTCAATACGATCGGATTCACCCAGCGCCATGATGCCCTCCCACTCCTGAGTTCAGCCGCGCGGCAATCGCCAAGCGGACGCGAGGCGCGACCCTCAAACCTTTTGAACGGAAATAACGTTCCCGGACGTGTCGACGACGCAGTTGGCCCTGATGCCGCCGGATTCCAGCACGACCTGGAATGTCTGGGCATCGAGTTGGGATGAACTGACAGGCAAGACTGCGGCGCTGTCGACGCCCAACGGTGTGGCCGCCGCGGAAGCACAGGTAAGCTGGAGATCGGCCGGCGCGGTCTGGCCGGTATTGCGCACCGTGTCCGGCGCAGGTCCGCTCGACTGGCAGCCGACGACCTGCATCGCGGCCAGAAGCGCCGCAAGCATCGCCGCGCGATTGCGGTTCGGGGCAGACGGAGAGGATGAACCGGAAGCGGAGGCACTGGACATTGGCGGTCAAACTCCCTTGTAGAGCGAAGCACCCTGCATCAATACGACGACCTTTGCCCCAACATTGATCCGGGAGTGAAGGTCGGTGATGTCGTCATTGTTCATCCGGATACACCCTGACGAGACATCGAGCCCGATCGTCCACGGCTCCGGCGTGCCATGGATACGGTAGATCGTGTCCTGGTCGCCCTGGTAGAGATAGAGGGCTCGTGCTCCGAGAGGATTGTCCGGACCGCCGGGTTGGCCGCCCGCCCATTTCTTGGCGTTCGGATCGCGGGCGACCATTTCGGCAGGCGGCGTCCATGTCGGCCATTCGGCGGTGCGGCCGACCTTCACGATGCCCGCCCAGCCGAAACCTTCGCGGCCGACGCCGATCCCGTAGCGGATGGCGGTAAAGCCGGGCTGAACCAGATAGAGGAAATGCTGGTTGCCATCGATGATGATGGTACCCGGTTTCTCGGCGGTCCTGAATTTCACGATCTGACGGCGAAACGTTTCCGGCACCTGCTTGTGCGCAGCGTAGTACGTCCTCGCTTTCTTGCGGTCGTACTCAACCCATTTGCGGGTTTTCGGATCGAATATCTGCGTCTCGGCGGCGTATGCGAGCGTCGCGCAGATGGCAACGCCGAGCGCAAGGCAGGCTGCCATCTTCATGCCGAAGGCACGGCCGCGGAATTGGGAGAGAAATGCCATGGCGCTGCCTCGCTCTATTTCGACCAGGCTTCCAGCCGGTCCTCATGCGCCGCGATCCATTGCTGCGCATAGGCTGCAGGGTCCTGCCTTTCCACTTGGAGCGCGTAGCTCATCTCCGTGATCTCCTCCGGGGTGAAGTCGATGCTGGAGAGAAACGACGCCACTTTCGGTAGCCGCTCACTCGTTTTCGTCGCGAACGCGATCTGGAAATGCGACGGCGCCCATGCCACGGGCGCATGCGACTTGGAGAGCCAACCCGCCGGATCGTCGCCGGGCAGGACTATCTTCCACTTGGAGCCGTCGTGTTCCGGCTCGGTCAGCTGGACAATTTCGTGCAGATTGAAAACATGGTGCGGGCTGTAGCAGTAGAATACGATTGGAGCGTTGGTTGCGGCGGCCGCGTCGACTGCCGCCATCGCCACATCCTCCGGCATTTCGAGCAGCTTGACCGTTTCGGCATAGCCGTAGCTTCGCGCGCGTATCCTTTCGATAGGGGTCGATGACCAAGTCTCCGCGCCGATCCACACTTCGCCCTGTCCGTCGCCGTCGGTGTCGAGGACGGACGTCTTCTTCGGATCCTTCAGATCCGCAA
This sequence comes from Allomesorhizobium aridi, assembly GCF_043769475.1. NCBI lineage: Bacteria > Pseudomonadati > Pseudomonadota > Alphaproteobacteria > Hyphomicrobiales > Phyllobacteriaceae > Allomesorhizobium > Allomesorhizobium aridi. The sequence continues at coordinate 2,979,970 of NZ_CP171729.1, read as the reverse complement.
CATCCTTGATTCCAAACTTTTCGGTGGTTTCGCGGGTCGCGCAGAGCCCTTGCGTCGCCGACACCTTCTTCGGGCTGAACTGGACCGACTTTCTCTCGTCGACATATTTCTTCACGACCGAATCGAGATTGGGCAGCCAAACTTCCGGATGGACGTCGACTTCGCCCGCATCAAGCCCGGCGAAAATCGTGAGCGTCCCCATTTCCCGGACTTCGACATCCAGGCCCAGCTTTTTCTCGATGCCGTACTTGATGATGTTGGCGGAAGCCTGGCCCGACGGCCAGTTTGGCATGCCGACCACGAGGTCGGCTGCAAAACCCTTGCCGCACAATGCGATGAGAAAACCGAGAGCAACGCCGCTTCGCCGCAGCAAGCGTGTACTGACCACCATACACCCTCCAGCCGTCGCCCCCGACGCGACAAACACGATGCCCATGGGCATTCAGCCACAACCAAGGCGCTAGTGCCAGCAGTTTTTTAGCGTTCCGTATTGTTCGGCATTGAGGTGATGAGGGCGCCGTCTCCGCCCGCGTCTACCTTCTCACCCGGGGTATCGTTGCCGCAACGGTCGGCTTTACGCACAAGGCTCGTGCATCCCCAATTCATGGACTTTGATCTTGGCCCCGTCGAGCATGAGTCGTCGGAACGATTTGCGTGGGCGGGAGGTTCTCGCGGAAGATAAGGTCCATTTTAAACGGCGGACGTTCGACGCGTCGGCCCGGCAGTTCTTCTGGCATGAGCGAAAATTGCGTCAGCGCCTCGCTGATGATCGCGTCCGGGTCCGAATTGATCACCACATCCATTGTGCCTTCGATCAATAGCCGCCGAGTGTCGGGCGTCAGCCCGTGGCCGATGAAGACGATCTGGCCCGCTTTATTCCTCTCGCGCAGAGCACGGGCGATCCCGTCTGACGAGCCGCCGACATTATAGATGCCGACCAGATCCGGGTTCTGCTCTATCAGCGAAATTGTATGGCGGTAGTTTTCGTTGCGATCATCGTGGCCCTCACGCATTCCGATCACCCTGAGCCCAGGGTGTGCCTCATCGATCAAGCCGAGGAAGCCCATCTCTCGCTCGGCATGCGCCCGGTAAACGCGGCTTCCCGCCACCAATGCGACGCTACCCTGGTTTGGGCGACAGAACCGGCCGAGCAGATGGGCCGCAGTGCGTCCCGCCGCCTGGTTATCGAGCCCGACATACGCTTCCCGGCTCGGATGCGGCAGGTCGGACACGATCGTGACGAGCCGCGTGCCGCCCGCACTGACCTCTTCCGCCGCCTCGCGCACCAGCGGATGGTCTATCGCCATGAAGGCGATGCCGTCGGCCCACCGGGCATGGTGACGGATCGCAGCCGCCAGCGCCGCCGCGTCGAAGCTCTCGATGAAGAAGCAGCGCAAGGGCGCGGCATCGCGCGTGCGTGTGTCGGCGACGGCCCTGACCTTTTCGCCGAGCAGCCTCAGATAGGGGTTCGTGCCCATCGGCAGGAGAAAGGCGATGTTCGGCGGGCGAGGCTTCGACAGCCGCTCGTGGTCGCGCTCGCCCATGTAGCCCAGATCCAGCGCCGTTTTCAGCACACGCTCCACCGTGCGCGTCTTCACCCCTTTGCGCCGGTTAAGCACCCGATCGACTGTGGCGAGCGAAACGCCCGCCGCCTTGGCCACGTCCATCATCGACGGCGCGCCGGCCAATTCGGGTGACACTTCAAAACACCTCATGAGTTAACATTTGACGTGAAGCATCACGCTTCCTAGCCTTGTGTCAAGAGGCGCTGCGGTGGAGGAAACAAGAGCGTATCCTGCCTCGACCACGTCAAAACACGTCATGGGAGGATGTGATGAATTCAATCGGGATTACCCGGCGCGGCGCGCTGGCGCTGGGACTTGGCGCGGGCGCCGCCATAATGACGCCGCGCCTGGCGCCGGCGCAGTCGGTCACGCTGCGCTACGGCCACAACAACGAATCGGCGAGCGTCGCCGGCGCGCAGGCCGACTGGTTCGCCGAGGCGGTCGGCAAGCATTCGAGCGGCGACCTAGCCGTCCAGGTCTTCCCGTCCTCACAGCTTGGCAAGCTCCAGGAATTGGCCGAAGCCGTGTCGCTCGGCACGATCGCATTCTCGCACAACACCGCCGGCGGTGTCGGTTCGCTCTACGAGCCGTTCGCGGCGCTCGACACGCCCTACCTATACCGCGACGTCGATCACCTCATGAAGGTCATGGACATCAACTCGCCGGTCATGCAGGAGTTGAACACGGGTCTGATCGAGGCGGCCAATGTGCGCGTCATCTACGCGCATTATTTCGGCCGCCGGAACCTCACCGCCAACAAGGCGGTCTACAAGCCCTCCGATCTCGCCGGCGAAAAAATCCGCGCCGTGCCGTTCCCGATCTATACCACCGCCATCGAGGGCATGGGCGCGGCGGCCGTACCGGTCGACTGGTCGGAAGTGCCGACCGCGCTGGCCACCGGCGTCGTCGCCGGCCAGGAGAACCCGGTCAATGTCGTCCTGAACGTCAAGCTCTACGAGGTGCAGTCGCACCTGATGCTGACCGGGCACATGTCGAATGCCGAAGTCGTCGTGATGAACGAGGACGCCTGGCAGGGATTGTCCGACGCGCAGAAGGAAGCGGTCGCCGCCGCTTCGCTCGAAATCCGCGATCGCGCCACGAAGGCCATCCAGGAGAACGAAGAGAAGGACACGCAGGCGCTGCGCGAGAAGGGCATGACCGTCATCGGCCCTTCGGAGGGGCTTGATGTGGAAGCTTTCCGGGCATCTGTCAGCAAGCTGGTGGAAGAACGTTTCGGCGAGAAGTACGGCGCGCTCTACGAGAAGATCAAGGCGATCGCCTGATCGAGACGACCAGCGGAGGCGGAATATGAGCAGGATCGCCGCCCCCGGCGCGGGCAGCAAGGCATTGGAGACGGTCGCGCTTGCCTGTCGCACGGCCGCCATCCTGTTCCTTGCGCTGATGAGCGTTCTCGTCGTGGCGCAAGTGATCGGCCGCAACATCTTCGACCTCGGCATGCCGTGGGCCGACGAACTGGCCCGCATGAGCGGCATCGCGCTCGTCTTCCTGTGCGTGCCGCTGCTGGCCCTGCGCGGCCAGCACGTCGCTGTCGATATGATGCCGATGCTTCTGCCGCCGCGTGCGCGTCGTGCATTCCTGTTCGCGGCGGAGGTCATGGTATTGGCCTTCTGCGCCCTGACGCTCTACGGGCTTCAGGCGTTTCTCCTTCGGGCGGGCAAGTTCGCCACGCCCTCAATGGGCATCTCCAACTGGTTCGTCTACACCCCCGCGGTCATCGGTTTCGCCCTGCTGGCGGCCGCGACGCTGCTCCGTCTGGCCACCCTCCTGCGCGGCGAAGAGCCGCCGCGTCCGGAAATATCCGCGCTATGAGCCTTGTTCTCGTCCTCGTTTTCCTGGCGGCGCTGATCGCCGGGGCGCCGATTGCAGTAGCACTCGGGCTTGCCTCGGGCGTCGCGATTATCGCCTTCGACCTTCCCATGCACGTGCTGGCGCAGCGGGCGGTCAACGCGCTCGATTCGACGCCGCTGCTGGCCGCCGCTGTTCATCCTCGCCGCCAGCCTGCTCAGCGCGATGGGCGTGACGACGCATATTTTCGACCTCGTGCGGCTCGTCGTCGGCCGCATCCGCGGCGCGGTGGCGCAGGTGTCGATCCTCGTCAGCCTGATCTTTTCCGGCGTGTCCGGCGCCGCCCTTGCCGACATCGGTGCGCTCGGCAAGATTCAGATCGACCAGATGACCGGGCAAGGCTACCGCAAGAACTTCGCCGCCGGCATCACGATCGCCGCCGCCACCATCGGTCCGATCTTCCCGCCTTCCATTCCGATGATCATTTATGCCAGCGTCACCAACGTCTCGGCCGTACAGCTTCTCATCGCGGGTATCGTGCCGGCGCTGATTATCACCTTCTTCCTGATGGCGCAGGTCGCGGTCATGGCGCGGCTTTACGACCTGCCGCGCGACACGGTGAGCCCGTCGCTGCGCGCCGTGGCGAAGAAAGCGGTGATCTCCTTCCCCGCCCTGCTTGCGCCGGTGCTTCTTATCGGCGGGCTGCTCAGCGGCTATTTCGGCCCGACGGAAGTCGCGGGCGTCACGGTCGCCTATGCGCTGGCGATCGGCTTCGGTATTTACCGCACGCTGACATGGCGGGCGGTCTGGGAGAGCCTGCGCGAGACGGTCGAGGCGACTTCCGGCATCCTTTTCATCGTCTCGACGGCCGCCGTATTCGCCTGGGTGCTGACGCTCGACCAGGTGCCTGCAAGGGCGGGCGCATTTCTGCTCGGCCTCTCCGACAATCCCTTCGTCCTGCTGCTTCTGGTCAACATCCTTCTGCTGATCGTCGGCATGTTCCTGGAATCGATCGCCGCCATTCTGATCATCGCGCCGATCGTCGCGCCCGCCCTGCATGCCGCGGGGGTCGATCCGCTGCAGCTCGGCATCGTCTTCGTGCTCAACCTGATGATCGGCCTGCTGACGCCGCCGGTCGGCATGAGCCTCTACATGGTGTCGATCATCGCGAGGATGCCGGTGCATTCCGTGATTCGCGGCGTGCTGCCCTTCTTCATCCCGCTGATCCTCTCGCTGCTGGTCGTCTCCGCCGTTCCCGCGGTGTCGACCTGGCTGCCCAACCTCATCACGCAATAGGATTTCACATGAGCAGGTTTCTGGGCCCGATCCGTCAGCTCGGCTACGTGGTCGACGACATCGAGGCCGCCATGGCCCACTGGCACGAGGTGATGGGCGTCGGCCCCTGGTTCTACAATCCGAAAGTGCCGATCGACGACTATCGCTACGAGGACAGGTCCTACGAGGTGCACAATTCGGTCGCGCTCGCCAACAGTGGGCCGATGCAGGTGGAGCTGATCCAGACGCGCAACGACGCGCCGTCGATGTATCGCGATTTCATGCGCGCCGGCCATCGCGGCCTGCAGCACGTCGCTTACTGGACTGAAACCTATGACGCCGATCTGGCGCGCATGGAAGCTCGGGGTTTTCGCCGCAAGATGAGCGGCAAGGTCGGCGCGAACGGTCGCTTCGTCTATTTCGACCGGGAAGCCCACCCCGGCACGGTGATCGAACTCTCGGAGGTGCTGGGTCCGAAAGGGCGTATGTTCGACATGATCCGCGAGGCCGCGCAGGATTGGGACGGAACGAACCCGGTACGGCCTTTCCCGGACCTTTCGACAATCTGAGGCAAAGATGAAGCCCGCAACGATCGAAGCCACCTATCTGATCGAGACGCCGCTTGAACCCGCGGCGGTGGCGGCGATCATGGCCGGAGAACAGAGCAGCGGCACTTTCGTGCGCGTCGCCGGCGAGACCGACGAACTGCGCCGACGCGCGGCGGCGGAGGTGCTCGCGGTCGAGGAGCTGGAGTCCGCAGCAGCGCCGAGCCTTTCCAGCGCCTGGCTCGAACGGCAGCGCGCGACCGGTCCGTGGCGCAGGGCGCGCGTCCGCATCGCTTTTCCGATCGCCAACGTCGGCGCGAACCTCCCGACGCTCGCCGCAACGGTAGCCGGAAACCTCTACGACCTCGGCGAGATAACGGGCCTGAAATTGCTCGATGTCGACATCCCGCAGGACTACCGCATTCGCTTCGAGCTGCCCGTGCTCGGTGTTGCAGGCACGCGCGAGCGGCTGAACGTTCACGGCCGTCCCTTCTTCGGCACGATCATCAAGCCGAATGTCGGTATGTCGGCGGATGAGATCGCCGACCTTGTCGCGCTTCTTTGCGAGGCCGGCGTCGATTTCATCAAGGACGACGAGATCTGTGCCAACCCGGATCACGCGCCACTTGACCTGCGCGTGCCGGCGGTCATGGCCAAGATACGAGCCTATCGCGACCGCACTGGCCGCGACGTGATGGTGGCGTTCAATATCACCGACGAGGTGGACTCAATGCGCCGCCACACCGACCTCGTCGAGCGCGAGGGCGGCTCCTGCGTGATGGCGAGCCTTAACTGGTGCGGCCTCTCCTGCGTCCAAACGCTGCGCCGCGCAACCCCGCTCGCGCTTCATGGCCATCGCAACGGCTACGGCGCCTTTGGCCGACATCCGGCGCTCGGCATCGGCTTCGACGCCTATCAGGCGCTCTACCGGCTGGCCGGCGTCGACCACATGCATGTGCACGGCATCGGCGGAAAATTCTCCGATGCGGCCGAAGATGTGGAGGCGGCGGCCAGGCGCTGCCTCAAGCCGCTCGCGGCGGATGCGCGCGACGCTTCGGATGCGGTGCTGCCGGTCTTTTCCTCCGGCCAGTGGTCCGGCACATTGCCGCGCACATGCGAGGCGGCCGGCTCGGCCGATTTCATGTTCCTCGCAGGCGGCGGCATCCTGGCCCACCCGGACGGGCCGGCAGCCGGCGTTAGGAGCCTGAGACAGGCCTGGGAAGCAGTCGCCGAAGGCCGCGATCTCGCAGCCGCAGCCGCGACACGGCCGGAGCTTGCCGTCGCGCTCTCCTTCTTCGGCCGCTGATCATGGCGATCGACTATCTATTCATCGGAGACGACTTCACCGGCGCGTCCGACACGCTGGCGACCTTGGCCGAGGCCGGATGCCGCGTCCGCCTGTTCCTGCATCCCCCCGATCCCGCCGCCGTCTCGGCCGAGCGGCTCGATGCGGTAGGCCTCGCTACCGACCTGCGCGCCCTGCCGCTCCGACAGATCACCGACCGGATCGACGCGCTTGCAGACACCGTCGCGGCCCTATCGCCGCGCATCCTCCACTACAAGGTCTGCTCCACTTTCGATTCGTCGCCAACAGTCGGCAGCATCGGCGCCGCCGTCCTCGCGCTCGAACGCCATCTCGACCCCGCCCTCACCGCAATCGTCGGCGGTCAGCCGAGCCTCGGCCGGTATTGCCTCTTCGGTAATCTGTTCGCCCGCGGGCCGGACGGCGCCGTCCACCGCATCGACCGCCATCCGGTGATGAGCCACCATCCCGTGACGCCAATGACCGAGGCGGACCTGCGCGTCCATCTCGCCGCCCAAGGGCTCGACGGATTGGCGCTCGAAACCTGGCCCGACCTCGGCAACGGGCTTGCCGCGCGCCTGCCGGCCCATCTGGCCGCCCCGCGACCGCGCATCCTCTTCGACGCCGCAGCGCAGTCCGATATCGAAATGATCGGCGGTGCGCTTCGCAAGCTCGCCGCCGGCGGTCCATTGCTCGTGGTCGGCGCGAGCAGTGTCGCCGAAGCTCTCACCGCAGGCCCCGATCATCCGCCAGCGGATGCATCGCGCGCCCCGGCCGCGCCCTCGGCTGTCCCCGGCGGCCCCTGCCTCGTGCTCGCCGGCAGCCGCTCGGCGGTTACCGCCGCCCAGGTCGATGCCGCCAACATGTTCGACCGCATGCCGGTTTCCCGCGCCGCTCTGGCGGGCCCCGACCTCGATGATCTCGCCGCGCGGGCGACAGTGCGGCTGGCGCAAGGCGCCAACGTGCTGCTCCATCTCCTGCCCGACGAGATCTACGGCCTGACGGGCGGTGAACTCACCGACCGTCTCGCCACGCTTGCCGCCGTCGTCCTCGACCGTCATCCGGTCCGCTCGCTCGGCGTCGCCGGCGGCGACACATCGAGCGCCGTCGTCCACCGGCTCGGCTTCGAGAGCCTTGCCTTCCTCAGCCGGATCGCCTCCGGCGTTGCGATATGTGCAAGCCGTTCGTCGATGAAGGCCCGCGACGGCGTGACCCTGCTCCTCAAAGGCGGCCAAGTCGGGCAGATCGACATTTTCGACCGCTTCGCCATATTTTGCGGAGCGGGCGGTCGACTTGAAGCATGACGCCGCTGCTAGACGGCGGCTCAAGGTGATGGCCGCTAGACAACAGCGAATGTCATGCAATTCCACGCCGTCTATAGCGGCAGTGATTGCGGTCTCAAATCGCGGTCGAGGGTAGGGCGGGCAGCAGCTTGTCCAGGGTGATCGGGAACTCCCGCACGCGAATGCCGGTCGCATTGTAGACGGCGTTAGCGACCGCAGCGCCGGCGCCGCAGACACCGAGTTCGCCGAGGCCCTTGCTTCCGAACGGATTGGCCTTGTCGTCGTGCTCCTCGAGAAACACCACCTCCATGCCGGGAACGTCGCCATTGACCGGGACGTGGTACTCGGCAAGGTCGTGGTTGACGAAATGGCCGTGGCGCGAGTCTAGTACCGTCTCCTCCATCAGGGCCGCGCCGATGCCCCAGGTCATGCCGCCGATGATCTGCGAGCGCGCGGTCTTGCCGTTGAGGATGCGCCCGGCGCCGATCACGGACAGCATGCGGCGCATGCGGATTTCGCCGGTATCGCAATCGACCGCGACCTCGGCGAAATGCGCGCCATAGGCATGCTGGGAATAGTCCGTGTAGGCGGCGCTTTCGCGAGCCGCCGCGACGGAGCCTTCCGCCTCTAGCCCCTCCGGGACGATCCGGCGGACGAGATCGGCCAAGCGCTCCGAACGGTCGCCGATCGTTATCGCTCCGCCGGCAAAGTTGGCATGGGTGGCGTTCGCGCCATGAAAAGGCGAGCCCTCGCTCGATCGCGCCGCCGCCATGATCTTTTCCTTGAGCGCATTGCACGCATTGTGAAGCGCGGAGCCCGCGCTCGCCGCGCCCCAGGAACCACCCGAGCCGGCGGTCTTCGGAAAATTGCTGTCGCCGAGTTCTATCCTGACCGCCGAGAGCGGCACGCCAAGGTTTTCCGCCGCGATCTGGGTCAGGATCGTGTAGGTGCCGGTGCCGATATCGGTCATGTCGAGCCGGGCGGTCAACTGGCCGTCCGCGTCGATCGAGACCTGGGCAGTCGACGCGCCGATATAGTTTGGCCGGATTGCCGCGGCCATGCCATAGCCGATCAGCTTGCGCCCTTCGCGGACCTGTCCCGGGACAGGGTTCCGGCTCTCCCAACCGAAACGTCGCGCGCCCTCTTCCATGCAGGCGACGAGATTGCGCGTCGAGAACGGAACGCCGCGTTCGGGGTCCTCGGTCGACTCGTTGCGGATGCGGAACTCGATCGGGTCAAGGTCGAGGCGCTCGGCGAGTTCATCCATGGCGCATTCGAAGGCGAGCATGCCCGGCGCCTCGCCGGGCGAGCGCATCCACTCGCCGCGATTGAGATCAACGCCGACGAGGCGATGGCGAGTCAGCCGGTTCGGAGCCGCGTAGAGCGAGCGGGCGAAGACCGCCGTCTGCTCGCAATATTCCTCGAAGCTGGAGGTCGCGGACCAGACTTCATATCCCATCGCGATGAGCCGCCCGTCAGGGTTCGCGCCAAGACGCACCTGCTGGATCATCTCGGCGCGGTGGCCGGCATTGGCGAACATCTGCTGCCTAGTGAGTGCGATCTTGACCGGCCGCCGGAGAACCCGTGCGGCTATCGCTGCCAGCACCGTGTCGGCGTGGATGATCAGCTTTGAACCAAAACCTCCGCCGATGAACGGGCTGACGACGCGCACCCGCTCGGGCGGAATGCCGAGCGTGCTGGCGAGACCAGCCCGGAAGTTCGCCAGCGTCTGCGCGGACGTATGGATCGTCACGTCGTCGCCGGACCAGACGGCGAGCGTCGCATGCGGCTCCATCGGATTGTGGTGCTCGTAGGGTGTGCGGTAGGTCGCGTCGATCTTGACCGCCGCGGCCGGGAATGCGGCCTCGAAATCGCCGACGGCGCTGTCCGTCTCGAAGCCGGCATTGGTCCGCTTGGGCGCGTAGGCGTCGGCGAGATGCGCCCTGAGGTCGAAGACGCCCGGTTCCTCCTTGTACCGGACCTTGATGAGCCCGGCGGCGGCGCGCGCGGCCTCGAAGGTTTCCGCCACCACCAGCGCGACCGGCTCGTCATAGTAGCGCACCCGGTCGGTCGCCAGCATGGGCCGGGCGCGGGTGAAGACCTCCGGCACGGTCGGCGTGACCGCCGGGCCGAAGTCCGGTTGAGATGGCGCATTCCGGTGCGTCATGACGTGGAGGACGCCCGGCGCCTGTTCCGCTTCGGCCGTGTCGATCGCGGCGATGCGGCCTTTGGCGATGGCTGCGCCGACGATGTAGCCATAGGCTGCGCCGTCCATCGCGTGCTCGTAGGCGTAAGTCGCGCGGCCGGTCACCTTGAGCGGACCGTCGATGCGGTCGATCGGCCGGCCGATGAGGCCGGTGTTGGTCATTGTCTCTGCCATAGATCACCTCACGCGCGTTCGATCGCCGCGGCCAGTGTGTGCCGCACCGTCCGTTTGGCCAGCGGGATCTTGAAATCGTTGCCGCCATAAGCTTTCGCCCCGGCGAGCGCAGCTTCGGCGGCGTCGGTATAGGCGCGGTTGGACACCGTAGCGCCGGCCAGCGCGCGCTCCGCTTCGCCCGCGCGCCACGGTTTGGCGGCGACGCCGCCCATCGCGATCCGGGCGCTCCGGATGCCGCCGCCGCTCGCCTCGACGATCGCCGCCACCGATACCAGCGCGAAGGCGTAGGAGGCGCGGTCGCGCACTTTCCTATAGATCTGCCGGCCGGGCGGCGCAGGCGGCAAGGTGACAGCGGTGATCATCTCGCCATGCCCGAGTTCCGTCTCGACATTGGGCGTCGTGCCGGGCAGCCTGTGTAGGTCGCCGACCGGGATCGTGCGGGTTTCGCCGTCTGGCGAAATGGTCTCGACGCTGCCGTCGAGCGCTGCCATCGCGACCGCCATGTCGGAGGGATGGACCGCGATGCAGGCCTCGCTGGCGCCGAGGATGGCGTGCATGCGGTTGAACCCTTCGAGCGCGGCGCAGCCCGAGCCGGGCTCGCGCTTGTTGCAAGGCATGTTGCGGTCGTAGAAGTAATAGCAGCGCGTGCGCTGCAGCAGATTGCCGCCGGCTGAGGCCTTGTTGCGGATCTGGCCGGAGGCGCCGGCAAGCATCGCCTGCGACAGCACCGGATAGCGCGACCTCACCCGGGGATCGGCGGCGAGATCGCTGTTGCGGACTTGGGCGCCGATGCGCAGCCCGCCCTCCGGCGTGTCCTCGATGCGGTCGAGCGGCAGCCGGCTGACGTCGACGAGATGCGCCGGCCGCTCGATGTCGAGTTTCATCAGGTCGAGGAGATTGGTCCCGCCGCTGATGAATTTCGCTTCCGGCCGGGCGGCAACTGCGGCAGCCGCTTCTCTCGCGTCTCCGGCGCGTTCATAGGTAAAGGCTCGCATGGTTCACGCCTCCCCGGCCGCGTCGCGGATCGCTGCGACGATGTTGGGATAGGCGGCGCAGCGGCAGATGTTGCCGCTCATGCGCTCGCGGATTTCAGCATCGGTAAGTGCGGCGCTGGCCGCTACGTCCGTGCCCGCATGGCTCGGCCAGCCGGCCCTGATCTCGCTCAGCATGCCCACAGCCGAGCAGATCTGGCCCGGCGTGCAGTAGCCGCACTGAAAACCGTCGCGGGCGACGAAGGCAGCCTGCATCGGATGCAGTTCGTCGCCCTCGGCGAGCCCTTCGATCGTGGTGATGTCGTCGCCTTCGTGCATGGCGGCGAGCGTCAGGCATGCATTGATCCGGCGTCCGTTGACCAGCACCGTGCAGGCGCCGCACTGGCCGTGGTCGCATCCCTTCTTCGAACCGGTGAGGCCGAGGTGATTGCGCAGTGCATCGAGCAGCGTCGTGCGCGGATCGAGTTCGACCGAGAACCCGTTTTTGTTGATCGTCAGGTTCATCGGCATTGTCGGCGCCGGCGTTGCAGCAGCAGCTGCCGTCATGATGGCGTCCTGCTGGGCCCGAACCGGCACGCCGGCTGCCAAAAGCAAGCCGGTCGCGGCCCCGCCTTCCAGCACCGTTCGGCGCGTCGGCCAATTCCTGTTGTCCGTTTCGGCCATGATATCTCCCAATCCGGTGACGAGAGCCCGCACAGCGATCCCGGTGAAGATGCCGGCAGCCGCTGTGGGTCGACACGCCTGAGGTGGTGGCGGGTGCGGCGGGTTTCTTTCAGGAAACCGGGCGCAATATCAGGATTCCGGGGAAAAATGCGTCCGATAGACCCGTGGGGTCATGCGCCTGAGCCGCCGGAAAGTTGCGGTGAAATGGCTCTGGCTCGAGAAGCCGCAGCGGAAAGCAATGGCGCTTAACAACATGTCGGTTTCGCGCAGCAGCATTTCCGCTCGCCGGATGCGTTCTTCGATCACATAGGCATAGGGCGCGAGGCCGGTTGTCGTCTTGAAACGGCGTGCAAAATTGTCCACCGCCATGCCGGCGACAGCTGCCAGTTCGGTCAGCGAGATGTCGGAGGTCAGGTTAGCGTCGATGTAATCGCGGATCCGGGCAAGCATCCGGCGGCTAAGATGGCCGTGACGCACAGCCGGGGTTTGCACCCTGTTCAGGGCGGCCACGCGAAGACTGACAAGCGCCGCAAGATGCTCGACATAAGCGGTGTCCGGCTTGTGGCCGAGCGCTATCTCGTCGCGAAGCGAACCCAGAAGGGCGGCGATGACGCTGTCGCTCTTGTTCACCAGGATTGGCATATCCCTCAGGCGTTCGCATTCCGGAAGCCCGAGGTCGGGATCGATCCACAGAGCGGAATAGGACAGGTCCACATCGCGATAGTAGCCGAGCCGCTCGGCGCCGGCGGGAACAAAGGTGAGATTTCCCGGCCGATCTCGCCCGTCGTAGAGAGATTTCCCCTCGGATCTGATGGAGGTCTCGGACGTACCGCCGTCTTCGGTCAGCACGATCAGGTGATGAGGCGCCGTCCAGCGCAGTTCGGCGTCCCGGCACGCCCAGCGGCGATTGTCGAAAATAATCGAGGAGCCGATCCATGAAGCTGTCTGGATGGCCTCCGACCTCTCTTCGCGCGCCCTGATCCGTCCGTCACCAAGCAATGGTCTGAATGACATCGTTGCATCCCGTCGGTTCGTGTCTCGGAATTGCGCCTAGCCGCCGCGGCGCGTGAAAACTGGTGACATTGACAACGTATTTGGGGCGACCGCCGGGCATGATAACCGCGCGCCCATTCACAGTCCCGTGACTGCTGCTCGGTCTAAGTTGCTCCGCTCCCGGGGCGGTTATTGTCGCTCGCGGATTTAGGGGCCTGTGCGCGGGCAAGGTCGGACAGATAGCGCGCCATCAGCGGCGAATCGCCGAACCGGCGGTAGTCGGCTTCGGCCGCGAGCGAAAAGCTGCGGTCAGCCTCGATCAGTTGCGCCATGGTCTCGCGCGCCTCGCTCAGTTTCTCCTGACGGACCTGCACCGCGGCACGGATGCGAAGGCAATTCGGGTCCCGCGGTGCACGCAGAAGGCACTCGGCGAGAAGCTCGTCGGCTTCCTCCGTCCGGTCGGCTGCATAGAGCGCCTGGCCGTGGACGTAGGCATAGTATTCGGGCGCCATCGGGTGAAGGCGCCGGGCGCGCTCGGCATTTTCGACAGCTTCGGCGTAGGCGCCAAAGCGGACCTGCGCCTTGGCCAATGCCATCAGGCTGTCGGGATCGCCTGGGTTGAGCTCGACCGCACGCTGGGCCGCCCGCATGCCTCCCGAATAATCTCCGCTCGCCGACAGGCCAAAGCTCAGAATCTGGTATCCGAGCGGCAGATACGGTTCGAGGCGGATCGCCTGTCGTGCCTCGTCCAGGCCGATCTCCAGGTCACGCACCGTCGCCTCGCCGGTAAGGTTATCGATCCGATCGATGATGTGAGTCATGCCCAAATAGGCATGAGCAGCGGCGTATTCGGGATCGAGTTCAATGGCGCGTCGGTAAAGTGCGCGCGCGGCGAGCAACGCGGGCCCGTCGGATGCCCCATGCTTGTACTGATCGCGCGCCTGAAGAACGAGGTCATAGGCTTGCAGGTTCTCGGTGGGGCGATCGGCCGCCGCCTCCGATTCCGATTGACGCACATAAGAGACAAGCGAGGCGACGATCTCGGCGGTGAGATCAGTTTGCACGGCGAATACATCCTCGACCCGGCGATCATAGCTCCGCGACCACAAATGGGTCCCGGTATTCGCATCGATAAGCTGAGCCACCACGCGCAGCTGATCGCCGGAGCGGCGCGCACTCCCTTCGACGACGTAGCCCGCGCCAAGGATAGCGCCGACCTCCCGAATGTCCGCGGACCTCTCCCGCGCGGCGAAGGTGGAGTTCCGGGCAATCACCAGGAGCTCCCGATTGCGCGCCAGTTCGGTGATGACGTCTTCCGTAAGGCCGTCGCTGAAGTAGGCCTGTGCCGGATCGCCGCTCAGATTGTCGAACGGCAGCACCGCAACAGCCGGTCGCATGTCGGCGCCCGCAGTTTCCACTGCCGTCTGTTCGCGCCCTTGAAGCCGCTCGGCGATCGCCTGCTTCCAGTCTACGTCCAGCGTCAATGCCCCGGCCGCGGCGACTGCCGCCATCAATCCGGCCGCCGCCGTCGCCGCCCATCGAGGCGCGCGCCATGCAGACCGCTTCGCGTCCGCAACCGGCGAAGAATGCCGCGGCCGCAATGCGTAGACCTCGACTGTCTCGGGGATATTCTTGACCTGGCGCCGGCCGATACTCTCGAAGCGTTCGCTCCGGCTCTTGTCGGCGCTGCGGACGACGGCGGCGCTCACATAGATGCTGCCGGGTTCCGCCATGGCCTCGAGCCGGGCGGCTATGTTCACGCCATCGCCGAAGACATCTCCGTCCTCTTCGATAACATCGCCCATGTTGAGACCGATGCGCAACTGGAGCGAGCGTGTGGCGAATCCATTCTGGATCTCCAGCGCGGCGTCCAGCGCCTCGTTCACACTTGGAAAGGTGGCAAGAAAGCCGTCGCCGGTGTTCTTGAAGACGCGGCCGCCATGCCGGTCCACTGACGGCCGGACGATTTCATCCAGGGCCGCGCGCAATTGGTTGTAGGTGGCCGATTCGTCCTCGGCCATCATGCGGCTGTAGCCGACGACATCGCCAGCCATAATAGCTGCCAGCCTGCGCTCCATGATATCAACCTCGAATTGCTAGCAATAATAGAAAATAGGCTGTGGCGGCCTCGCTAGCCAATCACATTCCCGTTCGCTCCGCACCGGAGTGGAGGTTCGCGAGGCGGACTGACGGACACGCCGAACGCAACAGAAGCCATATGATGACTTGAAAGCTTTTCGGTCCACATGATAAGTTTCATATGATGACCTCGCTTTTGTCCTGCGGCGAGAGTATGAAACATCATGACCCGGCAAAGTTTGGAGGATCCATGCAGCAGGTCGAACATCGAACGTCCCGCAGGTCGTTCGTCTCTCAGGTTGCAGATGCGCTGCGCGGACAGATCGAAGCCGGCTTCTATGCCCCCGGCGACAAATTGCCGACAGAGCCAGCGCTGATCGACCGGTTCGGGTTCAGCCGTACGGTAATCCGGGAAGCAATTGCAGCCCTTCGCGCCGACGGGCTGGTGGAATCGCGGCAAGGCGCCGGTGTCTTCGTTCTCGGCCCCAAATCGACCGATGAGGGGCTGAAGCTCTTCACCGACGAGACGGACAAGATTTCCGACATTATCGAAGAACTCGAGCTGCGTATTGGCATCGAAGTCGAGGCAGCCGGCCTTGCCGCGGCGCGCAGTTCGCCGGCGCAGGAGGCCGAAATCGAGGCCCAGGTCGAAAGGTTCGCCGATCTCATGGCGCAGGGGCAACCCACCGACGAGGCGGACTTCCAGTTCCACATGGCGATTGCTACAGCGACGAACAACGCCAGATTCAAGGCATTTCTCGAACATGTGGGCCGCCGGATGATCCCGCGGGTGAAGTTCAAGACGATGATGGGCGGCGTCGACCCCTTGCCCAATCGCGACCATCCGATTCTGGAAGAGCACAGAGAAATCGCGGATGCGATTCTCGCCCGCGACCCGGAAAAGGCGCGGGAAGCGATGCGCCGCCACCTGGTGACGGGGATCAAGCGCTATCGCGCATTGACCGTCCGGCGCCCGGCGAGGGAAGACAAGAACGACGGTTGACTCGTCGAAACACTCATCATATGACTTTGAACGACATCATATTAATTTGCGGGATGAGTTCTTTTGTCGCCAGATGAAATCAAGTTGCGCGTCGCCTCCGGGCTGCTGTCGTTTCCGGTCACACATTTCAACGAGGATCTCAGCCTCAATCTCGAAAGCTACCGCGCGCATGTGGAATGGCTCTCCGGCTTCGGCGCTGCTGCCCTGTTCGCGGCGGGCGGCACGGGAGAATTCTTCTCCCTCTCGCCGGAAGAGGTCGCCGATGTCACCCGCGCGGCCAAGGATGTCTCGGGGAACGTGCCGATCATTGCCGGCTGCGGCTACGGCATGTCGCTCGCCAGGGAAACTGCCCGCCGCGCCGAAGCTGCGGGAGCCGACGGGCTTTTGCTGCTGCCCCATTACCTGATGGAGGCGCCTCAGGAGGGCATATTCCGGCATGTGAAAGCCGTGTGCGAATCCACCGGCCTCGGCGTTATCATCTACAACCGCGCGAACTCGGTAGCCAATGCCGACACGGTTGCCCGCCTTGCCGACGCTTGCCCGAACCTCATCGGCTTCAAGGACGGCACGGGCAAGGTCGATCTTGTCCGCCACGTCACCGCGAAGCTTGGCGATCGGCTCTGCTACATCGGCGGCATGCCGACGCATGAACTCTTTGCCGAAGGCTTTAACGGAGTTGGCGTGACGACCTATTCCTCCGCCGTCTTCAACTTTCTGCCGGAACTGGCGCAGCGCTTCTACAAAGCCATGCGGGCAAGCGATCGCGCTGCAATGGAAGAAATCCTGCACGGCTTCTTCTTCCCCTTCGCGGCGTTGCGCGATCGCGAGCAAGGCTATCCGGTCTCGATCATCAAGGCAGGCGTCGAACTCATCGGGCGGACGCCCGGCCCAGTCCGTCCGCCGCTGACGGACCTGAAGCCGCAGGAAAAAGACATGCTGCTCGACCTGATCGAAAGGGTCGCCGCCTAGAGCGATCGGCGAAAATTGGCGGATGAACGGGAAGAGGACGTTCGTCGGCCTGGCGCGACAGCCGAAACGGAAGATCAAAGGGAGGTAAGACATGAACAGGACAAGCATTCATACGATTGCAGCCGCCATATTGATGACGGCCGCCGCGCCATCGGCCCCGGCGCAAGCTGCGCAGGAGATCCGTATCGTCCTGCCGGAGCAGCCGGCCAATCTGGAGCCCTGCGGCACCATCATCACGAATGTCGGACAGATTCTCAGCCAGAACGTCGTGGAGCCGCTGACGGTTATTGATCCGGTTACCGGACAGCCTCAGCCGAAATTGGCAACGGAATGGACCAGCGTGGACCCGACGACCTGGCGGATTAAGCTGCGCGAAGGCGTGAAGTTCCAGGACGGATCGGAACTCAACGCCCAGGCGGTCGCATTCTCGATCGACAGGATGATCGGCGGCAAGATCACCTGCAGCAACATAGCGAAATTCGGCGACGCCAAACTGACGGTGACGCCGGTCGACGACCTGACCGTCGAAATCAAGTCGGACAGGCCCGAGCCCATCATGCCGACGTTGTTGAGCGTGGTCATGATCGTCTCGCCGAAGACGCCTGTCGATCAGGCGGTGAACGATCCGGTCGGAACCGGTCCCTTCAAGCTGTCGACCTTTTCCCCGCAGACCGTCGTTTTGGACTCGTTCGAGGGTTACTGGGGCAAGAAGCCGGAAATCACCAAGGCGACTTATGTCTGGCGGCCGGAATCCTCGATTCGGGCGGCCATGGTGGAGACTGGAGAGGCCGACCTGACGCCGTCGATAGCCATCCAGGACGCCAGCAATCCGGATACGGACTTTGCCTACTTGAACTCCGAAACCACCGCGATCCGCATCGACGCGGCCCAGCCGCCGCTCGATGATTTGCGCATCCGCCAGGCGCTCAACCTTGCGATCGACTGGGAAGGCCTTGCCCAGTTGTTCGGCGACGACGTCAAGCGAGCCTCGCAGATGGTTGTCGCCGGCATCAACGGCCATGACGATGCGCTCGAGCCTTGGCCCTACAATCCGGAAGAGGCGAAGAAGCTCATCGAAGAGGCGCGCGCGGCAGGCGTTCCGGTCGATACCGAAATCAAGCTCATCGGACGCAACGGCATCTATCCCAACGGCGCGGAAGCCATGGAGGCCATGATGACGATGTGGCAGGACGCCGGCCTCAACGTGAAGCTTACCATGCTCGATGTCGCCGACTGGCTGCGCTATCTGCAGAAGCCCTTCCCCGCCGAGCGCGGCCCTAATCTCCTGCAGATGATGCACGACAACAACAAGGGCGACGCGGCCTTCACCATTCCGATCTTCTATCGTTCGAGCGGCAGCTACTCGACCTTGGCCGATCCCGCATTCGACAAGGAGATAGTCGAGGCCCTTGCCGCCACCGGCGAAACCCGGACCAACGGCTTCAAGGCGATCTTCGCCCGGGCCCGCAAGGAAGTGGTAGGGGACATCCCGATGTTCCACATGATCGGTTATACCCGCGTCGGCGCCAGGCTGGAGTGGAAGCCCGATATCACCACCAACAGCGAAATACCGCTGGCCAATATCGCCATCAAAGACTGAGCGATGCGGCGGCGACGCAGGGTCCGATGATGATCCTGCGTCCGCGGCCCGTTGCTTCTGTCGATACCGCCGAAGGGCATCCGAATGATTACCTATCTTGGACGCCGCGCATCCCATAGCATCCTGTCGGTCATAGGCCTGCTGACGCTGGTCTTCTTCCTGACGCGGCTCACCGGCGATCCGTCGGCCCTCTACCTGCCTCTCGACTCGACCGCGGAAGCGCGGGCCGATTTCGCTCGGCTGAACGGCCTCGACCAGCCGATCTACTGGCAATTCCTCGAATATCTGCGCGATCTGCTGCGCCTGGATTTCGGTCAGTCGCTGCGCCAGAACCGCTCCGCCATCGAGGTCGCGCTCGAGGCGTTTCCCGAGACCCTGAAGCTTGCCGTCGTCGCAATCACGCTGTCGACCGCCTTGGCGATACTCGTGGGCTCCCTTGCGGCCGCGCGGCCGGGCAGCGTGTTCGACCGTATCGCCAGCCTCGTCTCTCTGGCCGGTGCGAGCGCGCCGGATTTCTGGGTCGCCATCGTCGGTATCCTTGTCTTCGCCGTGGGGCTGGAATTGCTGCCGACATCCGGCACGGGAAGCTGGACCCATTGGATCATGCCGACCTTCGTCCTGATGCTCCGGCCCTTCGGCCTCCTGGTGCAGGTCGTGCGCGGTACGATGCTGTCGGCGCTGGCCTCTCCATACATCAAGACTGCGAGAGCCAAGGGCCTGAGCCGGCAGAAGATCATCTTCGGGCATGCGCTTCGCAACTCGCTTTTGCCCGTGGTCACGGTCGCCGGCGACCTGGCGACGAGCCTCATCAACGGCGCCGTGGTCGTCGAGTCGATATTCGGCTGGCCCGGCATCGGCAAGCTGATGATCGATTCGATCATCCAGCGCGATTTCGCCGTCGTCCAATCGACGATTCTGGTGACGGCGACCGCCATCTTCATCCTGAACATCGCGATCGACCTGCTCTACGCGGTTCTCGATCCGCGGATCCGGTACTGAACCATGACGATCCTCACCCCTGACACCAAACCGCCGGCGGTTCCAGGCAGCGGCCGTGTGCTTCTCGCCTATTTGAAACGCGACAAGCTTGCGCTGGCCGCCGCTATTTTTCTGGTAATCGTCGTGCTCGCGGCGATCCTCGGCCCATGGCTGGTGGGCGACGTCGCTTCGCGGTTAGGACTGCGCCAGCGCAATCTCGCCCCCTTCTCGTTGGGGAGCGGCTGGATCTATGTCCTCGGTGCCGATACCCTTGGCCGGCCCATCCTGGCCAGGCTGATTGTCGGCGCGCAGAATACGCTGGGCATTGCGGCGGCGGCGGTATTCGCGTCCATGCTGGTCGGGGGCACACTCGGCCTGATCGCAGGCTATTCGGAGCGTTGGTACAGCCACCTCATTCTGCGCCTGGCCGATATCGTCATGAGCTTTCCGTCGCTGCTCCTGGCGCTCATCGTGCTCTACACGTTGGGCCCGAGCATCACCAATCTCGTGATCGTCCTCGCCGTCACGCGCATGCCGATCTATCTCCGAACGGCGCGCGCCGAGGTGCTGGAGTTGCGCGAACGCATGTTCGTGAGCGCGGCGCAGGCCATGGGCGCGAAGTCGGCCCGGATCATCATCCGGCATATTGCACCCCTCGTCCTGCCGACACTGGTGACGATTTCCGCCATTGATTTCGCGACCGTCATCCTGTCGGAATCGGCGCTGAGTTTCCTTGGTCTCGGCATTCAGCCGCCGGACTTTACCTGGGGCGCGATGGTGGCGAACGGCCGCGGCTATCTCGCCACCGCCTGGTGGATCGCATTCTGGCCGGGCCTTGCGATCATGCTGACGACGCTGTCGCTCAACATCCTCTCGAATTGGGCGCGCACCGTCGCCGATCCGCAGCAACGCTGGCGCCTGCAAAAATTGCGGAAAGCCGCCCGATGAGCAACGCGAGCAATCCCATTCTCAAGGTCGCGGGCCTGACCGTCGATTTCCTGTCGGACAAAGAGCCAGTGCGCGCCGTTGACGACGTTTCTTTCCACGTCAGCCGTGGCGAGACCCTTGTCATCCTCGGCGAAAGCGGCTCGGGAAAGAGCGTCAGCACGAGCACGGTGATGGACCTCATCGATTGCCCGCCGGGCGATATCGTGGCCGGCTCGTGCTTCTTCGATAGCGTCGAACTCTCCGGCCTCGGTGCGGAAGCGCGCAGAAGCATCAACGGCCGCAGGATTGCGATGATCTTTCAGGATCCGCTCGCCTATCTGAACCCCGTCTACACGGTGGGGCGCCAGATCGGGGAGGTCTATGAGAGCCACGGCGCGGGAAGCGGCAAGGCCGCCCGCGCCAAGGCGATAGAACTGCTTCGGCGCGTAGGCATCCCGGAGCCCGAAAACCGCGTCGATTTCTATCCGCATCAGTTCTCTGGCGGACAGCGCCAACGCGTGATGATCGCGATGGCGATCGCGCTGAAGCCGGACATCCTGATCGCCGACGAGCCGACGACCGCCCTGGATGTCAGCGTGCAAGCGCAAATCCTCGATCTGCTGCGCGATCTCCAGCGCGAAACCGGCATGGCGCTGATCATGATCACCCATGACCTTGAAGTCGCCGCGTCCATGGCGGACCGGATCATCGTCATGAATGGCGGCAAGGTCGTGGAGACGGGCATCGCCGAGGAAGTCTTCAGCAATCCGCAGCACGCCTATACGCGCCGGCTCATCTCGGCGCTGCCGCACGGCGATGCAGCCGAGACGCCGAACAGGCGTTCGACGACGATCGCCGGCGAAACCCTGCTCAAGGTGGAGCATCTCACGAAAGACTATGTGCTTGCGTCCGGGGCCTTTGCTGGCAAACGAACGTTCAAGGCGGTGGACGACGTCAGCTTCGAGGTCAGGAGAGGCGAAACGCTCGGCATCGTCGGCGAGTCCGGTTCCGGCAAGTCAAGCGTCGCGCGCATGCTGCTGGGGCTCAACGAGCCAAGCTCGGGCAGGGCTGTCTTTGCTGGCGAAAATATCTTCGAAATGAACGCGAAGCGCCTCATGGCGTTTCGGCGCAAGGTGCAGATGGTGTTCCAGGATCCCTACGGGTCCATGAACCCGCGCATGCGCGTCTACTCCATCATCTCCGAGCCTTGGGTGATCCACCGCGATATTCTGCCGAAGAACAAATGGAAGGGACGCGTGGCCGAGCTCCTGGAACTGGTAGGGCTGCTGCCGGAGCACGCCGACCGCTACCCGCACCAGTTTTCCGGTGGCCAGCGGCAGCGTATCGCCATTGCGCGCGCGCTTGCGAGCGAACCGGAGCTGATCATCTGCGACGAGGCGGTTTCGGCGCTCGACGTCTCCATCCAGGCGCAGGTGATCGATCTTCTCGCCGACCTCAGGACCCGGCTCAGTCTCTCCTATGTCTTCATCACGCATGATCTGCCGATCGTCCGCCATTT
The DNA here is from genome assembly GCF_043769475.1 of Allomesorhizobium aridi. NCBI lineage: Bacteria > Pseudomonadati > Pseudomonadota > Alphaproteobacteria > Hyphomicrobiales > Phyllobacteriaceae > Allomesorhizobium > Allomesorhizobium aridi. Next base: position 2,958,090 of record NZ_CP171729.1, on the reverse strand, counting down.
TGCGGACCGCATCATGGTCATGAAAAATGGGAAGATCGTCGAGCAGGGCCAAACCTCGGCGCTGTTCGCAGCGCCCCGCCACGAGTACACGCAAAGCCTGTTGCAAGCCGTGCCGAAGCCCAAATGGCTTTAAGCAAGCTCGATAGTCCTGAGCCGGGCTGTAGGCTTGCGGTGACTTCTCCATAGCTGGGAGAGGGCTAATCCATTGCTGGGAAGAGCTAAACCTCGGGGATGTTCTCTTTCAATATCAGGTGCAGCCGCGGAGGGTGTCCTTCATACGGCAGGTTGCGCACGGCGTGTTCGAGCAGGTTGAGCGCTTCGCGAGCCTCGACGCGAGGGTTCTGGTCGATGACGCCATCCATGGTCCCCTCGAGCAGAAGCTGCTTGGTGCCTTCCGTCAACTCGTGCCCCAGGAACACGACGGAGTGCTCGAGCTTTCGCTCCCTGAGGGCGCGCGCGACCCCCTGGTTGCCAGCTCCGATATTGTATATGCCGGCAAGATCGTCGTGCCGGTCGAGCAAGGCGGCGGCTTCCGCATAGGCGCGTTCGCGGTCGTCCCGCATCTCGCGCAGTTCGACGATCTCCAGGTTCGGGAACTCCTCGGCAAGAACGTGCCGAAAGCCCATCTCGCGCTCCTGGTGGCCGCGATAGGACAGGGATCCGGCGAACATCGCGACCTTCCGGGGCTGGCCGGCGCCCAGCAGGCGCCCGAGCACGTAGCCGGCCAGCCTGCCAGCCTGGCGGTTGTCGATGCCGACATAGGCGACCCTCGGCACGTGGAGTATGTCTGTTGCGAGTGTCACGACCTTGATGTCGTTGGCGGACAGCGCCCGGATCGCCTCGCGGACGGTAGGGTGATCGAGTGCGATGAGGCCGACGCCATCCGTCTTGCCATGCAGGTCGTGCAGCGTGTGGGCGAGGGTGTCGGGATTGAAGCCCTCGATCGAACTGACGCTGACGTCGAGTTGCGGCCGCGCCGCGCCTTGCGCGCTCAACTGCTCATGCAGCATGCGAATAAAGGTGTTCGTGCCGACAGGCAGGACGAAATCGAGCCGGATCTTTGCCGAACTCTGCCCGGCCCAGCTCGGGGCAGTCGCGAGGTAGCCAAGCTTCTTCGCCGTATCAAAGACGATCTCGCGGGTGCGGTCGCGAACGCCGGGGCGGTTATTGAGCACGCGGTCCACCGTCGCGGCGGAAACCCCGGCTTCACGTGCAATGTCCAAGAGGGTCGAACGCATGCTGCAGAGCTTTCAAGCAAGGTGGATCGGGTGTCCACCACGGGCAGAGGCCGAGTGATTCTGATGGAAAAAGATGTACCTGGGCAAGGACGGGCGGCAAGCGTCGCGACCGTGTTTAGGGAGCCGGCGGCCATGCCGCAAGCCGAAAGGAACGGGCGGAAACACCTCAAATAACATCATGTTTGGAGTGTGTCAGCATTTGTGCGCTGCGGCAGGAGCTTGAATTTGCACGATTATCTTCTCGGAGTGCGCTAAGTGATGATTTTTGATTTGAAATGATGTTGACAGCCTCATGAGCGAACGTCAATATTCCTCATACGGGGTCCTTAAAGTGGTTCCGGAGGGAGGAAATCAATGTCGAACCTTGTGCGCATCTCGCGGCGCGGTCTGCTTGCGTCCGGCGGAAAAGCCGCTTTGCTTGTCGGTGCGGTCGGTATCGCACCGAAATTTATTCGCCCAGGCCGCGCCTATGCGGCTGATGCGCTTGCCGCGGGCATGATCGGCGGCCCGACCGGCTTCGAGGGCGCCGAACGCTATCAGTACGGTCCCGAGACGCCCGAGGGGCGCGCCGTCGATGCCGCCACGGCGATGAAAGCCGGCGGCGTCGACAAGATCGTGCTTGGCCTTTCGGACGGTTCCATCGGCCAGTTGACCCAGCCCTTCCCGGCCGGCGCCCCTTCGATCAAGGATCTCTGGGAGAAGGAAACCGGCATCACGCTGGAAATCGTCGGTGTTCCGAACGGCCAGGAATTCACCAAGACGATGCAGGACATCTCCACCAAGGGTGGAGCGTACGACATCTATGCGGTCGAGTGGAACCGGCTGGGCGACCTCGCCGAAACCGGCGGCATCATCAAGCTCGACGACTTCGTCGGCAAGCACAGGCCCGAATGGGACGATCCGCAGACCGGCTACGTCAACGGCGCCGGCGGTGTGTCGCTGCTCAACCAGTACCGCGGGTCCACCTACGGCGTATCGCTCGACGGCGACTTCCAGACTTGGGTCTATCGTACCGACCTCTTCAACGACGAGAACGAGAAGAAGGCTTTTGCGGACAAGCACGGCTATGCGCTGGCCGCACCCAAGACGTGGAAGCAGCTCGATGAGATCTCGCTGTTCTTCCATCGCCCGGATAAGAATTTGCTCGGCTCGACCGACATCCGCAACCAGGGCTGGGGCTATACCAACTGGTACCAGCGCTACGTTTCGATGGGTTCGCCGAACCAGTTCCTGTTCGACGATACCGGCGCGCCGCTGATCAACTCCGAGGCGGGCATCGCTGCGACCCGCGAATACATCGATCTGCTGGCCTACAAGTCCCCGGACGCGATTTCGTGGGGCTGGCCCGAGCAGTACGGCAATTTCGCCAAGGGCGGCGCGGCCATGACCTGCGCCTTCTCCAACCTGCCGAAGTTCCTCGACAATCCGGCAAACAAGGATTCAGCCGTTACCGGCAAGATCGGCTCGATGCTGCCGCCCGGCCGCGAGGTCGACGGCAAGATGGTGAGCCGCTCGGTGCTGTGGCTCAATCTCTCCGCATCTGTGTCTTCGCAGGCAAAGAACCCGGAGGCATGCTACCTCTTCCTGCAGTGGCTCGGCTCGGCGCGGATCTATGCGTGGATGACAGCCAATCCCGGCGGCTATTTCGACCCGTTCCGCCTGTCGGACTTCTCCGATCCTCTCGTGCGCCAGACCTATCACGCCTACCACATGGACGTTGTGCGCGAGACGGTGGCCCGCACGGTGCCGACCATCAACTATCCCGGCGCGACCGCCTTCCACAATGCGCTCGACGAGAACCTCGTCGCCGCGCTCACCAAGGCAAAGACGGCCGAACAGGCGATGGCCGACACGGAGACGGAATGGCTCCGGATCGCGCGTCGCACCGGCGAGGACAAGCTGCTCGAGGCCATCAAGACCAACAAGGCGGCGTGGCCGACAATTCTCGATCCGGTAAGTTGATCCTCCCAAGCAAGCCGGAAGGGAGGGGCTCTCGCAGTCCCTCCCGCCTTCACAGCCAGCGGTACCAGCGTTCGACATGAAGCGTTCAATTCCATTCGAGATATTCCGGTACGCCGTCATCCTGCTGGCGCTCGCGGTGACGCTGATCCCGATCCTGTGGATGGTCTCGATGGCCTTCAAGCCGATCGGCGAGTGGTCGGCGACGGGAGCGGAGCTCACCTGGTGGCCGGATGCGCCGACGCTCTCCAACTTCCGCTTCATCTTCGGCGAGTCCGATTCGAGCCTGATCGTCGCGCTCGACAGGACCGCCCTGAAGCCGATCCTGTCGTCGCTGCTATCCGCCACCCTCGGGACGCTGATTGCGATGACGGCCGGCACGGCCGCCGCCTACGGCCTCTCCCGCTTCGGCTCCGGCCAGAACCTGCCGCTGGCGCTGACGCAATTGCGGCTCTTTCCGCCCATGGCTGTCATGATCCCTGTCATGATCATGTGGGCCTTCCTCAATCTCACCGACACCTGGTGGGGTCTGGCTCTCGTCTATGGCATCGTCACGCTGCCCTTCGCCTTCTGGCTGATGAAGACCTTCTTCGACGACATGCCGCGCGAACTCGAGGAAGCGGGCCTGGTCGAGGGATGCTCGCGCTGGCGCGTCTTCACCAGGATCACGCTGCCGATGATGCGCGCGCCACTGGCCAGCGCCGCCCTCTTCGTCTTCATCCTGAACTGGTCGGACTATCTGATCGCGCTGCTGCTGACCACGCGCGAATGGGTCACCGTGCCTGTCTATATGGCGTCGCTCTCCTCCTCCATGACCGGCCAACTTTACGGCGCGAAGGCGGCGCTCGGCCTGATCGCGGCGGTTCCGCCCGTCATCATGGGCATCGCCATCCAGCGGCATCTCGTACGCGGCCTGACGTTTGGGGCGCTGAAGCAATGAACGTCGCCACCGCCTCGGAGGACGCCATGGCGACGCTCGCCGCTGAAGGTCGCGCGGTTGCCCGCGACGAAGCCGCGCGTCTCGGCTTCCGGCTGGCGCTGCCGGCGCAGATTCTGGTGCTCTTCATCGCCGTCTTCCCGCTCCTGATGCAGCTCTACATCAGCCTGACCGACTGGTCACCGCTCTCCGGCATCGGCTGGTGGAACGCGTGGGAACTCTGGAACAGCTTCGCCAACTACACCGATCTCGCTGCCGACCGCCGCTTCTGGAGCGCGCTGTGGCGCACCTTCGTCGTGATGATCGTCTGCGTCCCGGCCGAATTCCTGCTCGGGCTTGGCCTGGCGACGCTGTTTGCCGACGATTTCCCCGGCAAGCGGCTGTTCTATTCGATCCTGCTCATGCCCATGATGGTCGTGCCTGCGGTGGCCGGCTACATGTTCTTCATGCTGTTCCAGTCGGGCGGGCCGATGAACGACATCCTGTCGGCGCTGACCGGAACCCGTGTTGCGATCGCCTGGCTTTCGGATCCGATGTTGGCGCTCGCCGCCGTGATGATGGCCGACATCTGGCAATGGACGCCGCTGATGTTCCTCATCCTGCTCGCCGGGCTTGTCGGCGTGCCGGAGGACCAGATGAAGGCCGCGACCCTGCTCGGCGCCAATGCCTGGCAGCGCTTCACGACGATCGTTCTGCCCAAGATGAAGACGATCATCATCATCGCGCTCGCCATCCGGGTTATCGAGAACTTCAAGATATTCGACACGCTCTACATCATGACCGGCGGCGGCCCAGGCGTCGCGACCGAGACGATCTCCGTCTATATCTACAAGCTCACCACGCAGGACCTGATCTGGGGATATGTCGCGGCGATCGCGCTCGCCATCCTGCTGGTGCTCTCCATCGCCACCGTCTTTGCCATGAAGCGCATGGCCGCGGCGCGGGAGGCGCGGGCATGAGCACGATCCGCCTCGAAAACCTGGTCAAGAAATTCGGCAATTTCACCGCGCTGAAGACGATGGACCTCGAAATCGCCGACGGAGAGTTCATGGCGCTGCTTGGTCCTTCGGGGTGCGGCAAGTCGACGACCATGAACATGATCGCCGGAATGGAGGAACCGACGTCCGGGCGCATACTGTTCGGCGACCGCAACATGTCCGGCGTGCCGATGGGGCGGCGAGGGGTCGGGTTCGTGTTCCAGAACTACGCGATTTTCACGCACATGACCGTGCGGCAGAACCTGTCCTACGGGCCGCGCATGCATGGCGCGCCGAAGGCCGAGACCAACCGCCGCGTCGGCGCCATCGCCGAGCTCTTGCAATTGACCGCCTTGCTCGATCGACGGGCGGATCGGCTGTCGGTCAACATCCTGCAGCGCGTCGCGATCGGCCGCTCGGCAATCATGGAGCCGGTGATCTTCCTGCTGGACGAGCCGCTCTCGAATGTCGATGCCGCCTTCCGCGCCGTGATGCGTACGGAGCTGAAGCACCTGCAGCGTCAGTTCAGGCAGACCATGGTCTATGTCACCCACGATCAGCTCGAGGCGATGACGATGGCCGACCGCATCGCGGTGATGGACCACGGCGTGCTCCAGCAGGTCGGCACGCCGCTCGACGTGTACAACAACCCGGCCAACGTTTTCGTGGCGCGGTTCATCGGCGCTCCCGGCATGAACCTGCTGCCGGGCAAACCAGCGGAAAGCGATCGAGGCCTGGTGATCGATCTCGGCCCGCTTGGCGCGACCGCTCCGCTTCCGGAGCGGCTGGCGGCGGCGATGCGGAGCCATTCGGGCGAGGTTCTCTTCGGCTTTCGGCCCGAGCAGGCGATGCTTGCGGGAGAAGGCCGCGGGATCGCCGCGTCGGTCACTGCGGTCGAGCGCATCGGCGCGCGCACGATCGTCCATCTCGGCGAGGGCGCTTCGGCGATCAAGGTGGTTCTCGACAACGATCAGCAAGCCGCCTTCGGCGCTTCGGCGATCGTGACGCCCAACATGGATGCGGTACGGATCTTCGATCGCACGACCGGCCAGGCAATCGGAGGCGCGGGCAATGGCTGAGATCGCCTTCCGGAACGTCGGCAAGCGCTACGGCGGCACGGTCGCGCTGTCGGATGCATCTTTCACGATCCATGACAACGAATTCTTCTGCTTCTTCGGCCCGCCGCTGTCCGGCAAGTCGACAATCCTGCGGCTGATCCTCGGTCTGGAAATGCCAGACCACGGCGAGATCCTGATCGGCGGCAAGCCGGTCAATGCGGTTTCGCCGGCCGAGCGCAACGTGGCGATGGTATTCCAGAACCTAGCGCTGTTTCCGCACATGAACGCGCGCGACAATATCCGCTTCCCTCTCGCCGAGCGAAAGATCCCGCAGGCGGAGATCGAGCGGAAGCTCGCCGACGTCGCCGCCAAACTCCACATCGGCCACATCCTCCACAAGCAGCCCGCCCAGCTTTCCGGCGGCGAACGGCAGCGCGTGGCCATCGCCCGGGCGCTGGTGCGCGATCCCGTCGCCTATCTCATGGACGATCCGATCTCCGCGCTCGACGCCCGCCTGCGCGAGGAAACGCGCGTCGAACTCAAGCGTATCCAGCGCGAACTTGGCAAGACGCTGATCTATGTGACCCACGACCAGGAAGAGGCGATGTCGGTGGCCGACCGCATGGCGATCCTCGAAGCAGGCGTGATCCGGCAGGTCGGCACGCCGCTCGAGATCTACGACCATCCGGCCAGCACCTATGTGGCGCGCCTGCTCGGCTCGCCGATGATGAACATCCTACCCTCGACGGCCAGCGGCAACGACATTCGCGTGGCGGACGGGGCGATCGCCGTCGAAGGCCTGGCCGGCGCCGCCGAAATCGCCGAAGTCGGCGTGCGGCCGGAGGATATTAGGGTGTCGACGTGGGCGCAGGGCCAGTCCGGAACGCCGTCGCGGGTCTATGAGGTCGAGCCGCTCGGCGGCTACACGGTAGTGACGGTCGATGCCGGGCCATCGCGGGTGAGGGCGCTGATGCGCGGCCAGCCCGACATCAGGCCGGAAGCGATGGTCGCGCTGAGCTGTGACGCGGCCGCCGTCCATCTCTTTTCGCGGAACGGGACCGCGCTTTCGCGATGAGCCGCGCCGCCGCACAAGGAATGACAGAGAGGATCTGATGGCTGAAATCGCCGAGTTCGAGCCGGACGTGAAAGTCCGCAACAGGGAATACAAGATCGGCTGCATCGGCGCCGGCATGATCATGGCTGAGTGCCATCTGGCGGCCTACAAGGAAGCCGGGTTTCCGGTCGTCGCGATCGCCTCCCGTACCGAAGCCAATGCGCGAAAGGTCGCCGAGCGCTGGGGCATTGCGACCGTCCACGACACGCCCGAAAGGCTGATCGAGGACAGCCAGGTCGAGATCATCGACCTGGCCTTTCCGCCCGACCAGCAGCCGGCGCTCATCCGGCATGCGTTGAAGCAGACGCATGTCAAGGCGATCCTTGCCCAGAAGCCGTTGGCCCTGTCGCTCGGCGAGGCGATCAAGCTCCGGGACGAGGCGAAGGCCGCCGGCAAGATCCTCTCGGTCAACCAGAACATGCGCTACGACCAGTCGATGCGCGTTTTGAAGCAGATCATCGGGCAGGGCGCGCTCGGCGACATTATCTTCGCGCAGATCGACATGCATGCGATCCCGCACTGGCAGACCTTCCTCGAGGATTACGACAGGCTGACGCTCGCCAATATGAGCGTCCATCATCTCGACGCGCTGCGCTTCCTTTTCGGCGACCCTGACGAGATCACGACGCTGACGCGCAAGGATCCGCGCACCCGGTTCGACCATTCGGACGGCATCACCATTTCCACCATGAAATTCCCGTCGGGCGTCATGGCCGTGTCGCTGGAGGATGTCTGGTCCGGGCCGCGCCAGGATGGATACAAGGACGACCAGCACATCACTTTTCGCGTCGAGGGCACCGAGGGCGTAGCCCGCGGCACGATCGGCTGGCCGACCGGCGCGGCTTCGACGCTGAGCTACGCTTCCGCGCGCACGACCGGCGGCGAGTGGGTGACGCCTGCCTGGGATACGATGTGGTTCCCGCACGCCTTCATCGGCGTGATGGAGCAACTGCAGCATGCGGTCGCCACAGGAACGCCGCCGGCGCTCTCCGTCGCCGACAACGTCAAGACCATGGCGCTCGTCGAAGCCGGCTACCGGTCCATCGCCGAGGCCCGTACGGTCAGACTTTCAGAAATCGCGATCAACTGAAGCCACATTCGGGAGGAGTTTCACATCATGATGCAAGCCGGTATTTTTACGGGATACTTTCCCTACAGCCTGGAGGAGACCGCCAGGAAGATCCGCGCGCTGGACTTCAACACCGTCCAGCTCGACCTGCACTTCAAGGACGTCGATCTTTCGGCCGGCCAGATCACCAGGGAGAAGGCGAAGCAGGTCCGCGACGTGTTCCGCGACCACAACCTGCCGATCTGCTGCATCTCCGGCTACACGAACATCATCCACCCGGACAGGGGCGAGCGCGACAGGCGCGTCGGCTATCTCAAGGAGATCATCAGGAACGCCCGCTTGTTCGGCTCGCCCTACGTGATCTCCGAGACCGGCACCTACAACACCGAGTCCGACTGGGTTCACCACCCGAAGAACAAGACCGAGGAAGGTTTTGAGGAGTGCCGGAAGGTCGTCGCCGATCTGGCCCAGACCGCCTACGACCACGGCGCGGTGTTCCTGCTCGAAACCTATGTCAACAACGTCGTCGGCTCGGTCGAGGAGACGGTAAAAATGTTCGCGCAGGTCGATCACCCGGGTCTTGGCCTGCTGATGGACCCGACCAACTATTTCGAGACCCACAACATCGACAGGATGGACCAGATCCTGAACCAGGTCTTCGACACGCTGACCGACAAGATCAGGATCGCGCATGCCAAGGACGTGAAGCGCTCCGGCGACGACAAGACCGAGAAGCATGCCGACATCGGCGACGCCGACGCGCTGGAGAGCCACACGTTCCGCGGCGTGGGCGAGATCGAGCTGCCGGCCCCCGGCCTCGGTTCGCTGAACTACGATCTCTATCTGCAGCGGCTCGCCGAAAAGCACCCGAACATCCCGGTGATCATCGAGCACCTGTCGGAAGACGACGTGCCGCGCGCAAAGAAGTTCCTCGACGGCAAGTTCCGCCAGAACGGCCTCTGAAACCAAGTGAAAGGGAGGAATGACGTGATGTTGAAATCAACACTGAAATTCGCGGCTGCTGCGCTTCTGGCCTGCGCCGCCTTTGCAACGCCGGGCCACGCGCAGGAAGAGAAAAAGACGTTCTACCTGCTGTCGCATGGCGGGCCGTCTGACGCCTTCTGGCTTGACTGGAATGCGGGCGCGACCAAGGCCTGCGAACAGTTGAACGTCACCTGCAACATTTCCTTCTCGGGCGGCGACATGGCGGCCCAGAAGGAGGCGTTCAACTCGGCCATCGCCGCCAAGCCTGACGGCATCGGCACCACCTCGGCGCAGCCGGGTCTCTGGAACGCCGAGGTCAAGGCGGCCAAGGATGCGGGCATTCCGGTCGTCTTCTTCAACACCGACGACACGGCGACCGGCCGTCAGGCCTATGTCGGCGCGGATCTCCGCCAGGCCGGCGTGACCTGGGCGAAGTACCTGGTCGACAACAAGCTGGTGAAGCAAGGCGACACGGTGTTCCTGCCCGTCGAGGTGCCGGGCGCCAGTTATCAGCAGCTCGAGACGGAGGGCATCGCCAGCATCTTCGATCCGCTCGGCGTCAAGTACGACGTGGTCGACGCGGGGACCGACCCGGCCGGCATCATCGCCAAGATGAGCGACTACATGCTCGCCAACAATCCGCCGGCGATCATCGCGCTCGGCGACTCGGTTGCCGCGGCCGTCCGCAAGGTGTTCGACAATGGCGGGATCAAGGCCAGCTCTATCCCGGTGGTCGGCTGGGGCAATTCCAAGGATGTCGCCGAAGCAGTGCGGGACGGCTACTTCAATGCCGCGGCGTGGCAGTTCCCCTCCGCGCAAGGCTTCATGCCTGTAGCGCTGCTCAACCTTGCCGCCTCCGGCGAGCCGATCGGCTACGACATCCAGACGTTCAGCCTCTACGATAAGTCGAGCTACGAGCCGATACTCAAGCTCTATGGCGAGTGAGCCTGACAGCGGCTCCGACAGAGGACGAATATGGATACGGTCATGACGGCGGTAACGGAAAGAATGGAAGGGCGGGGAGACAGGTGGCGTCGCCTGATGGCGACGCCACAGGTTGCCTCGCTGATCATCCTTGCAATCGTGCTGGCGGGATTTTCGATCGCCAATCCCAACTTCCTGTCGCCGCTCAATATCTCCAACATGATGGCTTTCCTGCCGGAGCTGGGGATCATGGCGCTCGCCATGACGCTCCTGCTCACGGCCGGCGAGTTCGATCTCTCCGTCGGCGCCGTCTTCGCGCTCGGACCGGTGCTTGTCATGCTGCTGGCACAGACTGCCGGCGTGGACATCGGCCTTGCCCTGCTCGTCGGGCTCGTGGTGTGCATCGCCATCGGCGCGATCAACGGCATCATCGTCACCAAGATCGGCATCTCGTCCTTCCTGGTGACGCTGTCGATGCTTCTGATCGTGCGCGGAGTGGCGCTCTACATCACCCAGGGTTTCCCCCTCAAATCGTGGAACGAGCCCGGCATCTTCGTTACGCTCCTCGCGGGCAGCTTCGATGTCGGCCCGTTCCGGCTCTACACGTCGCTGTTCTGGTTCATCGGGCTGACGCTCGTCTGCGCCTACGTCCTGAACCGGTCCAAGGTCGGCAACTGGATCAGCGCCATCGGCTCGAACCGCAGTGCGGCGGTGGCGCGCGGCGTGCCGGCCGACGCCGTCAAGATCTGGCTGTTCATCACCGCTTCGGTGCTTTCAGGCCTCGCCGGCATGATCAGCGCTTTCCGGATTTCCGCCGCGTCGCCCGTTGCCGGCACGGGCTACGAGCTGGAAGTGATCGCCATGGTGGTGGTCGGCGGCACCGCGCTTACCGGCGGGCGCGGCACCATTCTGGGCACCGTCGTCGGCGCCTTCATGCTGCGCGCGATCCGCAACGGGATCGTTCTGATCGGCGTGCCGGGCCTCGCCTTCAACATCTTCGTCGGCGCGATCATCCTCGTAATGCTGATCCTGCACGCGATGATCCAGAGACGGAGTGTGCGGCGATGACGGCTGAAGTCCTGCGCCTGGAGCACGTGCGCAAATCGTTCGGCAGCGTCAACGCTCTGCGAAGCGCGTCGCTGACGCTTCGCGAAGGCGAAGTCGTCGCGCTTCTGGGAGACAACGGCGCCGGCAAGTCGACCCTGATCAAGGCGATCTCCGGCGTGCATCCGGTCGATGGCGGCGACATCTACGTCCGGGGTGAAAAAGCGTCGATCCGCTCGGCGCGCGATGCGATCGATCTCGGCATCGAGACGATCCACCAGGACACGTCGCTTGCGCCCGACCTTTCGATCGCGCGCAACCTGTTCCTCGGCCGCGAGCCGGTGAAACTGCCTTTCCTGGGCGTCTTTGCGCCGCTCGATTTTCCGGAACTGCGGCGCGCCGCATCGGCCTTGCTGCGGCGGGTCGGCATCTCCAAGAAGCTCGACGCCGATGCGCCGGTCGACACGCTCTCGGGCGGCGAGCGGCAATCGATCGCCATTTCGCGGGCGATGCAATTCGCCGCCAAGGTAATCATCCTCGACGAGCCGACCAACAATCTCGGCGTCGAGGAGACCCACGGCGTGTTGCGGTTCGTCAAGGAAGTGCGCGACGCCGGCCATACGGTGCTCTTCATCACGCACAACATCCATCACGTCTTCCAGGTGGCGGATCGCATCGTCGTCATGCGCCGCGGCGAAATCGTCGCGGAACGCGCCGTCGAGGACACCGACCTCTTGACGGTCGAGAGCCTCATCATGGGCGTCGACGTATCGACACTCGTCAAGGAAGCGAAGGCGCACTGATGGTTCAGCTCTACGGACAGACGCTGACGCGCAGGCAGGTTTCGGAACGGTCCGGAATGCTCTCGCAATTTGCCGGCGTGCGCGTGATGACGCTCGGCGACGGGGTCGAGCGCGGCATACGCATGCTTGAGTTCCGGACCGGCAGCGGACTTCGGTTCACCGCGCTGGTCGACCGGGCGCTCGACATCGCCGACTGTGACTACAAGGGCCAGGCGATCGGCTGGCATTCGCCGAGCGGGTTTCGCCACCCGGCGCTGCATGAGTATGAAGGCGAGGGCGGCTTCTCCTGGGCACGGTCGTTTTCAGGTCTGCTCCTGACATGCGGCCTGGACCACATCCTCGGCCCCGAGGAAGTGCCCGCCGACAATTACAACTATCCCGGCAGGAAGAGCGTGCGCCATTCGCTTCACGGGCGGGTCAGCACGATTCCGGCGCGGCTCACCGGCTATGGCGAGCGCTGGGACGGCGACCGTTGCGTACTTTGGGCGGAAGGCGTCGTGCAGCAATCGGCGGTGTTCGGCGAGGACCTTCATCTCCATCGCCGGATCGAGGCGGAGGTCGGCGGCAACGAGATCCGCATCTCCGACCGCGTCGTCAATCACGGCTTCGCGCGCACGCCGCACATGTATTTCTACCATGTGAATGTGAGCCATCCTCTGGTCGACGAAGGCTCGCGCTATCTGGCGCCGGTCACGGATGTGGTCTGGGCGGCCCATGCTGGCGAGGCCTATAGCGCGCAGGGCGTGGGCTACCGCACGCTGCCCGCGCCGCGCATGAATTTTCGCGAGCAGGTCTGGCAGCACGAGCTTGCCGCCGACGCCGACGGCCTGGTTCCGGTCGCAGTGGCCAACGACCGGATCGGCCTCGGCTTCGAGATCGTGACCCAGAAAAATCAGCTTCCCTGCATGTACCAGTGGCAGAATTTCCAGGCCGGCCAATATGCCATGGGGATCGAACCGTCGACGCATCATGCCCTTGGCAACACTGCTGCACGCGATCGCCGCGAGATGATCTGGCTCGAACACGACGAGTCCCGGTCCTACGAGGCGACGTTCAGGGTTCTCGACGGGCAGGCCGAGATCGACGAGGCCGAGCGCCGGATCGCGTCGATCGCCAAACAGCCGGAGGAGGATTTTCCGGCGCCGTCGGGCAGGTTCCCCAAGCTTGCCGAAGGACCGCGGTCATGAACCGAAAAGAGACCGGCAGGAGAGCGGGCATTAGGGAGAGAAGCGGGAGGAGGACCGGCAAGGACAGGACGGAAGGCGGATCTTGGAGAAGACAATGACCACCGTGGAAAAGAAGAAGCGCGATTACAGCCTCGTCGGCGAAAGCACGCGTATGGCGATCGAAACCGGTCTTGCCTCGGCCGAGTGGTATCACACCGAGGTGTCGCGCAAGGTGATGAAAGAACTGATGCAGCGTTCGGACGGGCCCGCCATCCGCGACACGATCGTCTGGCTTGGCGTCCTTCTCGTCTCGGCGGCTGGCGCGATCGCCTTCTGGGGCACGTGGTGGTGCGTGCCGTTTTTCCTCGTTTACGGCGTCTTCTACGCCTCGGCGAGCGACTCGCGCTGGCATGAATGTGGCCACGGCACGGCGTTTCGCACGCGCTGGATGAACGATGTCGTCTATCAGATCGCCTCGTTCATGCTGATGCGCAATCCGGTGACCTGGCGCTGGAGCCATGCGCGACACCACACCGATACGATCATCGTCGGCCGCGACGCCGAGATCGCCGTCATGCGGCCGCCGGACCTCCTGAAGGCGGCGCTGACGTTCACCGGCCTCCTGGATTTCCGCTATTCGCTGCCGACGCTCTTCCGCAACGCGTTCGGCAATCTTTCGGCCGACGAGAAGAGCTACATTCCGGAGATGGAGTGGCCTAAGGCAATCGTCGCCGCCCGCTGGCACGTAGCGATTTACGTCGCGACGGTGGCGCTTGCCATCGCCGTTGGGTCGTGGCTGCCGCTGATGCTGGTTGGCCTGCCGCGCCTCTACGGCACCTGGCATATGGTCATGACCGGCCTGCTTCAGCATATCGGCCTGGCCGACAATGTCGTCGACCACCGGCTGAACACGCGCACAGTCTATATGAACCCGATCAGCCGGTTCATCTACTGGAACATGAACTACCATGTGGAGCACCACATGTTCCCGATGGTCCCCTATCACGCGCTGCCCCGGCTGCACGAACTGATCAAGCACGATTTGCCCGAGGCGAATCCCTCGATATGGCACGCCTATCGCGAAGTCTGGCCGGTGCTTCTCAAGCAACTGAAATACGAGGATTTTTTCCTCAAGCGCGACCTGCCGCCGACGGCGCGGCCTTATCGCGGCGAATTCCATGACGTGACGGTATCGGCCGCCGCCGAGTAGTCCCCCGACCAACAATCCCGACGCCCGACCATGAAGCGTCTCCCGAGACCGATGGAATGAGAATATGCCTGAATGGATCGTGGCGTGTGCCGTGGACGACGTGGACGAGGAGGATGTGATCCGCTTCGACCATAACGGCCGGACGTTTGCCATCTACCGCTCGCCCGATGATGAGTTCTTTGCGACCGATGGTCTTTGCACGCACGAGAAGGTGCATCTGGCGGACGGGCTGGTGATGGACGACATCATCGAATGCCCGAAGCACAATGGCCGCTTCAATTACAAGACCGGGGCCGCCAGGGGCGCGCCGGTCTGCGTCAACCTCCAGACCTATCCGGTGAAGGTGGAAGCCGGAAAGGTCATGATCGAGATCGGCGGCCGCGATGGCTGACGCGGGAATGGTCATCGTTGGCGCCGGCGAAGCCGGCACACGGGCCGCCTTCGCGCTGCGCGAGGAGGGCTATACAGGACCTGTCAGCCTGATCGGCGCCGAGCGCCATTTGCCCTACGAACGCCCGCCTCTCTCCAAGGATGCAATGGCTCTGACCGGCGCAAGCATGAAAGCTATCGTGGATGCCGGGCGCTTCGAGGAAGCGGGCATACGGCTCGTGCTCTCCGCTGCCGCAATCTCCATCGACCGCGCGGCCCATAAGGTCCTGCTGGAAAGCGGTACTTCCCTTTCATATGACAGGCTGCTGCTGGCGACGGGCGCTCGTCCCCGCAGGCTGGCGATGGCGGAAAACTCGCGCCAATGCGTCTATCTCCGGACCCACGATGATGCCGAGGCCATTCGCGCGCACCTGCGCCCTGATGCCCGCATCGCGGTGATTGGCGGAGGCTTCATCGGCCTGGAGCTGGCTGCGGCGGCGCGGATGCGGGGCTGCGCAGTCACGGTGATCGAGGCTGAGAAGCGTCTCCTCACGCGCGCCGTGCCTGCCGAAGTCGCGGCGGTCCTGCATGAGGCCCACACAAAAAGCGGCGTCGACATACGATGCGGCGCGGCGATCACCGCCATCGGCGACCATGGTGACGGCGTCTCCATCGCACTGGCCGACGGCGTTTCGGTCGACGCCGACGCCTGCATTATCGGCATCGGCGCGATCCCCAACACCGAGCTCGCCGAATGTGCAGGGCTGGCGGTCGAAAACGGCGTCCGCGTCGATGAGCGGATGGCGACATCGGATCCGCACATCTTCGCCGCGGGCGACTGCTGTTCCTTTCCGCTTGGCGTCTATGCCGGTAGGCGGGTCCGTCTTGAAGCCTGGCGCAATGCCCAGGACCAGGGGAATTTGGCCGCCCGCAACATGCTGGGCAGGCAGGAAGATTTCGCGGCAATTCCGTGGTTCTGGTCGGATCAGTTCGATCTATCGATCCAGATCGCAGGGCTCGTCGACGAGGGCGTCGAAACCGTCCGCCGGGAGATCGGAGAGGGCGCGTTCATCCTGTTCCACCTCGCAGCCGACGGCAGGCTCGTCGCAGCAAGCGGCATCGGACAGGGGAATGCGGTCGCCCGTGACATACGGCTGGCCGAAATGCTTATCGCCAAAAAGGCGAGGCCGCCGCGCGACAAGCTGGCGGCTGCCGAGACCAAGCTGAAGACACTGCTCGCCGCGTAAAGGGGAACGAATATGAGCCGCACCAGACCGACCATCGCCGACCTGCGCGCAATGAAGGGCAAGCGCCAGCTCACCATGCTGCGCGTCATGACGCTTGAAGAAGCCGAGGCCGCCGAGCGGGCCGGAATCGATATCGTCTCGATCCCGCCCGACCTCCTGCTCGACCCCCGGTACCGCGACGCCGCTCCAAGCCTCTTCTCGATGCCTGGGGACAATTTCTACGAAATCGGCACCGCTGACGATTTCCTGCGCTGGGCGTTCAAAATGTATAAGGCGAGCGCCGACGCCGTCTATTGCAGCGCGAGCTACGCAACGATCAAGCGGATGGCGGATGAAGCCATCCCGGTGATCGGCCATGTCGGCCTGATACCGTCGCGCCGGACCTGGACCGGCGGCTGGAAGGCGGTTGGCAAGACCGCCGAAAGCGCGCTCGAAATCTTGGCCGCGGTCCGGCATCTGGAGGAGGCGGGCGCCTTCGGAGCGGAGATCGAGGTGGTGCCCGTGGAAGTCGCCGCCGCCATCTCGGAGCGCACATCGCTGTTCATGATCTCCATGGGGGCGGGCACGGGCTGCGACGCGCAGTATCTCTTCGCCGAGGACGTGCTCGGCCAGAACCGCGGACACATGCCGCGCCACTCCAAGGTCTACCGCAACTTCGCAGCCGAACTCGATCGGCTGCAGGCGGAGCGCGTCGCGGCCTTCCGGGAATTCGTGGCCGATGTCGAGAGCAAGGCCTTTCCGGAAGCCAGCCACGTCGTCCACATGGACCCCACCCAGTTGCGCGTCTTCATGGACAAGATCGACAAGCGCTGAGCGCCCCCGGTACCGTTAAGCCATTGGCCAGACATCAAACTAAGTGACGCCACCAATCCTTATTTCCGCATTGTTCGAAATTATCTTGACTGCCCGTACTGGCCCGTGTATTCCTATTTCCATGAAACTCGAAAAAGTAGCCATCCAGCTCGAAGCACTGGGCAATCCGACGCGGCTCCAGCTCTACCGCATTCTGGTCCGGGCGGGCGACGAGGGCCTCCCCGTCGGCCGTATCCAGGAGAAGCTCGACATCGCGGCGTCGACGCTCTCGCATCACCTCAAGCGGCTGGTGGACACCGGCCTTGTCACGCAGGAGCGGCAGGCGACCACGCTGATCTGCCGCGCCCATTATCCCGGCATGCAGGCCCTGATCGGCTATCTCGCCGACGAGTGCTGCGCCGACGGCACGTGCCCCCCGGTGGCGAGGGAAGTGGTCGCATGACGCCCTTTTTTGGCCCACTAATTCGAAAATGCTAGAAGGATCGAATCTATGAACATGATGGTTTCTGCCGATCTTCCCGTCGCCGTCATCGGAGCCGGTCCTGTCGGCCTTGCCGCGGCCGCGCATCTCGTCGAACGCGGCATCCGCCCGCTCATCTTCGAACGCGGTGCGGGCGTTGGGGCGGCACTCCTCGAATGGAGCCATGTCCGGGTCTTTTCGCCGTGGACCTACAACGTTGACATGGCTGCGCGCGCGCTGCTCGAGCGTTCGGGTTGGAGAGCGCCCGACCGCGACGGCTTGCCTACGGGCGGCGAGATCGTGCGGGACTACCTTGCGCCGCTGGCGGCCCTTCCTGAGATCGCTCCGAACCTGAAGCTCGGAACTTCCGTCACCGCCGTTACGCGGCTGGGACATGATAAGATTTCGAACCGGAACCGCCAGGAATCGCCATTTGTCGTCCAGTACGAAGACGCCGCCGGCGAACACCGTGTCCTGGCGCGGGCTGTGATCGATGCTTCGGGAACGTGGTCGCGGCCCAATCCGATCGGCGTCGACGGCTTGGCCGTTCCCGGCGAGCAGATGGGGGCAGGGCGCATTGCCTACGGCATTCCCGACGTCACTGGCGTCCTGAGGAGCGACTACGCGGGCAAGCGTGTGCTCGTCATCGGCGGCGGGCATTCGGCTATCAACGTGGCGTTGGCGCTGATGGAACTGCAAGGCGAGGCGCCGGACACCGAGATATTCTGGGCGCTTCGCAGGAACGGCGTGGAAAAGCTCCTCGGCGGCGGGTTGAACGACCAATTGCCCGAGCGTGGCGCGCTTGGCCTGGCCGCCAAGCAGGCGATAGATCGCGGTCGGCTGAACATGCTCGCGCCGTTCGCCGTCGACCGCGTCGAGACGACGGGTGACAGCCTCGCGGTCGAAGCCACGCTGGCAGGCGAGCCGTTCAGCCTTTCGGTCGACCGTATCGTCGTCGCGACGGGCTTCCGCCCGGACCTGTCGTTCCTCGGCGAACTTCGCGTCGCGCTCGACCCCGTCGTGGAAGCGCCGCCGGCACTGGCTCCCCTGATCGACCCGAACTTCCATTCATGCGGCACGGTGCCGCCGCACGGCATCGAGGAACTCGCGCACCCGGAACCCGGTTTCGTGATCGTCGGGTCGAAGTCCTACGGCCGCGCGCCTACATTCCTGATGGCGACGGGATACGAGCAGGTTCGCTCGGTCGTCGCCGAGATTGCCGGGGATCATCGGGCAGCCCGCGAGGTGCGGCTTGCCTTACCCGAAACCGGAGTGTGCAGCGCGGAGGGCATCACCGGTGCTTCCGGCTGCTGCGGCGGGCCCGCCCCCGTGGAGGTTGACGCCTGCTGCGTGAAGGACGCAGACGCCAAGGCAAAGGGCGCGGCCGGCTGCGGGTGTGGAACCGCGAACAAGATTGAAGCGAGAGAACTAATAGCGGAAGGCTCCCATGCCTGAGCGGCCTGTTCCCGCAAGTGCGATCTGGGCGCTCGGGCTGACCCAGATCATCGGCTACGGCACGCTCTACTACAGCTTCTCGATCCTCGCGCCGGCGATGGCCAGGGAATTCGGACTCTCGGAAGGCTGGGTCTTCGCCGCTCTGTCCGCCTCGCTTTTCGCAGGCAGCCTCTTTGCGCCCATCGCCGGACGCTGGGCAGACCGGTTCGGGGCGGGACGCATCATGACGGTCGGCTCTGTTGCGGCAGCGCTCGCGCTGGCGCTATGCGCCCTTGCTCCGGGACGAACGACGTTCGTCCTCGCGCTGCTGGCGATGGAGCTTTCCTCCAGTTTCGTCCTCTACAGCGCGGCCTTCGTGGCGATCGTGCAGATCGCCGCGCCGCGCCCCCAGCGCAGCATCACGCACCTGACGCTCATCGCCGGATTCGCCTCGACCTTGTTCTGGCCGCTTACCTCGGCGCTGCACGATTATCTGACGTGGCGCGAGGTCTACCTCGTCTTCGCGGCGCTCAATCTGGGACTTTGCCTTCCGATCCATGCCTGGCTTATGTGGCTGTCTCGCCGGAACGGGGCAGAACCGCCCCGGGCCGACGAATTCTCCCCGGCCGTCGAAGCGGTCGCGAAACTTGACCCGCGGCACCGCCAAGCCGTGTTTCTGCTGATGCTGGCGGGATTCGCGATCGAGGGCTTCGTTCTCTCGGCGATCCTGATCCACATGGTGCCGTTGACCGCAGCACTTGGGCTTGGAGCGACAGGCCTCGCCGTCTCGGCCTCGTTCGGTCCCGCGCAGGTCGCCAGCCGCCTGATCAACATGCTCTTCGGAGGGCGGCTCTCGCAGACCTACCTTGCTGTGGTCGCTGCGTCGCTGCTCATGGCCGGGCTGTGCATGCTTCTGGTGACCACGCCATGGGCGCCGGGCGCCTTCCTGTTCGTAATTCTGTTCGGCCTGGGTTCCGGCCTGACCAGCATAGTCGGCGGCACCTTGCCGCTTGAGCTGTTCGGGCGAAATGGCTACGGCGCCCGCCTCGGATGGGTCAGCGCCGCCCGTCAGTTCACATCGGCCTTCGCGCCGTTCGTATTCGCGTTGATGATGGCACGGGTCTCCGTGACCGGCGCCCTTTGGGTCCTGGCAGCGACGAGCGCGAGCGGCGTTGTCGCCTTCCTCGCAATCGTGCTGGTTAATCGGCATGACAGTCGCGTAGCCAGCGTCGGCAAGAACAGGGAAGCCTTTGCGTTTGCGGAGGAACCTGCGACGGTAAAATACGCGCCGAGCCCCGAATGAGAAACCTGGACCGTTTGGCCGGCAGGGTCGATCAGATCCGGCTAGTGCTGGGCAGGGCGCTGCGATAGAGACTGACCCTGGCCAGCAACGGCCAAAAGCCGACTATCGAACTGCCGAGAGGAAAGAGTGCCGGTAACGAGCGAAACCCGAGGCGTCTTCACAATAGCGCCGACGCCGTTCGAGCCCGACGGCCGCATCGACTGGAGTTCCGTCGATCGCATGGTCGATTTCTACGAGGAATGCGGCGTCGACGGCATGACCATCCTCGGCATCATGGGCGAGGCTCCGCAGCTCGACGCCTCGGAGGCGCTGAATTTCGTCGAACGCGTCGTCAGGCGCACCAGGGTTCCGGTCATCGTCGGCGTGTCCGCACCGGGTTTTGCGGCCATGCGCAGCCTTGCGCGTTCGTCGATGGAGGCCGGCGCGGCAGCCGTGATGATCGCGCCGCCGCCGTCACTGCGGACCGACGACCAGATCGTCGCCTATTTCCGCCAGGCCTCGGAAGCGGTGGGCGGCGACGTTCCCTTCGTGCTCCAGGACTATCCCCTGACGCTGACCGTCGTGATGACGCCATCGGTCATCCGCCGCATCGTTACCGACAATCCGGCCTGCGTGATGCTCAAGCACGAGGATTGGCCCGCGTTGGAGAAGATTTCGACGCTGCGGGCCTACCAGAAAGACGGATCGCTGCGGCCGCTCTCCATCCTCACCGGCAATGGCGGGCTTTTTCTCGACTTCGAGATGGAGCGCGGCGCCGACGGCGCCATGACGGGCTATCCCTTTCCCGACATGCTGGCCGATGTCGTGCGGCTGTCGGCTGCGGGCAAGCGCGACGAGGCGCATGATTTGTTCGACGCCCATCTGCCGTATATCCGCTACGAACAGCAGCAGGGGGTGGGGCTCGCCGCGCGGAAATACGTCATGATGAAGCGCGGCGCGATCGCCAGCAACGCAACGCAAGCCCGGCAGCGCCTTGACGGAGAAGGCCCGCGCGGAGATCGACTACCTGCTTGCCCGCATCGCGAGAAAAGATGCGCGCGCGGCAATTCCGGGCGCGCCATCTGCTTGATCGACCACGAGTAAGGCTGGCGGCCCGTCCAGGTCTGGCTGCTAACGCTCCGAAACTACTGCATGCCCATGAACTGGCGCAGCTCCGGCGTCTTCGGCGCGGTGAAGACGTCCTGCGGCGCGCCGATCTCGTGGACGCGGCCCTGATGCATGAAGACGACGCGCGAGCAGACGTCGTGGGCAAAGCGCATCTCGTGGGTGACCATCAGCAGCGTCATGCCGTCGGCAGCGAGTTCCTTGACCACGGCCAGCACCTCGGCGACGAGTTCGGGGTCGAGCGCCGAGGTGATCTCGTCGCACAGGAGCGCGATCGGCTGCATGGCGAGTGCGCGCGCGATCGCAACGCGCTGCTGCTGGCCGCCGGAGAGCTGCTCGGGAAAGGCGTCGAACTTGTGGGCGAGCCCGACGCGCTCCAGCATCCTCCTTGCCATGGCCTCGGCTTCGGGCTTCGGCGTCTTCTTCACAACCATCTGCGAAAGTATGACATTGCCGCCGGCGGTCAGATGCGGGAACAGATTGAACTGCTGGAAGATCATGCCGACCTTGAGCCGCAGCGCCTTCAGGTGGACCTCGTCTGGCAGGAGCTGCGCGCCGGCGACGACGATCGAGCCGTCGTCGATGGTCTCCAGCCCGTTGATGCAGCGCAGCAAGGTCGACTTGCCGGAGCCCGACTTGCCGATGATGGCGATAACCTCGCCCGGCTGAACGTCGATCGAGATGCCCTTCAGCACCTCGTTGTCGCCGAAACGCTTCTTCACCTCAGTGATTGCGATGAGCGACATTGAGCTTCCTTTCCAGCATCTGGCTCGACTTCGATAAAGGCCAGCACAGCGCGAAATAGATCAGCGCGACGAAGCCGTAGACTATGAATGGCTGGAACGTGGCGTTGGTGACGACGGTGCCTGCCTTGGAGAGTTCGACGAAGCCGATGATGGAGGTTAGCGCGGTGCCCTTCACGACCTGGACCGAGAAGCCGACGGTCGGCGGCACGGCAACCTGGAGCGCCTGCGGCAGGATCACCCAGCGCATCTGCTGGACATAGCCCATGCCGAGCGATGACGAGGCCTCCCACTGCCCCTTGGCGATCGATTCGACGCAACCGCGCCATATCTCGGCGAGAAAGGCCGCGGTCCAGAGCACCAGCGCCACGCCGGCGGCGAGCCAGGCGGGAACGTCTATGCCGAACAGACCGAGGCCGAAGAAGGCGAGGAAAAGCTGCATCAAAAGCGGCGTGCCCTGGAACAGCTCGATATAGCCCTTGGCGAACAGGCAGGCGATACGGCTGGCGCCGATCCTGAGGAACAGGAGCAGCGCCCCGACGATGCCGCCGCCGACGAAGGAGACCAGCGACAGCGCGATCGTCCAGCGAGTGGCCAGAAGCAGGTTGCGCAATATGTCCCAGAGCGTGAACTCGACCATTAGGCCCTCTTCTTCGGGAACAGCGCCCAGCCGAGGCCGGACAGCGCCTGGCGCAGCAGGATGGCAAGGGCGAGATAGATCAGCGTCGAGACGAAATAGGTCTCGAAGGCGCGGAAATTGCGCGACTGGATGAAATTGGCGGCGAACGTCAAATCTTCCGCCGCGATCTGCGACACGACCGCTGAGCCCAGCATGACGATGACGATCTGCGAGGAGAGCGCCGGCCAGATGCGCTGCAGCGCCGGGATCAGCACCACATGCCAGAAAGTCTCAAAGGGCGTCATGGCGAGGCTGGCGCCGGCCTCGAACTGGCCGCGCGGGGTGGCCTGGATGCCGGCGCGGACGATCTCGCAGCTATAGGCGCCGAGATTGACGATCATGGCGAGGCTGGCGGCGGTGAGTTCCGACATCTGGACGCCGAGCGAGGGCAGGCCGAAGAAGATGAAGAAGAGCTGGATCAGGAAGGGCGTGTTGCGGATCAGCTCGACGTAGCCCGCCACAACCGGTTTCAGCCAGCCGGGACCGAGCGCCCTGACCCAGGCGCAGGCCGTGCCGAGCGCAACGCCCAGCACCGCGCCGACAAGGATGAGCTGCAGTGTGATGCCGATGCCCTTCAGGAGCACCGGCATGTAAGGCAGAAGCCAGCCGAAATCGAACTGGTAGGTCACCGCGCGATTCCTGCCGCCTGTCCTTACATTTCGGCCGGAAGGTCGAGCTTCAGCCATGCCTGCGAGATGGCGTTGAGGCTGCCGTCGGCCTTGGCGGCGGCAATGATCTCGTTGACTTTGGCCATCAGCGCCGGCTCGTTCTTGTTCATGCCGATGTAGCAGGGCGAGTTCTTGATCAGGAACTTCATCTCCGGGCGCTTGGGCGGGTTCTTCTCGAGGATTGCGGCGGCGACGACATTGCCCGTCGCGACGACGTCGACCTGGCCCGAAAGGAAGGCGGAGATGGTGCCGTTATTGTCCTCATACCGCTTGATGTTGGCGTCGGCGGGCGCGATCTTGGTCAGCTCCAGATCCTCGATCGCGCCGCGGGTGACGCCGACCGTCTTGCCGCTGAGATCCTCGGCCTTTGCGACTGCGACGTCGGCGGGTGCGAACACGCCGTTGAAGAAGGGCGCATAGGCGTTGGAGAAATCGATCACCGCCTCGCGCTCGGCGTTCTTGCCGAGGCTGGAGATGACAAGATCGACCTTGCTGGTCTGGAGGTAGGGAATGCGGTTGGCGCTGGTGACCGGCACGATCTCGACCTTGGCGCCAAGCTTTTCGCCGATCAGATTGGCCATGTCGATGTCATAGCCGCGCGGGGCCATGTCGGTGCCGACGCTGCCGAAGGGCGGAAAGTCCTGCGGCACGGCGATGCGGACGGTGCCGCGTGCGGCAATGTCGGCCAGGGCGTCGGCACGTGCGACGGTGGCGTCAGGCAGGGTCAGCCCGACGACGGCCGCGCCCAGGATCGCGATGAAGATTCTGCGGTTCATGATGATTTCCCTTTGCTGGTCCGCGTAGGGAAGCAACAGGCATGCCAAAGGCGCGCAGCCGGGATTCGCGGGCGGAACCGGCTTATGCGCGCCTGCCTTTTTCATCGAAATCGAGCGTTTGCCTAAATAACGTGCAGTGCAGTGCCGGAAAGAACCGCGCTCGGTCGGCTGGACAGTCTCAGGCTTTCAACAGTTTCCGCCGATCCACCCGCTACTCGCATCGGCAGCTTAATTCTTGTCCACCGGCTTCGACCGCATGCGCGAAACCGTTTCGCGCTCGGCGCGCTTGCAGCGCATCGGCGGCAGGCCGCGATCGATCAGGTCCATGTCTTCCAGCACCATGTCGCCCATGCGCTTGAAGGCGATGTCGAGCGCGCCGGCCCGGTGGGCGGAGCGGAGAAAGCCGGGCAGCGCGCGCACGGGATGATCCTGCGCCAGCGGCTCGTCCGGAAAGACATCGCTGGCCGCGACGATGTGGCCATTCCTCACGCTTTCCATCAACGCGTCGAAGTCCACGACGCCCGCCCGGCTCAGCAGAATGAAGGCTGCGCCCTTGCGCATTTTCGCGAACGACGTCGCGCCCAGGAACCCCTCGTTTTCGCTGGTGACCGAGGCGACGACGAAAACAAAGTCGCTTGTCGAAAGCACCTCGTCGAGCGAAGCGGGCTGGACGCCGTGCTCGATCAGGACCGAGGGCGGCAACCAGGGGTCGAAGGCTTTCGTGCGTGTACGAAAGCCGGATAGAAGACGGTTCAACGCCTTGCCCAGATCGCCGAAGCCGACAATGCCCACATCCGCGCCGGCCAATAGCCGTGCGGTTCGGTTGCCGTCGCCGCCCCACAATTCCTTGCCCTGCCGGAAGGCTAGGTCGGCATCGACAATGCCGCGGGCCAGATTGAGGGCCATGGCGAGGCCAAGCTCCGCCACGGGCTCGGCGAACACCGCGCCGGTGGTCACGACATGGATGCCACGCTGAAACAGCGTCTCATAGGGCATGTTGTCGATCAGATTGCTCTCGACGTTGAACACGCAGCGCAAAGCCTTCATCCGCTCGAGCGCCTCCGGCGCGATAGGCGGCTGGCCGACAATGTACCGGGCCTCGGCCAGCATATCGGCCGGGAGAGCCGCGACGCCTTCGGGCGTCGTCTCCACGATGCGGTATCTCGATCGGAAGGTCGCCAGCGCGTCGGCGGTGAAAATGAGGTGGAGCGTGCGTGGCTCGGGCGCGCTGATGGCCAGCGGCTGCGTTGCATGTGACATCTTCTGCTCCCGATGGGCCTTGCCGGACCCTGTGTCAAATATTCGGGGGCGTTATGGCAGTGCGCCGGTCGCGCGGCAATGTCATGCCGATCTCGAAACCGGCGCCACTGCAATGGGTGCGCAGGAGTTTCGAACCACCAGCCTGCCATGCAACGTCAGCAGCCGCGGCGCTGCGGGCGCCGTTCCGTTCAATCGCTCCAGCAGCAATCGTGCCGCCTGCTCGCCGATCGCTTCGACCGGCTGCGCCACGGTGGTCAGCCGCGGGCTGAACACATCGGCCCACGGAAAGTCGTCCATCGATGCGACCGAAATGTCGGCCGGACATTCAAGACCCATGTCGCGGATGGCGCGCATCGCGCCGATCACCATCAGATTGTTGGCCGAAAACAGCGCCGTCGGCCGTTCGGGCGCGGTCAGCAGTTCCATGGCGGCCCGATACCCGTCGGCTTCGCGGAAATTGCCCTCGCGCACCAGGCCCGGCTCATAGGGAATGCCAGCCGCTGCGAGCGCGTTCCGGTATCCGACGAGGCGGTCGCGGCCGGTCGATTTGCCTGAGGAGCCTGAAAGATAGCCGATGCGGCGATGGCCGAGCCCGAGCAGATAGTTCGTCGCGTCGGACACTGCCTGCGCATTGTCCAGCACGACGGCGTCTATGTCGAGTTCGTCGCACGTGCGGTCGAGCAGCACCACCGGCTTGCGGGTCGATTTGACGAGGCGCTTCATGATCTCGTCCTCGCCTGCCGGCGCAATGATCAGGCCGTCGACCATGCGGTCGAGCATCAGCTTGATCTGCTCGTCCTGCATGGCGGTGTCTTCTTCGTTGCTGCACAGCATGACCGCATAGCCGGCCTTGTTCAGCACCTTCTGGATCGACGCGACGACATCCATGAAGAACGGGTTGCGGATGTCCGCGACCATCAGCCCGACGGTGCGCGTTGCGCCGGTCTTCAGGCTGCGGGCGATCGCATTGCGCTCGTAGCCGATCTCGCTGATCGCCGCTTCGATGCGCCGCGTCAGCTCGGCGCTGACGTTGGAGGTGTCATTGATGAAGGCCGAAACGGTGGCGATGGAAACGCCGGCGGACCGCGCCACATCGATCATCGTCGGTGCGCTCGATCTGCCTTCCTGTCGCCTGTTTTCGCTCATTTTTCGAAACGTTTTGCCAACCCGTCGATGACAGGACTAGGAAGAATATAGCCGAAACGCAAGCTTTTCTATCTGGATCATCAAAAGCCGCACGTGACTTTCGCTGTCCGCGTTGACAACGCCGAAACGTTTAGATTAGCGTTGGAGCCTCGTTGGCAACGTGGATGGGAGGCCATTGTTGTGATGATGGATCTCATTGGCGCGTCCGGAACCGGCAGCGGTCGCCCGCAAGGCGGCCCGCTGCTCGTCGCTGCCGGCATCAGCAAGCATTTCGGCGGCATCGCGGCGCTGACCGACGTCCATTTCGATCTGCGGCCGGGAGAAATCCACGCCCTCATGGGCGAGAACGGCGCCGGCAAGTCGACGCTGATGAAGATCCTCTCCGGCGTCTATTCCGACTATGCAGGGCGCGTCGAACTCCACGGCAGGACGGTCGAATTTGCCAGCGTCCGGCAGGCGGAGGCGGAGGGCATCGCCATCATCCACCAGGAGCTTAACCTGGTTCCCGAGCTCACCGTTTCCGACAACATCTTCCTCGGCCGCGAAAAGCGCATCGCCGGACTGATCGTCGACAGGAAGGCCGGACGGGCCGCGGCGCGCGAACTCCTGAAACGGCTCGGCATCGATCTCGACCCGGATGCGCGGGTGGGCAGGCTGCGCGTGGGCGAGCAGCAGCTCGTCGAGATCGCCAAGGCGCTGTCGCTCTCGGCGCGTATCCTGATCATGGACGAGCCGACATCGGCGCTCTCTCCGGCGGAGTGCGAGCGGCTTTTCAGGATAGTCGGGCAGCTCGCGCGCGACGGCGTGGCGATCGTCTACATCTCGCACCGCCTCGACGAGGTGATGCATCTCGCCGACCGCGTCACCGTCTTTCGGGATGGCCGGCACGTGCTGACGAAGGACATCGGCGAACTCGACCAGGACAGGATCATCTCGGCCATGGTCGGTCGCGCCTTGCTGGCCGCGCACCATGCCGAGGGCGGCACGCGCGGCGAGGTCGTGCTTTCGGTCCGCGATCTCACCTTGCGCAAGCCGTATCGCAGCGGCTGGCGCCAGGTTCTGCATCCGGTGAGCTTCGATCTTCACGCCGGTGAGGTGCTCGGCATAGGCGGCCTGCTCGGCTCGGGCCGAACCGAGATACTCGAAGCGCTTTTCGGCTCGTCGGTCGGGCAGGCGGACGGCCAGATAATCCTGCGCGGCGAGGCTGTCAGCATCCGTTCGCCGCGGGACGCGCGGCGGCTCGGCCTGGCGCTCGTCACCGAGGATCGCAAGACGCAGGGGCTGCACCTGCAAGCCTCGATCACCGACAATGTCGCGCTGCCGCTGGTCGGGCGGCTTGCGCGGTTCGGCGTCCGGTCCTTCGCCCGAGAGACAGCTCTGGCGCGCGACGCCGTCAAATCCCTCGGCATTCGTTGCGGCAGCGTGGAGCAGGCCGCCGGAACGCTTTCGGGCGGCAACCAGCAGAAAGTGGTGATCGGCAAATGGCTCGGCACGCGGCCGCGCGTGCTGCTGCTCGACGAGCCGACCCGCGGCATCGATGTCGGCGCCAAACGCGAGATCTACGACCTGATCTTCCGGCTTGCCCGCGACGAGGGCCTGGCGATCATCGTCGTCAGCTCCGAACTACCGGAGCTGCTGCTTTTGTCCGACCGGATCCTCGTGATGTCGGAAGGCCGCCAGCGGGGCAACGTCGAGCGCGCCGACGCAACCGAGGAGCGGATCATGCAGCTTGCCGCGCCGTACGGCGGAAAGGCGGCCGCATGAGCGTCCTGCACCTCATCTCGCGCACCAAGCTCTACTGGGGGCTGATCGCGATCTTCCTGCTCGGGGTGCTGAGTTCGCCGGTCAGTTCCAAGGGCAATAACATTTTCCTGTCCTACGGCAATCTCCTCGACGTGCTGCGCCAGGTTTCGATCACCGGGCTGATCGCAACCGGCATGACAGCCGTGATCATCACCGGCGGCATCGATCTCTCCGTCGGCTCGCTGATGGCGATCGCCTCGGTTGTGTGTGCGATGCTGCTGACGGTGGAGGGCGGCACTCCCGCCGCGGCGATGGGCCTGCCCATGGCCGGCATAGTGGCGCTCGTCATCGGCTTTGCGGTCGTGCGGTTTGTCTTCGCCAACGTCCAGAAGGCGCAGTCCGGGGGCGCTGCCGGCCGCGAGCAGGCGCTCGACAGGACGCGCGGCCTGCTCATCCCGCTTGCAGCCGGAGCCGCACTTGCGGCGCTGCTGCTCTGGTATCTCATGCCGCAAGTCTCGACGAAGTTCGGCGTGCTCGGCGTGCTGATCGTCGCGCCGTGCGTTGGGCTGTGCTTCGGCGCCATCAATGGCTTCCTCATCGTCGGCGGGCGGCTGCAGCCCTTCATCGTGACGCTTGCGATGATGGTGACGGCGCTCGGCATCGCGCGGCTGACGGCTGGGCAGAACAATGCTGTGCTGCCGGTCTACACCGGCTCCAACGCCGTTGCGGAATTCGACAATCTCCGCTCGCTGGTGTTCGGCGTCATTCCGATGCCGGGCATCTTCTTCATTGCCGCTATCGCGATCTATGCCGCGGTGCTGCGCTTTACGCCGTTCGGCCGTTATGTCTACGCGATCGGCGGCAACGAGGAGGCGGCGCGGCTTTCCGGCATCGATTCCGGCAAGGTGAAGATCGCGACCTATGCGGTGTCGGGCCTGCTCGCCGGCGTCGCGGCCGTACTCTACGTGGCGCAGTACCGGCAGGGCAAGCCCGACGCCGGCGCGGGTCTCGAGCTCGACGCCATCGCGGCTGTCGTCATCGGCGGCACCAGCCTGATGGGCGGCCGCGGCTCGATGGCGGGCACGTTCTGTGGCGTTCTCATCTTCGGGCTGCTGTCGAACATCCTGCAGCTTCACAACATCAATTCGAACCTTCAGCTCGTGCTGAAAGGCCTGATCATCGTCGGCACCGTGCTGGTCCAGGAACGCAACGCTGCCGACCTCCTGAGCTTTCTGCGCCTGCCAGCTTTCCGGTCCGCGCAAAGGACGCGTCCGCCGAACGGCGGCCGCAGCAAGAAGCAACAGTTCATAACCGTGGAGGAAACGTCGAATGAAACGCCGTGATTTCGTGGGGCTCACAGTCCTCACCCTTGCATTCGCCTCGAGCACCGTCCTGCTGGGCGGCAGCGCCGAGGCCCAGGAGAAGAAATGGACCATCGGGTTCAGCCAGGCCACGACCATCGAGCCGTGGCGCGCGCAGTTCAACAAGGACATCATCGCCGAGGCTGCGAAGCACCCCGAGGTCGAGCTCATCATCACCGATGGCGAGGACAAGACCGAGAAGCAGGTTGCCGATGTCGAGAACCTGATCCGCCAGGAAGTCGATGCACTGCTGGTTTCGCCGAAGGAATCGGCTGGCCTCACCGGCGTCGTCCAGCAGGCGATCGACGCCAAGATCCCGGTCTTCGTGCTCGACCGCAATGTCGAGACCGATCAGCACACGCAGTTCGTCGGCGGCGACAACAAGCTGATCGGCCGCGCGGCCGGCGAATACGCAGTCGAGCTGCTCGGCGGCCCCGGCAAGGCGCAGGGCAACATCGTCGAGATCTGGGGCGGCATGGGCACGCAGCCGGCGCATGACCGCCATGACGGCTTCCATGAATTCACCGACAAGGAGCCGGGCATCAAGAACCTGCTCGACCAGCAGTCGGGCGACTGGAAGCAGGACCAGGCCTACGACATCATGGCGACCGCGCTGCGCAGCAACGAGAAGATCGACGTCGTCTACGGCCACAACGATCCGATGGCCTACGGCGCCTATCTCGCCGCCAAGGACGCCGGCCGCGAGAAGGAGATCAAGTTCATCGGCATCGACGCACTGCCTGGCGAAGGCGTGACTTGGGTGAAGAATGGCGAACTGACCGCAACCTTCCTCTACGCCACGCCGGGCGCGGAAGGCCTGCGCCAGGCCATCAAGCATCTCAATGGCGAGAAGGTGGAAAAGGCGATCACCTTGCCGACCGAAAAAGTGACCGCCGAGAACGCCGAGGCGATCCTCAAAGAAAAGGGCATGTAGTCCCCGACTGCCGGGCGGCGGTTTCCGCCGCCCGGCAGCATGCCGACTTCGACTTCGGCCGAGATCGACACCCGGCTGCTGCCGACGCATGATGCGCCTCCAGGACGAAACCGGAGATGCGGCATGCGGGTAATGGTCACCGGGGCGACGGGCTTCATCGGCTCGGCGGTCTGTGCCAGGCTTTACGCCGAGGGCCATGCGGTCGTCGCCATCGTCCGTAGCGAGAACGCTCCCGCCATCGCGGCGGCGGACCGCACAGTCGCCGTCGATCTTTCGGCCGCGACGCGGGCGCAGGACTGGCGGCCGCATCTCGCGGGCGTCGACGCCGTGGTGAACTGCGCGGGCGTGCTGCAGGACAGCCCGCGCGAATCCACGACGGGGGTCCATGTCGAAGGGGTCGGCACGCTGTTTGCCGCCTGCGAGGAGGCCGGCGTTCGCCGCGTCATCCATTTTTCGGCGATCGGAGTCGACAGGGGCGCCGTTTCGGATTTTTCGCGAACCAAGCTCGCCGGAGACGAGGCGCTGATAGCTCGCGACCTCGACTGGGTCATTCTGCGCCCGTCCGTGGTGCTCGGCCGCGGCGTCTTCGGCGCGAGCGCGCTCTTCCGAGGTCTGGCGGCACTGCCGTGGCTGCCCGTCATGCCAGACGCCGGGTCTCTTCAGGTTGTGCGACTCGACGACGTGCTGCGCACGGTCTCCTTCTTCCTCGATCCCGCCGCCCCGGCGCGCTGCACGCTCGAACTGGCCGGTCCGGAGCGGCTGGCGATGGAGGACGTGGTTGCCCGCTACCGCGCATGGATGGGCTGGCGGCCCGCGCGAATAGTTACGGTTCCCGAATGGGCGGCCACGATCCTCTACGGCATGGGGGATTTCGCCGGCTCGCTCGGCTGGCGGCCGGCGATGAGGACGACAATCCGCAAGGAGATCGCGCGCGGCGCGGTGGGCGACCCACGGCCTTGGACGGCGATGACCGGCATAGAACCGCGGCCGCTCGCGGCGGCATTGCGGGCCGAGCCGGTGTCCGTGCAGGAACGCTGGTTTGCGAAGCTCTTCTTCCTGAAGCCGGTCGTGTTCACCGTATTTTCCGCTTTCTGGCTGGTTACCGGCATTGTGTCGCTCACGACGGGATACGAGGCAGGCGTGGAACTCATGCGGCGCGTCGGCGCGGGAGCGCTGGCCGCGCCGGCGGTCGTGGCCGGCGCGTTCGCGGACGTCCTCATCGGCGTTGCCATCGCCTGGCGTCCGACGGCCAGGCACGGCCTCTACGGCGCACTGGCGCTTTCCCTGTTCTATCTGGCTGCGGCCACCGTTCTATCTCCCGGCCTGTGGGGCGATCCGCTGGGCGCTCTGGTCAAGATCTGGCCGATCCTGGCGCTGAACCTTGTCGCTCTGGCCATTCTGGAAGAGCGCTGATGCTGTACTTCACGCTCAAATTCCTGCACGTCATCGGCGCGTCGGTGCTGCTCGGCACCGGAGCCGGCATCGCCTTCTTCATGCTGCTCGCCCACCGCACGGGCGATGTGCGCACTGTGGCCGCCGTCGCAAGGATGGTCGTCGTTGCCGACTTCGTCTTCACCGCCACTGCCGTCGTCCTGCAGCCCATAACCGGCGTCGCGCTGGCCTGGCATGTCGGCTATTCGCTCTGGGACGGATGGATAGCCCTGTCGATCCTGCTCTATCTGGTCACCGGCGCGTTCTGGCTTCCGGTCGTCTGGATGCAGATGGAGATGAGAAGGCTGGCGGAGCAATCGACCGCTGCCGGAAAGCCGCTGCCGCCCCGCTACCATCGCCTGTTCCGGCTGTGGTTTCTTTTCGGCTTTCCGGCGTTCGCAGCCGTTCTTGCGATCTTCTGGCTGATGATCGCCCGGCCGAGCCTGGAGTGGTGAGGCGCCCGGCGCATGCGCCTTCATCGCGTTCAAATCACCGTGAGACGGAGGCCCGCCCGGAACGGCGAACGCGCTGCCGCGTTCATGACTCAGCTGAAGGTTTGCGCTCCAACAGAAGGAGGTGCGTCATGGCCTATCGCGGATATATCCACACGCCCGTGACACAGAGCGACATGAAATGGGGTCTCCAGCAGGGCGCCGTCGCGGGTGTCGTTGCAGGTATCGTCTTTGCAGCGTTCGAAATGCTTGCGAGCGCATTCATGATGGGACCTGAAGCGTTCTTCATGCCGCTGCGCATGATAGGCGCTATCGCGCTCGGGCCGGAGGCCCTCGAGCCCGGCTATTCGCTTCTGACGGCAGGTGTTGCCGGCGTGGTCGTCCACGTGATCCTCGCCGTCATCTACGGGCTCATATTCGGAGCGATTGCCACGATGCTGCAGGGTCCAGGCGCGTTCATCGGGCTTGGAAGCCTGTTCGGACTCGCGCTCTGGCTCGTGAATTTCTACGTGATCGCGCCGACGACGTTCCCGTGGTTCCTGGATGCGAACCCGGTGGTGCAGTTCATCGCCCATACGTTCTTCTTCGGCGCGGTGCTCGGCCTGTGGCTGTGGAAATCTCACGAGAGAGCCGGGTTCGAAGGACCGACGGCTTAGTTTTTACGGCCCGGAAACTGAGGCGGGAGCGTCCCTCCCGCCTCAGTTGTGTCGAGATTCAGGTCAAGCCGAGCAGGCCGGCATCATCTGAATCGCAATGCTCCCTCGTCGGCTTCGGGCCTGGGAACGGCGCAGGATCGGGTTCCGGGACCGGTGGGGAAGGCTCCGGGTCGGGGATTGGCTTAGGCGGTGTGGCGATAGGAACGGTCACTGCGGCTCGCCCGTCACCGGATTGAATTTCATTTCGACCTTCGCCTTGTCGGTGGTGAAGTAGGTCACGTCATAATAGCCTTCTTCGTTCCATTCGACGTCGTCGACGTAACGAAAATCGTCACGTTGCTCGACCTTGGCCAGGATTGCGGAAAGCTTCATCGCGTTCTGGGGAGGAGCCGGCACCGGCGTCTCCTGCGCGAGAGCGGGACTACAGCAGAGAATCGCGGCTGTTACGGCCAGGACGGTGCGATGCATGACGATCCTCCAGGATGAGCGCTCCGCTTGCAACGAGAACGGGATTGGCCCGCCGAAGTTCCGGGCGCGAAGCGGACGAAGCTCAAGACGGTCGCCGCGCAGCCCGGCGCATCGGCGCGATGCATTCCCGTGATCGAACTCTCCCGGCGGGAACCGGCGTCGCCGAGACGCGTTGCGCCCGAAAGGAGCCCGTCATGACGACAGCTACGCCGCCGAAACCGGTTCCCGAGCCTTTTCCCGGTCCCGGACCCGATCCCAACCCGTTGCCCGACCCGGTGCCTCCGGTGCCACCGGGCCCGATACCGCCGAGACCGACGCCGCCGCAGCCGGTGATCTGACGCGATCCGCGGGACCGTCGCTCCGGACGCGCCGCCGCCACCAGCGCGGGACTGCCGGTTGCATCGGCTGGATTTTCTTCTCCCAACCTCGACCGAAAGGAACCGTAAGATGATGCTGGATCGCAGGACAATGCTTGGTCTGACCGGAGTCGCAATTGCTGCGACGGTCTTGCCCTCCAATCGCGCTTTCGCCCAGGCGATGTTCGAACAGCCCGCTTTGCCGTTCGACGAGGACGCACTCGCCCCCACCATTTCGGCGAGGACGGTTGGCCTTCACTACGGCAAGCACCACAAGGGCTATTTCGACAAGCTGAACACGCTCGCGAAAGGCACGCCCTACGCCGAACTTTCGCTGGACAAGGTGATCTCCGAAGCCAAGGCGAAGGGCGATCAGGATATTTTCAACAATGCCGGGCAGGCCTGGAACCACAATTTCTACTGGCAGCAGTTCAAAGGCGGCCCGGTAGCTCCGGAGGGCGAATTCGCGCAAACCGTCGAGCAGGAATTCGGCGGCCTGGACGGGCTGAAGGAGAAGATGGTCGAGGCCTCGGAGAAGGTGTTCGGCACCGGATGGGTCTGGCTGGCGAGCGAAAACGGCAAGCCGACGATCCTCGGGCTCCAGGATGCCGGCAATCCCGTCGCCGAGGGCAAGACCGCGCTCCTCGGGATCGACGTCTGGGAACACGCCTACTATCTCGACTACGAGAACCGCCGGGCGGAACATGTTCGGGCGGTGCTGGACAGTCTCGTCAACTGGCAGTTCGTCGGCCAGCAGATGCGAGCTTAGAGCGGCCTACAGGTCGGGGGCGGATGGAACGTTTCCGACCTGCGTTCATTCCTTCATTCGTCATCATTGAGTGCGGGGGCGCAACTCTAGGGAGGCTGCCATGAAGGTCAGCAACTGCATGACAAAGAACGTCAAGATAGCCGATCCGGACCAGACGATACGCGACGCCGCGCTGGCCATGGGGCGGCTCGATGCCGGCGTTCTGCCTGTAGGCGAGAACGACCGGCTGGTCGGCATGATCACAGACCGCGACATCGCGATCCGCGGCGTGGCCGAGGGCAAGGGCCCCGACGCCAAGATACGGGACGTGATGAGCAGGGACGTCAAATATTGCTTCGAAGACGAAGAGATCGACGACGTCCTTCACAATATGGGCGAACTCAAGGTACGGCGGATGCCGGTGCTCAGCCGCGACAAGCGGCTGGTCGGCATCGTTTCGCTTGGCGATCTCGCGACCAATGCAGAGACGGCGGAGGCCGGCGAAGCGCTGGGCGACATCTCGCGGCCCGGCGGCGAGCACTCGCAAACAGCGCATTGAAGTCTGCGCGGCGTGGACGCGCTGCAGCGCCTTCGTCAGCGCAGGCCGAGCGAGGAATAATGACCGTTCGGCGATGTCGCGGTAGCCGGTCTCGAAGCCGAACAGGCCGAGAATCTTCCTTGAGGCGCTTTCTCGCGGATTGGCCTCGGGAAGGGCGCGGTTCCGCACCGCGGCGCGCCTGACCCGGCCGCGGTGCGGGTGAGGGGATCGTCGGCCCGGGGGATGACGAGCTTGAAGAGGCCAGTATGCCGAAAGCCACGCTTCCCACCGTCCTCATCACCGGCAGCAGCGGTTTTCTCGGGCAGGCGATAGCCAAGGGTCTTATCGGCCGCTATCGCGTGATCGGGCTCGACGTCATGCAGCCAAAGAGCCCGATCGAAGGCATGGAAACGCTTGAGATCGACCTGACGTCGGACGAGAGCGTCGGCAAGGCGATGGCGGAGATCCGCGAGCGCGCCGGCAACCACATCGCGTCGGTCATCCATCTCGCCGCGTATTACGACACGACCGGGGAGGACAACCCCAAATACGAGGCGGTCACCGTCCAGGGCACAGGCCGGCTTCTCGATGCCCTGAAGAAACTCGAAACCGAACAGTTCGTCTTCTCCAGCACCATGCTGGTGCATGCGCCCAGCCCCGAGAAAGGCGCGAAGATCAACGAGGACTCGCCGCTCGACCCGCCCTGGGCCTATCCGCGCTCGAAGGCCGAGACCGAGCGGCTCATCCGGGAGCGGCGCGGGCCTATCAAGGCGGTCATTCTCCGCTTCGCCGGGGTCTACGACCAGGACTGCCGCGCCGCCTTCATCGCCCAGCAGATCGCCCGCATCTTCGAGCGCCTGCCGACCGCCTATCTGTTCACCGGCGACATCACCCACGGCCAGCCCTACCTGCACAAGGACGACCTCGTCGACGCCGTCGTGCGCACCGTCGACCGCCGCGCCGAACTCCCCGACGAGACGACCCTGCTCATCGGCGAGGAGGAAACGCCTTCATACCAGGAGATGCAGGAACGCATCGGCCGCCTCATCCATGGCGAGCGCTGGCGCACGCTTTCACTCCCCAAGGGCGTCGTGAAGCTCGGTTCCTGGGTCCAGACCGAAGTGCTGGACGAAGACACGGACATTCGTCCCTGGATGGTCGAGAACTCGGACGACCATTATGAACTCGACATTTCGCGCGCCCGCACGCTGCTCGGCTGGACGCCGCGGCGCAGTCTGACCGAAACCCTGCCCGAAATGATCGCGCGGCTGAAGGCCGACCCCACCGACTGGTACGCGAGGAACAAGCTCGACGCCTCGACGGTCGCAGCCTCCGGGCCCGAGATCGAGCAGGCGAGAGAACGGCTGCGCGGCCCGCTGGAGCGCAGCGAGGAGGAGGTCGAGGCGTCGCTCGAACGGCATCGCGGCTTCACTCTCTGGGCGCCGCTGACCAACGCCGCGCTCGGCCTCTGGCTGATCGCCTCGCCGTTCGCATACGGCCTGTTCGACCCCGTCGTTGCGCCGGTTCCGCCGGCGCTCGGGCATGAGATTGCTGCGCCCGAAATCCGCAACGTGTGGATGGGGATCAGCGAAATCGTCTCGGGCCTGCTGATCATTGTCTTCGCGTTTGCCGGCATGTCCAGGCAGCGGATGTGGATCCAGTGGGCCACGGCCGCCGTCGGGTTGTGGGTGCTGTTTGCGCCGCTGGCGTTCTGGACGACCAGCGCCGCCGCGTACGCCGTCGACACGCTGATCGGCATGCTGGTTGTGGCTTTCGCGGTCATGATCCCGCCGACGCCAGCAATCAGCCGCCGCTCGCTTGCGGCTGACGACGACAGGCCGCTCGGATGGAGCTATTCGCCATCCAGCTTCACCCAGCGCATTCCAATCATCGCGCTGGCCTTCGTCGGCCTGTTCGTGTCGCGCTACCTCGCCGCTTTCCAGCTCGGCCATATCGACGGCCTGTGGGACCCATTCTTCGGGCCGGGCGCATCGCCGTTCGGCAATGGCAGCGAGGCCGTCGTGACATCCTGGGTGTCGAAGGGATTCCCGATCGCCGACGCTGGGCTGGGCGCGTTCACCTATGCGCTCGACATCCTGGCAGGCGCCATAGGCGACCGCCGCCGCTGGCGCACCATGCCCTGGATGGTGCTGCTGTTCGGGCTGTTGATCGTCCCGCTCGGCGTCGTCAGCGTCAGTTTCATCATCATCCAGCCGCCGCTGATCGGAGCCCTTTGCACGCTGTGCATTGTGCAGGCCGCGGTCACCGTTGTGCTGATCCCCTATTCGGTCGACGAGGTGCTGGCGGGCTGCCAATATCTCTATGGCGCGAGCCGCGCAGGGGAGCCGTTCTGGCGCACCTTCTGGCGCGGCGGCCCGTCCCTGTCGGAGGATCAGACGCCGGGACCCGATCTCGACCGTCCGGTGGGGGAGATCCTGCGCGAATTCGTCACCGGCGGCGTCAATTTCCCCTGGACCCTCGTCGCCAGCACCGCGCTCGGGGCGCTCCTGATGACGACGCCGTTGCTCTTTGGGACCGAGCCGCCGCTCTATTACAGCGATCATATCGCCGGCTGCCTGGTGATCATGGTCGCGGTTACCGCGATGGGCGAGGTCGCCCGCCCGGTCCGCTTCCTGAACATCGCGCTGGGCGCCTGGATCGCGGCATCGCCGTTCATGCTCGACGGCGCGACGGGCCTCGGGATTTGGGCTGATGTGGCGGCCGGCCTGCTGCTGATCGGGCTGAGCCTGCCGCGCGGCAAGCGCAGCAAGGAACGTTATGGCGGCTGGGACCGGGTGATCGTCTGAGGGGATCGGAAATAGGAACAGCACAGGATCCTCGCATTGAAGACCTCCTCCTGGATAGCCATCGGCCTTTTCGTCGCCACCGCGGCGTGGCTCGCCAGCGGGTACATCATCGGCGGCGACGAGGACGTGGAGGATAGGGCGGCAACGGCACAGCCGACGCTGGTCGAAGTGCGCACGTCCGAGGCGCGGACGGTTCCGCAGTACATCTTCGCGCAAGGCGGCGCGCAGCCATTCCGCACGGCCGATGTCGTCGCGCAGGCGGCCGGCACCATCGACGAGATCATCGTTCAGGAAGGCGATCAGGTGCGCGCGGGCGCCGTCGTGGCGCGCATCCGGCTCGACGCCAGATCGAGCCGGCGCGAAAGCGCGCAGGCGCTGGTAAAGACGCTCGAGGCGGACCTGGAAGGCATGCGCCAGCTGGCGAAGGACGGCTTCGCGGCGGAGAGCCGGGTGCGCGAACTCGAAGCCCAGTTGGAGAGCGCCCGCGCCGAACTCGCCAACGTTCGGGAGGAAATCGAGGATACGGAGGTCGAGGCATCGATACCCGGCATCGTCAGCGACGTTTTCGTGAACGCCGGCCAGTTCGCCGCGGCGGGAGGGCCGATCATCAGAGTCGTGGACAACTCGCCGCTGCGTGTCATGCTGAATGTCTCCCAGCGCGACGTCGGGAAGGTCGATCGCGGCAGCGTGGCGCTGGTGAGTTTGGCCACCGGAGGGCTGGCCAAGGGCAGGGTCTGCTTCATAGCCCCAGCGGCCGATCCCGAGACCCGAACCTTCCGGGTGGAGGTCCGCGTGCCGAACGAAGACCGGCGCATTCCCTCCCGCGTTAGTGCCGAACTGCGGTTGAAGACCGGCGAGGTCAAGGCGCATTTCGTTTCGCCGGCGATTCTCGCTCTCGACGAAGCCGGCGAACTCGGCGTCAAATCCGTGGACGAGAACGGCAAGGCCGCCTTCCACCGGGTCGAGATCTTGCATGCGGAGA
Source organism: Allomesorhizobium aridi (assembly GCF_043769475.1). Lineage (NCBI taxonomy): Bacteria > Pseudomonadati > Pseudomonadota > Alphaproteobacteria > Hyphomicrobiales > Phyllobacteriaceae > Allomesorhizobium > Allomesorhizobium aridi. The sequence goes on along the minus strand of NZ_CP171729.1, from coordinate 2,919,129 downwards.
CAGACGGGGTCTGGATAGGCGGACTGCCGGACAGGCTGCAACTGATTTCGACCGGCCAGGGATTCGTCCGGCAAGGCGAAAGCGTCCGCGTGGCGAACGAGGAAAGCAACAGGCCGGCCGCCGCCGGCGCCGCCGCCAATGCTCCGCAGGGCGCTCCGTCGCCGACCTCCACGGTGCGTTCCGATCCGCTGGATGCCGCCGAAGAGCTCGCCGATCCCCCGCCGGCCGAAGAACTCTGCGAAAAGATCGGCGCCGACGCCGTCTCCGCCGGCGTCGCACCCTCCGCCGGACAGGCGGCAGGCGGTGCGGCGGGCATCGCTCCTTCCGCGGGGCAGGCGGCGGGCGGTGCGGCCGGCCAGGCCGTTCCGCAGACAGGGGGAAGTGCGCAGCCGGGTGCAACCGGCGACACGGGCGCCCCGCCGATTGAACCCGTTCCCGCGCCTTCCACCAGCGTGACGCCGCCCACCATACCGTCTCCACCGGTCGCCCAGCCGCCGGCTCCCGCCCCGGCTGCGCCGCAAGGCGGGGCAGGGGCGTCCACGCCGGGCGCCGGCGGTCCCGGCGCGCCGGCGGATTCCGGGTCCCCCACCGGCGGAGCCGCAGGTGAGGGCGCGGGGCAGGGGGCTCCGCAATGAAGCGGCTGATCGAAAGCGCCTTCGGCCGCAACCGCCTGGTGACGATCCTGTTCGTGCTGATCCTGGTCACCGGCGCCTTCGCATATTTGCGCATAGCCAAGGAATCGGCGCCGGACGTGCCTATCCCGATCATCTACGTTTCGGTCGTCTATGAGGGCATTTCGCCAGAGGACGCGGAGCGGCTCCTGGTGCGTCCGCTCGAACGCGAGCTGCAGTCGATCGAAGGCGTCGACGAGATGCGCGCCGTGGCTGCGCAGGGTTTTGCGTCGGTGACGCTAGAGTTCACGGCGGGATTCGATCCCGACCAGGCCGAGCTGGACGTGCGGCAGGCGGTCGAGACCGCCCAGGCGGAACTGCCGCTCGCGGCCGAGGAGCCCGTCGTGCAGGAGGTGAATGTCGCGCTGTTCCCGGTGCTCACGGTCGTCCTGTCGGGACCGGTCGCCGAGCGCGCGCTCATCGATCTTGCCGAGGATTTCAAGGATCGCATTGAGACGCTTCCGACCGTGCTGGAGGTCGATATAGGCGGCGCGCGGGAGCAGGCTCTCGAGATTCTCGTCGATCCCAGCACGCTCGAAAGCTACGGCGTTCCGTTCGAGGAATTGCTGGCACGCGTCCAGCGCAACAATCAGCTCGTCGCCGCAGGGTCGATCGATACCGGCGCGGGCAAGCTCGCGCTCAAGGTTCCGGGCGTCATCGAGGATGTCGAGGACGTGCGTGCGATCCCGGTCAAGGTTTCGGGAGATACGGTCGTCAGGCTGGGCGACGTCGCCGCCGTACGGCGCGGCTTCAAGGATCCCCCAGGGTTCGCGCGCATCGACGGACAGCCGGCGGTGGCGCTGGAGGTCAAGAAGCGGATCGGCGCCAACATCATCGAGACGATCGAGGCCGTGAAGGCGCTGCTGGAACAGAGCGGTCCGCTGATCCCGGACAGCGTCTCGGTGACCTTCCTGCAGGATCAGTCGCTGGAGGTGCGCGAGACGCTCGGCGACCTGCAGAACAACGTCATCGCCGCGGTCCTGCTCGTCATGATCGTGACGGTCGCCATGCTCGGCTGGCGAAACGCGCTGCTGGTGGGACTGTCGATCCCCGCGTCGTTTCTCGCCGGCATCATCGCCATCTGGTGGATGGGCTACACGCTCAACATCATCGTGCTGTTCAGCCTCATCCTGGTGCTCGGCATGCTGGTGGATTCGGCGGTGGTTACGACGGAACTCGCCGACCGCTGGATGGCCGGCGGAAAGCCGCCGGCCGAGGCCTACAAGGAAGCCTCCAAGCGCATGTCGGGGCCGATCCTCGCCTCGACGGCGATCACGCTCTGCGTGTTCATTCCGCTGTTGTTCTGGGAAGGCGTCGTCGGCGAATTCATGAAGTTCCTGCCGATAACGGTCATTGTGATCATGATCGCGTCGCTCGCTATGGGCCTGATCTTCATTCCGGTCCTCGGCAGCTTAATCGGGCGCCGAAATCCGCGACCGCAGAAGGAGGAGACCGCGCTGTCGGCGGCCGAATCCGGCAATCTGGAAGATCTGGACCGCGTCACGGGCCTCTATGTCGGCGTCCTGAGGCGGTTGCTGCGCTGGCCGGCGACGACGCTCGTCGCGACCTTCGCGCTGCTTGCCGTGGCGATCGCGGCCTATCTGTTTTTCGGCAGAGGCGTCGAGTTCTTTCCCGAGATCGAGCCGCGTTTCGTGCAGGTCACTGTCAAGGCGCGCGACAACCTGTCCGTCTACGAGAAGGACCGCATGGTGCGCGAGGTGGGCGACGCCATCCTCGGCGTCGGCGGCATCCGGCACATCTATTCGCGCACCATCGACCAGGGCGCGCAAGGGGCGGAAGGATTGCAGGCGGAGCAGATATCGGCCGATACCGTCGGCATTCTGCAGCTCGACCTGCTCGAATGGGACCAGCGGCCCCGCGCCGCCAGGATCATCGAGGAAGTGCGCCGGCGGACCGCTGGCATCGCCGGCGTCAGCATCACGGCAACGGAACAGGAGCAGGGCCCGACCCAGGGCAAGCCGATCCAACTGCGCCTGTTCGGCGAGGATGTCGCGACGCTTGAAGAAGCCGCCGGCCAGGCGCGCGCGCTGATGAGCCGGATCGGCGGCTTCACCGACGTGGAAGATACCACCGACGTCCCCGGCGTCGAGTGGCGCATTGCGGTCGACCGGGAAAGTGCCGCCCGGTTCGGCGTCGACGTTGCAACCCTCGGCCAGGCCGTGCAGCTCCTGACGCAGGGGCTGAAGCTCGCCGAATACCGCCCGGAAGACAGCGAGGAGGCTGTCGATATCGTGGTGCGGTTCCCCGCCCACGAACGCACGCTCGACGGGCTGTCGCGCCTGACCATCGCCACGGCGCGCGGCCAGACGCCGATCACGAATTTCGTCACCATCGAACCGGCCGAAAAGACCGGGATCATCCGGCGGGTGGATACGCGCCGCGTCGTCACGGTCGAGAGCGATGTCGCGGAAGATGAGCTGCCGGCGGAAAAGGTGGAAGAGATGCGGCAGGCGCTGGAGCAAGAAGGGCTGCCGCCGGGCGTCGAGGCGAGCTTCGTCGGCCAGCAGGAGGATATCGACGAGGCATCGAACTTCCTCCTGATCGCCTTCGTGTCCGCGGTGCTGCTCGTCTTCCTCGTGCTGGTGACGCAGCTCAACAATATCTACCAGGCGCTGGTGGTGATGAGCGCCATCGTCTTTTCCATTATCGGCGTCCTGATCGGCCTCTTGCTGACCGACCGGCCCTTCGGCATCGTCATGGGCGGGCTTGGCGTCATTTCGCTCGGAGGGATCGTCGTCAACAACAACATCGTCCTGATCGACACCTACAACGAAATGCGGCGAAAGGGCCGCGATTCCGAGGATGCCGCGCTGCGCACCGGCGCGCAGCGCCTCCGGCCGGTCTTTCTCACCTCGATCAACGACGTGCTGGGCCTGATGCCGCTGATACTCGGCCTCAACGTCAACCTCATCGCCCGCGAGATCCAATACGGCGCGCCGTCGACTCAGTACTGGACGGAACTGTCGACCACCGTCGCGGGCGGGCTCGCCTTTTCCGCCTTCCTGACGCTGATGCTCACGCCGTGCATGCTGGTTCTCGGCGAACGGGTGCACCAGGCCCTGACGCGCCGCTACAGCCGCTGGCTGGAGAAACGGCGTGGCGGCAAGACGGTGGCCGCGGCCGAGCAGGCTTCTCCGGCCAAACTGGAGTGATCACGCGGCCTCCCCGATGTTTTGGGCGGACGCTCCTCACACGATGAAGAAATCGGCGTTGGTGAGCGCGTGTCCGCCATAGAGCTCGGCGAACAGGTAGTTGCCGCCAGCGGCGTTGCCGTTGCTGTCGTACCAAAGCCTGCCAGATTCGCTGTCGTAGATGATACGGTCGTCGGCGTCCTGTGCGGCGCCTGTGTTGTTGATCCTGAACTGGCCGGCCAACAAGGTGCCGAGGCCGCCACCGCCGCTACCACTGGCTTGCGTGAAGATAAAATCGTCCAGCTGGATCGTGTCGTCGACGGGCTTGAAGTCGGTGATCGTGTCGATGTTTGTTGCACCGAGCGCCGTGTTGAAGACGAAGCTGTCATTGCCGTAGCCGCCCGTCAGGGTGTCGGCGCCTTCCCGGCCATTCATCCCGTTGTTGGCGCCGTTGCCGACGATGGTGTTGGCGAGGCTGTTGCCTGTCGTGTTGATGTTGCCCGAGCCGGAGAGCCGGATCACCTCGACGAACTGGTCGACAAAAGCCTTGGACACGGTGGTGTAGACGGTGTCGGTGCCGGCGACATTGGCTTCGATCGTTTTGTCGAGCACATTGTCGACATAGTAGGTGTCGTTGCCCAAGCCGCCTTGCATGACATCAATGCCGCCGCGCCCGTCGATGGCGTTGTTGCCGGCATTGCCGGTGATGGTGTTGTTGAGGTTGTTGCCGATGGCGTTGATCGAGTCGGTGCCCAAAAGCACCATGTTTTCGACGAACTGCGACACCACCGAGAAGCTGACGCTGGTCTGCACGGTGTCCGTGCCGGCGCCATTGGCCTCGATTGTGCGGTCGAGCACATTGTCGACATAATAGGTGTCGTTGCCGGTGCCACCGCTCATCGTGTCTGCGCCGCCGCGGCCATCGAGGGCATTGTTGCCGCTATTGCCGGTGATGGTGTTGTTGAGGTTGTTTCCGACGGTGTTGATCGAGCCGGCGCCCAGCAGCACCATGTTCTCGACGAACTGCGACGCCACCGAGAAGCTGACGCTGGTCTGCACGGTATCCGTGCCGGTGCCCGCACCGTTCGCCTCGAATACCTTGTCGCCTATGCTGTCGACAATGTAGGTATCGTTGCCCGTGCCGCCGTTGAGCGTGTCGTTGCCGGCCCCGCCATTCAGCGTGTTGGCCAAGCCATTGCCGCCGAGCGTGTCATTGAAGGCGCTGCCGATAAGCCCTTCGATGCTGTTGTATGTGTCGCCTGCCGCGTCGCCGGTGTTGAGACCTGGGAAGTCGAGCCGCGCCGTCAGGCCGGCGGTCGCGCCGGCATAGCTGGCATAATCGGCACCATTGCCGCCGTCGAGCGCATCCGCGCCGAGCCCGCCGATGAGCGTGTCGTCGCCATCGCCGCCACGAAGTGTGTTGGCAAGCCCGTTGCCGACGAGAACGTCATTGAAGGCGCTGCCGATCAGACCTTCGACGCCGACATAGCTGTCGCCGGCGGCCTCGCCGGTGTTGAGACCGGGGTTATCGAGCCGCGCCGTCAGGCCGGCGGTCGCGCCGGCATAGCTGGCATAATCGATACCATTGTCGCCGTCGAGCGCATCCGCGCCGAGCCCGCCGATGAGCGTGTCGCTGCCGGCGCCCCCGTTCAGCACGTCGTTGCCGCCGTTGCCGGCCAACGTGTCGTTGCCTGCAAGACCGGAGAGTGTCTCCGGGACATCAAAGCCGATCAGGTAGTCGTCGCCCGCCGTCCCGGAGTTTCCGGCATGGAAGACGCGCTGATAGACGCCCCAGCCGGAACCGTCCTGGCCGGCAGACTGCCACGTCACCACCCAGCCGCCGTCGGCAAGCGCCGTGATCTGCGGATTGACCTGGTCATGTATCACATAGCTGTTGACCTGGGTCTCGCGGCCCAGGGCCGAACCGTCGGCATTGTAGGCCTGCTGATAGACGCCGTACCCCAAACTGTCCTGGCCGTCGGAGTGCCACGTCACTACCCAGCCGCCGTCGGCAAGCGCCGTGATCTGCTGATCTTCCTGGTTACTTGTCACATGGCTGTTGACGCGGACCTCGCCGCCCCGGGACGAACCGTCGGCATTGTACGCCTGCTGATAGACGCCGTACCCCAAACTGTCCTGGCCGTCGGACTGCCACGTCACCACCCAGCCGCCGTCGGCAAGCGCCGCGATCTGCTGACCTTCCTGGTTACTTGTCACATGGCTGTTGACGCGGACCTCGCCGCCCCGGGACGAACCGTCGGCATTGTACGCCTGCTGATAGACGCCGTACCCCAAACTGTCCTGGCCGTCGGACTGCCACGTCACCACCCAGCCGCCGTCGGCAAGCGCCGCGATCTGTGCTAAGTCCTGGTTAGAGTTCACATGGCTGTTGACCCGGACCTCGCCGCCCCGGGCCGAACTGTCGGCATTGTAGGCCTGCTGGTAGATGCCGTAGCTCGAACCGTCCTGGCCATAGGACCCCCACGTCACCACCCAGCCGCCGTCGGCAAGCGCCGCGATCTGTGGTGAGTCCTGGTCAGAGTTCTCATAGCTGTTGACCCGGACCTCGCGGCCCCAGGCCGAACCGTTGGTCTTGTAGGCCTGCTGATAGACGCCGTACCCCAAACTGTCCTGGCCGGCGGACTGCCACGTCACCACCCAGCCGCCGCCGGAAAGCGCCGTGATCTGGTGTGCGTGTTGGTCTAAGTCCGTATGGCTGTTGACCAGGACCTCGAAGCCCCAGGCCGAACCGTCGGCATTGTAAGCCTGCTGAAAGACTTCCTCGAAAGAACCGTCGTCGAAGTCGGACTGCCACGTCACCACCCAGCCGCCGTCGGCAAGCGCCGTGATCTGCGGATCGTACTGATCACCTGGCACATAGCTGTTGACCCGGACCTCGCCGCCCCGGACCGAACCGTCGGCATTATAGGCCTGCTGAAAGACGTCATAGCGAGAAGTGTCGTAGTCGCGGGATTCCCACACCACCACCCAGCCGCCGCCGGCAAGCGCCGTGATCTGCGGGCCAAATTGATGATCGACCGTGTGGCTGTTGACCCTTGTCTCTGTGCTGCAAATGATCGCCATGTATCCCGCCTCTGTCACGAGTCTGCTGCAACTGTCAAAACAACCTCCCCCGGGCCGAATCGGCTCGATTTGCCCGTATGTTGGTGCGTGTAACGGAGGTCGTTCGTTGTGCGCACAACCTCTGCTTTAAAAAGGTCGCCTTGAAAACCGCTTGCGTGCGGAAAGGACTTGGAATTCAGTGTCTTTTCCTGGAAAAGGGCCATGGAAATTCCGCGAGAGGAACAACGGTGGCGAGAGATATCGACCGCAAGCTGCGGGTTACGGCCGCCGTGCTGGGCACGATCACGATCAAGGATCTCGCGGCGGCCTTCCGGCGCATCAACCCTGCGACGCCTTTCGACATCGATCGCGCTCACAAATGGATGCAGGGCCGCGCCAGTCCGCGCCAGCTTCAACTTTACGAGGACTGGGCCAGGCTGCTCGATCTCGACCAGCCCAGCGGCTGGATCGCCGAATCGGACGCCGAGGCTTTCCTCGACGCGATCTGCGTTCGGCACAATCGCGACCGCGAAACGCTGAAGCGGCACATCGAGGTTTCGAACGGCTTTGCCGCTCAGCCAGAGCGCGGGCTCATGCTCGCAGGCACCTACGCGTGCTATTCCCACGCCTGGTCGCCTTATTTTCGCGCCCGGATCATCCGGGGAGAACTGTCGATCGCGCCGGGACCAACTCCCAACCGGCTGCGGGCAAGCTACGCGGAGGTCCTACCGACCGGCCTGCTCCGTCTCGAAGGATCGGTTTCGGTCGAAAAGCGAACTGTCCATCTCGACCTGCGCGAGCCGGGAGGCGATGCGCATTTCGTCTATTTTCTGGTCCCACCCACGCCGCCTGTCAGCATCCTGGCGGGGCTCATGTGCGGCGCCACGATCATCGGTCCCGCGGCCCAGCCTTCCGTGACACGTATCGCGATGGTCAAGCTTCCCGCCCCCAGCCCCCGGCTCGGCGCGGCCGAGGCATATCTGCCGCCGCAGGACTCGATCGCCGAGGACCTCGTCGCGCTGGGCCTGGCGATCGTCGATCCCGCCGCCGTCGACCGGCATCTTGCCGTATTTCTGGCAGCGGGAAACGGTCTCGACCAGATCCCGGCCAGCGATTATCAGCCGCTGGTCGAATCGCTCGACCGGGCATGGCTGGAAGTTCCGAAGAACGCCAATCCGCGAAGTTTCGAACCGGTGGCTGGGGCGTCCGCAGCCCCTGCACCCGCTTCGCCGCCCTGACGGGAAACGACCCGGGACAGGTTTTGTTCTCACACAATGAAGAAATCAGCGTTGATGAGCGCCAGCCCGGCGTGCAGCGTGCGAAGAGGTAGCGGCCGTCAGCGGTGCTGCCATTGCTGTCGCAGATCAGCCGCCCCGGCGTTGGTCTCGTAGACGATGCGGTCGTTGCCGTCCTGCGCCGTCCGCGCCTTCCTTAGTCCGGCTCGCGCGAAGCTAGCCTTTCGCTACATACTTACGCCAGCTGTGGGCACTGCGGAAGCCGAGAACTTCCTTGATCTTTCGATTGGAGAGCAACGTTTCATATTCGCCGAGTTCGCGCCTGACGGGCACCCCCGGGTAGAAGCGTTCGAGCAGTTCCTTCGTCGGCAGGTCGGACGAGGTGTCGTCGTTCGCCGCGTTGAACACCTGGTAGCCGAGCCCGTCCTTTTTGACGGCAAGGTCGGTGATCTGCCCCAGGTCGCGCGCATCGATGTAGCTCCAGGCGATCCTCTTGCGGAATCCGGGGTCGGCGAACCATTTCGGGAACAGGCTGTATTCGTGCGGCTCGATCACATTGCCGATGCGCAGCGCATAGATGTCGAAGCCGCTGCGCAGCGCGAAGGCGCGCGCCGTCTGCTCGTTGACGATTTTCGACAGCGCGTAGCTGTCCATCGGGTCGACATCGTATTCCTCGTCGAGCGGAAAGTAGGCCGGCTCGCGCGGCTCGTTGGCGAAGACCAGGCCGTAGGTCGTCTCGCTCGACGCGATCACCACCTTCCTGATGCCGAGCTTCACCGCGGCCTCGATCACGTTATAGGTGCCGAGCGCGTTGATGCGGAACACCTCGTTGTCGGTCGTAATCATGATGCGGGGGATGGCGGCGAAATGCACGACCGCGTCCACCGGCTGCGGCCGGAGCGACGGATCGAATTCGTGCAGGCCCATATAGCTCGACAGCGCGTTAAAGACCTGGCCGCTGTCGGTGATGTCGGCGATCAGCGTCCGGACCTTCGGGTTGTCGAGCGGCTTCGTGTCGATGTTGAGCACTTGGTGGCCCTGCTCGACGAGATACTGGACGACGTGCTTTCCCGCCTTGCCGCTTCCGCCGGTGAACATGATCCGCTTGGACATCGTAAATCTCCGCTTTTGTTGTCTCGGGGCAGGGGCCCCGTTTTGCCTATTCGTTTTCGCCGTCGATCGCGCCGATCACGGCGTCGGTCACCATGCGCGTCGTCGCCCTCCCGCCCAGGTCCGGGGTGTGGAGCGAGGCGTCGCGCGTGACCCGCTCGACGGCACGCATCAGCCGGGCCGCGGCGGCGTGCTGGCCGAGATGGCCGAGCATCAGGCTCGCCGTCCAGAACGTCGCAACCGGATTTGCGATGCCTTTGCCGGCGATGTCGTAGGCCGAGCCGTGGATCGGCTCGAACATGGACGGGAAGTTTCGCTCCGGATTGAGGTTGGACGTGGGCGCGATGCCGATCGATCCGGCAAGTGCGGCGGCGAGATCGGAAAGGATATCGGCGTGGAGGTTGGTCGCCACGATCGTGTCCAGCGACTGCGGCTGCAGCGTCATGCGCACGGTCATGGCGTCGACCAGCATCTTGTCGCAGGCGACATCCGGAAATTCGCCGGCCACTTCCGCGGCGATCTCGTCCCACAGCACCATCCCGTGGCGCTGGGCGTTCGATTTGGTCACGACGGTCAGGCGCTTTCGCGGGCGCGAGCGGGCAAGCTTGAAGGCGAAGCGCATGATCCGCTCGACGCCGGTGCGGGTGAAGACGGAAACTTCCGTCGCGACTTCCGACGCCAGGCCGCGATGCGTCCGCCCGCCCTGGCCGGAGTATTCCCCTTCGGAATTTTCGCGGACGATCACCCAGTCAAGCTCGCCGCCGTTAACGCCGCGCAGCGGGCTGACGATGCCGGGCAGCACGCGCGTCGGCCGGACATTGGCGTACTGGTCGAAGGACTGGCAGATCGCCAGCCGAAGCCCCCAGAGCGTCACGTCGTCGGGCACGTCCGGAGCGCCGACGGCGCCGAACAGGATGGCGTCGTGTTCCCTGATCCGGCTTAGGCCGTCGGCGGGCATCATGACGCCGTGCCGTTTGTAGTGGTCCGAGCCCCAGTCGAACGCGTCGAAGCGCAGCTGGAACGCGCCGTCCCGGCGCGCGACGGCCTCCAGCACCTCGATGCCGGCCGGTATGACTTCCTGGCCTATCCCGTCGCCCGGGATCGCCGCTACGCGAAATGTCTGCATCATCGGCATTCGCCTTTCAATTCCGTTGCGGCGCGCCCGCGCATCTCGCCGATGCGCCTCGCGCCAGTGTTCCGATGGCTATTGATGCGATGGCGAGATGATTTTGTCGGTGTTGGCCAGGAGCTTGCGAACCGAGTTGCGCGCCGCGTCCGGGCGTTGCAGGCGGATGTTCTTCTCGATGTTTTCATGCAGCTTCTGCGCCTGGGGCAGGTCGCTCAGTTCGCGCGTGGTGAAGGCGAACAGGTGGCTCAGTGCCGATTCGATCAGCACGCCGAGCGGGACGAGCAGGTCGTTGCCGGACGCGCGCAGGATCGCCAAGTGAAAACGCGTGTCGGCCTGGGTCCGGGCCGAGAGCGAATTCGCCTCGCCGATCTCGCGGCAGGCGGCGCTGATCTCGGCCATCTGCTCCTCCGACCGGCGTTCCGCGGCAAGTGCAGTCGCCTCCGGCTCGATGATATGGCGGAATTCCTGGACGGTCCGCAAGAACGCCTCGCGGTCGGGAGACATGGCGTACCAGCCCAGAACGTCGCGATCGAGCAGGTTCCACCGCTCCCTGGGCTCCACCCAACTGCCCACCTTCGGACGCGAGGCGAGCAGGCTCTTCGCCATCAGCATCTTGATGGCCTCGCGCACCGCCGAGCGGCTGATCTCGAAAGTCTCCGACCATTTGGCCTCGTTCGGCAGGATGCTGCCGGGGGGATAATCGCCGCGCACGATGCGAAGGCCGATCTCGTTGGCCAGCGAGGCGTGCACGCTGGTCCCCGGAATGCGAGCGGCGTCGGAGCGCCAGGCGGTCGGGGAGCGCGGGGCGGCTGCCGCCAGGTCGGCCGGTGCCCGAAGCCGCTTTGCTTTTGCTTCCCGCATCTTCGTCATTTCAGCTTTCTGAGCCCTTGCCCGCATCGAACGCGGCGGCAACGGCCAAACCAGGCCGCCGGCGAATGCTTCCGCAGGCGGCTTGTTCGCATCCGGCAGGTGAACCGGCGGGAAACGCGCCCGTTGCCGGGCGCGTTTCGAGCGCGGTTATTTCTGGATGCAGGTGTCGACCGTATCCTTCGTGCACTCGTCGAGGCCGGTGAACACCGGATCCTCGACCGGCTTGCCTTCGATCAGGTCGATCATCACCGACGGAGCCTTGTAGCCCATCTCGAACGGCCGCTGGCCGACGAGCGCGGTCACCAGGCCCTCCTTGGCGATCGCCACTTCGTCGCCGATGGTGTCGGCGGCGCCGATGACGAACTCGTTGCTAGCGATCTTGTCGGCCATCGGCTTGAACAGGTCGCGATAGGGCTGCGGCGCGCCGAACAGCGGCCAGCCGCCCATGATGCCGAAGCCGGCGAGGTCGGGGTTGGCGGCGAGGATATCCGTCATCGCCTGCACGCCCTTGGTGCCGTCGTCATTGGTGAAGACCGGGCATCCGGCAACCTCGGTCCAGCCGCCTTCGCCCTTGAGCTCCGTCAGCCCCTCCTGGCCCGACAGGGAATCGCGCCAGCCTTGCGCGCGCCGCGCGATGTTGTCGGCGCCGGGGTTGCCCTGGATCGAGCACACCTTGCCGCCATCCGGCTTCGCTTCCTTCATGTAGTCGCCAATGCGCTTGCCCATCAGGTAGTTGTCGGTGCCGAGATAGGTCTTGCGAAGTGCTGCGTCTTCCTTGGCGAGATCGGCGTCGAGCGTCATGATCGGCACGGTCGCATTGGCTGTCTTGATGGTCTGGGCGATCAGCTTGGCGTTCGACGGCGAGATTGCCATCGCCACCGTGCTGGGCTTACCGAGCATATCCTGCACGATCTGCGCTTCGCCGGCCTCGTCCGAAGTCGATGCCGGGCCGGTATAGAAGCATTCATATTCGGAATTGGCGTTTTCCGAATTCCACTTTTGGCAGCCCTGGTTGATCGCCTCGAAGAAGGGGTTGTCGAGACCCTTCACCACGATGACCAGCTGCTTCTTCTCTTGCGAGAGCGCCTGGCTCGCCCCGAGCGCCAAAGCGGCGGTAGCGGTGAGCAATAACAATTTCCTCATTCATTCCTCCCTTTTAAAACAGACGGACACGACGTGCCCGCCACACAAAATCAACCCGGATACCAGACAGTGCGAGGATCGTTCTGCGAACGCTCGTACTGCCAGGCCGAATCGACAAGCATTTCCAGATCGTAGTCGGGTTGCCAGTCCAAGAAATACTTGGCCTTGCTGTTATCCATCCAGTTCGAGTGGAACCGGCTTGGAATGTCGATGGACCGCAGGCCGCGCGTGCGGGCCAGATATGCGGCGACCTCGCCATAGTCGACGGGGCGATCCATGCAAATGTTGAAGAGCTGCCGCTTGGCGCGCGGGTTGTCGATCGCCGCCAGAATCGCAGAGACCAGGTCGTCGACATGCACAAAGTTGCGCTTCAGCGGCTGGCCTTCGGCGTCGCGCAGCAGGGGCACCGTGCCGTCCTCGGCATAGCGCCTGGCGTCGGCCTCCGGCACGAGCGTCTTCCAGTCCGGCCCGCCGAATACGTCGTCGCCAAACGACAGGGTGTACTTGAAGTCGTCCTTTTCCATGATCCACGGCGCGCGCAGGCAGCAGCCATTGGTATCGTACTGGATGCCGAACTGCTCGAGCAAGACCTCTTCCAGGACTTTGGAAAGGGCGTAGCACCCCGGATAGGCCATGTGGGGCGCGTCCTCGGTGATCGGCCCGTCGTGGCGGTGATGGAAATGGCCCACGCCCGCGTCGCCGCCGATGAGGATGAACTGGCGCGCCGCCGGGCTCAGGCGGAATTCCTCCAGCAGCCAGAACAGGCCCTTGACCGTCACGTCCATGACCTGGTCGGGCGTTTCCTTGCAGGTGGCGAGATGAACCACATGGGTCACGCCATCCAGCGCCGCGGCAGCCACCTCGCGGTCGGCGATCGAGCCGCGCGCGACTTCCACGCGATCGGTCTCGTCGAGCAGGCGGTTATGGCAGAGCGCGCGAATGCGAGCCCCGGAAAACCGCGGATCGGATATAAGCCGAGCGATCAGGCTGCGCCCGACCTTGCCCGTGGCTCCGGTGACAAGGATAAGCATCCGCTTCCTCCCGCGGCCAACTAATATCGGCGAACTTCGCCCGTCAACGGGTATTTGTCCTATAAAACGGATTTTTCCGAACTCCCGGTCGATTTGTCCGACAATCGCGATTGACGCCCGCTCCGGGGTGGGCATAATTTGCGGCAGCGTTTCGCCTGGGAGGGGAAAGGCAAACGGCATTTTGCCGATGGCGTCCGCGTTCACCGATCGATCGGTTCCGGACTGCTGGCGGCGGTACGGAAGGCAGGAAATCGGGTGGCGGTTCTAGAACTCAACAATATTTCAAAACATTTCGGCGCCATCCAGGCAGTCAATGACGTGTCGCTTGCCATTGAGCCCGGCGAGGTTGTCGGCCTGATGGGCGACAATGGCGCCGGCAAGTCGACGCTGGTCAAGATGATCGCCGGTAATTTCGCGCCAAGCCAAGGCATGATGAAGATGGATGGCGCGGACCTGGTGCTTCACAAGCCGGTGGACGCGCGCCGGCACGGCATCGAGATCGTCCACCAGGACCTGGCGCTGTGCGACAACCTGACCGCGGCGGCGAACGTCTTTCTCGGCCGCGAGCTTCGCAGGGGAATCTGGCCGCTCAGCGTCCTCGATTATGCGACGATGTACCGGCGCGCCGGCGAAATCTTCAAGGAACTGAAGTCGGAAACACGGCCGCGCGATCTCGTCAAGAAGATGTCCGGCGGCCAGCGCCAGGCGGTGGCGATCGCCCGCACCAGGCTGTCGAACGCCAAGATCGTGCTGATGGACGAGCCGACGGCGGCGATCTCGGTGCGTCAGGTGGCCGAGGTGCTGAATCTTATCCGGCGCCTGCGCGACCAGAACATAGCGGTCGTGCTGATCAGCCATCGCATGCCCGACGTGTTCGACGTGGCCGACCGGGTGATCGTGATGCGGCGCGGCCGCAAAGTCGCTGACAAGCAGATTGCCAAAAGTTCGCCGGAAGAAGTCACCGGGCTCATTACCGGCGCCATCGAACAGGTATCGTAGAGCTGCTCGTCAGCATTGGGAGGAACGAAGGTCGACGATGGCAATCACTCTTGACCAGACTATCGAACAAAAGCAGCAGAGCTGGCTTTCGGCAATTTTGGGCAGCCAGACATTCTGGGTCCTGGTCGCCGTCATCCTCGCCTGCATATTCCTGTCTTTTGCGACGGACTCCTTCGCGACAACCAGGAACCTCTACAACATCACCCGCAATGTCACCTTCGTTGCGATCATCGCGCTCGGCATGACGATGGTTATCATCACCGGCGGCATCGACCTGTCCGTCGGCTCGGTGCTTGCCCTGTGCTCGATGGTGCTTGGCGTCACCATGCATGCGGGCTACGGCATCGAAATCGGCATCGCCGCCGCAATCGGCACGGCGCTGGTCATCGGCGCCTTCAACGGGATACTGATCGCCTATCTCGGCTTTCCATCTTTCGTGGTGACGCTCGGCATGCTGTCGATCGCCCGCAGCCTGGCGATGGTGGCCTCCGGAAACACGGTGGTTTTCGAATTCGGTCCCGATCACGACAAGCTTCTGGCGCTTGGCGGCGGCGCGTGGCTGTTCGGCATCGCCAACCCTGTGCTTTACATGATCGTGCTGGCGCTGCTGACCGGCTTCGTGCTGCGCTGGACCAAGTTTGGCCGCCACGTCTTTGCCATCGGCGGAAATGAGCATGCAGCGACGCTGACCGGCGTGCCGGTCAAGCCGATCAAGGTCGCGGTCTACGTAATATCGGCGCTTTCGGCGGGCATTGCCGGCATCATCCAGACCGGCTGGCTCGGCGCCATCACCACCAACATAGGCACCGGCTTGGAACTGCAGGTCATCGCAGCGGCAGTCATCGGCGGCGCAAATCTCGCCGGCGGCGTCGGCACGGCATTCGGCGCGCTTGTCGGGGCCGCGCTGATCGAGGTCATCCGCAACAGCCTCGGCCTGCTCGGCATCAACGCCTTCTGGCAGGGCACCTTCATCGGCGGCGCCATCATCTTCGCGGTGCTGTTCGAACGGGTGCGCAACTTCCGCCAGTCGGAATAACGGGCACGGAGTGCCGGATAAGGGCATGTCATAGGATAAAGCAGGTCTTGCCGGCGATCGCTACCTGAGGAGGAGTTTCGGTCAACGGTTGAATACGGATTCCGATCCGGCGCGCTTCGGCTGCCGGCGCGGGGCATGGGAGAAGGACAGAAGCACAGCCAATATCTGCAAACGGGAGGAATATCGATGATCAGGACCGTAATCGGCGGCATCGTTGCCGCCACTGCACTCGTCATGTTGAATACGACGGCCATGGCCGAGCCGGAAATCGTGGCCGGCCCATCCGCCGAGCCGGAATGTTTCGCGCCGTGGTCGGCCGACACCAAATTCCTGAAATACCCGAAGAAGGAAGGTCCGTTCCGGATCGCGCTTGCCAACGGCTACATCGCCAACACCTGGCGCATCCAGATGATCCAGACCGCCAAGGCCTATGCCGCGCAGCCGGAGGTCGCGGCGAAGCTCAAGGAGTTCAAGGTCGTCTCCACCGGCGAGGACGTGCCGGCGCAGATCTCGGCGATCAACAACTTCATCGATTCAGGCTATGACGCGATCGTCGTCAACGCGCAGAACCCGACAGCCTTCGCGCCAGTCATCAAGCGCGCCAAAGATGCTGGCGTCATCCTCGTGGCCTTCGATAACATTCTCGACACCGAAGACGCGATCAACGTCAACGTCGACCAGAAAGGCCTCGGCGTGCTGTGGGCCAACTGGCTGATCAAGCATCTACCGGAAGGCGGCAAGGTGCTCGAAGTGCGCGGCGTCGCCGGCACGTCGGTCGATACCGACCGCCACAACGGCATCCACGAGACCTTCGCGGCATCTGGCAAGAAGTGGGAAGTGGTCGAGGTTCTCGGCAAGTGGGACGACCCGACTGCCCAGAAGGCGACCGCCGACGCCATCGCCGTGCACAAGACGTTCGACGGCATCACCGCGCAGGGCGGCGACACCGGCGTCGTGCAGGCGATGATCGACGCCAAGCACCCCTGGGTGCCGATCGGCGCCGAGACCGAGAACGGCTTCCGCAAGTTCTGCGCCAAATTCTCTGCCGAAGGCTTGAAGTGCTCCTCGGCCGGCACCGGACCGGCGCAGGTCGCGGTCGCCATCAAGACGGCCATCGCGGCCTTGGAAGGCAATGTCGTTCCCCAGTCGGTCAAGCTGCCGCTGGCGATCGTCGAGGATCCCGACTTCAAGGAGAACGTGGACTACTTCCCCGACCAGTCCGATAATTTCTTCGTCGGAAACTCGTTCCCGACCTGCGGCATCAATTTTACCGCGCAGGAGATCATGGGCCAGTCGGAAGCGAACCAGTAGGCAAGGCTCGCGCTGCCCCTCACCCTTACCCTCTCCCCGTGAAGAACGGGGAGAGGGGGTCGCCAGCGTCGCGGCCAGATCTCCTCTCCCCGTCCTTACGGGGAGAGGATGCCGGCAGGCAGGTGAGGGGCAGGAACGGGCCTATCAGTATTAGCTCGGACCTGAGCGAGAGAGCCGATGTTTCCTGAGAAGGCAGCGAAAGAAACATTGCTCTTCCAGATGGAAGGCGTTTCGAAACGCTATGGCGGAGTGCGGGCGCTGGAACAGGCGGAGCTTCGCGTCCATGCCGGCCGCATCCACGCCATCCTGGGCGAGAACGGCGCCGGCAAGTCGACGCTCATCAAGATCATGGCCGGCGTCGTGGCGCCCGACGAAGGCCGCATGACGATGGACGGCGGCGAAGTCTCCTTCGCCTCGCCGGCCGAGGCCAACAAGGCCGGCATCGCCTGCATATTCCAGGAACTGTCGCTGATCCCCGACCTCAGCGTCGCCGACAACATCATCATCTCCGACCCGCCGAAGAAATTCGGCATGATCGACCGCAAGGCGCAGCGCAAGATCGCGGAAGAGGCGCTGGCCCGCGCGGGTGCCGCCGATATCCACCCGCGCGCGCTGGTCAAGGATCTGCCGCTCTCGCGCCGACAGATGGTCGAAATCGCCAAGGCGCTGGCGCGCAAGCCGCGCATCCTGATCCTCGACGAGGCCACCTCGGCGCTCACCGCGGCCGACGTGGCTAAGGTGTTCGCCGTGCTGAAGCGCCTGCGCTCGGAGGGACTCGCGCTTCTCTACATCTCGCACCGCATGCATGAGATCGCCGAACTCGCCGACGAGTGCACGGTGTTTCGCAACGGCCGCAACGTCGCCACCTACAAGGCCGGCAGCAAGTCCGACAACGAGGTCGTGGAACTGATGATCGGCCGCGAATACAGCCACATCTTTCCGCCCAAACCGCCGGCCGTCGCCAGCAACCGTCCGCCGGTTCTCGAATGCCGCAATCTCGGCTGGAACGGCCGGCTGCGCGACATCTCGCTGTCGGTCCGGGCGGGCGAGGTGATCGGCCTTGGCGGGCTCGACGGGCAGGGCCAGCGCGAGCTGCTGCTCGCTTTGTTCGGCGTGCTGCGCGGCGTCTCGGGCGAAATACTGGTCGACGGCCGGCCCGCGTCGATCGCCAGTCCAGCGGCGGCGCGCGCCAAAGGCATCGGCATGGCGCTGATACCCGAGGACCGCAAGACCGAGGGCCTGATGCTGCCCATGACGGTGCGCGAGAACCTCTCCTTCGCCGCGCTCGACAAGGTCTCCAGCGCCGGCTTCATCGACCGCGCCGCCGAGCAGCGGCTGATCGACGAGATGGTCCGGCTGCTCGCCATCCGAACGGCGGGGATCGATATTCCCGTCGGCGCGCTCTCCGGCGGCAACCAGCAGAAGGTGGTGATCGCCAAGTGGCTGATGCGCAAGCCCCGCATCATCCTGCTCAACGACCCGACGCGCGGCATCGATGTCGGCACCAAGCAGGAGCTTTATCAATTGCTGCGCCAACTTGCGGACGCCGGCGCCGCGATCATCTTCTATTCCACCGACTATGACGAACTGATCGGCTGCTGCGACCGCGTGCTGGTGCTCTATGACGGCGCGATCAAGCGCGAACTGGCGGGCGATGAGATCACCGAGCGGGCGCTGATCGCCAGCGCGCTCAACATCAGGAGCGGCGCGGAGGCCAAGGCGGTGGGAGCGGGCGCATGAAGGACTGGCGCTACTGGGCGGCCGAACAGCGCGGCACGCTGCTCGCATTCGGCATCTTCGTCGCGATGTTCATCCTCTACACCGCGAACCATCCCGCCGGACTGACCGCCAATGTGGTGCAGACCGCCTCCAACAAGGGCGTGCTGCTCGCCTTCGTGGCGATGGCTCAGACGCTTGTGGTCATCACGGCCGGCATCGATCTTTCGGTCGGGATGATCTTCATCCTCACCAATTGCCTTGCCTCGTGGCTCGTCGTCGGAACGCCGATGGAGACCGCCCTCGGCGTCGCGGCGGTGCTCCTCGTCGGAGTGCTCTGCGGAGCCATCAACGGCGCGATCGTGATCTACGGACGGCTGCAGCCGATCGTCACCACCATCGCCACGGGCGCCATCTATTTCGGCATCGCGCTGATGCTGCGGCCGTTTCCCGGCGGCTCCGTCAACGAGGATCTGGCCGATGCGCTGACCGGCCGCCTGTTCGGCGTGGTGCCGGCGAGCCTGGTCACGCTGGTCGCCGTGGTGCTGATTATCTGGATCCCGTTCCGGCGCTCGGTCGCCGGCCGCGCCGCCTACGCCGCAGGCTCGTCCGAGGTCGCCGCCTACATGTCCGGCGTCCCGATAAGGCGTGCAAAATTCATCGCCTACACGCTCGCCGGGCTGCTCGCCTCGATCGGCGGCCTGTTCCTCACCTTCTTCACCTATACGGGCGAGGCGGCGTTTGCGAGCGGCAACGCCTACACGCTGTTCTCCATCGCCGCCGTCGTGCTCGGCGGCGTGTCGCTGTTCGGCGGCAAGGGCAGCGCCGTCGGCGCGATCTTCGGCGCCTTCGCCTTCCGCACCATCGGCGACCTCTTGTTCGTCTTCGATTTCGACCCGCTCTGGCAGCCGTTGTTCCAGGGCGTGGTGCTGCTGGTGGCCGTCAGCATCGGCGCATTCGCGCTGTTCCGGGTCAAGAACCGGCTGGAGTGGTTCGGATGAGCGACACGACCATCGCCAGCCGCATGCCCGGCTTCCTGCGCCGGGCCGACCCTGCGGTCGCGACCGCCTTTGCCTGCATTTTCCTGCTGCTGGTCTTCGGCAGCCTCTATTCGACGAGCTTCCTGTCGCCCGAATACCTGCTGCAGCAGCTCAAGGTTGCCTCGTTCCTCGGCGTCATCGCGACAGGCATGATGCTGGTCATCCTGCTCGGCCAGATCGACCTTTCCGTGCCCTGGGTGGTCGCGGTCGGGGCGATGATGGCGTGCGCGGCCGCCGCGCACGGCACGGCCGGCATGATCCTCGCAATCCCCTTCGGCGTCGCCTGCGGCGTCCTGATCGGCCTGGTCAACGGCATCGGCGTCGCCTATCTGCGCATCCCCTCCATGATCATCACGCTCGCCACCAACGCCGTCGCGCAAGGGCTGATGGTGGTCTATACGGGAGGCTTCTCGCCCCAGGATTCCGCCACGGCCGGCATGCGCTGGCTCGCGACCGGCTTCCTTTTGCCCGGCGTGCCCAACGCCGTCGTGGTGTGGGCGATCGTCGGCGCGGTCATGGTGTTCGCGCTCACCCGCACCACCTTCGGCCGCGCGGTCTATGCCATCGGCAATCGAGAGCGCGCCGCCTACCTTTCCGGCGTCGACACGCGCCGCATCGTCATGATCGCCTTCGCCGTTTCGGGCGGCCTTTCCGCCTTCGGCGGCGTGCTGCTGGCCGGCTATGCGTCGAAGGCCGCGCAATCCATGGGCGACGCCTACCTGCTGCCCTCGATCGCGGCCGTCGTGCTCGGCGGCACCTCGATCCTCGGCGGGCGCGGCTCCTATCTCGGAACCGTGGCGGGCGTCATCCTGATCACGCTCCTGCAATCGATCCTGTCGGTCATGCAGATGCCCGAAGCCGGCCGCCAGATCATCTACGGCGTCGTCATCATAGCCATGCTGCTGCTCTACGGCCGCGCCCCGGCCAGCCGGTGAGTGCCGATTATCCCCGCTTGCTATCCGGAACCACGACCAGCTTGCCAACAAAATCCTTCGCCATGAAATCCGTCTGAGCGTGGTGGAAGTCCGACAGCTTATAGACGCCGCCGACCAGGGGCCTGATCTTGCCTTCCTCGATGTAGCGGACGATGCGGCGGAAGTCCGCGCGGGTGCCCTGGCTCGACCCGTGCAGTTGCAGCTGCTTCAGATACATCGTCCTGAGGTCCAGTTGCACCACCGGCCCGGCGATAGCGCCGGCCGTCGTGTAGCGGCCCTCGGGCCTGAGGATGCGCAGCAGATCGTTGAACATCGCGCCGCCCACCAGGTCGGCGACCACGTCGATGGGCTTTCCGCCCGTCGCCTCGTTCACCGCCGCGAGCAGATCGGGAACGCCGCGCGTGATGACGGCTTCAGCGCCGATGTCCTTGACCACCTGTTCCTTGCCGGGGCCGACGATTGCATAGGGGATCGCGCCGCGCGCCCGCGCCAGTTGCACGATGCCCGAGCCGACGCCGCCCGAAGCGCCGGTCACCAGAACGCGCTCTCCGGCCTTCAGGCCGGCGCGCTCCAGCATCTGCTCGCCGGTCAGATAGGCGCAGCAGAAAGTGGCGAGCTCGACATCGGAAAGATCGGCGCGGACCAGATGCGCGTTCTCGGCCGGGAGCGTCTGGTATTCGGCGTAGCCGCCGTCGCGGCCGTGCCCCATATAATCGATGTCGGCGAGCGAATCGTCGTCGCGATTGTAGATCGAGAAATCGACCATCACCCGCTCGCCGATGCGGCTTTCCTGCACGCCTTCGCCGACCGCGACGATCCGGCCGACCGTATCGGTTCCCTGGATGCGCGGAAATGTCAGCGTGTTGCCCTGCCGCCGCCACGTCGAGACCGCCGCCGCGTCCTCTTCCGTGCCGTACGCGCCCTGGCGCACCCAGACATCGGTGTTGTTCATACCGCAGGCGGTCACCTCGACCAGCACCTCGCCGGGGGCTGGGGAGGGGACGGGGACATCAGTGCGGTATTCGAGCTTATCAAGCCCGCCATGCCCGGTGAGGAGAACGGCGGCCATGGTGGAGGGGAGGGGATTGGAGGTCATGTATGTTCCACTTGCAAGCTTGGCGCTGCCCCTCACCCTTACCCTCTCCCCGTCCTTACGGGGAGAGGGTAAGGGTGAGGGGCAGCGCGACCTATTCAGAATTAGATACTGGCAAACACCGTCTTCACCGCGTCCGCAGTCTTGGCGACCACCACATCCGCTTCCTCACGCGTCAGGCACAGCGGCGGGGCGAAACCCAGAATGTCGCCCTGCGGCATGGCGCGGCCGATGACGCCACGCTCTGCGAGCGCCGCCGCCACCTGCGGACCGATCTTCTGCGAGGCATCGAAGAACACACGGTCGTCGCGGTCGGCAACAAATTCTACCGCCGCCATCAGCCCGTCGCCGCGCACCTCGCCGACATTTTTGTGGCCGCCGACGGCCTTGGCCAGTTCGGCGCGGAAATATGCGCCGGTCTCGCCGGCGTTCGTCACCAGGTCCATCTCGTCGATCAGTTCCAGATTGGCGACGCCTGCCGCCACGCAGATCGGATGCGCCGAATAGGTCCAGCCATGGCCAAGCGAGCCGAGCTTGTCGGAACCCTGCACCAGTACCTGCCACATCCTGTCGGCGACGATCACACCCGACAGCGGCGCATAGGCCGAGGTCAGGCCCTTGGCGATGGTGATCAGGTCCGGTTTCATGCCGTAATGGTCGGAGCCGAACATGGTGCCGAGGCGGCCGAAACCGGTGACGACCTCGTCGGCGACCAGCAGCACGTCGTACTTCTTCAGCACCGCCTGGATCTTTTCCCAGTAGCCGGCGGGCGGCGGCACGATGCCGCCGGTGCCGAGGATCGGCTCGCCGATGAAGGCGGCGACCGTCTCGGGACCTTCTGCCAAAATCATCTCTTCGAGCTTGTCGGCGCAATGCTGCGAGAACTGCTCCTCGCTCATGGAGCGGTCGGCGCGGCGGAAAAAATAAGGCGCTTCCGTGTGCAGGATCGGCGCGCGCGGCAGGTCGAAGGCGTTGTGGAAGAGGTCGAGGCCGGTGAGCGACCCCGTCATCACGCCCGATCCATGATAGCCGCGCCAGCGCGAGATGATCTTTTTCTTCTCCGGCCGGCCGAGCACGTTGTTGTAGTACCAGATCAGCTTGATGTTGGTCTCGTTGGCGTCCGAGCCGGACAAGCCGAAATAGACGCGGCTCATGCCCTGCGGCGCGCGGTCGATGATCATCTTGGAAAGCGTGATCGAAGCCTCGGTGCCGTGCCCGACATAGGCATGGTAATAGGCGAGGTTCTTCGCCTGCTCGGCGATAGCGTCGGCGATCTTCTGGCGGCCGTACCCGACATTGACGCAATAGAGCCCGGCAAAGGCGTCGAGGCTGCGGCGGCCGTTGGTGTCGGTGATATAGACGCCTTCGCCGCCGGCAATAATCCGCGTCGGAGACTCGCCTCGCGCATGCGTTCCCATATGGGTCGAGGGATGGAAAAAGTGGTCGCGATCCCAGGCGGAAAGTTCGTTCGAGCGGTCAAGCATGATGGTTCCTTTCGATTATCGATTTGACGGACAGTCGCTAAGGGGCTGTGCGGATGGCGTCCGGATGAGCGCGCGCAACTTCTTCACCTCCCCGCACTTGTCTTCTGCGTTGAGGCATGGCAACTGTGTTTCAGGCATATGCTTTCTGGTCGCGTTGCATGGCGTTGAGGATGGTGAGGAGCTTTCTGGCTGCGGCGATGACGGCGAGTTTCCTGGAGCCGGAGCGGGCGGCGATGGCGCTGTAGAAGGCCTTGAAGCGCGGCGCAGCGCGGATGGCGCCGAGCGCCGCCATATAGAGCGCCTTGCGCACGCGCGGCCGGCCGCCGCGGATGGGGCGCCGGCCGCGCCGCGTTCCCGAATCGTTGTTGCGCGGCGCCAGCCCGGCCAGGCTGGCGATGGTTTTGGGCGAACGGCCTCCGAGCTCGGGCAAATGGGCGATGAGGGTGAGCGCGGTGACGGGTCCGACGCCGGGGGCCGAGCGCAGGATGGCGAACGTGGCGGCGGTGGCGGCGTCGGCTTCGGCGATGGCGCTTGCGATGACCGCCTCGATGGTCGCGATGCGCTTGGCGAGGCAGGCGACGGCCGCCTCGATGTCGGCGATGACGTCGGGATCGAAGGCTTCGCCGAGATGCCTGGCCTCGCGGGCGCGGGCCTCGACGAGCTGGTCGCGGCGGCGCGCCAAGGCGGCGATGCGCTCGCGCTGGCGGCACGGCGGCTGGTCGGGCGCCGGGGTGAAGCGGCGGCCGTAGTCGGACAGCATGCGGGCGTCGAGCTTGTCGGTCTTAGCCAGAAGCCCGCCGGCCTCGGCGAAGCGGCGGGTCTGGACGGGGTTGCGCCTGGTGCTGGCGATGCCGGCCTCGGCCAGGGCGTGGCGCAACAGCCGGTCGTGGACGCCGGTCGCCTCGAAGACGACGAAATCGCGCCCCGGCGCAAGTCCGGCCGCGAAAGCCTCGATCGGCCCGGCCCGGTTGGCGAGCCGCCGGAAGCTGCGGCTGGACGGATCGAACACGTCGAGCATGTCCTTGCAGATGTCGCAACCGATGTAGTTATGCTGTATCATCACCGTGCCTCTTCCTGTGGTGCGAGGTCTGTGCAGCAGCCTCGTGCAACTGTTCAGGTTGATGGTTTCGAAGCGGGAGGGGAGCCGAGCCATGCCGCGGCCTGTCGGGCAAAACCCGACGACCAGGATTCCCACGGCCTCCTTCCCGCGCTCACCATACGCCAAAACAAACACACAGGATTCCCGACACTCTCCGCTCGTTCCTCGCTCACGAGGTCGGGAATGACGGACTTCACAAGCGTTTCCGCAAATCGTCACCGCCGACGGTTAGCGGAACCATTAGTGCATTCGTCATTCCCGACCTCGTGAGCGAGGAACGAGCGGAGAGTGTCGGGAATCCATGCCGGAACGCAGAAGACATCAAAGTCCACTCAGAACGGCGGCTACAGTACGGACCTGGCAGGAATGAATCCGTAGAGACCACCTGAATCATGCCACGTCCAGGCACAAATACTTCAAGTCCGTAAATGCCTCCAAGCCATGCCGCGAGCCTTCCCGGCCGATGCCCGACTGCTTCACGCCGCCGAACGGGATCGGCGCGCCGGTGATCTTCACGCGGTTGATCGCAACCATGCCGTAGTCCAGCGCGCGGCCCATGCGCAACTGGCGCGCGCCGTTCTCGGTCACGACGTAGGCGACGAGGCCGTATTCGGTGTCGTTGGCGCGGGCGACGACCTCCGCCTCCGTGTCGAAAGGCGTCACCGCCGCGACCGGGCCGAACGTCTCCTCGCGCATGATCAGCGCGTCGTCGCCGACATCGGCGATCAGCGTCGGCTGGAAGAACAGTTTTCCGGCCGGATGCCGCTTGCCACCGGTGACGAGCCGGGCGCCGCGCTCGATGGCGTCTGCGACCTGCTCCTCGACCTTGACCACGGCGCGCTCGTGCATCAGCGGGCCGATGTCGGCATCTTCCATGAGACCGTGTCCGACCTTCAGCATGGCAATGCGCTCGGCATAGGCCTCGCAGAAAGCATCATAGATGCCACGCTGCACGTAGATGCGGTTCGCGGCAAGGCAATCCTGGCCGGAGGTGGCGAACTTCGCGTCGATGGCGATCTTCACCGCGCGGTCGAGGTCGGCATCGTCGAAGACGATCAGCGGCGCATGCCCGCCGAGCTCCATCACCAGCCGCTTCATGGTCGGCGCGCATTGCGCTGCGATCAGCCGGCCGATCTCGGTCGAGCCGGTAAAGGAGAGGGCGCGAACGCGGGCGTCCTCGCACATCCTGCCGACGATGGTCGCGGCGTCGCCGGTGACGATGTTGAACACGCCCGCCGGCAGGCCGGCGCGCTCGCCGAGTTCGGCCAGCGCCAGCGCCGACAGCGGCGTTTCGGAGGAGGGATGGGCGACGATGGTGCAGCCGGCGGCGAGTGCGGCGGCGGCTTTGCGGGTCAGCATGGCGGAAGGAAAATTCCACGGCGTTACCACGCCGACGACGCCAAGCGGCTCGCGCCGCACCATCATTTCCGCCCCGGGGAGGTGGCTGGTTACGCTCTCGGCGTTCAGCCGTTTCGCTTCCTCGGCATACCATTCGATGAAGGAGGCGGCGTAATCGATCTCGCCGCACGATTCCGCCAGCGGCTTGCCCTGTTCCAGCGTCATCAGCAGCGCCAGATCTTCCTTGGCGGCGACAATCAGCTCGAACCATTTTCGCAATATGGCCGAGCGCTGCTGCGGCAGCAGCGCCTTCCATTTCGGAAAAGCCTTGGCCGCCGCATCCACCGCAGCCGTGGTCTGCCCGGCGTCGAGCGCCGCCACCCAGGCGACGGCATCGCCGGTCGCGGGATCGCGCACTTCGAAGGTGCGGCCGGCCTCGCTCGCCGTCCAGTGTCCGTCGACATAGGCGAGTTCGCGCAGCAGTCTTCGGTCGGAAAGCCGGTCGAGCGCGTCGTGGCGGTGCGGTCGTGCGAAATGCGCGGACATGGAAGGGCCTCCTCGTTGCCGGGAAGCATAGACGCACGAGAACGAGAGAGTGGCTGATTAAAGTTCCGACGGGAGAGAGACTCTCTCTTAGGCGTCGGGAAAAGAGACCATCTAATGGGATGCTCAGACGAGTTCGGTTGCGATTCCCAGTTCGACGCCAGCCTCGGCCAAATCTTTATCCAGCGTGCAGAGCACGGAACCGCGTTCCGCCGCTATGGCGAGATGCAGGGCGTCGCCAGCACGAAGACCTCTAGCACCGTCGGCCAAACGTGCTGCGGCTAAAAAGTGATCATGTCTCACGTCGAGGACGGTCAATGAGCTTGAAACGAGTTGCCTGATCCCCGCCGCCAACAGAGAACGCTGTGCGGGGTCGATTTGACGGGTTCTGATTTTCATCGACAGGGCCGCGGCGGCCTCTGTCTCAACCCACCAGCTAATTTCTTTGGGCTCGTGTTCACGCTCACGCAGCCACGCACGGGATCTTTCCGATGCACTCTCATGAGTGAAGATGGCAATCAGGAGGGAGGTGTCGAGGTAGAGGGTCAATAGCGCGCATCATCACGCAACCGGCGCATGAAGTCGCCGGCCGATTCCTCTTGGTAAGGTATCGAGTCGGCAATCTTCCTCAGCGCCTCGAAATCGATTGGTTTCAATTTCTTCTTCACCGGCACGATCTGAGCCACCGGCTTCCCGCGCTTGGTGATCTCTACCGTCTCACCGGCCGCCGCACGTTCGACGAGTTCGCTGAGCTTGGCCTTTGCCTCGGCGAGGCTGATCGTCGTCATGACACTACTCCTGACCACTTAGTTGGTCACTTATCGCATATGCCGCAAGGGAGCGCAAATTTCAGCTATTTCGGCCTGAGAGTGCAGGACGAAGGGCATTGTGAACAAATTCCGCACGATGAATTGTCCTGAGATCGCAGGAGAAAATCCGTTTCAACTTCTGCGGAGCGCTCGATTCCATCCACACCATGGTGGGCTGGTTCAGATCGCCAGCAGAAGCAGTTCCGGGTCGCCGAGAAGCAGCTTCGACACCACGCCGAGGCCCGCGCGAAGCTCGTCTTCCGTGGTCGAGCCGAGCGAGATGCGCACCGCCGGCCGCCATTCGTCCTGCGAAATCCTGAACGAGGCGCCCGGCGCGATCGCCACACCCTGCAGCCTCGCCTGCGCCACGAACCCTTCCTCCGAGCGCTCGCCGCTCAGCGGCAGCCAGACATGCAGGCCGTTGCGGTGCGCGCGATAGGGCAGGTCGGCGAGCACTTCGGCGGCGATGTCGTGGCGCCGGCCCAGTGCGGCCCGCTGCCATTCGACGAGTTCCATGGCGGTGCCGTCGGCCACCCATTTGGTGGCGATCTCGGCAACCATCGGCGTCGCCATCCAGTTGGAGACGAGATGGCGGTTGGCGACCGCCGCGACGTAGCGGTCGGGCGCGGCGAGATAGCCGATGCGCAACCCCGGCACCACGATCTTGGTGAAGCTGGTGACGTAGAGCGTGCGCTCCGGCGCAAAAGCCGCCACCGGCGGCGGCCTGTTCTCGACCAGCGGGCCGAGCACGTCGTTTTCGATGATCGCCAGATCGTGCGTGCGCGCCACCGCCGCGATAGCCTCGCGCCGCTCGGCGCTCATCAGGGTCGCGGTCGGATTGATCACCGAAGGCTGCACGAAAACCGCGCGGATCGGCGATTCCCGGCAGGCCGCGTCGAGCGCTTCGGGGATCATGCCCTGGTCGTCGATCGCCAGCCCTTCAAGGTTGAAGCCGAGATAGGTGGCCAGCGGGATCAGCGTGTGGTGGCCAATCGCCTCGGTCGCCACCGTGGAGCCGGGCGGCGCGACGCTCATCAGCGCCACGGTCATGCCCGCCGTGGCGCCGTTGGTAAGGCTTACATTCTGCGGCGAAACGTCGAGGCCGCAGGCCTTCAACCACTCCACAGCCACCGCCCGATGGCGGGGGAACACGACATTCGGCCGGAACGACAGGGCCGAACTCGCAGGCAGGTTTTCCGCCAGCCAGCCCAGCGCGCGTTTCATCCTGTCGAGATGCATCGGCTCGCATACCGGCTTCAGGATCGACAGGTCGATGACCTCGCCCAGCCGCTCCGGCAGGTAGGGCGGGTCCGGCTCGCGGCGGCGGGTCTGCACGAAGCTGCCGCGGCCGATCTCGCCCGAGATCAGCCCGCGCCGGATCAGTTCCTCATAGGCGCGGCTGACCGTCTGCACCGACAGCCTCAGATCGTCGGCCATGCCCCGATGCGTCGGCAGCCGCGCGCCGCTTTGCAGCCGCCCTTCATGGATCGCCCGCGCGATCTGCTCGGCCAGCGAGAGATAGGCGGGGCGTCTGATGAGGTCCGGATCGGGGCGCCACAATGTCATGACTCATAAGAGATCAGAATCAGTGCAATTGACAATCGAAAAAATGCGGGATCATGCTTGGCGCATGACAATTCTCCCGTCCATGTCCGGCATGAAGCTCGACCCGATCGACCTGCGCATCCTCGACGCCATCCAGCGCGACGGGCGCATCACCAAACTGGCGCTGGCCCAGCGCGTCGGCCTGTCGCCGACGCCGTGCTGGATGCGGCTGAGAAAGCTGGAAAAGGCCGGCATCGTCGCCGGCTACCACGCCAGGATCGCCATGCGCCAGATCGCGCCGGTCGCCACCGTGCTCATGGAAGTGACGCTCGGCGCGCACAGGCAGGCCGATTTCGACCGTTTCGAGCGCGTCATCCGCGACATCCCGGAGATCGTCGCCTGCTGGTCGGTCGGCGGCGGCGTCGATTACGTGCTGAAGGTCATGGCGCGCGACATCGACGCCTATCAGCGGCTGGTCGACGGCCTGCTCGAGCGCGAGATCGGCATCGACCGCTATTTCACCTACATCGTCACCAAGACGGTGAAGGAAGACACGGCGCTGCCGGTGGCGGAGTTGATTGGGCAGGATCGGGA
The DNA here is from genome assembly GCF_043769475.1 of Allomesorhizobium aridi. Taxonomy (NCBI): domain Bacteria; kingdom Pseudomonadati; phylum Pseudomonadota; class Alphaproteobacteria; order Hyphomicrobiales; family Phyllobacteriaceae; genus Allomesorhizobium; species Allomesorhizobium aridi. The sequence goes on along the minus strand of NZ_CP171729.1, from coordinate 2,890,183 downwards.
TGGCTTCGCTAAATAATTGTCATGATTTTATTTTCGCAATTGACATGATTTTGTAACTTCCCCATCGTCGAGGCTATCGGCCCTCCGTCGGGGAAACACATGCCCGCGCCTATCATCAAAATAGATAACATTTCCAAGAGCTTCGGCTCTTTCAAGGTGCTGGACGGGCTGTCGATGGAAGTGATGCCCGGTGAGAAGCTGGCGCTGATCGGCCCGTCCGGATCCGGCAAGACAACCATCCTGCGCATCCTCATGACGCTGGAAAGGATCGACGACGGGCACATCCAGGTTGACGGCGAACAGCTCTATCACATGGAGCGCGACGGCCGGTTGCGGCCGGCGGACGAGCGCCATCTGACCAGGATGCGCCAGAAGATCGGCATGGTCTTCCAGCTCTTCAACCTGTTTCCGCACAAATGCGTGCTCGACAACGTCACGCTGGCGCCGATGCTGACCAAGGGCATGCCGCGCGCCGCGGCCGAGAAGCGGGCGATGGAACTCCTCGACATGGTCGGAATGGCCGACAAGGCAAAGGCCATGCCGGCGCAGCTTTCCGGGGGCAAAAGCAGCGCGTCGCCATCGCCCGCGCCCTGGCGCTCTCGCCCAAGATCATGCTGTTCGACGAGGTGACCTCGGCGCTCGACCCGGAACTGGTCGAGGAGGTGCTGAATGTTATGCGCAAGCTCGCCGCCGAAACCGACATGACCATGCTGCTCGTCACCCACGAGATGGACTTCGCCCATGATTTTGCCGACCGAATCCTGTTCTTCGACCGGGGCAGGATCGTCGAGGAGGGCAAGCCCGACGACATATTCAGGCATCCGAAGCAGGAGCGCACGCAGGCCTTCCTGAAAAAGATCATCGCGGCCGGACATCGGGTCTGACCGCAATGGGCGGCGAAAAAGCCGCAAGCAGTGAACCACAAAAGAAAACCATGGAGTTGGGAACAGTGAAAAAAATAGCAATTCTGGCCGGCGCTGCCGGCGTAGCGGCCGCGGCCGTTCTGGCGGCATTCGTCGCGTCCGGGTCGAGCGTTGCCGACGAAAACAAGCTCGAAGAACTGAAGGCGCAGGGTTTTGCCCGCGTGGCCATCGCCAACGAACCGCCCTTCACCGCGGTCGGCGCCGACGGCAAGGTCTCGGGCGCTGCTCCTGACGTGGCGCGCGTGATTTTCCAGAAGCTCGGCGTTCCCGAAATCGTCGCCTCGATTTCCGAATACGGCGCGATGATCCCCGGCCTGCAGGCCGGACGCCACGATGTCGTCACCGCCGGCCTGTTCATGAAGCCGGAGCGCTGCGCCGCCGTCGCCTATTCCGAGCCGGTGCTGTGCGATGCCGAAGCCTTCCTGCTCAAGAAGGGCAATCCGAAGGGCTTCAAGAGCTTTGCCGACATCGCCAAGGACCCGACCGGCACGATCGGCGCGCCAGGCGGCGGCACCGAGGAAAAGCTGGCGCTCGAAGCCGGCGTGCCGCGCGAGCGGGTGATCGTGGTGCCGGACGGCCAGAGCGGGCTGAAGATGCTGCAGGACGGCCGCATCGACGCCTATTCGCTGCCGGTCCTGTCGATCAATGACCTTGCCGGCAAGGCCAACGACCCGAACCTCGAAGTGGTCGCACCGGTCGAGGGCGCTCCCGTCTATTGCGACGGCGCCGCCTTCAGGAAGGGCGACGAGGCGCTGCGCGACGCCTACGACGTGGAGCTCGCCAAGCTGAAGGAATCGGGTGAGTTCGCCAAGATCATCGAGCCCTACGGCTTCTCGGCCGCGGCGGCGATGTCGACCACGCGCGAAAAGCTCTGCGCGGCGCAGTAGCAGATCGCCCCTCACCCTTACCCTCTCCCCGTGAAGGACGGGGAGAGGGGGTTCGCCAGCGTTGCGGCCGTCTCTCCTCTCCCTGTTCTTACGGGGAGAGGATGCCGGCAGGCAGGTGAGGGGCAGCGCTCACCTTAATTCAGGAAACGATAGAATCCCTCCATGATCAACTGGTCCGGCTACATAGGACTGATTCTCGACGGCGCGCTGGTCACCATCCAGCTCACGCTTATGGGATCGGCGCTGGCGCTGGTCATGGCGTTCCTGGCCGGGCTTGGCCGGCTGTCGCGCTTCTTCGCGGTGCGCGCGCTGGCCACCGCCTATATCGAATTCTTCCGCGGCACCTCGATTTTCGTGCAGCTTTTCTGGGCCTATTTCGTGCTGCCCTTTTTCGGCATCTCGCTGACGCCGCTGCAGGCCGGCATTCTGGCGCTGGGGCTCAATGTTGGCGCCTATGGCGCGGAAGTGGTGCGCGGTGCGATCAAGTCGGTCGGCCGCGAGCAGTACGAGGCATGCACCGCGCTCAATCTCGGCCGCTGGCAATGCATGCGCCACATCATCCTGCCGCAGGCGCTCCTGGTGATGCTGCCGACCTTCGGAAACAATGCGATCGAGCTCTTGAAGGCGACCGCCGTGGTGTCGCTGATCTCGCTCACCGACATGACTTTCCAGGCGCAGGTGGTGCGCGCCCAGACCGGAAACACGCTGGTGCCGTTTACGACCATCCTGCTCCTCTATTTCGCCATGGCCTGCGTCATCTCATGGGGTGTGCGCGGACTTGAGCGCCGCATGGCGCGCGGCCTCGACGGAGTGCGCGTCTGATGGAATGGGACTGGAATTTTGTTCGCGAGATTTTCCCGACGCTTGTCGACGGCGTGAAGATCACCATCCTGGCAACGCTGCTCGGTTCGGTGCTGGCGGCAATCGTCGGGCTGGGAATTGCGCTGGCGCGGCGCTCGCCGAACCGGCTTTTGTCGCGCACCGTCGGCTTTCTCGCCGAATTCATCCGCGGCACCCCGCTGCTGGTTCAGCTCTATTTCATCTTCTTCGTGCTGCCCGACATCGGCATCCTGCTCTCGCCGCTGGTGGCCGGGGTGATCGGCCTTGGCCTGCACTATGGAACCTACACGGCGGAGGTATACCGCGCCGGCATTGAGAACGTGCCGCGCGGCCAGTGGGAGGCGGCGAAAGCCTGCAATCTCAGTTCGACGCAGACATGGACGCGCATTATCCTGCCGCAGGCGCTGCCGCCGATGATTCCGGCGCTGGCCAACTATTTCATTGCCATGTTCAAGGAAACGCCGCTGCTTTCGGCCATCACCGTACTCGAACTGATGAACCAGGCGAAAAGCGTGGCCAATTCCAGCTATCGTTATATCGAACCGATAACGCTGGTCGGCGTGTTCTTCCTTGTCATCAGCCTGTTCTCGGTGATCGCGCTGCGCTGGCTTGAGCGCCGCTACGGCCGGATCGAGCGCTAGAACAGAACCATGTCCGCTCACATGAAGTCACCCGTCGAAATCCGCCTGCATCCGGTGCGTCCCGCCCTGGACGCGCGGCCGCTGAAGAAGCGCGTCGGGCTGATCATCCTTGCAACGGATCATACGACGGAGCCGGATTTCCAGCGCATGGTTGCGAGCGAAAATATCGGCGTCTATGTCGCTCGGATTCCCTTCGCCAATCCGGTGACGCCGGACAATCTGCGCGCCATGCAGCCGTCGCTGACCGAAGCCGCGGCGCTCATCCTGCCCGGCGAGGAACTGGACGCGATCTGCTATTCCTGTACCTCCGCCTCAGTCGTCATCGGCGACGCCGAGATCGAGGCGGCGATCCAGGCGGCGAAACCCGGCGTTTCCGTTGTGACGCCACCGCTGGCCGGCGTGCGCGGCTTGAAAGCGCTCGGCGCGCGGCGGATCAGCGTGCTCACGCCCTATACAGTCGAGACGAGCCGGCCGATGGCGGACTATTTCACCGGCCACGGTTTCGACATAGCCAGCTTCACCGCGCTGGGTCTCGACGACGATCGCGACATGGCGCGGATTTCGCCGGCAGCGCTCGTCGAACTTGCACGCGGCGCGACGTCCAATGATGCCGACGCGCTGTTCATTTCCTGCACGGCGGTGCGCGCCGCACTCGCTGCTATCGACATCGAGAAGGCGATCGGCCGGCCACTTGTCTCCAGCAATCTGGCGAGCGCATGGTCATGCCTTCGCCTCTGCGGGGATAACACACCGCGGCCGGAGTTCGGGCGGCTGATGACCATGCCGATAGCGCGAGGCTGATTTCGTCATGACCAACCAAACCGTCACACTCTCCGACATCCAGGCGGCGCGCGAGCGCATCGCCGGCAAGATCGTGCGCACGCCGACCGTGCTTTCACCGAATCTTTCCGAGCGGTTGGGCGTGCCGGTTCACCTGAAACTCGAACACCGCCAGACCACCGGCAGCTTCAAGCTGCGCGGTGCGTCCAACGCCATCGCCTCGCTTACCGCTGACGACAGACGCCGGGGCGTGGTCGCCGCCTCGACCGGCAATCACGGGCGGGCGCTGGCGCATGCGGCAAAACTCGAAGGCATTCGCGCGGTCATCTGCATGTCGCGGCTGGTGCCGGAGAACAAGGTTTCGGAAATCCGCCGGCTCGGCGCCGACATCCGCATCGTCGGGAAATCCCAGGACGATGCGCAGGAGGAAGTCGACCGGCTGGTTGCGGAAGAAGGGCTCACAATGGTGCCGCCCTTCGACCATGCGGCGGTTATCGCGGGTCAGGGCACCGTCGGGCTGGAAATGCTCGACGATGTGCCGGACGCCGCGATGGTGGTGGCGCCGGTTTCGGGCGGGGGGCTCGCAGCCGGCGTCGCTGCTGCCATCAAGGGGCGAAAGCCGTCCGTAAAAGTAATCGGCATCTCGATGGAGCGCGGCGCCGCCATGCAGGCCAGCCTCGCCGCCGGAAAGCCGGTGCTGGTCGAGGAAATGCCGACGCTGGCGGATTCTCTCGGCGGCGGCATCGGCCTCGAAAACCGCCTGACATTTTCCATGATCCGAAACCTTCTCGACGGTATCGTGCTCGTCTCGGAGGACGAGATTGCCGCCGGCATAGCGCATGCTTATGCCGAGGAACGCGAGATCGTCGAAGGTGCAGGGGCAGTCGGCATCGCTGCGCTGCTCGCCGGCAAAATCATCGCGAAGGGGCCGATCGTGATCTTCCTTTCGGGCCGCAACATCGACATGACGCTGCATCGCCGGGTGATCTGCGGCGAGCCGGATCCTCTGGGGGGAATTTCCGCATGAGCCGCATGACCATCCTGACCGAAGCCGAATTGCGCGGGATCGTGCGGCTGGACCTCGATGCGGTCGCCTGCGTCGAGAATGCCTTTCGCGCTTTGGCGACACTGCCGGTCGCCATGCCGCCGATCCTCAGGCTCGATATTCCCGAGCATCGCGGCGAGGTCGATGTCAAGACCGCCTATGTGCCGGGCATTGACGGCTTTGCGATAAAAATCAGCCCCGGCTTCTTCGACAATCCGAAGCTCGGTCTGCCGAGCGTCAACGGCATGATGGTGCTGCTTTCGTCGCGCACCGGATTGGTCGAGGCGCTGCTGCTCGACAATGGCTACCTGACCGACGTGCGTACGGCCGCCGCGGGCGCCGTCGCGGCGAAGCACCTATCGCGCGAGGATGCAAGCGTGGCCGCCATTTTCGGCGGGGGCGTGCAGGCCGGCCTGCAGCTAGAGGCGCTCACGCTCGTCCGGCCGATCCGCGAGGCTCGTATCTGGGCGCGCGACATGGTCAAGGCCGAGGCTGCAGCCGCCGCGTTGCGTGAGCGGCTGGGCATCATGGTTCGGGCTGAAAGCGATCCGGCGAAGGCCGTCAAGGGTGCCGACGTCATCGTCACCACGACCCCGTCGGAGAGGCCGATCCTGAAAGCCGAATGGCTCTCGCCCGGCCAGCATGTCACGGCGATGGGCTCGGATGCCGAGCACAAGAACGAGATCGAGCCGGCGCTGGTGGCGAAGGCCGGCCTCTACGTCGCCGACAGCCTCAGGCAGACAAGGCGGCTCGGCGAATTGCATCACGCCATCAAGGCGGGGCTGGTCGCGGCCGAGGCGGAGTTTGCCGAACTCGGGCAGGTCGTCGCCGGCCTGCGTGCCGGACGGAGTTCACCCATCCAGATCACGCTCGCCGACCTTACCGGAACCGGGGTGCAGGATACGGCAATCGCCACGCTGGCGCGCGACAGGGCGCGGGCGGCGAGCGCCGGCACGATTTTCGAAAGCTGATACCGGCCGCAAGGCCCAACAAACGAGGATTTTCAAGAAAATGAACGGACCCAATTTGAAGTTTTCGCGCGGCGAATATGCGGATCGCCTCGCCAAGACGCGGCGCGCGATGGACGCCAAGGGCGTCGATCTCCTGATCGTCACCGACCCGTCCAACATGGCCTGGCTGACCGGCTATGACGGCTGGTCGTTTTATGTCCACCAGGCGGTCATCGTGCCGCCGGATGGCGAACCGGTCTGGTTCGGCCGCGGCCAGGACGCCAACGGCGCCAAGCGCACCGCCTATCTCGACTACAACAACATCATCGGCTACGCCGATCACTACGTCCAATCGACCGAGCGCCATCCGATGGATTACCTGTCGCAGGTGCTGACGGATCGGGGTTGGGGGGCGAAAAAAATCGGCGTCGAGATGGACAATTATTATTTCTCCGCCGCTGCCTTCGCCTCGCTGACGAAGCATTTGCCCAATGCACGGTTTGTCGACACGACCGCGTTGGTCAACTGGCAGCGCGCGGTGAAGAGCCCGACCGAGCTCGACTATATGCGCAAGGCGGCGCGGATCGTCGAATCCATGCACCAGCGCATCGTCGACAAGATCGAAGTTGGCATGCGCAAATGCGATCTCGTCGCTGAGATCTATGACGCCGGCACGCGCGGCGTCGACGGCATCGGCGGCGACTATCCGGCGATCGTGCCGCTGCTGCCGTCAGGCGCCGACGCCTCCGCGCCGCATCTGACCTGGGACGACCGGCCGATGAAGAGCGGGGAGGGCACCTTTTTCGAGATCGCCGGCTGCTACAATCGCTATCACTGCCCGCTCTCGCGCACGGTCTTCCTCGGCAAGCCGACGCAAGAATTCCTCGACGCCGAGAAGGCGACGCTGGAGGGCATGGAAGCGGGCCTGGCGGCGGCCAAACCCGGCAATGCCTGCGAGGACATCGCCAACGCCTTCTTCGCGGTGCTGAAGAAATACGGCATCGTCAAGGACAACCGCACCGGCTATCCGATCGGTATTTCCTATCCGCCGGACTGGGGCGAGCGCACGATGAGCCTGCGCCCCGGCGACCGCACCGAGTTGAAGCCCGGCATGACCTTCCACTTCATGACCGGCCTTTGGCTGGAAACGATGGGACTGGAAATCACCGAGAGCATCGTCATCACCGAAACCGGCGTCGAGTGCCTGGCCAATGTCCCGCGCCAGCTTTTCGTGAAGAACTGAGCCATGCCAAACCTGCGTCCCTCCCCCATAACCCCGACCGTCGATTTCGACGCGGAAGGCGTCCAGCACGGATTCCTCCGGCTGCCCTACAGCCGCGACGATTCCGCGTGGGGATCAGTGATGATCCCCATCTGCGTGATCCGGAACGGCGAGGGGCCGACTGCGCTGCTCACCGGCGGCAATCATGGCGACGAATATGAGGGGCCTCTGGCGCTCTACGATCTGGCGCGCACGCTCGACCCGAAGGATGTCTCAGGCACGGTCATCATCGTGCCGGCGATGAATTATCCGGCCTTCCGCGCCGGCACGCGCACCTCGCCGATCGACAAGGGCAACATGAACCGCAGCTTTCCGGGCCGCCCGGATGGCACGGTGACCGAAAAGATCGCCGACTATTTCCAGCGGCATCTCTTGCCCCGTGCAGACATAGTGCTGGACTTCCATTCGGGCGGCAAGACGCTCGACTTCCTGCCGTTCTGCGCGGCCCATGTGCTGCCCGACAAGGAGCAGGAGCGGAAGGCATTCGCCGCGGTCGCGGCGTTCTCCGCGCCCTATTCGATGCGGATGATCGAGATCGACACCGTCGGCATGTACGACACGGCAGCCGAGGAAATGGGCAAGGTGTTCGTCACCACCGAACTCGGCGGCGGCGGCACCTCGCGCGCGGAAACCGTGCGGATCGCCCGGCGCGGCACGCTCAATGTGCTGCGCCATGCCGGTATTGTGTCGGGCGCCGTTGAGACCCAGCCGACGCGCTGGCTCGACATGCCGTCGGGCGATTGTTTTTCGTTCGCCGAAGATGATGGGATGATCGAGACGGTGGTCGATCTTGGCGAAAGTGTCGAGAAAGGCACGGTCGTTGCGCGCATCCACCCGGTCGGGCGCACGGGGGGGGCGCCGCAGGAAATTCGCGCCAAAATGGCTGGTGTGCTCACCGCGCGGCATTTTCCGGGCCTGGTCAAGGCCGGCGACTGCGCCGCCGTGCTTGCGTTGGTGGAGGGGTAGGGCGGTTTTTCCCCTCCCCCTTCAACGGGAGGGGAAAACCGAATCGTGCAACTCATCCTCCGGCGCGGCGTTTTTCTTCCGATCCGTTCGAAAGGGAAACGCCATGATCGATATGCCGCCCAGGAAGAAGCAGCCGCCGCCGCCGGACGGCGAGCCGGCAAAGCGCCGCGACGATCGCGACTCGACGACTCGCAGCCGCGTCTCCGAAGTGCAGGATCCCGAGATTTCTGGCGACGTGGAGCCGGGTCCGCGCAGCAACAGCGTCGAGCCCGCGGTCGACAAGGCGGGCCAGATCATTAGGCGGAAAGATCAGGTCGACGAGCTTCATTAGGGAAAGCAGCGCCGGATTCTTGCTTTCCCTCAAAGGGAGAAAAGAGAATTCGGCGACACCTGCCCATTTCCAGTGACAGGCATTTCCCTCCCGCCGACAGCCGCTCTATTGTTAGGCAGCACACCTCTGCCGGCTTTTGGAGAAAAAACCTATGAAAATCACACCTTGCGGTTCCGTGCCGTCACGCCGCGCGCCGGACAAATGGTTCACCGGGACGGTGTGGCAGGAGCCGATCGTCGAGGCCGACGCGCCGGCGCGCATCCGGGCGCTGGTGGTGAGCTTCGAGCCCGGCGCCCGCACGGCCTGGCACACGCATCCGCTTGGCCAGACGCTCTATGTCGTCTCCGGTTTCGGCAGGGTGCAGAGTTGGGGCGGGCCGGTCCTCGACATCCGCGCCGGCGATTCGGTGTGGTTTGAGCCGGGCGAAAAACACTGGCACGGCGCCGGGCCGGCCAATTCGATGACGCATATCGCCATGCAGGAGGCGCTGGATGGCGTCGCCGTCGAATGGATGGAGCACGTCAGCGACGAGCAGTATTCGGCGGCCTAAAGTGACGCTCTAATTTCCGGCCGGCTCCTCGCATTGCCGCCGCTCGAGCGAGGACGTCATCGCCTTGATTTTGCCCCAAGCGAGGCCGCGCTCCTTTTCGGCCGCCGAGCGGAAATCGGGCGTGATGACGCTCATACCAGTCGGCGTGATGGGTTCGCCGGGCTGCCGCTTGTCGGGTTCCTTTGCCGGATCGCCATATCGGCCGACCAGCGCGTCGCGTTCCGCCTTCAGGCTTGCGCAGGGAACCTCGTCATAGACGGTGGAGCGCACGACCTCGGCCTCGATCGCGGCCGGAAGCGACGAGCAACCGGACACTGGCATCGCGGCAAGCATGATCACCACGTAACGAAATGCTGAAGCCATTGCACTCACCAGCCGAATTGCGCCCCTCGAGGCCATTGTTGCATCTAACACGGCAAAGCGGAACGTTATCGGCGGACATTCGTTTCTGTGAACTTAAGGCCGAGTCCGTTCTGGCGGAACCGGGATGGATTTTCTATTGGGCCGCATGGTCTCGTCCAGAAACATTCGGGATCATGCCCTTAGCGATGGAGCAAGTCATGTCAGACGCGCGCGAACACAGGACAAGCCCCACCCGCGACGATTGCGAGGAGAAGCCACGGCGGACCGAAGGCCGCGCCGAGGACCGCGCCACTCTCGAGGAGCAATTGAGGGAAGGGCTTAAAGATACCTTCCCGGCCAGCGACCCGGTTTCCGTGGTTTCGACCACCATCGCCTCGAAAGCCAGGAAGGTCGTCGGCACCGACAAGGCCAAGAAGATCGTCGGCACCGACGAGGTGCTTCGCCGCCAGGCCGAGGAGCGGAAGCGCCATGCCGAGGAAATGGGGCGGAAGACGGAGGGCCGGGCCGAGGATCGCGAGACGCTCGAAGAACAGCTCGATGAAGGGTTGCAGGACACATTCCCCGCCAGCGACCCGGTCTCCGTCGTTTCGACCACCATCGCCACCAAGACGACGATCGTCGGAACCGATGAGGTGCTGCGCCGCCAGGCCGAGGAAAGGGCAAAGCAGGCCGAGGAAAAGGCTCAAGAAGGCGACAGCGACAAGCCGGAGAAGGACGAGTAGCCTCTCCATGAGTGAGGTGCGAGGGAAAGCGGCGTCAGGATGCCGGCCACAACGGCAGTTGAACGGCGACTATTCTGCCCTGTTCCTTAGAGTTTCCTCGTTCCGGCATGGATTCCCGACACTCTCCCGCTCGTTCCTCGCTCACGAGGTCGGGAATGACGGCTTCCTGAGCGCTTCTGCAAATCGCCAACGTTGGTGTTTGGTGAAGCCACTAATGCAATTCGTCATTCCCGACCTCGTGAGCGAGGAACGAGCGGAGAGTGTCGGGAATCCATGCCGGAACGATAAGACATCGGGAACGGAGCAAGGAAAGGATTGGACATCCTCCTTCTGAAGCAGAACCTCCCATACGAAGTAGCCTGTCGTACCGCGCCATCCACCGCGCCCGCCCTCTTCGCAGTGCAATAAGTCCTTGGCGGCCCCGGACGAAGTGTGAAAAGGTGGCTTACCAATAAAGAGGTGAGGCCCCCGGCACACATGGCAATTCTGGCAGCCGTCTATCACCTGACCCACTACGTCTATGACCGGCCGGTCGTTCTAGGGCCACAGGTGATCCGGCTGCGGCCGGCGCCGCATTCCCGCACCAAGGTGCTCAGCCACTCGCTGAAAGTCGGTCCGGCCGAGCATTTCGCCAATCTCCAGCAGGATCCCTACGGCAATTTCCTGGCCCGCTTCGTCTTTCCGGAGCCGGTGACGGAGCTGAAGATCGAGGTCGACCTCGTCGCCGACATGACTGTCTACAACCCGTTCGACTTCTTCGTCGAACCGTCGGCTGAAAGCTTTCCCTTCGACTATCCCGAAGACATCCGCGACGATCTGGCGATCTATCGCACGCCGGAGCCGGCCGGGCCGCTGCTTTCTGCATTCTTAAAGACGATCGACCGGTCGCATACCAATACGGTGAACTTCATCGTCGCGCTGAACGCCCAGATCCAGCGCGAGGTCGCCTATATCGTGCGCCTCGAAACCGGCGTGCAGACGCCGGAAGAAACGCTGGCGCTGGCCAGGGGCTCATGCCGCGATTCAAGCTGGCTCCTGGTGCAGGCGTTGCGCAATCTCGGTATCGCCGCCCGCTTCGTCTCGGGCTACCTGATCCAGCTCAAGCCCGACCTGGTCGCGCTCGACGGTCCCGCCGGCACCACGCAGGATTTCACCGACCTCCACGCATGGTGCGAGGTCTATATTCCGGGCGCCGGCTGGATCGGACTTGACCCGACATCCGGGCTGCTGACCGGCGAAAGCCACGTGCCGCTGGCCGCGACGCCGCATTTCGGCAACGCGGCGCCCATTTCCGGCATGGCTAGCTTTGCCAATGTCGATTTCAAGTTCGACATGCGCGTCGACCGCGTCGCCGAGCATCCGCGCATCACCAAGCCGTTTTCCGACGCTTCCTGGCAGGCGCTCGACGCGCTCGGCGGGGAGGTCGACGCCGTGCTTCAGGCGCAGGATGTCAGGCTCACCATGGGCGGCGAGCCGACCTTCGTCTCGATCGACGACTTCGAATCCGAGGAGTGGAACACCGCCGCGGTCGGACCGGCCAAACGCGAAAAGGCCGATCTCCTGATCCGCCGCCTGCGCGAAAAATTCGCGCCGGGCGGCTTTCTCCATTACGGGCAGGGCAAGTGGTATCCGGGCGAATCCCTGCCGCGCTGGACCTTTTCGCTGTTCTGGCGCGCCGACGGCGAACCGGTGTGGAGCGATCCGTCACTGATCGCCGCCGAAAAGAGCGATGCCAAGACCACCGCGAAGGACGCGGAGACACTGCTCACAGCCATCGCCGGCGAACTCGGCATCGAGCCGGGCATGGTCGCCGAGGCCTATGAGGATCCGGCCGAGTGGCTGCTCAAGGAAGGCAAGCTGCCGGAAAACGTCGACCCGTCCAACTCGAAGCTTGACGATCCGGAGGAGCGCAGCCGCATGGCGCGCGTTTTCGAGCGCGGGCTGACGCAGCCGTCCGGCTATGTGCTTCCGGTACAGCGCTGGAACGCGCAAGCTGCAGGCCATCGCTGGCGTTCGGAAAAGTGGGAGACCCGGCGCGGCCGGCTTTTTCTCGTGCCGGGCGATTCCCCGGTCGGCTACCGCCTGCCGCTCGGCACGCTGCCCTATGTGCCGCCGTCGCAGTTTCCTTTCATCGTGCCGGTCGATCCATCGGTGCCGCGCGGCCCGTTGCCTACGCGCCAGGCCGACCCGTCTCCTGCCGAAGCGGCCGGCGCGGACGAAATGGCGCGCCGCCAGGCGGCCGCATCCTTCACCGCCGTCACCGGCCAGCAGGACCGTGTCGAGCAGGAGCTAGGCGAGATCGGTGGCGCGGTGCGCACGGCGGTCAGCGTCGAGCCGCGCGACGGCAGGCTTTGCGTCTTCATGCCCCCCACCGAGGCGCTGGAGGATTATCTTGACCTGGTCGCGGCGGCCGAGAATGCGGCGAGGAAGACCGGGCTGCCGGTCCATATCGAGGGCTACGGACCGCCGCACGACCCGCGCCTCAACGTCATCCGCGTCGCGCCAGATCCGGGCGTCATCGAGGTCAACATCCATCCGGCGTCGAGCTGGCGGGACTGTGTCGCCACCACCACCGCGATCTACGAGGAAGCGCGCCAGACCCGGCTCGGCGCCGAAAAATTCATGATCGACGGCCGCCACACCGGCACAGGCGGCGGCAACCATGTCGTTGTCGGAGGCGCGACGCCCAACGACAGCCCGTTCCTGCGCCGTCCCGATCTCCTGAAAAGCCTGGTGCTGCATTGGCAGCGCCATCCGGCGCTGTCCTACCTGTTTTCCGGCCTGTTCATCGGCCCGACCAGCCAGGCGCCGCGCTTCGACGAGGCACGCCACGACTCGCTTTACGAACTCGAAATCGCCTTGGCGCAGGTGCCGCATCCTGACCAAAACAATCCGCCGCTGCCCTGGCTGGTCGACCGGCTGTTCCGCAATCTCCTGACCGACGTCACCGGCAACACCCACCGCTCCGAGATCTGCATCGACAAGCTGTTTTCGCCCGATGGGCCGACCGGGCGGCTGGGGCTCGTCGAGTTCCGCGGCTTCGAGATGCCGCCCAATGCGCGCATGAGCCTCGCCCAGCAGCTTCTGGTCCGTGCCATCATCGCGCGGCTGTGGAAGAACCCGCTCGACGGCCGTTTCACCCGCTGGGGCACGGCGCTGCACGACCGCTTCATGCTGCCGCACTATGTCTGGTGCGATTTCCTCGGTGTGCTCGACGATCTTGCGCAGCACGGATTTGCCTTCCGCCCGGAATGGTTCGACGCGCAGCTCGAATTCCGCTTCCCGTTCTGCGGCGAGATCCAATACTCCGGCGTCAAGCTCGAACTCCGCCAGGCGCTGGAGCCATGGCATGTGATGGGCGAGCAGGGCGCGGTCGGCGGCACGGTGCGCTTCGTCGATTCCTCAATCGAGCGGCTGCAGGTGAAGGCCGAAGGCCTAAATCCCGAGCGCCACGCCATCCTCTGCAACGGCCGCGTCGTGCCGATGAAGGCGACCGACAATCGCGAGATCGCGGTAGCCGGCGTGCGCTACAAGGCGTGGCAGCCGTCCTCGGGCATGCATCCGGCGCTGCCTGTCAACACGCCGCTCGTTTTCGACATCTACGACCGCTGGTCCGGCCGCTCCGTCGGCGGCTGCGTCTATCACGTCGCCCATCCCGGCGGGCGCAACTACGAGACTTTTCCGGTCAACGCCAACGAGGCAGAGGCGCGGCGGCTGGCGCGTTTCGAGCCGCGCGGCCACACGCCCTCAACCTTCGAGGTCCAGTCGGAAGAACCGTCGGACGAATTTCCCCTGACGCTTGACCTCAGGCGTCCGCCGCGATTGTGATTGGCGATGGCTGAGGGGAATCAGAAGCGCGAGAGAGAAAGGCCGGCCGCCGGCATGCTGCTGGGGAGCTACCGGCCCGTGGTCGGCGTCGCCGACGAGATGGTCGATGAAGCCGGTAATCCGCGGCCCGTCTGGCGTGATTTCATCGCCGCGCTCGAGAATCTCGGCCCCGAGCAGCTTACGCAGCGCTTTGCCCGCGCCGACCAGTATCTGCGCGACGCGGGCGTCTACTACCGCTTCTACGACAATGTGGGGGCGAGGGAGCGCGAATGGCCGCTCGCCCATATTCCGCTCCTCATCGGTGAGGACGAGTGGGCCGACATCAGCGCCGGGCTGATCCAGCGCGCCGACCTCCTGGAAGCTATCGTCTCCGATGTCTACGGCGACAACAGGCTGGTCGCACAAGGACTGCTGCCGCCCGGCCTCGTCGCATCGAACCCGGAATATCTGCGGCCTGTAGCGGGCGTGAAACCCGCCGGCGGTCATTTCCTGCATGTCTGCGCCTTCGAACTCGGCCGCGGTCCCGGCGGTGAATGGTGGGTGCTCGGCGACAGGACGCAAGCACCTTCGGGCGCCGGTTTCGCGCTGGAAAACCGGGTCGCAACCACTCGCGCGCTGTCCGACATCTATGGCGAAATGCATGTCCATCGCCTAGCCGGCTTCTTCCGCCGCTTCCGCGACGCGCTCATTGGCATGGTCGCCGATCCGCAGGGCCGCGCCGCTATCCTGACGCCGGGGCCGCTAAACGAGACCTATTTCGAGCACGCCTACATCGCCCGCTATCTCGGCATCATGCTGCTCGAAGGCGAGGACCTTACGGTCTCGAGCGGCCGGCTTATGGTGCGCACCGTATCCGGACTAAAGCCGGTCAGCGTGCTTTGGCGGCGGCTCGATGCGGCCTTCGCCGATCCGCTCGAACTCAACCCGGATTCGCGTATCGGCACGCCGGGCCTGGTCGAGGCAATCCGGCAGGGGTCCGTGACCTCGGTCAACGCGCTCGGCGCAGGAATCCTGGAAACCCGCGCGCTTCTCGCGTTCATGCCGCGGATTGCGCGGGCGGTGCGCGGCGAAGCCTTGCTTTTGCCGAGCATCGCGACATGGTGGTGCGGCCAGGACGAGGAACGCCGGCATGTCAAGGAAAACCTCGACCGGATGATGATCGGCCCGGCGCTGTCGACGCGCTTGCCGTTCGAGGACGACGACGCGACCGTGCTCGGCGCTTCGCTTAGCCCGAACCAGAGACACACGCTGCTGGCGAAGCTTTCGGCCAATGGCGGCGATTTCGTCGGCCAGGAAGCGGTGACGCTTTCGACCACGCCGGTCTTCGTCGACGGCCGGCTGGAGCCGCGCCCCGCCACCTTGCGGGTTCATCTGGCGCGCACCGCGGAGGGTTGGGCGGTGATGCCCGGCGGCTTCGCGCGCGTGGGCGACACGCTGGACGCAAAGGCGATCGCCATGCAGCGCGGCGGCCACGCCGCCGACGTCTGGGTGGTGAGCGGCAAGCCGGTCGAGCGCGACACGCTATTGCCCGGCGCGGGCGCCAGCTTCGTGCGCAGCATCCCGGGTAGCCTGCCCAGCCGCGCGGCCGAAAACCTGACATGGCTCGGCCGCTATATCGAGCGCTCGGAGGATACGGTGCGCGTGCTCCGCGCCTACCACGTGCGCCTCGCCGAGACCTCCGATCCGGGCCTGCCGCTGCTTGCCGACATACGCGACTATCTCGAACCGTTCGGTATCGACCTTGAAGCGGCCATTCCCGCCGGGCTGCTCTCCAATATCGACGGCGCCGTCTACAGCGCCGGCCAGATCCGCGACCGCTTCTCGCCGGATGGCTGGCTGGCGCTGCGCGATCTGTCGAAGACCGTGCACCAGTTCGCCGCCACGGTTGCGCCCGGCGACGACGCGACGCGAGCGATGACGGTCCTGCTGCGCAAGCTCGCGGGATTTTCCGGCCTGCTGCACGAGAACATGTACCGCTTCACCGGCTGGCGGTTCCTCGAGATCGGGAGGCGGCTCGAGCCGCGCCGTCCAGATCGCCCGCACGCTCTCGCGCGTGACCCGGGACGACGCACCTGACGGCGCCCTCGACATGATGCTGGAGATCGGCGACAGCGTCATGACCCACCGCCGCCAGTACAATGTCCGCTCAGGCCGGCGAACCGTCGTCGACTTGCTGGCGCTCGACCCGCTCAATCCACGCTCGGTACTGTTCCAGCTCGAAAGGCTGAAGTCCGAGATCGATCTGCTGCCGGGCAGGGGTGTGGCCGGGCATCTCTCGCCCGCCGCGAAGGAGGTTCTGCGCCTGCACACCTCGCTTGCGATCCGGGAGCCGGCGGAGATGACCCCTGAAGTGCTTGACGCGCTGGCATGGGAAATCTCCGGCCTCTACGAAACGCTCGCCAGGACGTATTTCGGGTGAACGGCATGCACTACGACATCCGCCTCACCCTCCATTACGACTACGACGGCTGGGCCGGCGGCGGCAGGCATCAGGTCCGCGTCATGCCGCAGACGATCCCGGGCGTGCAGCGGGTCATTGCCGCCAGCCTGTCGTTTTCGCCCGAGCCGGCGGAGCGGTCGGATTTCAGCGATTTCTTCGGCAATCACGCCGCCTCCATCGCCTATCGCGACGCGCATGAGACGCTCGACGTGAAGATGAGCGCGCGCATCGCCGTCAAACGGCCGGAACCCGGCCTTGACGTGTCACCAACCGTGCCGGCGCTCCGCGAGGAGATCCGGCAGGTGCTGTCGCTGGCGCCGGACGCTCCGCATCATTTCCTCGCCTCCAGCGACCAGGCCGGCATCGACCCGGCGATCACCGCCTATGCGGCGGAAAGCCTCGCATCGGGCTCTGTGCTCGCCGTCGCCAACCATCTCTGCCATCGCCTCCACGAAGAATTCGCCTATGACAATGAGGCGACCACCGTGGCAACCCATGCAGCCGACGCTTTCAGGCTGAAGCGCGGCGTCTGCCAGGATTTCTCGCACGTGATGATCGCCGGCCTGCGTGGCATCGGCATTCCGGCCGGCTACGTCTCGGGTTTCCTGCGCACCATCCCGCCGCAGGGCAAGGAGCGGCTCGAAGGCGCCGACGCCATGCATGCCTGGGTAAAAGTCTGGTGCGGTCGCGAAATGGGCTGGCAGGAATTCGACCCCACCAACGCCATGCGCGCCGGCAACGACCACATCACCGTCGGCCACGGCCGCGACTATTCCGACGTCGCCCCGATCGTCGGACGCCTGAAGACGACGGGCGGTCAGGTGGGGGACCAGTCGGTGGACGTCGTTCCGGTGGGGTGAGCGGGAGCAGCTGATCCTCCCCTGCGCAGCGGGGGGACCGCCGAAGGCGGGGGAGGGGCGCTGCCACCCAACTGTGGATAGAATCTACCTTCATTTCGGCCGTTGGCAAAAAGAACCATTGCGGATCAATGAGATAACGGTCAGCTCGATTTTTTTCGCACCCTAATTTGTTCACACCCTCTGCCCCTCCCGCATAATCTCCTCACCGTTCTGACGGGACCTGGTGCGCACCGGGTATCAGGCAGAACGGCGGTGACCTCCCGGCGTGGGTTCGGTATCCACGTCTCCGAGGGCGTCCGACGGGCCGGCATTCCGAGCGAAGCGTCAATGCTTCGTGAACGGAAGGCGGATCATCCGCGCGTCATTGTCCATGGAAAGAACATGGAGCGGGGCGCGTGACCGGTCGACTGGGGCGACAGACACCGGACGGGCGGGCACGGGAGTGCCTGTTCTTTTTTACGAATTCGTGCGGCGCTTTCTGCCCGCCCATCTTCCCATTTTCCCGCAATGGCCAGACGCGAAGGCGGGCGTGGCGACGACGGAGCGCACCGCCCCGCACATTACGGGTGACGCGACCGCTGCTTTTCGTTATCAGCAGGGGAACGGTTGCGGGTAAGCCCGCTCGCCCACACATATATAAGCCGACGCCCAGGAACCACGCCGATGCCGCCCTATCGCTCCCGCACCACCACTCATGGCCGCAACATGGCCGGCGCGCGCGGCCTGTGGCGCGCCACAGGCATGAAGGATTCGGATTTCGGCAAGCCGATCATCGCCGTGGTCAACTCCTTCACGCAGTTCGTGCCGGGCCATGTGCATCTGAAGGATCTCGGCCAGCTCGTCGCGCGCGAGATCGAGAAGGCAGGCGGCGTCGCCAAGGAATTCAACACCATCGCCGTCGACGACGGCATCGCCATGGGCCATGACGGCATGCTCTATTCGCTGCCGTCGAGAGAAGTCATTGCCGACGCGGTCGAATACATGGTCAACGGCCACTGCGCCGACGCCATGGTCTGCATCTCCAATTGCGACAAGATCACGCCCGGCATGCTGAACGCCGCCATGCGGCTTAACATCCCGGCTGTCTTCGTGTCGGGCGGACCGATGGAAGCCGGCAAGGCGATGATCAAGGGCAAGCTGCAGGCGCTCGATCTGGTCGACGCCATGGTGATGGCGGCCGACGACAAATACACCGACGAGGAAGTCGCGCAGGTCGAGCAGGCCGCATGCCCGACCTGCGGCTCCTGCTCGGGCATGTTCACCGCCAATTCGATGAACTGCCTGACCGAGGCGCTCGGGCTCTCGCTGCCCGGCAACGGCTCGACGCTCGCCACCCATTCCGACCGCAAGCGCCTCTTCGTCGAGGCCGGCCACCTCGTCGTCGATCTCGCCCGCCGCTATTACGAGCAGGACGACGAGACGGCGCTGCCGCGCTCCATCGCCACCAAGAAGGCGTTCGAGAACGCCATGGCGCTCGATATCGCCATGGGCGGTTCGACTAACACGGTTCTGCACATCCTAGCCGCCGCCTATGAGGGCGGCGTCGACTTCACGCTGGATGATATCAACGCGTTGTCGCTGCGCGTGCCGGTGCTTTGCAAGGTGGCCCCTGCCAAGAGCGACGTGCATGTCGAGGACGTGCACCGCGCCGGCGGGATCATGGCGATCCTCGGCCAGCTCGACCGCGCCGGGCTGATCAACCGCGACGAGCCGACCGTCCACGCAGTCACCATGGGCGACGCGCTCGACCAATGGGACGTCTCGCGCACCAACAGCGAGAATGTGCGCCAGTTCTTCCTGGCGGCGCCCGGCGGCGTGCGCACCACGCAGGCCTTCTCGCAGTCGAACCGCTGGGCCGAGCTGGACCTTGACCGCAAGTCGGGCGTCATCCGCTCGGCGGAACATCCCTTCTCCAAGGATGGCGGACTTGCCGTGCTCAAGGGCAACGTCGCGCTCGACGGTTGCGTGGTGAAGACGGCCGGTGTCGACGAATCGATCCTGAAATTCACCGGACCCGCGGTTGTTTACGAAAGCCAGGACGCCGCGGTTAAGGGCATCCTCTCCAACGAGGTCAAGGAGGGCGACGTCGTTGTCATCCGCTACGAGGGGCCGAAGGGCGGCCCGGGCATGCAGGAGATGCTCTATCCGACCAGCTACCTGAAGTCGAAGGGGCTCGGAAAGGCCTGCGCGCTGCTCACCGACGGGCGTTTTTCCGGCGGCACGTCGGGTCTATCGATCGGCCACGTCTCGCCGGAGGCGGCGACCGGGGGCGCCATCGGCCTGGTGCGCGCCGGCGACCGGATCGAGATCGACATCCCGAACCGCACGATCAATCTCGCCGTTTCGGAGGAAGAACTCGCCGCCCGCCGCGCCGAGCAGGACGCCAGGGGCTGGAAGCCTGCCGAAAAGCGCAGGCGCAACGTGACCACGGCGCTGCGCGCCTACGCTGCTTTCGCGACGAGCGCCGACAAGGGCGCCGTGCGCGTGGTTCCGGAATAACGGACGGGCGCGGCCCTGCGCCACAAAGAACGGCGATCTGTCCCAAGGAGCATCGGTCCGCACGGTCTATGTGACCGGCGGGCAGGACCCTTTTGTCCCGTCTGAGTTCACGGAACGAAATCATGACCGACGCCTCGGCGACCGCCGATCGGATGCAGGCCGACAATACGGCCTACGCCGTCATCCTGGCGGTAAGCTTCTGCCATCTGCTCAACGATGTGATGCAGTCGCTGCTGGCAGCGATCTATCCGATGCTGAAGGCCGATTACGGCCTCGACTTCTGGCAGATCGGCGTGCTCACGATGACGTTCCAGGTCACCGCCTCGCTGCTGCAGCCGCTGATCGGCATGATCACCGACAAGCGGCCGATGCTTTATTCGCTGCCGGTCGGCATGGGTTCATCGATGATCGGGCTGTTTGTCCTCGCCTTCGCGTCGCACTATGTCCTGCTGATCGTGGGCGCCGCGTTCATTGGCATCGGCTCGGCGATCTTCCATCCCGAATCCTCGCGCGTGGCGCGGCTCGCCTCCGGCGGGCGCTACGGCCTGGCGCAATCTCTGTTCCAGGTCGGCGGCAATTTCGGCTCGGCGCTCGGGCCACTTCTGGCGGCCTTCATCGTCGTGCCGCGCGGGCAGGGCAGCATCGCCTGGTTCTCGGCCGCGGCGCTGCTCGGCATGATCATTCTCTGGCAGGTCGGCAACTGGTACAGCCGCTACCGGATCCGCAGCGCAAAGCGCATGGCAAGCGCCGCCACAGTCGCGCTGCCGCGCCGCAAGATAGTCATCGCCTTGGTGGTGCTGGCGCTGCTGGTCTTCACCAAGAACATCTATCTCGCCAGCCTGTCGAGCTATTTCACCTTCTACGTCATCCACAAATTCGGCGTGACGGTGCAACAATCGCAGCTGATGTTGTTCATCTTCCTCGGAGCGGCTGCCGTCGGCACCGTGGCGGGAGGTCCGATCGGCGACCGTTTCGGCCCGAAATTCGTGATCTGGTTCTCAATCCTCGGCGTGTTGCCCTTCACGCTGGCGCTGCCTTACGCAAACCTCGAATGGACGATGGTCCTGACCGGCTTGATCGGCTTGATCCTGGCTTCAGCCTTTCCGGCCATCGTGGTGTTCGCGCAGGAACTGGTGCCGGGAAGGGTGGGTATGATCGCCGGCATCTTCTTCGGCTTCGCTTTCGGTATGGCCGGCATCGCCGCAGCCGTGCTCGGCGTGGTGGCCGACGCCAGAGGTATTGAATTCGTCTATCTGGTCTGCTCCTATTTGCCGCTGCTCGGCTTGCTGACGATCTTCCTGCCGAGCCAGCGGGAAATGCGGACTTCCGCGGCCTGAAGCTTCGGCCGCGCAACCAAGTCGCAGCCGGCGCGTTCCGTTTTGCCGCGCCGCGGCGGCCGGGGGCATCCCACGAATGACACTTGACCAGATATTATCGATCGGTGTCATCGCGGCGATGATGGCGGCGTTCGTCTGGGGCCGCTTCCGCTACGACCTCGTCGCCGCCGGCGCGCTGCTCGTGGCGCTGGCATTGGGCGTGGTG
This sequence comes from Allomesorhizobium aridi, assembly GCF_043769475.1. Taxonomy (NCBI): domain Bacteria; kingdom Pseudomonadati; phylum Pseudomonadota; class Alphaproteobacteria; order Hyphomicrobiales; family Phyllobacteriaceae; genus Allomesorhizobium; species Allomesorhizobium aridi. Next base: position 2,868,734 of record NZ_CP171729.1, on the reverse strand, counting down.
CCTTACGACGAGGCGTTCAGCGGCTTCAGCAACGACATCGTCATAATCGTAGGCAGCGCGCTTCTGGTCAGTGCGGGCGTCGCCCGCTCGGGCATCATGGAATTCACCATCCAGCGTTATGCGCCGAACGTTACGTCGGTCAGGGCGCAGCTGGCCCTGCTGGTCATCGTCGTCACGGTGCTGTCGGCCTTCGTCAAGAATATCGGCGCGCTGGCGATCATGATCCCGATCGCATTCCAGTTCGCGCGTCGCTCCGGCGCGTCGCCCTCGGTATTCCTGATGCCGATGGCGTTCGGGTCGCTGCTCGGCGGCCTGATGACCCTGGTCGGTACGTCGCCGAACATCGTCGTCTCGCAGCTTCGCGACGATATCACCGGAATGCCGTTCAGGATGTTCGACTTCACGCCGGTAGGGGCAGGACTCGCGGCTGTAGGCACCGTCTTTCTCGTCCTGTTCTACGGGCTTGTGCCATCCCGGCAGCGCGAAAGCGCTTCCATGAACGAGGCGATCGACATCAAGAACTACATGGCCGAAGGCAAAGTCGTTGAGGGGTCAGCGGTACTCGGCAAGACCGTGGGCGAACTAATGAAAATGTCGGACGGCAGCGCGGTCGTCACCTCGATCCTGCGTTCGCGCGACGTCCGCATCACGCCGCTGCCGGACGCGGTGCTGCGCGAGGGCGACATCCTGCTTATGGAAGGCGCGCCCGAGGCGCTCGACCGGCTGGTGGCGCAGGCCAAGCTCAGCCTGACCGACAAACGCAAGCCTGCCAGCAAACAGGGCGCGGTCGAGGAAGTGGACGCCATCGAAGCGGTTATCGGCGAACATTCGATCCTGATCGGATGGTCGGCGCAGCGCCTCGCACTCTATGACCGCTTCAACGTCAATCTCCTTGCCGTCAGCAGGAAAGGCGAAAGGCTGTCGCAGCGGCTGGGCGCCATAACGCTGCGCCTGGGAGACGTCATCGTGCTTCAGGGCAACCGGCAGGCGCTGCCGGAGATATTGCGCGATCTCGGCCTGCTGCCGCTCGCCGAGCGCCCGATCCTGCTAGGCACCGTGCGGCGCGGCATCGTTCCGGTGCTCATCCTGGCCGGCGCCATGGGATCGACCGCACTTGGGCTGCTGCCGGTGCAGATCGCCTTCTTCGCCGCGGCCGTGGCGATGATCCTGTTCAAGGTCCTTCCCATGCGCGAGATCTATTCCGCGGTCGACGGGCCGATCCTGGTGATGTTGGCCACGCTCATCCCGGTCAGCGATTCGCTCAGAAGCACCGGCGCCACCGATGTCATCGCCGGCTGGCTGGCGGGCATCGGCGCCACGCTGCCCGCCTATGGCGCGCTGGGGCTGATCCTGGTGGTGGCGATGGCGATCACGCCCTTCCTCAACAACGCCGCGACCGTGCTCGTGATGGCGCCGATCGCGGCGGGCTTCGCAGCCAGCCTCGACTTCCGGCCCGAGGCGTTCCTGATGGCGGTGGCGATCGGGGCGGGCTGCGATTTCCTGACGCCCATCGGCCACCAGTGCAACACGCTGGTCATGGGCCCCGGCGGCTACAAGTTCAGCGACTATCCCCGGCTTGGCCTGCCGCTGTCCTTCATCGTGGTTCTGGTCGCAGTGCCGATGCTGATGCTGGTCTGGCCGTTGAATTGATCCGCTACAGCATGGCCGATACCGCCTGGAAAAAGGCGACGCATTGCCGGTCGAGCGGGTCGTCGACCGGTTCGGGCTGCGACGACATCTTGACCATGACGACTTCGGTCGCAGGATCGACATAGAGCCACTGGCCGTGAATGCCGATGGCGAAGAACGCGCCGCTGTCGAAACCGGTCTGGTACCATTTGTTGCGGTAGCGGCCGTTCTCGACCAGATGGGCGAAGTCGCCGGCTTTCCAGGCCGCCGCGCTGCCGCCGGTCAGCGTATCGCGCACCCAACTTTCCGGCATAATCCGTCGACCGTCGATACTTCCGCCGAGCCGCATCATCTCGCCGATGCGGGCAAGATCTCGCGGCGAGACCGACACGCCCCCGGCGGCGCGCGCGGTGCCTTCGCCGTCAACCGTCACAGAAGCCGCGCTTTTCGCGCCGAGCGGCAGCCAGAGGCGCTCGCACATCAGCTCTGCATAGCGGCGGCCGGAGGCGCGCTCGATAATGACGCCGAGCAGGTCGGAATTGGGCGAGCGGTAGCGGAACGGTCCGCCATGAGGATGCGGGCCTTTCCGGATGGTCAGGATGAATGAGAGCAGCGCCTCGCCGCCGCCCGGGTTCCACAACATGGCGCGGCGGTAGCGCTCGAAAGCGCCCGCGGGATCGAGATAGGCCTCGTCGAAATCGAGGCTGACCGTCATATCCAGGAGGTGCTGCACTGTCGCGTCGCCATAGGCCGAGCTTTCGGCTTCGGGAATGTAGCGCGTGACCGGCGCTGCCGGATCGAGCAGCCCGTCAGCCTGGAGCGAACCGGAGAGGATGGCGGTCAGCGATTTGCTGATCGAAAAGACGATGTGGGCGGCGTCGTCGTCCATATGCGGCGCGAAATAATCGCCGACGAATTCGCCGCGCTTCATTACAACGAACGCGTCGGTGTCTGAACGCCGCAGGAATTCCGCGATCGTTTCCCGCCGGCCTTCGATGGCGATTGACTGCGCCAGCAGATTCGTCGGGTCGACGGTAAGAGACTCGACCGCGCCGCCGGCGCAGGCGATCCCCGCCGACGGCACGAACTCGCCGGCATTCTGGAACGACCATCTGCTGTAGGGTGCAAGCCGCCAGTTCGCCAGCGTCGCCTCGTTGCGGGGAAAGCCGTAACGCTGTTCGAATGCCGTCGGATTCGCCATTGGCCTCTCCTGTTGTAGGCGCAAAAAGACCCGGCGGTCGCCCGCCGGGTCGCACTGCCACAAGGGCTTACTTCTGAAGCTCGGTCCAGATCCGGGTGTAGAGTTCCTGCACCTCAGGCGCACAGGTCTTCGACGCCACGCCGAGGGATTTGAACTCCTCGGGGACGATGACCTCCGGCGCGTCCTTCATGTCGGCCGGCATGAACTTGTCCGACCCCGCGATGCCGTTGGCATAACGGTGAAAGGCAGAATTCATGGCCGCGTTTTCCGGATCCATCATGAAGTTCTGGAACAGCTTGGCGTTCTCGACGTTCTTGGAGTCCTTCAGCACGGCGACGTTGTCACTCCAGTTCACGAAGCCTTCCTTCGGGTAGCCGTACCTGATCGCCGGGTTCTGCAGGCGCTGGCGCAATGCCGAGCCGTTCCAGTCGCTGCCTGCGGCGAAGTCGCCGGCCAGCATTTTCTCGATCGTGCCGTATTCCATCGCCACCCAGTTCGGCTTGGCGGCGACCAGCGTGTCGCGGACCTTCTTCAGGATTTCCTTGTCGCCGGTGCACTTCTCGCCTCCATGGTAGAGAACGGCGGCATCGATGACGTCGGTCATTTCCGGAACGACGTTGACCTTGCCCTTCAGTTCGTCCGGCGTGTCGAAGATGATACCCCAGGTGTTGATGTCGCCCTTGTAGACGTCGGTGTTGACGACGACGCCGACCGTGCCCATCGCCCACGGCACGGTGTAATGACGGCCCGGATCGAAATCCGTGCCTTTCCATTCCTCGGCGACATTCTTGAAGTTCTCCATCTGGTCCGGCCGGGTCTCAAGCAGCAGGCCTTCCGCGATCCAGATCGGGACGTAGTTCTGCGACGGCACGACGATGTCGAAGCCATGGCCGCCCTGGCGGATCTTGGCCAGCGCGGTGTCGTTGGAATCGTAGTCGGTGATCGTCACCTTGACCTTGTGGGCCTCCTCGAACTTCTTGATCATTTCGGGGGAGGTGTAATTGCCCCAATTGTAGATGTTGAGCTCACCTTCGGCTCTGGCGATGCCGGTCGAAACCAGCAACGCAAGGCCGGCGGCCGTCGCTGTCTTCCTGAAGTTCATGATCATTCTCCCATTTCTCCCGTTCAGGTCCGTTTCCTGCTGACAAAAAAGAACAATGTGACGATGCCGACCGATATGAGCAGGAATACGGTCGAGATCGCGTTCATCTCGGGCGTGATGGCTCGTCTGAGCTGCCCGAGCATGTAGGTGGGCAGCGTGTCCTGGCCGCCCGATTTCACGAAGTTGGTGATGACGACGTCGTCCAGCGAAATGACGAAGGCCAGCATCAATCCGGCCAGGATTCCCGGCCAGAGCAGCGGTAGGGTGATGCGCCGGAAGGTTCGCCATGGCGTGGCGTAGAGGTCGGCCGCGGCGCGCTCCAAAGTCAGATCCATGCTTTCCAGCCGCGCCCGTATCGGCAGATAAGCGAAAGGCAGGCAGAAGGCGGTATGCGCGGCGATCAGATAGCCGAGCCCTGAATAGCCGGTGAAGACCTTGACGCGCGAGAAGAAGATCAGCAGCGCTACCGCGGTGACGATTTCCGGCACCATCAGCGGCTGGTTGATGAAGGCGTATTTGAAGGTGAGGCCACGATAAGGGTTGGTGCGCGTTGTTGCCAGCGCCGCCATGGTCGCGGCGATCGTCGCCACGATTGCCGCAGCCGTGGCTATCTGCAGCGAACGCAGCGACGCCTCGATGACCTGATTGTTGTTCCAGGCGCTTTCGAACCAGCGCAGGGAGAAACCTTCCCAGTTCGCGATCGATCTGCCGGCATTGAACGAGTAGACGACCAGGATGAAGATCGGGGTGTAAAGCGCCGCGAAGCAGATCACCGCGATCGTCGTGAAACCCGTCTGCCGCCTGATCGAGAAATTGGCTCTAGCCATGCCGCATCTCCGACGAGCCGGCGTTGCGGACATAGGCGAGCAGCGCCACCATGACGATGGCCATCAGCGTGATCGACAGCGCCGCGCCCAGCGGCCAGTTGCGCCCCTGCCCGAATTGCAGCTCGATCAAATTGCCGAGCATCAGGTTCTTGCCGCCGCCCAGAACGCTCGGCGTGACATAGGCGCCGAGCGAGGGAATGAACACCAGGATAGAGCCCGCGATCACGCCAGGCTTGACCAGCGGGAAAATGATGCGGCGCAGAACCCTGAAGCGCGTGGCGTAAAGGTCGTAGCCGGCTTCGACCAGCCGGAAGTCGATCTTTTCCATACTGGCGTAGAGCGGCAGAACCATCAGCGGCAGGTAGACATAGACCATGCCGATCATGATGGCGAAATCGGTGAACAGCATCTGGATCGGCCGCTCGATCAGGCCAGAACTCAGCAGCAGCGAATTGACGATGCCCTCGTTGCGGATGATCTCCAGCACCGCGAAGGTGCGGATCAGAAGGTTGGTCCAGAACGGGATGGTGATCAGGAACAACCAGATTTCACGGGTATTTTCGGGGCGCGTGGCGATGAAATAGGCGGTGGGAAAGCCGAACAGCAGCGTCAAAAGCGTAGTTCCCAGCGCGAGCTTCACCGAGCGCCAGAAGATCGACAGATGCGCGTCGGCGAGCGAGAGCGTCTCGTCGAAAATGTCGCGCTCCAGCACCACGCCGAGCCATGCGTCGGTAGAAAAAGCCCATTCGACGTCGCCATACGGGCCGGGCGTCAGGAACGAATAGACCAGCACGATGAACAACGGCCCGGTCGCGGCGATGAGGATGATGATGAGGGCAGGGGCCGAAAGCAGCCAGCGGTTGCGGATGTCCTTCCGGTCTGCTTCGGCAGCTGCTTCGCGAGCATTCGAAAGGGCCATGTCAGTCCCTCAGGATCTGCGCGACGTCGCTGCTGATCTCGATGCCCACGCGTTCATCTTTCGAGAAGCCGCAGGATCCGCTTCTGCTGTTCTGCTGGCGCACGATGAACGCCGGACCCTCTTCTAGCCGGACGTGGAAATGCGTGTCGGTGCCGAGATAGACGATGTTTTCGATGACGCCCTGCAGCGCCGGCTTTCCGCCATTCGCCACGACCTGCGCATGCTCGGGACGCACTACGATGGTGACCTTGCCTTCGGGCGGCGCGCCTTGCGGAAAGGTGGCGGCAATTTCGGCGCCCGAGGCAAGCCTTACCTTTGCGCGGTCCTCTCCGACCGAGATCACGTCGGCGCCGAGGAAATTGGTCTCGCCGATGAAGTCTGCGACGAAGCGCTCCGCAGGGCGGTCGTAGATGTCCCAGGGCGAGCCGACCTGCAGGATCTTGCCCGACGACATGACCGCGATGCGGTCCGACATGGTCAGCGCTTCTTCCTGGTCGTGCGTCACGAAGACGAAGGTGATGCCGGTCTCGTTCTGCAGCCGCTTCAACTCGATCTGCATCTCTTTGCGCAGCTTGTAGTCCAGCGCCGACAGCGGCTCGTCGAGCAGCAGCACCTTGGGCTGCGGCGCCAGCGCCCGGGCAAGTGCCACGCGCTGCTGCTGGCCGCCCGAAATCTGGCTGGTTCGGCGATCCCTAAGCGCTTCCATCTTGACCAGCTTGAGCATGGCCGAAACCCGCGCCTCGACCTCGGCCTTCGGCTTGCCGAGCATTTCGAGCCCGAAGCCGATATTCTGGCCGACGGTCATGTGCGGGAACAGCGCGTAGCTCTGGAACACCGTGTTGACCGGCCGCTTGAAGGGCGGCAGCGGCGCGATGTCCTGGCCGTAGAGCAGGATCTCGCCCTCGGTCGGATAGTCGAAGCCGGCGATCAGCCTGAGCAGCGTGGTCTTGCCGCATCCGGACGGCCCGAGCAGGGTGAAGAACTCGTTTTCCCGTATCGCTACCGAGACATTATCGAGCGCCGCCACTTGCGCTTCGCCGGTACCGAACAGCTTGCTGACGCCGCGAACTTCAATCGCATTCCTACCCGGTGCTGCCGGCACAAAACGCCCCGCTCATTGTCCATCCCGGCTCTTTGCGGCCGGGCGGTGTTCCCGTTTCAATTGTCATCACATGCCGGCATGCTTGGCAACCGGCCTTCTGAACCGCGATTCAACGCGCCCCTATCGCCATGCAATCGCCGTGCCATCACTGCCGCCAGGTGATCCTTCCGCCGCAGATCGTTGTCGCAACGCGGATTGCGTGCAACGCTTCGGGCGCGGTCGCTTCGATGTCGCCGGAAAGCACGGCGATATCGGCCAGATAGCCCGGCTTCAGCATGCCCTTGCGGTGTTCCATGAAACCGGCATAAGCGCCCTCGACGGTGTAGCTCGCCAGCGCCTCGTGCAGTGAAAAGTGCTGGTCCGGCATGCCTTCTGCCCAAGGCTTGCGCAGAACCGCCGCCTGGATGCCGGCGATCGGGTCTATCGGCGAAACCGGCCAGTCCGAGGCGAAGACGACGCGCGCGCCGGCGTTTTTCAGCGTGCGCCAGGCGTAGCTCAGCGGCCAGCGCTTGCGGCCGATGCGCGAAATCGTCGGCTCGAGCGGCAGGCCCATGGCGCCAGGCGGATGTGGCGGTTGCATTGAGCAGATGACGCCGAGTTCGGCAAAGCGCGGCACGTCGGCCTCGGTCGTCACTTCGATATGCTCGATCCGGTGGCGGCTGTCGCGCTTGCCGTTCTTGCGCTGCGCCGCCTCATAGCCGTCGAGCACGGCGCGCACCGCACCGTCGCCGATGGCATGCACGGCGATCTGCAGGCCGCGACGGTCGGCTTCCATGGCGATTTCGGCGAACTCTTCCGGCGAAAACAGCGGCTCGCCGCGCCAGTCCGGCCGGTCGGCATAGGGTTCGACCATCACTGCCGTCCATGAGTCCAGCACGCCGTCGTAAAAGACCTTGACCATGCCGGACGACAGCCATTCGCCGTCGTAGCGCTCTGCCATGGCGGACGCCTTCTCGAGCATGTCGAGCGTCATGAAGTTCTTGTAGTGGAACGGTATTTTCACTCGGCAGGTCAGTCCGCCCTCCGCCTCGATCTCCGACAGCAGTTCGAGCTGGTAGAGATTGCCGTCCATGTTCTGGATCGACGTGATGCCGTGCCTCGCGCACCAGGCGAGCCCGCGCCGCAGGATGTCGCGATCGGCAGCCCGTTCCGCCGCCGTCGGCGCAGGATCGGGCTCGCCGCCGGTCGACAGGCCGAGCCTGGCGCGCTCCTCGCCGGCCAGCGCCACGACCGGCCCGAACGCCTCGCCTTCGCGCAACTCGCCCTCGGCGAGGCCATCATCGCCCATGACGATCTCGTTGCCGGGTCCGAGCGTCCTGCCGTGCAAGATACCCGCCATCTGCAGGGCCTTGGTGTTGGCCCACATGGTATGGTGGTCGGGCGCGCCCATGGCGAAAGGGCGGTCGGGCAGGATGCGGTCGAGATGGTGGCGGGTGACGCGCTCGCTTCCCAGCACCGTATAGTCGACGCCCTGGCCGACCAGCATTTTCCTGTCCGGGTTGGAAACCGCGTAGCCGCGGATCGCGCTTTGCAGCGCGTCGAAGCCGGAGATGCCGGCAAGCTGCAAATGCGCAAGCTCGGCCGCTCCCGAGAAAAGGTGCATATGCGCTTCTATGAAGCCCGGAATGACGGAGGCGCCGCCGGCGTCGATCATCTCCGTCGCCGGTCCGCGCGCCTCCAGCACCGAGCGCCGATCCCCAACCGCCAGGATCAAACCGTTGTTGACGGCAATGGCCTCCGCGGCCGGATTTTCGCCGTCCATGGTGAGGACGCGCGCATTGGTTACGATCAGGTCTGCGAAAGCTGGCATGGAGGCTCCGTTGTCAGGAGGCTAGCACCGCCTCGCGTCCGAAAGCCAGACCAGCCGGAAGATCGGTCTTGGCCCAAGAGCGGCGCTTGTGAAGTGCCAGCGCCTGCGGCTAGGCTCGCGCGGCTTTCAAAACACAGGGCAATCATGAAGACAGTCTATTCGCCGCTGCATGCGGGCCATGGCGGGCAAATGGAACTGGTGGCCGGCGCGATCGTGCCTGGCTTCGAGAAGCCGTCCCGCGCGGAGATCATCAGGGGCCGTGTCGAGAGCGAGAAGCTCGGGCCGATCCTTACGCCCGTATCGCACCCTCTCGCAGCCGCGGCGCGCGTCCACCGGCAGGATTATCTCGATTTCCTGCCGACTGTCTGGCCGCTCTGGGAGGCTTCTGGGAAATCCGGCTCGGCGATCCCGTTCACCTGGCCGACGCGGGGCCTGCGCGGCGACGTCAGGCCAAAAACCATAGACGCGCTGCTCGGCTACTACTCCTTCGACGGCGGCGCGAGCTTCGTGAAAGGCACCTGGGAGGCGATCAAATCGTCCTACGACGTTGCAATGACCGCAGCCGGCATCGTCAAGGCCGGCGAGCGCGCCGCCTTCGCGCTTTGCCGTCCGCCAGGCCATCATGCCGGGGCGGCGTTCATGGGCGGCTATTGCTACATCAACAACGCTGCGGTCGCCGCGCAGTGGTTCCGCGACCAGGGTGCGGCGCGCGTCTCGATACTCGACGTCGACTACCACCACGGCAACGGCACGCAGGAGATTTTCTACCGGCGCGGCGACGTGCAGGTGCTCAATTTGCATGGCGACCCGATGACCGAATATCCGTTCTTCCTCGGTCATGCCGACGAGCGCGGGGCAGGCGAGGGCGAGGGGTTCAACCAAAATTACCCGATGCCGTTCGGTACGAGTTGGGAGCGCTGGAGCGAGGCGCTCGACGACGCCTGCGGCAAGCTCCTGGCCTATGCGCCTGACGTGGTGGCCGTCTCGCTCGGGGTCGATACTTTCGAGAAGGATCCGATCAGCCAGTTCAAGCTGAAAAGCGCGGACTACCCGAAGATCGGCAAGAGGATAGCCGCGCTCGGCCTGCCGACGCTGTTCGTCATGGAAGGCGGCTATGCGGTCGACGAGATCGGCATCAACGCCGTCGGCGTGCTCACCGGCTTCGAGAGCTAGCATCTCGGCCCAAGCTGCGCCGAGATGCGGCGATTCGGCCATTTTCCTAAACCCGGCGGCGGATATAAGCCACCGTGCGGACGCTATCCCGGTCATACTGGCCCTGAAGAAAACCCACCCGGAGCACCGAACATGAGCAACCATCGCAATTTCTACATCGACGGCAAATGGGTTTCTCCGGTCGTCCCGGCGATGCTCGACGTGATCGATCCGTCGACCGAGGAGGCCTACACCGCGATTTCCGCCGGCTCGAAGGCCGATGTCGACAAGGCCGTCGCGGCGGCCCGCGCGGCGTTCGCGGGCTTCTCGCAGACCACCAGGGAAGAGCGCCTGGCGCTGCTGCGCAAGGTTCTGGAAGTCTACAACAGACGTTACGAGGACGTGGCGCAGGCAATCTCCCAGGAAATGGGCGCGCCTATCACCTGGGCGCGCGAGGCGCAGGCCTGGGCCGGACGGGCGCATCTGGAATCGACCATCAAGGCGCTCGAAGACTACGAGTTCAGCGAAAAGCGCGGCACGACCATGGTCGTGAAGGAACCGATCGGCGTCTGCGCGCTGATCACGCCGTGGAACTGGCCGCTCAACCAGATCGTATGCAAGGTCGCACCGGCCATCGCCGCCGGCTGCACCGTTGTGCTGAAGCCCTCGGAAATCGCGCCGATCAGCGGCATCGTCTTTGCCGAGATCATGCACGAGGCCGGCGTGCCCAAAGGCGTCTTCAACCTCGTCAACGGCACCGGCCCCGAAGTCGGGCAGGTCATGGCCGGCCACCCCGACGTCGACATGGTGTCGTTCACCGGCTCGACCCGCGCCGGCATCATCGTGGCCAAGACCGCCGCCGATACGGTCAAGCGCGTGGCGCAGGAACTCGGCGGCAAATCGCCCAACATCATCCTGCCCGACGCGAACTTCGCCCATGCGGTGCGCGAGGGCGTCAATGGCTGCTTCGGCAATAGCGGCCAGTCCTGCGATGCACCGACCCGCATGCTGGTTCCAGCCGACCGCCACGACGAAGCACTGGCAGTGGCCAAGGAGGCCGCCGATGCCCACAGTGTCGGCGATCCGCGCTCGACCGAAACCAAACTCGGGCCGGTGGTCAGCCAGCTTCAATACGACAAGATCCAGCGGCTGATCGAAAGCGGCATTTCGGAAGGTGCGACGCTGGTGACTGGCGGACCGGGCCGTCCCGAAAACCTCAACCGCGGCTATTATGTGCGGCCGACCGTGTTCGGCCACGTCACGCCCGATATGACCATCGCACGCGAGGAGATTTTCGGGCCGGTGCTTTCGATCATGTCCTACCAGGACGAGGAGGACGCGATCCGCATCGCCAATGACACGGTCTACGGCCTCGCCGCCTACGTCCAGTCGGAAAATATCGAGCGCGCCCGCCGCGTCGCGTCAAAAATGCGCGCCGGCTCGGTGTACCTCAACTACCCGGAATGGGACACGTTCGCCCCGTTCGGCGGCTACAAGCAGTCCGGCAACGGCCGCGAATACGCCGACTGGGCGATCCACGATTTTCTCGAGATCAAGGGGATCGTTGGGTACGGGGAATAACGGAAGAGTACGGCGCCTGCCCCTCGCCCTTACCCTCTCCCGTGAAGGGGGGCGTCAGCGTTGCGGCAATCTCTCCTCTCCCCGTTCTTCACGGGGAGAGGATGCCGGCAGGCAGGTGAGGGGCGGCACTGACCGTGGCGGAAAAACCCACGCCCTCAAATATGGAGCGCGTGCCCCAGCGCCTTGAGCGCGGCTTCCTGGAAACCCTCGCCCTGCGTGGGGTGCGCGTGGATCGTGCCGGCGATGTCCTCCAGCCGCGCTCCCATTTCGATCGCTAGGCCGAAGGCGGTCGATAGCTCGGAGACGCCGTGACCGACGGCCTGGATGCCGAGCACGACGTGATTGTCGGCGCGGCCGACGACGCGGACAAAGCCTTCCTCGCCGAGCTTGGTCATGGCGCGGCCATTGGCCGAGAACGGAAACTGGCCGACCTTGATCTCGGCGCCCGCCTTCCTCGCTTCGTCAGGCGACAAGCCGGCCGTCACAACTTCCGGGTCGGTGAAGCAGATCGCCGGTATGCAGCGCTTGTCCCAGTTCCGTTTGTGGCCGGCGACGATCTCGGCGACCATCTCGCCCTGCGCCATGGCCCGGTGCGCCAGCATCGGCTCGCCGGTGACGTCGCCGATCGCATAGACGCCGCGCATCGAGGTGCGGCACTGGTCGTCGATGCGGATCGCCTTTCCGGCCCTGTCGAGGACGAGTTCTTCGAGCCCCCAGCCTTCCGTCGCGGGCTTGCGCCCGACCGTCACCAGCACCTTGTCGGCGGCGAGTTTTTTCCGGTCCCCTCGGCTGCCTCGACCAGCAGCGCGTCGCCCTTCGGCGACAGGCTCTTGGCTTTGGCCCCGGTCAGCACCTCGACGCCGAGTTCGGAAAGCCGCTTGGCGACCGGACGGGTCAGTTCGGCATCATATTGCGGCAGGATGCGCGGCTCGGCCTCGACGACGCTCACCTTCGAGCCGAGCTTGGCAAAGGCGGTGCCTAGCTCCAGCCCGATATAGCCGCCGCCGACCACGACGAGCCGTTCCGGCAGCTTCGTCAGCGCCAGCGCCTGGGTCGATGAAATCACCGGACCGCCGAAGGGCAGGGACGGCAGTTCGACCGAGTTGGAGCCGGTGGCGATCACCACCGTCTCGGCGCGGATCACCTGGATGCCGGTCTCGGTCTCGACCTCGACCGTCTTGCCGTCGCGGAATCTCGCCCACCCATGGACCGTCTTCACCTTCGCCTTCTTGAGCAGGCCCGAAACCCCGCCGGTCAGCCGACCGACGATGCCGTCCTTCCAGGCGATTGTCTTCGCAAGGTCGAGCTTGGGCGTCGACAGCGAGATGCCGAGCGGGCTCTTGCTGTTGGCCATGTGGGCGATCTTCTCGAATTCCTCGGCGGCGTGGATCAGCGCCTTGGAAGGGATGCAGCCGACGGTCAGGCAGGTGCCGCCCGGCTTCTTCGCCTCGACGATCACGGTGTCGACGCCGAGCTGCCCTGCCCGGATGGCGCAGACATAGCCGCCCGGACCCGCACCGACGATCAGAAGCTTGCAGGAGATTTCTTTCATGCTCTCAGCCTTCGATGAAGATCAGCGCCGGCGTTTCCAGCAGCGTCTTGATGCGCTGGACGAACACCGCCGCGTCCCAGCCGTCGACGACGCGGTGGTCGAAGGAGGACGACAGGTTCATCATCTTGCGCGGGATGAATTGCGTTCCGTCCCAGACAGGGCGGATCATCATCTTGTTGACCCCGACGATCGCCACTTCCGGATGGTTGATGACCGGCGTGGTCGCAACGCCGCCCATCGCGCCGAGCGAGGTGATGGTGATGGTCGAGCCCGATAGTTCCTCGCGGGTGGCCGTGCCGGCCTTGGCCGCTTCGGCCAGCCGGTTGACCTCGGCGCCGCAGTCCCAGAGGTCGCGCGCCTCGGCGTGCTTGACGACCGCCACGACCAGCCCCGACGCGGTCTGCGCGGCGATGCCGATATGGACGCCGCCATGGCGGTGCACGATGCCGGCCTCGTCGTCGAAAATGGCGTTCAAGCCCGGCTGTTCGGCAATGGCCTTGACCATCGCGCGCATCAGGAAGGGCAGCACCGTCAGCTTGGACTGGTCGGCGCGCTTGCCCTTGTTGAGCGCCGCGCGCAGATCCTCCAGCGCCGTCACGTCGATCTCCTCGACATAGGTGATGTGCGGAATGCGCGATTTCGCCAGCGCCATCTTTTCCGCGATTTTCCTGCGCAGGCCGACGATCTTGATGTCTTCGACCGTGTCGTTGCGCTGCAGGCCGGTTGGACGCGCCGCCTGCGGGCCCCGGGCGATGAAGGCGTCGAGGTCTTCATGGGTGATGCGGCCGGCGGGGCCGCTGCCCGGAACCTGGCGCAGATCGACGCCGGCCTCCTTCGCCCGGAGACGGACAGCAGGCGCGGCGAGCGGCCTTTCGCCCTCAGGGCGCGGCGCGCCCCCGATTGCGGGCCTCGCAGCCGGTTTCGCCGGCGCCGCGGGCTTTGCCGCGGCGACTTTAACCGGAGCGGCTGTGGCAGGCTTCGCCGGAGGCGGCGGGACTGTCTCGCCCTCTTCAGCCAAGCCGTCTGCCAGCGGCGCTTCCTCCTGGCCGTCATCCATGGCCGATTTCGCCGGCGCCGCTTCCACGGCGGGAATTTCCTTATCGCCGTCCACCTTCAGCCGGATCAATGGCGAGCCGACGGCGACCGTGTCGCCGATCTCCGCGCCCAGCCAGGTGATCTCGCCGTCGACGGGAGAGGGGATTTCGACGGTCGCCTTGTCGGTCATGACGGCTGCCAGGATCGAATCCTCGCGCACCAGATCACCGACCTTGACATGCCATTCTACGAGTTCGGCCTCCGCCACGCCTTCGCCGACGTCCGGGAGTTTGATCGTGTGTTCACCCATGACGAAGCCCCCTGCCGGATAGGTTGACGCTGCCCCTCACCCTTACCCTCTCCCCGTGACGGACGGGGAGAGGGGGCGTCAACGCTGCTGCCAGTCTCTGACGTTGGCGAATGGCAGCGACGCAGATGTCTCCCTCTCCCCGTTCTTCACGGGGAGAGGGTAAGGGTGAGGGGCAAGTTCTTGGCGGGACTTTCGACATCTAAGCTTCCATCGTTTCGCGCAGCGCCTGGCCGACGCGGGCCGGACCCGGAAAATAGTCCCATTCCTGGGCATGCGGATATGGCGTGTCCCAGCCGGTGACGCGGGCGATCGGCGCTTCGAGTTCGTAGAAGCAGTGCTGCTGCACCAGTGCCGCCAGTTCCGCGCCGAAGCCGGAGGTCAGCGTCGCCTCGTGCACGACGACGCACCGCCCGGTCTTTTTCACCGAGGCGACGATGGCGTCGAGGTCGAGCGGCAGGAGCGTACGCAAGTCGATGATCTCGGCGTCGATGCCGGTTTCCTCGGCCGCGGCTTCGGCGACATAGACCATGGTGCCGTAGGCGAGGATGGTCACGTCCGCGCCCTGCCGCCTGATCTCGGCCTTTCCTAGGGGAGTGGAATAATGGCCGTCCGGAACCTCGCCGAGCGGATGCTTCGACCACGGCGTCACCGGCCGCTCGTGATGGCCGTCGAAGGGGCCGTTATAGAGCCGTTTCGGCTCCAGGAAGATGACCGGATCGGGGTCCTCGATCGAGGCGATCAGCAACCCCTTGGCGTCGTGCGGATTGGAGGGGACGACCACCTTGAGGCCCGAGACGTGGGTGAACAGCGCTTCAGGGCTCTGGCTGTGGGTCTGGCCGCCGAAAATGCCGCCGCCGGTCGGCATGCGGATGACCATCGGGCAGGTGAACTCGCCATTGGAGCGGTAGCGGATGCGCGCGGCTTCCGAGACGATCTGGTCGTAGGCCGGATAGACGTAGTCGGCGAACTGCACCTCGACGCAGGGGCGCAGGCCGTAGGCGGCCATGCCGATCGCCGCGCCGACGATGCCCAACTCGCTGATCGGCGCATCGAAGCAGCGGGTGACGCCGTATTTCTGCTGCAGCCCTTGAGTGCAGCGGAACACGCCGCCGAAATAGCCGACATCCTCGCCGAACACGACGACGTTGTCGTCCTTGCCCATCGACACGTCCATGGCGTCGCGGATCGCCTCGATCATGGTTTTTCGTGGCATGGACTACACCCCCGCCTGCTGGCGCTGGCGGCGCAGATGCGGCGGCATCTTGGCATAGACGCCCTCGAACATGTCGCGCGCCGAGGGCTTGCCTCCGGCGTGCAGCGTGCCGTGGCTCTCCGCTTCCTTCTGCGCGGCGATCACCGTATCGAGGATTTCGGCCTCCGCCTGCTTGTGGCGTTCCTCCGACCAGAGGCCGCGCACGATCAGATGGTTCTTCAGCCGCAGCACCGGGTCGCCCAGCGGCCATGCCGCGGATTCCTCCTTTGGCCGGTAGGCGGACGGGTCGTCGGAGGTCGAATGCGCGCCGACGCGGTAGGTGACGTGTTCGATCAGCGTCGGCCCGAGGTTTCTGCGCGCGCGCTCGGTCGCCCATTTGGCGACGGCGTGCACGGCCAGATAGTCGTTGCCGTCCACCCTGAGCGCCGGAATGCCGAAGCCGAGGCCGCGCGCCGCAAACGTGCCGGAGCCGCCGCGCGCAATGCCCTGGAAGGTCGAGATCGCCCACTGGTTGTTGACGATGTTGAGCACGACCGGCGCCTTGTAGGTCGAGGCGAAGACCAGCGCGGCATGGAAGTCGCTCTCAGCGGTGGCGCCGTCGCCGACCCACCCGACCGCGATTTTCGTGTCGTTCCTGATCGCCGAGGCCATCGCCCAGCCGACCGCCTGGATATACTGCGTGGTCAGGTTGCCGGAGATCGAGAAGAAGCCGTGATCCTTAGAGGCATACATGACCGGCAGTTGTCGCCCCTTCAGCGGGTCGCGCTCGTTGGAATAGATCTGGTTCATCATCTCGACCATCGGATAGCCGCCGGCGATCAGCAGGCCGGCCTGGCGGTAGGTCGGAAAGTTCATGTCGCCGGGCAGGAGCGCCTTGCGGAAGGCGCAGCTTACGGCCTCCTCGCCCATATGCTGCATGTAGAAGGAGGTCTTGCCCTGGCGCTGCGCCATCTGCATGCGGGCGTCGAAGGAGCGCAGCGTCATCATGTGGCGCAGGCCCTCGGAAAGTTCCTCGTCGGTCAGCGTGCCGGCCCATGGCCCGACCGCTTCGCCTTCGCGATTCAAGACGCGGATGATCGAATAGGCGAGGTCGCGGATCTCGCGCGGATCGACATCCACCTCCGGCCGCGGAACGGAACCCGCCTTGGGGATCGGAACGTTGGAGAAATCAGGCGTACCGCCCGGCCGCACTTCCGGTTCCGGAACGTGGAGGCTGAGAACTTTTTCCAGGGGCATCCGTGATACTCCGAGCCGACGGACGGGTGGCTGCAGGCATTCATTCCACCGCCGCAACCGGCGATCAAGCCCACCTGGCCCGCCTGATCGGCGGCGACGGCGGCGTCGGCAGGAACGAATTCATCGGCGCGAAATTATATGGCGCGAGCGCCGTGCCATGCCAGCCATTCATGTCGCGGTATGTCCTGGCGCGGATTTTTCCGGTCTTCCTGTGGCCGTCGAGATCCGTGAAATTATTTTGGGAAACCCGGTTTGCCGGACGCGGGCTCGAAAAAAGCGGAAAGCTCGAAAAAACGCGGAACCAGAAGCTTCGGGAAGCGTTTGCTGCCGGTTTCGGTCCACTGGGAATAATTCACCAGGAACGGCGAAAATTTTGCAATCGACAATGTCTATAAAATTCATAGACTAACCCGAATAAGGGAGGTCGATCATGCTGCAGACTTCTGTCAAAGCCGGCCGGCAGGCGTTCCGCGCCCACACCACGACGGTTCGCTCGCGCATCGAAACGGTTGTATTTGCCGTGGCCTTCGGGTTCACGGTGGCGCTCGTCCTCGGGCTGGTCCCCTGAGAAACCCGGCTTGAACCGGTAGAGAAAGCGCAAAGCAAGCATTCCGATATCGACAATCGATTGCCGCAAATCCGTACGGATTCGCGGCCGGGACGATGATGAAGGAGAGTGCCATGCATGTCGAATTCACCAGCCGCGCCGAACGATGGACCATCCCGCAGGCGGCGCAATCGCCGGAATTTCTGACCCGTCAGAATGAAATCCGTACTCAGGCGCGCGCCGTCGAACGCGCTGGTTTCGAGCGATTTCTGATTGCCGATCCGCTGGGCCTGCCGGACAACGGGCAGCTCGCCTCGTTCATCCTGCACAACACGGCATCGCTGGGCGTGATCGTCTCGCACTGCGCCGACATCGTCGCGCCGACTGTCGCCGCCCAGCAATTCGCCACGCTCGACCAGTTGAGCGGCGGACGCCTGGCAATCCAGGTCGTCGCCGGGCAATGCGACCTCGACCATGAGGCGGCGTTCGCCCGCACCGACGAGTACCTCGTTCTGCTGAAGCGCTTGTGGGCCAACGACAAGCCGTTCGACCACGAAGGCCCGTTCTACAGCATCAGGAACGGCCACGTCGGCGCGAAGCCTTTCGGGCGGGCGCAGGTGCCGTTGATGCTCGGCGGAGCCTCCGGAACCGCCATCAAGGTCGCGGCCAGGCATGCCGAAATCTTTGCGCTGCCGGCGGGATCGATCACGGAGACGCGGCAGATCGTTTCGCGGGTGCAGGCGGCGGCGGCCCACCACGGCAGGGCAGACAAGATCAGGTATTCGGCTCCGGTTCAGCCGATTGTGGCAGCGACGCGAGCAGAGGCTTTGGCGAGGGCCGAGCAGCTTCCGGCGGCAACCGAGGCCACGCGCCTTGTCGGGACCGCCGAGCAGGTCGCCCGGGCGCTCAACGATTACCGTGCTCTCGGCGTAAGCGCGTTCGTGCTCCACGACCTTGCGCAGCCGCGCGACATCGAAACCTTCGTGAGGGAGGTTGCGCCGCGGGTCAGGGGCCGGATGGAAGGAGCCGGAGAATTCCGGGCGACAGGCGTGTTCCTCTCCAGCCCGCGAACCCGCGTCAGCTACTATGCTTGACGTCCGCCAGCAGCTCGTCGTTGGCCGCATCGCGCATGGCGGCCAGGCTGCGGTTGTCCAGCACTTCCGCTATCGCCTGACGGACATCGATCATCATGTGCCGGACCTGGCAGGTTGCCTCGTCGCAATCGTCGCAGCGCTGGTAGCGTGTGCGGCTGGCGCAGGGGATCGGCGCGAGCGGACCGTCCAGCACCCGTATGACATGGCCGATCTTGATGTCGGCGGCCGGCCGGGCGAGGCGGTATCCGCCTTCCTTGCCCTTGCGGCTTTGCACGAATCCGGCATTGCGCAGCTCGCCTAAGATGGCGTCGAGAAATTTCTTGGGAATGTTGTTGGCAACGGCGATGTCGTTGACGAACGCAAGCTGGCCAACCGGCATTCCCGAAAGATGCACGAGAGCCTTCAGGCCGTATTTGCCTTTTCTAGTGAGCATGCCGGAGACGGTTCATGAGAATTCGATCGCATCCGCCCATGGCGATCGTTTGTGCGCAAATCATGGCGGAACGCCCCGTTTCGCCCAATCCGGAATAAAATCGGCCAACTTGAAATACAAGACTAAACTTGTTGATTTTTCGTGAGTTTCAGCCAGCGCTCAACTGCCCGGTGATCTCATGCAATTCGCGGCAGCGAAGCCCTATTCCACGAACACCCGAACGCTGGCCGCGCGGCCGGCTGCGTCGATCACCGTCAGTGTCGAATAGCCCGTACCGTCCGGCTGCCACGTGGCCGTGCGGCGGCGGATGGTCTCGGTCAGCGGCTTGCCGTTGGCCAGCCAGCGGAACGGCGCGCGGCCGCCCTGCAATTTCAGGACCAATGGCGTCGCCTCGGCTGAGGAAGCGCCGAGTTCGACGCGCGCCCCGTCGGGCGGAAAGACGATCTGCGGTGCAGGCTCGGAGATCGCGGCGACGGCAACTCCGTCACCGCCCGGACCGAAGCGTTCCTGCGTGACCGGCAGGTCCTCGCGCTTGGCATGAAAAACGCCGGCCGGCGCGCGGGGCAGGGGCACAGCTGCAAGCCCTGACTTGGCGAAGCCTTTGAACAGGATGGGCGCCGCCGAGACATAGCCGGACAGGCCGGGCACGGAGCCGGCGTCGGCACGTCCGACCCAGACGCCGAGGACATGGCGGCCGTCATAGCCGATCGACCAGGCGTCTCGGTAGCCGTAGGAGGTGCCGGTCTTGTAGGCGATGCCGCGCGGGGCGGCACCCTCCGGCGGCCTGACGCCGGCCAGCATGTCGGTTACCTGCCACGCCGCCTGCGCTTCCAGAATGACGCCCTCGGCAGACGGCGGCTCCTCGGCCTCCGTCCCGTTGCGCAGATGCTTCGCCCGTCCGTCATTGGCAAAGCCGGTGTAAAGCTGCACCAGATCGCGCAGCGACACGCCGACGCCGCCGAGGCCGATGGCAAGGCCGGGCGTCTCGCCCGGCGGAAGCTCGGGCGTCACGCCGGCCTGGCGGAAGCGCGCCACGAGCCGCGCCGGCCCGACCGCGTCGAGCAGCCGCACCGCCGGCACGTTGAGCGAAAGCTGCAGCGCCTGCCTGACGCTGACATCGCCCTGGTAGCTCATGTCGAAATTTTTCGGCCGGTAGCCGGCGAAGTCGGCGGGGCGATCCTCGATCAGCGTTTCCTGCGCCACCAGCCCTTGTTCGATAGCCAGCCCGTAGATGAAGGGTTTCAGCGTCGAACCGGGCGAACGCCGCGTCTTCGTCATGTCGATCCACCCGGACCGGCTGGCGTCGAAATAATCGGCCGATCCGACTTCGCCGAGAATCTCGCCGGTGCGGGCGTCTGCCAGCACCATGGCCACCGAAATGCGCGGCCCGAGCTTTGCCGCCGCGTCGCGCGCGACCGCTTCCAGTCCCTGCTGGACGCTCGTCTTCAGGGTCAATTGGTGCCGGGTTTTCTCCGGCTCGGTGCGCAGGGCGGCGTCGGCTGCGTGGGCGGCGAGCGCCGGCAGCGCGAGGCGTCTGCCCGGAGCATCCTCGGTCGCGGCGCGGACGGCTTCCCGTTCGCCGAGCAATCCGGCCGCCACCATGCGTTCGAGCACGCGATCGCGCGCCGCATGCGCGGCTTGCGGATGACGGTCCGGCCGGCGCTTTTCGGGCAGCTGCGGCAGTGCGACGAGAAGGGCCGCTTCCGAAACGCTCAGCCGTTTCGGCTCCTTGCCGAACCAGGCGAGCGAAGCGGCGCGCACGCCTTCGAGATTGCCGCCATAGGGCGCCAGCGTCAGGTAGCGCTCGAGGATTTCGCGCTTCGTCAGCCGCCGCTCGATCTGGACGGCTCGAGCAATCTGGCGCAGCTTCGAGGCGATGCTGCGGCTTGCGCGCGGCTCGATCAGCCGGGCAAGCTGCATGGAAAGCGTCGAGCCGCCGGAGACGATGCGGCCGTTGCCTGCGAATTGCCCCGCCGCCCGCAGCAGCGCCAGCGGATCGACGCCTTTGTGCTCGTGGAAGCGCTTGTCCTCATAGGCGATCAGCATCTCGACGAATTGCGGATCGACCTGGTCGAGGTTCGCCGCCAGCCGCCAGCGGCCGTCCGGCGTGGCGAAGGCGCGCAGCAGCGCGCCGTCGCGGTCCACGACTTCGGTCGAGACGGCGAGTTTTTCCGGCAGCGGAGGCGGGAAGGCGCGGTCGAGGCTGTGAAGGGTGGCAAAGGTCAAGGCGATGAAACCGGCACCGGCGGCGCAGGCGAGAGACGCTTTTCTAAGAATTTTGCGGGCCGGCATGGCGCTGCCCCTCACCCTTACCCTCTCCCCGTGAAGAACGGGGAGAGGGGGGCGTCGACGTTGCGGTAGTCTTTCCTCTCCCCGTTTTTACGGGGAGAGGATGCCGGCAGGCAGGTGAGGGGCAGCGTCATGTTCGCCAGTTTGGGGCGCCTCACGGCGCCTTGACCTCCATCATGCCCGTCGCCGTTCGCGCCGAAAATTGCGGGCGGTACATGTCTTCCACGCTCGCTGCCGGATGCGCATAGACGCCGGGCGTCACCGCGCGCACCACATAAGCCACCGTGACGGACCGGTCGCTGCCTTGCTCGCGGTTGAACGCCGCGACGAAGCGGTCGTCGCGGAATTCGAGGTGCGCCGCCTCCGTTCGGGCAAGCCACGAGAAGTTGGCGAGGTCGGCGCTCGACATCAGGCGCGGATTGTCGATCTCGAAGCCGGCGGGCAGCAGGTCGGTGATAAGGACTCGCGACGGCCAGTCGCTCAGTTCCGCGACCTTCAGCACCACGACGAAGCGCTCGTTCTGCGTCGCCTGGGTGACATTGGCTTCGGTTCCGTCGAGGCGGTAGTAAGTGCGCTCTATGGTGAAGCCGTCGCCGCCGGCCGGCAAGGGCTGTGCGGGCGCGGCGACGGTGGTGATCACCGCCTGCACCGGGTCCGGGCCGGTGTTGGCGATGACCAGCGGGTTGTCGAGGAGTTCCGTCCCGGTCAGCCGCTCGGAATAGGCGCCGGTGTGCGTCGCGTCATTGACCGTCAGCTTGATAGCTTCGCTGTTGGCTTTCATGGCGCCGGTGGCGAGCAGCATCCAGGCCTCGTCCTGGGTGCTGGTGTAGGACGCCACGCGGCGTTCAGCCGAGACGAGCTCGATCAGTTCGGGAACCACGGCCGGCATCGGGCGGCTTTCGGCCGCCAGCGCCAGCATCGCCGCGCCGTCGCGAAGCCGCGAGCCGTAGTCGGAGCGGTAGTAGTTGTGCTCGGCATTGGCTTTGGCCAATTGCAGCGCGGTCGTGAAGGCCGACGCGGATCGCTGCGCGTCGCCATAAAGGGCGAGGCTCGCCGCAAGCTGGGCGACAGCCATCGGGCTCGAGAACGCCTCGATCTGCGTGTCGGAATAATAGCGCAAATCGCCGACCGAGGCTTTCTTGTTGCGCGCCAGCACATAGAGCGCATAGGCGATCTCGCTGCCGCGGTCTTCCAGGTCGATGTCGTAGGACAGCGAATTCTGGAGGTTGTTCAGCGCCAGCATCATGGCCTCGCTGGGCACGTCGTATTTCTGTTCGCGCGCCCGGGTCAGGAAGTCGGTGACGTAGGAATCGAGCCAGAGGTCGCCCGAACCCGGCGACCACAGGCCGAAACTGCCCGTCGAGGACTGATAGTTGAGCACGCGATAGATCGCTTCCTGGATGCGGCCGCGCAGGTTCGGATCGTCCTCCATGCCGGCGGTGGCCGAAAGCTCGCTGACATAGAGCAGCGGCAGCGCGCGGCTGGTGGTTTGCTCGGCGCAGCCATACGGATAGCGGTCCAGCGTCATCAGCAGCGAAGGCACGTCGAAGGCGGAAGCCGGCGAAACGCCGACGCTGACATAGGCGCCGGGCAGCAGGCTCGCCGCCAGCAATTCGCGGTCGATGCGCAGGCTTTTGCCGTTTGGCCCAAGATCGACGACCATGCGGGTGGTGACCGGCATCGCCGCCGGACGGACCGGGATCGAGAGCTTCTGCTCGACCGTCAGCCCGCCGGCATGGGCAAGGCGGATGGTGATGCCCGCATCTCCCGCCGTCTGGGCGATCAGCGGAACGGTCAGCGTCTGGCGCTTGCCGGCGGTGAGTTGCAGCTTGTCCGGCAGCGCGGCGCTGCCGGTTGAGAGGTCACCGGTGGTTTCGATGGCGAGCGAATAGTCGCCGTCCGGCGCATCGGTATTGGCGATGTCGAGCCGCATCACGGCGGCGTCGCCGGGAGCGAGGAAGCGTGGCAGGCCGGCGGTGACGACCACCGGATCACGCACGATCACATCGGCCGAAGCATGGCCGACGGCCTCCTTCGTCCAAGCGACCGACATGATGCGCACGGTGCCGTTGAACTGCGGGATGTCGAAGCCGACGATGGCCTTGCCGTCGGCATCGAGCTTCACCGGGCCGGAGAAGAAAGCGACCAGCTTCTCAGTCGGCGGGCTGCCTTCGGCGGTCATCGCCGCGCCGTCGCCGCCTGTGCGTAGTCTTCCGGCCGTACCCAGCGAGCCGTCGATCAGCCGGCCGTAAAGGTCGCGCAGTTCGAGGCCGAGCTGGCGCTGGCCGAAGAACCACGCTTCCGGATCGGGCGTCTTGTAGTCCGTCAGATTGAGGATGCCGACGTCGACCGCGGCGACCATCACATAGGCGTCGCTTTCCGGAGCGGCGCCGGTTACAGCGACCGGGATCGACAGGGTCTGGCGCGGCGAGGCTTTTTCGGGCGGTGTTATCGCCACTGCGAGCTTTTTCGCGCCGGGATCGACGGACAGCCATTTCACGCCGATGGCGCGGGCCGGCATGCGCGATTCTTGCGCCTCGCCTGGCCGGTAGAGCGTGGCGGTGACATAAGCGCCCGCGCCCCAGTCGGCGCCGACCGGAATATCGACGGTCGTGCCGCCTTCGGGAACCGTAGCCGTGACCGTGGTCAGGAGCTTGTCGGCGCCGACGGTGACCAGGAGCTCGCCGGCGAAGCGCGGCGAAACCTGAAGCTTGGCGGTCTCGCCCGCCGCATAGCTCTCCTTGTCGAGCGCGATCTCGAGCGCGTCCGGCGTTTCCGTCGACGAGGCCTCGACATACCAGCCGGCGTCGAACTCGACGCTTGTCGCCGGACCGGCCGGGTCGGCGGTTTCGACCTCGAGCCGGTAGCGACCCCAGTCGACCGACACAGACACCTCAGCCGCGCCGTCGGCGCCGATATCGACCTGCCCGTTGGCGACGGCCTTGGTGAAGGTTACCGGCTCATAATTCCAGTAGGAGCCGTTGCGATACCATTGATAATTGCGCTCGACCTTGACCAGCGACCATTGCGCACCGGTCAGCGCCTGGCGGTTGCCGTCCGGATCGACGGCGATGACTCCGAACTTGGCGGTCGAGCCCTGCGGGACCTCATCGCCGGAGAATTCGGGCTTGATGCCGATCATCGTGCCTTGCGGGCGGATTTCGATGTCGATCGCCTCCTCGACCGCGCGGCCGCCGCTCTCGCGCATGCGCACCGTTACTTCGGCGTTGAGCAGGCGCGTTGTAGAAGGCAGTTGCCCGATCTGGACCGGGAAGGTCGCCTTGCCGTCGTCGCCAACGAGCGGCAATCCGGTCAGCGGCATGCGGCTGGCGCCATCGTCCTGCTCGTCGACCAGGCCGAAGGAATAGCCGTCGAAGCGCTCCCATTCGCGCATCGTGGACAGCGTGACCTCGCCTTCGAGCGCCAGGCCCGCCGCCGGCGCGCCATAAAGGAAGCGTCCGTCGACGGTGACGTTGGCGGTCTCACCCGCCGCGATCTCGTCGGTATCGCTGGTCAGGTCGAATTCGATCCGGTCGGGAACGAAATCCTCGACCAGGAACATATGGCTTACGATCGCGGCTTCCTTCGGATCAGTGTGGATGTTGACCGTCCAGGTGCCGCGC
Source organism: Allomesorhizobium aridi (assembly GCF_043769475.1). Classification (NCBI taxonomy): domain Bacteria; kingdom Pseudomonadati; phylum Pseudomonadota; class Alphaproteobacteria; order Hyphomicrobiales; family Phyllobacteriaceae; genus Allomesorhizobium; species Allomesorhizobium aridi. Next base: position 2,844,079 of record NZ_CP171729.1, on the reverse strand, counting down.
ATGGCGTTGGGCGAAAGCGTCAGGTCGACCGCATGACCGCCGGCATTGACGCCGTCGGAGATGATGCGGCGGTCCTCGACGCCGTCGGGGCGCGAGAAGATGAAGGTGAGCGGCAGGTTCTCGACGGCCTTTGCCGTGTCGTCGCGCGCGAGCGCCGCGACATGCACTTCCTCGCCGGCGCGGTAGATGCCACGCTCGGTCCAGGCATAGACGTCGAGCGCGCCGGGCGCAGCGCGGCCTGTCACGCCGCGATCCGACAGGTCGAAGCCGGCGCGCGTCATGTCCAGGAAGACGAAATCCTTGTCGTCCTGGCTCGCCGTCAGCACCGCCGGCGCCATGCCGCCGTCGCCGCGGGTCAGGCCGGGCATGAAAATTGCGCGGCCTTCGGCATTGGTGGTGGCGGTGCCGAGGATCTCGTTGTTGCGGGCCAGCAGCGTCAGTTCGATGTCGGCGAGCGGCTTGGCTGATCCTAGCGAGCGGGCGAAGACGTTGAGCCCGTCCTGGCCGGTGTAGGTGGAAAGACCGATATCAGAGACGACGAACCACTGCGTGGCACGCGAATCCCAGTCTTCGCCGGTGTCGTTCTGCGGCTGCGCCGTCAGCACATAGACGCCTGGCTCGCGGTTCGGCAAAGCTTCGTCGACCGGAAACGAAGTGGTCACCTCTTTGTTCAGCTCGTTGGCGATCTCGATCCGGCCTTCCCAGATCGGCTCGCCGATCTGGTCGCGGATATTGCCGATGTCGTAGCCGTCGAGCTGGCGCAGGAATTGGTGACCGGTCAGGAGCTGGGCGAGCGAGCGGTCGCCGATGCGGAAGAGTTTTAGGTCGGCCGTCGTCATGTTGATGGTGACGATCGGAATGCCGCGCCTCGCGCTAGATGGCAGGACGAAGCTGTCGCCGGTGAAGCGGGCGGACGCAGCGCGATCCTGGACATAGACCTCCAGCACAACCGGCGTTCCGATGACCTCGCCTAAGGCGGCGGGCAGGCCGGGACGGAACGCTACGCGGTAGTGGCGTCCGTGCTCCAGGCCCTCGACGCAGATCTGCCGGCCATTGGCCTCGATGGCCTTGGGCGCTGCATCGTCGATGGTCACGAAGGGCGCATAGTCGACGCCGGTCTTGACCAGTTCGTCGGAAAACTGCACGCAGACGCGCGGCGAGGCGCTGTCGGCCTCGATGGAATGCTCGACGACGCGGAAGCCTTTGCGCGCCTTCAGGTCGTCGTATTCGGCCCGGACCTCCGCCGAATTCACCAAGGCGAGGCTCGCCTCGTAGGCCCGCAGCGCGTCGCGATGGAATTCGCGGCGGTCGAGGCCGACAGAGAGCACGGCCAGCGCGTCGGCGCGCGTGGCGGCGGTGCGCAGAAGCTTGTAGGCGTTCAGCGCCGCATCGGTGAAGTCGCGCTCGCGCTCGGCGGTTTTGGCGCTGTCCGCCGCCGGCTCCGTCATGATCGCGCGGGCGAGACCGAGCCACAGTCGGCCGTCGTCAGGCGAAATAGCGATTGCGCCGCGGAATTTCTGGGCGGCGGCGCGCGGATCGCCGGTCAGCATGGCGTATTCGCCGGCCTCCGTCAGCGCCGCGAGCCCTTCTTCGCCGACCGCATTCATTCCATTGGTCAGCCGGCCGCGATATTTTGCGGCTTCTTCCGGCAGCCATTGCGGCAGGAAGGCCAGTTCCGGCGGCGCGCCGATATCCGGATCGCTGCCGATCGTGACGACCTTGCCGGCAACCGCACCGTTGAACGGCTTAAGCGTCGCGAAATCCGACTTGAGGAAGCACCATTTCGCCTTCGTATTGTAGGTGAAGGCGCGGCAGGCCGAATCGCCGAGGCAGGTGGACTTGCACTGGTCGAGCGTGACGTTCTGCTCGGACCGCAGGTCGAAGCCAAAATAGTCCTGGTTCTGCGTGGTGACGACCGTTCTCGCATCCGCGGCCAGGGCTGGCGCAAGCCAGGAAAAGAAGAGGAAAAGGAAAGCAGAAAAACCACGAACCGCGCGCAGTGACATAATCCCCTCCAAATGCTGCTGCCGTGAACGACGTGACGTAGCTTCAATATAGCCTGTCAAATCGAAACGGGACAGGACCCCCGCCTGTCACGGATAACAACGTTGCTGGCGTGAAACCTACGGCTCTGCCCGCAATGATCTTTCGCCGCGCGGCAAATCTGATTTGCCGATTGTGGCCGCTTTGCGAATGACCGGTGGACTTGCGCCGATTTATTTCAAGCTCAGGTTGTGAATTAGCGCATCGGCGAACGGATGGCCATACGCCCGCCGGCCGCATGGTCGGCGCGCGTCGATGCCGGTGGCATCACGGGCTTGCCGTTCTGGCGCTGTCGAAACCGCTGCGAATGTCACAGTTTAATTTGACGAAAGATTCCGCCCGAATCCGCCGCGCAATAGCAATTTTGCGCCAACGTTGTCGCATTCGCGCGAACTGCTTCCCAATCAAAGTTGCACATTCCGCAGCGGGGTTCCCAACCCGGCCTTTCTTTGACATCGTTGGCCGGATGCGGAATGATAATCGGCAGAAAGCCAACAATGGGAGTTTGCGATGACGTTCTACAAGAGTAATGGGGATCGCGTTCCGGATCACATCGTCAAGATGGCGGAAAGCGTGAAGGCGGGCGGCATAGATCGCCGCGAATTTCTTGCGATGGCTAGCGTGTTCGGCGCCTCGACGGCGATGGCTTACGGTATGATCGGGCTTGCCGCGCCGACGGCTGCCGTCGCGCAGGAGACTCCCAAGAAAGGCGGCGTCATCAAGGTCGCCATGTCGATCAAGGATCCGAAGGATCCGCGCACCGCAGACTGGTCCGAGATCGCCAACGCCCAGCGCCAGACTCTCGAGCCGCTGGTCAAATACACGCGCGACTTCACGTTCGAGCCCTACCTCATCGAAAGCTGGGAAGTGAACGACGAAGCCACCGAATATACGCTGAAAGTTCGCCAGGGCGTCACCTGGACCAATGGCGATCCATTTAACGCCGACGATGTGATCTACAATTTCACGCGCTGGGCCGACAAGAGCGCCGAGGGCAATTCCATGCCCGGCCGCCTCGGCACGCTGGTCGACGAGGCTACGGGCAAGCTGCGCGAAGGCTCTATCACCAAGGTCGATGACCACACGGTGAAGCTCACCCTGACCAAGTCGGACATCGGGCTCATCCCGAACCTATGCGACTATCCCGGCCTGATCGTGCACCGCGCCTTCGACGAAAAGGGCGCCAACTTTGCCCAGCATCCCATCGGCACCGGCCCGTTTGAACTGGTCTCCTACGATGTCGGCCAGAAGGTCGTCTACAAACGCCGCGAGAACGGCGCATGGTGGGGCGGCGACGTCATGCTCGACGGCGTCGAGTTCATCGACTACGGCACCGATCCCTCGGCCATGGTTTCGGCATTCGAGGCCGGCGAGGTCCACACCAACCACGAGACGACCGCCGACTATGTCTCGATCCTCGAGGGCGTCGGGCTCACCACGTCGGAGGTCGTGACCGCCTCGACCATCGTGGCGCGCACCAACGTCGCCAACAAGCCCTATGAAGACCAGAAGGTGCGCAACGCACTGCAGCTCGCGGTCGACAACGCGGTCGTGCTCCAGCTCGGCTACGGCAATGCCGGCGAGGTGGCCGAAAACCACCATGTCTGCCCGATCCACCCGGAATATGTGGAACTTCCCAAGGTCGCCCGCGACATGGAAAAGGCCAAGGCGCTGATGGCGGAAGCCGGCCAGGCGGATTTCGAGCACGACCTGATCACGGTCGACGAGGACTGGCACAAGAACACCGGCGATGCGATCGCCGCCCAGCTTCGCGAGGCCGGCATCAAGGTCAAGCGCACGGTTCTGCCGGGCTCGACCTTCTGGAACGACTGGACGAAGTATCCATATTCCATGACCAACTGGAACATGCGTCCGCTCGGCATCCAGGTCATCTCGATCGCATACCGCACCGGCGAGGCATGGAATGAGGCCGCCTACTCCAATCCGGATCTTGATGCCAAGATCGGCGAAGCGCTTTCCATCGCCGACGCCGAGAAGCGCAAGGTGGTCATGGCCGACATCCAGAAGATCCTGCAGGATTCGGGCATCATCATCCAGCCTTACTGGCGCAAGCTCTACAACCACTCGGCCGCTTCCGTGAAGAACCACGGCATGCACCCGACCTTCGAGCATGATTTCGGCAAGGTCTGGCTCGACGAAGCTTGATCCGCAACGAATGTCGAGAGGGGAGCGTCATGCTCCCCTCCACACTTTCATGGGTTGATCGCATCTGACCCCAACCCGACTGGCAGGGGGCGAACATGCTTGCTTTCGTTTTGCGCCGTCTGGGCACCATGGTGATGACCATGCTGTGCCTGACGATGGTCGTGTTCTTCATGATCAATCTCGAGCCGAACCTGCGCAAGCTGTCGATCAGTCAGCTCGACATGCGCTCGTCGGACGAGCATATCGAAAGCTGGCTGGTCAAGAACGGCTACCGCCAGAACTTCTTCGTCCGCTACGGCCAGTGGCTTGGCGTCTGGCCCAAATATCCCAATATCGATCCCGCGACCGGCAAGGCCGTGTCGCGCTTCAACTATTGCAACGAGCCCGCGGAGACGCGCTTCTCTGGCGTACTCCAGGGTGATTTCGGTTGCTCGACCAAATTCAAGACCACTGTCGCCGCGAAGCTGTTCCCCGCACTCGGCGCCACCGGTATCCTGATGTTCTGGGTGATGGTGACGATGGTTCCGATTTCGCTTCTCATCGGCATTCTGGCCGGGATGCGCGAAGGCACCAGGACCGACCGAAGTCTCTCCGTGGCGTCCATCGCCACGACAGCCACGCCCGAATATGTCTCGGGCGTTATCTTCACGGTCATCTTCGCCTCATGGCTCGGCTGGCTGAACGGCTCGGCCGCCTCGGCGACGGGGCAGGGCATCACCTTCTACAATTTCACCCTGCCGGTCATGACCATGGCGATCTACGGCATCGGCTACATCGCCCGCATGACCCGGGCCTCGATGGTCGAGGTCATGACGCAGCAATATATCCGCACGGCCCGGCTCAAGGGGCTTAGCTTCGGCAGCGTCGTCATCAAGCACGCGCTGCGCAATGCGCTGATTGCGCCGTTCACCGTCATCATGCTGCAGTTCCCGTGGCTCCTGACCGGCGTCGTCATCGTCGAGGTCATGTTCCGCTATCAAGGGTTTGGCTACACGCTGGTTGAGGCCGCCGGCAACAACGACATCGACCTCCTGCTCGGCTGCTCGCTCGTGTCGGTGTTCGTGGTGCTGTTCACGCAGCTGATCTCGGATGTCGGCTACGCCTATCTCAATCCACGCATAAGGGTGCAGTAGGCATGGAGCATATCGGCGGATTCCAGGTCTTTCTCGGCGTTCTCGCCCGCTTCTGGCCGGTCTGGCTGGCGCTGGCGATCATCATGGGCGCAAGCTTCGCATACAAGAAGAAGCTTGGTCTCTACGGACAATTGTTCGATTCGGGCGTCGGTATTGTCGGTGTCGGCATCTGCTTCTTCTGGCTGTTCACGGCGATTTTCGCCGGCACGATCGCCCCTTTCGATCCGCTGGCGCAAATCCCGATCATGAAGGACGCCATGCCGGGCGCGATCGACGCCGCATCCGGCCAGGTCTATCTGTTCGGCGGCGACAAGCTGGCGCGCGATGTGTTTTCCCGCATGGTCTATGGCAGCCAGATCGTGCTGATCATCGCGCCGGCGGCCACCGCGTTCGCGCTGATGGTCGGCATCACGCTCGGGCTGCCTGCCGGCTACTATGGCGGACGCATCGATTCGGTGCTCTCGTTCCTGGCCAATCTGGTGCTGGCATTCCCCGTCATCCTGCTCTTCTACCTGCTGGTGACCCCGGGCATCATGGAGACGCCGATCCCCTACGGCATGGCCGGACTGTTCTTCCTGTTCCCGATCATCTTCTTTTCCGCGCTGTTCTACACGCGCTTCAAGAACCGCCCCGACCGCGTCTACATCCAGATCGGCCTGACGCTTTTGATCGGCGGCTGGATCTATGCCGGCTTGGTCTTCGATGCGGACCCGTTCGGCATCGTCTCGATCGAACCGAACCAGCTCAACATCTTCGTCGCCGTGGTGTTCGCGTCGAGCCCGGGCGTATTCCGCATCGTTCGCGGCCTGGTCATGGACATCAAGACGCGCGACTACGTCGCCGCCGCCCAGACGCGCGGCGAAAGCCCGTGGTACATCATGCTATGGGAGATATTGCCCAACGCGCGGGGGCCGCTGATCGTCGATGCGTGCCTGCGCATCGGCTACACCACCATCCTGCTCGGCACGCTCGGCTATTTCGGCCTGGGGCTGGCGCCGGAAAGCCCGGACTGGGGAACCGCGATCAAGGACGCCAGCCGGCTCCTGCGCTCCTTCATCCACCCGGCGCTGCCGCCGACCATCGCGCTGATGTCCTTCGTGCTCGGCCTCAATCTTCTCGCCGACGCGCTGCGCGAACAATCGATGAAAGACTGACGGGAGTCCCCAGATGAACGAAGCCGTCAAAGCCACGAACATCAAAGACGCTCAGCCGATCGTCGAGATCGAAAACCTCTCCATCTCCTTCTTCACGCGCCGCGGCGAGATACCGGCCGTCATGGATTTCTCCTGCACGGTCATGCCCGGCGAGGCGATGGGCATCGTCGGGGAATCCGGCTGCGGCAAGTCGACGGTGTCGCTCGGCATCATGCGCGACCTCTCCAACATCGGCAAAATCGTCGGCGGCCGGATCAAATTCCAGGGCCGCGACATGGGCGATATGTCCCAGGAGGAGTTGCAGGCGATCCGCGGCAACAAGATCGCGATGATCTACCAGGAGCCGATGGCGAGCCTGAACCCGGCCATGAAGGTCGGCCAGCAGTTGATGGAAGTGCCGCTGCTCCACGACAAGGTGTCGAAGGAGGAAGCCTACAATCGCTCGCTCGCCATGCTGAAATCAGTGCGGCTGCCCGATCCCGAACGCATGATGAAATCCTATCCGCACCAGCTTTCGGGCGGCCAGCAGCAGCGCATCGTCATCGCGATGGCGCTGTTGTCGAAGCCGGCGCTGCTGCTTCTGGACGAGCCGACGACCGCGCTCGACGTCACCGTCGAGGCCGGCATCGTCGAACTGGTCAAGGGGCTGGGCAAGGAGTTCGGCACGTCGATGATCTTCGTGTCGCACAATCTCGGCCTGATCCTCGAGACCTGCGACCGCATCACGGTGATGTATTCGGGCGAGGCGGTAGAGACCGGCAACATCAAGGATGTCTTCGACCGCATGCGCCACCCCTATACGCAGGGGCTGTTCCGCTCGATCCCGCTGCCGGGCGCCGACAAGAATTCGCGGCCGCTGATCTCGATCCCCGGCCAGTTGCCGCTGCCGCACGAGCGGCCGAAGGGCTGCAATTTTGGCCCGCGCTGCCACCATTTCGTCGAGGGTGTCTGCAACGCCGCCGAGATCCCGATGATCCCGGTCGCCGGCCACGACAATCATTTCAGCCGCTGCGTGCGCTTCAACGAGATCGACTGGTCGGCGGTGCCGGAAGGCGCCAAGACGCGGAAGGAGCCGGTAACGCCGGGCGCGCCCGTTCTCAAGATCGACAATCTGAAAAAATACTACAAGGTTTCCGCCAACGAGATTTTTGGCGGCAGCGGCGAGGGCCGCGTTGTCAAAGCCAACGAGGCGGTCAGCTTCGAGGCGCGCGAATCCGAGACCGTCGCCATCGTCGGCGAATCCGGCTGCGGAAAGTCGACCCTCGCCAAGGTACTGCTTGGCCTGGAGACGGCGACCTCGGGTACGGTCACGCTAGGCAACAGCGAAATCCAGTCGACCGGGATCGAGGAGCGCGACGTGAAGACCGTCTCGTCGATCCAGATGGTGTTCCAGAACCCGTTCGACACGCTGAACCCCAGCCATTCGGTCGGCTCGCAGATCATCCGCACGCTCGAAAAATTTGGCGTCGGCAGGAACCCCGGCGAGCGGCGGCAGCGCATGCTGGAACTGCTGGATCTCGTCAAGCTTCCACGCGCTTTCGCCGAACGCATGCCGCGCCAGCTTTCGGGCGGGCAGAAGCAGCGCATCGGCGTGGCGCGCGCCTTTGCCGGCCGAGCGCAGGTGGTGGTGGCAGACGAGCCGGTGTCAGCGCTGGACGTGTCGGTGCAGGCAGCCGTCACCGAACTCCTGATGGATATCCAGCGCGAGTCGAAGACGACGATGCTGTTCATCAGCCACGACCTGTCGGTTGTGCGCTACATCGCCGATCGCGTCGTGGTCATGTATCTCGGGCACATCGTCGAGCAGGGCACGACCGACCAGATATTCTCGCCGCCCTATCATCCCTATACCGAGGCGCTGCTATCGGCGATCCCGATCGCCGACACTTCCGTGGTGAAGAAGCACATAGTGCTCGAAGGTGATATTCCCTCGGCGATGAACCCGCCGAGCGGCTGCCCTTTCCAGACCCGCTGCCCGCGCAAGCATCTCGTTCCGGACAATCTCTGCGAGACGGAGTTGCCGCCGTTCAAGGATCTCGGCGGGGGACATCGCAGCCTGTGCTGGCTCGACGACGACGTTCTGGCGACGATGGAGCCGGTGATCAGCTTCGCCAAGGGCGAGGACACAGCTCCGGTGTCGGATCCGGTTCCCGAAGACGCGCCGCTACGGCCGGAGGGTAAGGGCGCCAATCCTGGCTTCGCGGGCGCTCCGCCCCAGCGTCCGCACGGCAAGCTTGCAACCCCCGAAGCTGGCATGGCCGGCGCGGCAGCCCAGGAAACCGAGGCCTCGGCCCGTGCCCGCCGCGAGGAGGTTCGCGACGACACCGGCGGGCAGGGCGCCGACATCGATCCGTCGGATCCTTCCTCGGCGCTGCCCGCCACTCCGCTGCAGGTAGGCGACGGCAGGCAGGCCGACGACGCCGACGTGCCTTCTGCTTTCGAGCCGACCGAAGAGGAAAACGAGGAAGAGGCGAAGAAGAAGAAATAGTGGTGCAGGTGGGATCGAAGGGATTCGTCAGCTCTCAAAGTGCCGTATTGGACAGAGTTGAACCGGCTTTGATTTGGTAACGTTGAGGCATGCCTCGCCATTGGAGAAACAGAGTTTGTCCCGATTGGCTGCAGGTAAGGTTCAGCCGTCTTTCACGCTTGAGGGGCTCCGAGCTTGCGTTAACTGAGGTCGACGCCTACTCGCCGCATTGCCCCAGCTGCGCCGCGTATTTCTGCGCCATTGCTTCGGTGTCGCGGGCGTAGCGCTGCAGGCTGGCATTGCTGCGCCAGTCGCCCCGCTTGTAGCCGCCCCAGCCGGCATAGTAGGCCAAGTATAGATTGAACGTGTCGTTGCGGGCGACGCCGTATGTGTCGGCCGTCTTGGAATGGTACCAGCCGACGAAATCCACGGCGTCGGCAAAACTGTTGCGCCGGGCGGCGAAATTCCCGGTTTCGGTCCTGTATTGCGTCCATGTTCCGTCCAGCGCCTGCGAATAGCCGTAGGCGCTGGACTGGCGCTTCCATGGTATGAAGCCGAGCAGCTTGGTGCGTGGCGGCTTGGCGTTGCTCTTGAAACCGGATTCCTTGCGAAGCGTCGCCATGAGCACGGGAACCGGCACGCCATGCTTGCGCTCGGCCTGTTTGGCCTCGCGGTGCCAATTGTTGATCCAGCCGTCGTTCTGCTCGAACACGGCGCACACATCGTTGATGTGGCTTGGGGCGGTGGCGCAGGCCGACAGCGCCAGTCCAAGGGCGACCGGTACAATTTTACTAAAACTCGACACACGCATCGCGCCAGCTTTAGGCGCAAAACATAAAAGGAATCTTGCGGGCGGGGTTAACCATGCGGCGGTGCCGCACCTTGCCGTTCTCGCGCGACCTTCGAAAAACCAGCGCTGCCCTCGTGCAAAGAGCCGGAGACAACCAATTTCCAGCATCCAAAACCTAAGCTCGGAAAAGCGACATGGCATGACGCTGCAGTGAAAGTGTCGTCCAAGAGGTGCCGCCGCAGATAAAATCTCGTCCGGAAGGGGCGCTTTTCTGACAGTCCGAGCGCGACAGCGGTCTATCAAATGGCGGCATGACCGAACCCAGACGAAAGCGCGGCGCCGAGCGGACCAGCAACCGCGGACCAGCCGCAATCCCGCAATTGCCGTTGCGCAGCGTGCGCAATCCCTATCCGCCGATGGCGCTGCTGTCGGACGACCAGATCGAGGCGATCCACGAAGCCTCGATGCACATTCTGGAAAACTTCGGCATCGAGGTGATGAGCGCACGGGCGCTGTCGCTGTTCGACAAGGCCGGCGCCAAGGTCGATCACGCGACGCAAACGGTGTGGCTCGACCGGGGCCTGATCGATGAAGCGCTGAAGACGACGCAATCCAGCTACACGCTCACCCCGCGCAATCCCGAGCGGACAATCCATCTCGGCGGCAATTCAATCAATTTCACCCTCGTCGCCGGCCCGCCCAACGTCCACGACATGGAACGCGGCCGGCGCGCCGGAAATCTTCGCGATTATTCCGACCTCGTCCGGCTGGCGCAGCATTTCAACTGCATCCATATGATCGGCAACCAGGTCTGCGCGCCGGTCGAGATGCCGGCCAATTCGCGCCATCTCGACACCTATTTCGCCAACCTGACCCTGACCGACAAGGCTTTCCACGTCTCGGCGATAGGCCGGGGCAGGGCGCTCGACGGCATTGCGATGATGGCGATTTCGCGAAAAATTACGATCGACGAGTTGGCGCGCGACCCCGGCGTCACCACCATCATTTCGGTCAACTCGCCGCGCCGCTTCGACGATGCCATGTCGGAAGGGCTGATGACCATGGCCGAATTCGGCCAGTCCGTCGCCGTCACGCCGTTCACGCTGATGGGCGCGATGAGCCCGGTGACGCTTGCCGGCGCGCTCGCGCAGCAGAACGCCGAGGCGCTGTTCGGCGTCGTGCTGACGCAACTTGTCCGCCCCGGCGCGCCGGTGATGTACGGCGCGTTCACCTCGAATGTCGATATGCGCTCGGGCGCGCCGGCCTTCGGCACGCCCGAAAACACCAAGGCCAACATCGCCTCGGGCCAGCTCGCCCGCCGTTATTCTCTCCCGTACCGCACCACCCCCGGCAGCGCCTCGAACGCTGCCGACGCTCAAGGCACCTACGAGACGATGATGGCGCTATGGGGCGCGGTGCTCGGCCACGGCAACCTCGTCTACCACGCCGCCGGCTGGCAGGAAGGCGGGCTCACCGCGTCCTTCGAAAAGTTCATTATCGATGTCGAGATGATCCAGCACATGATGGAGTTCCTGCGCCCCATCGAGGTCAACGAGGGCGAACTCGCGCTCGACGCGCTCGGCGGCGTTCCGACCGGCGGCCATTTCTTCGGCGAGCCGCACACGCTGGAGCGTTATTCGACTGCCTTCTACCAGCCGATGCTGTCCAACTGGCAGAATTACGAGGCGTGGCAGGAAGCCGGTGGGCTGGATGCCACGGCCCGCGCGACGCGCCTGTGGAAGAAAGCGCTGGAGGAATATGTCGAGCCGGCGATGGATATTTCCGTGCGCGAGGAGTTGGAGGCGTATGTCGCGAGGCGCAAGGAAGAGATCGGGGCGGGCGAGCCGTGAGGGTGCGGGCGCGTTTTCTGGACCGCGGCCGAAGCGGAGAGGCTACGGCATGGATCCTAGGGTCTGCACAGTTCGCTTCGCTCCTGCTCCGCCCTGGGATGACGAATGGATGGGCGTTTTCCGCCAATCTCCAAGGTTGGCGATTAGCCGGGGACCCTTTTGCATTCGTCATCCTAGGGCGGAGCAGGCCGAAGGCCGTCGCGGAGACCCTAGGATCCATGCCGTGACATTCACGCAATGCGCTGCGGTCCAAACCTGAGGTCTTGATTCAACGAGCTGCCATCTTGCTTCCCATTCTTGTCCCAACCCACTGAAACAACGAGAAAATCATGAAATCGCACACACAGGTCGTGGTCATAGGCGGAGGCGTTGTCGGCGCATCGGTGCTGTTCCACCTGGCCAGGCACGGATGGACCGATGTAGTGCTTCTGGAGCGCGACGAGCTTACTTCCGGCTCCACCTGGCACGCCGCCGGCGGCATGCACACGATCAACGGCGATCCCAACGTCGCCAAGCTGCAGAAATACACGATCGAGCTTTACAAGGAGATCGAGGAGCTTTCGGGCCAGGCGACCGGCGTGCACGTCACCGGCGGCGTGCTGCTTGCCGCCACCGAGGCCCGCATGGACTGGCTGCGTGGCCTTGTCGCCAAGGGCCGCTATCTCGGACTTGACCTCGATGAGATCTCGGCGAAAGAGGCGGCCGAGCTGATGCCTCTGCTGGATCCCAAGCAGTTCGTCGGCGCGGTGCGCAATTCCGAGGACGGCCATCTCGACCCGTCCGGCGTCACCCATGCCTACGCCAAGGCCGCGCGGAAACTCGGCGCCGAAGTCGAGCGCTTCACCAAGGTCGAGGACATCGTGCAGTTGCCGGACGGCAAATGGCGCGTCATCACCAACAAGGGCGAGATCGTCGCCGAGCATGTGGTGAACGCCGGCGGCCTGTGGGCGCGCGAGGTCGGCCGCATGGTCGGGCTGGAACTGCCGGTTCTCGCCATGGAACACATGTACCTCATCACCGAGGACATGCCCGAGGTGAAGGCCTGGAACGACAAGACCGGCACCGAGATCATCCATGCGGTCGACTTCGACGGCGAGCTCTATCTCCGCCAGGAGCGCGGCGGCATGCTGATGGGCACGTATGAGAAGGCAGGAAAACCGTGGTCGGAGCACCAGACGCCGTGGAATTTCGGCCATGAGCTTCTGGAGCCGGACATCGACCGCATCGCGCCGTCGCTCGAGGTCGGCTTCCGCCACTTCCCGGCTTTCCAGAACACGGGGATAAAACAGATCATCAACGGCCCGTTCACCTTCGCGCCTGACGGCAACCCGCTGGTCGGCCCGGTGCGTGGGCTGCCGGGCTTCTGGTGCGCCTGCGGCGTCATGGCCGGCTTTTCCCAGGGCGGCGGCGTCGGCCTGGCGCTGGCCAACTGGATGATCCATGGCGATCCGGGCGCCGACATATGGGCGATGGACGTGTCGCGCTATGGCGACTGGGCTTCCATGGCCTATACCAACGCAAAAGTGCGAGAAAACTATTCCCGCCGGTTTTCCATCCGCTTCCCCAACGAGGAATTGCCTGCCGGCCGACCGCTCAAGACCACGCCGGTCTACGACCTGCTGTCGGCCAAAGGCGCGCAATGGGGCGTGTCCTACGGTCTCGAAGTGCCGCTCTGGTACGCGCCCGAGGGCGTCAAGGACGAGTTCTCGTGGCGGCGCTCGACCGATTTCGAGCATGTCGCCAACGAGGTGCGCACCGTGCGGGAGCGCGTCGGCCTGTCGGAAATATCGAACTTCGCCAAATATCGTGTGCTGGGGCAGGGCGCCGAGGCCTGGCTGGACAGGATGCTTGCCTGCAAGCTGCCGAAGCCCGGCCGCATGACGCTCGCCCCGATGCTGAAGGAGGACGGCAAGCTCATCGGCGATTTCTCGCTCGCCAATCTCGACGACGGCTGGTTCATTGCCGGTTCGGGCATCGCCGAACAGTACCACATGCGCTGGTTCGAAAAGCATCTGCCGAAGGATGGTTCTGTCGTGATCGAAGCGCTGGGCGCGAAACTCACCGGGTTATCTGTTGCCGGGCCGAATGCGAGAAACCTGCTCGCCAAGGTCACGCGGGCGGACATTTCCGCAGCCGCCTTCAAGTTCATGGACATCACGAAGATCGACATCGGCATGGCGCCGTGTCTCGTCGGCCGCGTCAGCTACACCGGCGATCTCGGCTACGAGATCTGGGTCGAGCCGGAATACCAGCGCGCCGTCTTCAACACGCTGATGGCGGCAGGTGAAGAGTTCGGCATCGGCCTGTTCGGTTCACGTGCGCTCAACGCCCTTCGGCTGGAAAAGAACTATGGTTCCTGGGCGCGCGAATACCGCCCGATCTACGGCTCGCTCGAAGCCGGGCTCGACCGCTTCGTCGCCTATTCCAAGGACGCCGATTTCATCGGAAAGGCGGCCGCGATCGAGGAAAGGCGGACGGGCGGCAGACTGCGCCTGCGAGCGTTCATCATGCAGGCCGAATATGCGGACGTGATCGGCGACGAGCCGATCTGGTTCAACGGCGCGGTCAGGGGCTGGGTCACTTCCGGCGGCTACGCGCACGGCTCGAGAGCCTCCGTCGCCATGGGCTACGTGCCGAAGGAGATCGCCGACGAGGCGGGCGGATTCGAGATCGAGCTGCTGGGCAAGCGCCACGCCGCGCGTCTCCAGCCCGCGCCGCTGTTCGACGCCAATCTCGAGCGGATGCGCGGATGAGCAGGCAGATCCTAGAGTCCCTGAGAAAGCCTCTTTCAACTCCGGCCGGCAGGTCGGCCTTGCTCTGCATCGACCTGCAGGAAGAGCATCGCCAGGACCAGCGGCTTCTGGCCGTAGGCTTCGACGGCGTCATTGCGAACGTCCGGCTTCTGCAGGATGCCGCGCGCGCCAATGCGATCCTGCTTTATCACTTCGCCTATATCGTCGATGTCACCGCGTCGCTTCCTCATCATCCGAAACTTCCGAACGGCCGTTCGGCCTTCAGCGACAAGGACGATCCGCTGACGGCCATCTGCCCGGAAGTTGCGCCAATGGATGGGGAGCGGCTCGTCGTCAAGTCGGAGGCCAGCGCTTTCGGCGCCGGCCTGGGCGACGAGCTGAAGGCGGCGGGCATCGAGTGGCTGTTCGTCTGCGGCGTGTGGACGGAGGCTTGCGTCGATGCCAGCGTGAAGTCGGCGCTGAAACTCGGCTTTCGCGTCGTGCTGGTCAAGGACGCCTGCGCCAGCGGGTCCGTCGCCATGCACCAGACCGGCATCCTGAACCTCGCGAACCGGCTCTATGGCGGCGCCGTAACGGATACTGCCGCGGCCTGCCTTATGATGGCCGGCGAGACCGTCGAGGCCTGGCAGCCCGACCGTCCGGTGCCGCTTCGCTTCACCTTCGACAACGCGGCCCGGCTGTTCGACGCACTTTGACCGCCGGCTGCTGGCGCGCTCAATGCGCGCTGGCCAAGACGGTGGGTGTGGACAGAATCGACCTCCATTCCGGCTCGTTCTCGAAAATAACTGTTGCGGATCAATGGTATAACAGCCGTTCGAAAATTTTTCGCAGCCTGATTTGTTCACACATCCTGCGCCTCGTGCATAATCTCCTCACCGTTCTGGCGGGACCTGGTGCGCACCGGGTGTCAGGCAGAACGGCGGTGACCTCCCGGCGTGGGTTCGGTATCCACGTCTCCGAGGGCGTCCGACGGGCCGGCATTCCGAGCGAAGCGTCAAGGCTTCGTGAACGGAAGGCGGATCATCCGCGCGTCATTGTCCATGGAAAGAACATGGAGCGGGGCGCGTGACCGGTCGACTGGGGCGACAGACACCGGACGGGCGGGCATGGGAGTGCCTGTTCTTTTCTTACGAATTCGTGCGGCGCTTTCCTGCCCGCCCGTCTTCCCGACTCCTGAGCCTGTCGAAGGGCTCTCGCAATGGCCAGGGCCGAAAGGCAGCGTGGCAACGATGAAGGACGCCGCCACCAACCGGGCTCCGATAAACATGACAGTAATACTCATATTATCTAGCCTTCCCAGTTACTTGGCAAAATTTGACCGATTGATAAAAAAACAAAACGTGCTAGCCTTCCTCAAAACCAATAAATGGGGAATTCTGAAAATGGCCGAAGGTCTATTCAGGGAAGGCATAGCCGGCGGCCGGCTCGCGCCGGAAAAATACGCCGAGAATTTTTCGGACCTGCACCCGCCGCTCGATCATCATGAGGCGCTGGTCGAGGCCGACCGCTGCTATTTCTGCTACGACGCGCCGTGCATGAATGCGTGCCCGACCTCCATCGACATCCCGCTTTTCATCCGCCAGATCGCCACAGGCAATCCGCTCGGCTCGGCCAAGACCATCTTCGACCAGAACATTCTGGGCGGCATGTGCGCCCGCGTCTGCCCGACCGAGACGCTGTGCGAGGAGGTCTGCGTGCGCGAGGTTGCGGAAGGCAAGCCGGTGCAGATCGGTCGGCTCCAGCGCTACGCCACTGACGTCGCCATGGCGAAAGACAAGCAGTTTTACGAGCGCGCCGCCCCCACCGGCAGAAAGATAGCCGTTGTCGGCGCCGGTCCCGCTGGCCTCGCCGCCGCGCATCGCCTGGCTCGCTACGGCCATGAAGTAACGGTGCTCGAAGCCCGGCCTAAGGCAGGCGGGCTCAACGAGTATGGCATCGCCGCCTACAAGGCGACCGACGATTTTGCCCAGGCCGAAGTCGATTACGTCACCGCCATCGGCGGTATCGACATCGTTGAAGGCAAGGCGCTCGGCCGCGACTATTTCCTGTCCGACCTGACCGCGACCTACGATGCCGTCTTTCTCGGCATGGGCCTTGGTGGCATCAACGCGCTCCGGGCCGAGGGCGAGGACAGCGAGGGCGTCGAAAACGCTGTCGAGTTCATCGCTGATCTTCGGCAGGCTCAGGACCTGGCGGCACTGGAAGTCGGCCGCCGCGTCGTCGTCATCGGCGGCGGCATGACGGCGATCGACGCCGCGGTCCAGTCGAAACTGCTCGGCGCCGAGGAGGTGACGATCTGCTACCGCCGCGGCAAAGAGCACATGAACGCGTCGGAGTTCGAGCAGGATCTGGCGACCTCGAAAGGAGTGGTCATCCGCCATTGGCTGCAGCCGAAACGCGTCGTGGTGCAGTTCGGCAAGGCCGCCGGCATCGAACTCGAATACACCGAACTGGTCGACGGCAAGCTGATCGGCACCGGGCAGACGATGCATATCGAGGCCGACCAGATTTTCAAGGCGATCGGCCAGACCTTCGATCCGGCCGGCCTGAACGGTAGCGGCGCGGCAATCGCTATGAACGGCGGCAAGATAGCCGTCGACGCCGAGAGCCGCACCTCGCTGGCGAAAGTCTGGGCCGGCGGCGACTGCATCGCCGGCGGCGAGGATTTGACAGTATCGGCCGTCGCGCAGGGGCGCGACGCGGCAGAAAGCATCCACCGGGCACTTACCTCGAACGGGAGGGCATGAGCATGGCAGATCTCCGCAACAATTTTGTCGGCATCAAATCGCCGAACCCGTTCTGGCTCGCCTCCGCGCCGCCGACCGACAAGGCCTACAACGTCATCCGCGCCTTCAAGGCTGGCTGGGGCGGCGTGGTGTGGAAGACGCTCGGCGAGGAGGGGCCGCCTGTCGTCAACGTCAACGGCCCGCGTTACGGCGCGATCTGGGGCGCCGACCGTCGCCTGCTCGGCCTCAACAATATCGAGCTCATCACCGACCGCGACCTGTTCGTGAATTTGCGCGAGATCAAGCAGGTCAAAAAGGAATGGCCCGACCGCGCCATCGTCGTTTCGCTGATGGTGCCGTGCGTGGAGGAAAGCTGGAAGGCGATCCTGCCGCTGGTCGAGGAAACCGAGGCCGATGGCATCGAGCTCAATTTCGGCTGTCCGCACGGCATGTCGGAGCGCGGCATGGGCGCCGCGGTCGGGCAGGTGCCGGAATACATCGAGATGGTGGTGCGCTGGTGCAAGGCCAACACCCGCATGCCGGTCATCACCAAACTCACGCCCAACATCACCGATGTGCGCAAGCCGGCGCGGGCCGCATTTGCCGGCGGCACCGATGCGGTGTCGCTGATCAACACGATCAACTCGATCACGGCGGTCGATCTCGACAGCTTCTCGCCGGATCCATCGATCGACGGCAAGGGCAGCCATGGCGGCTATTGCGGCCCGGCGGTCAAGCCGATCGCGCTCAACATGGTGGCCGAGATCGCGCGCGATCCGGAGACGCGCGGCATGCCGATTTCCGGCATTGGCGGTATCACCACCTGGCGCGACGCTGCCGAATTCATGGCGCTCGGCGCCGGCAACGTGCAGGTCTGCACGGCGGCGATGACCTACGGCTTCAAGATCGTCCAGGAGATGATCGCCGGTCTGGAGAACTGGATGGACGAGAAGGGCCACGCCGATCTCGACGCCATCGTCGGCCGCGCGACGCCAAACGTCACCGACTGGCAATATCTCAACCTCAACTACGTCGCCAAGGCGCATATCGACCAGGACGCCTGCATCAAATGCGGCCGCTGCCACATCGCCTGCGAGGACACCTCGCACCAGGCGATCACCGCGATGGTGGATGGCGTGCGTCACTTCGAGGTCATCGAAGAGGAGTGCGTCGGCTGCAATCTCTGCGTCAATGTCTGCCCGGTCGAGAACTGCATCACCTTGGAGCCGCTGGCCGCCGGTGTGATGGATAAGCGCACGGGCATGCCGGTTTCGCCGGTCTACGCCAACTGGACGCAGCACCCGAACAACCCGATGGCCAAGGTCGCGGCGGAGTAGATGGATTCAAAGGCGCGGTTCCTCCGCGCCTTTTTTACATGCCTATTGACGATATAAAATATCCAGGATAGTGAATATCCATGAATAAGAGGTCAACCAGATGAAGCTGAGCGAGGGCGTGGAAGCGGCGATCCATTGCGCCGCAACGCTGGTCAGTGTGGAAGGCGAGGGCACCATACCGGGCGGCGCGCTGGCCGAGCAGTTCGGCCTGTCGCCGAGCTACCTGCTGAAGCACCTCAATGCGCTTACGGCGGCAGGCATTCTGGAATCGGTACCGGGGCCTTATGGCGGATACAGGCTTGCGCGTCCGGCCGACCGCATATCGCTGCTCGATATCGTGCTGGCGGTGGAAGGGCCGGAGCCTGCCTTTCGCTGCGGTGAAATCCGCCAGAACGGCCCGGTGAAGCTGGATCGGTCCGCCTATGTGAAGCCGTGCGGCATCAATGCCGCGATGCTCAGGGCTGAAAAGGCGTATCGCTCCGCACTCGCCGGCGAGCGCCTGTCCGACATCGTGCAAAACTTCATGACCGAAGCCGATCCGCGTTCGGTCGCCGCAGGCTGCGCTTTCGTCGAGCGCCATCAGCGGCCGCAGAAATCCGTTTCAACCAGCAGGAAGTGAAAGGAATGAAGATGAAGCCCAGGCTGAATTTCTATGGTCAGGCGCCGGAATTGATCAAGGCGGTCGTCACGCTCAACAAGGCGGTCGACGAATGCGGGCTCGAAAAAAGCCTGCTCCATCTGATCAAGCTGCGGGCGTCGCAGATCAACGGCTGTTCGTTCTGCGTCGAGATGCACAGCCGCGAGGCGCGCGCGGACGGCGAGACCGAGCAGCGGCTCTATCTTGTCTCCGCATGGAAGGAATCGCCGCTGTTCACCGATCGCGAGCGCGCGGCCTTTGCCTGGGTCGAGGCGGTGACCAGGATCGCCGAAGCCGGGGTTGCGGACGAACTCTACGAGAAGACGCTCCAGCATTTCTCCGCAGAGGAACTCACCAAGCTTACGGTGGCGACGGGCATGATCAACATCTGGAATCGGCTCTGCGTCAGCTTCCATGCCGTCCATCCGATGCCGGCGGCGAACGCCGCGTAAGCATCCGATCAGGCCTGGGGCTTTGCTGCCTCGGGCCATTTTTCATCGAAAGAACAAGATGATGAGTGCAGATCTTTCAGTAGAGATTATTTTCGCCGGGCGCCTGTTGCTCGGGGGCGCCTTCGTGTTTGCCGGCATTCGCAATATTCTCAACGCGGCCTTGCTGACGCAGCTCATGTCGGCGCGCGGTGTGCCACAGGCGCGAACAATGCTGTGGCTCGGCATAGTCCTGCAAATCGCGGCCGGCGCGCTGCTGATCGCCGGCATATGGACAGCGCCCGCGGCTTTGGGCCTCATCCTCTTCCTGCTCGTCGGCACACCGATGTTCCACAATTTCTGGGATCATCAGGGCCAGGAACGGGCGGCGAAGATCAACGGCGTCGTCGGCAATATCGCGCTGATCGGCGGCTTTCTCGTCGTTATCGCCAGCGCATCTTGAAAATACGCCGGCGCTGAACGTCAGGCGTCCCTGGCCTCGAACATGAGGAGGTCCGCGCCGCCGTCGGCAAAATTGGCGAGATCGCCCGCCGCCGCCTGGCCCTCGGGCGAGGCAAGGCCTTTCTGCAGGTCCGCCATGGAAGCGAAGGTGAGCGTCGCCACGAGGTGCACGCCCGACGGTCCGGCCGGGGTCGCGACGGCGCCGTCGCTGATGTCGTAGCTCCGCAGGCCGGGAATTTTCCTGGCCAGCGGAATGTGGGTCGAAGCATAATAACGGTCGAACGCGGCGGTATCCTTGGGTGTCTTGTAGAGAACGACGAGCTTCGCCATCGGTTTCCTCCTCGCGCTGTCGCATTTCCGGTGTCTGGCGCCCGCCGCAAGGCTGCGTGCAACGGCTGCCAAACACAAGCTGAAACCGCCGGTCTGACCGATAGTAGGAGGAGTTCAGCGCTTCGGTTGCAACGCATCCGCGAAAAGCTGTTCGAAGTGCGTGACGCCCTCAAATGCGGCGGCGTCGCCGCCGCGGTCGGAGCCGAGCATGGCGCACACCTGCACGTCGAAATCGGCATAGCATCGGGCCGTTGAACGGCCGCCCCTTCCACTCATGGACCTAACCGGCTATCGGAAGACTGAAGGGGAGTACGCAAATGACGACGACTGCAGTTCTGATGACCATCGGACGCTTAGTGTTCGGCGGCTTCTTCCTTATCGCCGGCATCCGCAATTTGCTGCATTTCGGCGAACGGCGGGAGGGCGCAACCAACTACGGCTGGAAGCTGCCCGCGCCGATCATGGCGGCGGGTTTCGCCGTGCAGTTGCTCGGCGGACTGGCGCTGATCCTCGGTGTCTGGACCGTGCCGGCGGCGATCACACTCATCGTCTTTCTCGTTCTGGCGACCTCGCTCTACCACAATCTTTTTCTGTTCCGGGGCAAGGAGCGCGACCCGCATCTATACCTCACCCTGGTCAACATAACGCTGGCCGCCGGCCTGCTTCTCGTCATGGCCGACGTTAGCTGATTTGGGTCGGACAAGCGGCGAAAATAGTTTGACTACACCAACTTGCGCCGACAGAAGGGGAGCAAGACTGTTGAGGTCGAGCCTTGCCGCATGATGTGAACCTTGTCGCAACGATTGCCATCGGCTTCGTGCTGGCGGCCATCTTCGGCTATCTGGCCGACCGGCTGCGGCTGCCGGCTCTGGTCGGCTATCTCGTCGCCGGCATCTTCATCGGACCCTTTACGCCCGGTTTCGTGGCCGATGCGGCTATGGCGGGGCAACTCGCGGAGATCGGCATCGTTCTCCTGATGTTCGGCGTCGGCCTGCATTTCTCGGCTTCCGACCTGCTCGCCGTGCGCGGAGTGGTCTTGGCAGGCGCCCTGGGTCAGATACTGCTCGCAACCCTGCTCGGCTTCGGCCTCTGCTGGCTTTGGGGATGGAACACCGGCCACGGCATCGTCTTCGGACTGTGCATTTCGGTTGCGAGCACAGTGGTGCTTCTCAAGGCGCTGGAGGAGCGCAATCTCCTTCAGTCGACTCAGGGACGGGTCGCGGTCGGCTGGCTGATCGTCGAGGACCTGGCGATGGTATTGGCGCTGGTGTTGCTGCCGGCCTTCGCCGAGACCATGGGCGGAAATGCCGAGGCAGGCGGCGGGACCTCGAGCGCGCCAATCGCCCTCACGATTCTTCTCACGCTCTCGAAGGTCGCCGGCTTTGCGCTGGTTGCAGCCCTGATCGGGCCGAGGATCGTGCCCTGGATCCTGATAAAGGTGGCGCGCACCGGGTCGCGCGAACTCTTCACGCTCTCGGTTCTGGCGCTGGCGCTGGGCATCGCCTTCGGTTCGGCGGCAGCCTTTGGAGTGTCTTTCGCGCTCGGCGCGTTCTTCGCCGGCGTGATCATGGGCGAGTCGCAGCTCAGCCACCGCGCCGCGGCCAATTCCCTGCCGCTGCAGGACGCTTTCTCGGTCCTGTTCTTCGTCTCGATCGGCATGCTGTTCGAACCGGCCATCCTCGTCGAAAAGCCCCTTGAGGTGCTCGCAGTGGTTGCGGTCATAGCCTTAGGCAAGCCGATCGGTGCTTTCCTGCTCATCCTTGCGCTGCGCTATCCGGTCCGGCTGGCGCTCGGCGTAGCGGCGGGCATCGCGCAGATTGGCGAGTTTTCCTTCATTCTCGCTGGACTCGGCGCCGCCTACGGGTTGGTGACCAAGGAGGGCCAGAGCCTCATCCTCGCAGCCGCACTCCTGGCCATCACCATCAATCCGCTTGCCTTTGCCACGGCGGAGGCGCTCGAGCGGTGGATAAGCGGCCGCTTCCCGCAGTGGTCGGCCAATTTCGGCAAGCGGCGCGGACGCGTGCTGGCCGTGGAACTCGACCGCATCCAGGTTCAGGCCAGGAAGCGTGAGCACGAGCAGGCCCGCAAGATTACGGAGTTCATCGAGACCTTCCCGCTGTTCAAGGCAATCAAGCCCGATGATCAGGAGGAACTGCTGTTGCTCTTCGTGCCGAAGGCGGCCTCGCCGGGCGACCGGATCGTGCGCGTCGGCGAGAAAGGCGACGCGATGTATTTCGTCGTTTCCGGAACCGTCGAGGTGGACGTCAACGGCACCGCCGTGAAGCTCGAAGCAGGGTCGTTCTTTGGCGAAATGGCGTTGCTCACGGGCGATCCGCGTACCGCCGACGTAACGGCCGTCGACTACTGCAACTTCCTCGTTCTGTCGCTGCGCGACTTCAGGCTCTTCATGTCGCGGCATCCGGCGGTGCGGGCTGCGGTGCAGGCGATGGCGGAAGAGCGTCTCGCCATGAACCGCGCTGCCGCGAACGGTTCGGAGTATCGCGACGAGCGGCTTGACCAGGGGGCCGCGGCCACGGATCGCTAGGCCAGCCGGTCCGGCCTTGGCCTCAGCCCGTCGAGAAATAGCTGTTCCAGAAACCGGGCCGCATCATCGAAGCGGCCGTCGCCGCCGCGGTCGGGGCCGAGCACGGCGCGCACCTGCACGTCGAAATCGGCATAGTGCTGGGTTGTCGCCCAGATGGAGAAGATCAGGTGCCAGGGATCGGTCTTGACGATCTTTCCAGCGCGCATCCAGCCCTTGATCACCTCGGCCTTCTCGTCGACAAGGGTTTTCAGTTCACCTTCCAGCATCGGCTTGATGCGCGGCGCGCCCTGCAATATTTCGTTGGCGAAGAGCCGGCTTTCGCGCGGGAAATCCCGCGCCATTTCGAGTTTGCGCCTGATGTAGCTGCGCAATTCGGTCAGCGGGTCGCCGATATCGTCGAGTTCCTTCAGCGGCGCCAGCCAGGTGTCGAGCAGGCGCTGCATCAACGTCTCGTGGATTTCCTCCTTGCGGCGGAAATAATAGAGCAGGTTCGGCTTGGACATCCCCGCCGCTTCGGCGATCTGGTCGATGGTCGATCCGCGGAAGCCGTGCGCCGAGAAAACCTCGAGCGCCGCCTCCAGGATAAGTTCGCGCTTTTCCGTCTGGATGCGTGTCCTCGGGCGGAGCGCCTTGGTGTCCATGCCTATGCCGCTCCTCGCGATATAGCAGCGAAATCGGTTCTGTGGCCCAATCGGCTGGACCAGTTCAACCTGCCTTGTGGAGCGCGATTTCGCCCGGCCATTTCCGCTACTATTTCCTTGACCGCCGATCTGGCGGTGCTAACGTTTGTCCAATCGGTCAAAAATTTGCGTAGCACGAAAACGCAGCCAAGACCAAGCGTTGGCCGTATCGAAACAGGGGATTCAAGGGAAGGCTTGGTCATGTCCAACAGAACGAATGTCGCGCCGAACGATCTCAGCGCATTCTGGATGCCGTTCACGTCGAACCGGCAATTCAAGCAAGCGCCGCGCATGATGGTCGCGGCCAAGGACATGCACTACACGGCCAGTGACGGCCGCAAGATCCTCGACGGCACCGCCGGTCTCTGGTGCGTCAATGCTGGCCACTGCCGGCCGAAAATCACCGAGGCGATCCAGCGCCAGGCGGCCGAACTCGACTATGCGCCAGCCTTCCAGATGGGCCATCCGATCGTGTTCGAACTGGCGAACCGGCTGGTCGATATTGCGCCCGCCGGCATGGAGCATGTGTTCTTCACCAATTCGGGCTCCGAATCGGTGGACACGGCGCTGAAGATGGCGCTGGCCTATCAGCGGGTAAAGGGCGAGGGCTCGCGCACCCGGCTGATCGGCCGCGAGCGCGGTTATCACGGCGTCAATTTCGGTGGCATCTCGGTCGGCGGCATCGTCACCAACCGCAAGATGTTCGGCACGCTTTTGGCCGGCGTCGACCACATGCCACACACGCACCTGCCGGAGAAGAACGCATTCACCCGCGGCGAGCCGGAATATGGCGTGGAACTCGCAAACGAACTCGAGCGCATTGTGACGCTGCACGACGCATCGACGATCGCCGCCGTCATTGTCGAGCCGGTGGCCGGTTCGACCGGCGTGCTCATCCCGCCGAAGGGTTATCTGCAGAAGCTGCGCGAAATCTGCACCAAGCACGGCATTCTGCTGATTTTCGACGAGGTCATCACCGGTTTCGGCCGCATAGGCACGCCGTTCGCGGCGGACTATTTCGGCGTCACGCCAGATATCATTACGACGGCCAAGGGCGTCTCCAACGGCGTCATCCCGATGGGCGCGGTGTTCGTCACAAAGGAAATCCACGACGCCTTCATGACCGGCCCGGAGCACACGATCGAGTTCTTCCACGGCTACACCTATTCGGGCAACCCGATCGCCTGCGCGGCCGCACTCGGCACGCTCGACACCTACAAGGAAGAGGGCCTGCTCACCCGCGGGGCCGAACTCGCCCCCTACTGGGAGGATGCGCTGCATTCACTCAAGGGCGAGCCGAATGTCATCGACATCCGCAATATCGGCCTGATCGGCGCGATCGAACTTGCGCCCATCGCCGGCAGCCCGACCAAGCGCGCCTTCTCGGCTTTCGTGAAAGCGTTCGAGCGCGGCGCGCTGATCCGCACCACAGGCGACATCATCGCGCTGTCGCCGCCGCTGATCATCACCAAAGGCCAAATCGACGAGTTGATCGACCACGTGCGCGAGGTGTTGCGTCTCGTGGAATGAATCACTGGAAGAACAGGAAGGTCGGCGTCGGGAACCGCCGACCTTTCCGCGAAGTGAAATGAGAGGACGATAAGCGCATGGCCGCCCCGGGCGAGAATCTGCGAATCAATTCAGACCGTTTGTGGGATTCCATCATGGAGATGGCGAAGATTGGTCCCGGCGTCGCCGGGGGCAATAACCGCCAGACCCTGACCGACGAGGACGGCGAGGGCCGCCATCTCTTCCAGAAATGGTGCAAGGAAGCCGGCCTCGAAATGGCCGTCGACCAGATGGGCACGATGTTTGCCCGCCGCGAGGGCACGGACCCGGATGCCCTGCCAGTTTATGTCGGCAGCCACCTCGACACCCAGCCGACCGGCGGCAAATTCGACGGCGTGCTCGGCGTGCTGGGCGGGCTGGAAATCATCCGCACCCTGAACGATCTCGACATCAAGACAAAACATCCGATCGTCGTGACCAACTGGACCAACGAGGAAGGCACGCGCTACGCACCGGCGATGCTCGCTTCCGGCGTTTTCGCTGGTGTGCACACGCAGGACTTTGCGTACGATCGTAAAGACAAGGAAGGCAAGCGCTTCGGCGACGAGTTGGAGCGCATCGGCTGGAAGGGCGACGAGGAAGTCGGCGCCCGCAAGATGAAGGCGTTCTTCGAGCTTCACATCGAGCAGGGGCCGATCCTCGAGGACGAGATGATCGACATCGGCGTGGTCACCCACGGCCAGGGTTTGAAGTGAGCTCGAGGTGCGGCTCACCGGCAAGGAAAGCCATACCGGGTCGACACCGATGCCCAAGCGCCGCAATGCCGGGCTCGGCATGGCGCGGGTCACCGAACTCGTGCACGAGATCGCGATGGACTACCAGCCGGACGCTGTCGGCGCGATCGGCCACATGGAAGCCTATCCAAATTCGCGCAACATCATCGCCGGCAGGACTGTCTTCACCATCGACATACGCTCGCCCAACAAGGACGTGCTCGACGAGATGGATGCTCGCATCCGCGACGGCATCGCCACGATCTGCGAGGCGCTCGACATAAAATTCGAGATCGAGCAGGTCGGCCATTTCGATCCCGTCACCTTCGACGAGGGCTGCGTCAAGGCAATCCGAGAAGCGGCCGAAAGGCTCGGCTATTCGCACCGCAACATCGTCTCGGGCGCCGGCCACGATGCCTGCTGGATCAACCGGGTGGCGCCAACGGCGATGGTCATGTGTCCCTGCGTCGACGGGCTTTCCCACAACGAGGCCGAGGAGATATTCCCCGAATGGGCCGCCGCCGGCTGCGACGTGCTGTTCCACGCCGTGGTCGAAACGGCGGTGATTGTTGAGTAACGGCGTCAACGCGCTCGCAGAAGCGCGCGACAAGAACAGGGAACCGAAAATATGTCCAAAGTCATCAAGAACGGCACCATCGTCACGGCCGATCGCACCTGGAAGGGCGACGTGCTGGTCAAGCACGGCAAGATCATCGGCATCGGGCCGGACCTGCATGGCGACCATGAATATGACGCGACCGGCTGCTACGTGATGCCGGGCGGCATCGATCCGCACACGCATCTCGAAATGCCGTTCATGGGCACCTATTCGGCCGACGATTTCGAGAGCGGCACGCGCGCGGCGCTCGCCGGCGGCACCACCATGGTGGTCGATTTCTGCCTGCCTTCGCCCGGCCAGTCGCTGCTCGAAGCGCTGCAGATGTGGGACAACAAGACCTCGAAGGCATGCGCCGATTTTTCGTTCCACATGGCGATCACCTGGTGGGGCGAGCAGGTGTTCAACGAAATGGCGGAGGTGGTCGACAAGGGCATCACCTCGTTCAAACACTTCATGGCCTACAAGGGCGCGCTAATGGTCGACGACGACGAGATGTATTCGTCGTTCCAGCGCTGCGCGGCGCTCGGCGCGTTGCCGCTGGTTCATGCCGAAAACGGCGATGTCGTCGCGCAATTGCAGCAGAAACTCCTTGCCGAAGGCAATAACGGTCCCGAGGCGCACGCCTATTCGCGGCCGCCGGAGGTGGAAGGCGAGGCGACCAACCGCGCCATCATGATCGCCGACATGGCGGGCGCGCCGCTCTATGTCGTGCACGTGTCCTGCGAGCAGGCGCACGAGGCGATCCGCCGGGCGCGCCAAAAGGGCATGCGGGTTTTCGGCGAGCCGCTGGTCCAGCACCTGACGCTCGATGAAAGCGAATACATGAACAAGGATTGGGACCACGCTGCGCGGCGCGTGATGAGCCCGCCTTTCCGCAACAAGCTGCATCAGGATTCGCTGTGGGCCGGCCTTCAAGCTGGTTCGCTGCAGGTTGTGGCGACCGACCACTGCGCCTTCACGACCAAGCAGAAGCGTTTTGGTGTTGGCGATTTCACGAAAATTCCGAACGGCACCGGCGGGCTCGAGGACCGCATGCCGGTGCTGTGGACCAAGGGCGTCAACACCGGCCGGCTGACAATGAACGAGTTCGTTGCGGTGACATCGACGAACATTGCCAAAATACTGAACATGTACCCGAAAAAAGGCGCCATCGTCGAAGGCGCGGATGCCGACATCGTGGTGTGGGACCCTAAGCGCAAGAAGACGATTTCGGCGAAGAACCAGCAGTCGGTGATCGACTACAATGTCTTCGAAGGTTTCGAGGTGACGGGCATGCCGCGCTTCGTGCTGTCGCGCGGCGAACTGGTGATCCAGGAATCTGACGTGATGGCCAAGCCCGGCCATGGCGAGTTCGTCGGACGCGAGCCGAATGCGGCGGTCAATCGCGCGCTGTCGAAATGGAAGGAAGTCGTCGCCCCGCGCAAGGTGGAACGAACCGGTATTCCGGCGGGAGTTTAAGGCTTGGGTCCGCATATCCAGATCACTTTCGCAGTAGCGATCGTTGCCGCAGTAGCTGGTCCAGCGCAGGCACAGACCCTTGCCCTGGAGGGTGCCTGGGGCAACGAGGCCGGCTGCAAGTTCGTACGCGACGGCAATTACGACAATGACGAAATGCTGGTGCTGAAGGCCGAGGGCGTCGAGCGCTATGTAATCGGCTGCGACTGGCTGCAGGTGTCGACTGCCAAGGACGGCACCCAGGTTGCAACCGGGCTCTGCAGCCACGAAGGCGAAGATTACCGGACGGTCGAGACCTTCATCGTCGAAAAGGATATGACCGATCCGGCGCTGACCCGCATCCGAGCGTCCAACGGGGAGCCTTGGGGCGAGGTCAGGAAGTGCCCGTGAGGCTATCGCACCAGTGCGTCGAGATGTGGCAGCAGCACGACGCTTTCCTGCTCATTGGGATCGGTGCGGGCAATAACCGCCGAGGCCGGCTTGTCGCTGAGGTTGGCTGGCAAATGCGGCACGCCGGCCGGAATGTAGAAGAGGTCGCCGGCCTTGACGACAACATGATGCTCAAGATTATCGCCGTACCAGGTATGCGTTTCACCGCTCAGAACGTATATCGCCGTCTCGTGGCTTTCATGCATATGCGCCTTGGCGCGTCCTCCCGGCGGAATGGTGAGAAGGTGCATGCAGATGCCCGACGAGCCGACTGTTTCGGCGGCGATCCCGGCAAGGTAGCTGAAGCCCTGCTTCCCGTAATAGGAACTGTCGGGGCGAACCAGACGGCAGGTGGGTTTTGATTGAACCGTCATAGTGGCATAGCTTCCAAGAAAATGTTTCTGACAGGCGCGGTGGCAGTGAAGATCAGCACGAATACAAATGCAATGAGTTTTGGGTTGGAGCCACGAGGCCGAAGCGATGATATGAGAGATGCTTCGCCAGCGGTTGTCTCCGCCAGGAAGCTCGGCCTGACCTTCGAGACCAATGACGGGCCGGTACGGGCGCTTTCCGATGTCGACCTGACCATCGGCAAAGGGGAGTTCGTTTCCTTCATCGGGCCGTCGGGCTGCGGCAAGACGACGTTTCTCAGAGTGATCGCCGACCTCGAAAAGCCGACTGACGGCACGATAGAGATCAATGGCATGACGCCGGAACAGGCGCGCGAGAGCCGGGCTTACGGCTACGTATTCCAGGCGGCGGCGCTGTTTCCGTGGCGCACTATCGAGCGAAACGTCTCGCTGCCGCTGGAAATCATGGGCCTTTCCAGGGCAGAGCAGAAGGACCGCGTCCAGCGGACGCTCGACCTGGTCAACCTCACCGGCTTCGAAAAGAAATATCCGTGGCAGCTTTCAGGCGGCATGCAGCAGCGCGCCTCCATCGCCCGCGCGCTGGCGTTCGACGCCGACCTATTGCTGATGGATGAGCCGTTCGGCGCGCTCGACGAGATCGTGCGCGACCACCTGAACGAGCAATTGCTGGAACTCTGGCGGCGGACCAACAAGACGATCTGCTTCGTTACCCACTCCATTCCCGAGGCGGTCTATCTGTCCACGCGCATCGTCGTCATGTCGCCGCGGCCGGGGCGCGTCACTGACGTGATCGAATCGACGCTGCCGAAGGAGCGCCCGCTCGACATTCGGGAGACGCCGGAGTTCCTGGCGATAGCGGCCCGGGTGCGTGATGGGCTCAGGGCAGGGCACAGCTATGAAGATTGAGGGGGGCAAGGCAGCGGTTCCTCGCCCCTGCGAAGCGGGGGAGAGGTGGTTTGCGAAGCAAACCGGAGAGGGGGCTGCTTTTTCCTCTGGACGTCTGCAATCAGAGACAGGATTGCCACCGCTGACCCCCTCTCCGCCTCGCTTTGCTCGGCACCTCTCCCCCGCTTCGCAGGGGCGAGGAATGGAGCCTCGCTAGATGGACCGCCTGCGCGACAAGATCATCCCCGTCACCGCGATCCTCGCGGCGCTGGTCGTCGTCTGGTACGGCTTCGCCATTCTCCTGAACGCGCCGTTCCAGCGCGACCTCGACCGCCGTGCCGGCGAAACGCCGGGCTTCACGGAATTTCTGGGCAAGACGCTGTCGCAGCCCAAGCCGACGCTGCCCGCCCCGCATCAGGTGGCGCAGAATTTCTTCGAAAACACGTTTATGCGGAAGATCACCAGCAACCGCAGCCTCGTCTACCACGGCTGGGTCACGCTTTCGTCGACGCTGCTCGGCTTCGCTTTCGGCACGGCGCTCGGCATATTGATCGCGGTCGGCATCGTGCACGTCACGGCGCTCGACCGCAGCCTGATGCCCTGGATCATCGTTTCGCAGACCATTCCCATCATCGCGCTGGCGCCGATGGTTATCCTCCTGCTCGGTCCGTTCAATACGCCCGCCATTGTGACCAAAGCGCTGATCTCAACCTACCTGTCTTTCTTCCCGGTCGCGGTCGGCATGGTGAAGGGGCTGCGCTCTCCCGAGATCATGCATCTCGATCTGATGCACACCTATAATGCCAGCCCGTCGCAGACCTTCTGGAAGCTGCGCGTCCCGGCCTCGGTGCCGTTCCTCTTCACCTCCATGAAGGTCGCGATCGCGGCCAGCCTGGTCGGCGCGATCGTGGCCGAACTGCCGACCGGCGCGGTCGCCGGCATCGGCGCGAAGCTGCTCATCGGCGCCTATCACAGCCAGTCCATCGACATTTGGGCGGCGCTCATCGCCGGGTCGGTGGTGGCGCTGATCCTGGTCGGCATTGTCGGGTTCGCCGGCAGGCAGGTCGAAAAGAGCATGGGAGGGCGGCCGGCATGACCCGTCTTGGGCTGTCCTGGCAGGCGCTCTCGGCGCTCGTTCTGTGCGTCGGCGCAGCATTCGGCCTGCCCCTGTTCGGCGCCCAGCCGGGCATGAGCGCGGTGGCGACAGCGGAAATCTTTGCCATGATCCTCGCCGCGATCGTCTTTTCGGCCGGCAGCGGCTTCCGGCCGAGCTCGGTGTTCCTGCTGTTCGCTGCGACGCACGGCGCGGGGTGGCTGCTGATTTCCGGTCTCGCCGGCTATGAAGGCACGGCGCGGTTGTCGTATTTCGCGCTTCTGGCGGCGACATGGCTGCTGGCTTGGCGCACCGTCAGCGTTCTCTCACACCTTCGGCCTGTCACGGCGCAGGGCCGGACCTTCGTGCGGCTGGCCGTTCCGCTGCTGTTCGGTGTCTGGATCCTGGTCATCTGGGAAGCGATCGTCAGGGGCGCCGGCGTATCCGCGATCATCCTGCCGCCGCCAAGCGCGATTGCCGCCCGCATTGTCACCTCGCTGCCGATGCTGGCCGCAGACGTCAACCAGACCATCTTCAAGTCGGCGCTGACCGGCTATGTGATCGGTGGCTCGGCGGGCTTCCTTGTCGCCATTCTTGCCGATCGCATCGCGTTCTTCCGCCGCGGCCTGCTGCCTATCGGCAACATGATGTCGGCGCTGCCGATCATCGGCGTCGCGCCGATCATGGTCACCTGGTTCGGTCCCGACTGGCCGTCCAAGGCCGGCGTGGTCGTGGTCATGACCTTCTTTCCGATGCTGGTGAACACGGTGACTGGCCTGACCGCCTCCGGCCACATGGAGCGCGACCTGATGCGCACCTATGCGTCGAGTTATTGGCAGACCCTGTTCAAGCTGCGCCTTCCGGCGGCGGCGCCCTTCATCTTCAACGCGCTGAAAATCAATTCGACGCTGGCGCTGATCGGCGCCATCGTGGCGGAGTTCTTCACCACGCCGGTCGTGGGAATGGGCTTCCGCATCTCCACAGAGATCGGCCTCTTGAGGGTCGATATGGCATGGGCCGAAATCGCGGTTGCGGCGCTCGCGGGTTCGGTCTTTTATGGCGTGATCGCCCTGATCGAAAGGGCCACCACGTTTTGGCATCCGTCTGTCCGTGGGGGATAGACGAAACTTCAGAGGGTAATGAAAAAATGAAAAAACTGATTGTTTCCATGCTTGCCGGCGCGATGTCGCTGGCTGCCGTACAGGCATGGGCCGCCGACGAGGTGACCCTGCAACTGAAATGGGTCACGCAGGCCCAGTTCGCCGGCTACTACGTGGCCAAGGACAAGGGTTTCTACGAGGAGGAGAACCTCGAGGTCGAGATCAAGCCGGGCGGGCCCGACATCGCTCCCGAGCAGGTGATCGCCGGCGGCGGCGCCGATGTCATCGTCGACTGGATGGGTGGCGCGCTGGCTGCACGCGAAAAGGGCGTGCCGCTGGTCAACATCGCCCAGCCCTTCAAGAAGGCGGGCATGCAGCTCGTCTGCCCGAAGGACGGCCCGGTGAAGTCCGAAGCCGACTTCAAGGGCAAGACGCTCGGCGTCTGGTTCTTCGGCAACGAATATCCGTTCTTCGCCTGGATGAACAAGCTCGGCCTGTCGACGGAAGGCGGAGCCGACGGCGTGACGGTGCTGAAGCAGAGCTTCGACGTGCAACCACTGATCCAGAAGCAGGCGGACTGCATCTCGGTGATGACCTACAATGAGTACTGGCAGCTCATCGACGCCGGCTACAAGCCGGAAGACCTGATCGTCTTCAACTATTCGGCGATGGGCAACGACCTGCTCGAGGACGGCCTCTACGCGATGGAAGACAAGCTGAAGGATCCGGCCTTCGAGGATAAGATGGTCCGCTTCGTGCGCGCCTCGATGAAGGGCTGGAAATACGCCGTCGAAAACCCTGATGAGGCGGCGGATATCGTCGTGGAGAATGGCGGGCAGGACGAGAACCACCAGAAGCGCATGATGGGCGAGGTCGCCAAGCTCATCGACAATGCCGATGGCAAACTGGTCGAAGCGGCTTACGAGCGCACCGCCAAGGCATTGCAGGACCAGAAGATCATCTCCAAGGAGCCGACCGGCGCCTGGACCTCGGCGATCACCGACAAGGCGATCCAGTAGCTTCTGTCCAACCAGGCAAGCCGGAAAAGGGGCGGGAAACCGCCCCTTTTTTCGTGTGCAGGAAACTTATCCCGTTGCACGCCGTTAGCTGCGCAGCCGCCGGAAATCCGCACGGCTCTCGCAAAGAACATCACGGGAGGAATGAAATGCGCATCCATCTCTCGCCGCTTGCCGCCGGCCTAGCAATCTCCGCCGCAATCTTTGCCGCGTCGCCGGCGCTGGCCGAAATGATGAAAATGTCGGCGACGCTGGAATCCGCTCAGGAGGTGCCGCCGAACGACAGCGCCGGCAAGGGCACCGCCGACATCACCTTCGACACAGAATCCAAGAAGCTCGACTGGACGATCGAATATTCCGGCCTGACCGGCGACGCGACCGGCGCGCATTTCCACGGGCCGGCGCCGAAAGGCGAGAATGCCGATGTGGCGGTGCCGATCGAGGATACGAAAAGCGGCGCAACCGGGACGGCGACGCTGACCGATGCGCAGGCGGCCGACCTGACGGCGGGCAGGTACTACGTCAATATCCACACGGCGGCGCATCCCGATGGCGAAATCCGCGGCCAGGTGGAGAAATCCGCAATGTAACACGCGGGCTTGGTCCCGTTGAAAAAGGAGGCGGGCAACGCCTCCTTTTTGTGTCACCGCTTTTCGCGAATGTCGGTCATCGTCCGCGTCGGCGTGATCGCTTCGGGATCAAGCTTGATCTCGATGATCGTGGGCTTTCCCACCGCCCGCGCGCGTTCGAAGGCGGGAGCGAATTCGGCGGTAGCCTCCACCGTCTCGCCATGGCCGCCATAAGCGCGGGCAAGGGCCGCGAAATCCGGATTCCTTAGGTCGGTGGCGACGACACGGCCGGGATATTCCCGCTCCTGGTGCATGCGGATCGTGCCGTAGATGCCATTGTTCACGACAATCACGATGATCGGCAGGTCGTATTGCACGGCGGTTGCGAATTCCTGGCCGTTCATCAGGAAGCAGCCGTCGCCGGCGAAGCAGATAACTTCGCGCTCCGGGAACAGCGCCTTTGCCGCGACCGCCGCAGGCGTGCCGTAGCCCATCGAACCCGAAGTCGGCGCGCCCTGCGTGGCGTAGCGGCGGAAGCGGTGGAAGCGATGCACCCAGGTGGCGTAATTGCCCGCGCCGTTGGTCATGATCGCGTCATCGGGCAGCACCGACTCGAGATACGTCATGATCGGGCCCATCTGCACCGCACCGGGCCCTGTCTCGGGCGGCGTCGACCAGTCGAGATAGTGGCCATGCAGCCGCTGGGTCTCGACAGACCAGTCCGGCACGGCCTCCGGTCCCGTTTCGGCAAAGGCTTCGACGAACGCATCGGGCGAGGCGTTGATCGCCAGCGCCGGCCGATAGACGCGGCCGAGTTCGTTCGCGTCCGGGTGCACATGCACCAGCGTCTGGTCCGGGTATGGGCTCTTCATCAGCGTGTAATCGGAGGACGGCATCTCGCCGAAGCGGCCGCCGATCAAGAGCACGAGATCGGCCGTCTTGATGTAGGCGGCGAGCTTCGGGTTCGGGCCGATGCCGACATCGCCGGCATAGCAGGGGTGGAGGTGGTCGAACAACATCTGGCGGCGGAAGGAGCAGCCGACCGGCAGCGCCCAGGCTTCGGCGGCGCGCTCGAATTTCGACTTCGCCTCGGCGCTCCAGCGCGAGCCGCCCAGAATGGCGATCGGGCGCTCGGCCTTGCCGAGAAGCTCCTCCAGCCGCGCCATTTCCTCGGCGCCCGGACGGGTCTCCACCGGCGTGAAGGGCAGGGCGTCGGGCGCGTCGGCGAGGCTGGTCAGCATGTCCTCCGGCAGCGAGATCACCACCGGACCGGGCCGGCCGGAGGTGGCGACTGAGAATGCGCGGGTGACGATCTCGGGAATGCGCGCGGCGTTGTCTATCTCGGTCGCCCATTTTGCGAGGGGACCGAAGAAAGCCCGGTAGTCGACCTCCTGGAAGGCCTCGCGTTCCCTGGCATGGCTCGCCACCTGGCCGATGAACATGATCAGCGGGATCGAATCCTGCATGGCGATGTGGATGCCGGCCGAGGCGTTGGTGGCGCCGGGGCCACGCGTGACGAAGCAGATGCCGGGCTTGCCGGTCAGCCGGCCGTGGCAATCGGCCATCATCGCAGCGCCCCCTCCTGCCGGCAGACGATGGTGCGGATGCTGTTCGAATCGTGCAGCGCGTCGAGCACGGCAAGGTAGGATTCGCCGGGCACGCAATAGATGCGGTCGACACCGTTGGTTTCCAGCGCCTCGACGATCAGCTTTCCGCCGGTTTTCATGATCCGGTTCTCTCCAGTTCGGCAAGGATTTCGGCCGTGTGCTCGCCAAGCCGCGGCGAGGGGCGTTCATAGACGAGCGGCGTTTCCGACATCACCATCGGCGCGCGCACCGAGGGCAGCGTGTTGCCGTGGCCGTCGTCCAGATCGAGCCGCATGCCGCGGGCGATGGTCTGCGGGTCGGCGAACATCTGGCCGATCGTGTTGATCGGGCTCGCCGGCACGCCGGCCCCTTCCAGCGCCGAAAGCAGTTCGTCGCGGCTGCGGGCCGCAAGTCGCTCGATGATCGTCTCGCGCAATCTGGCGCGATTCGTGACGCGGGCCGAATTGGTGGCGAAGTCGGGATCGGCAGCCAGCTCATCCAGGCCCACTACTGCGCAGAAGCGCTGGAACTGGCTGTCATTGCCGACAGCCAGGATGATATGGCCGTCGCTCACCGGCACCACTTCATAGGGCGCGATATTCATGTGGGCGTTGCCCATCTGAACCGGCGAGTTTCCTGAGACGAGATAGTTCAGGTTCTGGTTGCCGAGCACGGAGATCTGCGTGTCGAACAGCGCCATGTCGATATACTGCCCCTGGCCGGTTGCTTCCGCATGGCGGAGTGCTGCCTGTATGGCGATGACCGAATAGAGCCCGGTAAAAATGTCGGAGATGGCGACGCCGGCCTTCTGCGGCTCGCCGCCGGCAGCCCCGGTTATCGACATCATGCCGGACATACCCTGGATGATGAAATCATAGCCCGCGCGCGGCGCGTAGGGGCCGTTCTGGCCGAAGCCGGTGATCGAGCAATAGACCAGCTTCGGGTTGATTTTTTTCAGGCTCTCATAGTCGAGGCCGTATTTCTTCAGGCCGCCAAGCTTGAAATTCTCGATCATCACGTCGGCGGTGGCAATCAGCCTGCGGACCGTCTCGGCGCCTTCGGGTTTCGAGAAATCGATGGCGATCGAGCGTTTGCCGCGGTTGCAGGAATGATAATAGGCGGCCGACAAATTCTCGCCGTCCTTGCCGGTGACGAATGGTGGCCCCCATTTGCGGGTGTCGTCGCCGCCGTCCGGGCTCTCGACCTTGATGACGTCGGCGCCCAGATCGGCAAGCAGCTGACCCGCCCAGGGGCCGGCCAGGATG
Source organism: Allomesorhizobium aridi (assembly GCF_043769475.1). NCBI lineage: Bacteria > Pseudomonadati > Pseudomonadota > Alphaproteobacteria > Hyphomicrobiales > Phyllobacteriaceae > Allomesorhizobium > Allomesorhizobium aridi. The sequence continues at coordinate 2,807,908 of NZ_CP171729.1, read as the reverse complement.
CGGGCGAGTTCGATGACGCGGACGCCGTGGAGCGGGGGGTTGGGCATTTCATACCGTGTTTGAACAGGTTCGGCGCAAGGCTCTAACAGGTCTCGCCCCGGCATGTCATCTCATTGCGTTGCGCCGACGCTCGACGACGCTGGCTTTGGCAGGATTGCGTCTGCCCACTCCGCAAAATCCTCCATGATGATGTTTCGATTCACCTCGTTCAGGCTTTCGTGGCGGGTGTCGGCGTAAACCTTTGAAACCAGATTCGAAAAGCCCATCCGCCGCATGCGGGCGGCGAGCGCCTCGACAGCCTTGCCGCCGTCGCTCGCAGGGTCCCTTTCGCCGCCTGCCAGGCTGAAGGGCATGTCTTTGCGGATCGAGGCAAAATTCGCGTCGTCCGCGCCATGGAAGACAAAGCGGAAGACATCCTGCCAGAGCGACACCGAGGCGTCCCAGCCGCAGAGCGGGTCGGCGATGTATTTGTCGACTTCCTCGGGATCGCGCGACAGCCAGTCGAACAGGGTGCGGTGGTTCGGCACCTTCTTTCCCCAATCGACGAAGGTCATTTTGGGGAGCATGCGGGACGGCACGTCGGAGCCCAGCCGAAACCGCTCCCAGGCAAGGATGGCCTGCGCAACCCGGCCCAGAAGGCCGGCGGAGAAGTTGGCATTCCAGATCGCGGCCGCATGCAGATGCGCGGAATGGCGTAGGATAAAATTGAGCGCGACGATGCCGCCCATCGAATGGCCGAAAAGGATCAGCGGCAGGCCGGGCTGTTCGCGGGCGATGAGGTCGTGGACCGCGCCGATATCCGCCAGGACCTTCGCGCCACCATCGGGGCTGCCGAACATGCCTTGCGGCGCGCCCGGCGCGGTGGTGAAGCCGTGGCCGCGATGGTCGTGGGCGTAGGTGTGGAGCCCGCGCTGGCTGAGGAAATCGGCGAAGCGGGCGTAGCGTTCGGCGTGCTCGGCAAGCCCGTGGCTGATGTGAACGACGCCGCGCGCCGGGCCGTCAGCCTGCTTCAGGTAAAGATTGAGGGCTGCGCCGGTTGGCGAGGCGAGCGTGCGTTGGTCGTCGAAAGGCATGTTTTCTCCCCCGATGAGGACTGTTGGCGAAGATGGGCAGGGCGTCAAGGTGTTGCTCCGCGTCGGTCTTCGGCAGGAGATGAGGTTGCCGCCGATGTCCCCGGCATTCGCTCCGGCACGCACCTCTCCGGCGCCACGCCCCGTTTCCGGTCTGGCCATTGTGGGAAGCGGCGCATGGCAACCACGCCGGATCAATTTAGTTATTTGACGCGCTGCCATGCGCCGCCGACGTTTTATCCCCTTGCCGCTCCCGGCCCATGCCCCGTCCCGGTAATGTGGGACGGAGCGCGGGCGCACAGGTTCGACCCGGGGCCGGAGCGCCCCGCGCGACCATGCGGGAATCATCTCCGGCGCCACACTTGCCTGGATGCCGGTCGTGTACACCCGTTCCCACCAGCAAGCTGCCGGGATCGAGTATGGTGGAGGTGGCAGGGGGTGTGGATAAACACGGGTGCGAAGATTCTTCAAAAATCGTGCATCCCATTGATTTTCGAAGCGTATTTCTTCACTGGAGCCAAAATGGGAGTGGATTCCATTCACGTCGGATGCGCCTAGATGTCGTCGTGCTATGGTTGTTTGTCGAAGTTCGGGAGGGAGATGATGGCCGGCAAGGAGTTCTCGCGGTTTCCGGACGAAACTCTCACATTCCTGCGGGGGATCGCTGACAACAATTCCAGGGACTGGTTTGAGGCCAACCGCGCACTTTACGAGGCGGGCTATGTCGAGCCGGCGCGACGTTTCGTGGAGACGGTCGGTCCGAAGCTCGCGGGCGTTTCAGAGAGGGTGCGCTACGAGCCGAAAGTGAACGGTTCGATTGCCCGCATCAATCGCGACATCCGCTTCTCCAGGGACAAGCGGCCCTACAAGGATCATCTCGATATCTGGTTCTGGCACGGCGACAAGAAAGGCTGGGACCGGCCCGGCTTCTATCTGCGCATCGCGCCGGAAACGATCTTCATCGGTAGCGGGATGCATGTTCTCAAGGACGAGATGCTGGAGCGTTTTCGGCTGGCCGCGCTCGACGGGCGGTCGGGCCGGGAACTCGCCGAAATTGCCGGCTCGGTTGCGGCGGCGGGCTACGAGATCGGCGGAGCAACGCGCAAAAGCGTCCCGCGCGGCTATGACGGCGCCCATGAGCGCGCCCGCTTTCTGCTGCATGAGGGGCTTTACGCCGGAAAGGAACTTCCGGCTGAGGAGGCCACGACGCCCGGTTTCGCCGAGCGCGCGCTGGCGCATTTCGCCGCGAGCTGGCCAGTCGGCAGTTGGCTGCTCGACAAGGTGGCGAACTAGGGTGTGTTGATATTCAGGTGATGCCGGTCTGCAAATGGCGGCTTTCTGCGCTTCCGGTGCTCACGTACCTAAACGTACGCTCCGCTCCGGTTCTCGAAATCCACCATTTTGGTCGCTGCGCGCCCTCTTCGATTCCGACTTGGCCTGACCTGAATCTCAACACACCCTGGAGCCTGAACCACTGCCGCGTCTGTTGGAACAACCGGGAGTGCTGGGTCTTATCGAGCACAAGGATGCCGTCCATGCCCGCCCGTGACGAAATTGCTGCCGACAGCCGAACTGCACCTCCGCTCTCAGCGCCGATCGAGCCGATGGAGGCGAAGCAGGTCGACGAGCTGCCGGACGAACCCGGCTGGCAGTTCGAGCCGAAATGGGACGGCTTTCGCTGCCTGGCCGTGAAGGCCGGCGGCGAGGTCGAACTCTACGCGAAATCGGGCAAGCCGCTGGGGCGTTACTTTCCGGAAATGGTCGAGACCGTCAAAAACCTGCCCGGCGAGGATTTCGTGCTGGACGGGGAACTCGCCATCCCCGAGGGCGACACGCTGTCCTTCGATGCGCTGCAGATGCGGCTTCATCCCGCCGAAAGCCGGATACGCAAGCTGGCGCGCGAGACGCCGGCGATGTTCATCCTGTTCGACATGCCGATGGCGCCCGGCGGCGAAAGCCTGGTAAAGGCGCCTCTGACCGAACGGCGCGCCAGGCTGGAAAGCTTCTTCGCGCGGATCGGGCATGCGTCGGGGCTGCGGCTTTCGCCCTTCACGCGCGACCGCGAGGAAGCGGCGGCCTGGCTGGCGCGGGCCGGCGGAGCGCTCGACGGCGTCGTCGCCAAGCAGCTCGACGGTTTTTATGAAAGCGGCGAGCGCGCAATGCTGAAGGTCAAGCGAATGCGTTCGGCCGACTGCGTGGTCGGCGGCTTTCGCTACGGCTCGGCAAGCACGCTTGTCGGCTCGCTGTTGCTCGGCCTTTATGACGATGACGGCCTGCTCCACCATGTCGGCTTCACCTCGACGATCTACGATGCGGAGCGGGCTGAGTTGACGGAGAAGCTGGAGGCTCTGAAGGGCGGGACCGGCTTCACCGGCCGCGCGCCGGGCGGGCCGAGCCGCTGGTCGACCGAGCGCTCGGCGCAATGGGAGAAGCTGCGGCCGGAACTGGTGGTGGAGGTGCGCTACGATCATGTGACAGGCGACCGCTTCCGCCACGGCACCAAACTCCTGCGCTGGCGGCCGGACAAGGCGCCGCGCCAATGCACCTTTGAGCAGTTGGAGCGCGAGGCGCGGCCGGGCAGAACTGATCGGGGAGGTGATCGCACCGGCCTGACGTGCGACGCGGCATGGCGCCCCAACCGGCGCGAAAGCATTGCCGTTGCGGGTGGCTTCGCTTACATAGCGCCCAACTCTCCTCAACATTACGGGATATGCGCGCGTGGCACGCCAGTTCATCTATCACATGGCCGACCTGACCAAGGCCTACGGCACCAAGAAGGTCCTCGAAAACCTCAACATCTCCTTCTACCCCGACGCCAAGATCGGCATTCTCGGCCCGAACGGCGCCGGCAAGTCGACCGTGCTCAAGATCATGGCCGGCATCGACACGGAATGGAGCGGCGAAGCCTGGCTCGCCGAGGGCGCGACCGTCGGCTATCTCGCGCAGGAGCCGGAGCTCGACCCGGCGCTCAACGTGTTCGGCAACATTATGGAAGGCGTTGCCAAGAAGACCGCAATCATCGACCGCTACAACGAGCTGATGATGAACTATTCCGACGAGACGGCCGACGAGTCGGCCAAGCTCCAGGACGAGATGGACCGACTGAACCTGTGGGATCTCGAACAGCAGGTCGAGATGGCGATGGAAGCGCTGGGCTGCCCGGCCAAGGACGCCGACGTGACCAACCTTTCGGGCGGCGAGCGCCGCCGCGTGGCGCTGTGCCAGCTTCTGCTGCGCGAGCCCGACCTTCTGCTGCTCGACGAGCCGACCAACCATCTGGACGCCGAGACCACGGCCTGGCTGGAAAAACATCTGCGCGCCTACAAGGGCGCGGTGATGATCATCACCCACGACCGCTACTTCCTCGACAATGTGACGGGCTGGATCCTCGAGCTCGACCGCGGCCGCGGCATTCCCTACGAGGGCAACTACACCGCCTATCTGGAAGCCAAGGCCAAACGGCTGAAGCAGGAGGGCCGCGAGGACGATGCGCGCCAGCGCGCAATCACGCGCGAGCGCGAGTGGATAGCCTCCAGCCCGAAAGCGCGCCAGACCAAGTCCAAGGCCCGCATCCAGGCGTTCGAGAATCTGCTGGAGCAGGCCGACAAGCGCCGTCCTTCCGACACGCAGATCGTCATTCCGCATGGGGAGCGTCTCGGCAATGTCGTGATCGAGGTGGCCGGCCTGAACAAGGGGTATGGCGACAGGCTGCTGATCGAGGATCTGGAATTCAAGCTGCCGCCCGGCGGCATCGTCGGCGTGATCGGCCCGAACGGCGCCGGCAAGACGACTTTGTTCCGCATGATCACCGGCCAGGAGACACCCGACGAGGGCACGATCCGCGTCGGCGAGACGGTGAAACTCGGCTATGTCGACCAGAGCCGCGACACGCTCGACCCGTCAAAGACCGTGTGGGAGGAGATTTCCGGCGGCGCCGAAGTGGTCAAGCTCGGCAAGCACGACGTCAACACCCGCGCCTACTGCTCATCGTTCAATTTCCGCGGCGGCGACCAGCAGCAGAAGGTCGGCAATCTGTCTGGCGGCCAGCGCAACCGCGTGCACCTGGCCAAGATGCTGAAGACCGGCGGCAACGTGCTTCTGCTCGACGAACCGACCAACGACCTCGACACCGAGACGCTGGCCGCGCTTGAAGACGCGCTGGAAAACTATGCCGGCTGCGCCGTCATCATCTCGCACGACCGCATGTTCCTCGACCGGCTGGCCACGCACATCCTCGCCTTCGAGGGCGACAGCCATGTCGAATGGTTCGAGGGCAATTTCGAGGATTACGAGCAGGACAAGATCAGACGACTCGGGCCGGATGCGGTCAATCCGCACCGGATGACGTATAAGCGGCTGACAAGGTAGGTCGATCCGGACGGCGTCGCTCACCTCATCCGGCAGCAGAACGGAAAAAACGGGCCGCTCAGACCCGGCACGGCGGTCGGCGTAAAAGTGTAGTCGCGCACGGCGTCGCTTTCGTCGGTGCAGCCGCCCGGCGTCGCAGCGATCGTGCCGCGGATGCCGTGGCTGGTCTCGAAGGTCCATGGGTCTTCGGATGAGAAGGTTACAGTGCCCGGCGTGGTCTGGATGCCGTCGCCGGAGAATGCGTCGATGAAGGAGGACTGCATCGTCCCGCCGACGCAACTCAGCTCGACCGCCCAGTTCGGCTCGAAACCGGAGCAGATCATGGTGTCGCCAGAGGTGACGAGGCCGTTGCAGGCGACGTCGGCCGCCACGGCCGGCGCGGCAATGCCTAGAATCGACATAATTGCAGGAACTATGGAAGTCGCGCGCATCATGAACCCTCCTGACGCATTGCTCTTCCCGGCCCGCAGCGACGATACGCCTGGCCAGCGTGAGCGTAAAGCGTCGGCTGCGGCCGAAAGATCGGCGTGGCGCTTGACAGGATCGCGGGCGTGGCGCTTAAGCCGGCGTAAACTGCTACACGGCAAAAGTGTCGACCGGGAGACCGCGAAACTGTAGGGCGTGCGTGGGCAGGGTCGCGGCAACCGCACGGGGATCGTTCAGCAGCATGCATCGCGTCATCATCAGCGGCGTCGGCGTCGTCATCCCCGAGGCCTCCATCACCAATGAGGAGCTCGTCGACAGCTTCAACATTTGGGTGGACGCCGAGAACGCGCGCCGCGAGATCACCGGTGAAGAGAAGCTGGCGAAGTCCGATACCGACTTCATCGTCTATGCGTCGGGGGTCAAGAAGCGCCACGTACTAGTGTTGGACGGGATTCTGGATCCTGAGCGGATGACGCCGCGCATCCCGCCGCGCGGCGATGACGAACTGTCGGTGATGGCGGAGTTCGGCGTCGCTTCGGCGCGGCGCGCGCTCGACGATGCGGGGCTCGGCCCCGAAGACATTGACCTCGTCATCTGCGCGGCCTCGCATCACCAGCGGCCTTATCCGGCGATCGGGATCGAAATCCAGAATGCGCTCGGGATCAAGGGCGCGGCCTTCGACATGGGCCTCGGCTGCTCGTCGGCCGCCGCCGGCCTGCATGTGGCGTCGAACCTGGTGCGGGCGGGCGGGCAGAAGCGGGTGCTGGTGGTGACGCCCGAGATCATCACCGGGCATCTGAACTTCCGCGACCGGCAGACGCATTTCATCTTCGGCGACGCCTCGACGGCCATGGTTGTGGAGGCGCTGGAGGAGGGCGAGACCCGGCCGGGCAAGTTCGAGGTGCTCGACACGCGCGGCTGGACACAGTTTTCCAGCAACATCCGCACCAATCTCGGCTTCCTGCTGCGGGCCGGGCAGGAGGACACCTCCGCGATCGACATGCGCGGCAACATGATCAAGCAGGTCGGCAACAAGGTGTTCAAGGAGGTGACGGTGGCCGGCCATCGCTTCATCGTGGATTTCCTTGCCGAGCACGGCCTGACGCCGCATGGCATCAGGCGGTTCTGGCTGCATCAGGCCAATGCGCGCATGAACGCCATGATCCTGAAGCTCTCCTTCGGCCACGATGTCGGTCACGACCGCGCGCCGATGGTGCTGGAGCGGCTCGGCAACACCGCCGCGGCCGGCGCGATCATCGCGTTCAAGGAAAACCACGAGGACATGAAGGCGGGCGACTACGGCCTGCTCTGCGCCTTCGGGGCGGGGTACTCGATCGGCGGCGCGCTGCTGAGGAAGCTCTGACAGGAGCCTTGCCGGCGAGTTCTCCGAGTTTTCACCACTCGCCACAGTTGTTCGCGAGTTTCGTCCTCACCCGACCGGTGCTATCGTGGCTGGACCGAAGCCCGGATAGTTTGGCCATGAAGACATCGTCTCGACACGCGGCCTTGTTCCTAATTGCCGTGCTGGCGGCTTTCGCGCCGCCTGCCCTCGCGGAGGAAAAGACGGAAGCGCTTTACGAGGCCACGCTGGACCTCGACAGGGACGGCAAGATGGACCGGGCCGTGCTTGTGCTGGTGGGACCAGGCCGCACCGATTTTCATCCGCTGACCGAAGAGCGGTATGGCCTCAGCCCGGGCGAACGGGTCGACCTGAACATCTATCTGGCCGGAGGCGAGGAAAAACTCGATCTTTCACGCAAGCCTTCGTTCGCAAAAAAGGCGATCGCCGATACGGATCGCACGCCCTGGGTCCAGCCTCTCGAAAGCGATGGCGACGGATCGCTGGCTGTCACGTCGGTCTATGGCTGGGGTGCCAGCAAGACATGGGGAGAGACGCTGACGATCGCCTACCGCGACGGCGAGTTCGTGGTGGCCGACTACGCCAAGGATTGGGACTGGAACACCCACACCGCGGACGGCAATGTGGAGACGGTCATAGGGGGCTGCGAGATCGATTTTCTCGCCGGGAAAGGCGTCGTGACGCAAGGTCTGGACGAAGAGAATCAACCAATCGAAGGGACGTTCACGCCCGTGAAGCTTGCGGACTGGACGGGAGACATTCTACCCGGGGCGTGCGAGTTCTGAGCGGCGGCAGTTCGGCGCGCGAGGATTCAGCAAAACCGCAGGGTCGCATCAGCGGCTGTCATAAACCGATCAGGCTTTTTGGCTGGACGCCGAAGCCGTTCGACGGCAGTTTCGCGAAATCCTCAACCAGGGAAACGCCGATGCTCGACCTGCTCGCTCCGCTGAACGGAGAGCCGCAAATCCTTCCCGCACGAAAGCTCGCCGGCAGGGTCGCGGGCCTCTATGTCGCGCCGGCGGACCATTTCGAGACGGTTACAACGGAGATGCTGAGGCTCGGCTTCGAGGGGATCGAAGGAGATATCCACGCGGGCTATACGCGCAGGTCCGGCGGGCGCGAACCCTGGTATCCGCGCGGCACCGAGATGCGCAACGAGCGGCAGCTTTCAATCGTGGCGCCGGACGAACTCGATATCGTCGCCGCGCGCATGGGGCTCGCCGAAATCAGGCCGGAATGGATAGGCGCCAACCTGCTTCTGGCCGGCGTGCCGCATCTATCGATGCTGCCTTCGGGCACCATGCTGTTCTTCAAGGGCGGCGTGACGCTCAAGGTGGATGCGCAGAACGGCCCGTGCCGGATCGCGGGCCGGCAGATCGCCGAGCGCGCGGAGATGCCTGACATCGAAGCCGGCTCGCTCCTGTTTCCCAAAGCGGCGAAACGCCTGCGCGGGCTGGTCGCCTGGGTCGAGAAGCCGGGCACGATTGCGTCCGGCGAGGAGGTTTCGGCGCGCGTGCCGGAGCAGTGGATTTACGGGGCCTGATCGCGCGAGGCTTTCGCGTTCCATCGGTTTAGGGATAGCGCACCGGCGTAGACCAGGCCGGATCAGCATGCTTTTCCCAATAGAGCGCCGTAAGGCGCATGGTGACGGGCCCGACCTTGCCATCCGCCACGGGCTGACCGTCCAACGCCGTGACGGGCATGATGCCGCCGGCGGTCGAGGTGATGAAAACTTCGTCGGCCTTGCGGAGCGCATCGACACTCACCTCGCCGGCGGTGACCGGAATACCCTGCTCGGCGCAGAGGTCGAAGACTGTCCGTCTGGTGATGCCGGGCAGCACGCCGGTCGCCGGCGTGGTCAGGGCGCCATCCCTGACGATGAAGACGTTGAACCCCGGACCTTCGGCGACATTGCCTGCCGTGTCGAGGATCAGCGCCGTTTCGGCATTGCGGTCATAGGCATCGAAAAGCCCGCGGACGAGGTCCAGCCAATGATAGTTCTTGATGGACGGGTCGACGGAGGCCGCGGGAATCCGCACGGTCTGGCTGATGGCGACATGCAATCCGCGCTGCATCTGCTCCGCATCGGCGACCGAGCCATAAGGGATGGCGAAGGCCATGAAGCGGTTGACCGCATCGCGCGGATCGCGGCTGAAGGTGGGCGATGCGCCACGGGTGCAGATCATCTCGACATAGGAAGAGCGATGGCCCGAAAGGGCCACGCAATTGTGGAGGATTTCGGCGACGCCATTGCGATCGAAGGGGATCGTCATGCGCAATTTTTCGAGCCCGGCGAAGAAGCGGTCGAGGTGAAGGTCGAGGCGGAAGAAACGCCCGCCCCAAATGTGGACCGTGTCGTACGTGGCGTCGGAATGCAGAAAACCCCAATCGAGTACTGAAATCTTTGCCTCCGACATAGGCAGATACTGGCTGTCCATGAAAGCTACTCCGTTGGGGTAGCTATGCGGGTCTGCGTGACGGCTCAGGACTTGCGGAAGCGAATTGGCACGGGGTTCGACCATCAGTTCATCCCAGGTTTCTTGGATTGGCTACACGTCTCGATGCTCTTGCTGGAAATCGTCGCATAGAGCCAAACCCCGCGAAAGCGCTGCTATTCTTCGTCCTCATCCGGATCGAGCAGTCTCGTCGCGCGCCAGCGGGTGAGCACTTCGTTGGTCTGGTCGACGACGAAGAAGCGGGCCGAATCGCGGTCGTAACCTTCGCCGAGCAGTTTTTCGTAATCGGTGTGCTCGTGGCGAATGTGGGCGATGGCCGCGAGCCAGACGGCGATCGCCGGCGGCATGGTCTTCAGATGCCGGGCGCCGGCCTCGGCGCGGATCTTTTCGGTGTCGGCATAGGGGGCAAGCGGCAGCAGCGCCGTCAGCGCCTTGGCGATCGCGCGCTGGCGGCCGGTCGCCATCGTTATTCGCCGCTTTCGCGACGGGCGATCGTTGCGTCGGGGAAGGCGTCGATCGACGCGAAGTAGGGTTTAATGTCGATCACCGGCGTGCCGTCCAGCACGTCGATGGCGTCGAGCGTCAGCAGGCCGGCCGCAACGTCGAGCGCGAGCAGCTTCGCCACATGCAGGCCGACCGGGTTCGGCCGGGCAGGGGAGCGCAGGGCGAAAACGCCTTTGGGTTCAGAGGCATGGCGCGGTTTCTGGACAATCAGATTCCGCGGCGCATGGTGGAACCAGGACAGGATGATGACGTGGCTGGCGCCGTCCAGCCGTTCCAGCCCGGGGCGGAAGGCCTCGTCGATCTCGACCGTAGCCATCAGCCCGCGTTCGCGGGCGGCAGCCATGTTCTTCGGGCAGTCGGCGCGCGAGGTCCAGGGCGAGCGGATGCGGCCGATGAACACGACATGGCCGTCGGCCGGCATCGCCGCCGGATCGTCGGCAAGCGCAATCTCGCCGTCGCGTTTTTCGAACATGCCGGCGCCTCCCGATACGGTCGCGTCATTTTCTGGCCAGTCCGCGACATTGCGGTTGCATGGCGTCAACTTTTCACATAAAGATATGTTTATGTCTTTTTGGATAAATCAATAGCGATGCGCGTAACCCTGGACCTGATGGTTGATACATTGAAGGCGGCGGCCGAATCCAGCCGTTTGAGAATCCTGGCGCTGATTTCGCGCGGCGACCTCACCGTTTCCGACCTGACCGAAATCCTCAACCAGTCACAACCCCGCGTCTCGCGCCATCTGAAGCTGCTGCTCGAAGCCGGGCTGATCGAACGCTATCAGGAGGGTTCCTGGGCGTTTTTTCGCCTGTCGGACGACGACGCGACCCGCGACTTCGTGCACGGCCTGGTGTCGCGCGTGCATGACGGCGATCCACAGATCGAGCGCGACCTGGAGCGGCTGGCAGGCGTCAAGCGCAAGCGCCAGGAGCGGGCCGCTTCCTATTTCAGCCGCAACGCCGCGAGCTGGGATCAGATACGTTCACTGCACGCGCCGGACCGAGCCGTCGAGGCGGCGCTGCTGAAGCTCGTCGGCAAGCGGCCATTCCAGTCCATGCTCGATCTCGGCACGGGCACTGGCAGGCTGCTGGAGCTGTTCGCGCCGCTCTACCGACGCGGCGTCGGCATCGACATGTCGCGCGAAATGCTGACCGTCGCCCGAGCCAATCTCGACAAGGCCGGCGTATCCAACGCACAGGTACGGCAGGGCGATATCTTTGCGCCGCCCGTGGAGCGTGACGCCTTCGACCTGGTGACCATGCATCAGGTTCTTCATTATCTTGATGATCCGGCGACGGGCATTCGCGAAGCGGCGCGCCTGCTGCGGCCGTCGGGCCGGCTGGTCATCGTCGATTTCGCGCCGCATGCGCTGGAATTCCTGCGCGAGGAGCATGCCCATATCAGGCTCGGCTTTTCCGATCGCCAGATCGCGGAATGGTTCGCCGAGGCCGGGCTCGACCTCGAGGAGACGCTGGAATTCGAACCGCGCGCCACGCCTGACGCGAAGCTTACCGTGAAGCTGTGGCTTGGACGCGATCGCCGACTTTTAATCGCGGACCCCGCGCAGGGCGCCGAGCAGAGGGAAACCGCCTGATGAACCAGTTCCGCTTTTCACGCCGTCCCGACATAGGCAAACGGGTAAGCGTATCGTTCGAGTTCTTCCCGCCGAAGACGGACGAGATGGAGGCGCGGCTGTGGAACACGGTCACGCGGCTGGAGCCGCTGCAGCCGGAATTCGTATCGGTCACCTATGGCGCCGGAGGCTCGACGCGCGAGCGCACCGCTCGCACGGTCAAGCGCATTCTGACCGAGACGGGCATTCCTGCCGCTGCGCACCTGACTTGCGTCGGTGCGTCGAGGAACGAGGTGAACGCGGTCATCCGCGAATACGACGCGCTCGGCATCAAACGTTTCGTCGCCCTGCGCGGCGACCCGGCGTCGGGCGTCGGCCAAGCCTATTCGCCCCATCCCGGCGGCTATGAGAACGGCGCCGAACTGGTGGCCGGCCTGAGATCGATCGCCGATTTCGATATTTCCGTCGCCGCCTATCCCGAGAAACACCCGGAAAGCCCGGATTTCGCGACCGACATCGAAATGCTGAAGCGCAAGGTCGACAATGGCGCGACGCGCGCAATCACCCAGTTCTTCTTCGACAACGACATTTATGAGCGCTACGTCGAGCGGGTGCGCCGGGCCGGCATCTATATCCCGATCGTGCCCGGCATCCAGCCGGTTCACAATTTCCGGCAGGTGGCAAACTTTTCGTCAAGGGCAGGCGCGCATGTTCCGGCCTGGCTGGCCGAACGCTTCGAGGGCCTGGACGAGGACCCGCAGACCCATGCGCTGGTGGCTTCGGCGGTTGCGGCCGAGCAGGTGATGGACCTGATCGAGCGCGGCGTCGGCGATTTCCACTTCTATACAATGAACCGCGCCGACCTGGCGTTCGCGGTCTGCCACATGATCGGCATCCGCGCCCACGAACCGGCTGCAATGCCGGCGGCTGCCGCGGCCGGTTCCGCGGCGGCGTGAGGGGCAAAGAAAAGGCCGGGCGTGTGGCCCGGCCTTTTCCTAAATCCCTGCCAGACTAGCTGGCCTCCTCCAAGCTTCGGTGGCTTAAGGAAGAACTCCCATGATGAGGGCGCCGATAAAAGCGAACGCAGCACAAATCATCAATGCATTGATCGGCCGAGTAAGTCCCATGCGTAGCCTCCTGATTAAGAGCTATCCGCCGAGTCTAGGGGACTTTGTGCAACAGGCAAGCGGAAAACGTGCTGCATTGCGGCAGGATTGTGAAAAATCCGACCCGTTGCGTCGCGTTAGTTCTTGAAAATATTCGGCTAAAATCGGCTTCACGGGCTGTGAACAAAAAATTCGGACCGTTACCGGCGGAACAGCCTGCCGTCGATGGTGACAAGGCCAAACGCGATCAGCGCCATGCCGGCTAGTTCGAACAGATCGAGCCTTTCGCCGAGAAAGGTGATGCCCAAAAGAATGGCGCTTGCGGGCACGATCAGCGTAACCAGCGAGGCGTTGGTCGCACCCGCCGAGGCGATAACGTTGAAATAGAGGATGTAGGCGAAGGCAGTGGAGATGAGCGCCAGAGCCAGCACCGCCGTCCATACCGGCGCGCTTGCCTCGAACAGTCCCGCCGTGCCGTGCATGATCAGCACTACCGGCAGCATCATCGCCGTCGAGGCGGTGAGCTGGCCGGCCGCCACGACGGATGGCGGCACGCCCTTGAAACGGCGGGCGACGATCAGCGCGAAGGCGTAGGAAAGCGAAGCGCCGACAAGCGCGAACTTGGCCCAGACCGGCCCTCCCAGGCCGGCGATCAGGCCGGGCCCGATCATCACCGCCGTGCCGGCGATGCCGAGCAGGATGCCTGCGACCTTGTTCCAGCTCAGCTTCTCGTCGCTGGTAAGCGCGTTGGCGACGATCAGCGTCCAGAACGGCGTGGTGGCGTTGAGCACCGAGGCAAGGCCGGCTCCGAGCACGGTCTGGCCGGCGAAGATCAGCGAGAACGGGATGACATTGTTGAGCAGCGCGAGCAGGAAGAAGGCCGCCGCGTGGGGCAAAGCGAGCTTGAAGGAAGGCCCACGCACCAGGAGATAGAGATGCAGGGCGATGGCCGCGATCGCCACGCGAAACAGGACCAGCGTCAGCGGCGGAATCTCGGCGACCGCGATGCGAGCGAAGAAAAACGATCCGCCCCAGATCGCCCCCAGCAGCAGAAGCTGGCCCCAATCCCGCGCTGTCATTGTCGTCTGCGGGGCCACCGCCGCCGGAACCGCTGTCATCGAAGCCTCTGGGATGCTTTGTCCGCACCAAGCCTTAGCGGCATTCACCTGCCGCTGCCACCCGATTCCCGTTTGCGTAGGGCTTTCTCCTGCCACGGCCAGCGGCTGCGGAAGCTCAACGCAGGGCACACAATCGTTCCCTTTGCGGCGAACGTGCTCTAAGTAACGGCGACTGGCCGAGGAGCACCTGATGCAGCGATTCGAGAATGCGAAAGAGGCCGCGCTCGCGCTTCGTCCCGACGATCCGGTCTATTGCTTTCGCCCCGAAGTGCTGAAGGCCGACTGCCGCCAGTTCATGGACATGTTTCCGGGCAAAACCGCTTATGCGGTCAAGACCAATGGCGAGCACATGGTGCTGAAGACGCTGGTCGAGGCCGGCGTCACGGCGTTCGACGTGGCCTCGCCAGGCGAATTCGCGGCGGTCCGCGCCGTTTCCGCGGATGCCGAGATGCTCTACATGCATCCGGTCAAGGCGCAGTCGGATATCCGGCTGGCGCTCGAAAAATACGGCATCCGCGTGATCGCGCTCGACCACGAGGATGAGATCACCAAGCTGACGCGGGTGGTGCGGGCGCTGGACATCGATCCTGGCGTGATCACGGTGTTCGTGCGCATACAGACCAAGGGACTTGCGGCCTACGAACTGTCGAAGAAATTCGGCGCCGGGCCCGCCTATGCGGTGGAACTGGCGCACAGGCTGCATCGCAACGGCTACAAGGTCGGCATCTGCTTTCATGTCGGCAGCCAGATCGAGGATCCCGACACCTATGAGCGGGCGCTGGCGTCGGCCGACTGGGTTCGCAACCGCATGGGCTTTCCGATCGCGGGGCTCGATGTCGGTGGCGGCTTCCCGGCCGAATACGGCCGCGACCCCAATCGCAAGAAGGTCGAGATGCCTTCGATCGGCCAGATCATGTCGCGGCTGCGCGGCGACCTGAAGGAATATGGGTTCGATGAGGTGCCGCTGGTGGCGGAGCCAGGCCGCGTCATTGTCGCACGCGCGTTCTCGCTGATCGTGCGGGTGCTTTTGCGCAAGGGCAGGCGGCTCTACATCAATGACGGCATCTGGGCGTCATTGTCCGACAGCTGGACCGGCAAGATCACGCTGCCGGCGCGCTTCATTCCCGATCCGGCGATCCGCTCGCGCAACGGCGAGGAAAGGAACATCGTGCCGTTCAAGGTGTGCGGCGCGACCTGCGATTCCGTCGACATACTGTCGCGGCCGTTCTGGCTGCCGGAGACGATCGACACCGGCGACTGGGTCGAGATCGGCCATATCGGCGCATACTCGCTGTCGCTCCGGACGCGCTTCAACGGGTTCTATCCCGACACGTTCGTGGAAGTGGCGACGCCTTTCGACGAGGGCGAGGCGCCAGAGAGCTTTGCGACGCTGGAGACGATGGCGGATTGAGGGAGTGCGGGAGTAGGGCGGTAAGCAGCAGGCAGTAGGCAGTGGGAAAAGCTTGTTTCGGCTTGGCGAATGCGATTTCCCTACTCCCCTACTCCCCTACTCCCCTGATCCAATCCCGCCAGCAGCGCCGGCGTTGGCCAGCCGTCCACCGGCAGGCCGAGGCGCATCTGCTCCTGGCGGACAGCCTCGCGGGTGTTGGTGCCGAGGATGCCGTCTATGCCGCCGACATCATAGCCTTTCGCCTGCAGCCTGTGCTGCAACTCCTTCATCTGGCCGCCATCGAGCCCGGGTTCGGGATTACGCCTGTCATAGGCCGGCGCGCCGGCAAGCCGGGCGGCTAAATTGGCGGCAGTCATCGTGTAGGTGATCGACTGGTTCCACTCGAGATAGACGTCGTAATTATCGTAGGTAAGGAATGCGGGGCCCTTGTGGCCCATCGGCAGGACCAGTCCGGCCTTCAGGCCGTTGTCGGTCAGTGGCGTGCCGTCGCGACGGGTCACGCCCCACGCCGCCCATTGCGACAGAGGCAGCTTGTTGGTGCGGCCGGTCTGTGCCCACGGCATCGCCTCGGGCACGCGGACTTCCTCGATCCACGGCGCGCCGCTCTTCCAGCCGCGCGACAGGATCTTGTTGGCCGTGGTCATGATGACGTCGGGGGCGCTGTTGCGCAGGTCCACGAGGCCGTCGCCGTCGCCATCGACGCCGCGCGCCAGATAGTCGGAGGGCAGGAGCTGCGTCTGGCCGACTTCGCCGGCCCAGGCACCCTTGACGCCCGCGGGCAGGATGCCCTGGTCGATGAGGGTGAGCAGCGGCACCACCTGGGGGCGGAACAGTTCCGGCCGCCGGCAGTCATGGGCAAGGGTCAGCAGCGCATTGACCGTGTCGAAATCGCCCTGGACCGCGCCAAAATCCGTCTCCAGCGCCCAGAAGGCGGCGATGACCGGGCCCTGCACGCCGAACTCCTGTTCGGCGCGGGCGAAGATGTCGGCATATTTCTCCAGATTGGCCTTGCCCTGCTGCAGCCGGTAGTCGGAGATCATACGGGAGGAGAACTCGATGAAGCTCTGGGTGAAAACGCCCTGGGCACGGTCGTGCTCCAGCACCTTCCGGTCGACGCCAGCCTGCGCCAGGGCCGTTAGGCCTGTTTCGCCTACGCCGGCCGCCCTTGCCTCCGCGGCGACCGTCTGCTTCCACGCGTCGAAGTCACCGCCGCATTGCTGCGCCGCTGCGGGCGAGGCCGCGAAGGCGGCAAGCAGCGCCAGCGCCATGGTCCGCGATTTCATATTCAATGCTCCGCCTGATTGCAGGCTGTCGTCTGCCCAAAAGTCGTGGCGAAAAGCGGGCGAGGCGGGGGGATTAGTGCCTGATCCGTTCCGAAGAAATCGGAACGGGATTGCAATTTGTTGATTCCGCATGATCTTGCCCGAAAAGTCCGCAATTTTCGCTACGCGACCTTCGGTTCGCCTCTAGATCGTATTCGCCTTCAGCCACTTCTTCCAGGCGGAGGGGCTGCCGTTGAACACGTTGATATCGGCATTGCCCTTGATGCCGGGAACGACGCCGGTTCCCGTATATTGCCAGAACACAAAGGGGTGCCCGCCGTAGCGATCGGTCGGATGGCCGGCGACCGAACGAAGCCAGTAGGGGTAGCCGGTGAAGGATGCGAGGCCGTTATCGTCGAAGAAATCGATCGAGGTGTAGATGATCGGCTTCTTGCCGTAGTGCCTTTCGACAATCTCCAGGAAAATCTTCATCTCGCTGCGCACGGTGGCGGCGGGTGGACGGAGCTTGCAGGTCGGCGATTGCGGGTTCCACTCCATGTCCAGCACCGGCGGCAGTGACGACCGGTCGCGCGGCACGTTGCGGATGAACCAGGCCGCCTGCTCGGCGGCGGGGCGGCAGAAATAGTAGAAGTGATAAGCGCTGCGCGGCACGCCGGCGGCCTTGGTTCCGCGCCAATGCTCGGCGAAATAGTCGTCGATACGGTCACCGCCTTCGGTCGCCTTGATGAAGGCAAAGGAAATGCCGCTGGTCTTGGCGGTGTGCCAGTCGATGGACGACTGGTATTTCGATACGTCGGTGCCGTGCACGGCATGGTTCCAGGGCGTGCGGCCCGTCCAGTCATGCGGGTCGCTGTCGTCGAAGCGCGGATAGCCGACCGAGACCTCGGTGCTGCCGGCGACCGGCGATAGATCCTCGACGGTTGAACAGGCGCCAAGCAGCGCCAGCAGGATCAGGGCCGGAAAACGGCGCATCGCGTCTCCTGTTGGACGGACCTCAGCCCATCCGGATATTCATCGAGTATGCGTGTCCCCCTTGGACGCGCAGCCGGGCCGCCATCTCGTGACAGGCCGGAATATTCCAGTCTTGGCCGATCATGGTTGACAAACGGTTGATCCCCGCTCGACAGGCAGCGAAATTTCCGTGAGGAATTGCGGCGGAACGATGGCGGCGGGCGGGCGAAGGGGCGAGATGGGATGAGGATTGCGGCGAAAATAGCGAAATGGCTGGCGGGGCTGGCCATCGCGGTGCTCATCGGGCTCGCGGCATGGCTCTATTTCGCGCCGCCGGCGATGATCCGGGTAGCGGCTGGTTACTCGGCCAAAATCGTCTGCTCCAACGTCTTTATAGCCGGGCGCGACGCCGGCGAGGTGCTGCAGGCCGATGTGCAGGCGCCCGGCCATCCGATCCTGAAGCTGATCTCCGTGGATGTCGACGATAGTACCGGAACGGTTTCAGCGGGGCTGTTCGGCCTGTTCGGGAAGGGACTGGCCGTGGACCGAACAGGCTTCGGCTGCGCGGCGGTTCCAGACGGCGACCTGGCTTCGGCGCAGGTGACCGACATCGCAATCCAGCTGCCGGCAGAACTTCCTGATGGAATATGGCCCGAGGGCAACCGGGTCGAACCGTCGCAGCACCCCCGGATCACGGAAATTCTCGACGACCCGGCGATGACCGGGCCGGGCATGCGCGCCGTCGTCGTGGTGAAAGACGGGCGCATTGTCGGCGAGCGCTACGGCGCCGGGTTTTCGGCCGAAACGCCCTTGCTCGGCTGGTCGATTGCCAAGAGCGTGACCGCCGCGATCATCGGCACGCTGGTCAAGGAGGACAGGCTCGATGTCGAGCGGGCGCGCCTGTTCGAAGCCTGGGCCGGCGACGGACGCGCGGCGATCAAGATCTCCGACCTGATGGCGATGTCGAGCGGGCTGGAATTCAACGAGGACTATGGCGACGTCACCGATGTCACGCGCATGCTCTATCTCGAGCCGGACATGGCCGCTTTCGCCGCGGCAAAGCCGCTGGCGGACGAAGTCGGCAAGGCGTTCTCCTATTCGAGTGGCACGACGGTGATGCTGTCGCGACTGTGGCAGGAGGCGGCGGGCGACACGGAACAGGCGCTGGTTTGGCCGCGGGAGGCGCTGTTCGGGCCGCTGGGCATGACCAGTGCGGTGATGGAAACCGATGCGCGCGGCACCTTCGTCGGCTCATCCTACATGTATGCGACGGCGCGTGACTGGGCGCGGTTCGGGCAATTCCTGTTGCAGGACGGCATCTGGAGCAGTGCAGAACTTCTGCCGCCGGGTTTCGCGGCATGGATGAGGGAACCGGCGCCGGCTTCGAACGGCGAATACGGCCGCGGACAGGTGTGGCTGCACGGACCGGTGGCAGGCACGGCTGAGGGGCAGGATCCGGACGCCGGCTTCGATCTGCCAGCAGACGCGTTCTGGCTGCTCGGCCATGACGGCCAGTCGATCGCGGTCGCGCCTTCGAAGAGGCTGGTCGTGGTACGGCTCGGGCTGACGCCGTCGAAACTCGGCTACAAGCCGCAGGGGATGCTCGAGGCGCTGGCGAAAGCGGTGGAATAGCGTGTTCTCAGCTTGCCCGCGTCACGACCGCATGAACTGCGTAGCCGCGATAAAGCGTTTGAATGGAAAGGCTTGAACCTGTCCGCTGGCATTCCGATTCCAGCGCTTCGCGCAATGAATCACGCGGCTCGACGTGGAATTTGGCCAGCCATGCGCGCAGGCCCGAGCGAAACCAGCCCGGCAGCCGCTCCTGTTGGCCGAAATCGACGATGTGCAGCGACCCGCCCGGCGCTAGCGCGGCGAGACCGGCAGGGATGGTTTTCTCCCAGCCGGGGATCATCGACAGCGCATATGAGATGAAGACGCGGTTGAAGGCCGGCTGGCCGAACAGCGCTTTCGCGTCGAAGGCGGTGGCGTCGCCCTTTGCGAGCGCCGTGCGGCCGGAAAGGCCGTGGCGGGAGATCGCGGCCGAGGCCGTTTCCAGCATCGCATGTGAAATGTCGATGCCGAAGAAGCGGGCGTCGGGATAGCGCTGCGCCGCCCGGATCAAGTTGCGGCCGGTGCCGCAGCCGAGTTCCAGCACGGTTCCGCCCGGCGGGACGTGCAAGCCTTCGATCAGCCGGTCGCGCCCGAGGAGGTAATATTTGCGGGTGAGGTCGTAGACATGGCGCTGATGACGATAGACGCCGTCCATCAGCGCGGCATGGCCGCTTTCAGCGGCGCTCATCAGGGCTTCTTCACGTAAAGATGGAAGCCGCCATAGATGGCGGAGCGGTCGCGGGCAGAGAAGTCTTTCGACTGCGCCTCCTCGTAGCTCCATTGGTCTAGCAGCGCCTGAGAGACGCGGCCGGGCAGCAGGCTGGGTTCGGCTGCGGTGCGGAAGATAACACGCGCACCGGGGGCGGCGGTGCGGGTGATCTCGGTCCAGAGTTCGTTCAACTGGCGGTCGCTCATCCAGTCCTGTGCGTCGAGCAGCACGAAACGGTCGACTTGGCCCGCGCCCTTTTGCGCCAGCAGTTCGGTGAAATTGGCGTGGTGGACGGAAACGCGGCCGAGATTGCGCCGGATCGTCGCGTAGTTCGCGGCGTCGAGATAGGCGGGCAGGGTAGCCTCGCCGGGCGAGGGATAGCGGCGGGCGAAAGCCTGCCAGGCGAAATAATTGTCCTTCAGCGGGAAATCGCAGGCGAGCTTTTCGAGCCTTGCCGAGAGCACGCTGGCCATCGTGCCGTCGCCGGAGGTTATCAGCGAATCGTACTGTGCAGGCGGAATGCCGAGGCCGAACAGCGATGCCTTGCGCGAAGTGGCCCAGCGGATGAGCGGACGCCGGAACACCGGGGCCAGGTGCTTCTCGAAATAGGCGCGCTGGTCGTCCAGCGTTTCGGCCGCCATGATCCTGGAGACGTCGACGCCGTAGAGCCTCGCCGCGCGATGGCCTGCGGCGATGAACAGGCCGAGCAGCCCGCGCTGGTAGAAGTTGTCCTCGAAGGCCGCGATGCGGCGCTTGCCACGCCAGTTGCGTTTTTCCCAATAATCCCGGCTGGCCCGGTCGAGATGTGGCGCGATGAATCGGTCATAAGCCGAGGAGTTGTGGCGGTTGCCAGCCTCGCCGAAGAAGCGGAACAGGTCGGCCTGGGAGGGCAGGTGGCGGACCGCGGCCAGTTTCATGCGGTTAAGCGCGATGTGGGCAGTGTTCAGGTCGACGGCGTCAATCCGCACCGGCGAGCGCGTCAGGTAGGCAAGGACGTTGCAGCCGCCCGACGCGATGGTGATGACACGATGGCCCTCGGCGAGGGCCATCGCCTCCATGTCGATCTCGGGATCCTCCCATATCTGCGGATAGACGAGGCCGGAGAAGAGGAATGTGAACAGGCGCTCCGAGAGGCCGGCTTTTGACAACGCGCGGTTCTGGTAGACCGCCTTGCCGAGCCGCCTGTTTCGAGGAAAGCCAAGTTCCGAAGAAAGGTCGGTCATTGCGAGGCGAATCCGGTTGTGCGTCAACGCAAGCGGGTACCGGAAGCCCATGACAGGCCCGTGACAGTCGCTTGAAAGGCCGGGCGTAGGGCGCGCAACTCCCGGCGCCATCGGGCGTATCGTCGGCACCTGCGTCGCCGAAGCACCGACCATCGAAGCTGCCGATATCGCGGAGTTCGACCGGATCATGTGACGCGACGAACCGCCGCGAGGTTCGGCGCTCGAGGTTTGCTCTTCGGGCGGACCGACGTTCGGGTCTGACAGATTATTACGTTTCGACAGTAGATGTGACGCAACGTTTCCGTTCGTAATGCATTATGAGGTGCGACCGGGGGGTTTGTTTGAGGAGAAAATGGTATGAGAAATTTGATTTTGGCCTTCGTTTCAGCAATCGCGCTCTTTGGCGTGGCAGCATGCAGCGATACGGCCGATAACTCGACCACCCAGAGCACCACCCCGCCGGCCGACACCACGCAGCCGGCTCCGGCGCCCGAGGCAACCCCGCCGGCCGAGCCGGCTCCGGCGCCTGCCCAGTAACGGCGTCCAACGCAGAAAAGGTCGGGCCTGCCCGGCCTTTTTCTGCGGTCAGCGGGCGACCCGCGCCTTGCGTCCGATCATAACCACCGTCACCACGGCCAGTGCGAACAGCAACGTCTCGCCGCCGATGCGCTCGCTGAGAAGCGTCGCCGAAATCGTCAGCGTGACGAAAACCTGCATCAGTTGAACCTGGCTGACGCGTGCAATGCCACCCATGGCCAGGCCAACATTCCAGGCGAAGAAACCAAAAAACATCGAGCCGAAACCGAGATAGAGGAACGCAAGGATTTGCGGCGCCGCCGCTTGGGCGAATTCCGGCCGGAAGGTCAGTACCGTGCCGGGAATTGTGACCGGAGCGGTTAGGATGAGCGCCCAGCAGATGACTTCCCAACCCGGCATCTTCCGCGACACCTTGCCGGAGACGACATAGCCCAGGCTGGCGGAAATTCCTGCCAGGAAAAGCCAGATGTCGCCCGAAACGAGTTGCATGCCATTGTCGCGCACCGCAAAGGTCACCACGATGGCCGCGCCCGCCACCCCGCAAATCCAGAACAGCACGGACGGCCGCTCGCCGCCGATCAGGGCGGCGAAAATGCTGGTGGCGAGCGGCAATATGCCGAGCACGACGCCGCCATGCGCGGCAGGTACGGTCTGCATGGCGATGGAGGACAGGACCGGAAATCCGAAGACCAGGAGCAGGCCGGCAAGCAAAAGCGCCGGCGCATCCTCTCTCGGGAAACGCTTGCGCATGAGCGCCAGCAGGATGGCAGCAGCTACCGAAGCGAGCGCGGCGCGGCCATGAGTGATGAACCATGGGCTGAACGTCTGCAGCGCGACGCGGGTTGCGGGCAGCGTGCCGCCGAAAATCACGACGCCAAGCAGGCCGAGCGCCAGACCGGCGGTCTCGCGCGATAGAGCCGGTTTGCCGGCAAGTTCAGCGGGGTCGCTCATGGCGGCTGGATAACGGCTGGGCGTTCATTCGTCGCGGCAAATCATTTGGTCCACGCGCGCCATGCCGGAGCCGCGCAGCATCTCCTGCTTCGCAGCCGCGGCGTATTGCGTCTCGCCAATGCGTTGGATGATGGTTTATGAAGCGGCATGTCGATTTGGGACCGCATTGGCGAATTCGTCGCGCGCGTAACCTCCTCCGCCGCGACGGGAGTCGCGGACGTGGTCGAGGCGGTGCGAACGATTTTTGAGGGCGACGCGGAGTTGCGCCGACGCGTTTCCTTCTCGATCGCCATGATCGCGCTGTCGGCGAAGATGGCCAAGGCCGACGGAATCGTCACGCAGGACGAGATCCGCGCCTTTCAGCAGATATTCTCGGTGCCGACGAAAGAGACGCGCAATGTCGCCAGGCTCTACGACCTGGCGCAGGCCGACGTTGCCGGTTTCGAGACCTATGCGGAGCGCATGGCCAGACTGTGCGGGTCGGGCCGGCCGAACTGCGCGATGCTCGAAGACGTACTCGACGGCCTGTTCCACATCGCCAAGGCAGACGGGCTGCTGCACGAAAGGGAGGGATTGTATCTCCACCGCGTGGCGCAGATCTTCATGATCGGCGAAGATCATTATCAGAGCATACTCGCCCGCCATCTCGATCTCGGCGAAGCCGATCCCTATACCGTACTTGGCATCGAGCGCGGCAAGCCGTTCGAGGAGGTGCGCAGGCATTACCGCCAACTCGTCGCCCACAACCATCCCGACAAGTTGATCGCGCGCGGGCTGCCTGAAGAGTTCATCGCGATCGCCACCACGCGCATCGCGGCCATCAATGCCGCCTACGAAATGATCGAACGGGGCTTCCGGCATCTATGAGCGGATTTGCGCCCGATCATTCCGGCGCGGAGGTGAGGGTTTCGCCCAATTTCGGACCGCGGCAGGGCGTCTCGCGCCCCGACATGATCGTGCTCCACTACACAGGCATGGAGACCGGACAGGCAGCCGAAGCCCGGCTCTGCGACCCGGCAAGCGAAGTGTCGTCGCATTATCTGGTGCACGAGAATGGCCGCATCGTGCAGATGGTGCGCGAAAGCGATCGCGCCTGGCATGCGGGAAAAAGCTCGTGGCGCGGTGCGACCGACATAAACTCGCGGTCGATTGGCATCGAGATCGTCAATCCGGGGCACGAGTTCGGCTATCGGAAATTTCCAGAAGCCCAGATACTTGCGGTGATGAAGCTTTGCCGCGGCATTTGTGACCGGCATGGTGTGCGGCCTGAGATGATAGTAGGTCATTCGGATGTGGCCCCTGGCCGTAAAGTCGATCCTGGCGAGAAATTTCCATGGCGGCTTCTGGCACGCCACGGACTCGGCCATTTCGTAGAGCCTGCGCGGCTGCGCGGCGGGCCGGTTCTTCGCCTGGGCGACAACGGCGGACCGGTCGAAGAACTTCAATCGATGCTGGCGCTGTACGGCTACGGAGTGGAAATTACCGGGCTTTTTGACCGCCAGACTGAGATCGCGCTCGCGGCGTTCCAGCGGCATTTTCGCCCAAGGCAGGTCGACGGGATAGCTAACCGCGCGACGGTCGAGACCTTGCGCCGTCTATTGGCTTCGCTGCCTGCCAGTCTTGTATGACGTGCGGCAGTACGGCCAAAGCTTCATTCTGTAACATAATGTGATTTCCCACGCCTTTTTAGCTACTCATTCGACCGTCAAAGCCATTTCTGTACAGATGACAAAGCTGTTCCTAGAAGCAGCGTCATTAAGGTTTGGGCTGTCGTGCGAAGATCTTTCGTGCGGCTCTATACACACGGGAAACAATGAAAAAACTGACCGTTTTAGCGGCAGCATTCGCTGCCGGACTGACGAGCTTTGCCGCAAATTCAGCGCCACATCCGAGCAAGAGCCTCAGGGTCGAGGATTCCGAAACCGCTCCCGTGGCAAAAACGCAAGACAAAGCCACCGCCAAAAGCGAGAAGCAGGAACAGGCGACGACAAAGTCCGACAAGAGCAGGCAAAACAAGGCCGTCGCCAGACAGGCGGCGGAGAAAAGTCAGGCGAAAACCAAGCGCGTAGCCGAGAAGCGCGCACCCGCAAAAAAACAGGCAGCCGAAAAGAGTGAGCCGAACAAAAAGCGGGTAGCCGAAAAGGCCGAGCCGAAGCGGGTCGCGACCAAGAGCTCGTCAAAGACCAAGCATACAGCAGAAAAGAAGACGCCGAAGATCAAGCAGGTCGTGGAAAAGAGCACTCCTAAGGCCAAGCAAGTCGTGGAAAAGAGCGCGCCTAAAGCCCAGAAGGTTGCGGAAAAGAGCACTCCCAAAGCCAAGAAGGCCGTAGAAAAGATCACGCCCAAGGCCGAGAAGTTCGCGGAAAAGAGCACATCGAAGCCCAAGGACGGTGGTGACAGGCAGGTGGCGGTGAAGGAGCCGACGGCGCTGGACCTGGTCGAAACCGCTTCGATCGGCAGCAAGGGCGCGAAGACGGTGAAGGGCACCGGCGGCCAGTATAGCGCGATCATCGCGCAATATGCAGCTTCCTACGGCGTGCCCGTATCGTTGGCCCACGCCGTCATTCAGGTCGAAAGCAATTACCGGCCGAACGCTCGCGGCAGCGCCGGCGAGATCGGCCTGATGCAGATCAAGCCCTCGACCGCCCGCATGATGGGCTACGAAGGCAGCACCCAGGGTCTGTTTCATCCCGAAACCAACATAAAATTCGGCATGAAGTATCTCGCCAAGGCACAGAAGCTCGGCGGCGGGACCACTTGCGGCACGATCCTGAAATACAATGCCGGCCACGCCGCCAAGCGCATGAATCCAGTGTCGTCGGCCTATTGCGTCAAGATTAAGCGCTTCCTCGGCGTCTGATCGCAAGCTGCCAGACAAAAGCTCGCTCTCCGGAACGGGCTTTTTGTTTGCATTTTGTCGCGCGAATGCCTTTATACGCACTGCCAGCCGGCCGGGCGGCCGCACCCGCAAATGCCGAAAGGCTGCGGGTGAGGAAAGTCCGGGCTCCATGGATACACGGTGCCGGATAATGACCGGCGGGGGCGACCCCAGGGAAAGTGCCACAGAAAGCAAACCGCCGCGTTTTTCGCGGCAAGGGTGAAAGGGTGGGGTAAGAGCCCACCGCGCGACTGGCAACAGGAGCGGCACGGTAAACCCCACCGGGAGCAAGACCGAATAGGGATGGTATGAGGGAAACCTCAGGGCTGTTTCCGGCCCCGCCATCCGGGTAGGTTGCGTGAGGCGCATGGCGACATGCGCCCAAGACGAATGGCCGCCACGTTTTCGCGCCGCAAGGCGCGAAGGCCATACAGAACCCGGCTTACAGGCCGGCTGGCAATTTTTTTTACCTGCAAATTCTTGCAGAGCCTGGGGCAAACGAGGCGCTTAACCTCCCAGCCGATCCAGCGAGGCCTTGATCGCCGTCCAGAGTTCCTCCGCTGGCTCGCATCCGATGGCGAGGCGGACGAAGCCTGGGCCGACCGCGTCGCCTCGGCAGGCGCGGCGTTCGGCCGATGTGTGCACGCCTCCGAACGAGGTTGCCGGCTGGATCAGTTCGCAGCCGGCGATGAAATCGTCCGCCTGTTCGGCAGACGCCAGCGAAAAGCTGATTAGAAAGCCGAAACGCTGCATCTGGATGCGCGCAAGATTGTGGGAAGGATCGCCCTCAAGTCCAGGGAAGCGCAGCCCGTGAACGGCCGGATGATCTTTAAGACGGCCGGCGATCAGTTCGGCCGAACTGCACATGCGGTCGAACCGCACCTCCAGTGTCTCCAGCCCCCGATGCACCAGCCAGGCGTCGAACGGGCTCGGTATGCTGCCTGAAGTCTCGCGCCAGTCCATGACCGCTGTGATCGTGTCGGCGTTGCGGCTGGCGACATGTCCGAACAGTGCGTCGGAATGGCCGTTCGGCGCCTTGGTGTCGGCGGCGACGACGATGTCGGCTCCAAGGTCGAGCGGACGCTGGCCATAGGGCGTCATGGTGGTGTTGTCGACGGCGAGGATTCCACTCGCCGCATGGACTGCATGGGCGACCGCCGCGATGTCGCAGATATCGAGCACCGGGTTCGACGGACTTTCGACGAAGACCAGCCGATAACCGGCAAAGCCGCCGTCAAGAAAGGACGCTGTCGGCCTGACATCGACGCCGATGCCAAGCTTTCCAAGAAAGCGGTCGGCGAGGCCGCGCGTGGTATGATAGCCGTCCGACGGCAGGAGGACGCGATCTCCAGTCTTCAGCAAGCCGAAGAATATTGAGGCGATTGCCGCCATGCCGGAGGGGAAGGCCACGCAAGGCGCATCTTCCAGATGGGCGAGCACTTTTTCAACCGCATCCCATGTCGGGTTGGAAAACCGGCCATATTGGTTGTAGCCGGTGGCGTCGCCGGGCGAGTGGTAGGTCGCAGCCATGGTCAGGGGCAGCGCGACCGGATCGCCGAGTGAATATCCGCTGCGGCGCAGGTGGATGAGGTGCGCGGCGCGCGCTTGAGCGTTGTCGGTCATGTTGTTGTTCTTTCGCGGAGATGCCGGTTGCAAGGCTATGCCGGGGCTGGTCCGCGGGCAAGCCGAGCCGCAAACAAGAAGTGTGGCTAAACGGTTCGTTAGCCTTAATGGACGATAAAGTTGGGGAAGCTGCCAAAGCCGAGTTTACGGGCCCGCGCAGATAAGTTGTGAAGCCTGCTCCCGTTGACGCCCATACTGCCCCATGATATCCCATTTCGACAATCAAGTCTTTGTTCCGGTTCCGGTGAAAGCGTTCGTCAGACATGCAGTCGGGGCGGCTGCGTGGGGCGATTTTTCCGGCCGTGGAACGCAACGGATTTTCGCAGAAGGGCCGCGCGACGACGGCGCGGACGCAACAATGAAAAGGGCGCGGCGGCGGAAGCGGCTGTATCGAGTGATGGACCGGTTTCTGTCGAATGCAGTGAACAGGATCGACGCCAAGGGGCGGGTTTCCGTGCCGGCGCATTTCCGTTCCGTGGTGCAGAAGCGCGGCTATTCGGAACTCTACGCATTACGGGCGCTGGATATCCCGGCCATGGATGTGGGTGGGCTCGACCTGCTCGACCGCTACGAGCAGCGGATCGCGCAGGAAGATCCGTTCCTGCAGACGGCGGACGACATGTCGTTCTTTTGCCATGGCGACGGGACGTTCCTGAAGCTCGACCAGGACGGCCGCATCACGGTGCCGGAGTTCATCCGCGAGCACACCGGCATTTCGGCGGAAGTGGCCTTCGTCGGGCGCGGGAATTTTTTCCAGATATGGGAGCCGGGCCGGCTGGCGGCCTATGGCGCGGAAGCGCGTGCGCGGCTTTTGAAGCTGCGGCAGGGTTTGGGGGCGAAAGCCTCCGGGAGCACGGAATGATGGCGGGTCACGGCGGGAACGAACCCGTGGTTGGCGGACCGGCGCGCCACGTTCCGGTGCTCCTGAATGAGGTGCTGGCGGCGCTGAAGCCGAAACCGGGCGAGCTGATCGTCGACGGCACGTTCGGCGCGGGAGGTTACACGAGCGCGATCCTGGAAACCGGCGCGTCTGTCATTGCCATCGATCGCGATCCCGATGCGATCGCGGCCGGGCGGGCGATGGAGCAGGCATCAGGCGGACGCCTGACGCTGGTCCAGGCGCCGTTCTCGCAACTCGACCAGCATGCGCAGGGTGCCGACGGCGTCGTGCTCGACATCGGCGTTTCCTCCATGCAGCTCGACCAGGCCGAACGCGGCTTCTCTTTCCGCAATGACGGCCCGCTCGACATGCGCATGGCGCAGGAGGGCCTGAGCGCCGCCGACGTGGTCAACCGCTTCAAGTCAGGCGACCTGGCCCGCATCTTCGGCTTCCTCGGTGAGGAACGGCATGCCGGCCGCATCGCGCGGATGATCGAGAAGCGCAGGGCGGTCCGGCCGTTCGAACGCACGCGCGATCTCTCCGAAGCGATCGCCGACCATGTCGGACGCAATCCCAAGGACAAGATCCATCCCGCGACCAGGGTGTTCCAGGCGCTGCGCATTTTCGTCAACGACGAGCTCGGCGAACTCGCCGGCGCGCTTTTCGCGGCCGAGCGCGTTCTGAAGCCCGGCGGCAGGCTGGTGGTCGTCACCTTCCACTCGCTGGAAGACCGCATCGTCAAGCGCTTTGTCGCCGATCGGTCGGGCAAGGCAGCGGGTTCGCGCCACATGCCCGAGGCGCAGGAGAAGGCGGCGACCTTCCTGAAGCTGGGCGGCGCGGTCGCGCCGGGCGAGGCCGAGACGGAGGCAAACCCACGCGCCCGCTCGGCCAAACTGCGCGCGGCTCAGCGCACCGACGTGCCGCCACGCCAGGCCGATGTTTCCATCTTCGGGCTGCCGAAGCTTCCTGAAATCCGCCAGTCCGGAGAAAGATAGATCATGTTCCGCACCAGCGACATCGTGCTCATCGCCGTCATGGTTTCGGCGGCCGCTTTCACCTACAAAACCAAGCACGAAGCCGAGGAGCAGCTTGCGTCGGTGCGCAAGATCGAGGCCCAGATACGGTTCGAAGAGGATCTGATCGATCTGCTGAAGGCCGACTGGAGCCTTTTGACCCAGCCTTCGCGGCTGCAGAAGCTGGCCGAAATCTACGAAACCGAATTGAAGCTTCAGCCTGTCGAAGCCCACCAGATCGTCGGCCTCGACGAACTGCCGTCGCGCCCCGTCGAAATCCAGGATTTCTCCACGCAACGTCTCGGCGGCATGGCCGAGGGCGAAACCGACCAGACGACAACCGGAGCGGTGGTCCAATGATGAAGCTCTGGCGCAAGCGCGTTTCCGAAGCCGAGGCCTCCACCGCCTCGATCATCGTCGACGGCGCACGCAAGGCCACAGGCGGACGCGCCAAGACCCGCGTGGTGATGACCATGGCGGTGTTCTTCGGCATCTATGCGACCATTGCCGGCCGGCTGGTCTATCTCGGTTTCGAGGATGCCGAGGCGTCTTCGGGGCCGGCGAGCCGGATCACCGCGTCGCGGCCCGACATCGTCGATCGCAACGGCGAAGTGCTGGCCACCGACATCAAGACGGCGTCGCTATTTGCCGAGCCGCGGCGCATCGTCGATCCTAACGAAGTGATCGAAAAGCTGTCGCTGGTGCTGCCCGACATCGAGGTCGAGCAGACATATCACAAGCTGAAAAGCGGGGCGGGTTTCGTATGGCTGCGCCGTCAGCTCACGCCCAAGCAGCAGAACGACATCATGCAGCTTGGCATTCCGGGCATCGGCTTCCGCACCGAAAAGCGCCGCTTCTACCCGGGGGGCGAGACGGCTTCCCACCTCGTGGGGCTGACCAACATCGACAACCAGGGCATTTCCGGCCTGGAGAAATATATCGATGACCAGGGCCTCGCCGACCTGCAGGCCTCGGGCCTGGCGGTGGCCAAGGATCTGAAGCCTGTCAGGCTGTCGATCGACCTGCGCGTCCAGCACATCGTGCGCGACGAGATCTCCCGCGCCATGGAGAAATATCATGCGATCGCGGCGGGCGCGGTGGTGTTCAACGCCAAGACCGGCGAGGTCGTGGCGATGGCGTCGGTGCCGGACTACGACCCCAACAATCCCTATAACGCCCATGACAAGGACCGGCTGAACCGTATGTCGGCCGGCACCTACGAGATGGGCTCGACGATCAAGAGCTTTACCACTGCCATGGCGCTCGATTCGGGCAAGGTGACACTCGAAAGCCGCTTCGACGCGTCACGGCCCATTACGATCGGCAATCAGACGATCCGCGATTTCCACGGCAAGGGCAGGGTGCTGACGGTTCCGGAGGTGTTCATCTATTCGTCGAACATCGGCTCGGCGCGGGAAGCCGACGTGGTGGGCATCGAGGGCCACCGCGAATTCCTTCACCGTATGGGCCTGCTCAAGCGGATGAACACCGAATTGCCCGAAGTGGCGCGGCCAAGCGAACCGAAGGTCTGGAAGAAGGTCCATTCGATCACCATCGCCTTCGGACATGGCATGTCGACCACGCCGTTGCAGACGGCCGTCGCCGCCGCCGCCCTGATGAATGGCGGCAAGCTCATTGATCCGACCTTCCTGCCGCGCACGCAGGAAGAGGCCGACGCGGTCGCCAAGCAGGTGATCGACCCGAAAACCAGCGAAAACATGCGCTATCTCTACCGGCTCAACGCGGAAAAAGGCTCCGGCAAGCGCGCCGAAGTGCCGGGCTATCGCGTCGGCGGCAAGACCGGAACCGCCGAAAAGGTCGTCAACGGACGCTATTCGTCGAGCGTGCGCTTCAATGCCTTTCTTGCTGCGTTTCCGATGGACGACCCGCAATACATCGTCTTGAGCATCATCGACGAGCCGAAGCCGGAAAAACCGGGCATGGCCGCGACTTCAGGCCTGAACGCCGCGCCGATTGTCGCCAACATAATTCGCCGTTCGGCCTCCCTGCTTGGCGTGAAGCCAGAATTCAGCCATGAAAGTAAGGCTACGCTGGTTTCGTACCAATGATTCTCAAGGCGCGCCGGCGAGAGCGCGCCATTTGTTTATGACTAATGGGATGCGATGAAACTCAAGGACCTCGCCGGTATCCTGCCTGTCGAACGGGATGAGTCCGGCGATCTGGAGATCAGCGGCGTGTCGTCGGACTCGCGGCTGATCAAGCCGGGCATGGTATTCGTGGCCGTAGCCGGCACGAAGGCGGATGGCGCGACCTATGCCGCGGATGCTGCAAGCCGCGGTGCAGCGGCGATCGTGGCGGCTAAGGGCGGCAATCTCTCCGGGCTGCCGGCGCCGGTGATTGGCGTCGATGACCCGAGGCTCTCGCTGGCGCTGCTCGCTGCCAAGTTTTATCCGAAGCAGCCCGAAACGGTGGTTGCGGTGACTGGCACCAGCGGCAAGACCTCGGTCGCGGCTTTCACACGTCAAATCTGGGAACAGACGGGACTTGCGGCCGCCAGCATCGGCACGACGGGCGTCGTGGCGCCCGGCCGCAACGAATACGGTTCGCTGACCACGCCCGATCCCGTGGCGCTTCACAAGCTGCTGACGGAACTGGCGGATTCGGGCGTCATGCACGTGTCTATGGAGGCTTCCAGCCATGGACTCGACCAGCGTCGGCTCGATGGAGTAAAACTGTCCGCGGGCGGCTTCACCAATCTCGGCCGCGACCACATGGATTATCATCCGACCATCGAGGAATATCACCGCGCTAAGCTTCGCCTGTTCGAATCGCTCCTTGCAAAGGATGTGCCGGCTGTCATTTTCGCGGACGATCCGTGGTCGGAGCCGACGATCTCGTCGGCCCGGAAGGCCGGCCTCAATGTCCTCACGGTCGGACGGCACGGGGATTTCTTGAAACTGAAACGCGTCGAGCACGAACGCTTTCGGCAGCGCGCGGAAGTGGAAGCCGACGGCGTCATCCATGAGATCGACCTGCCGCTTGCCGGGGATTTCCAGATATACAACGCGCTGGTCTCGGCCGGCCTCGCCATTGCCACGGGAACGCCGATCGGCAGGGCGCTCGGCGCGCTGGAACGGCTGAAGGGGGCGCCGGGACGGCTCGACCTGGTGGGAACCGCGGCCAATGGCGCACCGGTCTATGTCGACTATGCGCACAAGCCGGATGCGCTGGAAAACGTTCTGGCCTCCGTCCGCCCCTTCACGACGGGGAGGGTGATCGTCGTATTCGGCTGCGGCGGCGACCGCGACCGCGGCAAGCGTCCGATTATGGGCGAAATCGCCACGCGGCTGGCCGACGTCGTCATCGTGACCGACGACAATCCGCGGTCGGAAGTTCCGGAAACAATCCGCGCGGCGATACTCGCCGCCGCGCCCGGCGCTATCGAGATCGCCGACCGCCGCGCCGCCATCCACGACGCGGTCGCCATGCTTCATCCCGGCGACACCCTCATCATTGCCGGCAAGGGTCATGAAGAAGGCCAGACGATCGGCGCCGAGACGTTCCCGTTTTCGGACCATGAGGAAGTGCGCAAGGCGCTCAAGGAGCGCGCCACATGAGTTATCTCTGGAATTCGGAGGCGCTCGTGGCGGCGATGGATGGCCGTCCCATCGGCCATCTGCCGGAAGGCGTGACCGGAATCTCGATCGACAGCCGCACGCTTAAGCCCGGGGAGGCGTTTTTCGCGATCAAGGGCGAGGCTATGGACGGCCATGATTTCGCGACGGCAGCGATCAAGGCCGGCGCCGGGCTGCTGATTGTGTCTGAAGGCAAGCTCCCCGCGCTGGGACGGCTGACCGCGCCGATGATCGTCGTGCCCGACGTGCTTGCCGCGCTCGAAAAGACCGGCGTCGCCGCGCGAGCGCGCGCCCAGGCCAAGATTATCGCGGTGACGGGTTCGGTCGGCAAGACGACCACCAAGGAGGCGCTTCGGCACGTGCTGTCTTCGGTCGGCAAGGTGCATGCGTCGGACAAGTCGTTCAACAATCACTGGGGCGTGCCGCTGACGCTGGCCCGGATGCCGCAGGATTGCGATTATGCAATCTTCGAGATAGGCATGAACCATCCGGACGAAATCCGTCCGCTGGCGAAGATGGTGCGCCCGCATGTCGCCATCGTCACGCTTATCGCGCCGGCCCATCTCGGGCACTTCAAGAACCTCGACGAAATCGCCCGCGCGAAGGCGGAAATATTCGAGGGAATCGAGCCGGGCGGCTATGCCTTGATCAACCGCGATGACCAGCGCTGGAAGCTTCTGGAAAAAATGGCGCGGGACGCGGGCGTCGCCCATATCGTCGGCTTCGGCGAGAACAGCCGCGCCCATTTCAGGCTGGTGGATCACGAACTGTTTCCCGATCATTCGACCATCACGGTCAAGATCGGCGGCAAGGAGACGACGGCCGAGATCGGCGCGCCCGGCCGGCATATCGTGCAGAACACGCTTGCGGTGCTGGGCGCGGCGCGCCTGGTCGGCGCCGACATGGGCAAGGCCGCGGCGGCGCTGCGCGACCTCGCCGCCGAGAGCGGACGCGGCAAAAGATACAGGCTTCGGCACACTGACGGCCCGTTCACGCTGATCGACGAAAGCTACAACGCCAATCCAGTTTCGATGAAGGCTGCGCTCGACGTGCTCGCCGTAACGCCGGTTTCGGGTGAAGGCCGGCGCGTGGCGGTGCTGGGCGACATGCTGGAACTGGGCAGCCATTCGGCCAAGCTGCATGCCGCGCTTGCCGCCCCGGTTTCCGCCGCCGGCATCGGCCTCGTGCTCATGGGCGGGCCGGAAATGAAGGCGCTGGCAGACACGTTGCCGGATGCGATCCCGTCCGAGTACCGGGCGAGCGCCGACGAACTCAGGCCGCTGCTGATCGACAGCATCCGCCCCGGCGACACTGTCATGGTCAAATCATCCAAGGGCATCGGCTTTTCCAGGCTGGTCGATGCGCTGCTCAAACGGTTTCCGGCTGACGCCGGGGCCGCGAAGCCAAGCTGATCGCGGTTCCGGGGGACGCATGTTAACGCTGCTAGTCAATTTCGCGGACCAGGTTTCGGTCTTCAACATCTTCCGCTACATCACGTTCCGGACGGGCGGAGCGCTGATCACAGCGGCGCTGATCGTCTTCATCTTCGGACCGATGATCATCAACTCGTTGCGCATCCGGCAGGGCAAGGGCCAGCCTATCCGCGCCGACGGGCCGCAGACGCACTTCAAGAAGGCCGGCACGCCGACCATGGGCGGGCTGATGATCATTTCGGGCATCGTCGGGTCGTCGCTGCTGTGGGCGAACATCACCAGCGTCTATGTCTGGGTGGTCCTGCTTGTGACGCTGGGGTTCGGCGCCATCGGGCTTTACGACGACTATCTGAAGGTGACCAAGCAGTCGCATCTCGGATTTTCCGGCAAGGCGCGGCTCGCCATCGAATTCGTGATCGCGGCCATCGCCGCCTGGGCGATCATGCACAACGGCCAGGAGCCGTTCTCGTCGTCGCTGACCTTTCCATTCGTGAAGGATTTCCTGATCAATCTCGGCTGGTTCTTCATCCCGTTCGCCTGCATCGTGATCGTGGGCGCCGGCAATGCCGTCAATCTGACGGACGGGCTGGACGGGCTCGCGATCGTGCCGATCATGATCGCGGCGGCTTCGTTCGGCGTGATCGCCTATCTGTCCGGTAATGCGGTGTTCGCCGAATATCTGCAGATCCACTTCGTGCCGGGAACCGGCGAGCTGGCGGTGATTCTCGGCGCTGTCATCGGCGCCGGGCTCGGCTTCCTCTGGTTCAACGCGCCGCCGGCGGCGATTTTCATGGGCGATACCGGGTCGCTGGCGCTGGGCGGCCTGATAGGCACGATCGCCGTCGCCACGAAGCACGAAATAGTTCTGGCCATCATCGGCGGACTGTTCGTGATGGAGGCGCTTTCGGTTATCATACAGGTCGGCTTCTTCAAGATGACCGGCCGGCGCGTGTTTCTGATGGCGCCCATCCATCATCACTTCGAAAAGCTCGGCTGGACTGAAAGCCAGGTGGTGATCCGCTTCTGGATCATCGCCGTCATCCTGGCGCTGGTCGGGCTCTCGACCCTGAAGCTGCGATAGGAAACTCGATGATTCCAGCGCGGTCGTTCAGTGGAAAGCGTGTCGCACTCTTCGGGCTTGGCGGTTCGGGGATCGCGACGGCGCTCGCCCTGATGGAGGGCGGGGCCGAGGTGCTTGCGTGGGACGACAATCCCGAAAGCGTGGCGAAGGCGAATTCGAATTCGATCGATACGGGTGACCTTCGCTCGGCCGACTGGCCGGGATTTTCTTCCTTCGTGCTGTCGCCCGGCGTGCCGCTGACGCATCCCAAGCCGCATTGGGCCGTGGAACTCGCGCGGGGCGCAGGCGTGGAGGTGATCGGCGACATCGAGTTGTTTTCGCGCGAGAGGATGGCACGCGCGCCGGACGCGCCCTTCGTTGCCATCACCGGCACCAACGGCAAGTCGACAACCACGGCGCTTACCGCACATATCCTGAAATCGGCCGGGCGCGATACCCAGATGGGCGGCAATATCGGCCGCGCGGTGATGACGCTCGATCCGCCGGAACCGACGCGCCACTACGTGGTCGAGTGCTCGTCCTATCAGATCGATCTCGGCCCCTCGATCAATCCGACCGCCGGCATATTGCTCAACCTGACGCCCGACCATCTCGACCGCCACGGCACGATGCAACACTACGCTTCGATCAAGGAGCGGCTGGTCTCGGGCAGCGACACGGCAATCATCGGCGTCGACGACGTTTTTTGCGCGCAAATCGCCGACCGGCTCGAGCGGGTCGGCAAGGATGTGGTGCGGATATCCAAGCGGCTGCCGCTGACCGACGGCTATTTCGCCGACGGCACCGACCTGATGGAAGCGAAGGACGGACGCTACAGCCGGATCGCATTCCTGGAAGGCATCGGCTCGCTGCGCGGCCAGCACAACGCGCAGAATGCGCTGGCCGCGGTCGCGGCTTGCGTGAGAGTCGGGCTCGAACTCGGCGAGATACAGGCCGGCCTCGAAAGCTTCCCCGGACTGGCGCACCGCATGGAGCAGGTCGCGCGCAAGGGGCACGTGCTCTTCATCAACGATTCGAAGGCGACCAACGCCGATGCGGCTGCGCCCGCACTGTCGAGTTTCCCGCGCATCTATTGGATTGCCGGCGGGCTGGCCAAGGAGGGCGGCATCGAGCCGCTGCGCTCCTTCTTCCCGCGCGTCGCCAAGGCCTATCTGATCGGCGAGGCTGCCCCGGCTTTCTCGGCGACACTCGGCGAGGCGGTATCCTACGAGATTTCCGGTACGTTGAGAGCCGCGGTCGAGCATGCGGCGCGGGATGCGGCGTGCGACGATAGCGGCGAGGCGGTGGTCCTCCTGTCGCCGGCCTGCGCCAGTTTCGACCAGTTCAAGAATTTCGAGATTCGCGGCGAAGCCTTCAGGCAAGCTGTGAATGCTATCGAGGGTGTCAGACCTATTGGAGGACTGAACTGATGGCTAGCCGGCTGGACAGGAGCCCCGTTGCAATCTGGTGGTGGACGGTCGACCGCTGGTTCCTTGCGGCCTTCCTGTCGCTGATGGGGCTGGGAATCATCCTTTCCTTCGCCGCGAGCCCGGCTGTCGCGGAACGCATCGGCCTCGGCAGCTTTCATTTCGCGACCCGGCAGATCATCTTCATGATCCCGGCCCTGGCGGCGATGATCTCGGTTTCATTCCTCGAGGCGAGGGAAGTACGGCGGCTGGCTCTGGCCATGCTGTGCGGTTCGCTCGTGCTGATGGTCGCGGTGCTCTATGTCGGCGTCGAGGTCAAGGGCGCGCATCGCTGGATCTCGTTCTTCGGCATCTCGATCCAGCCATCCGAATTCATGAAACCCGCCTTCGTCATCGTCTGCGCGTGGCTGTTTGCCGAGCATGCGCGCCAGCCGGATATCCCGGGCAATCTGTTCGCGGTGATCCTGCTCGGGCTGGTGATGGCGCTGCTGGTGGCGCAGCCCGATCTCGGCCAGACCATCCTGGTGGTCGGAACATGGGGCGTGATGTTCTTCATGGCCGGAATGCCCTGGCTGTGGATCATCGTGATCGGCGCGATCGGGGCCGCCGGCGCGATCAGCGCCTATACCATTTTCCCGCATGTGGCGGGGCGCATAGACCGCTTCCTGACCGGCGAGGGCGACACGTTCCAGGTCGATATGGGCCGCGAGGCGGTGGTGCAGGGCGGCTGGTTCGGCGTCGGGCCGGGCGAGGGCACGATCAAGCGCGTCATCCCCGACAGCCACGCCGATTTCGTGTTCGCAGTCGCCGGCGAGGAGTTCGGCATCGTCTTGTGCTTCGTCATCCTCGGCATCTTCGCCTTTATCGTGCTGCGCGGCCTGAACACGGCGCTCAAGGAACATGACGACTTCACCCGCTATGCGGTGGCGGGCCTGGTCGTGGTGTTCGGCTTCCAGTCGATCATCAATATGGGGGTGAACCTGCAGATGATGCCGGCCAAGGGCATGACCCTGCCGTTCATCTCCTATGGCGGTTCGTCGCTGATCGCCATCGCGATCTCGATGGGGATGGTGCTGGCGCTGACGCGCAAGAAGCCGGAAAAGCGCAAGCAGGTAGGCTTCCCGGAGCTCTCGCGGCGGCCCGCGCCGGCCGAATAGCATGACCGGCCGCACAATCCTTCTCGCTGCCGGCGGCACCGGCGGCCATCTGTTTCCGGCCGAGGCGCTGGCGCACGAACTGATCGCGCGCGGCTGGAGCGTCCATCTCGCGACCGACGGCCGGGCCGAGCGCTATGCCGGCAGCTTTCCGGCTTCGCATGTCCACCCGATCGCATCGTCCACGATCGGCTCGCGCAATCCGCTGGCGCTGGCGCGGGCATTCTGGACGATCTGGCGCGGCGTCAGGCAAGCCTCGGAAGTCATCCGAAAGATTCAGCCTGCAGTCGTCGTCGGGTTCGGAGGCTATCCGACGCTGCCGCCGCTCTATGCCGCGACCAGGCGCGGGGTGCCGACGCTGATCCACGAGCAGAACGCCGTGATGGGCCGCGCCAACAAGGCGCTGGCCGGACGGGTTGACGCCATCGCCGGCGGTTTCCTGAGCGAAAACGCGGGTGCCGGCGCCAAGGTCGTGATCACGGGAAATCCGGTGCGCCCGGCGGTCATCGAAGCGGCGAAGACGCCTTACGCGCCCTCCGGCCCATTCGAGCCGTTCAGGCTGCTGGTGTTCGGCGGCAGCCAGGGGGCGAAATTCTTTTCCGAGGCGATGCCGCCGGCGATCGCAGCGCTTCCCGCAAGCCAGCGCAGCCGGCTCAAGGTGACGCAGCAGGCGCGCGCCGAAGACATCGAGCCCGTCCGCAACGCCTATCGCGACTTTGGCGTCGAGGCGGAGGTGTCGCCGTTCTTCACCGACATGGCGGCAAGGATCGCGGCGGCGCATCTGGTCATATCGCGCTCCGGCGCGTCGACGGTTTCCGAAATCGCGGTGATCGGCCGGCCGGCGCTGCTGGTGCCCTATCCGCATGCGCTCGACCACGACCAAGCCGCCAATGCGGCCGCACTTGCGGCAGCCGGCGGCGCGCAGGTTCACCCGCAATCGACGCTGTCCACGAAGGCTCTTATGTCGCTGATCGGCGGGCTTATGGAAAACCCGGGCAAGCTCGCCTCGATGGCAACGGCCGCCAAGCTCGCTGGAAGGCCGGACGCGGCCCGGTTGCTCGCCGACCTGACAGAGGCTATTGCGTCGGGCAAAGCGGTAGCTGAATTAAAAAAGGGAGCGCGGCCATGAAGATGCCGCAGACGATCGGCCTCGTCCACTTCATCGGAATTGGCGGCATTGGCATGAGCGGCATCGCAGAGGTGCTGCATAATCTCGGTTACCGCGTGCAGGGCTCCGACCAGGCCGAAGGCGCCAATGTGCAGAGGTTGCGCGACAAGGGCATAGAATGCTTCGTCGGCCATCGCGCCGAAAATCTGGGCGACGCCGAAGTGGTGGTCGTTTCCACGGCGATCAAGAAATCCAATCCGGAACTGATGGCGGCGCGGGAAAAGCTGCTTCCGATCGTGCGCCGCGCCGAAATGCTCGCCGAACTGATGCGCTTCCGCCAGGCGGTGGCGATCGGCGGCACGCATGGCAAGACGACGACGACATCGATGGTGGCGACGCTGCTCGACGCCGGCGGGCTCGATCCGACCGTCGTCAATGGCGGCATCATTAACGCCTACGGCACCAATGCCCGGATGGGCGAAGGCGAGTGGATGGTGGTGGAGGCCGACGAAAGCGACGGCACCTTTCTTAAACTGCCGGCCGACATCGCAGTCGTCACCAACATCGATCCCGAACATCTCGACCATTACGGCACATTCGACAAGGTGCGCGAGGCGTTCCGCCAGTTCGTGGAGAACGTGCCGTTCTACGGCTTCGGCGTGATGTGCACGGACCATCCAGAAGTGCAGGCGCTGGTATCGCGCATCGAAGACCGCCGTGTCATCACCTATGGCGAGAACGCCCAGGCCGACGTGCGTTTCGCGCGCCATCGCATGGACGGCGCGGTGTCGGAGTTCGACGTGATCATCCGCAACCGCAAGACCGGCGCGGAGGAGACGATCGGCGATCTGCGCCTGCCCATGCCCGGCCGCCACAATGTGTCCAACGCCACGGCGGCGATCGCAGTGGCACATGAGCTCGGGCTTTCGGCAGAAGCGATCAAGCGCGGCCTGTCGTCCTTCGGCGGCGTCAAGCGGCGCTTCACGCGCACGGGTTCGTGGAACGGCGTGCAGATATTCGACGATTACGGCCACCATCCCGTCGAGATCAAGGCGGTGCTGAGGGCGGCGCGCGACGCCACCGGCGGCCGCGTCATCGCGATAGCGCAGCCGCACCGCTTCACGAGACTGCACGACCTGTTCGACGATTTTTCCGCCTGCTTCAACGACGCCGACACCGTGATGGTGGCGCCGGTCTATGCGGCGGGCGAGGACGCCATAGACGGCGTCACTTCCGACGCATTGGTCGGCCGCATCCGCGCCGGCGGCCACCGCGACGCGCGCTATATAGAGGGCGCGGCGGCGATCGCACCGATCGTGCGCGACATAGCCAGGCCGGGCGACTTCGTGATTTTCCTGGGCGCCGGCAACATCACCCAGTGGGCCTATGCGCTGCCGAAGGAACTCGGCGGGGACGCGGCATGAACCGCGGCGAGGCGCTGCTGGCCAAGCTCGGCGACCGGCTCGCCGGGATCCGCGGCCGCATCACGCCCAATGCCGAGATGGACAAGATCACCTGGTTCCGAGCCGGCGGCATTGCTGACGCGCTGTTCCAGCCGGCCGACGAAAAGGATCTTGCCGCCTTCCTGAAGGCCGTGCCCGCCGAAATCCCGCTGACCGTCGTCGGCATCGGCTCGAACCTTTTGGTGCGCGAAGGCGGCATTCCTGGCTTCGTCATCCGGCTTTCGGCCAAGGGCTTCGGCGAGGCCGAAGCGATCTCGGCGACCCAGATCAGGGCAGGCGCCGCCACGCCCGACAAGCGGGTGGCGGCCGTCGCGCTCGAAGCTGGCATAGGTGGCTTCCATTTCTTCCACGGCATTCCCGGCGCGATCGGCGGTGCGCTGCGCATGAATGCCGGCGCAAACGGCGTCGAAACGCGCGAGCGGGTGGTCGAGGTCAGGGCGCTCGACCGCAAGGGCAAGGTCCACACGCTTACGAACGCCGAGATGGGCTACGCCTACCGCCATTCCTCCGCGCCTGCCGAGTTGATCTTCACCTCGGCGCTGCTCGAAGGGTATCCGGAAGACAAGGCAAAGATAAAGGCCGACATGGACGCAGTGCAGCACCATCGAGAGACGGTGCAGCCGATCCGCGAGAAGACCGGCGGCTCGACGTTCAAGAATCCGGAAGGCACGTCTGCCTGGAAGGAGATCGACAAGGCCGGCTGCCGCGGGCTGATGATCGGCGGGGCGCAGATGTCGCCGATGCACTGCAACTTCATGATCAATACTGGTAACGCGACCGGCTACGACCTTGAATTTTTGGGCGAAACGGTGCGCGCGCGGGTGCTCGAACATTCCGGCATAAGGCTGCAGTGGGAGATCAAGCGCATCGGCAACTTCAAGGCGGGGCATGAGGTGCAGGAGTTTCTGGGGCAGTTGCTGTAGGGCCGGTTTCACGGATCGCGTTTAAGCGTTAATGGCTCGGCGTGACCAGCAACGGGTTGATTGCAGCCCTTGATTTGACCCCGCAGACGAGGCACGCAGGCAAAGCCTGACGCGACCGCGCCACAATGACCGCGGCTCCGGCTGGACTTGAGAACGATAGCGCTAGCCGCCAAGGTCCAGCCGGAACGACCTAGTCGCTTATGCAGGGATTAGTAGGCCTACGGTGTGAATCCCAACCACGTTGCTCGTATTTGTCGCCATGTCCGTCTTACCTTTGGCGCACGTGTACATCTCGCCTTCTTTGACGGTGAATTCCTTATCTGCCTTCTTGATCTTGAACTCACCGGCAGCGATGTAACACATCATGTCATTGTCCATGACTGTTTCCGGAAACACTGCTCCGGGCTGGAATACGATATCGATCATGGAAATGCTTTTGTAGGCAGGAATGTCAGAGTTAAACGTACCCAACTCCACTATTCTAACACCCGGTTGAACCTCCTTGCCATCATTTGGGCCGTACTCTTTCTTGGCAAAGGCCGGGCTTGCCAACATGAGCAGAGGCGTCGCGGCGGTTGCCGCCATACCGAGTGCCAAAGCCGACCGACGATTCATGTCTTTCATGGCTTCCTCCCTGTTGAGCCGTGCGCACGCGCGCACAAAAGGATTCGGCGCTTGAGTTGGCCTACTGTCAAATCAATTAGTTAGGCGGCTACTTATTGAGCTGGAGTGTGCAATCCAGAGTAAAGCAAATAAGTTCAGCCGCTTATCTTGGCTTTTGTATCGGATTTCTTATCAATTTTGTTTTTGTGTGGCCCTGGAGGGGCATGCGAATCGACGCCTCCCAGAGGATCCCCAGTCGGTGCCCTCCGCTCTAACGAGGCTGGGCGTTTGACAAAGGCCTTGCCGTCGGCTCTTGGTCAGCACTTGCCCTCAGTATTCCTCAATAGGCGAAAGCCAAAAAGCGGGGCTCGCACCCTCGGCGATCTCCCGCTGCATCTCAGCCACAGCGCGCTCACTTTTTACATAAAGTGAATTCATTGAATCCTCGGGCAACCTGCCGGCAGACTCGGATTCAACTCGCGAAACGGTGCGTAGCTGGTTCGCATGGGGATTGCGGAAGCATGTCGAAGAAACACGTCGCCGTATTGCTAGGTTTGCGTGCAACCTGATCAATCCATGTTGATCCGCGTTCCCGTTGCGCCGTTCAGGAGCCTCTTGAGGTGGAAGCTGGTGAGCTGATCGTCCGGCCGCTTACCGACCTCAGCAGCGAATGCGCCCAGCGCGCCGGGATCGCCGGATTCCAGCTTGGCGAAGGCAGCGAGATAACCTTCCGTCGCGGGATCTTCATATTGGTCCGGTCGCAGCGGCTCGAATGCGCGCAACTGCTCCGTCCTTCCCCTGAGTACAAGGTCTCCCACGGGTCGCCCGCGGAAATCAGTTACCTGCTTCGCTACGCTTTCGCTCACGCAGATGCGGGTCCCGAGCTGTTTGTTGGCTGCCTCCAACCGTGACGCAATGTTGATCGTGTCGCCATAAGCGGTGTAGTCGAAAAAGCGACCGCCGCCGAAATTGCCGACGATCGCCGACCCGGCATTCACGCCAATGCGCGTGGCCCCGAGCGCGACGCCCCGTTCCCGCCAGGTATCGCGAAAAGACTGCGCAAACGCGTCGAGGTCCAGTGCGCAGGCAACAGCACGCTGGGCATGGTCGGGCTGTTCGCTTGGCGCTCCGAACAGCACGTGCAGCGCATCGCCGACAATCTTTGCGACAGTGCCCTCATGCGCGAATACGATGAAAGTCATGCCTGCGAGATAGCCGTTGAGCATCTCGCCAAGCACACCGGGTTCGATCGTTTCGATCATCGTAGTAAAGCCGGCGATGTCGGTGAATATCGCCGCGATCTCGCGGCGCTGGCCGGCGAGGTCTATCTCATCCGCACTGCCTGCAAGCCGCTCGGCCAGATTGGGCGAAAAATAACGCGACAGCACCTCACGGTTGCGCGCTTCGAGTTCGGAAATGAGGCGCGCATTTTCGATCGCGATCACTGCCTGATCGGCGAAGGTCTGAACGAGCGCGATCTGGCGGTCGGTAAAGAGCCGCGCTTCGGGCCGTGACAGCGAGATCGTGCCGATTACGCTTCCGTCGCGCTTCAGGGGTACCGCCAAACCGCCACGATAATCGCCGAGCTGATGGCTGGCAAGCGAACGGAAGCGCGGATCGTTCGGTACGTCCTCAACGTTTACGACCTCGCCGGTGAAAGCGGCCAGACCCGATGTCGTCACCGCATCGGCCGCAGGGATTATCGCGAGGTCCTGCGCGAATTTCACCCACTCCTCGGGATAATTGACATGTGCTGCGAGATGCAACGGCTCGCCTTTGCGCAGCCAGATGACGCCGCGCGTCGCCTCACAAAGACCGATTGCCGAGCGGACGAGAGTGGTAAGAACGGTATCGAGGTCGAAAGCCGAGCGGCTGATGACCTTCAGCACATCGGCCGTCGCCTTTTGTGTCTCGTGCGCGTCCCTCAACTCCTTAGTGAGCAGTTCAATCCTGGCTTCGAGGTCGCCAATCAGTTCCTGCATATGCCAGTGCCCTCCGCTCGCCCGCTGCACAGTCGAGCCGCGCGAAACCATAGGCAGAATGAAACTGCGAAATCTAGGCCCAGACGACGGACCTCTCTTCCCGTGGCACTGGAGGAGATTGCGCCCTCGGTTTCTTGCCGCGTTAATGGCTCGGCGTAAAATTTGGGCAACTGGTGTGGAAAGCGCTCCTTGCTATTGGAATCGCTTCATTTGAGGTGTTTTATCAGCACCACCATGTCCGCGAGTTCGGGTTTGACCGGCTTGTGAAACCTCCTAAGTGCAAGTTCTGAGAAGCCCCACTTCAGATAGGCCGTCCTAGCGTGCTTGGCGGACGCCATGACATCGAGCCAGATGTGGCCAAGGTTCTCATCTCGCGCCTGAGCAATCGCGGAATTAAGAAGTTGCTTTCCTAATCCGAGTCTTTGAGCCCCTGGCAGGAGGTAGATTCTTGGTATTTCTGCACCGTTGGTCTCCCCGGTGATGGGATTGGCGGAGTCAACGATCATAGTGAGAAAGCCTAAGATCGACGCGTCTAGCTGCACGACCCATAGTCTGGCATCGGCCCGCTCCAACAACGTTGCGAATGCTTCGGCACCAAATGTCGCGAGTTGCCGCGCCGAGGCTGCGCTGTCGTCCCACAGATATCCATAGACAGCTGCATAGGCCGCTGGTCCGATGATGCCGAGGCTATAAACATCCGCCGATGATGCCCTCCGGATAACGGCATGGGAGAAATCTTGATGCCCAGAAATGATGCTCTCCCGGATAAGGCCTCGTCGCGAGTTCCGCACTCTCGCGCGAAGGGTGTATCTCGGCAAGCCGTATTCGAGACGTTCGCTCAGCCGATATTCCGCGGCATTGCAGCCACAATCCCTCACTTTTTACATAAAGTGAATCCGATTGAATCCTCGGGGCTTGCCACGGAATCCAGTCTCTGATTCTTTGGACAAAAGCGTTTCCTGATTTGAGTCGATGACGCGTTTTCCGTCTGGG
Source organism: Allomesorhizobium aridi (assembly GCF_043769475.1). NCBI lineage: Bacteria > Pseudomonadati > Pseudomonadota > Alphaproteobacteria > Hyphomicrobiales > Phyllobacteriaceae > Allomesorhizobium > Allomesorhizobium aridi. The sequence continues at coordinate 2,763,115 of NZ_CP171729.1, read as the reverse complement.
GGGCAACCTGCCGGAAGACTCGGATTCAACCCAAGAGGCGTTGTGTGTAGCCGGTACGCAATGGGGATTGCGAAGCATGTCGAAGAAACACGTCGCCGTATTGCTGGGAGGGTTCTCCTCCGAACGGCCCGTGTCGCTGTCTTCCGGGAATTCGTGCGCGGATGCGCTGGAGGCTGAAGGCTACCGGGTGACGCGCGTCGACGTCACGCGCGATGTCGGAAGGGTTCTGTCGGAACTGAAGCCGGATGTCGTCTTTAATGCACTGCATGGGCCGTTTGGCGAGGACGGCACTATCCAGGGCGTGCTCGAATATCTCGAAATCCCCTACACGCATTCGGGTGTACTGGCCTCGGCGCTGGCGATGGACAAGGAGCAGTCCAAGAAAATCGCCAAGCTCGCCGGCATTCCCGTTGCGGAATCCAAGGTGTTGAGCCGGTTTTCGATCGGAAACAAGCATCCGATGAAGCCGCCTTATGTGGTCAAGCCGGTCAATGAGGGGTCGAGCTTCGGCGTCGTCATCGTCAAGGAGGACCAGTCGCATCCGCCGCAGGTGATCGGCTCGGCGGAGTGGAGATACGGCGACGCGGTGATGGTCGAGCGCTATGTGCACGGGCGAGAGCTGACCTGCGCGGTGATGGGCGATGTGGCGCTCGGCGTCTGCGAAATCATTCCGACCGGCCATTCCTTCTACGACTATGATTCAAAATACGTTCCCGGCGGCTCAAAACACGTCTGCCCCGCTAAAATTTCACTAAATATTTACCAAAAAATACAGACACTGGCGCTCAAGGCACATCAAGCAATCGGCTGCCGGGGCGTCTCCCGGTCGGACTTCCGCTACGACGACCGTCATTCCGAAAATGGCGAGCTCATCTGGCTCGAGGTCAACACCCAGCCGGGCATGACGCCGACGTCGCTTGTGCCCGAGATCGCCGCGGAAGCGGGGCATTCCTTCGGCGAGCTGTTGAGTTGGATGGTGGAGGACGCTTCGTGTTCGCGTTGAAGTCGGGACAAGCCCAGGGGACGGACGCGGCCACGCCGGGTGTCCTTGGCGCTTGGCTTTCCGCGCCGCATTTCGTGTTGCCGCGCTGGCTGCGCCGTCCGGCGCGCGTTGCCGCCCGTCTCGGCAGCGGCGACTTCACGCCGCCGCCCTTTTGCGCGACCATCATGACCGCCGTCTTCCTGGGGGCGAGCAGCCTCTACGGCGCCTATCTCGGCGGCCACATGCCGGCCTTCGTGCAGGCCGTGACCGCGCGCACCGGCTTCGCGGTCGACGAGGTGCGCGTCGCCGGCCACTTCGAGACCTCCGAGATCGACATACTGGAAAAGCTCGAGCTCGACGGCTGGACCTCCCTGATCGGCTTCAATGCGGACAAGGCGCGCGGGCGCATCGCGGAACTGCCCTGGGTCGAGGTCGCCTCGGTACGCAAGGTCTATCCCGACACGCTCGAAGTGCGCATCGAGGAGCGCAAGCCGTTCGCCCTGTGGCAGCACGGCAGCCAGCTCGCCATCGTAGGAGAAGCTGGCAATGTGATCGCGCCTTATTCGGGCGGACGCCATGCCATGCTGCCGTTGGTCATCGGCTATGGCGCGAACGACCATGCGTCGGATTTCGTCGGCAAGATCCGCCAGTTTCCCGAACTCGCGGCGCGGGTGAAGGGCTACATCCGTGTGTCGGAGCGGCGCTGGGATCTGCGGCTTGAAAACGGCATCACCATAAAGCTTCCCGAATCCGGCGAGGACGAAGCCATCGCCGACCTGCTGCGGATGGACCGGGAGAGCGGGCTTCTTTCGCGCGACATCGCCTCCGTCGACATGCGGCTTGAGGACCGCCTGGCGGTCCAGCTGACGCCGGAGGCGGCGGTGCGCCGCAACGCGGCGCTGAGCGACATGGGCATCAAGATCAAGCCGGAGAAGAAGATATGAGCTGGCTCTCCGGCCGCAAGGACGCCCAGTCGCGCCGCTCCGGCATCGTCACCGTGCTCGACGTCGGTTCGAGCAAGGTCTGTTGCGTGGTCGCCAAGCTCAAGCCGAGCGAGGAAGGCCAGCTTCTGCGCGGCCGCACTCACCAGGCGCGCGTGATCGGCATCGGCCACCAGAAATCGCAAGGCGTGAAGTCCGGCGTGGTCGTCGATCTCGACCGCGCCGAGCACGCGATCAGGCTGGCGGTCGACGCGGCCGAGCGCATGGCTGGACTGACCGTCGATTCGCTGATCGTCAATCTTACCGCCGGCCGGCTCAAGAGCCGGTCGTTCTCGGCGACGATCAATCTTGGCGGGCATGAGGTCGACACAGCCGATATCAGGCGCGTGCTGGCAGCCGGCGCCAAGCAGGCGCTGAAGGCGGAGCGCGAGGTCGTGCATTCGCTGCCGGTCGCCTTCTCGCTCGACGCGGAGCGCGGCATGCGCGACCCTCGCGGCATGCTTGGCGACACGCTCGGCGTCGATATGCACGTTCTAACCGGCGATTCCGCGCCGCTGCGCAACCTCGAACTCTGCATCAACCGCTCGCACCTCTCGGTCGAGCGGATGGTTGCGACGCCGTATGCCAGTGGGCTTGCAGCCCTTGTCGACGACGAGCTCGAAATGGGCGCCGCCTGCATCGACATGGGCGGCGGCACGACGACGATCTCGGTCTTCGCAGACGGCAAATTCGTGTATGGCGACGCCATTCCGGTCGGCGGCAGCCACGTAACCATGGACATGGCCAAGGGGCTCTCGACGCGGCTCGATGATGCCGAGCGGCTGAAGGTCATGCACGGCTCGGCGCTGCCCGGCAGCGCGGACGACCGCGACCTCGTCTCGATCCAGCCGATCGGCAGCGACGATGGCGAGGCGCCGCTGCAGATACCGCGCTCGGTGATGACCCGCATCATTCGCGCACGCATCGAGGAGACATTGGAGATGCTGCGCGACCGGCTGAACAAATCGGGCTATGGCAACGCGGTCGGCAAGCGCGTCGTCTTGACCGGCGGCGCCAGCCAGCTTTCCGGCCTGCCGGAAGCGGCGCGCAGAATTCTCGGGCGCAATGTTCGTATCGGGCGTCCGCTCGGCGTTGCCGGGTTGCCCGAAGCGGCCAAGGGGCCGGCCTTCGCGACGGCGGTCGGTCTCCTGATCTATCCGCAGGTGGCGAGTTTCGAAAGTGCCCAGGCGGGCGGTTTCGCCCGGCTGCGGATGACCGGGACCGGGGGAAAGTTTCATCGCATGAGTCAGTGGTTGAGAGACAGTTTTTAGATATTCGACGGGGAAAGCCCCATAGGCGGCCGCAGCGGCGATGCGGCGGGAAAGGCAAAGGACGAAGACAATGACGATCAATCTGCAGAAGCCGGACATCACCGAGCTTAAGCCACGCATCACCGTGTTCGGCGTGGGAGGCGGCGGCGGCAACGCCGTGAACAACATGATCACGGCGGGATTGCGCGGCGTCGAATTCGTCGTGGCCAACACCGATGCACAGGCGCTCACCATGTCCAAATCGGATCGCTTGATCCAGTTGGGCGCGCATGTCACCGAGGGCCTCGGCGCCGGCTCGCAGCCGGAAGTCGGACGCGCCGCCGCCGAGGAGTGCATCGACGAGATCATCGATCATCTGTCCAACACGCATATGTGCTTCGTCACCGCCGGCATGGGCGGCGGCACCGGCACGGGTGCTGCCCCGGTCGTGGCGCGTGCGGCGCGCGAGAAGGGCATCCTGACCGTGGGCGTAGTGACCAAGCCGTTCCACTTCGAGGGCCAGCGCCGCATGAAGACGGCCGATCTCGGTATCGAGGAACTGCAGAAATGCGTCGATACGCTGATCGTCATCCCGAACCAGAACCTGTTCCGGCTCGCCAATGACAAGACCACCTTCGCCGATGCCTTCGCCATGGCCGACCAGGTGCTCTATTCGGGCGTCGCCTGCATCACCGACCTGATGGTCAAGGAAGGCCTGATCAATCTCGACTTCGCCGACGTCCGCTCGGTGATGCGCGAGATGGGCAAGGCGATGATGGGCACCGGCGAAGCCTCGGGCGAAGGCCGCGCGATGGCAGCGGCGGAAGCCGCGATCGCTAATCCGCTGCTCGACGAGACCACGATGCGCGGCGCCAAGGGCCTGCTGATCTCGATCACCGGCGGCCGCGACCTGACGCTGTTCGAGGTGGACGAGGCCGCGACCCGTATCCGCGAGGAAGTCGACCAGGACGCCAACATCATCCTTGGCGCGACCTTCGACGAAGAACTCGAAGGCGTCATCCGCGTTTCGGTGGTGGCGACCGGCATCGACAAGACGGCCGCAGAAATTGCCGCTGCTCCGATCGCCATCCGCCAGCCGCTGAAGCAGGCTCCGCGCCCGGCCGCCGATGCGCGGCCGGCTCAGGCTCCTGCGCAGCAGGCACCGCAGATGGAAGTGCGCAGCGCCGATCCGGTCGCCGAGGCCATCCGTATGGCCGAGGAGAATGCCGCCGCCATGGCGGCGCGTCCGGCCGCTATGCAGGACGACTTCCGTCCGCAGAGCAAGCTGTTCCAGGCGCCGCCCGCCGAGCCGGTGTTGCAGCCGGCCCAGCCGCAGCCCGTCATGCAGCCGCAGCGGGAAATGCAGCCCGCGGCGGTGGTCCAGCCCCGTATGCCGCGTGTGGAGGACTTCCCACCCGTGGTGAAAGCCGAGGTTGAGGCCAAGAGCCGCCCGGTCGACCATGAAAGCAGCGGGCCGATGGGGCTGCTGAAGCGGCTGACCAACGGCCTGTCGCGCCGCGAGGAGGAGCCGGCGCGCCTGCAGCCCGCACAGCCGCGCGAGCCGAAGCTGCGCCAGCCCGCGCCCGAAGCGCGGCGTATAGCCAGCCAGGACCCGCAACTCTATGCGCCCCGCCGCGGCCAACTCGACGAACATGGCCGGCTTTCCCCGCAGGCGAGGACGACTCAGGAAGACGACCAATTGGAGATTCCGGCGTTTCTTCGCCGGCAGGCAAACTGAACTGTTAACAAACGGTAATCAAGCTTAACGGGCGGGCGCAATTTTGCCCGCCCGTCGGCGTTTGAAACCGCAATGAAATCAAATCCTTGTTGGAGGAGGTGAACAGCGGGCAGGCGTTACACAGGGTAAGAATCCGTGATTTGGAGTCTTCCCTCCGGAATACTATCTTCGCCGCCGAAAGAAACGGAATGCAGGAGTTTTGGGGATGAGGTCCTGCAGGCCGAAAAAATCAAGAGCCGCGCACATTTGGGATCGTGCAGCGGACAGATTGAATGGGCATATGGGGATAGACTTGCACGATTATCAAACAACACTCAAATCGCGCGTGACGCTGTCGGGCATCGGCGTTCATAGCGGTAAACCGGTTTCAATGCATTTCCATCCGGCCGACCCCGATACAGGGGTCGTGTTCCATTACACGGGTGAGGGCGGCTCGGGCCGGGAACTGCCGGCGCTGGTTTCGGAGATCGGCGGCACGGCACTCTGCACGGTTCTCGGCGACCCGTCCGGCCACCATGTCGCGACTGTCGAGCATGTGATGGCCGCGCTGTTCGGCCTCGGCATCGACAATCTCTCCATCGAGATCGACGGCAGCGAAGTGCCGATCCTCGACGGCAGCGCCGCCATGTTCGTCGACGCGTTCGACCAGGCCGGCATAGAGACGCTGGCGGTGAAGCGGCGCTACATACGGGTTCTGAAGCCGGTGCGCATAGAGAATGGCGCCTCCTGGGCCGAATTTCTGCCGTATGGCGGGACGCGCTTCGAGGTCGAGATCGATTTCGACAGCCCCGCGGTCGGCCGGCAGTCCTTTGCCGCCGATATCGACGCCGACGTTTTCCGCCGCGACATCGCGCGGGCGCGCACCTTCGGCTTCATGAAGGATGTGGAGCGGCTGTGGGCCGCCGGCCTGGCGCTCGGCTCGTCGCTGGAAAACTCGGTGGTGATCGGCGACGACAGCCGCGTCATCAATGTCGAGGGGCTGCGCTATTCCAACGAGTTCGTGCGCCACAAGACACTCGACGCGATGGGCGACCTGGCGCTTGCCGGCGCGCGTTTCATCGGCTGCTTCCGCTCCTACCGCGGCGGCCACAAACTTAATGCCTCGGCGCTGCGCCGGCTGCTCTCCGACCGCACGGCTTTCGAGACTGTCGAAACGACTCGCCGCGAGCGCGGCCGTTCAGCGGAAATGATCGCCGTCAACGCGCCGGTCTTTGCGCCCTGGATGCTTTAAGCCTGAGGACGGCGGCGACGTTTGTCGCCGCCTCTGTCCTTAGAGGGGCGCGCCACAAAAATGCGCCAATGCAGGGCGATAGCGTTTGCCGTGCAGGAGCAGTTATGGTTTATGGCTGCAAATTGACGCCGAGAGGGGCCGTTCCGATCATGATTTTCCAGCGCGCTGTTCAAGCGAAAAAGCCTTTGCGGGCGACCTTGCTGGCCTTGTCGGTCCTGGCCACGCCGGCGGTCCTGTCGGGCTGCATGTCGTCGGACGACGATATCGATCTCGCGACCTATGTCGAGCAGACCGAACCCGCGGATGTGCTCTACAATCAGGGCCTCGCCAACCTCAGCGCCGGCCGGCTCAAGGAAGCAAGCCGCAAGTTCGACGCCGTCGACCGGCAGCATCCCTATTCCGAGTATGCCCGCAAATCGATGGTGATGGGCGCCTTCGCCAATTACCGCCAGGGCAATTACGACGAGGCCATCAATGCGGCCAAGCGCTACGTCTCGCTCTATCCGTCGACGGAAGACGCCGCTTATGCCCAGTATATCGTCGGCTTGAGCTATTTCCGGCAGATCCGCGACGTGACACAGGACCAGAAGGAATCGCGGCGCGCCATCGAAGCGATGGAAGAGGTGGTGCAACGCTGGCCCGAATCCGAATATGTCGACGACGCACGGGAAAAAGGTGCGGTTTGCGCGCGATCAGCTCGCCGGCAAGGAAATGCAGATCGGCCGCTACTATCTCGAGCGGCGCGAATACATCGCGGCGGTCAAACGGTTCCGCTATGTGGTCGAGAACTATTCCAACACGCGCCATGTCGAGGAGGCGCTTGCCCGCCTTACCGAGAGCTACTACGCGATGGGGCTGACGTCCGAAGCGCAGACGGCGGCGGCGGTGCTGGGGCAGAACTATCCCGACAGCCAGTGGTACAAGGATTCCTATACGCTGTTGCAGACCGGCGGCCTTGAGCCGCGCGACAATGCCGGCTCGTGGATATCCAAGGCCGGAAAGCTGATCACCGGCGCCTGACGGCATCCATGCTTTCCAGGCTGTCGATCCGCGATATCGTACTGATCGAACGGCTGGACATTGATTTCTCGGCCGGCCTTTCCGTGCTGACCGGCGAGACCGGCGCCGGCAAATCCATACTCCTCGATGCCCTTTCGCTGGCGCTCGGCGCGCGCGGCGACGCCTCGCTTGTGAGGCATGGTGCTGCGCAGGGCCAGGTTTCGGCTGTGTTCGACGTGCCGCGCAACCATCCGGCGCGCCTGCTCCTGTTGGAAAACGCTCTGGACGACGACGGGGACATCATCCTGCGCCGCGTCCAGACCGCGGACGGGCGCACCCGCGTCTTCGTCAATGACCAGCCTTCCAGCGTTACGCTGATGCGCGACATAGGCCGCGCGCTGGTCGAGATCCATGGCCAGCACGACGAGCGGGCGCTGGTCGACGCCAGCGCGCATCGCGACCTGCTTGATTCGTTCGGGGGGCATCTGGGCGAGGTTCGCGCCTGCGGCGAAGCATGGCGGCGCTGGCGCGATGGCGAACAGGAACTGGCGCGCCACCGCGCCAAGGTCGCGGCCGCCGCCCGCGAAGCCGACTATCTGCGCGCCTCTGTCGCCGAACTCGTGCAGCTCGATCCGCAGCCTGGCGAAGAAACCGAGCTCGCCGAAATCCGCACGACCATGATGCGGGCTGAGAAGATAGCGTCAGAGATCCAGGACGCGCAGGACGTGCTGTCGGGGCCGCAATCGCCGCTGCCGCAGCTTGCGAGCCTGCTCCGGCGGCTGCAGCGCAAGGCCGGCGAAGTTCCTGGCCTGCTCGACGAGGTGGTGACTTCGCTCGATGAAGCGATGCTGTCGCTCGACGCCGCGCAATCGGCCGTCGAAGCTGCCATGCGCGCAACCGAATACGATCCGCAGCGGCTGGAAAAGGCCGAGGAGCGGCTGTTTGCGCTGCGCGCCGCATCGCGCAAGCACAATGTGCAGGTCGACGACCTGGCGCAGTTGCGCGACACGATGGCGGCCGATCTTGCCGACCTCGATGCCGGTGAAGAGCGGCTTCACATCCTGGAAAAGCAGGCCGCAGCCGCGCGCGACGTCTATGACGCGATTGCCCAGCGGCTTTCCGAACTGCGCAAGGGCGCGGCTATCGGCCTGCAGAAGACGGTGATGGCCGAATTGCCGGCGCTCAAGCTTGAACGCGCCGAGTTCATCGTCGAGATGGCGAGCGAGCCCGACAACCGCATGGAAGAGGGCATCGACCAGGTCGAGTTCTGGGTGCGGACCAACCCTGGAACGCGGGCGGGCCCGATGATGAAGGTCGCGTCAGGCGGCGAACTGTCGCGCTTCCTGCTGGCGCTCAAGGTGGCGCTTGCCGATCGCGGCTCGGCTCCGACGCTGGTCTTCGACGAGATCGACACCGGCGTGGGCGGGGCGGTCGCCGACGCCATCGGGCAGAGGCTGGCGCGGCTGTCGGCGCGGGTGCAGGTGCTGTCGGTGACGCATGCGCCGCAGGTGGCGGCGCGGGCCAACACGCATTTCCTCATCTCCAAGTCGGGAGGGACGGAGCGGGTCTCGACGGGCATCGCCGAGATGGACCGCGGCGCGCGCCAGGAGGAAATTGCCCGCATGCTCGCCGGCGCGACGATCACCGAGGAAGCGCGCGCGGCGGCCGGCCGGCTGCTCAGCGAGAACACGGTTTAGCACCGGGGGCTGTTTACTTTTTTTGGCATTTTGTCGAAGACTTCGCGGCCTGCTCATCTTCCGGGAAGATAGTCCGTCCCCATGTCCCTTACCGAAAAATCCATCGACGACCTGACCGAAGCCGAGGCGTCCGCCGAGCTTGAAAGGCTGGCGCGGGAAATCGCCGAACATGACCGGCGCTACCATGCCGAAGATGCGCCAACCATTTCTGACGCCGAATACGATGCGCTGAGGCTGCGCAACGTCGCAATCGAGGCGAAATTTCCGGAACTGGTGCGGGAGGATTCGCCGTCTCTAAAGGTCGGCGCAGCGCCTGCCGGCGCGTTCGGGCCGGTGGTGCATGCGCGGCCTATGCTGTCGTTAGACAACGCCTTTTCCGACCAGGACGTGATCGACTTCGTTGCCAGCGTGCGCCGATATCTTGCGCTGCCGGCGGACAGGGAACTGGTGTTCACGGCGGAGCCGAAGATCGACGGCCTTTCGATGTCACTGCGATATGAGAACCGCCGGCTCATGACGGCGGCGACACGCGGCGACGGCACGACCGGCGAGAATGTGACCGCCAACATCCGCACCATTCGCGAGATTCCGCATCAATTGCCAAAGGATGCGCCGGACCTGGTCGAAATTCGCGGCGAGGTCTATATGCGCCGCGACGATTTCATGGAGCTGAACAAGCGCATGGCCGAGACCGGCCGGGTGTTCGCCAATCCGCGCAACTCGGCGGCGGGAAGCCTGCGCCAGATCGATCCTTCGGTGACGAAAACGCGGCCGCTGCGGTTTTTCGCCTATGCCTGGGGCGAGACCAGCGCGCCGCTTGGCGAAACGCAGTTCGAGGTGGTGCGGCGCTTCGCCGACTGGGGCTTTCCGGTCAACGAGCGGATGGTGCGCTGCCATTCGGTCGAGGCGATCATCAAGCATTACCACGCTGTCGAGGCTGAGCGCGCGGCGCTGCCCTACGACATAGACGGCGTCGTCTACAAGGTCGACCGGCTCGACCTACAGGAGCGGCTCGGCTTCCGCTCGCGCAGCCCGCGTTGGGCGACCGCGCATAAATTCGCGGCCGAGAAGGCGATGACCGTGCTCAACGGCATCGACATCCAGGTCGGCCGCACCGGCGCCTTGACGCCGGTTGCAAGGCTGGAACCGGTGACCGTGGGCGGCGTGGTGGTGACCAACGCCACGCTGCACAATGAGGACTACATCAAGGGCATCGGCAATAGCGGCCAGCCGATCCGCGAGGGCCGCGACATCCGCGTCGGCGACACGGTGATCATCCAGCGCGCCGGCGACGTCATCCCGCAGATCCTCGACATCGTTCCGGAAAAGCGCCCGGCCAACGCCGTGCCATACAAATTTCCGGAAACCTGTCCGCATTGCGGCAGCCATGCGGTGCGCGAGGAGGGCGAGGCGGTGCGGCGCTGCACCGGCGGCCTGATCTGCCCGGCGCAAGCGGTCGAGCGGCTGCGCCATTTCGTGGCGCGCGGCGCGATGGACATCGAGGGGCTTGGCGAAAAGCAGATCGAGTTCTTTTTCAATTCCGAGGACCCGGCGCTCAGGATACGCTCGCCGGCCGATATTTTTACGCTCAAGGCACGGCAGGAAAAGTCGCTTGCGAAGCTCGAAAACATCGACGGCTTCGGCACGATTTCGGTGAAGAAGCTGTTTGCGGCGATCGATGATCGCCGGAAGGTCGAGTTTTCCCGCTTCCTTTATGCGCTCGGCATCCGCCACGTTGGCGAGACCAACGCCAAGCGGCTGGCGCGGCATTTCATCAGCTTTGCTACCTTCCGCGAGGTAGCAGAGGGCGCGGCGCCGCCAGAAGGCAAGGGCGATCCCGGCAACGCCGCCTGGCAGGAACTGAACGGCGTCGGCGGCATCGGCGCGGTCGTGGCGGAGGCGGTCGTCGAGTTCTTCGCCGAGGAGCACAACCGCGAGGTGGTCGACGCGCTGCTGAAGGAGGTCACGCCGCTCGACGAGGCGCGCGTCGGCGAAGTGTCGTCGCCGGTTTCGGGCAAGACGGTGGTGTTCACCGGCTCGCTGGAAAGGATGTCGCGCGACGAGGCAAAGGCGATGGCCGAAAAATTCGGCGCCAAGGTCGCGGGCTCGGTGTCCAAGAAGACCGATCTGGTGGTCGCGGGACCGGGCGCCGGGTCCAAACTGAAGCAGGCCGCCGAACTCGGCATCGAGGTGATCGACGAGGACCAGTGGTTCGAAAGGGTGGGGCAGGGAGCATAGCGGAGGCCAACGTTTCCGCGGAGCGCATTTTTTGAATGCTCACTTCAACCCCGCTGATCGCTTGGCTCAAGCGAATTCATGTGACACGGCAGAGGTGCTGACCTACCTACACAGGCTTCCTTTCCCTGGAGCCGCCATGTCCGCCGAAGCAATACAAGATGAGGCCGGGCCTCCGAGCGCGTTCTGGCGCGGCGCGCGGTTGGGCTTGCCCGTTGTGGTGGCCTCGGCGCCGTTCGGCCTGCTGTTCGGCGCGCTGGCGGTGGAAAACGGCTTCAGCGTCTTCGAGGCGGTGCTGATGAGCGCCACGATCTATGGTGGCGCGAGCCAGATGGTCGGCATCGAACTGTTCGGCCAGAAGGTGGCGCCGTGGCTGGTCGTGCTGTCGATCTTCGCCGTCAACTTCCGTCATATCTTGTATTCCGCAGTCGTTGGGCGGCGCATCAGCCATTGGCCGCTTGCACGCCAGGCATTCGCGTTCTTTTTCCTGGTCGACCCGCAATATGCGGAAGCCGAAACCAAGGGCGAGCGGGGCGAGGAGATTACCTTCGCCTGGTACATGGGCATGGCGCTGCCGATCTATGTGTGCTGGACGGCGGAAGCGTGGATCGGCGCGACATTCGGCAACATGATCCCGAACCCACAGGCGCTTGGGCTCGATTTCCTGCTGCCGATCTATTTCCTGGGCCTGGTCATAAGCTTCCGCAAGCGGCCGCTCTGGCTGCCCATCGTGGTCGCGAGCGCCGTGGCTTCCATCCTTGCCTACAAGACCATCGGCTCGCCCTGGCATGTGTCGGTCGGAGCGATTGCCGGCATCCTGCTTGCCGCGACCATGCCCGGCAGGGCCAACGGGAAGAAATCGGCATGAGCACGACAGTCTGGATCATCCTTGCCGGCGCGGTCATGACCTACCTGACCCGCATCGGCGGCCATCTGGTGCTGTCGCGCTTCGAGCGCATCCATCCGCGCGTCGAGGCCGGCCTCAACGCCGTGCCGGCCGCCGTCTTGACAACGCTGGTCGCGCCGGCGGCTGTCTCGGCCGGTCCGGCCGAGGCGATAGCGCTTCTGGTCGCGGGGCTGGTGTCGCTCAGGGCCGGCATGATGCCGATGTTCCTGACCGGCGCTGCCGTGCTGATCGCGCTGCGGCAGGTGATGGGCTGAATGGTTGGGTGCGTCCTTCGAGGCTCGCTACGCTCGCACCTCAGGATGAGGGAGTTTGTGCAATTCTGGCGCTAGGTCTTTTGACGGTGAAGAATTTGGGATGCTCGCTACCACGTCCCTCATCCTGAGGTGCGAGCGCAGCGAGCCTCGAAGGACGCACAACAGTCACACCGCCTAAGCCAGCGGCGCGGTCGCAGCCTCCAGCCATTTCAACGTTTCGCCGTCCACCATCGGGCCGATCTCGGAGAGCACGCGGGCGTGGTAGGCGTCCAGCCACACGAGTTCGTCGCGCGTCAGAAGGTCGGCGCGCAGCATGCGCGGGTCGAACGGGGCCAGCGTCAGCGTCTCGAAGCCGTGCATGGCGATATCGCCGTCCGGCAACTGCTCCGCCGGGGTGACGATGATCAAGTTCTCCAGCCGGATGCCGTAGTGGCCGGGCTTGTAGTAGCCGGGCTCGTTGGACAGGATCATGCCTTCAAGCAGCTTTTCCGTGCCGGTCTTGGCGATCCGCTGCGGCCCTTCATGCACAGACAGGTAGGAGCCGACGCCGTGGCCGGTGCCGTGAGCGTAGTCGAGACCGTGCTTCCATAGGGCCAGGCGGGCGACTGCGTCGATGTCCATGCCCCGCGTGCCGGCGGGAAAGCGCAGGAGCGAAATGCCGATCATGCCCTTGAGTACGAGCGTGTAGCGTTCGCGCATTTCCTCGGTCGGCTGCCCGACGGGGATTGTGCGGGTGATGTCGGTGGTGCCGTCCTGATACTGCGCGCCAGAATCGAGCAGGAACAGTTCGCCGTCGCCCAGCCTGCGGTTTGTCGCGCGCGACACGCGGTAGTGCATGATCGCGCCGTTCGGCCCGGAGCCGGAAATGGTGGAAAACGACACTTCGCGCAGCGGCATCTGGGTTTCCTCGCCGACGGCGCGGCGGATTTCCTCCAGCTTCGTGACCGTCGCGATCTCGTCGGTGGTTCCGGGCGCTTGCGCATCCAGCCAGCACAGCATCTTCGCGATCGCCGCGCCGTCGCGGCGATGCGCTGCTCGCGCGCCCTGAATTTCGGCCTTGTTTTTTGTGGCGCGCGGGATGCGGGCGGGGTCGGGCGCGGAGATGACAGTTCCGCCATTGTCCTCCACCAGCGCCCGCAGGCGGTCGGCGGCAAGCACCGGATCGAGCGAGATGGCGGCACCGGACCGGGCGAGATCGATGATCGCGGATTCCAGTCCGCCGGGCGCGCGCAGGTCGGCCAGTTGGGTCAGATAGGCTTCGGTTTCCATGGGAAGCTTGCGCTTGTCCATGAAGAGCTGGTGCGCGCCGTCGGCGGCCAGAACGGCGAAGCCGAGCGCCAGCGGCGTGTGCGGCACGTCGCCGCCGCGTATGTTGAAGGTCCAGGCTATCGACGACGGGTCGGTGAGCACTGCGTGGGTCGCTTTCTGCTTCCCTATCGCGGAGGCGAGCCGCGCCAGCTTTTCCTTGGCCAGTTCGCCGGCGAAGGCGATCGGATGGATTTCGACCGCAGCGAGCGGCGGCTTGGGTCGGTCCTGCCAAAGCTGGTCGATCGGATTGCGCTCCACCGCTACGAGCGCCGCGCCGGTCTTATCAGCCGCCGCCTTGAGCGCCTTCACGTCGCCGGTCGTGTGCAGCCACGGGTCGAAGCCGATGCGTGCGCCCTTGCCGAGATTGTTCTCGATCCAGGAAGGCGGCGGGTTGTCGATCAGGCTCTCGATCGTGAACACCCCGAGATCGACCTGATCGCGCACCTGAAGCGTATAGCGCCCGTCAACGAAGATGTAGGCCTTGCCGGCGAGCACGATGGCGACGCCGGCCGAGCCGCTGAAGCCGGTCAGCCATCGCAGCCGCTCCGAGCCCGGGGCGACGTATTCGCCCTGGTGCTCGTCGGAGCGCGGTACGATGAAGCCGTCGAGGCCGTTGGCGGCGAGCCATTCGCGCAACCCCGAGACACGCGCCGCGCCCAGCGTCACGTTGTTTTCATCATCGAAGGTCTGGAACATTGATCTTCCTCGAACCGCGGATTTGGAATGGGCGACCCTAACTGCGGGCCAAGTCGGTTGCAACGCGGCGGTCTTGGGCCAGCCAATGGGATCTCGCGCTGCACGGCGGGTCTTCGCATATGCAAAAAACGAAGGAGAGCCATGCGTTCCGGTCTATTCCGGCGCAGGTGGTGAAAGCCTATCTTTCAGGCAAGAGGACAATTCGATCTCTGAAAGGAGAGCGTCCATGACCACCCGTACGAAATCCGGCTTCTTCAAATCCGCGTTCAACGCCTTCGTCGCATCGCGCCAGCGCCAGGCTGACCGTTATGTGGCCGGCGCGTTGCTGGGGCTCGACGACAAGTCCCTCAAGGCCAGCGGCTACACCCGCGAAGAGCTGTCGAAGCGCAACACAGCGTATTACATCTGAACGGTTTCGAGGCGGCCTCCGGGCCGCCTTTTCGTATCGACTACCGCTTCAGGTGCAGCGTCACCCAGCCTTCACGCGCAAGGGTGCGGACGTGTCGGAATTTCTGGCCGGCATAGGCGGCGAGCACCGCATTGCGCTGACGTTCCAGAATGCCTGAAAGCACGATGGAGCCGCCAGGCGTCAGATGCCGAGCCATTTGCGGTGCTAGTCGCATCAGCGGCTTCGCCAGTATGTTGGCGACGATCAGGTCGAACGGCCCACGCTGCGAAAAGACCGGGTGATGAAAGCCCGGTGCGGTTGCCGTTTTCACCAGCGCCGAGACACCGTTCAGCCTGACATTGTCGGCGGCCACCCTGGTCGCGACCGGGTCGATATCGGTCGCCAGAACCGGGATGTGCGAGAATTTCGCCAGCGCGATGGCGAGCACCGCGCTTCCGGTGCCGAGGTCGAGCGCGTTTTTTGGCCGTTCGCGCCGCGCCACCTCTTCCAGCACTTCCAGGCAGCCTGCCGTGGTGCCGTGATGGCCGGTTCCGAAGGCCAGGCCCGCTTCGATCTCGATGGCGAGATCGCCGCTGCGGCGCTTTTGCCGGTCATGCGCGCCGTGGACGAAGAAGCGGCCGGCCCGCACCGGCTTCAGCCCTTCCAGCGACAGCGCGACCCAGTCCACGTCCGGCACGGCCTCGCGCCTGATCGTCAGGGGCAGCGAAAGCTCGTCCAGAACCGCATGCATGCGCCGCTCGGCCTCGTCCACGTCGCCATCGGCATAGAGCGAGATTTCCTGAATATCGAGCGCCTCATCGACCTCCAGCAAGGCGAGTGGAAACCCGTCCTCCTCGAACGCCGTCTCGAAGGCAGCGAAGATGCGGGCGGCGTCGATACGCCCGGTCGTCAGGTGAAGGCGGGTCTGCGTCATGGGTTTTTTCGCAATGAGGGAAGTAGAGAACGCGAGGCGTCAGCCTTCGTCGGCCAGCCGCTTAAGCTTGGCGATCGCCGCGTCGGCGCTCTCGCCATAGGCTATCGTGCCCGCGAAATCGCCGCTGCCGTCGAGCAGCAGGATCGAGGCGGTGTGGTCCATCGTGTAGTCGCCGCCCTCGAGATCGACCTTGCGCGCGTAAATGCCGAAGGATTTGGCCATGGCGGCTACCTTTTCCGGATCGCCGGTGATGCCGGTGATGCGGTCGGACACGTTCCCGACATAGGCATCCATGATCTCGGGCCGGTCGCGCTCCGGGTCGATGGAGACGAAATAGGCGCGGATGTCCTTGCCCTCGTCGCCGAGCTTCTTCAGCCAGCCATCCAGTTCGAAAAGCGTCGTCGGGCAGACTTCGGGGCAGTGGGTGAAGCCGAAGAACACCGCCGAGGGATGCCCGCGAAACGCAGCTTCGGTGATCTCGGCGCCTTTCTGGTCGACGAGCGTGAAAGGGCCGCCATAGGGCTCGCCGGCGTTTTGCGAACGGTACCAGTCGAAGGTAAGCCAGCCTATGCCGGCGGCCATCAGGACGAGAATGCCGACGAGAATGGATCGCATCATGGGTGGTTTCGCCAATCGGATTTGTTGCGCGCCGGCGCGGTCGGGATCAGAAGCACCAGGAGATGCCCGCTTCGACCATCGTCATGAAGATGGCGGCGCCATGGTCGATCCAGGACGCGAAGGCCAAGCCGGTGGCGGCTGCCAAGACGGCGGCGCCAGCCAGGATCTTCGCGGTCGTGGCGACCGGCATGGAAACGGGTTGTTTCATGCCATAAACATAGTACGGCCCAGGCCCGGCAGAAAGGGGCCATGATGCCGCTGCCTGTTGGCGCATGCGGATCCGTCGGCCAATTTTTTCTTGCAAGGCACGGTGCGCGATCCCAACTGAACGGCGGTTCTCAACTGGAAAGAGATTTCAATGCAATTTCGCGTTTCTGCGTTCCTGGCCGCCATTGCAGTCTGCGCGGCCTTGCCCGCCTCTGCCCAGCAGGTCGGCGAAGTCGGCGTCGACTGGCTCGGCAACGACATCATCATCGAGGCGGTGCCGGACCCGAAGGTGCAGGGCGTTACCTGCCATGTCTCCTATTTCGAGCGCGGCATGGTCGACCGGTTGCAGAAGGGCAACTGGTTCGAGGACCCGTCGGATTCGTCGATTTCATGCCGGCAGACCGGACCGATCACCATCGGCGACATCTCGATGGGCGACGACGGCGAGGAGATCTTCAATCAGGGCATCAGCCTGATCTGGAAGCAGCAAGTGGTGAACCGTATCTACGACAAGGCCAACGACACGCTGGTCTATCTTTCGCATTCGCGTCAGGTGCAGGATGGCTCGGCGAAAATGTCGCTGACCACAGTGCCGCTTTATGGCCAGGAAGTGGTGTGGACCAACGGCAAGCCAAAATAGCGCTGCTTGCCGGGCGGGCGACGGCGGCGTAAAGCCGCGGTCATGGACGAGCCGGAAGACATCCGCTTCAAATCGCCGGAGCCGCGCATCCACCCGACGGCGGAGCTGAAATCCTGCCGGCTCGGTCGTTATTCGATCGTCGGCGAGCGGGTGATCCTGCGCGAGGTGACGCTCGGCGACTTCTCCTATTTCGAACGCCACGCCGAGGCGATCTACACCACCATCGGCAAGTTCTGCTCGATCGCGGCCAATTCCCGGATCAACGTGCTCGAACATCCGCTGGAGCGGCTGACCACGCACAAGGTGAGCTACCGTCCGAACGAGTATTTCCGCTATCTCGGCGTCGACGCGACGTTCAGGGAGCGGCGGCAGGCGAAGGCGGTGACAATCGGCCATGATGTCTGGATCGGGCACGGCGCGGTCGTCATGCCGGGCGTGGCGATCGGCAATGGCGCCGTGGTCGGCGCGAATGCGGTGGTGACGCGCGACATCGGCGCCTACGAGATCGTCGCCGGGGTTCCGGCGCGGACGCTGAGACTGCGTTTTCCGGCCGAAATTTCGGCGCGCATCGAGCGTCTGGCATGGTGGGACTGGCCGGTCGCAAAACTCGCCGATGCGGTTCCCGACATGCAGGTGCTGTCCATCGAGGCATTTCTGGAGCGCTGGGAGCCGCGCTAAGCCGGACGGGCTCGGAACCGCTCAATGCCGCGCGGCGTTCATTCCTCGCATATTCCGCGTCGAGGGAACGCCATGGAATACAGTTTTGATCTGACGCGGATTCTCCTTGGTTCGATCGAGACCGCGCATCCCGTCTTCTACCTCGAAGTGATCCTGCGAACGATCGTGATGTATCTCTACACGATCTTTCTCGCGCGCATGGTCGGGCAGGGCGGCATCGGCCAGATCGGACCGTTCGAATTCGTGCTGGTCATCGCCGTCGGGTCGGCGGCGGGCGACCCGATGTTCTATCCCGATGTCGGGCTTTTGCAGGGGCTGCTGGTCATCACCGTGGTGATCGTGCTGCACCGCGCCACCGGCTACCTGTTCCAGCGCCACAAGAGCCTGGAACTGACCGTCGAGGGCGATCCGCTGCTGGTGGTGAGCGAGGGCAGGATCCGTGAGGAGGCGCTCGGCTCCGGCACGCTGACCGAGCGCGAGCTTATGGCGCTGCTCCGCCTCAACGGTGTGCGCAATATCGGCGAGGTCGAGCGCGCCTTCTTCGAGCCGAACGGCAGGCTGAGCGTGTTTCGCTATCCGGCGCGCAGCCGCAGGAAAGGCAGGGCGACGATTCCCTCGGGATAATCCCGAAAATCGATCCCACCGGCGCGTCAGCGCTTCAGGAAAGCCTCGAAGGCCTCCTTGTAGTCCGGATGCCAGCGCGACAGGGCCGGGCGGTTCTCGATGATGTCGCCGATCGCCCAGGCCATGCGGCGCTGGTCGGTCTCGCGCGGCGTCTCGTTGTCGGGGCACAGTATGTAGAAATCGCCGCGCGCGAGGCTGTCGAGCATGAAGGCCGCGACCTGGTCGCCGGTCCAGGCGCCGGCGGGTTTCTCGGCAGCTCCCGCGGTGAGGCCGGTATAGGTGAAGCCTGGAATGAGCAGGTGCGCCGTGACCTGCGATCCGGGCGTGTTGCGAAGTTCGTGCGCCAGCCCCTCGGTATAGGCTTTCAGCGCGGCCTTGGAGACGTTGTAGGCGAGATTGCCGGGCGGCGTGGTGATGCCCTGCTTGGAGCCCGTGTTGACGATGAGGCCGGGCTTGCCGGCGGCCAGCATGCGCGGCGCGAAGGCCTCGACGCCGTGCACCGCGCCCCAAAAATTGATCTCGACCAGCCGCTTCCAGCCGTCGCGGTTCTCCCACGGCTTGCCGGGATTGTCGCCGACGCCGGCATTGTTCATCAGCAGCGAAACCTCGCCGAACTTGTCGAAAGCGCCATCGGCGAGGTTGGCGAGGTCGTCGGGGTCGGCGACATCGCAGGCGAACGCCGCCACGTCGTCCTCGCCGCCGGGTGCGACTGCACCGACGGCGTCGGCGGCATGGTTGAGGGCCGCACCTTCGCGGTCGGCCAGCACCACTTTCATGCCCAGGGCCGCCAGCCGCCTGGCTGTGGCGAGCCCGATGCCGCTTGCCGATCCGGTGATGACGGCGACGCGGCCGGACGCGATGGCGGAAAGGCTCTTTTCGGCGTTCATGGACAGGCTCCGGGAATGCGACCAGCGGGCACACTAGCCGAGCGCCGCCCTTTCTTCAAAAGACAATCTCGGTTTTGCGCTTCCGGAGCCACATCCCGCTTTCGATCCGGAACCATCCGGGCGTGCGCCGGTTTTTCCGAGGGTAAGGGATAGACCAAGCGAAGGAAATCGCCATGAAGCGCATCATCAGCCTTGCCGTCGTGTCCCTGATCGCCGCCGCGAGCTTCGCCGCTCCGTCGTTCGCCCAGGACACGACGAAGCCGCCGCCGGCCGACGAAAGCGACGCCGCGACGGGCGGCATTTCGCCGGATACCGGCACGGCGGAGGTCATCGAGGCCAAGCCCACCATCGCCGACGTGACCGCCGCCATCGCCGACAGCGCCGATAGCGCGATGCAGATCGGCACCATCACCGCCGTGGGCGAGGTGAAGGTGGTGAAGATCAGCGAACTGGGCGGCAGCGCGACCCAGTTGCAGACGACGGTCAATGAGAAGCAGGCGGACGTGACGAAGCTGCGCAGCGCCATCGAGGCCAATCCGGCGCTGAAGACCGAGCTCGACAAGCAGCAGGTCCAGACGTCGAGCGTGGTCGCGGCCAAGATCGAGGCCGACGGCGCGGTGACGGTGTACGTGCAGTAGGGGCGGGCCCGGCGGGACGAACGAACCGGCCCCCGACGTTTCTCCCTTCTCCCCTTGTGGGAGAAGGTGGCCGAGCGGAGCGAGGTCGGATGAGGGCTGCTGGACGGAGCGCCACGTCGAGGATTGTCCACGCTTCGACATTTGTAAGAACCTGGTTCTCCGTCTCATTTCTTCCAACACCCCTCATCCGCCTTCACTTCGGTCAGGCACCTTCTCCCACAAGGGGAGAAGGGAGAGGCGCACCTCTCCGTCGCCACGCCCGCTCTCGCGTCTGGCCATTGAGGGAGCCCTTCGACAGGCTCGGGGTCGGGAAGCGGGGCGCATGGCCTTGCCTACCGAAACTGAATACGTGGCGCAGCTTCCGCGCCCCGCCGGTGTCTGTCGCCCCGGTCGACCGGTCACGCGCCCCGCTCCATGTTCTTTCCATGGACAATGACGCGCGGATGATCCGCCTTCCGTTCACGAAGCGTTGACGCTTCGCTCGGAATGCCGGCCCGTCGGACGCCCTCAGGCCCGTGGGAACCGAATCCACGGGGAGAGGTCACCGCCGCCCTACCGATCCCCGGTCCGGAACCGGTTCCCGCAAGGGCGATGCCACGGATTATGCGGGTGGGGCAGGATGTGTGAACAAAACGCCGCTCCAGATTTCTTCAAAAATCTTCTATCCTCCTGATCTAAAAGGCGTATTTCTTCGATCGGGCCGGAAGGGACAGGGATTCTATCCACATTTGCGGTCGGGGAAGGGAGGCAGACTGGCATGAGTATGGGGATTGCGATCAAGCGCGTCTATGACGCTCCGGCGAAATCCGCCGGGTTTCGCGTGCTGGTCGACCGGGTCTGGCCGCGCGGAGTAAGCAAGGAGAAGGCTGCGGTTGATCTGTGGATGAAGGAGATCGGGCCTTCGACGGACCTGCGCAAATGGTTCGGCCACGATCCCGCGCGGTGGGACGAGTTCCGTAAGCGCTACCGCGATGAACTCGCGGCAAAACGCGAGTTGCTCGACGAACTGCGCACCCATGCGGCGAACGGCCGGCTGACGCTGGTCTATTCGGCAAGGGACGAGTCGCACAACCAGGCGGTGGTGATCCGGGAGATGCTGGAGGGGTAGGCGCCAGCAAGCATTTGCGTTTTGATATGTATTAAATATATATTGAGCTATGGAGCCGGCGATCGACTGGAACATAGAGAAGAACGCCGAATTGAAGGCGCGACACGGTTTTGGATTCGAACGCATTCTCGTTGCGCTTTCGGAAGGCGCGCTTCTGGACGAGCGCGTGCATCCGAATACGAACCGATACCGTCATCAGCGGCAACTCGTCGTCGAAATCGAGGGTTATGCCTGGGTGGTGCCCTTCGTGAGTGACGGCGAAACGGTTTTCCTCAAAACTATGTTTCCAAGCCGCAAGGCAACTAAAGAATACCTAGGAGGCTGACATGGCTGATGCAGGAAAGATGACAGCGGCGGAAGAACGTGACCTGATCGAGAGCACCGAGCGCGGCGAGTGGGTTTCGGTTGGCGACGTCGAGGCCCGCAGGGCGTTTTGGCGCGAGGCGGCCAAGGGTGCGCTGGATGGCAAGCGGCAGCGGATTTCGATCTCTGTTCCCGAGCGCGACCTCGCGCGGTTGAAGGCGCGCGCGGCTGAGGAAGGGATGCCCTATCAGACGCTGATTAATTCGATCCTGCACAAGTATGTGGAGGGGTGATCACCTTTCGGTCGAAGACAAAAAAGCCAGCGATCCGGCATTTCGGAGAGCGTGGCCCAATTGCGGTCGTCGCGTCGGCGCGGTTGCTGGGCGCTGCCTGGCTACTGGCGCGTGTTGTCGGCTTGGCCGCCGCGCTGCTGCTTGTCGCGCAGCTTCTCGCCGCCGGCCTGGCCAAACGTGTCCTGGCCGCCTGTGCCGCCGCGTTCCGCCTGCTCCTGCCGACGCAGGTCGTTCATGTCCTTGGCGGATTGTTCAGGCGGGCCGCCGCCCTTTTTCCCTTTCTTGTTCCGATCCGGGTTCGGCATGTCGCTTCTCCGTGATTGAGTTCGAGGCTGTCATCTCAACACGAGACCAGCCGTGTTGTTCCGCCGAACGGGGATTGATGCACGAAGATGGCGGGGATGTTGCAATGCGCGCATCGCATCGCAACGCACTGCCCCTCTTTGCTATTTCTAACACTAGCCGAGAGCGAAGCGGAGGCCAGATTGGAAAAGGCAGCGAAATCCATTAGATTCAAGCGATGCAGCAAGATGCTCTTGTCGAAAGGCTCATGACCATCCGCCCTGATCTTACGGCGGAGGGCGTCACGCATGTGGCGCTGTTCGGTTCGCGGGCGCGGGGCGACCATAGCGAACGAAGCGATCTCGATCTGCTGCTCGATGTCGATCCAGCGAGCCGTTTCTCGATACTCAATTTGGTCGGAGTCGAGCGTATCGTCGAGAAGGCCACCGGGATCCGGGCGAATGCATTCATGAGCCGCAGCCTCGACGACGGCTTTCGCGATTCCATAAAGCATGACCTCATCGAGGTTTTCTGATGGAGGACCGCGCAGTCTACCGGCTGCGCGACATCATCGACGCCATCGATCAAATTTATCTCCTGCTTGAAGGCAAGACATTTGCGGACGTGCAGAAAGACCGTATTCTGCGGGCGGCATTCGAGCGCTTTCTTGAAATACTGAGCGAGGCGTCGCGGCACCTGCCTGCAGAATTGAAGGCGAAGGCGCCGGAGACGCCTTGGCGACGGATCGGCGATATCGGCAATCACTTGCGCCATGCCTACAACCGTGTGGACGCTGAGATAGGAATCTGTATGCCAATGGCGATCTCGCGGAACTAAGGCGGGTGGTGCTGGAATTCAAAGTCGGGTTGGAGAAGCCGAAAGGCTCTTGAGCAGCGCGCCAGGCAGCCATATCCCCTCATACACCTTTAGGTATTTGGCCAAGGCACAACGAATCAACCGTGTCAACAAAAGCTATGTTCTTGCTTTGTTCATTTAAAATTTGCAAGTTATCCCCTGATGTGGCCTACCAAGTGATCCAATATGGCTTGTCGCGCTTGCGCCCCTCTTGGCAGAGGGCTACTCTCCAAAAAGCTCCTTAAGACGATTCTTGCTAATGGCGAATTGCGTCTAAAGGAGCCCTCCCATGACATTAACTATCGACCTTGGTCAGATACTCACTTCCGCCGCTAGCGTCATCGCCATAATAGGCGGCGTCATCGGCTTTGCGCGATTTATCAAGTGGTGGTGGAAGCGGCCACTGGACTCTGCTGAATGAGCCGGCACGATGGAAGAATTAATGTTATTTGATACTAGCATCACCAAAGCTGCAGATAATCGTTTCAATTGCTGGTGAGGTTCGCTTGGAAGACATCGACTTTTCGGGCATTGAAGTTGAAGTTCGTCGCGTCGTTATCGAGGCGATTTCAAAGCTGGTGCATATTAAAAAGACGTCTGCATCCGAACTTTTGACTCCAGCAGGTGTGCCGCTTGACGCAATTCGGCGCTACCTCACCGAACGCGATGCTACCACGGGCGATAGGCGCTCTAAGCGAGAGGCCGCCGTCGCTATGTTGGATAATCTCAGAATCAGAGGGCTAGAGACCGCAGTTCTAAAAAACCTGGTGCAGATTATCGCCGGCTGGAACGCATTCCATCTCGCTCAGAACGAGTTTGAAGCTCGCGCTGTGGTTCAAAAGGCGCAGAGATTGGTAGGGGCGCTCGAGGAGTATGATGAGCGCGAACGTCAGATAACTAAAGTTGCCGCTGCTGCTGCAAAAGCGGATGAGGAAAAGGCGAAACGCCAAAAGCGGGAGGAAATATCGCGACAATGCAGCTTGCTTCTAGCGCAGTTCGACCACGTCGCTGCGTACGCAGAACCGCATGAGCGCGGATATTTACTGGAGGATCTATTCAACCGGGTATTTGGGGTTTTTGGATTCGCTGTAGTCAAAGCGTTTCGCCGTAACGGCGGTGGTGAGCAGATCGACGGTGCTTTTGAGATGGAGGGTTGGCACTACATTGTGGAGTGTCGATGGAGAGAGAGGTTGGCTGATATCAGGCAACTAGATGGCCTATTCGGGCAAATCGGACGCTCTGGAAAACAGACGATGGGTGTGTTCTTCTCTGTCAATGGATGGTCCGAGAACGTCGTTCCGCTCCTAAAGCAGAACCCGAGTAAGAATTTATTTCTAATGGATGGGTTTGATTTGCGATCTGTTTTGTCTGAGCAGGTCGATCTCAAAAAGCTGTTGAAGGAGAAGCTCACTGCTTTGAATTTGGAGGCCGAGCCATTTTACTCGGTAAGCAAATTGCTGGCTAAGACTTAACCCCGTCGGCCTCTCACACCCCCTGCACAAACCCATCCAGCACCCTCTTCTGCCCCGCCTTATCAAAATCGATCGTCAGCTTGTTGCCGTCGATCGCCACCACGTTGCCGTTGCCGAATTTCTGGTGGAAGACGCGGTCGCCGACGGTGAAGGGGGAGGGGGTGTCGGAGACGCTCTTGGCGACGAGTTCGCCGTCGATGGTGCGGCCCTTGATCGAGCCGCGGCCGGCGCCGTAGCCGCTGTCGGTCTCGCCATAGCCAATGCGCTCGACGGCGTGGCCCGAGCGCGTGCCCCAGTTGCGGTCGGTCGCTTCGGTGCGGTTCTGCTGCGCGCGCTGCCAGCCGGGCGTGGCGTAGGTGTTGGAGAACGAGCCGCCGCCCGCGCCGGTGTTGCCGCCGGCACCTGAGCCGGAACCGCCCGCGCCCAGATTGTCGAAGCGCGACGCGCCATAGGGATTTTGGCGTCCTGCCCCCTTGGCGCCGCGGCCGGAAGCGAAGGAGCCGCCGCCATAGGCCGAGCCGTAACCGCCATAGGAGGATGAGCCCTCGTCGACTTCGACATGGGCTTCGGGCAGTTCGTCGAGGAAGCGCGACGGGATGGTCGATTGCCAGAGGCCGTGGATGCGGCGGTTGGAGACGAACCAGATGTGCAAATTCTTCTTCGCGCGCGTCAGGCCGACATAAGCGAGGCGGCGCTCCTCCTCCAGGCCGGAGCGGCCGCCCTCGTCGAGCGAGCGCTGGTGCGGGAACAGGCCTTCCTCCCAGCCGGGGAGAAAGACGGTCTCGAATTCGAGGCCCTTGGCCGAGTGCAGCGTCATGATGTTGACGGCGTCGAGGTTCTCCTGCTGCTCGGCGTCCATGACCAGCGCGACATGCTCGAGGAAGGAGCGCAGCGACTCGTATTCCTCCATGGAACGGATGAGTTCCTTCAGGTTCTCGAGCCGGCCCGGCGCTTCGGCCGAGCGGTCGTTCTTCCACATGTCGGTGTAGCCGGACTCTTCCAGAATGGTCTCGGCAAGCTCGGTGTGCGGCGTGTGGTCGAGTGCTGCCTGCCAGCGCGCGAAATTGGCGGCGACTTCGCGCAGTGCGGCGCGCGGCTTCGGCTTCAGCTCGTCGCTTTCGGCGAGTTTTTCCGCCGCTTCGAGCATCGGGATGCGAAGCGCGCGAGACGTGTCGTGGACCTGGCGGATGGCGGCTTCACCCAGGCCGCGCTTGGGCACGTTGACGATGCGCTCGAAGGCGAGGTCGTCGGCGCCCTGCGCGACGACGCGGAAATAGGCCAGCGCGTCGCGGATCTCCTGGCGCTCGTAAAAACGCGGGCCGCCGATGACGCGGTAATTCAGGCCGAGGGTGACAAAGCGGTCCTCGAACTCGCGCATCTGGAAGGAGGCGCGGACGAGGATCGCCATGTCGTTCAGATTATGGTTGTCGCGCTGCGCCTGCTCGATGGTCTCGCCGACGGCGCGTGCTTCCTCCTCCGAATCCCAGGCGGCATGGACGTGGACTTTTGCGTCGTCGGCCTCGATCTTTTCGGTGAACAGCGTTTTCCCGAGCCGCCCTTCATTGTGGGCGATGAGGTGGGAGGCGGCGCCGAGGATATGGGCGGTGGAGCGGTAGTTGCGCTCCAGCCGGATGATGGTGGCGCCCGGAAAATCCTTGTCGAAGCGCAGGATGTTGTCGACCTCCGCCCCGCGCCAGCCATAGATCGACTGGTCGTCGTCGCCGACGCAGCAGATGTTGACTCTGTTTTCGCTCACGGCCGAGCGCGCGCTTCGCGCGCTGGCCTCCGCGGGGGCGGCCTGGCCGGCCGACGCCCGGTCGGGCTTGCGGCCTTCGGCCGGATGCGAAGTGATTTCGCCCGAGGCGGGATCACGAACCTGCATCGGAGTGCGGGCTTCAGGAGGGATACCGCCTACCCTTGGCTCCGGCCTTTGCGCGAGCAGGCGCAACCACATGTACTGCGCCGTATTCGTGTCCTGGTACTCGTCGACGAGAATGTATTTGAAGCGGCGGTGGTATTCCTTCAGCACATCGGGATAGGCGCGGAAGATGCGGATGGGGTGGCACAGGAGGTCGCCGAAATCGCAGGCGTTGAGCGTCTTCAGGCGATCCTGGTAGGCCTGGTAAAGCTGGCGGCCCTTGCCGTTGGCGAAGGAGCGGGCGTCGCCCTCCGGGATTTCGGACGGGCCGAGGCCCTTGTTCTTCCAGCCGTCGACCATCATGGCGAACTGGCGCGCCGGCCAGCGCTTGTCGTCCAACCCCTCGGCCTGGATGAGCTGCTTGATCAGGCGCACGACATCGTCGGTGTCGAGGATGGTGAAGCCGGATTTGAGGCCGGCAAGTTCGGCGTGGCGGCGCAGCATCTTGACGCCGATGGAATGGAAGGTGCCGAGCCACGGCATGCCCTCGACCGCCTCGCCGACCAGCATCCCGACGCGCTGCTTCATCTCGCGCGCGGCCTTGTTGGTGAAGGTGACGGCGAGGATCTGCGAGGGAAAGGCGCGGCGGGTGGCGAGGATGTGGGCGATGCGGGTGGTGAGCACACGGGTCTTGCCTGTGCCCGCGCCGGCCAGCACCAGCACCGGGCCTTCCGTGGTCTCGACAGCAAGGCGCTGCTCCGGATTCAGGCCCTGAAGATAATCCGGGGCGGAAGCCTGGCGTGCGGCCATGGCGCGCGCGGCGATGCCCGAAGGCGCGTGAGCGCCCGCCGGGCGGGCGGGCGGCGCGCTCGGCTCGTCGAAAAAAGGCATGTCGTCCGGGAAACCTGGCATTGACACCGAATGTAGTGATTCGGGGCGGAAAGACCAGAAGCGTTTCCGTTTTGTGCCGGCAGGCGCGGCGTTTGGCCCGATGCGGGCCGGCATCGTGGCGGCGGGGCAACGCATGCGGTCAAATGCTTGGGAGCGGGCTTTCCGCGACCGCCACGCGCGCTACTTCGAAAATGCAGGGATGCGCGAACGACTGACAATTGATGGCAGGCAGGAAACGGCTCGAATGAGCGCCGCCGACAGCGATAGGCCCTTGCCGCCCGCCGCGCCCGAACCGCGTGAGGGCGAGGACGCACGGCCTGCCTTCAGCCGCACCGGCAAGGCGGCTGCGGAACTCGCCAGCGCGCTGCGCCACGATCTCGGCGCCGCGGCGCGGCGCGCGGGGAGGATGTTTTCGGCGGGTGCAAGGCGGCTCGGGACCAGGGCGCGAGAGGCGGATTACTCGCGGATGGAGGCGCGGCTCGGCGCGCTGGCCGGGTCGGTCCGCGGGCTGCCGGGGCTGTTCGGGGCGCGAGCGGAGCGGTTGCGCGGGCTTCCCGCTGTCCGCGAAAACGGCGATGCTCCGCCAATCGTGGCACGCCGCAGGCGATTTACGTGGCTGCGGGCGGCCGCCTTTTCCGTGGTGGCTGTGCTGGCTGTCGCGGTCGGCCTGCTGTGGTGGGCGCTGCGCGACGTGCCCTGGCAGGAGATCGCCGAAGGCTCGCTGAAGCCGGTGGTGGTGCTGGAGAGCGCCGACGGCGCGGCGATCGTGCAGCAGGGGCCGTATCAGGGCGCATATGCCAAGCGCGAGGAGTTTCCGCCGCATCTGGTCGACGCGGTGCTGGCAGTCGAGGACCGCCGCTTCTACGAGCATTACGGCATCGATTTCCGCGGCGTAGGGCGGGCTGTCTGGCGCAATCTTTTGGCCGGCGAGGTGGTCGAGGGCGGCAGCACCATCACCCAGCAACTGATCAAAATCCTTTATCTGGAGAGCGACCGCACCTTCAAGCGCAAGATCCAGGAACTGGTCATCGCCTTCTGGCTGGAAGCACGGCTCGGCAAGGACGAGATCCTGACGCGCTACCTGAACAACATCTATCTCGGCTCGGGCGCGACGGGCGTTCCGGCGGCGGCGCGGGTCTATTTCGACAAGGCGGTGAACCAGCTCGACCTGCGCGAATCGGCGATGCTGGCCGGCATCATCCGCGCGCCGTCGCAGCTGAGCCCGCTCACCAACCCTCAAGGCGCGGCGGAGCGGACTGCGGTTGCGCTCGACGTGATGGTGGCGAGCGACGTTCTCGACGAGGCCGAGGCGCGGGCCGCCAGGGCGGAAACCGCCACGCTCAAGCCGACGCGCCCGGCGCAGCGCGCCGGAAGCTGGTTCTCCGACTGGGTGCTGGAGGATGCACGCGAGATCGCCGGCCCGTACAGGGGCACGATCAAGGTGCGCACGACCATCGTGCCGAAGCTGCAGGCGCTGGCCGAGCGGGCGGTCGCCGAAGGACTCGCCTCGGAAGCGGCGGCCGGCGTGGGGCAGGCAGCGCTGGTCGCCATGACGCCGGACGGCGCGGTGGTGGCGATGGTCGGCGGGCGCGACTATGCCGGCAGCGAGTTCAACCGTGCGGCGACCGCCATGCGGCAGCCGGGCTCGGCCTTCAAGCTGTTCGTGCTCTATGCGGCGCTGAAGGCCGGCTATTCGCCGCGCGACAGGGTCAGGGACGAGCCGATCGAGATCAACGGCTGGACGCCGGAAAATTTCGGCGGCGAGTATAATGGCCGCGTTTCCCTCGCCGAGGCCTTTGCGCGCTCGCTCAACGCCGCGATGGTCAACCTGGCGCAGGAAGTGGGCCTGAAGAACGTCGTGGCGGCGGCGCGCGAACTCGGCATCGACGCGCCGCTCAACGAGACGCCGGCGCTGGCGCTGGGCGCGTCGGAAGTCAGCCTGCTCGACCTGACGGGCGCCTACGCCTCGGTGCGGGCGGGGCTCGCCCCGATCGAGCCGTGGGGTATCGTTTCGTTCCACAGCGATGGCCAGCCGCAGGCGTTCCGCGTCGGGCCGCCGAAGCCGCCGGAGATCGACCTGCGCGGCGTGCAGCGGGATCTGGTCGGGCTGCTGCATCTCGTCGTCCAGCGCGGCACAGGCAAGGCTGCGGGCCTGGACGGTTTCGCCGCAGGCAAGACCGGCACCAGCCAGAATTTTCGCGATGCCTGGTTCATTGGTTTCAACGAGCCGTTGGTGGCGGGCGTCTGGGTCGGCAACGACGACGACAGCCCGATGAACGAGGTCACCGGCGGAAAACTGCCGGCGGCGATCTGGAAGAATTTCATGTCGGCCGCGCTCGCCGAGGCGACGAAGGGCAAGCCGGGGGCGGAGGCGATGACCGCGTCGGCGGAGGCGCGGGAAGAGACGCCGGTGTCGTGCAATGTGCGCGCCTGCTCGCGCGCCTATCGCTCGTTCCGGGCCGAGGATTGCACGTTCCAGCCTTATAGCGGGCAAAGGCGGTTGTGCGAGAAGTAGGGACCGTATTGAGTTGGGGGCTGGGCCTATCTCCCATGCGCTAGGGGGCGACGCTTAGCACGTCTCGATTGGGGTCGTTTGCAGACTGACGGCTTCTTGGCGCACGAAAAGTTATAGCGGACATTCAACCTGGCCCAGGCTTTGTCCCGATCTGACTAACCCCTTGATTTTTCGTGCCTTTATCGGCCACCAGCACACGCTGGGCCAAACGAGCTGCGTTGACGTGCTGACTGGTCACTACTTCTTGGCACAGCTACGGTTCGCAGCGCGTTGCCTGCTCCAGGACGGTCGCCGGGCGTCCATTGTTGACCTTACGTAACACAACCCCACGTCTGTATGGGGTGGACAAGCCGAAGATTCCAAGAACATTATTCGGGCAGGGTGACGGGGCTGATAGAGCCACACACTGTGCAATGCGGCAGCTGCACTACGGCATAAGGCGTGAGTTGCGCACAGTGTTCGAGGAGGAACCCTGCGATGCCGAATCCAAGCCAGACGAGCGACCAATGGTGGGTCAACGACCAGACGCCGGACAACCCTTACGGCAAAAGCGAGGATTATGAATCCTTTCTCGATTATCTCGGGGCATTGCCCCGCAGCCTGACGCCGGAGAGAGCTCAGGGAACGCTGAGGATCAACGTTTCCGAGCTCAACAACCACCCCGAGTACAAGGCTGCCGCGATCGGCGCGCTACAGATGTGGGCGTCTGTCACGCCTCTGGAGTTCGAAATCGTCGACGACGCCGCATACAATCCCGCAACGGACTGGATGGAGGTCGTCAGCCCCGAGCTGGGCGAGGAGGACGATGGCAGCGCCTATTCAGCCAATCGTTATGTCAGCATCGGTCAGCGTTTCCACGACACGGAACCCAACAAGACGGATATCGGCGGTTATGTGTTCGATTCCTTCATCCATGAATTCGGCCATGAATTCGGCCTGAACCATCCCGGCCTCTACAATTACAGCGGCCCCGGCGGCGTGCAGATCAACTATCTGAACAATGCGACCTGGACGTTTGATCGCCAGCAATACAGCGTCATGTCCTATTTCGATGGGATCGATGTCGGCGAAACCACGCGCTGGTCGGCGTCGACGCCGCTTATGGCCGACATTGAAGCCGTCATCCGCCGCTTTTTTTCGACCGTCGACGAGGACGGGGTGCGCACCTATCAGCACATCGACCTGAACACGGGCGACAATGTCTACGGCTTCGGCAGCACGCAGTATGGCTACCAGCTGACCTCCTCGGGCATGCAGCACGATATCGGCTTTGTGATCCATGACACCGGCGGGACCGACACGGTCGACTTCTCCGGCTCGACGGCGGGTACGATCCTCGACTTGCGCGCCGGACAGTTCTCCAGCGTCAACGGACATACCAACAATGTGTCGA
This sequence comes from Allomesorhizobium aridi, assembly GCF_043769475.1. NCBI lineage: Bacteria > Pseudomonadati > Pseudomonadota > Alphaproteobacteria > Hyphomicrobiales > Phyllobacteriaceae > Allomesorhizobium > Allomesorhizobium aridi. The sequence goes on along the minus strand of NZ_CP171729.1, from coordinate 2,732,254 downwards.
TCTTTGCCGGACACAACGCGGATGGGACCGACTATTACATCGAGAACGGCATCGGCAGCTGGTATGACGACATCCTGATCGGCAATGACGGCGCCAACACGCTGGATGGACGCGGCGGCGGCGACCGCATGGCCGGCAATGGCGGCGACGATACGTACTTCGTCGATTCGTTGGACGACATCGTTCGCGAGGAAGCGAATGGCGGCAATGACACCGTCATTCTGCTTTCCAGGGACCTAAGAATCCGGCGGATCGCGAATGTCGAGCAGATTATCTATGCCGATGAATCGACGCTTCAGCCTGGAGGCGGCGACACCGGCACCCCGCCGATCGTCGGCGACAACACATTGACCAGCATCATCTTCGGCACCAGTGGACACGACACGCTCGATGGCGGCGCCGGTGACGACACCATCTTCGGTCAGGGCGGCGACGACCTCATCATCGGCGGCCGCGACTCGCTCGCCAGCCGCGACATCAACAACACGATCGATGTCGCGGATCTCGAAGACCAGACCGAGAGCGATGACGGCAACGACACGCTCTATGGCGGCCGCGGCAACGACACCATTCTCGGCGGCCAGGGAAACGATATCCTCGACGGCGGGGACGGCGACGATACGCTGAGCGGCCAGGACGGCATCGACATCTTCAGAGGTGGCGCCGGCGTCGATACGGTCGACTTTAGCAGGGAGAGCCCCTTCCAATTGCTCGTCAACCTCGCCACGAATGTCGCGAGCGGCGGCACGGCGTCGGGCGATACGTTCTACAGCATCGAGAATCTCATCGGCTCCGATGACCGCATCGACCGCTTCATCGGCACGGCCGCCGCCAACCATTTCTGGGGCCAGGGCGGCGGCGACTACTTCAATGGCGGCGATGGCAATGACATCCTCGATGGCGGCCGCGACGGCGACATCATTTACGGCGAAGGCGGCAATGACACGATCATCGGAGGCAGCGAGCAGGACTATCTGGATGGCGGCACCGGCATCGACACGGTCGTCTACCAAGACAGCCCGGTCGGCGTAACGATCGATCTCGCCAACGGCACGGCCAGCGGCGGCGACGCCGATGGCCCGGTGCAGATTGTCGGGCGCGGCACCATTATCCGGCACGACATCCTCGCAGGCTTCGAAAACGCCGTCGGTTCATCATTTGATGACCATCTCATCGGCGATGCCCAGGCCAACGAACTCTCCGGCGGCTCGGGCGACGACACGCTGACGGGCGGCGGCGGCGCCGACAGATTGAACGGCGGCGCCGGCAGCGACACGGCGGATTACGCCGACTCAACGAGCGGCGTCAGGCTCAGCCTCGCCGGACTCGGATCCGGCGGAGATCGATATGTCTCGATCGAAAATCTCGCCGGTTCTGGGCTCAACGACCGACTGACCGGCAACGCAGCGGCCAATGTGCTGACCGGCCAGGGCGGGAACGACACGATCGACGGTGGCCGCGGCGACGACACCCTGCTCGGCGATTTCGCCTATCAGGGCGATGCTCCGCCACGCCCGGGTATGGGCACCGGCTACGCCACGCTCGGGTCGGATGCGACGAACAATTCGATTGCAACCGCCTTCGACATCTCGAACAACTTCTCGCTGGCCGCCGACCCGGACATCTTCGATTCTACGACCGTCCTTCACACGACCGTCAACGCCACCGGAAACGGCAAGGGCGGATATTACAGCATCAACCTGGCGGCCGGCACGATCATCACCATCGACATCGATCACATTGCCGATCCGAACATCCATGACAGCTGGGTCAGGCTGCTGGACGGCGATGGCAATATCCTCGCTGAGAACGACGATGGCGGCGGCGACCCCGGCTCCAACAGCACCCGGGATTCGAGCACGGTCTTCGTCGTCCAGGAAACCGGAACCTACCATATTCTGGAAGGCAGATGGTCTCCGACGGTGCCGGGCGATGGCTGGGAGGAAGCCGTGCCGGCGGGCTCGACATATGAGTTGAACGTGTCGGTCGAGTTCCCGCCCGCGCCGGCTCAGCCGGGCGTCGCCGGCGCAGATACTTTAAACGGCGGCGGCGGCAGCGATCTGCTGGATGGCGGGCTGGCGACCGACACACTGACCGGCGGCGCGGGCGAGGATTCTTTCCGCTTCTCGACCGAGCTTGGGGCCGGCAATATCGACCGGATCACCGACTTCAACGTCGCGAACGACACGATCCTGCTGGACAACCTCATCTTTGAGAGCGTGGGCAACGACGGCGCTCTCGCGTTGGGCGCGTTTTACGGGAGTGCGTCGGGCGTCGCTCATGATTCCGACGACCGCATAGTCTATGATACTGATAGCGGGGCCTTGTCCTATGACGCCGATGGCGCCGGAGAAGACGCAGCCATTCAGTTTGCGCGGCTGAGCACAAATCTGAATCTTTCGGCGTCCGACTTCATTATCATCTAAAAATGGACCGCAGGTGGGGCGCCCTCAGGCGCCCCACCTCTCTTTTCGAACCACAAGCTGAGCGGCAATGCCGTCACCGCACGGGTCCTGAGGCCGATCATGGAGAGTGTGATGAAGCGCCCGACCGACCGCCGCACAGTATTAATGGCCGCCGGGGCTGCGGCTGTCGCCGCGGCCGCCGGGACAGTCGCCGCGCAATCGACGGATATTCGCGGCGAAGTCACGTTCGAGGGCGGCGCGGTTATCCCGGAAGGTCATCTCGAGATTTATCTCGAGGACCCTGCGATTCAGGATAATACGCGACGTCGCGCCGCGAAAACGAGCATCGAAAGCGACGGCAAGTCAAAGGCGATAGCCTTTTCCTTGTCACCGCCCGCAAGTGCGACTGCTTCGCCGACGCTGCGGATCGTTGCGCGCCTGGAGCGTGCGGATGGCTGGCTGGTCGCGCGCGGCAGCGCACAGTTCGAGGCGGGCTCGCCCATCCATGTCACACTCAACACAGTTATGTATTGAAGAGCCAGCGGCCGTCCTGGAGCGATCCATTCGGACCCAATAATAGCAACTTTCGCCGTCGCGTGCGAGACTCTGCTTCTGGGTTGCAAGCAGAACTGCAAATCCCCCTACGGCTCGTCCCTCTCATCCCGCAAATTCGACACCACGCGGCGGTTCTGCGAGCGGCAGGCGGTGTCGGGGCAGTCGCGGACGAGGCGGTCCTTGCCGTAGCCCTTGGCCCACATGCGGTTGCGGTCGATGCCGCCGGCGGCGAGGTAGGCCATAACTGCTTCGGCGCGTTGCTGCGACAGCGCCGTTTCGCTCGCGCCCGGATCGTCGGCGAAACCCTGCAGCTTGAGCAGCCAGCGCGGATGCTTTGTCAGCCAGGCGATCTGGGTGTCGAGGGTGGCCCTGGCGACGGAATCCAAGGCCGCGGAGCCTTGCGTGAAATAGGTGCGGCGGCCGACATTGAGGATAAAATCCTCCTCGCTGCCCGGCTGCACATTCTGGAAGCCGGCGACCTCGGTGTTTGTGACGTCCGGCGTGGAAGGCGCCAGCGTGTTGCTGGTCGAGCAGGATGCGGCCAGCACCAGCATGCCGGCGGCGAGCAGCCGGCGCGTGTTTTCAATCATGCGGTTCATGAGGCGCCAATCATTCGACGGTGGTGGAAGCGGGCGCCTGGTCGGCGATGTGCGGCAGGACCTGCACCGCGGTGCCGATCGGGCAGCGCTGGTAGAGGTCGATGATGTCTTCCGGGAACATGCGGATGCAGCCGCTGGAGGCGTCCGTGCCGATGCTCCACGGCTCCAGCGTGCCATGCAGGCGGTAGCCGGTGTCGGCGCCGTTGCGGTGCAGATAGAGCGCGCGCGGCCCAAGTGGATTGTTGGGCGCGCCGCCGGCGACGAGGCGCGGCAGCTCCGGCCTGCGCTTCAGCATTTCGGGAGGCGGAACCCATTGCGGCCACAGGGCGCGGCGGTCGATCGTCGCGCGGCCGTACCATTTGAAGCCTTCCTTGCCGACGCCGACGCCGTAGCGGATGGCGGTCTTGTTTTCCATGATGACGTAGAGGAAGTGGTGGCGGGTATCGACCACGACCGTGCCGACCGGCTCGCTGCTGAAATATTTGACGATCTGGCGATGCCAACGCTTGTCGATCTTGGCGAAGTTGGTCTTGCGATAGACAAAATTGTTGTCGCTGGCGGTGCCGGCGAAAAAGGATTTTGCAGCTGCGGCTTGCGCAATATTGCTCGTCGCACTCGCGGCGACCAGCGCCAGGCCGCCGAGCACGACATCCCTGCGTGACAAAACCATCGGCAATATTCCCCCCATGCCAAAAGCCTCGCGGACCATAGTTGAGAATTACTTCGCCTCAAAGTGGAAAATGCTGCGTTGCTTCAATCTGCCGGTTCCGGCCGATCTCACCGATGCGTTACTGGACCGGAACCGGGCGGAAGCTATGTTTCCGCCAGGCGGGTTGCCAGCACCTGGAGAAGACCATGACCACACCGGCCATTACGCAGGCGATGATCGACGCCTATGACGAATACACCCATCTGACGCTGGACCGCCGCGGCTTCATGGAGAAGCTGACGAAACTCGCCGGTTCGGGCGCGGCGGCAGCCGTGATCGCGCCGATGCTGGCCGCGAATTCGGCCCACGCGGCGATGGTGGCCGAAGACGATGCGCGGCTCAAGGCCGAGGACATCACCTGGCCGGGCGACGGCGGCGACATGAAAGGATATCTTGTCCAGCCGGCGGATGCGGGCGGGAAGCTCGGCACCGTGATCGTCATCCACGAGAACCGCGGCCTCAACCCCCACATTCGCGATGTGGCGCGGCGCATGGCGCTGGAAGGTTTTGTCGCGCTGGCGCCGGATTTTCTTTCGCCGCTCGGCGGGACGCCCGCCGACGAGGAACAGGCGCGCGGAATGTTCTCGCAACTCGACCCGGCCAAAACGGTCGCCAACGGCGTCGCCACCGTCGCGTTCCTGAAAGGGCATGAATCCGGCAACGGCAAGGTCGGCGCGGTCGGCTTCTGCTGGGGCGGCGGAACGGTGAACACGCTCGCCGTCAACGCGCCTGACCTTGCTGCCGGCGTCGCCTATTATGGAGCGCAGCCCAACCCGGACGTCGTGCCCCAGATCCAGGGGCCACTGCTCCTGCACTATGCCGGCGAGGACGCGCGCATCAATGCCGGAATAGAGGCCTACAAGGCCGCGCTGGACGCGGCCGGCAAGGAATACACGATCCATATGTACGAAGGCGCGCAGCACGCCTTCAACAACGACACGTCGGAGGCGCGCTACAACAAGGAGGCGGCCGATCTCGCCTGGGGGCGGACGGTGGCGTTCTTCAAGGAGAAGCTCGCTACGCAATGATCAATACCGATGCTCCAGTAAGGCATGTTTTCGAGCCGGCGGACGGCATTCCCAACAATCCGCTGCCGCTGCTGATCTGGCGGGACCGCACCCCTCGTGAAGCGCGTGACGGCCGGAGTGTCTGCGCGCTTTACGAGAAGAACGGCTGGAGCGGCACTTGGGTCTATACGGTGTACCCGTTCTGGCACTTCCACACGCTCGGCCACGAAGTGCTTGCCTGCGTATCGGGAAACGCACGCATCGGCTTCGGCGGAGATGCCGGCATCGCGGCGGACGTTTCCGTCGGCGATGTCTGCATCGTGCCCGCCGGCGTGGGCCACAAGCGGCTCGACAGTTCCGCCGATTTCCAGATGGCTGGCGGCTATCCGCCGGGCCAGCAGGGGAAGATCGTTAAACCGGGCGACATCGAGATAGAGCCTGCGGCGCTGGCGGTCGCGGGTCTTGCTTTGCCGGGAGCCGACCCGATCACCGGCCGCGCCGACGGGGTGGTCGAGATCTGGCGGCAGCCAACAGATTGACCGGTAGCGGCTTCACCCGTAGCCCCGCTTCATACGCGCCTGCTTGATGATGACGCGCCAGCGGATCATATCGAGCGGGATCGGGTCGTTGTTGTTGGCGATGTGGAAGATCTCGTTGTTCAGGTTCTTCAACGTCCGCCAGAAATCGTAGTCGGTCAGGCGGGGATCGTCGGCGAGCTTGTCCGATGCCTTTTCGATATCGATTCTCATAGTCCGTCCTCAAGCCGACTCTTGCCCCAGCCGCCCGCTTGCATTCCGCTTCGGCTCCTTTGTTCATGAGTCGCGACTACCAAACAATCGAACAGGTTTATTGTTCACAGTGAAAATCGGTTAGGGTTAACGGCGACGGGCGCGGGTCGGCTCAGGCGGTCTTGCGCCGGATGCCGATCGAGCGGCCGGCGCGCTCGGGCATGGGCAGGGAGGCGTGCGTGGCGCGCATTTCCTCGACCTTCGCCATGATGTCGGCCGGGAAGGCGGCGACCTTCGGCCCGGCCATGTCGACATGCAGCGAGAGCTGCTCCGAGGTGGCGGCCAGCCAGCCGTCGACGTGGCGGATCTCCTGATAGGCGCGCAGCCGCTTCTCGTCATGGTCGAGCAGCTGGAAGCTGACCGTCACATTGTGGCCGAGATGCAGTTCCTGGACGTAGCAGATGTGGACCTCGGCCGTGTAGATGGTCAGCCGGCGCTCCTTGGCGTAGTTGGGCCCGAGGCCCATCAGTTCGAAGGCATCGTCGGAACAGCGGTCGAAGAGTACGTTGTAATAGGCCATGTTGAGATGGCCGTTATAGTCGATCCAGTCCTTTTCCAACTCCATGATGCGGGAGACGAAGGGGGCGGGCAGGGTCATGTGACATTCCTCGTTGGCGCACTGGACAAGTGAAGCTGGCCGGCAGATTACGGGACCATAGACATGAGACAAGGACCCGGACTGGTCCATTCGCGGAGGAATTGATGGCGCTGAGCGACCTGCGGAGTGTTGAACGCAACGAAGCCGGCATTGAAGCCGCGCTTGGCATTTTGAAGCAGCGCTTCGGCGAGCGGTTCCAGACCGGCGCTGCGATCCGCGGGCAGCACGCGCATACCACGACCTACATCCCGACGCAGGCGCCGGACGGCGTGGCGTTTCCCGAATCGGCCGAGGAGGTGCAGGAGATCGTAAAGGTGTGCGCCGAGCACCGCGTGCCGGTGATCGCGTTCGGGGTGGGTTCTTCGCTGGAGGGCCAAGTCAATGCGCCGGGCGGCGGCATCTCGCTCGATACGTCACGGATGAACCGGGTGCTTGCCGTCAACGCCGAGGATCTAGACTGCACGGTGGAACCCGGCGTGACGCGCGAGGATCTCAACACATATCTGCGCGAGACCGGATTGTTCTTCCCGATCGATCCGGGTGCAAACGCCAGCCTGGGCGGCATGGCGGCGACGCGCGCATCTGGCACCAACGCGGTGCGCTACGGCACGATGCGCGAAAACGTGCTGGCGCTGCAGGCGGTGATGGCCGACGGGAGCATGGTGACCACGGCGAGGCGGGCGAAGAAGAGTTCGGCCGGCTACGACCTGACGCGGCTTCTGGTCGGCTCGGAAGGCACGCTCGGCATCATCACGTCGCTGACGCTGAAGCTCTACGGCATTCCGCAGGCGATTTCGGGCGGCGTCTGCCCGTTTCCGAGCGTGGAGACGGCCTGCCAGGCGGTCATCGCTACGATCCAGATGGGCATTCCAGTGGCGCGGATAGAACTGGTCAATGCGCTGCAGATGCGGGCGCTGAAAAACTATTCGAAGCTCGATTATCCTGAGAGCCCGTGCCTGTTCGTGGAATTCCACGGCAGCGATGCGGGGGTGGCGGAGCAGGCCGAGACTTTCGGGGAGATCGCCGCGGAATATGGCGGCGGGCCGTTCCTGTGGACCAGCGTGGCGGAGGAGCGGACGAAGCTTTGGAAGGCCAGGCATGATGCCTACTGGGCGTCGCTGACGCTGCGGCCCGGGGCGAAAGGCCTGTCGACGGATGTCTGCGTGCCGATCTCGCGGCTGGCCGAATGCATCGCCGAGACGGAGGCGGACATCGCCGAGATGGGCCTGATCGCGCCGATCGTCGGCCATGTCGGCGACGGCAATTTCCATACGCTGGTGCTGATGGACGTGGACGACCCCAAGGAGATCGCGCTCGCCGAAAAATTCGTGTCGCGGCTGAACATGCGGGCGATCGCGATGGAGGGCACCTGCACCGGCGAGCATGGGATCGGCCAGGGCAAGATGGGCTTTCTCCGAGCACGAACTCGGCCACGGCGTCGATATCATGCGCACCATCAAGGCCGCGCTCGACCCGCAGAACATCCTCAACCCGGGGAAGATCTTGCCGGCGTCGTTGGGGTAGCCACGCTTGACCTGACTGCGGCTTGAGCCGAAGCTTTCGATGCGGTGGGCGATTTAAGGCGAGGACAGACAGATGGCGGTGTCGCGCAAGCAGGAAGAACGGGCGCTGAACAAAGACGAATGGCAGCTGGTGCAGAAGTCGCACCATCCGGCGGTGCAGGACCTGCCGGACGCCGAACTGCTCGGCCTGATCAAGTCGGTGCGCGAACGGCGCGACCGGGCGCAGGCGGAGGCGCACAGGAAACGTCGCGAGATGCGCGGCAAGGCGGCCCCGAAGGGTGCTGAAGCGGCCGCCAAGGACCGAGGCACGCAAGCCAAGCTCGAAGTGCTCTCGATGAGCATGCGCCGGCTGAACGGCGAGCATGAACGCAGGCGACGCCTCGCCGCAAGGCTCGAACTGGTCGAAAAGTCGCGCAATGCGCTGGCCCTGAAACAAAAGAAGGCCGGCAACGGCGCGGATTTCAATGCCCGCCACGCGCACCAGGGAATGCGCGCGGTAGAGAGCCGGAAGCGGAAGGACCTGGTCCGGCCGATGGAACGCGGACGACAGCGCAAGGCCGCAGCGGTTGCGCAGGCAAAGCGCGACGCCCGCTAGCTCACTGGAACGAGACCGGCCAGCACAACCCCGCCCCACAGGATCAGCGCCGCGCCTGCGGCCTTGCCGATCCAGTGGCCGGCGGGGGTGAGTTTCTCGACCAATACGAACAGCGCGATGCCGGCGATCCAGGCGACATTCATGACGCCGCCGACGAACAGCAGCAGCATCAGGAGCCAGCAGCAGCCGAGGCAGTAGAGGCCGTGGCGCAGCCCCATGGCGAAGGCGCCGTTCTTGCCGCTCCGCCAGTTGGTCATTACGAAATCGAGTGGCGAGCGGCACTGGCGCAGGCAAGCCTGCTTGAGCGGCGTCCACTGGTAGAGGCCGGCGCCGATCAGGATGATCCCGGCAAGCGCCGTGCTCGTCGTTTGCATCATCGGCGACAGCAGGGAGATCCTGTCGAAGCCGTATTGAAGCAGGACGGCGGCGATGCTGAAGCCTGCCCATATGACGAGATAACCGAGCCCGAACAGGCTGGTCGGGCCAATCATGCTTGCCCCGGCGCTGCGCTTGCGCGCGATGGAATCGTAGAAGAGAAGCATCGGCACGGCGCTGGGCAGCATCATCGCCGTCATCATCGCCATCCACATGAGAAGCATCAGCGCAGCGTAGCCGGCGGTCCAGACCGGCTCCGCCATGGGCATATCCATGCCAGTCATTTCCGGCATGGGCATATCGACGCCCAGGAGCAGAAAGGCCCACGAGGCGAGCACGACGCCAGCGACGATGGCGACGACAAGCGCCCGGTCGTGCCGGTGCAGCGCCGTCAGGAACGGCATCTTTGGCCCCTTCAGGCGGCGACGCCTTGCGGCGTCTGGACAACGTGCGCCAGCGAACTGTGCCGTCCATTGGTCTCGAACTTGATCGCGCCCATGCTGCGGATATTGGACGAGGCGATCTCGGCCATCCGGTGCTCGAAGCCCTCGGGCATGACGATCTGGGCGCGGTGCGGCTCTCCGGTCACCGGGTTCTTGATCGGCTCGACCTCGGTTTCGAGAACGCCTCGCGCGATCATGCGCGCAGTTCGGCCTTCCTTGTCGAAGCTGAATTCGAATGGTGCGAGCACCGGATCATGCATTCTGGTCACGATGAGGCTGAAAATATGAAACAACGTCCCTTCGGCCGAATTCTCGCCCGAAAGGATCGCGCCAAGCGCCTCGCGCTGCTCGGGGCTGGCGCGCTCGTCCAGGATCGGCTGGGCGTCGCCATTGCCTTCATGAAGCGGGCCGGGAAAATGGACGGTGACGGCGAAATGCAGCCCGTCCAGGCTTACATCGTTGAAATGGCCCTTTGTGATGCGCATGGCCACGAGGCCTTCGCATTCGCCGTTTGTCGGCCTCGCGTTGAAATCGCAGGGGCAGCCGAACGCACAATTGCAATTCTTGAGCCACTCGCCTTCCAGTCTCCAGTCCGCGGATGCCATGATTTCCTCCCTGAAACCGGCCGAAAGCCGGACCGCGAACGATACCACGAAAGAGCATTGATGAATATCGACCGGGAGCTCTGACAGTGTATCGGTTTGAATTCCAGCGAAGGGTGGCGGGAAGGAGACCTTAACTCACCACGTCTCTGCCGGAGCCTGTGCGCCAGTTGTGGACATTGGAACGCCGCGCCGAGCGATTCAGAATGGCTTCTCGGCCTTATCGGTGCGGTAGAGGCTTACGGCGACCTCTCGAGGTTTCCCGCGCGGCCCCTTCGCGACCCTGCGCCAGGCGTCCAGCGTGGTCTGGTCGCGCCAGCATTCAAAGAGATTGACGCGCTCCGGATCGACCGCATCCGCGCTTATGGAGAAGTCGAGACAGCCGTCGTACGCCCTCGCGCGTTCGACCATGCCCCTGAAGGCTTCCACGGCGCCGTCCCGCTTCTCAGCGTCGGTGCGGGTGTAGCCGGCTATGATGATCATGGGTCTGCTCCTTCGGGCTGGTGCCCTATTCCGGCGACACGCCGCCGTGCATGGTCTGGGATAGCGACCCGCGAGGATCGCCGGTTCGCGATCGGAACGTCAGCCCCCCTTCACGTACCCCAGGCCCTCGACGATCTTTCCGTCCCGGACACGCATGATGTTGACGCCTCGAACCCGATCCGCCTCACGCTCGCTCCAGCGAAGCTGCCAGCGGATGATCCCGCGGTCGCCCATCGCCGAGATTTCCTCAGCTTTGAAGACAAGGTTGGCGGACGACGCGACGCCCTTCCAGAAAGTGAGGCAAGCCTCACGCCCTTCGTAGCGAGCTCCATCCGGGGCCGGCGCCGTATTTTCGAGAACACAGCCCTCGCCGATGAGATCATCGAGGTCTGCGGGGCGATGCTTCGCAAATGCGTTATGGAAGCGTTCCATAATTTCGCGGGTAACGTTGCTTTCGGTGGTCATTGTCTCACCTCATTGAGCCATGGAGCCGCCGTCGATCCCGAGCGCGTGGCCGATGATGAACTAGGCTCCGGTTGAACAAAAAACGACGATGCTTGCGATTCTCACCTGTCTTGTCGTCCTTGCCGCGGATTACTCAGGAAGGGGCGCCGACTGGCCAGGTGTTTTGGCATAAGCCAGGGCTTCGACGATCCGACCGTCACGGACACGGATCAGGCGGACGCCGCGGACCGAGCCGCCGTCGCCGAAATGGAAGCGCCAGCGGATGTTGGCGCGGTCGCCCATCACAAAGATGTCTTCGACCTCGAAGTGATTGACGCGGTCGGCCGCCATGGCCTGCCAGAACGCTAGATTCACGTCGTAGCCTTCGTAGCGCGTGCCGTTTGGGGCCGGCTGGATCGATTCCATGACGCAATCCGGCGCGATCAGGTCTTCGAGGATCGCGGGGTCATGTTCCTGGAACGCTTGGTTGAACCGGCGGATGACTTCAGGTGTTTCTCTCGTTTCCATGACGCTCTCCTATCCAGACAGGTCTGTCTATCATTTGCAATATACAGACCTGTCTGTTATAGTCAAGGGATGAAGGCAAAAATTTCTCATAGCCATCCCGAAGCAAGTCCCGCGCGTCGTCGTTTGCTCGATACCGCGACCCGGCTCTTCTACGACGGAGGCATCCACGCCGTCGGCATCGACCGCATTATTGCGGAAGCCGGCGTCGCTAAGGCGACGTTCTACAATCACTTTCCGTCGAAGGATGAGCTCGTCGTCGCCTATATCGAAGAGCAGGACCGACTCGGGCGGGCGGCAGTGGCAGCGCTGCCGAAACAGTCTCCTCGCAAAATGATCGCAGGTATCATGGGGCGTATCAGCGAGGCCGTGATCGCCGGAGGTTGGCGGGGCTGTCCCTTCCTCAACGCAGCGGCCGAGTATCCCGACCCGACCAGCCTAGTGCGGCGGGCCATTGATGCGCGCCGCGTGTGGTATCACGACAGCCTTCGAGACCTTCTTGCAGCGGATGGCGATCCATCTCCTTCCGTCACCGCTTCCCTCCTCGTCGCCGTATCAGACGGCCTGCTGGAAAGTGCCTACCTGGATAATCCCGAAAAGGTTCCCGCCCTTGTTCGGGAAGCCGTGGCAAGACTGCTCGACCGCCGTTGATTCGCGGTTCTACGAACGGCCAAAGAGCTTCATATCGATGGCACAACTGCCGCACGAGCCCGCCGCGCGGCTTGAAGGCGCCTCGCTTTGGGTCAGCACAGGACATGCCCAGAGCTATCGTTGAGCGGCAGCAACGGGTCCGTGAGCCGAAGTCCAACTTGAGACATTGCCGGGAACACCTCGGCAAATTTGCCACTTTATGCATGGAATGATGACGGTAGAGTGCAAACTCGTTTCCAATCCATCGCGAGGAACTGATTCTGGCGCGGCTTTTTGTCATTATCGGCGGGTTGATCGTGCTGGCGCTGACGGCGGCGCTGGTGGGGCCGTATTTCGTCGACTGGACATCCTACCGCGCTGATTTCGAGCGTGAGGCGAGCGCAATACTCGGCCGCAAAGTGACGGTGAAAGGGGACGCCAGCGCGCGTCTGCTGCCGTTTCCGTCGGTGACGTTCTCGGACGTTTCGGTCGGCGGTTCCGCCGATGCGCCGGCGATGACGATCGAGACATTCTCGATGGACGCCGAACTCGCGCCGTTCCTGCGCGGCGAGTTCCTGATCTTCGACATGCGCATGGTGCGGCCGAAGGCGACGGTGGAGGTCGCCGAGGACGGTACGGTCGACTGGACCGTGCGGCCTTCCGCGCCGTTCCGGGCAAGCCAGATATCGCTGGAGAAGCTGACGGTCACGGAAGGCCAGATCGCCGTCCGGCACGCCGCGGGAGGGCGCACGCATCTCCTGTCGGATATCGACGCCGAGATTTCGGCGCGGTCCTTCGCCGGGCCCTGGCGCGCCGATGGAACGCTCAGGATCGACGGCATGCGCACAACCCTGGCCGTGTCGACCGGCGCGGCCGACGAAACCGGCCAGATGCGGCTTCGCCTCAAGGCCGAGCCGCAACCCTATGGGATTGCGATAGAAACCGACGGAAACGTCAGTCTCAAGCAGGGCGCGGCGGTCTATTCCGGCGCGTTCAGGATCGCGGGTGGCGCGGGCAAGGCCGAGAGCCTGCGCGGCGGCGACGGCCAGCCGGTGAAGGTCGGCGCGCTCGAAGGCGACCCCGGATACCGCATCAACGGCCAATTCACCTTCGACCACAAGCGGCTCGGCATAGACGAATTTCGCTTCGAGACCGGGCCTCTCGACAATCCTTACACGGCCGATGGGACGGCCTTCGTGGAGATAGGCGCCGAGCCGCGCTTCCTGATCGAGACCAGCGGCGCGCAGGTGCGCTTCGACGAGGCGGTCGGGGCGGAGGAGGGCGCGAAGCTGTCGCTGGCGCAGCGCATCGCGGCGCTGGAGGCGGCGCTGACCGGCCTGCCGAGGCCGGCGATCCCAGGAGCGGTCAAGGTCGACCTGCCGGCCGTGGTGGTCGGCGATACGACGATCCGCGACGTGCGGCTGGCGGCCGAGCCGGCAGAGGGCGGCTGGGCCCTGAAATCCCTGGGCGCGACCTTGCCTGGGCGGACGACGCTGGAAGCGGACGGCCTCCTGCGTACGGAAGGCGAATTCGGCTTCGACGGATCGCTGCTCCTGGCGGTCAACCAGCCCTCCGGCTTTGCCGCCTGGCTGGCCAAGGACGTCGACGACGCGATCCGGCGACTTCCGGCAGCGGGATTCAAGGCCGATGTCGAGATAACCAGGCAGCGCCAGCTTTTCGACGATCTCGAACTGGTGCTCGGCAACGCCGTCTTCCACGGCGCGATCGACAGCCGCCAGCCCCCGGACCTTCGGCCCTCGATGTTCCTCAAGCTCGACGGCGAGGCGCTCGATGTCGACGGGCTGACCGCCTTTGCTTCGCTGTTCGTCAGCGACGAGGGTGCCAACCGTTTCGCAAACCGCGACCTCGACTTCCAGATCAAGGCCGGGCCGGTGAGCGCCGGCGGCCTGACGGCGGAGACCATAGACACCGCGCTTCGCCTGCGCAGCGGCGTGCTCGAAGTCGACCGGCTGGCGATCGGCGGGCTGGCCGGCGCCTCGGTGAGCGCGACCGGCACGGTAAAGGGTTTTCCAGAAAACCCGTCCGGCAATCTCGACGCCTCCATAGTGGCGGTCGACCTGGCGCCTTTGGTGTCGCTGGCCGCCGCCCGCTACCCCGGCAATCCGCTGCTCGCCGGGCTCGACAGGCGCGCCGCAGCCTATCCGGGCCTGCTCGCCGATACGCGCATCGACCTGATCGCCAGCGCTCTCGGCAAAGACGATGGGACGACGGGGCTGGCGCTGAGCGTTCAGGGGGACACCGGCGGATCGGCGATTTCGGGCACCGTATCGGGCTCGGGAAGGGTCGACGCGATCGGCGAGGGCGAGGTTTCGCTGTCGTTTTCGGCGCGAAACCAGGATTCCACACCGCTGATGGCGCTCGCCGGCCTGCCTGCGCTGCCGCTTGGTGTGATCGGGCCCGGCGATATGACGCTTTCGGCCAAGGGTAAACCGGCCGCCGGCATGGAAACGACGTTCAGCCTCTCGGCCGATGATTTTCAGGCGCGTTTCGAAGGCACGTCCAGCTTCGGCAGCGAGGGTTTTGCGGCAAAGGGCAGGGCCGAACTCGAAAGCGCGGATCTGGAGCCGTGGCTGATGACCAGCGGAGTTGCTTTGCCTGGCATGGGCATGGGCATGCCGGTTTCGCTGGCGGCGGATGCCGACTATGCCGGCGAATTGCTGGTGCTTGCCGGCCTCAGCGGGACGCTCAACGAGAATTCCGTTTCGGGCGACGTGAACGCCAAGGTCGGCAACGAGCTGCCGCATCTGACGGGCGCGGTGGCGCTCGATGCGCTGGACCTCGAGCCGGCGGCCGCCATGGTGCTCGGCGAAGGCTCCATCGTGGCCGAGCATGAACTCTGGTCGTCGGTGCCTTTCCGGCCGGAAACCTCGGCGCCCTTCACTGCCGAAATGGATATTTCGGCGGCGACGCTTTCGGCGGGCGCGGCGGCCAGCGCCTATGAGGCCAGCCTGGCGCTGCGCCTCGACGAGCGAGGCTTGCGGATATCGGACCTCAAAGCCAAGCTGGCCGGCGGCGATCTCACAGGCCTGCTCGAACTCAAGAACGACGCCGGCACCGGCCTGTTTTCGGGGCAATTGTCGCTCGGCGGGGCTGATCTCGAGCTCGCACTGCCGGGCGCCGGGCTGTCGGGAGCGGGCGATTTCTCGGCCGCCTTGTCGGCAAGCGGCAAATCCGTCGGCGGCATGATCGCGGCCCTGTCAGGATCGGGCACGGCGGCGCTGAAGGAACTCACGATCGCCGGCCTCAACAGCCGGGCTTTCCCGGCTTTCATTGCCCGGGCCGATGCCATCGGCCGCGACATCGATGCTGACCGGACAGCGACATTTGCCCCTGAGATCGCGGCGGGCGGCAGCTTCACGGCGGCGGGAACCGAGATTGCCTTCACCGTGGCCGGCGGCGTCGTCAGGGCGCCGCCGATAAGTCTCGCAAACCCAGACGCGACCGTGACGGCCGATCTTCGCGCCGACCTCAACACGCAAACCGTCGCGGCGGACGGCGAGATCGCCTACCGGCCGGGTGACGAGGGGCTGGCGGGGTCGGAGCCGTCGCTGCGGTTCAGCCTGGAAGGTCGCCCCGGCGAGGCAAAGCCCGTATTCGATAGCGGCCCGCTGGCGCAGTTCCTGACGCAGCGGGCGCTGGAGCGCGAGCAGGCGCGTGTCGAGGCTATGCAGGCGGCACTTCTGGAGAAACAGCGGCTGCGGCGCGAGGTGCGCTACTATGCGGCGCTCCAAACAGAACGCGAGCGCGCGGCCGAACGGGCGCGGGTGGCGGAGGAAGCGCGCGTGAAGGCTTTGACTGAGGCGGCAAGGGCGGAGGAAGAGGCGCGGCTGAAGGCCGAAGCTGAAGAAAAGGCGAGGCTCGAAGCCGAAGCCAAGGCCAAGATGGAAACCGAGGCCCGGCTGAGGGCCGAGCAGGCTGCCCGGGAGGCGCTGGAAGCGGCCAGGCGCGCTGCGGAGGAAAAGGCTCGCCTTGACGCCGAACGGCAGGCAAATCGCGCACGCGAGATCTGGCGGACGCCGCCTCCTGAACCGCAGGCCAACGAGACGCCTCCAGCGGCTCCGGCCAGGAAGCTCGAGCCCTTTGCGATCGAGGAGTTTTTCAAGTCGCTGGAGAGCTCGGAGTAGCTTTTTTCGCAGAATTTTTGGACCGCCGGGCGCCGGCTTTCTGGCCGGATTTTGCGGAACATCCGCCATATGAAAACGTTCCAAATTAGGGGTCGCCGGACCAACAGCGCGGCGACCTATCGAACCGGAAAACAAGGAGAAGAGCCATGCCCAATCGCGACTTGGCGCCTTGGACGCGGTTCCGCGGAATCGCTCCATTCGCGCGCGATCCATTCACCTCGTTCCGACAGCAGATGGAGCGGCTATTCGACGATTTCCTGGCGCCGATCGAGGCTCCCGCCCTCGCGGCCGGCCAGGAGGGCGGCGTATGGCCGAGCGTCGATGTCGACGAGACCGACAAGGCCTACAAGGTGACCGCCGAACTGCCTGGGATGGAGCAGAAGGATGTCGAAGTCACCCTGCGTGACAACGCCCTGATCATCAGTGGCGAAAAGCGGCGGGAGCACAAGGAAGAGAATGGCGGCCGGACCTATGCCGAACGCAGCTTCGGCCGGTTCATGCGTTCCATCCCGCTGGACACGGAGGTCGATGCCGACAAGGTTCAGGCGAAGTTCAAGAACGGCATTTTGGCCGTCGAATTGCCGAAGAACCCTGCCGCCAAGGACAAGACGCGCCGCATCGAGGTGAAAGCCTAGCAGACGCTCGCGCTTAGCCGAGCAGTCATACCCGCAGCCGCCGCGAATCCGTCGCGGCGGCTGGCTGGCTGCCCTGTTATTCCTTAGCCGATTTGCGTTTTGCCTCCTCCAGCACGAACAGCCGAAGCGCTGAGGACAAGTTCGCCTCACGTGGACGCTGGGCATCGATCTCGGCGATCAGTGCCGCGAGTGGGATTTGCCGCTCGGCCGCGATGATCAGGAGTTCGTCGTAAAAGGGCTGTTCGAGCGAGTAGCTGGTGCGGTGGCCGCGGATCGAAACCGAACGCTTGCGCACCAGGCTCACGCGTCGCCGTCTCCGGCCGGGCGTTCGCGGCGGTGACCTTCGACAAAGTCTTGGGATTTCCGTGCAGCTTCGACATCGCGGGCCTTTTCGGCCTTGCTGCGTCCATGGAGGGCGCGATTCTGCTCGGCTATGCGCTCTTTGTCGGCGCGCGCCTTCTGCTTTCGCGCTTGCCGAAGGCTGACGATCTCGGCCATCGCTATTTCTTGCGGAAGGAATCGAGCGAAACGACGTCGGCGCCCTTTGCCGGACCAGCTTCCGCCGCTGCTGCGTCCTTCGCCGCCTCGGCCGCCTTTTTCTTCGGTTCGGTCTTCTTCGCTCCGGCGCCCGGCGCTGCTTCGAGCTTCGGCGGCGGGGCCTGTTCGACTGCCGGCGCCGCGTCGTCAGACTTCACATCGAATTCAAGCTCGAAATTGACCGATGGGTCATAAAAGCCGCGCACGGCCGAGAAGGGGATTTCGAGCTTCTCGGGCACGTCGGAGAAAGACAGGCCGATCTCGAAGCCGGTTTCCGAGACTTTCAGGTCCCAATACTGGAACTGCACGACGATAGTCATCTGCTCGGGGTAGCGCTCCCGCAGGCGGCTGGAAATGCGCACGCCCGGCGCGCCGGTCAGGAAGGTGATGAAGAAATGGTGGCTGCCGGGAAGGCCGGTGCGCGCGACTTCCGCCAGGACCTTGCGCATGACTCCGCGCAACGCCTCCTGGGCAAGAATGTCGTAGCGGATGTGGTCCTCGGCCATATTGGAAGCGGTTCCGGTGAATCGTCAGCCCTACCTCTAATGAAGCTTCGCGCTGCCGTAAACTGGATATAGGTCGGTGGCGTGGACGCGCCAACGCGCAAGCGGCGTCGGGCGCCCACGAGTTGCGGTTTTCAGGCCGAATCCCGCTCTCACGGGGCAGGGGAAGAGGCGGCTGTGGCCTGAGGCCGGCGGCCGTAGGCGCGCAGGAAAGTCCGCACCGCATTGGTCGCGGCGCTCGCAACTTCCTCATCGGTGGGTGTGACGCCCAGCATCAGGGACATATGCAGGTCGGCGTTGACCAGCGCCAGAAACTGGCGCGCCGCCACGTCGGGATCGTCCATTTCCAGGTACCCCGCATGGGCGAGGCGGGCGAAACGTGCCGCGAGTGCTGCCCACGTCTTGCCGGGACCGTCGGAGCGCCAAGCTTCGAAGAGTTCCGGATAGCGCTCGCCTTCGGTCTGGATCAGCTTGCGCAGGAACTTGCCGTCGCGGTTGCACATGCAATTCCGGTTCAGCCGCATCGCGAACTGGACAAGGTCGGCCTCAAGATCGCGCGGCTGGTCCGGGAAGGTGGCGAGCGTGGCGAACACGCCGGCATTGGCGCGCTCGGTGATTTCGCGAACGACGGCGACGAAGAGGTTTGCCTTGTCACCATGATGATTGTAGACCGTCTGGCGCGATACGCCAGCCTCCGCCGCGATCATGTCGATATTGGCGCCGCTGAATCCCTCCCTGCAGAACACGTTGGCCGCTGCGTCCAAAATCGAGATGCGCTTGGCCAGATGTCCGCGCTGGGCGGTTGGATCGAGGCCCATGATGTCAGCTGCTGTCATGAAAATAAGATAGTCGTGATTGACAAATTAGACAAGACTGTCTAATTTTCTGGACATTATTCGCTGCTGTAATCGCTGGAGGAGTCGGTTGCGGGAGCATGGAAGCTCTACCCAAGCGCGAACGCTTGCGGGCAATTGGTCACGCGATCCGAAAGAATCAAGTCATGACATCCAACTTCCTCCGCACAGCGGTCATTCTCGGCCTGTTGTCAGCCATCGGTCCTTTCGCCATCGACATGTATCTGCCCGCGCTGCCGACGATCGGGCAGGATCTCGGCGCCGGCACAGTGGCTGTGCAGATGAGCCTCCTGGTGTTCTTCCTCTCGATGGGTTTCGGCCAGATCGTGGTCGGGCCGATTTCCGACATGGTCGGGCGTAAGGCGCCGCTCTATTTCGGCCTGGCGCTGTTCGTCGCAGGCAGCATCGGCTCCGCGCTGGCGCCCGATATTGGCTGGCTGATCGCATTCCGGTTCATCCAGGGCTTTGGCGCCTGCGCCGGCATGGTGGTGCCGCGCGCCGTGGTGCGCGACCTGCACACCGGAACCGAAGCCGCGCGGTTGATGTCGCTCCTGATGCTGGTGTTCTCGATCTCGCCGATCCTGGCGCCGCTGACCGGCAGCTTCATCATCGAGGGGTTCGGCTGGCGCGCCGTGTTCTGGGCGGTGACCATCGCCGCGCTGATAGCGGTCGTGCTTCTGGCCTTCGGTCTGAAGGAAACGCGTCCGGCCGGCCACCGGGTCGGCAGTTCGTTCGGCAGCGCGCTTGCCGGCTACAAATTCCTGATGGGCGACCGCAATTTCCTCGGCCTGACCTTCATCGGCGGCTTCGGCATATCGAGCTTTTTCGTCTACCTGGCGAGTTCGTCCTTCGTGCTGATCGACCATTACGGCGTGTCGCCGGCCGTCTACAGCGTGTTCTTCTCCATCAACGCGGTCGCCTTCTTCGCGATGTCGCAGATGACGGGCATGCTCTCGGAGCGCTATGGACTGAGGCGGGTGGTGCGCGTCGCCGTTTCCGGCTACGCCACGGTCATGGTCGTCCTTCTGGCCACGATGGCGTCGGGCATGGACCAACTCGCCGTGATGGCGGCGCTGCTCTTCGTCGGTTACGGGTTCCTCGGCCTCGTCATTCCAACCACCTCTGTGCTGGCGATGGAAGACCATGGCGAGATCGCGGGCACGGCCTCGGCGCTCATGGGAACCTTGCATTTCGCCACCGGCGCGGTCGCGATGGCGGTGGCGGGCGTATTCTTCGACGGCACGCCGCTGCCCATGGTCATCGGCATCGCCACCTGCGCGGTGATCGCCTTCGGGCTGACGCAACTCACGCTGGGCCGTGGCCGCGAGGTGGCGGAAGCGCCGGCGGAGTAAATGGTTCTCCATCGACTCTGAATAAAAAGGCCGGGTAACCGGCCCTTTTTATTGTCTTTCGGAACGCCGGATTTCGTCGATGACGAATTCGACCCGCTCTTCGATAGGCGCACGGGGGACTTCGACCAATTCGTAGCCCGATTCGCGGTAGGCTGAAGTAACCGCCTCGAAGGTACGGATGGCCTCGTCGAAATCCTGCTTGCGCTCGGCATCCTGGGAGAAGATCTCCACCCAGGGCGGAAGAGCGAAAACGCGCCGGTTGTAGCGAAAGGTCTTGGCGGCTGCGCTCACGTGAGGCGGCACGGGAAGACCCATCAGCCGGAAGTAGCCGGGAAGCTCCGGAATGCCGCGATCGAAAAATATCGTGCCAGTCTCCCGCCGGGCCATGTCGTAGGAGCGCATCTCCCAGGAGAGCATCAGGTTGGCGAAGAGAGCCGGATCGCTCCACGGCAGCGCCGGACCGGAGACCGCAACTTGCTGCTGGATGATACCGCGGCCCGCCTCGACCGAACCGACGAAGCCTCTTTCCCGCAAAGCATCGATCAATGTGCTCTTGCCGGCGCCGGGACCGCCGGTGAGGATGAAAAAGCGTTCGGAATCCTCAGACATTTCTATCGCCTCCTTTGACGAATGAAAGGTGCCGAGCGCACGTTCACAGCATGCGAGACGCGAGCGCGCGGCAAGGGTGTGAACTGGGGAGGGAGAAAAAGGGGAGGGAGAAATGGAGGTTTCTGTTGCCAGGTACCTCCGAACCCCGCCTAGAAGTGCGAACCCCTAGGACTTGATTTGAAGCTATCGCACCGCATTAAGCGGCGAGACGTGCTTCCGCATAGTTGTCGTTTGCAACTACTGAGTTAGCCCGATAACGGTGGTACAATGCCGGGCAAAAGTACGATCTTTACACCTTCGTCGATCCTATTTCGCCCCCATCAGAAACCGCTCCAGAAAGCGGTTTTTGGTGGAGGCGCCGGGTACCGCCCCCGGGTCCGAACGGCTTATTACATCGTCTGTTTATCGCCATAGCCGGTCGAGCCGGCTCGATGAATATAGGAAGCCCCGGGTGAAAATGGAAGACCGCAATGGCGGCAATCGGCGATATGCGGTATGCGCCGGATTTGGCGTCGGCTATGATCGCCAAAACCTCGAATCGAAGCGGCAGCGATGCGCCAATATCTCGACCTCTTAAGTCACGTCCTTGAAAACGGCTCCGACCGCAGCGATCGCACCGGCACCGGCACGCGCTCGGTCTTCGGCTACCAGATGCGCTTCGATCTCGCGCAGGGCTTTCCCGTCACCACGACCAAGAAACTGCACCTGAAGTCGATCATCCACGAACTTCTGTGGTTTTTGGCCGGCGACACCAACGTAAAATATCTCACCGATAATGGCGTGACGATCTGGGACGAATGGGCCGACGAAAACGGCGATCTCGGACCGGTTTACGGCAAGCAATGGCGGTCGTGGCCGGCGCGGGACGGCGGCGAGATCGACCAGATTGCTAATCTTCTGAACCAGTTGCGGACAAATCCTCATTCGCGGCGGCTGATCGTTTCGGCGTGGAACCCGGCCGAGGTGGACGCGATGGCGCTGCCGCCCTGCCACTGCCTGTTCCAGTTCTACGTCTCCGACGGAAAGCTCTCGTGCCAACTCTACCAACGTTCGGGCGACATCTTTCTCGGCGTGCCCTTCAACATCGCCTCCTATGCACTTTTGACGCTGATGGTGGCGCAGGTGGTCGGATTGAAACCCGGCGACTTCGTCCACACGCTGGGCGACGCGCATCTCTACTCGAACCATTTCGAGCAGGCGCGCGAGCAACTTCGGCGCACGCCGAAACCATTGCCTACCATGTGGATCAATCCCGAGGTGAAGGACCTGTTCGCCTTCCGTTACGAGGATTTCCGGCTCGAGAACTACGTCGCCGACGCGACCATCCGCGCGCCGATCGCGGTATGATGATGGAGATCGCGATCTATGTCGCCATCGCCGAAACCGGTGTGATCGGCCGCGAGGGCGGATTGCCGTGGAGGCTGTCCAGCGATCTGAAGCGCTTCAAGGCCGACACGATGGGCAAGCCGATCGTCATGGGCCGCAAAACCTGGGAGAGTTTTCCGCGGCGCCCATTGCCCGGCCGCCTGAACATCGTAGTAACGCGCGATCCGGCATATCGGGCCGAAGGCGCCGAGACCGTGCCTTCATTCGACGACGCGATTGCGCTCGCAAGGGCGCGCGGCCGCTGCATGCCCGGAGCCGATGAAATCTGCGTGATCGGAGGCGGCGAGATCTACCGCCAGGCGATGCCGCTGGCCGATCGCCTCCATGTGACGCATGTTCTGGCCAAGATCGACGGCGATACGCTGTTTCCCGCAATCGATCCGCACGTCTGGCGATCTGTTCGCTCCATCGACGTGCCGGCGGGCGAGAAGGACAGCCATCCGACGCGCTATACTGTTTACGAGAGGCGCCGCGACGTGCATTGAGGACGGGTTAGGGCCGCTTCCTCCTCGAAATCGGCCTCTCTGTATAGCGGTCGCGTTGAAAGCACGCTCTTGCATCCTTATAGAAGAGGTCAGGCAACACGCGCGCCGGCAAACACAGCCGCGCCGAGACTTCGGAACTGAAAGGACTTTCATGCCCTGGAATAATCAGAGCGGTGGCGGCGGCGGCCCGTGGGGCGGCGGCGGCAATGGCGGGGGGCCGTGGGGCCAGGGTCCGCGCCCGAGCGGCCCGCAGGGATCGCCGCCCGATCTCGAGGACATCATCCGCCGCGGCCAGGATCGGCTGAAGAACGCGCTGCCTGGCGGCGGCGCGGCAAGCCCGGCCCTGTTCGGCCTTATCGCGCTTGCCCTGCTCGCTTTCTGGGTGTTCCAATCCGTCTATACGGTGCAGCCGGACGAAATGGCGGTCGAACTGCGCTTCGGCAAGCCGAAGGAAGAACTGTCCGGTCCGGGCCTGCATTTCCATTGGTGGCCGATTGAAACCGTCGAGATCGCCAACACTGCCGAAAAGCTGGTCGACCTCGGCGAAGTCCGTGGCAGCACCTCGTCTGGGCTGATGCTGTCGGGCGACCAGAACATCGTCGACGTGAAGTTTTCCGTCGCGTATCAGGTTTCTGATCCCAAGGCCTATCTGTTCAATGTCGCCGACGCGGATGAGATGGTGCGCCAGATCGGCGAAAGCGCCATGCGCGAGGCAGTCGGACGCAGGCCGGCCCAGGACATTTTCCGCGATGACCGCCAAGGCATAGCTGACGCAGTGCGCGGGATTATCCAGGGCACGCTCGACGCCTATGGCGCCGGACTGAATATCAACGCCATCTCGATCGAGGATGCGGCGCCGCCGCGCGAAGTGGCTGACGCCTTCGACGAGGTGCAGCGCGCCGAGCAGGACGAGGACCGCTTCGTCGAGGAATCCAACCAGTATTCCAACCAGAAGCTCGGCCAGGCGCGCGGTGAAGCGGCGCGTGTGCGCGAAGAAGCGGCAGCCTACAAGAACCGCGTGGTGCAGGAAGCCGAAGGCGAGGCGCAGCGCTTCATCTCGGTCTACGACGAATACGCCAAGGCGCCCGACGTGACGCGTCAGCGGCTGTTCATCGAAACGATGGAGAAAGTCCTGAAGGATTCCAACAAGGTCATCATCCAGCAGGGCGAAAACGGGCAGGGCGTCATTCCCTATCTGCCGCTGCCGGAACTGCAGAAACGCGCGCCGGCCCCCGCTGCGGCCGCGGAAGGAATTAACTGATGGCCAACCGTCTTCCCATCATCGGCGTCATTGTCGCCGTAATCCTGCTCCTGATCTATTCGTCGATCTTCGTGGTCAACGAGCGCGAGCAGGCCATCGTTCTCCGCTTCGGCGAGATCGTCGACGTGAAAACCGAACCGGGCATCTATTTCAAGGCGCCGTTCGGCATGTTCGAAGCCGACAACGTCCAGATCATCGAGGACCGCGTGCTTCGCTTCGACCTCGACGACATCCGCGTCCAGGTCTCGGGCGGCAAGTTCTACGAAGTGGACGCCTTCGTCGCCTACCGCATTGCCGATCCGCGTACATTCCGCCAGACCGTGTCGGGCAGCATACAACTGGCCGAGCAGCGGCTCAGGACCCGCCTCGACGCGGCGTTGCGCCGCGTCTACGGCGTACGCGGCTTCGAGGCGGCTCTGTCGGAAGAGCGCGCCTCCATGATGACCGAGGTGCGCGACCAGCTTCGCCCCGATGCGACTTCGCTCGGGCTGGAGATCGAGGATGTCCGCATCCGCCGGACCGACCTGACGGCCGAGGTGTCGCAGCAGACCTACGACCGGATGAAGGCCGAACGCCTTGCCGAGGCTGAAAGGCTGCGGGCGCGCGGCCGCGAAGCCGCGGCGCGAATCCGGGCGCGGGCCGACCGCGAGGTGATCGAGACGGTCGCTGAAGCGCGCAAGGAATCCGAAATCCTGCGAGGCGAGGGCGAAGCGGCGCGCAACGCCATATTCGCCAACGCCTTCCAGCGCGATCCGGATTTCTTCGAGTTCTACCGCTCGATGATCGCCTACGCGGCAGCGCTCGATCCGGCAGGCACGACGATGGTGCTGTCGCCCGATTCGGAGTTCTTCCGATTCTTCCGCAACCCGGCGGGCGCAGCGCCGGGCTCGGCTCCAGCAGGTGGCGGTAACGGCGCGCCGGCGCCGGAAACGAACGGCGCCGCGACAGGCGCAACGCAACCGAACGGCGCGGCAGGCACGGGCCAGTAGCCGCCAATGGCCGATTTCCTCGCCGCGCTGGGTCTGGTCCTGGTCGTGGAAGGCTTGGTCTACGGCGGTTTTCCGGCGCTTGCCAAGCGGCTCGCGTCGGAGGTTCTGGCAACACCCGAAAGCGCACTTCGGGTCGCCGGTCTCGCGGCCATCGCCATCGGGGTCGGCGTGGTTTGGATGGTGCGGGGGTAACGCAAGTTTGTGGCCTGGCCCGTAGGCAAGGCCGCAAACACGCCTTATTTCTTCAGAACATGGCGTGTGCCTGCCCAAGGGCGGCGCGGAATTTTCGAAACACCGGAGGCATTTTTCAATGGCGACCAAGATTATCCTGCCCGCGGTGCGAAGAACCCTGCTCTCAGCCGTTGTAGCTGCTTTCGCAGGCGCGGCCGTGGCTTCATCCTTCGTCGCGCCAGCGCTGGCGCAGACGCAAATGCAGGCGCCAACCCAGCCTGCGCCAGCCCAGCCGGCGCCAGCGCCGCAGATGCCGCCGCAGCAATTGCCTGCGCAGCCGCAGGGGCAGGGACCGGCCTCGGTCGCCGACCTGGCCGAAGGCCTGCTTGGCGCCGTCGTGAATATCTCGACCTCTCAGAACATCAAGGGCGCGGAAAGCCCCGACGCGGTGCCGATGCCGGAACTGCCGGAAGGCTCGCCGTTCCAGGATTTCTTCGACGAGTTCTTCAAGGATCGCGGCGGCAATGGCGGAGGCCCCGGCTCGCAGAGGGTGCAGTCGCTCGGTTCGGGCTTCGTCATCGATGCCGAGAAGGGCATTGTCATCACCAACAACCATGTGATCGCGGACGCCGACGAGATCGAAGTCAACTTCTCCGACGGCTCGAAGCTCAAGGCTGAACTCGTAGGCACCGACACCAAGACCGACATCGCGGTGCTCAAGGTCGACCCGACGCTGAAGAAGCTGACGGCGGTCAAGTTCGGCGATTCCAACAGGATGCGGATCGGCGACTGGGTCATGGCGGTCGGGAACCCGTTCGGACTCGGCGGTACGGTGACGGTGGGCATCATTTCGGCCCGTAACCGCGACATCCAGTCCGGACCGTACGACGACTTCATCCAGACAGACGCCGCCATCAATCGCGGCAATTCCGGTGGACCGCTGTTCAACATGCAAGGCGAGGTGGTCGGCATCAACACCGCCATCATTTCACCCTCGGGCGGCTCGATCGGCATCGGCTTTTCGATCCCGTCGGAACTGGCCATCGGTGTGGTCAGCCAGTTGGCGGAATTCGGCGAGACGCGCCGCGGCTGGCTCGGCGTGCGCATCCAGCCCGTCACCGACGAGATCGCGGAAACCCTCGACATGAAGGTCGCCAAGGGCGCGCTGGTGGCCGGCGTTATCAAGGGCGGACCGGTCGACAACGGCACGATCCTGCCCGGCGACGTGATCATCAAGTTCGACGGCAAGGACGTCGACGAAATGCGCGACCTGCCGCGCGTGGTGGCCGAAAGCCCGGTCGGCAAGGCGGTCGACGTGGTGGTCGTGCGCAAGGGCGTGGAGCAGACTGTGAAAGTCACGCTTGGCCGGCTCGAGGACGGCGAGAAGCTCGCCGAGAGCGCGGAAGGCCAGCCCGAAGAAGAAGGCGAGGCCGTCGCCTCGGCGACCGTGCTCGGCATGACCATCGGCGAACTGAACGACGAAGCGCGAACCAAATTTGGCGTCGGAGCCGACGTCTCAGGTGTCGTCATCACCGAAGTGACGCCTGATTCCGCCGCTGCCGAGCGAGGCATTCTTGCCGGCGAGGTCATTACCGAGATCGCGCAGGAATCAGTGTCGTCGCCGAAGGACGTGATGGACCGCATCGCCACGCTGAAGGAGCAGGGCCGCAAGAACGCGCTGTTGATGCTGGCCTCCAAGACCGGCGAGTTGCGTTTCGTGACGATCCGGATGGATTGAGCAGGAGCATCGCCCACTTGTAACATCCTATAGGATGTACTAACTCAGCACATGCAACGCGTTGTGCTGGATACCAATGTGTTGGTCGCTGGACTGCGAAGCCGGGGCGGCGCCTCTTTCGCCGTTCTGAGGCTAATCGCCGGGCGGCGTTTGGTTCCAC
Organism: Allomesorhizobium aridi; assembly: GCF_043769475.1. Lineage (NCBI taxonomy): Bacteria > Pseudomonadati > Pseudomonadota > Alphaproteobacteria > Hyphomicrobiales > Phyllobacteriaceae > Allomesorhizobium > Allomesorhizobium aridi. The sequence goes on along the minus strand of NZ_CP171729.1, from coordinate 2,705,148 downwards.
TCGTAACGACAGCGCTGTTTCTGGAATATGAAGCTGTTCTGATCCGCTCGGAACAGCTTAGCAGGCACGGCTTTTCGATTGCTGAGATCGGGCAGATGTTGGCGGAGTTTGCAGCGTTGGCCGAGGCAGTGGAGGTGCATTTTCTCTGGCGACCTCAATTGGCAGATCCGAAGGACGAGATGGTGCTTGAGGCAGCCATAAACGGTCGCGCCGATGCGCTTGTAACGCACAACATCCGAGATTTTTCGGATGCGTCGCGTCGCTTCGATCTGCAAATTCTGCGACCGAAGGAGCTTCTGGAAAGGCTACGGAAATGAGCAAAGCCACATATCCGCTAAAATTACCGGCCTCGATCAAGGATGCCGCAGCACGGCTTGCGAAGGCGGACGGCGTCTCGCTCAATCAGTGGATCGCGTCGGCGGTCGCCCAAAAGGTCGGCGTAATGGAAACAGCCGCCGATTTTCTGAAGCGCCGGGCAGGTTCGGCGACCGGAGACGGTTTAACCGCTTTTTTGGACCGCGTGCCATCGGCACCGCCGGCGCCCGGCGACGAACTTCCTTCGACAAAGAGGCCTTGAACCGCCGCGATCCGCAAATCCGGCCCGGCCGGCTTGTTGGTCAGCCGACCGCATTTTTCCGCGTCAGCCAATCCTCCCGCGATAATCGGTAGAACACGTGCCGCTTGAGATGCGGTTGCGTATCGGGCACGCGAGGGTGATCGAAATCGCGTGCCGTGTCGCGCTCCATGCCGAGACGTTCCATCACCGCGGTCGAGCGAAAATTGTTCCAGACGGCGAACGAGACGATCTCGTCCAGCGAAAGCGTCTCGAAGCCGAAGGCGAGCCAGGCTTCAGCGGCTTCGGTCACGTAGCCCTTGCCCCAGTATTCGGGCGCAAGCCGCCAGCCGATCTCGATCGTGCCGGCCGGCCACGAAGACATGACGCTGTCCTCGTGCAGTCCAGCGAAGCCGATGCACTCTCCGGTCGCCGCGAGTTCAATGGCCGCAAAGCCGAAGCCCTTGCGGTCGATCTCCTCGCGCAATACGTCGAGCAGTTCGTCCGACTGCTCGCGGGTTCTCTTGACCGGGAAAAACTCCATCACGCGATCATCGGAGTTGATCCGGTGAAAGAGGCTGCGGTCGCGGTCCTGCCACTGGCGCAGGATCAGGCGTTCGGTGCGGATCGGATTCATGCGGTAAAATTCTCCCGCCGGTATCCCTGAATGTAGAGCAGCGCGGTCAAATCGCCGTGATCGATGCGGCAATCGGCTTCGGCTGCAACTGCAGGTTTAGCATGCAAGGCGACACCCGTGCCGGCGAGCCTAATCATATCAAGGTCGTTGGCGCCGTCGCCGACAGCGATGGCGTCGGCTGGCGTCAGACCCAGCCGGGCGGAGATCTCCAGCAGGGCCTGGGCCTTGGCTGCGCGGCCCAGAATGGGCTCGACGACGGTTCCGGCAAGCAGCCCGCCGGCTTCCACGATGAGGCGGTTGGCGCGGTTCTCATGGAAGCCGAGCATGTCGCCGATGCGCGACGTGAAGACATCGAAGCCGCCCGAAACGAGCGCAGTCCAGGCGCCCTTCGCCCGCATCGTCGCCACCAATTCGCGTCCGCCCGATGCCAGCGTCAGCCGGCCCGATATGATGCGGTCGATCACTGCCGCGTCCAGCCCCTTCAACAGCGCGACGCGTTCGCGCAGAGCCGGCTCAAAGGCAATCTCGCCGTTCATCGAACGGGCGGTTATGGCTGCGACATGCTCCTTGATGCCGACCTCGTCGGCAAGTTCGTCGATGCATTCCTGGTCGATCATGGTTGAATCCATGTCGGCGATCAGAATTTTCTTGGCGCGTCCCTCGCGCTGCTGCACAACGACATCGACCGGCTCCGGCGAGACCGCGTCGCGCAGGGTGGCGAGGGCTTCCGCGGCGCCGAGGCCGGCGGGTAGAGCAAGGTCGCAGGCGACATCGTCGGCCAGCCAGTCGGCCGCGGTCGCAGCCACAGCTTGCGAAGCCAGCGTCGCCAGTGGCTGCGAGATAGAGCGCCTGGCCGGATGGGATATGAGCGTGGCGACGAGCGGCATGGAAAAATCCGGTGACGGCAGCGGCGAGGGCCGACTGAAGAATGCCGTCCTGATAGCCGGGCCGACGGCCAGCGGCAAGTCGGCTCTGGCGCTGGATATAGCCGAGCGCCGGGGCGGCGCGATCGTCAACACCGATTCCATGCAGGGATATTCGATACTCAACGTGCTGACGGCGCGGCCGACTGCGGAGGATATGGCGCGGGCGCCGCACCATCTCTACGGCCACATCCATCCGGGAACGGCCTATTCGACCGGCGCCTGGCTGCGCGACGTGATGCGGTTGATGGCCGAGGATGCTTTCAGAGACAGGATCCCTGTGTTCGTCGGCGGGACCGGGCTCTATTTCCGAGCGCTGGTGGAAGGAATTTCGGAGATGCCGGACATTCCGAAATCCGTGCGCGACCGCTGGCGCTATCATCTCAACGAGGACGGGCCGGAGCGGCTGCACCGGATTCTCTGGCGCGAAGACCCGGAGGCAGCGCAACTTCTGCGGCCGAGCGACGGGCAGCGCATTGCGCGTGCGCTGGAAGTGCTCGAAGCCTCCGGCCGTTCGATTCTTCAATGGCAGGCTGAAAAGGGAAAGCCGCTGATCGACCGCGACAGCGCCGAATTCCTGGTGATCGAGCCGGAGCGGGCGGCGCTGGTCGCGCGGATCGACAGCCGCTTCGACCGAATGCTGGAGGCCGGCGCGCTGGAGGAAGTACGCGCGCTTATGGCGCTGAATCTCGATCCGTCGCTGCCGGCCATGAAGGCGATCGGCGTTCGCGAACTCGCCGCGGCGGACGCCGGCGAAATGACTTTTCCCGAGGCGATCGCACGCGCCAAGATTGCGACCCGGCAGTATGCCAAGCGGCAGGCGACCTGGTTCCGCAATCAATTGGGTCCCGAGTGGCGGCGGATGGCCGGCCGCTGAGACGAAAACGGATTATGCACACACCATTTATTAGCTACGCCGCAACTTGACGTTAACGTTAGTTTCGCGCTGAAGTTGTTTCTGTTAACCGTCCGTAAGGCGGCCCATGCCATAACGGAAAGTCAAGGCCGCCTAACGGGGAGCAAATGCGGTTCCACAAGTCCGAATCGGCGTTTTTCGTGTTCATCGCCGTCATTCTCGCGGCCGGACTCGTGATTCTGCACGCTTACGACGTTCTTCGTGACGGCGCCGAGGCGATATACCAGCCGGAAGGCAGAGAAAGCGTCGCCTATCTATCGAAATTGCTGTTCGCCACCGGTGTGCTCCTGGCCACCGCGCTGTTTTTCGGCATCTTCTTCATCTTCCCGTTGATCCGCACCCAGGTCAAGGAAGAGGGCAAGCTCCGCGCCATGACGGTTTCGCTGAGCGCGCGTTCGGAGACGCTGGAACATGCGGCCCTTACCGACGGGCTGACCGGGATGCAGAACCGGCGCTATTTCGACGATGCACTGAAGGAATATCTCGACGAGTTCCGCCGTATCGACAAGCCGGTCGGGCTGATGATCTTCGATCTCGACCATTTCAAGCAGGTCAACGACACGCATGGCCATGATGTCGGCGACGAGGTGCTGCGGGCGGTTGCCGGCTGCCTGAAGGATATGACGCGCTACCATGACGTGGTGGCGCGGCTGGGCGGCGAGGAATTCGCCGTCGTGGCGCCCAACATGGACCACGACATGCTCGTCAGGCTGGCCGAGCGCATCCGCAAGGGCATCGCCGTCATGCCGATCCTATCCGGCAATGTGCGGCTCAAGATCACCGCCAGCGTGGGCCTGGCTGTGTGGGACCGCAAGGAAAGCGCCGAGGAATTCTTCCGGCGCGCCGACAAGCAGCTCTACCAGGCGAAGCGGCAAGGCCGGAACCGCGTCAGCGCCTGAGAGCTGGATTTCGCCGGCAGCCGCAGCCTTGAAGGTTGGCCGCATTTCTCCGTTGTTCTGCTGCGTCTCTGTACATGCCTGACATGTCGGGACAGGCTCTGACTTCATGCCGCGACGGAGAGGGCATCAGGGTCTGTTCAGACAGCAATACCTGAAGGCAAGCTACTGAACCTATTGGTCTTTTCCGCTCCGAATGGCTTCACCTCAGCCAGTCTTGGGGCGCAGCCCGAATGTGCTCGGCTTTAGGCCGAAGCTGACATCGAGATCCTCGTCGGAAGGTGGCGCGGCAGTCTCGGCAGGGGGCTTGCGGTAGCCTGAATCGCCGGCCTGGCGTTGCGCATCCACCGGTTCGGCGAATCCGAGATTCTGCTGTGGCTTGGGCACGTTCCTGAGACGTTCGACGATCATGACCAGGTCGACATCTCCGCCATCGCCGGCAGCTACACCCAGATCCTGGCGCTTGCCGGGAATGAGGTTGGCTGGGAGCCGCTCGAATTTCAGCCGCATGGTCGTCGCCACGCCCTCGCCGAACGCGATCGCTTCCCGCTGGCCCATCGATGACAGGAACGAGAGGGTCGAGGCGGAGGAGTCCGCAATTGCCGAACGGATGATCGCCTGGTCCTGCTCGTTGGCGAGGCGCATTGCGAACACAGTGGAGCATTGCGACAGGATGGTCGGATCGAGTTCGCCCGGCCGCTGGGTGACGACGCCGAGATAGCAGCCATATTTGCGGCCTTCCTTGGCGATGCGCGACAGCGCGTGCCGGGTCGGTGCGAAGCCGAGGCGCGGGTCGGAAGGCATGTAGCGATGCGCCTCCTCGCACAGCACCAGAAGCTTGAGCTTGCCTTCGCTCCACAGCGCAAGGTCGAAGGCCAGCCGCGCCAGCACCGAGCAGACCGAGTTGACCACTTCGGACGGCATGCCTGCCATTTCGAAGCAGGTGATGGGCCGGCCGCCATGGGGAATGCGAAAGATGTTGCCGATGGTCTGGTGAAGCGTGTCCTCGATCAGCCGCGAGGCGAACATGAAGCGGTAGCGCGGATCGTTGATGGCCGATTCGATGCGCGTCTTCAGCGAGCGGTAGGTCGGACGGTAGTCCTTGCTCTCGAGCAATCCCATGCGCTCGTCGATCTGCTTGATGAGGTCGGCGATCCTGTAGGGCACCGGCGTGTCGGCCGTCAGCGAATCGCCGCCGCGGCGGATGAAGGTTCCGGCGCCCGGGTTGCGGTAGAGGTTCTTGGCGGCGGGGATCAGGTCGCGCAGCACGTCCAGTTCCTCGGGCACGATCTCTCGGCCCCGGAACAGCACCTCGGCGAATTCTTCGAGGCGGAAAAGCCAGAAGGGAAGGTCGAGCGTCGAGGTGTCGACCTTGACGCTGTTGTCGGGCAGGGCGGCGGCGAATTCGTTGTGCGGATCGAGGATCAGCACCCTGAGATCAGGCCTCGCCTCGATCGACTTGCGCAACAGCAGCGAGACCGCGGTCGATTTGCCGACGCCGGTGGTGCCAACTACGGCGAAATGGCGGGCAAGCGTGTCGTCGATCGCGATGCAGGCGTCGATCGTCTCGTCCTGAGACAAGGTTCCGATCGTTACCGAATGGCGCCCCGCCAGATCGTAGACCGCCTGGAGATCCCGGTTGCGGATGCGGTGCGCGACCGCACCGATATGAGGATAGGCGGTGATGCCGCGGTCGAAGACGGGCTTTGCCGGCGCGACGCTGTCGCGGACCTCGCCGATCAGCTCCACGCTGACCTCGATGGCGTTCTGCTCCTGGCTGTGCCAAGTGCCATCGGCCTTGCCAATGCCGTAGACGAGGCCAACCGTACGGGACGACCCAAGATTGATGGAGATCATCTTGCCGACGGTCCAGAGCCCGGTGACGGCGCCGTCGCCCGTATCGGCGAACGCGCTGATCGTCGCGCGCGCGCCATCGCACTGCACGACGTGACCTAGAATTCGAGCATCGTTCTGCGCTGCGTCGCGGCGCTCCTGCGACGTGGCTTCACCGGCGGATTTTTCCCGCTCTGCAAACATCTGGATGGACCCTCGCCCCCGACAATCCCTCTGCCGTCGAACCGTACGCGCGTCGGGTTAAGGTCGCGTGATGCGGGATGGTATAGGCGCGGTTAAGGGAGCCGCCGCAATTCGATCGAACGCGACTTTACGCAAACGGATGTTCCTCTATATTGCCCAAATGGACGGTATATCAGACGACATTGGTGACGGCATTGCCAACCGGATACGCGCGGAGCGGACGCAACGAGGGTGGTCGCTTGCCGATCTCTCTAAGCGCTCCGGGGTCTCGAAGGCCATGCTGAGCGCCATCGAGCGCAAGGGGACCAGCCCAACCGCGGCCCTTCTGGTGCGCATCGCTTCGGCGTTCGGAATGACCTTGTCGTCACTCATTGCCCAGGCCGAACTGCGCGGCGGCGGCCTGCTTCGCGCGAAGGACCAGCCGGTTTGGCGGGATCCCGAGACAGGCTATGTCCGCCGTCACCTCTCGCCGGCATCCGACATGCCGCTCGAACTGATCAGAATCGAACTGCCCGCCGGCGCAAAGGTCAGCCTGCCTGCGGCGTCCTACGCCTTCATCCGCCAGCAGATCTGGTTGATGGAAGGCCGCCTGGAATTTGCCGAAGGCGACATCGTCCATGTCATGGAGGCGGGCGACTGCCTGGCGCTCGGCCCACCCGCCAACTGCACTTTTCATGCGCCGGGACCTGCTGCCGCGATCTATCTCGTCGCGCTGATGCGGGGCAACCAATGACTCGGCGTCTTCGGCGCAATCACAATGGAGGGCCGCCGCTCGACGATTACACCGGCCCGCGCTGGGGCAAGGGCGATGCGTTCGTCTTCCTGTGCTGGGAGGCGGCTCACAAGAAGGCCTGGAAAGCACCAAGCCAGCAGGTGATGCTGATGCGGCTCGAACGCGCCGAGCGGATCGGGCTCACCTACGAGGAATACACGCTGGAGATACTGGAGCGTGGGCGGCATCTCCAGCCGGAAGATGCGAGCCGCATCGCGGAAATCAAGGCGGCGCGGAGGCGGCGAAGGCGCAGTGCCCCGGTATGAATTTCGACAACCGCGTGGAAAGGGCTCGTCCATCCGCTAGTTGTGCGGGCAGGCCGCGCTGCTCCGGCCTCGTCCCAAGGAACGAGCCAGACCGATGGACGACTTTGCAACCGTCGAGATTGAAACCGGCGAGACAACGATCTTCCTGCGCTCAGGCGGGTCAGGGCCGCCGGTCCTCTTGCTGCACGGCTTTCCGCAGACGCATTTGATGTGGCGCGGGGTCGCGCCGCTGCTGGCCCGGAATTTTGCGGTCGTCTGCGCCGATCTTCGCGGCTACGGACGGAGCGGCTGCCCGGCTTCCGCGCCGGATCATGCGCCGTATGCCACGCGCGCCATGGCGCGGGACATGGTGACCGTCATGGAGCGGCTTGGATTTAAGCGCTTCTCGGTCGCCGGACACGATCGCGGCGGCCGCGTCGCCTATCGCATGGCGCTCGACCATCCCGATCGCGTCGACCGCCTTGCCGTTCTCGACATCCTGCCGACGGAGACGACGTGGGAACGGGCCGACGCACGGCTTGCACTGGCCTTCTGGCCGTGGTCGCTGCTCGCCCAGTCCGAGCCGTTGCCCGAGCGTATTCTGACGGCCGTCCCGGAAGCCATTATCGACAATGCGCTCGCAGAATGGGGCTCCTCCCCGAACACATTTCCCGCGGCGGTCCGCGCAGCCTATGTCGACGCTCTTCGCGATCCCGCGCACGTCCACGCTATCTGCGAGGAATATCGGGCAGCAGCGGCCATCGACCGCGAGCATGACAGAGCCGATCTGAGCAACGGGCGCCGGATCGTCTGCCCGCTGCTCGCCCTTTGGAGCGCCGGAGGGCCAATCGATACCTGGTATGCGGCAGAGTCCGGGCCGATCGCGCTTTGGCAGGCATGGGCCAATGACGTTCAAGGGAGGAAGCTCGAAGGCGGCCACTTTTTTCCGGAAGCGATGCCCGAAGAGACTGCGGACGCTCTCGGCCGCTTCCTCACAATAAAACCAGGACAATAGCACCGCCTGCAGAAAGGAGTGTCACATGAAGATCCTGTTCATTTCAAGCATGGCCATCATCGCGCCTGATCCAGCGCAGAGCCGCAAACTCTTCATGGATGCGCTGGGATTGCCACTCAAGCGCCACGAGGGCGACGACTATTACTTCAGTGAGAACATTGGCGGCAGCAAACACTTTGGCGTATGGCCGCTTTCGCAGGCTGCCGAAGCATGCTTCGGCACCCGCGAATGGCCGGTGCATCGACCGATACCGCAAGCGTGTATCGAGTTCGAAGTCGAAGACCTGGACAGCGTCGCTGCCGCCGCGCAGGAGCTTCAGGAAAAAGGGTACGCGCTGCTGCATGGCGCGCGGACCGAACCGTGGGGCCAGACCGTCGCCCGGCTCCAAACGACGGAAGGAGCGATCGTCGGCATTTCGTATGCGCCATGGATACATGAGGCTTAACCTGGTTTGGGGTCCTCGCAACCCAATGCGGTGAAGAATTGAGCAATATGCTGCCCAGAAACTCCGTTCTCATACGAGCACCCTCGAACCTCGGCTTGCGGCCGCTGCGGCCCGGCCACGAACCGGGCACTTGGCGGGCCCCTGAGGCCCTCACTAAGGCAGGCCTCCTCGATGCCCTGTCGCCTGCGCGTGTCGTCGATCTTCCCCGCCCGAGGTATGAAAGCGGAGAGCAGGCCGGCACACGGCTGCGCAACGGCCATGCCATCCGAACATTCAATCTCATCCTCGCTGATGCGGTCTTCTCGGCGTTGAGGAAGGAGGAATTCCCGATTGTCGTCGGCGGCGACTGCTCCATCCTTTTGGGCGCGCTGGCGGGTGTACGGAGAATGACGCCCGTTTCGCTCGTTCACATCGATGGCCACAGCGACTTCCGGCATCCCGGAAACTACGATCCGTCCGCTATCCTGGGATCGGTTGCGGGAATGGACCTTGCGCTCGCAACGGGACGAGGTGAAAAACTCCTCACCGAGTGGCCGAACGTGCCGGCGCCGCTGGTGCCGGACGAATGCGTCATCCAGATTGGCGAGCGGGAAGCCCGCGAGCCGGATTTTGCCTGGCCCGATGTCAACGACACCGCCATCACGCGTATCGACGTGTTTACCGCCCGCGACAGCGGCGGGGAGGCTGTGCTTGCCGATATCAAAGAAGCCCTGAAACGCCTCGATCTGCCGTATTGGGTCCACTTCGACGTCGATGTCCTAGATCAGGCCCTCATGCCCGCCGTGGACTCGCCCGGAAGCCCGGGCATCGATCCGAACGATCTGTCGATCCTGCTCCGAGGCCTCTTAAGCAGCCCGCGCTGCCTCGGCCTCGACATGACGATCTTCGATCCTGACCTCGACCCGGACGGCGCTTACGCCCAACTGATTGTTTCGCTGCTGCGAGACGCCACCGCCCGCCTGGGAGAGTGAACAACATGCCGCACTTTCCCATTGACACCATGCCTTTCGCGCAATTAGTCTCCGCGCCCATGAAGACGACACTCATTCTCGTAGTAGGAAAGCGCGTGGGCAAGGCGGTGTAACCGCCGGGCGGAAACCTCCCATGCGCAAGACACAGGCTCCCTCGGGGGCCTTTTTTATTGGCCGAAACAAGACTACACGACCATCAATCGCCCAAGGCGACAAGAACGGGACAGACCGATGAGCAACCGACAGGACGAAACCGGACGGCGTGAAATGACCGGCGCCGAAATGGTCGTGCAGGCGCTGAAGGACAACGGCGTCAAGCATCTCTTCGGCTATCCCGGCGGCGCGGTCCTGCCGATCTACGACGAGCTCTTTCAGCAGGACGACGTCCAGCACATTCTGGTGCGCCACGAGCAGGGCGCCGGCCATGCGGCCGAGGGCTATGCACGCTCCACGGGCAAGGCCGGCGTGATGCTGGTGACGTCCGGCCCTGGGGCGACCAATGCGGTGACGCCGCTGCAGGACGCGCTGATGGATTCGATCCCGCTGGTCTGCATCACCGGTCAGGTTCCGACCTCGCTGATCGGCTCGGACGCGTTCCAGGAATGCGACACGATCGGCATCACGCGGCCTTGCACCAAGCACAACTGGCTGGTGAAGGACGTCAACGAACTGGCGGGCATCCTGCACGAGGCGTTTCATGTCGCCACGACCGGCCGGCCCGGGCCGGTGGTCGTCGACGTGCCGAAAGACGTTCAGTTCGCCAGGGGCATGTACACGCCGCCGCAGACGGCGCCGCGCACCAGCTACCAACCCAAGGTCCAGGGCGACCTCGACAAGATCAAGGCCGCGGTGGCGCTGATGATGGAAGCCAAGAGCCCGGTCATCTATTCCGGCGGCGGCGTCATCAATTCCGGCGCTGAAGCGAGCCACCTGCTGCGCGAACTGGTCGATCTGACCGGCTTTCCCATCACCTCGACGCTGATGGGGCTGGGCGCTTATCCGGCGAGCGGCAAGAACTGGCTCGGCATGCTCGGCATGCACGGCACCTACGAAGCCAATATGGCGATGCACGATTGCGACGTGATGATCTGCATCGGCGCGCGCTTCGACGACCGCATCACCGGACGGCTCAACGCCTTTTCGCCGAACTCGAAAAAGATCCATATCGACATCGATCCATCGTCGATCAACAAGAACGTCCGCGCCGACGTGCCGATCATCGGCGATGTCGGCCGCGTGCTCGAGGACATGGTGCGGCTGTGGCGCGCTACGGCAAGGGCCGACAAGAAGCCGCTCTACCCCTGGTGGGAACAGATCGCCCGCTGGCGCGCCCGCGATTCATTGGCCTACACGCCCAATGACGAGGTGATCATGCCGCAATACGCGGTGCAGCGGCTCTACGAGTTGACCAAGCATCTCGACACCTACATCACCACCGAAGTCGGCCAGCACCAGATGTGGGCGGCCCAGCACTTTCACTTCGAGAAGCCGAACCGCTGGATGACTTCCGGCGGACTGGGCACGATGGGCTACGGCCTGCCGGCGGCGCTCGGCGTGCAGATCGCCCATCCCGATGCGCTCGTCATCGACATCGCCGGCGACGCCTCGGTGCAGATGACGATCCAGGAGATGAGCGCGGCGGTGCAACATGACGCGCCGATAAAAATCTTCATCCTGAACAACCAGTATATGGGCATGGTGCGGCAGTGGCAGCAGCTCCTGCACGGCAACCGGCTGTCGCATTCCTACACCGAGGCGATGCCGGATTTCGTCAAACTCGCCGAAGCCTATGGCGGCCACGGCATACGTTGCGAAAAGCCGGGCGACCTCGACGATGCAATCAAAGAAATGATCTCGGTGAAGAAGCCGGTCATCTTCGACTGCCGGGTGGTCGCGTTGGCAAACTGCTTCCCGATGATCCCCTCGGGCAAGGCGCATAACGAAATGCTCTTGCCCGACGAGGCGACCGACGAGGCGGTGGCGAACGCGATCGACGCGAAGGGGCGGGAGCTGGTGTGAGGGGAAAGAGAGCGAAATGCGCGTGACCATACGAAAAGGAAATCGCCTGATCGTCCCTAAACCGTTGCGCGAGAAACACGGAGGGGTGGCAGGCACGTTGATCGAATTCCGGTCGAATCCAGACGGTTCGATAGCGCTGCAAGCGTCGGAAGCGAGCAGCAAGGCAGCCGGACAGAAAACGCTCGCTAGCAACAGGCAACAGAAATCATGAGCGCCCACCTTCAACCGACCGGCTCCGCCTACTTCATCGCCAAGGAGACGGAAAAGCCAGAAATCCACACATTGTCGGTTCTGGTCGACAACGAGCCGGGCGTACTTGCCCGGGTTATCGGGCTGTTTTCCGGCCGAGGGTACAATATCGAGAGCCTGACGGTTTCCGAAACCGAGCACGAAAAGCACCTGTCGCGCATTACCATCGTGACGCGCGGCACGCCGCATGTGCTGGAGCAGATCAAGCACCAGCTCGAGCGCATCGTGCCGGTGCACCGCGTCGTCGATCTTTCCGTCCGCGCGCTGGAACTCGGCCAGGACAAGCCGCTGGCGCGCGAACTGGCGCTGGTCAAGGTATCGGGCACAGGTGATGCCCGGGTCGAGGCGCTGCGGCTCGCCGAAGCGTTCCGCGCCAATGTCATTGACGCCAACACCGAGCATTTCATCTTCGAGATCACAGGAAAAGTGTCGAAGATCGAGCAGTTCATCGCAATCATGCAGCCACTCGGCCTGGTCGAGGTCTGCCGCACCGGCGTGGCCGCGATGAACCGCGGCCCGCAGGGGATGTGATGGCAGAAGCGCTGCCGAACTTTGGCACAAGCGCCTGATGGCCATGGCTGCTTTGGCTGGGTAGAAAATCCATCATTATAGGTCAACACCGCTGAAATACGGACGACGCGATCCATGTCCCCCGAAGTCTTTTTCGCCCTTCTGATCTTCGCGTTCGTCACCTCGGTGACGCCGGGGCCTAACAACTTCATGCTGCTGGCTTCGGGCGTGAATTTCGGGTTCTGGCGCACGGTGCCGCACATGTTCGGCATTGCCGCCGGTTTTGCCACGCTGCTCTTCGGGGTCGGTTTGGGCTTGGGCGCGGTGCTGAAGGCCTATCCGGCGCTCGACCTGGCGCTGAAGATCGCCGGCGGGGCCTATCTGCTCTATCTCGCCTGGAAGATCGCGATGTCGCGATCGATGGCGGCGAAGGGCGAGGCGAAGGCCGTGCCGATGACCTTCCTGCAAGCCGCTGCTTTCCAATGGGTCAATCCCAAGGCCTGGGTGATGGCGGTGACGGCGATGGCCGTCTATACCAATCCGCAGGCGCCGTTCCTGTCGATGCTGCTGGTTACCGTCGCGTTCGCCCTGGTCAATCTGCCGTCGGTGTCGGTTTGGGCCGGCTTCGGCATGGCGCTGCGCGGGTTTCTTTCCGATCCGGTCAGGCTGAAATGGTTCAACATCGTCATGGGCGTGCTCCTCGCCGCAACGCTGTGGCCGATGCTTCGATGAGGCCTGGCCTGCTTGCGCGCCTGGCCCGCGGGGCTTAGTTTTCTGCGTATGTCCCATGATCACGATCACCATCACGACAACGAACTCGATCCGATGGCCGCGCGGGTCAAGGCGCTGGAGACGATCCTGACCCAGAAGGGGCTGATCGACCCGGCGGCGATCGATGCGATCGTGGAGGCCTACGAGACGAAGATCGGCCCGCGCAACGGCGCGAAGGTTGTCGCGAAGGCGTGGAGCGATCCCGCTTACGCCGAGTGGCTGAAGAAGGAAGCGACGGCGGCGATCGCCTCGCTCGGCTTCACCGGCCGGCAGGGCGAGCACATGCAGGCGGTGTTCAACACTCCCGACACGCACAATCTCGTCGTCTGCACCCTGTGCTCCTGCTATCCATGGTCGGTGCTCGGCCTGCCGCCGGTCTGGTACAAGTCGCCGCCCTATCGCTCCAAAGCGGTGATCGATCCGCGCGGCGTGCTCGCCGAATTCGGCGTGTCGCTGCCGGCGGAGACAAAAATCCGCGTCTGGGATTCGACCGCCGAGCTTCGCTATCTCGTGGTTCCCCTGCGGCCAGAGGGCACGGAAGGCTGGAGCGAGGAGCGGCTCGCCGGGTTGGTGACACGCGATTCCATGATCGGCACAGGATTGGCGCTGGAGCCAAACGCGCCATGAACGGGCCGCATGATCTCGGTGGGCAGATGGGGTTCGGGCCGGTCGCGCCGGAAAAGGACGAGCCGTATTTCCACGCCGAATGGGAGAAGCAGGCGCTTGGCGTCACGCTGACAGCGGGCGCGATGGGCCACTGGACCATCGACGAGAGCCGTCACGCACGGGAATCGCTGCATCCGGCCGATTACTATTCCTCAAGCTACTATGAAATCTGGATCAAGGCGCTGGAAACGCTGCTCAAGCGCCACGGTTTCGTCACGGACGAAGAACTGGCCGCGGGCAAGGCGCAGGGCGCGGGAACGACGCCGAAACGCGTGCTGACGGCCGAAAATGTCGCGGCGGTTCTGGCCAAGGGCGGGCCATGCGACCGGCCGGTCGATGCGCCGCCGCGGTTCAAGGCGGGCGACCGGGTGCGGACGAAGAATTTTCACCCGACCGGACACACGAGGCTGCCGCGCTATGCGCGCGGCAAGTTGGGCGTGGTCGAGACGGTGCGCGACGGTTTTGTCTTTCCCGACAGCAATGCGCATGGGGACGGCGAAAACCCGCAGCGGGTTTACACGGTTGTCTTCTCAGCCGCGGAAATCTGGGGCGAGGGAGCCGATCCGACGCTGACGGTCTCGATCGATGCCTGGGAGAGCTATCTTGAGCCGGCGTGAGGCCGGACCGCTCCGCTTCGCGGAACCCGGCGCGGCAGCTGATCCTGCGGATGCTCCGGTTTTCGCTGAACCCTGGCAAGCCGAAGCCTTCGCCATGGTTGTGGCGCTCAACGAGCGCGGGCTGTTTTCGTGGAGCGAATGGGCGGACGCGCTGTCGGCGGAAGTAAAAAGTTCCGACGCCGCGCCGGACGGCAGCGACTACTACGGACGATGGCTGCAGGCATTAGAAAAGCTGCTTGCCGCAAAGGGTATTGCCGGCGGGAGCGAAATCGACGCGCTCGCCGCCGCCTGGCATCGTGCCGCGCATGCAACGCCGCACGGCAAGCCGATCCTGCTGGAGAACGATCCGGAGCGCAACTCCAGGGCGTAAGCAATATTGCTTGACGCGGCAGTTTAGACGCCGTCGCAAACCCGTTTTACACAGATAAATAGTATGCTATATTTGAATTTTATTGCCTTGCCAATCGGCCGGGCAAGATCAGCATGCATTGCAGCCTTCCTTGCCGCAAGCTCCCTCTCGAGATCGGCAAGCTCAAACCCGCTAAACGAGATTTGGAGCATGCAGATGGACGACAAGGAAGCGAAAGCCGTCGAGCAGGTATATGCCCACGCCGAACGCCTAGGGGTGCCGTTGCGCAAACATGTCAAGGAAACGCGCAAGATAACCGCCAACAATCCCGTCGGCTTCGATTTCATTTGCGAAAGGGGCGGAACCAAGGAGCTCCTGCTCAGCATCATCGACAGCGCCAGGTTCGGCTATGACGCTCCCGATACGCTGTTCGGGTTCCTGGCTGGCTGTGTCGCGCGGCGCAGCGGATTCAAGTCGAGTTTCCGCGAGATCGGACTCGGCGCGAGTATGCACATCCAGATCGGCGACAGCCTCTGCAATGCCCATATTGACACCATCGGTATAGCGCCCGCGCGCGACAACAAGGCCAACAATCTGTACGATTTCAGCAAGATCGTAGAGCATTGGGACCGCGACCTGCGGCCCGAATTGGGGCCGCTGAAGCATTTCGACGTGACGGTGCTGCGCGGCCAGTCGGAGGTCACCGGAACGAAGGAGTTCGGCGCCATACTCTCGGTAAAGAAGAAGTTTTAGATCCCCAGCGCCGTCTGTCTGTCCGGCAGGCCCAGCGCCCGGCGCGCGATGAGGCAGTCGCCGCCACCCGGCACGCAGGCGCGGCAGACGTCGGGACGGATCTCATAGATCGAACACGACGTCGATTTGCCGACCTTGCCGACAAGCGCCGAGCACCGCGCGCCGTCGCAGCGCATGCCGCTTTCGTCGCGGGATACATGTTCGGCGGGGATTTGGTCGAGCCGGGAATCGGGTTCGGTGGAAAATCTCGGCCATGCGGACGAGTAGGAGCAGCACGCACCGCAGGCGTTGCAGTCGAAGCCGTCGCTCAACGGAGGCTCGGTCAAGCGCGTACGCGGGCCGACCGCCGGCAAAGAAGCCCGGTTCGGGTGCGTTTCCTGCAAGGTGTTATTTCTTGCGGCGTTTGCGCGGCGCTACTGGCTCGGCGTTGAAGAGATCGGTTCCCACGGCCGCGGCAGGCGGCACCTCGTGCGTTGTGCCATCCGGGCCGTTCCCGTCAGCCTCCGCCGAGCTTTTCCTGGCGGCCTTGACCGGCGCAGCCGCTTTGGGTTCGTCCTTGACGGTGAATTTTATGGCCATGGTCGATCCTCAACTGACAGATATCAGTCGCGCGGGTTGCGAAGGCGGCCGATCAGCGCTGAAACGGCCGTAATATTCATTTCCTCGGGCGACCAGTTTCTGGTCTCCTCGATATGCCTGGGAGCGAGCTCCCGATGCGTGCTGCCGCTGTAGGCGGCATCAGGATGGACCGAGGTCTGGTTGGTCTTGGGATCGTGAACCGCATATTCGATCAGGTAGTTCGGGCATTCGACCCGGCCGCGCACGCCGATCCGCACCTGGGCGTCGCCATGGGCGCGCCGGCAGCGTTCCAGCTTCTCGAGGATGCGCCGGACATATTCCACCGGATTGTCGAGCGTTTGCACGACATCGGCGATGGTCGAATCCGTGGCCATCGACACCAGAACCGCGCGCCTCGCCATCAGCGTTTGCCCTTGCGTTTTGGAGCAGGCGCGGCGGCAAGCTCTTCGGCTTCCTTCTCCAGGCGCAGTTCTCTCAGGCGTGCGGTCTTTTCTTCGCGCGCCTGGCTGACGGCGTCGTGTTCCGAAATGATGCGATTGAGCGCCATGGACTGCGTCTGCGTTTTGCTGAAAAACGATTCAGCCTGATCGCGGGATTTCTTCGAGTTCTCGGTCACATCCTATATCCATCGATCAAAAGAAAAAGGCCAGGCAAAAAAGCCCGGCCTCCCTGTGACATTCACCTCTCGACGATGCCAGTACATCCGTGGTCATCGGAGAGGCTGAATGCCGATTTAAGCAGCTTTAAGCTGATCGGCCGACATTTTGCCCGACTTCGCGTCGCGCACCATCTCGTAGCCGAGCTTCTGGCCCTCGACGATATCGCGCATTCCAGCGCGCTCGACAGCCGAGATGTGGACGAATACGTCCTGGCCGCCATCGTCAGGTTGAATAAAGCCGAAGCCTTTTGTGGCGTTGAACCATTTAACTGTGCCGGTGCTCATGATGAACCCCTTTCCATAGATATATTAGTTTACCGCCGCACGAATGCACAACGGGCGTTAGTCT
This sequence comes from Allomesorhizobium aridi, assembly GCF_043769475.1. Lineage (NCBI taxonomy): Bacteria > Pseudomonadati > Pseudomonadota > Alphaproteobacteria > Hyphomicrobiales > Phyllobacteriaceae > Allomesorhizobium > Allomesorhizobium aridi. The sequence goes on along the minus strand of NZ_CP171729.1, from coordinate 2,688,218 downwards.
CGATTTTTGAAGGGAGAGGTTCGTCAAGGGCGCGTTAGGCGCGCAGATAAACAAAATTCAGACAAGCAAATATCGATTGAGCGTATGTAGTCTTCTTAATCGCAGATGTCAACTTTTGGTTTTGCGTGGCGTTCCGGCTAACGCGAAGCGGGCGATCCGTCGATCGCGATTTCCGGGAACTTTTCTGGAAAACCTCCATCCAATGGTTGAGGTCGCCGCATGAAGCGGCGGCATTCGTCCAGGAGATCGTCAGATGAAACTCATTCCCGCCGCGCTCGCCATACTGCTCGCCGGCTCGCTCACCGCGCTCGCGCATGATGTTCCCGCCGAGGTCGCCAAGTCGCCGCCGGCCGGCGCGTTCAAGGCCGTCAGCAGCCTGGTCAAGCTGCCGGATTTCCTGCCGGGAATGGGCCAGCTCTTCGTCGATCCGGCGAGCCTGCCTGCCGGGCCGTTCCTGGCCTACGACCATGATGGCGCGCTGGTCAGCAGCATCTACATGCTGCCGGTCAAGGATCTCAATCCGGACAAACGCTTCGAGGACCTGGCCGCGCCCGGCGGCAATGTCGACCATGTCGACGTCTACTACAATGCCGGCCATCCGGGCGTCGAGGAGCCGCATGTCCATGTCGTGCTGTGGCATGTCCCGGCGGCCGACGAGGCGAAGGTCGCGCAATGATCCTGACGCGCAGGCGCGTGCTGGAGGCCGGCGGGGGTATCCTCGCCGCCTTCCTGGCCAGGCCGGCGGTCGCGGCCCCGATCGAAATTGTCATGCAGGGGAAGGCTGACGGCTCGCATGTCTGGTTCGACCCCATCGGTTTGCACATAGAGCCGGGCCAGATCGTGCGGTGGGTCAACGAAGACCGAGGCAATTCGCATACGGTCACGTCCTACCATCCGGAGATATTCGAGCGTCCCCGGCGCATTCCGGCTAAAGCCAAGCCTTGGAATTCGGACTATCTGCTGCCGGACGAGACGTTTTCCCTGCGCTTCGACGAAGAAGGCGTCTACGATTATTATTGTGTGCCGCACGAGCACGCCGGGATGGTAGGCCGCATCGTCGTCGGAGACCCGCCGGCGGTCGAAGCCGCCGCGGAAGCGGCAGGCTTGACGCCCTTGCCTGCGGTCGCGCTGAATGGCTTTCCGCAGATCGAGGAGATCGTCGCCAAAGGCATCGTGCGGCGTGGGTGACAGGGAAATGGAGGTCTCGACATGAGTTTGGCGGTTGCCCACCCCAAAATTGATCTCGAGAGGCTGAGCGACGAGGAGCTTGTCGAAATCGCCCGGCAAGGCGGCGAAAATGCCATCCGCCTGCTCGTCAAGCGCAACAACCGGCGCCTGTTCCGGGTTGCCCGCGCCGTGGTGCGCGACGACGCCGAGGCCGAAGACATCGTGCAGGAGACCTATGTCAGCGCTTTCACCAAGCTCGATTCTTTCCGGGGAAATTCGCGGTTCTCGACCTGGCTCACCCGCATCGCCCTCAACGAGGCGCTCGGACGGGCGCGAAAACGGCGGCCTGCCGCCGAACTGGCGGAACTGGATATTTCCGACAGCGCCAATGGAGGCTCGGTGATCATGTTTCCGATTTCGCTGAAGCCGCCGGGTGCGGACGCCGAGCTCGCCCGCAAGCAGGTGCGTGATCTCCTCGAAAAGGCCGTCGACGAGCTACCCGATCCCTTCAGGCTCGTCTTCATCCTTCGCGACATCGAAGAAAGGAGCACGGAAGACACTGCGAGCCAGTTGTCGCTGAAACCGGAAACGGTGAAGACGCGGCTCCACCGGGCGCGCCGCCTGATGCGACTGGCGGTCGAAAAGCAGGTCTCGGCGACGTTTTCTGAACTTTTCCCCTTCGACGGGGCGCGGTGCGAACGGATGGCCGACCGGGTGATCGACAGATTGCGGAGCGTAGACAAGTCTTAGCCGCGGTGCTGGAGCGCCGCAGCCGAGGGAGCTGGCAAAGGGAACCAAGACTTTTCGCGGCCTGAAAATGGACGCCGAAACCCAAATCCCTTGCCCTTCATTGCCGAATCCTGTCAGTCAACCGGATGGAATTTTCTCCCCAGCAGGATGACGCGCTGAAGGCGGTGGCGCGGTGGCTGAAGTCGGGCAGGCCGCAGGTCTTCCGGCTGTTCGGCTATGCCGGCACCGGCAAGACGACGCTGGCGCGCTATTTCGCCGAACATGTCGACGGCCAGGTGCAATTCGCCGCCTTCACCGGCAAGGCGGCGCAGGTGCTGCGCTCCAAGGGCGCGGTCAACGCCCGGACGATCCATTCGCTGATCTACCGGCCGCGCGGCGAAGAGGCGGTGGCCGACGAGACGACCGGCAAGACCTCGATGTCGCCGACATTCGCGCTCAACCGGCAGAGCCCGATTTCGAAGGCGGCGCTGGTCATCATCGACGAATGCTCGATGGTCGACGAGCAGCTTGGCCGCGACCTCCTGTCGTTCGGCACGCCGGTTCTGGTGCTCGGCGATCCCGCGCAGCTGCCGCCTATTTCGGGCGGCGGCTTCTTCACCGAGCATGAACCCGACATCCTCCTGACCGAAATCCACCGGCAGGCCCGCGACAACCCGATCATCCGACTGGCGCTCGACGTGCGCGAGGGTCGCGAATTCATGCGCGGCGACTACGGCACGGCAAAAGTGATCGGCAAGGAGGAGGTGACGCAGGAACTGGTGCTCGCCGCCGACCAGGTACTTGTCGGCACCAACCGCACGCGCAAGCGCTACAACCACCGGCTTCGCGAGCTGAAAGGATTCACGGCGAGCTACCCGCAGGCCGGCGACAAGCTGGTCTGCTTGCGCAATGACCCGGCGAAGGGGCTGCTCAACGGTTCGCTGTGGAAGGTGATGACCTCGTCGCGCGAGACGGTGAAGCCGGGCATCAACCTGCTGGTCTCGCCGGAGGAGGACGATCCCGATCGCGGCGTCGCCAAGATCAAGCTGCTCAAGGCGGCATTCGAGGATCCGGACGCGGACATTCCGTGGACCCAGAAGAAGCGCTTCGACGATTTCGACTATGGCTATGCGCTGACCGTGCACAAGGCGCAGGGCTCGCAATGGAACGACATCGTGCTGTTCGACGAAAGCTACGCGTTCAAGGACACCCGTCAGCGTTGGCTCTATACCGCGATCACACGGGCGGCGCAGACGCTGACGATCGTTCGCTGATCATGCTGTGACGACGGGCCTAGCGTCGATCCATTCCCATGCCGCCGCTTCCTCATCGGCATCGAAATAGCGGGTTTCGATGGAGGTGAGCGGCCCGAATATGCCGATCACGGTGCGCAACCATCCTGGCCCTCCCACCACGGCATATTTGCGGATATGGCGCAGTGCGCGAGTCTTGCCGCGGATCGTGGTATCGGTGAACGCGGAGCTCCAGTCGAAGCCCTCATAGCGGGAGACGCGGACTAGAAGATCGATCTTGTCGTGCCCGGCGTATGCGCCCTCGAGCAGGCCGTATGCATTTTCGAGATCGGCCGCGGTGAAATGGCCGACGATCTCCAGCGCGCACAGATCATCACGGTCGGTGTCGATGCGGCGGATGGCCGGCACGGGGTCGAGCGGATGCATGCGGCGTCCTTTCGAGGGAAGTCGGTCTTGCACTGGAACACATAAATGGCCGTGTCAGTTCCCGCCGGAGCGGCTATAGAAGCGCTGCAACGAGGTCGAGACGCCCATGCCCGCCAAGCTTTCCGTAAATCTGAATGCCGTCGCCATGCTGCGCAACCGGCGCGACCTGCCGTGGCCGAGCGTGGCCGGCCTGGGGCGCATTGCACTCGCCGCCGGCGCGCATGGTCTGACGGTGCATCCGCGGCCAGACCAGCGCCATACGCGCTACTCCGACCTGCCGGAACTGCGCGCGCTGATCGATGACGAGTTCCCGCAGGCCGAGTTCAACATCGAGGGCTATCCGGCCGAGGAGTTCCTCGAACTTGTGGAAAAAAACCAGCCGGAGCAGGTGACATTAGTGCCGGACGATCCCGCTCAGGCAACCTCGGATCATGGCTGGAACTTTGCCGCGAACGCAGCGTTCCTGACCCCGATAGTCAAGCGGTTGAAGAAAAGCGGGATACGCGTGTCGCTGTTTTCCGATCCGGATCCGGACGGCGTTGCGGTCGCTCGCGACATCGGTGCGGATCGCATCGAGCTCTATACAGGCCCCTATGGCAGCTTCCATTCCGATTCAAACAAAGCTGCCAAAGAGCTGGAAAAGATTGGGCAAAACCGCCGATGCCGCAATCGTCGCCGGGCTGGGGGTGAATGCCGGGCACGATCTCGTGGTGAGCAATTTGCCGGCGCTCGCCAGGCGCATTCCGCAACTCGCCGAGGTGTCGATCGGGCATGGTTTGACGGCGGACGCGTTGGAACACGGCATGGCGGAAACCGTTCGGAGATTCCTGAAGGCCTGCGGCTGGTAAGCTATGCAACACGTGCATGGCCGTCCCGAGCAGCCATCCCAAAGCAGCATTTGCTATTGCGCTGCAGCAATCGTAGAGGACCGCCCGCTTCACCGGAGTGTTGACAATGGCCCATGCCAAAATTGGCGGTGAGGCAGAAGTTTCGGAATCGCCCCCGTCGAGTGGTCATTCGGAGAACACCAGGATTCTGATCCTGGGCGCTCTCGGCGTCGTCTATGGCGATATCGGCACCAGCCCGATTTATGCGTTCCGCGAGGCATTGCATGCTTCGTCCGGTGGAGCAATGGTCACGCGGACTGACGTGCTCGGCGTTTTGTCCCTGATCGTCTGGGCTTTGACCCTGATCGTCACGATCAAATACGTCGTCTTCGTGCTCCGAGCAGACAACAAGGGCGAGGGCGGCACTCTGTCGCTGATGGCGCTTGCGCGCGCCAGCAATCCCAACTGGTCGAAGGCAATCCTCGGTATCGGGGTCATTGGCGCGGCGCTGTTCTTCGGCGACGCCATCATCACGCCGGCGATTTCCGTTCTGTCTGCAGTCGAAGGCCTCAAGGTGGCGACGCCGGCATTCGACCCCTTCGTCGTGCCGATAACCCTGGTCATCCTGGCGGCGCTGTTCTCGGTCCAGCGCTTCGGGACGGGGAGGGTGGCCACTGTATTTGGTCCGGTTACCGGGCTGTGGTTTCTGGCGATCGGCGGTTTCGGCCTGGCCCATATCGCCGACGATCCGACGGTGTTGTTCGCGGTCAATCCCTATTATGCGGTCGTTTATCTCATCAGCCAGCCGGAAGTGGCGTTCGTCACGATCGGCGCGGTGTTCCTCGCAGTCACCGGCGCCGAAGCGCTCTATGTCGACCTCGGCCATTTCGGACGGCGGCCGATCGTGCTCGCCTGGATCGCCATCGTCTTTCCAAGCCTGCTGCTCAGCTATTTCGGGCAGGGCGCGTTCGTGCTTGCGCATGGCGGCACGCCGCAGAACCCGTTCTTCCAGATGCTGCCGGCCTGGGGACTGGTGCCGATGGTGGTGCTCGCTACGGCGGCGACCGTCATTGCCAGCCAAGCGGTCATTTCGGGTGCATTTTCGCTGACGCGGCAGGCGGTCCAGCTCAACATTCTTCCTCGCATTTCCATTCTGCATACGTCCGAAACCCAGTCCGGGCAGATCTACATGCCGCGCGTCAATCTGCTGCTGGCCCTCGGCGTCATGCTGCTGGTCGTCGGATTCGGCGAATCCAGCGCGCTGGCATCGGCATACGGCATTTCGGTAACCGGCGAGATGCTGATGACGACGATCCTGCTGTTCGTCGTCATGCGGCGCTTGTGGAAATGGCGGTTGTCGTACGCACTGGCGCTGGCGCTGGTGTTCGGCGTCGTCGATACGGGCTTCTTCCTGGCAAACGCGGTCAAGATCGCCGATGGCGGCTGGGTTTCCATCCTCGTGGCGGCCGGGATGGCGCTGATCATGAGCACGTGGATCAAGGGCACGCGCTATCTGTTCGAAAAAGACGCGCAAGAACGAGGTCCCGCTCGATTTCCTGGCCGAAAACCTGGCGAAGAAGCCGCCGCATCGGGTTCCGGGCACGGCGGTCTTCCTGACCAGCGATCCGCAAAGCGCGCCGACCGCGATGATGCACAGCCTGAAGCACTACAAGGTTCTGCACGAGCAGAACGTCATCCTGTCGGTGGTGACGGCGCAGCAACCGACGGTGCCGGACAGCGAGCGCGCCAGGATTGAACCGATCAACGACCTGTTCATGCGGGTGACGCTGAATTTCGGCTATATGGAACAGCCCAACATTCCGAAGGCGCTGGCCATCTGCCGCAAGCAGGGCTGGAAATTCGACATCATGACGACGTCGTTCTTCCTGTCGCGACGCGCCTTGAAGGCCTCGCCGAACTCCGGCATGCCAACATGGCAGGACAAGCTGTTCATCGGCCTTGCCGGCATGGCCTCGGACGCCACCGAATATTTCCAGATACCGACCGGGCGCGTGGTCGAAGTGGGCACGCAGGTTACCGTTTAGCACCTGGCCAACCTGACAAAGCCGGAACGCCGCGCTATGTCTACGGCGACAACTACGGAGGAGGCCATGGCTGTTGCGATCCGCTATATCGTGAACGATGTCGAGCAGGCGATGGGTTTTTATCGTGACATGCTCGGCTTCAGCGTCGATTTTCATCCCGCGCCCGGTTTTGCCGCGCTTTCGCGCGGCGACCTCAGGCTGCTTCTGAACCGTCCGGGAGCCGGCGGGGCAGGCCAGGCGATGCCGGAGGGCGCAACGCCCGCGCCAGGCGGCTGGAACCGCTTTCAGGTCGAATGCAACGATCTGGAAGCGATGGTTGCGGATTTGAAGGCGAAGGGATGCCGGTTCCGCAGCGACATCATTGTGGGCAACGGCGGCAAGCAGATCCTGCTCGACGATCCCTCCGGCAACGCCATCGAGCTTTTCGAGCCGGCACGGCGCTGACTGTCCGGACGGCGCTTGCGTTGCGGCAAAATATGCGGCATAGAGCCGAACCGTAACGTACGGTACGGCAGTTTACGATCTGCCGAACGTGGGCAGGATATGCAGGCAAGCCTTGAAATCGATGGCGGCGGCGGGCTGACGGATCGTCAAAAGGACGTCCTGAACGCGGCTCTGCGCCTGCTCGTCGAGGAAGGCGACCGGCTGACCATGACGGCCGTCGCGCGGCGCGCCAGCTGCTCCAAGGAAACGCTCTACAAATGGTTCGGCGACCGCGACGGGCTGCTCACCGCGACAGTTCAGTGGCAGGCGTCGAAGGTGCGCGTCGCGCCGGTCGATCGCGCCCGCATTGACCTGCCGTCGCTGACGGCGAGCCTGGACGGTTTTGCCTCCGACTGGTTGAGCGTGATTTCTTCTGAGACCTCGATCGCGCTCAACCGCGTGGCGATCGCCCGCGCCGGGTCGGATGGCCACGGGCTCGGCGCAATCGTGCTCGAAAATGGCCGCATAGCCTTGGCGCGGCGGCTGAAACCGGTGCTGGAAGCGGCGCGCGACAAGGGCCTGCTCGCATTCGACGACGCCGAGACCGCTTTCCGGAGCTTTTTCGGGCTGGTTGCCCGCGACGTACAGATCAGGCTGCTGCTCGGCGACCGGCTGAAACTGACCGAGGCGGAGATCGGCCGCGACGCGGCCTTGGCGACGCGGCAGTTTCTGGCGCTTTATGGAGCAAACGACAGTCGCGATGAGGGACGCAAGCACAAGCATCCCTCATCCTGAGGTGCGAGCGCAGCGAGCTTCGAAGGACGCACCACAAAATTCGACTTAAACCAAACTCAAAGGAAGGAAACAACATGCGCGTTTATTACGATCGTGACGCCGATCTCAATCTGATCAAGGGCAAGAAGGTCGCCATCATCGGCTATGGCAGCCAGGGCAGGGCGCATGCGCTCAACCTCAAGGATTCCGGCGCCAAGGAACTCGCGGTCGGCCTGAAGGCAGGCTCGGCGACCGCCAAGAAGGTCGAGGCCGACGGCCTCAAGGTGATGAGCGTGGCGGAAGCCGCGAAGTGGGCCGACCTGATGATGATGGCAACGCCCGACGAGCTTCAGGCCGACATCTATCGCGACGAGATCGCCCCCAACATCCGCGACGGCGCGGCGATTGCGTTCGCGCATGGCCTCAACGTGCATTTCGGCCTGATCGAGCCGAAGAAGACGGTCGACGTGCTGATGGTCGCGCCGAAAGGCCCCGGCCACACAGTGCGCGGCGAATATCAGAAAGGCGGCGGCGTGCCGTGCCTGGTCGCCGTTCACCAGGACGCTTCGGGCAACGCGCTTGAACTCGGCCTCAGCTATGCCTGCGGCGTCGGCGGCGGACGTTCCGGTATCATCGAGACCAACTTCAAGGAAGAGTGCGAAACCGACCTGTTCGGCGAGCAGGTCGTGCTGTGCGGCGGCCTGGTCGAGCTCATCCGCGCCGGCTTCGAGACGCTGGTGGAAGCCGGCTACGCGCCGGAAATGGCCTATTTCGAGTGCCTGCACGAGGTCAAGCTGATCGTCGACCTGATCTATGAAGGCGGCATCGCCAACATGAACTACTCGATCTCCAACACGGCCGAGTGGGGTGAATACGTCTCGGGCCCGCGCATCATCACCGCCGAAACCAAGGCCGAGATGAAGCGCGTGCTGAAGGACATCCAGACCGGCAAGTTCACGTCGGAATGGATGCAGGAATACCGTTCTGGCGCCGCCCGCTTCAAGGGCATCCGCCGCATGAACGACTCGCACCAGATCGAGGAAGTCGGCGAGAAGCTGCGCGCCATGATGCCGTGGATCTCGAAGAACAAGCTGGTCGACAAGGCGAAGAACTAAGGGAACTGCGGGGACAGCTTACTTTCTTGCCGCAGACGGGCGGGGCGGTTGCGCATCTGCGCGGGCGGCAAAAAGTAAACTGTCCCCCTCGGACCGCCTGTGCCGACGTGGCACAGCCTGCGTGGCACGCAATTCGCATCGCCCACCTTGCTAACCGAGGAGGTGTGCCATGAACCCGATCACCGAGAAATCCATTGGCATCGACGGGCAAGTATTCTCCGAACGGCGGGCGACGCTGCGCCGTCGTGTGCTGAAGGGCGCTACGCTGACGTTCAACAGGGGGTTTAGCGCCTTTGAATGTGTCGTTCGCAATCAGTCTACGGACGGGGCGCTGCTGTCGCTTGCCGAGACGTTTTCGCTTCCAACACAGTTCGACGTGCTGATCTCCGGCAACGACACGTTTCGCAGGGCGCACGTGCGCTGGCGGTCGATGGCCGCGCTTGGAGTGGAATTCGAATAGGAAATCAAGAACGGCGCCTCTTGCGGAGGCGCCGTTTTGCATCTGGATCGAATGTCGAACCCTGTCAGCTATAGGGCGACCAGCACTGCTGGCGCGGACCATTATAGGGCTGGAAGGTGTTGTCGTAGGCTCTGTAGGACCGGTAGCGGTCGTAGCACCATTGTACATGGGCGCTCGACAGGCCGCCGCGATATACCCGTCGCGGCGCATAGTAGCGCGGCGCGTAATAACGCGGTTCATAGTAGCGGTAGGCCGGGAAGGAGAAGTCGAGGTAGATGCTCGGACCTCGATCGCGGCGCCAGTTCCGCCGCCATGGGCGACGGTCGCGCCAGCGATCGTCGTCCCGCCAATGACGCCGGTCGCGCCAGCGATCACCATCTCTCCCGTGACGGCGCCAATAGCGTCGCCCATCCCCTCGGCGAGAGTAGCGGCCGTCCCCGCGGAATTCCCTCTGTACGAGAATAATGCCGGTGCCGCGGTCTTGGGCCGCGGGCACAGCTGCCGGGTTCAGGCCCGCGGTGATCGGAACCGCAAAGGCGGGAGCTGAAACGCCTGCCGCGACGCCGAGCGCGATCAGGCCCGAGCGAAGCAAGGACGAAAGTTTCGGTGTCATTGTCTGTCTCCAGAAACGAAACGGTCGGCCCCACGCCCCATTTTTCGACGGAGTAAGGGCAGATTGCCGTTCGATGGATGAACGGGGGATGAACAGATTTGGTTCCCGAACCGGCAGCGGCCGTGTCCGCCGCCACGGCCCCTTGTCATTGTCCCGCCGAGCAGGCAAAGCTCGCCGCATGTCGCTGCGCCTCGCCACCTTCAATGTCGAGAACCTGATGAACAGGTTCGATTATTCGGGTTTTCGCAACCATCTTCACCAGGACCGGACGCTGGCGCTGTTCCAGATCAAGGACGAGGCCGAATACCGGCTGCTTGAACAGGGCCGCGCCATTGCGCATGCAGACGACATGCGCCAACTCACCGCGCTGGCCATAGCCGAGACCCGCGCCGACATCCTGTGCCTGCAGGAGATCGATAACATGGAGGCGCTCAAGGCCTTCGAATACGGCTATCTGTTCAAGATGGTCGGGCATGGCTACCGCAACAAATACGCCAGCACCGGCAACGACACGCGCGGCATCGACGTGGCGGTGATGATGCGGGAGGAAACGGAGGACGGCCAGCCGATCGAATTCGTGCGCATGACCAGCCACGCCCATGTCACGTTCGAGGATTTCGGGCTGCACAACCCGCTGCTTTCGGAACTCGGCAACGAGGCGCACGAAAGAATCTTCCGGCGCGACTGCCTGGAGATCGACGTCAAGGTTGGCGGCAAGCCGCTGACGGTCTACTCCGTGCACTTCAAGTCGATGGGCTCGCCGCGCAACGGCGTTCCCGGCCGGGATTCCTCAATGCCGATAAGGGTGGCCGAAGCTTCGGCGGTGCGCCGCATCATCGAAAACCGCTTCGGCAAGGATCACTCAGGCAAACGCCACTGGGCCATCTGCGGCGACATGAACGATTACCGCCAGCGCGTGGTGATCGGCGGCAACGACCATGGCGGATACGAGTTCGAAGTCGTCGACGAGACCGTGGAGACCAGCGTGGACGTGCTCGTGGCCGACGGCTTCGCGGAGAACATCGTCGAAAGGCGGCCCGAACTCGATCGCTGGACGCTCTATCATACACGCGGGCCGGAGGAGCGGCATCTGTGCCAGCTCGACTACATTCTCCTGTCGCCGGCGCTGGCGCGGCACAACGCCCACGTGCTGCCCGATATCATCCGCGGCGGCCAGCCCTACCGCACGATCTTCCCGCCCGGGCAGGAGACCGGACGCTACCCGCGCACCGGCTGGGACCGGCCGAAGGCGTCCGACCACTGTCCGGTGGTCGTGACGCTCGACGTCGCCTGAGGGGCGCCCGTTGAGTTTCACCCTGCCACTCGGCGTCATCCTGCCGGTCGACGAAATCGATGTTCGGCTTGATCCAGCGCAGCACCCCTTTGAGGTGGGCAGGGAGGATGCGATTGCCGAAAACTGGCAGCGCGAGATCGCCGCCAAGCCGGCACTCTTCGACGGCACCGTCGTGCTGTTGTCGGAGTTCGGCTACGACGGCGGACGGCTCTACGGTCGTTGCCATGCGGTCGGCTATTCGACCTTCCTCTATTGGCGCAAGGACCGCGTCGCTACCGCCGCGCACGCCTTCGCGCATCCGATGCTGGTGACGAAGGACAATGCCCTGGTGGCGATCCGCATGGCGGCGCACACGGTCAATGCCGGCCGCGTCTATTTCGCGGCGGGGTCATTCGAGCCGGAGGATTTTCCGGACGGCGCGGTCGATGCACACGGCAACATGGTGCGCGAGGTGAGGGAGGAAACCGGCCTCGACATCTCCGGCGCGCGCCGCGGCGCGCGTCACTACGTCCTTGCGACCGAGCGCGGCACCGTCATCTTCCGACGCTATTTTCTCGACGAGGCGGCTGACGCAATCGCTTCACGCATCCGCGATTTCGTCGTCGGCGAGAGTGAGCCCGAGATAGAAGAACCGGTCGTCATCCGCAACGCCCGCGACTTGCCGGACGGCCTCATGCCGCACATGCCGCCGATGATCGACTGGCACTTCTCGCGAATTAAGCCGCGTCGCTTTTCGCGTCAGCTTCATTTGCGGGCTTCACGCTGAGCCGCAGGCCGAGGCTCTTGATCACGCTAAGGAACGTCGTGAGCTTGGGGTCGCCGTCCGCGCTCAGCGCCTTGTAGAGACCCTCGCGCGTCACGCCCGTCTTCTTGGCGATCTCGGACATGCCTTTGGCGCGGGCGACGCTGCCGAGTGTTATGGTGATGAGCGCCGGATCACCATCCTCGAGCGCGGCCTCGATATAAGCTGCGATCGTTTCGGGGCTGTCGAGATAGTCAGCCGCATCCCATTTGGTCGTTTCGAGAGCCATCCTCAAATCTCCTTCGCGTGCCCTTTGGCTCTTGCGATATCGCGACTCTGACTGGACTTGTCGCCACCGCAGAGAAGAATGACGATCACGGAGCCGCGTTTGGTAAAGTAAAGTCGATATCCCGGTCCGTAGTTGATCCGAAGTTCGCTTACGCCTTCGCCGATCGATTTCGAATCGCCGAAATTGCCAAGGGTCAGACGGTCGATACGGGACGCTATGCGCGCCCTGGCCTCGGAGTCCCGGAGACCATTCACCCAAACTGAGAATGTGGTCGTCTGCCGGACTTCGATCACATGTGAACTATAGTTTACATCGCATCGCTATTCAAGTTCCGGCGGCTTGCCCTCACTCATGCCTCAGCGCGTCGATCGGATCCAGCCGTGCGCCGCGGAGCGCCGGGAAAAAGCCGAACACCATGCCGATCAGCGCGGAAAATCCCACCGCCAGAAGAATGACGGCGAGGCTCGGCGCAAACGGGATCGACAGCGTCAGCGACGCTGCGCCCGCCAAGGCCAGTCCCAGCGCAATGCCAATCAGGCCGCCGAGCAGCGACAGCACCGTCGCCTCGACCAGGAACTGGATCAGTATGTGCTTCTCGTGCGCGCCGATCGCCAGCCGGATGCCGATCTCGCGCGTCCGCTCGGTCACCGAGACCAGCATGATGTTCATGATGCCGATGCCGCCAACAAGCAGGCTGACGGCGGCGACCGCGCCCAGCATGCCGGTCATTGTCGTGGTGGCGCTTGCCATGGCGTCGGCGATCTGCGTCATGTCGCGGACCTGGAAATTGTCGTCGCCGTCGGGTGGGATACGGCGCGTCTCGCGCAGGATGGTCTCGATGTCGGCCTGGACCGTCGAAGTCGCCACGCCATCTGCGGCCGACACATAGATGCTGTCGATATCGCGATCGCCGGCGATGCGGCGCTGGAAAGCGATCAGCGGCATCACTACCACATTGTCCTGATCCTGGCCGAAGCCGGAAGTGCCCTTGCGCTCCAGGACGCCGATGATCCGGCAGCTCATCCGGCCGACGCGGATAGACTGCCCGGCGGGATCGCCTGCTCCGAAGAATTCCGAGCGCACGGTTTCGCCCACAACGCAGACATTGGTTCCGCCGCGCACCTCGGACTCGGTGAAGACGCGGCCGGAAGCGGCGTTCCAGTCGCGCGCGATGAGATAATCCGTATCGGCGCCGTTCACGTCTGCGGCGACGTTTTCCGCGCCATACACGACCCGGACCTGGCGCTGCGCCGTGGCGGATACGGCCCTGACGTCGGTCAGGCCGCTCCGCAGCCCGGCCACGTCCTTGTCGTCGAGCGCGGGCGGCGTGAACGAGGTCGAGCCGGACCTGTCCGGCCGCGCGGCCCGCACGACGAGAAGATTGCTGCCGAGCTTGGAAATGTCGCCCTTGACCTTCTCGGTGGTGCCCGAGCCGATCGTGATCATGGCGATGACGGCGGCCACGCCGATGACGATGCCGAGCAGCGTCAGGAAGGAGCGCAGCACGTTGCGGCGGACCGAGATAAGCGCCAGGCGAACGGTTTCGAGGAACATCACGCCGCCTCGCGGTTGCTTGTGTCGGAGGCGACGTGGCCGTCAAGGAAGCGGATGGTGCGCTCCGCATAGGCGGCGATTTCGGCCTCGTGCGTCACCATGACGATGGTAAGGCCGAGATCGCGATTGAGACGGGTCACCAGGCTCATGATCTCGTGGCTGCGCGCCGTATCGAGATTGCCGGTCGGCTCGTCGGCGACGAGCAGCGTCGGCCGGGTGACGATGGCGCGGGCGATCGCCACGCGCTGCTGCTGGCCGCCGGAAAGCTCGGCCGGCGTATGGCTTTCGCGGCCGCTAAGGCCGACCTCCGCCAGCGCCCGCATCGCGAGCGAGCGGCGCTCGGCGGCGGCAACGCCGCGATAAATCAGCGGCAGTTCGACGTTTTCGGCCGCCGTGGTCCGCGCCAGCAGATTGTAGCCCTGGAAGACGAAGCCGACATGAAGGTTGCGCAGGAGGGCGCGGCGATTGCGGTCGAGCCGCCCGGCATCGACGCCGAGGAAGCCGTAGCGGCCGGAGGTCGGCGTATCGAGGCAGCCGATGATGTTCATGGCGGTCGACTTGCCGGAGCCGGACGGGCCCATGATCGCGACGAACTCGCCGCGCGCGATGGCGAGATCGACTCCCGCCAGCGCATGCACCTTGGCTTCACCCTTGCCGTAGGTTTTCCAGACCTTGTCGAAGCTGATCAGGGTCTTGCCGAACATGCCGCTCAGTTCCGTTCCCGCGCCGTGCCGGTGACCACCAAATCGCCGGCCGAGAGGCCGGACAGGATTTCCGTCCGCTCCCCGTCGGTCGCTCCGGTCCTGACCTTGACCGGCTCCGGCGCGCCGCCCGTGAGCACATAGAGCGTGCGTTCGCCGTCGGGCGCGGCGCTTTGCTGGCGCTGCCGATCGCCGCCCCGCCGCATGCGCGGCATGAACAGGTTTTCGAGGCTCCAGCCGCGCGAGGCGTTCTCAACCGGCGGCCGGTAGCGGAAGGCGGCGCTCGGCACCGTCAGCACCCCGCCTGCCTCGCGCGTCGTCACGGAAACCGTGGCGGTCATGCCCGGGCGCAGGAGCAGTTCGGCATTGTCGACGTCGAGGCGCGCGTCATAGGTGACGACCCCTTCGGTGGTGACCGAGGCGAAGGCAATGTCGCGAATCTCGGCGTCGAAGCGGCGGTTGGGAAACGCATCGACGGTGAAGCGCGCCGTCTGGCCGGGGCGCACCCCGCCGATGTCGGCCTCGTCGATCGCCGCTTTCAGTTCCATCTTCTTCAGGTCGGCGGCGATGACGAAAAGAACCGGCGCCTGCAGCGAGGAGGCGACGGTCTGGCCGGGATCGACCGAACGGGTGAGCACGATGCCGTCGATCGGCGCATAAATGGTGCTTTTCTGCAGGTCTGCCTGCTGCAGCTTCAGTTCGGCGACCGCAATCGCCAGATTGGCTTCGGCCATGGCGACGGCGCTGTCGGCGCGGTCACGGGCGGCGCGCGCCGTTTCCAGCGCCTGGTCGGCGACCATGCCGCGGCTCGAAAGCTGCTCGGCGCGGGAAAGCGCCCTTTCGGTTTCGGAGAGCGTCGTGCGGGTGTCTTCCACCTTCGCCTCCGCGGCCTTGGCCGAGGCTTCCGCCCGCTCGACCTGTGCCGAAAGCCGCGCGGTATCCAGGACGGCGAGCACATCACCCTTCTTGACCTCCTGGTTCTCGTTCACGGCGACTTCGCGCACGACGCCGGAAAGCTCGCTGGAAATGTCGACCTGGATCAGCGGCTGCAGCGTGCCCGTGGCCGACACCTCGACGACGAGATCGCCGATCTCGGCTGCGACGGTTGCATAGGCCGGTTCCGCTCCGGACCGGCCGAGCCAGAAATAGGAGCCTACCGCCACGGCTGCCACCAGGACGAGGCCGGCGGCCGCGTAACGCAAGCCCGGGCGACGCCTGCTGCCAGGCGTGCGGCCGTCAAGCCCGAGCTCCGACTCGATGGAGCGTCGGGTTTCGGCCTCTGGCCGGTTGACAATCTGGTCCATGCCGGACCCCAATGCGTTCGGAAATCCCTCTCAGCGACAGGTCATGCCGTTCGGGGCGGATTACAAGTTAAATTTCGCTCATGTTCAGGGGCAGTCCGATGCAGGGACGCAAATATGTGATCTACGACGTGTTCACCGGACAGCGGCTCTCCGGCAATCCGCTCGCCGTCGTGCTCGACGCCGAGGGGCTCGACACAGGCGCCATGCAGCGCATAGCCGGCGAGTTCAACCTCTCCGAAACCAGTTTCGTCACCGCGCCGCGCGACGCTTCGCACAGGGCCCGGGTGCGCATCTTCACGCCGGTCTACGAGATGCCGTTTGCCGGCCACCCAACGGTCGGCACGGCGATCGCGCTCTACGAAGCGCAGGAGGGCGAGGGCGCGGCTGCCATCTTCGTGTTCGAGGAGAATATCGGCCCGGTGCGCTGCGCCGTCACCGGCGGCAAGGCGGCGACATTCGCCGAATTCGACCTGCCGCAAGTTCCCGAAAAGCTGGCGCTTTCGGCAGATGCCGCCGCAATCGGCGCGGCGGTGGGTCTCGCGCCGCACGAGATCGGCTTCGAGAACCACCGCGTCGGCCTTTGGTCGGCCGGCGTGCCTTACATCGCCATCCCGGTTTCCGGCCTCGACGCGGCGCGCCGGGCGCGGCTCGACAACCAGGCATGGCGGGAGCTTTCACCACAGCGCGGCGACGGCAAGACCGCCAGCGCCTATGTCTATTGCCGCGAGACGGCCAGCCGCGACAACTCGTTCCATGCGCGCATGTTCGTGCCCGGCTCGCCCTCCTACGAGGATCCGGCGACGGGCTCGGCGGCGGCGGCTTTCGCCGGCGTGATCATGCAGTTCGATGCGCCGCCGGAGGGGCCGTCGCGCTTCTGGATCGAGCAGGGCGTCGAAATGGGACGCCCGTCGCGCATCAGGCTGGAGATCGACGTCGAAAACTCCGCCATGGCGGCCGCCCGGATCGGCGGCAACGCGGTGAAGGTAGCGGAAGGCGTGCTCTACGCGTGACCGAATGGCACAGGCCGACGATTTGGCGCGAATGAAGGCGGCGGGGGCTGGACAGGCCCCGAAGCTGTGGCTATATCGCGCCTGCATCGGTCGTCCGATGGTGTGGGTGCGTAGCTCAGTTGGTAGAGCAGCTGACTCTTAATCAGCGGGTCACAGGTTCGATCCCTGTCGCACCCACCATATAATTCAACGACTTAGCCGCTTGTGACACGGAACAAGAGAAGAACGTAAGACCGTGTAAGACGCGTCTCACGTCTTAACGAGACTTTTCTGTTCTTCAACCGTTCCGCCCGGAATGTTCGGCCGACATCCGGTCGAACATTGCCAACTCGCGATTGGCGAGCAGGCCCCGGTCTTTCATGAGGTCGAGCAAGCC
Source organism: Allomesorhizobium aridi (assembly GCF_043769475.1). NCBI lineage: Bacteria > Pseudomonadati > Pseudomonadota > Alphaproteobacteria > Hyphomicrobiales > Phyllobacteriaceae > Allomesorhizobium > Allomesorhizobium aridi. The sequence continues at coordinate 2,671,116 of NZ_CP171729.1, read as the reverse complement.
CGCCGCGCACTGCCGCATGCGTGGCATTTCCGGCTCCTCTATCGCTTCGACGAGCGCTACACCGGCCTCGACGAAGCAGGAAGGCCGATCGACACCAACCGTGGCCTGCGGCGGCACATCAAGGCGCAGTTCCGTGCCGGCTCCGCTTACCATGTCGCTGCGATCGAGCATTTGCGCGTTGTGGACGAGGGTACCTATTCCGACATCATGATGAACCGCTAGGCCGCGGCTGATTGCGCAGCCGGCAGCTTGTCTGAAATCAGCCTAGCCAGGCGGCCAATGGCCAAGGCCGAGTAGTGATCGGTATCGTTTTCGCCAATCCTTGAAAATGCGCTCCTGTCCGAAAGAACGCATTTCCGAATAGGCGTCGACAAGGGCGTCGCCAAGGCGCTCGGCGATGATCCGCAGGGCGTCCGCTACCTTCTTCTGCTTGGCGATTAGATCAGGGCGCAACGGAGCGGCATAAGAAACCCACACTACCGGCCGACCGCCGAGGTGGCGGCGGGCTTCCGCCAATGTCGCGACTATCTCCGCGCGCGTCAGTGAATGGATGCTGCGTCCCGCATTCTCTCCCAGCCTGTTGCCGAGGAACGTGCCGATCGCCAGCGGCCCTACCATGTGCTCCGCAGAAGTCGACACCTCGATCACGAAGGCGGCGTGTTCGTGCAACGTTGGCCTCATGGCGTTAACATTCGCAAGCACCTCTGACCGATCCAGTCCCGCAGCGATAGCATCGTAAGCCTCGGTCGAGATCAGATGAAGGTTGGCGTCTGTGTAGTGGTAAGGCCGTCCGCGCATATGCTGAACGAACTGTAGCATCTGGCGCGGCGACATGAACCGATGCGGCGGCTGCGTGCCAGGTGATGGCGGAATTGCGGTCTCTGTGCCCTGAGTTCGCAGAAGACGGGCCGCATCGTACAGCCGGCAAGTTCCGAGAAAAAACACGCTCATTCCGCTGCCCCCCGCAAGCCACGCTCCTACCAGTTTCGCAAAACCCGCGCCGTCTTTAACCCGCCGCCGCTGTCTTAGATTGTATTGCCGCTGCACAACGACCGATCCGCGAACTTCACACGATGAAGAAATCGGCGTTGGTAAGCGCCAACCCGGAAGCGAGGTCGGCGAACAGGTAGTTGCCGCCGGCGGCGTTGCCGTTGCTGTCGTACCAAAGCCTGCCAGAGTCGCTTTCGTAGATGATACGGTCGTCGGCGTCCTGTGCGGTGCCGGTCAGGTTGGTTCTAAACCCGCCGGCCAACAAGGTGCCGACACCACCCGCGCCGCTACCACTGGCTTGTGTGAAGATAGAATTTTCAAGCTGGATAATGTCATTCACAACGTTGAAGTCAGTGATGGTGTCGATATTGCCTGCGCCCAAAACCGTGTTGAACACGAAGCTGTCGTTGCCGTAGCCGCCCGTCAGGGTGTCGCTGCCTTCGCGGCCATTTATCCCGTTGTTGGCGCCGTTGCCGACGATGGTGTTGGCGAGGCTGTTGCCTGTGGTGTTGATGTTGCCCGAGCCGGAGAGCCGGATCACCTCGACGAACTGGTCGACAAAAGCCTTGGACACGGTGGTGTCGACGGTGTCGGTGCCGGCGCCATTGGCCTCGATCGTGCGGTCGAGCACATTGTCGACATAATAGGTGTCGTTGCCCAAGCCACCTTGCATGACATCAATGCCGCCGCGCCCGTCGATGGCGTTGTTGCCGCTATTGCCGGTGATGGTGTTGTCAAGGTTGTTGCCGATGGCGCTGATCGAGCCGGTGCCCAAAAGCACCATGTTCTCGACGAACTGCGACACCACCGAGAAGCTGACGCTGGTCTGCACGGTGTCCGTGCCGGTGCCCTCACCGTTCGCCTCGAACACCTTGTCGCCTATGCTGTCGACAAAGTAGGTATCGTTGCCATTGCCGCCGATCATGGTGTCCGCGCCGACGCCGCCGTCAAGCGTGTCGTTGTCGTCGCCGCCGTCGAGCGTATTTTTGCCGGCGCCGCTGCGCAGCGTGTCGTTGCCCGCGTCACCCAGGATGGCCCCCGTGACGAGGCCCGCCACGCCGTTGTAGATGTCATTGCCGCTGCCGAGGAACACGTCGCCGTCGATCGTGCCGCGGTTGACGATGCTGTCGTTGCTGCCGCCTGCCGTACAGTTGATGTCGCCGTCGATCAGGCCACGGTTGTTGAGCGAGATTCCCGGACCCCCGAAGAAGGGAGTGGAGGTGAAAATCGCAGCCTGCGTTCCCCTGATGATCCCGCCGGCGGCATTGTCGATGGTCCATATTGCCGACGGACTTTCGATGTTGACCCAGATTCCATTACCGTCCGATGAGATCACGCCCGAGTTGTTGATGACGCCGCCATTGCCGCCGGCCGCGAAGACTCCCTCAGTCCTGCCGAAGATCTCACCGTCGTTGTTCAGGACGCTGCTGCTCATGCTTACGCCACTAACCCGATAACCATTCACTGAGCCGTGATTGTTGACGGTTCCGCTGGCGATGGACAAACCGCTCATTCCGACAATGCTGGCTCCGGCGTTGTTTGTGATCGCACCGTCGACGTCAAAAAATCGAACACCGTAGCCTTGCAGGTCACCGGAAAAGATGTAGCCATTATTGATGAGCGTGCTGCGCGCATGGATGCTAACGATGCCGTGATTGTCCTGCGAACCGACGAGGACGCCCGAAAGGATCGTCCATGTCTCGTCAGCGGCTACGTAGATGATGGCCGAGGGGCCGTCGGTCTGTTCGATATAGATGTCTGTCGATTGAACGCCCATCATTTCCTCCTGTGAAATCGGCCAGCGCCGTGGTCAGTGAATAAAGTCGATCACTCGTCGATGTAGAGTTGACGATGAAGTCGTCGCCCATGTTGACTGTAAGGTCGGGGCTGCCGTCGGCATTGTAGACGCGGGGCGCGGATGTCGGCGTTGATGCCAACACCGAGAGAGCGCCACGTCACGACAAAGCGGCCGTCAGTCAGCGCCGTCACCGAAGACATTGATTGGACGTTCGCTGTCGTTGTGTTTATGGGGAAGTCGTTACCGGCGACGCTGCCGTCGGAATTAAAGATCCGGCCGAGGATGTTTTGGTCAACGCCATCACTGTGCGTCCGCGTCACGACGAAGCGACTGTCGGCCAGTGCCGTGATCGATGGATCGAATTGTGAACCCGTTACCGTCGAATTGACGATGAGTTCCTGTCCGATGCGTCCCATAGGCATGGTAATCTCCGTTTGCGGATGATGAAGGATGGTTCGTTTCGCTAAGCCTTGTGTTTGCTGCGGAGGGACCGGCCGCGCGGTGCGATCCGCGCAATCATTGCCAGCCCGGTGCCGGGCGTGGCGAAGATAGCGCGGCGCCCGGCGGCGGCGCCATTGGCGTCGGCCATCAGGCCAGCGCGGCAGAGCGCGTTCTCGTTTCCTGGAGATGTGAATGCGGCCACAGTATCCCCCACACTACCGCAATCCATATTCGTGGATCGCATGCATCCGGTCCGCCTGCAGGCAGAATACTGAAGACCGGCAAGTGCCGTCGCGTGTGCTAAAATCTCCGCCCCGCGATGATATTTCCACGCGGAGCCCAGACTGGCCGCTTCTCGAGGCCCCCGTAGATCTGGGAGTACCCAGATTGCTCCATTCAACCTGCACGCGCAAGTGGGTGGACTTGCGGGGGGCCTGGTTGATCCCGGCGGCATGGGTTTAGCGGACAGGCGTATGGGTCGTGCACGAAACAGGGATGCGCGCCGGAAGTTCGCTCCGGCGCGCATCCCTGTTGTTTTCGGGCCGATCAACGGGCTCGCCGGATGTCGAAAATCCGAAACGAGTGTTTTCCCCGGCCTGCAGCCGGCGGCGATCCGCCTCAAACGATGAAGAAATCGGCGTTGGTAAGCGCCAGTCCGGAAGCGAGGTCGGCGAACAGGTAGTTGCCGCCAGCGGCGTTGCCGTTGCTGTCGTACCAAAGCTTGCCAGAGTCGCTTTCGTAGATGATACGGTCGTCGGCGTCCTGTGCGGCGCCTGTGTTATTGGTCCTGAACTGGCCGGCCAACAAGGTGCCGAGGCCGCCACCGCCGCCACCACCGGCTTGCGTGAAGATAAAATCTTCAAGCTGGATAATGTCATCCACAACGTTGAAGTCAGTGATGGTGTCGACGTTGGTCGTGCCGTTCAGCCCGGTCCGGAACAAGAAGGCATCTGCGCCGAGCGCCCCGGTAAGAACATTGTTTGCGGCATTGCCGGCGATCGTGTTGGCGAGATTGTTGCCCGTGGCATTGATCACTGCGGTTCCGGTCAGCGTGATGTTCTCCACGAATTGCGCGGCGGCCGAATAGGTCACGGACGAGTTCACCGTATCGGTGCCGGTGCCGGCTCCGTTCGCCTCGACCACCTTGTCGGCCGCATTGTCGACGTAATAGGTGTCGTTGCCCAATCCACCCGTCATGGTGTCGGCACCGCCGCGCCCGTCGATGGCGTTGTTGCCATCGTTGCCAGTGATGGTGTTGTTCAGATTGTTGCCGACGGCGTTGATCGAGCCGGTGCCAAGCAACACCATCTTCTCGACGAACTGCGCGACCACCGAATAGTTGACGGAGGTTCGGACGGTATCAATGCCCGTGCCGGCCCCATTCGCTTCGAAAACCTTGTCGCCGATGTTGTCGACGATGAACGTGTCGTTGCCGGTGCCGCCGTACATGGTGTCGGCGCCGACGCCGCCGTCAAGCGTGTCGTTGCCATCGGTGCCGTACATCATGTCGATGCCCGTGCCGCCGTTGAGCAGGTCGTTCCCGTCGCCGCCGGAGAGCAGATCGTCTTCGCTGCCGCCGTTCAGTTCGTCGTTGCCGCCGCCGCCGACAAAGTAGTCCTGACCGCCGAGGCCGTGAACGATGTCGCGCAATTCATCGCCTATGAAAAAGTCGCCCGTACCATCCCCGGTCGTGGTGCGCACGATCTCCGTTATTTGGGCGCCGATCTGTCCGCCACTGCCGTCGGTGGTGTTGTCCTGCCATGCGGTGACGAATTGACCGGCAAGCAGCCCGGCGACAGCCGACTTCACATCCATATCGGCGGAAACGGTGATGCGGAATTCACCCATCACCGCGACACCCTCAGCGGTGTACACGCGCGCTATGACATCGGAATCGGTCACGGTATACTGCCTGGTCCAGCTGACCACGATGAAGCCGTTCTCCAGGACCGCGATGTCGGGTTCGATATCGGCCTGCGTGGAAGGATTGTTGACGCGGATGAAGCTGCCAGGCGTGATGTTGGCGCCGCCGTTGAAAATCTGCAGCGCGATGCCCGAATTGCCGCTGTCGGCGCCGTCCCAGCCGGTGTCGGTATAGACCACCGCCCATTTGCCGTCTGCCAGGCCGACCACCTTCGACTGGGTGTTGTCGGCGCCAGTGGCGACGTTGAAGTCGTTCACATGCGTCGAGCCGTCGGCATTGTAGATACGGGCGCGTATCGTCGTCTGGTCGGCCAGATCGGTGTCGGTATAGGTGACGACATAGCCGCCGGTGCTCAAAGCCGCGACGGCGCCGTCTGCCTGGTGGCCTGAGAGCGTATTGACCTGCTGGCCGGTATCGATTTTTACGCCCTCGTTGGTGTAGCGAGTTTGGGAGACGTTGCCCCCTGATGTTTGCGTAACCACGAATCCGCCGAATTCCAGGGCTGCGACCTGAACGTCTCTATCCACGCCGTCAGCTATGCCCAACATGAGATAGATCTCACCGCCGATCGGTTCCCCGGCGGTCGTGTACAAATGACCCTTGACGCCGGCAGCGCCGGGCACATCATTCTCCCAGGTCACCAATACATTCCCGTTATCGAGTTCGATCAGCTGCGGCTGGCCCATGGCCTTGGTGGTCGCGTCAAAAGGTATCTTGAACGTGCCGACCGGGTTGTGGGCGGCATCGTAGAAGTCGACCAGGACAAAGCCGTCGGCAATGTTGTTATTGTTGTAGGCGACGGCGAAGCCGCCATTCGACAGGCCGGTCACCTCCGGCAAAAGCTGGTCGCCGGGTTCGAAGCTGCTGGCCTGGAACTCGGTCTTGGTTGCGAGGTGGGAATAGGTGCTGGTGAGAGACATCTTGGTACTTTCCTAAGAGACAGCGGGATTGCTCCGGGGCGAGTGCCTTCGGCGAAAAACTGTCGACAAAAGTGGAGGTTGACCGGCTCAGTCGGTTGCGTGGAACGCCGCTATTTCGACGCCTACTGTAACCGGAAGATGTCGCCCGATACGCGGTTTGGTTGCAAGCTGTTTCATTCGATGTCGCCGTTGACGAGCAGAGCGGTTGAAGCGTTGCTGCTGGTTCGCGAGGGCAAAAGCGCGAACAACATGAATCTGCCGCCGAGGAGTTGTTTGCGTTTGACGTGGCTCCCGGCGTATTCATTCCGTCGGCGGTAGTGTGACGGGCGGTCCGCGCCGGGTTGGCGCAAACGGAGGTCTGACGATGCGGCTATACCTGGTCTTGGCGATGCTGGCGGCGGCAGCTTTGGCTTCCGGCTGCCTCGGTCCGGACTCCACCCAGACATACCGCTGGGCGTGCACGGACCGGCCCTATGACGCCGGTTTCTGCGAGCAGCCGACCAACTGGCGCCTGTTCGGGCCGCGTACGGGGCCATTTATCGGCCTTCGATAGCGTGCACACTCGTACAATTGACGTACGCCGGCCAACGCCCTTTACTCACGTCGATGACAAGTGGAGAGCTGCCGGTGGGCAACCGTTTCAAATTCACTGGATGCGCGGCGGCCGCCTGCCTTCTGTTCTTCGGCGCGGCAAGCGCCTCTGTCGACACCCTGAAAATCCGCTGGAGCGAACTGCGGCCGGAGAGCGGCAAACCTCCGGCAACGACTGCTGCGAGCGGCGGCCAGGGCGGCGAAACGCTGGCGTGGGATCTTCAGGGCAAGACGATCGAACTGACCGGGTACCTGCTGCCTGTCGATCGCGAAGGCGATCTTGTCTACGAGTTCATGCTCCTGCCATGGGGCGGCCTTTGCGCCCACGTGCCGCCGCCTCCGCCCAACCAGACGGTCCACGTCACTTCCGAGCGGCCCTACAAGCTGACCGAGATATATGAGCCCGTGTCGATATCGGGCGTGCTGAAGCCGGGTCTCGAAACGACGCAACTGTTCGTGCTGGACGGCGTGACGGTTATCCAGTCGGGCTACAGCATCGGCCGCGCAAAGGTCGCCAAGGCCGGGACCGCCGGCGACGCCGCAACGCCGCGCAAGGCGACGCCCTGGAATTTCCTGAAGAAGTGACGGGACTTCAGGAGCGCATCGGGCGCGTCAGGCGGGCTGCGGGCGCGTCGTCCTGCCCGCCAGATTGAGCAGATTGCCGGTCAGGATGAGTGCTGCGCCGAGCGCGGTAAGCGCGTCGATCTGCTCGGAATAAAGCAGCCAGCCAACGGCCGCCGTCGCCGGCACGCGCAGGAAATCCATCGGCATCACCACCGTCGCGTCGGCATGCACCATGGCGCGGGCCATGCAGTAATGCGCGAAGGATCCGGCAAACGCGATGACCAGGATCCACGGCCAGACTTCAGCCGAGGGCTGCTGCCAGACGTAGATCGCGGGAACGAGGCCGATGATCGACTGGATGATCAGCATCCAGAAGATGATCGCAACTACGGTTTCGGTGCGGGTTAGCGATTTCACCATCGCAAATGAGATCGCGAAGGCGAAGGCGGCAGAAAGCACGACAAGCTGGCCGGGATCGAAGGCGTCGACGCCGGGGCGCACGATGATCGTCACGCCGATCAGCCCGAGCACGATCGCGGTGATCTTCCAGATGTTCATGCGCTCGCCGAGGAAGCTGACCGCGAGCAGGGCGGTCCAGATCGGGGCCGTGAACTCGATGGCGATGAGTTGCGCCAGCGGGATCATGGTGAGCGCCAGCAGCCAGGCGAACTGGCCGGCATAGTGGGCGATGTTGCGGCCGACATGCTGCCAGGGACGCTGCGTCCGCATCGCGCCAAAGCCGCCGGCGATCCGGATCAGCGGATAGAGCATGAACAGCCCGACGACGGAGCGCATCTCCATTACCTGGAACACGTCGAGCTCGCGCGTGGTCTCCCGGCCGGCAATGGTCATCAGGAGCATGCAGGCCAGCGAGCAGGCCATCCAGAATGCCGCGAGAAGGTTCGATTGCCGGTTCATGGCGGCGGTTTCGCAAGCGAGCGATCGAGTTGCAACGGCTAGGCTGCGTCAATCGAATGGTCCAACGGCTTTTCGCCTGCGACTCCCATCTTCCGCCTGGGTGCTATAGGTGAGCCGTTTCGGCAGGAGATACGGCTTGGAATCTTTCGACGTGGTGGTGATCGGGGCGGGGGCGGCGGGCATGATGTGCGCCGTGGAGGCGGGCAAGCGCGGCCGCTCGGCGCTGGTCGTCGAACATGCCGCGTCGCCCGGCGAAAAGATCCGCATCTCCGGCGGCGGCCGCTGCAATTTTACCAACCTCCATTCCAGCCCGAAGAACTTTATCTCGCAGAACCCGCATTTCTGCATTTCGGCGCTCGCCCGCTACACGCAGCGCGACTTCATCGCCATGGTCGAGCGGCACGGCATCGCCTGGCACGAAAAGACGCTGGGCCAGCTCTTCTGCGACGGCTCGGCCAGGCAGATCATCGACATGATGGTCGGCGAGATGAAGCGTTTTGGGGTGGAACTGCGCCTTTCGACGCGGGTCGAAACCATTGAGAAATCCGATCACGGGTTTGTGCTGGTGCTGAACGATGGGACGGTCCGCACGAAATCTCTGGTGGTGGCGAGCGGCGGCAAGTCGATCCCGAAAATGGGCGCCAGCGGCTTCGGCTACGATGTCGCCGCCCAATTCGGCTTGCGGATCGTCGAGACCCGCCCGGCGCTGGTGCCGCTGACCTTCGACCAGAATACGCTGGGGCGGCTCGCGCCGCTTTCCGGCGTCGCCGTCGACGCGGTCGTGTACTGCGGCAAGACGAAATTTTCGGAAGCCATGCTGTTCACGCATCGCGGCCTCAGCGGCCCGGCAATCCTGCAGATCTCGTCCTACTGGCGCGAGGGCGAGGAGATCGGCATCTCGATGCTGCCCGAAACCGACGTTTTTGCAGAGCTGCGCAGGGCCCGCGCCGAGAATGGAAAGCAGGCGGCGCAGACAGCACTCGCGTCGTTCCTGCCGAAGAAGCTGGCGCAGACGATCGCCGAACATGCGAACGCCACGGGCAACCTCGCCGATTTCTCCGACAAGGCGTTGCGCAAGCTCGAGGCGGCTGTCAATGGCTGGCGGGTCAAGCCGGCCGGGTCGGAAGGCTACCGCACGGCGGAAGTGACGTTGGGCGGCGTCGACACGCGCGACCTCGATTCGAAAACCATGGAGGCGAAATCGATTCCGGGGCTCTATTTCATCGGCGAGGTGGTCGACGTGACCGGTTGGCTCGGCGGCTACAATTTCCAGTGGGCATGGTCGTCCGGCTGGTGCGCGGGGCAGGCGGCATGAACCCTTCGATCACGATGGCCGGGCCGGACCGCGACCACGATTTCATCCCGCGACCGCACCAGGTCGAGGCGAGCCAGGCGATCCTCGCGTCGCGCAAGGAGGGTCGGCCGGGCTTCCTGCTCGGGGACCTGACCGGGCTCGGCAAGACGTTGTCTGCCTGGCTGGCGATCTCGGCGATGCCGGAAAAGGACGTGCTGGTGATCTGCCCGAAGGGCGCCATCCCGCAATGGCGGCGCACCATCGCGCATTCGCCTGATGCCGGCAAACGCGTCACCATCATGAATTTCGAGCGGACCAAATCGCTGATGGCGCCACCGGCGGTCAGCACCAAGCGCTCGACGCGGGCGAAGAACAACGAGCTTGCCCGGCTCGGCACGCCGAAGCGCGTGTGGCCGATCGTCGTCATCGACGAGAGCCACCGCATCCGCAATCCCAATGCGCAGCAGGGCCTAGTCTGCCGGCAGATGGCTGCGGCCGCGGAGTTCACCATCTACATGAGCGCGACGGCGGGGCAGTCGCCGCACGAACTCTCCTATCTTGGCAAGCTGCTCGCCTACGCCACCGGCGGCTCAAGCGGCGAGATCGACGAGTTCCGCAAGCTGATGAAGCGGCTCGGCATCGGCCGCGCCAAAGGCCGCTGGAAGAACTGGTCGTGGGAGCCCAACGAGCGCGACCGCAAGCTGATGTCGGACCTGCTCTACAGGGGCCGCAACGCCATCGGCATGCGCCGCCGCCCCGAAAACATTGCCGGTTGGCCGGAGGTGCAGCGCGAGCTTGCGCCGGTAGCTCTCGAGCCGGCCGGCAAGAAACTCTACGATGCGACGTGGCGCGAGTTTAGGCGCGAGCTGGGCTTGGCCGGCGGCAGCACCCGCAAGCCGGCGGGTTGGGCCGCCGATCTGCGGTTCCGCCAGAAGGCGAGCCTGATCCGCACTTCGGGTACGGTCGAATTCGTCGAGGATCTGCTGGCCAACGGCCAGCAGGTGGCGATCTCCGTCGCTTTCCTCGAAACCAGCGCCATGCTGACGGAAAAGCTGCGCGCGCGCAGCTGGTCGGTCGGCGAAATCAATGGCGAGCGTTCAGGCGAAGCCAACGAAGCGACGCGGGTGGCCTTCCAGACCGGCCAGCTTGATGCCGTGGTCTTCACCGTCACCGAATCGATCTCGCTGCATCAGGGCGAGATGCCGGGCGGAGAACGCGAGCGCTCGCTTGTGGTGCACGACCTTCGCCACAGCGCCATTCAGCTGCAGCAGATCGAGGGCCGCGCCCATCGGGACGGCCGCCGCGCGATTATCTACTACGCCTATGCCGAGGGCACGGTGGAGGAAAGGATCGGCGCGACGGTGGTTTCGCGGATGATGTCGATGGACGGCATGGCGGGCGACGACACGCGGCTGCTTGAGGAGATCGCCGAGGTGATGGGCGCGGAGGCTCTGTAGGCGGCACGGAGTCGGTAAGGGAGCGTTGGCGCCTCGAAAATGCGCCTGTGGCGCTGCCAAGCCAGTGCAATCCGGCCAAGACTGCCCAAGGACACGCCCCATATGTGGGCAAAATTGGAATGCGGCAGACAATGACGAGATCAACGGGCGCGCATGCCGCCTCCGACATCGATGGCGCCTACGCCTGGCGGCGGCTGGCGATCTCTACGCTGCTGTCGACGCTCGGCGGTGTCGGCATGTGGGCGGTCGTGGTGGTGCTGCCGGCGGTGCAGGCCGAATTCGGGGTCGATCGCGGCGACGCCTCGCTGCCCTACACGCTGACGATGATCGGCTTTGCGCTCGGCAATCTCGTCATCGGCCGCTTCATCGACCGTTTCGGCTTCATGGGGCCCGGCATCATTGCCGCGCTGGTGATGGGCGTAGGCTTCATCCTCGCGGCGCTGACCACCTCCGTCACCCAATTTGCGCTCGTGCAGGGCGTCCTGATCGGCGCCGGCTCGTCGGCGACGTTCGGGCCGCTGATCGCCGACATCTCGCACTGGTTCGACCGCCGCCGCGGCGTCGCCGTCGGCGTGGCGGCGAGCGGCAACTATATCGCTGGCGCGATATGGCCGATAGGCATGCAGGGCTTTCTCGTCTCCGATGGCTGGCGCGCCACCTATGTCGGCATCGGCATCATCTGCATTGCGGCGATGATCCCGCTGCTGCTCCTGCTTCGGCGCAGGCAGCCCGCCGATGGCCACGGGCATGCGCAGGGTGCGCCGTCCCGGGCGCGCGTTCAGCCGATCACAATATCGCCGCCGGTGCTGCAGGCGCTGCTGGTCGTTGCCGGCGTCGCCTGCTGCGTGGCGATGTCGATGCCGCAGGTGCATATCGTCGCCTACTGCATGGACCTGGGCTACGGCGTGGCGCGCGGCGCCGAGATGCTGTCGCTGATGCTGGCGGCGGGCATCGTCAGCCGGCTAGGCTCCGGCTTTCTCGCCGACCGGATCGGCGGCATCAAGACGCTGCTCATCGGCTCGGTGCTGCAAGGCCTCGCGCTGCTTTTCTACATCCCCTTCGACGGGCTTGCCTCGCTCTATGTCGTTTCCTTTATCTTCGGCCTGTCGCAGGGCGGCATCGTGCCGTGCTACGCCATCATCGTTCGCGAATACATGCCGGCGGCGGAAGCCGGGCGGCGCGTCGGCGTGGTCGTCATGGCCACGGTCGTCGGCATGGCGCTCGGCGGCTGGATGTCGGGCTGGATCTACGACCTGACCGGCTCCTATGCGGCCGCATTCCTCAACGGCATCGCCTGGAACCTGCTGAACGTTTCGGTGATGGTGTTCCTGCTGTGGCGCTCGCGCGGGTTCGTCAGGCATGATCCCCAAAACTGGGAGTCGGTTTTGGAAACAGATCACGGCCGCGCAGGAAGATAGAGCCTGATCCCGTCAACCGCGTTTTAAGGCCTTGCCGGCATTATCGCCGGCATGGCTGGATTCACGCTCCCGAAACTCAGATGGCTGCTTGTCGGCGCTGCGGCGGCCGGATTTTGGGCGATGACCCAGGAGCCGCCCAGCCGGCGCGGCGCCGACGTCGCGCACCGGCCGGCGAAGTCGGTCGAGCGCCAGGCGGCTTTGCCGGCGACGCCCAGGAAAGCGGTCGCCCCTCGGGCGCGCCCGTCGCAAATGGCCACCGGTTCGATCCCGCGCCCGGAAAAGCCGGTCGGCAAGATCCCGGCCAAGGCAACTTCGCTGTTCACCACCTCGCGCGTTCACCTCCGCGCCAAGGCGAGCACGTCCGCGGCGATCGTCTCGACGCTGAAACCCAGCCAGAAGGTTGGGGTGCTGGCGCGCGACGGCAAATGGCGGCTGGTCTCGGTCGCAGGGCAAAAGGGCTGGATCCATGGCGACTATCTCGGCGCGCAATCGACAGCGCCGAAGGCAGCGGTCGCGGAAGGGCCGAGGCCTGCGCTGCCGGTGCAAAGCCGTCCGGCGGGTTCCAGGCCCTGGGGCTCGCTGCTCGGCGGCCGCCATCCGGCGCGTGCGCCACAGGGCGGCAATTGCCAGTGCCCCTTCGACCTGATGCTGAACGGCAAGCAATGCGGCGAACACAGCGCATACACTCGCCAGGGCGAACGCGGCGTCGAGTGCTATTTGTAGGACTACCATCAGCGTAGTGGTGCGTCCTTGGAGGTCGCTGTGCTCGCACGTCAGGATGAGGAAGGTTAGCGATCCACGCTTTCCCGATGCGATTGCGTGTCAGGCAAGGGGTAGCACCTCGGTTTGAATTTCGGCTGTGGGTGAAATTTGCCCCCTGGCTTGGGCGGGCGGAGCGGCTTGGTCGCGCCGCAAGCGGGCATTCCATTCAGCCCGCCACCCCTGAAGGTGGGACCACCACGAGAAAACGCTTTCGCATCGCGGTGATCGACACTACACGCTCTTGGGCGATTGCAACTGCTACTGCATCGGCAGCGTTCGCTCGGCCGCACGAAGCGCGCTGGGGTTCAGGCCGGTGGCGCTGCGAAAGGCGCGGCTGAAATTGGCCGGAGTGGAATAACCAAGCTCCGCGGCAACGCGGGTGATCGAGACATCCGTGTGGCGGAGCAGCTCAGTGGCCCGCCCGGCTCGAGCAGTATTCGCCAAGGAGCGGAAATCCGTTCCCTCGCGATTCAACTCGCGCTGCAGAGTTCGGATGCTGATGCCCATGGCGCGGGCGGTCCTGTCGAGCGAGATCGATCCGCCGCGGACCTGGAGGCGGATATGTTCCGAGATGACGCCCAGCGTATCGCGCGGGGCGACGCCTCGCCGATCCCGCGCCACGTCGGTGATGGTGACGATAGGCGCCGCGGCCGGCGCCGGACCGCATGCGTCCAGGTAGCCGCGGTCGAACACAACGGTCATCGTAGGTGCATTGAAGACCACGGGACAGTGGAACATGTCTTCGAAGGGGGCAGCGTGGCGCGGCCGGGGGATATCGAGCTCGATCCTGAGCGGCCGCCAACTGCCGGACAGGAAATGCCGGCAAACGCTTGACAGCGCGCCCGCCGCGACGTTCGCGGCATGGTCGTAACCGGGGTGGCCAGCGAGGGCGAGGCCATAGCTGTAGCGAGCCTCGTCACCGCGGGTGGCAAGGGTCATCGTATCGCCTGTGGAGTGGTAGGCGAGGGCTTCGATAGCCCGGCCGATCGCGACGCCGAGCGTATCGGCGGCGTAGATGTATTGCCCATATGCTCCGTAATTGGCGACATCCATCTGCGGGGCCATCAGCAGTCCGAAATTGGCCTCGCCGGCAGCTCGCGCCGCCGTGTCGATCAGCCTCAAAGCCGCTGCCTGGGGAATGAAGCAGCTTTCGCCTTCGATCACTTCGAGGTCAACGCCGGCGGCGCGGACAGCCCGAGCCAAGGTCCGCTCGCCAAGCTCGCGGCGGATCAGCTGCGGCAGACCATGCAGTGTCAGGTTCGAAATGACCGGGGTCGTGGACATTCTTAACTATCCTCGAAGCATTCTTCAGCCTTGGCGCAAAATGAGTGGTGCCGCAACGCCGTTGCGGCTCAATGGTGCATCTGTCGCGATTGACAACCGCCTGGAACGACCGACGGTTGCAGTGGTTACTAGCGAGGAAAAGGCAATGATACGCATGACGAGACTGCTTTGCGCCACCGCCGCGATGGTGCTGATGGGCTTGGGCGCCGCTTCCGCCGAAGCGCCGAAGATGAAGATGACGACGCCGATACCGGATTCGATCGTCACGCCGGAGAGTGTGGACACCAGGATTGGCAAACTCAATTTTTTCGATGGCTTCCCGGACGACGCCACATCGGAGAAGATCTACGACAATCTCGACTTCATGCGCGGCGTCGATGCTTTTCTCAATGCCATGCCCGGCGCATCGGTCGAAGCCATGCGGGTTGGATTTGCCAGCCAGGGGGCCGACAACAACCAGACCATCCTGATCTTCGAAAATCTGGCGGACTCGCGTTCGCTGTTCCTGACCGGCAACACCGAAAGCATCTACAATCTGATGTGGCTGGACACCAAGGCCGGTCCGCTGGTCATCGAGACGCCGCCGAATATCCTAGGCATGATCGACAACCACTGGTTCCAATATGTCGGCGATGTCGGCAATGCCGGACCGGACAAAGGCAAGGGCGGGAAATACCTGCTTTTGCCGCCGGGTTACCAAGGAGAGATACCCGAAGGCTATTTCGTGTTTAAGACGTCAACCTACGGAAACCTGTTCTTCTGGCGCGGCTTCCTCGAAAACGGCAGCACCGCGACTGCTGTCGAAAACACCAGGAAATTCGCCAGGGTTTATCCTCTTTCGGAAGCCGACAACCCGCCGCCGATGAAGATCATCAATTCCTCGGGCAAGGAGTTCAACACCATCCATGCCAATGATTTCCATTTCTACGAGGAAGTGAACGACATCGTCCAATACGAACCGGAGGAGTCCTATCACCCGGAAGTGCTGGGACAACTCGCCGCCATCGGCATTGTAAAAGGCAAACCGTTCGCACCCGACGAGCGGATGAGGAAGATACTCACAGAAGCCGTGGCCGTCGGCAATGCGACGGCGCGCACCATCACCTTCAAGACCCGCATGGAGGATGCCTATTATTATCCGGACAGTGCCTGGTTCACCGGCTTTGTCGGCGGCAGCTACGAGTTTCTTATGCAGCCCGGCGTTCGCTATCTGGATGCCCGCGTCCTGTTCCATTACTATGCAACGGGCATCACGCCGGCCATGGCGATAAAGCGCGTCGGCATCGGTTCGCAATACGCCGGGGCCACGACCGACAAGGACGGCAAGCCGTTCGATGGCGGCAAGACCTATAAGATCCACCTGCCGCCAAACATTCCGGCAAAGGAATTCTGGTCGTTCGTTGCGTATGACAACCAGACGCGTTCGATGCTGCAGACGGACCAACAATTCCCCAGCATCGGGAGCGACAAGAAAGACATTGTGATCAACGCCGACTCCTCGGTCGATGTCTGGTTCGGTCCGACAGCGCCGGAAGGCCATGAGGCCAACTGGGTCCAGACAGTTCCCGGCAAGGGCTGGAACGTTCTTCTTCGCCTCTATGGCCCGCTGGAGTCATGGTTCGACAAGACCTGGAAGCCGGGCGAGTTCGAACTCGTGAAGTAGGGGACAACTAACGGCAACTTTTGTCGGACTTAATCCGGGAGCGTCCTGAATCACCGCCGGGCGAGCAGGCCGAGCAACAGGCCGATCACGGCGACTCCGACAACCGCAGTCGCGACCGGATTGTCATGCGCGGCTTTCTGGACGGCACGCGACTGCCGTTTGATGTCCGGCATGGCGTCGCTGATGCGGGAGAGAACGTCCTCGTAGAGATCGGCGGCGCGTTCGCTGGTGTCCTCATAGGCGGCCGTGCCGCGCTTGCTCAGCGTCTTCTTCAGCGAAGCCACTTCACGGCTCAACCTGGCGATCTGCGCCTCCAGATCATCGCCGACATCGCTGTGATGTCTCCACAAATTGGCAACCATGGTGAAATCCCTTCGCCTCGAATAGTTGAAGCAAAAACGGCTGCCGTCATCATTGGTTCCCGCTCGATCGGGGGCGGCAGGCATCGCGGACAAAAGGGCTGGCGTTGCCGGCCGCTGGCCATCATGCCGGCTATTTCTCGGACACGCCGGCCTCGGCGAAACTCGCCATGCCGGTGTGGCAGGCGAGCGCCGAGCGCACGATGTTGACGGCGAGGCATGCGCCCGAGCCTTCGCCGAGCCGCATGCCCAATTCAAGCAGCGGCGGCAGCTCCAGCGCCGCGAGCAGGCCGCGATGACCGGCCTCGGCCGAGACATGGCCGGCGAGCGCGTGGGCGAGACCTGCCGGGTGCAGTTTTGCCAAGGGCGCCGCGGCGGCGGTGGAGACAAAGCCGTCGAGCAGGACCGGAATGCCGAGCTGGCGGGCCGCAAGGGTAGCGCCGAGGATCGCGGCAAGCTCGCGCCCGCCGACGGCGGCGGCGGCCTTCAGCGGGTCGCCGAGGATTTCGGCATGCAGCTTGAGCGCCTTTTCGATTGCCGCGATCTTGCGCTGCAGGCCGGCGTCGTCGACGCCGGTGCCACGGCCCGTCCATCTCTCGGCCTTGCCACCGAACAGCGCCGCTGCAATTGCCGCGGCGGTCGTGGTGTTGCCGATGCCCATTTCGCCGAAGCAGACGAGGTCGAGATCTCCCGCGACGGAGGCGTGGCCGATCGACACGGCGTCGAGGAATTCCTCCTCGCTCATCGCCGGAACCTGCGTAAAATCGCCGGTTGGGCGGTCGATTTCGAGCGGGATCACGTCGAGTTCGGCGCCGGCGGCGCGGGCGAGCTGGTTGATGGCGGCGCCGCCGCCGGCGAAATTCGACACCATCTGCGCGGTGACTTCCGACGGGAATGCCGACACGCCTTGCGCAGTCACGCCGTGCGAGCCGGCAAAGACGATGACCTTGACCTTGTCGAGCCTGGGCGTGTCGCGGCCCTGCCAGCGCGCCAGCCAGGCGACGATGGTTTCGAGCCGGCCGAGGCTGCCCTGCGGTTTGGTCAGCGTATCCTGGCGGGCGGCGACTGCGGCTGCCGCGCGGTCGTCGCCGGCCGGCAGGTCCTGGCAGGCGGTGCGCAGTTCATCGAAGGATTTGAAAGGCATAGAGGAAAAATCTCCGGAAAAGAGTCAAATGAAGACGGCGGATGCGACGAGAAGCACGGCGATTTCGCCGGCCTGCTGCAGCGCGCCGATCGTGTCGCCGGTCTGGCCGCCGACCTGACTGAGGCAGAGAGCGCGGAACAGGAGGAAGACAAGGCCGAGCCAGAGCGCGGCGGCAATCGCGCCGGACAGTCCGAGGACAAGCAGCGCGACCGCACCGATCGCCGCGCCAGTAAAAGCAGCGTCCGATGAAATCGCGCCGGCATTGGCCGAAAGCCCATCGGCCCGCGCGGGCGGCAGCATGTGCATGAAAGCAGGCAGCAGCGCCCGCGACGCGGCATGCGCGGCGATCAGCCCGCAAAGGACGGCGGCGGGGCCGCCAAGTTCGGAAATCGCACTCCAGCGCAGCAGGATCGAGAAGACCAGCGCGCATGCGCCATAGGTACCGATGCGGCTGTCGCGCATGATTTCCAGTTTTTTGTCCCGCGTCTTACCGCCGCCGAAACCGTCGGCGGTGTCGGACAGCCCGTCTTCATGCAGGCAGCCGGTGGCGAGCATCGTAGCAGCAAGCGCCAAGGCAGCTGCGAGGCCTGCGGATAGACCGAGCAAGGCGGCGAAGGCAAAAACAATCCCGCCGATCAGCGCGACGACAAGGCCGACGACCGGCGCGGCCCAGATCGCCCGCGCGAATGTAGAGTGTTCCACCTCGAAACGCGGCAGCGGCAGGCGGGTGAAAAAGACTAGACAGAGGGCAAGGTCGCTGAGAAGCCTTTGCGCGGGCGGCACTGTCATGCGTGACCCCTCGGCGCGACCGGGGACAGTTTACTTTTTTCCGCTCGCGCAAAGTCTGCCCGGCCGCAGCCTGTCTGCAGAAAGAAAGTAAACTGTCTCCCGCGAAGCATCGCGCCTCAGCCTTTCGCTATCGCATGGAAGAACGTGCCGGTGACATGGCCGCGCCGCCCGCCGAACGCGCCGAGCGCGTTGCCTTGGCCGTCGGCCAGTTCCGCCAGCTTCTCGTCATTGCCGGGCGCGGTCATCTGCGCATAGTGGAACTCGTGGCCGCGGACGACCGTGCCCGCCGGCCCGAGCGGACAGTCCGCCAACAATTTCGCCCGGCGATAGCCGAGATTCATCTTCCGCCTGGCGAAGCTGGTCGAATGGCCAAGCAGGCCCAGCATTTCGCGTGTTTCGCCATCGGCATCCTCCAGCGCCTCGCCCAGCACCATGAAGCCGCCGCACTCGCCATGGACGGGCTTTGTCTCGGCGAATTTCTTCAGCCCGGCGCGGAAGTTCCCTGCGGCTGCGAGTTTCGCCGCATGCAGTTCGGGATAGCCGCCGGGCAGCCAGCAGACATCGCAATCCTCGCGTGGCGCTTCGTCGGCAAGCGGCGAGAACGGCACGATCTCCGCGCCCGCGTTGCGCCAGTGCGCCGCCAGATGCGGGTAGAGGAAAGTAAAAGCGGCGTCCTGCGCCAGCGCGATGCGCTGGCCGGGCGGCGGCAGTGCGCCGGAAAAATCCGCCGCCGCCGAGGGCATCGGCGCTGCCAGCGCCATGATCCTGTCCAGGTCGAGCGAGCGCTCCACCATGTCGGCGAGGCGGTCGAGATGCGCCATCAGATCGGCATGCTCTTCGGCCTGCACCAGGCCGAGATGGCGTTCGGGCAGGTTGAGCGTCGGGTCGCGCAGGATCGCGCCGACCACCGGCAGGCCGAGCGCCTCGATCGCGTCGCCGGCAAGGCGGCGATGGCGCTCGCTGCCCAGCCGGTTCAGCACCACGCCGGCGATGCGCACCTCAGGATCATAGGCCGCGAAGCCCTTTGCCACCGCCGCCGCCGTCTGCGACTGGCCGGAAACGTCGAGCACCAAAAGCACCGGCAGGCCATAGAGCCGGGCGAGGTCGGCGGCCGAGCCGGAACGGCCCGGCTCGCCGGGGATGCCGTCGAACAAGCCCATCGCGCTTTCGACGAACACCAGTTCGGCCTCGCGCGCGGCGTCCGAGGCCAGCGAATTGAGCAGCGCCGGCGCCATCGCCCAGCTGTCGAGATTGACGCCGGGCAGGCCGGTGGCGGCGGCATGAAAGCCGGGGTCGATGTAATCCGGTCCGGATTTGGCGCCGCGTACGGCGATGCCGCGCCGCGACAGCGCGCGCAGAATGCCGATGGTGACGCTGGTTTTGCCGGAGCCGGAGCGCGGCGCGCCGATGATGATGCCGCGCGCGGTCATCGCAGCTTCTCGCGCAACGAGACGATGCGGCCGATGACGATCAGCGCCGGGGATACCACCTTTTCCCGCGCCGCCGTCTCGACCAGCGTGCCCAGCGTCGCGACAACCGTGCGCTCGTTGGACAGGGTTGCGTTCTCCACGAACGCTGCCGGCGTATCGTCGGACAATCCGCCGGCGCACAGGGCCTCGACCGTGTCGGCCATATGGGCCATGCCCATGTAGATGACGATCGGCTGACCGGTGCGGGCGAGTGCGGCCCAATCCGGGCGGTCGTCGCTCACCGCGGCAAATCCGGTGGCCAGGATGATCGCGCCATTGACGCCGCGCATCGTCGCCGGAATGCCCGCCGAGGCCAGCCCACCAAAAGCCGATGTCACGCCGGAGAGAACGCGGAACGGAATGTTTTGCGCCGCCAGCGCCAGCGCCTCCTCGCCGCCGCGCGCAAACACCAGCGGATGGCCGCCCTTCAGCCGGACAACTTTTCGACCTTCCTTGGCCAATCGTACGAGAATGCCGTTGATCTCGTCCTGCGGGATCGACAGCCTGCCGCCGCGCTTGCCGACATAGAATTTCTCCGCTTGGCTCGCCACCGCGATGATCTCCTCCGACACCAGCGCGTCATGCACCAGCGCGTCGGCCTGATCCAGCGCCGACAGCACGTCGAGCGTCAGGCAGCCGGGATCGCCGGGGCCGGCGCCGGCCAGCCAGACATGGCCGGGCTCGAGCACCGGTTGCGCGTGGTTCAGGCGGGCAATGGCTTTTTCGAGACTCATGGATGCCGCTTTCGACGATGACGGGCGGCTCTAGCAAGCCTATAGATCGCGCCATGAACAGTGAAGATCGCCCCCTGAAGCGCGGCTGGACCACCGGCGCCTGCGCCACCGCCGCGACAAAAGCCGCCTGTACGGCGCTTCTCACCGGCAAATTTCCCGACCCGGTCGAGATCACGCTGCCTGGCGGCAAGCGCGTCGCGTTCGCTCTGGCGGTCTCGCGGATGGGCGAAGGCCAGGCGATGGCCGGCATCGTCAAGGACGCCGGCGACGACCCGGACGTCACCCACGGCGCGCTGGTCAAGAGCACGGTGCGGCCGGGCGCGAAAGGCGCCGGCATTATCTTCAAGCGAGGCGAGGGCGTTGGCCTGGTGACGCGGCCGGGCCTGCCGATCCCCCTGGCGAGCCCGCGATCAACCCCGTGCCGCGCCGCATGATTGCCGCCGCCATCGCCGAAGTGGCGGGCGAACACGCCTTCGAGGTCGAGATCTCCGTGCCCGACGGCGAAAAGATGGCCGAGCGGACGCTGAACCCGCGCCTTGGCATTCTCGGCGGCATCTCGATCCTCGGAACGACCGGCATCGTCATTCCCTATTCCTGCTCGTCGTGGATCCATTCCATCCATCGCGGCATCGACGTCGCCCGCGCCATGGGTTTCACCCACGTCTCCGGCGCCACCGGCAATGCGTCCGAGATCGCGGCGCAAAAGTTCCACGACCTGCACGAGGTGCAGCTCATCGACATGGGCGATTTCGCCGGCGGCATGCTGAAATATTTGCGCGACCATCCGGTGCCGCGCGTCACCATCGCCGGTGGCGTCGCGAAAATGACCAAACTCGCGCAAGGCATGCTCGACCTTCATTCCAAGCGAGGCGCCGCCGACCTCGACGCGCTGGCGGCAGTCGCGCTGGAGGCCGGCGCGTCCGTCGAACTGGCGGAAAAAATCCGCGGCGCCAACACCGTTGCCGAAGCATTCGCCGAGGCGACCGCCGACGGCATTCCGATCGGCAAGGCCATCGCCGACGGCGCCTGGCGCACGGCGGCGGCGGTCCTGAAGGACCCGGACATCGAACTCGAAATCCTGATTTTTGACCGCGACGGCGCGCTGATGGGGCAGACGCCCTTTGCGCCTACCTTTGGTAGCGGTCCCAAAGATTGACCGGTGCTCACAAACCTCGTCATCCCGGCCAACCGAGCGGAGCGAGGGCAGAGCCGGGACCCATTGAGAGGCGCGGCCGGGTGGCGTTAAAAACTCGACCTGTGCGAAGCGCGCGAAGGCCCGGGCCGGGCCGATGACCGGACCAATGGGTCCCGGATACGCCGCTCCGCTGCGCTTGGCTCGCTCACGAGGTCGGGAATGACGACTGCGGGAAATGTTGTCGCAAATCGGTGACGGTATTGATTGCCGGAAACGCCAACGACATACGTCAGGAACACGCTTCCAGACCGGAGATGATTGCCGAAAACGCAAAATGACGTCCGTCATTCCCGACCTCGTGAGCGAGCGCAGCGAGTGGAGAGTGTCGGGAATCCATGCCTCGACAGAGAATACGGCAGAGTCGGAAACAAGTCCCGGCTCTACCCTTGTTTCATCAGGATGACGAGGATTGGTGCTCATCCGATCAGGCGTTCCAGTCACCGCCCTCATAACCCGTCGCGCCCCCGAAAACGGCGCTGATAATAGGCGTCATAAAGCGAGCTTTCGCGAAAACCCTCTGCTGCCAGCGACTTGCCGACGAAAATGATCGCCGTGCGCTCGATCGGATTTTTCACCAGCTCTCCAGCAATCGTGGCAAGCGTCCCGCGCACAACCCGCTCGTCCGGCCATGATGCGTGGAACACGACCGCCACCGGGCAGTCTTCGCCATAGAGCGGCGACAGTTCCGCGACCACGCGGTCGATGACGTGGATCGCCAGATGGATGGCGAGCGTCGCGCCTGTCGCGCCGAAGGCGGCCAGCGTCTCGCCCGAAGGCATGGGCGAAGCGCGGCCGGATACGCGCGTCAGCACGAGGCTTTGCGCCACTTCCGGAATCGTCAGCTCGCGGCCGAGCGCTGCCGCCGCGGCGGCGAAGGCAGGAACGCCCGGCGTCATCGTATAGGGGATGCCGTGTTTTTCCAGCCGGCGGATCTGTTCGGCCACCGCGCTCCACACGGACAGATCGCCCGAATGCAGGCGCGCCACGTCGTGGCCGGCCTGATGTGCGGCGACATATTCGGCTTCGATCTCGTCGAGCGACATCGGCGCAGTGTCGACGAGTTTTGTCCCGGCCGGGCAATAGTCCAGCAGTTCCCGTGAGACTATCGAGCCGGCATACAGGCAGACGGGGCACTGCGCCAGGAGCCTGCTGCCGCGAACGGTGATGAGGTCGGCCGCGCCGGGGCCTGCGCCGATGAAGTGAACCGTCATGCCGCGTCTCCGGATGTCGCTAGCGCGCAGGTGACCGGGCCGACGACGATGCGCGGGCCAAGCAGCCGTGCGCCTTCGCCTGCAGCCGCGAGTGCCGCCGCCTCGGCGACAGAGGGCGTGCCGGCCACGGCCTGGGAACGTGCGGAGTGGGTGAGCGTATTCGCTGCCGCCGAGCCGCCCCTCATCCCCCTGCCGGGACCTTCTCCCCGTGAACGGGGAGAAGGGGGCTGGTGTTGGCCTGCGCGATCAACCTGCAAGCTAGACGATTGGCGAAATCCTGGATGAAGGTGTCCCTCTCCCCGTTTACGGGGAGAGGATGCCGGCAGGCAGGTGAGGGGCGGCGCTGCGCTTTCAAGTAAGGGCGCTTGGCGTAGCGGAGCGTCCTTGGTCGGGGTCATCGATGCTTGCGCTTCATCCTCCACGATAATCACCGGCAGCCCAAGCTCCCGCCCCGCCGCGAAAATCGCCTCCTCGTCCCGCTTGAACGCAGTGGTCGCCAGCGCAGACAGCGTGCCTGCGTCGAGCCGATGCGCTTCCAGTGCTGCTTCCACGGCTGCGATCACTTCCGCCATGCTCACGCCCTTGCGGCATCCGATCCCCGCGACGATCATGGCTTCACCCACGACCATTGGGTGACCGGCATGGCCGGCCGCCAGCCTTGCATGGAGCCGACGGGAGCCGCGCGGGAGACGGATATGCGCGCAAGCTCGCCGCCAAGCCGGGCATGCGATGCCAGAAGCAGCGTTTCCATTTCGAGCGTGACCGCGTTGGCCACCAGCCGGCCGGCAGAGGGCAGGGCGGCTATCGCGGCGTCCATGACGCCCGGCGCCGAGCCGCCGCCGCCGATGAAGATTGCGTCCGGCGTTTCCAAATCGGCCAGCGTCTCTGGCGCGGAACCTTCGACGATGCTCAGGCCGGGAACGCCGCAGGCGCTCGCATTGCGGCGGATGCGGGCGGCGCGATCCTGCTCGGCTTCGATGGCGATGGCGCGCATCGATGGGTGAGCCAGCATCCATTCGATCGAGATCGATCCAGAACCCGCGCCGATGTCCCAAAGAAGCTCGCCGCGTCGAGGGGCCAGCGCCGCCAGCGTCACCGCTCGGATTTCGCTCTTGGTGATCTGGCCATCATGCTCGAACAGATCATCGGACATGCCGGGGGTCAAAGGAAGGATTCTCGCATCGCGCACCGAATCAATTTCAAGCGCCAACACATTGAGCGGATTTATGTCTTTCAGGTCGAACCCATCGGCTCGCACACTGCGCAGCCGCTGGTGCGGACCGCCAAGCGCTTCAAGGACGGTAAGCCGCGTCGCGCCGAAACCGAGTTCCGTGAGCAGCTTTGCAATCGCCGCCGGACCATCGGCATCGGAGGTCAAAGCAAGGATACGCGTTTTCGGATGGAGGAGCGGGCGTATCAGATCGATAGATCGTCCATGCAACGAAACGGCCTCGACATCCTGAAGCGCCCAGCCGAGCCGGCTTGCGGCTATCGAAAGGGCTGATGGCGCTGGGACCACCCGCATCTCCGCCGCAGGAATTTTTCGCGCCAGGGTCGCGCCGACGCCATAAAAGAAAGGATCCCCGGAAGCGAGAACGCAGATTTTTTGACCGCGCCGCGCCAGCACATCGCGCATTTCCGAATCGAACGGCGTCGGCCACGGGCGCGCTTGGCCGGTGACGATTTTTTCGACCAGCGCCAGATGCCGCCTACCGCCAAAGACGACTTCCGCCTCGGCAATGCAGCGCTTGGCCTCGTCGCCGAGACCCGCCACGCCGTCCTCGCCGATGCCGACGATGCTTAGCCATATGGGTGTGGCTGTTGAGTTTGTCATCTCAGGCCGCAACCGGTCGTGCAGCTTTAAGAGCCCCCACTCCGTCCGCTTCGCCGCGAAGCGGACGGTGAGGGGGTGCTAAACGTTCGGCCTTAACTGTTTTCGCTGACGTGGCGTCCTGAAGCGGGTAAGGCAGGGCGACGAAATTCAACGAACGCATCTGCGCATGCTCCAAAAAATCCTCATCCTCGGCGGAACCACCGAAGCGCGGCAACTGGCCGGAAAGCTCGCGCAGCGCGGCGATCTCGCTGTCACCCTGTCGCTGGCCGGACGCACCGAAAGTCCTGTCCCGCAAGGCGTCCCGACCCGCAGCGGCGGCTTTGGCGGGATGGAAGGTCTGGCCGCATATCTGCGCCAGGAGCAAATAAATCTGCTGATCGACGCCACGCATCCATATGCCGCGAACATTTCGCGCAACGCCGCCGAGGCGGCGCTGCTGGCGAATGTTCCGATACTGGCGCTCCGGCGTCCCGCATGGGAGCCGGCCGCAGGCGACCGCTGGACGCTGGTCGCCGATGCGGCGGAGGCGGTGCAAGCGCTCGGGACCGCGCCGCGAAAAGTCTTTCTGGCGCTCGGCCGGCAGGAGATCGCCGAATTCGCGGCGGCGCCGCAGCACGCCTATGTCATACGCAGCGTCGATCCGGTCGAGCCGCCGCTCGACGTGCCCGACGCGACCTACATTCTGGCACGCGGGCCGTTCGCCGAGGCGGATGAGCTTGAATTGCTGAAAACCCACCGCATCGACGCCATCGTCGCAAAAAACAGCGGCGGCAGCGCCACGTACGGCAAGATCGCCGCGGCGCGAAAGCTTGGCATCGAGGTGATCCTGTTCCGCAGGCCGGTGCTGCCGGACGTACCGGCCGCGGCGAGCGTCGAGGAGCTTCTGGGAAAAGTCGATCATTGGCTGGATCCAGCCGAAAAACGTGGCGTATAGACCAAAGCGGGCCGCTCGCCGCGTTCGATGATTTTTGTCTCTGGCGAGCCGATGATGACGCAGGTCGCCATATCGGCTTTTTCCGGATCGGCCTTCGACAGTGGAAACACTTCGATCCGCTCGTCGGGGCGGCCGGCGGCGCGGCCGAAGATGACGGGTGTTGTTGTAGGCAGGATGCCGCGCAAAGTTTCGAAGGCGCGGCCAAGCTGCCAGGGGCGCGCCTTGCTGATCGGGTTGTAGAGCGCGATCACGAAACCAGCGCCGGCGGCAGCCTGCAGGCGCTTCTCGATCAGGTCCCACGGCTTCAGATTGTCCGACAGCGAAATCGCGCAGAAATCATGGCCGAGCGGGGCACCGATGCGGGCAGCGACCGCGAGCATCGCGGTCACGCCCGGTACCACGGTCAGGTCGATGTCGCGCCATTCTTTTGGCCCGGCCTCGATCGCCTCGCAAACGGCTGCGGCCATGGCGAAGACGCCGGGATCGCCGCCCGAGACGACGGCGACCTTCACCCCCTCGGCCGCTTTCTCCAGCGCGGCCTTGGCCCGTGAAAGCTCCTCGCGATTGTCGGATGCTATGCGGGTCTGGTCCGGGCGAAGTTCAAGCCGGTCGACATAGGGTCCGTAGCCGAAGAAGAATTCGGCCTCCGCCGCCGCCCGGCTCGCCTGCGGCGTGATCTGGTCGGCATTGCCGGGGCCGAGCCCGATGACGAAGATCTTTCCGCTCATTGCCGCCCCGCCCAGCCGGCAACCAGCACGATCGAGAAATAGGGCGCATCGTCGTCCGCTTTGTCGGCCAGCGGCATCGAAGCGGTGTTGGCCATCGTGCCGCGCTCGACATAGATCGCGCGGGCGAGCTTGCCGGTCGCGTTGAGCGCCCGCCGGATTTTCGGCAGGTTGCGCCCGACCTTCATGAAGACAGCAGCGTCCGTATCGGCAAGACGTCGAGTCAGCTCGAATTCGCTCATCGTGCCCGGCAGAACGGAGAGCACGTCGTCGCCCTGCACGATCGGCAAGCCGGCCTGCGACCAGCAGCCCGACATGGCGGTGACGCCCGGAATGACCTCGGTCGGGAAGCGATCGGCGAGGCGCACGTGAAGGTGCATGTACGACCCATAGAAAAGCGGGTCGCCTTCCGACAGAACCGCGACCATTCTGCCGGCTTCGAGGTGTTCCGCGACTTTGCCGGCAGATTCCTCGTAGAAATCGGCTATCGCGGAGCGGTAGTCGTTGTGATCCTTGTCTATTTCCGTTGTGACGGGATAGACGAGCGGCAATTCTATGCACTCCGGACGCAGGTGCGCGCCGACGATGGCGCGCGCATTGCCGTTGCTGCCGCGCTTCGAAAAATGCGCGACCACGTCAGCCTCGGCCAGCGCGCGCACCGCTTTCACGGTCAAAAGTTCGGGGTCGCCGGGCCCGGTGCCGACGCCGACCAGCCGGCCTTTTGCTTGCATATTCAAAGGCCTGGCCTCGCTAGTGCATTGACGGCCGCAGCCGTGATGGCGCTGCCGCCAAGACGGCCGCGCACGATGGCATAGGGCACGCCGTAGGAATTTTCGGCCAGCGCATCCTTGGATTCGGCCGCGCCGACGAAGCCAACGGGCATGCCGATGATCGCCGCCGGCTTCGGCGCGCCGTCGCGCAGCATTTCCAGCAGGTAAAACAGGGCCGTCGGAGCATTGCCGATGGCAACCACCGAGCCCGCCATGCGCTCGCCCCAGAGCCGCATCGCGGCAGCCGAGCGGGTGTTGCCGATTTCCCTTGCGATTTCAGCGGTTTGCGGGTCGCGAAGTGTGCAGATAACCTCGTTGTCAGCCGGCAGGCGCGTACGGGTTATGCCGCGCACGACCATCTCGGCATCGCAGAAGATCGGCGCGCCGGCCAGCAGGGCATTTCGCGCCACGTCCACAAATCCTTCAGAGAAAACAAAGTGTTGCGCCGCTTCGACGAGCCCGCAGGCATGCACCATGCGCACGGCCACGTCGGCTTCGACCTCGGAAAACCGGCTAAGATCGGCCTCGTCGCGGATGATCGCAAACGAGCGCTCATAGATCGCCGTGCCGTCGTGAATGTATTCGTACTCGGCCATCTTTATCCTTGCTGAAACACTGCCGCGACCCGGGTTTCACCCAGCCGCGCTACACAGGACGCGGTGGTTTCTCCCGGCTGGCGCTGATTGCGGAGAAGTGCGGCGACCCGGCCGAAGCCGCGCGCGGCTTCATAGCCCAGCGTGTAGGCAGCCGGAAGCCCTTTGGCCGTTCCCGAAACGACAAGTCCGGCTCCTTTTTCACCGCCGACCAGCGTCAGCGATGCTTCGGCCGGATGGGCGCAGCCCTTGGCGCAGCCCGAAACGTGGAGGGAGAAGGTTGGGTCAAAAATGTCGCCGGCCTCTTTGGCGATCTCTTCGGCGATCTTTCGCGTGGCGATGTGGCCGGACGCGCAGGCCGGCGCGCCAGGGCAGGCGGCGATTTTGGTGCGCGGGTCGGCGGGATCGGTGACGAAGCCGAGCGATGCGGCGGCGCTCCGGAGTTCGGCGCAGGCGGGTTCGGAAAGGCCGAGGACGAGCAAAGTGCGTTGCGGTGCGAAACGGATTTCGGAGGCGCCGAGCGAGGCGGCGGTGTTTGCCAATGCGATCAGTTTGTCGGCCGGCACGCTGCCGAAGGGCAGGGCGATGGCGATAGCGTATTGGTTTTCGGTAAGGGGGAAGATGCCGAGAGGAACGGCGGAGAAACCTTGCAGATGCTCGCGCCCGACATTGCCCCCTCTGGCCTGCCGGCCATCTCCCCCACGCGGGGGAGATCGCGCTGTCGCTTCCGCTTTCGCCAACGTTGAACGCATCAGCAAGATTGGGCTCAGCCACGAGAGTAGCAGGGACGTCGACGCTGCTAGTCTCCCCCTTTGCGGGGGAGATATCCGGCAGGACAGAGGGGGCAACGTCGAGCGCGAACCTTTTGACGCCAGCGTCAAGCTGGCCAAACGCTTAGACTCGATATCTCTCGCACGCCCCTCCCGTCCAAGCGCTGCGATGGCGGCGAGGATCGCAAGCGTAGCATCTGCGGCGGTAGTCTCCGGCAATAGTACAAGCGGGCTCGCCGTGCGGCCGTCGCCTGCAACGGAAAGACGCCAGAGAGGACGAGCACCTTGTCGCTTGGTCCGCGTGTCGCGCCCTTCGGCGACCAGCCTGACATCCGCCAGCACGGTGTCCATCGCCAGCCGCCCGCGACCATCGACCACGATAGAAACCTTCGGGCCGAGCCGGTTTCCCAGGCCGGCAGCCTCGATGCCCGCGCGGATGCGCTCGGCCAGCGGGCGCGGGTCGGCTATTTCGTCCGGGTCGAGCCCGGCCAGCGGCCCGGTCTCGACGGGAACTGCGGTGTGTACGGCAATGCCGAGCGCATCGACTTCGGCGGCCAGAAGCGGGGCGGATTCGGCGGTCAGGCCGCGTATCTGCAGGCTGCCGCGCGCGGTGACTTCCACGACGCCGTTGCCCTGGCGCGCAGCCGATTCGCACAAGCCGATCAGCGCGTTCGGGGAAACGCCTCCAGCGACCGGGTTGAGGCGAACGAGCAGGCCGTCGCCGGTCTGCATCGGCGCGGACAGTGCTGGGCAGGCGCCGCGGCGGGAGAAGGTCATGCCGCCTCCAGCGCTTGGGCCTCGGCGATCAGGGCCGCGAGGTCGTCGTCGATGGAATTGCGCAGCGGGTGCCACAGGCCGCGGCGGCGCGCCGAGGCGAAGCGTTCGGCGATCACCTTCGCCGCGGCCGGGTTCTCGCGCAGGATGAAGGCGCGGACTTTTTCGTTGCCGAGATAGGCGTCGTGGACCGCCTCGATAAGGGCGCCGGGAATGGCGTTGGTGGTTTCGGCAAAGCCGACCAGCCGGTCGACGGTCTCGGCGAATTCGGATGCGCCGCGCGGGCCGTGCCGCATCTGGCCGTCGATGAAGCGCGGGTTGGTGGCGCGGGCGCGGACGACGCGGGCCACGGCTTCGGTGATCGAGCGGGGGCGCGGGCGCGCCGGATCGGTGGTGTCGAGCACGATGACGTCGGCGTTCTTGCCCAACGCCGCGAGTGCGGCCGAAAAGCCGCCGATGAAGGCGACATCTGCCGAGCCTTCGAGAATATCGCGGCCGGGGTCGTCGCCCGTGTGCACCAGGAGGTCGGCCTCGGCGATTCGGGCGGCGAATGCGCCGGGCGCGGCGATGCCTTCGCCGCCGGCGCCGCCGTAGGCGTGCGAAGTGGCTTCCAGATAGGCGCGGCCGATTTCCTCGCGCGTCTGCCAGTCGCCGCGCGCCAGCATATCCTCGGTGCCGGCGCCATATGTGCCGGGGGAGGAGCCGAAAATGCGCGAAGGCGCCTTTCCGGTGACGCGGGCTTCGGCGGCGAGCGGGTTTTCGGAAGCCTCCTCGTCGCGCGTGGCAACGGCGGCGGCGGC
This sequence comes from Allomesorhizobium aridi, assembly GCF_043769475.1. Lineage (NCBI taxonomy): Bacteria > Pseudomonadati > Pseudomonadota > Alphaproteobacteria > Hyphomicrobiales > Phyllobacteriaceae > Allomesorhizobium > Allomesorhizobium aridi. The sequence continues at coordinate 2,640,991 of NZ_CP171729.1, read as the reverse complement.
CGCGTCGATCAGCGCGATCTGGGTCGGGAACATGTCGCGGAACAGGCCGGAAATGCGCCAGGTGACGTCGACGCGAGGCCGGCCGACCGTCGCCGGCGGCAGCACCTCGATGCCGGTGACGCGGCCGGTCGCAGAATCCCATTGCGGGCGGCAGCCCATGAGGAACAGGCCCTGGGCGATTTCCTCACCGCCGGTGCGCAGCGACGCGCTGCCCCATAGGTCGATGACCAGCGAGCGCGGCCAGTCGCCGTGATCCTGCAGGTAGCGGCGCAGCATCTCCCCGGCGGCGGCGCGGCCGAGGTCGAAGGCGGTCGGCGTCGGCATCGTGCGCGGGTCGGCGGTGAACAGATTGCGGCCGGTCGGCAGCACGTCGGTGCGGCCACGCGCCGGCGCGCCGGCCGGACCAGCAGTGATGTGGCGGCCGTCGAGCGCTGCGATCAGCGCGCCGCGCTCGGCAGCGGCGCTTTGGCGGCGAATTGCGTCCGGCTCGTCATCGGCGGCGCGGCCATAGACATGCAGGCCATCCTTGATGGCGAAATCCTTGAGATCGCAGAGCCAGGCATCGATGCGGCGCAGCGCCTCGTCCGGCGCGTCGGTTTTCGCCACGCCGGCTTCGGCGGCGAGGCCGGTCTTGGCGGCAGTTTCGACGATCAGTTTTGCGAGGCGGTCGCGGCGGCGACGATCGAGGCCGTCGGCCTGCGCGTATTCGTCGACCAACCGCTCCAGCTTCTGCTGGTTTTCGTCAAGACCGGCATCCGCCAGCGGCGGCGGCAGATGACCGAGGGTGACGGCCGCGATTCGCCGCTTGGCCTGCGCTGCTTCGCCCGGGTTCGATACGATGAAAGGATAGATGACGGGCAGGAGGCCGGTGACAATTTCGGGGAAGCAGGCGCTGCTCAGGGCGACCGTCTTGCCCGGCAGCCATTCCAGCGTGCCGTGCGCTCCGACATGGACGATGGCGTGGATGCCGAGCGATTTGCGCAGCCATAGGCCGAAGGCGAGCAGCGCGTGGCTCGGCGGCAGGGTCGGGTCGTGATAGTCGGCGCGGCGGTCGGCCGAACGCCCGCGATCCGGGGCGAGGGCGACGATGATGTTGCCGAACGTGGCGGCGCGGAAGGGAAACCGGATGTCTTCGCTGCAACGGTCTTGAGCCTCGCTGCTGAGATCGCCACGCTGCCCCTCATCCCCCTGCCGGGACCTTCTCCCCGTATAGTGACGGGGAGAAGGGGAAGCGGGGGCGTCGCGGCCAGCCTCCTTCTCCCCGTTTACGGGGAGAAGGTCCCGGCAGGGGGATGAGGGGCGGCGCGACACATCAGGGTCATCAATTATCCCAACCTCCGCCTTGCCCCATGCGCCTTCCACGGACTTGCGCGCTTCGGCGGGTAAATCGGCGGACAGCAAAGTGTAATCTTCGAGACTTAATCCGTGGCCGCCGACGTTCAAACGGTCCAGCAGCGCGCGAGAATTTTCCGGAATTCCTTCAACGCAATAACCCTGTTTCCTCAGGTCGTGCAGCATGGCGAGCACGCTTGCCGGCACGTCGAGGCCGACGGCATAGCCGGTGCGGCCGGGCGCGCTGGGGTAGTCCGGGATTAGCACCGCGATCTTCCGCTCGGCGCGCGGTGTGCGCTGCAGGCGGCTGAAGGCTGCGATCCGGTCGGCGACTTGGGCCACCCGGTCCGGCTCGGGACGGTTTGCGAAGGCCTTGAAGGTGAGGGCGGCGTCCGCTTCGGTCTCGGCCTTAAAGGCGATGGCGCCGGCGAGGATGCGGCCGTCGAGTTCGGGCATCACGACATGCATTGCCAGGTCGGCCGGGGCGAGGCCGCGCTGGCTTTCCGCCCACGCCTCGCGCCGGGTCGTCGCGACGATGACTTGGAAGACGGGAACGCCGGCGCGGTCGAACAGCGTCTCGACGCCGGGTTCGGCGCCGGTCGCGAAGGCGGTTGCGGTGACGATTGCGGAGGGCGCGAGGTCGGCGAGGGCGGTTTCGACGAAGGCGAGGGAGGCCGGGTCTTTCAGGCTGGAGACGAAGATCGGAACGGGGGCCATGCCTCGTTCGCGCAAGGCTTCGACCAGCGCGTCGATGGGGGCGACGTCGGCGGCGAGCAGCATCGAGCGGTAGAAGAGGATGGGGATGACGGGCGTGGGATCAAGTGAAAGGTTATCTCCACCGCTGCGCTCGGTTCTGTACCGACCCCCCTCTGTCCTGCCGGACATCTCCCCCTCAAGGGGGGAGATTGGGCCTTCATTGGCGTTTTCGCCAATCTTCAATGCATGCTGCGCTTTCAATGGAGAAGGAGAGCCGACATTCCGGCCGGCTGATCTGCCCCCTTGAGGGGGAGATGTCCGGCAGGACAGAGGGGGGGTGCAAAGGGGCGCCTTCAGTGAAAAAGGCATCCGCGTTATTCATAACCCCTTTTCCCGGATCATAAAACCCGGCTTTCGGCACCGAAACCGGCGCACTCGCTACGGCATCGCCGCCGGCGAGCGCCGATAGCCGTTGCACAAGGCCGCGCATGTTTTCGGGGCCGCCCTCGCGGAAATAGCCGAGCAGGGCGTCGAGTTCGACGCGCGGCAGGGTCGAGCATTCGATGAGGCGGAGATCCTCGTCGCGGCATTCGCCGGGCAGCAGCGCCAGCTTGACGCCTTTCTCCCGGGCGATGGCAGCAAGCCGGTCGCAGCCGTAGCGCCACCAGTCGTAGCCGCCGAGAATGCGCACCAGGATGATTTTCGCGTGGGCGGCGACGCTGTCGATCCAGAGATCGACGGACATGGGATGGCGCAGGTCGCGCAGTGCCGCCAGCCGCATCGAGGGCAAGTTTGCAGCGTCGGCTTTCCACGCTGCCGCCAGCCCTGCCAGATCGCTGTCCGTAAAGGACAACGCCACGATATCCGCGGGCGTCTGCCGCAGATCGACAGGCTCCACGAGATCGTCTAGCGAGGCGGATGTCGTGGTCAGTATGTGCATGGCCGAGCTTCTATCCCGCCAGAATCTGCTCGATGGCGCCGCGGTTTAGCCCCTTCAACCCAATCACAACCAGCCGTGAGCGGCGGTCGTCGTCGGCGGTCCAGGCGCGATCGTAATAATGGTTCACACGGGCGCCGACGGCCTGGACCAGGAGCCGCATCGGCTTGCCGCCGACATCGACGAAGCCTTTTACCCGAAGCACATTCTCCTCGTCGGCAGCGGCAGCGACGCGCTTTGCAAGGTCGTCGGGGTTGGAGACCGCCGGAAGCTCGACGATAAAACTGTCGAAATCGTCATGCTCATGGTCGAGTTCGCCGTCGTGATTGGTCTTGCGGTTCTCGATGTCGTCTTCGACGGCGAGCCCCATGCCGAGCAGCACTGATGGATCGACCTTGCCCTGCGAGGTCGGGACGATCTTGACCGAGCGCGCGAGATGTTCGCCGATCACGGCGTGAGCGCGGGCGCTGCCAGCGTCATCGAGCAGGTCGCTCTTGGAGAGGATGACGAGATCGGCGCAGGCGATCTGATCCTCGAACACCTCCTCGACCGGATCGTCGTGGTCGAGGGAATCGTCGCTTACGCGCTGTGCCTGCAACGCGTCGAGGTCGGAGGCGACCTTGCCGGCGGCAAGCGCCGGGCCGTCGACCACGGCTACGACGCCGTCGACGGTGACGCGGCTTTTCACCGACGGCCACTGGAATGCCTGGACCAGCGGCTTCGGCAGAGCGAGGCCGGAGGTCTCGATGATGATGTGGTCGACTTTCGGCTCCAGCGCCAGGATCTGGTCGAGCGCCGGCACGAAATCGTCCGCGACCGTGCAGCAGAGGCAGCCATTGGCCAGTTCGACGATGTTTTCCTCCGGGCAGGCATCGATGCCGCAGCCTTTGAGGATTTCGCCGTCGATGCCGATATCGCCGAACTCGTTGACGATGATGGCCAGCCGCCTTCCGTTGGCGTTTTCGAGGATGTGGCGGATCAGCGTGGTCTTGCCGGCGCCGAGGAAGCCGGTGACGACGGTGCAGGGGACGCGGGCTGCGGAAGCGGTCATGAATTGTCCTTCAGGAGGTCGAGGGGAGGGATACGCGCGACGAGGCCGCGCTTGAGGCTGTCGGGACGGCCGCGCCAGGGCAGGATGCCGTCGGTCGAGGTGGCGAAGAGCTTTGCGCCGGTTATCAAATCCGGGCCGCTTTCCGGCGTCAGGTCGCCGAAGACGTAGCTCCAGGAACCGTCGCGCAGAATGGCGGCGGAGAGACGCCGCTTGCAGTTGCCGAGGCATTCTATCTGCCTGACGTTGATATTGCTGTCCTGGGCGGCGAGCCGCGTCGCGTCGCCCAAAACTTCGCCGGCGCGGGGGCGTGCGTCGGATCCGGTCTCGTCGCGGCAGGACGAGCAGACGACCACCGTGATGCCGGCATGGCCGTCATTGCCTGTGTCCCCGACCTGTTGCGGAAAAATGCCGTCGACTTTCAAGTCATTATGCTCCTTGCCCGGGACACCCGCCAGGCGGTCGGATATTTCGTCAGACGGCAGGTCTCCTGGCTCGCGTGTCGTCGCCTTGGGCCGCCTTCCCGGGAAACTCCCAGTGGTTTTCGGCCTTCGGCTCTTCGCTTACAGTTGCGGGGACAGCTACGGAGTTGGCTGGAAAAGCCGCACCGTATTCCCTCTTAGCCTCCCCCTTTGCGGGAGGAGGACCGTCGGCGGCGAATTTAGGCTTCCGCGTGCTGTGCTGTCAACGCGCGGTTACGGCGGATCGTGCCGTGGTTGTTGCAGGGGCCAGGCGGGCAAGCCGAATGCATGGTCAGAGAGGACGCGATCAGTCGACAATTTTAACGGCCCGGTCAATGCAACCTTAGGCTGTTTCCTGCATGTTCGTTGGAGCATTCTAGGGAGTTCGACGTTGAAAATTTTTGCAACCATCCTTCTTGCGATGTGGATGACGATTTCGGTCAAAGGCCAAGCCGTTGCATCGGAAAACGAGTTCCTTGGCGTTTGGCGGCAAGTCTTCTCGACCGGCGGACATTGCGGCGATTGCACAGTTTCCATAAGCCGCAAGGAACAGGGGTTCTGGGTCGACGCCAGCAACGGCTGGTCTGCACCTCTCACCCAAATACCCACCGGCGGAGATGACACCCTTGTCGGTTCTGGAAAATGGACGCGATCAAAGTCCGGACAGGCTGTAGCGCGCGAGGTGGCCACAGGTTTCAAGATGCGTCGGGGGCGTCTGATTCTGATGATGCATATCGTGGACAGCGACGGCAGCAACATGCGCGTGAAGGCCATCTTCGAGCGATCGTCGCCGGCCGAGCAGCCGGACCCATCGGCGATCTAACCTTCGGCGGCTATGTCCGCCAGCGCCGGTCCAAGATCGCCCGCCGAGGTCACCTCTATCCTGTCGAGCCCCAGCCAGCCCTGCATAGTCTTCAACTCTTCCAGCAATTCGGCGGCGGTGTGCGGCGGGGCGCCGGGCTCGGCATAGGCGGCAAGCACGCGCAAGATGCCGGCGGGCCGGTCCGCCTTCAGGTCGACGCGGGCGACGATGGTGTCGCCGAGCAGGAACGGCAGGACGTAGTAGCCGAACCGGCGCTTTTCGGCGGGGGTGTAGATCTCGATGCGATAATGGAAATCGAACAGCCGTTCGGTGCGCGAACGCTCGAACACCAGCGGGTCGAACGGCGCAAGCAGGGCGCGCGCAGCTATTTTGCGCGGGATACGGGCTTCGGCATGGAGAAAAGCCCGCTGCTTCCAGCCCTTGACGCTGACCGGCAGCAACTCGCCCGATTCGACCAGTTCCGGGATGCGGTCCTTCACGTCTGCCGGCGAGAGCCTGAAATAATCGCGCAGGTCGCCTATGGTGGCGACGCCAAGCGCCTTGGCCGAAATGCGCAGCAATTCGCGGTGGGCTTCGGCGGGTTCCGGGGCAGGGCTCTCGAATACGGCCGCCGGGATCACGCGCTCCGGCAGGTCGTAGAGCCGCTCGAATCCGCGGCGCGAGGCCGTGGTGATGCGGCCGGCCCAGAACAGCCATTCGAAGGCGTGCTTTTCGTCGCTCCAGCCCCACCAGCCGCCGGAACCCTTGGCGCCATCGATGTCGGAAGCGGCGACCGGGCCGTCGGCGGCCACTTTCCGATAAGTTGCCTGGATCAGATCGGCGCGCTCACGGCCGAATTGGGCGAGGCGGCCGTAAATGCCCTCGCTCTGAGCCGCGCGGTCCATGCGCCAGCGCATCAGCGGCCAAGTTTCGACCGGCAACAGGGATGCCTCGTGCGCCCAATATTCGAACAGCATCCGCTTCTTTCCCGAAGCGGCCTTGTCCAGAAGGTCACGATCATAGGGACCGAGCCGCGAAAACAGCGGCATGTAATGCGCCCTGACCACGACACTGACGGAATCGATCTGCAACAGGCCGATGCGGGCGAGAACCTTGGCGAGATGCCGCCGAGCGATGGCGGCTGCCGGCCGGGACTCGGCGAAACCTTGCGCAGCAAGCGCGATGCGCCGCGCCATCGCAACGGATATCGTTTCCTTCATTCTTCGGCGGTCCGGAAAAACATCGAACAGGGCTGTCCAGCATCAACGGGAATCGGTCGATCCGGTCCAGCCTAACAGCGTTTCAGCAAGATTGGTGTCAGGAGAAAAAGTGGAGTATAATAGGAAGGAAATCAAACCGGCGCTCATGCACTTAGAATCGCCGAAAAGCGATCGACGCTGCCCCGATTCGGCCAACGTTTGACTTGCTTCACATGTGTGCGTGCGCTAACCCTCGCCGCAATGCAGCATGGTTTCAGGCGCGGCTTCACCCGGTCAAGCTGTCGCGGTTTCACGATAGGACTAAGTGCTATAATCAGGTCGAACGGCCGCGAGCGGAAAGCGAACGGCCGCCAACGGAAAGTCGGAGCATGAATACGCTTCTCGGTTCATACCTTCCCATCGTCATCTTCATTGGCGTGGCCTTGGTTGTCGCGTTGGCGCTGGTTGCCGCGCCGTTCCTGGTGGCTTACCGCAACCCCGATCCGGAAAAGCTGTCGGCCTATGAATGCGGCTTCAACTCGTTCGACGATGCGCGCATGAAATTCGACGTTCGCTTCTACCTGGTTTCCATCCTGTTCATCATTTTCGATCTCGAAGTCGCGTTTCTGTTTCCGTGGGCGGTCTCGTTCGGCGAGATCGGCATGCTGGGCTTCTGGTCGATGATGGTGTTCCTGGCCGTGCTGACCATCGGTTTTGTCTATGAGTGGAAGAAGGGAGCGCTGGAATGGAATTGAACGATACTTCCACGCTGGTAGCACCCAAGCCGAAAGGCATCATCGACCCGAACACCGGAAAGCCGGTCGGGTCCGACGACGCGTTTTTCGGCGAGGTCAACAGCGAGCTGTCCGACAAGGGATTTCTCGTCACCTCGTCCGAGGCGCTGATCACCTGGGCGCGCACCGGCTCGCTGATGTGGATGACGTTCGGGCTTGCCTGTTGCGCGGTCGAGATGATGCATATCTCCATGCCGCGCTACGACGCCGAGCGCTTCGGCATCGCGCCGCGCGCATCGCCGCGCCAGTCGGACGTTATGATCGTCGCCGGCACGCTGACCAACAAGATGGCGCCGGCGCTGCGCAAGGTCTACGACCAGATGCCCGAGCCGCGTTACGTGATCTCGATGGGCTCCTGCGCGAATGGCGGCGGCTATTATCACTATTCCTATTCGGTGGTGCGCGGCTGCGACCGGGTGGTGCCGGTCGACATCTACGTTCCCGGCTGCCCGCCCACGGCGGAGGCGCTGCTTTACGGAATCCTTCTCCTCCAGAAGAAGATCCGCCGCACCGGCACGATCGAGCGGTGAGCCGACATGAATGAAGCCCTCAACGATCTGGCGGCCTATATCGGCGAAAAGCTGGAAGGCAAGATCGGCGACGCCGTCGTCGCCTATGGCGAACTCACACTCTCGGTCGAGCCGGCCGATATCGTCGGCGTGATGAATTTCCTGCGCCGAGACGTGCAGTGCCAGTTCATATCGATCATCGACATTTGCGGTGTTGACTACCCGTCGCGGCCTAAGCGCTTCGACGTGGTTTATCATCTGCTCTCGCCGCGCCAGAATCAGCGCATCCGCATCAAGGTCATGGCCGACGAGGACACGCTGGTGCCGTCGGTGACGGAAGTGTTTCCGGGCGCTGACTGGTTCGAGCGCGAAGCCTACGATCTCTATGGCATTCTGTTCTCCGGACATCCGGATCTGCGTCGCATCCTCACCGACTACGGCTTCGAGGGTCATCCGTTGCGCAAGGATTTCCCACTGACCGGTTTTGTCCAGGTTCGCTACGACGACGAGGTCAAGCGCGTGGTGTACGAGCCTGTCGAACTGCGGCAGGAATTCCGCAATTTCGATTTTTTGTCGCCATGGGAAGGCACGGATTACGTGCTGCCGGGCGATGAGAAGGCAAAGCAGTGAACGCCCATGGTTGAAACCTCCGTCCGCAACTTCAACATCAACTTCGGCCCGCAACATCCGGCCGCGCATGGCGTTCTGCGCCTCGTGCTGGAGTTGGACGGTGAGGTCGTCGAACGCGTCGATCCGCATATCGGCCTGCTGCATCGCGGCACCGAAAAGCTGATCGAAGCAAAGACCTATCTGCAGGCAATCCCGTATTTCGACCGGCTCGACTATGTCGCGCCGATGAACCAGGAGCATGCGTTTTCGCTGGCTGTCGAGCGGCTGCTCGGCATCGACGTGCCGCGGCGCGGGCTGATCATCCGGGTGCTCTATTCCGAGATTGGCCGCATCCTGTCGCATCTGCTGAACGTCACCACGCAGGCAATGGACGTCGGCGCGCTGACGCCGCCGCTCTGGGGCTTCGAGGAACGCGAAAAGCTGATGGTGTTTTACGAGCGGGCCTCCGGCGCACGCATGCATGCGGCCTATTTCCGGCCGGGCGGCGTGCACCAGGACCTGCCGCAGAAGCTCGTCGAAGACATCGGCAAGTGGATCGATCCTTTCCTGCAGACGGTGGCGAACCTCGATGAATTGCTCACCGAGAACCGCATCTTCAAACAGCGCAACGTCGACATAGGCGTGGTGTCGCTGGACGACGCCTGGGCCTGGGGTTTTTCGGGCGTGATGGTGCGCGGATCAGGCGCCGCATGGGATCTGCGCAAGTCGCAGCCCTACGAGTGCTATCCGGAGATGGAATTCGACATTCCGGTAGGCAAGAACGGCGATTGCTACGACCGCTACCTCATCCGCATGGAAGAGATGCGCCAGTCGGCCAAAATCATGCGCCAATGCGTCAATCTTCTGCTTGGCAAGGATGGCGCTGGACCGGTGTCCAACCTCGACGGCAAGGTGGTTCCGCCCAAGCGCGACGCCATGAAGCGGTCGATGGAAGCGCTGATCCACCACTTCAAGCTCTACACCGAAGGGTATCGCGTGCCGGCCGGCGAGGTTTATGCCGCGGTCGAGGCGCCGAAAGGCGAGTTCGGCGTCTATCTCGTCTCCGACGGCTCGAACAAGCCCTACCGCTGCAAGCTGCGCGCCCCCGGTTTCGCGCATCTGCAGGCGATGGATTTTTTGTGCCGTGGCCACATGCTGGCCGACATCTCCGCCGTTCTCGGCTCCATCGATATCGTGTTTGGTGAGGTCGATCGTTAAATGTCCGTCCGTCGTCTCGCAGAGCCAGCCGTCCAGCCAGCCGCCTTCGCCTTCAACAAGGCGAACGCGGAGGCGGCGAAACAGTGGCTCAAGAAGTATCCGAAGGGCCGGGAGCAATCTGCGGTCATCCCACTGCTCATGATCGCCCAAGAGCAGGAAGGCTGGGTCACCAAGCCTGCGATCGAGCACATCGCCGACATGCTCGACATGCCCTATATCCGCGCGCTCGAAGTCGCGACCTTCTACACGCAGTTTCAGTTGAAGCCGGTCGGCACGCGCGCCCATGTACAGGTCTGCGGCACGACGCCTTGCATGCTGCGGGGTTCGGAAGGGCTGATGGAAGTCTGCCGCTCGAAGATCCATCCAGAGCAGTTCCACACCAATGCCAGCGGCACCTTGTCCTGGGAAGAGGTCGAGTGCCTCGGCGCATGCGTCAATGCGCCGATGGTGATGGTTTTCAAGGACACGTTCGAGGACCTGACGCCTGAACGGCTTAGCGAGATCATCGACGCATTCGAGACCGGCAAAGGCGCCTCGGTCACGCCTGGACCACAGAACGGGCGGGTTTACTCAGCGCCGATTTCCGGGCTGACGACGCTGAAAGACGAAAGCGCAGTGCTGAAAGCGGCGCGAGACCAGGAAGCCAAGGCCGCGGCGAAGGAAGCAAAGACCGCCGGCGCATCGATTCCGCCGTCGAAGGCGGCAAAGCCCAAGACTTATGCTGCCGAAACCAACAATACGGTGAAATCGCCATCTCCGGTCAAGACCAGCCCGAAGACCGAGGTCGCAGTCAGTGTGAAGGCTCCGGCGCATGATCCCGTTGCCGCCAACAAGGCTGCCGAGTCGGTTGAGAAGGCGACAAAACAGCGGAAACGTCCGATCACCGAGGCCGGGCCTGCAGGGGCGTTCAAGACGCCTGAACTGATGCATGGAGAGCCGATCGGGGCAGCGGGCAAACAACCAGGCGCAGCGCCGGTTCGCGCGCAGGCGTCAAAACCGTCGCTCGACGACAAGAACCGGCCGGCGGGCATCGAAAAACCGGCAGCGGTCGACGATCTCAAGCTGATTTCCGGCGTTGGACCCAAGATCGAAGTCACCTTGCATTCGCTCGGCATCTATACGTTCGCGCAGGTCGCATCCTGGAAAAAGGCCGAGCGCGACTGGGTCGACGGCTATCTGAATTTCAGGGGCCGCATCGAACGCGACGACTGGGTCAGGCAGGCCAAGGCGCTCGCCAAGGGCGGCGTCGCCGAATACATCCGGGTCTTCGGCAAGAAGCCTGTCTGAGGGGTCGCAAAATGCTGCAGGACAAGGACCGCATCTTCACCAACATATACGGTCGGTTCGACCGCTCGCTTAAAGGCGCGATGGCGCGCGGGCATTGGGACGGCACGGCCGGCATCATCGCCAAGGGGCGCGACTGGATCGTCAACGAGATGAAGGCTTCCGGCCTGCGCGGGCGCGGCGGCGCGGGTTTCCCGACCGGGCTGAAATGGTCGTTCATGCCAAAGCAGAGCGACGGGCGGCCTTCCTATCTGGTGGTCAATGCCGATGAATCCGAACCCGGCACCTGCAAGGACCGCGATATACTGCGTCATGATCCGCACACGCTGGTCGAAGGTTGCCTGATCGCCGGTTTCGCCATGGGCGCGGTGGCAGCCTACATCTATGTGCGTGGCGAGTTCATTCGCGAGCGCGAAGCGCTGCAGCGGGCGATAGATGAAGCCTACGACGCCGGCCTGATCGGCAAGGACAACAAGAACGGCTACGATTTCGAGATCTACGTTCATCACGGCGCCGGCGCTTATATTTGCGGCGAGGAGACGGCGCTGCTCGAAAGCCTGGAAGGCAAGAAGGGGCAGCCGCGGCTGAAGCCGCCATTCCCGGCCAATGTCGGCCTCTATGGCTGCCCGACGACGGTCAACAATGTCGAATCGATCGCAGTCGCGCCGACCATCCTGCGGCGCGGCGCGTCATGGTTCTCGTCATTCGGCCGGCCCAACAATGTCGGCACGAAGCTTTTCTGCATCTCCGGCCACGTCAACAGTCCGTGCACGGTCGAAGAGGCGATGTCGGTCCCGTTCCGGGAACTCATCGACCGCCATTGCGGCGGCGTCCGCGGCGGCTGGGACAATCTCCTGGCGGTCATCCCGGGCGGCGCTTCGGTGCCGCTGGTTCCGGCCGAGCAGATCATGGATGCGCCGATGGATTTCGACGCGCTGCGCGACCTGAAATCCGGCCTCGGCACGGCGGCTGTCATCGTCATGGACAAATCGACCGATATCGTGAAGGCGATCGCGCGGCTCAGCTATTTCTACAAGCATGAGAGCTGCGGCCAGTGCACGCCGTGCCGCGAAGGCACGGGCTGGATGTGGCGGGTGATGGAGCGGCTGGTGCGGGGCGAAGCGCAGAAGCGCGAGATCGACATGCTGCTCGACGTGACGAAGCAGGTGGAAGGCCACACCATCTGCGCGCTGGGCGACGCGGCGGCTTGGCCGATCCAGGGCCTGATCCGGCATTTCCGCCCGGAAATCGAGCGGCGCATCGACGAATTCACGCGCAACGCACACCGGGCCGAGCCCGTGCTCGTAGCGGCGGAATAGAACGACCTTAGTAACTGCGGACCGATGGTCCGATTTGAGGAAGCACCAAGGGCAAGACGAACGGAAAGAACGGCGAAGGAGCCCCCGATGTCGAAATCTTCCATACCCGAACATGCCGGTCCGGACGCGGACTTCAGCGAAAAGATGAACGAATACATGGCTGTCATCATGCCGAAGGATTTTGCTGGCGCCGTCAATCTGATGGCGCATCCGCTTGCCGGGGCGGCCGCTTTCTCGGCGCTCGGCTTCGGACTGGCCAGCCAGGTATTCGGGCTGTGGGCAGGCGCCGTTTCCGGCGCGGCCGAGGCCTCGCAGCGCCTATGGATGCCCGTTCTGGAAGACCTGGCGCCGAACAAGGACGATTTCGTCGAAAAACCGAAATCGCCGGCGGTTCGCGCGAAGGCGGCGACAAATGTGCTGATCACGCAGGCACGATCCGTGGCCAGAGAGATGACGGAGGATGCCCAGCAGCCTGTCGAAGACGTCAAGGCCGCCGATGTGGTGGCGGATGCTCGACAGGGCGCGGTTGCCGAAGCAATCGCTGAACTGATGCCGGAGGATTTCCGGCAGCCCAAGGCGATGGAGAAGCCGCAAAAGCCGGACGACCTGAAGGCGATTTCGGGCATCGGTCCGAAGCTCGAGCAGGTGCTCAACGGCCTTGGCGTCTGGACCTACGCGCAGATCGCAAGCTGGAGCAGGGAAGAGATAGCCTGGGTCGACGACTATCTGTCGTTCAAGGGCCGGATCGGCCGCGACGACTGGATCGGGCAGGCAACGAAGCTCGCCGCGAGCGGGACGAAGCACTGAATTGGGCAAGGTGGGAGCAAAGTGATGGAAATCCACGACACGCGCGATGTTCTTGATGTGCGCGACGCCACGGTCGCGAATTCGCGCTTTGACGATGTCAACCTGTCGAATACCCGGTTTCACAACGTCAATCTGTCGGCAGCTCTCATCAACAAGACAAATTTGAGCAATTCGAAGGTGGAAGACGTCAATCTGTCCAACACGTTTTTCACCAACGTGAACATGAGCAATGTGAAGATAGAAAACGCGCAGATCGAAGGGATGATGATCGACGGCATCAGCGTTCGCGACCTGCTGCAGGCATACGAAGCGGCAGGCCGCTCCGGGGGCAAGTGAATGGCGAAGCTGAAAGTCGACGGCAAAGAGATCGAGGTTCCCGATCACTACACGCTGCTGCAGGCGGCGGAAGAGGCGGGCGCGGAAGTGCCGCGCTTCTGCTTCCATGAGCGGCTGTCGATCGCCGGCAATTGCCGCATGTGCCTGATCGAGGTGAAGGGCGGGCCGCCGAAGCCGGCTGCCTCCTGCGCCATGGGCGTGCGCGACCTGCGCCCCGGCCCCAATGGTGAGACGCCGGAAATCTTCACCAACACGCCGATGGTCAAGAAGGCCCGCGAAGGCGTGATGGAGTTTTTGCTCATCAACCATCCGCTCGACTGCCCGATTTGCGACCAGGGCGGCGAGTGCGACCTGCAGGACCAGGCGATGGCGTTCGGCGTCGATTCATCACGCTATCAGGAAAATAAGCGCGCGGTCGAAGACAAATATATCGGCCCTCTGGTCAAGACGATCATGAATCGCTGCATCCACTGCACGCGGTGCGTCCGCTTCACCACCGAAGTTGCCGGCATCTCCGAACTCGGCTTGATCGGCCGAGGCGAGGACGCCGAGATCACCACCTATCTCGAAGAGGCGATGACCTCGGAGCTCCAGGGCAATGTCATCGACCTCTGCCCGGTCGGCGCGCTGACATCCAAGCCCTACGCGTTCCAGGCGCGGCCATGGGAACTCACCAAGACCGAATCGATCGACGTCATGGATGCGGTCGGGTCCGCCATTCGGGTCGATTCACGCGGCCGCGAAGTGATGCGCATCCTGCCGCGCATCAACGAGCAGGTGAACGAGGAGTGGATCTCGGACAAGACGCGCTTCGTCTGGGACGGCCTCAGGACCCAGCGCCTCGACCGGCCCTATGTGCGCCGTGACGGCAAGCTGGTTGCCGCGACCTGGAGCGAAGCCTTCGCCGCGATCAAGGAGGCAGTTGCGAAAAGCTCGGGCGACAAGATCGGGGCTGTTGCGGGCGATCTGGCCGCAGTCGAGGAGATGTATGCGCTGAAACTCCTGATGCAGTCGCTGGCGTCGCCGAACATGGATTGCCGCCAGGACGGCGCCGCGCTCGATCCGGCGCTGGGGCGCGCCAGCTACATCTTCAACCCGACGATCGAAGGCATCGAGCAGGCGGATGCGGTGCTGATCATCGGCTCCAATCCGCGCTTCGAGGCTTCCGTGCTCAATGCACGGATCAGGAAGCGCTGGCGCATAGGCAACCTGCCGGTTGGCGTGATCGGCGAGGTCGGCGATCTCCGGTACGACTACGAGATGCTCGGCGCTGGGCCGGAATCACTGAAGGAGCTTGCCGGCAGCAAGGGCAAGTTCTTCTCCGCCCTAAAGAACGCGAAGCGGCCGCTGATCATCGTCGGGCAGGGCGCGTTGGCCCGCGCCGACGGGGCGGCCGTGCTCGGGCTTGCAGCCAAGCTGGCGCTCGCGGTCGATGCGGTCAGCGCCGAATGGAACGGTTTTGCGGTCCTCCATACGGCGGCCGCACGGGTCGGCGGTCTCGACATCGGCTTTGTGCCGGGCGAGGGCGGCAAGAGCGCCGCTGAGATGGCATCCGCAATGGAGATCCTGTTCCTGCTCGGCGCCGACGAAATCGACATGACCGCCACCGGCGGCGCGTTCGTCGTCTATATCGGCACGCATGGCGACGCCGGCGCGCACCGCGCCAATGTCATCCTGCCGGGTGCGGCCTATACCGAAAAATCCGGCACCTACGTCAACACCGAAGGCCGGGTGCAGCAGACCAACCGTGCCGGCTTCGCGCCTGGCGAGGCCAGAGAAGACTGGGCGATCTTTCGGGCGCTTTCGGACCAACTTGGCCATCGGCTGCCTTTCGATCTGCTGGCGCAGTTGCGCGCGAAGCTCATCGCCGACTACCCACATTTGGCGGCCATCGACGAGATCGCGGCGGGCGAACCGACCGACATCGCACGCACGGCGAAGATCGCCGGGCCGCTGGCCAAGGGCGCGTTTGCATCGCCGGTGAAAGACTTCTATCTGACGAACCCGATCGCGCGGGCCTCCGCCGTCATGGCCGAATGCTCGGCCCTGGCGAAGGGCGGCTTCAAACAGGCAGCCGAGTAGGGGCGGTAATGGACACTTTTTTCTCGTTCTACGTCTGGCCCGGCCTGATCATCCTTCTGCAGTCGGTCGCGCTGATCGTCATCCTTTTGATATTCGTCGCCTACATCCTCTATGCCGACCGCAAGATCTGGGCGGCGGTGCAGATGCGGCGCGGTCCGAACGTTGTCGGTCCATGGGGGCTGCTTCAGTCCTTCGCGGATCTCCTGAAATTCGTGTTCAAGGAGCCGGTGATACCGTCGGGCGCCAACAAGGGCGTGTTTCTCCTGGCCCCGGTTATTTCGGCGGTTCTGGCGCTCGCCGCCTGGGCGGTGATCCCGGTGAGCGAAGGTTGGGCGATCGCCAACATCAATGTCGGCATCCTCTACGTCTTCGCCATCTCCTCGCTGGAGGTCTACGGCGTCATCATGGGCGGCTGGGCGTCGAACTCGAAATATCCGTTCCTCGGCGCGCTGCGCTCGGCGGCGCAGATGGTTTCCTATGAAGTCTCGATCGGCTTCGTGATTGTCACCGTGCTGCTCGTCGTCGGTTCGCTGAACCTCTCCGACATCGTGCTCTCCCAGAGCGACGGCATCGGCACTCGGCTCGGCCTGCCCAACACGTTTCTCGACTGGCACTGGCTGGCGCTGTTCCCGATGTTCTTCATCTTCTTCATCTCGGCGCTGGCCGAGACGAACCGGCCGCCCTTCGACCTGGTCGAGGCCGAATCGGAGCTCGTCGCCGGCCACATGATCGAATACTCGTCAACGCCGTTCCTGTTGTTCTTCCTCGGCGAATACGTGGCGATCGTCCTGATGTGCGCGCTCACCACCATCCTGTTCCTCGGCGGGTGGCTGCCTCCCTTCGACTTCGCGCCGTTCACCTGGGTGCCGGGCGTAATCTGGTTCGTTCTGAAGGTCTGCCTCTGCTTCTTCATGTTCGCCATGGTGAAGGCCTTCGTGCCGCGCTACCGCTACGATCAGCTGATGCGACTAGGCTGGAAAGTGTTCCTGCCGATCTCGCTGGCCATGGTGGTCATTGTGGCTGCGTTCCTGAAACTGACGGGAATGGCGTGATGTCGGCCGGGCTTATAGGGGCGCTGATCGGGTTCGCGGTCGCAGTGGCGGATTTATTCGCGCTGCGTCTTTTGGCCTCGCGCGTCGAACTGCCCGAAACCAAGCGCGTTCTCAACGTAACCGGCCTGAGCCAGCTCGTGCTCTTGCCGGTCATAGGCTACTTCGTAGCCCCGCTGTTTACCGGAGACTGATCATGTCGGCACTTGCACAAGCCGCCAAATCGCTGCTTCTCAAGGAGTTCGTCGGCGCTTTCTTCCTGTCGATGAAGATGTTCTTCGGGCCGAAGCCGACGCTGAATTATCCGTTCGAAAAGGGGCCGCTCAGCCCGCGTTTTCGCGGCGAGCACGCGCTGCGGCGCTATCCGAACGGTGAAGAGCGCTGCATCGCCTGCAAGCTGTGCGAGGCGATCTGTCCGGCGCAGGCCATCACCATCGAGGCCGGGCCGCGCCGCAATGACGGCACGCGCCGCACGGTGCGCTACGATATCGACATGGTGAAGTGCATCTATTGCGGCTTCTGCCAGGAAGCCTGTCCGGTCGACGCGATCGTGGAAGGGCCGAATTTCGAGTTCTCCACCGAGACGCGCGAGGAACTCTACTACGACAAGGAAAAACTGCTCGCCAATGGCGATCGCTGGGAGCGCGAACTGGCGCGCAACATCGCTCTGGATGCGCCTTATCGGTAACGTTGGCGCTGCCCCTCACCCTTACCCTCTCCCCGTGAAGAACGGGGAGAGGGGGTCGTCAGCGCCGAAGGTTCGTCCTTCTTCCCGTTCTTACGGGGAGAAGGTGCCGGCAGGCGGATGAGAGGCGGTCGAGTAGTGGACGAGGGTGCGCCGCTCGTCTAAGGAACACGCGATTTCGCAGCCGGGGACGGGGCGGAATCAGATAGAAACCCCGGGGGAACCCATGCTGATTGGACTTGAAGCGGTATTTTTCTACCTCTTCGCCTTCATCGCTGTCGCGGCGGCCTTCATGGTCATTTCCGCGCGCAATCCCGTGCATTCGGTCCTCTACCTGATCCTGACCTTCTTCAATGCGGCCGGCCTGTTCCTGCTGACCGGGGCCGAGTTCCTGGCGATGATCCTGCTCGTCGTCTACGTCGGCGCGGTGGCAGTCCTTTTCCTGTTCGTCGTGATGATGCTCGACGTCGATTTCGCCGAACTGAAGTCGGGCGCGCTGCAATATGCGCCAGTTGGCGCCATGGTCGGGCTGATCTTGGCTGCCGAACTGGTCATCGTGCTCGGCGGCTACACATTCGCGCCTGAACTGGCGTCGACCGTCGCAATGCCGACGCCCGATATCGCGACGCGGCACAATACGGCGGCGCTCGGCGACATTCTCTATACCGACTACATCTACTTCTTCCAGGTAGCCGGCCTGATCCTGCTCGTCGCCATGATCGGCGCGATCGTGCTGACGCTTCGGCACAAGGAGGGGGTCAAGCGCCAGAACGTTCCGGCCCAGGTCGCCCGCAACCCGGCAACCGCGATCGAGATCAAAAAAGTCGAGACGGGCAAGGGCATCTGACGATGGAAATCGGCATCGCGCATTTTCTCACCGTTTCGGCGATCCTGTTCACGCTCGGCGTGTTCGGCATCTTCCTGAACCGCAAGAACGTCATCGTCATCCTGATGTCGATCGAGCTGATTCTGCTAGCGGTGAACATCAATTTCGTGGCGTTTTCCGCTGCTCTCGGCGATCTGGTCGGCCAGGTCTTCGCACTGTTCGTGCTGACGGTCGCGGCCGCCGAAGCGGCGATCGGGCTTGCCATACTGGTGGTGTTCTTCCGCAACCGCGGCTCGATCGCGGTCGAAGACGTGAACATGATGAAGGGTTGACGGTAAGACCATGTATCAAGCCATCGTCTTCCTGCCGCTGCTCGGCTTCCTGATCGTCGGCCTGTTCGGCACGTCGCTGGGCGCGAAAGCATCGGAATACATCACCTCCGGCTTCCTGGTGATCTGCGCGCTGCTGTCATGGTGGGCTTTTTTCAGTGTAGGCTTCAGCGACACGGAAGTCTTCACGATCCCGGTGCTGCGCTTCATCGAATCCGGCAGCCTGCAAGCTGACTGGGCGCTCCGTATCGACACGCTGACGGTGGTCATGCTGGTTGTCGTCAACACCGTGTCAGCCTTGGTGCACATCTACTCGATCGGCTACATGCACCACGATCCACACCGGCCGCGCTTCTTTGCCTATCTGTCCCTTTTCACCTTCGCCATGCTGATGCTGGTGACGGCGGACAATCTCGTGCAGATGTTCTTCGGCTGGGAAGGTGTGGGCCTCGCCTCCTATCTGCTGATCGGCTTCTGGTACAAGAAGCCGTCGGCCAACGCTGCGGCGATCAAGGCCTTCGTGGTCAACCGCGTCGGTGATTTCGGCTTCATCCTCGGCATATTCGGCGTGTTCGTGCTGTTCGGCTCGATCAATTTCGACGCGATATTCGCGACTGCCGCTTCCTACGCACCGGTCGAGGGCGCGGCTGAAAACACGGCTGGGGTTTTCAATTTCCTCGGCTATGAACTCGATCGCGCCTCGGCGCTGACGGCGATCTGCCTGCTGCTCTTCATGGGCGCGATGGGCAAGTCGGCGCAGGTGCCGCTGCACACCTGGCTGCCGGACGCGATGGAAGGCCCGACGCCGGTGTCCGCGCTCATCCATGCGGCGACGATGGTCACCGCCGGCGTGTTCATGCTGGCGCGGCTGTCGCCGATCTTCGAGCTGTCGCACACGGCGCTGACGGTCGTCACCTTCGTCGGCGCCTTCACTGCCTTCTTCGCCGCGACCGTCGGCTTGGTGCAGAACGATATCAAGCGCGTCATCGCCTATTCGACCTGCTCGCAGCTCGGCTACATGTTCGTGGCGCTCGGCCTCGGCTTCTATTCGGCGGCGATCTTCCACCTCTTCACGCATGCCTTCTTCAAGGCGCTGCTGTTCCTGGGCTCCGGCTCGGTCATCCATGCCGTCTCGGACGAGCAGGACATGCGCAAGATGGGCGGACTGCGCACGCTGATCCCGACCACCTACTGGATGATGGTTATCGGCACGCTGGCGCTCACCGGCGTCGGCATTCCGGCGACGATCATCGGCACGGCCGGCTTCTTCTCCAAGGACGCCATAATCGAAGGCGCGTTCGTCGGCCACAACGCCATGGCGGGGTTCGCGTTCATCGCCCTGACGCTGGCGGCGGTGATGACCAGCTTCTATTCCTGGCGGCTGATCTTCATGACCTTCCACGGCCGGCCGCGCGCAACGGCCGACGTGATGCACCATGTCCACGAATCGCCGCCGGTGATGCTTGTGCCTCTGTTGCTGCTCGCCACCGGCTCGCTGTTTGCGGGCGTCATCTTCCATGAATATTTCATCGGCGAAGGTTATCAGGAATTCTGGAAGGCGGCGCTGTTCGTCCTGCCGGAAAACCACATCCTGCACGATTTCCACGAAGTGCCGTTCTGGGTGAAGATCGCGCCGTTCGCCGCCATGCTGATCGGCTTCGGGGTGGCGTACCAGTTCTACATCCGCTCGCCGGAGATGCCGAGGGAACTGGCCGCCCGGCACCGCGGCCTCTACGCTTTCCTGCTCAACAAATGGTATTTTGACGAGCTTTTCGACTTCCTGTTCGTGAACCCGGCTAAACGCCTCGGCCGTTTCCTGTGGAAGACCGGCGACGGGCTCGTCATTGACGGCTTCGGGCCGGACGGCGTGTCGGCGCGCGTCATCGATGTGACGCGCAGTGTCGTCAGGCTGCAGACCGGATATCTCTATCACTACGCATTCGCCATGCTGATCGGCGTCGCCGCCCTCGTCACCTGGATGATGCTCGGGAGCAGCTTCTAATGACCGACTGGCCTATTCTTTCCACGGTCACGTTCCTGCCGCTGGTGGGCGCCTTCCTGATCCTGCTGATTCGGGACGAGGGCGATAGCGCACGCCGCAACATACGCAACGTCGCGCTGCTGACGACGGTGTTCACCTTCGTGCTGTCGCTCTTCATCTGGGCCGGCTTCGACAATGCCGACACCGGGTTCCAGATGGTCGAAAAGGCCGAATGGCTGGACTCGGGCATCTCCTATCACATGGGCGTCGACGGCATTTCGATGCTGTTCGTGATCCTGACCACCTTCCTGATGCCGCTCTGCATCCTGGCCAGCTGGGAATCGGTGGAGAAGCGCGTCAAGGAATACATGATCGCGTTTCTGATCCTGGAAACGCTGATGATCGGCGTGTTCACGGCGCTCGACATCGTCCTGTTCTACGTGTTCTTCGAGGCCGGCCTGATCCCGATGTTCATCATCATCGGCGTGTGGGGCGGCAAGCGGCGCGTCTATGCCTCTTTCAAGTTCTTCCTCTACACGCTGCTCGGCTCGGTGTTGATGCTGCTCGCCATCATGGCGATGTTCTTCCAGTCCGGCACGACGGACATCCCGACGCTGCTCACGCACGACTTCCCGGCCGGCATGCAGACCTGGCTGTGGCTCGCCTTCTTCGCTTCCTTCGCCGTGAAGATGCCGATGTGGCCGGTCCACACCTGGCTGCCCGACGCGCATGTCGAGGCGCCTACTGCGGGCTCTGTCATCCTGGCCGCCATCCTGTTGAAGATGGGCGGCTACGGTTTCCTGCGCTTCTCGCTGCCGATGTTTCCGGACGCGTCGCTCTACTTCCAGCCGCTGATCTTCGCCCTTTCGGTGGTCGCGATCATCTACACCTCGCTGGTGGCGCTGATGCAGGAGGACATGAAGAAGCTGATCGCCTATTCGTCGGTCGCCCATATGGGCTTCGTGACCATGGGCATTTTCGCGATGAACCAGGAAGGCATCCAGGGCTCGCTCTTCCAGATGCTGTCGCACGGGCTGGTTTCGGGCGCGCTGTTCCTGTGCGTCGGAGTGATCTACGACCGCATGCACACCCGCGAGATCGCCGCCTATGGCGGGCTGGTCAACAACATGCCGAAATACGCCGTGGTGTTCATGATCTTCACCATGGCCAATGTCGGGCTGCCGGGCACTAGCGGCTTCGTCGGCGAGTTCCTGACACTGCTCGGCGTGTTCAGGGTCAACACATGGGTGGCGCTGTTTGCCGCGACGGGCGTCGTGCTGTCGGCAGCCTATGCGCTGTGGCTCTACCGCAAAGTGATCTTCGGCGTCCTGTCGAAGGAAAGCCTCAAGGGCCTGCTCGACCTTTCGACGCGCGAGAAAGTGGTGATCTACCCGCTGGTGGTGCTGGTCATCTTCTTCGGCGTCTACCCGGCGCCCATTCTCGATGCGACGACTGCTTCCGTGCAGGCGCTCGTGAACAACGTCACAGTATCGCTCGACGCGGTACCGCAGCCGCAGCCTGCCATCGTGCAGCCGGCAGCGGCCGCGCCGGCCGCAGCGCATTGACAGGGGCGGGCTCATGACGCCGGAACTTTATTCGAGCCTGACGCTCGCGACGCCGGAGCTGATCATCGCGATCGGAGCCTTGGCGCTGCTGATGGTCGGGGTCTATTCGGGGCCGCGCGCCAATTCGACGGTGACCGGGCTGGCGGTGGCGATACTGATCGGCGCCGGGGCGTGGATGGTGCTGTTCGGCGGCGAGGGCAAGGCGTTCGGCAACTCCTTCGTCAGCGATCCGTTCGCGCATTTCATGAAGTTCCTAACGCTGACGGGATCGGTAGTGACGCTGATCATGTCGGTCGGTTTCGCCAAGGCGGAAAAATTCGACAAGTTTGAATATCCGGTCCTGATCATGCTGGCGACGCTCGGCATGATGTTGATGATCTCCGCCAACGACATGATTGCGCTCTATCTCGGCTTCGAGCTGCAGTCACTCGCGCTCTATGTCGTGGCCGCCATCAACCGCGACAGCCTGCGCTCGACGGAAGCCGGCCTCAAATATTTCGTTCTCGGCGCGCTTTCGTCGGGCATGATGCTCTACGGAATTTCGCTGGTTTACGGCTACACCGGCAACACCGATTTCGACGCCATTGCAGCAGCGCTTTCCGGCGGCGAGCGTCAACTCGGCCTGGTTTTTGGCCTTGTCTTCGTCATGGCCGGCCTCGCGTTCAAGATCTCGGCCGTGCCGTTCCACATGTGGACGCCGGACGTCTATGAAGGCGCGCCGACGCCGGTCACCGCCTTCTTTGCGGCGGCGCCCAAGATGGCGGCGATGGCGCTGATCCTGCGCGTCACCATGGGCGCATTCGAGCCGATTGCTCCGGACTGGCAGCAGATCATCGTCTTCGTATCGATCGCCTCGATGGCGCTTGGCTCCTTCGCCGCGATCGGCCAGTCGAACATCAAGCGCCTGATGGCTTATTCGTCGATCGGGCACATGGGATTTGCGCTGGTCGGCCTTGCCGCCAACAGCCAGGCCGGCGCGCGCGGCGTCGTCATCTACATGCTGATCTATCTAGTGATGACGCTCGGAACCTTCGCCTTCATCCTCGCCATGCGGCGCAAGGACGGCAATGTCGAGCAGATCAGCGACCTTGCAGGCCTGTCGGCGACCAACCCGATGATGGCGACGATATTGACCATCCTGATGTTCTCGCTGGCGGGCATTCCGCCGCTAGCCGGCTTCTGGGGAAAATGGTACGTCTTCCTCGCGGCGATCAACGCCGAACTCTACGCGCTCGCCATCATCGGCGTGCTGGCGTCTGTCGTTGGCGCATACTATTATCTGCGCATCATCAAGATTATGTGGTTCGACGAGCCGGTCGGCGGCTTCCTGCCGATGGCCGGCGAGTTGCGGCTCGTGCTCGGCGCTTCCGGCGCGTTCGTGCTGTTCTACGTGCTGATCGGCGGCCCTATCGGCCGCATGGCGCAGGCCGCCGCCAAGACATTCTTCTAGATGGGATTCATGCTCGCGCCGACCTGCGTGTCCGAGGGGTTCCGGCTCGAAGCCCATGACAAGGTCGGCTCGACGAATGCTTTGGCGCTGGAGCGCGCGCGCGAAGGCGATCCCGGCAGACTCTGGATCGTCTCGAAGCAGCAGGAAAGCGGCCGCGGCCGACGTGGCAGGGCTTGGGCGACACCGCCCGGCAATCTCGCGGCGACGCTGCTGCTCATCACCGGCGGCGACCTTCGCACTGCCGCCACGCTCGGCTTCGTCGCCGGCCTGGCGCTTGCCGATGCGTTGAACGCCGTCGTTCCGAATGGCCGTTTTTCGATTGCGCCGGACGGCGGCAGCGGCGCAGGCCGCAATCGCTTCGAGCTGAAATGGCCGAACGACGTGCTCGCCGAAGGCGCCAAGCTCGCCGGCATCCTGCTTGAATCGGCGACGCTCGGCAGCGACCGCTGCGCCATCGCGGTGGGCATCGGCGTCAATGTGGTCGCCCATCCCGACGACGTGCCATATCCGGCGACGTCGCTTAAGGCGCTTGGGACGGCTTGCGATGCCGAGACGCTGTTTCTAGCGCTGTCGGACGCGTGGAACGAGAATGCGCGAGTCTGGAATGAGGGCAGGGGGCTGGCGGAAATCCGCCGGCGCTGGCTTTCCCGCGCCGCGGGACTAGGTAGTCAGGTCGCGGTGCGCGTTGACGGCAATGTCGTGCGCGGCGTGTTCGAGACGATCGATGAAGATTGCCGGTTTGTGATCCGCGATGATCGCGGTGATATGTTGAAAATAGCCGCGGGCGACGTGCATTTCGGCGCGGTCGCCTCCGCTGGCGCTGCCTGAGGGCAGGAGAGGGATAAGAATGGCGACGACCCGCAACGCTGAACTCGTCTTTGTGCCGCTCGGCGGCGTCGGCGAAATCGGAATGAACTTCGCGCTCTACGGCTACGGCCCCGCCCAGAACCGCGAGTGGATCGTGGTCGATGTCGGGGTGACCTTTCCCGGCCCGGACCTTCCCGGCGTCGATCTGGTCCTGCCCGACACGCGTTTCATCGAGGCAGAGGTCGGCAACCTGCGCGGCATCGTCATCACTCATGCGCATGAGGACCATTACGGCGCGCTGCTGGAACTGTGGCCGCGCCTCAAGGCGCCGGTCTGGATGACGCCGTTCGCGGCCGGCCTGCTGGAGGCCAAGCGCCAGGGAGAAAACGGCGCGCCAAAGGTGCCCGTGACGATCTACCGCGCCGGCGAAACATTCACTGTCGGGCCTTTCTCCATCGAGGCGATACCGGTCAGTCATTCGATACCCGAGCCGATGTCGCTGGCCATCACCTCGCCGCTCGGCACGGTGATCCATACGGGCGACTGGAAGCTCGATCCCGCGCCCGAGATCGGCCCGATGACCGACGAGGCGCGGTTCCGCGCTCTCGGCGACAAGGGCGTGCTGGCGCTGATCTGCGATTCCACCAACGCCATGCGCGAGGGCGAATCGCCATCGGAGCAGGCGGTGGGGCAGGGGCTGCGCGGCGTCATCGAAAAGGCGCCGGGCCGCGTCGCGGTCACCACCTTCTCGTCCAATGTCGGCCGCGTCCGCTCGATCGCCGAAGCCGCCCGCGACACCGGACGGCAGGTGCTGGTGCTTGGCCGTTCACTGAAGCGCATGATCGATGTCGCCAGCGAGCTCGGCTACATGGAAGGCCTGCCGGAATTCATCGCGGAGGAGGACTACGGCTTCATTCCGCGCGAAAACCTCGTCATCATCTGCACAGGCAGCCAGGGTGAGGCGCGCGCTGCACTCGCAAAGCTGGCGCGCGACGAGATGAAAACCGTGGCGCTGTCGCCGGGAGACATCGTCGTCTTTTCGTCGCGAACCATCCCCGGCAATGAGAAGGCAATTATCGAGATCAAGAACCAGCTGATCGAGCAGGGGGTGCGGATCATCGAGGATAACGAGGCGCTGGTCCACGTGTCCGGCCATCCGCGCCGCAACGAACTGCGCAAGATGTACGAATGGACGCGGCCGCGCATCGGTGTCCCAGTGCATGGCGAAGCCGCTCACCTTGTCGCGCAAGGAGTGCTGATGACGCAGTCGGGCATTCCGGAAGTCGCGCAGGCGCGCAACGGCGACATGCTGCGGCTGGCGCCGGGCGCTGCCGAGATCATCGACCAGGTGCCGTTCGGCCGCGTCTACAAGGACGGCAAGCTGATCGGCGACGACGAGGCGATGGGCATCCGAGACCGGCGCAAGCTCTCCTTCGCCGGCCATGTCGCGGTCAATGTCGTTCTCGACGAAAAATACGAGTTGGCCGGCGACCCGGATCTGGTGGCCATCGGCGTCGCTCTTGCCGACCGCGGCGGCGAGGATCTCGAGGAGATCATGCTGGATGCGGCGATCGGCGCGGTGGACTCGATACCGCGCCAGCGGCGAAAAGACCTCGACCTGGTGCAGGAAGCGGTTCGGCGCGCCGTCCGATCGGCCGCCAATGAAGCCTGGGGCAAGAAACCGCTGGTGACGGTGTTTGTCACGAGATGATAGGGCAATAGGCAGCGGGCAATAGGCAGTAGGGAAACGGAAGATTGGCGAGCGGTTGTCGATATCGATTTACCTAACTGCCTATTGCCCACTGCCTGGTCAAAGCTTGCCCCACGCATTTTCATGGAGT
This sequence comes from Allomesorhizobium aridi, assembly GCF_043769475.1. Lineage (NCBI taxonomy): Bacteria > Pseudomonadati > Pseudomonadota > Alphaproteobacteria > Hyphomicrobiales > Phyllobacteriaceae > Allomesorhizobium > Allomesorhizobium aridi. The sequence continues at coordinate 2,615,025 of NZ_CP171729.1, read as the reverse complement.
CTCCATGCTCGGCCGCCTGAACCATGTCGCCATCGCAGTGCCGGATCTGGCCGCGGCAAGCGCTGTCTACCGTGACACTCTCGGCGCCAAGCTCACCGCGCCGCAGGCGCTGCCCGAGCACGGCGTGACCGTGGTGTTCATCGATACCGGCAACACGAAGGTCGAACTGCTTGAGCCGCTTGGCGAAAACTCGCCGATTGCTGCCTTCCTGGAGAAGAACCCGGCAGGCGGCATGCATCACCTCTGCTACGAGGTCGACGATATCCTTGCCGCCCGCGACCGGTTGATGGCGGCGGGCGCACGGGTGCTTGGCGACGGCAATCCGAGGATTGGCGCGCATGGCAAGCCGGTGCTGTTCCTGCACCCCAAGGATTTTCTCGGTACGCTGGTGGAACTGGAAGAAGTATGAACTGGATTTCCGTAGCCGCCATTTACTTCATCATCTGGTGGCTGGTGCTGTTCGCCACGCTTCCGTTCACCCTGAAGACCCAGGACGATGAAGGCGAGACGGTGCTTGGCACTGTGTCGAGCGCCCCGCATGGCCCGCATATGCTACGCGCCGTGATCCGCACTACCATCGTTTCGCTGCTGATCTTTGGAGCGCTTTACATTTTGACCAATGTCGTCGGCCTCGGCATAGACGACATTCCGCATTTCATGCCGGAATACGATTAGAGCGCCGCACGTCCTCTTGAACACGCAGGGACGCTCCAAGACTTTGAAATGCGCATGTTCCTTTCCGAAAACCGATTCTGGTTTCGGGGTGATGCGCTGAGGCGGCCTCGCGCGGCTTCTCAGCAAAGGCTCACAAGTTTTTCTGATTGCTCAAAAAAATGCAAGGCACAAGGCCTTGCAATTGAACGCGTCCGATCTGCTTTCCGGTATTCCGGCGGCTGCGAGTAACCGCGCCTAGATCGCATCCTCCCAAGACTTTGACCGCGTAGGAAGGCAGATTTTGCTCTGCCCTCTCGGTTATCGAGGCACATTAGACCAACCTGCAACAAAATGTCACTAGAAATATTGCGCTGAAACAGCGCTTGATGTGCTGCACTGCACAATAGTTCGGCAGGGCATGCTTGCAAAACGCACAGCGCCGTGGCTGGCTTCCGCGCGCGGGTTTCCATCCGGCCATGAAATGGCTATGAAGCGCGTGCAAGCACCGGCCTTGCCGCCGATTCCGGCGCCATTCTTCACCTCACGGAACCCTCATGCGGCTGTCGCGCTATTTCCTGCCCATCCTCAAAGAAAACCCGCGCGAAGCGGAGATCGTTTCGCACAGGCTGATGCTGCGCGCCGGCATGATCCGGCAGCAGGGGGCAGGCAGTTTTTCGTGGCTGCCGCTTGGCAAGAAGGTGCTGGACAAGGTCTGCCGCATCATCCGCGAGGAACAGGATCGCGCCGGCGCGCTCGAAATCCTGATGCCGACAATTCAGTCGGCCGATCTGTGGCGCGAAAGCGGACGCTACGAGGATTACGGCAAGGAGATGTTGCGCATCAAGGACAGGCACGAGCGCGACATGCTGTTCGGCCCGACCAACGAGGAAATGGTAACGGAGATCTTCCGCTCCTACGTCAAATCCTACAAGGACCTGCCGCTGAACCTCTACCACATACAGTGGAAATTCCGCGACGAGGTGCGGCCGCGCTTCGGCGTGATGCGCAGCAGAGAATTCCTTATGAAGGACGCTTACACCTTCGATCTCGATTTCGAAGGCGCGAAGGCTGCCTACAACCGAATGTTCGTATCCTATCTGCGCACTTTCACCCGCATGGGTCTGAAGGCGATTCCGATGCGCGCCGACACCGGCCCGATAGGCGGCGATCTCAGCCACGAATTCATCATCCTCGCTGACACCGGCGAAAGCCAGGTCTTTTGCCACCGCGATTTCCTTGAACTGCCGGTGCCTGGCGAGGCGACGGATTTTGAGAATGACAGCGAGATCGCCGGTATCGTGCGCGACTGGACAACGCCCTATGCCGCGACTGACGAAATGCATGACGAGGCTGCATGGGACAAGATCGCCGAGGGCGATCGGCTTTCGGCGCGGGGTATCGAGGTCGGCCATATCTTCCACTTCGGCGACAAGTACTCGAAGCCTATGGATGCGCGCGTGGCCGGCCCCGACGGCAAGGACCATTTCGTCTCAATGGGCTCCTACGGCATCGGACCGACGCGGCTGATCGCGGCAATCATAGAGGCCAGTCATGACGAGAACGGCATCATCTGGCCGGAATCTGTCGCGCCGTTCGATGTCGGCATCATCAACATGAAGGCCGGCGACGGCGAATGCGACCGGGTCTGCGAAGAACTCTACCGGAAGCTGACCTCTGCCGGCAAGGACGTGCTCTACGACGACACCGACCAGCGGCCCGGCGGCAAGTTTGCCACCGCCGATCTCATCGGGCTGCCCTGGCAGTTGATCGTCGGACCGCGCGGCGTTGCCGCCGGCGAGATCGAGGTCAAGAACCGCCGCACCGGCGAACGCGAAACGCTGCCGATCGAAGCAGCGGCGAAAAGGTTCGGCGCTGCATGAGCGAGACGGTCGCGACAGCAAGGCCAACCGGCGCCGGACCGTTCTCGCCGTTCGAGCGCATGGTCGCCTGGCGCTATTTGCGCTCGAAGCGCAAGGAGACGGTGATCTCGGTCATCGCCTCGATCTCCTTCGTCGGCATCATGCTGGGCGTCGCGACGCTGATCATCGTCATGGCGGTCATGAACGGCTTTCGCGCCGAACTCCTGACCCGCATCCTCGGCATCAATGGCCACCTGATTGTCCAGCCGGTCGACATGCCGCTCGAGGATTATGCGGAGGTGGCGGGCCGTATCAACGGTGTGCCGGGTGTCAAATACGCTATCCCGCTGATCGACGGGCAGGTGCTGTCGTCGGGCGACGCCGGACCTGGAACCGGCGCGCTGGTGCGCGGCATACGCGGCGAGGATCTGGGCAAGGTCACCCTGGTGGCCAACAATATCCGACAAGGCTCAATCGTCGGCTTCGACACCAGCGAGGGCGTGGCGATCGGCCAGCGCATGGCAGACAATCTCGGGTTGGCGCTCGGCGATTCCATCACGCTGGTTTCGCCCGATGGCGATGTGACGCCGTTCGGCACCACGCCGCGTGTGAAAGCCTACCCCGTCACCGCGATATTCGAAGTCGGCATGTCGGAATACGATGCGTCGATCATCTTCATGCCGCTTGCCGAGGCGCAGCTCTACTTCAACATGGAGGGCCGCGCCCAGTCGATCGAGATATTCGTGGATAATCCCGACGACGTCGACGCGCTCAAGGAGCCGGTCGAGGCGGCAGCCCAGCGGCAGATATTCCTGTCCGATTGGCGCCAGCGCAACCAGACCTTCTTCTCGGCGCTTCAGGTCGAGCGCAATGTCATGTTCATGATCCTGACGCTGATCGTTCTGGTCGCGGCGCTGAACATCATTTCCGGCCTCATCATGCTGGTGAAGGACAAGAGCCATGACATCGCCATACTGCGCACGATGGGCGCGTCGCGCGGTGCGGTGATGCGCATTTTTCTGATGACGGGGGCGGCGATCGGCGTCACCGGCACGATCGCCGGCGTTATCCTCGGCATCGTCATCTGTCTCAACGTCGAATCGATCCGCCAGCTCTTTTCCTGGATGTCGGGTACGGTGCTGTTCAATCCCGAGCTCTATTTCCTGAGCAAGCTGCCGGCCAAGATGGATCCGGGCGAGACGCTGTCCGTCATATTGATGGCGCTGGTGCTGTCGTTCCTGGCGACGCTGTTTCCGGCATGGCGCGCGGCCAAGCTCGATCCCGTCGAGGCGTTGCGTTACGAATGACAAGCGGCAATCGCTCCGGCGACATCATCATCGAGCTGAAAAGCGTCGAGCGGCACTATGTGCAAGGCCCGCGGAAGCTCACCATTTTGAACGGCGTGGATTTTTCGCTGAAGCGCGGCGAGATGGTGGCGCTGGTCGCCCCGTCGGGCACCGGCAAGTCGACGCTGCTGCACACGGCAGGCCTTCTGGAGCGCCCAGACGCAGGCGACGTCATCCTCTCCGGCAGGGCCTGCGGCCGCCTCTCGGACGACGACCGGACAGCCATCCGCCGCAATGACATCGGCTTCGTCTACCAGTTCCATCATCTGCTGCCGGAATTCTCGGCGCTCGAAAACATCATGATGCCGCAGCTGGTTAAAGGACTGCCGGCGTCGGAAGCGAGCGAGAGGGCCAACCAGCTGCTCGACTACATGCAGATCGGCAATCGCGGCCACCACCGCCCGTCGGAACTGTCGGGCGGCGAGCAACAGCGCGTGGCGATCGCCCGCGCCGTGGCCAATGCCCCGCTGGTGCTGCTCGCCGATGAGCCGACCGGCAATCTCGACCCGGTGACTGCGTCCTATGTGTTCGAGGCACTGGCGGCGCTTGTCCGCCAGTCCGGGCTAGCCGCACTGATCGCCACGCACAATCACGAGCTTGCGCGGCGCATGGACCGGCGCGTCACCCTCGACGAGGGCAAAGTCGTTCCTCTCTGACGGTTCTGCCGCGCGGCAGCGGGCCCTACTGCCTTTCACCTTTCATTTACCCTTGCGCGTTCCGGGCGCGCGCAAGCGTTTGACATTTGAATGAAAGGGGAACAAAGTACGAACATACAGAAAACAGGAGGGAAATCATGACCGATCTGGTTCAAGACGTGGTCTCGCTGGTTTGCATGAGCACATTTCTGGTTTCGATGGCCGTATGGATCGGCGCGCTCTGAAATTGTCGGTTCTCGGCGGCGACTGCCGGGTCGCCGCCGCGTGTTGCTCCGGCGCTCAATCGCCGAGGGCGACGCCTTCGCGGCGCGGATCGGCTCCGCCGGTCAACCCTGATGGCTGGATGGCGACGCCGTGCAGGCCGGAATTCAGGTCCTTCACGGCGACCTTGTAGCCCAGCGCCTCGAGATCGGCGGCCAAGCCTTCGGCAGCAGTTCCCTTTTCGAGATCGTAGGGACCGAACCTGTTGACGAGATGCGGCATGGAGATTGCAGCCTGCATGTCCATCTTCCAGTCGATCAGCCCGATCAGCGTGGTGGCGACATAGGAGATGATGCTCGATCCGCCCGGCGAGCCGATTGCGAAGACCGGCTTGCCGTCCTTGAGCACGATGGTCGGCGACATCGACGAGCGCGGCCGCTTGCCGGGCTCGACGCGGTTGGCGACGTTGTCGCCGTCCTCGACGGGCGCGAAGGAGAAGTCGGTAAGCTCGTTGTTGAGCAGGAAGCCGCCCGTCATCAGCCGCGCACCGAAGCCGTTCTCGATGGTCGTGGTCATCGAGGCGATATTGCCGGCCGCATCGACGATCACGAAATGCGACGTCGAGGGCATTTCAAAGGAGACGCCGTCGATGCGGAACTCGGCCTTCTGCCAGGCTGGTTCGCCGGCCTTGGCTTCATCCTCGCCCAGCGCGGTCGGGCGGCGGAGCAATTCGGATCGCGCCTTGAGATATGTCGTATCGAGCAGGCCCTCGGGCATCGAGACGAAATCGCTGTCGGCGACGTAACGGCCGCGGTCGGCGAAGGCGAGGCGGGTGGCGTCGCCGATCAGCCGCCAGGCTTCCGGATCATCCTTGCCCAATGTGGCGATGTCGAAGGGCTCGAGCAGGCCCAGTATCTGGCCGACGGCCATCGCGCCGGAGGAGGGCGGTCCCATGCCGCAGACTTCGTGGCCGCGATAGGGCGCACAGACAGCCGGCCTCTCCTTGACCTTGTAGACGGCCATGTCGTCCAGCGTCAGGCGGCCGGGATTGGTCGGATGCGAACGGACCGTCTCGACGATCTTCGCCGCGATAGGGCCGTTGTAGAAGGCGTCGGCCCCATCCGCCGCCACGGCCCTCAGCGTTGCGGCATAATCCGGATTGCGCAGCATGTGCCCGGCGGGCAGAGGCGAACCGTCTGCCGCGAAGAAATAGGCGCGTGCGCCGGGATCCTCGTCGAGTTTCTCGCCTTCATTGGCGACGAGGGCTGCAAGGCGAGGGGAGATCGCGAAACCCTCTTCGGCGTGCTTGATCGCCGGTTCGAACAGCGACTGCCAGGGGCGCGTACCGAAGCGCCGGTGGACGGTTTCGAGCAGCCGTGGTACGCCGGGAACGCCGACCGAGCGGCCGCCGACCACGGCGTCCATGAATTCGAGTGGCTGGCCGTCTTCACCCAGGAAGAGATCCGGCGTCGCCGCGGCGGGAGCGGTCTCGCGGCCGTCGAAGGTGGTGAGTTCGCCGGTCTTGCCATCATACCAGACGAGGAAAGCGCCGCCGCCCATGCCGGAGGATTGCGGCTCGACGAGGCCTAGCACCGTCTGCACCGCCACGAGCGCATCGGCCGCGTTGCCGCCGGCACGCAGTACTTCGAGCCCTGCCTCGGCGGCCAGCGGGTTGGCGGCGACAACCATCTGGCGCTTGGCCTGAACGGCCGGCTTCAATTCGACCGCGGTCTTTGCCTCCGGCGCAACCGTGTCGGCCGCCTGCTGCGCTGAGGCCGGCCCGGCTAGCAGTAAGGTCAGGGCTAGCGCGCGCCATAAGGCGCCGCTCCCGAAAACTCCTCCGTTCATGTCATGCGCTCCTTCTGTGCTGCGCCCCCGCAACGTCAAGAACCGGCCCGAACACCTCGACGAAGGCGGACTTCAATGCCAGGTCGAGGTCGGTCATCGTCACCGGCAGGCCGAGATCGACCAGGCTGGTCACGCCATGGTCGGCCACGCCGCAAGGCACGATGCCGGTAAAATGCGAAAGATCGGGTTCGACATTGATGGCGATGCCGTGAAAGCTGACCCAGCGCCGCAGCCGGATGCCGATCGCGGCGATCTTCTCCTCGGCCGCCGATCCGTCCGGCATGGGCGGCCGGTCCGGCCGCACCACCCAGACGCCGACGCGGTCCTCACGACGTTCGCCGCGCACGTTGAATGCCGCCAGCGCAACGATGATCCAATCCTCCAGCGCGGCGACGAAGGCGCGCACGTCTTCGCGTCGCCGTTTAAGGTCGAGCATGACATAGGCGACCCTCTGGCCGGGGCCGTGATAGGTGTATTCGCCGCCACGGCCGGCATTGAACACCGGAAAGCGGTCGGGTTCGACGAGATCCTCGACGCGGGCCGAGGTTCCGGCCGTGTAGAGCGGGGGATGTTCGACCAGCCAGATCAATTCGCCCTCCGTGCCGTCGCGGATAGCGGCGGCGCGGGCTTCCATCACCGCAAGCGCCTCCTCGTATCCGGTCAGGCCGGGCTCGATTCGCCATTCGACCGGCGCCGAACCGGGCGCGGGCAGGAACGATCCGGCTATCTGGCTGCGTTCTGGCATCAGGTTCTCGCTAGGCTCCATCATATGGCGGCAAGCGCTGAAAAGGTCCAGTTTTGTTGTGGGCCAGAGACATCAGGCGCACTGTTTCGCACGGCGTGAACTTGAGCCGAATAAAGCGGCTGGCGCACTTGTTTCGCCGGAAACGATTTGCTAAATGCCGCTGGCCGGTTCCGACCGGTTCTTTCGTGACGTGCGGTCGTGGCGGAATTGGTAGACGCGCAGCGTTGAGGTCGCTGTGGGGCAACCCGTGGAAGTTCGAGTCTTCTCGACCGCACCATTCACAAATCGGCTAAGACGTTTGTATCTAAAGCGAAAAGGCGGCCTAGCCGCCTTTTTCTATTTGCATCGACTGAACAAGCTTGTCGCCGGTTTGCAGCCATCTCTGTCGATGCTCTAATCGCTACCCATGACCAGCCCCTCGATATCGTGCTTCTGGGTAACCGGAACGAGTTCGTCGACCACGCGGCAGACGAGATGGTCGCGCACCGGCGTCGGCAACGCGTCGTAGTATTTCTGCGTCACCATCATGTCGTGCAAGGCAGCGTGGCCCGCGCCGGGCGCATCTACACCGAGCACCAGAACCGGGCGGGCGACCGGCGAAGGATGGGCAGTTCCGCGATGGACGGTGAGCGCCGAGCGACACGAGACATCGCCCATTTCCGGGTATTTGCGCACTCCTCGCTCGGCGAATTGCGGCCAGATTTCGCTTGGCGGAAACATTTCGTGCTTCCATTCCCGCCCGTCGACATATTGCGTGCCCGGCGCGATCTCGAACGGCCCCATGTCGGGCGTCACATCGACACCGGTCAGGTTGAATGCGAGCGAGGTGATGCGGCGGTCCCGATAGGTGTCGGCCGGCGAGGGAAAATCGCGGTGCCATGGCTGGTATTTCGCGCCCTGGAACGGCGTGTCGAAGCCAATCTCGACGATCTGATAGTCCCGGCCGAGTGTCGCTTCACACATCGCCACGATCCAGGGATGCATGGTGAGTTCGACGAAGCCGCCGAACTGCTCCGGATGTATCTCGACATACCAGCGGCGCGGCCCGCGGCCAACGGCTCCACCAGGCCGCTGGATCGCGTCCCAGAAGGCGGTCATCATGTCCTCGCGCATGGCCTCGGCCCACGCCCGCGAGAAGGCGCCCTTGCGCCCGACGATGCCGTCGCGCAGCAGGGTTTCGAGATCGCCGGCGACGTCAATCCGGTCCTGCACCTGCATGTTCAAATTCATCCTCGCACCTCCCTGATAATCCGCTGGCTCGACCGCACCGGCCCGGTCGACGCCCGCTGCACGAGCGGGCCGTCGATCTTGATGGTCATGGACCTGAGCGTCTTGCCATGGACGGCTAGGTCGATCAGCGCCTCAGCCGCGCGCTGGCCCATCTCGTAATTGGGCAGCACCAGGGTCGAGAGCGGCGGATGCGTATAGCGGGCGAGTTCCTGGTCGTCATAACCCATGATCGATAGATCGCCGGGCACCGCGAGGCCGAGTTCGCTTGCCGCCTCCAGCGCGCCGATAGCCATCAGATCGTTGCCGCACAGGATAGCGGTCGGAGAATCCTGCATCGCCAGCAGTTCGAAGGTGAGTTGGTAGCCGGAAAGCGGCAACCAGTCGCCGTTGCGCAGAAGGGTTTCGTCGAAGCCGATATCGGCGGTGGCGAGCGCTTGGCGATAGCCCTTCAGTCGGTCGGCGGAGGCGTCCATCCACGGCTCGCCATTGATGAAACCGATGCGCCGGTGGCCGAGCTCTGTCAGGTGCCTTGTTGCGGTAAAGCCGCCGGCGACCTCGCCCGGCACGATCGACAAATGCTTGCGCGGCTCCGAGTAGCAGTTGAGCAGCACGGTCGGGACGTCTTCGAGCGATTTCGGCAGCGTCACGCGCCGAGTGAAGATGGTCGAATAGATGACGCCGATCACCGAGCGGTCGCGCTTGATCGCGGCGATCGTGGCGGCCTCCAACTCCGGGTTGGAGCGGGTGACGTGGGCTGCGACGAGAAGGTCCTGCTCGAAGGCGAAGTCGCGGGCGCCGTCGAGATTGACCACCGGATGCGGGCTGGTCGATATTTCGTCGACCAGATAGGCGATGGTCCTGCGCTCGCTTGCCGGGGAGACCTCGCGCCGGATCGCCGGCAGCGTATAGCCGATCTGGCGCGCCGCCTCGATCACGCGAGTTTGGGTTTCGGCCGAAATCCGCGACCCCGTCATCTCGTTGAGCACCAGCGAGACGCTGGACTGCGACACGCCGGCAATGCGGGCGACGTCCGTCATCGTCGGCCTGCCGCGCCTCTTGTCGGTCCGCGATTCGTCCGCGCCGCTACCTTCCGCCATTCGCCACCTCGGCCGCAACAAAAGTCATAAAATACCGCTTGACTGCTAATATTATTAGCGCAAGATTTCAGAATGTGAAGCAAATTCGTTGCTTCCATCCGGCCATTCAGAAGCCGGGCGTTAGGGAGAAGGAAACGCCATGACGAGCATTACCCGCCGTACAATTTTGCTTGCCGCAAGCGCGCTCGGCGCCGTCGGCCTCACAGCAGGCATCGCTTTCGCCGACCTGCCGGTGCTGGCGAAGAAAGACACCTACAAGGTCGGCTTCGCTCAGACCGAATCCAACAATCCGTGGCGTATTGCCCAGACCGAGAGCATGCAGGCCAAGGCCAAGGAACTCGGCTTCCAGCTGGTCTATACCGATGCCGCCGGCTCGGCCGCCAAGCAGGTCGCCGATGTCAATTCCATGATCGCCCAGGGCGTCGACCTGATCTTCCTCGCCCCGCGCGAGGAAAAGCCGCTGATCCCCGCCGTCATGGCCGCCAAGAAGGCTGGCATCCCGGTCATCCTGCTCGACCGCAATGTCGACCAGTCGCTCGCCAAGGCCGGCGAGGACTACATCACCTTCATCGGCTCCGACTTCATCGACGAAGGCAAGCGCATGGCCGAATGGCTGGTCAAGAACAAGCCCGACGGCGCCAAGATCATTGAGCTCGAAGGCACTACCGGATCGTCGCCCGCCAACGACCGCAAGAAAGGCTTCGACGAGGCGCTGGCCGGCATGGCCGGCTTCGAGATCGTCGCTTCGCAGACCGGCGACTTCGCCCGCGACAAGGGTCGCCAGGTGGCCGAGGCGCTGCTCCAGGCGCACCCCGACGCCAATGTGATCTACGCCCACAATGACGAGATGGCGATGGGCGCCATCGCGGCGCTGGAGGCGGCCGGCAAAGTGCCAGGCAAGGATGTGCTGGTGCTCTCCATCGACGGCGGCAAGGAAGCCGTGCAGGCGGTGGTCGACGGCAAGATCGCGGCAGTCGTCGAATGCAATCCGCGCTTCGGCCCGAAGGCATTCGAAACCATGGCGCGTTATGCCGCCGGCGAGGCGATCGAGCCGTGGGTGAAGAACATCGACGCCTTCTACGATCCGTCCAACGCCAAGGACGAAGTGGCGAACGCCTACTGAGGTTCTCCCGGGCGGGGCCGGCCGGGCATTCCGGCCGGTTCCGCTTTTTTGCGCCGATTGAAAACGATGCGGCGCGGGCGCAGTATCGATGCGGGAGGAGCCGCCTTTGCTTTTATCCATGAAAGGCGTCGACAAGAGCTTTTCGGGGGTCAGGGTGCTGACCTCCGCTTCGCTCGACATCGAGGTCGGCGAGGTGATGGCGCTGGTCGGCCAGAACGGCGCCGGCAAATCGACGCTGATCAAGATCCTGACGGGCGCCTATTCGCGCGATGCCGGCCAGATACTCTTCCGGGGCAACGCCGTTGATTTCTCTTCGCCGGCCGCCTCGCAGGCCGCCGGCATTGCCACGATCTACCAGGAGATCAACCTTGCGCCGAACCGCTCGGTCGCCGAGAACATCTTCCTCGCCCGCGAGCCGTTGCGCTTCGGCATGATCGACCGACGCCGCATGCGCGCGGAAGCTCACGCCGTGCTCCGGCGCTTCAATCTCGACATCGACGTCGGCCGCCCGCTCGAGGATTTCGGCGCAGCGACCCGGCAGATGGTGGCGATCGCGCGCGGCGTCACCCAGAATGCTCGCCTTGTCATCATGGACGAGCCAACCTCCTCGCTCGACGAGCGCGAGGTTGCGGTGCTGTTCCAGACCATCCGAACGCTCAAGGCCGACGGCGTGGCGACCCTGTTCATCAGCCACCGGCTCGACGAACTCTATGCCGTGTGCGACCGCGTCACCATCATGCGCGACGGCCGCACGGTCGCCGTCAGCGCCATGAGGGATATTTCCAAGATCGAGCTGGTGCGCGCCATGCTCGGCAAGGAGCTGACCGCCTTCACAGCCAGCCAGCGCAACCGCACCGAAGCGGATGGTCCGACGCTGGTCGAGGCCAGCGGGCTTTCGTCCGGCCTGCGCGTGCGCGACGTTTCCTTGAACATCGGCCGCGGCGAGATCGCTGGGCTTGCCGGCCTGCTCGGCTCGGGCCGCACCGAGACCGCGCGGCTGATCTACGCCGCCGACCGCCGCGACGGCGGTTCGGTGAAGATCGCCGGCGTCGAGAAGAATTATTCCGAGCCGGCCGATGCTATCGCCGACGGCATCGGCTTCGTCTCGGAAGACCGCAAGGTCGAAGGCATCATCCCCGAAATGAGCGTGCGCGAGAATTTGACGCTGGCGCTCCTGCCGCGCCTCCTGAAATCGGGCGTTGTCGACTACGCAGCACAGCAGAAGGTCGTCGATCGCTATATCGAAGCGCTCGGCGTCAAATGCGCCTCGCCCGAGCAGCCGATCCGCGAGCTTTCCGGCGGCAATCAGCAGAAGGTGTTGCTCGCCCGCTGGCTGTGCATGGACCCGCGACTTCTGATCGTCGACGAGCCGACGCGCGGCATCGATGTCGGCGCCAAGGCCGAGATCCTGAAGCTCCTGCGCGGCCTCGCCGATCAGGGCTTGAGCGTCCTGATGATCTCTTCGGAGCTGGAGGAACTGATCGCGGCGGCCGACCACGTCACCGTGCTCAGCGACGGCCGCTCGGTCGCCCACCTGCCGGCCGGTGAATTGAGCGAAGAGCGACTGATGACCGCCATGGCCCACCAGGGCGAAGAGGCGGCATGACCAGCATCGACACGGCAGGCCCTGCCCAGGCGAGCACGCGAAAGAGCCGGCTGGTCTGGCTCAGCCGCTACGGAACGCTGGCGGCGTTCCTGGCTCTGATCGCCTTCAACATCGCCGTCACGCCCAATTTCCTGTCGTGGCAGACGCTCAACGTCAATCTTACCCAGGTCGCGACCATCGTCATCGTCGCGGTCGGCATGACGCTGGTCATCGCCACCGGTGGCATCGACCTCTCGGTCGGCTCGCTGATGGCGATATCTGGCGCGCTCGCGCCGATGATCTTTTTGGGCTCCATCGTGCCTATCCCCAACCCGGCGCTGGCGGTCGCGCTGGCGCTGACCGTTCCGGCGGTCGTCGCGGCGGCGTTCGGCTGGTTCAACGGCATGCTGATTACGCGCTATTCGATCCAGCCGATCGTAGCGACGCTGGTGCTGTTCATCGCCGGGCGCGGCATCGCCCAGGTCATGACCAACGGCAATCTCCAGGTGTTCAAGAACCCGGAGTTCCAGTTCATCGCGCTCGGCCGCGTCTTCGGCATCCCGGCACAGGTCATCATCATGGCCGTCGTGGTGGCCGCGGCCTTCTTCCTCATCCGCCGCACCGGGCTTGGCCGCCAGATCATCGCGGTGGGCGGCAACGAGAAGGCCGCGCGTCTCGCCGGCATTCCTGCCAAGCGCGTCAAGCGGCTGGTCTATGTCATCAGCGGCGCGCTGGCAGGCATCGCCGGGCTGATCGTCGTCGCCCGCAATTCGGCGAGCGACGCGAACCTCGTCGGGCTTGGCATGGAACTCGACGCCATCGCCGCCGTCGCAGTCGGCGGCACGCTTCTGACAGGCGGCCGCGCCAACATTCTGGGCACGCTTCTCGGCGCCTGCGTCATCCAGATGGTTCGCTACACGCTGCTCGCCAATGGGGTGCCCGATGCCGCCGCGCTTGTCGTCAAGGCGGCGCTGATCGTTGCCGCCGTGTATATCCAGCAGCGCGCTGATAAGGGGTAGATCGATGGCGCTGTACCTTTTCGGACTCTACTCATGAACACCGTCGTCTCCCGCCTCGCCTTCCTCGGTCCGTTCGCGCCACGCTCCAACATCGACCTGGCGCGGCTCGGTGTGGTCGCCGCACTTTTCGCGCTCATCATCTTCGGAGGCATCCGCTACGACAATTTCCTGTCGTCCTACAACGCGCTATCCTTCCTGCGCTACAACTCCATGTTCGCGCTGATTGCGCTCGGAATGGCGCTGGTCATCATGACCGGCGGCATCGACCTGTCGGTCGGCGCAACCGCCGCAATGTCCAGCGTCGTCGCGGCGCTGCTCTCGCCCTATCACTGGGCGGCGGGCCTCGGAGGCGGGCTGGCTGCCGGCCTCGCCGTCGGGTTGATCAACGGGATTGTCATCACCAGGCTGAGGATACAGCCCTTCATCGCCACCCTCGCTGCCATGCTGGCGGCCTACGGCACAGGGCTGCTTCTGGCAGGCAACCAGTCGGTTTCGGTCTCCTACGACACCGGCTTCACGATCATCGGCCAGGACGATTTCCTCGGCTTCCCGATCCCCGCCTGGATCGCGCTGCTGATGTATGTGATCGGCTGGATCGCGCTCGAGCCGCCTGCCGGTCGGCCGCCGCATCCTTGCGATCGGCGACGGCGAGGCCACCGCCAAGCTGATGGGCCTCAAGGTCGAGCGCACGTTGATGGGCGTCTATCTCGCCTCGGGCTTTTTGGCCGGCATGGCTGGTGTCATTCTCGCCTCCCAATTCGGCGCCGGCCAGCCGACCGAAGGTGTCGGCTGGGAACTCTTCGCCATTGCTTCGGTGGTCGTCGGCGGCACGCTTCTGACCGGCGGTGTCGGCTCGATCGGTGCGACGCTTGCCGGTGCGCTGCTTTTGGCGATGGTGTTCAACATACTGAATTTCGAGAACGGGCTCGGCTGGATTTCGCTCTCCGCCTATTGGCAGTCGGTCATACGCGGGCTGTTCCTGCTCGCAGTGGTAATCCTGCAGGCGAAGCTCGCCGGCACCCGCGTCAACGCCTAGTCCAGGTTCCGTGGGCCGGACTTTTTGCCATCTCGCGAAGGAGTCTGAACCAGGGAAGCCCTGACGTCCTCGGCGATACGATTGCGAATTCGTCTCACGTCCAGGCAAGGTGAAAACGGACCGCGGGCAATCCTTGAATCCCGAGGTTGATCGCCAGCAGGCGACCGGCAAGCGGCTGGGTCTGCGGAGCATCCGCGCTCAGCCCATCGCTGATCGAGGTGACGTAGATGGTCTTCAGGTCCGGCCCTCCGAAGGCCAGCTTCGAAGGCCGCTGGACCGGAAGATGCACAGCCAGATCCAGTTCGCCGTGAGGCGTGTAGCGCAGCAATTGCCAGCCCCAGACCGCCGCGACCCAGTAACAGCCGTCTGCATCGACAGTGGCTCCGTCCGGACGGCCAAGCGCTTCCGGCAGTTGTGCGAACGGCTGCTTTTCGTGAACGCGCCCGGTCGCCGCGTCGTAGCGGGCGCGCCAGATCTGGCGATTGGTCATGTAGGTATCGGCCCAGTAGACGATGTCGCCTTCGGGGCTGAAGGCGATGCCGTTCGGGATGGTGAGGCCAGTGTCGACCGTTTCCGCTAGGCCGCGGCCGGCGATCCGGTAGAGCGAGCCGACGGGCTCCAAACCAAAATCGGGACTACGCATCGTGCCGACGAAAAGGCGGCCCTGACGGTCGCAGCCGGCGTCATTTGTCCGTGTGGTCGGATCATCCGCTTCGATCGCGAGAAAATCTTCCGTCCGCCCGGTGGCAGGATCGAGGCGCACGATGCCCTTCTCCTGGCCGACGAGCCACGTGCCGTCGTCGGCCGGCTGCACGAGAGCGGTTTGCTCCGGAAAACTCCATTTCTCGCTCCGCCCGCTGTCGGGTCGCGTCCGGAAAGCCTTCTTGCCGAGG
Source organism: Allomesorhizobium aridi (assembly GCF_043769475.1). Lineage (NCBI taxonomy): Bacteria > Pseudomonadati > Pseudomonadota > Alphaproteobacteria > Hyphomicrobiales > Phyllobacteriaceae > Allomesorhizobium > Allomesorhizobium aridi. The sequence continues at coordinate 2,599,733 of NZ_CP171729.1, read as the reverse complement.
ATATCGACCCAAAGCAGTGCGTCGTCTTCCGCGGACCAGAAGGCGCTTTCCCCCAGCACCGCCTTCGTTTCCCCGACCGGAATCGCCTCGGGCGTCAGAATATGCATCGGCTCACCGGTTTGCCTAAGCACGCTCAAGTCTTTTCGCGCCGCCGCCATCATCAGCCCGAGATCCGAGCCGACCGCGACCCAGTCGTAGCCATAGTCCAGGTAATCGGCGGCGCGGGCCGCATTCGTCGCCAGGATTCCGCAAGGCTTGCCAGCACGCCTGCATTCCTTTGCCGCTGAAGCCAGCGCCTTCTGGACATCCGGGTGGTCGGTCTTGCCGATCAGACCGAGGCTTGCTGACAGGTCGCTGGGGCCGATGAAGATGCAGTCCACACCGGGCACCGCGGCGATTTCAGGAAGGTTCGCGACCGCCTCGACGGTTTCGAGTTGCCGCACGACGCAAATCTCCCTGGCCGCGTCGCGGAAGTAGTCCGGCACGCTGCCATAGCGGGTCGCCCGGCTCATGCCGGCGACGCCGCGAACGCCTTCAGCGGGATAGCGGGTCGCGGCCACGGCGCGCCGCGCCTCTTCGGCGTTCTGGACATAAGGGAACGTCAGCGTCTGGGCGCCGCAGTCGAGAAGCTGCTTCACGATCACGAAATCGTTCCACGGCAACCGGACGACCGATGAGGCCGGCGTACCGGCCATCGCCTGGAGCAGCGTCAGGATACGCGGCACGTCGTTGGGACCGTGTTCCATGTCGAGCACGACGAAATCGTATCCGGCAAAGCCCAGCGCTTCGGCTGCAACCGGGTTCCCGCTCATTGCCCAGACCCCATTCCTGTCAGAACTTCGTTCGGCTCGATGAAGGATCGGCCTGCGGTGTTCCTGCGTATAACCGATGCCGCCGGCATCAGCGGCTACGGAGAGATCTGGTGCAATTTCCCGACCGTCGCGGCGGAGCACCGTCAGCGCCTGGCCGAGGAGGTCGTCGGTCCCGCGCTTGTAGCGCTTGGCGCTATAGAAACGGGATCGGTCTATGATCTTCTGATGGAACGGCTGCATGTGCTCGCGCTTCAGAGCGGCGAATGGGGGCCGTTGCGCCAAGTTGCAGCCGGCCTCGACGCCGCGGTCTGGGACCTTGCTGCACGTCGCGCGGTGCTTCCGCTTTATCGCCTTCTCACCCCCAAGGCGACGGGAGGATCAGGGCCTACGCCAGCGGAATCGGACTGGAAGATCCCGGCGCGGTTGCTCGTTCGGCCGCGGCCCGAGGCCACGGGGCTTTCAAGCTCAAGGTCGGATTCGGCCGCGACGTGGACTTGCGCGCGCTCAAGGCGTTCCGGGCGGCGATGGGCGAAGAGGCTGCGCTCATGATCGACGCCAATCAGGGTTGGGACGCGGCGGAAGCGGTCGATCGAGCCGAGGAATATGCGCATTTCGGCCTCGGCTGGATCGAGGAGCCGCTGCGCGCCGATCGGCCGATCGAGGAGTGGCTTCGGGTCGCCAGACGCTCTCCCGTCCCGCTCGCCGCCGGCGAGAATATCGACACGCGCGCCGGCTACGACGCCATGACGGCCAGCGGGGCAATCGGCTATGTCCAGCCCGACGTCGCCAAGTGGGGCGGCGTTTCGGGCTGCATCGCGGTCGCCCGGGAGGCCGCCGCCAGAGGGCTCGTCTATTGCCCGCATTTCCTCGGCGGCGGCATCGGACTTCTCACATCGGCGCATCTGCTCGCCGCCGCAGGTGGCGGGGGAATGCTGGAGATCGACACTAACCCGAACGCGCTGCGCGAGGATCTTGCCGGAACCATCCTGAAGGTCACGGATTGCGAGATCAAACTTCCCGACACGGCGGGCATCGGCATCTCGCCCGACCATCTGTTCGATTGAACTGCGGTCGAACTTGTCGCGCGATGCGAATGATAGGCGCGTGGGGCGGGCGCTTTTTCCTGAAAATCGGCGCGCGCGTATTGACCTCGTATTCGGAAAGCTCGGCGAAATTGCCGAAGGCGCGAACCGGTCTTTCATCAGCATATCTCTCGGTCACGTCCAAATTCACGAATCCGTTATTTAGCCGGGCTTCCCAAAGGTCGTTAACGGATGGTAAACGGGTGAAAAAATACGTGACTTGGGTGGGGTAATGGGCTTCTTTGCAACGCGAATATGGATTCGTGCTGGGATTCTTGCGGCTTTTGCAGTGGCTGGAATGTCAGCAGGGCAGGCGACAGCTGACAACGACGTGCCGGGAATGATGCTGATTGGCAGGCGAACATCGCCGCCGATCGGCCACTACCAATTCTGCCAACGGATGGGTTCGGAATGCAGGATCTGGTCCGGTCCACGCGATCCGGTGCAGATGTCGGACGCGATGCAGATGTTGCTCGTCAGCGTCAACACGGCCGTCAACAAGACGGTCAAGGCGATCAGCGACGACCAGGCATACAGTAAAAAGGAATTCTGGGCGTATCCTGACAGCGGCACAGGCGACTGCGAGGACTATGTGCTGCTCAAACGGAAAACGCTTCACGCGCATGGCATTCCGTTTTCGAACCTGTTGATCACAGTTGTCAGACTGAAAGACGGCGAAGGACATGCCGTTCTGACCGTCAGGACGAATGAGGGCGATCTTGTTCTCGACAATCTGAACAACGACGTGAAGCCGTGGACGCAGACGGGATATCGTTTCATGAAACGCCAGTCAGCGCGATACACAGGGCGCTGGGTTTCGATCCTGGACGGCAGAGACGTTCTGGTAAGCTCAGTCAACTAGGTGCCTAAGCGCCGTTTCGCCAGAGCGGTAAGCTGGCGGAGCAACCTACGCTTTCATCGCCTTTAGCCCTTCACCCCGCCCGCGGTGAGGCCGGGGACGATTCTGCGCTGGAAGACCAGCACGAGAATGACCAGCGGCACGGTGACGATCACCGAGGCAGCCATGATGTTGCCCCACGGGACCTCGAACTGCGAGCTGCCCGAGAGCAGCGCGATGGCGACCGGCACGGTGCGCTGCTCGTTGTTGGAGGTGAAGGTGAGGGCGAAGAGGAATTCGTTCCACGCGCCGATGAAGGCGAGCAGCCCGGTGGTCACCAGCGCCGGTCCCATCAGCGGCAGGAAGACGCGCGTGATGATGATCCAGGGCGTCGCGCCGTCGATGATCGCCGCCTCCTCGATCTCGATGGGCAGGTCGCGAACGAAGGTGGTGAGCACCCAGACGGTGAACGGCAGCGTGAAGATCATGTAGGAGAAGATCAGCGCGAATGGCGAGTTGTAGAGGCCAAGGGTCCGGATCAGCTCGAAAAGGCCGGCAAGCACGGCCAATGGCGGGAACATCGAGACGGACAGGATCGTGACGAGCAGAAGCGAGCGGCCGCGGAAGCGGATGCGCGCGAGCGCGTAGGCGGCGGTGACGCCGAGAAACAGCGAGATGACGACGACGGCGGTCGAGATGACGAGCGAGTTCAGGAGGTTGCGCGGAAACGTTCCCTCGGTGAAAACGGTCACGTAGTTGCGAAGCGTGAACGTCCTCGGCCAATAGTCGATCTGGAACAGCGCCGTCCCCGACTTCAGGCTGGTGATGATGGCGTAGTAGAACGGGAAGACGGCAACGACGACTATTACCGCGACAAGGAGATAGAAAGCCGCGCGCCTGACGATCCACATGATCAGCGGCCTCCGCCCAGTTTTACCCGGCCCAGCCACATGAAGAGGATGGTCAGCGAGCCGAGGATGACGAAAAGCAGGGTCGACGCGGCCGAGCCGTAGGCGAACTTGTCGAACTCGAACAGGTTTTCGCGGGCGAACACCGACATCGACTTGGTCTGCACATTATTCGGGGTGAGCACGTAGATCAGGTCGAAGATTCGGAAAGCGTCGAGGCCGCGGAAGATCACGGCCACCATCAGCGCCGGCCGAATGAGCGGCAGGGTCACCTTCCAGAAAACCTGCCAGGGGTTGGCGCCGTCGAGCCTGGCCACCTCGTGGATTTCGGTCGGGATCATCTGAAGGGCGGCGAGAATGAGCAGCGCCATGAAGGGCGTCGTCTTCCAGATATCGACGATGAGCACCGCGACCATCGCGGTGTCGGCATTAGCGGTCCAAGCAATCTTCGTGCTGATCAGGCCGAGCCTGAGAAGGATGTCGTTGAGGATGCCGAACTGGTCATTGAGCATCCACTGCCACATTTTCGCCGACACGATCGTCGGGATCGCCCAGGGAACGAGGATGGCGGCGCGCACGATGCCGCGGCCACGAAACTCGGTGTTGAGCACCAGCGCGACGATCATGCCGAGGATCGTCTCGCAGGTGACCGAGATCACCGTGAAGCGCACCGTGTTCCAGACGGCGCGCCACCAGACGGGATCAACGAGCAGGCCGTCATAGATGACCCGGCCGCTCGGCAGTTGCAGGACCGAGAAATAATTGGCGAAGCCGATCCATCGGTTGGCCTCGAGGTCGGCGAGCGAAGCGTCGGTGAAGCTAAAATAGATCGTGCGCATCAGCGGCCAGCCGGCGACGGCGGCGAGCACGATCAGCATCGGGGCGAGGAACAGCCAGGCCGAGCGCGCGCGCTGGCGCATCAGCTGCGAGCGGCCGGCAGTCGGCACAGCGATTTCAAGCGTCAGTCCGGCTTGCGCCATGGCACACCTGCTAATTCACTCACTCGAATCGCTGACAGCCCTTGCAAGGGGCGGCGGCAATTCCGTGATCCACTCGACTTGACGAGTGTGAAAAAAAAGCCGGCGGGCGACCCGCCGGCGCGGCGCGACTACCAGCCGGCGCCCTTGAGCTTGGTCAGGGAGACCTCGAGTTCGGCAAAATTGTCGGCCGCCGTGCCCTCGCCGGACATGGTCTTGTGCACGGCGGTCCAGAATTGACTCGACGCCTCATTGTACTTGAGCTTGACTTGGGCCGAGGGTCGCGGCACTGCGTTGAGGAAGGCGTCCTTCCAGCGTGGAATGATCGGTTGCTCTCTGGCGATGTCGGCATCGTCGTAGAGCGCCTGAATGGTCGGAAGGTTCGATCCCTTCAGCGCACGATACTTCTGCATCTCTGGCGAGGCGATCCATTTGACCAGTTCGATAGCCGCTTCCTGATTCTCTGAGTATTTGGAGACCGCGAGGTTCCAGCCGCCAAGCGTCGCGGCCGAGCGGGCGCCTTCTCCGGACCCGGCCGGCAGCGTGGTCACGTCGAACTTGCCTTTTATGGGAGAGTCGCCGCCGTTGCCGAGCGAATAGGCATACGGCCAGTTGCGCATGAAGACCGCGTTGCCGCTCTGCCAGACGCCGCGTGCCTCTTCCTCCTGATAGGCCAGGACGCCGGGAGGCGCGATGGTTCCCACCCAACTCTTGGCCGTTTCGATCGCCGCCGCCGCTTGCGGGTTGTTGATGGAGATGGCGCCGTCCGGCTCGACGATCTGGCCGCCGCCATTCGACTTCACCCATTCGAGCGCGTTGCAGGTCAGCCCCTCATAGGCGTTGCCCTGGAAGACGAAGCCCCACATGTCGGGGTTGCCGGCATCGCGCTCCTTATCCATGACCAGCTTGGCGGTGTCGGCAAGTTCCGCCCAGGTGGTCGGGACCTTGGCGCCGTATTTGTCCAGCAGGTCCTTGCGGTAATAGAGCGCCGGCGCGTCGGTGAAGATCGGCAGGGCGACTAGCCTGCCGTCGACGGTCTGTGATTCGATGATCGACGGGAAATGGGCGCCGACGACGTCTTTTGTAGCCTCGGTCAGGTCGAGGAGCTGGTTGGCAAGCTGCGGAGCCCAGATGACATCCGTCTGATAGACGTCGATGTCGGTGTTCTGGGCGGCGAGCCAGAGCCTGTACTGGCCGAACTGATCCGTCGTCGAGGTCGGCATCGGAACGATGGTGACCTTGTTGCCGGTGTTCTCCTCGAATTGATCGAGTATCTCGCGAAGAATTTGCAGGCCGTTGCCGGTGTCGCCCGACACGATCGCCATATCGACGGCATGCGCCGGGCCGGCCGCCAGAACAGTGCCGACGGCGAAGGCAAGAAGTGCGTGACGAAGTTTCATGGTGGTGAACCTCCCTTTCAAGCATTCAGGTCGCGCGGAGGAAACGCCGACCTGAAGCGCCTTCCGTTTAGGCCCACTGGCATAAACGGCTGGCGATCACCGCGGCCCTCGATCGAACCCGCAAGCTTAGGGAGCACCATCATGACGCTGCAAGTCAAGCTTGCCGGCTTCTCGTGCACCGAAGCGGCAGCAAGTCCGAGTTGTGGGCGCCGACGGCTCAGGGACTGGAGAAAGTGCCGATATGCAGGCAGCTTCCACCACTTTCGACCGTCAGATTGGGCGGTCTACCTTCTGAGGTACAGCCACAGCGTCGTCGGCGCCAGGATCGCGGTCAGCGCCACCGGCGCGATCAGCGCCAGCAGGATCTGGCCGAGGCTCGCGCCGCCACCCATCAGCCCGCGCAGCGCCGTAGTCATCAGAGACACCGGATTGACGTCGACGAAGGCGCGCAGCCAGTCGGGCATGGTCGCCGGGTCGACCATGATATTCGAGGCGAAGACGAGCGGGAACAGGAACGTGAAGCCGAGCGTCATCACCGTGGTCGGCGTGCGGATCAAAAGGCCCAGCACGATGAATACCCAGCCCATGCCGAATCCGATGGCGACAAGCATGGCGAAGGCGGCGAGCACGCCGAGGATGCCTGCCTCGGGCCTGTAGCCCAGAATAAGCCCGATGGTGAGAATGATGGACGCTGCTATCAAGTGGCGCAAGATATCGCCGACCATCAGGCCGGCGAATGGCGAAAGCGGCCAGATCGGTAGAGAACGGAAGCGGTCGAACAGGCCCTTGCCGAGGTCGGTCGACAGTCCCATTCCCGAATAGACGGCGTTGAACACCACCGTCTGGACGAGGATGCCGGGCAGGAAGAACTGCAGGTACTCGGCGGGCGAACCGGCGAGCGCGCCACCGAAGACGAAGGTGAAGAGCAGCGTAAACATGATCGGCGTCATCACCAGATCGAAGAGCTGCTCCGGCACGTGCTTGAATTTCAGCACCGCGCGCCAGCCGAAGACCAGTGCATTCGAAACCGCTGACGGGCTGGCAGGCCGGGCAACCTTGGGCAGCCGCTGCAAGGATGTCGCGTCGCTCATGCTTTTTCGTCCTTCTGGCTGTCCCCAGCGGCCGGCTTTCCCGTTAAAGCGAAAAAGACTTCATCCAGGCTCGGCTGGCCCATGGAGAAATCGGACAGTTCGATCCCGCCGGCAACCAGTGCGGCGAGGGCATCGTTAGCCGCCTTGGCCGTACCGGCCATGACGAAAAGTTCCGCGCCCTCCGTGCTGCGCTGGACCGGATGTTCCAACCGCCGTTCAAGGATCTCCGCAGCCTCGTCCAGACGCGAGCGATCGGCCAGCGCGACATGGAGGAAGCCAATGCCGGTCGCCGCCTTCAATTCGCGGCTCGTGCCCTCGGCGATCTTCCTGCCATGGTCGATAACGGCGATGCGCGCGGCGAGTTGATCCGCCTCTTCCAGATATTGCGTGGTCAGCAGGATTGTGACGCCGGAGTCCGCGAGCCCCCGGATCATGCCCCAGACGTCCTTTCGGGCATTCGGATCGAGGCCGGTGGTGGGTTCATCGAGGAACAGGACGCCCGGAGTGACGATTAGCGAGGCTGCGATGTCGAGCCTCCGCCGCATGCCGCCCGAATAGTCCTTCACCTGCTTCGTCGCTGCATCGGACAGACCGAAGGCCGCGAGCAAATCGTCGGCCCGGGACTTCGCTGCGCGACCGCGAAAGCCCCAGAGGCGGGCTAGCAGGACGAGGTTCTCGCGGCCTGTCAGATCCTCGTCGAGCGACGCGAACTGCCCGGTCATGGCGATGGCGGCGCGGACATCGTGTGGAGCCTGCACGACATCATGTCCCATCACGGTGGCGGAGCCGGCGTCCGGGCGCGCGAGGGTCGCGAGCATGCGCATCAGGGTGGTCTTGCCTGCGCCATTCGGACCCAGGATGGCGAAGATCATGCCACGCGGCACTTCGAGATCGATGCCGTCGACTGCGCGCAGATCGCCGAATGTCTTGACCAGGCCGCGCGCAGAAATGGCCGGCGGCGCAAATTCGGTAAAGGACAGGTTCCTGGCAGGAGAAACATCGTTCATGGTGATCGTCCGGCAGTCGCAAGATGGAATTTCACACGCTGGGGCTGCGGCGAGCCGACGCATATATCAGTTTTGACAGAATTGGTCAGCTTCCGAAATGCGTCTCCTGACATTTCGAGGCATTGTTGTTGGGGTGATGCCGATGCTCGGATCAAGATTCCGATGGAGGTCGGCGGGGTCAGCCCATGGCCCCAGACCTGGAGCCAGATTCCACGCCATCCTTAGGCGGATGCAAGTTTCTTGGCGGCGTCTTTTTCATTGCGCCGGCTGCGGAAATTTTTGAAGGCCGCGGCCAAGGGCTTTTCCAGGAGTTCGTAGGAGCCGATGCCGACTGCGATACCGGAAGCGACTGCCAGGATCATTGCCGGCGCGGCGGGCATCGATAGCGATAGCGCGAGCTTGGCCACGACCGAAACCGCCATGGTGTGCCAGAGATAGATTGAATAGGAACTGTCGCCGAGATAGACGACTGGCCTGACAAGACGAACCGCGCCACTCTTTTCCAGCGCGAGTACGCCGATCACAAGCGCGGCGGCCAAGGGCCCGAAGGTCAACGGACCAAACCCGATATAGGTCACGCCGACGAAGGCGAAGCCGAGAAGGGCCGCGGCGACCAAGGCAGCGCCGATGGCCGGCGAGGGGATCCTTCCATCGAGCCACAGCTTGCCGATCAGGGCGCCTGCCAGAAATTCCAGAATCATAGGGTCGGTATAGGTCGCGAAGATCGGGCCTCCGTTGCTACGGACAAAGCCAACCGCGACGAGACAAACAAAAATTGTCGCCAAAGTCGCCAGTCTCATCCTCGAAGGCAGCAGCAGCGAAGCGGCAAAGATGGCGTAGAAGAACATTTCGTAGTTCAGCGTCCAGCCTTGAACCAGCACCGGCCAGATTTCGCCGTTGCTCGGCGAGCGGTGGGGGATGAAGAACAGGGAACCGAGTACGTGGCCGAGCGTGAGCTTCATGTTCGGGAACAGGCCGGCGAGCGCGCCGGACACCATGACGCCGGTGGCCATCCAGTAGACCGGGCCGATGCGCTCCAGCCGGTCGCGCAGAAACCGGGCGGGTGTTGTGGGCCTGCGCTGTGAGATGATCCACATGATGAAGCCGCTTATGACGAAGAACACGTCCACGCCTGCCGCGCCGATGGTGAAATGGCCGCCGGTGCGCTCGGCCGCGTGGAAAACGACCACGGCAAGGGCCGCGAGAGCACGCAAATACTGGATGCCGTACAGTTTGTTCATCAGACGTGGCGCACCCGCAGGTCGCGATAGGCGGCGGGGAAGACCGGGCGGCGCACTGACTTCGACGCCGCAAGCAGGCCAGCCGCGTAATAGAGGAGGAACGACCCGATCACATATGGATGGATCACGTCGACCTCGAAGAAGGAACGCACCAAAAGCATCAATGTGACGCCGAACATCACATGCGAGGCGGCATTGTCGCGATCATTGAGAAGCCTGATCAGATGCCCGGCAGGAACCCGCGCGATCACGATGCTCAACAGCAGAAGCCCGACGACGCCGAGTTCCACCAGCACTTCTATGTAAGTGTTGTGGAAGTGGAAACCGGTGCGAGAGTCTATGTAGAATTCTTCCCAGAGCCGCTCGGCCTCGGCAAAGCCCTGAACCCAATAGCCGTAATATCCGACTCCGACGACCGGCGTTTGCGCAGCCGCCGCAAGACCTTCCGCCCAGAGGTAAGTCCGCCCCGTCAGTGTAGCATCCTTGCCAAAGGCGCCGAGCAGCAGGTCCATGCCGCCAAAGTTAAGTCCGATGACCGCGACGCAGAGTGCGAGGACAAGGCCGACGGCCAGGAACGCCTTTCTGGTGCGCGGTGCAAACAGGAGAATGAGGCTTAAGCCCATCATGACGGACAAGGTGGCGGCCGTGGCTATAATCGACGTCGCCGACTGCGAGGCGATCAGCGCATAGCCAGACAAACCTCCTCCCGACAGGGCCAGAAGCCTCCCGAGCCCGCGCTCGCGAAGGATGAAAAGGCAGGCAAAGGCGAAATAGATGCCGAGCGAGGAGAAAAAGCCGAGTTGGTTCTTGGAGGAGAAGGCGCCCACGAAGCTGTAATTGCCGTCCAGCGGGTCGTAGTGGTAGCGGCCAAAGGCTAGCGAATAAAGCACGACGACGAAGACGCCCGCCAGCATGCCGAGTGTCATTGTCCTGACGTTCATGGTCCGAGCTGCAATCAGTGCGCAGACGATATGGGACATATATTGCACGCCTGCGCGTGCCGTGACGCCGGGAGCCGCTGACCAGAACACCGACATGCAGGCGAAGACGCCGAAGGCCATAATCCAGTAGAATCTGGCGTAATTTCCCAACGAGTGGCGATAGTCCACCAGAACGAGCGGCAGCCACAGCGCATAATATGCAAGCACCGATACCTGTCCGAACCGGGCCGAATAGGCGAGCACGAAGACCGAAATCGTAATCGCGACGAAGCCGTACCAGAAATTGTGATCCGGACTGATAAGGCTTGCCTTGGCGATTTTCATGGCCTGTTTCCGTAGTGACGGGGGTGCGCCGCGGCTAATCGGCAGTTGAGATCCCATTCCGATTCCATCGGAATGAAATCTCTAATTGGCGGGAACCGGCGCGACGCCCACCTTGATGACGTCCCCCGGCAGAACCGGCGTGTTCTCGTCGGCCGGCGTTTCCGTCGGCTCTTCCCCCGTCTTCCTGACAATGGAAAAGCTGACAGTGGCTGCCGCGCCGGTGCTGAGCGCAGCCTGCGGATCCCGGGCCATCGCCTCGGCCATCAAGTCCTTGTACATGGCGATCTTCAGGTCCAGTCCTTCGATTTCCGTTTCGGCTTGCTGGCGTTCCTGGGCGATCTCCGTGTCGCGATCATTTTGCAGGTTCGTCGCATCCTGAGTGGCCCTGCTGATATCCTGCTTGGCGCGCAACGACGCCGTTTCCATATCGAGCACCTTGCCTTCCAGCTCGGCAATCGAGCGCTCTATGGAAAGCACGCGGGCGTTCACCACCAACCCCCGGTCGGCAAGGTTGCCGATGCCCTTCAGTTCCTCTCGCGAGAGTTCTATCTGACGGTTCTGGCTGCCGATCTTCTTTTCCAGCGAGGCGACCTCGTTCTGGAGCAACGACTTCAGATCCTCGAGCGCGGAAAGTTGGACGCGCAACTGCCTCTCTCGCGCAGCCTTGAATGCTGTTTCGTCGGCGATCTGCTTTTTGCCCTCGGCGCTTTCCTGGAGTTCCTTGGGAAACTCGATCTCCTCCTGGCCGTTGGCCTCGGCGATCAGGCGCGCGCGTTTGGCCAGAAGGCCATTCCGTTGGGCGAGGAGCACGTCGTAATTGCCCCGGGCGTTGATGAAGTCGCGTTCAATGCGCAGCCCGGCATCCGACGCCCGGCGTATTCCGCCGGCCAGGCTGACAGCCTTCAGCACGGTCAGGTCGGGAGCGTAGGGGTATCCGCCGGGCGTCTGCACGTCGCCGGAGATGAATACCGGCCGGAACTCGGCAAGCTCGACCGAAGCATCGGGGCGGTCGAGCAATCCGAATTTCTGCTGCAGTTCCTCGCTGATCGCAGTGGCGATCTCGGACGTGGTCTTGCCATTGGCGGGCATTTCGCCGACGAACGGCAACGATATGTTGCCCGAAGGGCCGACAGTGTAGTCGCCGCTGATCATGGACCAGTCGCGAACTGCGCCTTCGGCAGTCTGCCACTCGACCACCCGGATGCGGAGCTTGTCCATGGTGCCGAGCCGGTATTCCTCGGCCTGCGCCGCTGTCACGGTCAATGGCGCCAGCACGGCGAATGCCGTCATGCCGGCGAGAAAAAAACGTCCGATTGGGGACGATGCGAAACAGGCGGTGAATTTGCTGATCAAAGCGAGCCTTTCTGGCGGCGCTGGCCGAGTTCTCGGGCGAGCGCCCGGAACCAGCAGACCGCGCGGATCAATAGCTGCCGCGAGATGAAAAGACGGCCGGAACCGTTTTGGCGATGATCTTGAGGTCGAAAATGAAGGACCAGTTTTCGACGTAGTGCCGGTCGAAGGCGATGCGCGTCCCGTAGGAGACGTCGTTGCGGCCGCTGACCTGCCACAGGCCGGTCAGGCCGGGCCGTGATTTCAGATAGAAGTCCGCCGCCGGACCATAGAGTTCGAGTTCATCCTTGACCACGGGCCTGGGGCCGACAATGCTCATGTCCCCGCGCAGTATGTTGAACATCTGAGGCAACTCGTCGAGGCTGAGCTTGCGCAGCACGGCGCCGACGCGCGTCACGCGCGGATCGTTCTGCAGCTTGCGGGTGGCGAGCCATTCCTCACGGCTCTGCGGGTTCCCGGCGAAATGCGCCGCCAGCACCTGATCGCCGTTCTCGACCATGGTGCGGAACTTCAGGCAATGGAAAATATCGCCGTTACGGCCGATGCGGCTGTGACCGTAGAACACTCGGCCGCCGTCCGAAAACTTCACCAGCATTGCAAGCATGAGGAACAGCGGACTCAGAAGCACGATGCCCGAGGCGGCGGCGGCGATATCGAATCCGCGTTTGATGGCCCCGCCTATCGGCGGCTGGTTCTCGGAGGCCGATCGGAGCCGGTACGACAAATTGGCCAATCTGGCGGCGTATTTCATTTTGCTGCTCCACGATGAAAAATGGTTCGGGGCGATACGAAATGCTGCAACGCAACACGACATTAATATCGCGAGGCATGTGTCATGTCTGTGATCAAATTTGGACGAATAATTATCGCTAGATCATATTTTGTGACAATCGGTCACAAACGGGCGATCCATCAAGCCGCCCGTGGTTGATGCTGTGGAATATAAATTGGTTAATCCGAGCGTATTGTGGAATTATAATTTGTGCGATTAACAAAAATTCAATGAAATTATAAAAAAACACTCGAATAAATCGAAAATTTCCTTTGTTGACGTTAAATATTGCCTTGTGCAGGATTCCTTGAATTATCTCTCTCGGCGTGCGCTTTTCGTATCTTGGGTGCGCTGCACTATGAATTTGGGCTCTGGCGGTTCGACGCTCGAAAGCACCGCAAAGCAAAAGGCCGCCATGTTGCCTATCTCCTTCAGGCTCAATATATATGCTATGCGCGCGTGTTAACATTGACGTGTGGCCCGAAGAAAACCGGCGGATTTGGGCCGCTGGTGGGCTGGACGTTCCGGCGGGAGGAATTTGCGCATGATCTTGAACGCACAACTGCGTGGAAACGGCACGACGGGATAAAAATGTCCTTTCTGCTCTTTCTCCGTGGCCTTATCGGTGTCTTGTTGGTGTTTGCGATCACTACTTATGTGATTACGCAATCCCTATGGACGACATTGATTCAAACCGTGATTTGCGCGGTTGTGCTGCAGGTCGGCTATTTCGTCGCAGTCCTGTTTCTCGTTTGGAGGTCTGCGGGCAGGCCGGAGGCTGAAGAAGCCCCGGCCAAGAACGAAATCTTGCAAAACCTGCCCAAGGAAGACCAGACGGGCGAGGTCAGCCGGTTGCCCGGCGTGCCCCGTTCGGGTCACCCCTGATCTCTGACAGTTCGGCTGTCATGAAATCGCCTTTCGCACTTGCGAACAATCTCCATCCCGGTTTGGATCAGTAGCGTCTGCGGCTGACTAGCCGCGGCCTACTGGTATTTGGAACGGATTGATCGAGGTGCGTATGACATCTTCTGCCAAGGTATGCGTCGTCATCGCGGCGAAGAACGCTGCAGGGACAATCACGCGCGCCATCCGCTCGGGGCTACGGGAGGGCTGCGTCGCGGAAGTTGTTGTTGTCGACGACGGATCGACTGATGGTACGGCGGAAGCGGCGCGGGCGGCCGATGACGGCAGCGGTCGCCTGCGGGTTCTGTCGCTCGGCGTCAACAAGGGCCCGGCTTTTGCCAGAAATCACGCGATTGCCCATTCGACGGCTCCGCTGATCGCCATTCTGGACGCCGATGATTTCTTCCTGGACGGCCGCTTCGATCGGCTTCTGGCGGAGGATGACTGGGACTTCGTCGCCGACAATATCGTCTTCATCGACGGGCGGGGCGAGGTGATCGAACCCGACGTTCCCGATTTTGAGGCAGCGCCCCGCTTCCTCGACATTCATGGTTTTATCGAAGGCAACATCTCACGGCGCGGCGCTTCGCGCGGCGAGATCGGCTTTCTCAAGCCGGTCATGCGGCGGTCTTTTCTCGACAGCCATGGGCTTCGCTACAAGGAGGAACTGCGGCTCGGCGAGGACTACGACCTCTATGCACGGGCGCTGGTGAATGGCGCGCGCTACAAGATCGTCCACGGATGCGGCTATGGCGCGGTCGTTCGCCAGGATCTGCTCAGCGGCCGGCACAGAACCCTCGACCTGAAGCGTCTGTACGAGGCCGACCGGGCGATCCTCGCCGTGCCCGGCCTGCCGAAGGAGATCGCGGCCGCGCTGCGTCGGCACGAACGCCATGTTCGCGGGCGTTATGAATTGCGCCGGTTCCTCGACATCAAGGCCGAGACCGGGATCTGGCGAGCCGGACTTTATGCTTTGGCGAACCCGTTGGCGTTCCCGGCGATCGCCGGAGGCGTGGCGGCGGACAAATTCGATGCGCTCAAGGCGCGTCGCGCGCCGAACAGGCCGGAAACCGCGGCCCTTCGCTACCTGCTTCCGGCCAGGATCGTTCAGAAATAATCGCGGCGTATTCCGTCAAGAACCTCGCGGAAGCGCTCCTTGCGACCGGCCAGAGTGCCGTCGGCGCTCAATTGCGGCGCTGCCTTGCGCGCCTGGCGCAGGGCCAGCGTGGCCGGTGTGCCTAGCACCTGCTTGGCCACATTGCGAAGCGTCGACGAGCGAGGATCGGTGCGTGTCATCACAAGGCTCTCCTCGAAGCTGCGCTTATTGGGATCATCGGGCTGCGCCAGCGCCTTGCTGCTGAAGTCCACACCCCAGAAGCGCGCGCCCTTGGCGCGAGCCTCTGCTCGCGTGGAGACCGGTACATGGTACGGTTTGTAGGCGACGTTGACGGTTGCCGCCCAATCCTGCCACTTGAAGCTGTTGATGCTGTGCGAGGTGCTGACTGCGATCCAGGGCACGCGGAAAGCGTCGGCAAGGATCGCCGCATGCATGGATTCGGCGATGACCAGCCGCGATTGCGCTATCGCCCGGATCACCGATTTTGCTTCGCCACAGGGATCCACATAGGAAAGTCCTATCGCCTTGCATATGGCCGGCCAGATGCCGCAGACGGTCGATTCCCAATGAGGAATGAAGATCGCGTCCTCGGTCTTCGGCAGGTTTGCAAACTCCGGCATGTCTGCGACCATGACCGCCGGGTCGATGATCCCCATGCCGGCGTCGAGCCCCAGCTTGGCCGCCGTCAGCGGTCCGCGGACACATCGGATGTCCCATTCGGATGCCTCGGAAAAATCCGGCAGCTTGCCGTATCCGAAGCCGCTGCCGACGACGAGCTTCTTCGTCGTCCGCGGCAGCAGCACCTCGTTGAGGACCGTGCCGACGCCGACAAGCAGCACCTCGGGATGGACCTCGCGAAAGCCGGGGAGAAGAAAGTCCCAGAGCCAGAGATTGAGGTCGTCGCCGAAATTGCCGTGATCCGATTCCCAGTAGAACGGTTGCATGTATTCCTCGCTATCGGGAGATCTTGGCGACGGCGAGTTCCACCGCGCTGCGCAGGATTTTCGGATCGCGCCAGGCCCATTCCGCCAGGAGGCCGAGTTGCGGCGCCTTGCGTCTGCGGATCAGCCGCATCTGCCCCCAGAGCGCCTGGCGGCGCGCCCTCTGCTTGTAGGTTTCGATCGAGGCCCTGTCTTCGGGCTTGTGCGAAAAGCGGTTCTCGAGGCGGTCGAGCGCTACCCAGGTGTTGAACTGCTGCTTCAGGAAAAGCGGCGAATCGCTGTCGAGGCCATGAAAAACATTGACGCCTTCGCCGCGCGTCGCGCCGGCCGCATCGCTCAAGATGACGCGTCTTGCCGCGCGGACGCAATCGTAGAAAAACAGCACGTCCTCTGCGGCAAGCCTGAGCGCCGCCTCGAAGCGAACCGTCCGAAACAGGCTTCTGCCGATGACCATGCAGGAAAGGTGCAGGAAGGCCCAGTCCTTCAGCATCACACCGGCGAGGTCCGGGACTTCCAGCAGTGACGGCTTGTGTGAAAGCCGTTTGACGGTGGTTATTTCGGCCAGCGCCGACACCCCGAAATGGTAGTGGAATTCTTCTCCGCCAGTGATCGAGGCCCAGTAACAGTCTGCGTCAAAAAGTGACAGGCCGGCGACCGCATTCTTTAGATGATCGGGCGTCCACTCGTCGTCTGAATCGAGAAAGGCTGCATAAGAACTGTCAGCAGGCACATGATCGAGGCCCATGTTGCGCGCCCCTCCGGGACCGGCATTCGGTTGTTTTATAACGGTTATCCGGGCCCGCTCGGCCAGCGAAAGACACTCTAGGTCGGTCTCGACCGGCGATGGCGAGGCGTCGTCGACGACGATTACATCGAAATCCGAATGCGATTGGGCGAACACCGAGTTCAGCGCGCGGCGCAAAATGCCGGGCTCTCGCTGGAAGTAAGGAATGATGACTGTACACTTCGTCATTTCTTGCGCCTTATGAAATCTAGAGGCTCGCGGGCTATCGGTGACGTTCCGGTCGGTTGTCAAATTTCAGGGTCCGGTGGAGGACAAGACCCGTTCTCAAAAACGGTGCTCGTATATGCCGCCTGCAATTAGCCTGAAGACTGTGACGAATAATGTGGGTTGGGGCGTTCTCTCCAAGACAATCACATTCGGGCTGAAATTTGTCACCGTCCCGATTCTCGCCCTGATCCTTTCCCTTAGAGGAATTCGGCGCGCTCGCCGCCGCCGGATAGCGCACCACACAACATCACCATCGGCAAGACACTACGAAGGATCAAATCAATGGCGCTGTTCCGCTTTCAGACCAGAAACCCGAATCGGGATCGCGAGACCGACGCTGGCCGGCTGCTGAGGCTCCAGCGACTGCTCGGGGATATTCGCGGCGAACTAATGCGGGAGCGGGATGGTCTTCGCGACCGCTATGAGAAAGTCGCCGCCGATGCCGCTTTTTCGCAGCAGGCACTGGAGAATGACCGCACCGGGGCAGGGACCTCCTTGAAAATCGCCGACATGACCGAGACCATGATCCGCTACAGGAAGCGCATGCAGACGCTGGAGAAGCAGATCGGTTTTGTTACCGGGCTTGACGGCCAGGTGGAGCAATTTTCCCGCGAAAATGCTGGCGATGGCCCGGAGGATGCTTTCGAGAAGGCAAGCCCGGATTAACGGACGCTCATAAAAAGTTACCGCCTGCCACCCGGAAATTGGACCTCCTCGTCACATTCTGATCTTGCCGTCGATCTATGTGCAGTGCAGCATTTTGCTGTAATGTAGGCAGGCGGCGCTGGGAGGACGCGGCCTAGATACAGGTGGTAGGCCACGTGATTATCAACGCGACCAACACGACGAAAATCAAACTCAATCCCCTGATCTTGAGCGCCGGAGTCCTGCTCGTCTCCCTTGGAGGCAGCATGGACGTTTCCAGCGCACAGGAACCCGCGGGGGAAATCCTTCGTCGAGAATTTCGACCGGATCGACAAGAAGCGCTGGTTCGTCTCGGACGGCTGGTCGAATGGCGATCACCAGAATTGCAATTGGTCGAAGGAACAGGTGAAGGTGTCCGACGGCACTCTGCGGCTGAGCTTCATCAAGCAAAAGGCCAAGGATCGCGAGTACGTCTGCGGCGAAGTTCAGACCAACCAGCGCTTCGGCTACGGCGCCTACGAAATTCGCATGAAGGCCGCCGCCGGATCAGGGCTGAACACGGGCTTTTTCACCTATATCGGGCCGGTGCACAAACAGCCGCATGACGAAATCGACTTCGAAGTGCTCGGCAAGAATCCCTCGAAGGTGCAGATCAACCAGTATGTCGACGGCAAGAGCGTTGGCGAGGAAAAGCTGGTGGAAGTTCCCGGCGGCGCCGACCAGGGCTTCAACGACTATGCCTTCGTCTGGGAGAAGGATCGCATCAGCTGGTATGTGAACGGCGAACTCGTCGGGGAAGCAACCGACCCGGCCAAGCTACCGAGCCACGCTTCGAAAATATACATCAGCCTGTGGGGCAGCGACACGCTGAAATCATGGATGGGCACATTCGCGGACCCGGAGGCGCCGGTTGCAGCCGAAATCGACAGGGTAGCATTCACCGCTGCCGGCGAGACCTGCCAATTTCCCGAATCCATTGTTTGCAAGCTGGATTGACGGGCGGGACGCGGGTGATATCCATGCTGCACGTTCTTTACCTCGTGCATGATCTCTCCGATCCGGCCGTGCGCCGCCGGGTGATCATGCTTCAGGCGGGCGGCGCCAAGGTGACGCTGGCCGGCTTCCGGCGCACCGCGCACCCGGCGGCCGCTACCGTTGACGGGCTTTCGCCGATCGATCTGGGACAGACAGAAGACGGAAAATTCGCGCAACGGCTCCTCGCCATCGGGAAAGCCGCGCTGTCGCTCCGCTCAAGGCTAAATCGCGTTTCCAGACCGGACGTCATCATAGGCCGCAATCTCGAAATGCTTGCCTTGGCCAAGCGGGCTAGATCATTGTTTTCAGACGATATTCCGGTTATCTACGAGTGCCTCGACATCCATCGCCTGCTGCTCGGGGAAGGCGGTGCGTCCAAGGCAATGCGGAGCGCCGAGCGGGCGCTCGGCAGGGATGCGGTGCTCTTGATGACGAGTTCGCCCGCATTCGTGCGAGATTATTTCCACCGCTTCGGCCAGATCGACGCACCGGTGCTGCTGTTGCACAACAAGGTGCTTGAACTGGCCGACAGGCCCGTCGATTCCGAAAGCCACGAACCTGCTGCTCCGCCAGACGAGCCATGGACGATCGGCTGGTTCGGCGCATTGCGCTGCCGCAAGTCGCTGGAGCTGCTCGCCGCATTCACGCGGCGCATGGAAGGCCGTTTCGAGGTGGTCCTGCGCGGCCGCCCCGCCTATTCGGAATTTGCCGACTTCGACGGCTTTGTCAGCGCCGAACCGCATATCCGCTTCGAGGGCGCCTACCGCAATCCGGAAGACCTCGCCCGGATCTACGGCGAGGTGCATTTCTCCTGGGCTATCGACTTCTTCGAGGAGGGGTTGAACTCAAGCTGGCTGCTGCCCAACCGGCTCTACGAAGGCTGCCGGTATGGCGCGGTTCCGATCGCCATGAGGCAGACCGAAACAGGGCGGTTCCTTGCCGATCGCCACATGGGCGTTCTGCTCGACGAAGCGTCGGCGCCAGCGCTTGCGGCTCGTCTCGCCGATATGGACGCCGACAAATACGCGACTGCCCGCCGGAAGATACTGGCCGAGGATCGCGGGACGTGGACCTGCGATCTCCGCGACTGCCGGGCGCTGGTCGACAGGCTGAAGGCGCTGGCTGGCTCGTCCGTACCTGAAACCGTGTTGCAGGTGGCGTGATGTCGGCTGGTCAGACGAGCAAACAGAGCGCGACCAACGGCTTGCCGGTCATGCCGTGCATGGTGGTGATCCCCTGCCTCAACGAGGCGAAGCACATCGAAGCGCTGATCGACCAGCTAAGCCCGCCGGCGGAGCGGCTCGACATGAAGATCGTGGTTGCCGATGGCGGCAGCACCGACGGAACGCAAGAGATCGTGGAGACTATCGCGGCCGCCAATCCCCGCGTAGCGCTGCTGCACAATCCCAAGAAAATCCAGAGCGCGGCGATAAATCTGGCAATCGAGGAATTCGGCGATCAGTTCCAGAGCTTCATCCGGATAGACGCGCATGGCGACTATCCGGAAAATTATTGCGACCGGTTGATGGAGGACGCCGAGGCCACGGGCGCCGATTCCGTCGTCGTTTCCATGGCGACAGAAGGCGTCGGCGCTTTCCAGAAGGCGACCGCCATGGCCCAGAATTCCCGGCTCGGGAATGGCGGCTCGCCGCACAGGCACGGTGCCAAGGGCCACTGGACCGACCACGGCCACCACGCCTTCATGCGCATCCCGGCATTTCGCTCCGTCGGCGGCTATGACGAAGGCTTCAGCCACAATGAGGACGCCGAACTCGATTACCGGCTTCGGGCGGCAGGCCATCGCATCTGGATGACCGACAAGACCTTCATGGTCTATTACCCGCGCGGATCCGTGCCGGCGCTGTTTCGGCAATATCTCGGTTACGGCAGGGGCCGCGCGAGGAACATCCTGAAACACCGGGCCGTGCCGAAGGTCCGGCAAATGATTCCGCTGATGGTGTTCCCGGTCGTCGCCGGCATGTCGCTGGCGTTTCTGCACCTGGCCGCGCTGATACCGGCGGGACTATGGGCGGCGGCCTGCCTCGGCTACGGCGCATGGATGGCGGTCAGCCAGCGCAACCCCTACGGCCCGCTTGCCGGGTTTTCTGCGATGGTCATGCACCTCGCATGGTCGGCGGGGTTCTGGCTGCAGATACTCGATTTCCGGAAACGCGAGGCGGCGGCATGATTCGGGAAAACTCCAAACAGCCCCTGCGGATCGACATCTGCGTCTGCACATATCGCAGGCGCGAACTCGACGACACGCTCCGCTCCCTGGGCGAACTGTTCGTGCCTGCCAACGCCGCCGTGCGGATCATCGTCGCCGACAATGACGCCACACCAAGCGCGCGGGATCGCGTCCATGCGCTGGCGGCGGGGATCCCGTTCGAAGTCGTCTATGTTCATTGCCCGGCTTCCAACATATCGATTGCCCGCAACGCCTGCCTCGACAACTGGACCGGCGATTTCCTCGTCTTCATCGACGACGATGAGGCCGCATCGAAGGAATGGCTGGCGGAATTGCTCGAAGTGGCCGAGGCGACGGGCGCGGATGTCGTGCTCGGGCCGGTGCTCGCTCTCTATGCCAACGACGCGCCGGGCTGGATGCGGCGAGGCGATTTCCATTCGACCGCTCCCGTCTGGGTCAAGAACGAGATCCGCACCGGCTATACCGCCAATACCTTGCTGCGCCGTGCTTCGCCGCATGTCGCGGGACGCCGCTTCAATCTCGCGCTCGGCCGCACCGGCGGCGAGGACACCGAATATTTCACCCAGTTGCACCAGGCGGGCGGCACAATCGCCTTTGCGCCACGGGCGGCGGTCTACGAGCCGGTACCCCAAAACCGCACGCAGTTCTCATGGCTGACGAAGCGCCGGTTCAGGATGGGGCAGACCCACGGCCGGCTGGTCGGCGAAGAGCGCCAGCTTCCAGGTATCGTGGGGCAGGTCGGACTCGCGGCGGCGAAGGCAATCTACTGCTTCGTGGCAGCTGCCGCTCACGCGTTCTCGCCGGTAAGGCGCAACCGCTTCGTGCTTCGCGGCGTCATGCATTCCGGCGTGGTCAGCGGGCTGCTCGGCGTTCGCGAAATCCGCCAGTACGGCGAACCGGCAGGGGGGCGCGCCGATGCAGCCTGACGTTAGCTTCGTGATCGCTGCATTCAACGCGGAACGGACGATCGCGCGCGCCATCGAAAGCGCGACGGCGCAGCGCGATGTGACCGTGGAAGTGATCGTCGCCGACGACTGTTCCACCGACCGCACCGTCGAATTCGCGCGCTCATTCCCGCCGGAGCTGGTGCGAGTCGTCTCGCTGGAAAAGAACCGTGGTCCGGGCGGCGCGCGCAATGCGGGGTTTGAAGTCGCTCGCGGCCGCTGGGTCGCGGTGCTCGATTCCGACGATGTGGTATATCCGGACCGTCTTGCCCGCATGATAGAACGCGCCGAACGGCTCGATGCGCAGGTCGCGGTCGACAATCTCGACGTAGTGCAAGAGACGAGCGGCGCAAAGACGACCATGTTTGCGCCGCCATCGCTCGAAAAATTCCCCGAACTCACCCTCGCCGACTTCATCGGGGCGAACTTGCTGTTTAAGGAGACATTCTCCTTCGGATACATGAAGCCGATTTTCCAGCGGCGCTTTATCGAGCAGAATGCGTTGCGCTACGACGAGGCGCTGCGCATCGGCGAGGACTACATTTTCCTCGCCTCGGCGCTGGCGAAGGGCGGCCGTTGCGTCGTCGATCCGCGGCCGGGCTACGCCTACCACATTCGGTCGGGGTCGATCTCGCGCGTGCTCGAATTGCATCATGTCGAGGCGATGCTGGCGGCCGATGCGGTATTCCTGCTGGGCCATCCGCTGGATGCCGCCGCCGGCGTCGCGCAGGCACGGCGGACCCGCAGCCTTCAAGAAGCCGCATCGTTTCTTACTCTTGTGCAGCACCTGAAGCAGCGCGCGCTGCTGAAGGCGGCGAGGGCCGCTTTGCGTGACCCGAGGGCGGTGAGGCACCTGAAAATGCCGATTGCAGCCAGGTTGCGGCGGCTCGGCCTGCCGTTTTTTCCGGGGAGGGTCCTTGGGGAGGTTGGATAGCTAAGCGATGAACACGGAATTGGGCGGGGCGGCTCAATGTGCAGGGATGCTAATATGAAAAGAGTCAGAAAAGCAGTGATACCGGTAGCCGGTCTTGGAACGCGCTTCCTCCCGGCCACGAAGGCCATGCCGAAGGAAATGCTGACGGTGGTCGATCGGCCCGTCGTTCAATATGCCGTCGACGAAGCTCTTGAGGCAGGCATCGAGCACATCGTCTTCGTCACCGGACGCAACAAGCACGTGATCGAGGACTATTTCGATATTCAGCCGGAACTGCTTGACACGCTGGCCCAGTCAGGCAAGCACGAGCAGATCGCTGCGCTTCAAGCGATGCAACTGCCGGCGGGCGCCGTGAGCTTCACCCGCCAGCAGGCGCCGCACGGGCTCGGCCATGCGGTCTGGTGCGCCCGCGACATCGTCGGCGACGAACCCTTTGCCCTGCTCCTGCCCGACATGGTGTCGTTCGGGAAAAGGGGCTGCCTTGCCGGCGTGATGGAACTCTACGAGCAAACCGGCGGCAACGTCATCGCCGTGGAGCAGTGCGACCCGACCGAAACCAACAAATACGGCATCGTCGGCAGGGGCCGGAATGTCGGAACGGGATTTGCCGTTACCGAGATGGTCGAGAAGCCTGCTCCGGCGGTCGCTCCCTCGAACTACTACATCAACGGCCGCTACATTCTGCAGCCCGAAGTGTTCGATCTTCTCGGTACGCAGGAGCGCGGCGCGGGCAACGAGATACAGCTTACCGACGCCATGAAGCGGCTTGCCGGCAGCCAGCCTTTTCATGCCCATCCGTTCGACGGACGCATGTTCGACTGCGGCTCGAAGGAAGGCTTCATACAGGCGAATGTGGCCTTCGCGCTGGGCCGCGCGGACATACGCGATCTCGTCTTCGAACCGATAGCCGAGATGATCGCGGCCGAGGAACAGAGCGCCGTAGCGGCCTGAATGCCGCCAGCCGTCGCATGGCCGGACCGCGCGTCCGGCTGTGAGCGGCTCGATCCGGGCGGGGCCGTCAGGGAATGACGGTCCCGCAAAAGTATTTCCCTCCGGCTCCAGACCAACTGCCGGCCGACAGCTAGAAACCCGAAAGTGGCGCGCGGCGCCTGCGAGGACCATGCACCAGAGAAGCTTTCCACCGAACGCCAGACTGGCGATGGAGTCCGAGGACACGGATCGCTTCATCGACCTCGAGCGGCTGGCCGTGATCGCAATGCGCCAGGCGAGGGTGGTAGCACTTTGCGCCGCCATCGGCGTAGTTCTTGGTGTTCTCTATCTCCTCTTCACGCCGGCGGAATATACGGCCGCGACGCGCATCCTGCTCGACGACAGCCTGACCAAATTCGCGGAGGAGAAGAATACGGCGCCCGCCCAAATCCAGGCGGATTCCATGGTTTCCAGCGAAGTCGAGATCCTGAAGTCCGCCCGGCTTGCCCGCGCCGTCGTGCTCGCGGAAAAGCTGCAGAACAACGAGGCATTCCTCAATCCACCCCGCTCGCCCATTGGATGGGTTAAAGCTCAGATCAAGAGCATCACCGGAATGTTCGCCTTCGATCCGCCGCCCTCCGCCACTTCGGTGGAGAACGCCAAGATCGGCAAGGCGGTGGCACTTCTGCAAAACGGTCTCACTGCCGAGCGGTCCGGGCGCAGTTATGTCATCGACGTCTCGTTCAGGTCCAACGACCGCAAGCTTGCCGGCGCGATCACGCGAGCCTACGCGGAAGCCTATCTTTCCGACCAGCTCAACGCCAATTTCGACGCAACGCAGCGCGCCACCCTATGGCTCCAGGGGCGGCTAGCCGATTTGCGTGACAGCTCGCAGGCCGCGGCGCTCGAGGTTGAAAAATTCCGCGCCGCAAACGGTCTGACTTCGGCGCGCGGCGAGCTTATTTCCGAGCAGCAGCTTTCCGATCTGAACAGCCAGCTCATTCTCGCGCAGGCCGATACGGCCAACGCGCTCGGCCGCTACAGTCAGTTCAAGTCGATTGTCGACAGCGGTCCGGAAAACGCCGTCAGGAATGCGACTATCCCATCCGACAACGGCAACAGCGCGGTGATCAACGATCTCAAGACGCGCTATCTCGGCGTCACCAAGCGCGAGCAGGAGATAGCCGCCCGCTTCGGCGAAGACCACGCGCAGGCGGTCGCGCTGCGGCGCGAGCAGGAGGGTCTGGAGGGGCGGATTTTCCAGGAATTGCAGCGGATCACCGAAAGCTATCGCAACGAATATGAGGTTGCCAAGGCGCGCGAGACCTCGTTGCGCGACAATGTCGGCCTGATGGCCGGCCTGAGTTCGGAAACCAGCCAGTCCCTGGTGCAGTTGCGCGAACTGGAGCAGAAGTCCGCGGCGCTCGCGACGCTCTACCAGACATTCCTGGCCCGCCATGAGGAGGCTTCGCAGCAGCGCTCGTTTCCGATCGCGAAGGCGCGGGTTATCTCCGATGCCAGCGATCCGGTAGCGGCATCGAGCCCGCGCAAGGCCATCGTGCTGGGGTTGTCGCTGGTGCTCGGCCTCTTTGGCGGAGCCGCGGTGGGCGCTTTCCAGGAATTCCGCGAGCGGTTTTTCCGTACCGGCGACGATGTCCGCGCCGCGCTGAACATTAACTTCCTGGGCTACCTGCCGATCGTGGGCGCCCGTCTCACGGCGGCTGCCAACCCGAAATCCGGGGGTGCAAAGGCCACGGACAAGCCGCCGCGAGATCAGACTGGCGCCGTCACTCCGCGCATATTGCGGGTCGCCATCAACGCGCCGGCCTCCTCCTTTGCCGAAACGTTGCGCAACGCGAAGATCGCCAGCGACGTGGTGTTGCAAGGCAAGCCTTGCAAGGTGATCGGCTTCGTCTCGGTGCTGCCGCACGAGGGCAAGACGACGGTCGCCGCGAATTTTGCCGGCCTGCTTGCCTCCCATGGAGCAAGGACGCTGCTCATCGACGGCGATCTCAGGAATCCAGGCCTGAGCCGCGGCCTCTCGCTGACGCCCGAGAAGGGACTGGTCGAGGCGATCGTCGGCGACCAACCTTGGCGAAGCACCGTGATGATCGACCGCTCGACGAGGCTCGCGATAATCCCGGCTGTCGTGCGCGGGCGCCTGTCGCACACGAGCCAACTGCTCTCGGGTCCGGGCATGCACGACCTGATCGAGGATGCGCGCACGGCCTATGATTACATCATCGTCGACCTGCCGCCGCTCGGACCGGTCGTGGATGCCAAGGCGTTCGCGCCGCTGGCGGATGGCTTCGTAATGGTTGCCGAGTGGGGCGTGACGCCGCGCGCGCTGGTCCGCGCGACGCTGCAGGCCGAACCGCAGATCGCGGCCAAGGTGCTGGGGATGATCCTCAACAAGACTGACATGAAGAAATTGGCGCGATATGGAGCGTTTGGCGGCTCGGAGCAGTATCTCGACCGCTACTCCTCCTATTACATCGAGCAGGCCGGCATGAATGGAAGGGCGTGACCGATGACCGCCGGTCAGTTGGTCAGATATCGGCCCTTGTCCCGCCAGATGCGAAGCGCGGTCAGCCGACCGCCAAAGACCGCGCCGGTGTCGATGTTGATGCGCATGCCCTCCCGTCTCGCTTCGGAAACCGGCGTGTGGCCATGCACCACGTACTTCTTGAGCAGATGAGCGCGTCCGTAAAATTCGGATCGGATGAGGACCAGGTCATCATCCGACTGCCGCTCGAGGTCGACCTCGGGACGCAGTCCGGCATGCACGAAGACAAAGCGCTGCGCCTCGACAAGGATCGGCAACGATCGAAGGAAGGCGATGTGAGAGGCCGGAATCGCCTTCCTGATCACATCGTCGATCTGTTTGCCGGATCGGTAGATCTGGCTGAGACGGTCGAGATCGATGCCGTAGGAAAGCAGCGTCGACGCCGCGCCCATGCTCATCCAGTCCGCAAGTCCAAGCCGGCCGTCGATGTAGTCCAGCATCACGATTTCATGATTTCCGACCAGGCAGATGCGTTCGAAACCGGCGGGCGGCGGCGCCAGCAGATGGTCGATGACCTGCGAGGACGCCGGTCCGCGGTCGATATAGTCGCCGAGCATGATGATTATCTTGCGGCCCGGCACATCCTTGCCGTCGGCCACGATCGCGCGTTCCAGCGAAAGCAGTTCGTCGAGGCAGCCATGGACGTCGCCCACTGCATAGACGGCGATGTCGGAAGTATCGAGCCTCAGCCGCGCCCGGCGTTCCCTATCCGCGTTTCTGTGCAGGCCCAGAAGCCCTGCCAGCTTTCTCATCGAAGACCCTACTGTTTCCATCCGCGGTCGCCCGCCTTCCAGGCGAGCGCACCGCGTTTCGTGAACCGGCGAACGGTGTGAATGCCATAGTTCGCGCATTTGGACCATCCGCTCCGTTCATCTTGCGCCAGGCTTGCCGTCGACCCTCGTGACGACGTCCGAAGCGGTATGCCGACCATCGGTTTGAGGAGATGCAGATGACGATCAAACCCAACTCCTTTGCGCCGAACGACGCCGTCGCGCCGATCGGGAAAGCCATGTCGGACCGCATAAAGATCGCTCGCTCGCTCTGCATCTTCTTCATGACCTTCGTTCACGTCCCGCAGGGCATTGCCGAGAACGTCTATGACCGCGACGCGGGTTTTTTCGACATCGTCTATTTCGTCCTGACGCGGATGATGGGACTGAGCTCGGTTTCGCTGCTGAGCGTCGTCTCCGGCTATTTCATCGTCTCCAGCCTGCTGAAGGTCGGAGCCGGGTCCCTGACGGTCTCCAAATTCAAGACGCTCGTGGTGCCTCTGGTCGCCTGGAACCTCCTGATGCTGGTGCTTCTTGCCGCATATGGCGTCCTATCCGGCAACTGGAAGGACATGCCCGAATTCAGCCCGCTCGGCATGGCCAACGCGCTCCTTGCCGTTACCGAATGGCCGCTTGTCGTGCCCCTATGGTTTTTGCGGGATCTGTTCGTGTGCTGCCTGTTCGCCCCGCTTCTCTATCTTGGGCTGCGCCGTTTTCCGGCCGCGACCATACTGGCGCTGGTCGCGTTCACGCTGCTTGGTGAAAATCTCTATATCCTGCAAAGGCCGCAACTCATGCTGTTCTTCGGGCTCGGCATGTGGCTGCGCATTAGCGCCGCCGACGACGAAGCGATCGACCGTGTCGCAGGCTTCCTCGCGATCGGCCTCTTTGCGATGGTGGCGATTTTCCTGGCGCTCCGGATTGAACGTATCCTGCTGTCCGAGATGGACGACACGCTGCGGCTGACGCTCGACACGCTGCTGCGCGTCACCATGGCGGCGGGTTTCTGGAAGCTGACCGAATCCGTCCGCCGCTCCGCATTGTCGGAACTGTTCATGCGATCCGAGCCGTACGCGTTCTTCCTGTTCTGCAGCCACGCGATCCTGTTCAATTTCGGCGGCATCATCTTCCGGCGCGTCTTCGGAAATTATGGGTCGGATCTCTTCCCGATCACCTTTTTCACGCTGCCCTGCCTTGCAGTGGTGGCCGCAATCGTCGGACTGAACGTCATAAACCGCTCCGCGATCCTGATCTTCCTGTTCAACGCCGGTCATCGCCTCCGTGCGCGTTCGAGCCCGGCGATGGAGCGGGCCTCCGCCTAAGAAGCGCCAGGCAAATACCCCGGCAGTGGCCTTCGCTCACCTCGGTAGCTATCTCGTGATAAGACCAGGGATCCTTAAGCCGGTTGCCCCATACATAGTATCAAGGCGGTCACAGACTGCCTGACTGCCAGATGCTTTGAGACTAACCTGCGCTTCCTGTGCTGCTTCCGTGAACGCGGATTTGTATGGCTCAGCCTCCAAATCCACCAGGTTCAAGCCTACATGAACCATAGTTATATCGATAACTTCCTGGTTCACTCGCATCTCGCACAGTTCACCTGCAATGGCCGCATTGGCCAT
Source organism: Allomesorhizobium aridi (assembly GCF_043769475.1). Taxonomy (NCBI): domain Bacteria; kingdom Pseudomonadati; phylum Pseudomonadota; class Alphaproteobacteria; order Hyphomicrobiales; family Phyllobacteriaceae; genus Allomesorhizobium; species Allomesorhizobium aridi. Next base: position 2,571,362 of record NZ_CP171729.1, on the reverse strand, counting down.
GTGCGCGATGGCGTCTCGCTGATCTGACAGCAGGGCCTGTGACAGGGCGATCGTCGGGTCCGCGATGAAGGTTGCCGTGGCGGCAACTGCAAGAAATTCGCGAAACATTCTGTCCTCCATAGAGCTAGAGGGAAGGCGCGATCATCTTTAATTTCATTCGCTTTATATCGGAATTCTACCGCTGGGTATTTGTTCCGACCGAATCAGTAGCGTGATGGAGGCGACTGCAGGAGCCGTTACGGCTGACAATGCGCTTTGACTATGCGCTTTGATGCTGCGAGGAGCGAGATGCGGCAGGCTAAACTGAGATGCCATCTGATCCACGACGAGGGCGGCGAATGCGGGCCAAATCCTCGGGCTTTATCTTGGCCACACCTCTGGCGCGGCGCTGCGACAAATCCCTCGATCTTATCGCGAATTTCCTCCGGCAGAACGCTTCAATATAGACGAGAAAGGCTCTAAAGCTCTCCACAACCCCTTCCCGGAATCTTGGAGCGAGAGGCGCATTTGGAAAGCCAGGACGATCCGAAGCCGGGCGCCGATGCCCATGAGCCGGTCCATCCCGACATTTACGGTGAGGACGGTGTCATCCGTGCCTCGTTCCTGGCTCATATCGGCGCGGCCATCGCCGATCGCGACACGCTGACGCTCAAGCAGGATGTCAGCCACCTTCACCAGTCCGAACTCGGCGACCTGCTCGAAGCGCTGCTGCCCGAGCAGCGCCGCGCGCTGGTCGATCTTCTCGGCGCGGATTTCGACTTTTCGGCGCTGACCGAGGTCGACGAGGCTATACGCCTCGAAATCGTCGACGCTCTGCCCAACGCGCAGATCGCACAGGCGGTCCAGGAACTCGATTCCGACGATGCGGTCTACATCCTGGAGGATCTCGACGAAGCGGATCAGAACGAGATTCTTGCGCAGCTGCCGTTCACCGAGCGGATCAGGCTGCGGCGCTCGCTGGATTATCCGGAGGAATCGGCCGGCCGGCGCATGCAGACCGAGTTCGTCGCCGTGCCGCCGTTCTGGACCGTCGGCCAGACCATCGACTATATGCGCGACGACCAGAACCTGCCCGACCGCTTCAGCCAGGTGTTCGTCATCGATCCGACCTTCCAGCTTCTCGGCGCGGTCGACCTCGACAAGATCCTGCGCTCGAAGCGCTCGGTGAAGATCGAGGAGGTGATGCACGAGACGCGGCACGCCATCCCGGCCAGCATGGATCAGGAAGAGGCGGCGCGCGAATTCGAGCAGTACGATCTTCTGTCGGCCGCCGTCGTAGACGAGAATGAGCGATTGGTGGGAGTGCTGACCATCGACGACGTCGTCGACGTGATCCAGCAGGAGGCCGAGGAAGACCTGCTGCGCATGGGCGGCGTCGGCGACGAGGAACTATCCGACACCGTGATCGACACGTCGCGTTCGCGCGTGCCTTGGCTGCTGGTCAATCTGGCGACGGCCTTCCTCTCCGCTTCGGTCATCAGCATGTTCGGCGCGACCATCGAAGAGATGGTGGCGCTTGCCGCGCTGATGCCGATCGTCGCGTCGCTGGGCGGCAACGCCGGCACGCAGACCATGACGGTCACGGTGCGCGCGTTGGCGACCCGCGATCTCGACATCTACAATGCCGGCCGCGTCATCCGCCGCGAGGTGATGGTGGGACTGCTCAACGGTGTCGTTATCGCCACGATCATCGGGCTGATCGCCGGCTTCTGGTTCCAGAATGCCGATCTCGGCGGCGTCATCGCCGCCGCGATGGTCATCAACATGCTGGCCGCGGCCTTGGGCGGCATCCTGATACCGCTGTTCCTCGACAGGCTGGGAGCCGATCCGGCGATCTCCTCGTCGATCTTCACCACCATGATCACCGATGTGATCGGCTTCTTCGCCTTCCTCGGGCTCGCCGCCTGGTGGCTCCATCTCGGCTACCCTCCTGCATGAATTTTCCCCAAGGGCATGCGTAATTGACTTTTACGTAAGTGTCATGCGACTTTGCCCCGGGGAATCGGGCGAACGCCCTTGGGAGCAATGATGCGGGAATATTATTCGATCACCGAACTGACCCGCGAGTTCGACATTTCGACGCGTACGCTCCGCTTCTACGAAGATGAGGGGCTGATTCAGCCGGTGCGGCGCGGGCGCACCCGCCTGTTCCGGCCGACCGACCGGCATCTGATCAGGCAGATCATGCGCGGCAAGCGCCTCGGCTTCTCGATCAACGAAATCCGCGAGATCATCCAGATCTACAAGGAGCCGCCCGGCGAGGTCGGCCAACTCAAGTTGATGATCAAGCGGATTGAGGAAAAGCGCGATGACCTGCGCCAGAAGCGCCGCGATCTCGAGGAGACGCTGGCCGAACTCGATCAGGCGGAGGAATCCTGCGTCGAGCGCCTCGCCGAACTCGGCGTCAACACCTGACGGTCGGCCCACCCTGCGTCGCAGGTGACAGGTAGGGCAGGGGAGATGTAGGATGCTGCGATCGGGCGTCGATGCCTCGCCGCCCCTGCTTCGGAACATGTCCGAGAAATTCCGAAGATGCTCCGTCCCCTGAGAGGGTGAAATGAGCGAAACCGGAAACTTGCTGTCGATCCTGCGCGAGGCAGCCGATGCCCGGGCCGTCGACGCCATCGAGGCTGCGTTAGAGCGCGGACCCGACCGCGGCCTGTGCCGGATCAACGCGCTGGCCTTCGCAGACAAGCAGGCGCTGGATGAAGAAAAGACGGTCTCGGCCTTCCTTCACGCCTCCAGGATCGGCCTGTTCGACATGTCTTGGAACGTGCTCTGTCCCGGTTGCGGCGGCGTTCTGGACGCCAATGCCTCGCTGAAGACCGTGCTCAAGGACGAATATGTGTGCGCGCTCTGCGCAGGTGGATATTCGCCGACGCTCGACGAAATGGTGGAGGTGACCTTCACCGTCAGCCCGCGTGTCCGCAAGATAGCCGCGCACGATCCCGACGAATTGCCGCTCGCCGAGTATTTTCGCCAGATCTACTGGGGCTCGGGGGTCGACCTTCCGGAAGAGGGCTTTGAGCAGGCGATCGAAGGCTTCGTGCTTGAGGACATTGAATTGCCTCCGGGCGAGAAGGCGATTCTGTCGATCCAGCTTCCCCCGGAATTCATCATCGTCTTTGAACCAGTGACGCATTCGGCGCAGTTCATCGATGTGAAAGGCGAGCCGACGCGCGAGCGGCAGAATCTTTCGCTGACGTTCGACAAAGACCACGTCCACAGCCAAACTTTGGAAATGCGCCCGGGGCCGCTGCGCATAGCATTCGAGAACCGAACCGACAGGCGGACCTTGCCGACCATCTGCATCGCAGGTGATGTCCTCCACGGATTGCTTGGCAAGCGCCGGCCGTTCGTTACGGCCAAGCGGCTGTTGACCAACCAGACCTTTCGCGACCTCTACCGGACCGATACGCTGACCGTGGATCAGCGCCTCAAGATCACCAGCCTGACCTTCCTGTTCACCGATCTGCGCGGCTCGACCGAGCTTTACGAGCGGGTCGGCGATCTCGTCGCGTTCGATCTCGTCAGGGAGCATTTCCGCGTTCTGAACGAGATCGTCGCGGCGGAAGCGGGCGCGGTCGTAAAGACGATCGGCGATGCGGTGATGGCGACCTTTCCGACGCCCGACCGCGCGGTCGCCGCGGCGCTCAGGATGCGCGAGGCGATGCACGACATGAACGCGAAAAGCGGCCGCGAGGATCTCCTGTTGAAGATCGGCGTCCATGAAGGGCCCTGCATCGCCGTGACGATGAACGAGCGCCAGGACTATTTCGGCCAGACCGTCAACATCGCCTCGCGCGTCCAGGGCCTCGCCAATTCGCAGTCGATCTTTGCAACCGGGTCGGTCGTCAACGACGCCAAAGCGGCGGACCTGCTGCACATGAAGGATCTCACGCCTGTGTCGCAGGGCGCTTCGCTGCGCGGTATAGAGCGCGAAGTGATGGTCTACGCGATCCCATAGCCAAATCCTCCCGCACGGTCTGTGCTCATATCCAGCGTCTGACTCGCTTCGCATAATCGCGGTATCTTTTACCGAACCGCGCCTCGAGATGCCTCTCCTCGCGCTCGATGGCGAGTTTCTGAGTCGCGAAGGCGGCGATAATGGCAAGCGGCAGGAACCAGGCGATACCGGTTATCAGCCCGACGCCGATCATCAGCAGGGTGTTGCCGAGATAGATCGGGTTGCGGGTGAAGGAAAACGCGCCGGTCGTGACTAGGTGCTCGGAAGCCTTGTCGGGCCTGATGGTGGTCTTGGCGCGGGCCATTGTGCGCATCGCCGAAAAGTCGAGAGCGACCATCGCCGCGACAAGCAGCCAGCCGGCGGCGAACAGGATGTCGGAGAGCGGCGCCGAAATCCACGGCAGCGGATAGAGCAGACCGAGCGCTATGCTGATCGCGATTGCTACGAGATAGATGATCGGCGGCCATGGCAGCCGGTTAGGCCTAGCTTGGATGTCCGTCATGGCGCGCCTCCCTCGAGAATGGAATTGTCGGTCTCAATGGTGCACTGGCCGGCGAACGTTTCGATTTTCGAGCGCAGTTCGGCGCTCTGGTCGCCCGCAAAGAGCCTCTTCAACAAACCGTCCGGTTCGAGTGCGTCCAGCATGCAGACACAATAGCGCGTGCAGAACTCCGCGTCGCGGCTCTCCTCGCATGTCGCCTCGCAGGAAGCGCGGAACTGCACCTCCGGCGTTTCGACCGGCGCCGGAAAAGCTTGCGCAAACAGCCATAGGCCGGCGATCAGAACGGGCTGGTGAATGAGATAGACGGCGAGGCTGTGCCGGCCGGCAAAGGCGAGGGGCAGCGACCACCGGCCCGTATCTACGCCGGCGAGCCGTATGAAAAAACCGAGCGAAGCAGCTAGTTTTGCCGACGCCAGCCCGATCAAAACCGCGCCGAACCACGGAAACACCGGCACGTAGTCGTTGGAGCGCGGGTTCACCGGTGACAGGCCGGTCCACCACCATGCCGGGTGGGCGAAGAGTTCCGAGCGCAGAAAGTTTGGCGCGGCGATCACCGCGACCGCAGCGATAAACGTCAGCCACCATGGCAGGCGCAGAAAGGCGAGGCCGAGCAGGCTCGCCAGCGCGATCTGATGCAATATGCCGAAAAAGATGAAGCCACCGGGCACCGCCAGCCAGGTGACCAGCGAGATTGCCGCCGCGGCGCCCGCAACCATGGCCAGCCGCCGCCAGAAGCCTTTCCAGCGGATGCCGCGGCCATGGGCGAGGAACAGGCTGACGCCGACAAGGAACAGGAAGCTCGACGCGATGCAGCGCGCGAACAGTTTCCAGCCGCCCGTGGCAGTCATGCCGGCGTCGGCATAGCCGAAGAACTCCAGATCCCAAGCGAAATGGTAGATCGCCATGGCCGCGAGCGCGGCGCCGCGCGCCACGTCGAGGGCTTCGATGCGTCCGGTAGACGCTTCCTTGGGTCTGGATTGTTCAGGATACATGCGGCGCGTGTTATTGGAGCGGAGTCGCGCAACCGTTATCACGGATGTGCGATCGGCAAGAACCGGAGAATTTCCCATGCACAATGTCAACGCCAATGGAGCGGCAATTCCCGCGCTCGGCCTCGGCACATGGACGCTGAAGGGCGATCACTGCGCGGAAATGGTGTCGCACGCCTTGTCGGTCGGCTATCGCCATGTCGACACCGCGGCAGCCTACGACAATGAAACCGCTGTCGGATCGGGATTGCGGGCGTCCGGCCTCGCCAGGAGTGACATCTTTGTCACCACCAAGGTCTGGTGGACGGATCTCGCGCCGGCCGATCTCATGCGCTCCGCCGAATCGAGCCTGAAACGCCTCGGGCTGGATCAGGTCGATCTGCTCCTGATCCATTGGCCGAATCCGAAAATCCCGCTCGAAGGTTCGATCAAGGCGCTGAACGCCGCCAAAAGCACTGGGCTGGCCCGGCATATCGGTGTCTCCAATTTCCCCACCGCGCTGCTTTCGCAAGCGATCGCGCTGTCGGATGCGCCGCTGGTCGCTAACCAGGTCGAGTATCACCCCTATCTCGACCAGACCAAGGTGCGGCGCGCCTGCCGCGATGCTGGGATGGCGATGGTGTCCTATTGCCCGCTGTCGAGAGGCGGCCTGTTGTTTGCGGAAAGAGCGGTGACCGAGGCAGCCGCGCGTCATTCCAAGACCCCGGGCCAGATCGTGTTGCGCTGGCACGTCCAGCAGGACGGCGTCGTCGCCATTCCGCGCACCAACAGGCTGGAGCGCTTGGCGGAAAATTTCGCGATCTTCGATTTCGCGTTGTCGGATGCCGAAATGGCGGCGATCTCGGCTCTGTCAAAGGCTAATATCCGGATCTGCGATTACGATTTCTCGCCACAATGGGACGCGGCATAATATGCCGCCGAGAAGAATATCGCTGACGCCTGAACTGGTGGCGCGCTGCCACCGGGCGGTCGAGGATTCCGGGCCCGAACCGGGCCTGGCATATCTCGATGACGCGGATTACGAGGCGATGCTGGACACCGCCCTTGCGGGTCGCAGCGACGCCGAGCCGGTCTGGCTGTTCGCCTATGGCTCGCTGATCTGGAGGCCGGAACTGGAGCATGTCGAGGAGCGGCTGGCGCTGGCGCGCGGCTGGCATCGGGCCTTCTGCATCAAGATGACGCGCTGGCGGGGCACGCTCGACAGGCCGGGACTGATGATGGGCCTCGATCGCGGCGGCCAGTGCCGCGGCCTCGCCTACAGACTGCCCGGCGGGGATTTGCGCGAGCGCTTTGCAAAACTGTTCCGGCGCGAAATGACCGCCAAACCCTCGACTTACACGCCGAGCTGGATGAAGCTGGAGACGGCGGAAGGGCAGGTCACGGCGCTCGGTTTCGTCGTCAACCGCAGCGGCCGCACCTATGCCGGCAAACTCGACGAGGAAGCCGTGGCCCGAGCGCTGGCCGGCGCCTGCGGCCATCTCGGCTCGGGGCCGGACTATCTTTACAACACCGTCAGCCATCTGGAAGAACGCGGCATTCACGACCGCCATTTGTGGCGGCTCCAGAAGCTGGTTGCCGAACTGATCGAAGAGGGCCGCTAGCGCGATTGCGACGTATTTCGCGGGGAAGCGCCGGGAATTTGGTTTGCGGCATTTTTGGATTGTGCTTATGATCCGCGCTGTCGACGGTTCCGCGAGGAATCAATAGGGAATGCGGTGCGGGCTTCTGCCCAAAGCCGCGGCTGCCCCCGCAACTGTAAGCGGCTAGCCCTCCCCAGAGGCCACTGAAGAATTCTTCGGGAAGGCGGGGAAGGGCGGCGATCCGCAAGCCAGGAGACCTGCCGGCGACGCAGACACTCTACAGGCCCTCGGGTGGAGGGCGAAAAGGACATTGATTATGAACACAGCAATTTCTTCTCTCGGCGTTTCGTCTTCCGCCGCGTCGCGCGCCGTCCAGCTCGGCTTCGCGGCCCTGCTCGGCGTCTTCATCGTCGGCTTCGCGGGCTTCTCGCAGATGGACGCGGTCCACAATGCGGCCCACGATTATCGCCATTCGATGGCCTTTCCCTGCCACTGAGAGATTTTTGACATGACCATTTTTCGCAACGTCGTGTTCGTCGCGGCGCTCGCCGGGCTATTGGCTGGTCTCGTCATGACCGCCATGCAGACCTATGCGACCGTTCCGCTGATCCTCAAGGCCGAAACCTTCGAAAACGCCGGCGGCGGCCATGATCACGCTGCTGCCGATGCTGTGGCTGGTGCCGAAACCGCCGCGCCTCATTCGCACGATGCCGCGACGCCCGCGCACGAGCACGATGAGGAAGCCTGGGGACCGGCCGACGGCTTCGAGCGCTTCGCCTATACGGCGCTCGCCAACATAGTCACCGCCATCGGCTTCGCGCTGGTCCTGGTCGCGGTTTCGGAAATCTTCGGCGGTATCGCCAATTGGCGCCAGGGCATTTTCTGGGGCTTTGCAGGCTTTGCCGTGTTCACTCTGGCGCCGGGACTTGGCCTGCCGCCGGAACTGCCGGCGATGCCTGCCGCCGATCTCGGCGACCGACAGATCTGGTGGACGGCGACCGTGATTGCGACCGCCGTCGGCCTCGGCCTGATCGCTTTCCGCAGCGGAGTGGTCTGGTCACTTGTCGGTGTCGCGCTGATCGTCGCTCCGCACATCGTCGGCGCGCCGCAGCCGGTGAGTCACGATTCGCCGATCCCGGCCGACCTGCACCACCAATTCGTGGTCGCCGCCACTGTCACCAACCTGATTTTCTGGGTGGTGCTCGGCGGCGTCTCCGGTGCGATCCGCTCGAGGGTCGCCCGGTCGGCCGGCAGCCTGCGCGACAGTTTTGCGTGACGGCACTTCACTGACCTTGCTTCTCGGCGGCGCGCGTTCCGGCAAGAGCGCGCACGCCGAGAAGCTGGTCACCTCCGTACCCGCGCCGTGGACCTACATCGCAACCGCGCAGGCTTTCGACGAGGAAATGACGGAGCGGATTGCGCTTCATCGAGGGCGGCGTGAAGAGGGGTGGCAGACGATTGATGCGCCGCTCGATCTTTGCGGAGCCATTGACGGCGTGCCAGACGGGCGGCCGCTGCTGATAGACTGCCTGACGCTCTGGCTGTCGAACCATTTGCTCGCCGATCATGACGTGGAAGCCGAGTCGGAGAGGCTGGCCGAAATCCTCGCAAAACCGCGCGGAAACTGGTTCGTCGTTGCCAATGAGGTCGGCCTGGGCATTGTGCCCGACAACGCCTTGGCGCGAAAATTCCGCGACGTCGCCGGGCGGCTCAACCAGAAGATCGCGGCAAAGGCCGACCGCGTGCTGTTCATGGTGGCGGGGCTGCCGCTGCAGGTGAAATGATGAAGACGATCGATGAACAAACCGCCGAGAAGCACAAGGCCAAGATGGCCAAGCGCAAGGCCATGCAAGACGCCGAAGTCGCCGGCAAGACCGTCGAAAAAGGCCTGCTGATCGTCAACACCGGGCCCGGCAAGGGTAAGACCACGGCGGCTTTCGGGCTGGCGCTGCGCATGATCGGATATGGCCGGCGCGTCGGCGTCGTGCAGTTCGTCAAGGGCGCGTGGCACACCGGCGAGAAGGACGCGTTCGCCGCGTTCGGAGATCGCGTCGTCTGGCATACGATGGGCGAGGGGTTCACCTGGGAGACGCAGGACATCAAGCGCGATGTCGCCGCCGCCGAAGCGGCATGGGCGAAAGCCGTAGAACTGATGGCCGACCCGTCGATCAACCTCGTCATTCTCGACGAACTGAACATCGCGCTACGCTACGACTATCTCGATCTCGACATGGTGGTCGAAACGCTGAAGAGCCGTCGCGAGGGGCTGCATGTCGTCGTCACCGGCCGCAACGCCAAGCCTGCGCTCATCGAAGCCGCCGACCTCGTCACCGAGATGGGCGCGGTGAAGCATCATTTCTCGGCCGGCGTGAAGGCGCAGCAGGGCATCGAGTTTTAGGCACCACCCACTTGCTCAGTTCAAAAGCAGGAAAAGCCCGCCGATCGTGCCGAACAATCCAATCATCAGCAGGTCGGCCATCCAGTAGAGCTTCAACGCCATTCGTATATCGGCCGCGTTGGCGTCGCGCCTTCCGCCTGCGCCCATCGTCGCGTCATCGACGGTGACGCCGCCATAGACGCGCGGGCCTGCCAAAGCGAGGCCCAGCGCGCCGGCCATCGCTGCTTCCGGCCAGCCGGCATTGGGCGAGCGGTGTTTTTTCGCATCGCGCCACACCGCGCGACAGGCGGACGCCACGTCCGTGCCGGGCACGAAAAACGCGGCCGATACAATTAGCAGCGCTGTGAGACGCGAGGCCGGCAGATTGATGAGATCGTCGAAGCGCGCCGCCGCCCAGCCGAAAGCTTCGTGGCGTGGCGTGCGGTGGCCGATCATGGAGTCGGCGGTGTTGGCGGCCTTGTAAGCGACGCCGCCCGCCAGCCCGCCTGCCGCCAGCCAGAAAGCCGGCGCAACGATGCCGTCGGAAAAGTTCTCGGCCAGGCTCTCGATCGCCGCGCGGCTGACGCCGGCCTCGTCGAGGCGCTCGGGATCGCGACCGACGATTTGCGACACGGCGGTTCGCCCCGCGGGGAGACCGCCTTGTTCAAGCGCTTCGGCGACCGCATTGACGTGGCTGGCGAGGCTGCGCTGGGCAAGAAGGCTGCTGGCCAGGACAGCAGTCGCAACGATGCCGAACAGGCCCGCTCCAAGGGTTGTTTGAATGCCGTAAGCCAGTCCTGCCGGAACGCCGACCAGCACCAACAGCGCCACGCAGCCTGAAAAGCGGCGGAAACTGTCGGAAGCGGCCGCGCGGTTGAGCCTGCGATCAAAGAAAGAGATGAGCTGGCCGATCCAGATCACGGGGTGGCCGATTGCGCGCACGAGGCGGTCGGGGTAACCGATGGCGAGTTCGACCAGAAGCGACAGGAAGGCGGTAAGGACGAACATGGCGCTTCCGAAAGGGGAAAAGGCAGCAGAAATTACCGATCACGGCGGCAGCCTTGGCCGGGCGCGGAGGCTTTTTCCGCAAGCGCCGGAGCCGTGGGTGGACCTGTCGACCGGGATCAATCCGCACTCCTATCCGCTTTTCGAACTGCCCGCCACCGCCTTGTCTCGCCTGCCCGAGCCGGAGCGGGTCTGCGAACTCAATGAAATTGCTGCTGGTGTTTACGGTTGTCCCTCGGCATTCAACATAGTGTCCGCGCCGGGCACGCAGATATTGCTGCCGCGCGTGGCGTCGCTTGTCGCGCCGGGCAGGGCGCTGGTGCTCGGGCCGACCTATGCGGAGCATGCCCGTGCGGCGGCGCTCGCCGGCCACGCTGTGAGTGAAGTCGCCGACATCGACGCGCTTGCCGATGCCGATCTGGCGATCGTCGTCAATCCGAACAATCCGGATGGACGGGTAGTGACGCGCGAAAACCTGCTCGGACTGGCGCGTGCGCTGCATTCCAAAGGCGGGTTGCTGGTGGTCGACGAAGCCTTCATGGATGTCGGGCCGCGGGAGCAAAGCGTTGCAGGCGACGTAGGGCATGGCGGCCTCGTCGTGCTAAAATCTTTCGGGAAATTCTTCGGGCTCGCCGGCCTGCGGTTGGGTTTCGCGATAGCGGCGGAACCTGTCGCGCGGCGGCTGGAGACGGAACTCGGGCCATGGGCCGTTGCGGGTCCGGCGCTGGAATACGGCGCCAGGGCGCTGGGCGATCACGCCTGGCAAAACGAAATGCGCGAACGACTGCGGAGCGAGATGGCACGGCTCGATACGCTGCTTTCGCGCTTCGATATCCCGGTGCGCGGCGGCACGCCGCTGTTCCGCTATCTTGAAATTCCGCATGCCGCCGACCTATTTGATTTATTTGGCGAACAAGGCATTCTCGTTCGAAATTTCGCCTGGAGTTCGACCGCTTTGCGCATCGGACTTCCCGGCGGCGAAGCGCAATGGGCAAAGCTCGAACGGGCTCTGCAAAGCTCGGCGCGGCAGCGCGTTTCGGGCCAGAGGAAAACAATCTCATGATCTATGTCTGTCCATTGTCGAAGGTCGGCGAGACGGTTGCCGCGACTGGCGCGGCCAGGCTGATCTCGCTGCTTGCGGCCGGCACAGAAATGATGCGGCCGGAGACGATTTCGCAACAGGACCACCTCCTGCTTTCCATGCACGATATCATCGAGGCGCAGGAAGGAATGACCCCGCCCGGCGAAGTCCACGTGCGGGATATTCTCGATTTTGCCGGCAATTGGGATCGTTCGCGCCCGCTGGTGATCAATTGCTACGCCGGCATCAGCCGTTCGACGGCCTCGGCCTACATCATCGCCGCGGCTCTTTCGCCGAAGCGCGACGAGGCTGAACTCGCCAACACCTTGCGCGCCGTGTCGCCGTCAGCCACGCCGAACCCGCGTTTGATCGCATTGGCCGACCAGGTGCTCGGCCGCGATGGGCGGATGGTCGAGGCTATCAAGGCGATTGGGCGCGGCGCCGACGCCTTCGAGGGCACGCCCTTCGCCCTCAGGATCGACGGCTAGAACCGCAGCCGCGTTTCACGCAAGCCAGTCGGCCAGCTTGGTCTTGCGGACATCCTGCAGCAGGCGGACGAACCCTTCGGCCTGATGCGCGGCAGTCAAACTGCCTTTTTCCGCCGTAGCGATGGCTGCATTGCCGACGACGCCGTGCGGGTTGAGATCGCTGGCGATCCACGCGAAGGCGTGCGTGCCGGTGTGGCGTAACAGCTCGAACTCCTGCTCGGCGCGGGCGACGGTCGACACAAAATTCTCCGTCTTCGTCATGTCGACCAGATCCGGCCGGAAATGCAGCATCAGCGACGTCTCGACGTCGCCGCCATGGATGCCGTGGCGGTCCTCCAGTTCGGGATACATGCCGTCCGGCCGTCCGAAACGCTGCCAACTGGTTTTCACCGCCAGCATGTCGAAGCGCACGCGCAATTCGCGCGTGACGATGCCCATAATCTCTTCGTTGCCGCCATGAGAATTGACCACGACCAACTTCCTCACGCCGGCGCGGGCGACGGAGGCGCCGAGTTCCGTCCAGGCGTCGATCAGCGTCGCGGCCGGCAGCGTCAGCGTGCCGGGGGCGTGGAGATGTTCGTTGGACTTGCCGACAGCTTGCACCGGCAAGATCCTCACGTCGAGATCAGCGGGCAACCGGCCGATGACCGCCTCAAGCATGCCCTGCATGATAGTCGCGTCGGTCGAAACCGGCAGATGCGGGCCGTGCTGCTCTATCGCCGCCACCGGCAGCACCGCGATCGTTACTTCCGGATTGATGGAGGCGTATTCGGTGGTTGGGAAATCGCCCCACCAGACTCGTTTCTTCTGTTCCGTCACATCGGACCTCGTCGGGAAAGCCGCAAACTGCACTGCCTGAATATTTCAGCGCGGCGCATTTTGTAAGGGGCGCATTTAGCGCTGGCATTTCCGAATGGGCGTAGCGCCCTATCTAACGGCCGATCCTTTGCATTGGGAGGCAATTATGCTGCTCATCTGGCTTGGCGCGCTGCTGTTCGTCGCCGGCATAGTCTATCTGGCCGGGCAGGCGATCTGGCGCGGGCGCATGAGCGAACCCGGCCCGGTAGGCCTCGGGTCGCGCAATACGCTCGAACCCGCGCATCGCGGCGTCCGCTTCCTCGGGATCGGGCTGAACTGGCCGGGTCTTCTCCTCGTCGCGGTCGGCGCGATCCTGCTACTCTTCGGCGGCTATTTTTAACCAGCCGCGATCACTTCGATCTCGACCTTGAATTCCGGCCGCGCGAAGCCCGAAACGATCATCAGCGTCGAGGCCGGGGCCGGATCGGCAAATAGCTTGTCGCGCACGTCCATGTAGGCCCTGAGATAGGCGCGGTCGGTGACATAGGCGTTGATGCGGACAATGTCTGAAAGCGCCAGGCCGACCTCGTCGAGGATTGCGGCGATGTTTGCGAAACAGAGTTGCGCCTGCTCGCCCGGATCGTCCGGTACCAAATCGTCCGGTCTGATCCCGAGCTGGCCGGAGCACAGGACAAGCCGCTTGCCGGCCGGTACTTCGACGCCATGGCTGTAGCGTGCGAAGGGAGGTTTGATCGTCTTCGGCGTCAGGTATCTGAACATTGTTCGCTCCGTAAAATGCGAAGCTAAGACCGAACCCGCGGTCGCTTCAAGCCGCGACATGTGCTGCGCGCAAGATGGACAGCGGTCCAAAAAATAGGCACGATGCGACCGAGATCAGCAAGCTCGAAGCCTTGGTCCGCCGGAATGCAGCCACTCGGTTCAAGGACCGCTTGGCGCAGCCGATGGCACGCCTCTTGCGTATCGATCCGGCAGTGTCAGAGCCCGGCGTGAAGCCATGGGCAAACATAGGGGTGGTGTTCATGACGAGATATTTCACACGTTCCGCAGCCGCAGCCGCGCTTCTTTTAGCCGGCACGCCGGCGGTCTTCGCGGCCGAGGCCGTCACCTTCGGCACCAACTGGCTCGCCCAGGCGGAGCATGGCGGCTATTACCAGGCCGTCGCCGACGGCACTTATGCCGCCTGCGGGCTTGATGTCACGATCCAGCAGGGCGGCCCGCAGGTCGCCGGGCGACCGCTTCTGCTCGCCGGCAAGATCGATTTCTACATGGGCGGCAACATGCAGCAAGCGTTCGACGCGGTTGCGCAGAACATTCCGCTCCGCGTCGTCGCCGCCTCCTTCCAGAAGGAGCCGCAGGTCGTGATGTCCCATCCGGGCCAGGGGCTCGACAAATGGGAGGACCTGCCCAAGGCCGAGCAGTACATTATCGCCGACGAGGGTGCGCAGAGCTTCCTCCTGTGGATGGCGGAGGAATACGGCTTCGATGTTTCGAAGCGCGTGCCCTACACCTTCAACCCGGCTCCGTTCATCGCAAACAAGAAGTCGATCCAGCAGGGCTATGTGACCTCGGAGCCTTATGCGATCGAGAAGGAAGGCGGCTTCGTGCCAAACCAGTTCCTGCTCGCCGACTATGGCTACGACACCTATGCGACAACGATCGAAGCGATGCAGGACACGATCGACAAGCGTCCGGAAGTCGTCCAGTGCTTCGTAGATGGCTCCGCCAAGGGCTGGTACAACTACCTCTACGGCGACAACAAGGCCGCCAACGAAATGATCAAGAAGGACAATCCGGACATTAACGACGAGCAGATCGCCTTCTCGATCGCCCAGATGAAGAAGTTCGGCATCGTCGATTCCGGCGACACCGAAAAGATGGGCATCGGCGCCATGACGGACGAGCGTATCGCCAGCTTCTATGCCAAGATGGTCAAGGCGAAGGTCGTGCCTGAAGGCATCGACATCAAAAAGGCCTACACGCTGGATTTCGTCAACAAGGGCGTCGGCCTCGATCTCAAGAAGTGATCCCGGCCTACCGTATGATGCTTCAAAACGCAGGCGCGCAAATGCGGAATCTGAACGGAAGCGGTTCGCCGCTTCTGGATTTGCGGGCTGTGGGCAAGACGTTTTCCAACGGCGTCGCGGCGCTCCGCGACGTCGATCTGACCATCCGGGAAGGCGATTTCCTCAGCCTTCTCGGCCCTTCCGGTTGCGGCAAGTCGACCGCATTGAGGTTGATTGCAGGCTTGGCGACGCCGACCACCGGCGCGCTCGACTGGCACAAGGCGCTGGGCGACGATTGCACCGGCTTCGTCTTTCAGGAGCCGACATTGCTGCCTTGGGCCAGCGTCTTCGACAATGTCTGGCTGCCGCTCAGGCTGAGGGGCGTTTCGCGGGACAAGGCCGCGCCGGCGGTCTCCGAATTGCTCGAACGGGTTCATCTCACCGGATTTGAAAACGCGGTGCCGCGCGAGCTTTCCGGCGGCATGAAGATGCGCGTATCGATCGCGCGCGCGCTCGTCACACAGCCGCGCCTGCTCCTGATGGATGAGCCTTTCGCGGCGCTAGACGAAATCACCCGCTTCAAGCTCAACAACGATCTTCTTGAACTGTGGCAGAACCAGCGCTTCACCGTCGTTTTCGTCACCCACAGCGTGTTTGAAAGCGTCTTCCTGTCGAACCGCATCGTCATCATGGCCGCCCGCCCGGGCCGTGTGTCCGGCGAAATGACGGTCGACGCGGCCTATCCGCGGGACGAGAAGTTCCGCATATCGCCTGAGTACGCCGCGTTCTGCCTGCACGCTTCGGAGGCCCTCAATTCGGCGATGAACTCGGCAAGTGAGCCCCAATGACAGCCATTGAAACCGCGCCTGCGGGGCTCGACCCGGAAGAAGCGAAGCGCGTGCGCCAGGAAAGGCTGGAGCGCATAGGCAGCTGGCTCCTGCCGCTGCTCATCATGCTTCTGGCCATCTGGCTTTGGGACCGCATCTGCGTCTGGAACGAGATCCCGCAATACATCCTGCCGCGGCCACATGTGGTGGCGCAGACGCTCTACACGGACGCCGCGCTGCTGTTCGGATCGCTGCTGGTGACGCTGAAAATCACCTTCCTCAGCCTGCTGCTTGCCGTGCTCGGCGGCGTCGGGCTCGCGGTGCTGTTCACCCAGTCGAAATGGGTGGAGATGTCGTTCTTTCCCTTCGCCATCGTATTGCAGGTCACGCCGATCGTGGCGATCTTCCCGCTCATCAACATCTATGTCGACAACCAGACTACAAAACTCCTGCTCTGTTCGTGGATCGTCGCCTTCTTCCCGATCCTGTCCAACACCACGCTCGGGCTGAATTCTGTCGACCGCAATCTGCGCGACCTGTTCCGGCTCAATGGCGCGACGCGCTGGCAGGAGCTGCGGCATCTGCGCCTGCCGGCGGCGATGCCCTATTTCCTCGGCGGCCTGAAGATCGCCGGCGGCCTGTCGCTGATCGGCGCCGTCGTCGCCGAATTCGTCGCCGGCTCGTCCGGGCAGTCGTCCGGTCTTGCCTCACGCATCATCGAAGCCGGCTACCGGCTCAACGCGCCGCGGCTGTTTGCGGCGCTGATCCTGATTTCGCTCACCGGCATCCTGATTTTCCTGGTGCTTTCGCTCGTTTCGCATCTCATCCTGCGGCGCTGGCACGAAAGCGCGCTGAAGCAGGAGCGGTAAGGTGGCTTTAGAGAAGCGCTTGCGCTGCCCCTCACCCTTACCCTTTCCCCGTGAAGGACGGGGAGAGGGGGATCGCCGACGTCGAAGCTGCTCTCCTCTCCCCGTCCTGAGCTTGTCGAAGGATCACGGGGAGAGGATGCCGGCAGGCAGGTGAGAGGCGGCAATGTCGATTATAGAGATTCCTGCGTCAGGTTCCTTCACGCTCTCCAACGCCCGCCTGCATGCGTCGCTGACGGCCAGCCTCGCTGTGCCAATGGATTCTGACGGCTTCATCCTCGCCAACATCGCCGTCTCCGACGGGAATATCGCCGCCATCTCACCGCATCATGATTCCGCGACGGTACCCGACGCCATCGACCTAGCCGGCCGTATCGTCTTGCCCTGCTTCGTCGACTGCCACACTCACATCGACAAGGGCCATATCTGGCCGCGCAAGCCCAATCCCGACGGTTCTTTCCTTGGCGCACTGAACGCGACCGGCGAGGACCGAGTGGCGCGCTGGAGCGCCAGCGATGTCGCACGGCGCATGGATTTCTCGCTGCGCACCGCCTACGCCCACGGCACCAAGGCGCTGCGCACGCATATCGACAGCGTGCCGCCCCAGGAAGAAATATCCTGGCCGGTCTTTGAGGAGATGCGCGAGCGCTGGCGGGGGCGGATCGAGCTGCAGGGCGTCTGCCTGTTCGGCATAGAGGCTGCGCGCGACGCAAAATGGTTCGCGAGCCTCGCAAAAAGGGTCGCCGTGGCCGGAGGCGTACTCGGCACGGTCACTTACATGGTTCCCGATCTCGAGGAATTGCTCGACCGCGTTTTCGCGACCGCGATCGAACACGGCCTCGACCTCGATTTCCATGCCGACGAGACCGCTGACGTCTCCGCTATCTCGCTGAAGAAGATCGCCGAAGCTGCCCTTCGCCATCGCTTCGAGGGCAAGATTCTTGTCGGCCATTGCTGTTCCTTGGCGCGTCAGCCTGACGCCAATGTGCTGGACACGCTGGACAAGGTCGCCCGCGCCGGGATCGCCGTCGTGTCCCTGCCCATGTGCAACCTCTACCTGCAGGACCGCCGCCGCGACGGCATCGACGCCGCGCTGGCGCGGCGTGACTCTGCTGCACGAAATGCGCGCGCGCGGCATTCCGGTCGCGGTAGCCTCCGACAACACCCGCGACCCGTTCTACGCCTATGGCGATCTCGACATGCTCGAAGTCTATCGCATGGCGACGCGTATCCTCCACCTCGACCATCCCGTCGGCGACTGGCCGCGCGCCGTTGCGTCGACGCCCGCCGACATCATGCGGTTACACGGGGCCGGAATTCTCGCTGTGGGCGGCCCTGCGGATTTTGTGATCTTCCGGGGCCGAAGCTGGACGGAACTGCTGTCGCGGCCCGAATCGGACCGCATAGTGCTCCGCGACGGCAAGGAGATTGCGCGCGACATGCCGGACTATGCCGAACTCGACGACCTGATGGTGGAATGATGGATATTGCGGCGCTGAAGCGCGAACTCGATGGGTTGAAGATCGAGGACAATGAAAAAATCGTGCAGCAGAAGAGCCGCGATTTCTACTGGTACAGTCCGGTGCTGAAGCGCGAACTGGAGCATGTGAGCGGCGACCTGATCGTCTCACCGAAAAGCGAGGCGGAAGTGATCCGCGTGCTGGCAGCCTGCCACCGGCTCGACATTCCGGTGACGCCGCGCGGCGCGGGAACCGGCAATTACGGGCAGGCGATGCCGCTGTCCGGCGGGGTCGTGCTGTCGCTTGCGGAGATGACCGAGGTGAAGTCGATCGCGCCTGGCCGCGTCGTCTGCGGGCCGGGTGCGATCATCGCCGATATCGACCGCGCGACGCGAGAGCACTCCGGCCAGGAACTGCGCCTTCATCCCTCGACCTACAACACGGCCTCCATTGGCGGCTTCATCGCCGGTGGCTCGGGCGGCGTCGGTTCGATCAATTTCGGCGGCCTGCGCGATTTCGGCAATGTGCTCAGCCTGCGCGTCGTCACCATGGAGGCCGAGCCGCGCGTGCTGGAGCTAGCCGGCGAGGACCTGCACAAGGTCACCCACGCCTACGGTACCAACGGCATCATCACCGAAGTCGAGATGCCGCTGACTGCCTCCTACGACTGGGTCGATGTCATCGTCGGCTTCGACAGCTTCATGGCGTCGGCCCGCTATGGCAATGCGCTCGCCTGCCAGGACGGAGTACTGACCAAGCTGATCACGCCGATCGCGGCGCCGGTGCCATGGCTCTACTTCAAGCGCCACCAGAAATTCCTCCGCGAGGGCCAGAGCATTTGCGTGGTGATGGTCGCGCCGCATGCGCTAGACGCTTTCCTGGCGTTCACCCGGCGCGAGGGCGGCGAGGTCTTCTACAGCGCCGCGACCGCGACACCGGAAGACAAGAAGGGACTGCCGCCGGCCTATGAGCTTGCCTGGAACCACACGACGCTGCGCGCGCTGCGCGTCGACCCGGCGATGACCTATCTGCAGTCGCTCTATCCCTTTCCGAACCAGCTCGCGCTCGTCGAGAAAATGGAAAAAATGTTTCCGGGCGAAGTGTTCTCGCATCTCGAATTCGTGCGCTTCGACGGCAACATCACCTGTTTCGGCCTGCCGCTGGTGAAATTCACCACGGAAGAGCGGCTCGACGAGATCATCCGGTTGCACGAGGACAATGGCTGCCCGATCTTCAATCCGCACCGCTACACGCTGGAGGAGGGCGGCATGAAGCAGACCGATGCGGTTCAGCTCGCCTTCAAGCGCGAGGCCGATCCGCAAGGTTTGCTCAATCCTGGCAAGATGATCGCCTGGGAAAATCCGGACTACGACTACCGTTCGGAGAAGACGTTTTTGTTCAAGGGTCTGCAGCGGGCTTCGTGAGGCATTTCGCATGAGAAAGCAGAGTTCCTTCACGCCCCGCTCCCAATCGGAATACCGTTCATGGTGGTCCGCCCCATGAACATCCTTGTGCTCTATGCGCACCCGGTCGAGACCAGCTTCAATGCCGCGCTGCATCGCACCATTGTGGAACGACTGACGGCGGCCGGTCACAGCGTCGATGATTGCGATCTCTACGCAGAGGATTTCGACCCGCGCATGACGCGCGCCGAGCGACTGGCCTACCATGGCGAACACACGGTCGGAGAGGGCGTCAGGCGCTACGTCGATCGACTGCGCCGCGCCGATGCGCTGGTGCTTTCGTTCCCGGTCTGGAATTTCGGCTACCCGGCAATCTTGAAGGGCTTTTTCGATCGAGTCTTTCTGCCCGGCGTTTCTTTCAGGATGATCGACGGCGAGGCCATCCCTTCGCTGCACAACATCAGGAAAGTCGCTGCCATAACCACCTATGGCGGCAGCCGGTTCCGCGCATTGCTGGTGGGTGATCCGCCGCGAAAGACGGTGACCCGACTCCTGCGTTCGACGGTCAAACCCTTCGCGCCCGTTTCCTATCTCGCGCACTACTCGATGAACCGCTCCACCGACCGATCGCGGGAGGCATTCATGATGAAGGTCGCCGAGAGGATGGACCGCTTCTGATGCGGGTTCTTGTGGTTTATTGCCATCCGGTGCCGGACAGTTTTTGCGCTGCCGTGCGTGACGCTGCGGTCGGGACGCTGACCGCGCGCGGCTGGGATGTGAGGCTGGTCGATCTTTATGCGGAAGGGTTCGACCCGGTGCTGGGCAGCGACGAACGCCGGCATTATCACGACCGCGCGCCAACCGATCCGGCGCTCGCGCCGCATATCGAGAACCTTAAATGGGCGGAAGCCGTCCTGTTCGTCTACCCGACGTGGTGGTACGGGCTGCCGGCGATGCTGAAAGGTTGGCTCGATCGCGTCTGGGCGACCGATGTCGCGTTCAAGCTGCCGGCTGACGGCGGACGCATCATCTCGCTCGTGCCGCATATCACGCGCATCGGAGTTGTCACCACCTGCGGTGCGACATGGCTGATCTCCTTCCTCATGGGTCAGCCGGGCCGCAAGACCATCCTGCGCGGCATGCGCGCGCTCTGCGCCCCGCGCAGTCGCACGCTCTACGTCGCGCACTACGACATGGACCGCTCGACGGCGGCAAGCCGCGCGGCGTATCTGGAGAAGGTGCGGCGCAGGCTGGAGAAATTTTGAAGGTAAGCTACACCCGCACCCGTTCCGCCTTCGGGTCGTACATCGGCTTCAGCGATGCCTCCGCAGCGAACCGCTCGCCGGCGATCTCGATTTCGTAGGAGGAACCGAGAACATCGGCTTCCGTCTCATCCTTGCACGGCACATAGCCAAGCCCAATGGCGCCGCCGAGATGATGCCCGTAATTGCCCGACGTGATCGTGCCGACGATTTTTCGGTCCCTCACGATCGCCTCGTTGTGGAAAAGCAGCGGCTGCGGGTCGGCCAGCCGAAACTGCACCAGCCGGCGCGACAGGCCGGCTTCCTTCTTCCGTAGCACCGCGTCGCGGCCGAGAAAATCGCCCTTGCCGGTCTTCACCGCAAAGCCAAGTCCCGCCTCCAGCACATGGTCCTCGTCGGTGATGTCGTGGCCGAAATGCCGGAACGCCTTTTCGATGCGGCAGGAATCCAGCGCATGCAAGCCGCAGAGCTTCAGTCCGAATTCCGCACCGGCCTCCTCGATTGCCTCGAAGACATGGGCGGCCTGGTCGGTCGAGACATAGAGTTCCCAGCCAAGCTCGCCGACATAGGTGACGCGGTGAGCGCGGGCGAGCCCCATGCCGATCTCGATTTCCTGAAATGTCCCGAACGGATTTTTTTCATTGGAAAAATCGTTCGGACTTACCCTCTGAATGAGATCGCGCGAACGCGGCCCCATCAGACAGAGCACCGAATCAGCCGCAGTCATATCGGTAATGACGACGAATTCGTCGCCCAGATGTTTTCTAAGCCACGCCAGATCGCGCTGCAGCGTCGCGCCGGGAACGACGGCAAGGAAAGCCGTTTCGGACAAACGCGAGACGGTCAGGTCGCTCTCGATGCCGCCCCGCGTATTCAGCATCTGCGTGTAGACAATCCTGCCCGGCTCGACGCCGAGATCGTTGGCGCAAAGCCTTTGCAGGAAGGCCAATGCGTCGCGGCCCTCGATTCTGATCTTGCCGAACGAAGTCATGTCGAACAGGCCGACGCCGTTGCGCACCGCCAGATGCTCTTCGCGCTGGTTGTCGAACCAGTTCTGCCGTTTCCAAGAATAGCGATACTCGCGCTCTTGGCCTTCGCGGGCGAACCAGTTGGCGCGCTCACAGCCCGCGACTTCGCCGAAAACCGCACTGCGCGCCTTCAAATGCTCGTGCAGCGGCGAACGGCGCACCCCGCGCGACGTTGCAAATTGGCGATATGGAAAATGGTCGGCATAGAGCAGGCCGAGCGTTTCGGAGACGCGCTCCTTCAGATAGCGACGGTTCTTCTGGAACGGCTGGGCGCGGCGGATATCGACCTCCCAGAGATCGAACGGCGCTTCGCCATCGTGGATCCACTGCGCCAGCGCCATGCCGGCGCCGCCTGACGAGACGATGCCGATCGAATTATAACCCGCCGCAACCCAGTAGCCGGAAAGCTCCGGCGCTTCGCCGAGATAATAACGGTCGTCCGGCGTAAAGCTCTCCGGGCCGTTGAAGAAGGTGTGTATGCCGGCGCTCGCCAGCATCGGCATGCGGTTCACACCCATCTCCAGGATCGGCTCGAAATGATCCATATCTTCCGGCAACTGGTCGAAGCAGAAATCTTCGCGGATGCCGTCCATGCCCCAGGGTTTCGCCACCGGCTCGAAAGCGCCCAGCATCATCTTGCCGGCGTCTTCCTTATAGTAGGCACACTCGTCCGGCACCCGCAGCACCGGCAGCCGTGAAAGGCCGGGGATCGCCTCGGTGACGAGGTAGAAATGTTCGCAGGCGTGCAGCGGGATGGTCACGCCCGACATCTGGCCGAGTTCGCGCGCCCACATGCCGGCGCAGTTGACCACGACATCGGCTTCGATCGTGCCCTGCTCCTCGCCTCTGGCCCAGGAAACGCCGGTGACGCGGCCGTCCTTCTGGTGGACGGCGGTGACCTTCACACCCTCAACGATCGTCGCGCCACGCTGGCGTGCGCCTTTGGCCAGAGCCATGGCGATATTGGCCGGGTCGCACTGGCCGTCGAGCGGCAGGTGCACCGCGCCAACCACATCCGAAATGTTAAGATGCGGGTACATCGCCTTGATTTCGCTCGGCGAAGTCTCGCGCACATCGACATCGAAAGCGCGGGCCAGCGATGCCTGGCGGTAGATTTCGTGCTTGCGCTCTTCGGTCAGCGCGACGGTGATCGAGCCGACCTGGCGCATGCCGGTGGCGACGCCGGTCTCGGCTTCGAGCTTGACGTAGAGGTCGGCCGAATACTTTGCCAGCCGCGTCATGTTCTGCGAGCCGCGCAACTGGCCGATCAGACCCGCCGCATGCCAGGTCGTGCCGCAGGTGAGCTGCTTGCGCTCCAGAAGTACGATGTCCGTCCAGCCGAGTTTGGCCAGATGGTAGGCGACCGAGCAGCCGGAGACGCCGCCGCCGATGATGACCGCGCGAGCTTTGCCGGGCAGGGCGGCCATGCGTCAGGCTGCCTTGCTGCGGTAGGAGGAAGCGAAGCGCCGCAGGCGTGTCGCGGCTTCCAGCAGCATGTCGTCGGGCTGACAGAGGCTGACGCGGATATGTCCCGCCGCCGCGTCGCCGAAGCTCGATCCGGGCATCACGCCGACCTTCTCGGCGTCGAGAAAAGCCCAGGCGAATTTCTCGTCGTCGCGCTCGATGGCGCTGACATCGAGCATGACATACATGCCGCCCTCCGAGCCGCGCACGGTGATGTCGTTCAGACCCCTGATCGCGTCGAGAAAGACCTTGCGTCGCCCGTTATAGGTGTCGGCGATCTGTTTCACGCCATAGTCGTTCTCCAGCGCCTCGGCCGCGGCCTGCTGGATGAAACCGGTGAGGCCGTAGGTCGTCACGAGGTTCAGGCTTACGAGCAGCGCGATCATGCTTTCGGGGCCTGTCAGCCAGCCCATGCGCCAGCCGGTCATGCCGTGGCTCTTCGACATCGAGTTTACGACCAGCGTCCGCTCCGCCATGCCGGGCAGGGCGCGCGGCGAGATGTGATGACCGCCGCCGAGCGTCCAGTAGACCTCGTCGGAGAGCAGCCAGAGGTCGTGCCTGATGCAGAGATCTGCGATGGCTTCGAGGCTCTTGCGCGAATAGATGGCGCCGGTCGGGTTGTTCGGCGTGTTGATGAGGATCGCACGCGTATTCGGCTTCAGCGCCGCTTCGATCGCCTCGGCGCGTGGCTGGAAGCCGTCCGCCGCTTCCGCCTCGACGACGGTGAAGTCCGCTTCCGCCGCGCGGAAGGTGCCGGGATAGGTTGCGTAGTAGGGTGCTACCGCAACGGCATGGTCGCCGCGATCGAGCGTGCCCTGCACGGCGGCGTAAAGCGCAAGCTGCCCGCCTGGCGTGACGAGCACTTCGGCCGCACTCGTTTCGACGCCGGTGCAGCGCGTCGAGGCGCGCGCCATCGCCTCGCGCAGTCGCGGTATGCCGGGAAGCTGCGTGTAGTGATGATGACCGGACCTGAGAGCCGCCACACAGGCCTCGACCGTCTCGCCCGGCGTATCGAAGTCATGATCGCCGACCGACAGAATGATGATCGGTTCGCCGACTTCCTTGCGCTTCCAGGCTGCGAAATGGACCTCCCAGCCGTCTTTCCCGCAGGGAATAATGCCCTCGAGGCGTTTCGATGGTGTTGTCATTATGCTCTCAGCCTTTCGTTTCTCGGATCCCACAGCGGCTCGTCCTTCTGAACGACCGCAGGGAAATTCTCGCCGAAAATCTCCACTTCGATCTTCGTCCCCGGCGCAGCCAAGTCGGCGCGGATCATGCCGAGCGCGATCGATTTGTCCACCCTGTGGCCGAAGCCTCCTGACGTCGTCTCGCCAACGATTTTGCCGTCGTGCCAGAGCGTCGACATGTAGGGCGCGTCGCAATCGCCAGCTTCCACCACCAGCGTCACGAAGCGTTTCGTTACGCCCTGCTGCTCCTCATTCTGCAACGCCGCCTTGCCCTTGAAATCGGGCTTGTCCCATTTGACGAAGCGTTCCAGCCAGCCCTGCAGGATGGTGTAGTCGGTCGAAAGGTCCTGCTTCCAAGCGCGGTAGCCTTTCTCCAGCCGGAGCGAATCCAGCGCGAACATGCCGAACAGTTTCAGGCCGTGCTTCTGGCCTGCCGCCCAGACCGCGTCAAAGACCGTCGCCGTGTCGTCGATCTTGGTGTGGAACTCCCAACCCAGTTCGCCTGCGAACGAGACGCGGACGAGCTGAAGCCAACGGCCTTCTATCTGGCAGGACTGGTGCGACAGCCATGGCAGCGACAGATCGGCATTCGTCACTTCTGCCAATATCTTTCGCGCGTTCGGCCCGGAGAGGATCTGGCAGGCGAAGGCTTCGGTCGAATTTTGCAGCGTGATTTGAGTCTCTTGCGGCAAATGCTTCTGAAGCCACTCGAGATCGTGCAGCTCCGCAACCGAGGCGGTGATGAGGAAGAAGAAATCCTCGTCGAGCGCCATGATCGACATTTCGGTGACGATGCGGCCTTTGTCGTCGGCGAAATAGCCGAGGCCGATGCGGCCCGGCTTCGGCACGACGCCGGTGATCAGCGACGACAGCCATTCGCGCGCGCCTGGGCCTTGCAGCCGGTAGCGCGAGAAGCCGGGCAGGTCCAGAATGCCGGCGGCATCGCGCACCGCCAGGCATTCCTCGCGAATGCGCTTCTGCCAAGGCCCGTCGCGGGTGAATGTCTGGGTGGATTCTTCGGATATATCGTCGCCAGGTTGCGCAAACCACGTCGCGCGCTCCCAGCCATTATAGGCATTGAACTGCGCGCCGAGCGCGGCGATGCGGTCATGGATCGGCGATTTTTTCCGGCCCCGTCCCGCCGGCCACGCATGGCGCGGGAAGTGGATTGCGTACTCATGGCCATAGACTTCCATGCCCTTGGCGACGCAATAGTCAGGCTCGGAGGCGAAGGCGGTGAAGCGGCGCGGGTCGCAAGACCACATGTCCCATTCGGTCTGGCCTTCCGTCACCCACTCAGCCAGCACCTTGCCGGCGCCGCCGGCCTGGGCGATGCCGAAGGTGAAGACGCAGGCCTCGAAGGCGTTGGGCACGCCCGGCATTGGCCCGATCAGCGGATTGCCGTCCGGCGCGTAGGGGATCGGCCCGTTGATCACCTTGGAGAGGCCCGCCGTGCCGAGGATCGGCACGCGGCGAACCGCGTCGTCGAGATACCATTCCAGCCGCTCCAGATCATCGGGGAAAAGCTGGAACGAAAAATCATCGGGCATCGGATCGTTGTCGCTCGCCCAATGCGCGCGGCAATTCTTCTCGTAAGGCCCGAGATTCATCCCGTTTTTTTCTTGGCGCAGATAATAAGAGGTGTCGACATCGCGCAGCAGCGGCAGCTTTTTGCCGTGCTCCTTCGACCATGCGGCAAGCTCCGGGATTTCATCGAAGAGAATATACTGATGGCTCATCACCATCATCGGCACGTCGCGGCCGAACATTTTTCCCACCTCGCGTGCGCGATAGCCGGCGGCATTGACGACATATTCGCAACGTATTTCACCCTTCGGCGTCTCGATGACCCATTCGCCGTTCTCGCGCCGCACGCCGCTGACCGGGCAGAAGCGGACGATCTTAGCGCCCATGTCGCGTGCACCCTTGGCGAGCGCCTGGGTCAATTGCGCCGGATCGATATCACCGTCACTCGGGTCGTAGAGCGCGCCCTGGAGCTCATGCGTCTCGATGAAGGGATAGCGGCCCTTGATGTCGTTGACGCCCACAACGTCGATATCCATGCCCTGATAGCGGCCCATGCCCTTCACGCGCTGGAATTCGCGCATGCGCTCCTTCGTATGCGCCAGCCGCAGCGAGCCGGTGACGTGGTAGTTCATCGGGTAGTCGACTTCCGCTGCCAGCCCGCGATAGAGCCCGGCCGAATAGCGCTGCATGTTCATCAGCGACCAGGACGACGAGAAGGTCGGAACGTTGCCGGCGGCATGCCAGGTCGAGCCGGAGGTCAGCTCGTTCTTCTCCAGAAGGACGCAGTCGGTCCAGCCGGCCTTGGCGAGATGGTAGAGCGACGAAACGCCGACCGCGCCGCCGCCGATGATCACCACGCGCGCAGTCGACGGAATTTCAGCCATTTCTCTCTCCCACTTCAATCAATAGACCGGCGGCGAAACCACCCAGATGACCACTGCCGGCTCGGCGCCCGGATTGCGCCAGCGGAACGGCTTGTTGGCGAAGCGGAAGCTGTCGCCTTCACCGAGCCGGTGCCAAATTCCGGCGATCTCCAGGTCGAACGTGCCCGCAACCACGTAGCCCGCTTCTTCGGTCGGCCGGTTGGCGGCGGCCTTCAGTTCCGCACCCGGCGCGAACTCCGAGCGCAACACCTCGAAACTACCGCCGAGATCGGGCGACAGAAGTTCCTCCACCAGTCCGGATTCGGCTGTGCCAAGCGAGCGGCGGCGGCCGGCGCGCACGATCACGCCGCGTTCGCTCTCGTCGGGCGTGTCATGGGCGAAGAAAAAACTGACGGGAATACCGAACAGTTCGGCGAAGGCGCGCAGATCGGCAAGCGACGGCACGGATAGACCCCGCTCCACCTGGCTTAGCCAGCCGACCGATCTGCCGAGCTTCAGTCCGATTTCGTTCAAGGTCAGGCCGCGCGCCTTGCGCAGGGCGCGAATGTCGCCCGCAAGCATCGAGCCGGCATTTTGCCGCTGCTCGACATCGACCGCCTGCTTTGCCTGCAAAACACTCATGAAAATTCTCCTTGAAATTTCACCAAAGCCTACGTCGATGAAAATTTCAAGCAGAATTTCACGCTATAAAATGTATTGCTTGCGACATTCATGAGGCTGGTGCAAATCCCCCGAAAGCGACTATGTAGCGTCAGTTGCAAGCCGCATCGTGAAGGGACAATCCATGCTGGCGCCGGAAAACAGAACTCTGGACCTGGACGAGACGGCGATCGTCGACGAGGCGATAACCTCGCGCCGGTCGGTGCGCGCCTTCCTGCCCGATCCTGTCGACGAGGCGACGATCCGCGCCATTCTGGAAGTTGCCGCGCGGGCGCCGTCCGGCACAAACATGCAGCCTTGGCGTGTGTATGTGACGACCGGCGAGACGAAGGCACGCATCGCCGACGCGATCCTGAATTCCGGCATTCGCGCCGAAAAGGCGAAGTGGGACGAATACAAATATTATCCCGAGCAGTTCTTCGAACCCTATTACGGCCGCCGCCGGGCGGTCGGCTTTGCGCTCTACGGCCATCTCGGCATCGGCAAGCGCGACGTCGACCAGATGCGCGCCCAGCACGACCGCAATTTCACCTTCTTCGACGCGCCGGTCGGCATGATCTTCACCATCGACCGCCGCCTTAACCAGGGATCGTGGATCGACTACGGCATGTTCCTGCAGAACATCATGGTCGCTGCACGGGGCAGGGGCCTGCACACTTGTCCGCAGGCCGCCTTCGCGCCCTATCACCGGCAGATCCGGCCGGTGCTCGACATCCCCGACGAGGAAATAGTCGTCTGCGGCATGGCGCTGGGCTACGAAGATGTGACCAAGCCCGAGAACGATCTGCGCACCGAGCGCGCCCCGCAGGACGAGTGGGTGAAGTTCAGCTAACGCGACTTCACGAGACAGCACTTCGACTCCGCTGAAGACCGCCGCACTCGCGTCGCATCGAAGCGACGCTCGATGTCGGCCGCCAAATAATCCTCAGGCACGCGCCGGCTCCGTCCCGCCAGGAACAATAACGTGCGGTTACCGTTGTCGCCGGGTAGCGTTGCGATGCCCGGCCTGGTTGTTTGAACGACCCGGCTAACCGACGCCCCAGTCCGGTCGACAGTCTGGAGAGGGAGAGCCGACATAACGGGAAAGCCGAAACCCCGCGGCCGGCGATATCGGAACGCGAAGCGCTGCGGCTTCGCGATGTCCGTTTTGGCTGCCAGCGGCTGTTCAGGCATCCAGTCGGCGCTCGAACCCGCGGGCGCCGAAGCGGAAGCCGTCGCCCGGCTGTTCTGGGTCATGGTCGTTGCCGGAGGGCTGATCTGGTGCGCGGTGATCGGCACTCTGGTCTACGCCACCCGGCAGAGGCGGCGGGTCTACGGCGAGCATGCGGCTGGGCTGCTGATCCTGTGGGGCGGTGCGCTATTTCCCGCGCTGCTTCTGGCACTGCTCTTGGGTTACGCGCTCTGGCTGATGCCCAACGTCCGACCGTGGATCGCGCAGGCCGAGCCGGCGGGGCTTCGCATCGAGGTCGAGGGCGAGCAGTTCTGGTGGCGGGTGCGCTATCATCCCCCGAACGGCCCGCCGGTCGACGCCGCCAACGAGATCAGGCTTCCCGTCGGCGAGCGCGTCGAATTCGCCCTGACTTCGAGCGATGTGATCCACTCGTTCTGGATACCGGTGCTCGGCGGCAAGATGGACATGATCCCCGGCCGCACCAACCGCTTGACGCTCCAGGCGGCAAAGGCCGGCACCTATCGTGGCCCCTGTACCGAATTCTGCGGCACGTCGCACGCGCTGATGGCGTTCTCCGTCGTCGTCATGGAGCCCGATAATTTCCGTGCCTGGCTGGCGGATCAAGCCGGAACCTCGCAAAGCGCCCGCGCTCCGGGGCATGACCTCTTCATCGCCCATGGCTGTGCCGCCTGTCACGTCGTCAAGGGAACGGAAGCGCGCGGCGCGGTCGGCCCGGACCTGTCGCATGTCGGCTCGCGTGAAACGCTCGGCGCGGGCATCCTGCCTGTCAGCACCGAGACCATCGCCAGCTTCATCAGAGATCCGGACGTGATCAAGCCTGGCTCGCAGATGCCGGCCTTCCGAATGCTGCCCGAGGCCGATATCGCAGCGATCGCCGCCTATCTGGAGGGGCTCGAATGAAGCCGCCTCCGATCGCCTCCGAGGAAGTCCGCCGCGCCCAGGAAAAACGGCTGCGCGCCGTCTGGGAAACGCCCACCGGCTGGCGCTACTGGACCTCGGTCAACAACACCCAGGTAGGCGTCTGGTACACCAGCACCGCCTTCGCCTTCATGCTGTTTGCCGGCGTTCTGGCGCTTTTGATGCGCACGCAGCTCGCCGTCCCGGACAATGACTTCGTCTCAGCGGATTTCTTCAACCAGGCGTTTACACTGCACGGCACAGTGATGATGTTCCTGTTCGCCGTGCCAATGTTCGAGGCGGTCGCGATCTATCTCCTGCCGCCGATGCTCGGCGCGCGCGACCTGCCGTTCCCGCGGCTCTCCGCCTTCGGCTTCTGGAGTTTTCTGATCGGCGGCGTCTTCGTCTGCGGCTCGATCTTCTTCGACGCAGCGCCCAATGCCGGCTGGTTCATGTATCCGCCACTCGCCACCAACAAGGATTATTCGGGCATCGGCGCCGACATCTGGCTGCTTGGCCTCTCCTTCATTGAGGTCGCTTCGATCGCTGCCGCGGTCGAGCTCATAGTCGGCACGATGAAGTGCCGCGCGCCCGGCATGCGCGTCAACATGATGCCGCTCTTCGCCTGGTACTTGCTGATCGTCGCCGGCATGATCCTGTTTGCCTTCCCGCCGCTGATCGCCGGCGACCTGCTGTTCGAACTGGAGCGCATGTTCGGCTGGCCGTTCTTCGACGCGACGCGCGGCGGCGATCCCATCCTGTGGCAGCACCTGTTCTGGATCTTCGGCCATCCGGAGGTCTACATCATCTTCCTGCCGGCGATCGCGCTGATGGCGATGATCGTGCCTACCTTCGCGCAGCGCCCGATCGTCGGCTATTCCTGGATCGTGCTCGCGGCCGTTGGCACCGGCTTCCTCTCCTTCGGGCTGTGGGTGCACCACATGTTCGCGACCGGCCTGCCGCAGATTTCGCTGGCCTTCTTCTCCGCGGCGTCGGAGGCGGTGGTGATCCCGACCGGCGTGCAGATCTTCGTCTTCATCGCCACGCTGCTTGCCGGACGCGTCATCTTCGCCGTGCCCATGCTGTTCGGGACGGGCGGACTGGCCGTATTCGTCATCGGCGGGCTCACAGGGGTGATGGTGGCGCTCGCGCCCTTCGACTGGCAGGCGCACGACACCTATTTCATCGTCGCCCACCTGCATTACGTGCTGATCGGTGGCATGCTGTTTCCAGTCGTCGCCGGCCTCTACTATTTCTATCCGCTCCTCGACGGGAAGAAACTGTCCGACCGGCTCGGCAAGATCGCTTTCTGGCTGATGTTCGTGGGTTTCAACGTCGCCTTCTTCCCGATGCACCTCTCGGGCCTGCGCGGCATGCCGCGCCGCGTCTTCACCTATCCCGAAGGGCTGGGCTGGGACTGGTTCAACCTCGTTTCCACGATGGGCGCATTCGTCTTTGCGGCAGGCTTTCTGGTGGTGGTGTTCGATGCCGTGCGGCCGAAAGGGCGCCAGCCGAAGCTGGAACGAAACCCATGGAACGCCGGTACGCTCGAATGGATCAACGAGCCGGACGAGAATTGGGGCGTGCGGTCGGTTCCACTGATCGAAGGCCGCTACCCCATCTGGGACCAGCCAAATCTGATCCGGCACACCGACGAAGGCCGCTTCTACCTTCCGGACGCGGAGGAGGGGCGGCGCGAGACGCTGGTGACCTCCGTGCTCGACGCCGAGCCGATTTACTGCATGCGCGTGGGCGGCAACGCGGTCTCGCCGATCGTCGCCGCCTTCGCGCTCGGCGCCGTGTTCATCGCGCTGACCTTCGAATGGTGGCTCGCCACGGCGGCGAGTGCCGTCGTCACGCTCGGCGCGATCCTTTTCTGGGCCTGGACCGGCACGGCCGAGATCCCCGAAAAGCCGGAGAAGGATGTCGGCCTCGGCCTGACCCTGCCGCTCTATCGGTCGGGGCCGGAATCGGTCGGCTGGTGGGCGATGTTCATCACCATGGTCGGCGACGGAACGGCGTTCGGCAGCCTCGTCTTCGGCTATTTTTTCTACTGGACGATCCATCAGGATTTCACCGCGGGGATAGCTGGCCCCGGCGTGTTCTGGCCGATGGTCGCCCTGGCGTGTTTCCTGGCGGCATGGGCGCTGATGCTTGGCGCGCGAGGCGCGACCGTGCGCGGCTTCGTCGTCGGGATGCGGCTCGCGGTCGGAGCCGCCCTGGTGCTGACGGCCGCGGGAAGTCTGGCCGGCCTCTACGGCCCCTGGACGTATCGGATGGAGCCGACGACGCATGTCTACCCCGCGATCGTCTGGGTGCTTGCAGGGTGGACGGCGGTGCACGGAGCCGTGGGCATAATCATGCAGCTTTACTGCCTGGCGCGCAGCTTTGCCGGCAGATTGATGCCCACCTACGACATCGACATCCACAATGTCGTTCTCTTCTGGCACTTCCTGACCGCAACGGCGGTGACCACGTTCGCCGTCATCGGCCTGTTTCCGCTGGCGTTGTGAGGCGGCGATGCGGTTCCTCCCCAAGGAAATCGAAACGCTCTGGACGCTGTTCACCGCGCCCGTTGTCTGGGCGCTGCATTTTCTCGTCTGCTATGTCGGGGCTGCCATCTACTGCGCCAAGGAAGATGCCGTGGCTTTCGGCTTCGACGTCCTCCGCCTCGGCATCGGCGCGGTCACCGCCGCGGCGTTGGCGATGATTGTGCTCTCGGCTTTTCTCGCCTGGCGGCAATGGGGATTCGGGACCTACGAGCCGCCGCATGACGATCCGACCCCGCACGACCGCAGGCGCTTCCAGGGTTTTGCAACGCTGTTGCTGTCGGGCCTGAGCTTCATCGCCGTGATCTACACGGCGATCGCCGCGCTGATGATCTCCGGGTGCTTCCGATGAAACGTGCGGCGCTCATCATCGGCCTGCTGATGCTCGCGATCATCTGGGGCGGACCGCTCTTTGCCGCCGGCGAGACCTCCTTCACCGCCCACATGATGGCGCATATGGGCGTAGTCGCCATCGCCGCGCCGCTGATCGCGTTTGGGCTTGCCGGAACGGATTGGGATTTCTCACGGCGCTCACGGCTTTTCTCGCCCTTGCCTGCGTCTCTCCTCGAACTGGTCGTGATCTGGGCCTGGCACGCGCCTGCGCTTCGCCTGATGGCCGAAACGTCTCCGGCTGCCGCCGCTGCCGAACAGGCGAACTTCCTTGTGGCCGGGCTGATCCTTTGGCTGTCCTGCATCGGGCACAGCGGCCACGACAGAAACGAAAGAAGTGCGGCCGGCGCGTTCGGGCTCCTGTTCACTTCGGTGCACATGACGCTTCTCGGCGCATTGCTGGCGCTGACGCCGCGCCCGCTCTACGGCGCTGGCGAGGTGACTTGCCTGGGTATGACGCTCAGCGCCGGCCAGGACCAGGCGCTCGGCGGCGTCGTCATGCTTTTCGTCGGCGCTGCAGTTTATCTCGCGGGCGGGCTGGCGCTGCTGGCGCGGCTTCTGGCCGCCCAGGACGAGCGCGGCCGAACCGATCGGAGGCTCGCGCGATGATCCGGTTCCACTGGAAACACATCGCCATCGCGCTGGCGATCCTGCCCTTCGCGGCGGTGTTCGGGGCCTGGATCGGCTTCTTCAACATTGCCGCCTCGACTGGCCACTGGCAGATTACCGACTGGTTCCTGCATTTCGCGATGCGCTCGGCGGTGCGTACCTACTCGCTCGCCGTCGAACCTCCCGAGCGACTGCCCGCCGAAGGCATCCAGCCGTCGGCGGGACATTTTGAGCGCGGTTGTGCGATCTGTCACGGCGCGCCAGGCGTCCCGCAATCGCCCGCGGTCCAGAAGATGCTTCCGCGCCCGCCCGACCTCGCGCCGGTGATCGGCACCTGGACCGACGCCGAACTCTTCCGCATCGTCAAATACGGGGTACGCTTCACCGGCATGCCGGCCTGGCCCACGCAGCAGCGCGACGATGAGGTTTGGGCGATGGTGGCGTTCCTGCGCGTGTTGCCGAGGATGGACGCGCGAACCTATGGCGAATTGGCAATGGGCGGCGAAGAAAGTCCTGCGATGCACGCGAACGATTTCGAGGCAACGGTGGCCGATTGCGCGCGATGCCACGCCCGCGACGGGCGAGGGCGCAGCGCGCTCGTCCCGATCATTTCAGGACAGCGGGAAGAGTATCTGCGGGCGAGCCTCGAGGCGTTCGCCGAAGGAAAGCGCCCGAGCGGCGTCATGGAACTGGCGGCAGTCGAGGCCGACCGGCGTTTGTGGGCCGATCTCGCCCGCCATTTTGCATCGCAGCCGCGCGTTTCCACTTCGGCTGCTGCTTCAGGAGACGCTGCTCGCGGCCGGCAGATCGCCGAGTTCGGCATTCCGGAGCGCAAGGTGCCCGCCTGCCTGAGCTGCCACGGTGGCAGCCGGCGCAACCCGATCTACCCGACGCTCGCCGGCCAGCATGCGGAATATCTTAAAACCCAGCTACGCCTGTTCGCCGCCGGCCGGCGCGGCGGAACGCCCTTTGCCCATCTCATGGAAAGGACTGCGAAGGCCCTCGAAGAAAAAGAGATCGAAGATCTCGCCGCCTATTTTTCGTCGATCAAGTGACCTGTGCGGATCGACTACCGCACCTCGTACCCTACTTCCTCGCTCGCGTGGCAGAGCGCGTTCCAGAACGCCCGCGCGAACGAGCGGAAGACATAGAGGTCGAACTGGCTCGCGCCGGTTCTTTGAATTTGAGCGAAAATGTCGTGATGGACGGTCGAGCGGCCCGCGCCCACCGGGAATGCAGTCAGCGAAAAATCGATGGCGAAGAATTTCGCCAGCACCCATTCGGCCTTCGGCCCGGCAACCCGGATTGCCGTGCGGCCATGTGAGAGGTCGGTAACGGTGCCCATTTCGCTGGTGATCGCGGCGCTGAGCATCGCGAAAAGTCCTTCCGCCTGGTCGACGACCAGGAATTTGCCGGGCGCGATGCCGAACGCCGCCTTCTCCTCGGTCAAGATGCCGCCGCCCGCGCCGTCGGGCAAGGTAAGGCCGGCAACAGTCCGGATCGCGGCCATCAGATTCTTTTCCTCGCCCGGCCAGGCTGTGGCGTGGACGATCGAGCCCGGCTGGGTCTCGCTGAGCACCACGCCGGTGCCCTCGACGAAATTGCCGTGCGAGCCCGGTCGCCAGACAGGGCCAAGCGGCGAAAGCTGGTCAACCATGCATGCGTTTCCCTTCGGGATCGAAGAAGTGGTTGCTGACGATCTCGACCGGGCCGAAGCGGTCGCGCAGCGGATCGGAGATGAACGCGCGGGTGCCGATCCGAGCCTTTCCGCCCTTGACCAGCGCCAGGCCGATATATTTGCCGAGTGCGGGCGAATAGCAGACCGCGGTGATGTGGCCGATCGAGTTTTTCGGCTCTTTCTCGTTCACCTCCTCGACAATATGCGCGCCGCCCTTCAGCGGGCGGTTGTCGAGGGAGATCACGCCGACCAGCCGCACCCGGTCCTCGGCGATCAGGCCTTCGCGGTCCATCATCATCGAGCCGACGAACGGCTTTTTCTTCGACAGCATCCAATCGAGACCAAGATCGCGGCCGGTGGTGCGGCCGTCGATTTCCGCGCCGGTGACGTGACCCTTCTCGATACGCATGGTGCCCAGCGCTTCCAGCCCGTAGGGAACCATGCCGAAGGGCTTGCCGGCCTCGATCAGCGCTTCCCAGACATGCATGCCGTGACCGGCGCCGGAATAGACCTCGAACGCCATTTCGCCCGAGAAGGAAAGGCGGCAGATCATCACCGGCGCGCCGGCGATCTCGCCGTGGACGATGCCCATGAAGGGCAGCGTCTCGTTGTCGACTGCCGTCCCGGTCACGCATGACGCCAGGATTTCCCGCGCCTTTGGCCCGCCGATCGCAGCCCCCGCCCATTGGTCGGTGACGGAGGTGAGTTGCACTTTGAGGTCAGGCCAAACGACGTCCAGCAGATATTCGAGATGCTGCATAACCTTGCCGGCGTTGGCGGTGGTGGTGGTCATCAGGAAGTCGTCGTTGCCGAGCCGCCAGGTGGTGCCGTCATCGAGTGCGATGCCGTCCTCGCGCAGCATCAGGCCGTAGCGTGCCTTGCCGACGGCAAGGGTGGAGAAGACGTTGGTGTAGACGCGGTCGAGGAAATCGGCGGCGTCCGGCCCCTGCACGGCGATCTTGCCCAGCGTCGAGACGTCGACGATGCCTGCGGCTTCACGTGTTGTCTTCGCCTCGCGGATATAGGCCTGCTCGACCGTTTCGCCGGCAAGGCCATAGATCATCGGCCGATACCAGAGCCCGGCGGCATACATGGCCGCGCCGTTCTCGAGATGCCAGTCGTGCATGGGAGTCAGCCGTTCGGGCTTGAGTTCGCCGTAGCGTTCGGCGGCCAGCGCCCCGAGCGACACCGGCGAAAAGGGCGGACGGAACCGCGTCGTGCCGACGTCGGCGATGGGCTTGCCCAACGCCTCGGCCATGATGGCTATGCCTGGCACGTTGGATGTCTTGCCCTGGTCGGTCGCCATGCCGAGCGTGGTGTAGCGCTTCAAATGCTCGACGGAGACGAAACCTTCCTTGTACGCGAGACGGACATCGTCGGCGGTCACGTCATGCTGGTAGTCGACGAAGGCCTTGCCCTTGGCCCTGATCTCGAACACCGGAGCCGGATGCGCGTCGAGCGCCACAGGTTCGACCTCGGGGATGGACACCGGCCCGCCGGGCGAGCCGGCGGCCGACAGGCCGGCGGCATGGCCTTCGGCCAGCGCCTCGGTCGTCGTGAACCTCCCGTTGAATGCGCCGGCGCCGACCCAGTTCTGCGTCGGCTTCGGCGGCAGGAAGGCCTGCAGTGCCTCGTTCCACTCCGGCTTCATGCCGGCCTGGCTCGCCAGATGGATGACCGGCGACCAGCCGCCCGAGACCAGCAGGCACTCGGCATCGAGATGCCGCGCCTCGCCCGACAATGCGCCGTTCGCAACGTCGAATTTCTGCACCTTGATGCCCGAGACGTGCCTGCCGCCTTCCGTCGCCACCACGGCATGGCCGCGCAGCAGCTCGCCGCCGGCTTCTTCGGCGATTTCCCGCGCCGCCTCCGAGATTTCGCCGCGCACGTCGACGATCGCGGCGATCTCAGCGCCGGCCTTCCTCATGGCGGCGGCGGCGCGATAAGCGCCGTCATTGTTGACGAACAGCGCAACCTTCTGGCCGGGCAATATGCCGAACTCGTTGGCGTAGCGTTCGGCGGCGCCCGCAAGCATGACGCCGGGGCGGTCGTTGCCCGGAAAGACCAGCGGCCGCTCGAACGCGCCGGTCGCCACCACCGATCCGGCGCGGATCGACCAGTGGCGGTGGCGCGGCTCGCCCTTGGCGGGCGCGCTCTTGTGATCGGTGACGCGCTCCAGCGCGGCGATGGAATTGTCGTCGTAATAGCCCCAGACGGTGGTGCGCGGCAGGAGCCGAACGTTGTCGCGCGCCTTCAGGTCGCGCACCATAGTCGAGGCCCATTCCGCCGCGGCAACGCCGTCCATCGTCTCGCCCGACCAGTTGGCCGTACCGCCGAATTTCGGCTCCAGTTCGGCCAGGATGACGCGCGCGCCACTATCGACCGCAGCCTTGGCGGCCATCAGGCCCGCGGGGCCGGAGCCGACCACCAGCACGTCGCAGAACGCGTTCATGCGCTCGTAACGCGCCGGGTCGCTGGCGATGCCGGCGCGACCAAGACCAGCTGCTCGGCGGATGAAGTATTCGCAGAACATCCAGAAGCGGGTGCCTTTCAAGGGCCCGACCACCGGCCCCATGAAGGTCTTGTAGTAGAAGCCGGCGCCGAGGATCTTGCCGCCGAGCTGGTTTGCCGCGCCGAAGTCGAAGGCGAGCGTCGGGAAACGGTTCTGGCTGACCACGGTCAGCCCGTCGTATATCTCCAGCATCGTCGCGGGCGTGTTGGGCTCGCGCACTTCGCCGTGAAGCACCGTCACCAGCGCGTTCGGCTCGTCGATGCCGGCAGTCAGCACGCCGCGCGGGCGGTGATACTTGAAAGATCGCGCAAACAGCGTCACGCCGTTGGCGAGCAACGCGGACGCCAGCGTATCGCCCGCATGCCCGGTGAAGGGCCGTCCGTCGAAGGTGAAGCGGATCGTGCGCGTCCGGTCGACCCGACCGCCGGACTGGCTGCGGCGAGGGCTCATGAATGCGCTCCCGTCCGGCGGTGGCCATCGGATTTTTTGTGGCCGGCATCGCGGGAGAAGCCGACGCTGGTAATCTTGTGCGTCAGCGTATTGCGCACAACGGCCAGATGCGCGCGGCAGCCGCCGGCATGCTGCCAGATCTCGTTGTGATCGCCGGCGACGTTGACGCGATCATAAACATAATCGTTCCATTCCGCCTGGTCGGTAGAGGCCGGATCGGGGCGCGTGCGGTTGCCGTCGCCCTGGTAGCTGAATTCGGAGAGGTCGCGCGGGCCGCAATAAGGACAGGTTATCAGCATTTCTTGAAGCGCCTAATGAAGTTTGGGCGTGGAGCCCTGGCCTTTTTCGTCGATGAGGATGCCGCGGTGAAAACGGTCGAGCGTGAACGGCGCGTTGATCTCGTGAGGCTCGTCGCGGGCGATCGTGTGGGCAAAACACCAGCCCGAAGCCGGCGTCGCCTTGAAACCGCCGTAGCACCAGCCGCAATTCAGATACATGCCGGGTAGGGGACCGGTGGTAATGATCGGTGAGCCGTCCATCGACATGTCCATGACGCCGCCCCAGGAGCGCAGCAGCCGCACCCGCGCGAAGGCGGGGAACATGGCGAGCAACTCGCTCATCACCTCCTCGACCAGCGGCAGGTTTCCGCGCTGCGCATATGTATTGTACTCGTCGAGGCCGCCGCCGAAGACCAGCCCGCCCTTGTCGGACTGTGAAACGTAGAGATGCCCGCCGCCGAACGTCACTACGCCCGGGAGGATAGGCTTCAGCGATTCGGACACGAAGGCCTGCAGCACGTGGCTTTCGATCGGCAGCTTGTCGATCCCGGCGAGCTTCATCACCTGGCCTGTGCTGCCGGCCACCGCTACCGCAACCTTGGCGGCGCGGATTTCGCCGCGCGTGGTGGTCACCCCGATGATGCGGTCTCCGTCGCGCAGGAAGCCGGTGACCTCGCAATTCTCCAGTATGTCGACGCCGCGCCGATCGGCGCCACGCGCATAGCCCCAGGCGACGGCGTCGTGGCGGGCCGTGCCGGCCTTGGGCTGCAGCAGGCCTCCGATCACCGGGAATCTGGCCGAGCCCGAGACGTCCAGGCCGGGGTAGAGCCGGGCGATCTGGTCGGGATAGAGCAGTTCGGCGTCGCCGCCGGCATGGCGCATGGCGTTGCCGCGACGTGCATAATCGTCGAGTTGCGCCGGTGTGTGGGCAAGATTGAGGACGCCGCGCTGCGAAAACATGACGTTGTAGTTGAGATCGTGCGACAGGTTCTCCCACAGCCGCATCGAATGCTCGTAGAAGCGGATGCTCTGCGGATACAGGTAGTTGGAGCGCACGATCGTGGTGTTGCGGCCGACATTGCCGGACCCCAGCCAGCCTTTTTCCAGGACGGCGACATTGGTGATGCCGTGCTCCTTGGCGAGATAATAGGCGGTCGAAAGCCCATGCCCTCCGCCACCGATGACGATGACGTCGTAGGACGGCTTCGGGTCCGGCTTGCGCCAGGCAGGCTTCCAGTCGCGATTTCCCGTCAACGCGTTCTTGAGCAGCGAAAAGGCCGAATATTCCGCCATGGATCATGTTTTCCGATTGGGGCGATGGCGCACACTAGTGGCACGGTGTGCGCCCCAAAGCCAATATTGCGCCATGGCTTTTCATATGGCCGACTCCTTTTCGTTCCGCCGCCACCGTTCCGCACGGTCGCGAGGTCGCCGCGGCTTGCCCGGCTGCCGCGCCGTCTCTATCACTGTCGAACTTCGCCGACCTGTCACTCACTGAGTCGTTTGGAGATCATGCCAGCTTCCAAGATTTGATCGTTGATCGCGCTTTTCATTATGGGGCTCGCCTTCTCGGTTTTTCCTGCCGGTGCACAGAACGTCGGCCAGAACGGTTCGACGATCGTCGATGAGCAGCGCGTGGCGATGGACCGCCTGCGGCTGGCCACCGACGAACTCGAGAAGAACATCGCCGCCAACGCCGAGGTCGACGCGGGTCTGGTCGATACGCGCCTGCAATTGGAGGAGGCCGAACGGGAGCTGATCAGGACCAGTGTCGCGTTCAGGCCGCGTCTGGCCGAGATCAACGGCCGTCTCGAGCAGTTGGGGGCGCCGCCTGCCGAGGGTCAGCCGCCCGAACCGGAACTCATCACCAGCGAACGCCAGGCGCTCCTGGCTGAAAAGGCGGAAATCAACGCCGCGCTCGGCGTCGCCGAAGATCAGTCGATCCGCATCAATGGGCTGATCACCCGCATCACCGAGATGCGGCGCGACCTCTTCTCCCGCCTACTGACCCGGCGCTACGATATCGGCAGCGCGCTGGCGGGCGAGGTTGCCGAAGCCGCGCAGATAGAGATCGGAGAGTTTTATCGCACCGTTTCTTCTTGGCTCCGCTTCGTCGTCCAGTTCAAGCTGCGCTCGGTTCTTTTCGCCACCTTCTTCGCCCTGCTGGCGGCGGCGGTCCTCCTGATAGGCGGCAGGCGGCTGTTCGGCCGCCTGTTCGAAGCCGACGGCGATGTCGAGAACCCGTCCTATCTCAGCCGGCTGTCGGTGGCGTTCTGGTCGACACTGGTGCCGACCGCCGCCATCGCCGTATTTCTCGCGACGACCTACCTGCTTTATGACTATTTCGGGGTGCTGAGGGACGACATCGGCACGATGATGACGTGGCTCTTCATCGTCATCGGGCTGGTGTTCTTCGTCCACAGGCTCGGCAGTTCGGTGCTTTCGCCGCGCCTGCCCAACTGGCGACTTATCGCCGTGGATACGCGCGCCGCCAGGCTTCTGCTGTGGCTGGTCTCGGCGACCGCCATCTTCACCGGTATCGACGTGTTCCTGAGCACCGTCTACGGCGTTCTGGATTCGCCGTTGTCGCTCACCGTCGGCGAAAGCCTGATCGCCACGGTGCTGACCGGCATTCTGGTCGTGCTGATCGGATTGGTGCGGCCTTCCACCGGCGAAGACGGCGGGCCGAGGCAGTGGCATCCGCTCCTGCGCAGCACATTGTTCCTGCTCGGCGGGGTCACCATCGCTGCCGCCCTGTTCGGCTATATCGGCTTAGCGCGGTTCCTTTCGACGCAGATCGTGGTCACCGGCGCGGTACTTGCCACAATGTATATTGGCTTCCTGTCCGCCAGGGCGGTGGCCGAGGAGGGCGCCTTCGCCAACACCGCGCTCGGCCGACGCATCGAAGGCAGGTTCAGTCTCGACCCCGCCACGCTGGACCAGCTTGCCCTGGTGGTCAGCACCGCCATCAATATCCTGATCGTCGTGGTCGGCGTGCCGCTCATCCTGTTCCTGTGGGGGTTCCAGCCCGCCGACATCCAGGCTTGGGTCTACAAGGCCGCCACCGGGATCACGATCGGCTCCTTCACCATATCGTTCACAGGCATCTTGTCGGGCGTCCTTGTCTTCATCCTGGGCTTTTTCCTGACGCGCTGGTTCCAGGGATGGCTCGACGGTTCGGTCATGGCGCGCGGCAAGGTCGATGCCGGGGTACGCAATTCGATAAGAACGGTGATCGGCTATGCCGGCCTGGCGATCGCCGCACTGATCGCCGTCTCGGCAGCCGGCATCGATCTTTCCAACTTTGCCCTGATTGCTGGCGGCCTGTCGCTCGGCATCGGCTTCGGACTGCAGAACGTCGTCTCCAACTTCGTTTCGGGACTGATCCTGCTGGCCGAGCGCCCGTTCAAGGCGGGCGACTGGATCGTAGCAGGCGCCGTTTCCGGCACGGTCAAGAAGATCAGCGTCCGCGCTACCGAGATCGAGACGTTCCAGCGCCAGACCGTCATCCTGCCCAATTCTGAACTGATCAACAGCGCGGTCGGCAACTGGACGCACCGCAACAAGCTCGGCCGCGTCGATATCAAGGTCAATGTCGCATATGACAGCGACTCCAAGCGCGCCCACGATCTGATGCTGGGGATCGCGCGCGAACACCCGCTGGTTCTGAAGAATCCTGAGCCCTTCGTGCTGTTCGTCAATTTCGGTCCGGCCGCGCTGGAGTTCGAAATTCGCGTGTTCATCGCCGATATCCTGAACGGCAACACGGTCCAGAACGATATCCGCTTCGCCATACTCGAAGCGTTCGAACGCGAGAACATCGCCATACCGTCCACGGCGCGCTTTATCCCACCTCCGCCGGAGGAGAATTGGCCGACGGACGACGACAAGCTGGAAGCCGAGCATTTCGAGCAGGCCAAGGCGAGCGAAGAGAAGGCAAGGCAGCCGCCGGCACAGCGGCGCAAAGGCCGCAAGCCGGACCCTGACTAGAGCATCGTGCCGAAAAGTGGATGCCGGTTTTCGGCAAAAACGATGCGAAAACAAAAGGTTAGAGCGAGATGCCCGATCCGAAATCGGGCGGCTTGCTCTAGCGGGCATTCCCAATCATGGCATGAATGCGGCATTCAGTTGCGGTTCAGCTTCGAACTCCTATAAGGTCGCGGCAAGAGCGGAAATGCCTTGCTCAACGCAACCAGAGGCGGTGGCAACACCGACAATGAAATGATGAAGTCCGTGATCGCCGCTGCTGCCCTTCTTGCCTTGGGCAGCACGGCCTTTAGCGCCAGCGCGATCAACCTGGACGCCGAACCGCGTACGCTGATTGTGACCGAAGGCGGCAGCAAGACCGAACTTGC
Organism: Allomesorhizobium aridi; assembly: GCF_043769475.1. Lineage (NCBI taxonomy): Bacteria > Pseudomonadati > Pseudomonadota > Alphaproteobacteria > Hyphomicrobiales > Phyllobacteriaceae > Allomesorhizobium > Allomesorhizobium aridi. Next base: position 2,529,073 of record NZ_CP171729.1, on the reverse strand, counting down.
CCTCGGCAGCGGCGAAACAGTGGAATTTTGCGAAGGCGGCTGCTTCGTCACCATGCCCAATGGCGACCGCGAGGCGCTGACCGGCACGGAGACGATCGAGATTTCGGGCGGCGTCGCCCGCATCAAGTAACGCCTTGCCGTCACGGAAACGGGGCCGGACAATTTTGTCCGGCCTTTTATCGTTTCCGATAACGCAGCCTTAAGCACGACACCCGAAATACCCGCCCGCCCAATGGTTTACCGCCGCCGGTTTAACAATCCATAGCCCTGTTCCCGCTATACCCGCACGAAGACGCCGGAAAAACGGCGCGGCGGGAAACAACAGGGCTTTCGGACATGGATGCGCGGTCGGACAAGAATGCGGCGCCGCTTGCGGTCGACCTGGACGGGACGCTTATTGCCGGCGACCTGCTCTGGGAAGGGCTGTTCCTGCTCATCAGGAAGAACCCGCTCTTTCTGTTCCTGGTGCCGTTCTGGGCGGCGCGGGGGCCGGCGGCGCTGAAACAGGCGATCGCCGCCCGCGTCGACATTGATCCCGCCTCACTGCCCTATCGCGCCGCCGTGCTTTCAAGGCTTCGCGACGAACGCGCCGCCGGCCGCAAGATAATCCTCGCCACCGGCACCCCGCGCAAATTCGCCGACGCGATCGCTGCGCACCTCGGCCTCTTCGACGCAGTGCTGGCGACTGACGGGCTGCACAATCTGACGGCCGGCCGCAAGCGCGCGGCGCTGGTCGAGGCCTATGGCGACGGCGGCTTCGATTATGCGGGCAACAGCCGCCACGATCTCAAGGTCTTCGACGCCGCCCGAGCGGCGATCGTGGTTGCGCCCGACCGGCACGCCGCGCGCTGGCAGGCGGCCCACGGATCGGAGAAGATCGAGGTCCAGAAGCCGACCTTCAAGACCATCCTGAAGATGCTTCGCGTCCACCAATGGCTGAAGAATTCGCTGATCGCGGTGCCGATGGTGCTGTCGCACGAGTATTTCAACATCCACATGCTGGTCGCCTGCGCGCTGGCCTTCGTATCGTTCAGCACCGCCGCCTCGGCGATTTACATTGTCAACGACTTCTTCGACCTGGCGCTCGACCGCCAGCACCCGACCAAGCGCAACAGGCCCTTCGCCAGCGGCGTCCTGTCGATGCCGTTCGGGATGGGGTCGGCTGCCGTACTCCTGGCGATAAGCTTCGCCACAGCGGCGTTCCTGCCGTCGCTGTTCATGGCGGTGCTCGCCGCCTATCTCGTCGCGACCACCGCCTATTCGCTGTCGGTCAAGCGCATGCTTCTGCTCGACGTGCTGATGCTGGCATTCCTCTACACGATGCGGCTGCTTGCCGGCGCGGCCGCCACCGGCGTCGACGTCTCGTTCTGGCTGCTCGCCTTCTCCACCTTCTTCTTCCTGTCGCTGGCGCTGGTGAAGCGCTTCGTCGAGCTTCGCGCGTCGGATCTGGTGCGCGGCGAACGCATAGCCGGGCGCGGCTATCGCGCCGAGGACCAGGACGTCATCGCCCAGGCCGGCATGGCTTCGGCATTCTCGTCGGCGCTGGTTCTGGCGCTCTACATCGACAGCGACGCCGTGCGCGAACTCTACCCGCATCCGTGGATGGTGTGGCCGCTGGCGCCGATCGTGCTCTATCTCACTATGCGCGTCTGGATCCTGGCGCGGCGCGACGAGATGCATGACGATCCTGTCGTCTTCATCATCAGCGACTGGCGCAGCCAGCTTGTCGCTCTTGCAGGCGGGGCGATGCTCCTGATCGCAGGCTGGGCATGAGCGCCGCGTCCTATCAGAGCTTCGGCCGGGCGACCCCGCTGGCGCGGCGCGCCGTGTCGGCTGCTGACGCCATCGCGCTTCTGAGAAGCGGCGGCGCGGGCGAGGGCGCGATCCTGCCTTACGGCAATGGCCGCTCCTACGGCGATTCCTGCCAGAACGACGGCGGCAGCATCGTCGACATGCGTTCGCTGAACCGGGTTCTGGGCTTCGACCCGCAGACCGGCGTGATCGAGGCGGAAGCCGGCACGCTGCTCAGCGACATCATCGCCCACGCCGCGCCGCACGGCTATTTTCCCGCAGTCGTGCCTGGCACGCAGTTCGTGACCCTGGGCGGGGCCATCGCCAACGACGTGCATGGCAAGAACCATCACCGTCGCGGCAGTTTCGGCTGCCATGTCGTCTCGTTCACGCTGCTGCGCTCGGACGGCAGGACCTATGAGTGCTCGGCCGCCGCCAATCCGCGACTGTTCGCCGCCACGATCGGCGGAATGGGCCTGACCGGCATCATCCTTTCGGCAAGGCTGCGGCTGATGCCGGTTCCGTCGCTCGACGTGATGGAAGAGATAAAACCATTCGCCTGCCTCGCCGAATATTTCGATCTCGCCGAGGCGGCCGACCGCGACAATGAATACGCCGTCGCCTGGATCGACCAGCTCGCAGGGGGGCCGGGGCGGGCAGGGGGCTGATGATCACCGGCAACCACGCCAGGTACGGCGCGCGCGCCGCGAGGGCTGCGCAGGCTCGGCTGTCTGTGCCGTTTCAGCCGCCCTTCACCGTGCTCAACCGCCCGTTCCTGAGAGCGTTCAATACCGCCTATCGCTGGCGCAAGGGCAGCGCCAGCGGCGTCCGGCAGACCGGCTATCAGGGCTTCTTCTTTCCGCTCGACGGCGTCTCGAACTGGAACAGGCTCTACGGTCCGCGCGGGCTGTTCCAGCACCAGAGCGTCGTGCCTGACGAGGCCGCGCGCAAAGCCATTTCAGAGCTGCTAGCCGCGGCCCGCGGCGCCGGGCAAGGCTCGTTCCTTACCGTGCTGAAGCGGTTCGGCGCGCTGCGTTCGCCCGGCCTGCTCTCGTTCGCGCGTCCGGGATACACGCTGACGCTCGATTTCCCCAATCGCGGCGCCGCGACCCTCGCCCTGCTGGACAAACTCGACGCCATCACGATCGACGCCGGCGGGGCAGTCAATCCCTACAAGGATGCGCGCATGGGCGCAGAGGTGTTCGCCGCATCGTTTCCAGATTGGCGCCAACTCGAGGCGGTTCGCGACCCGGCGTTCATGTCCGACTTCTGGGCGCGTACGGCACAGGTTTTGCTGAATAGGGGTGAGGCGCTCGCGCATGCGGCCGAGTGACCCGTTTTGGATCATTCCAGTCGGGCGTTGTTCTAAACTCAAGGGCGAGGGTTGATGAAGACATGAAGTACATCGCGTTCATACTTTTCACGGTGATGACCAATGCCGCCGCACAGCTGATGCTGAAGCACGGCATGATGACGCTCGGCCCGATTTCGTTCGCCGGGGTCAATCCGGTGATCAAACTCCTGCAGATCGTCTTCAGCCCCTGGGTGTTCCTCGGCCTGTCGACCTTCGTGATCTCGATGGCGTCGCATCTCTATGTGCTGTCGAAGGTCGAGCTATCCTTCGCCTATCCCTTCCTCAGCCTCGCCTATGTGGCGGTTGCGGTCTTCGCCTATTTCGTCTTCCGCGAGGATCTCAACGCGTGGCGCATCGCCGGCATCGGCTTCATCTGCGTCGGCACCGTGCTGATCGCCCAAAGCGGGCGCGGCCATGACGAACTGGCCGCCGCTGCCCCTTCAACTCCCCTTCAAACCAGTGAGCTTGCGCAATGAGACACATCATCTTTGGAGGAGACGGCTTTGTCGGCCGTCATCTGGCGCCGAAACTCCTGGCCGACGGCCAGGAGGTTATAGTCGCCGACATCGTCAAGAGCGATCTGGGGCATTACCGCCATGCCCGCTTCGCCACCTGCGACGTGACCGATCCCGGCTCGGTGGCCAACGTCGCGATCCGCGCCGACGACATGGTCTATAACCTTTCGGCCAAGATGTTGTCGCCGATCCAGGTCCGCGCCAAGCGCCACGATTTTTTCTTCCCGGTGAATTACCACGGCACCGAAAACATCATGCGTGCCATGGACAAGGCGGGCGCAAAACGCCTCGTCCACTTCACGACCGACATGATCTACGGCCATACGGTCACCTATCCGATGACCGAGGATCATCCGGTTGCGCCGCTGGGCGAATACGGCCTGTCGAAGCTGAAGACCGAGGAACTCGCCGCCGAATGGCGCGAGAAGGGCATGAATATATCGCTGTTCCGCCCCCGCCTGATCATCGGCCCCGGCCGTCTCGGCATACTGGAAAAGCTGTTCAAGCTGATCGACTGGAACCTTCCGGTGCCGATGATCGGCTCGGGCCGCAACCCCTACCAGTTCATCTCCGTCTTCGACTGCGCCGAGGCCGCGCGACTGGCGTGGAAAGCCGGGGTGCCGAACGAGGCCTACAATCTCGGCTCGCTCAACCCGCCGCCGGTGAAAAAGCTGCTCGGCGATTTGGTCAAGCATGCCGGCTCGAAGTCGCTCCTCATCCCGACGCCGGGCTGGGCGGTCAAGCGCACGCTCGACCTGCTTGACCTGATGAACATGCCGCTCATGGATCCGGAGCAGTACCTCATCGCTGATGAGGAATGCGTGCTCGACGTGTCGAAGGGCAAGCGCGATCTCGGCTGGGCGCCGCAGTACCGCGACGAGGACATGCTGATCGCCGCCTACAAGGAATACCGCGCCAAGAAAGACGGCCAAGAAGTGGTCGCATCCCAAGTTCCGGCCGAATAGGAGAGCCTGATGAACATCATGACCAAGCCAGAGACGACCCATACCCGCGCGGTGGTGAACGCGCCTTCGCTCTCGCCCGATGCGATCGCCAAGCCGGACTTGATCAGCGTCGAGGCCGCCAAGGCGATGAACCTCGCCACGATGACCGACCTGTTCAAGGCGCATCTCAATCCGGGACAGCTGCATTTCATGAAGTTGCTCGGCTTCCACAAGGTGAAGGTCGAGAGCGCCGAAGGCATGTTCTATGTCGACCAGAACGGTCGCAAGATCCTCGACTTTTTCGGCGGCTTCGGCTCGCTTGCCTTCGGGCACAACCATCCCCGCATTCTCGATGCGCGCAAGAAGTTCCAGGACGAGAAGCGCCACGAGATCGCCATCGCCTTCATGTCGCAATATGCGGCGGCCCTTGCGCACAATCTCGCAAAGTGCTCGCCGGGCAACCTCGACATGGTGTTCCTCGGCTCCTCCGGCTCGGAAGCGATGGAGGCGGCGATCAAGGTCGCCGAGCGCGCAGCCGGCCCGAAGCGGCCGAAAATCGTCTATGCGGAGAATTCTTTCCACGGCAAGACCAAAGGCGTGCTGTCGATCACCGATGGCCAGCTCTACCGCGGCGAATTCAAGCTAACCGACAACACGGTGCGCGTGCCCTTCGCCGACATCGACGCGGTCGAGGCGGCGTTCAAATCCGATCCGGCGATCGGCGTCATCGTGCTTGAGACCATCCAGGGCGGCGGCGGCATCGTCCAGGCGCCGGCCGAGTACTGGCAGAAGCTGCGCGCGCTATGCGACCAGTACGGCGTGCTCTGGGTCGCGGATGAAGTGCAGTGCGGCCTCGGCCGCTCCGGCCGCTTCTATGCCTTCGAGCATTACGGCGTCGTGCCGGACGTCACCGCGCTGGCAAAATCGCTCGGCGGCGGCAAGTCGGCCGTCGGCGCCATGATCGCCAGCCGCGAGGTCTATATGAAGGCCTATGGCACGCCGAAGACCGCCATGATCCATGCTGCCGCAACCTTTGGCGGCATCGGCGAAGCCTCGATCACCGCAATCGAGGCGCTCAACGTGCTTTACGACGAGGGGCTGATCGACAATGCGGCGGCGACCGGCACCTATCTGCTCGAAAGGCTGCAGGCGCTGCAGACAAAACATCCCAAGATCATCAAGGATGTGCGCGGCAAGGGCTTCATGATCGGGCTCGAATTCCACGATTTCTCGCAGACCCTGCCCATGGTGCTGCGGCCGATCGTCAGTGTGCTCGACGACAAGTTGAAGGGCTCGCTGTCGGGCTTCGTCGGCGCTCTGCTGTTGCGCGACTACGACGTCCTCGTCGCCTTCACCGAATATAACCGCAACGTCATCCGGCTGGAGCCGCCGCTGATCTGCCAGCCGGAACATGTCGACCGCTTCGTCGACGCGCTGGACAGCCTCTTGTCGCGCGGCATCGTCTCGATCGTGAAGGATTTCGTCAAAAGCCAGGTGAAATAGGGCGGGATTTCACCTGTTGCGAAGAACGGCCGGAGCATGCTCCGGCCGTTTGCGTTTGGGCAGACCCCTATCGTGGACGCGCGAGGACGAAAGCGCTATCTTTGTGGCAGATGAGGTAACTAACGCCATGAATCTCCACATTGAAAATCCTAAGAGCCTGAATCAAAAAGCGATGTTTTGATATCAAGCTCTTGCGAGCCTGCGTGTGAGCAGGCGAATGTGGGCGACGTATAACCAGGCTTCTGCGGAGGCGATGGATTTCTCCCAGTCCTTAGCCAGCCTGCGGCATCGCCCCAGCCATGCGAATGTGCGCTCCACGACCCAGCGGCGCGGCAGGACCTCGAAGCCTTTGGCTTTGTCCGTCCGCTTGACGATCTCCAGGGTGAACGTGCCGATCTTTTGCATCGCGCCCTTAAGCTTCGGCCCGGCATAGCCGCCGTCGGCGAAGACGTGTCGCAGCCACGGCCAGCGTTCGAGAATGGTCTTGAGGGCAGCCGGTGCGCCGTCCCGGTCCTGGATATCGGCGGCATGGACGACGAGACCGACCATCAGCCCGATGGTGTCGACAACGATGTGACGCTTGCGCCCGTTGATCTTCTTTCCTGCGTCGAAGCCCCGAATTCCGCCGCTTTCCGTGGTCTTGACCGATTGGCTGTCGATCACGCCCGCCGTCGGACTCGCTTCCCGACCCTCGGCCTCGCGCGCCGCCATGACGAGGCTGTTGCTGATGGTCCGCAACAGGCCCTCCTCACGCCAGCGATAGAAGTACTTCTGCACCGTTGAAAAGGGTGGGAAGTCTTTCGGCAGCAATCGCCACGCGCCGCCCGACGAGGCGAGGTAAAGAAGTGCGTTCACGACCTCGCGCAGGTCCGTCTTGCGCGGCCGGCCGATGCGGTTCGCCGACGGCATCATCGGCGCAATCAGCGCCCACTCCGCATCGGTCAGATCGCTTGCGTAACGGGCGCAACGCCGCTCATAATGCGCACGGGTGATTTCAGTCCAGGCCATCGTGATCTCCATCGAATCTCGCAAATCCGACGGAATCACAACCTGCTGAAATCACTCAACTCTTTTTGGAACGGACACTAAGGCTTACGAATTGGCCAAACGGCTTGCAGAGGAGCGTAAGCTTTCCCTGGATGACGCAGTGATCGGCGCACTCCAGGCAGAACTCGGACGGAAGGATGAACGGCCGCTTGCTGAGCGCGTCCGGCCAATAGTCGAACGGCTCCGGGCCGCAAGCAAACCCGGCGGTCGCGACATGACCAAGGACGAGATCGACGCGATGTGGGGACACGAATAGTGTTCGTGGATACTTCGGCCATTGTCGCGATACTTTCTGACGAGGAGGATGCCGGCGAATTCCTGAAAAGTATTGAGAACGCGTCTTTCCCGATCACGTCGGCTTTGGTTGTGCTGGAAGCCGCAATGCGCCTTACAACCAAGCTCCGGACCGATCCGGGGACGGCCCTGAGAGAAATCGAAACGCTTCTTAACGAATCGAGGGTTGCGATCATTCCCATCGAAGCGGAACACGGGCCGATCGCAGTTGCTGCAGTTGCAGAATTCGGCAAGGGCCGCGGCCATCCCGCGCAACTCAACCTCGCCGACTGCCTCTCCTACGCCTCGCCAAGAGCCGCGGCGTTCCGCTTCTTTACAAGGGCAACGATTTTTCCCGCGCCGACTTGAAACAAGAAGCCTAATCCAGCATTCCCGCAAACTTCGGATGCACATAGGCGTCGTAGCAGGCGTCGAGCGCGATCTTGCGATGATCGGCAATCATTGGCGCATAGAGCTCCAGAAGCGCTGCGTTCGCCGTGGTCGGCGGGCATTTCGGGTGCAGGATCAGATCCGTTTCGCGAATGGAATCGGCAACCAGTGGTCCGGGCGGCGGCACTGCGCGCATCGGGTCGGCGCCGATGGCGACATGCTCCGGCGCGCTCCTGTCCATCAGCCACGGGAAAGGATTGACGAAGTTCAGCGCCATGATCGTCTCGAAGCGCACGCCGTTCTTTGCTTCCAGTGCCTTGATGCTGTCGATCGCGCGGTCTATCGCCATAAGATGCGTGATCTGGAAATCGAAATCGGAATAAAGGACGAAGCTCGGCAGTTCGCCCATCTGCACGATTTTTTCATAGACGGGTCGGTGGGCCGGATAGAAATCGATCATCTTTTGAGAACGCTCCAGAACATCGCCGCGCATGGTGACCGCGCCCAGCGACTTCAGATTGGCGTGCTCCAGCGGGAAATTCTTGACCGACCCGGCATAGGCGCGCGCCGCGCGCTCGATCGTGTTGATGGCCGGCGGCAGCGCCACGGCCGCAGCAAGGACGAAGGTCGCGATGAGCAGTTTCGGCTTTGCCATCAGCGAACCGGACCGCGTCACGATCGAAAGGATAACCGGCCAGACGAAGATCATCGCCTGGCTGCCGGTGTTCTGCGTCTCGAAGGTGACGCCGGCGAAAAGTACTACCGCAAGCCAGAAGGCGTCGTTGTCGAGGAATTTTGCCACTGAAGCCGTGCTGCGCTCGGCGCGGATCGCGGAGAGCCGGACGGCGAGCTTTTCGCGGCCGGACCAGAGCAGGAGCAGGATCAGCGCTCCACTGGGCAGGAGTACGCCGAATGTGTGCGACATCGCCTGAAGGAAGCGTGGCGCCAGGCTGCCGCTGTTGATAGCGACCAGCGCCAGTATGTCGTTGATGTAATGGCTGACCAGCCCGGAGGTGAGTTCCAGCAGCGCCAGCACAGCGAGAAAGGCGCCAGCGGCGGCTAACGCATAGCGGAGCGGAACGCGGCCGGCCATGAAGGCGAACAGGCAAATGATCGCGCCCGACACGAAGCCGGTGATCTTCAGGAAAAACAGCACGGTCATCGCCACTGCGACTATCAGCGCCAGAAGCCTCGGGCTGCGCACGAACATCAGCGCCGCCACCAGCACATAGAGCATCTGGCAGATCTGACGATTGTAGATGCCGAAGCCGTCCGAGCCCGGAAACGGGTAGAACTCACGGCTGTTGAACGGCAGCAGCGCGAAGATCAGGAACGGGATCAGCAATGCATAGGCTGTCGTGCGGGATCGAGCTTCGATATGCCAGATGACCAGCGCCATCAGCGGCGCGGTGACCGCAAGCAGCGACCAGTGCGCCAGGAGTGTCGGCGCGCCGTTCGGGAACAAAGCGAGCCAGCCAGCGAAAAGATAGTAGCCGAGCGGCCCGACCGGCGTGAAGAAATCATTGACCGGAACCTGGCCGTCGAAGATCCTGTTGGCGGCGTCGTAGTAGATGAAGACGTCCCAATACATCGGCCCGATAGGGACGCGCAGCGGAAACAGGAGCAGAACCGGCACGAGCGCAAGCATCAGGCCCATGACGATCAGCGGCGATGCGCTCCACGCCGCCCGTCCGGCAGTCTTTCCCTGCTGCGCCGCAATGCTCATGTCTTCGCCTCCCCACCCCAACCTTTCCTAGCATCGAAAGCCCGGCAAAGAGTTAACCGGAGCCGTTGACGTTCCGTTAAGATTAACCCGCTGGGCGACTCTCGGGCCCATGGTCGCGGCCCGTTTTCTGCGTGTCGCAAACAGGCTTCAATTGCGCCGTGCCGCTGCCTTATAGTCCGGCCGCAAAACATCTCGGAGTCGCGGGCAAATGGCAGAGTTTCCGTCAAAGGCGAAAGTCGTCATCATCGGGCTGGGCGGCATTGTGGGCGCATCGGTCGCCCATCACCTGATCGAGCGCGGATGGGACGATATCGTCGGCATCGACAAATCCGGCATCCCGACCGACATCGGCTCGACGGCGCACGCTTCCGATTTCTGCTACACGACCAGCCACGATTTCCTGTCCTGCTGGACGACGCTCTACTCCATCGATTTTTATGAGAAGATGGGTCACTACGCGCGCATCGGCGGCCTCGAGATCGCCCGCGTCGGTGACGACGCCCGCATGGAGGAGATCAAGCGCAAAGTGGCCTCGGCAAAGGCGTTCGGGACCAGCGCGCGCCTCATCGATCCCGCCGAGATCAAGGAAAAATTCCCGCTGATCGAGGAGAGCATGGTGCAGGGCGGCATGTGGGACCCCGATGCCGGCCTCGTCATCCCGCGTTCGCAGACGGTCGCCGGAAAGCTGGTCGACCAGGCCGAAGCCGCCGGCAAGCTCAAGGCATTCGCCAACACGCCGGCCAGGTCGCTCGTCATCGAGAACGGCCGCATCAAGGGCGTGGTGACCGACCGCGGCACGATCATGGCGGACTATGTGGTGGTCTGCGCCGGCATCTGGGGCAGGCTCATTGCAGAAATGGCGGGCGAGGATTTGCCGGTCATGCCGATCGACCATCCGCTCACCTTCTTCGGCCCGTACAATGAATTCGCCGGCACCGGCAAGGAGATTGGCTGGCCGCTGCTGCGCGACCAGGGCAATTCCGCCTACATGCGCGACACCGGCGACCCCAGGACCGCCGAGGGCGGCCAGATCGAGTGGGGCTATTACGAGGAGACCAATCCGCGCCTGGTGCATCCGCGCGAGATCCTGGAGAAGGACCAATCCCGGCTGTCGCCGTCGCAGCGCGACCTCGACATGGAGCAGATCCTTGCGCCGCTCGAACGCGCCATGGAACTCACGCCGATTCTCGGCGAACTCGGCTACAATGAAAGCCATTCCTTCAACGGGCTTCTGCAAGTGACCACGGACGGCGCATCCTCCATCGGCGAAAGCCAGAAGGTGAGGGGCCTGTGGTATGCCGTGGCCATCTGGGTCAAGGACGGACCGGCCGCCGGAAAGCTCATCGCTGACTGGATGACCGACGGCAGGACATCGGTCGACAATCACGGTGTCGATTATGCGCGCTTCTATCCGCACCAGACGCAGGAGCAGTTCATCCACGATCGCTGCACCGAAACGGCGATGAAGGTCTACAATCCTGCGGTCCATCCGCGCGAGCCTTTTTCCAAGGGCCGCAACGTCCGCCGCTCGCCCTTTTACGAGCGCGAGAAGGAACTCGGCGGCTATTTTATGGAACTCGGCGGCTGGGAGCGCGCCCATGGCTACGCCGCCAACGAGCATCTGCTCGAGAAATACGGCAACCGCGTGCCGGTGCGCGGAAACGAGTGGGACAACCGCCATTTCTGGCGCGTCTCCAATGCCGAACATCTCGCAATGAGCGAGGATTGCGGTATCGTGAACCTGTCGCATTTCGCCATGATCGACGTCGAAGGCCCGGATCATGTCGCGCTGATGGAGTGGCTGTGCGCGGCAAAAATCGGCGGCGATGCCAATATCGGCAAGGGCATCTACACGCATTTTCTCGACGATGAGGGCATGGTGCGCGCCGACCTGACGGTGATCCGCATGGCAGACCGCTGCCGCGTCATCGACGGGGCGGACGCTGGGCCGCGCGACTTCCACTACATCCGCCGCGTGGCCGAAGACAAAGGTTTTGACGTCACCGTCACCGACGTGACCGAAAAATACGTCACTATCGGCATCTGGGGTCCGAACGCGCGCACGACGCTGAGACAAGTCGTGGAGGACCCGGACGGGCTTTCGCCCGAAAACTTTGCCTTCGCCGCGATCAAATCTGTCAGGATCGCCGGCAAGGACGTCACCGCTTTCCGCATCTCCTATGTCGGCGAGCAGGGCTGGGAACTCCATATGCGCTACGAGGACGGCCTTGCCGTCTGGGACGCGTTGCGGTCGACCGGCGTGATGCCATTCGGCGTCGAGACCTACGCCAACAGCCGCCGCATGGAGAAGAGCCTGCGCCTGCAGAATGCGGACCTTTTGACCGAGTACAATCTGCTGGAGGCCGATCTCGCCCGCCCGAAGGTCAAGGAGGCGGAGTTTTGCGGCAAGGCGAAGCATCTGGAATACCGCGCCCGCGAACATCAGCCGGCGATGCTGTGCACGCTGGTCATGACGAACGATCGCGATTCCAAAGGTGTCGCCCGCTATCCGGTCGGCGTCATGCCCGTGCTGGATCCCGAAACAGGCGAGACCCTGGTCGACGAACTCGGCCGCCGATCCTTCACGACCTCGGTCGCCTATGGCCCGACCATCGGCAAGAACATCGCGCTCGCCTATCTGCCATGGGACTATTGCCAGCAAGGCCGCAAGCTGACGGTCGAATATTTCGGCGAGACTTTTCCGGTCGAAGTGGCGGCGATAGGCTACAAGCCGCTCTACGATCCGGAGAACCTGAAACCGCGGACTTGATCGCCGCGATCGGTAAATGCGCCGACCGCCCTCATCCTGAGGTGCGAGCGCAGCGAGCCTCGAAGGACGCGCGCCCGCTCGCAAAATCGTGAAAGCCCGCACCGGCAAATTCCGCCGGGCGGGTTTTCATTTTGCGTTTTTCGCGTACCCTTCCGGCATGTCTCGCCCGGTTTCCCAATGGCCGAGTCTTCTAGGCAGCGCAGCTTTTGCGCTGGGCCTTCTTCTTGCGCCCCAGGCCCAAGCCGCCGAGCAGGTCGACATCGAGCTTGTGCTGGCCGTCGACGTCTCCCTGTCCATGTCCCCCGACGAGCTGGAGATCCAGCGCCAGGGCTATGCCGCGGCGCTCACCCATGACCGCGTTCTCGAGGCGATAGCCCAGGGCGTGCACGGCCGGATCGCGGTCACCTATGTCGAATGGGCGGGCTCGACCACGCAGCATATCGTCGTGCCGTGGACGGCGATCGCGACCCGGTCCGACGCCGAGCGCTTTGTCCGCCAGCTTTCGGCCAGGCCGCCCAACAGCGCGCGGCGCACCTCGATATCCGGTGCGCTGGAATTCGGCGGCGATCTCTTCGCTGAAAGCGGCTTTCAAAGCGTGAAGCGGGTCATCGACATTTCCGGCGACGGGCCCAACAACCAGGGTTCGCCGGTGACCGGCGCGCGCGACGCGCTGATCGCGCAGGGCATCACCATCAACGGTCTGCCGCTGATGACCAATGGCGGCCTCGCCAGCGCCTACGACGTCGATGATCTCGACCTTTATTACAAGGATTGCGTGATCGGCGGGTCGGGCGCCTTCATGGTCCCGGTCAACGACTGGTCGCAATTTCCCGAAGCCGTGCGCCGCAAGCTGGTGCTGGAACTGGCCGGCGGCCCGGCTGCCGACGAAGCCGCACATCCGTCGGTGCAACTGGCGCAGGCCACCCCAGCCTATGACTGCATGATCGGCGAAAAGCTCTGGCGCGACCGCTCGTGGATGTGGGAGGACCGGTGAGCGTGCATTAGTGTCGCCGGCTGACGCCACGGCAGCCTGGCGAGCGCGTTGACAATCGCGCGGCCATCCTGACAAATCGCAGGCGAACCAATCAGAAGGGAACTCCCATGAAGAAGAGCGCAATTTTCGGCGCCGCAATGACGCTTGCAATCGGCACGCCGCTGCCTGTTATGGCCGATACGGCGCTGACCCTGGGCCTCAGCGGCTGGACCGGCTTCGCGCCGCTGACGCTGGCGAAGGAAACCGGAATCTTCGAGAAGCACGGGCTCGACGTCACGCTGAAGAAGATCCCGCAGGCCAGCCGCCACCTCGCCATGGCGTCGGGGGACATTCAGTGCGCCGCCACGACGGTTGAGACATGGGTCGTGTGGAACGCCAATGGCGTGCCCGCCAAGCAGATTTTCCAGCTGGACAAATCCTACGGCGCCGACGGCATGGTGGTGCGCAACGAGATCAACTCGATCGCGGATTTGAAGGGCAAGTCCGTCGCCGCTTCGGCGCCCGGCACCGCGCCCTATTTCACGCTCGCCTGGTTCCTCAACAAGAACGGCCTGTCGGTCAAGGACGTCAACGTCGTCAATCTGGAGCCGGGACCGGCGGCGCAGGCCTTCCTCGCCGGCCAGACCGACGCCGCGATGACCTACGAGCCCTATCTGTCGAGCGTGCGCGAAAAACCCGAAGCCGGCAAGATCATCGCCACCACCCTCGACTATCCGATGATCATGGACACGGTCGGCTGCGCGCCGGCATTTCTGGAGGCCAATCCGGATGCCGCCAAGGCACTCGCCGCCAGCTATTTCGAGGCGCTGGAATTCATCGCGGCCGAGCAGGCCGAGGCCTACGGATCATGGGCGCCGACGTGAAGCAGTCGGGCGAGCAGTTCGGCAAGTCGGCGCAGTATCTGCGCTGGCAGGGGCCGGAGGAGAACAAGAAGTTCTTCTCGGGCGAACTGCAGGCGTTTTCCAAGGAAGCCGGGGCTCTCCTGAGGGAGATCGGCGTCATCAAGGAAGTGCCGGACATCGACGGCATCATCGACAAGAGCGTGGTCGGAGCAAACTGACGCCGTTTTCGCCTTCTCCTGTTCGAAGGCCGCGCCAGCAGCGCGGCCTTTGGATTTCAGGTCATTCGCGACTTCAGCTTAAAAGCGAGCCTATTGATGTTCCGTCCCCTGCAGCCCGTCGGACAAGCGGCCCGGTTCGTGCTCGGCGTCTCCTTCTTCGTCCTCTTCATCGCCGGATGGTCGGTGGCGACGCTCGGCGGCTATGTCTCGCCGACCTTCCTCGCCGACCCGCTGACCATGCTCGCCGACGGCTGGAACCTGCTCACCGAGCAGGGCTTTTTGTTCGACATCGGCATGACGATCTGGCGCGTGGTGGGCGGCTTCGTGCTGGCGACGATCGTCGCCGTGCCGCTCGGCATCATGATGGGCGCCTACAAACCGGTCGAGGCATTCTTCGAACCGTTCGTCTCCTTCGCCCGCTACCTGCCGGCATCCGCCTTCATTCCGCTCCTCATCCTCTGGGCCGGCATCGGCGAGACGCAAAAACTGCTCGTCATCATCATCGGTTCGGTGTTCCAGATCATCCTGATGGTTGCGGTCGCAGTCGGAAACACCAGGCGCGAACTCGTCGAAGCTGCCTATACTCTGGGCTCCACCGATTCAGCCATCGTCAGGCGGGTCATGATGCCGGCCAATGCCCCGGAGATCGCCGAGATCCTGCGCCTGGTGCTGGGTTGGGCCTGGACCTACGTCATCGTCGCCGAGCTGATCGGCGCCTCCTCAGGCATCGGCTACATGATAATCGCCAGCCAGGCGCTGCTGGCGACCGGACAGATCATTTTCGGCATCATCGTCATCGGCATCATCGGCCTGATCTCGGATTTCGCCTTCAAGGCGCTCAACCGCTGGCTTTTCCCCTGGAGGCTGGCATGAGCAAGCTCGTCGTTGAAAACCTCTCCCGGACCTTTCCGGGAGTGCACGGCGGGGAGCCGGTGCGGGCGCTCGAACCGGCCAATCTCCGGGTCGCCGCCAATGATTTCATCACCATCCTCGGCCCGTCAGGGTGCGGGAAATCGACCTTGCTCAGGATCGTCGCCGGTCTCGACCAGCCGAGCACAGGCCAGGTCAAGCTCGACGGGCGGGTGGTGACGCGGCCCGGCCGCGACCGCGGCATGGTTTTCCAGTCCTATACGTTGTTCCCGTGGCTGACGGTGGCGCAGAACATCGCCTTCGGCCTGCGCGAGAAGGGCTTGCCGCGCAGGCAGCAGGACGAGATCGTCGCCTCCTACATCGACAAGGTCGGGCTGAAAGGCTTCGAAAACCATTGGCCGAAGCAATTGTCCGGCGGCATGCAGCAGCGCACGGCAATCGCCCGCGCGCTGGCCAACGATCCGGAAATTCTGCTCCTCGACGAGCCCTTCGGCGCGCTCGACAACCAGACACGCGGGCTGATGCAGGAACTCCTGCTCGGCATCTGGGAGCGCGAGCGCAAAACCGTGGTGTTTGTCACCCACGACATCGAGGAAGCGATCTTCATGGCGTCGCGCGTTCTGGTGATGAGCGCCCGGCCGGGCAGGATCAAGTCCGACGTGGCCGTCGACCTGCCGCATCCGCGCCACTACACGATCAAGACAAGCCCGGAATTTTCGGTGCTGAAGGCGCGGCTGACGGAGGAAATCCGCGTCGAGGCGATGCGCAGCGTGGAAGCACATTGAGCTGATCTTCCCTCGCCCTGTTTACGGCAGGTAATCGCATATGGCTGCAGATCAGGTGTGAGCGAACGGTTCGCCGGGTGTCCTTGCCTGAGAGGACTCTGGCGGCCTCTGCGTTGAGGCATGGCAACTGTGTTTCAGGCATATGCTTTCTGGTCGCGTTGCATGGCGTTGAGGATGGTGAGGAGCTTTCTGGCTGCGGCGATGACGGCGAGTTTCCTGGAGCCGGAGCGGGCGGCGATGGCGCTGTAGAAGGCCTTGAAGCGCGGCGCAGCGCGGATGGCGCCGAGCGCCGCCATATAGAGCGCCTTGCGCACGCGCGGCCGGCCGCCGCGGATGGGGCGCCGGCCGCGCCGCGTTCCCGAATCGTTGTTGCGCGGCGCCAGCCCGGCCAGGCTGGCGATGGTTTTGGGCGAACGGCCTCCGAGCTCGGGCAAATGGGCGATGAGGGTGAGCGCGGTGACGGGTCCGACGCCGGGGGCCGAGCGCAGGATGGCGAACGTGGCGGCGGTGGCGGCGTCGGCTTCGGCGATGGCGCTTGCGATGACCGCCTCGATGGTCGCGATGCGCTTGGCGAGGCAGGCGACGGCCGCCTCGATGTCGGCGATGACGTCGGGATCGAAGGCTTCGCCGAGATGCCTGGCCTCGCGGGCGCGGGCCTCGACGAGCTGGTCGCGGCGGCGCGCCAAGGCGGCGATGCGCTCGCGCTGGCGGCACGGCGGCTGGTCGGGCGCCGGGGTGAAGCGGCGGCCGTAGTCGGACAGCATGCGGGCGTCGAGCTTGTCGGTCTTAGCCAGAAGCCCGCCGGCCTCGGCGAAGCGGCGGGTCTGGACGGGGTTGCGCCTGGTGCTGGCGATGCCGGCCTCGGCCAGGGCGTGGCGCAACAGCCGGTCGTGGACGCCGGTCGCCTCGAAGACGACGAAATCGCGCCCCGGCGCAAGTCCGGCCGCGAAAGCCTCGATCGGCCCGGCCCGGTTGGCGAGCCGCCGGAAGCTGCGGCTGGACGGATCGAACACGTCGAGCATGTCCTTGCAGATGTCGCAACCGATGTAGTTATGCTGTATCATCACCGTGCCTCTTCCTGTGGTGCGAGGTCTGTGCAGCAGCCTCGTGCAACTGTTCAGGTTGATGGTTTCGAAGCGGGAGGGGAGCCGAGCCATGCCGCGGCCTGTCGGGCAAAACCCGACGACCAGGATTCCCACGGCCTCCTTCCCGCGCTCACCATACGCCAAAACAAACACACAGGATTCCCGACACTCTCCGCTTCGCTTCGCTCGCTCATGAGGTCGGGAATGACGGATTTCACTTTCGTCTCCGCCAATCTCAACCGCTGGCGACTGGCCGAGGCGGTAAAGGAAGTCCGTCATTCCCGACCTCGAGGCGAGCGAAGCGAAGCGGAGAGTGTCGGGAATCCATGCCTCGCCTTGTCGGAAGTCAAAAGCGATGCAGAACCCGCGGCGACCGTGCTTCGCCTGCAAACAGGTTCCAAATGCGATCGCCCTGTCGCAAACGGAGCGGTGCTGATCTCTACGCCGCTAGCAGCTGCTTGCGATCAATCCGCTCCTGCTGCGGCGAGCGGGCATAAAGCTCGCGGTAGCATTTGGAAAAATGCGACGCCGAGACGAAGCCGCAGGCCACCGCCACCTCCACCACCGGCAGCGACGACTGGACCAGCAGATGCCGCGCGCGGTCGAGGCGGATCTCCAGGTAGTAGCGCGCCGGCGAGCGGCCCATCTCGGTGCGGAACAGGCGTTCGATCTGGCGGCGCGACAGGTCGACATGGTCGGCGATCTCGATCAGCGACAGCGGCTCCGACAGGTGCGCCTCCATCAGTTCGATGATGGTCAGCACCTTGGAGTTCTGCACGCCGAGACGCGCCCTGAGCGGCAGCCGCTGGCGGTCGGTCGGGCTGCGGACACGGTCGGTCAGCACCTGCTCGCAGACGCGGTTGACCAGATTGTCGTCGAAGTCGTCGCCGATCAGCTTCAGCATCATGTCGAGCGCGGCGGTGCCGCCGGCGCAGGTGTAGATATTCTGGTCGACTTCGAACAGGTCGGCAAAGACATTGGCCTTGGGGAAGGCTTCCGAAAAGCCCGGCAGGTTTTCCCAGTGGATGGCGCAGCGCTTGTTCGACAGGAGGCCGGCGGCGGCCAATATGTGCGCACCGGTGCAAAGCCCGCCGATCGCAACGCCGCGATTGTATTCCTCGCGCAGCCAGGCAAAGGCCGAGCGGTTCTGGTATCTTTCGACATTGAGGCCGCTGCACACCACAACCATCGACGGCCGGTCGGGGCCGGACATCTTCCTGCGCTCTTCCTCAAGCGACGTGTCGACCGCGCATTCGACATAATTCGAGGCGCGCACCGGCTTGCCGTCGTAGCTCGCCAGCCGCCAGCGGTAGGCCTCGTAACCCAGCATGCGGTTGGCCGACCGCAGCGGATCGAGCGCCGTCGCAAAGGCGATCATGGTGAAATCGGGAACGAGGAAGAAGACCAGCGATCGCTTGATCGGATGCTTTACGGCGTTCAAGGAACCCTCACGCAAACCTGATGGCGCGAACAGGATGTCGCGATCGGGCTAGCGTCATCAGGAAAAGCCAGTGCTGTCAATCGGCTAGGCAGCCACAGCGCAACTTTATTTGCGACACTGGGTCGCAATCCGGCTAATTAGGCTTCGGCCATGTATGCGGACCTCTGCGGCCGGCCAAAACGAAACCGCCGCCCTGACCTGCGGGGGTCAAGACGGCGGCGCTATTCGACGGGAAGCAGTGTTCAGGTCAGGCGACAAAGCCGAGACGGGCCGCGGCGACCGCGCCGGACTGGCCGGGCATCGTGCGGTCGAGGCGCTGGCGCTCCAGCGCGGTGGTCAGGTTCATTTCGCGGCGCTTGCCGAACATGCGGGACAGGAATTTCATGACACTTCTCCATGCATTCTGGTTACACGGGGTGCCTTCGCTTGATGGAGTGGGGCAGCTCGTTTTGACGATGCTGATATAGTTGGCATTTGCAGTAAAAATAAGCGGCGAAAGCGAAGCGCTTGATATGAAATGCGACATCGATTGCGACATCGCGGCATGCCTTTCGTCTTAAAGTTTAGCAAAAACAATGTCTTGGTGGACAAATTAACCAGCTATGCGGCTGGTTCAGATGCGTCATGCGCGCAGCGCATGGCTGGATGCTCGTCTTGCGGCTCAAGTCCGGGCAAGAAAAAACCCGCCGGAAGCATTTGAGCATTCCGGCGGGTTCTGTTTTGCTCGCACATGTTTACTTGTCTCCGGCCCATGAGCCGGAATGAAGGCGCGTCGCGTGGGGCGTCGCATAGACGTCGGGCCAGCCGATATCCTTCTGGATTTCCGTAGGCAGGGAGCGAACCTGCCGTTCGGTCAGATAGCGGGCGCGGGCGGCGCTGTATTCGGCGGCATAGCGGCCGATGGTTGAGAGGATGGACATGTCGGTCTCCTTGGTTTTCGGCCCCGGTCTTGGTCCAGGACCCTTTCGACGCTGTTGACTATCCGCCCGAACTGATGTTCAATCAAACGAAATGAAATGATGGTTTCGATCAGAAAATTTGAAGGGACCGGACGCGATGAACGCCCCGCTCAATCACCCCCTGCCACTGCTCGATCTCGACGTGCTGCGCACATTCGTCGCCATCGCCGAGACCGGCAGCTTCACCACCGCCGCCAATGCGGTGTTCCGCACGCCCTCGGCCGTCTCCATGCAGATCAAGAAGCTCGAGGACATTCTCGGCCGCTCGATGTTTTCGCGCGATGCGCGTTCGGTGGCGCTCACCACGGACGGCGAAATGCTTCTCGGCTATGCGCGGCGGCTGCTTGCAGTCAACCGCGAGGCCGTCTCCAAATTCATCGTGCCCGACATCACCGGCGTCGTGCGGCTGGGCTCGCCGGACGACTATGGCGAGCGCGTCCTGCCGCACGTGCTGAAGCGTTTCGCTCAGACCCATCCCTCGATCGCCGTCGACGTCACCATCGACCAGAGCGTCAATTTGCGCCGCCGCATGGACGACCGCGCGCTCGACATCACGCTGGTCACCAATTCCTACAAGAACTCGATGTCCGGGGCCGAGGTGCTGCTGACCGAGCCGATCGTCTGGGCCGGCGCCAAGGGCGGATGCGCCCACATGCGCGAGCCGCTGCCCGTTTCCATGTGGGAAGAGGGCTGTGCCTGGCGGGCCGGCGCGCTCGAGGCGCTGGGGCGGGAAGGGCGCAACTACCGCGTCGCCTATATGAGCGCCCACACGACCGGCCAGCGCTCCGCCATCCTGGCCGATCTCGCGATCGCGCCGCTGCCGAAGTCCTTCCTCGGCTGCGACATGGTCGAACTCGGACCGAAGGACGGCTTGCCCGAGATCGGCAGCTATAGCCTGGCGATGTTCATCTCGCCCGACGCGTCAGCGCCGGTAAAGGCCGCCGCCGACCATATCCGCGTCGCCTTCGAGGTGTTCCGCGAGACCGGCAAGTTCTGATCGCTCTCGGGGCGCGCGCGCTGTGTGGCGCGCGCCCCGAAAAGCCTCAGCGCAGCGATTTCCAGTAGGCCGAACGGAAGTGTGCGCCGCTTCGTGCGTCCAGGGCCGCCGGCCAGCCGATATCCTTCTGCAACTCCGGTGGCAGCGCGTTCATTTCGCGGATCGCCCGGCTGTTGCGGCGCGCTTTCTTGAGCGCTGCGCCGAAGCGTCCGATCTCATCGAATATAGACATGGCAAATCTCCCTCGAATGCCGCCGCCACTGACCTTTTCCGCGCGACGGCGGAGGATCAAATGCACCAGCAATGTTTCAGGACGATTTCAGCGAAAACCCTTTTGGTTTCAAAGCTGAAACATTCGCATGCAAATGAGTTGCACCGGCGGGCCGATCCAGGATGCGCCAGGCTTCTCAGCGCAGCGACTTCCAGAAAGCCGACCGGAAATGGCTGCCGCTTTGCGCGGCACGGCTGGCCGGCCAGCCGATATCCTTCTGGATTTCAGGCGGCAAGGCGTTGATTTCACGGATGGTCTGTCGGTAGCGGCGGGCTTTTTTCAACGCCTCGCCAAACCGGGCGATCTCGTCGAGTATCGACATGTTGGCCTCCGATGAGCTTTGTGATGCGCGGTTCCCCCGGGGCGCGGGAAACCGCAGTCTCTGCTCCGCGTGCTGGGCGAAGCAGGTCCCTCGGTAGCCGACTGGGAAAAATTTGAATGTGAGCCGTTTCACGCTGGCTGCACAGCGCGTATGCGCGGCGGGACACATTCATGTGCAAACGAGTTGAACGAGGCTCTCGGCCCCCGACGCCTGCTATCCCCTCGAGCGCCGCGCGTCGCGGTCCTCGCGCGATCGCCGGCGCGGTGTCGCGTCGCCGGCGACGCCGTCTTCGCTGACGGTTTTTCTCGGCGGCAGCTTCACCTGGCTCGCAAGCTTCGGGAACGGATCGATCTTGTTGGGCAGCGCCATCGCGTTGATGAAGATCTGCTGGAAATTCGGCTCGAGCGCAGTCTCGATCTTTTCGATCCGGTTCACCGCCTGTTCGATTTCGCGGCGATGGCTGCGGTTCAGCAGCGCCATGAGCGCTCCTGTGCCGGCGGCGTTGCCGACAGCCTTGACCTCGGCCAGGTCGCAATCGGGGATCAGCCCCAGCACCATCGCGTATTTCGGATCGATGAAGGAGCCGAAGGCGCCTGCAAAGCGGATCGTGTCGACATGGTCGACGCCCTGCTTTTCCATCAGAAGCTTGACGCCGGCATAGAGCGCGGCCTTGGCTAGCTGGATGGCGCGCACGTCGTTCTGGGTCACCGTCAGCCGGGGCTCGCCGTCGCGCAGCAGATAGGAAAAGGTCCGGCCGTTCTGGATGATGCGCGGGCTTTTCCCGGCCATAGCGCCGTCGATGACGCCGTCCTCGGAAATTATCCCGGAAAGATACATTTCCGCGACCACTTCGATGATCGCCGAGCCGCAGATGCCTGTGACGCCTGTCGCCTGAACGGCTTCCTCGAAGGCTGGCTCGTCCGACCACAGTTCCGAGCCGATGACGCGGTATTTGGGCTCCAGCGTTTCCGGATCGATGCGCACCCGCTCGATCGCGCCGGGGGCCGCACGCTGGCCGGAGGATATCTCGGCGCCTTCGAAGGCCGGGCCGGTCGGGGAGGAGGCGGCTACCACGCGGTCGCGGTTGCCGAGCACGATCTCGGCATTGGTGCCGACATCGACCAGAAGCATCATATTGTCCTGGCGATAGGGGCCTTCCGACAGCGTAGCGCCCGCGGCGTCCGCCCCGACATGGCCGGCGATGCAGGGCAGCAGATAAAGCCGCGCACCCCGGTTCACGTCGATGTCGATCTCGTGTGCCCAGTATTGCAGCGCGCCGGAAACCGCCAGCGCGAAGGGGGCTTGCCCGAGTTCGGTCGGATCGATGCCGAGGAACAGATGGTGCATGATCGGGTTGCCGACGAAGACGCAGTCGAAAATGTCGTGGCGGTCGACATTGCCTTCTTGGCAGACCTTGCCGATCAGCCCGTTGACCGCCTCGCGCACCGCCTGCGTCATCGCCTCGCGGCCGTCCGGGTTCATCATCACATAGGAAACGCGGCTCATCAGATCCTCGCCGAAGCGGATCTGCGGGTTCGATGCGCCGGAGGAAGCGGCGATGCGGCCCGACAGAAGCGAGACCAGGTGCATGGCGATCGTCGTCGAGCCGATGTCGCAGGCAATGCCGTAGGCTTCGTTCTTCAACCCCGGGAACAGGTCGATGATGAAGGGCCGTGACGAATCCATGTCGCGGTGGACGACCGCCGTGACGCCCCATTTGCCTTCGCTCAGCTCAGGCTGGTCCGGCAGTTTGGTTCGCAGGATTTTCTGGATCCGCCGGATCAGGTGCGGCGAGACCAGCAGGTCCTTCCAGCCCCAGTCTTTCTCCAACGCCGCCTTCAGGCGATCGAGGTCGCCAAGCGGCTTGTGCATATCGGGCTCGTCGACCTCGACATAGCAGAGCTGCACCGCGGCATTGCGCTCGATGACACGATCGGTCGCGGCCTTGCGGATGGTCTGCGCGTTGATGACGGTGTCCTGCGGGACATCGATCACCAGATCGCCAAGAACCATGGAAGAGCAGGAAAGGCGGCGGCCATCGGCCAGGCCGCGAACGCGCTCGTAGCGCTCTTCCTTGGCGCCTTTCGGCGAGATGTGATCGTTGGACGAGACGATCTTGTGCTTGGCGAAATTGCCTTCCTGCACCTCGACCTGACAGCGCCCGCACGTCGCCCGCCCGCCGCACACGCTCTCGACATAAACGCCGAGCGAGCGCGCCGCATCGAGGACAGGCGTGCCGACCGGAAACCGCCCGCGCTTGCCGGATGGCATGAACAGGACCAGTGGGTCGGTTATGTTGGGCGGCGGGTTCATTGCATGCTGCTTTTCCGGGGTTCGTACGCTGCGCTCTTCCGCAACGTAGGGCGTAATCCTATCCGATCACCCCCGCGCCATCCGCGCTTCGCGGCCGCCGCGGCGGCGTCCGCCATTGGCTCCGCCTTCGCCCGGCGCATTGACCTGGGTCGGCGCCGCCACTGCGTGGCCGCCATCGCCAGGCTTGTAGTCCTTGTAGGTCCTGATCCAGTTTGTGCAATCGCGGTCAGTACCGTTCAGCACGTTTGCGGCACGTACCGCTTCCATTTCCTGCGGCCGCACCGGGTTCATGATGGCCGAGGTCATGCCCGCGCCGATCACCATCGGGATGAAGCCGGCATTGATGCCATGACGATGAGGCAGGCCGAACGAAATGTTGGACAGGCCGCACGTGGTGTTGACCTTGAGTTCTTCCCGAAGCCGCCGGAGCAGCGCGAACACCTGGCGGCCGGCGTCGCCCAGCGCGCCGATCGGCATGACAAGCGGGTCCACGACCACGTCATGCGCCGGAATGCCGAAATCGGCGCAGCGCTCGACGATCTTCTTCGCCACCGCGAAGCGCACGTCCGGATCCATGGAAATGCCGGTCTCGTCGTTGGAGATGGCGACGACCGGAACATTGTATTTCTTGATCAGCGGCAGGATCGCCTCGAGCTTTTCCTCCTCGCCGGTCACCGAATTGACCAGCGGACGGCCTTTGGCGACCTTCAGCGCCGCCTCGATCGCCGCCGAGACCGAGCTGTCGATCGAGAGCGGCAGGTCGACCAGGTTCTGGACGATCTCCAGCGTCTGCACCAGAAGCCCCGGCTCCGTCGCATTCGGGTCCACCGCGGTCACGCCGGCGTTCACGTCGAGCATCGTCGCGCCGCACGCGGCCTGCTCCAGCGCGTCCTTGATGACGGTCTCGAAATTGCCCGCGATCATTTCCGCCGCGAGTTTCTTCCTGCCTGTCGGATTGATGCGCTCGCCGATCACGCAGAAGGGCTGGTCAAAGCCGATGACGATTTCCCTAGTTGCCGAGGCGACGATCGTGCGGGTCATGTGATCTCTCCAAAAGATATAAAGACTTCTTTATATCGTTATCTATTTTGATTCAAGCGAATGGTGGCCGGTCCGCGCTCAATGCGCGGTTTTCACCAGGTCCGTCTGCGTCTCCGTGATGTCGTCGTGCAGGATGTGGTCGAGGCGTTCGGCGACCATCTGGTCGTCGCGGCGGATTTCGCGCTTCCACGGCTGGCGGCCTTTCAGCACGCCCGATTCATCGACGATCTCGGCGACATACTCTTCCTGCCGGTAGGCCATCACATGCACGCCCGAAACGCCCGGTATCTCCTTGACCTCATTGATGATGTCGATGGCGAGCTGCTTGCCTTCCTTCTTCTGGTCCTGGGCGCCTTCCAGGCGCTTTATGATCGCGTCGGGGATGTGGATGCCCGGTACGTTGGAGCGGATCCATTTGGCGGTCTTGGCCGAGGCCAGCGGCCCGACGCCGCACAGGATGAAGCACTGCTCGGTGTAGCCCAGGTCGCGGACTCGGCTCATGTAGGTGCGGAACATCGGCACGTCGAAGCAATACTGGCTCTGCACGAACTGCGCGCCGGCGGCGATCTTCTTGCCCAGCCGGTAGGGGCGGAAATCGTAGGGCGGCGCGAAGGGATTGATCGCGGCGCCGAGGAAGATCTGCGGCGGCGTCGTCAGCTTGCGGCCGGACAGGAACTTGCCGTTGTCGCGCATGATGCGGCAGGTTTCGAGCAGCGACATGCAGTCGAGATCGAACACCGGCTTCGCGCCGGGCTGGTCGCCCGCCTGCACGCCGTCGCCGGTCAGGCAGAGCATGTTGGCGACGCCCATGGCCGCGCCACCCAGCACGTCGCCCTGGATGGCGATGCGGTTCTTGTCGCGGCAGGCGATCTGCATGATCGGCGCATAGCCCATGCGCGTCAGCAGCGCGCAGATGCCCACCGACGACATATGGCAGTTAGCGCCGGAGGCGTCGACGGCGTTGATGGCGTCCACCCACCCGTCGAAGACCTTGGCGCGGTTGTAGACGTCTTCGGGATCGGCGCTGTCCGGCGGGTTGAGTTCGGTCGTGACGGCAAATTCGCCGCGCCTCAGCACCCGCTCCAGCCTACCGCGCGAGGAGTGGCCGGGCAGGGGGTCGAGCGGCAGGTCGATGCCGGCGGGGTTCTCGTCGCGCTGACGGCCCATCATGCCGAAACCTGCTTTTTGGCTGCTTCGCGGGCGGCAGCCGCCTGCGCCGTCACGCGCAACCAGGCCGAGGTTTCGCGCAACGACTGGTCGACCGGCTTCTGCACATTGAGGATCGCGTCGCCATGCACCATGTTGCGTGACCCCTCCCAGGCCTTCACCCAGACGCAGGGCATGTCGGGTTCGACCTCGCAATTGCCGTTGGCGCGCACGCCGCCGCAAGGGCCGTTGCGCAATTGCTTGGGGCAGTTCATCGGGCATGACATGCCGGTCGATGACAGGATGCACTGGCCGCACATGCGGCAGTCGAACAGAAGACCTTTTACGCGTTTCTCGACGAATGTGACCGGCGCCTCGACGCGGCTGTAGCCGATCTTGTTCCAGAGCGGATGGAGGAGCAGGAAAATGTCGGCGAAGCGCGCATAAAACCATTCCAGCGCTCTGCTGTGGCGCACCGCCCACAGCCGCACCGAATAGGAGCGCTGCACGCGCCGCTGCGGCGACACGTCGGCCGGCTTGTAGGCCGTCTTGGGCGCCGCCTGCTTGACCAGCGTGGCCTGGGTCACGCCGCCGGAAGCTGCGGGCGGCACGACTTGCGCGCCGTTCGCCGGCCCGGCGGCCGTGGTGGAAATCGGCTGGGTGTCAGACATCTGCCTTGCCGCCTGCCTTGGCGAGAGCGACCAGTCGCTCCCGGTCATATTGCGCATCGATGTCGGCCGCCGCCTTTGTCGCCTCCGCTTCCAGATCGTCGCTGACCGGCACCGGATCAGCCTTGCGCCATTCCGCCAGATAGGCGTCCGTTTCGGCCGCGCCAGACCGCATGGCCGCCATGTCGATCGCCTCGGTGAAGCGCAGCGGCAGTTCGCGCTTGGCGTTCTGCCGGCCCTTCTTGACGATGACCTGCGCGGGGATATCGCGCCAGTAGACGATGATCAGGTCGGCCATTCAACTCACTCGATTTAGAGCATGATCCCGAAAAGTCAGAGTCGCTTCCCGGTCAGGCTTCATCTGTCTGGAGCATTGCCGCATGCGTGTTTGCGCTGCTTGTTATGGGACGACGCGCGGGCATTCAAATGCGACGCAGGGCGGGGAGGCAAGAGGAACAGCTAGAACCGGCCCGATCGAGGTCGACCGTGCGGACGATCATGCTGCGTTTCGGATCAGAGCTTGGCTCGCGTCTCGTACGCTTCCCAGCGGTCGGCGGCGATGACGGGGACGCGTCGACCCGTGATCTCCAGTTCGGCGGCTTCAACCGCCTTGCTCCGAATGAACCCGCTGAGGCTGATATGCGCCAGTTCGGCCGCGCGTTCGAGCAACTGACGCTCTGCCGGCGTGAAGCGGACACTGAGGCGGGTCATCTGGTTCATATCACCTGATCTCGCAATGCAGATTACAGTGTCATAGAAAATGCCCTGCCGCCAGACGCCTTACCACACGCCCTTCGTCAGTCCCGTCCACAGATAGCTCCAGACCGGCGGGTGATACCACTGCCTGGACGGCAGGCCGGTTTCGATTGGACGCATCTTTCCAGCAAGCGCGTCCTTGATTGCTGAAACGCAGATTTCGCGGGAGAGGGCCGCAAGCCGCAGCGGGTAGAGCATCAGATTGTCGCCCGTTTCCGGCCTGCCGCGCGCTTGATAAAGCACGGCGCCGGTGTCTACCCCGGCGTCTACAAGATGCACCGTCGCGCCGAAATTCTCGGCGTTGCCGGTCGCCAGCGCCCAGTAGCCGCCATTCATGCCGCGATATTTCGGGGTGATGCCGGCATGGTAATTGAGAACCGGGCAGGGGATGGCGGCGAGTGTTTTTCGCGACAACATCCGGCAGCCGGCAAGCAGCACGGCTTTCGGCGCGGCCGCCTCGATCGCCTGCAGGAATTCCGGCGAATTGGCCGAAGGCACCTGGACGATAGCCTGGCCTGCGCGCGGCGCGGTCTCCAGCCCGTTTTCAGCGACGATTTTCTCCGCGCGGCCGACGAGGAACCGCTTGCCAAGCCGGGTCAAAAGCATCGTGCCGATTTGACCGGAGACCTGCAGCCATCCCTGTCTGCGAGCCCGCCGCCGCAAAAGTTGCGCTTTCGATTCCGGCGTTTCGAGAATGACCGTCACCGGCCCGAGCCTATCCGTGACGGCATTGACGATCGCCCAAACATGCGGGCCGCCTTCGGTCACCACGACGATCGATTGGGATTTCGGATTTCGTTTCATCACGGCGGGCGAGCGATGGTTCTTGGTCAGCCCTTCGATGGGCAATGATCCGAACTATCGCACCGCAGCCTTACCGCGCGCTTAAATCATCCATCCCAGGACGGCCTGGGTGGCGGCGCCGGCCGCGCCGATGACGAAGACGATGACGGCGATAGACGCCATGGCGACGACGCTGCCTACAGCAAACAGGATGCCGTCGCGCTCAGAAAGCGCCAGGCCAAGAAGGGTGGTGGCGAAGGCCGGCAGCCAGTTACCGAGCGGAATGGGCAAGGTCACGACGACCGCCAGCAGAAATGCGATCGTGCCGATGATGCGGTCGCCGCGCCGACGCCAGAACGGCCAGTAGCGCGGAGTGATGTATCTCTCGAGACGGACGAGACGCGGCACCACCCGCTCCATGATCGAGCGGAACTGCTCGGCCGGCAGCGATTTCTCGGCGACGAAGCGCGGCAGCCAGGCGCGCTTGCTGCCATACATCATCTGCGCCGAGACGATCAGAAGCGGCAGGCCGAGAATGGCTGATGCGCCGGGCGGCAGCGGCAGAAGGTTGAAGGCGGCGAACAACACAAGGAGAGCGGCGAAGCTGCGGTCACCGAGCGCGTCTCGGATGGAGCCCAGCGTGACGCGGCCATTGGCGTCGCGCGAAAGCTGCGCGAAAAGCTGGGACAGACGGCGCGGTCTGCGGCGCATGGGGGCGCCTTCGATCTGGCCCGCCTCAAATCCCTTCATTTCCGCTCTCATACGCCCGTCTCGACCCGAAAAGCCGCAACCCCATGCGGTACCCGACCCCACTTTGTCGCGCTGGGGTTAAACCTTGATGACAATTCCGTAAGCAAGGCCAATTTGAGGTCGGCATACCCGAAATACAACAGTCAGGCGCTTACTAATGCATGGCTCTCGAATCTGGAATTCACTTTTCGGAAAGGATGCATGGGACTTTAGCGGCGAAATTCGAGGATATCGAGCTTGGATTCGTAGTATGGCGCCGGGAATTCGATGCGCCATCCCTGCGGGCCGGCGCGGAAGGCGTAGCCGACCTGATCGCTTTCAGGGCCGTTCGCATAGGGCTTGGCCGTTGCTCCCGCGACATGGAACGAGCCGAGATAGATCAGCCGCTTCTCGCCATCGTCGAAAAAGCGGCCTTTTGTCCGCTGCGAACCACTGACCTTCTCCAGCATCCAGCCGGAGCCGTCATCGGAAACGCGGCATTTGAACCAGCCATAGACGACCAGCTTGGCGAGCCCGCCGGCCTTGGTGGTGCGGCATTGCCAATCGCCGACCATGTCGAAAGCCGACCACGAAATCGGCTCAGCAGCGAGCACAGTATCCAGTGCGGCCACATCCGCCGTCGCGCCGTCCCTGGCCTGCGCCAGCGCTTCCTTGCGCGTCGCCTCGTGGTTTTCGAGCCGCGCCTTGTCTACCGGCGTAATCAGCTTCTGCACTGCGCCATCGGCGCCGGCATTGCCGGCGGGCAGAGCGAGGAGGGCGGCGAGAAACCAGGCGCGGATTTTCATGAAGATGCTCCAGGTGCGCCCGAGGATTCCGGGACTTTCGCGGTCAGGCCTCGGCAAGCGAGGCCTTCGCCAGCGACGGCGTCAGGTCGCCATAGCCGGTGAACCGACGCTCATAGGTCAGCCCCAGCATTTCGGCTGCGTTCTCCGCGACCTTGTCGAGTTCCGGGTCGTTTGTCTGCGCAAGATAGACCAGCTTCTCGTAATTGCCGAAATAGTCGGCGGCAAGCTCGGGGTGACGGTCGAGGCCGAGCGGCTTGATGAAGAACGCCTCGAACTGCCGGCAGAGGAAATCGGTCATGTAGAAGGCGAGCATGTCGCGATCGCCCGCCGCCTCGAAAGCGGCGTTGCCCTGGTAGAAGGCGAAGCAATGCGCGCCGACCATGCGCTCGACGCCGTGCTTTTCACAGACCTTGTCCAGCATCCCGCCGGTACCGCAATCGGCATAACCGACGAAGATATGCTTGTAACCCTCTGATTTGGCGTCCGAAATCGCCTTGTCCATGGCGGGCGGAATGCGGTCCGGATAATAGTGGAATTCGGCCGGCAGGCAGGTCAGTTCGAGATGATCGAGCGCCAGCCGCTCCTTCACCGCCAGCACCTCGCGCGCGATCATGCCGCAGGCGATCACCAGCAGTCTTTCGCCCTTGTTTTGTCTGCCTTTGCGCGTGGCCGTCATGGAACAACTACTGCCCGAACTAGTTCCTACAGACCTTATCTAGTCAACGAGGGAGCCACCGTCCATGAAACCGCACTTTGCACCAATTGCGGCCATCCTGGCTTGCGCCTTGATCGTATCGGCATGCGCCAACACGATCCGCGGCGTCGGGAGGGATGTCTCCAACACCGCCAACGCCACGGAACAGGCGGTCGAAGACGTCGCCAACTAATTCCGGCTGACCGTCGTAACAATATTCGCGTTCACGCCGTAGCGCGGACGTTGTGCTTGCGCTTCATGTATTCCTTGGCGGTCTCCACCGCCACGGCCGCGTCGCGGCAATAGGCGTCGGCGCCCACGGCCTTGCCGAACTCCTCGTTGAGCGGGGCGCCGCCGACCAGCACGACGTAGTCGTCGCGGATGCCCTTTTCCTTCATCGTGTCGATCACGACCTTCATATAAGGCATGGTCGTGGTCAGAAGCGCCGACATTCCGATGATGTCGGGCTGATGCTCCTCGATCGCCGCCAGATATTTCTCGACCGGGTTGTTGATGCCGAGGTCGATGACGTCGAAGCCCGCGCCCTCCATCATCATGCCGACCAGGTTCTTGCCGATGTCGTGGATGTCGCCCTTGACCGTGCCGATCACCATCTTGCCCTGCTTGGGCGCGCCGGTGGCGACGAGCAGCGGGCGCAGGATGAACATGCCGGCCTTCATCGCATTGGCCGAGAGCAGCACTTCGGGAACGAACAGGATGCCGTCGCGAAAATCCTCGCCGACGATGCGCATGCCCTCGACCAGCGCCTCCGTCAGCACCTTGTAGGGCGCCCAGCCGCGTTCCAGAAGGATGTTGGTTCCTTCTTCGATCTCTTCCTTCAGGCCGTCGTAAAGATCGTCATGCATCTGCTGCACGAGCTCGTCGTCGGAAAGTTCGGAAAGGATGATCTCGTCGTCGGACATGTCAGGCTCCTCGCGTCCGCCGGCAATCATTCCGGCGGCCCAGAAATTCGCACCAATACCTATCGTGCAAGCGCGGCAAATCCATAGCTGATTTGCGACGCGGTGCAAAATGAATGCGACCGACGCTGTTGCGGGCCCTTGGCTGAGCGGCCCGCTTTCCTTGAAAGCCTTGCCGCCTCTCCCGACCTTGGCCACCTGCCGGAGGAGCAAGCTATGGGCATCAGCGAGAGCAGGCCGCATTTCAGCCGATCGAGGCGTAGATTTATGCAGGCATCGGCGCATGCCGCCGCGGGTTTGGCAGGCCTCACCGCGGGCTACACCGCCGCTCCATCGTCCATTGCCAACCCCGCGAGCCGGGATGCCAACAGAGGAGATGATCGCATGACGCTTTCACTGCAGGAGATTTCCGACCGGTTGGAGATCGAGGATCTGCTCGTTCGCTATTGCTACGCGGTCGACGATCGCGATTGGGACACCTACCGCAACATCTTCACGGCCGACGCCGTTCTCGACGACACGGTGACAGGCGGCATCCGGAGCGGCGTGGAGGAGCACGTGGTCTACCTCGAAAGGGCGCTCTCGAAGATACTGATGTCGCAACATGCCATTTCGACGATCCTGCTCGACGTCCGGGGCGACGAGGCCGGCGCGCGGGTGCATTGCTCTTGTCCCATGGTCGTCGCGATCGGCGAGGGCAAGCGGCAGGTGTTCTTCCAGGGGCTCTGGTATCGCGACAGGCTCTCGCGCACGCCCGAGGGATGGCGCATCAGCGAACTCGTCGAGGAAGGATACTGGAACTACAACGTTCCCGAGGGGTTCAGATTCTGATCGGCTCGCCTTCGCGCCGACCGGCGAAACGCCTGATCCCCTTGTCTTCATTGCGACAGTGCTTGGCGCTGGCGGGCCGTTTCGCTAAAGGGTCATGGCTACGATCCGGGCAATGGCGCCGTCAGGCGCGGATCGCTTGATTTCTAAGGATGATTTCGATGGAAGAGAACCTCTTGTCCGAGCAGGAAGCCTCCAATGCACGGCGAGGGCGCGCCGCCAGCGGTGGCGCCGCGGCCAGGCGGGCGGCCCGTTCGGGCGGCGGACCCGGCACGCAGCTCACCTACATAAAGCGCAAGATCAACGTCTACGAAGTGCTTGATGAGGAAGGCCTGGCGCTCATCGAGGCCAATGCCGACACCGTTCTCGAGGAGATCGGCATCGAGTTCCGCGACGATGCCGAGGCGCTTGCGCTGTTCAAGGAAGCCGGCGCCGACGTCAGAGGCGAGCGTGTCCACTTCCCCAAGGGCTTGTGCCGCGCGCTGCTCAAGACCGCACCGTCGAGCTACACCCAGCATGCCCGCAATCCCGAGCGTTCGGTCGAGATCGGCGGCAAGGGCACCGTTTTCGCGCCGGTCTACGGCCCGCCCTTCGTGCGCGACCTCGACGGTAACCGCCGCTACGCGACGATCGAGGATTTCCGCAATTTCGTGAAGCTCGCCTATATGGCGCCGTCCATCCACCATTCGGGCGGCACGGTGTGCGAGCCGGTCGACGTGCCGGTCAACAAGCGCCACCTCGACATGATTTATTCGCACATCAAATATTCCGACAAGCCGTTCATGGGCTCGGTCACAGCGCCGGAGCGCGCCGAAGACACGGTCGCGATGGCGAAAATCCTGTTCGGCGACCAGTTCGTTGGCGACAACACCGTGCTCACCAGCTTGATCAACGCCAATTCGCCGATGGTGTTCGACGAGACGATGCTCGGCGCGCTGAAGGTCTATGCCCGCAACAACCAGGCCTGCATCGTGACGCCGTTCATCCTGGCCGGCGCGATGAGCCCGGTCACAGTCGCCGGCACGCTGACCCAGGTTCTGGCAGAAGTGCTGGCCGGGGCCTCGCTCACCCAGCTTATCCGCCCCGGCGCGCCGGTGCTGTTCGGCACTTTTGCTTCCTCGATCTCGATGCAGTCAGGCGCGCCGACTTTTGGTACGCCTGAGCCGTCGCTGGTGTCCTATGGCGCGGCCCAGCTTGCCCGCCGTGTCGGCCTGCCGTTCCGCACCGGCGGCTCGCTCTGCGCATCGAAAGTTCCGGATGCGCAGGCTGCTTACGAAAGCGCCAACACGCTGAACTCCACGATCCTGGCCGGCACCAACTTTGTCCTCCATTCGGCCGGTTGGCTCGAAGGCGGCCTCGCCTCCTGCTACGAAAAGTTCATGATGGACGTCGACCAGCTCGGCATGACCCAAAAGTTCGCCGAGGGCGTCGACCTTTCGGAAAACGGCCAGGCAATGGACGCCATCCGCCAGGTCGGCCCGGGCAGCCATTATCTCGGCTGCGACCACACGCAGGCCAATTTCCAGACCGCCTTCTACCGCTCGGCGATCGCCGACAACAATTCCTACGAGCAGTGGCTGGCCGAGGGCCAGAAGACCGCGCCGCAGCGCGCCAACGAGCTTGCCCGCCGCTGGCTGGAAACCTACGAGGCGCCGCCGCTCGACCAGGGCATCGACGACGGTCTGAAGGATTTCATCGCGAAGAAGAAGGAGTCCATGCCCGACGCCTTCACTTGAAAGGAGCCCGAAGCAGGCGGGGCTAAAGTCGCCGAAATCATCCACAAGGAAGTCTGGAGATCGGCATTCCGCGATCCGGACAAGAAGGGGTGATGTCGTGCCCCAGCGTTCCTTCCTCACGATGCTTTCGTGCAAGTGACGCGAGGCGGGTGGCGGTTCGACATGATGCAACATAGAGCGTTCATCGTCGCAGTGGAAACGCCCCAAGATATTGCGGGACAGATTTCCGCCGCCCTTTTCGCCGCACGGTCTCATCCTGCGAGGCGGCTTGAATTTCGGCGCGGAAGATGCGCCCCTTGGCCCCTCCGGCGCTCCCGCCAAATCCATCCTCCTCGTCGGCCAGGCCGGCTCCGCGCCTTGGCCGCATTTCCTGCGCTGGCGCGAAACCCAGCCGGCCGGCCTGGAAAACCCGCTCGACACATGGTCGCGCCAAATCATCGGCGAGGCCGCGCAAGAATTCGGCGCGCGAGCGATCTCGCCGTCCGACAAGCCGTATCTGCCGTTCCAGCAATGGGCGATCCGCGCCGAGGGCCTGAAGCCGTCGCCGCTCGGCATACTCATGCACCCGGAGTTCGGCCTCTGGCACGCCTATCGCGGGGCGCTGCTGTTCGAGACCGAACTCGCCATCCCGCCGCCTGAGAAACCGATTCATCTCTGCGATCTATGTATCGGAAAACCTTGCCTGAAAGCCTGTCCGGTAGGCGCACATTCCGAGTCCGGTTTTGCCCACGAAGCCTGCCTGTCGCATGTCCGCGGCCCTGATGGAGCGCCGTGCCGCGACGGTGGCTGCCTCGACCGAAATGCCTGCCCCTACGGAACGGAATACCGCTATCCCGCCGACGAGCAGGCTTTTCATATGGCAGCGTTCGCCGGCCTTTGACGCCGGGCTACCTGCGTGGACAAAATCCACGCTCGTTCCGGCCCGATTGAAGAAATCCGCTTTACGGATCAATGGGATGTAGGATTCTTGTAGAATCTTCGCATCCGTGTTTGTCCACACCCCTTGCCCCTCCCGCATAATCGCAGCCGTCCTTCCTGCCGGGAACGCTCCGGAGTCGTTCGAAAGCGGGGAAGGATCGGCGCCTCCGTTCCATGGCCGACGAAGCCATGGGGCCGGGGAGGCTCTGCCCAGTGGTTCCCCTCGGGACAATACGGTCCCGGCGTGCTGGAGGAGCACACAGGCCCGAAAAGCCGCAAGGTTTTAAGGGCGCAGCGGAACGGGCGGGGACAGAAATCGCCGGCGGGGCGCGGAAGTCGCGCCACGTATTTAGTTTCGGAAGGCTCGGCCAAGCGCCCCGCTTCCCGGACTACCTCCTCGCGAATGGGGAGCGTTCTTTGACAGAGGCCAGACGGTGAAAACCGGGCGTGGCGATGATGAAGCGCGCCCTTGTGGGAGAAGGTGGATTGGCGCGAAGCGCCAGGACGGATGAGGGGTGTTGGATGGAATGAGGCGGAAAAATGGGCACGAGCAATGTCGAAGCAGCCAATTATCGGACTGGGCACTCCGTCCAACACCCCTCATCCGACCTCGCTCCGCTCGGCCACCTTCTCCCACAAGGTCGGCCACCTTCTCCCACAAGGGGAGAAGGAAGAAGCCGCAGCGACCCCACCCCGATCTCCCCTCCAAAAAATAATTCTTCCCGCCACCCCAAGGAACGCCGCAATCAAATCGTCCACCATGCGATGATGGCGATGATGCTGGAACAAAGCGAAGAAGCCTCCGACCAGGAACTGATCGGGCGGGCTGGGGACGGCGACAGGGCGGCTTTCGGCCGATTGGTCGAACGGCACTATGATTTCGTCTATCGCGTCGCCTATCGCTGGTGCGGCCGCAGGGCCGACGCCGAAGACATCGCGCAGGAAGTCTGTGCGCGTCTCGGCCGGACGATCCGCTCCTACCGCGGCGGGGCGACGTTCACGACGTGGCTCTATGCCCTGACGCTGAACGCTGCCCGCGACATGATGCGCAAAAGTGCCCGCGAGACGGTGAAGGTGCAGGCCTTCGGCGTCCATATGCTGATCGGCGGCGAAGCGATCCCGGAGCCCGACGGCCAGGCCGAGCGGCTCTGGGCGGCGGTGCGCGAACTGCCGGACAAGCAGCGGGATGCGGTGCTTCTGGTCTATGGCGAAGGCCTGAGCCACGCCGGGGCAGCCGACGCGATGGCCTGCGCGGAGGCGACGGTTTCCTGGCACATCCATGAAGCGAAGAAACGGCTGAAGCTGCTCACGCGCTCGGTCGGGGAAGTGTGACCATGGCGAACGATGAACTCGACATGCTGCGGACGATTTCCGCGCCGCCTCCGGGCCGGGACGCGAAGTCGCGCGCGCTTCAGGCAGCGCTCCGCGCCTACGATCAAAAAGATTCTTCCGCCCCGGCCCAAGGATCGCGGCCGGGTCTTCGTCTCACCGAACGAGCAACAAGGCTCTGGAGTGGGATGATGCAGAAGAAGCTCTACGCGGCGGCGCCGGCGCTGGCGACGCTCGTCGCCCTGCCGATCGCAGGTTACGCCACATTCTATCTGATGGACCGTCCGCAATCGCCCTTCGTGGTCGGCACCGACCGCGAGGTGGCCGAAGCGCCGCATCAGCGGCTCCAGGTCTCGCCGAAGAAGAGCGA
Organism: Allomesorhizobium aridi; assembly: GCF_043769475.1. Lineage (NCBI taxonomy): Bacteria > Pseudomonadati > Pseudomonadota > Alphaproteobacteria > Hyphomicrobiales > Phyllobacteriaceae > Allomesorhizobium > Allomesorhizobium aridi. The sequence continues at coordinate 2,492,939 of NZ_CP171729.1, read as the reverse complement.
AGCCGACGCCGCACGCCGCGATGTCGCGGCCTTGTCGGCCGAGCCGCGACCGGCCCCACAATCCGCGCCCGCCGCAGCGATGGCGCCTGCGGCCGAGAGCGTCGCCCCCATAGGCGGCGCGGTCGGCTTTGCCGGCGGCTCCAGATCGATGCCCGACCAGATGGTGTACGCGCCGTCCGACGCAATCATTCCGATGGAGGAATCCAATGACCGCGTCCAGGAATTCGAGACCAATCCGGTCCGCTCCGCGCTGGAAACCCCAGTCTCGACCTTTTCCGTCGACGTCGACACCGCGTCCTACTCCTTCGTTCGGCGTTCGCTGAAGGAAGGGGTGTTGCCGCAGCCCGACACGGTGCGCGTCGAAGAGATGATCAACTATTTCCCCTATGACTGGAAAGGCCCGGAGACCGCCGAAACCCCGTTCAATTCGACGGTGACGGTCATGCCGACGCCGTGGAACGACCACACAAGGCTGATGCACGTCGCGATCAAGGGTTTTGACGTGAAGCCCGCCGAGCAGCCCAAGGCCAACCTGGTCTTCCTGATCGACGTTTCCGGCTCGATGGACGAACAGGACAAGCTGCCGCTGCTGCGCTCGGCCTTCCGGCTCCTGGTCGGCAAGCTCAAGCCTGACGACACAGTCTCGATCGTCACCTATGCGGGTGCGGCCGGGACGGTGCTCGAACCGACCAGGGCGTCTGAGCGCGAAAAGATCCTGCAGGCAATCGACACGCTTACTCCCGGCGGCTCGACGGCCGGCGAGGCGGGCATCCGGGAGGCCTATCGGCTCGCCGAAAAATCCTTCGTCGAAGGCGGGGTCAACCGGGTCATGCTCGCCACCGACGGCGACTTCAATGTCGGCCAGAGCGACGACGACGAGTTGAAGCGGCTGATCGAGGAAAAGCGCGAAAGCGGCGTGTTCCTTTCGGTATTCGGCTTCGGCCGCGGCAATTTGAACGACCAGATGATGCAGACCATCGCCCAGAACGGCAACGGTACCGCCGCCTATATCGACACGCTCGCCGAAGCGGAAAAAGTGCTCGTTCAGGACGCCTCCTCTACGCTGTTTCCCATCGCCAAGGACGTGAAAATCCAGGTTGAGTTCAATACGGAAAAAGTCTCGGAATACAGGCTGATCGGCTACGAAACCCGGGCGCTCAAGCGCGAGGATTTCAACAATGACCGCATCGACGCCGGCGAGATAGGCTCCGGGCATTCGGTGACCGCGATCTACGAGATCACGCCGACGGGCAGCCCGGCGGTGATGATCGATAATCTGCGCTACGGCTCGGCCACGGCCAACCGTTCGTCAGGCGTCCAAAATGCCGGGGAATATGCCTTCGTGAAGATCCGCTACAAATTGCCGGACGGTGATGTGTCGAAGCTGATCACCACGCCGGTCACCGCCACCAACGAGGCGCCGACGCTTGCCGCCGCCAGCGACGACCAGCGCTTCTCGGTCGCGGTCGCGGCCTTCGGCCAGAAGCTGCGCAATGCCGACCAGACGGAAAAGCTGGGCTACGACAAGATCATCGAAATCGCCGCCGCCGCCCGTGGAGCCGATCCTTATGGCTACAGGACGGAGTTCCTCTCGCTGGTGCGCCTCGCCTCGGCGCTGGACAGCGGCAAGCGGTAGCGGCGATGCGGCCGGTTCCCTTCAGACGGCGTCCTTCTGATACCGGGAACTGGCCGATGGGCGGGTGAGGCAGGCCGGCGAGGACGTTTGTCCCCGCCGGCCTTTCATGCGGAGCCGCGATTTCGTCCACCCATATGGGCCTTGTGATATTCTCTGGCTTGGGTATGCGGGAGAAATTACGGATGAACTGGCGAAAAAAGGGCCTTCCGAGCTTGGGTACTGGTCACGATCAGATGGATTTCTATCGTGGTCCTGTAGTCATCGCCCGCATCCCGTGTTCCGCAGACGAATGGCCGGTACAGGTCAAACGAAGAGGCTAGTCCATGGCGAACCGTGCGCTTGACGAATGGGATATCGCGTGCACTGGGCTGCGTTCGATATCCGCTGCCGAGATCAAGACCTTCTGGAACGGCTATATCGTCCACCGGAAGGATGTCCGGATCGAGCATGGCAGCCTCTATTCGCGCTGGCGGCGGGTGTCGGACGATCTCGTCCTCTCGCTGTACCTTACGAACCGGAGCGTTGGCCTGTTCGTCAGGGGACAGCGCGGGGAACGCTTTGCGACCACGGCGAACCGTCTAGAAGCCTATGAGCCGGATCTCGGCCTGGCGCTGGATGCCAGCCTGCGCGGCTATGAGGGCTGCTGCTACCTCACCAACCTGCCGCTCCCAGTCACCGATCCTGCAAGCTGGCCGCAGGCTTACGCATGGCTAGAGGAGCGGGAAGAACACTATCATCACGTGCTGAGCGAAGCGGTACTTGGCGGCCCGGGCTGAAAACGCTGAGTAAGACGGCGAGGGCGGTTGTCCCCGCCGTTTTTTTGAAGCCTCACAGCTTTGTCCACGCCTGCCGAAACCGAGCTACGCTTCGGCATGGTTTCGATGCGACATTGCCGTTCTTTGAAGACCCCGCCGTCAGGCCCGCGCGCGGCGGCGCTCGCGGCGGGCGTCGCTGGTCTCGCCGGTGCCACCGCTCTGGCTCGCCTGCTTGTTGCGCATCGGACCGATGCGCTCGACGATCGCCTCCACCGTCGGGCGGGCCGATTTGCGGTGCGCGTCGAGCGCATGCCGCATCGCCGCAAGATGCTCGAACGACGTGCCGCAGCAGCCGCCGATGATTTTCGCGCCGCCGTCGACCGCCAGCCTGACATAGTCGGCCATCAGTTCGGGAGTACCGGAATAGTGGATTTCGGTGCCGCGGAATTCCGGAATGCCGCAATTGCCCTTGACGATCACGGTCGCCTCGGGCTTCGCCGCAGTCATGTCGAGCAGCGACGACAGGATGTCGGAAGCGCCGACCCCGCAATTGGCGCCGACCGCGACTGGTTTTTCGGGAAGTCCTTCGGCAAGACCGTGGATATCCTTCGGCGCCAGGCCCATCATCGAGCGGCCGGCGGTGTCGAAGGAAACCGTGTAGGTGTAGGGCATGCCGGCGTCAATCGCGGCTTGCGCCGCGGCCTTGGCTTCGTCGGGCGCGGACATCGTTTCGATCCACGCAATTTCCGCGCCGCCTTCCTTCAGGCCCTTTATCTGTTCGGAAAAGGCGTGAACCGCCTCGTCATAAGTCATCGCGCCGAGCGGCTGGAGCAGTTCGCCGGTCGGGCCGACGGAGCCCGCGACGATGACCTTGCGCCCGGCCTTGTCCGCCACGGCGCGCGCGATCTCGGCCGCGCGCTTGTTCAACTCGTGCACACGATCCTGCGCGTGGTGCAGTTTCAGCCGGTGGCGCGTTCCGCCAAACGAGTTGGTGAGGATGATGTCGGCGCCCGCGTCGACGAAATTCTGGTGCAGCGCCGTGATCTTTTCTGGAGCGGTCTCGTTCCAGAGTTCCGGCGCCTCGCCGGCTTCCAGGCCCATGGCGAACAGATTGGTGCCCGTCGCGCCGTCGGCGAGCAGGACGCCCTTTTCGGCCAGCAGCGCGTCGATCGGATTGGTCATGGTTTGTCGCCTTTAGGAACTTCCAGAAGGATAACGATATAAACAAGTCTTTATGTCTAGTCAATGGACAAGGCGCCGCCGAAGCGCATTCACTATCTCGCCACCGCGCCGGTTTTCGCCAGAGTTCTGGCGAATGCAGCCGCCTCATGCGCATTGATTTCGGCGGCGCGGATCAAGTCGTCGAAATGCCGGGTCAGCGCCCGGATCGGCTGCGTGGCGTTCAGCACCAGATACATGTCCCCGGCATAGATCGCGGCGCGGTAGGGCCCGAAAATCGTATAAGGCACGGAATAGCGCATCCGGCCGTCATAGAGAAACAGCCGGAAGGTCGGATAGAGATCGTCGAGCAGCGTCGCCATGTGCTCCAGCTGTTCGCGCCTCGCCGCCTCGGGAAATCCGTCCCACACGCCGAGCCCCCGGGCGAAGATCTCCAGTGTGTGGCGCGGCATGCAGACCTCCATGTCGGTCTCTGGCCGGCGGTTGTAATCGATGCGGTATTGCGTCTCGCCGGCTTGCGCCTCGCGGCTCCTGTTGGAAATGTCCGACTCGTAGTCGATCAACGCCTCGGTGCGCAGGAGGTCGGGGATGCCGGCCGGCACATAGCGGATCTTGGTGCCCGCGGCCTCGCCATGCCATTTTGCCAGCAAGGTCCGGTCGAAGCCGCCATAGGCCTCCTCGATTTCGAGGCTGGCGCGGATTTCGCCGGTGAGCGCTTCGTCCTGGCTGAGACCCATCAGCCAGTCGAGCGAGACGCGATGCTCGGCCGCGATCGTCAGCAGCGTCTCGGCGCGGGGCAGGCGGGTGGTGGCGCCGGACAGCAGTTGCGACAGCGCCGAGCGGTCTATGCCCACCGATTCAGCGAAAGCGGACTGATTGACCCCCGCGCGCTGCAGAAGGATCTTGAGGCGCTCGCGAAACACTCCTGACAAATCGCGCTTATCCAATTTCACCTCCCGATCGGGTTAAATTTTCCTTACGCAGCGGCAGGATGGCGCGCCACGCGAAATCAAAATCCACCATTTTGGTGACTAAACATAACATCTGCTGTTCAAGGTGCGCAATATCAACACACTGTGCGCATTGTCTCGTTGAAGTTAGCCGGCGCTGCTGACAACATCATGTCAGGAGTGATTTGCACTCCGGCGACTGGGGCGGTGGCCGAGGCATGACGAGAATTGCGGGCAAGCGGCGAAGCGGGGCGCCGGCCATTGAATGGCCGACGGTGGGGCTGATCGCTGCAACCTATGCCTCCTGGGCGGGGGCGGCGTTCTTCTTGTGGCCGGCCTATCCAGTCGTCTCCCTTTTGGTGCTTGGTGTGCTTCTGGCAATGCAGTCGTCCTTGATGCATGAAGCCGCGCACGGCCACCCGACCCGAAAACTCTGGATCAACGAAGCGCTGGTCGGCCTGCCGATCGGGCTGGTCTATCCGTTCCGGCGTTTCCGGGCACTGCATCTGCGTCACCACGCGGACGAGAGCCTGACCGATCCATTCGACGATCCGGAAAGCTATTACCGCGCCTTCTGGCAGCACGACGATCTGCCCGCCGCGCTGAAGACGCTGCTCGCCGTCAACAACACCATGATGGGGCGGTTCGTGCTCGGCCCCGTGCTCGGCACGGCCGGCTTCCTGCTCGCCGAAGCGAAGCTGATCGCGGAGGGCGACCGTGCAGTGCGCAAGGCGTGGCTGCTGCACGCCGCAGGCCTGGCGATCGTGCTGCCGATCATCGTGTTCGTCTTCGCCATCCCGCTCTGGCTCTACATACTGGTTCCGGTCTGGCTCGGGCAGTCCTTCATATCGATGCGCACCTTCGCCGAGCATCAATGGTCGGAACGGCCGGACGGGCGCACGATCATCGTCGAAAAATCGCCGCTCGCTTTTCTGTTCCTCAACAACAATTTGCATCTCGTCCACCACAAAAGCCCGACGGTGGCATGGTATCGCCTGCCGCAGCTGTTTGCCGAGCGCCGCGACGAATGGATTGCGATGAACAGGGGCTATGTGTTCCCGAACTATCTGGCGCTGATGAAGGAGTTCGCATTCCGCGCCAAGGAGCCGGTGGTCCATCCGGTGCTGCGCCGCGCGCCGGAAGCCGGTCGCGCCTTCAAGCCGCGCGTTCGTGGCCGCTCCGTGCATGGCCTTGGCTCCGTTCCCGTGCCGGCCGAGCCGCCGAAGGAATGAGCAGCCAGTACTTGCGTCTTCCCAATACAGCAGTCGATATGCGCGCATGAGCGAATTCATCGCGGCCCTCCCGATGTATGACTGGCCCGAAAGCCGGGCCGAAACTGATGCCGAATGGGCGCGGCTGCGCGAGGCTTTTCGCGCCGCAGGCTTGGACGCGCCGGAAAGGCTGGTTCGGCGGAACGCCGATATGCCCACCGTGCCAGGCGGCCTGTGCGGGGCGGATGGCGAAATCCTCGCGCCGGATCCGGCAAGCCTGCCGCCCGATGAACTCGACTTCCCCGCCGTCTGGCTGCACCCGAAGCTGCTATTGGCCCAGACCTGCTGGGGACCGATGGAGCAGGGGCTGTCACGGCATGTGCAGGTGATCGGCCAGCCGAGCTATGACGGGTTCGAAGGCGGGCAGGGCGAGTTTTATTCAAGCGCGATCTTGATGCGGCGCGATGAAGGGCAGAAGCACATGCCGTCTCCGGCCGGCGGGCGCTCTCTCATTCCACTCGATCTCCTGCGCAACAGGCGCTTCGCCTTCAACAGCACGGACTCCATGTCGGGCATCATAGCCTTGATGCGCGATCTGGAGGCGATGGGCCAAAATCTCGGAATCTTTTCCGAACACATCGAAACCGGCGGCCATCGGGCCTCGGTCGTCGCCGTTGCCGAAGGCCGCGCCGATATCTGCGCGATCGATTGCCGGAGCTGGGCGCTGGCTCAGCGTTTCGAGCCGGCGGCACGCGACGTTCAGGTTGTCGGCTGGACAAAGCGACGTAAGGGCCTGCCCTATATTGCCTCGCGCACCGCGCCGGTCATCCCACTTCGGGCCTGAGCCGCCGATATACTTCGGGCCACGCCAGAAACCGTTGCTTGCCAAGCCTGCCTGCGGGACGTTTCGGCTGCGCCAGCGGCTCGTCTCCATTTGGCATAGAATGTCTCATCAGCCGCTTTGGGGTTGCCAATTCGTCGGTTTGGCGGGAAAAGCGCGCAACTTTCTGTCTCGCGCGAGACGTTCCCCCGAAAATCTCAAGGAAGTCCGATTGTGAAAACCATTGCCGCGTTCTCGAACTTTGTCGGCCGCAGCTTCGCCGTCTGGGTCATCTTGTTCGCCCTGCTCGGCTTCGTGCTGCCGGTGACCTTCAGCGTCTTTGCGCCCTGGATCGTTGTGCTGCTCGGCATCATCATGTTCGGCATGGGCCTGACGATCTCGGCCAAGGATTTCGCTGAAGTGGCGCGCCGGCCCTTCGATGTGGCGGTCGGCGTTCTGTCGCAATTCATCGTCATGCCGCTTCCGGCGGTGCTGCTGACACGGGTAATCCCGATGTCGCCGGAAGTCGCCGCCGGCGTGATCCTCGTCGGCTGCTGCCCCGGCGGTACGGCCAGCAACGTCATGACCTATCTCAGCAAGGGCGACGTGGCGCTGAGCGTTGCATGCACCAGCGTGACGACGCTGCTTGCGCCTATCGTCACGCCGTTCCTGGTGTGGTTCTTTGCCAACCAATATCTCCCCGTGGACGCAATGAGCATGTTCCTGAGCATCGTGAAGGTCATACTGGTTCCGCTGGCGCTCGGCTTCATACTGCAGAAGATCGTGCCGGGCGTCGTGAAAGCAGCGATTCCCGCGTTGCCGCTGGTCAGCGTGGTCGGCATCGTGCTGATTGTCGCCGCCGTTGTCGCCGTCAACAAGGCCGCCATCAGCCAGTCCGGCCTGCTGATTTTCGCCGTCGTGGTCCTGCACAACGGGTTTGGCCTGCTGCTCGGCTATTTCGCCGCTCGGTTTGCCGGCCTCTCGCTGGCCAAGCGCAAGGCCATCAGCATCGAAGTCGGCATGCAGAACAGCGGCCTGGGCGCGGCACTGGCCAACGCGCATTTCTCGCCGCTGGCGGCGGTGCCGAGCGCGGTTTTCAGCGTCTGGCACAATGTCTCGGGCGCGCTGGTCGCGAGTTATTTTTCGCGGATGAGCGACGAAGAGGCCGAGGCCAAGGTTGCCACCCAGAAGGCGGGGTAACCGTCAGCGTCCGAGCAGCCTTGCATCGAGCGGATAGCTCGAAAGCTGCTCGGGTCCGGTTTCGGTGATCAGCACCTGCTCCTCGATCTTCACGCCCTCGCGCCCGCCGAGCCGGCCGGTATAGCTTTCGACGCACAGAACCATGCCCGGCAGAAGAACGTCGTCGGGCGTGTCCTCCTTCCAGTCGACGCGGTGTGGGACACCTGGATACTCGTCCGCCAAGCCGACGCCATGATAGAGCGAGCCATAGCGGTTTGGCATGCAGTCCTCGGGCGGATGCCGCGCGGTGTCGGACAGTTCCTTCAACGTCACGCCCGGCCTCAGCAGTTCGCGGTTGAAGGCGATCTGCTCCGCCGCGATGGCATAGAGGTCCCGCTGCTCGTCGGACGGAGCACCGTCGCCACAGAGCCAGGTGCGCGAGATGTCGGCGCAAAATCCGTAGGGACCGATAAGATCAGTGTCGAATGACACGAAATCTCCCTCCTCGATAATGCGCGACGAGCACTCCTGGAACCACGGGTTGGTGCGCGGGCCGGACGACAGAAGCCGAGTTTCGATCCACTCGCCGCCGCGCACGATGTTGCCGCGATGCAGTTCCGCCCATAACTCGTTTTCGGAGATTCCCGGCTTCAGCGCGGACTCCATTTCAGCCATTGCGGCCTCGCAGGCGGCGATCGAGCGGCGCATGCCCAAAAGCTCGTCCGGCGATTTGATCATGCGGGCGCGTTCCATGATCTGCTCGCCATTGTGCACGGATATGCCATGCTGCGCGAGTTCCGCCACCGGTTCGGCGTCGATGTGGTCGACCGCAAGCCGCCGGTTGCCGCCGCCGTGCTCGGCCAAAAGGTCGACGATCCCCAATGCCCAGCGTTCAACGCGTCTGGGCACGAGCTCGCCACCATAGAAATAGATCCAGGAGACGGCGGGCCGAACCTCGTCCACCACGCCCGCGTGATCGGAAAGATGCTCGCAATGATGATAGTCGAAGAGGATGATCGGGCCATCCGTGGCGACGAAACAATAACGGGTGGCGTTGTGCGTCACCCAGACCTGCATGTTTGTCGCGTCGGTGACGTAGCGGATATTGATCGGATCATAGAGCAGGACGCCTGCATAGTCGCGCCGTCGTAACTCGGCGCGGATACGCTCCAGGCGGTATTTTCGCATGGCCGGCAGATCGGGGGCTGGTATGCCAGCCGCCGCCCATTCCGTTTCGGCCAGCGCGCCATAGCCGAGAATATGCTGGTTCAGGGAGGCGGCTTTTTGCCGGGATTGCGTCTGCAACACATCGAGCGCTGCCGCATCGAACGGCATGATCTTGCGGTGGCGGCCGAAGGTGCTTTGGGGAGTATTTTCCATGTCGCCCGGACCTTGTGAGGGGTAACGCGCTTTACGTCCGCATCTTTTCGCCGCTCGGGTCGAAGGGCGGCGCAATGTTGATGCGGGCGGGGCGGCGACGCCCGAGGATCTCGATCTCGAACAGGCCTTCGCTCTCGTTCTGGGCGAGGGCGGCGGGCACATAGCCCTGGGCCATCGATTTCTGGACGTAATGCGCATAGCCGCCCGACGTCACCCAGCCGACCACCCGCCAATCGCCATCGACGATGCCGCGAATGCCGGATGAATCGTTGCCGTTAGCCGCCGCCGAGCCACAGACCTTTTTGCCGGTGACATCATACCTCGGCGCGCCGAAGCCGTGCGGGGCTTCGACCGTTCGGTAATCCGTCGCGCCGGCCTTCGCCCAGATCGGCTCATCGCCCATCACATCGGCGTCGATCGCATCGACCATAAACGAAACGCGGCGCAGCTTCGGCCCTTCCGCCTGCTCCTTCGCCGCTTGCTCGCGGCCGATAAAATCGTTCTTGTCCAGCTTGATGAAGCGATCCATCGAACCTTCGAAGATACCGTAGATCGGCCGCAACTCGCGGAACCATGTCGGAAAATTCTTCTCGAGCCGCATCGACAAGAGCGCGCGCATGCCGAAATCGACGATGCCGAATTCTTGGCCCGCCTGCTTGATCGCCGCATAGACCAGGCGCTGATAGGCCGGCGCCATCCAGATCTCATAGCCGAGATCGCCTGTATAGGTGACGCGGTTGACCATGCTGGGCGCACCGCCGACCGCGATCTCGCGGAAATCCATGAAGCGGAAGTTTTTCGTCGAAACGTCGATATCGACTAGCTTGGCCAGCAGATCGCGCGAGCACGGGCCGGCGATCGACAGCCCGACCAGCGTCTGATCGAAGCGGTGCAGCCGGACCGATCCGTCCTTGGGCAGGTGCCTTTCGAACCAGCGCATGTGGTATTTCTGGGCGGCCGACGAGCCCCAGATCATGAAACGTTCTTCGGCGGCCTTGGCGATGGTGAAGTCGCCAATCAGCCTGCCGAACTCATTGAGCATCGGCGTCAGCACGAGGCGACCGGTTTTCGGCATGCGGTTAGTCATGAGCCGGTTGAGGAAATCCTCGGCACCCGGCCCGGCGACTTCATATTTCGCGAAATTCGCGATCTCGGTGACGCCGACGCGCTCGCGGGTGGCCCGGACCTCATTGCCGATGTGCTCGAAATCGTTGGAGCGATGGAAGGAAACGATGTCCTTGGGTTCCGTGCCCTTCGGCGCGAACCAGAGCGGCGTTTCGAGGCCCCAACTGTCGCCCATGACAGCGTTGTTGGTCACCATCGTGTCGTAGAGCGGCGTCGTCTGCGCCGGCCTTGCCGCCGGCAATTCCTCGTTGGGAAAGCGGATGGAGAAGCGGCGCGAATAGTTTTCGCGAACCTTGGCATTCGTGTAGCGCAGCGTCGCCCATTCGCCGAAGCGGGCGACATCCATGCCCCAGACGTCGAAGCCGGGATCGCCATGCACCATCCAGTTGGACAGCGCCAGGCCGACGCCGCCGCCCTGGCTGAAGCCAGCCATTACGGCGCAAGCCGTCCAGTAATTGGTCAGGCCCTGCACAGGACCGACCAGAGGGTTGCCGTCAGGCGCGAAGGTGAAGGGGCCGTTGATGATCTGTTTGATGCCGGCCTTCTCGAGGCCCGGGAAATGGCGGAAGCCAACTTCCAGCGACGGCGCGATGCGGTCGAGGTCCGGCGCCAGCAGTTCGTGGCCAAAACTCCACGGCGTCTCCACCGGCGACCATGGCGTTGCTGCCTTCTCATAGGTGCCGAGTAGTACGCCGTTGCGCTCCTGGCGGGTGTAGATCTCGCCCTTGAAGTCGATGACGCCGATCATCTCGCGGCCGGTTGACTTGTTGAACTCGACGACCTCCGGCATGTCCTCGGTCAGAAGATACATATGCTCCATGGCGAGCACGGGCAGTTCGAGCCCAACCATGCGGCCGATCTCGCGCGCCCACAGGCCGCCGCAATTGACGACATGCTCGGCCTTCACCGTGCCCTGTTCGGTCACGACGTTCCAGGTGCCGTCGACCTCCTGCGTCAGTTCTACGACGCGGTTGCGCAGCACGATTTCCGCGCCGAGCTTCTTCGCCGCCTTGGCGTAGGCGTGGGTGGTGCCCGATGGGTCGAGATGGCCCTCGACAGGGTCCCACATAGCGCCGACGAAATTCGTCTCGTCCATCAGCGGAAACATCGCCTTGGCCTCGGACGGCGTGATCAGTTCGGTCTCCATGCCGAGATAGCGGCCCTTGGCGTGGGTCAGCCGCAGGAAATCCATGCGCTCGGGCGTATCGGCCATCATCACGCCGCCGGTCAGGTGCAGGCCGCAGGACTGGCCGGAGATCTCCTCCAACTCTTTGTAGAGCTGCACCGTATAGGCCTGGAGCTTGGCGACGTTTGGATCGCCGTTCAGCGTATGGAAGCCGCCGGCGGCGTGCCAGGACGAGCCGGAGGTCAGCTCCGAGCGCTCGATCAGCATGACGTCCTTCCAGCCGGCCTTGGCCAGATGGAAGAGAACCGAAGCGCCGACGACGCCGCCGCCGATGACAACCGCTTTTGCGTGGGATTTCATGAAATTGCGTCCGTTTGTGCGTAAATCGAATCAAGAAATGAGGTGCGTCAGGCAGCGGCGATGGCTTCGATCTCCAGCAGCCATTTTTCGTCGAAGATTCCGGTGATGATCGTCGTCAACCCGATCTGCCTGCCCTGAAGCACTTCCTGCCGGACTTTGCGGTAGTCGGGGATGTACTGCCTATCGGAGAGGAAGATCGTGACCTTGACCAGATTGTCGAGCGTCATGTCAGCCGTCCGTAGCTGAGCGATCACGTTCTGCCACACCAGTCGAGCCTGATCCTCGAACCGTTCAGGCACGCTGCCGTCGGTCGCTTGAGGAATCTGGCCGCTGATGAAAAGCAGGCGCTTGGCGTCAGTAACTTCCATCGCCTGGACATAGCCGCCGAGCGGCTGCGGCGCATCGGGCGCGTTGATGGGGGTGAGTTTCATGAGGTTCTCCCGTCATTTGCTTCGATACGATGCTTCATTCGGAACTCCTAAGGCGGGCCCGGCCGACTGCAAAAAACGCCAGGAAAAGCGCCGCGGCGGCGAGCAGGGCGTAAAGAAGGTAGGCGGGAGCGAAGCCGATCTCCCCGGCAAGCCAGCCGTAGGCGAGCGGAGCAGGGATTCGGACGAGCCCGGTGATCAGCGACAGCATGCTGATCACCGCTGCCGCCGGCTTCGCCGACATCCGAGCCGCCGCGGCAAAGCCGCAGGGCACGATGCAGGCGGTGCCGACACCCACGGCGGCAAAGCCGAACGCGCTGACCGCGAAGCTGGAGGAGGTTGCGATCACAGCAAACCCCAGGAAGGCGGCCGCGAGCGAGACGCGGATCAGCCGCTCGTCGCCCAGCAGCGCGCGCAGGCGGTCGCCACCCAGGCGGACAGTGGCCTGGAACAGCGCGAAGGCGGTTGCTCCTGCGCCGGCATAGGCAGCGAGCGCCGGCGCCTGATCGACGAGCGTCTGGGCGGAGAACATGGTGGCGGCCATCTCGCCGGCCATCGAGACGCCAAGCACCAATGACAGGGCAACGAGCGCGGCTGGGGGCCAGAACCAACTCGATCCGGCGTCGACAGGCTGCGTCGCGCCGCGGTCGGGCGTGCCGAGCACGACGGCGAGAATGGCGAGCGCATGCACCAGCAGGCTCACGACCGCCGTCGCCGAAAGGCCCGCCGTCACCGAAAGATAGCTGCCGCTGATGGCGCCCAGCCCGACACCGAGCGAAGCAAGACCGTGAAATCCGGAGAGAACGGGCCGGTCGAGGTCACGTTCCACCGCGACGCCCTCGCTGTTCATCACGAGGTCGATGCTGGCCAAAAAGAAAGTGAATATGAAAAGGCTGGCGATCAGCGCGGCTGCGCTTGCCGTGTGGAACAGCACAGCCAGACTCACCGCAGCGAGCAGGAGCAGGATGAGCAGGCGCTTCTTCAGACTGACGCCGCCGCCGATGCGGCCGGCAAGGGTCAGGCCCAAGATGCCAGCGATGCTGGCGCCGAAGAAAGCCGAGCCAACTATTTCCGCCGATGTGCCGGCAAGGCGGGCGATCTCGGGAACGGAGCCGCCCAGCAAGCCGATCGCGAGACCGAAACACAGGAAGACGGTCGCCACCGCCGCGCGCGAGGTGATCAAGGCAGGAGCGGGGGACATGGCGTCAACGTCTGTCGTGCGCGTCTGCATCAAAAATCCGTCGGCGCGCCGCCTTCGAGCCGGCGCTTTTCGACGAAGGCGTCCAGTTCTTCGGCGATTGCCGGGTCCATGTAGGGCTTTTCGTAGGTCGCCAGCCGCTCTTTCCAGACGCGGTTCGCCTTTTCGACGGCCGTCGGGCTGCCGGCTTCCGCCCAGGTCTCGAAATTGCGCCAGTCGGAAATGATCGGCGAATAGAACGCGGTCTTGTAGCGATCCTGCGTGTGCTGGGTGCCGAAGAAATGTCCGCCCGGCCCGACGTCGCGGATGGCGTCTATGCCGAGCGCTTCTTCCGAAAGGTCCAGCGGGGTCAAGAACTCAGCGACCATCTGAAGAAGGTCGATGTCGAGGATGGTCTTTTCGTAGGAGCAGCGCAGTCCACCTTCCAGCCAGCCTGCGGAATGCAGGATGAAGTTCGCTCCGCCCTGAATGGCGCCCCACAGCGAAAACACGCTTTCATAGGCAGCCTGCGCGTCCATGGCGTTTGCGGCGCAGACATTGGAAGTGCGGTAGGGGATTTTGTAGCGCCGGGCGAGCTGTCCGCCGATCATCTGCGCCTTCATGTATTCCGGCGTGCCGAAGGCCGGCGCGCCCGACTTCATGTCGACATTGGAGGTAAAGCCGCCATAGCCGACCGGCGCGCCCTTTTTGACCATTTGCGCAAACGCGATGCCCGACAGCGCCTCGGCATTCTGCTGCACCAGGGCGCCTGCGATGGTGACCGGGGCCATCGCGCCGGAGAGGGTGAACGGCGTGACGATGACGACCTGGCCGTTGCCTGACATCTGGATAATGCCTTCCATCATCGGAAGGTCGAGCTTCAGCGGCGAGTTGGTGTTGATGATCGTGTAGACTGACGGCTCGTCCTGCAACTGCTCGCGGGAGATGCCACGGGCGATGCGGGCGATCTCGATGCCGTCGACATTGCGCTCCTTGCCGAGCGAATAGATGTGGAACACCTTGTCGGTCAGCGTCGCCAGATCGCGGATGCATTCGAGGTGACGCACCGACGGATGGATATCCACCGGCTCGACGGGGTAGCCGCCGGTCGTCTGCAGAATATTGTGCATCTGCGCCAGCTTCAGGAAGTTGCGGAAATCCTCCTGGTTGCCCGGCCGGCGGCCACGGTCGAGGTCGGAGCAGTTCGGCGCTGACGCCATCTGCGACAGGACCAGATTGTTACCGCCGAAGCGGACATTGTGCTCGGGATTGCGGGCGTGCAGCGTGAATTCGGATGGGCAATGCGCGATCAGCTCCAAAATCAGGTCGCTGTCGAAGCGCACGCGCTCGCTGCCCTCGCGTACATCCGCGCCGTGCGCCTTCATGATGCGGCGCGCCTCGTCGTGCAGCACGTCGACGCCGATCTCCTTCAGAACGCGCAGCGAGGCGAGGTGGATCGATTCGAGCTGGTCGTCGGAGATGAGCCTCGTCGGTGCAAAGGGGATTTTCAGCTGGCGGAAGGGCGGCTGCTCGAACGCCGAGGCGCCGCCGGCGCGCTTGCCCGCGCGGCCGCCGCGGCGCGCACGATCGCCTGCCAATACTGGTTCGGCGGGATTAAGGGCAGCGGTCATGGACTTCCTCGTGGCAATACGGAATTTGGCCGGCATAATGGACCGGCGGTCCTGCCATCATTGCGGAGGCGGCGACTACTAGCGCGAGGGAAGCGACATGCCGGAAGGGAAGCGAATTGACCGCCTATGACGTGGCGGTGATCGGCCTCGGCGCGATGGGTAGTGCGGCGCTGTTCCACCTCGCCCGGCGGGGCAGGCGCGTCGTCGGCATTGAGCAGTTCGAACCCGGCCACGATCGCGGCTCGTCGCATGGCGAGTCGCGCGCCATACGGCTCGGCTATTTCGAGCATCCGAGCTATGTGCCGCTGGCCCGGCGCGCCTACGAGAATTGGCGCGAACTCGAGCGGCTTGCCGGGGAAAAGGTGCTGACCGTCACCGGCGTGCTCGAAATAGGCAAGCCGGGCAGCGTCATCGTCGAGGGCTCGCTGGCGGCGAGCCGTCTGCACGGGCTGGAGCACGAGGTGCTCGACACAGGCGAAATTGCGAAACGATATTCGCAGTTCACGCTGCCCCGAGATTATTCGGCAGTGTGGCAGCCCGATGGCGGTTTCCTGCAGCCGGAACTCGCCAATGCGCTGCATTTGAAGCTGGCCCGGGCGGCGGGCGCGGAAATGCTCGTGAACACGCCTGTTCTCGGTGTCGAACCGACCTCGGGCGGCGTGCGGGTCGTGCTGGAGGGGTGCGTGATCGAAGCCGCGAACGTGGTGATTGCCGCCGGTCCCTGGATCGCTGGCTTGGTCCCCGAATTGAAGCCGCACCTTGTGCTCAGTCGGCAGGTGCTGTGCTGGTTTGCACCGCGCGAACCCGACGCCGTGCGTCTCGGCAAATTGCCGGTATTCATCATCGACGGGGAAGACGACATCGCCTACGGCTTTCCGGATTTCTCGGGCAGCGGCTTCAAATGCGCCTCGCACCATGGCAGCGGGATCTGGACGCGAGCGGACGAGGCGAGGCAGGATGCCGGACCGGCCGACGAAAAGCGGATGCGCGACTTTCTTGAGGCCTATCTGCCGGCGGCCGCCGGTCCGCTGAAGAATATGCGCACCTGCATCTACACCAAGACGCCGGACGAGGATTTCGTCATCGACCTTTCGCCGGAGGACCCGCGCATCGTCATTGCGTCGCCCTGCTCAGGCCACGGCTACAAGTTTGCGAGCGTTATCGGCGAGGTGCTGGCCGATCTGGCGATTAAGGGCGAAACGCGGCACGATATCAGCCGGTTCGCGATCGGGCGGCTTCGCGGCGCAGTTGCCTAGGGCCGCCTGCCACCAATCGTCGGCTGCCGCGTTGACCGTCGATGAACAAGGTCAGGAAGAAGGGGAAGGACACCCGTGCCGGCGAGCTGCGCATCGGCACATCGGGCTGGCACTACGCCGACTGGTGGGGCCCGTTCTATCCGAAGGAGGTCAGGAAGAAAGATGCGCTCAGCTACTATGCCTCGCGCTTCGGCGCCACCGAACTGAATGCGCCGTTCTACCGGACGCCGACGCCGAAGGCGGTGCAGGGATGGTTCAATGCTGTGCCGGACGATTTCCGCTTCACCTGGAAAGCTTCGCGCTTCCTCACCCATTTCAAGAAGCTTCTCGTCGAAGACGAATCGCTGAAGCTGCTCTACGATCGCGTCGACCTGCTTCGGCACAAGGCCGGACCCGTTCTCTTTCAGCTTCCGCCGCAGATGCGCGCCGACCGGGAACGTTTGGCGGCATTTCTGAAGAGGTTGAAGCGCTCGCGCCGTTACTGCTTCGAGTTTCGCCATGCGAGTTGGTACGAAGCGTCTGTTTTCTACCTGCTGCGCGACCACAATATATCGCTCTGCCTGTCCGACCATGCGTCTGCTCCCGCGCCTTTGGAGGTGACTGCGGACTGGGTCTATGTCCGCAACCACGGAACGAGCGGCCGCTACCATGGCAGCTATTCCGCCGCCGCGCTCAAGAAGTGCGCGAAAAGCATCCGGAAGTGGCGCAAGGAGGGTCGCGACGTATGGTGCTTCTTCGACAATGACGTGAAGAGCGCAGCGCCCGCCGACGCGGAAAAGCTGCTGGCGTTTCTGGGCAAGGGCTGAGTTCGCCTCTCGGCCGCAGCCCGCGCTTGAACGGTTCGTACTCCTTCCGCTACAGTCGCGTCATGAGCCCTGCACGCCTTCTCCCAGTGCGTTCGCAATTCGCTTCGGTTCCCTCGCGGCGCACGCTGCATGCCGAGCTCCTGCGGCTTTGCGCCCGCATCGGCTATTCGCCGCCAGCCTTCCGCTGAATTCGCACCCGGCTGTTGCCGGATCGATTTAACTGGAAGGAACAACTCCATGACTTACCAGAACTACTCGCTGTCGCAGCTGCAAGCGATCGACGCCGCGCATCACATCCATCCATTCACCGACCACAAGGAATTGCGCGGCGCGGGCTCGCGCATGATCACCCGCGCCGACGGGCCTTTCATCTACGATTCCGAGGGCAATGAACTGCTCGACGGCATGGCAGGGCTGTGGTGCGTCAATATCGGCTACGGCCGAAATGAGCTCGCGGAAGCCGCTTATGCTCAGATGAAGGAGCTGCCCTACTATAATTCCTTCTTCAAATGCTCGACGCCGACGCCGGTGCTGCTTGCGAAGAAGCTCGCCGAGATCGCGCCGAAGAACATCAACCAGGTGTTTTACGGCTCGTCCGGATCGGAGGCCAACGACACGGCGCTGCGGCTGGTCCGCCATTATTGGGTGCTCGAAGGCAAGCCGCAGAAGAATCGCATCATCTCGCGCACCATGGCCTATCACGGCTCGACCGTGGCGGGCACTTCGCTCGGCGGCATGGACGGCATGCACAGCCAGCTTGGCGGCGCCGTGCCCAATATCGTCCACGTGATGATGCCCTATGCTTATGAGCTCGCGCTGCCGGGGGAAAGCGATCACGATTTCGGCTTGCGCGCAGCCAAGGCCGTCGAGGATGCCATCCTGGAAGCGGGCGCGGACAATGTCGCGGCCTTCATCGGCGAACCGATCATGGGGGCGGGAGGCGTGAAAATCCCGCCAGCGAGCTACTGGCCGGAAATCCAGCGAATCTGCCGCAAATACGACGTGCTCCTGATGCTCGACGAGGTCATCACCGGCTATGGCCGGACGGGCGAATGGTTCGCCGCCCAGACGTTCGGCATCGAGCCCGACACGATCACCACCGCCAAGGCGCTGACTTCGGGCTACCAGCCGCTGTCGGCGCTGTTGGTCGGCGACAGGATCGCCTCGACCCTGGTCGAGAAGGGCGGCGAGTTCTACCACGGCTATACCTATTCCGGGCATCCGGTGGCCTGCGCGGTGGCGCTCAAGAATCTCGAGATCATCGAGCGGGAAGGGCTGGTCGAGCGGGTGCGGACCGACACCGGGCCCTATTTCGCAATGATGCTGAAGGAGCGGATTTCCAGTCACGGGCTGGTCGGCCAGGTTCGCAGCGTCGGCCTGATGGGTGCGATCGAGATCGTCAAGGACAAGGAGACGCGCGAGCGTTTCCAGCCGGCCGGCAGCGCGGCAGTTGCGGTGCGTGACCACGCGATCGCGCAGGGCATGATGATGCGGGCGACCGGCGACACGATGATCCTGTCGCCGCCGCTGATCTGGACCCGCGCGACGATCGATATGGCCGGTGACCGCATTTTGAAGGCGCTCGACCTTGCCGAAGCCGATCTTCGCGGGGCAGACTAGGGCAAGCGGCGCCACTGGGCAGGGGCGGCGGTTCCTGCCCGCACCAGAAGAGAGTTTGTCGATGACCGGAAAACCGCTCGTACCTCTTATCGAATACGAGATGGCCGACGAGGCCGTGCGCGCCGTCTATGACGACATAATGGCGACGCGCCAGGTCGACTGGGTCAATAATTTCTGGAAGGTGCTCGCGCACGACCCGGCCGTGCTCAAGCGAACCTGGGAAACGATCAAGGAAGTGATGGCGCCGGGTGCGCTGGATCCATTGGTCAAGGAAATGATCTATATCGCTGTATCGGCGACGAATGGCTGCGAATACTGCACCTATTCGCATACGGCGTCGGCGCGCAAGCTGGGCATGAGCGAAGCGCAGATGATGGAACTTCTTGCCGTGGTCGGCATGGCCAACCAGACAAACCGGCTGGCGAACGCGCTTCGCCCGCCCATCGACGTGCAGTTCGAGCCGCGCGGATAGGTCAGGAACCGCGCCCGCGCATTCGCGGGCAATGACGGGGGGAACTGCATCATGGCCGGTCAACCGCTCAATCAACCGGCCGAAATCCCGGCGGAACTCGATCGCTGGAATTGGGGTGCGTTTTTCTTGAACTGGATATGGGGGATCGGGAACAGCACATACGTTGCGCTGCTGGCGCTGATACCGGTGGTCAATATCGTGATGATATTCGTGCTTGGCGCGCGGGGCAGCCGTTGGGCCTGGCGCAACCGTTACTGGCATGACGCGGAGCATTTCCGCAGGACCCAGCGCAACTGGGCGATCGCCGGGCTGCTCATCTGGATCGTGATGATTGGTAGCGCTGCCGGGCTGATCGTCGGAATTCCCTACTTTATGAAGAGCAGCGAAGCTTACCAGATGACAATGGATTCAATTCGTGCCGACGATCGTGTGAAGGCAGCGATCGGAGCCGATCTGGACGACAGCTTTTGGATCAACGGCAATGTCACCGTCAATTGGGACGGCACCGGGGATGCGAAGCTCGATATTCCGATCCACGGGGACAAGGGAAGCGGCTCTGCAATCTCGCACGCAGTCCGCAACGGAGGACAATGGGACATGCGCCTGCTGGTGGTCCGGATCGACGGTTCCGACGCGCCGATCGTTCTGGTCAACAAGGACAATGTCCCGATTCCCGACGCCTCCGTCAGGATATGATGCCGGAAGTGGGACGTAGATTTCAGACCGACGGACATGGTTCACGGCAAAGACCGCGCTCGTCCGGCTACGGAGGAACACGGCTTTGCCAACAAAACGCATGGCCTTTCGCGACACAAACGCTGCGAAAGTAACGGCTCCGGTACGCGAGACCTGATCCGGAGCGGTGGGGCGACTGCGAATGACCGCCCTTGATCCGTTCTATCCGGACATTGTTACTGCGCGGTTATCGAGAGCTTAAGCAAACCTAAATTTGCAACGATTTTGGTCGGTTCGTTGAAGAAAGTCGCAGCCGGCAAAGATCACGCCGCTTCGCCGCGCAGGAATTTTATGATGCCGGAAAAATCCACTGCGCTGTTCCCCTGCGCGTTGAACAACGCATAAAGCTGGGCTGCTTCGGCGCCGAGCGGCGTCACCGCCCCTGATTGCTGCGCGGCCTCCTGCGCCAGCTTGAGATCCTTCAGCATCAGCGCCGCCGCAAAGCCCGGCTGGTAGTCGCGATTGGAGGGAGAGTTGGGCACCGGCCCGGGCACCGGGCAGTAGGTCGTCAGGGACCAGCACTGGCCGGACGAAGTCGACGCCACGTCGAACAGCGCCTGATGCGACAGGCCGAGCTTCTCGGCCAGCACGAACGCCTCGGCAACCCCGATCATCGAGACGCCGAGGATCATGTTGTTGCAGATTTTTGCTGCCTGGCCTGCCCCCGCATCGCCGCAGTTGACGATGCGCCCGGCCATTGGTTGCAGCACAGGCTCGGCCTTGGCGAAAGCCTCCTTCGAGCCGCCGGCCATGAAGGTGAGGGTGCCTGCGGCAGCCCCGCCGGTGCCGCCCGAAACCGGCGCATCGATCGACAGCAGACCGTGCTTGGCGGCGACCGCATGGGCCTTGCGCGCCGAATCGACATCGATGGTCGAGCTGTCGATGAACAGCGTTCCCTTCGCGGCCTTCGGCGCGATGTCCTCATAGACCGACAGGACATGCTTGCCGGCAGGAAGCATGGTGATGACGATTTCAGCGTCCTTGGCCGCCGCGACGCCGTTGGCCATGACCACGACGCCATTGTCGCGCGCCGTTTTGAGGTTCTCCGGGACAAGATCGAAACCGTGAACCGTGTGCCCGGCCTTGACCAGATTTGCGGCCATCGGGTTGCCCATATTGCCGAGGCCTATGAAGCCGATCGTCGTCATCAGTCTCTCCCGGTATTTCCTGTTTCAGCGCCCGACCAGCGAGCGTGCGATGATGACGCGCATGATCTCGTTGGTGCCTTCGAGGATCTGGTGGACGCGCAGATCGCGCACTAGTTTCTCGATGCCGTAGTCGTGCAGGTACCCGTAGCCGCCATGCAGTTGCAGCGCGTCGTTGGCGACGTTGAAGCCGGTGTCGGTGACGAAGCGCTTGGCCATTGCCGACCATTTGCCGGCGTCCGGCGCCTTGCGGTCGAGCTTCGAGGCGGCCGTGTAGAGAAAAATCCGCGCCGCCTGCAATTCCGTTTCCATGTCGGCGAGCTTGAACTGCAGCGCCTGGAACTGGTTGATCGCCTTGCCGAAAGCCTTGCGCTCGGCGGTATAGGTGATCGCTTTGTCGAGGGCCGATTGCGCGCCGCCCAGCGAGCATGCGGCGATGTTTAGTCGTCCACCATCGAGCCCCGCCATGGCGATGCCGAAGCCCGCGCCTTCGCCCGACAGCAGGTTTTCGGCCGGAACCTTGCAGTCCTCGAAGATCACCTGCCGGGTCGACTGCATGTGCCAGCCCATCTTGTTTTCGAGCGCGCCGAACGACAGGCCCGGCGCGTCCTTCGGGATGACCAGCGTCGAGATGCCCTTCGGACCCTCCTCGCCGGTGCGGACCATGGTCACGTAGACGTCGCTGTCGCCGGCGCCTGAAATGAACTGTTTCGCGCCGTTCACGACATAGTCGCCGCCGTTGCCGGGGCTGCGCACCGCCCTGGTCTTCAATGCCGCCGCATCCGAACCCGAGCCGGGCTCGGTCAGGCAATAGCTGCCCAGCCATTCCATCGAAGTCAGTTTCGGCAGCAGCCGCTGGCGCTGCTCGTCGCTGCCGAACTTGTCGATCATCCACGACGCCATGTTGTGGATCGAGATGAACGAGGCGAAGCCGGGGCAGGCGCGCGACAGCGCCTCGAAAATCAGCACCGCGTCGAGGCGGCCGAGCCCGGAGCCGCCGACATCCTCCGCTATATAGATGCCGCCGAGCCCGAGCGGACCGGTCTCGCGGATCACGTCGCTCGGAAAATGATGGTTCCGGTCCCATTCGAGCGCATTGGGAGCGACGCGATCGGCGGCGAATGCCTCGGCCATTTCCTGAATGGCGCGCTGATCCTCGTTCAAGTCGAACTGGTCGGCGGTCGGGCCCACAGCGGCGTCCATGGCGTCCTCCCTGACGTTTTTGGCTATGCGTGAGGCTCAATCTAGACCAATGATGCGCCCGCGCAACCCGCTCCCATGCGGAGCCGATGTGCATGAAAACACTTCCGGAGCCTGTGCTTGACGACAATTTTCGATGAACTGCTCTGGAGCTTCCGCGACTATCTGGCCGCGCTCGACGACGAGACGCTTCGCGGCTTTACCGGCGGCATCGACTGGTCGATGTCGGCCCGGCCGCTTCAGCCTAACCAGCTGGCGTGCCTTGATCATCTCGATCGGGCGGCCGAACTCGCGCCTCCGCAAGCACGGCCGCTTGCCGGCCTGCTGGCCGAGCATCGGCACGCGCTTCATTGGGGCCAGACTTATACGACTTCCGATTTCGGCCAGCGCTTCATCGACAATTACTGCTGGCTGGAGCTGTTCGGCACGCGCGGGCATTTCGCCAATGACGCGATCGCCGGCGGCTTCCTGATCCTCGGTCCGAATATTCTCTATCCCGACCATCATCACGTCGCCGAGGAGATCTACATTCCGCTGACCGGCGGCGCGGAGTGGCGCATGGCCGACCAGCCGTTTAGGCTGCGCGAAGCCGGCGAAGTCATCCATCACGCGACCGGCGTCAATCATGCGATGAGGACTGGAAACGAGCCGTTGCTGGCGCTTTATCTCTGGCGCGGCGGGCCGCTGGCCGAGCGCTCAACGGTGACTGGCACGATCTCAGAGAGCGAGCACTGACCATGGCCAAGGCGATCATGCTGCAGGGCACGGGTTCGGATGTCGGCAAGACGGTGCTGGTCGCGGGCCTGTGCCGCGCCGCGCGAAATCGCGGACTGAAGGTGCGGCCGTTCAAGCCGCAGAACATGTCGAACAACGCCGCCGTGGCCGATATTCCGGGCGAGCCGGGTGGCGGTGAGATCGGCCGCGCGCAATGGCTGCAGGCGATCGCCTGTGGCGTGGCGCCGTCGATCCACATGAACCCGGTGCTGCTCAAGCCGCAAAGCGATGTCGGCGCGCAGGTCATCGTGCAGGGCAGGGTGTTCGGCGAAGCGCGGGCGCGGGACTACCAGGCGCTGAAGAGCCGGCTGTTCGACGCCGTGCTCGATTCCTGGAAAAAGGTCGGCGCGGGCGCCGACATAGTCATCGTCGAAGGGGCGGGGTCTCCGGCCGAAATCAACCTTAGGCCGCGTGACATCGCCAATATGGGCTTCGCGACGCGGACGGATGTGCCGGTCGTGCTCGTCGGCGACATCGATCGCGGCGGTGTCATCGCGTCGGTCGCTGGCACGCACCTGATTCTGCCCGAAGAAGACCGGCGCATGATCGTCGGCTACCTCATCAACAAGTTTCGCGGCGACGTGACGCTGTTCGATGACGGTATCGCCGCGATCGAACAATTCACCGGCTGGCGCTGCTTCGGCGTGGTGCCGTGGCTGAAGGCGGCGGCGATGCTGCCCTCCGAAGATCTGGTAGTTCTGGAGCGGCTGGCGGCTGGCGAGCGCCGCGCGCTCAAGGTGGCGGTGCCGGTGCTCGGGCGAATTTCGAATTTCGACGATCTCGACCCCTTGCGCGCCGAGCCGCAGGTGGAGGTGGTGTTCGTGAAGCCAGGTGAAAGGCTGCCGCAGGACGCCGGGCTGGTCGTCATCCCCGGCTCGAAATCGACGATCGGCGATTTGCTCAAATTTCGCGAAAACGGCTGGGATCGCGATCTCCTCGAACACAGGCGGCGCGGCGGCCATGTTGTCGGCCTTTGCGGCGGCTACCAGATGCTGGGCAGGACGGTCCGCGACCCCGACGGCATCGAGGGCAGCGTGAAAGAGGCGGAAGGGCTCGGCCTTCTCGACATCGAGACGGTTATGGAGCCGGAAAAGACGGTGCGCAACGTGACCGCGCATTCGACGCATTTCGGCGTGCCGTTGGAAGGTTACGAGATCCATCTCGGCAGGACTACGGGTCCGGATTGCCTGCGCCCGGCAGCCGTCATCGACGGCATCGAGGACGGCGCGACATCGGCGGACGGCAAGGTGTTCGGCACCTACATGCACGGGCTGTTCGGGGCCGACCGGTTTCGCGCCCGCTTCCTGGAAAGCCTGGGCGTCAAGGGAGGCGGCGTCGACTACCGCGCCGAAGTCGAGCGGGCGCTGGACGAGATCGCCGCCCAGCTTGAAACCCATCTCGACTGCGACGCGATCTTCGCGGCGGCGCGCTGATCGGCGCTCAACTGTTCTCCTCGAACCATTTTACGATTGCAGGCATTTTCGGCTCGAAGTCGCCGGGGATGAACACGTTGAACAAGGCGGCGAGGGCTTGCGTCCTGTTTGCGAAATCGTGCGTGACGCCGGCTGGGATCACGATGCAGCTTCCGGTCGGAGCGTCGATCCACTCGTCGCCGATCAACAGCGACGGCGTTCCCTCGATAACCCAGAAAATCTCATCGTTCGCTTCGTGAGAGTGCGCGCCTGGACCATTGCTGCCCGGCTGCAGCCACCATTCCGAGACGCAGTAGCGGTTCGCGGTCTCCTCGCCGTCGGCCTTGAAGACGGCGCGCATCGTCGACATCCGGTAGATGCGGCCTTCGCCCGGAGATAGCACTACGGGCAGTCGCGCCTTGTGCTGGTCGTCGCGCATCCCACGCCTCTCAGGTCATCGCCGGTTCGTTCGCCTTCGGCCAGTAGGTGCCGAACGACCAAACATTGCCCTCCGGATCGGCGCAGATGAAGTCGCGGCTGCCATAGTCGCGGTCGGTCGGTTCCTCGAGGATTTTTGCGCCCGCGGCCTTGGCGCGCTCGTAGGTGGCGTCGGTATCGCCCACGGCAATGTAGACGGACTTTCCGCCGTTTTCGCCCGGCCCGCCGACCATCCTGCCGTATTCGTCGTCGCGCACGGTGCCGAGCATGATCATGGAGGAGCCAAAGGCAAGTTGCGCATGCTGGATTAGGCCGTTGGCGTCGGCGTATCTGGCATGAAGGGTAAAGCCGAAGGCTTCAGTCAGCCAGTCGATCATCCTGGCTGCGTCCTTGTAACGGAAAGTCGCGTAAATGCGTGGCGCTTCGATATTTTCTGAGGGGGACATGGGAGACTCCTTCATTGGGTTCGGTCGGGATAAACCCAATCTGCCAGCCGGCGGGTCCGGCGGTCTTGAAGAAATGTTACCTTCAGGCGATTTGCGCCTGCCACGAGCCCGGCGTTGCGCCCGCCATCTCGCGAAACTCGCGCGCCAGATGGGCCTGGTCGGAATAGCCGCATTCGGCGGCGATGCCGGCCCAGCCGTCGGTTCCAGTCCGGCTGAGCGTCAGCGCGCGGTTGAAGCGGACTATACGGGCAAATGTCTTCGGGCCGATGCCGGTCTCTGCGGCAAACCGTCCGGCAAGGTGCTTGCGGCTCCAGCCGATATTCCGGGCGATGGCGGCCACGGGCATACGGCCGCCGCTGGAAAGGACATTGCCGCATGCCCAGGCGACTTCCGGTGTGGCCGGCGAGGTGGTGGCGATACGGGCTTCGACGAAACGCTCGGCAATGTCGAGGCGCTGATGCCAGTCGGGTTCGTCCACCAGCCTTTCGCGCAACGCCAGTCCGTCCGTGCCAAGCACGTCATCGAGCGCCACCATGCGTTCGGTGAGTTCGGTCATGGGCATCCGGAAAAACCGGCGCGCTCCGAGCGGGGTGAAGTCGATCTGGACGCAGCTTGCGGTCCCGAACGAATCGATCACCACTGGTCCGGCATAGAGGCCGGCCGCAAAGCTGCCGAAACGGTCGTTGCGGCCAGGAGAACGGCCGAGGCCGATCGCAAACGAGCCGCTGAAATTGATGACCAGCGGCACCACCAGCGATGCAGCTTCGACCTGGCGGAAATGGCCGGCGGCCACCTCGCGATAGCCGGTCAACCGGGAGACTATGCCGCCCAACCTGGGGCATGGCGCGCGCTGCACCATCTCGTATTGGCCGGCCGGTGGCGGAGCGGGTGTCGGCAGGGCATCAGGCTCGGCGATCATATGCGGCCTCCACTGTCGTGGAGCCTAGCAAGGCCCGAAACGTCCGTCAAAACCCCAGCATCGTGCGCAGCGGATGCGCGGGATCCATCATCAGCCGCACGGCGAGCGCAATGCAGGTGATCACCAGTAGCGGCTTGATCAGCTTGGCGCCATTCCTGATCGCCAGCCCGGCGCCGACGCGGGCGCCGAGAAACTGCACCACGCCCATCATCAGCCCGATCTTCCACGATACCGCGCCGACGAAGGCGAAGGCGGCGAAACCGCCGATATTGGAGGCGAAGTTGAGCAGCTTGGTATGGGCGGTCGCCTTCAGCACGCCATATCCGGCGAGCGCCACGAAAGCGAGCATGAAGAACGAGCCGGTACCTGGGCCGAAAACGCCGTCGTAGAAACCGATCACCGGCACGACCAGCAGCCCGAACAGGAACGGCGACAGGCGCTGGGCACGATCGATGTCGTCCATGTTGGGTTTCAGGGCGAAGTAGAGCGCAATGGCGACCAGCACGAAAGGCAAGGCGATACGCAGCAACTCGCCGGGCAGGATCGTTGCCAAAAGCGCGCCTGCAACGCCTCCGCAGAGGGACAGAAGCGCCGAAGGCAGTTGCCTGCGCAGGTTGACATGGCCCTTGGAGGCATAGGCGATCGTCGCGGAGCCTGAGCCGAACAGTCCTTGCAGCTTATTGGTGCCGAGCGCCTCGACCGGCGAAAGACCGGCGAGCAGGAGCGCCGGGACGGCTATCAGGCCGCCGCCCCCGGCGATCGAATCGATGAAGCCGGCGAAGAAGGCCGCAACGGCCAGCAAGGCAATGGTCTCTGTGGCCAGATCGAACATGTTGCGCAGGGGACGTTTGGCCGAAAGGCCCAGGAAAAATATGCTGCGTTCGACCACACGCGGCCAGTTTGCGCAAGCCGCATTTCGCGCTACGTAACCTGCATGGCGCGCGAGAAGGAAAATTCGATGGCGACAGGAGTGCTGGCCCGCATACGGACGCTGTTTGACGGCGACCCCGGCGTTCGCAAGGTGGCGGACGATCCGGTCCTGTCGGCCGAACTCCTGCTTTTGTTCCGCATGATCCTCGCCGACGGGACGGTCAGCGACAGTGAGATGGCCGTGTTCCGCCGCATCTGCCGCGAAGCGTTTGGGATCAGCGACGAGAGCCTCGACGGCGTGGTCGAATACCTCAACGACTTCGGTTACGAAACCAGCGGCGCGCAGGCGCTGGCGCTGTTTGGCGAACTGGATATCGAGCGGCGCAAACTGCTGGCGCGCCACATGGCCGAGATCGCGAAAGCGGATCTGCAACTCGCCGAAAACGAAGTTCGTCTGCTGCGCCGCACGCTCGATATCCTGGGCATCAGCCCGGTCGATGTGGTGAAGCCTTCGAGTTAGCCCTGCTCCTGCATCCGCCGTGCGATCGCCCGGTGCAGGTCGGGAGCCGCTGCGACCAGCGCCTTGGCCGCCTCCGATTGCGGATGGTCGAGCACCTCGCCGGTCGGGCCGCGCTCGACGATCTTTCCCTCGTGCATGATCATCACGTCGTCGGTGATGGCTCG
The DNA here is from genome assembly GCF_043769475.1 of Allomesorhizobium aridi. Classification (NCBI taxonomy): domain Bacteria; kingdom Pseudomonadati; phylum Pseudomonadota; class Alphaproteobacteria; order Hyphomicrobiales; family Phyllobacteriaceae; genus Allomesorhizobium; species Allomesorhizobium aridi. The sequence goes on along the minus strand of NZ_CP171729.1, from coordinate 2,465,205 downwards.
AGCGACCGTCAGATCGTGGGTGATGAACAGATAAGCGACGCCCAGCCGCTGGTTCAGGTCGGCAAAGAGGTCGAGGATCTGCGCGCGTATCGAAACGTCCAGCGCCGAAACCGGCTCGTCGGCGACGACCAGCTTCGGCCGCGTGATGATGGCGCGCGCGATCGACAGGCGCTGGCGCTGGCCGCCTGAAAATTCGTGCGGATACTTGTCCATGTCCTCCGGGCGCAGGCCTACCTCGCGCAAGGCGGCGGCCACCATCTCGCCCCGCTCTGCCGCGCTGGGCTGCTTTTCCAAGAGATGCAGGGGTTCGGAAACCAGCCGCTCGACCTTGTGGCGCGGATTGAACGAGCCATAGGGATCCTGGAACACCACCTGCATGTTGCGCCGCGCCGGCTTCAGTGCGGCCTCGTCCTTGCCGGTCAGCGTCTCGCCCATGAAACGGATAGCGCCGCCGGTCGGCCTGTCCAGCGCCAGGATCATGCGCGCGAGCGTCGATTTCCCGCAACCCGAACGCCCGACAAGGGCGGTCGACTGGCCGGGCGAAATAGAGAATGAGACATCGTCCACGGCGCGAAATGGTTCTGCGTTGCGGAATATCGACAGACGCTGGCCTGGATAGGCACGGGAGATGTTTTGGACGTCGAGGAGCGGCGTTTTCTCTCCCCTGGAGGGGGAGACAGCCGCGGAGCGGCCAGAGGGGGTCGCTTCGGCAGTGCTCGGCCTGGTGGCGGTGCCTTCTGATCGCACCCCCTCTGTCGCCTTCGGCGACATCTCCCCCTCAAGGGGAGAGCGCGCGCCTTTCCGGCACATGGGTCGAAGCGAGCGCGAGTTGTCGCGTGTAGGGGTGCGCCTGCTTCGACAGCGTTTGGGCGGTTTCGCCCGCCTCCATCACCTCGCCGTGGCGCAGGATGGTGATGCGGTCGGCCATCTGCGTCACCACCGCGAGGTCGTGCGAGATCAGCAGCAGGCCCATGCGGTTTTCATCCACCAGATCGCGCAGCAACTCCAGGATTTGCGCCTGCAGCACGACGTCCAGCGCCGTGGTCGGCTCGTCGGCAATCAGCAGCTTCGGCTTCAGCGCGCAGGCGATGGCGATCACCACGCGCTGGCGCTGGCCACCCGACAGTTGGTGCGGATAGCGCGAGAGCGGAAATTTCTGCTCAGGCAGGCCGACCCGGTCCAGTATCTGCCTGGCCCGCGCTTCGGCCTCGGCTCGCGAGACCCTGGTGTGCCAGCGAATGCCTTCCGCTACCTGCTCGCCGATCGTCTTGACCGGGTTCAGCGCCGTCATCGGCTCCTGGAATACCATGCCGATGTCGTCGCCGCGCAGTTGGCACATCCGGTCCTCAGTGGCGGCGAGAATGTCGATGCCGTCGAAGCTGACGCGACCCTCGGCACTGGCGGCGTTAGGCAGCAGCTGCATCACCGTCAGCGCTGTCATCGACTTGCCGGAGCCGGACTCGCCGACCAGCCCCATCACTTCGCCTGCATCAATAGTCAGGTCTATGTCCTTTAGGATCGGAGTCTCGCCAATCGTGAGCGACAGGTTCTCAATTTCGAGCAGGCTCATCGTTGCCGCCGCAATTTCGGGTCGAGCACGTCGCTGACGCCGTCGCCCAGCAGGTTGAGCCCGAGCACGGTGATAACGATGGCAAAGCCCGGAAACAGCGCCAGGTAAGGCGCAACCATCATCAGCGTCTGTGCGTCGAACAGCATGCGGCCCCAACTCGGCATGGGCGGCTGCGCGCCGAGCCCGAGATAGGAGAGGCCAGCTTCGGCCAGGATGCCGAGCGCGAACTGGATCGTGCCCTGCACCAGCAGCAGGTTGGCGATGTTGGGCAGGATGTGCTCGACGGTGATCAGCGCCTTGCCCTTGCCCGCGGCGCGCGCGGCGAGGATGAATTCGCGCGGCCAGATCGCCAGCGCGCCGGCGCGCGCTACACGGGCAAAAACCGGTATGTTGAAAATGCCGATGGCGATGATGGCGTTTATCGCGCCAGGGCCGAAGATCGCGGTGATCATCACCGCCGAGAGCAGAGCGGGAAAGGCGAAGACCAGATCGTTGAAGCGCATCACCGCTTCGTCGACAAAACCGCCGCGGGCGGCCGCCCAGCAGCCGAGCGGCACACCGAGCCCCATGCCGATGCCGACTGCGACGAAAGCCACCGCGATCGAATTACGCGAACCGACCATGATCATCGAGAGGACATCGCGGCCGAACTGGTCGGTGCCGAAGAGATGGGTTGTCGAAGGCGGCTGCATGCGGTCGGCGACGATGAGCTTGGTCACATCGTAGGGCGTCCAGAAGAAAGACAGCAACGCCATGCCGGCGATCAGCGCGGTGATCATAAAACCGATGACGAAGGAGCGGTTGGCGAAAGCTTTCGCGACGAAGCTGCCGAAGGTCTCGCGCTCGAATTCTGTAACGGGCAGCGTCATCGCCGGATCCTCAGCCGCGGATCGACGATGGCGTAGGACAGATCGACCAGCAGGTTGACGACGATCACCGTCGCCACCAGCAGCATGACGACGCTTTCGACGACGATGAGATCACGCTGGGTGATCGCCTGGAAGATCAGCCGGCCGAGGCCGGGAAGATAGAAGACGTTCTCGATGATGATCGTGCCGGCGAGCAGGAAAGCGAATTGCAGGCCGAGAATGGTCAGCACCGGGATCATAGCGTTGCGCAGCGCATGACGCCAGAGCACGTGGCTGCGCGGCATGCCCTTGGCCCGCGCGGTGCGGATATAATCTTCGCCCAGCACTTCGAGCAGTGCGGACCGGGTAACGCGGGCGAGGATCGCGGCCTGTGGCAGAGCGAGGGCCACGGCAGGCAGGATCAATGTCTTGAAGGCCGGCCAGACACCCGCGTTCCAGCCGGGGAAACCGCCTGCCGGGACAAGCCGCAGCCAAACCGCGAAAATGTAGATGAGGATCAGCGCGAACCAGAAATTCGGTATCGCAACGCCGATCTGCGCTGCGCCCATCGACAGTGTGTCGGCCGTCCGTCCGCGCCTTTGGGCGGCGAACACGCCGACGGGGATGGCGATAACGGTCGAGAGAAAGAGCGCCATGATCGCGAGCGGCAGCGAGACTACGATGCGCTCGGCGATCAGGTCGATGACCGGGACCGAATAGGTGTAGGATTTTCCGAAATCGAGCATCAGAAGCCCGCCGGCCCAGTCGAGATAGCGCAGGAGTAGCGGCTGGTTGAGGCCCATCTGCTCGCGCAGTACCTGAACCGTCTCTTCCGATGCGTTCATGCCGAGCATCAGACGGGCCGGGTCGCCAGGCAGGATCTCCAGCACCGAAAACACCACCAGCGATGCGAAGACGAGTGTCAGCGCGCCGATCAGGAAGCGTTTCAGGAGGTAAGCCGTCATGGGAACTCAGCGTCTCCCTCCCCCGAGGAGGGGAAGGGAGGCCGCATCGCTATTCCACCCATTTTACCTTGGTCAGGTCGTTCGCCTGTATGGGAGAATTCGCCCACAGGCCCTCGACCTTGACGTCCCAGATGCCGATCTTCGGCAACTCGAACAGGAAGCCGACAACCGCGTCCTGGGCGAGGATCTTCTGCGCCTGGCCGTAGAGTTCCTTGCGCTTGGCCTCGTCGGAGGTGACGTTCAGTTCCGCGATCACCTTGTCGAAGTCCGGATTGTCGTACTGGAAATAGTAGTCCTTGCGCGAATAGATATCGATGTCGTTGGGCTCGGTGTGCGACACGATCGAAAGGTCGTAATCCTTTTCGGTGAACACCTGCTTCAGCCAGTCGGCCCACTCGACCGGAATGATCTCCAGTTCGATGCCGATCTCGCGCAGTTGCGATGCGACGATCTGGCCGCCGTCCCGGGCATAGCCGACCGGCGGAAGCTTCAGCGTCGCCTTGATGCCATCCCCGAAGCCGGCCTCCTTCAAGAGCGCCTTGGCCTTTTCGACGTCGTGCGGATAGGTGCCGGTCAGGTCGACATAGGCCGGGTTGTGCGGAGCGAAGTGCGAGCCGATCGGCACGCCGAAGCCGCCCGAGGCGCCGTCGATGATCGCCTTGCGATCGAGTGCGTGGGCAATTGCCTGGCGGACTTTCAGATCGTCGAAGGGCGGCTTCTTGTTGTTGATCGACAGGACCGTTTCGCCTTCGGTCGAGCCGATGACCACCTTGAAGCGCGGATCGGCCTGGACCTGCGGCAGCGCGTCGCCGAGCTGGAAATTGGGCAGCGCCTGGACGTCGCCCGACAGAAGCGCCGGAACCGCCGCGGCGGCGTCCGGAATGATGCGGAACTCGGCCTTGTCGAGCGCGATAGGGTCGCCCCAGTAGCCGTCGTTCTTGACGAGCCTGATGGCCGAGCCCTTGGCCCAGTTGTCGAACTTGAACGGGCCGGTGCCGATCGGCTTTTCCTTGTTGGTCCCGGCCGATTCGGGCGCGACGATCACTGCATCGCCCCATCCCATATTGTAGAGAAAGGAGCCTTGCGGGTTCTTCAGCGTCACCTTCACGGTGCCCGGATCGACCGTCTCGACCGTGTCTATCGCGGCAAACAGCGCCTTCTGGGCATTGGTGGAGTCTTCGGCGCGGGCGCGGTCGAGCGAGAACTTCACGTCGTCGGCGTTGAAGTCGCTGCCGTCATGATATTTCACCCCGGCGCGGAGCTTGAAGGTGTAGACCTTGCTGTCGTCGGAAATGGTCCAGCTCTCGGCCAGCGCCGGCAGCACTTCGCCGTTCGGCCCGATCTGCGTCAGGCCCTCGAAGACATTGGCGTAAAGAACCTCGTCGATCGCCGCGGCAGCGCCCGCTGTCGGGTCAAGGTGCGGCGGCTCGAGCGGAATGCCCAGCACCAGGTCGGTTCTCGCAGCCAGCGCCGCGCTGCTCGACGCCAGCGCCAGCAGCCCAGCCGCGAGGATCGATTTCCAAGTCTTCATTGAACCTACTCCTGTTCCGGAATTCCGGCTGGATAGAAGCGTGATTTCCACCGCGAGTAAATCGCGTTTCTTGCTATCGGCGCTCGCCGGTGGATTCTTTTCCTGCCCGCCGCTCACCGCGCCGAAGGGCCGCGCAGCAGAAGATTGAGGCCGACCGCCATGACCTTGGCCGATTCGACCATGTCGGCGATGCCGACCCATTCGTCCGGGCGGTGCGCAAGGTCGAGGATGCCGGGTCCATAGGCGATGCAGTCGTGGAGATGGCCGATGCGCGACACATGTTTCTGGTCGTAGGTGCCGGGCGAGATGACGTAGTCGGGTTCGCGGTCGAAGACCTCGCGGATGCCTTGCGCCACCGCCGAGACAACGGGCGCGTCGCGCTCGGTCATCAGTGGCTGCACTTCCATGATGTCGCGTATGTCGTAGTCGAATTTCGGCCGTTCGCGCTTCAGCCGGTCGAGGATCGCCGTCACTTCGCTCTTGACCTCGCCGATGTTCTCTTCCAGCAGAAAGCGCCGGTCTATGGTCACTCGGCACCAGTCCGGCACGTTGGGCGAGGGGAGGCCGGGACGGAAGTCGTCGGTCTGGCCGCCATGGATCGAGTTGATGTTCATGGTCGAGCGCCGCGCGCCCTTGGGCACCACCGGCATACGGGTCTGCTTGCGGTCGAGCGCGGGAAACAGCTCTTTCTCGAATGCCTCGAGCACGGCGCCCATGTGGCGCACCGCGCAGTCGCCGAGGAATGGCATCGAGCCGTGCGCGATTTCCCCCTTCGTCTCGATCTCGGCCCACCACACGCCGCGATGGCCGAGGCAGATGCGGTCCTTGTTCAGCGGTTCGGGAATGATGACGTGGTCGACCTTGGGTTTGGAGAAATATCCCTTGCGCGCCAGATAGGCGACGCCTCCAAAGCCGCCGGATTCTTCGTCGGCGGTGCCCGAAATCTCGATGGCGCCTGGGAAGTCCGGATAGACGTCCATGAACGCTTCGGCCGCGATGATCGACGCGGCCAGGCCGCCCTTCATGTCGCACGCGCCGCGGCCATAGACCCGGCCGTCACGGATCACGCCGCCGAAGGGATCGACCGTCCAGCCTTCGCCTGCCTCCACCACGTCGATATGCGAATTGAAATGGACGGTCTGGCCCTGCGTGCGGCCATCGAAGCGCGCCACCACATTGATCCGCGGATAGCGGTCGGTATCGCCCGGAGTGCCCTCTGCGCGGATAATCTCGACGCCGAAACCGCGCTTCTTCAGCCGAGCGCCGATGTATTCCGCGCAGGCCCGGTAGCCGTCGCCGGGCGGGTTCACCGTCGGAAAGCGTATCAGGTCCGACGTCAGCGCGGCCAGGTCGTCGACGCGCTCGTCTATCGTCGCGAAAAGCTTTTCGTACATGCGCGGAATTGAGCAGGGTTGGACCCGATTTGGCAAGCCGCAATGCGAGCCCGAGGGGCCCAGCCAGTAGCAACCTTCACGGGAAGTTGTTCGGCCCGAAGGCTGCGCAGTTTGGGAAATTCTTAGGAACTGAGTGTAACGTTCTTCACAGACCGATTGCCAAGGGGGACGCTAGGCTTTTCGAGTTTTTGAGGGGTCGATTACATGAGAAACCGAATTTTTCTCGCCATTGCGTTCTCGGCGATGCTGTTGGGCGTTCCCGCGCAGAGTTGGGCGGCAAGCCTCGTCGCCAACGTCAACATTTCCACGCAGACGATGACCGTGGTGAGGCACGGCCGCGTCATCCACACCTGGAAGGTTTCGACCGCGCGCAAGGGCTACATCACGCCGCGTGGAACCTGGCGGCCCAAGCGCATGCACAGAATGTGGCATTCGCGCAAATACGACATGTCGCCCATGCCCTATTCCGTATTTTACCACGGCGGCTACGCCATCCACGGCACCAGCTACATCAAGAGACTCGGCCGACCGGCGTCGCATGGCTGCGTCAGGCTGGCGACCGCCAACGCCGCCAAATTCTACGCGCTGGTGAAGCAGATCGGACCGGGCAACACCCGCATCGTCGTCAGCAACTGAACGGCGCGCGATCCGGTAGGCCGGACAGAATTTCCCGACCCGGCGCTTATGTCTATACAAATTTTCCTCTGAAATGGCGTTTTCGGGCATTTCATTTGGGGTAGGGCGTCTGTAGACATTGGCGGAGGAGCTCCGCCGATGAATTCCACTCCGCGTGTCGCGCTGTCCGAGCCGGTCGGCGACGAAGTGCGCAAGACGACCTGCTACATGTGCGCATGCCGCTGCGGCATCAACGTGCACATCAAGGACGGCAAAATCCGCTACATCGAAGGCAACCGCGACCATCCAGTCAATCGCGGCGTGCTCTGCGCCAAGGGCTCGGCCGGCATCATGCAGCATTACGCGCCGGCGCGGCTCAGGGCGCCGCTCAAGCGCACCGGACCGCGCGGTTCAGGCGAGTTCCTTGAAATCTCGTGGGAAGAGGCTCTGGGCATCGCAACGGGCTGGCTCGATGGCGTGCGCCAGTCCGATCCGAAAAACTCGCCTTCTTCACCGGTCGCGACCAGTCGCAGTCGCTCACCGGCTTCTGGGCGCAGCAGTTCGGCACGCCCAACTACGCCGCCCATGGCGGCTTCTGTTCGGTCAACATGGCCGCAGCCGGCATCATGACCATCGGCGGAGCGTTCTGGGAGTTCGGAGCACCGGACTGGGACCGGACGAAGCTGTTCGTCATGTTCGGCGTCGCCGAAGACCATGATTCCAATCCGCTCAAGATGGGCATCGCCAAGGTCAAGCAGAACGGCGCGCGCTTCGTCTCGGTCAATCCCGTGCGGACCGGCTATTCGGCGGTCGCCGACAACTGGATCGGCATTCGCCCCGGTACAGACGGGCTGCTGATCCTGGCCGTCGTTCATGAATTGCTGAAGGCGCGAAAGATCGACGTCGATTACCTGATGCGTTATTCCAACGCGCCGTGGCTGGTCATCGACGCACCGGGAACCGCCGAGCACGGGCTTTTCGCACGCGACGCGGAGGGTAAGGCGCTGGTGTTCGAAACGGTCACCGAGCGCGTCGTTGCGCCGGGTACCGCTGGCGCGCGGCCGGCGCTGTCGGGGCGCTATACGCTCGAGAACGGACGCTTCGCGGTGCCATCCTTCCAGCTTCTCGCGGAAAAATATCTCGATCCGAAATACGCACCTGAGGCTGTCGCCGGCGAGACCGGCGTCGCTGCCGAAGTCATTCGCGGACTGGCCGCCGAGATCGCCCGTGTCGCCTTCGACGAAGCCATTACCATCGACCAGCCCTGGACCGACATGAATGGCGAGCGCCACGACAGCTTCGTCGGCCGGCCGGTGTCCTTCCACGCAATGCGTGGCCTGTCGGCCCATTCGAACGGTTTCCAGACGGCGCGTGCGCTGCACATGCTGCAGGTGTTGATAGGCGCCGTCGATTGCCCAGGCGCATTCCGCTTCGAGCCGCCCTATCCGAAGCCGGTCGAAGCGCACCCGACGCCGCATGGAAAGGCCGAGCATTTCGGTTCCAACAAGCCGCTGTCTGGCCCGCATCTCGGTTTTCCGCGCGGGCCTGAAGACCTGCTCATCGACGCCGACGGCAAGCCGACGCGCCTCGACAAGGCTTTTTCGTGGGATGCGCCGGTCTCGGTGCACGGCCTGATGCACATGGTCATCTCCAATGCGCATGCCGGCGACCCCTATCCGATCGATGTTCTGTTCCTCTACATGGCCAACATGGCGTGGAATTCGTCCATGAACACGGCCGGCGTCATAAAGATGCTGGAGGACAAGGATCTCGCGACCGGCGAATACCGCATCCCGAAAATCATCTATTCAGACGCATATGCATCGGAAATGGTGGCCTATGCCGATCTGATCTTGCCGGACACGACCTATCTCGAGCGTCACGACTGCATCTCCATGCTCGACCGGCCGATCTCGGAGCCGGACGCCGTACAGGATGCGATCCGCTGGCCGGTGGTGGAGCCTGACCGTGACGTGCGCGGCTTCCAGACCGTGCTTCTCGATCTCGGCGCGCGTCTGAAGCTGCCGGGCTTCGTCGACCATCGTGGCCGCGCGCTCTACAGCGATTACGCCGACTATATCGTGCGCCATGAGCGCAGGCCAGGCATCGGACCGCTGGCTGGTTTTCGCGGGCCGAACGGCGACCGAGTCGGCCGCGGCGCCGGCAATCCCGATCAGCTCAAGCGTTATATCGAGAACGGCTCATTCTTCTCGGCGCATATCCCGCTCGAAGCTCAGTTTTTCAAGCATGCCAACAAGGCGTACCAGGATTTCGCCGTCCGCATGGGCTTCTTCGACACGCCGCAGCCGGTCACCTTCCAGCTCTACCAAGAATCACTGCAGAAATTCCGGCTGTCGGCGGAAGGGCTGCGCGAGCCTTTCGCGCCGGAAACGCATCGCCGTCGCATCCTCGACACCTTCGATCCGTTGCCGTTCTGGTACCGGCCATTCGAGGAGGAAATCGTCGACCGCCAAACCTATCCGTATCACGCGATCACGCAGCGGCCGGCCGCGATGTACCATTCCTGGGGTTCGATGAACGCCTGGCTGCGCCAGATCCACACGAAGAACCCGCTCTACGTGCCGGGACCCATCTGCGACGAACTTGATCTCGTCGATGGCGACTGGGTTTTCCTGATCTCCCATCACGGCCGCATCAGGGTCGAGATCGCGCGGATGGAGGCGGTAAACTCCTCGACGATCTGGACCTGGAACGCGCTCGGCAAGCGGGAAGGAGCCTGGGGACTTGATCGTGACGTGCCGGAAGCCAGAAATGGCTTCCTGATGAACCACTTGATCAACGAACTTCTACCGCCGAAGGGCGACGGCATGCGATGGTCGAACTCCGATCCGATCACCGGCCAGGCGGCCTGGTACGATTTGCGCGTGCGCATCGAAAAGGCTGAACCGGCCGAAATGAGCGAGCCGCGCTTCGCGCCGGTATCGGAGCCCGGGCGGTCGCCTGAGATATTGGCCGAACTACGCTACGGGCAGGAGTGGGCGAAGTGACGCTTCTTCCCGCTCAGCCGACGCCGAAGAAGCTCGGTCTCGTCATCGATCTCGACGTCTGCGTCGGCTGCCACGCCTGTGTGGTCTCATGTAAGGAATGGAACACCGGAGGCTATGGCTCAGCCCTGTCGGATCAGGATCCTTACGGCGCGGACGTTTCCGGCGCCTGGCTGAACCGGGTCCATACATTCGAAGTGATTCCCGAAGGCGGCGAGATCGTCGGCGAGGCCGGCGAAGCGCGGATCGTCCATTTCCCGAAATCTTGCCTGCACTGCGAGGACGCGCCCTGCGTCACCGTTTGCCCGACCGGCGCATCCTACAAGCGCGCCGAGGACGGGATAGTCCTGGTCGACGAGGACATGTGCATCGGTTGCGGGCTCTGTGCCTGGGCCTGCCCGTATGGCGCGCGCGAGATGGACCTGGCGGCCGGGGTGATGAAGAAATGCACGCTCTGCATCGACCGCATCTACAACGAGACCATGGAGGAGGTTGATCGTATTCCTTCCTGCGTGCGCACCTGTCCCGCCAATGCCCGGCACTATGGCGACTTGGCGGACCCGGCGTCGGCGGTGTCGATCATGGTGACAGAGCGCGGTGGCATGGACCTGATGCCGGAGCAGGGGACGCGGCCGGTCAACAAATACCTGCCGCCGCGTCCGCGCAAGCCGCTCGCCGACAGCGCGCACAGGCTGCCGCTCGCGGAAAATACCGACGGAGCAAAAGGCTTCTTCGCCTGGCTCGACGGCGTGCTGGATCGCATCTGATACATGCACCCGGCTTTCTCTATCGTCATCTTCACAACCCTTTCCGGCCTCGGCTACGGCCTGGCGGCGGTGCTCGGGCTCGGCCTGCTCGATCCGGCGGCGGCCGCGACGAAGGGCGCCCATGTGCTGGCGCTGGCGCTCATCGCGACGGGATTGATGTCGTCCACGCTTCATCTCGGCAACCCGCAGCGCGCCTGGCGGGCGTTGTCGCAGTGGCGTTCGAGCTGGTTGTCGCGTGAAGGCGTGATGGCGCTGATCGCCTTCGTGCCGCTCGCCTGGTCGGCATGGGAGTCGCTGTTCGAAAGCCGCTATTTGGCAGCGCCCGGCTTGGTCGGGGCGGCATTCTGCGCCGTCACAGTCTATTGCACGGCGATGATCTACGCTTCGCTCCGATCGGTGCAGGCGTGGAACACGCCGCTGACCCCGCTCTGCTATCTGCTGTTCTCAGCGGCAGGCGGCCTCGCGCTGGCGAGTTTCTTCGCCTTCGCCGGTGCGGGATCGACGGCGCTCCTGCCGGCACTCGCGGTGCCGGTCACAATCGTGGCGTGGATCGCAAAACTCTTCTGGCGCCACCGCATGCGCACGTTGCGGCCGCTTTCAACGCCCGAAACCGCCACCGGGCTTGGCCCGATCGGCCGGGTCAGGCTGTTCGAAAGGCCGCATGTAAATGAAAATTACCTTACCCGCGAAATGGGCTTCAAGATCGCCCGCAAGCATGCGGTAAAGCTTTCAGCAATCGCCTTCGTGCTTGGCGGCGGCGTGCCGGTGCTTCTTCTTCTGACCCTACTCCTGGCGGGAGCCGAAGCCAGCGGCTCCACCGCATTGGTCGCTCTGCTGGCCGCCTGCTGCCACACGGCTGGAGTGCTGGTCGAGCGCTGGCTGTTTTTCGCCGAGGCTCGTCACTCGGTGATGAATTATTACGGCGGTTGACCCGCGCGTTCAGCGCTTCGGGAGGTCGACCTTGGCGCCGGTATCTTCCGTCGGCCGCTGGAAGTGGATTTCTTCGACCTGCCTGACCAGCCTGTGGATCGCAATCTTCTGTGCGTCGCGTTCGGAACGACGCTGGATGCCCCATGGGGTCCAGAGGGGCGCGCTGGCGCCTCTCGGTTTGTTGTTGTTGTTGTTGTTGTTGTTGTTGTTGTTGGTTTCGATATTTCCGGTCATGCACTCGCCCCGTGGGTTCGTGATATGTGTGATCACGAATAGTAAACGGGTGAAATCTGTTTTTGTTACGGCATGGCGATAAAATCTTCGCGAGCAGGCGGAAGTTATTTCCGGCTGGAGGATGCGGTTTTTCTGCGCCGCCGGCGCTCCCTCTTCATCAGCCCCCATCGCTTGTGGAACCACATCCACTGGCCCGGATCCTCGCGGACCCAGCGCTCGACCACGTCGTTGAGGAGTTGCGCCGTCGCGACGACTTCTACTTTGCCGTCGCCGTCGCGGGGTAATTCGATCTTCTCCTCGATTTCGAGGCGGAACCGGTTGCCGGGCAGCCGCACGCAACGCGCCGGATAGACGTCGCAGTCATATTGCCGCGCCAGCTTCGGCAGGAGCGGGCTGGTTTCGCACTCGCGGCCGAAAAACTGCGTTCTGATCCCATAGCGGAACTTCTGGTCGACAAGAATTCCAATCGTGCCGTTCGCCTCCAATATCCGCGCCAGGGCGAAGGCCGAGCCCTTCCGCGAAGGAAGCAGGTCGCCCATGGCGGAGCGGCGCGTCGAAAGAATGTAGTCGGCGATGTAGGGGTTGTTGGGAGGGCGGAACAGCGCCGTCACCTTCATACCGTAGGCGGCACCCGCGATCGGCAAAAGCTCGAAGTTGCCAAGATGGGCGGTAAACAGGATATTCGGCCGACCCTCCTGTGCAATGCGCTTGAAGTGATGGAGGCCGGCAACCTCGATGCGGCTGGGCGCATCGGGTTTCTGGTCGTCGTAGTCGAACAGCGTGTCGAGAAAGATGTACTCGGCCCCGAGGCGAGCCATATTGCCCCACATGTCTGAGGCGATGGTCTGAATTTCATCCTCGGTTTTTTCCGGATAGGCCTTGCGCAAATTGTCGAGCGCGACGTGATGGCGTCCGAACCATGGCCCGATGCGCCTCGCTGCACGGTCTGCGAAATCGAGCGCACGGTCGGCCGGCAATTGCCGCAGCAGGCGCAAGGCCAAGAGCGCGACCTGCGCAGTCAGCCAGTAATTGGCCTGCTTCAGCCATCGGGCCAGACGGTAAATGACGGTGTTCAACGAGGCGACCTAATTCACGCGAAGGATGATCTTGCCGAACACATCGCGGCTTTCCATGCGCTTCAGCGCGGCGTCTATCGAGCTGAAATCGACCTCGGTATCGATCACCGGCGCGACGATGCCGGCAGCCATCTTCTGCATGGCGTTGGCCATGTTCTCCATCCGGCAGCCGAAGGAACCGAGGATTTTCAGCTGCTGCTGGAACAGTTGCATCAGGTTCATCTGGGTCGAGACCCGGAGGTCGAACCGCAGGTGACCAGACGCCCGCCGCGCTTCATCGACAGCATCGAGCCGGCCCAGGTGTCGGCGCCGACATGCTCGAAGACCACGTCGACACCCTTCTTCCTGGTCAGCTTGCGCACGACGCCTTCGAAGCGGTCCTCGCGGTAGTTGATGACGTGGTCGGCCCCGAGCGCCTTGGCCTTGTCGATCTTGTCGTTGGAGCCGACCGTCGTGATGACGGTGCAGCCTATCTTCTTGGCGAGTTGGATCGCGGCCGAGCCGATGCCGGAACCTCCGGCCTGGACGAGGATCGTCTCGCCGGGCTCAAGCCTGGCATTGTCGAACAGCATGTGCTCGACGGTGCCGAACGTCACGGGCGCAACCGCCGCGCCGATGTCGGTCACGCCGGGAGGGGCGGGGACCAGAAGCCGCGCCGGCAGGTTGATCTTCTCTTGCGCGAAGCCGTCGAGATGGAAGCCGTGCACGCCCGAAACATGGTCGCAAAGGTTGTCGCGGCCTTCGCGGCAGGCGCGGCAGAGCCCGCAGGTGCGTGCGCCGTAGATCGAAACGAGTTGTCCCGGCAGGAGGCCGGCGACGCCCGGCCCTACAGCCTCGACCTCGCCGGAGGCCTCTGCGCCGACGACCAGCGGCAGCTTGCGCTTGGCGAATGCCATGCCGCGCCAGCCCCAGACGTCGATGTGGTTGAGCGCGACGGCCTTGATGCGCAGCGTTACTTCGCCGAGCGCTGGCGGCGGCGGCGGCGCGATCTCGACTGTTTCGAGCTTGCGGTCTTCGATGAGTTGCAGTGCGCGCATAGGTGCCTGTGATTAGATGGCCGCTACTAGACGGGTTCCCGGGCCATGACAAGGCAGGTGTTCTGTCCGCCGAAGCCGAAGGAATTGGAAAGCACCGTCGCCACCTCGGCACTGCGCTTGGTGTTTGGCACCACGTCGAGATCGATCGCCGGATCGGGGTTATCGTAGTTGATCGTCGGCGGAATGACGCTTTCGGACATTGTCATCAGCGAGAAGGCGGCTTCGATCGCGCCGGCCGCCGAGAGCGTGTGGCCGATCATCGACTTGTTCGACGATACCGGCATCGAGCGAATGCGCTCGCCGAATACCGTCGAGAGCGACATGTGCTCCATCTTGTCGTTTTCGGGCGTCGAGGTGCCGTGGGCGTTGACATAGGCGATGCCGTCGACGCCCAGACCGGCATCGTCGAGCGCGGCTTTCACCGCCGCGATGGCTGGTGACCCGTCCGGCTTGGAACGCGTGCGGTGGAAATCGTCGGCCTTTTCGCCACAGCCGCGCAATATGCCGAGCACCTTCGCGCCGCGTGCTAGCGCGCTTTCCAGCGATTCCAGCACCAACGCTGCCGAGCCTTCGGCGAGCACGAAGCCGTCGCGATCCTTGGAGAAAGGCTTCGACGCCCTTTCGGGGATGTCGTTGTGTGTCGAAAGGGCGGAAAGCAGCGAAAAGCGAATCAGCGCCTCGGCGGTCGCCGAACCGTCGGCGCCGATCGACAAGGCTCGTTCGCATTCGCCGCGCCGGATCGCCTCGACGCCGAGCTGGATTGCGGTAGCGCCCGAGGCGCAGGCGGTCGAGAGCGTGATCGGCAGGCCGCGCGTACCGAAGCGGTCGGCCAGGCGGTCGGCGATCGAGCCGAATTGCGAAGTCTCAAAAATGTCGAGCGAATTGAGGCCGCGAGCGACGGTCAGAAGCTTGTCGGCGGCGCTGCCTTCCCTGCCGGCATTGTAGAGCGAGAACCGCTCGCTCCAGTCGAGTTCGACCGGCGGCGAGGCAAGAAACAGCGGGCCGTCGAAATCGCTGGTGTCGACGCCCGCCTCGCCAACCGCCTCCTGTGCGGCCGTTTCCGCGAGTTCGTAGGTCAGCGCGCTGGAACCTTTTTTACTCGACGCCAAATAATCCACGGTGCCGGCAATTCGGGTGTTCAGATGGTCGACGGGAAAGCGCACGATCGGATGAATACCCGATTGGCCAGCCGTCAGCGCGGCCCAATTGTCGGCCTTGCCGACGCCGAGCGACGTCACCACGCCGATGCCGGTTACGGCCACGACCGGCCTGCCGAGATGGTCCGTGTATTTAGCCATTCTGGTTCTCCGGCAATTTTAGTCGGCGGCGACGAGCGCGATGCCTTCGAAATAGTGATAGCCTACCGCGGTCGCCAGTACGGATTGCGGAAGTCCCTCGAACGGCTTTTCGGAAGCCGCGTCGAAGGGCGGATAGCCGGCCTTACGGTCCACCGCCAGCGCGGCGAGCGCCACGGCGAAGGGAAACTGCGCTTCCTTCATGTGGCCGGTCAACGCGCTGAAGCCGCGCGCGGCGATCGAGTTGTCGTTGTCGAGCGCCGTCTTCTCGGCCTTCGTGGCGGCATGCGCGCCTGATGCGCCGGACATTGCGAGCAGCGGGCGGTCGGCGCGAGCAGCGGCCTTGTCGATCAATCTGGCCACCGAGTTCTCGAAATCCCCGTTTCCGCGCCGCGAGCGGCCCGAGACGACCGCTTCCAGTTGCGCGTAGATATGCCGGCCTCGCGCGACCGCATGCTCGCGTGACTCCAGCACCAGGAAGGCCGCGCCGGAGCCGGTTATCACGCCGCCGCCTTCCGCGCCCTGTCTCTGCCAGACCGGCTTCCACGGCCCGCGGTGCAGGTAGGCGCCAAGTTCATAGCCCAGAAGCATATCCGGGTGTTCGGTCTGGAAAGCCCCGCCAACGAGTATATGTGTCGCCTGGCCCGAACGGATGCGGGCTGCGGCGGTTTCCACGGCCGAAACGCCGGCGCCTTCCTCGCCCATGAAGGTGCGCGAGGAGCCGGTGACCTTGTGCACGATCGAGATATTGCCGGCGAGCAGGTTGGAAAGTTGCGCGAGGAAAAGCGTCGGGCGAAGCTCGGTCGTCAGTTTCTCGTTGAGCAGCACGTCGCGGTCGGAGCGGCTTTCGGAGGCAGCCAGAATGCCGGCATCCACCGCCTCGTCGCGCTCGCCGCCGCCGGCGGCCACAACCATGTCCATGGTCGCGCAGAGCGCGTCGTCGCCCTTGATGCCTGCGTCATCGAGAGCCAGCCCGGCAGTGTAGGTTCCGAGGCGCTGCCAGGTTTCCATCTGGCGCTGATCGCCGCGTTTGGCGATCTGAAGACCCCAGTCGATCTCGGGGAGGGGGTGGACGACGTAGGGCGAATAGCGTCCGTCGTCGACAACGGGTTCGGGCCGCTCAGCCGTCAATTTGCTCCAATGCGCGTCGGAGCCTTCGCCCAGCGACGAAACGAGGCCGATGCCGGTGATGACGACGTCGTGGGCGTTCATGTGCGGCCGTTCTGGCAGATGCGCTCGGTCCCGCCGGAGATCAGGCAGCGGCTTTCGCCGCAACGAGACCGTCGATCTTGGCGCAAAGGTTCTTCATCAGGAAGTACTCGTCCGTCGAGGCCTTCCCGTCATTGACGTCCTGCGTCCACTTCTCGAGCGGCACCTTGATGCCGAATTCCTTGTCGATCGCAAAGACGATGTCGAGGAAGTCGAGACTGTCTATGCCGAGGTCGTCGATGGTGTGGCTGTCGGGCGTGATCGTGTCGCGGTCAATCTCGCTCGTTTCGGCGATGATGTTTGCGACTTTGTCGAATGTCGTTGACACGGTTTATCCTTCGATTTGCGGGCGGGAGACTTCCGCGCATATTGGTTCGGCTCTCTAGTCGGTTTTTTCCGGCAGGAAAAGACCCTATCCTCCGTGTGCCCCGCAGGTCTCAGTTGAAAATGATGCGGCCGATAACGTCCAGGCCCTGCTCGGTGGGCCTTACGACTATCGCCTCGCCCTCCCGGGCTGAGGCGCCGGTCAGCGCCTTGATGTTCTCCTGATGGGTAATGAGGATGAGATTGCCTGAGCCGGAATAGGCGCGAATCTCGTCGATCACGGCCTTGTTCTGCGCTGCGGCCGTCTTTTCGTCGGTGCTCAGAAGGTCGAGCGCTTCCATGGGCTCCGGATCGTTATCACTGAATGCCAGACGGGCGGTTTCGAGCGCACGGCAGTAGCGGCTCGAAAGCACGCGCTCGGTCGGCGCCGCACGCGCCAGGAACAGCGCGCCGATCTTGCGTGCCTGCTGCTGGCCGCGATCCGACAGCCTTCTTTGCGTACCGCAATCCTCGATCTTGAAGCGTGCCGGTTCGGCAGCTCCCGGCGCCATTGCATGGCGCAGCAGCACCACCTGCTCGCCCTCGCGCAGCAGCGCCCAGCCTGCCTCCGTGGCCTCTGCCGGGACAAAGACCAGCAGCGATAGAAGGGCGAAGAAGGCTCGACGCATGCAGAATCCTTTGCGGTAGCTCCGATATAGGGACGCGAAAGCTGAATGAAAGACAAGTCTGGCAGCCGTCGCCGTCGTCGCGGTTGCGCAGTTCCACCGGCTCGCATATCAGGCGGCATGTCTCCGCTCACAGAAACCGTGCTCTTCGTCTTCGCGCTCGTCGCGCTCGGCTATCTCGCCGGGCTGACCGGCTATCTCAAGGCTGAAGCCGGGGATGCGCTGTCACAGTTCGCAGTCGGCGTCGCGCTGCCGCTGCTCATATTCCGGACGATGGTCGGCGCCGATTTCCACGGCGCTGCGCCCTGGTCGCTGTGGGCGACCTATTTCATATCGGTGGCGGTGGTCTGGACCTGCGGCCATCTCGTAACCACCCGCTTTTTCGGGCGCGAAGCGCAGGCCGGTGTCGTCGGGGGCGTCGCGTCGTCGTTCTCCAATCTTCTGCTTCTCGGCGCGCCCTTCATGCTCGGCGTCTTCGGGCAACAGGGGTTCGAAATCCTTTCGCTCATCCTGTCGGTCCATCTGCCGGCGATGATGATGGCGTCGATCATTCTGTTCGAAACCTTCGGCCGCGGCGGCGGCGTCCATCCCGTCCACATCGCCAAGGAGTTCCTGCACAAGATCGTCGGCAATCCGCTTGTAATCGGAATTCTCGCAGGTCTGTTGTGGCGCATGACTGGCCTGGCGCTGCCCGGGCTCGCTGCCCGGCTGGTCGATGCACTCGCCGACATCGCCGGGCCCGTCGCGCTTTTCGCCATGGGCTTCGGGCTGCGCAAATTCGGGCTCTCCGGCAATATCAGGCCGGCGCTTGCGCTCACCGCGCTCAAGCTTTTGCTGATGCCCGCCGTTGCGCTGGGGATGGCATTGCTGCTCGGCCTGCCGCCGCTGTCGGCCAAGGTGGCGGTCGCCGCCGCGGCGCTGCCGTCCGGCGTCAATTCCTACCTCATCGCGATGCAGTTCGGCACGGGGCAGGGGCTGGCCTCCAACCAGTTGACGATCGCGACAGCCTGCGCCGTCGTAACCACGGCTTTCTGGCTGACCGTCGCGCAGGCTGTTTTCGGATAGTTACCCTCCGCTCTGGACCACAAGGCGGCCGATCATTGCGATTGATCCAGAAGCGCACGCTGGAGTAAGAGATTGCCCGGTAGCCCGGGCGGCGTAAGGTCGTCCCCGAAGCGGCGGTCGGTCGATAAGATCGCCATTCGTCCAGGAATTCCAGAACAGCGCCACAGCGCTGACGAGAGGCGACAAATGCTACAGAAAACCAGCCATTACATGCGCCAGGCCAACCTCATCGGCGGCCAATGGGTTCAGGCCGATTCCGGCGCGACGATCGATGTGATCAATCCGGCCAACAACCAGAAGATTGGGACCGTGCCAAAATCCGGCGCCGCCGAAACCCGCCGCGCCATCGAGGCGGCCGACGCCGCCTTCCAGGGCTGGAGCAAGACCTCGGCGCTGGAACGCTCGAAATTGCTGCGCAAACTTCACGACGCGATCATGGACAACCAGGATCTGCTGGCCGAACTGCTGACCATGGAGCAGGGCAAAGCCCTGTTCGAGGCCAAGGGGGAAGTCGCGATCTCGGCCGCTTACATCCTCTGGTTCGCCGAAGAGGGCCGCCGCACCTATGGCGATGTCGTTCCGTCGCCATGGGCCGACCGCCGCATCATCACCATCAAGCAGCCCGTCGGCGTCATAGCTGCGATCACGCCGTGGAATTTCCCGTCATCCATGCTGGCCCGGAAGATCGGCCCGGCGCTGGCCGCCGGCTGCACCGCTGTCGTCAAGCCTGCCTCGCAGACGCCGTATTCAGGCCTCGCCTGGGGTGCGCTTGCCGAAGAGGTCGGCTTTCCCAAGGGCGTCGTCAACATCGTCACCGGCTCTGCCGCCGAGATCGGCGACGAGATCTGCGCCAATCCGCTGGTGCAGAAGATCACCTTCACCGGCTCGACAGAGGTCGGCAAGGTGCTCATTCAGAAGGCGGCCTCGACCGTCAAGAAAGTGTCGATGGAGCTTGGCGGCAATGCGCCGTTCATCGTCTTCGACGACGCCGATATCGACCGCGCAGTGGAAGGCTCCATCATCGCCAAGTACCGCAATTCGGGCCAGACCTGCGTCTGCACCAACCGCTTCTTCGTGCAGGCCGGCATTTATGACGCGTTCGTGCAGAAGCTCGCCGCAGCGACGGCCAAGCTGAAAGTCGGCCCCGGCCTCGAAGAAGGCACAACCCAAGGCCCGCTGATCGACGACAGGGCTGTCGTCAAGGTCGAGGAATTCATCGACGACGCCAAGTCGCATGGCGGCAAGGTCGTCGCCGGCGGCAAGCGGCATGCGCTGGGCGGCTCGTTCTTTGAGCCGACGGTGATCTCCGATGCGACGCCGAAGATGCGCTTCATGAAGGAAGAAATTTTCGGACCGGTCGCGCCTGTCTTCAAGTTCGAGACCGAGGAAGAGGCCGTCCGGCTCGCCAACGACACCGAATTCGGCCTCGCCTGCTATTTCTACACCGGCGATCTCGGCCGGGCTTTCCGCGTCATGGAAGGCCTGAGATATGGCATGGTCGGCATCAACGAGGGCCTCATCACCACGGTCGAGGCGCCGTTCGGTGGCGTCAAGGAGTCCGGCCTCGGCAAGGAAGGCGGGCACCAAGGCATCGAGGATTATCTCGACACCAAATATGTGTGCATCGGCGGCCTGGGCCTCTGAGGCTGGACTTCAACGCAATCCGACGGGTGGGCGCAATGGCGGACGGCGAAGTCTTCGGGACGACGGGTGAGGGCGAAGCCGTGCGGCGGATTTCGATCGCCGGCGGCGGCTTGTCGGCCAAGATTCTGGGCTGGGGCGCGGTGGTGCAGGATCTGCGGCTCGCCGGCCACGATGCGCCGCTGGTGCTCGGCTTCGAGCGGTTCGAAGACTACCCGGCGCTTTCGCCATATTTCGGGGCGATGGTGGGCCGCCATGCCAACCGCATCCGCGACGGGCGTTTCACCATTGCCGGCAAGCGCTGCCAGATCGATGCCGAGCATCCCGAAAGGCACGGGTTGCACGGTGGTTCGAACGGCTATTTCAGGCGCGTATGGGAGTTCGCGGAAGCGGGCGCGGACTTCGTCACACTTTCCCTGCACGATCCCGACGGTGCGATGGGATTTCCCGGCGCGGTCGATGTCCGCTGCACCTACAGGCTCCGGAATCCCGGCGTGCTGTCGATCGAACTCACCGCGACGTCGGACGCGCCCACCTTGTGCAATCTCGCGCATCACTCCTACTTCAATCTCGACGACGGCGGTAGCGGCGACATTCTCGACCATAGGATGTCGGTGAATGCCTCGGCCTATCTTCCGGTCGACGATTCCTTGATCCCGACCGGGGTGGTCCGGCCTGTGGATGCGACGCCGTTCGATTTCCGGATGGCGCGAGCGATCCGCATGGAAAGCGAGGGCGAGCAACTGGAGTACGATCACAATTTCTGCCTCGCGGCGGCGCGCGGTCCGCTCAGGCAGGCGGCATGGGTCCAGGGCGCAACATCCGGCGTCGAAATGGAAGTCTGGTCGACCGAACCCGGCCTGCAATTCTATATCGGACAGCACCTGAAGCCCGACGTGGAAGGGCTTGATGGCCTGGGTTATCAGCAGTTTTCGGGCTTTTGCCTGGAGCCGCAGACCTGGCCGGATTCGCCCAACCGGCCGTATTTTCCGCAAGCGATGCTGCTGCCCGGCGAAACCTATCGCCAAACGACCGAATATCGTTTCAGGCAGGTCTGACCGGCGGAAATTCCCTACCTGTCGAAGGCCATCTTCAACAGTTCGAATGGCGCAAGCGCGCCGCGCACCTGAACCACCGTCGCCGCAACGCGGTGCGCGCGCTTGGCGGCCTCGGCCGGCGGATGGCCCAGCAGACGGGCCGCGAGATAAGCGCCGTTGAAACTGTCCCCAGCGCCAGTCGTGTCGACCGGGTTCGCGACGTGAATGGCGGGCGATTCGAACGTGTCGCCGTAGTGCAGGATCAGCGCCGGCTGCTCGCCGTTCTTGACGACAACCTCGGCGGGGCCGGCATGCTCTATCCGCCTTGCCGTCGCCTCCATGGACTGATCGCCGAACAGCATCTCTTCGTCAGGGAATGTCGGAAGGGCTATATCGGCGACAGCCAGCGCCTCACCGATCGCCTCGCGCGCTGCGGAAATATCCGGCCACAGCTTCGGCCGGTAGTTTGGATCGAAGGCGATGTGGGCGCCATGCTCGCGCGCCTTGCCGACGGCTTCCAGAAAGGCGCGCCGCGCGGGCTGCGCCAGAATTGCCAAAGTGATTCCGGAAAAGTAGATAAGCTCCCGGTTTTCAAGGCTTTTCGCCAATTCGGCGGGATCGTCTGCGAGCCGGCGTGCGGCGGCATCGCTGCGCCAGTAGGTAAACGCCCGCTCCGCCCCGGTAAGCGTGATCGCGTAGAGGCCGGGCCGCGCTCCAGGCAGGATCGGGCTGTTTGCGATGCCGATGTCGTGGGACTTGAAGAATTCTATCTGGCCGTTGGAAAACGGATCGTCTCCGAAGGCCGAGACGTAGTCGACATGATAGCCCGGCATCAGCGCGCGCACGGCCCAGAGCGTGTTGAACGTGTCGCCGGCATAGCCCATCCGCCACAGGCTGCTGCCCTGGCTCGACAGTTCGATCATGCACTCGCCGACCGCCGCAATGCCATGCGCCATGCAATATCTCCTTCGCTGCCGCCGCTCGCTTCTTAGCCGGTAGAAAGCAGACTTGCCACTGCCTCTTTCGTCAGGCGGAATGGTGCGTTGCGGCTTTTCGTTCCACGTCGGAGCGACTACCCTGCGACGCTCGCTCGGAATCGCAATGGAGGCTGATTTGGCTTCGATCTGGCGCTATGTCATCGCTGCTCTTGTGGTTGCTGTGATCGCGGCCGGCGGCATGATGGCCATGCACGGTTCGTCGGCTCCTCCCGCCGACCTCGATCTCTCGCGTTCGAAGGCCACGGAAAAGGGTGTTTTCCTCGCCTCGGTCGAACCGGAAGCCGGGTCGTTCAGGCAGGGCGAACTGCATTCATGGGTGCTGACCGTCAAAAAGCCGGACGGGACGCCGGTGGAAGATGCCAGCATCGCGGTGGATGGCGGCATGCCGGACCACAATCACGGCCTGCCAACCAGCCCGCAGGCAACCGCCCATCTCGGCGAGGGCCGCTACCGCGTCGAGGGCGTGAAGTTCAACATGGGCGGCTGGTGGGTCTTGCGCTTCGCCATTTCGTCGCCAGCCGGCGCCGACGAAGCCGTCTTCAACCTGACGCTGTGAGCGGGCAATGCGCAGCCGGGCAACATTTGCGCTTGGGCTGACCGCAGCCCTGACGCTCGGCGGCTGCGGCGAGCCCGACTTCACCGAAGCCGAAAAGGCGATGATCGGCTCGCTGTCGCTTTCGGAGCTTCCGCCGCTGCCGCCTGATCCGACAAACCGCTATGCCGGCTTGCCGGCTGCGGCGGCCTTCGGAGCGACGCTGTTCTTCGAGCAGCGGCTCAGCCGGGACGGCAATGTGTCCTGCGCGACCTGCCATATGATCGATCGCCAGTTCCAGGACGGCCGGCCGCTCGCCGTTGGCGTCGCGACCACCAACCGGCGCACCATGCCGCTGGCCGGGGTCGCGCGAAGCCCCTGGTTCTTCTGGGACGGGCGCAAGGACAGCCTTTGGGCGCAGGCGCTCGGGCCGCTGGAGGACGCGCGGGAACACGCCGGCAACCGCACCGCCTACGCGCACTTCATCAGAAAGGAATTCGGCGACCGTTACGAACGGATTTTCGGGCCTTTGCCGGATCTTTCCGGATTGCCGAAGAATGCAGGACCGCTGGGAACCGAGGCCGAAAAGGCGGCCTGGAACGGAATGAGCGGAGAGCAGCGCGCTTCGGTCGACCGGGTGTTTGCCAATCTCGGCAAGGCGATCGCGGCTTTTGAACGGTCGATCGTGCATGAGCCGACGCGTTTCGACCGCTTCGTCGATGCGGTGGCGGCCGGGCGCGATCCGGAAGGCGAGGCGGCTTTATCCGATGAGGAAATGCACGGGCTTAAGCTGTTCATCGGCAAGGCCAATTGCGTGACGTGCCACAACGGTCCGCGCTTCACCGACGACCATTTCCACAACACAGGGATACCGGAGGCGAAGGGCCTGCCGGAGGATCGCGGTCGCGAGACGGCTGTTGCCCAGGTCGCCGTCGACCCGTTCAACTGCCTTGGCGCATTTCGCGACGGCGGCGAGGAGGCCTGCGGCGAGTTGCGCTTCATGGTCAAGTCCGGGGATGCGCTAAAGCGCGCCTACAAGACGCCGTCGCTGCGCGGCGCCGCCACCCGCCCGCCCTACATGCATTCCGGCCAGATCGCGACGCCGGATGATGTCGTGGACCATTACAACACCGCGCCGGCAAGCCCGCGGGGCACGTCGGAACTGCATCCGCTCGGTCTGTCGGAACGGGAGCAAGCCGCGCTCGTCGCGTTCCTGAAGACGCTGGCGGAGTAGCGGCTTAACGGTCCTTCACCGTCTCCATCGCGACGAAGGTCGAAGTCTGCGAGACATGCGGCAACGCGGAAATGCGCTCGCCGAGAACGCGGCGGTAGGCGGCTATGTCCTTGGTGCGCACCTTCAGCAGGTAGTCGAAACTCGCCGCCATCATGTGACACTGCTCGATCTCGGGCACGCCCTGGACAGCGCGGTTGAAGGCGTCGAGCGCGGCGGAACGGGTATCGGACAGCGTGACCTGCACGAAGGCGACATGGCCTTCGCCCATGCGCTCGCGGTCGATGACAGCCGAATAGCCGCGGATGAAGCCGGCGTTTTCGAGACGTCGCACCCGCGCCTGCACCGGGGTTTTCGATAGGTCGACCTTTGCCGCCAGTTCCGCCATCGACAGGCGGCCGTCGCGCGACAGCGCGGCCACGATGTTGCGGTCGATGCGGTCCAATTGATCTTGATTCATGGATTGGCAGGCCTGAATACGGTTCAAACGACCTCATCAATAGGCCGAACGGACTGCATGGTCCAGCTTTTCGGTCCAAATCGACGTTCGGATTGTGCTAGCTTTGGATAATCATTCCATCAAGCTAGAATGTTCCGACAGGACCGCCATGACAGCGCCCGACGCCATCCGCAACGCCATCCGCGCCAATTACCTTCCCGATGAAGGTGAGGCGCTGGCCCATCTCGTCGCCACCGCGGATCTTTCGGCCGCGGAACGCGAGGCGATTTCGGCGAGGGCGGTCAAACTGGTCAAGGCGGTGAGAGGTTCCTCCGACCCGCGCCTGATGGAGGTATTTCTCTCGGCCTACGGTCTCTCGACCAAGGAGGGTGTGGCGCTGATGTGCCTGGCCGAGGCGCTGCTGCGCGTGCCCGACACCGAGACGATGGACGATCTGATCCAGGACAAGATCGCGCCCCACGACTGGTCGGCGCATTCGGGCGGGTCGAGTTCAATCTTCGTCAACGCGTCGACCTGGGCGCTGATGCTCACTGGCCGCGTGCTGGACGATGAAGAGGACGAAGGCATTGCCGGCACGCTGCGTTCGATGGTCCGCCGTCTCGGCGAGCCGGTGATCCGCAAGGCGGTGGCGGCGGCGATGCGCGAAATGGGCGAGCAGTTCGTGCTCGGCCGCACGATCGCGGAGGCAGTCAAGCGCGGCCGCTCGATGATCGCGAAAGGTTATCTCTATTCCTACGACATGCTGGGCGAGGCAGCGCGGACCGAAACCGACGCGCTGCGCTACCATCGCGCCTATGCCGACGCGATCTCTTCGCTGAACAGCGGCTCCAACAGCCCCGATATCCGCACCAATCCGGGCATTTCGGTCAAGCTTTCGGCGCTGCATCCGCGCTACGAGATGGCGCAGAAGGAAAAGATGCTGCCGGTGATGGCCGAGCGCCTCCTTTCGCTTGCAGTTGCGGCGCGCGATGCCCGCATGGGCCTGAACATCGACGCCGAGGAGGCCGACCGGCTCGACCTGTCGCTCGACGTCATCGAACGCGTTCTGGCCGCTCCCGAACTCGAAGGCTGGAACGGCTTCGGCGTGGTCGTGCAGGCTTACGGGCCGCGCGCGGCCTACGTCATCGACTGGCTCTACGCGCTCGCCAAGCGGCTCGACCGCAACATCATGGTGCGCCTGGTCAAGGGTGCGTACTGGGATACCGAGATTAAGCGGGCGCAGGCTTTTGGCCTCGACGGCTATCCGGTGTTCACGCGTAAGGTGAACACCGACGTTTCCTACATCGCCTGCGCCAGGAAGCTGCTGTCGATGACCGACCGCATCTATCCGCAATTCGCCACCCATAACGCGCATACGGTCGCGGCCATCCTGTCGATGACGCCCGACCGCGACAGCTTCGAGTTCCAGCGCCTGCACGGCATGGGCGAGCCCCTGCACGAGACCGTGCGCAAAGCCGAAGGCACGCGCTGCCGCATCTATGCGCCGGTCGGCGCGCATTCCGACCTGCTCGCCTATCTCGTCCGCCGACTCCTGGAAAACGGCGCCAATTCCTCCTTCGTCCACCAGCTTACCGACGAGGACGTGAAGGCCGAGGATATCGCCCGCGATCCGTTCGAAGTGGTCGAGACGCAAGGCCCGGCGGCCAATCCGGCAATCCCGAAACCGTCGGCGATCTTCGGCGCGGCGCGGTCGAACTCGAAAGGCTGGGATATCACCGATCCGGTGGTGCTGGCTGCGATCGACAAGGGCAGGAACGCTTTCGCAGGGGCCGAGCGATGGTCCGCCAAACCGGTGACGCGCGCGGCCGGATACGGCGCTCCACGCCCGGTGCTCAACCCGGCCAACCCCAAGGATGTCGTCGGTCTGATCAGCGAGGCGACGGCCAAGCAGGTTTCGACTGCGGTCCGCATCGCCGTGGAGGCGCAGCCGGCATGGGCCAAGCGGCCCGTCACCGAGCGCGCCGGCATGCTGCGCCGCATCGCCGACCTCTACGAGGCCCACGCCACCGAATTTTTCGCGCTCGCCACCCGCGAGGCCGGCAAGTCGCTGGCCGACGGCGTCGCCGAAGTGCGCGAGGCCGTCGACTTCCTGCGCTACTACGCGGCCGAGGCTGCCAACGCCGAAGCGGGCACCGAGGCGCGCGGCGTCATCGCCTGCATTTCGCCGTGGAACTTTCCGCTGGCGATCTTCACGGGCCAGGTCGCGGCGGCGCTCGTCACCGGCAATGCGGTCATCGCCAAGCCGGCCGAACAGACGCCGCTGATCGCCGCGCGCGCCGTCGAACTGATGCGCAAGGCCGGTATCCCGGAAGACGTGATCCAGCTTTTGCCGGGCGACGGTCCGTCGGTCGGCGCGCCGCTGACCGCCGATCCGCGCATTGCCGGCGTCTGCTTCACAGGCTCGACCGAAGTCGCAAAACTGATTGAAAAGCAGCTCGCCGAGACCGCCGCGCCTGACGCCATGCTGCTTGCCGAAACCGGCGGCCTGAACGCGATGATCGTCGATTCCACCGCGCTGCCCGAGCAGGCGGTGCGCGACATCCTCGCTTCGGCCTTCCAGAGCGCCGGCCAGCGCTGCTCGGCGCTGCGCATTCTCTACGTCCAGAAGGACGTCGAGAGGAAGATGCTGGAGATGCTCGAAGGCGCGATGAGGGCGCTGAATGTCGGCGACCCATGGCTTCTGTCCAGCGATGTGGGTCCGGTGATCGACGAGGAGGCGCAGAACTCCATTCGTGAATACTGCGAGGCTATGGAGGCGAAAGGCAAGCTGATCGCGAAGCTCGACGCGCCGGCCGACGGGCGCTTCGTCGCGCCGCATGTGTTCCGCGTCTCTGGCATCGAGGAGATGGACCGCGAGGTGTTCGGGCCGGTGCTGCATGTCGCGACTTTCGACGCCGACAAGATCGACAAGGTCATCGCTGCGATCAACCGCAAGGGCTACGGCCTGACCTTTGGCCTGCACACCCGCATCGAGGAACGGGTGCAGCACATCCTCGACGGCATTCATGCAGGCAACATTTACGTCAACCGCAACCAGATCGGCGCGGTCGTAGGCTCACAGCCCTTTGGCGGCGAGGGGCTTTCCGGCACCGGGCCAAAGGCGGGCGGCCCGCACTATCTGCGCCGCTTCCGGCGCTCGGAAAGCGCTCGTGCCGAGATCGGCGAAGGCAAGAAACTCCCCGCGAAAGCGCTGGCCGACGCACTGCCGGATCCATCCACCGGCGGCTGGAACGCCACCGCCGACCGTATCGCGGTCCTGCGAAAACATCTGCGCGGAAAAGGCGCTGCGGCGGTTGCGGCCGCGGCGGCCACCGACTTCGGCCCAGTCGATCTGCCAGGGCCGACGGGAGAGGCCAATACGCTGACGCTTCTGCCGCGCGGCCGCGTGCTTTGCCTTGGGCCCGACAGCGAGACGCTGCTCGCGCAGGCGATCCAGGCGCTGGCCGCAGGCAATGCGGTTCTCGCCGTAGCTCCCGGCGCGCCGGCGGCGCTCAATGCGCTCACCGGCAAAGGCCTGCCGATCGCGGCGTTCGACGGGATTTTGGACCCGGCGCAGCTAAAAACCCTCGGCATAGATGTTGTGGCGTTTTCCGGTGTGGCCGAACCAACGCGCGAGATCAGGCAGGCGCTGGCCGGGCGAACGGGGCCGATCGTGCCGCTGGTGGCGGAAATCCTCTATCCGGCAGCCTATGCCCACGAGCGCGCGGTCTGCGTCGACACGACGGCTGCCGGCGGCAATGCGAGCCTGCTGGCGGCGGCCTGAGGAGCGGCTACGCTCCCTCGACGACGGTAAAGCCCTCGAACTGCGGATGGCCGATGTAGAGCGGCTTGTTGGCCCCGGCATTCTTGTGGGCGGCGCGGAAATTTTCCGATTTCGTCCAGGCGACAAAGTCCTCGTAGCTCGACCAGACGGTGTGCGAGGCGTAAAGCGTGTAGCCGTCGGCCTCGTTGGCCGGGCCGCGCAGCAGGTGGAACTGCTCGAAACCCTTCATTTCCGAAAGCGTGGAATCCCTGTTTTTCCAGACATTTTCGAAGGCTTCTTCAGAGCCGGCCTGGACCTTGAAGCGATTCATCGCGATGTACATGGGCATTCCTTTCAGATGATGCGTTTGGCCGGCGTCGCGCCAGGCCGTGAATCGGTTTTGCAGGCAGCCTGCGGGAACTTGACCACGCCGTCCGGCAGCGCTGCTCCCGCCGTGCCCGTCGGATTCGGACCAGCCTGGATCAGCGCGTCGCCGCGATGGCGGGCAATATCGGCGACCGTGCTCTCGGCTTCAAGGCGGTCGGTCAGCGCCAGGAACTCGGGACGAAGACCGTCGCCCCGTGCGGCAGCGATTGCGTTAAGTGCGTTAAGACGGAACATCCTCGTCTCCAGTTCGCAAGCTCAGCGCGTGAACGCCAGCGGCACGGTGAACGGCCAACTGGAGCGCCCGGCTCCTTCGGGAATGGCCGGGAAGGGGGCTGCGCGGCGGACCGTCTCGATCGCCGCCTTGTCGAGCACCGGCGAGCCCGAACTTGCCACGACCCGCACCCCGCCGACACCACCGGCGGCCGAGACCGTGAAGGCAACCCGGACTTCGCCGCGCAGCTTGTTGCGCTTCGCTTCGGCCGGGTAGCGCAGCGCGCGGCGCAGCTTCGAGACGATCTTGCCAGGATAGTTGGAGACGGCGGCGTTTCCTGCCGCGGATTGCCGGCTGCCGCCCTTGTCGGCGGCGGCGCTTCCCTTCGCCTGCCCGTCAGCCTGGCCACGACGGCTATCCGCCGTGGCATTGCCGTTGGAGCCTGCGGTCCGCTTTTTCGTGGATTTCTGTTCGCGCGGCTTTGCCGGCGTCTCTTTCTCCGTCGCCCGCTTCTTCTCGACTTTCTCGGCCGGCTTTTCTTTCGGCGCTTCGGGCCGAGGCTCGGGTATGGGTGCGATCGCGGCAAGCGTTTCGAACGTCTCTTCAGGCACCGGCTCGGCCACCGCCTCGGCGGGCTGCTCCGGCGTCGCCTCCGTGGTTGGCTCAACGGCCGCGACCGGCGGCGCAACCGTGTTCTCGTCGACGGGCTCGACCGTGTCGGTGGCCAGGATCTCCGGCTCCGGCTCGCTCACCGCCGTCGCCTGCGGCGCAGGTTCCGCCGGTTGCGGCTCGGCGGCCGGCGCGGTTTGGACCGGCGTTTCGGGCTCGACCGGCGTCGCCTCGACAGGTTCCAGCGTCTCGGTGACCGGCGCTGCGGGCTCCAACGTCTCCACCGGCTCGGTCGCATTCGCGTCGGTGACCGGCTCGGCGCTGACGGTTTCCACCGGCTTAGCGTCGAGCATGGTGATGATGCTTACGTCGGCAACCGCGGGATCAGTCTCGGCGCCCGCCGAACGGGCGTCCTGGGCAGCGCTGCCCAGCTGCGCAATTCCGGCCTGGTCCGCGCCGGCAATCTTCGCGCTCTCATCGATGCCGGCGAGAAAGCAGAGCGCAATCGCGGCGTGGAAGGCGCAGGAGCCGGCGATCGCCGCCTTCCAGCGCCTGCTTCTCGGCGGTTTGCCGGCGGCGCTGCCAATACCCAGCGGCTCGGCCGGCGTCTTGTCCAGGGCCGCGTCGGAGGTCAGGACATACCGTTCGTATCGAGGGCCGCGCGCGCCGGTGGCGGGGAATGCGTTGTGCGGGATAGCCAGCCGCGGGTCGTCCGGCTCAACCGGCAGCATGCCGGCCAAGGGCCAGGTGCCGGAACTGCGCGCGAAGACTGGCTCTAAACCCACGGAAACCTCGTCACATGCCGAAAGCGATGCCGGCCTTGGCGGCGGTCTTCAGCTTGCGCAGGCACGCTGCGGGCTCGACGCCTTCGCCCGCGCATTCGGTCGCGTGATTGACCAGGATGCGGCTGATCCCGGCGCAGTCGACGCCGGCAAGGTCGAACCGCGTCACCTTGGTCTTGCCGGCCGGCAGCTCCTTGAAATCGAGCACGGTTAGACGGTCGACCACGCCGGAAGCATTAAACAACGCGATCTCGAAGGCGGCCTTTGTCAGCTCCGCCCCGAGACTGTTGTTCACCACGAAGGTCAGGCGGCAGCCCTTGTCGGAGGTCTGCGCGCCATTGAGTTCGAGCGTGAGGGCAGGGGCGGGCGCCGCTGTCTGCGCCAGCGCCGGCACAGCCGACATTACGACCGCGGCTGTAAGGAAACGGAAGAATGTCGCTGCGCGCGTCATGGATCACCAACCAATTTGTTTTGCGAGGGAAACCTTGAAGGTCCGGCCCTTGGCCGGATCGTTCGAGAGGAACTCTTTGTATTGCTTGTCGAAAATGTTATCGACGCCGAGATTGGCCTCCCACCCCTTGAACTCGCCGTCCTGCGGCGTCCAGGTGAGGAAGATGTCGTGGACGTCGAAGGCCTCCGAGAAACGCGTTGAGGACGCGTTCGGCGGTGGCAGCGGACCGGATGAATCCCGGTCCGGATCCTGCGGGCCGGACACGACACGCGCCTTCCAGCCGAACACCAGATCGTGCTCGGGGAGTTTCCCACCAAGCGTGAATGACAATTCGTGCGGGGCGATGGTGGTCAGGTAGTTGCCGGTGTCCTTGTCCTTGCCCTGGACATAGGAATAGCCGGCATTTGCGAAGAAGTAGTCGGCGTCATAGGCGAGTTCCACCTCGGCGCCGTAGATCTCTGCCCGGTTGATGTTGACGTAGCCGGGAAGGTCGTTGAATCCGGAAACCAGGGCCGGGTTTCTGGTTATGAGATCCTTGATGTCGTTGTAGAAACCCGTCGTCTTCAACTGAAGACTGTCTCCGGACTGGGCGAGATCGTAACCCGACAGGGCAAAGCCGAGTTCGAAATTGTTCGACTGCTCCTTGATGAGATCGAGGCTCGGATTGAAAAAGCTGCTGGAGGAACTGGTCGAGAAGGTTTCGTCGAGTGTCGGGAAGCGCTCGGTATGCGCAACGGAGCCGAAGACAGCAAAAGTCTCGTTGAATCTGTAGTACGCCGCGATCTTCGGCGAGAAGGCGGTATCGTCGGTTTCCTCCGCGCCGATGATCGAATCCTCCGGCGACAACTCGTGCCAGTCGAGACGCATGCCCGGGATCAGGGTAAGTCTTTCATCCCATACGAATTCGTCCTGGACGAAAATGCCGGTTTTGACGTCCGTGCCTTCTGGATGGAAGGTGATTGGCAAGGGGTTCCCGAATACGTCTACGGCGTCGGCGGTCCTTATCTGGTAGGCGCTCTGCCAACCGTAGGTCAGGAAGTTCTCCCAGTTATCACCCTGCCACTCGGTCGTGTTCTGGACGTTGAATTGCCAGGTCTGGTAGCCGTATTCGGAGTCGCAGAAGAGCACGCTCGTGGCGCAGGTGAGGCCG
Organism: Allomesorhizobium aridi; assembly: GCF_043769475.1. Lineage (NCBI taxonomy): Bacteria > Pseudomonadati > Pseudomonadota > Alphaproteobacteria > Hyphomicrobiales > Phyllobacteriaceae > Allomesorhizobium > Allomesorhizobium aridi. Next base: position 2,433,444 of record NZ_CP171729.1, on the reverse strand, counting down.
AACATCGGATTGCCCGAGGCATCCGTCTGGTCCACCGTCGTATCGGAGAATGAGGCCGAAACCTTCAGATCCAGCCAATCATTGTCCGAGAACGGATTCTCGTAGGAAATGATCCCGGTCTTGTCGATGACGTGGCGATCCACCGTTCCGAACGTCGATTGGGTGCCGACCTGCGCATAATCCTGGTCGTCCGCGTCGGAATCCCATTGCGAGTAGGATAGCCGCAGCGTGCCTTCGTCACCCACCTTGAAGGTGCCCTTGGCGAGACCCGACCAGGCGTCGAAATCGGAACTCGGCACCTCGGTTCCGTCGCCGGTAAAATAGGAGTCGGCTCGGCGGTAATTGCCTTCGAACAGGAATTCGGCGCTTTCGTTCAAGCGCTGGGCGAGGAGAACCGATCCAAGCCAGCCATTTTTGTTCGAATTGTAGCCGCCCTTGAGCCGCAGAGCCCCGTTCTGTCCGTCCGCGATAAAGTCGGCGGCGTCCTTGGTGGTGAAATTGATAACGCCGCCGAGCGCGCCTGAGCCGTAGAGGGTCGAGGACGCGGGACCGCGCAGCACCTCGACCCGCTTGTAGAGTTCGGGATCGGAGAAGAAGCCGCCCATGCGGTACTGTTCGAAGAATTTGATGGCCCCGTCGACGGTGACGATGATGCGGCCTTCCTCGTTGGCCGATTCAGGGGCGCCGATGCCCCTGATGTTGAAGGTCTCTCCGAAGACGCGGTCGCTGCCCGAAACGTTGACGCCGGGAATCTGATCGAACACATCGCCGATGGTCGTCGGCTGTGCGCGGTCGATGTCTTCCTGCTCGATGACGGAAACCGCCTGAGGCGTGTCGATTGCGATCTTCTCGACGCCGGCGCCCACTATGAGGCGTTGCAGTGTCGTCACGCGTCCTTGCTTTTCTTCGTCGTTCGTCTGCGCTTCCTGGGCTTTCGCCGTCCCCATCCCCACAAATGCCGTCATCGCCGCGCCGCTCATCAGCGCAGCCCAATCCCTGGCCGCCAGCCCCATGTCCCAAACTCCTGGTGTGTGCATTTCGATGCGGGCTGGCATGTGGCTTGCTGGCATTTTTCATTGATCCCGGATCGTTTTAAATCTTGACTCGTTTACTCCGGTATTGCACTGACTATTGAACATGAAGTTTTGAGTCAAGATTGATTTCGGCGATTGCCGGACATCCAAACCTGCGGCCGATCGGGAAAGGACCGGGAAGGTCATGAACAGTCACAACCAGGACCATTTTCATCATCGCGCGAGGAGGGCGGCCGTCGAAACGCAACGCCCGCCGGAAATGCACCGCCCACCGCGGGTCGTCGCCAGTTCGGCTCTGTTTGCCGGTGAGCACGAGATCGGCATCAGCCATGCCGGTTCGCTCTACCGCCTGAAGATCACCCGCCAGGGCAAACTCATTCTCAACAAGTAGGGGCCGTTCCATGGAAGCTCGCGTCAAACCCGGGCCGCACGAAATCCGTCTGGCGAGAGCTGGCAATCCGAAAATGCGCGAGCGCGACCTGGCTGCCCAGTTGGGCATCTCCGAGGCCGAACTTGTCGCCGCCCATTGCGGCGACGGCGTCCAGCGCATCGAGCCACGCGTCAACGATCTTTTGGCCGGCCTCGAAGCCGTCGGCGAGGTCATGGCGCTGACCCGCAACGAAAGCGCCGTGCATGAAAAGATCGGAATCTACGACAAAGTCGTGACCGGCGACCAGAACGCCATGGTTCTGGGCGAAAACATCGACCTGCGCATCTTCCCGAAAATCTGGGCGCATGGCTTCGCCGTCGAGAAGCGCGACGGCGACGAGATCAGGCGCAGCCTGCAGTTCTTCGACGCCTCGGGCGAGGCGGTGCACAAGGTCCATCTGCGTCCGGCATCCAGCCTCGACGCCTATCAGAAGCTGGTCGCCGCGCTTTCGTCGACCGACCAGTCCGAGAGCGTCGCGGCCGAACCGGTCGAGGACCGCGAGGGCCCCGAGTCGCCGCCTTCCGCCGGAGCGTTCGACGACCTCCGCGAGCGCTGGAGCAAGCTTACCGACGTGCATCAGTTTTTCGGCATGCTGCGCTCATTGAAGCTGAGCCGCCGCCAGGCGGTGCGCATGGTCGGCCAGGACTACGCATGGCAGATCGACAACGACGCCGTCACGGCCATGTTCAGCCACGCGGCGCAGGGCGCGATCCCGATCATGTGCTTTGTCGGCAATCGCGGCTGCATCCAGATACATTCCGGGCCGGTACAGAACATCAAGGCGGTGGGCCCGTGGATCAACGTTCTCGACGAGACGTTCCACCTGCATCTGAGGGCCGACCACATCGCCGAAGCGTGGGCCGTGCGAAAGCCGACGAAGGACGGGCACGTCACGTCGCTCGAGGCCTATGGCGCGGACGGCAAGATGATCATACAATTTTTCGGCAAGCGCCACGAAGGCCAAGGCGAACGGGATGACTGGCGGTTCCTGGCTGAAAACGTGCCGCGCATTCCGCGATCCACGGCCGCCTGAGGAGCAAGCCATGCCGAGTTTGAAGCTTTTGATGCGGCGCCTTGGCGCCGTCGCCGTCGTCGCGGTTCTATCTGCTTCGTCCGCCACGGCCGAAGAAGGCCAGGCGGTATTTCCGGACTCATCGCGGATCGCCTCGATCGGCGGTTCGATCACAGAAATCGTCTTTGCGCTCGGCGAGGAAAAGCGGCTGATTGCACGCGATTCGACCAGCGTCTATCCCGAAACGGCGCTGAAGCTCCCGGATGTCGGCTACATGCGGGCCCTGTCTCCGGAAGGCGTCCTGTCGGTCAATCCGTCGGGCATCCTGGCGCTTGCCGGCAGCGGCCCGAAGGAGGCCGTCGACGTGCTGAAGAAGGCCAGCGTCCCGTTCATCGAAGTGCCGGAGACGTTCGACAGCGAAGGCATTCTCCAAAAGATACGGATTGTCGGAAAAGCGCTCGGTACGGATGCGAAGGCTGAAGCGTTGGCGGATTCGGTCGCTGCCAAGCTCGAAACCGCCGAAAAACTCACCGACGGAATAACCGAGCGCAAGCGGGTGCTCTTCATCCTCAGCATGCAGGGCGGCAAGATCCTGGCTTCCGGTAGCGGCACGGCCGCCGACGGCATCATCTCGCTTTCCGGCGGCGTGAACGCGGTCGAAGGCTATTCCGGTTACAAGCAGCTTTCCGACGAGATCCGCGCTGACCGCCAGGCCCGATATCATCCTGATGATGGATCGCGGCGGGGGCGATCCCTCGGCGAACGTCGATCCATTTGCCCATCCCGCTATCGCACCCACGCCCGCGGGCCAGGCCAAGGCGCTTATCCGCATGGATGGGCAATATCTGCTCGGCTTCGGACCGCGCACGGCGAACGCCATCCATGACCTCGCGGTCGCGCTTTACGGCGACCGGATCAAGGACTGATCGGACGGAATGTGACCGACCATGCGGCCGTCGGCCCGTTCGGCCTTATGAAAAACCGCGCGGCCGACGGCGACCGTTCGGGGCGCGCCAGGCTGGTGATCGCGGCGCTTTGTTTCGCGCTCGCGCTGACGGTACTGTTCAGCCTGACGTCGGGCGCATCCGACGCATCCGCGTTCGCCGTGGCGCGCGACTGGCTGTTTCCATCGGCTTCGCCGGCCGACGCGCTTTCGGTGCGCGATCGCATCATCATCTATGACATTCGCCTGCCGCGCGTCGCTCTCGGCGTTCTGATCGGCGCCGCGCTTGCGGTTTCGGGCGCCGTCATGCAGGGCCTGTTTCGCAATCCGCTCGCCGATCCCGGCATTGTCGGCGTTTCGAATGGCGCGAGCCTCGGCGCGGTTTCGGTGATCGTGCTCGGCGGCACCGTGCTCGCGCCCCTGACCGGATTGCTCGGCATCTACGCGTTGCCGACGGCTGCTTTCGTAGGCGGACTTGTCGTGACCCTGGTGCTCTACCGCGTTTCGACGCGACGTGGGCAAACCTCGGTCGCGACCATGCTGCTTGCCGGGATCGCGCTGGGCGCCATGGCGCTTGCCTTCACCGGCATGCTGATTTTCATGGCCGACGATCGCCAGCTGCGCGACCTGACGTTCTGGCAGCTCGGCTCGCTCGCCGGCGCCACATGGGGCAAGATAGCGGCGGCGGGACCGATCATCGCGGTGGGGCTGGCCGTCTCGCCGTTCCTGGCGCGCGGGCTGAACGCCCTGTCGCTGGGCGAGGCGACGGCAAATCATCTCGGAATCCCGGTGCAGCGGCTTAAATATGTGGCGATCGTCGCGGTCGCCGCGGCCACTGGCGCGTCGGTCGCGGTCAGCGGCGGCATCGGTTTCGTCGGCATCGTCGTGCCGCATCTGCTGCGCCTGCTGATCGGGCCGGACAACCGCTATCTGCTGCCGGCCTCGGCACTTCTCGGCGCTTCGCTGCTGCTTCTCGCGGACGCGGTCAGCCGCACCATCGTCGCGCCCGCCGAACTGCCTATCGGCATCGTCACGGCTGCCGTCGGCGGCCCATTCTTCCTCTGGATACTGCTGCGCAAGCGCGGGATTCTCGACCTCTGAGGATAACAGCATGATCGAAGCACGAGACGTGTCGGTGTCCATCGGCGGCAAACAGATCATCGCCAATGTCGATTTCGAAATCCGTCCGGGCGAGCTGGCGGCGATCGTCGGGCCGAACGGCTCAGGCAAGACGACGTTTTTGAGGGCGGTGTCGGGCGACCTGTCCTATTCGGGCGCTATCCGCATCAACGGCCGCGACATCGCTGCGCTGAAGCCGTGGCAGGCGGCGGCGATGCGGGCCGTGCTGCCGCAGGCGACCGCGCTGTCCTTCCCGTTTACCGTGCGCGAGATCGTAAAGCTCGGCCTGACCGGCGGGCGTTCGGGGGCATTGCCCGGCGAGGACGAGCGGCTGCCCGACCGGGCGCTTGCGCGCGTCGACCTCGAAGGCTTCGCCGGCCGCTTTTACCAGGAGCTCTCCGGCGGCGAGCAGCAGCGCGTCCAGCTTGCGCGCGTGCTCTGCCAGGTCTGGGCGCCGGTGCTCGACGGCAGCCCTCGCTACCTGCTTCTCGACGAGCCGGTTTCCAGCCTGGATATCAAGCATCAGCTCATCATAATGAACATCGCGCGTGATTTCGCGCGGCGGGGCGGGGGCGTGGTGGCGATCCTGCACGACCTCAACCTCGCGGCCATGTTCGCCGACCGCATCTTCGTCATGCATCGCGGCCGGCTCGCGGCAGCGGGCTCGCCGCAATCCGTGCTCAGCGACGAACTTATCTCGAAAGTGTTCGAATGCAGGTTGAAAGTAGGGGCTTTGCCTGCCGGCAACACGCCTTTCGTGCTGCCGCAGTCGGCGGCGCTTTAAGCCGCGGATGCGGGCGCGCGCTTTTCCGGCAGGAAGTCGATGCCGAGCAGCGAGCGCACGTCCTTCTTCGAAGCCACGAGATCGGCGATCGAGTGGCGCTCCAGAACGGCAAAGAAGGCGTTCAGCGCCTCGCGCAGCGCCGCGTTGAGGGCGCAGCTGTCGACCAGCGGGCATTCGGCCGTATCGCTCTCGAAGCATTCGGCCATGGCGAAACTCTCTTCGGTCACCCGCACCACGTCGAACAGGCTGATCGTCTCGGCCGGCCGGCCAAGCCGCACGCCGCCATTGCGTCCGCGCACGGTTTCGACCAGCCCGTGCTCGACCAGCGGCTGCAGGATCTTGAACAGGAACAGCTCAGACACCGTATAGGCGCTGGCGATCTCTGGGATACGGCTCAGCCGGCCGTCATTGGCTGCGCAATACATCAGAATGCGCATGGCGTAATTCGTCTGGCGCGTTAGCCGCATCGTCTTTCCTTCGCGAAGCCCTGCATCGCTGGAATATGGCCTATAGTTTGGAATAATTCCAGACAAGAGTGGACGTAAACATGACATAAGCGGTCATATTACGCCGCATGACACTCGAAATGGCCGGAAACCCTTTGCCCCCTCGGCGTTTGGAAGAGAATCGGCGCTATCTTGCAATCCATGTTGCAGCGCACAATATATGGACCGTGTCGATCGTCGTCGACTCTGGGAGGACCCATGAGAAAAGCGACATGCAAACGATGCCATCCTTCACCACTTTTCCGCCAGGCACGATCCGGCAGCTCAGGCCCTCCGACCTGCCGCGGTTTCGCGACCATCTGCTGAGGCTCGATTCGGAAAGCCGCCGCGACCGCTTCAATGGCGTGGCGGACGACAATTGCGTTGCGTCCTATGCGGAGCGCTGTTTTGCCCAGGGCACGACCGTCATAGCCTATGTCGAAGGCGACAAGGTTTTGGGTGCAGCCGAACTGCACGAGCGCCCGGAACTGCCTGAGCCGACCGGCGAGATCGCCTTCAGCGTCGAACGCGAGTTGCAGCATATGGGTATCGGCCGGAGGCTGTTCGAACGGCTGATTGGCAATGCCCGTGGTCTCGGTTACACCAGGCTCAGGGTCACCACCCACCCGCACAATGAGGCCATGAAGGCGCTGGCCCGCCGGTTCGACGCCGCGCTGTCGTTCGAGGATGGTGAAACCGTCGGCGTGATCGATCTCGATACGCCCGTTACCCGCGGGCGCAGTTTTCCTGTCGCTCCGGCGGAGCGCATGTTCACCTGAGTCCAGCCGCGGTCAGTTTTCCTCGACGAACACCTCTTCGCGCTTTTTCTTGACCGAAGGCAGGAAGACGATAATCAGCACGGCCGCGGCAATCAGCAGAAGCCCGGCGCTGATTGGTCTTGTCACGAAAGTCGTCGGGTCGCCGCGCGAAAGAATCATGGCGCGGCGCAGGTTCTCCTCGAGCAGCGGCCCAAGCACGAAGCCGAGCAGCAACGGCGCCGGTTCGCAGCGAAGTTTCACCAGCAGGTAGCCGAGCAGGCCGAAGAAGGCGACGGCGTAGAGATCGTAGACGTTGGTGTTGACGCTATAGACGCCGATCGAGCAGAAAGCCATGATGATCGGGAACAGCACGTAGTAGGGGATCGTCAGCAGCTTCACCCACAGCCCGATCAGCGGCAGGTTGAGCACGATCAGCATCAGATTGCCGATCCACATCGAGGCGATGATGCCCCAGAACAGCGCCGGTTGCTCGATGGCGACGTTGGGACCGGGCACGATGCCCTGGATGATCATCGCGCCGATCATCAGCGCCATCACAGGATTGGCCGGAATGCCGAGCGTCAGCATCGGGATGAAGGAGGTCTGCGCGCCGGCATTGTTGGCTGATTCCGGCCCGGCGACGCCTTCGATGGCGCCCTTGCCGAATTCTTCCGGATGGTCCGAGACGCGCTTTTCTACCGTGTAGGAGGCGAAGGCCGCAAGGATCGCACCGCCGCCCGGCAGGATGCCAAGCGCCGAACCGATGATCGTTCCGCGCACGATCGGCGCGGCCATCCGCCGGAAATCCTCTCGGGTCGGCATCAGGCCGGAGACTTTTCTGATCAGCACGGAGCGCTCGTGCTCGTTTTCGAGGTTGCGCAGGATCTCGGCGACGCCGAAGACGCCGACCGCCACCGCGACGAAATTCAGCCCGTCGGCATATTCGCGTATGCCAAGCGTGAAGCGCGGCGTGCCGGTGTAGATGTCGGTCCCCACGAGGCCAAGCAGCAGCCCGAGCGCGACCATGGCGAGCGCCTTGACGATCGAGCCGTGGGCAAGCGCGACGGAGGAGACGAGGCCGACGATCATCAGCGAAAAATACTCGGCCGCGCCGAATTCCAGCGCGATCGCCGTCAGCGGCGGGGCAAAGATCGCGACGAGGAATGTCGACACGGTGCCTGCGAAGAACGAGCCGATCGCCGCGATGGCGAGTGCTGCCCCGGCGCGGCCGTTCTTGGCCATCTGGTAGCCGTCGATCGCGGTCACGGCGGAGGAGGATTCTGCCCGGCATGTTGATGAGGATGGCGGTGGTCGAGCCGCCATATTGCGCGCCGTAATAGATGCCGGCGAGCATGATCAGCGAAGAAACCGGGTCGCCGATCTGGAAAGTGATCGGCAGCAGCATGGCGATGGTTGCCGTGGCGCCGATGCCGGGGAGCACGCCGATCAGCGTTCCGAGAAGCACGCCGATCAGGCAGAAGCCGAGATTTGCCAGCGTCGTAGCCGTCGAGAAGCCGAGCGCGAGATTGTCGAGGAGTTCCATGGTCATCTCCTCACAATGGCAGCCACGGGCCAAAGCGCCGGAACGGCAGGCCGAGCGCGTAGCTGAAGACGAGGAATGCAAACAGCGTCAGGCCGGCAGACAGTATTATCGCGGTGAGCGGCCGCATGCGGCTGCTGGCAAAGGATGCGATCAGCGCCGTCAGAAAGATCGACGGGATGAAGCCGAGGCCACGCACCGTCAGGCCGAAGAAGATCGGGGCAGGCAGGATGAACAGCATGCCGCGCCAGGCTATGTGGCCGATCGGCTCGCTCTCGACCCGTATTGCCTCGACGAGGATGACAACCCCGAGCACGATGAGCACGAACGCCAGGACCAGCGGGAAATAGCCCGGTCCCATGCGGAAGGCGGTGCCGATTTCGAGCCCAAGCGACTGTATGGCGAAGAACGCACCCAGAAAGATGAACAGGGCGGCGCATATGCCGTTGGTCGTGTCGATTGCGAAAGGTTTCATGACGTTCCTCCCAGGCCCGCTTCGCAGGCACGCCGATGCCGATGCCGGTGTGAAAACGGGGCGCTGGTAGGCGCCCCGTTTCTCGAAAGCCTCAGTCGGCGTATTGGCCGGCGGCTTCGATGATCGGCTTCCAGCGGGTGATCTCACCCTCCAGCTTGGCCTTCAGCGCGGCAGGCGTCGAATCCGCCTCGGAAGACGGCTTGGTGCCGAGTTCGGCGAAGCGGGCGACGACGTTCTCGTCCTTCAGCGCGACCTGAAGCGATTTCGACAGGCGCTCGGTGACCTCGGCCGGCGTACCCTTGGGCGCATAGAGGCCGTGCCAGATGCCGACCTGCACTTCCGGCAGGCCGCCTTCCGTTGTTGTCGGCAGGTCCGGCAGCACGTCGAGGCGCTCCGGCGAGGTGACCGCGTAGGCCTTGATGGTGCCGCCCTGGATCTGCTTGGTGGTGTTGGTGGTCTGGTCGCACATGATGTCGACTTGGCCGCCGAGCAGGTCGGTCATGGCCGGGCCGGTGCCCTTGTAGGGCACGGTGACCAGCGGCGTGCCGATGGCGCTCATGAACAGCATGCCGCAGAGGTGCGAGGCAGCGCCGATGCCGGCATTGGCGACGGTGACCGTATCCTTGTTGGTCTTGGCGTATTCGACGAGGCCCTTGAGGTCAGTCGGCTCCAGGTCCTTGCGGGCGACGATGGTCATCGGCACTTCCGTGACGAGGCCGACATATTCGAAGGCGTTCAGCGTGTCATAAGCGAGCTTGCGATAGAGCGTCGCGCTGGTAGCCATGCCGATGTGGTGGAGGAGCAGCGTATAGCCGTCAGGATCAGCCTGCGCGACGCGGCCCGCTCCCAGCGTGCCGCCGGCACCGCCGACGTTTTCCACGATGACCTGCTGGCCGAGATCCTTAGACATGGCTTCGGCGACGAGGCGGGTGACCGTATCGGTCGGGCCGCCGGCCGAAAACGGCACGACGACGGTGATGGTGCGCTCGGGATAGGCCTGCGCGCCGGCCGCGAACGAATAAAGCGAGACGGCTGCCGCGGTGGCGAGTGCGGCGACGAGTTTCTTCATCGTGAATCCTCCCAGGATATGAATTCCCAGCCAGTGCGCAGAGTTCCTCCCAACGCCGGCTGCGGACGCAATATCAATTAGGCCAAGCTGGCAGATTGCAATCGGACTCGCGTCGCAAACTATGATTTCTCGCCGCTCGGATTCTGCAAAATGGGTGGAAAGGGTGACATTCGGGTCCGAAGCTGGGTGCGCCACGACCCAACGGGTCGCGCCCTGGCAACTATCCGGCTGCAGGCCGCTGCCGGGCTTGCCCGTCGATCAGCTGCGGAAAGTCCGTCGGCGCTGCGGGAACGGCAGCGCTGCGAGTGAGTTGAGTCACTTCGTCGGCGACCGCGCCGTTCAGGATTTTTTCGAACTTCTCCAGCGCCCGCGCGACGTTGGCTCCATCCATCACCCGGTGGTCGTAGTGGATGCGCACGGTCACCGATCCGTCCTCGGCGATCGGACCGTAGTTCAGGAGCGTGGTCAAAGGCGTAAGCGGGTTGAGGGATTCCGCCCCGAGTCCGGAATAGACCGATAGCTGGAACGTGCCGAAGAAATTCGCCCTCTGCCGGGCGATGTTCAGCCCGAGCCACATCAGGAGCCACCTGATCGGGGCGGGAGCTCGTGCAAGCCTAAGGGCGCGACGAAACTCCTTTATCTCCATGACCGGATGTGATCGCGCGGCGTGGATCGAAGCCTCAAGCTCGGTGATCGACCAGTGCTCCGGCCCCTTGATGCGGGTCAACAGTACGGCCCGTTCGCCATCATGCTCGCGCTCATGGGTGATCGAGGCCACGCTTGCCGGATATTCGTAAAGGTGGGGCCAGGGCAGCTTAACGTAGGCGCGGCGCAGTTCCGGCACCTCGCGGGAAAGCAGCGCGTATCCTTTCAGGAAGATTGCCGTCCAGGAGGGTCTGGGCTGCTGCGCCATTCTGGCCCTCAAGAGCGGGCCGAGATTCATGTGACGCTGCACCGTCACCCGCGGCACGCCGATCGAAAATCTCATCAGGTCTCCGACAAGGCGTCGGGACGCCGAAAGCTTCAGGGCTCGGCCTCGCATTATGGAACCTCTAATTCTAATACAGGTAAGGGATTATTCGCTTGGTCCTCTCCATGTAGGCTCGGTATTCAGGGCCGAAATTCTCCATCATCATACGCTCTTCCTTGTCCACTCGCAGAAAAAACAGCACCGCGAAGCCGATGAGGCCCGCAGCCCCCGCAACCCAGTTCGACAGCAGAAAAGCCTGGCCGAGACCCATGAGCATGAAAGACGTGTACATCGGGTGGCGGATCACCGCGTAGGGGCCCGTGCATACCAGCTTGTGCCGCTCGCGGATCTCAAGCGTGATCGACCAGTTCCGGCCAAGTTCCTTGTGGGATCTGCGAAAAACCCACAAAGCGGTGGCAAAGACGATCGATCCGAGCGCGACGGCCCATGCGCTGGCCGGATAGTCGGCGGTTTCCGGAATGCCGGTGGCGATGTAGAAGCCGGGCACGATGGCGAGGCCGAGGAGAGCCGCGGCAAGCCCAGCGATATCGGATGGGGAGCGGCGGTCGCTTACGACCCTTGAGCGCTTGGCCCGGCGCTCGAAGGGGTATCGGATCATGTACCACGCGACGACGCCAAGGACCCAGACGATCTCGCCGACTGAACTTAACTCCATGCTTACTTCACCGGCGCCCTTTCGGCGTTATGGAATGTCCGAGGCGCGGCCCGCCTCGACACGTCGATCTCCTAACGGGCGGCCGTTGGGGCGGGGGCATTTCCGGATTCAACTCCCGGAGGGCCGGTATAGCCGATGGCATTCGGCCCACCATTCATCTGTCGAAGCTTTGTGATGAAATCACGCGGCATAAGCCAGATGCCGGGCGTCTTGTAGCCCATGAAGTTTGCGATGTCGGCCACGAAGGCGTTGCAATTGTAGAGCGACGCGTGCCAGAGCGGCGAACTGGCCTGCAGCTTGCGTATGTAGGCCACGACTCTCCTGTAATCGGATTCGGCAAGAGGAACTGTCCAGCTCGCCGACCGATAGGCGATTTCCAGATCGCCGTCGGTCCATCCGGTCGAGGCCGGCACGGGTACAGCGTGGCCGAGCATGTAAACATTGGGATCGTTGGACTTTGGAGCGAGCCCGGCGACTTGGGGATTGATCATCCTTCCTGCGTTGTCCATGCGCCCGAAGATCACGAAAGAGTGACCGTAGGTATAGGCGTAGCGGGAGCGGAATTCGATGAAATACTGGCCCCGCAACGAGGCTGTCCCCTGCGACGAGGTAGTCGCCGCCCTCGTTATCGGAACTCCGGAGGTCGCCGCCGTCGCGCGGTCGCCCGAAACGTAATTCGTCTGGACGCTGTCCCCGGAGGAGGACTGGCATGAAGCGGCCGCGAGCGCGAGCAGGGCCACGATTGTGGAACGGCCGACCACAGGCGTCATTTCATACCCAAAGCTTGAAGCCGCGCAAACCACCAGGTCTGCACGTCCTGTCGAACCTCACGCCGGATCGAGTGACCGCCCGGCACGGATATCATTGCATTGCGGGGAAGGGCCGTAACCCTCCCCCGAACCGGCCGTAGCCGGTCCTTACTTGTAGACGGGCGCCGGTGCCGGCTCTTCGACGACGACGGGCGGCGGAGCTTTCCCCTTCCCCTTGCCGATGTCCATATTTGCGCAGCCGCTAAGGCTGGCAACGGCAAGTATGGCAATGACTGCGGTAATTCTGCTCATTAAGCGATCCTTTCCCCTAAGGCGGAATGGCTGTCTAAGAACGAATGCCACGAATCGTGGCGCTTAAACGTAGGCGTGAACCAGGCCAAAGCCTAGTGCAGGAAAGACACAATCGGGACTGACCTGCCAACATCCCTAACGCAATTGGACCGGATGCGGTTCCTTTGCCCCAGAAATTAGGTTGTGAACCCATGAATCTGGTTGAAATGGTGTGAGGCCATCCGTTCGGACACGGGAAGCGAAGGCGCAGAAATGTCTATCATTTTCAAGTCCTTCGCGACAAGGTGGCCAGACAGGCGAGCCGCATCCGAAGGACACTGCAACGGCGGCAACCGCTGTAAGCTGCTTTGTCGAAGCGCTTGGCCGGGGTAAAGGCCCCGACCTGGCCGGAAGCGCAGAAAACCGCCATTTGCAGGCCGGAATCGCCTGAACGTCAGCACATCCTGGTCAAATGACCCGCACTGCCGTCCCCACGGGGGTGCGGTCGTAGAGGTCGATGACGTCGTCATTCAGCAAACGGATGCACCCGCTCGATACCGCCGTGCCGATCGACCACGGCTCGTTGGTGCCGTGCAGCCGGAACATGGTGTCGCGACCGCCGCGGTAGAGATATAGAGCTCGCGCGCCGAGCGGATTATTCGGTCCGCCGGGGACTCCGCCCGCATACTGCAACAGGCGCGGCTTGCGGCGCATCATGTTGGCGGTGGGTGTCCAGGAAGGCCAGACGGCTTTGTGGCCGATGCTCGCGTTGCCTTTGAGCGTCAGTCCCTGCTCGCCGACGCCGACGCCATAGCGCGTCGCCCAGCCGTCTTCCTCCACGAAATAGAGAAAAAACTGCGACGTATCGACGACGATCGTGCCGGGTCTCTCGCCTCCATCATAGCGCACGCGCTGCCGCCTGAAACGGCGATCGACCCGGTCCCGTCCGGGAACGCGAAGGCGATAGGCCTGGCGGCCTGTCCCATCGCGGAGGTGCATCCGGAAACCATCAGCGCCAGGCCGCCGAGCAACAGTCCCCGCCGCGCGATCTTGTCCTTGGTCATTTCAATCCCCAGCATGCCAGTGATGTCATTGGTTTAACCTACTCGTGCGAAAAGCCAAGCCTGCGTTGCCGGTGCGGCGCTTGCACGCTCTTCTGGCCGGCACAAACGACAAAATCGAGTCCTCGGCATCTGTGCCGTCGAACATTGCATTTCTGGTTAGTCCCTGAAGTGGTCCGGGCCCCCATTCGCGCCGCTTTCCCGGCCGTGATCGCGCTTGTCCAGTCCGTACTTTTGCATCTTCTCGTAGAGCGTCTTTCGCGAGATGCCGAGCGTCTCGTAGACCGGCTTGAGGCTGCCGCCATGCGCCGACAGCGCGCCGGCGATCACGCCCTTCTCGAAATCGGCGACGCGCTCGGCGAGCCGGCTTGCGGCAGCGTCGCCGGCGTCATCGGCAAGCTGCAGCCCGAGGCCGAGCACATAGCGGTCGGCGGCGTTGCGCAGTTCACGCACATTTCCCGGCCATTCGCGCCTTTCGATCTCCGCGATGACACGCTGCGGCACCTCGATATCGTCGCGCCGGTAGCGGGCGGCGGCCTCGCTGACCAGCTGCAGGAAGAGCAGCGGCACGTCTTCGCGCCGCGCCGAGAGCGACGGCAGGCGCAGCGTCACGACATTGAGGCGATAGAGCAGGTCGGCGCGGAAGCGCCCGGCGGCGACCTCCGCCTCTAGGTCCGCCTTGCTGGTGGCGACGAAGCGCACGTCGAGCGGCAGCGCTTCGTTTGAGCCGAGCCGCGTGATGACGCGCTCCTGGATGACGCGCAGCAGCTTCGCCTGCAGATCGACGGGCATCGAGCCGATCTCGTCGAGCAACACCGTGCCGCCGCGAGCATGCTCGAACTTGCCGAAGCGGGCGCGCATGGCGCCAGGGAAGGCGCCGGCCTCGTGGCCGAACAGCTCGCTTTCGATGAGCGTGGCGGGGAGGGCGGCGCAGTTGATGGCGACGAACGGCCTTGCCGCGCGGGAACTCAAATCGTGGAGCGCGCGCGCCGTCACCTCCTTGCCGGTGCCGGTGTCGCCGATGATGAGCGCGTCGGCGTCGGTGCCAGCCACGGCGCGCAGCCGGTAGCGCAGGTCGATCATCGCCTGGGTGCGGCCGGGCAGGCGGGCCTCAATATCGTCGCGCTTGCCGGCCACGGCCCTGAGCTGGCGATTTTCGAGCACGAGCCGGCGCCGGTCGAGCGCCCGCGCCGCCATGTCGGCCAGATGCTGGCCGGTGAACGGCTTTTCGACGAAATCGTAGGCGCCTTCGCGCATCGCCCTCACCGCAAGCTGCACGTCGCCGTGACCGGTCGCCAGGATCACGGGAATGTCGGGATCGATGTCGCGGATGCGCGCCATCAGCGTCATGCCGTCCATGCCGGGCATGCGGATATCGGTGACGACGACACCGTTGAAGCCCTGCGTGATGAAGTCCAGCGCCCGCTCGGCCCCGGCGAAATCGCGCACGCTGAAGCCGGCAAGGTCGAGCGACTGCGCCGTCGACCGGCGCAGTTCGTCTTCGTCGTCGACCAGAAGCACCGTGGCGGACTTCATTCCGCCGCCTCGCGGACCGTTTCGCGGACGGCTTCGAGCTCGATGGCGAATTGCGCGCCGCCGCCGGCCGCCTTGCCGACGCGGAGGCTGCCGCCGAAATCCTTGATGATGTTGTAGGAGATGGACAGGCCGAGCCCGAGGCCCTTGCCGACGCCCTTGGTCGTGAAGAACGGGTCGAAGATGCGTTCGGCGATTGCGTCGGGCACGCCGGGGCCGTGGTCGCTGATGGTGATCAGCGCCTTGCCGCCCTTCTTGCGCGCGGCGAGGTCGATGCTGCGGTCCGGCAGCCCCTCGATTGCGTCGGCGGCATTGGAGATGATGTTGACCAGCACCTGCTGCAGGCGCACGGATCCTGCCCTGACGGTGATCGGAACAGGGCCGAGATCGACGTTGAGCGTCGCATCCGCCGCCTTCAGCCGCCCGCCGATGATTTCCAGCGTGTCCGCCACCGCTTCCGCCAGCGGCACGGGGCCGAGCTTCTGGTTCGGCTTGCGGGCGAAGTTCCTCAAGTGCCGGCTGATCGCGGCCATGCGGTCGGTGAGGCTCGATATGCGCGAGACGTTGTCGCGCGCCTCCGCTATGCGCTCGCGGTCGATCAGGATCGCGGCATTGTCGGCGTAGGTTTTCACCGCGGCCAGCGGCTGGTTGAATTCGTGCGACAGCGCCGCCGACATCTGGCCTAGCGCGGCCAGCTTTCCGGCCTGTACCAGATCCGACTGCGTCTTGCGCAATTGCTGCTCGGTCGCGCGGCGCTCCGCCACTTCCAGTTCAAGCTGACGGTTGACCAGCGCCAGATCTCCGGTCCGCTCCTCGACGCGGCGTTCGAGTTCTTCCCGGGCGCTGGCCTGCATCTCCATGCGCTCGGCAAGGCGCGCCCGGCGCTGCAGGACGATCGCGCCGCCAAGTGCGGCGAGGCCAAGCAGCAGCAGGGCGGCCGCGACGCTGGTCAGCGCCTGCGCACGCGCCGAGCCGGTGTTAAGAAGCACGCTCACCGTCCAGCCCGCCTCCGGCATATCCTCGGCGAGCACGAGATATTCCCGGCGCGCGCCGGCGCCGGATATCGTCATCAGATGGTGCCGGTCCTGGAACAGGCCGCGCACGACCGGCAGTTCGCGCAGCGCCGCGTCGGCGTAGCGGCGCGAGGCGGCCGTGCGGGCAAGGCGTTCCGGCGTCAGCGGCTCAAGGCCGGCATAGCGCCATTCCGGCCGGCCGGTCATGAAGATGATGCCTTCCGGGTCCGAGACGATGATCTCGTTGTCGCCGCCCTTCCACGAAGCCTCGATCGCGTCGATGTCGACCTTGAACACGACAACGCCGCGGATTTTTCCGTCCGCCATGATCGGCGAGGAAAAATAATAGCCGCGCTTCAGCGAAGTCGTGCCGAGCGCGAAGAAGCGCCCCTGCCGCCCCTCCATCGCGTGCTGGAAATAGGGCCGGTAGCTGAAATTCTCGCCGACGAAGCTCAACGGGCCGTCGAAATTGCTGGCCGCGATGGTGTCGCCGTCGGCCGTCATCACATAGATGTCGGAAGATTCCAGCAGCGCATTGATTTCCTTGAGGTAATTGTTGGCGGCCGTTCGCAGTGACGCACTGTGCGGGTCGGCCGCCAGCTGCCTTATGTCGTCGTGATCGGCGATCAGCGCCGGCAGCGGTTCATAGCGGCTCATATGCCCGCGGAGCGCGGCGACCGCCAGGCGCAGCGTCGTCTGGCCGCGCGTGGCCGCCTGATCGAGATAGACGCTGGTTGCGAATGAGCTGCCAAGCACGGCAATGACGATGGCGGCCGCGCACAGGACCAGGCCGATCCACAGCCTGCGACGCCTGAAAAAACCATCCATCAATTCGCCACCGGCGGCATTTCTCGCCCGTCCTGTTCAGTCGGCGCAGTATAATGGCGCGGTTTGCCGATACAACCGGTTGCCAGGTCCACGCCGGGTTCGGTCCTGCGCCGGACAAGTTGCGGCTTCCGCCTGGGTGCTGGCTAGTCAAAGCTCGCAAGGCTTGGCACAGTCTCTAGAATCAGGAGTTTTGCGCATGCCGAAGCCCGCCGGACAGTTTTCCAAGCCGAAGCCGTGGACCGAAGTCGGGCCGCTCCTGGTCGACGTGGCGACCGGCCGCCGGCCGGCCGATCTCGTCGTCCGCAACGGCCGCTGGGTCAATGTGCATTCGGGCGAGATCATCGCCGGCACCGACCTTGCCATCGTCGCCGGGCGCTTCGCCTATTGCGGGCCTAATGCCTCGCACGCCATCGGCAAGGGCACGAAAGTGGTCGACGCTGGCGGGCGCTACCTCGTGCCGGGCCTCTGCGACGCACATATGCACGTCGAAAGCGGCATGGTGACGGTCACCGAGTTCTGCCGCGCCGTTATCCCGCACGGCACCACCTCGATGTTCATCGACCCGCACGAGATCGCCAACGTGCTCGGCCTGCAGGGTGTCAGGCTGATGCATGACGAGGCGATGGCGATGCCGGTCAACGTGCACGTCCAGATGCCGTCCTGCGTTCCTTCCGCGCCTGGGTTGGAAAATGCCGGCGCCGCGCTCAGCGTCGCCGACGTCGCCGAGGCGATGACCTGGGAAAACATCATCGGGCTCGGCGAGGTCATGAACTTTCCCGGCGTTGTCGCCAACGATCCGGTGATGGCCGGCGAAATCGCCGAAACGGTCAAGGCCGGCAAGACCGTCGGCGGCCACTACGCCTCGCGCGATCTCGGCCTGCCGTTCCACGGCTATGTCGCCGGCGGGCCCGAGGACGACCACGAAGGCACCCGCGTCGAGGACGCCATCGCCCGGGTGCGTCAGGGCATGAAGGCGATGCTGAGGCTCGGCTCCGCCTGGTATGACGTCGCCACGCAGATCAAGGCGGTGACGGAATCCGGGCTCGACCCGCGCAGCTTCATTCTTTGCACCGACGACAGCCATTCCGGCACGCTGGTCCATGACGGCCACATGGACCGGGTGGTGCGCCATGCCATCGCGCAAGGGCTGAAGCCGGTCACGGCAATCCAGATGGCGACCATCAACACCGCGCAGCATTTTCGGCTCGAGCGCGAACTCGGCTCGATCACGCCGGGGCGGCTCGCCGATTTCCTGATCGTCTCCGACCTTGCCGAAATGAAGATCGACGAGGTTTTTGGCCGCGGCGCGCGGCTCGCCAAAGGGGGAAAACTCGAGATCGACATTCCCGCCTACGATTATCCGAAGAGCGCCAAGAACACGGTCAAACTCGGCCGCAAGCTCAAGGGAGCCGACTTCGACATTCCCGCGCCGAAAGGCGCCAAGGAAGTAAAGGTCCGCGTCATCGGCGTCATCGAAAACCAGGCGCCGACGCGCGCGCTCGAAGCCGAGCTTTCGGTCGAGAAGGGGCTGGTGGCGATGGACCGGCGCAACGACGTCTGCCAGATCGCACTGGTCGAGCGCCACCGCGGCACGGGCGGCGTCACCAACGGTTTTGTCTCCGGCTTCGGCTACATGCAGGACTGCGCGCTGGCCTCGACGGTGGCGCATGACAGCCACCACATGATCGTCGTCGGCACCGACAAGGACGACATGGCCAAGGCCGCCAACCGCCTCGGCCAGGTTGGCGGCGGCGTGGTGATCTTCTCCAAAGGAAAGGAACTGGCGCTGGTCGAAATGCCGATCGCCGGCCTGATGTCGGACGAGCGCGCCGAAATAGTCGCCGCCAAGGCCGAGAAACTGACCGAGGCGATGCGCGCCATGGGCTGCAGCTTGAACAACGCCTACATGCAGCACTCGCTGCTGGCGCTGGTGGTGATCCCGGAACTCCGCATCTCCGATGTCGGCATCATCGACGTGACCAAATTCGAGAAGGTCGATCTGTTTGTCTAACATCCGTTCAGGCTGTTCTAATTGCCTTACGCGCGGAGATACAAAGTTATTGGACGCCGCCACGGCTCGCACTAGCGTTACGCACGGAGCGGACTTCAGTCGGAGGAAATCATGAAACGCATTCCCAAACTCCTGCTCGGAGCGGTGTCGGCGCTGGCCGTCAGCGCGCTGCCGATCAATCTCGATTCGGTGGTATCCGGCGGGTTCGAACCCGCCGCCGCCTACGCCAAGGGCGGCAACGGTGGGGGAAATGGTGGCGGGAATGGTGGCGGCAACAGTGGCGGAAACGGCAAGGGCGGTTCCGCTGATCACGGAAAGTCGGCCGATGCGAAGGGCCACACGAAATCCTCCACCAGCCTGGCGGCCTCGCGTTCGGTAGGCAACATGTTTGGCGCTGTGTTCGGCAAGGAGCGGTCGCGGATGAAAGGCACCGCCGCCAAGACATCTTCCGCCAAGGCGAAAACGAAATCGCCGAAAGAGGTGAAAATGGCGGCGCTCCCGGCCAACGCGCCCCTGCCTGACGCCAAGCCGAAGAATTTCAACGCCAAGCTCGCCGGACTCAACTCGCTGAAGCGTAACTATCACGCCTATCTAAACAGCAAGTCGCCGCGAATGGCGGCCATCCGGGACTTCGTGATGGCGTCGGCCGAGTTCGACCTTGCGCAGGAGAACGTGGCTGACGCGACGGCTGCGCTAGCCGAGGCCCAGGCCGATTTCGCCGCCGCCGTAAACGCCGCGGCCTTGACGCCATATGACGACGCGGTCGGCGTCTACGACAATCCGACGGTCGAGAGCTTGGAGGATCGGCTCGCGGACCTGACCGCTGCTGCCGAAACTGTGGATGATCCAGCCTTGGATGCCGAAATTACCGGAGTCGAAGGCCTGCTTGGCAGCGCGGAGGCCACCGCCGTCGCTAATGCGGAAACGTCGCTCACGGATGCGGAACTGGCGGCGGAAACGGCGGCAGTCGGTACCGACGACGAAGCGCTCAGGGCCGCGCTGCTCGATGCCGCGAACGAAAACCGCGTCGCCGAATTCGGCGATGATTACGTCGACGATGAAATGATGGACTGGGCCAAGGATCTGCTTGGCGTCGGCGATGCCGTCGGCAAGATCGACGAGGTCCGCGAGACGCTGGAACCCTGAAGCGGTAGCAACCTCGAAGCAATCCGAACATCGAACCGGCCCGTTCCAGCGAAAATGGAACGGGCCGGTTTTTTTGCTGACGACGCCTGAATTGCAGCTGTCTAAGGCGTTTGCGAAATCCCGCTTGACTTTGCCCTTACGTCAAACCCGTAAACAGAAATCCGGCAAAACAAACAGCGAAGATATTCTCATGTTCCGGATAGGCGAGTTCGCTCAGATCGCGCAAGTTTCGACCCGCCAATTGCGGTTCTATGACCAGATAGGCCTGCTCCAGCCCGGCCACACGGACCCGCAGACCGGCTACCGCTACTATGCCATTCACCAGTTGTCGCGTTTGAACGCAATCCTCGCCCTGAAAGACCTCGGACTGATGCTCGACCAGATCGGCTCGTTCCTGGACGAGGCGATCTCGCCGGAGGAGCTTCGCGGCATGCTCCTGCTCAAACGGGCCGAGGCTGAGCAGGCGATCCGGATAGGAGAACAGCGCCTGCGGCACATCGAAAGCCGGATCGCCCAGATCGACCGGCAGGGCGGCATCTCGGGTTACGATGTCGTCACCAAATCCTTGCCGTCTCAGCCGATCCTCGCCACCCGTCACACCGTCGCCGACCTCGAGGAGGCCGGCCCATTGGTCGCGGCCGCGGCGGCCGCCGGCCACGCCGCTCTACGCCCAAGCCAGCGCGGCAACCTGATTGTGGTGGCGCGCAACGATCCCGATTCCGACCGGCTGGACCTCACCATCGGCTACATACTGACCCGCTTCACTGGCCGCACCGTGAGCGCCGAGGGGCTGACATTCTCTCCCGAGAACCTGCCTGCCGTCGATACCGCCGCCACGATCGTCCGCCAGGGCACGAATCCCGAAAGCCACGCCGCCTTCGGCGCAATCGGCGCGTGGATTGAAGCCAACGGCTATGCCGTCGCCGGTCCAAGCCGCGAAATCTTCCTGGAGCCTGTGCTCAAACCGCCTGGCTTCGACAAGGCATTGGTCGAGATTCAGTTTCCCCTCACCCCAGCCTGACTTCGCGGTCAAGCCGCACTGAACACCCGCGCCGGAAACCGGGACGCGCGGGCCGGGCGTTCGCCCATGCTCCCGGTCAGAAAGGACCCAAGACCATGAAACTCCACGGCGTTCCACTCTCCGTCCACACCCGCAAGGTCCAGCTCGCGCTTCGGGCAAAGGGGCTCGACCACGAACTCAATGTGGTCATTCCGATATTGCCTGAGACTCTGCCAACGAACTGGAGCCAACTCAGCCCAACCGGCCTCATCCCGGTGATCGAGGACGGCGATTTCATCCTGCCGGACAGCAGCGCGATCCTGCAGTATCTCGACGCGAAGCATCCGGCGATCCCGGTGATCCCCGCAGATCCGCGGGAGCGCGGCCGGGCGCTTTGGATCGAGGCCTATCTCGGCGCCTTCTTCCGCGATGTGATACACCCGCTCTTCCACCAGCGTGTGGTCGCGCCCATGCAGGGTGGCGCGCCCGACACCGGCCTGTCGGACCGCGTGCTGTCCGAGGTCGCTCCTCGGTACTTCGGATATCTCGGCGGCGAAGCTCGCAGCGGCTGGCTGGTCGGCGAAGCGTTGTCCATCGCCGACATCGCCGTCGGCACCAACCTCGTGCTGTTCCACTACCTCGGCGAAACCGTGTCCCCGGCGCGCTATCCCGCACTCTCCGCCTATTTCAGGCGTCTCGTCACCACGCCGATCTTCGTCGAGCAGCTCGCCGCCGAGAAACCCTTCGCCGAGCAGATGGGCTTCTCCCAGGACAGCCTCGCTGCCTGACCGATCTCGGCCGGGCCTTCCGGCTCGCACAGGCCATTATTGCAAACGCGCCGAGGCGCCGCCAACGTCTATTCGAGCGGAATACCCAATTCCTGGCGAAGTTTCTTCGTCAGTCCCGCTGCGACAAGCCGGTAGGACCGGCGCAGATGGGTCTCGATTTCATCGTCGCTGAGACCGGCCTCCTTCGCAACACACACCCATTGCCGCTTGGCGAAGTAGGGCGCGCCTGCTTGACGCCCTCGATCGCGGTCAGCACGACAAAACTTTCCTCCGGACATTTGAACACGATGCTGTGCAAGTCCGGCGATGTCAGCCTGAGCAGCGTGAATACCTTGCGGCCCACCTTTGCGACCCGCGATTCCCACTGGTCGGCAAGGGAGACGCCCGGAAGCGAAGAGGTGAAGCGTTCAAAGTTTTCAAGTTCAAATAGGCTCATGCGCATCTCCCAACCGCGCTGGACGGTTTCTTCTCCCGATAGTCGTCACTGAATGAGCTGAATCAACTTTGGCGACCTTTGCGATAAAAATCGCTCCGCCTGTCGGGAGCCGGCCGTCTCGTTCGTCCTTGGGTCGCGCGCCCGCGTCTGTTCGGAGCGCGCCAACGTGCGGCCGTGTCGGCCGACGCCATTTCGAGGAAGGATCACAACGATGAAGGTTACTCAGCATCTCTGGTTCGCGAAGGACATGGAGGCCGCCGTCGGCTTCTACACATCGCTCATTCCCGGCTCGTCGATCCATTGGATTTCGGGCCTGCCCGCCGACACCCCGAGCGGACCTGCGGGCAGCGTCAGAATTGCGGCCTTCACGCTCGGCGACCAGCGCTACATGGCCATCGAGGCCGGCCCGCTCGATCCGTTCAACCACAGCTTCTCGATCATCGTCGAATGCGAAACCCAGGCTGAGATCGACCGTCTCTGGGACGCGCTGAAAGAGGGCGGCTCGACAGAGCAATGCGGCTGGCTGAAGGACCGCTGGGGCCTCTCCTGGCAGATCACGCCAAGGCTGCTGGGAGAGCTCATGAGCGATCCCGACCAAGGCAAGGCCAAGCGCGTCACCGAAGCGATGCTCAAGATGGTGAAGTTCGACATCGCCGGCCTGGAAGCGGCGGCGAGAGGCTGAGGCTGCGGTGCTGGCGCATGACCCCCGAAAGCAGGGTTTTCGGAAGGGTCATGCGCCAGATTCAAAGTCTTGGAGCGTCCGGAAAGGACGCGCGGCGACGCGCGCCGCAGGCCAACGTCAGCCTGGCCGGCGCCCGGCCGCTTTAGTTTGCATTCGAACGTGGTCGGAGTATTCTTTTGTTTGGGCGCGAGACGGCGCGGCGCCTCAAAAATAGTGCTCGGGCGTTCTTGTGCGAGCGAAAAAGGGGGAGTGGCAGGCATGTCCGAGGCAATGCATCCGGCGGCGCCCCATTATCTCCCGTCCTTCATAACGGCCCCTGGCGAGACCGATGTGTTGTTCACGGGGGCTGTCATCTTCCTTGTATTGGCTGTGATGGGGATAGGCAGCCTGTACTTCTGGCTCCACTCCTTGCCGGAACGCATGTCCCACGGCACCGGCCAACTCCAGTTCCAGTTGGTGGGGGCACTGTCGCTGCTGGCGTTGTTCACCCACATCAATGCTTTCTGGGTTGCCGCATTGCTGCTGGCGCTCATTCCCGTGCCCGATTTCTGGACACCCCTGGCGAGCATGGCCGACTCGCTCGCCAGAATGGCGACGGGGCGGCTTCGTTCTCCGGTTGCCGAAGCGACATCGGAGCAAGCGCCCGAGGTGCTCGTGAACTACGCGCAAATCAAAGTCGAGATCGCACCTCCGCCGGAACCGAAAGAGGCAGCCAGAAACGGCCCCCTTGACGAAGCGGCCAAGGCGCCATCCGACCCGCATCAGGTACAGGCCGTGCCGGCGGGAGGGCCTGAGCGATGATCGAAGTTCTGCTTTGTTCGGTCGTCACTATCCTGCCCGACTTTCTCGTCCGGCGGTTTGTACAGGGAAAGAGGATCGGCCACGAGATCACGCTCTTTTCAATATGGTACGAGCTGCGATACGGGATAACGGCGTGCATAGGCCTGACCATAATCCTGCTGACGCTCATTCTTTACTTTCACCCGTCGACGTCCAGCGCCGTTTCGTTCTATCGCACGATCCCTATTCTCCCCGAAGGCTCCGGCCGCGTCGAGGAAGTCTATGTGGGAATGAGGGACAGGGTCGAGGCGGGCCAGCGCATCTTCAGGCTCGACAGCGCGCAGCAGGAAGCGGCGCTCGAGACCGCGAGGCGGCGCGTATCGGAGATAGACGCGGCGCTAGAACTGGCCAAGACCGAGCTGGCCGGGGCCGACGCACGGATCCAGGAAGCGCAAAGCTCGTACAAGCAGGCCTTGGACGAACTCGAAACCAAAACCGAACTTCAACGGCGAAACGCCGGCACGGTCGCGCAGCGCGAGATCGAGAAGCTCGCCAATGTCGTGGAAGGGCGGCAGGCCGCCATTTCGGCGGTCATGGCAAGCAAGCAGTCCGTCGAATCGCAGATTTCCTCCGTGCTGCCGGCCCAGCGGAAAAGCGCCGAGGCGTCGCTGGCCCAGGCCCAGGTCGAACTGGACAAGACCGTCGTCTACGCCGGGGTTGCCGGTACGCTGGAGCAATTCACGCTGCGCAAGGGTGATATCGTAAATCCCTTCATGCGGCCCGCCGGCGTTTTGATACCGGCGGAAGCCGGAAGGAAGGCGCTTGTGGCGGGCTTCGGCCAGCTCGAAGCCCAGGTGATGAAGGTCGGCATGATTGCCGAAGCGACCTGCATTTCCATGCCCTTGACGATCATCCCGATGGTGGTCACCGAGGTTCAGGATCTTATCGCAACCGGCCAGGTCCGGGCGTCGGATCAGCTGATCGACGCCCAGCAGGTCGTCCGCCCCGGAACGATCACCGTCTTTCTGGAGCCGCTGTTCGCCGGAGGGTTCGATGGCGTTCCGCCGGGCAGCAGCTGTATCGCCAACGCCTACACCAACAATCACGACGTTCTTTCCGAAGAGGGGCTGAGCACGCCCAAATGGCTGTTCCTGCACGTCATAGATACGGTCGGGCTGGTGCATGCGATCATATTGAGGTTCCAGGCGCTGCTGCTTCCCGTGAAAACGCTCGTCCTCTCCGGCGGCCATTGAGGGCGGAGGCGCGACTTGGCGCAGCATTCATGTCCCACGACCGGGCAGCAGTCGCCAGCGTTGTACGAAATAGGCGGGATGCGTTTCGGTCCATTGGGCGACAAGTGGTTGCGCCTGTATGAAAGCGGTCCCGGGATGGATGGCCAAATCGCTGACGATCAACTCGCGCGACTCGCAGGCCCCCGGAGCGGATGTCAGGCAAGCCAGAATAACGAGCGTATAAAACATTGTCTTGTTCCTTCGCGGAGATCGAGTTCGTCCTAGGAGGCGACAGATTTAATGGCTGGCACGAATGAGTTCGGGAGCAGGCTCGGCTCCTGCCACGAAGAGTTTGCCGTTGGCCCGCGAGATCTCGACGGCTTGGCTGGGCTCGTCCACCCTGCCTGGAACCGAGATCGTGAAGCTTTGGCCTTCATCGAGGGTCGCCTCGAAGCGCACGGGCAGGCCCGCCTCGCTTTCAGCGATCGTGGCGACCACCCGGAAGCTGTTATCGGCCTGCGTGTAATAGACGACGCCTCGGAACCCGCCGAGATCGATACCCCCTCCTTGCAGGGTGTCCAGTTCACCTGCGAAGGCATAACCCGTCGTCACGCAAAGCGCTGCAAGGACTATGTGTCTGTACATTGGGTATTTTCCTCCCCCAACCGACAGGTCAGAACAAGACCTGTGCCCAAAGGATATGAGGAGTGGGTAGGTTCGTCTGTGAGAATTCCCACTGGCGCGGCACGGTCGGGCTGGTGCTTGCGATCATATTGCGGTTTCAGGCGCTGCTGCCTCCCGTGAAAACGCTTGTTCTCTCCGGCGGCCATTGAGGGATGACGGCGCGCGACTAAGCTCAAGCACGATCCGCTCTCCTGACATTAGCTGTTCCTAATTGACTGCAAGGGGTGGCGAGCCGTCATTCCCATCGATCGCTAGAATGAGCCAGGTGCAGACCAAGTCTGCCGTTTCTAAAGCCTCTGCAAAACATTATGGTTGCCGCAAAGTAGGAGGTTGGATCGAAGAGATGGAAGGGTTTACCGCATCGACGTTCGGAGAGTTGAACGCAGCCGAATACGACGAGCTACACGACCCCGGGACGACAGAAGAGACCGTTCGGTTAATCTCCGAACTGGCCGGGGAGGGTTCAATCCTCGAACTGGCAATCGGCACAGGTCGCGTTGCTTTGCCGTTGGTCGCTTTGGGCCACCGCGTTTCTGGCATCGAAGGATCGCTCGAGATGATCGAAAAGCTGCGCGAAAAGCCCGGATCGGACGCGATCGACGTGACCATAGGCGACTTTGCGGATGTCAATATCAAAGGTCCGTTCGATCACGTGTTTCTGGTATTCAACACCTTGTTTAACCTGCAGAGTCAGGAAGATCAGATACGATGTTTTCGGAATGTCGCCGATCGTTTGAATCCGGGCGGGACATTCATGATCGAGACATTCGTTCCCGACTTCTCGGGTTTCTCGGATGGTCAGCGCGTTCGAACCAAGCGGCTTGACAAGACCTCGGTCTGGATCGAGGCAGCCCTGCATGATCCTGTTTGCCAACTCTTCGAGTATCAGCGGATCAGAGTGACCGAAACGGGGGTGCGGCTGGTGCCCCTGCCCATGCGGTACGCCTGGCCGAGCGAGATTGATCTCATGGCACGGCTCGCTGGTCTGACACGCATTCACCGGTGGGGAGGCTACGATCGCTCACAGTTCGATGCATCAAGTAAGATGCATGTTTCTGTATACCAAAAGTGATCCTACGGCGCGTCGATGGGAAGTCCGCAAAAGGGGTCAGGGCTTCCCCTTCAACTCGTCCGAAGCGTCAGCACGATCTACCCGCCCCGCAGCGTCTCACCCCGCCCCAACATTCCCATGGCTGACCAGCAACCGCACGATCTGCACCTCCTTCGGCAGCTCGATCAGGAACTCGGGATCGCGATCGAGATGGTGGATGCGCGTCGGATCGCTTCCGGCAAAGACGCTCATCGCCTCCACGCTCTCCCAGTATGAAATCGTGATGAACTCGCTCTCGCCGTCGCGGTCCTCGCGAAAGGTCTGGACGCCCATCGCCTTTTCCATCAATGGCTTGACGCCGGCTTCGTAATTATAGGCTTCATATTCGTTGGCCCGCCCGGCTCTGACCCGTCCGCGCCAGATTCGGGCGATCGCCGGCCGCTTCGCAACGCCGTTGTCGTTCATGTGCCTAACTCAGGTCAGTTTCCGCCGACCGCCACGTTAAGCACGCTTATGGGCGTGGTTATGACAATCTCGGCGGCCGATGTCAGCGTCTGGCCGAGACCTTGCGCCAGGCCGTTGATGCGGTCGGTGACTTCGCGCTCGTTGGCGGTGAGATCTTCGCTCCGCTGCAGACCATCGCCGAGCATTTTGACCAGCAGCGGGTTGTCGGCGAATTTCATGTGATTGAGCCGGTCGCTGGATTCGACGTTTGAGAGGTCGACGACGACAAAGCCATATTCGGCGATGTCCTGAGCCTTGCCGTAGTCGCCGAGCCGCGGCTTGTTGCCAGCGATAAGGCTGGAAAGCCTCAGCGCGCGGTCGTCGTCTGACAGGAACAGGAAAAACGGCTTTTTCGGTTTTCCGTAACGCGCCATCTGGGTCTTGAACACGTCGACATCGATATCCGGCGAGGCCAGCACGACGTCGCCCAGCTTGCCGTCGAGGTCGCGGTCGCCGGTGATCGCCAGTTGCCGCAGCGCCTCCATCGTCACCCAGTTGCCCATCGAATGGGCGATGATGTCGATGCGCTTGGCGCCCGAGCGGGCGACAAGCCGCAGCGTCTCCTCCAGCGCGTCGCGGGCGGCGCTTGCGCTGTTGCTGTCATAAACGTAGTCGACCGTCTTGCCGCCGGACGCCCATGAAAACAGCACCGGCGTGCCCGAATAGCCGGCGTCATGCGCGATCTGGGTGACGCGATAGATCGCGCTGTCGAAGGCGGTGTTGTAGCCATGGATGAACACCAGGGCGCGGCCGCCCCTGGCTGCGATGTCGGCGCGGAGCGCGTTGGAGAACGCCGCCTCGCTTTCATATCCGGCGACGTCGTTGGCGACGAAAAACTTTGCGGGGTCAGGCTTTTGCCGTTTCTTGCGGCGTTCGATCGCGCCGGTCTTGTGGATTGCGGGAACAGTAATGTCGACGCGGGCGTAACTGGTGACAGGTGAACGCTGGCCGCTGAAGACCTCGTTGGGAATTTCCGCCCTGGCCCGGGTGGTGGCGACGAAGATCTCGTGCTTTGCGGCGATCGCGGAGGCGGGTACTGCAATTGCCGGCTGGCTCAAGAGGTCATGTGTCTGCTGCCGGGCGGCACACCCGCCGATCAGCAGCACCACAGCGAGAAGGCAAAGATTGGCCGAAGCGACACGACGCAACATTTAATGGTCCCGTTCGGCCGGCTCATCCCGCCTGAATTCGACTCTGTTAGCTGGTGGGCATCGCGTGGTCCAGCCATAACCATGGGGGTGTCAGCGAGCCCAGAAGGTGGGAGTGAAAATGACCAGCACAGCGAGGATTTCGAGACGCCCGAGCAGCATGGCGGCCGAAAGGATCCACTTGGCCGCGTCAGGCAGCGACGAAAAATTGCCGACAGGGCCAATGATCGGGCCAAGTCCGGGGCCGACATTGGTCATGGCGGTCAAGGCGCCGGTCATCGCCGTCACCAGGTCGAGGCCGGTGGCGGCAAGCAGGATGGTCGTGATCGCCCAGAGCACGAAGAACGCCGCAATGAACAGCACGATCGCCCGCTGCATGTCCGGGTCGACCGTGCGGTCGCCATAGCGCACCGGCAGCACAGTGTGCGGATAGATCAGGCGGCGCAGGCCGTTCGCCATCAGTTCGAACAGGATCAGGAACCGGTAGGCCTTGATGCCGCCGGTGGTAGAGCCGGAGCAGCCGCCGAGAAACGTCGCAACGAAGAAGCAGGCGACCGCGAAAGGCCCCCAAAGCGTGTAGTCGTCGCTGGCGAAGCCGGTCGTGGTGATGATGGAGGTGAAATTGAACGCCGAATGCGTCAGCGCCTGAAAGAACGGCATGTCCAGTTGCACCCGCAGATAGACCGCGACAGCAACCGTAAAGACGATGCAATAGCCCGCAAAGACGCGGATTTGCGGATCGCGCAGCGCGTCGAAACGGCCGCGAACCGCAAACAGGATCATGATCGAGAATGGCAGCGCGCCGATGAACATGAAGACAACGCCGATCCACAGGATGGCCGGCGTTGCCGCGTAGCGGGCAAATGACGTGTCGTGAGGCGAAAACCCGCCTGTGGCGAGCGTCGCCATTGCATGGTTGAGGGCGTTGAACCCGCTCATGCCTGCTGCCGCATAGCTGATCGCGCAGGCGACGACGAGCGCCGTATATATGCCGATCAGGCTGATGGCGAAGGTCTGGAAACGCTCGAACGGCCGGTCTTCGATATCGGAAGATTTGATCTTGAAATAGGAAACGCCGCCAATATTCAGAAAAGGCAGGAGAAAAAGGCCTAACGCTATGACGCCGAGGCCGCCCATATAATTCAACAGAGAGCGCCACAGGATCAGCCCCGGCGGCGCGCGATCGAGCCCGCTGATGACCGTCGAGCCGGTCGTGGTGATGCCGGAGACCGATCTCGAAGAAGGCGTCCGCTATATTCATGTCGAGCGACGACGCCATGAACGGCACGGCGCCGGCTATCGCCAGCGTCAGCCAGAGCAGGTTGACCAGGAAGAAGCCGAAACGCGTGGTGACCGGAGGCGCACGGCCTTGGGTGGCGAGCGCCACCGCCATCGCCAGCCCACCCATGAACATCGCCGAAAAAGCGAACACCCGCCAGTCATCGTTGCCGAAATAGAGATCGACCGCCGCCGGAATGAGCATTGCGGCGGACAGGTACAAGGCGAAGACGGCTGCAACATGGACCGCGGCGCGAACGGCAATTCTATTCACGAATACGGGACCCCAGATGTGACGGGCGCCGGAATCGGAGAGGGCATCCGAAGGCGCGGCAAGGCCGGGACAGTGGCTTCATAGGGCCGAATATGCAATAGGCCTGACAATTACAGCGCCGCGCATTTGGCAGGGATTTTGGATGACGAGTTTTGCCGAGAGGGTTGCGGCCGCCGCAAAGGGCGTGCGCGAACTGTTTGCCGAAACGCCGCTGCAGGAAAACGATTATCTGTCGAAGAAGACCGGCGCGCGCATCCTGCTCAAGCGCGAAGACCTGACGCCGGTCAGATCCTACAAGATCCGCGGCGCGTTCAATTTCTTCCGCAAAGCGCTGGCCGCCGGCAACCACGCCGAACTGTTCGTCTGTGCTTCCGCCGGAAATCACGCCCAGGGATTTGCCTTTGTCTGCCGCCATTTCGGTAAGAAGGGCGTCATCTTCATGCCGGTCACGACGCCGCAGCAGAAGATCGACAAGACAAAGCTGTTCGGCGGCGAGTTCGTCGAGATCAGGCTGGTCGGCGACTTTTTCGACGACTGCCTGCGCGCCGCGCTCGATTTCACCGAAACCGCCGGCGCCCACATGGTGCCGCCCTTCGACCACAAGGATATCATCGAAGGCCAGGCGACGGTCGCCCACGAGATCGCCGGCCAGATGCCGGATGGCAGGACGCCCGACATGATCGTGCTGCCGGTCGGCGGCGGCGGGCTCTCGGCCGGCGTCACCCGCTATTTCCGCGAACAGCAGCGTGAAACCCGATTCGTCTTCTGCGAACCGTCGGGTGCGCCGAGCCTCAAGCAAAGTCTTTCCGCCGGAAAACGCGTAAAACTCTCGACGGTCGACAATTTCGTCGACGGCGCGGCGGTCGCCGAGATCGGCCGCGAGAATTTTCGCCTCCTGAAGGAGTTCGGCCAGGACGCCGTTTACGAAATCCCGGAAAACCGCCTCTGCGCCACGATGATCGAGATGCTGAACGTCGAGGGCGTGGTGCTGGAACCGGCCGGGGCGCTTGCCATCGACGCGCTCAAGGATTTTTCGCGCAAGGAGATCCGGGGCAAGACGATCGTCTGTATCGTCTCGGGCGGCAATTTCGATTTCGAGCGGCTGCCCGACGTAAAGGAGAGGGCATTGCGCTTCGAAGGCTTGAAAAAATATTTCGTCTTCCGCTTCCCTCAGCGGCCGGGCGCGCTGCGCGATTTCCTCGGCCTGCTCGGTCCCGACGACGACATCGCTCGTTTCGAATATCTGAAGAAGTCGGCGCGCAATTTCGGCTCGGTGCTGATTGGCATCGAAACGAAAGACCGGCGGAATTTCGACGTGCTCGCCAGGCGTTTTCACGACGCCGGCTGGGCCTACCAGGACATCACCGACAACGAGACTATTGCGGGGCTGGTCATATGAGTGTCTTTATCATCCTCTTTCGAGGCGTCGGCGGTGCAACGCAGCTACCGACCAAGCCGCTGCGCGAGGCGCTGACGGCGGCCGGTTTCGAGAACGTCTCGACTTATATCAACAGCGGCAACGCGGTGCTGAAAAGCAGAATTTCACGTGAAAAAACAATCGCTTCGGTGGCCGACATCTGCAAACGCGGGTTCGGTTTCGACAAGGATATCTACGCGATCACGCCCGCCGAATGGTCGGAGCTGATCGTAGCCAACCCGTTCCCCGAAGCGACCGCCGTGCCAAAGTTCCTGCACGCCGCCGTGCTGGCGGTAAGACCCGACGAGGCAAAAGTCGAGGCATTGCAGGCGTTTGCAGGGAAGGGCGAACGCATCGCCGTAGTCGGCAAGGTCGCCTATCTCCATACGCCGGAAGGTTTCGGCACCTCGAAACTCGCCGTAAAATTCGACAAGGGCATCGGCGTCCCCAACACCGCGCGCAACTGGAACACGGTGCTGAAGCTGATGGATTTGGCGGAAAAGGCAGAAGTTGAGTGAGTTTGGCCGGCCTCGTCAATCCTGTTCTTCAACAATCGCTTCGAGCGGCAGATCCAGCGCCTTCGCCATTTTCATCCATAGACCGATGTCGCCGCCGCGATTGCCATTTTCAAGCTCCGAAATATATCCTTGGGCAACGCCGACAGCTTTCGCCAGCGCAGCTTGCGTCACCCGCCGCTTCTTGCGCCAGAAAGCCAGCGGCGAGGCAGCCTCGGAAAAAGCAATCGCTTCGACCGGCGTCAGCCCCGGCGTTTTTCCAGCGCGATAATCGGCTAAAGCCATGTTGTGTTCAACTGCAGCCATCAGCGCTTCCAGTTCGGCGCGTGGCAGAACCGCCAGCTCTTCGCCACCTGGGGTCTTCACATAAGCGATGTTTTGCATAGGCTCATTTCCTCAGTCGTACACCGAACCACGCGGCGCTATCTTGGTGACGATGATCTCGTCGGACGTCTCCTCAAAGATTATTCGGAACTCTCCGACACGAAGACGCAAGGCCGTGGACCCCTTTAAAGACTTTATGTTGTTGGCCAAGGTTTCGGGCGCGCTTGCGTAAGCCTCAATCTTGGCAATCAATCTTCCGGCATCCGCGCGATACCTGCGCAGGTCCTTGGCGGCAGGCGGAAGAATAATCACGCGTTTCACATCCTCAATATCACAAATCGTGATATTGATTTCAAGTGATCTGTTTCTCGGGGTCGATTTTTTGCACGGCACAACGAATTCGGTTGCATTTCCGATCAAAGTTCCCCATATGCCGGTTAATAGGCGCTTGGGCCGGGTTTTCCGGCTTTCCCCTCCGATGGGACTGGTTGCGTCTGTTTTCTCCCCTCACCGAACGAAACGGTAAGCGGCGAAAGAGCCCTGCGGACATGATGTCGGCGGGCACGACAGCGCAGCCGAGCGGACGACAGTCCGCCCGCCTTGTCGTTTCCACAAAAATTTTCGCCGGCAGGTAGCGCCTTGCCGCGAGTGTTGTTGCGGGCCTGGAGTCCGCGTGAAAGATGAATAAATTGACGAATGAAAACAATGCGGAACTGAACGGTTTCGCCAAACTCGGAATTACCGGCGCGCTTCTTAACGCGACCCATGCCGCTGGCTTCGACATGCCGAAGCCGGTGCAGGTGCAGGCCATTCCGGCGCACCTTGCCGGCCGCGACGTGCTCGCGGTGGCGCAGACCGGCTCGGGCAAGACGGCGGCTTTCAGCCTGCCGATCCTGACCAAAATCATCGCGCTCGGCACCAAGCGCCTGCCGAAGACGGCGCGGGCGCTGATCCTCGCCCCGACCCGCGAACTCGCGGTGCAGATCGAGGATACGATCCGCGTTCTGGCCAAGGGCCTGCATGTCTCGACCGCGCTCGTGCTCGGCGGCGTGTCGCGCTACAGCCAGGTCAAGAAGATGGCTCCCGGCGTCGACATCCTCGTCGCCACGCCCGGCCGGCTGACCGACCTCGTCCGCGAGGGCGAAGTCATCCTGTCGGATACACGCTGGCTGGTGCTCGACGAGGCGGACCGCATGCTCGACATGGGCTTCATCCATGATGTTAAACGGATCGCCAAGGCGACCCACCGGGATCGCCAGACGGCGCTGTTTTCGGCCACCATGCCGGTCGAGATCGAGGGGCTGGCACGCGGCATCATGAAGGATCCGGTGCATGTCGAAGTCGCGCCGCAGGGCACGACGGCTGTCGAGATCAAGCAGAGCGTCGTGCTCGCCCGCGTCAAGCAGAAGCGCCAAGTCCTTTCGGCGATGCTCGCCGACGAGGCGATGCGTTCGGTGATCGTGTTCACCCGCACCAAGCACGGCGCCGACCGCGTGACCCGCGATCTCGAGCGCGACGGCTTCGACGCGGCGGTGATCCACGGCAACAAGTCGCAGAACGCCCGCCAGAAGGCGCTGAACGGCTTCCGCGATGGTTCGGTGCGCATTCTCGTGGCGACCGATATTGCCGCGCGCGGCATCGACGTGCCGGGCATCAGCCATGTCGTGAACTACGAACTGCCGGACGAGGCTGAAAGCTACGTCCACCGCATAGGCCGCACCGGCCGCAACGGCGCCGACGGCATTGCCGTTACGCTGTGCGATCCGGGCGAGAACGCCAAGCTTCGGCAGGTTGAAAGGATCATCCGCATGAAGCTGGACGTGACGGCCGACCATCTTGGCCAGCCCGACCCGAAGGCCGAGCCGCGCAGCAACGATCGCGCGCCGAGGGAAGCGGCTAACGACCGCAACGATAACAACCGGCCGCGCGGCGAACAGAAGCCGCGCAACGGTTTCGGCAAGAAGCCGTTCCAGGGCAAGCCCGGCGATGAGCGCAAGCCGTTCCGCGGCAAGCGCCGTTCCTTCGGCTCCGGCAAGCCGGCGTCGCGCGCGGCGTAACTGAACCTGTGCCGCAATTGGCCGGATTTGGTCCAATTGCGTGAACTCGTATGATGCGATAGGGCGGCCGTGGCGATTGCTTCGGCCGCCCTTTTGTATTTTGGACGGGATCGTAATGGCAGGTATCGCAGCGCTCGCAATCGCCTATGTGCTTTCGCAGTTCTACCGCTCCTTTATGGCGGTGCTGACGCCGGTCCTCACCGTCGAACTCGGCGCCACCAAGGCCGAGCTTTCGCTCGCGTCGGGCGCTTTCTTCATCAGCTTCGCGCTCTCGCAATTCGCCATCGGCGTGTCGCTCGACCGGTTCGGTCCGCGGCGCACGGCGGCGGCCTTGCTTTCGTTCGGCGGCGGGGGCGGGGCGTTCCTGTTCGCAGCGGCGACCAAGCCGTGGATGATAACGGCCGCGATGGCGCTGATCGGCATCGGCTGCGCGCCGGTTCTGATGGCGTCGCTCTTCATTTTCGCGCGCATCTATTCTACGGCGCGTTTTGCCGTGCTGACCTCATGGCTGGTGGCGTTCGGCACCGCCGGCAACGTCATCGGCGCTTCGCCGCTCGCCAATGCGGCGGAGGCTTTTGATTGGCGGCCGGTGATGGCCGCGCTCGGCGTGGTGACGCTGCTGACCGCACTGGCCGTGCTGTTTCTGGTGCGCGATCCCGATCGGCCGAAGGGAATGCATGTCTCGGGCACGGGCTTCGCCGGCTATGGCGAATTGATGCGCATGCGCGTGTTGTGGCCGATCATTCCGCTGACCGCGATCAACTACGCCGCGACCGCCGGCATACGCGGCCTTTGGGCCGGGCCTTATCTCGCGGACGTTTATGGCGCCGACACGCTTGTGATCGGCGAGGTCACCCTGTTCATGGCGCTGGCGATGGTCGCCGGCTCGTTCATCTATGGACCGCTGGACACGATCTTCCGGACGCGCAAATGGGTGGCTGTCGGCGGCAATTTCATCAGCCTGCTGGCGATCTCCTACCTCGCATTCAACACGGTCACCGGCATCCCGTCGACCACTCTTGTGCTTGTCGTGATCGGCGTCTGCGGCATGGGCTACGGCCTCCTGATGGCGCATGCGCGCGCTTTCCTGCCGCCGCATCTGGTCGGCCGCGGCGTCACCCTGATGAATTTTTTCTCCATCGGCGGCGTCGGCCTGATGCAGTTCGCGACCGGCGGGGTCGTCACAGCCAGCATTGTGCCCGGCGAGCCTGCGGCCGCATACACCGCGCTGTTCACCTTCTATGCAGTGGTGCTCGGCCTCGCGCTCGCGATCTACCTGCTGGCGCGCGACGCCAAGCCCGAGAAGCACTGACGTACGCGAGATCACTCGACCGCAATGACGGCCCTTATCCAGACGACGATCCGGTCTGCGAGAAAACGGGTCGTCGCCGGCGACAGCGCGTCGCCCGCGAGTACGTGATGATCGACATCGCCGCTGTCGTCGACTGGGACAATTTCGTGCGGGGCGCCCCATCGTGCGGCGATCTCTCGGGTGAGATCCTGCCTCACGATGCGATCCGAATCGGAAAATATAAACAAAGCGGGGACGGTCGCATTCTTGACCGGCGCCGTGTAGGCGAGTTTGGTCAGCGCCGCCATCGGCAGGATCGCGCTCGTCGGGTATTTTGTGGTCCAGAGTTTTCCGTGCATTTCGTTGCGCGCTTGAAAACTCCGCTCTTTGCCGATCAGCAGTTCCGCGATCTGCCTGCCCCACGGCATCGTCAGCAATTGCGCTCCCGACCCACGCAC
The DNA here is from genome assembly GCF_043769475.1 of Allomesorhizobium aridi. NCBI lineage: Bacteria > Pseudomonadati > Pseudomonadota > Alphaproteobacteria > Hyphomicrobiales > Phyllobacteriaceae > Allomesorhizobium > Allomesorhizobium aridi. The sequence goes on along the minus strand of NZ_CP171729.1, from coordinate 2,397,598 downwards.
GCCGAAATTCGGCGAGATCAGCGCCATGGCGGCGACGCCCTCCGAGGCGCCCGCCTGGGTTGCCGCATGAACCGCGAGCGCTGCTCCGGTCGAGGTGGCAATGACGACGACTTTCTCACCAATCTGGCGGCCGATCGCCCGCGCTTCGGCATAGTCGTTGATCCAGTCGTTGACGGTCGCGGTTCCCATCGCCGCGCCATCCTGACCATGGCCTTTCAGGCGAGTGTAGAACAGATTGGCGCCGAGCTCTTCCGCCACCTGGTCGGGGAGGGGCCTGATCTCGCCCTTGGATGCTGAAAAGCCGTGGACATAGACGATGGAGATGGGCGTTTTGACATGGATCATCGGGTCGGCCCAGACGATTTCCTTCTCCAGTCCATCGCGTATGCCGCGGACGAGACTTTCGGAACGGTCGAGATAGCCGGCCGGGTCGTCGCCGATCGCTGAAGCATCGAAGGTGATGCGTGTGTCGACGGCAACGCGCGGCCCGACGGCGTAGAGCACTGCGAGCGACACGGCCAATACGACAAGAGCGGTCAAAATCCGGCGCCTCAAGCAATTCTCCATCAGCGATGACGATCAGCGCTGCGGACTTCCCGCAGCACAAGCGCAATACGCTGAAGGACCTACAGGCTTCCGCATTTCCCGCCAAGCGTCCGGCGGATTTTTCTCCCGTTCTGCGTGTGGCTTGATCCAGACTTGACGTGCAGTTCAAGACTCTGTATTTAACCTACAGGATAATTAACCGTACGGTATATGACGCCATGCCCCCGGACCAGCTTGACACCACTTTTGCCGCTCTGGCCGACCCGACGAGGCGGGCGATTTTGGCGCGCCTCGCTTCGGGGGAAGCCTCCGTGAACGAACTTGCCCAGCCCTTCGCCATGAGCCTGCCGGCGGTTTCCAAGCATCTCAAGGTGCTGGAGCGCGCCGGGCTGATCTCCCGCGGCCGCGAGGCGCAGTGGCGGCCCTGCCGGCTCGAGGCCGGTCCGCTCAAGGACGTTTCCGACTGGGTTGAGAATTATCGCCGGTTTTGGGACGACAGTTTCGATCGTCTCGGTGACTATCTGCGTGAATTGCAAACCAAGGAGAAGCCTGATGGCCCAAGTAATTGAGAAGGCCGGGCAAACCGAATTCGAGCTTGCCATCACCCGCATCTTCGATGCGCCGCGCAGCCTGGTGTTCAAGGTCTGGAGTGCGCCGGAGCACCTAATGCGCTGGTGGGGTCCGAAGGACTTTACCTGCACCTTGGCAAAGACCGATTTCCGGGAAGGTGGCGCATGGCGCACCTCCATCCGCTCGCCCGAGGGAGCCGATCACGGCGCGCGGGGGACCTATCGCGAAATCGTCGAACCGGCACGCCTGGTCTTCACCTTCGCCTGGGACGGCGGCAACGAAACGTTGGTCACGGTAACATTCGAGGACAATGACGGTCGGACGAAGCTGACATTCCATCAGACGCCGTTCGAAACGGTCGAAAGCCGCGATTCGCATCAGGGGGGCTGGAGCGAATGCCTCGGCCGGCTGGAGGCATATCTGGCCTCCGCGCCCGCTGCATGACGCAATCTCATGCGAGGAACCGCAATGTCGCAATCGCTTCGTTCAACTCCTGTCACGGAACTGCCGCGCCGGATCTTTGACTATTATTCCCGGCCGGCAGGCATGTCGGACGCCGGCAGGCATGCCGGGCTGCTCCAAGACCTGCCCGGCGACGTAGCCGCACTGACCGAAATCGTTCAGGGACTGGCAATCCATCAATACGCCGCGTCTTATTACGGCGTGACCGTGCCAGAGGCGCGGAAGTGCGAATCTCATCTTCGCCCGGTCGAGGCGATCCTGGATGAAATCCTGGCTTTGGACGGCCGGCCGCTCGCTAAGGCTCGGCCGCCTGAAAAACGCATCGTCGGCGTTTGTCACCATTTCGCGCTGCTGCTCGTAGCCATGCTGCGCGCCCACGGGATTCCCGCGCGCTATCGCTCCGGCTTCGGTTCTTATTTCAACGCGCCGTATTTCGAGGACCATGTGATCTGCGAATACTGGAGCGCCGAGAAGGGACGCTGGGCGCTGGCCGATCCGCAATTCGACGAGAAATGGCGGGCGGGCGCGAAGATCGATCACGACGTGCTGGACGTGCCGCGCGACCGCTACCTGATCGCCGCCGACGCGTGGTCGCAATGCCGCTCCGGCAAGGCCGATCCGTCCAAGTTCGGCATCTTCGCCGGCGAGCAGCGCGGCTTCTGGTTCATCGCCGGAGATCTGGTGCGTGACATTGCCGGGCTGAACACGGTCGAGATGCTGCCCTGGGATTGCTGGGGCGCGATGCCTCAACCCAATGAGCAACTTTCCGAAGATCAGTTCGCCTTTTTCGACAGGCTCGCCGAACTGACGCGGGATCCGGACGCGTCATTCGACGAACTGCGACGGGTCTACGAAAGCGACGAACGCCTGCGCGTGCCGAAAACCGTATTCAACGCCGTGCTGCAGCGTCGGGAAGCCGTGGAAGCTGCATGAACGAGACGACAAGCAAGGACAAAGCGAGATGAAGAAGACCTATCACGGCAGTTGCCACTGCGGCGCGGTGCGCTTCGAATGCGAGCTCGACCTGGCGCCAGCCGGCCGCCGTTCCGAACCCGAACTGCCGGGCGTGTGGTGGACGTCGACCTTCCGCTGCAACTGCTCGTCCTGCCTGAAGACTAGGCTGTGGAAGGGTTTTGTCCGTGCGGGAGACTTCCGCCTGATCGAGGGGCGGGATGCGCTGGCCGACTACCGGTATGCCAGCAGGCAAATCCACCATTTCTTCTGCCGGAACTGCGGGGTCCACACGTTCGGCAACGCCAGCTTCGAGCAGATGGGCGGCGAGTTCTACGCGGTGAACATCTGCTGCCTCGACGACGCCAACGACACCGAGCTTGCCGAAGCGCCGATCATCTATGAGAATGGCCGCGACGACGACTGGGAGCATCCGCCCGCCGAAACGCGATATTTCTGAACTGGCGACTCCGGTGAACGGTGGAGGCGACATGAACGACGAAGCGCTTGCCAGAACCTTGCCCCGCGCGCTGCTGGTTCTCCGGATCACGCTCGGCCTCTTCCTGCTGCAATGGGGCCTCGAAAAGTTCATCGTGCCGGAAAACACCGTCGGCATCTGGGGCTTCTTCTACGGTATCAGCGTGCCGCAACTGTCGGCCTATGCCTTCGGTGTGATCGAGATCGCCATCGCGATCTGCCTGTTCCTCGGCCTGTTCCGCACAGTCGCCTATGGCGCGGCGATGATCTTGCATGCCGTCAGCGTCGCCGTTTCGTGGCCGGTCCTGATCCAGCCTTGGGCCGATCCGGCAAACCATCTGTTTATTGCGGGAGTGCCGGTTCTCGGCGGCTTTATTGCGCTGTTCCTGCTGCGCCATTTTTGTTTTAGAACTGCTTCGAGAGCCGGTTCAGGCGGCCTTTTGTCCGAACGAATAGATGTTGGACAATTCGGCCTGCACCGTCTTGGCGCTATTGGTGAAGGCGCTCTTCGCGGTGTCGGCAGCGTTGCGGGCGCGCTCGACATTGGCATTCAGGCTCTCTCGCACGAAATCGGCCTGATGCTGGACGGCCTCGTTGAGGGACTGGGCGCCGGCGACCTTCTCGACCGTGAGCAGCGTGTGCTGGACGTTGGCGAGCGTCATGTCGAGCAGGCTGCGGGTGAAATTTGCGTAGCCGCCGACGAACGAAGTCGCGAGTTTCTCAGTGCCGTCGGTGAATTTGGATGCGCCTCGATGCGCGGTCTCGGCCTGCGCCTGGGCGGTCGAAGCGCCGCGCTTCACGTAATCGCGAGCGGCTGCGGGAACTTCAATCTTGCTCTGCAGGGTCTCGAACGCGTTCTGGATCGCGGCGAAATAGCCGGCTGCAGCATTATCGGTTTTTTCGGTGGTTTTGGCCATTTGATTTCCATCCTCATTTCGGGAGCTATGGTTCGCCCCGTCCGTCATTGGCCCGAGGCGTGGGCGCTATATAGTGGCGAGCATGTTGCAGTGCAACATAAATTTCTGCTGCAATGCAGCATGTCCAAGGTGGCGAGGGGACGCTAGGTTTGCCTTCCGAAGCAGCTGGAGAATTCAAACCGATGCCTCCGACCGGATATGACGCGCCTGCCGAAGCAACGCTCAGCTTTGCCGGGGACGACGACAGCAAGCTCAAGGCGCTACGCTGGACCAAGTTCATCGCGACGGCCGCGCTCGCGCTGTGTGTCGTCGTCTTTATGCTCGCCAAATATTTCGAGCCGCGCCTGCCTTGGCTGGGCTTTGTCGCGGCCTTCGCCGAGGCGGCGACGATCGGCGGCCTCGCCGACTGGTACGCCGTCGTTGCTCTGTTCAAGCGGCCGCTCGGCCTGCCGATCCCGCACACCGCAATCATTCCGGAAAACCAGAACCGCATCGCCGACAATCTCGGCCGGTTCATAGAGGTCAATTTCCTGGCGGCCGGCCCGGTGCGCGAAAAGCTGAACGAGGTCGATTTTGCGGCCCTGGTCGCCGACTGGCTCTCCGATCCGGGTCGGGCGGCGGGCCTGTCGCGCTTCGTTGCACGGCTGGTGCCGCAGACGCTGTCCGCGGTGGAGCAGTCCGGTCTGCGCGGTTTCGTCACCCAGACGATCGTCGAGCAAGTGGAGAAGGTGCCCGTCGCGCCGCTGGCCGCCGAACTGCTTTCGGCCTTCACCGACGACCGCCGTCACCAGAAGCTGTTCGATGAGTTCACCAAGGTCGTCGGAAGATTCCTCAGCGACGACGAGGCGCTGGTTGCCATGCGGGAAAAGATCCGCGAGGAACTGCCGTCGCTGTTCAATCTGTTTCGCGCCGACGCCTACCTCCTGAAGAAGATCGTAGCCTCGGCCGGCGCGCTCCTTGACGAGGTTCGCGGCGATCCCGACCATCCGATGCGACGCGAATTCGACCTCTTCGTGCTCAATTTCGTCGAAAAGCTGCGCAGTTCGAAGGACTACGCCAAGAGGGCCGAAAAGCTGAAGCGGGATTTCCTGGCTCGCCCGGAGCTCAAGGAACTCGCGCAGGATATGTGGGATAGCATGCGAGCCTTCATCGAGCAGGACGCCAAGGCCCCCAAGTCGGCGATCCGCGAACACCTTGCCGGCATGTTCGTGGAGGTCGGGCGACATCTGGCGAGCGACCGGCAGGTCCGGGCCGACATGAACCAGGGCTTCGTCGTGGCGCTCGCGTCCTTCGTCGAAAGCCAGAAGAGCGGCGTTTCAGGCTTTATCGCCGATCAGGTCAAACGCTGGGATCTGGCGCAGCTGACGCGTCTCATCGAGCTGAACATTGGCCGCGACCTGCAGTATATCCGCTTCAACGGCATGCTGATCGGCGGCTTGGCCGGTCTGGTGCTTTACGTGGCCGAACGGCTTTTGCTGGCGAATTGACCCGCTTCGCCAAAGCTCTATTCTTCATTGCGGCGCCGCCGCGCCGGCAAGGGAGAGAGCCATGGCAAAGAAGCCGGAATCCGAATCCTTCCTGGATATGTTCAACAATTTCGGCCGCGATCTGAAATTGCCGAGCATGGACGTTGAAGCCATCCTCAGCCACCACCGCAAGAATCTCGAAGCGCTGCAGAAATCGGCGTCAGCGACGACTATGGGCGCGCAGAATTTGATGACCAAGCAGCGACAGATATTGCAGGACACGATGAGCGAAATCACCGATATGGCGCAGAGTTATCGGGCTCCCGGCAATCCGCAAGAGATGATGGCCAAACAAGCCGATTTTGCGCGGCGCTCCTTCGAGACCGCCGTCAAGAACGCCAGCGAAGTCGCCGAAATTGTAAAGAAATCCGGAACCGAGTCGGTCGAGATACTGCGAGAGCGCATTCGCGAGACGATGGAAGAAATTCGCAAAGGCTACGAGAAGAACCGGTAGCCGTTAGGGGAACAAGTTCCGAACCGCGAGACGGATCGGGTCCGATCAGAAATGCCATCGAAGATATTTCCACCCGTGCCGAATCAGGCCGGGCATTTTTCAGGTGCGGAGCCAGGAATGACGGCACTGACCTTTGCCACGCTCGAGAACTTTGTCGGAAAGGAACTGGGCGTATCCGAATGGGTCGCGGTCGATCAGCAAATGATCGACAAATTCGCCGACTGCACCGGCGATCGTCAGTGGATCCATGTCGATATCGAGCGCGCCAGGAGAGAGAGCCCGTTCCGAACGCCGATCGCACATGGCTACCTGACGCTTTCGCTGGTCGCCACGCTGGCGCAGGATCTCGGCATAATGCCGGAAAATACTCAGGCCGCCTTCAATTACGGGCTCGACAAGGTGCGTTTTGTCGCTCCGGTCAAGGCCGGCGCGCGCGTCAGGCTGCGGACCACGCTGATGTCGGTGGAGGAAAAGGGACCCGGGCAATATCTGATGAAAGCCGGCAACACGGTCGAAATTGATGGCGACGAAAGGCCGGCGCTGGTCGCCGAAACGCTGGTGATGCTTTACGAACGCCGCCGGAAAGCTGGCGCCTGATCGCGCCACCATTCATTCGGCATCCGGCTGGTTCTGGGGCGCGGCCTTGATGAACGCCGGCAGTGTCAGGCACTCGGCATTGATCCGCGAGATCACGGGGTAGGGGTCCATGTCGAGGTTGAAGCGGGCATTGTTTGCGACTTGAGCGACAAGGCAGATGTCCGCCAGCCCAGGCGTGTCGCCATGGCAGAATTTTCCGGTCTCGGAACTCTCGGTGAGAAGTTTTTCAAGGGGCTGGAAGGTTTCGTTGACCCAGTGACGGAACCAGTTGGCCACATCCTCGTCGCCGGCGCCGTAGAGTGTGCGCAGCGAAGTCAGAATCCGCAGATTGTTCACCGGGTGGATGTCGCAGGCGATCATCTGCGACAGCATCCGCACGCGCGCCCGTCCATGCGCATCGGCTGGCAGAAGCGGGGGCTCCGGCTGGATTTCGTCCAGAAATTCGATGATCGCCAGCGATTGGGTCAGGAGTGCGCCGTCGCTCCAAATCAGGGCGGGCACGAATCCCTGCGGATTGACCGCCAGATAAGATGGTTCGAGGTGCTCGCCAAGGCGCAGATGATGCGGCACGTAGCGGTAACTTATCCCCTTCATCTCAAGCGCGATCCTGACCCTATATGAGGTCGAGGATCGATAGTAGTTGTGCAGGATGACTTCGCTCATTGCATTGCCCACCGGTCATGCCGATCTCGTCCAGATCGCGTATTCCGAAACGCAGGCGGAACCGGAACGGCCTGCGGTCTTCTGGCATCGTATTCCTGAAACTGTCGCATGATGCGAAGCTGCGCGCCACCTTCGCGCGTTTCGTGCGCAGGCCCGACTGCGATGTACCAATTGCCAATATCGGGCGAGCGATGGTTGGATATTCTCTGGCAATGGGGGAAACGATGGGAGCGGAACAGGAATGTCCGGCGTATCGGAAAGCGCCCGTTGACCCGGACGATCTCCGGATGGAGAATCGCCACATGAATGCTGCCAACGAAGCCGCCCGCTTTCTTATCATCGACGACCATCCGTTGTTCCGCGAAGCGCTGCATAGCGCCGTGCGCATGGCCTATCCGGACGTCGATACCGCCGAGGCGCGTTCCATTTCAGAGGCGCTGACCATACTTTCGGGGCCGAAACCGTTTGATCTTGCGCTTCTCGACCTTTCAATGCCCGACGTGCACGGCTTCGATGGACTGCTGCAGTTGCGCACCCGCCACCCGCATCTGCCGGTCGTCGTGGTTTCTGGGCACGAGGATCCGAAGATCATCTCGGAGGCATTGTCCTACGGCGCTGCCGGCTTCGTGCCGAAATCGGTGCGCAAGAGCGATCTTGCTGCCGCGATTCGCTCGGTGATGGAAGGTGCGATCCACGTGCCGGAGAACTACGAAGCCCGGCCGCCCGATGCCGAAAGTGCTGACCGCGCCGAAATGGTGCGCCGGCTGGCCAAGCTCACCCCACAGCAATTGCGCGTGTTGCAGATGCTGCGCCAAGGGCTGTTGAACAAGCAGATCGCCTACGAACTCCAGGTGGGCGAAACCACGGTCAAGGCGCACGTTTCGGAGATATTGCGGAAGCTGAACGTCTACAGCCGAACCCAGGCGGTGATCGAGGTTTCCAAACTCGACAATGCCGAACTGTTTCGCGATCCGTCGGGGTTCTAGCGCTTCCAGCGACCCGCTTGGTCGATAAAGGCAGCCTATACTAGCTGTCGCGATGAGTCTCCGGTCAGGCCAGTAGATGGGCCATGAGCGCCCGCAATTGCGCCGGCTTTACCGGTTTGCGCATCAATTCGACGCCAGCCGCGCGCGCGTCCCGCGCGAGCGAGGCCGACCCGTCGCCGGTGACGATCAGCGCCGGGACTGCCCGGTCGAGATAGTTGCGGACGCTGGCGATCGTAATGCTGCCGAGGTCGCCATCGTCCAGATGCTGGTCGGCGATGACGATATCCGGAATCCACGCACGGTCGCCCAGCGCGTCCAGCGACTGTTCGGTCGAAGTCGCCGATTTCACCGTGCATTGCCAGCGTTCCAGAAGAGTCGTCATGGCCTCCAGAACCTCGGTGTCGTTTTCGACCAGCAGCACCCTCGTGCCGAACAGGCCGTAGCCGCGCGGCCGCTCAGGCTCGGCGGCCAGCGCTCCGGCTTCGGCAAAGGATACCGCCGCCGCCGGAACGTCGAGATGGAACGCCGTGCCCCGCCCGACGACCGATGAAAAGGCGATCGGGTGGCCAAGCGCGTTCGTCATGCGCCGTACGATCGATAGGCCGAGCCCGAGGCCGCCGCCTGCGAAGTCGGTGTCCGCCGAAGCGGTTCCGCGATGGAACTCCTCGAACACCGCCTCACGCTGGCTCTCGGGTATGCCGCAGCCCGTGTCCACCACGTCGACCCTGACGATATTGCCGCGGTGGCGCACGCCGACAAGCACGCCGCCGGCGCGTGTGTAGCGGATGGCGTTGGAAACGATATTCTGAAGGATGCGCCGAAGCAGCGTGCGATCCGACCGCACCACCGCATTGCCGGGAAGGAATTTGAGCTTCAGGCCTTTCTGCTCGGCCAGCGGCTGGAAATCCGATTTGAGCGAGAAGAACAGGGGCTCCAGTGCAACGTCGGTGATCTCCGGCTCGATGACGCCCGCATCCAGTTTGGAAATGTCGAGCAGCGTGTGAAGCAGATCCTCCATCGTCTCCAGCGAGCGCTCGACCTGGCGGACCAGCTTGCGGCCTTCCTCGTTGGCCTGGACTTCAGAAAGCGCGGAAACGGAGAGGTGGGCCGCATTCAGCGGCTGCAGAATGTCGTGGCTGGCAGCGGCCAGGAAGCGTGTCTTCGACAGGTTCGCCCGTTCGGCATTTTCCTTGGCGGCAACGAGATCGATATTGGATTCTTCAAGACGCCGAAGCGTGGAGCGCAGTTCCTCGGTCCGTGTCCGCACCCGGCTTTCCAGGTTGATCGCGGTCTGAAAAAGAGAGAAGGCGTTGCCCTGCTGATCCATGGAGCGCTCGACGCGCGAGATGAGGGCGGCGTTGATCTTCTTCAGCCGTGTGATGTCGTCGATATTGCGGATTGGCATGGCTGCTATTCCGCCGCCTGGCGGTGGCCGAAGGCGATGCCGATGAAGGTCTGGTTGAGATGCATGGACCGGTATTGCTCGCCGTAGGTGCCGAAGCCGATCACGTTATTGGCACGATAGAGCTCCGAAATATCGCGGAACACTTGCCGATTGCGCGCATCGAGACGCCGCAGAACGCAGTCGAAGCCCAGGACGATGTCGATGCCACCGAGGCGCTCGCTCACATTCTTCAGCGCCGTGCGCGTCGATTCGACCATACCGGTGGGTTTTGCGATCGAGAGCACGATGCCGTCGTCGATAGCACAGAAGAACGACAGCGAGCCGTCGGCGTTCATCTTCTGGATGGAGCGGCAATAATATTCGCCACCGACCCTGACCACGACCGGATGCGACGCGAAGCTGAGCGGCGTCATCGCGCCATGCGCGATGCCGACGGCGTTGGCGAATTCCTGGGCAGCTGCGCCAGCGTTGAATTCATACACAATTCGCCGCTCGGGGTCGGACGCGGTGACCACGAGCTTGTCCTCGGTCGGTACGAAATTCTCCGTCTTGAAGACATGGAAAGGAATGTCGGTTGCGATCAGGACGACGATCGCGCAGTCGCTGCCAATTCCGGCATTCGAGATGAGCGTGGTGGTCTCGAACTTGAGATCGTCGCCGGCCGAGCCGCCGATCAGCGGAATGTCGTCCAGCCCCCAGTGGATCGCCGAGGTGACCGCTTCCTCCGCATAGGAAAGCCCGTCGATGAAGCAGAGCGCGAATATGTTGTCGGCGAGCGCCGCGCCGTTCCGGCTTCGAAGCGATAGTTTCAGCGCCTCGACCTTACCGGCGATGTCGTCCATGCCCGCGGAGGACAGCCCGGTCATCATGGTGCTGACAGCGGTGAAGCTCTCCGCCGGAAACAGCATTGCAACGACATGACCTTCCTCGAGCCCGGCCGGCGTGATTTCGCCCGCGGTCGAACAGCCGGCATAGGCGAGGTCCGGCGCATGCCGGTTCAGCGCATCCGACAATTGCTCCGCCGCCAGCAGGGCTTGCGAGAAAAAGATGAGCGCAAAGCTCGCACGAATGGCCGAGGCCTCCTCGGCCACGGCCAGCGCAAATGCTTCAGCATCGCCATCGCCGGTCGTCAGGACCGACAGGCCGCAAGAATAGCTTGTCCGCAAACAGGTCAGCGGAGCTCCTCCCGAGACTGCCTCAAGCGCATCCTCCCGCGTGCCGGGCACGCTTGCGCCGCGGCTATATTTGCTTGCCCGGCGCGTCTTGGCAATGCCGCCCGTCGGGAAGCTGTATGCGAAAGTACAATATGCGGCTCCGGGAGCGGGCTGCATTCTTTCTCTCACGGCTTGGAGGATGCAGGCTTCTTCCGCCTCGATTGCCGTGTATGATCTCGATGTGGCCGCATGTGCAGACGGCCGAAAAGATGCCGAGGGAGGGAACATGTCGGAAGTATCGTTGGTGGTGAACGGCCGGCGGGTCGACGGAACGGTCGAGGACCGTACGCTGCTCGTCCATTTCCTGCGCGAGCATGTCGGCCTGACGGGCACGCATGTTGGCTGCGATACCTCGCAATGCGGCGCGTGCGTCGTTCATGTCGACGGAAAGGCGGTCAAATCGTGCACCATGCTTGCCGCCCAGGCGTCCGGCTCGAATATCATTACAATTGAAGGACTTGCGAACGGCGCCGAGCTGCACCCGGTCCAGGCGGCGTTCAAGGAACACCACGGTCTGCAGTGCGGGTTCTGCACTCCGGGCATGATCATGGCGGCGACGGACATGATCGCCCGCCATCCGGGCGGCCTGGACGAGGCGACGGTGCGGGCGGAACTGGAGGGCAATATCTGCCGCTGCACCGGATATCATAACATTGTCAAAGCGATACTGGCGGCGTCGGCAGCGATGTCGGCGGGCGGCAGGAAAGCGGCTTGAGGGCCGGCTGTGGATAAAAGGGTGATGGCCGGAGATCTGCGGCGCGAATAAATCGTTGGCGTTCAAGGGCTTGCCGCTACGCGCCCGCTGCAGTCAGTCCGTTTTTGTTCACCTTGAGGTTTGGGAGGAGAAATCTGATGGGTTTGGAAGGGATCGGCGCACGTGTAGCGCGCAAGGAAGACAGGCGGTTCATCACCGGCGCGGGACGCTATGTCGACGACATGGTCGTGCCCGGCATGAAGCATGCGGCGTTCGTCCGCAGCCCTCACGCCCATGCCGACATCACAGGCATCGACGTCAAGGCGGCGAAGGCGATGCCCGGCGTGATCGGCGTGCTGACTGGCCGCGAGATCAAGGCCGATGGCATCGGCAATCTGATCTGCGGCTGGATGATCCACTCGAAGGACGGCACGCCGATGAAGATGGGCGCATGGTCGCCGCTGGCGGTCGACCGGGTGCGTTATGTCGGCGATGCGGTTGCGATCGTGGTCGCCGAAACCAAGGGCCAGGCGCGCGACGCGGCGGAAGCCGTGGAGGTCACTTACAATGAGCGGCCGGCGGTAACCGATGCGACCAAGGCGCTGCAACCCGGAGCGCCGCAGCTTCATCCCGAGGCCGACAACAATCTGATCTTCGACTGGGACATCGGCAACGCCGACGAAACCGCCGCCGCCTTCGGCAGGGCAGCCCATTTCGTCAAGCTCGACATCGTGAACAACCGGCTGGTTCCGAACGCGATGGAGCCGCGGGCGGCTCTCGGCTATTACGACAAGGCCGAGGACCACTACACCTGCTGGACGACGAGCCAGAACCCGCATGTCGCGCGCCTGGTGATGAGCGCTTTCTACAACATCGCTCCGGAGAACAAGCTGCGCGTCATCGCGCCCGACGTCGGCGGCGGCTTCGGCTCGAAAATCTTCATCTATCCTGAGGAAATTGTTTGTCTTTGGGCCTCGAAGAAAACCGGCGTGCCGGTCAAGTGGGTCGGCGACCGCACCGAGAGCTTCTTGACCGACGCGCATGGCCGCGACCATGTCACCCACGCCGAAATGGCGTTCGACGGGGATCACAAGGTGATCGGACTCAAGGTCGAAACCAAGGCGAATTTCGGCGCCTACATGTCGCTGTTTTCGAGTTCGGTGCCGACCTACCTCTATGCGACGCTGTTGTCGGGCCAGTACGACATCCCCGCCATCCACGCCAATGTGAAGGCCATCTACACCAACACGGCTCCGGTCGATGCCTATCGCGGGGCAGGGCGGCCGGAGGCGACCTTCGTCATGGAGCGGCTGATGGAGACGGCGGCGCGCCAGTTCGGCGTCTCACCGGCGGAACTGCGCCGCAAGAACTTTATCACCCAGTTCCCGCACCAGACGCCGGTCATCATGTGCTATGACGCCGGCGACTATGCCGCGTCGCTCGATGCCGCCATGAAGGCGGCGGACTATCAGGGGTTCCCACAGCGCCGGGACGAGGCGAAGCGGCACGGCAAGCTGCGCGGCATCGGCATGTCCTGCTACATCGAGGCCTGCGGCATCGCGCCGAGTGCGGCCGTTGGCTCGCTCGGCGCTGGCGTCGGTCTTTGGGAAAGCGCCGAGGTGCGCGTCAATGCCGTAGGCACGATCGAGGTTCTCACCGGATCGCACAGTCACGGACAGGGCCACGAAACCTCATTCGCCCAGTTGGTCACAGAACGCTTCGGCGTACCGATCGATTCCGTTTCGATCGTCCATGGCGACACCGACAAGGTGCAGATGGGCATGGGCACCTATGGCTCACGCTCGGGGGCGGTCGGGATGAGCGCCATCGTCAAGGCGCTCGACAAGGTCGAGGCCAAGGCGAAGAAGATCGCCGCGCACCTGCTCGAGGCGGACGAAAGCGACATCGTCATCGAGGACGGCGCCTGCAAGGTTGCGGGCACCGACAAATCGGTGCCGTGGTTCCAACTGGCTCTTGCCGCCTATACGGCGCACAATCTGCCGGGTGGCATGGAGCCGGGCCTGAAAGAGACGGCATTCTACGATCCGTCCAACTTCACGTTCCCGGCGGGCTGCTACATCTGCGAGGTGGAGGTCGACCCGGACACCGGCGTCACCAAGATCGTCCAGTTCGTGGCCGCCGACGATTTCGGCAACATCATCAACCCGATGATTGTTGAAGGCCAAGTGCATGGCGGCATCGCGCAAGGCGTCGGCCAGGCAATGCTCGAAGGCGCGCACTACGATCCCGGCAGCGGCCAACTCCTGACGGCGAGCTACATGGATTACGCCATGCCGCGCGCCGACGATCTGCCGTCCTTCCAGGTCTCGACTTCCAACACGCCGTGTCCGGGCAACCCGCTCGGTATGAAGGGTTGCGGCGAGGCGGGCGCGATCGGCTCGCCGCCCGCTGTCATCAACGCCATCACCGACGCGATCGGAACCGACGAACTGACCATGCCGGCGACGCCGCAGAAGGTCTGGGCGGCGATTCGATCGGCGACGAGACATTGAACAGAGCGAATAGCGAATAGGGAGTAGCGAATAGGGAAGAACAGCGCGGCGCAAAATAGGATCGGTCCTATTCGCTATTTCGCTACCCCCTATTCGCTTTCTCCCGCAGGGAGAAAACCACATGTATTCCACCACCTACCACCGCGCTGCCTCCATTGCCGAGGCGGCACAGCTCATCAAGCAGGGCGACGCCAAGCTCCTTGCGGGCGGCATGACGCTCATTCCGGCGATGAAGACGCGGCTCGCCGCCCCCTCCGACCTGGTCGATATAGGCCGCATAGCGGAGCTGAAAGGCGTTACGGTTTCCGGCTCGACCATCACCATCGGCGCGGGAACGACCCATGCCGAGGTCGCGACCGACGCGGCGCTGAAGGCCGCGTGTCCGGCGCTCTCCAGGCTCGCAGACAGGATCGGTGATCCGCACGTGCGCCACATGGGCACGATCGGCGGTTCCATCGCCAACAACGACCCGGCCGCCGACTATCCGGCGGCGCTCCTGGCGCTTGCCGCTACCATTGTGACCGACCAGCGCGAAATTCCGGCCGACGAGTTCTTCGCCGGTCAGTTCGAAACCGCGCTGGAGGATGGTGAGATCATCACCGCGGTGCGGTTCACCGCGCCGGACAAGGCGGCTTACGAGAAGTTCCCCAACCCGGCCTCGCGCTACGCGATCGTCGGTGTGTTCGTGGCCAAGGGCGCAGGCGGAGTGAGGGCGGCGGTCACCGGAGCGGGCGATGACGGCGTGTTCCGGTCGAGCGAGATCGAGTCCGCGCTCGCAAGCAATTTCGACGCATCGGCGTTCGACGGCCTCACCGTACCCTCGGACAGCCTGATGACCGACATCCACGCCTCTGCGGAGTATCGCGCAAATCTCATCGTCGTCATGGCCAATCGGGCGGTTGCGCGGGCGAACGCCTAAAGCAGCGGCTGTTTCTACGGCCGCCCATGATTGCCGTTACATCGACGCGGCCGCCCGACATGCCTGGTCGTAGTGGCCGGAAAGCGCGCGAATGCGCGCCGCCATCGCCGACAGGGTTTCGCCAGAAACCTCGGTGGCCAACACCGATTTGACCAGAAGGGCCTCGCGGATCGCGGCGTAGCGTGCGCAGGCCTCCTCTCCGGCGCTGGTTGCCATCACCAGTTTTTCCTTGCCGCGCTTGCCAGCCTTGATCAGCTTCAGCCGCTCCAGCTTCTTGAGCGCATAGTTGACCACATGCGTGTCCTCGATGTTGAGAACCAGGCAGATGTCGGCCAGCGTCTTGGGTTTGCCGCGGCTATTGATGTTGTGGAGGACGAGCACGTCGGTGGGCGAGAGATCGGGGACGCCGGCTGCCGCCATGCAGCGCACTATCCAGCGGCTGAAGGCGTGGCTCAGCATGATGACGCCGAACTCGATCTCGGAAAGCGCGGGCAGGGCGCCCGTTGCAAGGTGGTCCGACGAGACGATTGGTCCCAGGTTTTCCATGTCGTTCGCCACTACCTGTCCTTCCTCAGAAACCCGGAAGCGAACGCTGCCGGAGAGACCCGGCGGCGTTTCCCTCGGTTGCCGGTCTCGAGCCACGCTCTCGGCACCTTTTGCCCGTTCGCCAATAATGATGCGTTAGCCGGCATTTTCTTGTCAACTAGACATTGACGTTTTATCGACGAAATGTTTTTGATGGCCGCCGTGATATGCTGCGATTTCCAACGGTGGACACGGCGATGGCAAACGGCAAGTGGGATTTCTGGGTCGATCGCGGCGGCACGTTCACCGATGTGGTCGCACGGCGGCCGGACGGCTCGCTCGTGGCGCACAAGCTTCTGTCGGAGAATCCGGAAGCCTACCGCGACGCCGCCGTCCAGGGCATTCGCGAGTTGATGGGCCTGTCACCGCAGCAAGCTATTCCGCCCGGCTCCATCGACGCCGTGAAGATGGGAACCACGGTCGCGACCAACGCGCTGCTCGAACGCAAGGGCGAGCGGACGCTGCTCCTGATCACGCGCGGCTTCCGCGATGCGCTAGAAATCGGATACCAGGCGCGCCCCGACATATTTGCGAAGAAGATCGTGAAGCCTGAACTGCTCTACGGCGCGGTTTCGGAAATAGACGAGCGCGTCCGCGCCGACGGCACGGTGGAAATAGCCGCCGATCCGGGCGCCATCCGCGCCGCGCTCGAACGGCACTTCGCCGAAGGCTTCCGCTCCGTCGCCATCGTGTTCATGCATGCCTATCGCTATCCGGAGCATGAACAGGTCGCGGCCGAACTGGCGCGGGAGGCCGGTTTCACACAGGTCTCGGTCAGCCACCGGGTGTCGCCGCTGATCAAACTCGTCGGGCGCGGCGATACGACCGTTGTCGACGCCTACCTCTCGCCGATCCTGCGCCGCTATGTCGAACAGGTTGCGGGCGCGCTCGGCGCAAGCGGCGAGGACGGCGCGAAACTGATGTTCATGCAGTCCTCGGGCGGCCTGACGGCGGCGAACCTCTTCCAGGGCAAGGACGCGATCCTTTCCGGGCCGGCGGGCGGGGTCGTCGGCGCTGTCGAGACCTCCAGGCTCGCCGGATTCGGCAGGGTGATCGGCTTCGACATGGGCGGGACCTCCACCGACGTCTCTCATTTCGACGGCGAACTGGAGCGATCCTTCGAGACGGAGGTTGCCGGCGTTCGCATGCGCGCGCCGATGATGTCGATCCACACCGTGGCCGCCGGCGGCGGATCGATCCTTCATTTCGAAAGCGGCCGCTTCAGTGTCGGGCCGGACTCGGCCGGCGCAAACCCTGGCCCCAAGGCCTATCGCCGCGGCGGACCGCTGACGGTCACGGACGCAAACGTGATGCTCGGCAAACTCGACCCGGCGCTCTTCCCCTCGATTTTCGGCCCGGCTCGCAACGAGCCGCTCGATGCCCGTTCGGTGCGCCTCGCCTTCGAGGGACTGGCGCAGGAAATCGGCGACGGGCGGACGGCGGAAGAAGTCGCCGACGGCTTTGTCGCCATCGCCGTCGAGAACATGGCGAACGCTGTCAAGAAGATCAGCATCCAGCGCGGCTACGATGTGACGGATTACGTGCTGACCTCGTTCGGCGGCGCGGGCGGGCAGCACGCCTGCCTGACTGCCGATGCGCTCGGCATGTCGACAGTGCTCATCCATCCCTTTTCGGGGGTGCTGTCGGCTTATGGCATGGGGCTGGCGGACATACGCGCAACGCGCCAGCGTACCATTTCCGAACCGCTTGCGCCGGCGCTCGAAACGCTTCCTCCGCTGGCGGACGAACTGAGAGGCGAAGTCTTCGGCGAATTGCGTGCTCAAGGCGTCCCGGAGCGGGGGATCGAGGTGATCCATCGCGGCCACCTCCGCTATGCCGGAACGGATACGACGATCCCGATCCTCGTCTCCGACGCCGCCGCGATGTCGCGGGATTTCGAAACGGCGCATCGTAAGCAGTTCGGCTTCGTGTTCGACGGCCGGGAGATCATATTCGAAGCCTCTGAGGTCGAGGCGATCGGCGGCGGCGCCGATCCGGCCGAGCCGAACCTACCGCTCGACATGTCCGAGCCAGAGCCTTCCCGGTCGGCCCGGTTCTTTTCCGGCGGCAAGTGGCACGATGCGCCCGTGTTCCTGCGTGGCGATCTACACGCCGGCGCCAGGGCTGCCGGTCCGGCGCTGGTGGTCGAGCCGCACCAGACGATCATTGTCGAGGACGGGTGGGCCTTCGAGATTACCGCGCTCGATCATATCGTCCTGAGGCGAGTGCGCGCGTTCCAGCGCGCCAAGGCGATCGGAACCGAAGCCGACCCGGTGCTGCTCGAGGTCTTCAACAATCTGTTCATGTCGATCGCAGAGCAGATGGGGCTGACGCTCCAGAACACGGCATCCTCCGTCAACATCAAGGAGAGGCTCGACTTTTCCTGCGCCGTGTTCGACCCCGACGGCGCGCTCGTCGCCAACGCGCCGCACATGCCGGTCCACCTCGGCTCGATGGACCGTTCGGTCGAAACAATCATTTCCGCCAATCGCGGCCGCATCCGGCCGGGCGACGTGTTTGCGCTGAACGCGCCCTACAATGGCGGAACCCATCTCCCGGACATCACCGTCGTCACGCCGGTCTTCGACAAGGCGGGCGAGCACATCCTTTTCTACGTCGCCTCGCGCGGCCACCACGCCGATGTCGGCGGGACGGCGCCCGGATCGATGACGCCGCTTGCGACCAGCGTCGAGGAGGAGGGCGTGCTTCTGGACAATGTGCTCCTCGTCGACCGCGGCAGGTTCGACGAAGAGAAGATCGCCGGCCTCCTTTCCAACCATGCCTATCCCGCACGCAACGTCGCGCAGAACATCGCCGATCTCCGGGCGCAGATCGCCGCCAACGAGAAGGGCGTGCACGAGATGCGCAAGATGATCGCGCAGTTCGGCCTCGATGTCGTGACCGCCTATATGAGCCATGTGCAGGACAATGCCGAGGAGAGCGTCCGGCGGGTGATCGCCAAACTATCCGATTCCGAATTCGAATATCCGACCGACCAGGGCACAATTATCAAGGTCAAGGTGATGGTCGACCGCGAGATGCGGGAGGCGACGGTCGACTTCACCGGAACCAGCCCGCAACAAAAGAACAATTTCAACGCGCCCGAGCCGGTGACGAGGGCGGCCGTCCTCTACGTTTTTCGCGTGATGGTCGAAAGCGCCATTCCGATGAATGCCGGGTGCCTCAGGCCGATCCGCATCATCGTTCCCGAAGGGTCGATGCTGAGGCCGGCCTATCCTGCCGCCGTCGTCGCCGGCAATGTCGAGACCAGCCAGCATGTCACCAACGCGCTTTTCGGCGCGCTGGGCGCGCTCGCCGCGAGCCAGGGGACGATGAACAACCTCACTTTCGGCAACGCGGCCCACCAGTATTACGAGACGATCTGCTCTGGTTCGCCGGCCGGCCGCTTCAACGATGGAACCGGATTTGCCGGCACCGACGCGGTCCACGTCCACATGACGAACTCGCGGCTGACCGACCCGGAAATCCTGGAAACCCGCTATCCCGTCCTGCTGGAGGATTTCCACATAAGGCCGGAGTCCGGCGGCAAGGGCGCCTTCCCCGCTGGCAACGGCACGATCCGCACGATCCGGTTCCTGGAGGAGATGGACTGCGCGATCCTTTCTTCTCACAGAACCATCCGGCCGCATGGCCTGCGCGGAGGCGGAGACGGCGAGATCGGCAAAAACGGTGTCCGGCGGCTCGACGGCCGGGTCGAGAGCCTGGCCGGGTGCGCCCAGACAAGGCTTGCGGCCGGCGAAGCCATCATTGTCTCGACGCCGACCTCGGGAGCATTCGGCCAAGGATAATCGCGGCACGCGGCCGCCACCACCGCCAGCTAACCGGCGATTTCGATTATCCAGTCCGAAAGGCTCGTCGCAAAGCTTCGCGGCACGATGAGTTCGCAGTCGATCATGCCTGTGCGGACGAAAAGCACCGGCACGTGGTGCAAGGAGGTGTGCAGGGCGCGGCCGGGAGCAGCGGCGGGCGAATGCCAGTCGACCACGATGCATGCCGAGAGCACTTTTGGGACGCGCGCGCCGGTCATCGTGAACCGCACGCGGCCCTCGCCGAGGGGAACCAGGCAGCCCAGTTCGGGATCGACGGCGGGTGAGGGGGCTTGCGATGCTCCGGTGGAAATCAGCCAGAACCGGCGCGGCGCGACCCGCACGATGAGGCTGTCCGCATGGCACACCGTCTCGCCGACCAGCGCAGGCAATGGCGTGCCCAGCGCCTGCGACAGGCTCGCCTCGAATTTTTCCAACGTGCCGTCCCAGCCTTCGATCTGGACGAGCGGGCAATCACTCGCTGACAGGCTGAAATCCGTTGGCGTCGCCAGGTCAGCCATGCAGCCGCTCTCCCTTCAGGTCGAGGAATACCGGCGAGACGATGCGGGCGCGCACGGTTTCGGCCTTCATCGGATAGACGGCGACGACTTCGCTACCTTCGAGCGCGGCATCGCCGGCAAGGAGGGCCAGTCCAACATAGCGGTCGAGTTCCGGGCTGAAGGTGATCGACGTCACGCGGCCGCGGCCATGACCTTCGATCTTGTCGCCCGGCAGGAACAGGATCGCGCCGCCGCGCAGGCGTTTTCCCGTCTCGGCGCATTCCAGCCCAACGAGGCGCTGCCGGTCCGGCGCCAAGAAAGCCGGCCGGCGGCGCAGCACATCGCCGACGAAGCCGGTGCGTTTTCCGACCATGCGGCCGAGCCCGAGATCGTCGAGCGTGGTGCGGCCGTCGATCTCCGGTCCGGCGACATGGCCCTTTTCGACGCGCAGCGCGCCGAGCGCTTCGACGCCATATGGCTTTGCACCAAACGGCGCGCCGGCTTCGAGAAGGCAGGTCCAGGTCTTTTCGCCGGCGGTTGCGCCGACATAGACTTCGTAGGCGCGCTCGCCGGAGTAGCTGAGGCGGATGATGCGTAGCGCCCGACCTTCGAATGTTGCTTCGAGGCAGCCCATATGCGGCAGCGCCTCGTTGGAGATGTCGAGGCCCGGAAAGGCGGCGGCGAGGATGTCGCGGCTCTTCGGCCCGGCGACGGACATGGCCGCCCATTCGTCGCTGACCGACGTGACCGCGACGCGCAGATCCGGCCAGGCCGTGTCGAGCAGGAATTCGATGCGCGACAGCACATCGGCGGCCTTGGCGGTCGAGGTGGTCATGAAGAAGCGGTTTTCGGTCAGCCGCGTGGTGGTGCCGTCGTCGAAGACAATGCCGTCGTCGCGCAGCATGACGCCGTAGCGGGCGCGGCCAACGGGAAGTTTGGCAAAGCCGTTGGCGTAGACACGGTCGAGGAAGGTCGCTGCGTCGGGGCCTTGGACGTCGATCTTGCCGAGGGTGGAGATGTCCATCAGGCCGGCCGCTTCGCGCACACTCCGCATTTCGGAGACATAGGCATCGTTCACGTCGCGGCCCGACGCGCGATAAAACCAAGGCCGCATCCAGAGCCCGACCTCCAGCATCTCTGCGCCGTTCGCCATGTGCCAGCCGTGCATCGGCGTGCGGCGGAAGGGCTTGAAATGATGGCCGGTTGCGCGGCCGGCAAACGCGCCGATCGCGATCGGCGTGTAGGGCGGGCGGAAGGTCGTCGTGCCTGTGTCGGGAATGGTTGCGTTGCGCAGCCCAGCCATGGCGGCAAGTGCTGCAAAATTGCTGGTCTTGCCCTGGTCCGTGCCCATGCCGAGCGTAGTGTAGCGCTTCAAGTGCTCGACCGATTCGTAGCCTTCGCGATGGGCTAGCGCGATGTCGGCGGCGGTCACGTCCATCTGGAGATCGACGAAGGCTTTTCCGTGTCCGGCAGGGGCTGGGTCGCGAAGCGGGCTGGAGACCATGTCGCGGAGATCGAGCTTGGCGGGCGACGGCGCCCGCCCCGATTTGCCGCAGAACGCTGCGGCTTCGATGCCGGCCCGCTGGCCGGCCTCGATCGCCTCCGCCGTCGCGTACTGTCCCGTAATCGCGCCGGCCGCGAATTGACCCGCCGGCAATGCGCCCGGGACGAAGCAGTCAATGTTGTCGCGGTAGGTGGGCCTGACGCCTAGATGCGAAGTGAGGTGTACCGTCGGCGACCAGCCACCCGACACGCAGACGAGATCGCATGCGATTTCGGGTCGCCGTCCCGCCGTGGCTATCCTGACGGACCTGACTCGGTGGGAGCCGCGCAGGCCGGCAATACGTGCGCCGGTGTGCACGGCGATGCCGAGGCGCGCGGCCTCGGCGAGTAGGTAGGGGGCAGGCGCCGGGCGCAGATCCGCCACGGTCACCTCCGCGCCCGCGACGGTGAGATCGAAGGCTGTGCGCCAGGCGCTGTCGTTGGTAGTGGCGACGATCGCACGCCGCCCCGGCAGGACCGCGAAGCGATTGAGATAGATGCGAGCAGCGGAGGCAAGCATGACGCCGGGCCGGTCGTTGTTGGAAAACACCAGCGGCCGCTCGATCGCCCCGGTGGCGAAGACGATGGCGCGCGCCCGAAGCATTGTGAGGATCTGCTGCGCGCCGCCGCCCGTTTGATCCCGTTCGACCAGCCCGAGAACATTGCCGTCATAGACGCCGAAAGCCACTGTGCGCGGCATCAGCGTGACGTTCTCCAAGGTTTGCAACGCGGCTTCGGTTTCACTCAGCCAAGATGCTGCCGTGCCATCGGGGCGTTCGGCGAGAAACTGGCCGCCGAGCAGGAAATCCTGCTCGATCAGCGTGACCCGTGCACCCGCCACGGCGGCAGCCCGCGCGGCCGACAATCCGGCTGGACCGCCGCCGACGATGGCGACATCGCAGAAGGCATGGCGAACCTCGTGGCGGTCGGGGTCCGGTTCGGTCCCGGCCCGGCCCAGCCCGGCAGCCTTGCGGATGAAATGCTCGTAAAACATCCAGGCGCGGCGGGTCGGACCCATGAAGGTCTTGTAATAGAAGCCGGCCGACAGGAACGGCGCGAAGAGGCTGTTGACGCTCTGGACGTCGAAGGCGAGCGACGGCCAGCGGTTCTGGCTTTCCGCGATCATCCCGTCGGCGAGTTCCAGCGTGGTGGCCGGCATGTTCGGCTCGCGCCGACCGCCGATTCCAAGCGTGACCAGCGCATTCGGCTCTTCCGCGCCGGCCGAGAAGATGCCGCGCGGGCGGTGGTATTTGAAGCTGCGCCCAACAAGGTTAACGCCGTTGGCGAGAAGCGCGGAGGCGAGGGTGTCGCCCCGGAACCCGGTCAGTTCCCGACCGTCGAAGATGAAATTGACCGGTTGCGAGCGGTCGATGCGGCCTCCCGCGAGCAGCCGGTTGCGATTGGAGTTCATCGTGATGACTTCCTGGCGAAGCTGACCGATGCGATGGCGTGGTTGCGCGTGTCGCGTTCGACGACCAGCCATTGCCGGCAGCCCATAACGTGCTGCCAGAATTCGGGATGCAGGCCCGCCGGATTCTCGCGGACATAGACGTAGCGATACCAGGCTTCCGGATCCGGATCGTCGTGGCCCGGTCGGACGACCGACGCGTTGCCGCCGTAGCGGAACTCGTCGTGGTCGCGCGGACCGCAGCAGGGGCATTCGATGCGCAGCATTGTTTTTCGTCCCTATTGCAGCCAGGCAGAGGGGCCGGCGCCGGCCTCATCGAGCGTGTGGCCGGTGCGGAAACGATCGAGGCCGAAGGCGGCGATCAGCGGATGCGGCTTGCCGGTCGCGATGGTGTGCGCAAAGCACCAGCCGGAAGCGGGCGTCGCCTTGAAGCCGCCATAGCACCAGCCGCCGTTGAGATAGAGGCCGTCGATCGGGGTTGGGCAGATGATCGGGCTGGCATCGGGCGTCATGTCCATGACGCCGCCCCAGTGGCGCAGCAACCTGACGCGCGAGATAGAGGGCATCAACGCGATCGCCGCTTCCGCAACTTCGCGCACGACGCCAAGATTGCCGCGCTGGGCGTAGGAATTGTAGCCGTCCAGGTTGCCTCCGAACACCAGCCCACCCTTGTCGGACTGGCTGACATAAAAGTGGTCGGCGCCGTAGGCGACGACGTGGTCGACCATCGGCTTCAGCGGTTCGGTGACGAAGGCCTGCAGGACGTGGCTTTCGATCGGCAGTTCGAGGCCCGCTTTCTGGCCGAGGACCGAGGTATGGCCGGCAACCGCGAGGCCGACCTTGCCCGCGCCGATCCGGCCTTTTGTCGTCTCGACGCCGACGATTTTTTCACCGTCGCGGACGAAGCCGGCGACCTCGCAGTTCTGGACGACTTCAACGCCGTGGGCATCGGCGGCGCGCGCATAGCCCCAGGCGACGGCATCGTGGCGTGCGGTGCCAGCGCGGCCTTGAAAAATCGCGCCGTGTATGGGAAAGCGCGCCGTGTCGGAAAAGTCGAGATAGGGCGTAAGCCGGCGAACCTCGTCACGATCGAGAATGTCGGCGTCGATGCCGTTCAGCCGCATGACATTGGCGCGGTGGCTGAAGCTATCCAGTTGATCGGCGGAGTGAGCGGTGACGAGTTGTCCGCGCTGCGAGAACATTACATTGAAGTTCAGCGTCTGGGACATGGCTTCCCAGAGCTTCATCGAGAATTCGTAGAACTGGGTGTTGCCGTCGAGTAGGTAGTTGGAGCGGATGACGGTGGTGTTGCGGCCGACATTGCCGCCGCCGACATAGCCCTTCTCCAGCACGGCGACGTTGCGGATGCCGTGGTTCTCGGCGAGGTAAAAGGCGGTTGCGAGGCCGTGTCCGCCGCCGCCTATGATGACGACGTCGTAGGACGGCTTTGGCTCCGCCGCGCGCCATGCGCGCTGCCAGTGCTTCTGGCCCGACAGCGCATTGTGGAAAATGGAAAATGCCGAGTAGCGGGCCATGACGCGGCTTCAGCGGACGATCGGGCCGGTCGGCGTGCGCGTCAGCACTTCCGCGCCGGCGTTGGTCAGGAGGACCGTGTTGGAGATGAAGTCGTCGCCGCGCCCGGTATGCATCAGCCAGGACAGGATGTGGAAGCTCATGCCGGTCTCGATCTCGAGATCGGAATCGTGCCTCAAGCCGGTGACCGAGTTGCCGCCGGTCCAGGACGGCGGCTGGCCGGCGCCGACCAGATAGCCGCAGTGATGGCGGCGGTAATGCGAAAGACCCGCCTCGTCGGCGACCCCTGCCAGGCGGCATAGACGTCACGGGCCTTCACGCCCGGCCGTAGCGCATTCACGACGGCGTCGAACGCCCTGGCGGTCACCTCGGCCATCGCAGCGTCTTCGTCCTTGATATGGCCGATGCGGACGAGCCGCCCGAGCGGCGCGTGATAGCGCGAAACGCAGCCGGAGAGCTCGACGAAGACCGGCTCGTCCTTGCGGTAGACGCCCGAGCCCCAGGTCGTATGCTCCTCGCCAAGGCGCGCGGCCGGTCGGATGAAGGGTCCGAAGCCCGGCGCATGGCCGCCGGCGCGGATCATCGCCGCCACGCACTGCGCGGCGACCTCCTGCTCGGAGGCTTGGTCGGAAATCGCCGTGATGGCAGCGCTCGCGGCGGCGTCCGTCACCCCTGCTGCCTGGCGCATCAGCACCTGTTCCTCGGCGCTCTTCACCCGCCGCATCCTGTCGACCAGCCCGGAGATATCGCTCCATCTGGCATCGGCCTGCGCCTCGAGTTTTTCGGCGAGACCGTGGCTCAACCCGGATGTCCAGTATTCGAGCCCGATCTGCTTTCCCGGCAGGCCAAGCTCAAAAAGCACGCGGGCGGCGAGGTCGGCCGCCGTCTCGCTGTCGGAATGGCCGCGGAAGTCCGCTGCCGTCACCTGGTTCTCGACCGTGACCCTTTCCATCGAGCGGGTGACGAGAACAGGTTTTCCGTCGAGCGGAACGATCAGCAGGTGGGGCGCGAAGTAACCCCAGTGATCGAGCCCAGTGAGATAAAAGACGTTTTCCGGTGAGGCGAAGATCGCCGCGTCGAGCTCGCGCTCAGCCAGCGCATCGCGGACCCTGGCGAGGCGGCCGGCGATCTCGGCTTCGGAAAAGGGATTGCGGTCCATAAGATATCCTTGAAATGCACGGTTCTCGCAGGCGTGGTCAGTCGATGACGATGAGTTCGCGCGGCACGTCGCAGAGGCGTTCGCCGCCGCGTTCGGTGACCACGAAGGATTCCGAGATCGAGATGCCGAAATCCTCGAGCCAGACGCCGGCCATGAAGTGGAAACACATGCCGGGCTGCATCTCGGTGGTGTCGCCGGGCCGGAGGCTCGCTGTGCGCTCGCCCCAATCGGGCGGGTAGGCGAGTCCGACCGGATAGCCGACGCGGCTTTCCTTCTTCAGGCCGTTCTTGCGCAGCACGGCCTGCCACGCAGCCTCGACCTCCTCAGCGGTCTTGCCGGGCCTGGTCAGCTCCAGGCCTGCGTCGACGCCTGCGACTATCGTCTTGGCCATATCGATCATGGCCTGCGGCGGCTTGCCGAAATGCACGGTCCGCGTCAGCGCCGCATGGTAGCGATGCCGCACACCGGCGATCTCGATGATGGCGAGGCCATTGTCCGGCAACGGCGCGTCTGACCAGGTCAAATGCGGCGTGCTTGTTCCTTCGCCGACCGGCACCAACGGGCAGATCGCGGCATAGTCGCCGCCGACGCCCGGCAGGCCCATGATCTGCGCGTGATAAATCTCGGCGATGACATGGTTCTGGGGCACGCCCGGCCGCATCTTTTCGATGCCGCGCCTCATCGCGTTGCTGCAAATGGCGCCCGCCTCGCGGATCAGCGCCAGTTCCGCGTCCGACTTCACCAATCGCGCCCAGTTGACGAGGTCGTGGTTGTTGGCGAAGCGGGCATCGGGCAGACCCCGGGTGAGATGAGCGTGGCAGCGCGCCGTGTAATAGTGAGCGTCCATTTCGACGCCGATGCGCGCGTTTGCCCAGCCGCGCGCCCGGATCAGTTCGGCGAGTTCGTCATAGGGATGCTCGACCGGCTGCTGGACCAGGCGCTCGGAGAACGGAACGACGTTGCGTTCGGGCAGGCCGGTGGTCATGCGCGCGCTCTTTGCGTCCTGAGCCCTGCCGAACCAGATCGGCCGCTCCTCTTCGAGATGGACGAGTACGCATTGCGGGACGTAGAATGACCAGCCGTCATAGCCGGTCAGCCAGCACATATTGGCGGGATCCTGGCATATGATCAGGTCGAAGCCGGCCTTTTCCATGCGCGCCTTCACGTCGGCCAGGCGCCGTGCGTATTCCGTATCCGTGAATATCCCGAAGCCGCTCATGATCCTCCCCGCGCCGCCATGTTCCAGGCACAAGGTTCTCGCGCTGAGTTCAATTGTGCACAACTATTCGACAATCTGGCTCGCAAAATCGACTAATGTCCAGATTTCTGGTCGATGTAACATCTTCGCTTGTCAGATGTCTAGCGGAGTTGTATACGTCAGATGAGCTTGGGGACGGCTTCGCGAGAAAGGCCGATCCAGGTAACCGCGCAAATCAAAAAAGGGGAACTCATGTTCAAGTCATCAATATCCTGCCGTTCGGTCGTCAAGGCGGCCGCTGTTCTGGCTCTCGCCGGAGCGGCATTCACATCGCTGCCGGCTCAGGCGCAGTCGACGCTCGAGAAGGCCAAGGCGGAGGGTTTTATCCGCGTCGGCTTCGCCAACGAGGCGCCGTTCGGCTTCGCCACGCCTGACGGCAAGCTGACCGGCGAGGCGCCGGAAGTCGCCAAGGCAGTGCTCGCCAAGATGGGCATTGCGCAGGTGGACGGCGTGCTGACCGAATTCGGCTCGCTCATTCCGGGTCTCAAGGCCGGCCGCTTCGACATCATCGCAGCCGGCATGTTCATCAACCCGAAGCGCTGCGCCGAGATCAATTTCTCCGAACCGTCTTACGGCATCGGCCAGGCCATGCTGGTGGCGAAGGGCAACCCGAAAGGGGTGAAGGACTATTCCAGCATCAAGGACAATGCCGACCTCAAGCTGGCCGTGATGGCGGGCGCCGTCGAGGGCGGTTATGCGAAGGACGCGGGCATTGCAGCCGAGCAGGTTGTTTCCTTGCCCGATCAGTCCAGCCTTGTCGCGGCCGTCCAGTCGGGCCGCGCGGATGCCGCCGCGCTGACCGCCTTGTCGATCGCCGACATGGCCAAGAAGGCCGACGGCGTCGAATCGACCACGCCGTTCGGCGAGGTTGCCGGCAAGTCGGTGAAAGGCCATGGCGGCTTCGGTTTCCGCAAGGAGGACACGGATCTGCTCGAGGCGTTCAACGCCGAGCTGAAGACGTTCCTCGGCTCGTCGGAGCATATCGCGCTGGTCGAACCGCTCGGCTTCGGCAAGGACTATCTGCCGAACAAGACCACAGCCGAGCTTTGCGCCGGCCAATAAGTTCCCAACTGCTGGCGGCGCGAGAGCGCCGCCCCTTTTTTGGAGGCGCAGATGGGAATCGGTACACTGGTTGGCATGCTTGTCGCAGCACTTGCCGTGATCGGCATGCTGGCGACGCAGGAAGAATATAGCCTGTTCCTGCCGGGACTTTTGCAGGGCGCGGTCCTGACAATCGAGATCGCCGTGCTCGGCAGCCTGCTCGCCGTCGTCATGGGCGTGCTCGCCGCGCTGGCGCGGATGTACGGTCCGGCGCCGCTCCGATGGCTGGCAACGGTCTATGTCGAGATATTCCGCGGCACCTCGGCGCTGGTGCAACTGTTCTGGCTGTTTTTCGTGCTGCCGCAGTTCGGCCTTTCGCTCGATGCGTTTCCAGTGGCCGTCTTGGCGCTGGGCCTGAACGTCGGAGCATATGGATCGGAATGCGTGCGCGGGGCGATCCAGGCCGTCGCGCGCGGCCAGTGGGAGGCGGCGACCGCTCTAAACATGAGCCGCCCCCAGATGCTGCGCCGGATCATCCTGCCGCAGGCTTTCGTCGCGATGATCCCGCCTTGGGGCAATCTGTTCATCGAGCTGTTGAAATCGACCGCGCTGGTCTCGCTGATCACGCTTTCGGATCTCGCCTTCAAGGCGCAGCAGATGAACCAGAACACGTTCAAGACCATTCCGATCTTCACCCTCGTCCTGCTGATGTACCTCGCCATGTCGCTGGTGCTGACCATAGGCATGAGATTTCTCGAGAAGCGCGCATCGCTCGGGCTGGCGCGGGGGAGGGCAGCATGATCTGGGATTGGGCCTTCGCCTTCGAAATCATTCCGGTCCTCGCCAGCGCGGCCATCGTCACGATTGAGGCGACGGTGCTTGGCTTTGCGATCGCCGCATCGCTGGGTCTCGTGCTGGCCGTGGTCCGCATCGCCGTGCCGTGGACCGGCTGGACGATCTCGGTGCTCGTCGAGCTGATCCGCTCGACGCCCCTGCTCATCCAGATATTCTTTATCTATTTCGTCTTCCCGAAATTCGGCGTCGTGCTCGACGCCTTCACGGCCGGCGTGCTCGCCATCGGCATCCATTACGCCGCGTACTGCTCGGAGGTCTACCGCGCCGGGTTCGACAATATCCATCGCGGCCAGTGGGAAGCCTCGATCGCGCTCAACCTTTCGCAATGGACGACCTTCCGCGACATCATCATCCCGCAGGTCATCCCGCCGATCGTGCCGGCGCTCGGCAACTATCTCGTAGCGCTGTTCAAGGAGACGCCGCTGCTTTCCGCGATCGCGGTCCTGGAACTTATGCAAACCGCCAAGATCATCGGCTCCGAGACGTTCCGCTACACCGAGCCGATCACGCTGGTCGGCCTGTTCTTTCTTTTGATGAGCCTGGTTTCGGCCGCGCTTATCCGCTCCCTTGAAGGCGTGCTCAACCGGAGGACCATGCGATGACCGAACAACCAATGGTCCGCTTCGAGAACGTCTCGAAACGCTACGGTGCGCTGACCGTTCTCGACGGGCTCAATCTCGATGTGGCCCGGGGCGAGAAAGTTTCCGTCATCGGCCCGTCCGGCTCGGGCAAGACCACGGTGCTGCGCATGCTGATGACGCTGGAAACGATCAACGACGGCGTCATCTGGGTCGAAGGCGAGCCGCTCACGCACATGGAGAGGAACGGCAAGCTGGTGCCCGCCGATCTCGCCCATATCCGCAAGATCCGAGCCAAGATCGGCATGGTGTTCCAGTCGTTCAACCTGTTCCCGCACATGACGGCGATGCAGAATTGCATCGAGGCGCCGATAACGGTGCTCGGAATGAAACGGGCCAAAGCGGAAGAACGCGCCGCCGAGCTTCTGGACATGGTCGGACTGTCGCAGAAGAAGGGTCACTACCCCTCGCAGCTCTCCGGCGGCCAGCAGCAGCGCGTTGCGATCGCCAGGGCGCTTGCCATGCGGCCCAAAATCATGCTGTTCGACGAGGTGACCTCGGCGCTCGATCCCGAACTTGTCGGCGAAGTGCTGGAGGTCATCCGGAAACTCGGCAGGGAACACGACCTGACCATGCTGATGGTTACCCATCAGATGGGCTTCGCCAAGGAATTTTCTGATCGCGTCTGCTTCTTCCATGCGGGCAAGATCTGCGAGCAGGGTCCGCCGAGTGAGCTCTTCGGTGCACCCAAGAACGAGCGGACACGGCAATTCCTGCACGCTGTCCTGGAGGCCGGATGACGCTTGAAACGGGCGCAGCGACCGTGACGGAGACTGCTTCCGCGCCGCGCCCGCTTTCGGCGCGGAAACGGTTCGAGCAGAATCTATCGCATTTTGCGCGACCGCATCTGTCTGCTCGACTACCCGCCCGGAAGCCGACTCTCCGAGGAGGAGTTGGCGCAGGAGTTCGAGATCAGCCGCACGCCGGTTCGCCGTGTCCTGGCGCGGCTTGAATCCGAAGGTCTGGTCCAGTCCGTCCATGGCGTCGGCACGCTTGTTACCGACGTCGACATCGAGGAATTGCAGCAGGTCTATCATCTGCGCCTGGAACTGGCGCTGCTGATCGGCAGGCTCTCGCCGATCCCGCGCACGGCGGCCGATCTCGACCGGATTCGGGCGCTCATTGCGCGTTGCGATTCCGACGTCCTCAATCCCGATCAGCGCGCGTTCCTGCGCCTCAACATGGATTTTTTCTACGAGTTGACCGCCATGACCGGCAACCAGCCGCTGCGCGAGATCAGCGAGCGCCTGTATTTTCAGGTTGCACGCGTGGTCCTGAAAATGATGCCGCGGCTCGGTCTTGTGGAAGAGTTCACCGCGTTCCGCCGCGAAATGGAGGAGGTGCTTGCCGCAGCAGAGATCGGCGATTGGGAATCGATCGGACATATAAGACGCGCCCATATCTCAATGAGCTTCCGCCGCATGATGCGGCATGCGGCCAGCCTGAAGATCGATAAAAACGATTCTCGGGCGTAGTTTTCACCGCAGCGGCAGAACCTCCGCCCATTCGAAGGTGGAGTTGATCCGAACACTCATCGCCCGGCCATCGCCACCGGATGGTCCACTCATCAGGTCCGCAGCGAGGCTGACCGGTGTCCGATTGCGGCTGCTCGGGCAGTCTTGTCCTTGGGCTTGTTGCACTAATTTACTAGAGACGTCGCGCCTCGTGAGCCGTTGCCGCCGTCCGCAGACTGAACGATGGCGGTCCCATTGAACCTAGGCAGAACATGGCTGCGCTTGGAGCGGAAATGATGGAGACCAGCATAAGGAAGCTATTCGAGCGATATGAGCGCTTTTTCAAGCAGTCCCTTGGCGGCGACATAGACATGGATGAGGTCGCATCTCTGTATGCCTCCGACTTCATAGCGGCGACGCCTGCCGGGGTCATGACCGGAAAAAACGACGATCAGCTCAAGCAAGTCATGGTGCAAGGCTATGCACACTATCGGGCGATAGGCACAAAGGAAATGCGGATACGCAACGTCCGCCTCTCACCGATAGACGAACATCATTGCGTGGCTCATGTCGCCTGGACGGCAACCTATGGCCGCAAGAATCAACCGGACGTAGCGATAGATTTCGATGTTCACTACTTCGTTCAGATGTTGGACGGGGAGCCGAAGGTTTTCGGCTGGGTGTCAGGCGATGAGCGGGCGCTTCTTGGGAAGCATGGCATCATCTGAAGTTCGCGTCCTACATTGTCAAAATTCAAACGTGCCGTCCCGTGGAGGTCCCATGCAGCTGACAATGGTCAGGGTAGTCTGTGCCATCGGCCAATCGGGGCAACTCGGCCTCGACGGCGGCTTGCCGTGGGAAGGCAACCGATCGCCGGAGTTCATCGCCGACGTTGCGCGGTTTTTCGACATCACTAGGGGACACGTCTTGCTCGCCGGGCCAAAGACGATCGCGAGCATTCCTGAATTCGCTCGCGGCGATCGGGAACTCTTCGTGGTGCGCTCCAGCATGGATCCCGAGGACACGCTCAAGCGCTTTGCCGGCCGCATCGTCTTCATCGGTGGCGGGCCGCCAGTCTGGGACGCCTATGCCCGCTTCGTCAGCCACTGGGATGTTACGCGGCTACCCTATGACGGGCCGGCGGATCGCTGGTTCAATCCCGGTTGGCTTACAGAGGTTGGTCGTCGCGATTACGTGAGCGGCTTGTAGGCGATGGCCTCGATCTCGACCAGGATGTCGATCATCAGCCGCGATTCAGCGGTGGAGCGCGCCGGCGGGTTGGTCGGGAAAAAAGGGTGCGTAGGCAGCGTTGAACTCGGCAAAGTCCTCGGCCCGCTTCAGCCATACCGTGGTCTTGACCACATCCGACAGCTCGCAGCCGGCCAGCGCCAGGGCGGCGGCGATGTTCTCCAGCACCTTCGTCGTCTGCGCGCCGACGCCGCCCTCGACAATACGGCCGTCGACGACCGGCACCTGGCCGGAGATGAAGACGAAGTCGCCCGCCCTCACCGCCGGGGAGAGCGGGACATGCGAAGTACCGAAATGTTGCTTGGTCATGATCATCCCTGTTGTGTTGTTGCAGCGGAAGGCACCGCCGATAAATAGCTGCCGGCGGCGCTCACGTGGCCGAACCCTCAACCGCTCAGATCGACTTGCCGCGCGCCTCGACCCGCAGCGCGCCCTTTAGCTGTCCGCCGCTGACGATGAAGAGGCGATCGAACAGGTTGGTGACGACGCAGGTGTGGTTGGGCAGGACGTGGACACGGTCGCCGACGGCGGGAGGCGCTGCGCAGCGCGAAACGTCGAGCAGGCCGTGCTCCTCGTTCAACTTATAGATAACTGAGTCCGGATGTTCGAGCACAAGCCCGTAGCCGTCGAGCCCGAGCAGGTCGGAGGTGAGCGCCTTGGAGCCGGCGTCAATGATGGCGCGCCCGGCCGTCGGCCGGCTGACCACGGTGGCCAGCACCGTCATCGCGCACTGATCAAGCGTCGCCGCGCCGCAGGCGAGCAGCGAACGGTCGTTGTAGATATAGGTGCCGGCGCGGTATTCGGTCAGCAGTTCGAGCCCGTCGTCCTTCCACATGTCCGGGCTGCCGCCCGAAGACACCGTCGGGACGGCGAGGCCGGCGGCTCGGCACGCTGCGATTGCCGCCTGCAACGCCTGTTCCGTCTGCAGCCGCTTGCCCGCGGCGGGATAGGTCATCAGCCCGCCGAATTTCGCCCCTTTGGCGGCGGCGATGCGCAGAGCCAGCGCTCCGATGGCGACCGGGTCGGCGAGGCCGCACCGTCCGCCGCCCGTGTCGCATTCGACCAGCACGGTGATCGTCGCCCCGGCCGTCCGCGCGGCGGCAGCGACCGCCTCGACGACCTCGGCGCTGTCGGCGACGACGGCGAGATTGCAGCGCGCTGCGACGGCGCCGAGCCGCATAAGCTTCGCCTCGCCCAGCACGTTGGTAGTGAGGAAGATGTTTGAGATGCCGGCATCGGCCATGATCTCGGCCTCGCCCACCGTCTGCACGGTGATGCCGCTCGCACCGAGTTCCAGCTGCCGCAGCGCCCAGGCGACGCTGCGGTGCGTCTTGATGTGCGGCCTGTTGGCGAGGCCGGCGCGATCGCAGCGCTGCTGCCAGTGCACGAGATTGGCATCGGCGACGTCCGCGTCGATGAGGACAGCGGGGGTCTCCAGCGTGGCGAGCGTGCGGTCGAGCGGCTGCAGCCGGGAACGCAACGGTTCGGGCAGTTCTGTCATGTCAGGCATTCCTCCATCACAAACGCGGAGGCCGCTCCGCTTCGTCACTTCCCGAACCAGCCGTCCTTCAGGCAGCGCATATACCCGAAGATCATGCCATGCTTGCGCGCGAATACCACTTCTAGGAAATCGCCGACGCTCGGCCTGCCTGAATCTCAACACGCCTACTTAGAGGATTGATAGCGATGAAACATCATTTCTGAAATCCATTTGACTAAATAATCGCTCGGTGTAACGTCACCCTACGGAAGGGGTTGCACGTGGCGCTCAGAGGGACCAACCAGGAGTTTGGCCGGCCGTACAACCGACGGATCGTGCTCGAGTCGGTCCGCCTGCACGGTCCGACGACACGCGGCGAAATTGCCCGGCGGGTGGGGCTGACGGTCCAGACTGTTTCGACGATCGTCCGGGAACTGGAAGAGCAGAAGTATCTTGTTTCCTTTCGCGACAACCCGAAGGGACGGGGGCTGCCGCCCACAATGCTCCGGATCAACCCGGATGGCGGGTTCGCGATTGGCGTCCATATTACGCCGATTGGGGTCAATGCGGCGCTGATCGACCTGAGTGGAGACGTCGTCGCCAGCCTGCATCAAGCGGTGACGAACGCATCGCCCGTAGATGCTTTCGAGATCGTCGCGGCAATGACGCCCAAACTGATCCAGCACAAGCCGAAGGGCCGCATGCTAGGCATTGGCATGGCGTTGCCCGGTCCGTTCGGCGTCGAGTCCATGAGTTTCGTCGGCCCAACGACGATGACCGGCTGGGAAAACGTCGCCATCAGGGAGCGCCTGGCCGAGCTGACGGGCCTGCCGGCATTCCTGGAAACGGACATGGCAGCCGCGGCACTCGGCGAGCAACTCTACGGCCTCGGCAAACATTTTTCGGAATACTATTACCTCTACCTGGGTGTCGGGCTTGGCGGCGCCCTGGTGCATGAAGGCCGGGTGATGCGCGGCGCGTGGGGCAACGCCGGCGAAATCGGTCACATCCCGGTCGTGCCCAACGGCGAGCCTTGTCCGTGCGGCAATCGCGGCTGCCTCGAGCGCTATGTTTCGCTTGACGCCTATCGCCGTGCAAAGACGAGCGAGGCAGCTTGGCTCAAAACCGTGGCGCCGATCTTCCGCAATGCGATCACGACGATCGAGAACCTGTTCGATCCGGAGACAGTGGTGCTTGGCGGCCTGGCATCGGCCGGTCTGCTTGATCGCATGGCAGAACTGGGGGCGGATCTGCCGAACTCGATTGCCGCACGACGGGATCGCAAAACGCCGCGCGTCGTCGTCGCGCGCGGCGGCGAGCACTCGGTGTTGCGCGGGGCGGCAGCACTTGCCGTGTCGGGCGTGCTTTCGCCGCGTTTCGGCCAGATGTTCACGGGCGAACGCGAGCGCGACATTCTCGACGGCCGGGGGATCGCTGCATGACGGCGCCGCTGCTCGTGTTGGAGGATATCCGCAAGAACTACGGCGCAATCGAAGCGCTGAAAGGCATCAGTTTTTCCATCGGGAAGGGCGAGGTCGTCGCGCTGCTCGGCGACAACGGCGCAGGCAAGTCCACGCTGGTGAAGATCATCTCCGGCGGTCTCGAGCCGACATCGGGCCGGATGCTTTTCGAGGGGGAGGAGTTTCAAGCCAAGTCTCCCGCGGCGGCCAAGGCAGCCGGCATCGAGACCGTGTACCAGGACCTGTCGCTCTGCACGAATGTCGATGTGGTCGCGAACTTCTTCATGGGGCGGGAGATCACCCGCAAATTCCTCGGCATTCCCGTCCTCGACGAACGCACCATGGAGGCCGAGGTGGCGAAGGCGCTGGCCAATGCCGGGACGCGCATCCCGTCGCTTCGCACCAATGTCGAACATCTCTCGGGCGGCCAGCGCCAGGCGATCGAACTGAACCGCTTCGTGCACTGGGGCGGCAAGCTGGTGCTGCTCGACGAACCGTTCGCAGCGCTGGGCGTGGAGCAGACGAGGCGCGGCCTCGAGATGATTCGCCAGGTCGCTTCGCAGGGGATCGGCGTCATCATCATCACGCATATCATGCAGCAGGCATTCCAGGTTGCCGACCGGATCGTGGTGATCCGCCAGGGCGTCGTGGCGGGGGATATGCCACGGTCGAACACAAGTCCCGACGCGGTGGTCAAAATGATCACCGGGGAAACTCTTGCCGGGACCGGACCGGCAGGCGGACGGGCACAATGAAGGGGTCCGGCACAAGAGGAGCAAGAACATGAAACGAATAGTTCTGTCCGCCTTCGGCTTTCTGGCATTGGCGCTTGCCATGCTGATGCCGGCCTTCGCGCAGTCGAAGGGAACTGTGTACTACCTGGTGCCGACACTGCTCGACGAGTTCCAGACCGGTTCGGTCAGTGCGCTCGAAATGTTCCTGAAGCAGGTCGGCTACGAGATGAAGACGCTCAATGCCGACAACAAGACGGACGCACAGCAGAGCCAGATGAACGACGTGATCACGCTGAAGCCTGCAGCGGTCATCCTCGCGGCCGTCGATTTCAACGCGCTGAAACCATCCATCGAAGCGGCCCGCGCCGCCGGTATTCCCGTGGTCGAATTCGACCGTCAGATAACCTCGACGCCTTCGGACTTCACGTCGGTGGCCGGTACGGTCGAGATCGGCTATGTCGCAGCCGAACAGGCGCAAAAGCTGCTGACGGCCAAAAACGGCTCGGTGAAAGGCAAGATCCTCCAGGTGCTTGGCGACCCCGGAGATCCTTACACGCTCGATATTCAAAAGGGTTTCGAGGAGAAGATGAAGGCCTTTCCCGAAGTCACAATCATCTCGCATCCTGCCATGCAGTGGGAAGCGAGCAACGCCGGCACCATCGTCGCCGACCAACTGCTCGCCAATCCCGACATCGACTTGATCTTCAACCACGCGGCGCATCTTTCGGTGGCCGCCGTGGCATCGCTCGAGGCGGCGGGCAAGAAGCCAGGCGACGTGTTGATGATGAGTTCGAACGGGGCGCCGGTCGGTCTCGATCTGATCCGCAAGGGTTGGCTTAACGTCGAGGTCGAGCAACCGCTCTACGCTCAGGCTGCGGCCGTCGCGATGTTCATGGACAAGATCGTCGGCAAGCAGGAGATCAAGCCTGGCGAATACGATGTGCTGGGACTGAAGTCGACCGTGACCAAGGAAGCATGGGGACCGAACATCAAGATCCCGGGCGCTGCAATAGACAAGAGCAACGTCGATAACCCGGCCTTCTGGGGCAATTTGAAGCCGCCTTCGGACACCGTGAAGCCGGTCGAGTAGATCCAACCTCGGTCGCCCGCGGGCCGAACCTTTCAACCCGCAGGCGGACCGTTCCAGCCGGAAGGCCTCATGCACGCACGGACGCGAAGCACCCTCGAGTTTATCCTGGACCATCTCGTCTGGTTCATGCTGCTATTCGTGCTGGCGATCTTTTCGGCCTTTGTGCCTAACTATTTTCAGATTGGCATTTTCGCCAACATCATCGAGGCGTCGAGCGTGCTCGGCGTCATGTCGATCGGCCTGGCGCTGGTTATCATCTCCGGACACATGGATCTCTCCGTGGAATCCGTCGCCGCACTTGGCGCGATGGCGGTCGGCACCCTGTTTTGCTCGGCCGGCATCGGCATGGGCATAAGGCTGAGTCCCGAATGGCTGATGGTGCCGGTGTCGCTGCTGGTGGCACTTGCCGTCGGCGGGTCGGTCGGAGCGCTCAACGGCTTCCTGATCGTCAAGGCCGGCATGAACGCCTTCATCATCACGCTGGCATCCTACATCTGGGTGCGTGGGCTGGTGGTCGCGGTTTCGGGCGGACGTTCCGCGCAGGACCTCGCGCCAGCGATCCGCTGGTTCGGCATCCAGCGGTTCATCGGCCTTCCGCTCACGGCGTGGATCGCGATCCTCTGCTTCGTCGGCTTCTCGCTGGTCATGGCCAAGACGCCGTTCGGCCGCCACCTGATCATGATCGGCGGCAACGAAACGGCAACGTTTCGCGCCGGCATTCGCGTCAAGCGCAACCTGATCATCGCTTTCGTTCTGGCCGGCGCGATAGCCGGCCTCGCAGGCTGGCTGCTTGCTATCCGCACCTCCGGCGCGACGGCCAATCTCGGCGTCGGACTGCTGTTCAACGCCTTTGCGGCCGTGGTGATCGGCGGCGTCAGCCTCAAGGGCGGCGTCGGGTCGCTGCCGGGCGTCTACGCAGGCGTCCTGCTGCTCTCGTCGATCAACACGGCAATCAATCTGATGGGCCTGCCTTCCAATTTTACCCAGGTCATCCACGGGTTGCTGGTGCTTGCGGCAGTGCTTCTCGACACGTTCAAGCAGACATTGCGCCAGAGGCTCGCATGACCGATCGATTGGAAGGCAAGGTGGCCCTGGTTGTCGGTGCCGCGCGAGGCATCGGTAAAGGCATTGCGCTGCGGTTCAAGGAGGAGGGCGCCAACCTTGTGCTCGCCGACATCGAAACTGCCGCCGGACAAGCGACTGCCGATGAACTGGGCGTGCCTTTCATCCGCACCGATATTTCGAAAATGGGTGACGCGGAAGCAGCTGTCGCCCTGGCGCTCGCGACCTTCGGCAGGCTCGACATCGTTGTCCAGAACGCCGGCATCTACCCCTGGCAGCTGATCGAAAACACAAGTCCGGAGGACTGGGACCGCGTCATGGCCGTAAACCTGCGCGGCACCTTCAACGCCGCACTGACGGCACTCGTTCCGATGAAAGCCCAGGGTTCGGGGCGCATGCTGTTCACCTCGTCCATAACAGGACCGCACGTGACCAGCCCGGGGCACGGCCACTACTCGGCAACGAAGGCCGGCATCAACGGATTCATTCGTGCTGCCGCGCTGGAATTCTCCGGCTACGGGATCACGGTGAATGGCGTCGAGCCGGGCAATATCCTCACCGAGGCCATCCAGGAGCACCGCGGCGCTGCCTTCATCGAGAACATGGAAAACGCGATCCCGCTGGGGCGTCTGGGCAGTCCGCGAGATGTTGCAAACGCGTTCCTTTTCCTCGCCTCGGACGAGGCGAGCTACATCACGGGTACGACGATAGTGGTCGATGGCGGACAGCTTTTGCCCGAAGGGGCCGACTTCCGCATTTTGCCGCCGGCCTGAGCATTCAATCGGCGCGTCGTGTTTCAACATAGCGCGCGACGGCTGCACGAACCGGATCAGGTCCGGATGGGGCCACCCGCGCCAAGTCCGGCCATGATCATCTCACAAACTCATTCCTTCTTGGGGAGCCGCCGATCCGGGCGAGCATGCCGCCATCGATGCGGATGATTTCGCCAGTGATGAATGAGGCCTTCTCGGATGCGAGGAAGCTGACGAGTTCCGCCACCTCCTCTGGCCGGGCGCTGCGGCCAAGCGGGTGCATATCGTTGATGGTCTGCCAGAGGGCGGCCGGATCATCGGCCTGCGCCACCGCGTCGCGCAGCATCGGGGTATCCACCGATCCGGGAGCGACACCGTTGACGCGAACTCCATGCGGGGCGCTGTCGACCGCCATGGCGTGGACGAGCCCGACAAGCCCGTGCTTGGCCACCGAATAGGCGACGACCCCCGTCTGGCTGGCCAAGCCCTGAACCGAACCCATATGGACGATACTGCCCTTGCTTTCACGCAACATCGGCATGACCGCCTTCGAGATCCGGAACGCGCCGGTGAGATTGACCCCGATTACTTCGGCCCAAAGTTCGTCGCTGGTGGTTTCGACCGTGCCGTAGCGCTGGATGCCGGCATTGTGCGAGAGCACGTCAAGTCCGCCGAAGGCGCTGCGGGCGCGCTCGGCCGCCGCCTCGCAATCGGAAGTCAGAGCCACCGACCCAACCACGGCCTCGACCTTTGCGCCGGCGCGTCGAAGCGCTGCAGCCGCGATTTCGAGCCCGGCCGCGTCCACGTCGAGAAGCACCTGCGCCGCCCCATCGCCGGCGAATTG
This sequence comes from Allomesorhizobium aridi, assembly GCF_043769475.1. Classification (NCBI taxonomy): domain Bacteria; kingdom Pseudomonadati; phylum Pseudomonadota; class Alphaproteobacteria; order Hyphomicrobiales; family Phyllobacteriaceae; genus Allomesorhizobium; species Allomesorhizobium aridi. Next base: position 2,358,234 of record NZ_CP171729.1, on the reverse strand, counting down.
TTCGGCAACGGCACGCCCGATCCCCTTGGCGGCTCCGGTCACCAGTACTCGCTTCATCCCATCCTCCACCGCTCGCACAACAACCTGTCGTCGCTCGACACAATTTTTCGCTTATAAAAACTATTTGCGCAAGCAAAAATGCTGACGCATAGTCGTGGTCGCGATGCAGGGGAGGACGAGATTTGATCACAGGGGTTGCCTGGGACCACAAACGTTGCTGGGGTCCGCTGGAGGCGAGTGTCGAGCCCTATCGCACGCTCACCGGGCAGGCAGTCCGCTGGGATCGCCGCGACCTCTACAGCTTCGGGGAAGGGGATCTTTCCACCTTCGCCGACAGGTACGATCTGGTGATCTTCGACCATCCCTTCGTCGGCGATGCGTGCAGCAAACACTGGCTGCTCGATCTCAGCCAATTCCTAGATGCGCATGACCGGCAGATGTTTGGCGAAAATGCGGTCGGCGCCTCGTGGCGATCCTATTCCTATAATGGTGGCATATGGGCGCTGCCGATCGACACCGCGGCGCAGACGGCAGCCTGGCGCGTCGACCTCCTGGAGAGGCATGATCTGGCGGCGCCGAGATCGCTTGACGAAGTGCTGGCGCTCTCTGGACGCGCCTCGGCCCACGGGTTGTCGATCGGCTGGCCGTCGGTGCCGACGGACCTGATGTGCACGATGCTTTCGGTAGCGGCAAGCATCGGGCTGAAGCCCGGTCACGGCCACGGAGATTTCCTGTCGTTTGCCGACGCCTGCACCGTGGTGGGCTATCTCAAGGCCCTGTCCAAGGCGGCGCACCCGAATTCGAAGCATTGGAACCCGATCCGCTGCCTCGACCATATGGCGGCCAATGACGATGTCGCCTACGTGCCTTATCTCTTCAATTACGTGAACTATTCGACGGTCGACGCGCCGCGCTGCATCACCTTCGGGGCGGCGCCGACTATCGCTATAGATCTGCCGGCGAGCACCATTCTCGGCGGCGCCGGTATCGGAGTCAGCGCCCGGTCGGCGAACCCGAAGGCAGCGTTCGACTATGCGATGCATCTGTGTTCGCCCCGTTACCAGTCGACCGAATATGTGAGCGCCGGCGGTCAGCCGGGGAGCCGCTCAGCCTGGCAATCGGACGAATGCAACCGGATTTCCGGCGGGTTCTTCCGCAACACGCTGCCGGTGCTGGACCAGGCCTATCTGCGTCCCACCCATCCGGGTTTTGTGCCTTTCTTTCACGACGCGACCCTGCGGCTCGCCGCGGTCGTGTTCGAAGATGCGCCGCTGCGGCCGTTCATCGACTGGCTCAATGGTCATTATGAGCAAATCCGCCCCGAAACGGCGGCCGCAGCGAGCTGACAATGACGCAGGAAATCGAGAGCGAAATCGAAACCCTGGAAGCCGCTGGCGGCTCCAAGCGGAGCTATTCCGTGCCGGCAGCCGAGAAGGCCCTGGACATCATAGAGTTCATGGCCGGCCAACCCGACGGCATGACGCTGACCGAGCTCGCCGGTGCGCTGGGGCGGAGCGTGCATGAACTCTACCGAGTGATTTTGGTGCTGGAGGCACGGGGCTATCTATATCGGCGCGCCAATTCAGACAGGTACCGCATCTCGCTCAAGCTGTTCGAACTGGCGCACCAGACGCCTTCGGTGCGCCAACTCACGGATTCCGCGCTGCCGATCATGCAGGGACTGGCGCCGGCCGCGCTGCAATCCTGCCATCTGGCGGTGCTGAGCGGCCATGAGGCGCTGATCGTGCTGCAGATCGAGTCACCCCTGCCGATGCGCTATTCGGTGATGCTGGGCGCAAAGTTCCCTTTCGAGGAGACGAGTTCGGGCGTCGTCATCTATGCCTACTCCTCGCCTCGGGTGCGTGAGCAACTTGACGCCTGGCTGCGCCGGGGCGAGCACGCCGAGAGTGAAATCGGACAGGTGGCGGCGCGTGCGGAAGCGACCTTGAAGGCGGGCTGCGAGGTCAAGAAGTCGCTGGCGGTTACCGGCGTGACCAATATCTCGGTGCCGATCTTCGACTATCTCGGCCATGTCGTCGCCGCCCTCACTGTGCCCTACATGCCCCAGCGCGCGGCGACCGTGCCGCTCGAACAGGTACGCGACCTCGCCTTGGAGGCCAGCCGCGCGATTTCGAGCGAGCTCGGCGCGCGCAACCTCGCGCTCAATCCAGAACCCACCGGCCGCAAGAAGGCTTGAACCATGTCCCTCGTAAAATCCAACCGTCCCACGATCGAAACGCTCGAGGCCCTGGCAGGTCGCGTCGCGTCGGGCACGCGGCTGTCGGTGGGTGGTCACCATTTCGCCCGGCTGCCGGTCGCGCTCCTGCGCGAGATCGCCAGACGCGGCGTCGATAAGCTCAACTACTTCGCCTGGGCCGGCGGGCTGCCGCTCGAACTGCTGCTCGAAGCCGGGGCGGTCGCCAGCATCGATATCTGCTTTTCAAGCCTCGACATATTCGGGCTCGCTCCGAAGTTCCGCGAAGTTGCGGAGGCTCGCAGCATCCCGGTCAACGACTGGCCGGCTCTCAGCATGATCCAGGGATTGCGGGCGGCGCAGCAGAACCTGCCGTTCATGCCGGTGCAGCTTCCGGAAGGCTCGACCATGCTCGAGCAGTGCCCGGCGGTGCGGTTCCATCGCGACGAGCGTACCGGGCGGGTGGTTGGGCTCGTCGAGGCCCAGACCATCGACACCCTGCTCCTGCATGCGCCGCGGGCCGACAGCGCCGGCAATGTCGAGATCCCTGGCGCGCGGGCGCTGGACCTGGCGATGGCCGGCGCGGCGCGGCAGGTGCTGGTGACGGTCGAGGAGATCGTGCCGGCCGGAACCCTGGCGCAAGGCGGGCGGCAGACGATACTTACGCGCAATCTGGTGACGGCGATCGCTCAGGTTCCGGGCGGCGCCTATCCCGCATCCTGCCTGCCGTTCTATGCGACCGACTACGGCCGGATAAGGGACGTGCTCGACGGTCGGCATGGCAGCCTGGTCGAGGCGCTGGAGCGCCCGCGGCAGGCGCCGTCGGACTTGCTGCGGCGCGCCGCGAAAGTTCCGGCAGAGGCGATCTCGGCCATGGCTTTCCGCAGCGACGCGGTAGACAGGGATGCGCCCGCGAGCATCGACGAGCTGATGGTGGCGCGGATCGCGCGGATGCTCGACAACGAGTCCTTCGCGAGCGCGGGCGCGGTGTCGCCGCTCGGCAATGTCGCCTACCGGCTGGCCAAGGCCACCTATGCGCCGGATCTCTTCATCAGCACGTTCAGTTGCGGGCATGTCGACATTGCCCCCGGCACGATGACGCTCAGCCTTCTCGAAACCATGGACGCGCAAACGGCGGTCGCTCATTGCGGCGGCGATGACACTTATTCGACCTATTACCAGGCCGGGTTCGTGACGCACGAGATCATCGGGGCGGCGCAGGTCGATGCGCGCGGGCGAACCAACAATCTCGAACTCACCAAGCCGTCGGGCGGCAGGCTGCGGCTGCCGGGGCAGGGCGGGATGTCGGATGTCGCCAACATGCACCGGAACTACGTGGTCTATGCGCCTCGCCATGGCCGGGCCGCACTTGTCGAGAGCGTCGAGACTGTGAGTTCGGCCCGCGGCATCATCTCCGCGGACGACCGCCGGCGCGCCGGCTACCAGCCGGGGGACGTCTGGCTCGTCACCAATCTGTGCGTGTTCCGCTTCGACGAGGCGCATGGCCAGTTGGTGGTGGTCGAGACCATGCCGGAAGTGAGCCGCGAGACGATACTTGCCGAGACCGGCTTCAAGGTGATCTTCGCCGTCGACTGCAAGCCGATGGAGCTGCCCACCGCACAAGAACTCAAGGTGCTGCGCGAGGACATCGACCCGCTCGGCATCAGGCGGCTAGAATTCGTCGGCGCCCGCGACCGCGGTGCGCTGCTCGACGAAATTCTCGAACGGGACCGGCAGGGTACGGCGCGCGTGGTGGCGGCTGCATGAGAGTTGGACAAATGCGGTGCGGCTAGCTGACCGATCCATCGGCGTCGCCGGCTACCTGGTCGAGCACCGGAAGCACGGCACGCAAATGCGTCGTCATCGCAGCCGCGGCCTGTTCCTCGTCGCGTCGGCGCAGCGCCTCGAGGATCAAGCGGTGCTCGGCGATAATGCTATCGGCGCTGCGCGGCCAGTGGACCGAGACATAGCGCAGGCGGTTCTGATGCACCTTCAGGTCGTCAAGCTCATCGGCCACGGCAAGCAGGTCCGCGGCTTTGTGGATCGAACGGTGAAACTCCTCGTCGAGTTCGAACAGCCGGCGCAGATCGTTGCGGCCGGCGGCGACGACCTGGTCTTCGATGAGGTTTCGTATCTCGGCGAAGTGCGCATCGGTGGCGGTCCGGCAAGCGCGGCGGACCACCTCGACCTCGACGGCCTCGCGGATGAACTGCGCGGCGCGCACCTTTTCCAGCCGGATCGGCGAGACGCGCGTACCGCTCTGCGGAAAGATTTCGACAAGCCCGAGATTGGCGAGGCGCAACAGCGCCTCCCGCACCGGCGTTCGAGACACGCCCAGCCGTTCGGCGAGTTCGTTTTCGCGGATCGGCTCCAGCGGCCGCAGCACGCCGAACACAATGTCGCGCCGCAGCAGCTCAAACACGTTCTGCGCGGTAGAGCGCGGCTTCATCGCAGGTGGTGGTGTGGTGGCGGACATCTCAGCTTCTATGAAAGGACGCTCTAGACAACTTCTGTGTACTAATATATTAATAGCCAAATCCGGTCAATGGCCGGCGATGCGGCCAAGGGTTTCGACCAGGAAGCAAAGCAGCTTCTTCGGTTCCCGCGCCGCGAAAACAAAACCCACCGGGAGGAAAACCGTGATCAAGTCGTCAATCAAATTGCTCGCCACATCCGCCGTGCTCGCGGTCATGTCGGCGCATGCCATGGCCGCCGATATGCCCAAGAAGATCGGCTATGTTACGAACTACGCCACGCATGAGTGGTACCAGAACGTCATCAAGGGCATGGAGGATCGCGCCAAGCAGCTCGGCATCGAGTTCGAAGTCCGCGACGCCAACCTGGACGTCGCCAAGGAAGTCTCCGCGGCCGAAGACTTCATGTCCCAGGGCGTCGACGTCCTGATCATCACGCCGGTGAACGAGGAAGGCGTGGTGCCGCTGGTTCGCCGCGCCAAGGAAGAGGGCCTACCGCTCGTGCTGGAAGGCAATCCGGTCAGGGGCATGACCACCATGGTCGCCATCTGCGACTACGACACCGGCTATTACGCAGGCGTCGAAGCCGGCAAATACGCCAAGGAGCATCTGGACGGCGTCGCCAGGGTGATGAATGTCGGCCTGCCGCTGCTTTCGGCCACCGTGCTGCGCTCGCAGGGCTTCATGGATGGCCTGAAGACCGAGATTCCGGACGCCGCCATGGTCCACGACCTCGACGGCGGCGGCAACCCGGACCGCGCGCTCGAAGTCTCGGCGGCCGCGCTCGCCCAGAACAGCGACGTCAACATCATCTACGGCATCAACGACTCTTCGTCGCAAGGCGGGCTGCAGGCCTGGAAAGCTTCCGGGCGTCCGCAGGACAAACTTCTCGTCGTCGGCACCGGCGGCGAAGGCCTCGGCTTCATCAACATGATGAGCACAGAGCCATCCTACAAGATCGAAGCCGCCATGTTCCCCGAGAAGGTGGGGTTCACCACGATCGACGCCGCTGTCAAGCTGTACAACAAGGAAGAGGTGCCCGAGCACATCGTCTCGCCGACCACTCCAATGGTGGGCGACGCGTGGAAAAAATTCTACTCGGTGGAAGGAACCACGCGCACGATCAACTGGGAAGCAGTCAACGCGCTGAAGCCCGCCGACAAGTGCATGAAGACCGCGGCGGACCTGTAACCGCTTCGCTTCGCCTCCGATGGGACCCGCCCTCGGGCGGTCCCGCTTCACCTCCGTTTACCGTCGGCGCAGCCACCCATGAGCGATCTCATCCAACCCGCAAAAGCGGATCCGGTAGTCGGCAGGCTCGCCGGCAACAGTCAGATCGTCCTGATCGGCCTGCTGGTGCTTTTGTGCCTGGCCATCTCGATAGGCGCCCCGCAATTCTATTCGGTCGAAAACGTCATCGCCATCCTGCGGCAATGTTCGCTGGTGCTGATCGTTGCCGCGGGCATGACCATGCTGCTGATCGCCGCCGAGGTCGACCTTTCGGTTGGCGCCTCTCTGGCTTTTTCCGGATGCGTGGCGATGGACGTCACCAACAAGACCGGGAACGTCGCGATGGGGGCGCTGGCGGGCATCCTCTTCGGCGGGGCCGTCGGCCTCTTCAACGGCATCGTGGTCACCCGGCTGAAGGTCAATTCGCTGATCGCCACGATCGCGACCATGATGATCCTGCAGGGCGGCGTGTTCCTCTTCACACGCGAAGCAGTGCAGAACCGGCACCTGCAGCGCGGGTTCACGGAGATCAGCACCGGTTATATCGGGCCGATCCCGATCCCGGTGATAATCGCCGCCGCCATAATTATTCTCGCCTATGTGGTGCTGCGCCATACGACCCTTGGCCGTTACATATACGCCGTCGGCGCCAATGAGAAAGCGGCTCGGCTTTCCGGCCTGCGCCCCGAGCGGCTGAGGCTTCTGGTCTTCGTCGTCACCGGGCTCCTTACCGGTCTTGCCGGTCTCATCCTGTCGTCGCTGATGAACACAGGCCAGCCGACGGCCGGTCGCGGGTTCGAGCTGACCGTGGTCGCTGCGGTCATCCTGGGCGGCACCAGCCTGACGGGCGGCCGCGGCACACTGATCGGCACGCTGCTGGGCGTTCTGGTGCTCAAGGTGATCGACAACGGCATCATCATCCTGCGCTGGGACCAGAACCTGCAGATGGTCGTTCCTGGGATAGTCATCGTCGTTGCAACCTATCTCGATCTGGTGCGGAGGACGTCCGATGCACGCTGACTTCGCAATCGAAAAGCCGCCGCAGATAACGCCCGGTATCCCGGCGCTGGAAATGGCCGGAATAGGCAAACGTTTTCCCGGGGTGCTGGCCCTGGAAAACGTCGACCTTCGCCTCGAGCCCGGCAAGGTCCACGCCCTGATGGGCGAGAACGGTGCCGGCAAGTCGACATTGATCAAGATCCTGGCGGGCGTTTATCAGAAGGATGCCGGCACGATCCGGATCGGCGGCGTCGAGGCTCAGCTTCACACACCCCGCGACGCCTTGAAGGAAGGCATCAAGGTGGTGTTCCAGGAGATAGCCCTGATCTCCGAATTCACCGTGGCCGAGAACATCTTTCTTGAGGAATATCCGGTCAACAAGGCCGGCTCCATCCGCTGGAGCGCGATACGCAAGGAAGCCGCCGCGCTGTTCGCGCGCATCGGCTTCAATGTCGACCCCGCCGCCAAGGTCGGCAGCCTGCCGCTCAGCCAGCAGCAGATGGTCGAGATTGCGCGCGCGCTTGCCCATGAGGCACGGATCGTTGTCATGGATGAGCCGACCTCGTCGCTCACCCCCAACGAAGTGGCGCTGCTGTTCGGCGTGATCCGGCGGCTGACCAGTCTCGGCATTGCCGTCGTCTACGTCACCCACAAGCTCGACGAAGTGTTCGAGATTGCCGATACCGTGACCGTGCTGCGCGACGGGCGACATATTTCGACGAAGCCAATCGGCGAGCACACCAATGACAGCCTGATCCAGGACATGATCGGGCGGCGCATCGAAAACCTCTTCCCGCGCTCGCGCGGCCCCGCCCGCGACCAGGTGATAGTCTCGGTGGAAGACCTTTCGACAGACGCAAAACTCAAGGACATCTCGTTCAGAATCCAAGGCCGGCGAGGTACTCGGCTTCTTCGGGTTGATGGGGGCGGGACGCACCGAACTTGCCAAGGCGATCGTCGGCTTCGACCCGATCCGCACCGGCCGTATCACGATCGACGGCAAGGCCCTGCATCCCCATGACACGAGGACGGGCGTGTCGCTCGGGATCGGTCTTTTGACGGAAGATCGCAAGTCCGAAGGGCTGATGCTCGACTTGCCGGTTCTGCAGAATACCAGCCTAGCTTCGCTGCAAAGCTTTGCCCGCGGCGGTTTTGTCGACGAAACCCGGGAGCGGAGCGCCGTGCAGGCGTTCGTCGACCGGTTTCGCATCAAGACCCCCAACCTCGACCAGCAGATCAAATACCTTTCGGGCGGCAACCAGCAGAAAGTTCTGCTGGCCCGCTGGCTGATGCGCGGGCTCAAGGTCATCGTCGTCGACGAGCCAACCCGCGGCATCGACGTCGGCGCCAAATCCGAAATCTTCGCGCTGATCGACCGGTTGGCCGGCGAAGGGCTGGCGGTCATCATGATGACCTCCGAAATGCCCGAACTGCTCGGCCTCAGCGACCGCATCGCGGTAATGGCGAACGGGCGGATCACCGCCACCATGTCGCGCGATGAAGCTACCCAGGAGAAGATCCTAAATGCCGCAATCGCCTAGCCTGTCCGCGGCTGCCGGGCCGCGCAGCGTCTCGGAATTCGCAGTGGCATTGTCGCGCCGCAACGAAGTGGCGTTGCTCATCTGCTTTGTGCTGCTCGTCGCCTTCTTTTCGCTGGCGTCGGACAACTTCCTCACCACGCGCAACATCACCAATGTCCTGGGGCAGGCTTCGCTTGCCATGGTTGCCGGGATCGGTCTGGCCGTCGTTGTCATCTCGGGCGAGATCGACGTCTCGATCGGCTCGCTCGCCGGCGCGGTGGCGATCCCATTGGTCGTCGTCATGAATTCGACCGGTTCACTCGAGTTGGGCATCGCGGCGGCGCTGCTGCTCGCGCTCATCGTGGGCGCGGTCAACGGCTATCTCGCAGCCTATGTCGGCATTAACTCGCTGATCGTGACGCTAGGCAGCCTCTTCGTCATCCGCGGAGGCGTCTATCTCTACACCGGCCAGAAGGCCATTCCGGACGATCTGATGCTCGAAAGCTTCTACCAGATCGGCAATGGCCGGCTTTTCGGCGTCGTCCCCTATCCCGCGGTGATGGCCGCCGTGCTGCTCGCCGCCTTCATCTACGTGATGCGCCACCGGCCATTCGGGCGGCAGATCTATGCCGTGGGCGGCAACCAGGAAGTGGCACGGCTTGCCGGCTACGACGTCCGTTGGGTCAAGTTCATCTGCTTTATCATCAGCGCGCTCCTTGCTGCGGTAGCGGGAATACTGCTGTCCTCGCGGCTCGGTTCGGCCGTGCATGTGGCCGGACTCGGTTTCGAATTCCAGGTGGTGGCGGCAGTGGTGCTGGGCGGGGTCAGTCTTTCGGGCGGCGTCGGCAGCCTTTTCGGCGTGGCACTCGGCGTGCTCATCCTCTCCTTTCTCGCCAATGGCCTGGGCATGCTCAACCTGGCGACCGAATGGCAACTGGTGGTCACCGGCATCATCATCATCGCGGCGGTCGCCTTTGATGAAATGAAGCGCCGGCGCTGACATGAAGGGTGCAACGATGGGACGCCTGGAAAACAAGATCGCAATAATTACCGGCGGTGCCGACGGAATCGGCCACGCCATCAGCGATGCGATGGCGCGCGAAGGCGCTCATGTCTTCGTCTCCGACATCGACGATGCGAAGGGCTCCGCCTTTGTGGACACGTTACGCCGGGCCGGGCTCAAGGCGGACTACGTTCATTGCGACGTCGCCGAAGATAAGGATATCGCCGATCTGATCGCCAGGACTGTCGACCAAACCGGGCGGTTCGACATCCTTGTCAACAACGCCGCGATCGCCATAGGCGGAATGCCGGTCCACGAAATGACCGACGAACAGTGGCACCGGCTGATCGCGGTCAATCTCACCAGCGTCTTTCGCGGCTGCAAATATGCCCTGCCGCACATGATCCGGCAGCGGAGCGGCGCGATCGTCAACATGGCGTCGGCGCAAGGCCATATCGGGCTCGACGGCTGGACAGCCTATGCCGGCGCCAAGGGCGCGGTGATGGCCATGACGCGGCAGATGGCGGTCGAGTTCGGACCGCACAATGTGCGAGTCAACTCGATCTCGCCGGGAACCATCAACACGCCGATGAACGAGAAGGTGATCGCCGACCTCGGCGAGAACGTCGCCCGCGCCTGGGTGAAGATGCATCCCCTCGGCCGCATCGGCAATCCCGAGGAGGTCGCCGAAGCGGCGGTCTATCTCGCGAGCGACGCGGCCAGCTTCACCACCGGCGTGGACCTCCGCGTCGACGGCGGGCTCTGCGTCACGCCGCGTTTCGTACCCGACCTCGTCTAGTACGCGTCAAGCAGTCAATGGAGCAAACAATAATGAACAAAGCTCTCGAAGGGGTCACCATCCTAGATTTCGGCCATCTGCTGCAGGGGCCGTTCGCGACCCAGCTGCTGGCCGACATGGGCGCCAATGTCATCAAGATCGAACGCGCCGGATCGGGCGACATGTTCCGCTCGATGACCTTTTTCGCCAAATGGGTCGGCGGCTCCGAAAGCCCGAATTTCCTCGCTTGGAACCGCAACAAGCGCTCGATCGCGCTCAATCTCAAGAGCCGCAAGGTGCACGGGATCATCATGGATATGGCGAAGAAGGCCGACGTGGTGGTCCAGAACTTCCGCCCCGGCGTGCTCGCCAAGCTCGGCTACGGCTATGACGACTTCAAGGCGGTCAACCCGGCCATCATCTACTGCTCGGGCTCGGGTTACGGCGAGGAGGGTCCCTATCTCGACCGGCCGGGGCAAGACATGCTGATCCAGGGGCTTGCGGGGTTGATCGCCAATACCGGACGCGGCGACGCGGCGCCGGTGCCGGCGGGCGCCGGGCTGGCCGACCAGATCGGTGCGATGAACATGGTCTACGGCATCCTCTCGGCGCTCTATTACCGCGAGAAGACCGGGAAGGGGCAGAAGGTCGAGGTCAACCTTTTGGCCGGCATGCTGGCCCATCTCGCGCAGGAATATGTCGGCGTCCTGAACCTCGGCGAGGATTTCGTCCGGCCGAATTCCGGCATCGGGCATCCCGGCATGCAGGCGCCGTTCGGCATCTACGAGACCAGGGATGGCGGCTACATCTCGATCGCGATGAGCCCGTTCAAGACCCTCTGCGAAATCTTCGAAGCGCCGCAACTGGCGGTCTACGACGATCTCGAAACGCTGTTTGCCAAGCGCGACGAGGTCTGGGAGAAGGTCAATGCCGAGACGCGCAAGTTCGGCCGGGACGAGCTGCTGGCCAAGCTACTGGGCGCGGATATCTGGTGCGCGGCGGTCAACGACATCCGCCAGGCTTCGGAAGACCCGCAGGTGAAGCACATGGGCATGATCACTACCTACGAGCATCCCCGCGCCGGGACGGTGCGGGTCATCGCGCCGGCTGTGAAGATGAGCGAGACGCCTGCCACCATCGACAGGCCGGCGCCGTTGGTCGGCCAGCACGGCCGCGAGATCCTGGCCGAGTTCGGGCTTTCGGCCGACGCCATAGCGGCTCTGGAAAAGGAAGGCGACATGACTGTCGTTGACGCCTGAGCCATGGCTGGGTTTTCGATCCTCACTATAGAGCGGTTGGGGAGGGTGGCGATTGTCACCTTCCGGCGCGGCGACCAGCTCAATGCCATGAACCGGCAGATGCAGGGCGAAATCGTCGCCGTCGCCGGAGGGGCTGGATGAGCCGGCCGGACGACGCCTATCGCGGCCTTGGCTGGAAGCATGGCGCACTGGTTGTGCAGCGGCTCGGCGCGATGCTGGCGCCACTCACTCTGCTTTTGCCGAACGGCCGGCAGGTGAGCCCGATGCATATCGCGCCGTGGGCCGAAGAGGCGGGAGCCGATGAGCTTCCCGGCATCCTGCGGCGGTTGCGCGGCGAATGGCCGTGTGTGCCGTTCGGCTATTCGGTGCCGGGCGATGGAGCGCCCGCCGAATGGGTGGCGCTGATGCACCCCGCGGCCCCGGACGAGGAGGTGCATGGCCATGGTTCCAACCATTGCTGGCGTTGGGAAGCAAGCGATGGCTGCAGTCTTCGGCTGTCGATCGACTATCCCCAGACCAGTCCGGTGCGGCGGCTCGAACGTACGGTCATGCCGGACCCCGATGGACCGGCGGTCGACATCGAACTGAGGATCGAAGCTCGCGAAGCCTGCCGCCTGCCGATCGGCCTGCACCCGACGTTCAAGCTGCCGCCAGAGCCAAGGCAGGCCATGATCGAGCCGGCGCGGTTCGATCACGGTCGTACCAATCCCGGCGTCGTCGAGCCCGACGCGGCGCTCTTTGCGGTCGACCAGGTCTTTACCAGCCTGACGGCCGTTCCCGGCCTCTATGGCGCTACGATCGACGCCAGCCGGCTGCCGTTCGCGGCGGCTATCGAAGAGCTCCTGCAACTCAACGGCATTGACGGATCGGTGGCGCTGGCCAATCAGGCCGAAGACTACCGCGTCAGGCTCTCCTGGCAGAAGGAGCACTTTCCGAGCCTACTGCTCTGGATATCCAATCGCGGGCGCAGGATGGCGCCGTGGAACGGCCGGCACCTGGCGCTCGGCATGGAGCCGATCTGCTCGCCATTCGGCTTGGGGCCGGCAACCGCGCTCGCCGACAATCCGGTGGCCAGGTCGGGCACGCCGACCGCGCGCGCCTTCGCCGCCGGCGAAATTTTCACCACCCGCTACCGCATCGAAGCCGAGGCGCTCTGACGTCGCTCGCTGGGAGAGACCTTGCAATGACCGCCTTGCTGGATATGAGCGCCGCGCGTGTCTTCTTCGACGGGATATTCACCGATCCGCGCGTCGCGCATCCGGAGTGTGTCGCGATCCACGCCGACGGCTCGATCTGGTGCGGCAACGAACTGGGCGAATTGCTGCGCATCGCGCCGGACGGCTCCAGTGTCGAGCGCATGGGCGGCACGGGCGGCTTTGCGCTGGGAATCACTTTCGATTCCAAGGGAAACTGCTTCATATGCGACCTCAAGCACGCGGCAATCTTCCGCTATGACGCCGGGACCGGCCGGGTCGAGCGCTTCGCTTCGTCCGGCATCCTGGTTCCGAATTATCCGGTGGTCGATGAGGCGCGCAATTGGCTCTACGTGTCAGACAGCCGTGGCAACAACAACATCGGCCCAGGCATCTTCCGCTTCAACCTCCGCACCGGGGAGGGAGGCATCTGGAGCAGGGCGCCGATGGACTTCGCCAACGGCATGGCGATGGCGCTGGACGGCAGTGGGCTTTTTGTTGTCGAAAGCGATGCCATGCAGGTGAGCTTTGTGCCCATTGAAGCCGATGGATCGGCCGGGGCGCCGCAGGTGATCGCGCGCGACGTGAACAACGTGCCGGACGGTGTGGCGGTCGCGCCGGACGGAACGCTATACATTTCCTGCTATGAGCCGAGCCGAATCTATCGCATGAAACCGGGCAGGAAGCTCGAAGTGCTGATCGAGGATCCGCACGCGACGACGATCGCCCACCCGACCAATGTCGCGCTCAAGGGAAACAAGCTCTACTCGGCCAATCTAGGACGCTGGCACATCACCGAGATCGACCTTTCCGGGCTGTGACCGCATGGACCGCGAGGCATGTTGGCTTTCGCCTAACGGCAATTTATACCCTCAGCGAGGTCAAAAAAGTATCATCAGCTTGCCTGTTTCGTGGTGGCGCCTGATTTGCCGCTTGGCTAGCATTGCCTCCACATTGAGAGCCGGAAGCATCCGGCCGATTGGGAAACGCAGGCCGGTTGCGGCGACAAACGCAAGGCGGCCCGGAGGAAACGGTATTGGAACCGGACCTGGAAGTCGTTCAGATACGGCGTGGCGAATCCTTCACGGCCTGGTCTCACGGCTATCCCTTCCGCACTGTGCGCTGGCACTTTCACCCGGAATATGAAATCCATCAGGTTGTCGCCACCAGCGGCCGTTACTTCGTCGGTGACTTCATAGGCGAGTTCGAGCCCGGCAATCTGGTTGTGACCGGACCCAACCTTCCGCACAATTGGGTGAGCGACATCCCCAAAGGCTCAAGCATCCCGCTTCGCGGCCGCATCATCCAGTTCAGCGAGAGTTTCATCGGCGACGCCATGAAAGTCCTGCCAGAACTTGGTGGGCTCGGCGCAGTTCTGGAAGCTTCGAGGCGCGGCGTGCTGTTCACCAACAAGACCAGCAAAAGCGTAGCGCCGCTGATGGAAGAGTTGATGCAGGCGCAGGGTGTTCGCCGCATCGAGCTCTTCATGATGATCGCCGGCGCGCTGAGCCGCGCGCAAGACACAAGGATGCTCGCCAGCGCCAGCTATTTGCCCGATCCGCCGGGCTACATGTCGGCCGGCATCAACAAGGCCCTCGCCTATGTCCGCCAGAACCTCACGCAGCCTTTCGACGAATCGGATCTGGCGGCCATTGCCGGCCAATCGACCGCGGCTTTCTCGCGGGCCTTCCGTCGCCACACCGGCATGTCGCTGGTGCAATATGTGAAACGACTGCGCATCAATCTCGCCTGCCAGATCCTGATGAGCGAGGAAGCGGCATCGATCACGGACATCTGCTTTCAAGTCGGCTTCAACAATCTTTCGAATTTCAACCGGCAGTTCCTGGCGGAGAAGGGCATGCCGCCGTCCAAGTTTCGCAAACTTCTGGCCGACAACATCAACACGGCGAGAGCCGCATAAACGGAGGAGTTAGGGAGGAGAAACATCGATCGGCAGAACGGCGCGGATGGCGTGACGCTGTCCGCGATGGAGAGCGCTTGTCCCGAAATTTGTTTAGGCAGGCCTTCGCCCCGGTAAACCACCATAACCAGCCCCGCCCGCAAGATCACAGCGGCGGGACTGTTCCAGAAAGCGAAACGACTTTCCTGCAATCATAACCTCTAGGGAGAAGATGGAATGACAAGATTTCCTTTGAAGTCGACCGGCATCGCTGTGCTGGCCCTATCTCTGCTCAGCAGCGCATCGGCATTTGCCCAGACCGCCGTTACCGACGCCACGGTGGCCTTCCTCATGCCCGACCAGGCTTCCACGCGTTATGAAGAGCATGACTATCCCGGCTTCCAGGCGGAAATGGCCAAGCTCTGCCCGGACTGCAAAGTCCTTTACCAGAATGCCGATGCCGATGTGTCGCGGCAGCAGCAGCAGTTCAACTCGGTCATCTCGCAGGGCGCGAAGGTGATCGTTCTGGACCCGGTCGACTCGACCGCGGCCGCTTCTCTGGTCAAGCAGGCGCAGGCCCAAGGCATCAAGGTCATCGCCTACGACCGGCCGATTCCGGACGCCAAGGCCGATTTCTACGTGTCGTTCAACAATGAAGGCATCGGCAAGGCGATTGCCGATTCGCTCGTTCAGCACTTGAAGGCGATGAACGTGACCGCCGCCGAGGGTACGGGAGTACTTCAGATCAACGGTTCGCCGACCGATGCTGCCGCCGGCCTGATCAAAAAGGAATCCACGCCGGCCTCGACAACAGCGGCTATCCGATCCTCGCGGAATTCGACACGCCGGACTGGGCGCCGCCGAAGGCGCAGCAGTGGGCAAGCGGTCAGGTTACGCGTTTCGGCAAGAACATTCTCGGCGTGGTGGCAGCAAATGACGGCACTGCCGGTGGGGCAATCGCAGCCTTCAAGGCGGCCGGCGTGGACCCGGTTCCGCCCGTCACCGGCAACGACGCGACAATTGCTGCGCTGCAGCTTATCATCGCCGGTGATCAGTACAACACCATCTCGAAGCCAAGCGAGATCGTCGCGGCCGCGGCGGCGAACGTCGCCATGCAGCTTCTCGCCGGCGAAACGCCGAAGGCGGAGATGACATTGTATGACACGCCATCCCAGCTCTTCACCCCGGCGGTTGTCACGGCCGAGAACCTGAAGGCCGAGATAATCGACAAGAAGATCAATACCGCGGAAGAGCTTTGCGTCGACCGCTACATCGAAGGCTGCAAAAAGCTCGGCATCATCAACTGATGGCGATACGGTTGTCCGGCCGCCGCTCAGGTGGCCGGACAATCGGCATGATTTTATAACCAGATAGCGCGGGACATACCGTCATGACAGACACAGCGGATGGAACTGCTTCGGTGAGTGAGGTGGTGCTAAGCCTGCGCGGCATCTCCAAGCATTTTGGCGCCGTCTCGGCGCTGACCGATATCGACCTCGATGTCCACGCGGGCGAGGTCGTCGCGCTTGTCGGAGACAACGGCGCCGGCAAGTCCACGCTGATCAAGATCCTCGCCGGCGTGCATCAGCCGAGCTCGGGAATGGTCACCTTCCGCGGGAATCCTGTCACGCTCAGTGATCCCAGCGCCGCGCTGCGCCTGGGGATTGCGACCGTGTTTCAGGATCTGGCGCTGTGCGAGAACCTGGACGTGGTGGCCAACATCTTCCTCGGCAAGGAACTCGATCCGCTGCGGCTCGACGAGGTTTCCATGGAGATCCGGGCCTGGAAACTTCTAAACGAGCTGTCGGCCCGCATCCCGAGTGTTCGTGAGCCGGTTGCCTCGCTCTCGGGAGGCCAACGCCAGACCGTGGCGATCGCGCGATCCCTGCTGCTCGATCCGAAGCTGATCATGCTTGACGAGCCGACCGCCGCACTCGGCGTCGCCCAGACCGCGGAAGTGCTCGACCTGATCGAAAGGGTGCGCGATCGCGGACTCGGCGTGATCATGATCAGCCACAACATGGAGGACGTCCGCGCCGTTGCCGACCGCGTCGTCGTTCTCCGGCTTGGACGCAACAACGGCGTTTTCGATCCGGATGCGTCCAGTCAGGAACTGGTGAACGCGATAACCGGCGCCGCGAACAACTCGGTTTCGCGCAGGGCCAGTCGGCGCCAGGCCCAGCGGCAGCAGGAGACCAGACCATGAATGTCGCTGGAAAAAAGGGAGCACCAGACGCGCCGCTCCTGGACCGGAGCGACGAGCGGGTTAGGCACGCGCAGGGCATTGGCGGCGCGATCCGCGCCTTCCTCGATCGGGTGAGATCAGGCGACCTCGGCTCGCTGCCCGTGATCGTTGGACTGGCGATCATCTGGACGGTCTTCCAAAGCCTCAATCCGGTTTTCCTGGCGCCCAACAATCTCGTCAATCTTTTGTTTGATTGCTCGACGGTTGGCGTCATCTCACTAGGCATCGTCTGCATATTGATGGTCGGCGAGATTGATCTCTCAGTGGGCTCCGTCAGCGGCTTCGCCTCGGCGCTGGTCGGCGTGCTCTGGGTCAATCAAGGCTGGCCCGTAGGCGTTGCAATTCTCACCGCAATGGCCGTCGGGGCGTTGATCGGTTCGCTCTACGCGTTGCTGTACAACCGGTTCGGAATGCCGAGCTTCGTCTCGACGCTGGCGGGCCTGCTCGCGGTGCTCGGCCTGCAGCTCTATTTCCTCGGCTCGACCGGTTCGATCAACCTGCCTTACGGGTCGTGGCTGGTGAACTTCGGCCAGATGCTGGTGATGCCGGATCCTGTGGCGTATGTTTTGGCCGCGCTGCCAGGCATTGCCTTGTTCATTACCGGCTACCGTACGGCCGTCCGCCGCCGGGAAGCGGGGCTGTCTTCGCAGTCGCTCGGCGGTCTCATCCTGCGCGCGGTCGCGGTTACCGTCGTGCTTGAAGCGATCGCCTTCTATCTGAACCAGGATCGCGGCATTCCATGGATGTTCGGCTTGTTCGTGGGCCTTTGCGCGGCGATGAACTATGCCTTGACCCGGACCAAGTGGGGCCGCTCGATGCATGCGGTGGGCGGCAACAGGGAGGCGGCTCGCCGCGCCGGCATCAACGTCCGGCTCATATACACCAGCGCCTTCATCCTATGTTCGGTGTTGGCCGCGACCGGCGGAGTGCTAGCCGCCGCACGCCTGGCTTCCGCTAGCCAGCAGGCTGGGACCGGCGACGTCAACCTCAACGCAATAGCGGCCGCGGTTATTGGTGGAACCAGCCTGTTCGGCGGTCGCGGCAGCGCCTATTCCGCGTTGCTCGGCATCATTGTCATCCAGTCGATCGCCAGCGGCCTGACGCTGCTCGATCTGTCATCGTCGCTTCGCTACATGATCACCGGCGCCGTGCTTGCCATCGCCGTCATCGTCGACTCGCTGGCGCGCCGCTCACGGTTGTCCCATGGCCGCGCCTGAACCAATCGAAAGGAAAGAGAGCAAATGGGCCAGGATTTGACCGGAAAGGTTGCTGCAATAACCGGAGCCGCGTCGGGGATCGGCCTCGCATGCGCCAGGAGTCTCTTGAACGAAGGCGCCCGTGTCGTGTTCGTCGACCGCGCCGAGGAGAGTTTGAAGGCCGTCTGTTCTGAGCTTGGTCCCCAGGCCATCCCCCTGGTGATCGACCTGACCGACCCCAAGTCCGTCGCCGGAATGATGCCGCAAATCCTCGAAAAGGCCGGCAAGCTCGACATCTTCCATGCCAATGCCGGTTCGTACGTTGGCGGCGAGGTGGTCGACGGAGATCCCGACGCCTGGGATCGCATGCTGAACCTGAACATCAACGCTGCATTCCGCTCGGTGCACGCGGTTTTGCCACACATGGTCGGCCGCAAAACCGGCGACATTATTGTCACCAGTTCAATTGCCGGTCTCGTTCCGGTTGTCTGGGAGCCGATCTATACGGCCTCCAAGCACGCGGTGCAGGCGTTTGTGCACACCGTACGGCGGCAGGTCGCCAAGCATGGGCTGCGCGTCGGGGCGGTGGCGCCCGGCCCGGTCGTCACCGCACTTATCAGCGACTGGCCCAAGGACAAGCTGGATGCCGCGCTGGCGGCCGGAGATTTGATGCAGCCGGAGGAGGTGGCGGAAGCCGTCCTGTTCATGCTGACCCGACCCCGGAACGTCACGATCCGGGATCTGGTGATCCTGCCGCAGAGCAACGATCTTTAACCGGCGAACGCGTCCGCTCCATATGCGCGCGGCTACCGTCCACGACAGGGCAGATCAACCGTCATGACCAAACACTACCTCGGTATCGATGTCGGTACGGGCAGCGCCCGCGCCGGCGTCTTCGACCAGTCGGGAACATTGCTGGCGTCAGCCAAGCACGACATCGCTGTCTGGCACGAGGCCGGCGACATCGTGGAGCAATCAAGCAATGATATCTGGCGGGCGGTATGCGCAAGCGTTCGCGAGGCCGTCGCCAAATCAGGGATCGCTGCCGGATCCATTGCCGGCATAGGCTTCGACGCCACCTGTTCGCTCGTTGCCATCGGCCAGGAAGGACAACCCTTGCCAGTCAGCAACTCGGCAAATGACGAGCGCAACATTATTGTCTGGATGGATCATCGCGCTACCGAGCAGGCGCGCAGGATCAATCGGACGGGCCACGATGTCCTGAACTATGTCGGCGGCTCGATTTCTCCGGAGATGGAAACGCCGAAGCTGCTTTGGCTGGCCGAGCACATGCCAGACACTTTTGGCAAAGCCTGGCAGTTCTTCGATCTGACGGATTTCCTGACCTGGCGAGCAACAGGCAGTCTTGCCCGATCTGTTTGCACGGTAACGTGCAAATGGACCTATCTGGCGCATGAAAATCGCTGGGACGAGCGCTACTTTAGAGAAGTCGGACTGGGCGCACTTGTCGACGAATCGTTCCGTCGTATCGGCACGGAGGTCGTTCCCGCGGGCACTCCTGTCGGCGGCGGCTTGACGGCGACGGCGGCGGCCGAGCTCGGGCTGACGCCAGGTACGCCAGTCGCCGCGGGCCTCATCGATGCTCATGCGGGCGGCATCGGCACGGTTGGCGCGCGCGGCGGCGTCGGCAGCATCCATTCCAGGATGGCCTATGTTTTTGGCACATCCGCCTGCACCATGTCCTCGACCCCGCAAGCTACATTCGTAGAAGGCGTATGGGGACCGTATTTTTCTGCCATGGTCCCCGGCCTGTGGCTGAACGAGGGCGGTCAATCGGCCGCCGGTGCGGCTATCGACCATCTCGTCAGGCTGCACCCCGCCGCCGAACAGGCCGCGAGGGCCGCGCAGGAACACGGCGTCAGCCTCAGCCACTGGCTATCCCTAAAAGTAGAAGAACGCGGCGGTGCGGCAGCTGCAGAAAAGCTCGTCGGCGGGGTCCACGTCGTCCCGGAATTCCTTGGCAATCGCGCCCCGTTTGCCGACCCGGATGCGCGCGGGTTGATTGCTGGACTCGGTATGGAAACCGACTTCGACAGTCTCATTAGCCTCTATCTTGCGGGCGTCTACGGGCTTGGCTACGGAGTCCGTCAGATCGTGCGGTCCTTGCATGAGAAAAACGTGCCGATCGATTCGATCGTTGTCAGCGGCGGTGCGGGCCAGAGCCCCCTTGTTCGGCAGTTGCTTGCCGATGCAACCGGAATCATTGTCGCTGCTTCCACCTCACAGGAGCCGGTGTTACTGGGATCGGCAATGCTCGGAGCTGTTGCAACGGGGCACTACAAAGATGCGGTTGCCGCCATGGCGGCAATGTCGGAACTGGGCGAGCTCTATCGCCCCTCGGCTGCATCCGTCGATTGGCAGGCGAGGCGTTTCGCTGCCTTCGAATTGTTGCAACGCGCCGGCCAAGCTATCAGGACGACCCAGCTCTCCAGTGCCGCAGAGCAGTAGGATATTCTCAGGGGTCGGAGTTTCACCCGTGCATACGGGATTCCGCTTAGCCAACGCTGGCGGAGACCTGATTGGCGTTATCGCTCGCGAGCCGTGCCAAAGGCACATTTTTGGGCTTAAGCCGATCGTGCCTAGACAATAGGCTTGACCGCTTTCGTCTCTGACTTATCATGATCGTATATCGGCCACGCCGAATGGCAGTCTCGCCTCGCTGTCCGCGTCCACGCGGTGCGGGGCGTTTTTATTTGAGCGAGCATCTGCGCAAGCGCATCGAGATCGGGATCCTGTTCTCGCAGGGAAGCGACTACGACCTGCTCTCCCAGGCGTCGCGTGAGGGCGCCTTGAAAGGCATTGCCGCCGTCAACGCCGATCCGGCACGGCAGATCGCTTTTGCGCCGGTCGAGCGCAATCCCGCCGGACGCGCCGAATCCTATGGCGCGCTCTGCGCCGAAATCCTGTGCACCGGCAGCGCACGCCATGTCGTCGGCTGCACCACCTCGTGGAGCCGCAAGGAGGTGATTCCCGCGCTGGAGCGGCACGGCGGCATGCTATGGTACGCCGCACCCTACGAAGGTTTCGAGGCGAGCGAGCACGTCGTCTATCTTCATGCCTGCCCCAACCAGCACATCGTCCCCTTGCTGAACTATGTCTTTCCGCGTTGGGGCGCCGATGCCTTCCTGCTCGGCTCGAACTATGTCTGGGGCTGGGAGCTGAACCGCGTCGCGCGCGATATCGTCGGCGAGTGGAGCGGCCGCGTACTCGGAGAGCGCTATCTGCCGCTCGGCGACGCCGATGTCTCACGCATCATCGCCGAGATCCGGGCGACGCGGCCCTCCTTCGTGCTCAACAACCTGATCGGCCAGTCGTCCTATGCTTTCCTGAAGGCCTATGCCGCACTCGGCAGCGAGGATCGGGCTTTCCTACCCGAAAACTGCCCGGTGCTGAGCTGCGACCTGATGGAGCCGGAACTGGCGGCGCTCGACGGCTGCGGCGAGGGAAACCTCGTCATCGGCCCGTACTTCGCCGATCCCGGCAGCGATAGTCCGGCCTCGTCGATGGAGGCGGCGGCCCATGCCTCGGTGCTGGTGCTGGCTGAACTCATCGAGCAGGCGGGCACCGATGACCCGGCGAGCCTTGCCAAGCTGCTCGGCAGCCGGAGCTTCCGGACACCGCTGGGGCCGATCCTGATCGATCCGCAGAACCAGCACGCGCACATGCCGGTGCTGATCGGCCGTATCGAGGGCGACCGGTTCCGGCCGGTCTGGAAAAGCGACGCGGCCCTGGCGCCCGACCCTTATCTGTCGCGTCACGACGCGCGGCTGTCGCAGGCACGGCCGCCGCTGAAGGTGGTGTCATGAAGCGACCCGGCATCCCCCATCTCGGCGGCGCGCGCGCCTTGGTGCTGCACCGCGCTCATGCCGACGGCGCCGCCGTGCTGCGCCAGCTCGCGGCGATCGGGCTTTCGGCGGAGGCCGCATGGCCGGACCTGCCGGCGGATGCGATGCTCGCCGATTTCGTGTTCTTCGACGCCGACATGGCCTGCGACGAGCAGATGCCGTGGGCGCCGGGCGAGGCGCCGATGCCGCTGATCGCGCTGATCGGCACCGAGGCTCCCGGGCGGGTGGAATGGGCGCTGCGGCAGCGCGCCGACGCACATCTGGTCAAGCCGGTGGGCAATGCCGGCATCTACAGCGCGCTGCTGATCGCACGGCAGAAGTTCGAGGAAAGGAAGGCGCTCTACCGCGAGATCGACAGCCTGCGCGGCCAGGTGGCGGAGCGGCGGACCGTGGTGCGGGCCGTGCTGCGCCTGACCGAGCGCGGCCAGACCGAGGCCGAAGCCTTCGCGCTGCTGCGCCGGCTCGCTATGGACGGACAGACGACGCTGGAGGCGGCCGCCGCTCGGCTGCTCGGCGACAGCGACGGAGGCGCAGGTGAGCGATCCCGCCGCCCTTGACCTGACGCTGCCTGTGGCGACCCCGCCCGCGCCCGGCGCTCTGCGCCGTCTGGTGCAGCGGCCGCTGGCGCTGTTCGGGCTGGTGCTCGTCGCGGCCGTCGTCGTCGGAGCGGTTTTCGCCCCCTTGCTCACGCCCTACGACCCGAGCGAGCAGTTCTTCGACGGCCTGTCGCTGGAAGGTGCGCCGCTCGGGCCGTCGGCGCAGTATTGGCTTGGCACCGACCTGCTCGGCCGCGACCTGCTCACCCGCATTCTCTACGGGGCGCGAACGTCGCTGGTCATCGGCGTCGCCGCGAACGGCGTGGCGCTGCTGATCGGCTCCACCGTCGGTATCGTCGCCGGCTATTTCGGCGGCTTGCTCGGTTCCGCCCTGATGCGCTTCACCGACCTGATGATGGCGTTCCCGGCGCTGCTGCTCGCCATCTGCCTGGCCGCTATCCTGCAGCCCAGCCTGTGGATCGTCGCCATGGTGATCGCGCTGGTTTATTGGGTGCAGATCGCCCGCGTCGTCTACACCGAAACCCGCGCCCTGACCGAACGCGATTTCATCGCGGCGGAGCGCTCACTGGGCGCCGGACCGGTGCGTATCCTCGTCAGGCACATCCTGCCGCACCTCTACTCGACGATCATCGTCTGGGGCACGCTCGGCATTTCGACCACGGTGCTGCTCGAGGCGACGCTGTCCTACCTCGGCGTCGGCGTGCAGCCGCCAACGCCCTCCTGGGGCAACATCATCTTCGAGAACCAGACCTACTTCCAGGCGGCGCCCTGGCTGGTGTTCTTTCCCGGCATCGCCATCCTGACGCTGGCGCTGGCGTTCAATCTGGTCGGCGATGCGCTGCGCGACGAACTCGATCCGACCGAACGGGGCAGGGACTGATGACCGTCTATCTCACCCGCCGCATCGTCCAGGCTGTGCTCATCCTGCTCGGCGTCTCGATCATCACCTTCGCGCTGCTTTACCTGCTTCCGGCCGACCCGGTGCGGCAGATCGCCGGCCGCTCGGCGACGCCGCAGACGGTGGAGAACATCCGCCGCCAGCTTGGCCTCGACCAGCCCTTCATCGTCCAGTACTGGCGCTACCTCGCCAATCTGGTGCAGGGCGACCTCGGCCGCTCCTACCTGCAGCGCTCGGAGGTCGCGGAACTGATCTGGGCGCGGTTGCCGGCGACGCTGCTGCTGATGGCGGCGGGGATCGCCTGCGAGTTGGTCATCGGGCTGACGATGGGGCTGCTGGCGGCGGTCAAGCGCGGCACGGCGATCGACCAGGCGCTGATGGTGGGCTCCTTCGTGGGAGTCTCGGCGCCGCAGTTCGTGGTCGGGCTGATCCTGCTCTATGTATTCGGGGTCAAGCTGTCATGGCTGCCGATCTCGGGCTACGGCACCTGGCAGCATGTCGTGCTGCCGGCGCTGACGCTCGGCATACTCGGCGCCGGCTGGTATTCGCGCATGATGCGCTCGTCGATGATTGACGTCCTGCGCCAGGACTACATCCGCACGGCTCGCGCCAAGGGCCTGCCGCGCGCGACCGTTCTGTTCCGCCATGCGCTTCCCAACGCCATCCTGCCGATCGTCGCCATGATCGGGATCGACATCGGCATCTTCATGAGCGGCATCGTCGTGGTGGAGAGCGTGTTCGGCTGGCCGGGTATCGGGCAATTGGCCTGGCAGGCGATCCAGCGCGTCGACATCCCGATCATCATGGGCGTGACGCTGGTGTCGGCGCTGGCGATCGTGCTCGGCAACCTTCTCGCCGACCTGTTCGCACCCTTCATCGACCCGCGCATCAAACTCCGCTGAAGCAACAACAACCACAAACAGAGAGGAACATTCGACATGAAAAACCTGCTCCGAAGCACCGTCGCGGCCAGTGCGCTCGCGCTCTGCCTGTCACTGTCGCCGGCCCACAGCCAAGAAGGCAAGCCAGGCGGCGCGATTACCGTCACTTATAAGGACGATGTCGCCACGCTCGATCCGGCGATCGGCTATGATTGGCAGAACTGGTCGATGATCAAGAGCCTGTTCGACAGCCTGATGGACTACGAGCCTGGCACGACGACGCTCAAGCCGGATCTCGCCGAGAGCTACGAAATTTCGCCGGATGGCAAGGTGTTCACCTTCAAGCTGCGCGACGGCGTGAAATTCCACAACGGCCGGGCAATGACCGCCGAGGACGTGAAGTATTCGCTCGACCGGGTCACCAACCCGGAGACCCAGAGCCCGGGCGCCGGCTTCTTCGGCGCCATCATGGGCTATGAGGAAATGGCGGCGGGCACGGCCAAGAGCCTCTCGGGCGTAACCACGCCCGACGAGAAGACGGTGCGCATCGAGCTGTCGCGACCGGACGCCACCTTCCTGCATGTGATGGGCCTGAACTTCGCCTCGATCGTGCCCAAGGAGGCGGTGGATGAGTTCGGCGCGGACTTCGGCAAGCATCCGGTCGGCACCGGCGCCTTCAGCCTGGCGGAATGGACGACCGGCCAGCGCCTGGTGTTCGCAAAGAACCCGGACTACTGGAACAAGGGCTTGCCCCTTCTCGACCAGATCACCTTCGAGATCGGCCAGGAGCCGATCGTAGCGCTGCTGCGCCTGCAGAAGGGCGAGGTCGACATCCCCGGCGACGGCATCCCGCCGGCCAAGTTCACCGAGGTGATGGCCGACCCGGAGCAGAAGGCGCGCGTCGTCGAAGGTGGGCAACTACATACCGGCTACATCACCATGAACGTCAAGATGGAGCCATTCGACGACGTCAAGGTGCGCCAGGCTGTCAACATGGCGATCAACAAGGACCGCATCGTCCAGATCATCAACGGACGCGCTGTGCCGGCAAACCAGCCGCTACCGCCCTCGATGCCGGGCTATATCAAGAACTTCGAGGGCTACAAGTACGATCCGGACGGGGCGAAGAAACTGCTCGCCGAGGCCGGGCATCCGGACGGCTTCGAAACCGAGCTGTTCGTCATGAACACCGACCCGCAGCCGCGCATCGCCCAGGCAATCCAGCAGGACCTTGCGGCAATCGGCATCAAGGCCTCGATCCAGTCGCTGGCGCAGGCCAACGTCATCGAGGCGGGCGGCACCGAGAACGGCGCGGCGATGATCTGGTCGGGCGGCATGGCCTGGATCGCGGACTTCCCGGATCCATCGAACTTCTACGGGCCGATCCTCGGCTGCGCCGGCGCGGTCAAGGGTGGCTGGAACTGGTCGTGGTACTGCAACGAGGACCTCGACAAGCGCGCTGCGGAAGCGGACGCTATGGTCGATCCCACCAAGGCCGAGGAGCGCTACGCAGCCTGGGGCGCGATCTATGCCGACGTGATGAAGGATGCGCCCTGGATGCCGGTGTTCAACGAGCAGCGCTTCACAATGAAGTCGCCGCGCATGGTCGGGGCCGACAATCTGTTCGTCGACCCGGTCCATATTCCGATCAACTACGATCACGTGTCGGTCAACGATTAGCGAGAATTGGGATGTGCAGTAACTGCGACTACACCATCCACGGGCGCCACTTCCATTACGGCTGGAACCGGGACAACCCGCCGGCAGAACGGGTGGCGCCCAGCTCGACGGTGTTCTTCGAATGCCACGACTCGTCTGGTGGCCAGCTGACCGCCGGTTCGACCTTGGCAGACGTCTCGTCGCTCGATTTCGGCAAGATCAATCCCGTCACCGGGCCGATTTTCGTCGAGGGCGCCAAGCCTGGGGACGCGCTGAAGGTCACGATTGAGGAGTTCAAACCGTCCGGCTTCGGCTGGACGGCGAACATCCCTGGCTTCGGGCTGCTCGCCGACCAGTTCAAGGAACCGGCGCTGCAGCTGTGGACCTACGACCCGGCGACCATGCAGCCCGCGGCCTTCGGCAGCCACGGCAAGGTGCCGCTGAAACCCTTCGCCGGCACGATCGGCTGCGCGCCGGCCGAGCCGGGGCAGCATTCGATCGTGCCGCCGCGGCGCGTCGGCGGCAATCTCGACATCCGCGACCTGTCGGCGGGGACAGTGCTGTACCTGCCGGTCGAGGTGGCGGGCGGCCTGTTCTCGGTTGGCGATACCCATGCCGCGCAGGGCGATGGCGAGGTCTGCGGAACGGCGATCGAAAGCCCAATGAACGTCGTGCTGAAGCTCGACCTGGTAAAGGATGCGCGACTGAAGACGCCGCGCTTCACGACGCCCGGTCCGGTGACGCGCCATCTCGACGCCAAGGGTTACGAGGTGACGACGGGCATCGGCGCCGACCTGATGGAGGGAGCGCGGGCAGCGGTGGCCGACATGATCGAACTCCTGGCCGCGCGTTACAACATCGCGCCTGTCGACGCCTACATGCTGGTCTCGACCTGCGGCGACCTGCGCATCTCGGAAATCGTCGATATGCCCAACTGGGTGGTGTCGTTCTATTTCCCGCGCTGCGTCTTCGAATGAGCTCAACGGCAGCGGCCGGTTGGCCGGACATCGAGAATGCCGGCGGTCCGGTCGGCCGGGCCGCCGCGGAGACGATCCTGTCGGTGCGCGGCCTGACCGTCGAAGCAGGTTCGGCCAGGGGCCGGCGCGCCGTGGTGTCGGACCTCTCCTTCGATCTCAGGCGCGGCGAGACGCTTTGCCTCGCCGGCGAATCCGGGTCCGGCAAGTCGATGACGGCGCTGGCGCTGATGGGATTGCTGCCGAAGCCGGGCGCGCGGCTTGCGGGCGGCTCCATACGGCTCGGCGACATGGAGATTGCTGGGCTGGGCGAGCGCCCGATGCGGGAAATCCGCGGCGACCGCATCGCCATGATCTTCCAGGAGCCGATGACCTCGCTCAACCCGGTGCTGACCATCGGTCGGCAATTGACCGAGGCGATCCGGGCGCACCGGCCGGTGGGGGCAGGGGAAGCGGACCGCATGGCGATCGAGGCGCTGGACGCCGTGCGCATCCCCGATGCCCGCGCCCGCATGGGCCAGCATCCGCACGAGCTGTCGGGCGGACAGCGGCAGCGCGTGATGATTGCCATGGCGCTGGCGCTGAAGCCCGACGTGCTGCTCGCCGACGAGCCGACCACCGCGCTCGATGTGACGGTGCAGGCGCAGGTGCTCGGGCTGCTCAAGGACCTGCAGCGCGACCTGGGCACCGCCGTGATGCTGATCACGCACGACATGGGCGTGGTGGCCGAGATGGCGGACCGGGTGATCGTGATGCGCAGCGGACTGAAAGTGGAAGAGGGCGAGACGGCGCCGCTGTTTGCCGCGCCGCAGAGCGACTATGCCCGCGCGCTGCTCGCCGCGGTGCCGAGGATCGGCAGCGGCCCGGGCCGGGCCGCGTCCCGCGACATGGCCGCGTCCAGGCCGGCTGCGCTGGAGGTCGAAAACCTCGTCGTGCGCTTTCCCGTACGCGGCGGCTTCTTCGGCCGCGTCAAGGCCAACGTCCACGCCGTCGAGGGCGCGTCGTTCCAGATCAGGCCGGGCGAGACACTGTCGCTGGTCGGCGAATCCGGCTGCGGCAAATCGACCACGGCCAAGGCGCTGGCGGGACTGTTGCCCTATCGCGGCGACATCGTCGTCGGCGGCCGGAACATCGGCGGGCTGGACAGAGCCGGTGCGAAGGCCGTGCGGCGCGCCGTGCAGATGGTCTTCCAGGACCCATACGCCTCGCTCGACCCACGCATGGCGGTCGGCGACCTCGTGCGCGAGCCACTCGACATCCATGATGTTGGCACCCCGGCGGAGAGGCGGGACGCGGTGGCGCAACTGTTCGACCGGGTTGGGCTGCCGGCGGATGCGATCGCGCGCTATCCTCACGAGTTCTCGGGCGGCCAGCGGCAGCGCATTTCCATCGCCCGCGCGCTGGCGCTACGGCCGAGCGTCATCGTTGCAGACGAAAGCGTCTCGGCCCTCGACGTCTCCATCCAGGCGAAGGTGTTGGAACTGCTGCGCGAACTGCAGGCGGAGTTCGGCATCGCCTATCTCTTCATCAGCCATGACATGGCGGTGGTGGAGAACATCTCCGACCGAGTGGCGGTGATGTATGCCGGCCGCATTGTCGAGACGGCGACACGCGACCAGCTGTTCTCCAACCCGCGCCATCCCTATACGCAGCGGCTGATCGATGCCGTGCCGGTGCCGGACCCGACCCGCCGCAGGATGCTGCCGCGCATCGAGGGCGACCTGCCGTCGAATACCCATCCGGTGGGATATGCGCCGGCGGCCGCGCCCTTGCGCGAGGTCGAACCCGGCCACTGGGTCGAGCCGACCACAGAGGCTAAACGTCCGGCAGAGTGAAGACTGCGCAGGGCTCGGCTATGCCGCGCAACACGTGCTCGCCCAAAGGGATTAAAGCCGTTGTCGTCTCCGCGGCGACCGCGCCCGAGACGAGCACGCTGCGGCTAAGAGGCTTGCACAGCCCTTCGAGCCGGCTGACCAGGTTGACGGCGGGGCCGATAGCGGTGAAGTCCAGCCGGTCGGCGGTGCCGATATTACCCCACAGCATATCGCCGACATGCAGAGCCATGCCGAAGGGGAGAGGAGCCAGGCCTTGCCGGCCGCCTACCTGGTCGAGGTGGATCATGCCGGCCCGGGCAGCGCCGACGGCGCTGAGCGCGGCATCGCAGGCGGCAGAACGTGACCGCTCGCCGATCGGAAAGATCGCCAGCACGCCATCGCCGATGAATTTCAGCACTTCGCCGCCGAACGCGTGAACGGCGCCTGCGACGCGGTCGAACCAGGCGTCGAGCGAGGCGACCACCGCCTGTGGCGGCATCGCCTCCGACAGCTCGGTGAAACCGCGCAGATCGCCATAAAGCAGGACCGCGTGGATGATCTCGCCGGTCTCGCGCCGCGATCGCCCTGCCAGCACCTGAGCCGCACTGCGCCGGCCGAGATAGGCCTCGAGCAGCGCCGAAAGCGTCGATTGCGCAGCAAGGACGGCGAGCGGGGCGGCAGCGAAACGTGCGGCCTGATGCAACAGCTCGGATTCGGTCTCGGTGCGGGGCCGCGACAGAGCCCAGCCGAGCACCGGGCTGTTTGACGGTGGGCCCTCAGAGGTCAGACCGTCTCGTGCCGGGCCGGCGACATGCTCCAGCACCAACCCCGTGCCGAGGCCGACGAGCCAGTCGTGGCCGACATTGCCCTGCTTAGGCTGGGCCTGGCCCAGGAACCCGAAGCCGAGCGCCTCGATCACTGCTCCGGTTTCCGCTCGCCACAACCAGGTGCGGCGGGCGATGATCGGGTGCGGCGCGGAAAGCGTCAGCGCACCGCCGGCCAGCGGCAAACCATCGGCGATCAACTGCGCGCCGAGCGCCGCCAGGAAGTGGTCGGGGCGAGGCACGGTGCTCGCCACGTCGAGCAGCCAGGCGAGGGCAGAGGGTAGCCGCATGCAAACGATCATGAGACTGCGGCCAGCACCTGTCATCCCCGCATCGCTACAAAAAAACGGATTTCTTGCCCTGGAGCCGATTTCACTTGGGAAATGGAGGGCGCCTCTCCTATCTTTCGCCCGGATAGACATAGCTTTGCCTTGGAGGCTTTAATGAATGAACCGCTGATACTTCGGCGCGAGGTCCAGATCGCGGCACCGCCCTCGACCGTTTTCGCATTCCTCACGGATCCGGAGAAGATTATGCGCTGGCTCGGCACGGATGCGACCATGGAGCCTCATCCCGGCGGCCTCTACCTCGTCAATGTCGGCGGCCAGCACACGGCGCGCGGGCGGTTCACCGAGGTCATTCCGGTCCATCGCCTCGCCTATACCTTCGGCTGGGACGCTCGCGAAACGGTTCCGCCCGGATCGGGCCTGATCGAGATCGACCTGATCGAAGAGGGGGACGGGACGCTGTTGCGCATGACCCATAGCGGTCTCCCCGATGAGGAGGAACGCGCCAGCCACGAGAAGGGGTGGGGCCACTACCTCGCGAGGCTGGCCATTGCCGCCATCGGCGGCGATCCGGGACCGGACCCGCAGACGAGTTCGTGACGGCGACGCTGGAGTGCCGCCGCAGGGCGACGGTCGAGCCGTCGATGCAGCGCAGAAGAAGGGCAATCGCCTGGTTTGCGGCTTCAATCTCTGCGGCGCGTTCCGGCGGAAGAAAAAAAGCCCGCTGCGGGAGGAGGTGCAGCGGGCTCTCTATTTGGGCGAACTCGGGAGGAGGTGAGTTCGCTGTGCGCCGGCATCGCATCTGGGAGGAGTAGATGACCGACGAATCGAATCTAGGATTTGCTTACGAATTCGGCAATAGGACAGCTTGCCTGATCTATGTGCGGATTGTCGCAGCCACCCCAGCGTATGCCCCTACTTGCGGTCAAAGGTCCTATTCTCGCTGAAAATGACTTTGCCCTTGCGCTTAATGATTATCCGCGCCATGTGAGCGGTCGCGCTGTTGCCACCGCTCCGGCTGACGATTGTGAGACTGTCGCCTACCAGGGTGGGCTTTGATCCCAGGGCTTTGCGAATGCCGGGATTTCGGGAATGAATTTTCCACCTTATTACGGGCCGAAGCTGGCCGTAGCGCCGATGATGGATTGGACGGACGTCGCGAAAAGCAACGTATATTCAACAACTTAATGGGTATCACCTCCTCGAAGTTGTACTGCCGTCGTACTCGTCAGCAGCGCTTGGGCACAAAATGGGTCGCGTTTCAGAGTTGCGCGACTAGATGCGGGATCTTGGAAACGGCCGCATTCGATCGG
The DNA here is from genome assembly GCF_043769475.1 of Allomesorhizobium aridi. Taxonomy (NCBI): domain Bacteria; kingdom Pseudomonadati; phylum Pseudomonadota; class Alphaproteobacteria; order Hyphomicrobiales; family Phyllobacteriaceae; genus Allomesorhizobium; species Allomesorhizobium aridi. The sequence continues at coordinate 2,327,170 of NZ_CP171729.1, read as the reverse complement.
TGATCAAGGTCTATCGGATTAAGCGTGGCTACCTAGTCCAAGTCAGAAGCAATCGATCGGCGTTCGAATAGCCCAACCTGCCTTCACCGGCGCGGCCCCACGGCATCCGTCAGGAGGCGCTGATACGCGATCGGTTCACGCGCCAGCGATGCGATTGCAGCGTAAGCATCCGGTCTGGACCGCGGCAGACGCGCGATCCGTGCTAGACTGGGCGGATGGAGATCGACACGGACAAGATCGATGATGCGGTCTTGGCGCTGCTTTGGCTGACGCTGCACAATGAACGATGCGCCTGGAAGAGCTTCGATTGGAATGTGACGGATCGTCTGCATCGGAAGGGGCTGATTGCAGACCCTGTGAACAAGGCTAAGTCCTTGGTCTTGACGGACGAAGGTCTTCAGCGTTCGGAGGAACTGTTCCGCGCGCTGTTCACGCGGCCGAGGCCATAAGCATCTGGCGGGGCTGCCAATGCCACGGAAGCAGTTCATGAAGCCGGTTCTGCGGCGTATCGGCGATGCGGGCGAGGACGTCGGCCAGCCAGGCCTGCGGATCGACGTCGTTGAGTTTCGCCGTCACGATCAGCGTCGCCATGGCCGCCGCCCGGGCAGCGCCGCGTTCGGAGCCGGCGAACAGCCAGGATTTGCGGCCCAGGGCAAAACCGCGCAGCGCCCGTTCGGCGGCATTGTTCGTAAGACAAATCCGGCCGTCCTCGATGAAGCGGGCAAAGCGGTCCCACCGCCGGAGCATATAGTCGATCGGCTTGGCGACAGAGGCCGAGCGCGACAGGCGGGAGCGCTCGTCCCGCAGCCATTCTTCGAGCTTCATTAACAGTGGGACACTTCTTTCCTTGCGTGCCGCCAGCCGCTGTTGAGCATGCAGGCCGTTGATGTCGCGCTCGATGTCGAACAGCGCGTCGATGCGCTTCACCGCCTCCAACGCCACCGGAGAGATCGCCGGCGCCTTCTTTCCGCGCCCCGTATTGGCGGCAATGTCGGCGAGCTCGAAGAACTGGCGTCGCGCATGGGCCCAGCACAGCGCCGGTGTGATTGGTCCCTGAGCCCGCGACGGATCGTAAAGCGTGTTGTACCCGCTATAGGCGTCGGCCTGCAGGATGCCGGTGAAGTCTTGCAGATGGCGCTCGGGGTGATCCTGTCGTCGATCACGCGAAGCGTAGTAGAGCGCGGCCGGCGGCGAGGTTCCGCCAAACGGCCGGTCGTCACGGACATAAGTCCAGATGTGGCCGGTGGCCGTCTTGCCCTTGGCCAGGATGGGCACGGTGGTGTCGTCGCCATGCAGCCGCTCGGCGGCAAGCACATGGGTCTCGATCAGCGCATGCAGCGGCTGCAGCACCAACGTGCAGGCGCCGACCTGGTCGGCCAGCGTCGACACGCTCAGATCGATGCCTTCGCGGGCGTATCGTTCGCTCTGCCGGTTCAGCGGCTGATGCTGACCGAACTTCTCGAACAGGATCATCGCCAAAAGGTTCGGGCCGGCGAAGCCCCGCGGGGTTACGTGGAAGGGCGCCGGTGGCTGCGCGATCTTCTCGCATTCCCGGCACGAGAACTTTTCGCGCACCGTCTGGATCACCTTCCACTGGCGCGGGATCACTTCCAGCGTCTCCGTCACGTCCTCGCCCAGCTTCGACAGTTTCGCCGATCCGCAGCAGGGACAGCTTTCGGGCGCGGCGATGACGACGCGCTCGCGCGGCAGGTGCTCTGGGAACGGCTTGCGCGACGGCCGCTTGCGCTCGAACGATTTGACCGACTGCGTCTGCGCCGCCGCTTTCTCGGCGGCCAGCTCGTCCTCGGTGGCTGACGCCTCCAAATCCTCCAGCTGCAGCTCCATCTGCGCCAGGAGCCGCTCCTTGCGCTCCGAGCGGCTGCCGTAGAGTTCGCGCCGCAGCTTCTCGATCTCCAGCTTGAGGTATGCGATCAACGCTTCTGTCGAGGAGCTCACCGCTTGAGCACGCGCCGCAACGGCCTCCGCCTCCATGCGCGCGGCCCGCTCGGCGAGGATCATCGCATGGGCGCTAGCAAGGTCGGACGGAAGCGAATCAGGGGCGGATTTCACAGGCCCGAGCGAATCACATCCTCCCCCGATCGCAAAGACAAAACCGCTACCCCATCGACGTCGGGCGCCAGGTTTCCTGCGGATTTCGCCAGTCGATCCCGGAGAGCAGATAAGCGAGTTGGGCAGTCGAGATCGTCACCACGCCGTCGGCCGGCGATGGCCACAAAAAGCGTCCCCGCTCCAGTCGTTTGGTGAACAGGCACGCCCCCTGGCCGTCGTGCCAGATGACCTTCAAAAGATCACCCCTGCGGCCGCGGAAGCAGAATAAATGGCCACCCAGCGGGTCACGCTTCAGCACCTCCTGGACCTGCAGAGCCAGCGACGGAAAGCCCTTCCTCATGTCGGTGTGACCAGTGGCCAGCCACACCCGAACGCCAGTCGGGACCGGAATCATCCTTGGCGCGCCAGAACCCGCAGAACACGGGCAAGAGCGTTGTCATCGACCTGATTGTCGACCCGCACGAGATAGCCATCAGAGAACTCGATCTCGATCCGCCCCGCGCCCGGCGCAGGAGCACTGGTCATCCTTGGCGGCGAAGATTCTGTCGCTGCCACGGCGTCGTCGACGACTTCAACCGGCAGAAAGGCGCCGGCCGCACGAACGCGTCTCACCCCAAAGGCGCGACGCCAGCGATAAATCAGCGACCGATCGAGATCATGGCGGCGCGCCACCTCGGTCACCGTGACCCCGGGCTCCAGCGTTTCTGAGACAAGCTGCTCCTTCAGCGCCGTCGACCAGCTCCGACGCCGACCTGTCCCACTCACAATCTCCATCCGATGAATGGACACGTGGCTATCCTCGCTGCTTGCATCGTGGTCATGAAATCAACCACGACAACAGCGCTTCACCTCCTCACAAACAAGGCGGTCCTCACCGGGTGCTAACTTTGCAGCCTGGTCACCGCAATTGCCATCATCCTCGGGCGGTGTCGTCAACCATAAGGACCGCACAAGGGCGACCCGGCACTGTTCTTCGATCTCGAAAGGCCGGCCGTTCGATCCGAACCATCCATGGAACCGATGGCATCACATCTGGTCGTTGTAAGGTTCTTTCATTTGGCCAACCATCCGAGCCAATTTCGAAAACGACGGTATATCCGCCTCGGGCTGACACTGATTGGCCAGTTCCAGCAGTCTGATCGGGAAGTTGACAGCATCTCGACTTGACGGTGACATACCGTCCGACCGTTCTTCGCCAATCTCGCTGGCTTCAGCTCTCCGCAAGGCTATGTCTACCTCCTCAGCCGAGAGCACTCCTTTGCGAACAAGGATATGATTGATCGATGCGATGGCCATAAGTAGGCCTTCGAGTTGCAGATTGGCGACGTTCATTGCTCTTCCTCCCGTTCGGTAAGCTCCAAACGCGCGAACGTCTGAACTGATCCGGACGGGAGGGTCGACTGCTCCTGGTTCCCGTGAGATCGGCCCTACTCAGGCGTTCTTGATCTGGTCGACGGCGGTCGCCAGCAGTTCGTCCATGACGCCGCGAATCTCACGATCGGACTGGGCGACGCCGGCCGCGTCGAAATCGGCGCGCACCTTGCGGAACACATCGTCGTCCCCTGCTTCCTCGAAGTCCGCGCTCACCACCTCTTTCGCATAGGCATCGGCTTCTGTGCCAGTTTTGCCGAGCTTTTCGGCGGCCCACAGGCCGAGCAACTTGTTGCGCCGTACCATGGCTTTGAACTTCGATTCCTCGTCCATCGCATACTTTTTTTCGGAGCCTTGCTGACGGTCTCTCATGCTGCTCATGGCCTGATCTCCGGTTCAGGTGTTTCCGACCTTCATCCGACATCCATCAGATGACCGGTTAGTCGCGGCCGAGAATGATGCAACTGGATGTCATTAACAAGGCTGGCCTCGTTTCCATCTGCTAGCATTTGTTGCTACTCGCATTTCGACGCCGGCTCGCGCCAAGAAGGGAAAGGCCGCGTCACGCCAATCAGTATTTGCAGTATTTGCCTTCGTCCCTCAGCCGGTCACGCTGCTCGTTTGCAGTAACCTGGGCCTCACGTGATCTGAATGGCCCAAGCGGGCGCGCCATTGATTTGATTTGGCCAAGCGCTGTATAGACGTCGGCAATCAGTTTGGACAGTTCGCCCACGGGCACTGAGTTGTTGCTCACGTAGGCGGACACGACGTCTGCCCATCTCAATAGCGGGCAACTCGTTCTCTATTTGAACGCAAAGGACGCGTCCGCCGCAACCAGGATCGCCGACCTCATCGTCAACGAAGTCGTCTGGGAAGGGAAGTCGAAGGAATTCGCGGACAAACGAGACCTTCGCGACCATCGGCAAGACCATCACGAATTAGGTCTCCGGCTTTCGACAAGGCCCGCGACGGTTCGCCCTGGCGAGCTTTTCTCTGCCCGACAACTGTAAAGCAGAGAAATTCAGCTTGCCTCTCCTGGAAAAAGGGAATGACATCCTCATACGCGGGGCCTCGATGTCACGAAGGAGGGGCGCGCCACCATGAATACGCGAAACTGGATAATCATAGTCGTTGTTGTTCTGGCTTTAATCGCCATCTACTCCCTCTTTTTCCAGCCCGGCGCTGAGGCGCCCACGGAAATCACAGCGCCGCCTGCAACTACCGACCCAGCCCCGGCTCAATGATGAGCTGGGCGCGCCGACACTGGAAACGGTGGCGGGCCCTTTTCATGGTGAGATCCGATGCCTTAATAGCCGCCACCGCTGCTGCCAATACCCATGCCATTTCCGTTCGCCGTGGAGAGGTTGACGGTACAGAAGGAGCCTCACTGCGTGGCCCAGTCGTGCAGGCAGTGAAAAAAACGCGCATATCGATGACCTCCCTTTGGCGGGCGTTCTCTATCGACAACGTCTCCGATCCAACCGTTATTCCGTGAAGGTTGCTCGCAGAGTGCCCGCCACGGTTCGTCCTGGCGGGCTTTCTTATATTTCGTGGGTTGCTTGGTGGCTGCATACCTTGCACCGGTATTGATGTCCTCGGTGCTACTGTCCCTTGGCTCCAATGGCGATTGTTCGGATCGTTTAATCCAGCATACGGGGCATTGGTACGTGTCATCGATGATTGGCCGGTAGGATCAAATCGAGAGCTAGCGCTCGACGCTTCATCTATCTCCGTTTGCAACTTCGCTCTATGTTCATCGAGCAAGGCGATTGCCCGTTCCAACTCGGTCGCCCGCTGGTGGTCAGCAGAACCGATGTCGTGTGCTTCATATTTGAGCGTCATCGAAGGCCGCCAGATAGCGTAGGCGGCCAGCGCAAAGGCAACGAGCGACGCTATACCCACAATTGGCTTCCCCCATCCGTCAGGGCAACAAGCGCCCCTGCGCCGAGTACCGCGATACGCATCAAACCTTCGACCAGGCTCTGTATGCCTGGCCTGCTACGAACGTCGACCGTGAGTGTGATTATAGCTGCCGCTCCACCGCTAAGCACCGTAACTGCTGCGATCGAAATGAGAGCAAGCTGTGATTCCATGTGGGCCTCCTATTGACTAGGAGGATTTTCCCATATGCCTAGAGGACGTGGATAAAGTCGCACTGAGAATCGGGGAAAAGCCGCGGATTTCTGGGATTTGCGGCGTAGGCCTATCCTCGTTTTCGGGCGTTAGCCCCTAGCGTTAGGCACTCAAGCCTCACGAAACTTGGGAGCGGCAGTTCTCACGGTGCCTGGCGGGCATTCTATCCTGATCTGTACTGCGTCAGGACGAGAGCTGGCTGGTATCTGCCCGGCGAGGCGGCAACCCCGCCGGGCAGCCATCATCAATAATTGCCGTTGTAGTAGCGATCGTCACAAGGGGCTTCATAGACGCGGCCATCCTGAGGCTCGATTCAATTTCACAGCAATGGCTGGACCGTTAGCGGACCTCTTTCAAGCAGGCGAGTCTTGGGAACGACGCGTCAAACGACTTGAATTGGACCCGTTAGCGGACTTGCGGCTTAGAGGCTCGGGATGTCAGAAGCGGATCTTCAGGCGGACTGCGTATCGACGTGAACTGACCCAATCCTGACCTTCCGGGCCCCATTTTCCTTCCAGAAACCGGACATTGGGCCCAACCAGCGCTCGTGACCCGTTGACGACCTGCCTAAGGTCACATTGCAAGGTCTGCAACGGAGGATGAAAGGCGCCATTCGGTTGTGTCCGCTTGTGCTTCTTGAGGGGAACTAGCTCGTCCGCAATGAAAGGCCGTTGATAGCCGCGCCGAGGAAGATTGGTCCACGATCAGTCAAGTGGCCCTTGCCTCATCGGCCGTAAGTGCGTGCTCTCGCGTACCGGAGACGATGATCTCCAGGACCTCATGCTCGTCAGTGTCCCTGACGTAGCGGTCGCCGACGTTTTCGCCGCGCTTGAGTACCATGACGCGGTCGCCCACGGCGAAGATGTCGACCAGGCGGTGCGAGATTATAATCTGGGCGACGCCCTGTTTCTTCAACTCCAGCATGGTTTCGAGCAGGCGTTCGGTCGCCATCACCGAGAGATTGGCTGTCGGCTCGTCGAGGATCACCACGCGCGGCTCGAACGAGATCGCGCGGGCGATCGCCACGGATTGCTGGCGCCCGCCCGATAGACTCTCGACCTTCTGGTAAACGGAGTTGACGTCGACCTTGAGCCGCTTCAGTACTGTGTCGGCTTGCGCGTACATCTTCTTCCGGTCGACGAAGAGGCCCCTGAGCGGCCAGCGGCCAAGAAAGATGTTCTGGCCGACATCCATGTTCCCGCAGAGTGCGAAATCCTGGTAGATCATCTCGATGCCGGCATCGCGGCTCTCATGCGGGCTCTTGAAGTAAACCGGCTGGCCGGCAACGAAAATTTCCCCAGCGTCGCGCTGATAGGCGCCGGTCAGGATCTTCATGAGCGTCGACTTGCCGGCAGAATTGTCGCCGACGAGGCCAAGAATCTCGCCGGGATAAAGCACGAGATCGACATTGCGGAGCGCCTGCACCGCGCCGAAGGCTTTTTCGATGCCTCGCATCTGCACAATTGGCTCGGATGGTGTCCCGTCAGGCATGCGTGGTTTCCGGTGTTTGTGCGCCTCTTGCCAGGCGCGTTCGTAGGCGTCCGAAAATATTGGCCTGGCGCACCCAGATGTCGGTCAGCACCGCGACGATGAGGATGCCGCCAATGAAGACATTGATCCAGTGCTGCGGCATGCTGAAGCCCTGAACATTTAGCTGCAGGAGCGCCCGGACCAGCGTGATCACCGCTGCGCCCGCGAGCGCGCCGATGATGGTGCCGTGGCCGCCGAAAATCGACCCGCCGCCGATGATCACGGAGGCGATGGCGTCGAGCTCGCGGAACTGGCCGGCGACCGGATTGAAGCTGCGGAAATAGGCGACATTGATGATGCCGGCCATGGTCGCGCAGAGCGCGGCCAGCATGAGCGCGACCAAGCGCACCCGGTCGGTGTTGATGCCGGCGTATGCGGCGGCGCGGACATTGCCGCCCGTCGCGTACACCTTCTGCCCGAACGGCGTATAGGCGAGTACGATGCCGGCGAGGAGCGCGACGAGCAGCATCCAGATGGTCTGGACACTGACCACCTGGGCGACCGTGCGCAGCAGTCCGTCAGGTAGCGCGATGTGATAGTGCAGCAGAATGTCGTTTACCTTGCGGCCCAGCAGATTGTAGCCCTCGGGCCAGCCGGTAAGCTGCTGGCCGGCGACGAACCAGGCGGCCAGGCCGCGGGCGATGTAGAACATGCCGAGCGTGACGATGAAGGCCGGCAGCTTGAACCCGACTGTGACAACGGCGTTGACGAGGCCGGCGGCCATTCCCGCGAGCAGGCCCATCGTGACCGCGGTGAGGGGGTCCGCGCCGAGGACTTTCAAGAAATAAGCCGCAGTGCTGCCGGCGAGCGCGAGCACCGCCCCGACGGAAAGATCGATATCGCCGGCGGCAATGACATAGGTGAGCCCGATCGTGATCAGCGCCAATTCGGTGTAGTTGAGCAGGATCGCGAAGCTGTTGGACAGGTTCCACCAGTAATCGGGCCTGAGAGCGAAGCCTGTCAGCCACAGCACCACCGTCAGGATGATGGCGAGCGCGTCGCGCCGGGCCAGAAACTTGCCGAGCCCGACCGCCGACAGCGCCATGTCGGTCGCCATTGCCCCCTTGGTCTGGACGCCCTCGATCGCGACCCCGCCGATCTCGTAGGCGGGGGGCGGCGGCCTGCCGCGGAGCCATGCCCAAAGACGCGCCGCGACCTGACGGCGGATGAGATAGGGCTCGATAAGCACGGCGATCACGAGGAGCAGCCCGAGAAAGACCGGCACCGCGCCGACCGGCAGGGAGTACACCGCGTTGACGGTTACTTCCTCCTCGCCGATCTTGATGATGCGCGTGATTGGCCAGCCCTCGCGCAACACCTTGTCGAGCAGCACCACCAAGAGGGCGCCAAGGCATGAGCCGGCGACCCGGCCGCGGCCGCCGAGAATCGAGGCGCCGCCGATGATCACGGCGGCAATGACTGTCAGCTCGCCGCTGACGCCGTAGAGCGGCGTCACGCCCTTGTCCTGGGTCGCCGATAGTAGGCCGGCGAAGGCCGCGCAGAGCGAAGAGATCAGGTAGGCCCTGATGCGCACCCAGTTTGTCGGTATGCCGGCATAGACGGCCGCCTGTTCGTTGCCCCCGGTGGCGAAGGTCTCGTAGCCCCAGCGCGTCTTGGCGAGCACATAGGCGCCGATCACGGCGACAATGGCGAAAATCACGATCTGGTTGTTGAAGCCCAAGACATTGGTCTCGCCGAGGTGGAAGAACAGCGGATAATCTCTCGCCTTGGCGGGGTAGTAGATGGCCTGGCCGTGGGTGAGCGCCAGCACGAAGCCGCGGCCGATGAAGAGCATCGTCAGCGTGGCGATGAACGCAGGCACCTTCAGGATGGTGACGAGCACGCCGTTGACGAGACCGATCAACACGCCGAGAAGGGCGCAGAGGATCACCGACGTGACGACGTCGAGATCGAGAAAGTTCGGCGCGAACAGCCTGGCGAAGACGACGGCGACCAGGCCGTAAGTGGAACCGACCGAAAGATCGAGATCCTTGTTGACGATGACGAAAGTCACTCCGACCGCGATGATGGCGACCCGCGAGGTGTCGCGGAGCAGCGAGTGAAACGCCCCCGTCGACCCGAAGAATGCGGGATTGACGAAAGCGCCGCCGAGATAGAGCAGCAAAAGCAAGGCGAGGAGCCCCGCCTCCCAGCCGCCGACAATCTGGGACGGCGCTCGGCCGAGCGATGTGGTCGCGGTAAGCGCCATGGGTCTCTTCTGGTCGGTTTCCTGCTGTCGCGCTGCGGGGGAGCTGCGCCCTCCCGCAGCGATTTCAGACGTTTCGAGCGGACTCAGTTCTCGAAGCGCTTGCCGACCTGCTCGACGGTCTCCTGCGTCACGAGCTGGGCGCGCGTGTCGAGGTTGGCCGCCGCGATGCCGCGGTCGATCTGCAGATAGAGCTGCATGACCGGCCAGAAGCCTTGCAGGAAGGGTTGCTGCCCGAGCGCGCCGGTCAGGTCGCCGCTCTTCAACGCATCCTGCTGAGCCGGGCCGAGGTCGAAGCCGTAAGCACAGATCTTGCCGGTGTTCCCGGTCTGGGCGACGGCCTTGGCAAGGGCCGGCGTGAACACGTTGTTACCGGCGAAGGCGCCAACGACGTCGCCGCGCGATTCAAACAGCGTGACAATGCCATTCACCGGATCGTTCGGATTGGTGTCGATGCCGGTGTTCTCCGGACCGGCGTCGACCTTGAAGTTCTCGAGCTTCCCGGCGTCGTTCAGGCCTTTGACGATCGCGTTGAAAGCGGCCGTCACGCGATTGTTCACCTCGACGTTGCCCATCGCGGTCGAGGACGGAAGCACGATGGTGCCCTTCTCGATGCCCTTGTCCGCCAGGCATTGCACCAGCGCCTCTCCGGCGATCGCGGCGGCGGACGCGTCCTGGCCGGTATGGCTGATGCCGCTGCGGTTAAGGATCGTGCCGTCAAAGGAATTGGTCGTCGCGACAGGGATTCCCTTCGCCTCGGCGGCCTTGACGATGTCATTATATGCGCCGACCTGCGGCGTCGTCATGATCAGGCCGTCGATCGTCGGATCCTGCACGATCTGGTTCAGGATCTCGATCTCGCGAGCCGGGTCGTCGGTCGGCGATTCCGAGCCGAGCAGCAGGATGTTGGCGCCGATCAGATCGCCGGCGACCTTCGCCCCGACATACACCGGATCGAAGAAACCGTTGCCGGCCGTGTGAGTCACGATGGCGAAAGTGAGCTTCCCGTCGGCCGAATGGAAGTCCTTGGTGCCGGCGGCCTCCTTGGCCGCTTCTTCGAAACTGTAGCCGCCAACCGCTTTCTCGACGCTACCGGACTGCGCAAATGCGGACGGAACGCCGAGCAACAACGCCGCGGCGCATGCCGCGAGCGGGAAAGTGCGTTTCATGATTATCCTCCCTTGCATCCAACGGTCGGAAGCCGTTCGGGCGCTTTTTTATTCAGGGGATTCCGATTGCTTCCTCCCACTATGCGATATTCCGCCTAAAGCCTGTCCAGGTAAATACCTTCCAACTTCCTTGGACCAATTTATTTCGGGGCGCGAAGTTATCCGTGCCGACGAGGGTCCCCAGTCAAGGACTCGGAAGGCTTTTGGGCGGACAAGCGCACCAGCCGAGCTCGATCCCGAACGGAATCAGGTCGACAAACGGTGTTCAAGAAGGAGATCGACCCGGGGCAGCGATGATGTGGAAGCGATGAAACGGTGACTCCATTCAGTGGACGGCCGAATTCGCCGCTCGCAAGCGCGGATTGATGCAGCACAATCGTTCGGCAGAATTGGCCAATGAGAAAAGACTGCAATTGGACAGCGATTCACCTTAGCTGTCGTAACTAGGAAGGTCGGTAAGTGGCGCGATCGAGCCGGCCGAAGGATTCGGTTCCGCCGTACAGCCGCGGAGCGTCGCGGTTGGGTGGTTGTTTGTCCTTCGTATAACCTAGCTGGAGCGGCTTGGTCGCGCCAATGGTCGATCGCGAATGCAATGCGGATGCTTCGGCTTCAACGGCCGCTCCAAAGCGTTCAATGCCGGTTCCGTACAGAAGCCCACCGATCGACGACGCACCCATTATGCTATATACTCATTTATCGGTTGCACGATGTTACGGGCGCAGCCGGCCGGGAGATACACGAGCTCTTGCCCCAGACGAAGGGGAGAGCCAATGTTGCACTCCACAAAACCCCAATACAAGAACAGACTTCTCGGCCTGCTCGACCCGCACGGTCGTGCGACTAAAACGGCCGCGCAACGTTGCGGGGCGAAAGCCCAGGGTCCGCTCCACGAGAAACCAGCCCGCCTGAGGACCATGCGGAGACGAGAAGCGTGCCGCGCGTTGGCGACTCGCGCGTCGCTGCGGCGACGAAGCACGCATTAGTGGCAAGCTCCGATCGAATTGAGCAATACAATGCGCGACCGGATCGACCGGAAAGGAAAGAGCATCGATGGGCCGGGTAGCTATATTTGTTGCGATGAGCCTTCTCGCCAGTCATGCAGCAGCAATCGAGAGGCACAACGTATCGCAAATGTAGGGCGAGGCGGTCGGTAGAGCCCTTCAATCGGAGCACCGATCCTGGTTTCAGATCTACGCAAGCGGACATTCAGCTTGGCACGGGCACTGTCCTGATCTGACCCTGAGCGGTCCCTGACCGCGAATGGCACAAACGTCGCCAATGGTATACTTTGCGGCTATTCATCCTTCCCTGAGAGACACGATTGTGCCGCCAAGATCAGGCATGTGGTAGTGGCACGGCTCAATGGCGCTAAGCTGCCAACTCCAATACGCGCTGCCAGCGCGGATGCTCGTGCAGCGGCGCGAAGTCAGAATCCTGCTTCACCCACGCTTTGGTCTCATGGTTGGCGTCAGGTAGCAGGCGTTCCAGCAGATCGAGCGCACGATCAAGTTCGCCTGAAACGCAGTAGAAGCAGGCGACGTTGTATTGGGTCAGGATATCGTCTGGATCGATGGCCAGAGCACGTGCGGACCATTCCTTCGCACGCTCGATTTCTCCAAGAACGGCGAGGGCAGATGCGCCAAGATAGGCTGGCCGGGGGTTCTCAGGATACTTTGCCAATTCGCGCTCGGCGCGTTCGACGCCTTTGCGGGCCGCATCCCTTTCGTCTTCCGGCCGCCCTAGAGAATGATAAACCTGCATAAGCAGAAGAACAGACTGGTAGTCATCGGGCTTGATCTCGGCGGCCCGTTCGTAATGGTGGGCAGCCTGCTTGAGCTTGCCTTGCGCATAGCAGGCGCGCGCGTAGAAATAGTGCGCTTCGAACAGATTGGGATCACTTGCGATAGCCTGTTCGAACTCCTTTTCGGCCTCCTCATATTTTTGGCTAACCGAGAAAGCGAGACCACGCGACGCGTGTGCTTCGGCCAGCCCACTTTCGATATCGAGCGCCTTGCCGCTGTTGGCGAGAATGCTCTCGGGGGAGACCTTCTCGTCGTAATAGAGGAATAGAAAGGAGTCGCAGTCAGCGATGCCCGCGTAGGCGCGCGCATAAAGGGGATCAAGCTCGATTGCCTTGCCGAACATCCGCTTCGCCAGGACATAGTAGGTCTTGGACGTCCGGTGGAAAAATTCTCTCCCCCTCAGATAGTAGGTATAGGCCTCGACGTTCTGAGTGGGAGCCGCCTTGATCGCCTTTTTTTCGGCCGGCAGGAGCTTGACCTTGAGCTGATCCACGATGGTGTGGGTGATCTCGTCCTGGATGGCGAAGATGTCGGTGAGTTCACGGTCGTATCGGTCGGCCCAGACGTGGCCGCCATCCGCCCCGTCGATAAGCTGTCCCGTGATGCGAACGCGCTGACCGGCCTTGCGTACACTTCCCTCGAGCACGAATTTGACGCCGAGTTCCCGCGCAACTTGCTGCACCTTCACCGGCTTGCCCTTGTAGGTGAATACCGTATTGCGGGCGAGCACGTGGAGGCCAGAGATTTTCGACAGGTCGGTGATGATATCTTCGGTAATTCCGTCGGAGAAATACTCCTGCTCGGGGTCGCCGCTCATATTTGTGAACGGCAGGACGGCTATTGAAGGTTTTTCCTTCAAGCGCATTTCAGGCGTTGCGGTCACCGCGCTGTCCTCGAAGCTGAACGGCGCGGCGAGTGCGACGTGGTAGATCTCTGACCGGCCGGTCGATGTTCTTGAGTTCATGTTCCCCGGTGTCCTCGAAGTCGAGGTCAAGATTCTTGCCTAGATGGTCGCGAACCGTACCGGAGATTGCGATGCCTCCGGGCCGGGCGATGCTTTCAATTCGCGCCGCAACGTTGACGCCGTCGCCATAGATGTCGTTGTCATCGAAGATAATATCGCCAAGATTGACGCCGATGCGAAACTCGATGCGGCGCTCCTCTTGCACGTCGGCGTTGCGTTCGAGCATCCTGCGTTGGATGTCAGTCGCGCAGGCGACCGCGTTCACCACGCTCTGGAACTCGACCAGCATGCCGTCGCCTGTGAGTTTCACGATCCGGCCCTGGTGTTCGGCGATCTTGCCATCGACCAACTCTCGCCTATGCGTCTTGAGCGCAGAAAGTGTGCCGCCCTCGTCGAGACCCATGAGCCGGCTGTAACCGACCACATCGGCGGCAAGTATTGCGCTAAGTCTTCGTTCCATGTGCGGCTAGCCTGTCTTTACTGCGAGTGAGGGTAGCAGGTTCCCACAGCAGCGGCATCACACTAAATCCGGTCCTCGTCACATTCGGAAGGAGAAGGCATTCAACTTAGGTGCAGACGAGGCGAGTCGCGGAACTGATAGCGGAAGCGATGAAAGCCCGTGCTTCAAAAGCGTCACCGCGGCCTCATGGATTTTTTACGGTGATCACGGAGTGTCCGCTTACTGCACCTATCCGAAGTCGACAGGCACGTTCCGGAAGGTCCGGTCTTGGCGCGCGAAGGAGGCATAGGGTCACCAGATTCGCCTGTATCGCTCTCGCGCAATCATACGGAACGATACGGGAAGGTTTTTGGTTTTGGCCCACGAAGAAGCCAATGAAATCAAAGTTCCTGTCTCATCCTCCGGCCCACCAGAACAGTCTTATAACTAACTGAGTTTATTGAGTTTTTCGTAAGGGCCCCACAATATGGACTCGAGCCCCCCGCTTCCAGACGGCTCCGCCATCGTCTAGAGAGCGTCATAAGGCGCGCTTGCCGAGCGGCCGGAACGGAGGGATGGCGATGCCGGAGACGGAACATGCGGTGAGTTGGGTTGGAACCACCGGCCCGAGATTTGTCGAGCGCGCGGCGCACCGGCACTGGCTGCTTGGGCAAGCGCAGGCCTTGTTCGATTTCTTCGGAAGAAACGTCTTCAATCCGTCTGGCGGCTTTTTCTCGCTCGACGATGACGGCATGCCGCTTCCGGTCAAGCCCGGCCATGCTGGCGCGGAGCGGCAGATCCACGACACCGCACGCATGGTGCACTGCTACGCCATCGCCCACATGCTGGGGGTTCCTGGCGCAGATCGTGTCGTCGACCACGGGATGACCTTCCTTTGGAGGCGCCACCGCGATCAACAGGCGGGCGGGTATTTCTGGGCCGTCGACGACGAGCAGCCGACCGATGCCACCAAGCAGGCCTATGGCCACGGCTTCGTGCTGCTGGCCGCTTCATCTGCGAAGGTCGTCGGTCATCCGGATGCGAACCGGCTGATTGCCGATATCACTGACGTTCTGCACACCCGCTTCTGGGACAAAAGTGTCGGCGCGACGACCGAGGAATATGCGGCCGACTGGCAGCTGCTGGGCAACTATCGCGGCCAGAATTCCAACATGCACCTGACCGAGGCGACGATGGCCGCCTTCGAGGCGACGGGCGACCGGACATATCTGGGCATGGCAGAGAGCATCGCTTCACTAATCATCGATCGCCATGCGCGCGAGCAGGGCTGGCGCGTAGCCGAGCATTTCGACAGCAACTGGCAGGTCGATCGAAACTACGCCGGCGATCCGATGTTCCGGCCACAAGGCACAACGCCCGGGCATGCGCTGGAATGGAGCCGCCTGCTGGTCCATCTCTGGGAACTCGGCGGACGCAAGCATGGCTGGATGAAGGACGCAGCGAAGCAACTTTTCCACAACACGACGGAAATCGGCTGGGATCGCGAGACCGGCGGTTTCTATTACACGCTCGACTGGGAAGACCGGCCGGACCAGTCCGACCGCTTCTGGTGGCCTTGCGCGGAAGGCATAGCAGCGGCGGCCGTGCTGGCATCGGTCGATCCAGATCCACGCTTCGAGGAGTGGTATCGACGCATCTGGGGGTTTGTAACCGACCATTTCATCGACCATGAACGGGGCGGCTGGTATCCTGAACTCGGCCCCGGGCTGAAACCGGTCAATCGCGTATTCGTCGGCAAACCCGACCTCTATCACGCGTTCCAGGCTTGCCTCATCCCGCTCTTGCCAGCCAATGGCAGTATCACGCGTGGTTTGCAGGGCGACGGGTCGGCGACATTGCTCGATGGCAGATTACGGGTGGCGGTCTAAGGTCAGCGCCTCATTGACCCACCTCTGCAGTGCCCCGGCATCGATCGGTATGGTGGTGTCGACGTCGATCACCGGGCCAACCCGCATCGGCTCGGCGCGGCCGGCGAGCTCGATCAGCTCGGGCACATAGTCTGCGCCGGGATGGCCGGGCGGGCGTTTGCCGGTGCGTGCATGGTAGCGCGCTCCGATCACCTGCGGCGGCGCGGCGCACCAGATTTCGGCGATCGCATCGACACCCGACTTGGCGATCAGGCCCTCCAAAAACTCGCGCGGCTGGAATCCGAACCAGGCGTCCATGATGACGGTCGTACCTGCCGGCGCTTCGGCGAGGACTGAAAACATCGCCCTGAGACTGGCGCGGCCGAGTTTGCGGTTAAAGGATCTGTCGACGCTTTCGATTTCTTCGAGAAAGGGATCCTTGACTGTGTCGAGCGAAAGAGCCGGCCAGCCAGTCGCCTGCGACAGTTCCCGAGCGACGTTGCTCTTGCCGCTGGCTGGCACCCCATTGACCATGACGAGCCTCTTGCCAGCAGGAGCCGCCGACCGCAGCGCCGCGAGACCGGCGCCGATGACGCCGGCATCGTCGCCAAGGGCGGCCGGCACGACATGGCTTTCGAACCAGGATTTCGCTTCCGGAACGGCGGAAAGCGCCGCGCAGGCGGCCCCGCCCAGACCGCCGCCGAGCACAACGATTTCCGGGTCAAGTGTGGTCACAAGGATGTCGATCGCCCGCCGCAGCGGTGCGGCCCAGGCGTGCAGGACGTGGATGGCGACCTTGTCGCCCTGTTCGCGCCGCTCCAAGAGTTCGGCCGCCGTGGTCCCGGCGGCAAGTCCAGCCTCGGCGATATGCCGGCCGAGCGCAGTGCCGGAACTCGTAGTCTCGACGCAGCCGCGTTTGCCACAGACGCAGGTCAGCCCGTGCGGATCGATCCCGATATGGCCGAGTTGCCCCGCCGTGGCGCGGCCGCGCAGCACGCGCCCGCCTTCAAGCGCCGCACCGCCGATGCCGGTGCCAATGGTGAGCATCACGATATCGCGGCGACCTTTGGCGGAACCGTGGGCAGCCTCGGCAACCAGCGCCATGGTGCAGTCGTTGTCGACGGTCACCCGAAGTCCGAAGCGTTGCTCGATGCGGTCGAAAAGCGCCACCTTGGAAAGATCGACGAAACCGCCCGAGAACACGCTGCGATTCTGGAAATCGACGCGGCCGGGCACACCGATGCCAATGGCGCAAGCCGAGGCGGCATCGAGTCCTGCGATCAGTTCGATGATCCGTGCCAGTACGATTTCCGGATCGGGCGAACTGGCGGCCCTAGCCCGTTGCAGGATCCCGCCGTGGGCCGAAATCTCAGCGGCGCGCAGATGCGTGCCGCCGATGTCGACGCCGATCGCGGTTCTGCTCATGGCGTCGAGGTCAGGCGACTTTAACGGCCGGCGCGCGATGCCGGGCAATCACCGCCTGAATCTCACGCAGGCGTGGTACGGCGATTGTCTCCAGCCGCTGCCTCGTGACGGCGCGGTCGAGCGAGATGCAGTCCTTCCACAGCGAGCGGCCGGCAATCACACCCGACGCACCGCTCTCCATGGCGATGTCGACCTGGCTCAAGAATGTCTCGTGATTGACGCCGGCCGACAGCACCGCCCACGGCACGTCGCCGGCCAGCTTCGTCACCGCCGCGCAGGACTCCGCCGAACCGGGATAGGGGATCTTCAGCACCTTCGAGCCGCGATCGAGGCAGATTTTCGAGCCGCCCTGGATCAGTTCGGGAATTTTCGCCGCATAGGCTTCCGGGGTCTCGCTCTCCAGCGCATAAGTCAGGAACTCGACCACCAGTAGCAGGTCCTCTTTGACGAAGTCCGCAATCACCTGATCCAGAATGGCGATGTTGTGGGTATTCGCTGCGGGCGTGTCGGAGCGCAGGTAGACCATGATCTTACCGCCGGTGCCCCCAAGTTCGCGGACGCGCCGCGCTGTGATGCCGTCAACCAGCTTCGACAGCCGGTAACCTTCCGGCGTAGTGTCCCAGCCCGAGGCGTCGAGGCCGATCAAAAGCGCCGTGCCGCGATCGATCAGACCTTTGTCAACCAGGTTCGGCACCGCGCAGATCGGATCGACGAGCACGCAGGACGCCTTGCTCGCCAAATACCGGGTAATGTCGGCCTTGACGTCCCCGAGCATGTCATTGTCGATCTTCGCTTGCTCATCCTTGTCTGGAGTGAGCAGGCTGCGCATGCTGCCGCGCTGGTCGCAGGCGATCACCATCATGGCGCCGTCGCTGCCGCAGATCTGGTGGTAGCCGCGCAATTCGGCTGTGGTCATGCGTGCCATGATGGTTCCATTCACTGCTGCTCGCAATGCGATTCCCTGGCATGCCGCCAGCGGATTGGTTATTGCGTGCCGATGTCCTAACGCCTAATATGTAACATATTGCTGAAAGGAATTGCAAGCTGCCTCCGCAACTCGTGTCCGACATAAATTCGCGCGCCACGCTGCACGCGGTCGCCAAGCTGCATTACGAGGGCGACATGAGCCAGGTCGACATCGCCAAGCGCCTCGGCGTTTCGACGGCGACCATCTCGCGCATACTGCGGCGGGCTCGCGCCGAAGGCATCGTGCGCATCGAGATACGAGACCTCGCCGCTCCCGATGCGCTGACGAGCGATCTGATCGGCAAACTCGGGCTCAAGCGGGCCGCCGTGGTGGAGGCGCCGAGCGCCGGCATTCTCCCGGCGCTGGCGGAGCCGTTGGGAGCGATGCTCGCGCAGGCCGGGCTGCATTCCGGCTCCGTGCTGGCGATCGGTTGGGGGAGGGCGGTGCGCGCAGTCGTCGAGGCAGGGCTGCCGCCTATCCCAGGTGTATTTGTGGTGCCGGCCACCGGCGGCATGCAGCAGCACCAGCCGCATTTTCAGGTCAACGAGTTCGTGCGGCTGGCGGCGGAACAGGCCGGAGGCGTGCCGCATTTCGTCCACGCGCCCTACCTTCCCTCGTCAGTCTCGCGTGACGCTTTCCTCGCCGATCCGGTCATCGCCGGTAGCGTTGCCCTGTGGGATCGCATCGATGCGGCGGTCGTCGGCGTCGGCCTGCCGCATGCCGCGAATACTCCGGATGCCAGCGCCGCGACGCCGAGCGAGCAGGCGCTGGTCGACGCGGCGGGCGACGTCATCCGCCACTATTTCGATGCCGCGGGCCGGCTGATCGACTGGGAGGGCGAGGGCCGCATGATCGCAGCGTCGCCATCGCAACTGCGCAACGCCCCCCTGGTGATAGGCGTCGCGGTCGGCGAGAACAAGGCAGAAGCGATCGTCGGCGCGGCCCGCGCCGGCCTGATCTCGGCTCTGGTCACAGATACGCGCACGGCGGAGGCAATCCTCGATCGAGCTTAGACGAATTTTTCATCGCGGAAAATTTCAGATTTCCACGCACTAAACTATTGACAGCCGAATGGCGCCGGCTTGTATTCGGACGAGAAGCGAGAATGAGGGATTTTTTGTGCGCATGCCGGAGCGCGCAAAGGGGGAAGCAGCACGGGCGATGGCGGAAGCGGGCTTGTTTTCAACGGTGATATCGCGCAGATCGTATCGTGAAATTGCTTTCAGCAAAAAATTGCACTTGACGTCAGACCAAGTCGAACCCAATCATACGTTGATTGAGCGCACGAATTCTAAGGCTCAGTGAACGTCCAACAGCACCGCTCATCAGGGAGGAAACCATGGAGCGTCGTTCAATTCTGAAGGCCACCGCATTGGCGAGCGTAGCCGCCGCGATCGGACTGGGAACAGTCTCGGCGCAGGCGCAGGACGCCAAGAAATACAGCATTGCCCTCATTCCGGGCCTGACCACGGATGCCTTCTACATCACCATGCGCAAGGGCGCCCAGGCCGCCGCCGACGCGCTCGGCGTCGAATTGGTGTTCCAGGGCGCGCCAGACTTCAACCCCGTCACCCAGGTTCCGGTGCTCGACGCGGTGATTGCCAAACCGTCGGCCATCCTGATCGCGCCGACCGATAAGACCCAGTTGATTGAGCCGCTACGCAAAGCGCACGATGCCGGCATTCCGGTGATCACCGTCGACACCTTCATCGGCACCGGCATGTATCAGACCGGCGCGGGCGACGCCGACTTCCCGCTCTCCTACATCGCTTCCGACAATGTGCTTGGCGGCAAGATGGCTGCCCGCGCGCTGGCCGCAGCGATCGGCGGCGAAGGCAAGGTCTACGTGTCCAACGTCAAGCCTGGCATCTCGACGACCGACCAGCGCGAGGAAGGCTTCAAGGCTGCGATGGCTGCGGAATTCCCGAAGGTCACCGTGCTCGAAACCCAGTTCAACGACAACGACGCCAACAAGGCGGCGAGCCAGCTCCAGGCCGTGTTCGCCCGCAATTCCGATCTGAAAGGCGTGTTCGGCGCAAACCTGTTCTCGGCGCTCGGCGCCGGCAACGGCGTGCAGCAGGCCGGCCAGTCCGGCAACATCCGGGTCGTCGCCTTCGACGCGCCGACCTCGATCGTCGACAACATCAATAGCGGCCTCGTCGATGTGGCGATTGCCCAGCATCCGGCCGAGATCGGCTATTACGGCGTGGTTTCGGCCTTCGCGCATTTGAGCGGCCAGTCCATTCCGGTCTCGATCGGCACGGGTTTCACCGTGATAGACAAGACCAATGTCGCCGATCCGAACGTCGCGAAATACGTCTACTCCGATTGAGCGCGAGCCGGCTCCCCTGGGCGCACCCGGGGAGCCGGTCTTTTTCGCGTGACCCATTCTTGCGAGCCAGCCTCAGGGCTGCCGCCGAGCAGGTACAGCCATGACGACAACAAAGGCCGACCCGTTGGTCGCTGACACGCATCCCAAGCCGCAGGCCGACCACGCCGACCGCGCCAAGACTGTGGTCCAGCACATCGCCGATTTGCGCGCCTGGCTCTTCCTTGCCGCGCTTATCCTGGTCTTCGAAGCCTGGGCCCGGTTCGATTTCGGCGGCACGTTCATCTTGAACCCGTTCAACGTGCAGTCGATTGCCATCTTTGCCGTCGCGCCGCTGCTGCTGGCGATGGGACAGACCTTCGTCATCATTTCCGGTGGCATCGATCTTTCGCTGGGCTTCATCATGGGCCTTGCCGCCGTGGTCGCCGCCCACGTGATCAATGCCGTGACGCCGTCGCTGGGGATGCCGCTCGCCGTTCTGGTCGGCTTCATGGTCGCCGTTCTGGTCGCCGGCGTTCCGGGCGTCATCAACGGCCTGCTGGTCTCGCGGCTGCGCGTGCCGCCCTTCATCGGCACGCTCGGCATGTTCGGGGTGGCGCGCGGCGTGGCGTTCCTGCTCGCCGGCGGCACGACGGTGCCGGTCAACAACTCATTCTTCGCGCTGATCGGCAACGGCCGCTTCCTCGGTGTGCCCTACATCGTGCTCATCACGGCTGTGTTCGTACTGATCATGCATTACGTGCTGAGCCAGACGCGGTTCGGCCAGCACAACTACGCCATCGGCGCGAATGTGCAGGCGGCTCGCCGGGCTGGCATAGACATCAAAGCGCACCTGCTCAGGCTCTACATCCTGTCCGCCGGCTGCGCGGGCTTGGCCGGGGTGCTTTATTCGGCACGCTTCAATGCCGGCGCCGCCCAAGCGGGCGAACCGCTTCTGCTCGACTGCGTGGCCGCGGTGGTCATCGGCGGCGCCAGCCTGTTCGGCGGTTCCGGGACCATTCTCGGCACGGTCGCCGGTGCCTTCGTCATCGCAGTCATCCAGTACGGCCTGGTCTTCGTCAACGTCGAGCCGTTCTGGCAGTTCATCAGCGTCGGCGTCGTCATCATCATTTCGGTGCTCATCGATCAGGCGCAGCGTCGTTTCAGTGGAGGTCGGGTGGATGAATAACGCGGCCCAACCTCTTCTCGAGATCAATGACCTCTCGAAACATTTCGGCGCGGTGCAGGCGCTAAGGGACTTTTCGATGGTCGTGCGCCCCGGCGAGGTCGTGGCGCTCGCCGGCGACAACGGCGCCGGCAAGACGACGCTGATCAAGGCGATCTCCGGCGTCTACAGGCCGTCATCCGGCGAGATACGGCTGAAGGGCGAGCCCGTGAGTTTCTCGACGCCGCAGGAAGCACGGGACAGGGGCATCGAGACGATCTACCAAGATCTAGCGCTTGCCGACAATCTGTCGATCGGCGCCAACATCTTCCTTGGCCGTGAGCCGATGCGGAAAGCCTTCGGTTTCCTGCCGGTGCTCGACCGCAAGAGAATGGCCGACGCCGCGCGCGACACCATGGCGCTGCTCGATTTCCACGTCTCGCGCATGGAGGCACCGGTCAGTAATTTTTCCGGCGGCCAGCGCCAGGCGGTTGCGATCGGCCGCGCTGTCTACTGGGACGCCCAGATCCTGATCATGGACGAGCCGACCGCCGCACTCGGCGTGCCCGAGCAGCGCAAGGTCATCTCGCTCATCCATCAGCTCAAGGCGCAAGGGCGCGGCGTGATCTTCATTTCGCATAATCTGCAGGACATTTTTGCCGTATCCGACCGGATCATCGTGCTGCGCCGCGGCGTCACCGCCGGCGAGCGCAAGATTTCCGAGACGACCCATGACGAGGTGGTCAAGCTGATGGTGGGCGGCTGACGCGCGATCACGCCGAGGAGCGCAGGACCAGATCGGCATTGACCAGAATGTGTTCGCCGCGTGTCCGCGGCTCGTCCAAAACCCGCGAGCTGTCGATGCGCGAAAGTAGAAGATTGATCGCCCGCCTGCCCATCTCGGCCGTGTTCTGCTGCACAGTGGTAAGGGGCGGCCAGATATATTCGGAGAGGGGCTGATTGTCGTGCCCAGCCACCCTAAGATCGCAATCTGGCGTGATGCCGACCTTTTTACCCGCCTGGTTAACGGCGGCGAGCACGCCAAAGGCGACGCGGTCGTTGCCGCACAGCACGATGCTGGTCGGAAAGCCGCGCTCGCGCAAAAGGCGACTGGCCTCGTCGTAGGCGTAGCGCTCAAAATCCCATGTCGTCGAATGCTGCACCGGAATCACCTCCGGCTCCATTCCGCGCCGCCGCATCGTCGCGATGTAGCTTTCGCGCCGTCGCCGCGCGTTGGAATTGACCCAAGGCATGTCGAAATAGCAGGGGCGGTCGCCGAGCCGGGTCAGATAGTCGGTGATCAGTGCCATCGACTGTACGTTGTTGGTGCCGACGAAGGCTTCCTCGTCGTCGAAAGGCGCGTCGATGAAGACGACCGGGATGTTCCGCGCCAGCGCCTTGACCTTGCTGCGATGCGCTGCGTCGCCGCCGACCGGCACCATGATGACACCCGCCGCGTTGAGCGAGGTCAGTGTCTCCAGTGCCTCGGCCTCCAACTCGGCCCTGCCGTCGGAAGAGAAGACGAACGGCAGGTAGCCGTTAGCCGTGGCTTCCGTCTCTATGCGGCGTCGAAGCCCCATGTAGAACGGATCGAGCGAGGTCGGGAAGATCACGCCGAGAATTTTCGAACGGCGGCGGTTGAGGTTGACGGCGAAAAGGTTGGGACGAAAGCCGGTTGCCTTCAGCCCCGTCTCGATCTTTTTCGCGCACTTTGGGACGGACCGACGCGGGATTCTGAAAATACTTCGACACCGTCGGGCGCGACAGGCCGACGCTTTCCGCGAAGGCTTCCATCGTCCGGACGGGTTTTTCCTTCATCTCTCTCTCGGTCAGTCTGAGACGCACAATTTTGCCGAGCGGCAAACTTTTTATCTGGTTAGCGCGCGACAATCTGTATGTTTACATGCTTCAACAAAATTTGGAAGTGCCGGCAATGAGTGGAGAACAATCAGGAAGTGGCGGAATCGGCTCGTTGGGCGAACTGCTCGTCGAGTTCGTTTGCACCGAGAAGGACGGCCACAATCGCCGCCGCCGCTTGATCGAGGCGCGGGCGAGCCGGCCAATCTGCAGCGCCGCATCATCGACCCCGCGGTCGACGATGTTGTGTTCAAATGCTGCGCGGCCGCGGATTGATCGAATGGGAATCCATAGGAGATCTTCGTGCCAATGAAACAGGACCGGCGGCTCAGAGTCGGCGTGCTCGGCTGCGGCCCGATTGCCCAGGCGGCGCATTTCGAAAGCTGCACCAAGGCGCATAACGCCGACCTCTACGCCATCTGTGACGTCGCCGACGATCTGCGGGCGCGCATGGCGGCGACGTACGCGCCGCAGAAAAGCTTTGCCGACTATGATGCCATGCTGGCTGATCCCGACCTCGAGGCGGTGATCATCGCTACCTCGGACCCGTTTCATGTTCCGGCGGCGATCCGGGCGCTCGGCGCCGGAAAGCATGTGCTCTGTGAAAAACCCGTTGCCACCAGCGTTGAGGCGGTCGAGGAACTGAAGGCGGCGGTGGTGAAGAGCGGGCTTGTGCTTCAGGTCGGTCACATGAAGCGTTTCGACCCCGGCCTGCAGGCGGCACGCGACTTCATCGACGACGGCATGGGCGCCTTGGTGGCGCTGAAAGCCTGGTATTGCGACTCGACCCATCGCTATCCGATGACCGACGCGGTCCAGCCGCTGATGGTCACGAGCAAGGCGGCAAAAAAGCCCTCCGTCGACCCCAAGAGCAATCTCGATCGCTACTACATGCTCGCCCATGGCAGCCATCTCGTTGATACCGCGCGTTATTTCGGGGGCGACCTGGTCGCGGTCGACGCCCGCCAAAGCCAGCGCGGCGGCATGCGCTGCTGGTTCGTCGACGTCGAATTCGCCAACAGCGTGCTCGGCCATCTCGACCTGACGGTCGCCGTCCGCATGGACTGGCACGAAGGTTTCCAGATCTACGGCGAGAACGGCTCGATCCTCGGAAAGACCTTCAATCCCTGGTACTACAAGTCCAGCGAAGTCGACATTTTCCATGAATCCGAGGGCGGGTCGCGCCGCGTACTCGGCGCTGACGGCCATTTCTATCGCCGCCAGTTGGAGGGCTTTGCCGACGTCATCCTCGACGGTGCGCCGATGCGTGGTGCCGACATCGATGACGGCATCGCCTCGGTACGCGCCATGGTGGCGATCGCAGAGTCGGTGCGCAGCGGCAAGCCGGTACACCTCGACGAAGTGTCGGGAGAGGTCTGATGCGCCTCGGCATCTTCGCCAAGACGTTTTCGGAAACCGACCCGCATGCCGTTTTCGCGCAAGTCAAGGCGGCCGGCTTCGCGACGGCGCAATACAACATAGCGTGTTCCGGCCTGCCATCCATGCCGGACGAAATTCCGCCGAGGGTTGCTACCGCAGTCGCCAACGCTGCGAAAGAAAACGACATTTCACTCTGCGCCGTTTCGGGCACCTACAACATGGCGCATCCCGATCCGGCGGTGCGCGCCGACGGACTGCGCCGGTTGGAGGTGATCGCCGCAGCCTGCGCAGCGATGGGAACGAAACTCATTACGCTCTGTACCGGCACTCGCGATCCGGACGACCAGTGGCGCGGCCACCCCGCCAACGCCTCGTCCGAAGCCTGGCGCGACATGCGGACCGAGATGGAGAAGGCGGTATCGATCGCCGAAAGCTTTGAACTTCAGCTCGGAATCGAGCCGGAACTTGCCAACATCGTCGATTCCGCGACAAAGGCCCGCCGCCTTCTCGACGAAATCGGCAGCCCGTGTCTCGCCATCGTCCTCGATCCGGCAAACCTCTTCGAGCAAGCGTCGCTTTCCAACCAGCGCCGCATCGTCGCCGAGGCGATCGACCTGCTGGCCGACCGCATCGTTATGGGTCACGCGAAGGACCGCACGGCGACTGGCGCGTTCGCGACGGCCGGGCAGGGCGTACTCGACTATCCCCACTATATAGCGCGCCTGCGCGCTGTAGACTTCAACGGCGATCTGGTGACCCACGGCCTCGCCGCGCATGAGGCGCCGAGGGTTGCCGCATTTCTCGGCGATCTGATCCGATGAAGTTCGAATGGCTGCGAGGCTTCGATTTTATCTGCGATGGGCTGACGCTCGCCGCTTACGATTCCGGCGGCGACGGCCTGCCGGTTGTTTTCCAGCACGGTCTTTGCGGCGATGCGCGGCAGACGGCGGAAGCCTTTCCGGTCGATCCGGCATTTCGGCTGATCACGCTGGAGTGCCGCGGCCATGGCGCCTCGCAGGCGGGGGAACTCTTCTCGATCGCGACTTTCGCCGCGGATGTCGCCGCGCTGATCGAATATCTCGGCCTGCCGCCAGTCGCCATCGGCGGTATTTCGATGGGTGCGACAATCGCCAGTCGCATCGCCGTCCGGCGCCCCGAACTGGTGCGCGGACTGGTCCTTGCGCGGCCTGCCTGGGTGGTCGAACCGGCGCCCGACAACATGCAGCCAAATCTCGAAGTCGGCGAGTTGCTCGATCGGTTGCCGCTGAACGAAGCGCGCGCGGCGTTTGTCTCAGGTCGCACCCGCGCGCTGCTGGCCGGCGAAGCGCCGGACAATCTGGCCTCGCTGCTCGGTTTCTTTGATCGAGAGCCGGTCGCGGTCACGTCGGCGCTGCTGACAAGAATTTCCGCAGGCGGGCCGGGCATCACGGAATCCGATCTGGCAAATCTTTCCGTGCCCACGCTCATCCTCGCCACCGAACAGGATTTCATACACCCGATGGACCATGCCAAGCGCCTGGCGCGGCTCATCCCGGGCGCGGTCCTGAAAACCTTGACGCCCAAGGGTTTCGACAAGCCGGCCTATCTCAGCGATTTCCATTCGGCGCTCATCGCTTTTCTCAAGGACCTATGACCATGCCCAGCCCGACCTGGCTCGCCGACCTGCCACACAGTCGCCTGCTTGCCGAATTTTCCATGTGGTCGGCCGATCTTATCCATCTTGCCGACGACCTGAAGCGCATTGAGAGCCACGCCGACGTGCTTCACATCGACGTGGCGGACGGTCATTTCGCGCCGGCGCTTTTGTTCTTTCCGGACCTTGCCGCGCGCCTGCGCAAGGCGTCCACTCTGCCGATCCATGTCCACCTGATGGTCGCCGACGCAGTTCTCCACGACCAAGTCGACCAGTTCGCCGAAGCGGGCGCCGACCTGATCAGCGTCCATGCCGAGAACGGAAACGCTGGCGAGGCGCTGACGCGCATCAAGGACCATGGGCTTGCCTCCGGGGTGGTGCTGCGCGTCGAGACGCCGGTCGCCGCCAGCCGTCCTTTTCTCGACCGTATCGATTTCCTGACGCTTCTCGGCACCGCGATTGGCGTCAAGGGGCAGGGTCTCGATCCTTCAGCCGCCGATCGCTTGCGGGAGGCTGGCCGATACATATCGGAAACCGGCAGGCGCGTCGTTCTAGCTGCCGACGGAGGCATCCGCGAAAACACTGTGCCGCTGCTGCGCAGTGCGGGCGCGGAGACCGTCGTCATGGGCTCGCTGGCTTTCGGAGCCGAGGACCTGGCGGCACGCATACGGTGGCTGCACGCACTTTGATCGAGGCCGCGGATGCCGTATCCACCCGATGCGGTAATTTTTACGCGAGGAAATTTTATTATTGACGAACTAAATGGTCGGCCATAGCGTTCGGGTAACGAAGGATGCGCCAGGCATGGTCAGGGAGGAGATGGAGCATGGGACAGGATTTATCCGGCAAGGTGGTACTCGTCACCGGCGCGAGTTCCGGCATTGGGCGGGCGATGGCCAAGACGCTCGCCACAGAAGGCATGAAGCTGGCCCTGGTCGGGCGCTCCGCAGAGCGCCTTGATGCGGTGGTCGTGCAGATCGGCGGAGGCAACGCGCTGGCGCTGGCTGCCGATTTGACAAAAGCCGGCGAAGTCGACCGGGTCGTCAAGGAGACGCTTCGTCGGTTCGGCCGGATCGACATCCTTTTGCCCAATGCCGGCCTCTACATTCCGGGCGACGTCGTCGACGGTAAGCCCGACGCCTAGGACGAACTGCTATCGATCAACGTCAACAGCGTCTTCCGGCTGGTCCATGCCGTGCTCCCGGGCATGATCGAGCGTAAAGCCGGCCACATCCTCGTCACCTCGTCGATCTCCGGCCATCAAGCGCTGCATTGGGAGCCCGTTTATTCGGCCTCCAAGCACGCCATCCAGTCCTTCGTGCATGGCCTGCGTCGCCAGGTGGCACCACACAATATCCGCGTCGGCGCCGTTGCGCCCGGCGTCGTGCTCAACGATTTGTGGGGCTACACCGATCCGGCGGCGATCGAGGCCAAGGTGGAAAGCCGCGAGGGCCTGCGCTCGGAAGACGTCGCCGATGCTGTCCTCTACATGTTGACGCGGCCGGCCAACGTCACCATCCGCGATCTGGTCATCCTGCCGCAAAATCAGGACATCTGAGAGCCCTATGAAAATGCGTGATCGCGGGCTGCAAATGGTGGCTTTCTGCGCTTCCGGTGCTCCCGTACAAAAATGTACGCTGCGCTCCGGTTCTCGAAATCCACCATTTTCGCCGCGCCCTGACAAATTTTCCGAAGGGCTCTGAAACCTTGGGGCCGTTCGACTACGTCATCGTCGGGGCAGGCCCGGCCGGCTGTGTGCTCGCCAACCGGCTGACGGAAGATCCAGCCGTCCGCGTCGCGCTGATTGAGGCCGGGCCGGATCGAAACACGCGCAAGGCGATCGTTCGTATTCCGCTTGCCATGGTCACGTTCATGGCGCCGGCGCTGGCCTTTCTCGGCGGGCCGAGATTCATGTCATGGTTCGAGACGGAACCGGAGCCGGGGTTGCAGGGGCGCTCCATTGCCCTGCCGCGCGGCAAGGGCACAGGTGGTAGCACCAACGTCAACGGCCAGATTTTTATGCGCGGTCAGCGCGACGATTTCGACGGCTGGCGCGATGGCGGCTGCCCCGGCTGGGGTTTTAACGACCTCCTCCCCTATTTTCGCAAGCTGGAGCGCTTCGAGCTGCTGGCCGAACTCCGCTCGGGCAATCACATCAGGTTTGGCAAGCTCCCGCTTGCCGAGCAGATCGCCCGGCCTTCCATGGCACTGACGGCCCTCTCAACATCGCGCCGCTGCGCAGTGTCAACAGGATGGCCTATGCATATCTTGAGGCGGCGCAGCTTGCCGGCTACGAACTCAATCCGGACTTTAACGGCGCCCGGCAGAATGGCGTCGGGCTCTACAACTTCACGCAAAAGGACGGGCAGCGCGTCACCGCCGAGGGCGCCTATCTCGATCCCGTGCGCCAACGGCCGAACCTCAACGTGATCCCTGATACGCAGGTCACCAAAATCATGTTCGAGGGCAGTACGGCGACCGGAGTCGCTTGGAAGCGCGGTGCCGAGACCGGTGTCATCGCTGGGCGGGAGATTATTCTTGCAGCCGGTGCCTTCGTTTCTCCGCAGCTTCTGATGCTGTCGGGCGTCGGCAAGGCGCGCGAGCTTGCCAAACATGGCATTCCGCTGGTGCAGGATCTGCCCGGCGTCGGCGAGAATTTGCAGGATCATCTCGACGTCACGCTGGAATACCGCGCCAAATCCACCGCACCTTACGGCCTCTCGTGGAAGGCGCTTCCGCGCAACGTGCTGCACGTCCTTGACTGGATTTTCCGCAAGCGCGGGCTGTTTTCCTCCACAACGGGTGAGGGCGGCGGCTTCATCTCCACCGATCCGGCAAGCGACAGGCCTGATATCCAGCTTTTCTTCTGCACCGGCCGCGCCAACACGCAAGCCGCATCCGGTTTCACCGGCCACGGCTTTCTCATGCATATCTGTCAGCTCAGGCCCGGCAGCATCGGCTGTGTCGCGCTGAAAAGCGCCGATCCCGATGAGCGGCCGTCGATCCGGCTGGCCCGTCGGATCATGGCACAGAAACCCCTTGAGCCGCATCTCGATGCCGAGATTGATCCCGGTCCCGATGTGGTGAGCGACGGCGCCCTCGACGCCTTCATCCGGCAGTGTGCCGGCACACTGTTCCATCCGGTCGGCACATGCGCCATGGGGCAGGGGCCGGAAGCGGTGGTTGACCCGCAAACGCTGCGTGTCCACGGCACTTCCGGCCTGCGTGTGGTCGATGCTTCGATAATGCCGACGATCGTATCGGCCAACACTGTTGCCGCCACCTATTGCCTCGCCGAAAAGGGCGCCGATCTGATCAAGCGGGACTGTCGAGCGACTTGAGACACGCGCACGGCGCGGGCCGGCCGCTCGATAGAACTCCAGTCGATCTTCTCCGGCTCGAACCCAGATCCATTGCCTCGCTCCTGCCTTTCTTACCAGCAGGTGAAGCCGCCATCGATCTCGACGATCGCTCCTGTCATCAAACTAGACGCATTGGAGGCGAGGAACAGGACGGCACTCGCTACTTCTTCGGGCCGCCCCATCCGCCCCATTGGCGTATCGGCCAGCCATTGCGGGATACGGTCCTTGTTGGCCGGCACCGCATGCACCATGGGTGTTTCGATGTAAGTTGGCGCGACCGCATTTACCCGCACGCCGTACTGAGCCCATTCAGCGGCAAGAGAACGCGTCATATGGTGCACGGCAGCCTTGGAGACGTTGTACGGCGTCTGCGGCTGCGGGCGGTTGCAGATCGTGCCCGACATGGAACCGAGATTGACGATCACGCCCCGGCCGGTCCTGATCATGTGCCGCCCGAAGGCGCGTGAGCACCAGAAGACACCGTTTACGTTGACGTCCATGACACGCAGCCAGTCCTCATCGGTCACATCCTGACAGGCGATGCCACTGTGCCCTGCGCCGGCATTGTTGATGAGTATGGTCGCAGGTGAGCCGCTGTTTGCTAGTTCAGCGGCAATGGCTTCCATGCGAGCCGCATCCGTCACATCGCCGATGGCGATCACCACGTCATAACCCTTCTCCCGAAGAGCTACCGCTTCGGTCGCGTCTTCTTCGGACCGCTCGATAACAATAAGCCGCGCGCCGGCCTCCGCCAGCGCCTCGGCACAAGCAAGGCCGATGCCGCGCCCGCCGCCGGTAACGACGGCCTGCTCGCCCTCGAGGCGGAAACGCTCCTGATAGACCATCCAGGCAGTCCTCAGATGTCGAAATTGGTCGGCAGTACGATCATGTCACGAATCGTGACGTTTCGCGGCCGCGTCAGCATGAACATGATCGCGTCGGCGACCTCGGTTGGCTCGATCAGGCTGCCGGACTCCTTGGCTTTGCGTAGGTTTTCCTCCGGCCAGTCCGCGAGAAGTGCGCTCACGACCGGGCCGGGCGATACCTGGCTGACGCGAATGCCGTGTCTGTTCAACTGCCGGCGCATGGTCTGGACGAAGCAGGTGATCGCCCATTTCGAGCCCGAATAGACCGGCTCCCATTGGATCGGCATATGGCCGGCGACGGAGCAGGTAACGATGATATCCCCGATCCCGCGCTCCATCATGTGCGGGATCACATCGCGCACGTTCTTCATCACCGCGTTGACGTTCAGATTGAGCATGCGGTCGATAGTGGCAGCGTCGGTATCGATCAGGTCGCCGCCGATATAAGTGCCCGCGTTGCAGTGGAGGATGTCGATCTGGCCGGCTTTTTCCAGCGCGCCGGGGATCATCGAAGCGCAACTCTCGGCGTCAAGTAGATCGACGACGAGCGGAATCGCTGCATCCCCGTGCTTGGAGCGAATCTCTTCCAGTGCCCTTTCGTTCCGGTCGGCAAACACAACCTTCGCTCCTGCCGCAATCATTGCCTCGGCCGTTGCCAAACCGATTCCGGATGCTGCGCCAGTGATGACGGCGACTTTGCCTTCCATACTTTCAGCCATTTTATCTCTCCTCTCTTGTTGTGACGGCGTGCTGCTCACACCCGGCAAGCGCGATCATAGGTGGAAAGGCTCTTTCCGATCCGCCAGATAAGAAGCTCTTGTGGGTCGAGCGGGATATCGGCGAATTGGTCCGCACCCGGAAGGTGCTGCCAGAGCAGGGGCAGCGGTACCCGTTTACCGGCCAGGGCGGCTGTCAGCCTCTTGACGGCGGCCCGCGCCTCGGGAACGGTCCAGTAGTAGCGGATGCGGTCGGACAACGAATAATGGCGCAGTACGCGTTTCTCCGCGTCGTTCCCGTCGTAGTGCTGTTTCCAGTTCTCTGGCCGGTCGACCATGACGGCTTCCATCGCGTTGAAGAGCGGGCGGTCGCCATAGTCGAGAAACAAATCGGAGGCGATGAGGTCGAGCGCGTAAAGCGCCTCGCGCAGCACGAAGGTTAATTCCGGTCCGACCTTGAGGATGGCGAACCCGTCTTCGACAAGTTCGGTCAAAGGCGGCTCGCCCTGGTAGTCCGTCGAATGCGCTTCGAAAACCAACCCTGGTTCGTCGTTGAGTATGCGGACGAGAGCATCTGCTTTGTCGCGTTGATATGTGATGACATTGCGGTTGCCGAATTCGACGCCAGGCTGGACGACGATCCCAATTACGCGCTGGAAAGCGTCCGAAAGCTGCGCCTTCGCGAACATTTCGCGGTGTATGGCCAGGGTCTGCCGGGCGGCGGCGGGTGCCGTTGGCTCGATCGCATCAAGTACGTGATCCGCGCCGCCCGGAGGAGGGACCTCGGTCCCGATTATGTAGAGAGGCATCTCCCCGCCGGTGTCGCGTGCAGTCATCTCGGCGATTGTGGCAAGACGCACGGCGCGCTTGGCGGTCGTCTCGTCGTCCAGTGCGGGCGGCTCGCCCGCGCAGCCCATCGAGGTGTCCAAATGGATCTTCCGGAAGCCTGCAGCCACATAGGCCTCCATCATCTTCTCCGCCTCGGCCATGGCTTCGTCGGCGGGGCGATCACGCCAGGGATTTGGGCCAAGGTGGTCGCCGCCGAGCACGATCTGATCGGCGGGGCAGCCTTCCTCTCCTGCGATGCTTTCGACGAGGGCGGAGAAATCCCGAGGTTGCATACCGGTGTAACCGCCCAGGTGATTGACCTGATTGCAGGTCGCCTCGATCAGCACGGTTGCTCCGGTTTTGCGACCATGCCGAAGAGCGGCGCGCAACACGACCGGATGTGCGGAGCATACTGAGGTGATGCCGCGCGGCGTTCCTTCTCCACGAAGCCTTGCAAGTTGGTCTAACGTCACACGCATCACGCGCGCCTCATGGTGTCAGTGATGAATTGATCGAGTTGGGTGCGTGTGCCCGCACCCTCCATGGGGCCTCGGACGGTTACGTTTCGGGCACCTGCCGCATTGGCGTAGGTGAGTGCATCGTCGATTGTCATGCCGAGCCGCCGGCATGCAACGTAGGCGCCGCCGAAACAGTCGCCGGCTCCCGTCGGGTCGAGTTCGTCGACCAGGAAAGCGGGACTGTCTATGCGGCAGCCGTCTTTGCCGAAAAAGGTTGCGCCGCCTGCGCCACGTTTCAGCACCACTTCGCCCACGCCGAGGCCAAAAAGTTTGCAAAGCGCAGCGTCCTCGCCACTTACGCCGGCAGCGCGCTCAAGTTCCTCGCCCGAGGGAAGGAGCAGATCCGACATCTCCACAACCTTGGCGAAGCGCAGTTCGGTCTCGTCGTCATTCTTGAGCTCCTTGCGGAGATTGGGGTCGAGCGAAAGGCTGCCTCCGCGGCTCTTGATGATGCCAGCCGCCCGATCGATAATCTCCCATATGGCCGGCCTGGAGAGCAGTGTGCCCATGATGTGCAAGTGTCCCGAGCGGTTAACCAGCGCATCGACTGCATCGGTCCATCGGAGCTGTCCCGCTGCCGAGGTCCACATATTGTAGACGAAGTCACGCGACCCGTCGGAACGGTAGCGAACGAAGGCGCTTCCGGTGGGAAGTTCCGGGTCGAGCGAAATGGCGGAGACATCGGCGCCATCCCCCTCAAGCCGCAGGGTGTTGAGGCGGCCGAAGTCGTCGTTGCCGACCGTCGCTACCATCGCTGCGGATCCACCCATTCGGGCGCACTGATCGATAAAAATGGCCGGCGCTCCGCTGGGGTACGGGCCGATAAGATCGATCGGCTCGAGAAACCCCTCTCCAACGCTGGTTGCCACGATTTCGACGAGGATTTCACCAACGCAAACGGTCGGCCCGAGATCGTCGGGTGCAAGCGGTTGTACGTTTGTCACGTCAGTTCGTCCCCGCTCGTTTCGGCTTCAGTCGATGCCTCTGTTCTCACGATCATTTCGCCTCATTGGCGCCGCCGGGCTCGTCGGCGAACAAGTCGTTGTCCAGCGATAGGAATCGCTGGTGCAGCATGCATGCCGCGCCATAGGCGGCACCGGATTCTGCGGCTTCGTGGACGACGATTTCCGGAAGAGGAAAGCTCTCGGCCTGAAGCGCTTCCATGTGGACGCTGACGCGGGCAGCGACCAGTTCATAGAGAGCGGCCAGCGACCCTCCAAGAACGATCCGATCGGGATCGATCAACCGGCATCCCTGCACAAGCGCAAAGGCCAGATGGCGTGCCCAATCCTCGGCGATCAGTACCGCATTCGGAGCGCGGTCGCGGACGTCAGCAAGGAATTTCGGGAGCGCGACAGCCTGGATGCCCGTAAGCTGCCGATATTGCGCCAAAAGGCGTTCGAGACCGATCAATTCTTCTAGTTCCGCACCATCAGCATCCGACGTGTGAATGTGGCCGATTTCGCCTGCCAGGCCGTGCCCGCCGCGAAAGAGTTGACCGTCTATGACTATGCCTCCGCCCACGCCGCTTTCGATAACCAGGAACAGCGTCACGCCATCGCGCCCGTCGCGGCGCGTATATGCCTCGCCGATTGCAAACGCGTTGGCGTCATTCTCGACAAATGCCGCCATCTGAACGGGCAGGGCGTTGCGAACAAGCGCGGCGAGGTCCAGGTCCTGCCAACCCAGCAGCGGCGCGACCCTGACCTTTCCGTTTCGGTCCATCTGCGCGGGAGCGGACAAGCCAAAGCCTTCGCAACGGTCGAGTTCTTCGGAGGTGAGGCCGTCAAAAGCCAATTCCACGGCATGGTCGACCGCTTGCGCAACGCTTGCTGATCGGCCGTTGTACGGTTCCATCCGACAATGAACGATTTGGGCCGTCAGGTCGATCCGAAGCGCCGTAATGTGTTCCACGCCGATCTCGGCGCCGACAAACAGGGCGGATTCGGGCACGAGTTCGAGCAGAATGCCCGGACGACCCGCACGAGTCGGCTGAGATCGCTTTGGCATTTCTCCTGTTACCTCCCGAACCAATCCGTTGGCCGTGAGTTCGGCAATGATATTTCCCGAAGAGGAGCGGTTCAGGCCCAGTTGGCGGGCAAGATCCGCGCGGCTCAGGCGCTCATTTGCAAAGATCGCCTGAAGCGCGGCGACAGCGTTGGCCTGTCGAATGCGCCGGGGTGAACTGGATATGGAAGTGAAGTCACTCATTTCTGTTGGTGCTCTACCCATGCAAATGAGCCTGCCGGTCTCTCCGCGGGCATGCGTTCAAGGGTGTGCATTGGTGCTATGCCGCCGCCGTGCCTCGTCCCACTTCAATTCGATGAATGTTTTCGCATGCGCCGCCAGCGAGTCGTTGTCCGTCCAGGTGTCGCGCCATATACCGCAGGCAAGAGACAGTCCCTCATCGACGATTGCGCTGGAGAAGCTCTCGAAGACGATGTCGCGATCGTAGTCGATGTCTGCAAGGGCCGAGAAAACCTGGTCGAAGTCGACCGTCCCGGTTCCCAGATATCCTCGGTAGTTCTCTCCGATGTGGTAGTAGGCAATCTTGTCGCCGGCCAGACGGATTGCGCCGGCCGGATCAGCTTCCTCGATATTCATATGGAAGGAATCGAGGTGCAAATACACATCGTCACGACCGGTGTCTTTCAGGAATTTCAACCCCTGGGCCGTGGTGTTGAGCAGGTTCGACTCGAAACGATTGACGACCTCAAGCACGATCTGGACACCGCACTCCTTTGCCACGTCAGCGGTCTCGGCAATTGCCTCGGCGCTGTTCAGCCAACCCTTTTCTGTTGGCATACGATCGTACTTGCCGTGCATGGAATAGAGTATGCCGCCAAGGCGGATTCCGCCGATGTCACGAACAGCTTTGACGGCGTCTGACAGCAGCGCTTTGCCTTTCGCCACCGATGATTTGTCCTCGCTTGAGACATCGGCCCCTGCGGGAAGCCCCATGGTCACCACGATCTCGATGTCCAGGTCCTTGGCTTTTTTCGAAAGACGGTTGAGGTCGAATTTTTCAGGCTGCAGATAGGCAAACTCGATCATCCGGTAGCCGTGCTCCGCCGACTTCTCCAGTGCCATCTCCAAGCCTTCCTGCGTTTGGCCGCCGGTCCAAACGAATGAATGAATGCCCAAGCGCCGCATAACTGATCTTCCCTATCTAAGCGGTGTTTCTACTGCTGATTACCTCAATTTGCATTGTAAGACAACAAACTTAAAGCGGCCGCAACTGTGTCTGCAAAAACCGACCAGTGGTGCGGATATTCCGGCTCAACCCACAGCGTCCCTCGCGCTCCTTTCTTTCCTCGGTCGCTTGCTGCAGCGATAACGGAGATTATTTGCGGTAGATGTCAACAAATAGGCCCGGGCCAGAGCGGGCTATCGCCTTCTGGAACTCCTTTTGGGCCGCCATTTCAGGTGACAGCCTTTTTCCCGCTCATGGATATCTGCTGTTCTCGAGAAGCAGTTCTGCGGTGACATCGTCGGTGATCAGCGTATTCACGAGCCCCCGTTTCATCGCGGCGTGTATTATGCCGACCTTGTGGCGACCTGCGGCAGCGAGAATCGTTTCGGGAATCGATTTTAAGGTATCGAGTTCTATGCCGATCGTTCGTTGGTTCAGCGGATGCGGGATGTCGTCGCCATTGATATCGAGAAAGCGCCCCAGTATGTCGCCAACCGCCCCGCAGGCGGCAAGTTCCTCGGGTGAAACCTCCTTCGGCAGGCCGGTCGAAACCAGATAGGAGCGCTGAGAAACATCCCCGGCGACGAGGACGGCAGCATCAAGTGTTTCGCACTTTTTGAAATGATCTCCGAAAATGTCCGGGGCCAGGAACAGATCGCGATCGACATTTTGAGACAGATAGATCGGCGCAGCGAGAATGGAATAATTCGCGCCAAATCGCTCCGCAAACCCGGACGCAATTCCGAATGAATTGAAAGAGGCGCCGGTGGTGGTGCCTCCGATCATAGACACGATTTCGATGTCGGGTCGCGATTGCTGCGGCAGCCTCCGGATAGCGCTCTGCAGCGTCATCCCCCAGGAAACACCTATCGATTTCCATTGGTTGGTGCTCAGGTTTTCGGTCAGATAGCTGGCCAGCGCTGCTCCGACGGGTACATGGTAGTCGTAGGCGTCTCGATTGGCGGGTGCCACCAGAGCCTTTTTGAGACGGAGCTTGTTCTTGAGCTCCTCTTGCAGCTCGATCCGGGCCAGGAAGGGCGATTCAATCTGCACCTTCACCATTCCAAGCGACTTCGCCTTCTGGATCGCCTGGTTGACTCGAAGTCGGGTTATGCCGAGGGCCTTCGCTACTTCGGCCTGCGTCATTTCGTTGATGTAGTAATGCCAGCACACCTCACTTGCGAGAGCTTCGCTTTCATCGCGCCCGTCCTGAGGCATTCATCAATCCTTCAACATCACCGGAACTGCGGCCGACAGGCGACCCGCTTGCCACATTGCATATTTTACATTTGTATCGCAACTCACACAAATGCAAAAACACTTGCATAGGCTTTCATACATTTGTATGAAATGTGGAGGGGTGGAGGAACAACCAGGTCGTGCTGGCGCCGCCCCTCCGAATCGCAACCTTGGGAGGAAGCTCATGACCTTTGCATTCAAAGTCGGCGCGTCAGCGCTGGCGATCACTCTTGCGGCGAGCGCCGCCTTCGCACAGGACCTTCAGATCGAAAACGCCGACTGGTGGCAGAACGCAGGTAAGCAGTTCGAGGGAGTGACGGTCCGCGGCGTGACTGAGTCCACACCTCCATCGAACTTCATCTCCGACGTTCTAGCTCCGAAGTTCGAAGAATTGACCGGCATCCGCGTCGACGTCGAGACGACATCGTGGGATCAGATGTATGACAAGGCCATCAAGGACATGGAGGCCGGCACCGGCATCTATGATATGGTCTATATCGAGCAGGACATTGTTTACGCCTACCTTTCGCGTAACTTCCTGGTGAACATCACCGATGCGCTCAAGGCCAAGCCCGAGCTCAAGGCCCCGAATTACGATGAGGCCAACTTCACCACCTTCGCAGACAACTTCCGCGGCAAGGACGGGGCTCTTTTCGGCGTTCCGATGGAAGCCTTCATCAAGGTCTACCTGTACCGCACAGACCTCTTCAACGACGAGGAGATCAAGGCAGCGTTCAAGCAACAGGCCGGCCGCGAACTCGTTCCCGCCAAAACCCACGCCGACTACGCCGAGATAGCGCAGTTTTTCACCAAATACATGCAGGAGAAGGGCAAGGACGTTTGGGGCACTACCGCCCAGGCCCATACCGGCCATCCGGCTTCGTGGTACGAGTTCTTCGAGTCAGTTGCGCCGACCTTCGGCGTTTACAACTGGGGCATCAATCCAGACAAGAACTACGGCGCGTCCGTAGAGAACGGCGGGGCTATGAATTCCGCAGAAGCTAAGGAGGCGTTGACCTGGTGGCTCTCGATGCGCGACATCGCGCCACCGGAATCGGTGCAGTCTACCTGGACCGAAGTGGGCACCACATTTGCCGCCGGCCGCGCTGCGCAGGGCCTTGTCTACGGCGAGAACGCGGCATGGATCGCGTCGGACGAATCGAAGTCCAAGGTGGTGGGCAATGTAGGGGTCGCTCTGCCGCCGCTCGCCGAGGGCGTCATGGAGGCCGCCGAAAAGGGCGAGGGCTACATCGGCTACTATGATGGCGGCGCCTTCGGCCTGCCGGTGACTTCCAAGAACCAGGATGCCGCGCTGCTGTTCCTGCAGTTTATGGCGTTGCCCGAGGTGCAGGAGGAATGGGCCGTGGCAGCGCCGCGGATCACGCTGACCTCCACCTATGACGCTCCAAAGGTCCAGGCTCTCGACAAGGAGCTCGGCGGCTACTACGCGATGCTGCGCGATCAGGGCAAGCTCTTCAAAGGCGCCCCCGAGTACCCGTTCCACGCTCAGGTGCGTGAAGCGACGGCTCCGATCTTCTATCAAATCCTGACCGGCGAACTCGCCGTCGATGAGGGGCTCGACCAGATGGCCGCGAAGGCCGAAGAAGAGCTCACCAATCTCGACTACCGGAAGTAAGATTCCTCCCCAGCCTGCGGGCCGCCGCCGCTGGTGGTGGCCCGCTCTTTTTCTCCGAAGGTCCGCCATTATGGACGCTTCCTAATTAGCATCGTGGCGCGGGAGGGGTAAGTTGATGCAATCGAACAGGTTGGGCTGGATACTGCTCGCGCCCACGCTGGCCATCCTCGGTTTGTTCGGGGTGGTTCCGTTCGTGTACGTGATCTGGGTCTCTTTCCATCAGTGGAATCCCTTCGCCGCCAATCCCGAGATGATCTTTAACGGAGCCGAAAACTTCCGTCGGCTGGTGTTCGACGCAGGTTTCCTCGCTTCGCTCGGCGTCACCGCCGCCTTCGTGTTCTTTGCTGTGCTGTCCGAGCTGATCCTTGGCTACTTTTTGGCTCAAGCCTTCATGAAGGACTTTCCGGGCAAGGCGTTCTTTCGCACCATTCATACCCTGCCGCTCATCATGGCGCCGATTATCGTGGGCTCGGTGTGGAAGCTGATGACGACGCCCTCGATCGGCATTATCCCTCACCTGCTCGACAGCTGGTTCGGCTATGACCTGAACATCGGTCAAAGCGCTGTCGCCGCGTTCATCGTGACCGTGATCATGGATGTCTGGCACTGGACGCCGCTCGTTACACTGACAATGATCGCGGCGCTTGTTTCGCTTCCGCCTGACCCGTTCGAGCAAGCCCAAATCGATGGGGCCGGAAAGCGGCAGATTTTCTGGCATATCACCCTTCCGATGATCGCCCCGGCCGTGGTCGCCACCGTATTTATCCGCCTGATGGACGCGCTGCGCACCGTCGACGAAGTGTTGATGCTTACCGGCGGCGGGCCAGGCTCGGCCACCCGCTACGTCGGTGTGCACATCTTCAAGGAGGTCTTTCCGCGCACGAACTACGGCTACGGCTCGGCCGTGTCTGTCATCGTGCTCTACCTTACTATCGTGGTCTGCTGGCTGCTCTACGTCAGCATGCTCGCGCCGCGCAATACGAAGAAGGATTAAGCCAATGAAGCGGCAACGTTCCTGGCTTTACATCCTCTTCTGGATCTCAATCAGCTTCGCCACGCTGTTTCCGATCTACTGGCTCTTCGTCATTTCGGTGAAGCCGGCGGTGGACCTCTTCACGACGCCCGAGGTGATCCTGCGCGGCATCTACTGGCAGAACTACCTAGACGTTCTGAACGACCGCACACTGCGAAGCTACATGGCGAACTCGTTGATCATTTCGACGGGCAACGCTGTGCTCTGCACGACGCTCGGCTTCTTTGCCTGTTATGCGCTCTCACGCTTCAACATGAGCGGGAAGGAAAGCATCTTCTTCTGGACGATCACCAACCGGATGGCGCCGCCTGCGGTCTTTCTTCTGCCGCTCTTCCTTTTGATGACGCAGGTCTACCGGATCGGGGATTTCACGCTGCTTGACACGCGCCTCGGCATGATCCTGGTTTACTGCACCTTCAACCTGCCGTTCGCGATCTGGACCTTGCGGCCGACTGTTGACGGCATCCCGAAAGAACTGGACGAGGCGGCCTTTGTCGACGGCGCCAGCGCCTGGAAGGTAATCACTGAAGTGATTTTTCCGCTCTGCCGCCCGGGCCTCGCGGTGACGTTGATCCTCACTTGGGTCTTCGCGTGGAACGAATACCTGCTCGCAGCGACGCTGACGAACTTCAATGCCCGCACCCTGACTACGGGCCTGTCCGAATACGTGACCACCACGGGCACCGCATGGGGCATCATGGCGGCGATCTCGGTCTTCACCCTGATCCCGGCGCTGATCGTCTTCGGCCTCGTGCAGCGCCATATCGTCGCCGGTCTCACCTTCGGTGCCGTGAAGGGATAACGACATGAACGACAAACTCGAAGGCATTGACGCGCCAATCGACATCATCGAACCGGACAATGCTGCCCCGTCGGGGGAGCGTTCAGGGTTCCTGCCGATCGAGACCAATTGGTTCGACAGACTCTTCATCTCGGTCGTGATCTGGGTTGCACTCTCGCTCTTCTGGTTCCGTTTGATAGAGCCACTGGGGCTGTCGATCTGGATCTCGAACGCTATCGCACTGGCTGTCGCCGCCGTCATCATCACGAAAGGCTGAAAGGATGAAGTCTCTCGTCCTAGAAAAGAAAGACGAACTGTCGCTGCGGGATTTCGCGGCAATCGACCGCGAAGAAGAAAGGCTCGGCCCGCACGATGTACGCATCAAGCTGCACACCGTTGGCATATGCGGCTCGGACGTGCATTACTACACGCATGGCCGCATCGGGTCTTTCGTGGTCAACGAGCCGATGATCCTCGGTCACGAGGCCTCCGGCACGGTCATTGAGATCGGCCCAGAGGTGACGACGCTCGCGGTTGGCGACCGGGTCTGCATGGAGCCGGGCATCCCGGACCCGAACTCCAAAGCGACGCGGCTCGGCATGTACAATGTCGACCCGGCGGTGCGTTTCTGGGCGACGCCTCCGGTTCACGGTATTCTGCGGCCAACCTGTGTGCATCCCGAAGCCTTCACCTTCAAGTTGCCCGATAATGTGTCCTTCGCGGAGGCTGCGATGGTCGAACCTCTTGCCGTCGGCGTGCACGCGGCGACCAAGGCGCGGGTCAAGCCCGGCGACATCGCGGTCGTCTTTGGCGCAGGACCCATCGGCCTCGTGACGGCGCTCTCTGCGCTTGCTGCCGGCTGTGCGCGAGTCTACGTGACCGACCTTGCCGAAAAAGAAGCTGGCGATCGCAGAAAGCCTCAGCCCCGCCGTCACCGGCGTGAACGTGTCCAGCGATGATATAGTGGCCCTTGTGAAGCGCGAGACCGACGGCTGGGGTGCCGACATCGTCTTCGAGGCGACCGGCTCACCCAAGGCGGCGGCCCAGGTGTTCGAGCCGCTCGCGCCCGGCGGTTGTGTCGTGATGATCGGCGGCCAGCCCGATCCGATTTCATACGATGCGGGTGCAGCGATGATCCGCGAGGCACGGGTGGAGAACATTTTTCGCTACACCCATGTCTTTCCGCGTTGCGTCGCGATGCTCAGTTCGGGCGCGATCAACGTGAAGCCACTCATCACGAGGACATTCGACTTCGACGAAAGTGTGCGTGCATTCGAGATCGCTGCCGCGGCTCCGCCTGCCGACGTGAAAATGCAAATCGAGTTGCCGCAGTAGGGGAGACAGAACCGTGGCTGATGTCCAGATCAAAAATATAACCAAAAGCTACGGCAGCGTTAAGGTCATGCATGGCGTGAGCGTCGACATCAAGGACGGCGAATTCGTCGTGCTTGTCGGCCCCTCGGGATGCGGCAAGTCCACGCTGCTGCGGATGCTTGCCGGGCTTGAGGTAATCAGCGACGGCACGATCTCCATCGGCGGCAGGGTCGTCAATGATGTCCTGCCCAAGGAGCGCGACATTGCTATGGTGTTCCAGTCCTACGCGCTCTATCCGCACAAGACCGTCTTCAACAATATCGGGTTTCCGTTGAAGATGGCCAAACGGCCGGAGGCGGAGATCAGGAAAAAGGTGCAGAAGGCAGCCGAAATCCTCGATCTGGCACATCTTCTCAACCGGTATCCGAAACAACTGTCAGGTGGCCAGCGCCAGCGCGTGGCCATGGGCCGCGCGATCGTGCGCGACCCGCAGGTCTTCCTCTTCGACGAACCGCTTTCGAACCTTGATGCCAAATTGCGCGTGACGATGCGTGTCGAAATCAAGGAACTGCACCAGCGGTTGAAGACAACGATTGTTTATGTGACGCACGACCAGATCGAAGCCATGACAATGGCCGATAAGATCGTGGTCATGCGCGATGGCCGGGTCGAGCAGATCGGCGCGCCGTTGGATCTCTACGACAATCCCACCAATGTTTTCGTCGCCGGTTTCATCGGTTCCCCGTCGATGAATTTCATTCACGGGCGGATCGCGGCGAATGGCGGGCAGATGTCGTTCGTCTCTGAAAGCGGCCTCAAACTCCCGCTTCCGCCCAGGAATTTGAGCGACGGCCAGGAGGCGACATACGGTATTCGCCCGGAGCATATCGAGATCGGAGCGGGCGGTATTCCAGTCAATGTCGTGGTGGTGGAACCGACCGGGTCGGAAACGCAGGTTTTTGCCAAGACGGGTAAGGACCTGATCGACGCCATCGTGAAGCAACGCATTCGCCCTAATCCAGGCGATGAGATCGGTTTCATCATCGATCCGGCCTGTGTTCATCTGTTCGACCGCAAGACTGGGCAGCGCATCTAACGCCGCTGAAAGGGACCGGGTGTCACTACAATCGGGCCAGACCGCAATCCTCCGGTCCAGAAGGAATCAACCATGAAGCTCTTCGTTGATACGGCCATCATCGAGGAGATCCGGGAGTTGAACGAGTACGGCCTGCTGGATGGCGTCACGACCGATCCGTCGCTCATCGCCAAAGCGGGGCGCGCCTTCAACGAGGAGGGCCGATGTCGCGACGGTCCCGGCCGATGTTATCAAAGGACTGGTCAAGCATCCGCTGACGACGCTGGCCTCGCCAAGTTCACCGCTGACTGGGCGCCACCGATCAAAGCATACTGTGAGGACCGACATGAACTTCTCGAACACTACCGTCATCATCACCGGTGCTGGCAAGGGATCGGCCGCGCCACCGCGCTCATGATGGCCAAACGAGGCGCCGAGGTCGTGGCGCTGAGCCGGACGCAGTCCGATCTGGATCGGCTGAAAGAGGAAACCGGCTGCCGCACCATCGCGGTGGACCTTGCCGATCCTGCGGCGGCGCGTGCGGCGATGGCCGAGGCCGGAACCTGCGACTACCTGATCAATTGCGCGGGCATCAACCGGCTGGAAAGCGTGCTCGACATGACCGATGAGGGTTATGAGGCGGTTCTTGGCATCAATTTGCGGGCTGCGCTGATCTGCGCTCAGGAATTTGCGCGCGCACGCGTGGCAGCCGGCGGCGACGGCGCGATCGTGAATGTCACGAGCATCGCAGGGCACCGTGGCTTTCAGGACCACCTCTGTTACGCGGCTTCGAAAGCCGGCCTTGAAGGGGCGACTCGCGTGATGGCCAAGGAACTTGGGCCGCACGGCATCCGCGTCAACGCGCTCGCTCCGACGGTCACCATGACCGAACTCGCTGCAGAAGCCTGGAGCGATCCCGCCAACGGCCAGCCTATGCTGGTCCGTCATCCGGTCGGTCGCTTCGCCGAAGTCGAGGACGTCGCACACGCCATCATGCTGCTGTTGTCTGCGGAAGCGGCAATGATCACCGGCGCGGTTCTGCCCGTTGACGGCGGTTTCCTGGCGGCTTGACGAGCGCCGCTTCAAGGGGACCGTCACCTTCCGTGTCGATGAAGCCGCCTCTCATACGGGCAAAAAGCTTGAGTTCCCCCTTTCTAGTTTGCAGTAACCCGGATCTACAGCACCAGCGGCTCGCCGAAACGCGCAATGGGCGCACCTGGGAGGTCAACCGGAAAGGCGATGAGCGTGCCCGCGACGGTCGTGCCGGTCCGGTCGGTTGTGAGTGGAGTTGCGTATAGCGTCTTGAGATCGCGACCGCCGAAGCATGGCATGGTCGGCGGCTACTCAACCGCCTCAACCGCAGGATTCCGCATTGCTCTCGCCCCATCTGGAGCGCGTCGAGCTTGGACTGCGCGATCCCCTCGAACAGCATGGCAGGCCGATCAAGTTCGTATACTTCTTCGAGCAAGGCATCGGCTCGATCGTCGCCAAAATGGCGCCCGACCGGGATGCTGAAGTGGGCATTCTGGGCCATGAAGGCATGACAGGGACGGTTGCCGTCCTCGGCGACGATCTGGCGCCGCATGATTGCTTCGTCCAGCTCGCCGGAGCGGCGATGCGCATTCCGATAGCCCCGTTTCGTGACGCGCTCGAGCAAAGTCCCACCCTGCAGCGGTTTCTTTTGCGCTTCGTCCAATGCCTGATGATGCAGACCAGCTACACCGCTCTCGCGAACGCCCGCCAGCAACTCGAAAGCCGTCTCGCCCGCTGGCTCCTGATGTGTGAGGACCGCGCCGGCGCCGAGCTGAACATCACGCACGAATTCCTGTCGATCATGCTCGGGGTGAGGCGGCCGGGCGTAACGGTCGGCATCCAGGTGCTGGAGGGCAATGGCTTGATCCGTGCCACGCGCGGCAAAATCGTCATCCGCAATCGGGAAGCGCTGATCGAACTGGTCGATGGCAGCTATGGCGCGCCGGAAGCCGAGTACGAACGGCTGATCGGCAGCAGTCC
This sequence comes from Allomesorhizobium aridi, assembly GCF_043769475.1. Taxonomy (NCBI): domain Bacteria; kingdom Pseudomonadati; phylum Pseudomonadota; class Alphaproteobacteria; order Hyphomicrobiales; family Phyllobacteriaceae; genus Allomesorhizobium; species Allomesorhizobium aridi. The sequence continues at coordinate 2,282,309 of NZ_CP171729.1, read as the reverse complement.
TGTCCGATTGAAAGCTTTGGGAACCTCGAAGCAGTGAGTCCGTAGGAGTTTAGCCGCAGGGTCGGGGTGACCCTGGACGCGGCAATGTCGACGAGGACGCCAGTCGGCCCGCCAGATGCCATGGTGTTTTCAGGCGACGGCCAGGGCCTGGGTGAGATCAGCGACAAGATCGTCGGGATGCTCGACGCCAATCGACAGCCTTATTGTCGTTTCAAGAACTCCGATCCGTTCCCGAACGTCTTTGGGCACACCCGAATGGGTCATGGCGGCAGGATGGCTAGCCAGCGACTCCGTGCTGCCAAGGCTGACGGCAAGTTTCAATATCTGAAGCGCGTTGAGGAACGCGAACGCCGCGGCCTGACCGCCGCGGATGTCGAACGAGAACGTCGATCCGGCACCGGTGCATTGCCTCCTGTAGACTGTCGCTGCAGGAGTGTCGTCGCCGAGGAACGGCAGATAGGCCACCCGCTCCACTTTCGGATGCTCGGCCAGGAATTCAGCGACGATGCGGGCATTGGTGTTGGCTTTCTCCATCCGAATACTTAGCGTTTCCAGCGAGCGGCCGAGCATCCAGCACGAGTGCGGATCAAGCTGCGTACCGATCGATCCTCTGAGCGCCTTGATCGATTTGGTGACGGCCTTGCTTCCAAGTGCCGCGCCGGCGATCAGATCGGAATGGCCGCCAACATATTTGGTCAGGGAGTAGACGGAAATGTCGATGCCGTGGTCAAGCGGACGTTGAAACACCGGCCCGAGCAATGTGTTGTCACACACGATCATCGGACGATGACCCTGCCTGGCTGCGATCTCGTCCGCGATGCGGCCGACCGCCTGGAAATCGACCAGCGTGTTGGTCGGATTCGAAGGGGGTCTCGATGAAAATAATCGAGACCCGGCCTTTCTCGCAGCTTTTGTCGGCGGCCGCGCGGATGGCTGCCTCATCAACACCGTCATGGAACCCGACGGCGCTGATGCCCAAATTGGCCAAAGTCTTGGCAAACAAGGTTTCGGTGCCACCGTAAAGCGGCTGCGAATGTACTATAGCGTCACCAGGACAAGCGAAGGCTAGCAAGGTGGTGGCGATCGCCGACATCCCCGATGAAAAGACGGCGCAGGCCTCGGCCCCTTCATAGACGGCAAGGCGATCCTCGACGATTTCGCTGTTGGGATGATTGAAGCGGGAATAGACCAGCCCGGCTCCAGTTCCGCTCGGTGGTTCCTTGCGACCCGAGACGAAATCGAAGAAGTCGCGCCCCTCTTCGGCAGATCGGAAGACGAAGGTCGAGGTGAGGAACACCGGCGGCTTCACCGCACCTTCCGACAGCTGAGGGTCGAAGCCGTAGCTCAGCATCAGCGTTTCCGGATGCAGCCGGTGATTTCCGATATGGGTCTTGGACGGGCGTGGGGCAGTCATGACGATCCTCCGGTCAGGTTTTCAGGCCCCAAAATTAGAGCCAGAACCAACGCCTGTCTCTTGCCAATCCACGGTTGATCCTTGTCGCGCTCGCAGATGACGGTCCCTAATGATGGCGGCCATGCGCTTGGACCGGATCGCACGAACCGTGAGGACGAGCCTGCCGCATTTGCCCAGGCGATGGTGGCGCCGGGAATCATGCGGTCAAATTCGCAAGCAGGCCGCGAAGCGCTCCTCGGAGCCGTTCTGCTGGTGCAGGACAACGCGGGAGAACGGGGCCGTGCCTTTGACGTTCCAAGGAAAACACCTTTGCGGACTAGCCGTCAGCAGTCTTCAGGCTTGAGCGAGCGAACCATCCGGGTGACGACCGGATCGTAAGCGATTTTCTGATCTTTGCTGTAGTCCATCAGGAACATGGCGGCACGATCGCCACACACGGTTATGCCTCTGACATATCGGATCTGGTCGTCCTTGATCCCCGAGTAACTTGCCCATTCGCGCGTCAGACGCCGATAGGTGAATTTCCAGCCCTCCTTTTCGTCCCGACTGATCTGTTTCTTGACCTGAGGCAGGAAGTCGCCTTCGGCGACGCTGGTGCCCCAGACGGCGAGGAGGGCTCCGTCGGGGGACTGGAACGCCGCGCCATCGCCGTCCTCTGAACGATGTAACAGTTCGAACTCGGGCGGCACGTCAAAAATAAAGCCGAACTTTTCGATGCCGAATTGCTGCCATTCCTGTGCTCCTGCCTGAGCAAAGGAGATTATGAGCGCTGAGAAACCCAACAAAACTCGGTCCATGGCCCGTGCCTAATTGCTTGGCCTACGCTGCCAATCCATCACGACGATAACTGCAAAAATATGGGGAGGTTCCGCTTAAAACCGTCTCTTCAGGCTGCTCGCCGGAGATGCGACGATCGCCGGATTCACACCCTTGGAACTATCATCTCTGAAATGAGTTTGACATGAGCTCCGTTGTTGTTGGGGAACAGGCAGTGCGGGCAGAATGCCGGTGTAACCGTCCGTTCTTCCGTCGATCTGCTCTCCAAATACGGGCAGGAGCTCGAGACTCCCTTACCGCGGAGAGGGTGCGAAAGGGGAGCGACGGAGGCAGTGGCAACAGGAGGGTTGCCATTTCTCGGCATTCATGGCCCTTCTCGCAAGCTGTCCTTCGCCAACGGCTCGCGTCTACCATTTGCGGAAATTCGCTTGGGCCTGTCGAATTCACCCACTTTGACCTAAGGCGAACCTTCTTGAGCCGTCTCTACGGAAAGCCGACATTCGACCGCGCCCACGGGTGGAACAGAAGGTAATTTCGCGGGTTAGCTGGTCCTCGCTCCGGCACCGGAGCGGTAAATGCTGGAGCCATGTTGTCCGCCGCAGAGAAATTGGCGAGTTCGATAAAGCAGCGCCGTGTCATCCTGTTCGTCGGCGCCGGCGTCTCGATGAGTGTTGGGCTTCCCTCCTGGCAAAAGCTGATCGAGCATATGGCCGAGGAACTCGACCTCGATAAGGACATGATTGGCGCACCGGATGCCAGCTATCAGATGTTGGCCGAGTATTACCGGTTGAGGAAGGGCAGCCTGGGCCCCCTGCGGGACTGGCTGGATCGAAACTGGAGTGTCTCGCCTCAGAAGGTCAAGGCCTCCCGCCTGCACCGTCTCATCGTCTCGATCGACTTTCCCATCATCTATACGACGAACTACGACCGCAACCTCGAAGTTGCCTTTGAAATATATCGCCGGGATTTCGTGAAAATCGCCAATGCCAAGGACTTGGCGAAAGCCAGTCAAGACGTTACGCAAATCGTGAAATATCACGGCGACTTCGATGACGACGCATCGCTTGTGCTTGCCGAGACTGACTACTTCGACAGGCTCTCCTTCGATTCTCCGCTCGACGTAAAATTTCGTTCCGACGCGCTCGGCCGCACTGTGCTGTTTGTCGGCTACAGCATGTCCGACATGAACATCAGGCTATTGCTGCACCGGCTCTGGCAGACCTGGAGACGGTCCGGCTATGAAAAGGACCGTCCAAGATCCTTCGTCTTCATGCCCGATCCCAATCCCGTGCAGGAAGCTGTGCTGGGCCGTTGGGGCATCACCGTTCTCAGTGAGCAAGCTGATGACCCCGAAGAGGCCTTGTACACATTCCTTTCCAAACTCAAGCATCATCTCGATCAACTGTAGGGCGCAACGCAGCGTCAGCGGCGCGTTGCCGAGCCTTGCCACGGGAATTTTGTCGCGCGAGGCCAAAATGTCTCGAAAGACAGCCCGGCCCGACGCTAAAGAGGCGGCCCGATGCTAATCCTATTTCCCTTTTCGCATCCCCTGCGCGACCAGTCCACCGGCAGCCAAACCCAGAGCGAGCGCTACATACGCGACCGCAATGGAGCGCTTAGAAAGCACTGTCTCCCAGCCCGGGGTCAGTCGCTTCGGTACAACGAGATAGTCCACGGCCGCAGCGATCATGGCCACTGCCGAGGCATCGCGCAGCATCAGTAATGGCGATCGCGGAGGGTTCCTGGCAAGCCAAGCCTCGAAGGGAGCGGCCCAGAAAATGGCCGAAGCATGGTGGGTGCCGAACCCTACCGCCGTGTGTGCGAGGTCGGCCTCCCTGATGCCACCAGCCTCGTCACCGTGCAGCCAATGGCTGGTGGCGTTGGTCGGCTGCAGCGCGGACTTTCCTTCGGCTTTGGCCAGAAGAGCGAGGACGGCCGCCGTCACGACACTTGCGACCGTGCCGGTTACTCCTGTCGACAGTCCGGTCTTCAGCAACCCGTTCATCTCAAACCTCCGCAAAACCTGTTCGCCCTCCTTCGACCGCCAAACCGAACCTCAGTTCCGGATGGCCAGCGCTAGCTGGGGTGGCATTTATTCGATCTGTAGCGTCATCAGCACGACGATCGACACTGCTGTCGGCGCCGTGATCAGCACGATGGCGCGCCGTGCTACGCAACCGCCGCCGTATCATTTTGCATTCCCCCGATTTGGGCGCTGGCGCGACACGGCTTTTTATCGCTGAGCGGCCTGGAGGGGAGTTGCAACGGGGACGGGCGCGGGGCGGTCTGGCTCCGGAACCGATTCGACGGCCGCCAGCGACAATGCCTCTGCCGAAGACAGCGACCGTCCCTTCATCATGACCGCGCCAGGAATCAGTGCCGGTGAAGCCCTGTCATCGATGGCGTGGGGCCTCGATTGCAAGCACGGAAGGTCGGAGGGCTGCTTGGCTGGGGGAAATATGCATGTCGGAATCACTGGGCTTCGATGTGTTCGCGGTCGCTGGTGATCTGGAACAGCTGTGTTGCGGGAACATTCGGCCGCGGCCGTCATTACGGTCTGGTAAGTGGCGGGGGTGGTGAAGGCGGAACGGGTGCGCGCGATCATATTTGGAGCTTTGGCGGGCGTATCGGCCACGTTGGCAATGACGGCAGCCATGCGCCGGCTGTTCCGGATGCTTCCCGATGGCAGCGATTACCCTTTGCCGCCGCGCGAAATCGTTCAGCGGGTTGATGCTGCCGGAACTGGCGAAGCCGGGTTGCGCACAGCAACCGTCACGGCCCATTTCGGTTACGGCGCTCTCGCAGGGATCGTCTACGCTCTGCTGCCACGGCGGATGATCAGCGGTGGAAGCTATGGCGTCCTGGTCTGGGCGCTGAGCTATCTCGGCTGGATACCTCTTGCACGGATACTCTCGCCCGCCACCGAGCACCCAGCGACGCGCAATCTCCTGATGCTCGGGGCGCATCTCGTGTGGGGCGCGAGCCTCGCTGCGAGCCTGCACGAACTCCGGCAATCCACTGGTGACATCTTCGGCCGGGGACCTGTTTTAGATGCTCGGCGCCCACGGCGCTTGGTGCGAGGCATGCCTCGAACAGGAGCAGACGAATAAAACGTCGCGACAACAGCCGACCGTTCTGGTTTCCATCAGACCAGAATGCCAAGATATATCCACAGCTCGCGGACAGCATCTCCGTCGATGTCGCGATTGTCGGCGGCGGGATTGTCGGGCTGACTGCGGCGCATCTGCTGGCTGAAACCGGCAAGAGCGTTGCGGTGCTCGAAGCGCGCCAGATCGGACGACAGGCGACAGGCAGATCGACCGCCAAGGTCACCTCGCAGCATGGCCAGCGCTACTATCGGCTGATCCGGGACATCGGCCGCGACGGCGCTCGCCTTTATGCGCAAGCCAATGAGAATGCGGTTGGGCAGATCCGCTCGCTGGTGGAAACCCTGCAACTCGATTGCGGGCTGAAGCAGACGGCGGCATTCGTTTACGGCCAGACGGAAGATGAGGCCTCGTCGCTGAGGAAAGAAGCCGAAGCGGCTTCCAGCCTCGGCCTGCCGGCTTCGTTCGTGACGGAAGTCGACCTGCCGTTCCCGGTCACGGGCGCCGTGCGCTTCGACGGCCAGGCGCAATTCGATCCCTATCGGTACCTGCTGGCCTTGGCGGAGGTGGTGTCCCACGAAGGAAACCTGTTCGAGAACACCCGAGTGACGGATGTCGAGCACGGCGAACCATGCCTTGTAAAGACGGACGGCGGATCGGTCACAGCCGATCATGCGATCGTCGCAACGCAGATGCCGATCGTTCACGATGGGCTGTTTTACACCAAGGCGTTCCCATTCGCGCACCCGCTCGTAGCGGCGCCGATGCCAGTTGGCCATGTCCTCGATGGAATGTTCATCAATGCGGGGTCGCCGACGCATTCCTTGAGAAGCGCCGAGACGGACGGGCAGACCTACTTGATCGCCGCGGGCGGCGAGTTCAAGACCGGCGTGACCGAGGACGAGACCGCGATGGTCAATGACCTGCAGGCCTTTCTCAGGACGACGTTTGGAATAGAGAGCCTCTCCCATTCCTGGATCAACGAGGATTTCAGACCGATGGATGATCTTCCGTTCGTCGGGCGCGCGAGTTCCTCAAAGCCGCATCTGTTCGTGGCGGTCGGGTTCGACGCCTGGGGCATCACGCAGAGCACCGTGGCGGCCAGAATCATCGCCGACCTCATACTCGAACGGGCGCACGAAGCCGCCGAAATTTTCGATGCCACCCGCTTGCGACCGATAAGCGGCGGGCCGACATTCGTCTCGGAGAACGTCAAGACCGGCATAAGGCTGGTCGGGGACCGCATGCTCAAGCAGCGGGTGCAAAAGATCGAGAGCATAGCGGCCGGGCAGGGCGGTATTGTCGAAATCGACGGCGAACAACTTGCCGTCATCAAGAATGATCAAGGCGTCGTCAGCGCGCTGTCAGCCGTGTGCACCCACCTCGGTTGCATCGTCGGCTGGAATGAGGTGGACCGGACTTGGGATTGCCCCTGTCACGGCTCGCGCTTTGATAGCCAAGGACATGTTATCAGCGGCCCGGCAGTTTCACCGCTCGAAGCACGGGAAATTCGCGCGGCTCTGTCCAAAGCCGTAGATGACCGCCGGTGAAGCCGCTGGTTCGAGACGCGGCCGTGATGAATGTCGCAGCCATTGGCGCTTCCCTTCAGGAACCGGAATGGCTGTCTCGTTGGCGGAATCGCCGTTGTCGACCGATCGGGGCCTGCTCCGTTTTGACGACCTTGCTTCTGTCGATCCTGACCAGATGACCGGCAGATGGCGCGGATCAGGCCTCCACACCAGACATCCGCTCGACGGCTTGCTGGAATGGTTGAATTGGTACGGCAAGTCCTTTGAATCGCCCGAGATAGTCCACCCGCTGCTCTTTCTCCGCAGGAACGGCGACATATTGTCTATCGATCTGGCACGACTTCCGCTCCATTGGGCACTGTGTAGACCAATGCTCGCCCGCAGCCGCGCCGCGCGAAAACTTTTCGCGGTGTCGCGCTATCTTCTGCGATCAAGCGGTGCCACTGCGCGGCTGCGAAAAATCGAGCATCGGGGGGTAGCCAGCGCCGCCATTGTCTACGATCGTCAGCCTATTATCGATTACCTTCGCAGGATCGACGACGATCGTGTTGTTGGCCTCATGGATATGCGATCGATGCCGCAGCCATTCTTCTTTCTGCTTGCTCGCGACGGGTTTGAACGAGCCGGCTGCTGCTGTGAGCTTTCAGTAGGTTGTCCATCCGGTCCGGACCGGGAAGCTGAGGTTGTCGAAGCTTCAGTGATTCCAGGGGGACCGGATGAACATCCATAAGAATGCCCGTCTGACGCCGCACGGTCAGAGCGAATTGTAATGCAGGTCGAGAGCGGACAGACGCCGCAGGCCGCCGCACAAGCCGCAGGCGTCTGCCCGCGGACGGTTCGAAAGTGGGTTGACCGCTATCGGCGCGAAGGATGGGCAGGCTTACAGGACCGCTCTTCCCGGCCGCATCGATTGCGCCGGCCGACGCCTCAGGCGGTTATCGAGACGATCGAACGGCTGCGTCGCCAGCGCTGGACAGGCAAGCAGATCGCCGTCGAGGCCGGCGTCTCGCCCGCGACTGTCAGCCGTGTTCTACACCGTTTGGGCTTGAACAAGCTCAGCGCCTTGGAGCCGGGACCTGTGCGCCGCTATGAGCGAGAGCATCCCGGCGAGCTGATCCACCTCGACATCAAAAAGCTTGGTCGGATCGGCTCCGTGGGACATCGCATCACCGGGCCATATCCGGGCGCAGTCAACCGCCATCTGGGCATCGGCTGGGAGTTCGTCCATGTCTGCATCGACGATGCCTCGCGTGTCGCTTTCGTCCAGGTTATGTCCGATCAGCGCAAGGAGCGCGCTGTCGCCTTCCTTGAGGCCGCCGTTGCTTATTACGCCAGCCTCGGCATCAAAGTGCAGCGCGTGATGACCGACAACGGTTCCTGCTACCGCTCAAGGACTTTCCGGGCAGCCTGCAAACGTCTCGGCCTGCGCCAGATCTTCACCAAGCCTTATACTCCCAGGACCAACGGGAAAGCCGAGCGCTTCATTCAGACCAGCTTGCGCGAATGGGCCTATGCCCGCGCCTACAACACTTCAGACGAACGCACCGCCGAGTTGCCGCGATGGCTTCACCGCTACAATTGGCATAGACCTCATGGCAGTATCGGCTCAAAACCGCCCATCAGCCGACTCGGTCTGATCGGAAACAACCTATTGAGACTCCACAGCTAGGGTCAGGACCCATTAATTTGTTGAATTGAAGGAGCGGCAGTGATTCAAGGTGGCTGGAGGTGGCCACCATGGGTGATTTGTTGCTCCTGTCTCCGGCGCAGATGCGGCGGATCGAGCCGTTCTTTCCACGGTCGCACGGGGTGCCTCGGGTCGATGACCGACGGGTGCTGAGCGGCATCCTGTTCGTGATCCGTAACGGTCTGCGCTGGCGAGATGTGCCGGCCGCCTATGGCCCGCACAAGACGATCTACAACCGGTTCATCCGCTGGAGCCGGCTGGGCGTGTTCAACCGCATCCTGGCCGAGTTGGCTGCACGTGGCGGCGGCACCGACAGGCTGATGATCGACGCCACCCACCTCAAGGCACATCGCACGGCAGCCAGCCTGCTCAAAAAGGGGCTCTACCCCGATGTACGGACGCACCAGAGGCGGTCTGACCACCAAGCTACAGGTGGTCTGCGACGACCGTGGACGCCCGTTGCTGTTACACCTGAGCGAAGGCCAGGCCAACGATCACAGAACCGCTGCCGCCGTGCTCGAGGAACTCCCTCCCGCCCGCCATCTGCTGGCCGATCGGGCCTACAGTTCCACTGGCTTCCGCGAGGCGCTCATCGGCAAGGGCATCACGCCCTGCATCCCGCCTCATGCCAAGCACCGTGTCCAGCACAGCTATGATCCGCTGCTCTATAGGCAGCGCCACAGGATCGAGAACATGTTCGCCCGCCTCAAGGACTGGCGACGCATCCACACCCGATACGACCGATGCGCTCACACCTTCCTGTCCGCAATCGCCTTCGCTGCTGCCTTCATCTTCTGGATCAATGAGATGCTGTAACGGGCCTGCGTCGTGCGCTGCCCGTTACCGATTGCATGCTGACCGGTCGCCGCCGACGCTCCCGTATCTGATTCTGACAGGAGGATTACGGGATGAAACTGTTCATTGGGTTGGATGTCTCACTCGCCAAGACTGCGGTCTGCGTTGTCAGCGAGCACGGCAAGATCGTGAAGGAGGCTGAGGTCGGCAGCGATCCCGCGGCGCTGACGCAATTCGCGCTGGAGCAACAGGGCGAAATTGCGATGATCGGGATGGAAGCCGGGCCGTTGTCGCAATGGCTGCACCGTGGGCTGACCGAAGCCGGCCTGGAAGTGGTTCTGATGGAAACCCGGCAAGTGAAGGGTGCTCTGAAAGCCATGCCGATCAAGACAGACCGGCGCGATGCTGAAGGTATTGCCCGGCTGCTACATTTGGGCTGGTTCCGGCCGGTCCATTGCAAGTCGGTGTCTGCCCAGGAGATCCGCGCACTCCTCGGGGCGCGCAAATCCATCCAGCAGGGCGTGATCGCTCTGGAAATGTCCTTGCGCGGGTTATTGCGGAACTTCGGCTTGAAAGTCGGCGCAATCTCCAAAGGACGGTTTGATGCTCGCATTCAGGAACTGGTTGCCAGCAACACTACGCTTGTGGCGGCAACCGAGCCGATGCTTCGCGCCCGTGCCACCCTCCGCCATGAACTGGCGCGACTGGAGCGGCATGTGCGCAGCCTAGCACAGGACGACCCGACCTGCCGCTTGCTGATGACCATGCCGGCCGTCGGCGCGGTGGTCGCATTGACCTTCAAGTCGGCCGTGGATGATCCGGCTCGGTTCTCGTCGTCGAAGAAAGTCGGCCCGTGGGTCGGCCTCACCCCTTCACGGCAGCAGTCCGGCGAGCGCGACGTGACAGGCGGTATCACCAAAGCCGGTGACGCCCATTTACGCCGCGCCTTATGCCAGGCCGCAACCGTCATGATGAACCGGGGCCGTGGGTCGTGGTTGCGGACATGGGCCTCGCGGGTCGCGAAACGGCGCGGCACCAAGCGGGCCATGGTGGCCTTGGCGCGTCGGATCGGTGTGATCCTGCATCGGATGTGGCTGGACGGAAGAAACTTCTGCTGGGAAGGAGCGCCAGAGCCGATCCATGCATGAGCTAATCTCCGTGTTGATGTCTGCCTGAGCGCAGACCTGCGAGGTCCCCGACCCGGGACGTGGTCCCGATGACGCCGTGGTCTGGACTGATGCCGCCCCGCCGGGCGAGCACGCCAATGAGATGGGCGCATCGGAACCATATTGGACAAGCATCATGTTGGCGGCCGCCGCGCCGACCACGGACCGAAGCATGAACCCGGGCAGAACCTCATACGGCAGGAAAGCAGGCGATATAGCACAACCAAAATGCAATCACGCTCTCCGCACACCCGGATGGGCGATCCCTTCTTGCATCAAATTTGCCTTGACGAGGACGGCCCCGTTACCGAAGTCCTGCTTCATTGTGGGAACGGAACGATGCAGGCCTGAGTTTGTTGCAGCGATAGGCTTGATGGCAGCAATCGACCAGGAGAGCGCATTACAATGGACGCACAAACCTCCGACGAAGCCGGAGTGATTCCCAAGTGCCTGTTCAGTCCCCAGATCCGGTTATCCGGGTTGATCGACGACAATAAGTTCATCGATTTCCAGTCTCAGTTGGACAACGCCCTCAAGTCCGAAGGACAGCTCGCGGTCGAACTGACGACGCCTGGAGGTGACGCCGATCTAGCGCGACGCATCGGGATGGATATCCAGATCGCATCCGAGCACTCCGGACGCGAAATATTGTTCATTGGCAAGACCATCGTCTATTCGGCGGGCGTCACCATCATGGCATCGTTCCCGAGAAAGCGGCGTTACCTCACCCGTGATTGCCTGCTTCTGATTCACGAGCGCAGGATGGATCAGTCACTGCAGCTTTCAGGCCCCCTGCAGGTGAGTTTGCAGAGGGTTAAGGCACTGGAAGCCCAATTAAAGATCGGCATAGAGGTGGAGCGGACAGGCTTCGCCATGCTGTGCGAAGGAACGGGAGTCGATTGCGACGAGTGCATCGAAAGGGCCAGAACGAACTGGTATTTGAAGTCCGAAGAGGCGCTCAGCCGCCGGTTGATACTGGGAGTTCTGTAACTGCATCCATGCACATCCCGAGTCACTGGTTGCTTCACGGTCCCTCACGTCTCGCGGACACTCGCTCTTTGTCCTGCACAATTTGCGGAACCTCGACGGTGAACGGCTGTTCGAGCCATGGGAGACAGAGATGGAATCAGTTCTGCGCGGCGTCGCGGTTTATGTGATCCTGCTTATCATCGTCCGGCTTTCGGGGAAGGCTGCTGACAAGAGCCTGGAAAAGCGTGGCGGCGCCCGGCAAGTTGACCACCAGGATTCACCTAACGGGCTTTTTTTGCTAGGCGTGGCTAATTGCCGTTGCGTGAGTTTAAGGCATCGGCACCCGGCCGCTCATCGAACACCACCGTACAGCCTAAGGCTATGGCCGCTTCTGATATTGCATTTGCAAGCTCTTCGTCAGAGGTCACAAAGTCTCCCGACATCATCCGGAACTCGCCGATCGCCTTGGCGGTCGACAGTAGCGATCCAGCGTCGCCCCTACGAGCACAGGAACTCACGACCGAAAGCAGATCGGCTCGATCGAATCTGCTGTTGTCCATGACGGCTCTCCGTCAGTCGAGCCCCTTCGCTGAATGCTCAACCCATGCCTGCGGAAAGCGTTCCGTCGTAAAGCCGGCGATGTTCATACATAATGGAGAGCGGGCCTGCCATTCGGTGTGAAAACCTGGTTGTCTTTGACGTAATAGGCCAAATCGGCCCAAAGCTGGGATTTTGGCCAAGTTGTGGAACGCTCTACACGCAGGCTCTTCTCGCCTTCCGAGAAAACGATCCGGGCGCCGACAAATTGGCTGAGGAAGCCTGGCTGGCCAATAACCATGTGCCTGGCGTGTTATCCGGCAAGCAGCCTCTGGTTGCCTCGATGGATGGCTATGTCACTGTGGGCGGCGAGGACGAGGCAGCCGAATACGTTGAGGAAAACGGGAAGCCTTGGCAGGCTTCGCCCGGCGCCATCGCGTGGTTGGTGGAAGCGACCAGGAAATGGAAACCGCGCAGACGGCGGAGCAGGGTCGATGTCTAATTCGGGTATAACCCGCCTGACGCCAGCGGCATGCGAAGAAATCCAAATCCGCATGCTCGAGGCCTGCCAGAAGGTCGCCGCGGACCACGATCTAGCCATCGAAGGCGCCTGATGGCGTAGCATGGATATAGGAGCACTCGGCCCGATGCAAACGGCTCAGCTTTGGCCCCCGGACAGGCTCAAGCAAGCCCCAGCTTCTTCCTGAGTTCGGCATTTTCTTTCCGGAGGCGGTCGGCGAGAAGCTTCTTCAGACGGGCGTTCTCTTCTTCAAGCTTCACCAGATCCTTGAGCTCATCGCTCGGTGTCGTCGTCTGCCCGGCAACCTTCTTCCACCGAGAGTAGGTCTGTTCCGATATTCCGGCTTTCTGGACCGCGGCCTTGACGCTCTCTCCCCGTCCGATCTGCTTTTTGATCTCGCCGAGCTTTTGGGCCCGCTCTTTCTCAGAATATGTTTTCCGCGCAGTCCCGGCTGTAGGGGATGCGACCGCTTCAGATGAAGACGCCTGTTGGCCTGACTTGGCGGCGCTGGTTCGTCCAGCACCTTTCTGCTGCCCGGTTCGCTTCCTCGGCTTCGGCGCCCTTTGCTTGATACCAGGTGTCTGTTCCTTCACGGGCACGTCGGCTGGTATCTGGTTTGTCTCGGTTTCCTTGAGATCGGCCATGAGACCCTCCTAACGTTGTCAACATCTGTTCTCCCACGCAGCATCAAGAACTTATGGGCTTTGTCAACACGGCCGAAAACCCTGCTCTTCATTGTAGTCAACACAGGACAAAAGCAGAGGCTCCGGTGCAGTCGGCTTCCATATCGGTGTGATGCCGCTACTTTATCGCTTCCAGAAGTGCTGGATGGAACTCGCCGGGTGCCTCTACCTGCGGTGAATGTCCAAGCTCCGGGAATTCAACGAGCGTCGCGTTTGGAATGGCTGCGGCCGCGGCGCGTCCGAGTGTTGGATATTGGCCCAGTGTCTTGGCGACCTCCGCGCCGGCGCGATTGCCGCCAGGGGCCGTACGATCCTTGCCCCCGATGATCAGCGTTGTCGGTACGGAGATCTTGCCGAATTCATGGATCACAGGTTGGGTGAAGACCATGTCCGAGGTTTGGGCCTGGTTCCACGCCACTATTTCCTTGCCCTCGCCGGCGTACATGCCAGCCAGCATGCTCACCCAACGGTCGTACTCTGGTTTCCAGTCGCCATTGTAATAGAAGCGCTGCTGGTAGGCCTTGAGGCTGGCGAAACTGGTTTTCAGTTCGCTTGCATACGCCGCGTCGAGGGTGGCATAGGGAACACCTTTCGCCTGCCAGTCCTCGAGACCGATCGGATTGACCAGCACCAGGCGCTCGACGGTTTGAGGAAACAGCAAAGTGTAGCGCGCTGCGAGCATGCCGCCCATGGAATGGCCGACGAGGATGACGCTTGACACATCCAGGGATCTCGATGAGTTCAGCGGTGTTGGTGGCCAGTTGCTGAAAAGAGAATTGATAGTTCTGCGGCTTGGTGGACTTGCAAAAGCCGATCTGATCGGGCGCAATGACGCGGTAGCCCGCCATCGTCAGCACGTCGATGGTCACCTCCCAGGTCCCGGCGCAGAAGTTTTTACCGTGCAATAGCACGACGGTCTTGCCGTTCGCCTCCCCGCGCGCCGGAACATCGAGATATGCCATTTCGGTGGGCTGACGCTGCGAAGTGAAGCTGTGGATCTTGACCGGATGGGCATAACTGAAACCCTCCAGCCGAGGGCCATAAACGGCACCGGAGGCGGTCGCGCCGGGATCCTGGGCGAGAGCCGATGTAGTTATGGTGAAGATGATGGCGACGCTGGCTGAAATACGCATGGAAGTCCTCTCTGTGATTTTCGGCGAGGATTATCGCCATCAATACGAGTGGCTTGTGACATGCCCAATCACCATGTGGGCATACAGATAACGATCGGTTGACTGTGGGAGTCTCGAGTGTGAGCCTCCCGGTGCATTCCGACGCGCTTGGGTCCTGCCGTCACAGGCCACCCGTCAGTTAACGCGAGCGACCCGTAATCGGCGGCGCGTTCGTAGCGCCCGAGATCTGATATGGCACGCAGAACGACCGCCTGTGCACGGGGCGACTTCGCTGTTGGAGAACCGGGACTACATTATTCGCATCACCGCAGAACGGGGTCGGCCGTGAAGATAAGCACGGGCTCTCCGACGAGAGATCACAAGGAGTGATGGCATGGCTATCGATTTCAACCACACGATCCTGTCGGCCCGCGACAGTGAGGCGTCGGCAAAATTCTTGGCGGAAATGCTTGGCCTTCCAGCCCCGAGGCGCTGGGGCCCCTTCCAGATGGTCACGACCGAAAACGGTGCCAACCTCGACTACATGGAGACCGGCGGCGAAATCACGCCGCAGCATTATGCGTTCCTCGTCAGCGAAGCCGAGTTCGACGCGATCTTCGGTAGGATTCGTGAGCGGAATCTCCGGTACTGGGCTGACCCTGGCCGGACACAGTTGGGCGAGATCAATCACCACGACGGCGGCCGCGGCGTTTATTTCGAGGACCCGAACGGTCATCTTCTCGAGATCATTACCCGTCAATACGGCAGCGGCGGATGGAACCCGTGATCGCTCGGTGACGTAGCCAGGCGGACGCTCTGCTGTAGCTTGATGCGGTACGGGCTGGCGGCGCCAAGATCGCATCTTGCGCCTTTTCATTGCGTTATTCGGCGGGAGTATCGGGTCGAAGTTGCAAAACAGTGCAGTCTGGAACTCAACAGCCGAGGCCTGTACCGTGTTTTCATGCGTCACAAAGTTGACGCCCGTCCAAACCTCCGCTCAAGGCTTTAAAAGAAACCAGGTTTGCGCCCTGGCGGCAAAGGCTTCAGCCGGTGGACCGTCGAATTCGTGGGGCCGCGCAAGGTCTCGACGAAAAACGCTCCCATTTCCTCCTGCAACGCGGTCGTTGTTGCGGCGCTTCCTCCATGGCCTTCCTGTTACCGATCAGCCGCTCGGCGGTGGCAAAAGCGCGCTGCCATCGTTCCAGCTCGCCCGGCGGCAAGGGCTCGTCCCACGGCATTAGCTCCTCAAACGCCGAGCACCAGGTGATGTTGAATGCACACGGGAGGAGATCGGCGAATCGCAGCTCCCGGCCGAAGCGTCTCCGGATCCTTTCATGCGCACACGCCTTGCACAGCGTTTCGTTCTTCCGCGCTATTTGTCGCCAGATAACATCCTTTAGCATCGGCGCCACTTCATCCGGTTCAAGCCCACAACGATCGCAACGAATGTTCATCGCGGCTCCTCTATGGGTTCAGGCCCGCGCAGCAACCGACGTTCGAAGGTCCCGAAGAATGGGGATTGCGCGGAATGCGCGACCTCCCTTTGCAGGCGTGCCGAGGGCCGACAGCAGCCTGATCTGTTCGTGCAGATCGGCCATTCTCGCTAGCATTTCACCGCGTTTGCGAAGCAACCCTGAGATCGTGTTTTGGTAGCTGGCATCCATGATAACATCCTCCAGCATGGCCTCCTGCCCCCTCGAGTCGTGGGGCTATGTGGAGGCTGGCGCTGCATCGGGTATATCGGGGACAGAAGCGCGCCAGCCTTTCCCGCGGCCGGATTTCATCTGGACGACTTGGTTTAGCCGTAGAACCCCGGGCCGCCAGATGTGTCAACGAGGAAGGCGCCCAAGCTGTCAATCAGCACCGAAGGTTGACCCCTTCCCAAACCTAATAAGTACGTGACTGTTGCTTACAAATTCGCGACGCAGGTGGGTCATCATCGGCGCCGATCGTGACCCCACCCATCTCCATTTCATTCAGCACATCAAGACGTTACGGATTCTTGCACGGGGGTCAACCTTCGGTGCTGATTGACAGTCGACATGGATAGTGACGCAGACGACCGCTTCCGCGCCACCCGACCAGAGCCGCCCGACGTTTCCGCTCATCCGGGCCGGGCCTGCAAGGCGTCCAGAGATGGCTTGCCGCCCGTACTTTCTTCTCCGCCGTTCTCGCCGATCTCGAGCGGCTCATCCGCGAAGCGCCATTTGAGCTGCACGCCGCCGTCGGGAGTGGCTTGCAGCGCCGGCACAGCGGATAGGAGCTGGCGGGTATAGGCGTGGCGTGGTGCGTCGAAGATCGCGTTGCGGCTGCCCTCCTCCACGACGCGGCCATGCTGCATGACGACGACGCGATCGGCGACCTGCTCCACCACTCCGAGGTCGTGGCTGATGAAGAGACAGGCAAAGCCGTGGCGCTGCTGCAGCCGGGCGAAGAGGTCGAGCACCTGCGCCCGCACGGTCGTGTCGAGGGCCGAAACCGGCTCGTCGGCGATGACGAAGGCAGGCCGGCGCACGATGGCCCGGGCGATCGCCACGCGCTGCCGCTGACCGCCGGAGAGTTCGTGCGGATACCGTTCCGCGAAGTCGCCGCCGAGCCCGACCTCGTCGAGGACTTCAGCGACACGCGCCCGCCTTTCGGGCCCTTTCATGCCAGGCATCAGCCGCAGGGCCTCGCCCACCAGCGCGCTGGTCTTCATGCGCGGATCGAGAGAGGAGTAGGGATGCTGGAACACCACCTGGCAGTTGAGCCGGTAATCGGTCCAGTGGCCTGTGCGTGGGCCGTTGATCGGACGGCCGCAAAAGAGGATGTCGCCGCCGGTGGGCCGGATCATGCCGGCGATGGCGCGCCCGAGCGTCGTCTTGCCCGAGCCCGAGCCGCCGACCACGGCAACCACCTCGCCGGGATCGACGCGCAGGTCGATGCCGTGGAGCGCTCGCTTGGGCGCGGACCGGCGCAGGAAACCCTGGCGGCCGGCATATTGGACGACGAGATCGCGGACTTCCACGATCGGAACGCTCGCCCGGCCCGCTCCGCGTTCAGGCCCACGTCGCGGCATCGCGGCCAGCAGCTTGCGGGTGTAGGGTTGGCGCGGATGCTGCAGCAGGTCGCGGGTCGGTCCTTCCTCGACGATCGCGCCCTCCTGCATCACTATGACACGGTCCGTGTAGCGGGCGACCATCGACAGGTCGTGGCTGATCATCAGCACCGCCGTGCCGCTATCGCGGGTGAGATCGACCATGAGCTCCAGCACCTCGCGCTGGATCACCGCGTCAAGCGCCGTGGTCGGCTCGTCGGCGACGAGGAGCGCCGGGCGCAGGAGCATCACCGAAGCGAGCATGATGCGCTGGCGCATGCCGCCCGAGAACTGGTGCGGATAGGCGGAGAGCGCCGCGACCGGCTCGGCAATGCTGACGCGTTCCAGCATATCGAGCACGAGCGTGCGCCGCGCATCGGCCGTGAGGTCGCGGCGATGCAGGGCAAGCCCCTCCTCGAGTTGCCGACCGATCGTCATCGACGGGTTGAGCGAAGTCATAGGTTCCTGGAAGACCATGCCAATACGGGCGCCGCGCAGGCGGCGCAGTTCGGCAAGCGGCATGGTTGTGATCTCGCGGCCTTCGAAGCGGATGCTGCCGCCGACACGGCGGACCGCCGGCGGCTCCAGCCGCATGGCGGCGCGTGCGGCCATCGTCTTGCCGCTGCCGGATTCGCCGACGATGCCGAGCCGTTCGCCCGGCGCCACCGTGAAGCTGATGCCTTTCACGATCTGCATCCCGGTGCGCGCCACCTCCAGCGTCAGCCCCTCGACTGCAAGGAGCGTATCGTTAGCCATCATATCCCCCTCATGCGCGGGTCGAGCCTGTCGCGCACCGCGTCGCCCAGGAGGTTGATGCCGAGCAGCGTCAGCGAAATGCAGAGGCCGGGGAAGATGCCGAGCCACGCCGCCTGGGCGATGAAGGCGCGGCTGGCGGCCAGCATGTTGCCCCAGGTCGGCGCCGGCGGTGGCACACCCAGTCCGAGGAAGCTGAGCGCGCTTTCGGCGAGCAGAACCCAGCCAAACAGAGAAGTGGCGAGCACAGTGAGCGGCGCGATGCAGTTCGGCAGGATGTGCCGCCACATGGTGTAGGCTTCCGAATTGCCTATGACGCGGGAGGCCTCGACGAACTCCCTCTCGCGCAGCGACAGGACCGTGCCGCGCACGACACGGGCGACGGAGGGCGTGTAGGCCACACCGAGCGCGAAGATGATGCCGTATTTGTTGGCGCCGAACACGGCGAGCAGGCCGAGCGCCAGAAGGATTCCGGGGAAGGCGAGCAGTGCGTCGTTGAAGGCCATGAGAATACGGTCGATCCAGCCGCGAACGAAGCCGGTGAAGACGCCAAGTGCGGTGCCGGCCCCAACGGCGAGAATGACGGTCAGCAGGCTGATCCAGGCGCTCGTCGAAGCCCCTGCCATCAACCGGCTGAGAACGTCGCGGCCGAACTCGTCGGTGCCGAGCCAGTGCGCAGGGTTCGGCGGCGCAAGCCGGGCCATGAAGTCGATCGCGAGCGGGTCGTAGGGCGTCCACACCGCGCCGATTAAGGCGGCGATGGCCACCACGCCGATGAGCGTGCCGCCGATGAGGGCGTTGGGCGCTGAATAGTTCATTCTGCCGTCACCCGCGGATCGAACATGGGATAGAGAACGTCGACGACGAGGTTGACCAGCACGTAGACGACGGCGATGAACAGCATGCATCCCTGGATGACGGGATAGTCGCGCGCGAAGATGGAATCGACCAGGAGCCGCCCCAGGCCGGGGATCGTGAAGACGGTCTCGACCACGGCTATGCCGCCAAGCAGGTTGCCAAGCATCAGGCCGATCAGCGTCCAGGTCGGGGCGAAGGCGTTCTTGAAGGCATGCCGCCATAGCACCGCTCTTTCCGAAAGCCCCTTGGCGCGGGCGTGCGTGATGTAGTCGAGGCGCAGCACCTCCAGCGCACTCGCCCGCGCCATGCGCATGAGCACGCCGATCTCGTGCAGGAACAGGGTCATCACCGGCATGACCAGATAGAGGAAAGCCCGCCACGGATCGTCGGTGAAGGAGACGTAGCCGACAACCGGCAGCCAGCCTAGCTTGAGGCCAAAGAAGAGGAGCAGGAGGAGACCGAGCCAGAAGGTCGGGACCGAGAGAAGCAGGGTTGACACGGCGACGAGGGCGACGTCGAGCGCGCTGTTCTGCCGCCACGCCGCGATCATGCCGGCGGGCACCGCCGCAAGGCTCGCGAAGAGGACCGCGGCCAGGACCACCTTGGCACTGACCCAGAAGCGGCTCGAGCACGAGTGGCAGCACCGCCTGGTCGGAGGTGATGGAGCGGCCGAGATCGCCTGAAAGCGCGTTCTGGAACCAGATGGCGAACTGCACCGGCAGCGGCTGGTCGAGCCCCAGATTGCGCCTCAGATTGGCGAGGCTCGCCTCGTCGGCGAGGTCGCCAAGCATCAGCGACGCCGGATCGCCCGGCACCAGCCGGATCAGCCCGAAAACGGCGACGGCGACGATCAGCAGCGTTGGCACTGCCATCAGGATGCGCGTGATCGCGAAGCGAAGCATGCAAACCTCCAACTGGAAGAGGCGAGGGGTCCGTCAGTCGACGACGCTGACTTCCCAGAGACGCGGCTTGCTCTCCCAGGTGGAGAAGCCTTCGAGCCTGCTCGAATATGCCCAGGAGCCGACGCCGTTGTAGAGCACGATCAGCGGAGTGTCCTCCATCATCAGCTCGTGCATCTCATGGAAAATCCCGGCGCGCTTGTTCTCGTCGGCCACAACGTAGGCCTGGTCGAGGAGGGCGAGCGCCTTCGGGTTCTCCCATATCTTGCGCGGCTGCTCGTCCTTCGGTCCTGCGAACTGCTCGTAGCTCAGCGCCGGATCGAGGCGAGAAGAGTAGGAGAAGGACTGCATTTGATATTTGCCGGTCTGGTAGCGGTCGAGTTGGGTCGCCCATTCGAGGACCTCGATCTCGGCCTTTATCCCGGCAGCCTGCATCATCGCCTGCGCCATCACAGCCACCGCGTAGCTCGGCACGTGGACACGCTGGTTGGCGAGGATCGTGACGGTCTCGCCCTTGTAGCCGGCTTCGGCGAGAAGCGCTTTCGCGCGCTCGACATCGTGCTTGTAGCCGCGCTTGTGGACTTCGTCATAGTAGGCGGAGTTTACCGGCACGGCTGAATTGTTGGGGACGCCGAGACCGTTGGAGGCGGCGGCGACGAGTTGCTCCATATCGAGCGAGGCGGCGATGGCCTGACGCAGCTTGACGTTTGAAAGCAGCCGATCGCGCGTCTGGAACAGGAGCGCGTGCTTGGAGGCGACCTGCGGGGCCGAGACGGTCAGAGCCGCATTCTGCTTCAGTTCGGGGACGTCGGAATCCACCACCTGCGAGGCGTCAAGGCTGCCGCCGAGGAGCGCCGCCTTCACCGTCGCCGCATCGGGCACGATCAGGAACCTGGCATCCTCGATGAGCGGCCGCTTCGAGCCGACATAGCCGTCCGGTTTGTCGCCGGGCGGGGACTGGTAGCCGTCAAAGCGGGTCAGGGTGACGTATTCGCCGCGCTTCCATTCACCGAGCTTGAACGGACCGGTGGCGACGGGCTTGTCCCAGCTGCCGTCGGCCTTGAGCGAGTCCTTGTGCAGGATCGCGGTCATGGCGCAGTCGGTGCGCGCTAAAGTGGCGAGGAACAGCGCGCTCGGTTTGTCGAGCTTCATGACGAAGGTGCCGGGGTCGGGGGTTTCGGCGGACACGACCTTGAGCCCGCTGCTCCCGTCGAATTCGGGCAAGCAACGCCATTCCGTCGCGGGATCCATGTAGCGCTGCCAGCTCCACAGCACGTCCGCCGAGGTCATCTCGGCGCCGTTGTGGAACTTGATCCCCTCCCGCAGCGAAAACGTGTAGGTGAGCCCGTCTTCCGACACGTCCACCGATTTCGCCAGGAGCGGTTTGACGCGCGCATCCTCGGCATAAGCGACGAGGCCTTCGACGACGTTGAGGATGACGCCGTCCGTATTGTCGTCGCGATTGACGCCCGGCTCAGAACTACGGATATCGGCGGTGATCGCCACGGTCATGGTCTCCGCCATCGCGGGCGTGGCAAGCAAGGCGGCAATGCCGAGCGGCAGGGCAGTTAAGAGACATCCGGTCATTGTGGTCCTCCTTCTCATGAATGGCTCCGGCCGGCGCTGGGCCTGTTCCGGATGAACGTCGAGAGCGATTTCATGCCCGCCCGGCACGGCGCGCGGTCAGGCAATCGGCGAAGAAAGTCTTGACCGGCTCGACGCAGCGCAGCCCGTCGTGCGACACTCCCGGCATGAGATCGAAGCGAACGCCGATCCCGGCTGCCTCGAAGGAACGGCGCAGGCTTTCGAGGCGCTCTGGACGCGTGCGCCCAGCATCGTTGGCGTGCGGCATGAAGTAGCGTCCGCCTTCGCGGTGGGTTATCTCCCAGGTTTCGAGGTCGGCGGCGCCGACCACCATGTGGACCGGCACCTCGCGCATGCTGTCGAGATCCACCGAAACGCCGAAGCGCTGTTCGAGGTCGCGCACGCCTATCCACCAGTCGCGGTTGGAGTCGAGAAGCGTCACCGAGCCGGGAGCGCCGATCGAGGCCGCCCACAACCGGCGCGGGTGCAGGATGAGAAACCGATGGGCGAAATGGCCGCCGCCGGAATAGCCGAACAGCGCGAAGCGATCGAAGGCGAGGCCATAGCGCTCGGCAACTTCCTCGACCATGTCGGTAAGGACGAGATCGTAACGGATGTCGGCCTCGAGAATGTATTTGAAGCCGTCGCGGTTGCCATCGCCGCGAACGCCGGCGGGAAACAGCGCGCATAAGACGATGCAGTTGTTCCAGCGGCCGAATTCCGCAAAGGCATCGCGATAGGCGATGAAACTGCGGCCGGTGCCGTGCATGGCAACGACGAGTTCGGCCGGATGCGGGCCTTCGCCGAAGCCCGGCGGGACATAGAGGGCGTAGCTGAAGCGCGGATCGGCGCGGCTCGCGAAAATGGTGGTCTCGCCGAGATCGTACATCTGCCGGCCACGAGCGCCGCCACCATCGGCAAGATCGGCCGCGCGAACGTTCATGAGCCTGGTTCCTCGTTTTTGGTTGATTAAATTGGCGCCAATCCTTACATGGCAAAATAGCACTGGCAAGCCGAAATGTCCTTCAGTTAGGTAAAATGCAGTTTTAGTTCTCGGGCCGGCGAGCGCCGGACACGCTCGTCATTTTTGCCGCGAAATGCGGTAGGAGATGCGGGCGAGACAGAGGAGGGCGGCGAAACATGCAGAGGCCAACCAGGAGAGCGGGGCGCGACGATGTTGCCGATCTCATCGCCCGGGACATCCAGGCCGGCCTCCACGGACGCGGCGCCTGGCTGAAGCAGATCGATCTGCAGAAAGGTTACAGCGCCACCCGCATCGAGATCCGCCGCGCGCTCGACCGGCTGGTGCTGCGCCGCCTTGTCCAGCACGAGCACAACAAGGGCTACCGGGTCTATGCTCCGGACGAGAACCATACCGACCAGATCCGTGATGTGCGTGTCGTCTTGGAGACCGCGGCTGCGGAGCGCATCCTTGAAACCGTCGATGCGGCCGCGATAGAGGAACTGCGCAACCTCGCCCGGCGCTTTGCCGATCTTCTCATGACGGGAACCCTCCTTCAGCAATACGAAGCCAACCTCGCCTTCCACCACCGCATGGCGCAGCTCTGCCCCAATCGCGAGCTCGCGGATCTCGTTATGGAGTATCGCGGACGCGGGGCCTCCGCGCCGCTCACGCAGTGGAGCACGCGGGCGCGCATCGAGAAGTCAGCGCGCGAGCACATGGAAATAGTGGAGGCGCTCGCCGCGCGCGACCTGCCGCGGCTGAAGCTGGTGGTCGCGGCGCATATCCGCCAGGTGGAGGCGAGCGAAACCGAGGCTTCTTCGCAAGCCGGCCGGTTTTCGCCCGCCTGAAACGCTATTCGGCGAGCGTGACCTCCCACAGCCGCGGCTTGGAAAAGATCGAGGCCTTGTAGTTGCCGACCCGCTTGGAGAAGGCCGAAGCGTCGATGCCGTTGTAGAGCATCAGGAACGGAGCCTCGGCGAGGAAGCGCTTGTGCAACTCGTCGAAGATCGCCTGGCGCTCGGCCTTGTCCGAGACGACCATCGCCTTGTTTAACAATTCCTGTGCCTCGGGGCTGTCCCAGGCCTTGCGCGGCTGCTTGTGCTTGGAGCCCATGACCGAGTCATAGCTCAGCGCCGGGTCAAGACGCGCCGAATAGGGGAACGCCATCATCTGGTAGTTGCCCGATGAATAGCGATCGAGCTGGGCTGCCCATTCGAGTACCTCGAGCGTGACGTTAATGCCCGCCGCCTGCATCATCGCCTGGGCAATGACGGAGGATGCGTAGGTCTGGGGATAGCGCTGGTTGGTCAGGAGAGTAATCGGCTCGCCCTTGTAGCCGGCCTCCGCGAGCAGCGCCTTCGCCGCTTCGGGATCGTAGGTGTAGCCGACGTCGTGCGCGGCGGTGTGGTAGGCCGACAGGGAGGGCACCAGCGAGTTGTTGCGTTTCGTCAGTCCTTGGGTCACCGCTTCGACGAGCTGCTCTGTATCGACGGCGGCGGCGATCGCCTGCCGCAGCTTCACGTTGGAGAGCAGCGGGTCGCGCGTCTGGAACAAGATGGTGCTGGTGCCCATGTTGGATGACACCGACAGGCCGAGATCGGGATTGGGCTCTATCTCCTTCACGTCCGCATTGGCGAGATCGGGCACGACGTCGATATCGCCGGCCTGCAGGGCGGCTTTCGCGGCCGCGCTGTCGGGGATGATCATGAAGCGGACTTCGTCGACGAGCGGCCGTTTGCCGCCGGTAAGGCCGTCACGCTCGTCGGGAAGGCTCTGATATCCCTCGAAGCGTTCGAGGCGGATAAATTCTCCCTGCTTCCATTCTGCGAATTTGAACGGCCCGGTGCCGAGCGGCTTGTCCCAGCTTCCGTCCGCCTTCAGCAGATCCTTGTGCATGACGCCTGTCATTCCGCAGTCGGTGCGCGCGAGGCTCGCAAGGAACAGCGCGTTCGGCCCGCTGAGGCGGAACACGATGGTTTTCTCGTCTGGCGTGTCGACTGCCTCCACCTTGACGCGGCCGCTGCCGTCGAACTCGGAGAGGCAGCGCCATTCGCGCGCCGGGTCCATATAGAACTGCCACGACCAGGCGACGTCGGCGGATGTCAGCGGCGCACCATTGTGGAAGGTAACGCCGTCGCGCAGCGTGAAAGTGTAGGTCTTGCCATCTTCCGAGACATCGACGCTCTTGGCCAGAAGCGGCTTGACAGTGGCGTCCTCGCTATAGGCGACAAGCCCCTCTACGGTATGCAGGACGACCGCGTCCGTATTGTCGTCGCGATTGATGCCCGGCGTCGTGCTGCGGATGTCGGCGTTGAGCTGGACGCGGATTGTGGAGGCGGAGGCGGGTATGGCAGTCAGCATCGCCGCGGCGGTGATCATGGAGAATAGCAAGCGTGACATTGGTTCGTTCCCCTGTTTCTTCGTTCAATTCCGGGCCGGGCCGCGGCGATCCTCACTCCGCCGCGACAGGAAGCGTCACCGGGTCGCCTTTCAGGTCGTAGCGGGTGAAAGTGCGGCAAAGCGCGGGCAGCGGAGCCACGTCCATGATGCCGGCCGCCGGCTCCATGACGACCATCGCCACGGTGGCCGAGAGATTGCCGCGACCGCCGGGCCGGGGCGGCCTGCAGACGGAATAGGGCGCTCCGAAATCGTCGAAGAGTGCGTTTTTGAGGTCGTCCATGGTCAACCGTTCGCCCGCGGCGTCGAGCAGCCGGCGCACTCGCCAATCGCGGTAGAAGCTTTCCGGCACGCTCGGCACGCCGGTGTTGACGAGCTTCGAAAGCGCCGTCGCGCTCACCCAGTGGTTGGCGTGGACGATGAGCCCGTTCTTCGGATAGAGCGGAAAGGCCTCGTCTGGCGCGCACTCGAAGTCGATGGCGAAACCCTCCACCGTGCTCAGCATCATGTTGTTGGAACAGGCCTTCGCCGTCGCGGCCACCGCCTTCATGGCGAGCGCGAAATGTGTCTGTTCGAGCACCCTGCGGCGGATGAGGGCGAGCGGCACGCCGGAGGTGCGGAAGTCGCGTTCGCACTCGAGATAATTGGCGGTGATAGCAATACCGGCGGCGTTCATGCCGCAGCGGGCGAGCCCGCCCGCCTCGACGAACGTCAAAAAATCCGGGCCGTCCTCCTGCTCGACCCTGAGCACGATGGCCGTCTCGGCGCATTCGGCGCGCCAGTCCCAGTTCTGCGCGTGCAGGACCGACGCCGTCGCGCTGCGCTCGGGCAGCACCGCCACGCCCGTGCAGCCGTCCTCGGGCTCTTCCTCTGGTTTTCCCGTCTCCTGGCGGGCCTTCGCGACCACTTCGGTGCGTGCGTTGATCATGACGATGTCCTCGAAGGGGACATCGGCGCCGCTGGCGATGCCTTCCATCTCCTCGAGATAATGCGCGCCGAACCCGCCGATCTCGGCCGCGAACTCCTTGATGAGGCGCGACCTGGCGCCTGCGTCGTAGCCGAGTTCGTCGAGAGTCGTGCCATAGATCGAGGCGCTGCGCCGCACGCGGGCGGCCGCGGCCGCGCCATACTGGCGGCCGCGTTCGAAGGGAGCGCCCGCCACTGACACGAAAGGGAAGGGGATCGGAGTGATTGAAGACATTGCGTTCCAATTGCGCTTTGTTAGAATAAAACGCAGCATACGGCCGGCGCATGGCCTGTCAATATCTCTTGTGCTAATCCGTCGATGACCCTGCAAGAAGAGAAATCGATGACCGTTCCACTCGCCAGCAGCCTCCAGACCGAACTCGCCCGCCAGATCGTCTCCCTCGCCGTCGATCACGGGTGGGATCGCGGCCAGCGGCTCTCCGAACTCGCGCTCGCCAATCAACTCGGCGTGTCGCGCTCGCCGGTTCGTGCGGCGCTCAACGCCCTCGCCGGCCACGGTCTCGTGCGCTACGAGCCGAGACGCGGTTTCGTCCTGGCGCGGCTGCCGTCCGACGCCGACCAGATCGACGGCGTGGCGCCGCCGTCCGAGATCGAGGCGCTTGCCGGGCGTTTCATGACAGATCGCGCCGCTGGCTCCCTGCCGGCAGAAGTATCGGAGGCGGAGCTATCAGAGCGTTATGGCGCGCCGCGCGGACAGGTGCGCAAGGTACTGCTGCGATTTGCAGCCGACGGGCTGGCGCGCCGCCTGCGTGGCCACGGATGGGCCTTCACCGAGAGCCTCGACACGCCGGAAGCGGTGGCCGAGAGTTATCATTTCCGGCTGGTGATCGAATGCGGAGCGATGCGCCAACCCGGATTCCGCGTCGACCAGGCTGCGCTCGCCGCGCTCCATTCCGCCCAGAAGGAGATACTCAACTCTCCGGCTGCTTCTATCAAGCGCGAGCGGTGGTTCCGTGTGAACGCGGCGTTCCACGAGACGCTCGTCGCATGGTCGGGGAACCGGTTCCTGCTGCAGGCTATCCGCCAGCAGAACAATCTGAGGCGAATGACCGAGTACGCCGATTTCGACGAGTTGAGCGAGGCGCGCATCCAACGTGCCTGCGGCGAGCACATCGCCATACTCGACGCTCTCGCCGAGGGCGATCTCGGCTATGCCGAGGCACTGCTGCGCCGGCACATCGAGCGCGCAGGCCGCGACCCGGCGCAGGAGGATTGATTTCTCGCGCCCCCTTCGCCAGGCACTGGAACGCGACTGGATCATTCCCACGGGCCACCTTCGGGCTTCGACTACTCGTTATTCATGCCAGCGCGCTCATCGATTCCGAAGGCGTCCGCGCCGGCGCGTTTCTCAAGCTCCTTGGCCCATGGATGACCGCGATGATGGGCGAGCTGCCGGGGTATGCGGAGAAGATCGACAGCGGCAAGCACGGCGTGAATGTGGTGTCGAACCTCGGCATGCAGGCCGCCTCGCTGGACAACATCCTTACCGCTAGCCGCGACCAGGGCGTCGCCACCGATCTGCTCGCCCCATGCTGGAATTGTTTCGCGAACGGGCGGGCGCCGGTTTCGGGGACGAGGATATCTCAGGCATATTCGAACTGATCCGGCGAAAGAGCGGGAAAGCGGGGTGAAGCCATCGCGGATGGCCCGCCGTGCCATCGCTGCCGACATTCTGCCAATCCCGGTTCTCGTGGAGATCGCGCGGTAGTCTCTCGTTCGTGAAAAGCATGGAGAGGCCGTTCACGACTCGAGGGCCTACGCCGGCAGATAAGTAGTGCGTGTCCGGAATTCGTAAACGAAGTGAGAACTAAGCAACTTTGTCATTCGTGCCTTAGCGCATCGATCGGGTTGATGCGGGCACCGCGTAGCGAACACCATGTCGATCAACACCGAAAAGCAAACCGCCAAAATGATGATGGCGATGTTTGGCGAAACGGGATCGACAGGCTGTAGGCTGCCGCTCGCGCCAGGCCCGGCGCGATGCCGGCAGCCCACCCAACAGCGACAGCAGCCGTCGCTTTGACCAGGAACTGGATGAGGATAGGTTTTTCGTGCGCCCCGATAGCGGGCCGGATGCCGATCATCGTCGTCGTGACGCTCGGTTGGAAACGCACTGAAGTCGTGCGGGTTCGATGGGCATCGATGTCAACCGGGCCGAGGCGAAAGCGGGCGGTTTCTTGCCGTGCCGACATCCGGAATCGGATAAGCGTGCAGTGTCCTCGGGAGCGGACTGGGCGCAGCGAGGGGTAAGTCCACGAAGCGTCGCTTGCAGGCTGCCAGCGATTTGGAGCGATTCCCGAACTCGCGCATTTCTTATTATGGAGATCAACTCCGGGAGGATCAGCCATGAAGAACGCGCTTATTGTGCTGGCGGTGCTGGCGCCACTCACCGCGTGCTCTCAAACCGAACGGGGCGCTGCCATTGGCGGGCTTGGCGGCGCCGCGGTCGGAGCTGCTGTGGCTTCGCCGGGAGTTGAAGCCGAAGGCGCCCTGATCGGCGGAGCAGTTGGCGCGCTTGCCGGGGCGCTAATTGGCCGCGCGAACGAACCGGGCGATTGCATTTACCGGGATCGCAATGGCCGCCGCTATATCGCACGCTGCCCTGCGGGATATTGAGCGCGTGATCTGACGGGTTGCTGCTCCTAGCGTTTAGCGGGAAAGTCGCATCCCGCGCGTACGGAAAAGTCGAAAACGTCCCGTCCGATTTTGACCATCCGCCGCAACATCATGTGCTGGCGCCTCTACATTCGGCGTGGCCGATGCCCCCACATCTCCACACTAGGCTGGCCGCTCCAGTTGCGGTGAAGTACTTAAGCAGGCGTCGGGCTCGCTTTCGGCGGCGGGTCGCCTCACCATTCCAATCGTACGGCGATGGGTACATTGTCATCCAACGGGCAAGAGTGGCCGGTGCCGTGGGAGGGAGTGGCCCAGGTTAGCACCGACCAGCAGCGAATCGCCGCCGCAACGCTGAGTGTGGCAGAGTCGATGACGTAGCGGAATGACATAGCGATTCGCCGCCCTCACTTGCCGAGACCCGGCCTGCTGCGATAGCGTTGAGGCTCGTAGCGCCATCAGGGTGTTGAGTATGGCCAGGCTTGAAGACAGGCCTTCAACGAGTTTGTGACGGTGAAGGCGCCCCGCGGCCAGCGCCAAAAATATATCCAGTGCCCGTCAGGCCGCCGAATGGCTGCTCTTCAGATGGCCGAACGAGATCGACGCGGCCAGGAACGCGCGGCGCGCAAAGCTTGCCTCGACGCTGGAGCGCCAGCGCGAGGCTGCGTCCGCTCGCAAGGCCTTTCGCGAAGCCGCCCAGGAGGCCGGCATCCTGATCGGTGGCGCTTCCCCGCCGTCGCCCAACAGCATGAAACGGAAAAGATAGGCCCCACACAAAACCCGCCGCGCTGTTACCAATGCGCGGCGGATTTGATGTTCAGGTTCGGGGCCAGTCTAAGCGACCATTCTGTTACTGAGCCGGTGCCGGTGCGGGTGCTGCCGGTGCCTGTGCATCTGGCGTCGCTGTTGTGGGCGCATCCGGCGTTGCCGGTGCCTCGACGTTCGGCGTTGCTGGTGCTTCGACATTTGGCGCTTCAATATTGACATTGGTGTCCCGAGCGCCTGTGAATATGTCTGTTCCAAAGAACAGGAACAGTAAGATCACGGCTGCGGCGATTATAGCGACCGCCGCTACAACGCCGCCGCTACCACTTTGGACGACTGTGGTATTTCGATCTTCAGGGTAAGACATCGTCTCTCTCCTATGCGGTTCAGGTGAAAGACAAACGGACGTCATCAATCTTTTGTTCCAAAACCGTAATTCTTCGTCTGGATGGGTTGAGCAGCATGGAACATCAGCCGCTTGGCTAGGTAAGTCGCCGGACGGATGGCTCGTTGCATCCGGCGATCTGCCGGCTCTGCCTGTTCCCAACAATAAACGGAGTTCATTTCGACAAATTTATTTGGATCATGGGTTCCGTCAAAGGTGCCCCGCTTGTGGTGGAACCAATCCCTTCGCCATCAATTGAAGATGCTAGTAGGCGACCCTCATGAGTGTCGCCGCGAAACCCGCTGCAGGCGCCGCTGGTATTCCTCATGCAGCGGGCTTCATTGATTCTGGTACCCAAGAAATCAATTGGATCGTCTTTTGCGCTGAGCCGCCGGCCGAGCCGCTTTCAGTTTCATGCCTGCGAAAAGCGGGGACGGAAAGCGGGAAAAATCTCTAAAATCGGGAAAGATCGGTTGAAATCAACGTGGCTTGGCTCCCCGGGCTGAACGAAACTGCGAACTACGAGCTGCCGATCAGACCGCAGGCATTTTTCGTGCCTGCTGTCGGATAGGTGAACAGTTTCGCAACTGGACTGGCGGAGGGAAGGGAACTGGAATCCAACATTCTCTCGCAGGTGTGAATCAGCACCGAAAGTTGCCCCCTTCTCAAAAGGTAATAAGTGCGTGACTTTGCTAGCAAATTCGCGACGCTGTAGGGTCATCATCAGCGCGCCGATCGTGACCCCGCCCGATCTCCATTTCATGTCAGCAAATCAAGGCGTTACCGAGTCTTTGCACGGGGTCAACCTTCGGTGCTTATTCACAACCAGTCGGTGCGATATCGGTCGGCAAATCCGAAGCTGCCCCACTTCTTGCAGGCGGGGTGCTCGCACCAATGATCCTCGATCTTGCGCAGCTCAACGGGTTCGACGATTTCCGCGATCATGATGACGCGTGGAGGCTCGTCGCTCATAGCGTATTGATAGGCTCCAGCAGTTGCGCCCGGCGGACGCGGTAGAATTGCAGTTGTGCGCCGAGGTTCTGGGAAAGCAGCCGGCTTGGCGGGCCGCCGTCGTCGCCGGATCAGGGCCGATAGACGCAAAACAGATTCTCGGTAAGTTCGGCTACATGAAGAGCGGTGAACTGGCCTGTGGCTCGCCCAAGGCGGCCCAGGGTCGATGCGATTTCGTCGGCGTGACGGAGCGGAAATTTTTGAGCGCGGTAGTTCTGCTGGCTGGGATCTATGTGATGGTCAACCACTAACGCATCTCCTACTTCGACCGCATTTACAAAGCACTGCTGGGCGACCTCGCGATGCAAAGAGACGCGGGCAAGATCGAAGGGCTCAAATCGTTCCGCAATAACATTTACGGCCGGCTGACCGAATATATTCGCCATATGGTGTTGAGCCGTCTGGGCCATCGCAACTGCCGCAGCCGGATCAAGAAGAGTCCTACCCGCCAGCGCAGCGTCGATCGCGCCAAGCACGGCGTCGTCCGTTCCGCACCTTAAACTCAGCATCCTCGGCAGTTCGATGTCATAGTCCGCCTCGTTCAGGGGTTCGTAGCAGATTGACGGCCGGTCGAGCACGAATGCCTCGACGCCGGTCGTGCAGTCGCTATGGACCATTGCAGAGGCAGCAGCGATCCACTCGACTGCGCTGCCCGCCGTTGCGACGCTTATCCCTCTGGATGATCCGAAGCGATGGAGATAGGTCGACCAGTTTTCCGAAGGATGTGGACGCACAATGACAGCGATGTCGGGTCGGCTCGCAGCAACAGTGTCGATTAAGCGGATCGTGTGCTCAAACGTCTCTTCCTGATGCCGGACCGAATTCCTGAACTTTGCGTCCTCCTCCTCCGTCCTAATTAGCCCCCAGGACCCTTTTGCCATCTCATAGAATTTTTCGCGTCCAATGAAGGGATTGAACCTGCCGAATTTGGTGTTGAAGAGGATGAACTGTCCATGCCGCTCTCGGATGGACTTGGCGCTGGGCTCGTAGAAGGAACGCATTTCTGGGCGGAGCAAGTCCACCCGTGGATTGCCCGACAAAATGAGGCGGGCGTGATCCAGACCAAAGGTAGCTACCAGATCGTCCGCCTGATGCTCTCCCCAGCAGAAAAAGGTAGAGCAGGCGGCAAGATTGTCTGCGCTGATTTTTCGTCGCACATAGGTGGGAGCATCGAGGTAGACCAACCCTTCCTCGCAGTTCGCCGTGAAGATGCTGCCGTCGCCAAGTGCGGTGGTGAGCGCCTTTGTCATCCCCGGCGCAATGCTTTTGTCGTAGTGGACGGAGGGACCCGGCAAACGCGCGCTTCGCACCTGAGCCTCCTGGCCGATCAAGACACCCCATCCGCTGTCCGCTAAAACGCCGGCAAGGAGAAGCTTGGCGTCAAGCTCCCGGACGGAAAGCTCCACGGGCAAGCGGGCCCAACGCCGGTCGGAAACCGCAATTTTCGTCACAATTGCCTCATCGCTTGCGCGCCCAGACAAGAAATGCTTGGCCGTAGTCCTCGTCGCATAGCCATGGATTAGAGCCATATTGACGCTCGCGCTCAGCGAGAATCCCTGAAAAGTGCTCGACCAAGCGCCGCTCGATCGCTGGCGGATTGAGCGTGAAAGGAAACGAGATCGACGGGGATAGCATCGGCAGCGGATAGACGCCCGACGCTTGGACATCGAACACGGGCAAATCGGCGAGGATTGTACGGTACGATTCGATATCAGCATTGTCGCGATATACTGCCGGTTTCATGCCTCCGGACTTCGGCGTATGCGTAAGTTCGTAATAGCTGCGCAATACATCGTTCAGCCAGCCCCAGCCCTCCTGAACGATGCAGGCTTTTTCGGGCACGACATAGGCGAGTAGCAGGCCGCCCGACGCTAGCAGACGGACCTGCTCCGCCAGAGCGGCTTTTAGATCCAAAAGGTGTTCCAATAGGCCTATGGATACGCAGACGTCGAATGAACGCTCCGGCAGGTCCGTGCGCGTCGCGTCGGCGATTACCGTCTCTGCGCTAAGACCATGCTCGCGGAAGGCGGACGAGGCCACTTGCAGGACCGTAGCCGATGTGTCGACAAGGGTGCACTCCCACCCGGCGTCAGCGAAATACATCGACATCGTGCCGCGGCCGGCACCGAGTTCGACGCATCGTTTTCCTTTCGGTGGGGTGCTCTTCATGATCTCGCTGAAGAGCAGCCAGTGCTGGCGGAAGGCCAGCTGAATCTGGGTCTGTGGCTCCCCTCGAGTCCAGTGTAGGTAGCTTGTCTCCGCACTGATCCGGTTGTTCCAAGCGTCGCCGAATTCTTGCGTGCCGCTCATTCTTGCCCCGCCGCCATATCTCGGAGAACCGCTACCGTCCTTTCGGCGATGCGGATTTCCGTCTTCTCCCAGGCCTCCAACGCTGCGCCGCCAATATGGGGCGTGATGATCACACGTTCGTCCGACTGCCCCAGTTGCCAAAGCGCAGAGGCCTGCGGGCAGCCGGGCTCATGCTCACCGGCTAGTACGTCTACGGCGACCCCACCGAGATGTCCAGATCGCAGCGCAGCGACCACTGCGGCCTCATCAACGACCGCGCCGCGGGCGGTGTTGATCAATCGTCCGCCGCGTGGCATCCGAGCAATCAAGCTTGCGTCAACCAACCCTTGCGTGTCTGGGTTGTAAGGCACATGAACGGTGACAATTTCCGACGCCGAGAACAGGCTCGCGGCCGTATCATGCCAGATGACCGGCGTCGCGGCACTCCTCGACGCGATATCGTATGCTCCGACAGCCATGCCGAAGGCGGAGGCATATCTAGCGATCTTTTCGCCGATCCGGCCAAAGCCGAGGATGCCGAGTGACCGCCCGGCAAGTTCCTTCCCTACATAGCGGTCCCGGTTCCATTCCCCCTTTTGGACCGATGCGATTGCCGCGTGCAATGACCGCTCCAGAGCCAGGATCAATGCCCAGGTAAGCTCCGCGGTGGCATGGACAGTTCTGAGAAATTCCTGGTCGTCACGAAGTGATACGATTCTTATTCTGTTCGCTTCGGCATGCTGGATATTGATGTGGTCGACGCCGGTCGCATTCGTAGCAATGACTTTGAGACGTTTTGCCCTAGCGAGGAGATGCGCATCCAGGCGATGTGAGAAGCGCAGAATAAGCACGTCATAGTTTGCGATACATGCCTCCAAGTCGGTGTGCGACAGCGGACCGTCGTCCACGACGACGCCCGCTGCTTCAAGTATCGCACGCGCCCTCGGCGAATACCGATCGGGGTCGAGGTTGATCGCCCTCATCGAAGATGTTCGCGCGCAAACGCTTCGGCAACGGTCCAGTCGAATGGCTCGTCGATATTAATGCTCTGGATGGCAGTCATCACGAGCGGCGCTGAGCGGGCTACGAACAGGCTTTGCTCGGTCCGAACCGCAGCGCAGCGAGCCGTGTAGATCGCTCCATTCCGCTGGTAGACCTCCGCCAAATCCTGCCGATTTGCGGACGCGCCTGCTTCATCCGCCGACACAAGCAGGCCGTCGACGATCCGATACATTCTGGCCGGGTGCTGGTGCGTTAATCTGGAGACGCCGATGACGCCGTCGAGCGCCACGTCGTCGAGCATGGAGATTGACCGGTCGACGTCCTCCGCCCGCCTAAAGGGGCAGGTCGGCTGTAGCAATGTGATGATGTCAAAAGGTCCCTCCCGCTGTTCACAGCAGTCAAGCGCGTGGGTGACCACCGGCAGCATGGCCGCAGCATCGTCCGCTAGGTAAGTAGGCCGTCTGAGAACGTGGACGCCCACCCGCTCAGCCACCTGAGCGATCTCGTCATCGTCGGTGGTCACGATCACGCGGTCGACGCGCCTCGCATGCAATGCCGCCTCAACAGAATACACCAAGAGAGGCTTGCCGGCGAGGATTCGGACGTTCTTTCGCGGAATGCCTTTCGATCCGCCGCGGGCCGGTATTATTGCCAGGACCTTCGTGCCGCCGCTAGATGATATCATAGTGTAGCCGTTTTCCGATATTCAGCGGCACCGTTGCCAGAACGTTCGCAATTCGAACGCCGGCCTGCCCGTCGCCGTATAGCGGATCGGACGGATATCTACCGTGGTCAACCTGCCTTGTCACAGCTGCGGCGATGGCTTCGGCGGAATGGGGTACGTCCACGACATTGACGCCCCGCTCGCGTCGATCCTGCCGTGATCCTATGTTGACCGCAGGAGTGCCCAAGAGCGCCGCCTCCCTAAGTCCACTCGACGAATTGCCGACGATGCAGGAAGACGCCGCCAAGAAGCGCAAATAATCCTCAGGCGAGAAATTCCTGTAAAAATGGACGAAAGGCGGATCGCGGGTCTCGCGATAGGCACGGATGCGCTTGGAGACATCGTCCGAGCCGGCATCGACGTTCGGCCAGAGCCATACCGCTTGCATACCAAGTCTGTCGATGGCTGCAATCGTCTCAATTATCTGTTCACCGCCCCGCCCATATTCAGTGGTTACGGGATGCTGGACGACGAGGCAGAAGGGCCTCAAAAAGTCCAGCGCCGCACCAGTGCCTCCATACCGGCCAATCGCCTCGAGCGTGAGGGTGAGGTCAATCTCCGAGACGAGATCGAGCGATGGGCAACCCGTCCTGAAAACGCGATCAGGATCCTCTCCTAGCCTAAGCAGCACCTGCTCAGCACGGGCTGTCGCCGGGAAGTGAATATGCGAAAGCTTCGTTATCGCATGACGCACGCTTTCGTCGATCGAGCCCGAAACCTCGCCGCCCTGAGTGTGGGCCACGGCGATATTCATGTAGCTGGCCGCAATTGCGTTTGCGAGTGTTTCGTAGCGGTCTGCGACAGTCAGAACGATGTCGGGAGCCAACGTGAGAAAGGTCGTGGAGAGCTCTATGATAGCCAGCCCGGTTGACTTGGCCATTGTGGCCGGATTCTCTCCATCGATGCTGCAATAGAGTGTGGCGTCGGGTACAAATCCATCGGCTCTGATCGTTTCGACAGCGTTACCGAAGCGATAAAGCAGCGCAGACGCTGTCACGACCAGTTGCAGCTGGACCGCCGGGTTCTCTCGAAGCGCCGTCATGGCCGATTTGATGCGCGCGTAGTTTGCCCGGCTGCCTATGACAACGCATATCTTGCGCCTCATTCGGCGAAGTCTTCGCAAGAAAGCCGATGCCGCGATGGGACCGCGCGCGCCAGCGGTCTGCCGATCCACTCTCCTATGTGCCGCTCTGCAATACCGCCGCCCGGCTTCAGCATCACAACGTCGTCACGGCGCAAACGGTATCCCGCAGTCAGTTGCGTGCGGGAATACGCGCTTTTGCCGAACATCGTTTTCAACGGTGCCAACTCCTTTGCAAGCGCATCCTTATCCACAGGCTTATCCAGCATGGTTTCTATTTCTCGGACGCCGTCCACCAAGGTTTTCAATTCGTCGATAGTCACCGACGCCTTCGTGTCAGGCCCAAACATCTCCCTGCTCAGTACTACATGAACTTCGAGAGCGGAAGCGCCGAGAGTGACGGCAGCCAAGGATGGAAAGATACTAGCGGAGTGGTCTGAAAGTCCCACGGGGCAATTGTATCGGCGCCTATATTCAGCAATCACATTGAGCCCGACCTGCGCCAAGCTGCTCGGGTACTGTGTCGTACATTGCATAAGGGTGAAAGCGGCGTGACGTTCGCGAAGCCACGTCACGAGGCCATCCAGTTCCGGGTAAGAATTCATGCCGGTAGACAGGTAGATGGGTCGCCTCGATGACGCCATAGCCTCCAGCATCTCGATCGATTCCAATTCGCCCGAGCCAACTTTCCATGCGACCACATTCAGCTTCAGGAGCAAGTTCACCGCCTCGATAGAAAATGGTGAACTCATGAACACCAGGCCGCGCTCCTCGGCGTGGATTTTTAATCCTGCCCATTCTTCTGGCGAGAACTCGATGCGTTTCCAATAGTCATACCGGCTCTTGTCCTGCAGACTGAACCGGACGCGAAAGGGCTCGTCAGGCGAACTTTCGCAATCAGCTATGTGTGTCTGAAACTTGACTGCCGATGCGCCGGTGCGAGCGACTGCATCGATGAAGGCATGAGCTTGTCCGAGGCTCCCATCGTGAGCCTGTGCAACTTCGGCAATGACAAAGCACCGTCCCGAATTCATTGTTCTGATTCCAAGCCCATGCTTACTGAAATGGCTCCATATCCGGTTTTAGGTATGTCGGTCTTTTCAGTCATTTGTTCGCGCGTGCTGTTCGCTGGATGGCGGCCGACAGCACTCGGACCAGATCCCATGCAGCTTCCTGACTCTCACACGGCCCAACTATCTGCGATTGGCCTAGCGTCTCCAGGATCATTGTCCAAGGCATGTCCGGTTCGCCGAGCCCGCCGATCCACAATTGCGTTGTGGTATCGACTTGCAGGGTCGCACCGGAGTGTCCGTTCACCTCAGGATCATGCCAATTGACCTCGCCCGGTTGAAGCGATCGGACTTTCCGGCCAAATCGGATCACATTATCGACCATCATCGTACCTCGCCGATGGCGCCCGGTGCCACTTGGCACACGATTCGTTGCGTGTGTTCTGTAGTACTATCAAAACTGTATGGCGTTATCAAAGTGTGGCGATTATGTCTTTGTCAAACCGACGCTTGGAACGCCCGGATGGTGGTCAGATCTCGGCGTCTGCATCCAAGGCGCTTTCCCGCCGGTGATCGCCTCAGATATCGAGTGTAACGACCGCACATGATCTAATCCCGTAAGATTTCCGGCACTCTTAACGGGCTGCTTTTACGCCATGCTGGAAGAGCCAGCCATGGCCGCGTGACTCAAACGAAACGGCTCCGGCAGACCCGGTGCGGTTCACAACGTCGAAACCGTCTCCGACGCGATTGCTCACATCCTCAACCGCGCTACCCGCCGAATGCGCAAACTACTTCGCGGAATGGGTTACGACCGCCGGTCACCTCATGCTAGAGCCGACGCGCTTGGGCGCAGAGCGGCAGTCAACGATGTCCAAAGTCGAACGCAAAGTTAGCACCCGGTGAGGACCGCCTTGTTTGTGAGGAGGTGAAGCGCTGTTGTCGTGGTTGATTTCATGACCACGATGCAAGCAGCGAGGATAGCCACGTGTCCATTCATCGGATGGAGATTGTGAGTGGGACAGGTCGGCGTCGGAGCTGGTCGACGGCGCTGAAGGAGCAGCTTGTCTCAGAAACGCTGGAGCCCGGGGTCACGGTGACCGAGGTGGCGCGCCGCCATGATCTCGATCGGTCGCTGATTTATCGCTGGCGTCGCGCCTTTGGGGTGAGACGCGTTCGTGCGGCCGGCGCCTTTCTGCCGGTTGAAGTCGTCGACGACGCCGTGGCAGCGACAGAATCTTCGCCGCCAAGGATGACCAGTGCTCCTGCGCCGGGCGCGGGGCGGATCGAGATCGAGTTCTCTGATGGCTATCTCGTGCGGGTCGACAATCAGGTCGATGACAACGCTCTTGCCCGTGTTCTGCGGGTTCTGGCGCGCCAAGGATGATTCCGGTCCCGACTGGCGTTCGGGTGTGGCTGGCCACTGGTCACACCGACATGAGGAAGGGCTTTCCGTCGCTGGCTCTGCAGGTCCAGGAGGTGCTGAAGCGTGACCCGCTGGGTGGCCATTTATTCTGCTTCCGCGGCCGCAGGGGTGATCTTTTGAAGGTCATCTGGCACGACGGCCAGGGGGCGTGCCTGTTCACCAAACGACTGGAGCGGGGACGCTTTTTGTGGCCATCGCCGGCCGACGGCGTGGTGACGATCTCGACTGCCCAACTCGCTTATCTGCTCTCCGGGATCGACTGGCGAAATCCGCAGGAAACCTGGCGCCCGACGTCGATGGGGTAGCGGTTTTGTCTTTGCGATCGGGGGAGGATGTGATTCGCTCGGGCCTGTGAAATCCGCCCCTGATTCGCTTCCGTCCGACCTTGCTAGCGCCCATGCGATGATCCTCGCCGAGCGGGCCGCGCGCATGGAGGCGGAGGCCGTTGCGGCGCGTGCTCAAGCGGTGAGCTCCTCGACAGAAGCGTTGATCGCATACCTCAAGCTGGAGATCGAGAAGCTGCGGCGCGAACTCTACGGCAGCCGCTCGGAGCGCAAGGAGCGGCTCCTGGCGCAGATGGAGCTGCAGCTGGAGGATTTGGAGGCGTCAGCCACCGAGGACGAGCTGGCCGCCGAGAAAGCGGCGGCGCAGACGCAGTCGGTCAAATCGTTCGAGCGCAAGCGGCCGTCGCGCAAGCCGTTCCCAGAGCACCTGCCGCGCGAGCGCGTCGTCATCGCCGCGCCCGAAAGCTGTCCCTGCTGCGGATCGGCGAAACTGTCGAAGCTGGGCGAGGACGTGACGGAGACGCTGGAAGTGATCCCGCGCCAGTGGAAGGTGATCCAGACGGTGCGCGAAAAGTTCTCGTGCCGGGAATGCGAGAAGATCGCGCAGCCACCGGCGCCCTTCCACGTAACCCCGCGGGGCTTCGCCGGCCCGAACCTTTTGGCGATGATCCTGTTCGAGAAGTTCGGTCAGCATCAGCCGCTGAACCGGCAGAGCGAACGATACGCCCGCGAAGGCATCGATCTGAGCGTGTCGACGCTGGCCGACCAGGTCGGCGCCTGCACGTTGGTGCTGCAGCCGCTGCATGCGCTGATCGAGACCCATGTGCTTGCCGCCGAGCGGCTGCATGGCGACGACACCACCGTGCCCATCCTGGCCAAGGGCAAGACGGCCACCGGCCACATCTGGACTTATGTCCGTGACGACCGGCCGTTTGGCGGAACCTCGCCGCCGGCCGCGCTCTACTACGCTTCGCGTGATCGACGACAGGATCACCCCGAGCGCCATCTGCAAGACTTCACCGGCATCCTGCAGGCCGACGCCTATAGCGGGTACAACACGCTTTACGATCCGTCGCGGGCTCAGGGACCAATCACACCGGCGCTGTGCTGGGCCCATGCGCGACGCCAGTTCTTCGAGCTCGCCGACATTGCCGCCAATACGGGGCGCGGAAAGAAGGCGCCGGCGATCTCTCCGGTGGCGTTGGAGGCGGTGAAGCGCATCGACGCGCTGTTCGACATCGAGCGCGACATCAACGGCCTGCATGCTCAACAGCGGCTGGCGGCACGCAAGGAAAGAAGTGTCCCACTGTTAATGAAGCTCGAAGAATGGCTGCGGGACGAGCGCTCCCGCCTGTCGCGCTCGGCCTCTGTCGCCAAGCCGATCGACTATATGCTCCGGCGGTGGGACCGCTTTGCCCGCTTCATCGAGGACGGCCGGATTTGTCTTACGAACAATGCCGCCGAACGGGCGCTGCGCGGTTTTGCCCTGGGCCGCAAATCCTGGCTGTTCGCCGGCTCCGAACGCGGCGCTGCCCGGGCGGCGGCCATGGCGACGCTGATCGTGACGGCGAAACTCAACGACGTCGATCCGCAGGCCTGGCTGGCCGACGTCCTCGCCCGCATCGCCGATACGCCGCAGAACCGGCTTCATGAACTGCTTCCGTGGCATTGGCAGCCCCGCCAGATGCTTATGGCCTCGGCCGCGTGAACAGCGCGCGGAACAGTTCCTCCGAACGCTGAAGACCTTCGTCCGTCAAGACCAAGGACTTAGCCTTGTTCACAGGGTCTGCAAATCAGCCCCTTCCGATGCAGACGATCCGTCACATTCCAATCGAAGCTCTTCCAGGCGCATCGTTCATTGTGCAGCGTCAGCCAAAGCAGCGCCAAGACCGCATCATCGATCTTGTCCGTGTCGATCTCCATCCGCCCAGTCTAGCACGGATCGCGCATCTGCCGCGGTCCAGACCGGATGCTTACAACGCAAAAGCAGGAGCGGCATACCGCTCCTGCCCGCGTGATTGCCCGCTTGATCAGGTGACGAGGAAATCGTTGTTGGTAAGCGCGAGGCCCCCGGCGAGGTCAGCAAACAGGAAGTTTCCGCCAGCAGCGTTGCCGTTGCTGTCATACCAGACTCTCCCCGAATCGCTTTCATAGATGATGCGGTCGTCGGCGTCCTGCGCGGCGCCGGTGACATTGGTGCGGAAAGCGCCGGCCGCCAGCACGCCCAGTCCAAGCGTCGTGAATATGGCGTTGTCGAGCTGGATCGTGTCGTCGACGGGCTTGAAGTCGGTGATCGTGTCGATGTTCGTTGCACCGAGCGCCGTGTTGAAGACGAAGGTGTCATTGCCGTAGCCGCCCGTCAGGGTGTCGGCGCCTTCCCGGCCATTCATCCCGTTGTTGGCGCCGTTGCCGACGATGGTGTTGGCGAGGCTGTTGCCTGTCGTGTTGATGTTGCCCGAGCCGGAGAGCCGGATCACCTCGACGAACTGGTCGACAAAAGCCTTGGACACGGTGGTGTAGACGGTGTCGGTGCCGGCGACATTGGCTTCGATCGTTTTGTCGAGCACATTGTCGACATAGTAGGTGTCGTTGCCCAAGCCACCTTCCATGACATCAATGCCGCCCCGGCCGTCGATG
Source organism: Allomesorhizobium aridi (assembly GCF_043769475.1). NCBI lineage: Bacteria > Pseudomonadati > Pseudomonadota > Alphaproteobacteria > Hyphomicrobiales > Phyllobacteriaceae > Allomesorhizobium > Allomesorhizobium aridi. The sequence continues at coordinate 2,241,268 of NZ_CP171729.1, read as the reverse complement.
GCGTTGTTGCCGGCATTGCCGGTGATGGTGTTGGCAAGATTGTTGCCGATGGCGTTGATCGAGCCGCTGCCCAAAAGCTCGACGTTTTCGACGAACTGCGAGACCACGGAATAGCCTACATAGGTGCGCACCGTGTCGATGCCCGTGCCCACCCCGTTGGCCTCGAAGACCTGGTCGCCGATGGCGTCAACGAAGTAGGTGTCGTTTCCATTCCCACCAGTCATGCTGTCGACGCCGCTGCGCCCGTTAATGGTATTGTTGCCGGAGTTGCCAGTGATGGTGTTGTTGAGGTTGTTAGCCACGGCATTGATGCTGCCGTTGCCGAGCAGCACGACATTCTCGACGAATTGCGACACAACGGAGTAGCTTACATAAGTGCGCACCGTGTCAATGCCGGTACCCGCCCCATTAGCCTCGAATACCTCATCGCCAATGGCGTCAACGAAATATATATCGTTGCCGTCGCCGCCGGTCATGGTGTCGATGCCGGTCCCTCCATTCAGGATGTCATTGCCGGCCAGACCATTGATCGTGTCCGCGCCGCCGAGGCCATTAATCTGATCGTCGTGAATGGTCCCGTTTAGGGTTTCGGAGCCGTCGCCAAGAATTGTCGGAAGCGTCACGAAACCGCCGACCCCCGAGCTATTTGGCTGGATGAGATCGGTTACCCGGAAAGTGCCGGCACTTGTCCCGTCGCTGATCCATTCCTCCTGCCCGTTCACGCCGTCGTTCGCGAGGAACAGCACACGACCGCCGGCGACGGCCTTCAGGTTGAAGACGCTCGAGCCCTGACCCGCCGTTTCGTTGATGTTCTTCACGAGGTGCGTGCCGCCATTGGTGCCGTCGCTGACCCAGAGTTCCTGGCCATTGACTCCATCGTCTGCAACGAAGAACAGCTTGTTTCCAATGGCAACGAAGTTTGTTGGGTTGGAGCCTTGGTTGGCCGTCGTGTTGATATTCTTTACTAGATGGGTGCCAAGGCCGGTCCCGTCGCTGACCCAGAGTTCGGCGCCATCGCTGGCCAGACCGGTTGCCTGAAAGAAAACCCGGTTTCCAACTGCCGTGAGATTGAAGGGATTGGAGCCGATATTTCCAGCGGCGAGATTGAGAAGCGTCGGCGCGCCGCCATTGGTGACGTAAAGTTCCTGGCCGGCCGCCGCCGTGAAGCCGGTGAAAAACACGTTGCTGCCGGCCGCGACGAGATCTCGACAGCTGGAAATTGCTTACGTTCGTCAGCGGCGCAGTCCCGGCAAGCGTGCCGTCGCTCACCCATACCTGCTGTCCGTTCGCGCCGCCGTCGTTGGCCGTGAAGAATAGCTTGTTGCTGGCAACGACCAAGCTGTTCGGGTTAGAAGACAAGCCTGCGCCGGGGTTGACGTCCCTGAGGATATCGGTGCCCGAGGCTGCGCCGTCACTCAGCCAGATTTCGGTGCCGCGGACACCGTCGTCGGCGGTGAATGCGATCTTGTTCCCAAAGGCCACAAGATTCGAGGCGTTGGAACTGTTTGCACCGGACATGATGTCTTTGGCGATATGGGTACCGCTTGCCGTCCCGTCGGTTACCCAGAGCTCATAGCCGTTGGCGGCGGTGTTGGCGAAGAAATAGGCCTTGCCGCCGGCGGTCACGAAGCCAGCCGGGAAGGAGCCGTTGGGAATTCCGCCGCTGCTGCCGGGATTCATGTCGGCGAGCATGGAGGTGCCGCCCATAGTGCCGTCACTGATCCACAGTTCCTGCCCGTTTGTGCCGTCGTCGGCAGAAAACAGCACGCTGTTGCCGAACGCGGTAATGAAGGCGGAATTGAAGAAGGTAGCCAGGCCGCTGTCGGAGCCCGTATTGATGTCCAGGACCAGGTGCGTCCCGGCCGCCGTCCCGTTGGTGACCCAAAGCTCCTTGCCGTTGACGCCATTGTCAGCCGAAAAAAATATCTGCGAGCCGGCGAGCGTAAAGTTTCCTGCGAGCGAATTTAGGTGCCCGGGGTTGATGTCCATAAACTGCTGCGTGGCGCCTTCATTGCCGTTCGTGGACCAGATTTCATAGCCTCCGGTCAGGCTGGCTCCAGTAAAGAACGTGGTCCCCGCAAGTGTCGCCGAACTGAACGGAAGGGAGCTGTCGAAGCTGCCGAACGCTCCCGTCGTAGGATTAATCTCGCTCACCATGAAAGTTCCGGTGGCCGTACCGTCGCTGCGCCAGAGCTCGGAACCGCTCACGCCGTCTTCGGCCCCGAACATCAGGAGACCATTCGATTCCGTCATGTTGACGAGGAGCGGCGCCGGCTGGGTCCCGTTCGGCCCCGGATTCCCCGACAGAATGTGCTTGACGACCACGGTGCCCGCGGTGGTTCCGTCGGTTTTCCACAGATCGACGCCGCCACTGCCGTCGCTGGCCTGGAAAAACACGACATCGCCGACCTTGACCAGGGACTGCGGATTGCCGCTGTCCTGAAGGCCGTTGGTGGTTCCGGTGACCAGGTCCTTCAACAGTACCGTACCGGCGTTCGTTCCGTCGGAGATCCAGAGCTCCGTGCCGGTCGCCAAGTTGGTGTTGCTGAAGATGAGTTTATCGCCAAACGCGACAAAACTCGGCACGGACGAAGCAAAGTCCAGGCCTATATTGTTCACCAAGGCCCCCGTCGCGCCGTTGGCTTTGTAGAGGGCGTTGCCACCCTGAGTCGTGTAGAACAGGGTTCCGTTAACGTTGATGTGGTTGGCAGTGCCTAGAACCGCGCCCCCTGTCACCGCAGTGACGGTGGTGCCGTTTATGAAGCTCAGCGAATTGCTCGTCGCATAGTAGCCGAGGCCCCCATCGAGGCTGATCAGGTTCGCGCCCGGATTTCCGCTCGCGATGACCGTAGTGGTCGTTCCGTCGGAGGTAACAAGTTGGGAGAAGTTGCCAGGCTCGTTGGTCCAGTAGACCCGGTTGCCACTGGCCATGAACTGGGATGGGAAATCGGTGGCGGAGACAAAGGTCGTACCGGCAGCTGTGCCATCGCTCCTGAAAACACCGTTCTGACCGCCCGGGCCGGTGCCCAGAAAGAAGAGTTGGTTATTGGCAACGACAATATTGGAGGGATTGAACCCGTTTGGCATTCCCATGGTTTCGCCGGCAAAGTCGGTTATCCTTGTTGTCCCGCCAGCCGTTCCGTCGGTCCGCCAAAGCTCGGTGCCGTTCACCCCGTCGTTCGCGCTGAAGTACGCGAAACCGTTGAGCACCGCAAAGGGAAGGGGAGTGCCCGTTCCGACTTCGTAGTTGCTTGGACCTGATCCGAGTGTACCGGGGGCGATTTCCGTCACCAGCGTGGCCCGACCGCCTGATCCGTCGGTGATCCACAGTTCCATGTTCCCCGCGTCATTGGTCGCGGTAAACAGCGTCGCCGCCATTCGTCCCCCCTGCCCATTAGTGCGCTGGCTCTCGGCGCAACGCGATTCTTTGCCCGTGGGGATATCTATCAGCCGGGCAGTGACTCGGCAATGGAGTTAGATCGTCGATGCTTCGCTATTCTTATCGGAGCGACGATCGAGAAATCATGTGGGTTAAACTGCGAGAACCTAGCATTATATGTTGCCTCGTGACTTGACAATTCTTGCTGCATTTTTGAGGAGTGGAGCAATCCGCTCGTCGATCTGCGGCAAGGATTTACTCGCAATCGGCCGAAAAGTTCCTGCCAACGGTTGGCCACGAGCAACAATCCTGCAAATGCTGATCCTATGTCTGGCTGTAATTGCTGCCGCGAAAGCCCGCGTCTCTTAGGAGGCGCGGGCTTTTTTGCGTTTTTGGGCTGAACCCAGATCGGCGCAAAATGAACCTGAACCTGCACCTGTCCACCGCCCGAACTGGAAGCAGCGATCCACGGCATTACGGCCTCCGGGTCTTCCAAGATTCCAGCTCGCTTCGCGAACCCCACAAAGGCCTCGCGCGCCACGCCCATCGGCTTTAATCCATCGTGTGCTTGGTAGCATGCGCGAAGGGCTGTTTCATGGATCAGGCTGCGACGATCCCCCGGCCATTCCTCCAGAAAGTCTATAGCGCCTGGGAGATCGACAATCTCCTGTACCAGGTAAGCTCCATGCTTGACGAAGACGGGGCTGCTGAATGCCGCAACGTTCATGCGTTCCTCCAAATTGTTGAACGGTTCGGGCGTGTGAAGAAGCCGCCGTAAGTGATCGTCGGCGACCATGGCAAAATGTGTTGTCGGCCTTATGACGGTTCAAGATGAGAAGGCGGCCTGATGCACCTGCCCACCGGCACTCGGGGCGCGCGTCGATGACCGCAGGGTGTTCTGCGGCATCATCATGTCTGAGCATGCCGCGCGGGCGCGGGGCATGGAGGCGGCGGAGTGACGCTTCGACAGGCTCAGGATGATGGATCAGCGCCTTTGTGGACGCGGTCGACGTCGCCGATGAGGTTGCCCGCTTCCTCAACGGCCAGGCGGAACGCCAGGCGAGCAATCTCCGCATCGCCGCCGTCCAGGGCCGCGGCGCAGGCCTGCCGCGCCGCGCGCGCCTTAAGGCTGTCAATCGTGCCGTCCGGCCATTCGTAGAGCAACCAATCCGAGGCCTCACGCGCGCTGCCGATATTGAAGACATCACCGGCTCGATCTCCATATACCGCAACCGCCTGGCCGAAAGACTTGTCGTCGGGCAGCTTCATCTTCTGCAGTTCCGGCGTCAGCACGCGGATCGCCTGGCTGTTGCGGCGCGCTTTCCTGAGCGCCGCGCCGAAACGTCCGATTTCATCGAATATGGGCATGGCAATTCTTCCTCGAATACTCACCGACACGGAGTCTTCCGCATGAGGCGGCGGATCAATGCGCTCCCGATGTTTCAGGACGATTTCAGCGAAAAAGCCTTTTGGTTTCAAAGCTGAAACATTGGCATGCAAACGAGATGCGGTCGCGCCGATCCAGGATACGCCGGGCGCTCAGCGCAGCGACTTCCAGTCTCCGACTTGCGCGGTCTGAGCCCACAGGACTTCGCGCTCTTGCGGGAAAATGTAGCCCACAGCAGCCTATTCCCCTATTCGACCTTTCGCCCGAGGGGGGCTGCGAATTTCAATATGGCAGATTAGATGACATTGCGGAACGGCATAGCGGTTGTGCCTCTCGCTTGCCGCGAGCCTGCCAGACGCAGAGCGTTAAGGAAGGGTGCGCGTTGGCATGATAGGCGTAGGCACGGTTGAGCGGCTTTGCCCAATTGAAGCCGTTCCGTTGAAATCGACAGTACCGCCTCTCGCTTTTCTCCCGCGTGCAAAATCCACAGCAGCGTCCCGGACAGTTCCTCCCAAGACGCCCTCGCCACGAAACGTCGACTGCAAGTAGACAGGCTGCCACGTCAGCTATCGATCAGGATATCGGCTTCCCGCGCCGCTTCAATGAAGGATCTCGTTGGCCTGCCGAAGCTCGCGGTTCTCGCGTTCCAAAGCCTTCAGCTTCGTCGCCACATCCTTAGGCACACCGGCACGCCGCCAGCGCGACCAAACGCAAATCATGCTGCGTCGCAATGCAGGAGTAGACTTTCAACATGCTCTAGCCCGATCGGAAAGCGCGCCCATCTTCCTGAAAAATGTATGATCAAAACTTGAACAAAGCCTTATAGGGATGGTTCTTCTTTGATCGTCGCGGCCGAGGTCATGGAAGGAACTGTCGTCTAAGTGTCCGTTCCAAAAAGAGTTGAGTGATTTCAGCAGGTTGTGATTCCGTCGGATTTGCGAGATCTCGATGGAGATCACGATGGCCTGGACTGAAATCACCCGTGCGCATTATGAGCGGCGTTGCGCCCGTTACGCAAGCGATCTGACCGATGCGGAGTGGGCGCTGATTGCGCCGATGATGCCGTCGGCGAACCGCATCGGCCGGCCGCGCAAGACGGACCTGCGCGAGGTCGTGAACGCACTTCTTTACCTCGCCTCGTCGGGCGGCGCGTGGCGATTGCTGCCGAAAGACTTCCCACCCTTTTCAACGGTGCAGAAGTACTTCTATCGCTGGCGTGAGGAGGGCCTGTTGCGGACCATCAGCAACAGCCTCGTCATGGCGGCGCGCGAGGCCGAGGGTCGGGAAGCGAGTCCGACGGCGGGCGTGATCGACAGCCAATCGGTCAAGACCACGGAAAGCGGCGGAATTCGGGGCTTCGACGCAGGAAAGAAGATCAACGGGCGCAAGCGTCACATCGTTGTCGACACCATCGGGCTGATGGTCGGTCTCGTCGTCCATGCCGCCGATATCCAGGACCGGGACGGCGCACCGGCTGCCCTCAAGACCATTCTCGAACGCTGGCCGTGGCTGCGACACGTCTTCGCCGACGGCGGCTATGCCGGGCCGAAGCTTAAGGGCGCGATGCAAAAGATCGGCACGTTCACCCTGGAGATCGTCAAGCGGACGGACAAAGCCAAAGGCTTCGAGGTCCTGCCGCGCCGCTGGGTCGTGGAGCGCACATTCGCATGGCTGGGGCGATGCCGCAGGCTGGCTAAGGACTGGGAGAAATCCATCGCCTCCGCAGAAGCCTGGTTATACGTCGCCCACATTCGCCTGCTCACACGCAGGCTCGCAAGAGCTTGATATCAAAACATCCTTTTTGATTCAGGCTCTAAGTGTCCGTTCCAAAAAGAGTTGAGTGATTTCAGCAGGTTGTGATTCCGTCGGATTTGCGAGATTCGATGGAGATCACGATGGCCTGGACTGAAATCACCCGTGCGCATTATGAGCGGCGTTGCGCCCGTTACGCAAGCGATCTGACCGATGCGGAGTGGGCGCTGATTGCGCCGATGATGCCGTCGGCGAACCGCATCGGCCGGCCGCGCAAGACGGACCTGCGCGAGGTCATGAACGCACTTCTTTACCTCGCCTCGTCGGGCGGCGCGTGGCGATTGCTGCCGAAAGACTTCCCACCCTTTTCAACGGTGCAGAAGTACTTCTATCGCTGGCGTGAGGAGGGCCTGTTGCGGACCATCAGCAACAGCCTCGTCATGGCGGCGCGCGAGGCCGAGGGTCGGGAAGCGAGTCCGACGGCGGGCGTGATCGACAGCCAATCGGTCAAGACCACGGAAAGCGGCGGAATTCGGGGCTTCGACGCAGGAAAGAAGATCAACGGGCGCAAGCGTCACATCGTTGTCGACACCATCGGGCTGATGGTCGGTCTCGTCGTCCATGCCGCCGATATCCAGGACCGGGACGGCGCACCGGCTGCCCTCAAGACCATTCTCGAACGCTGGCCGTGGCTGCGACACGTCTTCGCCGACGGCGGCTATGCCGGGCCGAAGCTTAAGGGCGCGATGCAAAAGATCGGCACGTTCACCCTGGAGATCGTCAAGCGGACGGACAAAGCCAAAGGCTTCGAGGTCCTGCCGCGCCGCTGGGTCGTGGAGCGCACATTCGCATGGCTGGGGCGATGCCGCAGGCTGGCTAAGGACTGGGAGAAATCCATCGCCTCCGCAGAAGCCTGGTTATACGTCGCCCACATTCGCCTGCTCACACGCAGGCTCGCAAGAGCTTGATATCAAAACATCCTTTTTGATTCAGGCTCTAAGCTTTTTGCTGGAATAGGGCCTGACGCGCTACGCATAATTGAACCGCGCCGGGTTGATCGGAGGCTTCAACTCCTCCTGAGAAGGTGGAGCCATGACAAGCAAGACGACCAACAAGTTCTCTCCCAAGGTCCGAACCCGCGCGGTTCGGCTGGTTCTGGATCACGAAGGCGAGCATGCCTCGCGGTGGGCGGCGGTTTCGTCAATCGCCGCCAAGATCGGCTGCACGGCGCAGACGCTGCATGAGTGGGTGAAGAAGGCCGAGCGCGACAGCGGCGTGCATTGATCTGCGCCATGGCCTCCTTCACGGCCGTCAACCTCCTCCACCATGTCGGACGCAGCGAGCGCGAAATGCGACGGATCTGGCTGGCAGTCGCCGCGGTCGCCACCGGCTTCGGCATCTGGGCGACGCATTTCATCGCCATGTTGGCCTTCCAGCCCGCCGTGCCTAGCGGCTACAACATCGCCCTGACGATTGTCTCGTTGGTGGCCGCGATCGCTTTGACCGGAACGGGTCTTGCGATCGGCATCTCGCCGCGCGTTCCAAATGGACGCTGGATCGGCGGTGCGATCGTGGGCGGCGGCATCGCAGTGATGCACTACACTGGCATGGCCGCCTTCGAGATCGCTGGCCGCCTCGTCTGGGATGTACCGCTCGTCGCCGCCTCAATCATTTTTGGTGGGCTGTTCGGCGCAGCCGCATTGCCGGTTGCTCTTCGCGCCAACACGATCAAATGGAAGGCGCTCGGCGCCGTCGTGCTGACGGTAGCGATTTGCAGCCACCATTTCACGGCGATGGGCGCGGTCGCAATCATTCCAGATCCGCGCATTGGCATTTCCGCCATGGCGTTGCCCGCGGAATGGATGGCAGTTGGCGTAGCTCTCGTTTCCATCTTCATCATCCTTTTGGCCGTTATTGGCCTTGCCCTCGATCTGCGCGACCTCCGGCGAGCCGGCGAAGCAGCGCGTATGCAGGAGCTGGCCGACGCGGCCGTCGAGGGGCTGATCGTGTGCGACGAAACCGAGATCGTTGCAGCCAATCGCAGTTTTGCCGCGCTCGCCTGCGTCGACGGCGCTCAGCCTGTCGGCCGCTTGATCGCGTCCTTCTTTCCCACGGTTTGCCAACGCGAGCTCACGGGCTCCCCACAACACCCGCTGGAAGTGGCGCTATGCGCGACCGACGGCAGCACGGTCCCGGTGGAGCTGATCCAGCACAGCATCCTCTATGCCGGCAAGCCGCATCAGGTTCTTGCCGTACGCGATATCCGCGGGCGCAAGCGGGCGGAGGAGGAAATTCATTTCCTTGCCCATCACGATCCCCTGACCAAGCTTCCGAACCGCACGAGCTTCAACGAGAAGCTGGAGGCCGAGTTCACGAAGTCTCGTGGCGCCGACCAGTGCCTTGCCGTGCTCTTCCTCGATCTTGACCGCTTCAAGGAGATCAACGACCTCTTCGGTCATCTCGTCGGAGACGCCGTGCTGCAGTGTGTGGCCGAGAAGATCAGGAGCATCCTTAAGCCAGAGCAGATGGTCGCGCGTTTGGGCGGCGACGAGTTCGCCGTGATCGTCCCCGGTCTGCCGAGCCCCGCCTATGCAACGCGCACCGCTGAAGCCATCCTGAATGCATTCAATGACACCGGGGCCAACCTGCCCGCCGGCGTTACCATCGGGACCAGCATAGGCATCGCTGTATTCCCCAACGATGCAGCCGATCGGGAGACGCTTCTGAGCCATGCCGACGCGGCGCTTTATGAGGCCAAGATGCAGGGGCGCGGCCTTTATTGCGTTTTCGAACCTTCCATGGGCGAGCATTTGCGCGATCGTCGCCAATTTGAGCACGACATCCGTCATGCGATCTCGCGCAAGGAGCTCCGCCTTGTCTATCAACCGCAGGCGGAACTCCTATCCAACAAGGTTTTTGGTTTCGAAGCGCTGCTCCGGTGGGATCATCCGGATCGCGGCGCCATTCCGCCGGCGGTGTTTATCCCGATCGCGGAGGAATGTGGCGCCATTCTGAAGATCGGCGAATGGGTGCTGCGGACCGCCTGCGCCGAAGCGGCAACCTGGCAACAACCGCTCGCAATCAGCGTCAACGTCTCGGCTATGCAACTCCATGGGGGAAATTTGCCCGAGTTGGTCCGGGAAGTGCTGAAAGAAACCGGTCTAGATCCGATCCGTCTTGAACTGGAAATTACCGAATCCTGCATGATCAAGGATATCGCGCGGGCGCTCGCCGCCCTGCGGCAGCTCAAAAGCCTTGGCGTTCAGATCGCCATGGATGATTTCGGTACGGGTTATTCGTCGCTGTCCAACCTGCGGGCCTTCCCGTTTGATAAAATCAAAGTCGACCAGTCCCTTGTCCGGGCGGTGGATACCAGCGACGAGGCAGCCGCCGTCATGCGCGCAGTCTTTGGCCTCGCTCGCGGTTTAAAGCTCCCGGTTCTGGCGGAAGGTGTCGAAACAGATGCGGAACTGGGCTTTCTGCGTGCGGAAGCCTGCGACGCGATGCAGGGCTATCTTCTGGGCCGGCCGTGCCCGATATCCGAGTTCACTCAGCATACAAACGGCGAAAGCAGGACGGCCGCTCCCCGATGGCTGGGCAAAGGCGAATTGCGCGTGATTAAGAACACCGCGGCATAACCCCAGCAGAGACCACGCAGCTGGTTTTTCAACGCGCCGTCTTTGAACGCGGCTGCGACGACAATGGGGTTGGCCTACTCACTTGTTCAACGAGTTTGCCCATGGCCACCGCGTGCGGTTCGAACGCGCATATCTGATCGTGGTCGGTAGTGTAGACACTCACTTGCCGAACGGTCGAACGAAACGCATTGGGCCCGGCGAGATATTTGGTGAAATGGGCCTTATAGATAGCAGACCACGCTCCGCAACGATCGTCTCCGCAGAATACACGGTTTGCGCCGCCTATTCAGAGGCCGAACTTCTCGATGAAATCCGCAACAAACCAGATGAGGCAATTGCCTTCATCCGAGCCTTGATAGCTCGATTGCGTGATGCGAACGAGGGCCGATAGCGGGACGCCGCTTCCGGAACCGTGAACCCGCCATCGCTGGCATAGCGGGCCGGTCGAAGTCCGCCACCAAAGGAGTGATGGCCTATACGATTGGCCAAGCATGAATCAGGGTTGCGCTGGCGTAAAATCGACCCTGCCCATATCCCCATATGGCGAAGGCCGGCGTGCCCCCCACCTCGCTCCTCAGCGATGCGCCGGCCTTTTTTCCACTATCCCTCCGGTCATGCGCCGCCGCCTTACCGTTGGTTGACAGCGAAAAAAGTGTCGCTGCGTCGGGCAAGAAATGTCCACCCTTAGGAGCGGCAAAGTGGCCGGTACTACGGGCGGGAGTAACCCAATTCAGCACCGGCCAACAGCGAATCGTCGCCGCAGAAGTAGTGTGACAGAGTTGTTGACCTGGTGGAATAGTGTTGGCTCTGCTGGGTAAACACCAATTCTTCTTCTGGTTGCTGCCGAATAAAGGATATTCCCGATTATAAAAGCGGACTGGCGGGAAGACGGGCTAGCAGGTTCCTAACGTTCGAGACTTGCCATTGGCCACCGCGTGCCGTTCGGACGCCACGGTTATTCAAAGCAATGGCCAGTCCACGGAGGCTGGTAACGCCAGCTTTCTGAATTTCCTGCATGATCGGCAGAACGGCTCCGGCGAACCGGTCAGCTTCCTGGATTGAGACCGCGCGACCCTTGGCCGCCGCCATGGCACTATTGCTCGGGTTGCCCAGCTTCGTGCCGTAGGCTTTCCGCGAGGCGAGGGCGGACCTTGTCCGCTCCGAGATCATGCGCCGCTCCTTTTCGGCGAGTGCCGCATAGAGGTGCAACATGAAGGGGTCTGCGTCAGCACCGAGTTCGGCTACAATGAACGGCACGCGCTGCGCCATCAGTCCGGCAATGAATGCGACATCGCGCGAGAGTCGATCGAGCTTGGCAACCAACACCGGGCATTTTGCCTGGCGGGCTGCGGCGAGGGCGGCTGCAAGCTGAGACCGACGGTCAAGCGCATCGGCTCCTTTGCCGGTTTCAACCTCGGTGAACTCCTGAAGAAGGACGATGCCAGCCGCTTCGGCGAAGCGCGCGACCGCAGCGCGTTGAGCTTCGATGCCCAAGCCGGATCGGCCCTGTCGTTGTGTCGAAACCCTGAAGTAGGCAATCGCGCTGCTCATCGTGCTCATCCTGCGGGTGTGCAAACTGCAAACCACCGTTTGCAGTTTGCTCGCCAGCCGATGATAGGCAAGCATTATCAGATATTTGGCTGCTCCTTCTTGGTGCACCGCGGCGAGCGCGCCCGCGCCTTGATTCGACTACAATGAACATCTGTGCTTCTCTTGCATGGGAGCGTGCCAGGGGGGCATTGCGGGTGGGCAAGATTGCCGAATTCGGCAGGAGGCCGGCACAAAGACGGCGGAGTGGAGGGAACCCTCGCCGCGGTCGCGGCACGCCTGTTTGGCTACCGCTGGCAATGCTGGTGACCTTCTCTGGCGTGGTCTATGTCGGCACGGCGGCGGACTTCAACCTGAATGTCTTTGCCCCACCAGCCGAAACAATTCAGGGCCGGGCTTCCGTCGTCGATGGCGATACTATCGAAGTTGCCGGCCAGCGTGTCCGCTTCAATGGGATCGATGCGCCGGAATCATCGCAACAGTGCGAGGATGCACAGGGGTTCCGTTATCAATGCGGCGCGGCAGCCGCTGAGGCGCTGGATGAGTTCCTGGCCAAATCCCGGCCGATAAGGTGCGAGTTCGTCGAGTGGGACAGATATGGACGGTACGTCGGAAACTGCTTCAGGGCTGACGGAGAGAGCGTAGCAGCGTGGTTGGTCGAGAGCGGACATGCGCTCGACTGGCCAAAATACAGCGGGGGAGCCTACGCAGGAGAGCAGGCGTCCGCGCGGCAGGCGAAGCGCGCGCTTTGGTCGGGATCGTTTCAGGAGCCATGGGAGTGGCGATCCGAGAACGATGACGAGGGGAAATCAGGAATTGTTCCGCTCTTCGGAACCTTGAGCGGGGAATGCAGCATCAAGGGCAACTTGAGCAACAAGGGTGAGCGGATCTATCACCTTCCCGGTCAGGAATTTTACAACAGGACCCGCATCTCGGCCGGCAAGGGCGAGCGCTGGTTCTGCTCGGAGCAGGAGGCAAGGCAGGCCGGCTGGCGAAAGTCGCGCAGATGAATCTCGACTGATTGTAAGCCGAGCGTCGGGGCGATCGCGAGTATTCCTTCGTTCGGCGCTGGCGTCGCGCTAAGCGCGACAGCGCTTCTACTCATTAGCCTACCGAAGCAATTCCCGATTTGGGTCCGCGCATTCGGCATCTTTGCTTCAGTCTTGTTCTTGATCACCGCCGCAAGGATTTTCTGGGGCGAGCCAGTCCTGCCCACCGCGTCGCCGCTGCCGTTCTTCGCTTATCCCTTCCTGGTCGTCACTTTCGCTGGCTGGGCGTGGTGGCTCTTGCGAGAGAGGCCCGCCTGGGCGGATCGTCAAGCCGACACGCGGTCAACAGCCGATCGGGATTAACGGCGAACAGATGCCGAGCCTCCGTCTCACCGCCGTCCCTGTGAGACGAGCTAAACGTCATCATTCCCTGTGTCTTCGTGGTATTATGGTGATGGGAGATGGCTCGATGAGCGAGAACCGGAAGCTAGCCGCGATCCTTGCCGCCGACGTCGTCGGGTACAGCCGGCTGGCTGGCGCAGACGAAGACCGCACTTTAGCGAGGTTGCGGGCATTGCGCAGCGACCTGATCGACCCGACCATCGCTGTCCACAACGGACGCGTGATCAAGCGCACAGGGGACGGCGCACTGGTCGAGTTCCGCAGTGTGGTAGACGCCGTGCGCTGTGCCATGGAAGTGCAGAATGGCATGGTCGAGCGCAATGCCGGCGTGCCGCAGGACCGCCGCATCGAGTTCCGGATCGGAATTCATCTCGGCGACGTAGTCGTGGAAAGCGACGGTGATCTGATGGGCGACGGCGTCAACATCGCCTCGCGTTTGGAGGGTGTTGCGGCGCCCGGCGCCATCTGCCTGTCCGAGGATGCCTATCGCCAGGTCAAGACGCGGCTTGACCTCTCAGTCAGCGATCTCGGCAACACGCAGCTCAAGAACATCGCCGAGCCGATCCGGGTGTATTCGTTGCGTGTCGGTACCACCGAGGCAAAGGCAACCGCGACCTCACAGCCCGTGACAAGCCGGCCGACGACGGAACTGCCGCCGAAGCTGTCGATCGCCGTGCTGCCGTTCGCCAACATGAGCGGTGATGTTGAGCAGGAGTATTTCGCCGATGGAATCTCGGAAGACATCATCACGGCTCTCTCAAAGCTGCCGCAGCTCTTCGTCATTGCTCGCAATTCGTCGTTCACCTTCAAGGGCAAGAACGTCCACGTGCAAGAGGTCGGCAGAACCCTCGGCGTACGCTACGTGCTGGAAGGCAGCGTCCGTAGATCCGGCAACAGGGTACGGATCACCGCGCAGCTTATCGACGCAACGACGGGCGGACATCTGTGGGCGGAGCGCTTCGATCGCGACCTGACCGACATATTCGCGGTGCAGGACGATGTCACTCAGCAGATCGTGGATGCGCTCGCGCTCAACCTGACGGAGGGCGACCGGCAGCGGCTGGCACCCGAGCACACCGGCAATATTGAGGCGTATGACTATTTCCTGCGCGGCCGAGAGCTGTGGCACCGGCTGACGAAGGAGACGAACGTCGCCGCCCGGGACCTTTGCAACGTGCAATCAAACTGGACCCGAATTTCGCCTCGGCCCATGCGTTCCTGGCCCTTACCCACGTACTCGACTACTTGAACGGATGGAGCCCGTCACCGCCGAATTCGCGCGAGCAAGCGGAAGAGCTTGCGACGCGGGCGGTAGCGCTGGATGATCGCGATCCTAGGGCGCACTGGGCGCTGAGCATCGTTGAATTGTATTCGCGACGGCACGACGTGGCCATCAGCGAGGCCCAGCGTGCGATAATCCTCAATCCGAACTTCGCTGAAGGGCACGTCAGCCTCGGCCAGGCGCTGTATTACTCGGCCAGGGCCGATGAGGCACTCAAGTATTTCGATTGGGCGAAGGTCTTGAACCCTTACTTTCCGGACGTGCTATTGCACTTCCAAGCCTTGGCGTCGTTTCAACTGGGAAGATACGAACAGGCGGTTGGCTTGCTGAAAGAGCGGCTGACCCGCAATCCCGTTACCGATGTCTCGCGCGCGCTGCTGGCTGCCAGTTATGGCCATCTGGGCCGTTTCGACGAGGCCCGGGCGGCTTGGCAGGAGATGTTACGGGTCAATCCCAACTACTCCCTGGAATACCGTCGCAAAGTACTGCCCTACAAGAACCCCGAGGATTTCGAGTTGGTGGTGGACGGGCTTCGCAAGGCTGGCTTGGTGTAATCTAGGGAAATGTCTTGATTCGGAACCTCTGCAGTCATCCTTTGGCGGAGCAATGGCCAGTGTTGCCGCCATCCCGACCTTTCACAATTTCTCACGTGAAGAACTCGTCCTCGTCCTCGCCGGTGAACTCCCAGGGCTTTGGCCCGTGTGGTGTGTCGTAGCCACTCGGCTTCGTGACACCGGTGACAGGCCAAGCTCGCTCATGAACTTGTGCATCAGCTCGACATTTTTGTTGGAGATCGCGAGCCAGGGGGAAGGCTGCACGTAGCCCGCCGGTGTGCGGAGCAGGGCAGGGGTTTCCTTCAGCTTCCTCTCGGCTTCCACCCAGCGGCCATAGGCTTGGCAGTAGGCCGCGAGTGCTGCCCGATCAAGTTCGCTTATGATGCCGAGGCCGTGGAGGTGGTGGGCAAGACGCTTCCACTCCGTCTTGGCGGTGGGCATCAGATGCGCCGGGCAGGTCGGGATCGCCGTCACCGGCTATGGCTCGCGCATGTTGAGGGGCCGCTTGCCTGGATTGCCGAGCGCAATCTTCAGTGCCGTCGGGGTCGGCTTACGTCCTCGCATCATTGCCCCTTTTAGCTCGTTGCATCGACGTGATGGGCTCCGGAGTTTGTCGACCATTTTGCGGCGGCAATCATGCTGTTGGCTGGTCAGGAGACCCGGAATTCAGCCATTCCCTGATTGACCCATTGCACTGCTACCCCCCTGCCAATTTCGCGGTTCTTCAAAGAAAGGGGATGCACCGGTCGCAGAGTGAAATAGCTGTAGAGATTTGACCGCCCCCCGCCCCCTTGGCACCAGCGCATCGTTCACAGGTCGCTGGCCTCCCAGGAGATCACGACATTCATCGGCGCCTTGCCAGCATGTTCATGCACCGAGGTCTCCTTCCAGCGTGCTCTGGTCTTCAGCCAGAAGATTGCGGCCGTCACCGACTCCCGGCCTTCGCCGATTGCCTTGCGGTAGAGGCTCTCAGTCACGCGGGCGTTTGCCTTCAGGGCGCTGCTTTCCAGTTCGTGCGCATAGGTGGCCTTAAGCTCATCCACGTCCATCGCGATCACGCAGGCGATATCGGCCGCGGCCAGGCCATAGCCGGCCAGCGCCTCGACTTTTGCGGCAAACGGCTTCTCGTGCCCAAGGTCTTCAATGCCGGTGCTCATCGGTACGGCGCTTCCCAGATCACCGAGCTCTGGACACCGTCGGGAGAGGGCAGGACAGGATTGCCCGGATGGGCTATTGCGCGTTCTGGGGCCGAGACGATGATCCGCTTGATCTCTGTGACCTGCTCGATCGGCCTGCCGTCGATCCCGCTATGCTCATTGATATTGATCTCCTTCCAGCGGGCTCGCGCCTTCAGCCAGAAGATCGCGGCGGTAACGGATTCCCTGCCGTCGCCGGTTGCTTTCCTGAACAGGTTCTCGGCCACCTTGGCATTGGCCTTGGTGTGGCCAAAGTCCAGTTCATGCCGATAGTGCTTGCGCAGGGTTTTGGGATCAATGCCGATCAGGCCGGCAATTTCTGCCTCGGGAATGCCGAAGCCGGCCAGAGCCTCGACCTGCCGGCGTTTGTCGGGTTCGGGCTGATGCGAGGGCCGCGCCATCTCAGGCAGCCTCCGCCAGCCGCTCGGCGCCGAGTTCAGCGAAGGTGCGGCCATCGCCCTCAAGCTTTGCCGCCTGGCCGGTGAACTCCTGCCAGCGCTTCACGGCGACATCGACATAGGCCGGATTGAGCTCAATGGCATGGCAGCAGCGGCCGGTCATCTCGGCGGCGATGATCGTCGTACCCGAGCCGCTGAACGGTTCATATACGGCCTGTCCCGGCGAGGAGTTGTTTTCGATCGGCCGCTTCATGCATTCGACAGGCTTTTCGGTGCCGTGGCCGGAGACCGACTTCCGGTGCGGAATGGCCCAGACGGTGGTCTGCTTGCGATCTCCCGCCCAGTGGCCTGTCCTGCCCTTCCTCACGGCATACCAGGCCGGCTCGTGCTGCCAATGATAGTCGCCGCGGCCGATGACTAGCCGGGTCTTGTCCCAGATGATGTGGTAGCGAAGGCTGAAGCCCGCCGCTTCCAGGCTGTCAGCCACGACGGGCGCGAAGAGGCTGGCGTGCCAAACGTATGCCACGTCGCCGGGAAACAGCGCCCAGGCTTCCCGCCAATCGGCGCGGTCGTCGTTGAGTACCCTGCCGCTGGCCGTCCCTGAGCCTGCGATACCTCGTGTGACGCGCCATTCAGGATCGTAGCCGACGCCATATGGAGGATCAGAAACAAGCAGATGCGGCTTCACCCCATTCAGCACCCGCTCGACATCTTCGGCCTTTGTGCTGTCGCCGCAGATCAGCCGGTGTTTGCCAAGCAGCCAGACATCGCCGGGGAGGGTGGTCGGCTGCTCAGGCGTGTCCGGAATGTCGTCCGGATCGGTCAGGCCTGCTGGGCCGAGGCTGGTGAGCGTGGCGATTTCCAGATCGTCGAAGCCGGTCAGCGACAGATCGAAGCCGAGCGAGGCAAGACCCCCGAGTTCGAGACCGAGCAGCTCGTTGTCCCAGCCGGCGTTCAGCGCCATCTTGTTGTCGGCGATGATGTAGGCCCGCTTCTGGGCTTCGGAGAGCCCGGCAAGCTCGATCACCGGCACGGTGCTCATGCCGAGCTTGCGGGCCGCCAGCAGCCGGCCGTGGCCGGCGATGATGCCGTTCTCGCCATCCACCAGGACCGGATTCGTCCAGCCGAACTCCCCGATCGAGGCGGCGATCTGCGCCACCTGGGCATCCGAGTGGGTGCGGGCATTTCTGGCGTACGGGATCAGAGCCGCGGCAGGACGGTACTCCACTGCGAGGCGAGGAGGAGCATTTTTGATGCTGCCGTTCTGACCCACGATAGTCGCAGTAGCGCAACCGAGAACCGCTTCATCGTCCTGCTCCACCCGCATCGGAGGTCCTTTCCGCGCAGGTGGAGTGAGTCTGTGAATGTCCGGCCTGCTTCAAGTGCTGAGAATAGCATGGCAGCTATGTATCTGTAATCGCTGCTGTTCTTCGCTTGGGTACGTTTGTTTGCGACGCGCTTCGCTGGTAGCCTATTGAAGGTGCTGCGTCTGGGGAATTGAAGGGCGCGGAACGAAGTCGCCGCTTCTCCATTCTCACACGGCGTCGTTTGTTGCTGGGAGCGGGTGCAACTGTGCTGGACCGGGAGGTCGACCAAGGGCTGTCCGGCTGTCATTCAAGCTCAGGGGGATAGGTGAAACGGCTGCTCGACATTCGCCTCGCCATGGGGGTTGTGCTGGGTTTCCTGTTGCTGGTCGTTACACTCAACCTCATTCCCGAGCAGCATGCGGTACGCCAGCCCGTTCCACACACCTATGGTATCTCCGACCCTTAGTTTCTGGAGACGATGGAAGCCGTCTACGGCGGTGAAGTACGGCGGGGACACCACGTCGAGACTCTCGTCAACGGCGATGAGATATTCCCCGCTATGCTTGGCGCAATTCGGGAAGCGCGGTCTTCTGTCAACTTTGAAACCTACATCTATTGGTCCGGCGAGACCGCCTTGCGGTTCGCCAACACTCTCGCCGACAAGGCGCGGGAGGGCGTACCGGTTCGCGTTCTCGTCGACTGGGTGGGCAGCATTCCTTTCGACCAACGCCTCATCGATATCATGCAGCAGGCTGGAGTCTCGTTTCACCGCTTTCGCCCGCTCCACTGGTACACGCTCGACCGGGTGAGCAATCGCACGCATCGCAAGCTTCTTATCGTCGATGGGCTGGTCGGTTTCACCGGCGGGGTGGGAGTTGGTGACGAGTGGCTGGGCGATGCCCGCAACGTCGACGAATGGCGCGATACCCACTACCGCGTCACCGGCCCGGCAGTATCTGCAATGCAGGCGGCCTTCGCCGACAACTGGCTGGAGGGCACTGGCGAGGTATTGCAGGGGAGCCGGTTCTACCCGGCCCAGGACGAGAGCGGCCCCCTAGGCGCTCAGGTGGTCATTTCTTCGCAGCCTGAAGGCTCGGTATCAATGCATCAGATGATGCTCATGGCCTTGGCGGCTGCCGAACGCCGTATTCGGATTGGCATGGCCTATTTCGTGCCCGACGACGTTGCCTTAGCGCAATTGCTTGCCGCCCGCGCCCGCGGGGTCGAGATAGACATCATTGTCCCCAGCGGGAAGACCGACGTGCCTATTGTTCGGAATGGCTCACGCCATTTCTGGGGCGAGCTGCTGCGCGCAGGCATTCGAATCCATGAATACCAGCCTACGATGTACCACCCAAAGCTGCTGATCGTGGACGATCGCTGGGCTACAATCGGATCGGCCAATCTCGACGAGCGTTCGCTCCGGCTTAACAACGAGGCAAACCTCAACATCTACGGCGAGGATTTCGCCGCCGAGCAGATCGCGATTTTTCAGGACGACCTGAAACAATCGCGGCAGATCAGTCTGGAGGAATGGGAAGGTCGACCGCTAAATGAAAAACTCGCCGACTGGCTCGCGAGCTGGTTGAGAGCTCAACTCTAAAACGGTGCACGTCCGGCAACAGCGGAACCAAGAAGGCGGCGGCGTGTTGGAAGACAGCTTGATGTTCACTCATCGGCCAATCCAGCACGGGAGAAGACCATGATATCGCGGAGCAGGCTCACAGCCGCCACGGCGGCGATCACTTTCATGATTTCGCCGGCACTTGCCCAGACCAACACGACGCCTGCGCCTACCACGCCACCACCCGCACCGGGCGCCCAACCGGACATGAGTTCCGATGCGATGCGCGAGATGATGCGGGAGATGATGCAGGAAATGATGCGGGAAGGGCCGCGAGCGGACGGCAGGCGAGATCGGGCAGATCGCCGCGGCGGGGACCGTTGGGGCCACCATGGCAGAAGAGATCGCCCCGGCCATCATGGCGGCTATGGAATGGGTCCAGGCGGCATGAGGTCCGGGCGGATGCATGTCGCGGGCATGCGTATGATGTTTGCGATTGTCGATGCCGACGGCGACGGAGCATTGTCGCTGGCAGAGGTCCAAGACTTCCACGGCCGAATCTTCAACGCGGTCGATGAGAACGGCGACGGTGGTGTGGAGATGGAAGAGATCGAGTCCTTTTTCCATGGGGCGAGCCGCGAGGCTCCAGAATAGTCATCCACTGGAAACCCGGCGACATCTGCCGACCTTACCTCTGATCGGGACTGGTCGCCAGCGCGGTCATGTCAAGATGAGGGTCAGAGAATTGCTGCGTTCGTAACTGTTGGAAAGGCCTTCCCGCATATGATTGGGTAGTCATCGATCGGCAGCTTTTTTAGGGAAATTGCAATAGACTGCTGGCGCTTGGGTTTCGGCTCATTGTCGTCTTTCGCACCGGAAGGCCCGCAGGCGCGCACAACCTTCAGCCGCGCCAAAAGGTGGGCGAAAAGACAACGATGACAGCGAGAATTTCAAGGCGGCCCAGCAACATAGTCGCTGAACAGATCCATTTCGCCGCGTCGGGCAGTGTCGAAAAATTGCCAAGCGGCCCGATCACCGGCCCGAGGCCTGGACCGACATTGGTGAGCGACGATAGCGATCCCGTCACCGCGGTGATGAGATCAAGACCAGTCGCGCCCAGAAGCACGGTGATGATTGCCCAAAGGACGAAAAACGAGGCGATGAACAGCACCACAGCGCGCTGCATGTCGTCGCCGACCGTGCGCTCGCCATAGCGTACCGGTAGGACCGTATGCGGATAGACCAGGCGGCGCAGACCATTGGCCATCAGTTCGAACAGGATCAGGAACCGGTAGGCCTTGATGCCACCTGTCGTCGAACCCGAGCAGCCCCCAGAAATGTCGCCACGAAGATGCACGCCACCGCAAATGGCCCCCAGCGCGTATAATCGTCGCTGGCAAAGCCCCCGGTCGAGATGATCGAGACGAAATTGAAGCTGGAGTGAGTCAGCGCATCGAGGAGAGGCATGTCCAGCTTGACCCGCAGATAGATCGCCACTGCGAGCGCAAAGACGACCGTGTAACCGGCGAAAACCCGTATCTGCGGGTCGTGCAATGCGTCGAAGCGGCCGCGAAAGGCAAACAGGATAATGATCGAGAAGGGCAGCGAGCCGATGAACATGAAGACGGTCCCGGTCCACAGGATGCCCGGCGACCCCGAATAGCGGATGAAGGACGTGTCATGGGTCGAAAAGCCACCTGTGGCGACAGTCGACATTGCGTGATTGATCGCATGAAACGACTCCATTCCGGCCGCCGCGTAACAGAAGCCACAGGCTACGACGAGCACCGTATAGATGCCGATGATGCCGAGCGTGAAGGTCTGAAAGCGCTCGAAGGGCCGGTCCTCGATATCTGAGGACTCGATCTTGAAATAGGAAACACCACCGATTTCAGGAACGGGAGGAGAAACAGGCCGAGCGCGATCACTCCGATGCCGCCCATGAAGCTCAGTAACGAACGCCACATCAGCAATCCCGGCGGTGCTGAATCCAACCCGTTGATGATGGTCGAGCCGGTGGTGGTAATGCCGGAGACCGACTCGAAAACAGCATCCGTCAGGCTGAGGTCAAGCGAGGAGAATAGAAACGGCACGGTGCCTGCGACCGCCATGGTCAGCCAGAGAAGGTTGACCAAAAGAAATCCGAACCGGGTGGTTACCGGCGGCGGGGTGCCATGTGTAGCCAGCGCCACGGCCAGTGACAGCCCGCCGGTGAAAAGCGCCGAGAAGGCGAAAACCGGCCAATCCTCGTGGCCGAAATGAAGGTCGACCGCAGCGGGAATGAGCATCGCCACCGAGAGATAGAGGGCGAAGACGGCTGCGACATGGACTGCCGCGCGAATGGCTGCTCTATTCACGAGGTACCGCGGTCCGAGCGCAGGAAGGAATCGGCCGGCGTAGTAGCTTAGCCTGCAGCCTGCCGGCTCGAAATTTGCCGGGGATAGGGAAGGGAGTGACCGTGTTCGTGTTGAAAGGCTTGGGCCAGTCGTCATCATATTCGTAGATGCGCGACATGACTTTGGCCGCGAATGGTTTATGCCAGTCGAGAACGACGGCTGAGGACGCTCGGCGCTTTGCCCCGGTAATGAGATCGACTTGAACAGGCTTCATGCTGCAAGCTCCTGATTGTCTTGGTTGCGGCATGTGTCCTTTCCGGACACTAATATAAGAGTAGACCCTTCTCCCTCCTTCCCCACATAGGCGTTTCCAAACCGATAGAGGTTGTGGTTGCGTCTCCCAGACATACGCACGTGGCGGTGAAGCAGCGAAAGCTCCACCAACAGGTCAATCGCAGCGTATATTTGACGGCGGCCGGCGTTGAGCCGACCACTGGCGCGCAGGCCATCCGGCACAATTGCAAACTGTGCGTCAGGTTTATGGCCGTGCGCGGAGCAGACGATTCCGTAAAGCAGGAAAGCAACGCCGTCGCCGCGGCGGGCGAGTTCGTCGATAATGCTTCGGTGGATCTGGACGGCCGAATTTGTGCCGCCCCAGAGATTGCCCTCCTCTCGCTTGTTCCAGAACCAGAGCGCCAGGCTTTCGAGCCGAGTGTCAGAGAAATCCTCCGGCCGTTCTATTTCGCTGTCGCGGAACGCGCGCAGGTTCGTGAGCAAGTCTGCGAAGCTCGCGGCACCACGGGCAAACTGGTGCGCGCATCGTTTCAGCATGGTGTGGCGGACACCCTGCGGATAGCGTCCGTTGCGCTTTGCCGGCTCTGGTTCGCTCGCGCTGCACTCATCGAGGTCATCGAACCATGGCAGACTTTCGGGCGACAGCAGGCGGCCTTCTGACAGGTAAACGATCTCGTCCGGTCGCTTCGATTCCGGGCCGACGACAAACTCGTTCTCGCCCGACTTGAAATCTATCGCGATGCCGGGCAGCCGGATCTGCTTGGGTTTAGATCCCGAAAAGCGGAAATAGAGATGAAAGCCCCGGCCAGTGCGGACCCGTACGGGCGACGCGCCGAACCGGCGCTCGACATATTCGCGGGCCTCTGGGGTATCGGTGTCGACATCTACCACCAGCAAGCCCTTGAGACGTATGCCGAAGGTTCGACTTCCCGCATTGGCCATGCGGTCTACGAGCAACGACAGCGTCAGGCGCTTCCGACCCCTGTACTGCACGATGGGCTTCTTGCCGTCGGGCCCGCCAAGCGGAAGGAGGGAAAAGCCGGCCGAATACAGCCGCGAAATCTCCGAAGTGAGAACTGCGGGCAAACGTGGATGAACTGCGTCACTGTCGGGAATGTTGCTGTTTGTGTTTTCGGCGCTCAACTCTGGGAGAACTCCAATTGCCAGATGAGCCTCACGCATTCCGCCACGCCCCCAGGATCGATGAGTGTGTTTCGGCTCGCCGCCGACGCTCGTAAGCTTCCACATCGTCCAGGGAGTAGACTACTTTGCCGCCGAGCTTGGTGTAACTCGGTCCGGTCTTTCTCCACCTCCAGCGCTCCAGGGTTCTCGGGCTAAGTCGCCAGCGGTCGGCGAGCTCGTGCTGCTGAAGGTAGAGTCGAGTCAAATCGGTTGCTCCATAGTTCGACAAAATCACTATGGAGAAACATTACAGGAACTCGGGCGGTGAAGCCAGTTTTATCAAAGTTATCCTCAACTTAACGCAATATTACGCTCAGCTTCGCGGTCGGCTGGAGAGCAGTTTGAAGCCGGCGTAATCCGCTGTGCATGTTATCGACAAATACTGTCTCTTTCAGCGCGAATGCCCTCTCTCCCGACCGGCTCTCCTCCCACGAACGCCTCTCGGAAATTGCTTCGATTTTGGCTGCCGGCCTGGTTCGGCTTCGGGCGCGACAGTCAAGCAGACTATCTGCCCACCGGGAGAATAGTTTCGTGGACTTCACCGCCAACCAGAGCGGTGGTGTCTCCGTCGTCAACTCGATGGAGAACGCAGAATGACCGAGACCGTCCTTGCCCGTCTGGCCGAGCTCAAGACCATGGCGGTGCCTGACCTGAAGACCTCCTGGCGAAATTTGTTTGCCACCGAGCCGCCACCCTACAACCGGCGCTTCCTGGAAAGTCGTCTCGCCTACCGCATCCAGGAACTCGCCTATGGCGGCCTGAAGCCGCAGACCATCGAGCGGCCGAAGGCGCTCGGCGAGCAACTCGACGGCGGCAACATTGCCGTGAGACGGATACGCGGCGACGACCGCCCCATCGCCGGCACACGGCTGATCCGGGAATGGCAGGGCATCGAGCAGACTGTCACGGTACTGGCGGACGGATATGAATGGCAGGGACGGCCATATCAGTCCCTGTCGTCCGTGGCGCGCGCCATCACCGGCACAAGGTGGAACGGCTGGGTCTTTTTCGGGCTGAAGAACCAGCGGGGCAGGGCGCAATGAACATGTCTGCCCCAGCAAACAAACCGGTTGTGCGAAAACTCCGCTGCGCGGTCTACACCCGCAAGTCCTCCGAGGAGGGGCTCGACATGGAGTTCAACTCCCTCGATGCCCAGCGTGAGGCCTGCGAGGCCTATGTCGCCAGCCAGCGCCCCGAAGGATGGATACTGGTGCCCGACCGCTACGACGATGGCGGCATCTCGGGCGCCACCCTGGAGCGGCCGACATTGAAGCGTCTGCTGCGGGACATCGAAGCCGGGCTGGTCGATGTTGTGGTGGTCTACAAGATCGACCGGCTGTCGCGCTCGCTGATGGATTTCTCCAAGCTGGTCGATGTGTTCGACGCCAACAACGTCACCTTCGTCTCGGTGACGCAGTCGTTCAGCACCACCACCTCGATGGGCAGGCTGACGCTCAACATCCTTCTGTCCTTCGCGCAGTTCGAGCGCGAGGTGATAGGCGAGCGCATCAGGGACAAGTTTGCGGCCTCGCGCCGGAAGGGCATGTGGATGGGCGGCTATGTCCCGCTCGGCTACCGGCTCGAGAACCGCAAGCTGCTGGTCGAGGAAAGCGAGGCTGCGACAGTCCGCATGATCTTCCAGCGGTTCCTGACCGTCGGCTCTGCCACCACTCTCGCCAAGTCCCTCCATGCCGAGGGCGTCACGATGCGCAACGGCAGGCGGATCGACAAGGGCTACCTCTACAAGCTCCTCAACAACCGCATCTATGTCGGTGATGCCGTTCACAAGGGGACTGCCTATCCCGGCGAGCATGCCGCCATCATCTCAAAAGACATCTGGGACAAGGTGCACAGCATCCTGGCCGAGAGCCCGCGCAAACGGGCGGCTCAGAGCCGCAGGCAGACGCCGGCGCTGCTCAAGGGCCTGATCTTCGGGCCGACGGGCTCAGCCATGTCGCCGACCCACACCAGGAAGGGTGGAAAGCTCTACCGCTACTATGTCAGCCAGACGGTTCTGAAGCAGGGCAGGGATGCATGCCCGGTGGGACGGCTTCCGGCAGCCGAGATCGAGACGGCGGTGATCGACCAGCTGCGCCACCTCCTTCGCACGCCGGAGATCATCGTCGCCACCTGGAAGGCGGCGCGGGAGCAGGGCGGCGGAATCGCCGAAGGCGAGGTCAGGGAAGCCCTGCTGGAACTCGACCCTCTGTGGGATGAGCTTTTCCCCGCAGAGCAGGCCCGCATCGTGCAGCTTCTGGTCGAGCGGGTGGAGGTGGGCGTCGATGGAATCCGATCTCCCTCAGGACAGATGGACTGGCCAGCATCGTGCAAGACCTCCGTCGGCCAGAGGCGCTTGGGAGGGCAGCATGACCGGAGCAGCGACAATCAGCACAGACGGGAGCAGGCTGACAGTTCGCTTGCCGCTGGCCATCCGCAGACGAGGCGGCAGGAAGGCGATCGTGGCACCGCAGGGCACTGCTATCAACCCGCCACAACCGCGGGTCGACAGCACGCTGGTCAAGGCAATCGCTCGGGCATACCGCTGGCAGCGCCTGCTGGAGGAGGGAGCTTATGCCTCAATGCGCGATCTGGCTGCGGCAGAGAAGATCAGCCCAACGTATGTCTCTCGGTTGCTTCGGTTGACGCTGTTAGCGCCAGCAATCGTCGAGGCGGTGCTCGATGGGCACGAGATAGTCGTTCCTACCCAATACCTGTTGCTTCACCCGATCTCAGACGAGTGGCATTTGCAGAGGCAGTGAGGAAGTTCACCTCAAATTGCTCTTCGGAAACAGCACGCGATCGGGTTTTGCATTCATGCGCGCCAGCATTGCCTTGATCAAGCGTGTTTTGGTGCGCCCCGCTTCCTTCGGCGGCACGAGGTAACGCACGATGGCCTCGAGCCAGGTGTTTTCGCTGACGCGAAAATGAACCACGGGATGCTCCTTCACTTCGAGTTCGTCGACCGGCGTTTTCGACAGGATGTGCTTATAGACCTTCACCTTCTGGCTCATGATGTCGCCGAGCTGCTCGTCCACGACCTCTCTCATGGTCGTCGCCACGAATTCCAGATCGCTGTCATACGCGAGCTGGAACTTGATCTCGTTCCAGACATAGGGAAACAGCGGCCAGGAATAGTTGAAGACCGGCGTGTCGAACACCGTCGAGTTCGGAAACTTGATGACGCGTCCGCTCGGATGATCGGTCCAAAGATGTTCGCCGCCGAATTCCCACAACGTCGTGTCGAGATAGCTGACATCGATGACATCGCCATGGGCATCGCCGATGCGAATGCGGTCGCCAACGCGATAAGGCGCCCTGGCCAGAATATAGATCCACGCGATGAAACTGGAGATCGGCATTTGCAGCGCAAAGCCGAGAATCAGTGAAATCAGGCCGAGCGAAACAACCGCGGCGTACCAGTTCACAAACAGGACTGAAATGGCCACGAAGACGATGACGACGACGACGATCAATCGAAAAATTCGTTTCAGGTTGAAACGCGAAACACGATTGGGAATTCGGCCAATGAGAAAGACCTCGACAAGATTGGCCGCGGTCAGCATAACGAAAATGAGAAGTCCGCCCCTGACATAATTCAGCACGCGAAAGCGCAAAGACGGCTCGAGCTCATTCCAGGTGCCAATTGATCAGGACCTGGACGCCGAAAAGCAGCAAGGCGGCGGCAGCGAAACCAGCCGTCCACCAGAGGTCCTGCTTGCGGAAGCTGAAGCGGAATTTCGCCTCGGGCTCTTTCGCCTTGCGTCGCATGGTTTTTGGATCAGCAGTCTGTTGCCCAGCCCGTTCGAGTCGGGAAAGGTTCTCCTGTTCTTTGTCGCGGGGTTCCAAGGGTTCACCTCCCCGATGCAGCCTCAACGCCTAGCAAGTGACTTTTTGTTCCTCGACGCGGCATTTTTAGCATCGCGACCCAACAGCAGTTCAAGAGAATCGCAGCAGATTGGGCATGCATGCTGCCGGTCAGGCGCTTGATTCAGCCATCCGCGCCAGTCGCTCGGCCAAGTCATTCAGCTCCCATTCCCTCGCGAGTGCTGCGGCGACATCCCACGTTGGCTTGCGATCGATGATCTTTGGGAGTGGCGCAGTCGCATCCATCGAGGCTATTCGGCGGTATAACCGCAGCTCTTCGGCCTGGCTCTGGAAGCGGCCGCTGGCGATCATCTCTTCGAGGTTTGCGTAGCGTCGCAATAGTTTTGCCGCAGTCTGCGCTCCGATCCCTGGCGCACCTGGAATTTTGTCAGAGGGATCGCCGCGGAGCGCAATGAAGTCGGGAACTGGTGGGGTTCGACTCCGTACCGTTCGCGCACCTGTTCAGGTCCGATCCGTGCGATCTCACCTGCTTTCACAGGGTAGAGGATCGTCGTTAGCTCCGAAGCGAGCTGGAAGGTGTCCCGATCGCCGCTCGCGACCAGAGTGGTCCAGCCTCGCTCTTCCCCGACCGCAACCGCGGCAGCAAGAAAATCATCGGCCTCGTAGCCGGGTGCCTTGCCGACCGCGAAACCGCACGCGTGAGCGAATACCGGTAAGACGTCGAGTTGTTCGAGAAGTTCATCATCAAAATGGCGCCCGCCCTGATACGCGGGGAATTGCAGGATGCGCCAATTCGGCGCCTCAAGAGTGTCCCACCCGACAACAACTGACCTTGGCCGCTCAGCCTCGTAGAGACGCATTAGGTAATTTGCGAAGCCAACGATAGCGCCAGCGCCCTTGTCACCGGCCGCCGGATTGACTTCGGCAGGCCGTGGTTGGCGCGATGGGCGAACGAGTCGCCGTCTATGACGAGCAACGGTCGTTCAGTTCTCTGCCTTTTCATCAGCGTCCGTCTTGTTTGCTTTATGCGTGTGGAGCTCGCTAGCCAGGATCCCATCATGATGGTGTCCTGCGCCGGTCAATCAGGCGATTGTCTCCGTTAGGAGTGATGCTCAACCGCCAGTCTGAAGAGGCTCTCGAGCCGTTCTCTGGACGCAAGCCGAATTGTCGATTCTAATCGCTGCCCCGTTTCGTCCACGAAACCATTCCTCATACAGGGCGACCTGGCGCTGGAGGTTGTCTATGATGAATTGAGGGTGTCCAACGTCGATGACGCGGGTGGTAAGCACTTCCAGGCGCGGCGACAGGTAAATTACCAAATCCGGCTTCGGCAAGTCCGCAGTGATGTTTTCGGCCAGGAAGCGAAGGCGTGCATAGGCGCTGTAATCCAGAAGGCCGCGCTCGTGGTGCATCCGGCAGAAGATGGCTATGTCCTCGTCTACGCTGCGGTCGAACACTACGTTTTTGCGCCCGGCGGCGATCCGCCATTGCATCGCTCGGGATAGAATGATGGCCTCTTGCAGGGAGGCGCAGTGCAGTGCCGGATCACGGCGAAAGGCTTGGAACAGATCACGGGGGAGTTCTTCCCGAATGACTCGATAGCCTGTTTCGCCCATTAGCCCGGCCAGAGTGCTCTTTCCCGAGCCAGTGGGACCCGAAATCCAAATTATCACTGGGCATTCCTCCGCCCCCGCTGCGCCGCCGACGGCATTCAATCTCACGGCAATGAATCTTTAGCGGACCTCTTTCAAGCAGGCGAGTCTTGGGAACGACGCGTCAAACGTCTTGAGTGGGGCCGATTGCCGACCGTCCGTTTTGCGCAGGGTCGAGCGGAAAGCTATCGTTCGGCTGTCGACCGCACCTGCCGGCCATCAATGTCGGATTGAAGGCAATTGCACGAGAGAGGCGTCGAGCCAAGGTGCGCACGACCTAACTTGTGACTTTCCTCAATGCCATGTTTGCGACGGCGGAATTCTTCCGCCGTCAAGCTCGTATTGACTCTTTCGTTCTTATTTTGTTCACTGTGGCATACGCACGAAAGAGAGGTGCCCAATGTACAATGAAACTCCCCTGACAGTGGCTGAGGAAGTCGCACTGCAGCATGCGGCCGAAAAGCTGATTGCACTCCACGGCGGCGACATGCTGAAGGCTCTCAAGGCTGCGATGCTCCACAACGGCTATCTCGAAGGCCAGATCGAACAGATCTCCGAAGCAGTTCCGGGGCTCATCAAGATCCACTACGACGGCCCCATGGCTTCGAACTAGGCGGCCTGATGCATGCCGAGAAATTATCCGACCAGGATGACGATCTGGACGCTGTCATCGTCTCGTGCGACGGCGACGCGAGAGCGGCGGTTCGCGCCCTGATCGGGCAGGTTGCCTACCTGGAGCGCGAGATTCAATGTTTTCGGGTCGCGGTCTCCTCAGGCTTCGGCCGGCAGTGGCATCATAAGAGATGGGAGGTCGAGACTGATGCCGGGTCGGAGGATGGGTGAGCTCTCTTACTCAGCGATCGACCGCGCCTACCCATATCAGGTGGCGCTGCCAGACGACATTTGCTGCATGCACAACCTGGCTCTGATCATGGAGTTTTGCAGGAAACGTGGTGTCATCCATCTGACGCGACACGTCACGGCAATTTGGCCAAACGCCAAGCAGGAGCACTATCGCCTCCACTGCTTTGCCGATCTAGCATCCGCGGCAGCCCTTCAAGGATCATTTCGGCGGTGTGATGTTCGATCCGAAGCGCGATCGCGAGAATGGTCGGGCACGAGGTGCATGGCACCGGAAGGATGAATACAAGAGGATTTTGGAAAGCGGCCCATTAAGAGTGCCGGAAATCTTACGGGGCTAGATCATGTGCGGTCGTTACACTCGATATCTGTCCTGGTCCGAAATTAGCCGGCTTTACCGGCTCACCACGGACTGGGAGCGGCAGCGCAACGACGCGCCGGCCTACAATATCGCGCCCACTGAGGAAGTTGTTTTCGTTACCGCCAGTGAGGACGGCAACCACGAGCTCCGCGAAGGCCGCTGGTGGCTTGTTCCGTGGTGGGCGAAAGAAATGCCGAAATCGGCGATGTTCAACGCCCGCATCGAGAGCGTCGACACATCGGGCGCTTTCAAGGATGCATTCCAGTCGACACGCTGCCTGATTCCGGCCGACGGCTTCTATGAATGGACGATATCGCCGGCCGACGGCGGCAAGGATCCGTGGCATATCCACCTTCCCGACCATCAGCCGTTCTCGTTTGCTGGCCTCTGGGCGAACAACAAAAAGCTCGGCATTACCAGCTGCACGATCATCACTGCGCCAGCAGTCGGACCGGTGAGCCAGATCCACGATCGCATGCCGATCATTCTCGACCAGACGGCCTATGATGCCTGGCTTGATCCATCCACAACAGCTCCGAAGCCGGTGCTTTCGCAGAACATCAACGGCAAGCTCGAATTCTGCCGCGTCGGGCGACAGGTAAATTCGTCGAAATACGAGGAGGCCGACTGCATCGAGCCGGTTAACCCGCTATGACGGGCGACGATCCCGACGCCATCATCGTGGACCCTGAAGCCACGGAACCGGCGGTGCCTAAAAAGCTCGAAGACCATTGGTGCTTTCATACCGACTGCCGGCAATGGGGGTGCTTCGGCTTCAACGGCCGCTACGGCACGACCTGGTATTGCGGAGAGCACAGGAGTGAAGGCGAAGCGCAGTTCAAACGCTAAATTGTGGGCCTCACCGTATGCCGCGGCACCGCTCGGCTCCTGGGCTTGGCTCGAAAAGGGCATTTCGGAGATCTCGCCAATTCAGCTCGGAACCTTCGCCGAAACTTGCGGTTCAAACAGTGAATGGAATGCAGGAGAGTCCGATGTCTGAGGCACGCGAATGGCTTATCCAATGGCTGCGGGATGCCCACGCCATGGAAGAACAGGCAGAAACAATACTGGCCGGACAGCTGAGCCGGCTGGAACACTATCCCGACCTAAGCAAGAGAATTCGAGAGCACCTCGAAGAAACCAAGGCGCAGGCATCTCGGCTGAAAGCCTGCCTCGACCGGATTGGTGAAGGCACATCCACGTTGAAAGATACCGGCGGGAAGCTGATGGCCTTTGCTCAATCGGCCAGTGGCGTCTTTGCC
Organism: Allomesorhizobium aridi; assembly: GCF_043769475.1. Lineage (NCBI taxonomy): Bacteria > Pseudomonadati > Pseudomonadota > Alphaproteobacteria > Hyphomicrobiales > Phyllobacteriaceae > Allomesorhizobium > Allomesorhizobium aridi. Next base: position 2,210,099 of record NZ_CP171729.1, on the reverse strand, counting down.
GCCGACGAGGTCATGAAGGGCTCGCTTGCCAGCTATACGTTTGAGCACATGGAAATCGCCTCATACACAATTCTCATAGCCGCTGCGGAAGCAGTCGGCGAGAAGGACGTCGTTCAGGTCTGCGAGCAAAATCTCCGTGAAGAAATCGCGATGGCGGATTGGCTGAAGACGCATCTCGGGCCCACCACAACGAAGTTTTTGAACAGGGCTGAGGCCGATAGCGATAGTGCGAAACGCTAGCGTATTTTGGCCCGGATGCACTGAGAACGTGCCACAGCTGTGCCTTGTGGTGGCAGGCCAGCTCTGGATCAGTTGCACCGTAGGTCGGCTTTGATCGCGTCGATTTAACGGTTCATTTCAGCGTGAGATTTTTCGTTACAAGTTTGAAGAAATGGACTAAGTTTGTTGAATTGCAGTGCGTTGGCAGGCATCCATGCCCCCCCGCCTGGCCTGCTGAAGCACGAATTACCGGCGGGAGCGATTCCGCCGGCTTTTCTAATCGATGGCCCAGGCCTACCAGCTCAAGCTGGCCGCTAAAACCTTCCCGGAACAAATCGAGCGCGGCTCTGTTCAGGAAACAGGATCGCAGCAGAATGTAAGGGGACAGATGACGACCATGATCGATATCAACGCGACGAACGCCGACGACCCAACCCGGCGGGCGATTGTCGAAGAAATCTATTTCGCCCTGGCGAAGCTCCGCGCTCCCGACGAACTCCTCGCAATCGTCGGCAGTTGGGGCGACACCATGGATGACACGGCCACGCTCGATCATCTCCGGGAATTCAACCGGAGCGGTACGATCTTCAGTGAAGTGATCTGCAGGGCGGATTGATCACGCTGGTTCGGCCCTATGTAAAAAGCGAACCATCCCGCCATGCGAGGCGGTAGCATGATATTATCGGTCTAGCGTGGCCTTCCCTCCAAACCCCTCGGCTACGCGGGGGCTGGCGCTGTTAGGTAACCGTCCCTTAGCGCCAGCCCGCCCGTTATCGAAAGGTCAGTTCAATCGCGTGGCGCAGCGTCGGGCCGCGACGTCGCTTCGGGCCGACCACAACGAAGTTTTTGAACAGGGCTGAGGCCGATAGCGATACTGCGAAACGGCAGCGCCAGCGTCGCAGGATTGGCGCCAATTGCAGCCCTACTCTCGCTCTTCGGCGGGGATGATGCTGATGTGGCGCCCAATCTCAAAAACAGCAAACTTGATCTGATGCAGCCGCTCCAGGCCATGTTGTTCGCGGGCTGCGCACAAAATATCTTCCAGTGCGACCCGCGCGCGCCTCATGGCGCGGTAGTCGGGCGCGCCAAGGCTGATCAGCACGGTAGGTGTGCCGTCGATCCATTTCGCTGCGGTCGGCATCCATTTCTTGACATAAGAGAGCAGGATGTCGGTGATGAACAAGGTCAAAATCAGCAGCACAGCATTCGCGATCGAAAAATCGTCGCCAAGCAATGCCTGTTGCGTCGTTTCGGCCACGATCAGCAAAAGCACGAAATCGAAGGCGGTCATTTGCGCCAACGTTCGCCGGCCGGAAAGCCGGATTATGACCAGCAGAATACTATAGATCGCGACGCCGCGGATGATCGCTTCCATGCGGGGACGGTGAGGTGCTGCTTTTCCAGTGCAGCAAACCGGTCATCCGGTCTCGTCGGTTGACATGCCGCGAGTTAAGGTCGTCGAAACCCGTGTTCAGCGATGGGTATTATGGCGGTCACTAGGTGCGTGTGGCCAATTAGATGTTTGGGGACGTTGCCCACACTCAGTGAACTACGGCAGCTATTCGAATACGCGCGACGGCTCAGGACGATAGAGTGGCGGCGGGAAGCGGCCATCCATATCACGGCTGACGTAGATCGAATGAACATCTCAAGACCTTTGGCGAGAGTTCGACAACAGTTCCAAACGCCTGACCGATTGCTAGGCAAACTGGTTCACAGCCTGATTTCGACTAACTCCTTGGAATTATTCGCTACAAAAGCTGTGAACTAAAACGCGATGGTTCACAGCTTCAGAGAAGATCGCCCAGAGAGAACGCATCAGCGCCGTTAGCATTGCGTGCAGTTCACAGCTTTTCTGTTGGACCCCAGCGGAACACCGCCATTTGAGCGTCTGCGGCGAGGTTGGAGAACAGTTTCGCGGCGGGACTGGCGGAGGGAAGGGAACCGGGATCCAACATTCTCCAATAGAATGGTGTCAACATGAGCGCGGCCCGAAGAAATAGGCATCGGCCGACGAGGGAGCAAATAGGACTGCTGGTCGCGCCGGCCGACTACCTCCGGTCTAAGATCTCTCGGAAGGGCGAAAATGACGCTTACAGCCGAGTGGTTCTATCTCGTTCTTGCCGTTCTAAGCGCGGCAGGAGGCATCTACTGGCGCTGGGACGGGCTAATCGGCGGGCCCGCGATGGTCTTGCCGCGCACAAGTTGCACGTTGCCGAGCACTATGTGCCCAAAGCCGGGATGCAGGACCAGACCGCGCAAATCACGAAGACGATCGACAGCGTTGGCGACCGCGTCGACGGTGTGAACCAACGTTTTGACCGGCTATATGGGCCGAAGCCGGCGAGGCGGTCCTCCTAGATGTCCACATAAATATGCGCTCGATCGACCGGCGTTTTTCTCGCTTCCGGCAAATGGCTCGCTAGGCGCGGCCGTCAATGTGTCGTGGCGCCATGTTTAAGGTGTCGGCGCCCGCTCGTTCATCGAACACGACCGTACAGCCTAAAGCGATGGCAACTTCCGATATTGCATCTGCCATCTCCTCGTCAGGGGTCACAAAATCCCCTGAGATTGTCCGAAGCTCTTCAATGGCCTTGGAGGTCGACAATAGCGATCCTGCACACCTGCTATGAGAACAGGCCTTCACGACCGAAATCAGATCGGTTCCATCGTAATGTTTGTTGTCCACGACGGCTCTCCGTCAGTCGAGCCCCTTCGACCGTCTCAATCCATGCTTGCCGAAAGCGTTCCATTGTAGAGACTAACAGAACATCGCCCGCCTCGGTTCGCCCTCAGCAATCCTTGTACACAAGGCCCGCGGCTCCGGAGAGATGCGGGCCGTTGGGGTAGCGATCGGGGAGTGTAGAAGCCAGTTGACCTCGCCAAGCTTCAGCGGATCTTCGACGAGGCCTGCCGGAATTGCGTGGCCGAGCCCGATTCAGATGACGCAAGGGAGATTGCGCTAAGATTGCTCGCTCTGCATGACGCTGGGCTGGTCGAGGAGGAGCTAGTGGTGGCGGCAACCAGTTTCCGGCCGCTTAAAATTCGAACACCACTTGCAAACCAGAATTGAACCTTGGCTCGGCCAGGTCTCCGATCGGTATGGGGAGGCGCACCTGGCGCTCTGCCTCCGGCTGATTGTCTTGACCAACAACGTGGAGAACTCCACGCCGGGACCATCTCGGCGATTTCGATCATCCTGCAGTCGGGCATGGTAGAGATCGGCGCCGATCTCTTCGATCGGCTCGACGGGATCGATCTGGGGCGGCTCAGGCGGGCGTGTGGCGCGCTGCCGGCGGCTTAGCCACGGGCAGCCTTTCGTTGCAGTCTGTTACGAACCGTCAAGGAACGCTTCCGACAACCCGTCGTTGACGCCTCGAATTTGGGAGGCTCTAATGGACAAAAGCATTTATGAAGCACGTTGGTTGCTCGCACCGATTGTCGGCCTGTGGATTGTCGTGGCGGTCGCTGGAGCTACGCTGAGTTAAACGTGGCCTGATGCAACCCCTCCCAAGTGACATAGACGCCGAAGTTGTAGTCGCGTTCGACCGCCTTCTTGACGGGCACTCCAAAACACGGCCCGTGTCCATCATCTGGCTGATCGACGAAGTCCGCCAGAGGATGGTATCTTCGATGTCGACCAACGCCTTGGAGATGCTGGCAGTCGAAATGGCTGCGGCTCGACATCTTCCGGTCATGCTGGATCGAAAACCCAAGTCAGCACGACGTCGTGCCGCGTCTAAGGGGATCGCAACCAGAGACGTGTGATTGAGACTTCGGTAACGGGGCCGTCCTCGTCAAGGCAAATTTGATGCAAGAAGGGATCGCCCATCCGGGTGTGCGGAGAGCGTGATTGCATTTTGGTTGTGCTATATCGCCTGCTTTCCTGCCGTATGAGGTTCTGCCCGGGTTCATGCTTCGGTCCGTGGTCGGCGCGGCGGCCGCCAACATGATGCTTGTCCAATATGGTTCCGATGCGCCCATCTCATTGGCGTGCTCGCCCGGCGGGGCGGCATCAGTCCAGACCACGGCGTCATCGGGACCAGTCCCGGGTCGGGGACCTCGCAGGTCTGCGCTCAGGCAGACATCAACACGGAGATTAGCTCATGCATGGATCGGCTCTGGCGCTCCTTCCCAGCAGAAGTTTCTTCCGTCCAGCCACATCCGATGCAGGATCACACCGATCCGACGCGCCAAGGCCACCATGGCCCGCTTGGTGCCGCGCCGTTTCGCGACCCGCGAGGCCCATGTCCGCAACCACGACCCACGGCCCCGGTTCATCATGACGGTTGCGGCCTGGCATAAGGCGCGGCGTAAATGGGCGTCACCGGCTTTGGTGATACCGCCTGTCACGTCGCGCTCGCCGGACTGCTGCCGTGAAGGGGTGAGGCCGACCCACGGGCCGACTTTCTTCGACGACGAGAACCGAGCCGGATCATCCACGGCCGACTTGAAGGTCAATGCGACCACCGCGCCGACGGCCGGCATGGTCATCAGCAAGCGGCAGGTCGGGTCGTCCTGTGCTAGGCTGCGCACATGCCGCTCCAGTCGCGCCAGTTCATGGCGGAGGGTGGCACGGGCGCGAAGCATCGGCTCGGTTGCCGCCACAAGCGTAGTGTTGCTGGCAACCAGTTCCTGAATGCGAGCATCAAACCGTCCTTTGGAGATTGCGCCGATTTTCAAGCCGAAGTTCCGCAATAACCCGCGCAAGGACATTTCCAGAGCGATCACGCCCTGCTGGATGGATTTGCGCGCCCCGAGGAGTGCGCGGATCTCCTGGGCAGACACCGACTTGCAATGGACCGGCCGGAACCAGCCCAAATGTAGCAGCCGGGCAATACCTTCAGCATCGCGCCGGTCTGTCTTGATCGGCATGGCTTTCAGAGCACCCTTCACTTGCCGGGTTTCCATCAGAACCACTTCCAGGCCGGCTTCGGTCAGCCCACGGTGCAGCCATTGCGACAACGGCCCGGCTTCCATCCCGATCATCGCAATTTCGCCCTGTTGCTCCAGCGCGAATTGCGTCAGCGCCGCGGGATCGCTGCCGACCTCAGCCTCCTTCACGATCTTGCCGTGCTCGCTGACAACGCAGACCGCAGTCTTGGCGAGTGAGACATCCAACCCAATGAACAGTTTCATCCCGTAATCCTCCTGTCAGAATCAGATACGGGAGCGTCGGCGGCGACCGGTCAGCATGCAATCGGTAACGGGCAGCGCACGACGCAGGCCCGTTACAGCATCTCATTGATCCAGAAGATGAAGGCAGCAGCGAAGGCGATTGCGGACAGGAAGGTGTGAGCGCATCGGTCGTATCGGGTGTGGATGCGTCGCCAGTCCTTGAGGCGGGCGAACATGTTCTCGATCCTGTGGCGCTGCCTATAGAGCAGCGGATCATAGCTGTGCTGGACACGGTGCTTGGCATGAGGCGGGATGCAGGGCGTGATGCCCTTGCCGATGAGCGCCTCGCGGAAGCCAGTGGAACTGTAGGCCCGATCGGCCAGCAGATGGCGGGCGGGAGGGAGTTCCTCGAGCACGGCGGCAGCGGTTCTGTGATCGTTGGCCTGGCCTTCGCTCAGGTGTAACAGCAACGGGCGTCCACGGTCGTCGCAGACCACCTGTAGCTTGGTGGTCAGACCGCCTCTGGTGCGTCCGTACATCGGGGTAGAGCCCCTTTTTGAGCAGGCTGGCTGCCGTGCGATGTGCCTTGAGGTGGGTGGCGTCGATCATCAGCCTGTCGGTGCCGCCGCCACGTGCAGCCAACTCGGCCAGGATGCGGTTGAACACGCCCAGCCGGCTCCAGCGGATGAACCGGTTGTAGATCGTCTTGTGCGGGCCATAGGCGGCCGGCACATCTCGCCAGCGCAGACCGTTACGGATCACGAACAGGATGCCGCTCAGCACCCGTCGGTCATCGACCCGAGGCACCCCGTGCGACCGTGGAAAGAACGGCTCGATCCGCCGCATCTGCGCCGGAGACAGGAGCAACAAATCACCCATGGTGGCCACCTCCAGCCACCTTGAATCACTGCCGCTCCTTCAATTCAACAAATTAATGGGTCCTGACCCTAGCCGAACCGGCCGCCTCCCGAGGCGTTATCGCGGGCGAGACATCATGATCTGGCTCGTCAAGAGCGGATTTCTCGATGTGCGGCGGGAGCAGATCATTCAGATGGCGGGCCGCATTCCGGCCAGGGGTGTGCTTGGCTCGACTTGTACCATAAGTCTTCAGTCCCTCAGCGCTCAAGGCATCGTTCTCCTTGGTCGTATGACGGGCGTCGAAAAGGGGCTCCAACTCACTTTCGCCGACGATATGGAGGATCATCTCCGCTTCGCGGACGACGCGCCCGCGAACGTTAAACGACAAATCGACGAGTTTATTGCCCGGGCCGGTTTCGAGGCTCCTGCGGCTGAGCCCGATCCTGCGGAAATCGTCGCTCCAGGCCTGCCGAACCCACCGATACGAACACTTGATCCCGCCGCGAGCGGCATTACGGCGGTGATTTGGTGCGCCGGCTTTCGAGGAGACTTCGGTTGGCTGCGGCTGCCTGGGTTGCTCGACGCGGAGGGACAACCTTTGCAGGAGGACGGCGTCACGGTCTTGCCCGGCATATATTTCGCCGGAGTGGACTTTGGCTCGACTCGCAAATCAGGAACAATACTGGCGATCGCCGAAGAGGCTCCACGCCTCGCTGAACATATCATCGGACGTACATCAGGTGCAGGCCGTGCGATGCCTGCCGTCAACTCATCGCCTTAACTTAGCCGTGCCAGCTGCCAGCCAAGACACGGCGTACATCTACCGACCGCTTTTGGTGGATCAGCGGCGGCGCTGGAATGACCGCGATGGGGCGCGAAGCGGACGCCTCGTCAGCACTACATCTGCATTTTCCAACCGCTCATCTGGGAAAACTCCCTCTGAGCCACCTTTCTGCATCTATCAATGTAGTCTGCCAAATCCTGCAAATGCACACCCTTGGCACATTTCTGACTTGTTTCTATTCGCATGAGCGGCAGGGCGATGTCGCCTGAACTGAGCTTGCGAAGAAATTTCGGGAGCGTCAGGTGCGAAAAGAAATCGCGACGGACCTCATCGAGCGGAATGATGGCCTTGCCATTGTATTGTGCCATGAGCAGAAAAGCGGTGTTGAGTGACATTGATGGTTACGCTTTGAAAAATAGAAAGAAATGGGTCACATATCATAGAGGCCGGCAATGTCAGTCCGTCCAATCTCAGTGTGGTTTAGAAACTGTAGATAAATGATTGAAAAATATATGAAATTCGCCATCGCGCCGATGATGGATTGGACGGATCGGCATTGTCGGTTCTTCCATCGCCAGTTGACGCGGCGGGCGTTGCTCTACACCGAGATGGTCGTCGCCGACGCGGTCATCAAGGGCGCGCGCGAGCGCCTGCTCGGCTTTCATCCCGACGAGCACCCGGTTGCGCTGCAGCTTGGCGGGTCCGAACCGGCAAAGCTCGCCGAGGCGGCCGCCATCGGCGAGGCGTTTGGATATGACGAGATCAACCTCAATGTCGGCTGCCCGTCCGACCGGGTCCAGTCGGGTACGTTCGGCGCCTGCCTGATGAAGACGCCGCTTCTCGTCGCTGAAGGCGTCGCGGCCATGAAGGCGGCGGTGAAGATTCCGGTGACGGTGAAATGCCGGATCGGCGTTGATGACCAGGACCCGGAAGAGGCGCTCGACATGATCGCCAGCGCGGTCTTTGCCGCCGGCGCGGATGCATTGTGGGTGCACGCGCGAAAAGCCTGGCTCGAAGGGCTGTCGCCGAAGGAGAATCGTGACATCCCGCCGCTCGACTATGGCCGCGTCTACCGGCTGAAGCAGAAGCATCCGGACCGCTTCATAGGCATCAATGGCGGCATCCAGTCGCTGGACGAGGCTTGCGGCCATCTCGCGCATGTGGATGGCACCATGCTTGGCCGCGCGGCCTACCACAGTCCGGGAATTCTCGCCGGAGCGGATGCGCTGGTTTTGGGCGAGCCGCAGGCGGAGTTCGATTTCGAAGCGCTGATCGAGACGATGGCGGATTATGCCGGCGGCCATATCGCCGCTGGCGGGCGTCTCGGCCATATCACGCGCCACATGGTCGGTCTGTTCCATGGACTGCCTGGAGCGCGCCGCTTCCGCCAGATTCTCTCCACCGATGCCAATCGGCCGGGCGCCGGACCGGAAGTGCTGCGCGAGGCATTTGCCGTGGTCGACCTCAAGGGCATCCGCCAGGCCGCCTGAGCTCAACTCTCCATCTGGTTTACAATGCCGGCGGCGCGGGTTAGCGACGGTCCGGATTTTCGCGGGGGGATGACGAATGCCGGCGCTGGATATGGGTTGGGGCGAGATCGCCGGTTTCGCCGCCGCGATCGCTGCGGCGGGTGTGGTTTCGGGCCTGCTGGCTGGCTTGTTCGGCATTGGCGGCGGCGCGGTGCTCGTACCGGTTTTCTATCAGGTGTTCGGCCTGCTCGAGGTCGACGAAAGCGTGCGCATGCATGTTTCGGTCGGGTCTTCGCTCGCCATTATCGTTCCCACGGCGGTCCGGTCCTTCATGGCGCACAAAGCGCGCGGCGCGGTCGACATGGACCTCCTGAAATCATTCCTGATCCCGGTGCCGGTCGGGGTCGTGCTCGCCTCGCTCGCCGCCGCGTCTATCTCCAGCGAGGGGCTGCGCATGATATTCGCGGTGCTGGCGCTCCTCTTCGGCATCCGCCTCCTGTTCAACCGGGAAAGCTGGCGGCTCGGCGCTAAACTTCCCGGCAACCCCTGGCGCGCGCTGACCGGGGTTGTGATCGGCTTCTTCTCGACACTGATGGGCATCGGCGGCGGCATCATGAACAACACTTTCATGACGCTCTACGGCCGGTCGATTCACCAGGCGGTGGCGACGTCGTCCGGCGTCGGCCTGCTGATCGCCATTCCGGGCACTGTCGGCTATATCTGGGCTGGGTGGGGCAATCCGGACCTGCCGATCGCGTCCACCGGCTACATCAACTGGATAGCGGTGGCGCTGGTCATCCCGATCGCGCTGATCGTCACGCCCTATGGCGTCCAGCTCGCCCATTGGCTGAAGAAGCGCCATCTGGAGATCGGTTTCGGGTTGTTCTGCCTGTTCGTGTCGGCGCGCTTCTTCGTCAGCCTGGCTTAGAAAAGGCCTGCAGTTTCAAGTCGTTGCCGCAGGATGATGTTTTAATCCCGCAGGATCATACGGTCGCCGCGAACGTCGAGATCCCGACAGCGTGCCGATGAAATTCATTCCGAGCAGGCTTTCAGCAAGCGTCCCGTCGGCAGCCACCAGCACGGGCAGGTTTTTCCGAGAGATCGCTCCGACGCGGATCTCGCCGGCTGTTACTCTCGCCGCCTGCGCGACGCCGTTGGCGGTCGACACCGGGATCGAGAAGTTTAGCTTGTCGGGATCGAAACCGGCCAGCCTGGCGTCGGCCGAGGTAAGCACGGTGGCGCTCGCGCCCGTGTCGACCATTGCCATTATCGGCACCCCGTCGACGACGATCTCCGCATCGAAATGCCCGTCCTGGAGCTTGTCGAGCGTGACCGTCGTCCGCCCGTCCGAATCGGTGATCGACAGCGGACTGCCTGGCACAAGGCCCACCGTGACGCGGCTGGCGATATCCTGCAATTCATAGCGATACTGGTAGCCGGCGACCAGCACCAGCACGACCAGCAGCCACACCGCGAGATTGCGGAGCGTATCGCCGAACATGTGGCGCGAGCGCCAGATGCCGAGCGCGATGACGGCGCCGAGGACGCCGAGATAGAGCACCCTGCTGAAATCGTCATTGGCGAGGCCGAGCGTCTCGCCGCTGGAATCGTTGACTATCAGCAGGATAAGCCCGCCGCCCAGTACCGCCAGCGCTATCCACATCATCAATCTGCTCATCGCGCCAAACCTAAGCGGTGGTGCCGCGTTCGCGCGCCATCCGCGAGCGACGCGTTTCGCGGCGAGGGCGGCGCTCGACGGTTTCGAGGCGGGCGGGCAATTCGGCCATCACCTCGCGGCGGTGTTCAGGGGTCATATCGATCCACGCCTCGATCTCACCGCGCGTGCGCCCGCAACCGAAGCAGTAGCCGGTGTTGTCGTCCATGGCGCAGACGAGGATGCATGGAGATCTCGATGGCGCTCATTGCGGGTTCCGTTCGCTCCCTCCACATGGGACAGGCCGGCTCTTAATGCAAGACAGCCCCCATTGTGCCATATCATCATCGCGGCTATGCCCCTGCCAAACGACGGCAAGAGGGACACGGACGACATGACGAGCGCTCCTTTCGACGACTTCCGCAAATTGCTGGCCGGATTGCCGCCCGCCGATACGGCTGCCGGCGAGCGCGTCCGGGCGCAGTTCGCGCGTGCCGACAAGCCGCACGGGTCGCTCGGCCGGCTGGAAGACATCGCCGCCTGGCTCGCTGCCTGGACCGGCCGCCCGCCGGCCGTGAACAAGCCGCTGGTCGCGATCTTCGCAGGCAACCATGGCGTCGCCCGTCACGAAATTTCGCCGCGCCCGATCGAAGCGACTGCGCGCGCCGTCGAACTCTGCGCCGCGGGAGGCGCGGCCATAAACCAGCTTTGCCTGGCGCACGATCTCAGCCTCAAGGTATTCGACCTCGCTCTCCACCTGCCGACAGCCGATTTCACCGAGGAGGCGGCGCTCGACGAGCGCGGCTGCGCGGCCACCATGGCGTTCGGCATGGAGGCGATCGCCGGCGGAACCGACCTCGTCTGCATCGGCGATCTCAGTGTCGGCAACTCCACGGTCGCGGCGGCGATCTTCGCCGCATTGTTCGGCGGCGCAGGCACAGACTGGGTCGGGGCTGGCTCGGGCGCCAACGCGGCAATGATCGCGCGCAAGGCGAAAATCGTCGACGCGGCCCTCGCCCGACATGCCGGGCATCTTTCCGATCCGCTCGAAGTGCTGCGCCGGGTCGGCGGGCGTGAATTCGCGGCGATCGCCGGCGCAATCCTCGCCGCACGGATGGAGCGCATCCCGGTTATCCTCGACGGTCATGGCGCGACGGCTGCGGCCGCGGTGCTTCATACGGCAAATCCGGCCGCGCTTGATCATTGCGTCGTCGCGCACATGTCGGTCGAGCCGGGGCATCGCAGGGCGGTCCAGCGGCTCGGCCTCGAGCCGCTGCTCGACCTGGGGCTGGCGCATGGCGAAGGGGCAGGGGCGGCGCTCGCCGCCGGTCTAGTCAGGGCCGCCGCGCTCTGCAGCACGGGCATGGCTGCGGCGCTCTAGCTCCACGACCTAACCGGTCAGCGTCTGCGGATTCCCGCCGCCAGCTTGGCGGTCGGGATCGCGGGCAGCTCTTCCATCACACGCGTTGCCGGGAAAATGGCGATGGCCTCGGTGCCTTCGCGCATCTTGGAATGTAGCTCGAACTCGCCGCCGTGCATGGCCAGCAGCCCCTGCACGATCGGTAGGCCAAGGCCGGTTCCCTGTTCGGCGCTCTTGATGGCGATTGAGCCTTGGCCGAAAGCGGACAGCACCACCGGAATTTCCTCGGCGGGGATGCCCGGCCCATTGTCCTTGATCGAGATGTACTGCCCGCCGCCGGCTGTCCAGCCGACGCGCACAAGGATCTCGCCGCCGGTCGATGTGAATTTCACGGCATTCGACAGGAGGTTGAGCGTGATCTGGCGCACCGCGCGCTCGTCCCCAAACAGGCGCGGCAGCACGCTTTCAAACTGCTGGACAACGCGGATATCCTTGTGGCGTGCCTTCAACTCCATGAGATGGCAACATTCCTCGACTATCTGCAGGATGTTCAACGGCTCTTCGTTCAACTGATAGCGGCCGGCCTCGATGCGCGACAGGTCGAGAATCTCGTTGATCAGATCGAGCAGGTGCTGGCCTGATTCATGGATATCCTTGGCGTAGTCCCGATAGGTACCGTTGTTCATCGGTCCGAGCACCTCGTTGCCCATCACCTCGGAGAAGCCGAGGATGGCGTTGAGCGGAGTGCGAAGCTCATGGCTCATCGAGGCGAGAAAGCGCGATTTTGCAAGATTTGCTTCTTCGGCGCGGCGGCGCGCCTCGTCCGACATCGACTTCGCGGTCTCGAGTTCGGCGATAAGCCCGTCCTTTTCAGACCGGAAGGAGAGCAGCATCAGCGAGGATCGGTTTAGATGTCCGGCGATATAGGAGAAAAACGGAAGCGCCAGCACCAGCAGTCCGACCATGACGGCTTCGACCGCCGTCCAGGCGCTGACGCCGATCAAGGTATAGACCGCGACCGGAAGCGCGAAAGTGACAACCAGGGCGCCGCGCAGCGACGAGGCGATCAGCGCGGTCGCCGCCATCGCCAGCAGCAGCACCACCGCCTTTATCACGGGGAACTGCTCGACCTGGCATCCCGCACAATCCAGCGCCGCGAAATAGGCCCAACCGAGACCGCTGATGAAATGGCTGAAGAGGAAACCGGTCCTGATGCGCGCGATATTGGGTTCGGCGGAATCGATCCTGTCCGCCCGCTGCGCCACCAACGTCAGCCCCGCGTAGCAGGTCACCGTGATGAGCGCCCAGATCAGGATCGAGCCCTGCATGCCCGCGAAGAGCCCCGCCGCCGCGATTACCAGAACCAGAAGCGGGATGGCAGTCGCGCTCGAAACCATGGCGCGGGCGTGCAGCTTCAGCAATTCGCGGTCGAAGGCCAGATTGCCGGGCTGCTGCGAAAGACGGTCGCGCGTCTTGCGCACCGCGCGCGCCACATCGCTGTTGCGGTGCGGTTTCCTGCGGTCCACAATGAATTTGTCCGCCGTGTGCGAGCGTATCAACGGCATTTACGGTTCAATTTATACGAGTGCCGGGTTCAATCTCGCAGGCTAGTTCCGAATGATTAAGAGACTGTTTGCCATATGAGCCGGTCGTGGCGCGGACCGTACCGGCGTGCAGCGGGCTTGCACCGCACGCGCAGCCTGTCGCGCAGGGTTTTCGACTGGTTCCTGGCGATCGCGATTCTCGGCCTGCTGATCCTGCTCGCGGCCCGGCTCGACCGCGCCGAGACCAGGCTTGCCAGCGGATCGGCCACTGTCAACGACGGCGACACGATCACGCTTGGCGGCGAACGCATCAGGTTGCGCGGCATCGATGCGCCTGAATATTCGCAGATCTGCCGGAAGGCGGGGTCCGACTATGCCTGCGGCCGCGCCTCGCGCGATGCCTTGGCCAGGCTCGCGGGGAGGGGTTCCGTGACATGCAAGGGCCGACAGCACGACCGCTACGGCCGGCTTCTCGCCGATTGCACCGCCGCGGGCGTCGATCTCAATGGAGCCCAGGTCGAGGCCGGGTGGGCGATCGCATACGGCGATTTCGAGTCCGAGCAGGAGAGGGCGCGCAAACGCGGCGCGGGGCTGTGGGCAGGTTCGTTCGATGAACCGCGGGTCTGGCGCGACGCGCATGGCGGCATGGTGGAGAGCGATCGGGACCACGCAGGCTCCATTCTCGAATGGATAAAACGAATTCTTCGATTTCCTGAAGCGAGCTCCTATAGTTCAGGGGCAAGAATTCCTGGCGATATGAAACGATGAAGCTCTATGACGGTGGCCGCGCACCTAACCCGCGGCGTGTTCGCGTATTCCTGGCCGAAAAGGGTATCGAGGTGCCGCTGGCGCCTGTCGACATGGGCGCGATGGAGCACAAGGGCGAGGAGGTCGCCTCGCGCAACCCGCTGCGGCGCTTGCCGGTACTTGAACTCGATGACGGAACAGTGATCTGCGAATCCGTGGCCATCTGCCGCTACTTCGAGGAGCTTCACCCGGAGCCGGCGCTGTTCGGGCGCGGCGCGCTCGGCAAGGCGCTGGTGGAAATGTGGCAGCGCCGCATGGAGTTCAATCTGCTTGCCCCGGTGGCGCAGGCTTTTCGCCATATCCACCCGGCGATGAAGGAATGGGAGGCGCCGCAAATTCCCGAGTGGGGCGAAGCCAACAAACCGAAGGCGATAGCATTCCTGCGCATCCTCGAAAGCGAGCTGGCGCATCGTGAATTCGTCGCCGGCGACGAATTCACGATTGCCGATATTACCGGCCTCATCGCCGTCGACTTCATGAAGCCCGCGCGCATCCAGGTGCCGGAGGATTGCATCAACGTCCGCCGCTGGCATGCGGCGATGTCGGCCCGGCCGAGCGCCGCCGCCTGATCGTGGGCGACAGCCTGGCCAGTCTCAGGGTGGAGATCGGCGCCTGCCGGATCTGCCGCGAAAGCCCGTCCAGGCGGCTCCTGCCGCACGAGCCGCGGCCAGTGGTCGTGTCCTCCGCGACGGCGCGCATCCTGGTCGCGGGTCAGGCGCCCGGCACCAAGGTCCACGCCACCGGCCTGCCGTTCAACGACGCGTCCGGCGACCGCCTGCGCGACTGGCTTGGCGTTTCGCGCGACGAGTTCTACGATCCGGACAAGTTCGCGATTGTGCCGGTGGGCTTCTGCTTTCCGGGCCAGGACGCCAAGGGCGGCGACTTGCCTCCGCGGCGCGAATGCGCGCCTGCCTGGCGGGCGCGGCTTCTTGCGCTGATGCCGCAGATCGAACTGGTGCTGGCCATCGGCCTTTATGCGCAGTCCTGGCATCTCGGGACGCTCGGCCGCGCCTCGCTCACGCAAACGGTGATGGACTGGCGCGAGATCCATGATGCTGCTTCCGCGCCGAAGGTGCTGCCATTGCCGCACCCGTCCTGGCGCAACAGCGGCTGGATACGGAAGAATCCCTGGTTCGAAACAGAATTGCTGCCTTTCCTGAGAATGGAAATCCGGGGCCGCCTTTCCTGATTTTTGCGCAACCGCTTTTCGTCCTGCGCCGGGGTGCGGAGAATTCCTTTCTTGTGGAAATGCGCCGCCGGGCCGATTATGCCGGAATGAAATTCTAATGGAGCCGTCATGGATCGCCTCGATCGGAAAATTCTTCGCCTACTGCAGGAGGACTCCACGCTCGCCGTAGCTGATGTAGCGAAAAAGGTCGGCCTGTCGACGACGCCCTGCTGGCGGCGAATCCAGAAGCTCGAGGAGGAGGGCGTCATCAAGCGGCGCGTCGCTTTACTCGATCCGGCGAAGATCAACGCCCGGGTGACGGTATTCGTGTCGATCCGCACCAATTCGCACAGCCATGAATGGCTGCGGCGCTTTTCCGAGGTCATCCAGGAATTCCCCGAGGTGATCGAATTCTACCGGATGAGCGGCGACGTCGACTACCTGCTGCGGGTAGTGGTGCCCGACATCGCCGCCTACGATGCCTTCTACAAGCGGCTGATCGCCAAGATCGAGATTCGCGACGTGTCTTCAGCCTTCGCCATGGAGCAGATCAAGTACACGACGGAAATGCCGCTGGACTACATGACGCTCGACAAGGATGGCGGCTACTCGTCAGGCGCAGGCATCTGACGTCGTGTCCTAAGACATCGACTTCTTCGCCAGCCGTTCGAGGGTCTTCGGGTTGCTGAGTTCGCGCGCCGCGTCCCGGCCGATCCAGCGCGCCGTCCTGTTCGTCGAAGCCGCAAGCTTCTCGGCCAGCGCAAGGGCAGGGGCGTGCAACGCCATCGAGCGCTTGCCGATGGTGCGAAGAGCCCAGTTGACAGCTTTCTTGACGAAGTTCCGGCTGTCGTCCGAATGTTTCTCGATCAGCTGAAGGTAGCCGGCAAAGGTCAAGTCCGGCTCTTTCTTGCGATGAACGGTTGCCCAGCAAAGCATGGCGAAAGCGGTTCGGCGCACGAACTCGCGCTCGTCGGCGGCGAACTCGTCGATCAACTCGCGCCAGTGGTCGGTGTCGACGAAGAGGTCCGACACTCCGTCCACGATGTCCCAGGAATCGAACTCGGCTGCCCAAGCTCTTGCATTGTCTGCAGTAAACCGCTTCGGGTCGGCAGTGACGGAAGCGATAAATTGCGCCTCCATGATGCCGGTCGCCCACAGCTCGAAAGCGCGTTCGTGATTGCGCTTGATCTTTTTCGCGATGTCGCGCTGCACCCCATGCGGGATGCCGAGCGCGCGATCGATCCTGATGCCGTAGCGCAGCATGCCGCGACGGTTCTCCTCCGAGCCGAGCGTGCGCAGATGCGCGATGATCTCGGCGGCGGTTGAGGCCGGCGTCAGTTCCATCGTCAGCGTTCGAGTCGCGCCAGCAGCGAGGACGTGTCCCAGCGCCTGCCGCCCATTGCCTGGACGTCTTTGTAGAACTGATCAACCAATGCAGTGACCGGCAGTTTCGCGCTGTTGCGGTCCGCCTCAGCGAGGCAGATGCCGAGATCCTTACGCATCCAGTCGACAGCGAAACCGAAATCGTATTTGCCGGCGTTCATGGTCTTGTGGCGGTTTTCCATCTGCCAGGAGCCGGCGGCACCCTTGGAGATGACGTCGATGACCTTCTCGATGTCGAGCCCGGCCCTCTTGCCGAAATGGATGCCTTCGGCCAGGCCCTGGACGAGGCCGGCGATGCAGATCTGGTTGATCATCTTGGTGATTTGGCCGGAGCCCGCCGGGCCCATCAGCCCTACCATTTTGGCGTATGCGTCGATCGCGGGCTTTGCCCTGTCGAAAGCTGCCTGCTCGCCGCCGACCATCACGGTAAGCACGCCGTTTTCCGCGCCAGCCTGGCCGCCCGAAACGGGCGCGTCAAGGAAGCCGAAGCCGCCCGCCGCCGCCTTTTCCGCGAGTTCGCGCGCGACTTCGGCCGAAGCGGTGGTGTTGTCGATGAAGATCGCGCCCTTCTTCATCGCCTGGAACGCGCCGTGGGGGCCGATGGTGATCTGGCGCAGGTCGTCGTCGTTGCCGACGCAGGAGAAGACGAAATCCTTGCCTGCCGCAGCTTCGCGCGGCGTGCCCGCGGCCGCGCCGCCGAACTCCGCCACCCATTTTTCGGCCTTGACGGCGGTGCGGTTGTAGACGGTCACGTCATGCCCGCCTTTTTTCCTCAGGTGACCCGCCATCGGGTAGCCCATCACGCCGAGACCCAGAAACGCGACAGATGCCATGGTGCCGTCCTTTCAGTACGATATTCCGGTTTTTTAATGCGTCGCGGCAGCTATGCAGTCAGCGCACGAGATGCCGCGTGATGCGACGTTCTATCCATTCGACGCCGTGACGCAAAGTCTCGACGAGGACGAGGTAGAAAATGGCGGCCCAGAGATAGGCCTGGTAATCGAAGCTGCGGGAGAAGGCGAGACGGGTCTGGCCCATCAGATCCGGGACTGTGACCAGCGCGACCACGGCTGAGCCCTTGATCATCAGGACGATCTCGTTGCCGTAGGGACGCAGCGCGACGATGAGCGCCTGCGGCAGGACCACCTTGCGAAGCGTCTGCAGATTGTGGAGGCCGAGCGAAGCCGCACCCTCCCACTGACCCTTCGGAACGCTTTCGATCGCGCCGCGAAGGATTTCAGCCTGATAGGCCGCGGTGTTGAGTGAGAAGGCGAAGACGGCGCAATACCAGGCGTCGCGAAACAGCCACCACAGACCCATGGATTCCAGCAGCGGGCGTTGCGCGCCGAGCCCGTAGTAAATGAGAAAGGTCTGGGCGAGCAGCGGCGTGCCGCGGAAGAAATAGACGTAGGCGTAAGCGAGCGACGAAAGGATCCTGTTCTTCGACATCCGCGCATAGGCGACCGGCACCGACAAAATGGCGCCGAGCACGATGGAGATGACGACAAGCGCCAGGGTAACGCCAAGGCCGGAGAAGTAGGCCGGCGCCCATCTCTCGACCAGTTCCCTGTTCCACGCGCCGATCAGATAGGCCACCAGCGCTATCCCGGCGATAATCCATAGGCCGACCAGCGCGTATCCGGCAATGCGCTCCCGTGGCCAGCCGCGCGCCGGCGGCGGAGGCGCCGCGATGGCGATGGATTCGGCGCCCATGTTATCGACCGCCTTCGTGCTGACTGACAGCGCGTTCGACGGCTCCTATCCCGAACGACGAGATGATCGCCAGGACGAGGTAGATGAGGATGGCTAGGCCGAAGAACAGGAAGGCTTCGCGGGTCACGCGCGCGGCTATGCCGGTCTGGCGCAAGATGTCGGAGAGCCCGATCGCCGAAACCAGCGCGGTGTCCTTGAGCAAAATCAGCCAGAGATTGGCAAGTCCCGGAAGCGCGATGCGGACCAGTTGCGGCAGCACCACCAGGCGCATGGTCTGGCCGCTGGTCAGACCGATCGAATATCCACCCTCATACTGGCCGCGCGGAATCGCGCGGAAGGCCGACAGGAAGACCTCGCTGGCATAGGACGAGAACACCACGCCGAGCGCCACCATGCCCGAGACGAAACTGTTGACCTCAACGGTTGCGTCGGGCTGCACCAGCCGCACGATATTCTGCAGGCCGATCTGGACGCCGTAGTAGACGAGGAAGAGGGTGAGGAGTTCGGGAAGGCCGCGGAAGATGGTGGTGTAGATATTGCCCGCAAGCCTGAGCGACGGCTCCGACGCCTGCTTGGCGAGCGCGACAAAGAATCCGATGACGAGACCGAGCGGGAGCGTTGCGACGGCAAGCGAAACGGTGATGAAGACACCGTAGGCGATATCGTCGAGCCACCCCTCCGACCCCCAGCTGAGCAGAGTCCAGTAGCTCGGCATCAGGTCATTCCGCTCCCCTTGCTCAGCGCAGTCGCACGGGCGGCGGCAAACGCCGCCGCCCGCGCCAGCCTATCTCAGGACTCGCCGCCGTAGACGTCGTAGCTGAAATATTTGTCGTTGATTTCTTTGTATTTGCCGCTGGTACGGATTGCCTTGATGGCCGCGTTGAACTTGTTGGCGAGGTCCGTCTCGCCCTTTCGCACCGCAATGCCCGCCCCTTCGCCGTGAATTTCCGGCACGGGCGTGATCGTGCCGACGATCTTGCAACATGCGCCGTCCGGGGTCTTCAGCCATCCCTCAAGCACGCTTATGTCGTCGGTGACAGCGTCGACGCGGCCGTTGGCCATGTCGAGCAGGAATTCCTGGCTGGATGGATAGCCCTTGAGCGTCGTGTCGGTGTAGGTCTTTTCAGCATAGTTGTAGTGCGTGGTCGCGGTAGCGGCGCCGAGCGTCTTGCCCGCCAGATCTTCCTTGGTCACGCCCTTGATATCGGTGTCCTTCGCCGCGGCGATCGCCGGCGGCGTGTTGTAGTATTTGTTGGTGAAGTCGACCTTCTGCTTGCGCTCGTCGGTGATCGACATGGAGGCGATGATAGCGTCGAACTTGCCCGCCTGCAGCGCCGGAATGATGCCGTCCCAATCCTGGGTGACGAATTCGCACTTCACCTTCATCTCTTCGCAGAGCGCGTTGGCGATGTCGATGTCGAAGCCTTCCAGCTTGCCGTCGGCCGTCAGGTTGTTGAAGGGCGGATAGGCGCCTTCGGTGCCGATCTTGAGCGTTGTTCCCGAAGCCGCGGCGGGGGCGGCGGCAGGTGCGGGCGCCGGCGCCGGCGCGGATTCGGCTGGGGCAGGAGCGGCTGCCGTTTCGGCGGGAGCAGGTGCAGGCTCCGCGGCGGGCGCAGGCGCAGGCTCTGCGGCGGGAGCAGGGGCTGTGGCGGTGTCGGCCGGCGCGGGCGCAGGCGTGGCAGGCGCCGTCGTTTCGGCAGGAGCGGCCGGGGCGGTTTCGGCCGTCTTGGTCTCTTCCTGCGAGCAGGCGGCCAGCATCAGCGCAATTGCTGCTGCCGAGGCCGCGAGCGTCAAGCGTTTCATGGTACGCATTTAATCCCTCTTGGTCTTTGCATTCCGGCACGACGCCGGAGCATAGCGGGCGCGACCCATGTCGCGTCGGCAAGCGATATTCCCATTGTTTTCAGCAAAAAAGCAATCGCTAACGGAGACGCCCGGCAAACAAATCCCAACTAGGACGAGCATTTGCGGGCGGTTTTTGCGTGATGCGCCGCCAGTTGCGATGCGCCGCATCAGCGTCAGCTTCGTGAAAGGCCGGCGGCAGCTTCGATGAAGTCGGCGATGGCCTCGACGTCGTCGATGGCGAAGGCGGGGACGGTCTCGCCGGAGACGGCATGATCCGCCGCGATGGCGACGATGTTGGGATCAGAGGCGGAGAGCGGCGCGGTGTCTTTCGCCCCGAGCCGCCGGGTTTCGATCTTGCTGTGCGGCTCGCGCTTGTAGCCCTCTACAAGTACGAGATCGCATGGCGCCAGCCTGGCGAGTATCACGTCGAGCGACGGTTCGGCCTCACCGCGCAGTTCGTGCATCAGCGCCCACCGCCGGTCCGAAACCACCGCCACCTCCGTTGCGCCGGCCTGGCGGTGGCGAAAGCTGTCGGCGCCTTCCTTGTCAATGTCGAAGTCGTGGTGCGCGTGCTTCACGGTCGAGACTGTCCAACCGCGCCGGGTCAACGCGCCGACGAGCTTTTCGGTCAGCGTGGTTTTGCCGGAGTTCTTCCAGCCGGTTATGCCGAACACGCGCAGGGTCACGCCGTCATCTCCCGCAACAGGGTTTCCGCTCGAGCGAGGTCGTCCGGCGTGTTGATGTTGAAGAACGGGTCGATGGACCCTCCGGGCGACAACATCATCGGAAATTCCACCTCGATGAATTCATGATCCTCGATGAAGGCTTGTACCTTGAGGGTCTTGCCTTCCTCAAGAAAGCGCCGCAGATCGCCGGCGAGCCGCAGCGGCCAGACCGCGAAAACCGGATGCCGCCTGCCGCCGCTGGACGCGACGACAATCCGGCCGGGCTTTCCTTCCATGGCTGCCGATAGGCGTTCCACGAGATCGTGGGGGAAAAACGGCGTGTCGCCCGCGACCGAGGCGATATGCGTGCCGGCCGCCGAAGCCGCCCATTCCATGCCGGCAAGGATGCCGGCCAGCGGCCCGGCATAGCTGTCGTCGCGGTCCGCCAGCACCGGAAGGCCGAAGACCGCGAAACGCGCTGCATCACTGTTGGCGCTGATCGCTATCTGGTGCGCCTGAGGGCGTAGCCGGTCGACGACATGAGACAGGACCGTTCCTGCGCCGAGCGGCCGCAGCGTCTTGTCGCCGCCGCCCATGCGCGACGATCGTCCGCCCGAAAGGATAAGTCCGCAAACCACGCTCACCGTGACCTCAAATCTCGCCCGCGAGTCGGGTGACATGGATAACGTAGATCGTGGTGAGCGCGGCGGCCGCCAGGGGGGTTATCATGACCACGAGCAGCGGCATCGGCCCGCTCTCCGGCGTCAGCAGCGCTCCGGCCAGCACCGAAAGAGCGGCCCCGCCGCCGATGGTCAGCGCGCCGCCGAGACCCGAGGCGGAGCCGGCCAGGTGCGGCTTGACGCTTACGATGCCAGCATTGGCATTGGGCAGCGTCATGCCGTTGCCGGCCCCGACAAAGAACACCGGCCCGAACAGGGCCAGCGCATAGAGATGGCCCGCATAGAGCAGGAGGATCGCCAGGGCGAGCCCGGAGCAGGCTATGATACTGCCGGCCAGCATCATGCGGTTCAGTCCAATCCGCCTCGAATAGCGCCCGGAAATGAAATTGCCGAGCATGTATCCGACGGAGATGATGCCGAAATAGAAGCCGTATTGCGAGGGCGACAGCTTCAGCATCTCCGTCGCCACATAGGGCCCTCCGCCGAGGAAGGCGAAAAACGCGCCGGAGGCGAAGGTGGCGGTCAGCGTATAGCCCCAGAACCGGCGCGAGCCGAGCAGTTCGGGATAAGACCGGAACTGCTGGGCGAAGCTCGCCGTCCTGTCATGATTGGTCTCGCCGAGGTCGATATGGACGATGGCGATGGCGATCAGTCCGAAAGCCAGCGTCAGCACGAAACCCGCCTGCCAGCCGTAAAGCTCGTCGAGCACGCCACCGATGAGCGGCCCGACCATCGGCACGACGCTCATGCCCATGGTGATGTAGCCGATCTTGCTTGCCGCTTCCGCGGTTTCGACCGTGTCTCGCACGACGGCGCGCGACAGCACCATTCCGGCGGCAGAGAAGGCCTGGAAAATCCGGCAGACGAGAAATGCCTCGATCGTCGGCGCGTAGATCGCCGCCAGCGTGGCGAGGAGAAATATGCCGAAGCAGGCAAGCAGCACCGGCCTTCGCCCGAACCGGTCGGAAGCGGGGCCGATCAGCAGCTGGAGCAGGGCTGTGGCGGCAAGATAGAGCGAGACGGCGAGCTGCACCACGGCGTAGTCGGCGGAAAAATAACGCGCCATGCCGGGCAGCGACGGCAGGAAGACGTTCATGGCGAGCGGTCCGACGGCAGCAGCCATGACCAGCGTGGCAAGGCTGGGCGGCGTCGTGTTGCCGAAGGAGCCATTCGCCATGGCTACATGCCGTCCGGCGCCATTGCCGGCGTGGTGCTTCGGGCGGCGGGCAGTCGGCTGCCGACGACGCGCTCGCGATAGAGCGTGTAGAGGCCCGAACCGACTATGATGGTCGCGCCCGCGATCATCGCCGTGTCGGGAACGTCGCCGAACACCAGGAAGCCGAGCAGTATCGCCCAGAGCAGCGCCGTGTAGCGGAAAGGCGCGACGAAGGAGATGTCGCCGCCGCGCATCGCCATGATGATGAAGTGGTAGCCGAAGAGCAAAAGCACGGCGGCAAAGGCCAGGAGACCGACCGACGCCGGGCGCATCGGCGCCCATCCGCCGAGCGGCGCGACCAGGAAGGCGCCGCATATGGTCACGACGCCTGCGGTTACAGTCGAGATCAGCAACGTCGGCACGCTTTCGGGGATGCGCCTTGTGGCAAGGTCGCGCACGGCGCAGAAGCCGACGCAGAGCAGCACCGACAGGGCGTAGATGTTGAAGCCCTCGAGGCCGGGGCGGACGATGATCATGACGCCGGCAAAGCCGGCCGCGATCGCCAGCCAGCGGCGCCAGCCGACGCCTTCGCCAAACACCAGCGCCGCGCCCATGGTCACGGCCAAAGGCAGCGCCTGAAGCACGGCCGAGACATTCGCGATCGGCAGATTCGCCAGCGCGATCAGGAAGAAGAAGGTGCCGCCGAGCTCACCTACGGCTCGCACCGCCACCTTGGGATGGAATGCGAAGCGCGGCGTTTTCAGTGCACCCCGGCGCCAGGCGAGCAATCCGATCAGTACCGTCGCGAACAGCCCGCGCACCAGCATCACCTGGCCCATGTTCATCTCGGCCGAGGCGAGCTTGACCAGCGTGTCGTTCATGGTGAAGCCGGCCATCGACACCGACATGAACACGGCGCCGCGAAGATTGGGGGAAAGAGGCAAGGGGTTTTCCGATTCCCGGGCTATTCGCCTCCGGATGTAGCATCCGGGAACTAAACCGCAATGGCAAAGCGATGGGCCACGCGGCGGCGCGGCCTAACGCTCGGGATTTGGCGGCTTCGATGTTCGGCAGCTGCCTTTATTCCGGCGTCAGCACTTCCGTGCCGGTGCCTTCCTTGCCGGCAATGGTCCAAAGACCGTCCAGGGTTCCGTCGTCCTGCACCTTATAGATGACGAGGCCGACCGCTTCGCCCATGACATAGGCGGCCGCGAACGAATCGTCGTTCCGCGAGCAGATGCCGTTCGAGCCGGTGCCGCCGGTCTCCCACACGATCTCGCAGGTGGTGTCGCTGATCAGCGTGATCTCGGCCGTGCCCGCGTAGTTCGAGCCGTCGAGATTGGTGCCGGCGACCGAATAGGAGCCACCGATCGATTGCGCCGCCGCCGGAAAAATCGCGAAAGCCGCCACACATGCCGATAGAAGAAGTCTACGCATTAGAATCCCCCAAGCCTAGTACCGCGAGGGCGACGCTATGCCTGAAACGGGATGCGGTAAATGGGGGCGCGGCCGCCCTCGCAAAATATACCTTGGCGCAGACCCGGAGTGCGTCCGCTCAGCCGCCGGTGACGCTCATGTGGCGGGAGACGGCCGGGCGGCGGGTCGTACGGTCGATGATGAAGTCGTGGCCCTTCGGCTTGCGGCCGATCGCCTCGTCTATGGCGTTAGACAGGAGCTCGTTGCCTTCGGAGGCGCGCAGCGGGGCACGCAAATCGGCGGCATCGTCTTGGCCGAGGCACATATAGAGCGTGCCGGTGCAGGTCAGCCGCACGCGGTTGCAGCTTTCGCAGAAATTGTGTGTCATCGGCGTGATGAAGCCGAGCCGGCCGCCGGTTTCGGCGACCTCGACATAGCGGGCGGGGCCGCCGGTCTTGTAGGGGATGTCGGTCAGCGTGAACTGCCGCTCGAGGCCGGCACGCACCAGCGATAGCGGCAGGTATTGATCGGTGCGGTCCTCGTCGATCTCGCCCATCGGCATGGTTTCGATGACCGTCAAGTCCATGCCGCGGCCATGCGCCCAGCGCATCAGTTCGGGCAGCTCGGCGTCGTTGAAGCCTTTTAGCGCCACCGCGTTGATCTTGACCTTAAGTCCGGCGGCCTGCGCAGCGTCGATGCCCGACATGACGCGGTCGAGATTGCCCCAGCGGGTGATGGTGCGGAATTTCTGCGGATCCAGCGTGTCGAGCGAGACGTTTATGCGTTTGACGCCGCAATCGGCGAGTTCAGCGGCAAAGCGCGAAAGCTGCGAGCCGTTGGTGGTCAGCGTCAGCTCATCGAGCGCGCCGCTTTCCAGATGCCGCGAAATCTGACGCACGAGGTGCATGACGTTCTTGCGCACCAGCGGCTCGCCGCCGGTCAGCCTGAGCTTCCTGACGCCCTTTTCAATGAAGACCGTGGTCAGCCGGTCGAGTTCCTCGAGCGACAGGAGATCCTTCTTCGGCAGGAAGGCCATGTCCTCGGCCATGCAGTAGGTGCAGCGGAAGTCGCAGCGGTCGGTCACCGACACGCGCAGGTAACTGATCGTTCGGCCGAAGGGGTCGATCATGTCCATGCCAGGCGCTTCCTTTGTCCGGTCATCGCGGCGGTCGTTGTATTCGTCTATGTCGTACGATCCGACGCCGCGATCAAGCTATTCCGTCTCGTCAAATGGTAACAAGTTCGAATGCGACACGCAGACGCCGCTTCCGTCGCCCAGCGATTTGCGGCTTTTCGCACGGTCGAAAGCGGCGTAGGGATTGGCCAAAGAGGATGAGGCAGACATGATGACGGCGCCAAAGGAACTGCGGGTCTCCAAGGATCGCAAGACGCTGACGGTCACGTTCCCCGACCACGAAGCGTTCGACCTCCCCGCCGAGTTCCTGCGCGTCGTGTCGCCTTCGGCCGAAGTGCAGGGCCATTCGCCCGAGCAGCGCGTGACGGTGCCGGGAAAACGGAGCGTTGCCATCCTGAAGATCGAGCCGGTCGGGAACTACGCCGTGCGCATCACCTTCGACGACATGCACGACACCGGCATCTTCACCTGGACCTACCTTCATACGCTCGGCCATGAAAGGGACGAGCGCTGGAACGCCTATCTCGCCGAGCTTGCCGAAAAGGGCCTGAGCCGCGATTAGTTTTTCGCAAAGGCGTCATGCCGGCAGGATAGGCGCAGGGATTGGAGATGCTGCAATGCCGGTCATAACCACGGTCGAAGAACTCGAAGCGCTTTACGGCCGTCCCGGCGAAGCGTCGCTGGTGAAGGAACTCGACCAGATCATCCCGGAGTATGCGGCTTTCATCGAGGCGTCTCCGTTCGTGGCGCTTGCGACCAGCGGGCCGGAGGGACTGGACTGCTCGCCGCGCGGCGACGTGCCGGGGTTCGTGCGCATCCACGACGCCACGACGCTGATGATGCCCGACCGGCGTGGCAACAACCGGGCTGATTCGCTGAAGAACATCGTTCGCGACGGCAGGGTAGGGCTCCTTTTCCTGGTTCCAGGCTCGGGCACGACCCTGCGGGTGAACGGCCGTGCGGAGATCACCACCGATGCCGCGCTGTGCGCTAGCTTTGCTGTGGAAGGCAAAGCGGCGCGTTCGGTCATCGTGGTCGCGGTCGAAGCCGTCTATTTCCAGTGCGCTCGCGCCATCCATCGCTCGGAACTCTGGAATCCGGAAAGGCATATCGACCCGAGATCGCTGCCGACGCCGGGCGATATCCTGGCGGCGACAAGCAGGAACAGGATCGACGGGGCCGTCTACGACAAGGAATGGCCGGAGCGGGCGAAGCAGACGATGTGGTGAGCGGCGGCGATCAGCCTTCCTTCAGCATGTCCTCGATCCGCCGCATCTGTTCGCCCATCATATCGCATTCCCTGTGGCTCGACTGCGCCATCACCCGCTCGATCAGCGACGAGTAGACTTTCAGCGCCCGCATCAGCAGCGCTTCGCCTTCGGCGGTCAGCGAAAGCCGCATGATGCGCTTGTCCTTGGCGTCGCTCTCCCGGCGCACCACGCCGCGATGTTCGAGCTGGGGCAGGAGCATGGTGATGTTGGAGCGGCCGACCAGAAGCTTGCGGGCGAGGTCGTGCTGCGACATGCCGGGATGGCGGTAGAGGTTCATCAGCATGTCGAGCTGCGCCAGCTTCAGGTCGAGCGGCTGCAGCGCCTTGGTCAGCGCGTTCACAACCGCCTTTTCGGCGCGCACGAGCGCGATCCAGTTGCGAAAGCGCGGATTGTCCCAGGGCAGGTCTTGCTTATTGTTCATCTTTGAACTAGTATGTTCACACTTGAACTAACTGATGGATCGCAACTATGGCATCATTTGGGATGAAGGTCATCCGTGGTCTGTTCGGCGCAGCGGAACACGTCGCGCCGGCACTGGCCGGACGCGCGGCATTCAATCTGTTTTGCCGGACCCCAGGCAGGCGTTCGCTGACCGCCGGCGAGCGCCGCGCCATCGAGCAGGCCCGGACGTTCATGCAGGAGGCGCGTCATCACTGTCTTCGAACCCGCTCCGGTTGCGTCATGGTGCATGAGTTCCGGCCAGCGCGAAAGGCGATCGGCACCGTGCTGGTCATCCATGGCTGGCGGTCGCGCACGGAGTACATGCGCTCGATGATCGACGGTTTTCGCGGCGCAGGGTTTCGCGTCATGTCGCTCGACCTTCCAGGCCACGGCCACTCATCCGGTCGGCGGCTGAACATGGTGACCGCAGTCGATGCCGCTCAGACAGCCGGCGAGTGGTTCGGGCCGTTCGCGGCGGTCGTCGGCCATTCCTTCGGCGGCGCGGTCGCGGTCAATGCGGCCGTTGGCTCCGTCCCGGGCATTGCGCCGCTGGCCGCCGAGCGGCTGGTGCTGATTGCTGCGCCCAACGCAATGTCGGACGTGTTCGAGGGGTTCGGCCGCTCCGTCAACCTCGGCCGGCGGACCTATTCTTCCATGGCCGGACAGGTCCGGCGCATTTCCGGCCGCGCGCTCGCCGATTTCAACGGATCGCGGCAACTGGCCAGCGTGCCGGTTCCAGCACTTGTCATCCATGCGCCGGACGATCGTGAAGTGCCTGCTGGCGACGCCATGATGCTTGCAGCAGCCGGCGATCACGTTCGGCTCCACTGGGTCGAGGGGCTCGGCCACCGCCGCATTCTGTCCGACCCGGCGGTGGTGGAACGGTCGGTCGGGTTCGTGACCGAGCGGCAAGAGCCCGCCCTCGTCCATTGAGCGCCCGCCGCTCCCGCGCGGCGGTTGCCGGTCGTCGATTCCCGTGAACAAAATCCCGCGGTCGGGAGTTTCGGTCATACATATCGCAAACCAGAACCGAAGAGCGCGACCATGAACAAGCGGTATCGAGAGACCGGACAGGACCAGGATCAAAAACGCGGGCTCCAGCAGGAAGAGGTCCAGCGAGAGCGCGCGCGCCAGCAGAGCGGCGATCCGCGCGAAAATGACGAAAGCCGTGCGGACCGGGGCCGCCAGCGAAGCCAGCCCGGCCGCGGTCAGAGCCAGTCCGAAGACATCCCGCCGCGTCAGCAGGGTGGTTGGCAGAGCGAGATGGAGCGAGAAATCGAGGAACGGAGCGGACCGCAGTCGGAACGCAACGATTAGCCGCGCAAATGTGCTCCATGCCTGAAAAAGGCCTCACGTCAAGGCGACAGGAGGTGGTCAGAAAATTTATAGACTCTTAACGAAATCAGTATGAATCGGTATAGTCGCGACGCGTTGCCGCCATCCGGCGATCCGATCAATTCGCGGCGAACGAAGAGGAGCCGGCCGGCTTTGCCCGGCCGGAGCAGGTATTCTGATGGGTTTCGTGGCAAAGACGATCGTATCACTTCCGCTGGCGGTGGTCGCAATCACGCTGGGTCTCGGCGCGCCACCGAGCCATGCGCAAAACCTGTTCGAGATACTGTTCGGCGGCGGTCTCAACAACAGCCGCCGGGTTGAATCTCCGCAGCGCCCGCGAGTGCAGAGGCAACATAGAAGCGCCTCTCCGGCGCCGAAGATTACCGGGCCATCCTACTATACCTACAAAGTGGATCCCTTGGTTCGGGTCGATTTCGCGGTCCTGTCCACCGCCAGCCACACGGTCTCCTTCGAACCGTCGCTGACGGGGTCGGCGTTTCGGGAGGCGACCGCCGGCCTCGCCGATTTCGAGCTCTACGCGGAAAAAGACATAGCCAAGGCCCTGGCCGAGCATTATTCGGCCAACCCCCAGTTTATTTGGGTGACCGGCTCGACCGCCAATGGCCGTGCTATCGAAGCCGTGCGGGTATTGAGCGAAGCCGACAGCCATGGGCTTTCGCCTGCCGATTACGCGATCACCATACCAGGCGCCGCTTATTCGCTCGATGCCGCCGCGGCGCGTCAGCGCGAGATGATCCGCTTCGAGATGGCGCTCTCGGCGCGTGTCCTGCGCTATGTTCGCGACGCTCAGGGCGGCCGCATCGATCCGAACCGGCTCTCGGGCTATCATGACTTCCCGGCCAAACCAATAAACCTGGCCGCCGTCCTGAAGACGCTCGCGCATACGCAGGAGGTGCGGACCTTCCTCGAATCGCGCTATCCGCAGAACCCCGAGTACCAGGCGCTGAGGGTCGAACTGGAGGCGTTGCGGGCGAGTTCGGAAAACGAGATCGTCGTGGATGCCAAGCTGCTTTTGAAGCCCGGCGAAACCAGCCCGGAGCTGCCCAAGCTCCTGCAACTCGTCGCCCGCGACGTCGATGACGAATTCGGCGGCGAACATGGCGAGACGCTGTGGCGGCTCGGCCGCAGCGAGCGCTATTCCGAGGAACTCGTTCCCGTGATCAAGGCCGTCCAGGAGAAGCACGGCCTGAAGCCCGACGGGGTGATCGGCCCGCGCACCGTCGCCACGCTCGCGGGCACCTCCAAGGCCGACCGCCTCGACAAAGTGACCTTCGCGCTGGAACAGTTGCGCTGGCTTCCATCGGATCTCGGCAGCCCGCGCGTGTTCATCAACCAGCCGGCCTATACGGCGAGCTACATCGAGGGCGGCCAGGAAAAGCTGAACATGCGAGTGGTCATCGGCAAGCCCTCCAACCAGACCAGTTTCTTCTTCGACGAAATCGAGCAGGTCGACTACAATCCCTATTGGGGCGTGCCGCAGTCGATCATCGTCAACGAAATGCTGCCCAGGCTGCGCCGCGATCCCGGCTATCTCGACCGTTCCGGCTACGAGGTCACGGATTCCAGGGGCAGGCGGATTCCGTCCTCGGCGATCAATTGGGGCGCGTACGGCTCAAAGGTTCCATTCAACGTGCGCCAGACGCCGAGTGAGGCAAACGCGCTCGGCGAACTGAAGATTTTATTCCCCAACAAGCATGCCATCTACATGCACGACACACCGCAAAAGGCGCTGTTCGATCGCGATTTACGCGCCTTCAGCCATGGCTGCGTGCGCCTGAAGGACCCGCGCGGCATGGCCGCGGCCGTGCTCGGCACGACCGTCGAGCATGTCGAGGGGAAGCTGAAAGAGGGTCATTCCTCGGAGAAGGTGACGCGCAAGATCCCGGTCTATGTCGCCTATTTCACCGCATGGCCTGACATCAACGGCAAAGTCGAATATTTCGGCGACATCTATGATCGCGACGCAAGGCTGAAGACCGCGCTTGAAAAGACCGAAGAATTGCGCGCTCCGAGCAGCTGAGATCTCCCGTTCCCGCCGCGGCTTGCTTGCCGCGCCGAGAACGGGAGTTCGCCCGCCCCACCTCAGACGATGAAGAAATCGGCGTTGGTCATGGCAAGCCCGGCGTCGAGCGTTGCGAAATGAACGTCGCCGCCGGCGACATTGCCGTTGCTGTCGTAGATCAGCCGGCCGGTGCCGCGCCGTGGGCAGGCCCCCTATTCGGACGGCGAACTGGACTTCATGAACCGCCTAGTCGCGAAACTTTCAGCCATGGCGAAGCGCCCGCGCTTTTGACGCCTTCCGGCAGGTGCTCCACATGAACGCGGCGTTCATGCGCTTGCTGGGCGACCGCCTCGACGTCCGCAATGGCGGCCTTCATGCCGTCAATCCGGCCTCCCGGTCGCGGGCGCGGCGCACGATTTTTCTCGGGCTTGCGCGTGTCGTGCTTGCGATCGACGATGTCGATCAGCCCAGGGCAAGCAGGCGGGCGCGGAGATGCTGTGCACGGTTTTCGGGCTGATCCTGTCGGAGGCGCGGCCCGGCGCGCGGATTGGCACGGGCGAGGCGCTTCGCGAGCCGCCGCCGCCGCCGAGAGCATTTCCTTCGAAACCGCACACACCAGGCTTAAGGACATCTTCGACAAGACCGGAACGAGCCGCCAGGCGGAACTCGCAGCGCGCTCGTCAGCCGATCTGTCGCGACGCCATGTCTTGCGACGCAAGGGGCGGTTCCCCGCAAGGCAAGGGCCGGTGCGAACCGTTGGCGCCGGGAGAAATGGTGGGCGATGACGGGCTCGAACCGCCGACATCTTCGGTGTAAACGAAGCGCTCTACCAACTGAGCTAATCGCCCGATGCGGCGGACGTTTAAGCGGTTCGCCTGTTCTCTGCAAGGACAAATCGCTGCGTTTTCGGCGGCGAAGGCGGCGTTTCGGCGGGCTTTGCAAAAGCCTGCGCCGAATGCCGGTAATGAGCCGTCGCAGCGCTTGACAGGCCTTCCCGAACCCCTTAATCCCACGCCCAACGACGCCGCGCAGTTCTCGCGGCGCCAGTGCGCGGGTGTAGCTCAGTCGGTTAGAGTGCCGGCCTGTCACGCCGGAGGTCGCGGGTTCGAGCCCCGTCACTCGCGCCATTTATCAGGTACTTAGCTGTACTGACTGCTGAAAGACTTTGAACGCCAGACCGGCTGTCAAAGTCTTTTTTGCTTTTTCGGACCTCATTTCTTCGCCTTCAGACGCTGGCACCAGACCTTGCGGGCCTCGTCGCGACGGCGAGAGGGCTATTCGCTCGCTTGCGTCATAAAACAGCGAATCCGACCGCGAGCCCCAAAAGCGATGCGGCAAGAATGATCTCGGTGAAACTGATCGACATGGGGTCTCCTCCCTCTTTGACAGCAGACACCAGAGGCGCGGCCCTGTCCAATCACCTTGGATAGCTCACATAAATTTGGCGTGTGCCGC
Source organism: Allomesorhizobium aridi (assembly GCF_043769475.1). NCBI lineage: Bacteria > Pseudomonadati > Pseudomonadota > Alphaproteobacteria > Hyphomicrobiales > Phyllobacteriaceae > Allomesorhizobium > Allomesorhizobium aridi. Next base: position 2,178,600 of record NZ_CP171729.1, on the reverse strand, counting down.
CGCCGGGAGACGTACAGGCGTCGCCGGCAGATGCGGAAGATCGCCGGGTCTTCGCCGCAAGCGCATTTTTTGCTCAATCCCCGGTTTAGGCCAGGGCTGTAACGAACGCGCCGGCCATGCTAGGAATGGCGGGCAGTTCGAGGGAGCCACAACATGCCACGCGTGCTTGTCCTGACGCTATTGACCGCCGTGGTCGCCATTTCCGGTTGCCAGTCGCCAACGACGCAGGTGGCGGGCAGGCCGTGCAATCCGAGAATGGACGACGCCGGCTATTGCTACGGCATCGCGCTTCCTCCGCTGCCCGGACGCTGAGCCGGACGGCTCCGTTACGGCGCGGACGGCGGTACATATGGCTGATTACAGTTCGTGGGGAGCCGCAATCGCGATCTCGCGCTGACCCCGAAAACCAGAATCGGTTTGCGTCGGTTCAAAGTCTAGAGTGTCCTAAGGGACGCGCTGGGCTCTAAAGGTAGTTGCTGACCTTCTTGCCGGCTTTCAGGAAACGCAACGGATCGATCGCATCGCCATTGCGGCGGATCTCGTAATGGAGATGTGGGCCGGTCGAGCGGCCGCTGCTGCCAACCTTGCCGATCTCCTCGCCGCGGCTGACTGCCTGGCCTTCCTTGACGCCGATCTTGCTCAGATGCGCGTAGCGCGTGGTGAAGCCGCCGGTGTGCTCGATCTCGACCATGCGGCCGTAGCCGCCGTTCCAGCCGGCCTTGACGACCTTGCCGGCCGCACTCGCCCTGGCGGGCGCTCCAACGGGTGCGCGGAAATCCATGCCCGAATGATGCGCAGGCATGCCGAGCAGAGGATCCTTGCGCACACCGAACGTGCTGGAAATCGAACGGCCCGGCGCGGGATTGGCGATCGGCAGCCGCAGCGCTTCCTTCTTCATGCGGTCAAGCAGATCGAGCGCTTCGTCGAGCTCCTGAACCTTGGTCTCAAAGCCGATCGGATTACCGACCGCGACCAGCGGCCCGCCGACGCCGTCTTTGCCGAAATCGCCATCGACCGGAAGCCCTGCCGATTCCAGCGCGTCCGAGATCGCATCCGCCGTCTGGTAGGCGCTGTCGGCGAGCGTGGTGATGCGGGCGAGTTGCTCGGTCTCGATCGAACGCAGCGACTGGTTGATGGCGATGAACAGCCGGTCGGCCTGGTCGGCGGACGTTTCGTCAGGCCGCCGCGAGGCGTTGCGGGTGGACCAGAAAGAGAAGGGCTTCGCGGCGGCCGGGGCCATACCGGCGAGATCGAAGGGGCTCTCAGCTGCTGTCAGGCCGGCGCGGATCTCGGGCTTGGCGGCGGGCGCCGGAACTGTTGCAGGCAGCTGCGGAGCGGCGGTGGCGCGGTCGAGAATGGGTTCCAGCCGGCCGTGGCGCTGGGTCAGTTGCGACTGGCGGTGGAGAAGTTCGCTGACCTTGGTTTCCATCAGTTGCTGATCGAGCAGCTGGCGGCTGGTGATGCGGTCGACCTGCGCGCGTAGCGCCGAGATCCGGTCCTCATAGGCCTGCTGCACGCGCGCCTGACGGGCGGTGGCCGCCCCGATCAGATCGTCGCGCAGCACGAGGTAGGAGGTTGCGAGCAGGTAGCCGACGGCGATCGCGGCCAGAGCCGAGCCGAGAAAGGCGGCGACCCAGGGACGTATGGTGAAGTGCCTGATCTCGTCGCCGCGCGCGATGATGATCGTATGCGGTTCCTTACGCCTGCCGAAAACCGCCGCCTGACCGGATTTTGCCACGACTTCCCAACCCCAGCCCACAATGCGGCGATTACACATTATTAGGGTTAACAAAGCTTTGCCTGACACGGGATGCGCGGAGGCGAGGGACCGTCGGCGCAAAAAATGCCCGCCACTAAGTGGCAGGGCTCTGTTGCTGCCGTGAGACGGTATTCATCCGCAAATTGTGCGGCGGCGTCCCTTAGTCCACGAAGAGCAAGAGCAGAATGATGATCGGTATCGGGATGCCGAGCATCCAGAGCAATACGCCGCGCAACATGCATTTCTCCCGCGCTGATCGTTCGGGATGCAAACGCTGCCAGGGAGGAAACGGTTCCGAGAGGGTTAGAGCGCCTGCACCGCTTCAAGTACTTCCGCGGCATGGCCGGGCACCTTCACCTTGCGCCAGACGCGGGCGATCTTGCCGTCACGATCGATGAGGAAGGTCGTGCGCTCGACGCCCATATATTTGCGGCCATACATGCTTTTCTCGGCCCAGACGCCGTAGGCGTCGATCGCTTGGCGCTCCTCATCGGCGGCGAGGTCGATCGTCAGGCCGTACTTGGCCTTGAATTTGTCATGTTTCTTCGCGTTATCCGGTGAAATGCCGATGATGATCGCGCCGGCCTTTTCGAAATCGGACTTCAGGGCGGAAAAATCGATCGCTTCGGCCGTGCAGCCGCTGGTATCGTCCTTGGGGTAGAAATAGAGGACGACGGCTTTGCCCCGAAGGGCCGAAAGCGTCAGCGCTCCGCCGCCATCGCGGGGCAATTCGAACTGTGGTGCGTCCTGTCCCGGCGCAAGTTCAGTCATCTCGAAGCCCTTGTTTTCTACAACATGCGAGCAGGCAGGGTTATAGTATCCTTGGCGGATTCGTCCACGAGGGAAATTCAACGCAGGATATCGGGTGGATCACGAGTTACAGACGCACGAGAAGATTCGCTTCAGGCGCGACGAGATCGTCGATCTCGGCGCTTTCCCATCGGCTGAAGGGCAGGATCTCGGGCCGGCGCGTCCGCGGCTGATGTGGCGCGCGGCCAATGTTGTTGTTGTCAGCTTCGCGGTCGCCGTCACTTTTCTCGGGCTTGTTGCAGGCTTGCTTTACGTGGCGGGCGTGTCGGGCTTCGGATCGGAGAGGCTGCGCGCGGAAGCCGAAAAGGCGATCAGCGCCGTAGCCGGCATCGATATCGACGCGGCGATCGGCCCGGCCCATTTGTCGCTCGACGGCTCCAGCCTCGTGGCGCTCGAAGTGCGCGACGTCAGCCTGAAGAAGAGAGAAGACGGCGCGCCGATGATCGACGCCGGCGCCATACGGTTCGGCGTTCGCTTCCTGCCGCTGCTTTCCGGCAATGTGAGACTCGGGAGCGCATCGATTTCCGATGCCCGCATCATGGCCGCTTCGATGCCCGATTCCGACGGCGTCGACTGGACGAACGTGCTGCGCAATGGCGAGGGCCTGCTCGATCCAAACCGGGTCGTCGAGGTGGTATTCGACCGCGTCCATCGCGCGCTCGATGCTGTTCGGCCGGGATCGACCGACCGCATCCACCTGGAGAATGTGGAAGTGGTCCTGCCCGAGGACGGCCGGGTCAGGGTCGTCCGGATCGTCAACGCGACGCTCGCGGCCTCCGGCCCTGGAAAGCTGACGTTTTCCGCGGCGACCGAGGTCGACGGCCGCTCCGTAACGCTAGACGGTTCGGCGGTGCGCGACCCGATATCGCGGCGCATCAGCGTGCTCGACCTCGAACTGGCCGCCGCGACTCCGGAGCCGGCTGCGCCTGGCGACCAGGCGAGCCAAGGGGCGAACCACCTCGGCGCGATCGACTTGAAACTTTCCGGACAAGAGGGAATAGGCGCCGAGCCGGCGCGGCTGGCCGCGGCCATGACGCTGCACGAATCAGCGCTCGATCTCGGCGCGCGCGGCGTCTTCACCGGCAGTGCGTCGGTCGACGCGATGCTTGTCGCCGGTTCCGGCAAGATCGAGATCAATCGGCTCCACCTAGCCAGCGGACGCAACAATTTCGACTTCAACGGCGCGGTCGGACCGAAGCCGCCGAGCGACGAAGCCGGCGACGAGCCGGCCTATCGCTACGAACTTGTCAGCACCAACAGGGCCACGCTGGCGCCAGGCGATTCGCCGGAGCCGGCGCTCGACATCATAGCGCAAATAAGCGGGATCTATGCCGTTGGCAGCAACCGGCTCGTCGCCGAAAAGGTAGCGATCAGCAGCGGGCAGGGCGAGGCGCTCGGCTCCGCTGCGGTCGAGTTTGCCGCTGGCAAGGCGCCAGGTTTCGCGGTGGCCTTCACGGTGAACGACATGCAGGTATCGCATGTGAAGCAATTGTGGCCGTGGCTCGCTGCTGGGAAGGCCCGGCTCTGGGTGCTTCAGCACGTGTTCGGCGGCAGGGTTCCGGAAGGCCGGGTACAGTTCCGCGTGCTGCCCGGCCGGCTCGGCAACGGCGTTCCGCTGTCGCCGGAAGAGGTATCGGGCCGGTTCGCCGTCGAGGGCGCGCGGTTCGACACGGCCGGGCTCATCCCGCCGGTCCGCGACGCCAACGGCGTGATCGAATTTGCCGGCAACGATGTCGACATCTCGCTGTCGTCAGGCACCGTCTACATGCCGAGCGGCCGAAGCGTGGCGGCCAGCAGTGGGACGCTCACGATCAAGGCGGCGAACCGGCCGCCGGTGATCGGCGCGCTCGATATAAACGTCGCCGGAGACGCCGCCGCGATGACCGAACTGGCAAGCTACGATCCAATAAATGCGATGCGCTTCGTCGGACTGGCGCCGGGCGATTTCAGCGGAACGGTCACCGGCAACGTGAAGGCAGACATACCGCTGAACAAGGGCATAGACCGCAGCAAGCTCGGCTGGCTGGTGGCGCTCGACTATACCGATCTCGCGCTTGCCAAGCCGTTCAACGGCCAGACCGTCAGCGATGCCGACGGCACGATCACGGTCGATCCGTTCAAGGCGGTCATTTCGGCCAAGGCCAGGCTCAATGGGGCGGAGGCGGAAATCGCGCTGCTCGAACCGCTGCGGCCCGGCGCTCCCGAGCGCCAGCGCAAGGTGACGCTCACTCTCGACGACAAAGCGCGCAACGCGCTCGCGCCAGGGCTGTCGCTGCTGGTTTCGGGACCTATGCGCGTGGAACTGGAAGCGCGGGGAACAACGCAGCAGGTCAAGGCCGACCTGACGAATGCCAGGCTCGACATTCCCTGGGCCGGCTGGAGCAAGGGGCCGGGGGTGGCGGCGCAAGCAAGCTTCGCGCTCGACAAGACGGGAGACACCGTGAAGCTCTCGGATTTCGAGCTCACGGGCAAATCGTTCGCGATAGAGGGCGACGTGACGCTGGCGAAGGGCAGCCTGACTTCCGCGAGGTTCGACAAGGTCCAGCTCAATCGAGGCGACGATGTCGACGTCAGCGTGCAGCGAACCGGCAAGGGCTATTCCGTTGCCGTTGAGGGCGCATCGTTCGACGCGCGTTCGCTGATCAAGCAATTCACCTCGGACGCCTCCACGGCAATGAAATCGAGCGGGTCGGGACAGGTTTCGCTGAAGCTCGACGTGTCGAGCCTTGGAGGCTTTCATGGCGAGAGGCTGTCTAACGTGAAGCTCGACTACAATGGAGCCGGCGCCAGGGTGAACGGCCTGTCAGTGGCCGCCGCGTTGGGATCGGGCGGCAAGATGACGGTGGAGAACGCGTCGGAAGGCGGCCGGCGCTCTCTCAAGATGCAGTCGTCCGACGCCGGCGCAATCCTGCGCTTCCTCAACATCTATGAACACATGGAAGGCGGCGCGATCAGGCTCGCGCTTGCGGGCGAGGGCGCCGGGCCGATGCGGGGCCGCGTCGACGCGACCAATTTCTGGGTGGTCAACGAACCCAAGCTTGCCTCGATCGTCTCGACCGCGCCGGCGGGCGGCGACCGCAGCCTGAACCAGGCCGTGCGCAAGGACATCGACACGTCGCGGGTGCAGTTCGAGCGTGGCGCCACACAAATCGACAAGGGCAACGGCTATCTCAGGCTAGACAATGGTGTGCTGCGCGGTCCGATGATCGGCACGACCTTCCAGGGAACGCTCTACGACAAGAACGACCGCATGGACATGACCGGCACGTTCATGCCGGCCTACGGCCTGAACCGCATCTTCGGCGAGATTCCGCTGTTCGGCGTGATTTTGGGTAATGGCCGCGACCGCGGCCTGATCGGCGTGACCTACAAGCTGGAAGGCCCGGTCAAGTCGCCGCAACTCCAGATCAACCCGCTATCGGTCATCGCGCCGGGGATTTTTCGCTCGATCTTCGAGTATCAGTGAGACCGCCCGCTAACTCTACCCTGCCGGCCATCTGAAGCAGTTTTCTGCGCTTCCGGTGCTCACGGACTTGAATGTCCGCTCCGCTCCGGTTCTCGAAAACCACTTCATATGACTCGGCAGGGCGAGTTATCACCCGATCTCAAGGCACCGAACGCTTCACACCGGCCGCACCAGGATATGCTTCTTCTTGCCGAGTGACAGCTTGACCGCGCCGTCGGAAGAGACGTCGGAAAGCGACACCATGCGCCGCTCGTCGGCGACGGGCTGGTCGTTGAGGCGCACCGCGCCGCCCTGGATGTGGCGGCGCGCTTCGCCGTTCGAGGCGGCGAGCCCAGCCATCACGAACAGCGACAGGATTCCGACGCCCGCCTCCAGCGTATGCCTGCCGATCTCGACCGTCGGCAGCGTATCGGCGGTGACACCTTCCTCGAAGGTCTTGCGCGCGGTTTCGCCTGCCTGCTCGGCCGCTGCACGGCCATGCAGCAGCGCGGTGATCTCAGTCGCCAGAATCTTCTTGGCGTCGTTGATTTCGGAGCCGCCGAGCGCTTCAAGCCGCGCGATCTCGGCCATCGGCAGCGTCGTGTAGAGCTTCAGGAAGCGGCCGACATCGGCGTCCTCGGTGTTGCGCCAGTATTGCCAGAAGTCATAGACGCTCATCATCTCCGGATCGAGCCAGACGGCGCCTGACGCCGACTTGCCCATCTTGGCCCCTGACGAGGTCGTCAAAAGCGGCGACGTCAGCGCAAAGAGGGACGCATCCTCCATACGCCGACCGAGGTCGATGCCGTTCACGATGTTGCCCCACTGGTCGGAGCCGCCCATCTGCAGGCGGCAGCCGAAGCGCTTGTAGAGCTCGACGAAGTCGTAAGCCTGCAAAATCATGTAGTTGAATTCGAGGAAGGACAGCGACTGCTCGCGGTCGAGCCGCATCTTGACCGAATCGAAGGCCAGCATGCGGTTGACCGAGAAATGCCGGCCGACGTCGCGCAGGAAATTGACGTAGTTGATCTCCATCAGCCAGTCGGCATTGTTGACCATCAGCGCGCCCCCGGGGCCGTCGCCGAAATTCAGGTAGGGCATGAAATTCCTGCGGATGCCGGCCAGATTGTCCTCGATGTCGGCAGGCGTGAGCAGCTTGCGAGCCTCGTCCTTGAAGGAAGGGTCGCCGATCATCGAAGTGCCGCCGCCCATCAGCGCGATCGGCCGGTGGCCGGTCTGCTGGAGCCAGTGCAGCATCATGATCTGGATCAGCGAGCCTGCATGCAGGCTTTTGGCCGTCGCATCGAACCCGATATAGGCCGTCACCGTTTCCGTCGCGAAGAGCTTGTCGAGACTGGCATCGTCCGAGGTCTGGTGGATGAAGCCGCGCTCGGACATGGTGCGCAGGAAGTCGGACTTGAAGGCGGACATTTTTCTATCCCGGGGAACATCGCGGCGGGTCGCGCCGCCATGGCAAAAGTGATGGCGCGCGTTTAGCATCTACGCCCGAGGAATCACAAGAACAGCGGCGAAAATGATGGCACCCCTCTGCGCGATCGGCCTGATGAGCGGCACGTCCATGGATGGGATAGACGTGGCGATCATGAAGACAGACGGCGAAAACGCTATCGAGACCGGGCCGTCGATGTCGGTGCCATACGATGCAGCGTTCCGCCGCCGCATCGAGGCCGGGCTGGAGACAGCCAAGGCAATCGTCGACCGACTGGACCGGCCGGGCGGCCTCGACGAACTGGAAACCGAGATCAGCCGGCGACACGCACAAGCGGTCGAAGCGTTTTTGAAGACTGAGGCTGGCCATTGGGGCAGGCCGGACATTGTCGCCTTTCACGGCCAGACAGTGCTGCATCGGCCGCTGGCCGGCCTGACGGTGCAGCTTGGCGACGGCGCGCTGCTTGCCCGCGAAACCGGAATTCCCGTGGTCTACGACATGCGCGCCAACGACACGGCGCATGGCGGGCAGGGCGCGCCGCTGGTGCCCGCCTATCACGCGGCGCTGGCGCGATCGCTGCCGGAACCATTTGCCGGGAGGTATCCGATCGTGTTCGTCAACATCGGCGGGATCTCAAACATCACTTATGTTCCAGCGGCCGGCGCGCCGGTGGCCTTCGACACCGGTCCCGGCAACACGCTGATCGACCAGTGGGTCAGCCGGGAGGGCGGCGTGCCGTTCGACGCCGGCGGAACAATCGCAAGCGAGGGCGGCGTGGTGCGCTCCATCGTCGAACGCTACCTGGAAAACCCGTTCTTCGAGAAATCGGGTCCTAAATCGCTCGACCGCAACGATTTTTCACTCGACCTTGCGCGCGGGCTGGAACTTTCGGACGGCGCCAGGACGCTTGCCGCCGTCTCGGCCGAGGCGATCCTGAAATCCGTGGCGCATCTGCCGGCAAAACCCAAACTATGGATCGTCTGCGGCGGCGGGCGAAAAAACCCGCACATCGTTGGCGATCTCCGCTCGGGCGCGGAGAAGGACGGAGCTCAAGTGATCGTCGCCGAGGAGGCGAGACTCGACGGCGACGCGACCGAGGCCGAAGCCTGGGCCTATCTCGCGGTGCGCTCGCTGAAAGGCCTGCCGCTGACCTTTCCGACGACGACGGGCTGCACCGAGGCTGTGACGGGCGGTGTGATCGCGACGCCCGATTGAACCGCCTGACCGGAGCGCTTATTTGGTGGCGGCCATAGCCTTTGATTTGGCGGCAGGCTTCGCCTTCGATGCCGGCTTTGCCTTCGCTGCCGGGGCCTTGGCGGCGACAACCTTAACCGGAGCCTTTTTCGCGGCGGGCTTCGCCGCCTTGGCTGGAGCGGCCTTGGCTTTTGCCGCAGGCTTAGCAGCCTTGGCAGGCGCCTTCTTGGCGGCAGGAACGGCTTCTTCGACCACTGCCGTCGGTGCGTTCTTCTTGATCGATTCTATCGCCTTCGTTGCCGAAGCTTTCGCCTTGTAGCCTTCCGAACTGAATACGATCTCGCCATTGGCGGCGCGATAGCGGAAGCGTGTCTCACCCTTTTTGTCTTTGTAGATTTCGAATTTGCTCACGGGCTGATCCCCTCATGTGAGATTGTGATTCGGTCACAACCAAAAGCTGCCACGCAGTAAGTCGGCTGTCGAGTGACAGGCTAGACTTTCCACCGAAGCGATGCGCGCAGATCGAACAGTTTATGAGGGGATTTTGTTAGCAGTAACTTATAGATCACCGCAGTCTTTTCGGGCGCGGGTCCGACAATTCGCCCGCCAGACGCCGGTCGAGATAGTCGGCGCATTCCTCGATCAGCAACTCCGTCTGGTTGGTGAAGAAATGGTTGGCGCCGGGCAGCGTCTTCTGGGTGATCGTGATGCCCTTTTGCGTGTGCAACTTGTCGACCAGCGCCTGGACATCTTTCGGCGGCGCGACCTTGTCGGCGTCGCCATGGATGATCAGCCCGGAGGAGGGGCAGGGCGCCAGGAAGGAGAAGTCATAGGTGTTGGGCTGCGGGGCGACCGAAATAAAACCCTCGATCTCCGGCCGGCGCATCAGGAGCTGCATGCCTATCCAGGCGCCGAAGGAATAGCCGGCAACCCAGCAGCTCTTTGAATCCGGATGCAGCGACTGGATCCAGTCGAGAGCGGCCGCGGCATCCGACAATTCGCCGGTGCCGTGGTCGAACTCGCCCTGGCTTCGACCGATACTGCGGAAATTGAAGCGCAATGTCGTGAAATTGCGCTTCTGGAACATGTAGAAGAGGTCGTAGACGATCTTGTTGTTCATCGTCCCGCCAAATTGCGGGTGCGGGTGGAGCACTATCGCGATCGGCGCGTTTTTCTCGGTCGACGGCTGATAACGGCCTTCCAGGCGACCCGCCGGACCGGTAAAAATGACCTCAGGCATGAATGACTCCAGTTCCTACAAAAACGCATGCCGGCTGGAACAATTCTTCCTCTGGCCTTGACGCGTGACAGGCGTCTTTCTAGAAGCTAGTTTAGAATTGTTCAAAACTGGGTGGCGGGTGCCGCCCGTTTGGCAAAGCGGGTAAATAGGACGGCTTGCCTTGGAATTTCAAGGAAATAACGTCCGGCCGCGGCCGAATGCAGGCTGATAGGACAGATTGAGCGGAATGGCCGCACCACGCGCCTATCTCGACTACAATGCAAGCGCTCCGCTGCTGCCAGAGGCGCGCGCGGCGATGCTTGCCGCGCTCGACGTCGCGGCCAATCCGTCATCGGTCCACAGTGAGGGACGTGCTGCCCGTAGGATTGTCGAGGAGGCGCGGCGCGACATTGCGGCGCTGGTTAATGCCAAGGCCGAACATGTCGTCTTCACCTCCGGCGCAACGGAAGCGGCGGCGACGCTGCTTTCGCCCGACTGGCGGATGGGACGCGGCGCGATCCGCATGTCGCGGCTCTATGTCTGCGAAGCCGACCATCCCTGCCTGCTGGCAGGCGGCAGCTTCGCCCCGGATCGCGTGACGCGGATCGGCGTAGACGCGCAGGGCGTGATGGATCTGGCAGCCTTGGAGGCAGCGCTCCATGGCCACGACAGAAATGAAGGCCTGGCGCTGGTCGCTGTCCATGCCGCAAACAACGAGACCGGCGTGGTGCAGCCTTTTGGCCGGATCGCGGCGCTGGTGAACGCAGCGGGCGGTGTCCTGGTGCTCGATGCCGTGCAGGCGGCGGGACGGATTCCGCTCGATATTACGGCTGGTTGCGCCGATTTCCTCATACTTTCATCGCACAAGATCGGCGGGCCGAAAGGCGTTGGCGCGATCATCGGCTCGTCGGACCTGATGATGCCTAAGCCTCTGATCGCCGGCGGCGGCCAAGAAAAGGGCCACCGCGCCGGCACCGAGAACCTGCCGGGAATTGTCGGCTTCGGCGCGGCGGCGCGGCATGCTGCGGAAAATCTCGGGCGCATCGATACCGTCCGCGCCATGCGTGACGGCATCGAGGATCTGGTTCTGGCCGCCGCTCCCGACGCGCAGATATTCGGGCGCACCACCGAGCGCCTGGCCAATACGGTGTTCTTCGCCATTCCCGGCATCAAGGCCGAAACGGCGCAGATCGCCTTCGACCTCGCCGGGGTGGCACTTTCGGCCGGGTCCGCATGTTCTTCGGGACGGGTCGGGCCAAGCCATGTCTTGAAAGCGATGGGCTACGCCGATACGGAAGGCGCGCTGCGCGTTTCGATCGGGCAGACGACCACGGCAGCCGAGATAGAGCGGTTCGGAGCGGCGCTGAGCGACCTTTTGGCGCGGCGCGCCGGCAGGACCAGGGCCGCCTGAACGGCGGAAACGGCCGCAAGGCCACGAGCGGTGTGTTTTCGGGACGCTGGTTTGCGATCCCGGCGGGTGAAATGCCCGGAAGGACGCACTATATTGAACTTACGCCGTCCCAGCGGCGCCATAGTTGAAAACTGCCGGGCCTTGAACCCGGCGTGGATGGAGAACGCCGATGCCTGCTGTGCAGGACACGATCGATCGGGTCCGAAAGATCGACGTCGATCAATACAAATACGGCTTTGAGACAGAGATCGAGATGGACAAGGCGCCCAAGGGCCTGTCTGATGACACGATTCGTTTCATCTCCGCGAAGAAGAATGAGCCCCAGTGGATGCTGGATTGGCGTCTCGAAGCGTATCGCCGTTGGGTGACGCTCCAGGAGCCGACCTGGGCGCGCGTCAACTATCCGAAGATCGATTTCCAGGACATCCACTATTACGCCGCGCCGAAGAGCACGCCGGGGCCAACCTCGGCTCGAGGAAGTCGATCCCGAACTGCTTAAGGTCTACGAAAAGCTCGGCATCCCGCTGCGCGAGCAGGAGATTCTGGCCGGCGTGCAGAAGCCGGCGGACCCGGAGCTCGATGAAGCCAACGACAATATCTACAAGTCCGGCCGAGTTGCGGTCGACGCGGTGTTCGATTCCGTATCAGTCGTCACCACCTTCAAGAAGGAACTGGCCCAGGCCGGCGTCATCTTCTGCTCGATCAGCGAGGCTATCCGCGAGCACCCGGAACTGGTGAAGAAATATCTCGGTTCGGTCGTGCCGACCTCCGACAATTATTACGCGACGCTGAACTCGGCCGTCTTTACGGACGGATCGTTCGTGTTTGTGCCGAAGGGCGTTCGCTGCCCGATGGAGCTGTCAACCTATTTCCGCATCAACGAGAAGAACACCGGCCAGTTCGAGCGCACGCTGATCATCGCGGAGGAGGGCGCCTACGTGTCCTACCTCGAAGGCTGCACTGCGCCGCAGCGCGACGAGAACCAGCTCCACGCCGCGGTCGTCGAACTGATCGCGCTGGACGACGCCGAGATCAAATATTCGACCGTGCAGAACTGGTATCCGGGCGACGCGCAGGGCAAGGGCGGCATCTATAACTTCGTCACCAAGCGCGGCGACTGCCGCGGCGACCGGTCGAAAATCTCGTGGACGCAGGTCGAGACCGGATCGGCGATCACCTGGAAATATCCGAGCTGCATCCTGCGCGGCGACGATTCTCGCGGCGAATTCTACTCGATCGCGGTCTCGAACGGCTACCAGCAGGTCGATAGCGGCACCAAGATGATTCATCTCGGCAAGAACACGTCGAGCCGCATCATTTCCAAGGGCATCGCCGCCGGCTTCAGCCAGAACACCTATCGCGGCCAGGTTTCGGCACACCGCAAGGCGTCCAACGCGCGCAACTTCACGCAGTGCGACTCGCTCTTGATCGGCGAGGACTGCGGCGCGCACACCGTGCCCTACATCGAGGCGAAGAACTCGACGGCGCAGTTCGAGCACGAGGCGACGACTTCGAAGATTTCCGAGGACCAACTGTTCTACGTCATGCAGCGCGGCATTCCGCAGGAGGAGGCGATCGCGCTGATCGTCAACGGCTTCGTCAAGGAAGTCATCCAGGAACTGCCGATGGAATTCGCGGTCGAGGCGCAGAAGCTGATCGGCATAAGCCTTGAGGGGAGCGTGGGGTAACCATCGAAAATCGCCTCGAATTGACAGAACGACGCTCCGGCGCCGCAGGGCGCGACAGTTGAACGGAAGAAAAAATGCTTGAAATCAAGAACCTCCACGCCCGCATCGTCGAAGACGGCACCGAAATCATCCGCGGGCTGAACCTGACGGTGAAGGCCGGCGAAGTGGCCGCCATCATGGGCCCGAATGGATCGGGCAAGTCGACGCTGTCCTATATTCTCGCGGGCCGCGAGGACTATGAGGTCACCGAGGGCGACATCCTCTACAACGGCCACTCCATCCTCGAAATGGATCCGGCCGAGCGCGCCGCGGCGGGCATCTTTCTCGCCTTCCAGTATCCGATGGAGATACCGGGCGTGGCGACGATGGAGTTTTTGAAGGTCGCGATCAACGCGCAGCGCAAGGCGCGCGACGAGGAACCGCTGAAGATTCCCGAGCTCTTGAAGCGCGTGAAGGAAGCGGCCGGCTCGCTCAATATGGATATGGCGATGCTGAAGCGGCCGCTGAATGTCGGCTTCTCCGGCGGCGAGAAGAAGCGCGCCGAAATCCTGCAGATGAAGCTGCTCGAGCCGAAGCTCTGCGTGCTGGACGAGACCGATTCCGGCCTCGACATCGATGCCCTGAAGATCGTGGCCGACGGCGTCAATGCGTTGCGCTCGCCCGACCGCGCTATCGTGGTCATCACCCACTACCAGCGCCTGCTCGAATACATCGTGCCGGACTCGGTGCACGTTCTCTACCGCGGCCAGGTGATCAAGTCGGGCGACAAGTCGCTGGCGGTCGAACTGGAAGAGAACGGCTACGCCGGGATCATCGAAGAGGCGGCATAGGTGACGGTTATGAACCTCCAAATCACGCCCCAGCGCACGCTCGCCGAAACGGCGCTCATCGATGCGTTCGGCGAGCGGCTTTCGCTGCTGCCGGGCGACGGCGCGGTGATGGTCCGGCGCGACAATGCGATCGAAGCGGTCAAGGCCGGCCTGCCGACCAAGCGCGTCGAATCCTGGCACTACACCGATCTGCGCCGGCTTCTGACCAGCGTGCCGCCGCATGACGAGACGGCGAACGCCAAGGCGGTTGCGCCCCTCATCGAAGGCTCGACGGTGCTGTCTGTCCTGAACGGCGTTGCGTCGGCAAACCCCGCTGCAATCGACGGCGTAACGGTTACGCCGCTTGCCGAAAAAGCTCGCCGACGGCAGCTTCGCGCCGGCGCTGGAGACCTACGGTTCGGACGACGCCATCGGTGCGCTGAACGTCGCCTTCGTCGGCGACGGCTATTTCGTCGACATCGCGGAAGGCAGCCGGCTGGAAGCGCCGCTGGAATTGCAGAACGTGCAGGCCGGCGGCCAGACGCATGTGCGGCTGCCGGTGCGGGTCGGCAACGGCGCCAAGGCGACGATCGTGGAGCGCCAGACCGGCAGCGGAGCGGCGCTCGCTTCCTCGGTCAGCCAGTTGCTGCTTGGCGAGGACGCCGAGATCCTGTGGATCATCGTGCAGGACCAGCCGGAGACGGCGACGTATTTCGCGCAGTTCAAGGCGGAGCTCGGCAAGAATTCGAAGCTGACGCTGTTCATCATGAATGCCGGCGGCAAGCTCGTGCGGCAGGAGGTTGTGGTCGACGCCAAGGGCGAGGGCGCGGAGTTCAAGCTTCGCGGCGTCAACCTTCTGGCTGGCGACAGCCACACCGACGTGACCATGGTGCTCGACCATTCGGTGCCGCATACCAGTTCGACGGAAGTGGTCCGCAATGTCGTCACCGGACGGGCGAAGGGCGTATTCCAGGGGCGCATCAACGTTGCCCAGTATGCGCAGAAGACCGACGCGAAGATGGCCTGCAACACGCTGCTTTTGTCGGACGACGGCGAGTTTTCGACCAAGCCGGAGCTGGAAATCTTCGCCGATGACGTGGTGTGCGGGCACGGCGCGACCGTCACCGAAATTGACCGCAACCATCTGTTCTACCTGATGGCGCGCGGCATCGACGAGAAGACGGCGCGCGGGCTGCTGGTGAAGGCGTTCCTGGCTGAGGTGATCGAGGAACTGGAAGACGAGCCTACCGTGGAGGCGCTGGAGGCGCTGCTGGACGGCTGGTTTGCGACGCATGGGTGAAAGCGGACGAAGCGCGGTGCAAGCTTGGAACGCATAATGGACCAGAAAGTCGAAACCCCCTACGACGTCGAGGCGATCCGCCGCGACTTTCCGATCCTTGCGCGCGAGGTCTATGGCAAGCCGCTGGTCTATCTCGACAATGGCGCGTCGGCGCAGAAGCCGCAGGCCGTGCTCGACGCGATCAACCACGCCTACACCAAGGAATACGCCAACGTTCACCGCGGCCTGCATTTTCTGTCGAACGCAGCCACGGATGCCTATGAAAAGGCTCGCGAAAGCGTGCGCCGCTTCCTGAACGCGGGCAGCACGGAAGAGATCGTCTTCACCAAGTCGACCACCGAGGCGATCAATACGGTCGCCTACGGTTTCGGCATGCCGAATATTGGCGAGGGCGACGAGATCGTGCTGTCGATCATGGAGCACCACTCCAACATCGTGCCGTGGCATTTCATCCGCGAACGCCAAGGCGCAAAGCTGGTATGGGTCCCGGTCGACGATCTCGGCGTGTTCCACATCGAGGAATTCGAGAAACGCCTGACCGACCGCACCAAGCTGGTCGCGATCACCCATATGTCGAATGCGCTGGGCACGGTGACGCCGATCAAGGAAATCGTGCGGATCGCGCACGCGAGAGGCATTCCGGTGCTGGTCGACGGCAGCCAGGCGGCGGTGCACATGCCGGTGGACGTGCAGGACCTCGACTGCGATTTTTATGTGTTCACCGGCCACAAGGTCTATGGCCCGTCCGGCATCGGCGTACTTTACGGCAAGCGCGATATGCTGGAACGGATGCGGCCGTTCCAGGGCGGCGGCGAGATGATCTTTGAGGTGACCGAAGACGAAGTCACCTACAACGACCCGCCGCACCGCTTCGAGGCAGGGACACCGCCGATCGTTCAGGCGATCGGGCTGGGCGCCGCGCTCGAATATATGGAGAAGATCGGCCGCGAGCGGATCGTCGCGCACGAGGCCGAGCTTAAGAAATACGCCCATGAGCGGCTGCGCTCGATCAATTCGCTTCGCATATTCGGCGACGCGCCGGGCAAGGGCGCGATCGTCTCCTTCGAGCTGCAGGGCATCCATTCGCACGACGTTGCGATGGTGATCGACCGGCAGGGCGTTGCGGTGCGGGCCGGAACCCATTGCGCCCAGCCGCTGTTGAAACGCTTTGGCGTGACCTCCACATGCAGGGCATCATTCGGCATGTACAATACGAAGGCCGAAATCGACGTCCTGGCCGAAGCGCTCGAAAAGGCGCGGAAATTTTTCGGGTGATGAGCATGGAAGATGCAACCACAGAACAGACTTCGCCGGCAGCGGCCACGCCCGCTTCGGCCATTCCCGCCGAAGAACTGGCGCGGCTGACCGACGACATCGTCTCGGCGCTGAAGACCGTCTACGACCCCGAAATCCCCGCCGATATCTATGAGCTCGGCCTGGTCTACAAGATCGACATCGAGGACGACCGATCGGTCAAGATCGACATGACGCTGACGGCGCCAGGCTGCCCGGTCGCCGGCGAAATGCCGGGCTGGGTGCAGAACGCGGTCAGCGCCGTCGAAGGCGTTTCCGATGTGGAGGTCAACATGACCTTCGACCCGCCCTGGACTCCCGACCGCATGTCGGAAGAGGCGCAGGTCGCGGTGGGTTGGTATTAGGACACTCCGTCCTCGAGCCCTCGCTCCAGAAGCCGGGACCCTTGCGGCGTCAGTCGATTATATGAACGACCCTGCGGGTTTCCGGTTCGATCAGCACAGTGCGGCCGTCCATGACGACATACTGATACTTGGTCGGCAACGTGTTTTCGGCAAGTTCGCCCGGCTTCAAGATATCCGGAATGATGGCGCCGACCACCAGTTCAAAGTTGGACGGACGATCGACCACGACCGGATTGGTCTTCACGTACTCTCGGACCACGGTCTCCTGTTCGGGCGTGACCACCACGGTCTGGGCGGTCGCAAAGGCGGTTCCGGCGAGCAGGATGGCAGCGGCGATTGTGCTTCGGAAAGTCATTTCAACCTCCTGAGTTCGATGTGTCATAACCGCCATCAGTCGGAACGGTTCCGCAGATGTGAAATTTGTTACGGCCGATCACGAGCTTGCATGGGATGGGAATCTTCACCATCTTAGGCTAAGAGAAAGCATCCGGCAGGCCTTGAACCTGCATGGAATGGAGACAGGAATATGGGACGCTTCGCCGTCATCAGCATGACCGAGAAGGCCGCCGCTCGCGTGAACGAGATCATGGCGACGCGCGAAAACGCCAAGGGCGTTCGCCTGGGCATCAAGAAGGGCGGCTGCGCCGGCATGGAATATACGGTCGATCTGGTGACCGAGCCGAATCCCAAGGACGACCACATCGAGCGCGACGGCGCGCATGTCTATGTTGCGCCGGAAGCCGCACTCTTCCTGTTCGGCACGGTGATGGATTTCGAGGCGACGACACTGCGCACCGGCTTCACCTTCACCAATCCCAACCAGAGTTCGGCCTGCGGCTGCGGCGAATCGGTCGAGCTCAAGCCTGCCGATTTGAAGCAGCTCGCCGAGGCGCGTGCGAGCGCGTAGCCAGACGGTGCGTTCTTCGAGGCTCGCCCTGCGGGCTTCGCACCTCTCAGGATGAGGAAGGTCTGCGCCGGCCCCATCCCCTCAGATGAGGCATACGGCGTAGCAAGCGTTTAGTTCCGGGATTGGGATCGAAGCTCCCTATCTCGGCAAGCTGTGCGCCAGCGTCCCTCATCCTGAGGTGCGAGCGAAGCGAGCCTCGAAGGACGCACACGGCAAGATTTCAATCCACCCAGAGCCCGCGCTTCTTGTGCCAGTCGGCGATCGATTCCTCCGGATAGATGTCGAATGTCCGGTCGCCGTCGCGGATGTTCGGCTCCACCCACGAAGCCTTGTATTTCAGCATAAGATGCACGCGCTCCGGCGCCTTGGGCAGTTCGCTGTCGATGGCCGAGGCGAACGGGTGCACCAGTTCCGGCCAGGTCGGATCGTAGAGCCACAGCGCCGACCCGCATTCCCGGCAGAAGCGGCGTTCGCCGGTCGAAACCTCGCAATGTGTGCGCTCTTCATCCTCGATTTCCGCCCGGTAGAGGCCGAGATGTTCTTCGCCCTCGACCTTTAGCGTGGACGAATCGCCGCCGAGGTTGATCGCGTATCCGCCGCCACCCTGCTGTTTGCGGCAGATCGAGCAGTAGCACAGCATGAAAGGAACGGGCGTGTGGCTCTCTACCTGGAAGCGGACTGCGCCGCAGCGGCAGGAACCCTTGAGCAGCATCGGCATGAACGGCCCCAATACATTCAATCAGACCTGGTCAGCATCCTTTCGGTCGCGAAACCCCGCGAGCAATGACAGGCACCAGTTTGCGTGCCATGATTGCAGCATGGATGACGAACGCATAGCGGAACTTTTCGAAAGCCTCGGTCCAGTATCGATCAGGCGCATGTTCGGCGGCAAGGGCATCTATTTCGACGGCGTCATCATCGCGGTAGAAATTCGCGGCGAATTCAGGCTGAAGGCCGACGCCGAAAGCGCGCCCGCGTTCGAGGCGGCCGGCTGCGAGCAATGGACCTATGTCGGCTCGCGCCACGGCAAGACGGTTTCGATGCCTTACTGGAGCGTTCCCGACAGCGCTTTCGACGATCCGGAAGAAATGGCAGTCTGGGCGAAAAAAAGCCTATGAGGCGGCGCTGCGGGCAGGGAAATAGCAGGGCAAAAGTGCCCACCCTTAAGCCGCCTCCATAGCCGCCCGGACCGCGGCGATTGCGTCGCCCGATTTCGCTGCGTCCGGTCCGCCGGCCTGCGCCATGTCGGGGCGGCCGCCGCCGCCCTGTCCGCCGAGCGCGGCGGAGGCCGCACGCACCAGATCCACGGCGCTGAAACGGCCTATGAGATCATCGGTGACGGCCACCACCACGCTCGCCTTGCCATCCTCGCCGGCGCCCACGAACACCACGACGCCCGAACCCAACGATTGCTTGCCGGCGTCGGCGAGCGGCTTCAGATCCTTGGGCGACACGCCCGAAACCGCCTTGCCGAGAAAGCCGACGCCTGCGACCGTTTCGCCATCACCGCCCGCATCGGCCGATGATCCGCCGCCCAGCGCGAGCTTCTTGCGCGCCTCGGCGAGTTCCCTTTCCAGCCTGCGCCGCTCCTCCAGGACGGCCTCGACGCGCGAGACCGCATCGGCGGGTGACACTTTCAGGGCAGCCGCGACCGCCTTGAGGCGGCGGTCCTGCTCGTCGAGATGGCGGCGCGCCGCTTCGCCGGTCAGCGCCTCAATGCGGCGCACGCCGGAGGCCACCGCCGCCTCCGAAACCAGGCGGATCAGCCCGATATCGCCGGTGGCGGTAACATGCGTGCCGCCGCAGAGTTCGACGGAGTACGGCTTGCCGGCCTTGCCGACACGCGTGGCCGTTCCCATCGAGACCACCCGCACCTCGTCGCCGTATTTCTCGCCGAACAGCGCCATGGCTCCCTCGGCGATGGCGTCCTCGACGCTCATCAGCCGCGTCGCGACGGGGCTGTTCTGCACGACGATCTCGTTGGCCATCGCCTCGACGCGCTCCAGTTCGGCGGCCGAAATCGGCTTCGGGTGCGAAAAGTCGAAGCGCAGCCGCTCCGGCGCAACCAGCGAGCCTTTCTGCGCCACATGGCTGCCCAGAACCTCGCGCAGCGCCTCATGCACGAGGTGCGTTGCCGAATGGTTGGAACGCAGCCGGGTGCGGCGGGCGTGATCGACCTTCATGCCGACGGCCGCGCCGGGCTTCAGCGCACCCTCGGCAACCCGGCCGAAATGCACGATGAGGCCGTCGCCCTTCTTCTGCGTGTCGTTGATGTCGATCGAGAAGCCGTCGCCCGTCATCGCGCCGGTATCGCCCACCTGGCCACCGGATTCGGCGTAGAACGGGGTCTGGTTGACGACTATGCCAACCGTTTCTCCTGCCGCCGCGCTCTCGACGACGGCGCCGTCCCTGACCAGCGCCAGCACGATGCCCTCGGCCTCCTCGGTGTCGTAGCCGAGAAATTCCGTCGCGCCGGTCCTTTCCTTGACCGCGAACCAGACAGTCTCGGTCGCCGCGTCGCCGGAACCCGCCCAACTGGCGCGGGCCTCGGCCTTCTGGCGCTGCATGGCGGCGTCGAACCCGTCGAGATCGACCGAAACGCCGCGCTGGCGCAGCGCGTCCTGCGTCAGGTCGAGCGGGAAGCCATAGGTGTCGTAGAGTTTGAACGCGGTTTCGCCGTCGAGGCGATCGCCGGCGCCCAGTTTCTCGGTTGCCTCCGACAACAGGCCGAGGCCCCGCGCCAGCGTCTTGCGGAAACGGGTTTCCTCGAGCTTCAGCGTTTCGGAAATCAGCGCCTCGCCGCGCGCGAGTTCGGGATAGGCGAGGCCCATTTCACGCACCAGCGCCGGAACCAGCCGCCACATCAACGGGTCGGCCGCGCCGAGCAGCTGCGCATGGCGCATGGCGCGGCGCATGATGCGGCGCAGCACATAGCCGCGGCCCTCATTCGACGGCAGCACGCCGTCGGCGATCAGGAAACTCGACGCGCGCAGATGGTCGGCGATGACGCGGTGGCTCGCCCGGTTCTTGCCTTCCGCCTTGACCCCGGTCGCCTCCTCGGAGGCGCGGATCAGCCCCTTGAACAGATCGATGTCGTAATTATCGTGCACGCCCTGCATGACGGCGGCGATGCGCTCCAGCCCCATGCCGGTGTCGATTGACGGACGCGGCAGCGCGACGCGCTGCTCCTTCGTCACCTGCTCGAACTGCATGAAGACGAGGTTCCATATCTCGATGAAGCGGTCGCCGTCCTCGTCGGCGCTGCCGGGAGGGCCGCCCGGAATCTGGTCGCCATGGTCGTAGAAGATTTCCGAGCACGGCCCGCACGGACCGGTGTCGCCCATCGCCCAGAAATTATCACTGGTGGCAATGCGGATGATCCTGTCCTCGGGCAGGCCGGCGATCTTGCGCCAGAACCCGGCAGCCTCGTCATCGGTATGATAGACAGTGACCAGGAGCCGCTTCGCGTCGAGGCCGAATTCCTTCGTGATCAGGTTCCACGCGAGCTCGATTGCGCGCTCCTTGAAATAATCGCCGAAGGAGAAATTGCCGAGCATCTCGAAGAAGGTGTGATGGCGCGCGGTGTAGCCGACATTGTCGAGGTCGTTGTGCTTGCCGCCGGCGCGCACGCATTTCTGCGAGGTCGCGGCGCGCGAATAGGCGCGGCTCTCGATGCCGGTGAACACGTTCTTGAACTGCACCATGCCGGCATTAACGAACATCAGCGTCGGATCATTGCGCGGCACGAGCGGGCTGGAGGCGACGACCTCATGCCCGTTCTTGCGGAAATAGTCGAGAAATGCCGACCGGATCTCGTTCACGCCACTCATATCAAAGCCTTTGTTGCGCCTCTCGGCGAAATTGGGACATGGCCTTTTAGCGGGCGCACCTGGACCTGTCCACAAGCTCAAAACCGCGAAAAACAGCAGCTTCACGGGCGCTCGGGCGGGGCTCCCTCAAAACAAAACCGCCGGCCCGAGGGCCGGCGGCATCGCAAAGATCAGGCCTGACAGATTACATCTCGCCGGCTTCGTCCTCGAAGCCGTCACTCGGGCCACCGCCCTCGAGGAATTTTTCGGCGATCAGCCCGGCATTCTGCCGCAGCGCCAGCTCAATCTCGCGCGCCGTGTCGGGATTGTCGCGCAGGAAAAGCTTCGCGTTCTCGCGGCCTTGGCCGAGGCGCTGCGAGTTGTAGGAGAACCAGGCGCCCGACTTTTCGACTACGCCGGCCTTGACGCCGAGATCGACGAGTTCACCGGTCTTGGAGACGCCCTCGCCATACATGATGTCGAACTCGACCTGTTTGAAGGGCGGCGCCAGCTTGTTCTTGACCACCTTGACCCGGGTCTGATTGCCGACCACTTCGTCGCGGTCCTTGACCGCGCCGATACGGCGGATGTCGAGCCGCACGGATGCATAGAATTTCAGCGCGTTGCCGCCAGTCGTGGTTTCGGGCGAACCGAACATGACGCCGATCTTCATGCGGATCTGGTTGATGAAGATGACCATGGTGTTGGAGCGCGAGATGGAAGCGGTGAGCTTCCGCAGCGCCTGGCTCATCAGCCGCGCCTGCAGGCCGGGCAGCGAATCGCCCATCTCGCCCTCGATTTCCGCTCGCGGGGTAAGCGCCGCCACCGAATCGACGACCAGCACGTCCACCGCGCCGGAGCGAACCAGAGTGTCGCAGATCTCGAGCGCCTGCTCGCCGGTGTCGGGCTGCGAAATCAGAAGGTTTTCAAGATCCACGCCAAGCTTGCGGGCATAGACCGGGTCGAGCGCGTGTTCGGCATCGACGAAGGCGCAGATGCCGCCCTTCTTCTGCGCTTCGGCGACCGTGTGCAGCGCCAGCGTCGTCTTGCCCGAGCTTTCCGGCCCGTAGATTTCGATGATGCGCCCGCGCGGCAGACCACCGACGCCGAGCGCGATGTCGAGCCCTAGCGAGCCGGTGGGCACCGTCTCGATCTCGACGATCTTCTCGTTCGCCCCCAGCCGCATGATCGAGCCCTTGCCGAAGGCGCGCTCGATCTGCGACAGCGCGGCGTCCAGAGCCTTTGATTTGTCCACCGATTTGTCCTCTACCAGCCGCAATGAATTCTGAGCCATGATACATTACCCCTTGGTCGTCAATGAAGGCCCGACAATCCGGTATCCCTGCAAATTCGTACCTCTTTTGTTCTCATTTGGCAAGAGGGCTCAAGGGCATGATTCCATTGCATTTTCCAATTTTGTTCCAGTTTTGTACATCCGAACATTCCGGATAAGCCGATCCACTGGCCCGGCCATACCGCCAAGTGACGATTCGGCGCGGCAGGTTGCTCGCCAGGGATGCTGACACTAATGTCGCGCCCGACCTAGAAGAAACAACGCTCCGCAGGCGATTTAATGTCTTTTCCGAAAATACTGGCTGTCGGCGGTGCCCATATCGACCGCCGGGGGCGGATCACAGGCGCCTATGTGCCCGGCGCGTCCAATCCGGGCGTGATGGCTGAGGACGTCGGCGGCGGCGCGTTCAATGCGCTGCGCAACGCCATACGGCGCGGTGCCCGGGGCTCGCTGATGTCGGTTCGCGGCGGCGATGCGGCCGGCGAGACCGTCTCGCGCGCCATAGTCCGGGCGGGGATCGCCGACTTGTCGGCGATATTCCTCGACCGCACCACGCCGAGCTATACCGCGCTCCTCGACCGCGAGGGCGACGTGATCGCAGCACTTGCCGACATGGCGCTCTACGAGACGGCGTTCGCCAAGCAGCTGCGCCGCGCCAGCTTTCGCGCCGCCGCGGCGGACGCCGACGCCCTTTTGTGCGACGCCAATCTGCCGGCCGACGCGCTTGCGCGGCTGGCCGCCGGCAAGCCTCTTTTCGCGATCGCCATCTCGCCGGCCAAAGTCCTGCGGCTCTCCGAAACCCTGGAAACGCTTTCGTGCCTGTTCATGAACTTTCGCGAGGCGGCTTGCCTTGGCGGATTGTCGGACGATGCATCCGTCGACGAAATCGTTGCCCGCCTGCGCAGCATGGGACTTTCAAGCGCAGTCATCAGCCATGGCGGTGCGCCGACCGTCGCGTTCGACCGCTCCAACATCTTTTCCATGATGCCGCCGCCCCCGCGAAAAATCGCCGATGTGACCGGCGCCGGCGATGCGCTGGCCGGAGTGACCACGGTCGCCTTGCTGCGCGGCCTGCCTCTCGGCGAGGCGTTGCGCGAGGGCATGGCGGCGGCGATGCTGGCGGTCGAGAGCCAGGCTTCCGTGCCGGAATTTTCCGCCGGCGCCTTCACTGCTGCCCTTGCCCTTGTGCCGAAGGCCGAGGCGTTGCATCAGGGCGGCAGGATCGGAGAGACAAATGATGCCTGAGAAAGCGCGGCCCTTTATCGATGTCCATCCAACCGTCGCAGACGCGCTGACCGCTGGGCGGCCGGTGGTGGCGCTGGAGAGCACCATCATCACCCACGGCATGCCCTATCCCGATAACAGCGCGATGGCCGCCAATGTCGAGAAGATCATCCGCGACGAGGGCGCGACGCCTGCCACCATCGCCGTTATCGGCGGCAGGCTGAAGATCGGGCTTTCCGACGCCGAGCGCGAGGCGCTGGCCAAGACCACGGGCGCGATGAAGCTGTCGCGGGCCGATCTTGGTTTTGCGCTGGTGCAGGGCCGCACCGGCGGCACCACGGTGGCGGCGACGATGATCGCCGCGCACCTCGCCGGCATCTCGGTCTTCGCCACCGGCGGCATAGGCGGCGTGCACAAGGGCGCGGAAAAGAGTTTTGACATCTCGGCCGACCTCGACGAACTGGCGCGCACGCCGGTGATCGTGGTGTCGGCCGGAGCCAAGGCCATACTGGACATCGAAAAGACGCTGGAAGTGCTGGAGACGCGCGGGGTACCGGTGGTGGCGTTCGGATCGGACGTCATGCCCGCCTTCTGGTCGCGGCAATCGCCATTCGCCGCGCCGCTGCGGCTCGATACGGCCGAGGCGATCGCGGATTTCTTCAAGGTTCGGCGCGTTTTTGGGACCGATGGCGGCATGCTGATCGCGAACCCCGTGCCGGAAGCCGACGAGATCGCCGCGGAGGTGATGGCCGCGCATATCGAAGCGGCGCAGCAGGCCGCCGAGGCGCAGCGCGTCTCGGGCAAGGCGGTGACGCCGTTCCTGCTCGCGAAAATTCTTGAACTGACCGGCGGCGCCAGCCTTCGCACCAACATCGCTCTGGTGGAAAACAACGCCAGGCTGGCGGCGCGAATCGCACGGGCGCTCTGACGCAGAGCACCGAGCCGCGAGCAAGGCGTTTCAGGCATTCAACCAAGCGCTTCGAAAGGCGCTCGGCCGTCACCGGCAAAATCGCGAAGCCGGCGCCCAACAGTCAGGACGACGTTGGTCGCCGGCTTCGCGCTATCCTGGGCGTAAAGTTACGCCATTGCCTTCTGCAGATTCTCGTCAATCTTGTCCAAAAAGCCAGTGGTCGAGAGCCAGGGCTGGTCGGGGCCGATGAGCAGCGACAGGTCCTTGGTCATGTAGCCGGATTCAACCGTCTGCACGCAGACCTTTTCCAGGGTATCGGCGAATTTTTTGAGTTCCGCATTGTTGTCGAGCTTGGCGCGGTGGGCGAGGCCGCGGGTCCAGGCGAAGATCGAGGCGATGGAGTTGGTCGAGGTTTCCTCGCCCTTCTGGTGCTGGCGGTAGTGGCGGGTGACGGTGCCGTGCGCGGCCTCGGCCTCGACGGTCTTGCCGTCCGGCGTCATCAGCACCGAGGTCATCAGGCCGAGCGAGCCGAACCCTTGCGCCACGGTGTCGGACTGCACGTCGCCGTCATAGTTCTTGCAGGCCCAGATATAGCCGCCGGACCATTTCAGGCTCGACGCCACCATGTCGTCGATCAGGCGGTGCTCGTACCAGATCTTCTTCGCCTTGAATTCCTCTTCGAACTCGACCTCGTAGACTTCCTGGAAGATGTCCTTGAAGCGCCCGTCATAGGCCTTGAGGATGGTGTTCTTGGTCGAGAGATAAACCGGATAGCCGCGCAGCAGGCCGTAATTCAGAGAAGCGCGAGCGAATTCGCGGATCGATTCGTCCAGATTGTACATGGCCATGGCTACGCCGGAGGAGGGGGCGTCATAGACCTCATGCTCGATCACCTGGCCGTCGTCGCCGACGAACTTGATCGACAGCTTGCCCTTGCCGGGGTAGCGGAAATCGGTGGCCTTGTACTGGTCGCCGAAAGCGTGGCGGCCGACAATGATCGGCTTGGTCCAGCCGGGCACCAGGCGCGGCACGTTCTTCATGATGATCGGTTCGCGGAAGATGACGCCGCCCAGGATGTTGCGGATCGTGCCGTTCGGCGATTTCCACATCTTCTTGAGGTTGAATTCCTCGACGCGCTGCTCGTCGGGCGTGATCGTGGCGCACTTCACGCCGACGCCGTGCTTCTTGATGGCGTTGGCTGCGTCGATCGTCACCTGGTCGCTGGTCGCGTCGCGGTGCTCGACGCCCAGATCGTAATATTCGAGGTCGATGTCGAGATAAGGGTGGATCAGCTTGTCCTTGATGAACTGCCAGATGATGCGGGTCATCTCGTCGCCGTCGAGTTCGACGACGGGATTGGCCACCTTGATCTTCGCCATGAAAAGTACCTCGTTTTCGGATGGGAGCGCCGGATTTCCGGGCTTCGCGACAGGGAGTGCGGCCCCTATAGCAAAGCGGGAATGCGTGCGCAAACGCTGTTGAAACGCGGTGTAGCGAGACGCGATTTGCGGCGCTATTTTTTTTCGGCGGAAGCGTTTCGACAAAATTGGCGGCGAGCGCGACCCAGTGCTTCAGCGCCTGCTCTTCGCCAAGATGGTCGGCCGAGACGATGATGAAACCCTTCATCGTGCGCCCGGCTTGTTCCATGAGTCTCGTTCCCGGCCGGGCAAGCGCCTGCGCCTCCTGGTCGGGGCCGACACGAAACAGCACGTCGCCATCCTTCATCGTGCCGCAATGCATATTGCCGTTCAGGGTGAAGCAGATGCCGCCGAACATGCGAATTTCGCCGCAGTTGGCGTAGTGCCTCGTCTGCGCCCGCAAACGGTCGGTGATTTGGCTTGCCATGGTGCGGCCTTCATCTTCGACGCGGAATATGGCAGGGACGGCCCAGACGCGCAAATGAAGGATCAGCGCATTCATGACAGACACGGAAAGCGGGCCGATCACCGGAGGGCCGGTGATCATACTGGTCGAGCCGCAGATGGGCGAAAATATCGGCATGGTGGCGCGCGCCATGGCCAATTTCGGCCTGTCGGAACTGCGGCTGGTCAAGCCGCGTGACGGCTGGCCGAACGAGAAGGCGACGGCAGCGGCAAGCCGGGCCACGCATGTTATCGAGAACACCGCCGTGTTCGACGACCTGACCTCCGCGCTCGCCGACCTGCAATTCGTCTTCGCCACAACGGCGCGCGAGCGCGACGGGTTCAAGCCGGTGCGCGGGCCGGTCGAGGCGGGCAGGGCGCTTCGGGCCCGGCATCGCGCCGGGCAGCGCACCGGCATCATGTTCGGGCGCGAAAAATTCGGCCTCGCCAACGACGAGATCAGCCTGGCCGACGAGATCGTCACCTTTCCGGTCAATCCAGAATACGCATCGCTGAACATCGCGCAGGCGACACTTCTTATGGCGTATGAGTGGATGAAGTCCGGCCTTGAGCGGGAAACCGACACGGCGTTTTTGGGGCCGGTGGTCAAGCCCGCCGCCAAGGAGCACCTGCATGGCCTGTTCGAGCATCTCGAAGCCGCGCTTGACGCGCGCGGTTATTTCCGCACGCCGGCCAAGAAGCCGAAAATGGTCCACAAGGTGCGCGCGGTACTGACCCGCGCCGGCTTTTCGGAGAAGGAACTCGAAGTGCTGCGCGGCGTGGTCGCTTCGCTCGACTATTTTTCGCCGAAGGAACCGCGCGGCTCGGGCTATCCGGCGCGCAAGGCCGAGGCTGACGCCAGCGCCGGAAGCGGCAGGCGCAAGCCAGGCGGGGAGGCGCCCGGGAATGACTGACCGGCCGATACTGATGTTCGATTCGGGCATTGGCGGGCTGACCGTGCTACGCGAAGCGCGCGTGCTGATGCCCGACCGCCGCTTCGTCTATGTCGCGGATGATGCAGCCTTTCCGTATGGCGATTGGGAAGAGGCGGCGCTCTCCGCGCGCATCGTGGAACTTTGCGGGAGCCTGATAGCCAGGCACGACCCCGAAATTTTTGTCATTCCCTGCAACACGGCCTCGACGCTGGTGCTTGCAGATCTGCGCGCGGCCTATCCCGACACGCCATTCGTGGGCACTGTTCCGGCGATCAAGCCGGCCGCCGAGCGGACGCGCTCGGGCCTGGTGTCGGTGCTGGCCACCCCAGGCACGGTGAAGCGGCAATATACCCGCGACCTGATCGCCAAATGGGCTTCGAAATGCAATGTCTGGCTGGTCGGCAGCACGCATCTGGCTGCGCTCGCCGAGGCCTACATGCGCCACGGCTTCGTCGACGAGGAGGCGGTGCGGGCGGAGATCGCGCCGTGCTTCATCGAGCGCGATGGCGGCCGGACCGACATCGTCGTGCTCGCCTGCACGCACTATCCGTTCCTCGTCAACCGGATGCGCAAGACCGCGCCCTGGCCGGTGGATTGGCTGGATCCGGCCGAAGCGATCGCACGGCGCGCGCTGTCGCTGCTTTGTGAGCGTGCGCCCGTCGAAGGACATGCCGACGCGGCACAAGGTCTGGATCTCGCCGTCTTCACCTCCGGCAAGCCGGATTTCGCAATCCGCCGGCTGATGCAGGGGTTTGGGCTGACGGTCGCATAAAACGACCGGCAGGAACCTCGCCTGCCTTGCCGAGTTCTTCCCGGAGCGCAATCACGGGAGACAAACAGATGCCTGCTAAATCCAAGGCTCAGCAGAAGGCGGCCGGCGCGGCTTTGTCGGCCAAGCGCGGCGAAACCAAGAAGAGCGAACTCAAGGGTCCGTCCAAGGGCATGGTCGAATCCATGAGCGAGAAGCAACTCGAGGAGTTGGCCGAAACCAAGCGCAAGGGCCTGCCGGAGAAGAAGAAATCGAAGGGCTGATCGCCGGCAGGACCGTTCGTCAATATGCGACGGTGAAACGCTTGCGTGTGTGTTCTGAACGCTCCGCTTCGTCGACCAGGGCGACGGCGAGATCGGCGGTCGAGATGATGCTCTGGCCGGCTTCATCGACCACCGGCTGGTCGCCGCCGGTACGGTATTTTCCGGTGCGTTCGCCGGGCTTCAGCATGAAAGGCGGCGACAGGAAGCTCCAGTCCAGTTCCGTTTCGTTCCGCAGTTGGGCGAGCGCATCGCGGGCGGCCAACGCGCCTTGCTTCCACTCGGCGGGAAACTCGGGCGAATCGACGAACTGGCTGCCGTCGGGCGCATAGAGGCTGCCAGCGCCGCCCACCACGATCAATCGTGTCTTTGCGGCCTTGGCGGCGGTTGCGATCGCGTTCGACCCGTCCAGGTGCTTGCGGTAAATGTCCGGATCGCCCCAGCCGCCATTGAAGGCGGAAATCACGGCGTCATTTCCGGAGATGGCGCTAGTCAGTCCGGCAACATCCGTGGCGTCGACCGACTTTGGCGTCACGCCGTCAAGCTTCTCGACCTTGCCGGCGTCGCGCACGATGGCGGTGACGGCATGGCCGCGGCTGACAGCTTCCTTGAGGATTGCGCTGCCGACGAAGCCCGACGCGCCGATGAGTGCGATTTTCATGCGAAATACTCCGTGTCTGGCTCTTTCGCCGTTGCGGCGAAGGAGGTATTTGCGGTAATCAAGTTACCGGAAGTCACCACTAGCCGCGAAAGCGGCGGCACGTAAGTACGCATGATTTTCTGCCCAGGTTACCCGGAGGGAACCGCATGAACGCTCGGACCAACGCTTCCGCTGCAGCGCCGATGCTGGACAGCCATCCGGGCTTCGAGCCCGACGAAGAGGGCAACTGCCCGATCCGCGAGGTGCTGGATCGCGTCGGCGACACATGGAGCCTACTGGTCATCATCAATCTGCAGGCGGCGCCAAAGCGCTTCAACGCGCTCAAGCGATCGATTGAGGGCATCTCGCAACGCATGCTGACGGTGACGCTGCGCTCGCTCGAACGCGACGGGCTGGTCCGGCGCACGGTAAAGCCGACGACACCGCCGGAAGTGGAATATGCGCTGACGGAGTTTGGCCATTCGATCGCCGTGCCGGTTGGCGCCCTCGGCATATGGGCGGCGCACAACCGTGATGCGCTGAAGGCGGCGCGGGAGGATTTTGACGCTGCCCACCGGTAGCACCGGCAACCGCGCAAGAAACGGAATGCCCTCCTGCTTCAGGCCGAATAGTCTCTGTCGCGGCGCCAAGGACAGCGAAGGAGAAGGGCGATGAACCTGCGCAATGTCGTGGCGGAACTCGACTGGGACACGATCAGCCGCGATCTCGACGAATTCGGGGTCGCACGGACGGGACCGCTGCTGAACGTGGATGAATGCCGCGCGCTGCGGGGTCTTTACGACAGCGATGGGGCGTTCCGCAGCCGCATCGTCATGCAGCAGCATGGATTTGGAGCCGGGGAGTACAAATACTTCGCCAATCCGCTGCCGGAACCGATCGCTGGACTGCGCCGGCATTTTTATGAGCGGCTCGTGCCGCTGGCCAATAACTGGAATGCCCGTATGAGCATCGACCGGGTCTTTCCCCCCGCTCATGACGAGTTCCTGGCAGAGTGTCATGCCGACGGGCAGACGCGGCCCACGCCGCTGCTCCTCAAATACGGGCCGGGCGACTACAATTGCCTGCATCAGGACGTCTATGGAAAGCACCTCTTCCCGATCCAACTGGTGATCCTGCTCAGCGCGCCCGGCGAAGAATTCGAAGGCGGCGAACTCGTGCTTACCGAGCAGCGGCCGCGCATGCAGTCGCGCACCGAAGTCGTTCCTTTGAAGCAGGGGCATGGCGCGCTGTTTGCCGTGAACGACAGGCCGAAAGCGGGGACGCGGGGCGATTACCGCGTCAAGATGCGCCACGGCGTCAGCCGCATCCACTCCGGCGAGCGGTTCACCGCCGGGATCATCTTCCACGATGCGGCGTAAGCTGGCCGGAAGCGCTGATGCGGCCCGATTTCCTTGACAACAGTGAGGCTCTCCTTTAGAGCCACGCCAACGCCGGGCCGAGAGGTCCGGTGTTTCTATTGTAATGCCGCAAGACCGACGGAAAACCGCTTATACTTTCCCCGGCCTTGCTTGAATGACGTGTCCCGTGGGTTTCTTCGCAAAGCGTGCGTGGGAAATCCTGTCAGGTCTCGAAAACGGAGGCCAGAGGAGGGCGCGTTTCCTTCACTCGTGACATGAGGTTGCGGGTGTATCTTTTTGAAAGGGAATGCGATGAGCAAACGCGAATCAGCAAAGTACAAGATCGACCGCCGTCTCGGCGAAAACATCTGGGGCCGCCCGAAATCCCCGGTCAACAAGCGTGAATACGGTCCCGGCCAGCACGGCCAGCGCCGCAAGGGCAAGCTTTCCGACTTCGGCCTGCAGCTTCGCGCCAAGCAGAAGCTGAAGGGCCACTATGGCGACATTTCGGAAAAGCAGTTCCGGAAGACCTACGAGGAAGCCAACCGCCGCAAGGGCGATACGCCTGAAAACCTGATCGGCCTGCTCGAATCGCGGCTCGACGCGGTGGTCTATCGCGCCAAGTTCGTGCCGACCATTTTCGCGGCCCGCCAGTTCGTCAATCACGGCCATGTCAACGTGAACGGCAAGCGCACCAATATCGGCTCGTACCGCTGCAAGGCCGGCGACGTGATCGAGGTTCGCGAGAAGTCGAAGCAGTTGGTCATCGTTCTGGAATCGGTGCAGCTCGCCGAGCGCGACGTGCCGGACTACATCGAAGTCGACCACAACAAGATGGTCGCCACCTTCGCCCGCGTTCCCGGCTTGTCGGACGTCCCTTACGCCGTCCAGATGGAGCCGAACCTGGTCGTCGAGTTTTACTCACGCTAATCGGAACGATCCGTTCCAAGCCATCAAGGCCGCCTTCGGGCGGCCTTTTCTTTGTCGGCACGGTCCGGTAAGCCGGTCTAACGATGAGCCAAGCAGGCTGGACGCAATCATGAACATCATGCCCGATCTGGTCGTCGAAACCGATGATGCGAGCTGCCACCCGATGTTCCGGGACGTGCCGTCCTCGGTCGAGTTCAACAAGCTGCGCAAGCGGCTGCTGCGCCAGACGCGGCAGGCTATCGACGAATTCGCCATGGCGCGGCCGGGCGAGCGCTGGCTGGTGGCGCTTTCGGGCGGCAAGGATTCCTATGGGCTGCTGGCGCTGCTCCTCGACATGAAATGGCGAGGCCTGCTGCCTGTCGACCTCATCGCCTGCAATCTCGACCAGGGCCAGCCGAATTTCCCGAAGCATATCCTGCCGGATTTCCTCGAAAGCCACGGCATCCACCACCGGATCGAGTATCGCGATACCTATTCGATCGTCACCGACAAGATCGGCGAGGGCAACACCTACTGTTCGCTATGCTCGCGGCTCAGGCGCGGCCATCTCTACCGCATCGCGCGCGAGGAGGGCTGCTCGTCGCTGGTGCTCGGGCATCACCGCGAGGATATTCTCGAAACCTTTTTCATGAACCTTTTCCATGGCGGCAGGCTGGCGGCGATGCCGCCGAAACTCCTCAATGACGACGGCGACGTGGCGGTGCTGCGCCCGCTCGCCTATTGCGCCGAGGCCGACCTGCAGAAATTTGCCGACGCGATGAGGTTTCCGATCATCCCGTGCGACCTGTGCGGCAGCCAGGAGGGGCTGCAGCGCAATCTCATGAAGCAGATGCTTGATGACATGGAAAGGCGCATGCCCGGCCGCAAGGACACGATGATCCGGGCGCTAGGCAATGTCAGGCCGTCGCATCTCCTCGACCGCAAGCTGTTCGATTTCGCCGGACTTGCGGCCGGGCAGGGCGCCTGAACTTACGCCTGCGGATGCGGGTCGTGCTGGGCGCGAAAGAGCTTTCCCTTTTCCGCGATCAGCACCATCAGCAGGGCGATTACGCCCACTCCGCAGAAGCCGGCGGCCAGAGGCGTGGTTGTCCCGTCGAAGGACTGACCGACCGCGGCGCCGATCACACCACCGCCGAGAGTCTGGAGAAAGCCTTGGACGGACGAGGCAGAGCCGGCGATGTGGCCTAGCGGCTCCATGGCAAGCGCGTTGAAATTCGAGCCGATCCAGCCGAACTGGAACATAGCGGCGGCGAACAGCAAAACGAAGCCGACCAGTGGTACCTGGCCGTTAAGCGACCAGACGAACCAGATCGTGCTGACCGCTAGAAAGCCTACGACCGCGCCATGCGACAGCCGGCGCATGCCGAAGCGGCCGACGAGGCGCGAGTTGAGGAATGACGAGACCGCCATCATGCCGGCGATGGCGGCGAACAGCACCGGGAACCAGACACCGACCCCGTAGATGCCGACATAGACCTGCTGCGCGGAATTGATGAAGCCGAACAGCGCGCCGAAGATCGTGGTCGAGGCCAGCGTATACCAGAGCGAGACGCGGTTGGTCAGCACGATGCGGAAGGCCTTCCAGATCGACGCAATGGTGAAGGGCCTCCGATCCTCGGGATGGAGCGTTTCGGGCAGCCGTACGGCCGCCCAAATCACGATGACGAGGGCGATAGCGCCCATGCAGACGAAGATCATGTGCCATTCGGCAAACAACATCACGAGTTGGCCAATGCTTGGCGCGACCACCGGTATGATCATGAAAACCATGAAGATCAGCGACATGATCTCGGCCATCGCCCTGCCGCCGAAGCGGTCACGGACCATGGAGACGGCGATGACGCGGGTGGACGCCGCGCCCACGCCCTGGATAAAGCGCAGCGCCAGAAGCGTCTCGAAATTGGGCGCGAAGGCAGCAGCGAAGGCCGCGATGACATAGATCGAAAGGCCGAACAGCAGCGGCCCGCGGCGTCCGAACCTGTCGGAGGCCGGGCCATAAGCGAGGAGGGCGAAGGCCAGCCCGCCGAAATAGGCCGAGATGACATATTGCCGCGCATTCTCGTCGGCGACGCCGAGGCTGGCGCCGATCTGCTGCAGCCCCGGAAGCATGATATCGATAGCGAGCGCGTTGAGCGCCATGAGTGCGGCGGCAAGTGCGATGAACTCCCAGCGCGGGATCGACAGGCCGGTCGCCACGGTAGTCGGTGTAGCCTGCTGGTCCATGAGAGTTTCCTAATGCTAGGCTCAAAAAAGGAAATGCGCCGGAGAGCCCGGCGCATCCTGCAAAAAAGATTCCGGAGAAAACCGGAATCTATCAATCTGGTTCCCTGATCAGGCGGCGCCCTTGGCGCTGATGCCCTTTTCGGCGAGGTAGCTCTGCAATTCGCCGGCCTGGAACATTTCGCGGATGATATCGCAGCCGCCGACGAACTCGCCTTTCACATAGAGCTGCGGGATCGTTGGCCAGTTGGAATAGTCCTTGATGCCCTGGCGCAGGTCGTTCGAGGTCAGAACATCGACGCCTTTGTAGTCAATGCCGATATAGTCGAGGATCTGGACTACCTGGCCCGAAAATCCGCACTGCGGAAATCCGGGTGTGCCCTTCATGAAGACGACCACGTCGTTGCTCTTCACCTCATTGTCTATGTATTCGCTAATTCCGCTCATCTCGTTTTCCCGTTTTTGCCGGCTGGGAGGAACCGGCAATCAAATCATGCTACCGCCTATGTATCACTCCGGAGCGCTGGTTTGAAGGGCAAGGGCGTGAAGAACGCCGCCCATATTGCCCTTCAGCGCGTCATAGACCATCTGGTGCTGCTGCACGCGGGTCTTGCCGCGGAAGCTTTCGGCCACCACTTCGGCCGCATAGTGGTCGCCGTCGCCGGCCAGATCGCGGATGGTCACTTTTGCGTCAGGTATACCGTCCCGGATCAGTTTTTCGATCTCGTGAGCATCCATCGCCATTGGTTTTTTTCCCGTTCAGTTCCCCATGAATCGGGGAAACCAGCCTTCATGAGCGGCCTTCAGATCCGCAACTGATATGGCACGGGCATGCCCGAGTTTCAATTCGCCGCCGCCCGTCGTGCCGATCCACGGAGCGAAAATGCCGAGTTGTTTCAGCTCGGCGAGCATCGCTTCGAATTCGTCGCTTTGCGCAGAAAAATTGACCGTTACCAGGTAGCGGCCCTGATCCTCGCCGAAAAACTGCGGGATCGGATCGCCCTGGCCAAGCTGCGACACGGTCGCGCCGATGCCAGAGGCCATCGACATTTCAGCCAGCCCGACGGCCAGCCCGCCATCGGAGAGGTCGTGCACCGCGGTCGCAATACCCGAGCGGATCAGTTTGCGGACGTAGTCGCCGACCTTTTTCTCGTGAGCGAGGTCGACCGGCGGCGGTGGGCCGTCGGCGCGGCCGTGGATGTCGCGCATATAGGCCGACTGGCCGAGATGTGTGCCCCACCAGTCGGGCGCGCCGAACAACAGGATCATCTCGCCTTCGCGGGCAAAGCCGATCCGGGCCATCCTCGACCAGTCGTCGATGAGGCCGACACCGCCGATGGTCGGCGTCGGCAAAATGCCCTGGCCGTTGGTTTCGTTGTAGAGCGAGACGTTGCCGGACACGATCGGGAAGCCGAGCGCGCGGCAGGCATCGCCTATGCCCTGCACCGCCTTGACCAGTTGGCCCATGATTTCGGGGCGTTCCGGATTGCCGAAATTCAAATTGTCGGTCGCTGCCAGCGGCATGGCGCCTGTCGCAGTCAGATTGCGCCAGCATTCCGCCACCGCCTGCTTACCGCCTTCGTAAGGATCGGCCTCGCAGTAGCGCGGCGTCACGTCGGACGAGAAGGCCAGCGCCTTGGTGGCATGGCCCTCGACGCGCACGACGCCGGCGTCGCCGCCCGGAATCTGCAGCGAATTGCCCTGGATCAGCGTGTCGTATTGCTCCCAAACCCAGCGGCGGCTGGAGAGGTCCGGTCCGCCGAGCATTTTCAAGAGGGCGTCGGCGATATCGGCTTGGGGAATGTCGCCCCTGGCGAGCGGCTGGCGCGGCGCCGGCTCGACCCAAGGCCGGTCATATTCCGGCGCCTGGTCGCCGAGATCCTTGATCGGCAGGTTGGCTACTTCCTCGCCCTGGTGGAGAATACGGAAGCGCAGATCGTCGGTCGTGTGCCCGACGATGGCGAAATCCAGCCCCCATTTGCGGAAGATCGCCTCGGCTTCCTTCTCCTTTTCCGGGCGGAGCACCATCAGCATGCGCTCCTGGCTTTCGGAGAGCATCATCTCGTAGGCCGACATGTGCTCTTCGCGAACCGGCACCTTGTCCAGGTCGAGTTCGATACCAAGGTCGCCTTTTGCGCCCATTTCCACGGCTGAGCAGGTCAGTCCGGCGGCGCCCATGTCCTGGATGGCGATGACCGCGCCCGACGCCATCAGCTCGAGGCAGGCTTCGAGCAGGCATTTTTCGGTGAACGGATCGCCGACCTGCACGGTCGGACGTTTTTCGTCGATCTTGTCGTCGAATTCGGCCGACGCCATTGTCGCGCCGCCGACGCCATCGCGGCCGGTTTTGGCGCCGAGATAGACGACCGGCAGGCCGACGCCCTTGGCCTCCGACAGGAAGATGGCATCGGTCTTGGCGAGACCTGCTGCGAAGGCGTTGACCAGGCAATTGCCGTTATAGCGCGTGTCGAAATTGACCTCGCCGCCGACCGTCGGAACGCCGAAGGCATTGCCGTAGCCGCCGATGCCGGACACCACGCCCGACACAAGATGCCTTGTCTTGGGATGGTCCGGCGCGCCGAAGCGCAGCGCGTTCATCGCCGCGATCGGACGCGCGCCCATGGTGAAGACGTCGCGCAGAATACCACCGACGCCGGTCGCCGCACCCTGGTAGGGCTCGATATAGGAAGGGTGATTGTGGCTCTCCATCTTGAAGACAACGCAGTCGCCGTCGCCGATATCCACGACGCCGGCGTTTTCTCCCGGTCCCTGGATGACCTGCGGACCGGTGGTCGGCAGGGTGCGCAGCCATTTCTTCGACGATTTATACGAGCAGTGCTCGTTCCACATGGCCGAAAAAATGCCGAGTTCGGTGAAGGTCGGCTCGCGGCCGACGAGGTCGAGTATGCGCTGATACTCGTCGGGCTTCAGCCCATGCGCGGCAATCAGTTCGCCTGTGATCTTCACGGTGTTTGAAATGGTCATGGTCCTGTCCGGTTGCTCGGGCTGGAAGTCTGTCTAATGCGGTCGGCGGGTTGCCGCGTCGCGATCGATCACGCGGCCCCGCCACAATCGTTATTGCCTGCCGCCCAGCGGCCGATGTCGGTGCCGATGCGCGCGCCGAGCGGCTCGCCCATCAATGGCCCGAATACGTCGACCCGGGACGAATTTCCCGTCGCCTGGACCACCAGCAGCGGTTTGCCGCCGTAATTCTTGGCCGGGACCAGCAGGAAGCGTGGCGTGCCGCTGAACGAGTTCAGTTCGTTTGCCATGCGGTATGCCTTGAAGGCCGGATCCTTGGCGGCGAACCAACATTTGTATGCGGCGATGGTCACCGTTTCCATGGCCCGCAGCGAAGCGCTTTTCCCTGATGCCGCAGGCGTGGGCGTTTTGGACTGGCAGGCCGCCAGCGCGAGAAGCAATGAAGCCGCACCAGCGACGATCGCAAATTTCTTCATCCGCAAAGATCCGCCTGTCTGGAGAGATTGTCCGGGTATCAGGCCGGTTCTGGTTGCGGGGCGGCGATGCCGAGCGCACTTTCAAACAAAGGGCGGCCGTCGCTGCCGCCATGCGCGGCTTCGATCAGGTTTTCGGGATGCGGCATCAGGCCAAGCACGTTGCCCCGATCGTTGACGATCCCGGCTATGTCGTTGATCGAGCCGTTTGGATTGGTGTTTTCGGCATAGCGGAACAGAACCCGGCCTTCGCCTTCGATGCGGGCCAGCGTTTCGGGATCGGCGAAATAATTGCCGTCATGATGCGCAACCGGCGTGCGGATGACCTGGCCCGGCGCATAGTTGCGGGTAAAACTGGTATTGGTGTTCTCGACCCGCAGCTTCACTTCGCGGCAGACGAATTTCAGCGACTCGTTGCGCATCAGCGCGCCGGGCAGCATGCCGGCCTCGACCAGTATCTGGAACCCGTTGCAGACGCCGATCACCTGGACGCCTTTTTCGGCCTTCTCAGCCACCGCCCGCATCACCGGCATGCGCGCCGCGATGGCTCCGCAGCGCAGGTAGTCGCCATATGAAAAGCCGCCGGGGATGACGACGAGGTCGACATCCGGGATTTCCGTATCGGTCTGCCAGACCGTGACCGGGGCCGTGCCGGAGATTTTCGTCAGCGCCGCGATCATGTCGCGGTCGCGGTTGAGGCCAGGAAGAACGACGACGGCTGATTTCATGTGGTGTGATCAAATGGTCTTTGAGGTTCGGCGAGTTCGCGCAATTCGAGGCGGCGTTCTATGCGGTCTAGACGTTCGTCGTGGCGTCCGAGAACGCCGTAGATGTTGTGAATGTCGCTTTGAATGGCGATCATATGGCCTCGAATGACGTTTAGTTCTTTCTTGACCTCAGCCACGTCTTGCCGAAGCTCAGTCATCTCATGATGCATTCGCTTCATGAGTTCAAAGATCAGCTCATTCGTGGCTTCCGCCATCCAACCCTCCGGTTCAACCTCAGGTTATAGCCACAGTATAGTTCTCGATCACCGTGTTCGCCAGCAATCGGTCGCACATTGCCTTCAGGTCGGCTTCGGTTCTGGCGCGGTCGGCGCTGTCGATCTCGATGTCGAACACCTTGCCCTGGCGCACCGATCCGACGCCGGAGAAGCCGAGGCCGTCGAGCGCATGCTCGATCGCCTTGCCTTGCGGGTCGAGGACGCCGTTCTTGAGGGTTACGGTTACGCGGGCCTTGATCACACCTGTCATGCTCCTGCCTGGTTTTGAGTGAGCCGGTTCAGTGCGGCTTGCCTTTCGGACCATCCGCCGAAGCAACCAGAACCGGGCCGCTCGGGCGGGGCGGCTCGTTTTCGTTCATGATGCCGAGGCGGCGCGCCACTTCCTGGTAGGCCTCTACGAGGCCGCCCATGTCGCGGCGGAACCGGTCCTTGTCCATCTTTTCCTGGGTATTCACGTCCCACAGACGGCAGGAATCCGGCGAAATCTCGTCGGCGACCACGATGCGCATCATGTCGCCCTCGAACAGACGGCCGCATTCGATCTTGAAATCGACAAGCTGGATGCCGATGCCCATGAACAGGCCGGAGAGGAAATCGTTGACGCGAATGGCAAGCGCCATGATGTCGTCGATCTCCTGCGGGCTCGCCCAGCCGAAGGCGGTGATGTGCTCTTCCGAGACCATTGGATCGTCGAGGGCGTCGGCCTTGTAGTAGAATTCGATGATCGAGCGCGGCAGAACGGTGCCCTCGTCGATGCCGAGGCGCTTGGCCAGCGAGCCGGCGGCGATGTTCCGAACCACCACTTCGAGCGGGATGATCTCGACTTCCTTGATCAACTGCTCGCGCATGTTGAGGCGGCGAATGAAGTGGGTCGGGATGCCCATCCGGTTCAGATGGTTGAAGATGTGCTCCGAGATGCGGTTGTTGATGACGCCCTTGCCATCGATGACCTCGTGCTTCTTCTTGTTGAAGGCGGTGGCGTCGTCCTTGAAGAACTGGACAAGCGTTCCCGGCTCAGGGCCCTCATAAAGGATCTTGGCCTTGCCTTCGTAGATGCGGCGGCGATTTTTCATCTGGTTTTTCTCTGGATTGGGGCAGGCGCCTGGCAACCGACCCTTGCGTCAGCGCTTACGCGCGGCAATGACGGGTTTCAACGCGGTCTCTATCCCAATCCCGCCAATTCCTCAATCGGCAAATCAGGCCAATCAACCGCTTTCCCGAGCGAAATGCCGCACTGCAGCAGAAGACAGGGCGTATTGACCGGGGCGCGGCCTTTTGGTTTGTGCTGAGGAAGCCCATATTGACCGTCAGTAACGAATCGCAGCGACCTCCGGGAGGAACAGCCATGAGCACCATGAAAGATCGCGAACAAGGTTTCGAGCGCAAGTTCGCCTTCGACGAGGAGCTGCGTTTCAAGGCGACAGCCCGGCGCAACAAGATGCTCGGCCTCTGGGCAGCCGAAAAGCTTGGCAAGACCGGCGATGAGGCTGAGGCCTACGCCAAGGAAGTCATCATCTCGGATATCGAGGAAGCGGGCGACCACGACGTGTTCCGCAAGGTGCGCAAGGACTTCGACGCGGCGGGCGTGGAGCAGTCCGACCACCAGATCCGCCGCACCATGGACGAATTGCTCGCGCAGGCCATCGAGCAGGTCAAGAACAGCTAAGCGGCTTGCGCCGTGGACCAACAAGCCGCCCGCTTGCCGGGCGGTTTTTCTTTGCGCTAAGGACAATTTCCGGGTGAAGATGTGGCCCCTACCGAGGAATGCTGCCCATGCAATTGGCGTCACGACTGGAAGCCGGCGAAACCCTGTTCACTGCCTGGTCGGGCGTTCCGGACGCGTTGACCGTCGAAATCGTCGCGGCTCAGCCTTTCGACGCGATCACCCTCGACATGCAGCATGGCGGGCATCATGAGGACAGCGTCGTGCGCGGCATACTGCCGGTCATGCATGCAAAGAAGCACCCGGTAGTCCGCATTCCCGTCGGCCGCTTCGACATGGCGAGCCGAGCGCTTGATTTCGGCGCGGAAGCGGTGATCGCGCCGATGGTCAATTCGGCCGCGGACGCCCGGCAGTTTGCCGCGGCGATGAAATATCCGCCGGTCGGGGAGCGTTCCTGGGGTCCGACATACGCATTTCCGCGGCACAACGGCAGCGACTACAACGCCTGGCTGGGCGGCATGAATGCGAGCACCGTCTCTTTCGCGATGATCGAGACCCGCCCCGCACTCGATGCGCTCGACGGCATCCTCGAAACGCCAGGCATCGACGGCATCTTCGTCGGCCCGGCCGATTTCTCGATCGCGTGGAGCAGCGGCGCGGCTGTGGACGGAAGCCTCGAAGATATGATGGGGACGGTCGCATCTATCGCGAAACGCGCCAGGGAAGCCGGCAAGCACGCCGCGATCTACGTGGTCGACCCGAACATGGCGGGCCGCTTCGTCTCCATGGGATACCGGTTCATGGCGCTGGGCTCGGAGCCGAGATACATCGCGCTGGGCGCGGAGGCGCTGCTCAAAGCCGCACGCGGCTCGATGGGCTGACGCCCATACGACTCTTGCCTCACCCGGCCATTTGCACTAGCGAAGGCCAGCGCGAAATATGTTGTTTCGCATGTTCTTCCATGCATCGACGCAGGCTTCCATGACCATCATCGACACCCGCATTCCCGACGCCAAACGCTTCCTTTCCGGCGCCACGGGCGATTGGGAGATCATTATCGGGCTGGAAGTGCATGCGCAGGTGACGTCCGAAGCGAAGCTCTTTTCCGGCGCGTCGACTGCGTTCGGCGCCGCGCCCAACGCTAATGTCAGCCTGGTCGACGCGGCTATGCCGGGCATGCTGCCAGTCATCAACGAGGAATGCGTGAAGCAGGCGATCCGGACCGGGTTGGGCCTGAAGGCGCAGATCAACCATCGCTCGATATTCGACCGGAAGAACTATTTTTATCCGGACCTGCCACAGGGATACCAGATTTCGCAGTACAAGCAGCCGATCGTCGGGGAGGGCATCGTCACGGTTTCCGTCGGGCCCGATCGAGAAGGCAATTTCGAGGATATCGAGGTTGGTATCGAGCGGCTGCATCTCGAGCAGGATGCCGGCAAGTCGATGCACGACCAGCATCCGACCATGTCCTATGTCGATCTCAACCGCTCCGGCGTCGCCCTGATGGAGATCGTGTCGAAACCCGACATGCGCTCCGCCGACGAGGCGAAGGCGTTTCTCACCAAGCTGCGCATGATCGTGCGTTATCTCGGCACCTGCGACGGCAATATGGACGAGGGCGCGATGCGTGCCGACGTCAACGTCTCGGTGCGCCGGCCGGCTGGCGATTTCGGCACGCGCTGCGAGATCAAGAACGTCAACTCGATCCGCTTCGTCGGCCAGGCGATCGAATCTGAAGCGCGCCGTCAGATTGCCATCCTTGAAGACGGCGGCAAAATCGTCCAGGAGACGCGGCTGTTCGATCCGGGCAGGGGCGAGACACGGTCGATGCGTTCCAAGGAAGAAGCGCATGACTATCGCTATTTCCCGGACCCCGATCTTCTGCCGCTGGAATTCGACCAGGCCTATGTCGATGCCTTGGCCTCAGAATTGCCTGAACTGCCGGACGACAAGCGGGCGCGGCTGGTATCCACTCTTGGCCTCTCGGTCTACGACGCTTCCATCCTGATCTCCGAGAAGGCTATCGCCGACTATTTCGAGAAGGTGGCGGTCGGGCGCGACGGCAAGCTCGCCGCCAACTGGGTCATCAACGATCTGCTCGGTCAGTTGAACAAGGCTGGCAAAGGCATTGAAGACGCACCGGTTTCTCCCGACCAGCTCGGCGCTGTCATCGACCTGATCAAAGAGGGCACGATTTCGGGAAAGATCGCCAAAGACATTTTCGAGATCGTCTGGAACGAGGGCGGCGACCCGCGCGAGCTGGTCGAAAGCCGTGGCATGAAGCAGGTCACCGACACCGGCGCGATCGAGAAGGCCGTCGACGAGGTGATCGCCGCCAATCCGGACAAGGTCGAACAGGCGCGAGCCAAGCCGAGCATGGCCGGCTGGTTTGTTGGGCAAGTGATGAAGGCGACAGGCGGCAAGGCCAACCCTCAGGCGGTGAACGGCCTAGTCAAGGCCAAACTCGGGATCGAGGAATAAGAATGTTCGTGCGCACCGCCAGCGAGCGTGATCTCGCCGCGGTGCGGGCGTTGCTGGTCGAGACCTGGCACGCCACCTACGACGCGATCTACGGCGTCGAGCGGGTCACGGAAATCACCAACGACTGGCACTCAATAGCTTCATTGAAGGCGCGAATGGGACGGCCCAATTCGGAATTTCTGGTCGCGGACGACGGCAAGACGATCGGCGGCATGGCCTATGCGGCTGCTACGACAGATCCCAAGCTGGTGATGCTGCACCAGCTTTACGTGCATCCGTCTTTTCAGGGGGAGGGCATCGGAAAGATGCTCCTGGATGAGATCACGGACAGTTTTCCGGATGCACGCATGCTGCGCCTCGAAGTGGAGGCGGCAAACGCTTCTGCGCTGGCGTTTTACCGGGCCAACGGCTTCGTCCAAGCAGGCGAGACCGCAAATTGCGGTTCCGATCAGTCAGGCATCCCTGCGCTGGTCCTCGAGAAGGTGATCGGCTGAAAATCAGCCATCGCGCCTAGGTCGCGGACATGGCGCGTTCTTCCTCTTCGGCAAGCCGCCTGATGTATGCGGCGAAATCCGGATCCTCGCCGGGCAGCAGCCTTGGCAGCGCGCGACGGAAATCCTCGCGCCGACACCACTCGCGCATGAAATCGTCCCACGAGGCCCAGTGCCGCCGCTTGGGCGGCGACAGATTGTCTTCATAGGCGACCACATAGGCCCTTTCGAACAACGAGATCAGGATGGCGAACAGGGTCTGCATCCGCTCCTGCTGCTCCTCATCGAGGTCACGAGTTGCATACCGAGACTGCAGCTTAAGATCGGGATGCTGGAGGCTGAGCTTCAGGAAGTCGGTGTAGCCGTCGGCCAGCATCTGCCGGATTTCCTCTTCCTCGTTGGCACGTGCCTTACGCTGCTCGTAGAGGAAGGTGAAGAGAGCCAGCGGAAGGCCGGCAATGATGACGACCAGGCTGGTCAGATCCAGAATTTCCTTGAGGGCCATAGATCGGCTTCGCGTCCGTGCGGCAGAGATTTCCGGTCAGATTAGGCTCCGGCTGCGACTTTGCCAATTCCACGCAAAGCCTGCTAAACCCTTGCCATTGGGCCGCGCGAAAGCCATAAGGCGGTCGGACTATGGACGCGCCTTGCCGCGAGGAATCGGATGAAGAATTTCCTTCTGCAGTTTTTCACCTGGTGGAACGGCCAGACGCTCGGAACGCGTTTCCACACCTGGCGGCACGGCGCCGAGGTGGGGCGCGATGAATCCGGCAACATCTACTATCAAGGCGGCATCGATTCGGAGGGCCGCACGCGTCGCTGGGTCATCTACGCTGATCAGGCCGAAGCATCCATGATCCCGCCCGGTTGGCACGGCTGGATTCATCACCGGGTCGACGTCGCGCCTTCGCAGGAGGACTATGCCGCCCGCGAATGGCAGAAGCCACATCTGCCCAACCTGACCGGCAGCGCCGCCGCGTACCGGCCGAAGGGCTCGCTCTTGTCGGGCGGCCACCGTCCGCAGGTTACCGGCGACTACGACGCCTGGACGCCCGGCGGCTAGGGACGGAGCCGCGGTGTTTTCTCGCCACAATTGGCGGCTACTCGCTTGGTCGTCACGGGCCTCGGCGCGCGACAGAATCATGGCAGTAAATTCCGGTACTTCCGAATGATGAAATCCAGCCTGATCCTGCTTGGAAAACGCGCCGCATATGCGCTTGCCGCGTCTGTGCTGATAGCCATTGCCGGGCTTTCGCCCGCGAAAGCCGATCGCATCAACAATCCGGTCGCCGAGTTCACCGGCGTCGACAAGATCACCGGCCGAATCATCACGTTCGACGTGTATATCGACGAGACCGTGCAGTTCGGGGCGCTACAGGTGACGCCGCGCGTCTGCTATTCGCGGCCCGACACGGAAGAGCCCAAGACCG
Source organism: Allomesorhizobium aridi (assembly GCF_043769475.1). Taxonomy (NCBI): domain Bacteria; kingdom Pseudomonadati; phylum Pseudomonadota; class Alphaproteobacteria; order Hyphomicrobiales; family Phyllobacteriaceae; genus Allomesorhizobium; species Allomesorhizobium aridi. The sequence continues at coordinate 2,134,213 of NZ_CP171729.1, read as the reverse complement.
ATTCGTTCGTGGAAGTCGATGAGATCACGCTGGACCGCAAGATCAGGCGGATATTCACGGGCTGGATGTTCGCGGAAAGCCCCGGCCTGAACGCTGTCGAACATGCCGTCTATGATGTCTGGCTGAACGGCTGCAAGCAGAAGTCGGACGTGCCTGCGCCGGAAGCGGCCAAGACCAACTAGGCCGATCCAACCCGGAACATTTCATTAGAGGTAGCCGTTTTCTCGCGTGTCGAACAACGGGAGCAACGTGCCGTGACCGCAGTCGAAAAAGACTTGCTTGCCCTCGAAAGGCAGTTCTGGACCGGTGATGCCGCGTTCTACGAACGGAACGTGGACGAATCTTGCCTGGTCGCGTTCAACCGTGACATGGCCGGCCGGCGTGATGAGCAACAAAGAGATTGCAGCCACCGTCAAGGACGGCGCTCGCTGGCAGGATCTGGAAATCGAGCTCAAGGGACTGGTCACGCCGTCGTACGACACCGCCATCCTCAGCTACGAAGCTCGCGCGAAACGCCAGAACGGCGAGCCTTACGCCGCTCTGGTCAGTACTGGCTACGCGAAGCGCGACGGCCGCTGGAAGATGGTCTTCCATCAGCAGACGCCGCAGGCTTGAGCAGCGTCGGCACGGTGGTCGGAGCGTTATGGGAAGAAAACCGCGTCGCCCTTCAGGGCTTCTTCCAGCATTCTCTCGTATTTGCCGCGCGGCACGTCGATCGCGCCGAAACGCTTCAGGTGAGGGGTCGTGAACTGCGTGTCGAGGAGCACGAAACCGCGTTCGCGCAGGCGCTCCACAAGACGCACGAGACAAGCCTTGGAGGCGTCGGCTTCCCTTGAGAACATGCTTTCGCCGAAGAACACGCGGCCGAGCGTAACTCCGTAGAGCCCGCCCACTTGCTCCCCTTCATGCCAAGCCTCGACTGAATGGCAGTGGCCGCGCCCGAAAAGCCCAATATAGGCTTCGCGGATCGGCTGATTTATCCAGGTCGTTCGACGTTCCTCCCGGGCTTCTGCGCAGGCATCGATGACGCCGGCGAAGTCGCTGTCGAAGCGTATCTCGAAACGGCCTTGGCGCATGGTCTTGCGCAAGCTGCGGGGGACGTGGAACGTGTCCAGGGGAATGATGCCGCGCGTTTCGGGCCTTACCCAGAAGACCTCCGGGTCGCTCGCGCTTTCGGCCATCGGGAATACGCCCGACGCATAGGCCTTCAGGAGCAGGTCGGTCGGTATGCGGTAGCCGGGTGCGTATGGTCGGGTCATCGACCCTGACTATACAGTCTCCGCCAGGTGCTTTTCCAGCCAGTGGATATCGTAGTCGCCATTCGCGATGTCGGCATTGCCGACCAGATCGCGAAACAGCGGTAGGGTCGTCTTGATGCCGTCGACGACGAACTCGTCGAGCGCGCGGCGCAGCCGCATCATGCATTCGACGCGGTTGCGGCCATGCACGATCAGCTTGCCGATCAGGCTGTCGTAGTAAGGCGGGATGCGGTAGCCGGAATAGACGCCCGAATCGACGCGGATGCCGAGGCCGCCCGGCGTATGGAAATGCGTGATGGTGCCGGGCGAGGGCGTGAACGTGCGCGGATCCTCGGCATTGATCCGGCATTCGATGGCGTGGCCCTGGAAACGGATCTCGTCCTGGCGCACCGAAAGCCCGCCGCCCGAAGCGACCCGGATCTGCTCATGGACCAAGTCGATGCCGGTGATCGCTTCCGTCACCGGATGCTCGACCTGCAGCCTGGTATTCATCTCGATGAAGTAGAACTCGCCGTCCTCGTAAAGGAATTCGATGGTTCCCGCGCCCGAATAGCCGAGATCGGCGATCGCCCTGGCGCAGATTTCCCCGATCTGCGCGCGCTGCTCCTCGTTGAGTGCGGGCGAATTCGCTTCCTCCCAGACCTTCTGGTGCCGGCGCTGCAGCGAACAATCGCGCTCGCCGAGATGAATGCCCTTGCCGGCGCCGTCGCCGAAGACCTGGATCTCGATGTGGCGCGGCTTCTCGAGGAATTTCTCGATGTAAACCTCGCTGTTGCCGAAAGCCGCGCCCGCCTCGCTGCTTGCCGTCTGCAGCGCCTGGATCAGATCCTGTTCCGTGCGCGCGACCTTCATGCCGCGGCCGCCGCCGCCGGCCGTGGCCTTGATGATCACCGGATAGCCGATTTCCCCGGCGATGCGCTTGGCCTCGCCTTCGTCGGACACTGCGCCCTCGGAGCCCGGGACGACCGGAATGCCAAGGCGCTTGGCGGTGCGCTTTGCCTCGATCTTGTCGCCCATGATGCGGATATGGTCGCCCGAGGGACCAATGAAGGTGATGTTGTGGGCCGCCAGTATGTCGGCGAACCTGGCGTTTTCCGAAAGGAAGCCGTAGCCCGGATGAACGGCGTCGGCGCCCGTGATCTCGCAGGCGGCGACGATCTGGTGAATGTTGAGGTAGCTGTCACGCGACGGCGGCGGGCCGATGCAGACGCTTTCGTCGGCGAGGCGCACATGCATCGCGTCGGCGTCGGCGGTCGAGTGGACGACGACCGTCTTTATGCCGAGTTCCTTCGCCGCGCGCAGGACCCGAAGCGCGATCTCACCGCGATTGGCGATCAGGATTTTCTGAAACATGGGAGGCGGCTTCCCGGTCACTCGATCACAACGAGCGGCATGCCGAATTCGACCGGCTGGCCGTCTTCGACGAGAATGGCGGTCACGGTTCCCGAACGCGACGAAGGGATCTGGTTCATCGTCTTCATCGCCTCGATGATCAGCAGCGTCTGACCTTCCTTGACTTGCTGGCCGACCTCGATGAACGGCTTGGCGTCGGGCGAGGGTCCGAGATATGCAGTTCCGACCATCGGCGACGGGACGGCGTTCTTCGACAGGTCGACGACGGGAGCCGGAGCCGGACCCTGCGTCGGAGCGGGGGCGGGCGCATGATGCTGGACAGGCGCTGACGCATGAACCGCATGCACTGCCTGCGAAAGGCGCGAGACGCGCACCTTCAGATCGCCCAGTTCGACCTCGATCTCAGTGAGATTGGTATCGTCAAGGATCCCGGCGAGATCGCGGATCAGCTGTTGGTCAACACCGGTCTTCTTTATCGACATGTCGATACCTTTTCCTTCGTTCCTGGCGGTCAGAGCCGCGCGGCGATCGCCTGCAGCGCCAGTGTATAGCCCAGCGGTCCGAAGCCGCAGATCATGCCGACCGCAACGGGAGCAACCATGGATGTATGCCTGAACGCTTCGCGGGCGTGAATGTTCGACAGATGCACCTCCACGACCGGAAGCGGCGAGACCGAGCGGATCGCGTCGTGTATCGCGATGGAGGTGTGGGTATAGGCGCCTGCGTTGATAACGATGCCGACAGCCTTGTCGCGGGCTTCCTGGATCCAGTCGACCAGATGGCCTTCGTGGTTGGACTGGCGGAAGTCTATCTCCAGCCCCAGCGCCGCCCCAGCCTTTCTGCAGTCCTCCTCGATGTCGGCCAGCGTCGTCCCGCCATAGATGCCGGGTTCCCGCTTGCCGAGCGCGTTGAGGTTGGGGCCGTTCAGGATGAAAATCGTTTTCAATATATGCACCTTTTCCGCGCCAGATGGCATCTGGCGCGCCGGGACCTCTATAATGGGCATAGAGCGCCGCGAAAAGAGCGCAAGCAGCTTCTTTCTCTGTCCACAGCGACAGATGGCGGGAACGCCGAAATCAGCAGGTGGCGGCCTCAATGCAAGATTTTGCAGCCGCGATCTTCTCGCCCAGAACTTCCTTGCCGAGCGCGCCGAACACCACCTCGTTGCCGACCACATAGGAGGGGGTTCCGGTGATCGCCAGCCGGTTAGCCAGGTCGTAGGTCGCGGTGAACGCCTTGGTGATCTCGGGGTTCTTCATCTCCTCGCGAAGCTTTGCTTCGTCGACGCCGAGCGACAGCGCGATCTTGATGGCGCTGTCCTCACCGGCGCGGCCCGCGCCGCCGAGCAGCGCATTGTGGAACTCGCCGTATTTTTCGGGAGCCAGCGCGCGGAACGCCATCGAAACGACATGGGCCTTCTGCGAGTCCGGACCGAGGATCGGGAACTCCTTGAGCACGAAGCGCAGTTCGGGATCGGCCGCGGTCAGCGCCTGCATGTCCTCCTGAGCGCGCTTGCAGTAGCTGCAATTGTAATCGTAGAACTCGACGATCGTGACCTTGCCGTCGGGGTTGCCGACCACGCCGTCGTAGGCAGCGTTGAAGATCTCGGCCTTAGCTTCCTTGATCACGTTGAGGTGGGTGACGCGCTGCTCTTCCTGCTGCTTCGTCTCGAGCGCCTGCTGTACTTCGAGGATCAACTCGGGATTGGACAGGAGATATTCGCGCACGACGGCCTCGACGCCCTTGCGATCGAGCGGCGTTTCAGCCGCGGCGATCGTCACCACTTGCGGGGTGCCTTCGGCCTCGGCGGTTTGCAGGCCGGCAAGGTAGCCCGCCGCCAGCAAACCGAAAGCCACGGCGACGCCAGCTGTTCCCAACAATAGTGCCTTATTCATGTCCATTCCCGTTCTTCCCGTTTCCACTCGGTCGTCCGACCGGAGCGGAAGGTTCATTTCTTTTTCTGTATCTTGTAGTTGATGATGTCCTGGGCGCGGACCCAGCCCGGGGCTCCGCGCTTGAATCTCAGCTGGGCACGGGTCGCGAATATCTTCGCATCCTGGTATGCGCCGCGATAGAAATGGCCTTCGGCCGTCGCAAGCTCCGCCTCCGGAATTTCGCCGAGCTGTCCATAGGCCTGTGCCAGATAGCGGTAGCCCGAACTGTTTTCGCGGTCCCGCTGAAGCCCCTTCTTGATCTCCGCGACAGCCTGCTTGAGCGATGCGGGATCCCCGACCGCTAGCAGCGCCTGGCCGAGCGAGATAGGCAATATTCCGGATTTGACGGGGTCGAGGCGCACAGCCGTGGTATAAGCGTCGACTGCTTCCGCCGGTCGGTTCGCCTTCATCAGTATGTCGCCGCGCAATTCGTGGAAATATGGGTTCTTCGGCTGTGCCTTGATCAGTGCGTCGGCCTTGCCCAACGCCGAGCGCGGATTGCCGAACATGTAGGTCGCCATGGCGTCGCCATACTGGGCGGGCAGCCCTTGCGGGTCCTTGCGGAACAGCCGCGCCGCCGCCGATTGGCCCTGCGTGTAGACCGCTATCTTGGCGCGCATCATGTCGTGGCGCTGCTGAAGCGTCGGCGAATCCGCGTGGTCGTAATAGGGACTGTTCGTCGCCAGTTGCTCGAGATTGGCGATACGATCGCGCGGCATCGGGTGGCTGACCTGATAGGGATCGACGCGCGCGCCGGAAAGCGCAAGCGCGTTCTGGAAGCGCTGGAAGGTCTTCAGCATGCCCTTGGCCGACTGTCCGGTGGCTTCGAGGTATGTGATCGCCGAGCGATCGGCGGTCGTTTCCTCGGTGCGCTGGTAGCCGAGCAGGCCACGTCTTGCCAGTTCGCCGCCGCCCGCGGCAAGGCCGCCGCCGGCCTGCGCAAGCTCGCTCGAATTGGCCGCGGCTCCGGCCACCACGGCGCCTATTCCGAGCAGGCCGGTCACGACCGCCATGGTCTGCGCGCGCGCCAGTTGTTCGCGCAGGCGCTCCTGATGGCCGCCGGCTATGTGGCCGGCCTCGTGCGCTATAACCCCGATGATTTCATTGGGACTGTCCGACTGCAGCAGCGCGCCGGTATTGATGAACATGCGCCGGCCCGCCACGAAGGCGTTGAAGCGGGTATCGTTGACCAGGATGATGTCGATGCCGGACTTCGACAGACCGGAGACCTTGAGGATCGGCCTCGCATAGTCGCGGATCAGCGCCTCGATCTCGGCATCGCGCACGACAGGCAGGTTAGCCTGGGCCAGGGCGCTGCCCGGAGCGGCCACGCCCACCGCAATCGCAAGCGCCGCAGCCGGCAACGCGCGCGCTGCTTTGGCGAATGTCGAGATGATCGGAAATCGTGCGTGCATAACGGGAACCACTGGTAAACGAGCCATGGTGCGATGAAAAGTCGAAGCGCCGCATTTCATGAACTTGTGATCCCCACATCATTCGGGCATTTGTGCGGCGTGGCGTGCTGATACAGGTTCGGGGCTGGTACACGATATGGCGGTTTCACTCTCCCGGCGCGGCGATGTCGTGCCCTTCCATGCGATGGATGTGCTGGCCGAGGCCAACCGGCTGAAGGCGCTCGGCAAACCGGTGATCTCCATGGCGGTCGGGCAGCCTTCGATCCGGCGCCCGCCCTGGTGCGCGAGGCCGCGGCAAGGGCGCTGGCCGACGGGCGCATCGGCTACACAGACGCGCTGGGCATCGCCGGGCTGCGCAACGCCATAGCGGCCCATTATATGGAACATTACGGGCTCGACGTGCCGGCGGCGCGGATAGCGGTGACGACCGGGTCGTCCGCGGCGTTCAACCTGGCATTCCTGGCAATGTTCGACACCGGCGACCGGGTGGCGATCGCCGCGCCCGGGTATCCGGCCTACCGCAACATCATGAAAGCGCTCGGGCTGGAGGTCGTTGAGATCGAGCTCGAAGGCGCGGCCTATCTCCACACCGAACACCTTCGGGCGGCGCACGCCGATAGGCCGCTGAAAGGTGCGCTTTTCGCCAGCCCCGCCAATCCGACGGGGGCGGTGATCCCAGCCGGCGACCTCGAGGCGCTTGTCCGGACGGCCGGGGAACTGGGCATCGCGCTGATCTCCGACGAGATCTATCACCGGCTGGCCTATTCTGCGCCCGACACCTCGGCGCTCTCCTTCAGCGATGATGTGACGGTCATCAATTCGTTCTCGAAATATTATTGCATGACCGGCTGGCGGATCGGCTGGATGGTGCTGCCGGAAAAGCTTGTCCGGCCCGTCGAGCGGATACAGCAGAGCCTCTATATCTCGGCACCTGAACTCTCGCAGATCGCCGCGGCGGAAGCCTTCCGGGCGACGGCGGAACTCGAGGCGGTCAAGGCCCGCTACGCCAGGAACCGCGATCTCCTGATGCAGCGGCTGCCGAAACTCGGCTTTTCACTCGCCGCGCCAATGGACGGCGCGTTCTACGCCTACTGCGACGTTTCCCGGCTGACCAATGACAGCATGGAGTTTGCCCGCGCGATGCTGGCCGAAGCTTACGTCGCTGCGACGCCCGGCCACGATTTCGATCCACTTGCCGGCCAGCGCTTCATGCGCTTTTCCTATGCCGGCAGCCATGACGACATGGCAGAGGCGCTGGATCGCATCGGCCGCTGGCTCGCATGACGGACGCGCCGATGCCTGAGATTGAAGCCGTATTGTCGGAGATCGCCGCGGAGATGGCTTCCCGGACCGACCGCGGCGATGTCGCCACCTATATTCCGCAACTGGGCCGGATCGATCCGCGCAAGTTCGGCCTGGCTGTCGCCATGGCCGACGGCCGTGTGTTCTGTGCCGGCGACGCCGACGAGGCGTTTTCCATTCAGAGCATTTCGAAGGTGTTCACCCTGACGCTCGCGCTCGGCAAGGTCGGCGACGCGCTCTGGCGGCGGGTCGGCCGCGAGCCTTCGGGAAATCCGTTCAATTCGATCGTCCAGCTTGAGCAAGAGCACGGCATACCGCGCAATCCTTTCATCAATCCCGGCGCAATCGTGGTGTCGGACGTGCTGCTGGCCGGGCATCAGCCGCGCGAGGCGATCGGCGAAATCCTGCGCTTCGTGCAATTCCTGACAGACGACGAAACCGTGTTCATCGACAGCGAAGTCGCGGCATCGGAGCGCGCCACGGGCTTCCGCAACTTCGCGCTGGCCAACTACATGCGCTCGTTCGGCAATCTAGACCATGCGCCCGAACTCGCGCTCGGCGTCTATTTCCACCACTGCGCCATCGCCATGACGTGCCGCCAACTGGCTCTGGCCGGCCGGTTTCTCGCCTGCGACGGGCGCAATCCGGCGACGAGCCATTCCGTCGTCTCGGCCGAGCGGGCGCGGCGCATCAACGCGCTGATGCTGACATGCGGCCATTACGACGGTTCCGGCGACTTCGCCTTTCGCGTCGGCTTTCCCGGCAAAAGCGGCGTCGGCGGCGGCATTTTGGGCGTTGTGCCGGGCGTCGCGTCGATGGCGGTGTGGTCACCCGGCCTCAACCCCAACGGCAATTCCAGGCTTGGGTCCATGGCGCTGGAAAAACTCGCAAGGGCGATGAACTGGTCAGTGTTCTCGCCCTGACCCGGGTTACGCAAAGGAAAGCCCGCATCGGCTGGCGGTGCGGGCTTTCCTTAAGCTATCAGCCTAACTGCCTGTCAGAAAAAGCTCTTTCGCTGCCACCAGCCGGCCTTCTTCGGCTTTTCCTCGGTGGATTCGGTGGTTTCGCCTTCGGGCGTTGAAGACACCAGCTTGACGGCCGGAGCTTTGGGAGTTCGAGCCGGGGATTGGGGTGCTTCGGCTGCGGGCGTTTCCAATGCCGGTTCCGCGACCTTGCGCCGCGAGGCGCGGGGCTTCTTGGGCTTTTCCTCGGGCTGGACCGCGACTGGCTCCGGCTCGACAGCCGGTTGCTCCACCTGTTCCGCGATTTCTTCCGCCTTGACCTTCTTCGGCCTGGCGGCGCGACGCGGTGCTTTCTTCGGCTCTTCCCCGGCAGGCGCCGTCTCTTCGCCTAGCGGCGCTGCCACGACTGGCGCGTCTTCGACAACCTGAGCCGCCAAAGCTTCGGCAGGAGCGGCTTCCGCGGGCGTGGCCGATTCCGGCGACTCCATGCCCTCCTCGTCGCGCCGGTTGCGCTTGCCGCCCCGCTTGCCGCGGCGGCGCTTCTTGCGGTCGACATCTTCGCCGCTTTCATCGGTTGCCGCGGCGGGCTCGGCGACCTCACCCTCGTCCGCGCGATGCTGGTCATCGGCGTCGGCTGCCGCGACACCCTCCGTCGGTCCACCTTCGGCGGGCATCGCTGCATCGCGATCGCGATCCTTGCCGCCGCGCCGTCTGCGGCGCTTGCGGCGCTTGCGGTCGCGCTGCTCGCCGGTTTCGGCCCTTTGGGCCGGCTGTGCTGGCCGTTCCTCGGCCGCAGTCTCGGCGACTTCTTCTTCCTCCTCCTCGACGATCTCGTCTTCCGGCTCGTCATAGGTCGGGGCGAGCAGGGGAATAGGACCGCCGACGGGCTTCTCCGCGACGGCGCCGCGGAAGATCGCGTAATGCTGCGCGCCGACCGTGTCGTCCATCTCGATCGTGATCGTCAGGCCGAACCGGGCCTCCAGTTCGGCGAGCGTGCTGCGCTTGTGGTTGAGCACGTAGAGCGCGGTCGAGGTCGGGGTGCGCACCGAGATGTGGTTGCGCGGATCCTTGATCAGGAATTCCTCGATGGCCCGGACCACCAGCAGCGCCACGGACGATTCCGAACGCACATGCCCCGTTCCACCACAATGCGGGCAGGGCTTCATCGTCGATTCCAGCACGCTGGCCCGGATGCGCTGGCGCGACATCTCCATCAGGCCGAAATGCGAGATGCGGCCGACCTGGATGCGCGCGCGATCGTTCTTGAGGCAATCCTTCAGGCGCTTCTCGACCGCGCGGTTGTTGCGGTTCTCTTCCATGTCGATGAAGTCGATGACGATCAGGCCCGCGAGATCGCGCAGCCGGAGCTGCCGAGCGACTTCCTCGGCGGCTTCGAGATTGGTGTGGAGCGCGGTTTCCTCGATCGAATGCTCCTTGGTGGAGCGCCCGGAGTTCACGTCGATCGCAACCAGCGCCTCGGTCTGGTTGATGATGATGTAGCCGCCTGACTTCAGCGTCACCTGCGGCTGCAGCATGCGGTCGAGTTGCGCCTCGATGCCGTTGCGCACGAAGATCGGCGTCGTGTCGCGGTAGGGCTGCACCACCTTTGCATGGCTCGGCATCAGCATGCGCATGAAGTCCTTGGCTTCACGGTAGCCGTCCTCGCCCGAGACCAGGACCTCGTCGATGTCCTTGTTGTAGAGATCGCGCACCGAGCGCTTGATCAGGCTGCCTTCCTCGTAGACCAGGGCGGGCGCGGTTGACTGCAACGTCAGCGTCCTGACTGTTTCCCAGAGACGCATCAGATATTCGTAATCGCGCTTGATCTCGGCCTTGGTCCGGCTTTCGCCGGCGGTGCGCAGAATGACGCCCATGCCCTGCGGCACGTCGAGATCCTGCACCACTTCCTTCAGGCGCTTGCGATCCTGCACATTGGTGATCTTGCGCGAAATGCCGCCGCCGCGGGCGGTGTTCGGCATCAGCACCGAATAGCGTCCGGCGAGCGACAGGTATGTGGTCAGGGCTGCGCCCTTGTTGCCGCGCTCTTCCTTGACCACCTGCACCAGAAGGATCTGCCGGCGCTTGATGACTTCCTGGATCTTGTAGTGGCGGCGCACCGGCTTGCGGCGGTTGCGGACTTCCTCGAGCGCATCCTCGGCGCCGACCGATTCGACCTCATGCTCGTCACCGTTGGAGGTGGACACATCCTCCAGCACGCCGCCGCGGTCGTTTTCGGTCAGGCTCGACTTGGAAATCTCTTCGGACACAACGTGAGCGTCCGCCGTGGCCGCCATTGAAATATTGGTTGCGTCGTCGAGAACGGCGTCCGGCGAAATTTCGGACACTTCCGTCTCCGCTCCGCCTGCATCCTGGCCGGCGGCCGCGCTTTCGTCGTCATCGCTGTTGTCGTCGCCTGCGCCGAAGCCGTCATCGGCGCTTTCGGCGGCCGCCCGCGCTTCGCCGCCGCGGTCTCGGTTCTTGCCGCCGCGCCTGCGGCGGCGGCCGCGATTCCGGTCGTGGCGGTCTTCGCCTTCGGCGTCCTCGTCGTTCTCTTCCTCGGCCGCCTCGGCTTCGGCGCGCAGCAGCGCCTGACGGTCCGCGACCGGAATCTGGTAGTAGTCGGGGTGAATTTCGCTGAAGGCCAGGAAACCGTGCCGGTTTCCGCCATATTCGACAAAGGCTGCCTGAAGGGAGGGTTCTACCCGCGTGACGCGGGCGAGATAGATGTTTCCTTTGAGCTGCTTTTTGTCCTGGGATTCAAAATCGAATTCTTCGATACGGTTACCGTGAACAACGACAACCCGTGTTTCCTCCGGGTGGGAGGCGTCTATTAGCATCTTGTTGGGCATTATTTCTTTTTCCCGCCGGATGCGGTCAGCGGGCCCACGGGCGGCGAGACAAGCCTCCCTTGACCGGCCAAACGCCGCATTCCGGACATATTAACGTCCGCCGGCCGCTGCCGAGACGCCATGGCGGTGCCGCCCGCTGCCGAACCGGCGCGGTAACCTGCGGACCTTTCCATGATTGCGCCTGAAGCCATCGCGTAACCTTGCGGAACCATTTGAACCAAAGCCCGGAAAACCGGACCAGCTTTTTGCTCGTACAGAGCCGGCGCGGGTTTGTCGTTCCGGCCGTTTCCTCGACGTCGCGGTCCACGTTGCCGCAAACTCCACGACGAAATCCGTCGCGATCACCTTCGGCCCTTATCGCGTCTCGCGATTGAAGCCGTCTCCGTCGCCTTGGCTGTGGTTGAAAAGCGGAGGCGACGAGCCTCGGGGCATTGCAGTGATCCAATGTCGCTTTTATGATTTGACGGCATTTATAGCAACCCCGTTTTCGGATGCCGGCAAAAGCGCTGCCGCGGCGGAAACACAGCACAAAAACGCTTGGTTAACCTTATCTGGATACCAATCGTTAAGCGTCATTGAGGCCTAACCGGGCGCGCGTCCGGGGCGGTCGCTTACGTCGGCAATCAGGAGCAGGGTGGCTGGAATGCGTTTCGCAGGCGTCAGGGCAAAGCAGGCCAGCCGCAATATGCTGTTGCGCGGCCCCGTCGGCGCCCTGATGCTGGCTCTCGCCATCATGTTCCAGGCGACGATTTCCTGTGCGGCGGCCGCGCCGCTGGAGGCGCGCGACTTCAAGATGGCCGGCGACGCCTCGCAAATGCGCATTGTGCTGAATTTCGACAGCGAGCCTGACCCTGCGTGGTTCCTGCTGAGGGCTCCGCACCGCCTCGTCATCGATCTTTCCGAAACGAAATTCGCCCTGCAGCCCAAGGATTTGAAGGCGGCCGGCCTGGTCAGGGACGTTCGCTACGGGCATCTCGAAGAAGGCAAGTCGCGGCTGATCCTGACTTCGAAGGGGCCGTTCACCGTGGAAAGACTGGACGTCCTCCAGAACGAGGATGCGCCCGGATACCGGCTGGTGATCGACATTGCGGCGGCGTCCGACAGGGAGTTCGACGCCGCGCTCGCCCTGCAATCCGAAACCACCGGCTCGACCGTGGCCACGCCGAAAGGCGACCGGATCGGCCAGGCGGCGGCCCCCGCCGAGCCGCGCCCCTTCACCATCGTCATCGACCCCGGCCATGGCGGCATAGACGGTGGCGCCGAAGGCCGCAACGGCACGGTCGAGAAGGCGATCACGCTCGCTTTCGCGCTGGAACTGAAGGCGAAGCTTGCCGCCGGCGGCAAATATGAAGTGCATCTGACCCGGGAGAAGGATGAGTTCCTGCGCCTCGACGACCGCGTGCGAATCGCGCGCCAACACCAGGCTGACCTGTTCATCTCGATCCACGCCGATACGATCCGTGTAAAGGGCATTCGGGGAGCGACGGTCTATACCGTCTCCGACAAGGCGTCGGATGCCGAGGCCGAGGCGCTGGCGATCCGCGAAAACCTGTCCGACCAGTTCGCCGGTATGGAAATCGAGGGAGAGGACCAGGAGGTTGCCGACATACTGGTCGACCTGATCCGCAGGGAAACGCACAGCTTCTCCATGCGCTTCGCCCGGTCGCTCGTCGGCGAACTGTCGAGCACAGTCGGACTGATCAACAATCCCCACCGATCTCGCCGGCTTCAGGGTGCTGAAGGCGCCGGACGTGCCGTCGGTTCTCGTCGAACTCGGCTATCTATCGAACCCGAAGGACGAAGCGCAACTGCGCGATCCCGACTGGCGCGGCAAGGCGGCGACAAGCATTTCCAACGCCATCGCGGTCTTTGCCGCGGCCCGCTCGGCGGGCGGATGATTCCCGGGCTTTCCGTCACGGGTTGTTGCGCCGGGCGTTGCGTCCACGCCACACCGCGTGGTTTAATCGCGAAGATTTCCACGACCCTCGTCATGCTGCCGCATTTTATCCACATCGGCGCGACAAGGCTGAACGCTATCGGATCGGGCATGGTTCCGCGACTTGCGGTTGTCTCTGTTTTTGCGGAGAGAAATCCCGATCTCGGACTGGAGCGGGCATGATTCGGCTAATCGGTTATTTCTTCGGCATCGGCTCGATGCTGGCGCTTTTGGTGGCGGGTGGCGCGGCAGTCTATGTCGGCAATCTGACCAAGGGCCTGCCCAACTACGAGGTGCTGGCCAGCTACGAGCCGCCGGTCACGACGCGGGTCCATGCATCGGACGGCGCGCTGATGGGCGAGTTCGCCCGCGAACGGCGACTGTTCCTGCCCATCCAGGCGATCCCGGACCGGGTCAAGGCTGCCTTCCTTTCTGCGGAAGACAAGAATTTCTATTCGCATCCCGGCATCGACCTTGAAGGCATCATCCGCGCCGCGGTCGTCTATCTGAGAGGCGGGCCGATGACGGGCGGCTCGACGATCACGCAGCAGGTCGCAAAAAACTTCCTCCTGACCAACGAGCGGTCGCTGGAGCGCAAGGTCAAAGAGGCGATCCTGTCCTTCCGCATAGAGCAGGCTTACTCCAAGGATCGTATTCTCGAACTCTACCTCAACGAGATTTTCTTCGGCTTGGGTTCGTACGGCATCGCCGGGGCCGCGCTCACTTATTTCGACAAGGCGGTCAGCGAACTGACGGTCGCGGAAGCCGCCTACATGGCCGCTTTGCCCAAGGGGCCGTCCAACTACCATCCGTTCAAATATACCGACCGCGCGGTCGAACGCCGCAACTGGGTGGTCGACCAGATGGTCGCCAACGGCTACGTCAGCCGCGAGGAAGGCGAAAAATCCAAGGCCGAACCGCTCGGTGTCACCCCCCGCAGGCGCGGAGGCTACCTGTTTGCCGGCGAGTATTTTACCGAGGAAGTGCGCCGCGAGATCATCGCTCGTTACGGCGAGGATGCGCTTTACGAAGGCGGCCTTTCGGTCCGCACCACGCTAGATCCCAAGATGCAACTCGTCGCGCGCAAGACCATGCAGGCCGGGCTGATGAAATACGACATGCTGCGCGGCTATCGCGGGCCGGTCACGACGATCGACATCTCCGGCGACTGGGCCGTGCCGCTCGGCGAGGTCAAGCGCCTCGACGACGTGCCCGAATGGCGGCTCGCCGTGGTGCTGGAAAGCTCCGATGCCGGCCTGACCGTCGGCCTCCAGCCCAAGCGTAAGGCCTCTGGCGCGCTGGAGGACGAGCGCGAGCAGGCCACGGTGACCAAGGAGGACATGAGCTTCGCCATGCGCCACGTCATCGATGGCAAGCGCGTCAAGGCCGACTCACCGGCCGAGGTGCTGAAGCCCGGAGACGTGGTCTTTGTGGAAAAGAAGGAAGGCGAGGCGGGCTACATGCTGCGCCAGCCGCCGGAAGTGTCGGGCGGCATGGTGGCCATGGATCCGCATACCGGCCGCGTACTCGCGATGGTCGGCGGCTTCTCCTATTCGCAATCGGAATTCAATCGCGCGACCCAGGCGATGCGCCAGCCGGGCTCGGCCTTCAAGCCGTTCGTTTATGCCGCCGCGCTCGACAATGGCTACACGCCTGCCTCCGTGATCATGGACGGTCCAATCACCATCAGGATCGGCAACGAGGTCTGGTCGCCGAAGAATTACGATGGCAAGCCCGCCGGCCCGTCAACGTTGCGCGCCGGCATCGAGAGGTCGCGAAACCTGATGACCGTGCGGCTCGCAAACGACATGGGCATGAAAATTGTATCCGAATACGCAGAGCGGTTCGGCGTCTACGATAAGCTGCCGCCCCACATAGCGATGTCGCTCGGCTCTGGTGAGACCACGGTCATGCGCATGGTCTCGGCCTATTCCGTAATGGCCAATGGTGGCCGGCAGATCAAGCCGTCGCTCATCGACCGGATCCAGGACCGCTACGGCAAGACGGTGTTCAAGCATGACGAACGCGGCTGCGAAAGCTGCGTGGCGGATGAATGGGCCGAACAGGCCGAGCCAGAGCTGATCGACAATGCCGAGCAGGTGCTCGATCCGATGACCGCTTACCAGATCACGTCGATGATGGAGGGCGTCGTCACCCGCGGCACCGCCGTGACAATCTCGGAACTCGGCCGTCCGATCGCCGGCAAAACCGGCACGACCAATGACGAGAAAGACACCTGGTTCATGGGCTACACGCCCAATCTGGTGGTAGGCCTATATATGGGATTCGATCAGCCGAAAACCTTGGGCAAAGGCTCGACCGGCGGCGGTCTTGCGGCGCCGATCTTTAAGGAATTCATGGCCGAAGTGCTCAAGGATGTGCCGCCGGCCAAATTCCAGGTGCCGGAGGGCATGAAACTCATCGCCATCAACCGCAAGACCGGCATGCAGGCGGGCGAAGGCGAGCCGGGGACCATCATGGAGGCCTTCAAGCCTGGCACAGGTCCCGCCGACAGCTACTGGGTTATCGGCATGGGCGAAGGTTCGATCTCAGCCGAAGCGCTCTCGCCGCAGGCCAACAAGGCCATCCAGACCGGCGGCGGCGGCCTCTACTGACCGCGCCCGCCATCGAGAAAATGGACCCGCCTTCGCGGGTCCATTTTGCTTTACAGGCCGAGGCCGTCTCCCTATGGTCCGCGCCGACCCGGAACCACCATCACATCAGGACAAAAGCCTGCCATGCGCGCAGAAACGGAAAAGCTCGTCGACGAAATCAAGCAGGCCATAAGCCTGCTGAGGAGGCATCTTTGACTGGGACGAGGCCCTGAAACGTCTCGAATACCTCAACATGCGCGCGGAGGATTCGAGCCTCTGGAACGACCCCCAGGAAGCGCAGAAGCTGATGCGCGAACGCCAAGGCCTCGATGACGGGATCGCGTCGGTAAAAAGGCTGTCGCAGGCGCTCGCCGACAATGTCGATCTCATTGAAATGGGCGAGGAAGAGGGCGACGCCGGTATCGTCGCCGAGGCGGAAGCTGCGATCCGATCGCTATCCGGCGAGATCAAGGCCCGCCAGATCGAGACGCTGCTTTCGGGAGAGGCCGACGCCAACGACACCTATCTCGAAGTCCACGCCGGCGCAGGCGGCACCGAGAGCCAGGACTGGGCGTCGATGTTGCTGCGCATGTACACGCGCTGGGCGGAACGGCGGCGCTTCAAGGTCGAGGTGCTTGAAGTCCACGACGGCGAGGAGGCGGGCATCAAGTCCGCCACCCTGCTGATCAAGGGCCACAACGCCTATGGCTGGCTGAAGACCGAATCCGGCGTCCACCGGCTGGTGCGCATTTCACCCTATGACTCGAACGCCCGCCGGCACACTTCGTTCGCAAGCGTCTGGGTCTATCCGGTCATCGACGATTCCATCGACATCGACGTCAGCGAATCCGATGTGCGTATCGACACCTACCGAGCGTCGGGCTCGGGTGGCCAGCATATCAACACCACCGACTCCGCTGTGCGCATCACGCATCTCGCGACCGGCATCGCGGTCGCGTGTCAGGCCGAGCGCTCGCAGCACAAGAACAAGGCCAAGGCGTGGGAGATGCTGCGTTCGAGGCTTTACGAGGAAGAGCTGAAGAAACGCGAGGCCGCGGCAAACGCGACCGAGGCCGCCAAGACTGAAATCGGCTGGGGCCATCAGATCCGCTCCTATGTCCTGCAGCCATATCAGTTGGTGAAGGATTTGCGCACCGGAGTGGAAAGCACCAGCCCCTCCGCCGTCCTCGACGGCGACCTGGATGACTTCATGGAAGCGTCGTTGTCGCAACGGATTGAGGGCGGGGCAGGGCAGCCCGTGGCGGACATCGATTGATCTCTTCCGTCCAGCGTCCGCCGTCGGCGGCTCTGGATGCGCCTGCTTTCATGGCCGAAACCGCCTGATCGACGCTTGGCTGCCGGCCGATGGAACCGGATCGCCGGAACGGCGTTAAGCTGTCGGTAACCACACAGGCGCAAGCTCTGGTGGTTCATGCAGTGCAAGCTTCTGGGAGGAGGCAACTGTGGAAAACAGCCATGTTTCGCTCGACCCCTTCCTCCCTGCATGCCGGCTTCGCTGGCGTGGCGTTTCTCGTTCTCACCTCGGTGCCGTCCTTCGCGCATGACGCGATTCCTACGGCTGCCCGGCCGCAAGGCTGGAGCTATCCCTTCTCCTGCTGCTCCGGCTACGATTGCCGCGAAGTACCTGGAAAGGCGATCAGCGAGCGGCCCGAAGGCTATGTCATAGAAGGCACCGGCGAGGTGGTCAGATACTCCGATGGACGGCTGAAAAATTCGCCCGACGGCCAGTTCCACTGGTGTTCGGTCGCCGGCGCCAGTGACGGCAGGACCATCTGTCTGTTCGTTCCGCCTCGCTCCTTCTGATCGCCTTTCCTCCTGGTGGAAGCTTGTCAGGACGGGCCGATTATGGTCGGCTGAAGCCGCTGGCCGATCGATCGGAAGGAGGCGACATGGCGCTCACCGGAAGCTGCCATTGCAAGGCGACGATGTTTGAGGTCAGCGAAGCGCCGCGGACCGTCACTTTCTGCACCTGTTCGTTCTGCTCGAAACGAGGTTCGCTGTGGGCCTACTATGTGCCCAGCCAGTTCAAGCTGCTGACGCCGCCGGAAAACGTTTCGATCTATCAATGGGGCTCCAGGACCGTGAAGCACGGCTTTTGCGCGGTGTGCGGCTGCGGCACCTTTACTGAAACGCCGGATTTCAGTACGGGCGAACCCGATTTCGACAATCCCAGGATCAGCGTCAATTCGCGCCTGTTCGACGATTTCGATTTGGATGCCGTCGAAGTGGTTGTCATCGACGGCAAGAATCTGTGGTAGCCGACTTTTTGCCGACCCTGTCCCGACCGCTTTTTGCCGCATTTCCTGCTACAAGCAATCCGAAGGCGCGACTCGCGAGCCTGTGGGAACGATCAGGAGAGGGACTACCGAATGAGCAGAAAATGGATTGCCGCGCTGGTCGCGACGGCGTTTCTTGGTGCGTGCACGACAGACCCCTATACGGGCGAGCAGAAGGTTTCCAACACCGCGGGCGGTGCAGCCTTGGGCGCGGGCCTCGGCGCGCTGGCTGGCATGGCGGTCGGCGGCAGCAGGACGGCTCAGCGCAATGCGGTCCTGATCGGGGCCGGCGTCGGTGCGCTGGCAGGCGGCGCGATCGGCGCGACGATGGACCGCAACGAAGCTGACCTCAGGGCGCAACTCCAGGGTACCGGCGTCAGCGTCACACGCGCCGGCGACCAGATCATCCTCAACATGCCGTCCGACATCACCTTCGGCATCGATCAGGATGCGATCAAGCCGGGTTTCTACCAGACCCTGAACTCGGTCGCCCTGGTCCTCAACAGGTATCAGCAGACGATTGTCGACGTGTTTGGGCACACCGATTCCACCGGCAGCGCCGAGCACAATCTCGACCTGTCGCAGCGCCGCGCGCTGTCGGTCGCCAATTATCTGAGCGCCCAGGGCGTCGATTCGCGACGCTTCGCGGTGACCGGTTTCGGCAAGACGAGGCCGATCGCCTCGAACGCCACGACCGAGGGAAGGGCGCAGAATCGCCGCGTGGAAATCCAGCTTTCCCCGTTGACCTGATTTCGCGCTCCGCGACGAAATTTCGCCTGAAAAAAGACCCGCTGCGATCGCAGCGGGTCTTTTGCATTCATGATCGGCGGATTGACGCCAGGGATAAATCAGACCTTGCCGGCGACCCGCATGAAGGCCGGCATGTCGTCGCCGAATCCGACCGTTCCATCATTATCTTCCTGGGGCCGGCGGTTGCGATCCTCGCGGCGCGGACGTTCCTGGCGATCGCCGCGTGGCTGCTCCGCGCGTTCCGGCCGCGCCTTGCGCTCGGCGTTTTCCGTCTTGATCGCGTCCCGGCGAGCAGGGCGCTCGTCATTGGCCGCGGTTACCGGCTCCGCACGCAATTCCGGGTGGTGCTGCGCCTTTTCCTCGGCAGGCTTCGGCTCCGCGGAGCGCGGGCTGCGTTCGCCGCGTGGTCTGCGCTCGGCGTCGTCCTTGCGTCCGCTTCGGCGGGGCGCGCCGGCTCCGCGCCCGCGGCGCGGCGCCTCGTCCTCGCCTTCCGACGCCACCACGGTCGAAAGGTCGCCGTCATGCCATTCGATCTTCAGGCCGGTCAGCCTTTCGATTGCATCGACATATTTCGTGTCGGACTTGGTGACGATGGTGAAGGCCTTGCCGAGTCGGCCGGCGCGGCCGGTGCGGCCGATGCGGTGGACATAATCCTCGGCGTGGATCGGCACGTCGTAGTTGAAGACGTGGCTGACCTCGGGAATGTCCAGTCCGCGCGCCGCCACGTCGGATGCAACAAGCAGCTTCAGCTTGCCGTCTCGGAAATTGGAAAGCATCTGCATGCGCGCGCGCTGGTCCATGTCGCCATGCAGCGCGCCGGCGTCAAAATCGTACTTGACCAGCGAACGGAACAGTTCGGCGACCTCGACCTTGCGGTTGCAGAAGATGATTGCGTTCTTCAGGCCGTCGGCCTCGGCATTGATGAGGTTTCGCAGCGTCTCGCGCTTGTCCCACGGCTTTGAGCCGGACTTGACGAGGCGCTGGGTGATGTTGGTGCTGCTCGAAGCAGCCTTGGAGACTTCGACGCGCACCGGCGCATGCAGGAACTGCTCGGTGAGCTTGGTGATTTCCGGCGGCATCGTCGCCGAGAAGAACAGCGTCTGACGCGTGAACGGGATCAACTTTGCAATGCGCTCGATATCTGGAATGAAGCCCATGTCGAGCATCCGGTCCGCTTCGTCGATGACGAGAATTTCGACGCCGGTGAGCAGCAGCTTACCGCGTTCGAAATGGTCGAGCAGGCGGCCCGGCGTCGCTATCAGCACGTCGACGCCCCGCTCCAATTTCTTCAACTGGTCTTCGAACGATACGCCGCCGATCAGAAGGGCGACGGTGAGGCGGTTGTTCTTGCCATATTTTATGAAATTTTCCTCGACCTGCGCGGCGAGTTCGCGCGTCGGCTCGAGGATCAGGGTGCGCGGCATCCGGGCGCGGGCGCGACCCTTTTCGAGCCGTGTCAGCATCGGCAGGACGAAGGAGGCCGTCTTGCCGGTTCCGGTCTGGGCGATGCCGAGCACATCCTTGCCCTGCAAGGCGTGCGGAATCGCGCCGAGCTGGATCGGGGTCGGCACGGTGTAACCCGCGTCGGTGACTGCGGAAAGGACCTTGGCCGACAGGCCGAGGTCCGCGAAAGTCAACGCTTCTTGAGCGATCTGGTTGTCTGAGGACAAGTTTCTTGGCTGCTTTGGCTGGTTAGGGGCGCGGCGGGATTGTCCGCGGCAGACGGAGGCCGACTGCGATATTGCATCGCGATATGCCTAAGTCCACGATTTGTCAACCGAACTCGGCTTTGCTGGAGCATTGGCCGCGTTCCTATGCTTAATCGCCCACGTTTTATCCCTTCGAGCGCTTAATGCGACATGGATGGCATGGTTCCGCCGCGTCACCCGTTTTCTTTCTGCCTTCCGGTATCGGGATGCCCGCCGCTCAGTAGCGGAATTGCTCCGTCAGGATGCGCTCGTTCCAGGAGTGGCCGGCGTCGAAGAGCAGCGTGGCGGTTGCATCCCGCGATTCCCGCACGGTGACAGTGACAACGGACTTCACCTCGGTATGGTCGGCAACCGCATTCACCGGACGCTTGCTGTGCTCCAGCAGGTCGAAGCGCACGACGGAGTTCTTCGACACAAGCGCGCCGCGCCAGCGGCGCGGGCGAAACGGGCTGACCGGCGTCAGCGCGAGCAGCGGCGCATCGAGCGGCAGGATCGGGCCGTGGGCGGAGAGGTTGTATGCCGTCGAACCCGCCGGCGTCGCCACCATCACACCGTCGCAGACCAACTCCTCCAGGCGGATGTTGCCGTCGATGGTGATGCGCACCTTGGCTGCCTGATAGGATTGGCGAAACAGCGACACCTCGTTGATGGCGAGCGCATGTGCGGTCGAGCCGTCGGCGCCGATCGTATCCATTTCCAGCGGCCGGATTGTCTCTGCGGCTGCGGCGGCAATGCGCTCGGGCAGTTCGTCTTCATGGTATTCGTTCATCAGGAAGCCGATCGTGCCGCGGTTCATGCCGTAGACCTGCTTGCCCGTGCCCATCGTCTCGCGCAGCGTCTGAAGCAGAAATCCATCGCCGCCCAGCGCCACGATGACATCGGCCTTGTCGACGGGAACGTGCCCGTAGCGGGCGGAAAGGCGCGTCGCCGCCTGCTCGGCGTCAGCCGCGTCCGAGGAGGTGAAAGCAAATGTGTTTCTGGCCTTGTTCATCGTTCCCGGCCCATGCCCCCGCTACGCCGCAAGCGGGGTAGCATGCGGCCCGCCATCTGCAAAGGGAGCCCTTTCTTCGAAGTGGCATTCGCGGTTAACATCCGGGAAGTGCCTCGAGAGGAGATACTGCGCATGAGGATAGACGGTTCATGTCATTGCGGTCACGTGCGCTACGAGGCGACCGTCGACCCGGAAAAGGTCACCATCTGCCATTGCACGGATTGCCAGGTGCTCACCGGAACAGCGTTCCGCGTCACCGTTCCCGTACCTGAAAGCCAGTTCAGGCTGACTGCCGCGGAGCCTAAAAGCTATATAAAGACGGCCGAAAGCGGCGCAAAGCGCGCCCAGGCATTTTGTCCCGAATGCGGCACGCCGATCTATGCGACGTCGGTTGGCGAAGGGCCGAAGGTTTATGGCGTGCGTGTTGGTACGGCCAAGCAACGCGACCAACTGGTACCGTCGCGCCAGGTCTGGCACAGGTCGGCGCTGCACTGGCTGCCCGGCCTGAATGAGATTGAGGCTGTCGAGAAGGATGGGTGACGCGCGGGCGGGGTGCTGGTGCCCCCGGACGGAATCGAACCGCCGACCTTCGGTTTACAAAACCGCGGGAAGTCGCGCTCGCGAGTAGCAATTTCAAAGGGTTGTTTCGCAAATCCGCCTAACGTGGCCACGGCGTGGCCACGGGGAACTGCGCCGTAGGCGGGCCGTGGCCACGGTGCTGCGGCTTTTCCGCCCTCGCTCCTCGTGGCATAATCGCCCGATGCCGCAAGCCGCCCGTCATCCCGACCAGCGTAAGGCCAAGTCGCCGAAGATCAGCCTGCGTATCTCGGTTTCGTTGACGACGTATCAGAAGATCAGCGAGTTCCGGCACACAGCCCAGCATGAAAGCCGACAGCAGGCCTTGCTGTGCCTGCTTAATGCCGGTCTGGTCGCCTTGGCGAAACCGGCCACCCTGCCGACCGGCCAGAAGAAAAATTGCGAAGCCGACTTCCCCAACACAAATGGGGAAGTTCCCCAGCCGAAACCGCCGCTCGTTCCCTATGCCGGGTTTGAAGGCGACGGACGGTCACGCTCCGCAGTAAATCGTTAACCATCTTTTGGCATTCTAACGGCATTCTAACGGCATTCTAACGGCATTCTAACGGCATTCTAACGGCATTCTAACGGCATTCTAACGGCATTCTAAGGGACAGATTGAACTCAGCGTTTTGCCCCCTGAATGGCATCCCGGCAGCCTTTGGCCATAGCCGCTGGGATGCTTTCAAAACTCCCCGCGCTCGACCTATGGCGTTGCCACCTTTTTCACGATCTCCGATACCAGCGTCTCGTACGCCGCGAGCTCATAGATAACGAAGAAGTCCCCGCCATTCTCCCGTTGCCACCGCGAGCCGCGATTGAAACCGGGAATGCTGAGGCGTTCCGGGAGATGCTCCTTGGAGTGCCATTCGTGGAATTCGGTCTGGTGGTCTTGCGTCACGTTCCACCACATGGCGACTGCTGCATCTCCTAAAAGTGCCATGGTCGACTTACCCGTCTTTGCCCAGCGCCACGCCTTCGCGAGCAGACGAAATCGATAAAACTGCCCTCGGCATTAGTCCGACTGCGCGTGTCATGAAACTCCTCCCAATCGCGGCGGCATCCGCCCATGCACCTGGCATCAGCCATACGCGAGATCGTCTTTGCGCTTACACCGTCGAAACCGGCCGCCGCGATAATCGCCAGTTTCTCGCCGACGACGGCTGGTCGAGACCATCGCGATCAAGGTCATCGTCAATTCTGGTCAATCAAATCAATCAACGCTCGCACCCCGTGCGCATAGCCGCGTGGACCAAGTCCGGCCATCACCGCCGTGGCGATCTTGGACACAAGCGAGTGCTGATAGATTTCCTCGCGGCGATGGATGTTCGAGATGTGGAACTCCAGGATTGGGCCAGGGAACATCTTCAGAGAATCGAGCAGCGGGATCGAACGGAAGCTGAGGCCGGCGGGATTTATCAGGATGCCCGCGCCGTCGTCGATTGCCTCATGGACCCAGTCGACGAGCTGATGCTCGGCATTGGTCTGATGGAAGCGGACCGGGCGGTCGCCGGCAGCATCAAAACAAATCGCTTCGACTTCGGCCAGCGTCGTCGTGCCGTAGATCTCCGGCTCGCGCTTGCCGAGGCGATTCAGGTTGGGGCCGTTGAGGATAAAGATCGGTTTCATGTTAACCTTGGTATCCGAGAAGGCGGGGAAGGAAGAGCACCGTGTCAGGTGCGAACGTGACGATTGCCAGCGCTATGAGCATGACGAAGAGGAAAGGCATCACGTCGCGGACAATGTCGCGCAGCGGCACTTCTGCTATGCGCGTCATGATAAAAAGGAGCAGGCCGTAAGGCGGCGTGATCAGCCCAAGCATGATGTTGAGCACGACCATCACACCGAAATGCACCATATCAATTCCGAGCGCCTTGGCGGTCGGTATGAGAACCGGCACGATCACTAGCAGGATCGTTGTTCCTTCGAGAACGCACCCAAGGAGAAGCAAGAGCAGGTTAACGATGACCAGGAACTGCGTCGGCGTCAGGTCCCATGATATCAGCAGCGCCGACAGGGAATGGGGTATATTCTCTACCGTCACGACATAGTTGAACACCATCGCGCCGGCGAGCAGCATGCCGATCGAGGCGGTGGTGCGGCCGCTGTTCAGCAGGGCGCTATAGAGCTGAGATGCCGTGACGCTGCGATAGATGATGATCGAAATTAGGAGCGCGTAACCGGCGGCGACTCCTGCCGCTTCCGTCGGTGTCATCACGCCGCCTCGGATGCCGACCAGCAGAACCACCGGCAGCATAAGAGCCGGCAGCGCACGCAGCGTCAGACCGGGAAGCTTGCGCAGCGGGATCGGCTTCTCGATCGGGAAGTTTTTGCGCCGAGCGTCTATTGCGACGATCGACATCTGCCCGAAAGCCAGGAGCAGGCCGGGAACGATACCGGCAATAAACAGGAAGCCGATAGAGGCATCTGACACAAGGGCATAGATGACGAGCGGGATCGATGGCGGGATGATCGGACCGATCACGGCCGTTGCGGCGGTCAGCGCCGCCGCATAGCTCGCCGGGTATTTGTCATCCTTGGTCATCAGCTTCTGCATCATCCGCCCCGTGCCCGCGGCATCGGCGATCGCCGAGCCGGACATGCCAGCGAATATAAGGGATTGCAGTACGTTGACCTGGGCGAGACCACCGCGGAAGCGTCCCACGACGGCATTGCAGAAATGCAGGAGCCGCTCGGTCATTGTGCCGGCATTCATGATCTCGGCCGCGAGAATGAACATGGGAACCGCGAGGAGGAGATAGCCGGTATAGAGGCTGTTGAGGATCTGCTCCGCGGCTGTACCCATGTCGAGCCCGGCCAGCCAAAGATAAAGGATCGACGAGGCAATCATCGCGTGGCCGATCGGCAGCCCCAGCAGCGCGAGCGCGACAATGGAAATCAGCGACAGGGCAAACGGGTCAAGCAACATCATACGCCGGAACTCGCCTTGGTCGGGTCGAAGTCCTCGGGAGCAGGCCCCTTTAGCGCTTGCCAAGCCAGCCATAGGTAGCGAGCGATAGTCGCGACGACAAAGACGATGTAGATCGAGAACAACCAGTCGAAGCGAGATCTTCAGATAGGCCGTGCTTTCGACCTTCATAAACGTGACGTAGTCGAAGACGGCCGGAAAGGAGTAGCCGTAGATGGTGATGAGAGCTACGGCGGAAACAACGGTCATGACGCGCCGCGCGCGTTGGCCGACGGCGCCATAGACCAGGTCGAACCTGATTTCCTCTTCCTCGCGCACCACGAAGGCGGCCCCGAAGAGCACGACCCAGATCCACAAGACGACGGTAAGTTCGTTGCTCCAACCGGTCGGCCAGTTCAGCATGTAGCGGAACAGAACCTGCAGAAGAAAGGCGCAGAACATCACCCCGATCATGATGGCGATGAGGTTTTCACCTCGCCGGTAGAGCCAGCCGGCGATGGGTCGCGCGCGTTCAAGCATCGGTGGGTCTCCCGGGGGCAGCTGTGCACCAAACAGACGAAACCGCCGGCCATGAAAGCCGGCGGTTCGTGTTCGATGGACTTCAGAGCGCGTTGATCTTGTCCACCATGCCGGCCGGCCAATCCTTGGCGAGGTCGGAAGCAAGGTACTTCTCCTGCACGTGCTTACGGAAGGCCGCGACGTCGGGCTCGTAGATCTTCAGTCCGTTACCCTTGAACGTTTCGACCAGTTCCTTTTCGCGCGTCAGGTGCTTGTCCGTCGAGAAGTCGATCGCCGCGTCGGCCGCGGCCTGGAATTTGGCCTGCTTCTCAGCGCCCATCTCGTCCCACGCCTTCTTCGACACGGCGAGCAGATCGAAGCCGACAAGGTGCGAGGTGAGCACGATCTGCGACATCACCTCATAGAACTTCATGTTCTCTACGTTGGGCAGCGGATTGTCCTGACCGTCGATCGCGCCCGTCTGAAGGCCGGTGTAGACTTCGGCATAGGCCATCGGCGTCGGGTTGGCGCCCAGCGCCTCGCCGAGGAATTGCCAGGCGTCGCCGCCGGGCATGCGCAGCTTGATGCCGACCATGTCGGCGGGCGTCTTGATCTCCTTGTCGGGCTTTAGACCGACCTGGCGGACGCCAAAATATGTCGGGCCGAGCACCTTCACCCCGAGCTCGTCCTCGGTCATCTTCTTCAACTCGGTGCCGGCCTCGCTGGCGAAGAAGGCCTTCACGTGAGCTGCGTCACGGAACAGGTAGCCGGCCGTCACGATCGACCAGGCAGGGATCTGCTTGGAAATGTCCTGCGGTGCGATGTTGCCCATCTCGAGATTGCCGCGCTGGATCGCGACGAGTTCGGTACCCTGTTTGAACAGGTTGCCGCCGTAATATCCTTCAAAGGCGAAGTCGTCCTTGATGGCATCGGCGAACATCTTCATCATCTCGGCGCGGATGTCCTGCTCCGAGAACACTGCCGAAAACCGCAGCTTCGGCTTGTCCTGGGCCAGAGCGGGGAATGCGACGAGTGCCCCGGCCACAGCGGTTCCCGCCAGAAACTGGCGGCGCGTCGAATGCATGTTCATGAGGTTTCCTCCCTGTTGGAACTAAACGTGCGCGGATCTTGTCCAGGGCGTCGGCTGGCCAAGGCTTGGATATCGGCGATTCCTGGTATGATCGGCCCCCTGCACGACGGCATCGATCGAAAGCGGGGCAGCGTGCGCGTTCATGCAGCGGCCTCGAAATGTCCCGCCATGGCCGCCATATCGGCCGCGCGCCCAGTAAAATGCTCGAACGCGCGAACAGCCTGGCCGATCGCCATGCCAATGCCGGGAAGTGTGCGGCAGCCAATCTCGCTTGCCCGCAGAAGAAGTTCCGTTTCGCGCGGGAAATAGATGATGTCGGCGACCCACTGCTCCGGCCGCAGCCATTCGGAAGGAAACGGCGTGCCAGGATGCTTCGCCATGCCGATCGGGGTGGTATTGACGATGCCGTCCGCCGCTGTCACTGCGACGTGTGCGTCTTTAGAATGAACAAGCTCCGCTGCACCTGTCCGCGCAAGCCGTCGCGCCAGGTGGTTCGCCCGCGCCCCCTCAGGATCGATGATGGTGATCTGGGTCGCGCCAAGTCCGATTAGGGCAGCACTGACTGCGGACCCCGCTCCGCCGGCGCCGAAAACGGTGACGTGAGCGAGCGAGACGCCGTTCATTTGCGACCTAAAGCTCTCGGCGAAGCCCCAGTGGTCGGTGTTGTGGCCGATCGTCCGCTCGCCGAATACGACTGTGTTCACCGCCCCGATCGCCTCGGCCTCCGGCGCGAGTTCATCAAGCAGCGGCATCACCGACTGCTTGAACGGATAGGTTACATTCACTCCGTTGAAGCCGAGGCCTGCGGTAGCTCGAAGAGCGGCATCGAGGTCAACGTCACCAAGTCCCAAGGCGTCGAAATCAACGAGAACGTATGCGCACGAAAGGCCGAGCCGCTCTGCTTCACGTTCATGCATGGCGGGAGTGCGGGACAGCTGGATTCCGCGACCGATAAGGCCGACGAGCACGTCGGGATGTCCGCCCAGTTCCTCAGACCGAGTGTGCAGCGACGTTTCGATCGCCTGCGCGATCGCCACAACTCTGTCCGGCATTCAACCTCCCAACCGCATCGCCATCGGCAGCGCTTGTCTTTGTCGAGCCGCCCCCTGTAAAAGAATGACCCTTGGGGCGCATGATGTACGAACTGGTTAGTTTGTCAACGCCGCAGAGCGGGAGTGAGGTTTCGATGTCGCACGTAACGCCGGTCCGGAAGGGCCGTGAGCCGCCCAAACGCCCGCAGGATCCAGATGGCACGCGGCGGGACATTCTGGAAACTGCTTCGAGAGAGTTTGCTCTAAACGGGCTTTCCGGTGCGCGGATCGATGAGATTGCTGCCCGGACCAAGTCGTCCAAACGCATGATCTACTACTACTTCGGGGACAAGGAGGGACTATACCTCCGCGCCCTTGAAAACGCCTACCGGACGGTGCGCGAAGGGGGAGGATCAGCTCGACACCGATGGCCTTCCCCCTCGCGAGGCGCTGCGCCGTCTCGTCGAGTTCACGTTCGACCACCACCACGAGCATGAAGAGTTCATACGCATGGTGATGATTGAGAACATTCATCACGGGCAATATCTGGAACGATCGGAAGTCATCAGCGGTCTGAACGTTACCGCAATTGATCACATCGCCTCAATCTACCTGCGTGGCGTGGAAGCCGGGGATTTCAGGCCGGGCCTTGATCCACTGGAATTGCACTGGCAGGTCAGCGCACTGTGCTTCTTCAACGTCTCCAACCGCGCGACGTTTTCCAAGATCTTCGGTCGTGACATTGGGGCGCCGGATGAGCAGGAGAAGCTGCGTGAGAACGCCGTGGAAATGATACTCCGATTTGTCGCAACCTGATAAGCCTGTCGGAAATACCTCGGGAAGTCGAGTTCGGGCCACCAGCGCTGGTAGCCGCGAAAGTCTGCTATCGTGCACCACGGATATAGGTCGGTGAAGGCCCGAGTGGGTCGCCATCCAGACCACCCGTTGAGCGCAGCGTCCGCTTCCCGCACTTAGACGCCGAAAGCCGTTGGTCCGCTCATGATGCGGTGGACGGCTCTCCTCCCTCCCTGCGGTATGATCGCGGGATTAGAGCTGGAGGAGCGCTATGATGAGCAACGTTACGACGATCGGTCTGGATATCGCAAAGTCCGTGTTTCAAGTCCACGGCGTGGATGCGGCTGGTGAGGTTGCCGTTCGCAGGAAGCTTACACGTGGGCGCGTGCTGGCATTCTTCGAGAGCTTGCCGCGATGCCTGGTCGGGATCGAGGCGTGCAGTTCGTCGCATTATTGGGCTCGTGAGCTCATCGCACTTGGCCACGATGTGCGGCTGCTGCCGGCACAGTATGTGAAGCCCTACTTGAAGCGGCAGAAGAACGATGCTGCAGACGCAGAGGCGATCTGCGAGGCGGTGACGCGGCCGACGATGCGCTTCGTGCCGGTGAAGTCGCCCGAGCAACAGAGTGTGATGATGCTGCACCGGGTTAGATTGATGCTCAACCGCCAGCGCACACAGATATCGAACGCCTTGCGAGCCCATATGTCCGAGTTCGGCGTCGTGGCGCCGATCGGGCGGAATGGGATCGAACAACTGCTTGTCGTTATCAACGACGAAACCGACGCCAGGATACCCGCTGACGCACGGCTATGCCTGCGCATGCTCGAGGCGCAGCTCAAGGTCGTGAAGGAACAGATCCTCGAAAACGATCGCCGGGTCCGGGCGAGTGCGCGAGAGACCGAGCTCGGTCGCAGGTTGATGGAGATTCCGGGCGTGGGCCCGCTGCTGGCGAGTGCGTTCGTCGCGACCGTCGCCGATCCGCACGCATTCAAGTCCGGGCGGTGCCTCTCGGCTTGGATCGGGCTCGTCCCCAAGCAGAACTCGAGCGGGGGCAAGGAGAAGCTCGGCAGCATCTCCAAAGCCGGGAATCGCTACCTGCGCCAGTTGCTCGTCGTCGGCGCAATGGCGGTCATCCGCTATGCCGAGCGGAACGGAACCAGGCGGCCATGGCTCGTGCAACTGATGGCACGGCGAACGACCAAGGTTGCGGCGGTTGCACTGGCTAACAAGACAGCCCGCATGGTCTGGGCATTGATGACAGGCGGCGAGCGCTACAGGGAGCGGTCATCGCATAGAACGAGACAGGGCGAGCGCCGACGAGGTTGGAAAGGGCGGACAGGAGCTGATGCACAAAGCCGGTTGAAACCGCCGGATCAGGAGAACCCACTGGGGCCGTGCACTTCGAGTGCGAGCTTACGATCGGGACCTGAGCCGCGCGAATGGCATTATGGCCAGCGGCATATGACAGGCCGCACCTACAGGTCGGATACATGGCCGCACCAACCAGCAACTGCAAACGCTCAAAGAACCCCTTGCCAACGGAGAGCCGTCCATACACGGCCCCAAACCGGCCTTGCTGGGTCGATTTGGCGGCTCGTAAGCGGACGTTGACCGGAACCAGCGACTTTGCACCGTTCCTGCCGTTCCAATTGAAATCAGCTACGGCGCTAGGTGACCCGGCTGCAGCCATTCCCAAAGTCGTCGGTTTCTTCAAGTCGCCGATCAGCGGTATGGAAGTGGCATTTTACTTAGCCCGCTTGGGCGCGGTGAACGTCCACAGGGGGCTGACGTCGCGACTTTGCCAAGCTTGAAGACCTCCGTCGCCTCGCCGCGTCCGCGCAGCCGGTGCTTGCCCGCCGGGATCGTTTCGAACCTTTCGTCGAGCCGCGACGCGGTCTCGCCGGAAATGGCGATTGCTGCGGTGGCGCCCGGTTCGAGCTGCTTGCCGAGGTCCTGCAGCCGTTGGCTGACATTCACGGTGTCGCCGACGATCGTATAGTTGACGCGGTCGGATGCGCCGATATTGCCGACAATAACGGAGCCCGTGTGGATGCCGATGCGGACATGAAGCGGAGGCCGGCCTTCGCCGATCCCTTCCAGATTGTCCTTCTCCAGCTCCTCGCGGATCGCCGCGGCGGCGCGGACGGCCGCGGCGGCATGGCCCTTCAGACGGTCCGGCGCGCCGAAGAACGCCAGCATGCCATCGCCCAGGAACTTGTCGACAGTACCGCCATGTGCATCGACCGCGCCGCACAGGATCGCGAGTGATGGTTCAGCAGCCTCGCCGCGGCGGCGGCGTCCATCTGCTCCGACAGCGTGGTGAAGCCGGCGATATCGGTGAACATAACGGTGACGACCGCTTCGCGCGGTTCGGCGATGCCGACCTCCCCGGTGCGCACCAGCTTGGCCACCAGCGAGCGCGGAATATAGGTCGAGAATGCACGCAGACCGATCAGCATGGCATTGAACGCCGAAGCCTGGTTGTCCAACTCCAGCACCCTGCTGCGCGGCAGGGGGCTCACGCCGTCGAGATCGAAATCGGCAACGCGCATAGCCTGGCCGGCGATCGCCTGGATCGGGCGCGATAGTCGCCTGCCAAGCAGGATCGCTACGATGACCGCCACCGCCATCACCCCAAGACCGAGCAGGGCCGATCCCATGACCCGCTCGATCCCGTCACTGATCTGACTGGCCTTGAAATACGCGCCGAGCGTCCACGGCCGGTCGCCGTAGCCGGTGATCTTGCGGGTGATGGCGATGTAAGTGTTCTCTCCGTCCCATGGATGCCGAACCGTCCTTGTCCTCGACCTGGATTTCGGCAATTTCGATATCGCGGGTACGCTCCATGCTGAATTCCGCTTCCGGTTTGCGCGCCTCATATCCGGCGAGAACCGGATCGCCGAAACTGGCGAGCGGCGTCAGCGGCAGGATGCCGTTCTTCAGCGCATCCGGGTCGGCCAGCCGCTGGTCCGCCAGGATGGATCCGTCGCCATCCAGAATGAAGGCATGCGTGCCGAAGCGCGACGACAGTTCCTGCGTGATCTTGGACAAATTCTGCAATTCGACGGCGGCGATCACCCAAGCCTTCGTGGCGCCATCGCGCGCGAGCGGCGCCGAGACATTGGCGAACAGGCCGTATTCGTTGGCGACGAAGGCGCGCCACCGGCGTCCGCCGACCTGCTGGCGCTCTTCAAGAACGGCGCGGACCTGCGGCGATTTCTCGATCTCGGCGGGGAGCTCCCGGATCGTTCCGGCGGGAAACTTGTCGTTGCCCTTCCCGGTGACCGCCGCCCTCCTGCAGATAACATCGGGCGTGCAGACCAACATTGCGTTCACCCCCGGCGCTGCCGCGAGCGCACCGGCAAGTGCTGCCGACATCTCCTCGCCGTCGATCTGGAATTCGCCCTGGGCGTAGAGTTTCGCGACGCCGTCCACCGCGCTCTCGGCGCGTCCCATCTCGGCGCGCAGCGAATCCTCCTTGCATCGATCAGCAGCGTCGACTGGGCGCCGAGCAGGTCGAAGGTGTTGCGAACATTCGCGCCAACCGACAACGCCAGCACGCCGCCGACCGACAGCAAGACCAGCGCCCCGAAACTCAACGCCATGATGACGGCCACGGGTATTCGACGCCGTTTCTTTTCGGGGCGGAGTGACGGCTTTAGGGAGAGGACGCGCCCGAAGCATTCGTACCAATGTGGCGCCGATGGTTCCAGCGCCGATGATTCCGATCCTCATGGGGGTGTCCCTGCGCGAATGTGGGAAGATTGGCCGTCTCAATCGCGGATAGGACGCCCGAGAGATGCACACCCTCCTCGCACAGTGTCGAGAGTGTCAACTACCGGAACCCGCCCACAGCCCCTGCCGGTTCGACCGAAAACAGGATGTCGCTGATGTCGACGTCAGACCGGCAGCCCGAGCTGCTTTCGCAGGCTCTTGTCGAATGCCGATGCGGGGACGAAACGGCGCAGGAAACTGACCTGGCGCGCCATTTTGCCCGCCGCATAGCGCCTCTTCGGAGCCGGATCGGTCGCAGCCGCCAAAACGGTCTTGACTACCACTTCGGGCGCATCGCCTTTTTCCATCGCTTTCCGCACGGCTACATTCATGCCAGCGCGCGCGGCGTCATAGATCTCAAGCAACTGATCCGGCTTGGCGAGATTATCTTCGAATGACGTTCGGGTGTAGGCGGGCTCGACCAATACAACGCGAATTCCGAACGGGCGCAGTTCATGGTCGAGCGATTCGGAATAGCCTTCAACGGCATGTTTGGTCGACGAATAAAGCGCGAAATAGGGAGCTGGGATGAACCCTTGCACCGAGCTCAAATTAACGATTCTGCCCTTGCCTTGGCGGCGCATTGTCGGCAGGACCGCGTTGGTCACGCGCAGAACGCCGAAGACGTTCACGTCGAACAGTGCCTGAGCCTGGGCGGTCGAGGACTCCTCCGCGCCACCAAGCAGACCCATGCCGGCATTATTGACGAGCAGGTCGATGCGCCCGGCCTCGGCCAGCACGTCCTCGACCAGTTTCGCCACGGACGTGTCATCGGTGACGTCGCAGGTCAGCATGGTCACGCCATCGGATCGTTCGGCGACCGCGCGACGGCTGGTTCCAAACACACGAAAACCCGCGTTCTGCAGGGCTTTGGCCGTCGCGTGCCCGATGCCGGTGGACGCCCCCGTCACCAGGGCGACGCCAGGATTGGTCTTGTTCATGGAAGTAGTTTCCTTCTCTGTGGTTTCAATCACCGGCCCATCCGGTGCTCGCGCCAGTCAGTTCGTCCAGCGTCGAAATAGCGCGCTGGCATTGACGCCTCCGAAGCCGAAGCCATTGGAGATCGCGTAATCCATTCCCATCGGGCGGGCTTGGTTTGCGACGAAGTCGATCCCGTCGCCGGCTGGATCCGGAGCGCTCAAATTGAGGGTTGGCGGCGCCAGCTGATCCCTGAGCGCCAGGATCGCGAAGATGGCTCCAAGCCCACCGGCGGCTCCGAGCAGATGTCCGGTTGCCGATTTCGTTGCGCTGACAGCTATCGCGAAATCTGTGCCGAAGAGTGTTTTGATCGCCGCGATTTCCCCCAGATCGCCGACCGGCGTGGAGGTCGCGTGCGCATTGAGGTGGTGAACGTCACGCGCCGAAATGCCGGCTTGGGCAATCGCGATCTCCATGGCTCGGCGCGCACCGTCGCCGTCCTCGGGGCCGGAGGTGACGTGATGAGCATCCGCCGTCGTGCCGTAGCCAACGAGTTCGGCGAGCGGCTTTGCACCGCGCGCAAGCGCGTGGTTCAACTCCTCGATAACCAGCATGCCGGCTCCTTCGCCCATGACGAAGCCGTCCCGCGACTTGTCGAACGGTCGGGAGGCCTCATCAGGGCGGTGATTAAAGGAGGTCGAAAGAGAGCGTGCTGCGGCAAACCCACCGAGGCTGACGACGTTCATGCATGCTTCCGTACCGCCGCATACGGCGATATCGGCTTCATTGGCGCGGATAAGGCGAGCCGCATCGCCGATCGCCTGAATGCCGGCCGCGCACGCCGTCACCGGTGCGCCGAGCGGACCTTTGAAGCCGTAGCGGATCGAGATGTGGCCTGCCGCGAGGTTCACCAGGAAGGACGGTATCGTAAACGGCGACAAGCGGCGCACACCGCGCTGGTCGACTGTGCGCACCGCCTCGGTGATAGCAGGGAACCCGCCTATCCCTGAAGCGATGATCGTGGCCGTGCGCAGGCGATCCTTTTCCAAAGCAGGCTTCCAGTTCGCCTGCGCAAGCGCCTCTTCCGCCGCCGCGAGCCCGAAGAGGATGAACCGATCGACCTTGCGCTGGTCTTTCGGCGGCAGGACGGCGTCCGGATCGAACCCGGCTTCGGGGTCTTCTTCCAGGCGGGGAACCACTCCTCCGATCTTCGCCGGCAGGTCTCCCACGACATCGTCCGGAAGTCTCCGGATCCCCGAGCGACCGGCCAGGAGGCGCGACCAGGACGCGTCGACATCAGCAGCAAGCGGCGTGACCGCTCCCATGCCTGTAACAACAATCCGTCGCATCTATTCTCCTCTCAATTGGGTGTGCCGCCAGCGCTGCCCGCGCCCTTCAGGCGGCGACTGCTTCGCGAACCTGATCGGTCGCCGCTTCCAGAAAGGCCTGCGCGAGGTCGGGGTCGTTGACGGCCCGCGAGAGGACCACCGCACCGACCATGGTCGAGAGAATGGCCATGGCCTTGCCGCTGGGCTCATCGCCGTCGGCCTCGCCAACCCAGCTACCGAGCAGTTCGAGGTAATCCCTGATCCCGGCTTCGAATGACGCTTTCACGTCGGCGCCCTGTCTGGCGACATCCGAGCCGAGCGCAACGACCGGGCAGCCGTCCATCCTTTCTCCGCGATGATCCATGCTGAGATAGAACGCGATCACCGCGCCAAGCGGATCCTCGGGTTTTGCTGCAGTCGCGGCCGACCATCGGAGGGCGGCGCTCTCCATTGCCCGTCTGGACGCCTGCGCCGCCAGGTCCTCCTTTGAAGCGAATTGCTTGTAAAAGGCGCCTTGGGTCAGCCCGGCACCCTTCATCAGATCCTTAAGGCCGATACCGTCAAAGCCGCGCTCCCGAAAAAGGCGGCTTGCCACATTGATCACGGTTTCGCGGTTTTCCGCAGCCTGAGTGCGACTTACGCGCATCGTCAGTCTCCTTTTTTAGATTGCATTCGAAATCTATATCAGTTATAGAGTGCGAACGCAATCTATTTTGACACGAGGCGATGGGCATGAAAAAGAGGAATCTTGTGGTGTTAGCCGGTGTCCTGGTCGCAGCGTCGGGGGCGGCGGCATTCGCCACACTTGCCATTCCCACGCAGGAAGCCTCTGCCGTGAGCGACCCGCGGCAGGAACCGCCGATCGTCAGATTGGTGACGGCAGCGCCGGTTACCGGATCCGAACACGGCTTCACCGGCATCATCGGGGCGAAGGTGCAGAGCAATCTCGGCTTTCGCGTGCCCGGCAAGATCGTGGAACGGCTCGTGGACGTCGGTCAGGAGGTCAAAGCCGGTCAGCCGCTGATGCGGATCGACGAAACCGACCTTCGTCTTGCGCTCACGGCGAAGCGCAACGCCGTTGCCGCAGCGCGTGCAATGGTCGTTCAGGCGAAACCGGATGAACGGCGGTACGCCAGTTTGCTCAAAGATGGATGGGTTCCACGTCAGCGCTACGAGCAGGCGAAGGCAGCGTCGGACACGGCCGAGGCACAACTTGCCGCCGCCGACGCCGAAGCACGGGTCGCTGAGAACGAGGCGACCTACGCGATCCTGTTGGCGGACGCGGATGGAACGGTGGTTGAAACGCTTGGCGAGCCGGGGCAGGTCGTCTCCGCCGGCCAGACAGTGGTCCGGACCGCCCAGGCTGGTGCCCGCGAAGCGGTGGTCGCGCTTCCCGAAACGATCCGGCCGGCGATCGGCTCGGCAGCCGAGGCCAGCGTGTATGGTGGCGATGGGCGTCGTTATACGGCACATCTCCGGCAATTATCGAACTCGGCCGATGCCCAGACCCGTACCTATGAGGCCCGTTATGTGCTCGACGGTGAGGCCGCGGCAGCACCGCTTGGCGCGACCGTAACCATTCGGCTTGCAAGCCAGGCGAAGCATCCGGAAGTCCAGGTGCCGCTGGGAGCCGTGCTTGATGACGGCGAGAAGACCGGCGTTTGGATCCTGAACAGCGCCTCCTCGACCGTCCACTTTCGCCCTGTCAAGCTTGTTCGTGTGACCAGCGAAACCGCTGTGATCTCCGGAATGAACTCT
Organism: Allomesorhizobium aridi; assembly: GCF_043769475.1. Taxonomy (NCBI): domain Bacteria; kingdom Pseudomonadati; phylum Pseudomonadota; class Alphaproteobacteria; order Hyphomicrobiales; family Phyllobacteriaceae; genus Allomesorhizobium; species Allomesorhizobium aridi. Next base: position 2,098,164 of record NZ_CP171729.1, on the reverse strand, counting down.
GGCGATCCGATTGTTTCGCTCGGGGCTCATCTTCTGCAGGAGGGCGCTCGCGTCAGAACTGCGTCCGAAAGCGGGGGCACCTGACGATGAACCTCAATCTTTCCGCGATCGCCGTTGGAGGGGTTCGATGATATACAGTTACATTGTCAAGAAAGAGATCCGAATGACGTTCGACCATGTCAATAACCATCGCTGGGATGAGGCGGTGAAGGCAGTCGCGTCGAATGTCCATCACCGCGTTTCCGGCGCCCACGCGCTTGGTGGTGAGCGCCACGACAAAGAAGCCCTGCGCCGATGGTTTGAGCGCCTCGGCCGCGTCCTGCCCACTCTCCATATCACGGTCAACAACATCTGGGTGACGGGCTGGCCGTGGCATACCACGGTATTTGCGCAGTGGGATGGCACCGCAACGCTGCTCAACGGCGACGCGCCGTACGTCAACCGTGGTCTCCACGTGTTCACCCTGCGGTGGGGCCGGGTCTATGCACTCGAGGAATTCCAAGATTCACAAGCAGCGGCCCATGCTCTTGCCGCCCAAGCGGAAGCTGGCCTCGAAGAAGCTGTCGCCGAACAAATTGCAAGCTAGCAGAAGCGCAGTCAGAGGCCCCGTTTCTTAGGCAAGCGCAGTCCTCTTGGCGCTCACCTACTGCGGGACAGCGCGAGCGTCAGGACGAACGTGGAGGAAATAGGAGTGGCCAACTGATGAGCTTCAATCTTTCCGCGATCGCCGTTCGCGAACGGGCCGTCACCCTGTTCTTCATCCTCCTGCTGGTCGCCGCCGGCGCCTACGCTTTCGTCATGCTCGGGCGGGCGGAGGACCCCAACTTCACGATCAAAACCCTGACGGTCACGACGGCATGGCCGGGCGCGACGGCGCGCGAGATGCAGGACCTTGTCGCCGAACCGTTGGAGAAGCGGCTTCAGGAGCTGACCTGGTACGATCGGGTGGAGACGACCACGCGGCCAGGCTACGCGTATATGACGGTCACGCTGAAGGACAGCACACCGCCGTCAGTCGTGCAGGAGGAGTTCTACCAGGCTCGTAAGAAGCTCGGCGATGAAGCCCGCAACCTGCCATCCGGCGCCTTCGGCCCCTTCGTCAACGACGAATATTCGGATGTGAGCTTCGCCCTCTATGCGCTGAAGGCCAAGGGCATGCCGATGCGTGAGTTGGCGAGGCAGGCCGAGGTGATCCGCCAGAACCTCCTGCACGTGCCCGGCGTCAAGAAGATCAACATCCTCGGGGAGCGGCCCGAACAGATATTCGTCGAGTTTTCATACGCCAAGCTGGCTACCCTCGGCGTATCGGCACAGGACATCGTCGCCGCCTTGCAGCGGCAGAACACCGTCACGCCGGCGGGCTCGATCGACACCCAGGGGCCTCGGGTCTTCATCCGGGTCGACGGCGCTTATGACAGCGTTCAGGCGATCGCCGAGACGCCGATTGTCGCTTCGGGGCGGACGCTGAAGCTCTCCGACATCGCCGAAGTCCGCCGCGGCTACGAAGATCCTCCCACCTATCTCATCCGGCGCCAGGGCGAGCCCACCATCATGCTCGCGCCGGTGATGCAGGAGGGCTGGGATGGTCTCGCGCTCGGCAAGGCGCTGGAGGATAGGACTGCGGCCATCGCACAGACACTGCCGCTCGGAATGACGCTCGACAAGGTGACCGATCAGGCCGTCAACATCACCTCGGCGGTCGACGAATTCATGATGAAGTTCGCGATGGCACTCGGCGTCGTGCTGCTGGTGAGCCTTGCCAGCCTGGGCTGGCGCGTCGGCATCGTCGTGGCGGCTGCCGTCCCTCTGACGCTTGCCGTCGTGTTCCTCATCATGCTGGAAACCGGCCGGTTCTTCGACCGCATCACGCTCGGCGCTCTCATCCTGGCGCTCGGTCTTCTCGTTGACGACGCCATCATCGCCATCGAAGTGATGGTGGTGAAAATGGAAGAGGGCATGGACCGCATCAAGGCGGCGGCCTATGCGTGGAGCCACACCGCGGCGCCGATGCTGTCGGGAACGCTCGTGACGATCGCCGGCTTCCTGCCGGTGGGCTTTGCGCGCTCGACGGCCGGCGAATACGCCGGCAACATCTTCTGGGTCGTGGGGTTCGCCCTCATCGTCTCCTGGATCGTCGCGGTGGTCTTCACGCCTTATCTTGGCGTGAAGATGCTGCCCGACATCAAACCGGTCGAAGGCGGTCACCACGCGATTTACGACACACCGAATTATCGGCGTCTGCGACGGCTCATCACCTTTGCCGTGCGCCACAAGTTCGTAACCTGCGGTATCGTTGGCATCGCCTTCGCGCTTTCCGTGGTCGGCATGGGCTCCCTCAAACAGCAGTTCTTCCCGACATCCGACCGCCCCGAAGTGCTGGTGGAGGTTCGCCTGCCGGAAGGCACCAGCATCGAGACGACGACCGCCACGGTCGAGAAGCTCGAACATTGGCTGGACAGCCAGCCCGAGGCCAAGATCGTTACGAGCTATGTCGGTCAGGGCGCTCCGCGCTTCTTCTTCGCGATGGCGCCGGAACTGCCTGATCCCGCCTTCGCCAAGATCGTCGTGTTGACACCGGACGCCGAGGCGCGTGAGGCGTTGAAGCACCGGCTCCGGGATGCAGTGTCTCAGGGGCTTGCGCCTGAGGCCTATATTCGCGTCACGCAGCTTGTCTTCGGCCCCTACACGCCGTTCCCGGTCGAGTTCCGGGTCGTGGGACCTGATCCCGCGCAACTCTACAGCATCTCTGAGAAGGCCCTCGACATCATGCGGGGCGTCCCGGACGTGCGGCAGGCCAATCGCGATTGGGGCAATCGCACGCCAGTGCTCCGCTTCATCCCGGATCAGGATCGGCTGAATCTCATCGGGCTCTCGCCGGCGGAAGTGGGCCAGCAGCTCCAATTCCTCCTCACCGGTATCCCCGTCACGCAGGTCCGCGAGGACATTCGCAATGTCCCCATCGTCGCCCGCAGCGCCGGCGACGAGCGGCTGGATCCGGCGCGTCTGGCCGATTTCTCACTGATGAGCAGGGACGGCCGGCAGATTCCGCTCGACCAGATCGGCCATTCGGAAGTTCGTCTGGAAGAGCCGATCCTGAAGCGCCGCGATCGCACGCCCGTCATCACGATCCGCTCGGATATCAACGAGGCGACCCAGCCGCCTGAGGTTTCCAAGGAGATCATGAAGGCCCTTCAGCCGCTGATCGCATCCCTTCCGGCCGGCTATCGCATCGAACTGGGCGGATCGATCGAGGAGGCTGAAAAGGCCAACACCGCGCTGGGCAAAGTCTTCCCTGCCATGATCGCCGCCATGCTGATCATCATCATGCTGCAGGTGCGATCCTTCTCGACGATGTCCATGGTCATGCTGACGGCACCGCTTGGCCTTGTCGGGGTCGTGCCGATGCTGCTCACCTTCAACCAGCCCTTCGGATTCAACGCCATTCTGGGCATGATAGGACTGGCCGGCATCCTGATGCGCAACACGCTGATCCTGACCGAACAGATCAAGGAAAACCGTGCTGCCGGCCTCGACGGCTATCACGCCGTCATCGAGGCCACAGTGCAACGCACGAGGCCTGTGATCCTGACGGCACTCGCCGCCGTGCTCGCCTTCATCCCCCTCACGCACTCCGTCTTCTGGGGATCGATGGCCTACACGCTGATCGGCGGCACGGCGGTCGGCACGGTGCTGATCCTGCTCTTCCTTCCGGCGCTCTATGCCGCGTGGTTCCGGATCAAGCCAACAGCAGACGACGTCCATGAGGAGCCATCCAACTCGACGGATGAACTGGAAATGCCCACAGCAATTGCTGCCGAATAGGGCCCTGTTGTCGGAGGAGACGGGTCAAGATTTCGCCTGCTGGCTTTGCCTGAACATACGGAGGGCCAGCCGCACGACTTGCCGCCTGCAGATGATCGTTCAGGGCGAGCCTGGCAGATGCGATTCATCAGTTCTGGAGATATCCATGAATCGTCCGGTTCGAACGCGAACTGATCCCGACAAGGTGCGCGCGCGCATCCTGGAGGTGGCGGAGGAGCACTTTCGCCGCATCGGCTACCATAAGACGTCGGTGGCCGACATCGCCTCCGAACTGGGCATGAGCCCGGCGAACGTCTACCGCTTCTTCCTCTCCAGGGACGCGATCAACGAGGCCATATGCGGGCGGGTCGTGAATGAGGTCGCTGAGATCGCCTTTGCGATCGCTCGCACGAACGCGCCGGCCTCGGAGAAACTCGACCGGCTCCTGACCGCCGTTCACGACCACAACAAAATGACACTGGTCAAGGAAAAGCGCATGCACGACATGATTGTCGCCGCCTTGCAGGAGAACTGGGCGATCATCAAGGCGCATCTCGAGCGGATGGTGACGATCTTCGAGGCGATCATCCGCGAGGGCATCGAAGCGGGCGAATTCAAGGTCGAAGATCCCGCGGGGGCGGCGCGTGCGGTCAACACCGCGTTCACGTTGTTCTTCCACCCGATTCTGATCGAGCACTGCGTTCAACACGGCGAAGACACCGAAGCGGCCCTGCGCGAGCAGATCTGCTTTATCCTGAAAGCTCTCGGCAAGTCGGCCTAAGGCGCAGCGTGCCTTATGCAGGCACTGTGGTTCCGGGGAAGGGCGCGCGAACACAAGGTTTTGCGTCGAAGGCCAACTCATCTTCAAAATCGCGGCGAAAACGTTGCACACGGCGCTGGCCGAACAGGGATAACCTATGTGCAGGAAGAGATGGCAAAACCCTACCTCGTTCATATGCTCTGACCAGGCGGATCCGGGCGGCCATACCCTCCGATAGTCGGGTCAGGTTCGCCAGCAGCCGCGCGAACGTCAGGTTTGGAGGAGGGCTACGAATGACCGCAATTGGCGGATTGTGTTGATTTAGTCGGCGTTGATCGGCTGGCGGTGCCGTGATTCCATCCACCTGTTGATTCGGGAGGGAACGGGACGATGATGGGATGGCAGGTGGCACCGGCGCAGCTGTTCTACGATTTTTGTCTCGACGATCATGTCCCTGATGACCACCTCCTTCGAAGGATCGACCAGTTCGTTGATCTGGAAAGCGTCCGCACGGAGCTGAAGCCGTTCTACAGCACCATCGGCCGTCCCTCGATCGACCCCGAACTGATGATGCGGATGCTGCTCATCGGATATTGTATGGGCATTCGGTCCGAGCGACGGCTCTGCGAGGAGGTTCACCTCAACCTCGCCTATCGATGGTTCTGCCGTTTGGGGCTGGACGGCAAGGTCGCTGACCACTCGACCTTCTCGCGCAACCGTCATGGCCGGTTCCGACAGAGCGACATCCTGCGGCACCTCTTCGAAACAGTCGTGGAACGCTGCTTGAGCGAAGGCTTGGTCGGCGGCGAAGGGTTCGCGGTGGACGCCAGCCTCATCGCGGCCGATGCCAACAAACAGCGCTCCATCCCGGGCAACGAGTGGCGCAGCGACAATCTTGGTGCCGGTCGAGCGGTGCGCGAGTATCTCGTAACCCTGGATGATGCCGCTTTCGGGGCGGCAAGTGAGGTCACGCCGAAGTTCATCTCACCTTCCGATCCAGCGGCACAGTGGACCGGAGCGCACAAGGGTCATGCCTTCTTTGCCTACGCGACCAACTATCTGATCGATACCGACCATGGCGTCATCCTGGACGTAGAAGCCACCCGCGCTATCCGGCAGGCAGAAGTGGGAGCGGCGCGCACCATGATTGACAGGACCGAGGACCGCTTCGGCCTGAAGCCAGCGTACCTGGCCGCCGACAGCGCCTACGGATCGGCAGCGAACCTCGCCTGGTTGGTCAAGGAACGGGAGATCGCGCCGCATATCCCGGTGTTCGATAAGTCCAACCGCACGGACGGCACTTTCTCGCGCGCCGACTTCATGTTCGACCCGGACGTGAACGAATACACCTGCCCGGGTGGCAAACGTTCGCACGGCACAAGCTTTTCGTCCTTGAGCAGGCGGTTGCCTTCGGAGCCGGTTAAACCCGCTCGCCGCTGCTTTACTTGCCGGAGCCAAGCGGCCTGCCGATGAAGCCGGACACGGCAACGTCGCGGATAAGGCTGCTACTGGACAGGGCAGGGGTTCAGGGCGTTCGGCGAGGGACACATGTTTTCCGTCACACGATGGGAAGCCATCTGGTGCGCAGCACTGACATCGTCACCGTGTCGAGGCGGATGGGTCATAGCAGGGTTTCGACCACGGCGGATATTTATCTGCACGGCGACGAAGTCAGGGATGTGGAAGCCGGAAACTTGCTCGGCGACATCTTTTCCCGGCGGAACGATTCGTGAATCCGTGGCCACGGCGTGGCCACGGGAACTGCAATTTGGCCACGGGTTTCAACTGGAGCGATTGAAGAGAAACGCTGCAACTTACGCGAAACGCAGCGATTTGCGCAGCGTTTTCAATGGTTTGTCTGGAGCGTTTTGGTGCCCCCGGACGGAATCGAACCGCCGACCTTCGGTTTACAAAACCGCTGCTCTACCAGCTGAGCTACAAGGGCGCGGGGCTTCGGTTATCATATCTGCCGCGCCAGTAAAGACCAAAGTCGCGACCGGAATCCGGTGCGGACTGCCGTTTGGCCGTTGAAAGCGGCTGTGCCGACTACAAATCCGCCCGATGGCCACCATATCAAATGCGAGTGAACACCGGTTCCCAGGAGGCAGCCAATGCTGAGATTGGTCGTCGTCGCTCTGTTCGTGGCTTTGGTCTGGTTTCTGCTCCTGAAGCTTTTCGACAGGAAGCGCCCGCTTGACTGGAACGGCATCGTCTTCGCCATCGGTTTCATCGCGCTGGCGTTCTACCTGCGCCACGTGACCGGCATGGGCAGCCTCGCCGAATTGCTCTCCTAAAAATGAAAGAACGACTGAACCTTTTTCCCGGTCGACCCGACTGACTGGCGTGAGGCGGATGGACGCCTCGGCCATTGGATCAAGGAGACCGTCATGTCGTTCAAGCGCATTCTCGTTTCCGGTGCCGCCGCCGTCATCGCTATCAGCGCCGTTCTTGGAGCCACCCAGCAGTCATCGGCCGGAAGCCTTTCGCCCGGCGAGGCGGCGGCGATCGCTGGCATAGGCGGCTTCATCGTCGGCGCTACCATCGCCGGTTCGCAGCCGGCTTATCATGGACATTATTTCGGCGGATATCAGCCGGCCAGTTCCTGGGAGGCCCATGTCGCCCGCTGCTACGCCCGGTTTCGCAGTTATGACCACCGCACCGACACCTATCGCGGGTTCGATGGCCACTATCACTATTGTCGACTGTAAGAGGAGGACACGATCGAACCAGACAAGCCGAAGGGGCGGCGTCAGCCGCCCTTCTCGGCATTCAGGGGGAAGGTGAATCCTTCAGTGCGAAGCCGCCGATCATGCCGGTGATTTCGGCCGCCGCGTCGCGCACCAGCGGACCGACCGCGGCGAGGCGCTCAGCCGTGATCTGCACCGTCGGTCCCGATACCGACACGCCACCGATCGGCTCACCGAACTCGTTGAAGATCGCGGCGGCGACGCATCGCATGCCGGGGTGCCGCTCCTCGTCGTCGACCGACCAGCCGCGCTCCCTGATTTCGGCAAGATCGCGCGCCAGCGCCGCCGGACTGGAAAGAGTCTTTTGGGTAAAACCTTCGAGGCCGGTCTTTCGAATGATCGCGGCGACCCGGTCCTGCGGCAGATGCGCCAGAACCGCCTTGCCGATCCCAGAAGCGTGGAACGAGCTGCGCGTGCCCGGCCGGAAGAAGGCGCGGATCGCCTGATGCGTCTCGACCTGGCTGACAAACACCACGCAGTCATCCTCGGCGACGCCGAGATTGGCGGTTTCGCCGGTCTTTTCCATCAGATCCTGCATCACCACCCGTGCGCGGTCGACCAGCTTGCGCCGGCGCAGGAAGGCCGAGCCCATGCGGTAGGTCTCCACCCCGATCGACCAGAGCTGATCGGTGCGATCGAACTCGACCATGCCATGCGCCTCCAGCGTGGTCAGCATGCGATAGGCGGTCGAGGCGGCGAGGGCGGATCTGGCCGCGATCTCGCTCAGCGATAGGCCGCTGCCTTCGGCGACGATGGCCAATATACGCAGCGCGCGGTCGAGCGACTGGACCGGGCCGGCGTCCAGAGAAGGGCCGAAGGCGCGGGGCCGACCGCGCTGGCGTTTTTCGGTAGCGTCCATAGGTGGAACATAAAAAAATATTTCACAGTTTGGAATAGTGGAAAATTTGAAAAACCGAAAACGCTGAAAAATCAGCGTCAAAGCGCCTTATCTTGAAAATGAAAAAATATTCTGAAAAAATTGAATTCCTAGCCCGTTGCGGGCATTCTGGGCAGGACCGGATTTCAGGTGAGGAGCCACGAAAATGGCCAGGATGCGCGCCGTCGATGCGGCGGTTCTCGTTCTCGAAAAGGAAGGAATTTCCTGCGCGTTCGGCGTCCCGGGTGCAGCGATCAACCCGTTCTATTCGGCGATGAAGGCGCGCGGCACGGTCCGCCACATCCTGGCGCGCCATGTCGAGGGCGCTTCTCATATGGCCGAAGGCTTTACCCGCGCCAAGGCCGGCAATATCGGCCTGTGTGTCGGCACCTCCGGGCCGGCCGGCACCGACATGATCACCGGGCTTTATTCGGCCGCCGCCGATTCCATTCCGATCCTGTGCGTCACCGGCCAGGCGCCGCGTGCCCGGCTGAACAAGGAGGATTTCCAGGCCGTCGACATTGCCGCGATCGCTGCGCCCGTCGTCAAATGGGCGGTGACGGTCATGGAGCCATACCTGGTGCCAATGGCGCTGCAGAAGGCGTTCTTCCTGATGCGCTCCGGGCGGCCGGGGCCGGTGCTGATCGACCTGCCGGTCGACGTCCAGCTTGCCGAGATCGAGTTCGACATCGACGCATACGAGCCGCTGGCCGTCCACAAGCCTGCAATGTCGCGGCTCCAGGCGGAAAAGACGCTTGCCATGCTGAACGCGGCGGAGAAGCCGCTGATCGTCGCCGGCGGCGGTGTCATCAATGCCGACGCATCCGATCTGCTGATTGAATTCGCGGAAATCACCGGCGTGCCGGTCATTCCGACGCTGATGGGGTGGGGCGCGATCCCCGACGACCACCGCCTGATGGCTGGCATGTGCGGTTTGCAGACATCACACCGCTACGGCAACGCCACCATGCTCGCCTCAGACTTCGTGCTCGGCATCGGCAATCGCTGGGCCAACCGTCACACCGGCTCGGTCGCGACCTACACGGCCGGCCGCAAATTCGTGCACATCGACATCGAACCGACGCAGATCGGCCGCGTCTTCGCGCCGGATCTCGGCGTCGTCTCCGATGCCGGGGCAGCGCTGAAGATGCTGCTCGACGTCGCCACCGAGTGGAAAACCGCGGGCAAGCTGCGCGACTGGAGCGACTGGGCGAGAGAGTGCCAGCAGCGCAAGAAGACCATGAAGCGCAAGACGCATTTCGACCAGACGCCGCTGAAACCGCAGCGCGTCTATGAGGAGATGACGAGGGCTTTCGGACGCGACACCTGCTACGTCACCACGATCGGCCTTAGCCAGATCGCCGGGGCGCAGTTCCTGCATGTGTTCAAGCCGCGCAACTGGATCAATTGCGGCCAGGCCGGCCCGCTGGGTTGGACGCTGCCGGCGGCGCTCGGCGTGCGCGCCGCGGATCCCGACCGCATGATCGTCGCGCTGTCGGGCGATTACGATTTCCAGTTCATGATCGAGGAGTTGGCCGTCGGCGCGCAGCACAGGCTGCCTTACATCCACGTCGTCGTGAACAATGCCTATCTCGGGCTGATCCGCCAGGCGCAGCGCGGGTTCTCGATGGATTTCGAGGTCAGCCTGGCCTTCGAAAACATCAACCGGGCGGGCGACCCCGAGGCCGGCTACGGCGTCGACCATGTCGCCGTCGCCGAAGCCATGGGCTGCAAGGCGATCCGCGTGAAGCGGCCGGAAGATTGCGCGGCAGCATTTGCGGAGGCTGAAAGGTTGGTGAAGGAGCACCAGGTTCCGGTGGTGGTCGAGTTCATCCTCGAACGCATCACCAACATTTCCATGGGCATGGAAATCGACAATATCGTTGAATTCGAAGAGCTTGCCGAGCGCAATGAAGACGCGCCGACAGCCATCGCGCTGCTCGACTGATTTCAGGGGAAGAAGAATGCCGCGATTTTCAGCCAACCTCTCAATGCTCTTTGGCGAGCATGATTTCCTCGAACGCTTCGATGCTGCCGCACGCGCAGGCTTCAAGGGCGTCGAATATGTCGGGCCATACGATCACGAGCGGGAAGTGATTGCCGCACGGCTGAAGAAGAACGGGCTTAGCCAAGTGCTGTTCAACCTTCCGCCCGGCGATTGGGGCAAAGGCGAGCGCGGCATCGCCATCTTCCCCGACCGCACCGACGAGTTCCGCAGGGGCGTGGACACGGCGATCGCCTACGCCAAGGCGCTCGGCTGCGGACAGGTCAATTGCCTGGCTGGGATAGCCCCGGAAGGCGTAGGACGCGACGCGCTTGAAAGCACCTTCGTTGAAAACCTGAAATTTGCAGCGGAGAAGCTTGAAAAGGAAGGCATAAAGCTGCTAATCGAGCCGATCAACACGCGCGACATTCCGGGATTTTTCCTGAACAGTTCGAGCCAGGCATTGGCAGTCATGGACCGCGTCGGCTCAGGGAATATTTTCCTGCAATACGATATCTACCACATGCAAATCATGGAGGGGGATCTCGCCCCTACCATCGAGGCAAACCTCGGCCGCATCGCGCATATCCAGCTTGCGGACAATCCCGGCCGTCACGAGCCGGGGACGGGCGAGATCAACTATCCGTTCCTTTACGAGCATCTCGACCGCATCGGCTATGCCGGCTGGGTGGGCGCGGAATACACGCCGAAGGCCAGCACCGAGGCGGGGCTGGGATGGCTTCGGGAAGCCATCAAAACCGCTGAAAACGCAGCCGCGTGAAAGGCTTAGGACGAGAATAATGGAAAAGATCGGCTTCATCGGCCTTGGCATTATGGGCGCTCCGATGGCGGGGCATCTGCTGGACGCGGGTTATGAGGTGGTCGCAAGCGACCATCGCAGAAAACCGCCGGCGGACTTGATTGCTAAGGGGCTGAAGGCCGTTTCCGGTCATGATGCGGTGGCGCGCGTGGTCGACATCGTCATCACGATGGTGCCGGACACGCCGCAGGTCGCCGAGGTTCTGTTCGGCGAGAAGGGTGTCGCCGACGGCCTGTCACGGAACAAGCTGGTCATCGATATGAGCTCGATTTCGCCGATCGAGACGAAGGAATTCGCCAAGAAAATCAACGCGCTCGGCTGCGACTACCTCGATGCGCCGGTATCGGGCGGCGAGGTCGGCGCCAAGGCCGCGTCGCTGACCATCATGGTCGGCGGCGAGGAGCGGGCATTCGAGCGGGCGAGGCCAGTCTTCGAGAAGATGGGCAAGAATATCACGCTGGTCGGGGCAAACGGCGTCGGCCAGACCACCAAGGTCGCCAACCAGATCGTTGTGGCGCTGACCATCGAGGCGGTGGCCGAGGCGCTGGTGTTCGCGTCGAAAGCAGGCGCCGATCCGGCAAAAGTGCGGCAGGCGCTGATGGGCGGGCTGGCAAATTCCCGCATCCTGGAAGTGCATGGCGAGCGCATGATCAAGCGCACCTTCGCGCCCGGATTCCGCATCGAACTGCACCAGAAGGATCTCAATCTCGCACTGGAGGGCGCGAAATCACTGGGCGTTGCACTGCCCAACACCTCGAACACGCAGCAGCTCTTTTCCGCCTGCGCCGCGAATGGCGGGGCGAAGGACGATCACTCCGGCCTGGTCAAGGCGCTGGAGTTGCTGGCCGGCCATGCTGTGGCATGATTACTGGCGCAGTTGTAGCGAGCCTCGAAGGACGCCCGCCTAGTGCTTCAATCCCAGCATGATATCCATGTTCTGGACCGCGGCGCCTGACGCGCCCTTGCCGAGATTGTCGAGCAGCGCGACCAGATTGACCTGCCCCTGGCCCTCGGTGCCGAAGACATAGAGCTTCATCAGGTCGGTGTCGTTGAGCTCAGTCGGATCGAGGCGGGCGAGCTTTGCGCTTTCCGCCAGAGGCACGACCTGAACAACGTCCTGGCCGGCGTAGTGCGCCTCCAGCGTCGCGTGGATCTCGCCCAGCGAGGACGTGCCGTTGAGGTCCGACAAATGCAGCGGAACCTGCACGATCATGCCCTGTGCGAAGCGGCCGACGCTCGGCGAAAAGATCGGCCGGCGTTCGAGCAACCCGTGCTTCTGCATTTCGGGCACGTGCTTGTGCTGCAGAGTGAGACCGTAGAGGAAATGCGGCGCGGAGATATGGTCCTCGCGCGCGGCGTCCTCCATCTGCGCAATCATCTGCTTGCCGCCGCCCGTATAGCCGGAGACGGCGTTGACCGTGACCGGATGATCGGCGGACAGGATGCCTGCAGCCACCAGCGGGCGGATCAGTGCGATCGCGCCGGTCGGATAGCAGCCGGGATTGGCGACCAGCCGCGCCTCGGCGATCTTGTCGCGCTGTTCGGAATCCAGTTCGGCAAAGCCGTAGGCCCAGTCGGGATGGACGCGGAATGCCGTCGATGTGTCAATGATGCGGGTTGAATTTTTTCCCTCAAGGATGCCGACCGCCTCCCTCGAAGCATCGTCCGGCAGACAGAGGATGGCGACGTCGGCCGATTTCAGGAAATCGGCGCGCATGTCCATGTTGCGCCGCTCGGCCTCGGGAATCGACAGAACGTCCAGGTCGGCGCGCCGGGCGAGGCGGGTGCGGATCTGCAGCCCGGTCGTGCCGTGCTCGCCGTCGATGAATATCTTTGGTTTCATGCCTGCCGTCCCGTCCGAATCTATATACCGCTGCCCTGGTTCAGCGCAGTAATACCGTTGTTGTTCAGCGCCTCGAGCCTCGCCTTACGCTCCGCCAGCAGCCCGATATAGTGCAGCGCCACCGATGCCCCGGCGATCGCCGTAATATCGGCATGGTCGTAGGCGGGCGCAACCTCTACGATATCGGCGCCGACAATGTCGATCTGCGTCATCTGCCGAAGCACCGAAAGTATCTTGGCCGAGGATGGGCCGCCGGCGACGGGCGTGCCGGTGCCGGGCGCATAGGCAGGGTCGAGACAGTCTATGTCGAAGGTCACATAGGTCTTCCGGCCGCCGGTGCGTTCGGCGATGGCGTAGGCGATGTCGGCCGCGCGCATTTCCTCGACCTCGTAGCCGTGCAGGATCTTTATCCCGAACGCATCGGGCGCATGGGTGCGCACGCCGATCTGGATCGAGCGGTCGGGATCGACGATGCCTTCGCGAACCGCGCGGGCGACGAACGAGCCGTGGTCGATACGCTTGCCGTCGTCGAACCAGGTATCCTGATGGGCGTCGAACTGCACCAGCGCCAGCGGTCCGTGCACCGCCGCATGCGCCTTGAGCAGCGGCCAGGTGACGAAATGATCGCCACCAAGCGTCAGCAGGAAGGCGCCCGAAGAGATCAGTCTTGCGGCCTCGCGCTCGATCGTCTTCGGCGTCTTCTGGTGGTTGCCGTTATCCAGCAGGCAATCGCCGTAGTCGACGACGCCGAGCTTGTCGAACAGGTCGAGGTGGAAGGGATATTGCGGATCGTTGTCGAAGATCGCCGAAGCGCGGCGGATAGCCTGCGGACCGAAGCGCGCGCCGGGCCTGTTGGTCACCGCGGCGTCGAAAGGAATGCCCCAAATCACGACGTCCGCGCCCTTCACGTTTTTCGTATAACGGCGGCGCATGAAGGACAGCGCGCCGGCATAGGTCGGATCGCCGGCTGCGCCTGTATTGCTGCGCGCGGTGAAGGCGTGATCGATGGAGCTGGCTGGCATCGTGCGGGGTTCCCCTCTGTTTTGCGGAGGGCAAGGTATTGGCCGGATACGACGCAGGTGCAACAAAAAAGCGGCCGGCGCCGCCGGACCGTCCGGTTCGGCGGGGTTTTTCCAAATTCATTTGCCTGTCATGACCGGCCGTTAATGCGTCGCGCAGCTACTCGGCCACGGAGCGATTTGCATGCGCATCATTTCCCTGAGCGCGATCATTATCGGGCTACTCGCTGTTCCTGCCGCCGCGCAAGATTCGCGGATGCGGCAGATTTTGGACCGGCTCGAAAACGCCAACCAGTGGCGCGACCATGTGATGATCGTCGCCCACCGAGGCGGCTGGAAGGAAGGCGGCAGAATCCGCAACGCCGAAAACTCGATGGCCGGCGTCAGGCGCTCGATCGAACTCGGCTTCGAGATCGTTGAACTCGATGTCCAAAAATCGAAGGACGGCGAATACATCGTCCTGCACGACAGCTGGCTCGACCGGACCACGACCTGCAAGGGCAGGGCGGTCGAAAGGACCTTGGCCGAGTTGAAGGACTGCCGGCTGGTGGTGGAAGGAACCGGCGAGGTCACGGCCGAAAGCGTGCCGGCGCTGCGCGACATGTTCGCCGTCACCCGCGACCGCGTGATGGTCAACATCGACAACAAGATGGAGGTCGAGGATCTTGCCGGCGTCGCGGCAATTGCCCGCGAGATGGACATGGCCGACCAGGTCATCATCAAGCAGAACCTCTGGAATTCCGAAAAGCTCGGCGCGATGACGGAGGCCATGGCCGCGATCGGCCCCGGCGTCCGCTTCATGCCGATCATCGCCGACGATGCGGTCGACGATGTGCGTTTCATCGAAAAGGTGGGCCGGACATTTTCGGCCGATGTGGTCGAAATGATCGCCTGGCGCGACGAGAGCCGGGGCATGACCTTGAATGGCGGCGCGCTATTCGGCGCCCGCAGCCGGGCCGTTTCGGCGCGCGGTGACTGGCATTTGTGGGTCAACACCTTCACCATCGTCAACAAGCCCGGCGGGTATCTTGCCGGCGGTCGCGGCGACGAACTGGTGCAGGCGAACTATCCGCAGGAGACGTTCGGCTTCTGGGCCGAGCAGGGAGCGACGATCATCCAGACCGATGAACCCAAAGCCGCCATCGAATGGCTGGAGAAGAACGGCTACCGTGTTCCCTATGCCGAGCAGCCCGAGCCAGCCGGCACCGCCAGCATCAATTGATTGCAGATGTTTGGTGCATAAGGAAAAAGCCGCCCGGAGGCGGCTTTTCGGTGGTGCAATCGGGCCAAACGTCCTGAAATCAGCGCTTCGAGAACTGGAAGCTGCGGCGGGCCTTTGCCTTGCCGTACTTCTTGCGCTCGACGGTGCGGCTGTCGCGGGTCAGGAAGCCGCCCTTCTTGAGCACGCCGCGCAGGCCGGGCTCGTAATAGGTCAGCGCCTTGGAGATGCCGTGACGCACTGCGCCGGCCTGGCCCGACAGGCCGCCGCCGACAACGGTTGCTATGATGTCGAACTGGCCTTCGCGGCTGGCGGCGACGATCGGCTGCTTCAGGATCATCTGCAGCACCGGACGCGCGAAATAGGCGGCGAATTCCTTGTCGTTGACGACGATCTTGCCGGAGCCGGGCTTGACCCAGACGCGGGCGATGGCGTCCTTGCGCTTTCCGGTGGCGTAGGCGCGGCCCTGCTTGTCCAGCTTCTGGACATAGACAGGTGCAGCGGGCTGCGCGGTCGGGGCCACCGTGCCGAGATCGGCGAGCGAGTTCAAATCGGCCATATCAGGAAACCTTCTTGTTCTTGCCGTTCAGCGCGGCGACGTCGAGCGTCTCGGGCTGCTGGGCGACGTGAGGATGGTCGGCGCCGGCATAGACGCGGAGATTCTTCATCTGGCGACGGCCGAGCGGGCCACGCGGGATCATGCGTTCCACGGCCTTTTCAAGCACGCGCTCGGGGAAGCGGCCCTCGAGCAGCTGGCGCGCGGTGCGCTCCTTGATGCCGCCGGGGTGGCCGGTATGCCAGTAGTACACCTTGTCGGTGAATTTCTTACCGGTAAACACGACCTTGTCTGCGTTGATGATGATGACGTTGTCGCCGTCATCGACATGGGGCGTGAAGGAGGGCTTGTGCTTGCCGCGGAGACGGTTGGCGACGACGGTGGCGAGACGGCCGACGACGAGACCCTCGGCGTCGATCAGCACCCACTTCTTCACCACGTCCGCAGGCTTCTGCGAAAAGGTTTTCATGGAGATTTGCTTTCTTCAGGACCTTCCCGGGGGAAGGCGTTTCTTGTTGCTTGGATTGGCAGGCCAGCTTTCCGGTCCGCCAAAAATAAAACGGCGGCCGGTATGGCCGCTGCTTTAGAGTGGCTTATAAGGGAGGGCGAGAGTTGCGTCAAGACAAAGCCAAGGTGTGTGCGCTGGAATAATCTAGCTAAAACAGCGCCATAGATCAATGGTATTTCAATACCACATACAAAATCGAGGCCGGGATGCGGTTCAGCGCATGTCGGCCCGAGGATTGCCTGACAGCAACAATTGAAGTCCCAGGCCGATCATTACCGCGCCGGCAAAGCGTTGTTGCCACAGCTGGAATGACCGGTTGCGCATAAGCCAGCCTCCAACGGCGCCCGATGCGAGCGCCACGGAGCCGAGCATCACGAGGCCGCTTAGTTTCATCGTCGCGCCCAGTATCAGGAACTGCATCGCCGCAGGACCGGACGAAAGGTGGACGAATTGCGGGAGAATGGCGAGCATGAACGCCAGCACGGTCGGGTTCGTCAAATTGCAGATAACGCCTTGTCGAAACGCGCCCGTGAGGCTCGGCTTCGACGCCTCGCCCGTCCCGGCGAAGCCGAAATATTTTTTCCCGGCAAACAGAAATTTCAGCCCGACATAGATGAGATACCCGGCGCCCAGAAGTTGGAGCAAAGCATAAAGCGCCGGCGAGGAACTGATAAGCGAGACAAGTCCCAGCGCAAGCAGCGGTATCTGAATGAACCCCGCGGCGACGCATCCGACCGCGGTCGCCAGAGCGACCCGCCAACCCTGAGCGACCCCCCGGCCAATGACCAGCATCATGTCGGGACCTATCCCGGAAAGCTGATAGGCAAGGACGGCTCCGAGGAACGCTGCGTAGGTTACTGGATCAGGCATCTGCTGGGACCGGATGGCTCGCCGACCCAACGGTGCTCCCCGCTTATCGTTCCTCCTAAGCCGACAGCGACTGCCTGCGATTCAACCGCGCTTCGGTGGGATCGAGTAGGTTCCCGTTGCGTGCGCCACCGTCTGGCCGTCCGGACCCGCGACGATCTCTATTTCGAACACCATCAGGCTCTTGCCGAGCTTCAGGATGCGGCAATGGCCGTCGATCGGTCCGGCCTCAGCCTTGCGCACGAAGTTGATGTTGAGGTTGGTCGTCACCGACAACGCGTCGGGTCCGGCATGCGAGAGCACGCAAACATAGCCGCCTATGTCGGCAAGCGTGAACAGCGACGGGCCCGAAACCGTGCCGCCGGGGCGCAGGTGCCGCTCGTCGGCATTGAGCCGCACCGTGCAGCCGCCGGGGAAGACATCGACCGTCTCGTAAAAGGGAAACTTGTCGTTCAGTTGTGGATAGACCGATTTCAGGAGCTCGTTGACCTCGCCGGCCGTCATTATCGGCATCAGGCCTGCTTGAACCGGCATTTTCCGTCTCCGTCGGCATCGATGCGGGCGGTAGCGCCGCTTCCGTTCGCGTAAACGGAAGCCAGAAAACACACGCTGCCCCTGTTCATCAACCCGGCGGATGATATTTATTCGAGCCTGAGGAGCGGTTTCCGTTGCTCCAGAGAAACATTAGAGGATCGACATGGCGGAAATTCTCGCGATCAAGCGCGCCCCGGAAGGGCCGGTTTTCTCGGTGCTGGAGAACGGCATCCTGCACGTCACACTGGCGCGCCCACCGGCCAATGCGCTCTCGATCGCAGCCATGGAATCGCTGCAGGCGGAACTCGACCGGGCACGCGATGACAAGGCGGTGCGCGTCATCGTGCTTGCCGCCTCGGGCAAGGTTTTCTGCGCCGGCCATGATTTGAAGGAGATGAATACGCGCCGAACGGACGCCGACAACGGCAAGGCGTTCTTCGAGGAAACCTTCGCCATGTGCTCGCGTCTGATGCAGTCGATCGTCCGGCATCCGAAGCCGGTAGTCGCCGAAGTCGACGGCATCGCCACCGCGGCAGGCTGCCAACTCGTCGCGTCCTGCGACCTCGCCATTGCCTCCGATCAGGCCACATTCGGCGTCAACGGCATCAATGTCGGGCTATTTTGCACGACGCCGGGCGTCGCCCTGGTGCGAGGCGTAAAGCCAAAGCATGCCATGGAAATGTTGCTCACCGGCGAAATGTTCGACGCGTCTACGGCGAAGGATTTCGGGCTCATCAACCGCGTGGTGCCGCGCGAGTACCTGACGCAGATTGTGACGAAATACGCTCAAACCATTGCGTCCAAATCGCCTTTGACCCTGAAGATCGGGAAGGAAGCATTCTACGCTCAGGCGGAGATGGGCCTGGCGGAAGCCTATGAATACGCCTCGCGGGTGATGGTCGAGAACATGCTGGCCCGCGACGCCGAGGAGGGCATCGGCGCCTTCATCGGCAAGCGCGACCCGAAATGGACGGGGGAATAGATGGAGCCGCGCATCTCGATCATCACGATCGCCGTCGACGATCTTGACCGCGCGACCCGGTTCTATGAAGCCATGGGCCTGAAGCGCCACCGCATTACGGACGGCGTGGCCTTTTTCCAGATGGGCGGCGCTATTCTGTCGCTGTTCCCGCGCGAAAGCGCCGAGGCGGATTCCGGCGTCGGCTTCGGCGATGGGCCCTCGCGCGTCTACCTCGCCTACAACACGCGCTCGGACGCGGAAGTCGACGAGGTTCTGGCGGCTGCGCAAATGGCCGGCGGACAGGTGGTAAAGCCGGCGCAGCGCGCCTTCTGGGGCGGCTGGTACGGCTATTTCGCCGATACAGAAGGCAATTTGTGGGAGGTGGCCCACAATCCGGACTTCCCGATCGACGCGGAAGGGCGTATTTCGCTCCCTGCATGAATCACGATTCCTACGACAACTCCTACATCTCCGGCATCCTGAACTCGGTGAAGACGATCGCCATCGTCGGCGCGTCGGCCAATGATGTCCGGCCGAGCTTTTTCGTCCTGAAATACCTTCTTGCCAAAGGGTTCGACGTTTACCCGGTCAATCCGGGGCAGGCCGGCAAGCAGATACTTGGCCGCGTGGTCTATGCACGGCTTGCCGACATTCCGATGAAGATCGACATGGTCGACATCTTCCGGGCGTCCAGCGCCGTGCCGCCGATCGTCGATGAGGCGATGGCTCTCGACCCGCTGCCGAAGGTGATCTGGATGCAATTGACCGTTCGCAACGACGAAGCGGCAGCCAAAGCGGAGGCGGCAGGCGTCAAGGTGGTGATGAACCGCTGCCCGAAGATCGAATATGCGAGGCTTGCAGGCGAGATCGGCTGGAACGGCGTGAATTCCGGCGTGCTGTCGTCGAAGAAGCCGATCATGCGTTCGGGTTTCCAGAGCTTTGGCGTCCGCCAGCGATAGATCCGCGCAAATCCATTTCCCTGATCGCGCGCTTTTGCGCACGGGCGGCTCGCGGGGGCGGCTATGCCGGATATTTGTCCTTTGCATTCGCAGCCGGGCTTCGCCAAGAATAGCCCGGCGTTTGTCTAGAGCGCCGCGCGTCCTTTCCGATGCGCAAAGGACGCTCTAAAAATTTGGATCTGCGCATGACATTCAGGAAAACCGATTGCGGTTTTCGAGGTCGTGCGTTGGGCTTTGGGAGAGGAAGAGAATGTCTCAGCGCATACCGGGGTTCAACACGCTTGCCGTCCATGCCGGCGCAAAGCCGGATCCGGCGACCGGCGCGCGTGCCACGCCGATCTACCAGACGACAGCTTATGTTTTTGACGATGTCGATCACGCGGCCTCGCTGTTCGGCCTGAAGGCATTCGGCAACATCTATACGCGCATCATGAACCCGACCCAGGCGGTGCTGGAGGAGCGCGTCGCCGCCCTCGAAGGCGGCACCGCGGCGCTGGCGACGGCTTCCGGCCATGCCGCGCAGTTCCTCGTTTTCCACACGATCCTCAAGCCCGGTGAGAATTTCATCGCGGCGCGTAAGCTCTATGGCGGCTCGATCAACCAGTTCGGCCATGCCTTCAAGAATTTCGACTGGGAGGTGCGCTGGGCCGACACCAACGACATATCGACTTTCGAAAACCAGATCGACGGCAAGACGCGCGGCATCTTCGTCGAGAGCCTCGCCAATCCGGGCGGCGAGTTCGTGGACATCGAGGCCATCGGCGAGATCGCCCGCAGGCATGGCCTGCCGCTGATCGTCGACAACACCATGGCCACCCCTTATCTGCTTCGCCCGATCGAGCACGGCGCCGACATCGTCGTCCACTCGCTCACCAAGTTTATCGGCGGCCATGGTAATTCGATGGGCGGGGCGATCGTCGACGGCGGCACCTTCGACTGGTCGAAATCCGGCAATTATCCGATGCTGTCGGAGCCGCGTCCCGAATATGGCGGCGTGGTGCTGCACGAGACTTTCGGCAATTTCGCCTTCGCCATCGCCTGCCGTGTGCTCGGCCTGCGCGATTTCGGCCCGGCGATTGCGCCGCTCAACGCCTTCCTGATCCTGACCGGGCTCGAAACCCTGCCGCTCAGGATGCAGCGCCATTGCGACAATGCGCAGAAGGTCGCGGAGTGGCTGTCGAAGCAGCCGCAGGTCGCCTGGGTCTCATATCCCGGACTTGAGGGAGACAAGAACCATGCGTTGCAGCAGAAATATTCGCCGCTCGGCGCCGGCGCCGTGTTCACCTTCGGCCTCAAGGGCGGCTATCCCGCCGGCATCAAGCTGGTCGAGGGGCTGGAGCTGTTCTCGCATCTTGCCAATATCGGCGACACCAAATCGCTGGTCATCCATCCGGCCTCGACCACCCATCGCCAGCTTTCGGACGAGCAGAAGATCGCCGCGGGCGCCGGGCCGGACGTCATCCGGCTTTCGGTCGGCATTGAAGACGTCGAGGACATCATCGCCGATCTGGAGCAGGTATTTTCGAAGTTGGGGTGAGCCATGTATGTCTCGCATTTCCGCGCAATCGCAATCGCCGGCACCGAGCCGGAAGCCGGCGCACCGGCCGAGGGAAGGCTGATTTCCGGCAATCCGAAGTTCAGGACCTGGAACGTCGAGGAGGCCGAAGGCGGCCTCTATGCCGGCGTCTGGGAAGCGACGCCTGGCAAATGGCGGATCGAATATGACGAGTGGGAGTTCTGCCACATTCTGTCCGGCGTCTCGGTCATCTCCGAGGATGGCGGCGAGGCGCGCACGGTCAGGGCAGGCGACAGCTTCGTCCTGCGGCCTGGGTTCAAGGGAACCTGGGAAGTGATCGAGACGACGCGCAAGGAATACGTGGTGAGGGTGTAGGACAGGAGGGGAGAGCTTGAAAGTTCCGTGGCCCGACATTCCGTACCAGCCCTGGCGCGAAACCTGCTCGGCGCTGCATCTCTATACGCAGATCGTCGGAAAATACCGGCTTGCCCGCACGCCATGGGTCAACCATTCCTGGCATGCGACTTTCTACGTCGATGCGCGCGGCTTCACGACATCGATCATTCCTGACGGGCCGGGCGGTATCGACATCGCCTTCGACCTGATCGAGCATGCGGTCGTCGGAACCGCGACCGATGGCCGGACCGCGCGGTTCGCACTCGGTTCGATGTCGGTCGCGTCCTTTCACGCCCGGTTCATAGACATCGTTCGACAACTGGGTGGTGTGGCCGATTTTGACGGCTGCCCGAACGAGATCCCCGACCCGGTGCCGTTCGAGGAGGATCGCGCGGAACGTCCCTATGATGCTGACGCGGTGAAGCGCTTCTTCCAGGCGAGCGTCGCCGTGGATCGGGTTTTGAAGCGGTTTCGGACTGCGTTTCTCGGAAAAGTCAGTCCGGTGCATTTGTTCTGGGGGAGTTTCGATCTTGCGGTGACCCGCTTTTCAGGCCGCACGGCTCCGTCGCACCCCGGTGGAGTCCCCGCATTGCCGAACGATGTAACGCGGGAGGCCTATAGCCACGAGGTCTCCTCAGCAGGCTTCTGGCCGGGCGGAGGGCCGATCGACTTCCCGGCGTTTTATTCTTATGCCTATCCCGCTCCGGACGGATTTGCCGATGCGCATGTCTCGCCGGAGGCAGCCTATTTCGAAACGAGCCTCGGTGAGTTTCTGCTTCCCTATGACGCTGTGCGGCGCGCGGACGATCCCGAAGCAACGCTCATGGCCTTCCTGGATTCGACATTCCGTGCGGCTGCCGATCTTGGCGGCTGGGACCGCAAGGCGCTGGAATGCGCGCTGGGAGAGCCCCGCCGGCCGCGTCCGTTGTAGCGCCGGACGTCAGAACGTCACTTTCAGTTTTTCCAGCCCGTGGAAATGATAGGTGTCGCGGAAGCGTGGTTCTGCCGCCAGCCTGATCCCCGGCAGGCGGTCGAACAGCACTTTCAGCGACGCCTGGAGTTCCAGCCTGGCCAGTGGCGCGCCGATGCAAAAATGAATGCCGGCGCCGAAGGACGCGTTCTTCTGGTCCGGCCGTTCGGGATCGAAACGCGCCGGTTCGGCGAAGGCGAGGGGATCGCGATTGGCGCAGGCGAGCAGCAGGCCGACCTGGTCGCCCGGCTGCACCGTCACGCCGTCGCCCGCATCTAGCTCGCCATAGGCGTAGCGCGTGAACATGTGCAGCGGCGCATCGAAGCGCAGGCATTCCTCTACCGTCGCCGCGGTCGCTTCGGGCGTGGCGAAGAAGCGGCGCGGATCGCCGCCCTGCGCAAGGATCGCGTTGACGGCATTTCCGGTCTGGTGGACCGTCGCCTCGTGGCCGGCGTTCAAAAGCAGGATTGCCGACGAAACCAGCTCGTCTTCGCTGAGTTTCTGGCCGTCTTCGTGCGCCGAGATCAGCAGGCTCAAAAGATCGTCGCCCGGGTTCTTGCGGCGCTCGGCGGCATAGGAGCGCAGGAACTCAGCGAACGCGCCGGCGGCGGCATTCGCCTTCTCCTCGGTCTCGCGGGTCCGGCCGTGCATGTACATGGCCACCATGTCGTGCGACCAGCCGAGAAGCTGCGGTCCCATATCGACAGGCACGCCTAGCATTTCGGCAATGATGGTGATGGGCAGCGGCGCGGCATAGGCCGGCAGCAGGTCGACCTGGCCATCCCTTTCAAACCGGTCAACCAGTTCGTTTGCAAGGCTCTCGATCTGCGGCCGCAGCCGCTCGACCTGGCGCGAAACGAATGCTCGGTTGACCAGCGTCCGGAGCCGTGTGTGGACCGGCGGCTCGAGTTCCAGCAGGGAATTGGCCTCGACCGCATCGAATGTGGCGAGATGGCTACGGTCGCCGGATGCATTGGCGCCGGCCATGTAGCCGCCCGGGAATTCGCGGCCGAAGCGGCGGTCGCGCAATAATCGGCTGACATCGTCATAGCCGCCGAAACACCAGAAGCCGTAATCCTCCCAGAAGAAGGTGTGCGAGATTTTGTGCAGCCAGGCGTAGGTCTCGTAGGGATTCTGGACGAAATCCGGCTCGTGCGGATCGAGCCGCAGGCGGCGCGTGGCGGGGACGAAGTCGAGATAGGGCGGAGCAGCAGAACTCGGGGTCATGCAGGACTTCTATCAATACCGTCGGTCAGCACACCAGATGCCTTGCACGAAATAGACATGCCGAGTGAGCGCGCTACTTCCGCTGAAACCGCATTGGGGCGCTGCATGACCATTTATCTCCTCCTCGCAGCCTCCGGCTTTGTCGCCTGGATAGTCTCCACCATCGGTGGAGGAGGCGGGGCGATGCTTCTGGTGCCGCTGGTCGGCTTCGTCGCGGGGGCGCAGGCGGTTGCGCCCGTGACGACGCTCGCGACGCTGATTGCTGGCAGCGGGCGCGCCTTCGTATTCAGGCGTGACATCGAATGGCGCGTGGTCGGCTGGGCGCTTCCCGGTGGCGCCATTGGCGGCTTGCTCGGCGCAACCGCATTCTCGTCGACCCCGGCCGAATGGCTTCAGATCGTCATCGGGCTGTTCCTGATTTCCACCGTCTTTCAATATCGGCTGGGCGCCAGGAAGCGGACCTTCGACATCTCTCTCTGGTGGTTCTTTCCAGCCGAACTGCTGGTTGGCTTTCTGTCCGGCCTGATCGGAACCATGGGGCCGGTCATGAACAATCTGTATCTCAACGCCGGGATCGTGAAGGAGCGCATGGTCGGCACCAAGACCGCGGTGTCGCTGCCGATGCACATGGTTCAGCTAGGCACCTATTCGGCCCTCGGCTCTATGAACGGCAAGCTCTTTCTGTTTGGATCGGCGGCGGGTGTGGGCGCGCTGGCGTCAAACTGGCTGGCCAGAAGGTTTCTCAGTCGTATGCATGCACGCGATTTCCGCGCCATCGTTGTCGGCTTCATGGCACTCAGCGGCGCGGTGATGATATGGGGACAACGCGATACGATTGTTGGCTTTTTCTGAAGCCTACGATCGAAACGCTTTTAAGTTAAGTCACAGATATCTCGTCTCGGCCGGCGGATTCTGCCAGTTGTCGTGCCGTCCGTCTGAATAGCGGACGGGGGCAGCGGCAAGTTCCGAGGGCTCGGCATCATCAAGCGTGGCGATAAACACGCCGACGAAGTCTCCGCCCATGTAGTCGGCGCTGCCGGTCTCATGGGTCATGACGCCACATTCCGCGCAGAAGTGCTTCAAGGGCGCCTGAGGATGCTTGTGGTAGGATTTGGCTGCATCAGGGCCTGTCAGTAGCCGGAAGGCGGCGGGCTTCACGAAGGCTTTCCACGCCCGCGTTTTCATGCAGAACGTGCAGTTGCATTTGCCGGTGCCCTGCGACAGGTCGATATCCGCCTCGTACGAAATCGAGCCGCAGTGGCAACTCCCTCTATAGGTTCTCAGGGTCACGATGTTTCTCCAGCAGCACAGGCCCGGGCCTGTATGTTCACCGCCAAGACATGTCATCGTCAATGGCGTGAATCACTTCTGACCGATTGCCAAGATGAGGCCAGCCGTTATGTTGCGGCCTCGATTTGAATTGATGCGTGCTCGAACGGGCAGGAGACCGCGTGAAGGTTGCAATCGTCGGCGCTGGCATTGCCGGCCTTTCCTCCGCTTGGGCGCTGGCTAAGCGCGGACACGAGGTGACGCTGCTCGAACAGGGCGCGATCCCCAACCCGCTCGCCGCTTCCGGCGATCATCACCGCATCATCCGTCGCGCCTATGGCGCCGCAGCGGGCTACGGCCGGCTGATCACCGAGGCCTATGAAGCCTGGGGCGAGCTTTGGGCGGATCTCGGCGAAAGCCATTTCGATCCGCGCGGCTTCGTCTGCGTTTCGCGCGAAGTGGGCGACGAGGCCGAGCAGTTTCGCGACGGGCTGGTCGCGGGCGGCTACCCGCTCCGGATGTTTGGCGCGGACGAAGCCGCGGCGCGCTGGCCGTTTCTCGAGCCGGAGACATTTCGTTATGCTTTCTTCTCGCCGGAAGGCGGCACGCTGCACTGCCGCAAGATAGCTGCGGGACTGGCTGACTGGCTGCGGAAAAACGGCGTCAATGTCTACGAGAACAGCAAGGTCGTAGCTGTCGACGAGGATCTGGGCGAGATCACGTTCGAATCCGGCGGGACGATGCGGGCCGACAGGATCGCCGTCGCAGCCGGCGCCTGGGTGCTGAAGCTCTTCCCGCGCCTCGGCTCCGATCTCACAATCTACAGAACGGCGCTCGCCTATGTCGAGCCGCCGGCGGACCTGAAAGCGGCCTGGGAAGCCGCGCCCGTCATCCTGGATGTCGGCGGCAAGAGCGACGGCTACATCGTGCCGCCGTCGGGCGGCGCCGGCATGAAATTTGGCTCCGGCCTCCACAAGGTTCCGACCAGCGACGCCGACTGGAACCGTTTTCCGGTCGAAGGCGAGGGCGAGGCGATCCGCAATCTCTTCGCGCCGCCGATCGCGCGCATCGAGGAATATAAGGTGACCGAGGTGGTGACCTGCGCCTACACTTTCACCGCCGACGAGAAATTTCTGGTGGCCGAGCGCGGTAAATGCATCGTCGTTTCCGCCTGCTCCGGTCACGGTTATAAATTCGGCGCGGCGGTCGGGCGACGGGTGGCGCAGGCGGTCGGCGATGACGACACAGACGGGTTGAAGCGTTGGCTGCGGGCCGAAGCGGCCTGAGAGCATTGACCTTAAGTGGCACCTTAACGGCCGGACCTTGGAAGCCGCCCTTGCACAAGGCCGAGCGGGCATCCTATTTAACAGGGGACAATTCAGATCGATTCCGGCTTGCAGGCGCGGACATCCCTACAAAGAAGGCTAATCCATGAGGCACCCAGTCGAAACCGCCATGAATCTCGTGCCGATGGTGGTCGAGCAGACGAACCGCGGCGAGCGCGCCTACGACATTTTCTCGCGCCTCCTCAAGGAGCGCATCATCTTTATCACCGGTCCGGTCGAAGACGGCATGGCGACTCTGGTCTGCGCGCAGCTTCTGTTCCTCGAAGCCGAGAACCCGAAGAAGGAAATCTCGCTCTACATCAACTCGCCGGGCGGCGTGGTGACCAGCGGCATGGCGATCTACGATACCATGCAGTTCATCAGGCCTGCGGTGTCGACCTTGTGCATCGGCCAGGCAGCCTCGATGGGGTCGCTGCTGCTTTGCGCCGGCCACAAGGACATGCGCTTCGCCACGCCGAATGCCCGCATCATGGTGCACCAACCGTCCGGCGGCTTCTCGGGCCAGGCATCCGACATCGAACGCCACGCGCAGGACATCATCAAGCTGAAGCGCCGCTTGAACGAGGTCTATGTCAAGCACACAGGCAAGGACTACGATACGATCGAGCGGACGCTCGACCGCGATCATTTCCTGACCGCCGATGAGGCCAGGGACTTCGGGCTGATCGACAAGGTGATCTCGTCGCGCGAGGTGATCGAGGGCGCGCCTGTCCTCTGACCGTGCCAGCGATGGGAATCATGGCGTGTTTTTGATTGCCCTGCGGCAATTCGGACACAATTTGTTGTTCCCTCGGCGGAGACGGCCACCTACGTTAAGGCGATGTTGAGTTTCGGCGGCTTAGCTTCCAGGCTGGGGTGCCGCGAATCATCATCACGTTTTCTGAATTGTGTCCGTATAGGGTGCGTTGCGGGACGCCAGAGGTTGGCAGCGGCGCATTCCCGCGATAATTAGGGTATGGAGACGCTCAGCCAGAGGACCGGCCGGGTTGCACTGAAAGGACTTGGAAAAGATGAGCAAGGTCAGCAACGGGGGCGGCGACTCCAAGAATACGCTCTACTGCTCATTCTGCGGCAAGAGCCAGCACGAAGTGCGCAAGCTTATCGCCGGCCCGACCGTATTCATCTGCGACGAATGCGTCGAACTGTGCATGGACATCATCCGCGAGGAGAACAAGACCTCGATGGTGAAGTCGCGCGAGGGCGTGCCCACACCGCAGGAGATACTGAAAGTCCTTGACGATTATGTGATAGGCCAGCCATACGCCAAGCGCGTGCTGTCGGTGGCCGTTCACAATCACTACAAGCGGCTGGCGCACGCCTCGAAGAACAACGATGTCGAACTGGCGAAGTCCAACATCCTTCTGATCGGCCCGACCGGCTGCGGCAAGACGCTGCTTGCCCAGACGCTCGCCCGCATCATCGACGTGCCCTTCACCATGGCCGACGCGACGACGCTGACCGAAGCCGGCTACGTCGGCGAGGATGTCGAGAACATCATCCTGAAGCTGCTGCAGTCGGCCGACTACAATGTCGAGCGGGCGCAGCGCGGCATCGTCTATATCGACGAGATCGACAAGATCTCGCGCAAGTCCGATAATCCGTCGATCACCCGTGACGTGTCTGGCGAGGGCGTGCAGCAGGCGCTCCTGAAGATCATGGAAGGCACTGTCGCCTCCGTGCCGCCGCAGGGCGGCAGGAAGCACCCGCAGCAGGAATTCCTGCAGGTCGACACCGCCAACATCCTGTTCATCTGCGGCGGCGCCTTTGCCGGCCTGGACAAGATCATCTCGGATCGCGGGCGCAAAACCTCGATTGGATTCTCCGCCACGGTCGCCTCTCCTGAAGACAGACGCAGCGGTGAGGTTTTCCGCCTGGTCGAACCCGAGGATCTCTTGAAATTCGGCCTGATCCCTGAATTCGTCGGCCGTCTGCCGGTCCTGGCGACGCTGGAAGATCTCGACGAGCCGGCGCTGATCCAGATCCTGACCGAACCGAAGAACGCGCTGGTCAAGCAGTATCAGCGGCTGTTCGAGATGGAGAATGTCGACCTGACCTTCCACGAGAACGCGCTTTCGGCGATCGCCAAGCGCGCCATTGAGCGCAAGACCGGCGCGCGTGGGCTTCGTTCGATTATGGAAGCGATTTTGCTGGATACGATGTTCGAACTTCCGGCGCTGGAAGGCGTGCAGGAAGTCGTGATCTCGGAAGAAGTGGTAACCGGTAGCGCCCGGCCGCTGTACATTTACTCCGAGAAGGAAAAGAAGGGCGTAAGCGCCTGATTTTCCTGCACAAGCAATAGTTTGCAGCGGCGCCTTCGGGCGCCGTTTTGCTGTCGGGCATCAGGGAAGCGCCGTCACGCCCGGTGGATAAAATGCGGCCGCCGACGCCGGACAACACGGAAATTCATCAGCCTTTTCAGCAGCTTGACGAAAAAAGGAGAGAGTCGGCGCTGGAATTTGCGCACAACACCTCCCAGCCCGCGCAGGAGCGGCTAGACGTTCTAAGCCGCCGTTATGTGGCTGTGGCCGAAGAACACGGGATAGAGGCAGAGTTCGCGCACGAGACGGTGGGTGCCGCGCTCGAACACGAACATGTTTTCCCAATGGCCGGTGATGGCATAGTGCTTGCCATCCGGCAGAAAGGTGGCGCCGGCGGGGTAGCGCAGGCCGACCGTGCGTGTGTCGAGGCTGTTCGACACGGCTCCGGTCGCGCCGTCGAAAACCATGACGCGATGCGTGGTCGGGTATGTGGCGATCGCCTCGTCGTGGCGTTCGTCATAGCGGATCGACAGTCCGTGCCGCATGAGCTTCGTCGAGCCGGCATCGCCCATCTTGGTGAGCCTGTTGCGGGAGGCGTCGTATTTCAGCGTGGCTGCCGACATGTAGTTGTAGCCAGGATCCGTCGTGATGTCGCTCTCGTAGGCGATGTCTTCGTCCCTGAGCTGGCGTGCGTCGTCGTGGTCGCTGCCGTAGCGCGCCTGGATGGCGAAGATGCGGTCCAGCCGTCCGGCCGCAAGGTGTCGCAGCTCTGTCTCGTCCCGGCCGGTGATGCGCTTGTCAACCAGCTTGCCGCTCGACACTTCCACCACCGTTATCGATGCCTGCACGACGCCGCGCGGGAGGGTGAACTTTCCGGTCTTGGCGGAGATCGTCGAGCCATAATTCGCCGCGACGATGTATTTGCCGTCGGCCGTCAGCCGGATGTCGTGCGGATCGATGCCGTGTGTCGAATAGGTCTCGGTGATTTGCAACGTCTTGGGATCGCGCACCGTAAGCCGTCCGTAGTGTCTTTCGAGTTTGCCCTGGTAGGGCACCGAAGGCGCGCGCTCGGAGAGGATCACCGTCTTGCCGCCGTCGAGATAGACCGCGTGCCCGCCGCCACGCCAGCCGTCGCCAAGCGAAGGGCCGATGGCCGCAAGCTCCAGCGTCTCCGGGTCGAAGGCGGTGTGCTGCTCGCCATCCATCGAGCAGAGAACGCCGATCGAACGGTCCGGCGCGACCTCGACATCGTGTGCGGCGACTGGCAGCAGCGTCTGTCTTATCGAGCCGTCGAATCCGACCCGCGTCAGCACCTTGTAGATCGCCTGGCCCGTGATGGCGCGGTTGAAGCGCCGATTGCTGGCAAGCGGCTTGCCGTTGGCGAAAGCGTGATCCGGGAAATAGCCGGGCACGTAGACAGCGGTTTTCTTCAACTCCTTCGGTACCGCCTTGACGTCAGCACTGGCGGCTCTCGTGGTTCCCGAGGCTGTCGCCACGCCGGCCAGCGCAAGCAGGGCGCCGCCGGTCAGAATGCTGCGACGGTCAACTGCCATGGCGTTTTTCCCGAATACGCGAATGAACTCGCCCTAATTCCCACACATAGAGCGTGTGGTTAGCATGAAAACAAGGGCGCCAAAATTGCAAGGCTGATGCACGGATTCTTGTTCACCCTTGATCTTTGGCCAGCCGGACGCCAACTAACCAATTGTTGGGCCGGGGCTGAATTCCGTGCTGAACTTTCCGTAGCCATTCGGCGTATAGGCGGATCGGTTCGCGGCCGTTAATATGAGATCTGCGGTGGGCCAAAGCGCGGCCGCGACATGAAAGGTTGGACAATGGCCAAATTACTCCGGTCTTCCGGCAACGGTGTCTACGCGGTCCTCCCGCTGCGCGACATCGTCGTGTTTCCGCACATGATCGTGCCGCTCTTCGTGGGCCGCGAAAAATCGATCAAGGCGCTGGAAGATGTGATGGGCGGCGAGAAGCAGATTCTTCTCGCGACCCAGATGAACGCCGCCGATGACGATCCCGAATCCGATGCGATCTACGACATCGGCACGCTCGCCAACGTGCTGCAGCTTCTGAAGCTGCCGGACGGCACCGTGAAGGTGCTGGTCGAGGGCACCGCGCGCGCGCAGATCGCGTCGTTCACTGAGCGCGTCGATTTCCATGAGGCGAAAGCCGTCGTGCTTGCCGAACCTGACGAGGAAGAGGTCGAGGTAGAGGCGCTTGCCCGCTCAGTGGTTTCCGACTTCGAGAACTACGTCAAGCTGAACAAGAAGATCTCGCCCGAGGTGGTTGGCGCCGCCAGCCAGATCGACGACTATTCCAAGCTCGCCGATACGGTCGCCTCCCACCTTGCGATCAAGATCACCGAAAAGCAGGAAATGCTCGGCACGCTCTCGGTCCGCGAACGGCTCGAGAAGGCCATGGGCTTCATGGAAGCCGAGATCTCCGTGCTGCAGGTGGAAAAGCGCATCCGCTCGCGCGTCAAGCGCCAGATGGAGAAGACGCAGCGCGAGTATTACCTCAACGAGCAGATGAAGGCGATCCAGAAGGAACTCGGTGAGGGCGAGGACGGCCGCGACGAGGCCGCCGAGATCGAGGCGCGCATCAAGAAGACCAAGCTCTCCAAGGAAGCCCGCGAGAAGGCGGAAGCCGAACTGAAGAAGCTCAAGTCGATGTCGCCGATGTCGGCGGAATCGACGGTCGTGCGCAACTATCTCGACTGGATCCTGTCGCTGCCGTGGAGCAAGCACTCCAAGGTCAAGCAGGACCTCGGCTTTGCCCAGGAAGTGCTCGACACCGATCATTTCGGGCTCGACAAGGTCAAGGACCGCATCGTCGAATATCTCGCCGTGCAGAGCCGCCAGAAGAAGCTGAAAGGCCCAATCCTGTGC
Organism: Allomesorhizobium aridi; assembly: GCF_043769475.1. Taxonomy (NCBI): domain Bacteria; kingdom Pseudomonadati; phylum Pseudomonadota; class Alphaproteobacteria; order Hyphomicrobiales; family Phyllobacteriaceae; genus Allomesorhizobium; species Allomesorhizobium aridi. The sequence continues at coordinate 2,066,827 of NZ_CP171729.1, read as the reverse complement.
CTCGTCGGCCCTCCCGGCGTCGGCAAGACCTCGCTCGGCAAGTCGATCGCGAAGGCGACCGGCCGCGAGTTCATCCGCATGGCGCTCGGCGGCGTGCGTGACGAGGCCGAAATCCGCGGACACCGCCGCACCTATATCGGCTCGATGCCCGGCAAGGTCATCCAGTCGATGAAGAAGGCGAAGAAATCTAATCCGCTCTTCCTGCTCGACGAGATCGACAAGATGGGCCAGGATTTCCGCGGTGATCCGTCTTCGGCCCTGCTCGAAGTGCTCGATCCGGAACAGAACTCGACGTTCATGGACCACTACCTCGAGGTCGAGTACGACCTGTCGAGCGTGATGTTCGTGACGACGGCCAATACGCTGAACATCCCTGCGCCCCTGATGGACCGCATGGAGATCATCCGTATCGCCGGCTACACCGAGGACGAGAAAGTCGAGATCGCCAAGCGGCATTTGATGCCCAAGGTGGTGCGCGACCATGCACTGCAGCCGAAGGAGTTCTCCGTCGGCGACGACGCCATCCGCGGCATTATCCAGACCTACACCCGCGAGGCGGGCGTGCGCAGCCTGGAGCGCGAGCTGATGAAGCTCGGGCGCAAGGCGGTGACCGAGATCATCAAGACGAAGAAGGAATCAGTGAAGATCACCGCCGACAACCTCTCCGACTATCTCGGCGTACCGCGCTTCCGCTTCGGCCAGGTCGAGGCCGACGATCAGGTCGGCGTGGTCACCGGGCTTGCCTGGACGGAAGTGGGCGGCGAGTTGCTGACCATCGAAGGCGTCATGATGCCCGGCAAGGGCAAGATGACGGTCACCGGCAACCTGAAGGAGGTGATGAAGGAATCGATCTCCGCGGCGGCGTCCTACGTCCGCTCGAGAGCGATCGACTTCGGCGTCGAGCCGCCTCTGTTCGACAAGCGCGACATTCATGTGCATGTGCCGGAAGGCGCCACGCCCAAGGATGGTCCGTCGGCGGGCGTCGCCATGGCGACTTCGATCGTCTCGATCCTGACCGGTATTCCGGTCCGGGCCGATGTGGCGATGACCGGCGAGATCACGCTGCGCGGCCGAGTGCTGCCGATCGGCGGCCTCAAGGAAAAGCTTCTCGCCGCTCTCAGGGGCGGCATCAAGAAGGTGCTGATCCCCGAGGACAACGCCAAGGACCTGGCCGAGATACCCGACAATGTGAAGAGCGGAATGGAAATCATTCCAGTCTCGCGGGTCGGCGAAGTGCTGCGCCACGCGCTGGTCAGGATGCCGGAGCCGATCGAATGGACCGAGCCTACCGGCCCGGTGGCGACGCCGCCGGAAGCTGTCGACGAGGCAGGAAAGACGCTCGCGCATTGACCTGAAACCGTCGATTGTGCAATGCAACCAAGGAGCCGGGCCTCGCGCCCGGCTTTTTGATGTGAAAAAGCGCGGAATTCCGCGCTTTTTCTTGCTTTGGGGCGATATTCCGGCTTGGTTGGAGGAACGGTTCTTTCTAAAGTCCGTTTCCTGCCGGTCGAGTCGTTTGTCCCGGTTTTCTCATGGAAGGAAATTTTTATGAACAAGAACGAATTAGTGTCTGCGGTCGCCGAGTCGGCAAATCTTTCCAAGGGCGACGCGCAGTCCGCCGTTGAAGCGGTGTTTTCCGTGATCACCGGCGAACTCAAGAAGGGCGGCGATGTCCGCCTCGTCGGCTTCGGAAATTTCACCGTGTCACAACGCGCCGCTTCGACCGGTCGCAATCCGCAGACCGGCGCCGAAGTGAAGATTCCCGCCCGCACCGTGCCGAAATTCTCGGCCGGCAAGGGCCTCAAGGACGCCGTCAACTGATATCATTGCGATCAAGTTGCAGTCCGAAAAGCCGGGTCCGCCCGGCTTTTCTTTTTTGGCCCTAGCGTCGCCAGCTAGATTCCGAGCATCTTCTTTGCTTCGCCGAGCGCTGCCTCCGAACCGGCATGGTCGCCGGAATTGTGCAGGTCTTCGCCCTGCTTGCGCAATTCCTTGACCTTGGTCATGTCCGCTTCCGAAAGAGAGGCAGTCGACAAGGCCGCGTCGATTGCGGCCATTTGCGTCGGACAGGAATTGGCGAACGCGCTCGCCGGCGCGCTCGCCAGCAGAAGAGCAAGCGAAATGGAACGTAGCATCTTAATTCTCCCTGCAGGGTTGCGAGTGCAAGACCAGCCCATCAGGATATGCCGAAGGCCGGCCCGCCTCAGATAAACGGCATGGCGACGTTTTTATTCCCGGGCGCCGGAGACGTTTTCCATCCTGCTGCCTTTTTCCAACTCACGCCGACGGTAAGGGTGGACGACGACGTCGCGTGCTGCATTCAGCGGAGTTCGTCGCTTCAAGAGGCCCGGCCAAAGACGGTCCTGATCCGCGGAATAGTGCGGGCTGACCGGGCTAAGCCTCGCGGCCGCCCGCGTGCCCGGCGGGCGCTGCCAGGGAACGGAGCAGTCGTCCGTTCCAGGCTGACTACCGAGCCGATGTGAGGGTCAGCAGTCGGCTATGAAGCGGCGGCCGTAGCGGTCGCGGTAATAGCATTTGCCGGGCTCGGTGGCGTTGCCGATCAGCGCGCCGGCAACCGCGCCGACGCCGCCGCCGACAATCGCTCCGCCGGCATCGCCGCTCGCGGCGCCGCCGATTATTGCTCCGGTCGCTCCGCCCAGCACGGCGCCCTTTTCGGTCTGGCTGCAGGCGCTCAGCGCGGCCATGGCGGCCACGGCAATCAACATTCTACGCATATCGGTGCTCCCACTCTGAAGGTCGGCGACATCTAACAACATCGTAGAAGGCCGATTGTTCCGGCGGGTTGAGGACGGGTGCGCCGGATACTCGCGAAAGGAGCCGTGGCGGGATGCGAGCCGGAGTTGGATCGACGCTAACGTCCTCTCCAGAGTCGGCTTCGGAACACGGCGACTGCCCATGGCCTGATGCAATCGCTGGGCAGTCGCAGTTGCGCCGATCTTTGGGGGAAATGCATCCGGCAGGCGGCGGACCGCCTGCCGGATGGCGGAACCTATGCCGACAAGCTCTTGGCGATCGGCAGCTTGCGGATCGTCTTGCCGGTCGCGGCGCGCAAGGCGTTGGCGACGGCCGGTCCGATCGGCGGCACGCCGGGTTCGCCAACGCCCGTCGGCGGCTCGTCGGAGGGCACGATATGGACCTCGACCTTAGGCATCTGGTCGATGCGGAGCGGTGTGTAGGTGTCGTAGTTCTCCTGGTCGACCACGCCTGCGGTCAGCGTCAATTCCTCCTGAAGGATAGCGCCGAGGCCGAAGCCGATGCCGCCTTCCATCTGGGCGCGGATCTGGTCGGGATTGATCGCGATGCCGCAATCGACCGCGCAGACGACGCGGTCGACGGTGAAATCGCTGCCGCCCCTGAAGGTGATCTCGACCACTTCCGCCACGAAGGTGTGGAAGCTCTCGTGCAGCGCCACGCCGCGGAAGCGGCCTTCCGGCAGCGGTTTTTCCCACTCGGCCTTCTCCGCCGCGAGCCGAAGCACAGCGGCGTGCCGCGGGTGGTTTTCGAGCATGGACAGGCGGAACTCGACCGGGTCGCGCTTTGCAGCCGCGGCGAGTTCGTCGATGAAGGTCTCCATCACATAGGCCGTGTGGGTGGAGCCGACCGAACGCCACCAGAGGACCGGAACACCGACCTCGGTGGTGGTGAGGTCGATCTTCAGGTTAGGCACGGCGTAGGGCAGGTTGGAGGCGCCCTCGACCGATGTGGGGTCGACGCCGTCCTTGATCATAGCGGCGAAGGGCGAGCCGGCCGCTATGGACTGACCGACGATGTGGTCGGAGAGCGCGACGACCTTGCCGTCCTTGTCGAGACCGGCCTTGACCACGTGGACGTAGGCCGGCCGGTAACGGCCGCCGCGCATGTCGTTCTCGCGCGTCCACTGCACCTTGACCGGCTTGCCGGGGCCGAGCGCCTTGGCCACGGCGACCGCCTCGACGACGAGGTCGCCGTCGGACACCGCGCGGCGGCCGAAACTGCCGCCGGTCTTCATGACATGCAGCTTGACCTTGTCTGGCGTGGTCCCGCCGACCTCCGCAGCGATTGCCTGGTAGAGGTCGGGAATCTGGTGGCCGCCCCATACCTCGACCGTCCCGTCCTCGCCGATCAGCGCGATGGCGTTGAGCGGCTCAAGCGAGGCGTGGGCGAGATAGGGGAACTCGTAGCGGCCTTCGACGACCTGGCCGGCGCTCGAAAGCGCTGCGGCCGCGTCGCCGTCATTGCGCGCCGTGGCCTTGGCGGGGCCGTCGGCGAGCTTGTTGTATTCCGCCATGATCTCGGCGGAGCCGCGCTGCTCGGCCCTGGCCTCGTCCCACTCGACCGTAACCAGGTCGCGGCCCTTCAGCGCCGCCCACATGTTCTGGCCGACGACGGCAACGCCGCGCGGCATCTGGACGACATCGACGACGCCGTCCAGCGCCTTCGCCTTGGCCGCGTCGAAGCTTTTCACCGCCGCGCCGAATTTGGGCGGGTGGATCATGACGGCCGTCAGCAGGCCGTCGAGCTTGACGTCGATCGTGTAGGTTTCGCTGCCGTTGGCCTTGCCGGCGGAATCGTAGCGCTTGAGCCCCTCGGATCCGATCTGCGTCCACTTCTCGCGCGGCTTCAGCGGCACGTCTTCCGGCATCGGCATCGTTGCGGCGGCCGCCGCAAGCTCGCCGAAACTGGCCTTTGCGCCGGACGGATGGGAGACCATGCCCGAGGCGACTGCGATCTCGCCGGCCGGCACGTTCCAGGCCTTGGCAGCAGCCGCCACGATCATTGCGCGGCCCATCGCGCCGGCCTTGCGGTAACGCTCCCAGGAGGAGGTCATCGACGTCGAGCCGCCGGTTCCCTGCGCGGCCCCGCCCCAGGCGAGATTGCCGTAGAGGGCCGGGTTGCCCGAGGCGCCGATCACCTGGACCTGACCCCAGTCGCCGTCGAGTTCCTCCATGACAAGCGTTGCGATGCCGAAATAGGAGCCTTGCCCCATCTCGAACTGCGAGGAGTGGATGAGGATGCGGTTTTCCGGCGTGATCTCGACATAGGCCTGGAACGGGTTGGCCGGAGCCTGGGCCGGGGCTGACTGTGCGGAGGCCTGGCCTGCCACGACCAGCCGGTAGCCGACCACCAGGCCGGCGGCCGATGCGACGCCCATGAGGAACTGGCGGCGGGAGGGCCGCGCCGTTGTCAATTCGATGCGATGCGGCAGCATGATCATGCCTCCAGTCGGTTGGCGGCTTCGTGGATAGCCGTGCGGATGCGGTGGTAGGTCGCGCAGCGGCATAGATTGCCGCTCATCGCCGAGTTGATGTCGTCGTCGGTGGGTTTCGGCGTCTCCGACAGGAGTGCTGCGGCCGACATGATCTGCCCGGACTGGCAGTAGCCGCATTGCGGCACGTCAAACTCGGCCCAGACCGTCTGGAGCGTCTCGCCGACCTTGCCCGACAGGCCTTCGATGGTGATGACGGCAGCGCCTTCCACGTCGCCGAGGCTGGTCTGGCAAGAGCGCGTCGGCGCGCCGTCGATGTGGACCGTGCAGGCGCCGCATTGCGCCATGCCACAGCCGAATTTTGTGCCGGTCAGCCCGGCGATGTCCCGGATCGCCCAGAGCAGTGGCATTTCGGGATCGGCGTCGAGCGTCCGCGCCTCGCCGTTGAGAGTAAAAGCAACCATCGTCATGGTCTCCTTTGCTGGGGAAGGGTAATTTTGGGGGAGGGCAATGTCGTTGGGGAAGAGTGATGTTGGGGAGGAGTGAAGTTTGCCTCGGCGGCGGGGGGCGCATCGCCATGGACAAGGTCAGCCTAGAACCGCGGGTGCAGTGCAGCAAGACTGCAAACGGCCGGCTCGCGACATCGTGATGCGGCGGCCGAGATCACAAGAGGGGTCGCGAACAAACCCGGGGAAGGGATGGTGGGCGATGCAGGGATTGAACCTGCGACCCCACCCGTGTGAAGGGTGTGCTCTCCCGCTGAGCTAATCGCCCGCCGGGGACAAAACCCCGGAACAGGCGGCGATATAAGGGAGGGGCAAGGCGGAAGTCAATCGCCGCCGTAACGGAATTGTCGGAGCGGCGCGATTGCCCGGCCGAGCCGGCAAACAGGTCAGGCGCTGGCCGTCTCGATCAGGCGCGCGGCGAGTTCGTCGGTCAGCTCGTCGAAATGCGAGATGATGATGGACGGCTCGAATTCCCGGACATGGCGGTCGGTATAGCCGAAATCGACGGCCACCACCGGGATGCCGGCGGCCTTTGCCGTGTCGATGTCGGTTCGCGAATCGCCGACCATTACCGCCCGGCCGCGGTCGCCGGTTGCCTTGGCGATGGTTTCGAAGAGATGGCGCGGGTCGGGCTTGCGGAACGCGAATGTGTCGGCCCCGCAGATCGCCGCGAAACGGTGCGACATGCCGAGCGCGCCGATCAGCTTGCGCGAGAACGCTTCGGTCTTGTTGGTGCAGATGGCGAACATGTATCCGGCGCTTTCGAGACGGTCGAGCGCTGTAAGCACGCCGGGGTAGGGGCGCGATTTTCCAGGGATGCCGGCGCCGTAGTGCTCGAGGAACAGCGCGAACAGGCGGTCGTGCTCGTCGATCGTCAGCGCCTTTCGCTGCGCGGCATAGGCGCGTTCGATCATGACGCGGCCGCCATGGCCGACATATTGGGTGAAGCCGGCGGTGTCTGTGTGGGCGACGCCGCCGGCGCCCAGGCAATGATTGAGGCTGTCGAGCAGATCGGGCGCCGTGTCGACCAGTGTCCCGTCGAGGTCGAACACGATGATGGGTCTGTTCATGAATGCCCCGGGAATCAAGTATATGGATGAAGGCCTAGCTTGCGCGCCGCCGCGGCGCAACCCGCCGCCGGCCCTGGCACAAAAGCTTTGCCCTGCAGGGCAAAGATGATAGGAGCGCCCGACGCAAAACGAGGCGGCGAAACCGGCATGGATGCAAGGGCGTTGAAGATCGAGGCCGCGCGCGAGGCTCTCGGCCACGTGACGGACGGGATGCGGCTCGGCATCGGCACCGGCTCGACCGCCGAGGAATTCGTGCGCCTGCTCGCCGAGAAAGTCGCGGCCGGCATGAGGATCGTCGGCGTGCCGACGTCAGAACGCACGGCGGCGCTCTGCCGCGAACTCGGCGTTCCGCTGTCGACGCTCGACGAGACGCCCGAACTCGACCTGACCATCGACGGCGCCGACGAGGTAGACTTCGAGCTTTCGCTGATCAAGGGCGGGGGCGGGGCGCTTTTGCGCGAGAAGATCGTGGCCGCGGCCTCCGCGCGCATGATCGTGATCGCTGACGAATCGAAGCTGGTGGAGACGCTGGGGCGGTTTCCGCTGCCGATCGAGGTGAACAGATTCGGCCTCGGCGCGACCCGGCTGGCGATCGCCCGCGCGGCCGAAAGGGCCGGGCTTTCCGGGCCGCTGACATTGAGGATGACGAACGGCGCGCCGTTTGTTACAGACGGCGGGCATTTTATCCTCGACGCATCTTTTGGCCGCATTCCCGATCCAAGAGCGCTATCAAATGGTCTTCATGCCGTTCCTGGCGTCGTCGAGCATGGCCTGTTCCTGGGCCTGGCGGACGCCGCGATCATTGCCGGCGCCGACGGCATCAGGACGGTTCGCTAAACAGGAGTTTTATCTATCATGACGCTGGTCAACCGCGTTCGTCGTCTTTCCGCAGCACTGGCGGTCATTGCATTCACCGCCTCTCCGGCCTTCGCGCAGGACATTTCCGAGGCTCATCTCAAGGCGGCCCGCGAGGCCGTCGATGCGATCAACGCCACCGACATGTTCGACGGCATCCTTCCGGCCGCGGCCAGGGCGCTCAAGCAGTCCCTGATCGAGAAGAACCCGGACCTGCAGGACCTCATCACCTCGACGACCGACCAGAAGGCGCTGGAAATGGCGAGCCGGCGCGCCGACCTCGAAAAGGAGGCCGCACTTGCCTATGCGCGGGTGTTTTCGGCGGAGGATCTGAATAACATCGCCACCTTCTACAATTCGCCGACAGGTAAGAAGCTTCTGGCCGACGGCCCGATCGTCACCCGCGAGGTGACCAAGGCCGCCGATATCTGGCAGCGCGGCATCGTCCGCGATCTCGCCCAGGTGGTCGGTGTGTCGCTCAAGGAAACGATGGACAGCCGCGCGAAGGCCGCGCCGGCCCCGGTGGAAGGCGCCGCGCCCGAAGGCGAAGCGCCAGCGCCCGAAGGCGAAGCGCCCGCGGCGAACTGAGCGCATCCGGCGACGAAAGAAAAGCCCGGCTGATGCCGGGCTTTTCTTTTGCCCGGCTGCCCTCCGCGTGGACCGCCTAGCGCCCCATCGAACAGAACTGTTTCCAGATGGGAAGATCATGGTCTAACAGAGAGGCGAAGGGGACGATCGAATGGCCCAATACGACTACGATCTTTTCGTCATCGGCGGCGGCTCAGGCGGCGTGCGCGCGGCGCGCGTTTCGGCCGGGTTAGGCAAGCGCGTCGGGATCGCCGAGGAATACCGCTTCGGCGGAACCTGCGTCATTCGCGGCTGCGTGCCGAAGAAGCTGTTCGTTTACGCCTCGCAATTTCCCGAGCATTTCGAGGATGCCGCCGGCTACGGCTGGACCGTCCAGCCGGCCACCTTCGACTGGCGCAAGCTCGTCGCCAACAAGGACCGCGAAATAGCGCGGCTCGAAGGCCTCTACCGCCTGGGCGTCGAGAATGCCGGCGGACAGACGTTCCAGACCAGGGCGGTGCTGGTCGACAGGCATACGATATTGCTTGAAAGCGAGAACCGGACGGTGACCGCCGACCAGATCCTGATCGCGACAGGCGGCAGGCCGAATCCGCATCTGGCGCTGCCCGGCCACGAGCATTGCATCTTCTCCAACGAGGCGTTCGACCTGCCCGAACTGCCGAAGGCGATCGTGATCGCCGGCGGCGGCTACATCGCGGTAGAGTTCGCCAACATCTTCCACGGCCTCGGCGTTCACACCACGCTGATCTATCGCGGCAAGGAAATACTCGGCCGCTTCGACATGGATTTGCGGCGCATGCTGCATGAAACCATGGAGAAGAAAGGCATCCGCATCATCTGCCACGAGATATTCAGCGCGATCGAGAGGCGCGCCGACGGGCGGCTCGATGCTTATCTGCAGGGCGGCGAGGTGATCGTCGCCGACCAGGTGATGCTGGCGCTCGGCCGCATCCCCAACACCGAGGATCTCGGCCTGGAGAATGCCGGCGTCGAAAGGGGCAAGGTCGGCTCGATACTGGTCGACGACTATTCGCGCACGAATGTCGGCAACATCTGGGCGATCGGCGACGTCACCAACCGCGTGCAGCTGACGCCGGTGGCGATCCACGAGGCGATGTGCTTCGTGGAGACGGCGTTCAGGAACAACCCGGTCGCGCCCGACCATGACTGCGTCGCCACGGCGGTTTTCTCGCAGCCCGAGATCGGCACCGTCGGCCTGTCGGAGGACGAGGCGGCGAGGCGGTTCCACAGTATCGAGGTCTATCGCGCGACCTTCCGGCCGTTGCGGCACACCATGTCGGGCCGTGACGAAAGAATGCTGATGAAGCTGATCGTCGACGCGCAGACACGGCTGGTGCTGGGCGCTCATATCCTCGGCCCGGACGCCGGCGAAATGGCGCAGCTTCTCGGCATCTCGCTCAAGGCCGGCCTGACCAAGGACGATTTCGACCGCACTATGGCGGTGCATCCGACTGCCGCCGAGGAACTGGTGACGATGTACAAGCCGAGCTATCTGGTGAAGAACGGCGAGCGCGTAGGGTAGGCGGCGCACCGCCGCATGGCCTGGACGAGCGCAATTCGGCGTTCACCCGCAAGTTTCAGATGTAACCGGATTTCTCCCCTCTGAAATCATCGCGCAACGGCGCGGCGGGACATTCGCACCTCGATGACACCGAACGCGCCGGGCGTCCGGCCGAGGAGGATGCAATGAATGCGCCGAAACTGAACTCAAGAACCCGCCACCAAGCCGGCCGTCCGCGACGGGCCGCGCCTTGGATCACTGAATTCGAGCGGGTCTTCGTTGCCGGAGCGACCGGAATCCGCGGCGGGGAAATGTCGGCGTTGCGGCGCCGGAACTATCGGCGATCCCTGCCGACGCGGCATATGTGAAGGACGCACAGACACCAGAACCGCAGGAGATTGAAATGGGCGCTCCCTCACCGGAACTTTGCAATCTGTGGCTTGCGCGCGCCTTCAACGCGCAGGACGTCGAAGCCGCCGCAGCCATGTACCACCCGGACGCATCGATCGTTCAGGTCGACAAGGTGCATGGCGGCAGCAGGACAGCCCGCGGCGCCGACGCCATCCGCGAGACGATGGCGGCCTATATCGGGATGAAGCCGCATATGGATGTGGTCACCCATCACACGACCGTCGCCGGCGACTTCGCGATGACCCGCTCGCAGTGGCTCATCAAGGGCGAGGACAGCGACGGCAATCCGACGGAGGTGCACCATCACGGCATGGAAGTGCACCGGAAACTGGCGGACGGCAGCTGGGTGTTCTTCATCGACCATCCCTTCGGCGCCGATCCCGACTGGGCGGTCAGAGCGCCGCCGGTGACGGAGTAGCAGCAGCGCTTTGGGTTTGGCGTGACGGCTGCGCCGAAGCCGCGAACAGTAAATCCTGCTCCGCTCCGCCGCAATCATCACCTGCCGTGGCCGCTAGGCGGGCGACATTGCGCGATGCCGAAATGCCGCTTCGATTTCCGCCTGATTACGGGGTAGAATAGAGTCCGGCTTCCTGTATAGAGCCGCGTTCCCGAAAAGCGGGGCAATTGCGAGGGCGAGGACGCCTTCGCCGAAACGAGCGTTTGGACACGGCAATGACGAAATGGTCCCCGAATTCCTGGAGAGCGAAACCGATTCAGCAGGTTCCGGCCTATCCGGATCAGGCTGCGCTTGCCGAAACCGAGGCCCGTCTCGCCACCTTTCCGCCGCTGGTTTTTGCAGGTGAGGCGCGCAAGCTGAAGAAGCAGCTTGCATCCGTCGCTGCCGGTGACGCATTCCTTCTCCAGGGCGGAGACTGCGCCGAGAGCTTCGCCGAGCACGGCGCCGACAACATCCGCGACTTCTTCCGCGTGTTCCTGCAGATGTCGGTGGTGCTGACCTTCGCCGGCTCGCAGCCGGTGGTGAAGGTCGGGCGCATCGCCGGCCAGTTCGCCAAGCCGCGTTCGTCGGAATTCGAGACCAAGGACGGCGTCTCGCTGCTCACCTATCGCGGCGACATCGTCAACGGCACCGCGTTCGACGAGAAGTCGCGCGCGCCCGACCCGGCCCGCCAGGAAATGGCGTACCGTCAGTCGGCGGCGACGCTGAACCTTCTGCGCGCTTTCGCGCAGGGCGGCTACGCCAGCCTCGAAAACGTCCACCGCTGGATGCTGGGCTTCGTCGCCGACAGCCCGCAGGGCGAACGCTACGAGGCGCTGGCCAACCGCATCACCGAGACGATGGATTTCATGAGCGCGGTCGGCATCACCTCGGAGACCAATTACGCGCTGCGCGAGACCGATTTCTACACCAGCCACGAGGCGCTGCTGCTCGGCTACGAGGAGGCGCTGACCCGCGTCGATTCCACCTCCGGCGACTGGTACGCGACTTCGGGCCACATGATCTGGATCGGCGACCGCACTCGCCAGCCGGACCATGCGCATATCGAGTACTGCCGCGGCATCAAGAACCCGCTCGGCCTGAAATGCGGCCCGTCGCTGACCGCAGACGGCTTGCTTGAGCTCATCGACCTTCTCAATCCCGAGAACGAGCCGGGTCGGCTGACGCTGATTGCGCGCTTCGGGGCGGACAAGGTGGGCGAGCATCTGCCGAGACTCATCCGCGCGGTGAAGAAGGAAGGCCGCAACGTCGTATGGTCGTGCGATCCCATGCACGGCAACACGATCACGGCCGCCGGCTACAAGACGCGGCCGTTCGACCGCATCCTGCGCGAGGTGCAGAGTTTCTTCGAGGTGCACCGCGCCGAAGGTACGCATCCGGGCGGCATCCACGTCGAGATGACCGGCAACAACGTTACCGAATGCACGGGCGGCGCGCGCGCCATCACGGCGGAGGAGTTGCAGGATCGCTACCACACCCATTGCGATCCGCGGCTCAATGCCGACCAGGCGATCGAACTGGCGTTCCTGGTCTCGGAACTGCTCAAGAAGAGCGCCGGCGCGACCCAGAAGAAGGTCGTCAACGGATAAATTCGGACACGCACGCGCTGGAGCCGGCTGCGCTGCCCTCAGTCCTTCCGGTAGAGCAGCCAGCTCTTCAAGGGACGATCGGGCGTCGCGGAAAACTTGGTGATGCGGTTGCGGCCGTTGACCTTTGACCGGTAGAGCGCCCTGTCGGCCTTGGCGTAGAGGTCGTCGGCGCTCTCGGCGTCCGACGCCATGCAGATGCCCATCGAGATGGTGATCGGGCCGTAGTCGAGGCCGGTTTCGCCTGAAAATCGCGTCTGCTCGATCAGGAGGCGAATGCGCTCGGCTATCTCGAATGTCGCCTGCTCGCTCGCGCCGTCGACGATCAGCGCGAACTCCTCGCCGCCGGTGCGGGCGACGAACATGTCCTGCCTGATGCTGGTCTTCAATATGTCGGCGATCATCTGGATGATCTTGTCGCCGACCGGATGGCCGTAGCGGTCGTTGATCTCCTTGAAGCGGTCTATGTCGGCAAGGATGAGCGCGTTGAACAATATTCCCTTGCTGCTGCTGTAGATCCGGGCGATGCGCGTGTCGAAGGCGCGGCGGTTCCAGATATGGGTCAGCGGATCGGTGTCGGCGAGCTTCTTGTATTCCTCGAGCTTCGACTTCACGCTTTCCAGCTCGGCCGATTTTTCACGCAGCGCGCTTGCCACCTGCCTGCCATGGTCGATCGTCGAATTCGTCGCCACCGACATGGCGCCGACCACTTTCTGCAGGAGTTCCCGTGTGACCATGGAGCGGTTGCTCAGGCCGTCGGACGTCTCGCCGAGAATCTGTCCGTACTTTTCGATATGGCTGCGCTCGTTGCGCAGGATGCCGGCTATGTCTTCCAGTTCCTTGGCGATCACTTTACGCGCCTGTGCGACGATGTCCTGATCGTGGTTCTGGGCGAAATATTTGCGGCCGATGCGGTCGAGCTCATCCTGTGACGGCCGGTTGCCGAGGCCGACCACTTCGAGGCTGAGATTGTGGTTGGACCCTGTCAGCGCCTCGTAGAAGATCTCGTAGTTGCGAGGCAGGCCAACGACGCCCATCTGCCGCATCGTCGTGACGACGCCGGTGACGATGTCGTTGTGGGCATCCAGGGTCGGGGCGGCGGCAGGCTGCATGTCGGCTTCACTTACCCCTTGCGACCACCAAAACCGGCGTCGCCAAAAGGCGCGCCGACGCAGATCGTTACCGTTCGGGGTCGCTCAGTCTTCGGTGCCGGCAAAAAACGCGCCCCCGATCAGCGCTTCTGCCGCGAACTACTTACATGCATTTGCGCTAAAGTTTCCTTAATTGTGAAGCAAACGGCGGCGAGCTGCCCGGCGGGGTTGCAAATCGCGGTGGCGCTGCATCTTAGCCGGATGTCGCAATCGCGGGAGCGTGGCGCGGCGCATACCGGCATCCTGCGTCGAATGAAAGCTTCGAGGGAAACCTGGATGACCGACCTGCATAGCGGTTCCTGTCTTTGCGGGGCAGTTCGCTTCACGGCGAAAAGGCTCTTGCGCGGCGTCCTCTATTGCCACTGTTTGCAATGCCGCAAGCAGAGCGGGCATTTCTACGCCGCGGCCAAGGCCGCCGACGCCGACCTTGTCGTCGAGGGCGGAGAGGAGATCACCTGGTATGCCGCATCGTCCGAGGCGAAACGCGGATTCTGCCGGACATGCGGCTCGGCCCTGTTCTGGAAGCGCAGCGACCTCGACGAGACCTCTATCCTGGCGGGCGCCTTCGACAAGCCGACCGGACTTTCGGCGGTGGGCCATATATTCGTGGCCGACAAGGGTGACTACTACTCGATCGACGACGGACTGCCGCAGGATTGAAAACATTGCGCCGCACAGCGCCTGATTTCCCGCAAGGCGATTGCCATCTGTTCCAGTCGGCCGAACTTGGCTAAATGGTCCGCTCCCGCAAATCGGAGAGGGGATCCTTCGCAATGCAACGCCTGATCAGCGCCTTTCGGAATTCGGTGCGGGCCTTTCGCCGGCTGATCCGCCACGAGACGGCCTTCCAGCAGGAAATGATGCTTCTGGCGCTCGCCATCCCGCTCGCCTGGTTCGTCGCGACCTCGTGGCGCGGCTACGCGCTGCTTCTGGGCGCGGTCCTGCTGCTAATCATGGTCGAGGTGCTCAACACCGGCATCGAGGCGGCCTGCGATGCGGTGTCGCGCGAGTTCAACATCGACATTCAGCTCGCCAAGGATTGCGGATCGCTGGCGGTGCTGATCTCGATCGTGCTCGCCAGCGGCGTCTGGGGCATCGCCATCATCGAGCGGCTCGGCGGGGTTCCGCTTTGATGCGGGCTGCCTATATGCGGTGCAACCGAAAGCCGCAGACACCATGGCCGAAATTATCGACGAACTTGAACGCCGGACCGGCCTGCCGCAGGATCTGCGCTGGCTTGTCGAAAAATATCCTCGGGAAAACTGGCAGGCGCACCCCAATCTTGCCGGCATGGCTTCGTTCTGGCTGCAGCGCCACGACATGTTCCGCGAGCTTGGCGGCCTCCTGACCACGATCATCGGCGACTATCGCGAAGGCCGGCGCACCGCACCGGAGTTCGCACGGCAGTTCGCGCCGCGCCTGAACTTCTTCCTCGGCGAACTCGACGGCCACCACAATGTCGAGGACCAACACTATTTTCCGGTGTTTGCCAGGGCCGAAAGCCGGCTGAAGCGCGGCTTCGACATTCTCGACGCCGATCATCACACGATCCACGAAGGGAACCGAGCGCAACGCGGAGGCTGCAAACGCCTTCCTGCGCGCGCTTTCCGAGAACGAAGACAGGCAACGCTTCGCCGCCGACGCCTATGCCGATGAGAATACTCGTCTCGTCGCGATGCTGACCCGGCATCTGGCTGACGAGGAGGACCTGATCATTCCGCTGATGCTCGACCGGGGCGACGCGGCGCTCGGCATCGGCTGATTGGGCGGGAGATTGGCGTTGCCGGCCGGCTGTCGTAAGCTCCACCGCCCGACGGAGACTGTGAGCCATGCTGCCCTTCCAGAAGATCCGCGCTCGCGCCGCCAGCCGCAAGGGCGGCGATGCGGTGCTGGCGTCGCTGCTCGGCCCGGCGCCCGACAATGCCGCACTGGCCAAGGTCACCGACGATCGGATTCTGTCGACCATGGCCGAGCGCGTCTTCGCCGCCGGTTTCGTCTGGCGGGTGATCGAGCAGAAATGGCCCGGTTTCGAGGAGGCGTTCCTGGAGTTTGAGCCGAAGCGCCTGCTGTTTCAGCCGGAAGACTTCTGGCACGAGCTGGCGTCGGACAAGCGCATCGTGCGCAATCCACAGAAGATCAAGTCGGTGCGCGACAACGCCGCATTCGTCGAGCACATGTCGAAGGAGCATGGCGGGTTTGGCAAATTCCTGGCGCAATGGCCGAAGGATGACCAGATCGGCCTGATGGCGTTCCTGGCCAAGCACGGCAACCGGCTGGGCGGCAATACCGGCCAGTATTTCCTGCGCTGGGTCGGCTGGGATACTTTCATCATCTCGCAGGATATGGCCGCAGCACTCCGCGACGCCGGGCTGGATATCGCCGAAAGCCCGACCTCCAAGCGCGATCTTGCCCGGGTGCAGATGCAGATGAATGCCTGGGCGCGCCAGTCCGGGCTGCCCTATGCCCATATTTCGCGGATTCTGGCCATGTCGATCGGCGAAAACCGTTCGCCTGAGACGATCCGCGAATATACCGAAGAATAGGCTTGCGCGCTTGAATGGCGCCCGGCGGCGTGTTGGCGCAATCGAACGGCATTGCCGCGAAATTGCCGCCACGCTAAACCGGTCATCATGACCCAGACAGCGCCAGACATCCTCCGCATCGCGGTAGCCCAGCTCAATCCGATCGTCGGCGATGTCGCCGGCAACCTCGCCAAGGCGCGTGAGGCGAGGGCGGACGCTGCCCGCCACGGCGCAGACCTGGTGCTCTTCACGGAACTGTTCATCGCCGGCTACCCGCCGGAAGACCTGGTGCTGAAGCCGGCGTTTCTCGCCGCCTGCGAGCGGGCGGCGAATGATTTCGCGGCCGACACGGCCGATGGCGGTCCGGGCGCCATCATCGGCACGCCGCTGAAGCGCAAGAGCGGTACGCACAATTCGGTCATTTTCGCCGATGGCGGCAAAATTCTTGCCGAACGCTATAAGCTCGACCTGCCGAATTACGGCGAGTTCGACGAGAAGCGCGTGTTCCAGGCGGGTCCGGACATGCCCGGGCCGGTCAATTTCCGCGGCGTGCGCCTCGGCATCCCGATCTGCGAGGACATATGGGGCGATCTCGGTGTCTGCGAGACGCTGGCCGAGAGCGGAGCGGAAATCCTCCTCGTGCCAAACGGCTCGCCCTACTACCGCAGCAAGATGGACGCGCGCGAGCAAGTCGTCATCCGCCAGGTCATCGAAAGCGGACTGCCGGTACTCTACGCCAACCAGGTCGGCGGACAGGACGAGCTGATTTTCGACGGGGCGAGCTTCGCAATCAACGCCGACAGGACACTGGCCTTCCAGATGAGCCAGTTCGAGGAGACCGTCGTTGTAACGAAATGGCGGAGAGGCGAAACGGGATGGATTTGCGCCGACGGGCCGATGTCGAAAATCCCGGAAAACGAGGAGGCCGACTATCGCGCCTGCATGCTGGGCCTGCGCGACTACGTCAACAAGAACGGCTTCAGGAACGTCGTTCTCGGCCTGTCCGGCGGCATCGATTCGGCGATCTGCGCCGCGCTGGCGGTCGACGCCCTGGGCGAAGAGCGGGTTAGGGCGGTGATGATGCCCTATCGCTATACTTCGGCGGATTCGCTGAAGGACGCCGAGGACTGCGCCCGAGCGCTCGGCTGCCGCTATGACATCGTGCCGATCTTCGAGCCGGTCGAAGGCTTTTCCCATGCGCTCACCCAGCTCTTCGAGGGCACCAAGGAGGGCATCACTGAGGAGAACCTGCAGAGCCGCGCGCGCGGCACCATTTTGATGGCGATCTCCAACAAGTTCGGCTCGATGGTGGTGACGACCGGCAACAAGTCCGAAATGTCGGTCGGCTATGCCACGCTCTACGGCGACATGAACGGCGGCTTCAATCCGATCAAGGATCTCTACAAGATGCAGGTCTACGCGCTGTCGCGCTGGCGCAACGGCCATGTGCCGCCCGGCGCACTTGGACCGTCGGGCGAGGTGATCCCGAGAAACATCATCGACAAGGCGCCTTCGGCCGAGCTGCGCGAGAACCAGACCGACCAGGATTCGCTGCCGCCCTATCCGGTGCTCGATGATATCCTCGAATGCCTGGTCGAGGGCGAGATGGGCGTCGACGCGATCGTGGCGCGCGGCCATTCCCGCGAGACGGTGCACCGCATCGAGCATCTGCTCTATATCGCGGAATACAAGCGCCGGCAGGCAGCGCCGGGCGTGAAGATCACCAGGAAGAATTTCGGCCGCGACCGCCGCTACCCGATCACCAACCGGTTCAGGGATCGGGGGTAGGGCGGCTCAGGCTTTCACTGCGAACCCGGCGAAAAGCCGCCGGGCCAGCCGCCTCAGCCGGAGCAGGGGGCGATGGCTCTCGTCCGTCGAGACACGCCCCGACGCCAGGCGCGCGGAAAGCGTATCGAGTTCCCTTGTTCGCGTGACATGCTCGGCGCAGCCGCAGCCCTCGCCGAGCGCGACCTTTTCGAAATAGAACTTTTCGAAGCTGTCAGGCCGCATGGCGATTCCTCCGGTCTAGTTCTTCCGCACCATCGTCACGCCGTCGGCGATCGGAACCATTGCGAGGCTGACGCGTGGGTCGGCATGGATCTTGGCGTTCAGCGTCCTCAACACCGATGTGGCGAGATCGTCGGCCTCCAGGGTGGCGACCTTGCCGCCCCACAGGACATTGTCGAGCAGCATCAGGCCGCCGGGGCGCAGCAGCTTCAGTCCGCCTTCGTAGTAGATATCGTAAGATTTCTTGTCGGCGTCGACGAAGATCATGTCGAAGGCGCCTTCCCGGCCGGCGGCCAGGAGGTCCGCGATCGTGTCGCGCCCCTTCGCCAGGCGAAGCTCGATGCGGTCGGCCACGCCGGCGCGCAGCCAGTGCTCCCGTCCTACATTGGTCCACTCGCGGCTTACGTCGCTCGCCACGATACGGCCGTCGGGCGGCATGGCCAAAGCCATGGCCAATGTCGAATAGCCGGTGAAGGTGCCGATCTCCAGTATGCGCCGGGGCCCGGTCAGCCGCACCAGCATCGCCATGAACGCACCTTGCTCGGGTGCGATCTGCATGGATGCGTCTTCGCCGAACGCGGCCGTGGCCTGGCGCAGTTCAGCGAGGATTTCAGGCTCGCGGAATCCTACTTCGCGGAAGTAGCGATACAGCTCGCTGTCGAGAGCGATGGTCTTGTTTACGATGATCCGTTCCTTCCTCATTCTGGTTCGCTCTCCGCGGGCGAGACTGCCGCTTTGAATTGGCGGTGGCAAGGCCGGCCATGGCTGCGGTGGATCAACGGGTTCGGACAAGGACGGCATTGTCGACAGTGGCTCGGGAGATTAAGACCGCTGCAAGGCCGACGGCGCGTCTCGGCCAAACGCGGCTCCATATCCGGCCGGTTGGGCGGTAACTCAGCCGGCTTGCCAGATGGCCTATCTTTTGAAAGTCCGAAATGACCTTCCTTGCCTTTCTTCGCGACAATGCGCGCTGGCTCGCCGGCGGCTTCCTGCTGACCCTGTTTTCGTCCTTCGGCCAGACCTTCTTCATCTCGCTTTCGGCGGGCAGCATTCGCGAGGAATACGGGCTTTCGCATGGCGGCTTCGGAACGCTCTACATGGTCGCTACGCTGGGCAGCGCGCTTACCCTGCCGCGCCTCGGCCAGATCGTCGACCGCTACAGCGTCAAGCACGTCGCGCTGTTCATCATCCCGATGCTGGCCTTGGCCGCGGTGTCGATGGCGTTTTCCACCAACGTTATCCTGCTCGCCTTCACCATCTATCTCCTGCGCCTGTTCGGGCAGGGCATGTTGACCCATACCTCCTTCACTGCAATGGGCCGGTGGTTTTCCGCGCAGCGCGGCCGCGCGGTTTCCGTCGTAACCCTCGGCCACAATACCGGCGAGGCGATTTTTCCGCTGATCTTCGTGGCGGTCGCTGTTACGGTCGGCTGGCGCAATACCTGGCTGATGGCTGCTGCGGCGCTTGTTCTGGTAGCGCTGCCGGTAATCGTCTCCCTAATCGCGGTCGAGCGCGCGCCGCGCGCCTCGGACCCGGTCGCGCGTGTTTCCGACGCCCGGGACTGGACCCGGGCCGAAGCATTGCGCGATCCGGTGTTTTATCTGCTGTTCCTCGGCGTCATGGCGCCGTCATTCATAGGGACCGTCATCTTCTTCCACCAGGTCTATCTCGTCGAGCTGCGCGGCTGGTCGCTCGAACTCTTCGCCGGCACCTTCATCCTGATGGCAATCATGACCGCCACGTTCGCGCTGATCTCCGGCCAACTCATCGACCGCTTTTCGGCGGTGGCTCTGCTGCCGGCATTCCTCATTCCGCTGGGAGCCGCCTGCCTGATCCTCGGCTTTTTCGACGGTCAGTGGAGCGCCTTCGCCTTCATGGCGCTGCTCGGTGTGTCGTGGGGCTTCTCGTCGACGCTGTTCGGGGCGCTGTGGCCGGAAATCTACGGCACCAGGCATCTGGGCTCGATCCGCGCGCTGGCCGTGGCAGTCATGGTCTTCGCCAGCGCCATGGGCCCGGGCCTCACGGGGCTGCTGATCGATCGCGGCGTCAGCTATCCCGGCCAGATCATCGCCATGGGCATCTACTGCTTCGCGATTTCACTGGTGATGCTGCAGGTCTCGCGCCGTGTCAGGGCGCGTGCGCTGGAACCCGTGGCGGCCTGACGGCGCAACCCACTGTTGCAGGAATGCCTCGCCCATTGCGCCACATCCGCTTTTTACGATGCGGCGGGTTGGCGAAGCGGCCCGGCTTCATTATAACCGTGTCTCCCGCTGATCCCGTTTGGGAGGGTACGAATGGTACGATTTGACATGTTGATGCCGGGCCGCGAAGCCTAGGTTCCAAGCGCCACCCGAAAGCTTTTTCGGGCATCCAGAACCGTTTTTCGCCTGCCCCGGCCGCCGCCTCATCGTTGAGCCCGGCTGCCAAATCATTCGGCCCCGCACAGAGCGACGTTTTCGTGCTCCGCGGTGTTTCATTTCCACTTTTTCCGGGATCGGGCAGTTTTGCGCCCGAAAAAAACCATGACTCGTCTTCGTTTCAATCTGCGCGGCGGCGCGTTCCGCAGCGTTTTGGGTTTCACCGCCAGCCATTGGCGGCATCAGCCGATCCGCCTCGCCGTGATCATGGCGGCGGTGCTCGTCTCAACGCTGGCCGATGTGTTGACGCCGCTCTATTCGGGCCGGCTGGTCGACGCCGTCGCCAGCGGCGCCGCGACCGACATCGTCGCCTGGAACGCAGCGACCGCGGCCTTCTTCATGCTGATCGCGCTCGCGCTCGGGGCCATCGTGATGCGCCACGTTGCCTTCATGGGCATTATCGACCTGACGCTGATCATGATGGCGGACATCGCCGCCGATGCATTCCACCGCGTCCAGCGATTTTCCACCGACTGGCACGCCAACAGCTTCGCGGGCTCGACCGTGCGCAAGGTGACGCGTGGCATGTGGGCGCTCGACCTCCTGAACGACACAATCCTGGTGGCGCTGTTTCCGTCGCTCGTCATGCTTGTCGGCTCGACGCTGCTGCTCGGCTGGTACTGGCCGACGATGGGCGTCATCATCGCGGTCGGCTCGCTCGTCTATGTGGCGCTGACCATCGCGCTGTCGCTCGGCTTTGTCGCGCCGGCGGCGAGCCTCGCCAACCGCTGGGATACGAAACTCGGCGGCGCGCTGGCCGATGCGGTCAGCTGCAACGCCGTGGTCAAGGCTTTCGGGGCCGAGCACCGGGAAGATCGCCGGCTCGCCTCCATCACCGGCAAATGGCGCGACCGCACGCGGCGGACCTGGGTGCGCGGAACCATCAACGGCACGACGCAGGGCTCGACGCTGCTCGTCCTGCGCGTGGCGGTGATCGGCTTCGCGCTGGTCCTGTGGTCGCGCGGCGAGGCGAGCGCCGGCGACATCACCTTCGTGCTCACCTCGTTCTTCGTGCTGCAGGGCTATCTACGCGATGTCGGCATGCATGTCCGCAACGTGCAGCGCTCGGTTAACGACATGGAGGAACTGGTCGACATCCAGCGCCAGCCGCTCGGCATCGAGGATCGGCCGGGCGCGAAACCGATCGCGATCGAGCGCGGGCGCATCGAGTTCGACAAGGTGACGTTCCACTACGGCAGCCATCGCCTGCCGCTCTACAAGGATTTCTCGGTCACGATCGAGGCCGGCGAGCGAGTTGGGCTGGTCGGACATTCGGGCTCGGGCAAGACGACATTCGTCAAGCTCATCCAGCGGCTTTACGACCTCAGCGCCGGCCGCATCCTGATCGACGGCCAGGATATCGCCGAAGTCACCCAGGCGTCGCTGCGCCAACAGATCGCCATCGTGCAGCAGGAGCCGGTCCTGTTTCACCGGTCGCTGGCCGAGAACATCGACTATGCGCGGCCCGGCGCCTCGCAGGCCGAGATCGAGGAAGCGGCGAGGCTCGCCAGCGCCCACGATTTCATCGTGAGCCTGCCAAAGGGCTACGGCACGCTTGTCGGCGAGCGCGGCGTAAAACTGTCTGGCGGCGAACGCCAGCGGGTCGCGATCGCGCGGGCCTTCCTCGCCGATGCGCCGGTCCTCATCCTCGACGAGGCGACGTCGAGCCTCGATTCGGAATCGGAAGTGCTGATCCAGCAGGCGATGGAGCGGCTGATGGTCGGGCGAACGACGCTGGTCATCGCGCACCGGCTGTCCACCGTGCGCGCGCTCGATCGGCTGCTCGTCTTCGATCGCGGCCGCATCGCCGAAGAGGGCGATCACGACCAACTGATCCGGCTTTCCGGCGGCATCTACCGCCGGCTCTTCGAGCGCCAGGCGCTGGAACTGACCAAGGGCATGATCTGAGAAGCGGGCGAGGCGGCGATAGCTGTCTCGCCCGCCGTTCATGATTCGAGGCTGCCGCTCTCTCACTGATCTTCGATAGAGAGGTCGACAAGCGCAGATAGCTCTGTGCGCTCTTCCCAGCAGGCCTCCTTGAAGCGACGATGATAGGCATCGATGTCCGCGGTGGACGATCGAGCCATGGCCCTGGCTTTTTCAAAATCATCGGCCCGCATGACCGAAATCAAATAGACCCCGTCTGCCTGATAATCCAGGAAAGCTGCCTCCAAGGAGACGCCCTCCCGTTGCATCGTTTCGAGGGCTTCGTTGGTGCGCTTGTTTATCTCGGCGGCCCAATCGTCCACCTGCGTCAGCGTTCCATCCTTGAGTTTTATTTTGACGCAACGCGTCCGCATGATGAAACCTTCGATCTTCCGGAGAGGGCACTCACTTCAGCTCCGTGCCAAATCGCCGTTTAATTATTTTGGATCAATGTAGCATAACATCGAGCGCCCGCCCGCTGCCCGTCAGTCTTGCCAAGGCCATATCCTTCGGCTAACCCCGCAAACCATGACTGTCACAGTTCGTTTCGCCCCGTCGCCGACGGGTCACATCCATATCGGCAATGCCCGCACCGCGCTGTTCAACTGGCTCTTCGCCATGAAGCATGGCGGGCGCTTCATCCAGCGCTTCGACGACACGGATTTCGCGCGCTCCAGGCAGGAATATGCCGACGCGATCCTCTACGACCTGCACTGGCTGGGCATCTTTCCCGATGCCACTCACTATCAATCGCGGCGCATCGAAAACTACGACGCAGCGGTCGAGAGGCTGAAGGAAGCGGGCGTGCTTTATGCCTGCTACGAGACGCCGGAAGAACTCGACCTTCGCCGCAAGGTCAGGCGCACGCGCGGCCTGCCGCCGGTCTATGGCCGCGAAGCGCTGAAACTTACCGCTGACGAGAAGGCAGCTTTCGAGGCGGACGGCCGCCGGCCGCACTGGCGCTTCCTGCTGCCCAATTTCGACGCCGATCCGTTCGAGCCGCAGCGTACCGATATTGTGTGGACCGACGTGGTGCGCGGCGAGGAAACCGTCGATCTCGCCTCGCTATCGGACCCGGTGCTGGTCCGCGAGGACGGCACCTATCTCTACACGCTGCCCTCGGTGGTCGACGACATCGATATGGAGGTCACCCATGTCATCCGCGGCGACGACCATGTCACCAATACCGGCGTGCAGATCGCGCTTTTCCGCGCGCTGGGCGCCGCGCCGCCGTCCTTCGGTCACCATAACCTCCTGACCACCAGTTCGGGCGAGGGGGCTGTCGAAGCGCAGCGGCGCGCTATCGATCGCTGGCTTGCGCGAATCCGGCTTGGAGCCGATGGCGGTGGTCTCGCTCGCTGTGCTGATCGGCACGTCGGAGAATGTTTCGGCCGTCACCAGCATGACGGAACTCGCCGAGCGCTTCGATCCGGCGACAACGTCGAAGTCGGCATCCAAATTCGACCCGGACGAGCTGATCGTGCTCAACCGGGCGCTGCTTCACGAAACGCCGTTTTCGGAAGTGCAGGACCGGCTTTCCGCACTCGGCATTTCCGGTGAAAAGGCCGAGCCGTTCTGGCTCGCTGTGCGCGGCAATCTGGACAGGCTCCCCGATGCCGTGTCCTGGTGGAAAATAGTCAGGGCCGGGCCGCAGGAGCCGGCCGAACTCTCCGACGAGGATCGGGACTACGTCCGCGACGCGCTCGACGTCCTGCCTGAAGAACCGTGGGACGGTTCGACCTGGAAGACGTGGACCGAAGCGGTGAGGAAGGAAAGCGGCCGCAAGGGCAAGGCGCTGTTCATGCCGCTCAGGCTGGCGCTCACCGGGCTTGCGGCTGGTCCGGAGCTCGCAGATCTATTGCCGCTTCTGGGTCGGGAAGGAACCTTGGCCCGACGACCCTGACCTTGCGGTCTCCGTCGGGTTCGACGGCCACGGCTTCCGGCTTAGCTTCGCCGGCTATAGCAGCTGTCGGGGCAGGGGCTTTCGGTTTCGGTTCGGGCGTCGTGACGAACGATCCGCTCTCGGTCGAGGTTTGCCTGCCGGCCGGCGGCGCGCCGGCGAGCGTTTCAAAGTCCCTGGTTGGGTTGCAGCCGCAGCTTTTCGGGCGCGGCGCATCCATGCTCTTGTAGAGATAGGCCGAGGGCAGCTCCGAATAACGGCTTCCGGTCACGGTCGAGATCATCGTCGCCGATTCGTCGGCCCCGGGCGCAAGAACCCGGTTCGGGTCTGCTTCGTGGAAGAAGACCTGCATCTCGGTTCCGGGGCAGCGGGCGTCGCATTCCTTCTGGTCGCGCTCGAAATCGGCGAGCGAGGCCGCATAGGACATCGGAAAAAAATAGCCGTCGCAGGTGCGCACGCAGGTAGTGCGGTAGCTTCTGCCCAGTTCCTGCAACTGCTGCCCGTCGCCGCCATTGATCACGCGGCGGATGCGCACTTCGAGATCCTCGTCGAGCGGCGGCACGGCGTCGCCAAAACCAGTCAACCGGTCTGACGGTTCCGCCGCCTCGTCGTCAAGCGGCGGCGGCAGCGGCCGTCCTGCGAGTGCGCCGTCGCGGCAACCATTGGCGTCGAGCGAAGCAAGCAGGCGCGCCCGCGATTTCTCCCCGTCGCCCCCGGCCAGTTGACCGCGCTTGCGCTGCAGCGCCTCAAGATTGATCGCCATTTTCTCGATGGTCGCGTTCAGCGTGGCGCATTGCCTGACGCCGTTGCCGAGCAGCGAGAAGCCGCATCTCTGGCCGCGCGCCTGGCGCCGCGCCTTGATCAGTTCGTCGCGCTGGCGGGCAATAGCATCCTCATATTTGTAGAGTGCCGCCGATCCGTCGGGGTCGCCGGTCGCGGCAAGTTGGGCCTCAAGTTGGCGGCAAAGGCGGGCGTCTGCCAGTGCTGGCGCGGCGGCCGCCACGTTGAGGGCGACGGCTGCCAGCGAAATGGCTAGTCTCAGCGTCCGCCTGCCCGCCACCGGTGCCGATCCCTCCGCATTGCTGGTTCGCCAATCACGCGAATCCGATGTGGAAGATTAGCTGCTTCTTCGGCGTCTGGCCAACGCGCCCGCCGGAATTAACCTGCCCTTAGCGTCGCGACAGCTTTCTGCGAGGCCTCCACCACAGCCAGGGCGGTCATGTTGACGATGCCACGCGAGGTCACCGACGGCGTCAGGATGTGCGCCGGTTTGTCGGTTCCGAGCAGGATCGGCCCGACATGCAGCGCGTCCATCATCTGCTTGACCGTGGTGAGCGCGATATTGGCCGAATCGAGGTTCGGGAACACCAGCAGATTTGCTTCGCCCTTTAGCGCCGAATGCGGATAGACGCGTTGGCGCAGCAACTCCGACAGCGCCGAATCGGCGTGCATCTCGCCGTCGCTCTGCAGGTCGGGCGCGATCGTCTTCAGGATGGCCGCCGCCTCCCGCATCTTCAGCGCGCTCGGCGAATCGCGCGAGCCGAAATTCGAGTGCGACAGCAGCGCCGCCTTCGGCTCGATGCCGAAGCGGCTGATTTCCTCGGCCGCAAGCACGGTCATTTCGGCAATCTCTTCCGCCGTTGGATCCACGCTTACATAGGTGTCGGTGAAGAAGGTGGCGCCGCGTGTCGAGATCAGCATCGAAAGCGCGGAGAGGTCGCGGTCGCGGACGCCTTCGCGCGGTCCGATGATCAATGTGACGTTGCGCAGATGGCGCTCGAAGCGGCCTTCCAGCCCGCAGATCATCGCATGCGCGTCGCCCCGCTTCAGCGCGAGCGCTGCGATCACGGTTGTATTCGTGCGCACCAAGGTGCGTGCGGCTTCCTGCGTCACCCCGCGGCGGCCGCCCAATTCGATCAGGAGGTCGACATAGTGGCGGTAGCGCGGGTCGTCCTCGGGGTTGACCAGCTCGAAATCCGTGCCCGGCCTGATGCGCAGCCCGTAGCGTTTCAGCCGCACGTCGACGACATGCGGCCGCCCGATCAGGATCGGCTCGGCGATGCCTTCCTCGATCACCACCTGGGCGGCGCGAAGAACCCGCTCGTCCTCGCCGTCGGCATAGATCACCCGCTTCGATGCCGCCGTCTTGGCCGTCGAGAAAACCGGCTTCATGACCAGGCCGGAGCGGAAGACAAAGCGGTTCAGCCGGTCGATATAGGCAGGGAAATCGTTGATCGGCCGTGTGGCGACGCCGGTCTCGCACGCGGCCTTGGCAACCGCCGGCGCGATCCTCAGGATCAGCCGGGGGTCGAAAGGCGAGGGGATGAGGAAATCCGGGCCGAAGGTCGGCGTCTCGCCCGAATAGGCGCGGGCGGCGACATCGGACGGCTCCTCGCGCGCCAAGGCGGCGATGGCCTTCACCGCCGCCATTTTCATCGCCTCGTTGATGGCGCTCGCGCCGCAATCCAGCGCCCCGCGAAAAATGTAAGGAAAGCAGAGTACGTTATTGACCTGGTTTGGAAAATCGGAACGTCCGGTGCAGATCATGGCGTCCGGCCGAGCGGCGCGAGCCGTTTCCGGCATGATTTCCGGGGTCGGGTTGGCCAGGGCCAGGATCAGCGGCTTTTCCGCCATGTGCTTCAACAATTCGGGCTTCAGCACACCGGCGGCCGACAGGCCGAGGAACACATCGGCGCCGGTAATGACGTCGGCCAGCGCGCGCGCCTCGGTGTCCTTGACGTAAGGGTCTTTCCAGCGATCCATCTCGTCCAGCCGGCCCTTGTAAGCGACGCCAAAACGGTCCGTGACCCAGATGTTTTCGAGCTTCGCGCCGAGCGAGACGAGCAGATTGAGGCAGGCAAGCGCTGCCGCGCCCGCGCCCGAGGTGACGATCTTGATGTCCTCGATCTTCTTGCCGGCGAATTCCAGCCCGTTGAGCACCGCTGCCGCGACGATTATCGCCGTGCCGTGCTGGTCGTCGTGGAAGACCGGGATCTTCATCCGCGCCTTGAGCTGCTCCTCGACCTCGAAGCATTCCGGCGCCTTAATGTCCTCTAGATTGATGCCGCCGAAGGTCGGCTCGAGTGCGGCAACCGTCTCGACCATGCGCCCGATTTCCGGCGCGTCGATCTCGATGTCGAAGACGTCGATGCCGGCGAATTTCTTGAACAGGACGGCCTTGCCCTCCATCACCGGCTTGGAGGCGAGCGGTCCGATATTGCCGAGGCCGAGCACGGCCGAGCCGTTGGAGATCACCGCAACCAGGTTGGCGCGCGCCGTGTAGTCGGCGGCGGTGGCTGGATCGTCCCGGATCGCAAGGCAGGGGGCGGCGACGCCCGGCGAGTAGGCGAGCGCCAGGTCGCGCTGGTTTCCCAGCGGCTTGGTAGCCTGGATTTCCAGCTTGCCCGGCGTCGGATGCTTATGGAAGTAGAGCGCCGCTTCGTCGAGGTCGGAGTGCCCGGCTTCGGTCTTGTTGGTCTCCATTCGGCGCACCCCCGCTTGTTCGTCGTCGTCCTCCCTTAACACGTGCCGGCGGAATTTCGAGGTCTCCAATCGGCGTTTACGGGATCAGGCGGATGTCTTCGTTGCGCTAGAACGCGCTGACGTAGAGCCCGCCGTCGACGGGTATGTTCTGGCCGGTCAGGTAGCCGGCATGCACCGAGCATAGGAAGGCGCAGATCTGGCCGAATTCCTCCGGTGTGCCGAGGCGTTTGGCCGGAATGGCGGCAGAGGCCTGGGCCTTGCGCGCGGCGGCGGCTGCAGGCTCCTCCACGGTGCCGATTTCATGCGCAGGGCGCAGCCGGTCGGTGTCAAGTTTTCCCGGCAACATGTTGTTTATGGTGACGTTCTTGTCCGCCACCGTTCGCGCGACGCCGGCAAGGAACGAGGTCAGCCCGGCGCGGGCGCCCGACGACAGGTCGAGGCCCGGGATCGGCACATAGACCGAAAGCGAGGTGATGTTGACGATGCGGCCGAAGCCGCGCGCCGCCATACCGTCGAGCACAGCCTGGATGAGTTCGATCGGCGCGATCATGTTGTTGGTCACGCCCTTGACGATCGCTTCGCGGTCGAGCTCACGAAAATCGCGGAAGGGCGGGCCGCCATTGTTGTTGACCAGGATGTCCGGCTCGGGGCAGGCGGCCAGCAGCGCCTTCTGGACGGCCGGATCGGCGACGTCACCGGCGATTTCAATCACTTGAACGCCGAAGCGCTGGCGCAGTTCGACGGCGGTCCTGGCCAGCGTCCCAGCGTCGCGTCCGTTGACGACGAGGTCGCAGCCCGCCTCGGCCAGCGCCATCGCGCAGCCCTTGCCGAGGCCGCGGCTCGAAGCGCAGACGATGGCCTTTTTTCCGCGAATGCCGAGATCCATGGGGACGACTCCTTGTTGTGAACCGGCGGGCAACCTATCGCGCAGGGCGGACCGACGGCAACCGTCATACGCCTGTTGCATGAATCGCGGCATAGCCAGGCAGAGATAAACGGTCAGAAATCCGATGCCCGGCGACAAACCCCGCAGCTTCCGAACGCTCTTCATCTCCGACGTCCATCTCGGGTCAAAGTCGGCCAAGGCCGAGTTCCTGATCGATTTCCTGCGCCATCACGAGGCCGAGACCATCTACCTGGTCGGCGATATCGTCGACGGCTGGCGGCTGCGCCGGTCCTGGCACTGGCCGCAGACCCACAACGACGTGGTCCAGAAGCTTTTGCGGCAGGCCCGCAAGGGCGTGCAGATCACCTATATCGCCGGCAACCACGACGAGTTCCTGCGCATGTTCCAGGGCGTGCATTTCGGCGGCATCGTCGTCGCCGACCGCGCCATCCACGAGAGCGCGGACGGCAAGAAGTATCTCGTTATCCATGGCGACCAGTTCGACACGGTGGTGCACAATATGCGCTGGCTCGCCTATCTCGGCGACAAGGCCTACGACGCCGCGATCATGGTCAACCGGATCATCGCCCGCTTCAGGCGGCTGTTCGGCATGCCCTATTGGTCATTCTCGTCCTGGGCCAAGGCCAAGGTCAAGAAGGCGGTCAACTTCATCGGCGCGTTCCAGGAGGTGCTGACCGAGGAGGCGCGCCGCTCCGAGGTCGACGGCGTCATCTGCGGCCACATCCACCACGCCGTCATCGAGCGGTTCGACGACGTGCAGTACATCAACACCGGCGACTGGGTGGAAAGCTGCACGGCGGTGGTCGAGCATTTCGACGGCGCAATGGAAATCCTGCACTGGCCGCATGTCCGCGCGCTTGCGCCCATGGCGCTCGACCAGCCCTTCGTGCCGGTCGTCGTCGACAGCAAGACGGTCAAGGCGGCCTGACCGCGGAATTTCGTTCGCTCCTGCCTTGCCGCGTGTTCCTCACCAATTGCCTCTTGACTAACCCATAGCTGGTGAGTTATGGATTATCCATAGCTCACGAGTTATGGTTTGTCATGGACACCGCACCCGATACCCTCTTCAGGACCTTGGCCGACCCGACCCGCCGGGCGATCTTCGAGCGGCTGGCGCGCGACGGCGAGCAGACCGTACATGCGCTGACCAGCCATTCCGGCGTCTCCCAGCCCGCAGTGTCAAAACACCTCGGCGTCCTGAAGCATGCCGGCCTGGTGCGCGACCGGCGCGCGGGGCGCGAAACCCACTACAGCGCCCAGCCGAAGGGGCTGGCGCCGCTGATCGACTGGATGAGCCTCTACGGAGCGTTCTGGCGCGACCGGTTCGATCGAGCTCGAGGATGTTCTCGACAGGATGGACCAGTAAGGACGAAACCGATGCTCAGGGTCGGCAGCTATTCCAAACGTTGCGTCGAATCTGCCACGGCGTTCTCCGACAAGATTGTGAAGAAATATCCGTAACCAATTCCAAGGCAATGACCATGACTGAAACCGCCGCTACACGTTCCCTCGTCGTCGAACGGGAAATGCCACATCCGCCGCAAAAGCTCTGGCGCGCCCTCACGCAGGGTCCGCTGATCGAGGAATGGCTGATGGCGAACGATTTCCAGCCGGTCGTCGGCCACAGGTTCAATTTCCGCGCCGCCCCCATGCCGCACTGGAACGGCGTGACCGATTGTGAGGTGCTTGCCGTCGAACCCAATGAGCGGCTGTCCTACAGCTGGAACGCTTCGGGCGAGGAGGCGGCGGGAGGGCTGAAGACAATCGTCACTTGGACGCTGACGCCGGCAAAGGGCGGCGGCACGCATCTGCGCATGGAGCAGTCCGGCTTCCGGCCGCAGGACGAGGCCAACTACCAGGGCGCAGGCTACGGCTGGCAGCGGTTCATCGATGCGCTGGAGCAGGTAACGGCGCGGCTGGACCGATAGCACTCTCAAAACGGCGACGAGCTTCCAGCCGCCTCACCGCGGCTAGGGGAAAGTGCGCCTCCTGGCATGTCCGCCGGCGGGCGGTTCGTTGATCGACTTGGAAACCCAAAGGAGAAAACCGATGCAACCACGAATGAAGAACCCAGCTGCGATCGTTCCCAACGCCATGCAGGCCATACTGGCCCTCAGGGCCTCCAGCGAAAAAGGCGGCGTGCCGCCGCTGACGCTCGAATTGGCGCACCTGCGGGCGAGCCAGATTAACGGCTGCGGCGCTTGCGTCGACGCCGGCGCGCGCACGGCCAGGAAGTCGGGCGAAACGGACGAACGGCTCTTCGCGGTTTCGGCCTGGCGGGACACGCCGTACTTCACCGACGCCGAGCGTGCAGCGCTGGCTCTCACCGAGGCCATCACTCGGCTCAGCGACCGCGCGGACCCGGTGCCCGACGATGTCTGGGACGAAGCCGCCCGGCACTATGACGAGCGGGCGCTCGCGGCGCTGATCCTCTGGATCGCAACGACG
Organism: Allomesorhizobium aridi; assembly: GCF_043769475.1. Classification (NCBI taxonomy): domain Bacteria; kingdom Pseudomonadati; phylum Pseudomonadota; class Alphaproteobacteria; order Hyphomicrobiales; family Phyllobacteriaceae; genus Allomesorhizobium; species Allomesorhizobium aridi. The sequence goes on along the minus strand of NZ_CP171729.1, from coordinate 2,035,865 downwards.
AACGTGTTCAACCGGCTCAACGTCTCCACCAGGCAGGTGGCGGGCGCGGCCTGGTGAATCACAGGCCATGCGGCGGGCAGGGGGCTGATATTCCGACCGTTTAATCGATTGGGCCAGACAGTTTTCCGGCATGGGCGGCCATGCTAAGGCACGCGCGATGCGGCGGGGCTCCTTCGTCGAGTCGCGCCCGCCCGGATTTCCCGCCCATGTCCCTCCCGCCGCTGTCTCCCGAACAACTGGTCAAGCCGCGCCATTTCGAACTGCGCATCAGCCTGATCTTCGCGGCGCTGTTCGTCCCGGTCGGTGTCCATCTTCCCTATTTTCCGCTCTGGCTGGAGGCAAAAGGCTTCGACGCCGGGCAGATCGCCATCATCCTCGCGGCGCCGATGTTCCTGCGCGTCGTCACCACGCCCTTCATCACAGCGCTGGCGGATGAGGCCAAGGACCGGGCCAATGTCCTGATAGTGCTGGTCGCCTCGGCGCTGGCGCTTTCGGCCGGCTATTTCCTCGAACCGACCTACGTCGTCGTGCTCGGCGTGTCCCTGGCGCTGACGGTGGTCTGGACGCCTCATTCGCCGCTTGCCGATTCGCTGGCGCTGTCCGGCGTCCGGCGCTTCCGCTCCAGCTATCCCAGCATGCGCATCTGGGGATCCGCCGCCTTCCTCTGCGCTAATCTGGGCGGCGGCGTCGTGCTCGCCTGGACCAGCGCCGACGCCGTCCCGGCGATGATCTCGATCGGACTCGTCGGGACGTTGCTGGCGGCGCTGCTTGCGCCGCGCCTTGGCCGGCCGCGCCGCGCCTCGCCGCTATCGGCCGCCGACCTGCAGGATTCCGCGCCCAAGCTGCTTAACCGCTATTTCCTGCTGTTCGTGGCAGGGGCCGGCGTCATCAATGCCAGCCACGGCTTTCTCTTCACCTTCGTGTCGATCTACTGGAAATCGATCGGCCTTAGCGAAACTCTCGTCGGGTTCCTGTGGGCCTGGGCGGTGGTCGCCGAGGTCTGCATGTTCCTGGTGTTTACCCGTGTTTTTGGCAAGGTTTCCGTTCCGGCGCTGCTCGTCGCTGCCGGGCTTGCGGCGATCGTGCGCTGGGTTCTCTACCCGCTGGTCTGGCCGTTCGGCCTGGGAGTCCCAGGATTCTTCGCCGTGCAGGTGCTGCATGCGGTTTCCACCGGGCTCATCCTGCTCGGCGTACAGAAGCTGATCGCCGAGACGGTGGCCGAGGAACGCACGGGCGCAGCCCAGGGCATCGCCTTCTTCGCCAACGGATTTTCCATGGCGGCGGCGACGCTGTTGTCGGGCCCGCTCTACGTGGCCTTCGGCGTCGGCGGCTTCTATGTGATGGCGGGTTTCGCGCTGGCGGGCATTTGCCTGATCGCGCTTGCGGCTCGCTCAGCCCCAGAGCGTCGGCTCGGGCGGTGAAACCACCGATCCCCGGTAGACGAGCCCGGGCGCGCGGTCTTGCGCCAGGAGCAGCGGCCCGTCGAGATCGGCGAAATCGGCGTCCTGCGCCAGAAGCACGGCCGGTGCCATGGCCAGCGACGTGCCGACCATGCAGCCGACCATGATGGACAGGCCGAGTTCCCTGGCCCGGTCGCGCAGCAGCATGGCGGCGGTCAGGCCGCCCGCCTTGTCGAGCTTGATGTTGACCGCGTCGTAGAGGCCGGCGAGCTTTTCCAGGTCGCGGGCCTCGTGGACGCTCTCGTCGGCGCAGATGGGGACGGCGTGGTCGATACGGCGCAGGATCTCGTCGCGGCCGGCAGGCAGCGGCTGCTCGATCAGGGCGACTCCAAGCTCGGCGGCGGCGGCAAGGTTGGCTTCGATGTTCTCGTCGGTCCAGCCTTCGTTGGCGTCGAGAATGATCTTGCTGCGGGGAGCGGCGGCCACCACTGCGCGGATGCGCTCGATGTCGTTTTCGCCGCCGATCTTGACCTTGAGCAGCGGCCGCGCCGCGTTGAGGGCCGCTTGGTCCGCCATGGCCTCCGGCGTGCCGAGCGACAGCGTGTATGCCGTAACGATCGGGCGCGGCGGCGCGGCGCAGACGCCGGCATGCGCCGGTTTGCCCGACATCTTCGCTTCGAGATCCCACAGCGCGCAATCGAGCGCGTTGCGGGCAGCACCCGCCTGCATGGCCTGGAGCAGCCCGGCGCGGTCCATCCCGTTGGCGATATCGCCGCGGACAGCCTCGATCGCTGCGGTCACGCTCTCCATGGCCTCGCCATACCGCTGGTAGGGCACGCATTCACCGCGCCCGGCAAAACGGCCCTCGCTGATCGTGCAGCAGATCACTTCCGCTTCCGTCTTTGACCCACGCGAGATGGTGAACGTGCCCGCGATCGGGAAACGCTGCGACTCGACTAAAAGGTCACGCTGCATATATTTCTGCTCCGGTTCGGGGCTAAGTATCTGACGACAAATGACAGGTCCCGCTTGGCGGGCTAATACAGGGCGCATGTTGACCAACGCCACCAGGGAATCAAGCGGCGCGCCAGCCGACAATTCCCGTCCCCGGATCGCGGAGACGGAAGAGGGCGGCGTGCTTCATTGTGCCCTGTCGGGCGTATGGACGACCCGCACCGTGGCGCTCGTCGATGCCGAAATGCGCAAGATCGAGCGGAAAGCGCGGGGCCGCGCCATGGTTCTCGATCTGTCGAAGATCGAGAAGCTGGACACCGCCGGCGCATGGCTGATCGACCGGCTGATGACCTCGCTCGCCCAAAATGGCGTCGAGACGAGCATTCGCGGCCAGAACGAGGCCGCCTCCGTGCTGCTCGAGGCGGTGGGCGAGGCTTCCCGCCAGGACCACGAGTTGCAGCCGCCGCGACAGCCGAACATTATCATCCGCGCGCTGGAACTGCTTGGCCGCGCCGTATATGCCGGACGTGACGACTTTCTAGCCTCGATGGGCATTCTCGGCGCCACCATCCGCGGCGGCCAGATGAAGCTCGGACGTGGGCACAGCGTCAATCCTGCCGCCATCTTCAACCAGATCGACCGCATGGGCGTCGGCGCCATTCCCGTCGTCGTCCTGATGTCGGCCATCGTCGGCGCGATCGTTGCGCAGCAGGGCGCGCTGCAACTGCGCTATTTCGGCGCCGACATCTTCGTCGTCGACCTGGTGGGCATACTGGTGCTGCGTGAGCTCGGCGTACTGATGACGGCGATCATGATCGCCGGCCGCTCGGGCAGCGCCATCACGGCCGAGATCGGTTCGATGAAAATGCGCGAGGAGGTCGACGCCCTGACGGTCATCGGCCTGAACCCGGTCGGCGTGCTGGTTTTTCCACGGCTGGTCGCCCTGGTCATAGCGCTGCCCTGCCTGACGGTCGCGGCCAATTTCGCGTCTCTCGGCGGCGCCATCCTGGTCTCCTGGTTCTATTCCGACATCGCTCCGGCAGCCTTCATCGACCGCCTGCGTAGCGCCATCGACGTCAGCACAATCGCCGTAGGGTTTATCAAGGCACCGTTTATGGCGATGGTCATCGGCGTAATAGCTTCGGTCGAGGGCCTCAAGGTCGGGGGCAGCGCCGAGTCGCTCGGCCTGCACGTCACCGCTTCCGTGGTGAAGTCGATCTTCGTCGTCGTCATCCTCGACGGCATGTTCGCAATATTTTTCGCAGCGATCGATTTCTAGCATGAGCGAACAAGCCGAACTCGCCGAACCCAAAGCCCCCGCCGGCGGGGAGGACGACATCGTCCTTTCGGCGCGCGACGTGACCGTCGGCTTCGGCGACAAGATTGTCCTCGACAAACTCTCGCTCGACATCAGGCGCGGCGAAATACTTGGGTTTGTCGGAGCTTCGGGTTCGGGTAAGTCGGTGCTGCTGCGGGCCATACTCGGCCTCACCAAGAAGCGTTCGGGCAAGATCCATCTGTTCGGCGTCGATGTAGATAAGGCGAACGAAGCCGAGCGGCTCAAGATCGACATGCGGCTCGGCGTGCTGTTCCAGCACGGCGCGCTGTTCTCGGCGCTCACCGTGCAGGAGAACGTACAGGTTCCGATGCGGGAATATCTCGATCTGCCCAAGAAGCTGATGGACGAACTGGCTCTCCTCAAGATCGAACTGGTCGGCCTCCCGCGCGACGCGGCGCTGAAATTCCCCTCCGAGCTTTCAGGCGGCATGATCAAGCGCGCCGCGCTGGCGCGGGCGCTGGCGCTCGACCCGGACATCGTCTTCCTCGACGAGCCGACTTCCGGCCTCGATCCGATCGGCGCCTCGGAGTTCGACGAACTGGTCGTGAAGCTGCGCGACACGATGGGCCTTACCGTCTACATGGTCACGCACGATCTCGACAGCCTGTTCTCGGTGTGCGACCGGGTCGCTGTTCTCGGCAAGAAGAAGGTGCTGGTCCAGGGAACCATTGAAGATATGCTAGCCAGCGAGGAACCGTGGGTGAAATCCTACTTTCGCGGCAAGCGGGCGCGGCAGCTCGACCTAGCCGCCAGGGAATAGAAGCAAGATCGCCGAATGGAAACCAAAGCCAATTACGTCATCGTCGGAATCTTCACGCTCGCGGCCATCGTCGCTGCGTTCGCCTTCGTCTACTGGACTGCGGCGGTTCGCGATCGCGGCGAAACGACCGAACTGCGCGTGCGCATTCCGGGCTCCGCCTCCGGGCTGGGCACCGGCAGTGCGGTCCTGTTCAACGGTGTCAGGGTCGGCAATGTGCGGCGGGTCTATATCGACGTCACCAACCCCAACGTGGCCATCGCCGACACCGAGGTCGACCGGCTGACGCCGATCACAAGGTCGACCAGGGCCGACATCGGCATCGCTGGTCTCACCGGACAGGCCAATATCGAGATCAGGGGCGCCAACCTGCAGGAGCCCAACCTCCTGGACGAGGCTGAGGCGAACGGCACCGTGGCCGAGATCACCGCCGATCCTTCGGCCGTGACCAACCTGCTCCAGACCGCGCAGGATATCTTCAAGCGCGCCGACACGGTGCTCTCCGAACTCGAAGGCTTCACGAGCGATGTCCGCGGACCGCTGACGCAGACCGTTGAGAATACCCGTACCTTTTCCGATGCGCTGGCCAGGAATGCCGACGGCGTCGACAGGTTCCTGGAAAGCGTATCCAAGCTTTCCGAGGAACTGGCAGGCGTTTCCGGCAAGCTCGACGGCACGCTTCAGGCAGCCGAAGATATCCTGAAATCGGTCGACCCCGAGAAGGTGGAGGAAATCGTCGCCAATGTCGAAAACTTCACGAAGAACCTCAGCGAAACCAGCACCGAATTCGACGCGGTCGTGAAGCGGGTGGATACGGCGGTCGGTTCGATCAACGATTTCGCCGAGAAAGGGGCCGACGCACTCGCAAGAGCCGACAGCGTCCTCGAGGCCGTCGATCCGGCGAGGGTCCGAAGCACGCTGACCAATATCGACGTGGCGAGCCGCGACGCAAGGACGGCGGCCGCCGACGTGGCCAAGGTCACCGAGAGATTTGGCCGCCGCTCCGACGACATCGACCAGATGATCAGCGACGCCGGGCAACTGACGGAGCGGCTCAATGATGCGTCGGTGCGCGTGGATGGCATTCTGGTCAAGGTGGACAAACTCCTCGGCTCGGGCGAAGCCGAAGGCCTGATGGTCGATGCGAGCGAGACGCTGAAGGCGTTCCGCCAGGTCGCCGACACGCTGAATTCCAGGCTGGGGACGATCACCGACGGGCTGGCGCGGTTCTCGGGCCAGGGACTGCGCGATGTCGAGGCGCTGGTGCAGGACGGCCGCCGGTCGATCACCAGGATCGAGCAGGCGATCACCGACCTCGAGCGCAATCCGCAACGCATCATCACCGGCGGCGAGGGCACTGTCCGCCAGTATGACGGAAGGGCGCGGCGTTGACTTCGGAGACGGCGCGCAGCAAGAAAGAATCTATTATCTGGGGGTTGCGACAGGATTCAGCTTGGCCCCGAAAAGTTGCAGACTTTTCGGGCAAGGCCATGCGGCAGACAAACGTATGGCCCCGAAAAGTTGCAGAGTTTTCGGGCAAGGCCATGCGGCAGACAAACGCATGATCCCGAACCGAAGGTCCGCGCAGGGGAAAAGCGCAGACTTTCGGAACGGGGTGATGCGGCAGCTAAACGGTGGGACGGGCAGGTCGAGGGTGAAGCCAAATCAGTTTATGGTCGGGGTGGCGGCGGCTTTCCTGCTGTCGGGTTGCGCGCTTTTTCCCGGCGGCGCGCCGGCGCCACTGGATACATTCGAATTGTCGGCGCCGCAGACGCAATCCAAAGCCAGGCGCAGCCGCATTCAGATTCTCGTCGCAGAGCCTTCTGCGCTGAAGGCGCTCGACGGGCAGAACATCGTCATCAAGCCGTCTCCCGGTTCCATCCAGTTTCTCAAGGGCGCGCAATGGGCCGATCGGCTGCCGCGCGTCGTCCAGGCGCGGCTCGCCGAGACGTTCCAGCGCTCGGGCGGCTTCGCCGGCGTCGGTAAACCGGGCGAGGGGCTGGCGATCGACTATCAGATCATCGCCGAGATCCGCGCCTTCGAAGTGCTCGTCGACGGCGGCGGCCGCGCCAATGTCGAGCTGTTCGTGAAACTGCTGAACGACCGCAACGGCACGGTCCGCGCCTCTCGTGAATTCGAGGCCAGCGCGCCGGTTTCCGGCGACGGCAACGACGCTTACGTTGCAGCCCTCGACCAGGCCTTCGGCTCCGCAGCGGCCGAGATCGTCGAATGGGCGGATTCGCAGATCTGAGCGGCCTGCCGCTGGACAAATAAAAAGGCGGGGTTTCCCCGCCTTTTTTGATGCGCTCGTTCTGTTACCGCAGCCGGCCGCCCGCGTGGGCAAGCATGGTGTAGACCTTGCCGGTATCGGACGACAGGTAGGTCCGCGTGATGACGTTGTCGCGGTCATTGCGCGAAACATCCTTGAGCAGCTTCTCGAAGTCGTCGCAGTAGCGGTCGACCGCGGCACGGAACTCGGTCTCCGACTGGTACTTGCGGCGAATCTCGTCGAAGGTCTGCTGGCCCTTCAGCGTGTAGAGCCGGCGCGTGAACACGTCCCGTTCGCCGCGCCTGTAGCGGTCCCAAAGCTCGATCGACGCCTCGTGGTCGATCGCGCGGGCGATGTCGACCGACAGCGAGTTGAGCGATTCGACGACATGGGCCGGCGAGCGCGGATTTGTGGCGCCGCGCGGTGCCTCCATCACCGGCGTCTCGGCTTCGTCGCGCGAGGCTCCGGTGAGCAGGTCGCGGACCCAGCCGCCGGACTGCGGGGCGCGGCCGTTGTTGTTGTTGTTGTCGCGCGGCTTTTGCGGTTCGGCTGGCGGGGCGGGGCGGCGCTGCGGTTCCGGCGCGCGGGGCGCCGCAGCCTGCGGAGCCGGACGCGGGTTCGGCCGGGCCTCGGGAACGTCGACGGTGCGGCCGGATTTGGCAACGATATCCGACAGTTCCTTGAGCGCGTTGATCTGTTCGGTGACCGCGCGGCGGATCGCCGTCGTGGACTGCTTGGCTTCCTCCGGCATGTCGAGGACGCCCTTCTTGAGTTCGGCGCGTGTGGCGTCCAGATCCTGCTTGATCGAACTGGCGGTGCGCCGCATGTCCTCGGTCGCATCGGCGAAGCGCTGCGTGGCCGATTCCACCACCTCGGAGATGGCGGTGCGGATCTTGTCGGTCGAGGCGAGGGTGCGTCCCTCGGCCTTTTCCAGCGCGTTGCCGACCAGATTTTCGAAGGAGCGCATGATCCGCTCCAGGTCTTCCGACTTCTTGACCAGGCCGACGGCGAGATCCTCGAGCGAGGACTGGCGCTCCAGCGTGTGCTCGAGATTGCTCTGGGCCGAACTCCAGAAGATCCGACGCGCCGGCGAGAAGGCGGCTGTGCTCGTCGAACTTGGTGGCGATGGAGGCGACTTCCTTCAGCGTGTTGGACGACAGCTCGGTGAGGCGAGACGTGTTGGAATCGACCAGCCGCGCCGAACTTGCGAAAGTCGCCGCCGCCTTTTCCGTCGTCGTGGCAAAGCTCTGCGTGCTGCCGGTCAGCCGCTCGTCGACAGCCGTCAGGTTGCTGGCCGCCGCGTCGATCAGCGCGCCGAGCTGGGCGCTCGAATCGGCGAGTTTCCCGATCAGGCCGTTCACGCCCTCGGCGAGCGTGGAACGCGCGCCTTCGACCGCCGACAGCGTTTCGGCGGTGCGGTTCGCCAGCGCATTCACCAGCGCTTCGTTCTCCGCGCGCAGCCGCTCGGCAGCCTGCTGCGTCGCCTGCTCCAGGCTCTTCTGCAGCTCGCCGCCGCCCTCCGCCAGACGTTCGGCCAGCGGCCGTCCGCTTTCGTCGAGAATGCGGCTGATTTCGGCCGACCTCTCGGCCAGCATCGAGTTCAGCTCACGCGTGTTGGCGCCGATTGTGCGCGCCGCCTCGTTGGTGCTCTGGCCGATATGCTGGCCGACCGCGGTGAACGTCTCGGCGATCACGTTGGCGCGCGACACGAGCTGTGTTTCCGCCTGGTTGATCTGCTCGCTGAGCTTCTGACCCATGGCCTCGGCGCTGTAGGCGAGCCGGTTCTCGACATCGGCGATATGAGTGCCGACCCGCGCGGCGGCGGCTTCGGCGCTGGAAGACAGTCGGATTTCGGCATCCGCGACGTGCTGGCCCACCCGGGCGGCGATCGCCTCGGCGCCCTGCGCCAGCTTCTCGTCGGCGCCGGAGAGCGCTTCCTCGATAGCCCGGGCGCGCGCGTCCAGTTCCTTCGAGGTCTGCAGCGCGCGAGCGATGACGCGCTGTTCGGTGTTCGCGAAGGCGTCGGCGATGCCTGCAGCATGCTGGCCAATGGTGGCCGAGCTGTCGTTGATCCTGATCGCAAGCTGCTGGTCGGCATCGGTGAAGACGCGGCTGATCTCGAACGCGCGCCCGGCCAGCGTTTCGGCGGTTTCCGCTACGCGGGCGGTTAGGCGCTGGTCCGCGTCCTCGAATGTGCGGACGATCTCGATCGCACGCGATCCGATAGCGTCCGAACCCTCGGAAATCCGCGATGCGAGCTTCTGATCAGCCGCGTCGAACACGGTTCCGATCTCCGCGGCGCGTGAGCCGAGCGCTTCTGAACCCTCGGCGATGCGGGCCGTCAATTGCTGGTCGACGCTTTCGAAGATGCGTCCGAGTTCGGCGGCGCGCGAGGCAAGCGCCTCGGCGGATTCGCCGATGCGGGCGCCGAGACGCTGGTCGGCCTCGTCGAAGTTGCGCAGGATGTCGCCGGCGCGGGAAGCCAGCGTGGCCGCCGTTTCCACAGCTCGGGCGACAAGCCGCTGATCCGCCTGGTCGAAGGTGCGGGCGATGTCCTCGGCGCGGGCCGAGAGGCTGTCGGCCGTCTCGCCGGTGCGCGCCGCAAGGCGCCGGTCGGCCTCCTCGAATACATGGCTGATGTCGTTGGCGCGCGCCAGGAGCGCCGCGGAAGTCTGCTCGGCGCGTTCGGCGATCTGCCGGTCGGCGTCGGTGAAGGCCTTGCCCGCTTCCTCATGCAGCGCGGCGGTGACTTCGAGCACCTTTTCGCGCAGCGCGCCGGCAACGACCACCGCGCTCTTTTCCAGGACGAGGCGCACATTGTCGACGCCGTTCGAGAGCGCGCGCTCCATGGTTCCGGTGCGCTCCTCGATGATTCCGGTCTGGCGCTGGAAGGCCTCCTCGATCTTCTCGATGTCGGCGGCCAGCGCGTCGGTGACGACGTTGCTCTTGCCAGCGATCGTGTCGATGTGGCTCGAAATGGCCTCGTCGATTTCGCGCCGCGCGGCTGCGAGCTTTTCGAGATCCTCGTCCAGAGCGCGTGCGAGCGCGTCGCGGCCCTCGGCAAGCTTGCCGACATGCCCGGCGACGACTTCGTCGATGCCGGCCCGGCTCTGCGCGACCTTCTGCAGATCGGCTTCGAGCGCTCGCGACAGTATATTGCGGCCTTCGGCGAGCTTTTCCACCTGCCCGGCAACCAGGCCGTCTATGCCGGCCCGGCTTTCGGCCAGCTTGTTCAGGTCGGCCTGGAGCGCGCGCCGCAGGATGTCGCGGCCCTCTGCGAGCTTCTCCACCTGTCCGGCGACCAGGCCGTCTATGCCGGCGCGGCTCTCGGCAAGCTTGTTCAGGTCTTCCTCGAGGCGGCGCGAAAGCATATCGCGGCCCTCGACGAATTTCTGGGCGTGGCCGGCCAGCATTTCGTCGATGCCGGCGAGATCTTCTTCCATCGCCCGCTTCAGCGCCTCGCGCCCCTCGGCAAGCTTGTCCACCTGTCCGGCGACAAGACCGTCGATGCTGGCGAAATCGTCCTCCAGCGCACGCGACAGCACGCCCCGGTCCTGCGCGATCTTTTCCATCTGCGCCTTGACCAGCCCGTCGATGCTGTCGAGGTCGGCTTCGAGCGCGCGCGAAAGAATGTTGCGGCCTTCGGCCAGCTTGCCGATATGGCCGGCGATGATCTCGTCGATGCCGTCTCGTGTTTCGGCGACCTTCTGTAGGTCTGCTTCGAGCGCCTGCGAAAGCAGGTTGCGGCCTTCCGCGATCTTCTCGACCTGGCCAGCGACGATGCCCTCGACCTTCGCCATGTCGGCCTCGAGGGCCTGCGACAGGATCTGCCTGCCTTCGGCAATCTTTTCAACCTGGCTGGCGACCAGCCCGTCAATGTTGGAACGGGCTTCCGAAAGCCTGTTCAGGTCGGCTTCGAGCGCGCGCCGCAGAATGTCGCGGCCCTCGGCGAGCTTCTCGACCTGGCCGGCGACCAGGCCGTCTATGCTCGTCCTGCTTTCGGCGAGCTTGTTCAGGTCGTCTTCGAGCGTCCGCTTGAGGATATCCCGGCCTTCGGCGAGCTTGTTCGCCTGGGCGGCGACAAGGCTTTCGACAACTGCGATGTCGTCTTCCAGAGCCCGGGTCAGCCCGCCGCGTTCCGCCACGATCTTGTCCATGTGCCTGGCGACGAGGCTGTTGATGTTGGCCATGTCGTTTTCGAGCGCGCGCGAAAGGATGTCGCGGCCCTCGGCCAGCTTTTCGACCTGGCCGGCGACAAGTCCGTCTATGCCGGACCGGCTTTCCTGCAGCTTGCCGAGATCGGATTCCAGGGCACGCGTCAGTATGCTGCGGCCTTCGACCAGCTTGCCGATATGGCTGGTGACCATTTCGTCAATACCGGCGCGCGTTTGCGCCAGTTTCTGCGCATCTTCGGTGAGCGCGCGCGCAAGGCTGTCGCGGCCTTCGGCCAGCCTTTCGAGCTGGTTTCCGAGCGAGGCGTCGATCGTGGCGCGCTGCTCGTTGATCTTGCGCAGATCCTCCTCCAGAGCCCGCGAAATCATCTCGCGTCCTTCGGCCAGCCTCTGCACCTGGGCGCCCACGGTTTCGTCGATTGCCGTGCGGCTCTCGACGAATCTCGCGAGGTCGGAATGGATCGCTTCGGCCATGCGTTCGCGGCTGTCGGCAAGCCTGCGCGCATTATCCTCGACGGCCAGCTCGATGCCGGCGCGGGCTTCGCCCAGCCTTTCGATGTCGGCGTCGAAGGCGCGCGACACGATGTGGCCCGCCTGTTCCAGCCGCCCGGCGAAATCGCCGGCGCGTGCTTCGAGCATGGAAGACGTCGAGGTGACGATGTCGGCCATCTCGGCGCCGATCCGCTCGCGGCCCTGCTCGATCAGTTCGGACAGGGTCTGCTTGCCGTCGCTGAAGGTGGTTGCGATATCGCGGGCGCGTTCGACGAGTGTGTCGTTGATCTGACGGGCGCGCGCCTCCAGCGCGGCGTTGAGTTTCTGCGTACCCAAGTCAAGCGCTTCGGCCCGGGTGTTGAATTCGCTGATCAGACCCTGACCGCGTTCGGCAAGGGTCCGTTCGATGCCCTGCAGGCTGGCTTCCAGGTCGGCGTTGAGCGATTTCGCCGCGCCGCCGAGCAGCGAGACCATTCCGGAGGTGCGTTCGTCCAGGAGGTCGCTTAGCGAGCGCGTCACGTCGTCGGACGTCTGGGTGAGCTTGGCGATGCGCGTGTCGAGCAGACTGGCGAATGCTTCACCGGATGTCGAGATGCGTTCGCTGATCGTGTGGAGGCGGCCGTCGAGCGAATCGAAGATCGACATGCCGCTGTCATTGATGCGGTCGATCAGCGTGTCGCCGGAATTCGTGATCGTCATCGACAGTTGCGTCGATGCGCCGAGAATGCTGTCGCGTATGGAATCACTGGCCGAGCCGAGCTGTTCCTTCAGCGTCTCATGCGCGCCGGCGATCGAGGCGCGGACGCGCTCGGCATGCGTAACGACGGCCTCGCGCTCGCTGCCGAGCCCGTCGACCAGCGAACGGATGCGCACCTCATTCTCCGTGTAGGAGCGCTCGATCTGGTTAACTTCGGAATGGACGAGGGTTTCCAGCTCGACCGCGCGCGCAAGCGTGCGCTCGATGCCTTCGCCCATCGCCGCCACTTCCCGGCGCACGGCCTGGCCGACCGTCATGACGCGATCCTGGGCAAGATTCTCGGGCTCGGCGAGGCGGAATGCCATTTCCGTCATGGACTGCGCTGCAAGCCGCATGTCCTGGGCGCGCCGGACCATCACCGCGAAGCCCCAGAACAGGATGACGGGAATGACGGTGGCGACGGCGAGCAGGATGGCGTTCGGCATCGCGACGAGCTGTTCGACAGAGCGGATGGTGAGGATGCTCGGCGTCAACACGGTGTGCCCGAACAGCACGCCGCCGGCGATCCACAAGAGCGAGAGCGCCGCAACCACCCAGTAGATGGTGCTGGACGAACGGCGGTTCATGCCTTGCAGCAGGCTGCGATAGTCCCTCTGGCGATCGTCGTTGGCGGGCGCAAAACCGTTTGTCTGCTCGGCGGCCGGGCGAAACCATGTCGGAGCAGGGGCGTCTTGATTTGCCGGCGTTGGAGCGGATGTCGAAGCCGCGCCCTCGGCGGCTGCATCGGGGTTGCTTTCGGCCCGGCCCTCGCGCGCAAGCTCGTCGGCCGCCTGCGAAATCTGTGCTTCCAGGTCTTCCATGGAGGCCGCAATGTCGAGGTCGTCGGCGCCTGCGCTCAAATCGAAGTCCAGAGCCTCCTCGAGTTCCTTGGCGACTTCGCTGTCGAAATTCTTGGTTGTCGTCGGTTGTTTCGCCATGCCGCCTTACCCTGTACAAATGCCGCGGAAACGCCGGATTTCGGCTCTTTTTTTGCCCGCTGAAGAGGCTTTTTATGGTTATCCCGTATCGTACTGGCACAGCCCGGTAAAGGAAGCTTGAATCAGCCCCGATACGTAAAAGTTTAAACATAGGGTTAACGATGCCACGAATCTGGCGGCTTTGCGGCGGAATTGCGGGCTCCACGCATTAACGCGTTATCCACAATGGCCGGCATAGGGTGAGCCGTCATATTTCCGACGCGCGAACGTGAATTCCAGGAATCCAGAAATGGCGCTGCCCGATGCCGATGCGTTGGCTTTTTCGATGCCCGGCGGCGAAAGCTGCGGCCAAGCGCGGTCGCGGCCGGTCGACCTCGTCCATCTTGCCCGCCAGACCATGGGCGACCGGGCGCTGGAGCAGGAAGTACTGGCCCTTTTCCTCCAGCAGGCGATGCTGGTTCGGGACCAGATCGGCGCTGCGGATACGGCCGGGAGGCTCCGTCTGGCTCACGGCCTGATAGGATCGGCGCGCGGCGTCGGCGCCTTCGCAATCGCCGATTGCGCGGTCGAGATCGAAAAAAAACCGACGACCGGCAGGTGATCGGGCGGCTGGCCGGCCTGATCGACGAGATGCGCGATTTCATCGCCGCGATCGGCCGCTAAGGCCCGATAATCCACGGCTTGGCAAGGATTGCGCCACGGCGCGGCGCGTTTGCGCCGCAGTTGACTTGGCCGGCGGAGTGATTATCTCGGCGGAGGATATTCCTCCCAGGAACCGTGATGACCAAGCTTTCCTTCGTCGCCTTTGACGGCACCCGATTTGACGTGGATGCCGAAAACGGCTCCACCGTCATGGAAAACGCGATCCGCAACGCCGTGCCAGGCATCGAGGCCGAATGCGGCGGCGCGTGCGCGTGCGCGACGTGCCATGTCTATGTCGACGAAGAGTGGACCGATATCGTGGGCGAGCCCGAAGCCATGGAAGAAGACATGCTCGATTTCGCCTACGAGGTTCAGCCCAATTCGCGGCTTTCCTGCCAGATCAAGGTGCGCGACGAACTCGACGGGCTCGTCGTGCGCGTTCCCGAGCGCCAGGGATAGGCGACCACCACCACACTCAAGAAGGGCAGACGAATGAACGCCACGATGACCCGAACCGACGTGCTGATCATCGGGGCGGGGCCGATCGGGCTGTTTGCCGTGTTCGAACTCGGCCTCTTCGACATGAAATGCCACCTGGTCGATATCCTCGACCGCCCCGGCGGCCAGTGCGCCGAGCTCTATCCGGAAAAGCCGATCTACGACATTCCGGCGTTGCCCTCGGTCTCGGCGCAGGGGCTGGTCGACCGGCTGATGGAGCAGATCGCGCCTTTCAAGCCGACCTTCAGCTTCAACCGCATGGTTTCGAGCCTTGAAAGGCTGGAGGAGGGCGGTTTTCGCGCCACGACCGACGAGAACGAGACGATCGAGGCGAAGGTCGTGGTCATCGCGGCGGGCGGCGGCTCATTCCAGCCCAAGCGCCCGCCCATACCGGGCATCGAGGCCTATGAGGGCAAGAGCGTCTTCTATTCAGTGCGGCGGATGGAGGAATTCCGAGGCCACGACGTGGTTATCGTCGGCGGCGGCGATTCAGCGCTAGACTGGACGCTCAATCTCCAGCCCGTGGCGAAAAGCATGACGCTGGTGCATCGCCGGCCGGAGTTCCGCGCCGCGCCCGACAGCGTCAACAAGATGTACGCCATGCAGGAGATGAGAGAGCTCGAGTTCCAGGTCGGCCAGGTCACCGGCCTGGCCGGTTCGGACGGCCAGCTCACTTCGGCAACCGTGAAGGGCCCGGAGGGCGAGGTCGAGATCGCCTGCACGCGCATGCTGCCGTTCTTCGGCCTCACGATGAAGCTCGGCCCGATCGCCGACTGGGGCCTCAACCTTCACGAAAACCTCATCCCGGTCGACACGGAGAAATTCCAGACATCGGAGCCGGGCATCTTCGCCATCGGCGATATCAACTGGTATCCGGGAAAGCTGAAGCTCATCCTGTCGGGCTTTCACGAGGCGGCGCTGATGGCGCAGGCCGCCAAGCGGATCGTCAGCCCCGGCGAGCGCATCGTCTTCCAGTACACGACATCCTCGACCAGCCTGCAGAAGAAGCTCGGCGTGGCGTGAGGGAAGGACCGGTGTCGCCCGCTAGAGCAAGCCGCCCGATTTCGGAATCGGGCATCTCGCTCTAGCTTTTTGTTTTCGCATCGTCTTGCCGAAAACCGCATCCACTTTTCGGCACGATGCTCTAGCCGGGCAGGCGGCCATCCCCGATACGCTCGATCCGGTATCGCAGCAGCCTGAGGATGCGGCTTTCGAAGTTCATGCCTTCGATCCGGTCGAATTCCACCTGGGCCCTGTCATGCCTCTGGAGCAGCTTGGCCGTTATCGCCTTGACCTTGGCCGCGGCGACCTGGCAGTTCTCCTGCCGGCCCAGGCCTTTCAGCGCCTGCTCCATCTCCCGGGCGTGGTTCTTGGCGATGATGACATGGCTTTCCTCGTGCCGCTTGATGTCGGACGAAAGCGTATCCCAGATCAACCGCACATCCTGTTCGGCCTTTCGGCTGCGCCGCCATTTGGGCAGTATCACGCGGGCCTTCACCGTCACGCTCGCCTGCACCACCTGGCAGGCGCCCTTGACCTCGCCATAGCCGACGCGGGTGGTGAACTCCATGCGCGTCGCGCCGGGATGACGCCGTCCCGAACTCTTGAGTTGCGGGCCGCGTTTCGAAAGCTCCCCTTCGATCTCGTCGAGGGTGCTGCCGCCGACGGAGAAATAGTTGTACGTCTTGGTCAGGCTCGCGCTCTGCGCCGGCTGGACCGCGCAGAACAGCGCCGAAAGGATGAGAAGCGATTTCTTGTTCATGTTGCCTCACGCCACACCTTGCTTTACGGGCGGTCGTTACGCAACGGAAAATCGACGGCCCGGAAGTGGCCGCCGGCCATTTGCGGGTGTTTCGATAGTGTCGAGGTGACTGTTGTCCGGCAACAATAGAGAACGGGTCTATCTCAGCCTCGGCGGAAATCTCGGCGACCCGGCAAAGGCCATGGGTGCTGCGCTGCGGATCCTGGATGAGGATCCGTCCACCGAGGTCGTGAGGGTATCCTCGCTTTACCGCACGCCGCCGTGGGGCAAGACCGACCAGCCCGATTTCCTCAACGCCGCGGCCGAGATCGAGACAGGCCTGTCGCCACGCGAACTTCTCGACCTGTGCCTCGAGGCCGAGCGCCGGCTGAAGCGCGTGCGCCAGGAGCGCTGGGGCCCGCGCCTCGTCGACATCGACATTCTGGTGTTCGGCGACCGGCGCATCAATGAAGCCGGGCTCGACATACCGCACCCGCGCATGCTCGAACGCGCCTTCGTGCTGGTGCCGCTGGCCGAGATCGCGCCCGATTTCATGGTCGAGGGGGACAGCCTCGCCGGGCATCTCGGCAATATAGACCGGGTCGGCATCGAGAAGCTGCCTTCCGGCGGCGACTGGTGGAAGGATTAGCCTGCGAACCCGCCGCCGTCGAGAAACGCCTGCTCCTCGGGCGTGGACTGCCGTCCAAGCGCCGGGTTGCGATGCGGAAAGCGGCCGAAACGCTCGATGATGGCGTGGTGATCCAGCGCATATTTCAGGTATTGATCGGCGCGAGCCTTGGTCAGGTCGACCGAGAGCTGCTGATCCTCGAGATTCTCCGAATGTTCGAAGGGCAGGTAGAAGAAGACCCTCATCTCCTCACCGAACTCCATGTCGAACCCGGCATCGATCGCTTTCCTTGCGAAGTAGCGGGCCAGCGGGTCGGTCGCAAACATGTGCCCGGTGCCGCGGAAGCAGTTGCGCGGCAACTGGTCGAGCAGGATCATAAGCGCAAGTGCGCCTTCGGCGCTGTCGGCCCAGTGGTCGCATTGCCTACGCGCTGCGGCCATATGCCGGTCGAGGAAGCGGCCGCGGAATTCGGCGTCGAACGCCTCGTCCTTGAAGAACCAGCGGTCGGGACCTGCTTCGCGCCAGAACGCGATAACTTCGGCCGGGCCGGCGTCGGTGTCGTTCATGATGTTTTCTCCGCTGTCGCCGTTTTGCCGACCACGATGGCCGCCTCTTCGTTGAGCGCCTGGCCCGGCCGCTTCGGCGGCGTAAGCGGTGTCGGCACCGGCATGTTGCCTTTCATTAGGCCGCGGCCGGCTTTTATGCCGCCGGCGATCTGCAATTCAAGCCGCTCGGCATCGCGCCGGCGCACATCCGCGATGACCTCGGCGGCTTCCTCCTCTTCCTCGCCGAGATGCCGGAGCGTGCTTTCGCCGAACAAAAGCGCCGATTCGAAGGTCTCGCGCATCTGGTAGTCGACGCCGGCGCGGATCAGGGCGATGGCGTTGCCGCGGTCGTAGGCGCGCGCCAGCACCTGAACCAGTGGGAACTCCGCCTTCATCTGCTCGGCGATCCTGACCGAGACCTCGGCCTTGTCGACGCAGATCAGGACCGCGCGCGCCTTGCCGGCGCCTGCCGCCCGCAGGATGTCGAGCCTGGTGCCGTCGCCGTAATAGACCTTGAAGCCGAAGTCGGCCGCCGCCTTGATCATCTCCACGTCATTGTCGATGATCGACACGTCGATGCCGCGCAAGAGCAGCGGCTGGCATGCGATCTGGCCGAAGCGGCCGAAGCCGATGACAAGCACGCTTCCCGTCAATCCGTCGGCGATATCGACACCCTCCAGCGTCAGTTCGTCCCGCGGCGTGATCCGGCGCAGCACGAAGATGGCGAGCGGCGTCAGCACCATGGAAATGATGATGATGGCGGACAGTATCGCGTTGGCCTGGCCGTCTATGATGCCGACGGCGAGCGCCGACGAATAGAGGATGAAGGCAAATTCGCCGCCCTGCGCCATCACCACGGCGCGTTCGAGCGCTTCGCGGTGGTCCGATTTGAGGAAACGCGCGACGAGATAGATGCCGAGCCCCTTCATCACCATGAAGGCGGCGACATAGGCGGCGACTGTCTGCCAGTTCGCCCACACCACCGTCAGGTCGAGCGACATGCCGACGGCAAGAAAGAACAGGCCGAGCAGGACGCCGCGAAACGGCTCGATGTCTGCCTCGAGCTCGATGACGGAAGGTCGATTCCGAAAGCAGCACGCCGGCGAGGAACGCGCCCATCGCCATCGACAGGCCGCCGAGTTCCATCGCCAGCGCCGAACCGAGCACGACGAGCAGGGCCGCCGCGGTCATGACCTCGCGGGCTCGGGATTCGGCCAATATGCGAAACAGCGGGTTGAGCAGGTAGCGGCCCGCCAGCACCAGCCCGGCGATTGACCCCAGCCCGATGACGACATCGATCAGGCGCTCGGCCCAACTGGCGTCGGCGCCGCCGGGCGCAAGAAAATGCACCAGCGCCAGCAGCGGCACGATCGCCAGATCCTCGAGCAGCAGGATCGAGATCATGCGCTGGCCCCTGGGCGTGGAGATGTCGCCGCGCTCTTCCAGCAACTGCATGACGATCGCGGTCGAGGTCAGCACGAAGCCGGCGCCGGCAACGAACGAAACCGAGACCGGAAAGCCGGTGGCCAGCCCGACGCCGGTCAGAAGCAGGGCGCAAATACCGACCTGGAGCACGCCGAGTCCAAAGATCTCGCGGCGCAAGCTCCAGAGCCGCGATGGCTCCATCTCCAGCCCTATGATGAACAGGAACATCACCACGCCAAGTTCGGCGACGTGAAGTATCGCTTCGGGATCGGAGAAAAGGCCCAGCCCGAACGGTCCGATCACCAG
This sequence comes from Allomesorhizobium aridi, assembly GCF_043769475.1. Classification (NCBI taxonomy): domain Bacteria; kingdom Pseudomonadati; phylum Pseudomonadota; class Alphaproteobacteria; order Hyphomicrobiales; family Phyllobacteriaceae; genus Allomesorhizobium; species Allomesorhizobium aridi. The sequence continues at coordinate 2,017,023 of NZ_CP171729.1, read as the reverse complement.
CCCTGCCGCGAGATAACCCAGGATCGAGCCGAGCCCGAGGCGTTTGAAGATCGGAACCGCCACCACGCCCGCGGCAAGCAGGGCAACTACATTGACGAGATTGCTGTCTGCCGCCTCTGCCGCCATGCGGATTTCCCTGTCGAATGCCTGGTTCCGCTCGCCTTTATCGCAGGCGAGCGGAAATGTCTCCGACAGGATATGGACTCATGTTGCTATCGAACAGCCTTCGACGAGAGTTTTGCGGGCTGTGTTTTGGTTTGAATTTCGGCTCACGACCCATTTCTGACTTTCTTTGGCTCGACCTTCCCTGCTCCAGCTTTTTTATTCGCCGCCTGCGCGAGCGACGTTCACCAAATGCCTGGCACAAGCCGGAATCGGACACGCCGGGCATAGTCCGCATAGCCGTCGAGTTCGGCCTGCAGCAGCGCGTCTTCCCAACTTGTTCGGAGGATCAGAACCGCACCCGCCCAAGCCGCCGGAACAAGCGCCCACCATGACGCCAGCGCCAGCGCGATGCCCGCGAACATCATGAGCGCGCCGACATAACCAGGGTGCCGCACGAACGCATACGGTCCCGAACTGATGACGTTCTGGCCGCGCTCGCGCTGGATCTGCACGCCTGGCTCAAAGAACGGTTAACCGCCTGCGCCCAGGCGCTCACAGCGATTCCTGCGCCCAGCAGGACATAACCCAGAATGACGATCGAAAGCGGCACGGCCGGCCACGCCATTCTTCCGGTGTCGAAGGTCGCCAGCGGAACCTCTGCGACCATGGCGGGGAGCATCAGCCAAGAAGGATCAGGTCCCACCGCTTGGTGCCGGGTTGGAAGCGGCTGCGCGCCGGATAGATGGCGGGATTGACGCGCGCCAGGATCAAGGCCGAAGCGCCGTAGGCGGTTCCGACGAAGACGATGAAGTACCATCCGGGCAACCAGTCGAGACGGCCGACGGGAAGGAAGACGAGCGCGAGCAACCCCAGCGGCGTCCAACCGCATAGGCGATCGCGGTCGTTCGCGACATCGGTTCAGGTTCGGTTACAGTCATCGTTCAACATGCCTGCCAGGCTGGCATCGCCAAACCGGGTGAGGTTTTGTGCTATTTCTGGCCAGCCTTGGCTTTCACCAGCTTGTCACGCCAGGTGCGGGCCTCCTGATTGCCGGGAGCCAGCCTGACAGCCTCGTCGATGTCGGAGAGCGCCCGTTCGAGGTCGCCCTTGTTCCAATAGGCAACGCCGCGGTGAAAGAATGCGTCCGCGAAATTGTCATCGCACCGGAATGTTCGATCTGATGGATCAAAGTACAGATCCTTCTCGAATATGGAATTCGAGTCCTGTGCGCGAGGCGGCGCTTGGACGCTGGCGTCCCGATAGAGCCGGATGGCCTGGTCCAGGTCGGCAATGGCGCTGTCGAATTCTTTCAACTCGAGATAAGCCCGGCCACGGTTGGCATAGGCACCCGGCTCGGAGGGGTTGCGCCGGATCGCTTCGCCGGCGTCGGCAACTGCGTGCTCGGCGTCGCCCATCATGATATGGACGAAGCTGCGGTTTTTGTACGCCATGGAATCTTCCGGGTCGAGACGGATTGCCTCGCTGAAATCGCGTGCTGCCTTTTCCCAATTGCCTTTTTGAACATGGGCAACGCCGCGGGTATTGTAGGCTCCGATGTGGATCGGATCGTTCCGGATCGCCGCGCTGCATTCCACGATCGCTCGATCTGCTTGGCCGATCGTGAGATAGGCGAAGCAGCGATTTGCATAGGCACTGGCGTCATTCGGGTCATGCCAAACCGCCCTGTCGAAATCCGCGATTGCCATGTTGGGCCTGCCTTCCTGGGCGTAGGCGAGGCCGCGGACGTTGTAGGCTGTGGCGCTCGCGGGGTCGAGGCGGATCGCCTCGTTGACATCCGACATCGCCCGGTCCAGGTCGCCCTGCGCGAGATAGGCAGCGCCACGGATAGCGTAAGCAACAGAATCTTCCGGATCGCTCTGGATTACCTTGCCGAAGTCGGAGATCGCGCGGTCGAAGCCGCCCTGTTGGAAAAGGAGGTGTCCCCGCTTCCGGTAGGCCTCGGTTCGCTGCTCCGGGGTGATCTGTTGGTCGTTTTCCAGAAGCTGCGAACAGACCTCGATTGTCCGGTCGGTGACAGGCGCTTCCGTGCACAACGCCAGCAGCGATTCCTGCGTTTGTGCCTGCGCCGATGCAGTGAATATCGCCAGACCAACCGTCGTGAGGCTTGCCGTTCGCATCATGAATGGCCCTCATTCATGTATGGTCGACTATTGCGCGTGCGGCCCCATTGTTGAAGTAACTTTTGACGACAGCATTTCCGGCCCCTGCCCGAGCCCCTGATGCGGGGCATCTCTCTTGATCGTCCGGGTAAGCCTATTCCTAGGAGTAGGCTCCGTCGGCTTCGCCACACTCTTTGCGGTCTTTGGAGTAATCGGCAAAAAGTGTGGTAGCGATAGGCAATGATGCGTCCATGTCTGTTCTGCTCCATCGCCACCCATGAGGTTCCCGCCACCATTATTTGGGAGGATGGGAAACTACTGGCTTTTCTCGATATCAACCCAATCCGGCCCGGCCACATCCAGATCATACCGAAGGAGCACTTTCCTTACTTCGAGGATCTGCAGGCGGACCTTCTGGGGAACATAGCGTCACTCGCTCAGCGGATCGCCCAGGCCCAGAAGGCGATTTACGGGGTGGAGAGGGTGAGGTTCGCATTTACCGGAAGCGATATTCCGCACGTTCACGCGCACGTTGTTCCGCTCGTTCGTTCTGATGACCTGACCTCCAGACGATACATTGCCGAGGAGGTCGTCACCTATCGCAATCCGCCTCGGCCGATGGATGCCGAAATGATCGACACTGCCGAAAAGCTCAGACAACACCTGCGGTAACAGAGGCTTCTTTCCACCCGCCGCCCACTTCACCTCCAAGACGGCGGATGCGCTGATATACCCGGCTTGCCTTAAATCAGGCCGCGCCTACTCGGCGGCGATGGCGCCCACGGCGGTGGCGTCGACGCGCTTCAGGCTCATGCCGATGACGGGCACGAGTTCCTTCTCGACGCGGACCGACACGGTGACGTTCATGGTGTTCTTGTCGGCGATGCGGGCCTGCATGATGCCCTTGAGCTGATTGCGGTTGATCGCCAGGACGACCTTGCTCGCGTCGACGACATTGCCCGAAACGATGTCGAGGCCCTTGCCTTCGGCGCCGTCCATGAACGTGCCCCTGTAGCCCTTGCCTGCCGTGTGCTCGATGGTCGCCGACATTTTTTGGGTGAAGACGCCGACGCGGCAGGTGCCGTCGAGCGTCATGCCCAGCTTTGCGGCCGGCGTGGAGCCGTTGAGCGTGCAGTTGAATTTGGTGCCCTTGTACTTGCCGGCCACGATCTCGCCAGGCCCGCTCCAGTCGCCTTCAACGCTTTCGAAGAACTTCCGGTCGCGCTCGCCGCCATTGGCGGGTCCGGCGAGGCCGGCTGTCGCCGCGCAGGCGGCAAGGATGGCGGACATTGCGACGCGTTTCATCAGGAACACCCGGCGACTGGAACTGGAAATCGGATGCAATGACCATGGACAAGAATGGTTAATGCTTCGTCACCTGGACCTTCTTGCGACAACGTTCTTTCCTTGCCGCATCAGCTCTCGGGCGGCGATTTACCGGCCAGCTTTTTTGAAGCGAACGAGGTCAGCGCCGAGAGGAAATCGCCGATGCCCGGCCGTTTCAGCGCCGTGAAGGGCAGGGGCCTTGCGGCCTCCATGGCGGCAATTCCGATGCGCGCCGTCATCATGCCGTTGACCACGCCTTCGCCGAGCTTCGCCGACAGCCGTGCGGCAAGCCCCTGGCCGACGAGCTGGTGCACGATGTCGTCGCCGGCGGCCATCGCGCCGGTCACGGCCAGATGCGCGAGCACGCTTCGGGCCAGCCGGAAGAAGCCGAGCGTTCCCGGCCTTCCGCCGTAAACCTCTGACAGCCGCCGGATCAGCCGGCCCGATTCGAACACGACGTAAGCGATGTCGACCAGCGCGCGCGGACTGACTGCGGTGACCAGCGAAACGCGTTTGGCGGCATCGAGGACCATGATCTTGGCGCGGGCGTCGAGCGGCCCGAGTATCTCGGCCTCGGCTATCCGGACGAGATTTGCCCCGTCGATGATTTCGCCCTGAAGATCGGCGAGCGCCCTGCGTCCCGCCGCCGTGTCCGGCTTGGACGCCACGAGTGCTGACAGTTCGTCGACCACCGCGCGGGCAGCCTTGGAATCGTCCCGGACGATCGCGTCAAGGGCGCGTGAGCGCAGCTTTTCCACCGACGCGAGCCGCGAGAGTGCCAGCATCTCGCGGACCAGAATGATCAGCAACGCGGCGGCCGCGACCAGCGCCATGCCCGCCGCCAGCCAGCCCAGCCACTCGGCCCGTTGGAAAAGCTCGCGGACGAGCTGGTCGGTCCACAGGCCGACGGCGAGCGAAACCAGCACGCCGAATGCGCCGAGGAAGATCGCCGCCAGCCTAGAACGGCGCTTTGGCGGAAAAGCGGGCGGCGGCGGGCTTTCCGCAATATCCGGTTCGGCAAAGACGTCGATCTCGGCCGGCGTGACGATGGCGACGTCGGATTTGACGGCGCGGGGCTTGCGGGGCGCCTCAGCCGGCTGCCTGCCGTCCCTGGGCGCGGGTTCCGGCTCGATGCGGAATGCTGCCGGTTTGCGGGGCGGCGTCATGCCATATGATCTCCGATCAGGAACTGCAGGGCGCGGTCGAGCCGAATGTGCGGCAGCGACAGGGTAACGCCTTCGGCCGTCGTCTCGAGTTTTGGTGGACGGAAACGCACGATGCGCAGCATCTCGTCCTGTGCCTTGCCCGGTTCGAAAGCCATGTCAGCTTTCGCCGGCAAGTCGCCGGGAAATATGGCGGTTTCGGTCTTGCCGTCGAATGTCTCCCCGCCGATCTTTTCGCCCGCCAAGGGCGTGCCTATGATGACCGGCAGGGTCTCCCGGCCCTGCTTGACGCTGCCCTCGCGCGTCGCGCGTATGGCCGCCATCGCCAGCACGTCGACTTTAGCGCCGGAAAAATTCGCGCGCTTCACGGCCCGGTCCGTCAGCCGCCGGACGATGGCCTGCAGCCGGTCATGGCTCTCGTGATGCAAATGGTCGGCCTTGGTCGCCGCCACCAGTATGCGGTCGATGCGCCGCGAGAAGAAGTCAGTCAGAAAGCCGCCGCGTCCCGGCCGGAAGCAGGCCAGTATCTCCGTCACCGCGCGTTCCAGGTCGGCCATCGCGGCCGGGCCGGCGTTCAGCGCCTGCATTGCGTCGATCAGCACGATCTGCCGGTCGAGCCGCGCGATATGTTCGCGAAAGAACGGTTTGACGACATGGGTCTTGTAGGCCTCGTAGCGGCGCTCCATCATCGCGTGGAGGGAGCCGCCGCGCGCGCGGCCTTCGGCTAGTCCGGGCAGCGGTGCGAAAGTCAGCGCCGGCGAGCCGTCGAGATCGCCCGGCATCAGGAAGCGGCCGGGCGGCAGCGTCGACAGCGCCCGTTCGTCGAGCTTGCAGGCCTTTAGGTAGGCCGCAAAGCTTTCCGCGAGGCTGCGCGCCACCATCTCGTCGGCGTCGGCGGCGGGATCGATTGTCGCGGACAGGCTGTGCCAGTCTTCCGACAGGTCGGCGCGCACCGGCAATTCCGACAGTCCGAACGCCTCGCGCGAAAACTCGGCATAGTTCTTGCCGAGAAGCGGCAGGTCGAGCAGCCACTCGCCGGGATAGTCGACGATGTCGACCGACAGCCGGCCGCGCGAGAACAGGCGGCCCCAGCCCGACGCCGATCTGTATTCGATGGTCAGCCGCAATTCGGAAATCGCTCGCGTGGATTCCGGCCAGACCCGTGCCTTCACCAGCGCGTCGATGTGATCCTCGTACTGGAAACGCGGCACGGCGTCGTCGGGCTGCTCTTCCAGGAAGGCGCGCGCGATGCGGCCCGACTTCTGCGCCTCGAACAGCGGCAGCCGGCCGCCATGGACCAGATTGTGCACGAAGGCCGCGATGAACACCGTCTTGCCGGCGCGGGAAAGCCCTGTCACGCCGACTCGCAGCGACGGCGAGAAGAGCCCCGTCGCGCGCCCGGAAAGCGTGTCGAGCGCAATCCGCGCCTCGTCGGTTAAACTTGTCAGAGACGCCAAGCGAATTCCCCGGACTGCCGATGGTTCCGATATAGGTGACGTGGCGGGCTTTTGAAATGGCGCGCCGGCCCGGTCAAAGATCCGCCGGGGTCAGGAAGCCTTCCAGGTGGCCGCGGCCGGGGGCGGCGTCGGCGAGGCTGCCCTCGAAACGGATGACCGCCAAGCCGGATGTCGGGAAACCGGAATTCAGCGTCGCCCGCGCGCTTTCCTCGCCGGTGCCGGCCATCGCCATCGCCAGATCCTCCATCATCGGATTGTGGCCAATGACCAGCAGCGATCCGGCGCCGCCGTTGCCGCGTATGATCGACAGGTATCCGGCGGCGTCCTCGGAATAGAGTGCGTCGGAGAACAGGACGCGCCCCGTGTCCGCATGGCCGGCTATGCCCTCCAGCGTCTCGCGGGCGCGCCGCGCATTGGAGCAGAGCGTGAGGTCGGGAACATAGCCGCAGGCGCGCATGGCGACGCCGGTGGCCTCCGCGTCGGCCAAGCCCGATGCGTCGAGCGGGCGGTCGAAATCGCGCATGCCGGGCGCGGCCCAGCCCGCCTTGGCATGTCTCAGGAGAAAGAGCCTGCTGCCCAATATGCCCCCCATCATCGCGAATATCGTGCCGTGCGTGGCCGGATCGTTCGGGGTTTAGCGATGCCCGCCGCTCCGCGCAACACGCCGAAAGTTCGAGCCTGCATTCCGCCACACCGCCGCCCGCCGCTATCTGCAGCCGGCCGGTTCGGCCATCATCGTCGCCCGAAGGAGCGGCGAAACCGGGCTTTGTCTGCGACTAACAATTGCGTGACCTTCGTTACGATTGATCTTGTGCGGCTTCGGGCCGGCGAATATATAGGCCCGAAAAAAGGGAAATGGGATGAGTCGAATGAACGCTCTTGCTGATGCCGATTACGTTCCCTCCGAAGACGAGCCGTTCATGAACGAACGGCAGAAATCCTATTTCCGCGCAAAGCTCGTCACCTGGAAGAACGATATCTTGCGCGAAGCGCGCGAAACGCTGGAAATCCTGCAGCAGGAAAACGCCAATCATCCGGACCTCGCCGACCGCGCCTCGTCCGAGACGGACCGCGCCATCGAACTGCGCGCCCGCGACCGCCAGCGCAAGCTGATCGCCAAGATCGATTCGGCGCTGCAGCGGATCGACGAGGGAACATACGGCTTCTGCGAGGAAACCGGCGAGCCGATCGCGCTCAAGCGACTCGACGCGCGCCCGATCGCGACACTTTCGATCGAAGCGCAGGAGCGCCACGAGCGGCGTGAAAAGGTCTATCGCGACGACTGAGCGAAAATAGCAGGCAGCGAATAGGGCATATTCGTTTGCCATTGCCGGTTCCCCCGACAATTTTACTCCCTACTCCCTACTCCCTACTCCCTACTCCCTACTCCCTTATCTCTTGTGAGCCGACAGTTCGCCCAGGAGCTTCGTCATTTCGTCGTCGAGCGATGTAGAATTCTGCCGCGGCGCGCCCCGCTCCGGTTTTTCGTCCAGCGACACTTCCAGTTCCTTCAAAAGTGCGTCGTCGAGATCGTCCTGCTGCGGCTGTGGTTGCGGCTGTGGCCTCGCCGGCGTGAAGGACGGCTGCTGCGGCCTGGGTGCGGGTGCGTAGCGATTTTCCTGCGGCAGAGGCGGGACGGAAGCGACGGGAGGCATTTTGGGCGGCTCCGGTTTCGCAGGTGGCTGCGGCGCCGGCGCCGATGGAGCCAACCCGCGGAACGGCTGTGGCGCAGGCCGTTCCGGCGCTCGCGGCGGCAAGGTGGCCGGGCGACCGGGAGATGCCGGTTCCGGTGCGCGTTTCGGCAATTGCTGCGACTGTGCGACCGCTTCGCGCCCGCCATCGCCAGTCAGGGCAGGGCGGCGCGGCTGCGCAAGCCTTATGTCGCGCTCCACGACCACGTCGGTCGGCCCGCCGATCAGGAGCAGATGCTCGATATCGTCGCGCCGCACCAGCACCAGCCTGCGATGGCTGTCGACCGCGGTCGCGTCCATCACGGCAAGGCGGGTCTTGCGGTTGCGGCCGCCGGCCACGAATGTGCCGAAGGTGAGGCTGCGGACCAGCTTGACGATGACCAGCACGATGACAAGGAGGAGGAGCGCGGCGAACGTCCAGAGGATCGCCTGGGTATATCCTGGACCCGCCAGTCCATCCAACCAGTCCTGCATCTCATTCCCCGCGTTGTTCTTGCCGCCCGGGCGACACTAGACCGTTGCAGCCGCCGTTCGCAAGTTGCGTTTCACGGATCGTGACGCACTGAAATATGCAAAGCCGCGCATGCCCTGGTTTTTCCCGGCGCATTTTCAGGCTAGGTCTATGCGCGTCGGGGAGAATGTGATTCAAGCGGTCTGGCGCAGAGCGCTACGCATCGGCCCAAAAATCGGAATCGATTTTCGGAAAGCGCGATGCGCAGAGTAAAGACCTGCAGCGTCGTCGCGCGTCCAGAAGACGCAGCGCGCTGCAGCATCGGGGAAAACAGGCAGGGGGCCGATGGCCAAGGAAACGCGCGGCGATTTTTATCCGGTGCCGATCGTCGACCAGAACACGCGTCCCGGCGCCATAACGCGCCTCGTCGTCTTCGTCGTTGTCCTGACGGGCGCGGCGATCGTTTTCGGCCTGTTCCGCGAACGCCTGGGCGACCCTTTCCTACTCGGCATGCTCGGCGTGCTCGCCATGATCGGCGTCGGATTTCTCTTCGCCACCGCGATAGGCTTCATCCAGATCGCGCCGCGTTCGACCACGGACGAATTGTCAAAGGCCTTCGTCGATTCGATGTCGCAGGGCCTGCTTGTCACCGACACCAAGGGCAGGGTGATCTACGCCAACCGCGCCTATGCGGACATGACCGGGGCCACCGCCGCGGCCGATCTGAAAACGGTCGAGAGCCTGCTTTCGGATGTACAGGAGGCTTCGCCGACGATCTACCGCCTGGCGTCCGGCCTGCGCGACGGCCAAGCCGGCGACGGCGAGTTCCGCCTTGCCCAGGCCATCCGGCCGGGCTCGGAGCCGGGCGCGCGCTGGTACAGGGTGCGAGCCCGCAGCTTCAAGGTGCCGGGCCAGCGCCTGCCGCTGTTTGCCTGGCAGTTGGCCGACATTTCGAAGGAACGGGCCGAACAGGAGCGGTTCTTCCTCGACCTGCAGCAGGCGATCGACCATCTCGACCATGCGCCCGCCGGCTTCTTCTCCGCCGACCAGGACGGCCGTGTCACCTATATCAACGCCACGCTTGCCGAATGGCTGGGCATCGACCTGGCGAGCTTCACGCCCGGCGCCACCAGCCTGCGCGAGATCGTCGCCGGAGACGGCATGGCGCTTGTCCGCTCGGTCAAGGCCGATCCGGGCACGACGCGTAACGCTGTCATCGATCTTGATCTGGCGACCGCCGCTGGCGAAGTCTTGCCCGTGCGCTTCATGCACCGCGTTTCGGCCAGCCGCGAAGGCGTGAACGGCCCGACCCGCACCATCGTGCTCAACCGCACCCAAGGCGAGGATGCCTCCGCCGATCTCAGGGCTTCAGAGGTTCGGTTCACGCGCTTCTTCAACTCCACCCCGATGGCGATCGCCGGCGTCGATCAGTCCGGCCGCATCGTGCGCACCAACGCGCCGTTCCTGTCTCTGTTTTCCAACGTCGTCGACCGCGACGCGATCGACCGCCGCGTGCGCCTGGACACCGCGATCCATGAGCGCGACCGGGCCGCCTTTGCCGCGGCCCTCGAGAAGGCCCGTCAGCGGCAGGCCGACATCGCGCCCATCGACACGGTGCTGCCCAACAACGAGGACCGCCACATCCGCTTCTACGTCAATGCGGTGGCGGATGGCACGGGCGGCGAGGGCGCCGAGGAGGCGGCGATCGTCTATGCCGTCGAAACCACCGAGCAGAAGGCGATGGAAAGCCAGATGGCCCAGAGCCAGAAGATGCAGGCGGTCGGCCAGCTTGCCGGCGGCATCGCGCACGACTTCAACAACGTGCTCACCGCCATCATCATGGCGTCGGACCTGCTTCTGACCAATCACCGGCCGTCGGACCCGTCTTTCCCCGACATCATGAACATCAAGCAGAATGCCAACCGCGCAGCCTCGCTGGTGAGGCAGCTCCTGGCGTTCTCGCGCAAGCAGACGCTGCGCCCGGAAGTGCTCAACCTGACCGACGTGCTGGCCGACCTGCGCATGCTTCTGGCGCGGCTGGTGGGCAACACCGTCAAACTCAAGGTCGATCACGGCCGCGACCTTTGGCCGGTCAAGGTCGACATCGGCCAGTTCGAGCAGGTCGTGGTCAATCTCGCCGTCAATGCGCGCGACGCCATGCCGGACGGCGGCGATCTGACCGTCAGGACGATGAACGTCGCCGCCGCCGAATGCCGGAAATTCGGCTACCGGGAACTCGCCGCCGCCGACTACGTGCTGGTCGAGGTCGAGGATACGGGCAGCGGCATCGCGCCCGACGTGCTCAAGAAGATATTCGAGCCGTTCTTCACCACAAAGGAAGTGGGCAAGGGCACCGGCCTCGGCCTGTCCATGGTCTACGGCATCATCAAGCAGACCGGCGGCTTCATCTTCTGCGATTCGGAAGTCGGCAAGGGCTCGGTGTTCCGCATCTTCCTGCCGCGCCATGTTCCGGGCGTCAGGCCTGCGGCGACCGAGGCCGAACTCCAGGCCGCGGAAAGCGACGCGAAGGCCGCCGATGTGGCGGCCGCCGCGGCCAAGCTTTCCGACGCCGCGCGCGACCTCTCGGGTTCGGCCACCGTGCTTCTGGTCGAGGACGAGGATGCGGTACGCATGGGCGGCATGCGCGCGCTCACTTCGCGCGGCTATACCGTGCACGAGGCGTCGTCCGGCGTCGAGGCGCTGGAGGTCTATCACGAACTCGGCGGCCAGGTGGACATCGTCGTGTCGGACGTGGTCATGCCGGAAATGGACGGGCCGACGCTGCTCGGCGAATTGCGCAAGATCAGGCCGGACATAAAATTCATCTTCGTTTCCGGTTACGCCGAAGACGCCTTCGCAAAGAACCTGCCCGCCGACGCCAAGTTCGGCTTCCTGCCGAAACCTTTCTCGCTCAAGCAGTTGGCGACGGTGGTGAAGGAAGTGCTGGAGAGCTGACGTCGGGCGAGGCCGGACTAGGGAACACAGGGGCAGCCTTGACGCCGCACATCGAAGCCTCAAAAGGCGATTACGCTGAAACCGTGCTCCTGCCGGGCGATCCCGACCGGGCGCGGTGGATCGCCGAGACCTTTTTCGAACGCCCGCGCTGCGTCAACCGGGTTCGCGGCTGCCTTGGCTATTCCGGCTCGTATAGCGGCGTGCCGGTCAGCGTCCAGGCGACGGGCATCGGCCGCCCCTCGATCGCCATCTATATTCACGAGCTGGTCCAGAGCTACGGCGCAAAAACGCTGATCCGCACCGGCACCTGCGGCGCGCTGGATGAGGCGGTCGGGTTGCGCAGCCTCTATCTGGCCGAAACCGCGATCATGGATTTCGACATCGCCTCGGGTCGCCCGCCGCTGCATCCGAATGCTGCGCTGCTTCGGCTTGCGAGGGGAGCAGCCGAAAAGTCCGGCGTGGCGCACCAAATTGGCCCTCAAGTCTCCAGCGACGTCTTTTATCACCCCGATCCGCTCGGGCGTTTTAACGCCGCGCGGGCGCTGGGCGCCCGGGCCGTGGACATGGAAACGGCCGAACTGTTCGCCCTTTCCGCACGGCTCGGCTTCCGCGCCCTGTCGGTCTGCACGGTCGTAGACAGCCTCGCCACCGGCGAGGCGACGGCGCTGTCGGAGCGGCAGGCGCTGTTCGCTGACATGGCGAAGCTGGCGCTCGATGTCGCCGCGCAGGCGACTAGCCGAGGCGCTTGCTGATCGAGCTTCCCGAACTTTCGAAAGAAGCGCATGCTGGGTGCGGTCAGCAAGGGAGGATCTGACATGACCCCGCTCGAAATCGTTGAGAATCTGTACAAGGCCTATGCCGCCGGAGACATCGAGGGCGCGCTTTCCTACTGCGCCGACGATGTCTGTTTCAGATGGGTCGCCGATCCGGAACTGATGCCATATGGCGGCGGCTGCAACTGCAAGGCCGATTTCATGGAGCGGCTCACCGGGCTGCACAAGGACTATGAATATCATTCCTACCGGCCGATCGAGGTCTTCGGGGCGGGCGAGCGCGTGGCGGCGCAGATAGAGATCGAGCTGACCCGGCGTGACAACGGCAAGCGGTTCAAGATGCTGTGCGCGGATTTCTGGACCGTCCGGAACGGCGTCGTGACCGAGATGGTGGAATATTACGACACTGCAATGATCGCCGAAATGGACAAGCCTGTCGCCGTTGCGGCTTGAGAACGAGCACCGCGCATTCCGCCCGGTGGCGCTTGCCCGCCGCCGGAAGCTTTTGTCATGCGGCTTGGGCGCGGGTGGACATCGCCGCCGAAGGCTTTCATCATGCCAGGCTTGTCAATCGCGGGGCCGTTCATGCTGAGAGTGCAGAAGTTCAAGATCGACGACATCTACGTCCCGGCGGCGCGCCGAAAGACGCTGCATCCCGAAACGGTGCGGCATCTGGCCGAGGATATTCTGGAGAACGGCCAGAAAATGCCGATCCAGGTCCGCTTCGACGGCAAGCGCCACATTCTGGTCGAGGGGCTGCATCGGCTGGAGGCGAGCAAATGGCTGGGCGAGACCATGATCGACGGCTATCTCGTGCAGGCGAAACGGCATTGAGACGCCGCCGCTGCAGACTTGCGGTTGCGTGCATTGCGCGTTTTGCGTGCTATTCTTCCCGTTGCCTCGGTTGAGTCGGCGGTTCCTGGGCGTAAAAAAATATCAGCGGAGTTTTTCGGCCGGCGCGGCAAGGCCGGCGCAAGCAACGGCAATCATCTTGATGGGGTGTCGAGTTTGTCGTTTGAGTTTTGACATTGGGGCGAGGGGAAGCCGATGTTGCATGCCATTGACGACTGCGCCAAGCGCCGATTGACGGAGCGCGTGGACATACTGACCGCGATCAATATCCTGAAATCGCGCGGCTACGACGAAGAACAGCTGGTCAGCGAGATCACCAAGATTTTCTACGTCGATCTCGACGAGTACAACGAGATCATCCGCCATTCCTGAGCCAATCTTGGGCGGGCAGGGCGACCTCGAAGACCGACGCAAAGGCGCAGGCACGGGGGATTGCAATGCAAAACAGAAGCGCGGAGCGGTGAACCAGCCCCGCGCCCAATGGCCGCAAACACGACCTGCGACCCGCCTCCGGGCGGGCCGCTCTGTCATAGGCGTCACGCAGCTCTCGTTGCGCAGCCTCAGCCGATGATGGCGCGCAGCCTCGCCAGTATTCCGCTCCGCGGTTTCATCGCGGCGCGGACATGCCGGGCGGCTCTCGCCCCGGTGACGGTCTCGCCGAAATGGCAATAGCAGACGACTTCGTGCAGTTGCCAGTCGGACAGTTCGAAGAACCGCTTGGCCTCGCCGTAGCTGTCGTCCTTCAACCCCTCGGCGCGAAGGCCCGGGTCCTCAAAGGCTACAGTGATCGGCGAGCCCGAGGCGCGCATCGTCTCCCGGGCCCCACCGCCCTGGTACTCCGTGCCATGGAGCGTCGCTAGCCGCCGCTCTGGCCTTCTTTCGAGAAGTTCCGCCCAACGCTCGAGGCGCTCGCTCCGTGTCAATACGGGGCGGGTCGGGTCTGGATGGACCTCGGCGACGGCTTTGAGATGTTCAAGTGTTTGGTGCTGCATGACGGGCTCCTGTTAAGGACTGAGTGCCTCCTCCTGCGACAGACTTCAGCTTGACTCCGCAGGGGCACGGAGTCCAATCACGATCCAGGGTTTTGGTTCCGCTCAGCGAAAGGTTTAGTGAGTGGCGGCCCCGTGTCTTGCACCCGCTGGCCCGTTTGCGACCGCTCAGGTGCCGATCGGAACCTTCAGCACCTGGCCGACGAAGATCTGGTTGGGGTCGGTGATGATCTGCGGATTGGCGCGCTGGATGTCGGTGAACCGGCCGGGATCGCCGTAATTGTCGCGGGCGATCTTCGAGAGCGTGTCGCCGGCGCGGACCGTATGCAGCCTGAAGCCGATATAGCCAGGCACGATGCGCGGCCCGTAGATGACAGGGACGATCACCTTGTTGATCTCGGAGCCGTCCTCGGCGCTTTCCTCGAAAACCTCAACGAACAGCCGGTCGAGCTGGAATGCGGCGTTGCCGATTGCGACCGCGAGCTGGAACTGGCCATGCTCTCCGGTGCCGCCGCCGACGTTGAAGAAGCCGGTACGCTCGTCGTGGCCGTCGTGGATGCGGTAGTTGAGCGTCGCCTCGAAGCCCTGGCCTATGCCGGCGACAAGGACCGGATCGCCGACGATGTCGAAGGGCTGCGGCTGCTGGATGATGTTGGGCATGTGATCTCCTCCGAATCTGCTGACGCAGCAGACTGCACGATCGCGGTTTCGGAGGTCTGTGCGGTGGTTCACATTTCGCCGGATTTTATCGAGGGGACCCCCTGCGCTCACAGCGGAATGTTGTCGTGCTTCTTCCAGGGGTTCTCCATATCCTTGTTCCGGAGCATGCGCAGGGCGCGGGCAACGCGCCGGCGGGTCGAATGCGGCATGATGACTTCGTCGACGTAGCCGCGCTCGGCGGCGACGAAGGGGGACAGGAAGCGGTCTTCATAGGCCTTGGTGTGGGCGGCGATCTTGTCCGGATCGGAAATGTCCTTGCGGTAGATGATCTCGACCGCACCCTTGGCGCCCATCACGGCGATCTGCGCCGTCGGCCAGGCGTAGTTCATGTCGCCGCGCAGATGTTTCGAGGCCATAACGTCGTAGGCGCCGCCATAGGCTTTGCGGGTGATCACCGTGATCTTCGGGACCGTCGCCTCGGCATAGGCGAACAGCAGCTTTGCGCCGTGCTTGATCAACCCGCCATATTCCTGCGCGGTGCCGGGCAGGAAGCCGGGGACATCGACGAAGGTGACGATCGGGATGTTGAAGCAGTCGCAGAAGCGCACGAAGCGCGCCGCCTTGCGGCTGGCGTCGGAGTCGAGCACGCCGGCCAGCACCATCGGCTGGTTGGCGACGAAGCCCACCGTGCGGCCTTCGACGCGGCCGAAGCCGGTGACGATGTTTTTTGCGAAACTCGGCTGAATCTCGAAGAAATCGCCATCGTCGGCCGTCTTCAGGATCAGTTCCTTGATATCGTAAGGCTTGTTGGCGTTGTCGGGGATAAGCCGGTCCAGCGAAAGATCGTGGTCGGTCACCGACTGGTGGCACTCGATCTCCGGAAGCTCTGCCGTGTTGGAGGCCGGCAGGAAATCGATCAGCCGGCGCATCTGCAAAAGCGTCTCGACGTCGTTGTCATAGGCGCCATCGGCGATAGAGGATTTGGTCGTATGGATCGACGCGCCGCCGAGGCTTTCGGCGGTCACCGTTTCGTTGGTCACGGTCTTCACCACATCCGGACCGGTCACGAACATGTAGGAGGTGTCGCGAACCATGAAGATGAAGTCGGTCATCGCCGGCGAATAGACATCGCCGCCGGCGCAGGGGCCCATGATGACGGAAATCTGCGGGATGACGCCGGAAGCGAGAACGTTGCGCTGGAAAATCTCGGCGTAGCCGCCGAGTGCGGCCACACCCTCCTGGATCCGCGCGCCGCCCGCATCGTAGAGGCCGATGATCGGCGCGCGGTTGCGCAGCGCCATGTCCTGGACCTTCATGACCTTCTCGGCATGGGCTTCCGAAAGTGAGCCGCCGAAGACGGTAAAATCCTTGGCGAACAGGAAGACAGGCCGGCCGTTGACGGTTCCCCAGCCGGTGACGACGCCATCGCCGGCGATCTTCTGCTTTTCCATGCCGAAATCAGTCGAGCGGTGCTCGACGAACATGTCGAACTCCTCGAACGAGCCTTCGTCGAGGAAGATGTCGATGCGCTCGCGGGCCGTCAGCTTGCCGCGCCTGTGCTGGGCGTCGATGCGCGCCTGTCCGCCGCCGGCCCGTGCGATCTCGCGCCGGCGTTCGAGTTCGACCAATACGTCCTTCATGGCGGTTCCCCCCTCGGCAGGTGTTCGCCAAGGGTGTTACCACGCCGGAGAGGCAGTGCAAATCAGGCCGGAAGCGGCGGCCAGGAGCGTTCCACCAGCCTTTCAGCCATCCCTTTATTGCAACGGTGCGCGACGGCAGGGGGGCGGCCCCTACCAGGTACCGGTGTTGCCCATCGAAGCCCATGGTTCTGCCTTTTCCAATGCCGGCCCTTTCTGCAAGAGCTCGATGGAAATGCCGTCGGGCGATTTGACGAACGCCATATTGCCGTCGCGCGGTGGGCGGTTGATCGTCACGCCACTGTCCATCAGCCGCTGGCAGGTGTCGTAGATGTTGTCGACCTCGTAGGCGAGGTGGCCGAAATTGCGCCCGCCCTTGTAGTCCTCGGGATCCCAGTTGTAGGTCAGTTCGATCAGCGGCGCCTTGGCGGTGATGCCGGCCTGCTTGTCATCGGGCGCGGCCAGGAAGATCAGCGTGAAGCGGCCTTCCTTGTTTTCGTGGCGGCGCACTTCGACCAGGCCGAGCTTGTTGCAGTAGAAGTCGAGCGATGCATCCACGTCGGAGACGCGGACCATTGTGTGGAGATAGCGCATGGGTGGTCCTCCGGCTGCAGCCCTGGGTTAAGCGCCGGAACATAGGGCGGGGCAATGTCGCGCGGCAACCCGCAAAAACAGCTTGTTCGGGAAGCGAACGGCCTCCCTCCGCATTTCCGGGGTGAAACGTTGAAAAAAGGCACGTCAGGTCTTGCGCAGCCCGGAAGGCGCAGTGCTATTCTTACGCGAAGAATCAGTGGCTGCGTTTCTGGAAAGGGTGCGTTCGAATGGGGGACAGGGCCTCTTTCATGGGGCAAGACTTGGAAGCGGACGGCGCCTTGGACCGTGACGAGGGCGGCGACGCGGCTGGTCTGGTCGAGATTTCCGGGGTGATCAAGTGGTTCGACGTGGCCAAGGGCTACGGGTTCATCCTGCCCGACGACGGCGCTTCCGGCGATGTCCTCCTCCACGTGACCTGCCTGCGGCGCGACGGCTTCCACACGGCCCTCGAAGGCGCGCGCGTGGTCTGCCTGGTCAAGCGCGGCGAGCGCGGCATGCAGGCTTTCCGCGTCATCTCCATGGACAGTTCGACCGCGGTTCATCCGGCCGAAATGCAGGAGCAGCGCACCCATGTCGCGGTGACTGCCGAAAGCGGGCTGGAGCGGGCGCTCGTCAAATGGTTCAACCGCACCAAGGGTTTCGGATTCCTCACGCGCGGCGAGGGCACTGAAGACATCTTTGTCCACATGGAGACGCTGCGCCGCTACGGCCTGACCGAACTCCGTCCGGGCCAGGTTGTGCTGGTTCGCTTCGGGCGCGGCGAAAAGGGCCTTATGGCTGCCGAAATTCACCCGGATATCGGTACCTTGCCGGTCTCGCATTGAGGCCTGACAGGGATTTTTCGATGAAACCTTTCCGCCCCGCGGCAGGGAAGGCCGGCCTGGCTGCCGCGCTTTTCGTTTGTCTTGCGCTGCAGTCGTCGGCTACTGCGCAAGAGCAGGCGATGGAGTTGCCGGTTCATCCGGAACCGCTGATCGCCGAGACCGACGCAGGCGAGCGTGCGTTCAACGTCGAAATCGCGGATGAACCGGGCGAGCGCTCGCGCGGCCTCATGTTCCGGCAGGAAATGGACAATGACCATGGCATGCTGTTCGTATTCGAAGAGAGCCAGCCTGTAGGCTTCTGGATGAAGAACACGCCGCTGCCGCTCGACCTGCTGTTCATCGGGCAGGACGGCAAGGTGCGTGCGATCGAGAAGGGCGAGCCGTTTTCCGAGGCGCCGATCGCGCCGGGCGAACCGGTCCAGTTCGTGCTCGAACTCAATGCCGGAACCGCGGCCGAAGCAGGAATCGAGAATGGCGACCTCATTCGCCATCCGGCTATCAGCCAGGCCGCCGGCGCCAACTAACCGATGGTCTCAATTCTGAAAGGGATCGCAGGCGCCATGCAGTCCTTCTCCCATGACGGTTTCGACCTGGCCTTCATCGACCGACCGCCGGAGAGCGGCGGCGAGCCTATCCTGCTGATCCACGGCTTCGCCTCCAGCGCGCAGGTGAACTGGGTCTCGCCGGGCTGGATGAAGACGCTGGGCGACGCCGGGTATCGTGCGATCGCGTTCGATAATCGCGGCCACGGCGCCTCCTCGAAGAGCTATGAGCCCGCCGATTATACGCCGCAGAAAATGGCAGGCGACGCGGCGGCGCTGCTTGGCCATCTCGGCATCCCCCGCGTGCATGTCATGGGGTATTCGATGGGCGCGCGCATTGCAGCTTTCCTGGCGCTCGCCGAACCGGCGATGGTGGCGACGCTGGTCTTCGGCGGGCTGGGAATAGGCATGGTCGAAGGCGTCGGCGACTGGAATCCGATCGCCGACGCGCTTCTCGCGCCCGACCCGTCAAAGATCCAGAACCCGCGCGGGCAGACTTTCCGCGCCTTCGCAGACCAGACCAAAAGCGACCGGCGCGCGCTCGCCGCCTGCATTTCGGCGTCGCGCACGCTCCTGTCGGAAGAGGAAGTCAGCCGCATAGCGGTTCCGACGCTGATCGGCGTCGGCACCACCGACGATATTGCCGGCTCCGCCTCGGAACTCGCCGGATTGATGCCGAATGCGCAAAGCTTCGACATAGAAGGCCGCGACCACATGCTGTCGGTCGGCGACCGCACGTTCAAGAAGCGGGTCCTGGAGTTCCTGGCGGACAACCCGCTCTAATGTCGCGCTGCGCCGCCGCAAAGTTCCGGCGGCGCAGAGTCGTTCAGCTCGCCGTTAGAGCCCCCATTCCGATCGAATCGGAATGGGGGCTCTAACTGTTGTTTAGCCGCATGATCTTGTCCGAAAAGTCTGCAACTTTTCGGGATCATGCTCTAGGCTTCGAGGTCGCGGTTCCGGTCTTGCCAGATTTCCAGAAGCGCAAGGACTGCGACGGCCGCGCCGAGCGCGATGTGCCAATTGCGCAATGTTCCAGCATATTCCAGGACGAATGGCGACGACATCATCCAGACGCCACAAAGCAGCGTCAGGAATTCTTCCCACCGACGCAGGAATATCTGCTCCAGAGCACCCAGAACGACGATGGCTGCGCCGACGATTGCGGTGGTCGCGACCATTGTGGTGTTGCCGGCGGTATCGCCGAACATCGGCGATACGAGGATCGCGACGCCGAGGATCATCGTGACGATGTCCTCCCAGCGCCGGTGCTCGATCAGGCCCCAGCCTGTTCTGTCAAATGTTGCCATGACGATACTCCTCTCAGGCTACTTTGAGCGTAGCTCAAACGCCCGTGAGGACTTGTGCGTCGTTGTCGAACTCCTCAGCCGGGCGTCCGTACGAACATCGTCATTATCTCAAAAAACACCAACAAGATCAATGATGTCGTCCCGAACCGCCGTAGCCTGTCGGTTCGTCCGGCCCAAGCGGGCCTGCTCAGGCCCGGTGGACACGCCGCTGTCCCCCGATCAAGGGATTGTTTTCCACGACCGCTTGATTCCGGCTGAACCAAAACCATTTGAACAAGCACTAAGGAAAATTGAGTTCATTCCTGTCAGGCTCTGGAGTATATGTCCGGCTGACGAGAATGGACGCCGGTAACGGAGACCGTCGATGACGAGTATGAACGCGCCGCGCCCGGCCACCCTCAAGCCGGTCGATCCGATCTGGAGTACGGTGCGCGACGAAGCCGCGGAGGCCGTATCGCGCGATCCGCTGCTGTCGGCATTCCTCTATTCGACGATCCTCAACCAGGAAAGCCTGGAAGATTCCGTCATCCACCGCCTCGCCGAGCGCCTCGACCACCGCGACGTCGGCGCCGACCTGATCCGCCAGACCTTCAAGACCATGGTGCGTGACAATCCGGACTGGTCGACAACCGTTCGCGTTGACATCCAGGCCTATTACGACCGCGATCCCGCCTGCGACCGGTTCTTCATGCCGATCCTCTATTTCAAGGGTTTTCATGCGATCCAGACGCATAGGCTTGCCCACTGGCTGTGGAACAACGGCCGCAAGGATTTCGCGCTCTATCTGCAGAGCCGTTCGTCCTCCGTGTTCCAGACCGACATCCACCCGGCCTCGAAAATGGGCATGGGCGTGTTCATCGACCATGCGACGGGGCTGGTGGTCGGCGAAACCGCGGTGATCGAGGACGACGTCTCGATCCTGCACGGCGTCACGCTCGGCGGCACCGGCAAGGCCGGTGGCGACCGCCATCCGAAAATCCGCTACGGCGTGCTGATCGGCGCCGGCGCCAAGATCCTCGGCAATATCGAGGTCGGTCATTGCTCCAAGATCGCGGCCGGTTCAGTCGTGCTGTCGGCCGTTCCGCACAACAAGACGGTCGCCGGCGTGCCGGCCCGCGTCGTCGGCGAGACCGGCTGCGACCATCCGTCCCGCCAGATGGACCAGTTCCTTCCCTCCCAGGCGCTGGACCATACGGTAAGCTTCGACATCTGAGCGTTCGGTCTGGTGGCGGTCCGTCCGGCGGCCGCCGCCGCAGGTTGAAAACGCCCGCCTTGCCTTTACATCGCCCTTCGTGCCGTGCCAGAAGCGCGTTCCAAATCGAACGCACCCGCCACGGGGAGAACAGCCTTGAACCCGGATGAGATCAGAAAACTCGACGCCTTCTTCAAACGGACATTCCAGAATCCGCAGATGCAGGTGAAGGCGCGTCCGCGCAAGGAAGATTCGGCCGAAGTCTATGTCGGCGACGAGTTTCTCGGCCTCGTCTTCAAGGACGAGGAGGACGGCGACTACAATTTCTCGATGGCCATCCTCGACATCGATCTCGGCTGAAGCCTTCCAGCCGGCTCAGCGGCCGGTCTTCAGTATACGGGACGTTTCGGCGAGAACGGCCGCGTCCAGTGCGCGCCACTCGGCCAGCAATTCCTTCGGAAAACGGTAGGCCAGGCTGAGATTCTCGCCGACCTGCACATCGCGCTCGCAAGGCGCGAGCGATTCGTCGGCGCTGGGTCCGCTGAGGCAGCGCGCCACGAAAGGCGTGTCGCCCGGCCGCTCGGCAACCGCCAGCACCTCGTTCAGGTAGCCCGACTTGCCGTTGAACTCGTACAGCACGACGCCGCCCGGCGCCGAAACGCCGGGCTTGACGATCATCGAGCTGTAGATCGGCGCGAGGCGGCCGCTCATGGCGCGCGACATCATGCGTTCCTCGAACGACAAGAAGATGATCCGCCGCGATTCGCCGGCGTGGTTGAAATCGTCGCGCGCGGCGGTGCTGTAGCCGCTCATGTCGGGCCAGCGCAGATAGAGATCGAGCCGCGAGGCGATGCCGTCGCGCCGCGCCCGTTCGAAGCGGATGGCGTTTGCCGGCACGGCGATGACGTCGTTGCCGATAACGATTTCGCGCAAGGTGGTGTCGTCGGTATGGCCGGCCATCGCTATCGAGCGGCCGAACCATTTGCCGCCTACGCTGATCGCCGCGGAGAGGAGAGCCAGCAGCGCGAACGCGCAGAACACCTTGAACATCAGCGACGAATCCACCGTCCTGATTTCGGGGCCGTCCGCGGCCATCGACTGTTTCATCAGAAATCCCGCAGGTTTGCGACGCGTCCCGACCTTGCATTTTCATGGTAAACGCCGAGTAAAGATTGGTGCGGATCGACCGTTCTGGCCGGATCCAGGGCTCCAACGGAAGCCCCGCTCGGCCAGGCAGGTTTCAGGCGTGTAACCGCGCTCTGTGACGGCGACATCTGGCCGTTACAGATTCAGCCCAAACAGCCGGTCGTCAGATGTCGGGCGGGCAGGCCGGCAACTCACAAATTCATTCGGGAAAAGCCAACGGCACGCATTGGGCGCGCCGAGGTGATCCCGTTATCCAAGAAAGCGATCCGATGACCGTCACCAGCACCTACTCCCACCTCGCAACCAAGAACGAATTCCAGGCCAACAGCTTCGAACCCGGCGACCAGCTTTTGCCGGACGTGACCGGCCTGTCGAATGGCGGCTTCGCCGTCGCCTATAACAATGGCGACATCGCTGATGGCGAAGCGCTGGTCGACTTTTACGATGCCGCCCACAGTCGCATCGGGACGTTCAAGATACCTCATGACGGGGACTCCAAGGCGCTGGGCCAGCCGCAAGTGGTCGAACTCGACAATGGAAATATATTGGTGGCCTGGAGGAGCGATGAGTACACAGATGCCGGCGTCAGAGGTCATTTGTTCACTGCCGGCGGGGAGCCGATCGGCGGTGAGATCCATATCACGGGGGGCAGCGCGAACGGTGTGGATGCAGACATCCAGGTTGCAGCCCTGGAAGATGGCGGCTTCGTGGTTACGCACACTATGCTCGGCAATGTCTACCAGGCTCGCTACGGCAACGATGGCGTAGGAGTCGACAGCGGCCCCTTTCAGGTCAACTCCGCGCTCCCCGGCGACCAGGCTGACAGCGCCGTCGCGGCGCTGAGCACCGGCGGCTATGTCGTCACCTATACCGACACCTATCCGGCCGATCAGACCATCCGCGCCCGCATCTACAATGCCGACGGCTCGACGCAGGTGGACGATTTCATCGTTGGCTCAATCGGCGACAACACCCAGTCCAAGGTGGTTGGCCTGGCCAACGGCAAATGGGCGGTGGTCTATACCGACACGGGCTCGGGCGGCGTCGACAGCGGCAATTCGGGCATCACGCTGCAGATTTTCAACGGCGATGGCGAGAACATCACGCCGGATACCTACATCCGCGTCAACACTCCTTCCTTGCAGCCTGAGATCGAACCCGACATTGCGGTCCTGGAGAACGGCTTCATCGTGGTCAGCTGGACCAAGCAGTTCAACGCGACCGACTCTGATATCAAGGCACGCGTTTTCACCCCGGAAGGTGTCGCGGTGACAGAGGAATTCTCGGTCACCGGTTCCTCCGACATGGATGTGAAATCGGCTGTCGCCGGGCTGCTGTCCGGCCAATTCGTCACCGCCTGGCAGGACAACACCACCGACGGCGACGGCGGGCAGATTACCGCCGAAGTGACGGAGATCGTGCGCACCACGACCGGAGATGGCGCGAGCGACTTTTTCGGGGGCGATGAATTGCGCGACATCGTTCACGGCCTCGGCGGCCAGGATGACTTGCACAGCGGCGGCGGCAATGACGAACTGTATGGCGGCAGCGAAGACGATCTGCTGATCGGCGGCAACGGGAACGACCTGCTCAACGGTGGCACAGAGATCGACACCATGTACGGCGGCACCGGCAACGACACGTTCATCGTCGACAACATCGGCGACAAGGTTTTCGAAGCGAATGGGGCCGGCACGGGCATTGATACCGTCCGAACCTCCGTCAACTATTCGGTGGTCGCGCAGTTCGTCGAGAAGATGGTGTTGCTTGGCACCGGCTCGATCAACGCCGTCGGCAACAATCTGAACAACACCATCACTGGCAACGATGGCAACAACGCCATCGACGGGCGCGGCGGTGCCGACACCATGACGGGTGGATTGGGCAACGACACCTATTACGTCGACAATGCGGCCGACAAGGTGGTCGAGGCGAACGGAGCCGGCACCGGCACCGATACGGTGAACTCGTCCGTGACCTATTCGGCCGCCGCGCAATTCGTGGAGAACATCACGCTGACCGGAACCGCAGTGATCAATGCCACGGGCAACAATCTCGCCAACACGATCGCCGGCAATGCCGCAAACAATGTTCTTACCGGGGCGCTCGGCGCAGATGCCTTCTTGTTCCGGACCGGGCTGAACGGCACGACCAACGTCGACACCATCACTGACTTCAACGTTGTGGATGACATTATCCAGCTTGAAGATTTTATCTTCACGCAAGCCGGTGGTGGCGGCGGTGGCGGCCTCGGCACCTTGTTGGCCGGCCAGTTCAGGACCAATAACACAGGCGCCGCACAGGACGCCGACGACCGTATCATCTACGAAAGCGACTCTGGCAAGCTTTGGTACGACAGCAACGGCAACGCCGCTGGCGGCAACTACCTGTTCGCCGACCTCGCTTCCGGACTGGCACTTACCAACGCCGATTTCTTCATCGTTTGAGGCGGATCGCCGCCGGCTGCAGGCCGGGGAAAACACTCGTTTCGGATTTTCGACATCCGGCGAGCCCGTTGATCGGCCCGAAAACAACAGGGATGCGCGCCGGAGCGAACTTCCGGCGCGCATCCCGTTTTCGTGCACGACCCATACGCCTGTCCGCTAAACCCATGCCGCCGGGATCAACCAGGCCCCCCGCAAGTCCACCCACTTGCGCGTGCAGGTTGAATGGAGCAATCTGGGTACTCCCAGATCTACGGGGGCCTCGAGAAGCGGCCAGTCTGGGCTCCGCGTTGCAATATTATCGCGCGGCGGAGATTTAGCACACGCGACGGCACTTGCCGGTCTTCAGTATTCTGCCTGCAGGCGGACCGGATGCATGCGATCCACGAATATGGATTGCGGTAGTGTGGGGGATACTGTGGCCGCATTCACATCTCCAGGAAACGAGAACGCGCTCTGCCGCGCTGGAATTTCTATGACTTAGGCCTCAACCACGGGAGTACATGATGGCAATCGCGGTGACTGGAGCGAACCCGACCCGGGTGACCGTCGTCTCCAATACATTGACGACCGACACGACATTCAACGGCAGCGCGACCAACGACCGGACCTACGCGATCGCCGACGATATCGTCGGCGTGGTGAACACGGGTGTCCTGGTCGGCGGCTTCGGCCTGCGCTTGCAGACGATTGCGGTGAATGGCGACATCGCGATGACCAACAACGGCGGCGTGACCGTCACTGAGGTAAATCTGGGGGCCGCAGGGGTGGAATTGGTCGGCAATGGCGGCTCGGTCACTTATCGCGGAACCGGCTTCATCACCGACCACACCAACATCGGCGGTTCTGCGCTGCAGATCGCCAACAACGGCGCAGGCAGCGTCAGCGCGACGCTCAACAACAACATCACGGCAAACGTCGGACGGGCGGTGCAAATCGGGGCCGAAACCGGCCCCCTCACGTTGACCCAGGCTGCCGGAACCACCATCAGCAACAGCCTCGGCGGCCTCTACGAGGCCATCGTCCTTCAAAGCGGCTCGGGGAATATCCTCGCCAACCTCAACGGCACGACCTTTGCCGGCCTGGACGGCTTGTTAGCCTTTAGCTCCGCTGGCGACGTCACTATCAACGTCACCGGATCGATTTTCGCCAACTCCCGCGGAATTTTCGCGCAAATCAACCTCGGAGGCGATCTCGCTGCAACTGTCAATGGCACCATCAGCAGTGCTAACAGCACCGGCATCTTCGTCGGTAACTATGGCACCGGGACCACCACCGTCACCGTCAACGGCGCAGTCGCCGGCGTCATCGGGCTCGATGACTTCGGGGGCGCGACGACCGTCAACAACAACGGATCGATAACCGGCACCTTCGGAACGGCGGTCAATCTCGGCGCCGGCAACGACATCTACAACGGCGTGGCCGGCCTGGTCACGGGCACGATCCTGGGTGACGCGGGCAACGACACGCTGCGCAGCGGCGCCGGCAAAAATACGCTCGACGGCGGCGACGACAACGACACGCTTGACGGCGGCGTCGGCGCGGACACCATGATCGGCGGCAATGGCAACGACACCTATTACGTCGACAACATCGGCGACAAGGTTGTCGAGGCGAACGGCGCGGGAACCGGCACGGACACCGTGCGGACCAGCGTCGGCTTCTCGGTCGCATCGCAGTTCGTCGAGAACATTGTGCTTTTGGGCACAGGCTCGATCAGCGCCATCGGCAACAACCTTGACAACACCATTACCGGCAATAGCGGCAACAACGCCATTGACGGGCGCGGCGGCATTGATGTCATGGAAGGTGGATTGGGCAACGACACCTATTATGTCGACAACATGCTCGACAAAACGATCGAAGCCAACGGCGCAGGCACCGACACCGTCTACACCACCGTGTCCAAGGCTTTTGTCGACCAGTTCGTCGAGGTGATCCGGCTCTCCGGCTCGGGCAACATCAACACGACAGGCAACAGCCTCGCCAACACCATCGTCGGCAACGGCGCCAACAACGGGATCAATGGCCGCCAAGGCGCCGACACCCTGACGGGCGGCCACGGCAACGACACCTTCGTCTTCAACACGGCGCTCGGTGCAACGAACATTGACACGATCACCGACTTCAAGCCCGTCGACGACACGATCCAGCTGGACGATGCGATCTTCACGTCTCTCGGCACAGGCGTGCTCTCGGCCAATGCGTTCCGCTCGAATGCTACGGGCCTGGCGCAGGATGCCGACGACCGCATCATCTACAACAGCGCCAACGGCCAGATCTACTACGACTCGAACGGCAATGGCGCCGGCGGCAACGTCCTGGTAGCGGACCTCGACAGCGGCCTGGGGGTCACCAACGCTGACTTTCTCGTCGTCTGAGATTTGGACGCCGACGGTCGCATCATCTACGAGACCGACATCGGCAGGCTTTGGTACGACAGCAACGGCAACGCCGCTGGCGGCAACTACCTGTTCGCCGACCTCGCTTCCGGGTTGGCGCTTACCAACGCCGATTTCTTCATCGTTTGACCGACGAAAGGTCCGGCTGGCAAAATCTCGCCAGGCGGATTAATCAGAACAACGATGGGAACGCTCTGGAGCGGCTCCCATCGTCTCAACAACCGGCCTGGAAAGACAATGCCGCTTTACGCCATCGACAATATCAGCCCACGGTTCGAGGACGAGAGCAGCAACTGGATCGCGCCCGATGCGACGGTCATCGGCGATGTCCGACTTGGCCGTGACGCAGGCGTCTGGTTCGGCGTCGTGATCCGCGGCGACAACGAGCCGATCGTTATCGGCGCCGGCTCAAACGTGCAGGAACACGTCGTCATGCACACCGACCCGGGATTTCCGCTGACGGTCGGAGAGGGCTGCACAATCGGCCACCGGGCTATCCTGCATGGTTGCAGCATAGGCGAAAACAGCCTGGTGGGCATGGGCGCCATCGTGCTGAATGGCGCTCGCATCGGCAGGAACTGCCTGATCGGCGCCGGCGCGCTGGTGACGGAAGGCAAGGAATTTCCCGACAATTCGCTGATTGTCGGCTCGCCGGCCAAGGCGGTGCGGATGCTTGACGCGGAGGCCGCAGGCCGGCTGCGCGCTTCGGCGGAGCACTATGTCGCCAACGGCCGCCGCTTCAAGGCCGGGCTGAAGCCGGTTTGACTTGGCGCTCGGGGCAGCCGCCTCGAGAGAAGCGGAGCCGGCCCGGGGACTGGGCCGGCTCCTGACCCGGTCGTGGGGACGGGGAGGGTGGGGACTCGACCGGGTTTTGGCTGACCTTGCCTTTAGCGCACGCTGGCGACCGCGTCGGCGCGGCCGTCGTCGATCTGCACCCAGAGGCCAGAGTTGCGCTCCGACTGACGCTTCAGGAAGGTGTATTCGGTGTCGCTCCACGCCAGCAGGCGCGGTTCAAGGTTATCAAGGACGAATTCGCCGCGGCTTGTGCGCATAGTGAGGACGGCATGGCCGGCGCCGCTCGGCTGGCGCACGACCGTCAAGAGCAGGTCGCCCGCCGGTACGCCGAGCGCCATCAGCTGGCGGCGCTTTTCGAGCGCGTAGTCTTCGCAATCGCCGATGCCGTCGGGATAGGACCAGACTTCCTCGCGGCCCCACATCTCCATGTCCGTACGCGGCATGACCATCGTATTGACCACATTGTTGATCTCGACCATCGCCGCCCAGAGGCTGCGGGTGAGTTCGACCGGCGCCTTGTTCGCCGACTTCTGCCGGCATTCGTCGGGCTGGCGCTGGCAGAGCTCATAGTGTCCCACCGGCTGCGTGGTGCGGCCAGCTGTCTGCATGAAGGGCTGCGCAGCACTGGCCGTTCCCGTCATTGCGGCCAGCCCGGCGATAGCCGCAAACAGCAACGATGTCCCCGTCGTTCTTGTCATTGTGGTATGTCCCCGTTTGAGGAGACACTGCCACAGGTGGATTTACTTCACGCAAAAAGACGAAGTACATGTTGAGTAAAATCAAGATGTAATTCTATCTATGTTTAAATCGAATAATAATAAAACAAGAGAGAAATTAAACTAAAATTGCAACGAACGCTCACTCGACGCTGCGCCTGAGCGCGCAAGAGCAGCTTGGCGAGGCGACGCCTGAGGGCTGAAAAGCGAAAGCCGGCCTGATGGCCGGCTCCGATTTTGCTTTGCAGCGCGGATCAGCGTGGAGCGTTGAATTCGGAGTCCAGTGTTTCGGGCCGCTGGACGACCGCGAACTCGATGGCGATGCCGTCTTCGAAATGCCGCACGACCTGGCCGCGCATCGTGCCTAGTACGACCTGGATGCCAAGCGCCGGCTTCACGTCGATTTCGAGCGCGGCGCCCGACAGCGACAGGTCTATGATGCGGCACGGATATTGGCGGCCGTCGGTGAGATGCAGCGAGCTCAGGGGATTGCGCGGAGCGACGCGTTCGTGGCGGCGGTCCTCGGGCAGGTCGAGTTCATGCTTGTTGGCGAGCCAGGTCAGCTGCGCTGCAAGCTTGTCTTTCTTGCGGTCGGACGCGATCACCGTCATGGCGAAGCCGTCCTGCAGCGTTCGGGTCAGAACCCCCTCGACACGGCCGATATGGTCGATATAGGCGATGATCTTCTCGCCCGGCCTGCCGAGGCGTTCGCAGCGGAGGGAGACGTTGCCGGGCGACATGTCGAAAACGAGGCATGGATGCTCGGTGCGGTCCTCAAGCATGTAACGGCCATAGATCTTGACTTTGACGCGCTGAAAATTGCGCCTCTCCGCCCTCGCTGGCGGATAGTCTATGGCCGCTAACCTCATCACTGCCTCAATCCCGCTCGAATTTTCATTCGCGCTTATTCAGGAATATGGCGTGAAAATACAACAAAAGAGGTTAATAACGGGTAAGCTACAACCAGTACCCGGTAAAATTCCCTAGCCCTCACGGCCGCCCGGAAGCAGGACGAGGTGACGGATGCGACGTGCCGAGCTGGTCGGGGAATCCGATCCCGACAGGGCGGCGTAGCTCGGCTCCAGCGAAGGCACGGTGACCGCGGGCCGATTCTTCAGGTACATGGGCTCGAGGTCCGGATCGACGACGCGCACCGATTCGAGAACCGCATCGACGACAGGGTCGGCGCCCAGCCAGAACGGCTTGTCTGTCGGGGAAATGACGCCTAGCGAACGCGGGCTTTCGATGCCGCCGTCGAGCGGCAGAAGCAGCAGTTCGAAAGACGTGGATCGCCCGTTCCGGCTGAGCCCGTCATAGGACATGACTACGACCGTTTTCGACTGGAACACGCCGTGCGCAAGCTTTGCGATCAGCCGCTGATCCGAGGCGCGCCACAGCGAAGGAAACGAGAACCCCTTCAATTCGCGGCCGTAAACCGCGCACAGTCGGGTGCCGGCCAGCCGGAAGACGGCTTCCCCGCGCGTGTCCTTCTCGAGAATGAAGGTATCGGCCAGGAGCGACTTGATGTCGGCCGGTTCGATCTCGGTCCGTTTGGGCGCCGGGCGTCCGTTGCGCAATCGGTTCCAGTATTGGAACAGGTTGATCGATCCATTCTGTTTCATGCTTCTCCGCTCCGCGCGATCTGCTGTCCGGTGTCCCATCGGCGAACAGAGGGGCGTTGTCTGATGGTCTTACATGCGGGGTGGAGCAGGTTGCGTGCCAGTCCGGTTGTCAGTTGTTAACGGGTCGGGGACGTTAAGGTTAACCAATGGTTTAGATTGTCCGGCCGGGCGCCCTGTGACACATTGAAATCACTCCGGAGCGGTCGCTTCGCAGCGGCCGGCAGCACTTCAGTCAAAGTTTTGTGGGGAGAGCAGGGGCTCGACCAGCCGTCCAGGGGAAACCCTGGGCGGCTTTTCTTTTGTGATTCGGTCGGCCTTGTCCTAAGTGACGTTCAGATTCCCCTGGAACGCAGCATGAGCCAATCGCCGCCCGAGCCTAGCGAAGACGATCAGGATGGCGCGCCGAAGCGCCGGGAGCCGGCGTTCAATCTACCCGGCGTCGTGCTTGCCGCGATCGGGATATGCGCTGGCGTCCATCTGATCCGGCTCTATGCGCTCGATGTCGAGCAGGATCTCGCGCTTCTGGTGCGCACGGCCTTCATTCCGATCCGCTATTCCGGGCAGTTCGACATCGATTTTTATGCGTTCTCCAGCCCGTTCACCTACGCCTTCCTGCATGGCGGCTTCGCGCATCTGGCGATCAACATGATCTGGCTCGCCGCGTTCGGCTCGCCGCTGGCCAATCGGCTGGGCGCCGCCCGCTTCGCGGCATTCTGGGCTGCCACCGGATTGGCGGCGGCCGGGCTCCACTACATGTTCCACCCGCTCGATTCGTCGCCGCTGGTCGGCGCGTCGGGCGCCATTTCGGGGATGATGGGCGCCGCAGCGCGGTTCGGTTTCCGCATCGACCGCTCGGAAGGGCGGGCGGCCTTCGCCGGTGAGCCCCTTCCCGTACCGCTCGTGTTGCGGATGCGCGGGGTGCTGACTTTCCTCGTCATCTGGATGGCCGTCAATCTGGTTTCCGGACTGGTGGGCTTCGCGCCCGGCGTCGAAGATCGCATCGCGTGGGAAGCGCACATAGGGGGCTTCCTCGCCGGCTTCTTCGGCATCCGCCTGTTCGACCGCGCGCCGCCGCGTAACCCGTAACGCACGGCCGCCTGCGCTTCCCGCTTGAAAAGGCGATGTCCGGGAGGCACGATGCGTCTCTGGCGGAGCGAGGGCGCGGCCGGCGCCCCGTCGCCGCCTGCGAAGAGGAGGAGCAACGCCATGACTGTGAAGGCTATTCTCGAAGAGAAAGGCCATGACGTGTTCACGTTCGGGCCGAACGAGAAATTGTCGGATGCGATAAGGCTTCTTGCCGAGCACCGCATCGGCGCCCTGGTCATCACCAATGGCGACCGCAAGATCGTCGGCATCCTCTCCGAGCGCGACATCGTTCGCTGCCTGGCCAAGGAGGGCGCCGATGCTCTCGACCATGCGGTGCGTACGGTGATGACGCCGAAAGTGAAAATCTGCAACGAACAGCATACGGTGAACGAGGTCATGGAAATCATGACCAAGGGCCGCTTCCGCCATCTGCCGGTCGAAAAGAACGGCATGCTGGACGGCATCATTTCCATCGGCGACGTGGTCAAGCGCCGCATCGAGGACGTCGAGCGCGAAGCCGCCGAGATACGCGCCTATATCGCCACGGCTTGAACCAGGCGCCGCCGGCCTGTGAGAAGCCGGCGGCGCCTGCGCCTATCTGTTGTCGAGTTCGGAGCGGACGAGCCGCAGCCCGCGCCGCGTGATGCGGTAGGGGCTGCCTTCGGAAGAGGCGATTGCCTTCTTCCGCTTCAGTTTCCTGAACAGGTCGAGATCGAATCCGGGATATTGCCAGCCGTCGCGGGTCAGGCAGTGGATCGTCTCGATGCGTTTCCTGTCGTCTTTTTCGATTTCGATGCGCCCGCCCTGTGCAAGCAGGTGCAGGATGCGCTGTTCGCTGCGCGATATGTCCATGTTGTGGAATTCCGGAAAACCTGGCCTCGCGGCCAACACAAAAAGCCGCAGCCGAATGAGCGGCACGGCGGTTTCGGTTTTCATGCCCTGGCTTCTAGTAGAAGCTCAAGGCTTCAGCGGGTCTGAGCGGAAGTAGACATCCACACTCCATGGGATGCTCGCCATATAGCGGACCGCGCCCGCCCGAGCAACGGGCGGCTCGCGCTGCGGTCCGGGAACCGGCGTAGATTCAAGTCCTAGCGCGTCCTTTGCGCGTTCGAAGGGACGCGCGGCTCTAAAGCCTGGTCAGGAAGTTTGCGAAGGCCATCGTGCCCTCGGGCCATGGCCCGTAGCCGGCTTCGGCATTGATGTGCTCGGCCTCACCCGCGTGGATGAACTGCGAGCCCCAGGCTGAGGCGATATCCTCGGCGACCTCGATCGGGCAGAACGGATCGTTGCTGCTCGAAACCACGATCGACGGGAAGGGCAGCGGCTCGCGCGGGTAGGGGCCGAAGGTCATCAGGTGCCTTGGCCTGATGGCCGGATTGGCGACGTCGGGCGGCGCCACCAGAAACGCACCGGCGATGGGCTTCCTGAACTGCGGCATGGCCTGGATGACGGTGGCGACGCCGAGCGAGTGGGCGATGAAGACCACCGGCTTCTCGGCCTCGTTGACGGCCTTTGCCACCTGTGCGGTCCAGTCCTCGCGAACCGGCTTCGACCATTCCGCCTGCTCCACGCGCCTTGCCGTCGAGAGTTTCGCTTCCCAGCGGCTCTGCCAGTGTTCCGGCCCCGAATTGGTGTAGCCGGGAACGATCAGTATGTCTGTGTCCTTGACCTTCATGGCGCGCCATGTAGCCACGCTGCGCCGCGCGCGCAACCTTTTGCGGACGCGCAGCAATCGCATCGCTATGATGAACAGCGTGTTCGCTCCCACCGCGCTTGCGCGATGCCGCGTGCATGCCGATGTTCGGCGCAAGTTGATTTTCGGCCGCCAAGGAGCCCGACATGTCAGAAATTCCGTTTGCCGCCACCACCCCGGTCAGCGTTGCCCGGGTCGGGCTCAAGGCGCGCGACGCCGAGGAGCTGTCCAAATACTACCGCGACGTCGTCGGACTCGAGGAACTGTCGCGCGACGGCGGAGCGATCACGCTCGGCGCCGGCGGCCGGCCATTGCTCGACATCGAGGCCGACCCGGCCGCGAAGCCCGACGATCCGCGCAGCGCCGGACTTTTCCACACGGCCTTCCTGCTGCCGACCCGCGCCGACCTCGGCCGTTGGGTAAGACACGCGATAGAAAAGCTCATTCCGATTAGCGGCGCATCGGATCACCTTGTCAGCGAGGCGCTGTATCTGAACGACCCGGAAGGAAACGGCATCGAGATCTATGCAGACCGGCCGAAGGACACCTGGAAATGGCGCGGCTCGTCCATCGAGATGGCAACGGTGAGGCTCGATATTGAAGGCCTTGTCGCGGCGATTCCGGCGGGCGACGCAGGCTGGCGGCGCGCGCCGGAAAACAGCGTGATCGGCCATGTTCACTTGCGCGTCGGCGATCCGGTCGCGGCCGAAGCGTGGTGGCATGACGAATTCGGCTTCGATACCGTGGCGCGATACGGTGCAGATGCCGTGTTCCTGTCTTCCGGGGGCTACCACCACCATATCGGCGCGAACCGTTGGCAGAGCGCCGGAGCCGGCAAGCGCGATCCGGGCCGTGCAGGGCTTGCGTGGATCGAGATGCGTTCGTCGAAAACTTCGACGGAAAAGTCGCTGGAGGATCCTTGGGGTACGGTCATCCGGGTGGCGCCGAACGAGGTATGATGGGGCAGCGAGCGCTACTGACCCTCGATGATCCCGTTCTCGGGCACCTGGATCTTCAGTTCGATGCTGTCGGATCGGTCGAAATACCCGTCCGCGTAGAGAAATAAAGCGACCAGAGCGGCCATCGCCAGCGCGCCGGCGGCGAACCACACCATCTTGCTGTCTGCCGTGGTCATGTTGCGATCGGCCATTCTCACTGCCGTCCATCCTGATTGGAACCGGATGCACAACGTTGGACGATGGCGGCGGGTTCCGGATCAGGCCTGCCCGAACACCCGCCTAAAGATCGTGTCGACGTGCTTGGTGTGGTAGCCGAGGTCGAATTTCTCGCGGATCTCGCTTTCCGGGAGGGCGGCGGTCACTTCGCTGTCGGCCAGGAGTTCCTCAAGGAAATCAGCGCCGTGGTCCCAAACCTTCATGGCGTTTCGCTGCACCAGACGGTAGGCGTCCTCGCGCGAGACGCCGGCCTGCGTCAGCGCCAGCAGCACGCGCTGCGAATGCACCAGGCCGCGGAACTTGTTCATGTTCTTGAGCATGTTTTCGGGATAGACGACCAGCTTGTCGATGACGCCGGTGAGCCGCGCCAGCGCGAAATCGAGCGTGATCGTCGCGTCGGGGCCGATCATGCGCTCGACCGAGGAGTGCGAAATGTCGCGCTCGTGCCACAGCGCCACGTTCTCCATGGCCGGCATCGCGAAAGACCGCACCATCCGCGCCAGTCCGGTCAGGTTTTCGGTCAGCACCGGATTTCGCTTGTGCGGCATCGCCGACGAGCCTTTCTGGCCCGGCGAGAAATACTCCTCCGCTTCGAGCACTTCGGTGCGCTGGAGGTGCCGGATTTCCGTCGCCAGCCGTTCGATCGAGGAGGCGATCACGCCAAGCGTAGCGAAAAACATTGCGTGCCGGTCGCGGGGAATGACCTGCGTCGACACCGGCTCCGGCTTCAGCCCGAGCTTTGCCGCGACATGCTCTTCCACGCGCGGATCGATATTGGCGAAAGTGCCGACAGCGCCCGAGATCGCGCAGGTGGCGATTTCTTCCCGCGCATGCACCAGCCGCTCGCGGCAGCGCGAGAACTCGGCATAGGCAAGCGCCAGTTTGATGCCGAACGTCGTCGGCTCGGCGTGAATGCCGTGGCTGCGCCCGATGGTGACCGTGTCCTTGTGCTCGAAGGCGCGGCGCTTCAATGCGGCCAGAAGCTGGTCGATGTCGGCAAGCAGAATGTCGCTCGCCCTGGCGAGCTGCACGCTGAAGCAGGTGTCGAGCACGTCCGACGAGGTCATGCCTTGGTGGATGAAGCGCGAATCGGGTCCGACGAACTCGGCGAGGTGAGTGAGGAACGCGATGACGTCGTGCTTGGTGACGCGCTCGATCTCGTCGATGCGCTCGACGTCGAATTTGGCGGCGCCGCCCTTTTCCCAGATCGTCCTGGCGGCTTCCTTCGGGATCACGCCGAGTTCGGCGAGCGCGTCGCAGGCATGCGCCTCGATCTCGAACCAGATGCGGAAGCGGGTTTCCGGCGACCAGATGGCGACCATTTCCGGCCGCGAATAGCGAGGGATCATCTCGGGTCCAGTTCAGTTTGAGGCAAATCCTGCCGCGTCCTAACAGAGGCGGCCGCAATGCTCAACGTGGACGGCGCGTGAACCAGATGGCGACGGCAAACAGCGCCGCGAAACCGAGCGGAAAGAACAGCCGCACGCCAAGCACCGCGAACTGGTAAAGCGCGGCGAGCGCCGTGAAGACAAGCTGGAACGCCCAGGTGACCGAGAAGGTCTCGGCGTGCCATGCCGAATAGTAGAGGCGGTATTGCAATGCGTAGAGCGCGGCGGTCATCGCCATGGTGGCGACGGCGAAGGAAATGAACGCGGCGGCGAAGGACGCTTCGGCACGCCGCCCTTGGGAGAAGAGCCGGGCGAGGAACAGCCCCGGCGGAAACGCCACAGCGCCGCTCACAGCAAACAGCGCGGCGACGAACTGGAGCTTGGCCGGCGTCTCCCACGCTCCGAGAAGCAGGTTTGCATAGGCGCTGGCGCCCATCGCCAGCCCCCACATCACCGCTCCGGCTAGAGCTGTGCCGATAGAAGGCACGGCGCGACGCAGCCGTGCCGAAAACGCGCTGCTGCCGGCACGACCATGGGCAGCGCTGTTGGCCGGCAGGGTCACCACCGCCCCGTAACCGCAAGCCAGCGGAAATTCGGGCCTTCGAAACCGTACCCGCTGACCGATATGATCACGGCGTAAGCGGACAGACCGCCGTCGTGGTAGAAGGTCTGCACCGCGCCTATGCCGTAGTCGTAGGGGCAGTCGCGACTCTGCGGGATCGACTTGTCCTCGTGCAGCACCTGCGTCCGCCCGCCTTCCGAGGCGTCCATGCGCAGAAGGCGGAAGCCGTTGACCTCGCCGTGGCTTTGGCACCGTTCCGTGCCGTTGAGCGGCACGCGTTCCAGCCGGAATTCCAGCGGCTCGTCTACCGGATAAAAGATCGGCCGCGGATTGACCAGCATACGGTGGGGATCGGCCGACAATTCGGTCACAGCGTTGGAGCCGGCGGTGAAGCCCCGGTTGGCGGCGAGCGCCGACTGGCCGACGATCTTCTCGCCGCGCTGGCGCGATTGCCGTCGCGCTTCCTCGATCGTGGCGTATTCGTCATCGAGACGCACCCGGATCGGCGTTGCCGGCAGGAACTCATCGCTGTCGACATCGATGTAGTAACGGTTGGAATAGGGGAAGCCGGAGCCGTCGAGGACGCCATATTCCTCGAAGGCGAAGACCGAGCCGTCATCGCTGAAGCCCAAAATTTCGAGTTCGGCGACATCGCCCGCAAGCGAGGCCGGCGCGGCCGCCAGAAGAATAAGCAGGGCAAGGGCGGTTCGCATGGTTTCTCCGCGGGCCATCGCCAGAATATCACTGGTGAACCCTAACGTCGCGTTCATGAATGCGATGCATCCAACTCCTGCCGCCGGCCGTTAAGGTCAGGTGAAGGAGGCAGCCAATGGCCGATATGAGCGGCCGGAGTTCTACGAGCGGCGGACCAACCATGGGAGAGTAACATGAAAGGACTGCTGACACTGTGCATGATGCTGGGCTTCGCCTTCAACGCGCACGCCACTGGTCCGCTCGAGCTCACGTCCTGCGAGCAGGCCACCAAGCTGGTGGCCGACCTGTCCCATATGCAGAGCCGGGAGCGGGACAAGAGGCCGCACTGGGAGGTCGCCCGCTTCCTGACGCAGACCTTCCAGCGGGACGAGGAGAGATGCGACTGCGTGCTGAAGATGAGGCGAGCTGACCTGCTCGCCGCCATCCAGACCAGGGATCCGAACCTTTGCCCCCGCCTGGCCGAGCTGGTGGAGTAAAGGCACCCGATCACGTAATCCTGTCGGTGAGGCATGCGAGCGGGGCGTTCGAGGCCAGGTTGACAGTGCCACTGGACGCTACGCCGGAGCGGGGCGAGCAGGCGGAGTGGCTGCAGCATCAAGCTGACCCGCAAGGACGGCGGCGAGGGCTCCCATGAAGGACGCCACGGAACTGGAGGGGCGACAAGGTGCGCTTGTCCGCCAATGCCGACGTCGCGGTCACCTTCGAGGGAGAAGCGCGCCCGATCAGGGTCGCCGCAATATCAGGAATGTCATGGGCGAACCCTACCGTCGCGTTCACGAACGCAATGCATCCAATCCTGCCGCAGGCCGTTAGGGCGTCAGGCCAGAAACGAAGGAGGCAGACCATGGCTGACATGAGCGGCATTCGCGAGCATATGGAAGTGATCGGCGCCGATGGCGTCCATATCGGCACGGTGGACAAGGTCGAAGGCCAGCGTATCAAGCTGACGCGCAAGGACAGCGGCGAAGGCTCCCACAAGGGGCATCACCACTTCATACCGGGGAGCCTCGTGGCGGAGGTGGAGGGCAACAAGGTGCGCCTGTCGGCCAATGCCGACGTGGCCGTCACCTTCGAGGGAGAAGCGCGCCCAATGTAACCGCCCTGCTCAGCGGCGGGACGACCATACCGGAAACAGATCGCCCTCGGCGGGCATTGCAGCATAAACCGCCCGCGCGATGGCGCGCGCCATTGTCGCGCCGGCGGCGGCATAGAGGTCGATCGCGTCGTCCAGTTCGACCATTTTGCCGCTGCGCCCGGTCGCCAGCGCGAAGACAAGGTCGCCGTCCGCCGGCGTGTGCGTCGGCCAGATGGCGCGGACGAAGCCGTCATGCGCGGCGATGGCGAGGCGCTTGGCCTCGGCCTTGGTCAGTATCGCGTCGGTTGCGATGACGGCGATCGTGGTATTTCCGGTCGCGTTCATGTCGCGAAATTTCAGCAGGACTTTCCTGGCGTTCTCCGGCACCGGCGAGGGATAGCCGAGGCCGCCGAACTCATTGCCGATCTCGAAAGGAGCAGCCCAGAAATGGCGGCTGCGCCCCACCGTCACCGAGCCAATCGGATTGACTGCTGCGAGCGCCCCGATGGTGATGCCGTTGTCGAGCACGACCGAAGCCGAGCCGAGGCCGCCTTTCAGGCCGGCCGACAGCGCTCCGGTTCCGGCGCCGGCCGTGCCGATCGAAAAATCGCGGCTTGCCGCCTGCACGGCATCGTAGCCGAGTTCGCGATAGGGCGGGTAGCGGCCCCAGTTCTTGTCGCCGCCGTTGCGAAGGTCGAACAGGATTGCGCTCGGAACGATCGGAACGCGGTATCCGCCCACCTCAAAGCCGATTCCTGTTCGCGCAACGCCGCCTGGACGCCCGAGGCTGCGTCGAGCCCGAAGGCGGAGCCGCCGGAGAGAACCACCGCGTTGATTGCTTGAACGGAATTGTGCGGCTCGAGCAGGTCGGTTTCGCGCGTGCCCGGTGCGCCGCCGAGTATCTGGTAGCTGGCAACCGCCGGTTCCTCGCAGATGACTGCCGTGACGCCCGATTTCAGCCGCGCGTCGTCTGCATTGCCGACCAGCAAGCCGTCGACATCGGTGATCAGGTTGCGCGGGCCAGACCGGAACATCAGTCATCTCCCAATGGAATGAAGCGCGTGCCGTCATAGCGGAAGGCGCGATAAGGGTTGTCGGCGAGGTCGCCCTTGTCGTCGAAGCGGATAGGTCCGATCGCCGTCTTGAATTCCCGCTCCGCCAGGATCTCCGGCAAGGGCTTGCCGGCAGCATCCGCAGATGCGAGGGCGGCGCGGGCGATTTCGACCGCCGCGAATGATGGCAGGACATAGCCGTAGGGCGCTGTTTGCCGCTCCCTGAAGACCGCGAGCGCCCTCCTGTCGGCGATTTCAGACCATTCCGGCAGGCCGATCATGAGGGTTCCTTCGGCAAGCGGCACTTCGCCGGATGCTGCGCGCAGCGCCTCGCCGCCGGCAAAGATCATGTCGGCGCCAGTGGCGGCCGCGTCGCGCGCCATGATCGCGATGTCGTCACGGTCGCCGCCGACGAAGACATGTGTCGCGCCAGCCTTGCGCAGACGCCCGATCAGGCCGACCTGGTTGTCCATCTGCGGCCGGAAATTGTCGGTGAAGACCGGCTTGAGGGCGGATTGCTCGGCGGCTGCCCGGACGCTTTCGGCAAGCTCGCGGCCATAGATCGTGC
Organism: Allomesorhizobium aridi; assembly: GCF_043769475.1. NCBI lineage: Bacteria > Pseudomonadati > Pseudomonadota > Alphaproteobacteria > Hyphomicrobiales > Phyllobacteriaceae > Allomesorhizobium > Allomesorhizobium aridi. Next base: position 1,977,947 of record NZ_CP171729.1, on the reverse strand, counting down.
CGTCGTCGATGATGGCGAAAAGCTTGTCGCGCCAGAGCTTCGGCAGGATGGCGGCGGCGGCTGTGTTCTCGCCGCCGGCGCGCGGCCCCAGCCGGAAAACCGGCCAACCGGTCTTTTCACGGTTGTCCGTCAGGCTGTCGGTTCTGATGCCCACGGTGATGACAGGAATGCCCGCCTGCTTGAGGATGGGCAGCGCCGCCTCGATCGCTTCCGTGCACAGGAAGCCGACGACAACCCGCACCTTCGCCTCGACGAACTGGCGTGCTGCGCTCGCGCCGCCTTCGCCGGTGCAGGCATCGTCGGCGATTTCCAGTTCTGCTGCATCGGCAGCCGCGGATGCGCCTTCCAGGACCTGTGCGCCGAGAATTGCCGACGGGCCGCTGAGCGGTGCTGAAATGCCGAGTTGTGGCTCCTGGGCATGCGCCTGTGCGGCCAGCAACAGGCCGGCTATCCCCGCCAGGCAGCTTGTGCCAAGTCGCATGTCGCTCGACGTCCTCCGTCCGGCGGCTCCAGGGCCGCCTGTGTTGCCGCCACTGGTAAAGGGTGGCCGCTTCCCGCGCAACTCGTGAGATTGAAGACGAGAATGGCCCTTGACCTAAAGCATAGTTGAGGTTGCAGACTGGTTTTGTCATGCCGCGCAAAACGGGGTTGGTAAGGAGAATGAGATGGTAGAAGAAAAGCCGAATGGCGGGCCGCTCTATCGGGTCGACAAGTTCGTCGTCCCGGAGCACGGCCGGGACGAGTTCCTGGGCCGGGTAGCGACGACCCATGCGTTGTTGCGGGGCCAGGACGGCTTCGTGCGAGACTTCATCCTCGAGCAGCAATCCGGCCCGGGCGAGTTCAACATCGTGACCTTCGTTGAATGGTCGAGCCAGGATGCAATTGGCCGCGTGTCGGCGGCGGTGGCGAAGCTGCACGCGGATATCGGCTTCGATCGCCAGGAAATGTTCTCGCGGCTAGGTATCAAGACCGACATCGCCAACTACACCCGGCTGGACATTTAGCGGCTTGCCGGGCTCGCTTGTGGCGCGCGCTTCATGCCCATATATAGCGGGCAATGCAAATCACGGGAAATCGCCGGTGCTGAAGAAAAACGACATCGGGCCGCAGGCCTATCGCGACGCGATGGCTAACTTCGCCGGCGCTGTCCATGTGGTGACCACCGACGGCCCGGCCGGCAAGCGCGGCGCGACCGTGATCGCCACCTGCTCGGTCTCCGATGCGCCGCCGACGATCCTGGTCTGCGTCAACCGCGAAAATCCCAACAACGATGCCTTCCTGAAGAATGGCAATTTCGCGCTGAACACGCTTCGCGCCGAGCAGCAGCCGCTGGCAGTCGCGTTTTCGGGCCTTAGCGGTCTGCCGCCCCAGGAGCGCTTTGCCCTGGCGCGCTGGGACACGATCGCGTCGGGCGCACCGACGCTGATGGACGCGCTCGCCGTCTTCGACTGCGAACTGGTCGACACCAAGGATCATGCCACCCATAGGGTGCTTTTTGGCAAGGTGACAGGTCTGCGCATCGGCGATACGCTCGAACCGCTGATCTATTTCAACAGGGGCTACCGCGCGCTTTAGGGGTTTGGTCCCGAGCGCCCGCCCTGCATTCCGGAGGTCGAATGAGCGAGTTGCAACCGCGTCCCGCGCCGCAGACGATCGACGAGACGCTCGACATGCTGGCGGGCGCGGATTATGTCGCCGACCGTTCTCTGGCGACCGTCCTGTTCCTCTCCTTGCGCATGAAGCGGCCGCTCTTCCTGGAGGGCGAGGCAGGCGTCGGCAAGACCGAGATCGCCAAGGTTCTCGCCCAGGCGCTCGGCCGCAAGCTCATCCGCCTGCAGTGCTACGAGGGGCTCGACGTATCCTCAGCGGTCTATGAGTGGAACTACGCCGCCCAGATGATCGAAATCCGCATGGAGGAGGCGGCGGGTTCGGTGGTGCGCAGCGACATGGAGCGGAACGTCTTCTCCGAGAAATACCTGATCCGCAGGCCGGTGCTGGAAGCGCTGACCGGCGAGGCGGGCGCTGCCCCGGTGTTCCTCATCGACGAACTCGACCGTACCGACGAGGCCTTCGAGGCGTTCCTGCTGGAAATTCTTTCGGATTTCCAGGTGACCGTGCCGGAACTCGGCACGATCAAGGCCGAGGAGCCGCCGATCGTCATCATCACCACCAATCGGACGCGCGAGATCCACGACGCGCTGAAGCGGCGCTGCCTCTATCATTGGGTCGACTACCCCGACGCGACACGTGAACTGGAGATCGTGCGGCGCAAGGTGCCGCAGGCCAACCAGCGCCTTTCGGCGGAGGTCGTCGCCTTCATTCAGAAGCTGCGCGAGATCGATCTCTTCAAGGTGCCGGGTGTCGCCGAGACCATCGACTGGGCCGGCGCGCTCACCGAACTCGACAAGATAGCGCTCGATCCCGAGACCGTCTCCGACACGATCGGCGTGCTGTTGAAATATCAGGACGACATCGCCCGCATCGAACAGGGCGAGGGCCGCCGCCTTCTCCATGAAGTGAAGGCGGAACTCTCGGCGGCGGAGTAGATGGAAAGCTTCGAGTCAGTTCCGATATCGGCAAGGCCGGAAGGCCGCATCGCCGACAATATCGTCTATTTCGCCCGCACGCTGCGCAAGGCCGGCATGCGGGTCGGGCCGGCTTCGGTGAAGGACGCGATCGAGGCGGTGCTGGCTGCGGGCATCGGAACCCGCGAGGATTTCTACTGGACGCTGCATGCCGTGCTGGTCACCCGGCATGAGGATCACGCCACCTTCGACGAGGCGTTCCGGCTGTTCTGGAAATCGCGCGAACTGATCGAAAAGATGTTGGCGATGTTTTTGCCGGTCGTTCCCGCAGAGCGCGAACGGGAAAAACCGCGGGCCGCCGAAAGCCGTGTCAATGACGCGATGTTCGAAGGCCACCGGAAGAACCAGCCGCCGCGCGAAATTCCCGAGATCGAAGTCGACGCGCGCTTCACCTTCTCCGGCAACGAGGTGCTGCGCGGCAAGGATTTTGCCCAGATGAGCGCTGCCGAGATTGGCGACGCCAAGCGCGCCATAGGCGCACTCACGCTGCCTTTCGAGATGGTGGCGACGCGGCGCTTCAAGCTCGACCAGCGCGGCCGCACCATAGATCCGCGCGCTATGATGCGTTCCGCAGCCCGCACCGGCGGCGCGCTGATCCTGCCGAAATTCCGCACGCGGCGGGAAATCCACCCGCCGCTGGTTGTGCTGGCCGACATTTCCGGATCGATGAGCCAGTATACGCGGATATTCCTGCATTTCCTGCATGCGCTGACCGAGAAGCGGCGGCGCGTGCATACATTCGTCTTCGGCACGCGCCTCACCAACCTGACGCGCCAGATGCGCCATCGCGATCCCGACGAGGCACTCGCCGAGGCCTCGGCGGCGGTGAAGGACTGGTCGGGCGGCACCCGCATCGGCGACACGCTGCATGAGTTCAACCGGCTGTGGTCGCGCCGCGTGCTGGGGCAGGGGGCGGTCGTGCTCCTTATCACCGACGGGCTCGAGCGCGACGACGTCGCCGGCCTCAGCGAGGAAATGGAGCGGCTGAGAAAATCCTGCCGCCGGCTGATCTGGCTGAACCCGCTGTTGCGCTTCGACGGCTTCGAGCCGCGCGCCCGTGGCGTCAGGGCCATGCTGCCGCATGTCGACGAGTTTCGCGCGGTCCACAATCTGAACGCGCTGGCCGACCTTTGCGCCTCGCTCGACAAGGCATCGAGCCGTGACGTCGACCCGCGCCGATGGCTGGCTATTGGCAGGCCGCGCGCGGCGCAACATATTCTTCTCACGGAGGATCGACCATGAACGATCTCGCTCATCTCGACGAAAGCCGCGACCCACTGGTGATCGCAGAGGGCTGGTTGCAGGACGGCAAGGAGGTGGCAATCGCTACCGTCGTCGAGACCTGGGGTTCCGCTCCGCGTCCGGCCGGCAGCCATCTCGTCATCGACGCCGACGGCAACTTCCACGGCTCGGTTTCGGGCGGCTGCGTCGAAGGCGCGGTGGTCGCGGAAGCCGCCGACGTAATCGAGACTGGCAAGCCGAGGATGCTGGAGTTCGGCGTCGCCGACGAAACCGCTTGGCAGGTCGGGCTGTCATGCGGCGGGCGCATAAAGGTCTACGTTGAGCGGTTAGGCTGAGAGCATGAATCCTGTTTCGCTGAAAAAATTGAACGAGGAGCGCCGGGCGCGGCGCGCAGCCATCCTGGTCACCGACCTTAGCGATGGTAGCGACCGGATCGTACGTGAGGGCGATGTTGTTGCAGGCGGGCTCGGCGAGGCGGTCGCCAGGGCATTCCGGTCTGGAAGCTCCGGCTCGGTCGAGGTCGACGGGCGGACGTTCTTCCTCAACGCGCATCTGCCGCAGCCGCGCCTGGTGGTGATCGGTGCCGTGCATATCAGTCAGGCGCTGGCGCCGATGGCGCGCGTCGCCGGCTATCCGCTCGAGATCATCGACCCAAGAACCGCCTTCGCCACGAAGGATCGGTTTCCTGACGTAACGCTTCATCCTGAATGGCCGCAGGACGTTCTCGCCGCGCGACCCCTCGACGGCTACACCGCGCTTGCCGCGCTCACCCATGATCCCAAGATCGACGATTTTGCGCTGAAGGCGGCGCTCGACGCCAACTGCTTCTATGTCGGCGCTCTCGGCAGCCGCAAAACCCATGCGAAGCGGGTCGAGCGCCTGCTGGCGGCCGGCGCGACGGCTGACGAGATCGCAGGAATCCACGCGCCGATCGGCATCGATATCGGCGCGGCCAGCCCTTCGGAGATCGCGGTGGCCGTGCTGGCGCAAGTGATCCAGGCGTTCCGCTCGCGCGGGGCGGCAGCCGCCAAGGGCGAAGCGGCGTGAGGTTCGGTCCTGTTCCGATCGAGAACGCGGAAGGCGCGGTGCTGGCGCATTCGATCCAGCTCGCCGGCCGGCGCCTGCGCAAGGCGCATGTGCTGACCGGGGACGATGTCGCGGCGCTCAAGGCGGCGGGCGTAGCCGAAGTGGTCGCGGCGGTGCTTGCGCCGAACGATCTCGGCGAAGACGAGGCGGCGGCGATGATCGCCGGCGGCATGCTTTTTCACGGCGTCGAGGCCAGGCCGCCATCCACCGGCCGTGTCAATCTCCACGCGCGCGAGGCCGGCGTGTTCACCGTCGACGCAGCGATGATCGATGCGATCAACGCCGTCGATCCAGCCGTCACCATCGCCACGCTGGCGAACTTCGCGGCGGTCGAGCAGGGCCAGATGGTTGCGACCGTGAAGATTATCCCGTTCGCGGTCCCTCGCGAAACGGTCGAGGCTGTGACCGGGCTTTGCGGACGGGGCGAGATCTTCGCCGTCCATCCCTTCACCCCAAAGAAGGTCGGCATCGTCCAGACCGTGCTGCCCGGCATCAAGGATAGCGTGCTCGCCAAGACCACGCGCATCACCGAGGCGCGTCTGGCGCGTTCGCAAAGCCGGGTTGTCGAGGAGCAGCGGACGCCGCATGACACTGACGCGGTGGCGTCGGCCATCGCCAAGCTGGCGGAGAATTGCGACCTCGTGGTCGTCTTCGGCGCATCGGCGGTCAGCGATTTCGACGATGTCATTCCCGCGGCCATCCGCGCTGCCGGCGGCGAAGTCGTCCGCACCGGTATGCCGGTCGATCCGGGAAATCTGCTGGTTCTGGGCAGGCTCGGCGGAAAGCCGATGCTCGGCGCGCCGGGTTGCGCTCGCAGCCCCAAGGAAAACGGCTTCGACTGGGTGCTCGACCGCCTGATCGCGGGCCTTGACGTGACGGCGGCGGATATTGCCGGGCTGGGCGTCGGCGGGCTCCTGATGGAGATCCCGACCCGGCCGCAGCCGCGCGAAGCGCCAGCCGCACCAGTCAAGCCGACGGTCGAGATCGTGCTGCTCGCCGCCGGCCGGTCGAGCCGCATGGGCGGGCCGAACAAGCTGCTGGCGCTGTTTGAGGGCCAGCCGCTAGTCCGCCGCTCGGCCGAGCGGGCGCTGGCGTCGCGAGCAGGCGTGACCGTCGTCACCGGCCACCAGGCCGACCGCATCAGCGCCGCGCTGTCCGACCTCGAGGTGAAGATCGTCCACAATCCGGATTTCGTCTCCGGGCTTTCCGGCTCGCTGAAGCGGGGCGTGGCTAGCCTATCGGCGGACGTAGCCGGCGCCATGATCGTGCTCGCCGACATGCCGGGCGTCTCGACCGGTGATTTCGATCACCTAATCGGCGCGTTCGAGAAATCAGGCGGCGCGGCGGTTGTCAGGGCCGTGCACAATGGCAAGCGGGGCAATCCAGTGATCCTGCCGCGATCGCTGTTCCACGCGGTCTCGTTGCTTGAGGGCGATACCGGTGCGCGCCATCTGGTCGAGGCGGAAGGTTTGAACGTCGTCGATGTCGAAATCGGTGAAGGCGCAGGTATCGATGTCGACACCAGGGATGCGCTTGAAAACGCCGGCGGCGTCCTGCAGGACTGAGCTGTCCGTCAAAACCATCTTGCTGTTGACAAATTGTTTGACGACAAGGAGGTCCATCGGACCGCCGAATCGAGGAGCAGGCGTGCAAAAATCCTACATCCGGTTTTGCCGCATTGTCTTAGTTCTCCTCCTGTCCGCCCTTCCGTCGCTAGCCTCAGCCGAAACCCTGAAACCGTTCAAGGACGAGCTGTTCGCCTATCCGAGCATCCTGTCGCAAAAAGGGCCATACACGGTTGTCGACTATGACGAGATGCGCGACATCAACGGCCGCGACCAAGTCCCTGAGCGGCAGGCGCGCGCCAAATATGTCTCGACCGGCGTGCGCAAGCTGCAGCAGGATCTGGTGCTGAGGACCGATACGGGCAAAATCCGCCACGTCGCGGTCGGAAAGGGCGCGGGCGCGAAGTTCATCACCATCTACCTGCACGGGCAAGGCGGCAGCCGGAAGCAGGGCGTCGACGACTTCAGCTTCGGCGGCAATTTCAACCGCATCAAGAACCTGATGGTCCGAAATGGCGGGCTCTATCTGTCGCCGGATTTTTCCGATTTTGGCGAGAAGGGTCAGGCGGAAATCGCCGCCCTGATCGCCCACTACAAGGCGCAGTCGCCCGGAGCGAAAGTCTTCGTCGCCTGCGGCTCGATGGGCGGCGCGCTGTGCTGGAACCTGGCGAGCGACAAGGCGGTCGGGCCGCAACTCGCCGGCCTTCTGCTCCTCGGCTCGCACGGGTACGACGGCTTTCTGGCCAGTCTCGCCTTTCGCAAAAACGTGCCGGTGTTCTTCGGCCACGGCAGCCGCGACACCGTCTTTCCCGTCGAGAAGCAGGAAGCCTTCTTCCGCTCGATCAAGGCGAAGTCGCCGAACTATCCAGCCCGCTTCGTGCGGTTCGAGACGGGCACGCACGGCACGCCGATCCGTATGACCGACTGGCGCGAAACGCTGAACTGGATGCTGTCGGCGCGCTGACCTTCACATCGACCGGCCGTCGAAGTCGATCACCGGTACGGAGGCCAGATCGATCTCTTCGAGGCAGCGGATATTGACGTAGGCCGTAGGCTCGCCCGCGGATGCCGCATCCTCGGCGAATGGATGGATGCCGCAAATCCGGCAAAAGCGGTGCTCGATGGCATGCTTGTTGAACACGTAGGTTCCCATGCCGTTTCCGGAGCCGGTCAGGCGCAGCTTGTCGCGCGGCACCGCCCACAGCAGCGCTCCCTTGCGGGAGCAGATCGAGCAATTGCACGCCACAACCGCCGAAAGTTCGCCCTCGACCTCGAATGCGATATCGCCGCAATGGCAACTGCCTTTGTAGAGCATGCGTTTTCTCCCTGGAACGATGGAGGCCGGCAAGTGGGACGCGTGGGCGGACCTAAGGCGCGGTATTGTAATCCAGTATGGTTTCCGGATTGATCTCGCCGTCGTAGGTCGCATCGACATCGTACTGGACGAGACTGAACTCGCCGTCCCGGAACAGCCATGTTCCGGTCGAGGAGGCATCGCCCACGCCGCGCCATTTTTCGTTGGATGTGATGGTCTTCGTCGATTCTTCGTAGGACGAATTGATGAGTTCGCCTTCGCTTCGATAGCCGATGATGTTTATGGCCTCGATTTTTCCTTCGCTGTCGCCGTTTACGTACTGGATCTGGAGTTCGGGTGTCGCAAAATGGATTTCCCTGACGCCGCTGATGACGTCGGCCTGGTAATAGAAGTGGCCTTCGTTGTAGGCGCCCAACTCGCAAAAGAAACGGAACAGCCGCGCCTCCTGCTCTTCGTCGGGATCGGCGGTGCTGTGGAATTTGATGACGTAGCGCTCCGGCTCGGCGGGTTGCGCATCGCTGCCCGGTGAAGTGCATTCCTCGCCATGGCTTGCAGCGAAAGCCCTCTTCGCCTGCTCGAGTTCGGCGTCGCGTTCCGGAGGCGGCGGTCCCTCGCCGCATTGTTTAGGGAGCGCCTCTTCGACAGGCTTATCGGTTGGCTTCAGGTCGCCGCGCTCGAGATGCAACCCTGTGAAAGGCGGCTCCTGAATCTGCGGATTTGCGAGACGCGCCGTGTAGCAGCCGGCAAAGACCCGCTCGGTATCGTCCGCGCCGGTCGCTGCTATCGCAACCGGAACGTTGAAGTAAGTGCTGCCGGCTGCGCCCTCGGCGCCCGGTTCGCCCGTCATGACGCGCACCGATTTCGTGTCCTCGAAGCCGGCGACGAAGCTCTCGAAATTCGCCGACGGCTTGGTTTCGCCGAAATAGGACCAGGCGCGGGAGAATTCGCGGCGGTTGATGGCGTTGTAAAAGGATTTCAAGACCGCTTCCGCGTCGGACCGGTCGTCGAGATAGTCCGGTTCGGCGGCGCGGGCATTCAAGGGGGAGACGACGCCAGCCACCGACACGGACATGGCTGCGGCAAGAATTGTTTTCCTCATCGGGAATCTCCATCGACAAATACAGGCTATCACGGATTTGGGCGAGCCGATGGCGCTTGAAAGATGCTCTGCCGGATCCCTATCTGCGGACGGGGCCATTCCGGCCGTCCGAGGGATATTCTCATATGACGATTTCAATGTACCAGGCTTCGATTCCAGTTCTTGTGAACCGGCTGAACGCGCTGTCGCAAGTGCTTGCCAAGGCGGAGGAAAACGCCACCGCGCGCAAGATCGACCCTAAGGTATTCCTTTCCGCGCGGCTTGCGCCCGACATGCTCACGCTGACGCAACAGGTCCAGATCGCCAGCGACAACGCCAAGGGCATCGCTTCTCGCCTGGCTGGCCGCGAGATTCCGAGCTACGAGGACAATGAAGCGTCCTTCGCCGAACTTCAGGAACGGATCGCGAAAACGGTGCGCTATCTCGAAAGCTTCGCGCCCGCCGACATAGACGGATCCGAGGAAAGGCCCGTCGAGATGCGGCTGCGGGGTGGCCCGGTGACGTTCACCGGCCAGCAATACCTTCTCAACTTCGGCATGCCGAACTTCTATTTTCATGTCGTCGCCGCTTACGCCATCCTGCGCCACAATGGCGTGCCGCTGGGCAAGACCGATTTCATCGGCGCGATCTGATCCGGGCAGCGCGGCCGGCGTTTGCGCCGGTCGCCGCTCAGCCGGTAAATTCCTCCGCATGTTTCGGGGTGATTTTTAACCGCCTTGCCCTAACGGTGAAGCGGGACGATCTGTCGAAAGGCGAGGGAGGCTGTCATCGGAACAGGTGCAAACCGGGATTTCGCCTCGGTGCTGGACGATCTCTTCGTCGCCAAGCCGCCTGCCGAAGAGGCCGCGCGCCCGCCGTCGATCCCGTTCGACTATCTGTCGGTCGCGGACGAACTGCATTCAGGCCGGATCAAGGTTTCCAGCGACGAAGCGGCCGCCGAATATCGCCGGACGAACCAGGAGTTCGAGACGGAACTGGCGGCGCTTCTCGCCGCTGCCGAGCCGCTTCTGGCGGAAGTCGCGGCGCCGGCCGAAAGCCTGCCGTCGATCGAGCCTGCCGCCATCGCCGTCGAGCTTGGCCTCGACGCGGCCAAGGCGGCTGCCGATTTCAGCCGTTTGCGCCGCAGCTTCGCCTTCAAGAACCATCCCGACCGCGTCGCGCCGCATCTGCGCCAGCGCGCCATGGTGCGCATGCAGGTCGCCAACATGCTGATCGACGACGCCAAAAGGCGAGCCGCAGCCAAGCGCTGATCCGCCGGACGAAGAACTGTTGCATCGCCGGCCCTTGGCGGGTTGCGAGGTGGTGGTTATGATGCGGACCTCACCCGCGCTTTGCCGCCCAAACCATTTTCCCGCCGGAGATTTCAAACCATGCAACAGCGCCGTATTGGACGCACCGATCTTCATGTTTCCAAAATTTGCCTCGGAACGATGACCTGGGGCCAGCAGAACACCGAGGCCGAAGGCCACGCCCAGATGGACCTCGCCTTCGAGCGCGGCGTCAATTTCCTCGATACCGCCGAGCTTTACCCCATCCCGCCCAAACCCGAGACGCAGGGGCGGACCGAAACCTTTATCGGCAACTGGATGAAAGCGCGCCGCAACCGGGCGGACGTGATCGTCGCTTCCAAGGTGGTCGGGCGCACGGCCAATGATTGGTTTCGCGGCGGCCGCCCGTCGAAGCTGGTGCGGACCGACATATTCGACGCGGTAGAAAAATCGCTCGCCAGGCTCCAGACCGATTATATCGACCTTTACCAGATCCATTTCCCGGAGCGGCAGATCCCGTGGGGATCGAACCCGACACGGGTCGGCAACTGGCCGGCGCCGCGCGACGAGGACGAAACGCCTGTTGCCGAAACGCTGGCTGTATTCGCCGAATTGGTGACGGCGGGAAAAATCCGCCATTTCGGCCTGTCCAACGAAAGCTCGTGGGGCGTCATGCGGTTCGTCGCGGAAAGCGACAGGGGCGTGGGGCCACGCGTCGCGAGCCTGCAGAACGCCTACAACCTCGTCAACCGCACCTTCGAGGTCAATCTGGCCGAGGTCTGCGGCCGCGAGGAGGTGTCGCTGCTTCCCTATTCGCCGCTGGCGCAGGGCTATCTCACCGGCAAATACGACCATGGCGCGCGGCCTGAGGGGTCGCGTTCGCAGCTTTTCAACCGCGGCCAGCGCTACGAGACGCCCAACGCGGCGGAAGTACAGCTCGAATACAATGAACTCGCCCGCAGCTTCGGCTTGGAGCCGGCGCTGTTCGCCAACGCTTTCGTAACCAGCCGGCCTTTCGTGACCTCGAATATCATCGGCGCGACCAGCATCCCGCAGCTCAACATGGCGCTCGATGCGGCGGAAGTGCACTGGACCGGCGAGATGCAGCAGGCAGTCGACGCGATCCACCAACGCACCGGCAATCCGTGCCCCTGATTGGCGCGACGGATTGCGCGCGCTGGTGAGTTCACGGCGGCGCGCAAATGAACTAACAAGCGCCATCTGACGCTCGCGGCGGGCGAATTCCAGCCCGCGCGAGCCAAATCGCGACAGCAAGAAGAGATTTCACGATGACAATCGCACAAGAGACCGCCGAACTGCTGACCAGCCTCGGCGTTTCGAAGGAGAGCTTCACCGGCGGCGACCTTCCAGCCAAAAGCCCGATCACCGGCGAGAAGATCGCCGATGTCCGGTCGGTTTCGCCTGCCGAGGCGGCCCGCATCATCGAACAGGCCGATGCGGCCTTCCGCGTTTGGCGGCTGGTGCCGGCGCCGCGTCGCGGCGAACTGGTGCGGCTGCTCGGCGAGGAATTGCGCGCCCACAAGGCCGAGCTTGGCCGGCTGGTCTCGATCGAGGCCGGCAAAATCCCGTCCGAAGGCCTGGGCGAGGTTCAGGAGATGATCGACATCTGCGATTTCGCGGTCGGCCTTTCGCGCCAGCTCTACGGTCTGACGATCGCCACCGAGCGCCCCGGCCACCGCATGATGGAGACATGGCATCCGCTCGGCGTGGTCGGCGTGATTTCGGCGTTCAACTTCCCCGTGGCCGTCTGGTCGTGGAATTCGGCGCTTGCGCTGGTCTGCGGCAATGCCGTTGTCTGGAAACCCTCGGAGAAGACGCCGCTGACGGCACTTGCCTGCGACGCCATACTGAAGCGCGCAATGGCGCGGTTCGGCGATGCGCCGGAAGGCCTGGCCCAACTTCTGATCGGCGACCGTGCCGCCGGCGAAGTGCTGGTCGACCATCCGAAGGTGCAGCTCGTTTCTGCCACGGGCTCGACCCGCATGGGCCGCGATGTCGGCCCGCGCCTGGCCAAGCGCTTCGCCCGCGCCATCCTCGAACTCGGCGGCAACAATGCCGGCATCGTCTGCCCCTCGGCCGATCTCGACATGGCGCTGCGCGCCATCGCCTTCGGCGCCATGGGCACGGCCGGCCAGCGCTGCACGACGCTGCGCCGGCTTTTCGTGCATGAGAGCATCTACGACGCGCTCGTCCAGCGGCTGAAGAAGGCCTACGAAAGCGTGTCGGTCGGCAATCCGCTGACCTCGAACGCGCTGGTTGGGCCGCTGATCGACGAAGCTGCCTTCCGCGGCATGGAAAAGGCGATCGAACGCGCCCGGGCCGAGGGCGGCAAAGTCACTGGCGGAAGCCGGATCGACACCGGCGATGCCGCGGCCTTCTATGTCCGGCCGGCGCTTGTCGAAATGCCGGACCAGACCGGCCCCGTCACGGAAGAGACCTTCGCACCGATCCTCTACGTGATGAAATATTCCGATTTCGACGAGGTGCTGGCCAAGCATAATGCAGTCGGCGCAGGACTTTCCTCGTCGATCTTCACGCTCGACATGCGCGAGGCCGAACGCTTCCTGAGCGCCGATGGTTCGGACTGCGGCATCGCCAACGTCAATATCGGCACTTCGGGCGCCGAGATCGGCGGCGCTTTCGGCGGCGAGAAGGAAACCGGCGGCGGCCGAGAATCCGGTTCCGATGCTTGGAAAGCCTATATGCGCCGCGCCACCAACACGGTGAACTATTCCAAGGCGCTGCCGCTCGCCCAAGGCGTTTCCTTCGACATCGATTGACGGGTTACTGAGATTCAGGTGATGCCGGCCTGCAAATGGCGGCTTTCTGCGCTTCCGGTGCTCACGGACCGAACGTCCGCTGCGCTCCGGTTCTCGAAACCCACCATTTTGGTCGCTGCGCGCCCTCTTCGATTCCGACTCGGCCTGACCTGAATCTCAGCAACCGTCCCCTATCCTGATGCCCAGGCCCGGCGCGCTTCCACGCGTCGGGCCTTTTGCGTTCTTTCCGGAGAACAGTTTCGCCGCTCGGGCGTTAGGCACGCACACTGACCCCACACAGCGAGCGGAACCATGGACAAAAACCCCAAGACGCCGCCAAAGGCGGCGGAAGCCTCCGAAAAGCAGCGCGAAATCCAGGGCGGCATCGACGCCGCCGACGAGGCGAAGAAGCGTTCCGGTGGAGAGTCGCAGGGCGCCATGCAGGCCGGCGCGCGGCGTTATCCCGAGCCGCCCTTTCCCAAGCAGCATCAGCTCAAACCGGGCTCTGAAGCGCGGCTTGATCCCGCGCCGATGTACGATGCGCCATACTACATCGGCTCGCGCAAGCTCGACGGCAAAGTCGCCCTGATCACCGGCGGCGACAGCGGCATTGGCCGTTCGGTGGCGGTCCTGTTCGCCCGCGAGGGCGCCAGCGTCGCGATCAGCTATCTCGACGAGCATGAAGACGCCAAGGCCACCAAAAAGGCAGTCGAGGCCGAAGGCAAACGCTGCATCCTGATCCCCGGCGACATCTCGACCCGGGAAGCCTGCCGGGCGGCAGTCAGGCAGACGGTTAATGAACTCGGCGGCCTCGACATTCTGGTCAACAACGCCGCCTTCCAGGTCCATGCGGCGAAGTTCGAGGACCTGACGCCCGAACATTTCGACACGACGGTGAAGACCAATCTCTACAGCTACTTCCACATGGCTCAGGCCGCGGTGGAGCACATGAAGCCAGGCTCCGCCATTATCAACACGGGTTCGGTCGTCGGCATAACGGGCAGCAAGCAACTGCTCGACTACTCGATGACCAAGGGCGGCATCCACGCGTTTTCGCGGGCGCTGGCGGCGCAACTGGTGCCACGAGGCATTCGCGTCAACGCGATCGCGCCCGGGCCGGTGTGGACGCCGCTCAATCCTTCCGAAAAGGAAGCCGAGGACGTGTCGAAATTCGGCGCAGACACGCCGATGAAGCGCCCGGCCCAACCCGAGGAGATCGCGCCAGCCTACGTATTCCTCGCCTCCTCGCATTGCTCCAGCTACATCACCGGGGAGATTTTGCCGATCATCGGCGGCTACTGACACACTCTGCCTGTTGGATAGTTAGTCGCGGGCGCGCGGATACGTTCCCGCGCTTCTTCTCGAAGCCGGGGTGTGGGAAGCGGCGCATGGCAGCGACGCCTAATCAATTTAATTTAGTGACGCGCTGCCATGCGCCGCCGGCGTTTTCTCCCCTTGCCGCTCCCGGCCCATGCCCTGTCCCGGTATTCTGGGACAAGGCGCGGGCGCACAGGTTCGACCCGGGGCCGGAGCGCCCCGCACGACCATGCGGGGATCATCTCCGGCGCCACACTTGCCTGGATGCCGGTCGTGCACACCCGTTCCCACCAGCAAGCTGCCGGGATGGAGTATGCGGGCATCAGGCGAGGGTGTGGACAAAGCTTGGGAAAACATTCCTGACAGATGCTGACAGCGGGCGGCGGGAGAAGGGAGAATCGCTCCGCGGTGCCCGGCCGGAACAATCTCTCGTTGTGGAAGTTTGGCCGTAAAGCAGGGGTTTCCCGCATGAAAACCGTTATGGCGGTCATACTTGTGCTGCTCGGGCTCGTCGTCGGCTTTGGAGGGGTCTGGCTCCTGGCCCTCGGCGGTTCCCCATATTATGTGATGGCCGCCGCCGGCCTGCTCGTCGCGGGGCTGCTCCTCCTTCTTGGCAGGCCGACAGGCCTTCTGGTCTATGCCCTCGTCATTGCCGGATCGCTCGGCTGGGCGATCTACGAGGTCGGTTTCGACTGGTGGCAGCTTGCGCCGCGCGGCGGCCTTCTCATTGTGCTGGGGCTGCTGATGCTCACGCCCTGGGTCAGGCGCCCTCTCGCAAGGCGGAGCGGCAAGGCCTGGGGCGTATCGGCTCTCGCGCTCGTTGCGGCGATCCTCGCCTCCGTTGCCGTCGCCGTCTATTCCATGACGATCGACGTGCACCAGATCGCGGGCACTGTCCCCGAGGCGGAGGCTGCGACCCTGCCGCCGAGCGAGGCGACCGTGGTGCCGGCCGAGTGGCACGCCTACGGCCGCACGCCTGGCGGCAGCCATTATTCGCCGCTGACCGCGATCACGCCCGCCAACGTGGCGGGCTTGCAGAAGGTGTGGGAATATCACACGGGCGACGTGCGCGTCGAAGACGATCCCGAGGAGACGACCTACGAAGTCACGCCGACGCTGGTCGACGGCCTGCTCTACGTCTGCACGCCGCACCAGATCGCGATCGCGCTCGATCCGCTGACCGGCAGCGAGGTGTGGCGCTACGATCCGCAGGTCGGCGTCAACAAGCAGCGCCAGCACCAGACCTGCCGCGGTCTGTCGTATGTTGCGGTCGAAGGCGCAGCTGCCGGCTCCGTTTGCGCCAGCCGCGTCCTCCTGCCGACGGCCGATGCAAGGCTGATCGCGCTCGACGCGAAGACGGGGAGCGTCTGTACCGGTTTCGGCGACAACGGCGCCGTCAACCTTGCCCTGAACATGCCCAACTTCTATCCCGGCTCGTATTATTCGACGTCGCCGCCGGTCGTTGCCGGCGGTCTCGTCATCGTCGGCGGGGCCGTCAACGACAACGTCTCGACCACCGAGCCTTCCGGCGTCATCCGCGCCTTCGACGTCGCCACGGGCGCGTTGGTCTGGAATTTCGACAGCGGCAATCCCGACGAGACAGCGCCGATCGCGGCCGGCCTGCCGTATGTGGGCAACTCGCCCAATGCCTGGTCGCTGCTCAGCGTCGACGAGCAGCTAGACATGGTCTATGCCCCGATGGGCAACGCCCCACCGGACCAGTATGGCGGCGACCGGACCCCCGAGACCGAACGGTTCTCATCCTCGGTAACGGCGCTCGATCTGCGGACCGGACAGGTCCGCTGGGTATTCCAGGCCGTGCACCACGACCTTTGGGACATGGACACGCCGTCGCAGCCGCAACTCGTCGATCTCGCGAGGGATGGCGAGACGGTTCCGGCGCTGGTCCAGGCCACGAAACAGGGCGACATCTACGTGCTCGACCGCCGCACGGGCGAGCCGCTGCTGCCGGTGACCGAGGAACCGGCGCCTCAGGGTGCGGTGGAAGGCGACTTCACCGCGCCGACGCAGCCGACATCGGCGCTCAGCTTCAAGCCCGAGCCCCTGCGCGAGAAGGACATGTGGGGCGCGACGCCGGTCGACCAGCTCTACTGCCGTATCCGCTTCCGCAGCCTCAACTATGAAGGCCGCTACACGCCGCCTTCGACGAGAGGTTCGATCGTCTATCCCGGCAATTTCGGCACTTTCAATTGGGGAGGCGTGGCTGTCGATCCGGTCCGGCAGATCGTCTTCGCCACTCCGGTCTACCTGGCCTTCATCGTCAAGCTGATCCCGCGAGCCGACGACACCACCAGCTACGTCTCGGAAAGCGAACCCGGCTTCAACGAGAATTTCGGCGCGCCGTTCGCCGCAATGATGAGGCCCTTCTGGTCGCCGATCGGCCTGCCGTGCCAAGCGCCGCCATGGGGCTACGTCGCCGCCGCCGACCTCAACACCGGCGAGGTGATCTGGCAGCACCGCAACGGCACCGTGCGCGATCTTTCGCCATTGCCGCTGCCCTTCGAGATGGGCGTTCCGGGCATCGGCGGTCCGATCGTCACCGCGGGCGGCGTCGGTTTCCACAGCGGCACACTCGACTACTTTGTCCGCGCTTTCGACGTGAGCGACGGTCGGGAACTGTGGCGGGAGCGGCTGCCGGCCGGCGGCCAGGCGACGCCGATGACCTTTCAGGGCTCCGATGGCCGGCAGTATGTCGTTGTCGTCGCCGGCGGCCACGGCTCTACCGGCACTGCTGCCGGCGACGCCATAATCGCCTATGCTCTGCCCGCGAGCTGAGCTTTTCGCACCGATACGGCTGATGCGGATTGGTCACGCCTGCCGCTAGTGCTTTGCCTTGCCAATATTTATGGGTGCGCAGCCGCGCCGATACCGTTATGGTTCCGCGCGAGGCGGTGGGGACTGCATCGAGGACGCCTGTGCTGGGTTTGTGTTCTAGTCGCCTGCGGGCAATCGCGGCAGTTTGCGTTGTCGCCGTGGCGATTGCCGAACCCGCTTCGGCGTTCGAACTGTTTGGCATAAAGATTTTCGAGCCGAAGACCGACGAGGCCGAGGACGTAATCGGCGAGCCGCAGCGCTATTCGGTTGATTTCGCCGTCTCGCCAGTTGCCGAAGACGACGACGTCGAAGCCGCGCTCAAGGGCGCTTCCACTTTGTGGCAGGATCGCGAGAAGCCGGCATCCGGCGCCGCCGGTCTCCTGGCCAAGGCGCGCGGCGATTATCGCCGCATCCTCGCCGCACTCTATGCGCTGGGCCGCTATGGCGGTTCGATCAGCATCCTGGTCGATGGGCGCGAAGCCGCCGATCTGCCGCCCGACACCGAATTGCCCGATCCCGCCGCAGTACGGGTAGCAATCGATCCCGGACCGCTTTTCCATTTCGGCCAGACCAGCATCGTCAATCGCGCGCCGCCGCCCGTCGATCCGGACGACGAGGTCGAGGCGCCGGAAAGGCGGGGCTTCTCGCCGGGCAAGGTCGCGCTCTCCGGCGTCATCCTGCAGGCCGAAAACCTGTCGATCGAGGCATGGCGGCAGCAGGGGCACGCCAAGGCGAAAACCGTCGAACGCCGTGTGGAAGCGGCGCACGCCGTCAATCTGGTCGATGCGACGCTCGAAGTCGATCCCGGGCGCAGGGCTGCCTACGGACCGGTATCGGTCCAGGGCACCGAGCGCATGGACCCGGCTTTCGTCGCCTACATGACCGATCTTCCGCTCGGCCAGGAATACGATCCCGACGATATCAAGCGGGCCAATACGCGGCTCGCCAAGCTCGACGTGTTTCGCGCCCAGCGCATAGAGGAGGCGGACGCTATCCGCGACGACGGCCTGCTGCCGATCAGCGTCATCGTGCAGGAAAGATTGCCGAGACGGTTCGGCGTCGGCGCAAGTTATTCCACGCTCGACGGGGCAGGTTTCGAAGCCTTCTGGCTGCACCGCAACCTGTTCGGCCGGGCCGAAAGCCTGCGCTTCGACGCCAGGGTGGCCGGCATCGGCAACGATGCAGGCGAGGGCGGCGGTTTCGATCCAGCCGACTTCACCTATCGCCTTGCCGCAACCTTCACCAAGCCGGGCGTCTACACGCCCGACACCGATTTCATCGCCTCGCTGATCGGCGACCGCGAGGTGCTGGATCCCTATACGCGCACCGCCGTCACCGCGCAGGCGGGGTTCAAGCACCTGTTTTCCGAACACCTCTCGGCCAGCCTGTTCGGCTATGGCGAGCATGCAAAATTCGACGACGATTTCGGAGAACGCACCTTCACCATGGCAGGGTTCCTCGGCGGCCTGACACTCGACCGGCGCGACAATGCGACCAACGCCACCGAAGGTTATTACCTCGAAGTGATGGCCGACCCATTCTACGAGTTCGAATACGGCAACGCGGCGCTCCGCGCCACAGTCGAGGGGCGCGCCTATTACGGTTTCGGCGAAGACAACCGCATCGTTGCCGCAGGACGCCTGAAGCTCGGCTCGGTCGTCGGCCCGCCCGTCGAAGAAACCGCGCCGGACAAGCTGTTCTTCGCCGGTGGTGGCGGTTCCGTGCGCGGTTATGCCTATCGCAGCATCGGCATTCCGTCTCCGGATGGAGATGTATCCGGCGGGCGCTCGCTGATCGAAGGTTCGGCCGAACTGCGCGCTCGCGTCACCGATACCATCGGCGTCGTCGCTTTCGCCGACGCCGGTTATGTCGATGCCGATTCGTTTCCGGAGTTTTCCGAGGATCTCAAGATCGGCGTCGGCGCCGGCCTGCGCTATATCACCGGGCTCGGCCCGATCAGGCTCGATCTCGCAATGCCGCTCGATCCTGGCCCGGACGACCCGGATCTGGCCTTCTACGTTGGAATAGGACAAGCGTTTTGACCCGCATCATCCTGACCATCGCATTCTTTCTCTTCGCGCTGCCGGTTTTCGCGCAGGACACGGAGCAGGAAGACCGTTCCTATTTCATCGGCTTCGTCGAGGATCAGCTTTCGACGCCCAACCGCCAAATCAGGATCAGAGGCATCCAGGGCGTGCTGTCGTCAAACGCGACGATCAGCGAGATCACCATCGCCGACCGCCAGGGCATATGGCTGCGGATCGCCAATGCGCGCATCGTCTGGACCCGCTCGGCGCTGCTGCTCGGACGCCTCAACATCCAGACGCTTGCGGCAGACAGCATCGACGTGCTGCGCCGGCCCGTGCCGGAAGAAGGCCTGCCCCCGCCCGAGGCGGGATCCTTCCGCGTGCCGGACCTGCCGCTTTCCGTCACTTTGGGCGCTCTCGAAGTCCCGCGCGTCACATTCGGCGCGGACGTCTTCGGGCTCGCCTCGCAACTGGCGGTCACCGGCCGGCTCCAGCTTGCCGGCGGCTCGCTCGACACCGCGCTTGACATCACACGCCTGGACGGACCGGGCGGACAACTCGGGCTGACCGCAGTCTATCGCAACGACACCCAGGTGCTCGACCTCGACCTTTCCCTGACCGAGCCTGCAAACGGCATCGTCGCCAATGTGCTCAACATCGAGGGCCGGCCGCCGATGGCGCTGACTTTGGCGGGGGAGGGGCCGCTGGAGGAACTCGACCTCGCGCTGACGCTCGACGCGGACGCCCAACGCGTTCTGACCGGCACGACGAGGCTGCGCCAGCAATCGGGCGGGCTGGGTTTCGCCGCCAATGTCGAAGGGCCGATCGCGCGATTGATCCCGCCGCGCTTCCGCGAATTCTTCGGTGCCGAGACGACGCTTGTGGCCGACGGCGTGTTCAAGACCGGCGGCGGGCTCGCGCTCGAGAGCCTGGATCTGGTCAGCGGCGCGCTGAGCCTTACGGCGGCGGCCGAAACCACCACCGACAATTTCCTGCAGAGGCTGACACTCGATGCCTCGGTCGACAATCAAACCGCCGAGCGCGTCGTTCTGCCCGTTCCCGGCGGCCAGACCACGGTCGATCGCGCCGCGTTGACGATCTCGTTCGGCGAGGGCGCGAGCGAGAACTGGACCGGATCGCTGACCGTCGCCGACCTGGCCACCGACACCTTTGCCGCGCAAAACATCGCGCTGACAGCGAACGGAGTGGCCGAGAACATCAGCCAGCCGGCGGACCGCCGGATCACTTTCGCAGTCGACGGCGACGTTACCGGCATCACCGCGACGCGGGCAGACATCGCCGAAGCGCTCGGCGAGACGCTCAACCTCGACATCGAAGGCGACTGGCGGGCAGGCGGCCCCGTAAAACTCGCCAGGGCGCTGCTTTCCGGCAACGGCCTCAATGTGTCGCTCTCCGGCGACATCGCCGAACTGGCGTTTCGCGGCAACATTGGCGTCGAAGCGACGAGCATTGCGCCGTTCTCGCAGCTTGCCGGACGCGATGTGTCGGGCGGGCTCGATCTCGACGCCTCCGGCAGCGTGGAGCCGGTCACCGGCGGTTTCGACCTGACCGTGGACGGCGTCGCCACCGGACTGACGATCGACAGCCCCGCTGCCGACAATCTGCTGCAGGGTGAGACGCGCATTACTGGCCGCGTCGCGCGCGGCGAAACCGGGCTCGTCGCCGACGGGCTGCGCATCTTCAACGATCAGGTTTCGATGACTGCGGACGGCAGTTTCGCCACGGGTGCGGCCGATTTCGACTTCGACCTGGCTCTGACCGATCTGGCGCTTGTGTCCGAGGACGCCACCGGCCGCCTGACGGCCAGGGGCCGCGCATCAGGCTCCGACGGGCTGATCGGCCTCACCTTCGGGGCTGAGGTGGCCGAAGGCTCGCTGGTCGGCAAGGCTTTGCGCGAGGCGGTGCTCGGCTTCGAAGGCACGCTGCGGGAAGGCGATGTCGACGGCCAGGTGACCGGCAACGCTTTCCTCGACGGAACCCGCGTGCAGCTTTCGAGCGGCGTTGCGCTGAACGAAAGCGGCCGCCGGCTGAGCGCGCTGGATTTTTCCGCCGGCGGCACGCGGATTACCGGCGACGTCACCCAGAACCCTGCGGGCCTGTTCGATGGCGCGCTGAAACTCGCCTCCGCCGATATTTCGACTGCTGCCGCGCTGCTGCTGGTGCAGGCGACCGGCGCGGTAAACGCCGATGTTACACTCACGCCCGACCAGGATCGGCAGAACGCCACGATAAAGGCGAACGCCGAAAATCTCGTCGCCGATACGGTCAGGCTCGGCCGGGCCGATCTTCAGGCGAGCATCGCCGACCTCTTCAACGTGCCGGTCGCCAACGGCTCGCTGCAGGCAACCGACGTCACCGCGGCCGGCATAGACGTGGCGCGACTTTCCGCTACCGCCGAAAGCAGCGGCGCGACCACCAATTTCTCCGGCGACGCGACGCTCGACAATGGCACCACCGCGGCGGCGTCGGGCGCGCTGTCGCCCGTCGATGGCGGCTGGCGGCTCGGCCTCCAGACAGTCGAACTGGCGCAAGGCGGGCTTGCGGCACGGCTTGTCGAGCCGGCTGTGCTCGAGGTCAGGGGACAGGATATTACCGTCGGCAATCTCGCCTTCGACGTCGGAGGCGGGCGCGTCAGCGCGCGAGGCACGATCTCGCAAAGCCTCGATCTTTCCGTCACGATCGCCGCATTGCCGCTGGCGATCGCCAACACGATCCGTCCCGACCTGGCGCTGGGAGGCACCATCGACGGCACGGCAACGATTGGCGGCACGCGCGCCAGACCGGACATCCGGTTCAATGTGCAGGGCAGGTCGATCGCGGCCGCCGCGCTGCGCGAAGCCGGGCTGCGCACGGTCAGCCTGGACGCTACGGGCACATCGACCGCCGAAAGGCTCAATGTCGATGCCGCGATCACCAGCCCGGAAGGGCTTCGCGCCACCGTCAGGGGCGGCGTGCCGCTGGCCGGAGGAGCGCTGGCGCTCGACGTTGCGCTCAACGCCTTCCCGCTGGCTGTTCTCAACGTCGCCGCTCCCGGCCGCAATCTCGGCGGCAGCCTGTCGGGTACGGCACGCGTGACGGGGCCGCTCGCCCGGCCCGCGGCATCGTTCGAATTGCGCGGCGCCGGGTTGCGCGCCTCCGCGCTCGACGCCGCCGGACTGTCACCGCTCGAAGCGACCGCGTCCGGCAGCTTCGCCAACGATGTGGTGACGCTGTCCTCCGCGCGCGTGAGCGGCCCGCAGGGGCTTTCGCTCACCGCCAATGGGCGGCTGCCGCTTTCGGGAACTGGCGTCTCGGTTTCCGTCGACGGCCAGGCGCCGCTGTCGCTCGCCAACCGCTTCCTGGCGGAGCGCGGCGCCCAGGCCTCGGGCACGGTGTCGCTTGCCGCGACCATTTCCGGAAGCCTGCGCCAGCCCGCCATCCGCGGCACGGTCTCGACCTCGGGCGCGCAATTCATCGACCCGCAAACCAACATCCGGCTGCGCAATATCGCGGTGTCGGCGGCGATCGACGGCGACCGGGTGACCATCCGCAACGCGTCGGCGGCGATCGCTGCCGGCGGCACGATCACGGCTTCGGGTTCGGTCTCCACCAATGCGCAAGCCGGCTTCCCCGCCGACATCAGGATCAATCTCAACCAGGCGCGTTATGCCGACGGCAGCCTCGTCGTGGCGACGTTGAGCGGCAGCCTGGCGCTGACCGGTCCGCTGACCCGCGATCCGCTCGTTGCGGGCGACATCGCGGTCGAGCGCGCCGAGATCACCGTGCCGGAAAGCCTGGGCGGCGGAGCGGCTGCCATTGACGTCACCCACATCGACCCACCGAAACCGGTGGCTGTGACGCTGCGCCGGGCGAGGGCAGGCGACGGCACGCCGACGCCCACCGCGCGCCCGAGTGTGGTCAGGCTGAACATCGCTGTCAGCGCGCCCACCCGCATTTTCGTGCGCGGGCGCGGGCTTGACGCCGAACTCGGCGGCACGGTGCGCCTGACCGGTCCGGCGACCGACATCCAGCCGGTCGGCGGCTTCAACCTGATCCGGGGCCGGCTTTCCATTCTCGGCCAGCGCATCACCTTCGACGAAGGCACAGTGACGCTGGTCGGCGACCTCGATCCGTTCATCAACTTCGTGGCGCGCTCTAGCGGCAACGACATCACCGTGTTCGTCACGGTCAGCGGCCGTGTCTCCGATCCCGACATCAGTTTTTCCTCGGAGCCGCAATTGCCCGAGGACGAGGTGCTGGCGCGGCTGATCTTCAACCGCGGCATCAATGAATTGTCGCCTTTCCAGATCGCGCAGCTTGCCGCTGCGGCCGCCGAACTCGCCGGCGGCGGCAACACATCGCTGCTCGGCAGCCTGCGTTCCGCCACGGGCCTGGACGATATCGACATCGTCACCGACAGCCAGGGCAACCCCGCCTTGCGAGCGGGTCGCTACATTCAGGACAACATCTATCTCGGCGTCGAAGCGGGCGCCCGCGGATCGACACGCGCCACCATCAACCTCGACATCACCGACAATCTGAAGGCGCGCGGCTCCGTCGGGGCCGGCGGCGATTCCGGCGTCGGCATATTCTACGAGAAGGACTACTAGACTGGCTGCGGGCCCATTCCGAACGACGGCAGGCTATCGAAAAGCTATCGGCTGTTCGGGCGAGATCACGCCGCCAATATTTATCGGCCCCTGAAAAAAATCCCTCCGGCTAAGGAACCATCCTCCGCTCGCCGCGTTCAAAGGCCGCGTCGGATGCCCGAACTTGTCTTCTATGCGGTTTGGGAATCCGGGCTGATCGGGGACCCAATTGCTGACCATCCACCCCACTTTTCGAGTGCCTTGCCTACGCCATGGCCGCGGCTCACGGGGATTTTTTTGAACATCCTGCAACCCGACACGGTCGCCGCGCGTGGGGCGCTGCAAATACCGGAGCCTCACGGCTATGACGTGCTGCAGGCATTGCCGGCGGCAGTCTACATCACTGACGCATCGGGAAAGATCACTTTCTACAATGAGGCCGCGGCAGCTCTGTGGGGCCATCGTCCGCAACTCGGCAAGGACGAATGGTGCGGCTCCTGGAAGCTTTTCTGGCCGGACGGCAGGCCGATGAAGCACGAGGATTGCCCCATGGCGGTGTCGTTGCGGGAAGGGCGCGACGTCAGGGGTGGCTCGGCCATAGCCGAACGGCCGGATGGGACGCGCGTTCCCTTCCTGCCCTTTCCCACGCTACTGCGCGACGCAGACGGGAAGATGACAGGCGCGCTGAACATGCTGGTCGATATCAGCGGCCAGAAGCAGCGGGAAGAAATCGAGATGCGGCTTTCCGCGATCGTCGAATCGTCCGAGGACGCCATCATCAGCAAGGATCTCGACGGCGTCATCGCGAGCTGGAACAAGGGAGCCGAACGGCTCTTCGGCTATACGGAGCAGGAAGCGATCGGCCGCCGTATCACCATGCTGATCCCGGAGGACCGGTGCAATGAGGAGCCGAGCATAATCGAGCGCATCCGCAAGGGCGACCGCGTCGACCATTATGAAACCGTCCGGGTCCGCAAGGATGGATCCCTGGTTCACATCTCGCTCTCGGTCTCGCCGGTCAAGGATCATGCCGGACGGGTGGTCGGCGCCTCCAAGATCGCGCGCGACATCACCGAGCGGAAGGAAAGCCAGCACCGCATCCTGATGCTCATGCGCGAGGTCAACCACCGGGTGAAGAACCAGTATGCGGTGATTCTCTCGATGATCCGGGAAACCAGCAAGCGCTCCCGCGATTCGTTCGAATTCGAGAATCAGGTGCGGGATCGCATCATGGCGCTGGCCCGCTCGCACGATCTTCTGGTGCTGGCCGAATGGCGCGGCGCGACCGTGTTCGAACTGCTCCTGGCGCAAGTGAAGCCGTTCGGCAACGAGGACTGCATCACGATGTCGGGCCCATCGATCGTGCTGCAGCCGAACGCCGTCCAGTATCTCGGCATCGCATTCCACGAACTTGCGACGAATTCGTCCAAATACGGCGTCCTTTCCGCGCCGGGCGGGCGTATTACCGTCGAATGGAAAATCGAAGCCGGCACGGACGGAAAGAAAAACTTCTGCCTCCTCTGGACCGAGGTTGACGGCCCTGCGGTCCCCGAGGTTTCGGAACATGGATTTGGCAGGATCGTGCTGGAAAAGGTGACGCCGGCGGCACTTGGCGGCAAAGGTGCGCTCACCCGTCTCCCCAACGGCATTTTGTGGACGCTGCGAACCCCGATGACCTATCTCGAGGCGACGGGCGACGCGGACGATCGTGTTCCGGAACTGGCCGCCGAAGCGCTCGCGAAGGTCTGACGCTCCAAAACTTTCTTCTCCATCCATGTCGGAATGAGCTGATTCCGCTCGTCCTTGGGATGTAGACAGGCAGCCACGATCGAGCCGGCCTGCAAATCCGAGGAGACCGACATGATCAAGTCCACGCTGATTGCCCTTTTTGCCTCCGCGGCAGCCCTGCTCGCCGCGCCGTCCATCCTCCGCGCGGAAGAGGCGACGAAAGCCGAAGCCGCGTCGGAGCCGGTCAAGAGCGGCCGTATCGCCGCCAATGGCGTCGATTATTATTACGAGATCCACGGCGAGGGCGAGCCGCTGCTGCTGCTCCATGGCGGGCTGGGCTCCATCAACATGTTCGGGCCGATGCTGCCCGCGCTTTCCGAGCATCGGCAGGTGATAGCGGTCGATCTCCATGGCCATGGACGCACTGCCCTTGGCGGGCGAGACATTGACCTGGTCGACATCGGCGACGATCTGGCGGTGGTGCTGAGCGAACTCGGCTACGAAAAGATCGACGCGCTCGGTTATTCGTTCGGTGGCGGGGCCGCTTTCCGCCTTGCGGTCCAGCATCCCGACAGGGTCCGCCGGCTGGCGATCGTTTCAGCCGGCTACTCCGACGAGGGCTTCTATCCCGAGATCAAGGCGCAGCAGGTCCAGGTCGGCGCGGCAATGGCCGACATGATGAAGGAGACGCCGATGTACCAGTCCTACGTCGCCGTCGCCCCGAAGCCCGATGAATTTCCGAAGCTGCTCGATCAGATGGGCAATCTGATGCGCAAGCCCTACGACTGGTCTGCCGACGTCGAAAAGCTGAAGATGCCGGTCATGCTGGTGTTCGGCGACAGCGACATGTACCGGCCCGAGCATGTGATAAAATTCTACCAGCTGCTCGGCGGCGGATTGAAGGATGCCGGCTGGATGCGTGAGAACCTGCCGCAGAACCGGCTGGCGATCATCCCGAACCGCACCCATTACGATATGTTCTTTGCGCCCGAACTGGCCGGGACCGTGCTTCCGTTCCTGAACGGCGAGACGGCGGTCAAGAGCTGGGCCCAGCAGGTCGAGGCGGAGAAGTAGCCAGTCCATCGACGCCGGATCAGGACGCGGCGCCCGGCTTGCCCGGCGCCGCGTCTTTTTTGGCGTCTCCTATCCCCGATATCCACATAGCCGGCACACAAGATGTTGGGGTCATAAAAGTTACAGAAACGAATCCTTGACGGACGGAAACGAGTCGCCTTTTATGGATCAGCGCTCCTGTTGAGGGCGCGGCCGGCGAGTGACAGCACCGGTCTTTTTCCCGGATTTCCCCTGCGTTTTGGCGGACCAGCCCGTTCAGTCGGCGGGTTGACGCATGGGATTTTCGCGGCATTTTTGTTGCGTGGGACATTTGTGCGGCACTGGATTAATTAGGCTGTTAACACTATATTTAGCGTTTGCAGCGACGCTTCGGCACCAGATAGAGTGGCGATCTCTCACCAGAGAATCATCATCCGGTGCCGGGGCGAAAGCTCCGGGCTTTGCCCGGGCCGCCCGACGCCGAAAGTTTTCGGCCGGGACGGCCACGGCGAAAGCCGGAGATCGCGAGCTTCCGGCCTCGCAAGAGGCCGGCATTTGAAGGACACGCGCCTTCATGCGGAAACCGCGAGGGTTTCCCGTGGATAGGTGCTATATATAGGGACTGAGGACGGACCAATGCGCATCGAGCGGCGTTTCACCAGGGACGGGCAATCGGCCTACGCGGACATCGAATTCCGCAAGGCGCTTTCGGAGATCAAGAATCCGGACGGCTCCGTCGTCTTCCGCCTCGACAACATCGACGTGCCGGCGCAGTTCTCGCAGGTCGCCGCCGATATCCTGGCGCAAAAATATTTCCGCAAGGCCGGCGTGCCGGCGCGCCTGAAGAAGGTCGAGGAGAACGACGTTCCCTCCTTCCTGTGGCGCTCGGTGCCAGACGAGGCCGCACTCGCCGAATTGCCGGAGAAGGATCGCTACGGCTCCGAGACCGACGCCCGCCAGGTTTTCGACCGCCTCGCCGGCACCTGGACCTACTGGGGCTGGAAGGGCGGCTACTTCAAGAGCGAGGACGACGCCCGCGCCTTCAAGGACGAACTGTCCTACATGCTCGCCACCCAGCGCGTCGCGCCCAACTCCCCGCAGTGGTTCAACACCGGCCTGCACTGGGCCTACGGCATCGACGGCCCCGGCCAGGGGCATTTCTACGTCGATCCGTTCACCGGCAAGCTGACCAAGTCGAAATCGGCCTACGAGCACCCGCAGCCGCATGCCTGCTTCATCCAGTCGGTCGCCGACGACCTCGTCAACGAGGGCGGCATCATGGATCTGTGGGTGCGCGAGGCGCGCCTGTTCAAATACGGCTCCGGCACCGGCTCCAATTTCTCCTACCTGCGCGGCGAGGGCGAGAAGCTCTCCGGCGGCGGCCGCTCGTCCGGCCTGATGAGCTTCCTGAAGATCGGCGACCGCGCCGCGGGCGCGATCAAGTCGGGCGGCACCACGCGCCGCGCCGCCAAGATGGTGGTCGTCGACGTCGACCACCCCGACATCGAGGCGTACATCGACTGGAAGGTCAACGAGGAGCAGAAGGTCGCCTCGCTCGTCACCGGCTCGAAAATCGTCAAGCAGCACCTCGCGGCCATCATGAAGGCCTGCATCAATTGCGAGGCCGACAATGGCGATTGCTTCGATCCGCTGAAGAACCCGGCGCTGAAGCGCGAGATCAAGGCGGCGAAGCGGAATTCGGTGCCGGAGAACTACGTCAAGCGCGTCATCCAGTTCGCCAAGCAGGGCTACACACGAATAGACTTCAAGACCTACGATACCGACTGGGATTCGGAGGCGTACCTCACGGTTTCGGGCCAGAACTCCAACAATTCGGTCTCGTTGAAGGACGATTTTTTGCGCGCGGTCGAGAATGACGGCGAATGGAACCTGCTTGCCCGCAAGGACGGCAAGGTCATGAAGACGCTGCCCGCGCGGGAACTCTGGGAAAAAATCGGTCACGCCGCCTGGGCCTCGGCCGATCCCGGCCTGCACTTCAACACGACGATGAACGACTGGCACACCTGCGCGTCGGCCGGCGCGATCCGCGCGTCGAACCCGTGCTCGGAATACATGTTCCTCGACGATACGGCCTGCAATCTGGCCTCCATCAACCTTCTGCCCTACCGCCAGCATGGCGGCAACATCGACATCGCGGCGTACGAGCACACCGTGCGCCTCTGGACCATCGTGCTCGAAATCTCGGTGATGATGGCGCAGTTCCCGTCCAAGGAGATCGCAAAGCTCTCCTATGAATACCGGACGCTCGGCCTCGGCTTCGCCAATATCGGCGGCCTCCTGATGACCTCCGGCATCCCCTATGATTCGGCCGAGGGCCGCGCCATCGGCGGCGCGCTGACCGCCATCATGACCGGCGTCGCCTATGCGACCTCGGCCGAAATGGCGTCCGAACTCGGCGCCTTCCGCGACTACGACCGCAACGCCGACAACATGCTGCGCGTCATGCGCAATCACCGCCGCGCCGCCTATGGCGACCGCGACGGCTACGAAAAGCTCTCCGTCGCGCCGGTGCCGCTGGTCGCCTCCGATTGCCCGCAGGCCGAGCTGATCAGCCACGCCCGCGCCGCCTGGGACCGCGCCATCGAACTCGGCGAGGAGCACGGTTTTCGCAATGCGCAGGCGACCGTGATCGCGCCGACCGGCACGATCGGCCTGGTCATGGACTGCGACACCACCGGCATCGAGCCCGACTTCGCATTGGTGAAGTTCAAAAAACTCGCCGGCGGCGGCTATTTCAAGATCATCAACCGCGCCGTGCCGGAAGCCCTGCGCACGCTCGGCTATACCGAAGCGCAGATCGCCGAGATCGAGGCCTACGCGGTCGGCCACGGCAATCTGAACCAGGCTCCCGGCATCAATCCCGGCTCGCTGCGCGCCAAGGGTTTTACCGACGAGAAGATCGCGGCGGTCAATGCAGCGCTTGGCCAGGCCTTCGACATCAAATTCGTCTTCAACCAGTGGACGCTCGGCGCCGACTGGGTGAAGGAGACGTTCGGCTTCACCGACGAGCAGCTCAACGATTTCTCCTTCGAGATACTGCCTGCACTGGGCTTCTCCCGGAAAGAAATCGAGGCCGCCAACATCCACATCTGCGGAGCGATGACGCTGGAGGGCGCGCCCTTCCTGAAGGACGAGCACCTGCCGGTATTCGACTGCGCCAATCCGTGCGGCAAGATCGGCAAGCGCTACCTCTCGGTCGAGAGCCACATCAAGATGATGGCGGCGGCCCAGCCCTTCATTTCGGGCGCGATCTCGAAAACCATCAACATGCCCAACGAGGCGACCGTCGAGGATTGCAAGAGCGCCTACATGCTATCGTGGAAGCTGGCGCTCAAGGCCAACGCGCTCTACCGCGACGGCTCGAAGCTTTCGCAGCCGCTCAACGCCTCGCTGATCGCTGACGACGAGGAGGATGAGGACGACATCGTCGAGGAACTGATCACCTCGCCGGCCGCCGCCCGCGCCGTCACCGTCACCGAGAAAATCGTCGAGCGCATCATCGAGCGCGTTTCGCGCGACCGCGAAAAGCTACCGAACCGCCGCAAGGGTTACACCCAGAAAGCGGTGATCGGCGGCCACAAGGTCTATCTCAGGACCGGCGAGTTCGACGACGGCCGGCTCGGCGAGATATTCATCGACATGCACAAGGAGGGCGCGGCCTTCCGGGCGATGATGAACAATTTCGCCATCGCCATCTCGATCGGCCTGCAATACGGCGTGCCGCTCGACGAATATGTCGACGCCTTCACCTTCACCAAGTTCGAGCCGGCCGGCATGGTCCAGGGCAACGACGCGATCAAGAACGCCACCTCGATCCTCGACTACGTGTTCCGCGAGCTCGCCGTCTCCTATCTCGACCGCCACGACCTCGCCCATGTCGACCAGTCCGACTTCGACAAGACCGCACTTGGCCGCGGCATTTCGGAAGGCCGGGCCTTGCCCTTTTCCAAGGGCCTGACCCGCGGCGCCTCGCCGCTCAAGGTCGTCTCCGGCCAAGGCGTTGCGGGCCCCGACCCGAAGGGCTTTGCCGGCGGGCAGGGCGGAACCGGCCAGCCGGTGCGTTCGGCCCCGGTCGCCTTCTCCGGCTCCAATGTGCGGGCGCTGTCATCGGCCTCGGCCAATGCCGGCCTGGCGGTCAAGCCCGCGCTGGTCAGCGAAGGGGCGACCGCCTTCAAGCGCGACTATGAGGAACGGGCGAGGGAACTGACGGAAGAAGCCGTGGAGGACGAAGCCTCGCCGGCCTCGGCGCTGTTCACCGACACGGCAGCCGAAGCCGCCGCCGAGGCGAAAAAACTCGCCTCCCAGCGCCGCCAGCAATCGCTGATGCAGGGCTACACCGGCAACGAATGCTCCGAGTGCCACAACTTCACGATGGTGCGGAATGGGACCTGTGAGAAGTGCGATACATGCGGGGCGACGTCAGGGTGCTCGTGAGAAGCTAAACAAATCAATGATTTAAACATTCGGCCCGGTCGCAAGATCGGGCCGAAATACTAAAGGGAACAAAAGAGAAACAGATAAAGATATCTTTATGCGATGCCCCTTAAACACCAAAGCCGACCCTCTCGGATCGGCTTTGGATACCGCGAATGAGCCGAAGCCCACGCGGGACGAAGAGACCTAGATCTCCCCTCCTTCTGACAAGGGAAACTATAGGGAGATTCGGCAATCGGAGTCTAGAAGGCTGTGGCGTCTAGTGCAACTCAAACGCCTCTCGAAAGGCTAAGCCTCCATGAAATCAGAACCGCAAATTAGCGCTAACAAACTGGTAGAATATTGCTTCGCCCGCTCCACCCGGCGAACAGCTATCATTGAGGATATTATTAAACCCAAAAATTTCCTTATCGATACTCGGTACAATGAGATCGAGCGGGCAATGATGTATTTTATTGAGAGCCGAGGAAAGGACGATAATCGATTGTCACAACTCGATTCGGCCTTGCTGTCTCGTCAGCCAGCGTCGTCGCATGATGAACAAAGACTTCTTACGGCCCATGACGCAATCGAGCTCTGTCGCACAATGAGCTTCGCCAAATTGCCCGACATCGGCAAACTAATCTGCGTTTCTGACAGTCAGCCAAAACTTATTCTTAATGGTGTATCGGTAAGTATTAGACCGACAAACTCAATCAAGTTACCTCAGTCGGGAAAAAGGGAGATGGCGTTTGGTTTGATTAAACCCTACATCTCCAAAACTCTGCCGTTGACTACGGAAACGGCTGCGCTGCAAGGAGCGCTTCTGCATTGGTATGCGGACGTGAGCTTTCCAGGCTCGGGAGAGGCCCGTTCAGATTTGTGTTTTGTAGTAGACGTTTTTGCGCAGAAGATGTTTTCTGCGCCGAGCAGTTTCCGCCAACGCAGGAAGCTCTTAACCGCTTCGTGTCAAGAAATTTCGGATCGTTGGCAAGCTATTCGGGCGCGATTGATTGTGGAGGAGGCAGTTAGCAGAAGACGTTCCTAGGGAATCTGACGCTCCGTCTCATATAAGAAAAGGTCGTCCGCGCGATTGCCATCCTAGCGCGGACGTCTTTCTCCGCCTTCTGTGCTTGGAGGCGAAAGTGGCCGCCGTGAAATTGCACCGGGGACGCTGAATAGTATCATCAAGCAAGCCGGCCTGAAGGTGGCTCCATCTGAATGTTCCGGACGGCGATGATCGAAACATTGGATGGGTGGGCCGAAGGAGGAAGCAAGGCGGTCATTTCCATGGCATCGTGAGGACTGAGGTCCCTTGTACGAGCGGTCCGTGATAAATTAACGCAAAGGCCCGCCATTTGGAGATGCAGCAATGGTCGATCTGGCAGATGTGCTCGATCCACTCCGCAAGCAGGTGATCGACATCAAAGATGCACTCGCCCACGCGCGCTATCGTTATGACGGTATCGATCTGATCATGGGCGATGTTTCGGACCCCAAGGTCCGGGGAGCCTCGCAGGAGATTTTTGCCCTGGCCAGCGAGAAGATGGATGTCGTGGATGACATGCTGGACGAACTCTATCGACAGCTATCCGCACTCGATCGCACGTTTGAGGCTCATGGCAAATCGCTAGGGCGGGGGTAGCAAGATCGACGGCGGCTGGGGCGAAGTTCTGAGCGCAGGATTTCGGCATTAGGCAGCAGAAGCCACCACCTTCTCCCTCAAGGGGAGAAGGGAGATCGTCATCCCCACGGCTGCAAATCACCATCGCGAACACAGCGATGACGGTGTCGCAGACCGAGTAAATTCGTGCGGCACTTCGGCCGTTCTTCGGCGCGCTTTCTTACCGCCGCACCGCCCCCGCCAGCCGCTCGCCCAAACCGTAGACGAGGTTCTCGATGTCGGCTGCCGTCCAGGGCGCCAGGGCAGCCGCTTTCACGCGGGTTTCGACATCGCTGTATTTGCCGATGCGGGCTTCTATGAAGGAGCGCATGCGCTGGTGAAACTGGCCAACGGTGAGCTGCTTGCCCTTGGCCTTGAACATCGAGCCGTTGAACCGCGCCGCCTTGGGGAAGAATTTGCTGGCCTTGGCATCGGGCTTCTCCTCGGCGCTCGACAGGAGCTTTGCTGCGCCGTTCGTGCCAAGGAAATGGGGGAGGTAAAGATCCCGCTCATCCATGGCCGTCTCGAGGCGGGCTTCGATGCGTTCCTTGGCCGCGAGCAGGTTCTTGGCGGCAAGCACCGCCGACAAATAGGGATCGCGCCTGAGCTCAAGGATACGGTCCTCTTCGGTCTCGTCGTCGACGTAATGGTGTTCGCGCTCGCCGTCGGGGCGGGTCAGGATCATCTCCGCTTCTTTGCCCAGGCCGAATTCCTCGCCGTACTTCTTCACGGCCTCGAGCCAGCTCTGGTCGAGGAACTGCATGAGGCCGAGCGCCGACCCCTTGGACGGGCGGTTGTTGATGTCGAAGGACGACTCCTTTTCGGCGATCGCGAAAAGGGTGTCGGCAGGAAATCGGGTGTCCGTGGCGGCGCGCAGGATTTCGCTGGCGATGTGCTGCGACACCTCGTACTCGCCGAACTCATGCACAGACAGGCCGGTGACGATCTGTTCCGCGCCTTCCGAAAGAATGGAGACGGTGCCCTTCAGGGCGTCGGCCAGCGTGCCCTTGACTTCCTTGCGTTGGGGAGCCGTGGCGTCCGGATCGATGATGTCGAACTCGGGAACGGCAGAGGGGAAATCCAACAAAGGAGATGGAACGGCCGCGGAAAGCGCGGCCTCGGTAACTCCCGCGGGCATTGCCCCTGCATGGAGTGGTCGTGGTAAGATCGCCACTGTCGCCGCCAGGCAAAGCCCCGCGATCATTTTCGGCAGAGGCTGTCCGCTCCCCGAAAGGAGAGCGCCCCCGCAAGCAAAGAATTCACGTGTTTTTTGGAGTGACGCCAAGGTCCCCCTCCCGTTCCCTGTCGCTGCCCAGTTGCCTTGGAGCAGGTCTATTTCCAACGTTGAGCCGTCAACGTCGAAAAGGACAAGAAGAACGGTCGGTGCGCCCTCTAAGTAGTCATGGTTCGTGGCGGTACAATGGCCACAGTGCGGCGAAACAGGTTACAATCTACGACAATATGATTTATCGGGCGCGGCATAATCGATGCATTGCTTGAGAAAATTCCCGGTTGCGAGCAGAACATTTCTCGGAACGTTCACTGCCTATTCGCATTCGGCGTCGGCGATTCGGTTCATTCCATATCCGCACCCCAGCCGGTCCCCGCCTCGGTTAGCTCGCGCCACATCGAGCGGGCGAAGCTTTCTGCGGCGGGGATGGGACTATGGGGCATGGAAGACCATTCGGGCGTTGCGTTCCGTCCAACACCTGGCGTGCTCCTGCTATAGCCATCGGTTCTGAAACCGTAACGCTCTACGGCTGAAGGTTCCTGGCCAGCGCCGCGCCGGCGCCTAACGCGCGCAGCTTTCCGGCAGCGACATCGCGCGACAGCGGCGCCATCCCGCAATTGGTACAGGGCTGGATGCGCTCGGCGTCGGCATATCCCAGCGCTTCGCCGATGGTCGCGGCCACCTGTTCGGGCGTCTCGACCAGGTTCGACGCCACGTCGATCACGCCGACCAGCAGTTCCTTGTCGGGCAGCAGCGAAATCAGCGAGATCGGCACGCGCGAATTGGCGCATTCCAGCGAGACCTGGCGGATTGAGGACGCGTTGATGGCGGGAAATATCGCCTCATATTGCCGCCATTCCGAGCCCAGCGTCTCCTTCCACTTCAGATTGGCCTCTATGCCGTAGCCATAGCAGATATGCACCGCCGTCGCGCAGCGCAGTCCTCGCGCAGCCCGTTCCAGCGCGGCGATGCCCCAGTCGTTCACCTCGGCCATAAACACATTGAAGGCCGGCTCGTCGAACTGGATCACGTCGACGCCCGCCGCTTCGAGTTCCAGCGCCTCCTCGTTCAAAATTTCCGCAAAAGCCATCGCCATGTCGGCCCGCCGGCCGTAATGCGCGTCGGCCAGCGTATCGCAGATGGTCATGGGGCCGGGCAGGGTGAATTTCAGGCGCTTTTGCGTGTGCCCGCGGCAGAACGCGGCCTGGTCGCCATGCACCGGGCCGCTACGCCGCAGCTTGCCGGTCACCGTCGGAACATCCGCCTCGTAGCGGTTGTTGCGGATGCCCATCTTGGTCATCAGCGTCCAGTCTATGCCTTCCACCGTCTCGAGGAAGCCGTGCACGAAATGCGTGCGGAACTGCTCACCATCCGACACGGTCTCGATGCCCGCGTCCTCCTGCTCCTTGATCCAGATCAGCGCCGCGTCGCGCTTGGCGCTGTCGAGTTCTTCGCCCTCCAGCTTCCATTTCGGCCACAGTTTTTCGGTCTCGGCCAGCCATCCCGGTTTTGGCAGGCTGCCGGCGATCGTCGGTGGAAACAACATTGCTCTCTCCCCTCGATGCGCTCCGTCCGGCGTGGCGAAGCTGGCTATTGCCGTAGGTGGCAACGAACGAACTGAACCTCGCCGTCGGCGCCAGGCGTGGAAATGCGCAGGGCGTTTTCGTCCTGCATGGCGAACCGGATCTGCCGCTCCTCGGTATTGCCCTCGGCAATGCAGGACGCATCCACGGTGGCTTCGCCGTCCTTCATATCTTGGGCAGCGAAATTGCAGACGCTTTCGTAGCGGCGGATCGTCGTCGGCGTGATAACGGCGAAAAGCTGGACCGGCTCGACATCGATCCGCGCGCAGGAGGCGGCATCCGCCGCCCACACGCCGACATAGTCGGGGCCGATGCCGGCCGGGCGTGCGCGCGCGGCGGCGCGGGTGTCGGCGTTCAACTGGTCGGGCGGCGGCAGCACGGCACCGGGGTCGCCGGTCGGAGCGGCCGGCGTACCGGCTGCTTCGTCGATCCGCTTCTCCAGTTCAGTGACCGCGCTATCGAAGTCCTCCTGCGCCTGCTTGATGATCTCCTCGACGCTTTGGCCGATGTCCCTGGCGATCTCGCCGGCGCGCTCCAGCGCCGGGCCGGCATCTTTCAACGCTTCGCGGCCCTGTTCGGCCAGATTCTCCGCCCCTTCGCGCAGCGCCTCGCCGGCTTCGCGCAGTTCGCGTCCAACGTCCTCGGCCGTGCCGGGTGCAGGTTCAGGCTGTTCGGGCGCGCCTTCCTCGGTCTGCTGGGCGGTATCGGCTGCCTGCTCCTCGCCGCACGCCGCCAGCAGGAGCGCGGATGCCAGCACGGCAGGCAAAAAAAAGTCTGGAAATCCGCATCTCTAAGCCTCCGGGTTCTGGCGTCAGTAGATGACCACGCTCCTGATGCTCTCGCCTTTGTGCATCAAGTCAAAACCCTTGTTGATGTCGTCGAGCGGCATTGTGTGGGTGATCATCGGATCGATCTGGATCTTCCCTTCCATATACCAGTCGACGATCTTCGGCACGTCGGTGCGGCCGCGCGCGCCGCCGAATGCGGTGCCCATCCAGGTTCGCCCTGTGACAAGCTGGAACGGCCGCGTCGCGATCTCCTGGCCTGCGCCGGCGACCCCGATGACGACGGACTTGCCCCAGCCGCGATGGCTCGCCTCCAACGCCTGGCGCATCACCTTCACGTTGCCGGTGCAGTCGAACGTGTAGTCGGCCCCGCCGATCTGGTCGGCGCCGCGCTTGGTCAAGTTGACGAGGTAAGGCACGATATCGCCGTCGATCTCCTTCGGATTGACGAAATGCGTCATGCCGAAGCGTTCGCCCCATGCCTTGCGGTCGTTGTTGATGTCGACGCCGATGATCATGTCGGCGCCGGCGAGCTTCAGCCCCTGCAGGACGTTCAGCCCGATGCCGCCCAGCCCGAACACCACCGCCGTCGCGCCGATCTCGACCTTGGCCGTGTTGATCACCGCGCCGATGCCGGTGGTCACGCCGCAGCCGATGTAGCAGATCTTGTCGAAGGGCGCGTCGGGATTAACTTTTGCAAGCGCGATTTCGGGTAGGACCGTGAAGTTGGAGAAGGTCGAGCAGCCCATATAATGAAAGATCTTTTCGCCGCCGACCGAAAACCGGCTGGTGCCGTCCGGCATCAAGCCCTGGCCCTGGGTCGCGCGGATGGCCGTGCAGAGGTTCGTCTTCCTGGACAGGCAGGACGGGCATTGCCGGCATTCCGGCGTGTAGAGCGGGATGACGTGGTCGCCCTTCTTCAGGCTTGTCACGCCGCGGCCGACATCGACCACCACGCCGGCGCCCTCATGGCCCAAAATCGCCGGAAAGATGCCTTCCGGGTCCGCGCCCGACAGCGTGAACTCATCGGTGTGGCAGATGCCGGTCGCCTTGATCTCGACCAGAACCTCGCCGTCGCGCGGCCCCTCCAGGTCGACTTCCATGATCTCCAGCGGTTTTCCGGCCCCAACGGCCACAGCGGCGCGTGTTTTCATCGTCTTGTTCCTCCATCCCGAATTCGGCCGCAAACTTTCAGCTTTTCACCGGCCGATCAAGCGCCGCGAACCCCTACTTTTCGGCATAGCCGCGGCCCTGTCGCCATAGTATGCATCGGCATGGCGGCAAATCTCCTCATGGCGGCGCTACTCAATGCGGTTACCTTCCTCGTTCATGCGGTAGGACTCATCGGGCTCACCCATCTGATGACGAAGATCATCGAGCGCAGTTCGGTGCGAGAGCGGCGCTGGGCCAAGCTAATGGCGATGTTCCTGCTGGCGATGGGCCTGTTCCTGCTGCTGAGCGTCGAGATCGCCGTCTGGGCGGCCTGCATGATCGGTATCGGCGCATTTCCCGATTTCGAAACTGCGTTCTACTTCTCCACTTCCTCCTTCGCGACAATCGGCTTCGGCGATGTCCCTCCGGCTCTGGAATGGCGCCTGCTCGCAGCAATGGAAGGCGTCACGGGCTTTCTCATAGTCGGCTGGTCGGCGGCCTATATGGTCGCTTCCAGCATACGCTTCGGCCCGTTCGAGCGCGACATGCATTTTTGAGCGGCGCGAAGCATGACGTTTCGGGCGCTTGAGACATTCCCGGATAGCCCATAGAACGGAGCGCTACGCCGGGAGGGACGCCGCTCGCATGTTTAAGAAAATCCTGATCGCCAATCGCGGCGAGATCGCCTGCCGCGTCATCAAGACTGCGAAGAAAATGGGCATAGCCACGGTCGCCGTCTATTCCGACGCCGATCGCGAGGCGATCCATGTCGAGATGGCCGACGAGGCGGTTCATATCGGGCCGGCGGCTGCATCGCAAAGTTATCTTGTGCCGGAGAAGATTATCGAAGCTTGCAAGACGACCGGCGCGGAAGCGGTGCACCCCGGCTATGGCTTCCTGTCGGAGCGCGCGTCCTTCTGCGAGGCGCTGGAAGCGGAGGGCATCGTTTTCATCGGCCCGAAACCCAAGGCGATCCGGGCCATGGGCGACAAGATCGAATCGAAGAAGTTTGCCAACGGGGCCAAGGTCTCCACCGTGCCGGGCTTTCTCGGCGTCATCGAGGACGCCGCCCATGCCGAAAAGATCGCTGGCGAGATCGGCTATCCCGTCATGATCAAGGCCTCGGCCGGCGGCGGCGGCAAGGGCATGCGCATCGCCTGGTCGAAGCGCGAGGTGCGCGACGGCTTCCAGTCATCCAAAAACGAAGCCAAGAGCTCGTTCGGCGACGACCGTGTTTTCATAGAAAAGTTCATCGTCGACCCGCGCCACATCGAAATCCAGGTTCTGGGCGATGCGCACGGCAATTGCATCTATCTCGGCGAGCGTGAATGCTCGATCCAGCGCCGCAACCAGAAGGTTGTCGAGGAAGCGCCGTCGCCCTTCCTCGACGCGAGGACGCGCAAGGCCATGGGCGAGCAGTCGGTCGCGCTGGCAAAGGCTGTCGACTATCAGAGCGCGGGCACGGTTGAGTTCATCGTCGACGCGGAGAAAAACTTCTATTTCCTTGAAATGAATACGCGTTTGCAGGTCGAGCATCCGGTGACGGAGCTGGTCACCGGCGTCGATCTGGTCGAGCAGATGATCCGGATCGCAGCAGGCGAGAAGCTGGCGATCAGGCAAAGCGACGTGAAAATGACCGGCTGGGCGGTCGAAAGCCGGCTCTATGCCGAAGACCCTTATCGCAACTTCCTGCCGTCCATCGGCCGCCTGACGCGCTACCGCCCGCCGGAGGAGGGGAGAACCGGCGGAATCGTCATTCGCAACGACACCGGCGTCACCGAAGGCTCCGAGATTTCGATGCATTACGATCCGATGATCGCAAAACTCTGCACCTGGGCGCCTGACCGGCTGCAGGCCATCGATGCCATGTCCGAGGCGCTCGACGAATTCGTCGTCGACGGCATCGAGCACAACATCCCGTTCCTTGCCGCACTGATGCGGCATCCGCGCTGGCGCGAGGGCCGTATTTCGACGGCATTCATCGCCGAGGAATACCCGGACGGTTTTGCGGCGATCGTTCCGGATACCGGCGAGAAGGCGGTGCTGGCGGCGGTCGCGACAGCCGTCGAGCTTCTGCGCCGCGACCGGCTCGATCGGTTGTCGGGCAGGCTGGCGCCGCATTCCGGGGCGCTGAAGCCCGACTGGGTGGTCCGCCTCGGCAATGAATATCTGAGCATTGCGCTCGGAGAAGGCATGGTGTCGATCCCGATCGAGATCGACATCTCGGTGGAGGAGGGGGCTCCGCTGACGGTGGCGTCGGACTGGCGGCCAGGCGATCCGGTCTGGCGCGGAACGGTCGGCGGTCGGCAGGTCACGGCGCAGATACGCCCGGTCGAGAACGGTGTCCGCATCGCCTGGAAGGGCA
The DNA here is from genome assembly GCF_043769475.1 of Allomesorhizobium aridi. Lineage (NCBI taxonomy): Bacteria > Pseudomonadati > Pseudomonadota > Alphaproteobacteria > Hyphomicrobiales > Phyllobacteriaceae > Allomesorhizobium > Allomesorhizobium aridi. Next base: position 1,938,245 of record NZ_CP171729.1, on the reverse strand, counting down.
TGGCGGCGACGGCTCGTGTGATGCGCCCGCGCACCGCCGAGCTCGACCGGCTGATGCCGGCGAAGATTGCGCCGGACACATCGAAGCTGCTGCTCTGTCCGATGCCCGGGCTGGTCGTCTCGATCCTCGTCGCCGAGGCGCAGGAAGTGAAGGCCGGCGAAATGCTGGCCGTCGTCGAGGCAATGAAGATGGAAAACGTGCTGCGCGCCGAGCGCGACCTGACCATCGCCAGGATAAACGCAAAACCAGGCGACAGCCTGGCTGTCGACGCCGTCATCATGGAGTTTATATAGGATGGACGCATCGCCGGGACGCCAGGCCGTTCTTTTCGACCTCGACGGAACCCTGACGGACCCGTTCGTCGGCATCACCCGGTCGCTCGGCTATGCGCTGGAAAAGCTCGGCCGCACCGCGCCTGCGGCGGATGATCTGCGCTGGTGCATCGGCCCGCCGATCCAGTCCTCCTTTGCCGTGCTGCTCGAAACCGAGGACGCCGCGGTGATCGGAGAAGCCGTCCGGCTCTACCGCGAGCGCTATTCGGCAATCGGCAAATTCGAGAACACGCTGATCGAAGGCATCCCGGATGTGTTGGCCGAACTCGTCGCCGACAGCTTCTTCCTGGCGGTCGCGACCTCGAAGCTGAAGACCTATGCCGGCGAAATCATCGACCATTTCGATCTGCGCCGCTATTTCAGCGTGGTCCACGGCTCCGAACTGGACGGCCAAAACTCCGTAAAGGCCGAACTCATCTCCCATATACTCGCCGTCGAAGCTCTCGACGCCCGCCGCACCGTGATGATCGGCGACCGCTCGCACGATGTGGCCGGCGCCAACGCCAACGGCGTCTTGGCCATCGGCGTGCTCTGGGGCTATGGCGACCGGCAGGAACTCGAGACCGCCGGCGCGGCCCGCATCATCGCCAGCCCGGCCGAGCTGCGGGGATCGATCGCCGCGCTGTTGTGATCTGAAATGTCCGGTCCATCCAAAAGCCTGTGGCCGGCGTCCATTCAGGCTGGACTGGCGCGATGCGTTCCCGGACAATACATCTCACCTTTCCCTGAGTCCTTCGAGCGGCAAAAAACCATGGCGGATGAGAGACTTCCACGCGATCCGCTGATGCGGGAGGCGATGGCCAGGACGGCAGCGCCGGCTCCGGCGAGCCGCGCGTTCATTCATCTGCGTGTCCATTCCGCCTATTCGCTGCTCGAAGGCGCACTGCCGATCGGCAAGATCGTCGGCCACGCCGTCAAGGACAGCGCACCGGCCATCGCCATCACCGACACCAACAATCTGTTCGGCGCGCTCGAATTCGCCCAGAAGACTGTCAAAGAAGGCATCCAGCCCATCATAGGCTGCCAGGCGGACCTGCTTTTCGTCGGCGAGACCAGCGAAGCCTCGCGCGGCAACGGCCACCGCCGCCAGGGGCCGGACCTCTATCCCGTCGTGCTCATCGCCGCGACCGAGATCGGCTACGGCAATCTGGTGCGCCTGGTCAGCCGCGCCTATCTCGACACGCCGCCCGGCGAGCCCGTCCAGATCACCACCGAATGGCTGGCCGGCATGTCGGACGGGCTGATCTGCCTCACCGGCGGCCCGCGCGGGCCGATCGGCTCGGCGCTCAAGGCCGGCCATGCCGATCTCGCCGAAAGCCGGCTGCAATCGCTGATCTCGCTGTTTTCCGACCGGCTCTATGTCGAACTCGAGCGCGTCTCGGGCTACGACCGCGCACTCGAGGCGGCGACCGTCGATCTCGCCTACCGTCTCGCTCTGCCGCTGGTCGCCACCAACGAGGCGTTTTTCCCCGCCCGCGAGGACTATGAGGCGCATGACGCGCTGATCGCCATCGCCGAGGGTGCGGTCATCGCATCGGACGAGCGGCGGCGGCTATCGCCGGACAATTTTTTGAAGAGCCAGAAGGAGATGGCGGAGCTTTTTGCCGATCTGCCTGAAGCGATCGACAATACGGTCGAGATCGCCATGCGCTGCTCCTACTACCCGAAAAAGCGCGCGCCGATCCTGCCTCGCTTCACCGGCGGCGACGAAGCCGACCCGACCGCAGCACTCAAGGCCGAGGCCGACGAACTGCGCCGCCAGGCCCGCGAGGGCCTTGCAATGCGCTTCGAGACCGCGGGTTTGACGCCCGGTTACACCGAGGAGCAGTACCGCGAGCGGCTGGAATTCGAGCTCGGCATCATCGAGCGCATGAAATTCCCCGGCTACTTCCTCATCGTCGCCGACTTCATCAAATGGGCGAAGGCGCAAGGCATACCCGTCGGCCCAGGCCGCGGCTCGGGCGCCGGCTCGCTCGTCGCCTACGCGCTCACCATCACCGACATCGACCCGCTGCGCTTCTCGCTGCTGTTCGAGCGGTTCCTCAATCCCGACCGCGTCTCGATGCCCGACTTCGACATCGATTTCTGCCAGGACCGCCGCGAGGAGGTGATCCGCTACGTCCAGGGCAAATACGGCCGCGATCAGGTCGGCCAGATCATCACCTTCGGCACGCTGCAGGCGCGCGCAGTCCTGCGCGACGTAGGTCGCGTACTACAAATGCCCTACGGCCAGGTCGACCGCCTCTGCAAGATGGTGCCGCAGAACCCGGCCAATCCCGTAAAACTCGCCGAAGCGGTCGCCAACGAGCCGCGCTTCGCCGAGGAGGCGGAGAAGGAGCCGATCGTCCAGACCCTGCTCGACATGGCGCAGAAGCTGGAAGGCCTCTACCGCCACGCCTCCACCCACGCCGCCGGCATCGTCATCGGTGACCGGCCGCTGTCGGAACTGGTGCCGATGTACCGCGACCCGCGCTCCGACATGCCGGTCACCCAGTTCAACATGAAGCTGGTCGAGGATGCCGGCCTGGTAAAGTTCGACTTTTGGGCCTGAAGACGCTCACCGTGCTCGAAACCACGGTGAAGATGCTGCGCCGCCGCGGCGTCGAGATCGACCTGGCAAAGCTCCCGCTCGACGACGAAAAGACCTACGCCATGCTGTCGCGCGGCGAGACGGTCGGCATCTTCCAGGTGGAATCGGCCGGCATGCGCAAGGCGCTGATCGGCATGAAGCCCGATCGCATCGAGGACATCATCGCGCTGGTGGCGCTCTACCGCCCCGGCCCGATGGAGAACATCCCGACCTACAACGCCAGAAAGCATGGCGAGGAGGAGATCGCCTCCATCCACCCGATGATCGACCATCTGGTCAAGGAAACCCAGGGCGTCATCGTCTACCAGGAACAGGTCATGCAGATCGCGCAGGAGCTTGCCGGATATTCGCTTGGCGAAGCCGACCTGCTGCGCCGCGCCATGGGCAAAAAAATCCGCTCCGAGATGGACCAGCAGCGCGCCCGCTTCGTCTCAGGCGCGATGGAAAAAGGCCTGGCCAAGCCGCAGGCCGACTTCATCTTCGACCTCCTGGCAAAATTCGCCGACTACGGCTTCAACAAGTCGCACGCCGCCGCCTATGCGGTGGTCTCCTATCAGACCGCCTACATGAAGGCGCATTATCCGGTCGAGTTCCTGGCCGCGTCGATGACGCTCGACATGGGCAACACTGACAAGCTGGCCGATTTCCGCCAGGACGCGATGCGCATGGGCATAGACGTCGTGCCGCCCTCGGTGATGACCTCGTTCGGCGATTTCGAGGTCGAGGAAAACCGCATCTTCTATGCGCTGGCGGCCTTGAAGGGCGTCGGCGAGGCGGCGGTCGAGCACATTGTCGAAAAGCGCCGCGAAAAGCCCTTCGCCAGCCTCGCCGATTTCTGCGAGCGCATCGACCCGAAGATTGTCGGCAAGCGCGTCTTCGAAAGCCTGATCACCGCCGGTGCGCTCGATTGCTTCGGCCATGAGCGCGCTGCCATGATGGCGGGCGTCGAGCGCATGATGGGCCTCGCCGCCCGCGCCCAGGAAAACGCCGCATCCGGCCAGGCCGACATTTTCGGCGTCTCGCTCGCCGGCCAGTCGGAGACGCTCATCCTGCCCGCGGCCGACGCGTGGCTCCCCGCCGACCGCCTGCACCGCGAATTCCAGGTCGTCGGCTTCTACCTCTCGGCCCATCCGCTCGACGAGTACAAGGCGGTGCTGGAGCGGATGCGGGTGCAGAACTACGCCGATTTCTCGCTGGCCGTGAAGCGCGGTGCCTCCGCCGGCCGGCTCGCCGGCACCGTCACCTCCAGGCAGGAGCGAAAGACCCGCACCGGCAACAAGATGGGCGTGGTGGCGCTCTCCGACACCACCGGCCAATACGAGGCGGTGTTGTTTTCGGAGGGGCTGGCGCAATATCGCGACCTGCTGGAGGCCGGCCGCTCGGTGGTCATCACCGTCGCCGCCGAGGACCGCCCGGAAGGCATCAATCTGCGCATTCAGACCGTGCATTCGCTGGAGGACGAGGCGAGCCGCGTCCAGAAGGCGCTGCGCATTTTCGTCCGCGACGACCGCCCGGTGCCGGCGCTGCAGTCGCAATTGACGGTCAAGGGCGACGGCCAAGTCAGCGTCGTGGTGATCAAGCCGGAAGGGCAGGGCGAGATCGAGATCGGCCTGCCCGACCGCTACCGCATCTCGCCCCAGATTGCGTCAGCCATGCGCGCCGTGCCGGGGGTTGTGGAGGTGGAGTTGGTGTGAGGGGGCGGTTTAGCCCAGTGCCGAACTCACCAAGGCATATCGTTGATGGTCCGGAATAGCCGAGAATTGCTACATCATGGTCGGCTTGTGTTCGCCGCCAACTTCTGATCGAGGACGGACCCCGTTCGTGTAATAGCCGATATTTTGCCCATGCGGTCGTGGGCTTGGCCGCAGGTGACCGGTTCCTGTCGATCATGATCCGCCAGCCCCACGGCGAGTGAAACAATCGACCGAACACATACCTGGAACTTTTTAGCGAATATTCCATTGCTGTTGCGCCAACTGTCAGGCTGCACCAAACAAACGGATGAACGTGTCGTCGCCCCCACGATACTCGCTCGTGATTCCTATCTGCAACGAGGAAGAGGTGCTGCCTCGACTGATCGGGCGGATAAAGTTACTGCTTCGCCGGCTGGATGGAGAGACGGAGGTGATCTTCATCGATGACGGGAGCCGGGACGGAAGCGTCAACTACCTTCGGGAGGTCATTGTCGCTGAGCCGGGTTTCCGGCTGGTCGAGCTTTCCCGCAATTTTGGACATCAAGTCGCGATTACCGCAGGCATGGAACTCGCCAGGGGTGACGCCGTCATCGTGATGGACGCCGACCTTCAGGACCCGCCGGAGGTCGTGCTGGAGCTGGTGGCGAAGTGGAAGGAAGGATTCGAGATCGTGTATGCGCGGCGTGTCAGCCGGCAAGGGGAAACCTGGTTCAAGCGCATCACCGCGCGTCTCTTCTACCGGTTGCTGGAGCGCATGACGCCGGTTCACATTCCGCGCGATGTCGGCGACTTCCGTCTGGTGGGCCGTAAGGCGGTGGAAACTTTCAAGCAGATGCCCGAACATGATCGTTTTGTCAGGGGTATGTTCGGCTGGATGGGATTCAAGCAGGCCGCCGTACCGTTTGAACGTCCTGCGCGAACAGTGGGTCAGACCAAATACCCATTCTGGAAAATGATGCATCTTGCGGTTCACGGCATCGTCAGCTTCTCGGAAAAGCCGCTGCACATGGCGCTCTGGGCTGGATTGGGCATTTCAGCGCTTGCTATGCTGTTTGGCGCTTACGCGATGTTCGCGTGGATATTCGAGACAGGGGTTGTTGCCGGCTGGACATCTGTCGTAGTGACCGTCTCGCTTCTCTCCGGCATCAATCTCTTCATGATTGGCGTGGTCGGGCTCTATGTCGGCAGCATCCATGCCGAAGTGAAACGCCGGCCTCTCTACGTGGTCGAGCGTATCACGGGGTTCGAGGAGCCTACCCCCACTGCAGTCGCCGATGACAGCCGCAGAGTTCTTTCGCTGAGCAAGGATCGGAAGCTCGGCTGATGGCCAGCCTGTTCGACGAGTACCGAGACAGTTACGGGCAAGCGGTTGAGGGATCGATCCGATTTTCCGGGCTGGGGCATGATTTCTTTCTGAAAGCAAAGGCCGACCTGTTGCGACGTTTGGTCATCGACCGCGGTCTCGATGAGGGCGGCTCGGGCGTGCGGGCGCTGGACATTGGCTGCGGCGTCGGTTCGCTTCATCGCCATCTCGAGGGCGCTTTCGCGAGCCTGGACGGTTGCGACGTCTCGAAAGAATCGATTCTCCGCGCGCGCCGGAGCAATCCGGGCGTCGACTACAGCGTCTGTACGTCCGCTGCACTGCCCTACGATGAAGGCACCTTCGACCTGGTTTTCGCCAGTTGTGTCCTCCACCACGTCTCGCCGAACGCTTGGCATGACTTCGCACGGGAAATACGCCGCGTTCTGCGGCCGGGTGGTGTGGCCTGCATCATCGAGCATAACCCCTGGAATCCGCTGACGCGCCTCGCCGTTCTGCGGTGCCCTTTCGACAAGGACGCCGTGCTGCTCCGTGCCGCCATGACCGAGGCGCTCTTTCGAGAAACCGGATTCGGGGAAATCCAGTCGGAGCATTTCCTGCTTTTGCCGCGGAGCGGCCGGCTGGCCAGAAAACTGGAGCGCTCGCTCGCCGCTCTTCCCTTGGGTGCGCAATATGCGTGTAGCGCCCGCGCCTGAGAAACATTTGATCGCCGGCTTTGAACCGAAGCTCCTGATGCGCTTCGGGCTGATCGGCATCGCAGCCACGGCCCTTTATGCTGCACTCGCCATCGTGTTCATGAACCGGGAATGGGTCGGCTTGACCGTCGTCCAGGCCTCTCTCGCCGCATATGCGGCGGCTGCGCTGTTTTCCTATCTCGCCCACAAATTCGTGACCTTCGTGTCAAGCGGGCGGCATCGGACGGAGGCTCCGCGCTTTCTGCTGCTGACGGCGACGGGGCTCGCGGTGGCCTATATAACGCCGGCGCTGCTGACCGGCATGCTAGGCCTGCCGGGCATCGTCCCTTTGCTGGTCACGTGCATCTTGATCCCGGTGCTCAATCTCCTGGTACTCCACCGGTGGGTGTTCGCGGAGCGGAAGTCGGATCCGTAGCACCACCATCGGCAACGTCCAGCCTGAACGATACCAGCTTGATCGCGCGGTCGTAGATGTTGCTTGCAACCGGCGTCTGCCGGATCGAGTCGGGATAGTCGAAGGCCATGTCGAGCGCTTCCGCACCGGCGAGAACCGCCTGCGGGATCACGAAGGAGACCTTGCGAGGTGTTTCGCCGGAAAGCATGGTCTCATGCATGCGAGCGCCGTTCACCGAGATGACCACCCTCTGGGTGATTTGCGGCGGGCGAACCATCGGGGCCATCTCCAGCGTGGCGGCCAGGTCGCCGGGGATTTCCGGAATTTTCGCGCGAAGCCGCGAGGTTTCGCCCAGGGAATACGTGCCGTCGCCAGTCGGCCCGGTCCAGCCGCACACCTTCATGCTGTCGGCGCGTTTCATCCCCTCCCGCTGTTTTCCCAGGTGCAGGAATGAAATCGTTTCGCCAAGGCTGTAGCTGCCGATGCGATCGCGGTTGAGGCACGTGGTCGTCTCGTCGATATAGAAGGCGCGGTAGTCCGGATGGACCCGCGGATTGAGAGCCAGGCCGAGGATGACGATCTCGGCCCCGGCCAGCAACGCCGCCAGCGCATAGAAGCCGAGGAAAATCGCGCGCCGCTGCGGCGTCGGAAAACTAGACCAGGGCAAGATAGCCTCTCATCCACGCGATCGTGGTGAAATAGCAGGTGGCGGGCAGCAGGACCAAGGCTGCATAAAAAACGGGCCTGGATGCCGCCAGCAGGGTCATGGACAACACGATCAGCGGAGCCAGCCCCACGACATATCTCACCATCGACGCCAGGTTCGTCAGTAGCGGCAGCACAATGCCGAGCGTGCAGAAAAACGCCGCGCTATACTGTCTGCGAAACGCCAGGACGGCAGAGAGCGCCAGCCCGGCGACGCAGGCGAACGCGCTCCACTGAGGCGAGGTCGGCAGCCATCCCGTCGTCGGCGTGGCCGAGAATGCGTCCCACAGGAACTGGAGCGGATTGCCCGTCACCCGCCCGAAGGCGCGCTGCACGTGAACGAAGGCGAAGCCGTCCCCGACGGTGAGATAGAGATACAGCATATAGGCAAAGAGGCCGGCGGGCGAGACGAGGATGGCGACGAGGAGGTCCGGCCGCGACAGCACCCGGCGAGGGAAGGACAGGACCGATCCGCCCCGCATCCGATGCTCTTGGAACATCTGGATCACTGTTGCGAACACGACGAAGACCCCGACCAGACGCGTGGCCGACAACAGCGCGGAGAAAAAGCCTGCCGCTAGGTAGCTGGAGCGTTTTAGCGCCAGAAAGACGCACGATGTCAGGAGCACAAATAGAGGCTCCGAGAGGAAGGTGGTGAAATAGAAGGAGAACGGGCCGCTGAGCAGGAAGGCGCAATAAAGCACATAAGCGCGCATGTTCCTGTCGAGCAACTGCCACGATACCAGGCAGGAGGCGTAGCTCAATGCGATGGACGTGGCGATTGCGACGATAGCGGTGGGAAACGGGAAAACAGCCCTGAGCCCCGCAACCAGCATCGGATAGAGCGGAAAAAAGCCCCAACGCCCGACATTGCTCGCGCCGGGGATCGGAAAGCCTTCGTAGCCTTTCTCGGAAATGCCCACATACCAGGAGCAATCCCACCTGCACAGCGATTGAACATAAGGCTGCAGGCTATGATCCGGCCAGACCGCTGTGAACGCGGCATAGCGGATAACAATTCCGCTGGTGACAAAGAAAAGCGGGACCACTGCGATCGCCAGCGCTGTGGAGCGGCCCGTGTTCGCTCGCGCAACCTCATCCAGCACCAAGTCTGCCTCTGCCCATATCGAGTAGCCGGCGCGCCGTTCACCGCCGGAATCAACAAGTTACGCTGGCGAGCTCAAAACGTTCCTTTTTCTTGACCCAAATTGCAAACGTGGGCCAGCGACAGGCCTCTGTCGGGCGGGCGGATCAAAGGATAAATAATTCCGAGATTTCATTTATCCAATTTGGAGCCGCCCCTCCCATGTTGTTGTAAACCTCAAATCCTCTCCCACGGATGCCGCACCTCCGGCTCGTCGTCGTCCTCCGGACCCGCGAGGCGGCCGCGGTGGCCCCGGCCGAATGTGTATCCCGTCTCCACCGCCCGCCCGCCGAATTTTTCGCGCAGCGCGTCGATAGCGCCCTCGGCCATTGCGCGTTTTCGCGACTGCACATCGACCAGATCCGGCGGGTCGGCCTTTTCCGAGCCGGAAAGGTCGCTGACGCCTATGCCGAGCAGCCGGTATTTCGTCCCGTCGGTCTCCTTCTCCAGCAGTTGCAGCCCGGTCTGGAAAATGCGGTCGGCGAGCCTAGTCGGATCGCCGAGCTGGCGGTTGCGCGTGCGCAGCTTGAAATCCTGCGTCTTCAGCTTCAGCACCACGGTGCGGCCGGCAATGCCCGCCTTCTTCAGCCGCGCCGAGACTTTTTCGGACAGCGCCCTGAGGATCGGCACGAGGTCGGCGGGCGAGGCAAGGTCGGTGTCGAACGTCGTCTCGGCCGACACGCTCTTGGCGTCGTGCTCGGGATGCACGCGGCGCTCGTCCATGCCGCGCGACAGGTGAAAAAGCCGGTCGCCCATCGCGCCGTAGCGCCGCATCAGTTCGCCGCGCTCCAGCCGCTGCAACTGTCCGATCATACGGATGCCGTCGCGCTCCAGCGTCGCCGCAAACGCCTTGCCGACGCCCCAGATCAGCGTCACCGGCTGCTCCGCCAGGAAACCCACGGCCTCGGCCTCGCCGATGATCGAAAAACCGCGCGGCTTGCGAAAATCCGACGCCACCTTGGCCAGGAACTTGCAGTAGGACAGCCCGGCCGAGACGGTGATGCCGATCTCTTTCTCGACGGCCGCCGCAAAGCCGGCCAGCACCAGCGCCGGCGGCCTGCCGTGCAGCCGCGCGGTGCCGGCGAGGTCGAGGAACGCCTCGTCGATCGAGATCGGCTCGACCAGCGGGGTTAGCGCCAGCATCATTTCGCGCACCTCCCGCCCGACGCGGACATATTTTTCCATGTCCGGCTTCACCACCACCGCCTCGGGGCAGGCCTCCAGCGCCTTGAACATCGGCATGGCCGAGCGCACGCCGTGGATGCGGGCGATGTAGCAGCAGGTCGAGACGACGCCGCGCTTGCCCCCGCCTATGATCACCGGCCTGTCCTTCAGCGCCGGGTTGTCGCGCTTTTCCACCGCCGCGTAAAAGGCGTCGCAGTCGATATGAGCGATCTGCAGCGAATAGAGCTCCGGATGGCGGGCGAGCCGCGGGCTGCCGCAGCTTGCGCAGCGCGTCGTTGCTCGCGGCTGCGGGGCGAGGCAGTCGCGGCAAAAACCATGCATGGGATCGTTGACAGGAAGGGTCATCGCTACGAACATATGCGGAACATCGCAAATGGTAGGATAGCTGACGCCCGCCGGCAAGGCGGCGGCCGCGGAGGTGCTTCATGGTCCCCGACATTCGCCCGCTCACCCCCGACCTCTGGCCAGCTTTCGAGGATCTGTTCGGCAAGCAGGGTGCCTGCTACGGCTGCTGGTGCACCTATTTCCGCCTCCCGCCGGCCGCCCGGCGCGACTCAAGCCACGCCAGCAACAAGGATTTCATCCGCACCCGCATTGAAGCCGGCCCGCCGCCCGGCCTGCTCGCCTTCGAGGACGGAATTGGCTGCGGCTGGATGCAGATCGGCCCGCGCGCCGACGTGCCGCAGTGGAACAACAAGGGCAGGGGCTCCGCGCCGGTCGATCCGGCCGACGCCACCGATCCGGCCGTCTGGGCGATTTCCTGCTTCTTCATCCGCAACAGCGCGCGGAGCAAAGGTTTGACCCACCATCTGGTCGCGGCGGGCGTCGGTTTCGCCAGGCAAAACAACGCGCGCTTCCTCGAAGCCTGCCCGATGGACCAATCGAAGGATTCGCGCTCCCTCGGCCTGTTCGTAGGCTCGACGCGCGTCTTCGAAAAGGCCGGCTTCGAACGGCTCGCCGAGCGCAAGGCCGGACGGCCGCTGATGCGCCTCGTCCTATGATTAAGGCCGGCTCAGGTCGAGATGTCGTGGCTGTCGTCGCCAAGCGGCAGCCGGCGCAGCGCGCCGGCGACGGTTGCCGGGGCGAGGCCGGATGCTTCGGAAAATTTCATCAGAGTCGGCTCGTGCGCCAGGATGAACTGCAGCACGCCGGCCAAAAATCCCGGCTCGCGCGCCGCCTCGCGTATCGACTGCGCCTCGATGCCGGTGATCGCCAGGAAGCGCGGCAGGAGCTCCGGGTCGGCGGCCACGAAGCCCAGCGCCTCTATGGCGATCGTTTCGGCGTTCTGGCGTGTTAAGTCGCTGTTAGCCATCTTGGCTTTCTTGAGGTTACAATGAAAATTCTACTCCGCAGTATCCGCAACCGTGGCGCCCGGCAAGGCCGCCGGCCAAGCGCCCAGCCGTCACCGACGAAGAAAAAACCCGATGTGTTTCGGCATGCCGGTTTCCGTTTCGTCAATCATCTTGGGTTAGCCTTGCGACGGGGTTTGGTGCACCTTGGCGGGTGCATGTTGGTCGCGGATGCGAAAGCAGCGATCGGGACGGGAATTCTATGACCAAGAAAGTGATGATCGTCGAGGACAACGAGCTGAACATGAAGCTCTTTCGCGACCTGATAGAGGCCAGCGGCTACGAGACCGTGCGCACCCGCAACGGCCTCGAGGCGCTGGATCTGGCGCGTCTGCACAAGCCGGACCTGATCCTGATGGATATCCAGCTGCCTGAAGTCTCCGGCCTCGAAGTGACCAAGTGGCTGAAGGAGGACGACGATCTTCACACCATTCCAGTCATCGCCGTCACCGCCTTCGCCATGAAAGGCGACGAGGAGCGCATCCGCCAGGGCGGCTGCGAGGCCTATATCTCGAAGCCGATCTCGGTGCCGCGCTTCGTCGAAACGATAAAATCCTACCTGGGCGACGCCTGATGCCCAAAAGATCCCGCCCCGGAGCTCACGCAGAATGACCGCGCGCATCCTCGTCGTCGACGACATTCCGGCCAATGTGAAGCTGCTCGAGGTGCGGCTGCTGGCCGAGTATTTCGACGTGCTGACCGCGACCAGCGGTCCGGACGCCATCGAAACCTGCGAGAACGGCAAGGTCGACGTCGTGCTGCTCGACGTCATGATGCCCGGCATGGACGGCTTCGAGGTCTGCAGGCGGCTGAAGAACGACCCCGCCACTTCGCACATCCCCGTGGTGATGATCACGGCGCTCGACCAGGTTTCCGACCGCGTCCGCGGCCTCGAGGCCGGCGCCGACGATTTTCTGACCAAGCCGGTCAACGACCTCCAGCTGATGACCCGCGTGAAAAGTCTGGTCCGGCTGAAGATGCTCACGGACGAATTGCGCCTGCGCGCCTCGACGACGCGCAATATCGGCATAGAAGAACTTTTGAGCCGCAAGCCCGCCGCCGAGGAGACGCGGCCGAAGGTGCTCCTGATCGACGAACGCCAATCGTCCTGCGATCGCATCAGGAAGATGCTGCGCAACACGGCCGACCTCGATATCGCCACCGACCCGCATGCCGGCTTCTTCCAGGCGGCGGAAGAACCCTATGAATGCGCCATCGTCTCCACTTCGTTTGCGGATTTCGATCCGCTGAGGCTCTGTTCGCAATTGCGCTCACTCGACCGCACGCGCTTCCTGCCGATCATCCTGCTTGCCGAGGAGGGTGAGGATGAGCGCCTCATCCGCGGCCTCGAACTCGGCATCAATGACTATCTGATCCGGCCGATCGACCAGCAGGAACTGACGGCGCGGCTGCGCACGCAGGTCCTGCGCAAGCGTTACAACGACCATTTGCGTGCCAGCGTCACCCAGACCATCGAGATGGCGGTAACCGACGGGTTGACCGGTTTGCACAACCGCCGCTACCTCGACAGCCATCTGCAGACGCTCTTCGACCGCGCGGTGGCGCGACGGCGGCCGCTTTCGGTGATGATCACCGATCTCGACCGCTTCAAGCTGATCAACGATACGCACGGCCATGACGGCGGCGACGATGTGCTGCGCGAATTCGCCAGGCGGCTGCGCAAGAATGTGCGCGGCATCGATCTGGCCTGCCGCTTCGGCGGCGAGGAGTTCGTCGTCGTCATGCCGGATACCGATGGCGAGGTTGCCGAAAAGGTGGCCGAACGCATTCGCGCCGAGATCGCGCAGACGCCGTTTCCGATCGGCAAGTCGGGCCAGTCGATGGACGTCACGGTAAGCGTTGGCGTCTCGTCGCTGAAGCGCGGGATGGACACGGTCGAAGCGCTGATGAAACGGGCCGACGTAGCGCTTTACGAGGCCAAGACCGCAGGCCGCAACCGTGTGGTTGCCAAAGCCGCCTGAGCCGGTCGCCCAAGCGGGTAAAGGCAAGCCGCAGCCGATGATAATTTACCTTAATCCAAGCGATTCGGCAGGCTTGGTTAAGAAACTATTGATTTTTAAAAGCTCTTGCGCAAATGTCTGCTGGAAATGGCGCCGGTGCGAGGGACGTGCCACGGCGCAAGTAGATACCCCATGATGCTCAGGTCCGCCGCATCTCCTGGGTCCATGGGGTTGGCCGGCCGGCACTGACACATAGTGGCCTCCTCGTACCGCTGTCAGATCGCTGGCCGGCCCCCTTTTCCCGCAAAGCCTCCGCATTCGCAAAACTGCCCGGTCCCGGCCAACAAAAAAGCCGCCCGAAGGCGGCTTTGCATGCTCAAGTTCAGGACGAAGATTACTTGATCTTCGTTTCCTTGAATTCGACGTGCTTCTTGGCGACCGGATCGTACTTGCGGAAGGACAGCTTGTCCGTCTTGGTGCGGCTGTTCTTGCTGGTCACGTAGAAGAATCCGGTATCGGCGGTCGACAGAAGCTTGATCTTGATGTTTGCGGCTTTGGCCATGATTTTCGTCCGTTAATGTGTCTGGAGTTCGAGCCGGCGAAACACGGGCGATCACCCGGACGCGGAAAACTTGGCGCGACACATAAAGAACGTTGCCGGAATGTCAAGCCCGACGTCGGCTCGCGGCGATGCGGCTGGCGGCCAGAACGATGTAGGCCGCGAAGAACAGCGCCAGCGACCAGCCGAAGCCGTCGGTTCCGACGAGATCCATGCCTATCCCGATCGCCTGCGGCCCCAGCACCATTCCGAGCCCGTAGCAGAGCACGAAGGCGGCATTGGCATTGGCCAGGTCGTGGCCGGAAAGCCGTGAGCCAAGATGCGCCAGCCCGATCGTGTAGAGCGCCGCCACCACGCCGCCCCAGACGAACAGCAGCGCCGCCATCAGATGCCAATTGCCCGAGACGAGCGGCAGCACGATCATGCCGGCAAGCCCAACCGTCGCGCAGGCGAGCAGCAGATGCCGGCGGTCGCGAATGCGGTCGCTGATCATGCCGAGCGGGATTTGCATGAAGACGTTGCCGAGCCCGATCATGGTGAGGAGCAGCGCCGCGTCGGCCTCCGAATAGCCGATGCGGTTGCCATAGACCGGAAACAGCGCGAAGCCGCCGGTCTCCACTGCGCCGAAAACCAGCACCGCGGCGGTCGCGGTCGGCACCAGCCAGATATAGCGGAAGAAGTCGCGCGACCCGTCGCCGTCGACGATGATTTTCGGGCTTTCGCGCCACGCAGCCAGCACCGGAATCGTGGCCAGCATAACCAGCACGAAGACCGCGCCGAAAGGAAGAAAGCCGCTGCTGCCCATCTGCGAGAACAGCCAGGGACCGGCCGCGAAGCCGAGCGACAGCACGGTCGCATAGATGCCGAGCACGAAGCCGCGCTTTTCAGGCGGCGCCGAGGTGCTGATCCAGAATTCGGACAGGATGAAAAGCACGGTCAGCGCCATGTGAAGGACCACTCGCAGCGGAAACCACATCCAGAAGGCGGTGGCGAAATAGAAGCCGACAAAGGCGAGCGCGCCGGCGACGATCATCGCCAGCATTGTCCAGACGACGCCAAAGCGCACCGCCAGCGGGGTTGCAAGCGGCGCCGCCGCGATAGATGCGAGGCCGGCGACCGCGGTGTTGAGGCCGATCATGCTCGCCGAGTGGCCGCGCGTTTCAAGAATGATGCTGAGCAGCGGCATGCCGAGCCCGATGGCGATGCCGACGACACTGATCGAGGCAATGGCGGCCGAGATCGACAGCCAGCGCATGCGCACGTCTTCGGCCTGCTTTGGAATGGTCTCGGACATTTTTGTTTGGGAAAGTTAGAGGACGTCGCGGATGAAGCGGTTGCGGATCATGCGGTAGAAAGGAACCTGCCCGCCCGGGTGCAGCAGCGGATCATGCGCCAGCCGCTTTTCGAGTTCGTCGAGAACAGTCCTGGTTATGACCGGCACATCCGCCTCCTTGGCCTCGCCAAGCGGCAGCCAGACAAGCTCCTCGAGTTCGTTGGTCGGCCCGCCATCGGCAAGTTCGACCGCAACGTCGCTTCGCCACGCCGCCAGGAAGCGCGTATCGAAGCGGCGCACTCGTCCGGGCGGGGTTATCGCACGGGCGACGAAGCGCAGGACATCAAGCGAGGGCTGAACGCCGTGCTCGACAAAGCCCTGCCAGTCCGGCTTGGTCGTGTCGAACGGACCTTTGCGGCCGATCAGCAGGCCGGCCTCCTCGTAGGTTTCGCGTATCGCCGACATGGCGATGGCGCGGGCGCGGGCAGGGCTGGTGCGCCCCGGCGCGCCGGCCAGCTTGGCTTCCTCGTCGGGATGAAGGCTTTCCGCGACGGGAACGCGGCTGTCGGCCGGATCGGTGCGGCCGCCCGGGAACACGAACTTGCCGGGCATGAAGGCGTGGCGCGAATGGCGGCGGCCCATCAATACACGAAACCCGCCGTCCTCTCTGTCGAGCAGAATGAGAGTTGCCGCATCGCGCGGCCGCAACGGTCCCTTGCCGAGCGCGAAATCCTTCGATTCCGCCTTGTCGACTTGCGATCTGGTCATTCCGTCCATTCGAAACCTTACCGCGGCGTCTGGCCGGACGGAATTGCTCCAGCCGATCGAGGGTTGTTCCAGCCCGCGGCTTATGCCTCGGGATGCGTTTCGATGCGGTCCTCTTCGCCGCCAAAGCCATGCATGTAGTATGCCCATTGCAGGCCGATGACAGCGCCCTTGATCGGTCGCAGCAGCGCGAGCGCGGAAATGATAGTCAGCGGCACCCATATGGCGAGATGCTGCCAGGTTGAAAGCGTGCTTGTCGCTTCGATGCTCATGAACGCGCCGATGACGATGTGGCCGACGATGACGATGACCAGATAGGCGGGCAGATCGTCGGCGCGGTGGTGGTGCATCTCCTCGCCGCAATGCTCGCAGCGCTCCACGGTCGTCAGGAACGACGAGAACAGCTTTCCTTCGCCGCAATGCGGGCAGCGCCCGAGAAAGCCGCGCTTCATCGCCTCCCACAGGGGCCTTGCCGGCCGGCCGGTGTGATGTACGCCGCCGAATACCTGTTGTTCCATCATCGTCTCCTGTTGGAGCCTCCGCGCGGTTGCGATGCGCGGGTCCGCGATCTCTGGCCCTTCGCCTTGTGAAACGACCGCTTCGATCCTGGCAGGGGTTTTGGATCGGTCAGCATCTCAAAGCGCATGGCTCCTGCCAGCGGCGCGACCTCGACCAGGCGGACCTCGACTCGATCTGCAAGCTGAAAGCCCTTGCCCGTGCGTTCGCCGAAGAGCGAACGGGCGGCTTCGTCGAATATATAGTAGTCGCCTTCGAGAGATGACACAGGAATAAAGCCGTCGGCGCCGTACTGCGGCAATTGGACAAACAACCCGGCCCTGGTGACGCCGGAAACGCGGGCGTCGAACGTGTCGTTGAGCCGCTCGGCGAGATAGGCGGCGATCAGCCGGTCGACCGTGTCGCGCTCGGCGGCCATGGCGCGGCGCTCGGTGGCGGAAATCAGCGCCGAAGTGTCCTCCAGCCGCTCTTCCTCGCTTCGCGTCAGCCCGTCCTTGCCGAGCCCGAGCGCTCCGATCAGCGCGCGGTGCACGATCAGATCCGAATAGCGGCGGATCGGCGAGGTGAAATGCGCGTAGCGCCGCAGGTTGAGGCCGAAATGGCCGAGGTTTTCCGGCGAGTAGATCGCCTGGCTCTGCGAGCGCAGCACCACCTCGTTGACCAGGGCTTCATTGTCCTCGCCGCGCACGCGCGCGAGAATGCCGTTGAACTGGGCGGGCTTCAGCTGTGCGCCGCGCGCCAGCGACAATCCGATCGTCTGCAGAAACTCGCGCAGCGATTCCTGCTTGGCCAGCGACGGGGCGTCGTGGACGCGATAGACCAGCAACTGCTTCTTGGCCTCCAGCGTCTCGGCCGCCGCGACATTGGCCTGGATCATGAATTCTTCGATCAGCTTATGGGCGTCGAGACGATCGGGGACGATGACGCGGTCGACCGTGCCGTCGGGCTTGAGCAGGATCTTTCGCTCGGGCAGGTCGAGTTCCAGTGGCTGGCGGGCGTTGCGGCCGCGCTTCAGAACTTCATAGGCCGCCCAGAGCGGCTTCAGGATGGTTTCAAGGATCGGTTCGGTAGTCTCGTCAGGCGCGCCGTCGATCGCGGCCTGCGCCTGCCGGTAGGCGAGGCGCGCCACCGAGCGCATCATGATGCGATGGAAGGAGTGGCGGATCTTGCGGCCGTCAGCAGCGAAAACCATGCGAACGGCGAGCGCCGGCCGGTCGACCTTTTCCTTGAGCGAGCAGAGGTCGTTGGAGATACGCTCCGGCAGCATCGGTACGACGCGGTCCGGAAAATACACCGAATTGCCGCGCTTCAGCGCCTCGCGGTCGAGCGCGGTGCCCGAGCGCACATAGGCGGCGACATCGGCGATCGCCACGGTCGCCACCACGCCGCCGGGGTTTTTCTCGTCGCTGTCCGGCTCGGCGAACACCGCGTCATCGTGATCCTTTGCGTCGGCCGGGTCGATGGTGATCAGCGGCAGGTCGCGCCAATCCTCGCGGCCAGCGAGGCTGGCTGGCTTCACCGCCTCGGATTCCGCAATCACGTCCTTTGGGAAAATATGCGGGATCTCGTGGGCGTGGATTGCGATCATCGAGACCGCCTTCTCGCTGTTCAGCGAGCCGACCACCGTCAGCACCTTGGCGCGCGGCAGGCCGTAGCGGCCGGCGCGCACCGGCTCTACCTCGACCAGGTCGCCCGGCTTGGCGTCGTTCAGGAATTCCGCCTCGACGACCAGTTCGGTCTGCCGCCGCTCGACGGGCTCGATGCGGAACGTGCCGTCGTGCCCGACCCGCAGCACGCCCAGCACCGCCTCGCGCTGCCGGTCGAATACTTTCATCACCCGCGCCGTATAGGCCGGGCCTGTCGGATCGTTGGTCGGGAATGTCTTGGCGAGCACACGATCGCCGACGCCTGGCGCCGGTCCGCTTGCGTCGCGGCGCTGCTTGATCGACACGATCGGATTGAACTCGTCGTCCTCGGTCGCGCGCTCTGCCGGCCGCGCCAGGAGCCCGCCTTCGGCATCTCGCGAAAAGATGTCGAGCACCACGACATGGGGCAGGGCGCCACGGCGGATCAGCCGCTTGCGGTCCTTGGTCAAAAGCCCCTCATCCTGCAGGTCGCGCAGCAGATCCTTCAGCCACAAGCGGTCCTCGCCCTTCAGCGAGTATGCCTTGGCGATGTCGCGCTTGCCGCTCTTTTCAGGATTGGAGGCGATGTAGCGAAGGATATCGTCGCGCGACGGGCGGAAATCGCGGGCAGCGCTTCCGGAGGCAGGCGTGTCGGAGGAGCGGGTTTTCCCGCCGCCGCCCTTGCTTCCGGGAATGCTTCTCGCCAAGTTGACCTAGTCCTTTTTCTTCGACGCCGGCTTCTTGGCCGCGGATTTCTTCGCCGCCGGTTTTTTCGTGGCGGCCTTGGCGCCACGCGCGGGCTTCCTGCCGCCGCCCTTGGCTTCCTTCTCGGCGATCAGCGCCACCGCATCCTCGACCGTGACGGACATCGGATCCTTACCTTTCGGCAGCGTCGCATTGACCTTGCCGAAATTGACATAGGGGCCGTATTTGCCGTCGCGCACGGTGATCGATCCGCCGCCGTTCGGATGCTCTCCGAGATCCTTCAACGCCGCCGGCGTGCCGCCGTTCCGGCCGCCTCTGCCCTTGGACTGCTTTTCGGCGATCACCGAAACTGCCCGGTTGAGGCCGATCGAGAACACGTCCTCGATGCTTTCGAGGTTCGCGTAGGTGCCGTCATGCAGCACGAACGGCCCGTAGCGGCCGAGCCCGGCGGAGATCATCTTGCCGCTTTCGGGGTGCTTGCCGACGTCGCGCGGCAGGGAAAGCAGTGCCAGCGCCTTTTCGTGGTCGATCGAATCCGGCGTCCACCCCTTCGGCAAGCTCGAGCGCTTGGCCTCCTTGCCTTCGCCGCGCTGAATATATGGGCCGAAGCGGCCGCTGCGCAGCGTGATCTCTTCGGACGTGTAAGGGTCCTTGCCGAGCGCCTTCGTGCCGTTTTCGCCTTCGATGCTCTCGCCATCGCCATTGGCCGCCTCGCCGAGCTGCCGCGTGTAGCCGCATTCGGGATAGTTGGAGCAGCCGACGAAGGCGCCGTATTTGCCGAGCTTCAGCGACAAATTGCCGGTGCCGCATTTCGGGCAGATGCGCGGATTGGAGCCGTCTTCGCGCGCGGGAAACACCAGCGGCGCCAGTTCTTCGTTCAGCGCGTCAAGCACGTCGGTGACGCGCAGTTCCTTGATGTCCTCGACGGACGCCGAAAAATCCTTCCAGAAGTCGCGCAGCACGTCTTTCCAGGCGAGCTTGCCGTCGGAAATCTCGTCGAGCTTCTCCTCCAGCGAGGCCGTGAAATCATACTCGACATATTTCTCGAAGAAGTTTTCGAGGAATCCGGTCAGAAGCCGGCCCTTCGAGTGCGGCACCAGCCGGCGCTTGTCGATGGTGACGTATTCGCGGTCCTCAAGCGTCTTCAGGATCGCCGTATAGGTCGAGGGCCGGCCGATGCCGAGTTCTTCCATCTTCTTGATTAGCGTCGCTTCCGAATAGCGCGGCGGCGGCTCGGTCGTGTGCTGAGTGGCGAGGATCGCGTCGCGCTGAAGCTGCTCGCCCGCCCGGATCTCAGGCAGGCGCTTGTTTTCCTCGTCCTCCGAATCCTCGTCCTTCTGTTCGGTATAGGCGGCGATGAAGCCGTCGAAGCGGACCACCGAGCCCACCGCGCGCAGGCCGGCGACCCGGCCGCCATTCGTCGCCTCGACCTCGACCGTGGTGCGCTCGATCTCGGCCGGCTGCATCTGGCTGGCGATGGCGCGCTTCCAGATCATCTCATAGAGCCGCGCCTGGTCGGCATCCAGATATTTGCGCATCGCGGCGGGATTGCGCGAAAAATCCGTCGGGCGGATCGCCTCGTGCGCCTCCTGCGCGTTCTTGGCCTTGGCCGAATAGTAGCGCGGCTTTTCCGGCAGGTATTTGTCGCCGAATTCCTTGACGATCGCCTTGCGCGCTTCCGCCAGCGCTTCGGGCGCCATCTGTACGCCGTCGGTTCGCATGTAGGTGATGAGACCGGCGGCCTCGCCGCCGATATCCATGCCCTCATAGAGCCGCTGCGCCACCTGCATGGTGCGCACCGCGGAAAAGCCGAGTTGCGACGAGGCCGCCTGCTGCAGCGTCGAGGTGGTGAAGGGCGGTCCGGGATTGCGCTTGGTGGGCTTTGCCTCGACCGACAGCGCCTTGAAGCTCGCGCCCTCCAGCATCGTCTTGATGTCGTCGGCCTGCGCCTTGGAGGAAATGTCGAGCTTCTGCAGCTTCTTGCCGTCGAAGGCGGTCAGCCGCGCCTCGAATCTTTCCCGGCGCGGCGTATCGAGAATGGCCGCGACCTGCCAGAATTCCTCGCGGACAAACCGTTCGATCTCGGATTCGCGATCACAGACCAGCCTGAGCGCCACCGACTGCACGCGGCCCGCAGACCGCGCGCCGGGCAGCTTGCGCCACAGCACGGGAGACAGCGTGAAGCCGACCAGATAGTCGAGCGCGCGGCGCGCCAGGTAGGCGTCGACCAACGGTGCATCGATCTGGCGCGGATTGGCCATGGCGTCCAGCACGGATTGCTTGGTGATGGCGTTGAATACCACGCGGCTGACCGGCTTGTCCTTCAGCGCCCGCTTCTGCTTCAGCACCTCCAGCACGTGCCAGGAAATCGCCTCGCCCTCCCTGTCCGGGTCGGTAGCAAGGATCAACCCGTCCGCCGCCCTCACTGCGTTGGCGATTTCGGTAAGGCGTTTGGCTGACGGCCCGTCGACCGCCCAGGACATCGCGAAATCGTCGTCGGGCCTCACCGAGCCGTCCTTGGCGGGCAGGTCGCGGACGTGCCCGTAGGAGGCCAGAACCTTGTAGTTCCGTCCAAGATATTTGTTGATCGTTTTCGCTTTTGCCGGCGATTCGACGACGACGACGTCCATGTGCGCTCGTATTTTCCTGAGTGGCGCGAGAAGAAAAACCGCTGCGCGCGACGGGTAGCTTGTCGATTGGCTCCGTCACATGGCCGCGGTTTTCGGTCCGGTCAAGGGGATGGACCGAAATTCGTGCCGTCCGCTACCTGTTGCAACCTGCGCGATACACGTTAATTTCTTGCAACTTTAAGTAAATTAGCTAAGCTTCATGCGACCTAGGTCTGGCGGATTTCGCCGGCCGGGGCGGGGAGGGAAGTTGGCGGCTGTTTGACCTGCCGGCTGACGAGGAGCACTGGGCATGCGCCACAACGACAACAGGAAACGCACTGAAACGCTTGAGTACATGCAGTCCATGCTCGGCCAGTTGCGCGTGATGGCCGAGAACGAGCGCTGCGACATGCTTGCCTATCTGATCGAGATGGCATTCCTGGAAGCGGGAGAAATCATCCGCGGCGAGCGGCCGCCACGGATCGGCCGCGACAAACGAAACAGCGCCGCGTGAACATTGCTCCCATAATGGGATCGTGGTAAGTTCGCTGAATGAGGATCATTGCCCGGCGGACCCTGCGCGCTTTCGTTGATAGCCTCGAAGGGCGTAAGGATCAGCCGGCGGTAAAGGGCGCGCTGGACGCCTGGTTTGATGAGGTCAGCAAGGCGAATTGGACGAGTTCAGCGGATGTAAGACGGCTTTATGCAACTGCAAGTATCGTCAGCGGCGAAAGGATCGTCTTCAACATTAAGGGCAATGATTATCGTCTCGTCGTGGCTGTCGACTTTGAAAAGTCGATCGTGTGGATCAAATGGATTGGAACACACAAAGCCTACGACCGGATCGATGTGACGGAGGTGCAGCATGACGATTGAGTTGAAGCCGATCCGCACGGAAGCAGATTATGATGAGGCGCTGGCGGAGGTCGGCCGTCTTTGGGGAGCAAAAAGCGGCGCGCCTGATGGCGATCGGCTTGACGTGCTGGCGACGCTCATCGAAGCTTACGAGACCAGAATGCACCCCATCGATCCGCCCGATCCGATCGAGGCAATCCTGTTCCGCATGGAGCAGCAGGGGCTGACTCGCAAGGATCTTGAACCTCTGATCGGCACGCGCGCTCGCGTCGCCGAGGTTCTGAACCGCAAACGCGGCCTCTCGATCGAAATGATCCGGCGTCTGAACGAGAAACTCGGCATTTCAGCCGATGTCCTGATACGCCCCAGCCGTGAAGACGAGGCGGCTTAACTGAAACTTACCCGACCAGCGAAACCGTCCCGCCCGCGTGGCGCTCCAGGCGTCCGGCAAGATCGAGTTCCAAAAGGATCATGAACATCTGCGCCGGATGCAGTCCGGTATGGCGGATCAGTTCATCGATTATGGTCGGCGTCGGCCCGAGCGCTTCGACGACGCGGGCGCGGTCGTCGTCGCCGGGCGGCGGCGTGGCGGAGAAATCCGGCGGCTCCTCCAGTTGAACGGCCGGCTGAACTGGCCTGCCGGTAAGCGGCGCAAGCGCCTCGATGATGTCCGCGGTTTCGGTGACGAGGATCGCCCCGTCCTTCAAAAGCCCGTTTGCGCCGGCTGCGCGCGGATCGAGCGGCGAGCCGGGCACGGCAAAAACCAGCCGTCCCATTTCGCCCGCGAGCCTTGCGCTGATCAGCGACCCGGAGCGCTTGGCTGCCTCCACCACCACGAGACCCAGCGCCATGCCGGCGACGATGCGGTTGCGGCGTGGAAAATCCTGCGCGCGCGGCTCCCAGCCGAACGGCATTTCAGAAACAACCGCGCCGCCATTCGCGGCGATCTCGTCGCAGAGATCGGCGTTTTCAGGCGGGTAGGGTCGATCCAGGCCGCCGGCCAGAACGCCGATCGTGCCGGTCGAAAGGCTGCCGTGATGCGCCGCCGTATCGATACCGCGCGCCAGGCCGGATACGATCGCGTTGCCCTCGCGGCCCAACTCGGCGGCGAGCATCCGCGCCATCTTGATGCCGGCCAGCGAAGCGTTGCGCGCGCCGACGATGGCGACAGCGGGGAGAAAAAATACCGCGCCAATCCCCTTCACCGCCAGTAGCGGCGGCGGATTGTCCATGCGCCGCAGCATCGCCGGATAGTCCGCCTCGCCGATGCAGACGAAGCGCGCGCCCATGCGCCGTGCCGTTTCCATCTCGGCCTCGGCTTCGGTAACAGAGGGGATGCGCAGGCTGCGCAGCGCGCCGCCGTTCAGCATCAGCTCGGGCAGCATCTCCAGCGCGGTCTCGGCCGAGCCGAAGCGATTGATCAGGTCGCGAAAGGTCGCCGGCCCGACATTGGGAGTCCGGATCAGCCTCAGCCAGCTCAGCCGCTGCCGGTCGCTAAGGCGGGGACCGGCGGCGGGCTCGCTCATCCTTTGGCCCCGATGCGCGACTCGGTGCCGGCCAGCAGCCGCGAGATATTGGCTCGGTGCTTGATGAAGACGATCACCGTCATCACGGCGAACAGCGCGGCATAGTCGACGAGCCCGAGATAAAACAGCGTGAGCGGAACCGCGAGTGACGCAACCAGCGCCGCGAGCGACGAATAGCGCATGACTAACGCCACCGCGAGCCATGCCGCGGCGAAGACCAGCGCCACATTCCAGGCGAGGCCGGCCAGCACGCCGAGATAGGTTGCCACGCCCTTGCCTCCCTTGAAGCCCAGCCAGACCGGGAAAAGATGTCCCAGGAACGCGCCGAGCCCGGCGGCGAGCGCAAGCTCCGGTCCGTAAATCCCGGCGATCAGCACCGCCGCGGTCCCCTTCAGCGCGTCGAGGATGAGCGTCAAAGCCGCGAGG
Source organism: Allomesorhizobium aridi (assembly GCF_043769475.1). NCBI lineage: Bacteria > Pseudomonadati > Pseudomonadota > Alphaproteobacteria > Hyphomicrobiales > Phyllobacteriaceae > Allomesorhizobium > Allomesorhizobium aridi. Next base: position 1,914,016 of record NZ_CP171729.1, on the reverse strand, counting down.
CCCTTGTTGCCGGTGCGCAGCACATTGGTCGCGCCGATATTGCCCGAGCCGATGTTGCGCACGTCGCCCAGGCCGGCGGCGCGGGTGATCAGCAGGCCGAACGGCACCGAGCCGAGCAGGTAGCCGAAGGCGAGGGCGGCGAGCAACTGCGTGTATAACATGGCGTCCCCGGGTTTTGACCGATCTCAGTTGCCGGCCTGTACGGAAAACACTGTGCGGCCCGCAACCAGCGTTTGCAAGACCTTGCCCTGCAGCCGGGCGCCTTCGAAACAGGTGTTTTTCGAGCGCGAGCGGATGCCGGCCTCGCTGACGATCCACGGCTCGTCGAGATCGACCAGCGCGAGGTCGGCCGGCGCACCGGGCGAAAGCCGGCCGCCGGGCAGCCCGAACAGTCTTGCCGGCGCGGTCGAGAGCGCTTCGATCAGCCTGATCAGCGGGATCTCGTCATTATGATAGAGCCGCAGTGCCGCGCCGAGCAGCGTTTCAAGCCCGATTGCACCATCGGCGGCATCGGCGAAGGGCAGGCGCTTGGTGTCGACATCCTGCGGATCGTGCGAGGAAACGATGATATCGATCGTGCCGTTCCGCAGCGCCTCGATCATGGCGAGGCGGTCATCCTCGGCGCGCAGTGGCGGCGAAAGCCGGAAGAACGTGCGGTATTCGCCGACATCGTTTTCGTTGAGCGACAGATGGTTGATCGAAACGCCGGCCGTAACATTTGTGCCGTCGCCCTTGGCCCGCGCCACGGCTTCCGCCGACATCGCTGTCGAGATTTTCGCCGCGTGGTAAGCGCCGCGCGTCAGCCGCGCCAGCATCAGGTCGCGCTCGAGCGGGATCGCCTCAGCCTCGCGGGGTATGCCCGGCAGCCCGAGCCAGCTCGCGTAAAGCCCCTCGTTCATCACGCCCGACGAGGCGAGGTCGCGGTCCTGCGCCTCATGCGCCACCACTGCGCCGAAATCGCGGGCATAGGTCAGCGCACGGCGCATGGTCAGCGCATTGGAAATTGTGTGCCGCCCGTCGGTGAAGGCGACCGCGCCGGCCTCGCGCATCAGGCCGAACTCGGTCATTTCGCGGCCTTCGAGCCCTTTGGTGATTGCCGCCGCCGGAAAAACATTGACCAGCGCGGTGTCGCGCGCTGCCCGCAGCACGAATTCGACCAGCGCGACATTATCGATCACCGGATCGGTGTCGGGCATCATGACGATCGAGGTGACTCCGCCGGCCGCGGCGGCAAGGCTCGCCGAAGCGATCGTCTCACGATGCTCGCCGCCAGGCTCGCCAATGAACACCCGCCCGTCGATCAGGCCCGGAATGATCGCCTTGCCGCGGCAGTCGACAATGGTCGCGCCCTCGGGCGCGCCCTGGTTCGAGGCGGAAGCGCCGGCCGCCACGATCTTCTTGCCGTCGACGATGACGGTGCCGGTCTCGTCGATGCCTCGCGACGGGTCGACGATGCGGGCGTGCTGAAAGACCGTGACGCTCATGCCGAATGCCTGTCGCGGTTGCGGCGCGGGTCGAGCAGCGCCTCCATTACCGCCATGCGAACCGCGACCCCCATCTCTACCTGCTCCTGGATCACGCTTTGCGGCCCGTCGGCGATCTCGGAGGCAATTTCGACGCCGCGGTTCATCGGGCCGGGATGCATCACCAGCGCGCCATCCTTCGCCGCCTTCAGCTTCTCGGCGTCGAGGCCGAAATAGTGGAAATATTCGCGCACCGACGGCACGAAAGAGCCCGCCATGCGCTCGCGCTGCAGCCTGAGCATCATCACCACGTCGGCGTCCTTCAGCCCCTCCGCCATGGTATGCGCGACGATAACGCCCATCTTCTCGATGCCCGATGGAAGCAAAGTCGAAGGCGCCACCACGCGCACTTGTGCGCCGAGCGCGTTGAGCAGGATGATGTTCGAGCGGGCGACGCGCGAATGCAGTATGTCGCCGCAGATCGCGACGATCAGCTTTGACAGCGGCCCCTTGGCGCGGCGTATCGTCAGCGCGTCGAGCAGCGCCTGCGTCGGGTGCTCGTGCGCGCCGTCGCCCGCATTGACCACCGAGCAGCCGACCTTCTGTGCGAGAAGCGCTGCCGCGCCCGCCGATTGATGACGGATGATCAAGATATCCGGCCGCATCGCGTTCAGCGTCATCGCCGTATCGATCAGCGTTTCGCCCTTCTTCACCGAAGAGCTTGCCACCGACATGTTCATAACATCCGCCCCGAGCCTCTTGCCCGCCAGCTCGAAGGACGACTGCGTGCGCGTCGAGGCTTCGTAGAAAAGGTTGATCTGGGTGCGCCCGCGCAGCGTCGAGGTTTTTTTCTCGGGCTGCCGGGAGATCGACACCGCGGCGTCGGCCCGGTCGAGCAGAAGCTCGATGTCGGCGGGAGACAGGTCCCTTATGCCAAGCAGATGGCGGTGCGGATAAAGCGGCAGGGACGGAGCGTCGGTCATTAAAGGGGTGCTATAGGCCGCGGCTTGGTCGGCTGCAAGCGGCGCGCCCCGATTGTGAAGGTTGTCCCGGGGATTTTCGTCGCGCGTTCCGCGCCGCTTCGGCTATAAGGCCAGCACGGCGTTTCCGGATTCGGCGCGAGCGCCCGGAGAATGTTGAAGGACGTTGCGTGACGCACGAGGTGACGAACCAGCCCCCGCCACTGACGGGAAGCAATGCCTGGCGGGGCGATCCGCTGCTGGTGCAGCTTGCCGAGGATTTTTCGGAGCCGGTTCGCAAGGAACTCGACCAGGTAGGCCGTTTCGTGATGACGCACGAGGCGCAGGAATTGGCTCGGCTCGCCAATACCGAGACGCCGAAGCTCAGGACCCACGACCGCCAGGGCAGGCGCGCCGATGTGGTGGAATGCCATCCCGCCTACCACGCGCTGATGCGCCGCTCGGTCGCCAACGGCCTGCATTCGTCGATATGGGAGAACGGCAGCACCGAGACAGGCAAGCGCCACCAGGTGCGCGCGGCCCGCTTCTATCTGACGGCCGAGTTGGAATCGGGCCATCTCTGTCCCATCACCATGACCAGCGCCTCGCTGGCCGCGCTGATGGCCGCCCCAAAACTATTTCGGGAATGGGCGCCGCGCGTCACCACGCGCAAATACGACCAGAGCCAGAAGCCACCGGTCGAAAAGACCGGGCTGACGCTCGGCATGGGCATGACTGAAAAACAGGGCGGAACCGACGTGCGCGCCAACACCACGCGCGCCGAGCGTGCCGGCAGCGGCTTCTATCGCCTGACCGGCCACAAATGGTTCATGTCGGCGCCGATGTCGGATGCGTTCCTGGTGCTGGCCCAGGCTGGCGAAGGCCTGTCGTGCTTTTTGGTGCCCCGCCTTCTTGGCGATGGCACAGGCAACGGTTTTCGCTTTCAGCGCCTGAAGGACAAGCTCGGCAACCGCTCCAACGCCTCGTCCGAAGTCGAGTTCGTCAACGCCATCGGCGAAATGGTCGGCGAGCCGGGGGCAGGGGTAAAGACCATCATGGACATGGTCACGCTGACCCGGCTCGACTGCGCGGTCGCCTCGTCGGCGATCATGCGCGCCGGCCTTGCCGAAGCGGTCCACCACACGCGCCACCGCCAGGTTTTCGGTACCGTCCTTATCGATCAGCCGCTGATGCAGCGCGTGCTGGCCGATATGGCGCTCGATGTGGCGGGAGCTACCGCGCTATCGTTCCGGCTCGCCCGCTCCTTCGACGAGGCGGCCAACGATCGCGGCGAGGCGGCCTTCGCCCGCGCCATGACCCCGGTGGTCAAGTACTGGGTCTGCAAGATCGCGCCGGCGCTGCTTTACGAGGCCATGGAGTGCCTCGGCGGCAATGGCTACATCGAGGAAGCGCCGCTCGCCCGCTATTACCGGGAAGCGCCCGTCAACGCGATATGGGAGGGCTCGGGCAATGTCATGGCGCTGGACGTGCTGCGCGTGCTCGGCCGTGCGCCTGGCCTTTTCGACGACGTGCTTTCGGGGATAGAGCGCGACCTGGGCGCCGGCGGGCGCGGCACGACCGGCGTGCTGCGCGCTGCCATGCAGGTTGCCTCCTCGGACGAGGGCTCCGCCAGGATCCTGACGGAACAACTGGCGCTTTCGGCTGCGGCGGCCGAGCTGAAGCGGCTGGGGGCAGGGCGCATTGCCGACGCGTTCATCGAAACCCGGCTCGCCGGCCAGTGGCGAGGCACCTACGGCATGATCGACGCGCGCCACGATGCCCGAATGATCGTCGACACGCTCTATCCCGCCGTCTGAGTGGCCGCGGGATAGAGTTCCGCGTCGCCGCCGAGATGGCGCGCCAGGAGATAGCCGTTCATCGCCGTCGGCACAGCCGCGGAGAGCGCCAGGTACAACATTCCTTGTCCGTCACGGGTGCGCCCGCCTTATCAACAGCGGGCGCTGCCGCGTTAACCTTAACGAATGGTTTCCATTGCGGGCATCACCGGCAAGCCCCACTGTGATCTGAACCAAGCAGGATTCCCATGCCGCGTGTTTTGATATCCTTTCTCACCTTCCATTGGGCGGCCGCGTTCGCGCTGCTGTCGATGGCGTGCGTCATGGGCGGAAATGGCGGCGCCGCGCAGGCGCTGGGCATGCTCGGCCTCGCGGAGGGCGACCTGCTCGCCCATGCCGCCGCGACGCCGCTCCTGTCGCTCGCTTCGGCGGTCTGCGCGATGCTCTTCTTCTGGGCCTTCGCCGCATCCGTGTTGGGCGATCCCGCGGCTGAAGGCGGCGATGTCACGAGCATGGCGTTTGCTTCGGCGGCCCTTTTGATCTCGCTGCTGATGATTTGCGGATCGGTGAATGTCGTGGCCGGGCTCTATCCGGCCGTAGCCGTTCATCTGGCGGCGCTGTTGGCATCTTATCTGGCGATCCAGGCCGAGCGCCTCGCCGCCGTCATCTCTGCATCGCCGGGTGAAAACGACATCCGTGCAGCCGCGCGCATCATGGCGCTCGGCGCTGCGCATGTTTCAATGCTGTCGCGCCTGTCCGGGCGAACCGACGCAAATTTTGGTGGAGGCAACTGATGCGCTACGTGCTCGCGCTCTGGGCTCTGCCGCTGGTCATATTCTGGGGCTGGTACGGCCTCTCGTATCACGACATCCATTTCGGCTATGTCATGCTGACCCGGCAGGCCCACGACCTCGTGTTCCAGCTTTACGGCGAGACGCTCGGCATCGACCCCGGGATCATCCCCGGCATGGTGGCGAAGGCTTGTGTCCTCGACACGCTGATCCTGCTCGCCATCTACGCATTTCGCCGCCGCCGGCAGGTGGTGGCCTGGGCAAGAATCCGCCGCGAACGCTATCTTGGCGTGATTTCCTCGCCCAATGCGTGAAGCCGGTCCAGTACGCCCTGCAGGATAAAGGCGGCCGCCGCCGAATCGATCTTCGTCTTCCGCTTGGCGCGCGACATGTCCATCTCGATCAGCGTGCGCTCAGCCGCGACTGTCGACAGGCGCTCGTCCCAGAAGGCGAAGGGCAGCTCGGTCATCCGGGCGATGTTGCGGACGAAGGCGCGCGACGCCTGCGCGCGGGGGCCCTCGCTGCCGTCCATGTTGACGGGCAGGCCTATCACCACCGCGCCGGCATTCTCCCGCCCAAGCAGGTCGAGCAGGGCCGTCGCGTCGACTGAAAACTTCTTCCGGATGATGACGGGGCGCGGATGCGCGAAGGAAAGCCCGCGGTCCGATACCGCCACGCCGATCGTCTTGTCGCCGAGGTCGAGCCCCGCGAGCGTCTTGCCGCCGGCGAGGTGGGCGGGCAACTCCTCGATGGTCGAGATGCTCAAGACGTCATGGCTTTCCTTTTGACTTGGACCGCCTGCGTTCTATCCTTCCGGCGAGGAAAAATCGAGGAGACGCTAGCATGAAACTGACCTGGTTCGGACATTCCGCTTTTCGTGTGGAAGCAGGCGGCGCCAGGATCCTTATCGATCCTTTCCTCACCGACAATCCGTCGTGGAAGAAGCCGTGGCAGGGCCCGGCCGAAGGCGTCACCCACGTCCTGCTCACGCACGGCCACAGCGACCATATCGGCGACGCGGCCGACATCCTGAAGGCGACCGGCGCGATGCTGGTCGCCAATTTCGAGGTCTGCATGTATCTGGTCGGCAAGGGCGTCAGCGGCGACAGGATAAACCCCGGTAATCTCGGCGGCACGGTCGATTGCGGCGGCTTCACCACCACATTTGTCCAAGCGCTGCACTCCTCGTCATTTCCCGGGGAGGGCGGACAAAACACCTATCTCGGCAATCCCGGCGGCCTTGTCCTGCATTTTCCGGACGAGCGAACGCTCTACCACATGGGTGACACCGACATCTTCTCGGACATGGCCCTGGTCAACGAACTGCACGAGCCGAAGATCGGCATCGTGCCGATCGGCGACCGCTTCACCATGGGCGGCGCTGTGGCCGCACTCGCCTGCCGCCGCTTCTTCAAGTTCGAGACGGTGATCCCCTGCCACTACGCCTCCTTCGGCATGATCGACCAGACCGCCGAAAAATTCACGGCCGGCATGGAAGGCTCAGGCGTGGAGGTCGTTCTGCCGAAGGTGGGCGAAGCGCGGGACGTTTAGCCGCGAACGGACTGAACCAGACATCATTGTTGCGCGCGCCGCGCCGCGCCGGTATAGCGCGGGCGACCCATCCCGTTTCTTGCCGAGGCACGAATGTCCGTTGATCTCCAGACAGTGAAGCGCGTTGCGCATCTCGCCCGTATCGCCGTGACCGAGGAAGACGCCGAGCGCATGACCGGCGAACTCAACGCCATACTGGGTTTCGTCGAGCAACTGAACGAGGTCGACGTGACCGGCGTCGAGCCGATGACTTCGGTGACGCCGATGGCGATGAAGAAGCGCGCCGATATCGTCACCGACGGCAGCAAGGCCGGTGATATTGTCGCCAATGCGCCGGCGACCGACGAGAATTTCTTTCTCGTGCCGAAGGTCGTGGAGTAGCACCGTGGCACTGTCCATCGCGGTCGAGACCCCGCTGCAGGACGACGTGCGCATGCTCGTCGCCGAACTCAACGCCTATCTGATCCCGCTGACGCCGCGCGAGTTTCAGTTCCAGCTGACCGTCGAACAGATGGCCGATCCGACGGTGACGCTATTCGTCGCGCGCGACGAGAACGGTCGCCCGGTCGGCATGGGCGCTCTCAAGGAGCACGGCGACGGGCTGGGCGAGGTCAAGCGCATGTTCACGTTGCCTTCGGTGCGCGGTCAGCGTGTCGGGTCGGATCTCTTGCAGCGCATCGAGCAGCTTGCGCGTGAAGAGGGAATGATCCGGCTCGTTCTCGAAACCGGCGAAGCCGAAGGTTTTGAGCCGGCCTACCGTGTCTATGAGCGCGGCGGATTTACAGTTTGCGGCGCAGTTTTGGACTATCCAGACTCCGGCTTTTCCCGCTTTTACGAAAAGAAGATTGCCTAATGACCGACTTGACGAAACTGACCATCGCCGAGGGGCGCGAAAAGCTCCGCGCCAGGGAAATTTCGGCGGCCGAACTGACCAATGCCTATCTTGCCGCTATCGACGCTGCCAATCCCGCCTTCAACGCTTACGTCGCCGTCACCCACGACAAAGCCCGGGAGATGGCGAAGGCTTCCGACGAAAAGCTCGGCCGGGGCGAGGGCGGCGCGCTCGAAGGCATCCCGCTCGGCATCAAGGATCTGTTCGGCACCGAAGGCGTGCACACGCAGGCCTGCAGCCATGTGCTGGACGGTTTCAAGCCGCGTTACGAGTCGACCGTCACCGCCAATCTTTGGGCCGACGGCGCGGTCATGCTGGGCAAGCTCAACATGGACGAATTCGCCATGGGCTCGTCCAATGAGACTTCCTACTACGGTCCTGTCGTGAATCCTTGGCGGCGCTCGCGCATCGACACTGTGGTGATGCCCACGACGCACCAGGGCGACGGCGGATTTGTTTCCTCGGGAGGCGCGACCAAGACCCGCACGCTCGACAATGCTCAGCTCGTGCCAGGCGGCTCGTCGGGCGGTTCGGCGACGGCCGTCTCGGCATGGCTCTGCGCAGGCGCCACCGCGACCGACACGGGCGGGTCAATCCGCCAGCCCGCGGCGTTCACCGGCACGGTCGGCATCAAGCCGACCTACGGCCGCGTCTCGCGCTGGGGCGTGGTAGCCTTCGCCTCCTCGCTCGACCAGGCGGGGCCGATCGCGCGCGATGTGCGCGACGCCGCCATCATGCTCAAATCCATGGCTTCCGCCGACCCGAAGGACACCACTTCGGCCGATCTCCCGGTACCCGACTATGAAGCCGCCATCGGCCGTCCAATCAGGGGCATGAAGGTCGGCATTCCGAAGGAATACCGTGTAGACGGCATGCCGGAAGAGATCGAGGCGCTTTGGCAGAAGGGCATCGCCTGGCTGAAGGATGCCGGCGCGGAGATCGTCGACATTTCGCTGCCGCACACCAAATACGCGCTGCCGGCCTACTATATCGTCGCGCCAGCCGAAGCCTCGTCCAACCTCGCCCGCTATGACGGCGTCCGCTACGGGCTACGCGTGCCGGGCAAGGACATCACTGACATGTACGAGCAGACCCGGGCCGCCGGTTTCGGCCGCGAGGTCAAGCGCCGCATCATGATCGGCACCTACGTGCTGTCGGCCGGCTATTATGACGCCTACTATTTGCAGGCGCAGAAGGTCCGCACTCTGATCAAGCGCGATTTCGAAAACGTCTTTGCCGCCGGTATCGACGTGATCCTGACGCCGGCCACGCCTTCCGCCGCCTTCGGCATTGCCGACCAGGACATGAATGCGGACCCGGTGAAGATGTACCTGAACGACATCTTCACCGTGACGGTGAACATGGCCGGTCTGCCGGGCATCGCGGTGCCTGCCGGCCTCGACGCGTGCGGCCTGCCGCTCGGCCTGCAGTTGATCGGCAGGCCATTCGACGAAGAGACGCTGTTCCAGACCGCCCATGTTATCGAGCAGGCGGCAGGGCGGTTTGAGCCGGAGAAATGGTGGTAGAGATTCCCCCGCCATCAATGAGGTGACGGGATGTTCTTTTATCTCTCGAAGGTCTTCGGCTTCTTCGCCCAGCCGCTGAATTTTTCGATTCTGCTTCTTGCGGCCGGCCTGCTCGCCGCTTTCTTTGGCTGGCGGCGCACCGGTTTGACGCTGGACATCGCCGCGGCCGCAATTCTCATATTGTCGGCCTGGACGTCCCTCGGAGCCGTTCTGCTCAACCCGCTGGAGGAGCGGTTCGCCCGGCCGGCCTGCCTTTCCCAATCCGTCGACGGCATCGTTGTCCTAGGCGGAGGTTTCGAAGGCGCGGTCAACCTGGCGCGCGGCGGCTATGAGATGAACAGCGGCGGCGACCGCTTCGTCGAGGCCGCCATTCTCGCCCGCCGCTATCCCACCGCGAAGATTGTCGTCACCGGGGGAACCGGAGCGCTCATCCTCAAGGGCGAAGGCGACGCCGACACGGCGCCGCGGCTGCTGACCGCGCTCGGCGTAGCGCCCGTGCGGCTGATCCTCGAAAACCGCTCGCGCAATACGTTCGAGAATGCCGTATTCACGAAGGAGCTGGTGACGCCGCAGCCTGGCGAAACCTGGCTGCTGGTAACCTCCGCCTTCCATATGCCGCGCTCGATGGCGCTGTTCCGGAAAGCCGGCTTCGATGTGCTGCCCTGGCCGGTCGACTACCGCACATCGGGCGAGGAGGGGTTCGGCTTGTTCCGCGACAATGCCGCCGACGCCCTCCAGAACACGACGGTAGCGATCCGCGAATGGATCGGTCTGTTCGCCTACTGGCTGTCGGGCCGGATCGACGATCCGTTCCCCGGACCGGCCTGAGGCGTTTCCTCGATGACTGCGAGCCTTGCGGCCGAAAAGAACTGCCGACGCAACAGCACCGCAAACAAAAGCGTCGTGGTCAGCGCGAATGCCTCCGGGCCGACGAACCAGCCGAGATAGCCGAGCGAAAAGAAGACTCCGCGCAAGCCGGCGTTGAAATGCCGGCCGGCCAGCACGTTCATGCGCGTCGCCCGGCCGATCGCCGCCTCCATGGCCGCGGGATCGGCCGCGCCTTCCTTGTGCATCGGTACCGCGCCCACCAGGATGGAGCAATAATTGAACAGCCGGTACGACCAGCCGAACTTGAAGAAGGCATAGGCCAGCAGCGCCATCAGGCCCAGCACCTTGATCTCGAAAACCTGGCGCGAAGGCGCATCCGCCAGCGGCAGGTCCGAAAGCACCGACAGCACGTCGTTGGATGCGCCAAGCAGGGCGAAGCAGCCTCCAAGGGCCAGCAGCGAACTCGATGCGAAGAAAGCCGTGCCCTGCTGCAGCCCGACCATGATGCTGGTGTCGATCATGCGCAGTTCGCGCCGCGCCATCGTGCGCATCCAGGCTTCGCGCTGCGCGTTCATGGCCGTAGTGAGCGACATCCGGCCGACCAGCCTGCCGTCGGCAGCGAGGCCGTGCACCACCCATATCGCCAGGAAAAACGCCAACGCCGCAATGTCGGCACCGGTCAGGAACAGAGAATCGCCCATGGCGAAAATTCTTATCACGAAACGATCCCGAATATCCGCTCCGCCCCGCTGTCCGGGCGAGCCGCAATCCGGTCACAGGCCTTGATAATGCGTTTACGGTAAATTGCGCCTAAGTCTCTGATTTGATTAAAATGCGCAGCGTGATTGCATGGCAGCCATGCAGAATCCGCCTCGCTTTCGCCATTTTTCCCATTGCGAAGCGGCCGGCAACGGCCTAACTACACGCTCCAGAAATGGGGCCGGAAACAAGACGGCGAGACAGCCGCTCCGGGGGCGACAGGTAAACAGGAAAACTATGGACGACGGCATTCAGAAGTCCTGCTGGGGCGTGACCGCCAAGGCAGTAGTCGGGTTTGCGAGCATTCTTCTCTTGGCCTGGCTTGTTGGCGGATCGGAAACCGCGGCGGTCCTGGCGGCAAGCTGAACCAGGCCACATCGACGGAATTTGCAGGAAGACGCGGGGTTCTCCCCGCGTCTTTTTCTTTGGCCGGACAGCGGCCGCGTCGTTGGTGGAGCAGGCGGGGTCGGACCCCGGTAAGCCCAGTCGCTCAAAACAGCGGAAACATCGCACTATATGCGATACGCTGAGTAATTCGCTGCAGGAGCGCCAGGCTTGTTCCTTTCGGTATTCGACCTGTTCAAGATAGGGATCGGCCCATCCAGTTCGCACACGATGGGGCCGATGACGGCTGCGCGTCGATTCCTCGACGAGATAGCAGGGGACGACTGGCCGCGCCCGGCCGGCGCGAAGGTCGAGCGCATCGCCGTAAGCCTGCATGGCTCGCTCGCCTATACCGGCATCGGCCACGGCACCGACCGCGCAGTGATTCTCGGGCTCGCCGGCGAAACGCCGGTAACCGTCGATCCCGATCTGGCCGACGGCGTCATTGGGAAGATCAAGGCTGAGGGCCGGATCTTCCCGCCGGGGCATCCGTCCTACCGCTTCGATCCCTCTGCTGACCTTGTGCTCGACAAGAAGACGCCGCTGCCCGGCCACGCCAACGGCATGGCGTTCTACGCCTACGATTCGGACGATCGCCTACTCTTGAAGCGAATCTATTATTCGATCGGCGGCGGTTTCGTAGTCTCCGAGGAAGAATTGCAGCGCATGAAGACGCGCGCGGCCGCGCCCGCCGGCCCAAAGGTGCCGTACCCGTTCAGGAACGCTGTCGAAATGCTGGACATGGCCAGGCGCAGCGGCCTGTCGATCGCCGAGATGAAGCGTGTAAACGAAGAAATCCACATGCCGCGCGAGGAACTCGACGCCGGGCTGGACCGCATCTGGGATGCGATGCGCAGCTGCATCGAGCGCGGCCTTTCGCAGGACGGCATCATGCCCGGCGGCCTCAAGGTTCGCCGCCGCGCGCGCATGCTGCACGACAAGTTGCAGGAGCAGTGGAGCCAGAACCGGCCCAACCCGCTGCTCGCCAATGACTGGCTGTCGATCTACGCCATGGCGGTCAACGAGGAGAATGCCGCCGGCGGCCGTGTCGTGACGGCGCCGACCAACGGCGCGGCGGGCACGCTGCCAGCAGTGCTGCGCTATTGGCTGCATTTCCATCCCGAAGCCGACCAGCCGAGCATACGCGATTTCCTGCTGACGGCCGCGGCGGTGGGCGGCATAATCAAAACGAACGCCTCGATCTCGGGAGCCGAAGTCGGCTGCCAGGGCGAGGTCGGCTCGGCGTCCGCTATGGCCGCGGCAGGACTCTGCGCGGTCATGGGCGGATCGCCCGAACAGGTCGAGAACGCCGCCGAGATCGCGCTTGAGCATCATCTCGGCATGACCTGCGATCCCGTCGGCGGGCTGGTGCAGGTTCCCTGCATCGAACGCAACGCGCTCGGCGCGGTCAAGGCCGTCACCGCCGCCTCGCTCGCCATCAAGGGCGACGGCACGCATTTCGTGCCTCTCGACGCCGCGATCGAAACCATGCGCCAGACCGGCATGGACATGAATGAGCGCTATAAGGAAACCAGCCTCGGCGGCCTGGCGGTGAACGTGGTCGAGTGCTGATCCTACAGAGCCGCGCGTCTTATTAGACGTGCAAAGGACGCTGTAAGTCTTTGAATATGCGCATAGTGCTCACCGAAAATCGATTCCGATTTCCGGCCAACGCGCTATGCGTCGTCGAGCACGAACGTAACTTTCATATCGATGCGGTACTCGGAGACCTTGCCGTTGTCGACCTTGGCGACAATCTCCTTGACCCAGACCTGCTTGACGTTTTTCAGCGTCGCGGACGCGCGGTCGACACCGTGGGCGATCGCCCCCTCGATGGTCGAGCCGGATGCGGTGATCTCGGTATTTTTCGCTACTGACATGGGGTTCTCCTGTTTGCCTGCGCCCAGCACCGTGCGCAAACATGTGGACCCAACGCTGCCAGGCCTTTTTCGTTTCCAATTTGCGGCGTAGTAAACGCGCTATGGCTTTGAACCTGATAAAGCTCTGCGTCGGCTGCGACAGCGTCGAGGATTTGGAAGAGTGGATCGCCTTCCGGCTCGACGAACGCCGGCGCGCAGGCGAACCGGCCGAGCAATTCCACACGACACGCATGATGCCCACCCGTGGTAACGAGCTGCTGGATGGCGGCTCGCTCTACTGGGTGATCAAGGCGCAGGTCCAGTGCCGCCAGAGGCTGCTCGACATCCGGCCTTTCATTGATTCGGAAGGCATATCGCGCTGCCATTTGATCCTCGCCCCCGCCGTCGTGCGCACCGAATGGCAGCCGCGCCGCGCGTTTCAGGGCTGGCGCTACCTGAAACAACCCGACGCTCCGGCCGATATTGGAACCTCCCACGCGGAATTGATGGCTATGCCGCCTAAGCTGCGCCGCGAACTGGCCGAACTCGGCCTTCTTTAGCCGCGTGTCTCGCCGGCCGGCGATCTGCCGCCGGACTTGCAAGCGGGCCGGCTTCGCCACATCTTCTTCAGCATGAGCGACAAGAAGATGCCCGCAAAGGTTCCCGGTCCAGCGGCCCGCTCGGAATCTTCCGAAATCGAGGCCTTTGTCAGGCAGGCGCGCGCCCTCGGGGCCGTCGCGGGAAAGGGGCAGGGGCGCCTCATACTGGCGCTTGACGCAACGATGAGCCGCCAGCCGACCTGGGATCTCGCCTGCTCCTTGCAGGGCGAGATGTTCGATGCGGTCGGAAAGACAGGCGGCCTCAAGGTGCAGTTGGTCTATTTTCGCGGTCTCGACGAATGCCGCGCTTCCGCTTTCGTATCGGACACGGCGGGTCTGAAGCGCCTGATGAGCAGCATCGACTGCCGCGGCGGCCATACCCAGATCGGCAAGGTCCTGTCGTTCGCGCTGAAGGAGACCGCGCGCGAAAAGGTCAATGCGCTTGTCTATATTGGCGATGCGATGGAGGAGAAGATCGACGACCTGTCTGTGAAGGCGGGCAATCTCGGCCTGCACGGCGTGCCGGTCTTCCTCTTCCAGGAAGGCCGCGATCCGGCCGCCGAAGCCGCGTTCAAGGAGATAGCGCGCCTGTCGAAGGGCGCCTGGTTCCGCTTCGACCGCAATGCCGCTGCCACGCTTGCGAAACTGCTTTCTGCCGTGGCCGTGTTCGCCACCGGCGGCTTGAAGGCGCTTGAGGCGCGCGGCCGACCGGAAGACCGCCTGATGATAGAACATTTGCGGGGAAGCGGTTCGTAATGAGCATCTTTCTCGGCATAGTCACCGGCCTGCTGGTCCTGGTTCTCGTGGTGGCCACGTTCCTCCGGCTGGAACCGGCCGCCTTGGCCAACACCGTGCGCTATGCCGGTCCGGCCATACTCGCCGTCATCGGTGTCGGGGTGTTGTTCACCGGCAGGGCCGGACTGGGCGGCATGATATTGTCGGCGGCGCTGGCCTGGTTCACCTCAAGCCGGGTGCGTAGCGGGCGCAGAAAGACCCCCGGCAAGCGCTCCACAGTGCGAACCGCTGCGCTTGAAATGGAGCTCGACCACGACAGCGGGCGATTGGAGGGCTTGGTTCTGGCCGGCCGGCACGAAGGCCGGACGCTGGGCGACCTGGCGCTGAACGAGCTGCGCGAGCTTTATGCGGAGCTTCCGGGAGACCCCGAAAGTCGGCAATTGCTAGAGACGTATCTTGATGGCCGGTTTCCCGTCTGGCGCGAAGACCCGAATGCGGGTGGTGGCGAGGGGCTGGGCGTTCCGCCAGGTACGGGCGCCATGACTAAGCAGGAGGCCTACAAGATCCTTGGTCTTGAAGCGGGCGCCACCGCGGCGGATATCCGCAAGGCGCATCGCCGCCTGATGCAGCGCCTGCACCCCGACCTCGGCGGTACGTCTTTCCTGGCGGCGCGGATCAACGAAGCCAAGGACGTCTTGCTCACGAATCACAACTAGTTCTCCTTCGACACGATACTTTCCGGGAGACGCTGTTCCGCCGTTCGTCAGTTCTCGACGGCGTAACAGTCGATTTTCTTTCTCTTGAGCGCGGTGCAGGCCTTCCATGCCGCGGCCTTGGAATTGAAGCCGCCGAAGCGCGCGCGGTGATAGGTCACGCCGCCCTTGTCGAACGTCACCGTGTAGCCGGACGCATGGGCAAGAACCGCTGGCGCCTGCTTGGTCGTCTTGGCCAGCACGACCTCAGCCTCGGACTTGCTCGGCGACGATGCGACCTGGATCGCCCAGCCTGACTGCGCGACCGAAGCCGTCTCGACCGGATCCACATCGTCGCCAAAACGGTCGGGCGAAGGTTGCGCATAGGCCTGCTCCACCGGGGCGGATTCGAGGGTTTCCACAAACACGGACTTTGGCTTGGGAGTGGGCGCAACGTCTTCTTCGACGGCCGCAACCTCTTCCTCGACGGCCGCGACCTCGTCTTCCGCTGCGGCCACGACCTCTTCCTCGGGACGGGCTTCCGGCGTCGGCGCATCGTTCTTGGGCAGGAAAACCTTCGCGAGAGCGCTGATCGGCGAACCGCCGGCGCTGGCG
This sequence comes from Allomesorhizobium aridi, assembly GCF_043769475.1. Taxonomy (NCBI): domain Bacteria; kingdom Pseudomonadati; phylum Pseudomonadota; class Alphaproteobacteria; order Hyphomicrobiales; family Phyllobacteriaceae; genus Allomesorhizobium; species Allomesorhizobium aridi. Next base: position 1,898,567 of record NZ_CP171729.1, on the reverse strand, counting down.
ACGAGAGGCGCGCCTTTGCCCTTGGTCGATGCCTTGGGCATGTACTGCCGGATCAATTCGGCCATGTGCTTGTCGCGCGAGCCGCCGCTGGTCCCGCCCATCACCACCGCGACGATGCGGCGGTCGCCCTGCGAGACGGACGAAACCAGGTTGAAGCCCGACGCGCGGGTGTAGCCGGTCTTGATGCCGTCGACGCCCTTGACGCGGCCGAGCAGGCGGTTGTGATTGGCCATGCGCTTGCGGCCATAGGTGAAGGACCGCGTCGAGAAATAGTTGTAATACTGCGGATAGTGCTCCTTCAGCGCGATGCCGAGGGTCGCCAGGTCGCGCGCCGTCGAGAACTGCGCCGTATCGGGCAGGCCGTGGGCATTGCGGAATACGGTGCCGGTCATGCCGAGCTTCCGCGCCTTGGCCGTCATCATCCGCGCGAACTCTTTCTCGGAGCCGCCCAGATACTCGGCAAGCGCCGTCGCCGCGTCGTTCGCCGACTTCGTCACCAGGGAATAGATCGCCGTTTCGACGGTGATGGAGTTGCCCGCTTTGACGCCGAGCTTCGTCGGCGGCTCGGCGGCGGCATTGCGGGAAACCGGGATGGAGGTCTTCTTGGTGATCTTGCCGGCGGCCATCGCCTCGAACACCATGTAGAGCGTCATCATCTTGGTCAGCGACGCCGGATAGCGCCGCAGATCGGCGCTGGAGGAAAACAGCGTCTTGCCGGTGTTGGCGTCGATGACGATCGCTGCGTATTTGGAATTTGCCGCCGACGGTCCCGTCGCGGCAAGTCCGATCGCGACGGCCAGCAAGGCGGCGACGACGGATTTCAATGGAGACGCGATGGATAGAAGAATGGCCGCAAACGCCTGACGCACTGCTATACCCTTTGAATTTCGTTGCACCAGAGGCGGCAAAGGTCCTGCCTCGCAAGCAAGGACCGTAAGGGCGTCAGCGTTACCAATCCGTTTATGGTAACCAGGACGTTCACCTTTTTTGTCGGGATTGAGCCGATTTTGAAACAAATGCCGTTAGCGCCGGGCAAATTGACTCTTTGTGCGGCGCACAATACGTTGAAGTGCAATGCACTGCGGGGAGCTTTCACGCCGCGAACCGAAGGGATCATCGCATGACACAGACGTTTGAAGATGCCGGCAATTACGGCAAGGAATTCATCGACAGCGGACTGAAGAGCTTCGCCGCCCTCTCCAAAAGCGCTCAGGCGATCGCAGCCGAAACCACCGACTACGCCAAGAAGTCGTTGGAGACCGGCAGCGCTGCGATGGAAAAGCTCCTGTCGGCGAAATCGCTCGAAAACGCGATCGAAATTCAGGCGGACTACGCCAAGCAAGCCTATGAAGGGTTCGTCGCCGAGGCATCCAAGCTCAGCGGCCTCTATGCCGACATGGCAAAGGACAGCTACAAGCCGTTCGAATCGATCGTCGCCAAGGCCGGCTAAGAAATCTCCAGAAGCTTTCCGGGCCGACGGCCCCGCCGCAAGACCCGGTCGCTTCGCGGCCGGGTTTTTTCGTGCCCTTTGCGATTAACCACCGGGGTTTGCTGAAAAACCCGCCCGGACAGACCTTCGACCATATTGTCAGCAAAAAAGAAGGGCTTAAAATTGCGCGTAGGCTACCTACATGACGGTCGGGTGAGGAACCCGCGAAAGGCAAGGCACTGGTGACGAACGGCGGGGATGCCACGATGGAATTCGTGGCGCGCATGCAAAACGGCGAAGGCGGGGGCAACGGCCCCGGCCGCGGCACGGCCGTAATCACGCGAACCAAGACCAAGACCAAGAAGCCGAGCCTGTACCGCGTTCTGATCCTCAACGACGACTACACGCCGATGGAGTTCGTCATCCACATTCTGGAGCGCTTTTTCCAGAAGGACCGCGAATCCGCCACCCGCATAATGCTCCATGTTCACAATCACGGAGTGGGCGAATGTGGGGTCTATACATTTGAAGTGGCCGAGACCAAAGTGTCACAGGTCATGGACTTCGCCCGTCAGAATCAGCATCCGCTGCAATGCGTGATGGAGAAGAAGTGAGGTTTTGAATGCCGGCTTTCTCCCAAGGCCTCGAAAAGGCGCTGCACCAGGCGCTTACTTTCGCCAATGAGCGGCATCACGAATATGCCACGCTCGAACATCTGCTGCTCGCCCTGATCGAGGACAGCGAGGCCGGCGCCGTAATGCGCGCCTGCAATGTCGATCTCGACGAACTCAAGCAGACCGTTCTCACCTATATCGACACCGAACTCGACAATCTGGTCACCGGCTACGACGAGGATTCCAAGCCGACCGCCGGCTTCCAGCGCGTCATCCAGCGCGCGGTGATCCACGTCCAGTCGTCCGGGCGCGATGAAGTCTCGGGCGCGAACGTGCTTGTGGCCATCTTCGCAGAGCGCGAAAGCCACGCTGCCTATTTCCTCCAGGAACAGCAGATGACGCGTTACGACGCGGTCAACTACATCTCGCACGGCATTGCCAAGCGGCCCGGAGCCAATGAAACCCGCACTCCGCGCGGCGCCGAGGAGGACCAGCAGAATTCGTCCGGCGGCGAGCCGGAGGAGAGCGGCACCAAGAAGAAGCAGCAGCAGGACGCGCTGACCGCCTACTGCGTCGATCTGAACAAAAAGGCGAAGTCGGGCAAGATCGACCCGCTGATCGGTCGCGAAAGCGAGATCAACCGCACGATCCAGATCCTCTGCCGCCGCTCCAAGAATAATCCGCTCTATGTCGGCGATCCCGGCGTCGGCAAGACGGCGATCGCCGAGGGCTTGGCCAAGCGCATCGTTGAGGGCGATGTGCCGACTGTGCTCGCCGACGCGACGATCTTCGCGCTCGACATGGGCACGCTGCTCGCCGGTACCCGCTACCGCGGCGATTTCGAGGAGCGCCTGAAGCAGGTCGTCAAGGAACTCGAGGATTATCCCGGCGCGGTGCTGTTCATCGACGAGATCCATACGGTCATCGGCGCCGGCGCCACCTCCGGCGGCGCGATGGATGCGTCAAACTTGTTGAAGCCGGCGCTGTCATCCGGCGCGATTCGCTGCATCGGCTCGACGACCTACAAGGAGTTCCGCCAGTTCTTCGAGAAGGACCGCGCCCTGGTGCGGCGTTTCCAGAAGATCGATGTGAACGAGCCGTCGGTGGCGGATACGATCGCCATCATGAAGGGCCTGAAGCCCTATTATGAGGACTTCCACAAGGTGAAGTTCACCAACGACGCCATCAAGGCGGCGGTGGAGCTTTCCGCGCGCTACATCAACGACCGGAAGCTGCCCGACAAGGCGATCGACGTCATCGACGAGACCGGCGCCAGCCAGATGCTGGTTCCCGAGGCCAAGCGCAAGAAGACGATCAGCGTCAAGGAAATCGAGGCGACGATCGCCACAATGGCGCGCATTCCACCGAAGACGGTCTCGGCCGACGACGAGCAGGTGCTGGCGGGCCTCGATACGGAGCTGCGCCGTGTCGTCTACGGCCAGGATACCGCTATCTCGGCGCTCTCCTCGGCGATCAAGCTGGCCCGGGCAGGGCTGCGCGAACCCGAAAAGCCGATCGGCTCCTACCTGTTCTCCGGCCCGACCGGCGTCGGCAAGACCGAAGTGGCAAAGCAGCTCGCCGCCTCGCTCGGCGTCGAACTCCTGCGTTTCGATATGTCGGAATACATGGAGCGCCACACCGTCTCGCGGCTGATCGGCGCGCCTCCCGGCTATGTCGGCTTCGACCAGGGCGGTCTGCTCACCGACGGCGTCGACCAGCATCCGCATTGCGTGCTGCTGCTCGACGAGGTCGAGAAGGCGCATCCGGACCTGTTCAACATCCTGTTGCAGGTCATGGATCACGGCAAGCTGACCGACCACAACGGCAAGTCGATCGATTTCCGCAATGTCATCCTGATCATGACAACCAACGCCGGCGCCTCCGACATGGCCAGGGCCGCGATCGGCTTCGGCTCGTCGAAGCGTGAAGGCGATGACATGGAGGCGATCAACCGGCTGTTCTCGCCGGAGTTCCGCAACCGTCTCGACGCGATCATCCCGTTCGGCTCGCTGCCGATCCCGGTCGTGCATCAGGTGGTGCAGAAGTTCGTCATGCAGCTTGAGGCGCAGCTTTCGGAGCGCGGGGTCACCTTCGACCTGTCGCCGGAAGCCATCTCCTGGCTTGCCGACAAGGGCTATGACGAGCGCATGGGCGCACGGCCGCTCGGCCGCGTCATCCAGGAGCACATCAAGAAGCCGCTCGCCGAGGAGGTTCTGTTCGGCAAGCTGAAGAAGGGCGGCACGGTCCGCGTGACTGTCGAGACGAAGGAATCCGGCGAAACCGGCCTGAAGCTCGAATCGCTCGCCGACGAGCTTCCGGTGAAGCCGAAGAAGGAAGAGCCGAAGAAGGTTCCGGCAAAGAAGCCGGCCAGGAAGGCTGCCAAGCCGGCGGCCCAGAAATCCAGGCCGGCCGCCAACGGCAAGGACGGCGGCAAGCGCAGCCTGGTCCCGCAACTGCCCAGAAAGGGCTGAGCCGACAAAATCATCTCCTCCCCGGACCCGGGGAGGAGATTTTCTTTGAAGAAGCTATGCCTCGCCGATCCCGATCGGCGGCAGCCGCCGCTCCACCGGCGAAGACTGGATGATCGACGTGTTGGTCATCGCGTAGGGGATGATCTCGTCTATCAGCCTCTCCAGATCGGCCACCGACCGGAGATGGGCGCGGGCGATGAAGCAGTCCTCCCCCGTGACCCGGTCGCATTCGACGATCTCCGGTAATCCTCTCAATATCTCGGCGACTTTTTGAAGCTGGCCGGGGATAGGCCGGATACGAAGCCATGCGGCAAGCGGCAGCCCGAGCGCCGCCGCATTGATCTTGACCGAATAGCCCTCGATCACGCCGCTCTCCTCGAGACGCTTCACCCGTTCCGAAACGCTGGGCGCCGAAAGGCCGATCGCGCGGGAAAGCTCCGCCGTACTCGTCCGCGCGTCCTTGGCCAGCGCCCTCAGTATCTTCGCATCGACCGGGTCGATGCTGCCATTTTCATATCGAAGGCGTTTCATTGAATTTCACCGATGATGTAGCTGCATCTTTCCCACAATAACCTAATCCTCAGCATATGGAATGCCGATAATGCCTTGCATAATGGCGGTCGAGGAAGTCGCCATTATGCCCACGTCCAGTCCAGCCCTCGACAGGGCAGCGCAAATCGTCCCGCCACACGCCTGGTTCTACGTCAGCGCCATATTCCACTATCTCGGCCCGTCCTTCGCCGTGCTTCTCTTCCCCGCCATCGGCGTGCTCGGCGTCGCGTGGATGCGGATTGCATCGGCCGCCCTGATCTTCGCGCCGTTCACAAAACCTTGGCGGACTATCGCCGAGGCGGATGCCAGGACCCGCCTCCTGCTGGTCGGCTTGGGCACCTGCCTGGCGATCATGAACGTCGCATTCTATCTCGCGCTGGAGCGCCTGCCGATGAGCCTGGTCGCCGCCATGGAGTTCGTGGGCACGATAGGCGTCGCGCTCTACGGGCTGCGGACCGGGCGCAATCTCGCAGCGCTAGCGCTCGCCGTTGCGGGCGTCTTCGTCCTGATCGACGTGAGATGGTCCGCCGACCTGATCGGGCTCGGCTGGGCGGCGCTCAACGGCGCGCTGTTCGTCGCCTATATCGTGCTTGGCCACAGGGCGGCCGAAGGTGGCGCCAGCGGCGGCGTCGAGCGCCTTGGCGCGGCAATGGCGATAGCATTCGTCTTCGTCATGCCAATCGGCCTGGTGGAAGCGATTAAGGCGTTCGGTTCGATAAATCTGGTTCTTGCCGGCATAGGTGTCGGCCTGTGTTCTTCGGTCATCCCCTACATTTCCGACCAGCTCGCAATGTCGCGACTTCCGCGCGCCAGCTTCGCCCTGATGCTGGCGCTTCTGCCGGCTACCGCCGCGATCATCGCCGCTCTCGTGCTTGCGCAGATCCCTACCGGCCGCGATATTCTCGGCATCGCTCTAGTCATGCTCGGCGTCGCCGCGCACAAGCCAGCGCCGTCCGCGGCAGGGTCCACATCGACGCCGGCCGTCCATTCTGGCCCACGGGAACAGATCGAATTGCCCTGATTTTCGCGTCGCCTCTTCGAGGAGCCTGTGTTATCGGGCAAGCCGATGCCAGATGACGCCACTCCCCACGCGCCGACCATCGCCGACCGCCGCCACTGGTACCTGCGCGGCGTCCGGGCGGCGGTGTCAATTCCCGGACTGATCCTCGCCAGCGCCTTTGTCGGCTTCGCCGGTCTCGCCAAGGAGGCCGGGCTGACGCTCGCCGAGACCGTGTTCATGACCGGCGTCGTCTGGGCCTTGCCGGGAAAGGTGGTGCTGATCGGCGCGATCCTGTCAGGGGCTTCGCTGCCGGCGGCCGCCTTCGCGGTCGCACTATCTTCGGTCCGGCTGATGCCGATGGTCGTGGCGCTGGTGCCCGAACTCAAAGGGCGGCGCACGCCCAAATGGGTGCTCTACGTGCTTTCCCATTTCGTCGCGGTTACATCATGGGTCATCGCCATGGAGCGCCTCGGCGGCATCCCGCGAGCCATGCGCACGACCTGGTATGCCGGCATCGGCTCGACGCTGGTGCTGGCCAACATGGCCGTTGTCGCCGTCGTCTTTCTCATTGCCGACCGGCTGCCGCCTGCGGTGTCCGCGGCGCTTTTCCTGTTAACGCCGATGTATTTCCTGACCTCGCTCTGGGGCTCGGCGCGCGAGCGGGCAGGGCATGTCGCCATGGTTCTGGGCCTTGGGCTCGGGCCGTTCTTCCACGTGTTCCTGCCGGACTTCGACCTGCTGGCGGCTGGACTCATCGGCGGCTTCGCGGCCTACGCTTTCCATCGGCTGTCGCGGCGGGGGCGCTCGCAATGACCTTCACGTCGCTCGACCTGTGGTGGTGGCCGTTCCTGTTCATCCTCGTCGCGGGTTGGCTTGCCACGGACGCATGGCGCTTTCTCGGCGTCTATTTCGGCGGCCGCATTGCGGAGGATTCCGATCTGCTGGTGCTGGTCCGGGCCGTGGCCACCGCCCTGGTTGCTGCCGTCATCGGCAACCTCATAGTTTTTCCCAGCGGCGCGTTGGCCGCCACGCCGCTCGGCCTGCGCATGGGCGCGGCAGCGGTCGGCTTCGCCGCCTATTTCCTGCTCGGCAAGCGCGTTCTGGTCGGCATCATCGTCGCCGAGGCGGTTCTGGCCGCCGGCATTTTCCTGGTTTGGATGAGGTAAAACCGTGGCCGGCATTGACGACCTGCAGCAGCTTCTAGCCGGCATGGAGCCGGAGCTGCACGACGGCGAGTTTATCTTCTGCACGGTCCCCGATGGACGGATCGCCGACCAGGTCCGTCTCAACCCGCTCGGCATGTTTCGCGAGGCCGAAGGCCTGACGCTGATCCTTCCCCGCGAGACCGCGGAGCGTGAAGGTCTGGCAGGCGCGCCAATGCGCATGATCACGCTGACCGTGCATTCGAGTCTGGAAGCTGTCGGCCTGACCGCCGCTTTTTCCACCCGGCTGGCGCGCGAGGGCATCAGCGCCAATGTCGTCGCCGCGTTCCATCACGACCACATTTTCGTACCCGCGGCCGATGCCGAAAAAGCCCTCGCGGTGCTCAAGGCGCTGCAGAAGGAAAGCGCCGAAAAAGGGCGCGGATAACCGCCGCTATTCCGCGGCCAGCGCGGCTCTGATCTTCTCGGCGTTTGCCGCAAGCACCTCCGGCTTCTCCATGGCGCCCGTATGCGGCCGAAGCGGCACGCCTTCGAAGCGGGGTATGACATGGACATGGAGATGGAACACCACCTGTCCGCCGGCAGGCTCGTTGAATTGCTGCACCGTGACGCCGTCGGCCGAAAACGCTTTCATCAAGGCCCGCGCCAGTTTCTGGGTCGTGCGCATCACGGCGGCGAGACTGTCCGGATCGGCGTCGAAGATGTTGCGCGAAAGCTTCTTGGGGAGCACCAGGCAATGGCCGTCGCCGCGCGGCATGATGTCCATCAGCGCAAAGGTGTCCGCATCCTCGTAGAGCTTGTGCGAAGGCAGTTCGCCGCGCAGTATTTTCGCGAACACGTTGGATCTCGTCATAGCTTGTCATTTCCACCTCGCCGTTTGTCGGTTCCAGCCATATTTGCCGCTGGCCGGAATTCATTCAATGGCGGGGCTCAAACATTGAGATCCGGCGACTTGCGAAAGGGCCCGTGCTCCTCGAGATATTCGCTCATGCGCGCTACTTCGGCCCGTTCGCGCTCGAGATAGTCGTCGATCGCGCTCCTGAGGCCGGGATGCGCGATGTAATGCGCCGAATGTGTCATAACCGGCCTGTAGCCGCGCGCCAGCTTGTGCTCACCCTGCGCCCCGGCTTCGACCACCCGCAGGCCCTTCTGGATCGCGAAGTCGATGGCCTGGTGGTAGCAGACTTCGAAATGCAGGAAAGGGTGGTCCTCGATGCAGCCCCAGTTGCGGCCGAACAGCGTATCGGATCCGATGAAATTGATCGCGCCTGCGATATAGCGTCCGCCGCGCTTGGCCATCACCAGCAGGACGTCGTCGCGCATTCGTTCCCCGACCAGCGAGAAGAATGTGCGGTTGAGATAGGGCCGGCCCCATTTGCGGCTCCCCGTATCCATGTAGAAGGCGAAGAAGTCGTCCCAGACCGCTTCCGTCAGGTCGCTGCCGGTCAGCCAGTCTATCGAGATGCCGCTGGCGAGCGCCTCGCGGCGTTCCTTCTTCAGTGCCTTGCGCTTTCGCGAGGCCAGCGTAGCCAGAAAATCGTCGTAGGTCGAAAAACCTTCGTTAAAGAAGTGGAACTGCTGGTCCGTCCGCGCCAGGAATCCAGCATTTTCCAGCGCGGTCATATCGGTCGCCTCAGCGAAGGTGACATGCGCGGAGGACACGCCGAGGCGGTCGGTCACCAGCTTCAACCCGGCGGCCAGCGCCGCCTTGACCGCGGCTTCGTTCGCGCCGCGGCTGACCAGCAGGCGAGGACCGGTCGCCGGCGTGAACGGCACCGACGCCTGCAATTTGGGATAATAGCGCCCGCCGGCGCGCTCGAAGGCGTCGGCCCAGCCATGGTCGAACACATATTCGCCCTGGCTGTGCGACTTCACATAGCAGGGCAGGGCGCCAAGAACCGTGCCGTCCGGAGCCTCCAGGCGAAGATGATGCCCCTGCCAGCCTGAACGCCGAGCGGCGCAGCCTGATTCTTCCAGGATGCTCAGAAAATCGTACGAAACGAACGGGTTGTATGCGGTTCCGGCACAATCGCGCGAGGCGCCGGCAAAGTCATCCCATTCCTCGCGCGTGAACGCATCGATGCTGGCGGCGATGCGGATCGCGTATTCGCCATCCGCCGCCTTGGTCCCTGCCTGATCTCTGCCGATGGTCATCCGCCCTTATCTACGATCGAAATGTGGCCGCGCAAGGCTACGCGACCGCATCCGGCAGAAAGCCTTCGAAGGTCATCTGCTCGGCATGCGCGAAAGTCCGCTCCACGGCTTCCCCGTCGCGAACCGTCCAGGTGATGACCGGCATGCCCAGCCTCGCCCGGACGAAGCCGGAGAAGCGGTTGGGCAGGCAGTCGACGGCGTAGGAGACGAATGAAATGCCGTGCCCCAGCATGGAGAAATGCGCCTCCAATTCGTGATCCTTCTCGCCCCAGGCGGTCAGCCCCGTCGGAAGATCCCTGGCGTGTGCGGCAAACTGCCGGATCAGCCAGTGGTCGAACGACATGATCGCGGCCTTGCCGCCATAGTCGTGCAGCAGCGCGCAGACGCGCTCGACCAGGCCGGCGTCCCTGCCGGGAACGCCCTTGAGTTCGACCACAAGCGGAACGCGCCCATGCACGAGATCGAGCATCTCCTTCAGCGAAGGCGGATGGTCGCCGGTTCCGCCGACCCGTAGCGCCGTCATCTCGCGCGCTGTTCTTTGCCAGACATGGCCGTCCGTTCCCGTCAGCCGGGAAAGGCCCTCATCGTGGAAAATCACCGGCACGCCGTCGCTGGTCAGACGCACGTCGCACTCTATGGCATAGCCTTTCGCCGCCGCCGCCTCGAAGGCGGGAAGCGTGTTTTCCCATACCAGGTTGTTGCAATCGTGCAGGCCGCGGTGAGCGATCGGCCGCGCGGTCAGCCAGGACAGATCTTTCATGTCCGCCTCACGCAACTTCGATCACGGCTTCGATCTCGACCGCCGCATTGAGCGGCAGCGAGGCCGTTCCGACCGCGGCGCGCGCATGCTTTCCCGGCTCGCCCAGCACCGCGACCAGGAAGTCCGACGCGCCGTTGGCGACAAGATGCTGCTCGGTGAAATCGGGCGTCGAGGCGACGAATACCGTGATCTTCACCAGCCGCCTGATGTTTTCCAGATCGCCGATGGCGGCCTTGGCCTGCGCCAATATATTGATCGCGCAGAGTTTTGCCGCTTCCTTGCCGGCTTCCGTGTCCACATCCCGGCCGAGCAGGCCAGTGACTTGCAGCTTGCCGTCCTTGAGCGGAAGCTGCCCCGCGGTGAAGACGAGATTGCCCGTCCGCATGAAGGGCACATAGTTTGCGGCGGGCGCCGCGGCCGCAGGCAGTGTGACCCCGAGATCGTTCAGCCGCTTTTCGATTGTTTCGCCCATTGTCTTTCCCTATGTCTTGGTATGATGCAGTCGTCGGGCCGAAACTGCTATTTTTGCCTCGCTTCCGCCACGACTTTTTTTAGACTGCGCAACTTGAAGCGGCCCAGGCCGCCGTGTCGACTGGAGTGACTTCATGCGCGCAACGCGCCTCGCCTTGCTAGCCCTCGTTTCGCCCTCGGCGCTCATCGCCGCGCCGGCCCTTGCCGCAGCGCCGCTCGCGCCGCATCGCGCCGTTTACGATCTCGTGCTCGACGAAGCCTCCGATAAATCTGGCATAACCGGTCTATCCGGGCGCATGGTCTACGAATTCAACGGCTCGGCCTGCGAGGGCTACACGGTCAAGTTCCGTTTCGTCACGCAGATCGACACCAGCGAGAACTCGCGCGTGACCGACCAGCAGACGACCACTTTCGAAGATGCGGAGGGCAAGACGTTCTCCTTCGTGACGAAATCCTTCACCGACCAGACGCTGGAGCGCGAGCTCAAGGGCACTGCGAGACGCGAGGCGGACGGGTTGAAGGTCGACATCGACAAGCCCGAACCGAACAGCGTCGAACTGGAACGCACCCAGTTCCCCACGCAGCATCTTGTCGAACTGATCGGCAAGGCCAACACCGGCGAGAATTTCTATGAGACAAGCGTCTTCGACGGCTCCGAAGACGGCGACGAAGTCATGACCACCACTGTCGTGGTCGGCAAGAAGGAACCGGTGGAGAAAAGCGATCCGGAAGCGCCTGTGCTTGCCGGTCTCGCCAAGGAAAAATTCTGGCCGGTCGACATCGCCTATTTCGACGAGGCGACCGACGGCGGTGAGGAAGTGCCGGAATACCGCATCAGCTTCAAGCTGCACGAAAACGGGCTGACGCGCGATCTCGTCATGGACTACGGCGATTTCTCCATGACCGGCAAGCTGGTCAACTTGGCCCTGTTCGATCAGGCTCCACAGAACTGCAACCAGTAGCGGCCGCTGCATGGCCGTTTACGTTGACGACGCGATCTGGCATTGGGCCGGCAGGCGCTGGTGCCATCTGATGGCCGACGATCTTGCGGAACTCCACGGCTTTGCCGCCAAGCTCGGCCTGCATCGATCATCCTACCAAGGCCCGCCCAAGACCGCCGCACCCCACTACGACATCACCGCCTTTGAACGCGACCGCGCGGTGAGGCTCGGCGCCGTCGCGTGCAGCAGGCATGAGATCGTCGCCGTCTGCCGTCGCGTTCGCGTCAGGGAAGGCAAGTCCCTGTCGCAGGTGGCAAGCCCGTTTGCAGCGGTCGTAAACCGTCCGGAAAAATTGTTGAACGGCGTTCAAATTTGACTTGAGCCCGCCTCGATTTCCAGCCAGCCTGTGTTACATGACGCACGGGAGGCGGATTTGAGCAGACTCGACACCTTTGTGGCGCCCGAACCCAGCGTGCCGCTCATCAAGGCGATGACGGTGGTGAACCGCGTCCTCATGCTGCGAGGCGTCCCCGGCTTTCGCGACCTCCCTCCGCTCAACCGGATCGCAGGCCTGCGCGGCATCGCCAATGTCCGCCACATCGATTTTCCCGAAGCCGACCGCGCCCGTCTCGCCGTCGTGTGCGGGGACGGGAAGGCGACCTTCATCACGCCAAACCATCCCGAATTCTTCACTGACTGGATGATCGACAAGGAGATCGCCTCGCACGTCTGTCCGCTGGCCGCATTCTGGGCGACCAACGGCGTCGTCAATGGCCTCGGCAGGATGGCGCAGAAATTCTGGCTCGCCAACAATCTGATCGCGCAAATTCCCGGCAACAGCCAGGCCGCGCGCGAGCATTCGGTCGGCTGGGCGCTTAAAGGCCACGGTGTTCTGCTGCATCCGGAAGGCAGCGTCGGCTGGCACGGCGATTTTGTCGCCCCGCTGATGCCGGGCGCCGCCGAGATGGCGCTGGAGGCGCTGAAGCAAAGCCGAGAAGCAGTACGCGATCTCGAGGTCTGGATAGCGCCGGTCGTCTGGAAGCTGGCTTTCATCCGCGATGTCGAAGCGGATCTGATCAAGGAATGCGCCTATGTCGAGCGCAGCCTGAAGATCGAGCCGGCGGCTCGAACCGTCGCTCTTCCCGATCGGGTCTACCGCATCTACGAGACCTTGCTGTCTCGGGACGAGGAAAAAAGCGGCATCGAACCGAACCGCGCGGCTTTATACGCAGGGCGCCAGGACGTCCTGCTTTCAACCATGTACCGCCTCCTCCGCGACCTCCTGCCCGAGGCCGAGGCCTCGGCAAGCGGCGACGGCATCATGCGGAGCGCACGGCGCTTTCTGCGCGAAACCGGCCCTGCCGATCCGGAACTGCGCAAGCAGGTGAAATCGCTGTCGGAGGCGATCGCGCGCGTCCAGCGCGTCGGCGATTTTGCTTTCTCGAGCGAGACGGTGACGCAGGAAGGGCTCGCCGAGCACGTCAAGCGTATCCGCAACGATTACTGCAAGGGAACGATGCGCGACACCCTCAACCGCTTCCTGCCGCAGCCGGCCGGACCGCGCCGCGCCTATATCCGGGTGCCGGAACCGCTGGCAATGCACGATTTTCAGGGCACGCCGACCGACGCCATGGCCGAGATCCGCCGCCGCATGCAGGCAGCGCTGGATGAGATCAATGAAGGATTGCGCCTGAAGACCTACCGCAATCCGTTCCATACCGGCTGAGTCGGCTTTCCACGCACGGTACGGGCCGGGCCGGATTCGAGCTGGCTTGCATTGTCACCCCGTTCCCTCTATATGCGCGCTCATTCCACACACGGACTTTGGTGTCTGCCTGGGAGAAATCCGGCTGAAACCTCCGGTGGCGTCGAGGGAACTTTCCCAGAAACGTCAAGTGTCCGTGGAGGCTAACCGGAAAGGACAAAGAATGGCTCTGCCTGATTTCAGCATGCGCCAGCTATTGGAAGCTGGCATTCACTTCGGCCACCAGACCCACCGCTGGAACCCGAAGATGGCTCCGTACATCTACGGCGCCCGCAACAACATCCACGTCATCGACCTCTCGCAGACCGTGCCCTTGCTGCACCAGGCTCTGAAGCAGGTTTCCGACACCGTCGCCAAGGGCGGCCGCGTGCTGTTCGTCGGCACCAAGCGCCAGGCTTCGGACATCATCGCCGATGCGGCCCAGCGTTCGGCCCAGTATTACGTCAATTCGCGTTGGCTCGGCGGCATGCTGACCAACTGGAAGACGATTTCCAATTCGATCTCGCGCCTGCGCAAGCTCGACGAGATCCTCGCCGGCGAAGGCAGCCGCGGCCTCACCAAGAAGGAACTTCTGAACCTTCAGCGTGAGCGCGAGAAGCTCGACAAGGCGCTTGGCGGCATCAAGGACATGGGCTCGACGCCCGACCTGATGTTCGTGATCGACACCAACAAGGAAGCGATCGCCATCCTCGAGGCCAAGCGCCTCGGCATTCCGGTCGTGGCCGTCATCGATTCCAACTGCGATCCGGACAAGATCGACTATCCGATCCCTGGCAATGACGACGCCGCCCGTGCGATCCAGCTTTATTGCGATCTGATCGCCAAGGCAGCGATCGACGGCATCGCGCGCCAGCAGGGCGCTCTCGGCGTCGATATCGGCGCTGCTGCCGAAGCGCCCGTCGAGCCGACGCTCGACGAGACGCCGGCAGCCAGCGCTCCCGAAGCGTAAATCGACGGGGCCGGGCACCCGGCCTTCCATTTCTTGCGACGCGGATCGCCGCGTCGCCGGCTGGCGCATCATCGACAGGTTTCGGTGGTGCGCTCGCGCATTTCGATCCAAGAGGCAAAAAATGAGCATTACGGCAGCACAGGTCAAACAACTCCGCGACATGACCGGCGCGGGCATGATGGATTGCAAGGCGGCGCTTGCCGAGACTAACGGCGACATGGAGGCGGCGGTCGACTGGCTGCGCGCCAAGGGCATCGCCAAGGCCGACAAGAAGGCCGGCCGCACTGCGGCTGAAGGCCTGGTCGGCGTCGCCGGCGACGCGACTTCGGCCGTTGTCGTCGAGGTCAACTCGGAGACTGACTTCGTTGCCCGCGCCGAGTCCTTCCAGGAGATCGTACGCAACGTCGCGCAGGTCGCGCTTGCCGTCGGCGGCGAGACCGAAGCCGTCGCCAATGCGAAATACCCGGGCACTGACAAGACCGTCGCGCAGGCCATCAAGGATGCCGTCGGCACGATCGGCGAGAACCTGTCGTTCCGCCGCTCGGCGAAGCTGTCGGTCGGCGCAGGCGCTGTCGCGACCTATGTCCACAATGCTGTCGCCGAAAACCTCGGCAAGCTCGGCGTTCTGGTCGCGATCGAGACCGCCGGCAATGCCGACGCGGCGCGCGCCTTTGCCCGCCAGGTGGCGATGCATGTCGCGGCGACCAACCCGCTGGCGCTGACTGCCGAGCAGATCGATCCGGCCGCCGTCGCGCGCGAGCGGGCGATCTTCACGGAGCAGGCCCGCGAATCGGGCAAGCCGGACAACATCATCGAGAAGATGGTCGAAGGCCGCTTGCGCAAGTTCTACGAGGAAGTCGTGCTCCTGAAGCAGGCCTTCGTGCTTAACCCCGACATCACCGTCGAGGCAGCGCTGAAGGAAGCCGAAAAGGAAATCGGCGCGCCGGCCAAGATCACCGGCTTCATTCGTTTCGCGCTCGGCGAAGGCATCGAACGGGAAGAAACCGACTTCGCTGCCGAAGTCGCGGCCGCGGCGAAAAAGTAACGCCGCATCAAGCCTTTCATGGTCGGTTATTAGAAGGGCATCGCGTGACAACGCGGTGCCCTTCGTGTATCGCGCGCATGAACAGGAAACGATGAGGAAGCGATGACCATAAAACCCCTGTACCGGCGCGTGGTTTTGAAGGCGTCGGGCGAGGCGCTGATGGGCGAACAGCATTTCGGCATCGACGTTTCGGTCGTCGACCGCATCGCCTCCGACATTGCCGAGGCGAGGGCGCTCGGGGTCGAAGTGGGCGTCGTCATCGGCGGCGGCAACATCTTTCGCGGTGTCGCCGTGGCCTCCAAAGGAGGCGACCGCGTCACCGGCGACCACATGGGCATGCTCGCCACCGTCATCAATTCGCTGGCGCTGCGCACCTCGCTCGTCAAGCTTGGCGTCGACGCGGTCGTATTGTCGGCAATCGCCATGCCCGAACTCTGCGAAAGCTTTTCGCAGCGCCAGGCGACCGCCTACATGAACCAGGGCAAGGTGGTCATTTTCGCCGGTGGCACCGGCAATCCCTTCTTCACCACGGATTCGGCCGCGGCGCTTCGCGCCGCCGAGATCGGCGCTGACGCCCTGTTCAAGGGAACGCAGGTCGATGGCGTCTATTCCGCCGACCCGAAAAAAGACCCGAACGCGGTGCGTTATGGTCGCATCAGCCATGCCGACGTCATCAAGCAGGGCTTGCTGATCATGGACACGGCTGCAATAGCGCTTGCGCGCGAAAACAACATCCCGATAATCGTCTATTCGATCCACGAGAAGGGTGGTTTCGGCGAAATTCTAACCGGTGGCGGTCACTGCACGATCGTCGCCGACACCTGAAGACGAAATTGGCCTGAATAGGGAGGCCAAGGAGAGTGACAATGACCAGCGGGGCAGACTTCAACGACATTCATCGGCGCATGGATGGGGCGATCAACGCATTCAAGCACGACCTGGCTTCTCTGAGAACCGGCCGCGCTTCCAGCAACCTGCTCGATCCGGTCATGGTCCAGGCTTATGGTTCGGCTATGCCGATTACCCAGGTCGCGACCGTGTCCGTGCCCGAGCCACGCATGATCTCGGTTTCGGTCTGGGACAAATCGATGGTCGGCGCGGTCGACCGCGCCATTCGCGAATCCAATCTCGGCTTCAATCCGATCATGGATGGCACGACGCTGCGCATTCCGCTGCCGGAGCTCAACGAGCAGCGCCGCAAGGAACTCGTCAAGATCGCCCACACCTACGCCGAAAACGCCCGCATCGCGGCGCGGCACGTCCGGCGCGACGGCATGGATCACCTTAAAAAGGCTGAAAAGGACGGCGATATCAGCGAGGACGATCACCGCAAGCAGGCCGATCGCATCCAGAAGCTGACGGACGAGACGATCAGCTCGATCGACAGCCTGCTGGAGGCGAAAGAAGCCGAGATCATGCACGTCTGATGCGTGGCGGCGCTGCTGCGGCGGAAAGTGAAAAAATGACGACGCCCGCGCATGTCGCGATCATCATGGATGGAAACGGCCGCTGGGCGAAGGCCCGCGGGCTTCCGCGCCTTGCCGGTCACCGCGCCGGCGTCGAGGCGCTGCGCCAGGCGGTGAGGGCCGCCGGCGAGTTCGGCGTATCGTGGCTTACCGTCTATGCATTCTCTTCGGAAAACTGGTCGCGGCCGAAGTCCGAGGTCAGCGATCTGATGGGGCTGCTGAAGCTGTTCATCCGGCGCGATCTGGCCGAGTTGCACCAGAACGGCGTCCGCGTCAGGATCATCGGCGAGCGCGCCGGGCTCCAGGGCGACATCAAGGCGCTGCTCGAGGAGGCCGAGGCGCTGACCGCCGGCAACGACGCGCTGAACCTCGTCATCGCCTTCAACTATGGCGGCCGCGACGAGATCGCCCGGGCGGTGCAAAAGCTCGCCGCCGACGCGGTTTCGGGAAAAATCCTTCCCGGCGACATCACTGCGGAAGCCGTCGCCGAGGCGCTCGACACGCGCGACATCCCCGATCCGGATCTGGTCATCCGCACGAGCGGCGAGATGCGGCTGTCGAATTTCCTGCTTTGGCAGGCGGCCTACAGCGAACTCGTGTTCCTCCCCTGCTATTGGCCCGACTTCACCCGCGAGCATTTCGCCGAGTCGCTCAGCCAGTTCGCGGCGCGCGAACGGCGCTTTGGCGGCCTTTCGGCCCGGGATGTTGCCTCGTGAGCACGATTAGATGAGCAATCTGCAGCTTCGCGTCCTCTCGGCAGTCGTGCTGGCGATTGCGGTTCTCGGGCTGACCTGGCTTGGCGGGCTGCCGTTCCGGCTTTTCGCGGCGCTCATCGGCGCCGCGATTTTTTATGAATGGTGCGCGATGTCGCGCACGGTCGCCAATGCTTTCTACCAGGCGCTCACGGCGCTGTTCCTGGCGGCGGTGCTGCTGGCGGTCGTGGCGGGCTTGCCGGCTGCGACGGTGCTGCTCGTTCTGGCCGGCGCCTTGGCCGCTTCGATCGCGGTGGGGCTCATCCGCGGGCAGGGGTCATGGCCGACGATCGGGCTCGCCTATGCCGGGTTCTCGGCCGTTTCGCTGGCTTTCCTGCGCGATGACGACCATGCCGGGCTGCTCGCCATACTGTTCCTGTTCGCGATCGTTTGGGCGACCGACATCCTGGCCTATTTCGTCGGGCGCGCCGTCGGCGGGCCGAAACTTGCGCCGGCGATCTCACCCGGCAAGACCTGGAGCGGCGCGATCGGCGGCGCGGTCGGCGGGCTCGCGGGCGGCCTTGCCGTGGCGGCGCTGGCGGGCGTCTCCAATCTTCCGGTGCTTGGCTTTGTCGCGCTTTTGCTCTCGATCGTCTCCCAGATCGGCGACCTGTTCGAGTCCTGGGTCAAGCGGCGCTGCGGCGTGAAGGATCTGGGCTCGATCATTCCCGGCCATGGCGGCGTCATGGATCGCGTCGACGGACTTGTCGCGGCGGCGTTTGCCCTATACGTCATCGGCTGGATGGCGGGCGGCGCCGAACATCCGGCGCACGGCCTGTTCCCACTCTGAGCGGAACGCCACCCGGGTTTCAGCTCTGTGGACGCCACGGATTCGCCGGGATTGAGGTCACAGTCCGCGGCGCAATCGTCGCAATGGCGGTTTTGATCGAGGGCACGATTTGAGCGAGTTGTTTTCAGCGCTGTTCGGCTTAGACAGCCTGCTTGTCGGCACCATCGTGCCGTTCCTTTTCGTGCTGACCGTCGTCGTGTTCGTCCACGAGATGGGCCACTATCTCGTCGGGCGCTGGTGCGGCATCGGCGTCAAGGCCTTTTCCATCGGCTTCGGGCCCGAAATCTTCGGCTTCAACGACCGCAACGGCACGCGCTGGAAGCTCTCCGCGATTCCGCTTGGCGGCTACGTCAAGTTCGTCGGCGACATGAACGTGACCAGCACGCCGGACGCCGAGGTGACCGAAAGGCTGACGCCGGCCGAGCGGGAGGTCGCGTTCCATACCCAGCCGGTCTGGAAACGCGCCGCCACCGTGGTCGCCGGGCCGCTCTTCAACTTCCTGCTGACCATCGCCGTGCTGGCGACCTTCTTTGCGGTCTACGGCCGCGTCGTGTCGGAGCCGACGGTCGCCCAGGTCCAGCCCGGCAGCCCCGCCGAGATCGCGGGCTTCCAGCCCGGCGACCGATTCGTCAGCGTCGACGGCAATCCGGTCCGTACCTTTGCCGATGTGCAGTACCACGTCTCCGGCCGCGCCGGCGACCCGCTCGACTTCGTGCTGCTGCGCGGCGGCAAGGAGGTCGAACTGACGGCGACGCCCGAAGTCACCGAACAGAAGGACGCGGCCGGCAACACGTTCCGCATCGGCGTCATCGGAGTCGTCAACGACAAGGAACTCGGCCAGCCGCGCGTCATCGAATACAGCGCGCCCGGCGCCGTGGTCGAAGCCGTCAGCGAGACCGGCCGCATCGTCGTGCGCACGGGCCAGTTCCTGAAGCGCTTCGCCGTGGGGCGCGAGGACAAATGCCAGCTCGGCGGCCCGATCAAGATCGCCGACATGGCCGGCAGGGCTGCCAAACTCGGCTTCGAACGGCTGGTCGAACTGATCGCGCTGCTCTCCGTCGGGATAGGGTTCCTTAACCTTCTACCGATTCCCCCGCTGGACGGCGGCCATCTGGCTTTCTATGGCATCGAGGCTGTCATCAGGCGTCCGGTATCGGAGCGCATGATGGAGGCGGTTTATCGCACGGGGATGATTCTGGTTCTTGCCTTCATGGGTTTCGTTTTCTGGAACGACCTGTTTGGGTGCTGAAAACATGAAGGAATTTGGCTTCGCGGCGGCCGCCGTTACGACGGCGTTTACCATCGCGGAGAATATGCGTGACGCGAAAGCCACGCGGGATAGTTAAGTAAACGCAAATTAACCAGAAGCCTTGCGTGTAGGGAAAATCCGGTTAATACCGGTATGGGAAATTTACCGCACGTCCGGTTTTCTCGCCGTGGGGACTTCGAGAAAAGGTTTTTAAGCCCGATGAAGGCAGTATCGAATTTGTTGAGCGCCGCCTCCGCGGTGGCTATGTCTGCGGCGCTTGCCGTTCCGGGTGCTGCCATATTGCAGTTTGCAGCAGTTTCGATGGCCGAGGCGGCGGTCGTCAGCAGCATTGACGTGCGGGGCAACCAGCGGGTCGACGCCGAAACAATCCGCAATTATCTCTCGATCACTCCCGGCCGCTCGTTTTCGGGCGCCGACATCGACGAGGCGGTGAAGCGCCTGTTCGGCACGGGGCTGTTCTCGGATGTCCGGATCAACCAGGTCGGCTCCACGCTGGTAGTCCAGGTTTCGGAATATCAGACGGTCAATCAGGTCCTGTTCCAGGGCAACAAGAAGATCAAGGACGCGCAGCTCGCCGGCACGGTCCAGCTCAAGCCGCGCGGTACGTTCTCGCCGGCGTCGCTGGACACCGACGCGGAGGCCATCCGCGCCGCCTATCAGCGCATCGGCCGCAACGACGCCACCGTCACTCCGAAAACGATCGACCTTGGCGACAACCGCGTCAATGTGGTGTTCGAGATCAACGAAGGCGACCGTACCAAGATCGCCTCGATCAACTTCACCGGCAACAACGCCTTCAGCGACCGCCGGCTTTCCGACGTCATCGCCACCAAGCGCTCGACCATTCTGTCGTTCCTGCTGCGCGACGACATCTATGACGAGGAGCGCCTGCGCGCCGACGAGGAGGCGCTGCGCCGCTTCTACTATAACCGCGGCTATGCGGATTTCCGCGTCGTCTCAGCCTTCGGCGAGCTCGACGAGGCCAGCAACGAATACACTGTCTCGATCACCGTCGAGGAGGGCGAGCGCTATACGTTCGGCGATGTCAACATCGAAAGCTCGATTCCTGGCGTCGACGGCGAATCGCTGCGTTCGTTGATCGAGACCGATCCGGGCGCCGTCTACAGCGCCAAGAATGTCGAAGACACCATCATCGCGCTAACCGAGCAGGTCGCCGGCCTCGGCTATGCTTTCGCGCAGGTAACCCCGCGCGGCGACCGCAATTTTGAAAACCGCACCATTTCCGTGGTCTATACGATAGACCAGGGCCCGCGGACCTATGTCGAGCGCATCGAGATCCGCGGCAACGCACGTACCCGCGACTATGTGATCTCGCCGCGAGTTCGACGTCAGTGAAGGCGACGCCTTCAACCAGGTGCTGATCCAGCGCGCGAAGAAACGGCTCGAAGCCCTTAATTACTTTGAACGCGTCGAGATCGCGACCGCCCCGGGCTCTGAACCGGACCAGGTCGTCCTGGTGGTCGACGTGGTCGAAAAGTCGACCGGCGAATTCTCGATCGGCGCCGGCTACACGACGGGCGGTTCGACGCCCGGACCTTCGATCGAAGGTTCGATCACCGAGCGCAACTTCCTCGGCCGTGGCCAGTTCATCCGCCTCTCGGCGGGCGGCGGCAAGGATTCTCGCGACTTCATGCTGTCCTTCACCGAGCCGTATTTCCTCGGCCGGCGCATCGCCGCGGGCTTCGATGTCTTCCGCCAGACCCGCCGCTATGACGATTACGAAAGCGAGATGACTGGCGCCACCGTCCGGTTCGGCCTTCCGATCACCGAGAACATCAGCACCCAGCTTGCGTATCACTTCACGCAGGAAGAGTACAATTTCCGCGGTGACTGCCTTGACGACGATGACAACTTCGATCCTGATTGCGGCGTTTCCGACGCCATTGTCGAGGGCGTCGAGGACAGCCCCTGGAACAAGTCATCCGTTTCAGGCGCGTTGGTCTACAACACCATCGATGACATGAAGAATCCGCATGCTGGCATCTATGCCAACTTCACCACCGAAATCGCCGGCCTCGGCGGCGACGCGGAGTATGTGAAACTGACGGGCCGAGGCAGCTATTACCATACGCTGTCGGAAGAGATGGACGTTGTCGGTCTTGTCAGCGTCGGCGGCGGCCACATCACCGGCTTCGGCTCGGAAAGCAACCTGCGCATCTTCGATCACTTCAAGAGCAACGACCGCATGATCCGCGGCTTCGAGTTTGACGGGATCGGCCCGTACGATGCTGCCTCCGATGACAACGATCATCTCGGTGGAACGACTTATTTCAATGCTTCAGCCGAGGCGCAATTCCCCGTGCCGGTAGTGCCGGAAAGCTTCGGTCTGCGTGGTGCGGTCTTCGCGGACGCAGCGACGCTTTATGGCAACGACATCGATACGGCCGGCACTACGATCGATCTCGCCGGCACCGGCATGGAATGGCGGGCGTCGGTCGGCGCAGGCCTGATCTGGGCGTCGCCTTTCGGTCCGCTCCGCATCGACTACGCGGTTCCGGTCGTCAAGGAAGACAACGACGAAGAGCAGAACTTCAATTTCGGCATTTCGACCCGCTTCTGATCGGTCGAAACGGTGCTTCCGGGCCTGAATGGCCCGGAAGAAAAGGCTTGCATGTCAGACCCGGTCTTCTTCCTGCCGTCACGACGCTATTCGGCGGGCGAGATCGCAAGCCTTACCGGCGCGCAGCTTGCCGACAGCGCCCTCTCCGATACGATCGTTTCGACCATCGCGTCGGCGGCGTCGGGCGGGGAGGGTGCGCTTGTATTCGTTGAAGGCAAGCGCAACGCGGCACTTCTTGACAGTTTGGATGCGGCCGCGGTTCTCGTCACGCCCGATATTGCCGGCCGGGCGCCTTCCGGCATCGCCGTGCTTATAACGCCGGCGCCGCAGCGCGCTTTCGCGATGGTCGGCCGCCTGCTTTATCCCGAAGCGGCCAAGCCTGGTGCGATCACGGGCGAGACCGGCGTTTCGCTCGCCGCCCATGTCGACCCTACCGCCCATATCGAGGACGGCGTCGTCGTTGAAGCGGGCGCCGTGATCGGGGCAGGAGTGGCGATCGGCGCCGGCACCATCATCGCGCCCAATGTCGTGATCGGCCGCAATTGCCAGATCGGCCGCGACGGCTATATCGGCCCCAACGCCAGCATCCAGTACGCGCTGATCGGCAACAACGTCATCGTCCACGCCGGCGCCAAGATCGGCCAGGACGGCTTCGGCTTTGTCGCCGCGCGGGGCGGACCCGAACGGCTGCCGCAGATCGGCCGCGTCGTTATCCAGGACAATGTCGAAGTCGGCGCCAATTCAGCGATCGACCGCGGCGCCATGGCCGATACCGTCATCGGCGAAAACACCAAGATCGACAATCTGGTGCAGATCGCGCACAACGTCCGTATCGGCCGCAACTGCGTCATTGCCGGCCTCACTGGCATCTCCGGTTCCGTCACTGTCGGCGACAACGTCATGATGGGCGGCGGCGTCGGCCTTGCCGATCATGTGATGATCGGCGACGGCGCCCAGCTCGCGGCCCGCAGCGGCTTCATGCACGACGTGCCCGCCGGCGAAGTGTGGGCGGGTTATCCGGCCAAGCCGATGAAGGAAGCCATGCGCGAGTTCGCCATGATCCGCAGACTGGCCCAGGTTCGGCCGAAAAAAGGTGAAAGCAATGGCTGAAGCTGCCCTGGCAAGTCTCGCTGCCGTCGACATTATCGGGCTGATGAAGCTCTTGCCGCATCGCTATCCGTTCCTGCTGGTCGACAAGATCATCGAGATCGACGAGGACAACTCCGCGATCGGCATCAAGAACGTCACCATCAACGAGCCGCATTTCCAGGGCCACTTTCCCGAGCAGCCGGTCATGCCCGGCGTGCTGATCGTCGAGGCCATGGCGCAGACGGCCGGCGCCATCTGCATCCGCAGCCAGAACACCGACAAGCCCTCGCTGGTCTATTTCATGACCATCGACAACGCGAAATTCCGCCGTCCGGTCGTGCCCGGCGACCGCCTTGAAATCCACGTGAAAAAGCTCAAGAAACGCGGCAATATCTGGCGCTTCGCCTGCGAGGCCATGGTCGACGGGGCGAAAGTCGCGGAAGCCGAGATCTCGGCGATGATGTCGCCGCCGGCGGCTTGACCCGGAAAGACTGATGCAGACTGATACATTCATTCATCCCTCGGCCGTTGTCGAGCCGGGCGCCAGGATTGCAGCCGGCGCCTATGTCGGGCCGCTTTGCCATGTCGGCGCGGATGCCGCGGTCGGCGCGGGCACGCGCCTCGTCAGCCATGTCACGGTAATTGGCGCGACGACGATCGGCGAAAACTGCGTCGTCTATCCACAGGCCGTGCTTGGCGGTCCGCCGCAGAATACCAGCCACAAGGGCGGCCGCACGACGCTGACCATCGGCAATAATTGCACCATCCGCGAATTCGTCACCATGCACACCGGCACCGACAATGCACGCGGGGCGACGGTCGTCGGGAACAACGGCAATTTCCTCGCCTATTCGCATGTCGCGCATGATTGCATCGTCGGTGACAATGTCACCTTGACCAATGGCGCGACGCTCGGCGGCCACTGCGAAATCGGCGACAACGTCGCCATTGGCGGCCTGAGCGCGGTCCACCAGTTCGTCCGCATCGGCCACAACGCCTTCCTCGCCGGCGGCTCGATGCTGGTCGGCGACCTGATCCCCTACGCCATCGCCATGGGCAACCGGGCCAAGTTGCGCGGGCTGAACGTTGTCGGCCTCAAGCGCTCCGGCATGCAGCGGGCTGAAATCCAGGCGCTGCGGCGCGCCTACCGGACCATCTTCGACCCGGCGCGTCCGGTCGCCGAAAATGTCGAGATCGCCCGCGCCGAATTCGCCGATTTCCCCGCCGCGATGAAGATCGTCGATTTCATCAGCGCACGCGGCAAGCGCCACTACGCCGTGCCGCCGCTGAAGGCCGGCGCCGATGACGCCGACGATGACGAGAGCTGACGCGGAACGCCGCATCAAGCTTGCCGCCGGCGACCGGGTCGCCGTCGTTGCCGGCAGCGGCCGGTTGCCCGTCAACGTAGCCGAGAGCCTGGCCGAGGCCGGCCATCCGCCTTTCATAGTGATGCTTGCCGGCGAAGCTGGCGGCGATCCCGTTCTGGCATCCTTCGACCATGAGATGCTGGCGCTGGAGGAGTTTGGCGACCTGCTGCCGCTCTTGAAGCGCCGCAAGATCACCCATGTCGTGCTTGCCGGCGGCGTTGGCCGGCGGCCGCACTGGCGGCGCATCCGCCCGAGCTTCGCCCTGCTTGCCGTCCTGCCCAAGGCGCTGATGGCGCTGGCGCGTGGAGATGACGGGTTGCTCAGGGTGATCGTCCGTGAGTTGGAGGCCGGGGGCATCACCGTCGTCGGCGCGCACGAGATCGTTCCGGACCTGCTTGCGTCCGAAGGGCCGATGACCCGCGCCAAGCCGCGGAAAGGCGATGCCGCCGATCTCGACGCGGCGCTCGCCGCCGCCCACGCCATCGGCGCGCTCGACATCGGCCAGGCCGCGGTCGCGATTGGCGGCCGCGTGGTTGCGCTAGAAGGCGTCGAGGGCACGGACGGGCTGCTCGAACGCGTGAAGGAACTGCGTCACCACGGACGTGTCGGCGGCAGGAAGCGCGGCGTTCTCGTCAAATGTGCCAAGCCCGGCCAGGAGTTGCGCGCGGACCTGCCTGCCATCGGTCCCGCTACAGTCGATGCCGCCCACGCTGCCGGCCTCGCCGGCATTGGCGTCGAAGCCGGCCGCTCGCTGGTGCTGGATTTCGGCGAACTCGTCAAACGCGCCGACGCCCATGGCCTCTTCGTCGTTGGCCTGCCGGCCAAAGGCGCGTCATGAGCGAAACCCGCCCGCTCAAGATCGCGATCATCGCCGGCGAGGAATCCGGGGACCTTCTCGGCGCCGACATTGTGCGCGCGCTGCAGCGCCTTAACGGCCGCGAGATCATGCTGGTAGGGACCGGCGGCCGGCATCTTCAGGAACTCGGCCTTTCGCCGCTTTTCGATGCGAGCGAAATCGCGCTGATGGGCGTCAGCGCCATCCTGCGCGATCTGCCTCGGCTGGTCCGCCGCATAGGTCAGAGCGCCCGCGCCATAGTTGCCGAAAGACCCGACTGCCTGATCACCATCGACAGCCCCGATTTCACGCTGCGCGTCGCAAAAAAGTGCGCGCGCAGGACCCCTCCATCCCGATCGTCCACTATGTCTGCCCGAGCGTCTGGGCCTGGCGGCCGGGCAGGGCGCCTGCCATGCGGCCGCATGTCGACCATATTCTCTGCCTTCTGCCTTTCGAGGCGGCCGAATTGCAGCGCCTCGGCGGCCCGCCTGGAACCTATGTCGGCCACCGGCTGACCCAGGACGAGGGCGTGACGCTGGCGAGATCGATGCAGGATACACCGCGTGACTTGTCCGGAGATCGCGAGCAGACGCTGCTCCTGCTGCCCGGCTCGCGAAAAGGCGAAGTCAGGAGTTCTAATCGGCGTGTTCGGCGAGACTGTTTCGGTGCTGCGTTCGCGCGGCCACCGCATGCGCCTGCTCCTGCCGACGGTGCCGCATGTCGCGGGCATAATCGAAGCTGCCGTTTCCGGCTGGGTCGAAAAACCCGAGATCATCCTCGACAAGCCTCGCAAATGGCAGGCCTTCGGCGAGGCCGACGCGGCGCTGATCGCATCCGGAACCGTCTCGCTGGAACTGGCCCTGGCCGGCGTTCCCTCGGTCTCCGGCTACAGGCTGGACCCGGTGGCGCGGCTCATCCAGAGGCTCGTCACCGTCTGGTCCGCCCTGTTGCCGAACCTGATCGCCGACCGGCCGGTCGTCCCCGAATTCTACAACCAGTATGTCCGGCCCGAGAACCTTGCCCGGCACATCGAAGCATTGTGGGCCGACACCGAGCTCAGGGCCTGGCAGAAGGACGGCTTCGCCGAAGTCCGCCGCCGCATGGAAACCGACCGGCCGTCGGGCGAGATCGCCGCGGAGGTGGTGATGCGGTATGTAGAAAGAGCGAGTAGGAAACAGTGAGTAGTGAGTAGTGAACAGAGCACGGAACCGGTACCCGCACTACTCACTATTCTCTATTCACTACTCCCTCACTTCACCGCTTGGCGATCGCGACGAAGTCCCGCTGCGGATGGCCGGTATAGAGCTGGCGAGGCCGGCCGATCTTCTGGTGCGGATCCTCGATCATCTCCTTCCACTGCGAAATCCAGCCGACTGTGCGCGCGACGGCGAACAGCACGGTGAACATGGTGGTCGGAAAGCCGAGCGCCTTCAACGTGATGCCGGAATAGAAATCAACGTTCGGGTAGAGCTTCTTTTCGATGAAATACTCGTCGGTTAGGGCGATTCTTTCAAGCTCCATGGCGACGTCGAGCATCGGATCGTCCTTGATGCCGAGTTCGCCGAGCACCTCATGCGCGGTCTTGTGCATGATCTTGGCTCGTGGATCGTAATTCTTGTAGACGCGATGGCCAAAGCCCATCAGCCGGAAGGGGTCGTTCTTGTCCTTGGCCCGCGCAATGAATTCCGGGATACGGTCGACATGGCCGATCTCCGACAGCATGTTCAGCGCCGCCTCGTTGGCGCCGCCATGCGCCGGGCCCCACAGGCAGGCGATGCCCGCTGCGATGCAGGCGAAGGGATTGGCGCCCGACGAGCCGGCCAGCCGCACCGTCGAGGTCGAGGCGTTCTGCTCGTGGTCGGCGTGCAGGATGAAGATGCGCTCCATCGCGCGCGCCAGCACCGGGTTGACCTTGTATTCCTCGCACGGCACGGCAAAACACATGTGCAGGAAGTTGGCGGCGAAGTTCAGCTCGTTCTTCGGATAGATGAAGGGCTGGCCGATATGGTACTTGTAGGCCATCGCCGCGATCGTCGGCATCTTGGCGATCAACCGGATCGACGCCACCATGCGCTGGTGCGGATCGGAAATGTCGGTCGAGTCGTGGTAGAAGGCCGACAGCGCACCGACCACACCGCACATCACTGCCATTGGATGCGCGTCCCGACGAAAGCCGGTGAAGAAGCGTGACATCTGCTCGTGTACCATTGTGTGGCGGGTCACGCGGTAGTCGAAATCGTCCTTCTGCGCCTTGGTCGGCAGTTCGCCGTAAAGCAGCAGGTAGCAGACTTCGAGGAAATCGCTGTGTTCGGCGAGCTGGTCGATCGGGTAGCCGCGATGCAGCAACACGCCTTCGTCGCCGTCGATGAAGGTGATCTGGGACTCGCAGCTCGCCGTGGAGGTGAAGCCCGGATCGTAGGTGAATGCCCCGGTGTCGCGGTAGAGCGCGCTGATGTCGATCACGTCGGGACCGACGGATCCGCCGCGCGTTTTCAGTTCGAGAGTCTTGCCGCCAAATTCCAGTTTCGCTGTTGATTCGGTCATCAAAAACTCCCTTCGTTTATGCGGCGCAAAGCGCCTCTTCGGCAATGCAGCAGGGCCGGAAAGCGCGCTTGTGCTAACGCATTTGCCCCGCCCTGCCTAGTTATCCCATAGCAGCAATGTTGCACCGCAACACGCTGCTTTCAATGCAGTTCGAATGGGCCAGGAAGGCCTCAATCGATTTGATCCGCAATTCGCGCCAGGCTTTCCTCCCGGCCGAGCACGGCAAGCACGTCGAACACGCCGGGCGAGGTGCTTTTGCCGGTCAACGCCGCGCGAAGAGGCTGCGCGGCCGCCCCGAGCTTCAGGCCGTTTGCGGTCGCGAATTCTCGGATAGCCGCCTCGGTCGAAGCGGCGTTCCATTCCCCCGTCACCGCCTGGAGCGCCGCGTGCGCGCCGGAGAGGGCCGTACGAGGCTTCTCCCCCAAAAGCGCTGCCGCCTTCTCGTCGATCGCGAGCGGCCGCTCGGCAAACAGGAAAGCCGCGCCCTCCGCCAGTTCCACAAGCGTTTTGGCGCGCTCCTTCAGGCCGGGCATCGCCGCCAGAAGCTGTTTCTTGCGCGTGTCGTTCATCCCCTCGATCAAAAGCGATCCGTTCGGCAGGTAGGGCAGCGTCGAGATCAGCGCGTCCGTCAGCTCTGCGTCTTCCATCTGGCGCATATGCACGCCGTTAAGCGCCTCCAGCTTCTGGAAATCGAAGCGCGCGGCACCCTTGTTGACGTCGTCGATGTCGAACCAGCGGATCATGTCATCAAGGCTCATCACCTCGTCGTCGCCGTGGCTCCAGCCTAGGCGCACGAGATAGTTTCGCAGGGCCGCCGGCAGGTAGCCCAAGGCGCGATAGGCCTCGACGCCGAGCGCGCCGTGCCGCTTCGACAGCTTGGCGCCGTCCGCTCCATGGATCAGCGGTATGTGGGCCATCACAGGAATGTCCCAATCCATCGCGTCGTAGATGACCTGCTGGCGGGCCGCGTTGGTCAGGTGGTCGTCGCCGCGGATGATGTGCGTCACGCCCATATCGTGGTCGTCGACCACTACGGCATGCATGTAGGTCGGGTTGCCGTCCGAGCGCAGGATGATGAAGTCGTCGAGATCCTTGTTGGGAAAGCGCACGTCGCCCTGCACGCGATCGCGCACGATCGTCTCGCCCTCGGTCGGCGCCTTGATGCGGATTGCGCCCTTGACGCCCGCCGGCGCATCGGCCGGATCGCGGTCCCGCCACCGGCCGTCATAGCGCGGCGGGCGGCTCTCGGCGCGTGCCAGTTCGCGCATCTGGTTGAGCTCTTCAGGCGAGGCGTAGCAGTAATAGGCCTTGCCCAGCCGAACAAGTTCCTCCGCCACCTCGCGGTGACGCGCCGCCCGCTCGAACTGCGAGACCGGCTCACCTTCCCAAAGCAGGCCAAGCCAGGTCAGCCCGTCGAGGATCGCGGCCGTCGCCGCCTCGGTCGAGCGCTGCCGGTCGGTATCCTCGATGCGCAGCAGCATCGTGCCCTTGGTGTGGCGGGCGTAGAGCCAGTTGAACAAGGCCGTGCGCGCCCCCCGATATGGAGGTAGCCTGTGGGCGAGGGTGCAAAGCGGGTGACAACGGTGTCGGGCATCGGGATTTCCAGGAAACGGCGCGCCGGATGCAGGCAGGAATGTGCCCAGGGCGCGCATGGCAATTCGGTGCCGTTCATGTAGCATAGAAGGTCGGTGGTGCAAGGGGCAGGGGCCGGCACGCCCGACGCTGCGGCGTCGGCATAGCCGCTCCTGGAGGGGGCGCGGATGGCCGGCCGGACGGCGGCGAGCGATGTCAGCGAGCGTGCGCTCCTTGCGCCTGCGCAGGATGCCGCGACGCTCGTCCCGTTTCAGTCTCCAGTAGCCCAGCCTCTCACAAGCCGCCGGTATCCGCTCCCGGCGTTACCTGCCGACGCATCTCCAGAACTGCGTTGGCAGGAGCCGCTTGCCACCGCCCGCGCTCTGGTTCCCGCGCTGCGCCGGGACATCACGCTCGAAATCGATCGCGGCGCGGCATTTCTGCTCCTGCCGGTCTTCTTGGCATTCGGCGCCATTGTCTATTTCGCGCTTCCTTTCGAACCAGGTGCAGCGCCTGCGCTTGCCGGCGGGGTGGTCGTCGGCCTGATCCTCGCCCTGCTGCCGTCGCGCGGCGCATTGCACTTGATTTTGGCTGCTGCCTTGGTTTGCCTGCTGGGGTTTCTGGCTGCAAAGGCCGAAACTTGGCGCGCCGGCACGAAAATGCTGGGCGGCGAAATATCGACCATCGTCACCGGCAAGGTCGCGGCGATCGACCATCTGGCCAACGGCCGCACGCGATTGACACTGGACCTTACTGCGACCGCCCGCCCGAAACTGCGCTATGCGCCGGACAGGATCTGCGCCTCGGCCGCAAAGATTCCGGCCGGCCTGACGGTCGGCGCTGAGATCACCGGCCTCGTGCGGCTGATGCCGCCGTCCGGGCCGGTGCGGCCGCAAAGCTATGACTTTTCCTTCGAGAGCTATTTTGACGGTATCGGCGCGAGCGGCTTTTTCCTGCGCGCCCCGCAATTGACGACCGTGGTCGCACCGCAGCCGACACTTGCGGAAGAGAAAATGAGCGAGAACAATGAGCTGGCCGGCGACCCTCACATGCCGCAACCGGATCTGTCGTTGCCGGCGCGAGTCTCGGCCTGGATCCAGAACGGCCGCAACGCCATCGCCGATCGCATACGCAAAAGCATCGGCGGGCCGGAAGGCGAAATCGCCGCGGCCCTGGCTGTAGGCGTCCGCGCCGGCATTCCCGAGGCGGTCAATGAATCGCTGCGCCGCACCGGCCTCTATCACATCATCTCGATATCGGGCCTGCACATGGCGCTGGTCGCCGGCACGATCATGGGCGGCCTGCGCGCCGGCTTCGCGCTGTTTCCAGGCTTTGCTTCGCGGCGGCCGGTCAAGAAATACGCTGCTGTCGCGGCACTTGCGGCAATCGCCGCCTATCTCTTCATCTCCGGCGGCGAAGTTGCGGCTCAGCGCAGCTTCATCATGCTTGCGGTGATGCTGACGGCGCTGCTGTTTGACCGCGCCGCACTGACCATGCGCAACTTGGCGATCTCCGCGATCCTCGTCATTGCCGTCTCCCCGCATGAGGTGATGGGCCCAAGCTTCCAGATGTCGTTCGCCGCGACCGCAGCGCTTGTCGGCGCCTATGCCTGGTGGTCGGATCGCCAGCAGGCGCGAACCGGCGCGCCGCATGCGGCCGGTCGTTCGACGTCCCACCTCGCATTCAGGAAAATACTGGCCATCGCCGCCGGTCTGATGGTCACATCCGTGGTGGCGGGGCTGGCGACGGCCGTCTTCGGCGCCTATCACTTCCAGCGCGTCTCGCCGCTCAGCCTTGCCGCGAACCTGGTGGCCATGCCGATCGTCTCGGTGCTGGTCATGCCGTTCGCGGTGATGGGCGCCGTCGCCATGCCGTTCGGCCTCGACGCGCCGTTCTTCTTTGTCATGGGCAAGGGCCTCTCGGCCATGATTGCGGTCGCCGACTGGTTTTCCGCCCGCTCGCCACTCGACGCCGTCGGACTCGTGCCCGTCCAGGCCGTCCTGCTCACCACCGTCGCATTGATCTTCGCCACGATGACAACAACAACCCGGCTCCGGCTGGCGGCCCTACCGTTCGCCGTACTGGCCGTGGCGGCGCTAGTATTCGCGAAAACGCCGAACGTGTTTGTTTCGGAGGACGGACGTCTGGTCGCACTACGCAATGGTGAGGGAGAGTTGGCCGTCAATCGAGCCCGGCCGAACCAGTTCACGATCGACAGTTGGAAGCGGGCGCTCCGCGCAGAAACCGTTGTCCCGCCCGCGCAGCCCGCCAATTCGCTAAAGCGTCATTCCGATGAGCCTGCAGTGTCCGGGCGCGCCGACACAAATACTGCGGCGGTCGAAACCGTAACGCTCGCCGCCACGGCCGATCGCGATCCCACTGATTCCAGCATGCAGAACGCCGACGGGCTCGCATCATCCGGCGGCTCCGGCACGAATGCTGCGGCGACGGAAACGCCGATGCCCGCAGCGACGGCGAGTGGAAATCCCACTAATCCTATCAAGCGGCATTCCGACGAGCCCGCTTCATCCGGCCCACCTGCCGAGAATGCTGCGGAAATCGCCCCGCAATCGCCCGTCGGACGCGTTCCCGGCGTCCGGTTCGACTGCAGCCCGGCGCTATGCGCGATTCGCCACCCGTCCGGCTACATCGTCGTTCATACGGCTGATAGCTCTGCTGCGCGAAGCGCCTGCAACTATGCGGCCCTGATCGTCATCGATGATGCGACTGCCGAACTGTCCTGCGGAAATCCGGCTGTAGCGATCGTGACCAAACGAGAGTTGGCTAGGCACGGCAGCGCTGCAATCTATTTCGCCGCGCTGGGTTCAAACCCTGAAATCCGCCATGCGGTGGCCGAGCCTTACCGCCCGTGGCACGCGCAACGCCGCTTCTCGCGCGCCGCGCGCGGCATGCCGCCCTACCAGCGAAAGACGAAACCTCCAGCGATGGAGCCGGCCAAATAGCAGGACGCGGCCTTGAAGTTTTTGACCGATCCGACGATCCCGCCTTGGCAGACACCGCCGATGGCAATCGGCGGCAAAGAGCATTGTCATCCCGGCGGACCAAGCGAAGGGAGAAGAGCCGGACCTGAGAAGCGTGGCCGGGTGGGCGCAAGAATGCCGCTCGTGCGAAACCGGCACAAAGAGCAAGGGTTCGGGCCACGCTGACGCCGGCCAATGAGTCCGGAATAGCCTACTGTTCACCCCGGCTTCCGGGATGACACCCACTCAGGTTCCGAAACCTTTACAACTTCGCCAGCGCCGACCACGCCAGCACCAATTTTCAATAGCGCCGGATCAGTCCAACGAGCTTGCCCTGCACCTTGACCCGGTCGGGTCCGAAAATCCGCGTTTCATAGGCCGGGTTTGCGGCTTCGAGCGCAATGGACGCGCCCTTGCGGCGGAAGCGCTTCAGCGTCGCTTCCTCCTCGTCCACCAGCGCAACGATGATCTCGCCGGGATTGGCGGTGCTGGCGTTGCGGATGATCACAGTATCGCCGTCGAAAATGCCGGCCTCGATCATCGAATCGCCCTTCACCTCGAGCGCATAATGCTCGCCGCCCGAAATCATATCCGGCGGCACGGAGATCGAATGCGTCTTGTGCTGGATGGCCTCGATGGGCACGCCGGCGGCGATGCGCCCCATCACCGGGATGGATATCGAGGCGCGGACGTCGTCGTCATTGCCGGCCGCAGGCATCCG
This sequence comes from Allomesorhizobium aridi, assembly GCF_043769475.1. Lineage (NCBI taxonomy): Bacteria > Pseudomonadati > Pseudomonadota > Alphaproteobacteria > Hyphomicrobiales > Phyllobacteriaceae > Allomesorhizobium > Allomesorhizobium aridi. The sequence goes on along the minus strand of NZ_CP171729.1, from coordinate 1,865,285 downwards.
CGACGGCTCCGGCATGCGGCGGCCGAGGCTGCCCTCGATGACGCTGGGCGAGAATTTCCGCGCCGCGTTCAGGCCCGGCGCGATCGAATCGGGAAGCCGCAGAACCTCAAGCGCCCGCGCCCGGTTGGGCAGGCGGCGGATGAAGCCGCGCTCCTCAAGCGCCGTGATCAGGCGGTGGATTCCGGACTTCGACGCAAGGTCCAGCGCATCCTTCATTTCGTCGAAGGAAGGAGGGATCCCGGCCTCTTTCAGCCGTTCATGGATGAAGAGCAGCAGTTCATGTTGTTTGCGCGTCAGCATCACCAGCCCCCGAGAATCAAACGGAAAACAAATCCAGAACAAACACTATATGTTCCAGTTGTGTTCCGCAACCTTTTAAATTTTAATGAATCCGTTGACGATTTGTTCAGCGTAGCATCAGCACGTCGCACGGAGCACCGGCATCGGCGGCCGCTGCGAGCGGTTGGCGCACGATCAGCGCGTTGGCGTCGGCGAAAATCCTGAGCATCGAAGAATCCTGCACGCGGAAGGGCGTCGCCACCGGAGCGTCGGGGCCAGCGTCCACCACGGCGCGTATATAGTCCTGGCGCATATCGTTGGCGGGCAGGGCGGTCCCCAGCACGGCCTGGCGCATGTCCGGCTGATAGGGGCGGCCGCCCAGCCGCGCCACCAGCGGCTTCAGGAACAGATGCGAGCAGACCAGGCTCGCCACAGGATTGCCGGGCAAGCCGAGGCAGCGCGTGCCGCCGAGCCGCCCGAACATCAGCGGCTTGCCCGGCCGCATTGCGATCTTCCAGAAGTCGAGCGCCATGCCTTCGCCGGTCAGCACGTCATGGATGAAATCGTGGTCGCCGACGGACGCCCCGCCGAGCGTCACGATCACGTCGGCGTGCGCCTCCATGGCCTCCTGGACGAGCGCCGAAATCGCTTCCCTGCGGTCCGGCGCGATGCCGAGGTCGAGCACCCGCGCGCCCACCGACTGCGCGATCGCGGCGACGCCGAAGGCGTTGGAGGCGATGATCTGGTCCGGCCCCGGCTCGCTGCCCGGCGGCAGCAATTCGTCGCCCGTCGCGATGATCGCCACCAGCGGACGCCTGACCAAGCGAAGCGCGGCGTGATTGGCGGAGGCCGCCAGCGACAGCGCCGCCGCATCGAGCACGCGTCCCGGTTCGAGCAGCCGGTCGCCCTCGGCGAAATCCAGGCCCTTGCGCCTTATGTGCCGGCCGGCCGCGACCGTTTCCGTCACCTCAACGCCGTTCTCGCCGACGCTGCTCGTATTCTCCTGGATGACGATCGTATCTGCGCCTTCCGGCATCGGCGCGCCGGTGAAAATCCGCACCGCCTGTCCAGGCTCGACCTTGCCGTCGAATCGCCGCCCGGCCGGGGCCGCGCCGATGATCTCGAGTTGCACCGGCACCTTTGCGACGTCCGCGGCGCGCACGGCGTAACCGTCCATGGCCGAGGCGTCGAAGGGCGGCTGCGTCCGCAGCGCCATGACCGGTTCGGCGAGCACGCGCCCCGCCGCTTCGGCCAGCGGCACGGTTTCCGCTTCGCCGGGCGCCGCCCCATCGAGCAGCCGCTGAAGGGCTTCTGAGACGGGCAGCAGCGCCATTACGCGCCCGCCCGGTAGTCGCCGGACTTGCCGCCGGTCTTTTCCACCAGCCTTATCCCGGAAATCTCCATGCCCCGGTCGACCGCCTTGGCCATGTCGTAGATGGTCAGGCAGGCGACCGACGCAGCGGTCAGCGCCTCCATTTCCACGCCTGTCTTGCCGGTGACGCGGGCGAGTGCGACGACGCGCAGGCCGGGCAGGGCGGGTTCCGGCTGGATGTCGATGGACACCTTGGTGAGCAGCAGCGGATGGCAGAGCGGGATCAACTCATGCGTCTTCTTGGCCGCCATGATGCCGGCGATGCGGGCCGCGCCCAGCACGTCGCCCTTTTTTGCGTCGCCGGCCATGATCATGCGCAGCGTCTCGGGCAGCATGATGACGAGCCCCTCGGCGATCGCCGTCCGCTCGGTTTCGGCCTTGGCCCCGACATCGACCATATGCGCCTCGCCCTGCGCGCCGAGATGGGTGAGCTTCTTTCCGCCGGCCATGACTATCCCTCGGCGGCGACGATTTCGCCGGTAAGCAACGCGCGTGTCGCCGCCGCCACGTCCGCCTGCCGCATCAGGCTTTCGCCGACCAGGAAGGTGCCGATGCCGCTCCGCGCCAGCCGCTGGCAATCCTCATGAGCGAAGATGCCGCTTTCGCCGACCAGATGCCGGTCGCCCGGCACGAGTTTCGCCAGCCGCTCCGAGGTTTCCAACGACACGTCGAACGTCCGCAGGTTGCGGTTGTTGATGCCAATCAGCCGCGACGAGAGTTTCAGCGCGCGCTCCGTCTCGGCCTCGTCATGCACCTCGACCAGCACGTCCATGCCGAGTTCGAACGCGGTTTCCTCGATCGCGCGGGCATCGTCGTCGTTGACGCTCGCCATGATGATCAGGATCGCATCGGCCCCCCAGGCGCGCGCCTCATGGACCTGATAGGGATCGAACAAAAAGTCCTTGCGCAGCGCCGGCAGTTTGGTCGCATGCCGCGCCGCCGTCAAAAATTCCGGCGCGCCCTGGAAGGAAGGCGCGTCCGTCAGCACGGAAAGACAGGCCGCGCCGCCCTGTTCATAGGCGCGCGCCAGCGCCGGGGGATCGAAGTCGGCGCGGATAAGTCCCTTCGACGGGCTCGCTTTCTTGATCTCGGCGATCAGCGCGAGTTGCCCGGCCTTCCGCTTCGCCTCGAGCGCCGCCAGAAAGCCGCGCGGCGCGTCCGTGTCGCGCGCCGCCTTCTTCAGCTCGGAAAGCGGCATGCGCACCTTGGCGGCGGCGATCTCGTCGCGTTTGTAGGCCTCGATCTTTCGCAAAATGTCGGCCACGTCTTTATCCGTTAGATACCTTGACCAGCGCGTCGAGCACGCCCGCCGCACGGCCATTGTCGATCGCGGTCGCAGCCTGCCTGACGCCGTCCGCCAGCGTTTCCGCCTTGCCGGCCACCACCAGCCCCGCGCCCGCGTTCATCAGCACCGTATCGCGATAGGCGCCGGGCTGGCCGTGCAGCATATCGCGCAGCGCCTTGGCGTTGAAGGCCGCGTCCCCGCCGCGCAGATCTTCGCGGGCGTAGCGCTTCAGGCCGAACTCCTCGGGCGTCAGCACGAAACTGCGCACCTCGCCGCCGTTCAGCTCGCAAATCTGCGTCTCGCCGGTCGTGGTGATCTCGTCGAAGCCGTCGCCATGCGCCACCCAGGCCCGCTCCGCGCCCAGCGTCTTCAGCGTCTCGGCCACCGGTCCGACCCATTCGGGGGAGAACACGCCGACCATCTGGCGCTTGACGCCGGCCGGGTTCGAAAGCGGCCCGAGCAGGTTGAAGATCGTGCGGGTGCCGAGCTCGGCCCGGATCGGTCCGACATGGCGCATCGCCGGGTGATGCGCCGGCGCGAACATGAAGCCGACGCCTGCTTGCCGGATGCAGTCGCCGATCTGCTCGGCGGTCAAGTCGATCTTGATGCCGAGCGCGGTCAGGACGTCGGCCGCGCCGGTCTGCGAGGAGAGCCCGCGATTGCCGTGCTTGGCCACTGGCACGCCGCAGCCCGCGATCACGAAGGCCGAGGCCGTCGATATGTTGACGCTGTGCGAGCCGTCGCCGCCCGTCCCGACGATATCTATCGCGCCGGCAGGCGCCTCGACTCGCAGCATCTTTTCGCGCATCGTCGCGACTGCGCCCGAAATCTCGGCGACGCTTTCGCCGCGCACCCTCAGCGCCATCAGGAAGGCGCCGATCTGGCCGGGCGTCGCCTCGCCCGACATGATGATGTCGAACGCGTCCTTCGCCTCCTCGAAGGTGAGGGCGTCGCCCGCGGCGACCTTGGCGATATGCGGCTTCAGCGTGCTCATGGCGGTTAGAAGGCCAGCGCCTGGTCAATCGCATTGCGATTGACCTCCACCTCGTACTGCGTCTGCAGCCGCGCCACCAACTGGTCGAGCAGGTCGTTCGCAAGGCCGGACGAGAACGAAGCCTGCGCGTCCTCCGGCACGGATTCGGGGCTGGCGCCGGCCGGTTCGAACACTTCGGTCACCTTGAACAGTATCTGTCCGTCGCCTGTGGGCGACTGGATCACGCCGCTGCCGCCCTCCGCGACGCCGAACATGGAGGCCACGCCTTCCTTGCCGAAATCGGCGTCGTCGGCCTCGCGCTTAAGGCCGCGCTTGGTCTGCTTTTCGAGCGAGAGTTCGGTCGCCACAGCGTCGAGTTCGGTTCCGTCCTTCAGCCGTTTTTCGAGCTCCGCCGCCTTTGCCGCCAGCCGTTTCGTGGTTTCCCCGGCGATCCAGTCGGCGACGACCTTTTCGCGCACCTCGTCAAGCGTGCGATCGCGCGCTGGCGTGATGCCCTCGACTTCGTAGAATACAAAACCATTGGAGCCGGTGTTCACGGGCGGGTTCTCGACATTGGCCTCGGTCTCGAACGCCGCCTGAAGCAGTTCGCGCGATTGCGGCAAGTCGGCGTGGACGCTGCCGTCCGGCAGCTGCCCCGCGCGGTCGATGGCCTCCACTGTCACCACCTCGAGCTTGAGCTTGGCCGCGGCTTCGCGCAGCGATTCGCCCGCCGCGCGCGAGTCCTCGTAAGAATCATGAACGTCGAGCAGGACGCGGTTTGCCTCGGCGAGCGCCAGATCCTTGCGGATCTCGGGAGCGACCTCCGCCTGCGGTCGCACCACTTCCGGCTTGATCTCGGTCACGCGCAGCAGCACCGGGCCGAATGCGCCCTTTACCACGGGGCTGACCTCGTTTTCGGCAAGCGCGAATGCCGCCTCCGCCACCGCCTTGTCGGCCACCTTGTCCTTGCTGAATGTGCCGAGCAGCGTATCGGCCTGCGTTTTTCCTTCCGCGGCCACAAGCTTTTCGAATGTCGCGCCGCCCTTCAGCGAATCGAACGCCGTCTGCGCGGCTTCCGGCGTCTTGAAAATGAGCTGCTCGATCGTCCTGGTTTCCGGCGTGGTATAGCGCGCCTTGTTCTGTTCGTAGTCGGCGGCCACCTGTTCGTCCGTTATCGCGCTTTCGTCGGCGATATCCTCAGGCTCGAGCTTGACGTAAGAAATCTTGCGGTATTCGGGCGCGGCGTAGTTGGCCTTGTTTTCCCCAAACCACGCCGACAGCACCTCGTCCGAGGGAGCCGCTACCGGCTCCACCAGCGCCTTCGGCAGCACGATGTATTCCGCCGTGCGGTCTTCTCCCCGATAAAGCGCGACCGCGCGCAGGAACGTGTCGGGCGCATCGAGCCCGTCGGACACCGCCTCCACGATCTGCTGGCGCACGGCCACCTGGGCGCGGTTGTTGAAATAATCTTCCGGCCGCATGCCGATCTCGCGCAGCACATAGTCGAATTGCTGGCGGCTGAACTTGCCGTCGGGTCCCCGGAATGCCGGATCGTCCGCGGTCAGGGTGGCGAGGCGGTCCTTGGAGAGGCCGAGGCCGAGCTTGCGCGCCTGCTCGTCCAGCACTGCGCCGGCGACGAGCTGGCCGAGAACCTGGTTGTCGATGCCGAGCGCCGTAGCCTGCTCGCGCGACAGCCGCTGCCCGAACTGCTGCGACATGACGTTCACCTGGCGATCGTAGGCGAGGCGGTATTCGACGGGCGAAACCGACGTCCCGCCGGCGGTCACCACGGCGTCGCCGCCGATGACGCCAAGCATCGATCCCGAGATTCCCCAGACCGCAAAGCTCAGGACAAGTATGACAAGCAGGAGCTTGGCGACCCAGGTGCCGGCGGCATTTCGCAGCGTATTGAGCATGTTCACTTCCGATTTTCGCGCATTTTGGCATGCGCTTGTCTGAACAAAGGGCAATAGCGTCCCTTAAGGCCAGTGTCGATTGCTTTGTCGTCTGATTTTGATAGTGAGGACGCCAGCCCGTGCCGCATATCTGGAGGAAACGATCGCCATGACGACGCCTGGAGTCCGCCCGCTTGTCGCCGGCAACTGGAAAATGAACGGCACCAGCGCCTCGTTGAACGAGTTGCGAGCGATCGGCCACGGCTTCCTCGGCGGCCTCGATTCCGAGACCGAGGCGCTGGTCTGTGTTCCGGCCACGCTGCTTGCGCGTGCGGCCGAGGTGCTTTCCACGACGCCGGTCCGCCCCGGTGGCCAGGATTGCCATGCCCAAGCCAACGGCGCTCACACCGGCGACATCTCGGGTGAGATGCTGAAGGATGCCGGCGCCACCCATGTCATTGTCGGCCATTCGGAGCGCCGCGCCGACCATCATGAGGACGACGCCGCCGTCCATGCCAAGGCCGAGGCCGCATGGCGCGCCGGGCTCGTCGCCATCATCTGCATCGGCGAAACCCGCGACCAGCGCGACGACGGCGAGACCCTCTCCGTGCTGTCGCGCCAGATTGCCGGCTCCATCCCCACAGCGGCCACGCCGGCCAACACGATCGTCGCCTATGAGCCGGTCTGGGCGATCGGCACCGGCTTGACGCCCACCGCGCTCGATGTCGCCAAGGCGCATGCTCACATCCGCGCCGAGCTTGCCGGCAAGCTCGAAGCCGAATCCGCGAGGAAAATGCGCATCCTCTACGGCGGCTCGGTCAAGCCCTCTAACGCTGTCGAACTCCTCTCCGTCGCCAATGTCGATGGTGCGCTGGTCGGCGGCGCCAGTCTCAAGGCGGCCGATTTCCTCGGCATCGCCGAGGCTTACCTGTCGATCTGAACATCGCGCCGAGTACTCGCGAAATCACGCCTGACTGAGAACGTCGACAATCGGGCAATCAGGCGCTGTTCCGCCTTCGCAATGTGCCGCTGTGTCGGCCAGCGTCCGCTCCATGCGCCGCAGATCGGCGATCTTGCGCCGGATGGTCTTCAGATGGGCCAGGGCGGCTTCCTGGATCTGGCCGCAGGTGTACCCGCCCTCGACCATGCCTAGCAGGTTGCGGATCTCATCAAGGGTAAAGCCCAGTTCCCGACTGCGGCGGATGAAGACAAGCCGCTTCAGGTGGGGATGTGAATAAATCCGGTGCCCGCCCTCGGTGCGGGGTGGCTGCGGCAGAAGCCCGATCTTCTCGTAATAGCGCACCGTCTCGATGTTGACTCCCGTGCGCTGAGACAAGTCACCGATGCCAAATTCGTGATAAGCGGCCAACAAAAATCTCCTTGCACCTGTAGTGACTACAGACTCTAGAAACTCCTGCAGCTGGTCAAGGGAGCTTTTCCGATGAACGAAGTTGCCAATGCAGAACCCGCGGACGTGGAGATCAGGCCGGGCGTCCGGAGGCCGGACTGGTCGGTCGTTACATTGCCTGCCGCAGGCGAAGCTCTTCGCGCACGCTCGTCGTCGCGCTCGGGCCTGATCGATTGTTGGCTTGTGGCTCTGAACCCTGCGGAAGACCTCGTCTGGCGGCGCGCCCTCGTGCTTTTCGCGGACCTCGGGCGCGCTCCGCGAACCGCCGAAATCGCGGCCGACGCGCGCCTCGGGGAGGAGAGCGTCGGGCACATCCTCAAGACCCTGCAGCATCACGACCTCGTGGGCCTCTTCGAGGGCGACGGCCGCATTGTCACTGCCTATCCGTTCACCGACCGAACGACGGGCCACATCGTCAACCTCGGCGCTCGCAGGCTGAACGCGCTTTGCGCCATCGATGCACTCGGGGCTGGAGCGATGCACCAGCGGGATGCTGTCGTTGAATCCCGCTGCCGCGTTTGCGCCGGCCCGATCCGGATCGCCACGGCCGATTTGGGACGAGCCGTGAGCACGATCTCTCCGCCTGAGACGGTCGTCTGGTACGACACGTCATACGATGGCAGCGCCGCCAGTTCCTGCTGCACGAGAATTGCGTTCTTCTGCTCGGACGGGCATCTGAACGGATGGCTTCGGGCATCAGGCGGTCGGAGCGGGCGGCGTCTGTCCGTTGAAGAGGCTCTTCAGGTCGGTAGGGCGCTTTTCGCGCCCGTTCTCGCCGAAGCGACTGCCCCACGCGAGGAGAAATCGGAGCGGCGCCGGATCGCGCAAGTGTGATCGAAACCGACTTGAACCTGTAGCTGCTACAGGTCTCACACTGGCAATTGCACAGGCGCGGAAGGTCACAACGTGACGAACAGCCGAAACGAAATCCTGCAGGCGGACACAGGCAGCCAAGCGGCCCGGCAGAGGCTGGCGGTGGCCGGAGGACTGCTGGGAGCACTTGCGGCCACCTCATGCTGCATCCTGCCGCTCGTGCTGTTCAGTCTCGGTGCCGGCGGCGCATGGGTCGGCAATCTGACGGCGCTGGCGCCCTATCAGCCCATTTTCGTCGCGTTGGCCCTCGGCTTTATCGGCTATGGCTATTGGCTCGTCTATCGCAGGCCAACGGCGGCTTGCGCGAAAGGCGATGCCTGCGCCCGTCCTCTGCCGAAGCGGTCGGTCAAGCTCGGGCTGTGGGCCGCGACGTTCATCATCGCCGCCGCACTAGCGTTTCCGTTCGTCGCGCCGATCCTGCTCGAAATCTGAACCGGAGATGAAAATGAAGACATCTTCTCTCGCGTTGGCAGCCCTGCTGCTGGCCACCTTTCCGGTCATTGCTGGCGAAAAGACCGCTACGCTCGCGGTCGAGAACATGACCTGCGCGGCCTGTCCTTACATCGTGAAGCAGTCGCTCGCCGGTGTGCCGGGTGTGATCCGTGCCGAGGTATCCTTGGAGAGCAAGACGGCCGCCGTGACCTTTGATGACACGGAAACGGACCTGACCCTCATCACCGCCGCGACAGCCGCAGCGGGCTTTCCATCGCACCCGACCGAAGGTCTGGCTAATGAATGACCGAAACCTGCTGAGCATCATCACCTGCCCGGGCTGCGGGCATCGGGAAACCGAAACGATGCCAACCGACGCCTGCCAGTTCTTCTATGACTGCAAAGGCTGCGGCGCGCTGCTGCGCCCGAAAGACGGCGACTGCTGCGTATATTGCTCTTATGGCTCCATCCCGTGCCCTCCGATCCAGGAAGCCCGGCAACGCGGGGCAACCTGGGAATGTTGCTGATGTTCGCACATTGATGTCGTCACATTGCAAAGGTGCTGTCGTTCCCCATATTCGGGGCGGGCTTGGAAATGCCACGAAACCATTGTAATGAGCCGCCTCCTATCGCGGGGCTCGGCCTCGCCAATCAACCCCTGCCAGGTGAAGTATATGGAAACCGTAGTCATCGTCGTTCATCTGATGATCGTGCTTGCCCTCGTTGGAGTCGTGCTTTTGCAGCGCTCCGAGGGCGGCGGTCTCGGCATCGGCGGCGGCTCCGGCTTCATGACGGCACGCGGCGCCGCCAACGCGCTGACCCGCGCTACAGCGATTCTGGCGGTCGCCTTCTTCGCCACGTCGCTGACGCTTTCGATCATCGCCCGCTATGGCGAACGGCCGATCGACATTCTCGACCGCGTTCCTGCAACCGGCCAGGACGGCGGTGCTGGCGTGCTCGACCAGCTCGGCGGCTCCGATACCGCGCCTGCCGCTCCCTCGACCGGCAACGGTGCGCCGACGCCGCCGACCGGCAATGATGCGGCCACGCCGCCGGCTGCTCCCGCCGCGCCGCAAGTTCCCAACCAGTAATCGCTCCATGCTGCGCCGCACTGTGATCGAATAGGCACAGTCGCGGCAAATGGCGCTGCAAAGCGCGTTCCGAAGGCTTTGGCGCGGTCCAAGACCTTGAGCCGGCGTGCTTTAATCGTTTATAGATCGCGAAGCGGGAGTGTTGGCGCTCCGGGCGCATAGTCTTGCGCCGGCATAGACCGCGTCTACTCTTTCAGGATCGCATCCATGCATATTCGCAGCCTTATCTTCCTGGGCCTCTGCGCCGCTATCGGCATGTCCGCGCCTGCCTTCTCGGAAGCGCCGGCCAAGACCTATCTGTTCTCCTCCAAGGCGGCCAAGGCGGCCGAAGCCGAGGCCAAGGCTGCGGAACAGGCCCCCAAGAAAAAACTGACCGCCAAGGAAAAGGCCAGGCAGAAGGCGCTGGCCAAGGCGAAGGCCAATGAAGAGGCCAAGCTCGCGGCAGCCGCGAAGGCCGAGGAAAAGGCCAGGACCGCCGCGAAAGCCAAGGCCGCCGAAGAGAAGAAGGTCGCCAAGCTGAAGGCCGTCGAGGCGAAACAGCTCGCCGCCCGCGCCAAGGCCGATGCCGCCGCCCAGCGCAAGCTGGCGAAGGCGCAGGCCGCCGAAAAAGTCAGGCAGGCCGAACTCGCCCAGTTGACCTCGCATGAGGTCGCGCGAACAGGCAACAATGGCGAATTGCGCAGCGAGGCGGTCGCCCAGCCGCAGCCCGGCTTCTTCCAGGCGCTGTTTGGCGGAGCGCCGCAGAGCCGCATGCTTCCGCAGACCCGTGCGCTCGACGCCGTGCTCGAACAGAAGCAGGCCAACAGGAAATTCAGGGTCAAGTCGGATTTCGAGCCGCAGTCGGTCGCCTTCTCGGGTTACAGCCGCGGCACCATCGTCATCGACACGTCCTCCCGCTATCTCTACCTCGTCGAATCATCCTCCAGCGCCCGCCGCTACGCCATCGCGGTCGGCCGGGAAGGCCTCGAATTCAAGGGCACGGCCAAGGTCGGCGACAAGCAGGAATGGCCGCGCTGGATCCCGACCATCGACATGCAGAAGCGTGAGCCCAGGAAATACGGCCAGTACAAGGACGGCATGCCCGGCGGCCCCGAAAATCCGCTCGGCGCGCGCGCCATCTACCTCTACCAGGGCAAGAAGGACACGCACATCCGCATCCACGGCACCAACCAGCCGCAAACGATCGGCACCAACTCGTCCAACGGCTGCTTCCGCATGGTCAACGACCACGTCATGGACCTCTACGGCCGCGTGAAGGTAGGCACCCAAGTCGTCGTCATGTAGCCGCGACTTTCGCGTCAGCAAAAGGCCGGCGCGCACGCCGGCCTTTTTGTTTGCGCGGACAAATCCCATCCAGCGCCTGCAGGAAAAACCGCTTCTGGCGGTTTTTCCTCTGGCGGAATCAATCCCGGAGCGTTAAGCGATAACTCCCATGGCGCGATATGTATTCATCACCGGCGGCGTGGTCTCCTCCCTTGGCAAAGGCATTGCGGCAGCCGCCCTCGGCGCGCTGCTGCAGGCGCGCGGCTACCGCGTGCGGATCCGCAAGCTCGATCCCTACCTGAACGTCGACCCCGGAACCATGTCGCCTTACCAGCACGGCGAGGTCTTCGTGACCGACGACGGCGCGGAGACCGACCTCGATCTCGGCCATTACGAGCGCTTCACCAACCGCTCGGCCAACCAGAGCGACAACATCACCACCGGCCGCATCTACAAGAACATCATCGAGCGCGAGCGGCGCGGCGACTATCTCGGCGCGACGGTGCAGGTCATTCCGCACGTCACCGACGAGATCAAGAATTTCATCCTCGACGGAAACGACGACTACGACTTCGTTCTCTGCGAGATCGGCGGCACCGTCGGCGATATCGAGGCGATGCCGTTCCTCGAAGCCATCCGCCAGCTCGGCAACGACCTGCCGCGCAACAACGCCGTCTACGTCCACCTGACGCTGATGCCCTACATCCCGACCGCCGGCGAGCTGAAGACGAAGCCGACGCAGCATTCGGTCAAGGAGTTGCGCTCCATCGGCATCGCGCCCGATATCCTGCTGGTGCGGGCAGACCGCGCCATTCCCAAGGAGGAGCGCAGAAAGCTTTCGCTGTTCTGCAATGTCCGCGAATCTGCCGTGATCCAGGCGCTCGACGTCGGCCACATCTACGATGTGCCTATGGCCTATCACAGGGAAGGGCTCGATTCGGAAGTGCTTGCCGCCTTCGGCATCGACCCGGCGCCAAAACCGCGCATGGAGCGGTGGCAGGAGGTCTCGAGCCGCATTCACAATCCGGAAGGCGAGGTGACGATCGCCGTCGTCGGCAAATATACCGGCCTCAAGGATGCCTACAAATCGCTGATCGAGGCGCTGTCGCATGGCGGCATGGCCAACCGCGTGCGGGTAAAGCTTGACTGGATCGAATCGGAGATATTCGAGAAGGAGGATCCGTCGCCCTGGCTCGAAAAGGTCCACGGCATCCTGGTTCCCGGCGGCTTTGGCGAACGCGGCTCCGAGGGCAAGATACTGGCGGCCAAATTCGCCCGTGAGCGCAAGGTGCCGTATTTCGGCATCTGTTTCGGCATGCAGATGGCCTGCATAGAGGCTGCCCGCTCGCTTGCCGGTGTCGAAAACGCTTCCTCGACCGAATTCGGTCCGACGGAAGAACCTGTCGTCGGCCTGATGACCGAATGGCTGAAGGGCAACATGCTGGAAAAGCGCCGCGAAACCGGCGATCTCGGCGGCACGATGCGGCTCGGCGCCTATGAGGCGCATCTCGGCAAGGGATCAAAAATCGCCGAGATCTATGGCGATACGGTGATCTCCGAACGCCACCGCCACCGCTACGAGGTCAATATCGACTACAAGGAGCGGCTGGAGGGATGCGGGCTGGTCTTTGCCGGCATGTCGCCAGACGGCGTGCTGCCGGAAACCGTCGAATATCCCGACCATCCCTGGTTTATCGGCGTCCAGTATCACCCCGAACTGAAGAGCCGCCCGATGGAGCCGCACCCGCTCTTCGCCAGCTTCATCAACGCCGCCGTAGAGCAGTCGCGGTTGGTTTGAGGCCCGCCCGGCGCAGCCTCTATTGGATCAAACGACCTGCGATGCCGCCGACATCAATTCCTCGCGGCTCGGCGCGCCGAACATGCGGCGGCCGCCTTCCGGAACCTCGGTGAAACTCCAGCGCACGACGCCGTTGCGATCGAGCAGGAACTGACCGAACAGCTGGCCCTGTCCTGTGGCGATCATCCGCTCGTCGTCCTCGGTGATCTCGTAGCCGTCCTTCTTGTTGAGGATATCCGACGCGGTCATGGGGTCCATCGGCTCAGGCAGTTCGCCTGGCATGTTCATCCGCATCGTCATCGCATCGGCTGCGCTCATCTTGTACGGCCATTCGGTCTCATTCTCGGTGAATTCGAGGTTGGGCAGGCCGAAGGCGCGGTGCGAAGTCCGCTCGGGATCGGATGCCGCCAGCAGGTCAGGCATCGGCCGATAGCGGAAATAGAGGCGAGCCCGCTCGATCGGCGTGTTGACGACGGCAAGCGATTCGACGCCCTTTTCGCGCAACTCCCTGTCGAGTTGCGCCTGGGCTGCGATGTGCCGCCGGCAGAACGGGCAATGCAGGCCGCGGAACAGGCCGATCAAAAGCGGCTTTTGCCCGCGATAGTCATCGATTGCTATTTGGCCCTCCCGCGTGATCGCTTCGAGCACGATGTTTGGTGCGCGGTCGCCCGGCTGCAGCGGACCTTCGGAATGATGTTCGGACATGTCCAGTCTCCTCCACCCGGCTAGTCAAGAAACGGCAGCACGACCAGCCCTTCGGGATCGAGCCCGTGCTGGGCGCATACGTCCTGCGCCAGGGAAAAATACCGCTCGGCCTCGGCCATGTCGCCAATGTCGAGGCTCAGCGTGGCAAGGCCATCATAGCACGGAAACAGCATCTGCGGCTCGCCTGTTTCCCGCGCCACCTCGAGTGCCTCGTTATAACAGCGGGCGGCAAGTTCGGGTTGTGCATGACATTGATGTATCTGCCCGAGCACGATCAGGGGAACGGGCAGGTGCTCGCGCTGGTCGAGCGCGCGGTCGAGTTCGATCGCCTTTTCGGCAGCCGGAACGCCTTCGTCGCCGCAGCGGTCGGTGAAGGTGCAGCTGGCGACCGCAAGGTTGGCCAGAAGGCGGGCCTGGAAGCCGAGGTCGCCGATGCGGCGAGCCACCTCCAGACCGCGCTGGCAAACCTCAATGGCCCGCGCCGGATCGATCACCGTATAGAGCACGCCCAGATTGGCGTAGCCACGGCAGGCGGCGCTGAGAAGGCCGGCCTCTTCCGCCACAGCCACGCTTCGTTCGACCTCCCGGACCGCTTCGCGGCTGCGTTCCAGCCGCGCCAACGCTACTCCCTTGGTGTTGAGCGCCTCGGCCGTGGCGCGCGCCGCCTCCAGCCGCGTCTCCGGATCGGCGCCCGACGGCAGCATACGCGCGCTTTCCAGCGCATCTTCCGCCCATTTCACCGCCGCGGCGTGCTCGCCGGTGCGAAACGCCAGGCGGCCGCGCTCCTGGAGAAGAAGCGCCTGCTCGATCCGCGCGTCCGTTCCCTCCAGCAGTAGACCCGCCTCGGCGTAGTGCGCCTCCGCCTGGCTCCGCTTGCCTGCGTCCCAGAGCAGTCGGCCGAGCTTGCGCAATATCCGCGCAGCGCCGCTGCGGTCGACAGCGGTCTGGTGCGCTGCCAGCACTGTGCGGTAGTGCCCGTTGGCCTCGTCGCGCCGGCCGGCCGAGCCGCAAAGATCGGCGATGCGTTCGCACAGCGAGAGCTTGGTTTCGCTGTGATCCCGTTCTTCGGAAAGGGCGGTCAGCGCCTGCTGGTAGAGGCGCATCGCGTCGTCGTTTGCATAGATCGCGCGCGCCCTGTCGCCTGCCGCGCGCAGGTAGCGCGCGCCCTTTGGCCTGTTCGCGCTCAGGCTGAAATGGTGGCCGAGCAGCAGCAGGTCTTCGAGCCGTTCGGGTTCGGTTCCGTCTGATCTCTCCAGGGCTTCCCCGACCCGCCCGTGCATTTCGGTGCGCCGCTGCAGGAGCAGATTCTGGTAGATCACATCGTGGAGCAGCGTTTGCGTGAAGCGGTAGGATTGCGACGCGATCGAGTTCGCGCCCGCGATCTCCTCGATGATCTCGGCGTCGCAAAGGAGATCGAGTCCGGCATCGATCTTGTTCGGGTCGCCGGCTGAAACCGCGCCGAGCAGGGCCGCGTCGAAGCGCGGCCCGAGCACCGCCGCCTCCTGGGCCAGCCTGCGCACCTCGGGCTGCAGCCTGTCCATCCGGGTAAGCAGCATCGCTTGGATGCTCGCCGGAATTTCGGCCGCCGCTTCGTTCGCGGCGACCTGCCAACGAGGTCCGTCGCGCACCAGAACCCCGCTTTCTATGAAGCCGCGCACGATTTCCTCGACGAACAGAGGGTTTCCGCCCGCACGCTCTAGAATGAGGCTGCCGAGCTTGTCCGATATTCCGCTCCAGCCCTCGCCGAACAGGGAAGCGAGAAGCTTCTGCCCATCCATGTCGTCGAGCGGAGCCAGGCGCAGCGTGGTCTGGCTGATCCGGCTCGATTCCATCTGTTCCGTCTCGAGCGTGGGGCGGTGTGTGAATAGAAGCATGAGCGGCCGCCGCTCCAGCCGGTCCATCAGGAACCGAAGCGCTTCCAGCGACACCGCATCCGCCCAATGCAGATCCTCGACGATGATCAGGAGCGGGCCGAGCGCCAGCCGCCTTTCGAAAATCGTGCGGATCGCGAAGAATATCTGCCTGCGCAGCTGTTCCGGCTGCACATGCCGCAGCGCGCCGTCCGGGTCGCCGAGGCCGATGACATGGAACAGCAGCGGCGTCAGGCGGCCCGTATCTTCCTCGTTCAGGCCAAGTTCGCCCAGGAGCGCGACGAGCTTTGTCCGCGTTTCGTCGAGCGGGTCGCCTTGTCCCATGCCGGCGGCACTCCGCACCACGGCTGCAAGCGTGCCGTAGGACTGTTCTCCGAGCGGGGAGCAGGTGGTCTGCCGCACGGTAACGCCGGCAAAGCGGTCGTCATCGCGGATGCGGGCCGTGAACTCGTTCACGAGGCGCGATTTGCCGATGCCGGCCTCTCCGACCAGCCGCACCAACTGGGGTAGACCGCGGCACGCCAGATCCAGGTTGGCGAGCATCCGTTCGAGCTCCGCATCGCGCCCGATCATGGAGGCGCTGAGGCCCAGGGCCTCCAGCCCGCGCGCCGGGCGAGGGTTCTCGCTCAGCCCCTGCAGCCGGTATACCGCCGTGCTGCCGGTTTTCCCCCGCAGGGCGGTCTCGCCAAGCGATTCGAAGGAGAATGCATGCCGCGTGAGGCGCTGGGTCAGCGGACCAACCAGCACTTCGCCGGGTGAGGCCATCGATTGCAGGCGTTGTGCGGTGTTCACCGTGTCGCCCGTCACCGAATAGGATTTGGCGTTGCCGGCGCCGAATCCGCCTGTAACCACCGGCCCGGTATTGATCCCGATATGCAGCATCGGCGGCAGGCCAGACCGCGCCCGCCACCGTTCCTCCATGCCGGCCGCCCGCCGCGCCATGTCGAGCGCCGCGCGAAGCGCACGCTCCGGATCGTCTTCATGCGCGACCGGCGCGCCGAAGAGGGCGAGAAGGGCGTCGCCGATGAACTTGTCGACGAAGCCGCCGAAATTCTGCACGGCCTCCGTAAGTTCCTCGAACAATTCGTTCTGCAGGGTCCGCAGGAGTTCCGGATCGATCTGTTCGGAAAGCGCGGTAAATCCGCTGAGATCGGCAAACAGCACCGTGACCGTGCGGCGGTCGGCATCCGCGGCGGGCAGCGCGTAGGAGGGGCTAGCACGCGCAACCTCGCGAGCGGTGGCCGGCGCCGGCGTGTGCGCGCGGCCGTTCAAGCCGCGCGGTCCGGGATCCGGCTTCGCGTTTGAAGCCAATGCCAAGTCGGCGCGGGCGCCGCATTTTGGGCAAAAGGCGAAATCGGCGGGACACAGATAACCACATCCGGGGCAGGGTTTCGATTGCCTGACGCCGCATTTGGGGCAGAAGGCGAAACCGCTCTCGACTTCAAAACCGCAACCGGTGCAGTTCATCGATGACGACCCCCGCAGGATCACCCGGCGGCGATGATATCGAAAGCCCCAGGCTCTCCAACAATGGACCCGCGATCGCAAACCGGCAAGCGGCGCATCGAAGCGCCGTCTGAAGCTTCTACTCGCCACCTCCGCGCTTCGGCACCCACAGCGGTGCCGTCGATCCCCCGAGGGGACCGCCGAAGGCGGTGGAGGCGACCTATCTTCACACATGGGGTAATCGCGGGAGCGAGTCGCCCGATGGCCAGAAGTGGTCACGCTATTTGAAGAGCAGGTGGTTGTTCCCCGATAGGATGGAAGTACGGGCTCACGACTGGACGCCGGGCCCAAACATCGAACGGAGAACAACCATGAGCGAATATATCGGTCTCGACGTGTCGTTGAAAGAGACGGCGATTTCTGTGCGGCGTGACGGCAAGAGGATCTGGCGCGGCAAATGCCCGTCTGATCCGACCCTGCTCGCGGAAATGCTCCGCAAACGAGCGCCGACGGCAAAACGGGTGGTGTTCGAAACCGGTCCTTTGTCAGTGTGGTTCTATCACGCTTTGAGCGCAGAAGGGCTTCCGGCGATCTGCATCGACGCTCGGCATGCCAAAGCCGCGCTCGACATGGCGCCGAACAAAACGGACGCCAACGACGCCGATGGCTTGGCGCACCTGGCCGAGGTCGGCTTCTACCGCGAGGTCCGGGTGAAGGGTTATGACAGCATGCTGGTCCGCACGCTGGTGGCCGCGCGGACCAGACTGGTCAGGATCACGACCGAGCTCTCCAATCAGATCCGCGGGCTTATGAAGACATTTGGGCTGATCGTTCCCCCGAGCAAAGGCGGCAAGTTCGAAGACAATGTCCAACGCCTGCTTGCCGGTCAGGAAGAGCTGGCGCGTATCATACTGCCGGTTCTTGAGGCTTGGCGCAGCGTGCGCATCCGTGCCGCCGAGCTTGGGCGGCAGCTTGTCGCCAGCGCACGGCAGAGCGAGGGATGCCAGTTGCTGATGTCGATCCCAGGGGTTGGCGCGGTCACCGCAACCTCGTTCACAACCGCCATCGAGGATCCCGCAAACTTCAAGAAGTCGCGCTCGGTCGGTGCTTGGTTAGGTCTGACGACCCGCCGCTACCAATCCGGCGAAGTCGACTATGACGGCCACATCTCCCGACGTGGCGACCCCCATCTACGCGGGCTGCTCTATGAAGCAGCGACCGTGATCCTGACGCGCACCTACGCTGATAGCGATCTACGTACATGGGGACTGAAGCTGAGGGAGAGGATCGGCTTCAAGCGTTCCGCTGTTGCCGTGGCGCGCAAGCTGGCCGTCATTATGCATGCGATGCTGAAATCGGGTGAGCTGTTCAACCGGACAAGCAGCGTCATAGCCTGACACAGCAAGCTCACATGCGCCTGCCCTAAGGCGCGCCGAGGCGTCCCTGCCGGGACGTGGACGAACCATTCCGCCGAGGCCGTTGCACCTTCGAGCCACTGTGCCCGTGGCGTGCGCTTCACACAATGGAAGGTTCACCCGCGAAGCCCCATCATGCGGCGACTTGCATGTCGACCGCGAAGACGACACTGCTCCCGGCAAACGACGGCCTCGACATCCAAAAAGGGCTTGCATTTTACCGAGCGATTAGACGACGGCCTCCACGCGAAACGCTCGCCACCGTCCAGAACCGCCAGCCAGCGCCTCCCCCGTGGACAAACCGATCCCATCCTTGCCGATTTTTGCCGCCGTCGAAAGTTCTTCTGTTTGATTTCAAGCGCTTGGCGGTTTGGCAAAAGAATCTTTTGTCCCACAGCATCGTCGCTCCCTCATAATCCTCGGCATCGCCCTTGCGGGAACCGGTTCCGGACCGGGGATCGGTAGGGCGGCGGTGACCTCTCCCCGTGGATTCGGTTCCCACGGGCCTGAGGGCGTCCAACGGGCCGGCATTCCGAGCGAAGCGTCAATGCTTCGTGAACGGAAGGCGGATCATCCGCGCGTCATTGTCCATGGAAAGAACATGGAGCGGGGCGCGTGACCGGTCGACCGGGGCGACAGACACCGGCGGGGCGCGGAAGCTGCGCCACGTATTTCAGTTTCGGCAGGCAAGGCCATGCGCCCCGCTTCCCGACTCCTGAAGCCCTGAGTTCATCGAAGGGTCAAAGGGCTCGCAATGGCCAGACGCGAAAGCGGGCGTGGCGATGATGAAGCGCGCCTCTTCCTTCTCCCCTTGTGGGAGAAGGTGGATTGGCGCGAAGCGCCAGGACGGATGAGGGGTGCTGGATGGAATGAGGCGGAGAACAAGGTTCTTACAAATGTCGAAGCGTGGACAATCCTCAACGTGGCGCTCCGTCCAACACCCCTCATCCGACCTCGCTCCGCTCGGCCACCTTCTCCCACAAGGGGAGAAGGGGAGAAAACGTCTCGCACTGCCGCACCGACCCCCACCCCGGCGCTACGCACCGATAAGAGGGAGGGATGCGCCCCGCGCCACCCAAAATTCGCCCCGCCCGCCGCGCCCGTCTTGCATCAGCGAAGGATGCGGTTTACCCCCTGCACCGGCTATCCGCCGCCGTTTCGAATGGTGACTCATGCTCGATATCAAATGGATTCGCGAGAACCCGAAAACCCTGACCGAAGCGCTGATGAAGCGCTCGTGGTCCGCAGAAGACGCGCAGGCGACCGTCGATGACCTGATCCTCAGGGACGAGGCGCGCCGCGCCCATCTCGGCGAGCTGCAGGTCAAGCAGGAGCGCCGCAACGCCGCCTCGCGTGAGATCGGCAATGCCATGCGCGCCGGCGATTCCGCGCTTGCCGAGCAGCTCAAGGCCGAGGTCGCCGAGATCAAGAGCTTCATCCAGAACGGCGAGGCGCGCGAGCGCGAGCTCGACAAGGCGTTGAACGACGCGCTGGCGGTGATCCCGAACATGCCGCTGGATGACGTGCCGGTCGGCGCCGACGAGCACGCCAATGTCGAGAAGCGCACATGGGGCGCGGAACTGATCTCCGCCCGCCAACCGCGAATGGGCAACAAGCCGAAGGAGCACTTCGAACTCGGCGAGGCGCTCGGCCTGATGGATTTCGAGCGCGCGGCGAAACTTTCCGGCAGCCGGTTCACGGTGCTGAAGGGCCAGCTTGCGCGGCTCGAACGCGCGCTCGGCCAGTTCATGCTCGACCTGCACACGACCGAGCACGGCTATCAGGAAGTGCAACCGCCGCTGATGGTCAATTCGGCAACGATGTATGGAACGGGCCAGTTGCCGAAGTTTGAGGAGGATCTGTTTGCAACGGACAAGAGCAATCCGTTGAAGGAACAGGTTCGAATTGGGCTTGAGCGAGCCGAAGAACGAGCACGCAACGAAGGATTTGTAGGGCAGGCGTTTCAGGACAGGCGCAACGAGTACTTCGTTGAGGAAGCCAACAAGGTTAGGGTCGAAAGACTTTACCTCATCCCCACCGCCGAGGTTCCTTTGACGAACCTCATCCGCGAAGAAATCACGCCGCGCGAAAAACTGCCGCTGCGCATGACGGCTCTCACACCCTGCTTCCGCTCGGAAGCCGGCTCTGCCGGCCGCGACACCCGCGGCATGCTGCGCCAGCATCAGTTCTACAAGGTCGAGCTGGTTTCGATCACCGACGCCGAATCCGCGATCGCCGAGCACGAGCGCATGACGCAGTGCGCGGAAGAAGTGCTGAGGCGCCTCGAACTGCCGTTCCGCACCATGACGCTCTGCACCGGCGACATGGGTTTTGGCGCGCGCAAGACCTACGATATCGAAGTGTGGCTGCCGGGCCAGAACGCCTATCGCGAGATCTCGTCCTGCTCGGTCTGCGGCGATTTCCAGGCCCGCCGCATGGACGCCCGCTACAAGGCGGCCGGCGAGAAGCAGACCCGCTTCGTCCACACGCTGAACGGCTCGGGCGTGGCCGTCGGCCGCGCTCTGATCGCCGTCATGGAAAATTACCAGAACGAGGACGGCAGCGTAACGATTCCTGAAGTGCTCAAGCCCTACATGGGCGGGCTCGAAAAGATCGGACGGCCCTGAAACGATGCGCATTCTCCTGACCAACGATGACGGCATCCACGCCGAAGGCCTCGCGGTCCTGGAGCGGATCGCCAGGACGATTTCCGACGATGTCTGGGTGGTCGCGCCGGAGACGGACCAGTCGGGCTTCGCGCATTCGCTGTCGCTGTCGGAGCCGCTCCGGATGCGCAAGGTCGGCGAGAAGCATTTTGCGGTGCGCGGCACGCCGACCGACTGCGTCATCATGGCGGTGCGCAAGATCATGCCGGAGCCGCCGGATCTCATCCTGTCCGGCGTCAATTCGGGCTCGAACCTCGCCGACGACGTGACCTATTCCGGCACCGTGGCCGGCGCCATGGAAGGCACGCTGCTCGGCATCCGCTCGATCGCCGTCAGCCAGGCCTACAAGGTTCTGGACGAAGGGCGGGAAGTGCCGTGGGAGACGGCGGAAACCCTTGCGCCCGCGCTTTTCAAAAAACTGCTCGCAGTCGACCTGCCTGCCGGCACCTTCCTCAATGTCAATTTCCCGAACTGCCAGCCCGACGAGGTCGAGGCGACGCGCGTCACCAGCCAGGGCAAGCTGGTCCACACCCTGTGGATCGACCAGCGCGCCGACGGCCGCGGCATGCCCTATTACTGGCTGCGCTTCGGTCGCGAAGCGCCCGAGCTGAACGAGGGCGAGGACCTTCACGCGGTCCTCAACAGATGCGTCTCGGTCACGCCGCTCAAGCTCGACCTGACGGCGCACGAGGTCCGCGACCAGCTTGCGAAGGCGCTTGCATGAACGAGGTGGTCGACGAGCGCGAAGGTTTTGCCGCCTTCCTCCTCCGGCTGCGCGGGCGCGGCATCGTTCCCAAGGACATGATCGCCGCCTTCGAGGCGACGCCGCGGCGCGGCTTCCTCGCCAACCAATGGCACGACGTCGCCTGGTCGGACCGCATGCTGCCGATCGAGTGCGGCGAGGCGATCGAGGGAACCGATCTGCAGGCGGCGGTGATCGCCGCTCTGGCGATCGAACCGGGCAACCGTATCCTGGAAGTCGGCACCGGCTCAGGCTATACGGCGGCGGTCATGGCGAGACTCGCCGGCCGGGTCGTCACCCTCGACCGCTACAAGACGCTGACCGAACAGGCGCGCCAGCGCTTCGAGGCGCTCGGCATTTCCAACGCGCTCGCGCGCCAGGCCGACGGCTCAAACGGGCTGCCGGGCGAGGGGCCTTTCGACCGCATCGTCGTCTGGGCGGCGTTCGACAGCCTGCCCCGCGCCTTCGTCGACCAACTGTCCAGCGGCGGTATCATGATCGCGCCGATCGGCCCGGAAGAAGGCGAGCAGGTGCTGGCCAGGCTCACCAAGATCGGCAGCCGCTTCGAGCGCGAGGACATCGGCACGGTCAGGCTGCAGCCGATAGGCCATGGCGTCGCCAAGGTCATTTGAGGGCCGCTCCGGGCCAGATTTCGGTTTCCCGACAATTCGTACGGATTTTATTCAAGCTTAACCGACCAGTAACATTAACGCGCTTTAATCATGCATGTCGGTGTTCGAGTGCGGGTTTATTGCGATGCGGTTCAGTGTTTTCGGTTCGAGCAAGCGCACTCTGGCGCGCAGTGCGGCCATCCTTCTGGTGGCGGGCATGGCGGCGGGGTGCAGCCAGCAGGTCTCGCGCTTCGGCGGTGGCGGCATCGACGATATCTTCACCGCCTCGACCTCCAACCAGCGCCAGATCATCAATCGAGAAAGCCAGCCGTTCCCCGGGGATGCCGATGTGGCGGTGGCCCCGACCGCAGCGCCAGTCCAGCCCGGCTCGGTTACGCGCGGCAGCCTGACGCCTGTCTCATCGCAACCGCTTCCCGCCGCCGTGGCAGCCGCTCCCGCTCCCGCTCCGGCCCCGTCGGCAAGGCCAGTCCGTACTGCGGCCGCACCCGCCCCGGCGCCGCTCGACCAGACGCCGACCGGAACTGTCGCCAAACCCGCGATAAACAATTCGGTCATGGCCAGCCTCGAAGGCGAGCCGGAGGGCTGGTCGCGCGCCGGCGGCACGCAGGTGACTGCCAAGGAAGGCGAGACGGTATTCAACCTGTCGCGCCGCTTCGGCGTCCCGGCCAATGTGATCATGAAGGTCAACGGCCTGAACGAACAGAGCGGGCTGCAGGCCGGCCAGAAGGTGGTCATCCCGACCTACGTCTATTCGAGCAAGGCTCCTGTCTCCGCTCCAGACAACAATCCGAACGTCGCCGACGCCAAATCCTCGACCGGCACGAAATACGACATCCCCGCCAACAAGGTGCCTACGCCGACTGGCGCGCCGCAAGACAAGCTCGCCGTGCTGCCGAACATCCCGAAGGTCAAGGAAGGCGAAACGCCCTCACTGGTTGCTGCCTCGACCGGCGACAAGGCAAAGGCTTCCAGCGCTCCCGGCACCTATACGGTCGCTGCCGGCGACACGCTCTCGCGCATCGCTAAGAAGACCGGCGTCGGCGTGGCAGCGCTCAAATCCGCCAACGGGCTGCAGGATGGCATGATCCGCATCGGCCAGACGCTGACTGTCCCGACCGGTGGAACCGTTGCGAGCGCTGCACCTGCCGCGGTCGACAAGGCGACGACGGGAACAACTGGCCCGGTCAAGGAAGTGGCGCAAGTCCAGCCGGCGGCCTACACGCCGCCCAAGAAGACCGAGAAGCTGATCGAGCAGGCCGACCAGGAAGCGCCCGACGCGACCGGCATCGGACGCATGCGCTGGCCGGTGCGCGGCCGCGTCATCTCGGCCTATGGCAAGGGCGCGGGCAAGGCCAATGACGGCATCGATATCCAGGTGCCGGAAGGCACACCCGTCAAGGCTGCCGAAAACGGCGTCGTCATCTATGCCGGCGACGGCCTCAAGGAGTTCGGCAACACCGTTCTGGTCCGCCATGAGGATGGGCTGGTGACTGTCTATGGCCATGCCAGCGAGCTGAAAGTTGCGCGCGGCCAAAAGGTCAAACGCGGCGAAGAAATCGCCCGCTCAGGCATGAGCGGCACGACGGATGCGCCGAAGCTGCACTTCGAAGTGCGCAAGAACTCCGCACCCGTCGATCCGTCGACTTTCCTGGAATAGATCGACGCCGTTCACAACGTCCGAAATTCGACCCGCCCGAAAGGGCGGGTCTTGCTTTTGGTGCTGAACGTCCAAGTCGCGGAGCAAACGGCGGCTATCAATCCCGCAGCGGCTTGCCGAGCCTGCCAGCCAGATCCTGCGTGAACTGCCAGGCGACGCGGCCCGAGCGGCTGCCGCGGGTTGTCGCCCATTCCAGCGCCTCGGCGCGCAACTGGGCGGGATCGATCTCCAGGCTATGATAGCGGACATAGCCGTCGATCATGTCGAGATAGTCGTCCTGCGAGCACTTGTGGAAGCCGAGCCACAGGCCGAACCGATCGGACAGCGAGACCTTCTCCTCGACCGCCTCGGAAGGGTTGATTGCGGTCGAGCGCTCATTGTCGATCATGTCGCGCGGAAGAAGATGACGCCGGTTCGACGTTGCATAGAAGATGACATTGGCCGGACGCCCTTCGACGCCGCCCTCGAGCGCGGCTTTCAGCGACTTGTACGACGTGTCGTCATGGTCGAACGACAGGTCGTCGCAGAACAGGATGAAGCGGAACGGCGAGGTCTTCAGGATCGCCATCAGCTTCGGCAGCGTGTCTATGTCCTCGCGGTGGATTTCGATCAGCTTCAGCGGATCAGCGTCCTTGCGCCCCGCGTTGATTGCCTCATGCACAGATTTGACCAGCGAGGATTTTCCCATGCCGCGCGCGCCCCACAAAAGCACGTTGTTGGCGGGAAAGCCGGCGGCGAAGCGCTCGGTATTGTCCAGAAGTATGTCGCGGACGCGGTCGACGCCCCGGATCAGGCCGATGTCAACGCGATTCACCCGATGTACGGGCTCAAGCAGGCCGGGCTCGGCGGCCCAGACGAAGCAGTCGGCCGTAGCGAGGTCGGTCGGCGTGACGTCGGCGGGCGCTAGACGTCCGACCGCCTCGATCAGGAGGTCGAGCTTGGCAGCCAATGTTTCGAGCGACTTCTGGTCCATTTGGCGATCCGCGATCCGGCTAATCATGGAGGGAACGCTCTAACACGCTGAATCCTGCCGGAAAAGCCGCGTATGGGGCCGCATGCGCGGTTGCAAAGCGGGCTCCAGCGACTATATTCCGGCCAACTTGGCGGGACCGTTTGCGGCCTTTCATATTTCAGGAGTTTTCATGTTCGTGACACCGGCATACGCCCAGGGCGTCGGCGCAACCCCCGATGTTTTCATCAGCATCCTGCCGTTCGTGCTGATCTTTGTGATCATGTACTTCCTGATCATCCGGCCGCAGCGGCAGCAGTTGAAGAAGCGTGGCGAGATGCTGGCGGCGATCCGGCGCGGCGACACCGTCGTCACCGGCGGCGGCCTTGTTGGCAAGGTCACCAAGGTGATCGACGACAACGAACTCGAGGTCGATCTCGGCGGCATGAAGGTCACCGCACTGCGGGCGACCATCTCCGATGTGCGTGTCAAGGGCGAGCCTGTGGCCAATCAGAACGCCAAGAAATAACCGCATTAAAAGCGGAAACAATGCGTGACTGAACGCCTGAACTGACGAGGCACAATGCTCTATTTTTCGCGCTGGAAGACGGTATCGATCTGGGCGGTCGTCCTCCTTGGACTGATCTTCGCTGCGCCGAACCTGTTCTCGCAATCGACCCTCGATGCGCTTCCCGACTGGATGCCCAAGCGCTCGATGACGCTCGGCCTCGACCTGCAGGGCGGCTCGCACATCCTGCTCGCCATCGACCGGCAGGATCTGATCGACGAACGCCTGCAGTCGGCGCGCGACGATATCCGCACCATGCTGCGCGACGCCAAGATCGGCTATACAGGGCTTTCCGGTTCCGGCAGGACGATCCAGGTTCGCATCCGCGAGGCCAACGAGGTCGACAAAGCAAAGGAAGCGCTGAATGCACTGGTCCAGCCCGTCACCGCCAATCTGTTCGGCACCGGCTCGATCACCGAGATGGCGCTCGAAGAGCCGGAACCCGGCCTGCTGCGCTACACACTGACGGATGAAGGCATCGATTACCGCGTGGGAACGGCGGTCACCCAGTCGATCGAGGTAGTCGGCCGCCGCGTCAACGAACTCGGCACCACCGAGCCCATCATCCAGCGCCAGGGCGTGGACCGCATACTTGTGCAGGTTCCGGGCCTGCAGGATCCGCAACGGCTCAAGGATATCCTCGGCCAGACCGCCAAGCTGACCTTCCAGATGGTCGACCAGACCATGCCTGTGCAGGAAGCGATCGAGGGGCGGCCGCCGGCCGGCTCATCGGTGCTTTACTCGCAGGACGATCCGCCGGTTCCGTATCTTATCGAAAACCGCGTCATCGTTTCGGGCGAGAACCTGGTCGACGCGCAGGCGACGTTCGACCAGCAGACCAGCGAAGCCGTGGTTTCCTTCCGCTTCGACGCCAAGGGCGCCTCGCGCTTCGGCCAGGCAACGCAGCAGAATGTCGGCAAGCTCTTCGCCATCATTCTCGACAATCAGGTCATCTCCGCGCCGCAGATCCGCGAACCCATCCTCGGCGGAACCGGCCAGATTTCCGGCAGCTTCACTGTCGAAAGCGCCAACGACCTTGCCGTGCTGCTGCGCGCCGGCGCGCTTCCTGCCGATCTTACCATTGTCGAGGAACGCACAGTCGGCCCGAGCCTCGGCGCCGATTCGATCGCCGCCGGCGAGATTGCCGCCATGATCGGCGGCGCTCTCGTGCTGATTTTTATGGTCGTCGCTTATGGCAGCCTCGGTATAATTGCCAACCTGGCTCTCATCGCCAACGTTGCGATGATTATCGCCATCCTGTCCGTGCTCGGAGCGACGCTGACCATGCCGGGCATTGCCGGCATCATCCTGACCATGGGCATGGCGGTCGATTCGAACGTCATCATCTATGAACGCGTCAAAGAAGAGAGGCGATCGGGAAGGTCGCTTGTGCAGTCGCTCGACGCGGGCTTCTCGCGCGCTCTCGCCACCGTGGTCGACGCCAACGTCACCACGTTCATCGCCGCCGTCATACTGTTCTATCTCGGCTCCGGTCCGGTCCGCGGTTTTGCCGTGACGCTCGCCATCGGCATCGTCACCACCGTGTTCACCGCCTTCACTTTCACGCGCTGGATGATCGCGATCTGGCTCCGCCGCGCGCGGCCGACGCAGATTCCCGAAGGCTTCGTCAAGCTGGTGCCGGACAACACCAGCATTCCGTTCATGTCGATGCGCAAATACGCGTTCACGCTGTCGGCCATCCTGTCGATAGGCACGGCGGTTCTGTTCATGACCAAGGACATGAACTACGGCGTTGATTTCCTCGGCGGCTCGCTGATCGAGGTGCAGGCAAAGGCGCCGGCCGCCGATGCGGGCGACGTGCGTGCGCGACTCGGTGAACTCAATCTTGGCGACGTCCAGGTCCAGGAATTCGGTTCGCAGCGTGAATTGCTTATCAAGATCGAATCGCAGGGAGGCGGCGATAATGCCGAACAGTCCGCGGTCGAGAAGGCGCGACTGGCGCTTCAAGACGACTACGATATCCGTCGCGTCGAAGTGGTCGGACCGACGGTTTCGAGCGAACTCGCCTGGGCCGGCACGATGGGCGTGATTGCCTCGCTTGTCGCCATGCTGGTTTATATCTGGATACGCTTCGAGTGGCAGTTCGGTCTCGGCGCCGTGATATCGACCCTGCACGACGTCATTGCCATGGTCGGGCTATATGTCGTGGCGGGGATAGAGTTCAACCTGACAAGTATCGCGGCAATCCTCACGATCGTCGGCTACTCGATCAACGACACTGTCGTCGTCTATGACCGTGTCCGCGAAAATTTACGCAAATACAAAAAGATGCCGATCCCGGAGTTGCTCGACCTTTCGATGAACCAGACGCTCTCGCGAACCGTGCTGACCGGTCTGACGACGCTGCTGGCGCTGTTTGCACTCTACATGTTCGGCGGCGAGGTCATCGCATCGTTTACCTTCGCCATGATCTTCGGCATCCTGTTCGGCACCTATTCGTCGGTATTCGTGGCCGGTCCGCTGCTGATCCTGTTCAAGCTGCGCCCCGGCGCGGCGGAAGCGGAAAGCAAGACCCCGGTCCCGACGACGGCGCAGCCGTCCAAACCCTGATCCGCCATGGCTGCGGGCATCGTCGTTCGCGAGGCGCATTTTCCAGGGCGCGCGCCGGTGGAGGCATATGGAAACGGCGGCTTCCGCTTTGCCGACATGTCGCATCGCGGCTCGATCCTGTGCCTGCCGTCGGGCGTCTATGCGTGGGAGCCGGCTGATCCGCTGGATTTGAAGCCCGCAGACTTCGCCCGGCTGCTCGCCGAGGCAGAGGCGGTTGAGATATTGCTGGTCGGCACCGGCAAGGATATCAGGCGCCTGCCGGCGCCGCTCAGGGACGTTCTCAAGGATAAGCATATCTCGGCGGACGCGATGTCCACAGGGGCGGCGGTCAGAACCTACAACGTGCTTCTGGCCGAAGATCGCGCCGTCGCGGCCGCCCTGATCGCCGTCGACTGAAATGACCGGCAATGCCGAGATCGTTATGCAGGCGGTACGTGCGGCTGACCGCGACCGCTACCTTTCCGCGCTTTACGCGCCGGCCGACAAACGCGACGCGTTGTTTTCGCTTTACGCCTTCAACGCCGAGATCGCTGGAATACGCGACCGGATCCATGAAGCGCTGCCGGGCGAGATAAGGCTGCAATGGTGGCGCGATGTGATCACCGCCGGCAACCCGGCGACGGGACATCCGCTCGCTGACGCGGTGGTTGAGACAATCGTGAAGCATGCGCTGCCCTTGGCCGCCTTCGAAAATTATCTCGATGCGCGGATTTTCGATCTCTACGACGACCCAATGCCGTCGCGCACCGATCTGGAGGGCTATTGCGGCGAGACGGCAGGCGCGATCATTCAGTTTTCGGCCATGATCCTCGACCCCAGTGCCGCGCCGGAATGCGCACAACTGGCGGGCAGGGCAGGGTGCGCGCAGGCGATTGCCGGGCTCCTCCTTATGCTGCCGGTCCACCGCGCACGCGGCCAGTGCTACGTACCGCGCGACATTCTTGCAGCCGTGGGCTCGTCACCGGAGGAATTCGTCGCCGGCGATGGCGGTCCTGGCGCGCCGCGGGCAGTGGCGGCAATGATCGCACTTGCAAACGAGCATCTCGACGCCTTCAAGCAGGAAGCATCCAAACTGCCGCAGGTATTGCGGCCGGCCTTTCTTCCGCTGGCGCTGACCGGCACATATCTGAAGCGGCTCAGCCGGCCGGGCTTCGATCCGCTTCGCCAGATCGCCGAACTACCCGCATGGCGCAGGCAATGGCTGCTGCTTCGCCGTGCTTCGCGGGGATGGCCGGCGCGCTCCTCCTTGACGTAAACGTCAATCGTGCTACGCCTTGCTTGCTCGGTTACCGAAAGGTATTCCGGGCGGGAGGAGAATGCGGCCGATGAGCCTGCCAGTACTCGTCGCGATCGTCGCCGTCGGGATCGCCTTGGCGGTGGCGGCCGTGCATTTTACCGGCGGCAGCAGGCAAGCCGGCATTTCCAGTGAAGGCGAGGCGCTGCAGCGCTTCCTGCTCGACTTTCCGGCAGAGAAGGCCGAGGCGGTGCGGCTGACATCCGACGGGAAGGCGGCGTTCATCTCGCTTTACGGAGCCGGCACCGGCATAGTTGGTGTGATCGGCGACAAGTTCCTGACGCGGATCGCCTGCGCACGGGACATCAAAAGCCTGACGCTGGCCGGCAACACAGTCTCGATACGCTTCCGAGACTTAACCTGGCCGGGCGGCGAATTTGTCTTCGCGGACCTATCAGCCGCGCAAGAGATCGCCGAAGCACTCGATCCGTCCCTGAATTTCGCAACCGGCAAGGCTTGAGCCATGGACGCCAACGATTTTCCCAAAGTCACCGAACTCGCGATCCCGTTCTTCGTCGCCGCCATCCTGATCGAACTGTGGCTGGTGCGCACCGGCCGCGCCAAGGGCGCGTTCGAAACCCGCGACACGCTGACCAGCCTGATGATGGGAACCGGCAATGTCGTGGCCGGGCTGCTGCTCGGCGTGGTGTCCTACACCGCGCTGGTCTGGGTCTGGCAACTCCGCTTTTTCGATCTCGGCCTGTCGGTCTGGGTGTTTGTAGCCGCCTTCCTACTCGACGATCTGCGCTATTATTTCTACCACCGCATCGCGCATCGCGTCCGCTGGGTCTGGGCCGAGCACGTCAACCATCATTCCAGCCAGCACTACAATCTGTCGACGGCGCTGCGTCAGAGCTGGACCGGTCTCTTCACCGGGATGTTCGTGCTGCAGGCGCCTCTGGTCCTGCTCGGCTTCCATCCGGCAGTCATCGCCTTCGTCTTCGGTTTCAATCTGGTCTGGCAGTTCTGGATCCACACCGAGACGATCGGCAAGATGTGGGGCTGGTTCGAGTTCATCTTCAACACGCCGTCTCACCACCGCGTCCACCACGCCACCAATCCGCGCTATCTCGACGCCAACTACGCCGGCACGCTGATCATCTGGGACCGCATGTTCGGCACCTTCGTCGAGGAACTGGAGGAGGACAGACCGCGCTACGGCATCGTCAAGAATCTCGGTACCTTCAATCCGCTGAAGGTGGCTTTCCACGAATGGATCGGCATGTTCCGGGATGCGTTCTCGCCCGGCCTGACGTTTCAGCAGCGGCTCGGCTATCTGTTCGCGCCGCCCGGCTGGAGCCATGACGGCTCGCGCGAGACCTCCGAAAGCCTCAAGGCGGATTATGTCCGCAGGAATCCGGGCGAAGCGGGCAAGCCGGGATTGCCGGGCGATGTTGCGACAAACGCGAAAGTGCAGCCGGCGGAGTAATTACTCTGCCGCCTGTGCGCTCTGCTCCAGCCCAAGCCATTCGCGGCAGTCGGCCAGCGCTCGCGAGGTCAGTGCGTGGCGCTTGGCGACGATCTTTTCCTTACCGCGCAGGCGCTTGCCTTCGGACTTTTGCGCCTCGACCGGCGGGAACAGGCCGAAATTGACGTTCATCGGCTGGAAGGAGCGTTTTCCCGGTTCGTCGTCGGAAACGATGTGCCCGCCGGTGATGTGGTTGAGCAGCGCGCCGAATGCAGTGGTGACCGGCGGTATGGAAGGCGACCGGCCGGCCAGTTCGGCGGCGGCGAAGCGCCCGGCGAGCAGGCCGACTGCCGCAGATCTCGACATAGCCTTCGCAACCGGTGATCTGTCCTGCGAAGCGCAGGCCCTCGCGCCCCTTGAGCTGGAGCGTGGCGTCGAGCAGCACCGGCGAGTTGATGTAGGTGTTGCGGTGCAGGCCGCCGAGGCGTGCGAATTCGGCGTTCTCCAGTCCCGGTATCATGCGAAAGATGCGGACCTGCTCGGCATGCTTCAGCTTGGTCTGGAAACCGACCATGTTGTAGAGCGTGCCTAGCGAATTGTCCTGGCGCAGCTGCACGACAGCGTAGGCCTTGACGGCGGGATTATGCGCATTGGTCAGGCCCATCGGCTTCATCGGCCCGTGCCGTGCCGTTTCCGCGCCGCGCTCGGCCATCACTTCGATCGGCAGGCAGCCGTCGAAATAGGGCGTGCCTTCCCATTCCTTGAAATCAGTCTTGCCGCCATCGAGAAGCGCCTGGATGAACGCTTCGTACTGCGGCTTGTCCATCGGGCAGTTGATGTAGTCCTTGCCGGTGCCGCCGGGTCCGACCTTGTCGTAGCGCGACTGGAACCAGCAGACATCCATGTCGATCGTGTCGAAATGGACGATCGGCGCGATGGCGTCGAAGAAGGCCAGCGCGTCGGCGCCGGTCGTCTCGGCGATCGCCTGCGCCAGCGAAGGCGCTGTCAGCGGGCCGGTGGCGATGATCGCCTGCGCCCAATCCTGCGGGGGCAGGCCAGTGACTTCCTCGCGCGCGATCGTGATCAGCGGATGGGCTTCAAGCTCGGCTGTGACGGCGGCCGAGAAACCGTCGCGGTCGACGGCAAGCGCGCCGCCGGCCGGCACCTGATGGGCGTCGGCCGCGCGCATGATCAGCGAACCGGCAAGCCGCATCTCGGCATGCAGAAGGCCGACGGCGTTCGCCGTGGCGTCGTCGGAACGGAAGGAATTGGAGCAGACCAGCTCGGCGAGGCTGTCGGTCTTGTGCGCCTCGGTTCCGCGCACCGGGCGCATCTCGTGCAGGATGACCGGCACGCCGGCCTTTGCCGCCTGCCAGGCAGCTTCCGAGCCGGCGAGCCCGCCGCCGATGATGTGAATGGGTTTTGTCGTCATGCTGGGGAGATAGGCTGGAAGGCTGCCGAATGCAATTGGGCTGAGAGGCGCGCTTCGCCGGTGCCACGCTGCCTTTCGGCCCTGGCCCATTGAGAGAGCCCTTCGACAGGCTCAGGAGTCGGGAAGCGGGGCGCGAGGCCGTGCCTCCTAAAGTAAAAGTAACGTGGCGCGGTCTCCACGCCCCGCCGGCGCTTTGTCGTTTCCGCCCGTTCCGCTGTTCGGTTTGCCGGGACCGAAGCCCGTCGCCTCATCGGCATTGGGCTTCACGGTGGCGGCGGCAGAAGCCGACTGCGGCCACCTGGTCCCGGGCCGCCCTGCGTGCTCGTCCAGCACTCCGGGACCGTAGTGTCCCGGCGGGAACCCTTGGACGGAACCTGCCCGGGCACATGGCCACGTTAGCCATGCGACGGAGGCGCCGGTTCCTCCCCACAAATCACCGTCGCGACCGGCGTTCCCGTGGGAGAAACTGCCGATGATTATGCGGGAGGTGATGACTGTGAGGCATAAATTTAGCGCATTTTTCTTGCCGGCCATTGAAATGACAGCGTTATTTCCGCCATGGTCGGCGGGTTTGTCCACGGGGGAAGGGTTGTTGGTCCGGCACGTGTTTGGCGTGATCAATCACGGTCCGCATCGGCGAGCTTTTCGCCATTGTTGAGCGGACATGCCGCGGCTAATCATTGGGCCATGGCAGTCCGCATCAGCGCAAGCGCCGCAATCCTTGCATTCGTCTCTCTCGCTGTCGGATGTATTTCGACACCCAGCGAATACGCGGTCAGGAGCACCGCCGCCGTAGCGCGCATCAATGTCTGTCACGGCTTCGGCTGCCATTTCAAATCGGAGCTGAATCTTGGGGCCGCCGACGCCAGGCGCCTTTTAGCGATCATGGCGGCTGGGGCCACCTCTGCGAAGGCGGAACGTGCCGCCGTATCAAGAGCGGTTCGGTACTACGAGGATCGCGCCACAGGAGTGATCGGCGTACGTGACGAGCCGAAGTCGAACGCCGGCCAATATCACAGGCGCGGCCAGATGGACTGCGTCGACGAGTCGACCAACACCCGCTCGCTTCTGCTCTATCTTGAAAGACGCAGGCTTCTGAGGCATCACACAGTGGATCGGAACGTCACACGCGGCTTCCTGATCGACGGGCGCTACCCGCATGCGACAGCGGTATTGCGGGACAAATCGGGGAAGAAATGGGCCATCGACAGTTGGTACGAGCCGGCGGGTGATCCGCCGGATATCCGGCCGTTGTCGGAATGGCTGAAGCGCGGCGTCATGGGCGTGCGCTGAGCGCTTGATTATCCGACAATGCCATATCGAGATGCCAAAACGACAACACCCGCCGCGGGAGGAGGTGCGGCGGGTGTCGTTTTGGTGGCCAGCAATCGGGAGGAGGTGAAAGCTGGCCGTATTCGTCAGTTCCCGGGAGGAGGTAGGTTCTGACGAAATTCTGTCGCTCTTTGAGGGAAGCGAGGCCCTTCGGGGAGACAACACCCGCCGCGGGAGGAGGTGCGGCGGGTGTCGTTTTGGTGGCCAGCAATCGGGAGGAGGTGAAAGCTGGCCGTATCCGTCAGGGTCGGGGAGGAGGTCGACCCTGGCGAAATTCCTTAGATCGACTTCCTGGCGACGCGATGGATGTCGCCGCGGTTGATGCCCAGGTCGACGAGTTCGCGGTTCGACAGGCGGCTCAGCTCGGAAACGGTTTCCCGGTAGCGGCGCCAGTTGCGGTAGTTGCGGATCAGGTTCATTTTGGTTTCTCTTTTCGCATTTACGGGCCGGCCCTCAAGGGGCCGATATGTCAGACCGACTTGCGGGCGACGAAGGGAATGTCGCCGCGGCCAATGCCGAGGTCTGAGAGTTCGCGGTTCGAAAGGCGGCTCAGCTCGGAAACGGTTTCCCGGTAGCGGCGCCAGTTGCGATAGTTGCGGATCAGGTTCATGGTACTTCTCGTTTTCGTCTTTGGTTCGTTTTCTTCTGTCTCTTGGTACGAAGCCTAAATAGGCGCGCCGGGTTCGGATTAAAAGTGCTGTTGGTGCATGGCAGCAATGCAAATTGTGCAATGCAACATTAATCGGTTTTAGCGGTTGGGCCCAAATCGGGTTGAGTCGCAAAAATGCCGTAGCGTCAGCGGCTTGGACTAAAGTTGTAAAGTTGACGCTTGGGTAAGGGGAAACGGATGGCGAGTTATGCGTCGCGTGTGCGGCAGGACATTCTTCGCTGGACCGAACTTGGTCTCATCGACACGGCGACCGGCGACGCGCTGAGACGCGATACCGAAGCCAACGAACGCAAATCGCTGAGCTTCGGCTCGGTTCTCGCCGTGATGGCCGCGCTGCTGTTCGGAGCAGCCATCCTGCTTCTGATAGCCGCCAATTGGGACGCTTTTCCCCGCCTGCTGCGCGTTGGCGTGCTGTTTGCCATCATCTTCGCGGCCTATGTCGGCGGTGCGCTGTTGAAGTCGCGCGGCAATAGCGCCGTGGCCGAAGGCGCCTGGCTGGTCGGGGCGGCGGCATTCGGCGGTTCGATCGCGCTGATCGGGCAGATGTATCATTTGTCCGGCGACGAGGCGGACGCCGTCCTGACCTGGTGTGCCGGCACGGCGTTGGCTGCTGCCGCCCTGCGCTCAGGCCCGCTCACTGTCGCCGCCGTCGGCCTCGCATCTTCCTGGCTGTTCCTGGAGGGCGTTGCGGTCTGGAGCGAGACCCATGTCCCACATTCCTTTGTCCTGGTCGCGATCGGGCTTTGGCTCTTATCCTATTGGACGGAAAGCCGCGCATCGCGAAACCTGTTGCTGCTCTCGCTGATCTTCTACGCGGCGCTTTCGGCCGTGCATCACGACATGCTGGTCATTCCGGCCGTGCTGGCGCTCGTTTCGGCAGGGCTGTTTGCCGCGGCCGTCCATGTGCCCGACGCCGTCGAGAGGATCGCCAGGATCGACGGAAACACGCCTGTCCATGCGCTGCTCGGCTTTCTGACGGGCATGACCATCCTCCAGTTCGACCTGGTCGACGAGAGCGCGGCTCTTGTCGCCGCCGCATTGGTGGGCTTCGCCGGTATCGCCGCCGCAGTCGTGCTTGGCGGCCGCGAAAGCCGTGGCCTGCGATGGATCGCCTATCTCGGCTTCACTTGCCAACTGGCCTACGTCTATGTCGTGACCGTCGGCACTATGCTTGGAACGGCCGGAGTGTTCCTGGCTTCGGGCCTCGCGCTCGGCCTGGTCGCCCTCGTCATAATCAGGGTGGAAAGGCGGATGAACGATGCGGCAGGGCCGCAGGAGGGCGCCGCGTGATGAATAAGAACCGCCTGCTGATTTCCGCAATCGTTCTGGCGCTCGTCCAGATCGGCTTCCTGTCCTTTATCATCGCCGGACGCGCGGCCGTCCTACGCGACGGACGGGAGGTGCTTTTGAAAGTCGAGCCGGTCGACCCGCGCGATCTGCTGCGCGGCGACTATGTCCGGCTCGGCTACGAGTTTTCGAACGTTCCGGTGTCGATGATCGGCAATGTGCCTTCCGGCGCGCAATGGACCGAAGCGGGTCCAGTTTTCGTACGCGTAAGGAAGGAGGGCGACGGAATCTGGAAGATGGTCTCGGCCTCGCTCTACGAGCCTCCGCCCACGCCGCCTGGAGATGGCGAGATCGACATTCGCGGCATGGTCGACGACGGCGGCAGCCTTGGCCAGATCGATACGCTGAATGTCGAATACGGGATCGAACGTTTTTATCTCCCGGAAGGCGAGGGGCTGGCGATCGAGCGCGACATGCGCGTGCGCAGTTTCAACATCGTGGCCGCAGTCGCCGAGGACGGCTCGATGCAGATCAAGGCGCTGATGGACGGCGACACGATGCTTTTCCGCGAGCCGCTCTACTGATCGGCAATTTTCCAGGTTTCAATCCAGGCGGACGTAGGGCGAGATGCATTGCCTGCGTGCTCCGTAATGGGGCTGAAACGTATCATCGCGGCGGCTATAGGAGCGGTAGCGATCCGTGCACCAGATGCGGTGAGCCTGGATAATCCCCTGGCGGGTGGCGAGCCGGCCTCGTCCAAGAGATTGCTCGGCGGGACGCATGGTCGGAACCGTGACGTCGTACTCGATGCGGGGCTGGCGGTATTTGTTGACCTCGTATCTGGGCTCCTGCCACCCCATCTCCGGCTCCTGCCAATCGCAAGGCCGATCGCGCCCGCAGCCGGTGATGCCAGGGCGGAAGACGTCGGGCAGCGGACGGTTCAGATCCTCAAAACCCTGGGCGTGAGCCGGCGTGAGGCAGAGAAGGCTCAGCGCCGCGCAGGCGAAAATCGAAAGTCTTGGTCTCATCCGCTTTCGGAGCCTCCAGCCGCGACCGACCAGGCACGGATACGGCCATTTGGGTTTCGCGCGAGCGGCAGGCCGATGTGGCCCGCTCGGCCGGGCAAGAGAGGAGCTGGTGCGGGTGGAGGGACTCGAACCCCCACGCCTAGGCGCTTGGACCTAAACCAAGTGCGTCTACCAATTCCGCCACACCCGCATACCTGGCAAATCTCATGTGGACATTATTCTGTCAATGTCGAGGCTGAAATGACAACTATGTCCGGAATTGCGAAGAGAGTTGAAAAACAACGCCTCCTGTGACAAAAGGCGTGTCAAATGTGACGGGATATGACTGTCCGCTTCGGACGAATGTAGTAAGAAGCAGGAAAAACAAAGACTTACTCGCATTCTTGGAGCGTAATCGGAGCGTCTCGTTCGCCGTTGGAAAGCATCGGCGCCCGGCCTCTCTGCCCCGCACCAAAAGCCACCCCGGCACGAGACTTTCCGGCAGGCTGAACGGCATGGCGTCGTTTGCGCTGCGGCATTCGTGAAAACAAAGGTTTGATGATGCAGGTTACCGAAACACTGAACTCCGGTCTGAAGCGCGAAATCAAGGTGACCGTGCCTGCCGGAGACATGGAAGCCAAGCTGGTTGCGCGGCTTTCCGACGCCAAGAACAAGGTCCGCATCAACGGCTTCCGCCCCGGCAAGGTGCCGCTGCAGCATCTGCGCAAGGTCTACGGCAAGTCCTTCATGGCCGAGGTGGTGAACGAGATCCTCTCGAATTCCACCCGCACCATCATCGCCGAGCGCGGCGAGAAGGCCGCCATGCAGCCCGAGGTCACCATGACCGAGGACGAGAAGGAAGCCGAAAAAATCCTGGCAGGCGGCGCCGATTTCGAGTTCCAGCTCGCCTATGAGGTCATTCCGGCCATCGAGATCCAGGATTTTTCCAAGATTTCGGTCACACGGCCGGTGGTGGATGTGGCGGAAACGGAAGTGGACGAGCAGGTCAACCGCATCGCGGAATCCTCGCGCTCCTATGAGCCGAAGAAGGGCAAGGCCGAAGAAGGCGACCGCGTCACCATCGACTATGTCGGCAAGATCGGC
This sequence comes from Allomesorhizobium aridi, assembly GCF_043769475.1. Lineage (NCBI taxonomy): Bacteria > Pseudomonadati > Pseudomonadota > Alphaproteobacteria > Hyphomicrobiales > Phyllobacteriaceae > Allomesorhizobium > Allomesorhizobium aridi. Next base: position 1,827,860 of record NZ_CP171729.1, on the reverse strand, counting down.
GGTGAGGCCTTTGCGGGCGGTTCCGGCACTGACCAGCCGCTAGTGCTCGGCTCGAAAGAGTTCATCCCGGGCTTCGAAGACCAGCTGATCGGCGCCAAGGCCGGCGACGAGAAGCTCGTCACCGTGACTTTCCCCGAAAACTACAACGCCGCCAATCTGGCCGGCAAGGAAGCGACCTTCGACGTCACCGTCAAGGAAGTGTCGAAGCCGGGCAAGCTAGAGATCTCGGACGAGACTGCCAAGAACCTCGGCCTGGAATCGCTTGAGCGCCTGCGCGAGATCGTTCGCGGCCAGATCGAAAGCCAGTTCGGCCAGATGACGCGCCAGAAGGTCAAGCGCCAGCTGCTCGACCAGCTCGACGCATCCTACACGTTCGAGGCCCCGTCCAAGCTGGTCGAGGCCGAGTTCACCAACATCTGGAACCAGGTGAACCGCGACCTCGAAGCTGCCGGCCGCACATTCGCCGACGAAGAGACGACCGAGGAGGAGGCGCGAGCCGAGTATCAGCGCCTTGCCGAACGCCGCGTGCGCCTTGGTCTCGTGCTTGCCGAGATCGGCGAGAAGGCCGGCGTGCAGGTTTCGGACGAGGAATTGCAGCGCGCGCTGTTCGAGTTCGTGCGCCGTTACCCCGCCGACCAGCAGCAGGAAGTCTTCGACTTCTACCGCAACAACCAGAATGCGCTGACCACACTGCGCGCGCCGCTGTTCGAGGAGAAGGTCGTCGACCACCTGCTGACGCAGGTCTCCGTCACCGACAAGAAGGTGAGCAAGGAAGAGCTGACGGCCGAAGACGAGGAGGCCGAAGGCGCCGAAAAGCCCGCGAAGGCCGCAAAGAAGACGGCGAAGAAGGCAGATGCCGCCTCGGCCGAAGAGCCAAAGAAAAAGGCTGCGCCGAAAAAGAAGGCTGCAGCCAAGGACGCCGACGCCGAATAACTCGACGCTAAGACCGGACGATGCAGAGGCCGCTGGAAACAGCGGCCTTTTGCTTTGCCGGCCTGCCTCGGTGACAAAGGCGGCGCGCCATGCGATATCGTCGGGCGCATGCGGCCCGGGACAGCACATGACGACACGCGCCTTCGTAATCCTCACACACGCCGTCCTTGCGGCAGCTATCTTGCTTCTTGGCGCGGCCCAATCCAGCGGGCAGGGGCGCTATACGTGGCGGCTGGGCAGCGGACCGGACGGGCAGGTCACGGCGTCGATCTTCTCGCTCAATACGCTGAGCGTCGGTTCCTCGCGCGTCATCGACTATCACCCGGCCTTGACCATCTCCTGCCGCCGCGGCGGGAACCCGCACTGGAGCCAATCGCTCCAGCTCAAGGATCCGGTGTCGGCCAGCGGCACGATCAGCGTCTCGGTTCGCCTCGACAATGGCGGCGAAAGAACCGAGCAGTGGACGTTGGGTTTCCAGGATCGCGGCTTCTTCAAGGACGGGAGCAGTGGCGTCGCGCGCCTGCTCCAGTCGAAGCGGCTCCGGCTTTCCTGGCGTTTCGGCTTCCTGGCAGGGCGGGGCGAGGCGATTTTCAACCTTTCGGGCATCCACGAGGCGGTAGCCGGGCTTGCCGGCGCCTGCGGCGTCGAACTGCCTGTGTCCTGACGATCGCGTGGCCGATCACTTCAAATCCCGGCCAGCTTGCTCACGGTTGCGGTTTTCGAGGCTGCGACGTTGACCTGAGAAGATGCCGCGTTAGCTGAAAGGCTTGAGGTGCGGTCATATGGTCCGGTTCGTGGAAGTCCTTGCCGTCGTTCTGGTCGCTATCGCGATGGCGCTGACACTTGCGCACGCGCTCGAACTCCCAGGCAAATTGCGGCTCGATAAGGAGCAGTATTTCGCGGTCCAGACGATCTATTATCCGGGGTTCACGATTGGTGGCATCGCCGAGATCCTCGGCATTCTTGTGCTCGCCCTGCTCTTGTACCTCACACCGTTCGGCGGCACGCGTTTCCTGTGGACGCTTTCGGCGTTCCTGCTATTGGTGGCGGTTCATGCCATCTACTGGGTCTTCACCCATCCCGTGAACAATTTCTGGCTAAGGGACGTGGAGCTTTCGGGACTGGGTTCGTCCTTCTTTTCGGCCTTTGCCCCGAAGACCGAAGCCGGCGACTGGGAGAGCCTGCGCGACGTCTGGGAATATTCGCATGTGGCGCGCGCCGCGCTCGCCATGCTCAGCCTGATCGCCATAACCATCGCTGTTTCGTCGGGCAACGCGCCGGGAGAGCCAGGGCAGGGCTAGATCAGCAGCAGGCCCTTCATGCTGGCATGGCCTTTCTTGCCGATGATGATGTGGTCGTGCACGGCGATGCCGAGCGGTCGTGCGGTTTCGATGATGGTTTTCGTCATATCGATGTCCGCGCGCGAGGGCGTCGGATCTCCCGACGGGTGGTTGTGCACCAGGATGATCGCGGTGGCCGACAGTTCGAGCGCGCGCCGCACCACCTCGCGGGGGTAGACGGGCGTATGATCGACCGTGCCGGTCTGCTGCAATTCATCGGCGATCAGCGCGTTCTTCTTGTCGAGGAACAGGATACGGAACTGCTCGCGCTCCTCGAACGCCATCGCCGCGCGGCAATAGTCGATCACCTGGTTCCACGACGACAGCACCTCGCGTCCGGCGATTTCCCCGCGCGCCATGCGCAGTGCAGCGGCCGCCACGATCTTCAGATCGAGCGCCGCGCTCTCGCCAATGTCGTCGACCTCGCGCAACAGCCGTTCCGGCGCGCCGAGCACTTCCGCCAGCGAGCCGAAGCGCTTCAGGAGCATTTTGGCGCGGGTCTTGGTGTCGGCGCGCGGAATGGAACGGAACAGGAGCAGTTCGAGAATTTCATAGTCGGAGAGCGCGGCAGCACCGGCGGTGCGAAACCGTTCGCGAAGGCGCTGGCGATGCCCGAGATGATGCGGCTTCTCCTCTGCCGCGGCTGCCTTGCGCAGAGGCGGAGACGCCTGTTCGGCCAGGAAGAAGCCGCGTTCGTCTTCGTGATCTGTCCCCATATGCCGCGCCCCCGCACCGACGGCCGAAGCCGCCTGACGCGATACTAGAGCATGATCCCGAAAAGTTGCAGACTTTTCGAGCCCATTTCCGTCGGAATGAGTGCGGCTTCAGGCCAGTCCGGGGCGGTCGAGCCCCTTTGGAGACAACGTGAAGATCTCGCAGCCGCTCTCCGTGACGCCGATCGTGTGCTCGTACTGCGCCGAGAGCGAACGGTCGCGCGTCACCGCCGTCCAGCCGTCGGACAGGACTTTGACGTGCGGGCGGCCGAGATTGATCATCGGCTCGACCGTAAAGATCATGCCGGGGCGCATCTCGACGCCTTCGTTCGAACTGCCGTAGTGCAGAATGTTCGGCGCGTCGTGAAAAAGCTGGCCGACGCCATGGCCGCAGAAATCGCGCACGACCGAACAGCGCTCGCCTTCGGCGTAACTCTGGATGGCCGCGCCGATCGCGCCGGTGCGCGCGCCGGGGCGGATCGCCGCTATACCGCGCATCAGGCATTCATGCGTGACCTCCAGCAGCCGCTCGGCGGCGCGCTTGATGGTGCCGACCGGATACATGCGGCTCGAATCGCCGTGCCAGCCGTCGAGAATGTAGGTCACATCGATGTTGACGATGTCGCCGTCCTTGAGCGGCTTGGCGTCCGGAATGCCGTGGCAGACGACATGATTGATCGAGGTGCACGAGGATTTGGTGTAGCCGCGATAGTTCAAGGTCGCGGGCAAGGCTCCTTGATCCATGCCAAATTCGAAAACAAACCGGTCGATCGCTTCGGTGGTTACGCCGGGCGCCACAATGCCTGCCAGTTCGTCGAGGCAGCGCGCGGTCAGGTCGCAGGCCTTGCGCATGCCGGCGAAGGCTTCCTCGCCGTAGAGCCTGATCTGGCCGGTGTTTCGGGTGGGCGCCGTTGCGGCGTCGAGATAGGTGACCATGAGTTGCAGTCCGGAATTGGTAGGCAGGCATCGGTGTTTGCGCCAGCGCTCTTGATGTGGCACCGGACGGCGCAAGCATCAAGCCCAAACCGGGCCGATTTGCGGTCGCGAGCGCCTGTAAGCTATACCGGGTTGCGCGTGAGGGAACTTCTGCCTGTAAGACCTGGATGTCGATTGGCAGCCCAGCAGCGCACAAATTGCGGTACCGGCGATAAGCGCCGCCGTCTTTCGGCGAATTCGAAGCATTCCGAGCCTTCCGATCTACTCGCCGGCTGGCGGCAGGCTGTGTTGCACGGAAGCCTGCAGCAGTTCCTGGACATGGTGCAGTCAGGCGGTAGGACCAATTGATCAGCAGGGCTTCCGGGGGCAACGTCCTCGCAGTCCATTTAAACTTGGAACCGGGCACTTGGTTCGCCGTTTTCCAGCTTCCAAGGGTGCTTCTCTCCTATACGCACTCACCCTTAGAACCAGAAGCCCGCTGCTGGTCCCACTCGCGGCGGGCTTCTTGCGGTGCTTCTAAGAAAAGGCCCGGCCGGGTTGGGCGGGGGTGGGGATACCGACCGGGCTTTATCGGCAACTTGCGATGCCGAAGATTAGCCGGGGCAAAGGCGGCGTTGATAATGCACGGCAGGGAACCAAAACTAGAAAAAGAGGCCCGACCGAAAAGGGGCGTGATCGGTCGGGCCTTCAGTCCCGCGCGCTGACACAATTGAATGCGGCAATCGCCACGGCTGTTGAGGCAGTCACTGGCGACAAGGCCTTGGATGCAGACCCCAAGAGCTGAGCTGCATCCGGGGATCAAAGCGGCCGGCTGGCGGGCAAGCCGCGCCTCGAATAACTTTGCCCTTACGAAAGCGATAAAATGGCCGGGAGTGCTCCCCCCACTGCGAGCAGCACGACGTAGATCGCGAGTGTGATCATTGCGGATTGGGCGGGATGTTCCTGGACGTGCTCATGCCAGTCGTATGAATCTTTCATCGTGAATCCCCTTTGCGTGACAATGGGAAATTGAGGCCGGCTTCATGTTGGCAACAGCAGACACCCGCCCACGCCACAGCCCCGAGCTGTGTCATTTTCAAGCGCTGTCAATGCAAATACGCCGCAATCTTTAGGTCGTCGCTGTTCTTCTTGTAGATCAGCGATTCACTCTGCTCGGTGTGAGCCTGCACACATTTCTGGTGTGGCGGGCGGGTATGAAGGTCGCGGCCTAGTATTCTTTGAGATGACCTTGCAATCCCAAGATACCCGAGAAAACTTATACCACAGACACCAGATGCCAGAACACGACCTCAAGGTTGATACTAAGCGCGGCTCATGCACGCCAACTTGCCCATCGCGAACCGATCGCGGTGCTAGCGCGCTTCTGATCGTATTGCATGGTGGAACAGGAACAGACCCGGCCGTGGTCATCAACAGCTTTGCCGGGCACCTGAATGGTACGCGTCGCCAATAGCATCTGGCCGGTATGTGACATACCCCACAGACTCCCCACAGAAGAACTCCTAACATTGGCTCAACCTTCCTCCCGAAGGTTCACCTCGGAGGCCCGACCGATAAGCCCCTTTTCGGTCGGGCCGCTTTTCCTTCCGCCACCCGCTCCCGCCCGTAGCCTGTCGCATCCGCTTCAGGTGAGAGTCCAAATCTGGACGGCGAGGAAGATCGAGCCGCCCGACGGACGCTGCACTAAAGAGGGGAATGGATAAGAGGCTGATAAAGGCGCTCTCGCGTCGCATCTGGCACGACGTACTGCTCCGCATCGATCTGTGGCGGCTCGGCCGCCGCAAGGAATAATTTCCGGGCAGCCGCCCACGCCCGCAACGGTTCGCCCTGGCGGGCTTTTTGGTTCACGGCCGCGTTCATCGGCGGTTCAGCTTCCGTGGCGCAACGTAGGGCTCTAGCGAAGGAGAGAGCCATGAACAAGCTCTTGTCTAGCCTGCTGGCCGCGGTTTTGGGTATGGCTTTTGCCCTCCCTTTGAACGCCGCGCCTCTTTCCCTGCCGAAACCCGAACAGGTACAACAAAGCGCCGTCGAGCAGGTCAAACACCGGAGACATTGGCGACGCAACTACGGTCACTGGCGCGGGGGTCGTCACTGGAACCGGCGGCACGCGTGGCGGGACTGCCGCTATGACAGATGTTACCCGCGCCGCCACTACGGTCGCTACTACGGTCGCCACTACGGGTATCGTGAGTACTACCCGCGCCACTACCGTCGCCGCCCAAGCGTCAGCATATATCTGCACTTCTAGCTGCGGCGCGTCCGCTATTTCTCGGTGGCGGGCGCTGTGCGGCGGGCGGCGCTTTGTTTACCGGGATGGTCGGGTTGGCGGGCTTTTTCTTCACGTCCTGGCGCGCCATTCTCGCCCAGCTAGGGGCAGGGCTTTTGACGGAGGCTACCCATGACTACGCAAAACTGGATCATTGTAGCCGTTGTGGTTCTGGTCATCATTGCCGGCTATTTCCTTCTGCGGCCTACAGGCGAAACGCCGGCAGACACTGCGGCACCACCTGCGACCACTGAGCAACCAGCCCAACCAGCGCCGGCGAACTAGATTAGCGGACAGCCAAGGGTGCGCCCCGCTCCTTCGGGCGTTGCGCTTACAGATTTGCCTTGCCCGCCACGGTTCGCCCTGGCGGGCTTTTTATCTAGGGGACGCTGTCGGCCTCCGGTCGTTCATCGAACATAACCACATAGCCCAAGGCTACGGCGGTTTCCGATATTGCAATCGCTAGCTCCTCGTCGGGGGTCACAAAGTCTCCTGACAGCCTCCGGAATTTCGCGATGGCCTTGGAGGTAGACAGCAGTGACCCCCAGTGGGCGATATCGACACAGGCATTCACGGCCGAAAGCAAATCGGCTCGATCGAGCTTGCTGTTGTCCATAACGGCTCTCCGTCAGTCGAGCCCCTTCGGACCAATCAACCCACAGCTACCGAATGAGTTGCATTAGAAAAGACTGATGGAACGTCGCGTGGTCAAGTGCAACGTTAGCGACCCCAAGCCCGTCACGGTTCGCCCTGGCGGGCTTTTACGCACGTTCAGACATATCCGGACTTGGGGGTGGGAAGACTTCGCTCTCGTGGCAGCTGCTTCAATTCCTCAAGGACCGCATCTCTTCTCTCCCAGACGGCATCATTGACGATCCAAACCTCCTCCACCCAAGGCAAGGCTTGGGTGCGCGAACTATGTGCAAGTCAGGTAGTCTCGATCGACCGATATATCCGCTGAAGCGTTGGGCTCCGTTCCGGAAAATCCACAGCAATTGTCGTGCTTCGACCTCATTGAGGATTTTCATGTTTTCGACAGCTTCAGCGTTGATGCGTTGGATTTCCGCCCCCCGCGCGGCTCCCATATCATGTCGCGCGCATGTCGCACGGATTTGCCGATAGTCGCAGGAAACCGGAAGGAATCAAATCGTGCGCCTGCATTCGCCAAGATTCGGCGCTCAATATCGGCCAGATATTGGACAGAACGGGGAGGGGAGGTGCTAAGCACTTGAAAGTGTTGGTACGCCCAAGGGGAATCGAACCCCTGTTACCGCCGTGAAAGGGCGGTGTCCTAACCGCTAGACGATGGGCGCGGAAGACAACGAACCGGCTTATAGCCAGCTTGCGTGCGGCGGGCAACCCCCCAGAAAGCAAGCTTCCTCAAAGATTTTCACCCCTTGCGGCGGCGGCAGCGCCAGTTCCAGTCCCGCTCGGGGCCGACGTCGATATGCACCGATTCGGTGTGGCAATAGGTGCCGACGCCGCCGCGGCCGGGCATGGCGCGCGCGAATTTGGCCAATTCCCACTTGCTGACGCCGGGAATCTGCACGTCGACTGCGGCGCAATACATGTGCAGCGAATTCTTGGCGCCGCGAGCCCGCCGGTTGTGCGACGGACTGCGATAGCCCGACGTGATGATCATCTTCTTTCCGTAGTAGCGCTCTACGGTTTTCAGCACCCGGACCAGCGACGGCTTCAGGCACGCCACATCGACGCGGTCGGTCTGCTTGAGCAGGCCGTTCGGTGCAAGCCGCGCCAGGCCTGCGGCGGAAGCCAGCACCGGCCCGCCATCCTCATCCTCGTGCAGGTCGACGTCGCTGTCGTCGTCTATGCCGGATTTGCGCTTGATCTCGAACAGGGCGGTCTGGCGGACACCGGGCAGGGCGTTGTCGTCGCCGAGCGAAGCCATCCTGACCGGCTTCTCGGCCGGCTTCGCGGACGCCAGCGTGATGATCGGCTTTGATTCGGCCTCGGTCTCGATGAGCGGTTTCGTCTCGCTGGCTTCCCTCTGCCTGATGGGCGAGGGTGCGGCCGACGCGGGAGCGGCGCCGAAGAAGGCCGACAGGAATCCCTTTTTCTTGGGAGCGATTGGCTGGGCGGCGGGCATTTCGCCGGCAGTCACATAGACGGCGCTTTCCGCAGCGGGCTTTGCAGCTTCAGTGGCCGGGGCGGCAGTGGCCTCCGTAGGCTTGGCTTCCGCAGCGGCCTGGGCAGGCTTAGGGGTCGGGACCGCCGAAGCCGTGGCCGGGTCAGCGGCGGCTTCGGCTTGCTCCGGCTTGGCGGTTTCAGCAGCCTGGGCTGGCTTGGCTGCGGGAGCAGGGGAGAAGAGAGCCGACAGGAGGCCCTTTTTCCTGGGCGCCGGCTTAGCGGCGGGCGTTTCGTCCGCGGCCGCATTTGTCGCGGCAGTTTCAGCGGGAGCCTCGGCACCCGCGACGGATGCTACCTCGGCGGGTTTTGCGTCGGCGGAATCGGCCTTGGCTTCGGCGGTCGCCTCGGCTTGCGTGGACTTCGCGGTTTCTGCCACCGCCGCCGGCGTGGCGCCAGCTTCCGCGATTGTCGTCGCGGCGGTTTCGCCGTCCGGCTTCGATGCAGGGACGGATGCGACCTGTGTAGGCAAGGGAGTATCGCCTTCGGCGTTCATCACCGGCTGCGGCGCGACGTCGACGCCGGCAGACTGCAGATCGCCCGACGAAGCGTCGTTTGCGGAAGCCGCGGTCGCATTATAGCCGGGCATGCCGATTTCGAGATTGGGGTCGGTCGAGGATGTGCAGGACGCCAGCAGAATGGAAAACAGCACAGCCGCAGCGGCGCGGCCATTCCGTTTCGCAAAGCGCGAGCCCGCTCTCAAACCGGATCCCCTCCCTAATATTCGCGCCGATACGTTTTGTTGTTCCGGCAATCAAAAATCAAAAACTGTGCAGCCGTGCAACCGAAGCGGAAACAGGACCTACGAATCTGTAAAGCAGATCGCCAATTATCCGGCTACGGTCCGAATAAGGCAACATCAAGGTTGCAAGAACACCATTTCGCCTGCTTTTACGCGCGCGTCAACTCACGGCTGGTTTCGGCGGTTCACACGCGAACCTTGACGTATGTTCCCGGCGCGTCGCCGAGCACTTCGATCCGCTTGCCGGGAACCCTCGCCGGGACGCGCCTCGCGTCCTTCGCCTGGATCCATTCCTGCCAGTGCGGCCACCAGGAGCCGGCGTTTTCGGTGGCTTTTGCAATCCATTCATGGAAATCGCCCACCGGCTTGCCGCCGGTCCAGTATTGGTACTTGTTCATCGAAGGCGGGTTGACGACGCCGGCGATATGGCCGGAACCCGCCATCACATATTCCACGTCGCCGCCGAAATACTTGCAGCCCAGAAAGACCGAGCGGGCAGGGGCGATGTGGTCTTCGCGCGCGGCGAGGTTGTAGACAGGGATGGTGATGTCGGCGAGCGAAAGCGTGCAGCCGGCCAGTTCCATGCTGCCCTTCGCCAGATTGTTCTCAAGATAGCAGTTGCGCAGGTAAAAGGAGTGATTGGCGGCCGCCATGCGCGTCGAATCCGCGTTCCAGTAAAGCAGGTCGAACGGTGTCGGATCCTTGCCGCGCATGTAGTTGTTGACGACATAGGGCCAGATCAGGTCTCCCGAGCGCAGCATGTTGAACGCCGTCGCCATCTTGGTGCCTTCGAGATAGCCCTTTCCGCCCATCGCCCGTTCGACGGCGGCGATCTGGTCCTCATCGACGAACACCTTCAAATCGCCGGCATAAGTGAAATCGACCTGCGTGGTGAAGAACGTCGCCGATTTGATGCGGTCGTCGCCTTCCTTCGCCAGAAGCGACAGGGCGGCGGCCAGAAGGGTGCCGCCGACGCAGTAGCCGATGACGTTGACGTCCTTTTCGCCGGTCGCCCTGTCTACAATGTCGAGCCCGTATTGAAGGCCCTCGCGGACATAGGCTTCCCACCCCTTCATGCCGTGGCGCGAATCCGGGTTCACCCACGAAATGACGAACACCGTGTGCCCCTGCTCGACTGCCCAGCGGATGAACGATTTCTGCGGGTTGAGATCGAGAATGTAGAACTTGTTTATCCAGGGCGGGCAGATCAGCAGCGGCCGCTTGAGCACCGTCTCGGTTGACGGCTCATATTGCAGGATTTCGGCGACATCGCTGCGGCCCACGATCTTGCCTGGCGTCACCGCCACGTTCTTGCCAAGCTCGAAGGGGGAGTAGTCGGCCTGCCTGAGTTTCAGATCGCCCTTGCCGGCGGCTATGTCCTCGGCCAGCATCTTCATGCCGCGCACAAGGTTTTCGCCATTGCTGGCCACCGTCTCGCGAAACAGCTCCGGGTTCGTCAGGATGAAATTGGACGGCGATATCGCGTTGGTGACCTGCTTCACGTAGAAGCTGGCCTTGTGGCGGGTGTGCTCGTCGAGGCCGTCGGCATGCTCCACGAGGTCGCCGGCCCAGCGCGAGGTCACCAGGTAGGCCTGCTTGAGGAAATCGAAGAAGGCGTTCTTGCCCCATTCCGGATCCTGGAAGCGCTTGTCGCCCCGATCCGGTTTGGCGGCATCCTCAACTTCTTCGCCTGCCGCGACGCGATGGAGAGATTTCGACCAGACGTCCAGATAGCCGGAAAACAGCCGCGTCTGCGCCTCGAGCGCCCGTGACGGGTCCGACAGCCAGTATTCGGTGAGCTTGGAGAAGGTCTTGACCATGTCGGCCATCGGCTCGGCGACGCTGTCGCGGACCTCGCCTTTTTCGCGCGGCTCCGCCCAGGCCGAGGCGGCCTTGCCGGCCTGCTCGATCATGCGCGCGATGTTCAGCGCGAAGCGTTCCGGGTCCTTGACCAGGTATTGCTCGACCGATGAAGTGTCGGCGTCAGTCTTGCCCGAATCGGGTGTCTTCGACATGGTTCGCACTGTTCTCCCAGGGCGTGTTATTGACACAATACCATGACACGGCGAATAGGGTCTAAATAGCAACTGACCGGGATTTATTGCAGCCCGCCGGGGAAAAATATGACGCAGCGCCTTGGTAGGAAGAAATTTTGGGATTTGCGGTGGCGCCTCGCGGCCGTGATCGCCGCCGTCTGCCTTGCACCCGGCTGCGCCACCTCAACTACCGGGGACGCTGCTCCTACGGCGGCGGCAACGCCGGCCGAGCAAGCTCCCGCGATCGCTGCGACCGAAACAACTCCGGCCACAATCTCCGAGGTTCAGCTGTCGTCAGGCGAGCCGAGGGACACCGGTACGTTCCCCAATCTCAACATCCCGCCGCAATCGGCGGCCGAACAGATCAGCGCGCAGCAAAAGGCGGCGAGGCTCGCGGAACTCAAAGCCGCGCAGTCGGGGCAAAAGGCGCCGCCCGGCAGCGCCGGTACGAGCGCCTCGAAGGCCAGATTGAAGAAGCTCGCCGCCTCGCACGCGACCGAGGCGCTCGAGCAGATCGAAAAGAACTGACGCTCGACCGCCAATCCGATTGGGTATATATCGCGGCGCAACAAAACGCCTGTTTCGTGGGACTGATATGGAAGAAGAATTTCACAAGGTTCGCCGGCTTCCGCCATACGTCTTCGAACAGGTCAACCGCCTGAAGGCCAGCGCCCGCTCGCGCGGCGCCGACATCATCGATCTCGGCATGGGCAACCCCGACCTGCCGACGCCGAAATCCATTGTCGACAAGCTCTGTGAAGTGGTGCGCGATCCGCGCACCCACCGCTACTCCTCATCGCGCGGCATTCCCGGACTGCGCCGGGCTCAGGCAAACTACTACGCCCGCCGTTTCGGCGTGAAACTCGATCCGGAGACGCAAATCGTCGCCACGCTGGGCTCCAAGGAAGGCTTCGCCAATATGGCGCAGGCGATCACAGCGCCCGGCGACGTCATTCTCTGCCCGAACCCGACCTATCCCATCCATGCCTTCGGCTTCATCATGTCGGGCGGCGTCATCCGTTCGCTGCAGGCGGAACCCGACGCCGGCTTCATACCGGCGCTGGAGCGCGGTGTTCGCCATTCGATCCCAAAACCGCTGGCGCTGATCCTCAATTATCCGTCCAATCCGACGGCGCATGTCGCGACGCTCGACTTCTACAAGGACGTGGTCGCCTACGCGAAGAAGAACGACATCATCATCCTGTCCGATCTCGCTTATTCCGAGATCTATTTCGACGGCAATCCGCCGCCGTCCGTGCTGCAGGTTCCAGGCGCGATCGATATCACTGTGGAATTCACCTCGATGTCGAAGACTTTTTCGATGCCGGGCTGGCGCATGGGATTCGCTGTCGGCAACGAACGGCTGATCGCGGCGCTCACACGCGTAAAATCGTATCTTGACTATGGCGCGTTCACGCCGATCCAGGTGGCGGCGACGACGGCGCTCAATGGGGATGGCGCCGACATCGCGGAAGTGCGCGACATCTACCACAGGCGCCGCGACGTGATGGTCGATTCCTTCGGGCGGGCCGGCTGGGTTATTCCAGCGCCGGCTGCGTCCATGTTCGCGTGGGCGCCGATACCCGGGCCGTTCAGGCATCTGGGCTCGCTCGAATTCTCGAAGCTCCTGATCGAGCATGCCGACGTCGCGGTGGCGCCCGGCGTCGGCTTCGGCGAGCACGGCGACGACTTTGTGCGCATCGCTCTGGTGGAAAACGAGCATCGCATTCGCCAGGCTGCGCGCAACATCAAGCGCTTTTTCACGTCGTCGGCCAAGCAACCCAACAACGTGGTTCCGCTCGCCGCGCATCGCTGAGCGATCATTTCATAGCAGTCTGAGGGACATTGCCGCACATGGCCGAAGCTTTGCGTATTGGAATTGCCGGCCTCGGCACGGTCGGCGCGTCGGTGGCGCGCGTGCTCTCGGAAAAGGCTGCAGAACTGACCCGGCAATGCGGCCGCGAAATCGTCGTGACCGCCGTCTCGGCGCGCGACAGGACGCGCGACCGCGGCGTCGATCTCGGCGGCGCCAAGTGGTTCGACGATCCGGCCGAACTGGCAAGAAGCGCCGACATCGACGTATTCGTCGAGCTGATCGGCGGCGATGACGGGCCCGCCCGCGCATGCGTGAAGGCGGCGCTCGAAGCCGGCCGGCACGTCGTGACCGCCAACAAGGCGCTGCTTGCCAGGCATGGCGTCTTGCTGGCCGAGATTGCCGAGAAGAAGGGCGTTCTCCTCAATTACGAGGCGGCGGTCGCCGGCGGCATTCCGGTCATCAAGACCATGCGCGAGGCGATGGCCGGCAACAGCGTTTCGCGCGTCTTCGGCATTCTCAACGGCACCTGCAACTACATCCTCACCCGCATGGAGGCCGAAGGCTTGTCCTTCGACGCCTGCCTGAAGGACGCACAGCGCCTCGGCTACGCCGAAGCCGACCCGACCTTCGACATCGAAGGTCACGACACCGCACACAAGCTGGCCATCCTCACCAGCCTGGCCTTCGGCTGCAGGATCTCTGCCGACGACATCTACATGGAAGGCATTTCCAACATCAGCCAGGCCGACATCCGCGCTGCCGGTGAACTCGGTTACCGCATAAAACTCCTGGGCGTCGCCCAGATCACAGAGAGCGGCATCGAACAGCGCGTCCACCCGACCATGGTGCCGACGGCCAGCGTCATCGCGCAGGTGCACGGCGTCACCAACGCCGTCGCCATCGAGACCGATATTTTAGGCGAACTCCTGCTTTCGGGGCCGGGGGCAGGGGGCAACGCAACGGCGTCCGCCGTTGTCGGCGACATCGCCGATATCGCCAAAAGCCGCCCCGGCTTCCAGCACGGGCCGGTTTTCGGCCGGCCGGCCAAGGAATTGAAGCCGTACAAGCGCGCCCGCATGCGTTCGCATGAGGGCGGCTATTTCATCCGGCTCACCGTGCACGACCGCGTCGGCGTCTTCGCCGCCGTCGCCAAGCGCATGGCAGACAATGAAATCTCGCTGGAATCGATCGTTCAGCACGCCGCCGAGCCTGAGGCAGGCACGGCAAAGACCGTCATCCTCGTCACGCACGAGACCACCGAGGCCGCTGTGCGCAAGGCGGTGGACGGCATCACCAAGGACGGCCATCTGACCGACAAGCCGCAGGTTATCCGCATCGAACGCGCCGGCTAAGGTGTATTGATCTTCAGGTGATGCCGGCCTGCAAATGGCGGTTTTCTGTGCTTCCGGTACTCGCGTACCTGAATGTACGCTCCGTTCCGGTTCTCGAAATCCGCCATTTTGGTCGCTGCGCGCCCATCTTCGATTCCGGCTCGGCCTGACCTGAATCTCAACCCACCTCGGCGCGGAGCAGATGTTAATCGATTGATGTCTGTTTGCGGCCGAATTACCGCTCGACGGGTCTTGCTGTTGTCACAGCGCTTTGACAGAAGAAGCCGCCGCCCGGTTCCGGGCCGTTCAATTTCCATAGGGACATTCACATGGCGAAAAATAGCGTCGTCGCCGGCCTTGACCGGATCCTCACCATGGAACTCGTTCGCGTTACCGAGCGGGCGGCGGTCGCCGCCGCCAGGCTGCGCGGCCGCGGCGACGAGAAGGCAGCCGACCAGGTCGCGGTCGACGCGATGCGCGCTGAACTGAACCGCCTCGACATCAAGGGAACCGTGGTGATCGGCGAGGGCGAGCGCGACGAAGCGCCGATGCTTTATATCGGCGAGGAGGTCGGTTCCGGCGATGGGCCAGAGGTCGACATAGCGCTCGACCCGCTGGAAGGCACGACGATCTGCGCCAAGAACCTGCCCAACGCATTGGCGGTCATAGCCATCGCCGAAAAGGGCAGCCTGCTTTTCGCGCCGGACGTTTACATGGACAAGATAGCCATCGGTCCGGGTTATCCGGACGGCGTCATCGACATCGATGCGTCACCCTACGAAAATATCCGCAACCTCGCGGACGCCAAGCGTGTGCCGATTTCGGAGATCACCGCCTGCATCCTCGACCGGCCGCGCCATGCCAAGCTGATCGAGGCTGTGCGCAACACCGGCGCGGCGATCCGCCTGATCGGCGACGGCGACGTTGCCGGCGTCATCCACACGACCGATCCGGACGAGACCGGCATCGACATCTATCTCGGCACCGGCGGTGCGCCGGAAGGTGTGCTGGCGGCCGCCGCACTGCGCTGCACCGGCGGCCAGATGCAGGGCAGGCTGTTGCTCGATACGCCCGAAAAGGTGGCGCGCGCGGCGAAGATGGGCATTACCGATCCGAAAAAGGTCTACCGAATCGAGGAAATGGCGCGCGGCGACGTTTTGTTTGCCGCCACCGGTGTGACGGACGGCAACATGCTCGCCGGCGTGAAATTCGGCCGCAATTCCATCACCACCGACACGATCGTGCTGCGCTCCTCGTCGCGGACGGTGCGCGAAATCAAGGCAAGGCATCAGGATCTGGACAAATTCTGAGCCGGATCAGCCCTTCCACGCCCGCGCGGCGCTGCACTTTCGAGGCGGATGGCTTATCCTGCGCCCATGGATAACCTTTCGAATCGGGGCATGATCGTCGAGAAGCGCAGCTTTCTGGGCGTCAAACGGTCGGTGACCGGGCTTGCCTGGGAACACCGCCTGAACGAGCGCCAGGAGATGGCGGCGCTCGCCATGGCGCAGGGACATGGCGTGCCGGATATCGTCGCCCGAGTGCTCGCGGGGCGAGGCGTCGGCGTCGACGAGGTGGCGACCTTCCTCGATCCGACGGTCCGGCAATTGCTGCCCGATCCGGTCACGCTGACCGACATGGAAGCGGCGGCAGCCCGCATCGCCGACGCGGTTCTCCGGCACGAGAAGGTGGCGATCTTTGGCGACTATGATGTAGACGGGGCCGCGTCCTCCGCGCTGCTGAAACGGTTTCTGTCGCATTACGGCGTCGAAGCCGAAATCTATATTCCCGACAGGATTTTCGAGGGTTACGGTCCCAATCCTGAAGCGATGCGCGAACTCGTCTCGCGCGGCGCCAGGCTTATCGTCACCGTCGACTGCGGCACCAACAGCGCACCCTCGATCGACGCCGCCCGGCAGATGGGAGCCGACGTCGTGGTTCTGGACCATCATCAGGTCGGCGGCCCGCTGCCCACAGGCGTTCCGGTCGTCAATCCCAACCGCGAGGACGATCTTTCCGGGCAGGGCCATCTTTGCGCAGCCGGCGTGGTCTTCCTGACGCTGGTCCAGACGGCCAGGGTGCTTCGTGCGGCGCTGCCGGATGCACCGCAGCCCGATCTTTTGTCGCTGCTGGATCTGGTCGCGCTCGGGACGGTCTGCGACGTGGTGCCGCTGACAGGCGTGAACAGGGCGTTCGTGGTCAAGGGACTGCTCGCCATCCGCCAGCAGAAGAACGCCGGCATTTCGGCGCTGGCGCGCGTCTCGCGCATAGGCGAGCCGATCAACACCTTCCATCTCGCTTTCCTGATCGGTCCGCGCATCAATGCCGGCGGACGCATCGGCGACGCCGCACTCGGCAGCCGGCTGCTCGCCACCGACGATCCGGTAGAAGCCGGCAAAATTGCCGAAACGCTCGACCGCCTTAACCAGGAGCGCCAGGCGATGGAGCAGGACATGCTGGCGGAGGCCCGCGCCGAAGCCGACGCCGAGCTGGCCGGTGGGGCAGGGCCGGCGGTCATCGTCACCGCCAGCCAGAAGTGGCATCCGGGCATCGTCGGCCTGATCGCCTCGCGGCTGAAGGAACATGCGCGCCGTCCCGCCTTCGCCATCGCCTTCAACGCGAACGGTGTCGGCACCGGTTCCGGGCGCTCCGTCTCGGGCTTCGACCTGGGCAAACTGGTGCGGGAAGCGGCCGAGCGCGGTCTGATCGTCAAGGGTGGCGGCCACGCCATGGCTGCCGGCATCACGGTTAAGCGCGAGAAACTGGGAGAATTGCGGGCGTTTTTCGAGGAGCGCGCCTCGGCCGACGTGTTCCGGCTGCAGGACGAGGAGAGCCTCGGCATCGACGCGGCCCTTGCCGCCGACGGGGCGACGCCATCGCTGCTCGAATCGCTGGAGCGCGCCGGACCGTTCGGGGCGGGGCACCTGCCGCCGGTCTTCGTGCTACCGCGTCATCGGGTGGCCGATGTGCGCTTCGTCGGCACCAACCACATTCGCGTGGATCTGCAGTCGGACGCAGGCGGGCGGGTGCAATCGATCGCCTTTCGCGCGGTGGACACGCCGTTGGGCGACTTCCTGATCAAGAGCAGGGGCGCACATATCCATGTCGCCGGCTCGCTGTCTGCGAACTATTGGAACGGCAACAAGACCGTCCAGTTTCGCCTGATCGACGCGGCGATGGCTTAGGCCAATACCGTCTGCAGCCGGGTCAGGTCGGCCATCTGTGCCATGGTTGCCTCATAGCCGAGGCGGATCGCTTCGTCGGCGCGGTGGAATTCGGTGAGGCCGATATGGCCGAGCTTCGGCTGCAGCGAAAGGTCGGGTGGATCGCCGGCAAGGCGGGCCCGGGAAATGCGATCCTGGATGATGTTGAAGGCTTCGACCATCACGCCGGTGATGCCGATGCGCGCCTCGCGCGTGTCGGCATTGTGCCGACCGGGGGCAGGGGCGTCCTGTTCGACGGTCAGTTCGCCGGCGCTGTGCTTGATGACGGCGGCGCGGCCGAACAGATCATAATGCAGGTTCACGGCCACGACCAGCCGCTGCTCGTACGCGCGGCAGACCGAGACCGGCACCGGATTGACCAGCGCACCGTCAACCAGCACGCGCTTGTTGACCAGGACCGGTTCGAAAACGCCGGGCAGGGCATAAGAAGCGCGCATCGCCGTGATCAGCGAGCCGTCCGACAGCCATATCTCGTGGCCGGTGCGGATTTCGGCGGCGACGCAGACGAACGGCTTCGACAGGTCGGCGAACGTCTTGCCGTTCATGTGCTCCTGCATGCGAGCATTGAGCTTCATGCCGCCGAACAGGCCGCTGCCGCCGATATGCAGGTCGAGCAGCCCGAACAGCCGGCGCTTGGTCAGGCTGCGGGCGAATTCCTCCAGTTCGTCGAGCTTGCCGGCCAAATAGCAGCCGCCGACCAAGGCGCCGATCGAGGTGCCGGCGATCATGTCGATCTGGATGCCGGCCTCGTCGAGCGCGCGCAGCACGCCGATATGTGCCCAGCCGCGCGCTGCCCCACCGCCGAGGGCCAGTGAAATCCCTGATTTCGGAAGCTGTATTTCGGTTGCGCCGCCGGAGGATGAGGGGCCGTTCGCTTCGCGCACATCCACCCTGCTACGCAAGGACGCCCATTCGAGCATCAAAATCTCCCATGTCCCGGGTCGAGTCTACCCAAGGTCAGTATCGAAAGAATGAATTTATGTAATTTTCAAGTCAGGGCGGTTCACTCTGCGTTACGATATGTTTTCTTTGCGTCGAACAAAGGCTCACCGCCGTCGTCGCGGAGTGTCGCGATGCCGTCTTCAAGCCCCACCGTCCGATAAAAGCAAGAACGCCGTCCGGTGTGACAAGTTGCGTCGTGGCCCGATACATTTACGCGCAGCCATACTGCATCCTGATCACAATCAGTGCGCAGTTCCGTGATGTACTGCACATTCCCTGAAATTTCGCCTTTTTTCCATATCTTGCCGCGCGAGCGAGACCAGTAATGCGCGATGCCGGTCTCGATCGTCAGCGCCAGCGCTTCCGCATTCATGTGCGCGACCATCAGGAGCATGCCGTCGCGCGCGTCGGTGACCACCGCGGTGACCAGACCAGCGGCGTCGAAACGCGGGGCGAAGACGCCGCCCTCTTCAAGCGCCTGCTTGTCCGATGGGCTTTCTGGAAAATCGATGCGGGCCATTGCCGGCTCCTTTTTCGCGGAACCGGCAGCCGAGCTTGACTTAGCCCGCGTAGCCGTTCCGCACCATTGTTACAAACCGGAGCTGCTCTTCGGGACTGTCCTTGAACGCGCCGGTGAAGGTCGAGGTCAGGGTGGTGGAGCCCTGTTTGCGAATGCCGCGCATGGCCATGCACATATGTTCGGCCTCGATCATGACTGCGACGCCGCGCGGATTTAGCACGTCCTGAATGACGCCGGCAATCTGCGCCGTCATCGCCTCCTGGGTCTGGAGACGGTGCGCAAAGATGTCGACGACGCGGGCGATCTTGGACAGGCCGACCACCTTGCCGTCCGGCAGATAGCCGACATGCGCGCGGCCGATGATCGGCACCATGTGGTGCTCGCAATGCGAATGGAAGATGATGTCTTTGACCAGGACCAGATCGTCATAGCCGGCGACTTCCTCGAACGTGCGGCCGAGTTCTTCGGCGGGACACATGTCGTAGCCGTTGAACATCTCGCGGAACGCCTTGGCGACCCGCTTCGGCGTGTCCTGCAGGCCTTCGCGGTCCGGGTTGTCGCCCGTCCAGCGCAACAGCGTCAGTACCGCGGCTTCCGCTTCAGCCTGGGTCGGCCGATGGGTCTCCGGCTTGTCCATGTATTCCGAGCGGGGCATGAGTTTCTTGATAACGGCGTCCATGAAAGGTGTCTCCCGTAGTTCCCCTCAACGGAGGAACGAGTTGAACGGACCACTTCCTTTCGCGGGCCGCTCAAGGCCCGAAAGCGGGGTGGAAGCGCCCCGGCTGGCTGGGCTGCCGAAGTGGCTGCCTTGCTGTCGCCGGGGCACGAGCATTATATAGGAGCTTACCGAGCGATTGGAAGACGCCGAAGCGCTATGGCCTGTTCTCGAAACGGCGGCAGATTGGAACAAAATGATCGATGACGTGTACAATGCGAAAATTCTGGCGTTTGCCGGAAATATCGCGCGGATCGGCCGGCTCGAACACCCGGACGCCACCGCCATGGCGCATTCGAAGCTCTGCGGATCGACTGTGACGGTCGATCTCAACATGCGGGACGGCGTCGTCACCGATTTTGCGCACGATGTGAAAGCCTGCGCGCTAGGCCAGGCATCGTCCTCGATCATGGCGGCGAACGTCGTCGGCGCCACGGCGGAAGAACTGCGCGCTGTGCGCGAAACCATGCGAAAAATGCTCAAGGAAAACGGCGCGCCGCCGGAAGGCCGCTTCGCCGACCTGAAATATCTCGAGCCGGTGCGCGACTATAAAGCCCGCCACGCCTCGACCATGCTGACATTCGACGCGGTGGTCGATGCGATCGGCCAAGTCGAGCGCAAGCGCACCGAAGCGGCGGCGTAGGCGAGGAAGACATGCGCCCTTCGGAAGCATTGGCCAAACACCGCGAACAGGTGCGCGAAATCATCGCGCGCTACCCGGTGACGAATCCACGCATTTTTGGTTCGACGGCCAGGGGTGAGGACACAGAGGATAGCGACCTGGATATCCTGGTCGACCTGGATATCCTGGTCGATCCGGAATTCGGCGTCACGACGTTCGTGCATCTCGGCGAACTGGAGGCCGAACTCAGCCAGATACTTGGCGTTGGAGTTGACGTTGTTACGCCTGGCGGGCTCGTCGACGCGGTGGCGGAGCGAATTCGGCCGGAGCTGTCGGCGTTGTGAAAAAGGACGTTGAACAACAGTTCCTCGAATATTGTCGCCACATCGTTCAGTGGGGAGACCGTATTCCAGGTTTCATCAAGAACATGACCTACGAGCAGTTCGCACGCGACGAGATCACTCATCTCGCTGTCTGGAAATGCGTCGAAATTCTGGGTGAGGCATCGGCCAGAATAATGCGGCTAAGCGAGGACTTCGAAATCCGCTATCCGCAACTGCCACTCAAACAGGCATATGCCATGCGCAATCAGCTGACACATGGCTATTCCACCATTGATCTCGGTATACTGAGGACTACGGTCCAGAATTTCGTTCCGCCGATGATGGAGGAAGCGCGATTGATCTTGGCCAATTCGGGCAGGGCGCATTGACCGCTGTTTCCACTCGCAACTGGCCCGGTCCCTGGCGCAAGACGCCGGGCCGTGTGCTCGGAACGTCGCTGGTCCGGCTCTACCAACTCACGCTGTCCGGCTTCGTCGGCAATTCGTGCCGCCACCTTCCCACCTGTTCGGAATACGCCCATGAGGCGATTGCCCGCCACGGGCTGTGGGCCGGGGGGTGGATGGGGCTGTTCCGCGTCATCCGCTGCGGACCGGGCGGCACGCACGGCATCGATCGCGTGCCCGAAACGCTGGCGGACCGCTATCGCTGGTTCAAGCCGTGGCGGTATTGGCGCATTGGAAAGTCAGCCAGCCGCTGAGCTTTCTCAACGCGGCAATCTTTACGCCGAAAAAAACATCCACTAGAAACACCGCTCGCCGCCGGACGCATCCGGCATCACCACCCGCGCTCGTTTGCGGGACTGGATAGATGGAGAACTGCCTTGTCGAATCCCGTTTCCCTGACATTTCCCGATGGTTCCGTCCGCGACTACGGCGCGGCGATGACCGGCGCCGCCGTTGCTGAGTCGATCTCGAAGTCCTTGGCCAAGAAGGCGGTCGCCTACACGATCGACGGCGTCTTGCGCGACTTGTCGGATCCTCTGGGGCGCTCCGGGACAGTCGAAATCGTCACTCGCGACGACCCGCGCGCGCTGGAACTCATTCGCCACGACGCGGCGCATGTGCTTGCGGAAGCCGTGCAGGAATTGTGGCCCGGCACCCAGGTGACGATCGGCCCGGTGATCGATAACGGCTTCTACTACGATTTTGCGCGCAACGAGCCGTTCACGCCCGAGGATTTTCCCTCGATCGAGAAAAAGATGCGCGAGATCATCGGCCGCAACAAACCGTTCAGCAAGCAAGTGTGGTCGCGCGAAAAGGCGAAAAAATCTTTCGCGACAAGGGCGAGGCCTACAAGGTCGAACTGATCGACGCGATCCCCGAGGACCAGGATCTCAAGATATACTTCCAGGGCGATTGGTTCGATCTTTGCCGCGGACCGCATATGGCTTCGACCGGCCAGGTCGGCAGCGCGTTCAAGCTGATGAAGGTCGCCGGCGCCTATTGGCGCGGCGATTCCAACAATCCGATGCTGACGCGCATCTACGGCACGGCATGGGCCGACCAGGCGCAGCTAGACGCTTACCTGACCATGCTGGAGGAGGCGGAAAAGCGCGACCACCGCAGGCTCGGCCGCGAGATGGACCTGTTCCATTTCCAGGAAGAGGGGCCGGGCGTCGTGTTCTGGCATTCCAAGGGCTGGAAGATGTTCCAGAACCTGATTTCCTATATGCGGCGTCGCCTGGGCGACGACTATGAGGAGGTCAACGCTCCCCAGGTGCTCGACAAATCCTTGTGGGAAACTTCGGGTCACTGGGGCTGGTATCAGGAGAACATGTTCGCGGTGAAATCCGCGCATGCCTTCATGCACCCGGACGACCAGGAAGCGGACCAGCGGGTGTTCGCGCTGAAGCCCATGAACTGCCCCGGCCACGTCCAGATCTTCAAGCATGGCTTGAAGTCCTACCGCGATCTGCCGATTAGACTTGCCGAATTCGGCAACGTGCATCGCTATGAACCGTCGGGTGCGCTGCACGGGCTGATGCGCGTGCGCGCTTTCACGCAGGACGACGCTCATATTTTCTGCACCGAGGAGCAGCTCGAGGCGGAGATCCTCAAGATCAACGACCTGATGATGTCGGTCTACAAGGATTTCGGCTTCGATGAGGTGGTGGTGAAACTCGCCACGCGGCCGGAAAAGCGCGTCGGAACGGACGCTATGTGGGATCACGCGGAGGATATCCTCAAGCGTGCGCTCGCCCGCATGGCGCGCGAGGACAACCGCATCAAAACCGGGATTAACGAAGGCGAGGGCACCTTTTATGGGCCAAAATTCGAGTACACGCTGAGGGATGCTATCGGCCGTGAATGGCAGTGCGGGACGACCCAGGTCGACTTCAACCTGCCGGAGCGTTTCGGCGCCTTCTACATCGGCTCGGATTCGGAAAAGAAGCAACCGGTGATGATCCACCGCGCCATCTGCGGCTCGCTGGAGCGCTTCCTCGGCATACTGATCGAGGGTCACGCCGGCCATATGCCGCTATGGTTCGCGCCGCTGCAGATCGTCGTCGCCACGATCACTTCGGATGCAGACGATTATGCAGCGTCAGTCGTTGCCCGTTTGAAAAAGGCAGGGCTGTCAGCCGAGGCCGACCTTCGCAATGAGAAGATCAACTACAAGGTTCGCGAACATTCGCTGGCCAAAGTTCCGGTCATTCTCGTCTGCGGCAAGCGCGAGGCGGAGGAGGGGACCGTCAACATCCGCCGGCTAGGCTCGCGCGACCAGCATTCGATGTCCCTGGGCGATGCTGTCGCAAGCCTCTCCCAAGAGGCGGTCGCGCCTGATCTCAGGCGCATGCAGGACGCTTGAACCCGGAGGGTGCAGGAGCGGGGCAGCCTGGCTGCCCCTGCCTTGTTCTATTCGACATCTTCCGTGGCGCGCGCGGCCGCGGCTTCGGTCGCCACAACCTCGACTTCCTGGTTGCGCCCGCCGACCACTGTGAACTCGCGCTGATAGATGCGGTCGCGGTTCTTGGCGACGATTGTATAGTCGCCTTCGGCCAGCACCATCGAGGCGAACGCGCCCACGCTTTCCCGGACCGGATCGCCTGAATTGGTGAGTACGGACCAAGACGTGTCGGCGATCGCTTCGCCTCCTGGCTCGCGCACCAGCTTCAACGTCAACTCGGCGGCCCGGTGCTCGACGGTCGCCTCTGTGAGCTTGCCGGCCTCGACCCGTATGTCTGAACGGATGACGGCGTTGACCGTGCCGTAGGTCGAGACGACGTGATAGATGCCCGAATTCAGTCGAATCACGGTGTTTGGACTGACATCGGGAAGGATCAGCGCTCTGTCTCCGTCCGCCTCGGCCTCCGCCGCATAGATGGAAAAGCGCAGCTTATCCGGCGGAATGCGCACACCGCCGGCAAGGACGGCGTCAAGTTCCAATCCGCCTGCGTCCAGGACGAAACTTTCACGCTTCGCCTCGCGGCCGACAGTGATACGCTTTGTGGCTCCGGCGCGGCCAAAAGCTGCATGGACGAGATAACTACCAGGGTCCAGATGGAAGACGCCCGTACCGCCTTGCGATGAGGCGACCAGTGGCAGTTTGCCTTCCGGCCCGGGTTCCGGCTTGAAAACACGCCAGACCAGCCCGCGCGTTATTTCGGCGCCGCCCTCAGTCAGTTGCGCCGCAAGAGTTATCTCGCCGCCAGAGCCCTGCGCGAGCGGAGCTTCGCCCTGGGGAGGGGCAAAATTCGTGATGGTGGGCAGCTTGAGATTCGGGATCTGTTCGCCAAATTCCTGCGCCGAAACGAATGCGGGCGCAGCCGTCAACGCGGCAACGCTCATGGTCAGCGCAAGAAACCGGAAAATCCCCTCGATCATATTGCTCTTGAAGCCCATATGGGCGGCGATTTCAAGGCGTCTCGGACAGCCGGCATTCCGGGGCGAAGGCACGTGATTGCCAGTTCAACCGGGAAAGCAGCAGCATGAGTTGGCTCTGTCTCGAAGTGCCGGTCTTCTGAAGAATCACCTTCAACCGCGTACGGGTGGTTTCGATCCTGATGCCAAGAGCGAAATCCATGGAGCGTTCAATGTTCCCGCGAATCCTGTTGAGGATTTCCACTGCACAAGCTTCATTCCGACCGCCGTCTAGAGCGTTCTGGATGAGCCTGAAACTCGAAGCGGTAAGCCCGCGACCCGACAGCGTCGTCAATGCAAAAGTTCCATAATATATCTTATGCGACTTTCATTGAGGCGCATCGTCGTACGCAAACTGTGTGGAAAACCACCTGAGCCGGGCAACGCCATTGTGCGCCCGCCCCGCGTCGCGGTAGCGTCGCGCCATGCGACCATCCAGAGACATTTCACGGCTGATCGAAATCATGGCGGCGCTACGCGCGCCGGTCACCGGCTGCCCCTGGGACGTCGAGCAGTCCTTCGAGACCATCGCGCCCTACACGATCGAGGAAGCCTACGAGGTCGCCGACGCCATCCAGCGCGGCGACATGGACGATCTTCGCGACGAACTTGGCGATCTCCTGCTGCAGGTCGTCTATCACGCGCGCATGGCGGAGGAAGCCGGCGTCTTCTCCTTCGGCGATGTGGTGAACGCCGTCACGACCAAGATGATACGGCGGCATCCGCATGTGTTCGGCGATGAGACAGCGCGCAGCGCCGGCATGGCCAAGGGCGTATGGGAAAAGATCAAAGCCGAGGAAAAAGCCGGCAGGCGGGCCGAGCGGGTGGAGCGCGGGCTCGACGCCGAGGATCACGGCAAGGGTTTTCTCGACAGTGTCCCGGTAGCCTTTCCGGCGCTGACACGGGCGTTGAAACTCCAGGAGAAAGCCGCGCGCGTAGGCTTCGACTGGAGCGAGGCCGAACCGATCCTGGACAAGATCGAGGAAGAAATCGCCGAACTCCGTGAAGCAATGGGCACAGCCGGCGAAGCCGAGATCAAGGACGAATTCGGCGACCTTCTCTTTGCGCTGGTCAATTTCGGCAGGCATCTGAAGATCGATTCGGAGGCCGCGCTTGCCGGCACGAACGAGAAGTTCCGGACACGCTTTCATCACGTCGAGCGCGCTCTCGAGGCCGCTGGCCGCACGCTGGATGAGGCCACTCTAGACGAGATGGAAGCGCTCTGGCAGCAGGCAAAAGGCGTTAAGTAACGCGCCCTACCCTTTGTTATCGCGTCTTAATCTGCTTTCGATCTCTTCCCGCGCGGCGGCTGTCGCCTTCATTGAGATGGATACGCTGCCGTCCTCATTGTCGGTCCGGGCGACGACGTCGCCGTTTCGGTAAAGCCAGTCGGTTAGGCCCATCTGGTCGGCTGTCAGTGTCACGGTCACCGGCTCCAGCTCTCCCGAAAGCCGCTCTTCGATGACCGCCGCAAGGGCGTCTATTCCTTCGCCCGTGATCGCCGAAATGGCGACAGGGGGAGATGCCTTTCCGCTTCCCGCTCCATCGGCTAGCAGCCGCTCGCGATTGCCCTCGTCGAGGCGGTCGATCTTGTTCCAGACCTCGATGATCCGCTTTTCGTCCGAGGCGTCGACACCGAGGTCGACCAGTATGCGCTCGACGTCCTCGGCCTGAGCGGCGGTGTCCGGGTCGGAAATATCACGCAGATGGATGATCAGGTCGGCCTCGACTACTTCCTCCAGCGTCGCACGGAAGGCCGCGATCAGATGCGTGGGCAGATCGGAGATGAAGCCGACTGTGTCCGACAGGATCACCGGCGTGCCGTGCGGCAGCCGCACCCGGCGCAGCGTCGGGTCGAGCGTGGCGAACAGCATGTCCTCGGCCAGCACCCCTGCTCCGGTCAGCCGGTTGAACAGCGTCGATTTTCCGGCATTTGTGTAGCCGACGATGGCGACGACCGGGAACGGCACCTTCTTGCGCTTGGCGCGGTGCAGGTCGCGGGTGCGCCGCACCGTCTCCAGTTCGCGCTTCAGCTTGATGATCTTTTCCTGCAGCGCCCGACGGTCGGATTCGATCTGGGTTTCGCCGGGACCGCCGAGGAAGCCCGCCCCGCCGCGCTGGCGCTCGAGGTGGGTCCAGCTTCGCACCAGGCGACCCTTTTGGTAGTTCAGATGCGCCAGGTCGACCTGCAGCGTGCCTTCCTTGGTGCGGGCGCGCTCGCCGAAAATCTCGAGGATCAGCCCGGTGCGGTCCAGCACCTTGGCGTCGGTCGCCTTTTCCAGGTTGCGCTGCTGCACCGGGGTCAGGGGATGGTCGACGATCAGCAGTTCGGCGCCGCCCGATTTGATGATCTCGGCGATCTCCTCGACCTTGCCGCTTCCGAACAATGTCGCGGGACGCGGATCGTTGAGCGCAACGATTGCCTTGTGGACGATATCGAGGTCGATCGCCTGGGCAAGACCGACGGCTTCGTCGAGGCGCGCTTCGGGCGAGCGGTTGAGCCGAGGTCGCCCCGTATCCTCATCGGTGCGCGGACTGCGGCCGAGCAGAGGTACGATGACGACGGCGCGCGTCAGCTCGTCGCGGCCAACGTTAGCCGCGCCACCCCTGCCCTTGCGTGCCCCGTCGCCCGCGCGCTTGCCTTGAGCCAATCAGGCGCCCTGGCCGTTTTCCTCACCATCGAACATCTGAACCGGCTGGCTCGGCATGATGGTGGAAATCGCGTGCTTGTAGACGAGCTGGGAGTGACCATCACGGCGCAGCAATACGCAGAAATTGTCGAACGAAGTCACGACACCCGTCAGTTTCACGCCGTTGATGAGAAAGATTGTAAGTGGGTTTTTGCTCTTGCGAACTGAATTCAGGAAAAGGTCCTGAAGATTTTGCGTACGTTCCGCCATTGTTTTTATCTTTCGCCGATCCCCTCGATTGCGAACCAGTGCGCCAAATTTATCGGCTCATGTCAAGCGCGCAACCCATGCCCCCGCCGCAAGATGCGACGGGCGGAACGGGATGTCTATTTCCATAATGCGGTTATCAGGCCGGCCTTTTTTCCGCAATGTCAAAAAAGGCCTGCCGCAAGGAAAGCACCACCGATCCGGGATGCCCGTTTGCGACCGGGTCGCCGTCTATGGCGACGACGGGCATTGCGATCGTGGTCGCCGAACTGATGAAGGCCTCGCGCGCCGCCTTGGCCTCGGCCACGGTGAAGCCGCGTTCCTCGACCCTCAGGCCTAGCTTTGCCGCCACGTCGAGCAAAGTCGTGCGGGTGATGCCTCTCAGGATGCCGTGCTCGGCGGGCCGGGTGACGAGTGCGCCATCCCGGGTGACGATCCAGGCGTTGGAGGATCCGCCTTCCTTGACGGTTCCATCCGCATCGATGAACCAGGCTTCCTGCGCGCCTGCCTCGCTGGCCTTCTGTTTCGCCAGCACATTGGGCAGCAGCCCGACGGACTTGATATCGACGCGATCCCAGCGATTCTCGGGCACGGTGATAACTTTGATGCCGTTTTCGACGCGTTTTGCCGCCGCGGCCGGATCGACTTTTCTGGCCGTCACCACCACCGATGGCTTTGTGTCGGCCGGGAAAAGGAAGTCGCGGCTCGCCACGCCGCGCGTCACCTGCAGATAGACCAGTCCATTCTTCACGCGGTTGCGGCGGATCACCTCCACTATGACGATTTCCATCGCAGCGCGGTTCATCGGCCAGGCGATCGACAGTTCCCGCAGCGAGCGATCCAGACGGTCGAGATGCCGCTTCATGTCGACGATGTAGCCGCGTGCGACCTCGCAAACCTCATAGACGCCATCGGCGAACTGATAGCCGCGATCCTCGATATGCACGCTGGCTTCGGCGTGAGCGACGTAGCGTCCGTTGACATAGGCAATGCGCGGCATGTTTTGGTCCTGTCCCCGATAATGTTTCCTGGTGGCTCGCTGCTTAGCGGGCAGCGGCCGGCAATGTCAGAAGCTCGCCGTCGGCCGGCACGAGCAATCGTTCGGGCGACAGTCCGTGTGAGGCAGCATGAGCCCGGAGCGCGTCCCGGCCCACGGTGGAATGGTCGAGCGCCTCCATGTGGGTGGCAATCACCGTCGCCCGCGGCGCGGCCTTTGCCGTCGCGACCGTCTGCTCCGCATCCATGACGATCAGCGTATCGTCCCACAACGCGCCGCATGAGTGGGTCACGATCACATCCGGCTCGAAAGCCTCGATGGTTTCGAGCACCGGCGGGTAGAGCACCGTGTCGCCGGCCCAGTAGACCGACGGTTCTCCCCCGCCTCCAGCGTGAAGCCCATCACTGGCCCCATCTTGTCAAGCACGGCGCCTGTGCCGTGATTGCCCTCGCGCCGGGTGATCCTGATGCCGCGCCAGATAAGTTCGTCGCCAAGTGGCGTCACGTCGGTGAAGCCGGCCTCGCGGATGGTGGCCTCGTCGCCGGGCTGGCAGATCAGCGGCCAGTGCTTGGGTATTGTTTCCTTCGCGACGGCATCGAAATGATCCGTGTGGAGATGCGAGACGATGACCAGTTCCACGCCGTCGAGGATCTCCTCGACCGCCACCGGCAGGTCCACCATCGGATTTTGCGAGCGGCCGGTAAAGGAAGGCAGGCTGTGCTTCGGCGCGAAATACGGATCGACGAGGATTGTCGCACCGCCATAGGCAAGCTTGAGCGTCGCATTCCGAATGAGCTGGAGTTGCATGATGTCCTGATTTCTGAGGGGCCGCTCAAAAGAATTCGAGGCTGACGCGGAACATCTGCTCCACCTGCTTGACGGCATGGGCGAGCGCGAAGATGACCACCCGGTCCTTCGGCTTGATGCGCAGCGAGCCGCTAGGCTTGATCACCTCGCCATCGCGGTAGATGGCGCCGATGCGCATGCCGTCCGGCAAATCGAGTTCGCGCAGGAACGGCCCCACCAGCGGCGACGTTTCCAGCGCTTCGGCCTCGATTATCTCGGCCGCGCCGCGCTGGATCGAGTGGACGGCGCGGATGCGCCCTCGCCTCACATGCTGCAGGATGCGCGAGACCGTGACCGTGCCGGGATTGACCGTGGCGTCGATGCCGACGGATTTGGTGATGTCGAGATAGGTCGGGTTGTTGATCAGCGCCAGGTTGGACTTGCAGCCGAGCCGCTTGGCCATGACGCTGGACAGGATGTTGACCTGATCGTTGTTGGTCAGCGCGATCATCAGGTCGGCTTCCTGAATGTCGGCTTCGAGCAACAGCTTCTGGTCGAGCGCGCTGCCGTTGAGCACGACGGTCCGGCGCAGCGCGTCGGCTATCGCCACGGCGCGTTCGCGGCCGTGCTCGATCATCTTCACCTTCGAGCGGTTCTGGCGCTGCTCGATGGTCTTGGCGACAAAAAGGCCGATATTGCCGCCCCCGGCGATGACGATGCGCGTCGCCTCCTGTTCTTCATGGCCGAACAGACCGAGCGTGCGCCGCACCTGGTCTTTTGCCGCGACAACGTAGGCCAGGTCGCCGGTGATCAGTTGGTCGGCGGAACGCGGGATGAAGAGCTTGCCGTTTCGGGAGACGCCGACCACCGTTGCCGGAAGGTCCGGGAAAAGCTCGCTCAACTGGGCAAGCGGCGTGTTTATGACCGGGCAATCCTCAAGACACTCGATCGCCACCATGGCGATCTTGTTGTCGGCAAATCGCACGACGTCCGTGGCGCCCGGCAGCGCGATGCGGCGCAGCACCATTTCGCCGACTTCCAGTTCCGGCGAGATGATCACGTCGATCGGCAGGTGATCGCGGGAAAACAGATCCTGGTAATGCGGCTGGAGATAGGATTGCGAGCGGATGCGTGCGACCTTCATCGGCACGTTGAAAAGCGCGTGAGCTACTTCGCAGGCGACGATGTTGACCTCGTCGTAAAGCGTCACCGCAATAATCATGTCGGCCTGCTGCGCGCCGGCTTTTTCCAGGACGTCAGGATGCGAGCCGTGCCCCACAAAGCCGCGGACATCGAGCGAATCGCGCACCGCCTGGATGAGTTCAGGCGAGGTATCGATGATCGAGATGTCGTTTTTCTCGGCCGCAAGCCTTTCGGCAATGCCGTAGCCGACCTGCCCCGCGCCGCAGATTATGATGCGCATTTATGGTTCGGCCGAATGCTGGAAAGGGACACGCTCAGACTCCGAGGGATTTCAGTTTGCGGTGCAGCGCCGACCGTTCCATACCAATGAATTCGGCAGTGCGCGAGATGTTGCCGCCAAACCTGTTGATCTGCGCGATCAGATATTCCTTTTCGAACATTTCCCGCGCTTCGCGCAGCGGCAGAGCCATGATGTGCTGGTCTGACTGGTTGGGCGCGCGCGGCATAACATCGCCGATTTCGGCCGGCAACAAATCGGCGGTGATCGGCGCGTCGACGTCGCTGCCGCGCACGAGGATCATCAGCCGCTCGACGTTGTTGCGCAACTGCCGGACGTTGCCAGGCCAATTATGCGCCTGCAGCACCGCCATGGCGTCGTCGCCGATTCGGCGCGGCTTGATGCCCGCCTGTCGAGCCACCTGCTTCATGAAGCCGTCGACGAGATAGGGGATGTCTTCGCGCCGCTCGGCGAGGCCCGGCACCATGACCGGCACCACCGCCAAGCGGTGATAAAGGTCTTCGCGGAAGCGGCCATCCGCGATCATCGCCTCGAGATTCTGCGCGGTCGACGAGATGATTCGGACGTCGACCTTGACCCGCTTGGTGCCCCCTACCCGCTCGAATTGCTGGTCGACGAGAACGCGCAGGATCTTGCTCTGGGTTTCGCGCGGCATATCGGCGACCTCGTCGAGATAGAGGATGCCGCGATGCGCCTCCTCGAGAGCGCCGACCTTGCGTTCGCCGCCATTGGATTCTGTGCCGAAGAGTTCGATCTCCATGCGTTCCGGCGTGATCGTCGCGGCATTCAGCGACACGAACGGCCCGGTCTTGCGCGCCGACAATGCGTGTATGGCGCGGGCGACCTGCTCCTTGCCGGAGCCGGAGGGGCCGATGATCATGACGCGGCTGTTGGTCGGCGCTACGCGTTCGACGGTCTGGCGCAACTGCGTCATGGCCGACGACATGCCGATCAGGTCATACGTCTCGCCGCTGCGCATCTTGAGGTCGAAGACCTCGCGTTTCAGCTTGGAGGTTTCGAGCGCGCGCTCGGCGATCAGGATCAGGCGGTCGGCCTTGAACGGCTTTTCGATGAAGTCGTAGGCACCACGGCGGATCGCCGATACGGCGGTTTCGATATTGCCGTGTCCCGAGATCATCACAACCGGCAGGTTCGGGTGCATGGTCTTGATCTCGTCGAGCAGCGCGAGCCCGTCGAGGCGCGATCCCTGCAGCCAGATATCGAGGAACACCAGCCGCGGCACGCGGTCGGCGATCGACGCCAGCGCACTGTCGGCGTCGTGGGCCGTGCGGGTTTCGTGCCCTTCGTCACTCAGGATTCCGGCGACGAGTTCGCGGATGTCTTCCTCGTCGTCGACAATAAGAATATCAGACGCCATTATCGACCTTTTCAGTTTCTCGTTCGTTCGAGCCGCCGCCGTCGCCGGGCGACTGAGCCGCATCTTCCGGCGCTGCGGGCAAAAGCATGGTTACCATAGCGCCGCGCCCGTCATAGAAATCAGGTGGCGCATCGTGAAGCTCCAGCCTGCCGCCGTGGTCCTCCACGATCTTCTTGACAATGGCGAGGCCGAGCCCGGTCCCCTTCTCGCGGGTCGTCATGTAGGGTTCCAGGAGGCGCTGGCGGTTCTCGCGCGGCAACCCCTTGCCATTATCGATGATGTCGATGCGGATCATCCTGCCCTCGCGCCCGGCGCTGACGCGGATCACCCCGTTCTGGCCGTTCTCGCGCTCGGCTGCCTCGATCGCCTCGGCGGCGTTCTTGATGACGTTGCCGAAAGCCTGAGACATCAGGCGGCTGTCGAACTTACCCTTGAGGGGCTCGCTGCCGAAGACGCGTTCAAAGGCGATGTCGGAGCGGCTGACCTCCACCAGGAACGACGCTTCGCGCAAAGGCTCGCGCAGGTCCATGATCTTCATTTCGGGCTTGGGCATACGCGCGAAGGCCGAGAATTCGTCGACCATGCGGCCGATGTCGCCGACCTGCCGGATGATCGTGTCGGTGCACTGGTCGAAAACCTCGCGGTCCTCGGTGATGACCTTGCCGTAGCGGCGCTTTATGCGCTCGGCCGAGAGCTGGATCGGCGTGAGCGGGTTCTTGATTTCGTGGGCGATGCGCCGCGCCACATCCGCCCAGGCCGAGGTGCGCTGCGCCTGCACGAGATCGGTGATGTCGTCGATCGTCACCACATAGGACTTTTCGTCGTCGTGGTTCTCGCCGGCTTCGACGGTTATCTGCACGTTGAAGGTGCGTTCGGCGCCGCCGCGATAGAAAGTCACCTGCTCGCGATAGACCGGTCTGCCTGATTTGCGCCCGATTTCGAAGACGCGCCCGACCTGCGGCAGCAGCGTCGAGAGGTTCTGGCCGACCGAGGCTTTCGCTGAAAGCGCCAGCATGGTCTCGGCGGAGCGATTGACGATGGTTATGATGCCATAGGGATCGACGCCGACGACGCCCG
This sequence comes from Allomesorhizobium aridi, assembly GCF_043769475.1. NCBI lineage: Bacteria > Pseudomonadati > Pseudomonadota > Alphaproteobacteria > Hyphomicrobiales > Phyllobacteriaceae > Allomesorhizobium > Allomesorhizobium aridi. Next base: position 1,794,799 of record NZ_CP171729.1, on the reverse strand, counting down.
CGGTAACGCCGGCAAGCACCGCCTCGGAAAAGCGCCGCCGTTCATCGACAAGATCCTTGGCGTTGAGGATTTCGTTACGCTGCGATTTGAGCTGCAGCAGCATCTTGTTGAACGTATCGCCCAGCGAGGCGACATCGCCGTCGGACGGCCGCACCGGCACCGATACGTCGAGATTGCCGGTCGCGACCTCATCGGCCGCGCCGATAAGTTGGCGGATCGGCCTGACAAGCCGGTCGGCGACAGCGATGCCGGTCCATATCGCCGCCAGCACGATGACCAGCGTCAATCCGAGATAGAGCAGAGCAAAGGCGACCTGCGTGGTGCCGCGGTTGGATTCGAGCCCGCGATAGGCATCGGTGTTGGCGGTCACGATCTGGCGTGCCCGGATAACCTCCGGGTCGACCAGCCGGATCGTGTAGAGGTAGACGTCTGGAATCTCTCGCAGCTTGATCACGGCGCCGACTATGTTGCGGGTACGCGGCTCGATCAGCACCGGTTGGCCGTTCTGGGCATCCTGCACCGCGCCGGCCGGCGGCTCAGGCATGGTGAAATCGGCTGCCGTCTCGGCGCTCATCACGAACGATCCGTCGGCGCGGATGAGGGCCGCATGCGCCAGCGCACGGCCGACTGCCTGCTGGCTCATGAAATTTCGGAAGCCCGTGCGGTCGAGATTGTAGAGGGTGCGGGCATTGTCCAGATCGTAGGCCATGGAAAGCGTCGTCCCCGACAGATTGCGGGCGTTCTCCTGCACATAGGCCTCGGCGATCGACAGCGACGAGTTCACGATCGTCTTGGTGCGGATCTCGAACCAGCGGTCCAGCCCGATGTCGAGCGTGATCGAAGCGACAACCGCGACCAGGATGGCCGGCAGCGCCGCCACCAGCGAGAACATGGCGACGATGCGCACATGCAGCCGCGAAGCCGCTTTGCCGCGACGGCGCGCCGCCAGCACACGGTGCACCTCGCGGCCGATCAGCGCGGTCAGCAAAAGGATGAAGGCGGCGTTGATGCCGATGATCAGCGCCAGCGTAGTGGCGTCGTCCGGCTCGATCGGCGTCGCCCCGACCAAGATGGCAAACGAGATCGCGGCGGCGGCAAGCGAACCCACGACAGCCACGATGCCGGGCAGCGCCAGCAGACGGCGTCCGTCGAGTGACCCGGCTTGCGAGAAAAGCCGTGTGGTTGCAGATGGTGCCGGAATCGCCATGTGTGCTTGTGAAGCCTCGTTTGCGTTGGATGTATGCAACGCATTGTGGCGATTATGCAACAAAATGGCTGTGGGCGGAAATGTTTGGGTGTTTGGCAGGCCGGTGGTCAGGCCTGCTTCGACGCCCGGTAGACGTTTACGCCGAGTTCGCGGATTTTCTTGCGCAGCGTGTTCCGGTTCAAGCCAAGCAGTTCGGCCGCCTTGATCTGGTTGCCGCGCGTGGCCGTCATGGAAGCGAGCACCAGCGGAAACTCGACTTCCGAAAGGATGCGCTGGTAGAGCCCCGCCGGCGGCAGGTCCTCGCCGAATGCCGAGAAATAGCGCTGGAGGTAATGTTCGACCGCCTGCCCGATCGACAGGTCGTCCGGGATGAGGCTACCGCCCGGCACGGCCGGCTGGGCGCCGGTCTTGAGTTCGGTTTCGATGATCTCGGCAGTGATCTCGTCCTGCGCGTAGAGTGCGGCAAGCCGGCGAATCAGATTCTCCAGTTCGCGCACATTGCCCGGCCAGGGATAGCGCTTCATCAGCTCGATGCCGCCGCTCGAAATGCGCTTGGTCTGCAGCCCTTCGCTTTCGCCCTGCTTGAAGAAGTGCCTGACGAGATCCGGAATGTCCTCGGAACGTTCCCGAAGCGCTGGAAGACGCAGCGGCACAACGTTGATTCGGTAGAATAAATCCTCTCGGAACAGGCCCTGGTTTATAAGCGTCCGCAAATCCTTGTTGGTGGCGGCGACGATCCGGACGTCGGTCTTGATCGGGGTACGGCCGCCGACCGTGGTATATTCGCCCTGCTGCAAAACACGAAGCAGCCTGGTTTGCGCCTCCATCGGCATGTCGCCGATCTCGTCGAGAAAAAGCGTCCCTCCTTCCGCCTGCTCGAAACGGCCAGTGGAGCGGTTCTGCGCGCCCGTGAATGCGCCCTTCTCGTGCCCGAACAGTTCCGATTCGATCAGGTCGCGCGGAATTGCCGCCATGTTGATCGCCACGAACGGCCCGTTGCGCCGCCTGCCATACTCATGCAGCGCCCGGGCGACGAGTTCCTTTCCGGTGCCGGATTCGCCGGTGATCATCACCGTCAGGTCCGTCTGCATCATGCGGGCGAGCATGCGGTAGATGTCCTGCATGGCCGCCGACCGACCGACCAGCGGCATCGATTCCGGCTGGTCTTCCGGTTGGACGTTACCTTGCGGCCGCTTCGGTTCCGAAAGCGCGCGGTTGACGATGTTCAGAAGTTCGTTGAGGTCGAAAGGCTTGGGCAGGTACTCGTAGGCGCCCGTCTCCGAAGCGCGTATCGCGGTCATGAACGTATTTTGCGCGCTCATCACCACGACGGGCAATTCGGGCCTGGCCTTCTTGATGCGCGGCAGCATGTCGAATGCGTTCTCGTCGGGCATCACGACGTCGGTGATGACCAGATCGCCCTCGCCCGCCGCGACCCAGCGCCAGAGCGTCGCAGCATTCGAGGTGACGCGCACCTCATGGCCGACCCGTGACAGCGCCTGATTGAGCACGGTGCGGATGGCGGCGTCGTCGTCCGCGACGAGAATGCTGCCTTTAGCCATCATCGCCGGTCTCCTTGGCTGTCGTCTTCATGTGGAGCAGACATTTCCTTCCACGCCGGCATCAGGATGCGAAAGGTGGTGCCGCGCGATGTGGATTCGCATTCGATGATGCCGCCATGTTCGCCGACGATCTTGGCGACCAGAGCGAGGCCGAGGCCCGATCCGTTCGGCTTGGTGGTGATGAACGGATCGAACAGGATCGGAAGGATATCCTCGGATACGCCGGGGCCGTTGTCGTGCACGCAGAATTCCAGCGGCAGCGAGACGCGGTCCTGCGAACCAGGCGCTGAAACGCGGATCCCAGGCCGGAAAGCGGTCGACAGCGAAATCTCGCTCGTGGGCTGGTTGCCGGCGGCTTCGGCGGCGTTCTTCACCAGATTCAGGAATACCTGTATGAGCTGATCCCGATTCGCGAACACCGAAGGCAATGACGGATCATAGTCCTCCAAGATCTTGATCCGGCTCGCAAAACCGTTCTTGGCTATCGCCTTGACGTGGTCCAGGACGATATGGATGTTGACTGGATAGCGCTCGATCGGCCGCTCGTCCGAAAACACCTCCATACGGTCGACCAGCGAGACGATGCGGTCGGTTTCGTCGGTGATCAGCCGCGTCAAAGCACGATCTTCGTCCGGAACAACGGTCTCCAGAAGCTGGGCCGCGCCGCGGATGCCCGAGAGCGGGTTCTTGATTTCGTGCGCCAACATGGCGGCCAGCCCGGTAACCGACCGCGCCGCGCCGCGATGCGTCATCTGGCGGTCGATCTTGTCGGCCATGGAGCGTTCCTGGAACATCACCACGACCGATCCGGGCAGTTCGGGAACCGGCGCAACGTAGAGATCGACGATCCTTTCGACGCCGAGGCGGGGCGAAGATATGTCGACCCGGTATTCGTTGACCGGTGCGCCGCGCTCGCGAACCTGCTCGACCAGGGTCAGGATCGGGCTGCCGAAAGGCACGAAGCGCGCCAGCGTGTTGCGGGCGAGCATGGCCGCGCTCGAACGGAAGAAATCCTCCGCATCGGCGTTCGCGTAGCTGATCAGCCCCTCTGCGTCGATCATGATGACCGGACGCCGGATCGTGTTCAGAACGATCTGCGCTGCAGACGAAGGATCGGTCACGACTGAGGCTGCCGGAAGGTTCATGCGGCGCTCCTTGCGGCTTCGGTTTGCCACGGCGTGGTCAGGGCTTGCCTCAGCGCGGCAATGACCTGCGCCGGCTCGAAGGACGACAGAACGGTCCGGCGAAGCTCCGTCGGCACGCCGTCGGCACGGCGGTCGAGATACCAGCCGAGGTGCTTTCGCGCCTGGCGCAGCCCACTCTCGATGCCGTACAACGCCAGCATGTCCTCGTAATGGGCGACGACATAGTCAGTGATCTCGCAGGCCTCCGGCGGCACGCCCGGCGCGCCCTCTCCTCGCGCGCCATGCGCTATGGCCCCAGCCGTCCATGGCGCGCCGTAGCTGGCGCGGCCGACCATCACTGCGTCGGCGCCCGACAGGCTCAATATCTCCCTGGCGTCGGCCAGCGAGCCGACATCGCCATTGGCGACGACGGGAATAGAAACCGCCTCCTTGACGCGCGCTATCGCCCGCCAGTCGGCCTTGCCCTGGTAGAATTGGCAGCGCGTGCGGCCGTGCACCGTCACCATTTTGACGCCGGCCTGCTCGGCCCGGCGCGCAAGCAGCGGCGCGTTCAACGCCGTTTCATCCCAGCCGAGCCGCATCTTGACCGTCACCGGCAATTTGACTGCGCCGATCACCGCCTCGATCAATTTCAGCGCGTGGTCGAGATCGCGCATCAGCGCCGAGCCGGCATAGCCGCCCGTCACCTTCTTGGCCGGGCAGCCCATATTGATGTCGATGATGTCGGCGCCCTCGCCTGCCGCAATTCTTGCGGCTTCGGCCATATGCGCTGCTTCGCGCCCGGCAAGCTGGACCATGTGCACGGGAAGGCCGGAATGGCGGACCCGGCGCGCGGATGCCGCATGGCCCTTGGCCAGTTCACCGCTGGCGACCATTTCGGAGACGACGAGCCCCGCGCCATGAGCATAGGCGCGCGTGCGGAACGCCTCGTCGGTAACGCCCGACATCGGCGCCAGGAACACGCGGTTGCGGATGATTACGCCGCCGACTTCGAGTGGACTGGCCAGATTGCTGAGTTCAGGCATGCACAAAAACAAAGCACCTTTTCATGATGCTCAATCCCTAGACATGTTGAGCGCTGCTGGCAACTGTCCGATGGGTGGAAATCATGGCTGATCCGGGAAATTGCTAGCCATTGCGCTGGCCTGCGACTATGCGTCTCGGAATGGAGAAGAGTTCCGACAGCCCTGCCGAACACATTCACGGCCCGGTCGCCGCGGTCATCGTGGCGGCAGGCCGGGGCGAGCGCGCCGGCCTGGCGGACGGCCCGAAGCAATACCGGAATATCGGCGGACGCACCGTCATCGCCCGCACGCTCGAAGCCTTCCTTGCGCACCCGGACATCGGCCCGATCGTGGTGGCGGTGCACGCCGACGACGAAGCCCTGTTTCGTGTCGCCGCCGGCGATGCCGGCGATCGGGTGATCGTCGTGCATGGCGGCGCGACGCGTCAGGACTCCACGCGTCTCGGGCTGCTCGCCTTGCGCGAGAAATCGCCGGGCGTTGTCCTGATCCATGACGGCGCGCGGCCCTTCATCGACATCGAGACTATCGACCGCGTGATTCTGGCCATCGACGACGAGCACGGCGCGGTGCCGGCCCTGCCGGTCTCCGACACGCTGAAGAAGGAGGCGGCCGACGGCACCGTCTGCGAAACCGTGCCGCGCGCCGGCCTCTACGCCGCGCAGACCCCTCAGGGGTTTCCTTTCGGCCCGATCTTTGCGGCGCACCAGAGGGCGTTCGAGGCGGGCGTCGCCGATTTCACCGACGATGCGGCCATCGCCGAATCGGCTGGAATTCCGGTACGCATCGTCCCGGGCTCACCCGACAATCTGAAGCTCACCTGGGCCAGGGACATAACGATGGCCGACCAGCGCCTTTCGGAAACAAGAACCGGCTTTCCGGATGTCCGCACCGGCAACGGCTACGACGTGCACTCCTTCGAGCCGGGAAACAGCGTGACGCTGTGCGGCGTCGCCATTCCGCATCACCAAAAACTTTCCGGACATTCCGACGCCGATGTCGGCCTGCATGCGCTGACGGACGCGCTTCTGGCCACCTGCGGCGCCGGCGACATCGGCACGCACTTTCCACCATCCGATCCGCAGTGGAAGGGCGCGGCCTCGCGTATCTTCGTCGAGCACGCGGCAACTGTCGTGCGGGCCAAGGGCGGACGCATCGCCAATGCAGACATCACGCTGATCTGCGAAGCGCCGCGCATCGGTCCGCATCGCGAAGCCATGACCGAGGCGCTCGCGACAATGCTTGGCATCGACCGGTCGCGCGTTTCGGTCAAGGCGACGACCAACGAGAAGCTCGGCTTCATCGGCCGGGAGGAAGGCATTGCGGCAATCGCGACGGCGACCGTCGTTTATCCGGGGGAACTGCCCGAATGAACGACCTCGGAGAACTGGCCGACCGCTTCCTCAAGGCATGCGCCAGCCACAAGATCCTCGCAGCGACGGCGGAATCCTGCACAGGCGGCATGATCATTTCGATCCTCACGGACATCCCGGGTTCGTCGTCGATGGTCGATCGCGGTTTCGTCACCTATTCCAACGACGCCAAGGTCGAGATGCTCGGAGTTTCCCCGGTCACTCTCGATGCGCATGGCGCGGTCTCGCGCGAAACAGCGCTGGAGATGGCGGTTGGGGCGCTGGCCCGCTCGCATGCCGGCATTGCGCTTTCGGTCACCGGCATCGCCGGCCCCGATGGCGGCTCGGCGGAAAAGCCCGTCGGGCTGGTCTGGTTCGGCCTGGCCCAGCAGGGTTCTCAGCCCATCGCCGAGCAGCACGTCTTCGAAAATCGCGGCCGCGATTTCATCCGCCGCGAATCTGTGCGGACGGCGCTGGAGATGGCGCTGAAGGCGCTGCAAATTTAGTTCGGCTAAGTTACCTGTTCCCCATAGATGGCGTCGGCGCGCTTCTCGAAGGCTTCGGAGAACGTGCGGAACGCGCGGTCGAACATCGCACCCATCACGGCGCCCAGAATACGGCTCTTGAACTCGTAATCGATCGAGAACACCACGTTGGAGTGGCCGCTGCCGGCAGGCTCGAAACGCCAGATGTTGGTGAGGTAGCGAAACGGTCCGTCGACATATTTCACGTCGATGACGTTTTCGTCCGGCTTCAGATGCACCTGGCTGGTGAAGGTCTCGCGGATCGCCTTGTAGCCCACCGTCATATCGGCGAGCAGCATGGTGCGCCCGTCACGCTCCCGGCGCGAGCGCACCGACAGCGCCTCGCAAAGCGGCAGGAAATCCGGATATTTTTCTACATCCGCGACCAGCGCGAACATCTCATCCGGAGTATGGTCCACCCGTCGCGTTGTCTCGAATTTAGGCATGGGCCCAAAGCCTTAGGCGGATTTGCTTAGAAACGCCTCGCGTGCGGCGCGAAGTTTTGCAAAATCCTCCCCGGCATGATGCGAAGAGCGGGTCAGCGGGCTCGAGGCGACCAGCAGGAAGCCTTTGGATTTGCCGATCGTCTCATAGGATTTGAATTCCTCCGGCGTGACGAATTTTTTCACCGGATGGTGCTTTTTCGACGGCTGGAGGTATTGGCCGATCGTCATGAAGTCGACGTCAGCCGAACGCAGATCGTCCATGAGTTGCAGGATCTCGTTCCGCTCCTCGCCCAACCCCACCATGATGCCGGATTTGGTGAACATCGACGGATCGAGTTCCTTGACCCGTTGCAGCAGCCTTATCGAGTGGAAGTAGCGCGCGCCGGGCCGCACCGTCAGATAATTCGACGCCACCGTCTCGAGATTGTGGTTGAACACGTCCGGCTTGGCCGCCACGACGATCTCCAGCGCCCCGTCCTTGCGCAGGAAGTCGGGCGTCAGGATTTCGATGGTGGTCGCCGGCGTCGCCGCGCGGATGGCGTGGATCACGTCGGCAAAATGTTGGGCGCCGCCATCATCGAGGTCGTCGCGGTCGACCGAGGTGATGACGACGTGGCTGAGCCCCATCTGCTTCACCGCCTTGGCGACATTGGCCGGCTCGTTAGGGTCGAGCGCCGTCGGGCGTCCCGTCGAGACATTGCAGAAGGCGCAGGCGCGGGTGCAGATCTCGCCCATGATCATGAAGGTCGCGTGCTTCTTTTCCCAGCACTCGCCGATGTTCGGGCAGCCCGCCTCCTCGCATACTGTCACAAGCTTGTGCGACTTCACGATCTCGCGCGTTTCGGCATAGCCTTTGGAGGTCGGCGCCTTGACCCGGATCCAGTCGGGCTTGCGCAAAACCTCCTGGTCCGGCCGGTGCGCCTTTTCGGGGTGCCTCAGCCGCGGCGCGTTCGAAATCGTGTCGAGTATCGTGACCATCTGTTCAGTTCACTCCGCTCGCTTTGGCGCGCCCGAAAATCCACAACAGCAGAACCGCGCCGGCGACGGCAACGATCAGATTGCCCAGAAAGCCCTGATACTGGAAATTGAGCAGGCCGGCGAGCGTGCCGCCGACAAACGAGCCGGCGATGCCGACCAGTATGTTGGTGAACAGCCCGTGATTGCGGTTCATCGCCTTTTCGGCGACGTAGCCGGCGAGAAATCCGATCAGGAGCATGCCGAAAAAGCCGACGCCCGGCATTCCCATTATACCGACGCTCTGATCCATCACCTGTCTCCTCGCTGCCGCTCCGCCAGAACCCGCATATAAGTCAGAATACCCCGCCGAAACAGCCCTGCCGCCGGCAGGCTGTCATGCGTTCAGCGCGCGGCCATAGGCGTCGAGAACGCTTTCCTTCATCATTTCCGACAAAGTTGGATGCGGGAAGATCGAGTGCATCAGCTCTTCCTCGGTGGTTTCGAGGTTCATCGCGACCACAAAACCCTGGATGAGCTCGGTGACTTCCGCGCCCACCATATGCGCGCCGAGCAACTGCCCGGTCTTCCTGTCGAATATTGTCTTCACCAGACCCTGGTCCTCTCCGAGCGCGATCGCCTTGCCGTTGGCGACAAAGGGGAAGCGGCCGACGCGAATGTCGCGGCCCTCGGCCTTGGCCTTGGCCTCCGTCAGGCCGACCGACGCCACCTGCGGGTTGCAATAGGTGCAGCCAGGTATTTTCAGCTTGTCCATCGGATGGACGTTCGGCAGGCCCGCGATTTTTTCTACGCAGATCACCGCCTCGTGCTCCGCCTTGTGGGCGAGCATGGGCGGACCGGCGACGTCGCCGATGGCGTATATGCCCGGCACATTGGTCTTGCCGTAGCCGTCGATGACCACCGTGCGGCGGTCGGTCTTGACGCCCAGCGCCTCCAGCCCGAGGTTTTCGACGTTGCCTTGCACGCCGACCGCCGAGATCAGCCGGTCGGCCGTGATCTTCTCGACCTTGCCGTCCTTCATCTCGACGTGAGCGGTGATCGAATTCGCCGCCTTCTCGACCTTGGTCACCTTGGCCTCGAGGATGATCTTCATGCCCTGCTTTTCGAACTGCTTCTTGGCGAAGGCGGAGATTTCGGCATCCTCGACCGGCATCACCGCTGGCAGCAGTTCCACGACCGTCACTTCCACGCCCATCGTGCGGTAGAACGAGGCGAACTCGATGCCGATCGCGCCTGAACCCATCACAAGCAGTGATTTGGGCATTTCGGGCGGCACCATCGCCTCGAAATAGGTCCAGATCAGCTTTCCGTCCGCCTCGATGCCCGGCAGCGCACGCGGGCGGGCGCCGGTCGCCAGGATGATGTGCTTGGCGGTGTAGGTTCCCTCGCCCTTGGTGTTCTTGGGCAGCGGCGCTTGCGGCTCCATCGGCTTTTTGGATGTTTTCGACACGACGATCTCGCCCGGTTTGTCGCCGGAGGCAGCCTTGGTGAGCTTGGCCTCGCCCCAGATCACGTCGACCTTGTTCTTCTTCATCAGGAAGCCGACGCCGCCATTCATGCGTTGCGCTATCCCGCGCGAGCGCTCGACGATCGCCTTCAAATCGGGCGTCACCTTGCCCTCGATCTTGAGGCCGTAATTCTTCGCATGCTCGGCATAGTGGAAGATCTCGGCCGATCTGAGCAGCGCCTTGGTCGGGATGCAGCCCCAGTTGGAGCATATGCCGGCAAGATGCTCGCGCTCGACGATCGCCGTCTTCAGGCCGAGCTGCGCCGCACGGATCGCTGCAACATAGCCGCCCGGGCCCGAACCGATGATGATGACGTCGTAGGTCTCGGCCATGGCTTTCTCCTGAAATTCAAAGCGCGAGCATCACGCGCACTACGGGCGCGAGCGCTTCGCCAATCCTGCGGGTGTTTGCGGCGTCGAGATGCACGCCGTCGAGCGGCGTGGTTTCGGCGACGGAACCCGCATCGAAAAAGCCGCAGCCGACTTCGTCGGCGAGTTCGGCATACATGCCGGCCAGCTCGCGGGAGGCGGCGTCGCCGCCGGCGAACATGCCGGAAAATTCCGCATTTTCGGTGCGGCTGACCGGCGGCGGAGCGACGAGCAATATCTCCGGCGCCTCGGCATCCAGCGGGTAGGCGTGGCCGCGCACGATCTTCACCAGCCGGCCCATGCCCTGCTTGGCCGCCAGCGGATTGCCGTGGATCCAGGGCTTCATGTCGTTCGAGCCGAGCATGATGACGATCACGTCGAGCGGCGAATGCGTGCCGAGCAGCGTCGGCAAAGTCCGCGCGCCGTTGCGATCCTCGCCGGCAAGATCATCGTCAAACGCGGTCGTCCTGCCGTTCAGCCCCTCCGCGATGACCTGCACGCCCTCACCAAGCGCCGCCTGCAGCACGCTCGGCCAGCGGTCTTCGAGAGAATGCCGGCTCGGGCCGACCGCATTGTAACCCCAGGTCAGCGAATCGCCGTAGCAGAGGATGGTTTTCATAAGGGGAGACCTTCACGGAAGCCCTCCCCCGGAAGGGGAGGGAAACGGGCGCTAAACCAGCATCCCCATCGGATTCTCGATATGGCGCTTGAAGGCGACCAGCAACTCGGCTCCGAGCGCGCCGTCCACCGCGCGGTGGTCGGTTGACAGCGTCACCGACATCATCGTCGCGATCTTCACCTCGCCATTTTTGACGACAGCCCGCTCCTCGCCCGCGCCAACCGCCAGGATCGTCGCGTGCGGCGGGTTGATGACGGCGGAAAAATCCTTGATGCCGAACATGCCGAGATTGGAGACCGCCGTGGTGCCGCCCTGGTATTCCTCCGGCTTCAGCTTTTTGTTCCGCGCCCGCGCGGCCATGTCCTTCATCTCGTTGGAGATGGCCGACAGCGTCTTTTCGTCGGCCTTGCGGATGATTGGCGTGATCAGCCCGCCGGGGATCGACACCGCCACGCCGACATCGGCATGCCTGTGCTGGACCATGGCCGTCTCGGTCCAGGAGACGTTGGCGGTCGGCACGTCGCGCAGCGCCAGCGCCATCGCTTTGATGATCAGATCGTTGACCGAGAGCTTGTAGGCGGGAACCTCGCCCTTGTCGGTCTTTCTCATGGGGGCGGCGGCGTTCAACTGCGCCCTGAGCGCCAGGAGCGCATCAAGCTCGCAGTCGAGGGTGAGATAAAAATGCGGGATGGTCGACTTCGCCTCGACCAGCCGCCGGGCGATGGTTTTGCGCATATTGTCGTGCGGGACGAGTTCGTAGGAGCCCTCGGCGAAGAGTTTCAGCACCTGCTCGTCGGACATGGGCTTGGCTGCCGGAGCAGCAGCGGGCGCGGCGCCCGGAGCCGCCTTCTCCGCAGGCGCAGCCTTGGCCGTACCGCCGGCGATCGCGGCTTCGACATCGGCCTTCACCACGCGCCCATGCGGGCCGGAGCCAGTCACCGCTGAAACTTCGATGCCGGCGTCCTTGGCGATTCGGCGGGCGAGCGGCGAGGCAAAGACGCGGTCCCCGGCGTCGTGGCCGTTCGACTTCGCGGCCGGCGCCGGTTCGGCTGTCTTATTGGGAGCGGCCGGCGCTGTATCCTTCGCGGCAGGCTTCGGCGCTTCGGATTTCATGTCGGCTGACTTGGACGCCTGTGCCTTCGGTGCTTCGGCCTGCGCGCCGTTGCCGCCCTTTGCCGCCACGCTCGCGTCCTCGCCCTCGGCCGCAAGCACCGCGATCAGCGCGTTGACCTTGACGCCTTCGGTCCCCGCCGGCACCACGATCTTCGCCACCGTGCCCTCGTCGACCGCCTCGACCTCCATCGTCGCCTTGTCGGTCTCGATTTCGGCGATGACATCGCCCGGCGCGACCTTGTCGCCCTCCTTGACCAGCCATTTGGCGAGATTGCCCTCCTCCATCGTAGGCGAAAGAGCCGGCATGGTGATGTTGATGGGCATCGCTCTCCCCTAATTCACAATCGAGCCGGACCCGATATCGGTCGGCGATTCAACTTCTGCTTTGAAAATGGTAAGCATGTCCGCGGTGGCTTCCTCTTCGGAGCGCGCCGCGCCGTATTGCGTCAGCGCCCGAGCAAAATGCCGCATGAAATCGGCGAGCATTATGCCGGCGGCGCCTGCCGAGCCGACCCTTGCCGGATCGAGCTTGACCACCATGCCGCCATCCTCGCCGCGATAGGCGACGAGGAACGGCGAATTGTTCACGTCATGGCCGGAGGGTGCTGGTTTGCGCTTTCCGAACATGCCGGTCTCCTATCGATACGTAACAGCCTTCACCGCTGCGACCACCTCGCCGACATTCGGCAGCGCCAGCTTTTCGAGGTTGGCCGCATAAGGCATCGGCACGTCCTTGCCGGCAATCGTGATGACCGGCGCATCGAGATGGTCAAAGGCGCGCTGTGACACCTGGTTGGCGATGAAATCGCCGACCGAGGACTGCGGATAGCCCTCCTCGACGACGACGAGCCGGTTGGTCTTTTTGACAGAGGCGATGACGGTGTCGAGATCCATCGGCCTGATGGTCCTCAGATCGACGATTTCGACGTCGATGCCCATGCCGCGCAACTCGGCTTCGGCCTTGACCGCATAAGTCATACCGATGCCCCAGGAGACGATGGTGACGTCCCTGCCCGCTTTGTGGATGCGTGCCTTGCCGATCGGCAGGACAAAGTCGTCGAGCTTCGGCACGTCGAAGGAGTGGCCGTAGAGGATCTCGTTTTCGAGGAAGATGACCGGGTTCGGGTCGCGGATCGCAGCCTTCAGCAAGCCCTTCGCGTCGGCCGCAGTATAGGGCATCACCACTTTCAGGCCCGGCACATGGCTGTACCATGCGGCGTAATCCTGGCTGTGCTGCGCGGCCACGCGCGCCGCAGCCCCGTTCGGCCCGCGAAACACGATCGGCGCGCCCATCTGGCCGCCTGACATATAGAGCGTCTTGGCCGCCGAATTGATGATCTGGTCCATCGCCTGCATGGCGAAGTTGAAGGTCATGAATTCGACGATCGGCTTCAGCCCGGCCATCGCCGCGCCCACGCCGATGCCGGCGAAGCCGTGTTCGGTGATCGGCGTGTCGACCACGCGCCTGTCGCCGAACTCCTGCAGCAGGCCTTGCGTGATCTTGTAGGCGCCCTGGTACTCGGCAACCTCCTCGCCCATGATGAAGACGTCCGGATCGCGCCGCATTTCTTCGGCCATGGCGTCGCGAAGCGCCTCGCGCACCGTGGTCGACACCATTTCGGTCCCGGCCGGAATGTCCGGGTCGGCGGCGATTTCGGCCTTGGGCGCGGCAGGAACCTTGGCTGCGTCCTTGTCCGCGCTCGGCTCCTCCGAGGGCTCGCGCGCCTTGCCGCCCGCGTCGCCTTCGGTCTGCTTCGGCGTGTCCGAATCGGCCGCTTTCGCCTTCGGCGCTTCTTCTTCGCCGACGCCCTCGCCGGCCTGATCGATATCCTCGCCATCGACCGCCAGCACGGCGATCGGCGTGTTGACCTTGACGCCCTCGGTGCCCGCCGCAATCAGGATCCTCGCAAGCGTCCCCTCATCGACAGCCTCGACTTCCATCGTCGCCTTGTCGGTCTCGATCTCGGCGATGACGTCGCCGGCGACGACCTTGTCGCCCTCCTGCTTCAGCCATTTCGAGACATTGCCCTCCTCCATCGTCGGCGAGAGCGCGGGCATGAGAATTTCGATCGGCATTTTTCGCGCCCTCCCTCAGAGTACGATGTCGGTCCAGAGCTCGGAAGGGTCCGGCTCGGGATCGGTCTGCGCGAATTCGGCGGCGTCCGCAACAATGTCGCGGACTTCCTTGTCGACCGCCTTCAACTCGTCCTCGCTCGCCCACTTCTTGTCGATGAGCCGCGCTTTCACCTGCTCGATCGGGTCCTGCTCGGCGCGCATCTTCTGCACCTCCTCCTTGGACCGGTATTTGGCGGGGTCGGACATGGAGTGGCCGCGGTAGCGGTAAGTCTGCATTTCGAGGATGATCGGCCCGTTGCCAGCGCGGCACCATTCGGTCGCCATGTCGCCGGCGGCCTTGACCGCGCGCACATCCATGCCGTTCACCTGGATGCCGGGGATGCGGAACGACAGGCCGCGATGCGAAAAGTCGGTCTCGGCGGATGAGCGGGCGACGGACGTGCCCATGGCATAGCGGTTGTTCTCGATGACGTAGATCACCGGCAGCTTCCACAGCGAGGCCATGTTGAAGCTCTCGTACACTTGGCCCTGGTTGGCGGCGCCGTCGCCGAAATAGGTCACCGCGACGTTGTTGTTGTCACGATAGCGGTTAGCGAAGGCCAAGCCCGTGCCGAGCGACACCTGCGCGCCGACGATGCCGTGGCCGCCGTAAAAGTGCTTTTCCTTGGAGAACATGTGCATGGAGCCGCCCTTGCCCCTGGAGTAGCCTCCGCGGCGTCCGGTCAGTTCGGCCATGACGCCGCGCGGCGTCATTTCCATCGCGAGCATGTGGCCGTGATCGCGATAGGCGGTGATCATCTGGTCGCCGTCGATCATCGCCATCTTGAGGCCGGTGACGACCGCCTCCTGGCCGATATAAAGATGGCAGAAGCCGCCGATGAAGCCCATGCCGTAGAGCTGGCCGGCCTTCTCCTCGAAGCGCCGGATCAGGAGCATTCCGCGATAGGCGGAGAGTTCCTGTTCCTTGGTGAATTCGGCGGGCTTGGGCGCGACGGGCGCGGATGAGGATTTCGCGTCCGCTTTCGATTTAGCGGACGCTTTTCTGGCGGCTACGGCCATGCATCACTCCCTGTTTATGTCTCTTGGCGGACATCAAGGGAGACGCTCACCTCCCTGTGTAGAGAAAAGCTAGCATGAGCAACCCGATTGGGCCATGCGGAAAAATGCATGGCTGTCATGCAGCTAAACGCTTCATTTTGTTGAGGATATCTTCTATTAACCGGAGATCAGTTAATTCTGCTGACGCAACGGCCGCATGATGGTTATCTCGTCCTCATGCGACAGGTTGAGCGCCTTGCGCGCCTGCTCGTCCAGCATGTCCTTTTCCAGCGTGCCGTCATGCAGCAGTTGCACCCGCCGCTCCAGCTCGATGCGCTGCGCCCGGATTTCGCCCAGCCTTCCCTCCAGCTCCGCCACCCGGACCTCGAGCTGGTATTTGGAATAGATGCCGAACTCGCCATGATAAGCGTGGAAGCCGAAGTAGGCGAGGAACGCCGCCGATATGGCCGGTACGATCAGCCGGCCGGTATTTCTCTGTCGATGCTGGCGTGTCCACATGGTGCAAATCCCTTCCGCTCCTTTCTGCCGCCATCATGCTTAATGCGCGGTTACAGGTGGATGGATTTTTTTGAACCTGAAACGAAAACGGGCGGGAATCCCCGCCCGCCAGACTGCCGTTTCGACGGAATCTCAGACTTTCAATATCGACCGACCCGCATAGCGCGCCTGCTTGCCGAGTTCCTCCTCGATGCGCATCAGCTGGTTGTACTTCGCCGTGCGGTCGGAGCGGGCGAGCGACCCTGTCTTGATCTGCCCGCAATTGGTCGCGACGGCGAGATCGGCGATCGTCGAATCCTCCGTCTCGCCCGAGCGGTGCGACATGACGGCGGTGTAGCTCGCCTTGTGTGCGGTCTCGACCGCGTCGAGCGTCTCAGTCAGTGAGCCGATCTGGTTGACCTTGACCAGAATGGAGTTGGCGACGCCCATGCGGATGCCGTCTCGCAGCCGCGCCGTGTTGGTGACGAAGAGATCGTCGCCGACCAGCTGCACCTTGTCGCCGCAGAGATCAGTCAGGTATTTCCAGCCTTCCCAATCGTCCTCGGCCATGCCGTCTTCGATCGAGATGATGGGATAATCGGCGGCAAGCTTGGCCAGATATTTCGCTTGGGTTTTAGGGTCGCGCGTCTTCCTCTCGCCCTCATAGACATAATTGCCGTCCTTGAAGAATTCGGTCGCGGCGCAATCGAGCCCGATCGCCACCTCCTCGCCCGGCTTGTAGCCGGCCTTCTCGATCGAACCCATGACGAAGTCGAGCACGGCCTGGGCGTTCTTGAGGTTCGGCGCAAAACCGCCTTCGTCGCCGACATTGGTGTTGTGGCCGGCGTCCTTCAGCCGCTTCTTCAGCGTGTGGAAGATTTCCGAGCCCCAACGCACGGCGTCGCGCAGCGACGGAGCGCTGACCGGCAGGATCATGAACTCCTGGAAATCGATCGGATTGTCGGCATGCGCGCCGCCATTGACGATGTTCATCATCGGAACCGGCAGCACGCGGGCATTGGGGCCGCCGAGATAGCGGTAGAGCGGCAGGCCGGACGCCTCCGCTGCCGCCTTTGCGACAGCCAGCGACACGCCAAGGATTGCATTGGCGCCGAGACGGTTCTTGTTGGCGGTGCCGTCGAGGTCGATCATGGTCTGGTCGATATGCGCCTGGCTCTCGGCCTCCATGCCGCCGATCGCCTCGAAAATCTCGCCGTTGACCGCTTCCACGGCGCGCTCGACGCCCTTGCCGAGATAGCGCGGGCCGCCGTCGCGAAGCTCGACCGCTTCATGCGCGCCGGTGGAGGCGCCGGAGGGAACCGCGGCGCGGCCCATCGAGCCGTCCTCCAGCACCACGTCGACTTCTACGGTCGGGTTACCGCGGCTGTCGAGAATTTCGCGGCCGATAATGTCGATGATGGCGGTCATTCGAAAGTCCCCTCGATGTCTGCGAAAATTGTCGCGCCCGTCTTAGCGAAAGAAGCCGAAAAGGCAATGCGGGACGGCTCGCGTCAGCTCCGGCCCTTGGCTACCCTGTCGAAGGCCATCAGCCTTTCCATCAGCGCCGGGAGATCCTTCAGCGGAACCATGTTCGGGCCGTCGGATGGCGCGTTGTCTGGATCCTGGTGCGTCTCGATAAACACGCCGGCGACCCCGACCGCGACCGCCGCGCGCGCCAGCGTCTCGACAAAACGCCGATCGCCGCCAGTCGAGCCGCCCTGCCCGCCCGGCTGCTGCACCGAATGGGTCGCATCGAAGATCACCGGCGCGCCGATTTCGGCCATGATCGGCAGGGCGCGCATGTCGGAAACCAGCGTGTTGTAGCCGAAGGACGCGCCACGCTCGGTGACCAGCACATTGGCATTGCCGGACCCGACAATCTTGGCGACCACGTTCTTCATATCCCAAGGCGCAAGGAACTGGCCCTTCTTCACGTTGACGACCTTGCCGGTCCGTGCGGCGGCGATCAGGAGGTCGGTCTGGCGCGAGAGAAACGCCGGGATCTGCAATATGTCGACATGGGGCGCGACGATGCCACACTGCTCCTCAGAGTGCACGTCTGTCAGAACCGGCAGGCCGAATTCGCGGCGGAGATCGTCGAAGACCGGCAGCGCCGCCTCCAGCCCCGCGCCGCGCGTGCCGGACAGCGAGGTGCGGTTGGCCTTGTCGTAGCTGGTTTTGTAAACGAGGCCGATTCCGAGCTTCTGCGCCATCTCCTTCAGCGCGCCGGCCATGTCAAAGGCGTGGCCGCGAGATTCGAGCTGGCACGGGCCGGCGATCAGCGTCAGCGGCGCATTGTTGGCGAAAACCGCGTTTCCGGCCGCGACTGTGGAATTCGGCGTGTTCATGAGTTCTCCTCGAAAGCGAAAGCGGCGCCCTGCCCCGGCGCCGGAGGCACGACCAGTCGGCCGCCGATGGTGCTAAATTCTATTGAGTTGGAGCGAAGAAGCGTCCCGGTTGCAGCCAGATCGTCGACGCCGAACAGAATAGCGGCGAGCCGCAGGCCGCTCCCTCCTGCGCAGCCTTCTGCGCCGAATTCCCGCGCCAGCGAGGCTGTCGGACCAATGCAGAGCCTGCCGTTCGGCAGATCGACGTCGAATGTCGAATCCCCGCGCGAAACAACTCCGCTCCGGGCGAGCGACGCGAGGAATCCGGCATGCCTTTCGGGAGATTCGCTGGACGCGACGACGGCCGAGAGCCGGCTTGCGCCATTGGCGTGGCGTTGCAGCCCCGCGCGGTCGACGTTCGGCGAGTTGAGCCGCTCGCAGGTGAAAAAGAATGGGTCGCGGGCATCCGATTCGGCGGCAAAGGCCAGCTTGAAGGAGACCGTGGCGGTCTTGCCCGAGGCGTCGAGGAAAGGCCGCGAAAAATCCAAAACATCGCCGGCCGAGACTCCCGCCTTGACGAAGTCCCGATGGTCGGCGGCGGCATCGTCCGTGCCGAACACGACGGCGGAAAACCCTTCATCGCCGTTTGCCTGCCGAAACATGCGGTCCCTGGCGACGAACACATTGCCTCCGGCAATCGCCTCGTCGGCTGTCGCTCCGTCACGAACCGCCAGCGGCTCAAGAAATGTGCCGCCGGCGAAATAGACGCAGGCGTTTTCCGTGCCGAACGGATGGACGCCGTCCGGCGCGACGGTGAACCCGAGCGCCGAAAGCCGCGTCCGCGCGGCGGCCAGGTCCGCGGTCGGCAGCACCAGATGGTCGATCGGACGGGGCGGCTTGGTCATCGGCACGCCATGTGCCCGAAAATGGCGGGTCGTTCAAGGCGCCGCCGGTCTCTATCTCCCCCGCGAGGGGGGATAACACCCTCACCGCCTACGAAGCGGCTTGCGTCGAGGAGTCGGCGGATTCCTTTGCGGCCTCGGCCGCTTCTTTCTTCTCGCGCGCCACGCGTTCCTGCTCGCGCTTGCGCTCGACCATCCGGGCCATCCAGATCGAAACCTCGTAGAGAAGGATGGTTGGCACGGCGAGACCGATCTGGCTGACCGGATCGGGCGGCATGAGCACGGCGGCGACGACGAAGGCGATGACGATCGCCCATTTGCGCTTTTCGGCCAGCCCTTGCGAAGTCAAGAGCCCGACACGCGCCATCAGCGTGGTCACCACCGGCAGCTGGAACACCAGGCCGAAGGAGAAGATCAGCGTCATGATGAGGCTGAGATATTCCGACACTTTTGGCAGCAGCGAGATCTGCACCTCGCCGCCGGTCTGCTGCATGGCGAGGAAGAACCACATCACCATGGGCGTGAAGAAGAAATAGACCAGCGCCGCGCCCATCAGGAACAGGATCGGCGAAGCGATCAGGAACGGCAGGAAGGCGCCGCGCTCGTTTTTATAAAGGCCGGGCGCGACGAATTTGTAGATCTGCGCGGCGATCAGCGGGAACGCCAGCACCATGCCGCCGAACATCGCGAGCTTGATCTGGGTGAAGAAGAATTCCTGCGGCGCGGTGTAGATGAGCTCGACCTGGCCATCGCCTATGCCCGCCCACTCGACCGCCCATTTGAACGGGATGACGAGCAGGTTGAAGAGTTCCTTGGCGAAGAAGAAGCAGCCCAGGAAGGCGATGAAAAAGCCGCCGATCGCCCACATCAGGCGCGAGCGCAGCTCGATCAGATGGTCCATCAGCGGCGCCGATGACTTTTCGATCTCGTCGTCTTCCGGTGCGCTCACGAGGCAGTCCCTGCGGATTTCTTCTTCTTTTCCGCCACCGGCTTGGCCGAAGCGGATTTTGGCTGGGCGGCTTTTGCCGCCGCCTTGGGTTCGGCCGGCTTCGACGCGGGTTTGACCGCCTTCGCAGGCTTTGCCGCGGCCTTGGCCGGTTCAGGGACTGCGGCCGCTACTGGCGTAGGGTCCGGCATTGCTGGAAACACCGGCTTCGAAGTCGGCATGGCCTCGGGCCCGGCGACGCCCGGAATGCTGGTCGCCCCCGCTTTCAACGGTTCGGCCGCATGCGCGGCCTCGGCGGCGGGCTCAGCGGCCTTCGAGGGCGCAGGCTTCATTGCGGAATCGAGGCCGGCGCGGACATCGGCCGCGGCTTTCTCGAAGGGGTTCAGCTGCTTCTTGATCTCGGCGGCCGGGTTGAGGCCGCGCAGTGAATCCACCGACTTCTTGACCTCATCGAGCTCCGCCTCCTTCAGCGCCTCGTTGAACTGTTTCTGGAAGTCGCCCGCCATCGATCGCAGTTTCGCGGTCGTCTTGCCGAAGGTGCGCAGCATCTTGGGCAAATCCTTCGGGCCGACGACCACGATCATGACGATCGCGATCACGAGCATCTCGGTCCAGCCGATATCAAACATGGCTACTCAATCCGACCAGCGCAGAGATTAGAGATTAAAGCGAGGCTCTAAGGCTCAGCTCTTGCTGGCTCTTTCCTTGGCCGCCTGGACGGTTTCGTCGGGGCGATGCTCGACGGTCTTGCCGTCAGCGGTCTTTGCGCCCTCAGCTTCGTCGTCGGACATGCCCTTCTTGAAGCTCTTGATGCCCTTGGCCATGTCGCCCATCAGCTCGGGGATCTTGCCGCGGCCGAACAGCAGCAGCACCACCACAAGCACGATAAGCCAGTGCCAGATTGAAAAGGAACCCATGATAACTCTCTCCGAACGATTTCCTGAGACTGATCTATGCGTTTTCACGCTGTGTTTCAAACAGAAGTACGTCAGACTTCCGTGTCGAAAGCCAGATATCCTTCGCCTTGGCCGACAAAGCGCCGCAGCGTACCCGCGCGCGCACCGGCGTCTCCGCGCCGGGAACGGCAAGTTCCAGCAATTCCACGACGCCGAGATAGCGACGCGAGAGGATGCGCGCCTGGGTATCGCCCGTGGTTTCGCTGACGTCGAAGCCCGTCATGCGCACGGCGACGGTCAGATCGTCGCCCTCGGAGAAGCCCGCCGCGTCGACGCGCCCGAGCGAGGTTTCAACCGCCCCGCCCCGCACCCGCCCCTCGAAAAGATTGAGTTCGGAGAAAAAGCCGGCGACGAACAGGCTCGCGGGGTTGAGATAAAGATCCTCGGCGCGGCCGGCCTGCACCAGCCTGCCGTCCCTGAGGAGAGCGATGCGGTCGGCCATGCGCATCGCCTCCTCCGCATCGTGGGTCACGACGATCGCCGTGGCGCGGCTTTCGCGCAGGATCGCCAGCGTCTCGGCGCGGACGGAATCCTTCAGCCGCGAATCCAGCCCGGAAAACGGCTCGTCCATCAGAAGAACCGCCGGGCGCGGCGCGAGCGCCCGGGCGAGCGCCACTCGCTGCTGCTCGCCGCCCGACAGGATATGCGGATAAGAGCCGGCATAATCCTCCAGCCCCACTCGCGAAAGCGCGATCAGCGCCTCCTTGCGCGCCTCCTCGCCCGACAGGGCGGTCAGCCCGAAGCGGACATTGTCGAGGATGGTCATATGCGGAAAGAGGGCGAAATCCTGGAAAACCAGGCCGATGGAGCGCCTTTCCGGCGGCAGGAACACAGACGGCCCGGCGATCTCGCGATCGTTGAGGAGCACGCGGCCGGAAGTCTGGCTCTCTATGCCGGCGGCTATCCGAAGCAGCGTGGTCTTGCCCGAGCCGGAGGGGCCAAGCAGGCAAAGAACCTCGCCCGGCTCGGCCGAAAGTGTCACGCCGCGCAGCGTCTCGGCGCCAGCCCCGAAGGAGTGGCTGATGTTTTCGAAGGCGAGCCGCGCGGCGAATGTGACGCCGGCGGGCACGCGGCCGTGCTGATGCAGATCCTGTGCGTTCAAACGAGAGACTCCCGGCATTTCGGCGCGAGATATAGCCCTGGAAGCGCCCGCCTTGCGGTCAATCATCTGTGACGCGGGGCGTCAGCAGGCCGAGCTCCTCGAGATCTATGTCGGTCAGCGGGTCTTCGTCCTCAGTCAAAAGATCCGGATCGGAGGGCGGCTGCGGGATGGAAAAGTTCGATGGCATGCGCGAGGATAGCAGCCCCGCCCCTTTCAGCTCGTCCATTCCGGGCAGGTCGCGGATTTCTTCCAGCGCGAAATGGTCGAGGAATTTTTCAGTCGTGCCGTAGGTGACCGGGCGGCCCGGCGTGCGCCGCCTGCCGCGCATGCGCACCCACTCGGTTTCCAGAGTGTGTCGAGCGTGCCCTTGGAGGTCTCGACGCCGCGAATGTCCTCGATCTCGGCGCGGGTGACCGGCTGATGATAGGCGATGATCGCCAGCACTTCGAGGGCCGCGCGAGAAAGCTTCTTCTGCTGGACGGCGTCGCGGCTCATCAGGAAGGCGAGATCGCCTGCCGTGCGGAAAGCCCAGGCGTCGCCGACGCGCACCAGATTGACGCCGCGGCGCTGATAGATCTGCTGCAGCTCGGCCATGGCGGCGGCGATGTTGACGCCGTCGGGCAGGCGCTGGGCGAGCTGCTTTTCGCTGACCGGCTCGGCGCTGGCAAAGACGATCGCCTCGGCCATGCGGACGGCTTCGGCCAGATGCAGGCGCTCGGCGGGGTTCATGTCGGCCTCGTCCGAAAGGAACTGGATCACCGTTGCGTTTGCGCTGTCGTTCATGACGCTGCCTCGGCTTTATTTGCGGCATTTTGGCGGTTGCGCAGGTAGAGCGGCGCGAACGCCTCCTGCTGACGCATTTCGATCGCCCCTTCGCGCACCAGTTCGAGCGTGGCGGCAAAGGAACTGGCGATGGCGGTGGAGCGCTCCTCGGCGCTGGTGAGATACTGCGTCAGGAACTGGTCGAGCGCGGTCCAGTCGCGGAACTCGCCGATCAGGCGGATAAGGATTTCGCGCGCCTCCTTGAGCGACCAGACGCCGCGCCGGGCGATGCGCACATTGGTGATGGCCTGGCGCTGGCGCTGCACCGCATAGGCGGTCAGGAGGTCGTAGAGCGACGCCGAATATTCATTACGTTTCTCGACGATGACCATTTCGGGCATGCCGCGCGCGAAGACGTCGCGGCCGAGCCGGTTGCGGTTGACGAGGCGCGCCGCGGCGTCGCGCATGGCTTCCAGCCGCTTGAGGCGGAATTGCAGCACGGCGGCCAGTTCCTCGCCGCTTTCGCCGTCGTCGCCCGGCTGCTTGGGGATGAGGAGCTTCGACTTCAGGTACGCAAGCCACGCCGCCATGACGAGATAGTCGGCTGCGAGTTCGAGCCGGATGGCGCGGGCGCTGTCGACGAATTTCAGGTACTGCTCGGCCAGCGCCAGGATGGATATGCGGGCGAGATCGACCTTCTGGTTGCGGGCAAGATGCAGGAGAAGATCGAGCGGGCCTTCGAAACCGGCGACGTCGATGAGCAGCGCCGGTTCGGAAACGCCGCGCGCGTTCTCGTCCTCCGCCCAGAGGCGGTCCATCGGCGCGGGCTTCCCTGCCCTTTTATCCAGCGCTTCCGGCAATTGCTGCCTGCTTCCTGTTCATTACGCCACCGCCTCGAAGTAAGTCGCGAATTCGGCGCGGATTTCGGCCTCGTCGGCCTGATCGCGCTCCTGAATGTAGTTAAGCGACCGCTCGGCCCGTTCCAGCGACTTGCCCTCAAGCCCCGTGGTGCGCGAGGCGATCCCCGCCATTTCTTCCATCACCCCGTTGCAGTGAAGAACGATATCGACGCCGGCCGCAAGGATCGCGGCGGCTTTCGACGGGAAATCCCCAGAAAGCGCCTTCATCGAGGTGTCGTCGCTGATGAGCAGCCCGTCGAAGCCGATCTCGCGGCGGATGATCTCGTCGACGACCCTGCCGGACGTCGTGGCCGGATTGTCCGGATCGACCGCGGCGTAAACCACATGGGCGGTCATCGCCATCGGCAGATGGTTCAACTCCCTGAACGGGGCGAAATCATGCCGCTGCAGGTCGCTCAGCGAGGCATTGACGGTCGGCAATTCGAAATGAGTGTCGGCGAATGCGCGTCCGTGGCCGGGGATGTGCTTCATGACGGGCAGCACGCCGCCGGCCATCAGCCCTTCCGCGGACGCCTTGCCGAGCGCGGTGACGCTTTTCGGCTCCTTGCCGTAGGCGCGCGCGCCGATGACGTCGCTGGCGCCTTCGATCGGCACATCGAGCACCGGCAGGCAATCCACCGTAATGCCGAGTTTCAGGAGATCGAAGGCGTGCAGGCGGGCAAGCAGCCATGCCGCGCGCTCGCCGACGTCGTGGTCGTCGCGCCACAGCGCGCCGATCGCCGCGCCGGCGGGGTAGTTTGGAGCCAGTGGCGGACGCAGGCGCTGCACGCGGCCACCCTCCTGGTCGATGAACACCGGCGCGCCGGGACGGCCGATGCAATCGCGCATTTCGTCAACGAGGTCACGGATCTGCTCGGTTTCGCTGATGTTGCGCGCAAACAGGATGAAGCCCCAAGGGCATTCGCCGCGATAGAACTGGATTTCCTCGCGGCTGAGCGATTTCCCGGCGCAGCCGAGGATCATGGATTTTGATTCGGTCATGTCGTCGACACTAGCGCGTCGAGGCATAGGTTGAAAAGAAAACCGGCGCGGGTTGGACCCGCGCCGGTTCGGCAAGTGCGGTGCGGGGCAGCTTATTTCGAGACGAAGCAGTTGCCGCCTGCGGATTTATAGCTTTCGCAAAGCTTGATGGCGTCGCTGCGGCTGCCGGCGGGAACCCGCACGCGCCAGAAGGTGCCCTTCCCGGCGACCTCGGCCTTGACGATATTGGCCTGATGCCCCTCTAGCACGCTGCCGTAGCGGCGCAGCAGATCCTGATAGGACGACTGCGCAGCGGCTTCGCTGGGCTGCGAAGCGATCTGCATCGACCACGCGCCGTTCGCGCCGGAGGCCGGGTTCAGCGCCGCGACCTGATCGCCCTTCACCTCGCCGACAATGTCGACCGGCTGATCCGAAGGCCGCGCCGGAGCGACCGGAACGGAGTTCGGCGTGGCCGATGACGGCTTATCGGCGGCGGCTTCGGCGCCTGCGGCAGCCAGCGTGGCCGCCGGTGCTGCAGCAACGGGGGCGTCAGGCACGGCACCAGTGGCTTCCGGAACGGGAGGCTGGGGTTCGGCGGCATTGGCGGCCGGAACAGCTGGCGCCGGCTTTGCCGCGGCAGCTTCGGGAGCCGGCGCCGGATCCTCTCCGGAACCAGCGTGCCGTCGGCCTTGACGATCATGGTGCGGACCTTGCGCGGCGCGACCGCGGCCACTTCGACGCTGTTGTCGACGCCCGCTTCCTGGATGACCTGCTCTATACGATCCTCCGACTTTGCCTGAGGCAGGGCCGGCGGCTGATCCCCGGCGGGAAGAGCCTGCGGCAGGTCGCCTTCGGGAGCGGCGGCTTGCTCGACCGGCTTGGCTTCGACGGGCTTGGGGTCAATCGGATCGGCTGGCGCAGCGTCGGCTGGCGCGGCTTCAACAATTCGCGGCTCCGGCTCGGGTTCCGGCGCGGGCATCTCGATCGGTTCCTCGGCGCTGGTCAGCAGTTTTTCCTGCCTTGGCCCGGCCTCGCCGCCGGCTCCGGCGACGCTGTCGTAAACCTTGTTGTCCTGATTGGGCACGGTGGCGCCGCCGGGATTTTCAGGCCTGACCTTGATCGGCTCCGCGTCGGCCTTAACGATTGCCGGCGCGTCCGAGCCGCCATCGCCGAAGGACATCGCGAAAGCGCCGATGCCGCCGAGTACCGCGACGCCGCCGACGATCGCGGCGACAAGCATGCCGCGCCGCTGGGGCGTCTCTCGCGTGGCCGCGGCATATTCCGGCGGGGCCATGTCTTCGTCGACATCCGGATCGTAGGAGAAATCGTCCACGGCGAACTGGTCCTGGGCTTCTGGCTGGCGGCTGCCCGGCACGTAGTCGGCATCGTCATCGCCGGCTGCGGAGCCGTAGGCGGCGTTTGAAGCGCCTGCAAAGGCTGCTCCGCCGGCAACGCCTGCGGCGAACGCCGCCGGAGCTGCATAGCTGGAAACCGGGTGCGCCTGTTCCTGCCGGGCAAATGCGCGCTCGAATTCCGCCGAGTAGTCGTCAGCTTGATAGGCCGGAGCGGGAGCCGGCGTCTTTTCCGGCGAATTCATGTCGCTGAGCAGGCTGGCGAACTCCGCGTCGAGATCGTCAAAGACGGGCTGCGGCGGCACGTTCTCCTCGAAAGCCACCTCGGGGATGTCGAGATCGTCGGCCAGCGCAACCGCTTGCTCGGGCACGTCGACCGTCTCGATGTCCGGGAAATCCTCGTAGGGAGCAGACGCGTAATAGTCGTCCTGCTCCTCGGCGTCCTGCTCGTGCTGTTCCTGTTTCGCCGGCACATCTGTCGCCGGTGCGGGAGCGGCCTCCTGCCGCCAGGACTTCGCAGGCTCGGCGGATCGCATCGACGCCGTCAGGGCAGCAAGGGCGGCGTACGGGTCGTTGCTCTCGTCCACCACGGCCCGCTCCGGTTCCTGCCGCTCCGAGGCGGCGCTGTCTTCCGTCTGATGCAGAACCGGCTCGTCATCCGCAATCGCGTTGGAAATCGCGGCGTCGAATGCTTCGTCGTCGAAGGCGAGATCGATATCTCCGAATTCGGCATCCGCCGCGGGAACGAAATCGGTCTCATCGTCCGCCGCTTGCGCTGCGTAGGTCACCTGCTCGTTCCGGTCCCAGCCGTGATCGGCATCGTCGGTCGAAACAGTGGCTTCATCGAGCGGGAGATCGTCTTCCGAAGGAACTTGCGCTTCGACCGGCTCGGCGCTGGCCTCGAACGCCCAGTTCACGGCGTCGAGATCACCAGCCAGATCATCGAGCAAACCTTCTTCGGCGTTTTCCGATTCAGCAGTTTCAGCTTCGGCGGTTTCCGCCGGCTCCTGAGCTGCTTCAACAACCGGAGCTTCATCAGCCAGAACCTCGGCGACCGGCGCGCTGCGGCCGTGCGTATTGCCCAGCAGCGCGTTGAGCTCGTCCTCGAGGCTGAGTTCGTCCGGCTCGGGCTCCTCTGCTTCCACCGCGACGGCAGCCGTTGATGCGTGGTCGTAGTCGGTGGGCTCCGACAACCGCAAATGCAGTTCGCCGTCGAAGTCATCCTCCGCGAATGACGCGGCCTCGGTAGCATGCAGCGCCTTGGCTGCCGAAAAATCCATGTCGACTTCGGCCAATGCTGCATCGAAATCATCGGCCGGCGCCTGTTCGGGCGTCATTGCGACCGGCTGCGCGGAAACCTCTTCATCCACGACAGGCTCATCGTATTCGGCGGCCGGTTCCCAGCTATCGTCGCTGAGCGTTTCCTGCTCGTCCGAGACCTCGAAAGCACCGTTGCCAGCCAGATCGGCCGCCGGTTCGGCGTCAGATGACGCATCCGCAAGGCCACGCGCCAGTTCTTCCTGCATGGCATCTTCGAAGGCAAAATCACCCGCCTCTTCGCCAGCTTCAAAGGCCTGCGCCTCTTCGCCAGGCGCGAAAGCCTGCGCCTCAACGGCGTCGTCAGCCAATTCGGCCTCCGTCGCCGTTTCCAGCACCTGCTCGAACGGCTGATCGTCGACAAAAGCCGTTTCGCCCTCGAAGTCGTCGTCGGGTGAGGTTTCGGCGGCAGCTACATGGCTATAGTCATCGGCAGCCGCAAAATCGTCGGCGAGCGAAAACTCTTCCTCGAACGCGGCGGCAAGCAGGTTCTCGGAAACCGGGTCCGCAAGCTCTTCCTGCGCATCGGCATCGAGCGACGCGGCCAGTTCGTCCTCGAAAGCGGCGGTCTCGAACGAGGCCTCGTCCATACCCGCCAGGGCTTGGTCAATCTCGGCAGCCGGTTCCGTCGCCGGCTCGTAAGCGGCTTCGACCGGCTGGAAAGCAGCTTCGGCTTCCGGCGCGGTCTCCTCGGCCTCCAACTCGCCCATCAGTTCCTTCTCGAGATCGATGCCGAAATCATCCTCGTCGGCAAC
This sequence comes from Allomesorhizobium aridi, assembly GCF_043769475.1. Lineage (NCBI taxonomy): Bacteria > Pseudomonadati > Pseudomonadota > Alphaproteobacteria > Hyphomicrobiales > Phyllobacteriaceae > Allomesorhizobium > Allomesorhizobium aridi. The sequence goes on along the minus strand of NZ_CP171729.1, from coordinate 1,767,047 downwards.
CGCCCCCGAAGGATCTTGCGCAGGCGCCTCGGCAGGCTGCTGCCGCACCGGCTGGCGGGGGTCGAAGCCCATGATCCTGGTCAGTTCAGCAAACGGATCGTCGTTGGGAAGATCGTTCTGGTCGGCGATTCTCAGATGGTTTTTCTCTGCCATTCTCTGTCCCGAACTCGCACATAATCGGACGCTGTCAACGTCGCGTAAGGTTGGCCCTTACCAGCGCAATGTGGGCAAAAGGTGACAGGTTTTTCCCGCAAATCTAGCGCATTTCGGTAGGCGCTTCGGCCCCGATCAGCGCCAGGCCGGACGTCAAAACATCCGATACGGCCTGCACCAGCCCGAGTCTGGCATACGTCAAGTGTCGGTCGTTAACCTTAACAAATCGTAAGTCGGGATTCTCAGTACCGCGATTCCAGTGTCCGTGGAAACTGCTTGCCAGATCATAGAGATAGAAGGCCAGTCTGTGGGGCTCGTGAGCCTGGGCCGCGGACTCGACGATGCGAGGATACTCGGCGAGCTTCCTGATCAGCGCAATCTCGCTTTCGTCGGTCAGCCAGGAGGCTTCTTTGCTCAGTGCCAGGCGACCGAACGCCGCCTCGCCGAGCTGCTCTCGGGCCTGGCGGAACACGGAGTGGCACCGCGCCGAGGCGTACTGCACGTAGAAGACGGGGTTGTCCTTCGACTGCTCCGTGACCTTGGCGAAGTCGAAGTCCAGCGGGGCATCGTTCTTGCGGTAGAGCATCATGAAGCGGATCGGATCGCGGCCGACTTCCTCCACCACCTCGCGCAGCGTGATGAATTCGCCGGAGCGTTTCGACATGCGCACGGGCTCGCCGTTGCGATAGAGCCTGACCAGTTGGCAGAGCAGCACCGTCATTTTCAGCCAGTCGCCAGAGAGAGCCTTGGCCAGGGCCTCCATCCGCTTGACGTAGCCGCCATGGTCGGCCCCGAGAATGAAGATCGTCTCGTCGAAGCCGCGCGCGAACTTGTCCTTCAGGTAGGCGACATCGGCAGCGAAATAGGTGAACTGCCCGTCGGACTTGACCAGCGGCCGGTCCATGTCGTCTCCGACCGCCGTCGAGCGGAACAGCGTCTGCTCGCGGTCTTCCCAATCCTCCGGCTTCTCGCCCTTCGGCGGCGGCAGCGTGCCCTTGTAGATGTGGCCCTTGAGCGTCAGGTCGGTTATGGCCGAGCGGATCGCCTGCGCCTCGTTGGCGTGCAGGGTGCGCTCGGAAAAGAACACGTCGTGGTGCACGTTGAGCAGCGCCAGATCCTCGCGGATCATCGCCATCATCGCGTCGACCGTGCGGTCCTTGACCAGAGCCAGCGCTTCCTCGTCCGGCTTCTGCAGCAGACTGCGGCCGAACTCGGCTGCCAGCGCCTGGCCGACCGGCACGAGATAGTCGCCCGGGTAGAGCCCTGCCGGGATCTCGCCGATCTCGTCGCCGAGCGCCTCGCGGTAGCGCAGCATGGCCGAGCGGGCGAGGACGTCGATCTGGGCGCCGGCGTCGTTGATGTAGTATTCCCGCGTAACGTCGAATCCGGCGAAGGCCAGGAGGTTGGCGAGCGCGTCGCCTACGACGGCGCCGCGGCAGTGGCCGACATGCATCGGCCCGGTCGGGTTGGCCGAAACATATTCGACGTTGACCTTTCTGCCCTTGCCCAGGCTGGAGCGGCCATAACCGGCGCCGGCCCCGATCAGGGCCGCGAGATGCGCCTGCCAATAGCGGTTGTCGAGCCGCAGGTTGACGAAGCCCGGGCCGGCGACCTCAACCGCCGCGACGTCGCCGTCGGCCCGCAACGCTTCGGCCAGCTTTTCGGCCAGCGCGCGCGGGTTCTGTTCCGTCGGCTTGCCCAGCACCATCGCCGCATTGGTCGCCAGATCGCCATGGCTGGCGTCGCGAGGCGGCTCGACCGTGATCCGGGAAAGATCGGCGCTGTTACCGTCTTTGTCTTTCAGATCAAGCGCTTCAACGGCTTTGATGATCCGATCATTGAAATCGGCGAAGATGTTCATTGGTGCTTACTCTGGAACTGGTATGCGCGGACCAAGGGCCGCGCCGGAAAACCGGCCCGCCCTAGCCCAAATCGGGCGTGTGGTCAAACAGCCGCCGGTGCTCCTTGATCGCGTAGGTGTCGGTCATGCCGGCCAGGAAATCCGCGACGTGGCGCGCCTTGACCCGGTCGCTGGCCCGCTCCAACCCCTCGCGCCAGCCTTCCGGCATGGCGCGAGGATCGGCAAGATAGGCGTCGAAGAGCTGGCGCACGATCAGATCGGCATCTTCGCGCACCCGCATCACCTCGTCGTGGCGGTACATGTTCTTGTAGAGGAACGCCTTCAGCTCCTTTTCCGCAGGGATCATGTCGGCCGAGAAGGTAACGATCGTCCTGCCTGCCTGCCGCACCTCGTCCGCGCTTTGTGGCTTCAGTTCCGCGAGCCTCGCGCCGGCGGTCGAGATCACGTCCTCGACCATGATGGTGATCTGACGGCGCATCAACTCATGCCCGGTCCTGACCGGGTCGAGTGCCGGATAGCGTTCGCGCACGCCCCGCAAGATGCCCCCCGGCAGCGACACCTCCTCCAGCATGTCGAGCGTCAGCAGATCGGCGCGCAGGCCGTCGTCTATGTCGTGGGTGTTGTAGGCGATGTCGTCGGCGATCGCCGCGCATTGCGCTTCAAGACCGGCGAAGCGGTCGAGTTCGAGGTCGTGCAGTTCGGAATAGTCCAGGATCGCCTGCGGCACGGTGCCTTTCAGGCCCCTGCCCTGCGCGTCGGTTAGCGGGCCGTTATGCTTGACCAGCCCCTCCAGCGTCTCCCAGGTCAGGTTCAGGCCGTCGAACTCGGCGTAGCGACGCTCAAGCTTCGTCACCACGCGCAGCGACTGGGCGTTATGGTCGAAGCCGCCCCACGCAGCCATTTTTTCGTTCAGCGCGTCCTCGCCGGTGTGGCCAAAGGGCGTGTGGCCGAAATCGTGGACCAAGGCCACCGCCTCGGCCAGATCCTCGTCGCAACGCAGCGCCCGCGCCAGGGCGCGCGCGATCTGCGCGACCTCGATGGTGTGAGTGAGCCTGGTGCGGTAGTGGTCGCTTTCATGCGCCACGAAAACCTGTGTCTTGTGCTTCAGACGGCGGAAGGCGGTAGAATGGATGATGCGGTCGCGGTCGCGCTGGAATGGCGTGCGGGTCGGGCTTTCCGCTTCCGGGTAGAAACGGCCGCGCGATTGCGCCGGATCGCACGCATAGGCCGCGCGGGGCCGGAAGCCGAAGCCGATGTCGCCAAGCTCTATCGCCATGGTCCGAAACCGCCCGTTGACTTGCCCCTCGCCGCTTCATACCTATGGTGGGTACGCGAAAGCAAGGTGACGCCGATGGGCGCTGATGCCAAGACTGCCATGAAGGGCGTTGATCTCTCCGAAGCCGCAGCGAAGCGGATCGCCAGAATCGTCGCTGCCGAACCGGGCAAGACGGCGTTGCGCGTCTCGGTCGAGGGCGGCGGCTGCTCGGGATTTTCCTACAAGTTCGATCTGGTCGACAGCCGGAATAATGACGACGTCGCGATCGAACGCGACGGCGCGATGGTGCTGATCGACGAGCTTTCCATGATCTATATGGGCGGGTCGGTCATCGATTTCGTCGACGACCTGATGGGACAGTCCTTCCAGGTCAGGAACCCGAACGCGGTCGCCTCCTGCGGTTGCGGCACGAGCTTTTCCGTCTAGACCAATGCCGCCTACGGCCATGCGCCCGACCGCTTTCCGGCAGGTCGCGCTTGCCGCCGGCCGCGATCTTGACGCGACTCTCGCCTTCTGGCGGGACGTTCTCGGGCTGGCGACCCACGCGGTCTTCGAGCCGCCCGGCATAGCCTTCATCCTGGTCGGCGGAGTGCGGCTCCTGTTTTCGGGCGGCACGCCGCAGGCGACCGTCTATCTCGATATGCCCGGCCTCGACGCGTTCTGCGAGCACGCGGCCGCCTTCGGGACGGCCTTTACCGCCATGCCTTCCCTCGTCCACATCGATCGGCTCGGCCAGTTCGGCGCGCCCGGCGAAAGCGAGTGGTTGGCCTTCCTGAAGGATCCGGCAGGCAACACGATCGGTCTGGTCGAGCGCCGGCCGGGGTGAATCACATCGCTCAGGATGCGGAGACTCGCTTTCGGGCGGCTCGGAGGTGGTCCTGCCCAACGCCGGTTTCGCCGCGATGCGCAAAACAGGTCCGGCCGCAATTGCAAAGAAATAATTGAAAGTCTTCCACGCATTCGGATGAAGACAGCAGGAATGATTCTGTCAGGGCGCGCCGAGCGCCATTGATTCAAAACGGAAAATCGCGTGCCGGCGCAGCGCGTATTCCGCTGGGGAAGTTGGACAGTCCTCGCCGGCAAACAATCCCTTGCTGGTCCCCTCGTCGGCTTCGTTGACAGCTTCACGGACCAATCGCAGGCTTTGCAAATGCCGGCAAAGGGCGAGCCAGGCTGCCGTAGAGGGGACATCACATGACAGTGCCGAACGCAAGAGTACCGAACGCATCTCCATCGCTGTACAACGAGGATCTGGCGCCCGCAAAAAGAGCGCAACTGGGGGCCGTTCAGCATCTTCAACGTCTGGACGTCGGACGTCCACAGCCTGTGGGGCTATTACCTCGCCGCCAGCCTGTTCCTGTTCTGCGGCAGCTTCTTCAATTTCATCATCGCGATCGGCGCTGGCTCACTGATCATCTATTTCCTGATGAACATGGTGGGCGTCGCCGGTGTTCGCACTGGAGTGCCCTTCCCCGTGCTTGCGCGCGCATCGTTCGGCATCTGGGGCGCGAACCTTCCGGCCATGGTACGCGCGATCGTCGCCTGCTTCTGGTACGGCGCACAGACGGCCGCGGCCTCGGGCGCGATCGTCGCGCTCCTGATTCGCGACGAGGGCATGCTGCAATTCCACCAGACAAGCCACATGCTCGGCCATTCGACGCTGGAGGTGATCTGCTACGTCGTCATCTGGGGGCTGCAGTTGCTCATCATCCAGCGCGGCATGGAGACGGTGCGACGGTTCCAGGACTGGGCCGGCCCCGCGGTCTGGATCATGATGCTGATCCTGGCGATCTACCTTGTCATCAAGGCGGGGGGCATCTCGCTGACCGCCGACATCCCCATGGACGTGCTACTCGAAAGGACCAAGGACGCCGGCGTGCCGGGCGTGCCCGGCTCCCTCGAGGCCTTGGCGGCCGTGGCCGCGATCTGGGTGACCTACTTCGCGGCGCTCTACCTGAACTTCTGCGATTTCTCGCGCTATTCGCCCGACGAACGTTCGCTCAAGATCGGCAATATCTGGGGCCTGCCGGTGAACCTCATCCTGTTCTCGCTGGTGGCTGGCATCACGACGATCGCGGCCTTCCAGGTCTATGGCGAAGTGCTTCTGCACCCCGACCAGATCTCGGCCAAGTTCGACAGCTGGTTCCTGGCCCTGCTGGCGGCACTGACCTTCGCGGTCGCCACGCTCGGCATCAACGTCGTGGCGAACTTCGTCTCGCCCGCCTTCGATTTCGCCAACGTGTTTCCCAAGCACATCGACTTCAAGAAGGGCGGCTACATCGCCGCGCTGATCGCGCTGGCGCTCTACCCATTCGCGCCATGGGAAGGCGGCGCGGCCCGCTTCGTCAACATGGTCGGCGCAACGATGGGCCCGATCTTCGGCGTGATGATGGTCGACTATTATCTGATCCGCAAAGGCTGGCTGAACGTCGACGCTCTCTATCACGAAGACGGCGAATACCGGTTCCAGAGCGGCTGGCACGTCAAGGCGCTGATCGCCTTCGGCGTCGGCATCCTGTTCTCCTCGATTCTGCCGAACTTCACCAACTGGCTGCCTTCGTGGTGGGGCGTCTACGGCTGGTTCTTCGGCGTGGCGATCGCCGGCATCATCTACTACGCGCTGCGGGCGGCAGACGTTCGCGCCGTGCCGAAGACCGCCTGAGCAGAGCGTCTTTTTAAGGGGCGGGACAACTCTCCCGCCCCCTTTTTTTGCCCATACCATTTTTCGGGTGATTGCCGGGACGGGTTCATGATAACGGTCGCAACATGAAAATCGTCACCTGGAACATCAACGGCATCAAGGCTCGCCTGGGCAATTTGCTTGTATGGCTGAGGGACAGCGCGCCCGACATCGTCTGCCTGCAGGAGATCAAATCGGTCGACGACCAGTTCCCGCGCATCGAGATCGAAGCGCTCGGCTATCACGTCGAGACTTTTGGCCAAAAAGGCTTCAATGGCGTGGCGATCCTGTCGAAGTACCGCTTCGACGAGGTCAATCGCGGTCTGCCGGGTGCGGACGGCGACGAGCAGGCGCGCTTCATCGAAGGCGTGTTTTCGACCGAAAAGGGCGTGCTGCGCGTCGTTTCGCTTTATCTGCCCAACGGCAATCCGATCGACACGGAGAAATTTCCCTACAAACTGGCCTGGATGGAGAGGCTCGAGCAATGGGCCGAGGAACGGCTGAAGCTCGAGGAACCGCTGATTCTCGCCGGCGACTACAACGTGATTCCGGAGTCGGCCGATGCGAAGAACCCGGCAGCATGGGTCAACGACGCGCTGTTCCAACCGGAAAGCCGGCAAGCGTTCCGGCGGCTCTGCAATCTCGGCTTCACTGAAGCCGTCCGCGCCGTCACCGACGCCACGGACGTCTTCACGTTCTGGGACTATCAGGCCGGCGCGTGGCAGAAGAACAACGGCATCCGCATCGATTTCCTGCTGATGTCGCCGGAAGCCGCCGACCGGTTTTCATCGGCGTCGGTCGAAAAGCATGTGCGAGCCTGGGAAAAGCCGTCGGACCATGTTCCGGTCGCGGTGGAACTGGCGCTCGCAGCCGCCTGACATTTTTGCTTTTTATCGGTTTTGAACGATATCCGGCCCGCGGCGGAACTTATTGGTTGCCCTTGGTCAGGATATCGTCGGCGAGCGCGATCGCAGTGCGCCGGTCGGCTTCGGCGGCCAGCGCGAACGCCTCTTCCTGCATGCCGCGTATCCACGGCCTGTCGCCCGGCGAGGCGCGCTCGAGCGCGGCCGTCATCATGGCCAGTCCACGCACGACCTTGCCCCTCTGGAACAGCAGATTGCCAAGCGTCGCCTGCGCGCCGGCGTGCCCCTTCTCTGCCGCCAACTGGAACCAGCGGCCGGCCTGCCGCACGCTCGCCTTCACGCCCTCGCCCTTGAGGAACATGTTGCCCATCTCGAACTGGGCATTGGGATTGCGGTAGTTCGCAGCGGCGCGCATGTAGTATTCCTGCGCGGCGGCAGGATTGGCCTGAACCGGGCTGCCCGGGATTCCCTTTTTCCAGTAGCTGCCGAGCGCCACCAGCGCGTCGGACATGTAGCTTTCTTCCGGACTGCCGGGCTCGACATCCTGCCGGGCGATCTCGGAGAAGAACTTGAAGGCCTCGTAGTCGTCACGTGCGACGCCGTCGCCCTCGGCATACATGCGCGCCAGCTTCCACGTGGCGCCGAGCTGGCCGTTCTCGGCCGCGTAGCGATAGGCCTCGACGGCCTGGTCCTTGTGGCCGCTCTTGTAGGCGGAATAACCGAACTGAAACACCGACCATGGGTTCGACTCGGCCTTCACCTCACCTGAATCGTCGAAAATGTCGTTTTCGAACGCCAGCGCCCCACCCGCGGAGCCGAAGGTCGCGGCCGCGACCAGGGCGCACAGGGCAGTCGATCTCAAGGCATCCGACATACGCATCACAATATGCTTCTTCTGTGCCCTTCCCGATCGAGCCCGCCAAACGTGCTCCGGATTTTCGGCCAAACTACGACCGCCCGAGGCGATGTTGGGGGCCGGGAATGGGCAGGCAGCGTAGAACGCGCCGGGCGCGTCTCCGTTCCCGGCTTTTTGAGGCGCGGACCCTTCGGTCGCCGCCCTGATCGGCAGTTTCACTGTGGAAATTACCTTGGCGTCCAATTTCTTGTCCTTGGCCGCGTTTGCCGCAGCCTTTTGTCTTGCATGCCCGTCCTGAACCCGCCGTGCGCCCGGTTTATGGCGGGAAATAGGCAGATTTGGTCCGCCTCACTGTAGCAAATGGCTTGCCTGGAGACTGTTGCAGATTCGTCACAAAATCGCGGGCTATATTAGCGACTACCAGATACAAAAAAGCCCGGCCGCAAAGCCGGGCTTTTCGTCACGAATGCTTGACTACCACTTGACCTTGGCGGAAGCCGAGACTGCGGCGACGAGATCGTTGCCGTATTCGTAGGTGATCTCTTCATCTTCGGACTCGCCGCTGGTCAGCACGCCGAGCGCGCCGCCAAGGCGGAATTCGACGTTCTGGGTCGGCGTATAAGCAGCGCCGGCCGAGAAGGTCCAGGTGTCGCTCTGAATGCCGAGCGTGGTCGACGTGCCGCGATCCCAGGCTATGCTCGCCGCCCCGCTCCACTGGTCGTTGAACTTATGTCCGACGCCGCCCGAAACTGTCCAACCGTCGCGATAGAAAAGCTCGAGCGAGGTCACGTCGTTGTCGACCGTGCAGGCACCCGAAGTGCCAACCGCGCAGAAGCTGATCTCCTGAAAAGTGCTCCAGTCCACCCATTTGATCGAGCCGAAGGCGAGCCAATTCGGCGCTATGCCGGACTGAATCTTGAATTCCAGCGAATCCGGCATGGATTGCGTGCCCTCGACATCGGTCACGACTCCGAGCACCGGGTTCAAGGGGTTTATGAAACCGGGAACTTCGGTCAGGTCGACAGTTCCGGTTATGTCGCCGAGATCGACTTCGGAATTGTAGACGAGGCTGGCCCGGAATGCGATCTCGGGGATTTCATAGGCCGCGCCGATCCGCCAGCCAACGCCGTCGCCTTCCAACTCGAGAAGGCCGACACCGTTACCAAAAGCATTGGTACCGGTGAGCGTCGGGACTGGCGCGACAAGGCGCTCCTTAAACCCATCGACCTGCTGGTAAAACACACCGCCGAGCACGCGGAACTGGCCGCGCCCGGCCTGCATCTTGTAGGAGCAGGTGCCGGCGATGTTGTCGCTGTTGATTTTGGTCTCGATATTGCTGTTGGCGCCCATCCAGTCGGCGCCCGGATTGCTGTGCGCGCCCCATGGCTGCGAATAATCGACCATGCAGTCAACGCTGTCGCCGATGGAAGCCTTGAAGCCGATGCGCGGTATCGCGTAGTCCTCGGTGTCGGCGACGCCGTTGGTCGCTCCGCCGCCAATGCCGTTGGAACCGATGCCGTTAAGCGGGTTGATGTCGACGACGTCGTCCAGCTCGCGCTGCGGCATCACGTAAGTAACCGACGCTTCGCTGGCGAAGCGGGCCGGATCGAACAGAAGGTCGACATTGTAGCCGCCACGCTCGAGGCCGCCGGCGCTTGCCGTGCCAACCACGGCTAGCGAAACGCAGCCCGCCCCCAGAAGCGTTTTCAAAAGCGGTTTATTCATGAAAGTTTCTCTCCCCCAAAAGTATGTGGGAGGAAGCTAGAACCATTTCCTAAAAAGGGTGCAACACTGTTTTTGCACGCGCGCGCTCGGCAGGCTCCGGACGGCCCGATACGGGCGCGGACCAGGCTCGAAAATGCCGCAAAACAACCGATTTTTGCTGCCCGTCATACCAAAAACATGGCATTGCCCGGAAAAACCGGCCGAAATCGCTTATTTTCGGCCCAATCCGCCGACTTTGTTACATTACGGCAACAATGGGGCGGAAAATATTTGGACAACCTAAGGTTACGCAACGTCACGCCATTTCTCGAACCAAAACGGCGGTTTCGGCATCACCAGAATCAGCCGCGAAAGCCGGTCAAGCGTCGCCGCGAACGCGCGCTAGCGCCACGTTCAGCCGCTCCTGCGCCTCCTGGTATTCGGCGAGCTTTTCGCGCTCCGCGGCCACCACTTCGGGTGCGGCGTTGGCGACGAATTTCTCGTTCGAAAGCTTTTTGTGGATGCGCGCGACTTCCTCGGTGACCCTGGCGAGTTCCTTCTGCAGCCTGGCCGCCTCCGCCTCGAGATCGATCAGGCTGCCGAGCGGCAGGCAAACGGTCGCCTCGCCCAGAACGATCTGCGCGGAAGCCGCCGGCGCAGCGTCCGCATGCGTCACCGCACCTATCCTGGCCAGCCGCTTGACCGCCGAATCGTGGCGTTCGAGCCTGGCGCGCGTGAGATCGCTCGCGCCGATGACGACCAGCGGCGCAATCGCTGCCGGCGGCACGTTCATTTCTGAACGCACCGAGCGTATGCCCGACACGAGTTCCACCAGCCAGTTGATCTCCGCAGCCGCCTCGGCGTCCTCGAAATCGGGGTCGGGCCAGCGTGCGTGGCAGATGAGCGACTGCCGCTCCTGCCCCTCGCCCGCCGTATGGGCCCAGAGTTCTTCCGTGATGAACGGCATCATCGGGTGGAGCAGCTTGTAGATTTCGTCGAGCACGAAGGCGGCGACCGCCTGGCTTTCGGCTTTGGCCGCCGCGTCCTCACCCATGAACACCGGCTTCAAAAGTTCCAGATACCAGTCGCAGAAGAGGTTCCAGACGAAGCGGTAGGCGGCATTCGCGGCCTCGTTGAAGCGGAAGGTCTCGATGCCTTCGGTGATCTCGTGGGTCGCGCGCGTCAGCTCCGTCAGGATCCAGCGGTTGATGGTCAGCTTAGCGTCGCCGAGCCAGAGCGCGTCGTTGCGGGCGACGCCGTTCATCTCGGCGAAGCGCGTCGCGTTCCAGAGCTTTGTCCCGAAATTGCGATAGCCGGCGATGCGGGCCGGATCGAGCTTCACGTCCCTGCCCTGCGCCGCCATGCTGGCCAGCGTGAAGCGCAGCGCGTCGGCGCCGTATTCGTCGATCAGGCCCAGCGGGTCGATGACGTTGCCTTTCGACTTCGACATCTTGGCGCCGTTCTTGTCGCGCACCAGCGCGTGCACGTAGACCGTGTGGAACGGCTCCTCGTCCATGAAGTGCAAACCCATCATCATCATCCGGGCGACCCAGAAGAAGATGATGTCGAAACCGGTGACCAGCACATCCGTCTGGTAATAGGTCTTCAGCTCCGGCGTCTCGTCCGGCCAACCTAGCGTCGAGAACGGCCACAGTGCGGAGGAGAACCAGGTGTCGAGCACGTCCTCATCGCGGGTCAGGATTTCGCCGGGCTTGAAATTCTCCAGCAGGTCCTCGACGACCGCCTTCATCGGCCCCTCATGGGCGATGTAGTGCTGGATGGCGGCGTGGAGCGCCTCCTCCTCGGTGCGCTCGACGAACACCGCGCCGTCCGGACCGTACCAGGCCGGAATCTGGTGGCCCCACCAGAGTTGGCGCGAGATGCACCAGGGTTGGATGTTCTCCATCCAGTCGAAATAGGTTTTTTCCCAGTTCTTTGGGACGAAATTGGTGCGGCCCTCGCGCACCGACGCGATTGCCGGCCGGGCCAGTTCCTCGGCGTTGACATACCACTGGTCCGTCAGGAACGGCTCTATCGGAACGCCGCCGCGGTCGCCATGCGGCACGGCGTGGCGGTGCGGCTCGACCTTGTCGAGGAAGCCGCCTTCCTCCATGACTCTGACCACAAGCTTGCGAGCCTCGAACCGGTCGAGCCCGTGAAGCTGGTCCCACACGCCCTGGCGCAGAGGATTTACATCGACACCCTCGAGAAAATCCTCGTTATCCTTGAGGTTTATCCTCGCTTCGGGGGTGAAGATGTTGATCGCCCGCAGCCGGTGGCGCTTGCCGACCTCGAAATCGTTGAAATCGTGCGCGGGCGTGATCTTGACCGCGCCGCTGCCCTTTTCGGGATCGGAATATTCGTCGGCGACGACAGGAATGTCGCGGCCGACGATCGGCAGTCGAACCTTCTTGCCGACGAGATGGCGATAACGCTCGTCGTCCGGATGAACCGCGACGGCAGTATCGCCGAGCATCGTTTCGGGCCGTGTCGTCGCCACCACGATATAGGTCGCCGGATCCTCGGGATCGTAGGCCACGCCTTCCACGGGATAGCGGAAATGCCAGAGGTTGCCGTTGATCTCGACCTGCTCGACCTCAAGGTCGGAAATCGCGGTCAGGAGCTTCGGATCCCAGTTCACAAGGCGCTTGTCCTTGTAGATCAGGCCTTCCTTGTAGAGCGTCACGAAGACCTCGATGACCGCCCTGGACAGGCCTTCATCCATGGTGAAGCGCTCGCGCGACCAGTCGCAGGACGCGCCGAGCCGTTTCAGCTGGTTGACGATCGCGCCGCCGGATTCGGCCTTCCACTCCCACACCTTGTCGACGAACTGCTCCCGACCCAGCTCACGGCGATGGATCTGGCGCTCCATCAGCTGCCGCTCGACCACCATCTGCGTGGCGATGCCTGCGTGGTCCATGCCGGGCTGCCAGAGCACGTTCTTGCCTCGCATGCGCTCGAAGCGCACCAGAATATCCTGCAATGTGTTGTTGAGCGCGTGGCCCATATGCAGCGAGCCGGTAACGTTGGGCGGAGGGATGACGATGGTGAACGGCTCCGCCTCCGGCTCGGCGCCCGCACCGGCGGCAAAGGCATCGGCCTCCGCCCAGCGCCTGGCGATCTTGGGCTCGACGGTGCTGGCGTCGTAGGTCTTCTCAAGCATGGGAAACGGTCCGCGTTATCCGGAAATCTAGTCGGTCCGGTGTAAATCGGAAGGGCTTGGCCGAGTCAAACGGTTAGTGCGGTTGCGCCGTCACCTAAGCGCTCGTATCGGGCGCGAGGCTTTGCGCGCGTCTCATCTGGCAAAGGCCGCCATAGCGCGGCGCTCAATTTCGGCGATTGTTTTAGTTATGCGTGCGCCAAGATCCTGGATGTGCCTCTGCTCTGCAAGGGCAACGACTTCCCGCAGACCTACATCAAGCTGGCCTGAACGAGCTTCGCCAAGGATCGTCAGCCTGCCCCGCGAGCGACGCGCTCGATTTCCTCGCGAACCAGCCGCTCGACCAGCGTCGGCAGATTGTTGTCGAGCCAGTCCTGCAGCATGGGGCGCATCATCTCCTCCGCCATCTCGTCGAAGGTCTTCTTGCTGCGCGCGGAGAAGGCTTCCGACAGTTCTCCGAAGGCAGCGGCGACCTGGCGGCTTGCCTGCTCGGAAATGATGGCGGACCTGGCGACACCGTTCTCTGCGGCCGCTGCAACGGCTTTTCCGGCTTCCTCGGCGACCGCGGGGGAAACCTGCTCGGATTCTACCTCGTCGGACGGCGCGGCTGCCATGGCGCCGCCTTCGGATTCGGCGACGACCGGGCTCGCGGACGGTGATGGGGGTGTCCATTCCCGTCGCGCCACCGCATCCGGTTCGGGTGGACTTTTGCGGACGGGCTCCGCAGGCTCCGCGGCGGCGGGCATGCTCTCGCCGGCGCGCTTGCGCGCGTCAGCGGCGATCTGCGCCTGCACTTCGGCCAGCGTCACTGGCTTCCTGGGTTCCGGCGTCGGGGCGCGCAACTCGGCGCGGAAAGCGTCGACCTCGATGACGGCGCCCTCGCCTCGCGCGGGCGCAACATCGCGCCGCGCCGGCTCGTAGGCGGAACCGCCGCTTGAGGCCTCATGTTCGGCCTGGCCGGCCTCAGCCTCCTCATGCGGCTTTCGGCCGGTATCGCTGTCTTCGATTATCCTGCGGATGGAAGCGAGTATCTCTTCCATCGAAGGTTCGCGCTGTGCGCTGCCTGCATGTGCCATCGTCACATCCGCCGCCCTTGTGACCAGTTACCATGTCCCGGCCACCGAACGACCGAAACGAATCATGGGTTCGAGCGTAGCGGACGCAGAGGCATACGAGAATCCCCCAAAACGGGACTTCCGGGATTTCAACAGATTAGCTGTGCTGAGATTCCGGCGATGCCGGCATCCAAATGGCGGGGGTTTGTGCGCTTCCGGCACTCGCGCAGCCGCACCGTTCCGGTTCTCGAATCCACCAGAGTGGTCACGCCCATTTTCGATTCCGGCTCAGCCCAACACCTGGAGCAGAAGCCTGGAGATGCGGCCTTAAGCCGGAGGGATACCGAAGCGGCGGCGCGGATCAGCGGCCGTCGGGCGTCCTGAGGCCGAACCACTTGTCCTTGACGGCCTTATAGTGCTCTTCGGGCTTGTATTCGGCGACGTTGAGCCCGAGCCGGCGGACGGAAAGGTCACCGGCGCCCGACAGGATGGCGTAGCTCGCCACCACCAGATCGCGTTCGGAATTGGCGACTGCGATCTGGGCGTCGATGACATCGGCCTGCGAGTCGAGCACGTCGAGCGTAGTGCGCTGGCCGACATTGCGCTCTTCGATGACGCCGCTGAGCGCGAGTTCGGCCGCCGTTACGGCTTCGCGCGTCGCGGCAAGCGTTTCCTGCGCGGCGACGTATTGCGTCCACGCCGACGTCACCGCCGCCCGCACCTGGTCGCGCTGCACATCCACCTCGATGCGCGCCTGGCCGAGCGATTCCTTCGACTGGCGCACCTGCGCCGAGGTCCTGCCGCCCTGGTAGATCGGCACCGTCAGCGTCGCGCCGATGCTGGCGTTGTTTCCCCATTCCTCGGTAACGGAGGGACCGCCGCCAACGCCGGGAAGTATACTCTGCTCCACCGCGTGCCGCTCGGTGTAGGTCCGCGCAAGACCAGCCTGCGCTGAAATCTGGGGCAGCAACTGGCCCTCGGCCGATTTTACGGTAAAGCCCGCCGCATCGACCAGATGCTCTGTCGCCATGATGGCCGGATGCCGGCTTGAAGCGACGCCGACCGCCTGATCGAGACTTGCGGGAAGAAGCTTGGCCAGCGGCGACGCGGCCTGCAACTGGCCCGGTTCCTCGCCGACGATCTGGCGGTAGATAGCGGCGCTCGACTGCGCCTGCGCCCGCGCCGCGGCGACCCGCGCCACGGCGGCCGAACGGCTGGCGTCGGCCTGGGCCACGTCGGTGCGGGTGCCCTCGCCGACCTCGAAACGCGAGCGCGCAGCGCGCGCCTGCTCCGACAGGAACTCCAGATTACGCTCCAGGAGCACCGCCACCTGACGGTCGCGAATCACATCCATATAGGCGCTGGCCGCATTGAACAGGATGTTCTGCTCGGTGTTGCGCAGGCTTTCATTGGAAGCGAAGACGCGCGATTCGGCCGCGGCGACATTGTTCTTGGTCTGGAAACCGTCGAACAGCGTTTGACGTATTTCGACGCCGAAGGAACCCGTGGTGAGCCTTGTGCCCGACTGCGAGGCGTAATTGATGCTCGACACCCCGTTTATCGTCGGCCGATAGCCGGATTTTGCAATCGCCACGCCCTCGTCGGTCACCCGGACGCCGGCGCGTGCCGAATTGAGAGTCGAATTGAGCTGGTAGGCCTTGGTGAGCGCGCCGAAGATGGTTTCGGCGGATGCTGTGAGTGGAGAAAGCGCGGTCGTTGAAAAGAAGATCGCGGCAAGAATACCCTGGCGTACAGACACGAGTAGAACCCCTCATTCATTTCAACAGAAACCGCGCGGTCTCGCCGCTTGTGGCGGCCGTCGGCCGTGACGTTTCATGCTCTCTGTCTTCGCTTCCGTCCCCGGTTGCGAAAATTCGGCAACAATGGTCCAAACCCAAGCCAACATGGCGATGCGACAACCGCAAGACAATAAGTATCGGATCAGAATTCGAAAGTGCGGACGCGTTCGAATCCAGGCAGTGGCTTAATTGCCGCATTGAAGGCGCTGCGTCCACTGACCTCGCCCGCGGTTTTCAAATAGAGACGCGCCACCCCCGCATTGCCCTGGCCGACCACGACCACGAGCCTTCCACCCTCCTTCAATTGATCGAAAAACGTCTGTGGCACCTCCTCTACCGAGCCGCCGACAAAAATCACGTCGTAGGGCGCTTCGGAGGCATAACCTTCCCGCAGCGGGCCCTGCACGACGACGGCGTTGTCGTAGCCGAGTTCGGCGAGCGCGTCGGTGGCGAATTCGGCGAGTGTCGGATCGCTTTCGAGCGCGATGACGGAACTGGCCAGTCTGGACAGCACGGCCGAGCAGTAGCCGGTGCCGCAGCCGACATCGAGAACGAAATCGGAAGGCTTCACGTCCGCAAGTTGCACCAGTTTGGCAAAGGGCGACGGCTCCATGAGATAGCGCGCGCCGCGGTCGCCGTCGGGCGCCGCGATCAGGAGATCTTCGTCGATATAGGCCAGGCTGCGCCGGTTCGCGCTGACGAACGCCTCGCGGGGCACGGTCAGCATTGCGTCGAGCAGCGCCAGTTTGGTCACGTCGGTCGTGCGGATCTGACCGTCGACCATTTTCACGCGCTGTTCGGAGTAGTCAGTATTCATGTCCAAACGACCCGCTGTCAGCGCATTCGAAACGCGTTTTCATTCCGGGTAGAACGGACAGCCTCCCGCGAGGAAAGGCGTGGCAGGATGGAGGCCTCGCCCGGAATCGAACCGGGGTGCAAGGATTTGCAGTCCTCTGCGTAACCACTCCGCCACGAGGCCTCGCCGCTGCCGGCGTTCTACGATTGGCTCTGTTAACAGAGGGTATTCGGGGCGACAAGCGGCTTTGGTGATTAAAAAATATGGGCTGGAACGGCATGATTTGCCGTTGGCGACAGCCGGTGGCTATTTTTTATTGCCAGCCGCAAGCGCCGAGCGCTCCTTGCGCGCCTGCCCAACGTATCTGCCGTCGGGGTGACGGGCAGGAAACAGGAACCCGCATCGAGGGGAGCGACTAGAGCGGGATGCGCGCCCCTTCGGGCGCGCAATGGACACTGCAAGTCTTGAATCTGCGCTTCCCGAAAGCCGGTTCCGGCTCTCGGGAGTCACGCGTTAGTCCGGCGTCCGTTTGCGGCGTTCCCACCAGACGACGCTGCGGCGCCGGAACCGCCGGACTGCGGCGAACTCGTAAGACAGGACGAGGACGCCGAGCGGAACCATCCAGAAGCCGAGCACCGGCAGGAATCCGAGAATGCCGAAGACGACCAGCAGTACGCCGATCGCGATGCGAAGCATGCGCGATTGCGGCATCGCCAGATGGCGTCCGAAGAGCGGTATCCTGTGACGATGGCTGCTTATCTCGGCTCTCCCGGTCGGTGTGTGCTGGCGGTTGTCTCGGCACGGTGTCCTGCGTCCCCGCCGCCATGATATGATGACGCTTGCGCTCCAATGCCACAGGGTTGGGCTAAATTCGCAGGAAAAATAGCGAATGGCGCTTTGCAAAGCCGAAATTGGTTTGCTATAGGCTCCCTCGTTCACGCGAGCCTCTGTTCCCCGGTAGCTCAGTGGTAGAGCAACCGGCTGTTAACCGGTTGGTCGCTGGTTCGAATCCGGCCCGGGGAGCCACCGCCCTTTCTACGCCAGGGCGCGAAATTGCGCGCCGACGGTCAATTTTCCCTACCTTCGATCCGATTCATTCTGCTGGAATGGCTCGCAAACAGCAGAGATGCCGATCGAAGTCAGTTGTAAGCTAGCGTAGCGCCCTCCCCTCGCCTAGGCCTGCAAAGCTCTCATCGTAGAGTCGGTGGCAACATCGTAAAAAGACCTGCACCCGGCGGCCCGGGTGAGACCTCGACCGTGCTCATTTTGATGCAAGTCGCCCGCGATGCGGGTGCGGCCGTGCTGCTGCTGACCGCGCAGGGCGAGAGCAGCGCCGCAAGGCTTGCCGACTTCACCTCCTCTCGCAACTTATTCTGCCGCCGGTCGTTCTCGCCCTGCCCTTCCTCGTTCTCTACAAGCAGCTTGCCCTGATCGACACGCGTATCGGCCTGATCCTTCTCTACACACTGACGGTCTTGCCGATCGTCATCTGGATCATGCGGGACCAGTTCGAATCGATCCCGACGGAGCTTGAGGAGGCGGCGCTGGTCGACGGCCTTTCGATCTGGGGGGCGTTCTTCAGCGTCATCCTGCCGATCGCGCTCCCCGGCATGATCGCAGCCTTCATCCTCAGCCTCGTGCTGACCTGGAACGAATATTTCTTCGCCGCCCTGCTGACCTCGACGCACGCCAACACGTTGCCTGTCATGGTTGCTTCCCAGACCGGCAGCCAGGGCATCAACTGGTGGTCGATGGCCGCGCTGTCCTTCGCCGCGATCCTGCCTCTCATCATCATCGGCGTGGTGCTCGAGCCGCTATCTGATCAAGGGCATGACGGCAGGGGCAGTGAAGTAGTAGCCGGGGCCGTGAAGTCGCCGCGGGGCGCCCAGCTATTCCATATTCGTGTGCCGGGCGCGCATGGCGTCTGGCGATACGCCGAGCATCTCCTTGAGGTTCAGCACCATTACCTCGAAGAGTAGGAACAGCGCGCCTTCGAAGATCGATCCCATCGGCAGAAGCGAGCGCTTTTGCGACGCCTGATCGTCGGCCATGGTCTGCGCCGGAATGAGCAGGGTGAAGTCAGCAAGCGCCGCCGCGCTCCCGCCGGCTTGCGCAGTCAATAAGAGATTGGTCGCCCCTGCTTCGCGGGCGACCCGCATCAGGGTCAGCACGGTCGCTGTTTCACCCGGCCCCGAACTCGCCAGACACACGTCCCCCGGTCCGAGTGCCGGCGTAGTCATGTCGCCAACCACCGAAACCGGCAGGCCGAGATGGAAAAAGCCGCATGGCAAATCCCTTGACCTGCAAGGCTTCCCGACCGCAGCCGTAAACGACGATTTGCGGTGCGTCCGCGAGCATATAACAGGCCCGGTCGATGGCGGCCGCGTCCACCCGGCCAAGGACCGCGCTGAGTTCGTCAAGAGCGATCTCGAACGGATTATTTTGCGCCTCTGTCATGGCAGCTCCGCCATCAGATCCCGGGTTCGCTCGTAGAGCTGCCGGAAGACTTTGTAGCGCCGCTCATAGACCGGACGGTTCTTCCGGTCGGGCTTGATCCGGCGCTCCTCGGGATTCCAGGTGAGAATATCCCGTTTACTGACATCGCCGACGCCGAGGGCGGCGAGGAACGCATCACCATAGCTCGCGCCGACCGAATTTTGGCAAACTGTCTGGGCCATGCCCGAAATGTCGGACACCGCCTGCGACCAGACACGGTTCCTGGTGCCGCCGCCGACGGCAATCAGCGAACCCGGCATGTGGCCGATGTCGCGATACGTCTCGATGATGTGATTGGTGCCGCAGGCGATGCCTTCAAGCAAGGCCCGATAGAGGTCGCCGCGCCGGTGCGTAAGATTGAGGCCGAAGATCATCCCCTTGGCGTCGGGGTCGTGGATTGGCGTCCGCTCTCCCGAAAAATAAGGCAGCATGACAAGGCCGTTCGCGCCGGGCGGCGAGGCTTCCGCCTCCCGGGAGAGGTTTGCGAAGGCCTCGTCGGGATCGAGGTCACGTGCGGCCTGGTCGCGAAACCAGTGCGTTAGCGTACCGCTGGTCGCCAGTCCCGCCATCGACGCATGCCCGCCGGGAAAGAGCCATGGCGCGTACCACAGCCGTGGATCCTCGATACGGTTCTTCGACAGCATGATCGTAAAGACGGTCGACCCGTACATCACCATCGTGTCGCCCTGCCGGACGACCCCGACACTCAGCGCCTCGGCAGCCGCGTCGATGGTGCCTGCGATCACCGGCGTGCCTTGCGCCAGCCCGGTGGCGCGCGCCGCCCTCGTGGTCACATGGCCGGCGACCGCGGTCGTCCACATGATGTTCGGCAGCCGCTCGATATCGATAATGTCCGGCGCGAGTTCGGTGCTCCATCCCTGCTTTTCGACGACGTAGATCGGCGAGAAATTGGCGGCCGAATAGTGGTCGATCACGCATTCGCCAGTCAACTTCTGAACCAGATAGGTAGTGGAGGTGACGATCTTCGCTGCCTTGCGGAAGACCTCCGGCCGGTTCTTCTTCAGCCACAGGATCTTCGGCCCGACCGATTGCGAGGTCAGCGCGTTGCCGCAGCGTTCGAGAATGCGGTCCGGCCCGATGGCGGCGTTGAGTTCGTCGATCTCCTTTGACGCGCGCGTATCGACACCATAGAGCACCGCATTCGAGAGCGCCTCGCCATCGTCGTCCACCGGCAGCATACATGGCCCGATGGCGCTCGCACCAACGGCGCGAATGGAATTTGGAGCGATCCCGCTGTCGGCGAGCATTTTCTTGCAGATGGTTGTGAAGTCGCCCCACCAATCCTGCTTCGGCCGGTGCTCGGCCCACCCGGACTGCGGCACCAGCATCCGGTGCGGCTTCGACGCGCTGGCGACGACGTGGCCCGACGTGTCGACGATGACGCCTTTCGATCTGAACGTCCCGATGTCGATGCCGAGATAATAATTCATTCGTAGTCGTCGCGATCGAGGCTGAAGCGCTTGTCGATCGACGCGATGCCTTCGACCAGCAGCGTCGTCAGGCCTTCTAGGTCGCCAAGGTCGCAGACCTCGAGCGAGGAATGCGAGTAGCGCATGGGAAAGCCGAGATCGATGGAGGCGACGCCTTGGCCGACAAGCTGCACATAGGATGAGTCCGTCAGCGCCCCGGTGTGTGCACTTCTCTGCAGCGGAATGTCGATATGCCGGCTGGCGCCGTCGAACAGCGACACCAGCGCCGGATGCGGGATCGTGCCGTTCAGCGTGCCGCGGCCGTGGAAGGAATAAAGGCTCATCACCGGCCCGCCGCCCAGTTTGACGTCGCCGCGATAAGCCATGTCCGGCGTGTCGGTGGCTAGCAGCAGGTCGATCTGGATGGCGATGTCCGGCTGCAGCGCCTGCGCCGCCGTCAGCGCGCCGCGCAGGTTGAATTCCTCTTGCACCGAGAAGACGAAATGCACCGTGGGCCGTTTGGGTCGCGCCATAAGCTGTCTCGCGGCTTCGACGATGACCGCGCAGCCGGCTCGGTCGTCGACCGAGGTGCCGGCGATGCGATCCTGCGAGAGTTCGACCCAATGCGGCCGATAGACAACCGGGGAACCTATGTCGATGCCGGCGGCGAGCACCTCGTCCCTACCGGCAAAGCCGGCGTCTATGTAGAGGTCCTGGTACGGGACGACCTTGTATTTCTCCTCGGGCGTGGTCGCATGGTGGCTCTTGTTGGCGATGACGCCTGGTCTGTCGCGCCCCTCACCGACGCAGATCAACACTTCCTGCGAGGGCAGCGCGCGCTCAGGAACCCCGCCAAGCCGCTCGACCCGGATGAAGCCATCGGCTTCGATCTTGCGCACGACAAGGCCGAGTTGATCCATGTGCGTAAACAGCATCACCGACGGCGCGCCGTGGTCACCCTCTGACGTCGCTATCAAATTTCCCAGCCGGTCGGTTCGCGTCGACAGGCCGAGGGCTTTCAGCAGGCCTGCGATGTGGCGGCGAATCCTTCCTTCATGGCCGGACAGGCCGGGGATGAGCATGAGGTCGCAAAGAAGCGCCTTCAGACGCGCCTTAGCCTCTTCGGGACGTTGGTCTGCCATCATGCGCCGCGCGCCGCGCGCGCCAGGCGCATGAATTCGGTCGCACGGTCCGGATCAATCGGGTTCCAGGTGTTGCCGTCAAATTTGAGCGATGAGCCGACGATGCAGCCGTCGGCGATCTTCAGCACATCCGCAACAGTTGCGTGCTTGACACCGGTGTTGGCGAGAACCGGCGTTTGCGGCAGCACCTTCTTCACCGCCTCGAGGTCGTTCAATGCCGCCGCCTCGCCCGTGATTTGGCCCGAGACAAGGATGGCGTCCGGAATGCTCGAAAACACCGCGCTGCGCGCCCGGTCGGGCAGGCTGCGCTGGTCGAGCGAATGGGCGAATTCGGCTGACACATTGTAGAGCAATGCAAGATCCTGCCTGTGCAGCCTGTCGCGATACCGCATCGCCTTCCCGGCGTCCGGGGTCCACAACCCCATGTCGGAGGCATAAGTGCCGGTGAATATCTCGCGCACGAAGGCGGCTCCGGTCGCTGTCGCAAGCGCGATGGAAGACATGGGGTCCCACAGTACATTCACGCCGAACGGAACGCTTATCCTGTCGCGCACCCGGCCGATGGCATAGGCCATTGTCGCTGTTGAAGCGGCATCGACGTCGAATTCGTACGGCCGGTCGTTCTCGTTGCCGAACATGATTGCATCGAAGCCGGCTTTTTGAAGAGCTTCGATATCCTTGCCGGTGCCTTCGACAAGACCGTCGACCCCGCGCTCGACGTCGTACAGCGGTGAGCCAGGCAGTGCGCCGAAATGCACCATGCCAATCACCGGCTTGCCCGCGCCGAAAACCCGCCTGAACTTTTGCGTCACTGGCCCTCCCCACATGCTTTCTTTGATGCTAGCAACCGCTGGAATCCATGTCCAATGGTTCGCAACTTCCGCCAACCCAGATAGGGAAATGCAATGAGCGCTTCCGGCATCTTCGCTCGAATAGTCGCGCTGATCGGCGCGGTAGCGATCCTTTTGCGGCACCGGGGCGAAGGTTCGCAGGAACAGGCTTTTGGCAGCGCGCCGAAAATACCGGCAGCAAAGCCGCAGGGCATTCCAACTCTCAAGATGCCGACCGCAAGAGGATGGACGCGGGGGCAAACGCCGGTTGCTGCGGAGGGACTTCACGTGAACGCCTTTTCAACCGGCATGAAACATCCGCGCTGGATCCATGTGTTGCCGAACGGCGACGTGCTCACGGCCGAGGCTCTGAGCGTGCCGGGAGGCATCAGATCCGCTTTCGACTACGCCATGTTCAGCACGATGAAGCGCGCCGCCGCGGTCGGATACAGCCCGAACCGGATTACGCTGTTGCGTGATGCCGATGACGACGGAGTGGCCGAAATCCGCGAAGTATTCCTCGATGGGCTGAACCAGCCGTTTGGCATGACGCTGCTGGGCGATACCTTTTATGTCGGCAACACCGACGGCGTGACGGCATTCCCTTACGCGGTCGGAGACACTCGCATAAGCGCAACCGGGCGAAAACTGATTGGCCTGAAGCCTGGCGGGCATTGGACGCGAAGCCTGCTTGCAAGCCCCGACGGACGGAAGCTTTATATCGGCGTCGGCTCGCTCAGCAATATCGGCGACAGCGGGATGGCGGCGGAGGAAGGCCGCGCCGCCATACACGAACTCGATATCGAGAGCGGCAGGAGCCGCATCTTCGCGTCCGGGCTGCGCAACCCTGTCGGCATGGCATGGGAGCCGACGACGGGGGCTCTCTGGACGGTGGTCAACGAGCGCGACGGGTTGGGCGACGAAACGCCTCCCGACTACCTGACTTCAGTGCGCGACGGCGGCTTCTACGGTTGGCCCTACTGCTATTGGGACAGGATCGTCGACGACCGGGTGCCGCAGGACCCGGCCATGGTCGCAAAGGCGATAACGCCTGATTTCGCTCTGGGAGGCCACACCGCCTCACTCGGCCTCTGCTGGCTTCCAGCCGGCAAGCTGCCCGGCTTTCCAGACGGCATGGTCATCGGACAACACGGTTCCTGGAATCGCAGCAAGCTGAGCGGCTACAAGGTCGTCTTCGTGCCTTTCACGAATGGACGCCCATCCGGGCCGGCTCGCGACATTCTGACTGGCTTTCTTTCTCCGGATGAGCGGGCCTCCTACGGACGACCCGTGGGCGTTGCCATTGGCCCGGACGGCTCGCTGTTGGTGGCGGACGATGTGGGTGACGTGATCTGGCGCGTGACTGGTGAGCCGGGAATCGCTAAACGCGCAAACGCAGCCGTTCTAAATCCTGGCTGACAATTTCGCCCGTAGCCGCGCATCCAAGACCGAGATCCCGCGCAAACGTGAGGTTCGCTTCGATGAAGCCGCCACAAAATAGCTGGAAATGGCGCAACCTCGACCAACAACTACGCTATCGGCGATGTCTGCATTGGGCAGTGGCAAAGGCGCCCTCAACGGCCGACTTGAGGCGGATTGTGTTGAAAAACTCAGTCTTGAAGTAGCGTCGATCAACTGATTCACTCATTGCCAGCATCCGGAGAGTCGGCCGATGATGGGTGAGCGAACGGTGGCGCAGGAGACGCTGTTTTACAGCTTCAACCTGGATCGACACGTGCCGGCGGACCATCTGCTACGCTCGATCGACCGGTTCTTGGACCTGTCGGACATCCGCGAGCACTTGCGCCCCTTCTATAGCGAGACAGGTCGGCCTTCGATTGATCCCGAGCTGATGATCCGGATGCTGATCATCGGCTATTGCATGGGCATCCGCTCCGAACGGCGTCTGTGCGAGGAAGTTCATCTGAACCTGGCGTATCGCTGGTTCTGCCGTCTTGGCCTCGAGGGCGACGTGCCCGACCACTCGACCTTCTCCAAGAACCGACACGGGCGCTTCCGCGACAGCAATCTGCTGCGCGAGCTGTTCGAGATGACGGTGGCGCGTTGCATTGCCGAGGGGCTGGTCGGCGGCGAAGGCTTCGCGGTCGACGCCAGCCTGGTCCGGGCCGATGTGAGCCGGCAGCACGCCGTCGATCGTCACGAGCAGCTGCCGCAAGAACGTGTCAGCCACGCCGTGCGAGAGTATCTGGCGGTGCTCGACGATGCCGCGTTCGGTGGCGCGACGCCGGTCACACCCAAGCAACTGGCGGTGGCCGACCCTGCCTCGCGATGGACCGCCGCGACGCGCGAGCGCGCCTTCTTCGCTTACAGCACCAACTATCTGATCGACCTCGAACATGCCGTGATCGTTGACGTCGAGGCGACCACCTCGGTACGCCAGGCCGAGGTGACTGCCCAGCGCAGGATGATCGACCGCGCGCAGGCACGGTTCGGCCTGCGGCCCGACCGGCTGGCTGCCGATGCCAGCTATGGCGATGCCGCCAACCTAGCCTGGCTGGTCGAGGACAAGGGCATTGCGCCGCACATCCCGGTGTTCGACAAATCCGCCCGCACCGACGGAACATTCGAGCGATCGGCCTTCACCTTCGACCAGAAGGATGACAGCTATATCTGTCCCGGCGGCAAGCGCCTGCGACCTCGAAACCGGAACTTTACCGTCCCCCGGTCCAATGTCGATCAGGATGGCTTCATTCGGTATCGTGCGCGCCAGCAGGACTGCAGCGACTGCGCTCTACGCCAGCGCTGCACGCCCAACATGCCGGCTCGCAAGATCATGCGATCAATCCATGAAGGCGCCCGCGACAGGGCGCGCGATATCGCCACGACCGACGCCTACCTCACTTCACGAAGGCAACGAAAGAAGGCCGAAATGTTGTTCGCGCACCTCAAACGCATCCTGAAGCTCGATCGCCTGCGCCTGCGAGGTCCAAACGGTGCCAAAGACGAGTTCCTCCTCGCTGCCACCGCCCAGAACCTCCGCAAGATCGCCAAGCTGATCCCGATGTCACCTCTGCCGGCCCCGCCTGAGGGGGCAAGGCATCCATCGGTCACGTCGAGCGGGCCAACAACTCGCTCCGATCAGCGACTTCTTCAACACAATCGGGCGCAAAGCGGCCGTCAACGTCTCGGCAGACGTAAGTCGTCTTTGGGTCATCGACGTGAGTTGGGGTCCAGCCTGCCGTCTAATCGGTTAATCAAACACTCCGTTACCCTTGCCAAACCCCTCGCGCCGCAGATTCGTCCGCGAGATCCCCTCGCGTCGCGCAGGATCGCCACCATGTCGTCGATCTGCACTTTCGTGATGATCATCGGCAGCGCCATCACGCCCACGTTGATATGCTGGCTCGCGGCAGTGCCCAACGTCTTGATTTGAGAGCAAGCCGGCAAAGCCCGCATCGAGCGGCTAGTCTCCCACCCGCCGCAGCGTGCCGAGATTATTTCCGTCGAGAAACTCTATGGTCATGGCCGCTCCCTTTCCGTCGGGACCGATGACGAAGCTTACGGCCGAGGGCCTGTCCGGCGTCTCGGCATCGGGGAAGGCAAGGAAAAGGTCACGGTCGAAATGCTGCAATGGATACGACCGCGCACCATCGGGACCGACTTTGAGCACAAGAGCCTCTCCTTCATTCGACACGATTGCTTCGCCGATGAAGTCGTTTATGTAACGCCCCGCATAGGCGCTGCCAGGTCCGGCCGGCGTCGACGGCGAAGGCGGTGCAGCATAGGTGGCCTTGGCCGCCTCGACTGCTTGGCCGAGCAGGCCGGCAAAAACCGCGTCCCATGGTTTGAACCAATCCTTCTCGACCGTTCCGTCGAAGACGAAGTCGGCAAAGCTGTCGGACAGTCCCTCCGGCACTCCAGTCGGAAAGGCGTTGGTGAGTATGACGATGCCAAGTTCTTCCTTCGGGAAAAGCGTCACGACGGTGCGCGCGCCGACGCTGAAGGCGCCCGCATGGCCCCAGGCCAAACCGTGGCGGCCGAACTCGACATTCCAGGCGAGACCGTAGAAAGATTCGCTGCCTGTGACGGGGTTGCGGCCGCGAGCCATCAACGGAACATGCGTTTGGTCCAGCGCATCGGCTGCAATGAGTGTTTCGCCGCCAAAGACGCCATTGCCGAGTTCAAGGCGGATCCACTGCGCGAGATCGCGCGCTGTGGAGCTGATGCCGCCGGCGGGCGCCTGCGCGTCCGGGTCGCGCTCGATCTTCGCGGCCCAGGCTTCATCGATCTTGACATGGAGGGCGGCGCGGTTGGCGTGCTTGACGAAATCTGCGTGACGGGAACTGGTCGAGGCCATCCCAAGCGGGCGGTAGAGCTTCTCCTCGGCGACCTCCTCCCACGGCTTGCCTGTCGGCTTCGCGGCGGCGACAGCGCCCTCGGTCAGCCCGAAATTGCTGTAGGAGTAGCCGGCGCGAAAGCTCGACGACGGCGAGACGAACCTCAGTCGACGCAGTATCTCTGCGCGGTCGTAGCCTATGTCCTCGAGATCGTCCCCGGCCGTTCCGGGAAGTCCGCTGCGATGCGCGAAGAGGTCGCGAACCGTGACTTCGCCCGTCGGATAAGGATTGGCGAGCCGGAAGGCCGGATCGAGGTCGGCAATCTTCAGAATCCCAAGAGACGATCCCGTCGCTTACCAACGCCGCCACAACGGTGGCGGAGACCGGCTTGGATAGCGAGGCGATCTGAAACACCGTGTCTGCGTCGACGGCTTCCGGCTTTCCGGCCTCGCGATGCCCAAAACCCTTCAGATAAACCACCTCGTCCCCGTGCACGACGCCGATGGCGAGACCCGGTACGGCACCGTCCGCGACGGCGCCTTCGGCGAGCAATTCGAGCTTCGACAGGGCCGCTGCAATTCGTTCGGCTGTGATGATGTCGGCCGAAGCCGCCGCATTCGGCGCCAGCGCCAAGACGGCGGCGAAGGTCCACCTCCGCCAGCCGCGAACAATTCGATTCGCGAGCAAACGCATGCTACCAGCCTCCTCCGTGTCGCTCGCATGCAACGGGCTTGCATACACCTGGTTAGAGTACAGGCTAAGGCAAGGGAAACAAGCTCACGCTCGGTCTGCCATCGACCAATGGTTGCGATCGCGCGGTAAAATGCACGTCCTTTTGAATGTGGGGGCTGTCGTTTTCCGGGAGCAGTGGAGTTGGCGCGCGAAAGCCGTCGTCGGAGGTGATCGACCGTCCGGCCGACAGGTCCGGCAAAGTTGATACCGGTGACGCCCCAGAGCGGGAACGCAGCACGTTGCGCTAACGCGATGCCGCCAACGACCCATGTGATATCGACATTGAGCGCAACCAGCGCATGACCCACTCCTGGCGTCCAGAGTACCGATATCAAAAAGCCGGCCCCTCCTCTTCCCTTCAGGGATGCAACACGATGGTTCGTGCGCCGGATTCGGTGACACTGCTGCAGGATTAATGCAGAATGGACCTGTCGCGACTGGCATCGTGGATCGTATAATGCAGGCAGAAAGCAAAGGACTTTGGGGCGCAAGCGATGCCTACGAACGTTATATGGGTCGATGGAGTCGTAAGGTCGCGGCGCAATTCCTGGATTGGGTCGACGTCCCGCCAGGTGCCCGGTGGGTCGACATAGGCTGTGGCACCGCGGTCCTGACAGCTGCGATTGTTGAAAGCCGCCAACCATCATCCGTGGTTGGAATCGATACTTCCGCGACGTTCCTGGAAACAGCGCGGCATGAATTGACTGACCCCCGCGTCTCTTTCAAGCAGGGAGATGCGCAATCTCTCCCGTTACAAGACACCTGTGCCGACGCTGTGGTTTCGGGGCTCGTTCTCAACTTCGTTCCCGACAAGGATGCGGCGATTGCTGAAATGGTGCGCGTCTCCAGCCCAGGAGGTATCATCGCCCTCTACGTTTGGGACTACGCCGGTCACATGCAGATCATGCGCAGGTTCTTTGACGCAGCGGCGGCGTTGGACCAGTCTGCTCGCGAATTTGACGACGGCGTGAAGGCACCGATCTGCCGACCGACGCCGCTACGGAGCCTGTTCGAGCAAGCTGGTCTCGCCGACATAGTGGTTAAAGCCATCGACATTCCGGCCGCCTTTGACAGCTTCGATGACTACTGGACACCGATTCTCGGCGGAACCGGTTCAGCACCGAAATACTGCGCTTCCCTCTCCGAGAGTGCGCGTGAGCGTCTGCGGATCGAGGTTCAGAGCCGCCTTCCCATCGGGCCTGATGGAGAGATCTTGCTGGCAGCAAGGGCTTGGGGGATCAAGGGGAGATTACCTCTCCCGACCACCTAGCAGGCCGTCTGCCGCTGCACGAATGTCGCCTTTGGAGACGTGGCTGGAATGTCGCGAAATGGCGCAACCTTCACCTTGGCGGAGGCGAAGGTTTGACCCGTAACCGCCTTTTGCGGCACGCGTGGACCAAGGGCCTTTGCAGCCTTGAAACAGCTGCGCTATGTGTGGCTGCACGCTACCCGACAGGAGCAAGATTAGAAGATAGACAACACGCACAAGATCGCCCTCCCCTGCACTTGGATCGTGTTCATGCGAGAACACTCAAACTGAGTGCTGCGGGTATAGCGAAGCTCGATTGGCCACTTCAGAGCGAAGTTCGCCATAAGTTGTTGATATTGAAAGATTTTGGTGGGCCCGGAGGATGTCTGGAAAGCAAGCAAGATCAATTGGTTAGGGAACGGTGGGACCGCGCAGCTTTCAAACCTGTTCCAATGCCTTTCAATGTTTTTGTCCCATTTGCAGCGCTTTAATTTCACCCAGCCGACCCAATGAACGCCAACCGCGACTTCCAGAGTGGTCGCCGGCTATGTCCGGTTGCCCGCGACAGATTTCATTCATCACTAGCGTGCACTTGATCTCTAAACGACCACATCTTTCTCTGGTCTAAATAAGGATGGAGCACCGGTCAGGCGGTCATCGATCCCAGCGCAGCCGCTTTTGCCTTGACGCTGCCCTTTGCTCGGATTTCTCTGCATCTTGCCAGCAGGGAGGCTATTTCCTTTGACGACAGGCCGGTCGGTGGGGCGGATTTCACCTGATCGTCCTGGCCAAGCAGGCCATACACGATGACGATGTTGTTCTTGTGCCTCAGTTGCGCCTTGCCAGATGCAGCCACGCGCTGCGCCATCGGCAAGGCGACAGAAGCATTGCCCTCGAGCGCTGCCGCAAGCGCCAGGTTGGTCTGAAGGTCGAGATCGTCGGGCTCCAGCTTGAGCGCCGTGGTGAAGGTGCTCTGCGCTTCCTGCGTCAGACCGGCCATGGTCTGCGCCACGCCGAGCCGGTTATAGGCGCGGCTGGTATTGACGATGGGGGCCGCTTCGCTGAGCGCGCGCATACCGGCAGTCAGATCCCCCGATTCGATCAGCGCCGAGCCGAGGCCAAGCATCGCCTGACCGTTGTTGGGCGACTTGACGAGCGCCGCTTTATACTGGGACATCGCCTCTTCCACATAGCCGGAACGAAGATAGGCATCGCCAGCTTTGACGTTGGCTGCAGCGCTCGCTTCTGGCATTGCCGCGGCGCGTGCGTAAAGCGCCATGGCAGTGTCGTGCTCGCCTCGCGACTCGATATCGCCGGCGAGCTTCACCAGCCGGTCGGCATGCGAAATTTCAGTGTCCGCGGCAGCATCCTTGGTGGTCGAGCCTGTGGTCTGACAGCCGGCGAGCGCAAAGGCGCATACGATCGTAAAAAGGGCTAGCCGCACTGGTCGCTCCATCTGATCGCTGGCCGGATGTGACATTCACAATAGCGGGCTGGTGTGAAACTCGACAAGCTGCAGCTCAACGCTGCACGACGACTTGAGCCCCGATTGGAACCCGTTGATAAAGATCGATAACATCCTCATTGGTAAGCCTGATGCAGCCTGACGAATTCGCCTCGCCGATCGTCCAAGGCTGGTTGGTGCCGTGAATGCGGTAGAGCGTGGACCCGATATAGAGTGCGCGAGCGCCGAGCGGATTGTCCGGCCCACCCTCGACCTTCGCGGGAAGGATCCTGCCCTTGCTTGCCTCGCGCTTTATCATCTCGGCAGGCGGACGCCAGTCGGGCCATTCTCTCTTCTCAGAGATGCGGTCGCGGCCGCTCCAGCTGAATCCCTCACGCCCGACCCCGACCGCATATTGAAGAGCCCTGCCCCCGTCGAGGACCAGACGCAGGCGCCGTTCCGACGTGCTGATGAGGATTGTTCCCGCTGCTTCCGGACCATCATAGGACACGATCGTGCGCGGAATGGGATTCCAGTCCACCCGCTCCTCAGGACCCGCATCGTCCTCCAGGTCCGAGGGCGCCAACACTATGTTGCGCGCGTCGTCATAGGACCAGGTCCGTGGGTCGTAGCCGCTGTTCTCGGCGGCGGCATTCGCCTGGGCGAGAAACATAGTCGCACAAAACAGAGCCACGCCGGCCAGCCAGCCGCACACCCGGCCTGAAGCATTGAACGAAGCCCGATCCGCCATCTTTTCGAATTTCCGTACTGGCAGCCCCCGGCGCGGACGATAGTCGACCGCTCTGCCTGAAACGAGTCCCCGGCGCGTTCCAATTGGATTTTCCGATCTCGCAAGAGAGGACTAGCTTTGTCTGAGCTATGTCTTCGGCGCGCCAGCGTCGGCGATGCCTTCAATGTGACTGAATGGGCCCGTTACCGAGGTGGTAGTCAGAAAGGCTATTTCTGTGCGCATTCGGATCGCCGCCGGGGCGATGGCGTTTATCTGTGCCGCCATCGCGCCAGCGAGTGCGATCGAACCCGATTGGCCGGATAGTCCGTATAAATATATCGCCGTCGATCAGCCCGTGGAGGCTGCCTTGGTGGAGTTCGGCCGAAACCTTGGCATTTCGATCAAGCTCGGCAATGGCATCAAGGGGCGGCTAAACTCGGGCGAGCCGCACGAATCAGCGCGAGCGTTTTTGGATTGGGTATGCGATCGCTACGGGCTGGTATGGCACTATGACGGCTCCACGCTCAACATCGTGACAGAGGCGGATTTGCGCACCGAAATAGTTCAGGTTGGCCGGGAAACGATGCCCGATCTTGCAGAGCGGCTCGATAGGCTGGGTGTATCCGACAGCCGCTTTCCACTGAGGATCTCCGAAAAAGACAGAGCCGTCACGATTTCCGGACCACCGTCCTACATTGCGCTTGTCAAGCAGAGCGTCGGGCTGGGCGATTCCGGGACTGTCAGCAAGGAAGTCAATGTGCGGGTTTTCCGCGGCCGCACCGTGGACGTTCAGCCCGTGACATCGGCAAAGCCATCCGTCGCAACGCAGTAGGGAGCAGTAGAAATGGAAATCGCCTCGACGATGCCTTTGGCCGTAGCGGAATTGCTTCCCGACGCGACTGCCGCAGGGCTCGACATCAACGTCGCCGCGGCAGCTGGTACCGGATATCTCAAGCCGGCGGTCAAGGAGTCGCCGGCGGGCACGACGAACAAGATAGCCGGACAGAAGACGACACCGACAACAGCCGGATCGGAACCTGCCCAACTCGCTCAGAACGTTCAGAACATGCGCACCGGCAATAATGGCGATGCCGGCAACCCGCCGGCTCCCGCGGAAGCCGTGAAGGAATTTCACCTCTACGAATATATGGACGAGTCAGGCAAGCGCGGCACCGGCGGCTCCGATCCTTCCACCCTGTTCGATTCGACGATGAGGTCACTCGGCAGCATGGTGGAATCTGCGCAGGGCGCCATGGGATCGCCGCAGCCCGCGCCGGCCGGGAATGGCGCGGACGGCTCCGGCCAGCCGTCGGGCAAGATGGCCGAGGCGGACATGCAGCGCCTGCTCGACCAGTATGTTTCGGCCTCGTGGGCCCTTTTCGGCGCCTCGCTCGCAACGAACAGCGTCTCGGCGGCGTCATCATCTGTCAACACACTGATCAAGCAGCAGTAAGCGGGCAGCGGGGGGAGCACTTGTCGGACCGTCCAAGTCGCCTTGCGATCACTGTTGCTGTGCTGAGCATCCTGCTGTTTTTGCAGGCGTGTTCGGTCGAACTCTACACCGGGCTTGGTCAGCAGCAGGCGAACGAGATGGTCGCCACTCTGGTGCGCAATGGCATTTCCGCCGAGCGCAAACCAGAGAAGGACGGCAAGATGACCGTGACAGTGAGCGAGAATAACTTTGCCGAGGCTATGGCGATCCTCAATGACCACGGCCTGCCCAAACAGGAATACGCCACACTCGGCGACGTATTCAAGCGTGACGGTCTGGTGTCTTCGCCTGTCGAGGAACGGGCGGCGATGATCTTCGGCCTGAGCCAGGAACTGTCGCGCACGATTTCCGATATTGACGGTGTTCTGACGGCAAGGGTCCATCTGGTCCTGCCGGAAAACGATCCACTGCGCCAGAAGCTCGTGCCTTCCTCCGCTTCAGTTTTCATCCGTCATCAGGCGACGACGCGGATGGAGAACCTCATCCCGCAAGTGAAAATGCTGGTGGCCAATGGTGTCGCCGGCCTCGCTTATGACAATGTCTCGGTGGTCCTGATTCCCGTCGCCGCCCCTCCGGAACGGCCGTCGAGCACACCATCCTTCGCGTCCTTCTTCGGATTGCAATTGCATCCCGATAGCCTGACGGCGGCGATGTGGATCGTTTACGGTCTCGGCGCTGGTGTTCTCGTTTTTGGTGTCCTGCTCGTCCACACGTTGCTGAATCGGAGCAGGCGCAGGACCTACGCGCTGAACCAGACGACGCTTCCGGCCAAACATTCGGCGGTGTGAAGGCGATGGCGCCGACGGCCTTTGATCCTGACTGGAATGCTTTCGTCGAGAATCCCGCGGTCTATACCGATGCCAGCCAGCTTGCCGCATGCTTCGGCGGCGCGATCGCGGTGCACGGTTGCCAGTTCATGCTGGAGACGCCCCGGCTGGCCCGGCGCCTTTCGGCGCTGCTTTCTTCGCATTTCGGGCTTGCGCCGCTCGGCGACGATGTGGCGGACGAAGACCACCGGATCACTCTGACACCCAAGCGGGAGATCGAGACCCTGGCGATGCGTGCGGGCGCGATCTGCTGGTCCGGCTCTCTGGCTGGCGCGATCGGCAGGGAAAAGGTGAGCGCCATCCACTATCAGATCGGCGAGGAACTGTTCGCCTTTGCTTTGGCGAACAGGGATCTTACGGCGCCGCCCCGCCCTCTGGAGCCGCTGGAGACGATCGCGGCGCGTATGCACGATGACGGCTGGCGCTGCATAGCCGCCTGGTGCAATGCCGTGTCGGAGCCCGCATCCGCATGGATGAAGCTCAAGTTTCCGGGCGGCATCGATCTCGACGCCGAGCCGATGACAGGCGGCGCCGGGATTGTCCGCCGTGCCAGCGAGGCCGCACGATGAACCCCGGCATCGGACTGCCGACGCGGCCCGGCAGGCGAATTCTGAAAGCGGCCGAAGCACAGGCCTGGCAAGACGGGTTTGCCTTCCTCGACGCCGCGAAACGCAGAGCTGCCGAGCTGCACGATACGGCCCGCGGCGCCTATGGCGACAGCTTTGCCGAAGGCTATAAGGACGGCAAGGCCGAGGGCGCCGCGGAAGCCACTCGCCTCCTGGCGGAGGTCGCAGCCAAGGTGGACCGCTATTTCGGTTCGATCGAGAAGGACGTCATCGGCCTGGCGACCGATGTCATCGCTCGCGTGCTTGGCGAGTTCGATGCCAGCGAATTGGTGGCGAAGGCGGCGAAGCAGACGATTTCCGAGATGCGGCGCAGCCGTTTCATCAAGGTGACGGTGCATCCGCAAGCCGTCGACGCCGTGCGAGATGAACTTGCGGCTCTCCGCGCAGAATCAAGCTTCCAGGGAACTATCGAGGTCATCCCCGATGCCGATCTGCGGCGCGACGGCTGCGTCGTGGCAACCGATGTCGCAGTGGTCGATGCGACCATCGGGGCGCAGATCGCGGCAATCGCCGAGGCTGTCCGCGACCGTGGGGAGACGCCGACATGAGCGGAATTGACAGCCGTCTCGCCGACATCGTTCCCAACCTTCGCAACGGCCTGCGTCACGACGCGGCGCGGCGGCGCACCGGCAGAGTGCGCCAGGTCACCGGGGCCATCATCCATGCCGCCCTTGAAGAGGCCCGGATTGGCGAGATCTGCGACCTGGTCGATCCGAAAACCAAGAGGCGGCTCAAAGCCGAAGTGATCGGACTGCTCGACGAGATGGCGATCTTGCTGCCGCTCGGCGACATTGCAGGCCTGTCGAGCCTCACCGAGGTTATTCCGACGTTCAAGAGCCAGCAAATCCGTATAGGCCCGGCGCTGCTCGGTCGCGTCATCAGCGCGCTCGGCGACCCTCTTGACGGCGCACCGCTCGACGAGGCGGATATCGCCGGCAGCTATCCTGTCATTGCCGATCCCCCGCCCTCGATGCAACGCGGCCTGATCTCGGAGCCGATGACGCTCGGCATTCGTGCGCTCGACGGGCTCCTGACTTGCGCGCGCGGCCAGCGCGTTGGCCTGTTTGGAGCGCCGGGCGTCGGCAAGTCGATGTTGCTTGCCGACATTGTCCGCGGCACTGATGCCGACGTTGCCGTGATCGCGCTGGTCGGCGAACGCGGACGGGAAGTGCGCGAATTCGTCGAACGCCAGGCGGGCACGGAAGGGCTTGCGCGGTCGGTGATCGTCGCCGCAACATCGGACCGGCCGGCCATCGAGCGCGTCAAGGCGGCCCACGCGGCGACCGCGATCGCGGAATATTTCCGCGACCAGGGCAAGCACGTGCTGCTCGCCATGGACAACATCACCCGTTTTGCCCGCGCCCAGCGCGAGATTGGCCTTGCTTCCGGCGAGCCGCCGACGCGGCGCGGCTATCCATCGTCGCTCTTCGCCGCGCTGCCACGCCTGCTGGAGCGGGCCGGGCCAGGACGCATCGGCTCGATCACAGGCCTCTACAGCGTCCTGATGGAAGGCGACGGGACGATGGACCCGGTAGCGGAGGAAATTCAGGCGCTGCTGGACGGCCACGTCTTTCTGTCCACCGAACTGGCGCAGCGTAACCACTTTCCGGCGATAGACGTCCTGCGCAGCAGAAGCCGCCTGATGGACACGGTGGTATCGCAGGAGCACCGGGAACACGCGGGACGGATCCGGGAAATGATGTCGCGCTATGCCGAGGTCGAACTGCTGCTGCGCGTAGGGGAATACGAACGTGGCAGCGACACCACGACGGACGAGGCAATAGCCAAGGCAGACCGGATCAACGCGTTCCTGCGGCAGGATTCTAAATCGAGCGAGGCGCTTGCCGAGACGCTGCGGCTCATGAGCGAGATTGCCCTTTCATGAAAGACGCCAGGTTCATCGCAGGCACCCGCTCGATACGGGAAGCACGGTTACGGCGCGCCGAAGAGGTAGCCAGCCGCAGCCACGCGGCGCACAAAGAGGCCGAGCGCCTCGTCGCGGATGCCGCAAGGGCGATCGAGAGCCACTTGGAGCGCGCAGCCGCCGCCGAGCGAATAGCGATGGACGCGATGATCGGGCAGAAGCTGAGCGTCGCCAGCATGCAGGATCTCGAGAACAGATACCTTGCCGCGCAATTCGAGGCAGCCAGGCTGGCCGAAGCCAAGGATGCCGCGGAGCAGCGTGTTCATGCCCGTTGGCTTGAGCTCGCGGAAGCGAAAGACAAGCTGCGCCGTGCCCGGTTGGTCCTTGAAAAGATCGACGCTCTCGCCACCAAGGTGGCGGAGCGCGGCGCGATACGTGAAGCCGCGCTGGTCGAACTGATGGCGGAAGAGGACTACAAGCCCGCGGAACGCCTAGCAGACTCATGCTGAAATCCACGTCCCCTCCCCCAGCCGACACGCAGCCAGGCGGCCGGAAGTCGGCGCATCGCCAGCGGGCAAGGTCTTCGCGGACCGCATCCGGATGGGAGCGGCTGGAACTCGAAAAGGTTTCGCCGGACGATCTGGAGGCTCTGAACGCATTCTACCGGGGCCGGCCAGCGATCCGGTTTGAACTTGGCGGAATGGCGGCAACGGCCACCGCCAAATGGTGCCTGGACGAAGCGCGGGCTTGGGATACGGCGATCACGGTCGCAGTTGGCGACGCCGAAGCCTCGCTGCATGTGGATCGGAGTCTCCTGATGGGCATGCTTGCCCGCCAGAACTTGGTGGCCGATCTTGAACAGCTCAATTCCGCGCATGCCGCGCTACTCGTCGAAGCACTGGTCGCGCAGGAACTGACTGATTTCGAGCAGCATCTCGGCCGTGCCGTTGAGCTGAAAACTGTCGCTTTCGCGCAGAGCTCGGCGGCAGACGCAGCGCGTTTTCGGCTGGCGCTACATCATGGTGATGGTGCCCCGATGGGCCTCCTGCTTTTCGACGATAAGGATTTAGCGCTCAGTCTGGCTCGCCTTCTGGATGTCGCCGCGCCGGCGCCGGCAGCGGAAGCTGTCGATCCGCTCTTGTCTCTCAGTATTTGCCGCGGCGCGGTTCGGATCACGCTGGCAGAACTCGAAGACCTCGCCGCCGGCGATGTCGTGGTGATCGACGATACCTCCGGCGAGTCGGTGTCGGCAATGGTCGAGTTGGGCGGCGTGTTCGCAGCGCCGGTCGAATTTGCAGGGTCCGGCGTGCGGTTACTCGACCGCCTGCGGAGGGTCACGGGTTCAAGATGGGAGTGGATGATGAGTTCAGGCCGGATGCGATCTATCGGCGAGCAACCTGAAGACCTTGACGTGAGCGACCTGTCGGTAACGCTGGTCTTCGAAGCAGGCCGCGCGACCCTGTCCGTCGAACAGGTCAGGAAACTCGCCCCCGGCGCTGTTCTTCCGCTCCCCGACGCTGCGGCGGACAGCATCAACATCATTTCCGGCGGCAAGCGCATCGGACAAGGTGAAATCGTCAGGATCGGCGAAGGCCTCGGCATTCGCGTCAGGCGCATTTTCGCAAAATGATTGAAGGGGCGCCCAGCCTTCTGGTCCTGTTGATCGCCATCGGCACCGTTGGGTTGGTGCCGCTCGCCGTGGTGACGATGACGGGATTCCTCAAAATCTCGATCGTGCTCTTCCTGATAAGGAACGCGCTGGGCGTCCAGCAGATGCCGCCGAATTTGGTGCTCTATGGCATCGCGCTGGTGCTGACGAGCTACATCACCACGCCGCTTCTGAGCGAAATGTCGAATCGGCTGCAGGGCCAGACGAAATTCGAGACTGTCGATGACGTCAGAGCTGCCGCCGAGTTGATCAAGGAACCGCTGAAGGTGCACCTCATACGCTTCACCGAGCCGAATGAGCGTAAATTCTTTCTTGAAGGCACAGGCAGGCTTTGGCCGGAGGAAGCGCGCAAAAATGTGCGCGACGACGATCTTTCCATCCTTATCCCGGCCTTCGTTGCATCGGAACTGACCCGCGCCTTCGAGATCGGCTTCCTGCTGTACCTGCCCTTCCTGATCATCGACATCGTCGTTGCCAATGTGCTGATGACGCTTGGCATGATCATGGTGTCGCCGGTGCTGATCTCCATTCCGCTAAAGCTGCTTCTGTTCGTCGCCATCGACGGATGGTCGCGTCTGATGCACGGGCTGATCCTCAGCTATGCCTGACCCCTCGGCGCCAAGGAACATCAAGAAAATGAACAGCGACATCATACTCGCGAAGGTCCAAGAGGCGTTTATGATCATGCTGCTCATGTCGGCGCCGGCGATTGTCGTTTCGTTGGTCACGGGCCTGTTGATCGGCCTGATCCAGGCCCTGACCCAGATCCAGGATCAATCGCTGCCGCAGACGATCAAGCTCGTCGTCGTGCTGGTAGTCATCCTGATCACCGGGCCCTTTATGGCCCATCAGATCGCGGAACAGGCGACCGCGATTTTCGACGAATTTCCAACTGCGACGCGCTAGGGAATGGAATCGTTTCTGGGCTGGCTCCAAGAGGCCGAGTTCTACATTCTGGCGGCGGGTTTCGTCGTCGCGCGCATGCTGGGCTTCATCGTCGTCCTGCCGCTGTTTTCCCGCCTGCGGCTGACTGGCCTGTTGCGGAACGGCGTCGCCATCGCTTTCGCGATCCCACTCTATCCGGCGTTGACAGAGGCGCTGCGCGGCGTCGATTTCACAGTGGCCACCTTCGTCATCCTCGGCATGAAGGAAATGCTTGTCGGCGCGACACTGGGCCTCGTGCTCGGCGTGCCATTCTGGGCGGCCGAGGCGGCCGGCGACATTGTCGACCTCCAGCGTGGCTCGACCATGGGATCGCTGATCGACCCGATGATGACGCATGAGACAAGCCCCACCGGCACTCTCTTTGCAATCACCCTGATCGCGCTGTTCCTCGCTGCAGGCGGCCTCGAATTTATGCTGACGACGGTGTTCGACAGCTACAGGCTGTGGCCCATCGAAAGCCTAATGCCGGTCTTCAGCGCCGAATCGGCGGATGTCTTTCTCGATTTGCTGACACGCGTTCTCACCATGGCGCTCGTCCTGAGTTTCCCGATCGTCGTCGGTCTTTTGCTGTCGGACGTGCTGCTAGGCTTCGTGGCGAAGGCCGCCCCCCACATGAATGTCTTCGCCATGTCGTTGGTGGTCAAGACATTGGTCTTCAGCCTGCTGCTCGTCGTCTATGCGGCTTTCCTCATCAGCTACATGGGCCAGGAAATGTCGTTCCTGCGCGACGCGAGCGAGCTGCTTGAGAGCCTTTCCTGCCCGAACTGCCGACCCGGCGAGATCCGCTGACGAACCGTCTGCCGTCTCGGCGTGACGCCACAAACCAAATGGATTTCGTCCCGCCGTAACTCTTCCGTAAGGTTTGCGCGTAGGCGTCGAACGGAGCGTCGGCGATCTGCATTGATACGACTTAATCCCAGCGAGGAGTCCAATCATGACGACGGTCCCTTCCATAGGCGGCACCAACCCCGAAGCGATGCTCGACAAAATGATTGCGCAGCAGGAACGTATGTTCGCGCTCGAGGTGAAGAAGGACACCCACAAGATGGAGCACGACTTCCAGATGGGCACGTCCAAGGACATGGGCAGCGCCGCCCAGAAGTCCTAACGGTCATCGTGACAGGTCGCGTCGCGGAAACTTCGAGCGGCGCAGACGATCCGGGTGCGCGATAGCTGTCGCGCATCCTCTCAAAGCGGCTTGTGCATCTGCTTAGGAGGCGAAGATGGGCGGCGAACCGGGGCTCGGAACGCGCAATTCTGCTAGCACGGCGCTAGCAGCATTTGCGCCTGTCGCAACCCCCATTATCCTGCTCGAGGTCACCGACGGACTTCACGCCGGCGCGCAGCTTGCACTTGACGGCGAGTTCCATTCGATCGGATCGAATGTTGAATCCGATATCGTGCTGAGGGACGAAGGCGTGGCGCCAAGTCATGCGCGGCTGCGCCTCAGTGGCTCCTCAGTCGAGATTGAAGCCTTCGGCGGCGATGTGCTGCTTGACAAGGGCGTGGTGCCGCAGGGACACGGCCAAAAATGCCGGCTGCCGCTCAATGCGCGCATCGGCGGCGCTATGGTGCGGATACGACATCAGCAGCACGACGCGGAGCGTTCATTTCTTTCGCGCACCTTGGCACTGACTCTCATTGGCCTCGTCGGCGTCTTCGTCCTTTCCGTGGTGGCCAACCAGCTATCCATGGCTGATACCAAACATGTTTCGAAAGCCTTGGCAGCGGCCCTTCCGGCAGCCGGCACTGAAGCATCGGCTACCGCTGCGGGCGATAGGTCGGTCACTGCAGCGACGCGAGATCTGACGCAGAAGATCGAGGAGGCCGGCATTGGGCCGCTGGATATACACGTCGATGACGGCCGTATCAGTGTGGCCGGAACGGTGCCGAGAGATCGGAGCCAGGCATGGGCGAACGTGCAGGCCTGGTTCGATCAAACCCATGGTGCGAAGTTCATGCTGGCGTCGACCGTGGCTGTCGCCAGCGCCGAAGCTGCGCCGCAGCTGGCGCTTCAGGCAATCTGGTATGGCAACCGGCCCTATATCATCACGGCCGACGGTGCTCGCTATCATGAAGGCGCGTTCGTCGAAAACGGCTGGTCGATCAAGCGGATCGGCGAGGACGCGCTGATACTTGGCAAGGACGGAGCGACCATTGCCTTGAGGTATCCATGAGCCGCCGCATCGAAGGTTCACGACTCGACGTCTCCAACTTGGATGCGGTTTCACCGCATGCGCGAGCGGGAGCTACTCGTGGCCAACAGGTCGAGCGCCGACGGCCCGACGCAGTCGAGCAAAAGACGAACAATGCCGGCGGATCGAGGGAAGCCCTAGGCATCGAGAACGGCGCCATCTTGTTCGAAGCCGGTCCATCCGGCACCCCGATCAATGATATGTTGGTGCAGTATGTGCGTCCACGTATCCCCGATCCGGCCATCTTGCGGCGCGCCGCCTCCATTCTGGAGGATTGCATCAGCGAGTTGCTTCCGCGCCTCGGAGGCGGCGAACAACTGCGTTCGATGGCGGATGCGCTCATGCGCGACGAGATCAACCGGCATCTCGAAATACTTAAGAAGTTGCATGGAGGGACCGACATCTGAACGGCGTGCGCGACACCGTACAATTGATGCATATGCTGGGATATCTCTATGGTTGCCACGGTCAGGCCAAGCGTGGCGCTGCGTATCTGCTTATCGCCGCGCAACTGGCGCCGGACGACGCCGGTGTGCTGCGCACGCTCGCGCATCTGCTCATTCTTGACGGCGAACCGGAAAAGGCTCTCGCCGCGATTAGCAAGCTTGAGACGATCGACGGTGCAGATCACCCCGGGCTCACGCTGCTGAAAAGTCGTGCTTTGTTGGCGGCCGGCTGTCCTGGCGAGGCGCGGCAGTCCTTCCGCCGGTTCCTCGACAATCACCAGATGCTGGACAGCCATGCTTGAGCGTTTGCTGCCTTTTCTTGTCAAGGTGTCCGGGCGCGGCGACTTGGTAATCGCTGTGCTGATGCTCGTCGCCGTGGCGATGATGCTCATTCCGCTGCCAACCTTTCTGGTCGACATCCTGATCACCACCAACATCGCCTTCAGCATGCTGATCCTGATTGTGGCGCTCTACGCAGAGCGTCCATTGCAATTCTCGGCGATGCCTTCGGTGATCCTGGTCGCGACGATTTTCAGATTGGCAATCACCATTACCACCACCCGGCTCATCCTGCTGCAGGCCGACGCGGGCGAAATCGTCACGACATTCGGCGAATTCGTTGTCGGTGGTTCGATAGTCGTTGGCCTGATCGTGTTCCTGATCATCACCATCGCCCAGTTCATCGTCATCGCCAAAGGTTCCGAGCGCGTCGCCGAGGTGGCCGCGCGCTTCACGCTGGACGCACTGCCGGGCAAGCAGATGAGTATCGATGCCGAATTGCGCAACGGCGACATAGACCGCGCCCAGGCGCACCACCTTCGTCAGCAGCTCGAGCGCGAGAGCCAACTCTACGGCGCGATGGACGGCGCCATGAAGTTCGTCAAGGGCGACGTCATGGCCGGCATCATCATCATTCTCGTCAATCTCGTCGGCGGCTTCACCGTCGGCATGATGCAACACGGAATGAGCGCGAGTGAAGCAGCCAGCATCTATACGTTGCTCTCGATTGGCGACGGGCTGGTCGCGCAGATTCCCGCTCTGCTTGTCGCAGTCTCGGCGGGCGTGATGGTGACACGGGTATCCGGTGACGAGGGCGAAGGGGGCTCGGCAGCCAGGTCGTGTCGCAACTGACGAGCAATGCGCGGGCCCTCGGCCTCGCCGCCGTTATCATGCTCGCGCTCGGCTTCGTGCCCGGCTTCCCCACCATCATCTTTGCAGGACTTGCCCTTTCCTGCGCCGCCGCGGCCTACCTTGCCCGCGGCCGTAG
Source organism: Allomesorhizobium aridi (assembly GCF_043769475.1). Taxonomy (NCBI): domain Bacteria; kingdom Pseudomonadati; phylum Pseudomonadota; class Alphaproteobacteria; order Hyphomicrobiales; family Phyllobacteriaceae; genus Allomesorhizobium; species Allomesorhizobium aridi. Next base: position 1,725,162 of record NZ_CP171729.1, on the reverse strand, counting down.
CAGCCTTTTCGAAGCGTCGCCCGAGCAACGGATTGGAGAAACAGGCAGCAAGCCTGTGACGCTGCAGCGAGCGGAGGCGCAGGAAGCTGCGATCGCCTTGCTGTCGTCGTCGCCACTGGCGATACGACTGGGCCCAAGCCTTGCGAGCGATGCGCTCGATACCGAACTCGAGCCGCCGCGTCAGCAATGTCAGACGCGAGATATTCACCGATCTGGGCATCGAGATTCCCGCAGCCGAACGAATCGTGGACGATGCCATGCCTGCGCGCCGCCTTCGCATCGACCTTGAAGGGGCGCCTATCCTTGAAGCGGAAATCCCTGCCGGAAAGCTGTTTGTCGATGAAGCTCCCGAACATGTCGACCTCGCGAATGTGAGCGTCGATGAGGGACCGGGCGTTGCTGGAGCGAGGAAGTCCCTGTGGGTCGATGCAGCGGGCGCAGCAAGCCTCACGCGTGCCGATATCGAAGTCCTGCCGCCGCTCGATATTATCGGCCGCTGGCTCGCCTACGCACTGCGCCAATATGCCAGCCATTTCGTGGGCATTCAGGAAACCCGCAAGCTGCTGACCGAAGCGGAGGCTGAATATAGCGATCTGGTCCGCCAGGCGCAGGAAACGTTGCCGCTGCAGAAGATCGCCGACGTGCTACGCCGGCTGGTGTCCGAGAATGTCCCGGTGCGCAACATTCGTCTCATTCTCGAGGCAATCGCCGATTCAGGCCAGCGTGAGCAGGATGTCCTGCTGCTGACCGAGCAGGTGCGAACAGCCCTCAGGCGCCAGATCAGCTTCCGCGCCGCGAACCAAGATAATGTCATCCCGGCCTATGTGCTGCAGAGGCCGGCTGAGGACGCCATCAGAAATTCGATTCAGTCGTCGCCTTCCGGCACGCATTTCAATCCGACGGGCAGTCAGATCCAGGCGCTGGTGGCTCAGCTCCAGAAAGCGCAGGCCAAGACCGAGGCCGGCGCCCTGCCCGTCGTGCTCGCATCCGGTGACGTTCGCCGCCATGTCCGCAGCCTGTTGGCGCATAACGGCATTCTCTTTCCCGTCTTGGCCTATCAGGAGCTTGCCCCGGAATTCAACGTGCAGCCGCTCGCGATGATTGGAGGAACACAGGAGGCTACCGCGAATTTTCGGGGACCGCGGTCGCTACCGGCAATGGCAGATGCCGGCCAGGGGACATGAACATGTCGTGATCCGTGAAATTGCGCGTGGCCGAAATACTATCTGCCGAGGGGGATTAATGATCGACAACCGAATTACGACAGCCGCATGTCCGGCAACTGATTGCCGCATGCGCTGGCTTTCCATGACGTTAGTCTTGCTGATGGCATGCTTTGTCGCGGGCCGTGTATCGGCCCAGGAGAACACCCAAGGTCTCTCGGGCAAATTCGTGGTCAATGTGGCCGTCGGTCAGGGACACCTCCTGCGTTTCAACGGGCCGGTCGAGTCGGTGCTGATCGCCGACACGACAATCGCCGACCTGCAAGTCGTCGCCGGCGACATCGTCTATGTTTATGGCCTGAAGCCGGGCGTCACCAATCTCATCGCGGTCACCGGCGACAAGCAGGTCGAGGCGACCGCGCTGCTCCGCGTGACGATGGATGCGGCTCCGGCCAACGAAGCGAACCGAGCGCTTAACGCCACCGGGACAACCGATCTGGCAATTTTCGGCACCCGCATCGTCGCCATGGGAGAGGCGGCCGACATGGATGAGGCCGTCGACGTTGACAACGTCGCCCGCACCTTCTCGCCGCCAGATCAAGAGCCGCTGAACGACACCACAATTCAAGGTTCGCAGCAGGTCAACATCCGGGTTCGCTTCGCCGAGGTTTCGCGCAGCGAACTGCAATCCTATGGCATCGACTGGAACATTGGTTACCGGTCAAGCGGCTTCGAATTCGGCATGCTCCAGAACAACGCCTTCCCGGACAGCGCAGGAGGCAATTTCGAGGCGGGCCTTTCCCATGACACCGGCTTCAATTTCGAGGTAATAATTGACGCGCTGAAAAAGAACGGAGTCCTCAAAATCCTCGCCGAACCCAACTTGACCGCGGTGAGCGGGCAGACAGCGAGCTTTCTCGCCGGTGGCGAGATACCCATTCCGATCCCGCAAAGCGAGGACACGGTCACCGCCGAGTACAAGCCCTTCGGGGTATCGCTGACTTTTACCCCTACGATCATCGGCAACAATCGTATCGGCCTGCATGTCAAGCCGGAGGTCAGCACTCCCTCGGTTACAGGGACGTCGGTTACGGTGGACGGCTTCAACCTGCCGAGCTTTACAGTGCGGAGGGTCGACACAACCGTCGAGGTTGCAAGCGGGCAAACCTTTGCGATTGCTGGTCTTTTTCAGCAAACCTTCTCCCGCGACCTGGATAAGGTGCCGATAGCCGGGGACGTTCCGGTCCTCGGCGCACTTTTCCGGTCCGAGCGCTTTCGCAAGGAAGAGACGGAATTGGTGGTCCTGATCACGCCCTATCTGGTGGAGCCGGTGAGGAGCCATGATCTGGCAACGCCGATCGACCGGCCGGCCAGGAAGCGCAAGGCTGCCCGAAAATCGCGCAACACCGGTATGATCGTGAAGTGAGCGAAGATGATCGTGACCAACCATTCCCTGCCCCTGATCGTCCTACTTAGCCTTGGCATTTCCGGCTGCCAGACCGAACCGGAGTCCGATTACTCGCCAGGCTATAGCTATATCTCGACCGACGGCGGTTCCGCAAAAGGTGCCGATGGCTCAATTCTTGTTCCCGATGCCTGCCTTGGTGAACCGGCCGATACCGATCCTTCTCTCGCCAGCACGTCTCAGACGATTACACCGCCGCTAGGACCGCATCTACCGCCGGGCTGCGCGAACGCCTACAATCTCCAGCGCATGGCCGAAAGCCAACGCGACCTCGTCGAGGGTCGCCGGATGGGACCCGCACGCGCTGCACCCGGAGTGCGCGCCGCCAAGCGCTACCTTTACGGCGAGGAGGACGATCCGCTGGGCGGCGCCAACAATCAGGACCAATCCGACACCGGCAACTAACTCAGGCCTTCGGAAAACCAGCCAGGGTTGAGTTCGGCAGGAAGCAACATTGTCCGAAGAAACCGAGGAAAAACGCCTTCCAGCGTCCGACAAGAAGCTCAGGGACGCCCGCCAGAAAGGTCAGGCATGGCAAAGTCATGATCTCGTTTCGGCGGTCGCGCTGCTTTTCGCGCTTGCCTATCTCAATATGGCGTGGCCCGACATAGCTGCGCGTGTCGACAGGCTGCTCGATGTTGTCATCGAGGCGACGACCCATCCATTCGAGGCGGAGATAGGACGCGTCAGCGAGGAATTCGGCTGGGCGGTTCTGCTGACGCTCCTGCCGTTAGCGATTGTCGTCGTCGTCGCGACTGTACTTTCGGCTGCCGTCATCATGGGCGGACCGGTGTTCTCTAGCGAGCCGATCAAGCCGAAATTCGAGAACATAAATCCGGTGAAAGGCTTGCAGCGGATCGTCTCGTTGCGAAACGTCGTCGAGTTCGCCAAGGGGCTGGTGAAACTGCTGCTGTTGACTGTTCTCTTCGTCATCATCCTGCTGGCCTGGCTGAGGCCAATCGTCGAAGCTCCGGGCTGTGGTGACACCTGCCTGATTCCTGTCATTCTCGGTATCGTTACGCCGCTTGGATTTGCTGCCGCCATAGCCTTCATCGTCATCGGCCTTGCCGATCTTCCAATCCAGCGTCAGCTGTTCATGCGCGACATGCGCATGTCCGCGACGGAATACAGGCGCGAGCACAAGGACGTCGAAGGCGACCCGCTGATACAGCGCGAATTTCAGCGCTTGCGCCGCGAAACGCTGTCCGCGCCTAAGAAGCTTAAGGTGAAGGACTCGTCCTTCGTTGCCGTTGTAGGCGACCGGGCTGTGGGACTGCGCTATGTCGGCGGCGAAACGCGGATTCCTGTCGTTACGGCCAAGGGATCCGGGAAGCCCGGAATGACGATCGCGGCCGAAGCAAGGCGTCGTGGCATATCGATCGTTGAGGATCGCGAGCTGCTTGACGCTCTCTTCAAGGGCTCGAGGGCCGGAGAATATATCAGGCCCGATACCTATCCGGTTGTCGTGCGGCATCTGCGCCAGCTCAATCTGGTGTGAGAAACCCGGCTCCTTTCGGCATTCATGAACCAACTGGATTTTGCGAGCGGAAGGCGCGCCCGTAGGGTGTCAACAAGGAAATATCCGTTCGCGGAACGGGTCTAGCCGGCTCGCAGAGCCCGACCCAATCCAGCGGGAGAGGGCCATGGCGATTATGTCGTTTCGTTTCCTCCAGCCGATTGCCGATGCGATCCGCGCCGCGACGGCCGTAGCAAATGCTGCGGCAAGCACGGTCACCAGACACCAGCTCATGTTCCCGATCTCTTCCCCAAGCGGGCATACGGCCTGTCGGCATCGCGTTTCGACTGCTGGCGGAATGGAATTCGGGAGCTAGGAATGGTGCAGGTCGTCGACGCCGCTGGCCGTGTGACGTATCGGGCTGGAAGGTATTACGGTTCACCGGAAGACCTCGCGAAGCTCGGAATAACGAATCCGACGCCTCCGGCTCCTCCTCCGCCGCCCCCGCAACCCAGGCCGGCGGAGCCGCCGAAGATTGCCCCGCTCTTCCCTCAAAACGGATCGCTCGCGCAGCCAACGTTTACACCGTTGCTGCAACCGAACCTTTCTGAAGGGATATTCAACGACCTGGCCGCCGGCAAGAGCACCGAGCAGGTTGCACAGGAGCGCGGCATGACCCGCGAGGCGGTGATTACGACATTGGCCGGAGGCAACCAGCCGGTCGTGACGCCGCCGACCAGCGACAATGGCGACGTGCGCACCACCGTCATCGATGACGCGCAGGGCCGAACCATTACCGAACACTACGATTTCCAGCACGGAACTTATTACACAACGGTCCAGGAGAACCCGCAGACGGCGCCTGTTTCCAATCCGGTTCGTGACGAATCGGGCTGGAAAGTGAACCAGAACTACGATTCCAAAACGGGAACGATCACCACGACACGTGTTGACGACCTCGACATGGACAGTGCCGGAAGCAGGGTCGTCGAGACGAGCCATCCCAACGGAACTAGGGTCGAGACCACCATAGCGCAGGACGGCACGGCAAGCGCCGTCGTCATCGGCCCTGATGGCAAAAAGGTCGAACTGGCGCCCTGGCAATCCGCGCCCGGCATGCCGGCTCCCGCTTCGCATTATGTGCGCCCGCCGCACCTGCAGGATTTCGTCGGTCCGGTGGCGACGGAGAATATGCTCGCTGTCGGCGGCGACCAGAGCATTCCATCCATCCAGAAAGAGTTGGCCCAAGGGCGCTCCATCCACGAAATTGCCGAGACGCGCGGCATCAGCCGCGACCAGGTCATTGCCGGGATGCAGGCCTTAGGCATGACGGTCACGGAAACTCAAACCAGCGTGGGCCATGTCGTCGAGGTGACCGAGCCACAGAGCGGTCAGACGACCAGCTACTCTCACGATTACGACCACGACTCGACCAACGTCACCGTAACCAAGCCGAATGGCAACAGCACCAGCGATTCCATCGACGGCAACGGCGTGACGAGGCATACCGAACGAAATGCCGAGACCGGTGCCCAGACAACGCGCGAACTCGACCCCAGGTCGAATACGACAACCGACATTACCATTGACGCCGACGGACGCAGGACCGAAGTCGTCAAGGCGAAGGGCGCGGATGGATCCGAACAGACCACAACCACCGTCACTTTCAACGGCTATCAGCTGACGACCGCGCCAAATGGCGACAGGACGCTCACCAACACCAGCAATGGCGATCAGCAGACGATCAAGGCGGGCTCTGTGCAGGACTCCTTCGCGACCATGCTGATGGAAGCGACGCCCAACAGCGCTGATCCGGAGATCGCCAGGCTGGGCCAGGCTCAGAAGGCGTTCGCGGAAAGTCAGCTGGCCCAGACGCGTCTGCCCGGCCAGCAGCAGCAGGCGGCGGACGCGACCCAGGCCCGTGTGGACGCCGAGGGTAAATACGGTTCCGGAAGGCCGGCGGAACCGACGCTCAATCCGGAAGGCCAGGTCATCGATCCGATCGGCGCGCCGCCGCCGGGATCGCCGGGAGAGCTGATCGGCACCCCGCCGCCTGCCGGCATCACGCAGCCGGACGCGACGCAGACGCCTATCGCAACGAACGGCGGCACGGCCGACAAATGGGTGCCAATCAATGTCAACGGCTCCTGGAGGTGGGTGCATCCGGAGGTTGCGCGCGCCGCTGCCGCCGAGGCGGGCGCGAACTCCCGGGTGGTCGAGACGAACTCGCTGATCACGGCCAGCGAGGCCGATCTGCAAGTCTACGCCAAGACGCCTGAGTTCAATGGCACGATGCGTGACCTACGCGCGCAGGTGAACGATGCCCTGGCGGCCCATGGCCTGCAATGGAATCCATCGACGGCGCCCGGCACTCTTGCCGATGCGCAGCAAGCCCAGACCCTGGCCCATGACGCATATGGCCAGGCAAGCGAGGCGCGCGGCCACTACGATCAGGCTGTGACCTCGCTCGACCAGGCGATCGGCCAGCAAGCGGCGATGCCGTTCTATCCGGGCGGCACGACACCGGTCGCTACCGCGGCCGGATCCAACTACGACTACGATGCCGAAGTCGCCAAGGGAAAGCAGGCGAGAGCCGACATCAACAAGCTCTTCTCCGATGTCGACCTGCAGACCAAGGCAGGCGACAAGGCGATCATCGACTTCAACGTCAGCATGACCGGAGCCATCGACGCGCCGCCCGGAACGCTGGCCGAGGGCGCCCAGCCGGTCGAGATCGAGATCGGCGGGCAGAAGCTGCAGGTCGCCCCCGAAGTCGCGGAAGCGTACAACAATTCGGGCGACATCACGGCGCTGTCGAATGGCGACAAGCCGATACGCGTCCAGGTCGATGTGACGCGACCGGACGGAACGACGGGCACGGAATGGCGCTGGGTCGCTCCGGAGACCGCGCTGCAATCCGTCGGCGCAGGGCAACAGCTGGGGTTAAGCGAGGCCTACAACAATTACTTCGGCGCGCTTCAGACCGACGCCGCTCTAGGCGTAGAACTCCAGGAGTTCGAGACTCGCGCCATAGCCGACTATCGGCAGAGAAATCCGCATCATTTCGATCCGAACGGCTATAAGAACGGCGCCGGAGAGCATACCGGCAAGCTCATCGACAGCGAGGTCGTCATCAAAGACGGCAAGCTGATGCTGCAGAACCGCTACGAGAACGACGTCTTCAGCGGCGAGGACGGCCACGTGCTCGAAGTGGCCTTGGCGGTGAACCCGAATGACACCAACTACACGGACGAAATGCGCGGCCGCCCGCTCAATCGAGAGTGGATGGAGTTGGCCGGCCCAACAAGCGAAGGCAATGTGTGCGTCGCCTCGCCGCTGGCCGCGGCGAAGGGCGGTGTCGAAAGCGCGGCGCTCGAACTGAACCAGTTGCTCCACAGCGGCGTCACCGAAAACCTCGCCGCGATCGACAAGCAGCTGCCCGGCCTCCGGACCGATTACAACGAGCTGGTGCAGACCCACGGGACCGGCACCGCAACGCCGCCGGAAGGCACGTTGGCGCCGGGCGAGACGAGCGTTCCGATTCAGGTCGGCGGTCAGACCATCGAAGTGGCGCCGGATGTGGCGGAACAGGTTCGGTCGCAAGGGCTAGCGGCGCTTACGGAAAGTGGCAAGCTGGTCTACACCGACATCGAAATCCCGTCCGGAGATGGAAGCATGACCCAGTTGCGTGGCTGGGTAAACCCGGAATTGGCTCTTGCCGGCGTACGGTTAGCAGACGCCGAGGCACAAGGGGACCAACTCACGCAGTCCAAGAGCATGCTGGACAACAGCATCGCCTACAACGAAATGCGCCTCGGAAATCCGGAGCTGCTGACCGACACCACCGGAACGACGGAAGCGGAGTATCTCGAACGCGACGAGCAGGGCGCGCTCGATGGCATCTACCAAGGTAGGTTCCAGAGTCTGTTGAATTCGGGATTCAACAATGAGTTCCAGGATTTGGACGCCACCGAGCTGTCCCGGACCATCGACCGGACTGCCGGCATCGATCCGAGCACGGAAGACGGGCGCGAGGCACGGCAGAAGATCATCGACGAGATCAACGAGACAGGCGGCGACAACGCCGACGTCCGTGTCGTGCCGATATTCTATTCCGAGGAAGGCAGCTCTCCGCATCAAACGGCGCTCTACGCCGTAAGGACCGACGAAGGCACCAGATACATCGACGCCGCGGGCCAGAAGTTCGACAGCCTCAAGGACTTCCAGGACAACAACCGCCAGTTCTCTGAAGATGGCAAGTTGATCGTGCCGAAGAACCTTGAGATGACTGCCGGCGCCGACGGCAGAATCTCGCTTGATGTCGTGCAGGCGCGCAACGTCTCGACCTGGGACAAGGTTGTCGATCCCGTCGTCGGCATTGTTGGCGGCGTCGCGACCGTATTGTCGTTCACGCCCCTGGCGCCGGTCGCGGCGCCAATCGCTATTGGCAGTGGCGTGTATCTCGCCGGCCGGACGGCCTTCAAGCAGGCCGACTATCTGAACCACGGCGGCGAATGGGGCGACAAAGAATCGCTGATGAATATGGGCATGATGGCGGCGACGGCGCTGCCCGTCGGCGGCAGCGCCCTGCGCAGCTTCGGCATGGTGCGCGCCGGCATCCCGGCCAGCCGGGCGCTGCCGGGCAGCATCGGCGCGCTGCCCATGAAATCCGGCACCATAAACCTCGCAGGGAGAGAATTCGCCTACACTGCCTCGCCCTATGCGACGCAAGTCGCCAACTATACCCGCACGGCAGGCGGGGTGAACATGGCCGCCCATGGGTTGGACGCCACCGCCCTGACGGTCGGTGCGCCCCTTGTTGTCCAGTCAGGCGTCGACCTTGCGATACATGGCGGCGACATGTCCGGGCTTGAACTGGCGAACAGCGTGCTCGGTCTGGGAACCGGCGTGATGGGCACTGGCGCGGGGGTGAGGACGATCGCAACCTACCGGCCCGGCCGCGGAACCGGTAACCTGACTGACACCCCTGGCCAGCAAACGCCGGTGATCGAGCCGGATTCTATCATCATTCCTGGCCGAGATGGCGGCCCCGAGCAGATCGTCGTATCGGGCTCGACAAGGACAACAGCGGACCTCACGCCGATCGCCGGACGCGGCGGTGCCGACATCATCAGGGTTCGCGCTGAAGACGGGCAGATGGTGGATGCCGTGGTCCTCGGCGATCAGCCGACGAGCGCGGACACCATCTTCGTGCACCGGCACGGGGAACTGCCGCGAGCCCAGGACGTGGCCGGCAAGACGCACGTGCTGCTGCGCGATCCCGCAACGGACGCACCGCTCATTCTGCCTTTGCGACGGGATGGTTCTATTCCGCTAGGCCTTGTGGACACTCAGCGAGTGCTTCCGGCCGGGCATCAGCCCAAGGAAATCGGCCCTGACCCGCCAACGACCCACACGCTTGAGCAGGTCCGGGGCATGAGGCAGCCGGACAAATGGCAGGCCGGCGAAATCTACATACAGGAACTCAACGGCTCCGCGGGCCAGCAGCATTTCCCCGTACCGCTCGACCCGAACGGGCCATTCCCCGTCACGCGTCCAGGGGGACGTCATGTCGATGCGCCGGTCCATACCGTCCGTGGAATGGAGGCCATCGAGGTCAAGACGTACAATTTGTGGACGACCATCAGCGGCGCGCCGCATATGAGAGAGGTGCCGCTGACCTCCAGCATCCAGGAGCAGATCAACAAGGATGTTGCCTTGCGGAACAGGATTCCGGGCTACGAGCCACGCTGGGTCTTCCTCGACGCGCCGCCTTCCGCGGAGCTGGTGCAAGCGCTCAACGATGCGCGGATTATCGGCAACATATATCGCCACTGGTTGCCGCCTGAGGCGAGCGCCCAGGCAACAGACGCTGCCTCCTATGCCCCGCGCGATCCCCGCGTGACGCAGGCGACTGTCGACGGCCAATCCGCGCCACGGCTTTTCATCGCCGATGGCGACGGAAATGTCAGCCGGGCAATATTTGCCGTGGACGGCAATGGCGAGATCACACCGGTCGCTTCCCGGACGTCCGGAGAAGAAGCGGGCCCGGAGGTGGCCGCGTCATCGGCCGAGCGGAACGAAACGACGGCGGGTGTCACGCAAACGGTCCGCGACCACGCCCGTCCATTTGTCTTCCGTGCCGACACGCGCTCCCCCGCGCAGATCATGGCCGATGGTGGGTTTTCGCCGCCACCCGCGACCGGGCTGTGGGTCGACAATGCCGAAGGGATCTCGCTGTACAACTACGTCACGGGCAACACCCGTGGCCGCTTTGTTGGCACGAGCGGTTCGATCGAGGGGGCGAAGGCCTTTGTTTCGCAGAACTCCCGTTCGGCAAGGGAGCAGGGTTACACCTATCTCTACGTGGTAAACCCAAAAAGTCCGCGCCACCACGTTCCCACCGAGTTCGAGGCCGGCGGCTGGCAACTTAATCAAGGCAAGGCCTTGGAAGACGAGGTGGCCATAAACGGCAGCGTTCCGTGGAACGAGGTCTATGGCTGGCGGAAGATGGATCCTGACGGCAACTTCGTCGGCGGTTTCACACGCAATGAAGGTTTCGACTACCAGGCCGCGTCAACGCCCAAACAGCGGCAAGTTGTCCTGCGCCAGCCTGACCTGATCGAAGGCATGGCCGAAGGCGATGGAATCGCGCCAGCGCAAGATGCCGAGGGAACGGCGCCGCCGGTCGACAAGCCGGACGGCGAAACCGGGCAATCTCCGTTGATACCTCCTCCGCCCGACGATGCATCGATCCTGTTGGCCACCAATGACGGCGGCTCGCACCCGTTGATGCGCTACACGCTCGGAGCGGCAGCGCCGGAAGGGCAGGAAATCCTGATCAACTACAACCTGCCCCCCGAGCAAAGGGCAACCGTGCAGCCGGAGGTTTCGCCGTTCACGCCGGAGATGCTTGCGACGGCGCATGAGGTTCCGCCGCTGACATCGTGGAGGGACAAGCTACCCGATTTCCGGATCGGCGTTACTTTCCGGGCTCGCCTGAATACCGGAGAACCATTCGGCATCGGCTCGCCCACAATCGGAACTGTCGGTTTCGGCTTCGGTACGAAGACGGATTTTGGCAAGATCGCGCGGTCAATCGGAGAGAGCTTCCGTGAAAGGAAACTGACGCCGCTGAAGGATGCGCTGAGCACGGAAGGTGTCGTTTCCGTGCGCGCGCGGGAATATCTCAACATCACCGGCCTTCAGGCAGGCGTCTGGCCGGTTTCCAATCAGACGGCGTTCCCGGTGCGGGCCAGCGACCTCTCCGAAGTCGTGAAGAACGCAGTATTCACGGACCGTTCAGGGTACGAAATCAAGCCCAGCTTTGCCTCCGTCGTCGGCAAGACGCCCGAGGAATCCGGTTCCGCGACCGTTATCGAGATGGCATATACGCCATCCCTCAAGGGAGAGGACGTCACGCTCAATCCCGGCGAGCGCGATTTCTTCGGCGTGGCCGCGGACAACGGGGCCGGCCATGTCAGGCTCCAGGACACGCTGCCGTTCGACAGGGTCATGACCGAGTTCAAGGCGGGTCTCCGCCTGCCCGTCTTGGCGAACCATGTCGACGCCGTCGATGCGCTTCCGCGCGTGGGTTACGAGAAGCGGCCGGAATCTCCGGTCAAGGATACACTGAAGGCGGGCGATGTTGTCTCCCGCGAGGCCTACGACCAGATCCAGGCGGCGCTGGGCACAACCACCCTGCAAATCCAGTTTGCGGTCAAGGATCCGGCGGCGGCGCAACAGCTTGCCGATGCGCTTAACCGCGGAGAAGGTGTCGACATCATTCACAACCTCGTCGAGGCGGGGCAGATCGATCCGTCGAACACCGTTTCATATGTTGAGAATCCTGTGGCGAGCGGCATGCGTCTTTCGGCTGTGCCCGGCAAGGCGCCCTTCGCGGACATCGTGCTCCTGACCGGCGAAAACCAGCGCGTGCTCAATTCCGAGGCCATGCTCGTCGACGTCATATTCAACGACAGCAACAGGCTGCCCGGCGCCCTCGCCTTCAATCCGGACAAGTTCGTGACGTCGAAGAGCTACAAGATCAAGGGCAAGGCGAACGAGTGGCGCGACGCGCATCTTCCCGACAGCCTTCACTCCGGACATCCGCCGCAATCGCGCTCCATGCCCACGAACGGGAACATATACGAAAACCTCTACGGCCAGTATGGAACGCCTGCGACACGTTACACGGTCTCGCTCTCGACCCCGCCTCTGTCGAGCGGAGCGCTTGCGTATACCGCCGAGGTGCGGGTGCAGTACAAGAGCAATCCGCGCAGCGAACCGCGTTCGATCGCAAAGGACCACTACACAACCCTGAAGCTGACCGGCCAGGACGGCGAGATCTACGGCCTCTACGCGCCGCAATGGCTTGGGCGCGCCGCTGCCCACGATCGTTCGGCATTCATGATTCCGAAGGGCGCCGAGGCCTCGCTGAAGCGTTTCCTCGACGATCTGGCCGAGCATGCGCAGCCCGACCAGAGGGCGATGATCGAGAACTTCCGCAACGGCCCTGCCACGAAAATCGTCGAAGGCACGTTCCTGCGACGCGATGATGCGGCGGATGTGCAGGCATTCCTCGCAGCCTATTCGGAACGCAAGGGCAATTTCGACCTCTACCCGCTCGGCGACCATGAACCTATCCCGCTGGGTTCGCTCGTGCAGCCGGAGGTCCAGGCGCCGCCGGCCGGGACGGTGCGGTCCTGGTCGACCGACGAAATTGGCAACCTGTCTCGCGCCGAGCTCATCGCCATCGAACCGCGGCACATCGCACAGTTCACTTCCGAACAACTGCGCGGCCTGACGCCCGGCCAGATGGCGTTCCTGAGCTACGACCAGATCGCGGCGTTCCGGCCAAAACAATTGCGGGCATTGAGCGCCGATCAGCTCAACGGGATCAGGCCCAGTCGTGTCGCCGCGATTCCGCCTGGGCGCATCGCCGGCATGAACGCCGACCAAATCGACGCGTTCTCGCCGCTTCAGCTGAAGCAATTCACCTCCGCTCAGCGCCTGAAGATCACTCCGGATCAGCTGGCCATGCTCGATCCCCAACAGCTGAAAGCCCTCGGATTGGACCTTTCCCAAATGCGGGGGCGGCAGTTCGCCAAGCTTGACGATACGCAGCTCGGCATCGCGCGCGAGAATACAGCGTGGGATCGGCTTTCCAAAGAGCAGTTGCGCGCAATTCCCGAGACGGGCACCGCCGCGATCGATACCGCGAAACTGACGCCGGAGCAGGTGTCTTGGTTGACTCCCGGGCAGATCGCAGCGTTGATGCGCGACCAGTGGGGGGCCTTCACAGTCAACCATTTCGAAGCGCTAACCCGGCCGCAGATCGCGGCCGTGACGCCGAAGCAGCTTGAAGAGTTGGGCCCCGGTCAGTTCCGCAAGTTCACGCTCGAACAGTTCGGGTGGATGAGCACGGATCAGACAAACGCGCTGTCGGTGCAGCAACTGTCGACCTTCAAAACCGCTTACCGGAAAACGATGACGCCGGAGCAGCGGGCTTTCGTGGATGGCGCGTTGGTCTATTCGCGGTTCAAGGAACACCAGGCGGCGCTTGAAACCTTCGGCACCATGGCGACTTCGTCCTACATGCTGTGGAGTTCGCTGCCCCCGCATTGGACGGCGACAGCCAGCGGCGTGGCGTTCGCGTGGCGCGGCGCCGTCTTCAGCGTGCAGTCGATCTTTCCCAATGCAACGGCGCCGCATACCAAGCTTGGCTGCGCGCTGAACCTCTCGAGCGGACTTTCGTTCATCGTTTCCTCGCCCGGAGCTGCAGCGCCGCTGATCCAGAGCGGATCAAACCCGGTCGTGAACGGCACCTTCACGCTGGGCAATATGATCTATGGCACTAAGTCGACAATGCAGGCCTTCACTGGCCGCACGGTGATGCGCCTGCTCGGCGACCATGTCGGCAACGCCGCCTATCTCGGCGGCTCTATCGCCTATACCGCACAGAATCTGCATTCGCCGCTCGGATGGAGTTCTGGCGTACTGTTCGCGCTGGGCAGTGCCGAATTCTGGGCCTCGGCAATCCGCGCAGACAAGTTGAACCGGCAGCCCCTGCCACGCACTGAAGCCGACATTACGGCGGCAGCAAAGTCCGACAAGCGCTGGGCGGCTGCGGACCGCCTGGCTCTGGGCGTCACCTTCGGGGCCGGCATGTTCCTCTTCGCCTGGGACACGTTGGATGGCGAGCCATGGAAAGTGGCCGGAACCGATGGCCAGAACCCGGGGGAGCCGGACCCTCCCGCAACCAGCGTGAATCTCAGCCCGGATGACGGCGTCGTACAGCCCGATGACACGCCGCCTCCACCGGACCCTACCGATGCGAAACCGGCGGATAGGGTCGAGCCGCAATTTGCGATCACTTCGGAAATCGGCCTCAGCTTGCGCCAGGCGCCGAACGCGGACGCCGATCGCCTCGGTGTATTGCGACCGGGTGCGCTGGTGCGCGAAACCGGCTCTCGCAAGACAGATACAGACGGGACCATGTGGGCTCCGGTGCGGGCGATCGACGTTGAGGGCAAGGAGATGCAGGGATGGGTGCGCGCCGAATATCTCGCGGCTCACCCCGAAGGTGCTCAGGACCAATCGGGTCGCTTCAACCCCAAACTCGAGAAGCAGGGCTATCGCGCTATCATCGTCCAGAACAACGGCAGCATCATCGGCCTCGCGATCCATCACCAAAAGAGCATCTCGGCAACGGTGGCGCTCAATTTGGAGCATATAGCCAATCCGAGCCTGCTGTTTGCGGGGGACCGGATCTACCTGCCACGGTAAAACGGTAGCTCCCTGGATTTGAATACATGCCGGATAGGTTCGCCGGAAGTTACAAAATGTGATCTCGCCACAAAATAAGTCGGCTAATAAAATCCGGATCGGACCGTGGTGCTGAAAACTACCGAGTTCCAGCGGATTATTTTTTTAGTCGGTTAATGTGCGGCTCTCGAAAGTGGTCATCTCGATCCGCAGGGACACATCTTCTATTGCAATCTGTCGTTGATGTCCTGCGCGCCAATCCATACGGTCGCGCGGGGGCAGAGAGGTGTTAGGTCATGGACGTGACCGCTATTTCTGATCTGCTGCTGATACAATTCGATAGATTGCCGCCCCAACTGAAAGTCGCAGCTTCTTATGTGCTGGAGCATCCTCGTGACGTCGCGTTGCTGTCCATGCGCAACCAGGCGCGCAGGGCGGGTGTTTCTCACTCCACGATGATGCGACTGGCTGAATGGCTCGGGCTCGAGGGTTACGAAGCATTGCGAGCGATCCATGCCAACTCTCTGCGCGATCTCCGGGAGACTGGGGCGCCCGATTCGCCATTCCAACTACCGGGGCACCATGCGAGATTGATGGCTAACCACGTGGCGGCGAGCCTTTCGCAGTTGGGCGACCAGAGAAGCGCGGCGCAGCAATCAGCCGCGGCCGCCCTCTTGCAGCGCGCAAGCGAAATCTGGTGCGTTGGCTCCTGTCTTGAGAAAGTCGTGGCCGACCACTTGGCCCAGACGCTGGTGGCACGGGAGATGAACGCCCAGTCGATCGATGCAGGTAATGCGCGGGCTTTAACTCAGTTGCGTGAAGCCGGACCGGGATCGGCGTTGCTTGCTGTAGGACTGAATTCCGGGGATTGTCGGACAGTACGGTTGGCGACCCTCGCATCCAGCCGCGGCGCCAAAGTGATTGCCGTGACCTATTGCGAGAAATCCGCGCTGGCGCGGATTGCGGACGAGACTGTGCTGGTTCAAACTCCCGTTCCCTTGACTTTTCCGAGCATGGTGCCAGCCATCGCTGCCGTGGAGATGATTGCCGCTCGGGTCTGAAGTGCCATCCGCCTGATGGCTCGATTGGCAGGGAGCCGCGCCACGCCCTATTCCTTTGCTTCCGATGAGATAACCGATTGCTCGACCAGGGCGGCAAGAATTTCTACTGACGCGATAATCGGTGCCATGCTCTGGAATCGGCTCTCCGATTGCCCCGTGACGATGATCGCTTGCGCATATTGCTCGATCGGCGATTGCGGGCCGTCCACAATAGCGACTATTTGGGCCCCTCGGCGCCGCGCATAACGTGCGACTGCGAGCGTTTGTTTGGTGAACGGCTCCATGCTTATTGCCAAAATAGCATCTCTGGGGCCGATATCTTTCAATCCGTGGGTAGCTGACTGCTGTGCTGCGTCAAACACAATTGCAGTGTGCCCTAGGGAACGGAGGACCTCTGCAAAGTGGTTGGCGACAGCCAGTTGTGGTCCAGTTCCGACAGATATGACTCGTCTTGCCCCGGCCAGCAGGTCTGCGGCGAGAAGATTGCGCTCGATATTGGGTTGCGCGCCCAGACGAGCGACCTCCCAGCGAAGCCAATCAGCTGCGTTTTCGACATCGGCGGATATTGGTTCGGATGAGAAGCTGACCTGCTCAGACCCATTGTCGGCATTCTGGCGCAGCCAGTCGGCGAATACCGCCTTCAGTTCCGTGTAACCGTCAAATCCCAGCCATTCCGCAAAGCGTACCATGGTTGAATGCGACACACCCGCCAGCCCTGCCTGCTCACGCATCGTCTTGAGTGCAACATCCTTAGGATTTGCAAGCACAAACCGGGCGGCCGCTCGAAGCTGGCCGGGCAAGAGTTCGAGTTCCGCCGCGAGTTTCTTTAAGATCTGGCCAACGTGGTCCGGATCGTGACCGTATTCGCTGCTTTCCAACCTGTCGGAAGCAATCCGTTTGGCTGCATTTCCGCTCGTCACGGCGCAACTCGCAGACACGCCGGGCACAACCTTACGCGGTGATGCCTGGTTTGCAATTTCATGGAGCGGGGCGGGTTTTTCTTTGGCACCTTCACTTCCCTCCATAAACCGGCCACGAACCACTCCACAACCAAACTGCCGCAAAAAGTTCACTGCTTCGCGAATTTTTAAAAGATTCTATTGGTTTCACATAGGCGATTAAATAAGCCCAATTTGTGTAGGGAGCGCGTCAATCTCACGGCGCTGCGTGGCTAGCCAACAGCACCATCGACACGCCGTCGTGCTGCGCTCAGAAACGAAGTTCGTCAGCAGCCGAAAGTAGCAACGAGTGGGTTGGAAACGACCGTGCTCTGGTTTGCCGACAATTGCGCGGCCATACCCATTGCGACGGCTTTCCAGCCGTCATCCAACCTCACTTCGACTTGGCCTTCGCCTCGCACCGCGCCGCAAAACCGCTGACGCTGATAGAAAGTCGAGCCGTTGTGATCGGGCCGACCGTCAAAAATTGCTGGTCGACCGGAATTTCGACCGAGTATGGGCCCGGCGGAAGGCGCGGGCTGACGATCAATTGCGGCGTCGGCGCCGAGATGAGCTGGCGCCGGCGCGGGAGCAGTCGGCTGTCGGCCTTGCGCGCGTGTGCCTGGCTCGGTTTTCGCCAAGCACACGCCGTTGGTCGAGCCTTTGTCGCTGGATGAAGCCTACTTGGATGTCACCGAGAACTTGCAGGGCATTGCCTCCGCCACCGAGATCGCCGAAGCGACCGTGCAAAGATCAAGGCCGAAACCAGCCTGACCGCGTCCGCCGGCGTCTCCTACAACAAGTTCCTAGCCCAAATAGCGTCCGACCAGAACAAGCCGGATGGTCTGTTCGTCACTACACCGAAAGTGGGCCCGACGTATGTCGAGACACTCCCTCTCAGGAAATGTCATGGCGTTGATCCGGCAACAACAGCGAAGATGAACCGTCTCGG
The DNA here is from genome assembly GCF_043769475.1 of Allomesorhizobium aridi. Taxonomy (NCBI): domain Bacteria; kingdom Pseudomonadati; phylum Pseudomonadota; class Alphaproteobacteria; order Hyphomicrobiales; family Phyllobacteriaceae; genus Allomesorhizobium; species Allomesorhizobium aridi. The sequence goes on along the minus strand of NZ_CP171729.1, from coordinate 1,707,360 downwards.
CATCGAAACCCGATTCGACCTGAGGGAGCAGTCCGTCCCCTTTCGGCAGGCCGCACCGTCACGCTGAAGATCAAATACGCCGATTTCCAGCAGATCTCCCGAAGTCGAAGCGTCGCAACGCCGATTACCGCGCAAGCCGAAATCGAGCATCTTGTTGACGCGCTGCTCGAGCCGATCTTTCCCGTGACCAAAGGCTTTCGCCTGCTCGAGGTGACAATGTCATCGCTAGGCGACGACGCCGTAGAGCATGAACGGCAGCTCAGCCTGGGAATATGACTGGCGCCTCGTCGGGATGAATAGCGGGAATGCGCACGATCCAGCGATCGGTCAGAGCAGCCGCTCGCATCTTCGCGCGAACGCCGCTTCAGCCGCCGCCGTCTGGCGCCGAATGCCGAACATGGTCAACTTGGCAAAGATTGATTCGCCACAACGCAGAGACCCATGCTCGAAACCTCACTCTACAGCCCGGTCAAAGGCTTCCTCGAAGGCTTAGGCTTTGCGGTCAAGGGCGAGATCGGCGGCTGCGATCTGCTGGCGCTGAGCGCCGACTGCCCGCCAATCGTGGTCATCTGCGAACTGAAACTGCAGTTCAATCTCGAACTGATCCTGCAAGATGTCGACCGGATGGCCGCCAGCGACGAGGTCTGGCTGGCGGCCTGCATGTCGGTACGCGGCAAGGGCCGCGAAACCGATGTAAGGTTCCGCAATCTCTGTCGCCGCCTCGGATTCAGCCTCCTCGGCGTGTCCGCCAACGGTCAGGTGCATGTTCCCCTATGCCCGACGGCATTGGCGCCGCGCCGGGATCCGCGACGCCGTTCAAAATTGATAGACGAACATCGTCGCCGGCAGGGCGATCCCGTCGCCGGAGGAGGTTCGCGTGCGCCGATCATGACGGCCTATCGCCAGGAAGCTCTGGCATGCGCCGCCGCCCTGACGCATGGTCCAAAGAGGCCGCGTGATTTGAAGCCCGGCATGCCAAACGCGCCCAAAATCCTGCTGCACAACGTCTATGACTGGTTTGTTCGCATCGATCGCGGTGTTTACGATCTGCTGCGATGCCGTGCGAATAACGATCGAGCGCCCCCGGATAGATACGCTTCCCCGGACCTTCCACGACTCAACGCGGTCCTCGCAGCATCGGGACGACTGTCGGCGAGGAACCGACATGAATGGCGCCGAGCGGTTCGAAGCCGTGTCGGCGGTAAAACGGAATGTTGCGCGGATTCGAGGATTCCAGATAAGCAGGCGCGTGATCGTGATCGCACCGTGCGAGTGCGTACGCCATCAAGGCTTCGCCGTGACCTTCGCCTTGGTGCGCCGGGTCGACACCGATCAGGGGCAGGAACCAATGCGGTTCGGTCGGATGGTAGGTGGCCATCTGCTCAAATACAGCCGCGGTTTCGCCGGCCAGAGAGGGCGCAACGGTGCTCTGGAGGAGAGCATCAAGCTCTTTGTCGTCAGGATGCACCCCAGGCGGCAGCCACAGCGCCGCACCGGAGTAGTCCTTGGTAAAAAAGGCACTTCCGCAAGAGAATGCCGCGCCTCCGAGCGCACGAACCATCCGTGGCAAGGCCGCAAGGAACTGGTGCGAATTAGGCCAAGTCCATCGCGCCATAGGGTCCGCCGTAAACGCCAGCACGACCGTATCGACCACGGGATTTTCATCGGCGGGGGACGCAACTCTTACTGTCTCTGACTTCACGCAATCCTCCTGACGCAGACAGTCCGACGAGGTCACACGCCTTAGGTAGTGCGATTTTTCAATCTGTCGAAGCTTCCGCTCGATCGCAGTGCCGCTGACGGGCTGCAAGCGCCGCCGGGCGCTATACAACTCGGCGCTGGCGAAGTGGAACGCGGCGGGTCTTCATCAGTCATCGCCACATGTTCACGAGCGAAACTCAGCGTTTCGCCGGTGTCGCGCAGCGCGAGTCAACGCCGCACCATGTGGGTTCAAAGGCGAGCAAGACGATGACAAGTTCTTCTCGTAGTGCCTGATGCTCCGTTCTCGAAATATTGCTGGGCAACCGTTGGATGCCACTTGTCCTTGCTCAGCCGCTTCCTGACGTAGTCTCGAAATGCAGCTGGGAGCGCACTTTCTTCGTGCGGTGCTGCGCGATGGCGATCGCGCGTGCGAGATTAACCGCCGACCCAAATTGCTGCCTTGTGCCGCCTTGCGCACTCCTCAGCGAACCGAAGGTTCCGCGCTGCGCCTTCCGTATCTCCTCTGGCGGAGAGCAGCATGGCTCTGGAACGCGCCAAGGGTGGCTCGAATTGTGCTTCGTCGAAACGCGCTACCCTTTCGTCATGCCGGTCCAGGAGAACGCCCGCGTCGTCGAGCCGCCCGACTGCGACATAGGCGTCCGACAGCAGCGTCGCGAAAAATGCCTGCCAGTTCTCGAAGCCGGTCATCGCCCAGAGCCCCGCCCCCTCCTCCATCTGCCTGATTCCGGCTTCGGTCTCGCCGCGCCGGACTTTTACCCATCCCTGGCAGACGAGCGACATGGCGGCCATTTCGGGAAAGCCCTGACGTCCGGCAAATTCAAGACCTTCCTCGCTGTAGCGCGCAGCAGTTGGCACATCGCCCCGCAATATCGCGGTAACGAAATTCGCGAGCAAACCGAACCCATAGGCATGCGGACGCTTGACCAGCTTCGCGATTTCGAGGGCGGACCGGGCAAAGCGCGCGCCCGCTTCCGTTTCGCCCATCACAGTATGGGTCAATCCGAGATAGAAACTGCCGAAGACGCCGAACTCCTTCAGGAATCGCGTGTAGAAGTCGCGATGGAGCTCCGGATCGTAGCGATCCACTGTGGCGCTCAAATGCGCGAATGCCGCGGCATTGTCGCCGCGATGCCAAGCCACCAGTCCGCGCATGGTATGTGCGGCGAGGAAGGCGCCGTCCGACGGTTCCGCCTCCAGGATGTCGAATATCTCGTCGGTCGTTGCATCGGCGTCGGCGAGCCTCCCGCAAGCCCACGCGTGCAGCGCGGCATTGTAGATGACGGGAACCAGGTTGTCTGGGTTGTCCTGGCCGCGCAACAGCGTCAGCGCACGCGCCTGGGCGGCCCCAAAAGCCGGGCTGCCCGGGCCGCGGGTCACCATCAGTGTCGGGCCCTCGATGGCGCGCAACCGAAGCTCGAGCCGGTCGCGCTCAGGCGCATCGGGCAGCGATTCGATCGCAGCAAGGCCCTGAGTGATATGCGCGAGCGCTTCGGCGGCACTGCCCTCGCCGGCCGCCGCCATTGCCGCCGCAAGGCGCCACTCGGCGGATTCGCCGTTTCGGCCGGCCTCCAGCAGATGCTTCGCCAGCACCTCGGCCGCCATCCTCCGGCCGTCTTCCTCCGAGAGCATGGCGTCGGCCACGGTCCCGTGCAGACGTCTCCGCTCGGCGGTGCTCAGCGACGCATAGACGGCATCCCGAACCAGTGCGTGCTTGAAGCTGCCGGCGCCACGGCTGCCGATGCCCGCGTCGCGATGCGCGATGTCTGCTGTCTCCAGGGCGTCGAGCGCCTTGTCGAAAGCATCCTTGCCGAGATCCGACAGTTTCATGACCAGCTGAGTGTCGAAGACGCGCCCTACGGCTGCCCCGATCCGTGCCACCTTCTGAGCGTGCGGATTGAGTCGATCCAGCTTATTCTGCACAAGTCCGCCTAACGTCAGCGGAATGTTTCTTTGTTCCGCAGCTCCTGTTGCCTGGCGCGTGCCGAAGCTTTCTGCGAGCATCAGCGCGTATTCCTCGAGGAAGAGCGGAACCCCGTCTGATTTCTCGACAATGGCCTGTAGCGTCTTGCCGTCCAGCCCGGAGGTTCGGCCAGCCGCCCTGGCCAGTTCGACCGCTTCGGCGTCACTCAGGCGGTCCAGCCGCACGATTTCGCCAAGCGCGTTCAACCGGTCGGCGAATGGTCCCTCCGGGCGGGTGGTTGCTAGCACGACGGCCGCATGATCGGGTGCGTTCCTGACCAGGTTTTCCAGGAACTCGGCCGATGTGGGATCTATCCAGTGCACATCCTCAAAGACCAGGAAAAGCGGGCGGCCAGGCATCGCCGTGCTGAACACTTTTCGCGACAGGATCTGGAACGCCATGCGACGCTTGAGCAGGATGCCGATGTCTGCCTTGGCTTCCTGCGCCGGGCCGCTGGACGCCACCACGTCCATCAGTATCGCGGTCTGTTCCTCGTCGGCCTGCCAGGCCGACTGGAACAATCTGCGAAGTTTGTCGCGACGGGCTTCCGGCGGATCGTCGGCATTTACGCCAGAGATCCAGTCGAGGTAGTCCTTCACCGGGTGCAGCGAGGAGAACTGGTGTGTGGGCGAACATTGCAGCGACAGATACCGGACGCTCTCCTGCGCCTCGTTTTGCCGTAAGGCATCGATGAGCCGCGACTTGCCAATGCCGGGCTCGCCAACCAGAACGGCGGCGCCACCGCTCCCGTCCGACGCCTGCGCCATCATTTTGCGCAGCATCGTTAGCTCTTCGGCGCGCCCAACCAGTGGCGTGCGCCGCTCGCCACGCAGCGCTTCGAAGCGGCTGAGCCCTTTGCGCCGCCGCGGCTTTATGCGGTAGACGGCTTCCTGCCGCTCGAAGCCCTTCAGCGATTGCTGCCCAAGATCTTCGAATTCAAAGGCTTTTCCGACCAGCTTCCGCGTAGCAGCGCAGACGTTCGCGGAGTTCTCCAAAGCGAGCGCCTGCAGCCGCGCCGCCTTGTTCAGGCAGGCGCCAACAACGTTCTCGCCGTAGTGATCACCTGGCTTCTGGTGGATTATGACGCGACCGGTAGCAATGCCGATCCGCGCGGCAAGCGCGCAACCTCCAGACTTGCTGCTCATCTGTTTGAGATTCTGAACGATGGCCCATGCGGCCTCTACGGCACGGAGAGGATCGTCTTCCGTTCCTCGGGGATATCCGAAATAGCTGATTACACCGTCGCCCAGATAGTTGGCGACGGTGCCGCCTTGCGCGCGCGTCGCCTCCGTGCACAGGCTGTGATAGACGCGCAGGAGATCGCTGAATGCTTCTGGTCCCTGCTCCTCGAGCAGTGTGGTCGATCCCACGAGGTCAGCGAACATCACCGTCAGCTGGCGATTTTGGGACGGAGCGCTCTGGTCCTGCGTCGGAGGGCCGGCAATAAACTGGTCAAGCCGGTCGAGCGGCCCTCTAATGGACGTCGACATGATCTTGGACGTAGATGTCGTTGCCAGCCGCTGCATCAAAGGCGCTCAGCGCGAACATGATGAGCATATCGTAGTCGAGCGCGACCGATCCCTTGTTGTCGTTCTGGGCCAGCGAGCCGGGTCTGTTCTGGAACCAGCGCGACCACATCTCCGATCCTGGCGGATACATCGGAAACAGCGTGCCCTCGCGCGGGAATGTGCGGTTCGGCGACGGATAGAGATTGGCCACAAATGGGAATTGGGCTGTCCCGTGGCAGCTCAGGCAGGAGGACGCATGCAGCACCGGGACGCGAGTGCCGTCGGTCAAAAGCACATCGTGGCGTTCCGCCACATCAATCGGTCCCGACAGTCGTCCGCCCCAGCCGAGTGACGATTTCGCAAACGCCGGCGCTTCATCGTTGATCCAGGTCTCCTGTAGGGGGCCGCCGTTCGGATCCATGCCGTTGGGCTCGCGAGCGAAGGCAGGGTCGTTGCCCCACATAGCGCCGAGCGGCACCAGCTTGTCCCATGTCGTCTGGCCGGGCGCGTTCAGTTTGTAGACATACGTGACGAAGACCCAGCCGGTTTGCGGCGAGGCTATGTTGTCCTTCACGATGATGTCGAACTGCAGCACCCTGAGCGGAACGACCTCAGGCTTGGCGTTGGTATAAGGATTGTAGTCGGGGCCCTCGAGCGCCTCGACCGTCGGACGGTATACATTCCAGATTGCCGCACCCTCGAGCACTGGCCACTGTTCGGGTGTCGGGGTCACGGCGGCCGCCTTCACGACCATGCCACCCTCCGGAAAGGAGACGGCCCTCCGGTCGGGATTGAACGGATTGGCCCACAGCTTGTTCAGCATCGTGGCAGACAGCGAGTCATAGTAGATGACGGTGTGGTTCTGCATATCTACAGTCAGCGGGGGATAGGAATTGTTGGGATCGACGAATGTCTCCTTCGTGATCACCTGACCAGAGAATGCGCCGAGAATGGACTCCTGTCCGCTCTCGGGATCGGTGACGCCATTCGGCCCCTTGGTGCCGTCACCTTGCCAAATCATGCCGTACCACCCGTTCGCCGCCGGGTCCCAGGTGTCTGTCTCGTCGATCATTCCCCTCATCGACGGCTCGACGAAGGCCTTAAGCGCGGCCACGTATTCGTCGGCATTGTCGATCGTGAGCGGAGCGCGCGGCGCGACCGCGAACCACTTGTTTTCGGCGGTTTCCGGATAGTCGTAGTTCAGGCTCCGGTACCGGCCCTGCCACTGGCTCTGATCGGGATAGAGGCCGTTGTTCGAGGCAAATGGATCGGCGGCGAATACCGGCGACATCAGGGCCACCAGGAGCGGCGGGACGGACACTGCAATTTGAAAGCGAAGCCGACTGAGTCCCTGCCACATACGAGCCGCCCCCGATCCGGATAGATTCCGGATCTCAGTTTAACACGGAACATTGAATCCGCTAGAAATCCTTATCGATCCGAACAGCGGCTGCAGTTGCAGCGCAAGGTTGGACATCAACGCCACGCCAGATCATCCGCAAACGACACCAAATGACAGCATAGACAGAACTCATCAATCATGGGTGCGTCTGCGCGGAAGGTGAATTTAGTTACTGTTCTCCCGGGCGGTTCTCGCGCAATGCGATGCATTAACAACAGCTTAGTTGCTAATCTTCGTCACATGAGCAAACTGCAAACGGTGGTTTGCAGTTTGCACACCCACGGGATGAGCCAGATGAGCAGCGCGATTGCCTATTTTAGGGTTTCGACACAGCGGCAGGGTCGCTCGGGATTTGGCATCGAGGCACAGCGCGCTGCTGTCACCCGCTTCGCCGAAGCAGCTGGCATAGTCCTTCTTCAGGAGTTCACCGAGGTTGAAACCGGCAAGGGAGCCGATGCGCTCGATCGTCGGCCTCAGCTTGCAGCCGCCCTCGCCGCAGCCCGCCAGGCGAAATGCCCGGTAGTGGTTGCCAAGCTCGATCGACTCTCTCGCGACGTCGCATTCATTGCCGGACTGATGGCGCAGCGCGTGCCATTCATCGTGGCCGAACTCGGCGCCGATGCAGACCCCTTCATGCTTCATCTCTACGCAGCCCTCGCCGAAAAGGAACGGCGCATGATCTCGGAGCGGACGAGGTCCGCCCTCGCCTCGCGGAAAGCCTATGCACGAAGCTGGGCAACCCGAGCAATAGTGCCATGGCGGCGGCCAAGGGTCGCGCGGTCTCGATCCAGGAAGCCGACCGGTTCGCAGCGACCGTTTTGCCGATCATGCAGGAAATTCAGAAAGCCGGCGTGTCCAGCCCTCCGTGGATTGGCCATTGCCTTGAATAACCGTGGCGTCCGAACGGCACGCGGCGGCCAATGGCAGGTCTCGAACGTTAGGAACCTGCTGGCCCGGATTGCCGCCAGCACGCTTTTATAATCGGGAATATCTCGACCACTCGACTGCGGCGGTGCCTTCACATTGTGAGATGCCATCGCGGGTCATTCGTGCGAGTGCCGCAACCATAGTGGGGTTTCCGGTAGCGCCCAACCACCCCTTTTCATCTAGCGGATGCCGCGTGGACCCGAGCGCGCGGCAGTCGGCCGTTGTTCCCTCCCTCGCCAGTATGTTTGGAACGGCTTGGCCAACCTGGTGTTTTCGTCCTCGATGTGGAGGCGGCTATGCCACGGTACTATTTCTTTTGCGAACACGAGGCAGGCGTCATTCCCGATCCGGAGGGAATGGACCTTGAGGACGAGCCTGCCGCACTTGCCCAGGCGATGGTGGCGGCAGGGGAAATCATGCGGTCAAATTCGCAAGCCGGCCGCGAAGCGCTCCTCGGAGCCGTTCTGCTCGTGAAGGACAACGCGGGAGCAACGCTGTTCAGAATGCCTTTTATCGATCCCGGCGAATAGTTCTCATTGCTCTCATGCGATGTGCTTGTGCCGGCCGGGAAAAGCTATACGATTTCGCGCTATACCCAATACGGCCGGACGCCATAGTAGTCGTAAACGCGGCGGCCACTCTCGGCACCCCAGTCGAAATCCTGCTCGCGGGCATAGCGCGGCGCGCCTTCGACTTGCTCCTTCGTGAGGTCGATGCGGAAGCCTCCAAGGCTCTCGTCATAGTCGAGCTTTTGCCATGGCAGCGGATAGTAGTCGTCGCCAATTCCAAGAAATCCACCAAAGCTGAGAACGGCATAGGACACCCTGCCGCCTCTCTTCTCAAGGATCAGCCTTTCGACCTGTCCGATGTGATTTCCTTGGATGTCATAGACGTTGGTGCCGACGACCATGTCGCTGGCGATAAGATCGTGGGTCTCACGAATGTCGGAATCCTGGTTTGTCATGATTTTCTCCTTCCCGGTCTGTTATGGAGCAAAACGGGGCCGTGCCCTCCACGTTCCAACGAAAACTTGATGCAGCAGCCGTCAGCAATCTTCTGGCTTGAGCGAGCGAACCATCCGGGTGACGACCGGATCGTAGGCAACTTTTTGCTCCCTGCTGTAGTCAATCAGGAACATGGCCGCCGATAGGTGAATTTCCAGCCCTCCTTTTCGTCCCGACTGATCTGTTTCTTGACCTGAGGCAGGAAGTCGCCTTCGGCGACGTTGGTGCCCCAGACGGCGAGGAGGGCTCCGTCGGGGGACTGGAACGCCGCGCCATCGCCGTCCTCTGAACGATGCAACAGCTCGAACTCGGGCGGCACGTCGAAAACAAAGCCAAACTTTTCGATGCCGAACTGCTGCCATTCCTGCGCTCCCGCCTGAGCAAAGGAGAGCATGAACGCCGAGAAACCCAACAAAACTCGGTCCATGGCCGTGCCTAATCGCTTGGCCTCTGTGGCCATTCATCACGGCGATAACTGCGAAAATGTAGGGAGGTTCCACTTAAAACCGTCTCTTCAGGCTGCTCGCCGGACATGCAACAATCGCCGGATTCACACCTTGGAACCTATCACATTAGAAGATGTTGATGTGAGCTCCGTTGTTGGGGACAGACAGAGCGGGCAGATCGCGGGCGGTGCCGTCTGGTTCTTCCGGCGATCTGCTCCCCAGACTCGGTCAGGAGAGAGCGAGATGGCAGACGACAAGAGCAAGATCGGCGGTCCGGATCGACTGCGCGTCGCCAGCGCAATCAGCGCCCCCGACGTCGTTTGGGCGGACGATCCAGCATAATCGCCAACTGGCGGGCCGCAGCCATTTCGACCGCCAGAAGTTCGAGAGCTTCAGTGGTCCCTCTGGCGACGAAGTTCTGACGCATCTCGTCGATCAGCCACATTACTGAGACCGGCCGCGGCCGGCGGATGCGAAGCCCGACGGCTTCACTGACGCTAGGCACAAAGCTCCTCCCGTCGACCGGGCCGTGGCCGCCAGTCTCGCACCACATCCGCCCCATGAGCGAATGGACATCAACGTCCCCGAATATCTGGATGAGGTTGTCCGGATAATAGTTGTGCCTCCGCTTACAGTAGCTGCACGCTCTGCGAACCAGGCTCCGCGACTGGTTCAGGGCCGACAAGCGGAAGATGGGGTGGCGATTGGGGCAGGCATGTGAACGAATTAGGAAGAAATGCCTCGCGCAGTCAAGGAGGTGATGTTTGTACGGTTTGGAACAATTCCCGCCAAGCCGGATTGAAGGGGTTAGTACGCCCGGAGGGCGGGAGTGAGCCTCTGGGTCGGGTAGAGTGCCGAAGCGCCTCGGTCGTGTGCGCTTCGGCACTCCCCTCTTCCTGAAAGGGCTGACCAGATGCACGTCGTTCCCCTCGACAAAGCAATTCACGCTGAGATCGAGCTGGAGCTGGAAATCGCCAAGGCCAAGTATGGGCAACACTATTTCGAGGTTCTCTGCATAGAGGGCGGTTGGGGAGATACGCTAGATGATAGCCAAGCCCTTCGGCTGGTGCGGGCGCTCAACCGCACTGGCTCGATGTTCTGGGAGGTAATCGGCCGGAGTTGACTACCGCCTGCGCTTCCTTGGCTGCACGCCGGCATCAGCGCTTTCCTCGCGCAAAGTCTTTTCAACCATCGACCGAGTTGTCTCGGCTTCTGGATGGTCCTTCAGCAACTGGTCGGTTTTCGCGTCGACATCGATTGACGAGTTTCGTCTTTGAGCGTCCGACACCGCGTTCGCTATTCCCACCGCCAGTGGAAGCTTTTTTGACACGTTGTTCTCCTTCTAACAGATGGGCCGAACGTGCCGGTTTCTAGTGGGGCACGATCACTTCGAAGACGACGACCACTTTTAACACCGGCTTGCCGCATTCGTCGCGGACGCTGATGGCGAGCTCACTTTTGTCGCCTGACCTGAGCGCATAGGGCATGATTTCGATCAGCGCCATTGTGGCCTCGTCCTTGGCGTCTTCGATTCCAAGAAGCTCGGACCCATACCCGTCTATCGAGACATGGCCGTTGTTGTGGAAGTCGGAAAAGTACCTCATGCACGTCCCCCGGCTTCGGTGAGAACCGAGCCCGGCAGGACGGAAGGAACCCACCCGGACTCGATCTGACCCCGTCATGGCACAAACGGGTTCGAGACTAACGGACGGAATAATGGTCGGTTCCGTACAAAACTTCGCCTGCGCTTCAGATTCTTCGGCGAAATGCGCGCGTCGCCGATCAGGATGCCGGCTTCCTCGGCTGCCTCACTGAACGCCTTGCGGGCAGCTACCGGGTCGAATTTTCCTTGCAGAGCTTCAAAGCAGGTCCATGCGCGCCCCGCCACGCCCTTGTCAGTGTCCTCCTCGGCCGGCCATTGATAGAAAAGCCATTCGGATGCCTGACGGGCGCTGCCTATGTGTTGGGCCTGGCCGGCGCACGTGCCGTGCACCTTCACCGCCCGGTCGAACGGCCGGTCTTCAAGCCTAACCAATACCCAGCACCGATTACCGCCGCGCCCCAACGTCGCCAGCATGAACGCCCTATCAGCATCCTTTTGCAAAGATCCGCGTTGTGCGCTGCGGACAGCAAAGGACATCGCTCGGAGATCTGGAGATGAGCAAACGCGCCGAAGACTTTATGGACAGCTGGCTGGAAGCCAAAGTGACGGACCGGCACCTCAAGGCACCAGAGAAGTCGGCGCCGATCCTCGCAAAAAAATGTGCGACCGACGCCAAGAAAGCCGGCGTTCCGCTCGAGGAACTGGAAGAGGTCGTGATCGACATCAAGCAAGCGATCACCGACGAACTCACGGTTGCGGCATCTAAAGGAAAACCCGGATGAGCTTCAAGGGCCTGCACTTCATTCGCCAGTGGGCGAAGGAGCATATCTACAAGGCACGTGTCCTCGGCCAACCACAGAGGTCGGCGCCTGACTTAGCCGAGGCATTCCGCAAGGACGCAAGGTCGGCGCAGGTCAAGCTTGAAGAGGTTGAGGAGGAAGTCGGCCCCCTGGAGAAGGGCATCGAGAAGCTCATGGACGGCCGACCGCTCAATACCCCGAAATAATGAGAACAACGGTCGGTGATGCTGGTTAGCAGTGGCCTCCGTCAACCGTTCGTAGAGTACGCACCGCAACGTGGCGAACGGGGAAAATTGCCTGCTAGTGCGTTCCTATCTCACTCGCTGCAAAGCCGAGCAATCATGCCTCCTACTCCTGAAAATCCACAGCCAGGACGTTGTAGCCCTGATCAGATGGCGGGCGTATAACCGCACTGGTACTGCTGTTGCTACACGGCGAAAGGACCGGACGTTACGGATGATATCCGACGAAGACGGACAAGAGCATGTCGAACACTTGCTCGACACTCCAGAGCTTGCCACTGCGCTCGAAAGCGAACAGTTCAAGAAGTTCCTCGACCAAGTCCCTATCGCCATTGCGGTATCGGATCTCAGGGATGGCGAGACGGTGGTCTACGCCAATCCAGAGTTCGAGAAGCTTTCCGGACTTTCCGCCGCTCGCCTTGAGCAGGAGAATTGGGAGGGGCTTTCGGGGAGTGCGGTGAAAGCGCCCTTCGATCGGCGGATCGATGAAGCGATTGTCACGGACACCGACTTCGTCGGTACGTTCCGCCTCGAGCGCAAAGACACAGTTTCAGCGATCGTAGATGTCTATTCGAATGTCATTGAAGACGACGACGGCAAGCTCTGCTTCCGACTTGTTGCCCTGGTTGATGTGTCTGCCCATGGCGATGCGGACAAACTGTCCATTGAGGAGCGAATCCGGGAGAAGGATACGCTCCTCCGCGAGCTTCAGCACAGGGTCAAGAACAACCTGCAAATGATCACTGCGCTCATCCGAATGGAAAGTCGGAATGCGGTCGAGCCAGACAAGAAGCGTTTCGAACGGCTGGCGGGGCGCGTTGATGCACTCGCGATCCTGTATCAAGCGCTGTCTGGCGAGGATGACAAGGGCGAGATCGATTTGGGCGTCTATCTGAGCCAGATTGCCTCCGCCGTCATGAGCTCTCACGCGGTGGAGGGCATCCGCCTCGACATGAAGGTCGATACCTATCCGGTCTCGGTAAATGTTGCCATGCCCACTGGGCTGGTTGTGAACGAGCTTCTCACAAACGCGCTGAAGCATGCCTTCAGAGGTCGGGAGGGAGGGACAATCACGCTGCGGAGCATGGTTGACGGCAATGGTTGCCGGGTCGTGGTCGCTGACGACGGTATTGGCCTGCCTGAAGGCGTAACATGGCCTACACCCGGTAAACTCGGAGCCCTCATCGCGCGCTCGCTGACCGAAAATGCCAAGGCGCAGTTCGACGTCACCTCAACCGTCGGTGAGGGAACTAAGGTGACGATCATCTTCAAGCGATCGGCTGCGGTCGCGGGCTAATCATTCATGGAGCCCGCTCGGCGCTCCGCTAGCTGGCTGCCCGGAGTGTGGGCCGCTGCGTTGTTCGTGCGCCGGGGCCAGTCAGAGCTCGGCTTCCCGACCGACGTGATAGATGGCCCAAGCGACGCTGAAACGCATTTCGCCGAGCTTGCTTAAAAACAAGCCCGTTGCTGGCCATACAGGCAGGGACTCATCATTCATCCAACATTGATGGTGCAATTGCCTCGACGGCGGGCGTTTTTCCGTACGACCCGTATTGGGTGCGACATTAGCATTCGCGAGATTGCCGCCGAGGTTGGTTTCTCTAAAGCCGCCATCCAAAGGTACTGGGGTGATGGTGGCACCCATCACGGAAGGGGTGTCCGACCGACCCGATACTTATTATCGTTCCGAATATCCGGTAGGGAAATACCCCATCCCGCTCCTAACCGCCTCAGGGAACGCAATCTTTTCAGGGGTGTTCCTTGAGCGGATGAAAATCCTTGTCGTCAAAGACGAGCCCCTTTTGGCCTTTGCGCTCGCGGAGGAGTTGGCTAGTGCGGGCCACACTATCCTGGGGCCTGCCAAAACAGTGGCGGAGGGGCTGGATACAATCGCGGCTGACAAGCCTGAGCTGGCAGTCCTGAATATAAACCTCGAAGACGGAAGCAAAGGTACCGAACTGGCTGCCGTTTTGGTCCGGCGTTGGAACATTCCCTGTCTGTTCGTCAGCGGCGAAATGGCGGAAGCAAGAGAGCACAAGCACCTTGCGCTGGGCTATATCTGCAAGCCCTATGAGCCCAGCACCGTACTCGCTGCTATAGAAGTCGCTCAAAACCTGCTGGAAGGGAAGAAGCCAGCAGCCATTCCGCCGGGCCTGGAACTGTTCAACTGATAGCGCCGCGCGTTATGGCATCCCGACGGTGCCGGTACGCCCGACGATGGCCAAGGCTAGTAGCCGCGCGCGCAGCTACTCACCAGGCGACGACCCCTCGCCGCCGTCGCCGTTTCCGTGGGTATCGAGAATTCCGAAATCTTGTGACTTGCTGCCACTTTCTGCGGCTAAAAAGCCGTCCGCAGAAAGCCCGCGGCGCAACAGTTCCCGCACGGCAGCAGCGCGGCTCGGCATCCGTTTCTCAAACCGCCAATTTTCTACGGCTTCCAGCTCGTCAGAATTCAGCATGATCTGGAGGCGTTCGCCTCGCTCCAACAGCGCCATGACATCAACTCTCCCAATGTGCTAAACGCGTCAAATGAGTAAGTGACTATATAGACGCAATTTCAGCGTTTTCTAGGCTGCGCTCCCTTGATGCGAAGACGGCGGACGGCGGCTAGTGCGCCAAAGACCAACTTGGCCGCGCTTCACCAAACAGCATCAACTACTAACTTATTGATCCTATTAGTTTATTTTCAGAAAATGGTTGCGCTTCTGCCTGGGAGGGGGCACTATTGCGGCAAGCACAAGCCACCTGGAGGGCGTTCAATGCGACCCATTTCACAGCTACTAGCCGACGATGTAGCCGCCACGGTCCGAGCCGAGTATCTCGAGGTGGGGATAGTCAATGTTTCGACGCTTTCCGAGGCGCTACGGCTGCGCCATGAAAGGGAAAATGTCGCTCTGGAAGACATCGCCGAGATGGTCATGGACCAAGCGCAAATCATCGGCGCCCCAATGGAGTTCTACACACCAAGAACCGAGGCAGAGGCAGACCGGGTCAACGGCCGAAAGCATTCCGCTTTTGGGCGCGCTAACTCGCTCTGAACAAGGAAATGGCCGCCGGTCATCACGCAGCCTCCGCGGACTCATTATCATTGTCCGGCTTTAAGTCCGGCCGCTCTCCGAAGACTCTGCCCATGACGGTCGCCGCCCACGGTCAGGTGGGCCGCTATACTGGCCGGAGGAACCAACGCGACCGTCTTCCCGTTGCGGCTGAGAAGCCAACGATAGGAGCGCGGCGCCGATGGCCAAAGATCCCGACATCAATGCAGACGATGAGCAAGACGATGCAACCGATGGACTTCGGCGCGAACTTGCAAACCTGAGGGCGGTGCTGGCGGAACGCAGAGACGATATGGTCGCCGCTGGGTCGCGCGGCGCACAGGCTGTTGTCACGCCCGTCAGGCAGAACCCCGGCGTGGTTAGTTCCGCCCTTATCATGGGCGGGATAATCGGCTTTCTTATCGGCCTGGCTGTCGGCCAATCCGAAGAACGCTCCAGGCACTGGTATGATCGGTATCGATAGGCGCCCTGGCGCTTGCGCACACGCGAAGGCAAAAAATCTGCGATTGCTGGATAGCCGCGCCGGGTCTAGGCACGGTAGGTCGGGAAGATCACCGGAGGCAAGGCCCGCTTTACATCCATGGCTTCGACGCGGCCTGCCGGAACCAAGGCGCGTCCGCCTGTGCTGAGCGAAAAGGAAGCGCACCAATGATCCGGCTAGCCGTCCTTGCTATTTTGACCTTCGCCGCGTGGGTCGTCTACAACGCCGAACGTCGGTCGGGATCTACATGGCGACCGCGAACGCCAGTAGCCAGGAAGACTGCTGCAAGAAGGCGTCCGACATCTAAGAGCTAGGCATCAAGCAGCCCGCTCCCTAGCCGAACGTCATTCGCCGCGTCGGCGACGGGCTTACGAAACTCGGCCCACGCCATCCGCCTGCCGCGACCCGGCTTGGCGGCTTCGCTGGTTGCTTCGCGCCCGTGGCGGGGGTGTAGTCGAGAGCAAGGGTTCGGCCATGGCTACCTTTGGCCGGTTGGGCTGGGAACAGGCTCCAAACCGCTCGGTCAGTTTGCCGCCCTTGTAAGGAAAGAACGGCAACGTTTGGGCTTTCCGCCGAGCTCGGTGGTGCGGTTGGGGCTCCCGAAGCCCCAGAAATCATCTAATTCCCGCTCCCGTCTGCGGGAACCTTTGCTCATCCAAACGTTTCCTCTCTGCCGAAACAGGGAGAGAAGGAATGGCTAATCTCGGTAAAGTCGCATTGGCGATGCTGGGCATTCTGGCGTACCAGAACAGAGACAAGATTGGAGAGCTGCTTCGGGGCAGCGACCGCACTGGCATGGATCGCGAAAATCCCCAGCAAGCCGATGGTGGTGGGCTCATCGAGCAAATCACTGACACACTTGGTTCGGGCGGCGGCCTTGCAGACGTCCTCGATCGTTTCAGGCAATCAGGCAGCGGCGAACAAGCGGATTCTTGGATCCGTCAAGGGCCAAACCAGCCGGTTGACCGCCAGCAGGTTGAGGCAGCGATCGATCCGGAAACGATTAACGAACTGTCGCTCCAGACGGGACTGTCCAGAGAGGAGTTACTTGAACGGATAGCTCACGACCTGCCGGATGCAGTCGACAAGATGACTCCTAGTGGTCATCTTCCGGATGAGGCAGCGAACGCCAAACCTGCCGAGCCGATATTGCTCGATCCCGTGCCGCCGAGAACCCAATAACTCCGCCATACGGTTCGCCCTCGCCCTTGGTGCTCGCCGAGATTTGTGCGCGTGGCTTAAAGTAAAAGCGCGGCATTGCACCCTCGTCGGCGACATAAAGACAACCGCGCCTAGATTGTTCCGTGTGGCACCTGTTGCCGCAGATCGGACGACAGAGCCGCGAGCGGCATAAAGAAACCCGCCGCGAACGCACGGGGGCCGAGCGGCGGCTCTTTCCAAGGAGTGCGTCATTTCGTGGAGCCCGTGGAAGCCTAAAAACCTGACGGCTAAGGATCCGGTTTCCAACGTCAGCGGCGTCTGACGTTCGCAGGCTCCTCAGTACCAGCGCTGCCGGCCGCACTTACATCAAGCGGAGCTGACGGCCACATCTCCCGGCCGATATGCGCCGACCCTCGCGGCACCACGCAACCAATCCCGAGCCGCAATTGGTTTCAGGTTCACGCAATGGAACATTCGATGCTCGCCGTTGTTGCGCGGTTTGCAAAATAGGAGGCCAACATGTTCTTGCGAGTAGACAAGCTGCAGATCGAACTGCCCCCGCCCGCCCAACAGGATACCAACGCCGCTGCCGCTCTGCAGGAACTGCTCGGCGGCAAATATGGAGAGATGTCGACGCTCGGAAACTACCTCTTCCAGAGCTTCAATTTCCGTTCGAAAAGCAAGCTTCGATCTTTTTACAGCTTGGTTGCGGCTATCACGGCCGAGGAGCTCGGCCATGTCGAGCTGGTTAGCAATGGCGTAGCTATGCTGAACAACGGGCCCGACGCCCTCGGCGATGACATGGCCGGCCCCACCGACATCAGTGGTGCCCCATTCGAAGCGATGAAGGATATCCGCCTGGCAGCTGGTTTTCTGTCGCATGGTGGCGGCGCTGTTCCCATCGACAGCAATGGGCTCAGCTGGAACAAGGATTTCGTAACCACGACGGGAAACGTCATTTTCGACCTGCTTCACAATTTCCATCTCGAATGCGGCGCGCGACTGCATAAGCTGCGGGTCTATCAAACGGTATCGGACCCGACAGGTCGCGAAGTCTGCGGATATCTGCTGGTTAGGGGATCAGTCCATGCGCACGCCTATGCACTCGCTTTAAAGCAACTCACAGGGGTGGAGATCGAGAAGATGCTGCCCACGCCGAACATCCCACTCGGCAATATTCCCGAATGCCAGAAATACCTCGAAGAGGGCTCTCATCGTCGGCTTTATACATTCAGCCCACAGGATTATGAGGAAATCGCCAGTCTCTGGGGCAACGGTGAAATGGCACTTCCTGATGATCCTCCTGGAGAGCTGGAGGTGATAGAAGGGATGCCTGACGGCGGAAAAATCCAGGAGTTGGTCGGCGAACCTTCTGCGTTCACCCCTGACTATGCGCCGGAAGAAATGTTCGAAATCGCCACCAAACTCTACAAGGCGTCGCGATAAGGCGAAGGAACAATCGACACCCTTGCGGTGGTACCCGTGCGGATGGCGATTGTTCCGGATGACACAGGAGGCCTGACGCAAATTTGGCAAGAGCGTCACGGCGCAGAAGCAACGGCCGCACGAGCCTGTTCGCCGCGCGTCTGGCCGGGATTCTCAGTCGGATGCCGGTGGATGGGAAAGACGTAGCCAGAGGCCCAGATGGAGCACCAGACGGCCCGTGCTTCGACCCTCGGTGACCGCGCCAAAAGCCCATGGGGAACACGACGCCGTGGTCGCGGCAAGCTTGGGAGGACCTTAGAGGAGCTATGGCGCGGCCGGCGAGTGTCGGCGCCGCGTCCTACAAACGATGGCCCCGTTGCTCTGCGATCCTGTTGTGGATGGCGGTGGCGGCGATCGCGGCGTGCCCGACCGCGACGGAAATCTGGTTCAGTTCGTCGACGATGTCTCCGGCCGAATACAGACCGCGCGATGCCGTCTGTTGATGCGCATCCACGAGCAGGCAGCCGGCCTTGTTGACTTCGGCCCCCAACCGCACGGCAAGTCCAGTCCTGGGCTGGGAACCCATGGCCAGATAGATGCAGTCGTAGCGCCTCGCACGCCCATCCGCATCGATCGCGGCGATTGCGCTCTCCAACTCTTCCAGCCTCGCCAGAGGGTTTTCTACCACTTCGATTCCGGCCCCTGCCAGACGCGCCCGGTCGGATGCGCCGACACGACCCGAGGCCACTAGCACAGTGATAGACTTGGAGTAGGCGCGCAGGAACAGCGCCTCCTTCACAGAACGCTCGGCCTCACCCCATACCGCGATTGTCCGATGGATGAATTCGAACCCATCACAAACCGGGCAAAGTCTGACCTTGTCGCGCACGATCATTTCTTCGCTGAAGCCGGGCACATCAGGCAGATTGTCCGCGACGCCGGAGGCGATCAGTACGGTGGCCGCCCGGAACATTCGGTCGCTGGCTGAGACCACGAAGCCGTCTTCCGATCGTTCGATGGCCGAAACCGTCCCGGTTTGGATGCAGACGCCGAAACGCTGTGCCTGCATGTGCATATCGCCGAGCAATTGCGGTCCGGAAATGAGGTCGGGAAAGCCCGGATAGTTGCGTATGGAACTGATCCATTTCGCGCGGCTGCGGCCGGCATCAATCAACAGCGCACGGCGGCGAAACCTGCCTAGATAAATCGCAGCCGCCAAACCCGCAGGTCCACCGCCGACGATCAGGCAATCCAGATGGGAATCGTTCATATCACGTCCATCAAGCCGGCCGGGCGCGCAAAGTCCAGCGCGTTCTCGATCAGACCTCGCACGCCCGCATAAAGAGCGAGGCTCCCGTAGTTACAAAACGCGCCGCGTAGGTATGATGCGGTCTGCAAAGACAGGGTGGACCACCCCGGAACGGCCGCCCAACCAGCCCGCAATCGCGCCAAGCACAAGTGAGACGAATGCCAGGAGCGCGCCGGTCGATGCGACCGAAGCGGCGGTGTCCGCAGCTTCAGTCGCTTGTTGCTTGGCCCGCTCGACGGCTTGGTGATATCGTTGTTCCATCTGCGTCACCTGTTGGATGGCTTGTTCGAGAGGGATGCCACGCGCCGTCGCCAGTGCTTGTGCTGCGTTTTGACGGGCTGTGGTGACATCTGCCTCGTTGCCCATGATAAGAGCACGCATTGCGCTAGTAGCGGCATTGTTAAGCGCTTCGGGATCCGTACCGGTCGAGCGCACCTGAGCTTCAATAGCGTCGAGAGGATTGGCCTCAGCGACAATTGGGGCCGCAGTCTCCGCCATAGTCTCGCTCAAGCCGCCGACAGCACTTGTGATGCCACTGAAAGCTCCGCCAACAATCATGCCGACGGTGCTGGTAAGGAAATAAAGCACCAGCAAGGTTGTGAGTGCCCAAGTTGTCAGCCCATGGAACGCGCCTGTGGTCGGGAGCGTCTTGCCGGACATCCGAGCAGCGACGTAGCCGCCGACGAACGCAGCAACAATGCCGGACAGGATGTACCAGATACCGGCTGCAACCGAAAACGTCGATGCTTCGGGATTGTCACCGGTCCCGGGATCGAGCGTGGCGATACCGATTCCCGCACCTAGCATCGTAAGCAGCACTTGCGTTACGAGAGCCACAACCACTCCGGCGAAAATGGCGCCCCAACTGACTTCGTTGAGCAAGATCGTGTGAGCGTCATCACTTGCTGTCGAGTAAGCCAAATTTTTTTCTTGGCGGGAGTTGGGAATTGCGTCGCTCATCATTGTTGTCCTTATTTACTGCGGCGAGCTCCTGGGGAACCGGCGCTGCGATGTTGTTGGGTCCGAACTGAGTGCATCGAAAGAGGCACTCCTAAACCGCCGCCTCGTTGGACCGGGGGATGGCGGCGGAAATGTCCGAGGTCATTACGGCATCTTCCGAAGACGTTTCGCCAAGCGTTTCGAGCAGCCGGTTGCGCGCGCGGCTCAGGCGGCTCTTTATCGTTCCAATGGCGCAGCCGCATATACTTGCCGCATCGTCATAACTGGTCCCGAGAACGCCTATCAAAACGATAGCCTGGCGCTGATCGTCAGGCAGAGCGTCGATGGCCCGCGCCATCTCCTGGCTGCGTAGCCACCACTCCTGGCTCGCCGCGATCGCGGGTCGGCTCGAAGCACAATCAAGCAGACCGGGTCCCTCGCGATTCGCCCTTTTGATGCGTGTGTAGAAAGTGTTGCGCATGATGGTGAAAAGCCAGGCTTTCAAATTGGTCCCGGGCTGGAAGCGGTTGGTGTTTGCGATACCCTTCATCAGTGTCTCCTGGACCAGGTCGTCGGCCTCGCTGCCATCCCTGGATAGCGTGCGGGCGAAGGCACGCAACGCGGGGATAAGGGTCACAAACTCGCTCCGCTCTGTTGGCATGTTCACCTCCGAGTTCGAATAAGCCTGGTCGGTCCGATCGAGGCCGAGGCTAACCCGTCGAAGGGAGGTCGGTTCCACGTTGGCGTCGCGGTTTTGGAACTACTTACGTGCAGACTAACAAATGCTAATTTTCCGGCAGTTTGCGGCTCGGGACGTGACTGCCGAATCTTGTCGCGTCGTCCTCGTCGCGAGCGAGGCGACACGGCGTCATAGTGCGTTTCGGCTGCCCGTTAAGGGTCAACTCCGTTCCGCATATTCGGACCCGCAGGTGCGCGGCGTGAGACGAACGGAGTTCCGGACGGTAAAAGAGGGATTGGCCGGCAAACCGCGATCGCTTAGAAAAGGCTTGGGTCTTGATCATCGGTGTTTGCTGGCCCGGCGAGCGACCACAAGCACCCAGAAGGAGAAGTTTGTGCCACAGCGCGACCAACCGCCTTACAGGGGCGTCGGTGCCCCCGGCATATTGTGACCGGCACCTTCACAGCGCTGATCCTGGCTCTCGAGCGCCGAGACCACGTCAGCGAGGACGAAAAGAGGTTACTGGAGCAGCTACCGTTCCGAATCCGGACGTTTGCTGCAGGCGATGAACTTGTGTTAGAGGGCTCCCGCCCGACCGAAAGCTGTCTTGTTCTGAGCGGCTTTGCAGCCCGCCAGCAATACGTCTCCGACGGCAAGCGCCAGTTTACTGCAATTCATATAGCGGGCGACTTCGTTGACCTGCACTCGATGCTGCTAAAGGTCATGGACCACAGCGTCGTGTCGCTTGGGGGTTGCCTCGCCGCGTTCGTGCCGCATACCGGTCTCAAAGCCATAATCGCTGCGTCGCCCCATCTCGGTCGTCTGCTGTGGCTCTCTACTGTGATAGATGGTGCCATAGAGCGGAACTGGGTCACCTGCCTCGGGCGCCGGCCGTCCAATACTCATCTTGCTCACTTGATCTGCGAGCTCTACGCACGTCTGGAACCGGTGGGGCTTGTCCGTGGCCAAAGCTTCCAACTACCCCTTACGCAGTCTGACATTGCCGATATGGTTGGTTTATCAGTTGTACACGTTAACCGAAGGATCCAGGAGTTGCGCGCATCTGGGTTGATCATATGGGATCGCAAAACGGTTACCATTCTCGATATCGATCGCCTCCGCGAGTTGGCGGATTTTGACCCGACCTACTTAAACTTGATACGAGAGCCTCGGTAATGGTGAATGCCGTTTTCGTCACCACCTCTGGATTGATAGGCTTCTGGCTTCGCACTGTTCACGAGAGAGGGGGACAGGAACGGAATTCCTGTCCCCCTTTGAGTGGTTACGAGCGGCCACCTTTACGGCCAGCCTCTGAAGCGCGCTCCGGGTCGTCAGCGAAATTACCGCCAGGCTCGCGCTCCGAGCCGGACTCGACGTCCTGCGTGCCGCTTCGTCGCTGTGGCCCGCCTTCCCCGCCTTCCTCGGCGCGCTGCTGCTGGTTGGCGCTGGTGTTGCCACCGGACTGTTGCCCGCCCTTGCGGCCAGCCTCAGACGCAAGCTCGCGATTCTGTGAAAAGCTGCGATCTTCATCCGAGACGCTCTCACCACCTTTACCGGCGATTTCGCGCTGCTCCTCTTCGTCCATGGAGGCGAAGCCGCGGTCCGAAGAACTCTGTTTGTTATTAGGCATTTAATTTCTCCTTCTTTTTCGACAGCCTGTCTGTCGAACCGCAATACTCTTCGAACGGCCGATCGTTCCGCGACGACGAGCTAGATCTTTTTCTCGTTACTTGTCATATGTTATTGACAAGGAGATCGCCTGGATTTGATTCCGAGATCTGCTCGGAAACGTGACTCGTTTCTTTTCTCCGCCGTTGCTGCCCGGCCGGTAGCCGTTAGCCATGAGACGACGCGCGATTGCTTTCCTTCTTCTAGTGAAACATCCCTCGGGTGCACCGCTGGGGAAGACGCGGGGCCCTGCTTTTAATATCGCGAGGCAACAGCAGGCTGGCTGGAGAATGTTGGATTCCAGTTCCCTTCCCTCCGCCAGTCCGTCTACGGAACTATTCTCCAATTCAGCCGAAGGTGCTCACAATGCCGGAGTTCTGCAGGGTTTGACAGAAAAGCTGTGAACTGCACACAACGCTACCGGCGCCAGAGCGTTCTCTTTAGACGTTTGTTCTCCGAAGCTGCGAACCACGGCATTTTGGTTCACAGCTTGCGCAACAAACAATTCCAATGACTTAGCCGACACCCGCTGTGAACCGGTTTGCCGAGCACTTGGTCAGGCGGATGATGCTGTCGTTCGAGTCCCGCCAAGGTCATGAACGCATTGGTGACCTTCATCGGCGCAATGACCGCTTTGCGCCCCCCATGTCGGCCGTTGAGGTGATCTTTGCTGTTGCCCGATAGCAGACGTTGCCGGCGACCACCCTGGACATCGTAGTCGCGCCAATCTCGGACAAACAGACCAGCTTGGCCATTTCCCGAAAGCAGGACGTCGCCGGCGTCACGAAAGTGCGAGATGGGTGCCTGGATAGGTGCCAAACGATCGCTGACGCAGTCTGTGCATCGGACTGACTAGAATCTTTCGTTCGCCGGCACGCCTCAAGTAAAGTCCGCAAGAACCTCGTCGACCTGTTGAACTCGGCAATATCCACCGAAGGCGCGCAGCGCCGTGCGGTGACGCTCATCGGTATAGGCGGCACACGCGTCCGCCGCGCATATCATGTAGTAGCCATGATCCGCGCCATCCCGGATCGCCATGTCGATGCACTGGTCCGTGACAAAACCAGTGACGACAATATTCTCGATCCCGAGATTACGCAGCACGTAATCGATATTGGTGGAATTGAAGACACCCGATGAGGTTTTCGGCAGCACGATCTCATCAGCGGCTGGCGCCACGTCGTCCATCACGGCGGCGAGCCGCGAACCTTTGGGCACGAGGATGTTTGACAGCTTGTGATCGAGCGAGCGATCGCGGCCGTCTTTCGTCAATGCCTCGATGACCGTGTAGATGATCTCGACGCCACGGCTGCGCGCCGTTGTGACCAGTCGCTTCATCGCAGGCAGGGCTCGCGCCTTCAACGCCGCCGCGAATTCTGGATGCGTCTGCAGGACGTCAGGCTCGAATTCCGCATTCTGCGCATCCACCACCAGAATGGCGGTCTTCGTCACCGCAAGCTTACGGTCCCGGCCTTCATATCGCGCGAGCGTGCTTTCCGTCGTCATCGTCCTGCCCTCATGAAAATGGCGGGGCATGAGCCCCGCCGAAGTGCCCTTTGTTTAGCTCATTTCGGCGTCCAGATCTCTTCGACCTTGTATTGGCCCTTCTTTACGCTGATGATCGACACTGGCTTCGGTGGCACCATCGACTCGCGCGTGTAGCTGATCTCGCCGGTCACCGCCTTGAAACCACGCGTGGCTGCGAGCGCCTCGCGAATTTTCGCCGGCTCGGCCGAGTTGGCACGCGTGATCGCATCTGCGACCAGCATCATCGCATCATAGCCTAGCGGTGCGAATGCATTCTCGGGATCGATGCCGTACTCAGCTCTGTAGTCCTCGACGAACTTCTTCACCTCGGGCCGGTCGTCGGCACGATAGGTGTGCGTCGAGAAGTACACCTCGTCGGCCAGTTCAGGACCAGGCACCGTGACAACCAGTTCGGTGTCGAAGCCGTCACCGGACACAATCGGCATGGTGATGCCCTGTTCGCGAATCTGCTTCACCGACAGGCCGGCTTCGGACGGGATGGCCGATATGAAGACGGCGTCCGGCTTCGGATCGAGCGAGGCAAGCCGCGCGATCTGCGCTGAGAAATCCGTGTCGCCCATCATGAACACGTCGGCGCCGAGGATCTTGCCGCCCCTCTCCTCGAAACGCTGCGTGAAGAATTTCGACAGCGCCTTGGTGAAGTCCATCGAGTTGTCCGTCCAGACAGCAACGGTCTTTGCGCCGAGCTTATCGAAGGTGTAGTCGGCAATCGCGAACGACTGGTCATCATCGCCGAACGGCGTCATGAACATATTATCGCCGACCCATTTCGGAAGCTCCGGATGGGTCGCGCCCGAGGTAACGAACGGAATGCCTTTTTCCTGGAACAGCGGCGCACCGGCCATGACAAAGGTGGTATCGGATTGGCCGATGCCGGCAACGACACCTTCCGACAACACACGCTGTGCGGCCTTTGCCGTTTCCTGCTGGTCGGTCTTGCCATCCGGGGCGATCAATTCGATCTGCTTTCCAAGCAAGCCACCGGCCGCGTTGATCTGCTTGACGGCGAGTTGCGCGCCTTTGAGCGACGGGCCGTCGAGCGACGACATGCCGCCTGTAAGATTGTAGAGAGCCCCGACTTTGATCGT
Organism: Allomesorhizobium aridi; assembly: GCF_043769475.1. Classification (NCBI taxonomy): domain Bacteria; kingdom Pseudomonadati; phylum Pseudomonadota; class Alphaproteobacteria; order Hyphomicrobiales; family Phyllobacteriaceae; genus Allomesorhizobium; species Allomesorhizobium aridi. Next base: position 1,682,392 of record NZ_CP171729.1, on the reverse strand, counting down.
CTCTTGCGCTGTGGCCGTGCCGAGCATTGCCATGAACGCAACAGAGGTAGCGATGAGTTTCATCATGATACGTTCCCCTGTTAAAAACCGTCTATGAAACGCCGGAGGGCCGACGTGCACGCGGCTTTGGTCAGAATGCATACCTCGTTTGAGCCCGTCAATTGAATGATACATTTTTCTTTAACCAGCGCGATTTGTCTGATTTGATACAAGCTCGGGGAGGATGCGTTGCTGGGACTTGAAGATGACAGTGTGCTGGAGCGGCTGAAGCGCGAGTTGACAGACCTCAGCGGCCGCGAAGCACGTGCAGCGCGACACCTGCTTGCGAATTATCCGGTTGCGGGGCTGACCACCGTAGCTGATTTCGCAGACCAGAGCGGCGTCAGCACGGCCACCATCCTGCGCCTGGTGAGGCGCCTCGGTTTCACGATCTACGCGGACTTCCAGGGAGCGCTGCGCCGCCACCTCGAGCAGACATTGCAGTCGCCATTGATCCGCTTCGCGACCCGTGAAGGGGAACGAACGGAGACAGGCGGCTCGTTTCTCGAGCGTTTTCTCGGTTCGGTCGCAGATCAGACCCGGGCCATGCGTGAGAACGCGGCATCGCTGAACGAGGAGTTCGATCGCGTCGTCACGCTCTTCTGCGACGGTAAGCGCGATGTGCATGTTCTCGGCGGTCGCTACTCATCAAGCGTCGCCACCTACTTCGCCGACCTCCTGGCATCTGTCCGCGGCAAGGTCCACATCATTTCCGGCCAGACGCAGAAGTGGCCGCATCACCTGCTCGACATGGGCCGGTCAAGCATCCTGTTCGTGTTCGACGTCAGGCGCTATCAGCAGGATGTCATCGAATTCACGCAGGCAGCCGACCAACGCGGCGCGACGATCGTGCTGCTCACCGATCAGTGGCGCTCACCTGCCGCACAGATTGCAGATCATGTGCTGACGGTCCCCGTCGAGTCGCCGTCCGTTTTCGACGTACTCGCACCCGGCATGGTCATGGCCGAGGCGCTTGTCGGCGCAATCGCCGGCCGCCTCGGGGCCGTTGGCCGCGACCGCATGGCGCTGTTGGAGAATCTGCGCGCACCGTTCGCGCCGTACGAAGCCAAGTTCAACACACGCAAATCCTCTCTCAGAGACAGAAAATGACGCCAGAAGAAATTGTGATGATCTGCACTTCCGACCTGTCGGGTCAGGTGCGTGGCAAAGGCTTTCCCGTCAGCGATCTCGAGTCGCGGCTCGTCAAAGGCATCGGATGGACGCCGACGAACAGCATGATCACCGCGCACGGGCCGATCGCACCGAGCCCCTGGGGTCCGTTCGGCGACCTCGTGCTGACGCCGGCGCCAGAGACCAGGGTGCGCGTCGACTATGGCAGCAACCACGCCGCTGAACACTTCGTCATGGCCGACATCATGCATTTGGACGGTACGCCCTGGCCTGTCTGTCCGCGCGGGTTCCTGAAGCGTGGCCTTGCGGCGCTTAAGGAACGCCACGGCCTGACACTCAAGGCGGCCTTCGAACATGAGTTCTTGTACGATGCGGTCGAGGAGCGGCCAAACGCGAGCTATGCGCTCGATGCGTTCCGCCGGCAGGACCGTTTCGCGGAAAACTATCTGGGCGCGCTCAAGCAAGCCGGCATCGAGCTTGACACCTTCATGCCGGAATACGGCCCGATGCAGTACGAAGTCACTGTGGGTCCGGCCGTTGGTGTCGCCGCCGCAGATCAGGCCGTCGCGGTGCGCGAGCTGGCACGCGGCACGGCCTTCCGCGAAGGCGGCCGGGCAAGCTTCACGCCAATCCTGAGGCCCGATTCCGTCGGCAATGGCGTGCACGTGCACTTCAGTCTCAGGAACGCCAACGGCGCACCGGTGAACCACGACGCCAAGCATCCGCAAGGCATGTCAAAGACCGCCGGCGCCTTCGTGGCCGGGATCCTGGAGAAGCTGCCGGCCATCACGGCGCTGACTGCAGCCGGATCGATCTCCTATCTGCGGTTGACGCCAAACAGGTGGAGCGCGGCATACAACAATCTCGGCTTCCGCGACCGCGAGGCCGGCGTTCGGATCTGCCCCGTTTTTGGTGGCGCAAAGGCCGACGTGGCTGAACAGTTTCACTTCGAATACCGGGCCGCCGACGCCGCGGCGAGCCCGTATCTCGTCTTGGGAGCGATCGTGGCCGCAGGTCTGTGGGGACTCGACAAGGGTTTCCGCATTCCGGCCGTCTGCGAGGGTGCGCCGCAGAACATGACCGACGAGCAGCGTAGTAATATGGGGATTGTTCGTTTGCCCCAGTCGCTCGAAGAAGCACTTGATCGTTTCGAAGGAGATGAGGACCTCGCGGAAACGATCGGAGCGGATTTGAAGGCCGCCTATCTCGCGCACAAGCGGTATGAGGCCGGCATCATGCGCGATCTTTCACCGGAAGATCAGTGCATGCGGTATCGCGCCGCTTATTGAGCTTTCGCGAAGTCTGCCGACATGGCGCTGAGCAGTGTGTCCGTTGTTTCCGTCCGGCAATAGCCGCAGAAGGCACTGAGTGCGGCTGTATGCCTGACACGCGTGTCTGTCGCGCATGCGTCCGAAACACAGATCATATGGAATCCGCGGTCAGCGCCATCGCGGATCGTGTGGTCTACGCATTGATCGGTGAGAAAGCCGGTCACGATGATCGTGTCGAGGCCGATATTGCGCACGAGATACTCGAAATTCGTCGAATTGAAGAGGGACGACGAGGTCTTCGGGATAACGATTTCATCGGTGTCCGGTGCAAGTTCGGCAACAACCTGCGCGTCATTCGAACCTTTCGGTATGAAGAAGTTCGAGAGCTTGTAGTCGAGGCTGCGGTCCCTTCCGTCAGCAGTGTAATTTTCCATCACGGTGTAGATGACCTCCACGCCGGATTTCCGCGACGCGCCGATCAGGCGTGCCATGTTCGGGATGGCAAGGCGGCGCGCATCCTCGTAGAACTCAGGCCTCGGTTGCCGGTTTTCCTCGTCCATCACCCAGTTCTGTGCATCAATGATCAGCAAGCCGGTGCGTTCCGCCATCAGCGGCTGCGCACGGCTTGAAAAGACATCCCGTCGGCGCGGTTCGCTCACATGCGCCTCCCCTCGAACAGATTGCGCAGAAAGCCCGGCTCGCCGCTGCCGAAAAGCCCTTGCGGCCGCAGATAGAGAATAAGAATCAGTGCGAGCGCCACGATTACCTGGCTGAGTCCGTACAAACCGACGCTTTCTTCGACCGGCCGCAGCGCCTCCGAAAGTGCAGTGATAGCGGCAGCAGCGATAAGGGCGCCGACAATGCTGCCCTGCCCTCCGATCACCACCATCACCACGAGGTTGAAGGCAAGGATGATGGAGTAGGATTTTGGCGTGACGACGCCAATGAGGTGCACCATCAGGGCGCCAGCAAGCGCGGCAAGGAAAGCACCGAACACGAAGGCGAGCATGCGGATCCTGAACGTTCGGATTCCGGTGCACTCGGCCGCAAGCTCGTTCTCGCGCGTGGCAAGCATGGCGCGGCCGAACGACGAGAACTTCAAGCGCCAACCGGCGATCACCACAAAAGCAAGCAGCCCGAAAGCCCACCAGACGCCAGTCAATCGAGGCACGCCGTTTAGCCCCGAGCCACCCCGTGTCCACCCGTCTAGATTTGTCGCCAGCGATTGCACGATTACGATGAGACCGAGGGTCGCCACCGCTAGGTAGTGGCCGCGCAGCCGCAGCACCGGGATACCGATGAGCAGGGCGAGGACAGCCCCAACCAGACCTGCAATGAGCGCTGAAGGCAGCAGGCTCAGTTCCACCTGCGACATCATCTCCGGAAGATCGGACAGCATGCTTTTGCGGCCGACTGGAAACGTCAGAATCGCGGCAACATAAGCGCCGATCGTCATAAACGCCGGATGCCCCAGCGAGAAAATCCCCGTGAGGCCGTTTGAGACCGTGAGTGAGACAGCAAGTGCGGCGTTCAGGAATAGTACGGCCACAAGCGTCACGAAATAGGGGCTGGCCACGGACTGCACGGCGAACACCAACAGCGCGACGAGTGCTAGCGTAATGACAGTGGTGACGCCGCGGCTTGCAGGTCCTTTCATTAGGCGCGCTCCTCGGCGTGACGCACGAAAAGGCCGGACGGTCTAATGAGCAAAATGATAATCAGCAGCAGGAACACGAATGCGTCGCGATAGCCTGCCGCCTCGCGCGGCATCAGCCCGACGAAAAGCACTTCAGCAAGGCCGAGCAGGTAACCGCCCAGCAGTGCGCCGCCGATCGACCCCACACCGCCGATCACGCAGGCGATGAATGCCTTAAGGCCCGGCGCAAATCCCAGAAGCGGGTCGATTTGCCCGAATTTTCCACCCCACATCAGCCCGGCCACCGCGGCAAGGCCGCTGCCGATCGCGAACGCGACGATGATTGTCCGATCGACGGCGATGCCCATCAATCGCGCTGCGGTCAGATTTTCGGCGGTGGCGCGCATCGCCGTCCCAAGCTTCGTACGGTAGACCACGTACAGAAGAGCGCCGATCAAGATCGCCGTCAGCCCGATGATCGCCAGGTCGGTCACCGATGCATTTACGCCGCCAAAGTCGACTCGCCGCCGCATGATGGCCGGGAATAGAAAATTGCGCGGCTGGCCCGACAGGATCATCAGCGCAGCATTCTGGATCGCAACGGACACTGCCAGCGTGGCGATGAAACCGGTCACCTGCGGCGCACCGATGAGCGGCCGGAAGATCACCGCGCCGATTGTCGCGCCGGCAGCGGCGCCAACAACGAGGACCATCAGCAGGATAAGCGGCCACGGGACCCCCGTCGCCACCATCGCAAGCGTTGTGAACGCGCCGATCATCACGAGGTCGCCATGCGCGAAGTTGATCAGGCGGACAATGCCGTAGATCATCGAAAAGCCGATGGCGACCAAGGCATAAAGGCTGCCGAGCGCCAAGCCATTGATGACTTGTTGGAAGAGATACTGGCTCATATGGCTTCCTGCCCGCCGACTCCAAGATAAGCGCGGCGGACATCGTCGCTATTCGCGAGGTCCGTGCCCGTTCCGGATTTCACGATCCGACCATGCTCGAGAACATATGCACGATCCGCGACTTCGAGGGCCATGGCGGCATTCTGCTCGATAAGAAGGATCGTCACGCCCGAAGCCTTCAGTCGCGCGACGACGTCAAAAATCGCTTCGACCATTTTCGGCGCCAGGCCAAGCGAAGGTTCGTCGAGGAGCAACAGCTTCGGCGCGGCGAGAAGCGCACGGCCCATTGCCAGCATCATTTGCTCGCCGCCCGACAGGGTGCCTGCAGCTACGCTTCGACGCTCAGCGAGGATCGGGAACAAAACTTCGACCTGGTCGAGCGTCCGTTTGATCTCAGCCGCGTCGGTCCGGGTGTAGGCGCCCATCGAGAGATTCTCGGCAACGCTCAGCGACTGGAATATCTGCCGGCCCTCAGGGCATTGGACGACGCCGCTGCGGACGATCTTTTCGGGCGGGGCCCTCAGCAGATCAAGCGGCCCGTCCGGACTGTTCAGGATCGCGCTACCAGAGCGCGCCTTGAGAAGGCCGGACAATGTCAGGAGCGTCGTTGATTTGCCGGCGCCGTTGGCACCGACAAGGGCCGCTAGTTCGCCGGCCGCAATCGAGAAGGAGACATCCTTTAGAACGTGCGTCGCGCCTCGCACCACATTCAGCTTTGCGACCTCAAGCATCGGCGGCCACCTTGCGCCGAGTGCCGAGATAAGCCTCGATCACCGCCGGATCCGACTGGATACTTGCCGGCGGACCGTCGGCGATCAGGCGGCCACGATTGAGAACCTGGACGCGCCGGCAGAGGTTCATGACCAGCCGCATGTCATGCTCAACCACAAGAATTGCAACGCCCATTCCGGCATTCACCGAGCGGATGAGATCGACGAGCGTTTCTGTCTCGCGCGGATTGAGGCCGGCCGCAGGTTCATCGAGAAGAAGCACGCGAGGCTGTGTCGCCAGGGCGCGCGCAATCTCCACGCGCCGCTGGTCCCCATAGGACAGGTCACCGGCGCGACGAAGCGCATGCGCTTCGAGGCCGACACGCTTGACGGCATCATGGGCAAAGTCGGCGATTGCTTTCTCGGACGCCCGGAAGCCGCTAGTGCGAAACATTGTCGACAGGAAAGATGCACCGCTGCGCATGTGTCCGCCGCACATCACGTTCTCAAGGACGCTGAGATCGTTGAAGAGCCGGATGTTCTGGAAGGTCCGCGCCACGCCGGCCTGTGCGAACGTACTTGGCCTGCGTCCGGTCAAGTCACGGCCTGACACAGTGACCGTACCAGTGCTCGGCGCGGTGACGCCAGTCAACAGGTTGAATGCGGTCGTCTTTCCCGCACCGTTCGGACCGATCAGGCCGTTCAGGTCGCCGACGCGGAGGCCAAGCGAATAGTCGTCCACGGCAACAAGGCCGCCGAAAACACGCGACAGCCCCCTTGCATCGATTACGTTCTCTTCGGCCAAACCAACCTTCTCTTCAGCTTTCCGAGACGATAGGAGGCGGGTCGCCCGACCGTCAACAAAAAGATACATTCTGCCCGCTTGAAGCAAATCTGTACGATTTGATACACCGGAGATGGAGGAACAGTATGGCCCTGGCCGCTTCGCAGCAGACACATCCGATCCTTGCCCCCGACGAGCCTGATCCGCTGGAAGCCTTCAACCTCGGCGGCACATCGGATTTCGTTCTGATTTGCGAACACGCTGGTAGGCGCGTACCGCGCTCGCTGGGCGATATGGGCCTCCCGCAGCACGAATTCGACCGCCACATCGCGTGGGACATTGGCGCGCGCGCTGTCTCGCTGGCACTCTCGGCGAAACTCGACGCACCTCTGTTCATGCAGCGCTATTCGCGGCTTGTCTGCGACTGCAACCGGCGCCCCGACGTGCTCGCTTTCGCGCCGGAGATCAGTGAGGCGACAAAAATTCCGGCAAATGTCGGTCTTTCGGTATCAGATCGAAACGCCAGAGCCGATGCGATCTTCCATCCTTTCCACAACGCTGTGACGGCGTTTCTCGACGAGCGCCAGCGCAGAGGTCGCACGACACTGCTCACCACGATCCACAGCTTCACGCCGGTCTACCTCGGCAAAAGCCGTCCGTGGGAGATCGGCGTTCTCTTCAATCGCGACAAGATGCTTTCGCCGGCGATTGCCGAATGGCTCAAGACCAATACGAACTACTGCGTCGGCGTAAACGAGCCGTACACGGTCGGAGACGATACCGACTACGCCATCCCGGTCCACGGCGAAAAGCGTGGGCTGCCATGCGTGGAGTTTGAAGTTCGCCATGACCTCATCGCCAAGGATGAGAACGCAGATCTTTGGGCCGATCTCCTGGCCCGTGCGTTGCGGGCTGGTCAAGAAGCGATGATATTGTTGCCGGGTTCATCATGATCGGCGACGGTATCCGAGCGCCTGCAACGATCTGCCATGCGAGAACATCCGAAATTTTCCCTAGGAGCCAGCGAAGCCGGGTTCCAAAGTGGACGAGAGTGCCACAACGGCGACGCTGCAAGAGTCGACGTTCATGCGATCATTGAATGCTACGGCGCGTGCTCAGTCGAACTTATTTAACCCGCCGATATCTGCTTCAGACAGAAACTTGAGATTTGGTTTCGCCGTCCGGTCACGGCCTCTTTCCCGTCCCTCATCCATCGCCTGTCGTCCTGTCGGAGGCAAGCCACGCGAATCCGGCGCCGGACTGCGTCCATGGAATTCGTCGCCGCGACCTCGGGGAAGTGCGAAAGGTGCATCCCACGTCCCGATGCTTGCCAGTTCCTCCTCAGTCCTGCGTCCTGAGGAAGTCGGAGACAGTGCGCATGCAGAGCTCCCGCTCCTCGACATGTGGCATGTGGCTCGAATGCTCGAAAAGTACCCATCGAATACCCGGAACGCGCTCCACATAGGGATGCACCACCTCGGGCGTGGCCTCGTCGTGGCGGCCGGAGATCAGCAGCGCCGGCACAGCGATGTCGGACAGCCGGTCCTCGATGGTCCAGTCCTTCATCGTGCCGATAACGTGGAATTCGGTCGGGCCATTCATGTTGCGGTAGACCGTGTTATCCTCGTCCATGATGGCGAAGGTGCGGGCCACTTCCGGTGGCCAAGGCACGACGCGGCAGACGTGTCGGTCGTAGAAGACGCGCGAGGCTGTTACATATTGAGGATCGGTGATCGTGCCGGCGGCCTCGTGCCGTGTCAGCGTATCCTGCACGTCCTTGGGCAGTTCGCGGCGCAGCCGGTTGGCTTCCGTCACCCACGTGTGCATGTTGGCCGGCGAGTTGGCGATCACCAGCGCCTTGAGGCCGTGCGGCCTGCGCACGGCGTGCTCGGCGCCGAGCATTCCGCCCCAGGACTGGCCCAAGAAGGCATATCGCTTCTCGATCCCCAACGCCCGCAACAGTGTGTCTAGTTCATCGAGGAACAGGTCGACGGTCCAGAAGTCCGGGCCCTTGTCCGACAGCCGGGTGGAATTGCCATTGCCGAGTTGATCATAGTGGATCACGGCCCGGCCATCGAGCGCGGCGATATCCTTGAAAGCATCGACGTAGTCGTGCGTGCAGCCTGGCCCGCCATGCGCGACTACTAGGGGTAACTTCGGAGACCCCAGGCTGCCGGTGATGCGGTACCAGGTGCGGTAGTCGCGAAACGCGACGTGGCCTTCGGTCGTCTGGGTCAAGAGCCCTCTCCTCGCTGCTGCTGACATCATAAGGATAGCTCGCGATACGCGGCAGCTATGAGAAGTGATAGGTGGCTGCTGGCAGGGCGCCGCGGACCTTGGACGTCGACGCGCGGACGCGCACTCCGCTACTACGTTAGTCGTCGAGCAGACGGAAATGCGCGGCGCGCACGACGGCCTGAGTACGGTTCCTGGCGCCCAGCTTCCGCGCGGCGGCCGCCAGGTGCATGACGACCGTCGGCACCGACCGCTCGATGATCCGCGAGATCTCCTTGGCCGACAGGCCCCGCGCGGAATAGCTCAGGCATTCGCGCTCGCGCTCAGTCAGGGCCGGCAGGCGCGGGCTGAGTGCCGAGCGGTCGTAGTGGGCGTAGGCGGCGTCGTGGAAGACATGCGCGAGGAGGCTGAAGCGCGCAATGATCGCGGCATCGTGGTCATCCCCGCCGCTCGAACCCGGCCGGATGCCGGTGACGGTGGCATAGCCGCCGCGCGGCATATGGATGGGGATAGTCACGCCACTGGCGAGATCGCGCTCGCGCAGATAGCGAGCCACCGGCTCGGTGGTCTCGTTAAGAAGCGCGCCGATCTCGGTATCCATCCCCTTGTCATAGCTCCACGCGAACGGCGTTGAGCTTCGTGCCGCGACGATTTGAACCGGGTCGATGCGAAAATAGCCGCGGTCGCACCAGTAGTCGTGCATGTCATCGGCGATGTTGCGCAGCTTCAGCATCGACGGGATCATGATCGTGCCGTCGAGATCGTAGGGAACCGGCGTGTAGTCATAGATCAGGGCATCGTAGCCGAGGCGGCTGGCCGCCCCGAACGCCTCGTCGATACACTCTTCGAGCGAGGCGCGCCCGTCGAACCGACGCCTGATTGCAGTGACTTCGTCGAGCATCACACCTGTCCGCAGCGTCCTCCCGAAGACAACCTATCACTTCTTATAGCTAACGCACGCACGACGTTATGCTAACAATATGGGCATGCCTAAAAGCTGTGCATGCAGGAAATGTTATGTGGCGTGAGATCGCGGCCGACGACCGCATCGAGGTCGATGTCGACGGCTTCAAGGTCGTCGCCTACAGCTTCGGCGCCGGCAGCGAGACCGTGTTCTGTCTGAACGGCGGCCCCGGCCTGCCGTGCGACTATCTGCGCGAGTCGCATTCCTGCCTGGTCGACCAGGGCTACCGTGTCGTGGCGTTCGACCAGCTCGGCACGGGCGCATCAGACCGGCCCACTGACGCCTCGCTGTGGGCAATCGGCCGCTATGTCGAGGAGACGGAGACCGTGCGCAAGGCGCTGGGGCTCGGCAAGGTGCACATGCTCGGCCATTCCTGGGGCGGCTGGCTTGCGATCGACTATGCGCTGACCTACCAGGAAAACCTGAGGACGCTGATCCTCGAGGATACCGTCGCCGACATGCCGCATCTGGTCTCGGAGCTGGAGCGGCTGCGCGCCTCGCTCGGGCCCGAGACGGTGTCGATGATGCAGAAGCACGAGGCGCAGGGCACCTACAGCCACCCCGAGTACATGGCGGCGGTGACGATCCTCAACTACCGACACGTCTGCCGGCTGCCTGACTGGCCGGTGCCCGTCCGCCGCTCGCTCGACGACTGGAACATGGGCCCGTACGAGACGATGCAGGGCCCGAACGAGTTCCTATACATAGGCAATCTCAAGGACTGGAATCGCGTCTCCGATCTGCCCAGGATCAAAGTCCCAGTGCTGATCACCCATGGTGAGCACGACGAGCTGACGCCAGTCTGCGGCCTGCGCATGAAGCTTGCCCTGCCGCAGGCCGAGCTGCACATAATCCCGAACGCGAGCCACATGCCTTTCTACGAGAACCCGGCCGTGTATTATCCGATCTTGACCGGCTTCCTCGCGCGCAACAGGGCAGGATGATGCAGGCACAATCCAGGTGGCAGACAGCTGGCGGGGAAACCCCTCACGGCCATGCACCGCTATAAGTTCGTACTCTACCGCCCGTTGCAGTTCCTGCCGGTGCTGTTCGGCATCAGCATCATCACCTTCGTCCTGGTCCGGCTGATCCCCGGCGACCCCGCGCGCGTGCTGCTCGGCACCCGCGCGACGCCCGAGGCGATCGCCCGCATCCGCGAGCAGTACGGTCTCGATGAGCCGATGCTGGTCCAGTACCTCTATTTCCTGCGCAACCTCGCGGACGGCGAGATGGGGCGTTCGATCCTCTACAAGATCGACGTCCTGAAACTCATCCTCACACGCATCGAGCCCACGCTGATGCTTGTCCTGTGCAGTGTCGTTCTGTCGGTGCTGATCGCAGTGCCGGTCGCTGCGGTCGCGGCCCGCAACCAGGGCAGGTTCGCCGACCAGGCAATCCGCATCATCTCCACCTTCGGCATCGGCTTCCCGCCCTTCTGGCTGGGGCTGATGCTCATCATCCTGTTCAGCGTGAAGCTCGATATCTTCCCGGTGTCGGGCTACGGCAATACGGTCGCGGACAAGCTGACGCATCTCTTCCTGCCCAGCCTCACGATCTCGCTGTCGCTGTCGACGGTGTTGGCGCGCAGCCTGCGCGCTGCCATGGTGGAGGCGCTGTGGTCGGACATCGCCACAGCGGCGCGCGCACGCGGCATGCCCGAGAGCATCGTGTTCTGGCGACATGTGCTGCCCAATTCGCTGGTACCGACTGTCAACCTGCTGGCCGTCAACATAGGCTGGCTGATTGGCGGCACGGTGGTCGTGGAGACGGTGTTCGCGCTGCCCGGCATGGGACAGCTCCTGGTGCGGGCGATCTTCTCGCGCGACTACATGGTCGTGCAGGGCGTGGCGATGGTGTTCGCCTGCGCCACGGTGCTGATCAACTTCCTGGCCGACATCGTCACGGTGGCGCTCGACCCGAGGGTGAAACTGTGAGCGAACCCTCAGTCGCCGCAGCTCCCCTCGCCGGCAGACGTGGCCGCTTCCGCCGCCGCGGCACCCTGGCCACCGGCATGTTCCTCCTCGGCGCGTTCGTCATCCTGGCCCTTGGCGCGCCGCTGATCGCTCCTTCCGATCCAATCGCCCAGGACGCAGCGGCGCGGCTGCAGGGGCCGTCCTGGCTGCATCCGTTCGGCACCGACAATTTCGGCCGCGATATCCTCTCGCGCGTCATCTGGGCCACGCGCCTCGACCTGCAGATCGCCGTCATCGGCGTGCTCTTCCCCTTCATCATCGGAACCACGCTGGGCACGGTGGCTGGCTTCTTCGGCGGAATCGTCGACGCCATCTTCATGCGGCTGGTCGACATCATCCTGGCTTTCCCCTTCCTGGTGTTGATGCTGTCGATTATCGCAATCCTCGGGCCGGGCCTCGGCAGCTTCTACATCGCCATGGCCCTGGTCGGCTGGGTGTCCTACGCGCGGTTGATCCGCGCCCAGATGCTGGTGCTAAAGAACCACGACTACGCGGTGGCAGCCGTCAGCCTGGGCTTCAGCCGGACGCGCATCATGTTCCGGCATCTGCTGCCCAATGCAGTCGCCGGCTCCGTCGTCTTCGCCATGTCCGACGCCGTGCTCGTGCTGCTGAACGGCGCGGCGATCAGCTATCTCGGGCTCGGCGTTCAGCCCCCCATCGCCGAGTGGGGCGTCATGGTCGCGGAAGGCCAGCCCTTCGTCACCACCGCCTGGTGGATCACGCTGTTCCCCGGCCTGTCGATCGTGACGCTCGCCTTTGCCTTCAGCATGATCGGCGACGGGCTGGTCGACCTCTTCGGGGTACAAAAATGAGCGCGCCGCTGCTCAAGGTCACCGACCTGACCGTCGTTCACGACGGCGACAGCGGCATGCGCACCCTGCTCGATGCGGTCTCGCTCGAGCTTGGCCAGGGCGAGATGCTCGGACTGGTCGGCGAGAGCGGCTCGGGCAAGAGCCTGCTCTGCCGCTCGCTGGTCAGGCTGCTGCCGTCGAGCCGGCTGAGGATCAGCGGCGGCTCGGTCAAGCTTGCCGGACACGAGCTCACCGACGCACCGGAATCCGAGATGCTCGAGGTGCGCGGCGGCGAAATCGGCATGATCTTCCAGAACCCGACCAGCCATCTCGACCCGGTGATGAAGATCGGCGACCAGATCGCGGAAGGTATCCGCTTCCACCAGGGGCTCGACGCGCGCGAAGCGCGTGCAGCCGCAACCGAAGTACTGGCGCAGGTCGGCTTCCCCGACCCGGCCCGGCAATACGACGGCTACCCGCACGAGTTCTCCGGCGGCATGCGCCAGCGTGCCATGATCGCTGCCGCGCTCTCCAGCAATCCGAAGATCCTGATCGCAGACGAGCCCACGACGGCCCTGGACGTCACGATTCAGGCGCAGATCCTCCGGCTGTTGATGGACATCCGCGCAAAGCGCGGGCTCTCGGTGATCCTGATCACCCACGATCTCGGCATCGTCGCCCAGGTCTGCGACCGCATCGCGGTGATGCGGCTCGGGCGCGTGGTGGAGGTTGGAGAAAAGCGCAGCCTGCTTGCCGCGCCGGGCCACGCCTATACCCGGTCCCTGATTGCCAGCCACCCCTCGTTGCAGGAGGAGGACGCGCCGCCGAAGGCTGAGAAGCGGCAGGCGCCGGGAGCGGTGCCGGTGGTCGACATCGAGAAGCTGCATGTGCGCTTCGCCAGCGGCGGACTGTTTCGGCGGAGTGCAGTGAACGCCGTCGACGGCGTGACTCTGCGCGTGATGCCCGGCGAGACGGTCGGCATCGTCGGCGAATCCGGCAGCGGCAAAAGCACATTGGCGCGCGCCGTCCTCGGCCTGACGCCGGTTTCGTCCGGCGCCATACGCTTCGACGGTAGCGACATAACATCCGGCCGAGCAGCGCTGGCGACCCTGCGACGCGAAACCGCGATGGTTTTCCAAGACCCGTTCAATGCCCTAAACCCGCGGCTGACGATCGGCCAGATGCTGGCCGAGGTCCTGCGGGTGCAGGGAAAGATCGAGTGCGCGCAGATCCCGGCGCGCTGCGGCCAGTTGCTTGACCTGGTCGGGCTGGAGCGCGAATTTCTAGATCGCAAGCCGCGGTCGTTGAGCGGCGGCCAATGCCAGCGCGCCGGCATCGCGCGCGCTCTTGCCGTAGATCCCAAACTGATCATCGCCGACGAATGCGTGGCCGCGCTCGACGTGACGATCCAGGCGCAGATCGTCGAGTTGTTCCGCGACCTCGCGGAGCGCATGTCGCTCACGCTGATGTTCATCGCCCATGACCTCGCCATCGTACGCAATCTCTGCCAGCGCGTCGTGGTGATGCATCACGGCGCGATCGTCGAGGAAGGTCGGACGGATGAGGTGTTCGCCCGGCCGAAGCATGCCTACACAGCCGCCCTCATCGCCGCCGTTCCGCATATCGACCCGGACAAGCCGTTGCTTGCTCCGCCGAAGATGGCGACCGTGCATGTCCATGCGGTCGCGAATTGACCACCAGAAGCCAACCAGAAGGGGAATGCAGATGTTGAAGAACAAGTGGATGCGGATCGGCCTGGTCACGGTGATGACCAGCCTTTCCATCGGAGTGACAATCGCCGAGGCCGCCGGCGTGCTAACCATCGGTCGCCGCGAGGACTCGACTACCTTCGATCCGATCAAGACCGCCCAGAACATCGATCTGTGGGTGTTCGCCAACGTCTATGACGTGCTGATCCGCGTCGACAAGACAGGCACCAAGCTGGAACCCGGCCTAGCGGAGAGCTGGGAGGTCAGCCCGGACGGCCTGACTTGTACGCTGAAGCTGCGCGAAGCGAAGTTCTCGGACGGCTCCGACCTCACGGCCGAGGACGTGGTGTTCAGCCTGACCCGCATCCGCGACGACGAGGGCTCGCTCTGGGCTGATCCCTTCAAGGTGATGGATACGGTCGAGGCGACCGATCCGAAGACCGTTACGATCAAGCTGAAGCAGCCAACCGCACCGTTCCTGGCAACGCTCGCCTTCCCGATCGCCTCGGTGTTGTCCAAGAAGGGTTTTGAGACGCTCGGGCCGGAGAAGTACGCCGAGACCCCCATCGGCTCCGGCGCCTTCGCAATCACGGAATGGCGGCGCGGCGACCGCGTCATCCTCGCGAAGAACCCGCATTTCTGGGAGGCCGATCGAGTGAGCCTCGACGGCATCGAGTGGATCTCCGTGCCGGACGACAACACCCGCATGCTGAACGTGCAGGCCGGCCAGCTCGACACCGCGATCTTCGTGCCGTTCTCGCGTGTCGCCGAACTGCAGAAGGACCCGAACCTTACTGTCCATCTCGACCCGTCCACCCGCGAGGATCACTTGCTGATCAACCATGAGAAGGGCGCGCTGGCAAAGAAGGAAGTGCGGCAGGCCCTCGACATGGCCATCGACGAGCAGGCCGTGGTCGACACGGTGACCTTCGGCTACGGCGAGGTGGCCAATTCCTACGTGCCAAAGGGCGCGCTCTACTACTATGCCGATAACCTGAAGCGCCCTTACGACCCCGAGAAGGCCAAGCAGATGTTGGCCGACGCCGGCGCCTCCGACCTGACGCTCAACTACGTGGTGCGCGCAGGCGACGAGATCGTTGAGCAGACCGCCGTTCTTCTGCAGGAGCAGCTCGCCAAGGCCGGCGTCACCGTCAATATCCAGAAGGTCGACCCCAGCCAGGAGTGGGACATGCTGGTGGCCGGCGACTATGACGTCGGCGTCAACTACTGGACGAATGACATCCTCGACCCCGACCAGAAGACCACCTTCGTGCTCGGCCACGACGCCAACATGAACTACATGACCCGCTACAATAACGAGAAGGTCAAGGAGCTGGTCGCGGCGGCGCGCATCGAGATGGATCCGGCCAAGCGCGAGCAAATGTATACCGACCTGCAGAAGATGGCCAAGGATAACGTCAACTGGATCGACCTCTACTACAGTCCGTTCATCAACGTCTCGCGCAAGAACATCGAGAATTTCTACCAGAACCCGCTGGGCCGGTTCTTCCTGGAAGACGTCGTCAAGAAGTAGGCTTGCGAGCGAAGCCGCGGGACGCCGCTCGGCGGCGTTCCGCCCAACCCTGACAACACAATTGGCGTCTCGCCCGTCCTGGTCACCGCGCGTTGTTTGTCGGGATGAGGTGAGCGATCGGCTGGTGTCGCTACTTCCCCTTTCTGATAGGTCCGCGCTGATTGCGGACGGTCTCGATGCGGCCTCACTGGAAGACATTCGATACGTCGATCCCGGGCGTCAGCCTTCTCTGGCGCTACTTGCCGGTTCCAGAGCAAGCCCCGCCTTTTTGCGCCAGCGGACCTAACCTACTCCGGCTCTCGTCATCATCTTGTGTCCCTCAAGAGCCGTTCGTATCGTGCCATCAAGCCACTTTGGGAACGGCCGCACGATAGCGGCCGTAACCCACCTTCACGAGCAACCCTTCCTCGCATATGCGGGCGAGGTAGCAACGAGGAACGCCGATGTCCGTCAGGTCTTTTGTCCTGACTTCGCCCTTCTCAAGAGCGAGCCGGACGGCGCGTTCCCTCAATGTCGGCTTCGGACCACCGGCTAATCGGATGCACTCGGCACGCTCGCGATCACGCTTCCGGATCCTGACAGTGGGCTGTGGCGTAGTTTCGAGGGGAATCGGCAGCACATAGTTCGCGGTTTCGTTCAGCCCGGGGAGCCAACATTTCCAAGGACTTAGCAAATATGCGCTAGGTCCTTTTTCATTTCCGGTGATGGCGGGCCACATTCCGGGCTACATCCTTCCGACTTGCTCCCGTTGATTTCCAAGGGTTTCCTGCGACTATCGGCAAATCCGTGCGAATCTTGGGAGGTTCGGAATGGTTCGAATTCGCCGAAAGACGGTGACACTTATCCTCGGGACAGCGATGTGCGCCCTGATGGGCTGCCAATCGACATCGACATCCGGGTCTTATAGGCCCGCAAACTGCGCGATGGTCGGCTCATCTTGTCCATCCGGCGGCGGCCGATGAAAGCCTGTCAGGGCGAACCTTGGCCGGCGCCCATGCCGCGCCTTCCGCCGGAGAGGTCTTTCTCCCATCCCAATCGACCGCCACCGCGCCTTTCCGAGCAAAAATTCTGCGCCACAGGAGCCGCCCGGCCGGTTCAGCCCTCAAGATTGACGTAACTCGCCGGATGGAAGCGCGGGACGCACAGGCAGTAGAATTCGAGGTCGACGTCGCCGATGTTTTCGATGCGCTGGCTGGCGCCGGCCGGGATCACCGCCTGGTCGCCGGCCTTGAGGTTCTGGCGGATTCCGTCGACCTCCAGCGTGCCTTCGCCCTTGCGTAGGATATAGCGCTCGGAGACGCCATCGAGCCGGTGCAACTGGGTAGTCACGCCCGGCTCGACGCGGGCGAGCGCCAGCGACGCTTCCGGCGACTGGTCGCAATTGTGCAGTTCGGTGATGTAGCAGCGCTCCTCCGTCCAGAATTCCGCCCGATCGCTCTTTGGTATGAAAAACTGCGCCATCATTCCTACCTGCCTGGCCATCTCGACAAATGCGAAACCACGTTGACAAGTGTTAGGAAGCGCTTTGATATCTGTCAAAGGCTCTCGCTTCGAAGCCCCGCAGGAGACGGCCCGCCTCGATGCCGGTTTGCCATCTCAACCAGATCGCGCCGCGTCGGAATGACGGGTATTGTGCCGGTGCGCCGCATGTCAGCCACGAGAGGGAGAATGACGATGGGTTTTCTGAAGAGATGTCTCGCTGCCGGCGCACTAGGCGCTGCAGCGCTTGCGACGAACGCTCAGGCGGCGGACAAGCTGTTCGTCTACGTTTCGCCCGACGCCATCGGCGTCAACGCTTTCTTGCAGATGGGCAAGACCGGCATAGAGGCGGCGGGCCAGAAATACGGCGCCGACGTGAAGACCTATGAAAGCAAGACTGCGGCAGAACGGCTGGATAACGTCAATGCCGCCATCAATGAAGGCGCAAACGTCGTCGTGCTGCTCGGCTTCGAGTTCAACGATATCGTCAAGGAAGTCGCGCCGACCGCGCCGGACATACAATTCCTGATCGTCGACCAGTGCTTCGACGAACGCCCTGACAATGTGCACTGCGCCGTCTTCCGCGAATACGAGGCGAGCTATCTGATGGGCGTCGCCGCAGGAATGCTGACGGAAAAGAAGAAGGTCGGCGTCGTCGGCGCGCTCGATATCCCCTTCCTGCACCGCTATACCGACGGCTATGCGCAGGGCGTGAAATCCGTCGCCCCGGACGTTAGTGTCGACATCCGCTGGGTGGGCGGCGAGAACCCGTTCGCCGATCCGGTGCGTGCCAAGGAGCAGGCGGTCGCCATGCATGCGGCGGGCTCGGACCTGATCTTCACCGCGACCTCCGGTGGCGACTACGGCGTGTTCGAAGCAGCCAAGGAGAATAATTTCAAAGTCTTCTCAGTCGACGTGAACCATTGCCCTGAATTGCCTGGCCACATCGTCGACATGACGCTGAAGCGGGTCGACACCGCGATGGTGGAAGCCATCGGCGCGATAGAGAAGGGCGAGAAGAAGACACTGGCGTCGTTGGGCCTCAAGGAAGGCGGCATGGACGCCATGGCGCTGGACGATGCAGCTCTCGCCGCGAGCCAGTGCGAGATCGCCAAGCACCCCGAAGTGGTCGAGAAGATGCGCAGCGTCGCGAAAAGTATCGAGGACGGCTCGCTGAAACTTGAAGACCCGATGTTCGCCAAGTGACGGCATCGCACGCCCGCCGCGCGAGCGGCGGGCTCCGCTTCTGATTCCGGAAGATTTCCTGATGCATGTCGCCCTTTCCGGCATCACGGTGCGCTTCGGTGCGCTGACCGCCGTAGACGACGTCTCGCTGGCCATTGCGCCGGGCGAGATCCACGCCATCGTCGGCGAAAACGGCGCCGGCAAGTCGACGCTGATGAACGCGCTGTTCGGACTGGTCGAGCCTGCGGCGGGAACGATCATCATCGACGGCACTGTCCGGCGCTGGACCTCGCCGCAAGGCGCGATCGCAGCCGGCCTCGGCATGGTGCACCAGCATTTCATGCTGCAGGAAGAGATGACCGTGCTCGAAAACATCGTGCTCTGCTCCGAGCCGGTCGGCCGCTTCGGTTTCGTCGATTTCGCCGCCGCGCACCGCCGGCTCAAGGAAAGCGCTGAAGGTCACGGCATCGTAATCGGCCTCGACCGCGTGGTCGGCGACCTCTCGGTCGGCGAGCGGCAGGTGATCGAAATCCTGAAGGTGCTCTACCGCGAAGCCGAGGTGCTGATCCTCGACGAGCCGACCTCGGTGCTCACGCCTCAGGAGAAGGACCGGCTGTTCGCCATCCTGAAAAGCTTTCGCGCCGCCGGCAAGGCGATCGTCCTTATCACGCACAAGCTGGACGAAGTCATGGAGATCGCCGACCGGGTCAGCGTTATGCGCGGCGGGCGGCTCATCGCCTCGGGCCGGCTCGCCGAGACCTCGAAGGAAGAGATAGCGCGCGGTATTATCGGCGGTGAACTGCCGGCCGCACGGCAACGCCGGCCGCGTGTGCCCGGCGACATCGTGCTTTCAGTCGACAAGCTCGTCGCGGCCGGGCGCGGCATGGCTGTCGGCCCGATCGCACTTTCGGTGCGCGCCGGCGAAATCGTGGGCATCGCCGGGGTCAGCGGCAACGGCCAGGCCGAACTGGTGCAGGCGCTGACGGGTTTGAAGCCTTCGATCTCAGGCGCAATTACGCTTTGCGGCATTCGTATCGAGGCGCTCGACGTCGAGCGGCGGCGGCGGATCGGCATGAGCTACATTCCCGAAGACCGCCAGCGCGTCGGCCTGGCGCTGGGTGCAACCGTCGCCGAAAACGCCAATGCCGGACGCGACGACCGCGCCGCCTTTTCGCGCGGGCCTTTCCTCAACCGACCGGCCATGGCGCGCTTTGCCCGCTCGCTGATCGAACGCTACCGTATCCGGGTGGGCGGGCCTTCGGCGCGGGCGTCCACCATGTCCGGCGGCAACAAGCAGAAACTCGTCGTCGGCCGCGAGCTTGCCCGCACGACGCCTTTGATTATCGCCGAGAACCCGACCTGGGGCGTCGATATCGGCGCGATCGATTTCATCCACGGCGAGCTGATGCGCATGCGCGACGACGGACATGCCGTGCTGCTCGTCTCCACCGAACTCGACGAGATACTGGCGCTGTCGGACCGCGTCCTGGTCATGTACGAGGGCAAGGTGGCCGGCGAAGTCCAGCGCGGCGAGGCCAGCCGCGAGCGCATCGGCGGAATGATGACCTCGCGCGCGGTGGACGCGCTGAAAGTGGTCGCATGAAGGCCCTCCTGCGCGGCGAATTCATGTCCTGGCTGGGTGTCGCTGCCTCGATCGCCGTAGCGCTGGTCGCGTTGATGGCGCTGACCGGCGCACCGTTCGGCGAAGCGCTCTCCGGCTTCGTCGACGGCGCCTTCGGCGGCCGCCGCTTCTCCTACCTTCTGACCACGCTCAGTCGCACCGCGCTGATCGTCGGTATGGCGATCTCGGTGATGCTCTCCTTCCGCGCCGGCCTGTTCAACATCGGCGGCGAAGGGCAACTGGTCGCGGGCGGCCTTGTCGCGGCGCTTGTCGCGATCCTCTTGCCCGGACCACCGCTTGTCGTGCTGATCGTGGCAATCGCTGCGGCTATGGCCGCCGGCGCTTTATGGGCGCTGCTGGCGGGCGTCCTGCAGCTCTATCTCGGCGTGCCGCTGCTCGTCGGTTCGCTGCTCCTCAACTATCCGATCCGCTATATCGGCTCCTATCTCGTGGCCCACCCGTTTCGCGACGTCGGTTCCGGCATGGTGCAGTCGCATCTCGTACCGCAGGCGACGTGGCTGCCCTATTTCCCCGGCACGCGCCTCGACATCGGCATCCTCTTCATTGCCGTGGCGAGCATTTTTGCAATCGTCTACAGCCACGCGACGGTGCACGGCTATCACGCCCGGCTGAACGGGCTTTCGGCCGACTTTGCCCGTGCCGTCGGCCTGCCGGTCAACAAGCTCGCATTGCAGACGCTGGCGATGAGCGGTGCGATTGCCGGCCTCGTCGGCGCAATCGCAGTGTTCGGCATCCACCACCGCTATATCGACGGCATGCTCGTGCAGCCGCTCTACGCCTGGACGGGCATCATCGCTGTACTCCTGGTCGGCATGATCCCCTGGCTGGTGCCGCTGTCGGGCTTCTTCTTCGCAGCGATCCAGACGGGTGCCGCCGGCATGGAGCGGACGGCGGGCGTGCCGAAAGAAATCGCGCTGGTCATGCAGGCGGTCATCATCCTCTTTGTCGCAAGCCGCGTCTCGGGTGCGCTGCTCGCCTCATCGGGCCGCAAAGCCGGCGGAGACGGCGATGCTTGAGCTCCTGTTCGACAGTTCCTTTGCCGCCTCGGTGCCGCGCTTCGTCACGCCGATCCTGCTCGCGGCCCTCGGCGGAGCGCTGTGCGAACGCGCCGGCGTCTTCAACATTGCGCTGGAGGGCTTCATGCTGGCCGGCGCTTTCGCCGCCGTCCTCGGCGCCTATTTCTCCGGCTCACCATATCTTGGCGCGCTGGCCGCGATGCTCGCCGGCATCGCGATGGGCCTGGTGTTTGCCGAATTCAACATCCGGCGCGGCGGCGACCCGATCGTCGTGTCGATCGCGGTCAACATCCTCACGGCGGGCCTGACGGCGTTCCTGCTGCGCGCGATCTTCCACGTCACCGGCGCCTTCAACGATCCGGCCATCGCCGGCTTCGAGCCGATTCATATCCCGATTGTTGCTTCGGTCCCCTTCGTCGGGCGGCTGCTCAGCGGCCAATCAATTCTGTTTTATGTCGCCGTGCTTGCCGTGCCGGTGCTGCATATCTTTTTCGCGCGCCACCGGCTCGGTCTGCGCATGCGCGCAGCGGGCGAGAATCCGGCAGCCCTTCAGGCCGGCGGCGTCAGCCCAAGCCGCGTGCAGCTCTGGGCGCTGGTCGGCTGCGGCGCGTTCTGCGGCCTTGCCGGGGCGCAGCTCTCGATCGCCAACGTCAATCTGTTCGTGGAGAATATGAGCGCCGGGCGCGGCTGGATCGCCGTCGTCGCCGTGCTTCTATCGCGTGGAAGGCCGCTCCCGCTGTTCCTCATTGCCGTAATCTTCGGCGTGGTCGACAGCCTGTCCTTCCGCGTCCAGGGCTTTGGACTGCCTCAGCAGTTCACCGACATGATGCCCTATCTTGCCACGCTCGCCGTGCTGGTCGGCCTCTCGTGGTGGCGGCGCAGGCAAACGGCTTGAGGGAAGAGATGGATCTCGTCATCAGCAATGCGATTGTCGTGACCTGCGATGCCGGCGGCACGGTAATCACCGACGGCGGCGTAGCGGTGGAGAATGGCCGCATCGCATCTGCCGCGTCCTCCGCCGAGCTAGCGCCACTCTCCGCAAACGCAAAGCGCGTGGTGGATGGCTCGGGTCACATTCTGATGCCGGGCATCATCAATACGCATTGCCACGCCGCCGACAGTCTGTTCCGTGGGCTGGTCGAGGACCTGGCGCTAGAGCCGTGGCTGCAGACCGTGTGGAAGGCGGAGGGCGCTATCCTCAACCCGGACACGTCGCGGCTGGGCAGCGTACTGGGCTTTGCCGAGCTGCTGCTGTCGGGCGTAACGACCGTCATGGACATGTTCTGGTACCCGACGGAGACGGTTCGGGCCGCCCGCACGGTCGGCATTCGTGTCGCCACCGGAGGCATCTTCTTCGATCCGCCGGGCGTCACCGGCCACGATCTCGCCGGTCGAATCGCTGCTGCGGAAGATTTCTTCGACGAGTTCGGCGCTTCCGACGACGTCTTCCCGTCGATCCTGCCGCATGGCGCCTACACCGTCGCGCCGGAGAACCTTCGGACAGCGAAAGCCATCGCCGAGCGCCACGGCGCGTTGTTCTCCACCCATGCCGCCGAAACCAGGGCCGAGCAGGCGGACGTGACCGGCCGCTACGGCCGTTCGATCATTCGTCACCTCGATTTTCTCGGCCTGCTCGACGAGCGCACCGTGCTTGCCCATTGCGTCCACCTCGACGACGGTGAGATCGAAATCCTCGCCCGCACGGGTGCGTCCGTCGCCCACAATCCGATGTCGAACCTGAAGCTTGCCTCGGGCGTCGCGCGCATTCCCGACATGCTCGACGCCGGCATCAACGTCGCGCTGGGCACTGACGGCGCAATCAGCGGCAACGACCTCGACATGTGGATGGCGCTGCGGCTTGCGGCGACGCTGCACAAGGGCGTCAGCGGACGGCCGGAAGTCGTGACCACCAGCCAAGCGCTCGCCATGCTGACGACGGCGGGCGCGAAAGCGCTTGGCGCCGCCGATCGCATCGGCAGTCTGGAACCTGGAAAATTCGCCGACATGATCCTGATCGACCTGAAACGTCCGCACGCCGTGCCGGTCTTCGACCCGATCACCCATCTCGTCTATTCGACGGCCAAGTCCGATGTGCGCCATGTCTTCGTCGGCGGCGAGCAGGTGGTGCGTGACGGCGTGCTCACCCGCCACGACATTGGCCAGACGATTGCCGCCGTCGAACACCTCGCTCCGAAAATCGCCGCCAGCATCGCATAAGGAAAGCCCATGCCCGAAAGCCAGCTCGCGCGCCTCGAACGCGCCCATGCTTCGATCCGCGACCGCGCCGGCCCGCCATGCGACACGGCCATCATGCTTGGCTCCGGGCTCGGCCAGCTCGCCGAAGCCGTCACCGACGCGATTGTGATCCCATATGGTGAGATCGACGGCTTTCCAGTCTCGACCGCGCCAGGACACAAGGGCCAACTGGTTATCGGCACGCTGTTCTCGCGCCGCGTCGTGATGATGCAGGGCCGTCTGCACCTTTACGAAGGCTGGACGCCGCGCGACATCGGGCTCGCAGTCTATTTGCTGCAGCGGCTTGGTGCGGGTGTATTGGTTGTTACAAACGCATCGGGAGGACTCAATCCCGATTTCGATGCCGGCGATGTCATGCTGATCGAAGACCACCTGAACTTCACTGGTTCGAGCCCTTTGATCGGCGCCAACGACGACGCGATCGGACTGCGCTTCCCCGACCAGTCGCGTCTTTATGATCCCGACCTTCGGCAGCTTGCGATTGACGCGACAGCGCGGGCCAAGACCGCCATTCGCCGGGGCGTCTATTGCGGCGTCAACGGGCCGGAACTGGAGACGTCGGCCGAGCGAAGGTTCTTCCGGTCGGCAGGTGGCGATGCCGTCGGCATGTCGACCGTGATGGAGGTGATCGCGGCGAACCACGCCGGGATGAAGGTGCTCGGGCTCTCGGCGGTGGCGAATGCGGCTACCGGCGGGCCTGACCAGCAGCCTGACACGATCGAGTCGGTGTTCGCCTTTGCCGCGATCTGCGGCGAGAAGATCTCGGCCATCCTGAAGGAATTGCTGCCAACCCTGCCGGCGAATGCGCACTGAGGACATTGAAATGACTGCAGCACCACCTGTCACGTCGCTTCTCGATCTTTCCGGCAAGACTGCCATTGTTACCGGTGCGAGCGGCGGCATCGGCGCCGGCATTGCGCGGCGGTTCGGTGAGGCCGGCGCCAATGTCGTCTGCCACTACAACAGCAACCGGCAGGCCGCGGAAACGGTAGCCGAGGCGATCCGCTCGGCCGGCGGCAAGGCTTTTGCCTGCCAAGCCGATATCGCGTCGGGAAAGGGCGCGACCGATCTGATCACGCAGGCGATTTCGCAATTCGGCGGCGTCGACATCCTGATCAACAATGCCGGCCAACAGCCGGTACAGATGCTCGCCGACATGTCGGAAGGCGACTGGAATGCCATGATGGCGGCGAATGTCGCTGGTCCGTTCCTGCTCGTCCGCGCCTTTGTCGAGCATGCAAGGAAGGCCGGCAAGCCCGGTTCGGTCGTCAACATCGCCTCGATAGAGGGCCACAATCCGGCCCCCGGCCATGGTCACTACGCCACTTCCAAGGCTGCTCTGCTGATGTTCACCAAGGCCGCGGCGCTGGAATTCGGCGCGTACGGCATTCGGGTCAACTCGATCTGCCCGGGGCTGATCCACCGCGACGGGATCGAAGAGGGCTGGCCGGAAGGCGTCGATCGCTGGAAAGGTGCGGCGGCACTGCAGAGGCTCGGCCGTCCCGACGATATCGCGGATGCCGCGCTTTTCCTGGCATCCGATGCGGCGCGCTGGATCACCGGCGCGGATCTGATTGTCGACGGCGGCGTCAACGCACGCCCGACTTGGTGAGAAAAACGGAGTTTTCGTGGATGAAAGCGCTTAAGAACAGGGTGATCGCGGTCACCGGCGGTGCGGGCGGCATTGCGCGCGGTATTGCAGAGGCTGTGCTCGATGCCGGCGGACGCGTCGGCCTGATCGATCTTGACCAGGGCAAAGCAACCCAGGCCGCGGCTGCACTGAATGCTGGCGACCGCATCGCGGGCTTCGCCGCGGACGTAACCGATCCGGCCGGTCTCGAAACGGCGTTTGCCGAAATGGTCAAACGCATGGGACGGCTCGATGGCCTGGTCAACAATGCCGGCATCGTGCGGCTCGGCCCCGCCGACGAGACGAGCCCGGCAGGGCTCGACCTCGAGCTCGCCATCAACGTCAAGGGTGTGCTGCTCGCCTCGCAAGCCGCCGCGCGGCACTTCTCAGGCAAGGTGCGATCGTCAACATCGCGTCGAACGCCGGCAAGGTCGGCTACCGCAACATGGCGGGCTACAACGCGTCGAAGGCGGCGGTGATCAGCCTCACGCGCTCACTGTCGATGGAATGGGTGGACAAGGGCATCAACGTCAACGCCGTCTGCCCTGGCGGCGTTGCAACCGAGATGCTGAAGAACGTCGCCGATTTCCTTGGGCCGCGCCTCGGACAAGATTCCGGCGAACTGCTGAAGACCATGGTGCCGCAGCAGCTTGGCCGGCACATCCAGCCGGTCGAGGTCGGCCGCGTCGTAGCCTTCCTTCTGTCCGATGCAGCACAGATCATTCGCGGGCAATCGATCAATGTCGATGGCGGCGACACGCCCTACTGAGGCTGCTTCGTTCCGGTGCGACTTGTCACTGGCAGTTCGCGCTATTTCTTGACTGTCGCTGACGCGGCCTTGTCCCGCTACTGTGAAGTCCCCTTCCCTTCTGGTTCCATTTAGGACGGCCGCCGTACGTCCGATAAGCGCTCACCTGGGCATGGAGCGATGTTTCGGCACGTCATCCAGGTACGTGACGCGGGCGCCCATCGTCTGCCCGTATATGAAAATACTATGCGCGGCGGCGGCGAGCACTCTCGAAAATATATGCGGCTTTGCGCAATTTCCGTCCCCTGACGCATGGGGCTCCGCGCCTGCGGAACCCAAGGCCGCGACGCGCGCCTTTCCCGGAGAACGGTTCAATGCTCGACGTGATCACGCTGGCGATCGGCCTCGGCTTTTTCGCTCTTTCCATCATCTACGGCTTGGCCTGCGACAGGCTTTGAGGAGAACGACGATGATTTTCGACTACGCGCTGGGGGGCCTCGTGACGGTGCTGCTCCTTGGTTACCTCATCTATGCGCTTGTCCGCCCGGAACGGTTCTGAGGGCTTCCCATGACAATCAATGGCTGGATACAGATCGCTATTTTTTGCGCGATCGTCGTCGCGCTCGTGAAGCCGCTCGGTGGCTACATGACGCGCGTCTTCAACGGCGAACGGACTTTGCTCTCGCCCGTGCTGCACCCCATCGAACGCGGTCTTTATGCGCTCTCAGGTATTGATGGGCGTCAGGAGCAGCACTGGCTGACCTATGCGGTCGCGATGCTGCTCTTCAATGCGGCGGGCTTCGTGCTGCTGTTCGGCTTGCAGCGCCTCCAGGGCGTGCTGCCGTTCAACCCGATGGGTTTCGGCGCTGTGACGCCGGATTCTTCCTTCAACACCGCCGTCAGCTTCATCACAAACACCAATTGGCAGGGTTATGGCGGCGAGAGCACGATGAGTTACCTCGTGCAGATGGCCGGCCTCACCGTGCAGAATTTTGTCTCGGCGGCCACCGGCATCGCTATCGCCATGGCGCTGATCCGCGGTTTTTCGCGTGCTATGGCCCGCACCGTCGGCAATTTCTGGGCCGATCTGACCCGCGGCACCCTCTACATCCTGCTGCCGATCTGCGTCATCTATGCGCTGGTCCTGGTGTTCCAGGGCGTGCCGCAGACGCTGTCTTCCTATGTCAACGCTACGACGCTCGAAGGTGCGGAGCAATCTATCGCCGTCGGCCCGGTGGCGTCGCAGCTGGCGATCAAGATGCTCGGGACAAATGGCGGCGGCTTCTTCAATGCCAACTCCGCGCATCCGTTCGAGAACCCGGATGCAATCACCAACCTCCTTCAGATGGTTTCGATCTTCGCCATAGGCGCAGCGCTCACCAACGTGTTCGGCCGCATGGTCGGCGACGAACGGCAGGGCTGGGCGATCCTTGCCGCCATGGGCGTGCTGTTCATCGCCGGCGTGGCCGTCACCTACTGGGCGGAAGCCGCCGGTAATCCCGCCTTCGCGGCGCTGGGAATCGAGGGCGGCAACATGGAAGGCAAGGAGGTGCGCTTCGGGATCGCGTTGTCTGCCCTCTTCGCGGTCATCACCACGGCGGCCTCCTGCGGCGCGGTCATCGCCATGCATGACAGCTTCATGCCGCTCGGCGGCATGATACCGCTGATCAACATGCAGCTTGGCGAGGTGATAGTCGGCGGCGTCGGCGCCGGCCTCTACGGAATGCTGCTGTTCGTCATCCTGGCGATCTTCATCTCCGGCCTGATGGTCGGACGCACGCCGGAATATCTCGGCAAGAAGATCGAGGCGAAGGAGGTCAAGATGACCATGCTGGCCATCCTGTCGCTGCCGCTGGCGATCCTCGGCTTCACGGCCATGGCTGTAGTCCTGCCGACCGGTGTTGCGTCGCTCGCCAATGCGGGACCGCACGGGCACTCGGAAATCCTCTACGCCTACACCTCCGGGGCCGCCAACAACGGCAGCGCCTTCGCCGGACTGTCCGCCAACACGCTTTGGTACAATCTGACTATTGGTCTCGCCATGCTGGCCGGCCGCTTCCTCGTCATCGTTCCCGTGATGGCGATCGCCGGCTCGCTCGCGGCAAAGAAGCGGGTTCCGGCATCGGCGGGCACGTTTCCGACCCATGGTGGCCTCTTCATCGGCCTGCTCGTCGGCATCGTCCTGATCGTCGGCGGCCTCACCTTTTTTCCGGCACTCGCAGTCGGTCCCATCGTCGAGCATCTAGCGATGATGGCCGGCCAGACATTTTGACAGGAACGGCATCATGGCCAAATCCGATACAATCAGCCTTTTCAGCGGCAGCATCATCAGGCCGGCGATCGCCTCCGCCTTCGTGAAGCTCGATCCGCGAGTGCAGTTGCGCAACCCGGTGATGTTCGTGGTCGAGGTCGTGGCGGCGCTGACCACGCTGCTCTTCATCCGCGACCTCGCGACAGGAGGCGAAAACCTCGCCTTCTCGTTCCAGATCATCCTTTGGCTCTGGTTCACGCTTCTGTTCGCCAATTTCGCCGAAGCTGTCGCGGAAGGGCGCGGCAAGGCGCAGGCGGACACGCTGCGCCGCTCGCGTACCGAAACGGACGCCAAGCTGCTTTCTTCCGACGGACTTACGACCTACGAACTCGTGCCGGCAACCAGCCTCAAGGTCGGCGACCTGGTCCTCGTCGAGGCGGGCGATATCATCCCCTCCGATGGCGAAGTCGTCGAGGGCGTCGCTTCGGTCAACGAAGCAGCGATAACGGGCGAATCGGCTCCGGTCATCCGCGAATCCGGCGGCGACCGCTCGGCGGTGACAGGCGGCACCCAGGTCCTCTCCGACCAGATCAAGGTGCGGATCACGGCGGCGTCGGGCTCGACTTTCCTCGACCGCATGATCAGCCTGGTCGAAGGCGCCTCGCGCCAGAAGACCTGAACGAGATCGCGCTCAATATCCTTCTCGCCGGCATGACCATCATCTTCGTGCTGGCGGTCGCCTCGATCCCGAGTTTTGCCATCTATGCAGGCGGGTCGATCCCCGTGATCGCCCTGGTCGCGCTTTTCGTCACCCTCATTCCGACCACCATCGGCGCGCTGCTGTCGGCGATCGGCATCGCGGGCATGGACCGGCTTGTTCGCTTCAACGTGCTGGCAATGTCCGGCCGGGCGGTCGAGGCGGCTGGCGACGTGGATACGCTGCTTCTCGACAAGACCGGCACCATCACGCTGGGCAACCGCCAGGCGACGGAGTTTCTGCCGGTGCGCGGCGTCGACGCGCGCGAACTCGCCGATGCGGCGCAGTTGGCTTCGCTCGCCGACGAGACTCCGGAAGGCCGCTCGGTCGTCGTGCTCGCCAAGGAGAAATACGGCATTCGCGGCCGCGACATGCAGCAGCTCCATGCCAGTTTCGTGCCCTTCACGGCGCAGACGCGCATGAGCGGTGTCGACGTCGAGGGCAGTTCGATCCGCAAGGGCGCGGTCGACGCCATTCTCGCCCATGTCGGGACCAATCCGAATGTAGCGCTCGCCGTCAGTGGCTCGACAGCTGTCGGCACGCGGGCGTCCAGCGACAGCGTCCGTGAAATCCGCGCCATTGCGGACGAGATCGGCAAGGCCGGCGGTACGCCGCTCGCCGTTGTCCGCGACGGGCGTCTCCTCGGCATCATACATCTGAAAGACATCGTCAAAGGCGGCATAAGGGAGCGTTTCGCCGCTCTCAGGCAAATGGGCATCCGCACCGTTATGATTACCGGTGACAATCCTATGACCGCGGCGGCGATCGCAGCCGAAGCCGGCGTCGACGACTTTCTCGCCCAAGCGACGCCCGAAGCCAAGCTTCAGCTCATCCGTGACGAGCAGGCGAAAGGCAAGCTCGTCGCCATGTGCGGCGACGGCACGAACGACGCGCCGGCGCTCGCCCAGGCCGATGTCGGCGTGGCGATGAACACCGGCACGATGGCGGCACGCGAAGCCGGCAACATGGTCGATCTCGACAGCGACCCGACCAAACTCATCGAGGTCGTCGAAATCGGAAAGCAGCTTCTCATGACGCGGGGATCGCTGACGACTTTTTCCATCGCCAATGATGTCGCCAAGTATTTCGCTATCATCCCGGCGATGTTCGTCGCCTTCTATCCACAGCTCCAGACGCTCAACGTCATGCGGCTCGGCACGCCGGAGAGCGCGATCCTGTCGGCGATCATCTTCAACGCCTTGATTATCGTGGCGCTGATCCCGCTCGCTCTCAGAGGCGTAAAGTACCGCGCGGTGGGCGCGGCAGCGCTGCTTCGCCGCAACCTTCTCATCTACGGCCTTGGCGGCGTCATCATTCCCTTCGTCGGCATCAAGGTGATCGACGTAGCAATCACTGCGCTCGGCCTCGTATAAGGACCATCAGAAATGCTCGCACAGCTTCGCCCCGCACTCGTCATGATCGTGGCCCTTACCATCATCACCGGCCTTCTTTACCCCCTCGCCATCACCGGAATCGCGCAGACGGTCTTTCCCCGCCAGGCAAACGGCAGCCTGATCGAACGGGACGGCAAGGTGATCGGGTCCGAACTCGTCGGCCAGTCGTTCACCGGAGAACGCTATTTCCGTACGCGCCCGTCGGCCGCCGGTGACGGTTATGATGCCGCGGCATCCGGCGGCTCCAATCTCGGCCCGACCAGCAAGAAGCTGATCGAGCGCGTTACGGCCGACGTGGCGACCCGCGGCGCACAGAACCCCGGGGTTCCCGTGCCTGTCGACCTGGTGACCACTTCGGCAAGCGGCCTCGACCCGCATCTGTCGCCCGAAGCGGCACTTTTCCAGGCGCCGCGCGTCGCCCAGGCCCGCAACCTTCCCGAGGACCGCGTGCGCCAACTCGTCGCCGCCCATATCGAGGACCGGGTGATGGGAGTGTTCGGCGAGCCCCGGGTCAACGTGCTGCGACTGAACCTGGCCCTTGACGCTGAAGCGGCGCAGTAGGAGGCCACGGTGCTGCGGATAATCGACCTGCTCAGCCCGGAAGACATCGGCCTGGACGTCAGGGCTATGTCCAAGAAGCATGTGTTGCTGGAACTCGCCAGAATGCTGGCTACCCGGTCGGGCTTACTCGACACACCTATTTTCCAGGCGCTCGCCGACCGCGAAAACCTCGGCACAACCGGATTTGGGCAAGGAATAGCAGTGCCGCATGCACGGCTCCGCGAACTTGGGACCACTCATGCCGCGCTAGTCAGGCTGGCGGAGCCAGTGGATTTTGACGCCGGCGACGATCGACCTGTCGATCTGGTCTGCGCTATCATCGGACCTGAGGGCTCGACACAGGAGCCGTTCGAGGCGCTGGTCAGCGCCTGCCGCGTCTTGCGAAATCCAGAAACCCTGGCAAAGCTTCGGCAGGCGGGAAGCGCCGCCGCTGTTCACTCCATCCTGGCCGAGGCAGTTTGAACCGATCGATGTCCGACCAGAACACCAAGGACAAGCGTCCGTCCCCTGAGGCTCTTCTCGAGGCGGCCTCGCGTGAGACGCGCGGTCACCTCAAAGTTTTCCTCGGGGCGGCTCCCGGCGTGGGAAAAACCTATGAGATGCTTCTCAGCGCGGCGGCGCGCAAGCGAGAGGGCATCGATGTGATCATCGGCGTCGTCGAGACCCATGGCCGGGCGGAAACCGAAGCCTTGCTGAAAGGGTTCGAGATCGTTCCCCGCCGTCGCACCGACTATAAGGGCCGCGCCGTCGAGGAGATGGATCTGGACGCCGTTCTCGCCCGCGCGCCGCAACTGGTGCTGGTCGACGAACTGGCGCATACCAACGCGCCCGGAAGCCGCCATCCCAAGCGTTACATGGACGTCGACGACCTGCTTGCCGCCGGGATCGACGTCTATACCACCGTCAACATCCAGCATCTGGAAAGCCTGAACGATGTGGTAGCGCAGATCACGCGCATACGTGTGCGCGAGACGGTGCCCGACGCCTTCATCGACCGCGCCGACGAGATCGAGGTCATCGATCTGACGCCCGGGGACCTGATCCAGCGCCTGAAGGAAGGCAAGGTCTATGTTCCGAAGACAGCAGAACGCGCGCTGAACCATTATTTCTCGCCGGGCAACCTGACGGCGCTCCGCGAGCTTGCCCTGAGGCGCACCGCCCAGCGTGTCGACCAGCAGTTGCTTACGCACATGCAGGCGCACGCCATCTCGGGACCCTGGGCGGCCGGCGACCGTGTGCTGGTCGTCGTCAACGAGCATCCGAAGGCGGCAGCGCTTGTGCGCTACGCGCGCCGACTGGCCGAGCGGCTGCGAACACCCTGGGTGGCGCTCTATGTCGAAACACCGCGGGCGCTGCGTCTCACAGAGGCCGAGCGCGATCGCGTCGCGGACGCCTTGCGCCTTGCGGAGAAGCTGGGCGGCGAGGCCGTCACGATCCCCGGCAGCGGGCTGGCGCAGGAGATCATAGGCTATGCCGAGACCAACAATTTCAGTCATCTGGTCATCGGCAAGAGCCAGCGGTCCCGCCTTCATGAACTGCTTTTCGGCTCCGTCACCTATGACATCGTGCGCGGCGCCGGACACATTGCCGTGCATGTCATCGCGGGAGCAGAACGCGACGCTTTGCCTGGAAAAACAGTGGCTACGCGCGATGCGGCGACCGGAATCGAACTCCAGCCTTACCTGGTCAGCATCGGCCTCATTGCCGTGGCGCTCGCTTTCGGCCTGATGCTGGCCCAGTATCTCGATGTCGACAACGTCGCACTGGTCTTTCTCACCGCGGTTCTGGTGAGCGCCGTCGCCTACGGTCTTCTGCCTGCGCTTTTCACGAGCGTCGTCAGCGTGCTCACCTTCAACTTCTTCTTCATACATCCGCTCCACACCTTCACGATCAGCGATCCCGAAAACGTAGTCGCGCTGTTTTTCTTCTTCGTGGTGGCGCTGATCGCCAGCAATCTGACGGCAAATGTCCGCAGCCAGGCCATGGTGGCGCGCCGGCGCGCCAAGACGACCGAGGATCTCTACCTCTTCAGCCGCAAGCTCGCGGGTATCGCGACCCTCGACGACCTGCTTTGGGCGACCGCATCGCAGGTCGCATCCATGCTCAAGGTCCGGGTCGTGCTGTTTCTCCCGGACGATGGCGCCATCACGCTCAGGGCGGCATGGCCGCCCGAAGACGTAGCCGAGGAAGCCGATCTGGCCGCCGCCAAATGGTCATGGGAAAACAATCGGCCAGCGGGCCGCGGCGCCGACACTCTGCCCGGCGCGCAGCGCCTGTTCCTGCCGATGCGTACGGGACGCGGCGCTGTCGCTGTGATCGGCATCGACAGCGACAAGGCCGGCGCCATCCTAACGCCAGACCAGCGGCGCCTGCTCGACGCGCTCACCGATCAGGCTGCACTTGCGATCGAGCGCGTGAACCTCGCGGAAGATGTCGACCGGGCGAAGCGCGCGGCCGAAAAGGACCAACTCCGGTCGGCGCTCCTCACCTCCATCTCGCATGATTTGCGCACTCCCCTCGCCTCGATCCTTGGCGCTGCCAGCAGCCTCGGCACGCTGTCCGGCCTGGAAGAGGCGGACAAGGCGGGACTTCTCTCGACGATCCAGGAGGAAGCGGAACGTCTCAACCGCTTCATCGCCAACCTTCTCGACATGACGCGGCTCGAATCGGGCGCGGTCGTGCCGAATATGAGCCTGCATGACATCAGTGAAGTGGTCGGCACGGCTCTTCGGCGGGCGGATAAGATTCTGTCAAGCCACCGGATCGAAACGAAGATCGCGGCCGATCTTCCGATGGTGAATCTCGACGCGGTGCTTTTTGAGCAGGTGCTGTTCAACCTTCTCGACAACGCCGCCAAATACGCGCCGCCGAATTCTGCCATCCGCATCCAGGCCTGGCGCGACGGCAATATGGTGCGGCTGCAAATCCTCGACGAAGGTGAAGGCATTCCAGCCGACGATTTGAACCGCATCTTCGATAAGTTCTATCGCGCGCGCAAAAGCGATAGCCAGCGCGCCGGCACAGGTCTCGGCCTTGCGATCTGCCGAGGCTTCGTCGAAGCCATGGACGGCTCGATCGACGTGGCCAACCGCAGCGATCGCCCAGGCGCTGTATTCACGATCGCCATCCCGGTCCCAGAGGATGCCGGCAAATTGGACACGGTGGCATGAGCTCGCGCCCAACCAGGATTTTGGTGGTCGACGACGAGCCGCCCATCCGGCGATTGTTGCGAACAAGCCTGGTTTCCCAGGGCTTCCAGGTCGTCGAGGCCGCGAATGGCCGGGAAGCGCTCGAACAGGTCGAGCAGGCTGCGCCAGATCTCATCCTTCTCGACCTCGGCCTGCCCGACATTCAGGGGCACGAGCTCATCCGCAGGCTGCGGGAGCAGGGATCGTCCGTTCCGATCCTGGTGCTTTCCAGCCGGACCGACGAGACCGGCAAGGTCGAAGCGCTGGATCTCGGCGCCGACGACTACGTCACCAAACCCTTCGGCACGGACGAACTCTTTGCCCGCATCCGCGCCGCTCTCAGGCACCGCCTTCAGCAGCAGGGCGAACGGCCGGTGTTTTCCAGCGGCGATCTGTCGGTCGATCTCGTGCGCCGCATCGTTCTGGTTCGCGATGTCGAAATAAAACTGTCGCCAAAAGAATACGACATCCTGCGCCTGCTCGTGGCCCACGCAGGGAAGGTCCTCACGCATCGATACCTCCTGAACGAGGTGTGGGGCGGCGACACGGATGTGCAATACCTCCGCATCTACATCCGGCAACTGAGGCAGAAGATCGAAGCCAATCCGGAGCAGCCGCAGCACATCATCACCGAGACGGGCGTCGGCTACCGGCTTCGATTGACGGACTAAGGGATCTTCGGCCGATGACGGGCCGCTTGCCGCGCGACCGAACGCCGACCTGGATGGCCAATCCCGTTAGGTGAAACTCAAAGGATTCAGTCTATTGTGTCCCAGTTGGGCAGGCGACTGAGCTATCTTGGCGGTTGCTCCAACGCAAGTTTGTTCCCGCTGATTGTGGACCGGGATATCGGTGACGGAAGACCCAAGCAATCCACCTGTGCCCGGGCAAGACGCCCGCCCGACGTGGAGCCGGCCGCTCCAGTCCCTGCTTGGCGTGACGATGGTCTCGTTGATCATCCTTGTTTCATTGGCTCTTGTCGGCTTCGACTACTACCGTGCGCGAAACTCCGCCATTGACGACGCCAAGGCCGAGATGCGGATTTTCACCGACCGGCTCGTCGATCGCTTCAACGTGCTTTCAGGCGAGACCGTCTCGTTCGTGGGCGTGATCTCGTCGGTTGCCAACGCCTTGCTTGTGCCGCCGCCGGAGCGCCTGGACGACAAGATCGCGCTGCTGCGGGAATTCATCAATCGGTCTGAACCGGTTGACGGAGCCTATGCCGGCTATCCCGACGGCTCTTTCTTCCACCTGATCAACCTCAAGAACGAAGGCTGGCGAACTGCACTCGGCGCACCAAAAAATGCCGCGGTGGGCATACGCATCATTGCGGCAGATCCCGCAGGCAAGAGGAACCAACGGCTGATGTTCCTCGATTCAGCCGGAATCGTAGTCGGGGAGATTTTCGGGACGGCGACAGATTTCGATCCTCGGACGCGTCCTTGGTACAAGGCCGCATCAGGCATTGAACCGGCTGTCTCGATTGGCCCTTACCAGATGGCGACGACCGGCAAACTCGGAATGACGATTGCCCAGTCTCACGATGGAAATCGGCGGATCGTCATCGGGGCCGACATCGTCCTCGACACAATAACCGATTTTCTCGCAGCCGAACGCATGTCTGCCGACACGATTGCATTCATCGTCGACACTTCGGGCAACCCGGTCATCCACTCCGATCGCGAGACTATGAAGAGGCTGATGTCTGCCGATGGTGGATCCAGTTCATTGTCGCAGACAGCATCGTATCCCCTGATCGAGAGCATTCGGTCCGACGACTCGTGGACCGACCAGCCCCGGCTTGTGGAGGTGGGTGACCGAACCTTCCTCGTGCTACTCAGGCCGATCAAGTCCGCATTGCTGCTTGCCCGGCATCGGATCGTCGTCGCCGCTCCGCTCGACGAGTTGATGGCGCCTGCCAATCGCGCGCTTTTCCATGGACTGGTCATTTCGGCGGTCGTGGTTGCTGCCGCAATCATCCTGGCCCTCATCCTCTCGCACGTGATCACCAAGTCGCTCGAGTTGCTTACTGAAAGCGCCAAGCGGCTTCAGAACCTCGATTTCGCGACGCCGGTGCAGGTGAAATCGCACGTCAGCGAGATCTCCGCGCTAGGCAAGGCGATGAACAGGGCCCGCGACGCCATCTTCACTTTCGCCCTCTACGTCCCGAAGGAATTCGTTCGGAAGAGCATCCAGGCGGGATACTTCACCGGCAGGGCGGCAGGGCGACAGGAAGTCACCGCGCTTTTTACCGACATATATGACTTCACCACGATCAGCGAGAGCCGCTCGCCCGAAGAAGTCGTGTCCATGCTGTCGGAGTACTTCGACATTCTCGACGAGGCGGTGACGGCAAACAACGGCGCGATCATTCAGTTTCTCGGCGATTCGATTTTTGCGATGTGGAACGCACCCATTCCCGACCCTGACCACGCCGAGCATGCATGCCGGGCCGCTTTGGCTGCCGAACAGAGTCTCGTTCTCTTCAACAAGGCGCAGTTGGCCAAAGGCCTGCCGGAGTTTCGCACCCGGTTCGGGATCCACTCAGGCCAGGCAGTGGTCGGCAGCGTGGGCGCACGGGAGCGGCTGCAATACACGGCGATGGGCGACACCATCAATGTCGCGTCGCGCCTGGAAGGGATAAACAAGATGCATCAAACCACGATCCTTGCCAGCGCGGCAGTACAAAGCGCGTGTTCGCATGTGATCGAGTTCCGACCGCTCGGTTCAGCCCGGGCAAAGGGCCGCGCTGAGGCATTGGAGATCTACGAGGTCGTCGGCGTTCGCCCGACGTCAGCGGCTGACATCTCGTGCCCGCCAGCCGCGCAAAGCAGTTAGAAAGTCAGGCCTGTGCCGAAGACCTCGATTGCGTAGAAGTAAAGTTCGGCGTCGAGGGCCCTCTTGATATTGGCGGCTTGTCGAAATCCGTGTTGTTCGCCGGAAAAGAGTAGATAGCCGACCGGCGTACCGCGGCTACGGAGTGCATCAACCATCATTTCGGTCTGGTTCGGCGGGACGACAGCATCCTCGTCGCCCTGAAAGAAGATCACCGGTTTGGACAGCCGTTCGGCATGGAACAGCGGCGAGCGTTCGCGATAGAGTGCCTCTTCCTCGGGATAGGCTCCGATCAGCCAGTCCATGTAGCGCGATTCGAACTTGTGCGTGTCGCGAGCCAGAGCCGCCGCATCGCTGACGCCGTAATGGCTCGCTCCGCCCTGGAAGAAATCGCGAAACGCGAGTGCTGCGAGTGTGGTGTAGCCGCCGGCGCTGCCGCCGGTGATCACTATGCGCTTGGGGTCGACGAGCCCCCGCTCGATCAAAAATCTGGCCCCGTTGATGCAGTCGTCGACGTCGACGACACCCCAGTTGCGGTGCAGGCGGTCACGGTAGGCGCGGCCGAAGCCGGTGCTCCCGCCATAGTTCACGTCAAGCACCGCGATGCCGCGGCTCGTCCAATAGTGGATGCCGAGATTGAGCGTGCTCGATGCGGCCGACGTCGGACCACCATGGACTTTGACAAGAAGGGGCGGCTTTTCGCCTACGGAACCGGCATAATCGGGATTATGCGGCCTGTAGTAGAGACCGAACGCCATGTTCCCGCCCGTGGTGGGAAATTCCACGGCTTCGACCGAACTAAGATAGCCGGCGATGCCCAGGTCCGCTCGATCGAGAATGTCGGTCGCCTTCTTGAGCGTTCGGTGCTGGCCGGTTCCGAGATCGAACTCGATCACGCTCGCCGGAAGAGACGGGGATCCGGCGAGGACCACGACCTGCTCTCTGTCGGCCCGAACCGAGGCGAATTGCGTAAAGGGCGTTTCGAGTGTTCGCAATACGTTCGTCGCAAGATCGACTACCCCAAGCCTCCAGAGCCCCGCTTCCGAATAGGTGCAGACAATCCTGTCCGGGCCGGCGAATGCAAAGGTGGACATGCCGAAAACCCATTGCGGTGCCCCGAACTCGGCCGCCATCGGCACGATCGGTCGCGACGCCTGCGACGAAAGCTCGAAACGGTACAGGTTCCACCAGTCGGAACGGTCGGACACGAAGATCACGGCATTGCCGTCGGGCGACCACTCGGGCTGAAAGATCGATTCCTCCGGACCGCCGGCGATGATCTCGGGCTCGCCGGCGACAGCGCCGGTATCGTCCAGTTCGGCCAGATAGAGAGTGGTGCCGTTCCAGGGCATGTTGGGATGGTCCCATGCCAGCCACATGAGTCGTCGTCCATCCGGAGAAAGCCGTGGCGACGAAAAGAAGTCATGCCCGCCCGCGAGAATGTTTCCGGGCTCCACGCCCGTACCCGCCAGGTCCACGGCGACGATCGCGTTGACCGGCTCGCCGCCGGCCGTGTGATCCTCGCGCACGCCGATCCAGCGGTTGCGGCCCGCGTCGATGATGCCGTCGGCAAACCGCCAGCCGTCGGGCTGCCCAGACGATTCGGGCGTCAGGGGCTGCGGCTCGACGCTGCCGGTTTCCTGCCGATACAGCCGGCCATCGGCAAAATTGGAGAAGTACAGCACTCCGTTTTCCACGATCCAGGCGCCGCCGCCATATTCGTGGACCTGCGTGCGGGCATTGAAAGGCAGGGGCGTGATGTCGACATTTTCTCCGCCCTCGGCGGCGGCGCGCACCACGACGGATCGGCCTCGCTCTTGCGGCCGTCCCTCCAGCCAGTAGATCGCCCCGTTGTCGAGACGAACTTCCGAGAGCGTGATGGCCTGCGCGACGATGAGATCGGACGTGATCGGCGATTTCCAGGCGCCGTAGGGCGCAGTCTTGGGTGTGGTCGTCGGCATGGCCGGTCATCCTTTGTGGAATGCTTCGACGCATTGTTCCATGTTCTACGTCCGGATGTCAGGGTGATCTAGGGCGAAGAGCGTCGCCCTGACGCGCGAGCGCTGGTCGGGTCCTGTGTTTTGGCGGGTACCGGCGGACCGGGTCGCGGGGAAGGCGCGCGGCTCGGCCGTCCTAGTCGATTTTTCAGATCATATCTTCGTCGCTGCGTGAATTTGCCGGGACGTGACGTTGGAAACGGGCGTTAATTCAGCCGGGATGATTGGCATCCGGCGCCTTCGCTTCGCTCGCAGGGGGAGGCTACCCGCCTAAGCTGCAATTCATTCCCGAATGACGCAATGTATCGGAAGACAATACGATTTTTGCGCGCTAAACCTGATTTTTACGCGCATTCAAACGATTTTGCTTGCATCCGGCTAAATTTGGTAATTCTAGCAGATCGATTACTTTGACACTCAATTTCCAGCCACGGCGCCAATGGCCGCCATCGGAGTAGCGACCTTGCAAGACAGTGATATTTCCGCCCTCGAACTGACCGCATCCATCGTTTCGGCATACGTGTCGAAGAACAGCGTTCCCGTCGCCGGCCTGCCGGACCTGGTGGCGAGCGTCCATGCTTCGCTGCAGAAACTCGCGGCTGTCGCCGAACCCGAGCCGGTGCAGGCAACGCCGGCTGTGCCGATCAAGAAGTCGGTGACGCCGGACTACATCATCTCGCTCGAGGACGGCAGGAAGTTCAAGTCGCTGAAGCGCCATCTCAGCGCGCACTACGGCATGACGCCGGACGAATACCGCGCGAAATGGAACCTGCCGAGCGACTATCCGATGGTCGCCCCGAACTACGCCGCCACCCGCTCCGCCTTGGCCAAGACCATGGGCCTCGGCCGCAAGCCCGGAGCTAAAATCACGTCGAAAGCGAAGCCGGCAGCGGCGGCCGCGCCGAAGCGCGGACGCCCGAAAAAGAGCTGACCACCTCGGCCAAAACGGGGGGCTAACGGGGGGCTGTCGACGAAGGCCGCCTCCTGGCGGCCTGCCCGATCATTCGTCGGGCGCCCCGATCACTCGTCGGGCGCGAATCCCTTAGGGAACTCATCGACGCGCTTGATTCTGCCCTTGTCCAGCCGGAACACGCCGCTGTGGCCGCCCTGCCGCTCGAAATCCGTCTGCAGCTCGTCCCACGTGCCGAGATACTCGCCGCAATCGTCGCACCGGATTTCCGATTCCGGACGCGCATCGACCGGGATTCTCAATCTGATCGTCAGGCAGTACGGACATTCGAGCTGATGATTGAGATATTGCGACGCCACTGACCTTCCTCGCTTTGGTCCGATGATGACATGACGGCGGGGCAAAGTCGAATAACGCCGCCGCGCTGGCGGACATATGCGCGCGGCCGGACGGAGGTGTCTTGACGCCGCGCGCCGACACGCGTTAGGGCCCCTGACCAATTGCAGCATCGGACAGGAAGGCCCCAGCCCCATGGAAATCTTCACTGCCGCGGGCTTTTCCGCGCTCCTTCAGGTCATTGCCATCGATCTCGTTCTCGCCGGCGACAACGCCATCGTCATCGGACTTGCGGCGGCCGGGCTGCCAGCCGAACAACGCAAGAAGGCTATTGTCGTCGGCATTCTCGCGGCCACTGTTTTGCGTATCTTCTTCGCGCTGATCACGCAGCAGCTGCTCCAAATCGGGCCGATCCTGCTCGTCGGCGGCGGCATCCTGCTGCTCTACGTCTGCTGGAAGATGTGGCGCGAGCTCAGGACCACGCACAAGGAAGAGGAAGAGGCGACCGAAGCGCTGTCGGACATCGACTACGATAAGAGCGGGGCAGTAGCAGGAGGCGCCCCGCGAAAGACCTTCGCGCAGGCTGCCTGGCAGATCGTCATCGCCGACGTATCCATGTCTCTCGACAACGTGCTGGCGGTTGCTGGCGCGGCGATGGACCATCCGACCGTGCTGATCATCGGGCTCGCGCTCTCCATCGCGCTGATGGGTCTTGCCGCGTCCTTTATCGCACGGCTGCTGCACAAGCACCGCTGGATCGCCTATGTCGGCCTGCTGGTGATCCTCTATGTGGCTATCGAGATGACGCTGAAGGGAGCCTACGGCCAGTGGCCGGAGCAACTTGCATTCCTCGGCACCTGGTTCGGTGCGCCGGGACAGATGGGCCACTGACAGGGACGTCGCGTCGCGGTTTTCCTGCGGCCGGAACTGTGTTATCGCGCTCGCACATTAAATCAACGCACTCAGGCAAGGCCGGACCCTTCATGGTTCCGGCTTTCGCCGTTGAAAGACCCGATATGTCCGCACCCGCTCCACGCGTCAGTTTCGTCAGCCTCGGATGCCCGAAGGCGCTCGTCGATTCCGAGCGCATCATCACAAGGCTGCGAGCCGAGGGTTACGAGATCGCGCGCAAGCATGACGGCGCGGATCTCGTCGTCGTCAACACCTGCGGCTTCCTTGATTCCGCGCGCGACGAGTCGCTTGCCGCGATCGGCTCGGCCATGTCCGAAAACGGCAAGGTCATCGTCACCGGGTGCCTCGGCGCTGAGCCGGACGTCATTCGCGAGAAGCATCCGAACGTGCTCGCCATCACAGGGCCGCAGGCCTATGAGAGCGTGATGGCTGCGGTGCACGAGGCAGCCCCTCCGACGCACGAGCCGTTCATCGATCTGCTGCCGCCGCAGGGCGTGAAGCTGACGCCGCGCCACTACGCCTACCTGAAGATTTCGGAAGGCTGCAACAACCGCTGCACCTTCTGCATCATCCCGGCGCTGCGCGGCGACCTCGTCTCGCGCCCGGCCGGCGACGTGCTTCGCGAAGCCGAAAAGCTCGCCAAGGCTGGCGTCAAGGAAATCCTCGTCATCTCGCAGGATACCAGCGCCTACGGCATCGACATCAAATACCAGACAAGCTTGTTCCAGGAGCGCGAGGTGCGCGCGAAATTCCTCGATTTGTCGAAGGAACTGGGCGAACTCGGCGTCTGGGTGCGCATGCACTACGTCTATCCCTACCCGCATGTGGCGGACGTGATCCCGCTGATGGCCGAGGGAAAGATCCTCCCCTATCTCGACATCCCTTTCCAGCACGCCTCGCCGC
This sequence comes from Allomesorhizobium aridi, assembly GCF_043769475.1. Taxonomy (NCBI): domain Bacteria; kingdom Pseudomonadati; phylum Pseudomonadota; class Alphaproteobacteria; order Hyphomicrobiales; family Phyllobacteriaceae; genus Allomesorhizobium; species Allomesorhizobium aridi. The sequence continues at coordinate 1,640,704 of NZ_CP171729.1, read as the reverse complement.
AGGTGCTGAAGAACATGCGCCGTCCGGCGCATGGCGAAAAGACGCTGGAGCGCATTCGCGGCTGGCGCGAGGTCTGCCCGGATCTCGCCATCCGCTCGACCTTCATCGTCGGCTTTCCCGGCGAGACGGACGAGGATTTCGAGATGCTGCTCGACTGGCTGGACGAGGCAAAAATCGACCGCGCCGGCTGCTTCAAATACGAGCCCGTGAAGGGCGCGCGCTCGAACGATCTCGGCCTCGAACAAGTGCCGCAGGAGGTGAAGGAAGCCCGCTGGCGCCGCTTCATGCAGCGCCAGCAGAAGATCTCGGCCGCGCAGTTGCAGAAGAAGGTGGGAAAACGCCTGCCCGTCATCATCGACGAGGCGCATGGCTTGTCGGGCAAGGGCCGCACGAAATACGACGCACCGGAGATCGACGGTTCGGTCCACATCCAGTCGCGCCGGCCGCTGCGCGCAGGCGACATCGTAACGGTCAAGATCGATCGCGCCGACGCCTACGACCTCTACGGATCGGCTGTCTGACAGCTGCCTTCGGCGCGTGCGGAAACCGTAATATTTTTCGTATCCTGCGGGTTCGCGGGACAATCAAAAACGAAAACGGGCGCCGAAGCGCCCGCTCTCCCGAGGGAATAGCTGATCACTTCGGCAGCTGGTCGTCCACGCCCTGGACGTAGAAATTCATCCCGAGCAGCACCTTGTCCTCGGCGACCTCGCCATCCTTCAGCCAATCGGAGCCGTCCTGCTTCTTGATCGGACCGGTGAACGGGTTGAACTCGCCGGATTTGATCTTCGCCTCGGTCTCCTCGGCGAGCTTCTTCACGTCGTCGGGCATATTGGCGTAAGGCGCCATGACGACATGGCCTTCCTTCATGCCGCCCCAGACGTCCTGCTGCTTCCAGGTGCCGTCGATCACCGCCTTGACCCGTTCGATATAGTACGGGCCCCAATTGTCGACGATCGAGGTGAGCTGCGTTTCAGGGCCGAACTTGATCATGTCGGAAGCCTGGCCGAACGCCTTGATGCCACGTTCGGTCGCAACCTGCATAGGCGCGGTCGAATCCGTATGCTGGGTGATGATGTCAACGCCCTGGTCGATCAGCGCCTTGGCCGCGTCGGCTTCCTTGCCCGGGTCGAACCAGGTGTTGGCCCATACGACCTTGACCTTGAAGTCAGGGTTCACGGACTGTGCGCCGAGCACGAACGCGTTGATGCCCATCACCACTTCCGGGATCGGGAAGGAGGCGATGTAGCCGGCAACGCCGCCCTTCGACATCTTGGCCGCGATCACGCCCTGCACGTAGCGCCCTTCATGGAATTTGGAATTGTAGGTCGCGACGTTCGGATGGTCACGCTTGTAACCCGTCGCATGCTCGAACTTAACGTCCGGGAACTTGCCGGCGATCTTGTTGGTCGGGTCCATGTAGCCGAAAGAGGTGGTGAAGATGATGTTGCAGCCGGAACGGGCGAAGCGCTCGATGGCGCGCTCCGCGTCGGCGCCTTCCGGCACGCTTTCGAGATAGGCCAACTCGACATTTTCTTCGCCGAGATTCTTCTGCATCTCGAGCGCACCCTGATGGTGCTGGTAAGACCAGCCGAAATCGCCGATCGGCCCGACATAGATGTAGCAGGCCTTGGTGGCTGCTTCCGCGGCCATCGTGCCGAGCGACAGCACGGCTGCCGCGGCGGCAAATGACAGAATTTTGCTTTTCATTCTCGTTCGTCCTCTTTCAGTTGTTGCCGGGGACACTATCCCATTGTTTTTGAGCATGAAATTTCAGGAATCGTTCCCATTTCCCGGAATCATGCTTTAGCGATCTGGCACAAACGGCCGCCCCAGAGAAGCCGGTGTGTTGACCATAGTCAGCCGCCTGTTGCGAGAGATTAGAACAAGCACCACGATGGTCGCCAGATAGGGAAGCGAAGAAAGTAGCTGCGAGGGCACGCCTATCCCCAGCGCCTGCGCGTGCAGTTGGCCGATCGAGACGGCGCCGAAGAGATAAGCGCCGGCGAGCACGCGCCACGGCCGCCACGAAGCGAACACGACCAGCGCCAGCGCGATCCAGCCGCGCCCGGCGGTCATATTCTCGATCCATTGCGGCGTGTAGACCAGCGACAGGTACGCGCCCGCTAAGCCCGCACAGGCCCCGCCAAACATCACCGCCAGGTAGCGGATGCCGATGACGTTGATGCCGAGCGCATGCGCCGAGCCGTGATTGTCGCCGACCGAGCGCAGGGTAAGGCCGGCGCGGGTGCGGAACAGGAACCAGGCGACGCCGACGACCAGCACGATCGAGAGGTAGAACACCGGATCCTGGCCGAAGATCAGCCTTCCGATGACCGGCAGATCGGAGAGATACGGAATATCGAGATTGCCAAGCTTGATGCCGGGTTGGCCGACAAAGCCTTCGCCGAGCATGCCGGAGAGGCCGAGGCCGAGCAGCGTCAGCGCCAGGCCGGTGGCGACCTGGTTGGTGACCAGCGTCAGCGTCAGGAAGCCGAACAGCAGGGAAAACATCGCGCCGACCGCGATTGCCGCGAGAATGCCGAGCCAGGGCGAGCCGGTGGCGAGCGTCACACCGAAGCCGGTGACCGCGCCCATGACCATCATGCCTTCGACGCCGAGGTTGAGCACGCCGGAGCGTTCGACGACCAGTTCGCCGATGGAAGCGATGAGCAGCGGCGTCGCCGCCGTCGCGATGGTGATGAGGATGGATTCAAACATTTTGCGAAGCCTCCGCCGTCTTCACGGCAGGCGTGCCGACGAAGCGCACGCGATAGTGGATCAGCGTGTCGCAGGCGAGCACGAAGAACAGGATCATGCCCTGGAAGGCGCGCACCACCTTGTCGGAGACGCCGATCGATATCTGCGCCGCCTCGCCGCCGAGATATGAAAGCGCGAGGATCAATCCGGCCGCGACGATGCCTAGCGGATTGAGGCGGCCGAGAAACGCCACGATGATTGCCGCGAAGCCGTAGCCCGGCGAAATGGTCGGCCTCAGCTGGCCGATCGCGCCCGACACTTCCGAAATGCCCGCCAGCCCGGCGAGTGCGCCGGAGACGATGAAGGCGAAGAACACCATCTTCGACGCCGAGAAGCCGGCGAAGCGCCCTGCCCTCGGGCTCTGGCCAAGCACCTTCACCTCAAAACCGCGCAACGTTCTGGACAGCATGAACCAGGCCGCAACCGCAGCGACGAGCGCGAAGACGAAGCCCCAGTGGGCGCGTCCGGAAGACGACCAGACTTCGGGCAGGATCGCGTATTCGTGGAAATTGCGCGTTTCCGGAAAATTCATGCCCCCGGGGTTGCGCCAGGGACCGCGCACCAGCCAGTCGAGGAAAAGCTGGGCGACATAGACCAGCATCAGGCTGGTCAGGATCTCGTTGGTGTTGAACCGCGCCTTGAGGTAGGCCGGCACGGAGGCGTAGGCCGCGCCGCCGATCATGCCCATGAGAAGCATCAGCGGCAGGACGATCCAGGATTGCAGGTCGGGATACATCACCGGCAGGATCGAGCCGACGATCGCGCCGATCGTGAACTGGCCCTCGGCGCCGATGTTCCAGTTGTTGGACAGGAAGCAGACGGACAGCCCGACCGCGATCAGGATGAGCGGCGCTGCCTTGACCGCCAGCTCATGCAACTGCCAGCGGTTGTTTTCGTCCCATAGGCCGGTGAGCGGGTCGATGAAGTAATAATAAAGCGCCTCGGCGGGGTTCTTGCCGAGCAGCGAAAACATGATCGCGCCGGCGATCAGCGTGAGGCCGAGCGCTATGAAGGGCGACAGCGCGGAAAACAGCGCCGATTGCTGCGGGCGTTTGACGAGTTCGATGCGCATCAGGCCAACTCCGCCACTGGTTCGACATGGCCGGGCTCGGCGCCGCCCATCAAAAGCCCGACCTTCTCGAAGGTCGCCTCGGCGATCGGCAGCGGCTTCGACAGTTCGCCATTGTGCATGACCGCGATGGAATCGGAGATCTCGAACAGTTCGTCGAGATCCTGGCTGATGACGACCACCGCCGAGCCGCTCCGCGCAAGTTCGATCAGCGCCTGGCGGATGCGTGCAGCGGCACCCGCATCGACGCCCCAGGTCGGCTGATTGACCACCATCACCGCCGGGCGGCGGTCGAGCTCGCGGCCGATGATGAATTTCTGCAGATTGCCGCCCGACAGTGCTGCGGCTTCCGGGTCAGGCGCGCTCTTGCGCACGTCCATGATTTCAATGATGCGCTGCGCGGCCGAGGCGATAGCTCGGGTCTGCACAGTGCCGCCCGCCCCGAGAAAGGCTTTGCGGTCGGTGGCGTGGCGCGACAGGAGCAGGTTCTCGGAAAGCCGCATGCGCGGTGCTGCGCCATGACCGAGCCGCTCTTCCGGCACGAAGGCAGCGCCAAGCAGCCTGCGGCCCGAAATCGTCAGCCGGCCGGCATCCTTGCCACGAATACGGACGCTCGCCGCGTCCTGCTGCTGAACCTCACCGGACACCGCTTCGAAGAACTCTCCCTGGCCGTTGCCGGCAACGCCGGCAATGCCGATCACCTCGCCAGCGCGGGCGTTGAGATTGATGTTGCGAAGCGGGATCGAGAACGGTGTCGCGGGGATGCGCGAAAGGCTGCGCACCTCGAGCAGCGCCGCTGCCTTCTCCATGCCCTGGATGGGATCGCGCACCACGGCCTGCACCTCGTTGCCGACCATCATGCGGGCCAGCGACGAGGCGGTTTCCTTGCGCGGATCGCAGTGGCCGACGACCTTGCCGTGGCGCAGCACGGTGGCGCGGTCGCACATGCGTTTGACCTCTTCCAGCCGGTGCGAAATGTAGAGGATCGACTTGCCTTCCGAGCGCAGCCTTTCCAGCGTCTCGAACAGCCGGTCGGCTTCCTGCGGCGTCAACACCGAGGTGGGTTCGTCGAGGATGATGAGCTGCGGCGTCTGCAGAAGGCAGCGGATGATCTCGATGCGCTGGCGCTCGCCCACGGATAAGTCGCCGACAAGCGAATAGGGATCGAGCGGCAGGCCGTAGCTGTAGGAAAGCGCCTTGGCCTTGGCGGCGATGGTGGCGATCGGCGTATCGTCGTCGAGCGACAGGGCGATGTTTTCGGCCGCGGTCAGCGCATCGAACAGCGAAAAGTGCTGGAACACCATGCCGATGCCGAGCTTGCGGGCAGCGCCTGGGCTGGAAATGCGCTCGACCTGGCCGTTCCAGTGGATTACGCCGGCGTTCGGCTCCAGCGAACCGAACAGCATCTTCACCAGGGTGGACTTGCCGGCGCCGTTTTCGCCGAGCAGCGCGTGGATCTCGCCGCGGCCGACCGTAAGATCGATACCATCGCACGCCTTGAGCGTGCCGAAGATTTTCGTCAGGCCGCGCACCTCGAGCAGGTTGCCGCCTTCAGTTTCAAGGGTTGCCGTCACAACGCTCCCCAGTTTTGATTATGTTCCCGAAAGCATCGTAGGCGTCGCCGCCGCACAACGCAAAGCGGGGAGCCGCTTGAAAGTGCTTCAAGAATTTCGGGGAAAGCTCAAGGGAGGAGAATGCTTGTCCCCGTGGTCTTGCGCGCTTCAAGATCGGCATGAGCCTTGGCTGCATCCCTCAGCGGGTAGCGCTGGTTGATCTCGATCCTGACCGCGCCGCTCGCCACGACGTCGAACAGCGCCTTCGCCGACGCTACGAGGTCCTCTCGCTTCGCGTTGTACAAGAAGATCGTCGGCCGCGTGGCGTACAATGAGCCCTTCTGCGACAGCAGCGCCAGGTTGAAGGGCGGTATCGGACCCGACGACTGGCCGAACGACACGAACAGGCCGCGCGGCCTCAGGCAGTCTAGCGATCTTGGGAACGTGTCCTTACCGACCGAATCGTAGACAACGTCGCAGAGCTTGCCGCCGGTGATCTCCTTCACCGCGCCTACGAAATCAGTCTCGCGGTAGTTGATGACATGGTCGAAGCCGTGCGCCTTCGCCAGAGCGATTTTCTCGGCCGAACTCGCGGTGCCGATCACGGTCGCGCCGAGATGCTTCGCCCATTGCCCAAGGATCAGCCCGACGCCGCCGGCCGCGGCGTGGTAGAGGATGGTGTCGCCGGGCTTCACCGGGAACGTGCGGCGCAGCAGATATTCGGCGGTCATGCCTTTCAGCATCATGGCGGCGGCCTGTTCGTCGCTCAGGCCCTCCGGAACCTTGACCAGAACGGAGGCCGCGATCACCCGCTCGTCGCAATAGGCGCCGAGCGGTCCGGCATAGGCGACGCGGTCGCCTTTCTTCAGCCCCTCGACGCCCTCGGCCGTCTCCAGCACCACGCCCGCCGCCTCGTTGCCGGGGATCAGCGGGAAGCCCGCTGGCGCCGGATAGAGCCCGCTGCGGTAATAGACATCGAGGAAATTCAGCCCGATCGCTGTATGGCGCACGAGCACCTGCCCCGGACCGGCACGGCCTGGATCGTTCTCCCCATAGGCCATCACCTCCGGCCCGCCATTGGCCTGGATTTTTATCGCTTTCGACATGGTCAGACTTTCTTGGCGCCTAGGTTGGGAAACAGCTGCATCACGGCTCCGATGAAGAACAGGTAGATGCCGGTCGACGCGATGCCAACCTTGGTGAAGAGGCCGACATTGGCCGAAAGCACGCCGATCCTGTCGTAGAAATTCGCAAGCGCCGACTGCGCAAGCGCCAGCGCGCCGAAGGCGCACCACAACAGCGTGATGGTGAGGTTGAGGGATCGCAGCCGCCTGACGCGGACGGGGTGCAGGAACTGGATCGGCAAAAATGTCAGGATGCCGGCGAAGACGACCACGGCGAAGGACAGCCACTGGCCTGGCTCGGTGACGAACAGCGTGAACACCACCATGTTCCAGACCACCGGGAACCCTTTGAAGAAGTTCTCCGTCGTCTTCATGCCGGTGTCGGCATAGTAGATCGCACTCGAAACCACGATGATTGCCGCCGACAGGAAGGAGAGCCCCTCGCCCATCAGGCCGAACTGATAGAGCGCGAAGGCCGGGATGAGGACGTAAGTGACGTAGTCGATGATGTTGTCGAGAAGCTCGCCTGACCAGGTCGGCAGGATTTCCTTGACCTCGAGCTTGCGCGCGATCGGCCCGTCGATGCCATCCACGAACAGGGCCAGCCCGAGCCACCAGAACATCGCCGTCCAGCGCTCTTCGCTTGCCGCCACCAGCGACAGGAAGGCCAGGAACGAGCCCGAGGCGGTGAGCAGGTGGACCGAAAAGGCCTTCGCCTGCGGCCAGGTGACCTGCCTGCGTTTCATGCGACCGACATGCGGATTGTCCGCCATGGATTGTCCTCTTCCGTCAGTCGGACCTTAATCGCAGCCTTGTCGTGGGTACAAGCGCTATCGCGCCCGCCACGGCCGATGGGTTGAATCGCCGCGTTGAAGCAGGCGCGGCGGCTGCTATACCACCATGAAGCAATCGAGCGCCCGGAGCGGCCTTGGACCAGGACTATCCACAGAACGTGATCGTCGCCGGAACCGGCCCTGCCGGAATGATCGCCGCGCTCGCCCTGGCGAACGCCGGCTTCCGGGTGATCCTCGCCGGCCCCGCGGCCAACCGGGACGATCGCCGCACCGCCGCGCTGATGTCGCCGGCGCTGGCCTTTCTCGACACGCTTGGCGTCGCCGAGGCGTTGAAGCGCAATGCCGCACCGTTGCGCGTCATGCGCATCGTCGACGCGACGAACCGCCTGATCCGCAGCCCCGTCGTCACCTTCCATGCCGGCGAGATCGGCGAGGAATTTTTTGGCTTGAACGTCCCCAACCGCGATCTGAACGCGGCGCTGGAGCAGGCCGTCGCCGCGCATCCAGGCATAGAATGGCGGCGCGCGCTGGTCGAAAGCTGGTCAGTCGGGACCGACCGGATAGCGGCGCTCTTGGCCGGCGGCGAGGAAGTGTCGGGCGCGCTCGCGGTCGCGGCCGACGGGCGTATGTCGCCTGCCCGGCAGGCGGCCGGCATCTCGACCTCGACGCGGGCCTACCCGCAGGCGGCCCTCGTCGTCAATTTCGCGCATGCCCGGCCGCACGGCTCCGTCTCGACCGAATTCCACACGGAGACCGGCCCGTTCACGCAGGTGCCGCTGCCTGGCGACCGTTCGAGCCTCGTGTGGGTGGTCGCGCCCGAAACCGCCGAGGAACTCGCCGCACTCGACGACGACGTCCTGTCTGCCAAAATCGAGGAGCGCATGCAATCGATGCTCGGCCGCGTCTCCATCGAGCCCGGCCGGCAGATCTACCCGCTTTCGGCAACGCTGGCGGCGCGTTTCGCACGCAACCGCGTGGCGCTCGTCGGCGAGGCCGCCCATGTATTCCCGCCAATCGGCGCGCAGGGCCTCAACCTCGGCATCAGGGACGTCCAGGAACTCGTTGCGATTGCAACGGAAAATCGCGCCGACCCGGGAGCGCCGGCCGCCCTGGCGGCTTACGACGCCAAGCGAAGGCCCGACATTCTGGCGCGCACCGGCGCAGTCAACTTGTTGAACCGTTCGCTGCTTTCGAACATGCTGCCGGCGCAGATGATGCGCAGCGCGGGCCTCGGCGTGCTCGGTGCATTCGCGCCACTGCGCGCATTCTTCATGCGCGAAGGTCTCAAGCCCGGCAGCGGCTTCTCGTCCATCTTCTCAAGGGAATAAATCGGGTGGCAGCATGCCGGTGGTGATCGCGTAGAGAAGCGCCGTCACCGTGCCGACCGAAAGACAGGTGGTGATGAGCACGCTTGCCGAGGCGCGCTCCACCCACACGCCATATTGCTGGGCGATGACGAAGACATTGGTCGCGGTCGGCAGGCCCGCCAGAAGCACGGCGGAAAACACCCAGATCTCCGAGAAATTGCCGACCCAGCTCAGGACGACATAGCAGATCAGCGGGTGCACGATCAGCTTGAGTGCGGCGATCGGCGCGAGTTCCCTGGGAACGCGCTTGAGCGGCCGCAGCGCCAGCGTCACCCCCATGGCGAACAGGGCGCAGGGTGCTGCGGCGCTGGACAGATATTCGAGGAAGCGCTCGATCGGCAGCGGCGGCCGAAACTCGACCGCCGCCGCGGCCACGCCGACGGCGGTGGCGATGATGAAGGGATGCAGCAGGATCTTTTTGGCCACGCCGGTAGCAAGTTGCAGCGGCGGCGTCTTTTCCCCGCCCGACAGCGCCATCATCAACGGCGCCATGACGAAATGCATGATGTTTTCGAAGCAGAAGATCAGCGCGACGGGAACAGCCGCTTCCGGGCCGAAGGCGAGCAGCGCCAACCCCGGTCCCATATATCCGATATTGCCGTAGGCGGCGGCCAGCCCCTTGATGGTGGACCCTGCGATCTCGCCGCGCGACAGCACCACCGATGCGACGAACATGATCGAAAAGACCGTATAGGTCGAAAACACCGCGCCGAAAATGTAGCTCCATTCGGTCAGCCGCTCGATAGGTGTCTTGGCGAGCAGTTGGAAGAACAGGGCGGGCAGCGCGACATAGATGATGAAGGTGTTCATCCAGCCGAGCGCTTCGAGCGGCTGGCGCGTTATCCGCGCCACCACAAAACCCATGAATATCAATCCGAAGAAGGGCAGGACGAGCCCGATGACGTCAGACATATGCTCCCCGCCGCGAATGCGTTCGGGCTAACGCGTTGTTCCTCAATGCGTCAAGGGCGTATAAGGACGTATAAGATTGAATTTGGCGCAGCCATGCGCCACATAGGCTGAAAAGATTTCCACGTGGAAGAAATGAAGACAGCTAAATTCGCAATTGGCCAAGTCGTCCGACATCGGCTGTTTCCGTTCCGGGGCGTCATCTACGATGTCGACCCGCAATTCGCCAACACCGAGGAATGGTACGAGGCCATTCCCGCCGAAGTCCGGCCGCGCAAGGACCAGCCCTTCTATCATCTGCTCGCCGAAAACGCAGAGACCGAGTACATCGCCTATGTCTCGGAGCAGAACCTGCTCGAGGACCAGTCCGGCGAACCGGTGCGGCATCCGCAGCTGCGCGAGTTGTTCGACAAGACCGCCGACGGCCATTATCGGCCGAAGAGCCATCTAAGCCATTAACGCCGCCATGCAGGCATGAAAAAAGCGGGGCCAAACCCCGCTTTTTTGCTTTGAGGATCTATGCGGTCAGTTGGCCGCCTTCGCCTTGTCCTGCTCTTCCTTGAGCTTCTTGGCGAAGTCCTCGTTGTTCTTGCTCACGAATTCCTGCAGCTTTTTCTGCCTGTCCTCGATGTCGGCCTGCTTCAGCGGCGGGCCGTCGAAGGCGCCGGTGAAGCCCTTGAGCGACACCTTGATCGGGTTCGGCTGGTTCTGGAAATTGACCGAGGTAAGGGTCAGTTCCTGGCCTTTCTTGAAGGACGCGACGATCTGGTCGGAAAGCGCGACTTCCGCCACGCAGCGGTCCGGGAAGCAGATCACGTAGTCGAGCTTCTGCGCCTTGCCGCCGTCGATCTGCAGGCCGATCCCCGGAGGCACGAGGCGGCCGGTCGGAACCGTCACCTGGAATACCTTGCGATTGATCTTGCCCTTGAGCTCGATCAGGCTGATGCCGGTGACGAGCTGGCCGCTGGAGGCGGTGGTGATGTTCTGCACGTTGCAGATATCCACGTCTTCCTGCTTGGAGCAGGCCTTGAACCAGCCCTGCGGAATCTGCGGCTGCTGCTGAGCTGCAGCCGGCGAAAGACCGGCGGCGAGCAGCCCGACCACGCCCGCGGCCATGACCGAAAGGCGGGAAATGTCGGTTTTCAGGCTCGTCATCTTGTCGATATCCTCTCAAACGATCTCGTATCGGCCACTTTCAGCCGAAAGTCATCGCGTACCTGTTGCTCAAATGAGGCAACAGCATGACTGTGGCGGGCGTGTTACACCGCGCGGCAGCATGAATCCAGCCCGGCGCTTTCGATTTATTTGGCCTGCCGCCGGCCTAGTCTCACAATGGCGCCATCGTGATAGGCTGAAACTCGAATCATCCGAAGAATCGCCAGCAGGACGTCATTAATGCGCCGCCTATTTCCTATCCTTTGCGCCGCCATGGCCTGGTTGCCGCTTGGCGACGCGGCGATAGCCGAGCCGCGGCATGCCATCGCCATGCAGGGCGAGCCGGCGCTGCCCGCCGACTACCGGCACTTCTCCTACGTCAATCCGGACGCGCCGAAGGGCGGAAGCATCACCTATTGCGTGATGGGCAGCTTCGACAATCTGAACCCGTTCATCGTCAAGAGCCTGCGGACGACCGCCCGCGGCGTGATCGACATGATATTCGGCAATCTGGTGTTCGAATCGCTGATGACGCGCAACGCCGACGAAGCATTCTCGCTCTACGGCCTGCTGGCCGAAACGGTCGACATCACGGAAGATCGCAAGACTGCCGAGTTCAACCTCAATCCGAACGCGAAATGGTCGGATGGCAAGCCCGTGACGCCGGAGGACGTGCTGTTCACCTATGAGGTCTATACGGAGAAAGGCCGCCCGCCCTACAGCGACCGCATGGCCAAGATCGCCAAGCTCGAAAAGACCGGCGAGCATTCCGTTCGCTTCACTTTCAACGAGCATGCCGACCGCGAATTTCCGCTGATCATTGCGATGACGCCGATCCTTCCCAAACACGCCTTCGACAAGGCGACTTTCGACCAGACGACGCTGAAGCCGGTGACGGGCAGCGGCCCCTACAGGATCGCCGAAGTCGTGCCCGGCGAGCGCATCACCTTCGAGCGCAATCCCGATTACTGGGGCAAGGACCTTCCGATCAAGCGCGGCTTCGACAATTACGACCGCATCACCATCGAATATTTCCTGAACGCCAATTCGCAGTTCGAGGCGTTCAAGAAAGGTATCTGCTCGGCCTATGCCGGACCGATTTATACCGGACTCGACCCGAACCAGGTCGCGCGCGATTTTGATTTTCCCGCGTTCAAGAACGGTCAGGTGATCATCGAATCCTTCGAGCGGAAGCTCCCGCCGGTCGTCACCGGCTTCCTGTTCAATTCGCGGCTGCCGAAGTTTTCGGATGCGAGGGTGCGCCGCGCGTTGGCGCTCCTCTATGATTTCGAATGGGCGAACAGGAACATTTTCGACGGCAAGTTCGAACGCACCGCCAGCTATTGGCAGAATTCCGAACTGTCGGCGCTAGGGCGTCCGGCGGGCGAAAAGGAGCGCGCGCTGCTGGCGCCCTTCCCCGGCTCGGTGCTTCCCGAAGTGATGGACGGCACTTGGCGCCCTGCCGCGACCGATGGTTCCGGCCGTGATCGCGCCGTGCTGAAGTCGGCGCTCGACCTCCTGAAGACGGCCGGCTATTCGCTGAACGACGGTGCACTGACGGCGCCCGACGGGCAGCCTTTCGGCTTCGAGATCCTCACCGCATCGCAAAGCGAGGAACGGCTGGCCTCGATCTACCAGCGCACGCTGCAGAAGATCGGCATCGCCGTTTCGATCCGCAGCGTCGACGACGCGCAGATCCAGCAGCGCAAGCAGCGCTTCGATTTCGAGGTGGTGATCGGCTCGACGGGCTTTGCCGGCACGCTGTCGCCGGGCATCGAACTGATCGGCCGCTGGGGTTCGGAAGCCCGCGACGTGGAAGGCTCCTTCAACCTGGCCGGCGTCGCCGATCCGGCGGTAGACGCCATGATCGACGCAATGCTGAACGCTCGCGACAAGGAGGACTACGTCGCCGCGGTGCGCGCGCTCGACCGCCTGCTGATATCCGGAGCCTACATGGTTCCCATGCAGCACATCAACGAGCAGTCCCTGGCGTACTGGGCCTATCTGGCGCATCCCGATAAGACGCCTATATTCGGCTTCCAGCTTCCGACATGGTGGCGCAAGCCGGAATGACCTTGGCGAAGGACAAGCAGATGAGCGAACGGCCGGCCATCACCATCGATATCGTTTCCGATGTCGTCTGCCCGTGGTGCTTCATCGGCCAGAAGCGGCTCGGCAAAGCGCTGGAAGCGGTTCCCGAAATCGACGTCGAGGTGCATTGGCGGCCCTACCAGCTCGACCCGACCATTCCGCCCGAAGGCAAGGACCGCAAGGCCTACATGCTGGCGAAATTCGGCAGCGAAGAAAGGCTGCGCGAAATCCATGCGCGGATCGAGCCGCTGGGCGCCGAGGAAGGCATCGCCTTCGATTTCGCGGCCATCAAGGTTTCGCCAAACACGCTCGACGCGCACCGCGTGCTGCGCTGGGCGGCGGCAGCCGGCGGCGATCTGCAGGACCGGCTGGCGAAGCGGCTGTTCCAGCTTTATTTCGAGGAAGGCGCCAATGTCGGCGACCATGCCGTTCTGATCCAGGCGGCGCGCGAGGCCGGCATGGACGCGGCTGTCGTCGAGTCGCTCTTGCCGACCGACGCCGACCGCGACGCCGTGGCGGCGGAAGTCGCGACCGCCTCACGCATGGGCATAACCGGCGTTCCCTGCTTTCTCCTCGAAGGCAAATATGCCGTCATGGGCGCGCAGGACGCCGGGACACTCGCCGACGCGATCCGCCAGGTGGCGGCGGCGAAAGGGCGTGGGGAACTGGAAAAAACGGGTTAATTGCCAGATCGAAAATGAGCGAGGCAATTTTCCCGGCGAGCGAATGGCAGGAGCCGGTTGAAACCGGTTGGTCCGAGGAGCATCGCGCCCACCTCGTACGCGAGCTGAGCGCCGGCGGTTCGACGGCGCTGATCGTCGTTGAAGGCGGCAAGCCTGTCTTCCAGTGGGGAGACTTGGCACTGAAGTCCAGCGTCGCGTCCGTGCGCAAGAGCCTGATCAGCATCTTGTACGGAATCTACGTGGCAGAGGGCAGGATCAAGCTCGACGAGACGCTTCAGGATTTGCGTATCGACGATATCGGCGGCCTCACTGATCGCGAGCGCCAAGCGACGGTCGAGCATTTGTTGCAGGCGAGATCGGGCGTCTACCACCCCTCCGTGTACGATACCGCACGTGGCCGTCCGCTGCGCGAAGAATATGCGCCGGGTAGCTTCTGGTATTACAACAACTGGGATTTCAATGTTTTGGCGACCATTTTCGAGCGGCAGACAGGGGAGACTGTCTTCGACGCGTTGGAATCCAGACTTGCAGTTCCTCTACTGATGCAAGATTACGTGCGAGAGGACGGTCGCTATCAGCATGGTCCAGAATCCGAACACCCGGTCTACAAACTGCGATTTTCCGCGCGGGACCTCGCACGGGTAGGACTGCTCTATCTTCGGAACGGGCGATGGGGTGCGAACCAAGTCGTCCCGGAAACCTGGGTTCGGGAGAGCGTTCGGGCTCATTCCGATCTAGGAGGTGGGAGAGGCTATGGATACCTCTGGTGGACGGCCGAAGCTCATGCTCCCGGAGATGCAATAAGCACTCATACGCCCTTGTTCTATGCCAGCGGTCTCGGCGGACAGTACATCGTCGTCATAACGACGCTCGATCTCGTTGTCGTCCATCGCGCCGCCCGCGTGGACCATGGAATAACCCACGACCGGATGGGGAAAATCCTTCGTCTCGCGATTGCGGCGATGCTGGAGCGTGGGTGAACGGCTCTGGTCCGAAGGGCGAAAATTGCTCATTTCGGCGTCACGAATGACTATTGGTCCTACGCCGCCGCCTTCGTCGCCAGCCGCGCCAACTGCGTCATCACCACAGCAGCTCCGGCCAGCCGCTTCTCGGAGTTCGGCCAGTCGCGAATGAACACCACGCTCTGGTCCGGCCTGATCTTGGCCAGCGAACCCTGTTCGCCGATGTAGCGCACCAGGCCGGCCGGATCGGCGAATTCGCGCTTGCGGAAATGGATGACGACGCCCTTCGGCCCAGCGTCGAGTTTTTCGACATTGGCCTTCCGGCAGAGCGCCTTGATGAAGACGATCTTCAGGAGGTGCTGAACCTCCTCCGGTAGCGGCCCGAAACGGTCGATAAGCTCGGCGGCGAAGGCGTCGATCTCCTCCGTCGATTCGAGATCGCCAAGCCGCCGGTAGAGCGCCAGCCTGAGTTGCAGGTCGGGCACGTAGCTTTCCGGGATCATCACCGCGGTCCCGACCGCGATCTGCGGCGACCAGCCGCCGTCGACGACCTCGCCAGTGCCGCGGATCTCGGCGACCGCCTCTTCCAGCATCTGCTGGTAAAGCTCGAAGCCGACCTCCTTGATGTGGCCTGACTGCTCCTCGCCGAGCAGATTGCCCGCGCCGCGAATGTCGAGGTCGTGGCTGGCAAGCTGGAAGCCGGCCCCCAGCGTATCGAGCGACTGCAGCACCTTCAGCCGCCGCTCGGCGGTGGCGGTCAGGGTGCGGTTGGCCGGCAGCGTAAACAGCGAATAAGCGCGGAGTTTGGAACGGCCGACACGGCCGCGCAACTGATAGAGCTGCGCCAGGCCGAACATGTCGGCGCGGTGCACGACGAGCGTATTGGCGGTCGGGATGTCGAGGCCGGATTCGACGATCGTCGTCGAAAGCAGCACGTCGTACTGGCCGTCGTAGAAGGCGTTCATGATGTCGTCGAGCTCGCCCGGCGGCATCTGGCCGTGGGCGACGGCGATCTTGAGCTCGGGCACCTGCTCCTGAAGGAATTTTTGGATTTCCGACAGATCCGCAATACGCGGCACAACATAGAAGCTGTGGCCGCCGCGATAGCGCTCGCGCAGCAGCGTCTCGCGGATCACCAGCGGATCGAAGGGCGAGATGAAGGTGCGTACCGCCATGCGGTCGACAGGCGGCGTGGCGATCAGCGACAGTTCGCGCACGCCGGTCAGCGCCAGTTGCAGCGTGCGCGGGATCGGCGTCGCCGACAGCGTCAGCACATGCACGTCGGTCTTCAGATCCTTCAGCCGCTCCTTGTGCTTGACACCGAAATGCTGCTCCTCGTCGATGACTAGCAGCCCGAGATTCTTGAACGAGATCGAGCTGCCCAGCAGCGCGTGGGTGCCGATAACGATGTCGACCGTACCTTCGGCGATGCCCTTCTTGGTCTCGGCCAGCTCCTTGGGGCCGACCAGCCGCGACGCCTGCCGCACCACCAGCGGCAGGCCGGCGAAGCGCTGCGTGAACGTCTTGAAGTGCTGGCGCGAAAGCAGCGTCGTCGGCACCACGACCGCGACCTGGAAACCTTCCATGGCGGCGATGAAAGCCGCGCGCAGCGCCACCTCGGTCTTGCCGAAGCCGACGTCGCCGCAGATCAGCCGGTCCATCGGCTTGCCGGCCGAAAGGTCGTCCATGACCGAATCGATGGCGCGCTGCTGGTCGTCGGTTTCCTCGTAGGGAAAGCGCGCCGAAAATTCGCCGTAGAGGCCTTCGGGCGGATTGAAGGCGGGAGCGGCGCGCATCTGGCGCTCGGCTGCGAGCCGGATCAACTGGCCCGCCATTTCGAGCAGGCGCTTCTTCAGTTTCGCCTTGCGCGACTGCCATGCGCCGCCGCCGAGTTTGTCGAGCGTGGCTTCGGCCGAATCCGAACCGTAACGCGACAGAAGCTCAATGTTCTCGACCGGCAGGAACAGGCGGTCGTCGCCGGCATAGTGGATTTCGACGCAGTCATGCGGCGCACCCAGCGCCTCGATAGTTTTAAGACCGATGAAGCGGCCGATGCCGTGGTCGGCATGGACGACGATGTCGCCAGCCGACAGCGCGGACGCCTCGGCGATGAAATCGGAGGCGCGCTTGCGCTTCTTCGACCGGCGCACCAGCCGATCGCCCAGAATATCCTGCTCGGCAACGACGACGAGCTTTTCCGTTTCGAAGCCGGTTTCCAGCGGCAGCACCGCGAGCCCCGCCTGCCCCGCCTCGAGCTTTTCGACGTCGGCGAGCGTCGCCACCGCCTTCATGTTGCCGAGGTGATGCTCGGCGAGAATCTGGCTCAGCCGATCGAGCGAGCCCTCGGTCCAGCCGGCGACGACCACGCGGCGGCGCGCCGACCGCACGTCGGCGATATATTTCACGACCTCTTCAAAGACGTTGGCCGACGGATCGGCGCGTTCGAGGCCGAAGCCGCGGCCATCCTTGGCTCCGGCGTGATAGATCTTCGCCGTACCCGCGTCGGGCGCTGCGAAAGGCGTGAACTCGACCGCCGGCCGGTCGGGCAGCATGGCGTTCACCTCATCCGGGGACAGGTACATGCCGGAGGGCGGGACGGGCTTGTAGGGCACGGCGTCCTTCAATGCGCCCTCGGCCTGACTCCTGCGCGCCTCGTAATAATCGAGGATCAGTGCGTGGCGTTCACCCAGCGCCTCGCGCGCCAGGTGGTCGAACACCACCGGCGCATCCGGCAGATAATCGAAAATCGTATCCAGCCGCTCATAGAACAGCGGCAGCCAATGCTCCATACCGGCGAAGCGCCGGCCTTCGCTGACAGCAGCGTAGAGGCCGTCATCCCGCGACGGCGCACCGAACGCTTCGATATAGGCGCGCCGGAAACGGCTGATCGTGTCGGGGGTCAGCGCCACTTCGCTCATCGCCTGCAGCATCATCGACTTGCGCTGGCCGGTGGTGCGCTGGGTGGCGACATCGAAGGAGCGGATCGATTCCAGCGTGTCGCCGAAGAAATCGAGCCGCAGCCCCTCCGACCAGCCGGGCGCGTAAAGATCGAGAATGCCGCCGCGCACGGCGAACTCGCCGACATCGCGCACGGTGGGAACCCGGTCGAAGCCCGAATTCTCGAGCCGCGCGGTCAGTTCCCTCATGTCGATCTGGTTGCCGGGCCGTGCGTGGAAGGTCTGCGCCTCGATGATCTCGGCGGGTGGAATACGCTGCAGCAGCGCGTTGGCCGTGGTGAGCACCACCGCGCGATGCGGTTTTTTTGCCAGCGAAATCATCGCGGCGAGCGCGTCCAGCCGCCGCGCCGCGGCGTCCGAACCGGGCGAGACGCGGTCGTAGGGAAGGCAGTCCCAGGCCGGGAATTCGAGCACCGGCAGGTCCGGCGCGGCGAATGCCAGCGCCTCGACTATGGCCGGCAGGCGCTGGCCGTCGCGCGCGACAAACAGGATCGGCCGGTCGCCTGCTATCTCGCCGGCCGCGGCGGCAATCGCGAAGGCTTCATAGCCGTCCGCGACGCCGTCGACGACAAACAGGCCATTCCTGCCTCTCGGCAGGCCGATGGGATCTATAAGGCTCATTTCAGATGCTCATTGCCGGGCGCAACGCCGCGATTTTCCGGAACAGCGCGGTGTCGTGGATGGTCGGAACAGGCTGCTCGCCGGTGATCCATGAAAGAATGTCGGCATCCTGCAATTCGAGCAGGATCTCGTATTCGTCGAGTTCGTGGTCGGAGAGTTCGACGATGGCGCGGTCCGCGAAACCGCCGAGAATCAGGTCCATCTCGCGGATGCCGCGATGCCACGAGCGGAACAGAAGCTTGCGCCGCCGCGCATCGAGTTCCACGCCTGACCGCGTCGTGCCGCTCATGACTCTCATATCCATTTGATCTGGCGCGCATATAGCGTGGATGGACCGGCGTGTCAGCCTTGCGCATGCCTTCCCACTGCATAAGCTGACATCATGCGCCCGTCTCTCCTCGACCCCCTGTTTGCACCAGTCACCTCGCTTGCCGGCGTTGGCCCGAAAGTCGGCGAGCTGATCGCCAAGATCGTTTCGGCCGACGTTACCGACCGGGAGGTGCGTGCCGGCGATCTTCTGTTCACGCTACCGCATTCGGTCATAGACCGGCGCAACCGGCCGGGCATCGCCTATGGCGCGGAAGGCGCGATCGTGACGCTGGACGTGCGCATCGACCGCCACCAACCGCCGCCGCGCGGCAACAAATCGGTCCCGTACCGGGTGTTTGCACACGACGACACCGGCGAGATCGCACTGACCTTCTTCCACGCCAACAATGCGTGGCTGGAAAAATCCATGCCGGTCGGCGAAAAGATGGTCGTCAGCGGCAAGATGGAGTGGTTCAACGGCCGCCCGTCGATGGTCCATCCCGACCATGTTGCCCGTGCCGACGAGGCCGAAAACCTGCCGCTGGTCGAGCCTGTCTATCCGATGACCGCCGGTCTGTCGGCAAAAGTGCTGCGCCGCGCCATCGGCCAGGCGCTGGCGCGTGTGCCGGAAATGCCCGAATGGCTGGACGAGGACGTGGCGCGCCGCCAGAGTTTTCCGAGATCTGCAGAAGCGCTGAAGCTGCTGCACAATCCCGCCGACCCTATCGACATCTCGCCCGAGGGCGCCGCGTGGCGCAGGCTGGCCTATGACGAGTTCCTGGCCGGGCAGGTTTCGCTGGCGCTGGTGCGGGCGAAGGTGCGCAGGCTTTCAGGCAGGCCGCTCACCGGAGACGGGCGCATCGTGGCGGCGCTGCGAAGCGCCCTGCCCTACAGGCTCACCGATTCCCAGGAACAGGCGCTGGCCGAGATTAACGCCGATCTTGCCAAACCGGAGCGCATGCTGCGGCTTTTGCAGGGCGATGTCGGCTCCGGCAAGACGGTGGTGGCGCTGATGGCGATGGGCCGCGCTGCCGAGGCCAGCAGGCAGGCGGCGCTGATGGCGCCGACAGAAATCCTGGCGCGCCAGCATTTTGCGACCATTGCGCCCCTGGCCGAAGCGGCCGGCCTGAAAAGCGCCGTGCTGACCGGCCGCGAAAAAGGCCGCGAGCGCGCCGAAATCCTGGCCGGGCTCGAAAGCGGCGAAATCGATCTCGTCCTCGGCACGCACGCGCTGTTCCAGGAAAGCGTGCGGTTCCGCGATCTGGGGCTCGCCATCGTCGACGAGCAGCACCGCTTCGGCGTGCATCAGCGCCTCGCGATCACCGCCAAGGGCGATGCGCCCGACATGCTGGTGATGACCGCCACGCCCATTCCGCGCACGCTGGTGCTGACTGCCTTCGGCGATATGGAAGTGTCGAAACTCATGGAAAAGCCGGCCGGCCGCCAGCCGATCCGCACCGTGACGCTCCCGTTGGAACGGCTCGACGAGCTGATTGGCCGCATCAGCGACGCGGTCGCGGACGGCCAGAAGGTCTATTGGATCTGCCCGCTGGTCGAGGAATCCGAAGAGGTCGAACTGATGGCTGCCGAGGAGCGCTTCGCCTCGCTGCAGCCGATGTTCGGCGACGCGGTCGGGCTGGTGCACGGCCGCATGAAGGGCGCCGACAAGGATGCGGCGATGCGCGCCTTCAAGGATGGCGAGACGCGCATACTGATCGCCACCACCGTCATCGAGGTCGGCGTCGACGTGCCGGATGCGACGATCATCGTCATCGAGCACGCCGAGCGCTTCGGCCTCGCGCAGTTGCACCAGTTGCGCGGCCGCGTCGGCCGCGGTGCAAAGGCGTCGACCTGCGTGCTGCTCTACCAGGCGCCGCTGGGCGAAACCGCCGCCCGGCGACTTTCGGTGATGCGCGAGACCGAGGACGGCTTCCTGATCTCGGAGGAGGATCTGAAGCTGCGCGGCGAAGGCGAACTGCTTGGCACCCGCCAGTCGGGCACACCGGGCTTTCAGGTGGCGCGTATCGACACCCATGCCGATCTGCTGGAAATCGCGCGCGACGATGCGCGGCTGATCCTGTCACGCGATCCGGACCTGCAATCGGAGCGCGGCCAGGCAGTGCGGATGCTGCTTTATCTTTTTGGGCGCGACGAGGCGGTGCGGCTCTTGCGCGCCGGCTGAGGCGCTTCCAGGACGGAAGAATTGGCCGCCGGCCGGATTGCTCGAGCATCCTCGGCCAATGCCTTGGTCTTCTTGTGGTATTCCGGCGCGACCAGGCCTGCCGAGATCACCAGCTTGGCAGCGTCCTCGACCGACATCGAGAGTTCGATCACGTCGGAGCGCGGTACATACATCAGGAAGCCGGTTGTCGGGTTCGGGGTAGAAGGCATGAAGACCGCGATCGTATTTTCGCCATGGCCCGCAAGCTTGTCGCTGACCTCGGTTTCCTTTTCATTGGCGATGAAGACGATCGCCCAGGCGCCGCGGCGGGGATATTCGACGAGGCCGACCTTCTTGAACATGTCGGCCTTGTTGGACAGCACCGTCTCGAAAATCTGCTTCAGACCACGGTAAATCGAGCGCACCAGCGGCATTCGGTCGAGAAAATACTCACCGTAGTTCACGATCGTGCGGCCGATGATGTTGGCTGTCAGAAAGCCAATCAACGTGATCAGCACCAGGGCCACGATCAGGCCGAAACCGGGAATGACGACGGGCAGATAGCTGTCCGGATTGTAGCGTGCCGGGACATAGGGCTTCACCCAGGAATCCACCCATCCGACGAACGACCACGCTATGTAGACGGTGATGGCCAATGGAGCGCAGACGACAAACCCCGTCAGGAAATAATTCCTGAGCCTGGTTATCCCTGGATGTGAGCCTGTGTGATCCGACATCTGCCCCGCCGCAAGATTGTGCACCGCACTTATCTAGACGGGATTGCCTGCGAAGGACAACCGAATTGCACGGCGCGGGGGCAAAGCCCCTATTCGACGGTCACCGACTTGGCCAGATTGCGCGGCTGGTCGACGTCGGTGCCCATGAACACGGCCGTGAAATAGGCGAGCATCTGCACCGGCAAGGCATAGATGATCGGCGCGATGATCTCCGGCACATCCGGGAGCACGATCGTCTCCATCGTGTCGACGGATGAAAGGGCGGCCCCCTTTTTGTCGGTGATCAGGATGATCTTGCCGCCGCGCGCGGCCACTTCCTGCATGTTCGATACGGTCTTTTCAAAAATGCGATCGTGCGGCGCGATGACGATGACCGGCATGTTCTCGTCGATCAGCGCAATCGGCCCGTGCTTCAATTCGCCCGCCGCATAGCCTTCGGCGTGGATGTAGGAGATTTCCTTGAGCTTCAGCGCGCCTTCGAGCGCCAGCGGGTAGTTGGTGTCGCGGCCGAGATAGAGCACGTTCTTGTAATGTGCGAGGTCGCGCGCCACCTTCTCGATCTGCTTGTCCAGCCTCAGCACCTGGCTGGCGAAACGCGGCGCTTCGGACAGTTCGCGCACCAGCTTCCTTTCCTGCTCCGCCGTAATCGTGCCGCGGGCGACGCCGGCGCGGACGGCGAGTGCGGCCAGTACCGAAAGCTGGCAGGTGAACGCCTTGGTGGAGGCGACGCCGATCTCCGGGCCGGCGAGCGTCGGTAGCGTCACGTCTGATTCGCGCGCGATCGTCGATTCGCGCACATTGACGATCGCGCCGATCGGAATGCCGGCCTTGCGGCAATAGCGCAGCGAAGCCAGCGTGTCGGCGGTCTCGCCCGACTGCGACACGAAGAGTGCTGCGCTGTCGGGCGAAATCGGCATTTCGCGGTAGCGGAATTCCGAGGCTATATCGATGTCGACGGGCAGGCGCGCCAAGCGCTCGAACCAGTATTTCCCGATCAGGCCGCTCAAGTACGCGGTTCCGCAGGCCGAGATGGCCAACCGGTCGAGTTTGGCGAAATCGAATGGCAGATCGATCTTTCGCGTGACGCCGCCGACGAAATCGAGGTAATGCGCCAGCGTGTGGGAAATCACCTCCGGCTGCTCGTGGATTTCCTTTTCCATGAAGTGGCGGTGATTACCCTTGTCGACCATGAAGCTGGTGCTCAGCGATTGCTGGCGTTTGCGGTCGACGGGATTGCCTTCCATGTCGAAAATGCCGATCTCGTTGCGCCGGACGACCGCCCAGTCGCCATCCTCGAGATAAGTTATGGAACTGGTGAAAGGCGCCAGCGCGATCGCGTCGGACCCCAGGAACATCTCGCCATCGCCATGACCGACGGCCAGCGGCGGGCCGTTGCGGGCCCCGACGATCAAATTCTCGTCGCCCTGGAACATGATCGCCAGCGCGAACGCGCCCTGCAGCCGCTTCAGCGCAAGGTGCGCCGCCTTAACCGGCTCGACGCCGCGGGCAAGTTCGCGCGACACGAGATGGGCAACCACCTCCGTGTCGGTCTGCGAGGCGAACGCAAAGCCGTCAGCGATGAGTTCGGCGCGCAGTTCCGCGAAATTCTCGATGATGCCGTTGTGAACGATCGCGACGCCGTTGGAAAAATGCGGGTGCGCGTTGGTCTCGTTGGGGACGCCATGTGTCGCCCAGCGGGTGTGGCCGATGCCGATCGTGCCGGCAAGCGGATCATCCTTCAGGCGGCGTTCGAGATTGGCGAGCTTGCCTTCGGCACGCCTGCGTCCGAGTTCGCCGGCGGCGACGGTCGCGACGCCCGCCGAATCATAGCCGCGATATTCCAGCCGCTTCAAGGCGTCGACGATCAGCGGCGCCACCTGGCTGTGGCCCACGATTCCAACGATACCGCACATTTTCTGCCCCCGTTACCGCCCAGGTTAGAGCCTTGGTCTTTCCGAGCGAATCGGACCGAGGCTCCAACTTACTGTTTAGCTGCATGATCTCGTCCGGAAGTCTCCAACTTTTCGGGATCAAGCTCTACTATCGCTGTTTAGAAATTCCGGCAGTCCGGCGAAAATCACTTTCGGTGACTTTTCGTATCAGCCTGGCCGCCATTTCCTTGTCTACTTCTTCCCTGCTACGGCGCGCCTTTCGCGGAGCTCGCGCCCCTTATCCGGCATCGTCCTCTGGCGCGCCCGGCCGAAAGCCAACGCATCGTCGGGCACATTTTCTGTGATGACGCTGCCGGAAGCGACATAGGAGCCGGCCCCGATCGAGATCGGCGCGACCAGCGAGGAGTTCGATCCGATGAACGCGCCTGCGCCGATGTCCGTGAAGAACTTGGAATAGCCGTCGTAATTGCAGGTGATGGTGCCGGCGCCGATATTGGCGCCCGCGCCGACGCGCGCATCGCCGATATAGGTCAGGTGGTTGACCTTCGCGCCGGGCTCGATGATGGCCTTCTTGACCTCGCAGAAATTGCCGACCTTGGATTTCTCGCCGAGATCCGCGCCGGGGCGCAGCCGCGCGAACGGCCCGACATCGCAACCTTCTCCGACAGTGGCCCCCTCCAGATGGCTGAAAGCATGGATTTTCGCGCCCGCGGCGACCTTCACGCCGGGGCCAAAGAACACGCTGGGCTCGATGATGGTTTCCGCGCCGACTTCCGTGTCGTGCGAGAAAAAGACGGTCTCGGGCGCTATCAGCGTCACGCCCGCAAGCATCATCGCGCGGCGGCGTCGGCGCTGCCAGATCGCCTCCGCCTCGGCGAGTTCGGCGCGGTTGTTGATGCCGAGCGCGTTCTCGAAGCTCGCTTCGATGGCGACGACCTGCAGGCCCTGCCTGCGGGCGATCCCGACGATGTCGGGGAGGTAAAATTCGCCCTTGGCGTTGGCGTTCCCTACGGCATCGAGCAGTGCCAGCGCATGCTCTCCCGCAATCGCCATCAGGCCGCCATTGCAGAAGCCGATCTTCTTCTCCGCTTCGGAGCAATCCTTTTCCTCGCGGATGGCGACGAGCGCGCCATTTTCCTTGATCAGCCGACCGTAGCCAGCCGGTTCGTCTGTGCGGAAGCCGACGACGACCACTGCGGCGCCCTTGGCCAATTCGGCTCTGGCCTGCAGCAGAGCGTCCGGCTCCAGCAGCGGCGTATCCCCAAACATCACCAGGATGTCGTCATGCCCTTTCGCGATGGCCTCGCGCGCGGCGAGAACCGCGTGGGCAGTACCGAGCCGCTTCTCCTGGACGAAGGTCTTGGCGTCCGGCGCGAAAGATTGTGCCGCCGCGCGCAGCTGGTCCGCGCCATGGCCGATGACGAGCGCGATCTCGCCGCCGGCCGATTCGGCCGCCCTGGCGACGTGGGCCACCATCGGCAGGCCGGCTATCTTGTGCAGCACCTTGGGCAGCGCGCTCTTCATCCTGGTGCCCTCGCCGGCGGCGAGGATGATCGACAGGCAGGTTCTTTTGGTCATGGAATATCCGGGAGCGAAAGGCGGGATTCGGCGGCATTTCTAGCACCGCTGGCGTAGCGCTCCAAATGCGGCGAAATTTTCGTTCCGGGACAGCGATCTTTTGCGCCGAGGACCGTCAGCCAAGCTGCCCTAGTGCTGGAAAAGTCTCCAGCAGCCAATAAGACGCCGCCTGCATGCCGCCGGTCAGGAAGAAAACGCCGGCAACGACCAGCATCGCTCCGATCGCTTTTTCGACACGGCCGAGGTGTACCTTAAAACGCCCGAGAAACCGCATGAACGCGCCGGAAAACAGCGCGGCGATGAGAAAAGGGATGCCGAGGCCGAGCGAATAGGCGGCGAGCAGCAGCGCGCCCTCGCCGACCGTCTCGCGCCCGCCAGCCAGCGTCAGGATCGGCCCGAGCACGGGCCCGATGCAGGGCGTCCAGCCGAAAGCGAAGGCCAGGCCCATGACGTAGGCGGCTACCATGCTGGCCGGCTTGCCTTGCGACTGGAAGCGTGCCTCGCGCGACAGGAACGGGATGCGCAACACGCCGAGGAAGTTCAGGCCCATGAGGATGATGAGGACACCCGCCGCCATCGCCAGCGGTTCCTGCCACACGCGCAGAAGCCGGCCGATGGTCGAAGCGCCGGCACCGAGCGCCACGAAAACCGTGGTGAAGCCGAGCACGAAGGCGAATGAGGTGACCAGCAAGGCTCCGCGGATGCCGGATTTGCTGGCCGCGGCCCTGCCATCCGCGCGGAAATCATCGACCGAGACACCCGCCATATAACAGAGATAGGGTGGCACCAGCGGCAAGACGCAAGGCGACAGGAACGAGATCGCGCCCGCCCCGACTGCGCTGAGATACCCGACGTCGATTGCCATATTGCCTGCCGCGTGACCTGTTTGCCTGCCTATAGCTGCAGCGTCGGCATGGCTCCAATCACCATTGCGTGGCCGGACGAAAGGCCACAGGGCGAAGGTGTCGACCTGGGTCTGCTGGCCTGGTGGGCGGGGTGGGTATCGAACCCACGACCATTCGATTAAAAGTCGAATGCTCTACCACTGAGCTACCCGCCCTCACCAATTCGCCGCCATATGCGCAAACAAGCGCCCGGCAGCGCCGTTCCGATTTCCTACGATGCAAGCCGTCGGAAGCAGGCGCCGTGCCGCCGCACGGCTCTTCAAGGGGGCGCGAAAAACGCCCTTTGAAAGTGCGGCGGAACATAGGGAGAGTGTTTCGGCCGGTCAACCGGAAAAACGACGGCTTCCAGGGCTAACGCCAGGCCCTGCCACCGGTGCCTCTTGGGCAGCAAGAAACATTACATATCAGTGGCTTGGTATTTTATCCGGAACCATGGCAATGCCTCGGTCGTTCAACCGCCACAAGGGACAGGCACAGCCGTATGAGGAGAAAGCTCATGAGAAAATTCCTATCCGGCCTTTGCGCCACAACGCTGGCCGCGTCCTTCGCGATTGCGTCGGCCGTGCCGGTAAATGCAGTTCCGCTGGTTGTTCCCCAAGCTCCGGTTGCTCAGTCCGATATCATCAAGGTCCAGTCGCGCGGTCGCGAGGTGATGGAAGAAAGGCTGCTTCGCCGACAGTTCCGCGGTGATCGTCGCGATTTCCGTCGCGAATTTCGCGGGGACCGGCGCGAATTCCGCTGGGACCGGCGCGAATTCCGCCGGGACCGGCGCGAGTTCCGTCGAAGCATTCGTCGGGATCGCGATGACAGGTATGGCTGGTACAGAGGTCACCGCGGCTACCGCTATTATCGTCCGGGCTATCGCCGCTACGGTGATTTCTGGTTCCCGGCGGCCGCTTTCATTGCCGGCGCTATCATTGGCGGGGCGCTGAGCAGTCCACCGCGTCGGGTTTACGGCGGCAATGCGCATGTGCAGTGGTGCTACGACCGTTGGCGGTCTTACCGCGCCTACGACAACACATATCAGCCTAACTACGGTCCGCGCCGGGAGTGCATTTCGCCCTACAGCTGATCGAGTTCAGTTGATCGGAAAAACCCGCGCCTTCCCGGCGCGGGTTTTTTCGTGGCCTAGCGCCGATTAGAGCACTACTGGCTCAGTGTACGCCTCACCGCGTCATGCCAGCCCTTCAGTTTGCTGGAGCGCAGGCCTTCATCCATCTGCGGCTCAAAGCGATGGTCGAGCGCCCAGGATTCGGCGAATTCCTTTGCATTGGGCCACACGCCGGCGCGCGACCCGGCGAGCCAGGCAGCGCCCAGCGCAGTGGTTTCCAATATGGTCGGCCGGTCTACCGGTGCATCGAGCAGGTCGGCCAGCCTCTGCATCGTCCAGTCGGATGCCACCATGCCGCCGTCGACGCGCAGAACAGTCTTCCCGTTGCCGCTCTTCCAGTCCTTCTTCATGGCGTCGAGCAGGTCGCGGGTCTGGAATGCCACCGATTCCAGCGTCGCGCGGGCAAATTCCGCCGGGCCGGTGTTACGGGTCAGCCCGAAGATAGCGCCGCGCGCCTCCGCGTCCCAATGCGGCGCGCCGAGCCCGACAAAGGCCGGCACTAGATAGACGTTCTGCGTCTCGTCGGCATTTGCCGCCAGTTCGCCGCTGTGCTCGGCCTTGCCGATGACCTTGATGCCGTCGCGCAGCCACTGGACGGCCGCTCCCGCGATGAAGATCGAACCCTCTAGCGCATAAGTGGTCCTGCCGTTCAGCCGATAGGCTATCGTGGTCAGAAGCCGGTTTTTCGACCGGCAAAGGTCGCCGCCGGTGTTGAGCAGCGCGAAGCAGCCGGTGCCGTAGGTTGATTTCATCATGCCCGGCTCGAAGCAGGCCTGGCCGATTGTCGCCGCCTGCTGATCGCCGGCGACACCCAGGATCGGGATTTCGGCGCCGAACAGGAATTTCTCCGTGAATCCATAGTCATCGGCGCAATTCTTTACCTCGGGCAGAAGCACGGCCGGAATTCGCAGGATGTTGAGAAGCTCAGCGTCCCATTCGTTCTTCTCGATATTATAGACCAGCGTGCGCGAGGCGTTCGTCGCATCGGTGGCGTGTATCTTGCCGCCGGTCAGCCGCCAGATCAGGAAACTGTCGATGGTACCGGCGAGCAGCTCGCCATTCTCGGCCCGTTTGCGCGCGCCTTCCACCTCGTCCAGCAGCCAGGCTATCTTGGTGCCGGAGAAATACGGATCGAGCAGCAGCCCGGTCTTCTTCGAGAACTTTTCCTCGAGCCCCTGCTTCTTCAGTTCGTCGCAAAGCTTGGCCGTGCGCCGGTCCTGCCAGACGATGGCGTTGTGGATCGGCTTGCCGGTAGCCTTGTCCCAGATCACGACGGTCTCGCGCTGGTTGGTGATGCCGATTGCCGAAATGTCGCCTGCCGTCCGCCCGGCATTCTTCAGCGCCGTCCTGCAGGTCGCAACGACGCTTTCCCAGATTTCTTCCGGATCGTGCTCGACCCAGCCGGAAGCCGGAAAATGCTGGGTGAATTCCTTCTGACCGGAGCCTATGGGCTTCATGGAGCCGTCGAAGACGATCGCGCGGCTGGATGTCGTGCCCTGGTCGATGGCGAGTATGAAGCCGGTCATGGTCCCTCCGAATATTATGAATAAGGGGAGCCGGCATTCACGCCGCCTCCCCTTATTGCAGTCAAGGCAAATGCCTGGCCGCCGTTACTATTTGCTCCAGCTCTTGACCAGTTCGTCGTAGTTGATGGTCTGCGGCTTTTCCTTCTCGTTCTCCACCTTCAGCTGCGGCGCGAGATGGCCGGCCGCGACCGCGGCTGCGTTCTGCTCCTCGAGCCGAAGTCTCCTCGGCGAGCTTCGGGCCGATGTCGCCCTGCACACCGGCGCGTTCGAGACGCTCGAGCACGCTTTCCTGCTCGGCGCAGAGCGAATCCATCGCCTCCTGCGCCGTCTTGGCTCCCGAAGACGCATCGCCGATCGCCTGCCACCAGAGCTGCGCCAGCTTCGGATAGTCCGGCACGTTGGTGCCCGTCGGCGACCACTGCAGGCGGGCCGGCGAGCGGTAGAACTCGATCAGGCCGCCGAGCTTCGGCGCGCGGTCGGTGAAGCTCTGGTGATCGAGCGTGGACTGACGGATGAAGGTCAGGCCTACATGGCTCTTCTTCACGTCCACCGTCTTGGAGGTGACGAACTGCGCGTAGAGCCAGGCAGCCTTGGCGCGATCGTCCGGCGTCGACTTCATCAGCGTCCAGGATCCGGCATCCTGATAGCCGAGCTTCATACCGTCCTTCCAGTAGACGCCGTGCGGCGACGGGGCGAAGCGCCATTTCGGCGTGCCATCCTCGTTCACGACCGGCAGGCCCGGCTTAACGAAGTCGGCCGTGAAGGCAGTGTACGTGAACATCTGCTGGGCGATCTCACCCTGAGACGGGACCGGGCCGGACTCGGAGAAGGTCATGCCCTGTGCAGCCGCCGGGGCGTAGGCTTTCATCCAGTCGAGATACTTCTGGATTGAATAGACCGCCGCCGGGCCGTTGGTGTCGCCGCCGCGGGCCACGCAGGAGCCGACCGGTTGCGACTTCTCGTTGACCTTGATGCCCCATTCGTCGACAGGCAGGCCGTTCGGGATGCCCTTGTCGCCATTGCCGGCCATTGACAGCCAGGCGTCGGTGAAGCGCCAGCCGAGCGACGGGTCCTTCTTGCCGTAGTCCATATGGCCATAGACCTTCTTGCCGTCGATCTCACGGCCGGTGAAGAACTCGGCAATGTCTTCGTAGGCCGACCAATTGACGGGAACGCCGAGGTCGTAGCCGTACTTCGCTTTGAAGTCGGCCTTGTTCTTCTCGTCGTTGAACCAGTCGTAGCGGAACCAGTAGAGGTTGGCGAATTGCTGGTCGGGCAGTTGGTAGAGATTGCCGTCCGGCGCCGTGGTGAACGACTTGCCGATGAAGTCGTCGATGTCGATGTTCGGGTTGGTCACGTCCTTGCCGGCGTTGGCCATCCAGTCGGTCAGGTTGCGCGCCTGCTGGTAGCGCCAGTGCGTGCCGATCAGGTCGGAATCGTTGATATAGGCGTCATAGATGTTCTCGCCCGACTGCATCTGCGTTTGCAGCTTTTCCACCACGTCGCCTTCGCCGATCAGGTCATGCGTGACCTTGATGCCGGTGATGTCGGCAAACGCCTTGGCCAGCGTCTTGGATTCGTATTCGTGGGTTGTGATGGTTTCCGAGACCACCTTGATGTCCATCCCCGCGAAAGGCTTCGCGGCATCGATGAACCACTGCATTTCGGCTTCCTGTGCGGCGCGGTCGAGCGCCGACATGTCCTTGATTTCGGCGTCGAGAAACGCCTTGGCTTCGTCCATTCCGGCATAGGCCTGGCCCGCGCCGAGGAGCAGCACCAGGGCAGTCGTTGAAGTCAGAAATTGCCTTCGCATGGGTTTCCTCCCGTTACAGTTACAAGTTCCATCAGAGCGTTCGCGTGGTGCGCGGCGCTCCGATCAGTGCCCGCTCTAAACGAAGCGGAATACGCCAATCGCGTAAACCACCGAGAGAGCGAGAGCCCACCACAGGTTGGGTCCGACAAGACCCAGCCAAGCGAGATGGATGAAGGCGCTGCCAAGCAGCGATACAAACAGACGGTCGCCGCGCGTCGTTTCGAAGCGTAGCACGCCTACGCGCGGATTACCGCCGGGCGATGCGTATTCCCAGACCGCCATAAGCCCGAGCAGCAGCAGGATGGTCAGGAAGAACAGTGCGGTCGGGAACGACCAGGCCATCCAGCCGCCCGGAAAGAGAGAGCCGTACCAGTCGGTCTCGCCGTCCTTGACGGGCAGTTGCAGCGTAAGCAGCCACACCACTGCCGTGTATAAGGCTAGCACGACGAACAGCGGGATTTGCCAGCGACGAGTCGCGGTCATCGCGGTCTCCCCTAGACTCTCCCAAGGGCAAAGCCCTTGGCGATGTAGTTGCGGACGAACCAGATCACGAGCGCGCCCGGGATGATGGTGAGCACACCGGCCGCCGCCAGCACGCCCCAGTCCAGGCCGGAGGCCGAGACGGTGCGGGTCATGATCGCGGCGATCGGCTTGGCGTCGGTGGTGGTCAGCGTGCGCGCGATCAATAGCTCGACCCACGAGAACATGAAGCAGAAGAAGGCGGCGACGCCGATGCCGCTTGCGATCAGCGGGACAAAGATCTTCACGAAGAAGCGCGGGAAGGAATAGCCGTCGATATAGGCGGTCTCGTCGATCTCCTTCGGCACGCCGGACATGAAGCCTTCGAGGATCCACACCGCCAGCGGCACGTTGAACAGGCAGTGCGCGAGCGCGACCGCGATGTGCGTGTCGATCAGCCCGAAAGCCGAATAGAGCTGGAAGAAGGGAAGCGCGAAAACGGCGGGCGGCGCCATGCGGTTGGTGAGCAGCCAGAAGAACAGATGCTTGTCGCCGAGGAAGCGGTAGCGCGAGAACGCATAGGCCGCCGGCAGCGCGACAGTGACCGAAATCACCGTGTTCATGACCACATAGATGATCGAGTTGATGTAGCCCTTGTACCAGGACGGATCGGTGAAGATCACCATGTAGTTGCGCAGCGTGGGGTCCTGCGGCCACAGCGAGAAGGCGCCCAGGATCTCCTGGTTGGTCTTGAAGCTCATATTGATGAGCCAGTAGATCGGCAGCATCAGGAAGATGATGTAGATCGTCGGCACCAGCCACCAGAAGCGCGATTCCTCGCCGCGCCGGCGCATCTTGCGCGCCAGCGCCACGTTGAGCGAATGCGCCTCGGCTCCTGTCTGGCTCTGCCGCATCAGCGCGTCTGCGCCGGTTGTCGTCTGTTCGCGCACCGTCATCTCAGCGCTCCGCATCGTAGCTGGTCATGACCGTGTAGAAGACCCATGACAGCAGCAGCACGATCAGGAAGTAGATGATCGACATCGCAGCCGCCTCGCCGAGGTTGAACTCGCCGATGGCGAGCTTCACCAGGTCGATCGACAGGAAGGTCGTGGTGTTGCCGGGGCCGCCGCCGGTCACTACGAAGGGCTCGGTGTAGATCATGAAACTGTCCATGAAACGCAGCAGCACGGCAATCAGCAGCACGCGGTTCATCTTCGGCAGCTGGATGTAGCGGAAGATCGCCCAACGCGAGGCGCCGTCGATCTTGGCGGCCTGGTAGTAGGCGTCGGGGATCGAAACCAGGCCGGCGTAGCACAGCAGCACGACCAGGCTGGTCCAGTGCCAGATATCCATGACGATGACCGTGATCCAGGCGTCGAACGGATCGCTGACGTAGTTGTAGTCGAAGCCCAGCGCAGCCAGCGTGTAGCCGAGCAGCCCGATGTCGATGCGGCCGAACACCTGCCAGATCGTGCCGACCACATTCCACGGGATGAGCAGCGGCAGCGCCATCAGCACCAGGCAGACCGGCACGCCCCAGCCCTTGCGCGGCATATTGAGCGCGATGAAGATGCCGAGCGGGATCTCGATGCCGAGAATGATGGCCGAGAAGAGAAGGTTGCGCCCCATCGAATCCCAGAAGCGGTCGGATTCCAGCACCTCCTCGAACCAGGCGGTGCCGGCCCAGAAGAACTCGTTGTTGCCGAACGTGTCCTGCACCGAATAGTTGACCACCGTCATCAGCGGGATCAGCGCCGAAAATCCCACCAGCAGCAGCACCGGCAACACCATGAACCAGGCCTTGTTGTTCCAGGTCTTGTCCATGATCAGCTCCCCGTCTCGACGCGCCAGGAGTTGGCGTAGATGTTGATGCCGGCGGGGTCGAAAACGATCTTCGGGTCGGCGGGAATATTTTCGTCCTCGCCGAGGATCGCCGCGATCTCGCGGCCCTCGAGGCTGGCGCGCACAACCTTGTGGCGGCCGATATCCTCGACCTTTCTGATCGAGACCGGCATGCCTTCAATTCCGAGCCGGACATATTCGGGACGGATGCCGAGTTCTATCGAGCCTTCGGCGCCTGCGCTCGGCGCGCCTGGCAGTGCGATCACCTGGCCGCCGAGGCGTGCATTGCGGCCGTCGATCTCGACTGGCATGACGTTCATGCCCGGCGAGCCGATGAAATAGCCGACGAATGTGTGCTTCGGCCTCTCGAACAGTTCCGCCGGCGTGCCGATCTGCACGATCTCGCCGTCATACATGACGACGACCCGCTCGGCGAAGGTCAGCGCCTCGGT
This sequence comes from Allomesorhizobium aridi, assembly GCF_043769475.1. NCBI lineage: Bacteria > Pseudomonadati > Pseudomonadota > Alphaproteobacteria > Hyphomicrobiales > Phyllobacteriaceae > Allomesorhizobium > Allomesorhizobium aridi. The sequence goes on along the minus strand of NZ_CP171729.1, from coordinate 1,607,874 downwards.
CTGGTCGTGCGTGACATAGACCATGGTGTAGCCGAAGCGGCGGTGGAGCTGCTTAAGCTGCGAGCGCAGCACCCACTTCATGTGCGGATCTATGACGGTCAGCGGCTCGTCGAACAGGATGGCGTTTACGTCCGAACGGACCAGGCCGCGACCGAGCGATATCTTTTGCTTCTGATCGGCGGTCAGCCCCCTCGCCCGCCGCTTGGCCCAGTCGGCGAGGCCGATCATTTCCAGTGTCTCGCGCACCTTGCGGTCGACATCGGCTTCCGCCACGCCGCGGTTGCGCAGCGGGAAGGCTAGATTGTCGTAGACCGTCATCGTGTCGTAGATCACCGGGAACTGGAACACCTGGGCGATGTTGCGCTCCTGCGTCGACAGACGCGTGACATCCTTACCGTCGAACAGCAGTTCGCCGTGCGAGGCGTGCAGCAAGCCCGAAATGATGTTCAAGAGCGTGGTCTTGCCGCAACCTGACGGACCGAGCAGCGCATAGGCGCCGCCGTCCTCGAAAGTGTGGTGCACTTCCTTCAGCGCATAATCCGCATCCGACCTCGGATGGGGCATGTATGCGTGACGGATGTGGTTCAGATCGATGCGCGCCATGGTCTTACGCCGCCATTCTCTGGGGGCCCGCGACCGAACGTCCACTCGCGTCGAAGACCATAATGTGACGTGGATCGATGAACACCTCGAGCCGTCTCGTCGGGCTCGAATACGCGAATGCCGTGCGCCAGCATGACCCAGCGCGCATCGGCGAAGTCGAGATGCACGAAACTCTCCGAGCCGGTGATCTCGGTGATCGAGACCTTGGCCGAGATCGGCACCGCCGCCGGCGTCTTGCGATGTGGCGCCAGATGGTGCGGGTGGAAACCGATCGTGTAGACCTCGTCTTCCGCATGCGCCATCTCGGCCGGAACCGGAAGATTAACCCCGCCGTCCAGCAGGAAATGCGGCCCGCTTTTCCTCAGCACGATCGTGTTCAGCGGCGGGTCGGCGAAGGTCATCGCAGTCAGCAGATCGTCGGGCTTGCGGAACACGTCGATGGTCGGGCCGAACTGCGTGATGCGGCCCTCCGACAGCGTCGCCGTGTTGTCGCCGAGCAGCAGCGCCTCATGCGGTTCGGTGGTGGCATAAACGAAGATTGCGCCCGTTTCGGCAAACAGTTTTGGCAGTTCGGCGCGCAGTTCCTCGCGCAGCTTGTAGTCGAGATTGGCGAGCGGTTCGTCGAGCAGCACAAGCCCGGCATTCTTCACGATGGCGCGGGCGAGCGCCGTGCGCTGCTGCTGGCCGCCCGACAGGCTGAGCGGGGTCCGGTCGAGATAGGGCGTCAGCTTGAGCAGCGACGCGGCGCGCCTGACCTCGCTGTCGATGGTCGCCTGGTTCACGCCAGAGACCCGCAGCGGCGAGGCGATGTTCTCGTAAACCGTCATCGCCGGATAGTTGATGAACTGCTGGTAAACCATGGCAATATTGCGCTTCTGCACCGGCACGCCGGTTACATCGACGCCATCGAACCAGACCGAGCCGGAACTCGGCGCGTCGAGCCCCGCCATCAGCCGCATCAGGCTGGTCTTGCCGGAAAGCGTCGGCCCGAGAAGCACGTTGAGCGAGCCATGCTGGAGCGTCAGCGACACGTCGCTGATGTGGTCCACGCCGGCCACCGTCCTGGTTACGTTTCTCAGTTCCAGCATTGCGCCTCCTCCAAGGCCATCCTGCCCATTGCGCCGGTCATTCGGCTGCCGCTATCGCGCCGCTCGCGCCGTTCATGTAGCGGTCGAGGGCGTCTGCCTGCTCCCGCGTCAGCTTGAGGCCGCGCTTGGTCCTGCGCCACAAGATATCTTCCGCCGTCATCGCCCATTCCTGGCTCATCAGGTAGCGGACTTCTGCCTCGTAGAGATCCGCGCCGAAATGCCGGCCGAGATCGGCCTCCGATCGCGCCAAGCCTAGCAGAATTCTGGCCCGCGTCCCGTAAAGCCTGGTCAGCCGCCTGGCATGGGTCAGATCGAGAAAAGGGTAAGCGGTTTTCAGTTTCGCCACCTCCGCCTCAAAGCCCGTCGCCGGAAAGTCGCCGCCCGGAAGGGAAGCTTCAGCGGTCCACGCCTTGCCGCGCCTGCCGAGATGCTCCTCGATCTTTTCCAGCATGGATTCGGCCAGGCGCCGATAGGTGGTGATCTTGCCGCCGAATATGTTGACGATCGCGGCCTGCCCGTCCGGCGCGTCCGACTTCAGCACATAGTCGCGGGTCGCCTCCTGCGCCTTCGAGGCGCCGTCGTCATAGAGCGGGCGCACGCCGGAATACGTCCAGACGATGTCCTTGCGCTGCACCGACTCGGCGAAATATTCGCTCGCCGCCGCGCACAGATAGTCGATCTCCGCTTCGGTGATCTTCGCTTCCCGCGGGTCGCCGAGATAGTCCTGATCGGTGGTACCGATCAGCGTGAAATCGTCCTCGTAGGGAATGGCGAAGATGATCCGGCCGTCCTTGTTCTGGAAGAAATAGGCGCGCGGATCATCGAATTTCTTCTCGACAACGATGTGGCTGCCCTGCACGAGGCGGACATTGTGGACATCGTTCTGCCCGACGGCTCCGGCGAGCACCCTGTCCACCCAAGGCCCGGCCGCGTTGACGACCAGGCGAGCCTTCACCGTCTCGACCGTCTTGTCGCGCAGATTTTCGACCGCGATCGTCCAGTTGCCGTTCTCGCGCCGCGCCCGCACCACCTTGGCGCGCGTCCTGATGGTTGCACCGCGCTCGGCCGCGTCGCGGGCGTTGAGCACCACCAGCCGGGCATCGTTGACCCAGCCGTCCGAATATTCGAAGGCTGTGCGAAACAAAGGCTTGAGCGGCTTGCCGGCAGGATCGCGCGTCATGTCGAGCGTGCGCGTCGGCGGCAGCAATTTGCGCCCGCCAATATGATCGTAGAGGAAAAGACCGAGCCTGATCAGCCATGCCGGGCGCAGTCCCCTGGCGTAAGGCAACACGAAACGCATCGGCCAGATGATGTGCGGCGCTGCCTTCCAGAGCACCTCGCGCTCCATCAGCGCCTCGCGCACAAGGCGGAATTCGTAATGTTCGAGATAGCGCAGGCCGCCATGGATCAGCTTCGTCGAGCCGGACGACGTACCGCTGGCGAGATCGTTCATCTCGGCGAGGAACACCGAAAAGCCGCGCCCCGCAGCGTCGCGGGCGATGCCGCAGCCATTGATGCCGCCGCCGATGACGAAAATGTCATGGATGGGAACTGCGTCCAAAGAAAAATTCCTCCCGAGTTTCGCAGTGCAGCATTTTCACGCCGTTTTCGAAACCGTTTGGGAATTATTTCGAAGTAGGAACGAATGTCAAACGAAAATCTGAGTCAACCGGACATTTGGGTCGAAGCCTGCGCTCAGCGTGAGGTTTCGATAAGCTGCACCTCCGAATCCTGGCAGATGCGGCGCACCGTGGCGATATCGCAATGATCTGTGATGAAAGTGTCGACCTGCGACAGATGGCCGATCCGCACCGGGGCGGTGCGCTCGAATTTCGTCGCATCGGAGACCAGGATGACATGCCTGGCATTGGCGATAATCGCCTGCGCCACTTTCACTTCGCGAAAATCGAAATCGAGAAGCGCCCCGTCATGATCGATGGCCGAAGCCCCGATCACCGCGTAGTCAACCTTGAACTGCTTGATGAAATCCACTGCCGCCTCGCCGACGACGCCGCCGTCTGAGCCACGCACCACCCCGCCCGCGATCACCACCTCGATGCCCGGATATACCCGCATCCTGTTGGCGACATTGATGTTATTGGTGATGACCATGAGCCCGACATGGTCGAGCAGCGCCTTCGAGACAGCCTCCGTCGTGGTGCCGATGTTGATGAACAGCGAAGCGTTGTCCGGGATCAGCCGCGCTGCAGCCTTGCCGATTGCCTCCTTCTCGTCCGACGCGATCTTGCGCCGCGCCTCATATTCCATGTTCTCGATGCCGGAAGGGAAAAGTGCGCCGCCATGAATGCGGCTGAGCAGGCGCTGGTCGCACAAGTCGTTGAGATCCTTGCGGATCGTCTGCGGCGTCACGCCGAAATGGGTAGCGAGATCGTCGACCAGCACCCGGCCATTATCCTTGGCCATCTGCACGATTTCGGAATGCCGCGCCGACAGATACATTTTCCGATCCTCCGCTTTCGTTTTTTGCCTTTACATTCGAAAACGAAAGATGCCGGAAGTCAATCCGGAGAAGCGCGAAATCGGCGCGAACCGGGATTATTCGGGAAAGTCAGGCAGGCTCTTGAAGGCCAGCTTCAGCGCGTTCGACCAGCCGTCCGAAACCGTGCGGTAGTATGGATCGTCATGACCGATACGCTTGTTGAGCGCTACCCGGTATGCGTCTTTCTCGTAGAACAGGAGATCCAGCGGCAGGCCGACCGAAAGGTTCGATTTCAATGTCGAATCGAACGAAACCATCAGCAGCTTGACCGTCTCGGCGAAGCTCATGGCGCGATCATAGGCCCTGACGATGATCGGCTTGCCGTATTTCGTCTCGCCGACCTGGAAAAACGGCGTGTCGTCGGTCGATTCGATGAAATTGCCTTCCGGATAGATCATGAACAGGCGCGGCTCGGAGCCGCGGATCTGGCCGCCCAGGATGAAGGAGGCGTTGAAATAGGAATCGGCCCGCTCGCCCGCCGGCGTCGAACTGGCGATCACCTCCTTCACGGTATCACCGACCAGCCGCGCTGTCTGGAACATGGATGGCGTAGCAAGCAGCGTCGGCGTGCGGTCCTTCACCGCCTTCATGCGCTCGTCGAGCAGACTGACCACCGCCTGCGTGGTCGCCAGATTGCCGGCCGACATAAGAACCACGACCCGCTCGCCGGGTTTTTCCCAGACCTGCATCTTGCGGAAGGTGGAAATCGAGTCGATGCCCGCATTGGTGCGGGTGTCCGACATGAACACCAGCCCGCGATCGATCTTGAGGCCCACGCAATAGGTCATCGATTCTCTTCCGGCGTCCGATTTGGCCGGAATTACTGCTCCACAGTGATGCGGACCGCAAGCTCTTCCGCGGCCTGTCCCAGCCTGATTCCCGATACGGGAGCGGCATCGCGATAGTCCCGGCCCGTCGCAAGCCGCACATAACGCTCGTCGGGAGAGATACCGTTGGCGACGTCGAAGGCAACCCAGCCGAGTGCCGTGACATGAGCTTCCGCCCAGGCGTGGCTCGCAGCCTGCTCGGTCGCCGCATCCATCATCAGATAGCCGCTGACATAGCGGGCCGGAAAGCCCATGAGCCGCGCCGCGGCGATGAAGATGTGCGCATGATCCTGGCAGACGCCGCTTTTCAGCGCCAGCGCCGCTTCGGCCGGCGTCGCAGCGTCGGTCACGCCGGCCGTATAGACCACGCGCTCGCCGATCGCGTTCATCAGGCGGTGCAGCCGCTCTATGTCCGGACCATTGCGGAGCGAGGCGGCAAGGTCGCGTATGCCCTCACCGGCCTCGGTCAACGGCGTTTGCCGTTCGAACAGCCACAGCGGCGCAAAACCCTGGTGCGGACCGGTCATGCCGGCCGTGTTTTGCGTCGTGACCTCGCCCGCCGCCTCGACGCTGACGATGCGCGGCTCCCCCTCGATGCTGACGAGCCGCGTTTCATTGCCGAACTGGTCGGTGAAGCGGACTTCCTCGCGCCCGCCTTCGATCGCCAGCGACCAGGACTGGACCGACTGGGAGGCGCCTCCGCCCGGTACCAGCCGCAGCCGCTGCAGCCCGTACTGGATGGGAAAATCGTACCGGTATTCGGTGTGGTGGGTAATCTTCAGGCGCATCGGCGGCTCTGGTCACTGGAACCGGTAGTGCTTGGCGACTTCGTCGCCCAGCCGGTAATTGTCGCGGATGAAGTCCATCAGGAATTCGTGCAGGCCGGCGTCGAATATGTCCTTGATCGAGCCTACCTTGAGCTTGGCCATCGTTTCGCCGACGGTCTTGTGGCAGACGTGCCGCATCCCATAGGCTTCGTCGAGATAATTCAGGCTTTGCGAGATGTTGCGGTAGCAGAAGGCCAGCGAGCGCGGCATGCGGCCATCGAGGATGAGATAGTCGGCAATGTTGGCCGGGCGGTAGTCCGCTTCATAGACCCAGCGGTAGGAGCGATGCGCCGAGACAGAGCGCAGGATCGATTCCCACTGGTAATTGTCGAGCGAGGAGCCGACCCATGAGATCGACGGCAGCAGCACGTAATATTTCACGTCCAGGATGCGGGCGGTATTGTCGGCCCGCTCAATGAAGGTGCCGATCTGCGAAAAGTCAAAGATCTCGTTGCGCAGCATGGTGCCGTAGAACGCGCCGCGTATAAGGGCTGTCTCGCGCTTGATTGCGTCCAGAACCTTCGGCAGTTCGCGCTCGTCGATCGGATCGGCCAGCATGCGCTTCAACGACATCCAGGCTTCGTTGATGCTTTCCCATGTTTCTCGGGTCAACGCCGTTCGCACCATGCGGGCATTGTTGCGGGCTGTTTCGATGGACGACATCACGCTGGACGGGTTGAAGGTGTCGCGCAGCAGAAAATCGCCGACGGTCGCCGCCGAAAGATCGTCGTGCCGGTTGCGGAACTCGGTCTCGCAGCCGGCGCTCAACAGCACGGAGGTCCATTCCTCGGCCGAACTCGCGGTCCGGGTCAGCGCCATGCGCAACCCAGCGTCGAGGAGCCGCGCCATGTTCTCGGCCCGCTCGATATAGCGGTTCATCCAGTAGAGGCCGTTGGCGGTGCGACCGAGGAGCATCAGGCGGCTCCGCTGCTTAGTGAATAGGGAGTAGTGAGTAGTGAGTAGTGGAGGAACATCATGATTTCCGCTGCAGGCTCCGGATCATCGCATGCAACATCTTCCCCAGGTCATCTGATTGGCGAAGCAGCCGGGCAACGTCGTTCTCGATCATCAACTCTACCCTTCCGCATAAAATAACATGCGTCTCCAACTCCTTGAGAGATCCTTGGGCGATCCTGAGGTATTGAATGAATGAACCTCTGTTTTCTCTTCCATAGCCTTCTGCGATATTCGCTCCGACGGACGCTGCCGAACGGCGGATTTGGGAACTCATCCCATAAATTTCCCTGGCAGGAAAAGCTTTCGTCGCCGAATAGCAATCCACTGCGAGTTCGATAGCCGCCTTCCATACAAGCAGATCTCTATATGATTTGACGATAAGCCCCAGATCACAGCCCTCTTCTCACCACTCACTACTCACTACTCACTACTCACTACTCCCTATTCGCTACTCGCTCCTTCAATCATCCAGCACCCACGTATCCTTCGTCCCGCCGCCCTGCGAGGAATTGACGACCAGCGACCCCTCCTTCAGCGCCACCCGCGTCAGCCCGCCCGGCACGATCTGGATTCGGTCGGAGACCAGCACGAAGGGGCGCAAATCGACATGGCGCGGCGCCAACCCCTTCTCGGTCAGGATTGGACATGTCGACAGCGACAGCGTCGGCTGCGCGATGTAGTTGGACGGTTTCGCGGCGAGTTTTTTGGCGAAATCCTCGCACTCCTTTTTGCTGGCCGCGGGGCCGACCAGCATGCCGTAGCCGCCGGAGCCGTGCACCTCCTTGACCACCAGTTCGGAGAGGTGTTCCTGAACGTATTTCAAGCTGTCAGGCTCCGAGCAGCGCCATGTCGGGATGTTGCCGAGGATCGCCTTGCGGCCGGTATAGAACTCGATGATTTCGGGCATGTAGGAATAGATCGCCTTGTCATCGGCGATGCCGGTGCCGGGGGCGTTGGCGATGGTGATGTTGCCGGCGCGGTAGACGTCCATGATGCCGGGCACGCCGAGCGCCGAATCCGGATTGAAGGTCAGCGGATCGAGGAAAGCGTCGTCGACGCGCCGGTAGAGCACGTCGATCTGCTTGTAGCCCTCGGTCGTGCGCATCGCGACATGACCGTCGACGACCCGCAGATCCTGGCCCTCGACAAGCTGGACACCCATCTGGTCGGCCAGGAATGCGTGTTCGAAATAGGCGGAATTGTAGCTGCCCGGCGTCAGCACCGCGATGGTCGGAGCGCCTTTGACGCCATCCGGCCTCACGGCCGCAAGCGACTGCCGCAGGAGTTGCGGATAGTTCTCGACCGGCCGGACCTTGATCCTCTGGAACAGCTCCGGAAAGAGCTGCATCATCGTCTCGCGGTTCTCCAGCATGTAGGAGACACCGGAAGGCGTGCGCGCATTGTCCTCGAGCACGTAGAACTCGTCTTCGCCGATGCGCACGATGTCGACGCCGATGATGTGAGTGTAGACGCCGCCGGGCGGACGCACGCCGATCATTTCGGGCAGGAACGCCTCGTTGTTGGCGATCAGTTCCTTCGGAACACGGCCGGCGCGCAATATCTCCTGGCGGTGATAGATGTCGTCGAGGAACGCGTTCAGCGCCTGGACGCGCTGCTCGATGCCTTGCGTCAGCCGCCGCCACTCATGCCCGGAAATGATGCGTGGCACAATGTCGAAGGGGATAAGCCGTTCGGCAGCCTCCTCCTCGCCATAGACGGCGAAGGTGATGCCGGTCTTGCGGAACACCCGTTCGGCATCCCGCATCTTCTCCGTCAACCGCGCCGGATCCTGGCCCTTCAGCCAGTCGTCATACCCGGTATATGGCCGTCGCAATCCGGTAGTTTCCGGCAGCATCTCGTCGAAAGCGACCACGCACGCACTCCCCTGTAGGAGCATTTCAATTGCGTGCGCTGAGAAAAGCAAGCGCAATCGCTGGCGACTCGGGCATGCGCTGGTCTCTGCCCAATTTCAGGGCACATTGCCTGGAGGTATTGAAAACGGATTGTGCAGAAGACGGCATACTCTCGATCGCAGGCCTCGATTTTTTCCGGCGGGTGAAACCATGCCGCTCCAATCCACGTATGGTATGACAGGAATCAGCGCGGCTACGGCAGCGGCCGATGTCGCGGTTTCGTTGCGGGAGGTCAGCTATGCGCCGCATTTCATTTGCACTCGCGGCCGCTTTTTGCCTTCTGGCGTCAGCTGCCTTCGGCGGCGAGGCCGAGATCAAGGCGGCGCAAGACGCCATAGACGGGCAGATGAAAGCGTTCAGCCGCAATGACGGTGTGGCCGCCTATTCCTTTGCGGCGCCAAACATCAAGCGCATCTTCCCGACTGTCGAGACCTTCATGGACATGGTGACTGGCGGCTACGGGCCGGTCCACAGACCTCGCAACTATGCTTTCGGCAAGGTCCAGGAAATGAGCGCTACCTCGATCGTCCAGCAAGTGCTGATCGTCGGGCCGGACGGTAAGGACTATGAGGCGATCTATACGCTCGAATTGCAGCCGGACGGCACGTATCGCATCACCGGCGTCAGCCTGCGCGCGGCGAAGTCATTGAGCACGTAACGGTCACCACCAGCCAAAGCCAAAACCAGCCAAATAGATGCCGACCAGAATTGCGAATATTCCACCGACAAGGTACCAGGCAGGGACGTTGAACGTGCCGATGAACTTTTCGAGCATATCGTCCGGGAGAAGCAGATAGGCCGTTGCCTCGATGACGGCCATCCATCCGAGGATGGAAATGATCGCGGCCGGCAGCGGCGCCCAGATGTTATGCGCAATGACCAGAAAAAGACCGCCAATAAGCTCGGCAAACGATACAACGGCGCGAACAAGGCGTTCTTCGACGAAAGCGCCGAAAACGGGGGTGAAATAGCGCCGTCGAGATCGCGATCGCCGCGCCCGTAATAATGAGGCCGATGCCGAAGACTTTCGAAAGAAAGACCGTAAGCTCCATGGTGTGGGCCCCGCGTGATCGGTGCATTGGTAATCTACCGGCATTCTCGCCAGGCGCATTCAAACACAACCCAGACTGGCGACAAATGTTCCCTCAACCCGTCCGGTCGAGCTTGATATCCTGACGCGAGCAACAATCGGCGGGCCCAGTCGCATCTTCCTGGCCACGTACCGCTGATCCTCCGTCCTCGGGCGCCAAATGTACGGCGGACGTTGGCCCGCCGAACAGTATCGCGGAGATGAGCAGGAGCTTGACCGCCTGCCAGAATGTCAGCGCATTGAGACCAAAAACTCGGCTATGGTCGCATTCCAGAGCCATCGGAGGACGGCGGACACGATCGCTAACCCGACGATTGCGGCGATCACGGCAACGACCATCGCCATCGGAAAGGACATCTCCGCTTCCTCCGATACTCCTGACCATTACTGAAGCTGGCCGTCGCCGCTGCCGTCAGCCTTGGCGAAGTCGGCCATGACCTGATTCATGAATTCGGTCCTGCTCACACTGCCATCGCCGTTGCGGTCCATTGCGGTGAACTGATCCGTCGTGAGGATCTGGCCGAGATCGGCTGCGCGCAAGCTGCCGTCCCGATCAGTGTCGAGCTTGTCGAACGCGTCCGTCATGAAGGCCCGGTACTCGGTGCGGTTGACCGCGCCGTTGTCGTCGGTGTCGAGATGATCCCGATGACCTTCATGCATGGGACTGGCCTGCTGTGCGACGGCAATCACGGTGCAAAGCAGGAGGGCGGAAGCGGTGGTCGCGATTCTCGTTCTCATCGTGCGTTCCTTTCTTAGCGGCATGCCAGGCGATTGCCGAGGAAGCCGCCGCCACCCAAGCCGACTGCCGTCCCGATAACACGGCCGGTGCCGCCGCCGATCGTGCTGCCGATCAAACCGCCGACGATCGCACCGCCGACCGTGCCGGCGATACAGCCGAATTCGGCGTTGCGCGCCTGCACGTTCGGATCCGACGACGACTGGCAGGCTGTCAGCGCGAAGCTGCCTGCCAGAGCAATTGCTAGAGTTGGTTTCTTCATGGATTCCTCCAGGTTTTCGATGACAAGTGCACCCCTCGCCAGGTCGATGATCGTCAGTCCGGACTTGGAAGCGATCTGTCGTTGCGGCACTGCGCCAGTGGGAGGATCTCGCCGGAGATCACTCTGGTGATCCGCTGCGTCCTCGCATTGGTCTCAACGGTCAGGCAGGCACAGTTGAAGCCTCGGCCTGAACCCGGCACACCGGTTGCGATAAATCCCCGGTCGCTCATCTGGGGCACGTTTTCGAGGCCCTTGGCATCCGCCCCCTCGCCGCCCCCGGTGATCCACCAATCGCCGTTACGATCCGTGAGCAGCATGTCGCCGGGTGCGGGATTTCCATACCAGCCACAGCGTTTTTCTGCCGCTGCCGCAGGTAGGGACCAGCCGATCAGGCACAGACAAACAATCCCGAGAAACGGGCGCATGGAAGCCTCCACGATTTGCAGCATTTTTGCAGGGGCCACCCGGACGGGAAGACCTTTACCTAAGTCAACTTGCGTCACGCCGCGTGACGCTTGCCCGCTTGTGGAAACGGACATCAGTCGTCATCGTCATAAATGATTTCGTCAGGCCGACTGTCCTCGTAAGTGATCGAGTCGGGCCGGTCGTCTTGATAAATAATCGCATCCGGGCGGTCGTCCCGCATGGTAATGGCGGTCGGCCGCCTGTCGCGGTAGATGACGGCATTGGGCCGGTTGTCCAAAACGACGCTGCGGGTCACGAGGGTCTCATCCGTAGCGGTGCAGCCGGTCAGTATCGCTGCCATCGTCGCCGCGAAAATTGCGGTACGAACCATGACGCCAATCCTTCAGTTCGCTTCGACGCTCACTCGCCCGGCATGGCGTCACGCCGACCAAACGGTCCGGCTAACCAAAGGTTGCATATGGTCGCGGCCAGAGGCAAGAGTTTTCTGAATAGTTCACTGTATTCTAAATTAAAGTCTTCTGAATAACCGGGATTTTGTCCAGTCGATGTGAACAGCAAGGAACGAGATTATTGTCGCTGACAAGAGCAGAATCGTGCCGTCTCAAACCGCCATCGACCGAACCCAGCAAACGGCCGACTGTCGCGGACGGGACGAGGAAACGTTGCAACAGAGGTGATCTCGGCTCCCCTCCCGTACATGCAGCGTTGTCAGAAGTGCTGTCCCTGGACGATGTGCAAACCAGTATTGACCTTGTAAGCGCCTATTACCGACGCGTTAGGTCCGACACCGATTTCGCTCCATGGTAGAACGAACCGTATGCGCTAAAGCGGCGGCAGGTCGCCCTTGGCCCAGCCCTCGGCGATCTCCGCCGAGCGCTCCTCGAACGCACCCGCCGAGATCGCGTCGCGTATCTGGCCCATCAGGTTCTGGTAATAGGAAAGATTGTTCCAGGTCAAAAGCATCGCGCCCAGCGCCTCCTGCGAGCGGACCAGGTGGTGCAGATAGGCGCGGGAATAGTCGCGCGCGGCCGGGCAGTCGCTCTCCTCGTCGAGCGGGCGGTGGTCGTCGGCGTGGCGCGCGTTGCGCAGATTGACCTTGCCGCGCCTGGTGTAGGCGAGGCCATGGCGGCCGGCGCGAGTCGGCATCACGCAGTCGAACATGTCGATGCCGCGGGCCACCGATTTCAATATGTCGCCGGGAGTACCGACGCCCATCAGGTAGCGCGGCTTGTCAGTCGGCAGTTCGGGACAGGTGATCTCCAGCATTTCGAGCATCACCGCCTGCGGCTCGCCAACCGCCAGACCACCGATCGCGTAGCCCTTCAGATCCATGGCAGCCAGCGCGCGTGCGGAGTTCTCGCGCAGCAGCGCATTGTCGCCGCCCTGCACGATGCCGAACATCGCCTTGCCCGGTTGCTCGCCAAAGGCCGCCTTGCAGCGCTCCGCCCAGCGCAGCGACAGCTCCATCGCCCGCTCGATTTCCTTGTCCTTCGCCGGCAGGGCGGTGCATTCGTCGAGCTGCATCTGGATGTCGCTGTCGAGCAGGCCCTGTATCTCGATCGAGCGCTCCGGCGACATCTCGTAGGCCGCACCGTCTATATGCGAGCGGAAGGTCACGCCCTGCTCATTCAGTTTGCGCAGCTTCGACAGCGACATCACCTGGAAGCCGCCGGAATCGGTCAGGATCGGATATGGCCAGCGGGCGAATTCGTGCAGGCCGCCGAGCCGCGCCACGCGCTCTGCGCCGGGCCGCAGCATCAAATGATAGGTGTTGCCCAGAATGATGTCGGAGCCGACGCCGCGCACCTGGTCCATATACATGGCCTTGACCGTGCCGCCGGTCCCGACCGGCATGAAGGCCGGCGTGCGGATTGCTCCCCGTGGCGTGGAGATTTCTCCGCGGCGGGCAGCGCCGTCGGTGGCGAGGAGAGAAAAAGAGAATGTTTGGCTCATGAGTTGCCCTTAGCGACGACAGCGCGTCAAGACAATCGGATCACGGCAAAGAGCCGCTTCAGCCTTGAACGATCAAAATGGGCGCTCTACGCTGACGCACGCTGAAAATGATGGGCCTGACCGAATGAAGACGATCGAGGGCGCGTGCCATTGCGGCGCAGTGCGCTGGCGTTTCGAGGGAGAGCCGGAGGGAGCGACGGCATGCAACTGCACGGTCTGCCGCCGCCACGGGGCTCTGTGGATCTACGGCTATGAAGGCCACGAGATCACCGTGTCCGGAACGACGCATGCCTATGCACGGGGCGAAAAACACTTGAGCTTTCACTTCTGCCCAGAATGTGGCTGCGTCGCATGGTGGCGAGGAAACCGCCCTGGCAAGGATGGCCGGCGACGCATGGCCGTGAACGTCAGGCTCGCCGAACCGGAAATGGTAGCTGACCTGCCGATCGACCATTTCGAGGGCTTGAATAGCTTCACCGATCTGCCGCGCGACGGCCGTAGGGTCTTCGACTACTGGTTCTGATCCCTGAACAGAAGGCACGCGTCGCCGTAGGAGTAGAACCGATAGCCTGCGGCAATAGCGTGCTGATAGGCCGCGCGCATCGTCTCAAGGCCGCTGAACGCAGAGACCAGCATGAACAGCGTCGAGCGCGGCAGATGGAAATTGGTCATCAGCACGTCGACTGTTCTGAAGCGGTAGCCGGGCGTGATGAAGATGCTGGTCGCGCCCGACCACCCGCCAAGCCGCCCGTCGTCGCTCGCGGCGCTTTCGAGCAGCCGGAGCGAAGTCGTGCCCACCGATACCACGCGGCTGCCGCGCGCCCGGGCGGCGTTCACCGCCGCGGCCGTTTGCGCCGATACGCTTCCGGTTTCGGCATGCATCTTGTGGTCGGCGGTGTCTTCCGCCTTCACCGGGAGAAAAGTCCCCGCACCGACATGCAGCGTGACAAAATGCCGTTCGACGCCCCGCGCGTCGAGTGCCGCGAACAATTCCGGCGTGAAATGCAATCCGGCGGTGGGTGCGGCGACAGCGCCCTCGTCGCGGGCGAAAATCGTCTGGTAGTCAGTGCGGTCGCGCTCATCGTCCGGCCGCTTCGAGGCGATATAAGGTGGCAGCGGAATATGCCCGACCGCATGTAGTGCCTCGTCAAGAAATGTGCCGGACAGGTCGAAGGCCAGCAGCACCTCGCCGCCCTCGCCTTTCTCGACCACTGTCGCGTCGAGCGCGCCGAGGAAACACGAATTGCCGTCGTGACCGAAATGAATGCGGTCCCCCGGCGCCACGCGTTTGCCTGGCCGGACAAAGGCCAGCCAGCGGTCAGGGGCCACGCGCATGTGCAGCGTCGCGTCCACCTGAGCCGACGCTTCGCCGCGCCGCCGCAAGCCCTTCAGCTGCGCCGGGATAACCTTAGTGTCGTTGAAGATCATCACATCGCCGGGCTCGAGCAGCCTCGGCAGGTCGACCACGCTGCGGTCCTCGACCTCCTCGCCCGGCCTGACCACGAGCAGCCGCGCTGCATCGCGGGGCTCTGCAGGACGAAGCGCGATCCGCTCCTCCGGCAGATCGAAATCGAAGAGGTCGACGCGCACCTCTACCTCCCCCTTGAGGGGAGGTCGCCCGGCCGTTCGGCCGGGCGGGTGGGCGTCTTACCGTGCGATTTCACAGTTGGATATCCAAAGAAGCATGGTCGGCGATGGAGCAATATAACCCCACCCGCCTCACTTCGCTTGCCACCTCCCTCAAGGGTAGGCAGGCAGATCAGGCTGCGATGTCCGCCGCCACTTTCATCGACACGATCTTGTCGGGATCCTGTACCGGCTCGCCGCGCTTGATCTTGTCGACATTCTCCATGCCTTCGATGACCTGGCCCCACACCGTATATTGCCGGTTGAGGAAAGCCGCGTCGTCGAAGCAGATGAAGAACTGCGAGTTCGCCGAGTTCGGGTTCTGCGACCGCGCCATCGAGCAGGTGCCGCGGCCGTGGTTCATGTTGGAGAACTCGGCCTTGAGGTCGGGCTTGTCTGAACCGCCCATGCCGGCGCGCGACGGATTGAACGACGGCGTGGTCGAATTGCCGAACTTCACGTCGCCGGTCTGGGCCATGAATCCGTCGATGACGCGGTGAAACACGACGCCGTCATAGGCGCCCTCACGCGCCAGTTCCTTGATGCGGGCCACATGACCCGGCGCCAGGTCGGGCAGAAGCTCGATGACGACCTTGCCCTTGGTGGTTTCCATGACGAGCGCGTTTTCGCGATCCTTGATCTCGGCCATCCCGAATTCCTTTTTCTGCTTATGTTGTTCAATTGCCGTCGGCGGCGATGCGCACCTTGACCATGCGGTCAGGCTCGCTGACAACCCCGTTCATGGCGGGGTCGCCCTTTTTCACCTGATCGATCAGTTCCATGCCGCTCTCTACCGTGCCGACGACCGTGTACTGGCCTTCAAGGCCCGGATTGGGCGCAAGCATGATGAAGAACTGCGAATTGGCCGAATCCGGGCTCTGCGCCCGCGCCATGCCAACGGTGCCGCGCACATAACGCTCGCTGGAGAACTCTGCGGGCAGGTCGGGCTTGCTGGAGCCGCCGGTGCCGGCGCGGTTCGGGTCGAAGCCGTCCTTCATGTCGCCGAATTCCACGTCGCCGGTTTGCGCCATGAAGCCCTCGATCACCCGGTGGAAGGCGACATTGTCATATTCGCCGGCGCGCGCCAGCGCCTTGATCTGCTCGACATGCTTGGGCGCGAGGTCGGGCCTGAGCGCGATAGTCACGTCGCCCTGTTCCAGCGTGACGATCATGGTGTTTTCCGGCTCGGCGGCGATCGCGGCCGAGCCGCCAAACAGGGCCGCGGCAATAATCAGGGACGAAGCAAGCTTCCTGAGCTTCATGAATTTTTCCTCAATGAGCGAATTTTTCGACGAGCGCGCCGGCGACCACGGCCGGAACGAAGGGGCGGATGTCGCCCCCCATGCTGGCTATCTGGCGGACAAGTGTGGCGGTAATGGTGCGGACGGAGGGGCTCGCCGGCAAGAAAACGGTCTGCAGTTCGGGCGCCATGGTTTCGTTCATGCCGGCCATCTGCATCTCATAATCGAGATCGGTGCCGTCGCGCAGGCCGCGTATCATGGTCGATGCGCCATGCTTGCGCGCCGCGTCGATCACCAGCCCGTCAAACGAAATGACTTTGATGCGCTCTGCGTCGGCGCCGAACTCGGCCCGCGCCGCCCGCTCGATGAGCTCGATCCTCTCCTCCAGGGAAAACAGTGGCTTCTTGCCGGGATGAACGCCTATTGCGGCGTAGATCGTGTCGGCGACAGCCAGCGCCGCCTTCAGCACGTCGAGATGGCCGTTGGTCAGCGGATCGAACGATCCCGCGTAGATAGTGATGCGTTTCATGGAAGCTGCTTCTAGCCGGGCCTAAGATCAAACGCAATTCGCATGGGCGGAGCCGCCGCTGCTCGACGTGTGCAAGATGAACCGCGAATGAACGGCGGCATCACAAAAGGTTCAACCGGCATCGGATAAACCGCCTCTACAAATTCGGAAACCAAATCGCCATGTAACCATTGTAGTGATCAGGAGAACAAAATCATGCTGATCTACATGCTCGCCGCCGCAATGACCATTGCAATGCTTATCGCCACGGCCTTCGGCCTTCACCAGGAAGCCGCGCGCGTCCGCCTCGAGGACCGCAACGACCGCTCACGCGGCTTCGGTCCGCGCCTGCGCTAAGCTGTCTCAGCGATAGGCCGCGGCAGTTTTCGCCGCGACCAAGGTGCCCTATTCTTCCGTCCCGCCGTCTCCGGCTTTAGAGACTTCGCCCGGCACGGCGGCCTCCGCGATAATCTCCTCCACATCCTCATCGCTCTGCGGCTCCGAGATGCGCTCGACCGAAACCACCTTTTCGCCGTCGGCCGTGTTGAAGATCGTGACGCCCTTGGTGGCACGGCTGGCAATGCGGATGCCGTGCACCGGCACGCGGATGACCTGCCCGCCGTCCGAAACCAGCATGATCTGGTCGTCCTGCCCGACCGGGAAGGTTGCGACCAGCCGTCCGATCTCAGCCACTTTCGACACGTCGGTGGCGCGAATGCCCTTGCCGCCGCGCCCGGTGAGCCGGAAATCGTACGATGAGGAGCGCTTGCCGTAGCCGTACTCGGTGACGGTCAGCACGAACTGCTCGTGCTGCTTCAGGAATTCATAGCGCTCGTCGGAGAGGTCAGCCTCCTCGGCGACTTCCTCGTTGGTCAGCGCGATCTCTTCCTCGCCCTCGCCTTCGGCCGAAACCAGCCGGCGTTCCACGACCGAACGCTTCAGATAGGCCGCGCGTTCAGCCGGCGGTGCGTCGACATGCTCGATGATGGCCATGGAGATGACCCGGTCGCTCTCGCCCATCGAGATGCCGCGCACGCCGAGCGAGGCGCGACTCTGGAACACGCGAACGTCGCTGACCCGGAAGCGTATGCACTGGCCCGAGCTGGCGGTCAGAAGCACGTCGTCATTGTCCGTGCAGGTTTCGACGCCGAGAATCTCGTCGCCTTCCTCCTCCAACTTCATGGCGATCTTGCCGTTTCGGTTGACCTGGACGAAGTCGGAAAGCTTGTTGCGGCGCACCGTGCCGCGCGTGGTGGCGAACATCACGTCGAGATCGCCCCAGCTATCTTCGTCCTCCGGCAGCGGCAGGATCGCGGTGATGCGGTCGCCGGCTTCCAGCGGCAGCATGTTGCGCAGGAACTTGCCGCGCGACTGCGGCGTGCCGATCGGCAGGCGCCAGACCTTTTCCTTGTAGACGATGCCGCGCGAAGAGAAGAACAGGATCGGCGTGTGGGTGTTGGCCACGAATAGCCGCGTGACGAAATCCTCGTCCTTGGTTGACATGCCCGAGCGGCCTTTGCCGCCGCGCGCCTGTGCCCGGTAGATCGAGAGCGGCACGCGCTTGATGTAGCCTTCATGCGTGACGGTGACGACCATGTCCTCGCGCTGGATCAGGTCCTCGTCGTCCATGTCGGCGCCGCCTTCGGCAAGCTCGGTGCGCCGCGGCGTGCCGAACTCGTCGCGCACGGCGGCAAGCTCGTCCTTGACGATCTGCTGGATGCGCACGCGCGACGACAAAATGTCGAGGTAATCGGCGATTTCCGCGCCGATCGTGTTCAGTTCGTCGGCAATCTCGTCGCGGCCGAGCGCGGTCAGGCGCTGCAGGCGCAGTTCGAGGATCGCGCGCGCCTGTTCCTCCGAAAGATTGTAGGTGCCGTCCTCATTGATCCGGTGGCGCGGATCGTCGATCAGGAGGATCAGCGATTCCACGTCCTGCGCCGGCCAACGCCGATCCATCAACTGCTCGCGCGCGGTCTGCGGGTCGGGCGCCTGGCGGATCAGCTTGATGACTTCGTCGATATTGGCGACCGCAATCGCCAGGCCGACCAGGACGTGGGCGCGGTCGCGCACCTTGCGCAGCAGGAATTTCGTCCGGCGGCTGATGACATCCTCGCGGAAGGCGACGAACGCCTTCAGGATGTCGGTCAGGTTCATAAGCTCCGGCTTGCCGCCGTTCAGCGCGACCATATTGGCGCCGAACGAGGTCTGCAGCGGGGTAAAGCGGTAAAGCTGGTTCAGGATGACGTCGGCGACGGCGTCCCGCTTGAGCTCGATGACGACGCGGTAGCCCTGGCGGTCGCTCTCGTCGCGGATGTCGGAAATGCCCTCGATGCGCTTTTCGCGCACCAGATCGGCCATTTTCTCGATCATCGTCGCCTTGTTCACCTGAAAGGGAACCTCGGTGATGATGATGGCCTCGCGGTCGTTGCTCCGCTGCTCGATGTTGACGCGGCCGCGCATGACGATCGAGCCGCGACCCGTCGCGTAGGCGTTGTAGATGCCGGACCGGCCAAGCACGATGCCGCCGGTCGGAAAATCCGGACCGGGGATGATCTCCATCAACGCCGGCAGCTCGATCGCCGGATTGTCGATCAGCGCGATGGCGCCGTTGCACATTTCGGTCAGATTGTGCGGCGGAATGTTGGTCGCCATGCCGACGGCGATGCCGCCGGAGCCGTTGACCAGCAGATTGGGGAAGCGCGCCGGCAAAACCCGCGGCTCGCGGCCGGACGCGTCATAGGTTTCCTGGAAGTCGACCGTATCCTTGTCGATGTCCTCCAGCAGCTCGTGCGCGACCTTGGTGAGGCGCGATTCCGTGTAGCGCATCGCCGCCGGCATATCGCCGTCGATCGAGCCGAAATTGCCCTGTCCGTCGATGAGCGGAACCCGAAGCGACCAGTCCTGCGCCATGCGCACCAAGGCGTCGTAGATCGAGGCGTCGCCATGCGGATGGTATTTACCCATCACGTCGGCGACCGGCCGCGCCGACTTCACATATTTGCGGTTCCAGTGATAGCCGCTCTCATGCGCCGCAAACAGGATGCGCCGGTGCACAGGCTTCAGGCCGTCGCGCACGTCCGGCAGCGCGCGGCTGACGATCACGCTCATCGCATAGTCGAGGAAGGAGCGCTCCATCTCCTCGACGATGGAAATCGGCTCGACGCCGGATGGGCCGTCGGGGCCGCGCGGAGTTTTGATGTCGGTCAAATCGGATCACGCAATATGGGGAATCACTTGCCCCTTATATAGGAAGTGATTGGCGATCTCCAACTTTCAGGTGCGAAATCCAGCCGATACCTAGATAAGGTTTTTCGATTGAAATCAAACGGATAGAACCGGTTTCCAGAGGCTGCGACGACATGTCTGCCGGGATCGCGGGCGCCCGACCCGAAAGTCTGCGGTTTCGGCTCCGGCTTAAGTGGATAAAGCATCCGCTCCGCCGCCCCGGTGCCAAGCGCGGAATGCGCCGGGCGTCACGCCCATCACCCGCCTGAAACGGCGGTTGAAGGTGGAAAGATCGTTGAAGCCGGCGTCGAAGGCGATGGCAGAAATCGGCTCGTCCGACAGCCGCAGCCGCACCGCCGCGCGGTGCAGGCGGGTTCGCAGCACATATTGATGCGGCGTCATGCCGGTTAGCTGGCGAAACGAGCGCAGGAAATGGAACGGGCTGGTCGCCGTCTCGCAGGCCAGATCGGCGAGTGCAAGCGGTTCGTGCGCGGCCAGTTCGATGCGGCGGACCGCCTCGCTGACGCGGCGCTGGTCGAAACGGTTCGGCCGGCGCGGCCGATCCGCCGCCGTGCCGGCAAGCGTGGAGGCGACGCCGCCGGCCAGCCGCAGCGCGATCTCTTCGAGCGCGTTTCCGTCGTTGGCGTCCCGCGCGATCTCCGCCTCCGCCAGCAGTCGTGCAAATTGCCTCAGCGGCGGCAGGCGCGGCGCGGCGAAGCCGATTTTCCTCGCGCCGGGCGTATCGGTAACAACGGCTTCCAGAAATTTGGGCGAATAGTGAAAAGACAGGCAGCGGTCGCCGGCCGCATGTTCGTGCCCGAATTCGAAGCACGAGCCGGCATTGCCGAGCAGCATCGAGCCGGGCGCGAGCACCGCGGTCCCTTGCGTGGCGCTGTAGCGAAAGGTCCCGTCGGTCACGGCCGCGATGCAATAGTCGCCATGCTGCTCCTCGAAAGGCCGGTCGTGGACGCGTGCGCGGCAGATCACGTCGTGGACCCGCCAACCCGGACCCGACGCAAGTTTATGGGCGGTCACTGTCATAGGGAAAAGATAGCAATTTTTCCCAAGCCGATGAAGCGGCCGGCCGGCATCATGGCCGCATCTGCTGACATCCGGGAGCCGTTATCATGTCCCAAGCCAGTTCCTTTGCCGAAGCCTTGCACGCCGCCGGTCCGGCGCCCGACCACGCCGAAAAGCTGAACCTCTACGGCCGTTTCGCCGGCGCATGGTCGTTCGACGCCAAGCGCTTCGCGGAAGATGGCAAAGTACTGACCGGCCGCGGAGAAATCCATTTCGGCTGGGTGCTCGAAGGCCGCGCGATCCAGGACGTATGGATCCTGCCCGCCAGGGACGCCGGCCCCTCCCCGTCGCTTGGGAACTGGACCTTCTACGGCACGACGCTGCGCGTCTACGACCCCGGCCTGGACGCCTGGCACATCATCTGGAGCGACCCGCGCACACAGTATTACAGCCGCCAACTCGGCCGCGCGGAGGGCGACAATATCGTCCAGCAGGGCGCAGACGATACCGGCTCGACCGTCCGCTGGAGCTTTACCGACATCACCGACGACGCGTTCCGCTGGATCGGCGAACGCTCGCACGACAACGGCGCCAGCTGGCGGATGGAAGTGGAGTTCCTCGCCCGCCGGTCCGCTCAACGATAGCTATGGAGAAAAACATGCTCGACCACGTCTCGATCGGCGTTCGCGACATCGCCCCCACAAAACGCTTCTACGACGCCGCACTCGCGCCCCTCGGTTGTTCCTGCCTCAGCGCATCCGAAGGCTCACTCGGTTATGGCAAGGACGCCGTCGGCTTCTGGATCAGCCGCGTCGAAACTCCCGTGCCCGACGATGCCGGCTCCGGCCTGCACTTCTGCTTCGCGGCACCGTCGCGGCAAAGCGTCGACGGTTTCCACAGCGCCGCACTCGCCGCCGGCGGCCGCGACAATGGCCGGCCCGGGCTGAGGACCGACTATGGCGAGGACTACTACGCAGCTTACGCCGTCGATCCCGACGGCTACAGGTTGGAGGCCTATTGCGACAAAACCGGGTGACCGGTCTGTCACTGACCACGATCTCTTCACTTGGAGCTGATTGGCATCTATGACTGCGCAGGACGACCCGACAAGTCGGGAGGGGGCGCGGTGTTTCAATCGATACTATTGCGCTGGCATTGGCGGCCGGAAGCCTTCGCGGCCTACATCGCGAGAGCGGGCGAAGGTCGCAACAGCGCACCGCGGATTGCCGTGGGCTTTATCCTGATTGTCCTGTTCCACATCATATTTGCAGTTGCGGCATTTGTCGTCGGTCCCGTCATTCTGAAGAGTTATGACGCGGTCCTCGGAATTGATCGCCCATTGATGCTATATTTTGACGCCGCGGATGCGTTTTTTGTTACGCGGTTCGGCCTTGCGCTGTTTCTCGGCGCGAGTGGATGCATGTGGCTTGGCACCTGGTTTGTGGTCCGCATTGTCCACAAAAGGAAGTTGTCCGACCTGATGGGAGCGACCGCCCGGCTGTCATGGCGGGATTTCGCGAACAGCTTCGCCGTGTGGTTCGTGATCGGCGCAATTTCGTCGGCGATCTTTTTCGCCATGGATGCAACTGCCACACGAAGCGAAACGGCATTGTTGGATTGGGGTCTGGCGCTTCTGCCTCTCTCGCTGTTCATCCTGTTCCAGAGCTCAGCGGAGGAGCTCGTGTTTCGAGGCTATCTCCAGCAGTCGCTTGCGCACCGGTTTCCTCATTGGTTCGTCTGGGCGGCTTTGCCCGCCACCGTTTTCACATTGCTGCACTGGGATTCCGACGCCCTGCCCTGGATGAATGCCGCCTATCTGGCCAGCACCCTTGTTTTTTCCGTCGCCATGACGATCCTGGTCTACGCGACTGGCAACCTGGGAGCGGCCTTCGGCGCGCATTGTGCAAACAACATAGTTGCATTGTTGTTGTTTGGTGCGGACAGCGATTACCGGTCGGCAGCCTTGTTTGTCGGCCTGCCGATGCAGGACCCAACCTGGACACCCATCGAAGCCGCCTTGCTGGTGATTTTGTCGATAGCCTTGACAGCGACCGCGCTGGCTTTTTCCCTTCGTCCACGGTCTCCTTTCAAGTTAAGGGGTACGCAAGACCGCCCGAACTCGGACGAGGTCGTCCAAGTAGGGTCACCGGCTGAGTGAAGCCGTCTGCAATCCGATCGGGTGTTTTTTGAAGGGGCCGCTTTCATGCCGAGTTACGACAGCTTCTTCAACGCCTTCGTCACCCTTCTTGTGACCATCGACCCACCGGGCCTGGCGCCGCTCTTCCTCGCCGTCACCCGCGGAATGAACCGCGATGAGCGACGGCAGGTATCGGTCCGCGCCTCGGTGATCGGCTTTTCGGTGATGGCGTTGTTTGCGTTGGCCGGCGCGCTGATCCTGTCGGTTTTCGGCATCACCCTGCCTGCCTTCCGCGTAGCGGGCGGCCTGCTTCTGTTCTTTATCGCCTTCGAGATGGTGTTTGAAAAACGCCAGGACCGCAAGGAGAAGATCTCCGACGTGGCGATCACCAAGGACATGATCCACAACATCGCCGCCTTCCCGCTGGCGATCCCGCTGATCGCCGGCCCCGGTGCGATCTCGGCCACGGTGCTCCTGTCGGGTTCGTTCCAGGGTTTTGCCGCCCAGGCGGCGCTGGTTGGGATCATCGCCGTATGCCTGCTTTTGACCTATCTGGTCTTCATTCTGGCAGAGCGCATCGACCGGTTCCTCGGCCAGACCGGCCGCTCTATCCTGACCCGCCTGCTCGGCGTGATACTGGCAGCCCTTGCCGTCCAGTTCGTCGCCGACGGCATCAGGGAACTGATGGCGGTTTGACGGGCAGTCGCTCTTCCGCACTTACCTGCCGTGCTCTATGATCGATCGATCCTGCCCTGAGGGGGCTTGCATGGAGCGGAAGCTCGCAGCGATTCTCGCTGCCGACGTCGTTGGCTACTCGGCTCTCATGGAGCGCGACGAGGCGGGAACGTTTGACCGCCTGCAAGCCGGTCGCAAGGAACTGTTCGAACCCGAAATCCAAAAGCGCCACGGCCGCATCTTCAAGCTCATGGGCGACGGGTTGCTCGCCGAATTCGGCAGCGTCGTGAATGCGGTGGAATGCGCCGTGTCGCTTCAGCGCGGATTGGCGGAGCGCAACGCCAATGTCGCGGAAAACGAGCGCATAGAGGTTCGGATCGGCGTCAATCTCGGCGAGGTGATCATCGACGGCGAGGACTGCTACGGCGAAGGCGTCAATGTCGCCGCGCGGCTCGAGCAACTCGCCGAACCCGGCGGCATCTGCATCTCCGGCAAGGTCGCGCGCGAAGTCGAGAAGAAGCTGGCTTTCACATTCGAATCGATGGGTGAGCAGCAGGTCAAGAACATCGCCGAGCCGGTGCGCGCCTATCGTGTCATCATTGGCGGTTCGGCCCCGCCGATGCTGGCCAAGCCGCTTGCCCTGCCCAGCAAGCCCTCGGTCGCGGTGCTGGCCTTCACCAATATGAGCGGCGACCCGGAGCAGGAATACTTCGCCGACGGGCTGGTTGAAGATCTGATCACCAGCCTGTCCAAGATGCCCGGCATTTTCGTGATCGCCCGCAATTCGACCTTCGCCTACAAGGGAAAAGCGGCGGACATCCGTCAGGTCGCGAAGGAACTGGGGGTTCGCTACGTATTGGAAGGAAGTGTCCGCAAGGCCGCGAACCGACTTCGCATCACCGGCCAGCTCGTCGAGGGAACGGACGCAACCCATGTCTGGGCCGACAAGTTCGAGGGCGCGATCGAAGACATTTTCGATCTGCAGGATCGGCTGACGGAGAGCATCGTCGGAGCGATCGAACCATCGATCCGGCGCGCCGAGATAGAGCGGGCTCGGCGTAAGCGTCCCGACAGCCTGGACGCCTACGATCTCTATCTTCGGGCTCTGCCGCACGCCTACGCAAACACGCCGGCCAATACGGACGAAGCGCTACGCCTGCTCAACGAGACCTTGCTGCTCGACCCGAACTACGCGGTCGCGCACGGGTATTTGGCGTGGAGTTACGAGCAGCGCTTTCTCCGCGGCGGTTTCCATCCGGACGACAGGGCGGCCGCGCTGAGACACGCCGGCCTCGCGCTGAGCATCGGCGCCGACGATCCGCAGGCACTGTGCATCGGAGCATTCGTCTACGCGAATATCAGTCACGACTACGAAAACGCCATCGGCGCGCTCGACCGAGCGCTGAAAATGAACCCCAATTCAGCGCTAGCCTTCGGCTTTAGCGCCCTCGTGCACATGTTCTGCGAACGCTATGAACGATCAACCGACGACGCCCTGAAGGCGTTGCGGCTTAGCCCGTTCGATCCGTTGAACTACCACCCCTATCTGGCGCTGGCCTGGGTTTGCCTGTTCACCGGTCGGTTCGAAGAAGCCGCCGGCTACTCGACACTGGCGATCCAAGCCAATCCCGGTTTCAGCGTACTCCACGCCAGCCTGGTGGCCAGCCATGCCAATCTCGGGCGTCTCGATGCCGCACGCATCGCGGCCATGCGGCTTTTGGAGATCGCTCCCGGATGGACCATCAGCGGTTTCGTGCGGATGGACCTTGTGCGCCCGCAATTGATGGATGCGCTCGCCGACGCGTTGCGGAAGGCGGGGCTGCCCGACTGAATTTCCCCGGGCGCCCGCGCCTCGTCAATTCGGCGAGGGCTGCATTGGATGGGCCGCCATTCATCGAAGAACGGCCGGCCCATCAAAATCCTCAGAAAGGAATCTCGTCGTCGAGGTCGCGAGACGATCCGCCGCCCCGGCTGCCGCCGCCGCGAGAAACGTCGGTCGGCCCCGACTGGCCGAAATCGGACCCGCCGCTGCGCTCCTGGCCGCCGCCATAGCCGACCTGGCCGCCCTCGCCGCCGCGCGCGTCGAGCATCTGCAATTCGCCGCGGAATTTCTGCAGCACGATTTCCGTCGTGTAGCGGTCCTGACCACTCTGGTCCTGCCATTTGCGGGTCTGCAGCTGACCCTCGACATAAACCTTCATGCCCTTCTTCAGATACTGCTCGGCGACCTTGGCCAGATTGTCGTTGAAGATCACGACATTATGCCACTCGGTCTTTTCCTTGCGCTCGCCGGAATTCTTGTCGCGCCAGCTTTCCGACGTCGCGACACGGATGTTGACGACCGGATCGCCCGAATTCAGCCGCCGGATTTCCGGGTCCGCGCCAAGATTACCAACCAGAATGACTTTATTGACGCTACCCGCCATGACACCGCTCCGCGCTCATCCGAAACCAACAACAGGCCGCACTCTAGCCGATCGCTGCCCCGACATGCGCCGCGCGCAGCCAAAAAGGGCCTGCTGTCCACAAATAGTTTGTTCGCTTTTTGTTCCTAGCATGCAGAAATGCCGTGCGCAAGAGCCACTCGGGCAAAGCAAACCAGGCTGTTTCGCGCCGCGAATGCTGCAGGTCTGTCGGTGTGGCATTTTCCGGCCGCGCGGCTATCATGCGCGACATGATCGGAAACCTGCAAAAGCCCGTCGCCTCCGCCATACTCGTGTCCGTGGCTCTTTCGGTCTCCGCCCCGGCCCTCCGCGCAGGAGACGGCGCTTCGTCGACGGCTGACCTCCCCGGTGTCGACGGCAAGGCGTCCGACCAGACCGGCATCAGGCCTCAGGGCGAGCCGCTCCTGGAAGCGCCGCTGACGGACGAAAACGGCTTCGTGCGCATGGGCGACTGGGACGTGAAGATATCCGGCAACGTCACCATCGACATCGGGACGTTCGTGCCGCGCACCGGACGATAAGGTCATCACCGTTCGCTCCCGCCGCACAGCCTGTTTGGGCGCTTATCAGCGGCCAGCGGGCAAAAATTAGCCCTGCCGCTTCGCCAGAAGCGCGCAGGGCTTTGTTTGGGTCTTAGCCCTTTTACCGGTCGTCCTCGACCAGTTTTTAATTCGGATGCAACGCGGCATTCAGCCGACGATCCGACTCGTAGTCTCTGATTGTAAAGGGATCAGCGGGTCAAAGTCTGCCGAGCGAACTCAGGCACTTTTGCCTGCTGCGGCTCCACACCTTAGTGGAGCCTTTCGGAACTGTCCGGTGGAGTCATGCCTCACTCCTGTGTCCGTTGATCCTGTGCCTGCCGGCGCACTTATCCGCTTGTCTGCGGCGTCTCGCAGACGGGCCGAATGCCAGCGAAGAACATCCTGTGAGACGCTCGGCTCCAGCTGACGGACGTATCGTGCACCGCTCATTCCGTTGCGTCAACCACCCAGTAGCCGGTTACGAAAAATGTGATCGCAGGGTCCGGCATGCCTCCGCTGCGACTTTGTCAGGAGCCTGTTTCCCGTTTGTTCTTTTCGCTTGCCCCGCCCCTGCAAAGGCGGCTAAACCCTCCTGACACGAGGGAGTTGGCTGCCCTCGACTGAGCGGCAAGAATACCTACATGACGGGATGGCCGGACAACCAGCCACTCCGAAACATTTGATTGAGGCGGCGGACCGGCATGGCCGATCACAAATATCTTTCCATTCGCGGCGCGCGCGAACACAATTTGAAGAATATCGATCTCGACCTGCCGCGCGACTCGCTGATCGTGATGACCGGCCTGTCGGGCTCGGGCAAGTCTTCGCTCGCCTTCGACACCATCTACGCCGAGGGCCAGCGCCGCTATGTCGAGAGCCTCTCGGCTTATGCGCGCCAGTTCCTCGAAATGATGCAGAAGCCGGACGTCGACCAGATCGACGGCCTGTCGCCGGCCATCTCGATCGAGCAGAAGACCACGTCGCGCAATCCGCGCTCGACCGTCGGCACCGTAACCGAAATATACGACTACATGCGCCTGCTTTTCGCGCGCGTGGGCGTTCCCTATTCGCCGGCCACCGGCCTGCCGATCGAGAGCCAGACGGTCAGCCAGATCGTCGACCGCGTCCTGGCAATCGAGGAAGGCACGCGGCTTTATATCATGGCGCCGATCGTGCGCGGCCGCAAAGGCGAGTATCGCAAGGAACTCGCCGAACTGCAGAAGAAGGGTTTTCAGCGCGTCAAGATCGACGGCCAGTTCTACGAGATCGCCGACGCGCCGACGCTTGACAAGAAATACAAGCACGACATCGACGTGGTGGTCGATCGCATCGTGGTGCGCGGCGACCTCGCCTCGCGGCTCGCCGATTCCGTCGAGACCGCGCTTAAGCTGGCCGAAGGGCTATGCGTTGCCGAATTCGCCGACAAGCCGCTGCCGGCCAGCGAGACTTCCGAGGACTCGGCCAACAAGTCGAAGAACGACACGCATGAGCGGATCATGTTCTCGGAAAAATTCGCCTGCCCGGTTTCCGGCTTCACCATCCCCGAGATCGAGCCCCGGCTGTTTTCGTTCAACAATCCGTTCGGCGCCTGCCCGGCTTGCGACGGCCTAGGCAGCCAGCGCGCCATAGACGCCAGCCTGGTCGTTCCCGACGAAAATCTGACGTTGCGCGACGGTGCGGTCAGCCCGTGGGCGAAATCCACCTCGCCCTATTATTCGCAGACGCTGGACGCGCTGGGCAAGGTCTACGGCTTCAAGCTTGGCGACAAGTTCAGAGATCTGACCGACGAGGCAAAGGACGCGGTGCTGAACGGCACCGGCGAGCGCCAGATCACTTTCAACTATGACGACGGCCTGCGCTCCTACAAGACGACGAAAACCTTCGAAGGCGTCATCCCTAATCTCGAGCGCCGCTGGAAGGAAACCGAGTCGGCCTGGATGCGCGAGGAGATCGAGCGCTTCATGTCGGCCAGTCCCTGCCCGGCCTGCAACGGCTATCGCCTGAAGCCCGAGACGCTGGCGGTGAAGATCGCCGGCCTGCACATCGGCCAGGTCTCCGAGATGTCGATCCGCAAGGCAAATTCCTGGTTCGCGGAACTGCCCGCCGCGCTCAACGCCAAGCAGAATGAGATCGCGGTGCGCGTGCTCAAGGAAATCCGCGAGCGCCTGCGCTTCCTTAACGATGTCGGCCTCGACTATCTGACCATGTCGCGCAATTCCGGCTCGCTGTCGGGCGGCGAAAGCCAGCGTATTCGCTTGGCCTCGCAGATCGGCTCGGGGCTGACCGGCGTGCTCTACGTGCTCGACGAACCCTCAATCGGGCTGCATCAACGCGATAATGCCCGCCTGCTCGACACGCTGAAGCACCTGCGTGACCTTGGCAACACCGTCATCGTCGTCGAGCACGACGAGGACGCGATCCTGACTGCCGACTACGTCGTCGATATCGGGCCCGCCGCCGGCATCCATGGCGGCGAGATCATCGCCGAAGGCACGCCGGCCGATGTGATGGCCAACCCGAACTCGATCACCGGCAAATACCTGACCGGCGCGCTCGAAATCCCGACCCCGCCCACGCGGCGCGAGCTGAAGAAGACGAGGCGCATAAAAATCGTCGGTGCGCGCGGCAACAATCTGAAGAACGTCACGGCCGAAATCCCGCTCGGCACTTTTACGGCCGTCACCGGCGTTTCGGGCGGCGGCAAGTCGACCTTTTTGATCGAGACGCTGTTCAAGGCCGCGTCGCGTCGCATCATGGGCTCGCGCGAGCACCCGGCAGATCACGACCGCATCGAAGGCCTGGAATTCCTCGACAAGGTCATCGACATCGACCAGTCGCCGATCGGCCGCACCCCGCGTTCGAACCCTGCGACTTATACCGGCGCCTTCACGCCGATACGCGACTGGTTCGCCGGTCTTCCCGAATCCAAGGCGCGCGGCTACCAGCCGGGCCGCTTCTCCTTCAACGTCAAGGGCGGGCGTTGCGAGGCCTGCCAGGGCGACGGCCTGATCAAGATCGAGATGCATTTTCTGCCCGACGTCTTCGTCACCTGCGACGTCTGCCACGGCAAGCGCTACAACCGCGAGACGCTCGACGTCACCTTCAAGGGCAAGTCGATCGCCGACGTGCTCGACATGACGGTCGAGGAAGGCGCCGAGTTCTTCGCAGCCGTACCTTCGGTGCGCGACAAGTTGCAGACGCTGGCCAAGGTCGGCCTCGGCTACATCCATGTCGGCCAGCAGGCCAACACGCTGTCAGGCGGCGAGGCGCAGCGCATAAAGCTCGCCAAGGAACTGTCGCGCAAGGCGACCGGCAAGACGCTCTACATTCTCGACGAGCCGACGACAGGCTTGCATTTCCACGACGTGGCGAAACTTCTCGAAGTGCTGCACGAACTGGTCGACCAGGGCAACACGGTGGTCGTCATCGAGCACAATCTGGAGGTGATCAAGACCGCCGACTGGGTGCTCGACCTCGGCCCCGAAGGCGGCGATGGCGGCGGCGAACTCGTGGCGTCCGGCCGGCCCGAAGACATTGCCGAAGAGCCGCGCTCCTATACCGGGCATTTCCTCAAGGAACTATTGGCGCGTCGTCCGAAATCGCGGGCGGCTGAGGCGGCGGAATAAGCGGCCGGCGCGGGTGCCACCCTGCGTCATCCAAATTGCGCGTTTTAATTGTGCATTTTCGCCTGCATACTCGCCGGAGATCGCAGGCCGGAGGGACCGAATGAACAATATCGCAGCGTCGCCGCCGCCCCAGCCTACCGGCAATATGCTGGTGATGTTCCAGCCTAACCGGAAGCCGAAGGAAATCGAGAGGCTGATCTCCAACGCCGTCGGCGCCAAGGTGGTGCATTCCCGCGATTTCCGCGCCGCCGGGCCTGATGTCGCGGAAGCTTTCGCCGAGGCCGGCGCACTCAGCCTCGATCGCCTCGGCATTGTCGTGATCAAGGCGCCCGAGGGCGACGGCATATCGGTCGCCGCAACCATGCTTCGCGCCCGCAAGGAGGTCGTCGAGGTGCGGCCGGAATTCTGGATGCATGTGCTGGCCGGGTGGGACGAGCGCTACGCCGCCTGGGTGCGCGACGGCCTCTCGCTGCTGGCGGACCCTGCCCTGCGCGCGCTCCTGCCGCCGGGCGGCATCGCCGCGCCGTCGTTCATCCCGGTCGCCGAGCAGATTTCGGCCACCTGGGGCCTCACCGCCACGGGCGTCGACCGCTCGACCTTTTCCGGCGCAGGCATCAAACTCGCGGTGCTGGATACCGGCCTCGACCTCGTCCATCCGGATTTCGTCGGGCGCAGCATTGTTTCCGCGAGCTTCGTGCCGGGCGAGGACGTGCAGGATGTCCAGGGCCATGGCACCCACTGCATCGGCACCGCCTGCGGGCCGCTGGCGCCGGCCGAACAGGTCCGCTACGGCGTAGCCTACGAAGCGGAGATCCATGCCGGCAAGGTCCTGAACAATGCCGGTTCCGGCACCGAGCGCTGGATACTCGCCGGCATCGAATGGGCTGTCGAGAGCAAGTGCGAGATCATTTCCCTATCGCTCGGCCGCGCCGTCCAGCCGGGCGAGCCGCCGGACCCGTTCTATGAGCGCGCCGGCGAATACGCGCTCGATAACGGCTCGCTGATCATCGCGGCGGCCGGCAATGAAAGCTGGCGGCAGTACAACTCCATCAGGCCCGTCACCTCGCCGGCCAACGCCGCCTCGATCATGGCGGTAGCGGCCGTCGACGCGAAGATGAAGGTGGCGAATTTCTCCTGCGGCGGCGTCAATCCGGCTGGCGGCGAGGTGAACGTCGCCGGACCGGGGGTGGACGTGCTCTCATCCGTGCCGGTGCCGCGCAAATACGACCGGTTCTCCGGCACGTCGATGGCGACGCCGCACGTCGCCGGCATCGCCGCCTTGCTGGCGCAGTCGGACAAGACCCTTCGCGGCAAGGCGCTGTGGACGGCGCTGGAGCGCGGGGCGCGCAATATTGGCCACCCTGCCCGCGACGTCGGTTCGGGCCTGGCGATCGCGCCGTGAAATGCGGCGTCGATGGACTTGCAGGCCGCCCAACCTATATGATGGGATACGCGGCGACCCGCGAGAGGACGCGAAAATGACGAAGAACGTGATGGTGCTCGTCGACAAACAGCACGGGCTGGATTCCGTGACGGCCGCGGTCGAAGCCTGCGGTGTCCGCGTCGAACGCGTCCTGCGCGGCATGAGAACCATCGTCGGCGCCGCCTCCGACGATGCGGTGATCCAGCGGGTGCAGCAGATGGAGGGCGTTTCGTCGGTGCGCGAGGAAAAGAGCTTTGCGGTGCCGCCCAACCACCGCGATATTCCGCAATAAAAATCGTGCGATCCAGTCTGAACGACCGTCACTGGACCTCAACCGCAGAGAAAACGTTAGCAAGTGCGTCGCGCATTGGCGCGAGTACTATGCGTCCCTTCGCGCAAATTTTCGCGCGGCAGCAAGGCGTGGAAGCTCATTCTTGCTGCGTTCGGTTTCTTCAGCAGTCAGCGGCTTCATTCTTGCAATCGGCGTTTTACCGCGCATGATGATCACTTCTTCGCCGGCCAGCACACGGTCGATCAGTTCGTTCATTCGTTTTCGAGTTTCTGTTAGATTCACGCACAACGCCAGCCTCCGACAGATGCAACTGAGAGTTTAGCATATGACCGATTCTGGAAAAATCCGCGCCGGCATGGGCGGCTGGACCTTCGAGCCTTGGGACATCTCCTTCTACCCCGAGAAACTGTCGAAGGCGAAGCAACTCCAGTTTGCCAGCCGCCAAGTGCCGACCATCGAGGTCAACGGCACCTATTATTCGACATTCAAGCCCGCCACTTTCGCCAAATGGGCGAGCGAAGCGCCGGAAGGTTTTGTTTTTTCGCTGAAAGCCATCCGCTTCGCGACCAACCGCAGGGTGCTGGCGGAAGCCGGGGAATCCGTCGAGCGCTTCCTCGGCTCGGGGGTTTCCGAGCTCGGCGACAAGCTCGGCCCGATCCTCTGGCAGTTCGCGCCGACCAAGAAATTCGACGCCGACGATTTCGGAGCGTTCCTGAAGCTGTTGCCGGAAAAGCAGGATGGGGTCGCGCTGCGCCACGCGGTGGAGGTCCGCAACCCATCCTTCGTCGTGCCGGAATTCGTCGCCTTGCTGCGCGAGCACAACGTCACGGTGGTCTATGCCGACCACGAGAAATATCCGGCTATCGCCGACGTCACCGGCGATTTCGTCTATGCCCGGCTGCAGACAGGCGAGGACGAGGTCGAGACCTGTTACAAGCCGAGCGCGCTCGACGCCTGGGCGGCGCGTGCAAAAATATGGGCCGAAGGCGGAGCGCCGGACGATCTGCCGCGCGCCGATCCGGCGAGCGCGGCTCCGGTCAAGCCGCGCGACGTGTTCATCTATTTCATCACGTCCGGCAAGGTCCGCGCACCGCACGGGGCGATTGCGCTGATGCAGCGGGTGAGCGACTGACGTTTAGAGCGGCGGCTCGTATCCGCCCTATGCATCGTTCCTGTCCGGCTGCCCCGCCGTCAGCGCGTCCCAGGCGGCCATGGCGCCGTCAGCCGCCGCAAGCAGCCTGTCGTGCGAAGCGCCGTCGCGCGCCTGGATCGACATGCCCTGCTGGACCGTCACGTAGAACACCGCGATCGCCTCGCAATCGATACCCGCCGGCAACTCCCCTTCCCGCACCGCGGCTTCCAGCCGGGTTCTGAGTTCGACGACATTCGCCTCCCGCCTTTGCCGCAGATCCTCGCAGATGGCGGCGTTGTTGCCGTTGGCGTTGAGCGCACCGAGCACGATCAGGCAGCCCGGCGGATCGCCGGCCCGTGAAAAGGCGGCCGCGGACTCACGCAGAAAGCCCTCCACTGCCTGCCTCGCCGTCGCCGACTGGTGCAGGCTGCGCCAAATGCCGACTCCTCGGTCTCGCTATAGAGATCAGTAGCCTCGCGAAACAGCGCTTCCTTGCTGCCGAAGGCGGCATAAAGGCTGGGCGGATTGATGCCCATCACCGCCGTCAGGTCGGCCAAGGAGGCGCCGTCATAACCCTTCGCCCAGAACAGCCGCATTGCATGCCGCAACGCCTCAGCGCGGTCGAAGCCGCGCGGCCGGCCTTTCGAACTCGCCGAAATGTTTTCTGTCATGACCGTTACATAAATCGCTTGACGACGCACCGCAATCCTGCCACCAATATGTGTATCGACTGTTACATAAATGGTGAAAGCAAATGCACGACAACAATTCAGACAAATATGCCGGCGAACTTCAGGGCAAGGCGGCGCTGGTGACCGGCGGCAGCCGCGGCATAGGCGCAGCGATTGCGCTCAGGCTGGCGCGCGCCGGGGCGGATGTCGCGCTGACCTACGCGCGTTCCGCGGACAAGGCCGGCGCCGTGGTGAAGCAGATCGAAGGATTGGGCCGGCGCGGATTCGCGATCAGGGCAGACAATCTCGACGCCGGCGCGGTCGAAGCGGCGGTCGCGGCTGCCGTCAGGGAATTCGGACGTCTCGACATCCTGGTCAACAGCGCCGGCATCTACCACGCCGGTCCAATCGAGACGATGACGCTCGAAGCCCTGGACGAGACCATGGCCGTCAATTTCCGTGCGCCCTTTATAGCCTCCAAAGCCGCCGCGGCCGTGATGCACGACGGCGGCCGTATCATCTCGATCGGCAGCAATCTCGCCGAACGCGTGCCTGCCCCCGGCACCAGCCTCTATTCCGCCAGCAAGGCGGCGTTGGTCGGGCTGACCAAGGGCCTGGCACGCGATCTCGGCCCGCGCGGCATCACCGTCAATGTCGTGCATCCCGGCTCCACCGACACCGACATGAACCCGGCCGACGGCGAATATGCCGATGCGCAGCGCAGTCTTATGGCGATCCCGCAATTCGGCGCGCCGGAAGACGTCGCCGGCCTGGTTGCCTGGCTGGCGGGGCCGCAGGGCCGGTTCGTGACGGGCTCGGCCCTGACCATCGATGGCGGCGCGAATGCGTGATGTGATCGCGGAGCGGGAAGCTGCGGCGGTACTGCCGACCCTCCTCTCCGGGAGTGTGAATAGACTGTCTCCCCGCTTCAGCCAGATCGAAGAAATATGCCTTGCAGATCAAGAAGATAAAAGATTTTCGAAGAAATCTGGAGCGGCGTTTTATCCACACATCCCCGCTCCTCGCGCATAATCTCCTCACCGTTCTGACGGGACCTGGTGCGCACCGGGTGTCAGGCAGAACGGCGGTGACCTCCCGGCGTGGGTTCGGTATCCACGTCTCCGAGGGCGTCCGACGGGCCGGCATTCCGAGCGAAGCGTCAAGGCTTCGTGAACGGAAGGCGGATCATCCGCGCGTCATTGTCCATGGAAAGAACATGGAGCGGGGCGCGTGACCGGTCGACTGGGGCGACAGACACCGGACGGGCGGGCATGGGAGTGCCTGTTCTTTTCTTACGAATTCGTGCGGCGCTTTCCTGCCCGCCCGTCTTCCCGACTCCTGAGCCTGTCGAAGGGCTCTCGCAATGGCCAGGGCCGAAAGGCAGCGTGGCGAGGGAGAAGTGTATGCCGGGGAGGTCACCACGGTGTGGTGTGATTGTCGATGCGCATCTGGAAAATGAAATAAGTGGGCGAGCAGAAGCCGACGCCCTTCACCTTGGCAAGGCCCGGCGTGTCGGGCGGAAAGGCCTGGCACATATAGTCCTCGCGGCAAAAACTGTCGGCCGAGCAACTTGGCCGATTGCCGCGCACCACAGCCCCGCCGAGGCACTGGTCGAAATTGTTGGTCGCCACGCAAATGTCGAAGGCCTTGCCGCCGGCGAGCCCGCATATCTCGCGAGGCATCGGCTTGCCCGGCTTGAAGCCGGCGAACGTCCGGTCGTTGTCGTTGCAGCCGCGATAGGCGATGCCGGCCGGCACGCCGATCTTCGGCGGCCGGCAGTTGTAGGTCTCGCGGTTGATCGCCGGCGCAAACGCAGCGAACTGCCCGGTTATCCTGTAGCGGTCGTTGAATGGCTGGGCGGCATTGGTGGCAATCTCACCGGTCAGGCAGGGATGGCCGGAAAACATGCCCGCGCTGTCCTTCGGCAGCAGGCATTGCGCGAGTTTCATGCGCATGCCGGAGGCGGTGGCGATGGGCGTACAGACGGTATCGCCCGCACATCCCCAGCCTTCGCCGAAATGGGCTGCATCCTCGGCCATCATGCACGGCATGGCCGCCCCTGCCTCAGCGTATTCCACGCCGTCTTCCGTCCATTCTGCCGGCGGAGCCGAAGACAGCGGCCGAAAGCGATCGGGCTCTCGATCTTCAGCGACCGCGCCGATATACGCGGCGCGCCGCGCAAACTCGGCGTGGAGATGCGGCGAGATGCCGACCTGCAGGCGGTTCAGCGGCGACGTCGATTTGTCGTCGAGGCCGATGAAATGAAAGCCTGCAGTCGACCCCGCCTGGTGACATCCCTGGCACGAGCCATTGTCCAGCCGCTCGATCAGCGCCTCGGCGGAGCGCAGAAGACGCATGCCGGAGAAGTCGAGCTCCGAAAATTCTTCAGGCTGGAACAGCGGCGCGAAGGGATGATTGGCCTGGCGCACGCTGCCGAAGGTCGAATAGGAAATCGCCTTGCGGGCCAGGAACTCGTCGGGAATCTGGTAGACGCCGCCATCTATAGCGGCCGCGTTTTCAAGGACATAGCCGGCGAGCTTCGCCTTTAGCTCCGCGTCGCTTGCCAGTCTCGCTGCGTCGGGCGTGTTTTCCAGCGGCAATTCGCTCACCGTCTCGCCGTCTATGCCGAAAATCCGCATCAGATAGGCCGCCTGCCCGCCGAACTCGGTCTCCTGGCCGGATGGAAAGCGCACCACCTGCGCATTGAGTTCGAGCTGACGGAACGCGAATCCCGAAGGATCGAGCGGTCCGCCGGCGAGCCAGCCGGCGTCGGCTGCCTCGTCGATCCCGGGCGTCCAGCGCAGCGCCACGCCGGTGCAGCCGCCGTCGGTGTCCGGCAGCACCGAATGCACGGCGTTGAAATTGAAAGGCATACGCGACGAAAGCTGCTTGCCCTTGCCGTTCTTCCGAAAACTGTAGGCCAGCCGGTAGACGAGCCGTACCTCCCCGCAATCGGCCCTGCCGCGCAGCGCCGAGAAATCGCGGCGGTCGAGGCGGTTGACGATCCCCACCAGCCGGAAGCGCGCGGCGTCCGTCTTCAGCCAGCGCATGTCCATGATGCGGCCGACATTGCCGTCGGTCACCTCGTACAGTGTTCGCCCGCCGGCTTTCATCTCGCTCCGCAGCGCCGCGACATCGGCACCGATCATGTCGACAATGTTTCGGTAGGCCGGCGCGTCGCGGTAGAGCATTTCGAGATCACCATTGCCCTCGACGCCGAACAGTCCGGCAAAGCCGTAGCCGCGCTGCTCGAGTGCGGAGAGAATGGCGGGATCGTCGATCATGAGGACCGGACCCTCGGCGCGCGCCGCGGTTGCCGCAAGAACCGCGAAGAGCGCGAAAAGCCGCCTCAACCACAGCATCATGCCTATTCCCCCGAACCGCCCGAACGTTCGGCTACAAGATCGCGGAGGACGGGAAGAAGCGCAAGCGGCAGGTCTTCGGCGATCAGGCCCGGCCCGAACCGGCGCGCTGCCTCGGCGTGCATCCACACGGCCGCACAGGCAGCTTCGAAAGCCGGCATGCATTGCGCCAGAAGGGCAGCGACGATGCCCGAAAGCACGTCGCCGGAACCGGCGGTCGCCAGCAGAGGCGTGCCGTTGGCATTGATCGCCGCCCGGCCATCAGGCGATGCGATCACCGTATCCGGACCTTTGTAGATGACCACTCCATGCGAGCGCGCCGACGCTTTCCGAGCTTTTTCGAGCTTCGAGAGCGCAGCATCCCTGGCGATATCCGGGAAAAGGCGGCCGAACTCGCCCTCATGCGGCGTCAGCACCAGCGCCGCCGCGCCCTTGGCTCCGGTTGTGATGAAGAGCGAGGCAGGCGCGTCGTGGAAGGACGTAATACCGTCGGCGTCGAGCACGAGC
Source organism: Allomesorhizobium aridi (assembly GCF_043769475.1). Lineage (NCBI taxonomy): Bacteria > Pseudomonadati > Pseudomonadota > Alphaproteobacteria > Hyphomicrobiales > Phyllobacteriaceae > Allomesorhizobium > Allomesorhizobium aridi. Next base: position 1,570,282 of record NZ_CP171729.1, on the reverse strand, counting down.
GAGGCCTCCGCGCCGGCCGTTTCGAGGATCGCCAAGGCGAGTTCCCGCAACGGCTCGCCGACGCCGAAGCCCGGCCCCAGCACGAGCGCGGACGGCTTGCGATCGGAGATGAACGCGCGCGCATCATCGGCGTCGTCGATACGCCTCAAGATGATGGAGGTCAGTTGCGCGGCGTTGATCGCCAGCGCACTGCCGGGCGACAGGACCGTCACGGCCCCCGCCCCTGCCCGCGCTGCGGCAACCGCCGCGAGCCGCGCAGCACCCGTTGCGGATGGCCCGCCCGAAAAGACGCCGACATGGCCGCGCCGGTACTTGTGGATGTCGGCCGCCGGTATCGGATAAGAGCCGCGCCACAACGCCGGATCGTTCTCGAAACATTTCGGCCCGACCGCCGCGACCGTCGCGTCTGAAATGCCGATATCTGCCACCAGGATGTCGCCGCAGGCCTCGCGTCCCGGCAGCAGCAGATGTCCCGGCTTCTTGCGAGCGAACGTGACGGTCACGTTGGCCCGGAAAGCCGCATGCCCAACCGGATGACCGGTTTCGCCCGAAATGCCTGACGGAAGATCGACCGCGACGACCGGAATTCTCGCGTCGCCGCATTTCTCGATTGCGGCGGCAGCATCCGCCGACAGCGGCTTCGACAGCCCTGCCCCGTAAAGCGCATCGACGACGATATCACCCCGCTCCGGCATGAAGCCGGAAATCGGCTGCGCCTCGAGCGGGCACTCGGCGGCAGCCAGCGCCGCGTCGCTTCCGCTTCTCGGCGCGCCCTCGGCCCAGATGGAAACCCGCACTCCGGCTTCGGCGAGAAGCCTAGCCACGATATAGCCATCGCCGCCATTGTTTCCCGGCCCGCACAGCACATGGACGCCGGCGGCGGCGGGGTAGCGCTGCAAAACGGCCGTCGCTACCGCTACGCCAGCGTTGCGCATGAGCTGGATACCGTTGAACGGACCGGCGGCAATCGCCAGCCGGTCGGCCTCGGCCATTTCACGCGGCGTCAATATCTCGTGCGACATCGCCAGCAGGCCCTCCGTTTGGGCAACGGGTAGCACATGAACGCCAGCGCCAGAATAGCTACGCCACCGTGCGTTGCGTTCGGCGATCACCGTGCCTCTTTTTTAGGCTTTATGCCCAATCTTTGACCTGCCGCAAAATTCATCACCCGCGATGGCCGGTGGGATGCCCGCACGGAACAGCGGCAATCGCCATCCGCAAGCAATCTTTCACCCATCCCACCCGTTCGGCGCTCGATTGTTGCAGCGGGGCGAGACTGGCACGGTTCGTGCTTTTTGAGCCGCAAGCGGGGCCCACAGCCCGTTTTTTGCCCTAGCGGAGGCCTCATAAGCATGAAAAAGATCGAAGCGATCATCAAACCGTTCAAACTCGACGAAGTGAAGGAGGCGCTGCAGGAAGCAGGGCTGCAAGGCATCACTGTCACGGAAGCGAAAGGTTTTGGCCGCCAGAAGGGCCATACCGAACTCTATCGCGGCGCCGAATATGTCGTCGATTTTCTTCCCAAGGTTAAAATAGAAGTGGTTCTGGGCGACGAATCCGTCGAAGGCGCCATCGAGGCGATCCGCAAGGCAGCGCAAACCGGCCGCATCGGCGACGGCAAGATTTTTGTCTCGAACATCGAGGAAGTCGTGCGCATCCGCACCGGCGAGACCGGCATCGAGGCTATTTGATCCTCGCTGTTTTCGTTTCAACGTCATCACACAGGAAAACATGACATGACTACAGCCAAAGACATTTTGAAGCAGATCAAGGACAACGACGTGAAGTTCGTCGATCTGCGCTTTACCGATCCGAAGGGCAAGCTGCAGCACGTAACCATGGACATCATCGAGGTCGAGGAGGACATGTTCGCCGACGGCGTGATGTTCGACGGCTCGTCCATCGCCGGCTGGAAGGCGATCAACGAATCCGACATGGTCCTGATGCCGGACGCCGAAACGGCTCATATGGACCCGTTCTTCGCCCAGTCGACCATGGTCATCCTGTGCGACATTCTCGACCCGGTTTCGGGCGAAGCCTACAACCGCGATCCGCGCGGCACGGCCAAGAAGGCGGAAGCCTACATGAAGGCCGAGGGTATCGGCGACACCATCATGGTCGGCCCGGAAGCCGAATTCTTCGTGTTCGACGACGTCAAGTACAAGGCCGATCCCTACAACACAGGCTTCAAGCTCGATTCCACCGAACTGCCGTCCAACGACGACACCGACTACGAAACCGGCAATCTGGGCCACCGCCCGCGCGTCAAGGGCGGCTACTTCCCGGTTCCGCCGATCGATTCCGCCCAGGACATGCGTTCGGAAATGCTGACGGTGCTCACCGAAATGGGCGTGCGCGTCGAAAAGCATCACCACGAAGTGGCGGCCGCTCAGCACGAACTCGGCATCAAGTTCGACACGCTGGTCCGCAACGCCGACAAGATGATGATCTATAAGTACGTCGTGCACCAGGTGGCCAACGCCTATGGCAAGACCGCTACCTTCATGCCGAAGCCGGTGTTCGGCGACAACGGCTCGGGCATGCACGTCCACCAGTCGATCTGGAAAGACGGCAAGCCGACTTTCGCCGGCAACGAATATGCCGGCCTGTCGGAAACCTGCCTCTACTACATCGGCGGCATCATCAAGCACGCTAAGGCGATCAACGCCTTCACCAACCCGCTGACCAATTCCTACAAGCGCCTGGTGCCCGGCTACGAAGCGCCGGTTTTGCTCGCCTATTCGGCGCGCAACCGTTCGGCCTCCTGCCGCATTCCCTTCGGCTCGTCGCCGAAGTCGAAGCGCGTCGAGGTCCGGTTCCCCGATCCGGGCGCGAACCCCTATCTCGCCTTCGCCGCCATGCTGATGGCCGGCCTCGACGGCATCAAGAACAGGATCCATCCCGGCCAGCCGATGGACAAGGATCTCTATGATCTGCCGCCGAAGGAGCTGAAGAGGATCCCGACCGTCTGCGGCTCGTTGCGCGAAGCGCTGCAGAGCCTCGACAAGGACCGCGGCTTCCTCAAGGCCGGTGGCGTATTCGACGACGACCAGATCGACAGCTACATCGAGCTGAAGATGGCCGAAGTCATGCGCTTCGAAATGACCCCTCACCCGGTCGAATACGACATGTATTATTCGGTGTGACGCGGAGGCTTCACGAATGACAAAAAACCCGGCGGAAACGCCGGGTTTTTTGTTGAAGCAAAGCGATGCAGGCACGCGGCCCCCATCGCTTTTGAATGATCAGGCCGCAGCCTTCTCCGCCGCTCCGATTTCCACGCTCGCGATCGTCTTCAAAATCTGCGAGGAGATCTGGTAGGGGTCGCCCTGCGAATTCGGGCGGCGGTCCTCGAGATAGCCCCTGTAGCCATTGCGCACGAAGGAGTGCGGCACGCGGATGGACGCGCCACGGTCGGCGACGCCGTAGCTGAATTTATTCCACGGGGCAGTCTCGTGCTTGCCGGTCAGGCGCTTGTCGTTGTCCGGGCCGTAGACGGCGATGTGATCCATCAGGTTCTTGTCGAAAGCCGCCATGAGCGCCTCGAAATACTCCTTGCCGCCGACTTCGCGCATGAAAGCGGTGGAGAAGTTGGCGTGCATACCAGAGCCGTTCCAGTCGGTGTCGCCGAGCGGCTTGCAATGATATTCAACGTCGATGCCGTATTTCTCGGTCAGGCGCTGCATCAGGTAGCGGGCCATCCACATCTGGTCGGCCGCCTTCTTGGAGCCCTTGCCGAAAATCTGGAACTCCCACTGGCCCTTCGCCACCTCGGCGTTGATGCCTTCGTGGTTGATGCCGGCGGCGAGGCAGAGATCGAGATGTTCCTCGACGATGGTGCGGGCGACGTCGCCGACGTTCGAATAGCCAACGCCGGTGTAGTACGGGCCCTGCGGCGCGGGATAACCGCTCTCGGGAAAGCCGAGCGGACGCCCGTTCTTGTAGAAGAAGTATTCCTGCTCGAAGCCGAACCAGGCGCCCTCGTCATCCAGGATGGTCGCCCGCTTGTTGGACACATGCGGCGTGACGCCGTCCGGCATCATGACCTCGCACATGACGAGAACGCCATTTGTGCGCGCCGGATCCGGATAGACCGCGACCGGCTTCAGCACGCAATCCGAGCTCCTGCCTTCCGCCTGCATGGTGGAACTGCCGTCGAAGCCCCACAGGGGGAGCTCCTCGAGCGTCGGGAATTCCGAGTATTCCTTGATCTGGGTCTTTCCCCGAAGATTGGGAACCGGGGTGTACCCGTCCAGCCAAATATATTCGAGCTTGTATTTCGTCATTCCGGCCTCTCGTAACAATGCGCTTGGAAGGGAGCGCGACATCCCGGCCGCCAAGGCCGATTCCAGTCGTAAACTAAGCAACAAGCATGCCACTTCCTTGCGCATTTGGAAAAAACGCTCAAAATCGAGGCTGGCGGGTGCGCTGCAACATGCTCCAAGAACCGGCAGAACAGACTCCTGCCTAAATACTAGTCAGCCTGCTCTTTTTTTGGACAGATATGTTGCGCTCGTGGTATTGAGCATTATCTCCGATGGCCAATACAGCACGGAAGAAAGAACAATGAGCACGCCTTTTCCTCACGAGTCGGCGAAGATCTACACCTTCCCCAAGCGGGCTCGGATCAAGGCCGACGCCCGTGGCGACCAGGCGAATTCCGTCGTGAGCCGAGCCTCGCCAAACATAGCCAGCGTCGCCGTCGGCAGCGGCTGGTATCACGAGGCGGCAATCGAGGAAGCCGAACGGGACCGCAAGCGTTAGGCGATTGACCCGGTAGCTCAGGCCAGTGATGCGCGTCGTGACGCCGCCGCATCTGGTCGGGTAAGTGATGTGTCGTTCGGTGTAAGCATCCGCACTGCGAACCAGAACCCCGGCGTGAGCGGGGTTTTCGTTGCGGGCTTCGGTCCTGCTACTCCTCGCCGAGCAACGACGGCACCAGCGTGTCGAAGCGCGCAGCCTGCAGGAAATCCTCGTGGAAGCGCAGGAGGTTCATACGCAGATTGTTGCGGATATAGTCGAAATCATGCGTGACGATCTCCTTGTGGAGCGGCAGAGCCTCGAAGATCATGCGTGCCGACGGCTTGGTCATGTCCTTGACCGGCCGCGGCGGCCCTGCCTGCGTCGCCTGCAGCCGCTCTTGCACCAAAACCAGCGCATCGTCCCAGAAGGCCGGCGGCGCGCCGTCCGGTACCGGATAACGCGAAAAAACCTCGGCTGCCACCGACGCTAGCGCAGATGGCAGCCGCCGCTGCCTCTGCCCGGCGTGCGGCCTGGTCGCGCCTTCCACCACTTCGGCAACCATCGCGAATGCCGGCGGATAGCTCTTCCAGCGCGATTGCCGAAGCTGCTCCTGGAAATCGGCCTCGCTGAACAGCTTCTGCCAATAGACCCCGGCCCTCACCCTGCAGAATTCGACGACGCATTTCTGGCACAGAAACGCCGCACGCGAATCCATGAAGTCGGCCAGCGCCTGCTGGTCCGCCACCGTTTCGGAGGTGCCGAATAGACCGGCAACGACCTTGTTGAACAATCCCACCGCGCTCTCCCCGCATTCATCTGCGGTGTAAGCTTAGCTCCATTCGAAGCCGACCGCCAACGACCATCGACCGCGTCGCGGTGATTCTAAAGTTGTATGAACAACCCATGGCAACAAATGTTACGAATCCACCAACATCGGATTCGCGCGCGCGCCGCACGCCGTCCTCCGATGTGTCGCTCCACCTTCGCTGAAGGTTTCGGAACGACAGGGCAACCAGGTCCGTGGGTCGAGGAGGATTGCCGGGCCTTTTTGGAGGAGGGAAGACGCGATGGCGACGCCAGACCGCGTAAGTTACTGGAACAAGACCAAAAGCCTCATGTTCGTCATGTTGGCCCTCTGGTTCTTCTTCGGATTCGTGGTCCACATGTTCGTGGTTCCGCTCAACAACATCGTGATACCAATTTTCGGCTTCCGGCTCGGCTTCTACATGGCCTCGCAGGGTTCGCTCATTGCCTTCGTCATCATGCTGTTCTGGTTTGCCAGGAAACAGAATGAGATCGACGAAGAGCATGGCGTCGCCGAAGATTGATCGGGGGGATTTGATCAATGGCCAACACCACAGCAAGCGGTTCCGGCTCGGACTTCACGTCCAGCCTCGGCCGCATCTACACGATCTATACCGGCGGCTTCATCGCCTTCATCGTGCTCATGGCGATCCTGAGCGGCATCGGCGTTCCGAACCGCGTCATAGGCTACCTGTTCATGGGTTTCACCATCGTCATCTACGCGGTGATCGGCATTCTGAGCCGCACCATGCAGGTCGGCGAATACTATGTCGCCGGACGCAGGGTCCCGGCTCTCTATAACGGCATGGCAACCGGCGCCGACTGGATGTCGGCTGCTTCCTTCATCGGCATGGCGGGTTCGCTCTACCTGCTCGGCTATGACGGCCTCGCCTTCGTGCTCGGCTGGACCGGCGGCTACGTGCTCGTCGCCATCCTGGTGGCGCCCTATCTGCGCAAGTTCGGCGCCTACACGGTTCCCGACTTCCTGTCGGCCCGCTACGGCGGCAACCTCGCGCGTTTCATTGGCGTGATCGTGCTGTTCTCGTGCTCCTTCACTTATGTGGTGGCGCAGATTTTCGGGACCGGCATCATCTCGTCGCGCTTCCTCGGCATCGACTTCAACGTCGCGGTCTATGTCGGCCTCGCCGGCATTCTCGTCTGTTCGATGCTCGGCGGCATGCGCGCCGTCACCTGGACACAGGTCGCCCAGTACATCGTGCTGATCATCGCCTACCTCATCCCAGCCATCTGGATGTCGACGGTGAAGACCGGCATTCCGATCCCGCAACTGATGCAGGGCCAGGCGCTGCAGGGCATTGCAGCACTCGAAGCCGCTCAGAACATCGTTCCGGGCCATGCGACGCCGTTCAGCCACGGCGGCTACGACGCGAAGAACTATTTTCTGCTCATCCTCTGCCTGATGGTCGGCACGGCATCCCTGCCGCACGTCCTGATGCGCTACTTCACCACGCCGTCGGTACGCGAAGCCCGCGTTTCGGTTGCGTGGTCGCTGCTCTTCATCTTCCTGCTCTACTTCACGGCGCCGGCCTATGCGGCGTTCGCCAAGTGGACCATGCTCGACCTCGTCGCCTCGGGTCTGACCCCGGCCAACATCGCCGAAAAGGCCGGATGGATGCTGAACTGGGCGGCGGCGGATAACACACTGGTGCAGATCTGCGGCAAGGCGGCAACCGATGTCGCTGCAATTGCAGCCGCCTGCGCTGAAAAAGGCGTCACCGGCAATCTCGCTTTCGCGGACATCAACCTGAACGCCGACATGATCGTGCTCGCCACGCCTGAAATGGCCGGCATGCCCTACGTCATTTCGGGTCTCGTCGCCGCCGGCGGTCTTGCCGCCGCGCTGTCGACGGCGGACGGGCTGCTGCTCGCAATCGCCAACGCGCTCAGCCACGACATCTATTACAAGATGATCGACCAGAACGCTCCGACACACCGTCGCCTCATTGTGTCGCGCGTCCTGCTCGTGCTGGTGGCGTTGCTTGCGGCCTACACCGCTTCGACGAAGCCTTCCGACATCCTGTCTATGGTGTCATGGGCGTTCTCGCTCGCGGCGGGTGGTCTCTTCCCGGCGTTGGTGCTCGGCGTCTGGTGGAAACGCGCCAACGCTACGGGCGCCGTTGCCGGCATGATCGCGGGCTTCGGCATCACGCTGTTCTATCTCGTGATGACGCAATACGGCGCCGATCTCGACAAGACAACGCCCAACATGGAACTGTGGTGGGGTGTGAAGAACATCTCGTCCGCCACCTTTGGCCTTCCGCTCGGCTTCGCCGTCATGATCATCGTCAGCCTTCTGACCAAGGCTCCGTCCGTGGAAATGCAGAACATGATCGAGGAAATCCGCGTTCCGCGCGGCAAGCAGGTCATGGAAGAAAAGACCGCCTGATCGAAGGTATTGAAAAAGCAGAGCGGGGTCCGGCGACGGACCCCGCTTTCATTTCGTCAAGGCCGCTGTCATAAGCGGCCTGAGGGGCATGGATCGATCCTTGAATGAGCAGTTTCTGGACCTACTGGTATTTCCACATACCCAACTTCGTTCTCGCCGCGATCATGTACACCATGCTCGGAAGGCTGCTGCTCGGCTTCTTCGTCGCCGAGGACTGGGACAATTACATCTGGCGCTTCTTCAAGAAGGTGACGGACCCGGTCGCCAAGCTCGTCCGGATGATAACGCCGCAAGTGCTGTCGATGACGGTCGTATTCGTGTTCGGCGTCTTGTGGCTGATGGCGTTGCGCGTCGCCTATCTCGTTCTTCTCCTCAATCTCGGCCTTGCGCCGGTCGCCACTGCGGGGAACTGATATGATGGACCGCAACGCGCTCGTGCCGATCATGGCGGTGGCCATCGTCAACGGCATCTTCTCCCCTTGGGTGCTCGCTGTATTCCTGCTCTATCCCGTCTGGTACCCGACCTGGGCGCCGATGATGACGCAGCCCGTCTACATGGCGAGCGCGCTCATCCTCTCGACCCTGACGCTGATGATCGCCGGCGTTCCGGCAGCAATCTACGAGCGCCTGGCGGGAGTTGCGAAGCCGGCGATCACGGGAGCGATCTGGCTCGCCGGCGTAGTGCTGCTCACGCTGCCGGCCGTTCCGAACGTCCTGCGGGCGCTCGGCGTCTCGCCGTAACTTATTTTCAAAACGCTTCCAGCAACCGCGCGGCGGCCATCATGTCGCGTTTGCGATAAGCCCGGCGCGCCATCGCTTCGGAATCCTGCCCCCATTGTTCGGCCTGCCAGTCCTCGTCGACATGGGCGGCCGACCAGGCGGTCTCGGCATCGATCGCGCCTGCTTCGACCGCAATCGCCAGAAGCGCCGATCCGGTGAGCGTCGTCATCAGGTGCATCGCCGCGAGCCGCAACGGCTCCCGGCGCAGCGCAAGATGTTCGCGGACTGCATCCATGGCCCGGCGCGGCTGCTCGACATGGATAACGCCCTGCGCCAGCACGAGATGCGCGCCAAGCGCGCTGCGGGCCCAGTCCAGCACCGGATCCCAAGCCTGGACCTGGTGCTCGACCAAAGCGACCGGCGCGTCGGCGCGATAACACAGCAGATCGGACGAAGCGAATTTGGCAATATCATCGCGCACGGCCTGCAGGTCGGTCATAACACCGTCGATCGCCGTGTTGGCGAGGCGGTAGACGGGCATTGTCGAAGGATCGATCTTTTCGGCCTGCGCGGCAAACTCTTCCGCGACCAGCCCGGCTGCCTTCTCGGTGGGCAGCGCCAGTATCGCCTTGCCCGGCGTGCGCACCGGCTTTCCATCAAGGTGAACGGCAAAGCCTTCCTCCACGGCCGCGACCGAAACGTCCTTGTAGAAGCGCTTTGGCAGCTGCGTCTTCATCTGGCTCTGCGCGCGGCGGATCGGGTCCGGGTCGGACAGATATTTCTGGGCTTCTAGGTCGTTCAGGAGATCGCGCATCATGGCCTCACGAAAGCTGGCGGCGCGGCGGACGGTTGACGATGATCAGCCCGGCCGCCATCAGGCCGAGGGCGGCAAATATCTTGGCGCTGAGCGGTTCGCCGAGAAGAATTCCGCCGCACAGAACGCCGAATGCCGGCGTCAGAAAGGCGAAACTCGACAGCCCCGCCGCAGGATAGCGCCGCATCAACCAGAACCACAGAATATAGGTGAAGGCTACGATATAGACAGCCTGGAACAGCAGCGCCCCGGTAGCGAGCGGCGAGATTTCGCGCAAGGCCGGGCCGGCCAGCGGCAAAAGCGGCAGTGTCATGACGGCGGAGACGGCCAGTTGGTAGAGGAGCAGTTTCTCCGCGCTGACCACGGCAAGCCTGCTTTTCTTGATGACCAGCGTTGTCGCCGCCCACAGGATGCCCGCACCGAGACACATTATGTCGCCGGTGATCGCTTCCGGGCTTGGGAGGCTGAGCTTATCGGAAAACACCAGGACGACGCCGGCGAAAGCCATGGCGAGGCCCATCCACTTGCGCAGCGTCATGTGTTCGCCGAGAAGGAAATGCGCGCCCACAAGAACCCAGAACGGCATCGTGTTGACCATCAGGGCGCTGCGCGCCACGGTGGTGAATTCGAGGCCGACGAAGATCAGCACGAATTCCGCCCCGAAAAGCAGGCCGGCGAGCAAGCCCGGCCAAAGCGTCCCGTCGCTTTCGAACAGCCGAATGCCGCGATAGCGGCACCATAGCAGCACGACAAGGCCGGCGAGCGCCGAGCGGACCACGGAGACGAAGACCGGACTGAAGCCGGCATAGGAGAGCTTCGCGGCGACGCCGTTCAGCCCCCATGAAAAGGTCAGGCCGACCATGATCGCGGCAGCGGCCATGTCGACAGCGTCGCGCCGGTCGAATGTGTCGGCCGCGCCGCTCACGATTCTTCCTCGCCGCTTGCGTCATCGAAGCCCATCAAATTCCAGGTCTGGCGCATATGCGGCGGCAACGGCGCGGTGACGTCGATCACGCCCTTGTCGGGATGCGGAATGCGAATGCGCCTGGCGTGGAGATGCAGTCGGTTCTGGACACCGCCAGGAAAATCCCAGTTCTGGTCGGCCTCAAAGTATTTCGGGTCGCCGATGATCGGACAATCGATATAGGCCGCATGGACGCGCAACTGGTGGGTGCGGCCGGTATGCGGCTCCATTTCGAGCCAGGAGAAGGCCTGTGCCGCCTGTTCGAGAACGCGGTAGTAGGACACCGCATGATCGGCGCCTTTTTCGCCGTGCTGGGCCACGCGGACCCGGTCGCCGTCCGGCGTCGCTTCTTTGACCAGCCAGGTCGAAATCTTGTCCTCGCGCTTTTTCGGCACGCCTCTCACCAGCGCCCAGTAGGTTTTCTTCGCATCCCTCCCGCGAAAAGCCTCGGCGAGCTTCATCGCCGCAAGGCGGGTGCGGGCGACGACCAGCACGCCGGAAGTGTCTCGGTCGAGCCGGTGCACCAGCCGCGGCTTCTCGCCCTTGGAATTGCGCCAAGCCTCCAGCATGTCGTCGACATGGCGGACCACACCCGAGCCGCCCTGCACGGCAAGCCCCGCCGGCTTGTTGAAGACGAAGACTTTTGGATCCTCGTAGATCAGCATCTGTGAGAGAACGTCGCCATCGTCCTGATGGCGCATGGTTTTTGCAGTCAGCGGCCCGGCGCTCTTCTGGTCGACGCCAAGCGGCGGGATGCGGATCATCTGGCCTGGCTCGATGCGCGTGTCGGCCTTGGCGCGCCCGCCATCGACGCGAATCTGGCCAGAACGCAGCAATTTCTGGAGGTGGCCGAACCCGAGCCCGGGAAAATGCGTCTTGAACCAGCGGTCGAGCCGCATGCCCGTCTCGCCGGCCTCCACCTTGATCTGCTCTACGCCTGCCATCGTGCCTTATCCATTTCCAATCGGGCGCAATAGCATCAGCCGAGGCTCCTTACGAGCCATAAAACCCAAAAACAGAGCGAGGATGGCGGCAAACGCATTGGCCGCGGCGTAAGTGCCGGGCCGGCTTCGCCCTCTCCCACAGCACCGCGACATCCAGCGAACGGCCGAGGTGGTGAGGCTGCCGAGCACGCCGGCAGGGGCCCGTCAATCGCAAAGGGCGACGCTTCGCGACTAGCCGGTGATGCGGAAGCCGACGGGCGCTTCGCCGGCATCGGCGCTTTCAGTGGCGACGTCGGAAACCATGGCGCCGGCAGGCCCTTCCCAGAACCGGCCGAGCATCGCCGCGACCGCAGCCTCGGGTCCGGCGATCAGCGCCTTCACCGAGCCGTCATCCTCGTTGCGCACCCAGCCGGACAGTCCGAGCTTCTCGGCCTCCTCACGCGTCCATATGCGAAAACTGACGCCCTGCACCCTGCCCGAAATGCGCACCAGCATCGCCTTGCGTTCGCCCTGCATCGCCGCCTCCAAACACGTCCTCGCCCGAATCTGGCGCATGGCCGGCGGAATGCAACCGGCGCTGCCACGGTTGCCGGTTCTGGCCGGGGGGTGTATCCTTTCTCCACCAATTGGCCTGCCCGCTAGAGGGCCGGCCACGCGACCAGCCGGCGATGGCGAGGAGCTGGTCCACGCGCACTGCGCCTTTTGCGGCTGTTTCCGCGCGCAATCCCCGCCGTCCGCTTTCGTCCGCTGGCAGCGATGCTACTGGGAAAGGAAACGGCCATGGGTATTGCGCTGACAATGCAGGAATATCTCGAAGACAACCACGTCACCTATGATGTCGCCAAGCACAGCAAGACCGCGTCGTCGGCAATGACCGCCGAAGCCAGCCACGTGCCTGGCAACGAACTCGCCAAGGGCGTCGTGCTGCGCTGGGACGGCAGCTATCTGCTTGCGGTTGTGCCCGCCTCGCGCCAGGTCGACCTCGAAAAGGTCCGCGAACTGGTCGGCGAGCCGGTGGAACTCGCAACCGAGGACGAAGCCAGCGCGCTCTTCCCCGACTGCGACACCGGCGCGGTGCCGATCTTCGGCGCGCCATACCGGATCGCCAGCGTGGTCGATGACGGGCTGGAGCGCCGCGACGACATCTATTTCGAAGGCGGCGACCACCGCACGCTGGTGCATGTCTCGGGCGACGGCTTCGAGCGGCTGATGTACGGAATGCCGCACGGGCGCATTAGCGGCTGACCCCGAGTTTTTTCGGCCGCGACATCGGATCGTCATCGAAGCGACATTGGCGTGCCATCATCCTCACCCTATCTAAGGGTGCGGGCGGCATTCGAGGAGACGGCAGATGACGGAGACCAGGAACACACTGGACGAGCTGTTGAGCGATCCGCTGATCCAGCTCGTCATGAAGCGCGACCGCGTGCATCCCGACGAGGTGCGCACGCTGCTCGAACGGGCACGCGACCGCGCCGAGGCGGCATTCGTTCCGCCCCCGCACATTATCGCGCAGACATCCGGACGGCAGGGATGGTGCGCGTAAGGGTGGGGCAGTCCAACTCCTCCCTTACGATTTGAAATCGCAACCTTCACTTCCTTTCTAAAAAAATCGCCCCTCACCGGCTCGTTTCACCCGCTACCCTTCTCCCTGCCCGGAGGAGAGAAGCCCGCTGAAAACGCGCCGACGCCTCCCTCCCTCTTGAGGGGAGGGTCGGCGCGAAGCGCCGGGGGTGGGGTCGGTGCGGCAGTACGCGGCGTTTCATTCCGCGACGACCAACAGGTCAAGCATACTTTCATCGGCAACCTCCCAGCCGCTTCGCGGCCACCTCCCCTCAAGGAGGAGGGAAAGTCGGCGCTATCGTTAACCGGCGCGGAAACTTTGGATTCAATCTTTCTTGGTAATCTCCCGTTAGTGAAATCGTCTCCGCTGGCGTCCGCCTTCGGTCTCAATGTTTTGCGTACGGGTCCCAATGCGTTCGACAGCCATCGTCGTTACCCTCCTCGCATGCCTTGGCATCGCTGGGTGCACATCGAGTTCCGGCGTCGACGGCCTGGCGCCCTCGCTCGAAACCACCAGTTCGATCCCGAGACCCGACGCGGCCGTACCGCAGGCGGAAGTGGGTGCAGCCGCTCCGACGGAGGCTGTCGTGCAGACCGCGCAGGTGGAGGAAGTCGCCGAGCCCGCCGAACCTGAGGTGACGCCGATTGCGCTGGTCGCGGCGCCGAAGCCGGCACTGCGCGACGCGCCCTATGCCGGCGGGACGATCCAGCGGCACCGGTTCCGTGACGCCAAGCCAATCAATTTCGGCAAGAAGTCGCCGACGAAGCTCGCGGTGCACGGCGTCGACGTCTCGCGCTGGCAGGGCGAGATCGACTGGGCGAAGCTCCGGTCGCAGGGGGCGAATTTCGCCTACATCAAGGCGACCGACGGCGGTGACCATCTCGACCCGATGTTCCGGAAGAACTGGCGCGCGGCAGGCCAAGCAGGCCTTAGACGCGGCGCCTATCATTTCTTCTACTGGTGCCGCACAGCCGGCGAGCAGGCCGACTGGTTCATCCGCAATGTGCCCAAGGTCGCCGGCGCGCTGCCGCCGGTGATTGATGTCGAGTGGAACGGCGATTCCAGGAATTGCCGCAAGCGCCCGTCGCGCGCGCGTGTGCTGGAGAAGATGCAGGTCTTCATGGATCGGCTCGAGGCGCATTACGGCCAGCGTCCGATCATCTACACCGCGCCAGATTTCTATCGCGATAATCTGAGGAGCGCCTTTCCGGACCATCCCTTCTGGCTGCGCTCGGTGGCGGCGCACCCGGCAAAAGTCTATCCCGGCCGCAAATGGGTGTTCTGGCAATATTCGGGATCCGGACTTTCGCATGGGGTCGAGGGCCGCATCGATTTGAACGTGTTCCATGGCGACGAGAGCGAGTGGCGGGCTTGGGTCGGCAGCGTGGCCGGCTAGCCGGTGGTCGCGGCGGCAGCCGCCGGTCCCGTAAAGTCTTGGTCCAGAGGCGGCCACCCCCTTTGAAACGGCAATGGTGCACCAATATGTTGAGGTTCCCCCGCCGAACCAACCGCTAGCGCAATAGCACCCGAGAGGCTCTGGATATGACCGATACCGCCCCATACACCCCTCCAAAAGTCTGGACCTGGAACAAGCCGAGCGGCGGCGCATTCGCCAGCATCAATCGCCCGATCGCCGGGCCGACGCATGAAAAGGAACTGCCGGTGGGCAAGCATCCCTTCCAGCTCTATTCGCTCGGCACGCCTAACGGCCAGAAGGTCACCATCATGCTGGAGGAGCTTCTGGAAGCTGGTCATAGCGGAGCGGAGTACGACGCCTGGCTGATCCAGATCGGCGATGGCGACCAGTTCGGCAGCGGCTTCGTCGAGGTCAATCCGAACTCGAAAATCCCGGCGCTGATGGACCGCAGCGGGAAAACGCCGATCCGCGTCTTCGAATCCGGCGCCATCCTCGTCCATCTCGCAGAAAAATTCGGCGCGTTCCTTCCGACCGAACAGCCCGCCCGCGCCGAGACGCTGTCCTGGCTGTTCTGGCAGATGGGCAGCACGCCCTTCCTCGGCGGCGGCTTCGGCCATTTTTACGCCTATGCGCCGGAGAAGATCGAATATGCCATCGATCGCTATGCGATGGAGACCAAGCGCCAGCTCGACGTACTCGACCGGCGGCTGGCCGAGACGGAATATGTGGCCGGCAGCGAATACACCATCGCCGACATGGCGATCTGGCCCTGGTATGGCGGCATGGTGAAGGGCTGGAACTACGAGGCCGGCGAGTTCCTGTCGGTGCACGAATACAAGAACCTGCTGCGCTGGGCCGACCAGCTCCATGCACGGCCGGCCGTGAAGCGCGGCCGCATGGTCAACCGCACCAGCGGCGACCCGGCGAACCAGTTGCGCGAGCGCCATGACGCCAGCGATTTCGAGACGAAGACGCAGGACAAGATTGCGGCGGAGTGAGGACGCTTTTGCCCGACGAGGAAAGGTGGCGCGCCCGCGAACGCTTGGATAGGAACTTTAGGTGGCCAAGGGGCCTATCGAAAGGAACCTTGGATGCATTGTTCCAAGTGGGTGGCAAGTCTAAGTGTCGCGCTTTGATGGCGCGGCGATATGGCGACTTCGCGAAAACCTGACGAGCATGACAAGGCCCAAGGCCGGGAACTGGCGCGGCTGCGGAGAGCGGCCGGCCTTACCCAGGAACAGCTTGGGCTACTGCTCGGCGTTTCGCTAAAGCAGATTGGCAAATAAGAGCGAGGGCAGAGCCGCGTTCCTGCTGGCCGCTTCAAAGCGGCGATGGCCATCCTGCGCGGGGAGAGTGAGGTGAATGGTGGTTTCTCCGAAAGCCAAGCTCCCTATAGCGTACCAGACTCGATGAAAAATGCTCTGCTGCGGACGTTGCGCAGGCTTCTGGATGATGTGAAGCTTTGGATCGATGTTGTTGAGAGGCTTTAGTGCCGATGGAACAGCCGATCATCTATGTCGACGCCGATGCCTGCCCGGTGAAGGCGGAGGTGGAGAAAGTCGCCGAACGGCTCGGGCTGGTCGTCACCTTCGTGTCGAATGGCGGCCTGAGACCCTCGCGCGACCCGATGGTCAGGCATGTCGTGGTGGCGAAAACCGCCGCAGACGCCGCCGACGACTGGATCGTCGAGAATGCGAAGGCCAACGACATCGTCATTACGGCCGACATTCCCTTGGCGGCGCGCGCGGTGGCGCTGGGCGCGCATGTGCTCGGCCCGACCGGAAAGCCGTTCACGCCCGAGACGATCGGCATGGCCGTGGCGATGCGCGACCTGAAGCAGCATCTGCGCGAAACCGGCGAGAGCAAGGGCTACAATGCCGGCTTCACGCCCGCCGACCGCTCGCGCTTCCTGGGCGCGCTGGACCAGATGGCGCGCAAGGCGATCAAGGCGACGGAATAGTTCCCCGGGCTGCGTATCGCCCAGCTTGCAAAGAATCCTCCACGCAGCCTGCGATCCGGATTAAGGTCCGCGCTTGCAACTTTAGCGATGGGGAGGACCGTTTCATGCCAGTGCATTTCATCGGAACCGTTTCCGTTTCCTGGCTCACGCAGCCAGGCGCCGACCGCGACGTGAAGCTGGAGCAGGACTTCGGGTTCGAGGATTCCTGTGGGCTTGTCTGGACCGCCAAGAAGAATGCGGTCGTCAACGGCGCGTCGATACCGCAGATATTCTGGTCGACTTTCGGATCGCCCTTCATCGGCGACTACCGCCGCGCTTCGGTGCTGCACGACTATTATTGCGAGGTGCGGACCCGGCCGTCGGCGGCGACGCATCGCATGTTCTACGAAGCGTGTCTGGAGGGCGGCGTCGGGCCGGTGAAGGCGAAAACCATGTATACGATGGTCAAGACATTTGGGCCAAGTTGGACGGTGGTGGCTGAGAGCATCGTGGTCAACGGCCGCACCGTGATTGAGGAAGGCGGCACGCTAACCTTCTCGCGGACCATGCCGCGAGCCGAATTTTCCGAACTGGTCCGGTGGATTGAGGCCGACAATCCGCCAATTGAGGAGCTCGATGCAGAAATCGCCAAGCGCTCGACGATAGTGCCGTTTCTACCGATCAGGGATTTGGGGATTACGGTCGAATGAGTTGCCGCTAATTGCTTTCTCGAACCCATATTGATATCATAATGATATCAATATGGAGCTTTCGCCATGGGGCAGATGCTGGTCAGAAAAATTGACGACGTGGTGCTGCAACGCATCAGGTCGAAAGCGAAGGCTGATGGAAAATCGGCCGAACAGGTCGCGAGAGAAACGCTTGCGGCGGCATTCAAGCCAGACCGCGCGGAGTTGATCCGGCAGATGGATGCGATACGCGCCAGCTCCAAACCAGTGTCCGGGCAGCAGATAATCGATGAGATCCGGTGGGACCGCGACCACAATTTGGGAAAGCAATATCCCGGTCTCGACGATGATAATTGACGCCAGCGTGGCCAGCCACTGGTTTGCGGATACAGAGTTCAGTCGCGCTGCCGATCCGCTTCGCTGGTTGGAGGACCTCGCAGCGCCTGAATTTCTTCTCGTAGAAACGGCGAACGTTCTCTACAAACGCGCGCGGAAGGGCGACATCGCACCAGACAAATGTGTCGAGAGCATCGAAATTCTGCGCAATTCTATTGCTGAGCTGGTTACAGATGTGAGCCTTTTGGCCAAAGCGATCGAGATGGCGCTGGAGTGGCGACATCCTGTCTACGACTGCCTCTATCTCGCGCTGGCGCTGGAGCGGCATGAACCGCTGGTCACCGCCGACAAGCGCCTGGCCTCGCTGGCGCGAAGCCTCAACATCGAAACGCAACTGATCGGGCCTGAACCTTGAAACCAATCTCTCTCGCAAAATCCCATGGCGGCATCCAGGGCGTCTATTCGCATGCGTCGGAGGCTTGCGCCTGCGACATGACCTTCGCGGTATTCGCGCCGCCGCAGGCGGTGGAACAGCGCTGCCCGATCGTCTGGTACCTTTCCGGCCTGACCTGCACGCACCAGAACGTCATGGACAAGGGCGAATACCGGCGCATGGCGGCCGAACTCGGGCTGATCGTCGTCTGCCCCGACACCAGCCCGCGCGGCCCCGATGTTCCCGACGAGAAGGACAACTGGCAGTTCGGCAGCGGCGCCGGCTTCTATGTCGACGCGACGCAGGCGCCCTTTGCGAAGAACTACCGCATGTATTCCTATGTCATGGAGGAGCTTCCCGCGCTTATCGCCGAGCACTTCCCCGTCGACATGGACCGGCAGGCGATCTTCGGCCATTCCATGGGCGGACACGGCGCGCTGACGATGGCACTGAGGAACCCGGATCGCTTCAAAAGCTGCTCGGCCTTCGCGCCGATCGTCAATCCGATGACTGCCGGCTGGTCGAAGCCGGCGCTCGAAAAATATCTCGGGCCGGACGAAGCGGCGTGGCGGGCATACGATGCATGCGCACTGATCGAGGACAGCCACCGCTTTCCCGAATTCCTGGTCGACCAGGGAACGGCCGATGGTTTTCTCGACGACGGCCTGCGGCCATGGCTGTTCGAAGCAGCGTGCGCGAAGGCCGGCATTCCGCTGACGCTGCACATGCAGGAAGGTTACGACCATTCCTATTTCTTCATCTCGACCTTCATGGACGACCATTTGAAATGGCATGCGGCGAGGCTTGGCGCATAACAGCAGGCTCGCGAAAATTTCACTCTCGGCCTGAAACACGTCATTAGGACGGAACGTATCTTAGCGGTAATCTCATCAACGTTGCGGCCGCCACGCCGCAGGAGGCACCGCATGGACGACGTGCATATCCGCGAAATGCCCGACGCGGCTTCCGGGCACGCCGAGGCTGGAACGTTGGTCTATCGGCAATCGGCCTGGACCCGCCTCACCCATTGGATCTGGGCGGTCTCGCTGTTTTTCATGCTGCTCAGCGGCCTGCAGATCTTCAACGCGCATCCGACGCTTTATATCGGCGACCAGTCCGGGTTCGGCTTCGACAATGAAATCCTCGCCATGCGCGCGGAAAACACGCCGGAGGGCCCAGTCGGCTATACGCGGGTGTTCGGCCGGCGCTTCGACACCAGCGGCGTGCTCGGCCTCTCCTGGGTCGACGACACGCCGGTCGGGCGCGGTTTTCCGGCCTGGGCGACGATCCCGTCCTACCAGGATCTGGCGACCGGGCGCGTCGTGCATTTTTTCTTTGCCTGGATTCTTGTCGTCACGCTGGTCGTTTGGCTGGCGGCCAGCTTCGCCAATGGCCATCTGCGCCGCGACCTTGCGCCTCGCCTCGAAGATTTGAGGCGGCTGCCGGGCGACATAGCCAGCCATGTGCGGCTGCGCTTTCACCGCACGCGCGAATACAACACGCTGCAGAAGCTCGCCTATGGCGGCGTGCTCTTCATTCTCCTGCCGCTGATGATCCTGACCGGATTGGCGATGTCGCCGACGATGAACGCCGCTATCCCGTTCCTGGCGGATGCGCTGGGCGGACGCCAGACGGCGCGCACCAGCCATTTCGCCGCGATGCTGCTTCTGGTCGGCTTCTTCATCATCCATATGCTGATGATCCTGGCCGCAGGGCCGATCAACGAACTGCGCTCGATCGTCACCGGCTGGTACCGCACCGACCCGCCCGCGAATGGCGAAACCAACTCCGGAAGGAGTGCGTGACCATGCAGAAATTCCAGATAAGCCGCCGCAAATTCCTGTCCGCCGCCGGCATCGGCGCGTCCGGCCTGGCGCTGTCGGGATGCGACGTGTTCGACGGGCTCGCCCGCGACAGCGCGGTGCGCGGCTTCATGGAAGGCGCGAACGACCTCACCTACCGCGTGCAGCGGCTGATAACCGGCCGCGATGCGCTGGCGCAGGAATTCACCGAAGCAGACATCCGCCAGCCGCAGCGGCCCAACGGCGTGACCGCGCCGGACGACGAAGTGTACAGGAGTCTCTTGCGCAACGATTTTGCCGACTGGCGGTTGGAAATCACGGGCCTTGTCGAAAAGCCGCTGTCGCTGTCGCGCGAGCAACTGCTTGCAATGCCATCGCGGACGCAGATCACCCGGCACGACTGCGTCGAGGGCTGGAGCTGCATTGCCAAATGGACGGGCGTGCCGTTGTCGCTTGTGCTCGACGAGGCGAAGGTAAAACCGCAGGCGCGCTACGCCGTCTTCCATTGCCTGGATTCAATCGAGCGGAGCCTGGCGGGCGATATCAAATATTACGGCTCGGTCGACCTGATCGACGCGCGCCATCCGCAGACAATCCTCGCCTATGGCCTCAACGGCAAGCCGCTACCCGTCGAGAACGGCGCGCCGCTGCGGGTTCGTGTCGAGCGGCAGCTCGGCTACAAGATGCCGAAATATCTGCACCGGATCGAGCTGGTCGACAGTTTCGGCGCGATCGGCCGCGGCAAGGGCGGCTATTGGGAGGACAACGGTTACGACTGGTATGGCGGTATTTGATCCCGGCCGCCAGTCGAAGAATTCCCCTTAAATACAAGCATTTGCTCGATAATTCGTTCGAATGGGTTGTGCTGCCAGCTCCTGTCCTCCATGCTTGGCCGATCCACGCTCAATTCCGGGCGCGGCGATTCCAGCCACCACAGGAGGTATATCGGGTGTCCGACACCACGAACATTTACGAAGAAACGCCGGATCTCGACACGATCGGCGGCCGTCTGTCGCGGGCCCGCGAGGCCAGCGGCCTGAGCGTCAAACACCTTGCCCTGCGGCTTGGGGTGAAGATGGCGACAATCCAAGCTTGGGAAAGCGACCGCTCGCAGCCCGGTTCGCACCGGCTGACGACCTTGTCCGGCCTGCTCGGCGTCAGCCTTTCATGGATACTCCACGGCGTCGGCATCGCGCCCTCCGAGGAGATGGGGGCGTCGCAAAGGGCCGACCTGCTCAACGCGCAACTTGACCGGCTGGTGCTTCTGCACGCCGAAACCGGCCAACTGATCAGCCGCCTTCAAACCGATATGGAACGGATGGGCGCCGCCCGCTAATTCCGCCTACTTAGGCCACCCTGTCGATCAGCGGCAGCAGGTCGGGGTGGATCGACGGCGACATCTGCTTGATGAACTTCAGCAAAGCGCGCTCGTTTTCGTGCAGCGTGGGCTTGCCGCCGATCCGCTCGACCAGCCACCTGGCTTCGGCGGCGTCGATCGATTCGGCGCGGCGGGCCTGCGCCTCACGCGACAGATTGTGGGCTTCCCAATCGGTGTCGACGTTCGCGGAAGGGCTGTAGGCGTCGAGGATTCCAGCAACGCCACCTGAGGCCATGCGGGCGAAAAAGCCGCCGATTCCGACGTCGGAAGCATCAATGAAGGCATCCTGGCGTAGCGCCTTCTCGCGCGTTGGCGCCTCGTAGCCCGATCCACACATGACGAAATTGGCCATAGCCTTCACGAAAAGGTCGTTCCACGACGGATCGTTCGGCGCGTTGGCGGCGCGCTCGTTGATCGTCAGCAGCACCTCGGCCTCGGCGCGGGTGACGGCGACATTGCCGTCGCCACCGAAGGCGTAGAGTATCCGGCGCAGCAGCTCGACCTCCGCCTTGGTGATGCGCCCCGGCTCGAGTTCGCCACCTTTCGCCAATGGGCCTCTGCCGTCCACCACCGCATGCATCACCTGCTGCAGCGCGTAAGCCGAAAGCTTCGCCGGCGAGAACTTCGCCTTTTCCAGCACCGTCACCAGCAGTTCGAGTTCGGTCCGCGTGTCGACCATACCGTCGCGTGAGACGACGCCGATCAGCCACTCGGCATTGGCGGCCGAGATGTAGCCGGAGGGCTTTTCTTGATGGACGATGTAGTCGGTAATCGCCTCGACGAAGAAGATCGGCCATTCCGCGCATTTATCGCTCGAAGCGTCGAGCGCGAACAGTGATTCGGCCTCTTCGGGTGTGACCACGCCATCGCGGAACACCTGGCTGCGCAGCAGAAGCACGTCCTCGGCTGTGATTCGATCCTTCGCTGCAAGTCCGCCAACAGGTGCAGACACGATGCCTTCGCCCATTTTCCCGCCCCCAAAACCAACAAAAGCGGTCATTGCCGCCTCCAAGCCCGGAGCAAGACTAGCAGCATTGATTTGAAGAACCGGTAAGGGGGCGTGGTTAGCAAAGGGTTGTTGAAAGCCATGTCGCAGCCACGTGACAAAGTGTCGGGCATGGGCTACACACAGGCCGTCGAGGGACTTTCGAGTCCCTACCTGTTTGCGGGAGAGAGCAGCGAGAGCTGCCGCCGAAGGGGAAATCGCCCGAAATCTCTCAGGCAAAAAGAACCGTAGACGGGAAAGACACTCTGGAAAGTCGGGGCTGGCCCCCGCGCCGAAGGTGTAAGCGTCGCCGACAGAGTTCCGGTTGCGCGAGTCTCTCAGGCTTCAGACAGAGGGGCACGGAATGGCCGCCACAGCGGCCGCTTACGTGCGCTCTGGAGAAGTCATGACCGACGGATCGATAAGAACACTACCCCTCGAGGATCTGCACAGGTCGGCAGGCGCGCGCTTTGGAGCGTTCGCGGGCTGGTCGATGCCATTGACCTATCCGGCCGGCGTGATGAAGGAGCACCTTCACACGCGCGAACAGGCCGGGCTGTTCGATATTTCACACATGAAGCTGTTCGAAGTGTCCGGACCCGACGCCGCGGCCCTGCTGTCGAAGGCCTGCCCGCTCGACGCCAACGGCCTTGAGGTTTCGCAGTCGAAGCTGACCTTCTTCCTGAACGATCAGGCCGGCATCCTTGACGATCTGATCGTCACCAGGCTCGGCGCAGACCGCTTCATGGTCGTCGCCAATGCAGGGAATGCGGCAGCCGACGAAGCGCATCTGCGCGATCTGGCCAAGAACTTCGACAGCAAGGTCGATCCGCTCAACCGCGTGTTCCTTGCCATTCAGGGGCCGGAAGCCTGGGCCGTGCTTTCCCGCGCCGGGATCGAGACCGGATCGCTGACCTTCATGCACGGCATCGAACCGCGCCAAAACTGGTTCATGAGCCGGTCGGGCTATACCGGCGAGGACGGATTCGAGATCGGTCTGCCTGAAGCCGACGCTCGGGCACTGGTGGAGAAGCTGCTTGCGGACGAGCGCGTGATGTGGATCGGGCTTGCCGCGCGCGACAGCCTACGGCTCGAAGCTGGGCTTTGCCTGCACGGCCAGGACATCACCCCGGAAACCGACCCGGCGAGCGCGGCGCTGATGTGGGCCATTCCCAAGGACCTTCGCGCGACAGGCGCATTTGTCGGCGCTGATGCCTTGCGCAAGATCGTGGCGCGCGGACCGGCCGAAAAGCGCGTCGGCCTGAAGCCGGAAGGCCGCCAGCCGGTGCGCGCTGGGGCGCAACTTTTCGATGGGGCTGGTAATCCGGCCGGCCGGGTCACCTCGGGCGGCTTCGGCCCTTCCGTCGGGCATCCGGTGGCCATGGGCTACGTCCCGGCCGACCTGGCCAAGCCCGGCACGAAACTCTTCGCAGATGTGCGCGGCACCAAGATCGCCGTCGACACGCATCCCCTTCCCTTCACGCAGCATCGCTACCGCAAAGGATAGTTCCTCATGGCGACCACCTATTTCACCGAAGACCACGAATGGATCCGCGTCGAAGGCGGTGTCGCGACCGTCGGCATCACCGACTATGCGCAGGAGCAACTGGGCGACCTGGTGTTCGTTGAACTGCCGGAGGCAGGCCGCAAGCTGGCCAAGGGCGACGTCGCCGTCGTCGTCGAATCGGTGAAGGCGGCGTCCGACGTCTATGCGCCGGCCGACGGCGAGATCGTCGAGGCCAACACCGCGCTCTCCTCCAACCCGGCGCTCGTCAATTCGGCGCCCGCCGGCGAAGGCTGGCTGTGGAAGATGAAGCTGTCCGACGACAGCCAATTGTCCGGCCTGATGGACGAGGCCGGCTACAAGGCAATGATCGGCTGAGGAACTGGACATGACAGACAACCGCGCTGAATTCGCCGGCCGCCATATCGGCCCCGGCCCCGCCGACACGAGGGCGATGCTCGCCGCGCTCGGCCTGCCCTCGGTGGAAACGCTGATCACACAGACCGTGCCGAAATCGATCCGGCTCGACCGGCCGCTGCACCTGCCCGGTCCGACGACCGAGGCCGAGGCATTGGCCGAGCTTTCCGAGAAGATGGGCCGCAACCACGTGCTGAAAAGCTTCATCGGCCAGGGCTATCACGGCTGCCGCGTGCCGCCGGTGATCCAGCGCAACCTGTTCGAGAACCCGGCCTGGTACACGGCCTACACGCCGTACCAGGCCGAGATCAGCCAGGGGCGGCTCGAACTCCTGTTCAATTTCCAGACGCTGGTCGCGGAACTGACCGGCCTGCCGGTGGCTTCGGCCTCGCTGCTGGACGAAGCGACGGCAGTTGCCGAAGCGGTCGGAATTGCGTTCCGCCACCACCGCGAAAAGCGCAGCCGCGTCGTCCTGGCCGGAGAGCTGCACCCGCAGATAGTGGACGTGGTGAAGACCCGCGCCGAGCCGCTCGGCATGGCGGTCAATGGTGGCAAGATCGACGCCGACACGGCGGCGGTCATCGTGCCGTGGCCCGACACTTTTGGGGTTTTCGGCGACCATACGGCTGCGATCGCCAAGGCGAAGGCGGTGGACGCGCTGGTCATCGTCGTCGCCGACCCGCTGGCGCTGACTCTGCTCGAAGCGCCGGGAAAACAGGGCGCAGACATCGCCGTCGGCGCCATGCAGCGCTTCGGCGTGCCGATGGGTTATGGCGGTCCGCACGCGGCTTATCTCGCCGTATCCGACAGGCTGACGCGGCTGATCCCCGGGCGGCTGATCGGCCAGTCGATCGACACCAAGGGGCGGCCGGGCTACCGGCTGGCGCTACAGACACGCGAGCAGCACATCCGGCGCGACAAGGCGACCTCGAACATCTGCACGGCGCAGGCGCTGCTCGCCAATATGGCGGCGGCTTTCGCGATCTGGCACGGGCCGCAGGGCCTGCAGACCCTGGCGCGCCGGGTCCACGCGCAGGCGGCGCGGTTCTCGGCCGGGCTCACGGCCGCCGGATTTGCCATCGCCGGCAATGAGATATTCGACACGGTTACAGTGACGGTCGAAGGGCAGGCCAAAAGAATTGCCGCAGAGGCCGAACTCACCGGCCGGCTGATCCGTGTGATCGACGAAGACCGCGTCGGCATCAGCTTCGACCAGACTTCGGTCGAAGAGGACCTTTGGCGCTGTCGGGCCTGTTCGGTGCGACGCCGCCTTCGGAAGCGGAGCTGATGCTGCCGGAACGGCGGCGCGGCGAGAACTTCATGACGCAGCCGGTGTTCCACGAGATCCGCTCAGAAACGGAGATGATGCGCTATCTCAGGCGGCTGGCCGACAAGGATCTGGCGCTCGACCGCACCATGATCCCGCTCGGCTCCTGCACGATGAAGCTGAACGCTGCGGCCGAGATGATGCCGGTAAGCTGGCCGGAAGTGGCGAATATGCACCCGTTCGCGCCGACCGAGCATGCCGAAGGTTATCGCGCCATGACCGACGAACTGGAGGGCTGGCTCGCCGAAATAACCGGCTTTGATGCGGTTTCCCTGCAGCCGAACGCCGGCAGCCAGGGCGAATATGCGGGTCTGCTCGCCATCCGCCGCTATTACCAGTCGCGCGGAGAAGCGCACCGCAAGGTCTGCCTGATCCCGTCCTCGGCGCACGGCACTAATCCGGCGAGCGCGCATATGGCCGGCATGGATGTCATCGTCGTGCGCTGCACGGAGGAAGGCGATATCGACATCGCCGATTTGAAAGCGAAGGTGGAGCAGCATTCGCAGAACCTCGCGGCGCTGATGATCACCTATCCCTCGACGCACGGCGTGTTCGAGGAAGGCGTGAAGGACATCTGCGCGCTGATGCACGAGCATGGCGGCCAGGTCTACCTCGACGGGGCCAACCTGAACGCGCTGGTCGGCCTGGCGCGGCTGGGCGACATTGGCGGCGACGTCTGCCACATGAACTTGCACAAGACCTTCTGCATTCCGCATGGCGGCGGGGGGCCCGGCGTCGGGCCGATCGGCGTCAAGTCGCATCTGGCGGCGTTCCTACCCGGCCATGTCGAGGCGGGAACGGAACATGCGGTGTCGGCCGCCCCCTATGGCAGCGCGTCGATCCTGCCGATCACCTGGATGTACATCCGCATGATGGGCGGCACGGGCCTCAAGCAGGCGACGGAACTGGCGATCCTCAGCGCCAATTACATAGCCGAGCGGCTGAAAGCGCACTACCCGGTGCTGTTCAAGGGCCGCAACGGACGCGTCGCGCATGAGTGCATTCTCGATACGCGCGTTTTGAAGGAAAATGCAGGCATCGGTGTAGAAGACGTCGCCAAACGCTTGATCGACTACGGTTTCCACGCGCCGACCATGTCGTGGCCGGTGGCCGGGACACTGATGGTGGAGCCGACCGAATCCGAGCCGAAACGTGAGATCGACCGCTTCTGCGAGGCGATGATCTCGATCGCGAAGGAAGCGGATCGGGTGACGAAAGGCGACTGGCCGGCCGGCGACAACCCGCTGGTCAACGCGCCGCATACCGCAGCCGAAACGCTCGCCGCCGACTGGACGCATCCCTATACGCGGCTCGAAGCCGCCTATCCGGGAGGCGATCCGGACAGTGCGGCCAAATACTGGCCGCCGGTCTCGCGCATCGACAATGTCGCCGGCGATCGCAACCTGGTGTGCGCCTGTCCGCCGGTCAGCGAATATCTGGGCGCGGCGGAGTAGCTGGCAAGCCGCCCTTCCCGTTGTAAGCTATTCGTTGACACATGTCAGCGAATAGCTTACAAACTTGCGCGTGATCAAAAGCTTCAGGAACAAGGCTCTGGCGGATCATTTCGCCACAGGCAAAGCGGCGAAGATTGACGCCAAGCTCCACAAGCGCATCACCGTTCGCCTCGACGTTCTCAACGACGCGAAATCAATCGAGGACCTGAACTTGCCGGGCTACAATTTTCATGCGCTCAAAGGATTCAGGCCGACACGGTACACAATCCATGTAAGTGGACCGTGGTGTATCACATTCGAGTTCGCTGGCGAAAACGCCTATCACGTCGACTTCGAGCAGTACCATTGAGGAAGAGATCGATGGCAGAGTATGAAGCGAAAAGGGACCCAACGCGCTGCCCGAGCCACCCCGGAGCTGTGTTGGACGACATCATTCCCGATTTGGGTAAGCCAAAAGCAGAGATTGCGCGGCTACTCGGGATCTCCCGCCAGATGCTTTACGATATCACCGCCGAAAGGAAGCCGGTGAGTCCGACGATAGCCGCAAAGCTCGGCAAGTTGCTGGGCAACGGACCCGAAACCTGGCTTCGGATGCAGGCCTCGTACGACGCTTGGCATGCCGAGCGGGAAGTGGACGTCAGCGGCATCCCGACGATCCGCGCTGCCTAATCGAAGTCGCTTGCCCGGAACATCTTAGGAACCGCTGCCCGTGCGAGCCAAAGCATGACAGTATCTGAGCCTGATTCGCCTACTCAACCGATCTAGGAATTCATGGACGACAACAACGACCTTTTCGCCAATCTGGACCAGCCGCCGGCAAAAGCCACGACCCGCGCGCGTCCAGCCGATCCGCTCGTGCAGGCCGCCGCCAAGCGCGGGGCGACGCCGCAGGTGAAGGACGGCAGCGAAGGCTACAGCGCCGCCGACATCGAGGTGCTGGAGGGGCTGGAGCCGGTGCGCCGGCGGCCGGGCATGTATATTGGCGGCACCGACGAGAAGGCGCTGCACCACCTCTTCGCCGAAGTCATCGACAATTCGATGGACGAAGCCGTGGCCGGCCACGCCACCTTCATCGATGTGGAGCTTGGCGCCGACGGGTTTTTGATCGTCACCGACAATGGCCGCGGCATTCCGGTCGATCCGCACCCGAAATTTCCAAAGAAATCCGCGCTCGAAGTGATCATGTGCACGCTGCATGCCGGCGGCAAATTCGATTCCAAGGTCTATGAGACTTCGGGTGGCCTGCACGGCGTCGGCGTTTCCGTGGTCAACGCGCTGTCGGATCTTCTCGAGGTCGAGGTGGCGCGCGGCCGCCAGCTCTATCGCCAGCGCTTTTCTCGCGGCATACCGCAGGGCGGGCTGGAAGCGCTCGGCGACGTGCACAACCGGCGCGGCACAAAAATCCGCTTCCACCCCGACCCCGACATTTTCGGCAAGGGCGCGCATTTCGAACCGGCGCGGCTCTACCGCATGGCGCGATCGAAGGCCTATCTGTTCGGCGGCGTCGAGATCCGTTGGTCGTGCGATCCGCTGCTGATCAAGGAAAAGGATCCGACCCCCGCCAAAGCGGTGCTGCATTTTCCCGGCGGGCTGAAGGATTATCTAAAAGCCTCGCTCGGCGACGAATTCCAGATCACGCGCGAAATCTTTGCCGGCAAAAGCGAAAAGCAGGGCGGACACGGCTCGATCGAATGGGCCGTCACCTGGTTCGGCGGCGACGGCTTCGTCAATTCCTACTGCAACACCATTCCGACCGGCGAAGGCGGCACGCACGAGACCGGCTTCCGCAACGTGCTGACCCGAGGCCTGCGCGCCTATGCTGACCTGACCGGCAACAAGCGCGCCTCGGTGGTGACCAGCGAGGACGTGATGATCTCGGCGGCGGGCATGCTGTCGGTGTTCATCCGCGAGCCGGAATTCGTCGGCCAGACCAAGGACAAGTTGGCGTCTGTCGAGGCTATCCGGCTTGTCGAGACGGCGATCCGCGATCCGTTCGACCATTGGCTGGCCGACAATCCGCAGGAGGCCTCGAAGCTTCTCGAATGGGTGATCGCGCGCGCCGACGAGCGGGTGCGGCGGCGCCAGGAAAAAGAAGTGTCGCGCAAGAGCGCGGTGCGCAAATTGCGGCTGCCTGGAAAACTCGCCGACTGCACGCAGAATGCAGCGGCCGGCGCTGAACTCTTTATCGTCGAGGGCGATTCGGCCGGCGGCTCGGCGAAACAGGCGCGCGATCGACAGATGCAGGCCATTCTTCCGCTGCGCGGGAAAATCCTCAACGTCGCCAGCGCCGGCCATGACAAGCTGACCGCCAACCAGCAGATTTCCGACCTGATCCAGGCGCTGGGCTGCGGCACGCGCTCGAAATACCGCGACGAGGATCTGCGCTACGACCGGGTCATCATCATGACCGACGCCGATGTCGACGGCGCGCATATCGCATCGCTGCTGATCACCTTCTTCTACCAGGAGATGCCCGATCTCGTCCGCGGCGGCCATCTCTACATGGCCGTGCCGCCGCTCTACCGCATCAGCCAGGGCGGGAAGGTCGCTTATGCGCGAAACGACGCTCACAAGGACGAACTGCTGCGCACGGAATTCGCCGGCCGTGGCAAGATTGAGATCGGTCGCTTCAAGGGGCTCGGCGAGATGATGGCCGCGCAGCTCAAGGAAACGACGATGGACCCGAGAAAGCGCATGCTGCTTCGGGTCGACCTGGAGGACGACGAGGCCGCGACGAAATTGTCCGTCGACGCTCTGATGGGGACGAAACCCGACGCGCGCTTCCGCTTCATCCAGGAACGGGCCGAGTTCGCGGCAACGGAAGAACTGGATATCTGAGGTTTTTGGGTGGGCATCCCGTGAGCGCCACCAAACTCCTGCTGGTCCTGCCGCTCGTCGCGGCTCTCGGATATCTGGCGCTGGTCGGCCTGATGTATTTCTCCCAGCGTGCGCTGCTTTATCCCGGGGCCGGAGCGGCCTTCGCGCCGGCATCGCGGGCCGAATGGGGCGAGAAGGTTTCGATCGCGACACCCGACGGCGAAACGCTGCATGCGCTTTTCAGCAAGGGCAAAGCCGGCAAGCCTTCGGTGCTTTTCTTCCTCGGCAACGCCGACCTGGTCGGCAACTACGGCTTCCTGGAGCAGTCGCTGGCCGCTCGCGGAATAGGCCTCCTCGCGATTTCCTATCGCGGCTACGCCGGCTCGAGCGGCTCGCCGAGCGAGGAAGGATTGCTGACGGACGGCCTGGCGGCGTTCGACTGGCTTTCGGCGCAAAGCGACGGCGGGATCGTCTTGCTTGGCCAGTCGCTGGGCAGCGGCGTCGCCGTCAACACTGCCGCGCAAAGGCCGGTGGCAGGCATCATCCTGGTGTCGGCCTATCTGTCGGTGCTGTCGCTCGCCCAGATGCACTACCCGTATCTGCCTATCGCGCCACTGATCAAAGACCCGTTCCGCTCCGATCTCAGAATAGCGAAGGTGCGGCAACCAAAACTGTTCATCCATGGCCGGCGCGACGACGTCATCCCGCTGTCATCCGGCGAGGCGCTCTACGCCATCGCTCCCGAGCCCAAGCAGATTCTGGTTCATGACGCCTACAGCCACAACGACCTCTGGAACGAGGGGATGACCGGCGAGATCATCCGATTTGTGGAGGCGCTGAGCAGGAATGGCGGCTAGGCCGCTCACATCCTAAGCCATTCCAAGAGCATCGGGTTGCTTGATTTCGATCTCGACGAACGCAATCGGGTGTTCTGAGCTGTTCATCACGTCGTGCTTGATGCCGGATGGCCTTCGGTAGGCCTGGCCTGCTGCGAGAGGAACGTCGGCGACATTGACGCCATCGTGAATCCGAAGGGTTCCAGCCGTCAGCATGATGACGAAATAAGGCCATCCATGCTCGTGCCATCCGGTAGCCGCACCCGGCTCGAAGTCCCAACGTGTGATTCTCACGGCGTTGTCATCCAGCTGGACCGTGGGCATGGCAGGTATTTCGCATTTGAACGCCAATTCCGTCTCCGTCGTTCAAAGGGCCGCTTCGCTCACGCCGCAGCTATCGCCAGTGCGTGGCCACGGGCGTTTTCGCGCAGTGCCTCAAGGTGGATGGATTTTAGCAGGCCGGCAAGATCGCCTGTCGACGCCTGCCCGCCGAGTTCCTTCAGCATCAGCCAGGTGACTTCCTGCGCCCCGGCAACGCGCTTGCCGTTGGCGACCTCGCGCCAGATTTTCAGCGCGCGCAGGATGACGGCATGGGTGCTCGCGGCAAGCCCGGCGCTGCGGAACAGCGCCGCCAGCGCCGCATCGTGGCCACCGGAGAGCAGCGCCCTCACCCGGTGCTCGGCTTGTCCGGTCAGCGCAACCATGGCCGAGCCGAAGAAATCGACCTTGCCGTGGGCGATGGCGCGGATGATGAAGCTCGACGTCAGGTCGCCGCGCAGGCGCAGATGCTCGATCAGTGCACCGTGCTCCTCGGCGCGCGTGTTTTCGATGACGGTGAGCGAAGCCTTCACGCAGGCGTCGCGCATGACGCGATCGGCATGCGCCGCGCCCATCAGGGCGGCGACCAGCGGCGCCTGCTTCAGCGCGTCGCCAAGCTTGACCAGCAGCATGTGCCGGCAATCAGCGGGCAAGCGCGGATCGGCGATCATCGCCTCGCGCACCGAAGGCAAATGGCCGTGGCGCTCGGCCATGCGGCGGAAGCTGAGAGCGGCGATCGCCGCTCCGGAATTGGCGATGAGTTCGACGCAAGCTTCCGGCTCGCCGATCTCGGCAATGGCCGCTGCAAGCGCCATCGACACGACCGGACGTCCGGCGACGAGCTTCTGTACGGCTTTGGAACCGGTGGCGACGCGGTCGATCAGGTCGGCGTCGGTCAGAAGCGGCGAGCGGGCCAGCACGAAGGCGGCGACTTCAGGCTGGTCGGAAGCGAGCGCTGCAATGATCTGGATCGGCGCGTGATGGCTCATCGACAGCGCTTCGGCCATGGCCAGGCGGACCTTGGCGGAGGGATCGTCAAGTAGCAGCGTGAGTGCTGCTTCCGCGGCGCAGCGGTCCTCGAACGGCAGGTCGCGTTCGACATAGGCGCGGGCGAGAGCGCTCACGGCCGCGACTCTTTCCGAAACGCGGGCCGTGCCGATCCATTTCAGGAAATGCCCCACTACCATGAATGTCACTCGCAGCCCTGCCGGCAAAGATTCCGGCCCCCGGAAGGACGCTAGGCACAAATGGTTTACGAAGGGTTCACCATGTTTCTTAACCGGCTTGCCCGCAGGGACGGCAGCGCCTATCAAACGGGCGTGCAACGGAGGAACGCCGCATGGCTGGACTATATCTCGAGGAGTTCGAGCCCGGCCGGACGTTCAAGCACACCCTGCGCAAGACCGTCACCGAAAGCGACAACATGCTGTTTTCGGTGATGACGCTGAACCCGCAGCCGCTGCATATCGATTTTGATTTCG
This sequence comes from Allomesorhizobium aridi, assembly GCF_043769475.1. NCBI lineage: Bacteria > Pseudomonadati > Pseudomonadota > Alphaproteobacteria > Hyphomicrobiales > Phyllobacteriaceae > Allomesorhizobium > Allomesorhizobium aridi. Next base: position 1,538,189 of record NZ_CP171729.1, on the reverse strand, counting down.
CCGCCAAGAGCGAATGGGGCAAGCCGCTGGTCAACTCGCTGTTCACGCTCGGCCTAATGATCGGAATTTCGGTCAACGACATAACCGTCGGCACGACGGTCGCGAATCTGGGGATGCGGGAAACCGTGTTCCCGCACCCGGTGTTTCATGGCGACACGATAAGCGTCGAGACGGAGGTGCTGTCGGTGCGCGAGATCGAAGTCGAAGCCCGATCGCGGCATCGTCGAATTCGAGCACCGCGCCTTCAACCAGCACGGCGTGCTGGTCGCCAAATGCACCCGCCAGGCGATGATGCTGAAGAGACCGGCCTGATGCGTTCGCTGCTATTCGTCCCGGGCGATTCGGAAAGGAAGCTGGAGAAGGGTTTTTCGGCGGGTGCCGACGTGGTCATCGTCGACCTCGAGGACTCGGTCGCGGCCGGCAATAAGGAAGCGGCGCGGCGGATCGCGGCGGATTTCATCCGCGGCAACCGTGCGCGAACATCTGCCGCGATTTATGTGAGAATAAACGATCTTTTGTCCGGCCTGACCGACGATGATCTCGCTTCGCTGATGCCGTCAAAGCCGGACGGCATCATGCTGCCGAAGTCGAACGGCTTCGCCGATGTGCAGCAGCTTTCGGCCAAATTGCGTGTTCGCGAGGCTGAAAACGGGCTGCCGGACGGTGGCGTAAAAATCATCCCGATCATCACCGAGACGGCGGCCGGCCTGTTGGCAGCGGGGAGCTACAGCGCAAGTCCCCGCCTCTCCGGCCTGACCTGGGGCGCAGAAGACCTTTCCGCCGCGATCGGCGCGCGGGCGACCCGAGACCAGAGCGGGCGCTACACCGACGTGTTCCGGCTGGCGCGGGCGATGACGGTGCTTGCCGCCTCGGCGGCCGAAACGGCGGCGATCGATACGGTTTTCGTGAATTTCCGCGACGCCAACAGCCTGCGCGCCGAATGCCGCAACGCCGAGCGCGATGGGTTCACCGCCAAGATGGCCATCCATCCGGATCAGGTGCCGGTCATCAACGCGGCGTTCACGCCATCCCCGGAAGCGGTCGCGCATGCGCAGGCGGTGGTCGAAGCGTTTCGGGTAGCAGGCGATCCCGGCGTAGTTGGGATCGACGGCCAGATGTACGACCGGCCGCATCTGCGCCGCGCCGAGCGGCTGCTGGCAAGGGCAAAGGCTGCCGGATCGCCGCCGGCAAATCTCTAGGGAATTCGGTGCCCCTTCACGAATATCTGTTGCGGATTGGCTGTGTCCTCGATCCAGATGTCGATTTCGACATCCGTGGGATCTGCCCCGCTTGACCAGATCGGCAAGCCCACGCCGATTCCATCGCCAGAGGAATTGCCTCTATCCAAGTGGATAAACAGGTGAAAATTCTCTGGAGGAGATGAAAATTTCTCTCCGTAATTGTCAAGAAAATGAACGAAATCATCAAGGTCGTAGACAAATGAGACGTTAGGCAGTTTCTTCAGCCCATCAATGTCCTTGTCCGCTACACACTGCAGGATGTGTTTCAAAGTAGAGATGGTTTGCGGGGTCAGCACCCAATTCTGGTTCAACGGCTTGTCCCGCCTCAGCTAATCCTTGCCCCAGCGCGGGCGGCGCATCTGGAAAGTCTCGTTGACCATGGAATAATCCATGTAGCCGAGGCGGGCGACGTTGCCGGCCTTGACCGCGTCGAACAGGCCGTCGGTGAGCATCGCGTCGTCGATGTGCACGCCGACCACCTCGCCGGTGACGACGAACACGCCGGAATCGCTGCCGTCGAGCGCCTTGGGACGCAGGATTTCCGTCACCTTGCATTCGAGCGCTGCGGGAGCTTCGGCCACGCGCGGCGGCGCGACCAGCCGCGACGGCGCTGGCGTTAGGCCGGCATAGGCGAACTCGTTGACGCCGCGCGGCGCGTCGACTGCTGTGCGGCTCATCTTCTCGGCAAGGTCGCGCCCGACCAGATTGGCTACGAACTCGCCGGTCTCGCCGGCGAAGGTGGCACTGTCCTTGGCGCCTTCCGAGGAGAACCAGACCAGGAAGGGATTTGTCGAGAAGGCGTTGAAGAAAGAATAGGGCGCGAGGTTTACGTCGCCATTGAGGGCGACAGTCGAGATCCAGCCGATCGGGCGCGGCGACACGATCGCCTTGAACGGATCGTGCGGCAGGCCGTGGCCCTTGGCCGGTTCGTAGAACACGCTATGCCTCCCAGGGGCCGGCATAATCGGCATAAAGCGCCGTCGCGTCCGGCCGCGGACGCTCCGGCGCGGGGCCTTCGTAAGAGCCGATGTGGATAAAGCCGACCACGCGCTCATGCGGAGCCAGCCCCAATATGCGCCTGCCCTCCTCGACATCGGAATACCAGTTGGTGATCCAGTTGGTGCCGTAGCCGAGCGCATTTGCGGCGAGCACCAGGCTCATCGCGGCTGCGCCGCCGGACAGGAACATCTCCCATTGCGGGATCTTCGGGTTCTCCTTCGGGCTCGAAATCACGCCGATGACCAGCGGCGCACGCGAGAACCGCGTCAGTTCCTGGTTGCGGCGTGCCTCCGTCAGCGGACCTTCGCGCTTCTCGGCGAGATCAGCGAGCTTTTCGCCGATCTCCTCGCGCGCCTTGCCGCGATAGACGATGAAGCGCCACGGCGCGAGCCGGCCATGGTCGGGCACGCGCGTGGCGATCCTGATCATCGTCGCGATTTCATCGTCGCCGGGCGCCGGTTCGCGCAATTCCGGAATGGGTGCTGAATTGCGCTTCAGCATGAAGTCGATGATCGGCGATGTCATGTGGCACTTTCCTGATTGGCAAGGCTGGCGACGGTAGCGCCAGCCGCGGCGATCAATGCGCCGGGTTCGGCCGCGAATACCGCGTCATGCGCTCCGGCGGCGGCCCAGACGCGGTCGAAGCGAAGAAGCGCCTCGTCGGCGAACGCCGGAATTGCTGCCAGATGGCCGATCGGCGAAACGCCGCCTATGGCAAAGCCGGTGACCTCACGGATATGGCGCGGGTCGGCGCGTTTCAGCGGCTCTACCGCAAGTGCTGCCGCCTTGGCGAGGTCGAGCTGGTGCTCGCCCGAGAGCATGAACAGATAAATTCTACCGGTGCGCTCGCCCTGGAAAATCAGCGATTTGACGATCTGCGCTACCGTGCAGCCGCATTGCTCGGCCGCCTCGGCGGCGGTGCGGGTCGAGGCCCCCATGCGGCGGATCTCGATGTCCAGGCCGGCGGCGCGCGCGGCCTCGGTGACCCGCTCAATGCTGCCGCTTGCGTTAGGTTTATCGTCCATCATTCTGATTCCAGTGGTATTTCAACCACCATACCGTCATAAGCCGGTTCGACATTGTCCGGCGTTTCGCGCACCACCGTCGCATAGTCGAGCGGCACATGCATGTGAGTGAGAACCGCCCGTTTCGGCGCCAAGCGTTCGATCCATTCGAGCGCCTCCGAAAGCGACAGATGGCTCGGATGCGGGCGGTATTGCAGCGCGTCGATGACCAGAACGTCGAGGCCGGTCAGCCGCACAGCGGTCGCGTCGGGAAAGCCGCTAACATCCGGGCAATAGGCAAGCGGGCCGATGCGGAGGCCGAGCGAAATCGTGTCGCCATGGAGTTGCGGCAACGGCTCGAAGGTAAGCGCGCCGCCCTCGCCGTCGATGGTGAACGGGACGCCATGCTCGATGAGACTGGCGCTGACGATCGGCGGATAGGAACTTCCCGGCGGCGTGGCGAAGCAGTAGGCGAAGGCTTCCTTCAGCCGCGCCACGGTTGGCGCGTCGCCATAGACCGGAATCAGCCGGCGCTGCTCCAGCCAGTAACTGCGCAGGTCGTCGATGCCGTGAATGTGGTCGGCATGGGCGTGGGTATAGACCACGGCGTCGACTCGGCGGACCTTCGCCATCAGCATCTGCTCGCGGAAATCAGGCCCGGTGTCGATGACGACGGTTGTCTTGGCACCGTTGGGCGCGATGCGCTCCACCAGCGCCGCCGCGCGCATGCGGCGGTTCTTCGGCTCCAGCGGGTCGCAATCGCCCCAGTCGCCGGTGATGCGCGGCGTGCCCGGCGACGAGCCGCAGCCCAGAATGGTGAAGCGCAGCAGGCCCGCCACGCTCAGGCGTTCCCGGCCGGACGCGGCATCTTGGTGAACAGCCTGAAGAAATTGTCGGTGGTGATTTTTGCGATCTCGCCGGCGCTGACACCCACGGTTTCGGCAAGCACCGCAGCGGTGTTGGCCACATAGGCGGGCTCGTTGCGCTTGCCGCGAAACGGCATCGGCGCGAGATAGGGCGCGTCGGTCTCGACCAGCAGGCGGTCGTGCGGAATGCCGGCTGCGATCTCGCGCAATTCGCCGGAATTCTTGAAGGTCAATATGCCCGAGAAAGAGACATAGCCGCCGAGCTTGATGCCGGTCTCTGCTAGCTCGCGACCCGAGGAAAAGCAGTGCAGGATGAAGGGGAAAGCGCCCTTTTGCGTCTCCTCCTCGAGGATAGCGGCCATGTCCGCGTCGGCGCTGCGCGCATGGATGACCAGCGGCAGATCCGTCTGCCGCGCCGCAGCGATGTGGGCGCGAAAACCCTTCGCCTGCGTGTCGCGCGGGGATTTGTCGTAATGGTAGTCGAGGCCTGCCTCGCCGATCGCCACCACCTTCGGATGGGCCGAAAGCCGGACCAGTTCATTGGCCGTCACGTCGGGTTCCTCGGCGGCATTGTGCGGATGCGTGCCGACCGAGCAATAGACCGCATCGAAAGCCTCGGCGATCGCCAGCACGTCGGGAAAGCGCCGGACGCGGGTCGAGATCGTGACCATGCGCGCCACACCCGCCCTGGCCGCGCGCTCGACGATCGCCGCGCGCTCGTCGACGAAGTCCGGGAAATCGAGGTGGCAGTGGCTGTCGACAAGCATGCTCTCGAAAGCCCTACTGTTCCGCCGCGACCGGCTCGACATAACGCGGGAACACCGCCGCCGGCGCGGGCAGCAGAGTGCCCGGCTTCAGCGCATGCGCCTCACCGGCATGCTCGAATGCGCGCTCATCGGCGGGCACGGCCAGAAGGTTGAGCAGCTTTGCCGCAGAAGTCGGCACGAAGGGCTGGCACATCAGCGCGACCCGCCGGATGGTCTCGGCGGTGGTGTGCAGCACAGTTTCCATGCGCGCGGGGTCGGTCTTCTTCAGCGCCCACGGCTCCTGCCCGGCAAAGTAGCGGTTCGCTTCGGCCACGACGCCGAAGATCGCCGCCAGCGCCTGATGAACCGACTGCTCGGCCATGGTTTTCCGCGCGGTGGCCAGCGCCTCGTCGGCCATCGCCAGGATGGTGCGGTCGGCATCGGCAAGCACGCCGCGCGCCGGCACAACAGCGCCGCAGTTCTTGGCGATCATCGACAGCGACCGCTGCGCCAGATTGCCGAGATCGTTGGCGAGGTCGGCATTGGTGCGGTTGACGATCGCGTCGTGGCTGTAGCTGCCATCCTGGCCGAACGGCACCTCACGCAGGAAGAAATAGCGCACCTGGTCAAGGCCGTAATGCTCGATCATGGCGAAGGGATCGACGACGTTGCCGACCGACTTCGACATCTTCTCGCCGCGGTTGAACAGGAAGCCATGCGCGAACACCCGCTTGGGCAATTCTATGCCGGCTGACATCAGGAAGGCCGGCCAGTAGACGGCGTGGAACCGCACGATGTCCTTGCCGATGATGTGCGTCGCCGGCCAGAAATCCCACTTGTCGCCGGTCGTATCGGGAAAGCCGGCGGCGGTGAGGTAGTTGGTGAGCGCATCGACCCATACATACATGACATGCTTCGGGTCGCCCGGCACCGGCACACCCCAGTTGAAGGTGGTGCGAGAGATCGAGATATCCTTCAGACCCGATTTGACGAAGCTCATCACCTCGTTGCGGCGATCGGCAGGCGCGACAAAATCGGGCCGCTGCTCGTAGAGCGCGAGAAGCTTGTCCTGGTAGGCCGAAAGGCGGAAGAAATAGGTTTCTTCCTCGTTCCATTCGACCGGCGAACCGAGTGGCTCTCGGCGCACGCCGTCCTCGCCGACCGTGGTTTCCTTCTCGTCGAAATAGGCCTCCTGCCGCACCGAATACCAGCCGCTGTAGCGGTCGAGGTAGATGTCGCCATTCGCCGCCATGCGCTCCCAGATCGCCTGGCAGGCCTTGTAGTGGCGCGGCTCGGTGGTGCGGATGAACTCGTCATTGGAGGCGCCGACGGCTTGCTCCATCTCGCGGAAGATGGCCGAATTCCGGTCGGCCAGCGCCTTCGGCGTCACGCCCTCCTGGTCGGCGGTCTGCTGCATCTTCAGCCCGTGCTCGTCGGTTCCGGACAGGAAGAACACGTCCTTGCCGTCGAGCCGCTGGAACCGCGCCATCGCGTCGGTGGCAATCACATTATAGGCGTGGCCGATATGCGGCTTGCCGTTTGGATAGAAAATCGGGGTCGTGATGTAGAATTTTTCGCGTGACATGAAAGGCCGTTCGAAATGGCGACTTGGGAAGCGTCGCGGTGATAACGCATCGGGCTGGCGATTGCCATACGGCTAGGCGGCAGCGTCACATTCGAAGCGCTTCGTTGAGCCGGATGATCATGCCGAGCGCATGCTGCTTCTTGTCGAGATTATAGGTCTCGGTCTCGGTGACCGACGTCAGCGCCTCTTGCCAGCTTTCGGTCAGCCGGTTGGCGCGCGACCCCTGGCCCTCGAGTGCGGCGCGGCTCGCCGCATCCGCCAGAAGGTCGAGCGCATGGCGATTGAAAATGTCGAACGGGATGTCCTGGCCGCGGCCGCCGGCGACTTCGGCGAGCTTGTGGGCGGCGGCGATGTCGAGTTTTGGCGCGACCACTATCCTGTCCATCGCCTCGGCGATCTCCAGCCCGCCATACTGCGTCAGAAGGATCGCCTCGCGCACGCTGCCCGCCGCCCTTTCGGCAAGTGCCGCGCGGGCGCGCGGGTCCGGCGGCTCCTGGCCTGCATCTTCGAGTGCGGCCATGAGGTCGTCCGGTTCCAGCGGTCCCAGCCGGACGATCTGGCAGCGCGAGCGGATGGTGGGCAAAGGCTGCCCAACGCATGCGCGATCAGCACGAAGATCGTGCGGGATGGCGGCTCCTCCAGGTTCTTCAGCAGCGCATTGGCGGCGTTGACGTTCATGTCGTCGGCGGGGTCGACGATGACGATGCGGTAGCTGCCGTCATGGGACGTCATTGACAGGAAGCGGTTGACGCGGCGGATCTCGTCGACGGTCACCACGGTCCTGAAGGTTTTCGTCTTTTCATTGAACGGCCGCGTCAAATGCAGGACGGATGGGTGTGCGCCCATCGCCACTTGCCGAAACAGCGGCGAAGCTGGGTCGGGCGCAGCCAGTTCGGCCGGCGCATCGCCATGCGAAGGATGGCGAAGAAGGTGCTTGGCCAGGTGAAATGCCAGCGTCGCCTTGCCGACGCCCTGCGGTCCGGCAAACAGCAGCGCGTGCGGCAGCTTGCCGGCGCGATATGCAGCGGCCAACATATTCGACGCCGCCCGATGGCCATGCAGATGCGGGTTTTCCGAAGGTTCCGGCACGCCTTCGAGCGTGTCGTGCTGTTCCGGCGCGATACGTTCGAACATCACCCCTCCTTCGCCCGGCGCGGCGCGGCGCGCGCTTCGAGCGCGGCGAAGACCGCGGTCGTTACCGCATCTTCGACTTCGTCGGGGTTTACAGAAGCATCGATGACGACGCAGCGCTCCGGCTCGCTGCGCGCTATGGCGAGATAGACTTCGCGGCGGCGCTGGTGGACCGCCAACGTCTCCTTTTCGAAGCGGTCGGGCGTGCCGTCGCCGCGGCGGGCACTTGCGCGCCTCAGCCCCTCGGCAGGGTCGATGTCGAAGATCAGCGTCATGTCCGGGATCGTGCCGTTGACGGCCACCCGCTCCAGCGCGGTTATGAAGCCGGGATCGAGATCGCCTGCCCCGCCCTGATAGACACGCGACGAGATCGAGAAAGCGGTCGCACAGAACGATGCTGCCCCGTGCGATTGCCGGGGCGATGAGCTGTTCGACATGGTCGGAGCGGGCGGCGGCGAAAAGCACGGCCTCCATTTCCGGCCCGAACGGCTCGGCAGCGCCCGACAGGATGACGTGGCGCACGGCCTCCGCGCCGGGCGAGCCGCCGGGCTCTCGGGTGACGACGAGGTCATAACCCTTGGCGCGCAGCTTCGCGGCGAGCCGGGCAATCTGCGTCGACTTGCCCGCCCCTTCTCCGCCCTCGAAGCTTATGAAAAATCCGCGCGCCAAGTGGCCCGATCCTCTGCATAGTTTTGAGAACACCGGTAATAGCCCCCGAGCGGAAAAAGTCCACGCCGAACGCTGCTTCAGCGCAGCCAGCCGACCAGCAATTCGCCGACCGCATCAAGGGCGCGCTGGTGCAACGCGCCCGTCTCGACATTTTCGGCGGCGTAGAGCGGGGTTTCCTGGCTCAGAGTGCCGCCGATGAAGACGCGGAGCGCCCCGATCTGCGTACCTTCCTCCACCGGCGCGATGACCGGGCCCTCATAGACGATGCGCGCGGTCAGCCGGTCGCGATTGGTGATCGGCACGAAAATGGAAATCGGCCCCTCCGCCTTCAGCGCCACACCGGACTTTACGCCGCCATAGACCTGCGCCTCGCCAACCGTTTCGCCTTCGGCGAATAGTTCGCTCTTCTCGAAGGACCGCATCCCCCAGTCGAGGATCTTGCGGGCTTCCTCGGCGCGCTCGCGCTCGGAAGCCATGCCGCTCAAGGCGACGAATAGGCGCTTGCCCTCACGGGCGACGGAGCCGACGATCGCATAGCCGGATTCCTCGGTGGAGCCGGTCTTCATGCCGTCGGCACCGATGTTCATGGTAAGCAGCGGGTTGCGGTTGCGCTGGGTGATCTTGTTCCAGGTGAAATCCGGCTGGGAATAATATCGGTAGAAGTCCGGATATTCGTTGAATATGTGCAGCGCCAGCTTTACCAGTTCGCGCACCGTCACCACCTGGCCCTCGGCAGGCAGGCCGGTCGAATTCTTGAACACCGATTGTGTAAGGCCGAGTTCGCGTGCGCGCTCGGTCATCATCGCAGCGAAATTCTCTTCGCTGCCCGCCATGCCCTCCGCGATGACGATGCAGCCATCATTGGCCGATTGCACGATCACGCCCTGGATCAGATCTTCCAGCCTGATCTCGGAATTGAGTTCGGCGAACATGGTCGAGCCGCCCGAACCCGCCCCGCCGGTGCGCCAAGCGTTCTCGCTGACCACGAAGGTGTCGTCGAGCGAGTGCCGCCCGGCCTTGATAGCGTTGAAAACCACCTCCATGGTCATCAGCTTCGCGAGCGAGGCCGGCGGAATAGGTTGGTCGGGATTTTTCGAAAACAGGATCGTGCCGGTTTCGGCATCGATCATGAAGGCCTGTGCGGCTTTCGTCTCGAATAATTGCGCCTGCACCGGGGCGACGGCGGCGAGAGCAGCCACGAAGCCGATGACCAATGCGAGCGTCGCCCGGCGGAATTCCATCAACATCGCTGCCCTGCCCTTTGTGCATGCCATGCACGACGGCAAGGCTAGCAGGGATTTAGACGCCGGATCAACATCGACAAGGTCGCGCTATACGCGCAGCCGGAGATAACAGCCTCAATCGCGGATTGTCATGGCGTCAGGTGCGCCGTTCGCCCATGCCGCTTCGAGCATGGCGTCCAGTCCGTTGCGGCCGTCGGAATAGAGGTTGACCGAATGGAGCACGGCGCCGTCGATCTCGGCTGTCTCCAGCGTGGCGCGGCCGAATCCCGACAGCGCCTCGGCGACCTGTTCGGCCTCGGCCAGCGTGGCGAACGAACCCGCGGCCACGTAAGGCTGAACTGCTGCGCCCGCCCCTGCCGGGTTGAGCCGCTTCCAGGATTGCGCGACTTCGTCCGGCGACATGGCACCGCGTTCGAGTGCCGCGAAGGCGCTTGCCGCCCTCTGCAGCCGGTGGTCGGGCGCGTAGGACATGGTCGCCAGCGCGACCTGTGTCTCGAAGATCATGTCGACGCCCGGCCGGTCCGGTGCGATCGGGCCGAAGGCCGGCAGAGCGAGATCGCCGAACGCTCCGGCGTCGGCCGCCATCACCGGCTGGATCTGCGGCTGCGCGGCAGGCGCGCTGTCGGACATCACGCCCGGAAAGGCCGCGCTGGCATTGGCGCTGGGTGTCGGACCGTTCATTGCGATCATGACGCCGGTGGCGAGGCCGTCGGACGGATCGGGAGCACGGTTGCCGGGCCGGTAGGAGGCCATCAGGAATTGCTCGTCGCGGCCGTGCAGCGGCGCGCGGCCGACATATTCCACCTGAACTTTCGCAGTGCCACTGTGGGTGTAGTCGAGCATTTCGGCAGCGCGTTTCGACAGGTCGATCAGCCGGCCGTGCGAATAGGGGCCGCGATCGTTGACACGCACGATGACGGAGTTGCCGTTCTTCAGATTGGTGACGCGGGCATAGCTCGGCAACGGCATGGTGGGATGCGCAGCCGTCAGATGCGTCATGTCGTAGATTTCGCCATTGGCGGTGAGCCGCCCGTGGAAGGCGTCGCCGTACCAGGACGCGGCGCCGACCTTTTTGTAGTTCTTGTCTTCTTTGGGGTAGTACATCTTGCCGCGCACCTTGTAGGGTCGGCCGACCTGGTCGCGGCCGCCGCCGCGCTGCAGGTTCGAGAGCTTGGTGGTGACGCGCGGGCTTGCCTTCACGCCGTATTCGGATTCGGCAAAGTATTCCTTGGAGCGCTTGTTCTTATTGACCATGCTTTTCGACTGCGGGGCCGCGCATGCGGCGAGGAAAGCCGCGGCGACGGCCAACGCGGCTACAGCGGAAGCGCGACCAGGACGCGTCAGCGCCAGATTCAGCATATGCGATTTATCCCCGACTTTTTCAGAATTGCCCGCCGCCCACCGAGCGGATCGGCGGCGGTTGGCGCATACGAACTCTTCCGGCACCCCTGCCCCGGCCTCTCACTGTAAGCCGGAATAGTTTGACACGCTATTAACCGATTATGTCGGGAAACGGGCGGGAATGTGGCGCACGGTGCGGGAAAGTCTATCGCCAGCGCGCAGCGCCAGGTTTCAACCCGCGACCAAAGACCGGCAAAATCCGGCCTGCCAAGCACCGCGAAAACCTAATTCTTGAAAAGCCGGGCGTCTTCGCGCATAGAGCGGCTTGCCGCTGGAGGGATGGCCGAGCGGTTTAAGGCACCGGTCTTGAAAACCGGCGTGGGTGCAAGCCCACCGTGGGTTCGAATCCCACTCCCTCCGCCAGCGGCATACCGACATGTAGTTGTATTTATTGCATTTTTGCCATTGCCTGATCTGATCCCACTTTTATCCCCACTGCGTGAGATTGAAGGCACTTCTCGAGGACGGTAAAATAAGGTTTCTTGCCCCGATTCTCGGGCCGTCGGCCTCGTTACAATCTCCCCATCATTAAAGCGGTTCTCAGAAAAGAGCCCGCGAATCATTCTAGTCCCTATGATTGCTGGGCCTGAAGGTGGCCCGTCATCCGATATGCAACGGTACGAGGGTTAAGCCGGCTGGCCGGCGCAGAGCCTCATGCATAGGAGACGGGCCATATGGAACATATCAGATTTGTCGGTTTGGATATTCACAAGGAGCGGATTTCGATCGCGGTGGCAGAGAGCGGACGCGGCGGGTCGGTGGAATATCTCGGCGAGATTGCCAACGACCCTGATGCCATCAACAAGCTATGCGATCGTCTGGGGCGTTCCGGCAAGCCGCTGGCGTTTTGCTATGAGGCCGGCCCGTGCGGTTATGGCGTTTATCGCCAACTCACAAGCCTGGGCCATCGCTGCGACGTGGTGGCGCCATCGCTGATTCCGAGGAAGCCTGGCGATCGGGTGAAGACAAACCGTCGCGACGCCACCATGCTCGCCCGCCTCAATCGGGCCGGAGAGTTGACCCCCGTCTGGGTGCCCGATACCGATCACGAAGCCATGCGCGACTTGATCCGGCTGCGCAGCGTCGTGCGCCAGGTGGTGACGCGAGCGCGTCAACATCTTCAGGGATTTCTGCTGCGCCACGGGCATAAGCACGAGCGTGGGACGGCCTGGCGAATGGCTTACCGGCGATGGCTTTCGACATTGGCCTTCGAACATCCCGCTCAGCAGATCGCATTTCAGGACTACGTCGATGTCGTCATGGATGCGGAACGGCGCCTGCAGCAGGTCGAGGAACAGATACTCAGACTGCTCCCGGAATGGAACCAGCGCCCGGTGGTTGATGCCTTGCAGGCAATGCGCGGTATCGCGCTGATCAATGCCGTGGTGCTGGTCGCGGAGGTCGGCGACTTCACACGCTTCTCCAGTCCACGCCAGCTCATGGCCTATTTCGGCCTGGTCCCTGGCGAGCAATCGAGTGGCGAGACCGTCTGGCGCGGCGGCATCACCAAGACCGGCAACACCCATGCCCGGCGCGCGCTGGTCGAGGGCGCCTGGGCTTACAGGATGAGGCCGCGCATCGGCCGGCACAAGGTCGACCGGATCGAAGCGCTGCCAAAAGTCGTCCGCGATATCGGGTGGAAGGCGCAAGTTCGGCTTTGCACCCGATATCGTCGGCTGAGCGCGCGCGGCAAGAACGCCAACGTCGTCGTTGCCGCCATCGCACGCGAGATGGTGGGCTTCATCTGGTCGATCGCCTGCACGGTTCAATCCGCGCCAAAGGCGGCGTGACCGCTATTTGAAGGACAGCCAGCAGAGGAGATCGCAAAACTCAAACATCAGCCTCGGCGATATGCGGCGCTGGAGGCGGGACAATGCCGGGGAGCCCTCGTCACCACTATGAGCCTTTGACGCTCGCCACCTAGACAGAGGCAGCCCCAAACGAAACAAGGTCATGCGGCCCGACCCGCGGATGAGAGATTGTTGACCGACGTTCAAGTCCCGCCTCTTGCACCTCATATCCGCCGTACAAGTGCCTCGACCGCCGATCGGGTCGGCGGGCCAATTTCTACGCCAAAGGCCGTTGTCAGCAATCATGAGAGTGGTGAAAATGTGACGTCGGGCAGTTGCCCGTCCGGCCCCAGCGCATTCAACTCCCGGATCCCCTGGCTATTGTAGCGGTGCACTTTCCTGAGCCCGCGCCAAAGCCGATGCGCCGCCGATGTTTCAGGGATCAAACTTTATAACAGCTACTTGTACTCCAGCTTGGCCTGTGACAGTTTCGTGACGGTTTCGTGACAGTTGTGCCCACGGAAGTCAGGGCAGACTTCGTCATATATAAATCGACTAGTGGGAGCACACATAAATGAATTTGCGAGTTGCATGTGTTGCGCTTGCCTTCTTCGCGACGGCAACCGTGGACGCCTATGCCTACATAGATCCAGGTACGGGAAGCGTTATTACAACGGCGATCGTAGGATTTTTTGCAGCTGCTTCGTACACCTGCCGCAAGTACATATACAAGGTGCTCGACATCCTCCGGCCCCGCGCCGCGCGTGACAAGAAGGGCGAGCATTGACTTCGCGCAATCGTTGCGGTGGATTCCGGTGAACCTGGCCGAGAGAGTGCTTGCCGCGGACGACGGTTCGTTTCGCGACAGAAGCAACGCCGTCTACGAAGACGGTGACCGGATATTGCGCGGAATAAGCGCGGAAGCGCTTGCCAACTGGAATGCGCTTTCGGCTCAGCCCTTCTTTCAATCCATGCTCGACCGCGGAACGGTGGTCTCCACCCGACTCATTGACGCCAATACCGTCAAGTCCGGCGGCCAATGGGCTGCCTATCTGGAGCATGAACGCATCCCGTTCGTAAGCTATCCGTACGAATGGCCATTCGGCATGCTCAAGGACGCTGCGCTGCTGCATCTCGACCTGGTGGAGGAAGCGCTGCAGTCGGGATGGACCCTGAAGGACGCGACCGCCTACAACATTCAGTGGATCGGCGCCCGGCCGGTATTCATCGATATTCCCTCCTTCATACCGTACAAGGCCGGCGACCCATGGGTCGGCTATCGCCAGTTCTGCATGATGTTCCTCTACCCCTTGATGCTCCAGGCCTATAAGGGGGTCGATTTTCGGCCGTTCCTGCGCGCCGACCTTGAGGGAATCGATCCGCTGACCGCCGACCGGCTGCTCTCCGGCGCCACGCGCCTGCGCAAGGGCGTGCCGACACATGTGTACCTGCATTCCAGAATGCAGCAACGCTATGCCGGCATCGAACTCGACGAGGCCAAGGCCCTGACGGAAGGCAGCGGCAAGAGCGTATCGCAGCGCAAGCGCGTGCACCACACTGAGGCGATGGTGCTCGGCACGATTCAAGGCCTGAAACGAACCGTCCGCAAGCTTTGCCTGCCGCGGACGCGCACCACCTGGGGCAGCTACGACACCGATCACAGCTACGGCGACGCCTCATTCGAGATCAAGAAGGCGTTCGTCCAGCGTGCGGCATCGCGAGTGCCGCGCCGCCTGACATGGGATCTCGGCTGCAACACCGGCACCTTCTCCGACATATGCGCCGCCCATTCCGACTACGTGGTGGCGGTTGACGGCGACCCGAAGGCCATCGAGCGGCTCTACCAGAAGCAGAAGGCACAGGGCGGCCGCGACATCTGCCCGCTCGTCATGAACCTTGCCAACGTCTCGCCCGGCCATGGGTGGAACGGCAGGGAACGCAAGGCTTTCGACAAAAGGACAGTGCCGAACCTGATTCTTTGCCTGGCGCTGATCCATCATGTCGTCATATCGGCCAACATACCACTCGCTTCATTTCTTGCCTGGCTGCGGGGCTTCGGCTGCGAGGTGGTGATCGAGCTCGTGACGCTCGATGACGATATGTCCAAGCTTCTGCTGCGCAACAAGGAAAACCAGTACGGGGAACTTACGCAGGCTGGCTTCGAGACCACCGTGGCGTCGATGTTCGACATAGTGTCATCCGAGCCCCTCAAGGGCGGGCATCGGAGGCTTTATCATCTTGAGCCTCGTTAGAGGCCCTGCGGAAAGGCAAGAGCCATGGGGGCTCTGAGCATCATCCTGTGGCCGATCATCGCCCCAATGGGGTTCGTCCTCGATTGGCTGCATCATCTCTCCGGCAGCTATGGGGTTGCGATCATCCTTCTCAGCGCCCTGGTGCGCATGGTGACTCTCCCACTATCGAAGATCGGCAGAAGGCATGTGGAGTGCGAACGTCTCGTCCAGCTTCAGATGCAACCCGCGCTGGCAGAGGCGAAAGCCCGCTATTCCGGGCGCGAGCGCTTCGAGCGGATCGAGGGCATCTATGCCAGCCACCAATATCATCCCATCCATTCGATGGCCTCGCTGCTCCCGCTCCTGATCCAGATCCCGTTTCTGCTCGCCGCTCTCTTTCTCCTGACCGACCATCCCTCCCTTGCCGGGGAACGGTTTCTGTTCATCCGCGACCTGGCGCAGCCGGACCGGCTGCTGTCACTGGGCCAGGGCGTGACGGTCAACCTGCTGCCAATTCTTCTAACCGCTGTCGCCGTAATTGAATCTGCGGTGGCTGCGAATGCAACGCGATTGTCACGGCTACGCTTCCTGATCATCGCGGTCGTTCTGCTTGTGCTGATCTATCCCCTGCCCGCCGCCGTTTGTCTTTATTGGATGGCGAGCAATGCATGGTCGTTGATCGCCACCCTTCGCACCGGCCGCGGGGCCGGCACGGAAGCGGCCATTGAACTCGCCGTCCGTGAGCGACGTAACGGCCATGCCGGGCAACCCTGAATGGACCATCTCGCCATGCAAGCCGAAGCCGTTACTAAACGCCGGTTCTCTCCCTATCTGAGCCTCGCAGCGCTCGGGCTGGCGATTTTGCTCATCACCTTCCCGTTTGAGATAATTCGCGCAAACGCGGCGGAGATCCAGGCGCCGGGGACGTACCTGATCTACTTCCTCCTGTCGTTCGTCTTGCTGACTGCGCTGTTTACGGGCGTCTCGCTCTTCCTGCCTGCCAGGGTGGTAAAACTTCTTGCAATCGTGCTGGCGTCCTACGCGATCTCGATCATCATCGCAGACTATTTCTTCCCCCTGGACATCGGGCCGCTGGAAACGGGATCGGAGCAGGCGACGGCAAGCCTGCAAGGCCAATTGTGGCAGCTTGCGATTTTCGCGGTCGGCGCCGGGCTCCTTTACATTATCCCGGAACACCTCATTGGCAGCGCGGCGGCGGTCTTCACGGCGGTTCTTGTGGCGAGCAATGCGCTGACGACCTTTCCTGCACTGCAGGACCGGGAAAGCTCGATCGCGGCAACAGCCGCGCCGGCGAATACCTCCTCCCACGGCTTCAACATCTATCAATTGATTTTCGACAGCTATTACGGCCCGTGGTTCGAATTCGCCCGCCACGAACTCGGGATGGATGAAGGCACATTTGCCGGCTTCACGCACTACATCGACGCCAAGTCAAACTACTGGAACACCGATTCGTCGTTTCCCTCCTTCCTCAGTGGCACAACCTATGCACTTCCAATGAAGGTGTCCGCGTGGGAGAAGCAGGCGCGCCGCGATTCGCTGATCACCGACCTGAACACGTACGGCTATCGCACTTCTGCATACGCGCTCTACAGCCGGGGGGGATTGCTGACTAACGTGGCGGATTTCAGGAATGAAATCTCCGGTTCGGCAGACTTCCCACTCGTGGTCGACTTCGTCCTCTTGAGGACGGCGCCGCCGATTGCCCGCCCGGCGATGATGCGGAAGGGCCGAGGCGCGGGAAGCATTTTGGCGGAACTGATCTTCGACCGCCCCAGCGGCGACATGCGCGTCTACGAGTCTTACCGTCAGTTCGTGGACTATCTGGCCGAGGAGCCCCGACGTCCGGCCACGGGTAATTACACCCTCTTCCACTCCTATCCGCCGCATCCGCCCTATATCCTGGATCGGCACGGCAATCTGGAAAACAGCACTTATGAGGAACAGCTCCTGCTCGCGACCAGCATGATGAAGCAGTTCATCGAAGTCCTGAAGGAGACGGGCAGGTACGACAACAGCCTTATCATCCTCATGTCCGACCACGGCGACACCGCGCCCGGCTCATTCAGCTACCGAGACCAGCCGATGCGCTATTTCATCAAGATGAGCACAGCCAAGGCGAGCGAGATCGCGGCGGTCGATCTGCGCCGCATGAATGGACGGCTCCTGGAAGCACGGTACTCCCCGCTCATGCTCATCAAGCCGCCAGCCGGATGCGGCGACCCTCATGGCCCGCTGAGAGTCAAGGAGGGCCTCGTGCAACTGAAGGATCTGCGCCGCTTCATCAACGCCATCGTGAAGGATCCGAAAGCCGCGTGCGAATATCCCGCTGCCAGCAGCGTTCTCATCTCGCATGGTCTCGTGCCCCTCTCCGAAGATGGCAAGCGGAAGCAGGTCGATGAACTGCGCAACCGGCGTATCAGTCAATACCTGATCGACGAGCATCTTGAATGGCATATACTCGAAGACACTGAGTTCGAGTATTAGCTAGTTGTGGAGTCTCAATAGGTTGTTCCCGATCGGCTGATGGGTGGACCGATCCTGCCATGAGGTCTGTGCCAGTCGTAGCGGTCAAGTATGGCGGCGGTTCCAGCGGTACCCTCGTCCGAACTCGGTGAAGGCCCTCGCGGGGGCAGCGCCAGAACATTTCTAGCGCTCGCCAGGCAGCGCAATGGATGCTCTTCAGGTGGCCGAGGATATCAACCCAGCCAAGCCCGCGCGGCGCGCAAAATGCTTCAGAGGCGGGAGGAATGACACCTCTGGAGCGGGTTGAGAGCCGAATACCTGAGGAGCGCCTCGGCTCCTGCAAGCGGACCCACAATTATTTCCCGAGCGACCTGATCCAGATTTTCGGGGATTTCGACGTTGATTCGTTGATGGACCGGATGCGGTGCGAAGGCGGCGACCACGGCCGGCTGAGCGTCGATTCCTTCCTTCCGACCGGCAGCGAGGCGGTCGGGCTGCACCGTCGGGGCATGTTCACCAACAGCTCTCATTTGAGCAGGGCAGGCTCACGTCGCTTAGGGAAAGAAATTCTGGAGGCCGGCATGCTGCCGGCCGTCTTCTCCAATTTCTCGAAAAACAACGGCATCCCGGATCGATAGTTAAGCTTGCAAGGCTGAAGGTCACCTCGCCAGCGATGACGTTGTATCCATCAGAGGTTGTCGCTTTTACGACAGCAGCGGGTCGCATTCCTTGTCAGAGTCATCGAGAGGGCTAATACGCGACGCGCAACCTGGTTCAGGCTGGCACTCCTGGGCTCCCTGTAAACAGCCCATTAATCTTTTTCCTCTTGGCTTTGCCGCAGTTTACCATTCTTAACATGGGTGCGGCTGGTTGTTTGGTTCGCGATATTCGCGCTGCAATTACGAATTCAAGCGTCGCGTTCATTGGCGAGAAGGTTTACGTTGAACGCGTATCTAGAAATGGGCGGAAAGAAAACCATGGCGATAGCGGCTGGCGGCGAGCAACTGTTCGGACTTGAGCATCTGGGTGACATTCTTGACGGACAATGGGCTCTTCGGGTATCGCATGCGACCGACGCCGCCCTGAGCGGTGGGCAGGCGACCGAAGCAGAATCCGACTCTGGAACGCCGGAAACTCTGATCGCCGCGTCCCACGACCATTCGGCGGACCCCGTCTCCTTTCGCTATTTCGCCCCCGTCGAGATAGAGGACAAGCACGCGATCGTCGGGGCGACGAACGAACCCGCCGCAAACGACGATGGCTCCAGCTCGGCTTCCTCCGACTCTTTGGCCGCCTATGCGCTTACGCCGCCGGAAGGGTTCTTTGAAACCGACAGCTTTCACCTAAAAAATGCCGAGCAGGCCTGGAGTTACGCGTATGACGGCAATGTCATGCGCTTCGAAGTTCGTGGAGGCGATCAACATTCCGGCGATATAGGCACGGAAAAGGAACGCGCCGAGATTGCCAGCCTCAAAAAGATGAATTTCGATCGCACATATACGATCGACTATGAGTTCATGATTGAGAGCGGACCTCGGAACACCGCGGACTTCCTCATTCTTGGCCAGATCCACCAGACCGAGGATGAAGGAGACCTGGCTGCAAGTCCGCCGTTTTCCATTCAGATGGAAGGCGAGAGGATGCGGGTTTCGGCGTACAGCTCGAACCAACCGATCATGACCGTTCACCCACCGAAAATGATCCTTTACGACGATCAGACCGATATACAGCGGGATCGCTGGTATAAGATCGAGATCGAAGTTCGAATGGATCCGGATGGACTGGGCTTCGTCAACGTATCGCGCGATGGCGTTCAGATCGTAAGCTACACCGGCCCCCTCGGATACAATGACAAGTTTGGACCGTACTGGGCCCAGGGAATATATCGCGAAACGTCGGCCGAAACTTACGCAGTGAATTACCGTAACCTCGTTGTGGCCGCCGAGGGCCTGCCTGCACCCGTTATTGGCACGGCCGGAGATGACGACCTGTTCGGCGGATGGGAAAGCGAGAAGCTTTACGGCTCTTCGGGCAACGACAAGCTGAACGGGGGCGTAGAGGCGGATGAAATGTACGGAGGAGCGGGCGACGATAGCTACATCGTGGACAATATCGGCGACCTGGTCAGCGAGCTTGAGAACGGCGTCAACGCCGGCGGCCTTGACCTCGTTCGATCCTCGATCAGCTACGCGCTCAGCAATTTTGTGGAAGACCTGACGCTTATAGCCACCGGCCGCATCAATGGCACCGGCAACGATCTTGCCAACAAGATCTATGGCCAATCCGGAGTGAATATTCTTTCCGGGCGCGGCGGCGACGACACCATCTTCGGCGAAGGGGGGATGACACCGTAAATGGCGACGACGGCGCCGACAAGCTTTACGGCGGATTGGGCAACGACACACTCAATGGCGGCGCCGGCAACGATACCCTCTACGGCGAGGACGGCGACGACAAACTATACGGCAACGACGGAAACGATATCCTCGATGGCCACGGCGGCGTGGACACCATGACCGGCGGCGCCGGCAACGACAGCTATTACGTCGATAACGTCGGGGACAAGGTGGTAGAGGCGGCCGGCGGAGGCAGCGACGCGATCTATGCACGGGTGCGCTACAATCTCGATCCCTTATCCGAAGTGGAGGTCCTGCGGGCCGCTTCCGCGGGAAGTTCGGCGACGCTACACCTGTCCGGTAACAACTACAACAACACGATCTATGGAAATGCCGGAACCAACATCCTGAAGGGATACGGCGGACACGATGCCTTGTGGGGTCGGGCGGGGAACGACACGCTGCGCGGCATGGATGGCGTTGACAAGCTATATGGCGGTATCGGGAACGACATTATCTATGGCGGCATTCACGACGACCTGCTCTACGGCGACGAAGGGGACGACACGATCCGGGGCGAGGAAAATAACGACCGGATCTGGGGCGGCGCGGACAACGACATAGCCTTTGGAAATCTTGGCGACGACACTCTCTACGGCGAAGACGGCGACGACAAGCTCTACGGAAGCGAAGGCAATGACATTCTTCTCGGTGGGGCGGGAGCCGATCGCCTGACTGGCGAAGCAGGAAATGATGTATTTTATGTCGATAGAGACGACATCGTCGTCGAGACGGTGGGCGGCGGATCGGATTCGGTCAATGCGATAACAAGCTTCTCGCTATCCTCGTTGGCGGAGATCGAAATCCTCCGTCCGAGTGCTGCGAACGGGACAGCGGCGATCTGGTTGACAGGCAACGATTTCGTCAACGCGATCTATGGCAATGCTGGCAACAATATTCTGTCAGGCCGCGGCGGGGATGACTCTATTCGCGGTGAAGACGGCAATGACACGTTGAATGGCGACGACGGCATTGACAAGCTTTATGGCGGGCTTGGAAACGACGCCTTGAATGGCGGAAACGATAACGACTCTCTTTATGGAGAGGATGGGACCGATGCGCTGAGCGGTGGGGCGGGCAACGACCGGCTCGAAGGCGGGCGCGGGGCCGACACGATGTCCGGAGGAGTCGGCGATGATATATATTACGTTGACGGCTTGGGAGATCAAGCCCTTGAGGGGTCAGGCGGTGGCACTGATAGGGTCTACGCGACTGCGAGTTGCACGCTCAGTTCCGCCAGTGAAGTGGAGATGTTGCGCGCGATAGATGCCGCGGCGACAACTGCGATCAACCTCACCGGCTCAGATACCGTCAACAGCATTTATGGCAATGCTGGCGCGAACACGTTGAACGGCAAGGGCGGCGTCGACAGCGTATATGGCTACGGGGGGGAACGACATCTTCGTGTTCTCGAGCATTGCGCAGGGCGGCGACAGAATTGCCGATTTCGGCTTAGGGAACGATATCTTCCATTTGGACAATGCGGGCTTCGGGCCCGGTGTCGGAACGGGATCGACGGCGGCTGCGGGGGTCAGTTTCGTCTTGGGCGCCATGGCCACGAGCGCCAACGAGACGTTGATCTACAACAAGGCCACGGGGCAAGTGCTTTGGGACGTCGACGGGACTGGTGCGAGAGCGGCGGAGTTGGTCGCGTTCCTGGCGAACAAGCCCGACCTGACGGTGGATGACTTTCTCCTCATATAATTTCGCAGCAGCGCTCCACGTAGCGACCATGGAAGCCAATGTCGCTGGCACACATTCATCGTGTTGCGGTGCCAGCCCAGCAGTTCCGCCGTCTTGACCTGGTCAATAGCGAATGGCGTATCTGGGATAGGGTGCGAGACATGCAACAGGTTCAGCAACAGAGCGGCGTGAGGGTCGCCAACAAAGGCCAATATCTCGACGCGGGTCGTCGTCGCCCTAGCTTGTCGGCCCGTCCAATTTTCCCACTTACCTCGTAGAGCCAAACGGACTTCGCGATTTTGATAACCTGAGCATCGTCCAGCGGCGGGGCGCAAATCGTCATGTTGATTGTCCTTGCTGTGCCCAAGAGTTCGTCGAAGTCGTTGCAGCCACGAATCTCCCGCAGGAGCCGCTGAAACAGGCAGCGTCCCTTTTGCCTTCAGGGATCGATGGTCCAGTAGAGGGGGGAGAAGGGGAAGGGTGTTTAGTTATATTGTGTACGTTTCGTGTGCACGGTCGGCGCATCGTCGGCAGACGCTCGATGTCGTCCAGCGTTCCAGCGATGATTTGATATTGGCCTTTGCTGCCCTGCGAAGGCGGTGCGACGACAAAGCCGTCACCGAGAATATCAATAGGCTTGGCTGGGTCAGGCCGAACGCGGCGGCCCTCTCCGTTGTTGCGATACCACGCCTGGAAGTTGCCCGAGCCCGATCTGATGATGAGTGGCGACGGGCCGTGTTGGTCGAGCGCATCGGCAAGCAATCGCTCGTCGGGCGCATCTACGTCCAGGACTGTTATTTGGCTGCGCTTGCAGGCGAAGCCGAAGGCGTTGTCGTTGGCGAACTTGAGCGCCAGTTGTTCACTGGTCCGGTCGCCTATCTTTAAATAGCCTTTGACGGCGGGTCGCTTGTCTCGCTCCGGAAAAGGTGGCGAATACCATGCGCGCCGTATTGAGGTTGCCACTCGGCAAACAAGCCCATCACGCAGCCCTCCGCGCCGCTTGCCGATCGTGCCCAATGCGGGGAATTTCGAGACTGTCTACGGTTGCCAAGCCTAGCGACATTTCGAAGCCATTCCGCGTGTCGAGCGCGGCCGGCTTTCGCATTTCGGGCGGGCCGCTCATAGCACCCTCGCGGATCAAGTTCGCTTCGCGGATCGCCTCGCAGGCTTGGACGGGACAGGCCAAAACGCTGGCGAAGCTGGACGATCATGTTCTTGCCCTGGTCGCGCTTATGCGTAGTCGCGAGCCATCGAGCGGCGGAGCTTGTGCCGTCACTATGCTCGTGGTCGCAGCCGGTGGCGGTCGATAGAGCGTTGACCTGATGTTGATCGTTGGCGGCGTTTGGCGGACTGTCCCTCCGCCACCTATACAAAGCATCGTTTCGAAGGCGTGGTGATATCCGCTCAGCCGGAGCGGACATTCGCCCATCGGCGAGTCGACCAGAAGCGGCCATCGACCGAACGGCGATCAACGAGCAAGCAGGACCCTGTCCTTGAGTGCGGTTCCTTGCCTCGGGCCAGGACGCTAGTGCAGCCGCAAAAGCCTTCACTCGGCCGCGAGTGGCAAAAGCGGCCGTTCTTCCTCTTCTATTTTCGGCTCTTTGCCAGCCGGTGCCTTTTCATCTGCCTTGATGCGGCCGCGGAACCACAGGGCGTAAAGCGCCGGCAGGGACAGAAGCGTCAGGAAGGTCGCGACGAACAATCCGCCCATGATCGTGAAGGCCATTGGACCCCAAAAGGCGCTCCGTGTCAGCGGGATCATGGCCAGGATGGCCGCTAGCGCCGTCAAAATGACAGGTCGCGCGCGCCGGACCGTCGCCTCGACGATAGCGACGCGCAGCTTATGGCCCTCGTCGCGCACATCGCTCTCGATCTGATCCACCAGGATCACCGCATTGCGCATGATCATGCCGGCAAGCGCGATCAAGCCAAGCAGGGCCACGAAGCCGAAAGGCTTGTTGGCGAGATTGAGGGCGAGCGAAGCCCCGATCAATCCGAGCGGCGCGGTGAGGAACACCAGAATCAAGCGTGAAAAGCTTTGAAGCTGGATCATCAGGATCGTCAGCATCGCGATCAGCATCAGTGGAAAGACCGCAAAGATCGAGCTGTTGCCCTTCTCCGACTCCTCGATCGCGCCACCGATTTCGACGCGATATCCGGGCTCGAGCTTGTCGCGCAGCTCCGTCAGCAGTGGCCAGATCTGGTTGGTGACGTCAGGCGGCTGCACCCCGTCGACGACGTCGGCGCGGACTGTGATCGACATATCGCGGTTGCGCCGCCAGAGGATCGATTCTTCCGAATCCGGCACGATGTGCGCGACCTGGGACAAGGGCACGGCATTGCCATTGGGCGACAGGATCGTGAGATCGCCGATGCGGGCGAGATCGAGACGTTCCGAAGGAACAGCTCGTGCCACCACCTCGATCTTCTCGGTGCCGTCACGGATGTTGGTGACGCCATAGCCCGAGATCAGGGTCTGCAGGGTCTGGCCGACATCCTGCGGTGTCAGTCCGAGCGCGCGGGCGCGGTCCTGGTCGATATCGAGCCGGACCGAAGGCATGCGTTCGTTCCAGTCGAGATGCGGATCGATGACGTTCTGGTTGGTGCGCATGATTTCGCGCACCTGGTAGGCAATTTGGCGCACCTCCATCGCGTCGGGACCGACGACACGGAACTGTACCGGGAAGCCTACCGGCGGCCCGAAATTGAAGCGGTCGACGCGCACGCGCGCCTCCGCCAATGCGCCCGCCGCCAGCGCCTTCTCCAGCCTCGCCTTGATGCGCTCGCGCGCATCCACGTCCTTCGACACGATGACGATTTCGGCGAAGGCCTCATTCGGCAATTGCGGATTGAGGCCGAGCCAGAAGCGCGGCGAGCCCTGGCCGATATAGGTCGTATAGGTGGCGATATCCTCGTCGCCCTCGACCATGGCCTCGGCCTTGCGCGCTGTCTCGGTCGTCACGCCGATCGAGGTGCCTTCCGGCAGGCGCATCTGGAAGAACAGTTCGGGGCGTTCGGAGAGTGGGAAGAATTGCTGCTGCACCCGGCCGAACCCAACGACGGCGGCGGCGAAAATGCCGAGCGTCGCAACAACAACGATGACGCGGTGGCGCACGCACCAGTCGATCAGCCGGCGCAGGGCGCGGTAGAAGCGCGTCTCGTAAATCTCGTGTGGATCGTGATGCGAGGCCGCGACCTTGGCGAAGTCGGGCAGAAGCTTGACGCCGAGATACGGCGTGAACAAAACCGCCACGAGCCAGCTCGCGATCAACGCGATCGCCACGACCCAGAAAATACCGCCGGCATATTCCCCGACCGCCGAATTGGCAAAGCCGACCGGCAAAAAGCCTGCCGCCGTCACCAGCGTGCCGGTTAGCATCGGGAAGGCAGTCGAGGTCCAGGCGAATGAGGCGGCGCGGCTCCGCTCCCATCCCTGTTCCATCTTCACCACCATCATCTCGACGGCGATGATGGCATCGTCGACAAGCAGGCCGAGCGCGATGATGAGCGCACCGAGCGTGATCCGGTTCAGATCGAGATCGATAATGTTCATCACAATGAAGGTGATGGCGAGCACAAGCGGAACCGACAGAGCGACCACGATCCCGGTGCGCCAGCCAAGCGATACGAAGCTGACCAGCAGCACGATGGCCAAAGCCTCGCCAAAGGATGTGATGAATTCATCGACGGCGTGATCGACGACGTGCGGCTGATCGGCGATCTGCTCCAGATTGATGCCTTGCGGCAGGCTCGCCTCGATCTGGTTCATCGCGGCGCCGACGTCCTCGCCGAGTGTGAGAATGTTGGCGCCCTTGGCCATCACGACGCCGATGCCGAGCGCCGGCTTGCCGCGCTGGCGCACGAGATAGCTCGGAGGATCTTCGAAGCCGCGCGTCACCATCGCGATGTCGCCGAGCCGAAAGTTGGAACCGCCCGATTCGACCGGTATGTCGGCAACCGCCTGAACGCCGTCGACTGCGCCGGTAACGCGCAAGGGCACGCGCTGCGCGCCCGTCTCGACAGTGCCGGCGGGGGTCACGGCATTCTGCTTCGCCAGCAGATCGAAGATTGCCTGCGGCGAAATTCCGAGTGTGGCAAGCTTGGCGTGACTGAACTCGACGAAGATCTTCTCGTCCTGCTCGCCGTACAGGTTAACTTTGGTGACATTGGCCACCGAAAGCAATTTCTGGCGCATGGTCTCGGCCACGCGCTTCAACTGCGCGTAATCGGCGCCATCGGCCGTCAGCATGTAAAGGATGGAGTCGACGTCGCCGTATTCGTCGTCGACGTTTGGACCGATCAGGTCCGAGGGAAGGTCGGAGCGGATGTCGTCGAGCTTCTTGCGCAACTGATAGAAAAGCTGCGGCACTTCGCTGGGCCGCGTGAAATCCTTGAACTCGACCTGCATCGCCGTGAATGACGGCTTGGTGTAGGTCGTGACCTTGTTGAAATTGGGCAGTTCCTGCAGCTTCTTCTCGATCCGGTCGGAGACCTGATCCTGCATTTCCTGCGCGGTGGCGCCCGGCCAGATCGCCGTGACGACCGCGACCTTGATGGTGAAGTTCGGATCCTCGGCGCGCCCGAGCTGGAGATAGGAAAAGGCCCCGGCAGCCCCCAGCATCAGAATCAGGAAAAGCATCAGCGGGGGGTGCAGGACGGCCCAGCCGGAGAGATTAAAGCGGCCCATCGTCGATTTCCCTGAGGTTTCGCGCAGCGAAATCTTGCTTCCCGCGCTAGTTGTTCTTGGCGAAGCTGCTTCGCCGGCCGTTTCGCAAAATCAGAATTGCAGCTTGTCGACCACTCGCACCTTCTGTGCGATATCGAGCTTCTGTGTGCCCAGGGCGACGACCCATTCGCCGTCCTTCACGCCGCTCTTCACCAGCACGTCGCGCGCCTCGTAGCCCATGACCTCGACAGGCTTTTGCTGCAGGCCTCCAGTCTCCTTGTCGACCACGAAGAGCGCCGGACCCTCGCCCGCGTCGATGACGGCGGAGAGCGGCAGGCGCGCCACTTGGCCCGAGGCCGGATCGCTCAGAGTTACGGTGGCCGTCATGCCGAAACGGACATCGTCGCCCGCCTCTTGGATCGTGAAGCGGGCCTGGTACGTGCGGGTGGCGGCATCGGCGCCCGGTGAGAGCTCGCGCAATCGGGCGGCATAGACGTGGTCCGGCTGCGACCACAGGCTCACCGTGGCCTTGCCCTTGGCAAGACGGTCGACGAGAGCCTCGGGAACCGCGACGACGGCCTCCTTCTCCTTCAGTTGCGCCACACGTATCGCCATTTGGCCGGCAGCTATCACTTGGCCCGGCTCCAAGGCGGTAGCTGTGACCACGCCATCGGCGTCGGCGCGCAGGCTGGCATAGGTCAGCGAATTCTCGGCCAGCGACACGGCGCGCTCGGCGCGAAGAACGCGCCCGTCGGCCTCGTCGGTCGCCGCCCGCAGCTTTTCGAGACTGGCTTGTGTGGACCAGCCCTGCTTTTGCAGCACCTCACCGCGTTTCAGTTCGGCCAGCGCCTGCACCTGGTTGCCCTTGGCGGCTCGAAATTCGGCCTGTGCTTGATCGAGCTGGAGCCCGAGATCGGCCTCATCAAGCGCGGCCAGCACCTGGCCGGCTTTCACCGTTTCGCCGACCTCTACCAGGCGGCGCGCCACCTTGCCGGCGACACGGAAGCCGAGATCGCTCTCGATGCGCGGACGCACAGTGGCGACGAAGCTGCGCTCCTGAACCGCCGGTTCGTAATGGACCTGCTGCGCTAGAACCGGCCGCTGGGGCGGTTCATTCTTCACTTCGGACTTGCTCTCCGAGCAAGCCGCCAGCGCCGTCAGCGCCATGATCGGAAGGATAAGTCGTACCAAACGCATGATCATATCCTCAAACGGGGATCAGGGACGAAGGGAGCGAAGGATCAGGGCGACGGCGCGGCGCGCGTCGTCTTCCGCAGTCTCGCCGTTGTTCTGGGCAATGATGGTTGGATGGCAAAGACCGGTGCAGAGCGTGAACACGGTTTCGCCAGCCGTGGCTGGATCGAGCGCGGCAAATTCGCCGCTGGCGATGCCTTGGGCGATCACCGTGGAGTAATAGCCTTTGATCTTTTCGCAATGTGCTTGCATCGCTTCCCAATTCTCGGCCATTGCCACTTCGACCATGTCGTGCAGGCGCTTTTCCTTCACGAACTGCGCCCTGTTGTAGCTGTTGATGCCGAGAATGATGCGCTCAAGGCGTGTAGCCGCCGGCTCCGGGGAGGCGATGATCTCCTCGATCATCGCGTGCTCCTGGTCGAGCAGCCGGTGGCAGATCGCGTCCTTGATCGCGCTTTTTGACGGAAAGTAGCGATAGACATTAGCCGGCGACATGCCGAGCGCCGTCGCTATGTCGGCCACCGCTGTCTTGGCGTAGCCGATACGGCGAAAGTGCTCCTCGGCCACTTCCATGATCCGAAGACGTGTTTCTTCCGGCGAAAGACGCGCCCTTATATTCATACGCTCGGCCACCTTTAGTGACAACTGACGATTTTTGATTTTTATCATTCATCATAACGCAATGCAATATCCTTGTTTTCAGACGGTCCGCCGGGACCGGGAAATGCGGCGTTCAACGGCGCTCGTGTTTGACCTGCTTCCAAGACGATCGGCGGCACTGAAAAGATTCTCATTGCCTGATCTTGTTTCAGGGAGGTGGGTTGAGCTCGCTCTTCGAGTTGACTGGGTTTCGTGCCTTGGTAAACCGGGTCGACCTAAGGCATCGGCCTGGCGCTGACCAACCGCACTCCGGTGGCGCGCTGGGGCAATGTCGAGGAACTGGTCGGCGCGGCGGTGTTTCTTTCAGGAGCAGCGTCTTCCTTTGTCAACGGGCAGATATCCTATGTCGACGGCGGCATCACGACCTACCTCTGAGCCGGCGCTCATCGTGGTGATGGGCGTTAGCGGCTGCGGCAAGACGAGCGTCGGCGAGGGCGTCGCCGCGCGCCTTGGTTTCGCATTCGTGGAGGGCGATGCGCTGCATCCGCGCCAGAACGTCGAAAAGATGTCGGCCGGCGTTCCGCTCGACGACGCCGACCGCTGGCCCTGGCTGGATCTTATCGGCGAGGCATTGCGCGATGCGCATGGCAACGGCCTTGTCGTCACTTGCTCGGCGCTCAAGAAAGCCTATCGGGATCGCCTTCGCCATGCAGCCGGAAGCGATCTGGTCTTCGTGTTCCTGGAGGGATCGCACGAATTGCTGCGGCAGCGGATCGGCGAGCGGCGCGGCCACTTCATGCCACCCTCGCTGCTGGACAGCCAGTTCGCGACGCTGGAAGACCCTACGGCGGAACCGGGCGTGGTGGCAGTCAACATCGCCGGCCCAGTGGACGCCGTCATAGACGCCGTGTGTGCACGGCTGACGGAAATGGGGCTCGGGCCGGCGGTGCTTCAGCAAACGGAAGGAAAGTGAGGCAACCGCGCAGTCCGGGACGGGAGCAATCTCCGGATTACGAACTCCTTAGCCAGACGAGCATTTCGCCGGGTTCGCGGTTGTCCCAGGCAAAATACGGGACGGCGGTGAGCTTCGTCTCGTCGACGGCCGGCGGTTCGGTGCGATAAAGGCCGCTTTCCCAATTTTCCGAGGCGTCCCTCCTGGCGGCAGCAGAAAGCGTGACGACGCCGCCTAACAGATTCGGCTCGTCATGCGCCTCGATCGTTGCCGTCCGGGGCAAGGCGACGCGATGCAACTGGCCGGCATTGTCAGTCTCCTCGACGCAGTAGATCAGCGGGCCGCGGGAAAGTGCGACGCGGCCGACATCCTGCCGCACCTCCGGGTTGGCAAACAGGCGGGCGACAGCCATGTCGAGATCGAGTTCGACTCGGTCGCCTTTGTGCCACTCGCGCCGGATCGCGGCATAGCCGTCGCTCACGACCTCGTCCAGATCGACTTCAACCCCGTTCACCCTGAGAGCCGCCTTGCCGCACCAGGCCGGCAAGCGCAGGTGCAAGGTGAATTCGGTCGGCGCGTCTGGTTCGACGGCGATCGAGATTTTACCGTCCCACGGATACCGGCTGGTCTGAGTCAGGCTCACCGGCCTGCCGCCGACCTCGAAGCGGGCCGTGCTGTCACCGTAGAGATGAATGCCCAGCGCATCGTCCGACAGGCTATAGAAGTAGCTGCCTATCGAGGCGACCATGCGCCCGATATTGGGTGGGCAGCACGGGCAGCGGTGCCATTTCCAGCGGTTGTGGATGCCGCGGCTCTCGAGCGGATTTTCGTAGAAGAACAACGAGCCGTCGAGCGAAAGGCCTGATATCGAGCCGTTGTAGAGGGCCCTCTCCATGATGTCGGCGTAACGCGCATTGGGCCCCATGCCGAGCATGCGGCTTGCCCAGAACACCAGGCCGACCGCCGCGCAGGTCTCGGCATAGGCCGTTTCATTCGGGAGATCGTAGTCGCTGGTAAAGCCCTCATTGTCGGCGGAGGGGCCGAGGCCGCCCGTCACATAGAGCCGCTTTGAGACCAGATCGTCCCAAAGCCGGTCGAGCGCAATGCGCAGGCTGTCGTCGCCGTACTCGGTCGCGATGTCGGCCATGCCCGAATAGAGATACATCGCCCGGACCGCGTGGCCGACGACCTTGTCCTGTTCGCGCACCGGCTTGTGCGACTGGTTGTATTCGTAGGTCTTGAAGTGGAAGTCCTTGGGATCGGCGCCGCGGGCGCGGGCCTCCTCGTCGAAATAATGCGGCTGCTGGCCGCGCTGGTCGATGAAGTATTTGGCAAGGTCCATGTATTTCCGTTCGCCGGTCACGCGAGCCAGCTTCACCAGCGCCAATTCGATCTCCTCGTGGCCGCAATAGCCCTTTTTCTTGTCCGGCTCCGGCCCGAACATCGCCGCGATGTGGTCGGCGTAGCGGCACATCACGTCAAGCAGCTTGCGTTTGCCCGTGGCCTGGTAGTAGGCGACCGCGCCTTCGATCAGGTGGCCGGCGCAATAAAGCTCGTGGCAATCGCGCAGATTGGTCCAGCGCTTGCCGGGCTGCACGCGCTGGTACCAGCTCGAGAGGTAGCCGTCGGGCTGCTGCAGCTTCGCGTACATGTCGATTACGGCGTCGATCTTGCGCTCGAGCGCATCGTTCTTGCGCCGATAGAGCGAATAGGCGGCCGTTTCGATGGTTTTGCCGAGATCGGAATCCCAGAACATCTGGGTCGTCACGGTCGAGGCCGTGAAGCCGTCATTGACGTGGAAGGGAATGCGCACGCCGGGCGGGTCGCGGTCGGGATCGATCTGGTCGAGCATGCCGGCCTCGACGCAGCGATCGTACAGGATGTCGGCCGTGCGCGACGCAACGGCGTCGACCCGGTCGCCCCAGAAGCCGCGAATGTCGACCTGCGGAACGGGCAGCGGACGGAATGCGGATTTGCCCGGTTTGGCGGATTGAGATGCGGTCATGGATTTTCTCCCGTTCGGTCGATTTCGGTCACTTCACGGCCCCTGCCATGAGGCCGCGGATGTAGAAGCGCTGCAGGAGCAGGAAGAGCACCAGGCAAGGCACCATCATCACGGTTACGCCCGCCTGCACCGCGCCCCAGTCGATCGCACCGAACCGGCCCGACTGAAGCGCCGTCATCATGATCGGCAGCGTGAATTTGGACTGGTCCGTCATCAGCACGAGCGCGGCCAAGAACTCGTTCCACGCACCGAGGAACGCAAACAGAGCGATAGTCACGATGCCCGGCCAGACCAGCGGCAGCATCACTCTCACCAGCATGGTGATGTTGTTGGCGCCGTCCATGCGGGCGGCTTCCTCGATCTCGCGCGGAACCGCGTCGAAGGCGTTGCGCATCATAAAGATGGAGAACGGCAGCTGCAGCGTGACATAGACGCAAACCAGCCCGGTCAGCGTGTTGTGCAGGCCGATCTTGGTCAGAACCAGGAAGATCGGCGTCAGGATCGACTGGAACGGTATCATGATCGTCGAAAGGATGATGACGAAGAGCAGGTTCTTGAGCGGAAAGCGGAAGCGCGAGAAACCGTATCCGGCGAGCACGCTGACGACCACCGACAGCAGCATCGTCATCAGCGCGACATAGATGCTGTTTTGCGCCGGCAGCCAGAGGCCGTCGCCGAACGTGTTGAGCGTGGCGTAGTTCTCGACCGAGAAGCCTGTCGTCGGCCAAGGCGGCAGCGGCGGCTGACGCGCCTCCTGCGCCGGCTTGAAGGTCGAAAGCACGGTCCAGATGATCGGCGCGAGAAAAAGCGCGGACACGATCATGCCCGTCGAGTGCTCGGCAATCCGCAGCCCGATGCGGCTGCTGTGCTTTCGCGCCTGCGCCATCAGTCAAGTCCCTCGGGTTTGCGCAGCAGCCGGAGCTGGATGAGGCTGAGCGCGACGAGGATCACCAGCAGGACCATCGAAAGTGCTGCGCCGTAGCCGAGCTTGAACGACACGAATGACTGGTTGAAGATCCAGTACACGGCGGTCAGCGTCTGGTTGCGCGGCCCGCCGCGCAGGATGATGTAGAACTGGTCGAACGCCAGGACCGAGCCGGCAACCGACAGGATAAGCGCCAGCGCGATGGTGCGGCGCATCAGAGGCAGAGTGATGGCGCGGAAGCGCGCGAGCGGCCCCGCCCCGTCGATCGTCGCCGCCTCCTGCAGTTCCGGCGGTATGGATTGCAGGCCGGTCATCAGAATGATCATTGTAAAGCCGGCCACCTTCCAGACGACCATGGCGATAATCGACCAGAAGGCCGGCTGGAACGTCGCAAGCAGATTGACCTTCTTCTCGGTCAGGCCGAGTTCGAAGGCGGCCGGGCTGAATAAGCCGGAATCGACATTGAGAAGCCACGACCATAGCAGGCTGGCCGATGCGAAACCGACGACGACCGGCATGAAGAAGAATGTCCGGTAAAAGCCGGTCAGGGGTCGCGGTCTTTCGATGAAAAGCGCCAGCGGAAAAGCGACGGCGAAGATCGCGACCGTCACCACCACCGTATAGAAGCCGGTGAAGCGCAACGCGTTCCAGAAGCGATTGTCCCGCATGATCGCCCAGTAATTATCCAGGCCGATGTAGCTGTGCGCCCCCATGAGCGGCCAGTTGTGCAGCGACATCCATACCGTCATGCCGAGCGGTACGATGAAAAAGACGATGACGAGGGCGACAGCCGGCGCGACGTAGAGCAGGCCGACCCATTGCCGCGGGCCGGCTCCAACCAGCTTGCGGCGACGCAAAAGCGTAGAATTTGCGCTCATGCCAAGCTTATACCCCGCGCAGGCCGACAGCCCCTCCGACAATCGGAGGGGCCACCGGACTTGCTGCTACTGCTGCGCCGAATCGATGATCGACTGCATGGTTTCCTGGGCATTTGCGATGGAGCCATCGACGTCGTCTCCGAAGAAGACCTCGTTGACCATCTGCGTCCAGGGACCGTTGGCGGAGTTGATCAGGTCGTTGAACACCACGGTATAGGGCGTGCGGCCCTTGGCCATGGCTTCGGCAGCGATCTGATAACGTGGATCAAGATCCTTCAGCGCTTCCTTGGCGATGTCGCCGCGTACGGGAAGGCTGCCGTATTTCGCCAATATGGTCTGGCCCTCCAGGGAGTAGGCGAAATCGAGGAACTCCTTCACCACCGCGATCTTCGTGGTGCCCTTGGTGACGACGAAATTGTCGCCGCCGGCAAACGAGGACCAGCCGCCATCCTTGCCCGGCAGGAAGGTGACGCCGTAGTCGATGTCGGGATACTGGGTGTTCAGCGCGCCGATGGCGAAAGCTCCGGACGGCGAGATGCCGATATTGCCGGTGGCGAAGGCGGCAAAGAAGTTCGAGCCGGTGTCGGTCTGCGCGCCTTGCGGCACAAGATCCTTCTTAATCATCGACCGGTAAAGGTCGATGGCGCCGCGAAGCTGCGGGCTGTCGAGCGTCGCCTTGGAGCCGTCCTCGGTGAGGATGTCTCCACCCGAAGCCCAGATCAGCGGCGTGAAGGTGAAGATGTTGCAGCCGCCGCAATTGCCGGAGAAATAGAAGCCCTTGATGTCTCCGCCGAGAGCGTTGACCTTTTCGGCGGCCATCTCGATCTCGGCCCAGTTGGTCGGGCCCTTTTCAGGATCGAGGCCCGCCTGCTTGAACAGCTTCTTGTTCCAGATCAGCACCGAACTGTCGGCGGAGAACGGCAATCCGTAGATGCGGCCCTTGTAGCTGCCGGTCTTGACGTGGGCCGGCGACAGGCTTTCGAAATAAGGCAGGGATTTCGCCCAATCGGTGATGTCTTCGAGCTGGCCCGCGGCCGAGAAGGCCGGCGTGTAGATCAGGTCGAGCGAGAGCGCGTCCGGCGCGGTGCCTCCCGCGGCGGCGGCGCCGTATTTGGGAATGATTTCGGCATTCGGAATAATGTCCAGCTTGATCTGGTTCTCGTGCCCCTTGTTGAACGCATCCACGATGCGCGGCATGAAGTTCGAGCCGTCGGCGCGGACCCAGATGTTGGCGGTCTCCGCCGCTCCGGCCGGCAAAGCGGCGCTAAATATGCTCGCGGCAAAGGCGAGCCCGGCAATAGCAGTCCTCATTGGTTCTCCTCCTGCTTCGGCCGCGGTCTCAGGCGGATGCCATTGGCGCGGCGCTTTGTTTCAGGCCGTCCAGCGGACGGCCGCATGACTGACGCACCACCAGCCGGCACGGCAGTTTCCTGATGCCCGGCTCGGCGGGTTTCCCGCCGACGAGCGAAAGAAGGGTGAGACCGGCTTCGCGCCCAAGCGCGGCCAGGTTCATGTCGACGGACGTCAGCGGCGGACGGGTCGCCTCGGCCACGATCTCCCAATTGTCGAAACCGATGACGCCGACGTCGTCGGGCACGCTCAGGCCGCGTTCACGCAAGGCGTCCATGACGCCGCGTGCGATCTGGTCGTTGCCGCAGAAGACGGCATCGGGCTTTTCACCGTCCCCGTCGAAGAGCTTTCCGACCGCCTCGCGACCCCATGCTTCGGACCACGAACCAAGCAGCGGCTCGATGACGGGCATGCCTGCTTCGGTCAGCACGTCGCGATAAGCCTGGGCGCGCTCATGCACCACCGCGAAGCTGGACGGACCGGTGACATGGGCGATGCGGCGGCGGCCAAGCCGGCAAAAATGTTCCACGGCCAGGCGTGCTCCGCCGGCGTCGTCCGACACGAAGGCGATGGCGCCGGGATCAGGCTGGGTGAAGGCGTAGATCGCGGGAATGCCGAGATTGGACAGATCGACCGGCAGATGGCGGTCGATCCGCTTGCCGGTGGCGATGATGCCGTCGACGCGCTTGTCCAGCATCGCATCGACATGGAGCTGGCCGAGACGCGGGTCGTCCTCGACGTTGCAGAGAAACACCGAGACGCCGTTGTCGACCAGCGCGTCCGAAATGCCCGACATGACAGGCAAGGAAAACCGGCCATAGGTGTCGTTGGTCAGCAGGCCGACGGTAAAACTGCGCCGCCGCAACAGGCTTTGCGCCAGACCGTTAGGCCGAAACCCGAGACGCTGCGCCGTCTCGCGAATGCGCTCGCGCGTCTCGGCAGTCATCCGTCCCTGCCCGTTGAGAGCCTTCGAGGCCGTCGCAACGCTCACGCCGGCATCAGCGGCCACCTCGCGCAAGGTGACGGGCTTTGCAAAGACGGACGTCGGCTGTGCGTCGGAAGGCATCTCTCGACCTTAAATTGAGAAAAGCTTTTCTCTTGCATTCCCGCCATATCGGCCTTTGGGCCTGTGAACGAGAAGAAGCTTGGGAAAAGGTTTTCTCAAACGAGATTAGGACAACGATCCGGCCGATGCAAGAGAGATGACATCGGCCGACACGACGAGCCGGCACAGGCGGTCAATCTGTCTTGGGCGTGACCGATGCGCCCCACGGCTCACGCAGCCTGAGTTTTTTTCGAGACCCGCGCCCACTCCGGAATCCACTCGCTGTGGGCGGCCAGCAAATCGTCGACGAGCGACCAGATTTGGTCGAGATCGAGTTCGGCGGCGGTATGCGGATCCATCATCGCCGCGTGGTAGAGATGCTCGCAGTTTTCCGTCATCAGCGCCTCGACCGTCAGTTCCTGCACATTGACGTTGGTGCGGATGAGCGCCGTCAGTTGCGGCGGCAGGGCACCGATGAAGGTCGGCTGGATGCCGGACGCATCGACCAGGCACGGCACTTCGGCCGCGCAATTTTCCGGCAGCGAGGTGATGCAGCCATTGTTGCGGACGTTGCCGTAAATGACAGAGGGCTCGCCGGTCCAGACCGAGTTCATGATCGAGGAGGCATACTCATGGCTCTCCTCGACCTCGATGGTTTCTGCGCTGCGGTAGGCGTCCGCCTGCCCCTTCCAGCGCTCGATCTGTTCGATGCAGCGCTTGGGATATTCGTCGAGCGGAATGCCGAATTTCTCGATCAGGTCGGGCCTGCCCTCCTTGATGAAATAGGGCGTGTATTCGGCGAAATGCTCCGAGCTCTCGGTAACGAAATATCCAAGCCGGGTCAGCATCTCGTAGCGCACCTTGTTCGGACAGCGCGGATTCCAGTGGCTGGGCTTGGGGAAGCGCCCTTCCCGGTAGCCGCGCACGAGATCGGGATAGAGGTCGCGATGGCTGCCATCGGCCTGCCGGTGCTCGAATTTCAGGTAGAAAGCCATGTGGTTGATGCCGGCGGCGCGGTAGCGGATTTCTTCGAGCGGAATCTCGAGATCGCGGGCGAGCTCGAAGGCCGTTCCCTGCACCGAATGGCAGAGGCCGACCTGCTTGATGAGTGGATACTTTTCCGCGATCGCCCAGGTATTGATCGCCATCGGGTTGACGTACTGCAGGAGGATGGCGTCGGGGCAGATCGCCATCATGTCTTCGCAGATTTTCCAGAGATGCGGGACGGTGCGCAAACCCCGCATGATGCCGCCGACGCCGAGCGTGTCGGCGATGGTCTGGCGCAGGCCGTATTTTTTCGGCACCTCGAAGTCGGTGACAGTGCAGGGCTCGTAGCCGCCGATCTGGAAGGCGACGACGACGAAATCCGCGCCTTCGAGGGCCTTGCGCTGGCTCGAATGCGTCTCGATAGTCGCCTTCGCGCCTAGCGTCTTGATCAGCTTTCCGGCGACGATCTCGCTCTCTTCGAGACGTTGCGGGTTGAGGTCCATCAGTGCGATCGTCGCGCCGGAAAGAGACGGCCGCTGCAGCACGTCGCCGATGATGTTCTTCATGAAGACGGTGGAACCGGCCCCGATGAACGTGATCTTGGGTTGTCTCGTCATGAATTGCGCCTCTTGTCTGCGATTTATGCGGCTACTTCGAACGCGGCCCTGACGAGCCGTTCGGTGTAGGCGGTCCTGGGGTGGGAAAGAACCTCGTCGACCGGCCCTTCCTCGACGATTTTGCCGTGCTGCATCACCACCACCCGATGACAGAGCGCGCGCACGACCTTCAGATCGTGGGAAATGAAGAGGTAGCTCAGGCCGCGTTCGTCCTGCAGCTTGCGCAGGAGGTCGATGATCTGGGCCTGCACGGACAGATCGAGCGCCGAGGTCGGCTCGTCGAGCAGGATGAACTCCGGCTCGAGCGCGATTGCCCGCGCAATGGCGATGCGCTGGCGCTGACCGCCGGAAAACTCGTGCGGGAAGCGCGAGAGGATGTTTTGCGGAAGCCCGGCGCTGACAAGCGCCTGCTCCACACGCTGCAACCGATCGCTTTTGTTGTCGCCGAGCCGATTGACGATTAGTCCCTCCTCAATGATCTGGCCGACCGACATGCGCGGATTGAGCGAGGAAAACGGGTCCTGGAAGACCACCTGCATGCGCGATCTGAGCGGCCGCATCTGGTCACGTGTCCTGGCGTGGATGGGTTCGCCGTCGAAGAAGATTTCGCCGCCGTCGGCCGTCAAGAGCTTCACCAATGCCTGCCCGAACGTCGTCTTGCCGGACCCGGATTCGCCGACCAGCCCCAGCGTTTCGTGCCGGTGAAGTTTCAGGCTGAGGCTGTCGACGGCGACCAGTTCCTTGAGCCGCGACCTGAAGAACCCGCCATGCTTCAGCATGAACGACACCCGCACATTGCTGCCCTCGAGCATGACAGCGGAGTCTACCGGCGGCGGATTGGCCATGCCCTTGGGTTCGGACGCCAGAAGATGGCGCGTATAGGGATGCTGCGGGTTTTTGAAGAGCGCTTCGGTGGTGTTGTGCTCCTTCACCTCGCCCTGGCTCATCACATAGACGTAATCGGAAAACTGGCGAACGACGGTCAGGTCGTGGGTGATCAGGATTACCGCCATGCCGAGCTTCTGCTGCAGGTCGCGGATTAGGTTGAGGATCTGCGCCTGCACCGTGACGTCGAGCGCCGTCGTCGGTTCGTCGGCGATCAGCACGTCCGGATTGTTGGCGAGCGCCATGGCGATCATGACGCGCTGGCGCTGGCCGCCCGAAAGCTGGTGCGGATACTGGTTGAAGCGGCTTTCCGGGTCCGGATCTGCACCTGCCGCAACAGTTCGAGCGTCCGCTCGGCAGCTTGCTTGCGGCTCATCTTCTGATGCACGCGGATCGCCTCGATGATCTGCACGCCGACGGTATAAACCGGATTGAGCGAGCTCATCGGCTCCTGGAAGATCATCGAAATGCGGTCACCGCGCAGCGCCCGGCGTTGCCGGTCGGAGAATTTCAGCACGTTCTTGCCGTCATATTCGATCCGCGAATGCCCGGCCACCGTGGCGCGCTTGGTGAGCAGGCCCATGACCGTGCGCGCCGTCACCGATTTGCC
The DNA here is from genome assembly GCF_043769475.1 of Allomesorhizobium aridi. Taxonomy (NCBI): domain Bacteria; kingdom Pseudomonadati; phylum Pseudomonadota; class Alphaproteobacteria; order Hyphomicrobiales; family Phyllobacteriaceae; genus Allomesorhizobium; species Allomesorhizobium aridi. The sequence continues at coordinate 1,500,002 of NZ_CP171729.1, read as the reverse complement.
GGAGCCGGACTCGCCGACAACGGCGATGGTCTCGCCGCGATAGAGCTGGAAGGACACATTCTTGACCGCATCGACCGTTCCGCCTTCCACCTTGAAGGTCACCGCGACATTGCGGGCGTCGATGATGGGACTGCCGATCCTCGCCGCATGATCGCAGCGTTCGTCGGGCGCCATCGAGGTCTTTTCCGTCAGAGCCATGGTTCCTGGCCTTCTCAATATGGATCGACGGCATCGCGCAGGCCGTCGCCCAGCGCATTGAACGCAAAGACGGTGACCAGCACGAAACCCACCGGAGCGAGGATCCAGGGATAGGATCCGATGACGGAATAGGTCGCGGTATCCTGCAGCATCAGCCCCCAGGAGATCAGCGGCGGCTTCACCGCAAAGCCAAGGAAGCCGAGGAAGGATTCAAGCAGAACGACATTCGGGATCGCCAGCGTCACGGCAACGATGACGTGGCTCATGACGTTCGGGAAAATATGCTGGAAGATGATCCGGCGGTCGGTGGCGCCGATCGCCATCGCCGCCCGCACGTAATCGATCCGCGCCAGCGCCAGCGTCTTGCCGCGGACCTCGCGCGACATCTGCGCCCAGCCGAGCGCCGACATGACGAAGATGACGAAAGCGAGGAAGACGTTGGTCGGCGCCGTCACCGGGATCAGCGAAGTGAGCGCCAGATAAAGGGGCAGTTGCGGAAAGGCGAGCACCAGTTCGACGAAGCGCTGCACCCAAGCATCGAGCCTTCCGCCGAAATATCCGGACACCATGCCGACCGTGGTGCCGACGACCGTGATGATGAACACCACGGTGAGCGCGATCATCAGCGAAATGCGCGAGCCGTAGATGATGCGCGACAGCACATCGCGGCCGAATTTGTCGGTGCCGAGGAAATTGACCGGGCTTCCGTCGGTGGCGCCGAAGAAATGCCGCTGCGCCGGGATCAGGCCGAAAAGCCTGTACTCGAACCCTTTCACGAAAAAGCCGAGCGTCTGCGGATTTTCGTAGTCGGGGCCGACGATCGGCTGAAACGTGACCGGGTCGAGTTCCTCGGTCTCACGAATCTGGTAGGTGCGCGGCGGAAAGACGAAATTCCCGTCCCGGTCCGTCATACTGATGGTCTGCGGCGGCGCGAAACCGACGCCGGTCAGCTTCGGATCGACGGGTGCGAAGAACTCCGCGAATATCGTCATTATCATCAGGAGGCAAACGAGGATCAGCCCTATCATGCCGGTCCAGGATCGCTTCAGGCGGCGCCAGACAAGCGCGGTGTAGGTTTCGTTGCCATGGCCTTTGGCCGGCGGCACGGAGGTGGAGATTGCGGGTTGGACGTCGGCTTTCATGCGTCGGCCCCTCCCCCAAGGCGAACCCGCGGATCGAGCGCCGCGAGCAGCATGTCGGCGATGATGTTGCCGACGATCAGGGTCACCGACAGAACCAGCATGAAAGTCGCCGTGACATAGACATCGCCAACCCACATCGAGCCGACGATCGCCGGGCCGACCGTCGGCAGGGCGAAGATGATGGCGGTCTCGATCTCGCCGGTCAGCATGTAGGGCAACACGACGCCCTGGTACATGACGAGCGGATGCAGCGCGTTCGGCACGGCGTGGCGCATGATGACAGCGCTTTCGCTGAGGCCCTTTGCCCGCGCGGTTTCGACATATTGAGCGTTCAGCGTATCGAGAAGATTGCCCCGCATGACACGCATGTTGTACGCGAGCCCGCCCAAGGTGGCGATCGCGATCACCGGCCAGACATGCTTGACCAGATCGACGAACTTGCCCCACGACCAGGGCGCCCCGCCGTAGCGGGCGGAATGAAAGCTGTTGATTTCCGTGACGTTGAAGTGGAACACCAGGACATAGACTATGATCAGCGCCATCAGGAAGCGCGGCACCGTCATGCCGAGAAACGAAATCCCCGACAGCAGGCTGTCCACCCAGGAATATTGCCGGGTCGCCGCCAGAACGCCGAAGGTGATGCCGATCACCGATGCAAGGATATGGCAGACGAGCGCTAGCGCCAGCGTGCGCGGCAGACGTTCGCCGACCACATCGGCGACGGGTTTGTTATAGAAGAGGCTGTGGCCGAAATCGCCGCGGGTGACGATGCCGGTGATCCAGTTGATGTACTGGACCGGCAAGGGCTTATCGAGCCCGTGGCTGACCTTGTAGGCCTGCGCCTGGGCGTCGGCCTCCTCGAAGGACGCGCCGCCCTGATTGATCAGTTGCGAGCGGATATAGTCGCTGTAGTCGCCGGGGGGCGCTTGGATGATCGCGAACGTCACGACGCTCAGGACGAAGAGAACAGGGATCGCCGAGGCGATACGCACAAGCAGAAATCTGAACATGGCCGTGTTTGCTTCTCTTGTGGCTCGTGGCGCTGCCGCTCCCTTGGGGTGCGGGTTCTCCACGGTTCAATTCAGACTTTCTCCTCCGGCGGATGCCCGCCGGAGGAGAAATCGACTGCGTTAGTTGATCGGGCCGCTTTCGCCAGGCTTGCCCGGCAGCTGTTCAGGGAACAGTTCGTAGTCGCCCTGCTTATCGGCAGCGACGAAGACCCGTTCGCGGATGATGGTGTCTTCGGCCCAGTTGAACATGAAGATCGGCGTCCCCTCCGGAATGTTGGAAAAACGCTTGTTGATGATGAGCGCGCCCGGATATTCCGTCAGGCCGATCGTATCGAGGTTGGTCGTCGAGACCTTCTGGAACTGCTTCATCAGTTCGGCCCGTTCGTCATTGTCGTTGCTGGCGATGAACTTGTTGACGATGTCCACCATCTCCTGCTCGAAGGGCATCAGATCGACCGTGCCGTCCTTTGCCGCCCGGTGGTGCCAGCTTGTGCGCGGGCCGGTCGGCGCAAGTTGGGTCGTATTCTGCACCACCGATGTCAGTTCCTGGTCGTTGCGGCGGACGAGCCAGTCGAAGCGGCCGGCATATTGCGTGTTGTCGCGCTTCACGCCGTCGACGGCGTTGATCGTCACCTTGAGGCCTAGCTGTTCCATTTGGCCGACCAGACCCTCCGCGAGATTGCGGTCCGTGCTGTAGTCGGAATTGACGAGGAGCACGATCTGCACGTCGGAGCCACCCGCTGTTCCGGCAGGGAAGTTGACGACGCCATTGCCGTCCGTATCCTTCAGCCCGACCTTCTCCAGCAGCGCCTTGGCGCCTTCAAGATCGAACGGATAGTAGATCGTGGAGGCGCGGTCGTAGAAGGCCGTACCCGAGGAAATGCCGCCGGGATAGATCGCCGTGAACGGACCCTTGACGAGGGATTCGCCGAGTTTCTTGCGATCGATGGCCATCGTCACGGCTTTGCGGAAATCGTCGTTACGATTGAGCTCGCGCACGGCCTGCGCCCGCTCGTCCGGCTCGCCCCAGCCATTGGCCGAGAAGTTCATGCGCAGATTGTAGCCGATCAGGCGGGCGCCGAAGGCCAGCCGCGCGGGAGCCGTTTCCTGTGCGGCGCGCTTCAGCGATTCCACGAAGTTTTCAGGCTGTTCCAGGTTCGAGATATCGCCGGAGCCCGCGATCGCCTGCACGTCGCGGTCGGCCCAGGTCGACAGCTTGTAGTGAATCTCATTGAGATACGGCAATTGGTTGCCGGCCTCGTCGACCTTCCAGTAATAGGGGTTGCGCCGCAGCACGATGATGTCGTCCGAGCGGTATTCGACCGGCACCCAAGCGCCCATCACTGGCGTATTCAGGTATTCCGGCGGAAACCCGTTCTTGTACTGATCGTAGGTCATGTCCTTGTTGTATTTCGGATGCTTGGTCTTCAGGATATGGGATGGGCCCGGACAGAAGGTGCCGTAGGCCATCGAATAGAGGTGCTGGCGCGGAAATGCATCCTTGAAGGTCCATTCGATCGTGTACTTGTCGATCTCCTTCAGGATAGTGCCTTCACCAAACGTTTCCGGCGTCGCGCCGTTCAACGGCGAGACGTTCGGGTCGACGACATTGTCGTCCCAGTAGAACATCACGTCATCGGCGTCGAAGGGGTCGCCGTCCGACCACTTTGCCCCTTCGACCAGTTTCATCGTCAGCGTGTGGCCGTCTTCCGACCACTCCCAGCTCTTGGCAAGATTGGGCAGCGGCTCGACGTCCTTGGCATCGACCTGGAATAGCGGCGCGGTGCGCGTCAGGCATTCGAACATCGCAATGTCGATGCCGCCCCAGCCTTGCGTCTGCCCGGCGCTGTAGTTCCAGCCTTCCGGCCGGCCGCCGACGACGTGGCGCATCGTGTCGCCATAGACGCCGACACCGTCCGGCATGTTCCCGGTCTTGAAGACCATCGGCTCCTTCGGCAGGCGTTCGGCCACCGGCGGCAGTTTTCCGGTCTTGACGAATTTCTCGGTGATCCATTCCGGTTCGCGATACTCCGGCAACGTCTTGAACTCGAGGATCGAGTCGCGCGGCACGTAAGTGATCTTGCCTTGCGCCGGAAACGGCGGCTGTTCGGGCACGACGGTCGGCTCGGAGGCCGAGGCCTGGATGGCGAATGCCGATACGCCAAACAGAAGCGCGGCGACGGTTTTCATGCGGCAGAAAATGTTCATTGTCCTGGTTTCTCCCTTATGCATCAGGCCTGCCGCGATGGCATGGCTCTCCTCCAACAAGCATCGAACGAAGCGGTATTCCGCTTTCTTGGGTGACAGTGCCGTGCTGCCCGGGCGCATTCACCCGCCGGACCATTGGCCTTTATCGTCGCCAGTGGCTCATCCGGCCGCGCGCAATTTCACGGCTTCCTTTTCGGCCCGGATCTCTTCGATCGACCGAACCTCGCGGCGGGCGACGCCCTTCCATTCCCGCGTCTTCACCGTCGCGCGGCTCAGCCGCTCCTTGGCGCCGTCGATCGCATGGGCGTATTGCGGCAGCCACTCAGCCTGCGCCACAACCATCTCGTCGACCATCTGCCAGACCTCTTCCGGCGTGCAGATGGCGCCGACCAGCGGATCGTGCAGCACGGCCAGTTTCAGGAGGTCGATGTCTCCCGAGATTGCCGCGTGGACCGACATGCGCTGGACGTTGATCGACGAAATGCAGGTCGCGGCGCAGGCTTCCGGAAGCGTGATGCCGGCCACCATGTTGATGCCGAAGCGATCGACGAAACCGGGCGATTCAATGATGGCGTCGGACGGCAGATTGGTGATGACGCCGTCGTTCTTGACGTTGAAGTGCCCGCGATAGACTCGCCCCGTCTCAAGCGCCTCCAGTATGTGGCTGGCATGCTCGTTCGAGCGGCGCGCCGGATCGAGGGGTTTTCCCGCGTCTTCAAGAAACTGCGGAAATTCGGTTTCGAACCAGTTCCGGGTCTCGGTCGAGTAGCGCAGGTACCCGCCGGTTTCGCCATGGATCCAGTCGGACATGTCGATCCACTTGGCAGTCTCCTCCGGCCGCTTGCGGTACCAGGGCAAATATTCCGACAGGTGGCCGTTGCTTTCGGTCGAATAGACGCCGAAGCGCTTCAGCACGTCTATCCTGAGCTTCTCCTGCCGCGAGAAGACCGGATGCGCCTCGAAAGCGGCGACGAGTTCATCCCTGCCGATCTTGCGGCCCTTGACGCGAACGTCGACGAACCAGGTCTGGTGGTTGATGCCGGAGCAGACATAGTCGAGTTCGCCCTCCCCGGCGCCGAGGATCTCGGCGATCTGTTCGGCGCCGTGCTGGACGCCGTGGCAGAGACCGACGGTATCGACTTTGCCGTATTCGATCGCTGCCCAGGTGTTCATGGCCATCGGGTTGGCATAGTTCAGGAATTTCGCACCTGGCTCGGCGAGTTCCCGGATATCCCTGCAGAAATCCAGAATGACTGGGATGTTGCGCTGGCCGTAGAGAATGCCGCCGGCGCAGATCGTATCGCCGACGCACTGGTCGACACCGTATTTGAGCGGGATGCGGATGTCGTCGGCGTAGGCGCCGAGCCCTCCGACACGCACGCAACTGATGACGTAGCGCGCACCCTCGATCGCCTTGCGGCGATCCGTTGTGGCGGTGACACGGGTGGGCAGCTTGTTGGCCTCGACGATCTTGTCGAGGATCGTCTTGATCATGCCGAGATTATGCTCGCTCAAATCGGTAAGCGCGAATTCAACGTCGCTGAACTCCGGCACACAGAGAATGTCGGTGAAGAGTTTCTTGGTGAAGCCGACGCTGCCGGCACCTATAATGGCTATCTTGAAGCTGCTCATGCCGTCCTCGTCTCTGCTTATCGGGTCGAAATGACCGGATAGGGTAAAATCAAAGCACCGAAACCGGCGGTTGCATGAGCACCGCGATGCTTTTGTTTCCTCCCTGTGAGGCCGGTCCGCTCAGCCATCTTGTCTTGTTAGGGGTCATTATGCGCATAATGACCAGCCTCGCTAGAGAGGTATTATGCTTTCGTGGGTAATTCTGTGCTCAAAAAACTGATGGACAACGGACCCGGCATGCGCACTGTTTCGCTGCCGCGCGGACGACACAGCCTTCACACCATGCCGACCAGCACGGGTTATGAAATCCGCACGGATCCAAGCTACGACTGGGACGGCCGCAAGCGCGGGCAAACGCCGTTTACGGTGTTGCAGCACACGCTCGCCGGCGCCGGCAACCTGAGTTACGAAAACCGCAACTACCGGGTTCGCGAGGGCGAGACTCTCCTGGTCCTCATCCCGCACAACCATCGCTACTGGCTGGAGCAGAACGGGCGATGGGAGTTCTTCTGGATTTCGATGAACGGCGACGAGGCCCTGCGCATTCACAAGGCCATTCTTGCCGCGACAGGTCCGATCCTGAAGTTGAAGCAGGAGACGATCGAGCATCTCGCCGATTGCAGCCTGCGTCTGATATCAGGCGGCACGGATGCTCCGGGCAGCGCCTCGGCGATCGCCTACGAGGCGGCGATGGCGCTTTTCGACGACGTGTTCGGCTCACATCCTGTGCTCAGCCAGGAGTATCGAACAATGCAGCACGTGATCGACCACATCACGGCCAATCTTGACCAGCCCCTCCCCGTCGAGGAACTTGCCAAGGTTTCGGGTCTCAGCCGGGCACATTTCTCCCGCGTCTTCGCCACCAGCGAAGGCATGCCGCCGGCGGAATTCGTCCTGCGCAAGCGGCTGCAAAGGGCGACCAAGCTTTTGACCAAGACGGCCGACCTCTCCGTCAAGGAAGTCGCCATCATGTCCGGTTTCGAGGATCCGAATTATTTCGCCAAAGTGTTCCGCCGCTTTTTCGGCGCCAGCCCAACCGAATTCCGCACCACCGGAATGTATGCGAGCGTTCCGGCAGCATCATAATGCCGATGTCGAGGGGCTAATCAGCTGTCGACGGGGCTGTCCTACCTGACCGCCACCCGGCGGAAATCGGACGGCGACATTCCGGCAAGCTTGCGGAACGACTTGTTGAAGGCGCTCAGCGAACCGAAGCCGCTGTCCATGGCGACCCGCAGCACATTGGCGTCCTCTTTCATCAGCAGAGCCTGGGCGTAGCTCAACCGCAGCAGGTTGACGTATTCGTTCAGCGTCATGCCCGTCGATTTCTTGAAGACGTTCATCGCGTATTTGGGATGGATATCGGCCGCAGCGGCGATGTCCACGGAGTCGATTTCGTAGAGGAAATTCTCGGCGATGAAATCGCACATGCGCCCGACGTTGCGCGAAGACTGCTGGTCGAAGGCGCTGGCGACGTCCTCGCCAGTCGAGGCTTCGGGCACAAGCCGATAGGGCTCGAACCGCACCCGCTCCAGCCGCAGCAGGAGTTCATTGACGGCGTGCTGGGCTTTGGCGGGGTCGCCTGAACGCGCATAGCGGTTCCAGCGCTCGAAATTGTGGGCGTCGGACGGGTCGGTGGCGCTGGTCACCAGCGCCGCGCCCATCATCAGCCGATGCCGTATATCGGCCGGAAGGTGCAGCCGGAAGAAATGCACCAGCGGCAGATGCGCCCCGGCATAGATGGCATCGTCCGACGCCTCGTCCATCTGGTGCGGCAGGCCGCCCCAGAACAGGCACATCTCACCCGCTGAAAGGGAAATCTCGTGGTCGTCCATGCGGTAGTGCACGTTGCCGTGCACAATGAAATTGACCTCGACCTGGGCATGCCAATGCGGCTGGAGCATCACCAGCGGCCGAGTGTGGAACATCTGCAGGACCAGCGGCCAGCCTTCCACGCTGCTGGCGCCCGGCTGGTAGAACGGCCTTTCCGGCATCTTACTTTCCGCCAACTCCACTTTCCCTTTGTCGATGACAGCCCCCTTTTTCCGTCTAGTCTAACCTCGCTCACGCTGAGAGCAAATGAAATGGGAGGAATTTCATGCGTACCAAACTGGCATGCGCCGCGCTTCTGCTTGCCCTGGGCCCTAGCCCGGTCTTTGCGCAATCGGGCGAAATCACCATCTGGAGCTGGAACGTCGCAGCTTCGTCGCTGAAGGCCACAGTCGCCGGCTTCAACAAGCAGTTCCCCGACGTGAAAGTCACGGTCGAGGATCTCGGAAACCAGCAGACTTTCGACAAGACGCTCGCCGGATGCGCCGCCGGCGGCGCCGGACTCCCGGACATTCTTTCGATCGAGAATCACGAATCTGAAATCTTCTGGAGCCAGTTTCCCGATTGTTTCGTCGACCTGACGACGCTGGGCTACACCGACGAGATCGCCGCGAAATTCCCCGACTTCAAGCGGACGGAACTCGAGGTCGAAGGCAAGCGCTATGCGATGCCGTGGGATTCAGGTCCGGTCGCCATGTTCTACCGCCGCGACTTCTACGAAAAGGCCGGTATCGACCCCTCGACGATCAAGACCTGGGACGATTTCATCGCCGCGGGCAAGAAAATCCAGGAAGCCAATCCCGGCGTCACCATGACCCAGGCCGACATCAACGGCGATGCTGAGTTCTTCCGCATGATCGCCAATGAGCAGGGCTGCGGCTATTACAGCAGCGATTCCCAGTCGATCACCGTCAACCAACCGGGCTGCGTCACTGCCCTCGAAAAGGTGAAGGCGCTGAAGGACGCCGGCGAGCTGATCGCCGGAACCTGGGACGAGAAGATCCAGGCCAACAAGGCCGGTACGGTGGCCACCCAGATGTATGGCGGCTGGTATGAAGGAACCATCCGCTCGACCGCGCCGGACCTCGCCGGCAAATGGGGCGTCTACCTGATGCCCTCCGCCACCGCCGACGGGCCGCGCGCCGCCAATCTCGGCGGCTCGTCGCTCGCCATCACCTCGGCCTCCGAGAACAAGGAAGCCGCCTGGGCGTATCTCAACTACACGCTCGGGACCAATGATGGCCAGGTGACCATGCTGAAGGAGTTTGGGCTGGTGCCTTCGCTGCTCAGCGCGCTGGACGACCCGTATGTGAACGCAGAGCAGCCCTATTGGGGCGGCCAGAAGGTGTGGGTCGACATCCTGTCCACGCTTGCCAAGGTCAAGCCAAGCCGCGGCACTCCGTTCTTCCAGGACGCCGACAAGATCATGGTCGCCACGCAGCTCAAATACCTGAACGGCGAGTATGCCGACGCGAAGACCGCGCTCGACGACGCGGCCAACCAGATCACGGGCGCCACCGGCCTGCCGATCGCCGAATAGACGCGACGGCGCGATCGGGCGGGCCCTCGGCCCGCCCGGCCATCCAACCGCACCTGGAACCCGAACATGCGGCTACGCACGCGGACGGCCTATGCCTTCCTGACTCCTTATCTGCTTGTCTTCCTGGCGTTCTGGATATGGCCGATCGTCAACTCGTTCTGGCTGTCCTTCCTGAACACCCGGTCCGCAAACTGGACATTCAATCCCCGGGTGACCTGGGGCCGGCTGCTCGTCGATCCGGCTTTCGCCAACGCGCTCTGGAACACACTGCTGATACTCGTGATCCAGGTGCCGGCCATGATCGCGCTAGCTACGGTGCTGGCCGTCCTTCTGAACTCGCCGATCCTCAAGGCTCGCGGTCTGTTCCGCTTCGCCTTCTTCGCTCCTGTGGTGGTCGGCGAGGTCGCCTACGCCGCGATGTTCCGCCTGCTGTTCAACGAGTTCGGCATCATCAACAAGTTGCTGGTGGCCACCGGCCTTACCAGCATTCCATGGCTTTCCGATCCGAATGCGGCGATGGCGGTAATCATCATCGCGCTCACCTGGCGCTGGGCAGGATACAACGCCATCATCATCCTCGCCGGGCTGCAATCTATACCGGAAGACGTCTACGAGGCCGCGACGCTGGACGGCGTCTCGAAGGTCCGGCAGTTCTTCTACATCACGCTGCCGCTGCTGAAGCCCGTCATCGTGCTCTGCGTGGTGATCTCCGTCATCGGCACGATGCAGCTCTTTTCCGAGCCGTTCCTGATCACCAACCGGGGCGGCCCCGGCCAGGCGACGGAGACGCTCGGCCTCTTCCTCTACCGGCAAGGCTTCGGCGCCTTCAACTTCGGCTACGCATCGGCGATCGCCTACACCATCACCGCTCTAGCCGTCGCCATCTCGCTCCTCAATCTCTGGCTTGGAAAGGAACGCGAATGAGAAGCAAATCCTCCGCCGAACGCAGGCGCGGGATCGCGCTCCACGCGGCGCTCGTTCCGCTCGCGCTGATCTGGCTGTTTCCGCTGTGGATGATGTTCGTCTTCTCGACCCTGCCGGAAAACGGCATCTTCAGCCGCGACATCATCCTCACACCGTCCGACCAGTTCGTGGAGAATTTCAATCTTCTGGAGAGCGACACCGGCTTTATCCGAGCGACCACGATCTCGATCCTGGTGGCCGCGGCCTACACTTTCCTGTCCGTCGCCCTGACTTCGATGGCCGGCTGGTCGCTCGCCTGCTACCGGTTTGCAGGCAAGGGTGTCGTTCTGGCGACCATTCTCGGCACGCTGACGCTGCCTTACTTCGTCGTCGTCATCCCGCAATTCATCATGGTGGCGCGCGACTTCGGGCTCCACAACACCTTGTTCGCGCTGATTGTGCCGCCGCTCTTCAATTCGCTCGGTGTCCTCTTCATGCGCCAGAGCTTTCAGATGATGCCGCACGAACTGTTCGACGCCGCTCGCGTTGAAGGCGTCAAGGAATGGCGTATCTTCTTCTTCATCGGCCTGCCGCTGGCGCGGCCGGCAGTCGCCGCGCTGTCGATCATTCTCTTCCTGCATAGCTGGAACAATTATCTGTGGCCGCTGCTGATCAACAGCAAGCCGGCGATGATGACCGCGCCGGTGGCGCTCGGCAGCCTGATCGGACTGACCAAGGTTTCCTGGGGCGGCATCATGACCGGCGCGGTGATGCTGACTGCGCCGATGCTGGTCCTGTTCGTCGCCCTGCAACGCCATTTCGTCGCCGGCATCTCCGCCGGCGCGGTCAAATAGGAGGAGGCCGCGTGGCCGCAGTTTCGCTCAACAACGTCGTCAAGAAATTCGGTACGATGAGCGTCGTCCACGGCGCCAGCCTGGAAGTCGCCGATGGCGAGTTCGTGGTCTTCGTCGGTCCCTCGGGCTGCGGCAAGTCTACCCTTCTGCGCATGATCGCCGGGCTCGAGGATATTACCGACGGCGAGGTCGTGATTGGCGGCAAGGTCGTCAACGACGTCGAGCCCGCCGAGCGCGGCATTGCCATGGTGTTCCAGTCCTATGCGCTCTATCCGCATATGACGGTCGAGCAGAACCTCTCCTTCGGCCTGCGCATGACCGGCAACGACAAGGCCGACACGCAACGCCGCGTTGGCCGCGCCGCGGATATCCTGCGCATTTCCGAACTCATGCAGCGCCGGCCGCGGCAATTGTCCGGCGGCCAGCGCCAGCGCGTCGCCATCGGCCGCGCCATCGTGCGCGATCCGCAGGTGTTCCTGTTCGACGAACCGCTCTCCAACCTCGACGCCGAATTGCGCGTGCAGATGCGGGTCGAGATAGCGCGCCTGCATAAGGAACTCGGCGTTACCATGATCTATGTGACGCACGACCAGACCGAGGCGATGACGCTGGCAGACAAGATCGTCGTGCTGCGCGCCGGCAATATCGAGCAGATCGGCCGCCCGCTCGATCTCTACGATGATCCCAACAATCAGTTCGTTGCCGGCTTCGTCGGCTCGCCCAGGATGAATTTCATGGCCGGTACGGTTGTGGAGAGCAGCAATGGCGCGGTGACGGTCAAGCTCGTGAACCAGGGCAATGCGACGCTGAAAAAGCCCCTCGGCGGTCCGCTGCCGGCAGTCGGCGCGGCGGTCATCCTCGGCGTGCGGCCCGAGCATTTCGGGCTAGCCGGCCGCGGCGACGGCGACATCACGGTCAAGGTCGACGTTGCCGAGCATCTGGGGTCGACCAGCTACGTCTACGCCAATGCCGGCGGCGGCGAGGAACTCGTCATCGAGCGCGAGGAATCGCGGCACGAGGCAAGCCTCGATCAGATGACGGTCTCGCTGCGGGCAACCCATTCCTACCTGTTCGACAGCGCCGGCCTCAGGCTGCGCTGACCTGTTTACATCCGCCGCAGCGGCGCGGCGCCCGGGCATGCCCGGTTCATCCAAGGAGATTTCCATGAATTCTGCGTCTTCACCCGTACGCTGGGGCATTCTCGGCCCCGGCAACATCGCCAAGGCCTTTGCCGGTGGCGTCGCCCATTCGCGAACCGGCAGGCTGGCGGCAATCGCGACCCGTAATCCAGGCAAGCCCGGCCTTGCCGAAGCTTTCCCGGGCGCGCGCATCGTGGAGGGTTACGAGGCGCTGCTTTGCGATCCGGACATCGACGCCGTCTATATCGCAGTGCCGCATCCGGACCATGCGCGATGGGCGATCAGGGCCGCCGAAGCCGGCAAGCATGTGCTTTGCGAAAAGCCGATGGGGCTGACCGCCTTCGAGGCGGACGCGATGATCCATGCCGCCCGCAAGGCCGGCACCTTCCTCGGCGAAGCGTTCATGTACCGCCTGCATCCGCAGACGTTGAAGCTGGTGGAGTTGGTCAAGTCCGGCATCATCGGCGACATCAAAATGATCAAGTCGAGCTTCGGCTTCGCCATGCCGGGCTTCGTGCCCGAACACCGGCTCTATTCCAGCGAACTCGCCGGCGGCGGCATCCTGGATGTCGGCGGCTATCCCGTCTCAATGGCGCGGCTGATCGCGGGCGCCGCCGCCGGGCAACCGTTTCTGGAGCCGGACCAGGTCTCCGGCGCGGCCCATCTCGGCCAATCCGGCGTCGACGAATGGGCCTCCGCGGTGCTGCATTTTCCCAACGGCATCGTCGCGGAAGTCTCCTGCAGCATCTCACTCAACCAGGACAATGTACTCCGGATCTTCGGCTCGACCGGCCGCATCGAAGTCGCCGATTTCTGGTACGCCGGCGGCAAGGAAGGCGGCACCGGAAAAATCACCATCATCCGCGCCGGTAACGGCAGCGAGGTCATCGAGGTCACCGAAAGCGGCTGGCTCTACGCCTTCGAAGTAGATGCGGCGGGCGACGCCATTTTGGCCGGAAAGCAGGAGTTCGCCTGGCCCGGCATGGGCTGGGCCGACAGCCTCGGCAATCTCGGCGTGCTCGACAAATGGCGCGCCGCCGTCGGCCTCGAATACGAGGTGGAAAAGGCCGAAAAACGGGTCAACACGATCTCCGGACGAAAGCTCGGTCCCAATGGAACCGCTATTGCCAAGCGCCAGATTCCCGGCCTCCCCCGACCCGCCTCGGTTCTGGCTCTCGGCTTCGAGGACTTCCGCACCTTCTCGTCGGGCTCGATCCTGCTCGATGCCTACTACGAGGCCGGCGGCAACATCTTCGATACCGCCTTCGTCTATGGCAGCGGCCGGACCGAGGCGCTGTTGGGCGACTGGCTGAAGAACCGCGGCGTGCGAGAACAGTCCGTCATCATCGGCAAGGGCGCGCATACCCCTGTCTGCTATCCCGATGTCATTGCAAAGCAGCTCACCCAGTCGCTCGATCGGCTCAAGACCGACTATGTCGATATCTACTTCATGCACCGCGACAATCCGGAGGTGCCGATCGGCGAATTCGTCGACGCGATGGATGCCGAGGTGAAGGCCGGCCGCATTCGCGGACCGTTCGGCGGCTCGAACTGGACGCGCGAGCGCATGGACGAGGCGATCGCCTATGCCGACAGGAACGGCAGGCAGCGGCCCGGTGTGCTCTCCAACAATTTCTCGCTCGCCGAGATGCTGGAGCCGATCTGGCCGGGCTGCATCACCTCCTCCAGCGACGAATGGAAGGCCTGGCTCACCGCCCGGCAGATGCCAAACTTTGCCTGGTCGAGCCAAGGGCGCGGCTTCTTCACCGAGCGCGCCGGACGAGACAAGCGCGACAATGAAGAACTGGTGCGCGTCTGGTATTCCGACAGGAATTTCGGCCGCCGCGACCGCGCGATCGAGCTGGCCGCCAAGCTTGGCAAGAGCCCGATCCATGTGGCGCTTGCCTATGTGCTGGCGCAGCCATTCCCGTCCATCCCGCTCATCGGCCCGCGCACGCTTGGCGAACTGGACGACAGCCTGCGGGCGCTCGACATAGCGCTTTCGCCGGACGACCTTAAATGGCTGGACGGAGTTTAGCGGCAAGATTGCCTACGCGGCATCGAAGTCAGCAGACCGTGCGGAATCTCTCGACACAGGTCGCCAGAACTTCGTCGCCAGGCTTCTTCCACCAGTTTTCGGCGGAAAAGATCTCAACTTCCTGGGGGCCTGAAAAGCCCCCGGCTTCCACCATGCGGCGGATCGCCGGCAGGTCGATGACGCCGTCGCCCATCATGCCGCGATCGGTGAGCATGTCGCGGGTCGGCACAAGCCAATCGCAGATGTGGTGGGCCAGCAGGCGCTCCGGCCCGGCGCGCAGCGCCTGCGCCTCCAGTTCCGGATCCCACCAGCAGTGATAAACGTCGAGCGCGACGCCGAGCGCGCCGGTCTTTTGCGGGTCCAGCACGTCGCAAATGTCAAGCGCCTGGGAAAGCGTGTTCACACAGGCCCGGTCGGCGGCGTACATCGGATGCAGCGGCTCGATGGCGAGCGGCACCTTGGCGGCAGCCGCATGCGGAAGGAGAGCGGCGATGCCGTCCGTCACCATCTGCCGCGCGCCGGCTATATCGCGTGAGCTTTCCGGCAGGCCACCGACGACCAGCACTAGGCAGTCGGCATTGAGCGCCGCGGCTTCGTCGACGGCGCGGCGGTTATCGTCGATCGCCGCCCGGCGACCTGCGGCGTCAGGCGCCGGGAAGAAGCCGCCGCGGCACAGGCCGGTGACTTGCAGCCCCTCCTCCCGCACGATGCGCGCCGCCTCATCAAGTCCGGCGGCGGCGATCTGGTCGCGCCAGGGCGCGATGGCGCGGATGCCATGGCGCAGGCAGCCCTCCACCGCCTCGACGAACCCCCATTGCTGGCGCACTGTCGCGAGATTGATCGACAGTCCCTCGACGGTTTCAGTCATGCGGTCTCCGCGATGTCGGGTTGTCCGGGCTCTTCATCCGGCGGAAGGGAGCGCTCGCGTGCGTCCAGAGGCCTACAGCGGCGCGGTGGAGTATCGGAATGTTGAGCAGGACGGTTCCCGCTACCAGCAGGAATAGCACGACGCTGATCGGCCGCGTGAAGAAAGGCGTCAGGTCGCCGTCGGAGAGCACAAGACCGCGGCGCAGGTTTTTGTCCAGGAGGTCGCCCAAAACGATGCCGAGCACCAACGGCGCCATGGGATAGTTCAGCCGGCGCAGGAGAAAGCCGGCGATGCCGAAAAACAGCATGACGTAGATGTCGAAGACGCGCGAGGCGAGCGCGAAGGAGCCGACGACGCAGAGCACGAAGATCACCGGCATCACCAGCGTCTGCGGCACCTGCAGAATCTTGATCAGGAGGTTGGTCAGTGTCAGTCCGTAGATCAGGATGCCGATGCTGGCGATCAGCATCATCGCCACCACGTCGAAGACGAATTGCGGCGAGTTGATCATGATGAGCGGCCCCGGCTGGACGCCGTGGATCAGCATGGCGGCGAGCAGCACGGCGGCCGGCGCCGAGCCGGGCACGGCGAGCGTCAGCACCGGGATGACCGAGCCCGGCACGCAGGCATTGTCGCCGGTCTCGGCCGCCATCAACCCCTCGACCGAGCCCTTGCCGAATTTTTCCTTTTCCTTGCTGGCGCGGCGGGCGGCGGCGTAGGAACTCCATGCCGCCACGTCCTCACCGACGCCGGGAATGATGCCGATGCCGGTGCCGATCACGCCCGAGCGGATGATGGTGCGCCAGTATTGCAGCACGTCGCGGATGCGCGGGATGACGGTGTCGAAGCTGTTCAGGATCACCTCGCGCGGCTTGTCGCGCATCACCGTCAGCACCTCGGCGAAGCCGAATGCGCCGACCAGAGCCGGTAAAAGCGCGATGCCGCCCGAGAGATCGTGGTAGCCGAAGGTGAAGCGGTCGTGGGCATAGAGCCCCTCCTGGCCGATGGTGGCGATGAACAGACCGACAAAACCGGCAATCCAGCCCTTCAGCGGATCGTCCCCGGTCAGATTGCCGGAAATCACCACACCGAACATGGCGAGCCAGAAGAACTCGTAGGCGCCGAACTTCAGCGCCACTTCGCCGAGCACCGGCGTCAGCGTCGCAAGGAACAGCATACCGATCCAGGTGCCGAGCACCGAGCCGGAGGTGGCAATGCCCATCGCGCGGCCGGCGAGCCCCTGCCTGGCCAGAGCGTAGCCGTCGAGGCAGGACGCGGCGGAGGCGGGGGTGCCGGGGATGTTGAGCAGGATCGCGCTGCGGCTGCCGCCGTAGATCGCGCCGACATAAGTGCAGATCAGGATCAGGATTGCGTCGTTGGGCTGGAGCGTCAGCGTCATGGTCGTCATCAGCGCGACGCCCATCGTGGCGGTGAGGCCTGGCAGCGCGCCTATGATGAGGCCGACCAGCGTAGCGACGAGCGCGTAGCCGATTGCCGTCGGCGTCATGAAACTCGCGATCGAGTGGCCGAACATGACGAGGCCGTCGAACATGCCCATGGCTAGGGCAACCTGACCAGGAACAGTTCCTGGAACACGTAATGGACGGCGTAGCCGGACACGAGGCCATAGACGACGGCGATAAGCGCGCCGCGCGCAAGCGTCCCGCCGGGACGGCGCCCGGGGAACTGGAATGCGAAGACGGTGACCGCGATGAAGATCGCGGCAGCGAGCCAGAACGGCGGCCCTCGGCCGACAAGGCCGATGGCGAAGGCGAGGCAGAGCGCGACCGCGGTGAGAAGCCGTGCCTGTTCGCTCCACGCGATCCGCGGCCGGCCCGCCCCTGCAAGCGCGCCTGCCCGCCAGGCGCGCAGCATCAGCGCCAAACCCATGAGAGCGAGCGCGACGCCGATCAGGCCGGGAACGACGCCGGGAGCGGAATAGATGCTCGCCTGCAAATGCTCCAGGCGGTCCATCCGCCAGGAGCCGATCATGATCGCGGCGGCGAGAGCGACCCAGCAGGCGCCGGAGACGAGATCGGCGAAGGCGGAAGGCTTGCGATCGTCCATTACAACTCCGAAATGGCGGGCCGCTGCGAGAGCGGGCCGCCGTCAGTCGTCGAGATCAGGGCTTCGGAATGCCGACCGTGTCCGGCGCGACTTTCGACTTGCCGGCCGCGTGGAGCTGCCAGGCGGTCACGCGGATCGCCGGCGTTACCGCCTCGACCGCCTTCTCGCCATGCGGCGCGGCGAAGATGGCGCCGTTCTTGGTCGCGTAGGCCTTTAGTGCTTCCGACTTGGAAATGACGTTCTCCCAGACCATGTCGAGCGTCTGGGTGACTTCCGCCGGCACGCCCTTCGGCACGAAGATGCCGAAATAATTGTCCGTCGGGCTGAAGCCTGCGACCGCTTCGGTGATCGGCGGTATCGTGCCGAAGCCTTCGAGCTCGAGCGGCTTGTCCGACAGCACCGCCAGCGGGCGCAGCCGTTTGGCGCGCAGCATGGCGGCCTGCTCGACGGCAAGTTGCGTGGTCACCTCGGTCTCGCCGGCGACCGTCGCGTTCACCGCCGGCGCGCCACCGTCGTAGCTGACATGCTTGTAGGTGAGGCCGAGCGCCTGGGTGAGCGCCTCGACCGCGGCGTGGCCGGAGGAGTTGATGCCGGCGGTCGCGACCGAAACCGCGCCGGGCTTCTCCTTCATGGCGGCTACCAGTTCGGCCGCGGTCTGGTACGGCGAGTCCGGATTGACGCTGAGCACGGACACGTTGATGACGCTGAGATAGAGCCGCCAGTCTTCGACCTTGGTGTCGGCCAGGCCGCTGACGACGTAGGTACCGAGGTCCTTGGCTGCGCCGGAACCCCAGGTGTAGCCGTCCTTGGACGCGTCGATAACGGCCTTGGTGCCGATCGAGCCGGAGGCGCCGGGCGTGTTGACGACTACCACCTTCTGGCCGAGCGCCTTTTCGATTTCCCCGGCGGTGACGCGCACCACCTGGTCGGTCGAGCCGCCGGCCGCCCAGGGTACGATCACGGTGATCGGGCGGTCCGGCTTCCACGGATAATCCTGGGCCGACGCCGCAAACGGAAACGCCGCGACGACGGCGGCAAGCACTGTTCTTTTCAACATGGTCTTCCTCCCTTGTTGTTATGCCGGCTCGACGGGAACGCTCCCGACCGGGCCGGACCGGCGGCGTCACGCGACGCCGTGCACCGCCAATACCTTGGCCATTCGCGCGGCGGCCCGCTCCGGATCATGGAGCACCCTAGCGCGGTCGGCGAAACGGAAGAGATCGGCGAGGTGGAGCAACGAACGGGCGCTCTCCTGGCCGCCGATCATGACGAAATGATCCTGGAGTCCGTTGAGATAGGCGAGAAAGACGACGCCGGTCTTGTAGAAGCGCGTCGGCGCCTTGAAGATGTGCCGCGACAGCGGCACGGTCGGTTCCAGGATGTCGAAGAACTCGTTCTGGCTGCCTCGCCCGAGCGCTGCAAGACCAGCGGAAGCCGCGGGCGCGATGGCGTCGAAGATGCCGAGCAAGGCGTCGGAATGACCCTCGGCGTCGCCGGCGATCAATTCGGCGTAGTTGAAGTCGTCGCCGGTGTACATGCGCACGCCTTTGGGCAAACGCCGGCGCATGGCGATTTCCTTTTCCTTGGACAGGAGCGATATCTTGATGCCGTCGATCTTGGAGGCATGCGCCGACAGCACGTCGAGGCAGGTGTCCATCGCCGCCCAGTGGTCGGCGGAGCCCCAGTAGCCTTCGAGGGCGGGATCGAACATCTCGCCGAGCCAGTGGATGATCACCGGTTCCTTCACATTAGAGAGTACACGGTCGTAGACGCGGGCGTAATCGTCGGGGCCCTTCGCCGCCGCGGCGAGCGCCCGGCTCGCCATCAGGATGATGCGCCCGCCGGCTGCCTCAACCGCCTCGACCTGTTCCTCATAGACGCGGATGATTTCGTCGATCGTGACATCTGGGCCGGGAGCGAGATGGTCGGTGCCGGCGCCGCAGGCGATCACCGAGCCGGGCCGGCTCTTGGCCTCGGCGACCGAGCGGCTTATCAGCTCCCGTGCTTCCGGCCAGCCGAGTCCCATGCCGCGCTGCGCGGTGTCCATGGCTTCCGCTACCGCTAGGCCGAGATCCCAAAGATAGTGGCGGAAGGCAAGCGTCTTGTCCCAGTCGATAGCCGGCATGAGCCAGGGATCGTTGTCGGCCAGGGGATCGGCGACGACATGAGCGGCGGCGAATGCAATGCGAGGGAAGGAAGCCGCGTCACGCCGTTCGATCCGGATCGGCTCGCCGGTCATGGCGTAGGGCTCGATCCGCCGGTCGGCGGTAGGAAGCCGGATTTCGGTCATCAGATCTCCAGCGCCGGGACGTCGAGCCAGCGCCGCTCCTGCCAGCTTTTCAGGCCAAGTTCGGCGAGCTGGACGCCCTTGGCGCCCTCGACGAGATCGTATTTCCACGGGCCGTCCTCGGCGACATGGCGCAGGAACATTTCCCATTGTTCCTTGAAGCCGTTGCCGGAAGGCCAGTTGTCGGGCACTTCTTCCCACGTGCCGAAGAAATCGATGGTCTGCGGGATGTCGGGGTTCCACACCGGTTTCGGCGTGTTGACCCGGTGCTGGGTCCAGCATTTCGTCAGCCCGGCAACGGCCGAGCCGTGGGTGCCATCGACGTGGAAGGTGACGAGGTCGTCGCGGCGCACCCGCGTCGCCCACGACGAGTTCACCTGCGCGATGACGCCACCCTCGAGTTCGAAGGTCGCGTAGGCCGCGTCGTCGGCGTCGGCCTCGTACTTGCGGCCCTGTTCGTCGACGCGGGTCGGGATGTGCGTCGCGCCGAGGCATGAGACGGATTTCACCTCGCCGAACAGATTGTCGAGCACGTAGCGCCAGTGGCACAGCATATCGAGGATGATGCCGCCGCCGTCCTTCTTGCGGTAATTCCAGGACGGGCGCTGCGCCGGTTGCCAATCGCCTTCGAACACCCAGTAGCCGAATTCGCCGCGCACCGAGAGCATGCGGCCGAAGAACCCCGATTGGCGCAGCATGGCAAGCTTTTTCAGGCCGGGCAGGAACAGCTTGTCCTGCACGACGCCGTGCTTGATGCCGGCCGCCTTGGCCTTTCTGGCGAGCGCCAGGGCGACATGCAGCTTGTCGGAAATCGGCTTTTCGCAATAGACGTGCTTGCCGGCATCTATCGCGCGGCCGATGAGTTCGGCCCGCATCTGGGTGGTCGCGGCATCGAAGAATATCTCGTCTGAGCGATTGGAGAGAGCGGCGCCAAGATCAGTGGTCCAGCGCTCGATGCCGTGCGCCTTGGCGATCGCCTCGACCTTGCCGGCATCACGTCCGACCAGAATCGGATCGGGTATCAGCCGGTCGCCGTTCGCCAGCGCCACGCCGCCCTGCGCGCGGATCGCCACGATCGAGCGGATCAGATGCTGGTTGAGACCCATGCGGCCGGTAATGCCGTGCATGACGATGCCGATGCGCCGCTCAGCCATATTCGCGCCTCCCTCGCGCTAGGCGTCCGTGAGACGCCTGCTGATATCAACCGGCCAGTTTGGCCTGGCTTCAAGTAACTATCCGGTTACAAGATTGACTCGGAAATCCCCCATGGTCAAGGGCATTCGCAGCAGTTTGCGGTCAGGGCTTCAGATAGCCGAGCACGACTTCAACGATGTGCGCGCCGCGCTCCTTGAGGGCGGCGTCCGCGTTGAGGTCACGGCCGAAGATGGTCGACAGCGTCCAGCGGTTCGACAGATAGAAGAAGCCGACCGAGGCTATCGTCACGTAGAGCTGAACCGGGTCGACACCGGAGCGGAACAGGCCTTCGCGCGCGCCGCGCGTGAGCAACTCCTCGATCAGGCCGATCAGCGGCGAATGAAGTTCCTGGATGCGCTTTGACCGTTTCAGGTGGCGCGCGCGCATCATGTTTTCGGTGTTGAGCAGCGACAGGAACTCCGGATTTTTCAAAAAATACTCCCAGGTGAAGGTCACCAGCCGCCGCATGCCTTCGTCCGGCGGCAAATCCTCCAGGTGCAGCTTGCGCTCGGCAACGCGAATCCCCCGGTAGGTTTCCTCCAGCACAGCGAGATAGAGGTCCTCCTTGTTGCCGAAGTAGTGGTAGAGCATCCGCTTGTTGATCTTGGCCCGCGCCGCGATCGCGTCGACCCGGGCGCCGCCAAAGCCTTCTGTCGCGAACTCGCGGACGGCTGCGTCGAGGATTGCGGCGCGTGTGCGCTCCGGATCGCGCGTCGCACCTGCAGTGCTTGAACCGCGCCGATTCTTTGCCGGCTTTTCGCCAGCGGCGGACGCGTTCGCCTCGCTGTTCGTCATATCCGGACCCTGCCCCGCTTCCCTCCGCCGTGCCTTAAGGTTGGGGCTTCCGTCAATGCGTCGGCTAAACCGTTCCGAGTCCGAGGTCATAACGGCGCAGCCTGGGCCGGCGCCTGTTCGATGGCGTCAGCGGAACCGAGTTCCTTGGAGCCGGCATCACGGCTGATCGCCAGCCCGTCACCACCGAAAACATGGCAGGCGGCCACGTCCACTTCTATGCCCACCCGCTCGCCTGACTGGACGGCCGCCTGTCCCTTGATCTCGACGACGATAGTCTCTCCCGACGCCAGCGCCACATAGACAAAGGTCTCGCCGCCGAGATGCTCGGCGATCTGCACTTCGCCGGTGAGCATTGCGCCGGCCGGATCGACGATCCTGAGATGCTCCGGCCGGACACCGAAGGTTACTTTTTCCTGGCGAGGATCGACCGCCGGAAAAGCCAGATCGAGGCCGGACTTGCTCCGGATACGCGTCTCGCCGCCACTGGCAACCATCTCCGCGGCAAGGAAATTCATGCGTGGCGAACCGATGAAGCCGGCTACGAACAGATTGGCGGGATGGTTGTAGAGATCGAGTGGCGTGCCGACCTGCTCGATCACACCGGCGCGCAGCACCACGATCCGGTCGGCGAGCGTCATCGCCTCGACCTGGTCGTGCGTGACGAAGATCATCGTCGTCCCCAGTCTGCGGTGCAGCTTGTTGATCTCCACCCGCATCTGCACCCGAAGCTCGGCGTCAAGATTTGACAGCGGCTCGTCGAACAGGAAAATCCGCGGCTCGCGCACGATGGCGCGGCCGATGGCGACGCGCTGGCGCTGGCCGCCCGATAGCTGCCCCGGCCTGCGGTCGAGAAGCGGATCGATCTGCAGGATTTCGGCGGCTTGCGCCACTCGCTGCTTCGTCTCTTCGCGCGAGGCGCCCATGGTCTCGAGGCCGAAGGAGAGGTTTTTCCGTACGGTCATATGCGGATAGAGCGCGTAGGACTGGAAGACCATGGCGAGGCCGCGCTTGGCGGCGGCGATGTCGTTGACCAGTTCGCCGTCGATATAGACCTCGCCCGCGGATATCCCCTCCAGCCCAGCGATCATCCTGAGCAGCGTTGACTTCCCGCAGCCGGACGGACCGACAAAGACCACGAACTCGCCATCCTCGATTGTCAGGTCAACGCCGTGGATGATTTCCATGGCGCCGAACCGCTTGACAACGTTGCGCAGTTCCAGGCTTGCCATCACGCCACCTCCCTGTCCGGTCGAGGCAGCCAGCCGGCATAGAGCGGATGATCCCGCCCGATAGGCAGGCGCACCGCCTCGCCCGTGCGCGCCGAATGATAGGCGGCGGTAATCAGTTCCAGCGACGGCCGCGCATCGGCGATGGAGACCGGCAGCCTGCCGCCTTCGGTGAGCGCCCGGTGCAGCCGCAGGAATTGGCCGGCATAGCGCTGAGGCGCAGGCTCGACTTCGGCGACCGCCGCATCGATGGCCCGCTGACGTTCCGGATCGGCGGCAATGAAGCGCCACGGCGCCGTGCCGGGATTATACGGGCTGCGATTGCTCTCCGCCGTCAGCCCCTCGAAGCAGAAG
Organism: Allomesorhizobium aridi; assembly: GCF_043769475.1. NCBI lineage: Bacteria > Pseudomonadati > Pseudomonadota > Alphaproteobacteria > Hyphomicrobiales > Phyllobacteriaceae > Allomesorhizobium > Allomesorhizobium aridi. The sequence goes on along the minus strand of NZ_CP171729.1, from coordinate 1,476,717 downwards.
CGCAACCGCGACATATCCTCCTCCGCGCCGAGCGTGACCGACAGAGTGGCAAGCGAGCCGTCCGCCATCTCCAGCACGGCCGCCGCGCAATCTTCCGTCTCGATCGGGTTTACCCGTGTCGAGGTGCGGGCGAAGACGCTCCGGATCGGGCCGAGCACATGCGTCAGCATGTCGTGGTTGTGGATGGCGTGCGTGATCATGCAGCCGCCGAGTTCGGTCGCCCAGCGGCCGCGCCATGAATTGTCGTAATAGGCGGGCAGCCGTCGCCAATGCGTCTCCACCGTCGCAGTATAGGCCTTCCCGACGAAGCCGCGCTCGCGCAGGTGGAGCAATTGCGCGATCCCATCGGCAAAACGGTACTGGAACACCGGGCAAAGCCTTTTGCCGCTCTGTTGTTCCAGGTCGGCCAGCGCATCGGCTTCGGCGAGCGAACTGGCGAAGGGCTTTTCCACTACGACATGGCGACCGGCCAGCAACGCCTTCTTCGCCTGCTCGAAATGCAGCGCCGACGGCGTGCAGATATCCACAATATCGAGTTCCTGTTCCAGGAACGCATCGAAATCGCCGACGGACACGCCAACGCCGTGCTCGCCCGCAATCGCCGCCGCTCGCGCCGGGTCGATATCGCAAAGAGCCTCGACGGAGTAGAGGTCCGGCAGTTCCTGGTAGCCCTTGATGTGGCCGACGCCGACGCCGCAGCCGACCACGCCGACTTTCAGAGGCCTGCTCATGCGGTTTTTCCCAAAGGCCTGCCGCCGCCGATACGCTGGGCCTTGGCCTGCGCCGTCAGGGCGAGTTCGGTGGCGAGAAAACAGTGCTTTTGCGGCATCGCGGTCTCGGTCCGGTTGAGCACGTCGTCGCGAAGCTGCTCGCCATAGGTGATCTTGGTGTCGGAGCAGTCGATGTGGCGGGTCCCCGCGCGGTCGACGAGGAACAAATGATTGGCGCCTGGCCTGCCGGCGATGTCGATATATTTGCGAAGCTCGATCGTCCCTTCCGTGCCGAGGATGAACAGCCGCCCGTCGCCCCAGGTAGGCAGGCCGTCGGCAGTGAACCAGTCGACGCGGATATAGCCGGCTGCGTGGTCGGAGCGCAGCATCATATCGCCGAAATCCTCGAACCCGGGCGTATCCGGATGATCGAAATTGGCGACCTGGCTGGCGACGATTTCCGCCCGGTCGCTGCCGGTGAAGAACAGGAACTGCTCGACCTGGTGCGAGCCGATGTCGGTGAGGATGCCGCCCGTCCGCTCGCGCTTCCAGAACCAGTCCGGGCGCTGATAATTGCCGATCCTGTGCGGGCCGAGGCCAAGCGTCTGAACCACCCTGCCGATCGCGCCGGCTTTGACCAGTTCGCCTGCAGCGACCGTGGCCGGCTGGGTGTAGTGCTCGGAGTAGAGGATGGACAGTATGCGGCCGGTCTCGGCCTGCGTCCGGCGCAGTTCAGCGAGTTGCTCCAGCGTCGTTGCGCCTGGCTTGTCGAGCATCACGTCCTTGCCGTGCCGCATGGCCCTGACCGCCATCGGCGTGCGGTCGGCCAGGATGCCTGCGCCGATCACGAGCAGGATTTCGGGGTCACCGAGGACTGCGCGCTCGTCGGCCACGCGCCTGGCGTCCGGGAATCTGGCGCTGTAAGTGGCGGCGAGATCGTCCTCCGGCGCGAAAAAGGCCTTCAGCCGGCAGCCGGCTTTGATCATGACCTCCGTCTGGCCGTAGATGTGGCCGTGGTTCAGGCCGATAGCAGCGAATGCAAATCCAGGCGATGCCATCATAATCCTTCCATATTCAATAGCCGGCTCATCGTTTCAGCGCTCCCAACGCGACGCCCCGGATGATCAGGCGCTGGAAGACCAGAAAGACGATGAAGACCGGCAGCAGCGACAGCGTCGACATCGCGAACATCTCGCCATAAAGAGATTCGCCTCCGCTCGAGTCGATGAAGGCCCGCAGCGCCAGCGGCACCGTGTACTGCCGCATGTCATTCAGATAGATCAATGGCGCCAGGAAATCGTCATAGGTCCAGATGAAGGAGAAGATCGCGGCGGTGGCAAGCACCGGCGCGGAAAGCGGCAGCATGATGCGCCAGTAGATGCGCCACGGGCCGCAGCCGTCCATGATCGCCGCCTCGTCGATCTCGCGCGGGATGCCGCGGAAGAACTGCACCATCAGGAAGATGAAGAAGGCATCGACCGCGAGGAAGCGCGGCACGACGAGCGGCAGGTACGTGTTCACCCAGCCGAGGTTGAGGAACAGGATATATTGCGGCACCAGCGTCACGTGATAGGGCAGCATCAGCGTGCCCATCATCATGGCGAACCAGAACCGCTTGAAACGGAAGTTCAGCCGCGCGAACGCGTAGGCCGTCAGCGAGCAGGCCATGAGGTTGCCGATCACCGCGAGCGCCGAGATAAGGAACGAGTTCTTGTAGAAGGTCGTGAAGTCGACGCGTAGCGCATGCCAGCCGCTGGCATAGTTCGAAAAGTCCCAGACGGTCGGGATGAGGCTCGGCTGCGTGAAGATCAGGTTGTCCGGCTTGAAGGAGCTCGCCGCCATCCAGATCAGCGGATAGAGCATGCCGAAGGCCGCGAGAACCAGGATGACGTGGCGGCTGACCGATCGCCAGGCGGCGGATTTTCGCGATGTGCCGGGCATGGTCATCTAGCGGCCCTCGTCTTCGTAATAGACCCAGTAGCGCGACGTGAGGAAAGCGAGCGCCGTGAAGACGCCGATGATCACGAGCAGCAGCCAGGCGAGCGCCGAGGCGTAGCCCATGCGAAAATTCTCGAAAGCCTCGATATAGAGATAGAGCGAATAAAAGAGGGTGGAATCGACCGGGCCGCCCCTGCCTCCGGAGACGATGAACGCCTGTGTGAAGGCCTTGAACGCCTCGATCGTCTGGAAGACGAGATTGAAAAAGATGACCGGCGCGAGCAGCGGCAGCGTGATCCGGAAGAACTGGCGCGGCGGCCCGGCCCCATCCATTGAGGCGGCCTCGTAGAGGTCCTGGGGGATTTGGCGCAGGCCCGCGAGGAAGATGATCATCGGCGACCCGAACTGCCATACCGCAAGCGCGATCAGCGTCCACAGCGCGTAGTCGGGATGCGTGACCCATCCCGGCCCCTTGATGCCGAGGATCACGAAGAGCAGGTGGTTCACGAGCCCATCGGCGCCGAAAATCAGCCGCCAGAGAAGCGCGATGGCGACCGACGCACCGAGCAGCGACGGCAGATAGAAGGCGGCGCGGTAGAGGCCGACGCCGCGAACGCTGCGGTCGAGCGCCATGGCGAGTGCCAGCGCCACCGCGAGCTTCAGCGGCACGGCCCAGATTACATATTGAAACGTCACCCACAAAGCGTGACGCAGGCGCTCGTCCTGGAAGAAGGCGTATTCGTAGTTCTTGAGCCCCGCCCAGCGCGGCGGGGTGAGGAGATCGTAGTCGGTAAACGAGAGATAGAGAGAGGCGAGCGTCGGCCCGAGGGTGAGGCCGAAGAAGCCAATCAGCCAGGGCGTGAGGAACAGGTAGCCCGCGCCGTTGCGGCGCCAGGAGCGGGCCAGGCGCGCGGACAGGTTGGAGGCCGCCGCGACGCGACGGCCTTCCGCACCGATTTCGCCAGTGACGGTCGTGGCCATGCCGGGCCGATCCCGTCAGGCGCGTTCGAGCGCCACCTTCGCCTTCTCGTAATAGTCCTTCGCAGCCTGTTTCAGATCGACCTTCTTGAAGGCCACCGACTCCCAGGCCGGCTGCAGAGCACGGTCGAGCTCGCCGGCATTCTTCGGCGGCGGTGGCGGCAGGTCGCCGACATGCGTGCCTACCACGTCGAGATAGGCGACGATCTTCTGCTCGGTCGGCGACAGCTTGGGCACGATGCGCTCGCGGATGCTGGCGTCGCCCGTCACGCCGCGCTCGATAAGAAGAATGTCGGCAGCGCTCTCGTCGGTGATGAAGAAATTTATGAGCTTCGCCGACGCCTCCGGATCGGCCGCCGTGGCGGACATCGAGATGAGCATCGAGGGCTTGAGGTACTGGCCCGGCTTGCCGTCCTTCTGGTTGGGGATCATCGTGATGTCGAGATCGTCAGGGACGAGCTTCTGCACGGCCACGAGCTGGTTGGAGTGGATGAAGTCGAACACCGCGTGCCCGGTGACGAACATCGTGTCTTCCATCTTGCCGGAGGCGATGGCCTGCGACTGCAGGTCGGCCGGAGGCGTCAGCCCGTCCTCCTGCATCTGGAACCAGAAGGCGAAATAGTCGGTGAGATCCTCGAGCTCATAACCGAGCTTGCCGTCGGCGGTATACAGCGCCTTGCCGCGCTGACGCACCCATGTCTCCAGGCTAGGCTCGCGATAGGCCATGTTCTCCGAGAAGTAGAGCCCCTCCGGCAGCTTGCCCTTCACTTCCTTGCCCATCGCGACGTAATCGTCGATCGTCCACTTGGTGGCGTCGGGCACGGGCAGGCCAAGCTGCTCCAGTTGCGCCGGCTTGTAGACGTGCGTCATCGAGTTGGCGCCCATCGAGATGCCGTAGAGCTTATCATCCACCTTGCCCGATGCGAGCTGGTTCGGATCGAAGTCGGAAAGGTCGACGGACTTGCCGACGAACGGCGTCAAGTCGGCGAGTTGGCCGCGCCGCGCATATTCGAAGATATAGCGGTAGTCCATCTGGATCACGTCGGGTAGGTTCCGCCCGGCCGCCTGCGTGGCGAGCTTCGGCCAATAGTCGTTCCAGGCATATGTTTCCGGATCGATGGCTACGTCGGCATTCTGCTTCACGTAGAGGTCGATGACCTCGTTGGTGCGCCGGTCGCGGTCCGGGTTGCCCCACCAGATAAGGCGGAGCCGGGTTTCGGCCTGAGCCGGCGTCATCATTCCACCGAGAACTGCAAGCGATGCGCCAGCGGCCGTGAGGCGGCCGAAGTCCCGCCGAGAAATGCGGTTGTTCATGTGCTGCTCCTCCCTGAGCGTTCGGGCCGTCGCCCTTGGTCTTCACGGAAGCCGCGCCAGAAAGCGGAGCCTCCGCATACGGTCAATAGTAACTCAATGGTTACTTCGCTGCAACAACGACCGGGTCATTTGTCGTCCCCTTACATTTGGACCCGCAGGGCCGCATCGCGAGTTGATCAGGCGGCATTAAGAGCGCCGTCGACCGCATGCGGTTCGATCTCGGCGAGTTCCTCCTTGGTAAAAGAAAGGCTAGCGAGCGCTCCCACCGCATCGCGCACCTGTTCGGGGCGGCTTGCGCCGACAAGGGCGGAGGTCATTCTCGGGTCGCGAAGCACCCAGGCGAGCGCCATCTGCGCGAGCGTCTGGCCGCGGCGGCGGGCGACCGTCTGCAAAGCCCGCACACGGGCGACATTCGTTTCCGTTATCGACGCCGTCTTCAGAAAGCGCCCTCCGGCGGCGCGGCTGTCGGCCGGGATACCCTCGAGATAGCGGTCGGTCAGCATGCCTTGCGCGAGCGGCGAAAAGGCAATGCAGCCCATGCCCTCGGTCTCAAGCTGGTCGAGCAGGCCGTCATGCTCGGTCCAGCGGTTGAACATCGAATAGCTCGGCTGGTGGATGATTGCCGGCGTGCCGAGGCGGCGCAGGATCGCCGCGGCTTCCGCCGTCTGCGCGCTCGTATAGGCCGAGACGCCGACATAAAGCGCCTTGCCCTGACGCACGACGGCGTCGAGCGCGCCCATCGTCTCTTCGAGCGGTGTTTCGGGATCGAAACGGTGCGAATAGAAGATGTCGACGTAGTCGAGCCCCATCCGCTTCAGACTCTGGTCGAGACTGGCGACGAGATATTTGCGGCTGCCCCAATCGCCGTACGGCCCTTCCCACATCTGCCAGCCGGCCTTGGTCGACACAATCATCTCGTCGCGGTGGCGGCTGAAATCGGACTTCAGCACGCCACCGAAAAATTCCTCAGCCGAACCGGGCGGTGGGCCGTAATTGTTGGCGAGGTCAAAATGCGTGATGCCGAGATCGAAGGCCGTGAACAGGATTTTTCGTGAACGCTCGGCGGCGATGTCGTGGCCGAAATTGTGCCACAGCCCGAGCGAGATCGCCGGCAGCTTGAGCCCGCTGCGGCCGCAGCGGCGGTAAAGAGTTTTTTCGTAGCGATCGGCGGCCGGCGCATAACTCATCAAATTCTCCTGCAATCAAATTGATTTTGGCTCGTCCAGCATCGGCTTTACCTGCACAGGCTGGCCGATGCGGGCGCTCTCGACGGCGGCAACGCCGGTGAGGACGGAAATCGCGCCGGCGCGGGCGCCCGCCCGCTGCCCAAGCGGATCGGTCGCGCCGGGCGCAAACAGCATATTTTGCAGCGCGAGGTCGCCGCCGAAATGCCCGCCTGGCTGATGGGGGATATGAATGCGCTCCGCCGCTCCGAAATTGCGCATCACAAGAATCTCGTCCTCGTCCGGCATCTCCCATGCCTGGCGCTCGTACTGGCGGATTTCTATACGGCCTTTCGTGCCGTTGAAGGCGAGGTGATGGCCTTCGATCGGCATGAAGGTGTTGAGCGAATAGGAAACCTGGACGCCGTTTTCATAGAGGATCGCCGCGCTCATGGTGTCGAAGATGTCGATCTCCTCTCGAAACACGCAGGCGTCGCGAAAATAGCCGTCCTCGCGCGACGGTTCTTCGTAGAGCATGTCGAGCCAGGGATCGCGGCCGATGTCGATGTGAAAGTCGCAGACCGAAGCGTGCGGGCAGATCTTGCAGCGCGGGCCGCGGAACTGGCCGGCGCGCCCGTAGCGGCGGAGCGCCCCGCGGGCAAAGACCTCCTGCGGGTCGGACGCCAAATACCAGTTCAGCAGGTCGAAATGGTGCGTGGCCTTGTGAACGAACAGGCTGCCGGAATGGGCGAGGAAGGCGTGCCAGCGGCGGAAATAATCGGCGCCGTGCTGGACATCGAGATACCAGTGGAAATCGACCGAGACGATTTCGCCGATGGCGCCGGACAGCAGCACTTTCTTGATGGCCTTCGCCGTCGGCGAGAAGCGGTAGTTGAAACCCACGTCGACGCGCCGCCCGGTACGGCGCTCCGCTTCCAGGATGCGCCGGCACATCTCCGCCGTCGTGGTCATGGGCTTTTCAGTCAGTACGTCCACGCCCGCTTCGAGCGCCGCCACGATCATTTCGGCATGCGTGTCGTCGCGGGTGCAGACGATCAGCATGTCCGGTTTGGTCGCCGAAAGCATGGCGTGAGGGTCGGCGAAGATCGGCACTGCCGTGCCGATCGCCGCGCGGGCGCGCTCCAGCCGCATGGAATTCCGGTCGGAAAGCCCGACGAACTCAACCCATTGGCCGCAATTGGCGAGCAGTTCCCTGCCCCACGTGCCGGCGCCGCGGTGGCCGGTGCCGACCAAGGCGACGCGCCGTTTTCGCGCGTGTTCATTCATCTGATCGTATTGCCTCCATCGCTCCGCTTCGCATCGACCGCGGGAGTACCAGAGTTGTTTGGAATGCGCCGTCGGTCAATGGCAGACGATCGGCGGATTGAGATTGACAGCATTCGGCCGGTGGGCTTGACTGTCGTTTCGGCCTTTCCACGGGATGCCTGAGCCTTTGGGGGATGCGATGGTTCATGTACTCGCGCCGAGACCGCCCGTTTCCGGCGTTCCGGTCTTCTACAACGTGGATACCTCGGTTGGCCGCAACGGCCAAAACAGTTCCGTCGACGACATTCTGCTCGTCCAGTTCTTTCTTTCGCTCATCGGAAAAACCCCTTCGCCCGGATCCAACCTCGGCCCGCTTGCCGACGTTCCCGTCACCGGGAGAATGAATCCGGAAACGATCAGGGGGATCGAGCTTGTCCAGACCGCAAATCGCTCCACCGTCGACGGCCGGGTCAGCATCGCGCGCGGATACAGGTTCGGAGCGAACTTCTACACCGTCGTGAGCCTGAATTTTAACATCAAGGAACGCTTCAGGTCGCAATGGCCGAATGTCGAAGAGATGCCCGGCTGCCCGGCCCTGCTCAACCTCGCCTGCAGACGCGCCCTGGGGGGCACGCAGTAAACTTTCGAACGGCATAAGGCCGCGACGCGATCCCCGACGTGACTTGCCGAATTGCTGCAGCCTTTCAGCCGCTTGGTTCACTCCGCCACGGCCTCCGCCCTGCCGCTCTTGGCCGAGCGCAGCAGCGCCTCGATCAGCCAATGCACTTTCAACGCCTCGCGACCGCTAATCTTGGGCTCGCGCCCGCCTTCTACAGCATCGAGGAAATCCGTCAGAACGGAGCGATGGTCTTCGTGCGAAAACGCCATCGGGTCGGCGCCGGCACCGCCGGGGCCCGCTTCCGCACCGATAGCCAAGGCCGTGCCGTCGTGGAATGCAACCTTCAGCGCCGTTCCCTCGATCATCGCCGTGCCCTTCGTGCCGATGATGTCGATCCGGTCCGGAAAACCCGGATAGGCGCAGGTGGTCGCGCTGACGGTACCGATCGCGCCATTGGCGTAGCGCAGGCCACCGGCGACGATGTCCTCCGTCTCCATCCGGTGGACAGCGCTGGTCGCTGCGAACGCGCAGACCGCTTTCGGCAGGCCGGCAAGCGAGATCAGGAGGTCGAGCGTGTGAATTGCCTGCGTAAGCAGCACGCCGCCACCATCGCGCGCTCTCGTGCCGCGGCCGGGCTGGTCGTAATAGCTCTGCGGCCGCCAATTGTAGGTCCGCGCCGACGCGCCAACGATGTCGCCGAACCGGCCCTCGGCGAGGAGCTTTGCCAGTGCGGCGCTCGCCGATTTGAAGCGGTGCTGCAACACGACGCCGAGCGTCACCCCTGCCCTTTCGGCGGCGGCGACCAGTTCCTCGGCTCGTTCGATGCCTATCTCGATCGGCTTTTCAAGCAATATGTGCTTGCCGGCATTGGCTGCCCGCCGCACCAGATCGAGATGGGTGCTGGGCGGCGTGAGCAACATTACCGCGCCGACGGTTTTGTCGGCAAAGATGGCGTCGAGATCGCCGGAAACCGGAAAGCCGAACTGTTGGGCAAAGGCAGCGCGGCGCGCCTCCGTCAGGCTGTAGGCATAGGCGACCTCGACACGCCCGGCGAGATCGGCGAGGCTTTTGGCATGCGGCGCCGACGCCATGCCGAGCCCGATGACGGCTATGCGCGTTTTCGCCATCCGCTGTTCCTCCTGCTTCGGCTAGCCCCCGAAAGCCTCTATGGTACGCATCACGCCGCGCAGTTCGGCAAGCCCCTTCAGCCGGCCTATGCAGGAATAGCCGGGGTTCACCTTCTTGCCGATGTCATCGACGATCGCGTGCCCATGGTCCGGGCGCATCGGCATCTCCCAGTCGGCGCGACCCTCCGCCTTGCGGCGGCGCTCCTCGGCCATCAGCGCCTGGACCACGGCGATCATGTCGGTGTCGCCCTCCAGATGCTCGGCCTCGTGGAAGGAGCCGCCGGGCTCGTGCTTGACATTACGCAGATGGGCGAAATGGATGTTGGGTGCGAACTCTTTCGCCATTGCGACCAGATCGTTTTGCCGCCCCGCGCCATAGGAGCCGGTGCAAAGCGTCAGCCCGTTGGACGGCGACGGACAGCCGGCGAGGATCGCCCGTGCATCTTCAGCGCTCGACACCACGCGCGGCAGGCCGAAGATCGGGAACGGCGGATCGTCCGGATGGATCGCCAGCCTGACGCCTGCCTCCTCGGCAGTCGGGACGATCTCGCGCAGGAATGAGATGAGATTATCGCGGAAATTTTCGCGCGAAAGCTCGTCGTAGACGGCGAGCGCGCGGCGGAAACTGTCGCGGTCGTAGATGAATTCACGCGCCGGCACCCAGCCGATCAGGTTCTTTTCCAGTCGCGCGAGATCGCTTTCACTCATCTTGGAAAGATGCGCACGGGCTGCCTCGATGCGCTCGGCCGGATGTTCGGCTTCGGCGCCGGGGCGCTTCAGGACAAGCACGTCATACGCACAAAACTCGACCATGTCGAAGCGCAAGGCCGTGCCGCCATGCGGCATCGGATAGTCGAGATCCGTGCGCGTCCAGTCGGTGATCGCCATAAAATTGTAGCAGACGGTCTCAATGCCGGCGGCGGCCACCGCGCGGATCGAAGCCTTGTAGTTCTCGATCAGCTCGCGATAGCGGCCGGTGCGGGTCTTGATGTCCTCGTGGACAACGATGCTTTCGACCACGTCGAAGGTCAGTCCGCCGGCCTCGATCTCGGCTTTGCGCTTAAAAAACTCATCCTGCGGCCAGGCGCGGCCGTCATTCAGGTGGTGAAGCGCGCTGACCACGCCGACTGCGCCGGCCTGGCGGATGTGGGAGAGCTTTACGGGATCGTCGGGGCCGAACCAGCGCCAGGTCTGTCTCAAGATCGAACTCCATCAAGTGAGGCCATCGCGGCCGTAGGGCCCTTGCTGCGCAGGGCTTCGAGATGCGCCGCGGTGATTTCCGCCAGCCGCCCGCGATGCGCCGAACCCTTGGCGAAGCCGGCAAGATCGAACACCGCGTCTACGGTGTCGCGCGCTGACAATTTGCGTGAGAAAATCGCAGCAAGCCCTTCATCCAGCGGGTCGGTGAAGTGGCCGGCGGGAAGCGCATTTCCCCTCGCCTCGGCAGCGGCGATCCATGCTGCGACGGCCAGCATCAGATGATTGGCAGGTGCGTCGGCAGCAACGCGCTCCAGCGCCGAGGCGATAATGCGCTGTGGCAGTTTTTGGCTGCCGTCGTTGGCGATCTGCGCTGTGCGGTGCGCAAGCGCCGTATTGGCGAAACGGTCCGCCAGTTCTCCGATATAGGCCTGAGGGTCGAGCCCGCCGCCTTCGGGTAGCGTCGGGATCGCCTCCGCCCACAGGCCATCGACGAATTTGCGAATTGCCGGGTCCGAAAAAGCCGCTGCCACCGTCTCGTGGCCACTCAGGAGGCCGAGATAGGCGATAGACGAATGCGAGCCGTTGAGGAGCCTGAGCTTCATGTCCTCGAACGGCGTCACGTCGCGCACCATGGTGACGCCAAATTTTTCCCATGCCGGCCGGCCGGCGGGAAAATTATCTTCCACGACCCATTGGCAGAATGGCTCCGTCATCACCGGCCAGGCGTCGGCGACGCCGAGTTCGGCGGCGACGCGGGCGCGGTCGGCGTCGGTGGTCGCCGGCACGATGCGGTCGACCATGCTTGAAGGAAACGCCACCTCGTCGCGAATGAAGCGCGCCATGTCGGCGTCGCGCAGTTGGGCGAACTGAACGAGCAGCCGGCGCAGCGTCGCGCCGTTGGCGGGAAGGTTGTCGCAGCACAGCACGGTGAACGGCGGCGTTCCGGCAGCGCGGCGGCGAACTAGCGCTTCGAGCAGGAAGCCATGTGCGGTTCTGGGCGTGCCGGGATTGACGAGATCGGCGACGATGTCCGGATGCGAAGCATCGAGATCGCCTGCGGCATTGCGCAGGTATGCCTTTTTCGGTGACGGTCAGCGTGATGATGCGGGTTCGCGGATCGGCCATGGCATCGAGCAGCGCCGCCGGATTTTCCGGGGCGACCAACAGCGACAGGATAGCGCTGACGACGCGCAGGCTCTCCGTCTCGCCGCTGCGCACAGCAAGCGTATAGAGGCCATCTTGAGGCTCGAGCGCATCGCGCGTATCGCCGCTGCGCAGCGAAGCGCCGACAATGCCCCAGCCTGTTTCGCCGTTACCGAGACAGTCGTCGACATAGGCGGCCTGGTGCGCGCGGTGGAAGGCGCCAACACCGAGATGCACGATCCCCGGAGTGATCTGGGCACGGTCGTAAGAGGATTTGAGGATAGTTGTGGGCAGCCGGTTCAGCGATCGCCCGGACAGGCGTTCAGCCATCCCGCCACCTTCCGCAATTGGCGCACGAATTGCCATGCCTGCCCCTCCCGAAGCTCGAAATCGGCTCCGGGATTACACAAGCGCCGGTGCAAAGTCATCATACAAAAGTATATTTTTTGTATGTTGACATGACACCGCTTGATCCATACCAGATTTCGGATGGTCAGGGAGGGCCTTCCAGAAAACATGAGCGCGTTGATCGATCCGGACCTGCTGTTTCCCGTCGAGGCGGGCGCGCGCCTGATCGCCCGGCAATTATACGCCGGCGTCGCCAAGCTGCCTATCGTCAGCCCACACGGCCACACCGATCCACGCTGGTTTGCCGAGAACGCCAACTTTTCCGACCCGGCGCAGTTGCTCATCGTTCCCGATCATTATGTCTTCCGTATGCTGTTCAGCCAGGGCATTCGGCTGGAGGAACTCGGCGTGCCGACCTCCGACGGCAGCCCGGTCGAAACCGACGGCCGGAAAATCTGGCGGCGCTTCGCCGAGAATTTTTTCCTTTTCCGCGGCACTCCCACCCGGCTGTGGTTCGACTACGTTCTTTCGGATGTGTTCGGCATCGCCGAACCGCTGAGCGCCAGGACTGCCGACGCGCATTACGACCGCATCGCAGAACTGCTTGCCCGCGACGAATTCCGCCCGCGCTCGCTGTTCGAGCGCTTCAATATAGAGGTGATCGCCACCACCGAGGGTGCGCTCGACGATCTTCGCTGGCACCGGATGATCCGCGAAAGCGGCTGGGCCGGACGCGTCGTCACCGCCTACCGGCCGGACTCGATAGTCGATCCCGATTTCGAAGGTTTTTCCGCCAATCTCGACCAGCTTGGCGAGATCACGGACTGCGATACCGGCACATGGCAGGGCTATCTCGATGCCCATCGCGCGCGTCGCGCCTATTTCAAGAGTTTCGGCGCGACCTCGTCCGACCACGGCCACCCGACCGCCGAAACCGCCAATCTATCCGACGCCGCCGGCGAGGAACTGTTCAACCGCATTCGCCGCGGTTCCACCGACGAGCGCGAGCACCGGCTCTTCCGCGCGCAGATGCTGACCGAAATGGCCAAGATGAGCCTGGATGACGGCCTTGTGCTGCAGATCCATCCCGGTTCCTGGCGCAACCACTCGCCTTCGATCTACGAGAAATTCGGGCGCGACAAGGGTTTCGACATACCGACCCGGACCGATTATGTCGGCGCGCTGAAGCCGCTTCTCGACTGTGTCGGCACCGAACCTGATCTCACTGTCATCGTCTTTACGCTGGACGAAACCAGCTATGCGCGGGAACTGGCGCCGCTGGCGGGCGTATATCCGGCGCTTAAGCTCGGCCCCGCCTGGTGGTTCCACGACAGTCCCGAGGGCATGCGCCGCTTCCGCGAGATGACGACCGAGACCGCCGGCTTTTACAACACCGTCGGGTTCAACGACGACACCAGGGCATTTCCATCCATACCGGCACGCCACGACATTGCGCGCCGGGTCGATTGCGCATTTCTCGCACGTCTCGTGGCCGAGCATCGCCTGGCCGAAAGCGAGGCGCACGAGCTTGCGCAGGAACTGGCCTACGGGCTCGCAAAGCGCGCCTACAGGCTCTAGCCGAAGCAACACATCCAAGGGAGGAACTTCATGTTGCATTTCACCAAATTCGCGGCCGCGACCGTCGCTGCCGCTGCGCTGATGATCGGAGTGGCGAACGCCCAGACGGTCCTGAAATCGTCCGACACGCATCCGGACGGCTATCCGACGGTCGAGGGCGTCGAGTATTTCGGCGAACTGGTCAAGGAGCGCACCCAGGGGCGTTACGCTGTCGAGGTGTACCACTCCGCGCAGCTCGGCGAGGAAAAGGACACGATCGAGCAGGTCCGCTCCGGCGTCATCGAACTCAACCGCATCTCCATGGCGCCGTTCAACGGCACGGTAAAGGAGACGATCGTCCCCGCTCTGCCATACATCTTCCGTTCCGAGGACCATATGCACAAGGTCATGGACGGGCCTATCGGCGACCAGATCAAAGCAGCCTTCGAGCCGGCCGGCCTTGTGGTTCTCGCCTTCTATGACGCCGGCGCGCGGTCCTTCTACAACAAGACCAAGCCGATCAACTCGGTTGAGGACATGAAAGGCCTGAAATTCCGCGTCATCCAGTCCGACATCTTCGTCGACATGGTCGCGGCCCTCGGCGCCAACGCCACGCCGATGCCTTATGGCGAAGTCTACTCGGCCATCGAAACCGGCGTCATCGACGGCGCGGAAAACAATTTCCCGAGCTACGACACCGCCAAGCATGCCGAGGTGGCGAAGAACTATTCACTCGACGAGCACACTATCCTTCCCGAGGTGTTCGTGATGAACAAGGCCGCGTTCGACAAGCTGACGCCGGAGGATCAGGAGATCTTCAAGCAGGCAGCCAAGGATAGCGTCGCCAAGCAACGCGAGCTTTGGGCCGCCAAGGTTGCTGAATCACGCGCCAACGTCGAGAAGCTCGGCGCGCAGCTCACGACGCCGGACAAGCAGGGCTTCATCGATGCCATGGCCCCGGTTTATGAGAAGCATGTCACCGACGATGTGCTGAAGAAGATGGTCGAGGACGTGAAGGCGGTGCAGTAGCCGCAGCTTATCCTCCCCTTGTGGGAGGGGCGAAGGTAATCATCGGGGTGGTGGCGGATATTGGCCGCCACCCCGGTTCATCCAGCTCTTCGCTCAATCACCGACCCTCCCGATAAGGGAGGGTGAACGCCAATTCGACGAGGCCCCTTATGTCGAATAGCCTGACACCCGCCGTCAATTTCCTGGCCCGCCTCAGCAACGCCGCCCTGTGGCTCGCCGGCGCCGGCCTGGTGCTGATGACGACCTTCGTCGCCTGGCAGGTATTCTGCCGCTATGTGCTGAACGACTCGCCGAGCTGGACGGAGCCGGGCTCGGTCATGCTGATGAGCTGGTTCATCTTCCTCGGCGCCGCTGTCGGCATCCGGGAGAACAACCACCTCGGTTTCGATGTGCTGCTCTACGTGCTGCCGAAATCCGGAAAGCGCGTCCTGCGCATGATCTCGGACGTGGTCATTCTCGCCTTCGGGGCCGGCATGATCTGGTACGGCGGCGCGCTCATGAGCCTGACCTGGAACACCACCTTGCCGTCGCTGGGCATTTCCGGCGCGTTCGACTATCTGCCGCTCGCCGGCGGCGGCGTGCTTGCCGTGATCTTCACGCTGGAGCGCATCGTGCTGCGCCTCGCCGGCGAACCTATCGACGATGCGCTGGATGAGATTTTGCCGGCCGAGATCGCCGTCGAGATCGAGAACATCAATGCCGACCCGAACGTCAAATTGAAAGTATAGCGCGATGGAACTCTGGATCCTGTTCGGTGTCTTCACCGCTTTGATGCTGATCGGCACGCCGATCGCCTTTTGCCTCGGCGTCGCCAGCTTCGCGACGGTACTCTATATGGGCCTGCCGCCGCTGGTCGTCTTCCAGCGGCTGAATTCCGGCATGAGCGTGTTTTCGCTGCTTGCCATCCCTTTCTTCATCTACGCCGGCGATCTGATGGTGCGCGGCGGCATCGCCAGCCGCATTGTCGCCTTTGCCGCATCGTTGGTAGGCCACGTGCGTGGCGGCCTCGGCCAGGTCAACATCGTCACCGCGACGCTGTTCGGCGGCATTTCCGGCTCGGCAGTGGCGGAAGCCGCGGCCGTCGGCGGCCTGATGATCCCGCAAATGAAGCAGCGCGGCTACGGCGCGGATTATGCTGTCAACGTCACCTCAATGGCGGCGCTGATCGCGCTGCTTTTGCCGCCATCGCACAACATGATCATCTATTCGATTTCCGCCGGCGGCAAAATCTCCATCGCCGACCTGTTCACCGCCGGCATATTGCCCGGCCTCTTGCTCGCGATTGCTCTGATGGTGACCGCTTATATCGTCGCGCGCTCTCGGGGTTATCCGGTAGAACCGTTCCCCGGCTTTGCCATGGTGGCGCATCTGCTCGCTGTCGCGCTGCCCGGGCTTCTGCTGATCGCCATCATCTTCGGCGGGGTGAGGTCCGGCATCTTCACGGCGACGGAAAGCTCATGCATCGCCGTGCTTTACGCGTTGCTGATAACCTTTTTCGTTTACCGGCAGATGAGTTGGAACGATTTCGTTCATGCCACGCAGGGCGCGGTGCGTACGACTGCGATGGTGCTTTTGATCATCGGCACCGCCGCCGCCTTCTCCTGGCTCATGGCTTTCCTCAAGGTGCCGGCCTCGCTGGTAGCCTGGATGAAGGCCGTCGCCGACGACCCGCTGACGGTGCTGCTCCTGCTCAACGTCCTGATGCTTGTGCTTGGCACATTCATGGATATGGGACCGACCATCATCATCTGCACGCCGATCTTCCTGCCGGTGGCGCAGGCCTACGGCATCGATCCGGTGCATTTCGGCGTGATCATGATCCTGAATTTCGGCATCGGGCTGAACACGCCGCCGGTCGGCGCCGTCCAGTTCGTGGCCTGTGCTGTCGGCAAAATCTCGGTGTGGGAAGCCATGCGCTCGATCTGGCCGTTCTATGGCGCGGGGCTCGTGGTGCTCGGACTGGTAACCTACATCCCGGCAATTTCGCTGTGGCTGCCGGGCGTGTTCAAATAGGAGAGCGACATGGCGTCCGAAACAGCTGTCGATCTGAGGATCGAGCGCAGGCCGAAGCTGTCCGAAAGCGTGGTTTCGGCCATCCGCGGGCAGGTTCTGTCCGGGGAATTCGCGCCCGGCCAGAAGCTGCCGACCGAGAGCCAGTTGACCGAAACCTTCGGCGTCAGCCGCACCGTTATCCGCGAAGCGATCGCAACGCTCGCGGCCGACGGGCTGGTCGAGGCGAGGCAGGGCGCCGGCGTCTTCGTCATCAATCATCCGGCGCAGGCGTTTGCCGCTATAAGCCATGAACTCGGCAACAAGATCTCGCATGCGCTGAACGTGCTGGAAGTACGCATGGGCATCGAGATCGAAAGCGCGGGCCTTGCCGCGACCCGCCGCAACAGCGCGCAGGAGGCGCGCATCCAGGAGGCGTTCTTCGAGTTCGAGCGGCTGCTTGATTCGAGGCAGGCGACCGGCAAGGTCGACTTCGCCTTCCACCGCGCCATCGCCGCGGCCACCAACAATCCGTTCTACGTCGAGGTTCTGGACGCGCTCGGCAGCCGGACCATTCCCTGCGACGTGGCGTCGCCCTGGGGGACCGAGAGCGTTCTCACCCATGAATACCAGGTTGGCCTGCAGCGCGAGCATCTTGCCATTCTGAACGCCATATCCGCGAGCGATCCGGATTCCGCCCGCGCGGCCATGCGCGCTCACCTCTCGGCCAGCCAGGAGCGCTACCGCGCCCGGCTCAACGGCCAGCAGGCCGAATACATGCTGGGCATCGGCAAGCCCCGTTCCTCCTGAGCATCCTCCCCCAGAAAGCAGTTTCATGACTCAAAACCATATCGACTACGCATCCCGCTTCGCCATCGATCCCGCCGCGGCTGCCGCGATGGGCACCGATGAGCTCAGGCACAATTTCCACATTGAAGGCCTTTTCCAGGGCGGCCGCATTTCGCTCACCTACACGCATTACGACCGGATGATCGTCGGCGGCGCTATGCCTGTCGGCGAACCGCTGGCGCTGGAGGCGATCAAGCCGACCGGCACGAAGAATTTTCTCGACCGGCGCGAACTCATCGCCGTCAATGTCGGCGGCGCAGGCACGGTCGAGGCGGGCGGGCAATCCTATGCGGTCGGCCCTCGCGACATGATCTATGTCGGCATGGGCGTGGAATCGGTTTCCTTCGCCTCGGCCGACGCTTCGGCCCCGGCCAAATTTTATCTCTTGAGCGCGCCCGCCCACCAGTCTCACCCGACGACGCACATAAAGATCGGCGACGCCAAGCGGCTCGACCTCGGCAGCCAGGCGACCTCCAACGAGCGGTCGATCTTCCAGTTCATCCATCCGGAAGGCGCAAAGACCTGCCAGCTCGTCGTCGGCATGACGCAGCTCGCTCCGGGGTCGGTGTGGAACACCATGCCCTGCCACATCCATGACCGGCGCTCGGAAGCCTATCTCTATTTCGACCTGCCCGAGGCGGCGCGGGTGTTCCATTTCATGGGCGAACCGGACGAGACGCGCCATCTCGTCATCAAGAACGAGGAAGCGATCCTGTCGCCCGGCTGGTCGATCCATTCGGGCGCCGGCACGTCCAACTATGCCTTCATCTGGGCAATGGCCGGCGACAATGTCGACTACACCGACGTCGACCCAGTCGCGATCGGTGACTTGCGATGAGTGATCTTTCCGCCTTCAGCCTCGCCGGCAAGCGCATCGTCGTCACCGGCGCCAACACCGGCATCGGCCAGGGAATCGCAATTTCGATCGCCAAGGCCGGCGGCGAAGTCATAGGCGTCGGTCGCTCGTCCATGGACGAGACGGCGCGATTGGTCTCGGCGGCCGGCGCAAAGTTCGTGGAGATCGGCTGCGACCTCGGCGACCATGAAGCGGCGCAGGCGATGCTCGATCAAGCCTGGGAATCGCACGGGCCGATCGACGGGCTGGTCAACAATGCCGGCATCATCCGGCGCGCCGACGCGGTCGACTTCACCGAAGCCGACTGGGACGACGTCATGGACGTCAATCTGAAGTCGCTGTTCTTCCTCTGCCAGTCGTTCGGCCGCCGCGTTATGGCCGAGCAGCGCCAGGGCCGCATCGTCAATGTCGCCTCGGTGCTTTCCTTCCAGGGCGGCATCCGGGTCGCGTCCTACACCGCCTCGAAGCACGGCGCGCTCGGTATCACGCGGCTGCTCGCCTGCGAATGGGCGCAGAAGGGCGTCAACGTCAACGCCATCGCGCCGGGCTACATCGAGACCAACAACACCGCCGCCCTGCGCGCCGATCCGGATCGCAGCACCTCGATCCTGGCACGGATTCCGGCCGGCCGCTGGGGTGTTCCCGCCGACATAGGCGACGCCGCGGTCTTTCTTCTGGCGCCGGCTTCCAACTACATGCATGGCGCAGTCATCCCCGTCGACGGCGGTTGGCTGGCGAGATAGGAGCTTGCAATGTCCAAACAAAAGATTTTTTCGCATCCGGGCGAAGGAATGTGGACGCCTACTCCCGACGGGAACCGCCGACGCGTCGTCCTCTACACTGACGAACTGATGGTCGTGGAGTTCGCCTTCGAGAAAGGCGGTGTCGGCGCGCTTCATTCTCACCCGCATGTGCAGTCGAGCTACATCGCCGAAGGCCGTTTCGAGGTCACCATCGACGGGCGGACCGAAACGCTGGAGGCGGGAAGCAGCTTTATCGTCCCGTCAAATCTTGTACACGGGGTGAAGGCGGTCGAAGCTGGCCGGCTGGTCGACACGTTCACGCCGCACAGGGCCGACTTTTTGTAACGTCTCACCCTCGTCGATGGATGGCTTCTTTTTCGACTAAGGTTTTGTAGCGCACCTCTCCGCTTCGGACCCTCGGGGCTTCGCCGCAATCGGGGCTGAACTCGATCTTGGGGTTTTGTCTTCCGGGTCATGTGAAGGCGCACCTCTCCGTTGCCACGCCCGCTTTCGCGTCTGGCCATTTGTGGGAAGCGGCGCATGGCAGCGACGCCTAATCAATTTAATTTAGTGACGCGCTGCCATGCGCCGCCGGCGTTTTCTCCCCTTGCCGCTCCCGGCCCATGCCCTGTCCCGGTAATCTGGGACAAAGCGCGGGCGCACAGGTTCGACCCGGGGCCGGAGCGCCCCGCACGACCATGCGGGAATCATCTCCGGCGCCACACTTGCCTGGATGCCGGTCGTGCACACCCGTTCCCACCAGCAAGCTGCCGGGATGAAGTATGCGGGCATTGAGGGAGGGTGTGGACAAAGCCAAGGAAAACATTCCTGACAGATGCTGACAGGAGAGGGGCGCTATCGTCCCTCAGCTCCGTTCCGGGAACAGCGCCTTCAATCCCTCGCGCGACGCCTTCGCGATGCCACGCTCGGTGATCAGCCCCGTCACCAGCCGCGCCGGGGTCACGTCGAAGGCAGGGTTCGCAGCGCCGGTAGCCTCGGGCGAGACACGCACCTGCACGATCTCGCCGGACGCCGTCTTGCCCCAGACGAACGACACTTCGTCGCCCGAGCGCTGCTCGATCGGAATTTCCTTGAGACCGTCGCCGACTGTCCAGTCGATGGTCGGCGACGGCAGCCCGACATAGAACGGCACGCCGTTGTCGTGCGCCGCGAGCGCCTTCAGATAGGTGCCGATCTTGTTGCAGACGTCGCCATTGGCCGTGGTGCGGTCGGTGCCGACGATCACCATATCGATTTCGCCTCGCTGCATAAGGTGGCCGCCGGCATTGTCGACGATCAGCGTGTGAGGCACGCCATGCCCGGCCATTTCCCAGGCGGTCAGCTGCGCACCCTGATTGCGCGGGCGCGTCTCGTCGACATAGACGTGAACCGGAATTCCTTCTTCCACCGCCAGATAAATCGGGGCAGTGGCGGTGCCGTAATCGACGGTCGCCAGCCAGCCGGCATTGCAGTGCGTCAGTATGTTCACCGGCGCGCCAGGCTTCTTTCCGGCCGCAATCTCCTTGATGATCGCCAGTCCGTTGACGCCGATATTTCGGTTCAGCCCGACATCCTCGTCGGCAATCTCGCCGGCCCGGCGAAAGGCGGCCTCGGCGCGCTGCTCTAGCGACAGCGGTCGCAGGAAGGCGCGCATCTCGTCCAGCGCCCATCGCAGATTGATAGCGGTCGGCCGCGTCTCGTGCAGCGTTTCCCAGACCGCGTCGAGCGCCTCATCAGACGGATCGTCGGCCATCTGGATCGCCACGCCGTAGGCTGCCGTCACCCCGATCAGCGGCGCGCCGCGAACCCACATGTCGCGGATCGCGGTGGCGATGCCGGCAACGGTGTCGATCCTCTCGACGCGGAAATCGTGTGGCAGCCAGCGCTGGTCGATGATCTCGACCGAGCGGCCATCCTCGCCCGGCCAGATGGTGCGGTAGTGGCGGTCCGCAACTTTCACGATACGGTTCCTTTTTCCATAAGTATGGCGAGCGCGTTGACCTCGTCGATGCTGTGGATATTCCGCCTGTTGACCACGATCTGACGGCCGAACTTCAGCGCCTTTGCCTCGCAGTTAGCGCGCAGGTCCTGATCAGCAATGGTTTCGAAGTCCGCATTGTGCGCTAGGCCCAGAATGCGGCGGTGTATCTCGATGCCGGCGAAGCCCAGCATGTCCGTCCAGATGGAATGAAGCATCTGGTCGAGCGCCTGTTCCGCGCCGAGCGTGTCGCCCTGATCCTCGAACAGGCTTTTCTGATAGAGGATGCCCGTCCGCTCGGTGCGCCAGAGATGCGAAAACTCCTTGCGGAATACCGACCACGTCTCGACGATCACGTCGATGAGATAAACGCGCGTGGTGGCGCGGTCTCCGTCGTGCTCATGCCCTCGCTGCGAAAAGAAGGCCATCCAGAAATTGGCGAGCAACATTCCGACGTCGAAGGCCATCGGGCCGTAGAAGGCGAATTCCGGATCGATCATCCGCGTTTCGGCCTCGGTCACCATGATCGAGCCGGAGTGAAGGTCGCCGTGCAGCAGCGTCTCGGCATTGGCCGTAAACAGATGCTTCAGGCGCTGAGCCTCAACCTTAACATCGCGGTCGGCGCGCAATTCGGCAACCAGCGCGTCGAGCTGCGGTGAGGTGTGGCGATTCATCTTCGCGTCGAAATAGGGATCGGAGAACACCAGGTTTTCGGTGATGTCGCACAGCTCGACATTGTCGGCGAACAGCGCCAGATCGGCCTTGCGCTCCTTGGTCGGCATGGAGAGGTCGGAGCCCCGGAACAGCGTGCGCGCCATGAACAGGCCGATATCGTTGGCGATGTTCGGCAACTGCCGGCCTTCGATCAGCGCCTTGCGCAGGATGACGTGCGGCGGCGACAGATACTCCATGACGATGAGCGCCTGGCTCTCGTCGAAATGATAGATCTCCGGCACCGAGCCCGGCGCCCTCGCCTGCTGGCGGGTCAGAGCGTGATATTCGAAGAAGGAGCGCTTCAAGGGCAGCGGCCAGCTTTCGCCAACGAGACGGACATAGGGCAGCGCCTGCTTGACCACCGCGGCGCCTTTTTCGCCCTCGACGATGAAGACGAGGTTCAAATTGCCGTCGCCGACCTCACGCACTTTCCAGGCCGAGGCGTTTTCGCCAATCCGCGACGTCAGCGCCTCAGTAGCGCCCAGCCTCGCGGCCAATGTCTCGATCGACAAGGCTTCAAACGGTTCGCTCATCGTCACTCCGGCCTCCCCCGCTGCGTGTTCCCATCATAATGGAGCAATGGCGACTGGTCCAAACTAGGAACCGCTCTGGCAATTGTCAATCGTGTTGACAATTGCCGACATTGTTCATAGCGTTGAAGTCAGGGAGGAAAGGCATGGTCGAAAATGCCGTGTTCCGCGTGGAGGGGCTGAGAAAATCCTTTGGCCGGATTGAGGTGCTTGGCGGCGTCTCTCTCGACCTGCATGCGGGCGAAGTGACAGTGCTGATGGGCGCCAACGGCGCCGGCAAATCCACCCTCGTCAAGATCATCAGCGGTGTCTATGCCCGCGACGGCGGCGCAATGAAGCTAGGCGGCGATGATTTTGCGCCGGCTACGCCTGCAGAGGCGATACGGTCCGGCGTTGTCACCGTGCACCAGAACATCAATGACGGCGTCGTCGCCGACCTTGATGTCGCCACCAATCTCACGCTCGACCGGCTGAGCGGAAGCGGCGCGCCGACATTTTTCAATCCGCGCCGCGTCCGCCGTGAGGCGAAGAACGTGGCCGACCGTATGGGTCTGGCCATCGACCTCAGGTCGCGGATCAACAATCTGTCGCTCGCCGATCGCCAAATGGTGGCGATCGCGCGCGCCATGGCGCACGAGCCGAAAGTGTTGATCCTCGACGAGCCGACCTCCTCCCTGTCGAGTGCGGAGGCGACCCGGCTCTTCGCCGTCATCGACCGGCTGCGAGCGCATGGCGTCGCGATCCTCTACATCTCGCACCGCATGTCCGACATCCGCCGATTGGCGGACCGGATCGTTTCGATGCGCGACGGAAAGATCAGCGGCGTCTTCGAGGATAAGCCACTCGACTATGAAGGCGCGGTCAACGCCATGCTCGGCCGCAGGATCCATCTCGACCGGATCGTTGTCAACGAGGCGGCAAAGACGGTTCTGGCCGTCGACGGCCTGCGCATCGCCGAGGGCGCCAGGCCAATCTCGTTGACGCTAGGAGCCGGCGAAGTCGTTGCCGTCACCGGCCTTGTCGGCGTCGGCAAGACGGCATTGGCCGAGACACTGTTCGGCGCGCGCGCGCCGCTCTCGGGTACGATGGTGCTGAACGGCACGCGCTACGCGCCGGCGACGCCGGGCGAAGCGATCGCTGCCGGCGTCTTTCTGGTTGCCAAGGACCGCGGCGACAACGGCATCGTCCAGGATTTCAACATCTACGAGAACATCAGCCTGCCGTTCCTGAAGCGGCTTTCAGGTCTGGGCGTGCTCAGGCGCAACGTCGAGCGGGCCACCGCACGGCGGCAGATCGGCGACCTCGGCATTGTCTGCCGGACCGAACGGGACGAGATGGGTACGCTGTCGGGTGGCAATCAGCAGAAGGTGATGGTGGCGCGCTGGATGTCGCAGCCGGCCAGCCTCTTCATCCTCGACGAGCCTTTTCAGGGCGTCGATATTTCGGCAAGGCGTGACATCGCGGCGAAGCTTCGGGCGAGTTCCGGCGGACGGGCGACGCTGATCTTCGTGACCGAACTCGACGAAGCGCTGGAGACGGCGGATCGCATATTGGTGATGTCCGAACACACCATCGTCGGCGAGCACCGCAACGCGGATATCGATATGGACCGGCTGCTCGCCGAAGTGGCGGGCCAACCGCTGCGCGGCGCGGCTTGAATATGTGAGGCAGGATCGAATTGAGCGACAAAGGGCATGAACTTGCATTGCGTGACAGCGGCCGCGCGGCTCGAAGGGACAGAATGACCCTGCGCGACCTCGCCATCCGCTATGGTTTTCTGGTCCTGCTTTTCGGGCTGATCGCCTATTTCGCGATTTCGGCCGACGGTTTTGCCTCGCCGCAAAGCGCCGTCTTCATTTTCCAATCGGTGGCGATCACCGGCATATTGGCGCTCGGAGTAACCGCCACGCTCGTCGTCGGCGGCTTCGACCTCTCCATCGGCTCGGTTGCGACCAGCGCCATGATGGCGGCAGCCTATGTGATGGTGGTGCTGGAGCAGAACGCGGTGGTAGCGGTCGCCGCCTGCCTGCTGATCGGCGTCGTAGTCGGGCTGATCAACGGCTTCCTGATCGTCTATATGCGCGTTCCCGATCTCCTGGCCACGCTCGGCATGATGTTCCTGCTGGTCGGCCTACAGCGTATTCCGACGGAAGGCCGCTCCATCGCCACCGGCATGACTATGCCGGACGGTTCGGTCGCGGCCGGCAAGTTCAGCGCCAATTTCCTTGCCCTCGGCCGCCACCGCTTCGATTTCTTCATCGACAATCTGCTGCCGGTATCGGTCGTGGTTCTCCTAGTGCTTGCCGTGCTGATCTGGTTCTTCCTCGAATATACGCGTTTCGGCCGCATGATGTATGCGGTCGGCAGCAATCCGCGAGCGGCGGAATTGGCAGGCGCGCCTGTCAAGGCATACAAGATCTGGGCCTACGTCATTTCGGGAGTTTTCGCCTCCATCGGCGGCATTCTCCTCGCCGCCCGGCTTGGACGCGGCGACATTGCCTCGGGTAACAATCTGTTGCTGGATTCCGTCGCTGCGGCGCTCATCGGTTTTGCGGTTCTGGGCGCGGCCAAGCCCAACGCTTTCGGCACCGCCATCGGTGCGCTCTTTGTCGGCGTGCTGCTGCAGGGGCTGACCATGATGAACGCGCCCTATTACACGCAGGACTTCATCAAGGGCGTCGTCCTTGTCGTCGCCCTGGTTTTTACCTTCGCGCTGTCCAACCGGGGCAGAGCCTAGAAAATATCGTCGGATCAACGGAGGAGACGGGAATGAACATTACACGCAGAATTCTGGGCAAAATGGCGCTGGGCCTAGCCGGCGCGACCATGCTGATGCAGGCGCCGGCGCTGGCGCAGGACAAGCCGGCGCCGTTCGACAATCCCGGCGAGGTCAAGATCGCGCTGGTGCGCTATCTCTCGACCGGCGACTTCTTCCAGGCATATTTGTCGGGTGTCGAGGCGCAGGCCAAGGCGCTCGGCGTCGACCTGCGCGTGCTCGACAGCCGGCAGGACGCGGCCCTCCAGGCCGACATGGTCGACCAGGCGATCGCGCTCGGCGTCGACGGCATTATCATCCAGCACGGCTTGACCGAGTCCATGAAAGAAGCCGCGCAGCGTGCCGTTGACGCGGGCATCAAGGTCGTGGCCTTCGACGTCAATGTCGAGAATGAAAAAATCCCGCAGATCGAGCAGTCGGACCGCGACCTTGCCCGCCTCGCGCTCGAGCAGGCGATCAAGGACAATGGCGAAAGCTGGAAGGCCGGCTACGTCTACGTCGCGGGCATCGCGCCGCTCGACCGCCGCGACGAGACCTGGAAGGAGTTCAAGGCGAAATATTCGGGCATCAACGAGGCGGCGATGTTCGGCACGCTCGACAATCCGATCGCCAATTCGGTCGCCAACCAGGCGCGCTCGGTGCTATCGGCCAACCCCGACATCAAGGTGATGTTCGCGCCCTATGACGAATTCGCCAAGGGCGTGAAAATCGCGGTCGACGAAGCCGGGCTCTCTTCCGACATCAAGATCTATTCGGCCGACATCTCGACGTCAGACATAGCGGCGATGCGTGAACCGGACAGCGCCTGGGCGGCTACCGCCGCCACCAATCCGGCAGTGGTCGGCCAAGTTTCGGTGCGTGCACTCGCCATGATGCTGGCAGGTGAAGACCCAGGCAGACAAGTCATCGTGCCGCCGACGCTGATCACGCAGGCGCAGTTGAACGAGAACGATATCAAGAACATGGAAGAACTTTCGGCGAAACTGCCGCAATTCGCCCATGCCGACGTCGCCATGCCGGCGTGGATGCCGCTGCCGACAAAGTGACTGCTTCTCTATGAGGATGATGAAAGGGCGGCTCGCGAGGGCCGCCCTTTTGCATTAGGGAATCGCGCTACCTCAGCGCCGCCGCTATATTCCCGCCGTCGACGGTGGTCACGTCGGCGGTCGTCCGCTCGGCCAGCGCTTGATGCAGGAAGGCCTGCGCCACGTCCTCGGCGGTCACTTCCTGGCCGAGAAGATTGCCGGACATGTATTCCTTTTCCGACACCCCGCGCGCGCCGGAGCGGCTGGCGATCATGGCGTCGGTCAATAGCCCCGAGCGGATGCGGTCGGCGTTGACGGCGTTGGAGCGGATGCCGTCCGCGCCATATTCCAGCGCATATTGCCGCGACAGGAACAGCGTCGCCGCCTTGGGCAGGCCATAGGCGCCGAATTTTGCACCGGGATTGACCGCCTGCTTCGAGGCGTTGAACAGGAGTACACCGCCGGTGCCCTGCTCCAGCATGATGCGTACGGCATTCTGCGCCACCGACTGGTGGGCGAAGAAGTTGAGTTCAAAACTCTTACGCAGGATGGCGTCGTCGAGTTCGCCGATACGGCCTTCCCAGGCAGCTCCCGCATTGGAGACGAGGATGTCGACGCCGCCATAAGTAGCGACGGCCTTGTCGAAGGCGGCGCGCACCTGCGCCGGATCGGTAATGTCCGCGCCGACGCCGATCGAATGGTTGCCTGCCTTCTTCGCCGCCTCGACCGCCTTATCCGCGTCGAGGTCGACCACCACGACATGCGCCCCATTGGCGGCGAAAAGCTTTGCCGTGGCGGTGCCGATCGCGCCGGCGCCGCCGGTCACCAGCATCACCTGGCCCGTCAACGGCTTCGGCTTGTTGGAGGCGAGCTTGGCCTGTTCCAGCGACCAGTATTCGAGCGGGAAGAGGTCGGATTTGGCGAGCGGCCGGAAATCGCCGATCGCTTCGGCGCCGCGCACCGCCTCGATCCACATCTCGCCGACGTCGGAGGCGATCTTCGCATCCTTCAGCGTACGGCCATGTCCGAACATGCCGAGCCCCAGAACCAGCGTCAGACGCGGCATCGGGTCGAGCATGGTGCGCGAAACATCGTCCAGCGCGTCGTTCGTCTCGAAATAAGCGCGGTAATCGGCCGCAAATTGTTCGACATGCCGCTTGATGACGGACTTGTAGTCATCGGCCGCGTCGGCGTCCGGCGCCGGCAGCGCCATCGGGCCGGTCTTGATGCGGATCGACAGGTCGGGCGTCGAGACGCCGCGGCCCGCATAGTCGGCGATCTTCTCCGATGCGATGAAGTCGAGTATCGCGTCCGACGTGCGGTAATCGCTGATCATGCGGTCGAAGCGGCCTTCGCCGCGCGAGACCGCCACCGCTCCGCGCAGCGCCGGCGCTATGTCCTCCGGCGTTGCGAGCTTGCGCGGCAGCGCCGCTTTGGCAGCCGGTGGCTTGCCGTTGGCGGCGACATAGTCCTCGGCCGCCGTCACATAGTGGATCATGCGGTCATAGGCCTGCCTAGCGTCGTCGCCGAAGGTGAAGATGCCGTGCTTGTCTAGGATCAGTCCTTCGACGGAGGGATCGGCGTCGTAGATTTCGGCCGCCGCCTTGGCGAGATCGAAGCCCGGCTTGATGTAAGGCACGAAGCCCATCTTGCTGCCGAACACTTTCCTGCATAGCGCCTCGCTGTCGGCCTGGTCGACAACGGCGAGAATGGCCGTTGAATGTGTGGGTCGACGAATTTGTGCGGCAGGAAAGCGTGAAGCAGCGTCTCCACCGACGGATTCGGCGAGGACGGGTCGATGAGATTGGCGCGCTGCAGTGCCACCATGTCCTCGTCGGAAAGTTTTTCCAGCGAGCGCGCCTTGAGAAGCGGCGCGAGTTTCACGGCCGGCAGGCCGGCGGGCTCGATCACGCCCATGTCCCAGCCGCTGCCCTTGACGCAGAGCACGTCCCATTCGTCGCCGACGAGGTCGGTGACTCTGGTCTTGCATGACGTATTGCCGCCGCCATGCAGCACCAGCCGCGGCTCACCGCCAAGCAGGCGGGTGGTATAGACGCGAAGCGTCAGGTCGCGTGAGACGCCCTTCTTCGCGTAATCGGCAACAAGGCGTTCGGCTTCGGCGTCATCCCATAGGTTTTTCATGATGCTAGGTCCGGTTTCTTCGTTTGTTTGTTGAGACAGGAATGCTGTGACGCGCCGATGACGGTCCCGTACACATCCATCCGCGAATTATCCCGCCATGGCTTTCGCGTGATCCAGCAATCGCCGCGCCATGCCTGCTCCGACCACCAGATGCGAGCACAGCCCGCCTGTGATGGCCGCGATCAGCGGCTCGAATTTCTTGTCTTCCTGGACTACCATCAGCCGTTTCGGAATGGCGGCCAGCGATTTCAAATCAGCCGAGATGACCCGGCGGTTGTAGCTGCAGTCGAGCGCCGCGCCTCTGGCGTCGATGATCTGCCCGGCAATGACGCCGGCAGCGCCCCTTTGGCGCAAGGCGTCCATCTCGTCGGGGGTGAGCGCCCCGCATTTGACCACATGGCTGTCCGCGTCGACGGTGCCGACCGAATAAAGCGCGAGATCGCAGTCCGAAATGCTCGCGAGCTGCTCGCGGATCACCGGTTCGGCGCGCAGATCGCGCGCCAGCGCCTCCGTGGTCAGCACCAGCGGCGCATAAAAATTGATGCCCTGGGCGTTCAGCCGGCGGGCGATCTCCATCGTGCACTGGTCGGGACGATAGGAATATGGCGCGCCGAGATTGCCGCATAGCTGCACCACCGTCACTTCCTGCAGGTCGGCGTAGGACATGATGTCGGCGATCGCATAGACCGTCCTGCCCCAGGCGACGCCGATGCGGTCGCCCTTCCGGACCAGTTCGAGGAACACGCTCGCCGCCAGCACCGGCACTTCGGCCGTGGGATCGGCGGCCTGCTCAGTTTGCGGCGCGATCCAGACGGCATCGAGCTTCAGCGCATCCTCCAGCTGGCGCGCCAGCACGTCCTCAGCGAAGAGCTGGGTCGAGGTCGAGATGTTGACGATGCCGGTCTCGCGCGCCTTGCGCAGATACATGGCGACGGAAGCCCGCGAAATATCGAGCTGCTTTGCCACCTCGTCCTGCCGCAGGCCATGCGCGTAATACAGCCAGGCGGCCTTGTGGATGATCTGTTCTGCCGGTCGGATTGCCATCACGCCTCCCTCTCGACATTAGTCATGACCGCTGACAAAAGTCAAACCAGCCCGTCATTCCCAGCTTGGCTGGCTTACACGATCAGCTGGGCTGCGCAACAATATCAGCGGAGTAGCGCAATTCGCGCAGCGGCCGGACCTGACGTGTGGTCTCGGCGTAGATCGGATCAGCCTTGTAGGCAGCGAGAGCTTCAGCATTCGCGAACTCAGCATAGACGACCACATCCACCTCGTCGGACAGCGGATCGACCTTGGTGTTGAGCGAAACTTCGAAGCGGCTGGAGTGGGGAATGGCGCCAAGCCGGGCAAGGCCGGCGCGAATGGCTTCCACATCCTCACGCTGCTTTGCGCTGAAAAACACGACGTGCCGGATCAAGAGCGCCTCCGCCGAAATATGCGAGGCGTTTTCGGTCGGCAATGTGCTGCCGTCAACCGCACCGGGCCCGGATGTGCTGAACTGACGCTGCCCGAACCGTTCAGCCGGTTATGAAGCTCAGCATATGCCTCAGCTCGCGGACTCCCGAATCCAGATAGCGGCCCTCATTGTAGCCGCCGTCCCAGATCAGGAAGCCGGTAACGAGGCAAATCCCGATTACATAGCGCATGCCCTACCCCCAAGGCGGACGTTTCGTCGCCGCACGATGCTTGCTGTGCGCCCACTTTGTTGATTGCCGCCGAAACCGCAAGGCCCGGCAAGTTGCGTGGTGCTGTTTTTGATTCTCGCGCAGGCATATCCATGCGGCCGCGCCATAGCGGCGTTCGGCGGATGAACCCACCTGGCACAGCGGCGACCGCCGCCTGTACCTTGAACTTCGCTTTGCCGGCAATGAAGCTCGCGGCCTTGCACCGGGGCCAAGCCGCGAAATAACCGGAAGTTGCGGATTTCCCCCGACAGTATCATGATGCGGAACAGCGTGCGCCGGCAAGGCATTGCAATACATCATCTAATCAGAGCTGTGCGATGAAAAGGGACGGCATCGAGGAGACTGCTTCGGACGGGGCGATCCGCCTCCACGCGGGAAATTTCGCCGAAGTAGCCAAGGGGCTGCCAGCCAAGGCGCGCTTGGTGCTTTCGGCGGCGATGGAGCTTGCCCGCGGCACGCTGAAGATCACCATGCCAGACGGCCGTGCGGTCGTCGTCGGCGGCAAGTCGCCCGGTCCTTCGGCGCAGATCGTCCTGAAGAACTGGCGACTGCCCGGCCGCGCCTTTACCAGCGGCACGATCGGGGTCGCCGAATCATACATGGATGGCGACTGGGAAAGCCCGGACGTGACCAGCTTCCTGGAACTGTTCGTGGTCAATTCCGAGGCCGGGGAGAAAGTCGCCGGCGGCGCGAGTTGGCTGCTCACCACTGTCCAGCGCCTGCGCCACTGGCTCAATGAAAATACCCGCACCGGTTCGAAGAAGAACATTTCCGCCCATTACGATCTCGGCAATGCGTTCTACAGGCAGTGGCTCGATCCCAGCATGACTTATTCGTCCGCGCTGTTTTCAGCCGGCGCCAACGATCTCGAAAGCGCGCAGGTGGCGAAATACCGCGCGCTGGCCAGGGATGTCGGCATCGGCACTAACGACCACGTGCTGGAGATCGGCTGCGGCTGGGGCGGCTTCGCCGAATTCGTCGCGCGCGAGATCGGCTGCCGCGTCACCGGTTTGACCATCAGCCGCGAGCAGCATGACTTCGCCGCCGAGCGCATCGCAAAGGCCGGGCTTTCCGACAAGGTCGAGATCAAACTGCAGGACTATCGCGACGAGAACGGCAAATACGACCGCATCGCCTCGATCGAGATGTTCGAGGCGGTCGGCGAAAAATACTGGCCGGTATTCTTCGGGAAGGTGAAGGATTGCCTCAGGGCGGGCGGCACCGCCGGCATGCAGATCATCACCATCAACGAGGCGGCCTACAGACTCTATCGCAAGCGTCCGGATTTCATCCAGCGCTACGTCTTCCCGGGCGGCATGCTCCCGACGCCGGCGATCCTCAAATCGCTCGGCACCGAACAGGGGCTGTCCTTCCTGCGCGAGCGGGTCTTTGCACAGGACTATGCCCGCACGCTCGCGGAATGGCGGCTGCGCTTCTGGGAATCATGGGAAAAGATCGTGCCGCTGGGCTTCGACGACCGCTTCAAGAAGCTGTGGGAGTTTTATCTCCACTACTGCGAAGCCGGATTCCGGGCCGAATACATCGACGTCCGGCAGGTGGTGTACAAGGCCTGATTGCGGGGCTTTCGCCCTGAAAGGGCCTTATCCCCGGCTAGGTTGCTGATTCACTGAATCTGGCCGGGCAACACATGAAGAAACGCACGACAATCCTTCTCGTTCTAATTGCCGCCGGGGCAGCGATCTACATCAACAACACGTCGCTTCTCTCGAGCCGACCGGCGGGCGAGCCGGTGATTCTCGCCCATCGCGGCCTTGCCCAATCCTACGACGGGACCGGGCTTACCGGCGAAACCTGCACGGCCGAGAAGATGCTGCCGCCGCGTCACGACTATCTAGAAAACACCATCCGCTCGATGGAGGCGGCCTTCGCGCTTGGGGCGGATGTCCTGGAGCTTGACGTTCATCCGACGACCGAAGGCAAATTCGCCGTCTTCCACGACTGGACGCTGGATTGCCGTACCGAAGGCTCAGGCACGACGCGCGACCGCTCGATGGCCGAATTGAAAAAGCTGGATGTCGGCTACGGCTACACGGCGGACGGCGGCAAGACGTTCCCGTTTCGCGGGCAAGGCATCGGCCTGATGCCTTCGCTTGACGAGGTGCTCGCCCGTTTTCCCGATCGGCGATTCCACATCAACGTCAAAAGCAACGACGCCGCGGAAGGCGGGAAGCTGGCGGTTTATCTGGCGGATCTCCCGCCGCCCCGCCGCGCGCTGCTGACCGTCTATGGCGGCAACGAGCCGGTCGAGGCGGTGAAGCAGGCGCTGCCGGACATGCGTACGCTATCCCGCCGCTCATTGGCCCGCTGCATCCTACAATATGCCGCCCTTGGCTGGAGCGGTTATGTGCCGGAGCATTGCCGCGGCACGACGCTGCTGATCCCGATCAACGTCGCCGGATGGCTGTGGGGCTGGCCGAACCGCTTTCTCGACCGAATGGACGCGGCCGGAATTCAAATATTCCTGCTCGGCCCCTATACAGGCGGCGGCTTCTCGGAAGGTCTCGACGACCCGGAGCTGATCAAAAACCTTCCGGCCGGCTATTCCGGCGGCATATCCACCGACGCGCTCGACCTCATCGTGCCGGAAATCGCACATCACCCGGCTTCAACGGGCAGAAGCGACGACGCTGCCTCCGTCGCCACGAGGTAGGTTTTCCGCGCCGAACACATCGACATAAGGCTCGTAGCCTACCGGGCGTAAGCGCCTCGCTGAAAGATGAAACCATGGCCGTGGAAGTGCGTTCCGTTTCATCCAGCGCTCGCGCGATTGCTTTAGATGCGTTCGACGCGAGCGCCTCAAAGGATGAAGGAGGCCTAGATGAAACAGTTCTTGACGGCCGCCGCCGGCCTGATGCTTGCAAGCACGTTGGCCGCAACGGCTCAGACGTCGGCGCCCGGCTGCGGCGATATCGGCATCGACCCCACCCCGCAAGTCGACGACGTCTGCAATGACGTCGACAGTTCGACGACATCCGCCATTCCCGATGCAGGTTCGCCCAGCCTTCAGCCAGGCAACTCGACCGGTGGAACGACATCCGCCCTTCCCGGAGCGCCTGAGGGAATGCCGCCCTTGATCGTTCCGAACGATCCCCTGGGCACCGGAAATCGCGATGGGCTTTCCTCCGGCACGTCGTCTTCTTCCGGCAACTTGTCGCCCGGTCGCCGATCGGGCGCGATCCAATCACCGAGTGTGGATTAGCTTTTGCTGGTGGAAAAGGCGGCTCGCCATGGGGCGGACCGCCTTTCCAGTCGCTCGGGCCCCTACAGCGTGATCCGATATTTCGAGAACCCTTCCGCCCCCTCGCCGGCCGGCTCGATCTTCACACTCTTCAAATCGGCGATGAAATCCTTCGCCTTGGGTCCGGTCTCGAAGATCACCGACGTACCTTCCATCGGCGCAAACGACCAGTTGCCGTCGGCCGACGGATTGATCGTGCCCTGCTCGACGATGTAGCGCACGATCACGTCGCGATTGGTGTCCGGCGCTTCGAAGACGAGCTTGGAGGCGTTGATCTCCGGGAAATTGCCGCCGCCGCGGGCGCGGTAATTGTTGGAGGCGACGACAAATTGCTGTGCCGGATCAATCGGTTTGCCGTCGAACATCAGGTCGACGATGCGGTTGGAGCTGGCATTGAGCACTGCGCCCTTGGGATCGTATTTCGGCGGCTGGCCAAGATCGATCTTGTAGGTCACGCCGTCGATGACGTCGAAATTGTAGGATGGGAAATCCGGATTGATCAGCGGCTGGTCGGCCTTGCCCGGCTCGATTGCGTTGAAGATGCCGGCCGACATCTCGAGCCATTCCTTGACCTGCGCGCCGGTGATCGCCACCGCCTGCACCGTATTCGGGTACAGATAAAGGTCGGCGACATTCTTGATCGCAACGGCTCCAGCGGGCACGTCGGTATAGTAGTCCGCGCCGCCGCGGCCGCCCGACTTGAAGGGCGCGGCAGCCGAAAGCACCGGCAGGTCCTTGTGCTCGGTGTCCTTCAGCATGTCCTTGATGTACCAGACCTGCGCCTGGCTAACGATCTGCACGGATGGATCATCCGCCACCAGCGCGAAATAGGAGTGCAACGGCGCGGAAGTCTTGCCGACCGGCGTGCGGACATATTTCAGCGTCGCCTCGTGATCGTCCTTGACCGCGGCTTCCACCTCGGCCTTGCTTTCGACCTCCGGCACCACCTTCTTCTCGACGCGCTTGAAGATCGGCCGAGCTTCGCTGGTCGAACCGGCGATCTTCCAGGCATTGCCGTCGCGTTCTAGCATCAGGTCGATCAGGCCGAGATGCGAGCCCCAGAAGCCGCCCATCACGCCCGGCTTGCCGCCGATCGTGCCCTTCGAATTGTCGAGGCCTTCGACGCCGTCGAACTTGGTTCCCGGGAAATCGAGATGACTGTGGCCGGTCACGATTGCGTCGATGCCGTCGACGCCGGCCAAGAGCAGCGAGGCGTTTTCGAGATTCTCGGCATACTGCGCCGGTCCGATACCGGAGTGCGACAGCGCGATGATGAGTTCGGCGCCCTCTTCCTTCATCTGCGGCACCCACGCCTCGGCCGCCTTGACGATGTCGCGTGTCATCGCCTTGCCCTGCAGGTGGCGCGAGTCCCAGGTCATGATCTGCGGCGGCACGAGCCCGATCAGGCCGATACGGATCGGATGCTCGGCGCCGGCGCCGTCCTTGATCTTCTTGTCGAGGATCACATAGGGCTTCAGGAAAAGCTCGTCCTTGGTGGCGTCGGCTGCGAGTTGGCCCTTGGTCAGATTGGCGCAAACGAACGGGAAGTTCGCGCCGTTGAGCACCTTGAACAGGAAATCGAGCCCATAATTGAACTCGTGATTGCCCATGGTCGAGCAGTCGTAGCCCAGCACATTCATAGCCTTGACGACCGGGTGGATGTCGCCGTCCTTCATGCCGCGCTCATAGGCGATGTAGTCGCCCATCGGGTTGCCCTGCAGGAAGTCGCCATTGTCGACGAGGATGGAATTGGTGGCTTCGGCGCGGATGGCGTCGATGATGGAGGCGGTGCGCGCCACGCCCATCGTGTCGTTCGGTTTGTCGGCGTAGTAATCGTAGGGGAAGACGTGAACGTGCAGGTCCGTTGTCTCCATGATCCGCAGATGCGCCTGGTTCGCCTGGGCGCGTGCGGAAAACGGATGCAGCATCACCAGCGCGCCACTGGCAGCCGTGCCCGCCAGAAAGGAGCGGCGCGAAATCGGGTGAAGCATATGGGACATTGTGTTCTTCCTCCTGGAACTGAAGCTTGAAAAAATCGACGCCGAAACAATGAGTTTCGCGCCGAACTTTTCGCAAGTCCAGCAGGATCGGATGACAGGCGGATGACTATCGCAAGGATCTGGCCTCATGCGAACCGGCCGGCGGATCGGCTTCTTCATCGTCGCTTTGCGGCCCCTGAGTGATCAGGCGGGCGCTGCGCTGCCCGGTCGAATAGATCCATAGCCAGCTTAGCGAAACCGTCAGCCGGTTCCTGAGCCCGATCAGGAAATAGATGTGGGCGAAGCCCCATATCCACCAGGCGATCCAGCCGGTGAGCTTGATCCGTCCGAAATCGATGACGGCGGCGCGCTTGCCGATAGTCGCGAGATCGCCATCGTGCTTGTAGGTGAATGGCCGCGGCGCGGCATCCCCTGCGAGGCGCTTCCTGACGGTCTCGGCAACGTGCCTGCCCTGTTGCTTGGCGGCCGGCGCCACGCCCGGCACAAGCCTGCCGTCGGTCCATTCGACATGGGCGGTGTCGCCGACGGCGAAGATCTCGGGATATCCGGGTACAGTCAGGTCGGGCTCTACGATGATCCGGCCGACGCGATCGGCGGCAACGCCCAGCCATTCGGCCGCCGGCGACGCAGCCACACCCGCCGCCCAGATGATCGTCTTTGCCGGCAGATGCTCCCCGCCGAACACGACGCCATCGGCATTGCATTCCGAAACCGGCCGGCCGAGTTCGACCGTGACGCCCAGCCGTTGCAGCGCATCTTTGGCGTAGGCGGAGAGTTCCGGCTTGAAGCCCGGCAGCAGACGCTCGCCGGCCTCGACCAGAACGACCCGTGCGTCGCCCGTATCGATGTTGCGGAACTCACCCTTCAGCGTATCGCGCGCCAGTTCGGCGATCGTGCCGGCCAACTCCACGCCGGTCGGCCCTCCACCTATGATGACGAGCGTCATCAAGGCGCGGCGCCTCTCCGGATCGGCCTCGCGCTCGGCCTGTTCGAAACCGAGCAGGATGCGCCGGCGGATCGTGGTCGCATCCTCCAGCGTCTTCAGGCCCGGCGCGAAAGGTTCCCACTCGTCGTGTCCGAAATAGGCGTGGCGCGCACCCGTCGCCAGAACCAGCGTGTCGTAGGCGACCGCATCCCCGCCTTCCAGCAGAACGCGTTTCGCCGCGGCGTCGACGCCGACGACCGTGCCCAGCAGCGTCGTCACCTCCTTGCGCCTGCGCAGGAGATAGCGCACCGGCCAGGCGATCTCCGACGTCGCGAGCGATGTCGTCGCGACCTGATAGAGCAGCGGCTGAAAAAGATGGTGGTTGCGCCGGTCTATGACCGTGACACGGACCGGCGCACCGGCGAGCGCGCGGGTGAATTCCAGGCCGCCGAAACCGGCGCCGACGACAACGACATGATGCATGGTCATGCTTTGCAATTTCGAAGGCGGTGCCAACTCGATGATGGGGCGTAGCGCCATCCGGCACAACCCCGCACCCGCAACCGCGACAATGAGAGGCAGCCGTATCCTCCCTTGTCATTCGCGCGTGGCTGTGTCGCGAATACACATGCCGCCTGCCGATGCCGGGTCTAGCTTCGAGCAAATGAATTGAGGTGACCGATGGATCATGATCCCGACGATGAAGGCACGGCGCAATACGCCTCCCCGGCCTGTTTCCTGCACGAGTTGCAGCCTGGCTTCGACGCCCGCGGAGTTCATGCCGACCCGGTCGCATGGGCCGATGTCGCGCGCTGGCGCAAGGCAGAACGGGCGCGCCTGATCGAGATGCGGCTGGCGATCCCGGCGGAAATCCGGGCGGAGATGGCGGCGAAGATCGTCGAGGGACTGGATGCCGAAATCGGCGATGTCGGCGGAAAGACCATCAGTGTCTATTGGCCGTTCCGCGGCGAGCCGGACCTCAGGCCCTGGATGGCTTCAGTCGTCGAGCGCGGTGGCAGGGCCGCCCTGCCGGTCGTCATCGAAAAGGCACATCCGCTGGTCTTCCGCGCCTACAGGCCAGGCGACCGGCTGGAAAAGGGCGTCTGGAACATCCCCATCCCGGCCGACGGTGAAAGCGTCATCCCCGATGTGGTGATTTCGCCGCTGGTCGGGGTCGATCCGGCCAATTACCGCCTGGGTTATGGCGGCGGCTTCTTCGACCGGACGCTCGCCGCGCTGCCGAAAAAGCCGCTGGTCATCGGGGTCGGTTACGACACGCAGCGGATAGCCACGATCTATCCGCAGCCGCACGACATTCCGATGGACCGGATCGTCACCGCATCCACGCCCGCGTGAGTTCTAGTGCACGCCGCGCCTCAGGCCGAAGCCGAACGCCACCAGCGCTGCGCCCTGCATCGTCAGGTCGATCGCCAGCACGAGGCCGAGCACCCACAGCGTGTTGAAGGGCCAGCCAATGGCCAGAACGATACCTGCAAGAAGGGTGATCAGGCCCGAAAACACGACCCAGCCCCAACCCTGTTCGGGACGCGACTGGAAGCCGACCCAGAACCGCAATATGCCGGCCACGATCAGCGTTCCGGCCAGGAGAAGCGTCAGCACCGAAGCCGCGAGTACCGGATTGTAGAAGGCCAGGAAACCGCCGATCGCGTAGACGATGCCGCTCAGCAGCCACAGCGCGAACGAACCCCAGGTCCGTACGCTGAAGGCATGGATGATCTCGGCGATACCCGCCGCCATCATCATGACACCGACATAGAAGACGGAAGCAACAGTTGCCACCAGAATGTTCGAAAGCGCAATAAAGCCAAGTACAAGCAGCCCCACGCCGAGAAGCATGAAAAGCCACCACTTCGAGCGCAGTTCGGGAGCGCCCGAGCCCACAGTTTCGGAAGGGTCGATTGCATGTGTCATGGAAAGTCTCCTGTAGCCGCCAACAGTAGAGTCCCGTCCGACTTTATTGGTACGCTCAATCGCAGGTTGGCGCAATAATTGGTCGTATGCAGGCGACGCTTGTCGGCTACGCCATCTCAGGCTTCATGCCCATTGCCGTACGGTCGATGATCTCGCGCAGCGCGAAGGACGAGTTGATCTTGGTCACATGCGGCATGGCCGAGAGCCATTCCTTGTGGATGCGCTCGTAGTCGGCGAGGTCGCGGGCGG
Source organism: Allomesorhizobium aridi (assembly GCF_043769475.1). Classification (NCBI taxonomy): domain Bacteria; kingdom Pseudomonadati; phylum Pseudomonadota; class Alphaproteobacteria; order Hyphomicrobiales; family Phyllobacteriaceae; genus Allomesorhizobium; species Allomesorhizobium aridi. The sequence continues at coordinate 1,438,670 of NZ_CP171729.1, read as the reverse complement.
CGATGCGCAGGATGTAATCGTATTCGCCCGACATTAGATGGCACGACAGGATGTTCGGGCAACGCTTTATGGCGGCTTCGAAATCCGACAGCGTCTTCTCGAACTGCCCGGACAGCGAAATATGCACGATCGCGGTCAGCTGGTGCCCGAGCGCGGCGTTGGAAAGGCGGGCGTGATACCCGCGGATGACGCCGCTTTTCTCGAGGTTATCGAGACGGCGCGAGCAGGCTGACTGCGACAGCCCGACCTTTTCGGCGAGCGCCGCATTGGGGATCCGGCCGTCCTTCTGCAGTGAGTCCAGAATGGCGATATCGATCCTGTCGAGCGACATTGTTCGTTTTTCCTTCGAATAGAACGGATTTTGGCGCAAGGAATAGCCATTACCGTGCTTGGCGACAACCGGATTCGCAAACATTTGCGGCGCTATTTGTGGTTTTATGGTCCACCCCGCAAAATCAGAAATTCGAGGAGGAACGAATGCGCGTCGGTTGTCCCAAGGAAATCAAGAATCACGAGTACCGCGTCGGCCTGACGCCGGGCGCGGTGCGCGAATATTCCGCGCATGGCCACGAAGTTCTGGTCGAGACCGGCGCAGGGGCCGGCATCGGCGCCGATGACAATGCCTATCGCGCCGCGGGTGCTGTGATCGCCAAGACCGCCGCCGACGTGTTTGCCAAGTCGGACATGATCGTCAAGGTCAAGGAGCCGCAGCCCAGCGAATGGGTGCAGCTGCGCGAAGGCCAGATCCTCTACACCTATCTTCACCTCGCGCCGGATCCGGAGCAGACCAAGGGTCTGCTGGCCTCCGGCGTCACGGCAATCGCTTACGAGACAGTAACCGACGATCGCGGCGGGCTGCCGCTGCTGGCCCCGATGTCGGAAGTCGCCGGCCGCCTGTCGATCCAGGCCGGCGCGACCGCGCTGCAAAAGGCCAATGGCGGCCGCGGCGTGCTGCTCGGCGGCGTGCCCGGTGTGCTGCCCGGCAAGGTTGCGGTCATCGGCGGCGGCGTGGTCGGCCTGCACGCGGCCAAGATGGCCGTCGGCCTTGGCGCCGACGTGACCATCCTCGACCGCTCGATCCCGCGCCTGCGCCAGCTCGACGACATCTTCAACGGCCGCGTCCACACCCGCTATTCGACTGTCGAGGCGCTCGAGGACGAATGCTTCTCGGCCGACATCATCGTAGGCGCGGTACTGATCCCGGGTGCTGCCGCTCCCAAGCTGGTGACCCGCGAAATGCTGTCGGGCATGCAGAAGGGCGCGGTGCTGGTCGACGTCGCGATCGACCAGGGCGGCTGCTTCGAGACCTCGCACGCCACCACCCATGCCGATCCGACCTACGAGGTCGACGGCATCATCCACTACTGCGTCGCCAACATGCCGGGCGCCGTGCCGGTCACCTCAGCGCATGCACTCAATAACGCGACGCTTCACTATGGCCTGCAGCTCGCCAACAAGGGCATCAAGGCGATCCTCGACGACCACCATCTGCGCAACGGCCTCAACGTCCACAAAGGCCGCATCACCAACCGCGCGGTGGCCGAGGCGCTCGGCTACGAAATGGCCGAGCCGAAGGCGGTCCTCGCCGCCTGATATTCGTCAGGCTTGAAAGTTCCTCCTGCCTCGCCCGCCGGTCCGTCCGGCGGGCTTTTTCTTTGGGAGAAAGGCGTGCGGGCAACAAAAAAGCGGGGCAAAAACCCCGCTTCCTCGACTGTCGAGATTTCCCGCCGGTTCATCCGCGGTCGAGAAAATCGATCGACAGACATCTTATACCGCGCGAATACGACAGCGGTGCGACATGCAGCCGTCACGCCCGCTCGATCCGGCACTGATAGCAATTGTTGCGGGCCGAGCGCATGTGCACATAGGCGATGTCGGCCCGCTGCAGCAATTCGTGCGACCGGCCGCAGATCATATGTGTCGGCACCACTCCGCCGCTGCCGTAGACGATGCGGTCGTCGCTGCCATACCCACGCAGGATGTAATCCGGTGTCGCCCGGAACATCGACGGAATGACGTCGGTTTCCGGCGCACGCTCGCATTCCTCGGCGCAGAGGAAGATCGGCCCGGTCTCGGCATAGGGCTGCAATTCCGGAAACGGGCGGTAGGCGAGGATCAGATATTCCTTTCCGGCCGCCACATTCTTCAGGCAGTGCCGGCAAGGCACGCCGTCGCCGTCGGAAACACGTTTTTCGGGAACCATGCCGTAGGCGTCGGGCTCGCCCCTCTGCAGCGCGCGGACATCTTCGGTGGGCAAAGCAACATAGCGTAAAAGCATGACATCATCTCCATCGCAGGACGAAACCTTGCGATGAAAATACGGTTTGGAGGCTATGCCAGCCACCCGATTCATGACGCGACGGCCATGAAAGCTCGGGCGATTTGCGGCGTTCCCTACTCCCGCATCACGCTCTGCGCGCGTTCCTCGAACGACATCGGCCGCACATTCTCCTTCTTCTGCCCGACCGGAGAGAAGCCGAGCTTCTGGTAGAGCGGCAGCGCAGCGGGATGGTCCAGCGTGCAGGTCTGCACCGTCACCCTTTGCGGCTTGTACGACCAGGCCGTGTCGATTGCCGCTCCCAGAAACCAGCGGCCGAGCCCCTGCCCCATCGCGTGCTCCATCATGCCGAAATAAGCGAGTTCCACCTCCTGCGGCAGATGCGGCTTCAGGTCGAAAAAGCCGGCCGGGGAGCCGTCAAGATAGAGCACCCTGATGTCGCGGTCCTCGCGGTGCAGGCCGGCCGCGAGTTCCTCGTCGTCGAGCCTGAGAACGTTGACCCAGTGCCACTTCCGCCCGACCCGGTCCATCAGGTAGCGATAGAAATGCAGCGGGATGTTTCGGGCCCTCAGCAACGCAATCTGCCGGTTCGCCGGCAACGGCGGGCTGAAGGCCGGCGGCCGGCTCATTTCGAGGAAGGTCACCGTGACCGGAATGGTCTCCGCAGCCTTGTCCATCGTCTCAACCCTTGCCGGTCTCGACCGGTGTGTCGCTCCGCCCGCCCCATTCGGTCCACGACCCGTCATAGAGCTTGTTGTCGGTGTGCCCGACCGATTCCAGCGCCAATGTGATCGCCGCCGCGGTGATGCCCGAGCCGCAGGAGGTCACCACCGGCTTCGACAGGTCGATACCGGCACCCAGAAGAACTTCCTTCAACCGATTGACCGGCAAAAGCTTTCCGTTCTCGGAAAGGGTGAGCGCCGGCACGCTCTTGGCGCCCGGCATGTGGCCGGACCGCACCCCGGCGCGCGGTTCCGGCTCGACGCCCTGAAAGCGCCCGGCCGGCCGGGCGTCGGCGACCTGGCTTTCGCCGGTCTTGATGATGCGGCGCATGTCGGCGAGGTTGGCGACGCGCTCCTCGTCGAAAGTCGCAAAGAACACGCAGGGCGCGATCTTGGTCCGCTCAGCGGTGACGGACCTGCCTTCCGTCTTCCAGCCGTCGAAACCGCCATCCAGCACATAGACCTGGAAAACGCCCATGACCCTGAACATCCACCAAACGCGCGGCGCGCTGAACATGCCCGGCCCGTCATAGACGACGATCGTGTCGTCGGCCGAGATGCCCATCGAGCCGACATGCTGGGCAAAGACCTCCGGTCGCGGCAGCGTGTGAGGCAGCGGCGAATCCGGGTCGACCACCACGTCCTGGTCAAAGAAGATCGCGCCCGGAATATGCGCTGCGTCATACTCGGCCTTGGCGTTTCGCCTCTGCGCCGGCAGGTACCAGGAAGCGTCGACGATCGACAGGCCGGGCGTGCCGAGCCGCTGCTCCAGCCAGTCAGCATCGACGATGAAAGGGCTGGTCTCCGGCATTGGCTCGCTCCTGTTCGCGCACCTTACATATCGCCGCGCGCGCAAAACTCAAACCGCGCTCACTGCGCGGGCATCGACCCGAAGCGGATGCGGAAGCGGCGGTTTTCGCGGCCCTTCTTCTCGATCTTGCCGATATGGATCTCGCCGACTTCGCCTGTCGAGCGGACATGAGTGCCGCCGCAGGGCTGGCTGTCGATAACGGCATTCTCGCCGATGCAGACCAGGCGGATTTTTCCGGTTCCGTTGGGCGGGCGCACATTCTTCGATTTGACCAAGCCGGGATTTGCGGCGAGTTCCTCGTCGGTGATCAGCCGCGTGAACACGGGATGGTCGGCCGCGACCAGTTCCATCAGGCGCTTCGTCACCTCTTCCTTGGTGAAACTCGCATCAGGAATATCGAAATCGATGCGGCTGTCATCCTCGCCGACCGACGCCCCGGTGATCGGGAACGGGCAGACGACGGTCAGCAGATGGCAAGCCGTGTGCATGCGCATAAGGAGGTGCCGGCGCGGCCAGTCTAAGGCAAGCCCGACTTCGTCGCCGGCCAGCGGGACGGCCTGGCCCAGCGCCGGCACATGGATGATTTCGTCCTTGGTCTCGCCGGTGATCGTCGCCGCGATCGCGATGGCATCGCCGCCGTTCAGCCGAAGCAGGCCGGTGTCGCCCGGCTGCCCGCCCGAAGTGGCGTAAAAAATCGTCCGGTCGAGGATGATGCCGCCGCGGTCATTCACCGCCACGACTTTCGCGGCTGCTTCGCCGAGATAGGCGTCGTCCCTGAACAGGGCTTGCGTCACATGCGCCATCACGCCACCGCCTCGAACGGCACCGGGATCTGCGGCATGACGTCCATCCACTCGGGTACAGGCAGGTTCTTCGTGCGCAGGAAGTCGGGATTGAACAGTTTTGACTGATAGCGCGTGCCGTAGTCAGCAAGAATGGTCACGATCGTATGGCCCGGCCCGAGTTCCCGCGCCAGCCTTATCGCGCCGGCTATGTTGATGCCGGTCGATCCGCCCAGGCAGAGCCCCTCCTCCTGAACGAGGTCGAAGACGATGGGCAGCGCTTCGTCGTCCGGCACCTGGAACGAAAAATCGGGCGAAAAGCCCTCGAGATTGGCGGTGATGCGGCCTTGGCCGATGCCTTCGGTTATCGAGCTGCCCTCGGCTTTCAGCACACCCTCGGTATAGAAGCTGTAGAGTGCGGCCCCCAGCGGATCGGCGAGCGCGATCTTCACGCCGCTCTTCCGGTCCTTCAGGCCGATTGCAACGCCTGCCAGCGTGCCTCCCGTGCCAACGGCGGAAACGAAGCCGTCGACCCTGCCGCCGGTCTGCTCCCAGATTTCCTGCGCTGTGGTGCGGACATGGCCGTCGCGGTTGGCGATATTGTCGAACTGGTTGGCCCAGATCGCCCCGTTCGGCTCTGTCTTGGCAAGTTGCTCGGCCAGCCGCCCCGACACTTTCACGTAATTGTTCGGGTTCTTGTAGGGCACCGCCGGCACTTCGATCAGTTCCGCGCCGAGCACCCTCAGCGCATCCTTCTTCTCCTGGCTCTGCGTGTCGGGAATGACGATCACGGTGCGGTAGCCGAGCGCCTTGGCGACCACAGTCAGGCCGATACCGGTATTGCCGGCAGTGCCCTCGACGATGACGCCGCCGGGCCGCAACAATCCCTTTTCCTCGGCGTCGCGGATGATGAACAGGCCGGCGCGGTCTTTGACCGACTGACCCGGATTCATGAACTCGGCCTTGCCGAGGATCTCGCATCCGGTCTCTTCCGAGGCGCGCTTGAGACGGATCAGCGGCGTGTTGCCGATGGCGTCGATCACCGAACGATGCATGGGAACTTTCCTTGTGCGATTGCCGTGGAACCCTAGAAATGTGGCGCGGGCGTTTCAAGGCAGGAAATTGCCTGGACCGTCCGCATTTTCGGCCTGGCGTCCTTTGCCCAGGCTAAAAAGTAGTTCGATCGTTTGCCGGCGACATGAGCACCACCGCGATTTTGCCTGTCTCGCCACGCGCATTGTGAGCGTCTGACCCGCTGGAGAGTGTCCGGATTCCACGCTTTTCTTTCACAACGGCCCCAGTTAGGTAACATACTGATGCGGTCGACGGATTCTTGAAGCATGGCATTGTACAGGGCTGCCCCGGCAGACGGCGTGGCGTGGGTCACTGGCGCCAGCACGGGCATCGGACGCTCGCTGGCGCGAGACCTCGCCGCCGAAGGCTATACGGTCGCGGTGACCGCGCGTGACGAGGAGAGGCTCGCCACGCTCGTCCAGGAGACCGCCGGCCTTCCCGGTCGAATCGTGTCTTTCCCTTGCGACGTGACCGACGAAGCCGCCATGGACAAGACCGTCACGGCGATCGAGCGGGAAGCCGGCGCGATCGTGTTGGCCGTTTTCAACGCCGGCGGCTATTTCCCGACACGCGGCGAACGCCTCGACGTTCTGAACATACTGAAGACCTACGAGATCAACTTCTTCGGCGTCATCTACGGCATGGTGCCCGTGGTCGACCGCATGCGCGCCCGCGGCCGCGGCCATGTCGTGCTTGTCGGCTCGGCCTCGTCCTATTTCGGCTGGCCGTCCGCGGCGTCCTACGGCTCGTCAAAGGCTGCGCTGAACAATTTCGCCGAAGCGATCAAGCACGATTTCGACAAGATCAACATCCGCCTGCAGATCATGAACCTCGGATTCGTCGCCACGCCACTCACGGAGCGTGCGCAGTTCAAGATGCCGGCGCTGATGAAGGTCGAGGACTGCTCGAGGCGCATGGCGCAGGCAATCAGGAGCGGCGGTTTCGAACCCAATTTCCCGCACCGGCTGACCTGGGTGCTGAAATTCGTCCGGATTCTGCCCTTTCGCCTGCGCTACCCGCTTATCCATTGGGTATCGGGCTGGAAGAAGCGTCCGCTGGCGCCCGCCCGCCGGCGGAAGGCTTAGACTTGCTGCCGGGCTGACGACCTCTTGCTTCAGACCAACCAGGGGCGTTTTCGGCTAAGGCCGATTGCCGGAAACTGTACGGTGTTGAGGGAACGGCAGGATCTTTGCCGCGCTTCGGCGCGAACATTCCTCGGTAACCATCGCTTCTATCAGAAGGCCCAGCGCTTCTCGCGACTGAACGCTCAGCCGATCGTTGCCTTGAAGCAGGTCGAATGCGCGCTCAAGGCATTGGCGCGCGCCAGCAAAATCCGATCGCACGTTTTCCTCCCAGGAGGCGCCCCGCGCAAGACTGAGGAAAGGCCGGTTTCCTTAAGGAATCGCTGACGGCAATTGTCGGATTTTAAGCATCGGCGCGATTTGCCGGTCGCTAGCACGCTTTATGACAGGCACGGCACCCGCAGGTCGAGCGGCCGGTAAACGGCTTCAACCGTTACGGGATTATTTCCTGTTGATGCTGGTGCGGACGCCGGGGATCGAACCCGGACGGGCAAGCCCGAGGGATTTTAAGTCCCTTGCGTCTACCAGTTCCGCCACGTCCGCTTGATTCAGTGCCTAAAGGAGCGCCCCGCTGGGAGCAAGGGCAAACGCCTTGTCGGCCGTGCGTCTGACAAGGCGATGACCCGATCGATATCGAAATGCCGGTTGCCGCCGGATTCTTTGGCGGCCCGCCGGGGCTGGGACAATCAAGTGTGCTCCTCGCCCCAACGCTTCAGCGCCAGAAGCACAGGCCCAAGCTCCCTGCCCTTCTCGGTAAGCACATACTCGTTGCGCGGCGGATGGCTGGCATAGGCGCGCGCGGCGACGATGCCGCTCGTTTCCAGCGTTTTCAGTCGGGCCGACAGTGTGTTGGGAGAGATCGCCGAAAACGCTGTGGCCAGATCCTGGAAACGCCGCGGTCCTTCCCTGAGCAGGTCGCGGAGGATGAGGATCGTCCATTTTTCGCCGACAATGTCGAGCGTTCGGGCGACCGGACAGTCGAGATCATAGGGTGAAGCCATGCTTGACCCTAACGCACAGGCTATATTTTCACAAGTTTCTATTGATTTCATAGTGACTGGGCGCAATGCTCGATCTGCAACTTACCAAGCGGAGGAAATCCAATGCCGGTACCTTCCCTGCTTACGCTTTACATCCTGTCCGGGTCGCTCGCCATGATCGCGGCAGTCCTCATCGGCCTCGGTCGCTCCCTCACCCAGCCCGGCTGGTCACCTTCCGAGCGGAAGAATGTGCTGTGGACGATTTCGCTCGTCCTGCTGATCTGGTTCGCGATCGCCAATTTCCTGGCAGTGAACGGCGCATATTCAGTTTCAGCTGACAGCCTTCCCACCATCCAGTTCGGGCTGCTGATCCCGATCATCGCCGGCGTGGCCCTGCTTTTCGGCTCCGCAACGGCGGCGCGCGTCGTCGCCGCTGTGCCGATGCAGTGGCTAGTCGGCATCCAGCTCTATCGTGTCATCGGCGGCGTTTTCGTGGTTCTCTGGCTCGCGGGGTCGGTTCCCGGCCTGTTCGCGCTACCGGCCGGTATAGGAGATGTGGCTGTCGGCCTGATGGCGCCCCTCGTCGCGGCGCGCTATGCCCGCGATGCAGGCCAGGGCCGAAGCGCGGTCGCATGGTGGAACGCCTTCGGCGTTTTCGATCTGGTGGTCGCGCTCACGCTCGGCCTGCTGACCAGTCCGTCTCCGCTCCAGCTCTTCGCGTTCGACCGGCCGAACATCATCATTTCCGAGTTTCCGCTGATCCTGATCCCGACCTTTTTGGTGCCGCTGTCGATCCTGCTTCACATCTCGGTCTGGATAAAACTCGCTCGGGAGAAGGAAGCCCCCAGCGCCTCATCATCCGCCCGTGGCTGAGGCCCGCCTTTCGCGCGGACTCGGCGTCAACCTGCCTTGCGCCAGGCGCCGGTCCGCTCGGTGAACGGCGAATAGTCGACGAACGACCATCTCAGCGGCGTGGCCGCCCGGCGGCGCCAGCCGCGCGCTACATGGAAGCGCCACATGCGCTCCGCGCCTTCGATCAGCCGGCCGGCCTCGCCGCTCCAGTCGACCTCGGCGGTCCCCTGCAGTTGCAGGAGGTCGCCGCGCTCGAAATCGACGAACAGCAACCCGGCGCGGGGATCGCCCAAAAGATTGCCGAGCGTGTTGAAATAGCGGTTGCCGCGAAAATCCGGGATCGTAAGCGTGTCGCCCGAGACATCGACGAAGCCCGGGCGGCCGCCGCGATGCGATATGTCCGGACCGCCTGCAACGCCGGCTTCAGGCCGCGAACGGGAGGCGACGAAGAAGGTGTCGGCGCGCCCGATCATCGCCCGAGCCTCGCCGTCGAGCCCGGAAAGCGGCTCCGTGTCGGCCGACCGGCGCCCGGCGACCTCGACCGCCCGGCCTTGTATGTATTGCGGGCAATTGCCGAAGCTCTGGCGGACCGAGACCGTCAGCCCGCCGGAATCCATTTCTGCGATGCTGCCATTGGCGCGGTTGCGGCGGCGCGTCGACAGGTCGATGCCCAGGATGGCGATGTCGCGGCCAGCCGCAAAGCCGCCGGCCGCCGGATCCCGGCTGTCCGGCAGCGCATCGATGCGCAGGGTCACCGGGTCGGGGGAATGGGCAAAGCCCGGCGCGCCGGTCAGCATCGTGGCCAGCGACCACCCCTCCTTGTCCGCTACGCCGGCGAACAAATAGGGCAGCAGTTCGAAGAAGCTGCGGTGCTGGTCGGGCATGAAGCCGCGAATGCCGCCGCCGCCTGAACCGACGCCGGCCAGCGCCTGGGCGGCGAGTTCGTCCGGATGGAAGGGCGAGCCGTCCATATCGGCCTCACGCGACCTGCGGGATAGGCGAAGCCGGCAGCGGCTTGAAATTCGGCAGCGCCTCGACACGGCGCAGCCATTCGCCGACTGCCGGATAAGGCTCGAGCATGATGCCGCCTTCCGGCGCATGCGCGACATAGGAATAGCAGGCCAGGTCGGCGATCGTCGGGTGCTCCGCCGCCAGCCATTCGCGGCCGGCAAGATGGTTCTCCATGAATGTCAGCACGCGCGCGCCGATCGCATGGCAGGCTTCCCGGTCGCCGGGAGCGCCGAACAGCGCCATCACCCGCGCCGCCGCCGGGCCATAGCGCAATTCGCCGGCCGCGATCGACAGCCAGCGCTGCACCTGTGCCGCAGCTACAGGCTCGTCGGGCAACCAATTGCTTTCCGACGCATAACGCTTCGCCAGATAGACCAGGATGGCGTTGCTGTCGCACAGCACCAGGTCGCCATCCTCGATCACAGGGATCTGGCCGAGCGGGTTGAGCTTCAGGAAGGCTTCGGTGCGGCGCACGTCTGCCGGCGCCGGCGAAAAGCGGAAAGGCAGGCCGAGCATCCGAAGCATCAGCTCGGCGCGGTGCGTATGGCCGGACAGCTCTATGCCGTGGAGGGTGATTGCAGGTTGGCTCATGGGCGGTCTCCTTCGTTCGCGCCCACTCTATCCTTGCCGCTTCCGGCATCAATCTGGTATTTGCGAAAGTCAGAATTTCAAATACTGGAACAATCCATGGACCGGCTGGACGAGCTTGAGATCTTTGTCGCGGTCATCGACGGCGGCAGCCTGGCTGTCGCCGCGCGCCGGCTGCGGCGCTCGCCGCCGGCGGTGAGCCGCGCGCTGGCCGCACTTGAAGACCGTGCCGGCATACGCCTCGTCGAGCGCACGACGCGCCGCCTGTCGCCGACGGAGGCAGGCCGCGCGCTTGCCGAACGCGCCCGCCTTCTGCTGGCCGACTACGAGCGCATGCTGTCGGGCATTGCCGGCACGCCGCTTCGCGGCTTGCTGCGGGTCACCGCCCCGGTGCAGTTCGGCCGCCGCCACGTCGCCCCGGTGGTCACGTCGTTCCTCGACGCGTTTTCCGAGATCCAGGTGGAGCTTGTCCTCAACGACCGAAATCTCGACCTGATCGAGGAAGGCCTCGATGTTGCGGTCCGTATCGGCCCGTTGTCGGATTCGGCGCTTCTGGTGCGACGGGTCGGCGAGGTGCGGCGAGTGGTCGTCGCCAGCCCCGAATACGTAGAAAGGCTTGGTGCGCCGCAAGGGCCGGCCGATCTCGCCCGCCATGACACGATCTTCAATTCATTGCGGTCGAGCACGCGGGAATGGCGCTTCGGCCCGACGATGCGCGGCCCGGTGGTGCGGCTGTCGCCGCGGCTGCTGGTCAACGATGTGGAATCGCAGCTTCTTGCGGCCAGGGCCGGCCGCGGCATAGCCCGCTTCCTGTCCTACCAGGTCTCCGACGATCTGGCGGAGGGTTCGCTGGTGCGCCTGCTCGCCGAGTTCGAGCCGCCGCCTTTGCCCGTGCAGCTCGTCGCGCGCAGCGGCCCGCATATGCCGGCGAAGGTCCGCGCGTTTCTCGACCACGCCGCCGCCGCTTTCCAGGAACTGGCGGTCATCCGGTCGCCAGGCGCGACATGATGCAAAACGGGCGGCTCTGAGGAACCGCCCGCAATGAATTGATCCGGAAATGAAAATCAGCCGTGCAGCCTGGCAGCGATCTCGGCAACGCGCTTGCCCTGGAATTTTGCGCCTTCCAGTTCCTGCGCCGAGGGTTGGCGCGAGCCGTCGCTGTCCGAATTCGTCGTCATGCCGTAGGGCGCGCCGCCGCGCACGACGTCGGTGCCCGACTGGCCCTGACAGGCATAGGACAATGGTACGATGATCATGCCGTGGTGCTGCAGCATGGCCTGGGTCGAAAGCAGCGCGACGTCGGCGTGCTGGGTGGCGGTCGACACCATCACCGAGCCGACCTTGTTGAGCAGCGCGCCCTTGGCCCAAAGCGGGCACCTGCTTCGGGGCGGTGGACGAGGGATCAAGCCAGGCATCATAAGCCGCCTGGCCGAGAATGACGAGCATGCGGTCGTGGATCTGGCTTACGGACTGGACGGCCGGCAGTCCACTTCCCCGGTTCGGTTACACGACGAGAAAGTCGACGTTGGTGACCCCCAGGCCGCTGTCGAGGTCCGCTACCAGGACGTTGCCGCCGGCGCCATTGCCGTTCGAGTCGTAGTAGATCTGGCCGTTGGCGCTGTTGTAGATGATGCGGTCGTCGGCATCCTGCGCCAGGCCCGTAGCATTCGAGCGGAACGCATTGGCCGAGAGCACGCCTGTGCCGAGAGACGTGAAGATCGCGTCGTCCAGCTGGATCGTGTCGTCGGCGGGCTTGAAGTCGGTGATGATGTCGACGTTGCCTGCGCCCAAAACCGTGTTGAACACGAAGGTGTCGTTGCCGTAGCCGCCCGTCAGGGTGTCGGCGCCTTCCCGGCCATTCATCCCGTTGTTGGCGCCGTTGCCGACGATGGTGTTGGCGAGGCTGTTGCCTGTCGTGTTGATGTTGCCCGAGCCGGAGAGCCGGATCACCTCAACGAACTGGTCGACAAAAGCCTTGGACACGGTCGTGTAGACGGTGTCGGTGCCGGCGCCGTTGGCTTCGATCGTTTTGTCGAGCACGTTGTCGACATAGTAGGTGTCGTTGCCCAAGCCACCTTCCATGACATCAATGCCGCCGCGCCCGTCGATAGCGTTGTTGCCGCTATTGCCGGTAATGGTGTTGTCAAGGTTGTTGCCGATGGCGCTGATCGAGTCGGCGCCCAAAAGCACCATGTTCTCGACGAACTGCGACACGACCGAGAAGCTGACGCTGGTCCGCACCTCGTCCGTGCCGGTGCCCGCACCGTTCGCCTCGATCACCTTGTCGCCGATATTGTCGATGTAATAGGTGTCGTTGCCATTGCCGCCATGCATGGTGTCGTTGCCGACGCCACCGTCGAGTACATCATTCTCGGCCATGCCGTAGAGCGTGTTGGCCGACCCGTTGCCGGTGAGCTGATTGGCGAGTTCATTGCCACTGAGCGTAAAGGTTTCAGTCCCCGTGATGAGCCCGTTCTCGACATTTGCTGTGAGAGTATAGGCTTCCGTATTCCCGACACGCTGAATCTTGACTGTGTCAATGCCTCCATACGTGTACTCGACCACCGCATCGTACCGGAACTTGGCAAAAATATCGGGCCGGTAAATCGTGTCGAGAATGTAGGTGTCGTCATCTTCGCCGCCCGTCAGCGTGTCGTCACCCAGGCCACCGATCAGCGTGTCGGTGCCGCGGTTACCAATCAATGTGTCATTGCCCGCGCCGCCGTCGAGCCAGTCATTGCCATCGTAGCCGAAGGCCTGTTGGCCGCCTTGAATGACATTGTCGCCGTCATTGCCGGTCAGCGTGTCGTTGGAATATCCGCCGGTAAGATTTTCGATGTTGTGGATGGTGTAGATTCCATCGCCGCTGTCCTGCGCAACCGTGATCGCCAGGCTGATCGTGATGCCTGCGCTCTTTTCGAAGAAGGTCAACAGATCGATTCCGGTTCCACCGTTGACGATGTCATTGCCCCGCGTGACTTCGATCGTGTCGTTGCCTGCGCCGCCATTGCAGGTATCATCGCCGATGTCGCCGAACAGGAAGTCATCGCCATCGTCGCCGTAGAGAATGTCGTTGCCGCCCTCGCCCCAGAGTCGATCGTTTCCTTCCCCGCCGTTGAGCGTGTCGTCGCCGACATCGGACCCGCCCGGGATAGCGTCGCCGCCGTGGATGTTGTCGTCGCCGTTGGTGCCGGTGACGGTATCGCTGCCGTTGGTGCCGTAGATATCGGCCATCCGCGCCTCGCTGGGTTACTGGGGGACTATCCCCTGGGTCGAGACGACGAAGTCCGCGAGTGTCGCCATAGATGCGGTGGTGTTTTCGTCCGCGCACCCATCATGCAGCATGATCGGACAGAGCGCAATTCAGGGTGGTAAGGCGGGCCGGCGCCCGCTTGATCGTCACATTTGCGCCGGCTTCGCGCGCGCCTCGGCCGCCGCTTTCGCCATCTGCTCCATGTGGCCCCAACTCGAATAGTAGAGGACCAGTACCTTCGCCATCGCAATTCTCCGTGGTTTTGAAAATTTCAACGGGCGCTCTGACGAGCGCCCGCGCCACAACCACGTAATGGCCAGTTCGTTCATTGGAAACGTCACTAAAGCCGGCAGATCGTTCACAGTTCGACGCCCATTGCCGAGTTTGCGCGACGCCTGTATCTGCAGGTTGTCCCTTCCCGGAGAGCACCGATGGCCGAAATCGTAACCGCAGCAATGGTCGTCATCGGCGACGAGATCCTGTCCGGGCGCACCAAGGACCGCAATATCGGCCACCTCGCCGATATCATGACGGCCATCGGCATCGACCTGAAGGAAGTCCGCATCGTGCCGGATGAGGAGGATGAGATCGTCGCCGCGATAAACACGCTGCGAGCGCGTTACACCTATATCTTCACCACCGGCGGCATCGGCCCGACGCATGACGACATCACCGCCGACGCCGTCGCAAAGGCCTTCGGCGTGCCTTGCGAATATGACGCGAAGGCCTATGCGATGCTGGCGGAGAACTACGCCCAGCGCGCCATGGACTTCACCGATGCGCGCAAGCGCATGGCGCGCATGCCGCGCGGCGCGGAGCACATCGACAATCCGGTCTCAATCGCGCCGGGTTTTCGCATCGGCAATGTCCATGTCATGGCGGGTGTGCCCGCGATCTTCCAGGCCATGCTCGACAACGTCGTACCGACGCTGAAGACCGGCACGAAGCTGCTCTCGGCGACCGTCCAGTGCCCGTTCGGCGAAGGCACGATCGGCGGGCCGCTGGCGGAGATCCAGAAGGCGCATCCGGACACCATCATCGGCTCCTATCCAAAATATCTCGACGGAAAATTCTGGACCGAACTGGTGGTGCGCGCGCGGGACGCCGCGGCGCTGGAGGCGGCGCGCGCCAAGGTCGAAGCCATGGTGGCGGGGCTCGTCAAGGCCGGACAGTAGTTGGGGCTGGCGGAACCGCGCGAGATCTACCATGTTGTACTGAGAGGCCGGATCGCTGTTCAGGAGGCTGCCATGCCGTTCAAGACGATCGTCGCCATCATCCAGAGTGCGGAAGACACCGAACGCGTGCTCGATTGCGCAATTCCCCTCGCCGCCCGCTTCGAAGGTCACTTGATCGGTGTTCACGCCGAGGCCCTGCCGGTCGCCTATGCTTCGACCATCGGTTTTCCCGACACCGAGTTCCTGCAAGCGACGGCAAGCATGAACAAGGAGCGCGCCAAGAAGCTCGAAGGCCTGTTCCGGGGACGCGTCGAGGCAGCCGGCCAATCCTTCGAATGGCGTGGGCTGGAGAGTTTTTCAGGCGATAGCGCTCTGTCCGGAATTTCAAGCGCCCGCTGCGCCGATCTGGTGATCGCCGCCCAGCGCAATCCGGAAGCGGATTCCGACACCTCGACCGACATCGACACGCTGCTTTACGATGCCGGACGGCCGGTGCTGGTGGTGCCTCATGCGGGACCTTCTCTCAGCACCTACAATCGCGTGCTGATCGCCTGGAACGGCAGCCGCGAGGCCGCGCGCGCTGCCTTCGACGCCCTCCCCTTCATCGTGGAGGCCGAGGAGGCCGAGATACTGGTCATCGATCAGCCCGACGACTCAGACGCCGAAGGCGGCGGCGCCGAGATTGCCGCGGCACTTGCGCGTCATGGCGCTACGGTCGCCGTGTCCATGGAAGACTCCGATGGCCGCTCCGTCGACGATGTCATCCAGGATCGTGTCGCAGCCACCGGTTCGGACCTGCTGGTGATGGGCGCCTACAGCCATTCGTGGCTGCGCGAACTGCTGTTCGGCGGCATAACCCGCACGGTCCTGCAGTCCATGCCGGTCGCGACGTTCATGTCGCGGTGAGAAACGCGTCCCGGCCGGCGTGAAACCGCCTGCCCGCTCGACGGCCTGATCTGGCAGTATGGCTGAACGCAGGCATTCCGCCGAACCGGAATGCCTGCGTCCAGTTGGGGCCAGCGCGGCGTCATGACAAGTCCCCTGGCTGGTGCGTTCGGACGTTTGCGGAGGAGCGAACCGCTGGCCGGCGGTCTCAGGCGGCCCTGTCCCGAATACGAAGGAGAACATTCGATGTCGTGGAAGCTCGATGAGACCGTGCGAACCTCCGCAGGTGCGGTGGCAGCGGGTCGACTCGGCAGCGGGCCCGCACTCGTGCTGGCTCATGGCTGGCCGTGGTCTTCGTTCTCATGGCATCGGATTATTCCGGATCTTGCACGGCGGTATCATATCCACTGGTACGACATGCCCGGATACGGCCGATCCGCCAAAGTCGCGGAGCAGCGCACGTCGCTCGACATTCAAGGAAAAGTGTTCGCCGAGATGCTTGCGCATTGGGGCCTCGATCGGCCCATGGTCGTTGCCCATGACATGGGTGGAGCGACGACGCTGCGGGCGCATTTGCTGCATGGTTGCGACTTCGACCGATATGTTCTGATGAACGTCGTCGCGATGCGCCCCTGGGGATCGGAGTTCTTCGATCATGTCGGTCGCCACGTGGATGCATTTCTGGGGCTTCCGCCGCATATCCACAGAGCGGTCGTGGAGGCCTATATCGAGGGTGCGATCGTCAACGACATCGATCCCGGAGATTTCGAAAATCTTGTCGAGCCTTGGCTTTCCGAAGAGGGACGAACAAGCTTCTATCGGCAATTCGCGCAAGCCGATGAAAAATATACCGCCGAGATCGAGCCGCTGTTCGGGGATATCCGTTGCCCGGTCAAAATCCTCTGGGGCGAGGACGATCCCTGGATCCCGCTGGAGCGAGGCAAAGCGCTTCATGCGCTGATCCCGCAGGCATCGTTCGAAACATTGCCTGGCGTCGGCCACTTGCCTCAACTCGAAGCCCCGCATCTCGTCCTGGAGCGGCTGAACGCGTTTCTGGAGCGAACCTGAGCAAGAACATCCGCCCGCAGAAACTCTTGCCAAGCCCTGCCCTTTCCGGTTAATTCCGCGCGCATTCCCTTATCTTCCGCGCTTTCCTGGCGCGCCACCGGAGTGCGCAGAACATGTCTCTTCCCGACAAGGCCTTTCCCGTATCCTGGGACCAGTTTCATCGCGACGCACGCGCCCTTGCCTGGCGGCTCGCGGGCGCCAACGGCCAGTGGAAAGCCATCGTCTGCATCACTCGCGGCGGGCTGGTGCCGGCCGCAATCATTTCGCGCGAGCTCGGCATCCGCGTCATCGAGACGGTATGCGTGGCCTCCTATCACGACTACACCTCGCAAGGTCAGCTCGACATCCTCAAGGAGGTCACGCCGACGCTTGTCGAAAACGACGGCGAGGGCGTGCTGATCATCGACGACCTGACCGACACCGGAAAGACGGCGGCCATAGTCCGCGCGATGATGCCCAAGGCGCATTTCGCCACAGTCTATGCGAAACCAAAGGGCCGGCCGCTGGTCGATACCTTCGTCACCGAAGTATCGCAGGACACCTGGATCTATTTCCCCTGGGACATGGGTTTCACATACCAGAAGCCCATCGCCGACGATCACGCTGGCTGATCCGCAGTCCGCCGCCCCTTCAAATTCGGCTTGGGCAAACTACATTATGTGGGGACCATGTGAGAGATGTGGTCCCCGCATTTGTGAATTTTTTCACTTTTATTGCGCATAGTTAACTCTACTATTCTTAAGACGGGCAAACGAATCAGGCAGCAACACGCACTCGAACGAAAACCATGGTCAGCCACACGACACGCAATCATATCGTTGACAGGGTAAGACGCCTGTTCGGCGGCATGCCCTGCCGCGTGCAGGTGGCTGCGCTGCCCTGGCGCAGGTCGGGCATGGGCATCGAGATTATGCTCATCACCAGCCGCGATACGGGGCGCTGGGTGCTGCCGAAGGGCTGGCCGGAGGGGCAGGAAGACCTTTGCGATGCCGCCGCGCGCGAAGCCGCGGAGGAAGCGGGTCTGTCCGGGACGGCCTCGCGTATGGAGATCGGCCGCTATTATTACGGCAAACGCCAGCCCTCCGGTCTGGAATCGCGGTGCGAGGTCCTGGTCTTTCCGATGGAAATCGATCACGTGGCCAAGAACTGGCCCGAGAAGACAGAGCGCAAGCGCCAATGGTTTTCGCCGCAAGCCGCGGCGGCGCAGGTCAGGGAGCCGGATCTTGCCGAACTTATCGCTGCGTTCAGCGTTGAGGCCGCGACGCCCGCGCTGGTAATGGCGAAGTCATAACAGTCTGCCAGGATGATCCTGACGATTGCTGGTTTGCTCGGGCGGCACGCCTGACACCGGCATCCAGCATGAAGAACGCCCTGTCCGGACAGTCCCGATGACAACACTCGACAAGGATCTTGCCAAGCTCGGCCATGTCGAAGAAGCGACAAGCTTCGTGTCGCGCGGCCTGGTCGCTCCCGGGCTGGCGCTGCTTTTCATGGCGGTGATGGCCGTCCTTGCCTCGGCCTACGTCTTCGACGAGCCGCGCGCCGTGATCGTCGTCGCGGCAGCCGTGATAGCGGCCTACATGGCGCTGAACATCGGAGCCAACGATGTCGCCAACAATGTCGGCGCAGCGGTCGGAGCCAAGGCGCTGACAATGGCCGGCGCGCTGGCCATCGCTGCGGTGTTCGAAACGGCCGGAGCGCTGATCGCCGGCGGCGGCGTCGTCGAGACCATCGCCAGCGGCATCGTCCACCAAAGTGCCCTTCCCGATACGGCTCCTTTCATCCGGCTCATGCTGGCGGCGCTGATTTCGGCCGCCCTGTGGGTGAATTTCTCAACCTGGATCGGCGCACCCGTCTCGACCACCCATTCGATCGTCGGCGGCGTGGTCGGGGCCGGCGTGGCGGCCGCGGGTTTCGGCGCCGTGAACTGGCCGGCCATGGGCGGCATCACTGCTAGCTGGGTGCTGTCCCCGGTGCTCGGCGGAGCCATCGCCGCCATTTTCCTGGCCTTCATCAAGGCGGCCGTCACCTATCAGGACGACAAGATCTCGGCGGCGCGGCGATGGGTTCCGCTGCTCATCGGCGTCATGGCGGGCGCCTTCACCGCCTATCTTGCGACGATAGGCCTGCACCGGCTGGTCGCGCTGTCGGGAACGCAGGTTTTCCTGGCCGGTGCGGCCGGCTTTGTGCTGGCATGGCTGCCCGCACATCGTCATGTCCGCCGGCAATCCGAAGGAATGGAAAACCGCACCCAGTCGCTGCGCAAGCTTTTCACGCTGCCGCTCGTCATTTCGGCGGCGCTGCTTTCCTTCGCGCACGGGGCCAACGATGTCGCAAACGCCGTCGGGCCGCTTGCCGCTATCGTGCGGGCTGTCGAAAGCGGCGAAGTGGGCGCAATCGTCGATGTCCCGATCTGGGTGATGGTTGTCGGCGCGCTCGGCATTTCAGTCGGCCTGCTTCTTTTCGGACCCAAGCTTATCCGCATGGTCGGCGAGGAGATCACCAGGCTCAATCCGATGCGGGCGTTCTGCGTTGCGCTCTCGGCAGCGCTGACGGTCATCGTCGCCTCCTGGTTCGGCCTGCCGGTCAGTTCCACCCATGTCGCCGTCGGCGCGGTTTTCGGGGTCGGCTTCTACCGCGAATGGCACACGGTGCGTTCGAAACAGCGCCGCGCCTATATGGAGCGGAGGCAGCGCAGGCGCGCCGAGCAGCAAGCGGCGCAGCGCCCGGCCGGCCAGCACGGGAAGCCCGTTCAGCGGGGGCCGTCGCGGCAGGAAATCCAGCGCCGGCGCCTGGTTCGGCGGGCGCACGTCACCAACATAGTCGCGGCATGGGTTGCAACCGTGCCCGCCTGCGCTCTTTTGGCCGCGGCGGTGTTCTTCGGGCTCGATCTGCTGATTGGGTGAGCGGACGGTCAATCACAACTGTATTGCCGCCGGACCTTACCGGCCCGGCGGTATCGGTGAACAGGACGAACCTTCCGGCTCACTGCATGACGTGGACTATTTTCCTCGTATCGGGCTCAACCAGGACGGTTTGATTTCCGACCACGACATAGCTGTATTTTACGTCTGGCACGTCGAGCGTGTGCAGTTCGACGGTATCCGGCAGCGTCGAGCCAACGGTGATCTGGACATCCGCCGGCACCTCGGCCGGCGCGACCTGCTGCTTCGTCACATATTCGCGGATGACCGTCTCCTGTTCAGGCGCGATCACCACGTCCTGCGCGGCGGCAAGGCCTGCTCCGCCAAGCAGCAGAAGCCCGGCAACAGCACTGGTAAGGTGGATTCTCATATACATCTCCCGTTGCTAATGAAAACGGCTGCCTAACTGGCGAAACGCCGATACGTTCCCTCCGTTTTGCAGGCCGGCTTTCCGTAGCGTCCGTCGATGGCCTCTTGACCCGACCGTCCGATTGCCTTTGGTTTGTAAGCAGTTCGAAGATGACGAAGGTCGTCGTTTGGGAACGCTCGGGGGAGCAGACATGCCATCATCGCGTCAGCCGGAACGGCGCAGCCAGCCGAGGCCGGCGGTCCAGAAAAATGCGTTCATTCTCGTCGGCGACAAAGCCGGCATCCCCTGCATCGTCCGCAACATCCATTCCGGCGGCGCCGAACTGAACGTCGCGGCGGAAGCCGAACTGCCTACCCGTTTCCTCCTGCATGTGCCGTCCGAGGCAATGGCCTACCGCATCGTCGTGTGCTGGCGAAAGAGCGACCGGGTGGGCGTTGAGTTCAAGAGCTCGGAACCCTGGCAGGACGACTGAATATGTCGGGGACAACGTTCCGCAACGCGCTCTGCGAGTGGTCTAGGAACCGCCGTCTCTCTACCGCTCGGCCCTGAGCTTTGCCCAATAGTCGAGGCGTTTCCTGATCTCGCGCTCGAAGCCACGCTCCGGCGGATCGTAGAAGGTCTGGCGGCCCATCTTCTCGGGAAAGTAGTCCTGGCCGGAAAAGGCTTCGGGCGCGTCGTGGTCGTATTCGTAGCCCTTGCCGTAGCTTTCATCCTTCATCAGCTTGGTCGGGGCGTTCAAGATGTGCTTTGGCGGCAGCAGCGAGCCATGCTCCTTGGCAGCCTGCGTCGCTGCCTTGAAGGCGGTGTAGACGGCGTTGGATTTCGGCGCGGTGGCGAGATAGACGCAGGCCTCGGCGAAGGCGAGTTCACCCTCCGGCGAGCCGAGATAATCGTACGCGTCCTTGGCGGCATTTGCGACGACCAGAGCCTGCGGGTCGGCAAGGCCGATATCCTCCATCGCCATCCGTACCAGCCGCCTGCCGAGATAGAGCGGATCCTCGCCGGCATCGAACATGCGCGCCAGATAGTAAAGCGCCGCATCAGGGTCCGAACCGCGCACCGATTTGTGAAGCGCCGAGATCAGATTGTAATGACCGTCCTGGCCCTTGTCGTAAATCGGCGCGCGCCGCTGCACGATGCGCTGCAGGCTTTCGGCGTCGAACACTTCTTTCGATTTGGCGGCGCGCCAGACTTCTTCCGCGAGCGTCAGCGCCGCGCGGCCGTCGCCATCCGACATGCGCACGAGAACCGCCCTCGCCTCCTCGTCGAGCGGAAGCTTTTTGCCCTCTCCCTCCTCGGCGCGGACAAGCAGTTTTTCGATGCTGTCCTCGCCAAGCGAATGGAACACCAGCACGCGCGCGCGCGACAGCAGCGCCGCATTGAGTTCGAAGGACGGATTTTCCGTGGTCGCACCGACGAGGATTACGGTGCCATCCTCCATAACGGGAAGGAAGGAATCCTGCTGGGCACGGTTGAAACGATGGATCTCGTCGACGAAAAGCAGCGTCTGGCGGCCTTGGGAGCGGCGCAGCCGCGCCATCTCGAACATCTTTTTCAGGTCGGCGACACCGGAAAAGATCGCCGAAAGCTGCTCGAATGAAAGTCCCGTTTCGCCGGCCAGCAGCCTGGCGACCGTGGTCTTCCCCGTTCCCGGCGGTCCCCAGAAGATCATCGAGCCGAGGGAACCCGAGCGGATCATCCGCGTCAGCGCGCCGTCCTGCCCGGTCAGGTGCTCCTGTCCAACCACCTCGCCGAGGTTTTTCGGGCGCAGCCGGTCGGCAAGCGGCCGCGCGGGTGGCGCTTTTTCCGGCTCGTCAGCTTGAAAAAGGTCGGCCATATCCTACTCAGTAGCGCAGCATCTGGCGCAGCAACTGCCCGTCGCGCTCGACGGTGAAGCGCCACCAGCGCGTCTCCTGCTCTGCGACGGCAGCCAGTTTGTCGGCGGTGTCGATCAACTCGCCATTGACCTCGCGCACGATGTCGCGCGGCTGAAAGCCGAAGCCGGCCGCCGGTGAATTGCGGTCGATGTCGACGATCGTAACACCTTTCGTGTCTGACCGGAGCCGCAGCCGTTGCGCCAGCCGCGGGGACAGCTCGGCCACCTTGGCGCCCGCAAACGGGCTGCGCCCCCGGATCATGATTTCCTTGGCCGACGACCCGGCCGGCGGCCGCTCGAGGCTGATTTCGACCTTCTTTTCCTCGTTGTGGCTAAGGACGGTCAGGCTGGCCCTGGTGCCGACGGGCTTCGTCGCCAGGCGATAGCCGAGCGCGTCGACATGCTCGATCGCGGCTTCGTTCATGGCCAGCACCACGTCGCCGGGCTTGAGGCCTGCCCGCGCCGCGGGACCTTCCGGCTCGATCGCGGCGACCAGCGCGCCGGATGGGCGCGCCATGCCGAGCGATTCGGCAATCTGGGCGGTGACTGGCGCGAACGTCGCGCCAATGAACGGCCGCTCGAAAAACTCGCTGCCCTGCTTGGCGGCCTCCGTTACCGCGCGCACGATGTTCGACGGGATGGCGAAACCGATGCCGATCGAGCCGCCGCTACGGCTGTAGATCGCCGTGTTGATGCCGACGAGCTGACCGGTCATGTTGATCAGCGCGCCGCCGGAATTGCCGGGATTGATTGCGGCATCGGTCTGGATGAAGAAGCCGAAATCCGAAACACCGATATGCGTGCGGGCAAGCGCGGAGACGATGCCGCTGGTCGTGGTCTGGCCGACGCCGAACGGATTGCCCATCGCAAGCACCAGGTCGCCGACTTCCAGCACGTCGGAATCGCCGATCGGGATCACCGGAAACGGCCCGTCGCTCTCGATCTTCAAAACGGCGAGATCGAGCGATTCGTCCTTGAGCAGGACCTTGCTCCCGAATTCGCGGCCATCGGCGGTTGCGACTTTCACCTCGTCGGCGTCACGGATGACGTGGTAATTGGTGACGACGATGCCGCTTGGATCGACGAGCACGCCCGAACCGAGCGCCGACTGGCTGCGCGGCGGCCCCTGGCGGCCGAAGAAGCGCTCGAAGAACGGATCGCCTTCGAAGGGCGAACGCAGGCGCGCCTGCTGCGAGGCATAGACGTTGACGACGGCCGGCGCGGTCTCCTTGACCAGCGGCGCAAAGGAAAGCTGGATTTCGGCGCGCCCGAAAGGCAGGCGCCTGCCTTGCGGCGCCGCAGGCGGGAGCGGCTCTTCGCCGCCGCTCAGAAGCTCGTTCAGCACGTCCTTGAGGCCGGGATCTTCCTTGGGCGCCGGTTTGGCTGCAGGCGCATTCTCAGCAGCGGGAGCATTTTGAGCTGCCGGGGCATTCGGGGCTGCCGGAGCGTCCTGCGCGCCCGCCGGAAGCGCAAAAAACGCCAGCGCGGATGCAAGCCAGGCGGCGATCAGGACGTGCGGCAATCTGGTCGCAAGAGACATGCAGATCCTCCGAGACATGGACGCGCGCATTGTCGTGAAGATTGTGCGGAATGAAAGGCTTTGCGTGGTGTTCATAGGCTGGGATGTAGCACGGGCATAAAGATCCTGAAACATTGCGGCCGCCGAGGACCCGCACGCCAAGATTGGCTAATTTCCACCAGCCTCAGTCCTGCGTTTCTCCCGCAAGGGTCGTAGCGGTCATTGACGGGCGCCTGGAGAAGTTGTCGTACCACGATGAAAGGCGAGGCCTTCCCGTCCCGAAGGAATAGACGTCTCGAAACGCAATCCAGCTGAGCGTCGTCGCCAATGCGATCTCGCCAATATCCGGCGATCCTTTGAGTTCAACTTCCTGCTCGACAAAGTCACAGGCTGCAGCAATCTTTTGCAATTGCGCATCGCGCATGGTCGGCCACCGCAGCGCTTCAGGCCGCCTCTCGGCTTCCCAGCGGACCGCAATGCCGGAATCGGCAATCCCCTGCGCAAGCGCCTGAAGCCTTAGCGCGAGCCAGCGTGTCTTGCCGCTTGCCGGGATCAACTTTTGACCTTCGTGCATGCCGTCCAGATATTCGCAGATTACGGTGGAGTCGAAGAGCACGAGACCGTCATCGCAGATCAATACCGGCACCTTGCCGAGAGGATTCAGCGAAATAACGTCCTCATTACGCCGGGTTGGACTCGTCTCTTGATGAACAACTTCCAATTCATCGGCGAGACCGACCTCATGGGCGGCCACGAGAACCTTACGGGCATAGGGGGAGTGTGTCTGATAGAGAAGTTTCATCGGAAGACTCCTGGAGTCCGCGTGCGCCTTGACGATCGGCTCTCGTATCCAGGTGTCCAGAAATGCAAAAGGGGCCACGTAGGCCCCTTTTGTTGGGTCTCTTGAAAGCTGTCGGCTTATGCCGCTTCGGCTTCCGAGTTGGCCTCTTCGGCCTCGACGCGGGCGCGATCGCCTGCGCCCTTGGCCGCAGTGTCGCGGTCGACGAATTCGATCACGGCCAGCGGAGCGTTGTCGCCGTGGCGGAAGCCTGCCTTCATGATGCGCAGATAGCCGCCGTTGCGGGTGGCGTAGCGCGGTGCGATCGTTTCGAACAGGCGCTTGACGACGCCTTCATTGCCGATCTGCGCGATCACCTGGCGGCGGGCGTGCAGGTCGCCGCGCTTGCCGAGGGTGACAAGCTTTTCGACGATCGGGCGCAGATCCTTCGCCTTGGGCAGCGTCGTGACGATCTGCTCATGCTCGATCAGCGAGACGGCAAGATTGGCGAACATCGACTGGCGATGGCTGACGCTACGTCCCAGCCGGCGGCCCTTAAATCCATGGCGCATGGCTCTTCTCCTTCAATTCCTGGTTCGAGAGGCCTTCGCCTCGGCTCAATACTGATCTTCGTAGCGTTTGGCGAGATCTTCGATGTTTTCCGGCGGCCAGTCAGCCACCTCCATGCCGAGATGGAGGCCCATCGCGGCAAGCACTTCCTTGATCTCGTTCAGCGACTTGCGGCCGAAGTTCGGGGTGCGCAGCATCTCGGCTTCGGTCTTCTGGATCAGGTCGCCGATATAGACGATGTTGTCGTTCTTCAGGCAGTTGGCCGAACGCACTGAAAGCTCGAGCTCGTCGACCTTCTTCAAGAGCGCCGGGTTGAACGCCAGCTCCGTTACGGCCTCTTCCGGCTGCACCTTGTGCGGCTCCTCGAAATTGACGAAGAGCGCAAGCTGGTCCTGCAGGATGCGGGCGGCGAACGCGATCGCATCCTCGCCCGAGATCGAACCGTCGGTCTCGATGGTCATGGTCAGCTTGTCGTAGTCGAGAACCTGGCCTTCGCGGGTGTTCTCGACCTTGTAGGAGACCTTCTTGACCGGCGAATAGAGGCTGTCGACCGGGATAAGGCCGATCGGCGCGTCTTCGGCGCGATTGCGGTCGGCGGGCACATAGCCCTTGCCGGTGTCGACGGTGAATTCCATGCGGATTTCAGCGCCCTCGTCCAGCGTGCAGATCACGTGGTCGGGGTTGAGGATCTCGACGTCGCCCACGGTCTGGATGTCGCCGGCCAACACTGCGCCCGGGCCCTGCTTGCGCACGACCATGCGCTTGGGGCCGTCGCCTTCCATTTTGATGGCGATTTCCTTGATGTTCAGCACGATGTCGGTCACGTCCTCGCGGACGCCCGAGATCGATGAGAACTCGTGCAGCACGCCGTCGATCTGGACGGCGGTCACGGCAGCGCCGCGCAGCGACGACAGGAGAACGCGGCGCAGCGCGTTGCCCAGCGTCAGGCCGAAGCCGCGCTCCAGCGGCTCGGCAACGAGCGTGGTCAAGGTCTTCTTCTTGGACGAGAACTCGATCTTGTTTGGCTTGATCAGTTCCTGCCAGTTTTTCTGGATCATTTTATCTTCCTTCCGATATCCTGCCACCATCCAATCGTGGCAGGCGATATGGAAAAGCCGCGAGAGCGCACGACGCGCTCAAGCAGCGGTTCAAGCAATAATTTAGACGCGGCGCTTCTTGCGCGGGCGGCAGCCATTGTGCGGGATCGGCGTGACGTCACGGATCGAGGTGATCGTGAAGCCGCCAGCCTGCAGCGCGCGCAGCGCCGATCTGCGGCCCGAACCGGGACCGCAGACCTCGACCTCGAGCATGCGCATGCCGTGTTCCTGAGCCTTCTTGCTCACGTCCTCGGCAGCCATCTGTGCGGCGAACGGGGTCGACTTGCGCGAGCCCTTGAAGCCCTGGGCGCCGGCCGACGACCAGGCAATGGTGTTGCCCTGCGCGTCGGTGATGGTGATCATCGTATTGTTGAAGGTCGAATTGACGTGGGCGACGCCCGACGAAATGTTCTTGCGTTCGCGACGGCGAATGCGCCCGGCTTCCTTGGCCATGATGGTCCTTTCAGTTGATCTCTACACCGCCGTAATGCCAGCGGCTCCACCTTCGAAGCGAATAGGGAGTGGCGAATAGCGAGTAGGGCGCGTGGCCGAACTATTCGCTATTCGCTATTTCGCTATTCGCTCAATTACTTCTTCTTGCCGGCAATCGCCTTGGCCGGGCCCTTGCGGGTGCGCGCATTGGTATGCGTGCGCTGGCCGCGGACCGGCAGCGAGCGGCGATGGCGCAGGCCGCGATAGGAACCGAGGTCCATAAGGCGCTTTATGTTCATCGACACTTCGCGGCGCAGGTCGCCTTCGACCTGGTAGTCGCGGTCGATGGTCTCGCGGATGGCCAGCACTTCGGCGTCGGTCAATTGGTTGACGCGGCGTTCGGCCGGAATGCCCACCTTCTCGACGATCTCGGAAGCGAACTTCTTGCCGATGCCGTGAATGTACTGCAGCGCGATGACGACGCGCTTGTTGGTCGGGATATTGACGCCTGCGATGCGGGCCATCGTCTTCTCCATGTGAGCCGGCTGCAGATTTCATCTGGCCGGCGGGTTATTGTTGACCCGCGTCCGGTGGAGGCCGGCCCTTGCGGGTATTCCAATTCAAGCAGGCCGCCTGCCCTCGCGGACCGACAGCCTCACGCCTGATTTGGAGATCGCCGCACATAGTGGATTGATAGGGGTAAGTCAACCGGTTTACCTCCATTCCCTCATCAATCAATATTTAGCGAGCCTTTTCGCCACTCTGTCGCGGTCACATCGGCATTCAAGCTAACCACCCACGATTTTGCGTCTTTTTCAAGACGCTTCAATTCGGCAAGGGCCAGTCTTTCTTCGAGAGGCAAAAGGTGTGCAGCACTCCAAAGTCTGACATTTTCATCCGGATGCGTCAGATTACCTAAGAGAAAGGACCGTCCACGATCATTTTGCTTTCGAATTTCTGCGATTGCCCGAATCAATCGGTCATGAGCCGCATTTGATCCTCTCCGATCCCTTTCGTTAAGTAGTTTAAGATGTAATATAGCGGAGTCGATATATTCATCTTCAGGGCTTCTTGGCGGCGTTTTTTTCTGCGTCATGGTCTTTCATCGCCTTATCGAGAGCTTTCTTTCCAAAATCATGCTGCTCCTTAAATGATTTTGTACTCAACCATCTCGCAACGTCTTTTTGCCGGATTGTGGAGTTTTAGAAGCATATAAGTCAGCGAGTCTTTGATTTACCTCTTTTGGGATGGAAACGACATTCCTCGTGTTGTTTATCATTCTTGACGGAAACTCCGCCCGAGTGCAGTTTCCTTGGCACTGTTCAACGATATGATGCCAAACATTGCCTGTTTCAGTAGGACCTAAATCTG
This sequence comes from Allomesorhizobium aridi, assembly GCF_043769475.1. NCBI lineage: Bacteria > Pseudomonadati > Pseudomonadota > Alphaproteobacteria > Hyphomicrobiales > Phyllobacteriaceae > Allomesorhizobium > Allomesorhizobium aridi. Next base: position 1,411,172 of record NZ_CP171729.1, on the reverse strand, counting down.
CTCTTAGCTCTCGATATGAATCGTACGATTTAAAGGTTCCGCCGTGCTCTGTGCCTTGGGTACCCGCCAGAGCAGCGATGGCGGCAGGATTTGGCGGTTGGTGAGGATCATTCGGAGGATTTGTATTTTCTAGATCAGGGTCGATTGTCTCGAAATAGTTATTTCCGGGAGGGATTGGATCATCTTCGACCTTACTGGCTTGATCAATTGATTCTTTTGCAATCAGCCCGCCAATAAATCCCATTATGGCCGCAAAGACCCCGACTTCCAAGGGATCAACCAGTTGGTGCCCATTAGGATCGCTTTTGTTGACTGGATCGTTTTGTGAGTACGAATAGCGGTTCGTTCCGACGCCCGGCATCGTCGGATCAAGTGTGTCCGGCGAGATAAAGCGCACAGGCACGATAGCGAATTGGCCGGCTGGCGCCTGTATGTGCGGCCCGAAGGCCGAAGCCGCATAGGCGCTGGCTGTCCCAGCAATTGTCAATGAAATCGCCAGCGCGACTGCGATGATGCGCCGAGCCAGGTTTGTGCCACTTGATTTCGTCATTATTCCCCTGCCCTTCGTAAAACTCTCCTGCCCCTCCAAAAAGTCCTAATTCAGATTCGGCTCGCGCCAGCCCAACGCCTCGGCCTTAGCGAAGGCTTCATGATTGGCACGAGAGAGTGCGACGGCGCGCGGCATCTCGGCCGCCGGTATGTCGCTCTCTTTCGGGTATTTCTTGACGAAGTCGCGATCGAGCAGCCGGTAATAGGCCGTTCCCTTCTTCACCATCGCATAGGCATTGGCCGAATAGGCTTCTATCAGCACGTCGGCCACGGCAATCGCCTCGTCATAGCGCCCGGTGGCAAGCAGATGATCGAGCACGCCGGTGGCGATGATCGACAAGGACTCACGGCGCGAAAGCGCATTGAGATAAACGCCGTTGGCAATCGCCCCATCGGTCATCGGCATGATCTTGCGGTAGTGCTCGTCGCGCGTGAACCCGGCGCCGCTCGTCGTTTCGAGATTCCACGTCTCGCCTGTTGCATCATCGGTCCATTTCACGAACAGATGCAGCGGCGCCGTCGAAAGGGTCATCTTCAAGCCCAGCCGCTCGCCGAGGGCCAGGAACAGCGTCGGCATCGAGACGCAATTGCCCTTCCTGCTGGCAAGATAGCGCGTCAGCAGTTGCGCGCCAGGCTGCTGGCCCATCGGATCGGACAGATCGTAATGGAACGGCCTGCCACCGTTCCAGTGCCCGCCCTCATAGATAAAGGCGCGCAAAGCCTTCATCTTTTCCATGCTGGTCGAGGCAGCTTCAGCTGGCAGCATACCGAGCATCCTTTCGACGGTCGCCGCCATTCTGTCGAGTTCGGCAAGCGCGGCAGCCTCATTGATGGTCGGGTCCACAAACTTGTCGATCGCCAGCTTGGCGCGGGCGAAATCCATCTCGCTCTGAGAGGCATCGATGATGCTGCGGACAAAGACGGCAGGGGTTTGGGGTTGATCGGCCTTGGCCGGCTCGATCGTTGCAAGGGCAAGAAGCCAGCCCAATAGTACGTGGCCAAGAAACCGAGTCACCGTGCATCCCCGAAAGACACGGAATGCTTATCAGCTTGTTCGACCGGCAGTAGGCCGGCGATCAGCTATCCACTGAAAGTTGTGTGGGTCCGCCGCCCACACCTATCTTCCCTGGGCCGCCGCCTTCTCTTTCAAGCCTCCCAGCAGGCTCTCGATCTGCTTCGTCACGGCGTCTATATCGGCCATGCCATCGACCGATTTCAGCATGCCCTTGGCGTAATAGTAGCCGATCAGCGGCGCCGTCTTTTTATAGTATTCCCGCAGCCGCTCGTCGAACACTTCCGGGTTGTCGTCCTTGCGCACCGGCTGGCCTGCGGTCTTGGTCTCTTCCGCACGCTTGATGATCCGGCCGACCAGTGCCTTGTCGTCGACGACGAGTTCGATGACTGCGTCGAGAGCCAGACCGCGATCCTTGAGCATCGTCTGGACAGCGTCGGCCTGCACAAGGGTGCGAGGGTATCCGTCAAGGATGAAGCCTCGGGCCGCATCCGGCTGATCGAGGCGTTCGGCCACAATGGCATTGACGATGGCGTCCGAGACCAGTTCGCCGGCGTCCATCACGGCCTTGGCGCGTTTGCCGACATCGGTTCCGGCCTGCACCGCCGCACGCAGCATATCGCCCGTGGAGAGCTGGGGAATGCCGTATTTCTCGACCAGTCTTTGTGCTTGCGTCCCCTTGCCCGCCCCCGGCGGCCCAAGCAATATCAACCTCATCTGCCTCTCTTGCCCCCGCGCAGCTTCGACTTCTTGATCAGTCCTTCATACTGGTGGGCAATCAGGTGACCCTGGATCTGCGCAACCGTGTCAAGCGTTACACTGACGACGATCAGAAGCGAAGTGCCACCAAGGTAGAAAGGCACGCCAGTAGCCGAGATCAGGAATTCGGGCAGCAGGCAGACGAGAACGAGATAAATGGCGCCGACGACAGTGATGCGCGTCAGCACGTAGTCGATGTATTCAGCGGTGCGCTCGCCGGGGCGGTAGCCGGGGATGAAGCCTGAATGCTTCTTCAACTGGTCGGCAGTGTCCTTCGGATTGAACACGATCGCCGTGTAGAAGAAGGCGAAGAAGGCGATCATGGCGGCGTAAAGCAGCATGTAGAGTGGCTGCCCATGGCCAAGGGCTGCCAGGGCGGTGCTTGCCCAGCCGGGCATTGTTGTTGTTGCCGAGAAGCCCGCGACGGTCGCAGGCAGGAGCAGAAGCGACGAGGCGAAGATCGGCGGGATGACGCCGGCGGTGTTGAGCTTCAGCGGCAGGTGCGAGGTGTCGCCCTGGAACATGCGGTTGCCGACCTGGCGCTTGGGATACTGGATCAAAAGCCGGCGCTGCGCGCGCTCGAAGAATACGATGACCGCGATGACGACGATGGCCAGCACGATGATCGCGAGAATCAGCCCGGTCGACAGCGCGCCGGTGCGGCCGAGTTCCAGCGTGCCGCTGATCGCCGACGGCAGGCCGGCGACGATGCCGGCGAAGATGATGAGCGAAATGCCGTTGCCGATGCCGCGCGCGGTGATCTGCTCGCCGAGCCACATCAGGAACATGGTGCCGCCGACCAGCGTGATGACGGTCGAGGCGCGGAAGAAGATGCCCGGATCGGCGACGATGCCGGCACCGCTCTCAAGCCCGACAGAAATGCCGTAGGCCTGTACGATGGCGAGGAGCACGGTGCCGTAGCGCGTGTACTGGTTGATGACCTTGCGGCCCTGCTCGCCTTCCTTCTTCAAGGCTTCGAGCGAGGGGATGACCGAGGTCATCAGCTGCATGATGATGGAAGCCGAGATGTAAGGCATGATGCCGAGCGCAAACAGCGCCATGCGCTCGACCGCGCCGCCGGCAAACATGTTGAACATGCCGAGCACGCCGCTCGACTGCTGCGTGAAGGCCTGAGCAAATGCGTCGGGATTGATGCCCGGAAGCGGGATATAGGTGCCGAGCCGGTAGACCAGGAGCGCGCCCAGCGTGAACCAGATGCGCTTCTTCAGGTCCTCGGCCTTGGCGAAGGCTGCGAAATTCAGATTTGATGCAAGTTGTTCAGCAGCCGATGCCATGGGAAGTCTCCGCTTCGTCACGCTCGAAAGCCCGAAGCCGGGCGGCACGTGTCAACGAAGCCACGAGATAGGCTCCGGACAGCAAAGATGCAAGGCGGCCGTCACGGGGACGGCCACCTTGCAAAGCTTTATTCGGCCTCGACGGCCTTCTCGGGCAGCTTCACGGAGCCGCCGGCCTTTTCGACCTTCTCGATCGCGGCCTTCGATGCGCCGGCAACGTCGAAGCTGAGCTTCGACTTCAGTTCGCCGTCGCTGAGCAGGCGCACGCCGTCCTTGGCGCGGCGGATGACGCCGGCCTTGACGAGGGCCTCGGCATTAACGGTCGCCTTGGCGTCGAGTTTCTTGGCGTCGAGCGCAATCTGGATGCGGGCCAGCGACACCGTCACATAATCCTTGCGGAAGATGTTGTTGAAGCCGCGCTTCGGCAGGCGCCGGTAAAGCGGCATCTGGCCGCCCTCGAAGCCGTTGATGGCAACGCCGGAGCGCGCCTTCTGGCCCTTCACGCCGCGGCCGGCTGTCTTGCCGGAGCCCGAGCCGATGCCGCGCCCGAGGCGCTTCTTCGAATGGGTCGCGCCCTCATTGTCGCGCAGATCGTTGAGTTTCATTGTCTTTCTCCTGCGCCCGGGACTACTTCTCGTCGACGACGCGGACGAGATGCTGTACCGCCGCGATCATGCCGCGCACCGAAGGGGTGTCTTCGAGCGTGCGGCGGCGGTGCATCTTGTTCAGGCCGAGGCCGACCAGCGTCGCGCGCTGCTCCTTCGGACGGCGGATCGGGCTGCCGATCTGCTCGACCGTTACGGTCTTGGTTGCTTTCTTAGCCATGGTCGTGATCCTTGAGCTCGAACGACTATTCCTCGGCCGCTACGGCTGTGCCGCGGCGCGCCTGGAGCGTCGAGTACTTTATGCCGCGCTGCGCGGCCACATCCTTCGGATGCATCTGGCTCTTCAGCGCATCGAACGTCGCGCGCACCATGTTGTACGGGTTCGACGAACCCATCGACTTGGCGACGACATCGTGCATGCCGAGCGTCTCGAAAACGGCGCGCATCGGACCGCCGGCGATGATGCCGGTACCAGCCTTTGCGGCGCGCAGCAGAACCTTGCCGGCGCCATGACGGCCTTCGACGTCGTGGTGCAGCGTGCGGCCCGAGCGAAGCGGGACGAAGATCAGCTCGCGCTTGGCGGCCTCGGTCGCCTTGCGGATTGCCTCAGGCACTTCGCGAGCCTTGCCGTGGCCGAAGCCGACGCGGCCCTTCTGGTCGCCAACGACGACGAGTGCTGCAAAGCCGAAGCGCCGGCCGCCCTTGACGACCTTGGCGACGCGGTTGATGTGAACGAGCTTGTCGACAAACTCGCTGTCGCGCTCTTCGCGGTCACGACCGCCGCGGCGGTCATCCCTACGTTCTTGTGCCATTATCCTGTTCCTTATTTTTTTCCGGAAGCACGGTTTCTATAAAGATCCGGCGACGCTTTGCGCCACCGGGGCGAATTAGAAGGTAAGGCCAGCCTCGCGGGCGGCATCGGCCAGCGCCTTAACGCGGCCATGATAGATGTACGGTCCGCGATCGAAGACGACTTCCTTGACGCCGGCCTTCGTGGCGCGTTCGGCAAGCAGCTTGCCGACAGCAGCAGCGGCCGCAACATCGGCTCCGGTCTTCAGCGAGCCCTTCAGATCCTTCTCGAGCCGTCGATGCGGCAGCCACGGTGTGGCCCTTCGAATCGTCGATGATCTGCGCATGGATGTTCTTCGACGAGCGATAGACGGATAGGCGCAGGCGATCGCCCGAGACCTTCTTGATCTGGCGCCGTACGCGCATCGCACGGCGTTGGGTGGATTCCTTGGAAGCCATGGTTCTTATTCCCTGCCTTGTGAAACGGGCGCGGCCATATGCGGTAGGCGTAAAGCCTCCCGCGACCGCGCACCGTGGCCTTATTTCTTCTTGCCTTCTTTGCGGACGATCTTCTCGCCGGCGTATTTCACGCCCTTGCCCTTGTAGGGCTCGGGCTCGCGATACTTCCGGATCTCCGCCGCAACCTGGCCGACCGCCTGCTTGTCGATGCCTGCGATCACGATTTCGGTCGGCTTCGGCACGGTGATCGTGATGCCTTCGGGCGTCTGATAGACGACATCGTGGCTGAAGCCAAGCGCGAGCTGCAGGTTCTTGCCCTGAAGCGCCGCACGATAGCCGACGCCGCTAATCTCGAGCCGCTTTTCGAAGCCCTGCCTCACGCCTTCGACGATGTTGACGATCTGCGTGCGCGACATGCCCCATTTGGAGCGCGAGACCTTGGTCTGGTCGCGCGGCTGAACGGCGATCTCGCCATTCTCCATCTTGACCAGGACTTCGTCGTTGACCACGAACTTCAGCTCGCCCTTCGGACCCTTCGCGGTGACGGTCTGGCCGTCGACGGTAGCGGTCACGCCTTGCGGCAGCGGAACGGGTTTTTTGCCAATACGAGACATTTTCTTGTCCTTACTTCACGCCTGCCAGATCAGAAAATCTGGCAGAGGATTTCCCCGCCGACATTCTGCTCGCGCGCTTCATGGTCGGCCATCACGCCCTTCGGGGTCGAAAGGATCGAAATGCCGAGGCCGTTGGCGACCTGCGGGATCGACTTGACCGACACGTAGACGCGGCGGCCGGGCTTCGAAACGCGGGCGATCTCGCGAATGACGGGGGCGCCGTCGAAATACTTCAGCTCGATCTCGATCTCGGACTTGCCGTTGTCGAAGTCGGTCTGCGTGTAGTCGCGGATATAGCCTTCGTTCTTCAGAACGTCGAGAACACGGGCGCGCAGACGCGAGGCCGGCGTCGAAACCTTCGACTTCTTGCGGCCATAGGCGTTGCGGATGCGGGTCAGCATATCGCCGAGAGGATCACTCAATGACATGTTATGTCCTCCTTACCAGCTCGACTTGACGAGACCGGGCACAGCGCCCAGCGAGCCAAGTTCACGAAGCGCAATGCGCGACATCTTCAGTTTGCGATAGTAGGCGCGCGGACGGCCGGTAACTTCGCAGCGATTGCGGATACGGGTCTTGGCCGAGTTGCGCGGCATCGCCGCGAGCTTCAGCTGCGCCCGGAAACGCTCCTCGATCGGAACGCCCTTGTCCATGATCGTCGCCTTGAGGGCCTTGCGCTTCGCGGCCTTCTGGTCGACGAGCCGGCGGCGCCTGTTGTTCTTCTCGACTGAGCTGGTCTTTGCCATTTCAGATTTCCTTTGCTCGCTGCCGTTACTGGCGGAAGGGGAAGTTGAAAGCCTTGAGCAGCGCCCGGGCTTCGTCGTCCGTCTTCGCAGTCGTACAAACGATGATGTCCATGCCCCAGATCTGATCAACCTTGTCGTAGTTGATCTCCGGAAACACGATGTGTTCCTTGATGCCCATGGCATAGTTGCCGCGGCCATCGAAGCTCTTGGGGTTCAGGCCGCGGAAGTCGCGAACGCGCGGCAGCGCGATGTTGACCAGGCGATCCAGGAACTCGTACATGCGCTCCTTGCGAAGCGTCACCTTGGTGCCGATCGGCATCTTCTCGCGGACCTTGAAGCCGGCGATCGAATTGCGGGCATAGGTGATGACCGGCTTCTGGCCGGCGATCTGCGCCAGGTCGGCAGCCGCAATCGAAGGCTTCTTGGAATCCGCGGTCGCCTCGCCGACGCCCATGTTGAGCACGATCTTGTCGAGGCGCGGAACCTCCATCTCGTTCTCATACTTGAATTCTTCGAGCAGCGCCTTGCGGATGGTCTCGTTGTAGACCGTCTTCAGGCGGGCCTGATATTCTGCCTTAGCCATTGATAACTTCTCCCGAGCGCTTTGCCACGCGCACCTTCTTGCCGTCCTTCTGGATCTGGAAGCCGACACGGGTCGGCTTTCCGTCCTTGGGGTCGGCCAGCGCGATGTTCGACAAATGGATCGGCGCTTCCTTGGTAATGATCCCGCCCTCTTGGGACTGGGACTGTTTCTGGTGACGGCGGATCATGTTGACGCCGCGAACGACCGCCTTGTCGTCCTTCGGTGCCACGCTGAGCACTTCGCCGGTACGGCCCTTGTCCTTGCCGGCCAGGACGACGACCTTGTCGCCTTTGCGAATCTTTTGCATTTTTCCGGCTCCTTACAGCACTTCAGGCGCGAGCGAGATGATCTTCATGTGGTTCTTGGCGCGCAGTTCGCGCGGAACCGGGCCGAAGATGCGCGTGCCGATAGGCTCTTTCTTGTTGTCGACGAGAACGGCCGCGTTCTTGTCGAAACGGATCACGCTGCCGTCCGGACGGCGGATGTCCTTGGCCGTGCGAACCACGACCGCCTTCATCACATCGCCCTTCTTAACGCGGCCGCGCGGGATGGCTTCCTTGATCGACACCACGATGATGTCGCCGACGGAAGCGTATTTCCGCTTCGAGCCGCCCAGCACCTTGATGCACATGACACGACGGGCGCCGGAATTATCCGCGACGTCGAGGTTTGTTTGCATCTGAATCATGACTGGCCGCCTTCTTTATTCGTGGACAGTGGCGTCATGCGCCCTGCCCGGCTTGTCCAAAATTTCGTTATTGAGCCTGGGCTTCGGTGATGACGACCCAGCGCTTGTCCTTGGAGATCGGAGCCGACTCCTGGATGAAGACCTGGTCACCGACCTTGCATGCGTTGTTCTCGTCATGCGCCTTGTATTTCTTGGTCTGGCGCACGGTCTTCTTCATCACGGGATGCGTGAAGCGCCGTTCGACCTTGACGACGACCGTCTTCTCGTTCTTGTCGCTGACGACGGTGCCCTGCAGAATGCGCTTTGGCATGTTTTTCGTCCTTAAGCCTTCTTGCCGGCCGATTTTTCGGCGGCGATGGTCTTGATGCGCGCTATGTCCCTGCGGACCTGCTTGACGCGCGCGGTCTTCTCGAGCTGGCCGGTCGCCTTCTGGAAGCGCAGGTTGAACTGCTCCTTCTTCAGCGAGGCCAGTTCGTCGTTGAGCTGGTCCTGGGTCTTTACCCTGACGTCAGAGGCTTTCATGATCAGCCCTTCCCTTATTCTGCGATGCGCTGAACGAAGCGCGTCTTGACCGAGAGCTTCGCCGCGCCGAGGCGCAGCGCTTCACGCGCCACTTCCTCGGAAACGCCGTCGATCTCAAACATCACCCGGCCCGGCTTGACCCGGCAGGCCCAGAAATCAACCGCGCCCTTGCCCTTGCCCATGCGGACTTCGGTCGGCTTGGAGGTCACCGGAACGTCCGGGAACACGCGGATCCAGACGCGGCCCTGGCGCTTCATCTCGCGGGTGATCGCGCGGCGGGCCGCCTCGATCTGACGCGCGGTGACGCGGTCCGGCTCCATCGCCTTCAGGCCAAAGCCGCCGAAATCCAGATTCGTGCCGCCCTTGGCAAGCCCGTGGATGCGTCCCTTGAACTGCTTGCGGAACTTTGTGCGCTTTGGCTGCAGCATCGTTCTTACTCCAAATTCCTATGCTTATCAGGCGTTTTCGCGCCGGCGGCCGCGTTCACGATCGCCTCCGCCATGCGAATGATCGCCTTCGGTGGCGCGGCGTTCCGAAGCCATCGGGTCATGCTCGAGGATCTCGCCCTTGAACACCCAGACCTTGACGCCGCAGATGCCGTAAGCCGTCTTGGCTTCGGCCGTGCCGTAATCGACATCGGCGCGCAACGTGTGCAGCGGCACGCGGCCTTCGCGGTACCACTCCATGCGCGCGATTTCGGCGCCGCCGAGACGGCCCGAGCAGTTGATGCGGATACCCTCGGCGCCCAGACGCATGGCCGACTGCACCGCACGTTTCATGGCGCGGCGGAACGCGATGCGGCGCTCAAGCTGCTGCGCGATCGACTGCGCGACCAGGATGGCGTCGATCTCGGGCTTGCGCACCTCGACGATGTTCAGGTGCGTCTCCGACTTCGTCATCTCCATCAGCTTCTTGCGAAGCTTCTCGATGTCGGCGCCCTTCTTGCCGATGATCAGGCCAGGACGGGCGGCATGGATGGTGACGCGGCACTTCTTGTGCGGACGCTCGATGACGACCTTGGAGATCGCGGCCTGCTTCAGCTCGTTCTTCAGGTATTCGCGGATCTTGATGTCTTCATGCAGAAGCTTGCCGTACTCGCCGGTGTTTGCGTACCAGCGCGAGTCCCAGGTGCGGTTGATGCCAAGACGGAAACCGATCGGATTGATTTTCTGACCCATCAGGCGGCCTCCCCTTTCTCTTCGACTTCACGAACGACGATCGTAAGGTGCGAAAACGGCTTCTCGATCCGGCTGGCGCGGCCGCGGCCACGCGCATGGAAACGCTTCATGACGATCGACTTGCCGACATAGGCTTCGGCCACCACGAGGGCGTCGACGTCGAGGTCGTGATTGTTCTCGGCATTGGCGATCGCCGATTCCAGCGTCTTCTTGACGGTGCCGGAAATGCGCTTGCGCGAAAATTCGAGATCCGACAGCGCAGTCGCCACCTTCTTGCCGCGGATGAGCGCGGCAACGAGGTTCAGCTTCTGCGGGCTGATGCGGATGGTGCGGAGAACCGCACGCGCCTCGTTGTCAGCAAGCCTGCGCGGAGCTTTGGCCTTGCCCATGTTACTTCCTCTTCGCTTTCTTGTCCGCGCCGTGACCGTAATAGGTCCGGGTCGGGGCGAATTCGCCGAACTTGTGGCCGACCATGTCTTCCGACACGGAGACCGGGATGTGCTTCTGGCCGTTGTAGACGCCGAAGGTCAGGCCGACGAACTGCGGCAGAATGGTAGAGCGGCGGCTCCACATCTTGATCACTTCGCTACGGCCGCCTTCGCGCACCTTCTCGGCTTTCTTCAAGAGAAAGCCGTCGATGAACGGGCCTTTCCAAACTGAACGGGTCACTTCCGCCTACCTCTCTTTAGCTCTTGCGCTGATGACGCGAGCGCAGGATGAACTTGTCGGTCGCCTTGTTGGACCGCGTCTTCTTGCCCTTGGTCGGCTTGCCCCACGGCGACACCGGATTGCGTCCGCCCGAGGTACGGCCTTCGCCGCCGCCATGGGGGTGATCGACCGGGTTCATGGTCACGCCGCGATTGTGCGGGCGCTTGCCGAGCCAGACCTTGCGGCCGGCCTTGCCGAGGTTGATGTTGGCGTGGTCCGGGTTGGAGACCGCGCCGACGGTGGCGATGCACGTGCCGCTGACGACGCGCTGCTCACCCGAATTCAAGCGCAGGATCGCCATACCCTGGTCGCGGCCGACGAGCTGGGCGTAGGAACCGGCCGAACGCGCGATCTGGCCGCCCTTGCCGGGCTTCAGCTCGACATTGTGGACGATGGTACCGACCGGCATGGCCGAAAGCGGCATGGCGTTGCCCGGCTTCACGTCGACAGCTTCGCCGGCGATCACCTTGTCGCCGACGGCGAGGCGCTGCGGCGCCAGGATGTAGTTCAGCTCGCCGTCGTCATACTTGATCAGCGCGATGAAGGCGGTGCGGTTCGGGTCATACTCGATCCGCTCGACCGTCGCCTGCACGTCGAACTTGCGGCGCTTGAAGTCGATGATGCGGTACGACCGCTTGTGGCCGCCGCCGATGAAGCGGGCGGTGATGCGGCCGTGATTGTTGCGGCCGCCCGACTTGGTCAGACCTTCAGTCAGGCCCTTGACCGGCTTGCCCTTGTAGAGGGCCGAGCGGTCGACGAGGACCAGCTGGCGAAGGCTGGGCGTTATCGGTTTGTAGTTTTTCAATGCCATCTTACTGTCCTCGCGGCTCTCAGAGACCCGTCGCGACGTCGATCGACTGACCGTCGGCCAGCGTCACAACCGCCTTCTTCACATCGCTCTGCCGGCCGATCGTGCCGCGGAAACGCTTCACCTTGCCCTTGCGGATCAGGGTGTTGACGGCCGTCACCTTGACGCTGAACAGCGCCTCGACGGCGGCCTTGATTTCCGGCTTCGTGGCCTTCTTGGCGACGTTGAAGACGACCTGGTTCTGTTCGGAAGCCATGGTCGACTTTTCGGTGATCGCCGGGCTGACGATCACGTCGTAGTGTCGGAGATCGGTCATTTGAAGCGCTCCTCGAGAGCCTCGACGGCGGCCTTCGAAAGGACCAGCGTGCCGCGGCGCAGAATGTCGTAGACGTTGATGCCCTGGATCGGCAGCACGTCGATGTTCGGGATGTTCGTGGCCGCGCGCTTGAAATTCACGTCAAGCTCGGCACCGCCGATCATCAGTGCGTTGGTCAGGCCCAGCTTTTCGAAGTTCGCGATCAGCGCCTTCGTCTTGGCTTCGGTCAGCTTCAGATCATCGATGATGATCAGGCTGGACGACTTGGCCTTGGCCGAAAGCGCATGCTTCAGGCCGAGCGCGCGGACCTTCTTGGGCAGGTCGTGCTCATGGCTGCGGACAACCGGGCCATGTGCCTTGCCGCCGCCGCGGAACTGCGGAGCGCGAGCCGAATGGTGGCGGGCGCGGCCCGTACCTTTCTGCTTGTACATCTTGGCGCCGGTGCGCGCGATTTCGGCGCGGCCCTTGGTCTTGTGCGTGCCCTGCTGCTTCTTGGCAAGCTGCCAGCGCACCACGCGCTGCAGGATGTCCTCGCGCGGGTCGAGGCCGAAAATCTCTTCCGAGAGCTTGACCTTGCCGGCGTCTTCGCCGCCAAGCGTTGAAATTTTGAGATCCATTATTCCGCTCCCTCATTGGCCGGAGCATTCTTCTGCGTCGCACGAATGCCAGCCGGCTTCGGCGCGTTTTCAGGAAGCGCTTCCTTGACGGCGTCGCGAACCAGGATCCATGCACCCTTCGAGCCCGGAACCGCACCGCGGATCAGGATCAGGCCACGGTCCGTATCGGTCGAAACGACCTCGACATTCTGTGTCGTCACGCGGGTCGAGCCCATGTGGCCGGCCATCTTCTTGCCCTTGAACACCTTGCCGGGGTCCTGGCGCTGGCCGGTCGAGCCGTGCGAACGGTGCGACACCGAGGCGCCGTGGCTGGCGCGGCCGCCACCGAAATTATGGCGCTTGATGACGCCCTGGAAACCCTTGCCGACGGTGGTGCCGGTCACGTCGACCTTCTGACCGGGCACATAATGCTCGACCGTGATCTCCGCACCGATGTCGAGCATGTTGTCGTCGGAGACGCGGAACTCCGCAAGCTTCGCCTTCGGCTCGACGCTAGCCGCGGCAAAATGGCCGCGCATCGCCTTCGGCGTGTTCTTGACCTTGGCCAGGCCCACGCCGAGCTGGACGGCGGTGTAGCCGTTCTTCTCTTTCGTGCGCTGGGCCACGACCTGGCAGTTCTCCATGCGAAGAACGGTGACCGGAACATGCTCGCCGGCGTCGTTGTAGACGCGGGTCATGCCCAACTTCTGTGCTATAACACCTGAACGCATCGGTTCGTTTTCCTTCAGAGTTCCCTGTCGGGGCTATCGCCCCTCCACGCCTCTTGTTCCTTCAGAGGAGCCTTTCGGGATGACCCGGCCGGCTCATGGTTCAGCTCCTAGAGCTTGATTTCGACATCGACGCCGGCGGCCAGATCGAGCTTCATCAAAGCATCGACCGTCTGCGGCGTCGGGTCCACGATATCGAGCAGCCGCTTGTGCGTGCGCATTTCGAACTGCTCACGGCTCTTCTTGTCGACGTGCGGCGAGCGGTTGACCGTGAATTTCTCAATCCGCGTCGGCAGCGGAATGGGGCCGCGAACGTTGGCGCCGGTGCGCTTTGCCGTCGACACGATCTCGCGGGTCGAGGCGTCGAGCACCCGGTGGTCAAACGCTTTTAGGCGGATGCGGATATTCTGTCCGTTCATGCGTCACTTCCTTGTTCTGGCGCGGCGCGGGCTTTTCGCGCCCGCGACAGATCGGTTTGGTTCAAACTTACTCGACGATCGTCACGACGACGCCGGCGCCGACGGTGCGTCCGCCTTCGCGGATGGCGAAGCGCAGCTTCTCTTCCATGGCGATCGGCACGATCAGCTCGACATCGACCGTCACATTGTCGCCCGGCATCACCATCTCGGTGCCTTCCGGCAGCTGCACGATGCCGGTCACGTCGGTCGTGCGGAAATAGAACTGCGGACGGTAGTTGGTGAAGAACGGCGTGTGGCGGCCGCCCTCCTCCTTGGTCAGGATGTAGGCCTCGGCCTTGAACTTCTTGTGCGGCTTGACCGAGCCCGGCTTGGCCAGAACCTGGCCGCGCTCGACGCCTTCACGGTCGACGCCGCGCAACAGCGCGCCGATGTTGTCGCCCGCCTGGCCCTGGTCGAGCAGCTTGCGGAACATTTCCACACCCGTGCAGGTCGTCTTGGTGGTCGGGCGGATGCCGACGATTTCCAGCTCCTCGCCGACCTTGACCACCCCGCGCTCGACGCGGCCGGTCACCACCGTGCCGCGGCCCGAGATCGAGAACACGTCCTCGATCGGCATCAAGAACGGCATGTTGATCGGACGCTCGGGCGTCGGAATGTAGGCGTCGACTGCAGCCATCAGCTCGCGGATCGAGTCCTCGCCGATCTTCTTGTCCGAGTCTTCAAGTGCTGCCAGCGCCGAACCCTTGACGATCGGAATGTCGTCGCCCGGGAACTCGTTCTTCGACAGAAGCTCGCGCACTTCGAGCTCGACCAGCTCCAGAAGCTCGGCGTCGTCGACCTGGTCGACCTTGTTCAGAAACACCACGATCGACGGCACGCCGACCTGGCGGGCAAGCAGGATGTGCTCGCGGGTCTGCGGCATCGGGCCGTCGGCGGCCGAAACCACCAGGATCGCGCCGTCCATCTGTGCGGCGCCGGTGATCATGTTCTTCACATAGTCGGCGTGGCCGGGGCAGTCGACATGGGCGTAGTGGCGCGCCGCCGTCTCGTATTCGACATGCGCCGTCGAGATCGTGATGCCGCGCGCCTTCTCCTCCGGCGCCGCGTCGATCTGGTCGTACGCCTTGTACTCGCCGAAATACTTGGTGATCGCAGCCGTCAGCGACGTCTTGCCGTGGTCGACATGGCCAATCGTGCCAATGTTCACATGCGGCTTCGTGCGCTCGAATTTACTCTTGGCCATGTGAGGTCTCCATTCCTAGCCGGTTAAGGCAACTGATTAAGCGACTGACGCAGTTCCCTGGAACTACGCGTATTTCTTCTGGACTTCCTGCGCCACAGCGGTCGGCACAGGCTCGTAGTGGTCGAACTGCATCGTGTACTGGGCGCGGCCCTGCGACATCGAACGCAGATTGTCGACGTACTTGAACATGTTGGCGAGCGGCACCATTGCGTTGACAACGACGGCGACACCACGGGTCTCCTGACCCTGGATCTGGCCGCGGCGGCCGTTCAGATCGCCGATGACATTGCCGACATAGTCTTCCGGCGTCACCACCTCGACCTTCATGATCGGCTCGAGCAGCTGCACGCCGAGCTTGGGCGCCGCTTCGCGGAAGCAGGCGCGGCCGGCGATTTCGAATGCCAGAACCGAGGAGTCGACATCGTGGAAAGCGCCGTCGATGAGAGTGGCCTTCACGCCGATCATCGGGAAGCCGGCAAACGGGCCGGACGACATGACGCTGTTGATGCCCTTTTCGACGCCGGGGATGTATTCCTTCGGTACGGCGCCGCCGACGATCTTCGATTCGAACTGGAACTCGGTGCTTTCCGGATCCGGCTCGAAGATGATCTTGACGCGGGCGAACTGGCCGGTACCGCCGGTCTGCTTCTTATGGGTGTAGTCCTGCTCGTGCTTGCGGGTTATCGTCTCGCGATAAGCCACCTGCGGCGCGCCGACATTGGCCTCGACCTTGAATTCGCGACGCATGCGGTCGACGATGATGTCGAGGTGCAGTTCGCCCATGCCCGAGATGATAGTCTGGCCGGACTCCTCGTCGGTCTTGACGCGGAAGGACGGATCCTCGGCGGCCAGGCGATGTAGGGCGAGGCCCATCTTTTCCTGGTCGTTCTTGGTCTTTGGCTCGATCGCGATCTGGATGACCGGATCGGGGAATTCCATGCGTTCGAGGATCACCGGATGCGCCGGATCACACAGTGTGTCGCCCGTGGTCGTATCCTTGAGGCCGGCAAGCGCTACGATATCGCCGGCATAAGCCTCATCGACGTCGGCGCGGGAGTTCGCATGCATCTGCAGCATGCGGCCAATGCGTTCTTTCTTGCCTTTCACCGTGTTGTCAACGGCGGTGCCCTTGGTCAACTTGCCCGAATAGATGCGAGCGAAAGTCAGCGAGCCTACGAAGGGGTCATTCATGATCTTGAAGGCAAGCATCGACAGCGGCTCATTGTCATCCGCATGGCGCTCGATCTCGGCGTCCGTCTTGGCGTCGACGCCCTTGATGGCAGGCACGTCGAGCGGCGAAGGCAAATATTCGACGACAGCGTCGAGCAGCGGCTGCACGCCCTTGTTCTTGAAAGCCGAACCGCAAAACATCGGGAAGAACTTGCCGGCGATCGTGCCCTTGCGGATCAGCGACCGGATCTCGTCGTTCTCAGGCATTTTGCCTTCGAGGTAATTCTCCATCGCGGTCTCGTCCATATCGACGGCCGCTTCGATCATCTTCTCGCGGTATTCTTCAGCGCGGGCCTTCAGATCGTCGGGGATCTCGACGATGTCCCACTGCGCGCCCAGTTCCTCATTGCGCCAGACCAACGCCTTCATCTCGACGAGATCGATGACACCCTTGAACTCGGTCTCGGCACCGATCGGCAGCTGCATAACGACAGCCTGCGCGCCGAGGCGCGAACCGATCATCTCGGCCGAACGGTAGAAATCCGCACCAACCTTGTCCATCTTGTTGCAGAAGATCAGACGCGGCACGCGATACTTGTCGGCCTGGCGCCAAACGGTTTCCGTCTGCGGCTCAACACCGGCATTGGCGTCGAGAAGCGCGATCGCGCCGTCGAGAACGCGAAGCGAGCGCTCCACCTCGATGGTGAAGTCGACGTGACCGGGCGTGTCGATAATGTTGAAGCGGCGCATCTTGCCGTCGCGACCCTTCCAGAAGGTCGTGGTCGCGGCCGACGTGATGGTGATGCCGCGCTCCTGCTCCTGCTCCATCCAGTCCATGGTCGCGGCGCCGTCGTGGACTTCGCCGATCTTATGCGACTTGCCGGTGTAGTAGAGCACGCGCTCGGTGGTCGTGGTCTTGCCGGCGTCGATATGCGCCATGATGCCGAAGTTGCGGTAGTCTTCGATCTTGTATTCGCGTGCCATGGGATGTGCCTCTTTGACTGTCCGTTCGCGCCGTTACCAGCGATAATGCGCGAACGCGCGGTTGGCTTCCGCCATCTTGTGGGTATCTTCGCGTTTCTTGACGGCCGTGCCGCGGTTGTTGGCGGCATCCATCAGTTCGCCCGAAAGGCGATCGACCATGGTCGTTTCGTTGCGGTTGCGCGCAGCCGTGATCAGCCAGCGGATCGCAAGCGCCTGACGGCGCTCCGGACGGACGTCGACCGGAACCTGATAGGTGGCGCCGCCGACGCGGCGCGAACGCACTTCCACATGCGGCGCGACATTGTCGAGCGCCTGATGGAACACCGTGACCGGCTCTTGCTTGGTCTTGGCCTGAACCTGGTCGAGCGCGCCGTAGACGATCGTCTCGGCAATCGACTTCTTGCCGTCATACATGACGGCGTTCATGAATTTCGTGACGATCAGATCGCCGAATTTCGGATCCGGGTTGATCTCACGCTTTTCTGCACTGTGACGTCGGGACATGGTTCTCGTCTCTCAACTTCGAAGCTCGGCGGCAAACGCCTGAGCCGGAAACTCTTACTTCGGACGCTTGGCGCCGTACTTCGAACGGCGCTGCTTGCGGTTCTTCACGCCCTGCGTGTCGAGCACGCCGCGGATGATGTGGTAGCGCACGCCCGGAAGATCCTTCACGCGGCCGCCGCGGATCATCACCACGGAGTGTTCCTGAAGGTTGTGGCCTTCGCCGGGGATGTAGCCGATCACCTCGAAGCCGTTGGTCAGGCGGATTTTCGCGACCTTGCGGAGCGCGGAGTTCGGCTTCTTCGGCGTCGTTGTATAGACGCGCGTGCAGACACCCCGCTTCTGCGGATTAGCCTGCATGGCCGGAACTTTGTTGCGCTTCACCGGCGCTATGCGCGGCTTGCGGATCAGCTGGTTGACGGTAGGCATTAAAACCCTCTTGTCTCTAATTCCGTGTCTCGAGCCCATTCACGGGCGGCTTCAAGCGTTGTTTCCATACGCAAATTCGGGCCCCAAACCGCTAAACGCGGTCCCGCCCGAACAAAAAGCAGAGGAAGCGGAAGCCGCTTCATGCACGCCGGAAATGTGTTTTCGCTCGTAAAACGAACCTTGTTTGAGGCAAACTCCAAGGCGCGACGCCCCGGAAAGCCAAACCTCACATCGGTTCAGACGAGGCGGGTATTACTCGCAACGCCCCGAACCGTCAACCCCGCATCCGAGATTATCTTAACGAAACCGGGGCTTGGCGCGCTCTGCCCGCGGCCGCGACATTATCTTTCGTCTTTTCGCAAATGCGAAACAGAAAGTGACGCGGTTTTGCCTGTCGCAGGCCGCGGCTTCATGCAAAAACCCGGTGCAAGGCGTCAGATAGGCGCAAGCGGTCTTCCGGACAAGGGAATCGGGAATCACAACATGAATGACAATGAAGAAAGGCCGGTCACCATTATCACCGGGCGGGTCTGGCGCAGGAAGGGTGGCAAGTCCGAGGGCGTCCACGTGATGCTGGTCGCGCCGGACGACGATTCCGCCGTGAGGACGGCGCTCGAGGCGCTCGCGAAGGAGGGCTATGCCGAAGCGGAACTCGACCAGATCGGCGACATGCAGGGCGAACCCGACGACGAGCCACATCTTTCCGCCTGGCAGGGCGCGCTTGAGGGCGAGGTGTCGATCGTGACGTTCAAGGAGAGCGTTTGACCAAGGCGGTCAGTTCACCGGTCCACGACCGCCAACATCTTCCATTACCGGTTCCGCCGGCTGCACGCCGGTTGCGCGATTTATCGCCACCGTGACGAACCAGAGCGCGATTCCGATCGCGAGCAGAATTCCGGCGATCCAATACTGAACCGGATCCCGACCGGTCCACGGCCCCGCAAAAAAGGCGCACGCAAGCGCCCCAAGCACCGGCAGGACGGTCGGCGTACGGAAATGCTCATGCTCTGCGGCATCCTTGCGCAGTACCAACACGGCGATATTGACCACTGTGAATACGCAAAGCAGCAATAGCGCGGTCGTGCCGCCGAGGGCCGGAACCTCGCCTACGAAAGTGATCAGCGCGAAAGCCAGCAGCGTCGTGAAGCCGATCGCGACATAGGGCGTGCGCCGCGAGACGTGGACCTTTCCGAGAGCCGGCGGCAATACGTGTTCCCGGCTCATGCCGTAGACCAGCCGGCTGGCCATCAGCATGTTGATCAGCGCGCTGTTGGCGACAGCGAACATGGTGATGAAGCCAAATATCCAGAGCGGGAAGTTCGGCGCGCCGGCCTGCACCACCTTGAGCAGCGGCGTTTCGCCTTCGCCCAACTGCTCGGGCGCCACGAGGGTGATCGACG
Source organism: Allomesorhizobium aridi (assembly GCF_043769475.1). NCBI lineage: Bacteria > Pseudomonadati > Pseudomonadota > Alphaproteobacteria > Hyphomicrobiales > Phyllobacteriaceae > Allomesorhizobium > Allomesorhizobium aridi. Next base: position 1,392,071 of record NZ_CP171729.1, on the reverse strand, counting down.
AGATCGACACGAGGACATAGATGAGCCCGGTGATCAGCAGGCCGGTAAGCAGGACCTTCGGGAATATGCCCGAAGGGTTCTTGCACTCCTCGGCCATGTTGACCGAGTCCTCGAAGCCGACCATCGCGAAGAAAGCCAGGGTCGTGGCTCCGATCACCGCCCAGAACGCGCTGGTGTCGGCCGTGAACTTGAACTCCGTGATGCGCGAGACATCGCCTTCGCCGGCGCCGATCGCCCACAGCCCGATGACGATGATGATCAGGAGCCCGCTAAGCTCGACGCAGGTCAGCACCACATTGGCCTTCACGCTTTCGCCGACGCCTCGGAAGTTGATGATGGCGACGACCGCCATGAAGGCGAGGCCGATCAGCGTGATTCCTACCCCTGCCAGATCGAGCCCGAACGCACTCGACATGTTGGCCGCGAAGGCACGGGATGCCGTCGAGGCGGAGGTGATGCCTGAGCACATCACGGCGAAGGCGACGATGAAGGTCACAAAGTGGATGCCGAACGCCTTGTGCGCATAAAGCGCAGCCCCCGCCGCCTTCGGATACTTCGTCACCAGTTCGAGATAACTGAAGGCCGTTATGACCGCCACGACGAAAGCCACGAGGAACGGCAGCCAGACAACTCCGCCCACCTGCTTTGCCACCTGCCCGGTCAGCGCGTAGATTCCCGTGCCGAGTATGTCGCCTACGATGAAAAGCAGGAGCAGCCACGGACCCATGACCCGTTGCAGGCTAGGTTCAACCGCCGCCGGTTGAACGCCTCCGCCAAGTGCCGCGTCCGTCATGAGTGCCTCCTCGGATGACACACGGGATGGTTGATTACGCCGCCTGTGGCCGACTATGAACCGGCTGGCGTCAATGTCAAACCTGAAGACAAGCTCCGGTTCGCGAGGCAAGAGGCTGCCGACGGCAGAACAAAAAAAGCCGCCGGGTCGCCCCGGCGGCTTTTTTCGTTCTCGATGAACGCCGCGATTATTCCGCGGCGTTGGTCATGTCGGTAAGCATCGGCTCGGCTGTCTCGGCGCCCGACGACTTGCGCCGCTCGTCGATGATCAGCTCGTCGCGCGAGGTGGCGATGCGCCGGATCTGGCTCATCTGACCGCCCGTGCCCGCCGGGATAAGGCGGCCGACGATGACGTTTTCCTTCAGGCCCTGCAGCATGTCGGTTTTGCCGGCCACCGCCGCTTCCGTCAGCACCCTGGTCGTCTCCTGGAAGGAAGCGGCCGAGATGAAGGATGGCGTCTGCAGCGAGGCCTTGGTGATGCCGAGCAGCACCGGCTGGCCTTCGGCGGGCTTCTTGCCCTCCTCGACCAGGCGATCGTTGACCTCTTCCAGCTCGATCACGTCGACGTGGTCGCCCGGGATGTAGGTCGAATCGCCCTGCACCGTAATCTCGACCTTCTGCAGCATCTGGCGAACGATCACCTCGATGTGCTTGTCGTTGATCAAGACGCCCTGCAACCGGTAGACTTCCTGGATCTCGTTGACGAGATACGAGGCTAGAGCCTCCACGCCCTTGATCGCCAGGATGTCGTGCGGCGCCGGATTGCCGTCGAGGATGTAGTCGCCCTTCTCGATCGCGTCGCCGTCCTGGAGATGGAACGGCTTGCCTTTCGGGATCAGGTATTCGACCGGCTCAAGCGTCGAGTCATGCGGCTCGATGATGATGCGGCGCTTGTTCTTATAGTCGCGGCCAAACCGGATCGTGCCGTCGAGTTCGGCGATGATGGCGTGGTCCTTCGGACGGCGCGCTTCGAAGAGCTCGGCAACACGCGGCAGACCGCCGGTGATGTCCTTGGTCTTCGCGCTTTCCATCGGAATACGCGCAATCACGTCGCCCGGGCGCACCATCGAGCCGGGTTCCACCGACAGGATCGCCTCGACCGAGAGCAGGAAGCGGGCGTCGCCGCCCTTGGCGAGCTTGCCGACCTTGCCCTTGACGTCGTGAATTGCGAGCGCCGGCTTGAGATCCGAGCCACGCGGGGTCGAACGCCAGTCGATGACCTCACGCTTGGTGATACCGGTCGACTCGTCGGCGGTTTCCTGGACGGAGATGCCGTCGACCAGATCCTCGAACACCACCCTGCCCTCGATTTCGGTGAGGATCGGGCGGGTGTACGGGTCCCACTCGGCGATGCGCTGGCCGCGCTTCACCTTGTCGCCATCGTCCACGAAGATGCGCGAACCATAGGTGACGCGGTGCGTGGCGCGCTCCTTGCCGGCTTCGTCGAGGATCAGGACCGCCATGTTGCGGCCCATGACCATCTGCTGGCCGTCGGAGTTGCGAACCACGTTGCGGTTGCGGATCTCGACCGTGCCTTCATACGACGCTTCCAGGAACGAGCTATCGACGACCTGAGCCGTGCCGCCCATGTGGAACGTACGCATGGTGAGCTGCGTGCCCGGCTCGCCGATCGACTGCGCTGCGATGACGCCGACTGCCTCGCCCTGGTTGACGGGCGTGCCGCGCGCCAGATCGCGTCCGTAGCAGACCGCGCAGACGCCGGTCCTGACCTCGCAGGTCAGCGCCGAACGGATGCGGACCGACTGGATGGCGGCCTTCTCGATCAGCTCGATGTCGCGCTCGTCCATCAGCGTGCCCGCCTTGACGATCAGATCGCCCGTCACCGGGTGATTGATATCGTCGAGCGCAGTGCGGCCGAGGATGCGCTGGCCGAGCGACGCGACCACCTGGCCGGCATCGACGATCGGCTGCATGGTCAGGCCCTTGTCGGTGCCGCAGTCGATCGAGTTGACGATGCAGTCCTGCGCCACGTCGACGAGACGGCGCGTCAGGTAACCCGAGTTCGCAGTCTTCAACGCGGTGTCCGCGAGGCCCTTGCGGGCGCCGTGGGTCGAGTTGAAGTATTCAAGGACGGTCAGGCCTTCCTTGAAGTTCGAGATGATCGGCGTCTCGATGATCTCGCCCGAAGGCTTGGCCATCAGGCCGCGCATGCCGGCGAGCTGGCGCATCTGGGTCGGGGACCCGCGGGCGCCGGAGTGGCTCATCATGTAGATCGAGTTCATCGGCTTCTGGCGGCCGTTGTCCTCGAACTCGACGGCCTTGATGCGGGCCATCATCTCGTCGGCGACCTTTTCCGAGCACTTCGCCCAGGCGTCGACGACCTTGTTGTACTTCTCGCCCTGGGTGATCAGGCCGTCATTGTACTGCTGCTCGTATTCCTTGGCGAGCGCCTCGGTGTCGGACACCAGCTTGATCTTGGAATCCGGGATCAGCATGTCGTCCTTGCCGAATGAAATGCCGGCCTTGCAGGCATGGCTGAAGCCGAGCGCCATGATGCGATCGCAGAAAATGACCGTCTCCTTCTGACCGCAATGGCGATAGACGGTGTCGATCATCTTGGAGATGTTCTTCTTGGTCATCTCCTGGTTGGCGGTCTCGAACGGCACGTTGACGTTCTTCGGCAGAAGCTCGGCGATAATCATGCGGCCGGGCGTCGTGTCGTGGATTTTCGATACGACATTGCCTTCAGCGTCCACGGTGCGGAAGCGGCCCCTGATCTTGGAATGCAGAGTGACAGCCTTCGTCTCAAGCGCGTGCTGGAGTTCGCCCATGTCGGCAAACACCATGCCCTCGCCCGGCTCGTTCTGGTTGACGATCGACAGGTAATAGAGACCAAGCACCATGTCCTGCGACGGCACGATGATCGGCGCGCCGGAAGCCGGATGCAGGATGTTGTTGGTCGACATCATCAGCACGCGGGCTTCAAGCTGAGCCTCGAGCGACAGCGGCACGTGAACGGCCATCTGGTCGCCGTCGAAGTCGGCGTTGAAGGCCGTGCAGACCAGCGGGTGAAGCTGGATCGCCTTGCCTTCGATCAGGATCGGCTCGAACGCCTGAATGCCGAGGCGGTGCAGCGTCGGCGCGCGGTTGAGCAGCACCGGATGTTCGCGGATGACCTCGTCGAGGATATCCCAGACTTCCGGCTTCTCCTTCTCGACCAGCTTCTTGGCCTGCTTGACGGTCGAGGAATAACCCTTGGCGTCGAGGCGGGCGTAGATGAACGGCTTGAACAGCTCGAGCGCCATCTTCTTCGGCAGGCCGCACTGGTGCAGCTTCAATTCCGGACCGGTCACGATGACCGAACGGCCGGAATAATCGACGCGCTTGCCGAGCAGGTTCTGGCGGAACCGGCCCTGCTTGCCCTTCAGCATATCGGACAGCGACTTCAGCGGACGCTTGTTGGCGCCGGTGATGACGCGGCCGCGGCGGCCGTTGTCGAACAGAGCGTCGACCGCCTCCTGCAGCATGCGCTTTTCGTTGCGGATGATGATGCCTGGCGCCCGCAGCTCGATCAGCCGCTTCAGGCGGTTGTTGCGGTTGATGACGCGTCGGTAGAGATCGTTCAGGTCCGACGTCGCAAAGCGGCCGCCATCCAACGGGACGAGCGGGCGCAGGTCCGGCGGGATCACGGGGACGACCTTCATGATCATCCATTCCGGACGGTTGCCGGATTCCATGAAGTTTTCGACGACCTTCAGCCGCTTCAGATATTTCTTCTGCTTTAGTTCCGACGTGGTCGAGGCAAGCTCGGAGCGCAGGTCGCCCGCGATCTTTTCCAGATCCATGCCGGCCAGCAGGTCATGAATGGCTTCCGCACCGATCATGGCGGTGAACTGGTCCTCGCCATACTCGTCGACGGCCATCATGTATTCTTCTTCGCTGAGAAGCTGGTGCTCCTTCAGCGCTGTCAGGCCCGGCTCGGTGACGATGTAGTTCTCGAAATAGAGAACCCGCTCGATGTCCTTCAGCGTCATGTCGAGCAGCGTGCCGATGCGCGACGGCAGCGACTTGAGGAACCAGATGTGCGCCACCGGGGCGGCGAGCTCGATATGGCCCATGCGCTCGCGGCGGACGCGCGACAGCGTGACCTCGACGCCGCACTTCTCGCAGATGACGCCCTTGTACTTCATGCGCTTGTATTTGCCGCACAGGCATTCGTAGTCCTTGATCGGGCCAAAAATGCGCGCGCAGAACAGGCCGTCGCGCTCGGGCTTGAACGTGCGGTAGTTGATCGTTTCCGGCTTCTTGATCTCGCCGAACGACCAGGACAGAATCTTTTCCGGGCTGGCGAGCGAAATCCGGATGGAATCGAACACCTGCGCCGGGGCGTTGTTGTTGAAGAGATTCATGACCTCTTGGTTCATGCCGTTCTCCTTGTGGGACCGAAGGCCCCTTTCGAACAATTGTGGGCTGTAGGGCCCCTTGGCGATCCGGGCGTGCGTCGCCGCTTTGCTGGCGCCGCCGGATCCGTGCGTTGGTCGCGGGCGACCTCGAATCTAGTGGGCGCAGCCGCGGAGTGAACCTCCGCGGCGCGCCTTTTTGTTACTCCGCAGCGTCAGGCAGACGCGCCGGCAGTTCGTCGATCCTGGTGTTTTCCAGTTCGACATTGAGGCCGAGCGAGCGCATTTCCTTGACGAGAACGTTGAAGCTCTCCGGAATGCCGGCCTCGAAGCTGTCGTCGCCTCTAACGATCGCTTCGTAGACCTTGGTGCGGCCCGCCACGTCGTCCGACTTCACGGTCAGCATTTCCTGCAGCGTGTAGGCGGCGCCGTAGGCTTCGAGCGCCCAGACCTCCATCTCGCCGAAGCGCTGGCCGCCGAACTGCGCCTTGCCGCCCAGCGGTTGCTGGGTAACGAGCGAGTAAGGCCCGATCGAGCGCGCGTGGATCTTGTCGTCCACGAGGTGGTGAAGCTTGAGCATATATATGTAGCCCATCGTCACCTTGCGATCGAACGGTTCGCCCGTGCGCCCGTCATAGAGCTGCGACTGGCCGCTGGTGTGAAGGCCCGCCCGTTCCAGCATCTCGTTGATGTGGACTTCGTGCGCGCCGTCGAACACCGGCGTTGCGATCGAAACGCCACGCCTCATCTGCTCGCCGAGGCGAACGATCGACTCGTCGTCGAACTGGCGAACCGGTTCGTTGCGGTCGTTCTCCGGGATCAGGTCCTCGATCTCGGCCCTCAGCGGCTTGATGTTGCCATCGGCCTTGTAGGCTTCGATCATCTCGCCGATCTTCCTGCCCATACCGGCGCAGGCCCAGCCCAGATGCGTCTCCAGGATCTGGCCGACATTCATGCGCGACGGCACGCCCAACGGATTGAGCACGATATCGGCATGCGTGCCGTCCTCGAGGAACGGCATGTCCTCGACCGGAACGATCCGCGAGACGACGCCCTTGTTGCCGTGACGGCCGGCCATCTTGTCGCCGGGCTGCATCTTGCGCTTCACTGCCACGAAGACCTTGACCATCTTCATGACGCCGGGCGGCATCTCGTCGCCGCGCTGCACCTTCTCGACCTTGTCCATGAAGCGCTGCTCGAGCGCCTTCTTGGAATCGTCGTACTGGCCGCGCAGTGCCTCGAGCTCGCTCTGCAGCTTCTCGTCCTCGATGGCGAACTGCCACCACTGCGAACGCGGGTACTCGCCGAGCATCTCCCTGGAGAGCTTGGTGCCCTTCTTGAAGCCCTTCGGCCCAGCGATCGCTTCCTTGCCGACAAGCATGTCGGAAAGGCGCGAATAGACATTGCGGTCGAGGATCGCCTGCTCGTCGTCGCGGTCCTTTGCGAGACGCTCGATCTCCTCGCGTTCGATCGCCATGGCGCGCTCGTCCTTCTCCACGCCGTGGCGGTTGAACACGCGGACTTCGACGACCGTGCCGTAGGTTCCGGGCGGCATGCGCATTGAGGTATCGCGCACGTCCGAAGCCTTCTCGCCGAAGATGGCGCGCAGGAGCTTTTCCTCCGGCGTCATCGGGCTCTCACCCTTCGGCGTGATCTTGCCGACCAGGATGTCGCCCGGCAGCACTTCCGCACCGATATAGACGATGCCGGCCTCGTCGAGGTTCTTCAGCGCTTCCTCCGAGACGTTCGGGATATCGCGCGTGATTTCCTCAGGCCCGAGCTTGGTGTCGCGGGCCATGACCTCGAACTCCTCGATGTGGATCGAGGTGAAGACGTCGTCCGACACGATCTTCTCGGAGAGAAGGATCAGATCCTCGTAGTTGTAGCCGTTCCAGGGCATGAACGCGACGAGCACGTTGCGGCCGAGCGCCAGATCGCCGAGATCGGTCGACGGGCCATCGGCTATGATGTCGCCCTTGTTGACCTTGTCGCCCATCCTGACCAGCGGACGCTGGTTGATGCAGGTGTTCTGGTTCGAGCGCTGGAACTTCATCAGCCGGTAAATGTCGACGCCGGATTTGCCCGGATCGAGATCTTCCGTCGCGCGGATGACGATACGCGTCGCATCAACCTGGTCGACGATGCCGCCGCGGCGTGCGCCGATTGCGGCGCCCGAGTCACGGGCGACGATCGGCTCCATACCGGTGCCGACGAACGGCGCTTCGGCGCGCACCAGCGGCACGGCCTGACGCTGCATGTTCGAGCCCATCAGCGCGCGGTTGGCGTCGTCGTTCTCCAGGAACGGGATCAGCGCCGCGGCGACCGAAACGAGCTGCTTCGGCGATACGTCCATCAGGTCGACGTTTTCGCGCGGCGCCATCATCACCTCGCCGGCATGCCGGCAGATGACGAATTCGTCGACGAAGCGGCCGTCCTTGTCGAGCTGGGCGTTGGCCTGCGCGACATAGTGCTTGGACTCTTCCATGGCCGACAGATAGCTGACGTCCAGCGTCACCTTGCCGTCGACGATCTTGCGGTACGGCGTCTCGATGAAGCCGTACTTATTGACACGAGCAAACGTCGCCAAGCTATTGATAAGACCGATGTTCGGGCCTTCCGGCGTTTCGATCGGGCAGATGCGGCCGTAATGCGTCGGGTGCACGTCGCGCACCTCGAAGCCGGCGCGCTCGCGGGTCAGACCGCCGGGTCCAAGCGCGGAAAGGCGGCGCTTGTGGGTGATCTCCGACAGCGGGTTGGTCTGGTCCATGAACTGCGAGAGCTGCGAGGAACCGAAGAACTCGCGCACGGCGGCGGCCGCCGGCTTGGCGTTGATCAGATCCTGCGGCATGACGGTGTCGATCTCGATCGACGACATGCGCTCCTTGATCGCGCGCTCCATGCGAAGCAGCCCGACGCGATACTGGTTTTCCATCAGCTCGCCGACCGAACGCACGCGGCGGTTGCCGAGATTGTCGATATCGTCGATCTCGCCCTTGCCGTCGCGCAGTTCGACCAGCGTCCTGACCACGGCAAGGATGTCCTCCTTGCGCAGCACGCGAACGGTGTCCTCGGCCTTGAGGTCGAGGCGCATGTTCATCTTGACGCGACCGACGGCCGAGAGGTCATAGCGGTCCGCATCGAAGAACAGCGAGTTGAACATCGCCTCGGCGGTGTCGATCGTGGGCGGCTCGCCGGGACGCATTACACGGTAGATGTCGAACAGCGCGTCCTGGCGGCTCTCGTTCTTGTCAACCGCGAGCGTGTTGCGGATGTAGCCGCCGACATTGATGTGGTCGATATCGAGAACCTGGAACTCTTCCGCGCCCGTCGAAAGCAGAACCTTCAGCGTCTTCTCGTCGATCTCGTCGCCGGCTTCGAGATAGATCTCGCCGGTCTGGAAATTGACGATGTCCTCGGCCAGATAGCTGCCGTAGAGGTCGTCCTCGGTCGCCTTGATCGCCTTCAGGCCCTTGTCGGCAAGCTGCTTGGCTTGGCGGGCGGTGATCTTCTTGCCCTGCTCGACAACGATTTCGCCGGTATCTGCGTCAACAAGGTCGCCAACGGCCTTCAGGCCGCGGAAACGGTCAACGGAGAACGGAATGCGCCAATGGTCGCCCGAACGCCGGTACTCGATCTTGTTGTAAAAGGTCGAAAGGATCTCCTCGGCATCCATGCCGAGCGCCATCAAGAGCGACGTCACCGGAATCTTGCGGCGGCGGTCGATGCGGGCGTGCACGACGTCCTTGGAATCGAACTCGATATCGAGCCACGAGCCGCGATAAGGGATGACGCGCGCGGCAAACAGAAGCTTGCCCGACGAGTGCGACTTGCCCTTGTCGTGGTCGAAGAAGACGCCCGGCGAGCGGTGCATCTGCGAGACGATGACGCGCTCGGTGCCGTTGATGATGAAGGTGCCGTTCAAGGTCATGAGCGGCATGTCACCCATGTAGACGTCCTGCTCCTTGATGTCCTTGATGGACTTCGCGCCGGTATCCTCGTCGATATCGAACACGATAAGGCGCAGCGTCACCTTCAGCGGCGCGGCATAAGTCAGGTCGCGCTGACGGCATTCGTCAACGTCGAATTTCGGTCCCTCGAATTCGTACTTCACGAATTCCAGCATCGACGAGCCGGAAAAATCGGAAATCGGGAAGACCGACTTGAAAACGGCCTGCAGTCCCTCGTCCGGACGGCCGCCCTTGGGCTCGTCCACCATCAGGAACTGGTCATAGGATGCCTTCTGAACCTCGATAAGGTTCGGCATCTCCGCAACTTCCGGGATGTTTCCGAAGAATTTGCGTACGCGTCTGCGGCCATTGAAAGTCTGGGTCTGGGCCATCGTCGCTCCTTGGCTAGCTCTCTTGGGGCGCGCCGCGCTAGGGCTCGCCTTGCAATTGTCGACCGCCTCCGCCGGCGGTCTCTCGATTTTGCACGCCGCCTGTCGGCGGTCCGTCCAGAAACGGGTGAAAACCCGTTTCCTGAAGGCCGGTTCCGGCCCTCAGGAAAGAGGTTTTCCAAACACTCGTCCCGCTACGGGACCGGCGGACGGCTTTTCGCCGCCCGCCGAAACCGTACTTACTTCAGCTCGACCTTGGCGCCGGCTGCTTCCAGCTGGGCCTTGATCTTCTCGGCGTCTGCCTTGTTGACGCCTTCCTTGACCGGCTTCGGAGCGGCTTCCACCAGATCTTTGGCTTCCTTCAGGCCAAGACCGGTGATGGCGCGCACTTCCTTGATCACGTTGATCTTCTGGGCGCCGGCTTCGGCGAGAACGACGTCGAATTCGGTCTTCTCTTCAACCGGCGCGGCAGCAGCAGCGCCACCGCCGGCAGCGGCAACGGCAACCGGAGCGGCAGCCGAAACGCCCCACTTCTCTTCAAGCAGCTTCGAAAGTTCGGCCGCCTCGAGGACGGTCAGCTTCGAAAGGTCGTCTACGATCTTGGTGAGATCAGTCATTGTTGCATTCCTTCATAAGGTTCGAACGTGTGTTTGTGATAGCGAGGAACGGCCTCATGCCGCCTCGTCCTTCCGGGCATAGGCGCCGAACACGCGGGCAAGCTGGGCTGCCGGCGCGTTGACGACCTGGGCGATCCTGGTTGCCGGGGTGGCGATCATGCCAACCAGACGCGCGCGAAGCTCGTCGAGCGACGGGAGCGTGGCCAAAGCCTTCACACCGTCGGCGTTGAGCGTGGTCGAGCCCATCGACCCGCCGAGAATGACAAGCTTGTCATTGCCCTTGGCGAAATCGGACGCGACCTTCGGCGCTGCAATCGGATCGTCCGAAAAGGCGACCAGCGTCTGTCCGATGAACAGATCCTGGATTCCCTCGGATTCCGTGCCCTGAAGAGCGATTCTGGCGAGACGGTTCTTCGCGACTTTGACGGTGCCGCCCGCGGCGCGCATTTTCGACCGGAGGTCGTTCATTTGCGCAACGGTGATACCGGCATAGTGGGCCACGACGACTGAACCGGCGTTCGAGAACGCTTCATTCAGGCCCGTGACGAGTTCGCGTTTTTCCGCTCTGTCCACTGCCTATCTCCAGTTGACGGCCGTTTCCCTGTGAAACGGCTGTCGGGTTGCCTTTTGCCGGGCGGGCTATCCAGAACTTCCAGATCTCCCGAACGGCGGCTCGAGGATCCTGCCCCCTTTCGCCACACCAGCCCGGTCGTTTGGGTTGGTGCGCAGACAAAAGGCAAACACGGTTCGAACCTTTCAGCGGAGCATTCGCTCCCTTGTCAGGTCTTCACCCGTCTCATGCAGGCTCGAAGTGATTAAGGCTGAGCCGCCTGCAATCTCGGACAGGATGTCCGGAAGCTTTCTTCGGCTTCCGGAATCCAGGCCCTCCATCTCTGGAGGCCCCGGAATTCTTCGTGGGGTCAGCCCGTTACGGCATGATCCCGATCGATCTCGTCAGGCCGGGTTGATGGTCGACAGATCGACCTTCAGACCGGGGCCCATCGTCGAGGTGACGGACACCTTCTTGAGGTAGACGCCCTTGGCGCCCGCCGGCTTGGCCCGATTCACCGCATCGGTGAAGGCGCGGATGTTCTCTTCCAGCGCCTTGACGTCGAAAGAAACCTTGCCGACGCCGCCATGCACGATGCCGGCCTTTTCGACGCGGAACTCGACGGCGCCGCCCTTGGAGGCCTTCACGGCTCCGGCGATGTCGGCGGTCACGGTGCCGACCTTCGGGTTCGGCATCATGCCGCGAGGTCCGAGCACCTTGCCGAGGCGGCCGACCAGCGGCATCATGTCCGGCGTCGCGATGCAGCGGTCGAAATTGATCTCGCCCTTCTGCACGATCTCGACCAGGTCTTCGGCGCCAACGATGTCTGCGCCGGCGGCGCGGGCTTCGTCAGCCTTCTCGTTCCTGGCGAACACCGCGACGCGCACGGTGCGGCCGGTGCCGTTCGGCAAATTGACCACGCCGCGGACCATCTGGTCGGCATGACGCGGATCGACACCGAGGTTCATCGCCACTTCGATGGTTTCATCGAACTTCACGGTCGAGCGGTCCTTGAGCAGCTTGATCGCTTCACTCAGGGCATAGGCCTTGTTCGGATCGACGCCTTCGCGGGACTTGGCTACGCGCTTTGCAATCTTTGCCATGATCTCAGCCCACCACTTCCAGGCCCATGGAGCGGGCGGAGCCCTCGACCATGCGCATTGCCGCGTCCACGTCGTTCGCGTTCAAATCCTTCATCTTGGCAGTCGCGATCTCACGCACCTTTTCGCGCGAAACCGTGCCGGCCTTGACCTTGCCCGGCTCCTTGGAGCCCGACTTCAGATTGGCGGCCTTCTTCAGGAAGTAGCTCACCGGCGGCGTCTTCATGACGAAGGTGAACGACTTGTCCTGGTAATAGGTGATCACGACCGGAACGGGCGAGCCCTTTTCCATTTCCTGCGTCTGGGCGTTGAACGCCTTGCAGAATTCCATGATGTTGATGCCACGCTGACCAAGCGCAGGGCCGATCGGGGGCGACGGTGTCGCCGAACCCGCGGAAACCTGGAGCTTGAGCTGGCCCGCAACTTTCTTAGCCATCTCTTGTCTGCCTTGTTGTCATGCCGGCCCCTCTTTTCAAAGAAGGAAGTCCGGCGGTTGCAGTCTGGTGGTCTGGTCGCCGCGGCCGGCTAAGCCCGCGTCTTCCTCCCACCGCTTCGGCAGCAAAGCTATTGCCCGCCGCCTGCCGGGATGCCTGAAAGGGCAACCGGCAAATCGGATCAGCTCTTTTCGACCTGTCCGAATTCGAGATCGACGGGCACGGCGCGCCCAAAGATCGAAACTTCCACCTTGAGCCGCGCCCGCTCCTCGTCCACTTCCTGGACGAAGCCGTTGAACGAGGCGAAGGGCCCGTCCGAGACGCGTATCTGCTCGCCGATCTCGAAAGTGACCGAAGGCTTCGGCCGCTCCACGCCTTCCTGGACCTGGTGCAGGATGCGCTCGGCCTCCTTGTCGGAGATCGGCACCGGCTTGGAATCGCCAAGGAAGCCAGTCACTTTCGGCGTGTTCTTGATCAGCGAGAACACCGCATCGGTCAAAGTCGCGCGCACCAGCACATAGCCCGGGAAGAACTTGCGCTCGGCGTCCACCTTGCGGCCGCGGCGCACCTCCACGACCTTTTCGGTCGGCACGATGATCTGCTCGATCAAATCGCCGAGGCCCTTCTGTTTGGCCTTGTGCTCGATGTCCTCGGCGACCTTCTTTTCGAAGTTCGAATAGGCGTGGACGATATACCAGCGCGCAGTCATCTAAAATTCTCCGTATTCGCCGGTATCAGCGGCCGATGCCGAGGATCAGTTCGACCCCGAAGGCCATCAGCTGGTCTGCGGCGAAGAAGAAGATCATCGCGATGACCGCGAAAACCAGAACCATGATCGTCGAAATCACCGTCTCGCGCCGCGACGGCCACGTCACTTTCGCCGTCTCCGACCTTACCTGCTGGAGGAAGGTGAAGGGGTTGGTGGTTTTCGATGCCATGTGCCGCCTGCTTTCAAGGCCGGCGAAGCCGGGCCTTTGGATGTTCCCGTTGGCCGGGAGATGCCGCTGCATGGTACCGGAACCCAGCGAATCGCCGCTTATGTTCCGCCCATACATTTCGGACGCGTAAAGCCGGATTACCAGCTCCACGCGTCGCGTGTCTGTTATGCCTACATAAAACCGATTCCCCGGCAGCGCAAGTGCCAAAAAATCCGTCTTACTTGCCAAACGCGCAATTGCGGAACCATCCAATCGTCCCGCAACCGGCTATATCTCTCATTTCCAGGGCGGCGAGGCCGCCGCTGGCAGGGGCAACAGGGCTCGAACCTGTGACCTGCGGTTTTGGAGACCGCCGCTCTACCAACTGAGCTATACCCCTATCGCGGACGCGTTCATTTCACAAAGCGTGAAAGAACTCAAGTCCGGCGTTTGGGTCACGGTGTTGCTGTGAACGGGCGACAGAGCCTTCGCCTGCCAGCGAGATCGAGCCGTCGGCTGCTCTACCTGCGGAAATCCAGACGCCCTCCGGGCCATTTCCCGTCTATTCGCCGATTGCTCGCGATCAAGCCGATCCAAGGGCGTGTTATCGCCGGGTCGCCCAGATTAATGTATTTCCCAACCAGTCTTGTTGCGCCGGTGCACCACGCATCGATGAGACCTCTGCGCGCTCCGTGGTCCCAGTCGAACAGCAGGTACACACGCTCGCCTTCCGTTCTCACTTCGGCCCGTCCCTGTTTCCATTTGTTCCTGGCGTCTCCCTTGATCGTGCTGTCCACGCCACCGTTCCATCGGCTGGACCAATTTCCTTCGATCGAGTCATATTGATCGCGGTCGCATGTCCCCCAAGCCGTTGCGTTTTCATCGTCCGCGGCTCCCTCGAGCTTGGCGCTGGCGGCGAACTCCTGCACTTCCCGGTCGTCAGGGTTGGGGACATCCATGACATTGAATGGATTTCGAATTCCGCGGCCCTCGTCAAATGTACTGCCCCGATTTCCTTCGTTTTCCGATTGCATGGCGACCTCTGTAGTCGAATGACATGATTTCGCGGCTCAATCGAAATTTAGGTTGCAGACTGTTCGTCGCCACCCCGTTTCATGCGGGGTTCGTCAAGAGTTTGAGGGGGTTCATCGCACGTCGTGTCGGCATCGCGTCCAACGCGAGGCTCCGGTACCACCTGATACGGGCTCTCAACCGCGCAAGACGGGCAGGCCTATTAAGCCACGCGCTGTCGTCGTCACCGCTTGCCCAACAACTCGGTAATGTCCCCGGCTGACAGATGGGGGAGCCGCCAGCGAATCAGCGGTTCAGGACCAGCCTTGCCTCTGTTCTTCACGTGCTGCTATAGCGGTCGGCTCGTGGCCCGTCTGGTGGCCGGAAGCTCCAAGCAAACAAGCACACTGGACGAAGATGATCCTCGACCGACTAATCGCGCTTTATTACTGGAAGTCGGCCAAGAGCCTCAGCAAGAATGATATGGCAGCGGCGGCACGCCGCTTTCTCGCTGCATACGATCGGCAGCCAACAAACGAGCGCTACGCCACCCGCGCGCTTGAGGTTGCGGCGGAAGCGGGCCTGTATCCCGCCGCTCACCGCATCTGTTGCGAGCAAGCCGCCCGCGGCGACGATCTCGGCTACTGGACCAGATACGACAGCTATATCACCGAGTTGGAAGATGCCCCGGCGGCGCCCGCCGTCGGCTCCGACCTCGTCGCGCTTTTCAACGACACGGACCGCAGGCCCAATATCGGCTGCAGGCTCACCAGCCAGAGCCTCAAATCCGTCATCGCCAGGACGCTCCCCCAAGCCACAATCGTTTCCAGCGGTTTCCGGTTCAGTGTGTTTCGATCCAAACCCAGTCCGACGGAGCCGAACAGCCGGGCGACGATCGAGAAAACGTTAGAGGCCATGGTGCGAACAGGCTACGGCGCCGACGCAGTACAACAGGTCCGCCGATCCGCCCTGGTTGTTCTCCAACCTGAAGGGGCGCTCGACGACGACGTCGACCTCCGGGGTTTGGTTATCTTTTTTCCCCAATCCTGCTTGCGCTTGTGCTCGGAAAGAGCACGGCGGTCGTCAACGGAACTATTCCTTCCTATGATGCCGAGCGAGGAACGTTCCTCCGCGATCTCTTCCCGCTGACCGGCGCGGTCGCGGGACGGGATCGCTTTTCTGCCGAGGCCTACGGCGTTCGCTATATTCCCGATGCCGGTCTGCTCTATCAGCCGCCTCGCTTCGACGAGCAGCGCAATGCCTGCCTGATCACGACAGGCGCCCGCAATTCTGTGGAGGACGATCGCGATATCTGCGTCAAGGCGCTCGCTGTCTGTAAGGAACAACGCTTGCGGCCAATCGTACTGACCCGCGCGTCATCACACTTTTCGGATTTTGTGCCGGAAATACGCCGCATGAACGGAATTTTCGCAGAGACCGCCAGCCTGCCCGTAGCGGCAGAGACGCTTTCCCAATGCAGTCTGCACATCGGCGGCCGATATCACATGGCGATGTTGAGCCTGCTTTGCGGCGTACCATCCCTGCTGTTCGACGTGAAGACCGGCAAGAACAAATGGCTGAGCGAGCTATCACCCCTGATAAGACTTGTCGATGGTGACGGACCACTGTCTCAGGCAGCGGCGGAGATGCTTTCGCAACCGAAACATGAGCCGCCTTCCAGGCGGGATCTCGCTGCCGAGTATGCGAACTTTATGGAAGAGGCTTGCCGCTCAGCAGGAGGAGAACAGGCTACGGCGGTTCAAGCTCTCCTCAACAGGACAGGCGTCATCGCCTGAACAATCCGTCGGCACGCTGCCGCCGCCGGCTCGTCGGCCGTGTTGGCCGCGTCAAAAGGCTAGATTCAAATGCGAGTATGGACTGTCAGTGAAGTAAAGGCCGGGACGCTTACACAATGCGTCGGCGTGGGCCGCCATATCGATCCCGAGCCACATTCCGTCGTCGTCTCTAAAAAGCTGCGACGCTGGCGGACCGGTCTGCTTTCGCCGTATCGCGATCTCCAGCAACCTGAACCCGGCATCATCATCTCTTGCGGAAGCATGGCCCCGCGACACGTATTCGCGATCGCCAAGGCTTGCCGCAAGCGGCCCTTCACGGTGCATCTTCAAACGCCCCAGCCAGAGTTCGTCGGCCAATACGACATGGCGTTCATCTCGCGCCACGACTGGACCGAGGCAAAGGCCAAGACAGCCAACTTCCACCAAATGCTCGGCGTCCCGCATCAGGTGACACGCGAGAGGTTGGAAAACGCGCGCCCAGCGGCGCGGGCGGCTTGGGTCAAGGTTGGTGCAAAAGTAGTGACTGTTCTGATCGGCGGTTCCAACGGCGCCTACCTGTTCGACGACGCCACCATCGAAAAGCTGATCGCGACGGTGAGAGGACTCGCGGCGCAGGGTTGGACGGCCCTGGTTTCCACCTCACGTCGCTCCGAGCCGACGATCCTGTCGCGGCTGCTGGCATTGCGCAGCGAGCGTATCGTCGTATGGGACAGAACCGGCACCAATCCGTATATCGATTTCCTCGCCGCCGCCGACGCATTCCTGATCACGAAAGACACGATCACAATGAATTGCGAAGCGGTCACCTCCGGCCGTCCCGTCTATTCGTTCGACCTGGCAAAAACGCCGTGCGACAAGCTCGACAAGTTCGAGTGGTTTCATGCCGACATGAGCGCCACATTGGGCCTGACGAGACCATTCGAAGGCGAGATCGGCCACTACGACTACTCGCCGCCGGACGAGGCGCGCCGCATTGCGGATCTGATCCGGGATGCGATCCCGACGCGCCGTGCCGGCCGATGAAGAATTTCCTGAGCCGCGCGAGCGGGATAAGTGAGCACTGATATGCCGGACACAGCCTCTCTTGCAAGAAGAACGACCCTCCCCGACGACTTTCGCGATCGGCAACGCGAATGGCTCGATGGCCTAGGCGTCCTCAATCGGCCCTGGCTGATCCTGGGCTCCGCACCATCGCCGATACTGCCGGAAGCCCTGCTGAGAAGCCATGCGCGCGTGGACATCAACAATGCGGGACGCACCGCGCAACAGCTCGGCCTGGGCGATGCGGATCTGACATTCCGCAAGAAAACCAAGCCGTGGTCGGAACACCCGACGCTGCGGACGCGTGGGTTGATTTGGTATCACACGGCTCCGGTCATGTTGTTGTATTTGCGCCTTCTCTTGCTGCCCCGGGTCCATGTGAACACTATCATGCGGATCAAGCGAGCCGAACGCGACACGATCGTCAGGGCGGTCGCGGGAATT
Source organism: Allomesorhizobium aridi (assembly GCF_043769475.1). Taxonomy (NCBI): domain Bacteria; kingdom Pseudomonadati; phylum Pseudomonadota; class Alphaproteobacteria; order Hyphomicrobiales; family Phyllobacteriaceae; genus Allomesorhizobium; species Allomesorhizobium aridi. The sequence continues at coordinate 1,374,672 of NZ_CP171729.1, read as the reverse complement.
TCGCCGCGCGGCGTCGGCGATCGCGGAAAGGTCACGAATGGGGTAGCTGCCCTGTGTTACGGTTTGTTCGTCGGCGTTCCGGAAATCGTGCTGGCAGGGTTCTCTCTATCGAAAGATGGACATTCCTATAACGACGTCAATCGGCCTCGCCGGCAAGTGGAAGAGGATACCCTCGTGCTTTCCCAACTTCGTGACCGAAGCGAAATCCTGACGACGGAGCCGAGCGTTGCGGAGACGATCGGCATAAGGCTCTGGACGGGTGCCTGAAACTTCGCCCGGTGAGGCAACTCTGCACAAACTCCTTTCGAGCCATTCGAGATGGCTTAGAGGCCTTGGCCTTCTCGACAAGCCCTGGCTCATCCTCGGTTCGGCGCCCTCGCCAACCATCCCGGCGAGCCTGGCGGCTACGCATTTGCGGATAGATATCAACAATGCCGGGCGCACAGCGGCGGAACTTGGTCTGGGGCGCGCCGCGCTCACGCTGCGCGCCAAGCACAAATCATGGCAGGAGCACCCGAAGCTCGACACCGGGGCGCTTCTTTGGATCCACGATTATCCGGTCCTACTGCTCAAGTTGCTTCTGCTCTTCAGACCGCACACATACATCGGCAGCCTGGCAACGATGACGCGGGAAGAACGCCAGGCCGTCGTCACCCAGGTCAGCGGCGCATCGTTGGCCTCCATCGGCGACTGGGGCAAGGTCACCAATGGGGTCGCTGCGATCTGTTACGGACTGCTGCTCGGAGTGCCCGAAATCGTAGTCGCGGGACTTTCGCTGTCCAAGGCCGGCCATTCCTACGATCATCTCGCCCGCGAACGGCGTCAGATGCAGGAGGATGCTTTTGTCCTCAATCGTCTGAAAGACCATCCGCGCCTGCTGACGACCGAAGCCGATCTAGCAAACGATAGCGGTCTCCGACTGTGGACCGGCACCTGATCTGGAATCGCGACGCGGCATAAAAAAGGCGGGCCTGAGACCGCCTTTTTTATTAGGCGCTTTTCTACTCGGTGATACTCACGACGCTCACCACAGATGGTGCTGCGGTTACTCGACGATCGTCACGACGACGCCGGCGCCGACGGTGCGTCCGCCTTCGCGGATGGCGAAGCGCAGCTTCTCTTCCATGGCGATCGGCACGATCAGCTCGACATCGACCGTCACATTGTCGCCCGGCATCACCATCTCGGTGCCTTCCGGCAGCTGCACGATGCCGGTCACGTCGGTCGTGCGGAAATAGAACTGCGGACGGTAGTTGGTGAAGAACGGCGTGTGGCGGCCGCCCTCCTCCTTGGTCAGGATGTAGGCCTCGGCCTTGAACTTCTTGTGCGGCTTGACCGAGCCCGGCTTGGCCAGAACCTGGCCGCGCTCGACGCCTTCACGGTCGACGCCGCGCAACAGCGCGCCGATGTTGTCGCCCGCCTGGCCCTGGTCGAGCAGCTTGCGGAACATTTCCACACCCGTGCAGGTCGTCTTGGTGGTCGGGCGGATGCCGACGATTTCCAGCTCCTCGCCGACCTTGACCACCCCGCGCTCGACGCGGCCGGTCACCACCGTGCCGCGGCCCGAGATCGAGAACACGTCCTCGATCGGCATCAAGAACGGCATGTTGATCGGACGCTCGGGCGTCGGAATGTAGGCGTCGACTGCAGCCATCAGCTCGCGGATCGAGTCCTCGCCGATCTTCTTGTCCGAGTCTTCAAGTGCTGCCAGCGCCGAACCCTTGACGATCGGAATGTCGTCGCCCGGGAACTCGTTCTTCGACAGAAGCTCGCGCACTTCGAGCTCGACCAGCTCCAGAAGCTCGGCGTCGTCGACCTGGTCGACCTTGTTCAGAAACACCACGATCGACGGCACGCCGACCTGGCGGGCAAGCAGGATGTGCTCGCGGGTCTGCGGCATCGGGCCGTCGGCGGCCGAAACCACCAGGATCGCGCCGTCCATCTGTGCGGCGCCGGTGATCATGTTCTTCACATAGTCGGCGTGGCCGGGGCAGTCGACATGGGCGTAGTGGCGCGCCGCCGTCTCGTATTCGACATGCGCCGTCGAGATCGTGATGCCGCGCGCCTTCTCCTCCGGCGCCGCGTCGATCTGGTCGTACGCCTTGTACTCGCCGAAATACTTGGTGATCGCAGCCGTCAGCGACGTCTTGCCGTGGTCGACATGGCCAATCGTGCCAATGTTCACATGCGGCTTCGTGCGCTCGAATTTACTCTTGGCCATCGTATTCTTTCCTTTGGCGGCAGGGATTAGGCTCGTTTCGAATGCGGGGCGATTAGCGAGAACGGCAAAAAAACACAAGTGCCTTTTGGCCGGGCCTTGTCCTCGTGCCGGAAATCGGCTCCTCGTTTGGAAACCTCGGCCTATATGGATATCATCCGGACCGAATGGAAGGCTCGCCTCTTGAGGGCGGCCACAGGGCGCCGCCTGCGGCGACCCTCAGGTCTTTCCCGGCTCGCCTTCGCCAGCCTCCACGTCTTTTCGGCAACGCCTGCAGAATGCAGTGGCACACTCAAAACGGGTTCGCGAAGCAATCGGGATGTTCAGCTCTGGAGCGGGTGAAGGGAATCGAACCCTCGTATTCAGCTTGGAAGGCTGCTGCTCTACCATTGAGCTACACCCGCGCCGCGCTGTCTTCGCATGATCCTTGCCGAAAAGCGATACCGCTTTGCGGACCATGCGCGGGCTTCCGGGCCGGCAGTGGTGGAGAGGGTTGGATTCGAACCAACGTAGGCTGAGCCAACGGATTTACAGTCCGTCCCCTTTAACCACTCGGGCACCTCTCCAAACTGCTGCCGGGAGCCATGCTGCGAGGCATTTTTCGCGCGACCGGCAGCAAGATCAACGGCATGCCGGCTTCGCGAAGCGCCTTATGGCGGCACGGCAAAATCCTGTCAACCGCGCCAGGCGCGATTTCGCCCTGAAATTCGGCGGGCCTTTTCACGCGCCTATCCAAAGCGCCGGGCCGCGGATATAGGAACGGCCATGAACGACGACAAGAAATCCAGAACGCCGAAAGATACCCACTACGCGAAGCTGCGGCGCAGTTTCCGCGACCAGAAGGCCGGCGGCCCGCCGGCAGCCTTTCGCCAGCGGCCATCGACGCCGCCGGGCGAGGCTCCGGCCGAAGGGCTGCTTAGGCTCTACGGCCTTCATACGGTGCGCGCCGCAATCGACAATCCGCGCCGCAGGATCAGAAAAATGCTGGTGACCCGCAATGCGCTGGAGCGGCTGGCCATCGGCGACATCGCCACCCTGCCCTTCCCGGTCGAGATCGTCGAGCCGAAGGAGATCGACAAGGTCACCGGCAGCGACGCCGTGCATCAGGGCGTGCTGGTCGAGGCCGAGCCGCTGAAGCCGAAGCGGCTCGAGGCGCTGGGCGACGCCACACTGGTGCTGGTGCTCGACCAGGTTACCGACCCGCACAATGTCGGCGCGATCATACGCTCGGCGGTCGCCTTCGGCGCCGGCGCGCTGATCACCACGGCGCGCCACAGCCCGCAGGAATCGGGCGTTCTCGCCAAGGCCGCGTCCGGCGCGCTGGAGCATATCGACCAGATCGAGGTGAAGAACCTGGCCGACGCGCTCGGCCAATTGCACGAGGCCGGCTTCCAGACCATCGGTCTCGATTCGGACGGGCTGACGGAACTGGAGCCAAGTTTCTCGGCCGAAAGGATCGCCCTCGTGCTGGGGGCCGAGGGAAAGGGCCTCAGGCAGAAGACGCGCGAGACGGTGACCACGCTCGCCCGCCTCGACATGCCTGGCGAAATCCGCTCGCTCAACGTCTCGAACGCCGCAGCGGTGGCGCTTTATGCGGCGCGGAGATTCCTCTCAGCCCGTACACAGCCATGAATGCGTTCGACATCAGCACTTCAGAGTAGCCGGCCCGCTTTGAAGGATGCACATCCCATATCGGCCAAATCGCCCGACTTTCCACTGGAATGGACGGTCTCGGAGCCGATCCTCATCGACGAAACCTTCTCGAGCCGCATCTGGAAGGTGCGGCTCGGCGACGGCAGACCCGCCGTGGTCAAGGATCTCAAGCCTTTCGACGACGTCGAGGACGAGTTGCGTGGCGCCCATTTCCTGGACTGGCGGAACGGCGACGGCGCGGTAAAGCTGCTCGGCTTCGACGGCAACCGAATGTTGCTCGAATATGCAGGCGAGCGGCATCTGGCCGACGATCTCAACATGTATGGCGACGCGATCGCCACCGAGATAGCGGCGGAAGTTATGGCGCGGCTGTTTGCGCCATCAGGCCGCCCTATCCCGCGCGACCTGCAGCCGCTCAGCGAGCGTTTTGCGAGCCTGTTCAAGCGAGCGAAGGCCGATCGCGACGCGGACGAGGAAAGCCTCTATGTCGAGGCGGCCGGGATCGCGGACCGGCTTCTGGCCAATCCGCGCGACATGCGCCCTCTGCATGGCGACCTGCACCACGAAAACATCATGCACGGCCCGCGCGGCTGGTTGGCGATCGACCCTAAGGGTGTACTCGGCGATCCCGGTTTCGACGCGGCGAACATCTTCTACAATCCGCTCGACCGAGACGATCTCTGCCTCGACCCGATGCATCGCCTCGATGGCCGAGACCTTCGCCAAAACGCTCGGCCAAGACGTCGACGCCATTCTCGACCACGCCGTCGCCTATGGCTGCCTGTCGGCATCCTGGCATGGCGAGGACGACAACGACGCCGAGGAAGGCCGGGAGTTGTCCATCGCGGCTGCCATCCGCGACGTGCGCTTTAACTTCTGATCATCTTGCTCGGCAGCGGGTAGGCGCCCTTGGTTCCGCGCCAATGGGCGGCGGCGAAGCCGAGCACGATCAGCGCAAAACCCTGGTGCAGCAGCGCCCAGTGCAGCGGCACCTGCATGACCAGCGTGGCGATGCCGATCAGCGCCTGCGCCAGCACCAGATGGAACAGCACAAGGGCGCGGCGCGCATGCGTCGTTCCGGGCTCGCGGCGGCGCACGGAAATCATATGCCAGAGCGCCGCGGCAAAGACGATATAGGCGCCAAGACGATGGACGAACTGCACCATCTTCGGATTCTCGAAGAAATTGCGCCACATGGGCTCGAGGATGAACATGTCGCCGGGCACGAGCCTTCCGTCCATCAGCGGCCAGGTGTTGAAGCTCATGCCGCCGTCGAGCCCGGCGACCAGCCCGCCGAGGTAGATCTGGACCAGCGTCAGGATCACGAGCAGGCCGGCGAAGCGACGCGTCGCCTGTCCCGCCTCGGCCTCGGAATGCGGCGCCAGGCCGCGCGCGACGATCATGGTTGCGGCGAAGATCGTCGCGGCGAGCGTCAGGTGCATGGCCAGCCGGTACTGGCTGACGTCTGTTCGCTCGACGAGGCCGGAAGCCACCATCCACCAGCCGATGGCGCCCTGCAGCCCGCCGAGCGCCAGTATGCCCAGCAGCCTCGGCGTCAGGCGGCGCTCGATGCGCCCGGTTGCCCAGAAGAACAGCAGCGGCAGCGCGAAGACGAAGCCGACGCCGCGCGCCAGGATGCGATGCGCCCACTCCCACCAGAATATGCGCTTGAAAGCGTCGAGGCTCATGCCCTGGTTGATCTGCTGGTATTCCGGGATCTGCCGGTATTTTTCGAACTCCTCGTGCCAGTCGGCGTCTGAAAGCGGCGGGATGACGCCGTGGATCGGCTTCCATTCGGTGATCGACAGGCCGGAATCGGTGAGCCGCGTCGCGCCGCCGACCAGCACCAGCGCAAACAGCACGACGAGCACGCAGTAAAGCCAGCCGCGCACCAGTGCGCGGTTGCGCAGCTCGCGGGTGGCGATCGGTTCGCCGCCTGTCGTGATCGATGCCATCGAGCCCCTTTTCCCATGTTTCGGCCGAGTGGTGGACCAATGCGGCGGCGCTTTCAAGGCTTTATCGGGCGCGGCACGCCGTCGCGCCAGGCGCGGGAAATGGCGGCAGTCTTGTGCCATGCGCTGCAAGGTTCTATGCGGAGCCCCGACATTGGACCGAAAACGAATGCCCGTTCGCCTGAAGAAACTCATCGGAACGATCCTGCTTATCCTGCTGGTGATAGTCTATGCGCTGATAGCGACGACGGTCGCGGTGGCGCAGCTCGCCGAATCCGGGCCGCTGACCCACCTCGCCTTTTTTCTGCTGACGGGGCTTTTATGGATCCTGCCGGCCATGGCGATCATCAAATGGATGATCCTGCCGCCGAAGGTGGGGCGGTAGTAGTAACGGACAACTGGCACTATGCTGGGGTTGAATACCGAAGCCGAGTTGCAGCCTCCGGCGCATATTGCGGTAACTGCATTTGCTGAGCGGAACCATGATCGTTCAAGCCTGCCTGAACGGCGCGCGTCCTGGTGACTTCCACCCTCGACTTCCGCTCACGGCGGCAGCAATGGCGGGCGATGGCGCGGCTTGCGTAGCCGCTGGCGCCGCCGAACTGCACATTCACCCGCGTGGGCCGAGCGGGCAAGAAAGCCTGGCTGCGGTGGACACGACTATTGCTGCCGTTCGCCTCGCCTGCCCCGGCACGCTTGTCGGCGTGTCCACCGGAGCATGGATAGAAAACGATGAGAAGAGAACCCGCGATTCCATTGCAGCGTGGAACGAGCTTCCGGACTATGCTTCGGTAAATCTGTCGGAAGCCGATGCGCCGGCGGTCATGAAACTGCTCCGGCATCGCGGGATCGGGATAGAGGCAGGACTTGCCTCGGTTGCCGATGCGAAGCGCTTTGTAAGCCTTCCCGATTACCAACGGGTTCTCCGCATCCTGATTGAAATCGAAGAACAGGATCTGGGAATCGCGCGAGAGGTAGCTGACGGCATTGCCGCGGTACTTGACCGCGCGGGCATAGGGCGAGCCATCCTCCTGCACGGTTTCGACGCGACGGTTTGGCCGTTTGTCGAGCTTGCGCATCAGCGGCGATGGTCGACGCGGGTCGGGCTGGAAGATGGCAAGCACCTGGCAGACGGAACGACCGCGTCCGACAATGCTGCCTTGGTGGCCGCCGCCGTCGCGATCTTCCGCACCGTGTCCAGCAGCTAGGTTAGACAGTCACCACCATCTTACCGGCGTTGGCGAGCGGCGTAGTGACGCCGGACAGCATCGTGCGGATGTGGGCCACGCGCTGGTAGCGGCCATTGACCGATATGCGCGGCAAGGCGTGGAGATGCCCGGCATGTTCGGTCCGCAACACGCCGTGGCGCGTCGTCACCGCCGACGCGTAGCCGGCCTCGCGCGCCAGCGCCACTTCGCGCTCGCCGACCGCGCCGACATAGCCATAGGGATAGGCCATGTGTCTTGCCTTTTGCCCGATCTCGGATTCCAGCATCCGGGCCGCGTCGGTCAATTCGCGCCGGGCGGTTTCCTCGTCGAGCCGCATCAGATTGTAGTGGTGCACCGTATGCGCCCCGATCGTCACCAGCGGATGCGCGGCGATCCGGCGGATCTCGTCCCAGTCCATCAGCGTCTTGCGCCGGGGCGCATCCGGATCGATGCCGCTGGACCGCGCGAGCACGTGCAGGACCTGGCGTTGGTCCTCTTCGCGAACATCGGCCGTCAGATGTTCGTGCAGCCGCGCATTGGCGGCGAATTTCTTCGCGGGCGTCGAGCAGTCGATCGTTTCCCGGCCGCGCCTCGTCTCCAGCGAGATCGTCTCGCCCTTGCCGACGATCTCGTCGACCACGTCCCACCAGAGATCGGCGTCGCCGCTGATCAGCGCCGGCGCCACATAGATGGTCAGTGGTGCGCGATGCCTCTCCAGCACCGGCAGCGCTTCGGTAAAATTGTCGCGATACGCGTCGTCGGCGGTGATGGTGGCGAACTGGCCGGTTTTGCCGCCCTTGCGCAGGCGTTCGACCGCCTCGTCGAGCGTCACGAATTCGTAGCCGCGCGCCTTCATGTCGCAGAGCACAGCGTCGAGGAAATCGGGCGCTATGTTCAGATGCCGGTTTATGCCGAGCGGCTTCTCCGGATTGGCGGTGACCCGGTGCAGCATCAGGATCGCGCCGACCCCGCCGACGAGCGGCCTCGCCAGGGGCGCCAATCCGGTAAACCTGGCGACGTTCAGGGCCAGTTTGCGGATCGCTTCGCCCCCGTCGATCATTCATTCACCTTTTGCGGCTAGTCTCGTCCCATCAAATGGAACGCTGTGACGCGAAGCCCCACGGCGCAATGCTTACGCCCGAAGGATTGAAGGATGGTTGACGCGGCTCGGTCAATTGGCGCCAAAAGCGCCGCCGCCGCCTCCATCCGGAAGACGGCCGTCACGGCCCTATCCATTACGGTCGCCAGCGCCACGCCGGAAGTCCTGGAGCGCTATGCGGAGCTTTGCCGAACCGGCGTCTTCGCACCCGCACAAAGCCCGGAATGGGTCGAGGCCTGGACGGCGAAAGCCGAGACGGATCACCTCGTTGCGACGGTTTTCTCCAGAGACCGTCCGGTGTTTGCGCTGGCGATCGAAATCGTGCGCGCCGGCCCGGTGCGGATCGCCCGCTTCATGGGCGGCTCACATGCCAACGGCAATTTCGCGGCTGCAGACCCGTCGTGGCTGGCGACGGCCGGCGAAGCGCAGATGAAGGCGCTGACGGCCGAAATCGGCCGGGCGCGACCCGACATCGACATAGTGGCGTTGGAGCGCCTGCTGCCTGACCTGGAGGATCTGGCTAACCCGCTGCTGGCGCTGCCTCATTACGCGAGCCCCAACCTGTCGCTCGCCGTCTGCCTCGACGGCGGCTTCGATGCGCTGCTCGACCGGGCGAGCGGCAAGCGAAAGCGCAAGAAGCACCGCTCGCAGACACGCAAATTCGAGGCGGCCGGCGGTTTTAGGCGCATCGAGGCGACTACAGCCGCCGAAGTCGCGCGCATGCTCGAAGCCTTCTTCGTCATGAAGGAGGATCGCTTCCGCCGGGCCGGCATCGCCAATGTCTTCGGCGACGCAAAAGTGCAGGCGTTCTTTCGCGCGCTGTTCACCGACGCGCTCGCAGCCAACCCGCCGCCCTTCGTGCTGCACGGGCTGGAGGTCGACGGCAAGCTGCGCGCGGTCACCGGCTCCAGCCGCTCGGGAAAACGGCTGGTCTGCGAGTTCGGCGCCATCGCCGAGGACGATCTGGCGCATGCCAGCCCGGGCGATTTCCTGTTCTTCGACAATATCCGCGAGGCCTGCGATCAGGGCTTTTCGGTCTATGATTTCAGCGTCGGCGACGAGCCCTACAAGCGGCTCTGGTGCAATATCGAGACACGGCACATGGACGTGGTCGCGCCGCTGACCCTGAAAGGCCGAGCCTTCGCGGTCTCGATGCAACTTTATGCGCGGCTGAAAGCCTTCGTCAAAACCAGCCCTCTGATCTGGAAGCTGACCAAGGCGCTGCGCAAAAAGACCGCGGGTCAGCCGGCAACATCCGCGGAAGACTAGGCGGCGCTGCGCCCAGGGACCGGCGACATCGGGCTGACGCTCCCTTCGGGCGTGACCAGCGTCAGGCTGCCGTAGCCGCCGGCTTCGAGGTCGTCGCGGGCGGCCAGCACCTCGTCCGCCGGCGACAGGACGGAAACCAGTATCTCCGTATCCTCCGTCACCAGCCGGCGGATGCTGTCGGCATCGGCCGGGCCGCATTCGACGATCACCACATCATAGGCGGTGGTCAGTGATTCCAGGATGATCGGCAGCCGGTCGGCGGCGCGCATGGCGCGCACCGGATCGGCGGTGCCGACCGGAATGACGTGACAGTCCGAATAATGGTCGGGGTGGATCACGTCGGTGAACTGCGCCTCGGAGGCAAGCAGGTTGGTGATGCCGGCAAGACGCCTGCTGTCGAGCATCGGACGCGAGGCCGCCCCCGACGCGGTCAGGTCGAGCAGCAGCACGCGCAAGCCGGCGTCGGCCACTTCGCGCGCGACCAGCACGGCGGTGGCAGCCGCCTCGTCGCCCTCGGGCGAAATGAACAGCGCCCGCGTCGCGCCGCCGGCGATCAGCTTTTCCGCGGCGTGTTCGATGTCGATCTCTCCCAAGCCAGACGTTGCCGGAATAGGCTTGAGCTCCGGCTTCGGCTCGGGTTCGCTCTCGCGGGCGACCGGCGGCAGCGGCTCGGTGCGCTCGGCGGCGACTTCGACCCGTTCGGCCGGCGCAGGCATCGCCACCTGCTCGACCGGCGCGAAGCGCGCGCCGGAAGCCGGGCGCATCGCGCGTCCCGAAAACAGCTCCTGCAGCAGGGTAATCACCGCCATGATCATCAGCGACGCGACGAAAGCCGCAATCACGATCGGCAGGGTTTTTGGGAAATATGGCTCCGACGGCATGATGGCGCGCGAAAACACCCGCGCGTCGGCGGGCAGGTAGTTGCCGTCGCGGCGCGACGATGCTTCGCGATAGCGCGCAAGATAGGATTCGAGCAGTTCGCGCTGCGCGGCGGCTTCACGCTCCAGCGCCCGGAGCTCGACCTCTTCCTCGCCGGCGCGCGACGATTCTGCCTTCAGCGTATTCAGGTCGGCGACAAGCTGGCGCTCGCGCGCCTGCGCCGTCGTGGCTTCCGCCGAAAGCCCTTTCAGGATGTTCTCGGCTTCCGTCCGGATCTGCCGGTCGAGGTCGGCGAGCTGCGATTTCAGCGCGCGGATGCGCGGATGGTTGTCGAGCAGCGTGGTGGAGAGGTCGGCGATGTCGGCGCGGAGCTGCGCCTCCCGCTCGCGCAGGCGCTGGACCAGGCTGGAGGACAGCACCTCCGGGAACGCATCCAACGAACCGCCGCTGTCGAGCGCAGCCCTGACGGCCTGCGCCGTCGCTTCGGCCGCGCCCCTGGCGGCGCGCACCCGCGAAAGTTCCGTCGAGAGCTCCGAAAGCTGCTGCGTGGCCAGCACCGAGTTGTTCTGGCCGACCAGAAGATCCGACTGCGAACGGAATTCCGCGACGCGCGCTTCCGCTTCCTTAACCCGCCTGCCCAGATCGGCGATCTCGGGCTCGAGCCAGTCGGTGGCGGCCGAGTTCGATTGCAGCTTGGCATCGCGGCTGACGGCGAGATAGGCGTCGGCGATGGCGTTCGGAACCTCTGCCGCAAGCCGCGGATCCTCCGACGAGAATTCGATCACGATGACACGCGACTTCTCGACCCGGTAGACGAGCAGTTTCTCCCGGAAAGCCTTGAGCACGCGCTCCTCGGGCGGCACTTCGGCGGGATCGCTCTTCAGGCCGGCGATCACCAGGAGCCTGCCGGCCAGCGACATGCCGGCCGCGGGGTCGAATTCAAGCCGGCTGGCCAGATCGAGCTTCTTGGCGACCTGCTTCAGTATGTCGGTCGACGAGATCACCTCGACCTGGCTGGTCACGCCTTCCTCGTCGAGGATCGGGCGCTCGTTCTCGCCGCTGCTTTCCGGCCGAGTGAAAACCGATTCGCGCGTCTCGATCAGGATGCGGGTCTCTGCCTGGTAGTGCGGCGTGGCCGACCATGCGATGACGAAGGCCAGCGCGGTTGCCGCAAGCGCGACCGTCAGGGTGCGCAGCCAGTTCCGCGCCAGGCTGGAAAACAGCCGGCCCAGATCGATGTCGATATCGCTGGCGGTGGATTGGACGCCTGACATGCCTGCCACTCCGGGATGTAATGGAGGCACCGTAAACAACTATGGTAACTCAGGGGTTAAGATGCCTGGGCGTCCCGCGCCGAACGGCAGGCGGCTCTGGTTCGCCCCCGCGATACAGCGCTTTCTACGCCCGGAAGGCCGGCCTTTACCGGCCATTAACCCTAACGGGACGATAACCGCATCGAGCAAAGATTACCGGCGACCGCGTCCGGGAAGATCGTCAAAGGTACGTGTAAGGCCATGAAGAGACCCCTGCCCGTCTTCCACGCGCTTGCCGTCGCATTGCTGGTCGCCGGGTGTTCGAGCTACCGGCCCGCGCCCGCCGCGTTCCACGAAATTCTCGACCAGCCCTACCGGCTCGGCGCCGGCGACCGCGTTCGCGTCACCGTATTCGAGCAGGAAGGCTTGACCAACACCTACGCCGTCGATCAATCCGGCTATATCGCCTTTCCGCTGGTCGGGGCCGTGCCGGCGCGCGGACACACCGCACAGCAGGTCGAAGCCGCCCTTGCCGCCAAGCTGCAGGAAGGGTTTCTGCGCGACCCCGACGTATCGGTCGAGATCGACCGATACAGGCCGATCTTCGTGATGGGCGAAGTGGGCTCGGCCGGACAGTATTCCTATGTTCCCGGCCTCACCGTCCACAAGGCGGTCGCGATCGCCGGCGGCTTCACGCCGCGCGCCAACCAGGCCAATGTCGATGTCACCCGCGACATAAACGGCGAGGTGATGACCGGCAGGGTGCTGACCTCCGATCCGCTCCTGCCTGGAGACACCATCTATGTGCGCGAACGCCTGTTCTGAAGCAGGCTGAGTGGTGGTGACGCAAAACCTGCGCATCGTTCACTGCTTCCGCTCGCCGGTCGGCGGCATCTTCCGGCATGTGCGCGATCTGGCCCAGGCTCAGGTGGCGGCGGGCCACGCGGTCGGCATCGTCTGCGATTCGACGACCGGCGGCGAATTCGAGGAACGCCTGTTCGACGAGATGAAGGAGAATCTGGCGCTCGGGGTGTGGCGCACGCCCATGCAACGCCATGTCGGGCCGGGCGACATAGCCGCGGCTTGGCGAACCTACAGGATTATCAAGGAATTGAAGCCGGACGTGCTGCACGGCCACGGCGCCAAGGGCGGCGTCTATGCACGGATGTTCGGTTCACTGTTGCGGGTATCAAGGTCTCGCGTAGCCCGCCTTTATTCGCCGCATGGCGGCAGCCTGCACTATGATGAAGGCACGCTGACGGGAAAGCTGTTTTTCGGGCTCGAACGCCTGATGGAGCGCTTCACCGACCACCTGCTCTTCGTCTCCGGCTATGAGCGCCGCACCTTCATCCGCAAGATCGGGCCGCCGCACGCGCCCAATGGCCTGGTCTATAACGGTCTCACCGCCTCCGAATTCGAACCCGTGGCGTTCAAAGCCGGCGCGGCCGATCTCCTCTACATCGGCATGATGCGCGACCTGAAGGGTCCGGACCTCTTCATCGACGCCCTGCCGGCTGTCGAGGCGCGGCTCGGCCGTCAGGTGACCGCCGTCATGATCGGCGACGGCGAGGATCTGTCGCGCTACAAGGCCGAAACGGGCAGGCTCGGCCTCGCCGCCCGGGTTCGCTTCCTCGCCCCGATGCCGGCGCGCCGCGCCTTCGCATTGGGCCGGGTGATCGTAGTGCCCTCCCGCGCCGAGGCGATGCCCTATATCGTGCTGGAGGCGCTCGCCGCCGGCTTGCCGATCGTCGCTACGGCGGTCGGCGGCATCCCCGAAATTTTCGGCGAAGGCTCGCCCGTCCTCGTCCAGCCCGAAGCCGGCGAACTCGCCAGCAAAATGACCCAGGCGCTGGCCGATCCGGCATCCTACCGGGCGCTGATGCCGACGCCCGCCGAACTCAAGGCGCGGTTCGGCGCCGATGTCATGGCCTCGGCGATCGAGAAGGCCTATTTCGCCGCGCTCGGCCGCACGACGTGAGCGCCAAGGCCCTTCGGCTTTCCACCGAGCCGGCGCCAGGCCCGATGCAATTCGATCGTGCGCTAGCTTATTCGAGGGCTGCATCGTCTCCAGAAAAAAAGAAATGCAACTTTGTCCGTCATTGCGTAATCAGTAGTTGACATCTCCCTTGAAAGGAACAGCGACGATGTTTTTGCGGACAATTGCAGAAGATGACGCAATCGGCGGGGTCGCAGAAATCTACGAGAAGCAGAAATCGCAACTCGGATTCATAATGGCGGCAACGCAATGCTTTACCGCCCGCCCCGATCTGCTGCCGATCTATACGGATTTCTCGAACAAGATACGAGCTGGATTTTCACTTGGCGTCCGCGAATGGCGACTGATCACGCTTGTCGCCGCAAAACATGTCCCATCCACCTATTGCGCCTATGTCTACAGCCAGCAACTGATCGGCGACCTTGGATCGAAGCAAGCCGTCCTCGCAGTTCATCGGGATTTCCGAACTGCGGGCCTGTCGGACAAGGAAGTCGCGATGCTGGCTTATGCGGAAAAGATCGTCCTGAATGCTTCCGGGATTGCCGAGAGCGATATCGATGGATTGCGATCAGCGGGGTTCACCGACCAGCAGATCTGTGACATCGCGCTCTGCGCCGCTTTTCGTTGCTTTGTCAGCCGGTTCTTCGATGCGGTCGGCGCCGGTCCCGAGGCTGCGTTCATCGATGACGACGCCGAGTTCCGGACTGCGATGACTGTCGGTAGGAGCTATTGAACGGTCCCTATTTCGCCGCGCTGGGCAGAAGCTGACCTCCAAACCGATCCAAAGCGACCACCGATCTAAAGGTTTCTTAGCTGCTCTTTGTTAAGAGCTGCAGCAACTGTGGATCGTGGTCAATGAACGAAATCGACCCCGCAAATCGTTTTTCGCTGGATGCGGTGAGGAAGCTTGACGGCGGCGGCGCCGAATCGGCCGGCCGGCTGAACAAGGTCGCCCGGCAGGTCGCCTCGCAATACCGCCGCGACACCATGTCCCCGATCATGGTCAGCGGCGTGCTTCGCCTCGTCGAATTCGCGCTGCTGTTTTCGTCGGGCTTCGTACTGTTCGCCTATCGTGTCGGGTTGAACACCCACCTCTTCTGGCAGTATGCGGCGGTGATTGCGGCCGCCTCGCTGGCCACCGTCATCCTTCTCGAACTGAGCGACTGCTACCAGGTGCAGGCGCTGATGCGCCCGATGCGCAGCCTCGGCCGCATATTGCTGGTGTGGTCCGGCGCCTTCGCACTGTTGGCGCTGGCCGGATTCTTCCTGAAGATCTCAGGCGAATTTTCGCGCCTGCTGTTCGGCGGCTGGTTCGTCATCGGCCTGGCGCTGATCCTTGCCCTCCGGCTGGTACTGGCGAACTTGATCCGGCGCTGGGCGCGCAACGGCGCTATGGAGCGGCGCGCCGTCATCGTCGGCGGCGGCAAGACCGCCGAAGCGCTGATCCGCTCGGTCGAGCAGCAGCCCTACAACGACATCCGCATCTGCGGCATCTTCGATGACCGCGACGACAAGCGTTCGCCGCCGATCGTGGCCGGCTATCCCAAGCTCGGCAATATCGCCGAGCTCATCGAGTTCGCGCGCATCGCGCGCATTGACATGCTGATCGTGGCGCTGCCGATCACTGCCGAAACGCGAGTGCTAGCGCTGCTCAAGAAGCTCTGGGTGTTGCCGGTCGACATCCGCCTTTCGGCGCATTCCAACCAGTTACAGTTCCGCCCGCGCTCCTATTCCTACATCGGCTCGGTGCCGATGCTCGATATTTTCGACAAGCCGATCAACGACTGGGACTCGGTCGCCAAGCGCGCTTTCGACATCGTGCTCAGCCTTGTCGGCATCGCCCTTTTCTCTCCGGTGATGCTTGCCACGGCGATCGCGATAAAACTCGACAGCAAGGGCCCGGTGATCTTCCGGCAGAAGCGGCACGGCTTCAACAACGAGGTCATCGAGGTCTATAAGTTCCGCTCCATGTATACTGAGCTGTCCGATCCCAGCGCGAAACAGGCGGTCACCAAAAACGATCCTCGCGTCACCCGCGTCGGCCGCATCATCCGCAAGACCTCGATCGACGAGCTGCCGCAATTCTTCAACGCGCTGTTCGGGTCGCTGTCGCTCGTCGGTCCGCGTCCCCACGCAATCGCGGCGCAATCCCACAACCTTCTCTACAACGAGGTGGTCGACGGCTATTTCGCGCGCCACCGGGTGAAACCCGGCGTGACCGGCTGGGCGCAGATCAATGGCTGGCGCGGCGAGATGGACACGGACGAGAAGATCCGGATGCGCACCGAATACGACCTCTACTACATCGAGAACTGGTCGCTCTGGTTCGACCTGAAGATCCTGCTCCTGACGCCGATACGGCTGCTCAACACGGAAAACGCCTATTGAGCGCGCTCGCGCATGAACTGCCGCGCGAGGCGGTCAACGCGAAGCTCGTCGCGCTGATCTCAGCCGGCGCCATCTCGCTTGGCGTGCTGCTCTCCGGCTTCGTCATCCGGGAGCCGGCTCCCTACGAGCTCTACATGGCCGGGCTGATAGCGGTGTGGGCGCTGTTCGGCCTGCGCATATCGCGCACGGTCGCGCCGCTGCTGGTGTTTCTCGTCGCCTTCAACATAGGCGGCATGATCGCCATGACGCAGATGTCGGAACTGAAGGACGCACCGCTCTACATCGCCGTGTCGCTGTTCCTGGCGCTCACCGCGGTTTTCTTCGCCGCGGCGGTCGAACGGCAGCCCGGCCTCTACCGCGTCATCTTCCTCACCTGGATCACAGCCGCCATCGGCACCGCCGCACTCGGCATCCTGGGTTATTTCCATGCCTTTCCGAGTGCCGAGATGTTCACCAAATTCGAGCGCGCCGCCGGCGCTTTCCAGGATCCGAACGTGTTCGGCCCGTTCCTGACGTTGCCGGGCATCTACCTGCTCTACCGCCTGCTGACCGGCAGCCCCGCCAAGATGGCGTTTTACGCCGTGCCGCTGCTCATCATCGTGGGCGGCATCTTCCTCTCCTTCTCGCGCGGGGCATGGGGGCTGTTCGGCGCATCGGCAATGCTGCTGGCCGCAGCGCTGTTCATGCAGAGTTCGAGCGGCTCCTTCCGGCTGCGCATCGTCGCCATGAGCCTCGCCGCGGCTGTGCTGCTGGTCGTAGCCTTGCTGGTCGCGCTGCAGATTCCGGCCATTGCGGAACTGTTCACCGCCCGCGCGCAACTGGTCCAGGATTATGACAGCGCGCGCCTCGGGCGCTTCGCCCGCTTCGGGATCGGCTTCCTGATGGCGATGGAGCACCCCTTCGGCATCGGTCCGCTGGTCTTCGGCCAGATGCTCGGCGAGGACACGCACGACATCTGGCTGAAGGCGCTGCTCGACTATGGCTGGCTGGGCTTTGCTTCCTACGTCATCCTGATCGGCTGGACGCTTGCCGGCGGCTTCCGCATCCTGTTCCGCAACCGGCCCTGGCAGCCCTACGTGCTCTGCGCCTATGTCGTGTTCGTCGGCCACATCGCGCTTGGCACCGTCATCGACACCGACCACTGGCGGCATTTTTACCTGCTCGTTGGCCTGATCTGGGGCGGCATGGGCCTCGAATACCGCCACCAGCGCGGCGCGCCTCGCTGAAGGGCGTAATCACGCGCTGCGGTACTTAGCAATTAACAGGAACATCATAGCGGTTTTGAAGTTGGCTACGAACACATCAAGGATGTGGTTCGATGTTCAAACTGATGGAAGCTGTTCTGGCTTACCTGTCGCCAACCTGGGCAAGATACCAGAGGGAGCAGGCTTTGCTTATTCCGCCAGAGGATGTCATCCGCGCGGACGATGATCTGCCGAAATAGCAGTTTTCGGGCCGCGTAGCTTCCTCCAGATCAGGCTGACGCCGGTCGCCTTTGTCCGATTTGTCAATCAAAGGCACTTTCGCTCTTGCGCGGCAACCATTCAGAATATAGGGGTTTTCGCGGTCCGGAGTGTAGCGCAGCCCGGTAGCGCACTTGACTGGGGGTCAAGGGGTCGTCGGTTCGAATCCGGCCACTCCGACCAAACAAATCAAAGAGTTAGCCGCCTCCCCCAAAATGGCTACAAAGTTTTTAGCCACACTGTAGCCAGCGGCTGGCTACAAAAAGCCCGCATAAGGCGGGCCAAGGTGGACGCGGCGGCCGTTGCCTGGAAAGCCTCCGCCCGTTGCCGAAACGGTAGCCGCAGCGCCCGTCGCGGCTGATATGGCAAATCAGGCTGCACCGGTAGTGGCGATTTGTTTCGGTGGGAAACTAAAAGCGGCTCGGCCGGCGGCTCAGCACAAAAGACGATCCGGCGATTTCTTGGGTGCCAGAATCAATGAAGCCCGCTGCATGAGGAGTACCAGGGGCTGCAGCGGGCTTCGCGGCGGCTCTCATGGGGTCGCCTACTAACATCTTGAACTGTTAGACGAGGGGGTTGGTTCCTACACAGTAGGCAGGCCCTATCCGAAAGATCGAAACTGGAACAAAAAACAGACGATGTCCGTTTGTCTTGCACCTAAACTGCAATAGGAGAGAGACGATGGCTTACCCTGACGACGATCGAAACACCACAGTCGTCCAAAGTGGTAGCGGCGGTGTTGTAGCGGCGGTCGCTATAATCGCCGCTGCCGTGATCTTACTGTTCCTGTTCTTTGGAACCGACATATTCACAGGCGCTCGAGACACCAATGTCAATATTGAAGCGCCAAATGTCGAAGCACCAGCAACGCCGAACGTAGAGGCACCGGCAACGCCGGATGCGCCCACAACAGCGACGCCAGATGCACCGGCACCGGCAGCACCCGCGCCGGCACCGGCACCGGCACCGGCTCAGTAACAGAATGGTCGCTTAGACCGGCCCCGAACCTGAACACCAAACCCGCCGCGCATTGGTGACAGCGCGGCGGGTTTTGTGTGGGGCCTTAAGCTCGCCGCTGATCAATTGGCTCTGCCGCCCGACTGCGCCATATCGAGGAACTGCTGCAGGTTTCCGACCATCGCTAGGGCGCCGTCCTCGTTGATTGCGAATTCGAAGGTCAATTCGCCGGTCTCCAGCGTGAGCAAGGCAACCATTGTCTGGCCGTCTTCAGACATCGCGACGTCCATGGCGAAGCCGGTGACCGGCATAGGCGCATCGCTCATGGTAGGAATATCCTTTCTACGTGAACGGGCTTACCGCCGCTTGCGCTTCACGGCCTTTGGGATCGTTCGGGTGCTGACCTTTGCACCTCTTATCGTTCCACCTTCTGGGTGACCATGCCCAATATCTCATCAGGAGTCTCCTTGACGGTGTACCAGTAGTTCTTTTCCACATTCCTCCCCATTGTATGAATTAGTGTTGCCGTTTCTTTCTCGTTAGCTTGAAACGCCAAAACATTGCCAAAGTTGATCGTCAGCCGCCTATTCTTCTCATCGGTTAGTGTTAGCCACACTGGAACATCCTCCCTTTGCCCAACGCTATGATGTTCGTCTGCCCACCAATCCGTGGGCGCATTAGGAATGCCTTATATACACCGGGCGGAGGAACTCAGGTGTTCAATTCGCCGTGCGATCCGCCTGGCCAAACGCGTTGTTACAGCATCCTTCATTCTGCTCTGGCGTGCCGGTCCGCCTTGAGGAATAATGTCCTAGTGCGGCGATTCTCACCCCATCGGAGATAGCCATGTCCAGGCGTAAGAAGCTTACCTACCTCACCCAGCCAGAAATCGAACGTTTCAGGAAGGCGGCGACGGAACTGCACAGCGCCTGCTGCGCTCCGGTAATAGCTCCCTCATGCAACCATTCCCACGCGCTGACAGAATTGAATCGGGCAATCGTCACAGCCATTGAGGCAGTCACGGGGGATAGAGCGCCTTGGATGCGGACCCCGACGTTCGACCAGCATCCGGGGTACAAGCCGCCTGCGAGCGAGCCTCCAACATGGATCGTGGGACGCAAGAAACCCGCCGATTAGATCATCCCGCCGTTCCCTTTGGCTCATTAATTTCCGCGCGGGTTAAGGGCTCTGCGCCGGACAGCGTCCCACGTAATTGTCGCCACCCGCCCGTCGTCGGAACCAACAAAAACCAGGACGGCCAGTCACCTTTCCAACAAGCTGCGGTTTCCTGTGATCTCGCGTATCGATGCTGGCGCCTGGTCCGATTCCGTTTGGGGCGTCACAGGTGGGTCGACTACCGTTTGGTCAGTCACGATTGGAGGGATCTTTAGCCCGCACTCCTTCAACACCCCTCCGAATGTAGCAAGAGCGGCTATCAACCCAGTCAATCACGACTTTCGCCCAGAAGTCTCTTTGCTCGGCCATCGGGTCGATCATACACCGGATCTGGCCCTTTCTGACTTAATTCGTGTGTGGATCACTCGCCCCGGTGGTCTTTGCGGCGCTGGTCGAGCGAGTGAGCCGAAATTTCAGAACGGAGACGTCACATCCGTGTGTCTCCCTTCGATTGCAGGTCGAACAAATCCTCGCGAATCTCCTCGACAGGATCAAGAATGTCCGGCGAATCGTTCTTGTAGTTGCCAACCTTCCGGTCGATCCGCCACATGGTCATCAGGTCTGCCGGAACGGCTTCATCAGATCGGCTGGGTCCGGGTCCATAAGCCAGCGCTCGTAATCCCCTCTGTGCAATACCACCGGCATGCGATTGTGGATCGTCGCCATCATCTCGTTCGGCTCGCACGTCAGTACCGTGAAGGTCTTGACCAGTTCGCCGGTTTTCGGATCGCGCCAATCATCGCATATCGCCGCCAGCGCGAACGGCTCGCCAGATTTCAGCGCGATGGCGTAAGGCTGCTTGTCCTTGCCGGTCCCGAAAATGTCCTTCCACTCAAAAAAGCCGTCGATGGGCATCAGTGCCCGTCGCTGCTGGTACGCGTGCTTGAACAGACCGTTGGTCGCGACCGTTTCGGAGCGGGCGTTAACGATCAGTCCGCCCGTCTTGGTCACAAAACCCCAGCGGGCCGCGACGAACATGGGATCAAGGGGGCGTGGGTTCAGAATCCCGCCACTCCGACAATTTTCCTAAGCCTGCTGGTTTTCTCCGCCTCGGGCGCGGCCCGTCCCTGGATCGTGGCGTTCGGCGCCGCCAGATCGGAGGCCCATCTTCGCAACGGTTTGTTAACTACGTTGCGTGCACCCTGTCTATGCGCGGCGTGTTTCTGGTCGGCGTGTCTCAGGCAACACTTCGCAACTCGCAACGGGTTCAGAATCTGAGCAGCCGCAACTTTCCGAAGCGCTTGATGCGCCGGGTACGCATCGGCCTCCGAAATTCGGAATCGATTTTTCGGCAAGCACGATACGCAGATACAAAGACCTACAACCTTCTTTGCGCGTCGAAAAAGACGCGTGCCGCCGTAGTGTCACGCCTTCTTCAGGAATTCGGTCCGGAGTACCAATCCCCTGACTTTTCGGCGTTGCACTCGATCTCATCCTCCGTGTCGGTCAGGCGAATGTTCTTGATCAGCGTGCCGCGCTTCAGAACGACCGATGTGCCTTTCACCTTGAGGTCCTTGATCAGCGTCACGGAATCGCCATCGGCGAGCTTCGTGCCGTTGCTGTCCTTCACATCCGTCATGTCAGTCCCCTTCTTCGGATTCAACCCGGCCCTGATAGGCGAGGTTCAGTTGCGTGTCGCTGCAATTCGGCAGCCGCCCACTGCAAAAGAACCCCCTGCCGGATGCGGATTTGTTGCCGGTGCCATAGCCATCCAGGAACAACTTTACCCTTGTTCCGTTGAGCCGCAAAAGGAGGGTGAGCGCATGACCCGGATTATCTATGAGATCGTGGAACATGACGGCGGCTGGGCCTACAAGCTCGGCGACGTGTATTCCGAGACTTTCGCCAGCCGCTCGCAAGCCTACGAGGCAGCCAAGGCGGCGGCGGCCGAACAGCGGCTCGCCGGCAGGACCGAGGGCATTTCCTACCAGGACGAGACGGGCGAGTGGCACGAGGAAGTCGCCGACGGGCGGGATCGGCCCGAAACCGACGTTTCCGCCGGAGGCTGACGTGGGCGACGGATCCGACAAGCGTTTTCAGCGCCCCGTCTTTATCTCGCCCGGCCCAACCGACGAGGCGTTGGCGGTCCGCAACACCCGCCAGGCTGCGGACCTGCTGCTGACGCGATGGCCCGCCCGCCGCGGTCCGAGACACCGCGACGCGGTCGACGCCTGTCTCAAGGTGCTCGACGGGCATCGCTCCACCGTCGATGCGTATGACGCCTTCCGCGAGGCGGCGGAGGAAGCCGGCATCCTGGCCGGCGAAAACACGCATTCCTGAACACGGCTATATTCGCGAAACCGGAATGCATAGGAGCAAAACTTTTTCGCGGCGACTCTAGCGGGTGACGAGATTCAGGTCAGGCCGTGCCGGAATCGAAGAGGGCGCGCAGCGACCAAAATGGTGGATTTCGAGAACCGGAACGGAGCGTACATTTGATACGTGAGTACCGGAAGCGCAGAAAGCCACTATTTGCAGGCCGGCATCACCTGAATATCGACAGGCGCTAGCGAACCTGGTCGAGCAGCCGCTTGCATTCGAGCAGGTCGAACAGCGCTTCCTGCAGCAACGCGCGGTTGTCGCGCGAAAGCTTGCCGCTGCCGGGCTGCACAGGCCCCTCGTCCTCGGCCTTGCCGAGGCCGAAGAAGCGGCGGTTGGGCTTCGCCCGGGGTTCGCCGACCAGCATCTCGTCGTCCGCCCCGCGCGGCTGCGCGGCCGGCGTGAGCGGCGCTGCCTCGGCCTGCTTGCGCTGGGCGATCGCCTCGACCGCTGCGCGGTCGCCGCTTCCTACCGCAACGATGAACTGGTTGCCGTTTTCGCGCAGCAGCTTCTGCACGCCCTTGATCGTGTATCCCTGGTCGTAGAGCATGTGGCGGATGCCCTTGATCAGGTCGACATCCTGCGGCCGGTAGTAGCGCCTGCCGCCGCCACGCTTCATCGGCTTGATCTGCGTGAACCGCGTTTCCCAGAAGCGCAGCACATGCTGCGGCAAGTCGAGGTCCTCGGCGACCTCGCTGATGGTCCGGAATGCGTCGGGGCTCTTGTCCATGCGCAAATTCCTCCAGGGCCGATCCCGAAGCCCGAAACAGCATCGGGAAGGTCGAACCCGCCGAACCGAGAGCTTGCCGCGACGGCAGCGTGTCCGATCTGCACTTCATTTCAGCGGTTTGTCGGCCGGAATTCAAGCCCGGCGCGAGCCGGAGCCCGATTTATCGGCCGAAGCGCTTTACTCGCCCACCGAAGCCGCCTGCTTGCTCTTGGCCTTGCTGTTCTGGTGGGCGCGCAGGATGCGGTTCTTCAGGACGTTCGACGCCTTGAAGGTCATGACGCGCCGCGGCAGGATTGGCACTTCCTCGCCGGTCTTGGGATTGCGGCCAATGCGCTCGTTCTTGCCGCGGACATGGAAGGTGGCGAAAGAGGACAGCTTGACGGTTTCGCCGCGGACGATGGCTTCGCAGATTTCGTCAAGCACCGTCTCGACGAGTTCAGCCGACTCGGTGCGGGAAAGGCCGACCTTGCGGTAGACGGCTTCGGCGAGATCGGCGCGCGTCAGTGTCTTTCCCCCCATGCGACCGTCCAACCATCCTCAAATAACGGAAACGTTATAAACGCCAAGACGTTAGAAAATTGGCCCGGCGAGGTCAAGGACAGAACCCGCCCGCGGCAGCAATCATGTTGAATTGACTTGAAGAAACGCGCTTTACCCGGCTTTGCCGGCCAAGCGTCACCAGCGCAGGAGCACCGCACCCCAGGTAAAGCCGCCGCCCATGGCTTCCAGCAGCACCAGATCGCCCTTCTTGATGCGGCCGTCGGCTACAGCCACGGCGAGCGCCAGCGGCACCGACGCCGCCGAGGTATTGCCGTGCAGGTGCACCGTCACCACCACCTTTTCCTCGGCGATTCCGAGTTTTTTTGCCGAAGCGTCGATGATGCGCTTGTTGGCCTGGTGAGGCACGAACCAGTCGAGATCTTCGGCGGTGATGCCAGCCTCCGAAAACGTGGCCTCGATCACGTCGGTGATCATGCCGACCGCGTGTTTGAACACTTCGCGGCCTTCCATGCGCAGCAGGCCCACCGTGCCGGTCGTGGACGGGCCGCCATCGACGTACAGCTTGTCCTTGTGGACGCCGTCGGAGCGCAGGCTGGCCGCAAGCACGCCGCGATCAGCGATCGTGCCCTCGCCTTCCTGAGCCTCGAGGATTAGCGCTCCTGCGCCGTCGCCGAACAGCACGCAGGTCGAGCGGTCGGTCCAGTCGAGAATACGCGAAAAAGTCTCCGAGCCGATCACCAGCACGCGTTTGGCGAGCCCGCCGCGGATATAGAGATCGGCGGTTGCGACGGCGTAGACGAAGCCCGTGCACACCGCCTGCATATCGAAGGCGAAGCCGTGGTGCATGCCGAGCCGGTTCTGGATCTCCACCGCAGTCGCCGGGAACGTGTTGTTCGGCGTCGAGGTGGCCAGCACGATCAGGTCGATGTCGGCCGGCGCCAGCCCGGCATTGTCGAGCGCGGCGCGCGCCGCCGCCTCGCCCAGCGATGCCGTCGTCTCGTCGTCGGAGGCGATGTGGCGCTGGCGGATGCCGGTGCGCTGGGCAATCCATTCGTCTGACGTCTCCAGCACGCCTTCGAAATCGGTATTCTTCATGATGCGACGCGGCAACGCGGAACCGGTGCCACGCACCACTGATCTGATCATCTGGGACTAAACCTTATTCAATACCGTCGCCGGCGGCTGCTGCCGGCCTGAGCGCAGACTTCGGGTGGCGTGCGTGGAACAGGTCGAGGTCGGCCTCGATCCGATCGAGCAGCCGATTGCGGGTCATATCGTAGGCGAGTTCGATCGCCGCCGCAAAACCTTCATCGTCGGTGCCGCCATGGCTCTTCACGACGATACCGTTCAGCCCCAGGAACACGCCGCCATTGGCCTTGCGTACGTCCATCTTCTCTCGAAGCGTGTTGAACGCACCTTTGGCGAAGACAGCGCCGATCCTGGCCATCAGCGTGCGGCCCATTGCGGCGCGCAGGTAGGTCGAAATCTGCCGCACGGTGCCTTCGGCGGTCTTCAGCGCAATGTTGCCGGCGAACCCTTCGGTGACCACCACATCGACCGTGCCCTTGCCGATGTCGTCGCCTTCGACGAAGCCGTGATAGCCCATCGACATCATGCTGGCCTCGCGCAGCAGGCGGCCGGCCTCCTTGACTTCTTCCAGGCCCTTGACCTCCTCGACGCCGATGTTGAGCAGGCCGACGGTCGGCTTGTCCATTCCATAGAGCGCCCGCGCCATAGCGGTTCCAAGGATGGCGAAATCGATAAGCTGGTGGGCGTCCGCGCCGATCGTGGCGCCGACGTCCAGAACCACGCTTTCGCCGCGCAGCGTCGGCCAGATCGCGGCGATGGCCGGACGCTCGATCGTGGCCATGGTGCGCAGGCAGAATTTCGACATCGCCATCAGCGCGCCGGTATTGCCGGCCGAGACGCAGGCGTCGGCATCGCCGGTTTTCACCGCCTCGATTGCCTTCCACATCGACGATTTCCAGCGGCCGTGGCGCAGCGCCTTGCTCGGCTTGTCGTCCATGCGCACCGCGACATCGCAGTGGATGAACTCGGTGATCGCGGCGAGCTTGGGAAACTTGTCCAGTTCGGGCCGGACCACCTCTGAGCGGCCGTAGACGAGGAACCGCACATCGGTGCGGCGCGTCGCGACCCGCATCAGAGCTGGGATGACTACCGCCGGCCCGTGATCGCCGCCCATGGCATCGATGGAAATCCTGATCACTCGGCAATCATCTCACATTTCTCGGCTGCCCTGGTCAGGCAGGGGGAAAATAGCGGTTTTGCGCAGCCGCACAACCGCGATTTCGGAACTTGCCCGGGTGTTTTCAGGATTTATCGATCAGCGAGCGCAGCTTTCGCTGCAATTCGCCTTCGACGGCCGCCTCGCCGGCATCTGCCTCCGGAGCCTCCAGCGCCACGCCGCTCTTGCGCGGATAGGGATCGATGGCCAAGCTGAAGAATTCTTCCGACAAGGCGCCGGCATCGATCGTATCGCCGGAAAGGATTTCCGGGCTGTCGGGGCCCTCCGCATCCAGCATGATCTCCCCGCCGGTCTCGAATCCCTCGCGGCCGAGTTTCGAATCTTCGGGCAGGAACAGCGCCGACACCTGCTCCTCAATGTGCGTGTCGATCGGATCGAGCGTCACCACGCAGGCCTGCACGATATCGGCCGCAACGATGCCGGAAACCTTGACGCCGTTGCGCTTCCAGGAGCCGACATGCAGTTCCGCGCGAAAGTTCCTGACCGACAGAAGGTCGTGCGCCTCCGCGAGCGCCGCCAACTGCTTCTCGTTCGCCTCAATCACCACCGGCATGCCCTTTTGCGGCAGCCTCGTCACGTTGACATCGAAGGAAACCGGGCTCTTCTCCGCCGGTTCATGGCCATGTTTCATCGCAGGCTCCTTTCAACCCGGTTGCGGCGCGGGAAAACCGATCGCGCCGCCATGGATCGCCTCGGACGGCTGCCGCGCCAGCGCTGCGACCGTCTCGAACACGTAGCCGCCCAACGCATCGGCTTCCGGCCAGTCGCCGGCTTCGGGCCGGATATTGCGCGCCAGGGCCGCGGCAAGCGCGGGGCGGTCGCCCGCCTCGAGTGCATCGGCATAGGATTTGGTGCGGCCGTAAAACATCCGCGCCAGCTTCTTCATCCGCTTCGGCACGCCGGCGTCGCCTATGCCGAGTTCGCGCAGCGAATGGTCGAGATCCGTGAAGAAGTCGTCGGTCAGCACCTGCGCGATCTCGCGCGATCCGCCTTCTTCGCCGCGCAGGCGATGCTGGAAGAGAAACATGTGCAGCGACAGCATCTCGAAACGGCCGAGCGGCGTGTCCGGCACATTCCAGTCCGAATAAAAAACCGGCTGCCGCGCGGCCGCCACGA
This sequence comes from Allomesorhizobium aridi, assembly GCF_043769475.1. Taxonomy (NCBI): domain Bacteria; kingdom Pseudomonadati; phylum Pseudomonadota; class Alphaproteobacteria; order Hyphomicrobiales; family Phyllobacteriaceae; genus Allomesorhizobium; species Allomesorhizobium aridi. The sequence continues at coordinate 1,348,229 of NZ_CP171729.1, read as the reverse complement.
TTTCACCGTAGAGCGCGTCCGTGATCGCGCGATTGGCGCTGCGGTCGCCGCCAAACAGGCGTTTGAACATTGGCGGTCTCCTCGAGGAACCGTTTCGCCGTCGGGCTTGTTGCATCGGCGCGCAAGCTGGTTTACCGGTTTTGCGGCTTCGCGCAAGGCGGACCGCGATACCGAATTTGGGATGGGAGTTGTTGTTGGCCTGCCAGGATTTCAAGACCGCATTTTCACCGCGCCTGGCCGGAGCGGCATGCCTGCTCGGAACGGCGATGGCGCTCTCCGCCTGCAATACCGCCAAGACCTTCGGCGATTTGAGCCCCGGCGAGACGCTGACGCAGGGCTATGTCATCGACCAGCAGCAGATCGACCTGGTGCCAGTAGGGTCGAGCCGCGAGCAGGTGATCCTGGCGCTCGGCAGCCCGTCGACTACGGCGACCTTCGACAACGAGGTTTTCTACTACATTTCCCAGACCCGCCGCCGCTCCGTCGCCTTCGCCAAGCCCAAGCTCGTCGACCAGCGCATCCTGGCGGTCTATTTCGGCGAGGACGGGCGCGTCACCAACATCGCCAATTACGGCCTGCAGGACGGCAAGGTGTTCGACTTCATCTCCCGCACCACGCCGACCGCGGGCAAGGACCAGAACTTCATCGGACAGCTTCTCACCGGGGCCAGCCAGGCCATCCCGACTCTCCCCGGAGGGGGGCAACCGTAGGAGCCGGCCGCACGGGCATTCGGCGCCTCACAGTCAAGAAAAAGCCCCGCGGGATCGCTCCCGCGGGGCTTTTTCGCTGTGATAACGCTCAAGCTTACCCGTGCGCGAGCACGGCCAGCAGCAGGAGCGCCACGATGTTGGTGATCTTGATGGCCGGGTTCACGGCCGGGCCAGCGGTGTCCTTGTAGGGATCGCCGACCGTATCGCCGGTCACCGAGGCCTTGTGCGCCTCGGAGCCCTTCATGTGCTTGACACCGTCCTTGTCGACAAAGCCGTCCTCGAACGACTTCTTGGCATTGTCCCAGGCGCCGCCGCCCGAGGTCATCGAGATGGCAACGAACAGGCCGTTGACGATGACGCCGAGCAGCGAGGCGCCGAGCGCGGCGAAAGCCGAAGCCTTGGAGCCGGAGATGAGCAGCACGCCGAAATAGACGACGAGCGGCGCCAGCACCGGAAGGAGCGACGGGATGATCATTTCCTTGATCGCCGCCTTGGTTAGGATGTCGACGGCGCGGGCATAGTTGGGCTTCGAGGTGCCCTTCATGATGCCCGGATCTTCACGGAACTGCTTGCGCACCTCTTCCACGATCGACCCCGCGGCACGGCCCACGGCGGTCATCGCGATGCCGCCGAACAGATACGGGATCAGGCCGCCGAAGATCAGGCCGGCGACGACATAGGGGTTGGACAGGTCGAAGGAGACCGGACCCATGTCCTTGAAATACGGGAACGCCGTCGAACCCGCCTCATTCGCCTTGGCGGCGAAGAACTGCAGGTCGTAGCTGTAGGCCGAAAACAGCACCAGCGCGCCGAGGCCGGCCGAGCCGATGGCGTAGCCCTTGGTAACCGCCTTGGTGGTGTTGCCGACGGCGTCGAGCGCGTCGGTCGACTGGCGCACTTCCTTGGGCAGACCCGCCATCTCGGCAATGCCGCCGGCATTGTCAGTGACCGGGCCGAAGGCGTCGAGCGCCACGATCATGCCGGCAAGACCGAGCATCGTCGTCACCGCGATCGCCGTGCCGAACAGGCCGGCGAGCTGGTAGGTGGCGATGATGCCGCCAACGATGACGATGGCCGGCAGCGCCGTCGATTCCAGCGAGACCGCGAGGCCCTGGATGACGTTGGTGCCGTGGCCGGTAACCGAGGCCTGGGCGATCGAGTTGACCGGGCGTTTGCCGGTGCCGGTGTAGTATTCGGTTATCACCACGATCAGGCCGGTCACCAATAGACCGACAAGGCCGCAGATGAACAGGTTCTGCCCGGTGATGGCGACGCCGCCGCCGGTTCCGATCTCGCCCCAGCCGATGGTCAGCGAGGTGGCGGCGCCGAGGCCGACGATCGACAGCAGCCCGGTCACGATCAGGCCCTTGTAGAGCGCGCCCATGATCGAGCCGTTGGAGCCGAGCTTGACGAAGAAGGTGCCGATAATCGAGGTGACGATGCAGGCGCCGCAGATGACGAGCGGATAGAGCATGACGCTGCCGAGAATATCCGTACCGCCGAAGAAGATCGCGGCCAGAACCATGGTGGCGACGACGGTCACCGCATAGGTTTCGAACAAATCGGCGGCCATGCCGGCACAGTCGCCGACATTGTCGCCGACATTGTCTGCGATGGTGGCCGGGTTGCGCGGGTCATCTTCGGGAATGCCGGCTTCGACCTTGCCGACGAGATCGCCGCCGACATCCGCGCCCTTGGTGAAGATGCCGCCGCCGAGACGGGCGAAGATCGAGATCAGCGAGGCGCCGAAGCCGAGCGAAACCAGCGAGTCGATGACCGTGCGGTCGTGGGGCGCAAGACCCATCGGGCCGGTCAGGATCCAGTAATAGACGGACACGCCCAAGAGCGCGAGGCCGGCCACCAGCATGCCGGTGATGGCGCCCGACTTGAAGGCGATGTCGAGGCCGGCGGCGAGGCTGTTGGAAGCGGCCTGCGCGGTGCGCACATTGGCACGGACCGAAACGTGCATGCCGATGAAGCCGGCCGCGCCTGACAATACGGCGCCGATCAGGAAGCCGATCGCAGCGCTCGCGGAGAGCAGCCACCAGGCGAGCAGCAGAACGACCACGCCGACAATTGCGATGGTGGTGTATTGCCGCGCCAGATAGGCCTGCGCACCCTCGCGGATGGCGGCCGAGATTTCCTGCATGCGTGCATTTCCCTGGTCGGATGCGAGAACCGACCGTGTCGCCCAGATGGCGTACAGGATGGAGAGCAGGCCGCAGGCGATGACGACGTAAAGCATGGTCATTGCCGAATTCTTCCCTGATTTCTGGCCCGGAAATTCCCCTCCCCGGGACCGATGCGATGGAGCCAGAATCCGGCAGCATGGCTGACAGAATCCCGACTTTCGCTGCGGTGTATGCGAAACGGGCTTGGGCGCGTCAAGATACCGCTATGCTTTTGCCCCGTTTTCGCCACGGATGGCGACGGACGGAGGCAGCGGGTTCGATCCCCGCTATTGAGAAGCTAACCATTCGGCGCGGAAACCGTCCGGCAACTTCGCCCTACACCAATTGCAGACTGATATCCCGTCCGACTATGCGGGCGGCGCGCTGAAGACTTTCAATGGTCGCCGATCCGCTGTCCGGATCGAGCAGGCGATCCACCTGAGCACGGCTGGTCTTCATGAGTTCGGCCATCCGCTTTTTCGTGATCTGCTTCTTTTTCATCTCTTCGGCCAGTTGATGCGCGATCACAGCTTTGACGGCGGCGGCGGTGACTTCCTCGCGGATCTCCTTTTCATCGAGCCAGCTTTCGAAGCTCGAACCCAGATGCTTGTTTTCCTTGCTCATGATGACAATTCCTTGAGGCGTTGGCGCGCGAGCGTCAAATCGGCCAGTGGGGGTTTTCTGCGATTTCTTGATGAACGCGTGCAGCGCGACAAGCGTTTCATCGTAGAAGCCGAACAGCACACGTCCTTCTCGCCTGCTGGGCAGAGAACTTCGGACTTCCCAAAGCCCGCCGGCCAAAGGTTTGCAAAGCGGCAAGCCTACAGGCCACCCGAACTGCACCTTGGCGATGTCGCGGCCAATGACCCGCTGATCGTCTCGCGGCAGTTCGTTCAGCCAATCCCGCACTGTTCGCGGCCCGAAGCCGACTTCCAAAACACCAGTGGGATAGGCTTCAGACTCGGCATCTCCCAACCTTGTATCAAAATTGGTACACAGTTGCAAGACAGCCATTAGCCACCCTCAGATGTACGCCAGTCTATCCTTCGTTCTCGACAACCCGGCCGGCACGGCTGCGTGTGAATACGTGCATCACAAGCGCACCCAGGCATACCGCCACGATCGGGAACACCACCCAGTTCAGCATGTCCCAGCCGTAGGCATTGTAGACCGCGCCGGACATCAGCGAGGCGAAGGCTACGCTGGAGAACAGCACCAGGTCGTGGATGCCCTGCACTTTGCCCTTTTCCGATGAGCGGTATGTGTCGGCGACCATCGCGGTCGCGCCGATGAAGCCGAAATTCCAGCCGAGGCCGAGCAGGATAAGCGCCGACCAGAACTGCCAGAGCGCAATACCGGAGAGCGCGATCAGCGCGCAGCCGACCAGCAAGGCGAGGCCGGTGGCGACGATCGTCTCGGCGCCGAAGCGGTGGATCAGCCGCCCGGTGAAGAAACTCGGCGCGAACATCGCCATGACATGCCAGGATATGCCGAGCGTCGCCTCGTCGGTCGAGAAGCCGCAGCCGACCATGGCGAGCGGCGCGCCGGTCATGACAAAGCTCATCAGCGCGAACGTGCCGACCGAGCAAAGAAGCGCCACGATGAAGCGCGGTTGCGCGATGATTTCCGCCAGCGGCCGCGCCGACTCCTCCACAATTTCGCTGCCGGTCGAGTGTTTGGCCGGAGCCCGCAGGAAAGAAAGAATGACGGCGCCAACGGCGGCCAGAACCATGATGGCGGCGAAGGAGCCGGCAAACATCACTGGCGCCAACAATTCTCGCGTGAAGATGACGATCTGCGGCCCCAGAATCGCGGTCACCACGCCGCCGGCAAGCACGAAGGAGATGGCTCGCGCCTTGAATGCCGGTGGCGCGTTGTCGGCGGCGGCGAAGCGGAACTGCTGCACGAAGCCGCCGCCAATGCCGACGACCAGCAGCCCAAGCGCGAAGAGCCAGAAATCGCCTGCGAACATGGCCGCCGTGGCGAGCGCGCCTCCGGCGGCCGTTACCGCCGTTCCGGTGAGAAAGCCGTTGCGCTGCCCTGCCCGCTTGATGATCGCAGCCGCCGGCAAGGCGCCCAGCGCCACGCCGATGTTGAAGCCGGTCACCGGCGCGGTGGCCAGCGATTTATCCGCGCCGAGCAGATAGAAGCCCGCCAGCGCGCCGATCGAAATGGAAATTGGCGCTGCCGAGCCGACGATCGCCTGCGACGCCGCCAGAATGAGCGCCGTGCGCCGGGCTTCGCTTGGGGTCGATCGTTTCATCTGGAATCCCGCGCTTTACTGTTGCAGCGAACATGCTACATTCAATCAATCAATTGAATGATCGTGGATTGACATGTCAAGCGAAAATCCCAAGCACCTTCTCAATTCCCACTTTGCCGCATTGGCCCGCGCCCTTGGCCACGAGCATCGTCTCGAACTGCTCGAACATATCAGCCAGGGAGAATGGTCGGTCGAGGAATTGGCGACTCGCACGGGTCTCAGCATAGCCAACGCGTCCCAACATCTCCACTTGCTGCGCCGGTCAGGCCTGATCTCTTCGCGCAAATCGGGCAAGAACGTGCTCTTCCGGCTGGCGGACGGACCCGTGTTCGAGGCAGTCATGGCCATCCGGGCGGTCGCAGAGCACAATCTGGCCGAAGTTCGGTCGGTCATAGCCGACTATTTCGAAAGGCCCGATGATATGGATCCGGTCTCTTTCGCAGAGTTGCGGGAGCGGATGCCCGACAGCGATTTTCTGCTGCTCGATGTTCGCGACGAGGCCGAGTACCGGCAGGGCCACTTGCCGGGCGCCATCCATGTGCCGCTGGATAGTCTCGAAGCCAGCCTCGCGCATCTGCCGCTCGACCGCGAGATCATTGCCTACTGCCGCGGCCGCTACTGCATTCTGTCGCTTAAGGCAGTGCAAACACTGCGGGCGAACGGATTCCAGTCCCGCCGTCTGGAAGAAGGAGTTGCCGAGTGGAAGGCGACCGGCGGAATAGCCGACACCGGCATGCACGCGATGGCTGACAGTTTATAAAGCGTCTTTTCCGCGGCCCTCGCCGCGCACCCTGCGCGCCACCCGGTCAAGCACGGCGTTGACCAGCTTCGGCTCGTCTTCGACGTAAAACGCCTTGGCGATGTCGACATATTCCGAGACGATCACAGCGACAGGTACGTCGGCGCGCTGCATCAGTTCATAGACCCCGGCGCGCAGGATGGCGCGCAAGGTCGAGTCCAGCCTGGAAAGCGGCCAGTCCTCGGTCAGCGCCTGGCGGATGACCGGGTCCACCGTTTTCTGGTTGTCGACGACGCCTGCCAAGATGGCGCGGAACCACTGCGGATCGGCCTCGCGGTAGAGCGCGCCGTCAACCTCCTTGCCGAGGCGGAAAGCCTCGTATTCGGCGGTGATTTCCAGCAGGCCGGCGCCGGCCACATCCATCTGGTAGAGCGCCTGCACGGCGGCGAGCCTGGCTGCGCCGCGCTTGTTGGCCTGTCGGTGGGCGGGCTGGTCGCCTCCGTCGGGTCGGCTCACCGGTCTCAGGCTCCGAGCCGTTCGCGAAGCGCGATCATGGTGAGGGCTGCGCGTGCGGCAAAGCCGCCCTTGTCGCCCTCGCTGCGGCGGGCCCGCACCCATGCCTGCTCGTCATTTTCGGTGGTGAGAATGCCGTTGCCGATGGCGAGCGAGCCCTCGACCGCGAGGTCCATCAGCGCGCGCGACGATTCGTTGGCGACGATGTCGAAATGATAGGTATCGCCGCGGATCACGGTGCCGAGCGCGACGAAGCCGTCATAATCGGTGCCGCCCTCCTCTGCGCCGACCAGCGCGAAGGTTATCACCGCAGGGATTTCCAGCGCGCCGGGAACGGTGACGACATCGTAGGTCGCGCCCGCCTCGTCGAGCGCGGCCTTGGCGCCCTCGAGCAACGCGTCGGCAAGGCCGTCGTAAAAGCGCGCCTCGACGATCAAAAGATGAGGATTTTTGGAAGCTGCCATGAATGTCTCCGGGATTGCCGGTGACTTAGGCCGAACCGCAGTTCACCGCAAGCGGTTCGTGGCGGGCTTGGTGAAACAAGCTGGGATGGATCAATGCTTCAAGGAGCGCTCATGCAGGCGCACGGCGACGTAGCCGCCTATGGCTATGATTGCAGGCAAGCCAAGCGCCCAGAACCAAAGCAGAAATTCCTGGTTGCTCATGATTTCAGGCCTTTCAGAATGCGTCTCGCCCATAGATGTAGTGCAACTGAGACTGCCAGCCAAGCAAATACAGAGAAAATCGGCCAACGCTGAATGATCGCCGGACCTAGATCCACGACACCATACACGTATCCAGCCAGCGGTGACAGAATGCCGACTGTGAAGCAAGCCGTCGAGGCTCGATCCAGAGCATTTGCCAATAGGTTCGTTCGCTCGTTATCAATCAGGCTCATCCTCCCTCCGCCCCAGTTTCCGCCAAACGCGCCGCATAGCGCGCCATGGTGTCGACCTCGAGATTGACGCGGTCGCCCACCTTGCGCTCGCCCCAGGTGGTGACGGTCAGCGAATGGTGGATCAGAAGCACATCGAACAGCCTGCCCTCGACGCCGTTGACCGTCAGCGATGTCCCATCGAGCGCCACCGAACCCTTGGGCGCGATGAACTTCGCCAGTTCGCGTGGCGCTTCGAGCCGGTAACGCACCGCATCGCCCTCGTCCTTCCGCTCCACGATCTCGGCCATGCCGTCGACATGGCCGGAAACGATGTGGCCCCCGAGTTCGTCGCCGATCTTCAGCGCGCGTTCGAGGTTGATGCGCGTGCCGGCCTGCCATCCGGCCGCAGTTGTCAGGCGCAACGCCTCCTCCCAAGCCTCCACCTCGAACCAGCGCTGATTCGAGCCTTGTTCGGGAAGGGCCACCACTGTCAGGCAGACACCGGCGCAGGAGATCGACGCGCCAATCGCGATGGTCTGCGGATCGTAGGCGGTGTCGATCCTCAGCCGCACGCCCTGCGGCAGCGGCGAAACCGAGGCGACCGTGCCCACATCGGTGACAATTCCGGTGAACATTAGAAATCCCTTATCCATTCGGCATAGGAATCATCGCCGAAACGGGCTTCGCCGAGAAGCCTGAAGCCTGCCGGCATATGGTCGCGGCCGAGCGGCGCGGCAATCCCACCCTCGCCGATCGGCCGCGGCCCGAAAAACAGCGCGATGCGGTCGACCAGCCCCTCGTCGAGGAAATAACGCGCCGTATCGGCGCCGCCCTCGACCAGGACGTTCGACATGCCTTGCGCCGCGAGATCCTCCAGAAATTCCGGCAGCGCCACCCGGCCCTCATAGGTTTCCGTCGCGAGCACCTTCACGCCGGCGCTTTCAAGCGCTGTCTTGCGCCCGGGATCGGCCTCAGGGGCCGCCGCAATGAGAACGGGCACGCGTTGCGCGGTCTGCACCAGTTTCGATCCCAACGGCAGCCGCGCCTGGCGGTCGACCACGATACGCGCAGGCGACCGCGCTTCCAGCCCCGGCAGCCGAACGGTCAGATCCGGATCGTCGGAAAGTGCGGTGCCGATGCCAACCAGGATCGCGTCGGCCTCGGCGCGCATCAGATGGACCTGCCGGCGCGCCACAGCGCCGGTGATCGGCACCTGCCCTGCGCCCAGCCGCCCGATCATGCCGTCGCTAGAAATCGCAAGTTTCAGAGTTACTTGCGGGCGTTTTTTCAGGGACCGAATCAGATAGCCGGCCATCTGTGCGGCAGCTTCCTCGGCCAGAACCCGTTCGACGACCTCGATGCCGGCAGCCCGCAGAATCGCATAGCCGTTGCCCGAGACGCGCGGGTCCGGATCGCTGGCTGCGCCAACTACGCGCACGACGCCGGCGCTCGCCAGCGCATTGGCGCAGGGCGGCGTCCGGCCATGATGGGCGCAAGGTTCCAGCGTGACATAGGCGGTCGCGCCACGCGCCAGCGCGCCGGCCTCGGCCAGCGCCTCCGCCTCGGCATGCGGCCTGCCGCCGATCGCAGTGACGCCGCGCCCGACAATGACCGGGCCGTCGCCGTCATCGCGTACGATCAGCGTTCCGACCGACGGATTGGTGGAAGTCAGTCCGGAGTGTTTTTTCGACAGCCTGAGCGCCGCCGCCATGAAGCGGCGGTCGGTCTCCTCGCGCTCATCCTGGCTGACCGCCCTGCCGGCCATGGCTCAGCCGCCGTCCTCGTCGCCCTTGAGTTCGCCCAGCACCTCGTGAAAGTCCTTGGCCTCGCGGAAATTGCGATAGACCGAGGCGAAACGCACATAGGCGACGTCGTCCAGCGCCTTCAGGGCCTCCATAACCAGCCGGCCGACCTCGCCAGACGTCACTTCCGTCTCGCCCGAGCTTTCGAGCTGGCGCACGATGCCGGTCACCGCGCGGTCGATGCGCTCGGGATCGACATTGCGCTTGCGCACCGCGATCTCCATCGAGCGCAGCAGCTTGTCGCGGCTGAACGGCACTTTACGCCCCGACTTCTTGACGACGACGAGGTCGCGCAACTGCACGCGCTCGAAGGTGGTGAAGCGGCCGCCGCAATCCGGGCAAACCCGCCGCCGGCGGATCGCTGCCCCATCCTCGGCGGGACGGGAGTCCTTCACCTGCGTATCTTCCGACTGGCAGTAGGGGCAGCGCATGGACGGCCTTTGTTTTGCAGCGATTCTCGGATCGGCAAAGGCTTAGTGCCTTTCACGCCCGAGTCAAAGCGGTCAATACAGTGCCACCACCGCGCCAGCCGCTCCAATATGCACTTCGCCCCATTCGCCGGCCAATTGGTAAGCAGTACCAGTGCTTTGAAAGATCGCGATGTTTCCGTAATCGACAGATCCGTCCGGGTCCGTCGTGGGCCGAAATTCCCGACGTATCCAGTTCACTGTTTCCAGGCCGACGAACTCGATTTGCCTGCGATGGTAACAATATTGTTCATTCGGCTTGGGCGGCTGATAGGCCGGATGCTGCTCGGTTAACACTAAATCCATGACAAACATCACTGAACGGTCAGTCTCGCGGACGTCTATGACATAGCTATCTTCGAGATAGAGCGCTTCGAACCCTAGAAGTTTGTGGTACGGAGTCATCGATTCAGCTCAACGGGGCCACACACCGAGCCGCGTCCCGACAACTTACCCGAGATACGGATAGAGCGGGAACCGCTCCGTCAGCGCCATCACCTTCTGCTTGACCGCGGTCTCGACGGCCGCGTTGCCCTCGTCCGAGTTTGCCGCCTTCAGCCCGTCGAGCACTTCCGCGATCAGGTTGCCGATCTCGCGGAATTCGGCCGCGCCGAAGCCGCGCGTCGTACCGGCCGGTGTGCCGAGGCGAATGCCGGAGGTCACGAACGGCTTTTCCGGATCGAACGGGATACCGTTCTTGTTGCAGGTGATGTTGGCGCGGCCGAGTGCGGCCTCCGCGCGCTTGCCGGTGGCGTTCTTGGGGCGCAGGTCCACCAGCATCAGGTGGTTATCGGTGCCGCCCGAGACGATGTCGAGGCCGGTGGATTTCAGGCTGTCGGCCAGTGCTTTGGCGTTGGCCACGATATTCTGGGCATAGACCTTGAATTCCGGCTTCAGCGCCTCGCCGAAAGCGACCGCCTTGGCGGCGATGACATGCATCAGCGGCCCGCCCTGCAGGCCCGGGAACACCGCCGAGTTCATCTTCTTGGCGATGTCCTCGTCATTGGTCAGGATCATGCCGCCGCGGGGGCCGCGCAGCGATTTGTGCGTCGTCGTCGTCACGACATGCGCATGCGGCAGCGGCGACGGGTGCATGCCGCCCGCCACGAGGCCCGCGATATGGGCCATGTCCACCATCAGCCAGGCGCCCACCTCGTCGGCGATCTCGCGAAACCGCTTCCAGTCCCAGATGCGCGAATAGGCGGTGCCGCCAGCCAGGATCAGCTTCGGCTTGTTCTCGCGCGCCAGCCGCGCCACTTCGTCCATGTCGAGCAGGTGGTCGTCCTTGCGCACGCCGTAGGACACGACCTTGAACCATTTGCCGGACATGTTGACCGGCGAGCCGTGCGTCAGGTGCCCTCCCGAATTCAGGTCGAGGCCCATAAAGGTGTCGCCCGGCTGCAGCAGCGCCAGAAACACCGCCTGGTTCATCTGGCTGCCGGAATTGGGCTGCACATTGGCGAAATTGCAGTCGAACAGCTTCTTGGCGCGCTCGATCGCCAGTTCCTCGGCGATGTCGACGAACTGGCAGCCGCCATAGTAGCGCTTGCCCGGATAGCCCTCGGCATATTTGTTGGTCATGATCGAGCCCTGAGCCTCGAGCACGGCGCGCGACACGATGTTTTCGGAGGCGATCAGCTCGATCTCGTGGCGCTGGCGGCCGAGTTCCTGGCGGATGGCGCCGAAAATCTCCGGATCCGTCTCCGCCAGTTCGGCTCCGAAAAAGGTCTCGAAATGCTGGGCGGCGGCCACTGCTGCTGTTGCCATAACGGTTCAATCCTCGATGGGGCGGACGCTGGGTCCGGGGCTTCACGGTGAGCCGGCAATTAGCACAGTTGCCGAGGTCCCGCCACGCTCGCGCCGCGAAATTTGCTAGCCGCTTTGCGCCAGGCGACCGCAGGGACGAGCGAAGGAATGGTGATGCCTTCTCGACTGGTCGCCGCCCACAAAAAAGCCGCCCGCAGGCGGCTCTTTCGGCTTTCGCGTGCCCTTACAGCGCCGACGAAATTTGCAATTCGTCCACGCCGTCGCGGGCATAGATGTCGTCGCGGAAATGCACCACCGCGTCGCCGGTCGACCATGCCGAGACGTAGGTGAAGTAGACCGGGACCGGATCGGTAAGCTGTACCGGCGTGCTCTCGCCGCTCTTGATCGTCTGCTCGAAGCGCTGGCGGTCCCAGCCTTCGGTGCCGCGCAGCAGCCAGGTGACCAGGTCGCGCACGTTCTGGACGCGCACGCAGCCCGACGAATCGAAGCGCATCAGCTTCGAAAACAGGCTCTGCTGCGGCGTGTCGTGCATGTAGACGGCATGCGGGTTGGGGAAGTTGATCTTGACCGAAGCCATGGCGTTGCCCGCGCCGGGATCCTGGCGGAAGCGGAACTTCATCGCATCCTCGGTCGACCAGTCGACCGTCGTCGGATCGACCTCCTGGCCGTCGGGCCCGAAAAGCCTGATCTTGTTGCTGGCCAGATAGGTGGGATCCTTCCGCATCAGCGGAATGATGTCCTTCTGCACGATCGATTCGGGCGCGTTCCAGTAAGGATTGACGATGACCTCGTTGATCTTGGAATTGAGGATCGGAGTCTGGCGGTCGATCTTGCCGACGATCGCCGTGTGGCGCAGCACCACGCGGCCGTTTTCCACCGCCTCGATCTGAGCGGCCGGGATGTTGACCATGACATAGCGGTAGCCGAGATCGCCCGACATGGTGCGCAGCCGCACCAGATTGGTCTCGAGCTGGCCGAGGCGTACAGGCGCCGAAACGTTCATGGCGGCAAAGGAGTATTGGCCGAGCACGCCGTCGGACGGCAGGCCGTGGCGGGCCTGGAAACGCTTCACAGCGCTGTCGACATAGGTGTCAAAAGCGGGCGAGATGCCGGCGTTCTGCGACAGGTCGCCCGAGATCATCAGGCGCCTGCGCAACGCCTCGACATCGGGGTCGACGACCCCGAGCTTCAGCTTCTTGGTCGCCGGAACGATCGGCCAGCCGCCCTGGGCGACGATGCCCTGATAGCGGGCGACCGCCTGCTCGATGTAGGAAACCGTCTGCGGCGAGAAGATCGGCAGGTTGGATGCGACCTTGCCGCCCTCGCTGGCGCGGGCATCGAACGTGTCGTCCCAGTTGCCGCGGCGCGACGATTTGAGGATATCGCCGATCACGTCCTGGGCGCTGGCAGCGCCAGCGAATGTAGTTGCGGCGATCGCGCCCGCACCGGAGAGGAAGAAGCGGCGAGTTGTTTTCATGGACATTCCAGACATCGATCCTGCGTTTCGACAACGGACGAATTTCATCCGGATTCTATGGCGGCCATCGTTAACAAATGGCCAACCATAATCCCCGTCGCCCTGTCCTGGAACGCAATGAAGGATCTGGGCGCCGGCAAGCGGCATCCGGCTTGACGGATATTTCAGCTTCCGGATTTTCATTGGATTATGGCGGCAGCGTGGCTGCGGCCGACCCGCAGCCTTGACGAAAGCCAAAAAGAAAGCCCGCACCGTCGCCGGCGTGGGCTTTGCTTGAGGAGTGTTGCTCGTTTGCCGCTATGGGTGCCGGCAGAAGGCCGGCGGCGTTTGGCTGTCGAAATTCGAGCCGGTCCTTACATCCTGTAGGCGATGGTATCGTTCCAGAAGCGGTCGAGGCGCTGCAAGGCGCGGTTCATCTGCTTGAACTCATCGGTGTTGATGCCGCCGACCTGCTCGATCGAGCCGACATGGCGCTCGTAGAGCCCCGCCACCACTTCAGCCACCGCCTGGCCTTTCGGCGTCAGGCTGACGCGGACCGAACGGCGGTCGATGCGCGAGCGCTGATGGTTGATGAAGCCGAGATCGACCAGCTTCTTCAGATTGTAGGAAACGTTGGAGCCGAGATAATAGCCGCGCGAGCGCAACTCGCCGGCGGTCAGTTCCGCGTTGCCGATGTTGAAGAGCAGCAGCGCCTGGATGGCGTTGATGTCGCTGCGGCCGTTGCGGTCGAATTCGTCCTTGATGACGTCCAGCAAACGGCGGTGCAGCCGTTCGACAAGCTGCAGCGATTCCATGTAAAGCGAGCGGATCGCATCGCGGCGATCGTCGGATACGTTGGCGGTCTTGGCCGCCGGACGCGGATTGATCATTGTCTTTGCCTCTCGTTTGTCGCCCGGTGATTGTTTTGTTTCTCACCTTGATCGCGACACTATCGAATGCACATAAAATTCGACTTAAACGCTAGGCTTAACAGGGCCTTACCGGCGAAAGCTTTCGAAAGAGGCTTAATGAACGATGACGCAGATCGATAAAATTAACCATGTCGCGCCTGCCGCCGCTTCTGCATAAAGATGGTGATGCGGAAGGCGACGTAGAGAAGCGCGACGAAAGCGTGCGACCAGACGATGGCCGGGCGCGCGCCGAACAGGTCGGGGAAGCCGGCATACATGACGACCTCGGTCGCCGCGCATATAAACCAGATAACCGGGCCCCACGACGCCAGCATCCAGAGGCCGCTGGCCGCAAAAGGATAGAAGACCGACAGCGTGACGGCCGCGATCTGCCAGTGCACCGGCATCAGGTCGAAGCGCCAGAGCGGGCCGTCATAGAAGCCGATCAGGCGCACCCAATAGAGAACGCCGAATAGTAGACAATAGCCGGCGATGATGCGCTGGAACCAGCCGAAGGCCAGTTCGGCCGCCGAAGCGCCGATCACAGGCTTCCGGTCCATGAACACGCTCACAGAACCAGGTCCCCGCCCGGCAGGGGAGCGAAATAGGCCTCGATGGCGGCGGGATCGACCGCGTCGAGCGTCGCCGGCCGCCACTCGGGCTTCGAGCCCTTGTCGATGATCGCGGCGCGGATGCCCTCGTAGAAATCGTGGCCGCGGAGCATGCGGTTGACGATCCTGAACTCCATGCGCATGCACTCGTCCATGTCGAGCATCGCGCCCATATTAATCTGCCGGAAGGCGACGTTGACGCTGGTCGGCGAGCGTTTCTCGATGGTGGCGAGCGCGGCCGCGGCAAATTCGCCGGCAGGCTCGGCCGCGTGCCGGCGCAAGCCGGTGAGCAGGTCGCGCAGCTTCTCGCGGGAGAACGACTGCGCGATCAGGTGCAGCGTCGCGTCGTCCGTCTCGCGCGGCGGTATGTGGCATATCTTCTTCAACGCCGTGTCCGGCCGGCCCGTGGCGCAGAGCTCCTCTACCAGGCCGTCGAGCTTCGAGGCGGCCACCGCATAGGTGGCGAGCCCCGCCCACAGCGCGTCGCCATAGCGGATGCGGCTGCCGGTCAATCCAAGATACATGCCGAAGCTGCCCTTGATACGCGAGAGCAGAAAGCTGCCGCCGACATCCGGGAAGAAGCCGATCCCGACCTCCGGCATGGCGAAGACCGCATTCTCCGTCATCACCCGGTGCGAGCCGTGGAACGACACACCGACGCCGCCGCCCATGACGATGCCGTCGATCAGCGCGACATAGGGTTTTTTGAAGCGCGCTATCGCCGCGTTCAGCCGGTACTCGTCTGCGAAGAAGTCGATCGGCGGATTTCCGGCGCGACCGGCTTCGTAGATGTCGAGAATGTCGCCGCCCGCCGAAAACGCCTTGCCCTCGGCCTTGATCACCACCACCGCCACGTCCGGATCGGCTTCCCACGCCTTCAGCGCGGCGCTCAGCGCCCGGATCATGCCGTGGGTGACCGCGTTCAGCGCCTTCGGCCGGGTCAGTGTGACGATGCCGGCCTTGCCGGTCCGCTCGAAACGGATCTCATCGCCGCCGCCAAAATCCATCGTTCCGAAAATCCTTTGCGAGCCTGGTCGGGAGTTCAGTGCTAAAGGAGGGCGGACGGGCGCGTCAATGGCAGGTTTGAAGGGGAGAGGATATGCCCGGTATCTTGCGCATTGCCTGGGCGATTGTCTGCGGCGTTCATTTGTCCCTGGCGACTGCCGGCGCAGCCTCCGCGCAAGATCTCGACGCGCTCTACCAGGCGAAAGCTGTCGTGACCGGCCAGAGTGAGGAAAACCGCATTCCCGGCTTCGCCGATTGCCTGCGCCAGGTTGTGGCGAAGGTGTCGGGTGACCAGCGGCTGCTGGGCGAGCCTGCCTTCGAGGATCTGCTTCCGAAAGCCGGCGAGTTCGTGTCGTCGTTCCGCTACCGCGACCGGCTCGAGGGCATTCCCATCCATGACGAACAGGGCACCTACGACCGCCCGCACGACCTCACCTGCATCTTCGACCGGACCAAGATCGACGCCGTCCTCCAGTCGTTCGGGCGCAAACCGTGGCTTGCGCCAAGGCCCCGACTGGTCGTCTTTCTCGGTGTGCGCCAGAATGCGAAGACCTTCACGCTTACAAGCGACGGCGGCGACAGCCCTTATATGGGCAGATCATTCCATGCGGCAGCCACACCGCTCGCAATTACGATCCTTCTGCCGCCGAAAGCCGATCTCACCCAAGCCGGCCTGGATTTCGAGGCACTGTCAGATACCGACATGGCGGCGTTGAACGGCCAGGCCAAGGCGGCGGGCGGCGACCTTGCGCTCGCCGGCAGCATCGTCTGGAGCGACGAGGATCTCGGCTGGGTGGCTGACTGGCGGCTCGCGCCGGCGGGAGAGACCCACTACTGGCAGGTTCGCGGCGTCAGCTTCGACGAGGCGTTCCGCGTCGCCATGCGCGGGGCGGTCCAGATCCTGTCGGGCAACGGTTCGCCTAATTAGGCTCAGGGACAGCGGCTGGCACAAGCTGCCGCATTGGTTATCGCCGGCGCAGGTGCTAGAAACCCGGCAATCCGGAGACAAGCCCGATGAACAGGTTCACCCCCGCAAGGCCCGCCGGCAGCCGCTCGGTCGACGAAATCACTGGCAGCCGCCGGCTGCGCCGAATGCGCAAGGCGGACTGGTCGCGCCGCCTCGTCCAGGAGAACCGGTTAACGGTCGACGACCTGATCTGGCCGATCTTCGTCATTGACGGCGAAAGCCGCCGGGAAGAAATCCCTGCGATGCCGGGCGTTTACCGCTTGACGCTCGATCTTGCCGTGAAGGAAGCCGAGCGCGCGGCCAAGCTCGGCATCCCTGCCATTGCCACCTTCCCCAATGTCGAGCTTTCGCTCCGCGACCAGACCGGCTCGCATATCCTCGACCCGGAAAACGTCATCAACCGCGTCACGAGGGCCATCAAGGCCGCGGTGCCCGAGATCGGCATCATCACCGACGCCGCGCTCGACCCATTCACCAGCCACGGCCATGACGGCATCCTGCGCGACGGCATCATCGTCAACGACGAGACGGTCGAGCAGGTCACCGCAGCGGCGGTCCTCCAGGCAGCGGCGGGCGCCGACATCATCGCGCCGTCGGACATGATGGACGGCCGCATCGGCGCCATCCGCGACGCGCTCGACGCCAACGGCTTCCAAGACGTGGCGATCATGTCCTACGCAACGAAATTCGCCTCCGCCTTCTACGGGCCCTATCGCGAGGCGGTTGGCACCTCCAGCCTGCTCAAGGGCGACAAGAAAACCTATTATCTCGACCACGCCAATTCCGACGAGGCCGTGCGCGAGGCCGAGCAGGACATCCTCGAAGGCGCCGACATGATCATGGTCAAGCCGGGCCTGCCCTATCTCGACATCATCCGCCGGCTGAAGGACGAGTTTTCGATGCCGACCTTCGCTTATCAGGTGTCGGGCGAATATTCGATGATCAAGGCCGCCGCCGCCAATGGCTGGATCGACGGCGAGAAGGCGATGCTGGAAAGCCTGCTCGCCTTCAAGCGCGCCGGCTGCGACGGCATTTTGACCTATTTCGCGCCGGAAGTGGCGGAGCTGCTGCGGGGGTAGAGGACTCGTTCTATATACGAGCGCTGCATTGCTGTAGGATGTCGGGCATGAACAAAACTGAAGCCATCAGCAAGCTACGGAAAAGCGCGAACGCCGTGAAGGGCATGGGCGCCACGGCGCTCTACCTGTTCGGCTCGACTGCACGCGACGAAACATCCCAGCGCAGCGACCTAGACCTGTTCACCGACTATGACGCCAGCAGACGGTTTTCTCTGATCGATCTCATCGCCATCAAGCAACTGCTCGAAGAGGAGATGGCGGTGGAGGTTGACGTCACGACACGAGACAGCCTCCATCCGATGCTGAAGGAAGACATCGAGCGCTCGGCCATCCGCGTGTTCTGATGGCTAAGCGCAAGATCGGCCCCATCTTGGCGGAAATACTGGAGGCGCTCGACGGCATCGAGGCAGCGACCGCCGGCAAAGACGCTTGAAGAATTTCAGGCTGACTGGCTGTTGAAGCATGGCGTCCAGCGCGGCTTGGAGATCATCTGCGAAGCTGCGCGTCACATACCTGACGATCTGCTTGCGCTTGCTCCGGACGTTCCCTGGAAGCAAGTTCGTGGCATAGGCAACGTGCTGCGGCATGAGTATCACAAGATTGCCGACCCGATCGTCTGGGCGGTGGTCGTCGACAGCTTGCCTGCGCTACGCGCCGCCACGGAAATCATCTCCAAATCGCTCGCCAGCGACAACCAAACTCGCGAATCGTAATTCCTTGCCTGCGAATGCATCGGGAGCTCCAGCTTCGCGGGAGGACGAGCATCCCGACAGCAGTCGCCCATCACTCAAAGATCGCTCCGCCGCCCTCACGGCAGCCAAAACAGTCGCTGCAACGGGTGTATCCGTGGCCTGACCGGCGCTTCCTTCAGCGCGTCCTCGTCGCGCTTCGGGCGCGGTATGCCCCAGTGCTTCCGGTAGATTTCCTCGAACAGATAGTTGACGGGGTGCATGTCAGCCTCCTCT
This sequence comes from Allomesorhizobium aridi, assembly GCF_043769475.1. Classification (NCBI taxonomy): domain Bacteria; kingdom Pseudomonadati; phylum Pseudomonadota; class Alphaproteobacteria; order Hyphomicrobiales; family Phyllobacteriaceae; genus Allomesorhizobium; species Allomesorhizobium aridi. The sequence goes on along the minus strand of NZ_CP171729.1, from coordinate 1,329,926 downwards.
ATTGCTTGGATCGATTCAATAACCGGCCCGTCAAATAGCGGCTGCGTCGCGGGCCGGGCGCCTCTGGCGTGAGCCGTACCAACGCTTGCGCTCATTCCAGGCATTGCCTTTCGGGATGCCCCAATGGTTCCGGTAGATGTCTTCGAACAAATAGTTGACGGGATGCATGGCAGCCTCCGCTTTCATGTTGGATCGATCCAATCAGCTGATGACGCCTTCGATTGGATCGATTCAAAAATAGCCTCATCAGCGACAATGTCAAGCAAAATTTGAATCGATCCAAGCACTATGCTATGGCCAAAACGACGCCCCGATCGTGGCAAGGAGAACAAATGACGAGACCGGTCAGGCTTGCGGATGTGGCCAGGGAGGCCGGCGTCTCGCACGGAACCGCTTCCAACGTGTTCAGCCGTCCGGAAATCGTGCGGCACGAGGTGAGGGAACGCGTATTCGCCGCCGCGCAAAAGCTCGGCTACGCCGGCCCGGACCCGAAAGGCCGGCTGCTGCGCGCCGGCAAAGTCAACGCCATCGGGGTCGCCACCGCAGAGCCCCTCTCCTATTTCTTCGACGATCCCTTCGCGCGCACGGTCATGTCGGGCATATCCCAGGCGTGCGACGCCACCGGCGCAGGCATCTCACTGGTATCGGCAGCCAACCAGGAACAGCTCGCCTGGAACATCCAGAGCGCGCTCGTTGACGGCTTCATCGTCTTCTGCGTCGAAGGCGGTTCGCGGCTGGTAGAGCTGACACGCGAGCGCAAGCTGCCCTTCGTTACGCTGGATTTCGCCGAGCACGACGAAACGATCGCTACGATCGGCGTCGACGATGTGGCCGGCGCGGGCATCGCGGCGCGGCACCTCGCCAAGCTGGGTCACCGGCGCTTCGCCGTTCTCGCGCTGCCGACAATCGAGGCCGGCTACGGGCCTACGACCCTGGAGCGGGCGCAAAACGCCATCTATTCGGGTACGCGCGATCGCATCCGCGGCTATTTCGAGGAGCTTGCCGCGCACGGGATCGACGTGACGGCGGTCCCGATCTACGAAACGGAGAACGACGAGGCGTCCACCCGCGCCGGCATGGAGCACCTGTTCGCGTCGGCGCAGCCGCCGACGGCGATACTGGCGATGTCCGACCGGATGGCGCTGACAGCGCTCGAATGGTTGCGCGAGCGCGGTATCGACGTCCCCGGGAAAGTTTCCGTCGTCGGCTTCGACGGGGTGCCGGAAAGCGCCCTCTCCGTCCCGCCCTTGACGACCGTCGCGCAGCCGATCGTCGAGATAGGCCGCCGAGCCGTACGCTCGATCCTCGATTTCGACGGCACGCCGCGGCGCGAAATCCTGGACATCGAGTTCGTGGTGCGCGGCTCGACGGCGCCGCCTCCAGCCGGCGATTAGCCACGGTTCGGGCAACCGGCCGGATGGCAGCGACCGCGCTTATACCTTCCGCAGCACTCCGGTTCCCCGCCGCAATAGCGCCTTGTCGGCTTCACACAACTTTACATTCGCCCGCAACGGCCGAAACGTTGCGCTCCTAGTCTGGCCCAGTCGCGGCAGAGATGCCGCTTTAGCGAAAGGACCAGCATCATGGAAACGAACCTTCAGGAACCGGCCGACCTCTCCGGCGCCCCGCAGAAGAAGAGCTGGGGCAAGCGCATCGCCATAGGCGGCATTGCGATCGTGGTGCTTGCCGGCGTCGGCGTCGCCGGCGCGCTCAGCCAGGATTACGAGCGCATGCAGAGCTTCGGCATGGGCTGGGGCGACGGCGGACCCGGTATGCACATGCAGGCCAATTTCCGCCACCACATGGGGTTCGGCGGCCCGGGTTTTGGCGGGCACCACTTCGAGCGCATGCTCGAGGAGATCGACGCCACACCCGAACAGGAAGAGAAGCTGGAGGCGATCATGGACAAGCTCCATGACGATGTCCGCCCGATCATGCGGGGCTTCCGCGATACGCGAGACGATGTCGCCAAACTGCTCGGCGCCGCAACCATCGACCGCGAGGCAGCGGAGAAGCTGCGCGCCGAGCGTATCGCGGCGGCCGACGAGGCCTCGCGCAAGCTGACGACGGCCCTGCTCGACGCCGCCGAGGTGCTGACGGCCGAGCAACGCGCGGAATTGCTCGAACATTTCGAGGATCGCGGCTGGCATCGCCGCTGGTAAGCTCTGTACCGGCACAGTTTCGAATCGGAGCAAAACGAACGGGCATGGCGGACCAGGTTCTCATCGTCGACGACGACAGGCGCCTGTCCGCCATGCTCGCGGAATACCTGACGGGCAACGGCTTTCGCGTGCAAGCGGCAGAGACGGCGGGCGCAGGCATTGCCGAGATCGCGCGGCTGTCGCCTGATGCCGTGGTCCTCGACGTCATGCTGCCCGACATGGACGGCTTCGAGGCGCTCAAGCGCATCCGCGCGAACTCCGATGTGCCGGTGTTGATGCTGACCGCACGAGGCGACGAGACCGACCGTATCGTGGGGCTGGAGATCGGCGCCGACGATTATCTGCCGAAGCCTTTCAATCCGCGCGAACTGCTGGCGCGGTTGAAGGCGATCCTGCGCCGGCGCAACGCCGGCGCGAACGCCTCGCCCCGCATCCTGCGCTTCGGGCGGCTGGAGATCGACCCCGCGTCGCGCTCCGCTCGCGTCGACGGGCGCGACTGCCCGCTGACCAGCTACCAGTTCGACCTGTTGGTGGCGCTCGCCGAAAATGCCGGGCGCACGCTGTCGCGCGAGCAGCTCATGGACATGGTCAAAGGCGAGGAGCTGGAAGCGTTCGACCGGTCGATCGACGTGCACGTCTCGCGCATCCGCGCCGCGATCGAGACCGATCCGAAACATCCTCGCCGCATCATCACGGTGCGCGGCGCGGGCTATGTCTTTGCCCGTTTCCAGGACGGTGACAGATAGCCCATGCGCAACAGCCTTTTCGTCAAGATCTATCTCACCGTTCTGGCCAGCCTCGCGGTCGTGGCGATCGCCAGCGGGATGTTCGTGCGCATGGGCATGGAACGCGAACATGCCGGCTGGAGCGACCGGCGCGACGCCTTCATCGCGGCGATGCTGCCGGCGGACTCCGACCCCGCCTCGTTGAACGCGACGGTGCAGCGCCTCTCCGCCGCCTTCGATGCCGACATCTCGGTCTATGGCCCGCAGGGGCGGCTGCTTGCAGCGGCCGGCCGGCCGGTCCCCCAGGACGAGATCGGATTCAGGCGCAGGATGCACCCCGGCGGGCATCACCTGCTGGTCAGTAAGCTGCCGGACGGAAGGGTGGTCGCGGCGCGGCTGAGAATGCCGTTCGGCCCGGCGGGCCGTAATCCCCTTGGCTATCTCGCGCTGATCGCCGGGGTAATTGGGCTTGCCGCGTTTCCGGTCGTGCGCCACCTCACACGCCGCCTCGAAGCGTTGCGCCAGGGCGTGGATCGCTGGGGCGAAGGCGCTCTCGATACGCGCGTGGCCGTGAGAGGCAACGACGAGGTGGCGGCGGTGGCGGCGAGCTTCAACCGCGCCGCCGAGCAGATCGAGCGGCTGCTTGCCGCGCACCGCTCGCTGCTTGCCAATGCCAGCCACGAGTTGCGCTCGCCGCTTGCGCGCCTGCGCATGGCGATCGACCTCGACGAGGAAGGACAAAGCGGCCCGGTGCGTGACGAGATCGTGCGCGACCTCTCCGAACTCGACGCGCTGGTGGAGGAAATCCTGCTTGCCAGCCGGCTTGACCACATCGAGAAGCTGGAACGGGTGGAGCCCGTGGATCTGCTGGCGCTCACTGCGGAGGAAGGCGCGCGCTCCGGCGTCGACGTCTCCGGCGAACCCGGCGGCGTGTCAGGCGACCCGAAACTGCTCACGCGGCTGGTGCGCAATCTCATGCAGAACGCGCAGAGACATGGCGGTCCGCCGGTCAGCGCGCATGTAAGGACCGAAGGCAGTTCGGTGGTGCTCAAGGTGTGCGATCACGGGCCGGGCCTGCCGGAAGGAACCGGCGAGCGCGTCTTCGAACCGTTCTTCCGGCCACAGGGCCGCAGCGAGACGGCCGGCGGCTGGGGCCTCGGCCTGTCGCTGGTGCGCCAGATCGCCTTGCATCACGGCGCAACCGTGCACCACGAATCGCCACCCGGCGGCGGCGCCTGCTTCGTCGTCACGTTTCCGGCCACATCTTGATATCGACCGGCACATACCCATGTGAAAGTGCAGCCCCATGCGGGACGGAAGGAAGGAATGATGAACGCACGAATTCTCGACGGCGAGATCATCGAAACCAGGCTTGACGGCGTGCGCGCCTATGACGGCGTGCTGACGCGCCGCGTGTTCGCTTTCCTGCTCGATTATTTGATCGTCGCGCTGCTCACCATTCCGTTCGCGATACTGATCGCCATCTTTGGGATTCTGACGCTCGGCCTCGGCTGGATGCTGTTCGGTATTCTCGTGCCGGCCGTGGCCCTCGTCTATGTCTGGAACACGCTGGGCGGCCGCAACCAGGCGACTGTTGGAATGCGCATGATGGGCATCCGCCTCGAAAGACCCGACGGCAGCCGCGTCGACGGCATGCTGGCCGTAGTCCACTCCGTGCTGTTTTGGGGCCTTAACGTTGTATTGACGCCGCTGATCCTGCTGGCGACCCTGTTTACCGACCGCAAACGCACGGTGCACGACCTCCTTCTTGGCACCGTGGTCACGCGTTCCGACCGCTGACGGACCCGCGGCGGGCCGAAGAAGTCCGCGACGCGCGATTATCCAGTTGAATTTTTCGCCGCCGCAGCCATGCTATGGTTATTCGCGGGAGCCGAACCGACGCGCCATGACGCACCACATCACCCACTCGCCGCAGTTCTTCCTGACCGCGCCTTCGCCGTGCCCCTACATTGAAGGCCAGTTCGAGCGGAAGGTGTTCACGCATCTTGTCGGCGACAAGGCCCCCGAGATGAACGACCTGCTGACGCAGGGCGGCTTCCGCCGCTCGCAGAACATCGCCTATCGGCCGGCCTGCGAGGCCTGCCGCGCCTGCGTGTCGGTGCGGATCCTGGCCGGCGAGTTCCAGGCGACGAAAAACATGCGGCGTGTCATACACCGCAATTCCGACCTGATCGGTGCCGTACATGACGCCGAGCCCTCCACCGAGCAATATTCGCTGTTTCGGCGCTATCTTGACGCCCGCCACCGCAAGGGCGGCATGTCCGACATGACCGTGCTCGACTACGCCATGATGGTCGAAGACACCCATGTCGACACCAAGATCATCGAATACCGCAAGCGCGGACCCGACAGCTTCATCACCGGCAGGGGCCATGGCGAACTGATCGCGGTAGCGCTCTCCGACAAGATGGCCGACGGCCTCTCCATGGTCTATTCCTACTTCAATCCCGCCTTCGAGGACCGCTCGCTCGGCACCTTCATGATCCTCGACCATATCGCGCGCGCCCGCGCCGCCGGCCTGCCCCATGTCTATCTCGGCTATTGGGTCAACGGCTCGCGCAAGATGAACTATAAAGTGCGCTTTCTGCCGCAGGAACATCTCGGGCCGAAGGGCTGGGAACGCTACGAGAGCGAGGCTGTCTGAGCGGCTGTCCGCCCGGCAATTCTCGTTCCCTTCCCAATCGGAGCTCCCCCCGTGTCTGCCACCTCGTCCCATCACGCGAGAGGCCTCGCGCTGACCGCCCTCGGCGGCCTAACCCTCACCGTCGATATCCCGCTGATCCGTCTCGCCGATGGCGACACCTGGTCCATCCTCCTTCTGAGAAGCGTGACCACTTTCGCGGCCACGCTGGCTATCTGGGGCGTCTGGCGGCTCGCGCGGCGCGACGCGCCGCAACTCGTGCCCGGCCGTACCGGCCTTGTCGTCGCCGCCCTCTACGGACTGGTTTCGGTCACGTTCATGTTCGCCGTTTACAACACCTCGACGGCCAATCTCGTCTTCATCCTCGCCTTCAACACGATGTTCGCCGCATTGCTCTCGTGGCTCTTTCTGAAGGAGCGTCCCAGGCCCGCCACGCTGGTCGCCATGGCGGCGATGCTCGTCGGCGTGCTTATCATCGTCGGCGACGCCATCGGCTCTGGCAATTTCCTCGGCGATCTCATGGCGCTTGCCTCCGCCTTCCTGCTCGCCTCGGCCATCACCGTCACGCGGGCCAGCGGCAAGGACATGGGATTTACCGCGCTGATCGCGGTCATACTGCCGTTTTGCGTGGCGCTCGTCATGGTGCGGAACACCGGTTTCCGCGTCGAGGCGCCGTGGTGGATCATCTTCAACGGCGCGATCATCATGCCGGTCGCCTTCTTCTGCCTCGCCACCGGCCCGAAATACATTTCCGGCCCGGAGGTTGCGATGTTCTACCTCCTCGAAACGGTGCTAGCTCCCGTGTGGGTATGGATGATCTTCTCCGAAGTGCCGTCGAGGAACAGCCTGATCGGCGGTTCCATCCTGATCGCCGCGCTCGTCCTGCATTCGCTCTGGCAACTCGATCACGGCCGCCGGCGTCGGGCCGCGCTAGCGGTTCGGCATCCGGCATAGCGGCCAGGAGGAGTACCGTGAACGTCAGCGAACGCGAAAAGATGGCCGCCGGGGAGTGGTACACCTGCATCGACCCGGAACTTGAGGCGCTGCGGGTTCTGGCCCGCGACGCGGTGCACGAGCACAACATCCTGCCGCCGGGCGAGCGCGGCAACATGGGTCCCGGGCTGCGGCGGCTGTTTGCGCAGGTGGGCGAAAGCGCCCGCATCGAAGCGCCGTTCCACTGCGCCTACGGCTTCAACATCACGCTCGGCGACAAGGTTTTTCTCAATGCCGGCTGCACCATTCTCGACACGGCGCGGGTCAGGATCGGGAAATCATCGTTGCTCGGCCCGAACGTCCAGATCTACTGCGCCGAGCATCACCGGGACGCCGTCCAGCGCAGCGCCGGCCTTGAGATCGCCGGCCGGTCGAGATCGGCGAGCGCGTGTGGATCGGCGGCGGCGCCATCATTCTGGGCGGCATCACGATAGGCGACGGCGCCATCGTCGGCGCCGGCTCGGTGGTGACCAGGAATGTGCCCGCCGGGGCGACGGTAGTCGGCAACCCGGCCCGTCCCGTGGAGCGATAGAGGCTACCAGCCCCTGCCGCAACTCGCCGACCACCTCCCGCAAAGGCGGGGGCGAAAAGCCTGTCGCCGACGAAGCGCCCTACTCCGCCGCGACCGGGAACTCTTCGCGCTTGGGCAGGACGTGGACGTTGCCGATATGCTCCGCGTTCAGCTCGTCGGCCCGGTTCGGCTTCACCAGCCAGCGGAACAGTCTCGCCGTCCCGATCGCCGCGTCGTCCATGATCGTGTAGAAGGACGGCACGAAGACCAGCGACAGCAGCGTCGATACCAAGAGGCCGCCGACGACCGCGATCGCCATCGGCGCGCGGAACTCGCCGCCGTCGCCCAGAGCCAGGGCAGCCGGGATCATGCCCGCCGACATGGCTATGGTGGTCATGACGATCGGCCGCGCGCGCTTTCTGCCGGCGTCGATGATCGCCTCGGACCGTGAAACGCCCTGCTTGACCTCCTCGACGGCGAAATCGACCAGCATGATGGCGTTCTTGGTCACGATGCCCATCAGCATCAATATGCCGATCACAACCGGCATGGACACCGCCGAATTGGTCAGCCACAGCCCGGCCACCACGCCGCCTATGGCGAGCGGCAATGAGCCCAGGATGGTGAAGGAGTGGAACACCGAGCCGAACAGCAGGATCAGCACCACCAGAACCAGCATGATGCCGGTGCCCATGGCGGTCGCGAAGCCTGCGAACACTTCGCCCATGATCTCGGCATCGCCGGTCTCCTGGATGCGGGTGCCTGCCGGCATGTCCTTGACTTCGGGCAGCGCCCAGACGATGCCGAGGCCCTCGCTGAGCTCGGCCCCCTGCGCCATGTCGGCGCCGATGACGACGCGGCGCTCGCGATTGAAGCGGGCGATCGAGGAAGGCCCCTGCCCGAAGCGGATTTCGGCGACGGATGCGAGCGGCACCGAAGCGCCGGAAGCCGTCGGCACCGGAAGCTGGCTGATCACCGCCAGGTCGTCGCGCGCCAGTTCGTTCAGCTGCACGCGGATCGGAATCTGGCGGTCGCCGACCGTGAACTTGGCGAGGTTCTCGTCTATGTCGCCCATCGTGGCGATGCGCAGCGTCTCGGAAATCGTCGCCGTCGAGATGCCGAGTTCGGCTATGCGCTCGAAATCGGGGATGACGATGACTTCCGGCCGGTCGAGCGCGGCATTTGAGGTGACGGCGCGGAATTTGCCGGTCTCCGTCATCGCGCTCTGGATCTTCCGCGCTTGCTCATCGAGCACGGCGCCGTCGGTACCCATCACGCCGAAGGCCAGCGCGCGCTCGCCGCGGTCGTTGACGAAATAGGCGCGCACGTCCGGCACCGTTTCCATCTTCCGGAGCAGGATCTCCTCGATCTCGTGCTGCGGCAGTTCGCGTTCGGACTTGTGCTTCAGGTCGGCAACGACCGTGGCGCGGCGCGTCTCCAGCGTGCCGGTCGGGCTCGCGCCACCGATTACATAGACGTTCTCGACCTCGGGAACCTCGCGCATCAGCTTGGTCACTTCGTCGGTCGCCAGGCGCGTGTCATCGAGGCGGCTGCCTGGCGGCAGTTCGACCGAGAACACGATGCGGCTGGCATCCTCGCGCGGGATGAAGCCGGACGGCAGGAAGCCCATCGCGTAGATCGAGCCGGCGAAGAAGGCTATGCCGGCGGCGAGCGTCAGCCAGCGGAAGCGCAGCGTCGTCTTCAGGAACGCGACATAGCCCCGCATGATTGCGCCCGGCTTCGGCTCGGCATGGCCGTGGCCGCGCAGAAAATAGGCCGCCATCATCGGCGTGATCAGGCGCGCCACCAGCAGCGAGAAGAACACCGCGACGGCGACGGTCAGGCCGAACTGCTTGAAATACTGGCCGGCGATGCCGCCCATGAAAGAGACGGGCGCGAACACCGCGATGATGGTGGCCGAGATGGCGATGACGGCGAGGCCGATCTCATCGGCGGCCTCGAGCGAGGCGCGATAGGGCGATTTGCCCATCTTGACGTGCCGCACGATGTTTTCGATCTCGACGATGGCGTCGTCGACCAGGATGCCGACCACCAGCGTGATGCCGAGAAGGCTGACCAGGTTGAGCGAAAAGCCCATCATGTCGAGCGCCCAGAAGGTCGGAATGATCGACAGCGGCAAGGCGGCGGCGGCCACGATGGTGGCGCGGAAATCGCGCAGGAAGAGAAGGACAACGATCACCGACAGCGCCGCTCCTTCGAGCAGCATCTCCATCGCCGAATCGTAGTTGCCCTCCGTATAGGTCACCGAATCGTCGACCTTGGTGATCGTCACGTCCGGATGCGCCTTCTGCAGGTCGGCGATGGCGACCGCGGCGCGTTCGTTGACCTCGACATCGCTTTCGCCCTTGCCGCGGAAGATGCCGAAGGACACTACGGTCTGGCTGTTCACCCGCGCGAAGGATTTCGGCTCGTCCCAGGAATCGCTGACTGTGGCGATGTCGGCGAGCCTCACCTTGCGGTCGCCCGAGAGCGGGATTTCGAGGGCTTCGAGGTCGGCGATCTTCTTGGCGCCGCCGAGCGTCCGGATCGACTGGTCGCGGTCGCCGAAGTCGCCGCTGCCGCCGGTCATGTCGGCATTGACCGAGCGCAGCGCGCGGTTCACATCGCCGGCGGTGACGCCGAGTGCGTTCAGCCGGTCCGGGTCGATCTCTACCTTGATCTCCCGCGTCACCCCGCCGTAGCGGTCGACGCGGGCGACGCCCTTCAGGCCCTGCAGCTTGCGGATGACGGTGTCGTCGACGAACCACGAAAGCTCTTCGATCGTCATTGCCGGCGCCGATACGGCGTAGGTCAGGATCGCCTGGCCTTCGACGTCGACGCGGTTGACGATCGGCTCGTCGGCTGTCGCCGGGAGGTCGGAGCGGATGCGCTCGATCGCGTCCTTCACGTCGTTGACGGCGGTCTGGGTGTCCACTTCGAGGCGGAATTCGACTTGCGTCTGCGAATTGCCTTCTGTGATCGTCGAGATGACGTTCTTGACGCCGGAAATATTGGCGACCGCGTCCTCGACACGCTTGGTCACCTGCGTCTCGAGTTCGCTCGGCGCGACCCCCGGATCGGTCACCGTCACGTTGACAATCGGAACGTCGATGTTCGGAAAGCGCGTAACAGGCAGCTTCGAAAAGCTCATCAGCCCGAGGGCGACGAGCACGATGAAGAGCAGGATCGGCGCGATCGGATGGCGGATCGACCAGGCGGAGAAGTTCATGGCTGGATGGCTCCCGTCTTTTCACCGCGAATCGGCGTCACCAGATCGCCGTCGGCGACGAAGGTGCCCGCGCGCGACACGATCTCCTGGCCTTCTTCGATGCCCGACACGACTTCGACGAAACCTCCGGCGCGAGCGCCGAGCGCTACCGGCACGGTCGCGACCTTGCCCTCCGAAACCGCCTGCAGGAACGCCTTGTCGCCGCGGAAGATCACCGCCGAGGCGGGGACGGCGACGGCATTCGAGCGCAGCGTCTCGACTTCGCCCCGGGCAAAGCTGCCGGCATGGGCCGCGCTGCCGGGATCGAGCGTGATGCGTATCGAACCGAGCCGCGACTTGCTGTTGATCTCGGGCGAAATCCGGCGGATTTTTCCGCCGATCGTCTTGTCGGCGCCGGCCAGCGAAATCTCCGCCCTCATGCCGGTCGCGAGTTTCGGCAGGGCCGTCTCGGCGACGGTCGCCGCAAGTTCGAACTCCGCGCCGATGGCGATGCGGAACAGCGGGCCGCTGCTGGCCGAAACGATGCCGCCCAGCGTGGCGTCGCGGGCGAGCACCAGGCCGTCGGCGGGCGCCCTCACCTCGGTCTTCTCGATCTGCAGCAGCACATTATCCTTTTGCGCGTCGATGACGGCAAGCTGCGCCTGCGACGAGGCCAGCGCCTTCTGCGCCGAGACCAGCTTGGCGTTGGCGCTGTCGAAGGCATGGCGCGCATTGTCGAGCTGCGCCTGCGTGGCGACGCCCTTCGCCTGCAGCGCCTTCGCCCGATCGAGCGCGTCCTTTGCCTGGCGGACGCCGACTTCCGCGTCACCGATCTGCGCATTCATCTGCGCGATGTTGGCCTCCGCCTGAGCGCGGCTCGCCTGCATTTGCGCAAGCTGCGTGTCGAGCGTGGAGCGGTCGAGAACGGCGAGCACATCGCCTTTCTTCACCATGTCGCCTTCGTCGGCATTCAGCGCGGTGACTGTCAGGCCGTTGAGGTCGGTGCCGGCCGCGGCTTCGTCGCGCGGCAGTATCGTCCCGGTGACGGTCAGCGTTGCGACAAGCTCCCGCCGCTCGGCCTGCGTCACGCGGATCGACGGCGGCGTCTGCACGACGGCGGGTTCCGCCTCGTTCGCGGCAAAGGAAGCCGGCGCCAACCCGACTATGGCCGCGGCGCCGGAAAGCAGCGCGCCGAGGGAAAGGGCAATAACAGCATTGCGGGACATGGGATTTAACCAGATTGGCTTGAGGTTGTCGGACGGCCGCTATTCGGCCGGAGTGTTTTTGGCCGGCCGAAGCATGCCTTCCATCATGGCGCGAAGAGCGATTTCCAGCTTGTCGAGCGGCACTCCCCGGGCCGGCAAATCATTGATCGCCATGCCCTCGCCGATCGACATCAGCACCGCCATCAGGATCGGAAGCTCGACCGGCGGGTTGACCTCGCCTCGCTCGATCGCCGCCGCCAGAAGCGGCTCGATCATCGCGGCGACCTCGCCCTTGTGCCCGTCGACGGTGGCCCGGATCGCCTCGTTGCGCATGGATTCGGAGCGCATCTCCGCAAACAGGGGTGCGCTGCCCTTCATACTGGTATGGGCGATATGCGCCATCGCGCCTGCGATCAGCCCGTCGACGGCGGATGTCGCATCACGCAAAGCCCCGAAGCAGGTCATGTCGTCCTGGCGGTCGGCCTCGCAGATCGCCTCGACGATCGCTTCCTTCGACGGGAAATAGCGGTAGAGCGCGCCTGGGCTCATGCCGACTTCGGCGCAGATCTGCTGCATCGACGCGCCCTGGAAGCCGGAACGCACAAAACACGCCTTGGCGGCGTCAAGGATGCGCTGGATCTGCTGGTCGCGGCGTTCGGCGCGCGACAGCGTTTCCAGCGTGTCGTCCGCGACCGCCAATTCGTTGCTGCTGTTCGACAATTCTTCCATGTACCTTCTCGCCAGAGCGAACGTTCGCTCTCATCTAATGCGAATGATCATTCTCCCTTTATGCGAACGATCATTCGCAGTCAATCGAACAAGAGGATTCATGCTCACAGGAAGCATGCGACACGGCGGCGCAGCCGGTGCGCAGCGCGCCTGACAAACTCGATGAGATTTTGCGTCGGCGGAGACTTCGCCGCGTTCAGAAGGCCGGTTGCATTCCTCAGAAACAATTTTAATATGCAACTGCTTGCGATTAACAATCAATACTGGGGAAAGGGTGCGATCATGCTGTTACGGGGACAAACCGCGATCGTCTATGGAGGCAGCGGCGCGATCGGCGGGGCGGCGGCCGGGGCGTTCGCCCGCGAGGGTGCAAAGGTCTTTCTTGTTGGGCGCACGCTGCAAAAGCTCGAGGCGAGCGCGCAGGAAATCCTCAGGCGGGGCGGCGCCGCCGAATTCGCCGTCGTCGATGTCCTCGACAAGCGGGCGGTCGAGCACCATGCCGAATCCGTGGCAAGAGAGACCGGCGGCATCGACATTGCCCTGAACGCGGTTGGCTTTTCCCACGTGCAAGGGACGCCATTGGCAGAGCTTTCTCTTAAGGATTTCATGCTTCCGATCGAGACCTACGCAAAGGCGGCCTTCATCACCGCCAAGGCTGCATCTCGTTTCATGGCGCAGAGAGGCTCGGGCGTCATCATGAACATATCGACGCCAGGATCGCGTCTGCCCGGCATTGGCTATCTCGGCTATGGCGCGGCCTGTGCGGTCACGGAAGGCATGACCCGGCTGCTGGCCGCAGAACTCGCACCAAGCGGCATTCGTGTCGTTTGCCTGCAGCCCCACGCTATTCCGGAGGCATTGAAGCGAGGCTCGCACAGTAGCGAAGTCTTCCAGCCTGCTGCCGAGCGCGCCGGCATGACCGTTGAGGAAATGCTTCAAGGTGCGGCGGAAGGAACCCTGCTCAAGCGACTGCCGACACTTGGCGAGGTGGCGGACGTCGCAGCGTTCATGGCATCCGACCGCGCCCGCGCGATGACCGGCGCCGTCGTCAACATGACTTGCGGGGCCCTGGTCGACTAGGAGGGTATCTCAGCGCGACAGCATCACGCAGCGCCAGACCTACCCGAACCTGCCCGTCCGCGGAAAACCCTTCGGCGCAAGGCGGCCGGCGGAGGCGCGCGCGCCCATCCATTCGATCAGTTCTTCGCGCGTCTTGAGGAAGGTGCGGCCGGCCGAATCCTGCCAGCTCAGGCCGGCTTCCATCGCGAACAGCTTCACGTCAAGGACGCCGCCGTCCTTGTATTTCTGCAGGCGCACGCCCTTGCCGCGGCCCATCTCGGGAATTTCGGTCAGCGGAAACACCAGCATCTTGCGGTTTTCGCCGACGATCGCGACGTGATCGCCATTGACCGGCACACAGCGCTGGGCCTCGTCGGGCGCGCGCACGTTCATCACCTGCTTGCCCTTGCGGGTGTTGGCCGCGACCTCGGCCTCGGGTACGACGAAGCCGTTGCCCTCATGGCTGACCAGCAGCAGCTTGCGCCCCGGATTGTGGACGAAGGCGGTGACGATGTCCTGGTCGTTGTCCATGTCGACGATGATGCGGATCGGCTCGCCATGGCCGCGCCCGCCCGGCAGCCGATCTGCGCCGATCGTGTAGAACTTGCCGCCCGTCGTGAAGACGATGATCTTGTCGGTGGTCTGCGCCGGGAAAGCGAGTTTCAGGCTGTCGCCTTCCTTGAAGGTCAGCAGCGACAGGTCCGAGAGATGGCCCTTCATGGCGCGCAGCCATCCCTTGGCCGAGACCACCACCGTCACCGGCTCCTTCTCCACCATGGCGTGATGGATATCGGTCAGGTCGTGGTCGGGCGCGTCCGCGAAAGTGGTGCGGCGCTTGCCGAGCGGCGTATGCGAGCCGAACTTGTCGCGCACCTTCTCGACTTCCCAGCGGATCGTCTTCCACTGCTTGGCGTCGGAGGCGAGCAGCGCCTCGATCTGCGCCTTCTCCGCCGATAGGCCGTCGAACTCCTTGCGGATCTCGAACTCCTCCAGCTTGCGCAGCGCGCGCAGCCGCATGTTCAGGATCGCCTCGGCCTGATTGTCGGTCAGGTCCCAGCGGGCCATCATCACCTGCTTGGGCTCATCCTCCTCGCGGATGATCCTGATCACCTCGTCGATGTTGAGGTATGCGATCAGGTAGCCTGCGAGGATTTCCAGCCGCCGCTCGATCTCGCCAAGACGATGCCTCGACCGGCGCAGCAACACGTCGCGGCGGTGCTCCAGCCATTCCTGCAGCACGCTCTTCAGCGACAGCACGTTCGGCACCTTGCCGCGCGACAACACATTCATGTTTAGCGGGAAACGGCTTTCGAGCTCGGTCAGCTTGAACAGCGATTCCATCAGAAGCGCGGGGTCGACGGTACGGCTCTTCGGCACCAGGACAAGGCGGATGTCCTCGGCGCTCTCGTCGCGGACGTCCTCCAGCAGCGGCAGCTTGCGCGCGATCAGAAGCTCGGCGATCTTCTCGATCAGCCGCGCCTTCTGCACCTGGTAGGGAATTTCGGTGACGACGATGTTCCAGGTTCCCCTGCCCTGGTCCTCGGTCTCATAGCGCGCCCGCACGCGAAAGCCGCCGCGGCCTGTCTTGTAGGCCTCGACGATCGACTCCCAGCTGTCGACGATGATGCCGCCTGTCGGGAAATCCGGGCCGCGCACCATGTTCTCGTCCGCATCCTCCTGGTGCGGCTCCTTGGTCATCAGGTCCTCGACCGAAGCGTCAGGATGATCGATCAGATGGAGCGCGGCCTTGCAGAGTTCGGCGGCATTATGCGGCGGGATCGACGTCGCCATGCCGACGGCGATGCCGGAGGAGCCGTTGGCCAGAAGGTTCGGGAAGGCGCCGGGCAGGACGACCGGCTCCTCGTCTTCCTCATTATAGGTGGGGCGGAAGTCGACGGCATCCTCGGTGATGCCGGCGAGCAGTTCGGTCGCCACCTCGGTCATGCGCGCCTCGGTGTAGCGCATGGCGGCAGCGAAATCGCCGTCGATATTGCCGAAATTGCCCTGCCCGTCGACCAGCGGATAACGCACCGCGAAATCCTGCGCCAACCGTACCAGCGCATCGTAGATCGACTGGTCGCCATGCGGGTGGAACTTGCCCATCACCTCGCCGACGATGCGCGCGCATTTGGCAAAACCCTGGTCGGGATTGAGGCGCAGGAGCCGCATGGCGTGCATGATGCGGCGATGGACCGGCTTCAGCCCGTCGCGGACATCGGGCAGCGCCCGGTGCATGATGGTCGACAGCGCATAGGCGAGATAGCGCTCTTCGAGCGCCTTTTTTAGATCGACCGGTTCTATTGCGTCGCCACCGCCGGACCCCGGCGGCAAAAGCCCTTTTCCCATGGCGTGCAGTTAGCTTAGCCGACGATTCTGCGGCAAGAGGCGCAACCGTCGCAACACTCCCTGCATCCTTGGCAAGCGCCAATCCTTGCCTTTTTCCGAGATTTTCGACCAATGTGTTGCGATGCGCCTTCATCCGGTCCCGATGATACGCGACAGCAGGGGCGCAACGAGATTCAAAGACCAGTTTCAGGGAACACTCCGATGACCATTCGCCGTCACGCCTTACACAAGCTCGCCATTTCGACATTCCTATTGACGATCCCGTTTCATGCGGCCCACGCGCAAGACGCAAACGCGGTCGCGGAACGCTTCAAGAAGGTGCTGGGCGACCAGAACATAAACCTCGCCTGGAAAGGCGTCAGCGGCGACGCGTCCTCGCTGGTGCTGGAAGGCGTGACATTCACGCCCGCCAGCCAGAAAGAAGCCGTGACGCTCGGTAACGTCACGCTCGACGGCGTCACCGAGCAGGATGGCGGCTACAGGATCGAGACGATCAGCACCGAACCGTACAGTTTCACCCAGGAAGGCGCCAAGATCGACATCAGCGCCGCAACCTTCACCGGCGTGACGCTGCCGCCGGAGGGCGAGACCGACCCGGTCGCCTCGATGATGATGTATGACGGCATGGATCTCGCCAATGTCAGTGTCACGATGGCCGACAAGACGGTTTTCGCCATGGACGGACTGTCGTTCGAAGTGACCCCGCCCGCCGACGGCAAGGCGCTCGAATTCACCGGCTCGGCCGAAAAGTTCACCGCCGACCTCAGCATGGCGGAGGATCCGCAAGCCAAGAAGGTCATCGAGGCCCTCGGCTACCAGACCATCAGCGGCAATTTCGAGATGGCGGGATCCTGGCAGCCGACCGACGGCCGCATGGGGCTGACGCAGTATGACATCACCGTCGACGACGCCGGCACGTTCGGCTTCACCTTCGATCTCGGCGGTTACACGCCGGCATTCCTGAAATCGCTGCAGGAACTGCAGAAGAAGATGGCCGAGCAGCCGGCCGGCGCCGACAACTCGGCGCAGGGGCTGGCCATGCTCGGGCTGATGCAGCAGTTGACCTTCCATACGGCCAACATCCGCTTCGACGACGATCTCGCTCACCGGCAAGGTTCTGGACTATGTCGCCAAACAGCAGAACATGAAGCCGGAAGACATCGCCAACCAGGCCAAGGCGATCGTGCCGTTCCTGACGGCGCAGCTCAACAACCCGGAACTGTCGGCCGAAATCACCGCGGCGGTCACCAAGTTCCTCGACGATCCGAAGAGCATCGAGATCGACGCCGCGCCGACAGCGCCGGTACCGTTCGCGCTGATCGCGGCCGGCGCCATGGCGACTCCGCTCGACCTGCCCAAGACGCTCGGCGTCTCGGTTACCGCAAACGACGACGGCGAATAGGACGGCTGTTCGAAAGCCTCACTCCAAGAAAAAGCCCGGCTGCAAAGCCGGGCTTTTTCTTTTCCTGTGAGTCGTTTGCGAGGTTTGCCTAAACTTCTTTCTTAGGCGTCGCCACGCGCAGCCCGAGCTCGCGCAGTTGCTGCGGCGTCGCCTCCGCGGGCGCGCTCATCAGCAGATCGTATGCCTGCTGGTTCATCGGGAACATCGTCACCTCGCGCAGGTTCTTCGCGCCGACCAGCAGCATGACGACACGGTCGATGCCGGCCGCCATGCCGCCATGCGGCGGCGCGCCGTACTGGAACGCGCGATAAAGCCCGCCGAAGCGTTCTTCGACGATTTCACGCGACAACCCGACCATCTCAAACGCCTTCACCATGGTTTCGGGCAGGTGGTTGCGGATGCCGCCCGAGGCGATTTCGAAGCCGTTGCAGACCATGTCGTACTGGAACGCCTTTATGCCGAGCGGCTCCTGGCCCGTCAGCGCTTCCATGCCGCCCTGCGGCATCGAGAACGGGTTGTGCGCGAAGTCGATCTTCTTCTCGTCCTCGTTCCACTCGAAGAACGGGAAATCGATAATCCAGCACAGTTCGAAACGGTCGCGGTCGACAAGGTTCAGTTCTTCGCCGGCGCGGGTTCGCGCCGCGCCCGCAAACGACACGAATTTCTTCGGGTCGCCTGCGACGAAGAACGCGGCGTCGCCCTCGCCCAGTCCGAGTTGGACCCGGATCGACTCGGTCCGCTCGTCGCCGATGTTCTTGGCGATGGGTCCGGCGCCTTCGAGCTTTTCGCCCTCCTTGCGCCAGAAGATATAGCCGAGCCCCGGCTGGCCCTCGCCCTGCGCCCAGGAGTTCATGCGGTCGCAGAAGGCGCGGCTGCCGCCGGTCTTCGCCGGAATGGCCCACACCTCGGCCTTCGGGTCGCCGGCCAGAATGCCCGCGAACACCTTGAAGCCCGACCCGCGGAAGTGTTCGGACACGTCGTCCATGACGATCGGGTTGCGCAGGTCCGGCTTGTCGGTGCCGTATTTGCGCATCGAGACATCGAAGGGAATACGCGGGAAATCCTGCGTCACCGGCTTGCCGTTGGCAAAGGCCTCGAAGACGCTACGCATCACCGGCTCCATGGTCTGGAACACGTCTTCCTGTTCGATAAAACTCATTTCGAGGTCGAGTTGGTAGAATTCGCCCGGCAGCCGGTCCGCGCGGGGGTCTTCATCCCTGAAGCACGGCGCGATCTGGAAATAACGATCAAAGCCGGAGACCATGATCAGCTGCTTGTATATTTGCGGCGCCTGCGGCAGCGCGTAGAAATTGCCGGGATGGATGCGGCTCGGCACCAGGAAGTCGCGTGCGCCCTCTGGGCTCGACGCGGTCAGGATCGGCGTCGAGAACTCGGTGAAGCCCACCTCTTCCATGCGCTCGCGCATCTCGGCGATGATTTTCGTCCTCGCCACGATGTTCCTGTGCAGCGTGTCTCGGCGCAAATCGAGGAAACGGTATTTGAGGCGGATGTCCTCGGGATAGTCCGGCTCGCCGAACACCGGTAGCGGCAGCTCCTTCGCGGCCGACAGAACCTCGATTTCGCGCGCGAAAATCTCGATCTCGCCGGTCGGCAGGTTGGGGTTCACGGTATCGGCCAACCGCGCCTTGACCTCGCCGTCGACGCGGATCACCCATTCGCCGCGCACGGTCTCGGC
Organism: Allomesorhizobium aridi; assembly: GCF_043769475.1. Lineage (NCBI taxonomy): Bacteria > Pseudomonadati > Pseudomonadota > Alphaproteobacteria > Hyphomicrobiales > Phyllobacteriaceae > Allomesorhizobium > Allomesorhizobium aridi. The sequence goes on along the minus strand of NZ_CP171729.1, from coordinate 1,311,228 downwards.
AACCTTGAAAGCCGGCGAGTCCGGATCAGCGACGATCTGCGTCAGTCCGTAGTGGTCGCGCATGTCGATGAACAGCAGGCCACCATGATCGCGGACGCGGTGGACCCAGCCCGACAGGCGGACGCTCTGCCCGACATCGGACTTTCTCAACTGGGCGCAGTTATGGCTGCGGTAACGGTGCATATTCAAGGCTTCCGATCGAAGGGGTTGTGCCTGGGAGAGCGAACTGGCGCCCTGCCCTGAAATCGCGGCGAAAAGCGCATGTGATGGAAGCTTTGTCAAGGCGACCGCTTCGCGCCGGATTGCGCGCCGTGCCGAGCGATTCAGTCCGCCGCGGCCCCTGCCTGTCGATCCGGCCGTCAGAGGCCAAGCCTGTCCAGTATCTCCCCAAGTCCGAGCTGACGCAGCACGAGCAGGATAAAGGCGCGCAGTTCCTCCTCCGATTTTTCGCCTGGTTCCAACAGCAGCTTGTACATCACGGCTCCCCCGAGCATCGTCTGGAACACGTCGGGATCAGTTCCCTCAGGCAGGATGCCCTCGCTTTTTGCCTTGGCGACGATTGCGTTAAACGCAGTGCGCCTTGGTGCGGCATAGACGTCCCAGAAAATCTGGATGAGTTGCGGCGAGTCCGGCACCGAGCCCATTATACGCGCGAGAAGCCGTCGTGCGTCCGTCTCGATCCAGCCTTTCGGCCCATGCTCTACGATCATGCCGATCATGGTTTCGAGCGAAACGTCCTGCCAGCGGCCGAGCGGCTCCTCCCCCTGCTCCTTCAGCCGCCCCAGTGCACGCGCCACCAGCGCTTCGCGCGACGACCAGCGGCGATAGATGGTGGCGCGGGTCACGCCGGCCCTTCTAGCGACCTGCTCGAAGCTGGCGCCGTCCAGCCCGCCCTCCATGAAGAGAGCGAGCGCGGCGGAAAGGATGGCGTCGTCCGTTTCAGGACGCCTCGGCCGTCCGGCTGCTCTGCCTGCCTTCGCCAATCTCACTCCTTTCGTTCTTGCACCAGTTCCCCCGGTGGCACCCCAATTCTAGACACTGGCCTATTAATTTACAATACGGTGTTGTATTATAAGTGCCGTTTCGATGGAGTCGGCGATGAAAGCTTTGCGAACCGTCCTGGCGATCGTGGCCGTCGCGGCGGCGGCCACTGCCGGCTACTGGTATCTGAACCGCCCGGCGTTGGTGTCCATCGTCGCGCCGACGCGGGGCGATGTCGCCGAGATCGTCTATGCCAGCGGCGTTATCGAGCCGCGGACTTGGGCGAAGGTCACCGCATTGGTGCGCGAACGGATCGTCTGGGTCTGCAACTGCGAGGGCGAAACCGTGGCCCAGGGCGATCAATTGGCCCGCCTCGATGACACGGAAGCGCAGGCCGCGCTGGGCGAACTCAAGGCGCGCCACCGGCTCGCGGCTGCCGAGCGTGATCGCATTGCGCTTTTGGTCGACCGCAAGGTCGCCAACCTGAACGAGCTCGACCGGGCCGAGAGTCAGGTCTCGCAGCTCGAGGCGCTGATCGCCGGCCAGGAGGCGCGGCTCGCCAACTACGTGCTCGCAGCGCCGAGCGACGGCGTCGTGCTGCGCCAGGATGCGGAAGTCGGGGAAATCGGCGAACCCGGCGTGGTGCTGTTCTGGGTCGGACGTCCCTCCCCGCTGATCGCCGTCGCCGAGGTCAACGAGGAGGACATTCCGCGTGTTGAGATAGGCCAGCGCGCTCTGCTCCGCTCCGATGCCTTTCCCGGCAAGGAGCTTTCGGCCGAAGTGCAAAGCATCACGCCGAAGGGCGACCCAGTAACAAAGACCTACCGTGTCCGCCTGTCGCTTCCGGCCGATACGCCGCTGAGGATCGGCATGTCGGCCGACGTCAACATCGTCATTCGCGTTTCGCGCGAAGCGCTGTTGCTGCCTTCGCTCGCGGTCAGGGACGATGCGGTCTTCGTATTGGAGGGCGAGATCGCCCGTCGCCGGCCCGTCGAGACCGGTATTCGCGGCACCGCCGATGTCGAGATTCTTTCCGGCATCGACCAGTCAGCGAAGATCGTCTCACCATACCCCGAAAACCTCGAAGATGGAGCGTCCGCGCGGGTGCTCGAAGATGGCGCGACCGCGCAAGCGGAAGGCGGCTGACATGCGGCTCATCCTCGACATCGCACTCACCCATATCCTGGGACGGGGGCGGCAAACCCTCGTCGCGGTGATCGGGGTGGCGGTCGGTGTCGGATTCTCGATCGCCATGGCGGCATTGATGCAGGGCGGGCAGGACGATTTTGTCGAACAGCTGATCGACACCATGCCGCATGTCCAGATCACTGACGAGCGCCGCACGCCCAAACGCCAGCCCGCGGAGGATGCCTTCGCCGCGGTGGAGATTTCGGGACTGAGGCCGCCCGACGACCGGCGCGGCATCGTCAATCCGACCGCCGCTATTACCTGGTTGAGGGAATGGCTGCCCGGGCGCTTCTCGGCGAGCCTCAGGACCCAGGGCGTCATCCGCTATTCGGGCCGGGAGGCCGGCGCTTCCATCATCGGCGTCGATCCGGCCACCGAAGGCGCCGTCTCGCCAATCATCGGAGACTTCACCGAAGGCAGCTTCGCTGCGCTGGTTTCCGGCGGCAACAACATCGTGGTGGGCGACCGCATGGCCGAGAAACTCGGCGCCGGCATCGGCGACACGGTCTTTGCCGTTTCTTCGACCGGCCTGTCGCGCGCGTTCAAGATCGTCGGACTGTTCCATACCGGCACCACCGCGCGCGACGAGAGCGAGGCCTATGTCCTGCTCAAGAACGCGCAGATCGTCTCCGAGCGAGCCAACGCGATCAACGACGTTCGCATCAAGCTGGACGACCCCTACTCCTCGCCGGCCGTCGCGCGGCGCATCGAGGCGGAACTCGGCTATAAAGCCGTCGCCTGGCAGGAAGCCAACGAAGGCATCATGGAAGCCTTCGTCGTGCGTAACGTCATAATGTACACCGTGGTCGCCGCCATCATGCTCGTCGCCGGCTTCGGCATCTTCAACATCATCTCCACCATCACCCATGAAAAAGCGCGCGACATCGCCATCATGAAATCACTCGGTTTCAGCCAGGGCGACATGCAGCGTATGTTCGTGATCGAAGGCGTGGCGATCGGCGCCGCCGGTTCGGGGTTCGGCTGGATGCTCGGCTTCGCGTTGACGCTGGCTTTGTCCTCGATCCGATCTGAACTCGACGCCGGCGGCCAGGAGATCACCGAATTGCCCATCGCCTGGAGCACGCTGCACTACGCGATCGCCAGCAGCTTCGCGCTTGGTTCCGCGGCCGTCGCCGGCTACCTGCCGGCGCGCCGGGCGGCCCGGCTAAATCCGGTCGACATCATCAGGGGTGCGTCGTGAACGATCTGGTCGTGACGGACAAGCTTACTCGCATCCTGCCCGAAACGGTGCCGGTCACCCTGGTCAAGGACGTCAGCCTGACCGTCGGCGAAGGCGAATTCGTCGCCATCACCGGACCCTCTGGCTCCGGCAAATCTTCCCTTCTTTACCTGCTCGGAGTGCTCGACCAGCCGACCGGCGGCACACTGACCATCGACGGCCAGGATTGCGGCGCCATGAGCGAGGCCGAACGCGCCCGGCTGCGGCTCGAAAAGATGGGGTTCGTCTTCCAGTTTCACTTTCTTCTGCCGGAGTTCTCAGCCCGCGACAACATCGCCATTCCGATGCGCAAGCTCGGCAAGCTGTCGCGGGCCGAGATCGACGAGCGCGCCGAGAGCCTGCTTGTCTCACTCGGACTTGGCGACCATGTTCACAAACTGCCGTCTCAGCTTTCCGGCGGCCAGCGCCAGCGCGTCGCGGTCGCCCGCTCGCTGGCCAACAACCCTGCGCTTCTCCTCGCCGACGAACCGACCGGCAGCCTCGACAGCAAGAGTTCCGAACAGGTCTTTTCCATCCTAGAGATGCTGGTGCGCGAACAGGGCAAGACGGTGATCATCGTCACGCACGACCTCGAGATGGCCGCGCGTACCGATCGCCGCATTCACCTCGTGGACGGCATGTTGGCCGAGGCCGAGCCGGCCACCTGATGGGCTCGGCGGACGCTGCCGATTTGTCAAGGCGAAGCAGCGGGACGCCGCTAAAGCTTCAGTCCCTTGACGCTGCGGCCGTGAACGACAGCGACGATCAGCACGTGATCGGGCTGCTCCTTGTAGATCACGACATGGCTGCCATGCTCGTGTCGGCGCAAACCTGCACGGATCGTGTCCGACAGCCGCCCCATGCGGGGATTGTCGGCCAAGAGGCTGAAACAGTGCCGGAAGCTTTCCAGATATCGCCTTGCCTGGTTCGGCCCAAGGTTGGCGAACCCGTAGTCGAAAATGTCATCCAATTGCGACGCAGCAAAGTCCGACAGGCGATATTCAGTCATCTATCAAGCCGCGTGCGCGCGCCCTTGCCTCCGCGTCGGCAAAGATTTCGTCGAGGCTGCGCTTGCTGACGCCACCGTTCAGGCCCTCGTCGACGATGCGGCGAAGCTCCTCGAGTCGCGCTTCGTTGCGGCGTTCGCGGTCGCGGCGGATGAGATCGCGCACATAATCGCTCGAGCTCGCATATTCGCCATCTTCGACCTGCATCTCGATCCATTCCTTCATCGGGTCGGGCAGGGAAACGGTCATCGTGGCCATAGCGGATTCTCCTTCACAAAAATCATACAGAAAATGTGAAATTTTCACAAGATCGGCTGGACCAGCAGGCGCGCCAATTGGTGCATCGCCACCCCTCCCTCTTCATACTATAGAGGAATCAGATACTTCTTTGCCCATGGCTTCATGTCCTCCGTCCGCCCGCTGATCCCCCTCCTCATCGCCGCGGGCATTCTTCTCGGCGGCAATGGACTGCAAGGCACGCTGATCGCGCTTCGCGGCGCCTCGGAAGGTTTTTCCTCGTCGACGATCGGCTTCATGGGCACGGCCTATTTCGCCGGCTTCCTGCTCGGCTGCGTGTTTATCACCCGCATCTTGAAGGCGGTCGGCCATGTCCGCTCTTTCTCGGCGCTCGCCGCGATCGCGTCCGCCGGCACTTTGCTGCTCGTACTGGTCATCGACCCGGTCATGTGGTCGGCGGTCCGCTTCGCGTCGGGCTTCTGCTTCGCCGGCCTGTTCACCATCATGGAAAGCTGGCTGAACTCCGGCGTGTCCAACCACGATCGCGCCCGCGTGCTCGCGCTCTATCGCATCATCGACATCGGCTCGGTCACTGGCGCGCAATTCCTGATCCCGGTGTTCGGACCGGACGGCTTCGCCATCTTCGCCATCATGTCGATCCTGATCACGCTGTCCCTGGTGCCGGTCTCGCTTGGCGACCGCTCCAACCCGACGCCGCCGGAAAGCGTGAAGCTCGATCTCGCGCGGGTCTGGCGCATTTCGCCGCTCGGCTGCATCGGCTGTATCGCGGTCGGCGTCACCAACAGCTCGTTCCGCACGCTGAGCCCTGTCTATGCCGAGCAGATTGGCATGAACGTCACCGACGTGGTGACCTTCGTCAGCGTCGGCATCATCGGCGGCGCCATCATCCAGTACCCGCTCGGCTACCTGTCCGACATCTGGGACCGCCGCATGGTGCTCCTGCTGACGACGATCGGCGCGCTCGCCTCTGCGCTGGCCCTGGTCTTCTTCGCCGGCAGCGACGCGCTGACCAATTTCGTCATCGTGTTCGTATTCGGCTCCTTCGCCATGCCGCTGTTCTCGCTTTCGGCCGCCCACGCCAATGATCGCGCCGGAAAGGACGAGTTTGTCCTGGTGAACGCGGCCCTGATGCTTTTCTATTCCTTCGGCGCGATCGGCGGTCCGATCTCGGCTTCGTGGGTCATGCAGAACTTCGGCCCGCACTCGCTGTTCATCTTCTCCGCGCTTGTCTACGCGGTCCTGATCTTCATCATCCTCTACCGCATGCTGGTGCGCTCGGCCGTGCCGGCATCCAAGCGCGGTCGCTTCATCGCGCTGCTACGCACCTCCCCCATTTTCGCCCGGCTGGCCCGCCGCAATGGCGGTGGCGACAAGCCCGCAGACTAGCCGCAAACGCCGGTTACGCTTGACGAAAGCCTCCGCGGCTGAAATGGAGACAGACCCATTTTGAAGCCGAAGAGCCTTCATGCACGTCATAAAGACCCAGAACGAACTTGAAACGGCCATCGCGGCGCTCGAAAAGTCGAGCTTCGTGACCGTGGACACCGAATTCATCCGCGAAACCACCTACTGGCCCGAGCTCTGCCTGATCCAGATGGCGGCCCCCGGCGTCAGCGCTCTGGTCGACCCGCTTTCGCCCGACATCGATCTCGCCCCGTTCTTCGCGCTGATGGCCAACGAAGCCGTCACCAAGGTTTTTCACGCCGCGCGCCAGGACATCGAGATCGTCTTCCATCTCGGCGGGCTTCTTCCCCATCCGGTATTCGATACCCAAGTCGCCGCGATGGTCTGCGGCTTCGGCGACAGCGTCTCCTACGACCAGCTGGTGCAGCGCATCACCGGCGCGCAACTCGACAAGTCGTCGCGCTTCACCGACTGGCGCCACCGGCCGCTGTCGGACAAGCAGCTCGAATATGCGCTGGCCGACGTCACGCATCTGATCGAGGTCTATCAGCACCTGAAGGCGCGGCTCGAGCGTGACAACCGCGCCCACTGGCTGAACGAGGAAATGGAGATCCTGACCTCGCGCGAGACCTACGACCCGCATCCCGACGATGCTTGGAAGCGCCTCAAGATGCGGCTGAGGAAGCCGGTCGAACTGGCGGTGGTGCAGGCGGTGGCGGCCTGGCGCGAACGCGAGGCGCGAGACCGCAACGTGCCGCGCGGCCGCGTGCTCAAGGACGACGCGATCTACGAGGTGGCCCAGCAGCAGCCGCGTGATGCCGCCGCGCTGGCCAGGCTGCGCACGGTGCCGAAGGGTTGGGAGCGCTCGTCGACCGCGACCGCCCTGCTGGAAGTTGTCAATGCCGCACTCGAAATCCCGAAGGAAGAAATGCCCAAGCTGCCGCGGTTCGCGCAAGCGCCGGAAGGCACCAGCGCCGCCGCCGAACTGTTGAAAGTGCTTCTGCGTCAGGTCGCTGAGCAGGAAGGCGTCGCGGCGAAGGTTCTCGCCTCGGGAGACGACATCGACCGCATCGCCGCCGAAGGCGAAGCCGCCGACGTTCCCGCCATGCATGGCTGGCGGCGCGAGGTTTTCGGCGACATCGCCGTCAAGCTGGTGCGCGGCGAGATCGCCCTCAAATTCGACCGCAAGAAGATCGCGGTATTCGAGACGCCGCGCTGACCTGAACAGCAGAAAGCCGCCAGTTGCAGGCCGATCTCACCAACTAGACTACCGCCAGCAGGTGCAGGGCGAAATAGATCCACAGCAAGGCGAGCACGACCGCGCCGGCTACGAAGGCCGGATTGCGGTGGCGTAGTCGATTGTTGGTCAGATGCAGCCACGCATGCACATAACGCGTGGCCATGAACAGCCACGCCAGGACGAGCGCGAACCACGAGATGCCTGCTGTCACGAATAGCGCCAGGCAGACGACGTGGAACAGCACCGGCAGTTCGAACTGGTTCATCAGGCTCGCGCTCGAACTGGCGCTGCTTCTGGGATCCCCACCACGGTCGCGGAACTGCGATGCCTGCGCTTCGCCCGACCTGACTGCACCGATCCTGCGCCTAAACATCACGAGATAAACGATATAGACCAGCACGACGTGGGCGATCATCGGCCAGAAAATCTGCGTCGGGTTCATCCGCTCCCCCTGCCCCATCCGCGGTCGACGAGCTTTTGCAGCAGGCCGCTTCGGCTATTCCTTTTTCGCGGCGAGCCTTTCGAGCAGGGCAAGATCGTGCAGGATAAGCCTTCTCCCGCGCCTTTCGATGAGCCCCTTCTTGGCGAGGGCGCTCATCTCGCGTGAGACCGCTTCCCGGTGGGTGCTGATCGTTGCCGCCAACTCGGAGTGCGTCGGCGCCGGGCTTATGGATACCTGGCCGTTTACTGGCCCGATCTCCTCCGCCCGGCGCGACAGTTCAAGGATCAGGCGTTTGCGCACGACCAGAGTGCTGAACTCGAAAACCCTGTCGGTCATGCGCCGCAACTGAGCCGACAAATGCTCAAGAAGCACCCAGGCGAAATTCGGATGGTTGATAACAATGTCCCGGAATGCCACCCCGGTCAGTCGCGCAACTCGGGTTGGCTCAAGCGCAACGACGCTGGCCGAGCGCGCTTTCCCATCAATCCCGGCCAATTCCCCAAAAATTTCGCCTGGCGTAATGTCGCGATAGGCAATCTCCCTGCCGTCCTCTGAAAACATCGTGACCCGAGCCCGCCCCGCCAGCAGGAAGAAGACGTCCCGATCACTGTCGCCATGCGCGATGATCAGCTCATTGTGCCGATAGTTGCACTCGCTCCAGCGCCGGGCAATAGCGGCCAGGTCGGTGTTATCCAGCCTCGACATGAAGGGAAGCGAGGATGTCACGACGGCATATCCTTGGTTGTTCGACCAAGTGTACTTCCCTTGGCTCACTCCCGAAAGGAAATTGATCGCCGTCGCAGCGTTGCCGGGTGGCGAGCGACGATTTTGCGACTGCTTTCGCAGGGTGTGTGAATCCTCACATACGAAACCGACGCCACTGCTTACCCTTTACACATCAAATTCCAGGCCTCGGTAGCCAACATCGAGGCTAATGAGGGAAAAGGACCGGTGTTATGAAACTCCTGGCTCCCGTCATGCAACTTTTATCAGCGGTTCGCGAATTCGTGGCGCCGCGCTACCGCCCGGAGCTGCACTACATGCGCGGCCCGGGGCCGGCCTTCGCCCGCCGCATGGCCCAGCACAACCAGTCCCGGGATCGCTACGCTTAGATCGTTCACAGATCGCTGCGGCTTTGCCCCAGGCAGGCCGCCCGCATTCCCTCGTTAATTCAGGGAAGGGACATCCGATGATGGATAAGTTTCTTCTTGTCGCCGTCGGTTCGATTCGCAGGTGGTCCCGCCGTCGCGCCAAGCGAAATGCTATGTGGCGGGCAACGGATCAATTGAGCCGTTCACCGGATGACATTCTCAACGACATCGGCATCTCACGCGACGACGTGCGGTATCGGTCTGGCAGGTCAACCTCGATCGACCAATAAGCTTTTCAAATGGGTCGCGTGTCGATAGCGCTCATCGATCGGTATTTTCAGACCCTCATCCGCTTGTTCAGATCCCACCCGGATAATTCGGGCTTTCGCGTGTGATCGTCACGTCGTGCGTGTGGCTCTCGCGCAGGCCTGCATTTGAGATGCGCACGAAGGTCGCCCTCTCCCGGAAATCGGCCAGGTCGCGCGCGCCGACATAGCCCATCGCCGCCTTCAGCCCTCCGGCAAGCTGGTGCAGCACGCCCGCCACCGGGCCCTTGTAAGGCACTTGGCCCTCGATCCCCTCCGGCACCAGCTTCAGCGTGTCGCGCACCTCGGCCTGGAAATAGCGGTCGGCCGAGCCGCGCGCCATCGCGCCCACCGAGCCCATGCCGCGATAGGCCTTGAACGAGCGGCCCTGGTAGAGATAGGCCTCGCCGGGACTCTCGTCTGTGCCGGCGAGCAGCGAGCCGATCATCGCCGCGCTCGCCCCGGCGGCAAGCGCCTTGGCGAGATCGCCCGAATATTTGATGCCGCCGTCGGCCACCACCGAAACGCCGGCCTTCTCAGCCGCCTCCACCGCCGACATGATCGCCGAAAGCTGCGGCACGCCGACGCCGGCGACGATCCGCGTCGTGCAGATCGAGCCGGGGCCGATGCCGACCTTGACCGCGTCAGCGCCGGCGTCGATCAGCGCCTGCGTGCCGGCGGCCGTCGCAACGTTGCCGGCCATGATGCGCACCGAATTGGAAAGTTTCTTCGCCCGCGTCACGGCATCGAGGACGCGCTGCGAATGGCCGTGCGCTGTGTCGATCACCAGAAGGTCGACGCCGGCGTCGATCAGGCGCTCGGCGCGCTCGAAACCATCGTCGCCGACGCTGGTTGCGGCCGCCGCGCGCAGCCGTCCCTGGCTGTCCTTGGTGGCGTTCGGATTGAGCTGCGACTTTTCGATGTCCTTGACCGTTATCAGGCCGACGCAGTTTCCGGCCTTGTCGACGACCAGTAGCTTTTCGATGCGGTGCTGGTGCAGCAGCCGCTTGGCTTCCGTCTGGTCGACGGTCTCCTTCACCGTGATCAGGTTCTCCCGGGTCATCAGTTCATAGACCTTCTGGCCCGGATCGGTGGCGAAGCGCACGTCGCGATTGGTCAGGATGCCGACCAGCCGGCCGACCACATGGCCGCCCGTGCCGCCATTCTCAACCACCGGAATGCCGGAAATCGAGTAGGTGCGCATCAGCGCCTGCGCGTCGGCAAGCGTGGCGTCCGGCCCGATCGTGACCGGATTGACCACCATGCCGGATTCGAACTTCTTGACCTGGCGCACTTGCTCGGCCTGTTCGGCCGGCGAGAAGTTGCGGTGGATGACGCCCAGCCCGCCGGCCTGCGCCATGGCGATGGCGAGCCGCGCCTCCGTCACGGTGTCCATGGCCGCCGAAAGGATCGGAGTGTTCAAGTCGATGTCGCCGGCGATGCGGGTGCGCACATCGGTCTCGCCGGGCATCACTTCGGAATGGCCGGGCTGCAGGAGCACGTCGTCGAAGGTGAGAGCAAGCGTGCCGGTTGCCGTTTCGATGATCTTTGCCATGCCAAACCCTCAAATACATGAAGCCGGCGCTCAAGCCCATTGGACTGCGCCGACTCGTGATCTTCCCTTGCAGGATTGGCAAGGGCTGGTACCACGTATGTCGCGCGATGAAAAGCCGGCCCGATGCGCGCCAGTGTCTCAGGTTGAAATTCCGCGAAAGCCGCCGGTCTGCAATGCCCGCGCCGACAGAGCAGTGATGCTCGCGAGCTAACGCGTCGGCCGTGGCTGCGCGATCCCCGGGATGCCGCCAATCTGCTCAGCGAGAAAGTCGATCAGCAGTCGGACCCGAGCAATGCCCGCACGCTCCGGGACAATCAGCATGCTCAGCGGGACGGGAGGCAGCGTATAGTTCAGCAGAATCGCTTCGAGGCGGCCGGCCGCCAAGAGATCGTCGACGAGCCAGTGATGGGCAGGTGCGATGCCGCGCCCAGCGACAAGGGCTTCACGCGCGGCAAGCCCGTGGTCCACCCGAAATCGTCCTGCGAAGGGCACGTCATGGCGTTCGCCGTCCGGCCCCTGCAGGACGAGGATGTCGCTCCCCGCCACGTTCGTCATCCGGATGCCTTCATGGCCACCTAGGTCCTGCGGAGCAGCCGGTCTCCCTCGCGCCGCGAGATAGTCTGGTGCGGCCACAAGCAGACGCCGGGAAAGACCGAGAGCCCGCAGTTTCACGGAACTGTCGGTGAGCGGACCCAGCCGAAGCGCGATGTCGACCCCCTCCCGGACAAGATCGATGCGCTCGTCCGTGAGGCTGAGGTCGACCCCGATATCGGGATAGCGGTCCTGAAACGCGAAGATCAGCCGGCTGAGATGCAAGACCCCGAAGGCCCCCGTGCAGGATATCCGGATTGTGCCGGCAGGCGCTCCACGCGTGCCCCGCGCTTCATCGCGGGCCTGTTCCACGAGCCGCAGGATCTGAACGCTGTTGGCATAATAGCGGCTGCCTTCATCAGTCATCGTGACACGCCGAGTGGTCCTGCTGAGCAAAGGCACGCCGACAGCCTCCTCTAGCTCTCGAAGATGTCGCGTTATCGTCGACTGCCCAACTCCGAGCTCGCGCGCGACCGCTGACAGGCTCCCGCGCTCGGAGACGCGGACGAAGGTTCGCATGCGTTCAAGCGTGATGTCGGATTTATCCATTTTTCGGCATGATCCTATGCATTATCTACATCTAGTGGATCATTATTGGGCCGTCTACCTGAAGGGGTAATTTCTCATCACTGGAGCTAACCCATGAAAGTCCTGCTTGTCTTCGCTCATCCCGAACAGCGCTCGCTCAATGCCGCGCTCCGCGACGTCGCCATCAAGGAACTCGAGACGCAAGGTCACGAGGTGCGGGTGTCGGACCTCTATGCCGACAGCTGGAAGCCGCATGTCGACCGCGCCGACTTTCCCTTGTTGACGCAGGACGCGCGGTTCATACCGGTCGCGGCCTCAAAGGACGCCTTTGCCGCCGACTCTCTGACCGAAGATGTCAGAGCCGAGATCGAGAAGCTTCTATGGGCCGACATCCTGATCCTCCAGTTCCCCCTCTGGTGGTTTTCCATGCCGGCCATCCTCAAAGGCTGGGTCGATCGGGTGTTCGCATACGGATTCGCTTATGGCGTCGGCGAGCATAGTGATAAGCGATGGGGTGACCGCTACGGTGAGGGAACTTTGGCGGGGAGGCGCGCAATGTTGATCGTAACCGCCGGCGGCTGGGAGGAGCATTACGCCGCTCGCGGGGTCAACGGGCCGATCGACGACCTGCTGTTCCCGATCAATCATGGGATCCTCTACTATCCGGGCTACGACGTCCTTCCGCCGTTCGTCGTTTACAGGGTAGATCGTCTCGATGAAGCTGATTTCGAGCCGATAGCCCGGCACCTCCGCGAAAGGATGCGGACGCTCGCGACCACCCCGCCCATTCCGTATCGCCAGCAGAATGGCGGCGATTACTTGATTCCGAGCATGCAGCTTCGCCCCGACTTGGGCGATCCGGGTGCGACCGGCGTGGCGCTTCACGTGGACGGCGGCGAGGCTTCGCGGGCAAAGCGTGACGAGGTGGCTTACGGCTGACTGCTACTGCGCAACGCCTTCGCCTCCAGGCTCGCTGTTGGAGGCGGCGGCGTTGCGTTGCTTGCGTTCAGAAATGAGCGGCCTGGGCGAAGGTAGTTCATCCAGTCGTTCCAGAAACAAGCGGCAGCTTTATCTTATAGACCGGACGTCGGCCGACAGGTGCCGAGCGTCAGCCGCGCCGCGCCGCCTCGATCGCCGCGACGTCGATTTTCCTCATGGTCATCATGGCGTCGAACGCCCGCTTCGCTTCGTCGCCGCCAGCCGCCAGGGCGTCAATCAGGACGCGCGGAGTGATTTGCCAGGAAACGCCCCATCTGTCCTTGCACCAGCCGCACGCGCTCTCCTGGCCGCCATTGCCGACGACGGCATTCCAGTAGCGGTCGGTCTCCTCCTGATCGTCGGTGGCGATCTGGAACGAGAAGGCTTCGTTGTGCTTGAAGGCGGGACCCCCGTTGAGGCCGAGACAAGGAATGCCCGCAACCGTGAAGTCGACCGTCAACACTTCGCCCTCCTTGCCGGCCGGGTAGTCGCCGGGCGCACGTTGCACGGCGCCCACCGAACTGTCAGGAAACGTCTCGGCGTAGAAGCGGGCGGCAGCCTCGGCGTCCTTGTCGTACCAGAGGCAGATCGTGTTCTTGGCAACTGCCATTGCGTGTTCCTTTCGCTTTGAAGTCTAGATGTTAGCTCTCTTCCGAAATAGATAGTCAACCGATTTTCTCCACCCGGAAGCGTTCGTCTCGCCAACGCTGACGCGCGAAATTCCGGCGATCGGCATGGCGACCGGAAGGCGCGGTTGGCCGGATTTCCGCACTCCATCAGACCGTTTCGAGCCGGCTGAACCGAACCGGGATGAGTTTCCGAGTCTTGAGTTGCCCCGCCGCATCCTTGTCGATGACGGTCAGCAACTGCGCGTCTTCAGATCCCACAGGCAGAACCAGGCGTCCCCCCGGCTTGAGCTGCTCAAGCAAAGCCGGAGGCGCACGGTCGGCCGCGACCGCGACAAGAATCTTGTCGAATGGTGCGTGCTCAGGCCAGCCGCGCGACCCGTCTCCGACGCGAATGCCGATATTGGAGAAGCCGAGGCTCTGCAGCAGAGCCTCGGCGTGGCTTGCGAATTCCTCGATGATTTCGACGCTCCAGATTTGCCCGGCGAGTTCCGCGAGGATTGCGGTTTGGTAGCCCAGGCCGGTGCCGATCTCGAGCACTGCCTCGTGCGGCTGTGGGGCCAGGAGATCGGTCATGAGAGCGACGATGAAGGGCTGCGAGATGGTTTTATCGAAGCCGATCGGCAGCGGCATGTCCTGGTAGGCATAAGGCGCAACCGAGGCTGGCACGAAGCGATGCCGCGGCACCCGCCGTATCGCCGCCATCACGCGTTCATCGAGCGCGGCCTTGCCGAGTTCTTCGCTTGCAAGGTCGGCATGGATTGCAATCATCTCGACCATGTGCCGGCGCAGAACCGCGAGATGCTCTTCGGTCATTCGCTTCATGAGGGTGGGGTCTCCTCGACCAGCCTGCTCGCAGATAGCCTTACATCCTGTTTGTCTTGTCACAAGTAACGCCCGCCATCGAACAGGAAAGTAGCGGATGAAACCGCGCTTCACCGATTTTGTTTGCCATATGGTGAACCTTTGTCTATAGTTCACCACATGGAGAACTATCGAACGCCACTCGATGCCGCATTCCACGCGCTTTCCGACCCCACCAGAAGAGCGGTCATCAGCCGCCTGACAAAGAGTCCCGCACCCGTCAAGGAATTGGCGGAGCCATTCGATATGGGGCTCCCAGCCTTCCTGAAGCACCTGCGGGTGCTTGAGGAGAGCGGACTTATAACGACCGAAAAGACCGGCCGCACCCGCACTTGCCAGGTGAAGATCGGGCGGTTGGCGGAGGCCGAGTCATGGCTTTCCGAGCAGCGCGCGCTTTGGCAGGCCAGAACGGATCGGCTTGCAGACTATGTCGAAACCCAAATGTCACGGGACAATGAAAATGACGGTTGAAAACACTGAGCTTACAATCTCACGCTTAATCAGCGCTCCGCCGGCCACCGTCTGGAAGGCATGGAGCAGGCCCGAGCATCTTGCGAAATGGTGGATACCCGATCCCATCGAATGCAAGGTCATCAAACTGGACCTGCGCCCGGGCGGCGGCTTCGAGACGAAGATGCGCGAGGGCGGTGGCGAATTCCAGCCGCATGTCGAAGGCTGTTTTCTGGACATAGTCCCCGAAAAGCGCCTCGTGTTCACCACGGCGCTCGCCGAGGGTTGGCGGCCGACGGAACCTTGGCTGGCGCTGACCGCGATCATCACGTTCGAGGCGGAGGGACAGGGCACCCGGTATTCGGCCCGCGTGCTGCACAGAAATGCCGCCGACAGCCGCAAGCACGACGAGATGGGGTTTCAGGAAGGCTGGGGCGCCGCGCTCAACCAGCTCGCGGCCCTTTGCGGAGCGCCTGGAATGAAGCCGTAATCGGGAACCGAGGTGGAACGCACCGCAGAAGGTCCGCCGCACCAGGTAAATCGCGGGCTCGGAGAAACGGTCGGGCTCCTCCACGCCGGTGGACGTCTTTCCGCGGCCGCTCGAAAATGTAAAAGCCCCGTTCGCGGGCGGCGAGGCGTCACCCGAACGGCCGATGAACGAAAATTACCCGCACTGAATGGTCAGGCCGTCAAACTCGGAGCAGCCCGGTCGCTCCACGACCGGACAGCCCGCCTCGTTGGTCGCATACAGTTTTCCGCCCGGCCTGCCAGCGAGTTCGGGATTGGGGTCGAAGCCCGGGCCTACCACGAGCGGCCGATCGGGCAGCACGTCCTGATCCAGGGACGAAGCCATCGTCGTCGCCAACGTCTGCACCACCGAGCCATCCGCTCCCTCGATCCTGATTGACACCCTGTAAGGCTTGTCCTTCTTCACGCAGCGGAGCGGCGGGCTTTCGATCATCGTTTTATCGGTCATCGGCCAGATTTTCTTCCTGACCACGAGCGGCTCGCCGCCGGCAGGGTTTTCAAAGGCGGCAACCACGGTCTGGCCTTCCCCGACCGGCTGGAGCGGCTTCAGATTAAGACGGTAGGTCGCGGTGGCGACACGATAATTGAAGACGAAGAGCTTGCCGTCGATTTCGAAGTATTCGCCTTCGCCTCCCGTGTCCCGGCAGGCGGCGAGCGCCAAAAGCCCCGCAAAAAGGGCCGACGTGACAAGCCGGACTTTGCGTTTGTCAGGCATGGTGGTGCTCCTTGCGAGCAAGCCGCCAGGAAACCCGTGCCGTGTCCAGGAAACAGCCGTACCGTCAAATTTAGCAGGGCAGATTGCGTTCGACAAGTTAGAGCCGGAGGTCCAGCCCTTGATCAGGCTGGAGACGAAACTGTCGCGAAATCAAGAGTTTCGCGACACTGGTTCATCCCAATATCTCTTTGAGGGCCCTCACAAGCCGATCGCATTCAGCGTCGGTTCCAATGCTGATGCGGAGGAAATCCCGAATTCGCTCCGTGGGAAAATGCCGTACCAGAATTGCCCGGCTTCGTAGCTGCGCGCTCAAGTCAGCGCCTGATCTATGCGGATGTCTCACAAACAGAAAATTTGCGGATGAAGGAAGCACGTCGAAGCCGAGCCCTCGCAGGGCGGCCGCCAAGTTGTGCCGGGTTGCAATTATCAGATCGCGATCCCGTTCGAACCAGCCTCGATCTTCCCAGGCGGCGACGGCGCCCGCCAAGGCAAGCCGATCGAGAGGATATGAATTGAAGCTGTCCTTGACCCTCTCCAGAGCTTCGATCAGCGGCCTTTGGCCTATTGCAAAGCCGATCCGGAGGCCGGCAAGGCTGCGTGATTTCGAAAAAGTCTGGATGACAAGAAGATTCTCGTGTTTCCGCACGAGCGGAACGGCGCTCGTGCCGCCGAAATCCACATAGGCTTCGTCTATGACCACGACCTTGTCGGGGTGCTCCCCGATCAAGGCTTCTATTTCCGCCGGCGGCAGCGCAATTCCGGTTGGAGCATTGGGATTGGGGAGGATGATGGCGCCGCAAAGCTGCCCGTAATCCCCAATCCTGACCTGGAAATCTTCATCGAGGGGCACTTCGTTGAACCGGATGCCATAGAGGCGGCAGTGGGTTCGATAAAAACTGTACGTGATGTCCGGAAAAAGCAGGGGAAGATCATGGTTCAGGAGCGCCTGAAAGGTGCGCGCCAAAACCTCATCCGACCCGTTTCCGACAAAGACCTCGTTCGGGTCGACGCTATGGCTTTGCGCGATTGCTGTGCGCAACCGCAAAGCGGTCGGCTCAGGATAGGGGCGAAGAGTATCGTTCAGCTGCTCCGAGATAGCGGCTAGCGCGCCAGGTGATGGGCCATAGGGATTCTCGTTGGTGTTCAGCTTGACCACATCGGGCATGGACGGCTGCTCGCCCGCTGCATACGGGGTCAACGTATGGACGAGTGGACTCAGAAACGGCTCACTTTGCCTTCCAACGAGTTCTATCGCGAAAATCAGGATTAAAAGGGGACGGCTTCGCACCCGACTTTTGCTATGTCGCAGAAATAGCATTTCGCGACAACGTTTTGCCGCTCACCCGATGCGCTGGATTGTCATAGGCCGTAGATTGGCTATCGCAGGCTCTTTCGGCGCGCGGCCTTCGACATTCCCTCTTGCCTCTGCGTCGCCACGGTGCCTTCATCCAGCCCCAAAGCCATCCTACCCGCCGTTTCATGAACCTCCCGCCCACCGCAATCCTTGCCGGCCTCATCCTGCTCGCCGCCTGCGCCACCCCGGCGCCCGAGCCGCAGGGCGACGCGCCGCCCGAACCGGTCCCCGCCGGCATCACCCCGCTGACGCAGGAGCAGGACGAGCTTTTGGCGCAGTAACGCGCTTCGCTCCTGCTCCAGGGTGACGAAAGACAGAAAGGCCGCAGCTAATCACAGACGCCTGCGATTGGCGGTGTCCGCTTTTCTTTTCTTTCGTCATCAACTCTGAGGAATTGCGTCACGGAGCCTTGCGTTTAGGGTCACGACGATCTTTCGCATGACGGCTGCGATTGCGACCATTGGCTTTTTGCCGTTTGCGATGAGGCGTTTGTAGAAAGCGGCGAACTCACCCTTTCCTGCGGCGGCGCGCAGAGCTGGCATGAACAGTGTGGTTCTGACGTCGGGGCGTCCGCCACGGATTTTGCGGTAGCCTTTCTTCAAGCCGCTGTCATTGGGATGCGGTGCGACGCCGGCAAGCGCTGCAGCCTTTCGGCGTGTCATGGAACCGAGTTCGGGCAATATAGCGAGCAACTTGGCCGCCACGATCGGGCCGAGGCTGTCCATGGCGGTGCATATAGCTGCGCGCTGTCTGAGCGTGGCGCTGTTGGCGATCAGCTCGCGCATGGCGGCCCGTCTGTCAGCATCTGTCAGGAATGTTTTCCCAAGCTTTGTCCACACCCTCCCCTGATGCCCGCATACTCCATCCCGGCAGCTTGCTGGTGGGAACGGGTGTGCACGACCGGCATCCAGGCAAGTGTGGCGCCGGAGATGTTCCCCGCATGGTCGCGCGGGGCGCTCCGGCCCCGGGTCGAACCTGTGCGCCCGCTCCTTGTCCCAGATTACCGGGACAGGGCATGGGCCGGGAGCGGCAAGGGGAGAAAACGCCGGCGGCGCATGGCAGCGCGTCACTAAATTAAATTGATTAGGCGTCGCTGCCATGCGCCGCTTCCCACACCCCGGCTTCGGGAAGAAGCGCGGGAACGCTTCCGCGCGCCCTCAAACATGGAGAAAACCGATCCATGCCCCCGGCCCTCCCGCACCCCCTTCACCGTCTCGGCTCCCCTCGCCACCTCTACCACGCTGCGCTGGGAGAGGAGCGCCGAAGCCGCGCTCCTCTCCCCTGCCCGCCCTATCTGGACCAACCGAAGCGAGGCAAAAATCGACGACAGCGAGCGGCATTCGTGATACCCGCCCTGATTGCCGGCAGCCCCGCCCGGCAGCCGGCAATCACATCCGGAATATGCCTTGAAACGCACCATCCCGCTCATCCTCGCGGTCGCCCTGTTCATGGAGAACATGGATTCGACGGTGATCTCGACCTCGCTGCCGGCGATAGCCGCAGACATCGGGACCAGCCCGATCGCGCTCAAGCTGGCGCTGACCGCCTACCTCGTATCTCTAGCGATCTTCATCCCGATCAGCGGCTGGATGGGCGACAAATTCGGCGCAAAACGCATCTTCCGCATTGCTATCGCGGTGTTCGTCCTGGGATCGGTCGCCTGTGCCGCAGCGGGTTCGCTCGGCGCATTCGTCGGCGCGCGCTTCCTGCAGGGCATGGGCGGCGCGATGATGACGCCGCTCGCCCGCCTCGTCCTGGTGCGCGCCACGCCGCGGCGCGAACTCGTCGCGGCAATGGCCTGGCTCACAATACCTGGCCTGATCGGCCCCCTGGTCGGACCGCCGATTGGCGGCTTCATCACCACCTATTTCAGCTGGCACTGGATCTTTCTCATCAATGTGCCGATCGGGCTTGCCGGCATCTGGCTGGCGGGGCGCTTCCTCCCCGATGTCGAGCTTGCAGGCAGCCCTCCCCTCGACTTTCTTGGCTTCCTCCTCTCGGCGGTCGCCGCCTCGGGAATCGTCTTTGGCCTTTCGGTGGTGAGCCTGCCGGCGCTGCCGCCCTTCGTCGGCATCGTCACGCTGCTCATAGGTGTCGCCGCAGGCCTTCTCTACGTCCGCCATGCACGCCGCACGGCACACCCGATCCTGGACCTCAGCCTCTTCCGGATACCGGTATTTCGCGCCGCCATCAGCGGCGGCTCGATCTTCCGCATCGGCAACGGCGCGGTTGCCATTCCTGCTGCCGCTGATGTTCCAGCTCGGCTTCGGCATGACGCCCTTCCAGTCCGGCATGCTGACCTTCGCTTCCGCGCTCGGCGCGATCGCGATGAAATTCCTGGCCTCGGCGATGCTCAGAATTGGCGGCTTCCGCACCGTGCTGATCGCGGCCGTGCTGCTCGCCGCCTGCTTCGTCGCCGCCAACGGGCTGTTCACGCCGCAGACCTCGGCCGCGATCATCATACCCGTCCTGATCGGCGCCGGCTTCCTGCGCTCGCTGTTCTTCACCGCGGCCAACGCCCTGGTGTTCGCCGATGTCGAGGACCGCGACGCCAGCCAGGCGACTGCAATCGCGGCAGCCTCCCAGCAGGTCAGCATCGCGCTGGGCGTCGCCATCGGCGGCGGCATATTGGAGGCGACCGCGCTGCTTACGGGAGAGGCGGTCGGCGCCGCGGCTTTTTCGACGGCATTCTTCATGGTCGCCGCAATCACTGCGTTGTCGGTGATACCGTTCATGCGGCTGAGCGCGGAAGCCGGCAATGCGGTGTCGGGGCATCGCCTGCGCGATCCCGATGCCGGCTAGCCGCCGCAATAATCGTGGCGCTTGCTCCGCTACACGCCAGGCGTCGCTCAACCCTCGGCGGCCGCTCGTCCCTTGAAACCTTTGGCGAGCAGGTAGAGCTCTGCCGATTCCTCGCGCGAGGCCGGCGGCTTGACGTGGTGCACCGAGCGGAAGTTCTGCTTCAGCATGGTGAGAACGCTGTTTTCGGTGCCGCCCTGAAAAGTCTTGGCAAGGAAATGGCCGCCCGGCTTCAGCACCGAAACGGCGAAATCGGCCGCCACCTCGCACAGATGCATGGTGCGGATATGGTCGGTCTGGCGATGGCCGGTGGTCGGCGCGGCCATGTCGGAGAGCACGATGTCCGGCGGCCCGCCGAGCGCCTCGGCAAGCTTCTCCGGCGCATCCTCCTCCAGAAAATCCATCAGCAGCACCGGCGCGCCCGGCACCGCGTCCATCTCCAGATAGTCGATGCCGACGACATTGGGATGCTCCGGCGTGGATTTTGTCCGCGCCGCGGCGACCTGGCACCAGCCGCCGGGCGCCGCGCCCAGGTCGATGACGCGCATGCCCGGCTTCAGGAGGTGGTGCTTGTCGTCGATCTCGATCAGCTTGTAGGCCGCCCGCGAGCGATAGCCGGCAGCCTTCGAGCGCTGCACATAGGGGTCGTTCATGTGGCGCTCGAGCCATCGTCGCGACGATTCCTTCAGCCCGCTCTTCTTTTTGACCCGCGTCTTCAGGACGCGGATGCCGCCCGAACCGGATTTTCCCGGTGTTTTGGTCATGGTCGCGTTCCGTTCCGCCAGTTGCGCCGCCACACGCCGTCGTCGGCCATCAATTCGCTCAAAATACCCTCGCGCAGGCCGCGGTCGGCGACGCGCAGGCGTTCCGACGGCCAGACGCGGCGGATCGCCTCGAGGATGGCGCAGCCGGCCAGCACCAGGTCGGCGCGGTCGGCCCCGATGCAGGCGTTGGCCACGCGCGCCTGGAAGTCCCAGCCGAGCAGCTTTTCGATCATCAAATCGACATTGGCATTGTCCATCCAAAGCCCGTCGACGCGGCGGCGGTCGTATCTTTCGAGCCCGAGATGCACGCCGGCCAGCGTCGTCACCGTCCCGGATGTCCCCAGCAGATGGAAGCGCGACGCTTTCATCAGATGGTTGATCCTGTCGCGACCTTCGAAAGCCTGCAGCATGCCGGTCACGTCGGCAACCATCGCCTCGAACACCTGGCGCGTCACGTCGCGGCCGCCGAATCGCTCGGCGAGCGAGACCACGCCGACCGGCAGCGAGGTCCACGACACGATATGGTTGGCGAGCCGCGGCGACCTCTGCCCGGAAATGTCGATCAGCGCGATCTCGGACGAGCCGCCGCCAATGTCGAAGAGCACGACCGCGTCCGTGTCGCGCTCGACCAGCGAGCCGCAGCCCGACACGGCGAGCCGCGCCTCGGTGCGGCGATCGATGATCTCCAGCTTCAGAGCGGCCTCCGCCTCGACGCGTGCCAGGAACTCGACGCCGTTTTCGGCGGAGCGGCAGGCCTCGGTGGCTATAAGCCTCGCACGCCTGATCGAGCGGCTGGCAAGCTTTTCGCTACAGATCTTCAGCGCCTCGACGGCGCGGTCCATCGCCGGCCGGCTCAGCCGCCCGGTCGACGAAAGCCCCTCGCCCAGCCGCACGATGCGCGAAAACGCGTCGATGACGCGGAACTGGCCCGGCTTCGCCGGCACCGCGACCAGCAGCCGGCAATTGTTGGTGCCGAGGTCGAGCGCGGCAAAAACCGGCAGGTCGTCGTTGAAGCGTCTGCGCGGCGGCTGCACAGCCTCCTTGACGGGCGGCGCGATGCTCGCCGCGCCGTTCGGATGCAACTCGATCCGTTCGGCGGGCGCGGCCGTTTCAGCCGGGTTCGGGCGCACGCCGTCGCGCGCAAAAACCTTGCGCCCGCGCTTGCGCTTGCGCCGCTTCTTCCCTTTGCCTGGCTGCTGCTGGGCGACGCCGCCCGCCTGTCCGTCACCGGATCCGGCGCCCGCCAAGGGGCGATGTTTCCGCTTGGCGGTGAAGCCGTTCATGCCGCCACGCTGCGGCCGAAAGCTTCTGGACGCGCCCGCTTCCGGCGCATCTGCGCCGTCGTCGGGATCTTTCACCTTCAATGTCCTTCCCGCGCCGCGCGAACCGTTTCCGGACGCCGCAGGCCCGTCGAGATTTTCCGTTGCCGGCAGGATAGCAGCGCAAGGCGCATTCACCAAGGCCCTGTCGGCGAGGAATTCCAGCCGCATCCTCCAGCAGGCGCGCCGGCGGGTTGAACGAACCGCTTCGATAAGGCATTGCTGAAATGAGAAACCGTTCGGGCGCGGGGGATGCGCCGGCCCAAATGAAAGGAACCAGATAGGCATGGCCGTCGCGCAATGAAGCTGAAATCCTATGTGTGGCCCGCCATCGGACTGTGCGCCGTCGGATTTTCGCTCTGGCTGCTCTATCATGAGCTGCGCGGCATCTCGCTCGCCGACGTGGGCGATGGCCTTGCTGCCATTCCGCTGCGCGGCTGGCTGCTCGCCGCCTGCGGTTCCGCTGTCGCCTATGCGGCGTTGGCCGGATACGACCACATCGCACTCACGCATCTCGGCAGGAAGGTGCCGTTCGGCTTCATCACCGTCTGCTCCTTCACCACCTATGCCCTGTCCCACAACATAGGCGGCTCCGTGCTGTCGGGCGCAGTCATCCGCTATCGCGCCTATGGGTCAAAAGGCCTGAGCGGCCAGGAAGTCGGCGTGCTGGTCGCGCTCTGCTCGTTCACCTTCGTGCTTGGCGCCGCCCTGCTCGCCGCCCTGCTGCTCATCTTCGAGCCGCACGTGCTCGATCGTTTCGTCGACCTGCCGCCCATTTCAGCCTCGAGGCTGACCGGCGCCGCCATTCTCGGGCTGATCGCCCTCTACGTCTTCGGAAGCTGGCTGCATCTGAAGCCGGTCCGCATCGGCTCGCTGCAGATCCACTATCCGCGACTGCCGATCGTGGCGCGCCAGATGATCATTGGCCCGGTCGAGCTGATGGCGGCGGCGGCGATCATCTATTTCGCCCTGCCGGAAGCGGGCAATCCCGGTTATTTCGTGGTGCTCGGCGTTTTCGTCATCTCCTTCTCGGCGGCCTTGATCTCCCATGCCCCGGGCGGCCTCGGCGTCCTGGAGATCGTCTTTCTCGCCGGCCTGTCCGACATGGATCCGGCGGCAGTGCTCGCCGCCCTCCTCGTGTTCCGGCTGTTCTACCTGATCATCCCGCTGATCCTCGCTTTGTTCGTCGTGGTGGTTTTCGAGCGAGCGCAGTTTCAGCGCGGCTGAGCACAGCGGTCCGCTTGCGCTGGCTTTCGCGCCCGTAGGTGCGGCCTGGGCGATCTGCCCGAGGCTTCGCGAATTTGCCCACCCCTGGACTTGACTATTTCGCGACCACAGCTACAAGGCAGCCGGTATCCAAGCAGCCGACCGCGCAGCGGTTCCGTCGCCGCTTGCTGGGGAATAGGTTAACGGTAGACCCACGGACTCTGACTCCGTTAGTCCTGGTTCGAGATCCAGGTTCCCCAGCCACTTGATTTCATTGCACTTTTACCTTTTTCATTTGGAACATTTCGTGTCAGTTGGGCGCTTGGTTGGGAGAAATTGTTCTCTTTTCGAGCTTCCTAATGGCCGATTCCCCGAGCGCCGGGTCGCGGTGGAGGTAGTGCGCGTCGAGGATGGATCGCACGTCTCGCAAGCTATGTCCGGTGATGGTCGCGATCTCCGCTTCGGTGCATCCGGCCAATGCAAGGCGGGTGACGGCCGTCCCGCGAAGATCGTTGAAGGTGACGCCAACAATGCCAGCCGCGGCACACGCCTTGCGCCAAGATGAGCGGAAACCGTCTGCCGTCCAAGGGATGCCGTCGCTGTTCAAAAGGATCGGGCCGGCCTTGCCGCGGTCGACGTCGAGCACTGCTTTGAGCGGAGCGCCGACAGGGACTTGCACGCGGGCGCCTGTCTTCGATTGCTGGAGGCGGATCACTTTGCCGTCGTACTGCGTCCAGGTGAGACGCAGAAGGTCGCCTTGCCGCTGTCCTGTCCATAGGGCGAGGGTGAGCGCCCGATGAAGGTGAGCGGGTGCGCTGGCAAGGAATGCGGCCTCGTCGGCGTCGGTCCATACAAACTCGGCTCGGCTGCCACGATAGACGCGCCCGCCCTTCTCGCATGGGTTGGCTATGATGAGCCCCCGGCCGTGCGCCCATGAAAGGATCCTTGCCAGCACCTGCCATCCATAGTCGGCTTGCCGGCGTGATGCCTTCGCCCGCTTGTCTCGCCAGGACATGAACACATCGCGGGTGCGACGGTCGCCTAGGGCTGAGAGCGGAAAGTCTCCGAACTCCTTTTCAATGATCTTGATGAGGGCTGCATAGTCGCGGCGAGTGCGAAGTGCGAGGTCGTCCCATAGTGTAGTCGCCTGGAAGCCCTGGAGGATCGAAAGCAGCACGCCCCGGGGCGGCTCTTGCTTGCGCGCGACGGCAGCATTGTAGGCCGCGATGAACTCGGGATCGCCGGGTTTTCCGGGGAGCGCGGGGCCGCCCTTCCAAGCATAAAAGTAGCGACGATATGTGCCATCCGCGAGCTTCTTCGAGATTGAGTTGATACCTTTAAGCCGAACGCGCATGCTGCTTCTCCAACCAGCGATCGAGATCGCTCCGCTGCTCGGCAGCTTGCGATTCAGCCACCAGCACAATCTTCCCTGACGGGTCTATCTCGACTCGCGCCACCTTCATCCCCCCGGCCTTCGCACCACGAACGGCTCGGGCGAGATCCGTCTGACGAAATCCAGGTGACGGGCGGCGCGACATCTGTTGCTCTATTTGATTGTACTGGCAAGTGGCTTTGCTAAAGAGCTGCGCGGCGGACTTTGTATCGTTCCGCCGCACTCAATAGGGCGTAGGCCGGCATTCGTCACGAGATCAGCTGATCACTTGCATCTGAGCTGTCCGACACCAGCAGAACTGGGCGTCGCTAGCAGTGCTCCCAAGTTTCGATCTCGCTAACAATGACTTCGAACGGGGTACTCACTCGGTCATCGGGACCGATCACCCTTCCGATATAGCCATGGATGACCACAGGGACCCGCAAGTGATGCGGACAAGGGCCAATAAGCGGCCGATGCTCGAAGCGGTCTCTGAGCTGCTTTCTGCCCTTCTTCACATCAAGCAAGGCGAAACCGGAGCTAACCTTCATAAGAATACTCCTTCACGAGCGTTGAAACGTCAAAAGAACCACAGTAATAACCGCTGGATATGCGAACTTTACGGACGGCGCTGTGATGATCATCATGTAGGTGAGAGCCTGAATCAAAAAGGATGTTTTGATATCAAGCTCTTGCGAGCCTGCGTGTGAGCAGGCGAATGTGGGCGACGTATAACCAGGCTTCTGCGGAGGCGATGGATTTCTCCCAGTCCTTAGCCAGCCTGCGGCATCGCCCCAGCCATGCGAATGTGCGCTCCACGACCCAGCGGCGCGGCAGGACCTCGAAGCCTTTGGCTTTGTCCGTCCGCTTGACGATCTCCAGGGTGAACGTGCCGATCTTTTGCATCGCGCCCTTAAGCTTCGGCCCGGCATAGCCGCCGTCGGCGAAGACGTGTCGCAGCCACGGCCAGCGTTCGAGAATGGTCTTGAGGGCAGCCGGTGCGCCGTCCCGGTCCTGGATATCGGCGGCATGGACGACGAGACCGACCATCAGCCCGATGGTGTCGACAACGATGTGACGCTTGC
Organism: Allomesorhizobium aridi; assembly: GCF_043769475.1. Lineage (NCBI taxonomy): Bacteria > Pseudomonadati > Pseudomonadota > Alphaproteobacteria > Hyphomicrobiales > Phyllobacteriaceae > Allomesorhizobium > Allomesorhizobium aridi. Next base: position 1,285,359 of record NZ_CP171729.1, on the reverse strand, counting down.
GCCCGTTGATCTTCTTTCCTGCGTCGAAGCCCCGAATTCCGCCGCTTTCCGTGGTCTTGACCGATTGGCTGTCGATCACGCCCGCCGTCGGACTCGCTTCCCGACCCTCGGCCTCGCGCGCCGCCATGACGAGGCTGTTGCTGATGGTCCGCAACAGGCCCTCCTCACGCCAGCGATAGAAGTACTTCTGCACCGTTGAAAAGGGTGGGAAGTCTTTCGGCAGCAATCGCCACGCGCCGCCCGACGAGGCGAGGTAAAGAAGTGCGTTCACGACCTCGCGCAGGTCCGTCTTGCGCGGCCGGCCGATGCGGTTCGCCGACGGCATCATCGGCGCAATCAGCGCCCACTCCGCATCGGTCAGATCGCTTGCGTAACGGGCGCAACGCCGCTCATAATGCGCACGGGTGATTTCAGTCCAGGCCATCGTGATCTCCATCAGATCTCGCAAATCCGACGGAATCACAACCTGCTGAAATCACTCAACTCTTTTTGGAACGGACACTTACACCGATGTATTTTTTACACTTACGAATACGCGAGATGGACCGTGGAAAGATTACCAGCTTGTCATTCACGATGCGGTTTCGAACAACGAATTACTATGGCCATCAATATTCATGAGCATCATGATAAAAACTCCTGACGGGCAGGCAATAGCAACAATAGATGGGCTAGGATCGTCCTACTTTCAATTCATTGAAGACGTAAGGAACAACGATCATGACGCCATCAAAAACTTATTCTTGGATCAGTTGAATTTCAATGGATCTAACATCGGAGATCATTTTTACAGTTATTACGATTCATACGTTGTGCATGGCGCTGGTGGAGATGATGTGCTCGAAGGTCATGGATCTCTGTACGGCGATGACGGAAACGATACTTTAACGGGCGGCGACCAGGCCAACAGCCTCTATGGTGGTGCCGGCAACGATCGGTTGGATGGGGGAGCCGGCGCGGACAACCTGACCGGCGGCGACGGAAATGATACTTACATAGTCGACAATGCAGCTGACGAGGTCGTTGAGGGCGCCGCCGGCGGTACGCTGGACTGGATCGCCACGTCGGTCAGCTACACGCTCGGCGCAGGCGCCCAGATCGAGAAGCTCAGCACCGCCTCAAATGGCACAACCACGGCGATCAACCTGATCGGCAACGAATTCGCACAAACGGTGGTCGGCAATGCCGGCGCCAATCTGATCAATGGCAGGGGCCGAAGCGATGTGCTGTATGGGTATGGCGGGAATGACACCTTTGTGTTCAACACCGCGATCGGGCCGGGCAATGTCGATCACATCGCCGACTATAGTGCGCCCGATGACAAGATCCGCCTCGAAAACGCGGTGTTCACGGCTTTGTCAGACGTTGGCAAACTGGCGTTCTCGCACTTCTGGTCAAGCACAACCGGCGAGGCTCACGACGCGGATGACCGCGTGACCTATGAGACCGACACCGGCTGGTTGCGTTATGACGCCGATGGAGCGGGTGGAACGGCCGCAATCCACTTTGCAACGCTCGACGCGAACCTCGATGTCACCAGAAATGATTTCTATGTGATCTAGAACGCTCGCCAGGGTGCCGAATAGACCCGCGTCGCGATTTCATTCGTCGTGAGCACCGTCTGTTCATCCAGTGCTCCCGATTGTGACGAAGAACCGGCAACACCTCAGCGGTCCATCGATCGCGGCGGCTCCATTGCCTCTCCGATCAGTTTGGCGAAATTGCTATCCTGCGCCTCGCCCCGGAACAGGGCCTGACCTGGCTTGTGTGCGTGCAACCGATGCGCCATGCTTATCCGGCAGGGAAGGCGTGCGAAACTTATGGCACTTTCGAACAACGATTACCGCGTCATCTTGGGCATCGCGCTGGACCTGTAAGCCGATCATGGCTTCGGCGGCTGGCGTCGAGTGCCTTCGCAAATCGTCGCTGAACGTCGAAATCGCGGTGATTTTTCTCGGATGCAAAGTTGTGCTGCTCAGCGCCAGCTTCACGACGCTGATCCAGCCGCAGTTGATCGGGGAGGAGCTGAAGCTCGGTGGCTCCCGACATGCTCCTCCAGGCGGCCGTTGCGACGCAGCGCCTTCATCGTGAGGCACCGAATAATACGCTTCAGACGATCGCTTCGGCCTCGATCTCGACTTCATAATTGCCGATCAGGTTGCCGGCTTCGATAAGCGTATTGGCCGGAAGTATCTCCCCGAACACGCGCCCATGCGCGCGCGATACCGGTTCCCACTGAGAGGCGTCGCGGAGATAGATACGGGTGCGCACCACATCTTCCATTTTGCCGCCGAGGGCGGCTAGAGATGCCGCGATCTTGTCGAGGATGTAGGTGGTTTGTGCGCCGGCATCGCCCGGCGCCACGCAGCGATTGAAGGCATGAGTTGCGGTGGTTCCGGAAACGCGGATCAAGTCTTTGACCCGGACGGCGCGGCTGTATCCGGCGATCGGTTCCCAGACACTGCCCGACGAGACGCGAAGACGATCAGGGCGGCCCGGCATCGGTTCTGCGACGAAGACCGACGGAATGGCGTCGAGATGGTGGCTGAGATCACCGGAGGCGGTCAGATAGGGCGGCCGCCGGTATTCGTCGCCGCAATCGCCGGGGATCGGTTTTGTTGCAGCGAAGGCTTCTTCGAGCGCGGCCTTATCTTCAGCGTCGAGCGCGAAGCTGAAAACATTCAGATTGTCGGAGCGGTGCTCGCTCTCGCCGATGCGCGCGCCGACGATCGCCGCCGCCACCGCCTCGTGTTCCAGCACCCACCGCATCGCGACGTTGGAAATCGAGACGCCATGCTTCCGCGCGATATTGCCCGCCGCCGCCAGTATGTCCTGGAAGGCGTCCCAGCCGCCTGCAGTGTCGATGAAGCGCTTGTATTTCGAGCGGCTCCAGTCAGCCATTGAGAGGGGTTCATCCTTCCCAAGCCATTTGTTGGATAGAAAGCCGCCGCACAGCGTTCCGTAAGCCAGGAGCTTGACGCCGGTCTTTCTGCAAAGCTGAGACAGCGGGCCGGCGGCACGACGATCGACCAACGAGAACGAAACCTGGTTGGTGGCGACCGGCACACCGTCGGCCAGCGCCAGCGCCAGATGCGCGGCGTCGAAATTGGTGACCCCGAGCGCGCCGATCAGGCCTTCGTCGATAAGCCGCGCCATTTCATGCAGCGCGTCGAGCCAGGCGGGATGCTCGAAGGTCCACCAGTGGAACTGCAGCAGGTCGATCCTGTCGATCCCAAGGCGGTCGAGCCGCTCCTGCACGCCCCTTCGGACGATTTCTGCGGTCATCGGGCCGGGCTCCGGGCACCATTTGGTGAAGGCCGCCGGTCGGCGCGAGGCATCGGGGTAGCGCGCGAGCAGCCGCCCAGCGATCAGTTCGGCGCTGCCATAGTGATCGGCCATGTCGAACGTGTCGAAGCCAGCCTCGGCATAGGCCTGGAGCGCATCGGCGGCGCGTTCGGGATCAAGCAGCGTGCCGCCCTTTTCAAGATCCGCGACTTGCCAGAGGCCGCAGATCAGGCGGCTGATGTTGTTGTTGTCGCCAAGGGCGATGCGGTCGGGACGTTTCGGCATGGAAGGCTCGCTCATGGTTCGGATACCGGTTTGCCGGCCAGCCGCCCGATATGGCGGGAGACGGTCTTCACCTCGCCCAGAATGCCGCGCGGGCGTAGAAGCAGTATCGCGCATAGCCCGACGCCGATCATCACGATCTGCAGCGAGGCCGCGCGGGCCTGCTCACCAGGCGGGAACAGCGACGCTATCGCGCCGGCCGAGCCTGCCCAGATGCCCCAGACCAGGATCGCGCCGAGGATCGCGCCGCGATTGTTGCCGGAGCCGCCGACGATCAGCATCGCCCACACCTGGAAGGTCAGCATCGGCATGTAATTGTCGGGCGCGATGAAGCCGATGAAATGCGCCTGCGCGGCGCCGGCGAGACCCATGATCGCGCCGCCTATGGCAAATGCCTGCAGCCGGAATCTCGTCGCACTCTTGCCGAGCGCAAGTGCGGCCGTCTCGTCCTCGCGAATGGCGCGCAACACCCTGCCCCACGGGCTGCGCAGCAACCGCTCCAGCGCCAGATAGAGCGCAAGCACAACCAGGACGAGGACGCCGAGATTGGCGAGGCTGAAGGCCAGCGGGTCACCTGCCAGGCTGGCGAACGGCCGCGGAATGAAGCCGATGCCGAACGGCCCGCCGGTGACCGGCTCCAGATTGAGTGCGCAAAGCTGCACGGCGACGGCTACGCCGAACGTCGCGATGGCGAGATAATCGGCACGAAGCCTGATCGTCAGAGCGCCGATCAGGAAGGCGACGAGCCCCGCCGCCAGCACAGCACCCAGCCAGCCGGCGACGATCGGCAGGCCGAAGCCGCCGAAGCGGCCGGCCGCATCCGGCGTGGTCAGCAGCGCCGAGACATAGGCTCCGATCGCGACGAAACCGGCTATGCCGACATTGAACAGGCCGGTCTGGCCCCACTGGACGTTGAGGCCGAGGCACATGATGGCGTAGGTCAGCGCCATGGTCAGGAAGAAGGCGCCGTAGGCGACCAGTTCGACGCTCATTCCGGCCTCCCGAAAAGACCCTGCGGCCGGAAGAGCAGGACGGCTACGAGGATGACGAAGGCGATGGCCGCACGCCATTCGGCGCCGACTAATTGCACCGCGAATGCCTCGGTGAGGCCGACGATTAGCCCGGCGAGCATCGCGCCTGGCACGCTGCCAATGCCGCCGAGGATCGCCGCAGCGAACAGGGGCAACAGCAGGTCGAGGCCCATATAGGGTCGGACCTGCACCAGCAGCCCGGCCATGATGCCGGCGACCGCCGCCAGTCCCGCACCAAGCAGCCAGACCGTGCGGATCACCTTGCGCACGTCGACGCCGACGACACCGGCTAGCTGTTGGTTTTCGCTCACCGCCCGCATCGAGCGGCCGATGGCGGTGCGGGTCAGCAGCACATGGATGGCGACGACCAGAATTGCGGCAAGCCCAAGCGACAGCAACTGGTCCGGGGTCGCCCTCAATCCGCCGCCGAGCGGCAGCGCGATCTGCAGCGCCTTGGTGTAGTAGGCAGGCTTTGCCGTGAAGATGAATTCGAGCAGGCTGCGCAGCGTCAGCGCCGCGCCGAAGCTCGCCATGACCATGATGATGACCGTACTGCGCTGCGCGCGCAGGCGGCCGAACAGCATTGCGTCAACCAAGAGCGCAAGCCCGCCGGTCAATGCGATTGCCGCGCTTGCCGCAATCGGCAGCGACCAGCCGAAGGAGAAAGGGCCGATCGGCGCCAGCAGCGAAGGAGCCAGCCAGCCGAGTGCGCCGCTCGCTGCAAGCGCGATGTAGGCGCCCCATGCCAGGAATTCGCCATGCGCGAAATTGGCGAAGCGCAGGATCGAATAGGTCAGCGTCACGCCGATCGCGCCAAGCCCGATCATCGAGCCGGTGACCAGCCCGTCCATCAGCGCCTGAGGGTTCATAGGGCGGCCGCTTTCGGTTCACGGCGCGCGCCGAGATAGAGTTCGGCCACTATCGGATCGCCGGCGAGCGTCGCCGCCGGGCCTTCATGGCGCAGCAGCCCCTCGACAAGGATAACCGCGCGGTCGGCGATGGCGAGCGCCGCCTTCACATTCTGCTCCACCAGGACGATTGTGACTCCCGTTTCGTTTATCGCCTTGAGAGTCGAGAAAACCTCGGCGACGATCTTCGGGGACAGGCCCGCCGAGGGCTCGTCGAGGATCAGGACCGACGGCTCGACGACCAGCGCCCGGGCCACGGCCAGCATCTGCCGCTGGCCGCCCGAAAGCTGGCCGGCGCGCATCGACGGCCGTACAGCGAGATCGGGAAACATTCCATAAAGCGCGGCGATGCGCTCCTGCCGCCGGTCTTTCGGCAGGATATTCGCCGCCAGAAGCAGGTTCTCATGGATGGAAAGCGTCGCGAAGATGTTCTCGGTCTGCGGCACGAAGGCCAGTCCGTGGCGGATCTTCTGATGCGCCGGCACAGAAGTGATGTCTGCATCGCCCAGCGATGCCATTCCGGAATGGATCGGCACCAGCCCGGCTATCGCCTTGACGAAGGTCGACTTGCCGGCCCCGTTCGGCCCGAGCACCACGACCAGTTCGCCCTGGCGGATCGCAAAGTCGACACCGCGCACGATCGGCAGGTCGCGCTCGTAGCCGGCGACGAGCTTCTTTGTCGAAAGCGCAATGGGCCGTTCGGAAACACTCACGCCGCGACCCCGCCGAGATAGGCTTCAATGACCGCCGGGTTGCGCGCGACCTCGGCTGGCGGTCCCTCGGCCAAGTGCCTGCCCGCCGCCATCACCACCACGCGCCTGCAAAGCCGCGCCACCATTTCCATATTGTGCTCGATAAGCAGCACCGATTTCCCCCGCGCATTGAGCTCGAGAACGCGGTCGATAATGATCTCGAGCAGCGTCGGGTTAACACCGGCCGCCGGCTCGTCGAGCAGGACGGTTGCTGGATCGGCCATCAATATGCGGGCGAGTTCGAGCAACTTGCGCTGCCCGCCCGAAAGCACCCGCGCCGGCTCGCTTTCCAGCCCGGAGAGCGTGACGAAATCGAGCAGCGCCCGGGCCCGGTCTACGGCCGCCTTCTCTTCGGCGGCGACACGGCCCGGCTGCAGGAAATTCTTCCAAATGTGCTCGCCTGCCTGGCGCTGGCCGCCGGTCAAGACGTTTTCGAGCACCGTCATCTCCGGAAACGGGCGCGGGATCTGGAACGTGCGCCCGAGGCCGCGCGCGATGCGCCGCTCCGGCCCTTCCGCCGACACCTCCTCGCCCGAAATCCTGATCGAACCGGAAGTCGGCTTCAGGCTGCCGGCGATGAGGTTGAACAGGGTGGTCTTGCCGGCGCCGTTAGGTCCGATAAGGCCCAGCATCTCACCCGGTTGCAGTGCGATCGACATGCCGTTGACGGCGCGCAGGCCGCCAAACCGCCTTACCAGATCGCGCGCCTCGACGGGCGCGGCCGCCGCGGAACTCGTCGGTTTTGTTGCGTCGGCGGCAGGCGGCATCGCGGCTTCCGTACGTCAAAATTGTGATCGCTGATGTTTGATCAAACTTTACATCAGAGCGAAACGCAACTAAAAAATCCGAACGGCCGCACCCGCGGCGCGAAGTCGAACGGCGGTCACAATGCCCGAACGGGAATGTCAGCGCACAGTCGAATACACCCACCCGGCGTTAGCCGGAGACCTTTTCAACTTTGACAGGACAATCGTTCGATTGAGCCGAGTCCAGGGGTCCCATGCATGAGCCGCCGCGCGCTCTCCCCGGTCGGCCGCGAGACTCTGCATGACCGCGTCTATGCCGAACTGCGCCGCTCGCTGATCCACGGCATGTTCGACGCCGGCGACATGCTGCGCATCCAGGACCTCGCCGAGACGCTGCAGACCAGCACCATGCCGGTTCGCGAGGCGCTCGGCCGGCTCGTGTCCGAGCAGGCGTTGGAGGCGCTGCCCAACCGCTCGGTGCGCGTGCCCGTCATCACCCGCGAAAGGCTCGACGACCTCGCCCGCGCGCGCTGCCTGATTGAAGGGCAGATCACCGCGCTCGCATTGTCCAATCTTTCGGGTGAGGATTTCGCAAAACTGCGGCAGCTCACGATCGAATGCGAGACGGCGTTCCGCGGCGATGAAAAGGACAAGGCGCAGACCACGTCCGAACTCAACCACGCGTTCCACTTCTACATCTACCGCGCTGCAGGCTCGGCGGTGCTCATCCCGATCGTGGAGAGCCTGTGGCTGCAGTCGGGACCGTATGTGCGCGCCGCCGCCCATATCCACGACGAACGGCGCGACATCCCCGCCACCCATCATCACTGGGCGCTGATCGAGGCGTTGGAACGCGGCGATGTCGCCGGTTCCATCAAGGCGCTGACCGACGACATCACCCGCTCCTTCAATCTCATCCGGTCCCGCCTCGATGAGCAGGACATGCCGGAAAAGGCGGTGAGCTATGCCTGACGCCCGCGACGACTCCTTCGAGCTCTACGATCTCCGCGTCGAGGTGACCGCGCCGGAAGGCGGCCCGATCTATTGCGGCGCCAAGGTCGGCGACCATTTCGAGTTGCGCGGCGAGATGCTGCATTTACCGGCGGGCCAAGGCTTTTCGATCTACTCGCTGGCTGCGCTCTTGCCGCTGTTGCCGGCCAAGCAGCGGCCGACCCACAAGAACGACTGGATGACCACCGACGCGGAAGTGGCCTGCCCAGACCCGAACTGCTCGTCGCGCTTCCGCATCACCCGGCTCGGCCTTCGCCGTTTCAGCCATGCCCAGATCACGGCGGTGCCGCTCGATGACTGACCACACGGCAATGCAGCGCATTCAACTGGCGCCAGGCTACGAAATCTCGCGCGTCATTCGCGGCGGCTGGCAGCTCGCCGGAGGGCACGGCTCCGTCCGCAGCGACGATCCGATCGCCGACATGATTGCGTTTGCCGACGCCGGCGTCACCACTTTCGATTGCGCCGACATCTATACCGGCGTCGAGGAACTGATCGGTCGTTTCCGCCTGCGCTACCGCGACTTGCGCGGACAGGAAGCGCTCGATCGCATCCGGGTGCATACGAAATTCGTGCCCGATCTCGATGTGCTGCCGCGCATAACCAAGGCTTATGTCGAAGGCGTCATCGACCAGTCGCTGCGCCGGCTTAATCTCGATAGCCTCGACCTCGTGCAGTTCCACTGGTGGGACTACGACGCGCCACGCTGGCTGGAAGCCGCGCAATGGCTCGGCGAATTGCGCCGGGAAGGCAAGATCCGCCAGATCGGCGGCACGAATTTCGACACCGACCACATACTCGCCATCATCCAGGGAGGCGTGCCGCTGGTCTCGATGCAGGTGCAGTATTCTCTGCTCGACGCCCGTCCGGCCAAGCGCATGGCGGCCGAAGCCGCCCGCCACGGAGTCTCGCTGCTCTGCTACGGCACGGTGGCCGGCGGCTTTCTCGGCGACAAATGGCTGGGCGCCGACGAGCCAGCCGAGCCGCTCGAGAACCGGTCGCTCGTTAAATACAAGCTTATCATCGACGATTTCGGCGGCTGGGATCTGTTCCAAACCCTGCTCAAAACCCTGCGCGGCATAGCAGACCGGCACGGCGTCGACATCGCGACCGTGGCGAGCGCGGCGATGCTCTCGCGGCCGGGCGTCGCCGGCGTCATCGTCGGCGCACGCAACCGCTCGCACCTCCAGTCCAATCTGGCGATCTCCAGCCTGGCGCTGACCGAAGACGACCATGATCGGATCAAGGCCGTTCTGGCTGTGGCCAACCCGCTCTCCGGCGATGTCTACGAGCTGGAGCGCGACCGCGGCGGACGCCACGGCATGATCATGAAATACAATCTCAACAAGGGAGCCGCCTGAAAGCCGCGCCGTGGGAGACGGCGTGAAAATACCGGAAACAAGAATGAACCAGTGGCCGCGCGCATGCCGGCCAGACAAAAAGGGGAATGCGACATGAAGAAGATGCTTCTGATCACCACGCTGCTGACCGCCATAGGCGCGTCGGCCGCGCCGGCTCTCGCGGCCGACTGCGACATCACCATCGGCGTTGTCATGGAACTGACAGGCCCGGCCGGCGCATACGGCCAAGCCGGCGCGAAATCCGTCGAGATGGCCTTCCGCGATTTCAACGAAGCAGGCGGCGTCGACGGCTGCAATCTCGTCACCGACACGCGCGACAGCCAGAGCCAGGGCACCGTCGCGGTCGACCAGGCGACGCAACTCGTCAACATCAAGAAGGTGCCGGTCATCATCGGCGGCATCATCTCATCAGTGTCGATCCCGATCCTGACCTCGGTCACCGCTCCCGCCGGCGTCGTGCAGGTCTCGCCGGCCTCGTCCTCGCCGACGCTGACCCAGCTTGCCCGCGACGGCAAGACCAGTGGCGTGTTCTTCCGCACCATCACCTCGGATGCGCTGCAGGGCACGGCAGCGGCCAAATACGCGCTCGACCAGGGCCTGAAGAAGATCGCCATCATCCACGTCAACAATGATTTCGGCGTCAACATGGTGCGCGAATTCACCGCCGCCTACGAAAAGCTCGGCGGCACGATCACGTCGGTCACACCCTACAACGAGAAGCAGGCGAGCTACTCGTCCGAAGCGAGCGCGGCCATGGCCGGCGAGCCGGAAGCGCTGTACCTCGTCAGCTACCCCGTCGACGGCGCGACCATCGCCCGCGCCTGGATCTCGGGCGGCAGCGCGCCGAAATTCCTGCTCAATGACGGCATGAACTCGGCCGAATTCATCGAAGCCGTCGGCGCGCAATATCTGAACGACGCCTACGGCACCTCATCGGGCACCAGCCCGACCGCCTCGACCGAATATTTCAACGGCGCCTATGAGGCATTTTCGGGTGGCATCAAGCCCGACGCGCCGGCCGCCGACCGCTCCTACGACGCCGGCGCAATCGTGGCGCTGGCCGTGGCGAAGGCGGGCAAGGGCGACGCCGCCGCGATCAAGGCAGCAATCCCGCAAGTGGTCGCGCCCGGCGGCGAGCCGATCCACGCCGGCAAGGAGGAATTCGCCAAGGCGCTCGGCCTCATCAAGGAGGGAAAGCCGATCAAGTATGAAGGCGTCATCGGCCCGGTCAGCTTCGACGAATATGGCGACATTACCGGCCCGTTCCGCCTGTGGCGCATCCAGAACGGCGAAATCACCACGGTCGGCGAGATCGGGGCCGACGAGGTCGGCAAGATCAAGAGCGGGCTCGCTCAGTGATTGTCAGACTGCCAGCGTAGCAAACCTTACCGCGACCGTTTGGCGACATGGAAGCATGCTTCGGCGGGCTGAATCGGGGCCCGCCGAACATGATGCTGGTGTTGTCCTCTCGTCGTACAGACATCACTCGGCACGAGTCCGAGCGCAGCGCGCCAGCGTCGGGTTACCGAGAGGCTCGAGCTGGGATGCTGCTTTTTCGAGTTTCATACAATTAAACCCAAGCGTCCTGGAACTTCGGTCAATCGGAATTCGAGTCTTATCGAAATTCATCTGCGTGAACTCGCCTCACTGCGAGCGCTGGCTGACCCGCTTGGAGACTTCCTCGGCGCTTTCCACGCGCTCCGAATAGCGGTCCGTCAGGTAGTCGGCACGGTCGCGCAGCAGCAGAGTAAACTTCATCAGCTCCTCCATCACGTCGACGATGCGGATGTAGTAGGACGAGGGCTTCATCCGCCCAGCCTCATCGAACTCGTTGAACGCCTTGGCGACCGAGCTCTGGTTGGGGATCGTGAACATGCGCATCCAGCGGCCGAGCACGCGCAGTTGGTTGACGGCGTTGAAACTCTGGGAGCCGCCGCAGACCTGCATGACCGCCAGCGTGCGACCTTGGGTGGGGCGTACGCCGCCGAGCGACAGCGGCAGCCAGTCAATCTGCGCCTTCATGATGCCCGTCATGGAGCCGTGGCGCTCCGGTGAGCACCAGACCTGGCCCTCCGACCACAATGACAGATCGCGCAGTTCCTTGACCTTGGGATGATCGGGCGACGTCGAATCCGGAAGCGGCAGTCCGGAAGGGTTGAAGATCCGCACTTCGGCTCCGAGCCTGCGAAGGATCTGCGCCGCCTCCTCGGTCGCCAGCCTCGAATAGGAGCGCTCCCGTAGAGATCCGTAGAGCATTAAAATTCGGGGCGGGTGCGAGGCGCGCGGCGCGTCGAAGAGCGCGACCGCGTCGATGGGCTGGAACTGGTCCTCGTCGATGTTCGGGAAGGTGTCCATGGGACGAGCGGCGTCGGTCATTGCAGAACTCCGGGTACTTGCGCGCGATGTCGCGCGATATAATTCGATATACTTGGAAATATAGATAGCACCGGGAGCGCAGGTCAACCCTGGTTTCGAAGAAACAGAAATAGCGTCAGCGCACGCGCTTTCCCGATGCGTCGATCACGACCTCTCCGTCGTCCTTGATGAAAGGACCGATATCCGGATTGGGCAGGATCTCGAGGACAGCTTCCGACGGCCGGCATAGCCTCGTGCCCTTGGGCGTCACTACGATCGGTCTGTTGATCAGGATCGGATGCGCGATCATGAAGTCGAGCAGTTCGTCGTCCGTCCACTTTAGATCGCCGAGACCGAACTGCGCATAGGGCGTGCCCTTTTCCCTCAGAAGGTCGCGCGGCGTGATGCCAATAGCCGCGATCAGCTCGACCAGTTTCTCACGCGAAGGCGGCGTCTTCAGATATTCGATCACTTCCGGCTCCTCGCCGGACTGGCGGATCATGGCGAGCGTGTTGCGCGAGGTCCCGCATTCCGGGTTGTGGTAGATGGTGACCGTCATTCTGCGGGCCTTGGCTGTTGTATAGGTTTCGGTTCGGAAAGCATCCAGCTGGCCAGAGCGAGCGCCAAAACCGCACCAAGAAGTTCGGCAAGGACAAACCCCGGCAGGTCGGCTGGGCGGATTCCCGCGAAGGTGTTGGAGAACGCGCGAGCTATGGCGACGGCCGGATTGGCGAAGGATGTCGACGCGGTGAACCAGTACGCGGCGGTGATGTAGAGCCCGACCAGCCAGGGGATCGCGTCGGAGCGGAAGCGCAGGCCCGCCAGAATGGTGAAGACGAGACCGAAGGCGGCGACCGCTTCAGCGATCCATTGCCCGGTTCCGGTTCGGGCAGTGGCGGAGAATTGGAGGATCGGCAGCTCAAACATGGCGTGCGCCAACAATGTCCCGGCAACGCCGCCGGCGACCTGGGCGGCGACATAGGCCAGCGCGGCACTCGCGACAATCTCCCGTCGCAGCGAAAAGACCAATGTGACCGCCGGGTTGAAATGGGCTCCCGAGATCGGGCCGAGAATCGTGATCAGGACGACAAGTATCGCACCTGTCGGCAAGGTATTGCCGAGCAACGCGACCGCGACGTCATCCGTCAGCTTGTCGGCCATGATGCCGGAGCCGACAACGGTCGCGACTAGGATCGCCGTGCCGAGGGCTTCCGCGATGACGCGGCGGGGCATGTCGGCGGCCACGATGCTCAGCCGGCCTTGGGGAGATTACTGCCGATTTCGTCGAGCCGCCGTTGCAGCGCAAGCTTGTCGATTGACGCCATCGGGAGGCTGGTAAAAATCGAAATGCGGCTGTTGAGCATCCGGTATGCCTCGGCGAATGCGAGGTGTTTCTCGGCGTCGGTGCCTTCAGCCGCTGCCGGGTCAGGAATGCCCCAGTGCGCCGTCATCGGCTGCCCCGGCCATACCGGACAGGCTTCATTTGCAGCATTATCGCAGACGGTGAAGACGAAATTCAACTCGGAAGCACCCGGCGCCGCAAACTCTTCCCAGCTTTTCGAGCGTGCGAAGGAAATATCGAAATTGAGACTCTTGAGGAGCTGTAGCGCGTAGGGATGCACCTCACCTTTCGGCTGCGATCCGGCTGAGAACGCCCTGAAGCGGCCTTGACCGACCCGGTTCAGTATCGCCTCGGCGAGGATAGATCGCGCCGAATTCCCTGTGCACAAGAAAAGTACGTTGAATGGTTGATCGCTCATTGGCAGACTCCTCCTAGCATTCGCAGGTGACGGCGTTGATGACGGGACGGCAAAGCTCCGGCGAACCGTTGCAGCAGTCCTCCATGAGGTAGGCGAGCAAGTCGCGGAATCCGGTCATGTCGGCGACGTAGCGCACGACGCGGCCGTCCCGCTCGGCACGGACCAAGCCTGCGTGATGGAGGATCTTCAGATGCGCCGACGTGGTGTTCTGGACTGCGCCGAGCCGGGATGCGATCTCGCCGGCAGGTACACCCTCCGCGCCCGCCTTTACGAGAAGCCGGAAAACATCCAGGCGCGTTTCCTGTCCGAGCGCCGCTAGCGCGGCCAATGCAAGCTTCTTATCCATATATCCATAATAACCGATATTTGAGACGGTATTATGACATTGCGACAGCCCTGTGAAGAGAGGGCAATGGCGGTTTTCATGTAAGCCTCCCGCCGCGTCGCGCGTCCTGGACAAGACGATCCCGCCGAAGCTTTCGAGCCGCGGCGAACGGCTTGAGGAAAGCTGCTGAGTCTAGTTGCACCCGACGAACCGTCGTAGGCTCCCGCAGAGAGGCCAAAAAGAGGGCTGGGTTAAATTCACGTCGCTTCGCTCAAGCCAATGCGATTAACGCGTAAGTCGGACGGATGAACGATGAACGAATGCGGCGGCAACCGGCATTGGCCTCGATCCAGACGCGCCGTCGTCGTGCAATTGCTCGGCCTTGGTGCAGCGGCCATGGTCCCTCGAGTCTCGTTGGGTCAGGCTGCACCACAACGGCCCCAAACGGACGCAACATTCATCTTTGCCAGTGACATCCATGCCTGCCGCATGGCTAGCGGCCTGAGCCCTAATTGCGCGAATGAGGGCAAGACGGATGCAAACCTCCTTCGCCACATCGCCGCGATCAATCGTATTTCTAAGGAGAGTTGGCCGGAGCAACTTGACGGGGCTGCGACGAGGCTTGCCGGTGCGGGACACAAGATCGCGGAGCCGCTCGGCTTGATTATCGGCGGCGACATGACCGATGACGGCGGCGGTCAGGTCGCGACACCCGGCGAGGGATCACAGCTTCGCCAGTTCAGCCAGCGCTACCAGCAGGGTGTCGGTCCCGACCGTATCCATTTTCCGGTTTACACCGGTCTTGGCAACCACGACCTGGATCAAGACGGCCCACCGCCTCAGGTCGATTGGTATCGGCGAGAACTGCGGGACTATGTCGAACTCAATCACCGCACGACAGTATTTTTCAAGCCGCCAGTGCCGGTGTCAAACTACGATGTGGCGTCCGACAACTACTCGTGGGACTGGGGTGGACTCCATCTCATCCAGGCGCACCGCTTCGCTGGCGACACCACGAAAGGCGCAATCAGCGGCCTGCCCTGGCTCAAGAACGACCTCGCCACCTACGCTGCCGATGGCCGGCCAGTCGTGCTGTTCCAACATTACGGCTGGGACCAATTCTCGACCGAGCGATGGGACCCCGCCAGGCAAACTTTCGACGATGACGGGTCCGGCCCGCCGCACTGGTGGAGCGATGCGGAGCGCCAGACTCTGCTTTCGGTTCTCGCGCAATACAATGTCATCGGCATTTTCCATGGCCACCAGCACGAAACCGCAATGGTCTATCGGCATAGCGGATTGGACCTCTTCAAGCCGAAAGCCGCGTTCATGGGCGGCTTTGCCGTGGTGCATGTCACGGACGACTATTTGGATGTCGCATTCGCCGAAGCAGTTGGTAACGGCGGCGTGAAATTTACGAACGCCTTTAACAGGCCCCTCCGATAGCCCGATCCTGGATCGAGGAGAAACAGCGGGAAATTGGCCGCCTCGGCGTCTGGCTAAGGAACGCAATCGAGGGATCGCTGCGCTTCGCTGTTCAGAGATGTGTTCGACACTACTGCCGAAACTGCGCGCGATGCTTCGCGGCACGGCAATAGGCGCAGTCGCGCCATTTCGCGACATTCATGGCCCTTCTTAAAAGCTGCCCTTCGCGCAACGGCTCCAGTCGACCAGACTGGACAGATCTGCTCATGTACCCGAAACGGGCAAGTAGCGCCAATTCCAGCCATTCGCAGCGCGGCACGCAGCGACTGGCATAGAGTTGAAGCAGACCTCCAGATGCCGTGGTATCCCGAATTCTGGGGCTAGCCTTTGGTCTCGATATCTAGCCGCTTCGAGACCGACCAATAGTCGCGCGGTTCCACGAGAAGATGTGAGAGGGCGGCTCGGTCGAATGCCAGCTCCGTGCGCCGGCTCGGACGGCATTCGCGATACATGGGGCCCCTACGGCAACGCCGATATGCTCGAGCGCGCTCTATTCATCGGACTGCGGAACAATTTTCGGCGTGACGAGGATGTCGAATACGCGCTCCACATCTGCACTCAGGGCGGCGCGGATGTGATGGAGCTCGAAGGCTATGGCCTGCGCGAAGGGGCGTTCGCCGACATCGTTCTGGTCGAGGCGGAGACCGTCGTCGAGGCGGTCGCGGCGCGGCCGACGCGCAAGCTCGTCCTCAAGCGCGGGCGCGCGATCGCTCGTGGCGGCAAAGCCCTTTTCGACGTGGAATGACCGACATGACCGCACCTGCCCTTCTCACCGCGCGCTGGGTCGTCGGCCACGCCGACGGCCGGCACTGCCTCTATTCCAATGGCGAGATCGTGGTCGATCGCGGCCGCGTCGTCTTCGTCGGCCACGGCTATCGGGGCGAGGTGGCGCGGCGCATCGACTACGGCAATGCACTGATCGGGCCGGGGTTCGTAGATCTCGACGCGCTGGCCGACCTCGACACCACCGCCCTTGGTTATGACAATCAGCCGGCCTGGAAGAAGGGCCGCATCTGGCCGCAGACCTATGTGGAGAGCGGCCCGTTCGACATGTACGACGCGGAGGAACTGGCCTTCCAGAAGCGCTACGCCTTCTCGCGCCTGATCCGCGGCGGCATCACGACGGCGCTGCCCATCGCCTCGTTGTTCTATCGCGAATGGGGTGAGACAGTCGCCGAGTTCGAGGCGGCCGCCGATGCAGCCCGCGATCTCGGCCTGCGGGTCTATCTCGGCCCGGCATATCGCTCCGGAAACTCGGTCGTGCGCAATGATTCGACGATCGACTATTTCTTCGACGAAGAGCGAGGTCTCAAGGGACTGGCCGACGCGATCGATTTTTGTCGCAGGCTCGAAGGCAGGGACGGCGGACTGATCCGGACCATGCTCGCCCCCGATCGCATCGAGACCTGCACGCCGGAGCTCCTGAGGCGTTCCGCGGCGGCCGCCGAAGACCTGGATGTGCCCCTACGACTTCACTCGAACCAGTCGCGTTTCGAGTATGATAGCGTGCTGAAGCTGCGCGGTATGAGCCCGACCGAGTGGATGCACAGTCTCGGTTTCCTCGGCCCGCGCGCGCTCTTGCCCCACGGGACCTATGTCTCGGGTCTAAACGGCATCGACCGACCGGGCAACGACCGTGAGATCCTGCGCGACGCGGGAGTCACGATCGTCCACTGTCCGCTCGTCTCGGGGAGGCATGGCACGGCGCTTCAATCGTTCCGTTCGTTCAGCGACATGGGAATACGGATTGGGCTCGGAACCGACACCTACCCGCCTGACATGTTCCTCAACATGCAGGTCGGCATGATGCTGTGCCGCGTCGCCGAGGCGAGCGCGACCGCATGCCGCTCGGCAGAGTTCTACGACGCCGCGACCATTGCCGGCGCCGACGCGTTGGGCCGGCCCGATCTCGGTCGCCTGCAGCCCGGTTCGAAGGCGGACCTGATGGTCGTCGATCTCGACGATCCCTTCATCGGCCAGGTGATCGACCCGATCCAGACGCTGATGCTGAATGCGTCTGCATCCATGGTCCGCAGCGTCATGATAGACGGCCGCTTCGTGATGGAGGACGGCGTCATTCCTGGAATCGACGACCGGGATTATCGCCGCCGCGCCCAAAGCCAGTTCAACGGCGTCATGTCGAAGTATCCGCTGAGGACATTCGGGCATCCTAAAGTGGAAGAAATCTTCCCCCCAAGCTACCCCGTCATCAGTGCTGCCGGATTTATCACAGCCGCATAAACACTCGCTCGAAAATGCCGGGATGACGAGGACAGAGAGCGCAACGCAAGGCAGCCTGTCCAGATCGACGATCCACCTGTTCAGAAAAATTGCCGTTGTAGGTACAGACGCGAAAGCGCCACTTTTATCGAGGTTATGTCCTGACTAGCGACGGCGGCGCTCCGGAGGCCATATGAAGACTGCAACCGTTCTTACTCTCGCCGCTCTTGTACTCGCGGGTTGCGCTGCATCCGGCGAAACCACGAAGAGGCCCGACGTTTCTGTCGCCGGGCCTGCTTCACAAGATCCAGTGGCGGGGGCTGATGTCTCGACAACGGTTGACGGCACAGTAGACCAGGGAAGTCCTCTAGTGATGGCAGCGGGGACCAGTCCAATCAATCCCGACAAACAGGCTGCATTCTGCCAGGACCAGGTTGCGGTGATGTTCAAAACGGAGCCGCAATACGTTACGGCGCGCGAGCGCATAGTCGCAGCGGATGGCTCGGCAACGATTGACGTCACAGTTGATAAGCGGAACGAGGGCGTCAAGACTTACAAATGTCGCCTTGACGCCGGCAATCGCTTTACCGACGTGATCGCGTCGACGAGTGACGGAGCGCTGTAGCGCCACTGCCCTTAATCGGCAACTCGTCGGAAAGCGATTTGTTTGCCGCGCTGGAACCCGGCATACGATCGACGCGGCACTAGGCAAGCGCCTCGATCAGTCCCGAAGTCTCTCCGCTATCAGAAACACCGCCAGCACACAGCTCAGCAGGCCAAGGGACGACGGCAGCCCCTGATGTCCGATCAGTTGCATCGCCAGTCCTGTCGCGGGCGAGCCCACGATGCCACCGATGCCCCATACGAACGCGAAGGCCGCGTTGCCGGCGATCAAGGCTTGACCGGTGAAACGCTCGCCGAGCTGGATCAGCGACATGGTGTAGATCCCGAACGAGACCCCGCCCCAGACGAAAACGAGCGGCCAGATGAGCCACGAGTTGAAGAGCGCCGGCAGAACCAAGCAGCCGGCCAGCGAAGTCAGGACACAGAACAGCATGGTCCGCGTCGAGCCGAACTGTTCGGCCACGCGCCCGAACAAAATCTGCAGCACGGCATTGCCTGCGGTGAAACAGGCGATGAGCGAAGCGATGCGCGCCTCGGCGCTGCCGAGCGCGACGCCATAGACCGCGAACAAGGAGATCACGACCTGCTCGAAGGCGGCTGCGGTGAAAACCGCGAACAACAGGAGCGGCGCCAGTGCGAAGAAGCCGCCGACCGATATCGCCTCGCCCTCATGCTGCATCTTCGGCAGGCGCGGCACGACCGCAAGCACGATCAGGCCGCAGAGAGGGAAGGCCACGATGCCGATCATGAAGGGCGGCCAACCCTGCGTGCCGACCAGGCCGAGCGACAGCGGGCCGATGGCGAAGCCAGCCGAAACGATCGATGAATAGAGGCCCATGATGCGGCCCCGGCGCGGCGCGGGCGTGATCGTGATCAGCCAGGTCTCGCTGATCACGTAAAGCGGATTGGCGAAGAAGCCGAGCAGGAAGCGCAGCGGCATCCAGGCCCAGACGTCCTGCGTCCAGGCAATCGCGATCAGGGTGGCTGCTGCCAGGAGCGAACACAGGATAGCAAGCCGCGCCGCGCCCACGCGCCGCGCCAGCGCCGGAATGAAGGGCGCGGATACAATGAAACCCAGCGGCGTCATCGCCGCCGACAAGCCGATCAGGCCTGATGTCGTTCCCTGCCGCTCCAGGATGAAGCTGAGCAGCGGATAGGTCAGCCCCTGTGCCAAGGCGAACACAGTGACGGTCGCGATGATGCCCGCCATCGCGGCCCATGGGATCCGATCCTCTCGCGTCGTGCTTTCGGCGGTCATGCAGATCATTCGCCTATGCTTGCCAGAAGGGTTTTGCGATCTCCGCCTCGACCTGCCGTCTCGTCAGACCGATATCGTCGATCAAATGGGGATCGTCCTTCGACATTTGCTCAAGCTCCCGGCGAACGCGTATCCGCTGGGCCCAAGTCGCGACAATGCCTCGCAGGGCAGCCAGGTTGTAGTGCCCACGCGGCGCTTCCGCCGGCCCACGTGCGTTCCCAGCCGCGCATGCCTGATGCGGGGCCGGTGCAAGGGTATCGTTCATGGCGACCTCCATATGGTTCGACGGCCTGGGGTCCTCGAACCTGAAAGAGGTTGAATTCTGCAGGACACGAACAGCGCCGCAATTAAGCCCTCCCAAATTGTTCCAAAAACTTCCAAACGGGCTAAAGATGCGCCGCATGCAGGGATCGCGCTTTGCCTTTGGTCCGTTCGTGCTTGATCCGGGTGCGGGGACGCTGCTTCGGAACGATGTCCCTGTTGCCGTTGGCTACCGCGGGCTGAAGCTGCTTGCGGCGCTTGTCGAACGGCCCGGCGAAATCCTGGGCAAGGCCGAGTTGATGGACGCGGCGTGGCCGGGCACGGCCGTCGAGGAAGGCAATCTCACCGTCCAGATCGCGCAGCTCAGGAAGCTGCTTGGTCCGGCCGGCGATGGGGGCGGCGAGTGGATCGCCACGGTCCCGCGCGTCGGCTACCGCTTTACGGGCGCCGTCGAACAGCTCGGTGGTGCGAAGCGAAAATCCTTGCCGCTGCCCGACAAACCATCGATAGCCGTGCTGCCCTTCGTTAACGTCGGCAACGACCCCGAGCAGGACGCCTTCGCGGATGGGTTGACCGAAGACCTGATCACCGACCTCTCCAGAAACTCCGGCCTGTTCGTCATCGCGCGCAACTCGGCCTTTGCCTACAAGGGAAAGGCGCTTGCCGTGCGCGGGATCGCGGAGGACCTTGGCGTGCGCTACCTGCTGGAGGGGAGCGCAAGACGCGCCGCGGGGCGCGTGCGCATCAACGCCCAGCTGGTCGACGCGGTGAGTGGCGATCATCTGTGGGCGGAACGCTTCGATCGGAGCCTGGAAGACATCTTTGCGGTTCAGGACGAGGTCACCGGCAAAATCGTGGAGGCCTTGCTCGGCCGGCTGCGCCCACCGCCGCCGCGCAATCGGCCCAAAAATCTCGAGGCTTACGATCTCTGCGTGCGGGCGCGCAGGCTGATGGATGACCAGCCGCAGTTGGCGCAGGAAGCGCATCTGATGCTCACGCGCGCGATTGCGCTCGATCCGGAATACGCCGAGGCCTACCGCTGGCTTGCCATCAACCACTGCATGGGCTGGGTCCATTCCGGCGGACCAAGTGAATCGTCCCGCAAAATTGCCTTGGACCTGGCGCGCAAGGCCGTCGCGCTCGATCCCGATAGTTCCGGCTGCCATTGGGTCCTGGCTTACCTGCTTGCCTATGCGCGCAGCTTCGCCGAGGCGGATGCGGAATTCGCTCACGCGATCGCGCTCGATCCGAACGAGGCCGACGCGTGGGCGGCATTGTCAGAACATCGCGGTTTTGGCCGGGCGGGTCGAGGAGGGCCTCGAGCACATTCGCAAGGCGTTCCGGCTGAATCCGTTTCCGGCAAATTGGTATTATCTGACGCTCGGCCAGGCGCAATATGCGCACCGAGACTACGAAGCCGCGGTCGAGACACTGCGCGGGGACGAGACTTATCGCACAAGCTCCCGCCGTTTCCTGGCGGCAAGCCTTGCGCAGCTCGGCCGGCTCGACGAGGCGCGCGCCGAGGTCGAACTGTTCCTCGTCGGCAACCCTGATTTCACAATCCGCCACTGGGCCGCGACGGAGCCGTTCCGCGACGCAGCAATGCTTGAGCATTTTGTCGATGGTTTTCGCAAGGCGGGGCTGCCGGCGTGAGGGAGCGGCGGGAGGGCGCCCAGTTCCCTGCCATCCCCAAATAAATATCCGATTCACTGCCGGACAGGCCGACGTCATGACGTGTCGGGTCGGAGCGCGTAGTGGGCCAGCGCGTGGGCATGCGCCAGGATCTCGTCGACGTCGCGGATATTGCGCCGACGCGGGGCGTCCGGTTCGTAGCGCGACAGGCGACCGCCTGGTGGCCGGCTGCGCAGTGGCGCGACGCGGTGAATGCGGCCTGCCGCAAGCGCATGATCGCGCCGCGCTTTCCAGCGCGCGAAGCGCCTGGCCTGTCGCGGCAGATCGTCCAGCACGCGGGCGAGCGCGGCCAGCCGCCGGGTAAGACGCGTCGCGTCGACCGGATCGTCGGCCAAGGGCGGCTTGCGGACCGGGACGGCAAGGCGCTCGGTGACGCCGGGCATGCAAATGCGCGGCACGCTGGCGGCGGCCGGCCGCCGGCGGCGGCCGCTCCACCGCGGCAGCGGATCGAGCAGCGGGAAGCCTAGCGGGCGGGCAGCGGTGACAGCCGGCGGCGATTGCGGCGGCTTTGGGCCGGCCTTGCGCAGGCGCTGGGGCGGCGCGGAAACCCTCGCGCCAGCGCGATGACCAGGCGCCGCGCCGCGGATTCGGCGGGCCGCAGCAGCCTGAGCGCGGTGCGATGGAGATGGCGTGGCAGCGTCGCGTGGCCACAGGCGCGCAAGGCAGAATCTGCGCCGGCAAACCCAGCGATGGCGACAAGCGCCGCCAGGATGCGCTTCAGCGCCTCGCGGTGCTTCTCGATCGCTGCATTCCAGTCCACCACCGCCTCCCCTTCCCCCGAACACAGCAGCGATTATCGCCCGCGCGGGGAAGGTGTGGACAAACGGGAACGGATTTTTCCGCGGGTAGTAGTCAAGTGCCTGCAATCACAGGAAAAAAGATTTTTGAGCTGTCCGACGGGCGGAAAATCCTTTCCCCTTTTGAGATGTCGGCTATCCGATCAGGAGATTGATAAGCTCTCGCCGTTTCCTGGCGGCAAGCCTTGCCCAACTGGGCCGGCTCGACGAGGCCACGCGCGGAGGCCGAACTGTTTCTCGTAGGAAATATCGAGTGGCTCGATCGGGGCCGACAGCGGACAGGCAGCTTCTGGCTTCAGAACGAAGATTGCAGACATTCAACCTGCTGGATTCGAGGTCGTGATCTGACCCAAAGGCGACTCTCACAACTCCCTGACTGAACGGCCGTTGTGCGCCGCATGTCGGCCGTTGAGGCGGTCTTTGCTGTTGCCCGATAGCAGACGTTGCCGGCGACCACCCTGGACATCGTAGTCGCGCCATTTCACGACATTCATAGCCCTTGTCAAAAGCTGCCTTTCGCGCAACGGCTCGAGTCGACCCTGGCCGGACCTTCCGCAGCCTCATCAGGCAATCAGAAGCCTGAACGCACTAACCGACCTCCTGCGACAGGATCGGACCTCCGCAACAGTGCCGCGAACGAGTCCGCCGGAACGGTAGCCATTCATGTTTCCGAACGGGACGAATCATGCACTACCGGCCATATCGAAAAGTGCCGTGCGCGAAATGGGTCTGTCGCGCTCAATCCGAAACGACCTTCCAGCTGTCGTCGGGTCTCGTGCCGATGGCGCCCTTCGCAGTCGCCGAAGCGCTGAACGGCAGCGCGGCAACCTGGATGGAACGGGTGCCGGACGGTCGGTATAGGGCGGGCGGCTCAGAATCTCGCCAGCAACGTGGAGCCGATGTTCACACATCCTGCGGCGTCATGGTGTGAATGAGACGGAACGGCTCGCCATATTCGGACGTTTCAGCACCGTTGTCGCAAAGTGTATCTCGGTTGAGAACCACGGAAGCGACGGTCCGCAAAGACGAAGCGTCGTGGCCGGACACCAGAATTATCCAGTCCGCTATTGCGTCTCCTCCGCGGATCTGCTGCTCCTTGGTGGTGGCAACCTGCGGCGTTTGCGTTCTAAGCAGGTGGGCACTAGTTACGCCGAACCTCTCAGGCAATTTGGCCAGGACAGGTCGAAGATAGTTCTCTAGTCGTGCATGTTGTCCGTTCTGCGGAGAGAGCGTGATCGTGCTCATGTAGGTCGCTACGCCGCGGCCAGAACTTGCAACAACCCGACACTGGCTGCGCACCATATCCCGATGAAGCGGCATCATGGTCTTTGACCATCTTGTCGGGTTGTTCAGGCGCGCCAGATAGGCCTCCGATATCAGCGTCTCGTACGCCGCGAGTTCATAGATAACGAAGAAGTCCCCGCCATTCTCCCGTTGCCACCGCGAGCCGCGATTGAAACCGGGAATGCTGAGGCGTTCCGGGAGATGCTCCTTGGAGTGCCATTCGTGGAATTCGGTCTGGTGGTCTTGCGCCACGTTCCACCACATAGCGACTGCTGCATCTCCTAGAAGTGCCATGGTCGACCTACCCGCCTTTGCCCAGCGCCACGCCTTCGCGAGCAGACGAAATCGATAAAACTGCCCTCGGAATTAGTCCGACTGCGCGTGTCATGAAACTCCTCCCAATCGCGGCGGCATCCGCCCATGCGCCTAGCATCAACCATACGCGAGATCGTCTTTTGCGCCTACACCATCGAAACCGGCTGCCGCGATAGTCGCCGGCTTCTCGCGCCGACCACGGCTGATCGAGACCATCGCGATCAAGATCATCGTCAATTCTGGTCAATCAAATCAATCAATGCTCGCACCCCGTGCGCATAGCCGCGTGGACCAAGTCCGGCGATCACCGCCGTGGCGATCTTGGACACAAGCGAATGCTGATAGATTTCCTCGCGGCGATGGATGTTCGAGATGTGGAACTCCAGGATTGGGCCAGGGAACATCTTCAGAGAATCGAGCAGCGGGATCGAACGGAAGCTGAGGCCGGCGGGATTTATCAGGATGCCCGCGCCGTCGTCGATTGCCTCATGGACCCAGTCGACGAGCTGGTGCTCGGCATTGGTCTGATGGAAGCGGACCGGGCGGTCGCCGGCAGCATCAAAACAAATCGCTTCGACTTCGGCCAGCGTTGTCGTGCCGTAGATCTCCGGCTCGCGCTTGCCGAGGCGATTCAGGTTGGGGCCGTTGAGGATAAAGATCGGTTTCATGTTTAACCTTGATATCCGAGAAGGCGGGGAAGGAAGAGCACCGTGTCAGGTGCGAACGTGACGATTGCCAGCGCTATGAGCATGACGAAGAGGAAAGGCATCACGTCGCGGACAATGTCGCGCAGCGGCACTTCTGCTATGCGCGTCATGATAAAAAGGAGCAGGCCGTAAGGCGGCGTGATCAGCCCAAGCATGATGTTGAGCACGACCATCACACCGAAATGCACCATATCAATTCCGAGCGCCTTGGCGGTCGGTATGAGAACCGGCACGATCACTAGCAGGATCGTGGTTCCCTCGAGAACGCAGCCAAGGAGAAGCAGGAGCAGGTTAACAATGACCAGGAACTGCGTCGGCGTCAGGTCCCATGATATCAGCAGCGCCGACAGCGAATGGGGTATGTTCTCTACCGTCACGACATAGTTGAACACCATCGCACCGGCGAGCAGCATGCCTATCGAGGCGGTGGTGCGGCCGCTGTTCAGCAGGGCGCTATAGAGCTGAGATGGCGTGACGCTTCGATAGATGATGATCGATATAAGAAGCGCGTAGCCGGCGGCGACACCTGCCGCTTCCGTCGGTGTCATCACGCCGCCTCGGATGCCGACCAGCAGAACCACCGGCAGCATAAGAGCCGGCAGCGCACGCAGCGTCAGACCTGGAAGCTTGCGCAGCGGATCGGCTTTTCGATCGGAAAGTTCTTGCGCCGCGCGTCGATGGCGACGATCGACATCTGCCCGAGAGCCAGGAGCAGGCCGGGAACGATACCGGCAATAAACAGGAAGCCGATAGAGGCATCTGACACCAGGGCATAGATGACGAGCGGGATCGATGGCGGGATGATCGGGCCGATTACGGCCGTTGCGGCGGTCAGCGCTGCGGCATAGCTCGCCGGGTATTTGTCATCCTTGGTCATCAGCTTCTGCATCATCCGCCCCGTGCCCGCGGCATCGGCGATCGCCGAGCCGGACATGCCAGCGAATATAAGGGATTGCAGTACGTTGACCTGGGCGAGACCACCGCGGAAGCGCCCCACGACGGCATTGCAGAAATGCAGGAGCCGCTCGGTCATTGTGCCGGCATTCATGATCTCGGCCGCGAGAATGAACATGGGAACCGCGAGGAGGAGATAGCCGGTATAGAGGCTGTTGAGGATCTGCTCCGCGGCCGTACCCATGTCGAGCCCGGCCAGCCAAAGATAAAGGATCGACGAGGCGATCATCGCGTGGCCGATCGGCAGCCCCAGCAGCGCGAGCGCGACAATGGAAATCAGCGACAGGGCAAACGGGTCAAGCAACATCATACGCCGGAACTCGCCTTGGTCGGGTCGAAGTCCTCGGGTGCAGGCCCCTTTAGCGCTTGCCAAGCCAGCCACAGGTAGCGCGCGATAGTCGCGACGACAAAGACGATGTAGATCGAGAACAACCAGTCGAAGCGGATCTTCAGATAGGCCGTGCTTTCGACCTTCATAAACGTGACGTAGTCGAAGACGGCCGGAAAGGAGTAGCCGTAGATGGTGATGAGAGCTGCGGCGGAAACAACGGTCATGACGCGCCGCGCGCGTTGGCCGACGGCGCCATAGACCAGGTCGAACCTGATTTCCTCTTCCTCGCGCACCACGAAGGCGGCCCCGAAGAGCACGACCCAGATCCACAAGACGACGGTAAGTTCGTTGCTCCAACCGGTCGGCCAGTTCAGCATGTAGCGGAACAGAACCTGCAGAAGAAAGGCGCAGAACATCACCCCGATCATGATGGCGATGAGGTTTTCACCTCGCCGGTAGAGCCAGCCGGCGATGGGTCGCGCGCGTTCAAGCATCGGTGGGTCTCCCGGGGGGCAGCTGTGCACCAAACAGACGAAACCGCCGGCCATGAAAGCCGGCGGTTCGTGTTCGATGGACTTCAGAGCGCGTTGATCTTGTCCACCATGCCGGCCGGCCAATCCTTGGCGAGGTCGGAAGCAAGGTACTTCTCCTGCACGTGCTTACGGAAGGCCGCGACGTCGGGCTCGTAGATCTTCAGTCCGTTACCCTTGAACGTTTCGACCAGTTCCTTTTCGCGCGTCAGGTGCTTGTCCGTCGAGAAGTCGATCGACGCGTCGGCCGCGGCCTGGAATTTGGCCTGCTTCTCAGCGCCCATCTCGTCCCACGCCTTCTTCGACACGGCGAGCAGATCGAAGCCGACAAGGTGCGAGGTGAGCACGATCTGCGACATCACCTCATAGAACTTCATGTTCTCTACGTTGGGCAGCGGATTGTCCTGACCGTCGATCGCGCCCGTCTGAAGGCCGGTGTAGACTTCGGCATAGGCCATCGGCGTCGGGTTGGCGCCCAGCGCCTCGCCGAGGAATTGCCAGGCGTCGCCGCCGGGCATGCGCAGCTTGATGCCGGCCATGTCGGCGGGCGTCTTGATCTCCTTGTCGGGCTTTAGACCGACCTGGCGGACGCCAAAATATGTCGGGCCGAGCACCTTCACCCCGAGCTCGTCCTCGGTCATCTTCTTCAACTCGGTGCCGGCCTCGCTGGCGAAGAAGGCCTTCACGTGAGCTGCGTCACGGAACAGATAGCCGGCCGTCACGATCGACCAGGCAGGGATCTGCTTGGAAATGTCCTGCGGTGCGATGTTGCCCATCTCGAGATTGCCGCGCTGGATCGCGACGAGCTCGGTGCCCTGTTTGAACAGGTTGCCGCCGTAATAGCCTTCAAAGGCGAAGTCGTCCTTGATGGCATCGGCGAACATCTTCATCATCTCGGCGCGGATGTCCTGCTCCGAGAACACTGCCGAAAACCGCAGCTTCGGCTTGTCCTGGGCCAGAGCGGGGAATGCGACGAGTGCCCCGGCCACAGCGGTTCCCGCCAGAAACTGGCGGCGTGTCGAATGCATGTTCATGAGGTTTCCTCCCTGTTGGAATTAAACGTGCGCGGATCTTGTCCAGGGCGTCGGCTGGCCAAGGCTTGGATATCGGCGATCTTGGTATGATCGGCGTATGATCGGCCCACTGCACGACGGCATCGATCGAAAGCGGGCAGCGTGCGCGTTCATGCAGCGGCCTCGAAATGTCCTGCCATGGCCGCCATATCGGCCGCGCGCCCAGTGAAATGCTCGAACGCGCGAACAGCCTGGCCGATCGCCATGCCAATGCCGGGAAGTGTGCGGCAGCCAATCTCGCTTGCCTGCAGAAGAAGTTCCGTTTCGCGCGGGAAATAGATGATGTCGGCGACCCACTGCTCCGGCCGCAGCCATTCGGAAGGAAACGGCGTGCCAGGATGCTTCGCCATGCCGATCGGGGTGGTATTGACGATGCCGTCCGCCGCTGTCACTGCGACGTGTGCGTCTTTAGAATGAACAAGCTCCGCTGCACCTGTCCGCGCAAGCCGTCGCGCCAGGTGGTTCGCCCGCGCCCCCTCAGGATCGATGATGGTGATCTGGGTCGCGCCAAGTCCGATTAGGGCAGCACTGACTGCGGACCCCGCTCCGCCGGCGCCGAAAACGGTGACGTGAGCGAGCGAGACGCCGTTCATTTGCGACCTAAAGCTCTCGGCGAAGCCCCAGTGGTCGGTGTTGTGGCCGATCGTCCGCTCGCCGAATACGACTGTGTTCACCGCCCCGATCGCCTCGGCCTCCGGCGCGAGTTCATCAAGCAGCGGCATCACCGACTGCTTGAACGGATAGGTTACATTCACTCCGTTGAAGCCGAGGCCTGCGGTAGCTCGAAGAGCGGCATCGAGGTCAACGTCACCAAGTCCCAAGGCGTCGAAATCAACGAGAACGTATGCGCACGAAAGGCCGAGCCGCTCTGCTTCACGTTCATGCATGGCGGGAGTGCGGGACAGCTGGATTCCGCGACCGATAAGGCCGACGAGCACGTCGGGATGTCCGCCCAGTTCCTCAGACCGAGTGTGCAGCGACGTTTCGATCGCCTGCGCGATCGCCACAACTCTGTCCGGCATTCAACCTCCCAACCGCATCGCCATCGGCAGCGCTTGTCTTTGTCGAGCCGCCCCCTGTAAAAGAATGACCCTTGGGGCGCATGATGTACGAACTGGTTAGTTTGTCAACGCCGCAGAGCGGGAGTGAGGTTTCGATGTCGCACGTAACGCCGGTCCGGAAGGGCCGTGAGCCGCCCAAACGCCCGCAGGATCCAGATGGCACGCGGCGGGACATTCTGGAAACTGCTTCGAGAGAGTTTGCTCTAAACGGGCTTTCCGGTGCGCGGATCGATGAGATTGCTGCCCGGACCAAGTCGTCCAAACGCATGATCTACTACTACTTCGGGGACAAGGAGGGACTATACCTCCGCGCCCTTGAAAACGCCTACCGGACGGTGCGCGAAGGGGAGGATCAGCTCGACACCGATGGCCTTCCCCCTCGCGAGGCGCTGCGCCGTCTCGTCGAGTTCACGTTCGACCACCACCACGAGCATGAAGAGTTCATACGCATGGTGATGATTGAGAACATTCATCACGGGCAATATCTGGAACGATCGGAAGTCATCAGCGGTCTGAACGTTACCGCAATTGATCACATCGCCTCAATCTACCTGCGTGGCGTGGAAGCCGGGGATTTCAGGCCGGGCCTTGATCCACTGGAATTGCACTGGCAGGTCAGCGCACTGTGCTTCTTCAACGTCTCCAACCGCGCGACGTTTTCCAAGATCTTCGGTCGTGACATTGGGGCGCCGGATGAGCAGGAGAAGCTGCGTGAGAACGCCGTGGAAATGATACTCCGATTTGTCGCAACCTGATAAGCCTGTCGGAAATACCTCGGGAAGGTCGAGTTCGGGCCACCAGCGCTGGTAGCCGCGAAAGTCTGCTATCGTGCACCACGGATATAGGTCGGTGAAGGTCCGAGTGGGTCGCCATCCAGACCACCCTTTGAGCGCAGCGTCCGCTTCCCCGCGCTTCGACGGCCGAAAGCCGTCGGTCCGCTCACGGCTCCACACAGGTCGTTCCGTAACAGCGGCTTGAAGGACCGCTCTTGGCGCGGGCATGACCTCCAGGTGGTCACCGCAATGTCCGCTTCCGGGCGAAGGCAAAGACCGCCTCTATGGCCGACATCGGGCGGATTGTGTTGAAAAACTCAGTCTTGAAGTAGCGTCGATCAACTGATTCACTCATTGCCAGCATCCGGAGAGTCGGCCGATGATGGGTGAGCGAACGGTGGCGCAGGAGACGCTGTTTTACAGCTTCAACCTGGATCGACACGTGCCGGCGGACCATCTGCTACGCTCGATCGACCGGTTCTTGGACCTGTCGGACATCCGCGAGCACTTGCGCCCCTTCTATAGCGAGACAGGTCGGCCTTCGATTGATCCCGAGCTGATGATCCGGATGCTGATCATCGGCTATTGCATGGGCATCCGCTCCGAACGGCGTCTGTGCGAGGAAGTTCATCTGAACCTGGCGTATCGCTGGTTCTGCCGTCTTGGCCTCGAGGGCGACGTGCCCGACCACTCGACCTTCTCCAAGAACCGACACGGGCGCTTCCGCGACAGCAATCTGCTGCGCGAGCTGTTCGAGATGACGGTGGCGCGTTGCATTGCCGAGGGGCTGGTCGGCGGCGAAGGCTTCGCGGTCGACGCCAGCCTGGTCCGGGCCGATGTGAGCCGGCAGCACGCCGTCGATCGTCACGAGCAGCTGCCGCAAGAACGTGTCAGCCACGCCGTGCGAGAGTATCTGGCGGTGCTCGACGATGCCGCGTTCGGTGGCGCGACGCCGGTCACACCCAAGCAACTGGCGGTGGCCGACCCTGCCTCGCGATGGACCGCCGCGACGCGCGAGCGCGCCTTCTTCGCTTACAGCACCAACTATCTGATCGACCTCGAACATGCCGTGATCGTTGACGTCGAGGCGACCACCTCGGTACGCCAGGCCGAGGTGACTGCCCAGCGCAGGATGATCGACCGCGCGCAGGCACGGTTCGGCCTGCGGCCCGACCGGCTGGCTGCCGATGCCAGCTATGGCGATGCCGCCAACCTAGCCTGGCTGGTCGAGGACAAGGGCATTGCGCCGCACATCCCGGTGTTCGACAAATCCGCCCGCACCGACGGAACATTCGAGCGATCGGCCTTCACCTTCGACCAGAAGGATGACAGCTATATCTGTCCCGGCGGCAAGCGCCTGCGACCTCGAAACCGGAACTTTACCGTCCCCCGGTCCAATGTCGATCAGGATGGCTTCATTCGGTATCGTGCGCGCCAGCAGGACTGCAGCGACTGCGCTCTACGCCAGCGCTGCACGCCCAACATGCCGGCTCGCAAGATCATGCGATCAATCCATGAAGGCGCCCGCGACAGGGCGCGCGATATCGCCACGACCGACGCCTACCTCACTTCACGAAGGCAACGAAAGAAGGTCGAAATGTTGTTCGCGCACCTCAAACGCATCCTGAAGCTCGATCGCCTGCGCCTGCGAGGTCCAAACGGTGCCAAAGACGAGTTCCTCCTCGCTGCCACCGCCCAGAACCTCCGCAAGATCGCCAAGCTGATCCCGATGTCACCTCTGCCGGCCCCCGCCTGAGGGGGCAAGGCATCCATCGGTCACGTCGAGCGGGCCAACAACTCGCTCCGATCAGCGACTTCTTCAACACAATCGGGCGCAAAGCAGTCGTTTGCGAAGTGTGGCAAGAACCGCCGAGGAGACATCTTGGACCGCCAACTCCTCGCGTACCGCTGTCTCATGGGCGAAAACCGAGGCAAGTTCAGGGAGATGAAGGAGCCCGCGCATCGTGCGCTTAATCCTTTCGAGACGGGAGGCTTGCAGTAGTTTCATTTCGCCGCGCACCGATTGGCTCTCCAGGATCTGCCGATTCCACGTGCCGTAACAAGACATGCATTTTATAGATCGGCCACGCATTGACGCGCTTGCAGTTGGCGTCGACTCTGATCTTCCCGCTCGACTTGTGGTTCTTCGTGCCACTGCATCGCTTGCAGTGCAGTATGGGGTTATCAGGTTCCTGTAGAAGAAACGTTCACTTCACCAATAGTATTTTTGCATCTCTCGTTGACATTTTCGTGATCAGGTATAGTATTCCATATCGCATTGCCGGGTCCGCCAATATTTCAATGGAGACTGTCATGGATTTTATAGAGCGTATCTTTGGCATCTCGCCGGATGGCGGGTCGGGAAGTTTCGAGGCGACGCTGCTTTTCCTGCCTTTCGCCGCCATAGCGGCGTTCATCTGGTACAGACGCGGCAAGCGTACGCGGCTCTGAACCGCGCATCCAAATCTGAACGTATTTCCGAATGGTCATCCTGGCGTGCCGGGGAGGCTTTGGTGAAGCTGTTGAAGTTTGCTTCCACTGTGTTGGCGCACCTCGCCAAGGTGCTCGCCTACGGTTGGATTTTCGCCATCATCGACATCCTGAAGCGGGCGTTGGAGGCGTGGCGCAAGCTGTGCAAGTTCATCAGCATGCCGCATCCGGCGCGCGAAGAGACCGGCAAGGATTGCACCATCGTCAACAATCCGTCCTACCACCGGCCGGACCCGTGCATCTATTCGCAGGACTACCTGCTAAAGCTCGGCCTCGCCGTCACCTGGGATAACCCCGACATCGTGATCAAAAAGGGCGGCGTGGTGGTTACCGAGCACGATCTGCTGCCCGACACCGACTATGAGATCAACGCCACGGTCTGGAACAATTCCTACGATGCGCCGGCCGTAGGCGTGAAAGTGCTGTTCTCCTTCCTCACCTTCGGCGTCACGACGCTCGAAACCGCCATCGGTCAGACCTTCGTCAATCTTGGCGTCAAGGGCGGCGTCAACCATCCGGCGCTGGCGAAGATGCCGTGGCGCACGCCGCCGGTCGCCGGCCACTACTGTCTCAAGGTGGTGCTGAGCTGGATCGACGACGCCAATCCGGCGAACAATGTCGGGCAGAACAACATCAATATCGTGGCGCCGCAGTCGCCGGCCGTGTTCCAGTTCCGGCTGCGCAACGCGACCGGCAAGCCGGCCGCCTACCGTTTCGAGGTCGACGCCTACGAACTGCCGGCGCCACCGGCCTGCGGGCCGCGCATCGACCCGGGCAAACGTCCGACCTTCTCGGATCGGATGAGACAGATCCGCGCGGTTCATGGGCGCGGCCTGTTCCCGGTGCCCGCGGGCTGGACGGTCGAACTCAATCCCGACGCGCCGACGCTGCAGCCGGACCAGGAGATCGACGTCGCCGCGAAAATCACGCCGCCCGCCGGCTTCACCGGAAAAAGAGCTTCAACGTCAACGCGCGCACCGGCGACGTCTTCGCCGGCGGCGTGACGCTCACCGTGGCAACCGCCTGAACGGGGTGATGAGATGGCCGCCCGTCAATACACCAAATGCATCGAGCCCGGCGATTTCCAGGACCTCGGCTTCACCTATCTTGCGGCCATGGGAATTGTTGCCACGGCCGTGACGGCGGTCACCGCGGCGGTGCTGTCCGGCCTTTTCGTCGCCCTGGTCGCGGCGGCCATCGCCGCAGTCGTGGTGCTGATCACCTTTCTCCTCTGGTGGCTCTATGGCCGGCTGATCTGCCTCGACGACGAGCAGCAATGCATCATCGGCGTGGCGCTCGGCCGGCCCTCGGTCAGCGCGCTGAAAAAGGCCGGCGATAACGACGCCTCGTTCAACGTGGCGCTGGCCCCCAGCACGGTCGACATTTTCGCGCCAAAGGATCCCAACTCGCCCGACATCTACAGCACCCGCCTGCCGGAGCCGAAGGAGCACTACTGGGACAACCCGCTGCAGGGCCACATCGTGCGGCCGAACCCCATCGTGCCGCGCGGCTATGTGTCGGATGTGGGCCATGTGCGTTACCTGAAGGCGATCCATAGCGAGTTCGAAGGCAGCGGCATTCGCGACCTGCTGATCTGGGCCAACGCCGTGCTGGCGCTGCTGATCCTGGCGCTCGCGCTTTCGTGGATACCCGGCATGGGCCTGTTCCTGGCGCTGCTGGCGCTGCTGCTCAGCCTGCTGTCCGCCTTCGCCGGCCTGAGCGGCGGCCTCAACCCCGGCGACCCGCAGGATGTCGACCCCAACCTCGGCGAGATCGTCGCCGGGCAGATTTTCGTCATCAAAGGGAACTGGATCTACGATTCGCTGCATGACGGCTGGAACGAGATCCACGCCATCCATGCCTGCCAGAAAATCGGGACCATGGAGCTCGACGGCAAGACATGGCCGTCGCAGATCGAGGCGCCGCCGGAGTTCGGTGGTATGTTGAGCCTCGCCACCTTGCCGGAGGTCGAACGCGCCATCGGCGTCTGGTGCCTGGCGATCAGGCAGGCCGAGGACGCCGAAGACGGCGGCAGCCGCAGCGATCCCGCGCAGGACTGGGCGGTGCACCCGCAGGTCGACGGCTGCACCACGGTGATTATCACCTGACGGCGGCGGCCGGCCGGCATTGCGGTGAACATACAGTCGCCGAGAAACGTCCCTCCGGCGCGTTGTTGCCGTGATAGGAGCCGTTTTCCGATACTTCGCCCGCCGCGACGACGCCACGCCTCTTGTCCAGGCCGGGGAGAAGGCGGCCTCGTGCAGCGCGGCCGAATGAGAGGTCCCCGATTCTATTTGCAATAGCCCTCCTTCCGATTGGCCTGTTAGCCGGTTGGTCACTATGCTGCCTCCGATCGGAGAGGTCGCCTCCGACCTAGTCACCCCTTGCGGCATTCGTGATGGCTATCTTTCACGGCATGGCGGTGCCAGGCTAAAGCCGGCTTCAGCCGAGGCGAACGGCAGCTTACGGGATCGCCACCCAAGGCATTAAATGTCGCCGATGCGGCGCAGAGCAGTCGGTGGTGAAGTGCGGCAAGAACAGCTGGAATGGGTAACAGCTGACGGCATCTTGAATGCCAACGCCGCCGCAGACGGCTCAGACGCGTATCTAATGGCCGAAAAGCGGGTTCGGCTGTCGGGAGCAGCACCGGTCGTTCGTCCTCTGGATGCAAAGCGCAGAACTGGATGCCCAGTCATGGGAAAGATCGTCGAAATGCACCTAACTCTCGACAGCATGCAATCACCCGGAGCCTTGCAATGATCCCCACCATCACCGCCTTTGAAAGCTCGCCTGATCGCGGCCAGGGACTTGCGCGCGACATGCGCGTGCGCTGGGCTCTCGAAGAGGTGGGCCAGCCTTACGAGGTTCGGCTTGTTTCGTTCAAGGCGATGAAGGAGCCCGCGCACCGAGCGCTGCATCCTTTTGGAAAGATTCCGACCTATGAAGAAGGCGATCTCGTTTTGTTCGAGTCAGGGGCGATCGTGTTCCATATTGCGGAGCACTATCTGGGCCTGCTGCCGGACGACGCGAATGCCCGGGCGCGCGCCGTCACCTGGATGTTTGCCGCGGTCAGCACGGTGGAGCCGCCGATCCTTGAGCTTCAAACCGCCGTGCTCCTTGAACCCGACAAGACCTGGTCCGAGCAGCGCCTGCCTCTGGTCAAGGATCGCATCCGTGACCCGCTGGACCAACTTTCCGCGCACCTTGGCGATGCCGACTGGCTCGACGGCGCGTTCAGTGCAGGCGACCTCATGATGGTGCACGTGCTGCGCCGGTTGGGCAGATCGGGTTTGTTGAGTGAATATCCGAACCTCTCCGCCTATGTCGCCCGCGGCGAAGCGCGGCCCGCCTACAAGCGTGCTTTCGCCGCCCAACTGGCGGTTTTCACCGGCAAACCACCGGCCAGCTGATAAGGGTCCGCTGAGCGCCGCTCGAGCCCATCGGAGCGAATGTCCTACTCCTCGAAGCGACCCGTAGCGTCACGATCGCGGTCGTATCGTCTCTTGAGCCGAAACGGCGGCAGCCAGGACTCGCGACGGACGATCCAGCTTTCGTAGGTCGGCATCAGTTGGTCAGGGGCGTCCAGGGAACCCAGGTTCACTTCGATTTCGTCGGCGCTGCGTCCGAAAACGGTCGAGCCGCAGCGGGGACAGAAAAACCGCCCGGCGTAGCCGCGTGTTTCGCCTTCGATCGTCACCGCATCCTTAGGGAATATCGCGGACGCGTGAAAAAGGGCGCCATGATGCTTGCGGCAGTCGAGGCAGTGACAAAGGCCGACCCGGTATGGGGTACCCGACGCCATAATTCGCACGTTGCCGCACAGGCAACCGCCGGTTACTCGGTCCATGCCGCGTCTCCTCCAAAATCAAGCGGTCGGGAATGGCTACGACGAACGGCACTGTCATTGCAATTGCCCGCTGCGGGCGGGACGGGTCGTTCTTCCGTAGCGGGCGACGTGATCATCGCTTCCAGGCAGAGCCTATCAAACGACACTCCTGCAACATCGGAGCGTTTGGGCGGTCGCGCAGCACACAAGGCGCCGCACGATAAAAAGGCCCGCACTTATGGATATGCCCGCAGCCGCTCGCGCTGCATCTCCCGTTGCCGCAACCACTGAGCCACCGCTTTTATGCGTGGCGGCGCCTCGGCGGGCGGGTGCGGCCGAATTGAGGATTGGCTGCTCGTAGATAGCTTCAAGTTTCCCTAGAGAATTCAGATCGCACAGTCGACTATGTGTAGCAAATCGAAAACACCACATACCAGACTGCATCCGGTAAATCTGTGTGGCGATAGAGCTTGGCCAGAAAACGACACATGAGATCACATCCGGCACCGGAAGCCGTCGCAGGCTGCGCTACTCCAAGGAGGGCTTTCCAGCCTCAACCTTTACTTTACAACCTCCGTACCTTGCGGCACTCTCAGGCCTGAGATGCGATGAAGAGAAGCCGCCGTTTCAGAGGAGGGGATGATGGATTTCCGTTTGAAGGCCACCGAAACAACCAAATGGCTGAGAGTTAAAGATTACAACAATAAATCAAAGCCTGAAGAAAAACTTTCCGTGGTCGACAGGCATGGCGACGGAGATGAAGTTACCTTTAGTGTAAACCCTACAACCGGAAGCAAACCGCAAAAGGGCTACGTTCAGGTGGAGGTTGCTCGAAACGTGAGTGAGCAGGGTAAGGAGGATCGCCCTAGCGAGCATTGGGGTAGCCACGACGACGAAATGTCCCCGGAAATAGGGCAGTGCTACCCGATCAACGACGACCATCTTCCCGACCACTGAAAGAGCGTTCCGCTACGGCTACGGCGTTCCTCCACCATATTTGCTCAATCGATTGCCTCGATGAGCGAGTTGCATACTGTTTCCGTAGGTGTTTGGAGCCCGGTTGCCCGGTAGATTTGCCTCAAGCACAAGCGTCTCGGCAAGATCAACGCTCGTGTTTAGCTCCATAAGGCCAAACTTGGCATCTATTCGCCACATCTTGTAACCTGAACCTTCTTCGTATCCACATCCCTTTACTTCTTTTTCTTCTGGTGCTTCGAATATCATAAGTTTAGGGCGATCAAAGCGATAGCATCCACCCTCAAAGGAATAACTGTAAATAGCAGCTATCGTGAGGATTTCTCTACTCATGACTTGACCGCTCTCATCGCGTACCTCTAGTCGGATACGCTTAGTCCCAAACGGAAGGCTGGCAAGGTCTCGATCCTCATTCAGCTTGACCCCGTATAGCACGATCTCATCAGGGATATACTCAGTCGAACCCGGTGCTGCAGGAATATCGTCTGACGTCATGGCGTTTCTCCCTCTGATTGGCCGTGGCGGCCTTAATCCATTATCCGGCACGCGCTTATCCTCACAAAATCTCGCGCCAGGCGAAGTTGTCGATGACGCTGCCGGCAAAGCGGCTCGCGCGGCCGCTCTCGGCGGCCACGATCATCGCCTCCGCCGCCCAGCGAAAGTCGAGGGTTTCCGGCTCAAGCTCTTCCCAAGAGCGAACCAGTATCTCGCCGACGAGATCGCGCGCTTCTTCCAGCGCCGATTTCAGGGCAAAGTGCCGGTTGTCGTTGGCGCCGAGCGAAGCCGAAAGCTGCTCCTCCAGTTCCTCTTCCGAAAGCTCGCTCCTGAGGTCGCGGAAATCGCGCGGATCGAGATCGGAAAGTCCGCGCTCGAAAAGCAGCACCTGGTAGATCTCGACCAGGATATCGAACAGCGCGCCTGCGAAGGGTTTGGAGAGGTCGTGCACCTCGGCGCTGACGTCGCTCATCCGCAGCGAATGGCTGAACAGGCGCACCTGTTTCTCGTCGGAAAGCTCGCCGAAACGGTCGAGCTCGTTGGCGATCAGGAGATTGCCGCGCGTGCGCCGCAGAAGCAGGTCGAGCGCCGTATCGAAGTGCAGGAGGCCGATCAATGCAATGAAGTCGGCGACGGCCTCGTGATACGCGAAGTATTCGTGCGGCGGGTCGATCCGGGGCGCCCCCATCACGCCGAATATGATCAGGTGCCCGATCTCGTGCGCGAGGGCGTCGAAGTTGAGCGCAAAGGGCTGCGGCTCGCCGCGCGCCTCGTCTTCGCCCATCTCCAGAAAACCGTAGCCCGACTGCGCGTTGTCCCAGCGGAGCCGCGGCACGATCTCGAGGCGGTCGTAGGTCGGTCCGAAGAACCAGGGGATCTCACGCCCGAGATAGCTCTCGCAGATGTCGAGCACGCGCCGGACGCAGGCGTAGGCGTGCGCCGCCTCGAATTCCGGCGTGCCGATCGGAATGTTGTCGAAATGACCGTCCGGGCCCGCCTCGGCAGGCGGCCTCAGGGCGCCGGCGTAGGGAGGCAGGTACGGGAACTGGTAGGGCTGTTTATCGACCAGCGGATCGATCACATACATCCGGCGGTCAGCCGGCCCGGGGCCGATCCGGTTGGGCGGGGTGGAGATCCAAATCGTCTCCGGCCGCTCATAGCCCGGGATAAAAGGGGGTTGAGGGAAAACGAGAAAGCGGGTTCCAAGGCGCGAAACCTCGGTCCGCGCGCCAGACTGCCATTGCCCGGTAGCATCCATGCTGGGGCCCCCAACCTCCCCCGTTACAGGGATGGCACGAAGTCTTTCTTAAGTCATTTTGCGGTTGTTCGCAAGAATTGAAGTAATATCGTCATCCCAAAGTCCTGCCGCGTCGAGGTCGTAGGCCCAAGCTTCCGTCAGTCGGAAGGGTGCATTGTCCTGGCCTTTACCAATAAAGTGCGGGCAGCGCGCCAGTGTCCTCAACAGTTCGATCGCGTCTCCACGCTTGCGGTCAAGCGCGCCCGACGGGAGCCAGTGTGCCAGGCGGTCCAGAGCAGGTTCCGATTTATGAGTCAGGGTGGATCGCGCATCGGCCAGCAGGCGGGTATAGCTGCGATCGACGAAGTGCGTGTCGCGCGCCAGGCCTTCGAGCGTTCGCCTCTCCTCGGCCGTCACAATTCCGACGCGCAGCGCGCGGCGCAGGGTGAGGCGGATGTTGATGAGCGCATCGCTCAGCGGCGCTGCGCCGAGCTCCGGAGGACACATCGCCACCGCAACCTCGTCGTCGTCCGCGAGCGGCGTCAGCGCGTACCACCGATAGATGTATCCGTGGCCTCGCATCCCGAAGGCCGCCAGCTCGGCCGCCCGGAGCGCGCCCATGCTTGCGGCCCCGAATACGCGGATGCCTTTCGCAAGCGCCCAGAGGATCTCCTTGTGACGCACCGCTGGCACCTTTCCGAACGAGCCGTCGATCAGGACGATCGCCCGCGGCAGATATGTCCGAACCGCACGCACGACCGAGCCCTGCTCGGCGGGTGGCAGATAGGTGGCATCGAGAAACCCGGAAGCTTCAGTATGCGATAGCGTAGGTCCGAGGAAAACGACCACCTCCCTTGGCATCGCTTATTCTCCGATGAGATCCCGGAGCGGCGGGACTACGAGGCGGACAATTTCCAGGTTCGGATCTTCGCCACTGTAGAGCGGCACGACCAGAACCGCCTGCCCGCCGGCACCCTTGAGCGCATCGAGGACGGTTTTCAGTGCGGCGTCCCCCGAGGCTGGTCCGTCGCGATCGACAGGAAGCGCGACGGTTCCGCTTTGCGACAGGAAGGCATGCCGGCGCGCATCCAGATCCTTTCGGTCGTAACTCTCGGGGTAGGCCGCGCGGGTAATGTCCTCGCGAGCCCCCGCTAGCGCGGTGACCCGCGCCTGTGCAGCCTCCATGAGGGCTCTTGCCAAAGCGCCGTCATAAGTGAAATCGCAGGCAAACCCCTCACCCGGCATCGGCGCGATTTCCCGATGGGCTTCCGTCTCCATGACCTGGCAGCGGAAGACGGGCAGATGGTGATCGCCCGGGACCAGCCAGATGCCCGCGGCCAGATCCGCGGCCTCGAGGCTGGCCAAAATCCTCGACGAAAGCGGGCCGCCGACGCGAGCCGGATCGATCCGAAGCTCCGGATAGGAGCGCGGATATCGCCGCGCCCCCGCGACGCTTGCCCGTTCCAGCACTTCGAGCGCCGCATGAATGATGGCGGCAAGCATTGTGGGGCCGGCAGCGAGTCCCCTTGTCGAGCGTGGAAACGCTATGGGGTGCGGCGAGGGAAGCGTGTAGATCGTATCGACCAGGGCGACGGGAACGGGCAGCACCCGCGCCGTGAGGAGGTCGTAGCCGTCCGTCCAGCCGAGTCGCAGTTGATCCCAACCAGCGTCGAAGCCGTGCACGCGGCAGCCGGCATAGAGATTGCGTATCTCATCCCCCAGGTCGCGCGCGCTTGCGACCTTGATGCGCTCCGGTGCAATTCGTTCCGCCGCCCAGCATTCGAGCGTTTCCATCAGGGCCGATGCCGCCGCCTCTATGACGTTTACACCCTTGCCCTGGGAGACGGCGTTGGAAAGGGACAGCGGCCGCACCGCCTGGGCGACCGCGACGCCGGCGCGATCGAGCCGGGTCAGCGACCCGATCCGCGTTATCCCGAAACGCCGCCGCGCCGAAAAAAGCGCCCGGACGAGTTCTTCGGTGGCTTGAGGCTCCCGGCCCCGGAAATCGCGGCAAGCGGAAAGTTCACGGTCGAGTTGTATGCCCAGTTCAGCTGCAGTTGCTGCATGCGTCCCGTTCATGCGTCGGGGGCCTGGGCTTGAAGTCCGAGCCGCTCCAGTTCCTGGCGGACACGGGAAACAAGCGCCACGGCGTGCTGGTCGGCGCCGACCTCGAGCGCGCGGCGAAGATCCATAGCGATTGCCTCTTCCGACTCATGGCGGGCATGGCGAAGAAGGGCCCGCTGGCGAAGCAGCTCCGCCAGCCAGAACACCTGGCCGCTGCGGGTCGAGGCCGCGATTGCGCCGTCCAGGATCGACAGGGCCTCATCGTTGCGTCCGGCGCGAACGAACAGCTCCGCGCGCATACCTTCATAGATGGGCGCCCCCTCGTAGGTGGCTATCTCGCGCTGGCGCGCCAGCCCGGCTTCGAATTGCGACAAGCCGGCTGCCGCGTTCCCGTTCAGGCCATGGGCCCAGGCGCGAAAGAGCGCCGCCTTGGTGAGCACGCCCGGCATGGCCTGCGCGAGTTCAGAAATCCTGTCGGCCACCGCGATCACGCCTGCATAATCATTCCGATAGCGTTTCAGCTCGATCTCGAACTCCAGCGCATGAAGCACGCTGTTCAGATGGTTGATGTGCTCGGCCCACTGCTTTGCCGCATCGATGCTTTCCGACGAACCGGCGTCGTCGCCCATGAACCAGAGAGAGAAGGCACGTTCGCCCAAGCCGCAGACCTTCGCGTCGTGGCCGCCGTAGCGACCGCGGCTAAATCGCGCGCGGCTCTCGTCGTAAAGCTTGAGTCCGTCCTCGACGCATTTCAGGCAGTGCGCGTGCAGCCCGGCATCTTCGTTCGTCGCCCATGCGCAATGGAGCGACTGGAGCCGGACCTCCGGATCGGCCGAGCCTTCAAGGTCGCGCACAAGGATGTCGGACCTTGCGCGCTGCGTCTCGTAATCGGGAGCGGTGAACCACCAACCCCAATAAAGCGGGAACCATTTTGCCCGATCCTGATCCACCCGTTCGGCGCACAGCGACACCCCCCGTTCATAGATCGAGCGCGCTTGCTCACCCCCTCTCCCGAAAAGCGCCGCAGCAACCGGTCCGCGGATTGTGAGGAGGCGAAGCAGCAGATCGTTCGCGTCGCCACTCTCGTCAGCCTGAGCGAGTTGCTTCTCGGCGAAATCCAGCAGGCGATCCGCCTCGTGCATGGCCGAACGGACACCGCAAGCCTCCGCCGCCCGAATTGCGTGGCGCGCTGCTTCGAGCGGCTGGCCAGCCTGATCGAAGTGCCAAGCCATGGTTTCGTCGGGTAGAGACGAAACTGACCCCGTCTGGACGAGGCGGACGATGCGTCCGTGGATCTCCCGCCGTTCGGATTTGAGGAGACTGTCGTACGCCGCCTCCTGAATGAGGACGTGACGAAATCGAATCGTCGCGCCTGCGGAAATGCGGCGCAGGATTCCGGCCTGGACAAGCCTCTCGATCACCTCGTCCAGAGGAACGGGAAGCGGCTCAGGCTCCAGCAGGGCGACCAGAAGCTTCCGTCCGAACTCCCGCCCGAGAACGCTGGCGATCTGCGCCACGCGCCTCAATTGCCCCAAGCCTGCAAGGCGGGCCGCGATAAGGTCCTGCAGGTTGATGACGTGGCCTTCGCGAAGCAGACCTTCCCATCCCGGGCGATCCTGAACGCTTCCGGTTGCGCGCTCCCTGAGCAGCAGCGCGAGCTGTTCGGCAAAGAGCGGAACACCGTCGCTCTTCTCGTAGACAAACGCGGCAAGCCCATCAGGAGGCGCAACCTCCCAGATTCGGGCGAGCAACTCCGATGTCGCTTGAGCGGTCAGGCCGGACAATGCCATGGCCAGCACGTTCGGATCGCCAAGGTATTCGAGGTCGATGGGATCGCGCGACGTCGCGATGGCAAGAACCGGTCTCGATTCGATCCACTCAGGCAGGCGTGCGACCAACGCCGTTGTGAGCGTGTCAGCCCAGTGCAGATCCTCAATCACCATGAGGACGGGTCCTGATGCTGATGAAGAAGTCACCACGGCCAGCACGGCCTCGACCGCGCGCGCTCGAATTTCCTCGTCCGAGAGGTCGACTTGCCAGGATTCGCCTGGCAATCCTTGCGCTTTTCCGGCCAGCAGGAATGCGACGATCTCAGCGTTCAGCTCGCCAACTCCGAGCGATTCCAGAAAGCGAATGACGGCCTCCCGATCCGGCTCGACGTCATTGGCCGCCTTGGCGGCGGCCTGCCTGATCGGCTCCAGAAACGGATGCAACGGGTCCGTATTGCCGCGGGGCTGACATTGAAACACGAGGATGTCCGCACCTTCTCCAGCGAGGTTGCGGCGAAATTCCGTGACCAATCGCGATTTCCCGATTCCCGGGTCGCCTCGCAGAAAAACGAGTTGCCCGTTGCCGCTTGTGGCTCGGGTCCAGCGGCGTCGACACAACTCGAGCTCGTCGTCCCGTCCGACCAAAGGAGCCGAGACGCGACGATATGTCGTGAAGCGATCCGATTGCTGCCGGCGGGCCATCGGCCGCCACAGCCGAACCGGCTCGCCGAAGCCCTTCAGCTCCCTCACACCGATCTCCTCAAACTCGAATGCGCCGCTGGTCAGGCGATACGTGGCTTCCGCCACTGCGACGCTGTTCGGTTCTGCCTCGGACTGGATGCGAGCGGCGAGCGTTGGGGCAATTCCAATAACCTCGGCGCCGCTGCCAGGAAGCGTTGTATTCGAGCGATCGGCGACCACGACGAGGCCAGTGGCAACGCCCACCCTGACCTTCAGGCCCGTTCCAAGTTCTTGCGCCATCCGCTGACATCGCGCGACCATCTCGAGCGCCGACGTAACCGCACATTCGGCAGCATCCTCGCTTGACTCCGGGAATCCGAAGTAAGCGCAGCCGCCATCGCCCTGAACACGCTCCAGGTAACCGTTGTTGCCGCTTATCAAGACGGCAGCCTCGTTGTGAAGCCTCCGCTGCAGTGTGCCAAACTCTTCGGGACCGAGTTGTTGCAGCAACGCTGTGGATCCAACAATGTCGTAAAAAAGCGCGGTTACCTGCCTGCGTTCTCCCGAAAGCGCGCCAGTCTGAAGTTGTTGTCCGTTGGTAGACATCAAATAGCCCGCACTCTAACGGCGCCACGCTGTGTTCCAAGATGATGTTATCGAAGCTTAACCTCCACGGCGAGCATTAAGGTCGAGCATCCGCCATCGGCGGCGCACTCTATCATCCAGTGGTGGCCGGCCATATCCATGCCGGCGCCCGGTGGCCGTGCTGGAAGGCTGGACTCCGATATGCGGGTGGTGTCTCAGTTGAATTTCGGCTCTCGACCCGAACCGGAAATTCGATCTACCCTCGCTTGGTGCCACATGCGGACGTGCACACCGCCTCCATCCGGGCCTCGAACTCTGTGTGCGTCATGCCCGACTCGCCCGAACGCTCAGCCACCGATCATCGGGCTTTCCGATGCACCGACGTACCTCGCTGACGATCCAGCCGGCGTCTGTGAGTGCAGACCGAAGGGCAGACTCGCGCCAGTACGTTTCGACGTAGTGCCGAGGCGCTGCAGCGCTGCCGTGTGTGGACACATCGTCGCCATCGCCCTCTCTAACCGAAGCGTGCAGGCGGCCACCGGTCCGGGTCGCCTCGGCAAGCCGTCCAAGCACCGTGCCGAAATCGTCGCGCGCGACGTGTATCAGGCAGGCACAGGCCCAGATCCCGTCGTAAGGCGTGCCGGGACGCTGCGGGTCGGCCAGGTCTTCGGTCAGTGGGTCCAACAGGTCGGCCTCGAAGCCACTCTCGCGAAGCAGTTCGACGAAACCCTTCGAAATGTCGGTGCGCCGCACGCTAATCCCCCGCTTCTCAAGCTCAAGTGCATCTCGCCCGCCACCGCTTCCGATCTCCAGCACCCTGCCCGAGCCACCCAGCTCGGTCACGAACGCATCGATCTCTGTCGCAACCCATTCGGGCATCGCCGCGGCCTCGGCAGCGTACTCCGCCGCTACCGTATCATAGGACTGCACGGTGTCGCGGTCGGTGCTCATCCTAGCGCTCCTCCTTCGAGACAAGAGGCCCGATGAGCGAGAGGCCCATCAGCCCATTGCGCCCTCACACTTTCGGCAGTTGGTGACATCGCGGGCGATTTACTTCCCAGCCATAGCAGAAATTCGATCTGAGACACTACCGATATGCGCCTCTGCTTGCCAGGTGCGGCCGAAAGGTCTAATGTTCATGGATCGTTCGCACATTACACGGGCGCGAACGGCTGGGAGACGGGAGCTCTTGCCCCAACAAAAAGGGGGAGAGCCAGTGTTGCATTCCACAAAACCCCAATACAAGAACAGGCTTCTCAACCGCCTCGATCGGCAGGATTCCGCCTTGCTGTCGCCCCATCTGGAGCGCGTCAAGCTTGGGATACGCGACCGCCTCGAAGAGCATGGCACGCCGATAAAGTTCGTGTATTTCATCGAGGAAGGTATCGGC
The DNA here is from genome assembly GCF_043769475.1 of Allomesorhizobium aridi. Classification (NCBI taxonomy): domain Bacteria; kingdom Pseudomonadati; phylum Pseudomonadota; class Alphaproteobacteria; order Hyphomicrobiales; family Phyllobacteriaceae; genus Allomesorhizobium; species Allomesorhizobium aridi. The sequence continues at coordinate 1,240,666 of NZ_CP171729.1, read as the reverse complement.
TCAATTGTAGCCAGGATCGGGAATGGCCGCGACACCGAAGTGGGCGTGCTCGGCTACGAAGGCATGACGGGAACGGCGGCGGTCCTGGGCGACAATCTGACTGCGCACGATTGCTTCGTCCAGGTGGCCGGCGAAGCGATGCGCATTCCGTCAGACCCTTTCCGGGACGCGCTTGAGCAAAGTCCCACGCTGCGGCTGTTTCTTCTGCGCTATGTCGAATGCCTCATGGTTCAGGCCAGCTACACCGCTATCGTGAACGTCCGGATGACTCTGGAACAGCGCCTGGCCCGGTGGCTGTTGATGTGCGACGACCGCGTCGGCGGCAAAATCAAGCTCACGCACGAGTTCCTGTCGATCATGCTCGGCGTCCGGCGACCAGGAGTCACCGTGGCTATCCAGATACTGGAAGGCAAGGGGTTCATCCGGGCCATGCGCGGCGAAATCGTCATCCGGGAGCGCCAAGGACTGATAGACCTGGCTGACGGCGGCTATGGCGTGCCGGAAGCCGAGTATGAACGGCTGATCGGCAGCATCTCCCCGACAAGCGAAAAGTCGACCTACCTCGCGCGGCCGGCCTGAGCTTCGCCGCAACCGGACGAAAGCACCTGACGAGAACCCGGCGTCCAAGCCCTACCGACCGCCCGCCGCGCACGCAAAAATCCTTACTCCGTCAAACTCCGCCCCAGACCGCCTCCGCGGTTCTCACCACGAGGTCGAGTTTGCGCCTCTGGTCGTCTTCGGTGATGGCGTTGCCTTCCTCGGTCGACGCGAAGCCGCATTGCGGGGCTATTCCGAGCTGGTCGATGTCCGCGTACCTGGACGCCGCCTCGAACCTGCGCTTCAGATCGTCCAAATCCTCGAGTTCTGCTGTCTTGGTTGTGATGAAGCCCGGCATGACCCGCTTCTTGCCTTTCGGCAGCAGCCGCAGCGGCTCCAGGCCTCCTGCCCGCTCCGAATCGTACTCCATGAAATAGATATCGACGCCGGTCTGGTTGAACACGGCGTCCGCTGCCGGATCGTAGGCACCCTCGGCGACCCAGGTGGATTTGAAGTTGCCGCGGCACATATGCATGCCGATGACCATGTCGGCTGGCCGGTCGGCGATGGCGTCGTGCATCATCCTGGCATACCGGCCGATCAGCCAGTCCGGATCCTCGCCCCGCGCCTTGCGTTCCGCGCGGATCTTGGGGTCGCAAAGATAGGCGAAGAAGATGTCGTCCATCTGGAGATAGCGGCAGCCGGCGTCGTAGAACGCCTGCACCGCCTTCCTGTAGGTCGCGGTGATATCGGCAAAGTAGGTGTCGGAATCGTGCTTGTATTCGGCGACATGGATGTCGTCGTCGGCAATGCGGAAATGGACGGCGCTCGGCCCCGGGATCGAAATCTTCGGGGTGACGTTGGTGTGCGCCTTCACGAACTTGAAATGCTCCAGCATCGGATGGTCATCGGGAAAGCCGAGCCGGCCGTTGATCACGGGAACATCCGCCTTGGTGGCCGTGCCGTGGAACTGAATGCCGCCGCCTTCGCGCTGGATGATGTCGAGCCCATCCAGCATGCCCATGAAATCGAAGTGCCACCAGGCGCGGCGGAACTCGCCGTCGGTCACCGCCTTGAGGCCGGCCTGCTCCTGCATCCGGATCACGTCGATGATGGCCTTGTCCTCGACTTCCTTCAGCTCCTCCGCGGAAATGGTTTTGTCGTCGAAATGAGCCTTGCGGGCCTTCTTGACGGAATCTGGCCGCAGGAAACTTCCGACTATGTCCGCGCGAAATGGCGGCCTGGGCGTTGCAGTGACGGTGGTTTCAGCCATGACGATCTCCTCCGGATGGTTCTAAATGTGCCCGAACGGCTCGGCCTGCGGGCGATCGGGGACGCCGGAGCACCCCCGATCGTCATAGGTTTTACAAGCGGTGCTACATCCCCGATTCGGCCGCGATCAGCGCCTTGGCTTTCTCGTAGAGAGCCTTGCCGTCGACCCCGGCAGCCTGCATGTCGGTGAACCACTGGTCGATGGTGGGCTGCGCAGCGGCTTTCCAGCGCTCCGTTTCAGCCTCGTCCAGGGTGACGACATTGTTGCCAAGATCGGTCGCGATCTTGAGGCCGCGCACGTCGCCTTCGTCCATCGCCTTGCCGAAGGCGCGGGCGACTTCAACGCCTGAATTGGCGTCGATGACAGCCTTGAGGTCATCGGGCAGCGCGTCGTAGGCGCCCTGGTTCATGACGATCGCGAATGTCTGGGTGTAGAGCCCGTTATCGCCCGAAAAGCCGGTGTGGTTCTTGACCAGTTCGGCGACTTTCAGGGCGGGGGTCACCTCCCAGGGAATGGTCGTGCCGTTGATGACGCCCTTGGAGAGGGCTTCGGTGACCTGCGGCACCGGCATGCCGACGGGCTCGGCCCCGAGACGCGCCAGCATGTCGGATATGACGCGCGAACCGCCGCGGATCTTCATGCCCTTCAGATCTTCAAGTTTGGTGACCGGGGTAGCGGTGTGGAACAGGCCGGGGCCATGGGTGTGCACGGCGATCAGATGCACGCCGGCAAACTCGTCCATGGCGTTTTCCTGGACATATTTCTGGAACGCGACCGAGCTGGCCTCGCCGGTGGTGACGAGGAAGGGCAATTCGAAGACTTCGGACTTCGGGAAACGTCCAGGCGTATAGCCCAGAACCGTCCAGATGACGTCGACGACGCCGTCCTTCGCCTGGTCGAACAGCGACGGCGGCGTGCCGCCGAGCTGCATGGCGGGGTAGAGCTCGAATTTGAGCCGGCCGCCCGACTGTTCTTCGACGGCCTTGGCCCAGGGGGTAATCGCCTTGGCGGGAATGGTCGCCTGCGCCGGCAGCATCTGGTGGACGCGCAGCGTCACATCCTGTGCGAGCGCTGCGCCCGAGAAAACCACGGCAGCAAGCGCGCTGCCGAGCATCATGCCTAGCTTGTTCATAATTTCTCTCCCTTTCTTGCACGCTTCCCGTGCTTTGCCCGGTTGAACTCGAGGAATGCTCCGTTTGGTGGAGTCTTGTTCTGTTGCGCCGCGCCTAACATACCTCTTTCTAATAGAGCAGGCGGACGAGAAACAGGCTGATGATCGGAAACGCCGTCAGTATCGCCGTGCGGACGAGGTCGGTTGCAACAAACGGAAGAACGCCCTTGTAGGTCTGGCCGAGCGAAATGCCCTTCGCCATCGAATTTATGACGAAAAGATTCATGCCCACGGGCGGCGTGATCAGGCCCACCTCCACGACGATGAGGATGAGGATGCCGAACCAGATGGCGAATTCCTCGGGCGGCAGGCCGAAATCGAGCGCCGTGACCATCGGGAAGATGATCGGCACGGTCAGGAGGATCATCGAAAGCGAGTCCATCACACAGCCCAGGATAAGGTAGAGGATCAGGATCGCCACGAGGACGATCCAGGGATTGTACCCTTGAGCGGTGACGAAATCGGCGGCGAACTGGGGCAATTGCGACATGGCAAGGAACCCGTTCAGCGCTCCGGCGCCCAGAACGATCAGGAAGATCATGGCCGTGGACGAAGCTGTCGAAAGGATGGCCTCGATGAAGTTTTCGCGCGTCAGCCCGCGGTTGAGAAGCGAGATGATGCCGGTGCCGGCGGCGCCGATTGCGGCCGCCTCGGTGGGGGTGAACACGCCGGTGTAAATTCCGCCGATGACAGCGATGAAGACGATCATGACCGGCCACACGCCGGCCAGCGCTTCGAAGCGCTCACGGTAGGGTGTCCGCTCACGATGGCCTGCCGAGCCGGGGTTTACGCGCACGTAGATGGCTATGGCGATCATGTAGCCGATGGCCGCGAGGATGCCCGGCACAAACGCGGCGACGAAGAGTTTGGCGATATTCTGCTCGGTCAGGATCGCATAGATGACGAGAATGACCGACGGCGGAATGAGAATGCCGAGCGTGCCGCCGGCGGCCAGCGTGCCTGTCGCCAGCGCGCCGGAATAGCCGTATTTCCTGAGTTCGGGCAGCGTGACCTGCCCCATTGTCGCGGCCGTCGCGAGCGACGAGCCGCAGATTGCGCCGAACCCTGCGCAGGCGCCGACCGCCGCCATGGCGACGCCGCCCTTGCGATGGCCGAGCCACGTGGCCGCCGCCTTGAACAGCGCAGCCGACATGCCGCCGAGCGAGGCGAACTGGCCCATCAGGAGGAACAGCGGAACGACCGAGAGCGAATAACTGGAGAAAGTGCCGTGCGTGAGATTCTTGAACTGGGCCATCACGGGGTTGAGGGAACCGGTGACGAGCCAAGAACCGCCGATGCCGACGGCCAGCATGGCCACCCCGATGGGGATGCGCAGGAAGATAAGCGCGAGAATGACAGGGAACGACCAGAAACCGAGTTCGATGTTGGTCAATGGACCATCCCCTGGGTCGGATGGGGAGGATTGTCCGATAGCGCCTCGCGGACGCTGCGCACCAGGACGTAGGCGGCGACGATCACGAAAGCAGCCGCGCCGACCAGCCCCGCGGCATAGGCCCACCAGAGCGGCATCCGCAGAAGCAGCGTCGTCTCGCCGTAATTGAATTTGTCGACGGTGCCGAGCCAATGCCGCCAGGCGATGAAGGCTGCGATCGCCAGCATCAGGGCATCGGACACGACCATGATCCAGGCGTTGGCGCGCGCGCTGAGGAAGTCGGTGAAGACGGAAACAACCGCATGGCCGCGGGTCAGGTGCGTCCAGGGCAAGAACGCAAAGATGGCGAAGCCGACACCGGCCTCCACGAGTTCATAGTCGCCTCTAATGCTGCCGAGCCCGACCCAGATGAACGCGCGGCCGATAACGCTCAGCACGGTGATGATGACGATCGCGGTTAACACCACGCCGCCTGCAATGGCGACATATCTGGCAAGCCCGTACACCCCCCGGCCCAGTTTGGTTTCGTCCATGCTCGCAGTCCCCTCCCAAGGCTCGATGGTCGTCTCTTCTCCCCGGCGCGTAAAATGAAATGTTCCGCGGCTTACATAACCCCAGGGATATCAATCGGCACGCTATGCGAGATCTAGGCTTGCGCTTTTCGAGAAAGGCCTTCAGCCCCTCCTCGGCGTCGGGTCCGGTCTGGCTCAGCGCAGCTGCCAGGCTTTCGGCATAGAGACCGTCCTCGGCCGACATGTTGGAGATCCTGGCGATCGACTGAATGATCAGATAGTTGACCGCGCTGGAGTTCTGCGCCACCTGCAAAGCGAGGTCGACGGCTTTCGCCAAGCCTTCCCCGGCCGGCGCGAGATAGTGCGCGAGGCCGAGCCGGTAGCCCTCTTCGGCCGAATAGGTCCGGCCTGTCAGCATCATCTCCGTCAGCCTGTCCGCCCCTATGATGGCGCCCACACGAACCGTGGCGCCGCCGCCCACGAAAATCCCCCGCTGGCCTTCGGGCATGCGGAACAATGTGCTCTCCTCGGCAACGCGAACGTGGCAGGCCGAGGCGATCTCCAGCCCGCCACCCATAACCGCCCCGTTCATGGAAGCTATTACCGGGACGCCGCTAAACTGGATCAATCCCATCACCGCATGCCAGTTGCGGGAATGCCGCATCACCTCGTGCGGCGCGCGCTCGACCTGCTCGCTCAGATCAAGTCCGGAACAGAAGTGCCCGCCGTTTCCGGAGAGCACCACCGCCCTGACGCCATCCGGCACATCGGAAAAAAACCTGCGCAGCGCTTCGATCAAGGCGTCGTTGACGGCGTTGCGCTTGGCCGGCCGATTGAGGGTCAGGTAAGCCAGCGGGCCGTCGCGCCGCACCTCAAGAACCGCGTCCACCATGCTCGCTGCGCGTCCTTCCGTGTCAGCCGGCGTCGGCATTTCGATGCTCCGTCAATTCGCGGAATGTTCTATCATATAACAATTATGGACGCTATAGTATGGCTGCGCAAAGCGCATGTGCATCGGCGGCAACGGCAAAGAACGACCATGGACAATCCCAACCCGGTGAAGCCCGCGAAACTACGGCGGCAGCGCTTCGACCCCAGTTCCGTGAACGACATCATCGGCTATCGCCTGCGCCGGGCGCAGCTCCGCGTTTTCCAGCAATTCATCACGCGTTTTTCGGAATTCGATCTGCGGCCGGCCGAATATTCGGTGCTTGCGCTGATCGCGGCCAATCCGGGCAGCAAACAGACCGAGATCGCCGAAGCGTTGGGGATCAAGCGAGCCAATTTCGTCGCGCTGATCAACGAGCTCGAAAAACGCGGCCTGACCGAACGCCGCCAACCGGCGGGAGACCGCCGCTCCAACGCGCTGTTCCTGACGCCGTCCGGAGAAGAATTCGTCGCCAAAGCCAATGCGGCGCAAGCCGATTTCGAGGCCGAATGCGTGGCGAAGCTCGGCGGGCAGAAAGCGCGGGACCAGTTGATGGCGCTACTCGACATGCTGGTTGCCGACTAGCGAGAACGCCGCGATCACCTCGTCGGGGATCGCCTGCGATTTGAGCCTATGCGGGTCGGTCTCGTCCTTGCCGACCCAGACGCGGGTTTCGCGGCCTTCGACGGCGAGTTCACCACCGTTATAGAGCCTGTGCTCGACGTCGAAGCTCGAGCGCCTGAACGCCGCGACGGCGCTCTCAATCCTCACCACATCGCCGAAGCGCGCCGGCTTGACGAACTTGGCGCCGGTGTCGACCATCGGGATGCCGACAATCCCGAAACGCCTGGTCCAGGCGATCTTCTTCATCCCGAGTGCCGCTTCGAAAAGGCGGGCGGTCGCGGCATCGAACATGCGGAAATAGTTCGGATAAAACACGATGCCTGCCGGATCGCAGTCGCCGAATTCGATCTCGACCTCATGCGTGTTGACCAGCATGGCCGCGTTCTCCTCTATATATTCTGGCCCGGCGCGGACGTGTTGCTCAGGCCGCCGGATTTTCGATCAGCAGCGCGATGCCCTGCCCGCCGCCGATGCAGGCCGAGGCGACGCCGTAGCGGAGTTTTGAGCGTTTCAACTCGCGAGCCAGCGTCAGGGCCAGCCGAACGCCGGTAGCGCCCAGCGGGTGGCCAATGGCGATGGCGCCGCCATTGATGTTGAGCTTTGCCTCGTCGAGCCCGAGTTCGCGCACGCACGCGAGAACTTGCGCGCCGAACGCCTCGTTGATCTCGATGCGGTCGATCTGGTCCAGTGTCAGGCCGGCCGTATCCAGCACGGCGCGAATGGCCGGTGCGGGACCGATGCCCATGATATGCGGCGGCACGCCGATCGAGACGCCGGCAAGAAGGCGGGCGAGCGGCGCCTTGTCCACGGATCTCACGCAGTCCGAAGAGCCGACCAGCACCGCGGCCGCGCCATCGACGATGGCCGAGGAATTGCCGCCCGTCTGCACGCCGCCGAAGGCGGGGCGGAGCCTGGCGAGCACATCGTAAGGCGACGGGCGGACGTGACTGTCGGCGTCGACCGTTTCGACGCCCCTTGGGAGCCTGACGCCGCGCGCCTGCAGCCCCTCCACCTCGAAGCTCTCGGATATGACCGGAACGATCTCGTCGGCGAAGAACCCGGCGTCGCGTGATGCGATTGCGCGTTCGAAGCTGCGGGCGGCGAAGCGGTCCACCTCCTCGCGGGTGATGCCGTACTGTTTGGCAAGGTTCTCTGCCGTATCGCCCATGTTGACGCAGGCGGCCGGGTCGAAGAGCGCCTCCCAGAGAAAATCCTTGAACTCGACCGCGCCCATGGCGAAGCCATTGCGGTGCGTATAAGCGGCGATCGGGTTGCGGCTCATCGACTCCGTCCCCACGCCCAGCGCGATGTCGACACGGCCGAGCGAGACGGCGTCGGCCGCCTGCACCAACACCTCCAGCCCGGTGCCGCAGATGCGCTGGACGAGATGCGCTGGGCGTTCTGTCGGCACGCCGGCGTAAAGCCCGATGTGCCGCGGCGTGAGGTAGGCATCGAACGAGGCCTGCGCCATGGAGCCGGCGATGGTGGTGCCGATGTCCGCGGGACTGACGCCCGCCTTGGCGATCGCTGCGCGAGCGGCCTTGATGCCGAGATCGATCGGCGAAATGGCCGAAAGCGCCCCGCGATAGTCGACGAAGGGGGTGCGGACGCCGTCTATCAGATAGGCATCGTCAAAGGTGGCCCTCAGGCCCTTTTCCCTGGCGGTCACTTAACGGCCTTTCGTTCGAAGGTCATGACGTGGTTGGGTACAGGTTCGGCGTAGAGGTCCTCGACCAGCCCGGCACGCGCCACCATCACCGCTCTCTGGTTGATCGAGCCCTTGTCGGTGATCTCGCCGGCATCGATCGACGGCGGCACGGTCAGCAGGATCGCACGCGCGACGCGGCTGGCGCTGCCTGTCGCCTTCGACGCCAGCGCGTCGAGTCTCGCCTGGAAGGCGGCGCGGACTGCCGGATGCGCCACGACCGCCTCGGCGTCGGCACCGCACCCCGGGCCGGCCACGCTCCGGCAGGCGTCCAGATCGGGAAAGATCAGCGCGCCAATATGGTTTCGGTCGAGCCCGGTCAGCACGATGTCGCGAACGAGCGGCGCGCAGGCGGAGATCGCCGCCAGCCGGACGGCGCTCACATTGACCCAGGTTCCTGTCGAGAGCTTGAAATCTTCGGTGACGCGCCCGTCGAAGACGAAGCCGCGCCCAATGTCGTTCGGATCGGCGAATTTCAGCGCGTCGCCGATCCTGTAGTAACCTTCGTCGTCGAAGGACTCGGCGGTCTTGTCCGGTTGTTTCCAGTAGCCCGGCGTGACGTTCGGGCCGCGCAGGCGCAATTCCAGTTTTTCGCCGTTCGGCACGAGCTTGACCTCCAGCCCGGCGGCCGGCAGCCCGACCAGCCCGGCGCGATCGACCGCCCACGTGGTGGTGAAGGCGAAGGGCGCCGTCTCGGTCGAGCCGTAGCCGGTGATGATCATGATGCGCTCGCCGGTGGCCGCGCAGGCCGCACGATCGAGCGCGTCCCAGACATGCTGCGAGAGGCTGGCCCCGGCATACTGAATCAGCTTGAGGCGCCGGAAAAAGTTGTCGCGCAGCGCGGCGTCGGCGGTGAGAGGCTCGACGAGGAGTTCATAGCCTTTCGGCACGTTGAAATAGAGCGTCGGAGAAATGTCGGCCAGATTGCGGATGGTGCGTTTGATGCCTTCAGGCGTCGCCATGCCGTCATCGATGTAGAAACTGCCGCCATTGTACAGCGCGATGCCGAGATTGTGGCTGCCGCCGGCAACATGATTCCACGGCATCCAGTCGACCATCACCGGCGGTTCGTCGGCGAGAAAGGCGAGCGCCGTGCGTATCATCTCCTGATTGCAGGTCAGCATGCGCTGGGTGGTGATCACCGCCTTCGGCATTCCGGTCGAGCCGGAGGTGAAAAGAAACTTGGCGATAGTGTCCGGGCCGACCGCCGCATTGGCGGCCGCGACCGCGTCGGTGGGAACGGTCGCGGCGAGATCGTCGAAGGACCGGGTCGCGCGGCCGGCGGGCGGGTTCTTGCGAACAACCAGCGGAGTTGCGGGATCGATCGCCGCGTCTATTGCGGAGGCGAATTTCGCGCCGTCGTTCACATAGACCATGCCCGGCTTGAGGAGGCCCACAATATGCCTGAGCTTGGCGTGGTCCTTCGAAATCAGCGAATAGGCGGGCGAGATCGGCGCGTGCGGGATGCCAACGAGCATCGCGGCATAGCCGATAAGCGCGTGCTCGATCTCATTGCCGGAAAGGATCAGAAGCGGGTGGTCCGCGGAAAGCCTGGCATCGAGCATCGCCTGGGCGAGGTTGCGGATGGCCCGGTTGGCCTCGGCATAGGTGATTGTGCGCCAGGCGCCGTCCTCGCCACGGTCGGCGACGAACACCGCATCCGGCGTTCTTTGGGCCCATTCCTCGAGCCGGTCGGTCATGCAGCGCGGGAACGCGCCGAGAGGGTCCAGGGCGCGGACGTAAACGGAGCCGTCCGGTCTCCATTCGGCCTCGGCACGCATCCTGCCCATGCGAACGGGACGAAAGTCCAGACCCTGTCCAGCGTCCATGTGCTCCTCCCTATAGTTATGAAACATAACAATAACAGAGCGTGGGCTCAAGAGGGAGTTTGAATTGAGCGGCGCTTAGGCGGGAAAACTTAGCTACTTGACGAAGTTTTCGCTTGCGCCACCGCAGAACGCGCGATAGTTAGCGATATGGCTAAGCATGATCTTGATCTCTCGCAGCTCTTCCACGCGCTCGCTGATCCGACCCGCCGGTCGATCCTGACCCGGCTCGCCGAAACACCTGCGCGAGTGACGGAATTGGCTGGCCCCACGGGACTGAGATTGCCCACGGTGATGCGGCACCTTTCCGTGCTGGAGGAAGCGGGATTGATAACCACGTCCAAGGACGGGCGGATACGCACCTGCGCCATCGTACCCGAGGCTCTGGATCCGGTGCGGACATGGCTCGATGAACAGCGGGCCATCTGGGAGACCCGGCTCGACCGGTTGGACGCATTTGTGATGAATGTGATGAAGGAACGCGAAGAATGACTCAGAACCTGGCTACAAACAGTGCGACCCGTGCGGTGCCTGACGATAGGAAGGGCCGCTTTGCGACGCTCAACTTCGAACGGGACGTGGCCGCGCCATTGGCCGTACTGTGGGAGGCATGGACGGCCCCGGTCGCGCGGGCGATCTGGGCTGCGCCATCGCCCTCGGTCACCGTGGAGTTCCTGGAAACCGACACCAGGGTGGGTGGACGCGAGGTCTCACTCTGCAAGGTAGAAGGCCAGCCTGACATCCGCTGCGAGAACGGCTGGCTTGCGCTGCAGCCAGCGGTGTGCAGCGTGAACTACGAGGTGATCTCGTCCGAAGGCGTGACGCAATCAGCAGCGCTGGTGACAGCCGATTTCGAAGGTGCGGACGGGCGCAGCCGGTTGGTCGTGACGGTGCAGCTTTCCTCGCTGGGGGAGGACATGGAGGCAGGCTACCGGGCAGGCTTCGGCGCCGGCCTGGACAACCTCGCGGGCGCGGCTGAACGGACCATGGTGCTGCAGCGGGTGATTCAGGCGCCGCGGTCCATCGTGTGGGGCGCGTGGATGAACCCTGAAACGCTGCCGCAATGGTGGGGGCCGGACGGCTTCTCCTGTCGAACGAAGAGGATCGATCTGCGCGCGGGCGGCGAATGGGTATTCGACATGATCGCACCCGACGGCACGGTCTTCCCGAACCACCATCTCTATAACGAGGTCCGGCCCGAGGAGAGGATCGGCTATACGCTGCATTGGGGCGAAAACGGGCCGAAACACGCCGACGCCTGGGCCTCATTCGAGGATCAGGACGGGGCAACGAAGGTAAAGCTGGGAATGGTATTCAGCACGGCTGCCGAGTTCCAGGAGGCGAAGGGCTTCGGCGCAGTGGAACTGGGACTGCAAACCCTGGGCAAACTGGAACGCTTCGTCGCATCCCGCTGAAATGCTGCGACTTCCCGTCGGCCCGAATTAGGGGTTGTGGACGAGGTCCTCATCCATGTCGCGCCCGTCCTCATCGGCGACGGCATCCGCCTCTTCAGTCAGAAGGGCACGGAGCCGGTCAGGCTGGAGAAGACCGAGGTCTCGGAAGCGGGCAGATCACCAAGATCCGCTTCCGCTTCGCGGGATAGCCGAGAATTCACAAAGGGATACGAAGAGGAGGGTTCTATGAGAAAACTGATCATCTGGGACATGGTGAGCGTCGACGGCTTCTTCGAAGGTCCGGACAGGGACATCAGCTGGTTCGTCTTCGAAGAAGAACTCGAGAATTACATTCGTGAGACCCAGGAAAAGGCCGACACGCTGATCTTCGGCCGCGTGACCTACGAGCTCATGGCAGCCTATTGGCCGTCCGAGAAAGGCTGGATCGCGGACTTCATGAACAAGATCGAGAAGGTGGTCTTCTCGCGCACGCTGAAAAGCGCCGACTGGAACAACACGAAGCTCTTCAACGGAAATGTCGCGGAAGAAGTCTCTAAGCTGAAGACCAGGGACGGCGGAGACATCTTCGTGTTCGGCAGCGCCGACCTCACGGCGACCCTGATGGAGCACGGCCTGATCGACGAGTATCACCTCGGGATCAACCCCGTCATTCTCGGGAGAGGCACGCCGCTCTTCAAGGGCGGCCCCAACCGGATACCCCTGAAGCATCTGGAGACGAGGACGCTCAAGTCAGGTGTTGTCATCCTCCATTACGCGCCGGAGAGCAGGCAATGACGATCGATCGATTCTTTTCCGTCAACCAGGCTTGTCGAAATGGGAGCAAGCGGCTTTATCGCGAGCGCAATCTGATCGAGCGCTTCTTCTCCAAGCTGAAGCACTTCCGCCGGGTCGCCACCCGCTACGACAAGCTCGCGGCCAACTTCCTCGCCTCAATCCGGCTGTGGCTGCGCGCTTATGAGTCTACGCCTAGAATATGCCGCCGATGCCGATGCCAGCGCCAATGTCCGGAGGAGGCGCGGCCGGTCTTGTCCTTTGCGCCCTCGCCTTGCGCCCGGCCGTTGCTTTCTTCGCGGCCGCGTCGCCGCGGTCCATCGTTGCCGTCTTGACCGGGCGCGGCGCGGCCACCGGCTGCCGGCAGATGCGGCCGGAGCGAAGGAACAGATCGCTGAGCAAGTTCACATCCGGTTCGAGCGACGTCCGGGCCTGCTTCGTGCGCTGGAAATAATCGGAAAGCGCCTTTTTGGATCCCGGCCCCCAGTCGCCGTCGATTGCCTTGCGATAGCAGCCGACCCTGGCCAGTTCGGTCTGGACGCGGCGGCTGATATCGACCTTGGCCGCATCGTCCTCATCGCTCCCGCCAGTGACGAGAGAACTCAACGCCGACGCCACATCCTTTTCGACGACCGCCAGACCGTCCGATGGCGCAAGCCCCGCCACCTGCGTGCCCGAAAGCTTCTGTTGGCTGGAATTCTCGGTCGAACGAACCGTGTCCGGCAGTTGCTTTCCAAGCAGGAGCACGGTGCTTTGCAGGTCGCCGTCGGCCGACGCCAACTGGACCATCAGCTTTTCCTTCATGCTCGGATTTTCCAGAATCCTGCTCAGGGTCGAGCCGAGTTCCTGCGGGTCGATGACCTGCAATTCCGTGAAGTAGAACTGCTCGCGAAGGTTGGACTGATCCCAGGGAACCTGATTGCCGAGCGTGCGCGCTTCGGTAGCGTTCCGGACGCGGATCATCATGTCTGAAATGCTCAAGCCCGGAAATTCGATGTTCTGGAGCATCGCTTCCGTGAACGGGCTGTTTTCACCGACGCCGTCGACCGTGACATTGCCCGGCTGGGTCGCGAAGGCGATGTAGGTGTTCTCGCCAACCTCGACTTGCGCGAGACCCTTGCCCGCGCCCTCGATCGCGGCGGGGAGCGGGCTGTTGCGGCAGGCATCCAGGAATATGAATGTCGGCCGGTCCCGGCTGGCAAAACGTGCGATGATTTCATTCAGCCTGATTGCCCTGGACGTCAGGTTCTCCACGCTGCTCGGTTCCAGCGTGTCGGAGGGTAGGAGGAAGTTCTCACCCTGGATCTGCACGCCGTGGCCGGCGTAGAAGATCAGGACGGCGCTGTAGCGATCGAGTTTGCCTTCGAAGCTGCCGAGCATTTCCTTGAGCTTGTCTGAGGACAGGTCGATACCGGTGGCGACCTCGAAATTCAGTCGCCGCAGGCTCTCCGATATCCTCACGGCGTCGTTGGACGCGTTGGGAAGATCGTCATAGCGCTCATGCTCGTAGTTCGAGTTGCCGATGACGATGGCAAGCCGTCCGAGTTCGCGAGCCTGATCCTCGTTTTCGGCGATGGCGGCGGCCGGAGCCACGCCCAAAAAGTAAAACGCCAGAAACGACAGCAACACCAAGAGTTTGTCGGGACGTATCATCTCGGCACCGTTCGATGCATGTGGATCTTCGGCAACCTGCGCACGCCGTAACATTTGCCGGAAACGGCATGTTCAAAGCTGTCGGCATGATAATGGCATTAAAACGCGCGGTCTTCCACTACCGCGAGGCACAACTCTGTCCGATTTCCTTTCGGCTATCGTTGCACTATGCGCCACTCGGCAGGAACGGATTCCTGTGGCCCTCCGGCCACATCGCTGCGGTTCTTCCTCGATGCTTCGTTCGGCAGGTTGCATTTACGCCGATACTGACCTACCGATTTAAAACTATACTGCCTGTGTATTTTTCTTTGAGGTGCGTTTCCAGACATCTTCTGAATTCCGCCGGTCCCGGATCGGCGGCGGGCGGGGCGAGATGATCAAAGGCTGCAAAACTCCTCGTTCAGGCGCCGTTTCGGCCCTGGCCCTCATTGCGGCCGGCGCCTTTCTGCCCTCGGACGCACTTGCATGCGAGGCGACAGCGCAGGTGTCGGGATCGGTCGTCACTTCGGTGGACGTGGTGTGCGATCAGCCCACCCCCTATGTGATAGACACCGACTACCAGACCTTCCTGGAAAACGAGCTTGATTTCGACTACGACGGGGCCGGGGACGACACGGTTTCGGTCCTGGGCGGCGACGTCCGCATCCAGCAGAACATGAGCGATCCGTTTCCGGCCTTCGTGATCGAGACGCTGGACGGCGACGACACTTTCACGATGACCAGCGGCAACGTCATCGGCGAGGACGGCCCGGGGGGCCCGCCCCCGATCATCCAGCTCGACATGGGCAACGGTAACGACACAGTCGATATCAGCGGTGGACTGTTCGACGGCGCCATCTTCCTCGGCGACGGCAACGATACGGCGAACATTTCGGGCGGCGAAATGGGGCCGATATTTGCCGGCGCGGGCAATGACACCGTCACGGTTTCAGACACGGCCCAGATCGGCGTCTTGACCGGTTCAGAGTCCAGCACCGACTCCGTCGGTTTGGAGGACGGCGACGACACCTTCACGATGACCGGCGGTACGTTGGCCGGCGGCGTCAGCGGCAATGCGGGAAGCGACACGATCTCGATCTCGGGCGGGCTCGTAACCGCCTACGTCGCCGGCAACGAGGACAGCGACACGATCACTATTTCCGGCACCGCGACAATCGGCGAGCACGTCACGGCGGGCGAAGGCGACGACAACGTTACGGTCAGCGGCGGAACGGTCACGCTGTTCCTCGACGGCGGGACCGGCAATGACACTCTGGAAGTGAGCGGCGGGGCGATCGGCAGCGATATATTTGCCGGAGACGGCGACGATACGGTCGAGGTCACAGGCGGAACCATCGGCGGCTCGATCTTCGGCGACGACGAGGGTCCGGCGGGGAACGACACCATCTCGCTCACCGGAGGTTCCGTCGCCGGAGCCGTATTTGGCGGCGGCGGCAACGATACCGTCACGGTTTCCGGAACGGCCGAAATCGGCGTCCTGACCGGTTCCGGGTCCAGCACAGACTCCGTCGGACTGGAAGACGGCGATGACCAATTCACCATGACCGGCGGCACGCTGCAGGGCGGCGTCAGCGGCAATGCCGGAAACGACACGATCTCGATCTCCGGCGGTCTTGTGACCGGCTACGTCGCCGGCAACGAGGACAACGACACGATCAGCATTTCTGGCACGGCGACGATCGGCGAACACGTCACGGCGGACGAAGGCGACGATGTCGTTTCGGTCAGCGGTGGGACCATCACCCTGTTCGTCAATGCCGGCATTGGCGACGACAGCATCGATGTGAGCAACGGCACGATCGGCAGCGATGTCTTTGCCGGCGACGGCAATGACACGGTGGATATCACAGGCGGCGACATCGGCGGCTCGATCTTCGGCGACGACGAGGGGTCGGGCAACGACACCATTTCGCTCGCCGGAGGTTCCATCGCCGGAGCCGTATTTGGCGGCGGCGGCAACGATACCGTCACGGTTTCCGGAACGGCCGAAATCGGCGTCCTGACCGGTTCCGGGTCCAGCACAGACTCCGTCGGTCTGGAGGACGGCGACGACGAATTCACGATGACAGGCGGCACGCTGGACGGCGGCGTCAGCGGCAATGCCGGCAACGACACGATCTCGATCTCGGGCGGGCTCGTAACCGCCTACGTCGCAGGCAACGAGGACAGCGACACGATCAGCATATCCGGCACGGCCACCATCGGCGAGCATGTCACGGCCGACGAGGGCGACGACACCGTTTCGGTCAGCGGCGGAACGATCAGCCTGTTCGTCAACGCCGGCATCGGCACCGACAGCATCGAAATCAGCGGCGGCGCGATAGGCAGCGATGTGTTTGCCGGCGACGGCAATGACACGGTGGATATCACAGGCGGCGACATCGGCGGCTCGATCTTCGGTGACGACGAGGATTCGGGCAACGACACCATTTCGCTCGCTGGAGGTTCGATCGCCGGAGCCGTATTTGGCGGCGGTGGGAACGATACCGTCACGGTTTCCGGAACGGCCGAAATCGGCGTCCTGACCGGTTCCGGGTCCAGCACAGACTCCGTCGGACTGGAAGACGGCGACGACCAATTCACCATGACCGGCGGCACGCTGCAGGGCGGCGTCAGCGGCAATGCCGGAAACGACACGATCTCGATCTCGGGCGGGCTGGTCGCCGCATACGTCGCCGGCAACGAGGACAACGACACGATCAGCATATCCGGCACGGCGACCATCGGCGAGCATGTCACGGCCGACGAGGGTGACGACATCGTTTCGGTCAGTGGCGGAACGGTCACGCTGTTCGTCAACGCCGGCATCGGCGACGACAGCATCGACGTCAGCGGCGGCGCGATAGGCAGCGATGTGTTTGCCGGCGACGGCGATGACACGGTTGACATTTCGGGGGGCGATATCGGCGGCTCGGTATCGGGCGAGGCCGGGGCGGATACCGTGACCATCAGCGGCGGCGCCATCGACGGCGACGTGCTCGCAGGAGACGGCGGCGACACTGTGAACATCTCGTCGGGCAACATCGACGGCTCGGTCGCGGGAGGAGCCGGTACGGACATCGTGACTATCAGCGGCGGCTCGATTGTCGGTAACGTCGAAGGCGAAACGGTGCGGCTTTTCGGCGGCTCGATCGGCGGGGATATAACTGGCATCTCGAACAATACGCTCGTGGTGGAGGCCGCCGGTACGAGCCTGAACCTTCGCGACGGAGTGCTGTTCCAAGGCACCGATGCCATCGGCACGATCACCGGCACCGACCTCGCACGGGCGGAGGGCGCGAGCTTCGACAGCCAGAATTTCGACGGGTTTTCCAGCCTGGGCGTGGACGGCTCGGCCATCGGCTTTTCCGGGCCGACGCAGACGATAGACGAGTTGTCGCTTGTCGACGGTTCCACTCTCTTCGTCGCTGGCCAAGTCAACCTGCTTTCGACCGAAGGGGGAGCTGGCAACTTCTCGATATCCAACTCCACCATCAACATGACCAACGGCGACCCGACGGACCGGTTCAATGTCGGCGACGCCACGTTCGATGCGGCCACCCTGGCGATCGACATCAACCAGGAGACGATCCAGGCCGACCAGCTGGTCGCGTCAGGCCTGTTCCAGGCGTCCGGGGCCAACGCCGTTCTGGTGAACCTGCTCGGCGCGCCGGTGTTCAGCGGGGTCAGCATC
The DNA here is from genome assembly GCF_043769475.1 of Allomesorhizobium aridi. Lineage (NCBI taxonomy): Bacteria > Pseudomonadati > Pseudomonadota > Alphaproteobacteria > Hyphomicrobiales > Phyllobacteriaceae > Allomesorhizobium > Allomesorhizobium aridi. Next base: position 1,223,185 of record NZ_CP171729.1, on the reverse strand, counting down.
ATACCGATCGCGCCTGTGACTGGCGAAACCGTGGATTCCGGCGGAACCGGTTCGGCGCTCTTCACGGTGCAGGGCATCACCGCGACCCCAGGTTCGCTGTTCACCTACGACGTGGTCACCGGCAGCGACGGCGGCATCTATCTGCGGGCATTGCCTTCGGATCTCGTTTCACCGCAGGCCACGCGGGTGGCGATCGATTCCCGGCCGATCGAAAACGTCACCGACACCATCACCGAGATTTCAGACGATGCGATAGCAGACATCATGGAGCTTCCGAAGGGCTCCGGCCGCTCCGATGCAGGTCCGGGATTTGGCGTCTATGCCTCCGGCCAGCTTGCCCGCGTCAACCACGACGGTTTCACCGTTTCGGATGGAACAGTGTCGGCGCAGGGACCGTCCTTCAGCGCGAACGATTTTTCGCTGGCAGCCAGCCTGGAGCTCGATGTGGCGAAATATTACGGCTTCGATGACAGGTACGGCCTGAATGTCGGGATGTTCGGCGGCTATGCGTCATCCGACGTTACCCTCGATCCGGTGAACGGTTTCCAGGATGTCGGCGACGCGGAAAACGAAAGCGGCATGGTCGGCGCCTATGGCCTTTTCAGGAGGGGCACTGACTACGCGCTCGTTTCCGCCACCACCTTCATCGGCGAGACGGAGATCGACAATCACGTGCTCGGCTCGACCGGCGCATACGACACGGTCGGCTATGCGCTGACCGGTACGGTCGGTCACATCTTCATGCTGACCGAAACGCTGCGCTTCGATCTCCGCGGCGGCGCGCTCTGGGCGTCTTTCGAGGGCGACGAGTTCGAGGACAGCCAGGGCAACAGTTTTGGCGAGTCGAAGGTCTCGTTCGGTGCGATCAAGTTCGAGCCGGGAATTTACGGCGACTTCAACCTCGACAACGGCATGGCGATAAGCCCCTATGGGCGACTGGAGCTGCAGCAGCGGCTCGGCTACGAAAACACCGGCAGTGTCGAAGGCCTGGAGTTCGAGTTCGACGACGCCGACTTTTCGGCCGCTCTCTCGGCCGGCTTCAATCTGAAGGTCACCCCGACCACAACGGTCAGCTCCGAAATAAGGACGAAATTGTCCTCGGACAGCGAGACCTTCGCGGGAAAGCTCGGCGTCAAGGTGAAGTTCTGATTTCGAAGAAATCCGCCGTCCTTGCTGCGGCCGTCGTCCTGCTCGTTGCGGGCGCGGTGGCGGGTTACCTGTTCTTGCCGGGCGGCCCCCTCGCCTCTCGCTGGAACCTTGCCCAGCCTAAATTCGGCCAGTCCCGCTCAATACCGGCAGACACAGCTCTTCAACCCCCGCGCCCCTCAGTTGCGGCCACTGCGCGCTCGCAGCCGACGGACGCGCTCGACGACCCCATCGTGCGCGCCGGCTGGCTTAGAGGCTACAAGGGCGGCGATTGCTTCTTCGCGGCGGCGATGTCCGTATCCTCCGGCAAAGTCGCCATCGAAGGATACGGGCGCGGCATCGAACCATTCCAGGACATGCTTGTGGCGTTCGAACGACGGTTCGGCATCGTTCCTGAGGTCGGGCTGCGCGTGATCTCGGACGAACAGTGCGCCGTTGCCGATTTCCTCCGGAATTTCCCGAACGCGCCGGGCGAAATGCCGGACCTGTCGCTCGACAAGCACGATCTGACGACCGCCGACCCCATGCGAGGCAAGGTCGTGGCTGCGGCGGGTGCAAAAACTTACCTGCTGCTCGTCGACCATGAAGGGCTGGTCCATAATCTCGAGGCGCGACTCAAGCGATCGGGGAGCATGGCACGCTTCGACGTCCCTCTAGGGTTCGGCTCGGCCGCACCTCCCGGCTCGGAACCATCGCCGCAAATCCTGATCGCGATCGCCGGAAAAGAGCGGCTAAAGGCGATGAACTTTGCCGGAACGCCTCCAGCTTCGACGATCCTTCCCAAGATATCGAGCGAAGTCGAAGCCCGGAAACTCGCAATGGCGACAAGCGCTCAATATCTCCGGATTCGCCGGTAAGCCGAAGACCCGCCGGTAGATCGCAGGTCTTGGCAATCGAGCGTACGGCCCATAGAAAGCGGCCGCAGCCGGAGAAAACCGCAATGCCGCCCGAGACCGCCCTGTCCGAAATTTCACCCGCCTCGCAGGCGGCGATCCTCGCGCTCAACAATGCCCATGCGGCGGAATTGTCATGGCTCGAACTCGCCGAACTCTCGCGGCTTCTGGACGAGGCCTTCCATGCGCGGCGGATCGGGGAAGTCGACGCCTTTCTGTTGGCATTCGACCAGGACGCGCGCTACGACAGCCCGAATTTCGAGTGGTTTCGCGCCCGTTATCCGCGCTTCGTCTATGTGGACCGCGTAGTTGTCGCCGAGCATGCACGCGGGCGCGGCCATGCCCGCCGGCTCTATGCCGATCTCTTCGACCATGCCGCTCGTTCGGGCCACGATCTCGTGACCTGCGAGGTCAACGAAGACCCGCCGAACCCGGCTTCCGACGCGTTCCACGCCGCGCTCGGCTTCGCGGTCGCCGGCCAGGCATTGATCCATGACGGCAGCAAGAGCGTGCGCTATTTCACGCGGTCGCTCACCTGAAATCGACTCGTGGCGATCAGCCCTGCTGCATTTCGGGCTGCCTGACGCCGAGTGCATCCAGCGCCGCCGGTATGTCGATCGTCGCCTTGAGCGGCAGATGGTCCGAAGCGATCTGCGACAGGGGCGTGTGGTGAACTTCCAGCGCGGTCACCAGTCCGGGCGTTCCGATGACCCGGTCGAGCGCCACCATCGGATAGTAGGACGGGAAGCTCATCGGCGCGGCGGCCAATGGGCCGAAAAGCGGCTTCAGTTCATGCAGCGACGAACGCGGGCCGGGCCGCCATTCGTTCAGATCGCCGAGCAGAAGCGTCGGGATGCGCTCGCCGTCGTCGACCGCGTTGACGATGGCGCGAACCTGCCAGCGGCGCACGCGCCGCAAGAGGCCGAGATGGGTGGCCACGACCCGTAGCGGGCCCGCAGGCAATTCCAGGTCGACCACAAGCGCCCCACGGGGTTCCGCGCCCGGCAGCGCCAGCCGCGTGACGCTGCGCACGCGGCCGGTCTTGATCAGAACGGCGTTGCCCCGCCATCCATGGCTATTGGGCATAAGAGATGCGCGCACCAGCGTGAGCCCTGTGGCCTGTTCCAGCGCATGCAGGTCCAGCAGGCCCCTCCTCAAGCCGAAGCGCTCGTCGGCTTCCTGCAGCGCGACCACGTCGGCGTCGATCTCGGCGATGACAGCCGCCACGCGGTTCGGGTCGAAGCGTCGGTCGACGCCCAGGCATTTGTGGATGTTGTAAGAGGCGACAGTGACCTGATGGCTCGCGGCCTCGCCCAGCCGGTGCGGATCGGCGGCGCGGGCTGCGAGTTGCTGGTTGCGGATGTGGTTCTTGATCTGCGCCTTTATCGATCCGAGGCGGCGGGGCGCCCGCTTGAGCAAGTCGAGCTGCACCGGATCGAAGAAGCGAAAACGTCGGAGTGGCATTCGGTGCCTTTCACCGCTTGGAACGTTGGTCTAAAGCTGCTCCTCGATGGGCAACAGACCCACCAGCATAGCAATCATCCGCCGCCGCAGGCTGGCCTCGGGCTCGGCCCCGAGAAGCTTCGCGGCGCCGACTGGCCCATCCTCCCATCCTATGGCTCCGTTTCCAAGCACGACGCGGTAACTTCTGCGAGGCGACATCTCCTGCGCAAACACCGCCTGCACCTCCCTCGCCAGTTCGGCATGGTCGAACATGATGCCCATTTCCGTGTTGAGGGAGGCCGAGCGCGGGTCGAAATTGAACGAGCCGACGAAGCCTGTCCGATCGTCGACCAGGAATGCCTTGGTGTGGAGGCTGGCGCCGCTCGATCCGAACAAAGAGATGTCCTGCCGCGCCTCGCGCGGACGAAGCTCGAACAGCCGGATGCCGCCTTTTATCAACCGCTTGCGGTAGCGCGCATAGGCGCCGTGGACCGCCGACACGTCGGTCGCGGCCAGCGAATTGGTGAGGACGGAGACACTCACGCCCTTCGCAGCAAGGTTCAGCAATATGTTTGCGCCGTCCTCGCCGGGGATGAAGTAGGGCGACACGATCTCGACACGGCTGCGCGCCGAGGCGACGGCCGGCATGATGGCCTTTATCAGCCAGTTCTCCCGTTTTCCGTCATAGGCTTTCTCCGGCGGGTCGGAGACGACGCGCGCGCTGGCGGTCCAGTGCAGCTTCTGGACGCCCGCCAGCATGTCCTGGACGTCTTCTTCCTCCAGCACGCGGCCCAGATAGGGAATGGCGGCGGCGTGTGAAGGCGACGACTGCAGCGCCTTGCGCAGTTTCGGCAGATTGCCCCTGCGCGAGCCCGCAAGAATCTTGATGGGAATGACGACGCTGCTGTTCCAGTAGGCGTCGAATATCGCTTCGGTCTGCTGAACCGCAGGCCCCACCATCAGGACATCCATATCGCGGAAATTCGAGGCTTCGGCGGCGTCGAAATAGGCATCGCCAATGTTGCGCCCGCCGACGATGGCGAGCCGTCCGTCGACGATCCACGCCTTGTTATGCATGCGCCTGACCACGCTGTAGTAGCGCAGCAGCATTTCCAGGCCGCGGCGAAACGGGCCGTCCCGGCTGCGGCAGGGGTTGAACAGCCGCACCTCGATATTCGGATGCGCATCGAACGCGCAATAATTGGCGTCGCGGCCACTGACGTTGACGTCGTCGAGCAGCAGGCGCACGCGCACGCCGCGATCGGCGGCCATGAGAACCTCGTTGGCCAGCAGTCTGCCGGTCAGATCGTCCTTCCAGTAGTAATATTGCAGGTCGAGGCTTCGGCCGGCATTGCGCGCCGCCGCGGCGCGAACGGCGAAAGCGTGCAGGTTTCCACTGAGCAGTTGCAGGCCGGTTTCGCCAGGATGTTTTTCGAGCAGCGGCGCAATCGCCGCATCGAGCGCCGTCCGGCCTTCGGAAACGTCGAGGCTGACGGATGGCTCGCCCTGTTCGTGGCGGGCGAACCGGCCATAGGAATAGACCGCAAGATAAAGAAACAGCGCCAAGCCCGCCAGGACGGCCAGCGCTATCGACAGGGTGCCCATTCTATCGTCTTGACCATTTCAGGGACCGATGCGGCCACCAATACAAGGCGGAAGCATGGCGAATGTTCCATTGGCCGCCGAGCGGCAGGCAATGATGGCAATGCCAGCCGTAATCCAAGTCGCGCGAGGTTCGCTTCGGGGCTATTCGTATTTCATCACCTTTTCGGGCAGCAGGCCCTTGGGCGCGAAGCGCAGCACGAGGATGATGGTCAGCCCGATGACGAAGACCCGCATCTGCAGGGCACGCGTCGGCAGGTCCGAGGGCGGCGCGATATCGAATATCTGCTGGAACCAGCTTGCGCCGTATCGGAACAGGATCAATGCGGCGGGCTCCGACATGGTCCAGATGACATAGACCAGCAGCGCGCCGAAAATCGTCCCGAGATTGTTGCCCGAGCCGCCCAGAACGACCATGATCAGGACCAGGAAGGTGTGGTTGATGGGATTGAAGCCGCTCGGGTCGAAAATCCCGCCGAAATTGACAAGCGCCGCGCCGCCAACGCCGACAATGATATTGCCGAGCACGAACATCTCCAGCCGGCGGCGGTTCACGTCCTTGCCGATCGCCTCGGCGGCGGTTTCGTTGTCGCGGATGGCCCGCATCATCCGGCCCCATGGCGAAGCCCAGCCGCGCTGCAAAAGGATATAGATCGTCACGATCAGCACCGCAGTCAGGCTGAGATAGGCGGCGCGCGCGGCGACGAAGCCGATCTCGTTGGGCGTCGGCACCGGCCACGGCAGCGGCGATGCCGTCAGCGTACCCCTGGTCAGCCAGTCCGCGTTCTTCAGGAAGGACTTGACGATCTCGGCGATGCCGAGCGTGGCGATCGCCAGATAATCGGACCGCAGGCCGAGCGTGATGCGGCCGATCGCCCAGGCCAGCGCTCCGGCGACGAGCCCGCCTAAGGTCCATCCGAGCAGCGCCGGCAGGCCGAAGCCGCCTACAAAACTGGAGCCTTCCTCGATGATTTCCGCCGCGGGGCCGAGCGTGTTCTGCACCGTCAGGTAAGTAATGGCGGCGACGCCGACTGTGAGTACCGTGCGGAGTTTCTTGGGCACGCCGATCCGGTCCGAGCGGCTGACGAGATACGTGGCAGCGACGCCTATGGCGAGATAGATGCCGGTGACAAGCAGCATGCCCGGCGCTTCGGATTCCCAGAAAGCGGGATTGACCGGAAACGAGACCAAGACGCTGGTGAACGCCGCGATGGCGATGAAGCCCATCACGCCGGCGTTGAACAGACCGGCATAGCCCCACTGGACGTTCAAGCCCAGCGCCACGATGGCGAGGCAACCGGCCTCAGCCAGCATGCGAACGCCATAGGCGTTGCCCTGCCAGACGAAGATCAGCGCCACGAGTATTACCAGCCCGCCGAGAAGTGCTAACGCGCGAGTATCGACCGCCCGCATCACAGCACCCTCCCCTTGAAGATTCCGCTTGGCCGCCAGATCAGCACGGCGACGAGGATGAAGAACGGCACGACCAGCTTGTACTCCGTCGGCACGAAGGCAAGGTTGGCCGGGATCTCCAGCCATTCTGGCAGGTGCGGCTTCAGCGGCCGCAGCAGGATCGCCCAGTTGAAGACGGAAAGCGTCTCCGTGAAACCTACCAGCAGCCCGCCGCTGATGGCGCCATAGGGCTGCCCAACCCCGCCGACGATCATGGCGGCGACGATCGGCAGCAGCAGGTTGAAGCTCAGATCGGGCTTAAGGCTGACATCCATGGCGAGCAGCGTTCCGGCCGCCGCCGCCAGGCTGCCGGCGATGATCCATGTCGTGCGCACGACATGGCCGGTGCTGATGCCGGAAATGCGCGCCAGATCGGCATTGTCTGACATCGCCCGCATCGCCTTGCCGGTGCGCGAGCGCGTCAGGAACAGATGCAGCGCGACTACGCTGACGATCGTGAAGACGATCAGCAGCAGCTGCGGTTCGGTCATGATGATGTCGCGGCCGTCGAACGGGATGCGATAGATGTCCTTGGCTGCGACATACATCTGGCGCGGCGCGGTTCCGAAGAAGAGCCGGATCACACCCTGCAGCATCAGCATGACGCCGAAGGAGGCGATGACCAGCGTGATCGGCTTGTAGCCGACGGTCCTCAGCGGCGCGTAGAAACTCTTGTCCAGGAAGATCGTCACGGCGGCGGTGACGACCATTGCCAGCGGCATCACCACGAAGGCGGTGGGCAGGCCGACCAGCGCGCCGAGGCCGGGCATGAGCATGGTCAGCACGAAAGCCACGAAGGCGCCGAGCGTCATGATGTCGCCGTGCGCGAAATTGGCGAAGCGCAATATGCCCGAAACCAGGGTCATGCCGACCGCGCCGAGCGCGTAAACCGAGCCGATGATCAGCCCGGCGATGACCACCTTGTTGATGAAGAACACGATCTCGTTGATTGGCATTGCCGCCAGCAGGCCGACATCTTCCATCAATGTGCTCCCCCGCCGAGGAAGCTTTCGGCCACTTCCGGATTGTCGAGTAGGGCCTGCCCGGTGCCGGTAAAGGAGTTTCTTCCGCCGGCCAGGACAAAACCCTTGTGGGCGATGGCCAGCGCCTGGCGCGCATTCTGCTCGACCATCAATATACCGACGCCGCTCTCGTTGATGGCGATGACGCGCTCCAAAATCTCGCCCATGTAGAGCGGCGACAGGCCGGCGGTCGGTTCGTCCAGCAGCAGCAGCTTAGGCTCCATCATCAGCGCGCGGCCGATGGCCACCATCTGGCGCTGCCCCCCGACAGTTCGCCCGCAGGCTGGCGGTGCTTGTCGCGCAGCGGCGGGAAATATTCGAAGATCTTCTCGATCAGCGGCCGGAAATCGTCGCGGCGGATATAGGCGCCCATTTCCAGGTTTTCGCGTACAGACAAGGTCGGGAAGACGTTGAACTCCTGCGGTACGAAGGAAAGGCCGCGCCGCACCAGCTTCTCGGGGTTGTTGTTGGTGACGTCGTCGCCGTCGAAGGTGACGCTGCCTTCCGAGACCGTCAGCAGGCCGAACAGCGCCTTCAGCGTCGTCGACTTGCCCGCTCCGTTCGGCCCGATGATGACGCCGATCTCGTGGGCCTCTATGTCGATGCTCACGCCGTTCAGGATGTTTGCGCCGCCATAGCCGGCATGGATGCCGCGCATGCTCAAGATGCTCATGACGCGCGCTCCGCCGGCACGCCGCCGAAATAGGCCTCGATGACTTCCGGGTTCTTGCGGATTTCGGCCATCGGCCCCTGCACCATCACCGATCCGGCCGCCATGACGATGACCGGATCGCAGAGCCGCGCGATCAGATCCATGTCGTGCTCAATGACGAAGAAGGTCAGTCCCTTGTCGCGGTTGAGCGATTCCACTACCGAAGCCAGGTCGTTGAGCAGAGTGCGGTTGACGCCGGCCGCGACCTCGTCGAGCAGCACCACCCGGGGCTCCGCCATCATCACCCGGCCGAGTTCCAGCAGTTTCTTCTGGCCGCCGGAGAGATTGCCGGCCTGCTCGTTCTTCACATGGGTAAGGCGCAGAATTTGCAGGATTTCCTGGGCCTTGCGCCGGGCGGCCAACTCGTCGGCGTGGATTTTGCCGCGGCGAAAACAGGCATCGAAGAACGATTCCTCACCCTTTCCGGCCGTTACGACCATCAGGTTTTCCAGCGCGGTCAGATGCGTAAATTCCTGCGCGATCTGAAAGGTTCGCGACAGGCCGTGCTCATACAACTCGTGCGCGGCAAGCCCGGTAACGTCCTCGCCGTCGAGCAGGATAGTGCCCGAGGTCGGCGCGAAGGCTCCGGCGACCATGTTGAACATGGTCGTCTTGCCGGCCCCGTTCGGGCCGATCAGTCCGGTAATCGTGCCGCGCTCGACCTTGAGCGAACAATTGTCGACCGCCACGACGCTACCGAACCGTTTCGTGACGTTTCTGACCTCGATGAGTGTATTCACCCCACCCGCCAATCTTCTTTGTCTTGGATGCAACAGCGGCTTCTCGCCAGCCCCCAAAGCCGGCGCCGTCTTGCGCATCGTGCGGCGGGAGGCCAACCCCGGCCTCCCGCCAATTCGTGAAAGGTTTAGTTGGCCGCCGCCACTTCCTTGAAGCCCTTGCCCTCGACGACCATTTCGATGACGTTGCCCGGCACGTCGCCCTTCTCGTCGAACTCATGGCTGCCGGCGGCGCCCTCGTAATTGATGTCCTTGCCTTCGGCAATCAGCTTCTTGGCCTTTTCCCACTCGCCCGGCAGGATGACTTCGCCGGGCGCGGCGGCAACTTCGCGCAGCGCGGCGCTAAGCCCGTCACGCGTGTCCTTGCCGAGCTTTTCGATGGCGAGTGCGATCAGGAAACCCGCATCATAGGCTTGGGCGCCGAAATTGGCGTTCGGGTCGAGACCGGCGGCCTTCGCCAGGGGCGAGTAGACTTCGGTGCCCGGGCCGGTGGCATTGCCGATGCGGGTGGCGATCATGCCGTCGAGCTTGCCTTCGCCGATGTTGGCGATGAGCGAGTCGCCGACCATGCCGTCACCGCCGGCGAACTTCGAGAAGTCGCCGCCTTCCAGCGCCTGCCGGACGATGGTCAGGCCGGAGCCGTCGACATAGGCCAGCACCACCAGCATCTCGGCGCCCGACGAGGCCAGCGAGCCGATTTCAGCGCGGTAGTCGGCCTTGCCGTCCTCATGCGCCTCCTTGGCCGCGACGGTGCCGCCGAGCTCCTTGAACGACTCTTCCAGCGCGTCGGCGAAGCCCTTGCCGTAGTCGTTGTTGACGTAGGTGATGGCGATATTGTCGGTGCCCTTTTCCTTCAGGATCCTGGCCAGCGTCTCGCCGCTATAGGCGTCGGACGATGTCGTGCGGAACACCAGATCCTTGTCGTCCAGCGCCGTGATGGCCGGTGAGGTCGCGGCCGGCGAGACGATGACGACGCCGCCCGGAATGGCCGCATTGTTGGCGGCCGCGATGGTCTCGCCCGAGCAGAGCGGACCGACGAGCGCGGTTACCTTCTCGGCCGTCGAGGATGCCGCCCTGGTCGTTGACCTGGGTGACCGCCAGCTTGGCGCCCTCGAAGATCGGCGGCACGAGGCTTTCGATCGGGCCGGTGAAGCCGCCGAGGAAGCCGATCTTGACGTCGGCGTTGGCGGCCGAAGCGGCCAGCATGGCCGTGCCGACCATGGCGGTTGCGAATATTGTCCTGGTAATGCGTTTCATGAGTGTTTTCCTCCCGTGTTGCCGTTGAGACATATGGAAATAGGGTATTTTGTAGCCAGCCCCAGCCCTTCGGATAAATCAACCTCCAATTCGGTAGCCAGCAAGCTTTTCAATAAGGTCCAGCCTTTAGCTCAGGTCACTTTGCTGCGCATGCGGTATTCCGACCGGTCCCAGAGCCTCTCGGTCATGACGCGCTCAAGCGTTTGCGCCGCCTTCACCACATCCGCCCCGCTGATGTAGAGCGGCGTGAAGCCGAAGCGCATGATGTCGGGTGCGCGGAAGTCGCCGATGACGCCGTTGGCGATCAGCGCCTGCATGGCGGCGTAGCCTTCGCGGAAGCGGAACGAGACCTGGCTTCCCCGCACCGACGGGTCGCGCGGCGACGCCAGTTCGAGTTCCGGGCAGCGCGCCTCGACCTCCTTGATGAAGCGCTCCGAAAGCACGATCGAGCGCTTCCTGACATCGGCCATATCAACGCCTTCCCAGACATCGAGCGCCGCATCGAGCGCCGCCATGGAAAGAATGGGAGGCGTGCCGACGCGCATTCGGCTGATCCCGGCACCTGGCCGATAGACGGGATCGAACACGAAGGGCGCCTCGTGGCCCATCCAGCCGGCCAGAGCAGGGTCCGCTCTGTCGCCGGTCTCGGGCCTCACATAGATGAAGGCCGGCGCGCCCGGCCCGCCGTTCAGATATTTATAGCCGCAGCCGACCGCGAAATCCGCTCCCGCCGCGCCCACGTCGACCGGCAGCGCGCCGGCGGAATGGCAGAGGTCCCAGATGGTGAGAACGCCGGCCGAATGGGCCTTCGCGGTCAGCGCATTCATGTCGTGGAGACGGCCGGTGCCATAGTCGACTTCGGTCAACATCAGCACGGCGACACTGTCGTCGATTGCCTCCGCGACACGTGACGGATCGACGACCTTCAGTTCATGGCCCTGGCCAAGCGCGCGGATCGCCACCTGCGCCACATAAAGATCGGTCGGGAAATTGCCCGTATCCGACAGCACCACGCGGCGTTCGGGTTTGAGCGAAAGAGCGCCCGTCAACGCCTTGAAAAGGTTCACCGACGTGGAATCGCCCGCTATCACGGTCCCTGGCGGAGCGCCGATCAGCCGGGCGATCTTATTGCCGACGGTATCGGGGAGATCGATCCAGCCGGACTCGTTCCAGCCGCGGATCAGGCGCTCGCCCCAGCCGATGTCGATCTCGCTCAACACCCGTTGACGGGCCCCGGAAGGCAGCGGCCCGAGCGAATTGCCGTCGAGATAGACGACGCCTTCCGGCAGTTCGAACAGCGCGCGCGTCCGGGCGAAGATGTCGTCGGTCATTTCGAAGCCTTGGCCTTGAGCACGAAACGCTGGATCTTGCCGGTCGGGGTCTTCGGCAGGGCCTCGATGAATTTTATCGAGCGCGGGTATTTGTACGGCGCGATGGCCGCCTTGACGTGGTCCTGCAGCGCCTTCACCGTCGCGGCGTCCGGCGCGATATCGGCGGCCAACACGATATGCGCCTGCACAATTTGTCCGCGCTCCCCGTCTTCCACCCCGATGACGGCGCATTCGCTGACGAAAGCGTGGGTCAGCAGCGCCGCCTCCACCTCGGGACCGGCGATGTTGTAGCCCGATGAGATGATCATGTCGTCGGAGCGGGCGGCGAAGTGGAAATAGCCGTCCTCGTCCTGCCAGAACGAATCCCCGGTGAGGTTCCAGCCGTCGCGCACATATTTCGTCTGGCGGCGGTCGGCGAGGTAGCGGCAGCCCGTTGGTCCGCGCACGGCAAGCTTGCCGATCTCGCCGCGCGGTTTTTCGACCATGTCGTCGTCGACGACCTTCGCCTCGTAGCCTGTGACCGGCTTGCCCGTGGACGCAGGCGCGGAATCGCCCAGCCGGTTGGAAATGAAGATGTGAAGCATTTCCGTGGACCCGATGCCGTCGAGCATCGGCTTACCGGTCTTCTTCATCCACTCTTCATAGATCGGCGCCGGAAGCGTCTCTCCCGCCGACACGGCGATGCGCAGCGAACTCAGATCCGCGCCCTCGTCCATGGCGTTCAGCATCACGCGATAGGCGGTCGGCGCGGTGAAGCTTATCGTCGCCTTGTAGGTTTCGATGATCTCGATCATCTTCGGCGGCGTCGCCTGCTCCAGCAGGGTCGCGGCCGCACCGAAGCGCAGCGGGAAGATCGCCAGGCCGCCGAGCCCGAAGGTGAAGGCGAGCGGCGGCGAGCCGACGAACACGTCGTCGGGCCTGACGGCGAGCACTTCCTTGGCATAGGCGTCGGCGATGATCAGGAGGTCGCGATGGAAATGCATCGTCGCCTTGGGTTCGCCAGTGGTGCCGGAGGTGAAGCCGAGCAGCGCGACATCGTCGCGGCCTGTCGGTACCGCCTCGAATTTCACCGGCTTGTTGAGAGCGATGCGGTCGAGTTCGGCGTCGTGGTTGGCGGTGCCATCGAAGCCGATGATGGTCTTCAGGAAGCGGCTCGCCTTGCCGCAGGCGATCAGCTCGTCCTTGATGCGCGTGTCGCAGAGCGCGAATTGGATCTCGGCCTTGTCGACGATCTGGCCGAGTTCGCCTGCCCGCAGCATCGGCATGGTGTTGACCACGACCGCGCCGGCCTTGGTGGCTCCGAGCCAGCAGGCGACCATCGCCGGATTGTTGGCGGAGCGGATCAGCACGCGATTTCCGGGCTTTACGCCGTAATTTTCGACCAGCGCATGGGCAATGCGGTTCGACCAGTCGGCCAGTTCCTTGTAGGTCCGGCGGCGACCATTGCCGATGAGCGCGGTGTTGTCGCCAAAGCCCTTGGCGACCATGGCGTCGGTCAGCTCGACGGCGGCGTTCAGCCGCTCTGGATAGTCGAAGCCGTCGAGCAGGAAATCCGGCCACTGGCTCTGCGGCGGCAGGTTGTCCCGCGTGAATGTGTCGATATGCGCCGATGGTCCCAGCATCTCAGTTCCCCGCAATGACCTGTCTGGCGATGATGATTTTTTGAACGTCCGACGCGCCTTCGTAGATCCGCAGCGCGCGGATTTCGCGATAGAGGCGTTCGACGATGCTGCCCTTGCGCACACCGTCGCCGCCATGGATCTGCACGGCCTTGTCGATGACGCTCTGGGCGCGGTCGGTGGAAAAGAGCTTCGCCATCGCGGCCTCGCGGCTGATGCGGGCAGCGCCCGAATCCTTCAGCCATGCGGCGCGGTAGACCAGCAGTGCGGCGGCGTCGATGTCGAGCGCCATGTCGGCGATATGGCCCTGGACCATCTGCAATTCGGCCATCGGCGCGCCGAACAATTCGCGCGATGTCGCGCGGGAAACGGATTCGTCGAGCGCGCGGCGCGCAAAGCCCAGGGCAGCGGCGGCTACGGTCGGGCGGAACACGTCGAGCACCGACATCGCGATGCGAAAGCCCTGCCCCGGCGCGCCGATCATGGCGGTGCGGGGAACTCGGCAGTTTTCGAAGGACAGCCGCGCCAGGGGATGCGGCGCGATCACTTCGAGCCGCTCGGCGACCGACAGGCCCGGCGCATCGGCCGGCACTATGAAGGCCGAAATGCCCTTGGCGCCCGGCCCTTCGCCAGTGCGGGCGAAGACGGTGTAGACATCGGCAATGCCGCCGTTCGATATCCAGGTCTTTTCGCCGTTGAGGACATAGGAGTCGCCATCGACGGTGGCGGCCAAATCGAGATGGGCGACGTCGGAGCCGGACTTCGGCTCGCTCAGCGCGAACGCGGACAGCGCCTTGCCGCGCCGCGTCCTTGTCAGCCATTCGCGCTTCTGCCCGGCCGTGCCGAACAGCGACAGCGCGCCTGTGCCGAGGCCCTGCATGGCGAAGGCGAAATCGGCAAGCCCGTCATGGCGCGCCAGCGTCTCGCGGATGATGCAGAGGCTGCGCACGTCCAGCTTTGAATCCGCATTGTCTGGGTCGACAGCCGAATGGCTGAGCCAACCGCCCTCCCCCAGTTTCGCCACCAGATCGCGGCAGGCCTGGTCGACATCGCTGTGGTCGACATGCACCAGATTGGTCGATGCCCAGCCTTCCAGCGCCTCCGCCAACGCACGGTGGCGATCCTCGAAAAAGGGCCAGGCGAGAAAGCTGCGATCGGCCATGTCAGTCGCCCTGGAAAACAGGTTTCTGGTGGGCGACGAAGGCATCGTAGGCGCGCTTGAAGTCCAGCGTCTGCATGCAGATCGCCTGCGCCTGCGCTTCCGCCTCGATGGCCTGCTCTATCGACATCGACCATTCCTGATTGAGCATGGTCTTGGTCATCATATGCCCGAAATTCGGGCCTTCGGCTAAACGCTTCGCCAGCGCCAGCGCCTCTATTATCAAGCGCCGCCTGCTCGACGACCCGGTTGAAAAACCCCCAGCGCTCGCCTTCCTCGGCCGACATGGTCCTGCCGGTATAGAGGAGTTCGGCTGCGCGGCCCTGGCCAATGATGCGGGGAAGGATGGCGCAGGCGCCCATGTCGCAGCCGGCGAGGCCGACGCGGGTGAACAGGAATGCCGTCTTTGCCTCCGGTGTGGCGACGCGCAAATCGGAAGCCATGGCGATGATCGCGCCGGCGCCGACGCAGACGCCGTCGACAGCGGCAATGATCGGCTTGCCGCAATTGATCATCGCCTTGATCAGGTCGCCGGTCATGCGGGTGAAGGCCAGCAGGCCTTTCATGTCCTTTTTCAGCAGCGGGCCGATAATGTCGTGGACATCGCCGCCCGAGCAGAAATTGCCGCCATTCGAGCCGAACACCACCGCCTTGATGTCGTCGGCGTAGGCCAGAGCGCGGAAGCAGTCGCGAAGCTCGGCGTAGCTGTCGAAGGTCAGCGGGTTCTTGCGCTCCGGCCGGTCGAGCGTGATGACGGCGATGCCGTCTTGCGCCCGCCAGCGAAAATGCTTCGCCTTGTACCCTGCCATGTCAGTCATTGGCGTCCACCTTCGCGGTAAGCTTCGGCGATCTGCCGACGGTTTCCAAAATACCGATCGCCTGTTCGCAGTCCTCGTCGGACAGGTCACCCAGAATGCCGTTCACCCAGCCGGCATGCGCCTCGGCCATGCGGGCGAAGGTTTCGCGGCCCTTTTTGGTCAGCCTTACCAGCGTTGCGCGCTTGTCTCCGGCAACCGGTATCCGCAGCACCAGCCCGTCGGCGACGAGCCGCTCTACAATGCCGGTGACGTTGCCGTTGGAGACCCGCAGCGCCGTCGAAAGCTCGCTCATCTTCAGGCCGTCCTCAAACCGATAGAGCGCGGCCAGCACGTCGAAGCGCGGCAGCGTGGTGTCGAATTCGACGCGCAGATTCTCCCGCACAGTCGCCTCGACCAGCTTGGTCGCCTTGAGCATCCGCAGCCATACCCGCAGCCGCTGCTTTGTCATGCAGGGGGCAGAAGTCGGGTTTTGCTGGATCGTCATACTTCGCCCCCGAGATGGAAATAGCCTGGCCGGTGATCGCCGCCGCATTCGGCCCGCAGAGAAACAGCACGGTCTCGGCGACCTCCTCCGGCCGCACGAACCGTTTCTGCGGGTTTGCGCCAGCCAATGCGGCGATCGCTTCGTCGCGGTCCTTGCCGGTCTTCTGCACGATGGTCTCGATCGAACGCTCCAGCATCGGCGTCAGCGTGAAGCCGGGGCAGACCGCGTTCACGGTTATGCCGGTTTCGGCGAGTTCCAGCGCCAACGATTTCGTCAGTCCGACAACGCCATGCTTGGCGGCGCTGTAGGCCGACACATAGGGATAACCTTTCAACCCTGCAGTCGAGGCGACGGCGATCAGGCGGCCCTGCTTGCGCTTCACCATGCCAGGCAGAGCATTCTGGAACGTGAGAAAGACGCCGGTCAGATTTACGTCGAGCATCTTCTTCCACAGGTCCAGGCCGGTCCGGTGGAAGGGCGCGCTTTCGGCCGTGCCGGCATTGGCGACGACGATGTCAAGATCGCCATGCTCCGCGGCGATGCGCTCGAACAGCCCGCGCACCGATGCCTCGTCGGTCATGTCGGCGGTAATTGCGCTGATCCGGTCCGACCCGGCCGCGGTTTCCATAAGCGGCTCCATCCGCCGGCCCGAAACGATGACCGACACGCCCGCCTCGGCAAGCCTACGCGCGATAGCGGTGCCCAGCCCGGAGCCGCCGCCGGTCACCAATGCGCGCTGTCTGGAAAGATCGCTCATACCACGCGGTCCTGTGCGGCCATTTCGGCGGCGCGCTCGGCGAGTCGAAGCAACTGGTCGCGTCCAGGCAGATACGGATCTGGCCACGGCTCGCCGGTGTCGCCGAATTTGGCGGCAGCGCGCAACGTCCAGTACGGATCGGTCAGATGCGGCCGCGCCAGGCAGACAAGGTCCGCCCGCCCGGCAAGCAGGATCGAGTTGACGTGATCCGGCTCGTAGATGTTGCCCACCGCCATGGTCGCCATGCCGGTTTCATTGCGGATGCGGTCGGAGAACGGCGTCTGGAACATACGACCATAGACGGGACGGGCAAGCGTCGAGGTCTGGCCTGCCGACACATCGCAAATGTCGACGCCGGCCTCCTGCAGCATCTTTGCGATCTCGACCGCTTCGCGCGGCGTAACGCCCTCGTCGCCGACCCAGTCGTTGGCGGAGATACGCACGGAGATCGGCTTTCCGGCTGGCCAGACCTCGCGCACCGCGTGGTAGATCTCCAGCGGATAACGCATGCGATTTTCGAGCGAGCCGCCATATTCGTCGGTGCGGTTGTTGGTGAGCGGCGTGATGAAGGAGGACAGGAGATAGCCGTGGGCGGCATGGATCTCCAGCATGTCGAAACCGGCGCGGTCGGCCATTTCGGCCGAGGCGACGAACTGGTCGCGCACCAGATCCATATCGGCGCGGGTCATCGCCCGCGGCGTCTGGTTTCCGGCTGACCACGGGACGTCGGAGACGGACATGACCGGCCAGTTGCCGTCGTCGAGCGGCTGGTCGGCGCCCTCCCAGCCGAGTTTCGTCGAGCCCTTGCACCCGGAATGGCCGATCTGGGCGCAAATCTTCGCATGCGTCTCCGAGTGCACGAAATCGACGATGCGCTTCCACGCTATCTCGTGCTCGGGCGCATAGAAACCCGTGCAGCCCGGCGTGATCCGTCCCTCCGGGCTGACGCAGGTCATCTCGGTATAGACAAGGCCGGCGCCGCCCTTGGCGCGTTCGCCGTAATGCACCAGATGCCAATCCGTCGGGGTTCCATCGACGGCCTTGTACTGCGCCATCGGCGACACCACGACGCGGTTCCTGAGTTCCAGGTCGCGCAGCCTGAACGGCGCGAACATCGGAGCCCGCCGCGTTCCCGCCGGGGCGCCGGCCCGATCCTGGAACCATTGTTCGGCGCTTTCCAGCCAGGCCTTGTCGCGCAGCCGCAGATTTTCGTGGCTGATGCGTTGCGAGCGGGTCAGCAGCGAATAATTGAACTGGACCGGATCGAGATCGAAATAGCGCTCGACATCCTCGAACCACTCCAGCGAATTGCGCGCCGCCGATTGCAGGCGCAGCACCTCGGTGCGGCGCTCCTCCTCGTAGCGGGCGAAAGCGGCTTCAAGCGTCGGCTCAGCGTTGACCAGTTCGGCGAGCGCGATCGCGCTTTCGAGCGCCAGCTTGGTGCCCGAGCCGATCGAGAAATGCGCGGTCGCTGCCGCATCGCCGAGCAGCGCAACGTTCCGGTAGGACCAGCGCTTGCAGAGCACGCGCGGGAAAGAGAGCCAGGCCGAACCACGGATGTGGTTGGCGTTGGTCATCAATTCGTGGCCGCCGAGATATTTTGCGAAGATACGCTCGCAGATGCGGTTGGTTTCCTGCTGGCTCTTCTCGCCGAAGCCGAATTTCTCCCAGGTGGCGGCGCTGCACTCGACGATGAACGTCGCCGTGTCCTTGTCGAACTGATAGGCGTGCGCCCAGACCCAGCCGTGCTCGGTCTCTTCGAAGATGAAGGTGAAGGCGTCGTCGAACTTCTGGTGCGTGCCGAGCCATACGAATTTGCAGGTGCGTACGTCGATCTCGGGCTCGAATTTTTCCGCGAATTCCGTCCGGGCGCGCGAGTTCAGACCGTCCGCAGCGACGACGAGATCATACTCCTCTGCATACTTGCAGACGTTTTCCACATTGGTTTCGAAGCGCAGCTCGACGCCCAGTTCCCGCGCCCGCGCCTGCAGCAGCAGCAGGAGCTGCTTGCGGCCGATGCCGCAGAAACCATGGCCGGTCGAAACCGTCTTCGTTCCCTTGAAATGGACCGCGATGTCGTCCCAATAGGCGAAATACGAACGGATCGCCGCGGCGCTGACCGCGTCGTTGGCTGCGAGGTTGGTGAGGGTTTCGTCGGAAAGCACCACGCCCCAGCCGAACGTGTCGTCGGGCCGGTTGCGCTCGACGACGACGACCTCGGCCGCCGGGTCGCGCAGCTTCATGCTGATGGCGAAATACAGGCCGGCAGGCCCTCCACCCAGGCAGGCGATCCTCATCAGGCCTCTTCTCCTTCCAGGAGAAGGATGGCATCGGGCACAGATAATTTCAAGCTTGAAATTTCAAGCTTGAAATTAATCGGGGGCGGCGGTGCGGCCTTGCATCGGCGGGCCATCCATGGCCAATTCCGATCCGCTGCACAACGTGGGCTAATGATGACAAATATGATTTCGGACTGGGACGACGCCTACACCAACTCCGCCTACATTCCCGGCGGCAGCGGCTTTGCCGGCAAGTGGCAGGCGCTGGCCGCCGCCTTCCGCGACGAGATGGCGGAGACCGGCCGTCTGCGCCGCGACGTCCCCTACGGGCCGCACGAGCGCAACCGCTACGACCTCTTCCTGCCGGCAGGCGAGCCCAAAGGCCTGATGGTTTTCGTCCACGGCGGCTACTGGATGAACTTCGACAAGTCCTTCTGGTCGCATCTGGCCAGGGGCTCGCTCGATCAGGGTTTCGCCGTCGCCATGCCGGGCTACGTCCTCTGTCCCGAGGCGCGCATCCCTGACATCACCCGGCAGGTGGGAGCAGCGATCGCGATGGCGGCGAGCGATGTCGCCGGGCCGATCCATCTCGCCGGCCATTCCGCGGGCGGCCATCTCGTCACCCGGATGCTGTGCACCACCACCCCGCTTCCGCAAGCGGTGGGTTCCCGCATCAAGAAAACCGTCTCCATCTCGGGCCTGCACGATTTGCGGCCGCTGATGAACACGAAGATGAACGAGACATTGCGGCTCGATCTGGCCGAGGCGCGGGCCGAAAGCCCGGCGCTGCTCGAGCCGCTGGACGGCATCGACCTGACCTCATGGGTCGGGTCCGCCGAGCGGCCGGAGTTCCTGCGCCAGAACGGCCTTCTCGGCAATCTGTGGAGCAGCTTCGATGTGCGCCTTTCGAGCATCGAGGAGCCGGGCAGGCATCATTTCGATGTCATAGACGGCCTCATGGACGCCAATCATCCGCTGGTGAGAACGCTGCTGGCGGTGTAAAGGTCGGGAGAAATCCCGGAGGTTCGATGAAAGCGGTATTCGTCCAGTTGCAATGCGCTCCCGGCCAGACCTATGCGGTCGCCGATCATATCTTCGAGCGCGAGGTGGCGTCCGAACTGTACTCGACCAGCGGCGAGTACGACCTCTTGATGAAGATTTACATCGAGGATGAGGTCGACATCGGCAAATTCATCAACGAGAATATCGCCAACGTGCCAGGCATCGTCCGCTCATTGACGACGCTGACCTTCAAGGCGTTCTGATCCGCCGCAAGTTGCCGCGCCGATTCAAGGCGCCCTTTCAACTCGCTGTTTTCACGCAGGCTTTCGCTCCGCACGGCGTGCCGCGACGTAGCGCATCGCCATCACCCGCCGGCGCAGTATCTCGGTGCGCATCGCCGACAGGTGCAGCGCGAAGAACAGCAGCGTGAACCCGAGCGCCATGACCAGAAGCGGCCAGAGCAGGCTCGGATGGATGGTCGGGCCGTCGAGCCGCATAACCGAGGCGGGCTGGTGCAGCGTGTTCCACCAGTCGACCGAGAACTTGATGATCGGGATGTTGATGAAACCGACCAGCGTAATGATCGCGGCGGCGCGCGCCGCGCGCGCCGGGTCATCAAGCGCCCGGGTCAGCGCGATGATGCCCAGATACATCAGGAAGAGCACGAAGACCGATGTCAGCCTGGCGTCCCAGACCCACCATGCACCCCACATCGGCTTGCCCCAGATCGAGCCGGTCACGAGCGCCAGTGCGGTGAAGACCGCGCCGATCGGGGCGGCCGCCTTCAGCGACACGTCGGCGAGTGGATGGCGCCACACCAGGGTTCCCAGTGCCGATAGCGCCATCAGCGAGTAGCACATCATGGCGAGCCAGGCGAATGGCACGTGGATGTACATGATGCGGACGGTGATACCCTGCTGGAAGTCTTCCGGCGCGGTGAAGGCCAGATAGAGCCCTGCCGCGAGCGTCAGCGCCGACAAACCGGCAAGCCACGGCATCAACCGTCCACTCAGGTCGAGAAAGCGCGTGGGATTGGCAAGGTCGATCCAGCGGCCTGGCCGCTTAGCTGTTTCGCTCATGGCCCGATACATAGTCCGGCCCGGCTCGGGCGGCAATTGCGGCAATCGCCGCAGGGCCGCCTGCAATGCGGCTCAGGCGGCCTCGCCCTGCAGCGGGACGTGGCTGAGGCGCCGCACGTCCTCGTCGGTCAACAGCCCGCCGGCGCGCAGCAGCCCGGCAAAACGGCCATTGGTCGCCGACAGTTCGGCAAAGCCGCCCATCTCGACCACCCTGCCCCGATCCATGAATACGACCAGATCGGCGTCGCGGACCGTCGTCAGCCTGTGGGCGATAATGAAGGTGGTGCGGCCCTGGCGGAGACCGTCGATGGCTTCCTTCACCCGCGATTCAGTTTCGACATCGAGCGCGCTCGTTGCCTCGTCCAGCACCAGGATGGGCGCGTCCTTGAGGATGGCGCGCGCAATGGCGATGCGCTGGCGCTCGCCGCCCGAAAGCTGGCCGCCGCGCTCACCGACCTTGGTGTCGTAGCCTTCGCTCTTGGCCAGGATGAATTCCTGGGCAGCGGCGGCCTGGGCGGCGGCATGGACCTCGGCGTTGTGGGCGCTTTCGCGGCCGATACGGATGTTCTCCTCGATGGAGCGGTTGAACAGGCCGGCGTCCTGGAACACCGTCGCGATGGACTGGCGCAGCGATTTCCGGGTCACCGTGCGGGTGTCGACGCCGTCGACGAGAATGCGGCCGGAATCCGGGTTATGCACCCGCTGCAGGAGATTGATCAGCGTCGTCTTGCCGGCGCCGGTCGGGCCGACGATCGCCACCGTCTGCCCGGCGCGGACGTCGAACGAGACGTCGCTTACGCCCTGGCCGGAATTGGGGAACTCGAAGCTTACATTTTCGAAACGGACATGGCCGGTGACGTTTTCAAGCTCGCCCAGGCCGGCCGGCTCCTTGTGGTCAGCGGCCGCATCTTCGAGGCGGTAGAAATCCTCCAGCTTGGAGCGGGCTTCGAAAATCTGGTTGGCGAAAGCCGACACCTGGTCCAGGCGGCCGATCAGGAGCGCGGCGAAGCCGGTAAACGCCACGATGTCGCCGATGCGCAATTCGCCGCGCGAAACCAGCCATGCGCCGATCAAGAGCACGACCATCATCGAAATCGTGGAGGCCAGCCGATGCATAGCGCTCGCCAGGGCCCACCAGTCCAGCACCGGGTACTGGACCTGGATCAAGTCGCGCACATGGTTCTTCAGGGCCTCGGTTTCCTGGCCAATGCGGTTGTAGCTCTGCAGGACCGCCACGTTGCTGACCGAGTCCGTGACGTGCGAAAACACGTCGTGATAGTGTTTCTCGACCTTCGCCTGGCCTTCCTTGGTCTTGTGCATGACAAGCCGGCCGATCGCGACGTAGAGGACGCCGAGCGTCAGCAGGACGACCGACATGCGGAGATCGAGCGAAATCGCGGTGGGCACAAGGAGGATGAGCGCGACCGCGGTCGTCAAATGCTGGCGCATGAACTCCAGCCATAGGCTGAACAGGGTTTCGACCGCGCGCAGCAGCGTGTGCAAAGCATTGGAAGTGCCGCGCTGGTGATGCCAGGACAGAGGCATGGCGATCACGCGCTCGAAGGATTCGCAAAGCACGCCGGCGCGGCGGGCATGCGCCAGCCGGTCGGCGCCACGCGCCACGAGCACATAGGCGATGATATTGAACGCGCCGAGGCCCGCCCAAAGCGCAAGCGTGGAAATGACTTCGCTCTTGTCGGAAATGGCGTCGATGATCCGGCCGAACAGAATCGGCTCGGCGATGGTGACTATGGCCAGGACGACATTAGCGGCGCAAATGAAGATCACGCGCTGCTTGTCGGCCGCTAGATACCGGAGCGCTCTCCAATAGACTTCCAGCAAGGACACGCAATTACCTCGTCATGAAAATGGTGCAGTGCATCAATTTGCGACTCGTAGCTTCTGTCGCGCGGCAAGACAATGCGGACATAACGCTCCGGTTCCACGATTTCGAACAAAAGATAACTACGATCGGTAATCTGGCGTGATTGCTAAGGTTTTGAGTTTTAAGGAAAAACGGCGTTCGTGCGGCAAAAGTATGGCGATGGCGCGGCGGCCGTCTCCCGACCCCTGAGCTCCGATCAGGCAGGTATGCGGACCACCACCTCGAATTCGCCCTCGCCGGCCAGTTGGAAACCCTGTCCTTTGACCTTTTTACCGTCGATCTCAACGGCCGGAGTCTTCCTCCCGGCCTCCCTCGCCACGCGTATGCGATAGATCGCGCCGGCCAGCCGCAGCGTCGCCGAATAGCCATCCCAGTGTCCCGGCAAGGCCGGATTCACGACAAGATTTTTTCCGTCCTTGCGGATGCCGAGAATGCCCTCCACGGCCGCCCGATACAGCCATCCGGCCGATCCGGTGTACCAGGTCCAGCCGCCGCGCCCGCCTTTGCCGCCTTCGGAGTAGATGTCGGCGGCCACCACATAGGGCTCGACGCGGTATCGCTCCGCCGCGGCTTCATCGGCCGCGTGGTTGGCGGGATTGAGCATACGGAAGACCCGGTAGGCTTCGTCGGCGCGCCCCATCTCGGCCAGCGCGATGACGAACCAGGTCGCCGCATGGGTATATTGCCCGCCGTTTTCGCGCACGCCGGGCGGATAGCTCTTTATGTAGCCCGGCTCCTTCTCCGTCTCCGAGAAGGGCGGCGTGAACAGGCGCACGATCTGCAATTCGTCGTCGACGAGGCGGCGCGTGGCCGCATCCATGGCGGTGCGCGAGCGGACGGGATCGCCTTCGCCGGACAGCACGCTCCACGACTGCGCGATGGAATCGATCTGGCATTCGTCGGATTTGCGCGATCCAAGCGGCGTCCCGTCGTCGTAGCTGCCGCGGCGGTACCATTCGCCGTCCCAGCCGGCCGTCTCCAGCGCACGCTTCAGCGAGGACGCATGCTTCTCCCAGTTCTGCGCCCTTTTCACATCCTTGCGGCTGCGGGCCACGAGCGCGAATTCGCCGAGCGTCCTGAGCAGGAACCAGCCGAGCCATACGCTTTCGCCCTTGCCGCCCTCGCCGACGCGGTTCATGCCGTCGTTCCAGTCGCCGCCGAGGATAAGGGGGATCCCGCTGGCGCCGGTGCGCTTTACCGCAAGGTCGAGAGCGCGTGCGCAATGCTCGTAGACCGTAGCCGTTTCCTCGGAGATTTCAGGCGTGAAGAACGCGTCGTGCTGGCCCTCCTCCAGCGGAACTCCGCTGATGAAATGCGTCCGCTCGTCGAGTATCGAGGCGTCGCCGGTGACGTGGACGTAGCGGGCAGTGGCGGAAGCAAGCCACACCACGTCGTCCGAAATCATGGTGCGCACGCCGGCTCCCGTGCGCGGCAGCCACCAATGCTGGACATCTCCTTCCGGAAACTGCCGCCTGGAAGCGTTCAGGATCTGGTCGCGCGCCAGCGACGGGTCATGCAGCAGCAGCGCCAGCGTGTCCTGGAGCTGATCGCGGAAACCGAACGCACCGCTCGCCTGGTAGAATGCGGAGCGCGCGCGGATGCGGCAGGCAAGGCTCTGGTAGGGCAGCCAGTGATTGACCACCGCGTCGAGCGTCTTGTCCGGCGTCTCGACCTGCAGCGTGTCGAGGAAACCACGCCAGGTGCGTTCGTTCTCGCGAAGCCGTTCGTCGAAATCCTTTGCGCGATGGCGCACGACCAAGGCGCTGGCTTCCTCGGACGACGACGCATCGCCCATCAGCCACAGAAGCGAGACCTCGCCTTCCGCCGGAACCTCTACATCGCGGGCAATCGCGGCGCACGGATCGAAGCCGGGCTCGACCCGGCCGCTCAGCGCCGTCCCCTGGATGACCGCATCCGGAGCGTCGACCGAACCGCCGCCGATGAATTCGTGGCGGTCGGCGGTAACCGACTGGCTTTCACTGTCGCTCGCCATGAATGCGACGCGGTCGCCAAAGTCGAGGCTGAACGAGTTCTGCGCCAGGAGCGCCCCGGTGGAGGGGTCGACGGACGGCACGATCGTTGGGGCCGATCCGGCGCGATTGCTGCCGAGCACCCATTCGGCATAGCCATAGACCCGAAGCCGGGCGGGGGCGGAAGCCGAGTTGCGGATGCGCAGCCGGGAAACCTTCACCGGGTCATCGGGATCGACCAGTTGCGCGACTTCCATCGCAATCGCCCCCCGCGCGGCGCTGAAGGTGCTGACCCCCTGCCCGTGGCGCGCCTCGTAGGTCACGGCCGGATCGCGCAGCACCGCCGCGAAGGGCGAGAAGGCCTCGCCGCTCGCGAGATCGACGATATAGAGCGCCTCGCCCGGACGATTGCTGACCGGGTCGTTCGACCACGGCGTGAGCTGGAAATCGCGACTGTTGCGGCTCCAGGTGAAGGACGCGCCCTCGGCGGAAGTGTGAAAGCCGAACGACGGGTTGGAGATGACATTGATCCAGGGCTGCGGCGTCGTGCGGCGGCCGGTCAGGCGAACGACATAGTCACGCCCATCGCGGTCGAAGCCGCCAAAGCCGTTCCACGACAGCAGGCCGCTGCCGTCAGCGGCCTGATCCTCGCGAACGGCGGGCAGCGCAGCCGTTTCCTCGACCGCTCTCGCAGCCGTGTCCGCCGAGACCTCCCTCAGCGCGTCCCGAAGCTGCAGCGCCGCCGCTTCCGCGCGCTCGATCTGGTCGAAAATGGTGCCGTTCCTGGTGTGGACGGCAATGCGCGCCGCGGCCAGCAGCGTCCTGTAGGAAACCTCGTCCATCAAATCCCGGCGAACCGCGAAAATGTGCTGCCGCGGGCCGAGTTCCTTGCCGCGCAGCCGGCTGTTTTCGCAAAGCCTTTCAATGGCCTGCTGCAGGTCCTGCACGTAGGACGACACCTGCTCGTTGACGACCACGAGATCGGCAAACAGGCCGCGAGCCCGCAGATATTCCTGGAACCGCAGCGCCTGCGCGACGATCTCGAGGTCGGCGACATTGCCGATCCTGACGGCGAAGATCGGGAAATCGCCCGAAATCGCCATCGGCCAAAGGGCCGACTGCCGGCCCATTCCGGAGCCGATCATCTCGCCCGGAATGCGCATGAAGGGATCCGGATAGAGCAGATAACGCGCCAGCTTCTGGCCGTTGGCGGCGTCGGCCAAGGACATGCCGACATGGCGCGTCTGCACCTGTGAACGTGTCCACGACAGCATTGCCTGGCGCGAAAAGCTTTCGGCGTGGTCGAGCCGGTTGAAGGTCTCCTCCACCTCCTCGCGGTCGGCGCCCACAACCGTCCAGAAGGTCAGTTGCACCTTCTGGTTGGCCGGCACGCGGACGCGGCGGCGCAGCGCCATGACCGGATCGAGCACGAAGCCGGAATTGCCGCCGAGCTTCGCGCCCGGGTCGAACGCGGCGGGGTCAGCGATGGTCCTGCCGCGCCCGATGAAGGCGCGGCGGTCCGTCTCGGCCTCGGTATCTCGGGTCGAACTCGATATATCGGTGACGAAATGCGCGGCCGCGATGTCCGGCTCTCCGGATTCCCGCTTGCGGCGCTGCGCGAAGATCGTGCTGTTGCCCGGCCAGATCTCCGTTTCCACGAACATCTTCGAGAATGCGGGATGGGCGCGATCGGACGCTTCCAGGGCCAACGCGAGTTCGGCAAACGAAGTCACCTCGATGAAGCGGTCGGTTTCCCCGTCGTTCCAGAGCGTCAGGCGGCGGCCTTCGCCATGGCCTTCGGAAACGACGATGACCTCGACCTCGGAGCGCAACGTGCCGACGGTCTTGACGAAACTCGCCTTGTCGTCGCTGAAGAGGGTCTGCGCGTGCTCGCCCGGCGCCCGCTTGGGCTCGGTCGTCGCCGACCACCAATCCCCGGTTTGGGTGTCGCGAAGGAAAAGGTAGGTTCCAAGCCGATCCTCGGTCGGATCGGGCTGCCACCTTGTGACCGCCAGATCGTTCCAGCGGCTGTAGCCCGAGCCGGTGGCAGTCACCATCACCGAATAGCGCCCGTTGGACATGAGGTTGGTCGACCGCAGCGCGGATTCCGGCTGCAGCACCAGCCTGGTGTCGGCGCTGGGCTCGGTCTCCTCGATCCTGCCCCGCTCGGCCGCCTCGGTCCTGACGATCGCCACGGGAATGTCGCGCGGCGCTTTTTCCTGCAGCAGCAGCTCCGCCGCCTCAATCACCGGATCGCTGTGGAACCGGTCGCGCATGCGCCCTTCGAAAATGGCGTTCGCGACCGACACGATCGACATGCCCTGATGGTGGGCCATGTAGTTGAACACGACTGCATGGGTCTTGCCCTCCGGCACGCGTTGCGGCGTGAAGTCGATCGCATCTTAGAAGCCGTAGCGGCCGAGCGCGCCGATCCCCCTCATGCGTTCTAGATTTTCCACCGCCTCGTGAGGCATGAACTGCGCCGCCAGCACCGTGGCATAGGGCGCGACCACCGTGTTCTGCGCCAGCCCACGCTTCAGGCCGAGGCCCGGCACGCCGAAGTTGGTGTACTGGTAGGTCATCTCCCGGTCGCGGCCATTGTAGGCGGCTTCGGAAATTCCCCACGGAATGCCCTTGGATCGGCCGTACTGGATCTGCCGCTTGATCACCAGCTTGCTGGTCTGGTTGAGGATGCCACCCTGCGGCTCCTTCATCACCAGCGGCGGCATCAGGTACTCGAACATCGAGCCCGACCAGGACATCAGCGCGCCGCGGAAGCCGATCTCGACGATCGGGCGGCCGAGCCGGAACCAGTGTTCGGTCGGGATGTCGCCCTTGGCGATGGCGAACAGGCTGGTCAGCCGCGCTTCGGAGGCGAGCAGGTCGTAGCAGCTCTCGTCGAGCTGGTGCTCCTCGACCCGATAGCCGATGGACAGCAGCTTGCGCTCACGCCGCAGCAGGAACGAAAAATCCATCTCGAAGGCGAATTTGCGCGTCCGCTCGCGCAAGGCGAGCAGGCTCGTCCGCAACGCCTCGACGGCGCCCTCGTCGCTGTGGGCGTCATTGACATGGGCTTCGCAGGTTGCCTGAAGCTTGGAGGCCCACTCCGGCAGCACTTCGCTGCGCCCGGAGCCGACCTCTGCATGGATGGCGCTTGCGAGCTTGCGGATCTCGCTGGCCAGAACCGCCAGGTTGATCGTCCGGATCGAGGCCATCTCGGGCTGCTGCTTGATCGTGTCGACGGCGCGGCGCATGCCTTCGATGCGGTCACGCAGGCGCTGGCGCAACGGCCGCAGCTGACGCCGGTCGTCCGGCAGCTCGTCGAGGCTCTGCTCGAGGATCGAGACGCAGTCGAGCAGTCCTTCGAACTCGCCCTGCAGATGCACCGACGGCGCTTCGGCCCATTCGGCGCAGGCGGCGGCGACCGCCAGCAGATGTCCCGCCAGATTGCCGCTGTCGACGCTGGAGACGTAGAGCGGATAAAGCGGCCTCAGCGTCGCCGTGTCGTACCAGTTGTAGAGGTGACCGCGGAACCGCTCCATGCGCTCTATGGTCGTCATCGTGGCCTCGATGCGGCCGATCGCATCCGCAAGGCCGATCCAGCCGAAATCGCGCGCCGAAACCACGGACAGCAGGTAAACCCCGACATTCGTCGGCGAGGTGCGCTGGGCCACGATCTGAACCGGCGTTTCCTGGAAATTATCGGGCGGCAGCATGTTGTGATGCGGCGTGACATAGGTCTCGAAATAGGCCCATGTGCGCCGCGCGAAGACGCGCAGACGCTCGACATCGCGCTGCGTGATGCGCAGCCGGTCCTCGGTTTCGGCCGAGCGGCTGATCAGCCACGCAAAGGCCGGCGATCCGGCCCAGAAAATGGCGAAGAAGAACGCGACGAATGCGCCCGTCGAATCCGCGGCCACCGGGACCGCCAGGCCGACAAAGGCGATGACGATCGCGCCCCACATCAGCCGGTAGTAGGAGGCCAGGCGGTTTCCGTTGGTCTTTTGCACCTGGGAGGCGGTGCGCCATTCGAGCAGGTTTTGGCGGCTGACGAACAGCCGGTAGAGCGTGCGCGCGATTGCGTCGGCCATCATCCACGCGGAATGGGCCATCAGCACGATCTTGAGCGCCACCATCGCCGTGCCGAAGGCCACATCGCGGAACAGCGCATTGAAATGGCCGCGCGCAGTAGCCTCGCGGCTTTTCGGCAGGATCGCATCGATGATCTCGAAGGTCGGCGCCATGAAAAGAGTTAGGATCAGCAAGGCCTGCCATTGCGCGGCCTGGGTGAACGGCAGCAGGGTCCAGCCGGCGATCGCCGCAAGCACCCAGAATATCGGCGTCAGCGAGCGGCGCAGATTGTCGACCATCTTCCAGCGCGACAGCGCCGGCACGCCGGACGTCGGATCGAGGATATAGCCGAGCAACTGCCAGTCGCCCCTGGCCCAGCGGTGCTGGCGCGACGCATCGACCGAATAGCGGGTCGGATAATCCTCGACGACCTCCACGTCGGTGACCAGCGCGGAGCGCGTCAGCGCCCCTTCCAGGAGGTCGTGGCTGAGAACCGTGTTTTCCGGAATGCGCCCCTTGAGAGCCGTTTCCAGGGCGTCGATGTGGTAGAGGCCCTTGCCGGTGAAGGAGCCGTCGCCGAACACGTCCTGATAGAGGTCCGAAACCGCGAACACGTACGGGTCGAGGCCCCGGTTGGCCGAAAAGACGCGCTGGAAGAAGGAGGCCTCGTCGCCGGTCGTCAGGGACGGCGTCACGCGGGGCTGCAGGATCGCATAGCCGCGGGCGATGCGGCGCGTCGCCGGGTCGAATTCGGGGCGGTTGAGCGGATGGCAGAGCTTGCCCACGAGCCGCGTCACCGCATCGCGGGTCATCTTGGTGTCGGCGTCGAGCGTCATGACGTGGACGACGCCTTCCGGCAGCGGCGCATCGGGCGGCAGGAAGGTGGTGTCGCTGTCGCCGCGCAGAAGCAGGTTGAGCTCATGCAGCTTGCCGCGCTTGCGCTCCCAGCCCATCCAGCATTTCTGCGCGTCGTTGTAGAGGCGCCGGCGGTGGAGCAGATAGAAGCGCGGACCTGCGATGCCCGACGGGTAGCGGGCGTTGAGCTGCGCGATCTGGGCGCGCGCATGTTCGAGAATTTCGAGATCGACCGGCGTCTGCTCCGTGTCGCTGTCGGGCCAGTCGGACAGAAGCGCGAAGTGCAGTTCACCCGACATGTTCGCCAGATGATGGATCTCGAGCGTGCGGATGTTTTCCTCGACGTCGTCGCGCGAGCCGATCAGCGACGGCACCACGACGAGCGTGCGCGCCTCGACGGGAACACCATCCTTGTATTCATAGCCGATCAGCCGCGTCGGCTTCAGGAACTGAAGCACGATGGTGTTGAAAAAGGCGAGCGCACCTTCGCTCGCGGGCACCGCGAACAGGACCAGCATCAGCGAGATCGAAACCGCGGAAAGGCCGAGGCTCGCAAGCGCGCTGCCGGTCAACGCCAGGAGCAGGACGGTCAGCGCGAATACCGGAACCACGATGCCCGCCCAGTCCGTCTTGCGGAAGGCACGCTTGACGCGGGTGGCGATGCCGCGGCGGTAGCCTATCGCCTTTTCCAGTTCCGGCCGCCGCTCGCCGACCAGGAAAAATCCGACATCGGTTTCGTCGGCAGTTCCTGCTTCGCTGTCCGTTGCCGGAGCACAACCGGCCATTTCGGTCGCGCGCTCGGCGACGTGGTATTCGCTGAGGTTGGCGCGGCGCGCCAGATCTTCGATCGCGGTGCGGTATTGGTCGCGTGAAGGAAAATCGAGCAGCGCGTAGCTGGTGCGATCGCGCAGCAGCTCGTCGACGCGGCTGACCGTCTCGAACCACACCGACCAGTCGATGTCGTTGATCAGCCGCAGGCCGCGAATGATGTTGCCGGTCGTCACGTTGCCGCTGGACAGCGTGTGATGCTCGGCCATGATGATTTCTTCGGCGTCGGTGCCGGATTTCTCGAGCTCGCCCTCCAGCCAGACCAGCGCCTTACCTGCATTCTGCGATCCGTCGCGCAGCCGGTAGAGAAGCTGGGTGGCGAAAGTCGTATCACCGGCATGGACGGTGTAGTCGGCCAGGATCGCCCTTCGTTCGTCGTCCTCGCTGGACGCCAGAACGCGGTCCGCCACCTCGTTGGCGATCTGCCGCATCTCGCGCGCCCGCTTCACCCGCACCGCGATGCGGCGCAGATTCTCGATCAGGACAAAGCGCAAAAGCGACGGCAGCGCCCACAATTCGCCGATGCGGAACGGCTCGACACCCTGATAGCCGTCGACGACGGCCTTGAACATCTGGGACGAGACGGTGCTGTCGGAATGCGCGACGTAGATCCACGCCAGCGCCAGAGCCCGGGGAACAGCCCTGCCATCGGCCTGCTTTATCGTCGGCAATTCTCGATAGAAGCGCGCCGGCAGATCGCGCTTGATCTGAAAGATCGTCTCTTCGACGAGGTAGTTGTTGTCGAGAAGCCATTGCGCCGCGGGCGTTATCGGCTCGCCCCTCGCCTGCGCGGCGTTGGTTGAGCGGTAGACTTCCAGGATCTTGCTGGCGTTCTCGCGGTTGCGCTTCTGGAAATCGAACGGCTCCAAGCCGTAAAAGCTCTGGATTTCGTTCCTGGCCAGGCTTTCGCCCAGCGCCCTGAGCCTGTCCTCCTGAAGGTAGTGGGATCGTATTGGTTGTTCGGCCGCGGCCGGGAAGCGGGCGTCTGCCTTCTGCTTCCGGGCTTTGTCGGTCTGAATATCCATTACGGCCTATGTCCGTTCAACACACAACGAATCGCAAGGGAACCGCCGCTACTGCGCCAAAAGCTTTGAGTGACCATTGGTTGCAGGCGACGAATGCGCTTGCGGCACGCGATATACCAAAAAACACCACCTGTCTTGCGCCAATTCCAGGCGGCGGCGAGCGGTTATTCAGGACCGAGAAAATCCGGCATTTTCGTGGTTCGCACGGCATTTACACGATTTTGCGACGCCAGGCGCAGGCAGTCGGCCGGCTATGCGGCGGCCATGATCTCGATCAGGAAGAGGTCGGCCGGGCCGTCTGCTCGAAGGTGCAGGACTTCGGGAAAGTCGCATGCATGCAGCGTGTCGTGGGGTTCTAGCAGCAAGGCCGCGTCGGCTCCGACACGAACCGTACCGGATTGGCAAAACAGCAGCAGCTCTTGCGCTTTCGACGGCAGCTTGTACGCCGTATCTACAGTCATGCGGGTCACCGAGTGAGCAGCCTTGCCGCGCCGCGTCATCATGTTCAGATCCGTAATCGGGCCGGCGATCAGCGCCGCGCTTGTCGGCACATCGGCCGGGAATGACGAAGGGGCCGTGCTGCGGGTCAGTTCGAAGGGATTATGGCCCTCGACATTCAGGAGAATACCCTCGCCCTCCAACACGGCCAGCGCCCGGTCGACGCCCGCAAACAGCGAAAACGGACCGTCTGTCTCTACGCGGGCCATCGATAACCGCCAGTCGAAATCGTCGATGCCCGCGCCTTCGGGCGAGATGGCAATCTCGACGGTCTCGCCGCCGCCGTTCTTCCACGGCATGCGGCGGCAATCGGCGGCGCGGATGATGCGCATCAGTCGAGAATGCCGGGCAGATTGAGGCCATTTTCTTTGGCGCATTCGATGGCAGTTTCGTAGCCGGCGTCGGCATGGCGCATGACGCCGGAAGCCGGATCGTTCCACAAAACGCGCTCCAGGCGCCTTGCTGCCTCGGGCGTGCCGTCGGCAACGATGACCATGCCAGCGTGCTGCGAAAATCCCATGCCGACGCCGCCGCCATGGTGCAGCGAAACCCAGGTCGCGCCCGATGCGCAGTTGAGCAGCGCGTTGAGCAGCGGCCAGTCGGAGACCGCGTCCGAACCGTCCTTCATCGCTTCGGTCTCGCGGTTGGGAGAGGCGACCGAGCCGGAATCGAGGTGATCGCGGCCGATGACGACCGGCGCCTTCAGTTCGCCCTTCGCCACCATTTCGTTGAACGCGAGGCCGAGACGATGGCGATCACCGAGACCAACCCAGCAGATGCGTGCCGGCAGTCCCTGGAAATGGATGCGCTTCTGCGCCATGTCGAGCCAGTTGTGCAGGTGCTTGTTGCCGGGCGTCAGTTCCTTGACCTTGGCGTCGGTCCGGAAAATATCCTCGGGATCGCCTGACAGCGCCGCCCAGCGGAACGGGCCGATCCCGCGGCAGAACAGCGGGCGGATATAGGCCGGCACGAAGCCCGGAAAATCGAAGGCGTTATCGACACCTTCTTCCAGTGCCATCTGCCTGATGTTGTTGCCGTAATCGACGGTCGGAACGCCCATTTTGTGGAAGTCGAGCATCGCCCGCACGTGCTCGGCCATCGAGGCTTTCGCGGCCTTTTCCACCGCCTTCGGGTCGCGCTCCCGCTTCTCTTCCCATTCGGCGACCGTCCAGCCTTTCGGCAGATAGCCGTTGACCGGATCGTGCGCGGAGGTCTGGTCGGTCACCGCATCGGGGCGCACGCCGCGCTTTACCAGTTCGGGGAAAATGTCGGCCGCGTTGCCAAGCAGCGCGACGGAAATCGCCTTCTTTTCCTTGCAAGCCTTGTCGATGATCGCCAGCGCGTCATCAAGGTCCTTGGCCTGCACGTCGACGTAACCGGTCTTCAGCCGCATCTCGATGCGGCTCGGCTGGCATTCGACCGCGAGGCATGAGGCGCCTGCCATGGTCGCGGCCAACGGCTGCGCGCCGCCCATGCCGCCGAGGCCGGCGGTCAGAATCCAGCGGCCGGAAAGATCGCCATTGTAGTGCTGCCGGCCGAGTTCGACGAAGGTTTCGTAGGTACCCTGAACGATGCCCTGGCTGCCGATATAGATCCAGGAGCCGGCCGTCATCTGGCCGTACATCATCAGGCCTTTTTTATCGAGCGCGTTGAAATGGTCCCAATTGGCCCAATGCGGCACGAGGTTGGAGTTCGCCAAAAGCACGCGCGGCGCATCGGCGTGCGTCTTGAACACGCCGACCGGCTTGCCCGACTGCACCAGCAGCGTCTCGTCATTCTCCAGCTTTCTCAGCGCGCCGACGATACGGTCGAAGCTCTCCCAGTCGCGCGCCGCCCGGCCGATGCCGCCATAGACCACAAGTTCGCCCGGTCGTTCGGCGACGTTGGGGTCGAGATTGTTCATCAGCATCCTGAGCGGCGCTTCGGTCAGCCAGCTCTTGGCCGAAAGCTCGGTTCCGGTCGCGGCGCGGATCGTGCGCGCATTGTCGATGCGGGTGTGTTGCGTCATCGGAAAGCCTCCAGAATTGCCGGCGCAGCTTAACTGCGCGCCCAGGCGATTGCGGTTTCAAGGATCTTGGTCAAAGTCTCGCGCATCGGCGCGGCGAAGGCCGGATCGTAAGGCGTCGGCCAATTGTCCGGCGAGCCCTTGCCCTCGGGCTCGTGCATGTAGCCGCGATTGGAAACCTCCATCTGCAGGGCATGGACGCCAAGTTCCGGCCTGCCGTGATGGCGCGTGATCCAGCCGCCCTTGAAGCGGCCATTGACCACCCAGGTCTGCCCGGTCTCCGCCATAATCCGCGCTACCTTCTCCTGCAGCGCAGGCGCGGCGCTCCGGCCGTCATTGGTGCCGAGGTTGAACACCGGCAGCGTTCCCTCAAACAGCAGCGGCAACACCGAGCGGATCGAATGGCAATCATAGAGGACGATTTTCGGATGGATCGCCCTCAGCCGCGCGATCTCGGCTTCAAGCGCTGCATGATAGGGCTCGAAGAACTCCTTGCGTCTGCTGTCGATCTCCGCCTGCTTCGGCTCCTCGCCCTCCCGGTAGAGCCGATCGCCGTCGAATGTCGTGGTCGGGCAAAGCTCCGTCGTCGCCTGCCCCGGATAGAGCGAGGCGCCGGACGGGTCGCGATTGACATCGATGACCGTGCGGGAGATCGCGGTGTGCACAACGGTCGCGCCGAGGCTTCCGGCAAAATCGTAGAGCTTGTCGATCCACCAGTCGCAGTCGCGCTGCCCGAGCCAGCGCGACACGAGGCGCGGCTCGATATCGGCAAGACCGGTTCCGGTGTGCGGCAGGCTGACCAGCAGCGGCGCATCGCCACGCTGGATCGTCAGCCACGGCGTCGCGCTCACGACGCCACCCTCGAAACGCCCGGCAGATCCACGCTGTTTGCCGCCGCGATCACCGCGCCGCTGCGGACCAGTTCGATCGCCGCCTCCATGTCGGGATGGAAATGCCGGTCGTGGTCGAGATGCGGCACCTCGGCCCGGACGGTCTTGCGCACAGCCTCCAGTGGCTCGCTGGAAGGCAGCGGCGCATGGAAATCGCACCCTTGGGCCGCGGCCAGGAGTTCGATGCCGATCACAGCCGTCGCGTTCTCGACCATGCCGATCAGCCGGCGCGCGCCGTGCGCGGCCATCGAGACGTGGTCCTCCTGGTTGGCCGAGGTCGGGATCGAATCGACGCTGGCCGGATAGGCCTTCTGCTTGTTTTCCGAGACCAGCGCCGCCGCCGTAACCTGCGGGATCATGAAGCCCGAATTCAGCCCCGGCTTCGGCGTCAGGAAGGCCGGCATGCCCGACAGCGCCGGGTCGACCAACATGGCGATGCGGCGTTCGGCCAGCGAACCGATTTCGCAGACGGCCAGTGCGATGATGTCTGCGGCGAACGCCACCGGCTCGGCGTGGAAATTGCCGCCCGAAAGAGCGGTGTCATCTTCGGCGAAGATCAGCGGATTGTCTGTGACGCCGTTTGCCTCGGTCTCCAGCGTGTCGGCCGCCTTGCGCAACACGTCGAGGGCTGCGCCCATCACCTGCGGCTGGCAGCGCAGGCAGTACGGGTCCTGCACACGCTCGTCGCCGACGCGGTGCGATTCGCGGATGGCGCTGCCGGCCATCAGATTGCGCAGTGCACCTGCCGTCTCGATCTGGCCCCTGTGCTTCCTGAGGAGATGGATGCGCGGATCGAAAGGCGCGTCCGAACCCCTGGCCGCATCGGTCGACAGCGCGCCGGTGACCAGCGCCGAGCGATAGAGAATCTCGGCCTCGAACAGTGCCGCCAGAGCATAGGCAGTCGAAAATTGGGTTCCGTTGAGCAGCGCCAGACCTTCCTTCGCGCCGAGCACGACCGGCGTCAGCCCGGCGGCGGTGAGCCCTTCCGTGGCGGACACTCGTCCATCGGGCGTAAACAATTCGCCGACGCCGATCATCGTCGCGGTCATGTGGGCCAGCGGGGCGAGATCGCCCGATGCGCCGACCGAGCCTTGCGCCGGCACGACCGGCACCACATCCTTCGCCAGCATCGCCTCGAGCAGTTCCACCGTTCCGGGCCGGACGCCCGACGCGCCCTGCGCCAGGCTGGCAAGTTTCAGCGCCATCATCAGGCGCACGATGGAAACCGGCATCGGCTCGCCGACGCCAGCCGAATGGCTGAGCACGATGTTGCGCTGGAGCGTTTCGAGATCGGCCGCCTCGATGCGCACGCTGGCGAGTTTTCCGAAGCCGGTGTTGATGCCGTAGACCGGCTCGCCCCTGGCGACGATCCTCGCGACCGCATCGGCGCTCGCCCTGATCAGCGGCCGGCAGGCGTCGTCCAGTTTCGGCGTCGAGCCGCGATAGATGGCGCGCCAATCGGCGAGCGTGGCCTCACCCGGTTTCAGTACGAGTGTGGTCATCTGCCCCTCCAGATTCGCGCATGAAGCGGGTTGAAGCCCATGCGGTAGACAAGTTCGGCCGGGCTTTCGATATCCCAGATTGCCAGGTCGGCCGATTTGCCGGGCTCCAGTGTTCCCGTTTCGCCGGACATGCCGAGCGCAGCCGCCGCGTGGCGGGTCACGCCCAGCAGACATTCCTCGACTGTCATGCCGAACAGGGTCGCGGCCATGTTCATGGTCAGAACCAGAGAGGTCAGCGGCGAGGTTCCGGGGTTGCAGTCGGTGGCGACCGCCATCTTCACGCCGCGGCGGCGGAACAGGTCGATCGGCGGCTTTTTCGTCTCGCGGATGAAATAGAACGCGCCGGGCAGCATCACCGCTACCGTACTCGCCTTGGCCATGGCGGCCGCGCCGGCCTCGTCGGTGTATTCAAGATGGTCTGCCGAGAGCGCGCCGAAACTTGCGGCAAGCGCCGCGCCATGCAGGTTGGAAAGCTGGTCGGCATGGAGTTTTACCGGCATGCCGAGCGCCTTGGCGGCTTCGAACACGCGGGACATTTCCTCCGGCGAAAAGGCGATCCCTTCGCAAAATCCGTCGACCGCATCGGCCAGCCCCTCGGCCGCGATCGCCGGCAGCATCTTTTTCGCGACGAGATCGATGTAGGCCGACTTGTCGCCACCGGCCTCCGGCGGCAGGGCATGCGCGCCGAGGAAGGTCGTGCGGACTGCCACTGCCCTCTCCTCGCCCATCCGGCGCGCTGCACGCAGCGACTTCTTCTCGTTTTCCAGATCGAGGCCGTAGCCGGATTTGATCTCGACCGTCGTGACGCCTTCGGCGATCAGCGCATCGAGGCGGGGCAGCGTTTCGCGCACCAGATCGCCCTCGCTCGCCGCGCGCAACGCCTTGACCGATGAGACGATGCCGCCGCCGGCGCGGGCCACTTCTTCGTAGGTTGCACCGGCAAGCCGCATTTCGAATTCGTTGGCGCGGTTGCCGGCGTGGACGAGATGGGTGTGGCAATCGACCAGGCCGGGCGTGATCCAGCGGCCGCCGCAGTCGTGGATCTCGGCGTCACGCGTCAGTGCGGAGGGAAGTTCGGCTGCCGGTCCGGCAAAGACGATCCGCCCATCGCTGGCAGCGACCGCGCCGTCATCGACGACGCCCAGGCCGGGCAGCGACGGCGACATGGTCGCAAGCCGTGCGTTGCGCCAGATGCGCGTCCGCTTCGATGGTTTCTCCCCTGCGCCAGCCATCACTTTCCCGTTTCCATTGCGCTTCAATATGTATATACATATCACACAGCGACGCAAGTGGGCTTCGGCTCCAGGATCGAAGGTTCGAGGGAGGTGGCATGACGACGATCTTTGCCGAACAGGCCCTGCTCCCGGCCGGCTGGCAGGACAATAGCCGCATCGTCACGGATGGCGGGCGGATCGTTTCGGTCGAACAGGCCGCGTCGCCTGCCCCCGGCGACGAGCACCATGCGATCGTGCTGCCCGGCATGCCGAACCTGCACAGCCATGCCTTCCAGCGCGGCATGGCCGGGCTTGCCGAAACGCGCGGCCCTTCGTCCGACAGTTTCTGGTCGTGGCGCGAGGTGATGTACCGGTTCGCGCTGAGCATCACGCCAGAGCAGGCAGAGGCAGTCGCGGCCCAGCTTTATGTCGAGATGCTGGAAGCCGGTTTTTCGCGCGTCGGCGAGTTTCATTATCTGCATCACGACCTCGATGGACGGCCTTACGCCAACGTCGCCGAGATGGCGGAGCGCATTGCTGCAGCCGGCCGTGCGACCGGAATCGGGCTAACCCTGCTGCCGGTCTTCTATGCACATTCGGGCTTCGGAGGGGCGGCTCCCGCCGAGGGCCAGCGGCGATTCGTCAATGATCTAGACGGGTTCGCTGCTCTTCTTGAAGGTTGCCGCGCCGCGACTAAGGATATGCCGGGAGCGGTTGTCGGCGTCGCGCCGCACAGCCTGCGCGCCGTCACACCGCAAGAACTCGCGGCCGTTGCCGCCATGATGCCGGACGGGCCGATCCACATCCACGTTGCCGAGCAGATGCGCGAGGTCGAGGATTGCCTTGCCTGGTCGGGCGCGCGGCC
Organism: Allomesorhizobium aridi; assembly: GCF_043769475.1. Classification (NCBI taxonomy): domain Bacteria; kingdom Pseudomonadati; phylum Pseudomonadota; class Alphaproteobacteria; order Hyphomicrobiales; family Phyllobacteriaceae; genus Allomesorhizobium; species Allomesorhizobium aridi. The sequence continues at coordinate 1,184,785 of NZ_CP171729.1, read as the reverse complement.
GGTCGAATGGCTGCTGGCAAATGCGGAGGTCGACCGGCGCTGGTGCCTGATCCACGCCACGCACATGCTCGACGCGGAGACGGCCGCGATGGCGAAGAGCGGCGCAATTGCGGGGCTGTGCCCCATCACCGAAGCAAATCTCGGCGACGGCACCTTCTCCGCGGCCCTGTTCGTCGGGCATGGCGGGCGTTTTGGGGTCGGCTCCGACTCCAACGTGCTGGTCGGCGTTGTGGATGAATTGCGGCAGCTCGAATATTCGCAACGGATTTTTCATCGCCAGCGCAACGTGTTAGCCGAACCGGGCCAATCCAACGGCCGAAATCTGTTCACAAGGGCAGTTGCCGGCGGCAATCAGGCCCTTGGTTGCGCGAAATCCGGGATCGCTCCCGGTGCGGCGGCCGATTTCGTCTCGCTCGACGCGACACACCCCACGCTTGCCGGCAAATCCGGCGACGCGATTCTCGATGCGTGGATTTTCGCCAATGGGGCGGCGGTCGATTGCGTCTGGGTGAATGGCGAAAGAGTGGTCACGCAGGGGCGGCATTTTGCGCGCGAAGCCATCGCCGAGAAATTCAAGACGGCGATGATCGAACTGCTCGCCGGCTGACGGTCAGACATGGAAACGCAGATGGATGTGACCGACGCAATCAGCGCAGACGCCGAACCGGCATCGCTTCACCAGCGCATCCTCGCCGACATCAGCGACCGCATCATGTCGGGCGAATGGGCGCCCGGCCATCGCATCCCGTTCGAGCATGAGCTTTCGGCCGAATATGGCTGCTCGCGCATGACGGTGAACAAGGCGCTGTCGCAACTGGCCAAGGCCGGCCTGATCGAGCGCCGCCGCCGCTCCGGCAGCTTCGTGCGCCGGCCGCAGTCGCAGGCGGCCATTCTCGAAATCCACGACATCAAGACGGAAGTGGCAGCACTCGGACTGCCCTATCGCTACGAGTTGACGTCGCGCCACAAGCGCAAGAGCACGCCGGAAGATCGCGAGCGGCTCGGCCTGAAGAATTCAGGCGCCGTGCTGGAGCTGACCTGCCGCCACTTTGCCGGCGCGCAGCCGTTCTGCCATGAGAACCGGCTGATCAATCTCGCCGCCGTGCCGGAAGCAGCCGAAGAAGGTTTTGAGGAAAACGCACCCGGGCCCTGGCTGATCGGCCGCATCCCGTGGAGCGCGGCCGAACACAGGATCACCGCTGCCGGCGCGGAGGCGGAAACCGCCGCCGCGCTCGACATCGCCGAGGGAGCGCCGTGCCTGGTCGTGGAGCGGCGCACCTGGAGCGCCGACCATCCGGTCACCCATGTGCGCTTTACCTACGCAGCCGGCAGCCACGCCCTGGTGGCGCGGTTCACGCCTTCGCAGAGCTGACGGCGTGATTTCGCGGGCTTAAAGCGCCGCCGTGATGATGATCTCGACCTTGTATTCCGGCGCGGCGAGCTTGGCCTCGCCGGTGGCGCGGGCGGGCGTGTGGCCCTGCGGCACCCAGCCGTCCCACACCCCGTTCATCTCGGCGAAGGTGCTCATGTCGGCCAGCCAGATGATCGCCTGCAGGATCTTGGTCTTGTCCGAACCGGCCTTGGCCAGCAGTTCGTCGATCGTGGCGAGGATTTCCTTGGTCTGCGTGGCGACGTTGGCTCCCGGTGTGCCGACCTGCCCGGCCAGATAGATCGTGTCGTTGTGGATGACGATGTCGCTCATGCGCGGGCCGACATCGATACGGCGAATGGTCATGTATCTATTCCCTTCCTGAAAATCTTCGGCCGTCCCTAACGGAAGCGGTCCGGCGACAATGCCGGGACCAGCGCTTCCATTTCGGCGGGCAGGCCAGCGCGCCTTATCATCTGTCCGGCCAGCCATGACAAGGCGGGGGCGGTCTGAATCCCGTAGCCGCCCTGCCCCGCAAGCCAGAAAAAGCCTTCCGCCGTCTTGTCGAAACCGGCGACCGGCGTCCGGTCCGGCGCGAAGGTGCGCAATCCGGCCCAGCTCCGCTCGACATGGGTTACCGGAAAAGTCATCGCCTGCTCGAATCGGTGCAGGCCTTCGGCCAGCACCATGTCGTCGACGAAAGCGTCGTGCGGCTCGACCGGGTCCTCGTCGGCCGGCGAGACCAGCAGGCGTGCGCCGTCGGGTTTCATGTACCAGGTGTCCGCGGCGTCGCCGACCAGCGGCCAGTGGCGCGTGTCGTAAGCCGCCGGAGCCGGCAGCACGGCGATCGAGCGGCGCATCGGCGTCACGCCGATTGGCGCGACGCCGCATTTTTTTCGCGACATCGTCGGCCCATGCCCCGGCCGCGTTGACGATCGTCTTCGCGACGATCCGCGCATTCGGCGTCTCGATGGACCAGAGCCCGCCGGCATGTTCCGCCTTCGTCAGGGCGCAGTCGGTCAGGACCTTGGCGCCCGCCATTTTCGCGGCTTTCAGCCAGCCCTGATGCAGCGCGGCGACATCGATGTCGCGCGCGTCCTCTTCGTAGGAGGCGGCAAGGATGCGCTCGGCCCGCAGCGCCGGCACAAAGGCCAGCGCCTCGGCGACGCTGATCTCGTGCAGGCCTTCGCTCTCGGCGAGCAACTCGGCGTGATGGGCGAGGCCTTCGGCATCGGCGATGTTCAGCATGCCGCGCGGCGAAAGCAGCGGGTTCGGGAACAGGTTTTTGTCCGCGTCCTCGAACAGCGGCGCGCTGGCGCGGCTGAGAGCCCTGATCGTCTGGTTGCCGTAGTTCTGGATGAAGATCGCGGCCGAACGTCCGGTGGTGTGATGTCCGGGCCGGCTCTCCTGCTCGATCAGGACGACCTTGAAATCCTGCGCCAGCGCGGCCGCCACTCCGGCTCCGGCAATGCCCGCGCCGACGATTGCAACGCCAGCCCTGATCTCGTCCTGCATGCGCTCCGCCTCCCTTGCTCGCGACCTTTTCCACATTACACCGGAAATTGGAATGGAGCAGGAGCGCAGCGTCGCCTGCCCCAGCGTTCTCCGCGCGGATTTTCGGCCGCGGAATTCACATTCCGGCGTTGACTAATGTAATAACATCACATATCCAACCCTGCCGCCAGCAACACGGATGCAGCCGGAACCATGACCGACGCCAGCCTGACCTTTCGCGACCTGACGCTTGGCTATAACAGCCATCCCGCGGTTCATCATCTGAATGGCGCGGTCAAGACGGGTTCGCTGACTGCGGTGGTCGGGGCGAACGGCTCCGGCAAATCGACGCTGATGAAGGGCATCGTCGGCGTGCTGAAGCCGATGGCCGGCGTCTGCCTCAACGCCAAGGGCGCGCGCATCGCCTATTTGCCGCAGCAATCCGAACTCGACCGGTCGTTTCCGGCGCGCGTGGTCGATCTGGTCTCGCTGGGGCTCTGGCCGCGGCGCGGCCTGCTCGGCCGCTTCACCAGGGACGACCGCGACCAGGTGTCGAAGGCGCTGATGGCCGTCGGGCTGGGCGGCTTCGAGAAGCGGCCGATCGACACGCTGTCGGGCGGCCAGTTGCAGCGCGCGCTTTTTGCCCGGGTCCTGCTGCAGGATGCCGAGATCATCCTGCTCGACGAGCCTTTCAATGCGGTCGATGCGAAGACGGTCGGCGACCTGATCGCCCTGATCAAGCGCTGGCACGGCGAGAAGCGCACCGTCATGGTGGTCATTCACGACCTGGACCTGGTGCGCCGGCATTTTCCCGAAACACTGCTCCTGGCGCGGCAGCCGATCGCCTGGGGCGAAACGATCGAGACGCTCAAGCCGGAAAACCTGTTGCGCGCGCGCCGCTTCGACGAGGCCTGGCATGACGATGCGCCCTGGTGCGAGCCGGCCGGAGACGATCACACCCACGACCATGGTCATTCGCACGACCATGGCCACGATCATTCACATCACGATTCCGGTCCGCGGGCGGCGTGAGCAGCATCATGTATGATTTCCTGATCGCCCCCTTCATCGAATTCGGCTTCATGCAGCGTGCGCTGATGGGCTCGCTGATGCTGTCGATCGGCGCTTGCCCGGTCGGCGTGTTCCTGATGCTGCGGCGCATGAGCCTGACCGGTGACGCCATGGCCCACGCCATACTGCCGGGTGCGGCGGCCGGCTTCCTGCTCTACGGCCTGCAGATCGTGCCGATGACCATCGGCGGCCTGATTGCCGGCGCCATCGTTGCGCTGGGGGCCGGCGCGGTGTCGCGCTTCACCGTGCAGAAGGAAGACGCCTCGATGGCAGCCTTCTACCTCATCTCGCTGGCGGCCGGCGTGCTCATCGTGTCGCTGCGCGGATCGAGCGTCGACCTGATGCATGTGCTGTTCGGCACGGTGCTGGCGCTGAACAACGACGCGCTGACGCTGATCGCGATGATCACCGGCACCACACTGCTGACGCTGGCGATCTTCTGGCGGGCGCTGGTCGCCGAATGCCTCGACCCGCTGTTCCTGCGTTCGGTCAGCCATCTCGGCACGCCCGTTCACTTCATCTTTCTCGGGCTGGTCGTGCTCAACCTCGTCGGCGGCTTCCAGGCGCTCGGCACGCTGCTTTCGGTCGGGCTGATGATGCTGCCCGCCGCCGCGGCGCGCTTCTGGACGACCCGTGTCGAGCCGATGTGCGCGCTGGCGATCCTGATCGGCTTCGCATCCTGCGTCGCCGGCCTGCTCCTATCCTACCATGCCTCGCTTCCTTCCGGACCCGCCATCATCCTGTCGGCCGGCGCCGTCTATCTCTGCTCCATCGTTTTCGGCACGCGCGGGGTCTTCAACACCCGCACCCGCCACCACCGCCACCGTACCGCCTGAAGGAGATACCAACCATGCTCAGCAGATTTCGACTTGCCCTGTTGGCGACTGTTATAACATTAAGCCCCGCCGCCCTCGCCTCGGCCTCCGCCGAACCGCTGAAAGTCATTGCCAGCTTCTCGATCATCGGCGATTTCGCCAAAAATGTCGGCGGCGAGCGCGTCGAGTTGACGACGCTGGTAGGCCCGGACGGCGACGCCCATGTCTACGAGCCCAAGCCTGCCGACGCCGTCGCCATGGCCGGCGCGGATGTGGTGCTGGTCAACGGCCTGCATTTCGAAGGCTTTCTCGAGCGCCTCGTCGAGACCAGCGGCGCAAAGGCGCAGATCGTCGAACTGACCAAAGGCGTCGAGCCGCTGAAGATGCAGGAAGAGCACGAAGCGGAAGGCGAAGCGCATGATGCAGCCGCCGAAGCGGAAGAAGGCCACCACCACGGCGACACCGATCCGCACGCCTTCCAGTCCATCGCCAATGCAAAAATCTACGTGAAGAACATCGCCGACGCGTTCTGCGCCGCCGATTCCGAGGGCTGCGATGCCTACAAGGCCAATGCCGAAGCCTATACGCAAAAGCTCGCGGCGGCGGAGGACGAGGTGAAGGCGGCTGTCGCTTCCATTCCCGAAGACAAACGCGTCATCATCACCTCGCATGACGCCTTCGGCTATTTCGAGCACGAATACGGCCTGACCTTCCTGGCTCCAGAAGGCGTCTCGACCGAAGCCGAGGCTTCGGCCGCCGATGTCGCAGCGCTGATCAGGCAGGTGCGCGAGGACAAGGCGTCCGCGATCTTCGTCGAAAGCATCACCAATGCTCGGCTGGCCGAACAGATCGCAACAGAAACCGGCCTGAAGATCGGCGGCACGCTCTATTCCGACGCACTTTCGGCCGCCGACGGCCTGGCGCCCACCTATATCGACCTGATGCGCTACAACATCGCCACGATCAAGGGCGCGATCCTCGGCAGCTAGGGTATTATCGATCCGATCAAGGCGGGGCCATCCCCGCCTTTTTCGGCTCTCAATGTGTTATGTTATTACATCAAGGAAGGAACACCATGCCTCGTCGTCTGAAAGCACTCTCCTGCGCTGCCCTCGCGCTGGGCTTCATAATCCCGCCTGCTATTGCCGAAGAAAAATCGGCCTGGCGGCTGTTCGTGTCGGACCATGCCGCACCTGTCGTCCGCGCCATCGACGCCGAAACCGGCAAGGTGCTGGCGAACTTCGCGACCAAGGGGCCGGCGACGCTGCATCGCAGCGAAAGCGGCAGGACCGTGTTTGCGGTCCAGGGCAAGTCGGACATGATCTCGGTGATCTCGAGCGGCCTCTCCATGGGCGACCATGGCGATCACGGCGACCTGAAGATCGAAGCGCCGAGCCTGCTGGAGGCAGCGTTTCCCGGCACGAAGCCATCGCATTTCGTCGACCACCATGGCGACATAGCGCTGTTTTTCGATGGCGAGGGCGTGACGCGCACGATAGCCGAGAAGGACGTGCTCGCCGGCTCGAAAGCTACCCGTGAGGTCAAAACCGCCGCGCCGCATCACGGCGTCGCAGTGGCGTTCGGCAACCATGTCCTGGTGACGGAGCCGAACAGCGAAAAGCCCGACGAACTGCCGGTCGGCATCCGGGTGATCGACAGCGACGGCGCGCCGGTGGGCGATGTCCATTCGTGCCCGGACCTGCACGGCGAAGCGTCGTCCGGCAACATACTGGCGATCGCCTGCGCCGAAGGGCTGCTGCTGGTCAAAGCCGGTGGCGACGCGCCCTCGATCGAACTGCTGCCCTACGGCGAAGGCCTGCCCGAAGGCAAGTCGACCACGCTGGTCGGCGGCAGGGGCCTGCAGTATTTTCTCGGCAATTACGGGCCGAGCGCCGTGGTGGTCATCGACCCGACGGCGAAGGACGCCTTCCGCCTGATCGAACTGCCGGCGCGGCGCGTCCATTTCGCTGTCGATCCGGTCCGGCCGAAATTCGCCTATGTGTTCACCGAGGATGGAAAGCTGCACCGCATCGATGTCCTGGCCGGCCAGATCGTCGGCACGCTGGCGCTGACCGAGCCCTACAGTATGGACGGCCACTGGAGCGACCCGCGGCCGCGCATCGCCGTCGCGGGGGATTCGATCATCGTCAGCGACCCGCTGAAAGGCGTGCTGCATGTCGTCGATGCCGGGAGCTTTGCCGAAACCGGCAGCATCCCGGTCGAGGGCAAGCCCTTCAACGTCGTGGCGATCGGCGGATCCGGCGAAACGCACTGACCAGCGCTGCGTAGCGGCTCGACGGAGCCGGACCGGTTGACCCGGCCCGGCTTCTTCATGATACACGCTGCGGAAGCCTGTACCGGGGCCGTCGCGGCTACGGTTTCCGCATGCCGACAGGCGACGCAAGCGACGCCTAACAGGAGCGTGCCATGACCGAAGCCGTGACCACCACGCGCGATGGCGAAATCGCCATCGTCACCATCGACAATCCGCCGGTGAACGCGACCAGCTTTCGCGTCCGCGAGCCGCTTCACAAGTTGCTGGAAACGCTTGCCGGGGATTCTTCGGTCGTGGCCATTGTACTCACCTGCGCCGGCCGCACCTTCGTCGCCGGGGCAGACATCGCCGAATTCGGCAAGCCGGCGCAGCGTCCGGACCTGCGCGATGTCATCGCGACGCTTGAGGCGATCCAGAAGCCTACGGTCGCCGCCATTCATGGAACCGCGCTCGGCGGCGGGCTGGAACTGGCGCTCGGCTGCCATTTCCGCATCGCCGACAGGGAAGCAAAACTCGCGCTGCCGGAGGTGAAGCTCGGCTTGCTGCCCGGCGCCGGCGGCACCGTCCGCCTGCCGCGGCTGGTCGGTCCGGCGATGGCGCTGAAGATGATCGTCTCCGGCGCGCCGGTTTCGGCAGATGAGGCGCTGGCGAGCGGATTGGCCGACGCCGTCTCGGAATCCAACCTCGTCGCCAATGCAGTCGCCTTCGCCCGCGACAGGGCGGCGCGCGGCGTCGCTTCGGTGCCGGTGCGCGACCGTACGGGACAGATAGTCGGCGCCGACCTGGCCGCATTCGACGCCGAGGCAGCCGAACTCGCCAAGAAGGCGCGCGGGCTTGAAGCGCCGCTTGCCTGCGCGCAATCGGTGCGCAACGCGATCACCCTGCCCTTCGACGAGGCGCTGGCCGCCGAGCGCGAAATGTTCGTGAAACTGGTTTCCGGCGACCAGTCGCGCGCCCAGCGCCATCTGTTCTTCGCCGAGCGCGAGGCCGCCAGGGCGCCCGGCATCGGCAAGGAAGTCGCGCCGCGCGAAATCCGCCGCGCCGGCATCATCGGCGCCGGAACGATGGGCGGCGGCATAGCGATGGCCTTCGTCAATGGCGGCGTCCCCGTGACGCTCCTCGAAATGAACCGCGAGGCGCTCGATCGCGGCCTGGCGATGATCGAGAAGAACTATGCGATCTCGGTGTCGCGCGGCTCGCTGAGCGAAGACGCCAAAGCCGAGCGCATGGCGCTGTTTTCGCCGACCACCGACTATGCCGACCTCGCCGAATGCGATCTAATCATCGAGGCCGTGTTCGAGGACATGGCGGTCAAGAAAGAAGTATTCGGCAAGCTAGACGTCGTCGCCAAGCCAACCGCCGTCCTCGCCACCAATACGTCCTATCTCGACGTCAACGAGATCGCGGCCTCGACCAGCCGCCCGCAGGACGTGCTCGGGCTGCATTTCTTCTCGCCGGCCAACGTCATGAAGCTGCTGGAAATCGTGCGCGGCGAAAAGACCGCGCCGGATGTGCTGGCCACAGTGCTTGGCGTCGCCAAACGGATCGGCAAGGTTCCGGTCGTCGTCAACGTCTGCCATGGCTTCGTCGGCAACCGCATGCTCTCGGCCCGCTCCGACGATGCGGAAAACCTTCTGTTGGAAGGCGCGTCGCCGGGTGAGATCGACCAGGTGTTCACCGGCTTCGGCTGGCCGATGGGTCCGTTCCAGATGTACGATATGGCCGGCCTCGATATCGGCTGGCGCAACCGCAAAGCGCGCGGCCAGCTTGCTGTCATCGCCGACCGGCTCTGCGAACAGGGCCGTTTCGGCCAGAAGACCGGCAAGGGCTTTTATCGCTACGACAACGGCTCGCGCACCCCGGTTCCCGATCCGGAGGTAGCGCAACTGATCGAGGACAGCGCGCGCGAAAGAGGCATCGAGCGCCGCGCCATTTCGGCCGAAGAGATCATCGAGCGCATGCTTTATCCGATGGTCAATGAGGGGACAAAAATCCTGGAGGAAGGGATCGCCGCGCGCGCGTCCGACATCGACATCGTCTGGACCAATGGCTACGGATTCCCCGTCGGCAAGGGCGGGCCGATGTTCTGGGCCGATCTGGAGGGGCTGCCGAAGATCGTCGAGCGGCTGGAATACTGGCATGGCCGCAGCGGCAAGGACGTGTTCCTGCCGTCCGCGCTGTTGAAGCGGCTTGCCGCCGAGGGCCGGCCTCTCAGCGGCTATATTGTCGCAACTGGTTGAAGCGTCGACAGCGTCGAGTTCACAATCCGAATCCGATTTCGGCGGCAAGGCATTGTTTTCGTTCAGACCCGGATTTCTGGATCGTGTGGGTGGTCAAGCCCGTTGCGGCCGCATATCTGTAATGGCAAGAACGGTCGCGAAACTGCGGCGCGGGCGCTATGCTTGCCGCAACGATTTGGATCACGAGGCATCACCATGGAATACAGACAGATCTCCGACGACTACGCCGTATCCGGGCAGATCGCAGCCGACGACATCGCCGCCATCAAGGCCAAGGGTTTTAAGAGCATCATCAGCAACCGGCCCGACAACGAACAGCCGGGCCAGCCCAATGCCGCCGAAATCGCAAAGGCGGCGGAAGCGGCCGGCCTGTCGTTCCGCCACGTTCCGATCGTCAGCGGCATGCCGATGACCGGCGACGACGTCGCCGCAATGGCTGATGCGCTCGAGGAACTCGAAGGCCCGGTCTTCGCCTATTGCCGCTCCGGCACGCGCTCGGCCAATTTGTTCATGGCGGTGCAGCAGTCGAAAGGCTGAGGCCGTTATAGTGGCAATGCCGAAGTCTCCTTCAGCGTCTCCAGCACGATCGCGGTCTTTACATGCTGTACGGAATCGTGGGGCAGGAGCACGCCGTTGACGAAATCCGACAGTGATTTCAGGTCCGGCGTGACGACCTTGAGGATATAATCCATCTCGCCGGTCAGCGCATGCGCCTCCTGGACTTCGGGCAGGCGCGACAGGAGTTCGGCGAAGTTGCGGGCATTGTCGCGATTGTGGGTCGCCAGTGTCACCGAGATGACGTTGACCAGCGAAAATCCGAGCCGATCGCGGTCGAGCACCGCCCGGTAGCCCCGGATAAAACCCTCCTCCTCCAGCCGCTGCCTTCGCCGCGAGCATTGTGACGGCGACAGGTTCACACGCTCGGAAAGGTCGTTGTTGGTGAGCCTGCCGTCCGCCTGCAGCAGAGACAGTATCTTGCGGTCAAACTGGTCTATCCGTTCATCATTCACGATCTTTGCCCCACTCATGCATGATACATGCATGAGCCCAGCATTTCAGCCGCTCATATGCAAGCACAATGCGTCCCGTTTGGACTAATATTAGAGCAAGCTTGAATTGCCGCCGATCGGCCGCAAAGGAGGAAGCCATGGGTCCCTTTCCGCACGATGCCCCGCCCGCCAAGATCAGCAAGGCCAATCCCGCAGGCACCGACGGGTTTGAGTTCGTTGAATTCGCCCACGCGGAGCCGGAAAAGCTCTCCGAGCTTTTTTCGTGCATGGGGTACGCGCCGGTTGCAAAACACCGGACGAAGAACGTCACCGTCTGGCGCCAGGGCGACATCAACTATGTGCTGAACGCCGAGCCCGGCTCCTACGGCGTGAAGTTCGTGGAAAAGCACGGGCCCTGCGCCCCGGCAATGGCGTGGCGCGTCGTCGACGCAAAGCATGCGTTCGACCACGCAGTCTCCAAGGGCGCCGAGCCCTATCAGGGGGACGACAAGACGCTCGACGTTCCGGCGATCGTCGGCATCGGCGGCTCGCTGCTCTATTTCGTCGACAAATACCGTGACAAGGGTTCGGCTTATGACGCCGAGTTCGAGTGGCTGGGCGAGCGCGACCCGAAGCCGGAAGGCGTCGGCTTCTATTACCTCGACCACCTGACCCACAATGTTTATCGCGGCCAGATGGACAAGTGGTGGGCATTCTACCGCGAGCTGTTCGGCTTCAAGCAGATCCACTACTTCGACATCGACGGCCGCATCACCGGCCTGGTCAGCCGCGCCATCACCTCGCCCTGCGGCAAGATCCGCATCCCGCTCAACGAGTCCAAGGACGACACCAGCCAGATCGCGGAATATTTGCGCAAATACAAGGGCGAAGGCATCCAGCACATCGCGGTCGGCACCGACGGCATCTACGACGCCACCGACAAGCTCGCCGCCAATGGCTTGAAATTCATGCCCGGTCCGCCCGACACCTATTACGAGAAGTCGCATGAGCGCGTGCACGGCCATGACGAGCCGATCGAGCGGATGAAGACGCACGGTATACTGATCGACGGCGAAGGCGTGGTCGACGGCGGCACGACAAAGATCTTGCTGCAGATCTTTTCCAAAACCGTGATCGGGCCGATCTTCTTCGAGTTCATCCAGAGGAAGGGCGACGAAGGTTTTGGCGAAGGCAATTTCCGGGCGCTGTTCGAGTCGATCGAGGAAGACCAAATCCGCCGCGGAGTGCTGAAGGACGACAAGGCAGCGTAGGCCTGAAGGTTCCGTTTGGCTTGGAGCGGCCGGCAGTAATGCCGGCCGCCAGCTTGCCGGCAAAGGCCGTTGCCCACAGCGCCGTCATCTATTTCGTGGTAAAGTTGAACCTATCAAGGAGGGTTCAATGCAGCCGCGCGATTTCTGGATGGAGACTGCCGCTGATCGAGAAGCACGCCTTCTGCGACAGGCCGATGACCGGGCCAGTTGCGTAAATGACGAAATGGAGCTGCTCTACAGTGAAGATATCGACGAACTCTTCGCCGAATTGCTGCGGCTGCATGCGATCGTAAAAGACCAGCGCACCCAGGAATTGGTCGATCGTCTGTTTGGCGATCAAGCGCCGAACATGCGCCGGCCTTAGCTTTCCAACCCCAGCCGCTTCACCTCGTCGCGCCGCAGCTTCAGGTCGAAGTCGAGAAAATACTCGTCGAGTTGAGGCGGCTTGACGGACGTGCCCGACAGCATCGCATGCACCTGCCCGCGATGATGGATGTCGTGCAGGAAGATGTGCGCCAGGAGGTCGCCGATGCGCTCGGGAACCTGTCCGTCGTCGCCGCGATCCGTGCCGACCCGCCGGTCGAGATCGGACGCTGGCAGCGCCGCGCAGAAAGCCAGGTAATCGCGATCGCAGGCCGCCTGCGCCTCGGCCAGGCGCTCCGGATCGTCAAAATCCCTCCAGCGGTCGAACACGCGCAGGCCGACGCCCCCCTCCTGCAGCATATCGAGATAATAGATATCGACCGAGAGGATATGGTTGAGCGTTTGCCTGATCGAGGGAAAGAAGCTGGTGCGGGGAGCCTCGAACTCGCCCGGCTGCAGCGCGCACACCGCCCGGTGCAGCCGGTCGTTCGACCAGAGATTGTTTTCGGCCATGCGGCGGAAATGATCGATCAGATGCATCTCGTCAGCGTCCGATCCTCGATATCGCAAGCCACAGCAGCGCGAAACCGGCGAGGTTCAGCAGCAACAGGCGGTTCATCCACCGCCGGAGGGCCTGCGTCTCCTCGTCCCGGGCTACTTTCCGGTTTGTGACCGTGTGAAAGATGAGTGCGTTGCGCGGCACGCCGCTGGTGTTTTGCAGTTCTGGTGAACGCGCCTCGATGCGGTAGCTGAGGCGGATCGCCCAGATGAACACCGCCAGCATCGCGACGCTCCAGACGCCGCTGAGCAGGTAGATGCCGGCCCCGGTTTCCAACGTCGCCTCACCTCTCGTGTTTCTGCACCGTCTGCTCTATCGCGCCGAAGATCGAATGGCCGGCTTTGTCCTTCATCTCGATGCGCACGGTATCGCCGAAGCGCATGAACGGCGTCTTGGCCGAACCGCTGGCGATCGTCTCGATCATGCGCAGTTCCGCGATGCAGGAATAGCCGGCGCCGCCCTCCGAAACCGGCTTGCCCGGTCCGCCTTCGAGCTTGTTGGAGACTGTGCCCGAACCGATGATCGTTCCGGCGCAAAGCGGGCGCGTTTTCGCGGCGTGCGCAATGAGTTGGGGAAAGTCGAAGGTCATGTCGACGCCGGCATTGGCGCGGCCGAACGGCCTTCCGTTGAGATCGACGCAAAGCGGCAGGCTCACCTTGCCGCCGTCCCAGGCGTCGCCCAGTTCGTCCGGCGTGACGGCGACCGGCGAGAAGGCCGAGGCCGGCTTGGACTGGTAGAAACCAAAGCCCTTGGCGAGTTCGGCCGGGATAAGCCCGCGCAGCGAAACGTCGTTGACCAGCATGACCAGCCGGATCGCATCGCGCGCTTGCTCGACGCTCGCGCCCATCGGCACATCGTCGACGATGACGGCCACCTCGCCTTCCATGTCCACGCCCCAGGCCTCGTCGCTGGCCGGGATCGGATCGCGCGGACCGAGGAAGGAATCCGAGCCGCCCTGGTAGATCAGCGGATCGGTCCAGAAGCTCGCCGGCATTTCCGCGCCGCGCGCCTTGCGCACCAGCTCGACATGATTGACGTAGGCCGAGCCGTCCGCCCACTGATAGGCGCGCGGCAGCGGCGAATGGGCGTCGTGCTCATGGAAGCGTGAGGCAGGCACTGCGCCGGCCTCCAGCGATTCCGCCATCGCCGCCAGATGCGGCGAAATCCGTCTCCAGTCGTCGAGGGCAGCCTGGAGCGTCGGCGCCAGGAAGGACGCGTCGGTAAAGCGCGTCAGATCGCGTGAAACCACGGCCAGCCTGCCGTCGCGGGTCCGGTCCTTCAGTGTCGCCAATTTCATCCAGTTCCCCTCACCTCTCCAGATACACCTTGAACCCGCCATAGATCAGCCGCTTCATGTAGGGCGGCATGTTCTGCATGCCCTGTTGCAAGCGCGGGTCGGCCATCACCTTCTTCATAACCTCGTCGCGGTGCTCGCGCGACTTGTAGGTTACGAAAGAGAACACGATTGTTTCGCCTTCTTCCTTCTTCACTGCAAGCGGAAACGAAGTGACCTCGCCATCCGGCACGTCATCGGCCTCGGCCTCGACGTAAGACAGCGCGCCGTGCTCCATCCACACCTTGGCGCCGAGTTCGGCCTGCTTCTTGTATTCTTCCCACTCGGCCTTCGGCACGGGCAGCACGGATCCATCGACATAGCTCATATTCGTCCTCCTTTGGGTTTCGACACCATGAAGACGTATGAGATAGGGCGGCCCCGACATCCCGCCTGAAAAAGTGCCGGACAGGCGACTGATGCGGGAGCGTCAGCCGAGCGTGCCCCTGTTCTCACCAATCCATCACCACCTTGCCGGAACTGCCGCTGCGCATGGCGTCGAAGCCGGCCTGGAAATCGTCGATCCCGATGCGGTGCGTGATCAGTCCGCTCACGTCCAGCGGGCCCTGCACCAGCGCGATCATCTTGTACCAGGTCTCGAACATTTCGCGGCCGTAGATGCCCTTCAGGGTGAGCATCTTGAAGATGACCTTGTTCCAGTCGATCTCGAAGCCGGTCGGAGCGATGCCGAGAATCGCGATCTTGCCGCCATTGTTCATCGTGTCGATCATGTCGCGGAAGGCAGCCGCCGAGCCGGACATTTCGAGGCCGACGTCGAAACCCTCGGTCATGCCCTCCTCATGCATTACGTCGCGGAGTTTTTCCTTAGAAGCGTCGACGACATGATGGATGCCGAGCTTCCTCGCCAGCGCCAGGCGCGCCGGGTTGATGTCGGTGATCACCACCTTGCGCGCGCCGACGCACTGCGCCACCAGCGCCCCCATGATGCCGATCGGCCCGGCGCCGGTGACCAGCACATCCTCGCCGACCAGATCGAATGAAAGCGCGGTGTGGACCGCATTGCCGAGCGGGTCGAAGATCGCCGCCACCTCGTCGGGAATGTCGTCGGGGATCGGCACGACATTGTGCTGCGGAATGGCAAGGTATTCGGCGAACGCGCCCGGCCGGTTGACCCCGACGCCCAGCGTGTTCCGGCAGAGGTGCCCCCTGCCCGCTCGGCAGTTGCGGCAATGGCCGCAGACGATGTGCCCTTCGCCCGAAACGCGCTGGCCGACTTTGTATTCCGTCACCGCCGTGCCGAAATCGGCCACCGTGCCGACGAACTCATGGCCGGTGACCATCGGCACCGGCACGGTCTTCTGCGCCCACTGGTCCCAATTGTAGATGTGGACATCGGTGCCGCAGATCGCCGTCTTCTTCACCTTGATCAGCACGTCGTTGGGGCCGATTTCCGGCACCGGCACCTGTTCCATCCAGATTCCGGGTTCGGCCTTGGCTTTGACGAGGGCACGCATCATGTTGGACATGTCTAGCCAACCCTAACGATCTTGTGGACAACTGGTAATCCAACCATTGCTCCAACTTCGATTAGAAGATTGTTCATCGCATTAAGCGCCGGGACTGCGTTGACCTTGTTCAAGGTAGAGTTGGGCTTCACATACCTATAGTCGTGCGAGCCATAATTGGGGGCTATGTGAGCAATGATCTCATCGATCCCATTTTCCTGGGACCTAAACCCGCGATTTCGTGCCTCATCACGAAGAGCCACCAAATCATGCCCAAACCGCCTCGTTGCGAAATCTCTCGCCGGCATACCCTGTCGAAGCAATACCGTCTTGAGGAGCATTTCAAGCGACAAGCCCAGTAGAGTGTGAAACGGCAAGAGCATATACGACTGACCCGGAGACTCTGGGTGGGTTATGATCCAGTTCGCCGCTTCCAAATACGCTTGGCCAGCGGTGACCATCATCGATTCATCGTCAGATATTGCTATTTGCGTCATCCAACGACCCCCAGCTCTTTTCCCACTTCCCCGAACGCGGCCACCGCCCGATCGATATCCTCTTCCGAATGCGCGGCCGACATCTGCGTGCGGATGCGCGCCTGGCCCTTCGGCACGACGGGAAACGAAAACCCTATGACATAAATGCCGTGGCCGAGCAGGCGTTGCGCCATCTCCTGCGCGAGGGCGGCGTCGCCCAGCATCACCGGGATGATCGGGTGGCCGGCGCCGGCCAATTCAAAGCCGAGCTTCGTCATGCCCGAGCGGAACCGCGCAGCATTGTCATAGAGCTTTTTTCTCAAGCCGTCGCCGGCCGCGACCATGTCGAACACCTTCAGCGAGGCTCCAGCGATCGCCGGCATCAGCGTGTTGGAGAAAAGATAGGGCCGCGAGCGCTGGCGCAGCCAGTCCACCACTTCTTTCCTGCCCGACGTGTAGCCGCCCGACGCGCCGCCGAGCGCCTTGCCCAGCGTGCCGGTGATGATGTCGATGCGGCCCTCAACGCCGCAATGCTCGGGCGAGCCGCGGCCATTCTTGCCGACGAACCCTACCGCGTGGCTGTCGTCGACCATCACCATCGCGCCGTATTTTTCCGCGAGATCGCAAACGCCCTGGAGATTGGCGATGATGCCGTCCATGGAAAAAACGCCGTCGGTGGCGATCAGCTTGAAGCGGCTGCCTTCGGCCTTCTTCAATTCCTCCTCAAGCGCCGCCATGTCGTTGTTGGCATAGCGGAGGCGTTTCGCCTTGGAGAGCCTGACGCCATCGATGATCGAGGCATGGTTCAGCGCGTCGGAAATGACCGCGTCCTCTTCGGAAAGCAGCGTCTCGAACAGGCCGCCATTGGCGTCGAAGCACGAGCCGTAGAGGATCGTGTCCTCCATGCCGAGGAAGCCGGAGATCTTCGCCTCTAGCTGCTTGTGCTCTTCCTGCGTGCCGCAGATGAAGCGCACCGAGGCCATGCCGTAGCCGTAGCGGTCGAGCGCAGCCTTCGCCGCCTCGCGCAGTTCCTCGCTGTCGGCGAGGCCGAGATAATTGTTGGCGCAGAAATTCAGGAGCGGCTTGCCGCCGACCTCGATCGAGGCCGATTGCGGCGAGGTGATCACGCGCTCGGATTTGTAGAGGCCGGCGGATTTCAGCCCTTCGAGTTCGGAGGACAGATGGGAAAGAAACGCATCGCTCATACGGAAGATCGCCTCGTTGGAAGTCCGGCCGACATTCGCGCCGCATAAGCCAAAAAGCTATCGGAAATACGACCGGCGGCAATGGACGCCGTGCCGGAAGCCTGCTTTTGGCGCGCGAAGCGCCCCGGAAGTTGAATTCGCCTCGCTGGCCCAATGGCGGACGTGGCCCAGTCCGCTGGAGAATCCGCCGCCTGCCGGTTAGCATCGGTAAAATCCCGCGCACCGGAGTTTCGTCATGTCCGCCTCGACTTTTCCCGTGTTCGAACTCGGCCGCTTCGAAAGCGCAACGTCGGAGGAGCGGCGCGCGATGGGAGCGGAGGTCGACGATATCTGCCGCTCGACTGGCTTCCTGGCCATCGCCAGTCACGGCGTGCCGCCGGCGGTGATCGACGGCGTCTGGCGCAAGGCGCGCGATTTCTTCGACCTGCCCGCCGAGGTCAAGCAGCAGGCGAAGGCGCCGTACAAGGGCTATCCCTATGGCTATCTCGGGCCCGAACTCGAGGCGCTGGCCAGATCGCGCGATGTCGACAGCCCGCCCGACCTGAAGGAAAGTTTTAATGGTGGTCCCGCCTCCGCGCCATCCGGCATGAAGGACAAGGACGCGCTCGCCTTCTGCTACGCTCCGACGATCTGGCCGGAAGCGCCCGAGGGCTTCGTCGACGCGTGGAAGGCTTACTACGCCGAGCTCGAAGATCTCGCGGCGCGCATCATGCGCGTGTTCGCGATCGCACTGAAACTGCCGGAAGACCATTTCGCCGGCTTCATCGACGCGCCGATCAGCGCGATGAGGGCGCTCAATTATCCCGAACAGACAGTTGCGCCGAAACCCGGGCAATTGCGCGCCGGCGCGCATACCGACTATGGCAGCCTGACCATCCTGCTGCCGCAAGCGGGATCGAAGGGCCTCGAAATCGTGGCGCCGGACGGCGCCTGGACGCCCGTTCCGCCGGTGCCCGGCGCCTTCATCATCAACATTGGCGACCTGATGGCGCGCTGGACCAACGACCGCTGGGTGTCGACCATGCACCGTGTGGTCAATCCGTCGCCGCAGGATGGCGGCATGTCGCGCCGGCAGTCGCTGGCCTTCTTCCACCAGCCGAACTGGGACGCCGAAATCGTCTGCCTCGACCAGTGCCTCGCGCCCGGCGAAACGCCGAAATACCAGCCGGTGCGGTCCGGTCCCTATCTGATGAGCAAGTTTCAGGCGACGACCAAGTAGGGCTGCCCCGCCGTCGCCAGAGCCACTTCTCCCCGAAGTGAGAGAAAAACCTCAGAAAAACGCCTGCAGTCCCGTCTGCGCGCGGCCGAGGATCAGCGCGTGGACATCGTGCGTGCCTTCATATGTGTTGACGGTTTCGAGGTTCTGCGCGTGACGCATGACGTGGTAGCCGATCTGGATGCCGTTGCCGCCATGCATGTCTCGGGCCTGGCGGGCGATGTCGAGCGCCTTGCCGCAATTGTTGCGCTTGACGATCGAGATCATCTCCGGCGCCATCTTGCCCTCGTCCATGAGCCGGCCGACGCGAAGCGAGCCCTGCAGGCCGAGCGCGATTTCGGTCTGCATGTCGGCGAGCTTCTTCTGGAAAAGCTGCGTCTGCGCGAGCGGCCTGCCGAACTGTTTCCTGTCCAGGCCATATTGCCGCGCCCGGTGCCAGCAATCCTCCGCCGCGCCCATCGCGCCCCACGAAATGCCGTAGCGCGCCCGGTTCAGGCAGCCGAACGGCCCCTTCAGGCCTGACACATTGGGCAAAAGCGCGTCCTCGCCGACCTCGACGCCGTCCATGACGATCTCACCGGTGATCGACGCGCGGAGCGAAAGCTTGCCGCCGATCTTCGGCGCCGAAAGCCCCTTCATGCCCTTTTCGAGGATAAAACCGCGGATCTGGTTGTCGTGAGCGGCCGACTTCGCCCAGACGACGAAGACGTCGGCGATCGGGGCGTTGGAAATCCACATCTTCGAGCCGGAAATCCGGTAGCCGTTGGCCGTCTTTTCGGCGCGCGTCTTCATGCCGCCCGGATCGGAGCCGGCATCCGGCTCGGTCAGGCCGAAGCAGCCGATCCATTCGCCCGAGGCCAGCTTCGGCAGGTACTTTTTGCGCTGCTCTTCAGAGCCGTAGGCATGGATCGGGTACATGACCAGCGACGACTGCACGCTCATCATCGAGCGGTAGCCCGAATCGACGCGCTCCACCTCGCGCGCGACCAGCCCGTAAGTCACGTAGCCGGCGCCGAGGCCGCCATATTCCTCGGGAATGGTGATGCCGAGCAAACCGGCCTCACCCATCTCGCGGAAGATCGCCGGATCGGTGACCTCGTCGAGATAGGCCTCCTCGATACGCGGCGCGAGCCTGTCGGCGGCGAAGCTTGCCGCGGCGTCGCGGATCATCCGCTCGTCCTCGTTCAACTGATCCTCGATGAGGAAAGGATCGTTCCAGACGAAGGAAGCGGCGGCCTTCGCCGTCCTGTTTTCTATGTTCATGGCCATTTCCGAATTTTTTCTTGGGGTTCGGCGGATAGTTTAAAGGGTATTGGCCCGCAGTGAAATGCCTATTGTGGAGGCATTTCCGCCGAGGGGAATTGCGACAATGGTTCCTGTTCCGGCAACCCATCGCTAACCAGCATCGATGTTTGCCGCGAACGGCGACACTCCGCCTGCTTGACTTGCCGACATGTTAACCCTTTGCCGGACATGGTCCGATCACGTATCGGGCATTGGGGTTCCAAGGGCTTATTTCACATGTCGCAGCAGCCGGCCAACACCAGCGCTCGAAAGCTCATTCTGCTCATCAAGAGCGCCTACTGGATCGCGCTTCTGATCATCGCCGCCATGGCGATGGCCTCTTTCATCCTCCTGCAGCAGATGATGGGCGCCCAGCAGCACGACCAGGCGCTGGTCGCGCTCACTGGCACCCAGAAGGCGCTTTCGCAACGCGTCGTGTTCCTGGCCAACGCTGCCGAGAACGCCCCGATTGGCGAGCAGCCGGCGCTTGCCGGCCTGTTGAAGGAGGCGACTACCGAATTCGAGAAGAACTACGACCTGCTGCTCGACCGCACCGGGGCGGATCCGCTGTCGCAGGCCCGGCACGACCCGAGCACCGTCGAAGGCGTGCTGTTCGGCAAGCCGTTCCATCTTGATTTCTTCTCCACGGGCCTCGCCTCGAATGGCTGGCGCTTCATAGCGGCGCTCGAATCCCGGCTCGGCATCGGCAATTCGTCGCTCGGCTACATGGCCGGCACGGAGCGCGCGCAACTCGACGAGACAGCCGCCCGGACGACGCTCGACGGCTACGCGGCGCTTGGCGAACGCATCGGCGCGCTAGCCGACAAGCGCATGGACAGCATGCTCGACCTCCACCGCACGCTGTTCTACGCCACGATCGGCATCATCGTCCTGATCGCGCTGTTCATCTTCCGCCCGATGTCGAACGTGATCCTGCGGCGCACGCACGAATTGGTGGATGCGCGCAATTCCATGGCTTTCATCGCGGTCCATGACGGCCTGACCGGCCTGCACAACCGCACCTTCCTGACCGACCACTTCGATACGCTGATCAAGGGCGCGCACCGGCGCCAGGAGCGTCTCGCCGTCGTGCAGATCGACCTCGACCGCTTCAAGCAGATCAACGACACGCTCGGCCATGCGGCGGGCGACTACGTGCTGGTGGTGACCGCCCAGCGCATGCGCGATTCCTGCCGCGCCTCCGATCTTTGCGTGCGGCTCGGCGGCGACGAATTCGTGATGATCCTCAACGGCGCCGGCGCTACCGAAGACATCAACATGGTCGCCAGGCGCATCCTGGAATGCATCAACGAGCCGATCAGCTTCCAGGGTGCGACGATCCACCCGGGCGCCAGCGCCGGCATCGCCGTCTATCCCGTCGACGCCGACAACGCCGCCGACCTCACCGTGCATGCCGACCTCGCGCTCTATTCCGCCAAGAAGCTCGGCGGCGGCGGGTTCTCGTTCTTCTCCGAGGAGCTGCGGCGAGAGCTGGAGCACCGCAAGCAGCTGGAAGCCGATCTCAAGGCGGCCATCGCGAACGAATCGTTCAGCATCTACTTCCAGCCGCAGGTATCGCTGACCAGCGGCGCCATCACCGGCGTCGAGGCGCTGGTCCGCTGGAAGCATCCCGAACGCGGCATGATCTCGCCGGGCGAATTCATACCGGTCGCGGAAAAATCAGGGCTGATGGCCGCGATCGGCCGCATCATCGTGCGCAAGGCTGTCCACGAGGCCGCCGAATGGCACCGCGCCGGCATCGGCTTCGGCCGCATCGCCATCAACGTCTCGGGTTCGGAACTGCGCGAGGCGGATTTCGACAGCTTCCTCTTCGAGACCCTGGAAAGGGCCGGGCTGCCGCCCGAAAAACTGTCGCTGGAAATCGTCGAGTCCGTCATCCTGGACGACGAGAAGACCGGCATCGCGGCGAAACTGCGCCATATCCGCTCGGCCGGCGTCCATCTCGAACTCGACGATTTCGGCACCGGCTACGCCTCGCTCAGCCACGTCAATCCAAACGAGATCGACCGCCTCAAGATCGACCGGCGCTTCGTCCAGAACATCAATTCCAACGGCGACAACACCAAGATCGTGCGCGCCATCACCGAACTTGCGCGCGGGCTCGGCATCTCGATCATCGCCGAGGGCGCCGAAACCGAGGCCGAGCTCGATCTGCTGATGTCGATCGGCTGCGACCAGGTCCAGGGCTACCACATCGCCTTCCCCATGCCCGACGACAAGGCGCGCGAATGGCTGATGTCGCGCGCACCGAAGAAGCCGATGCTGACGGTGCTGCAGGGGAGCCGGGCTTAGTACTATTCTGGTGGGCCCGCCTTGATCATGCCTTCGCGCAGAAGTTCACGGTCTTCCGGCCGTTCAAGCAAAACATCCTCTTGAAAGAACTTTTCGATCGAGAAGTCCGGCTTCTGCTCGACGATCGCCGCTCGCTGCGTCTCGACTTCGGCGGTTCTGCCAAGTTGAGCGAGGCAGGCCACAAGCCGCGTGCGAGACCAGTATCCCGGTGTCGGGATTTCGGCGAATTCCTGGGCGGCCTCTGCAAAGCGCCCCAGAGAATACAGCGCGACGCCGAAGCGGGGATGATACCAGACCGGCGGAAACGGATTGAGCCGCCTGGCTTCCTGCATCCATTCCAGCCCCTCGTCGATCTTGCCGCGAAGAACCAGCAGATAGCCTAGGCCCATCCGCCGGTCGGCGTCGTTCGGATTGAGTTCGACCGCACGCCGGAAATGCTGCTCGGCTCGATCGTAATCGCGGCGGTTCATCCAGACCGTTCCGAGGACGCGATGGCAATGGCTTTCCTGAGGGTCGAGTTCGAGAGCTCGCGATGCGATGGCAAATGCTTCGTTCAGCACCTCGGCGGGAGCCGCCGAATGTCCGTGAAGTCCCATGTAGGTCATTGCGAGGTTCGCATTGGCCAGGGCGAAGTACGGATCGAGTTCAACTGCCCGCGAGAACATCTCGTAGGCTTTCTGGTTGGCGTCCGGTGCAAAGCTCCTGAAATGGGCCATGCCGCGCAGGAGGCAGTCATAGGCAGCGAGACTGGTCGTCGGCACGCGAAGCGAACGCTGCAGCCTCGCATCCTGGATTCGCCCGACCAGGGTAGAAACAATCGTCCGAGCGAGTTCATCCTGGACGGCAAAGATGTCGGTCAGGCTGCGATCATATCGCTCGGCCCAGATGTGGGCGCCGCTGGTCGCTTCGATCAGTTGCGCCGTGATGCGAATGCGGTCACCGGAGCGCCTGATGCTGCCCTCCAGAAGATGGGATACGCCAAGTTGGCGTCCGATTTCGACAAGGCTTGTCGGTTTGCCGCGGAAGGCGAAGGAGGAGTTGCGGGCGGCGACGAACAGCGAACGGTAGTGCGTCAGTCCGGTGATGATGTCCTCGGTGACGCCGTCACTGAAGAAACTGTCCTCGGCCTGCCCGCTCATGTTGTCGAAGGGCAGCACCGCAATCGACGGCCGGTCCGGAAGCGGCAAGTTGGGCTGTTCCAGCGTCTCAGCATCGGACCATTGCCACACGCGAACAGGCCGCACTATGTTCTTCAAGGACTGCTCGCCGGCGTCTTGCCATGCGAGATCCAGCTTGCCCGCCACGTCTTCGTGGACGCGTCCCGAAATCGCTATCCCTCCCGGTTGGGACAACGCTTGAAGCCGCGCGGCGACATTGATGCCGTCGCCGTAGACCTCATCACGATCGGCGACGATTTCGCCCTGATTGATGCCGATCCGGAACTCCAGACGGCGCGATGCGGGGATTTCGGCGTTGCGGTTGGCCAGAAGCCTCTGAATTGCGGCGGCGGCTGTGACCGCTCCCACGACACTGCCGAACTCAGCCAGCATGCCATCGCCAGCCTTGTTGATAATGCGCCCGCCATGTTCCTTGATCAACGGACATATAGCCGTGTGATGCTCCTGCAGGGCTCGGACGGTTCCCTCCTCGTCCTCACCCATCAGACGGCTGTAACCGGCAATATCGGCCGCGAGAATGGCGGCCAGCCGTCGGTCCATCGCTTCACCCCGTTCGAACGCGAACAGCGATACTACAGACTCGCGCGGCAACAGCCTAGAGCGGCCACAAACACGGATGATCGCTGAAATAGTGGCGATCGGAGGATCATCCAACCGATTGCTCTCGCCGATCAACCACGGCGACCACCTCCGCGCCTTCGACCGCATAGCGGGCGTAGCGGAAGTCCCGGATGTTCAGGATCTCCTCGCCGGACCATTGCAGCAGGACGAAATAGCTCGGTGCGCCGGAAGGGTCGGCGGCGTCGAACACCAGCACCGCGGGACGTCTTTCCACAAAACCCGGCGCGAGACGCCAGCCGGCGACCCGCGCATAATTGCCGAAATAGTTCGCCACCTCGCGCCGGCCGTTCATGCGGCTCCGGTTGACCAGTTCGAGCCTCACCTCGCCGGCCAAAAGGTCGCGCAGCGCATCGAAGTCGCGCGCGTTGAAGCGGTCGACATAAAGCGCCAGACGCTTATGTTCGCGCTCGTCCAGCACAGGCGGCGCTATGTCTTCGGGCTCGCCGGCCAATTCCCGCAGCCGTATGCGGCCACGATGCAGGGAGGCCTTGACCGAAGGCATGGTCAGGCCGGTGACGCCGCCGATCTCCTGCAGCGAATAGCCCAGAACATCCATCAGTATGACGCTGCTGCGCTGCGCCACCGGCAGGCGCATGAAGGTGCGCAGGCTTGCCGCGGCCGCCTGGCGATCGTCCACGGCGGATACAGGATCGGCGATCATTTCCGTTTCCTCGTCGGATTGGACGGCATTTTGCCGGGCGCGGCGGCGCAGGAAATCGAGCGCGGCATTGTGGGCGATGCGAAACAGCCAGCCCTCCGGCCGGGCGATCGGCCCTGCCCTGGGCAACGCCTCCATGGCCCGTAGCAGCGCCTCCTGCAAAATGTCCTCGCCATCGATGACCGACCCGGTCATGCGGGCGCAGTAGCGATGCAGTTTCGGCCGCAATTCGCCGAACAGCCGGGCGAAAGCCTCGCTTGCCTCCGGCTGATCGGCATGCGGCGCGTTGGCCGAGCTGTCGTTCACGCGCCGAGCATCCGGTAGTCGCCGACTATGGTCGCCTCGTTGACCTGCGGCTGCTCCATCACACGCTCCTTGAGATCGGCCTGGAATTTTCGAAAGGCATCCAGCTTGGGGAGAATACTTTCGCCGCCGTCGTTCTCCACCAGGTGGACGAAAGAACCGTCGGCGAGTTTCAGGGCGATGTAACGGACGCCTTCGGGCGCTTGCGCGTGAAGCTCCTTGAACACGTTCTGGATCAGGCGCTCGTTCTCTCCCGTGCTTTCGGGCTTGGTCCGGTATCGTATCAGAGTTCGTTTCATGGCAGCTACTCCGTTGGTGTGTCCTGCCAAAAGACGTCCGGGACATGCAAAAGGATCTGCGCGGGACCGGATTTTTGGTCAAGCGAGACCATTTCCAACACTAATTTTGGTCGGGCTTGGTCCAGGAGCACTCGAACGCCGGCACCAGATGGGAAAAGCCCTTCAGCCGCTTGCGTTTCGTTTGCACGAAGATGCCGGGGTCGCCGCGCTGCCGCCTGATGTTTTCAGACGCGAGGATCTGGTCGCTGGAGGCGGCTGAGCACAAGCGGGCGGCAAGTTGAACCGTGGAGCCAAAGAGATCGTTGCTATCCTCGACCGGTTCGCCGCAATCCAGGCCGATTCTGATGTGAATCGGCTCCGTGTTCCCTCGGTTATAGCGCTCGAAGCCCTGCTGGATGGCGATTGCGCAGTCGACAGCGTTCGCCGTCGAGGCGAACGACGCCATTATGCCGTCGCCTGTGTGCTTCACCTCGCGGCCGCCTGCATCGCTCAGGCATCTCCTGACAATAGAATCATGCGCCCGGATCAATTCGGTGGCCATGCGGTCACCGAGGCGCGTCGTCATCTTCGTCGAGCCCACGATATCGGTGAACATGATTGCCCGGTATCCGGAGTCCACAATGTCATGCGTCTGGCCGGAGGGCGGCTCGGGGTCCTGGATCCGGCCCAAAAAGGCTTCCACCGCTGAGAGCGCGACTTCGACGACCTCGCCCGCAACATGGCCGTGCGCCTCACGATGCACGCACTGGGCGGTATCCTTGTCGGGCGCGTCCACCAGGCAGAAGGTGGTGCCCCGCTGGTGGTCAAACCAGTAAGTGAGGAATTTTACCCCATACCGGTCCTGGATTTCGAGGTCCTTGCGATGCGCGTCGGCGATATCGGCGGCTGTTACCCCCTTCATATCGTGACGGTCCATGAAGATAGGCACTGTGCGCTCTTATCCACACCTCGGTGATATTCGGACATCATAGCGCACCGATGCTGTATCTGCACGCTGAAGGTGATGGGCGGCAGCGTGCTTTCCGCTGCCGCCAAGCGCACGGATTTGAACAGCCCATCATGGCTGAGATTCACCATCGGGCCGTGTACCCTCAACGATGTTGAGATTGCGCACCGTCAGATCGTCGACCTCCAGCGATCGAATTCGCGCCTTGCGAATTGAAAGACGGCCTATCGCCATGGCGCCGAAGGCGAGAGCGCCGACCGCGACCGCGCCTATGGCCATCGCCTGGAGCGCCGCCGATCTCGATTGCGCGACCTGCGACGGACGGATGCGGGTAAGCATGTTCAATGCTCGCGAGAGTTTCGGAAGTTGGCCAACGCGCGCCGGGGCGGGATGTTCCTGACGGGAAGTTGCACCCGCGTGGCAGCTGCGGTTTTCTCGAGATTTTCTTGGCCGGGCGTGCCAGAGTCAGCGAGCGTCGCACAAAGGACCGCCGTAGTGTCGACTTCTCAATCAAGAATTTGCAAGGGCTGCTGGCAGCAGATGCGGCTGCCAGTGCCCCTCCGTGGGCCGGCTTCCATTCCCTTTCGCGCCTTTGGCATACGCCCGAGCCGGATGAACCCGAACACCTGCACGATTTGCGAGCTCATGTTTACGCGGGTGATGAAAGCCCGTCAGGTCACTGTCGACGTTTCGGTGCTTTTTGTTGATCTAAGGGGCTATACGACACTTTCGCAGTCTTTCTCGGCAGAAACTGTCTCGTCGCTGCTGGATGCCTTCTACGATGAATGCGCAGCCGCCATCTGGGAATTTGACGGGCTTCTTAACAAGACCGTCGGAGACGCGATCATGGCGATATTCAACTTTCCCATTCAGCAACACGACCACGCCGAACGTGCCGTGCTCGCGGCGCGGGAGATCCAACGCCGCTGGCATGCGCGTCGTGAGCTTCTCGTGACCAATGGCGCTGGGTTGGACGGAAGTGACCTTGGCATCGGTATCGGTATCGACACCGGGGAAACCAGCTTCGGAGAGTTCGGCCGATCACACCGGGATCTTACCGCGATTGGAACGGTCGTGAACACCGCAGCTCGCGCCCAGTCAGTCGCCGACGCTGGTCGGATTCTTGTGACGAAGGCAGTTTGCAGCCGAGCCCCGCACCAAACGGCTGAAGGTGAATGTCGGGAATACCAGTTGAAGGGATTTGAGAAGCCTATCGAGCTTTACACAATCTGATTGACCGCGGCCGCTAGTGGGAGCTGCCTGGCATTTTGCCATCTAAACGGATGATGACGGTGCATTCGTGAGCCAATGCTATTGTGCAAATTTCGCGGCACTCCGGGTGGCCATATCGCCTAGTACAGCATGAAGAAGCGCTCCAACTTCCTGTTCGGCGAGCCCGGGTGCAATTCCTGATTCGGACAGTTGAAAGAGAATTTGTTTGGCGGTGCTGCGCCAGAAGGCGTCTGCGTCTTCCCCATTCTCATGCGGAGAGTGCAGACGCTGTGAAGGACGAACAGCCTGTCAGTCGCCTAAATCCGCAGCGCGAACCTGATCCCGTCATAAACCGCGGCGTGGATATTTCGCGCCGCGACGGCATCGCCGATGCGCAGCAGCGTGAAGCCGGCGTCAGGCCTCTTCTGTGGGAAAATGTCGCCGCCCTCGACCAGCCTCTCGTAATCCACCGCGCCGCCATTCTTCGACAGCGGCTTCAGCGCGAGATAAAGATCGTCGAGCGGCAGCGTGCCGTGCTCCACCACCACCTGATCGACGCGGCGTTCATCACGCCAGCCTTCGGCGAAATCGGAGGAAAGCGTCGCAACCAGCTGATTTCCCTCGCGCTGAACGGAATGTAAGCGGGTGTTGATGGTGATCGTCACGCCCTTCTCGTGGAAGGCGCGCATATAGGGCACATGGTTCATGCCCCCCATTTCGGGCGCGAAGAAGCGTTCCGGCGAGACCAGTTCGAGCCTTGCGCCGGCATTGGCGATCAATTCGGCCGCGGTCATGCCTTGGTGGCCGCCATTGTCGTCATAGAGGAGCACGTTCTCGGCCGACTTCACGCTGCCGGCGATGATGTCCCAGCTCGACGTGACCAGATCGTCGCCCGCCTCCAGCGGCGGGTTCTGCGGCAGGCCGCCGGTGGCGACGATGACGACATCCGGCCCGAGCGCCAGCACATCGTCCTTCTCGGCCCATGTGTTGTAGCGGATTTCAACGCCGAGCCGGTCCAGCTCGGAAAGCCGCCAGTCGACAATGCCGATCAATTCCCGGCGGCGCATGTTCTGCGCGGCGAGCCGAACCTGTCCGCCCGCCTGCCCCGAGGCCTCCAGCACGATCACCGAATGGCCGCGCTCGGCCGCCACTCTGGCCGCCTCGAGCCCTGCAGCGCCCGCGCCGACCACCACGACTTTCTTCAGCGGCCCGTCCACCCGGCGGATCACATGCGGGATCGTCGCCTCGCGCCCGGTCGCGGCGTTGTGGATGCACAGCGCCTCGCCGCCCTCATAGATGCGGTCGAGGCAGTAGGTCGCGCCGACGCAGGGGCGGATTTCGTGCTCGCGGCCCTCCATCACCTTCCGGACGATGTGCGGGTCGGCGAGATGCGCGCGGGTCATGCCGACCATGTCGAGCTTTCCGGCAGCGATGGCATGTCGCGCCGTCGCAATGTCCGCAATGCGGGCAGCGTGAAATGTCGGAAACTTAGTTGCCGCCCTCACCTCGCCGGCAAAGTCGAGATGCGGGGATGAGCGCATGCCGGTGATCGGGATGACGTTGGTCAGCGCCGCGTCCGTCTCGATCGATCCGCGGATTATATTCAGGAAATCGAACTTTCCGGACGCCGCCAGCCGGCGGGCGATCTCGACGCCTTCATCCTTCGACAGGCCCTTTTCGAAATCCTCGTCCGCGACCATCCGGATGCCGACGATGAACTTTTCGCCGACCGCCTCGCGCACCGCATCGATCACCCGCCAGGTGAAGCGCAGCCGGTTCTCCAGCGAGCCGCCATATTCGTCGTCGCGAAAATTGGTCGCCGGCGACCAGAACCCGTCCATCAGATGGCCGTAGGCCTCGAACTCCATGCCATCGAGACCGGCCGCCTGCATCCGCTGCGCAGCGCTCGCATAGTCCGCGACGATGCGGTCCAGATCCCAGTCCTCGGCGATCTTTGGAAATGAGCGGTGGGCCGGCTCGCGCACCGGCGAGGCCGAGAGCACCGGCAGCCAGTCGGCCCTGTTCCAGCCGGTACGGCGCCCGAGATGCGTAAGCTGAATCATCACCTTGCAGTCGTGCTCGTGGCAGGCATCGGCCAGCTCGCTCAGCCACGGCACGATCTCGTCGCGATAGGCCTGGAGATTGCCGAAGGCGGCCGGACTGTCGCGCGAGACGATCGCCGAGCCGGCGGTCATGGTCAGCGCCATGCCGCCCTTGGCCTTTTCGGCATGGTAGAGCCGGTAGCGCTCCTTCGGCATGCCGTCCTCGGAATAGGCCGGCTCGTGCGCGGTCGACATAACGCGGTTCTTCAGCGTCAGGTGTTTTAGCTGGTAGGGCTGGAGAAGCGGGTCGTTGCTCATCATGGTCTTTCGTTCCGACACAATATGCCTATAAGCGCCCGCTAAAGCATGATCCCGCAGACTTTTCGGACAAGATCATGCGGCCAATCAACACGCTCATTCCGATTGCATCGAAATGAGAGGAGCAGAAGATGACCGAAACCGACACCCTTACCCAACTCGGCGCGCGCGTGGAAACGCCTGCCTCGCCGGAAGCCGCCGTCCTGGAAACCGTGCCTTACACGCGCGGCGACGGCCCGCCGGCGATCGTGCGCTTCACCTGCCCGGAATTCACCTCGCTCTGCCCGGTGACCGGCCAACCCGATTTCGCGCACATCGTCATCGACTATGCGCCTGATGCCGCGCTGGTGGAATCGAAGTCGCTGAAGCTGTTCATGGTTTCGTTCCGCAATCATGGCGCGTTCCACGAGGATTGCACGGTCATGATAGGCCGGCGCATCATAGAGGCGACGAAGCCGCTGTGGCTGCGCATCGCCGGCTACTGGTATCCGCGCGGCGGCATCCCGATCGACGTGTTCTGGCAGACCGGCGCGCCGCCCGAAGGCGCCTGGCTGCCGGACACCGGCGTCGCGCCCTATCGCGGGCGGGGTTGAGCGAACAGGCATCAGCCCCGCGCCGCCTGTTCGGCTGCTCTCATGCCGTCTCGAGCCAAACCTTCTGCAGGTCCATCTGGAAGGTCGGGTGGATGCCGTGGTCCTTCACCGCCTCGGCCATGTGGCAATAGAGGGATTGCCAGAACGGCTGGATGATGACGCCGGAATCCTGGAGTATCTGCTCGATGTCCTTCATGATCTCGCGGCGTTTTTCGGGGTCGACAACCGCGAGCGCCTCGTTGAGCTTGGCGTCGAATTCCGGATTGGAGTAGCCGCTCTCGTTCCAGGCTTCTCCGGTTCTGTAGCCGAGCGCCAGGACCTGCACGCCGAGCGGGCGCATGTACCAGATGGTCATCGAATAGGGATATTTCGTCCAGTCGTTCCAGAAGGTGGAGCCCGGCAGAACCGTGCGCTTCACCTTGATGCCGGCTTCGCGCAGTTGCGCCGCGATGGCGTCGCCCGTGTTCTTCTGCCAGTCGTCCTCCACGGTTATGAGATCGTGCTCGAAGTCGATCTGTCCGGCCTCCTCCAGAAGCTTTTTCGCACCTTCCATATCGCGCTGCTTCTTCGGCAGTTCGGCGTATTCGGGATGAATCGGGGCCACATGATGGTTCTCGCCGACCGTGCCGCGGCCGCCATAGCCGAGTTGCAGCACCACGCTGTTGTCGACCGCCATCTGAAGGGCATTGCGCACCCGCTGGTCGTCATAGGGTTTTTGGGTGACATTGGTGCGCGCGACCAGCGTCGTCGCCGTCGCCACCTCCGATTTCACCAGGCCCATGCCGTCGAGTATGTCCACATAGTCGGCCGGCGTCTCGAAATTGGCCTGGATTTCTCCGGATTCGAATGCATTGAGCATCGCCGCCGGATCGGTGCCGTAGTCGATGAACTCGACCCCGTCGAGCAGCGCCTCCCCGCCCCACCAGCTTCCGTTTTCCCGGCGTTTGAGCACGGCCTTCGAGCCTACGTCGTAAGAAACGAGTTCGAACGCGCCCGTACCTATCGGCTTGGCGACCGGATCGGCGCCGTCCGCCTCGAAGTTCCGGTGCACGACGAGCGCCGGATAATCCGTCAGGTTGGGAATGATCGAAATGTCCGGCTTGTTGAGCGCCAGCTTCACCGTATGGTCGTCGACGCGGGTGATGGCGCCTTCCCGGGCGCGCCCGGTCGCCTCGTCGATCAGCGAGCCCACTCGTGCGGCCATGGAATTGCCCGACGCCGCCTTGTCGCACCAGCGGTTCAGGTTGAAGATCACGTCATCGGCATTGAACTGGTCGCCATTGTTCCAGGTCGCGTCCTTCCTGACGTGCAGCACATATTCGGTGGCTTCGTCATTCACGTCCCAGCTTTCGAGCAGCACCGGTTCGAAGGTGAAGTTCCGCGTATAGGCGACCAGCGGTTCCAGGAACGTCCGGGTGATGTTCGCCATCTCCA
The DNA here is from genome assembly GCF_043769475.1 of Allomesorhizobium aridi. Taxonomy (NCBI): domain Bacteria; kingdom Pseudomonadati; phylum Pseudomonadota; class Alphaproteobacteria; order Hyphomicrobiales; family Phyllobacteriaceae; genus Allomesorhizobium; species Allomesorhizobium aridi. Next base: position 1,153,442 of record NZ_CP171729.1, on the reverse strand, counting down.
CCCAATCGTAGGTGCGCGGATCCTTCTGCGCCTTCACGGCCATCGCCACCTTCAGCACGCCGCCCTTCTTCGCTTCCTGGGCCACCGCCCGCGTAGGCGCGGCAAGCCCGATCATGCCGTAGGCGAATGCCGTCGATGCGCCCATCGCGCTCGCCATCGCAAGAAATTCGCGCCGGTCCATGCGGCCGGAACGGGCCGCTTCTGCCATCTGCTCAACGACCGCGGGGACGCGGTCTTCATTGCTCCTGAAAAATGCCATCGGTTCCTCCTGATGTTTTCTCTTGCTTGTTCCCGTCGCCTCAGTACCAGGCGTCATCCATCTGGCCTTTCTTGCGGGCCATGAAGTCCTTCAGCGCCTCGTCGATGCCCTCGTCCAGCGGCGGGGCTTCGTATTCGGCGAGCGCCTTCTTCCAGCGCTTGTTGGCGCGGATCGCTGCGTCCTCGCTTCCCGCCGCCTCCCATTTCTCGAAGGGCTCATTGTCGGCGATCTCCGAATCCCAGAACGCCGTTTCGTAGTTCTGCATCGTGTGGGCGCAGCCGAAGAAGTGGCTGCCCGGCCCGACCTCCTTGAACGCGTCGAGCGCGAGCTGGTTGTCGTCGATCTTCACGCCGTCGAGATAGGTGTGCAGCGCGCCGCAGAAATCGGCGTCCATGACGAATTTCTCGTAGGACATGGACAAGAGCCCATCGAGGAAGCCGGCCGAATGCAGAACGAAATTCGCGCCGCAATGCACGGCGGCCAGCATCGACATGGTGGCCTCGTTCATCGCATGTGCGTCGGGCAGCTTCGAGGTGGTGAAATTGCCGGAGCAGCGGAGGGGGAGATTGAGCCGCCGCGCGAGTTGCCCGATCACCATCGAGCCGATCGCCGGCTCCGGCGTGCCGAATGTCGGCGAACCCGAGCGCAGCGACATGGAGGACAAAAAGTTGCCGAAGATCACCGGCGCGCCGGGGCGTTCGAGCTGCGTCAGCGCGCAGCCGGCCATGGTTTCGGCGAGCGACTGGGCGATGGCGCCGGCATTCGTCACCGGTCCCATGGCGCCGCCGAGGATGAAAGGCACGATCACCGCCGCCTGGTTGGCGCGGGCGTAGGCGCGCAGCGCCGTGGTCATGGTCGCGTCCCAGACCAGCGGCGAGTTGACGTTGACGTTGCCGAGGATGACGCAGTTCTCGTCGGCGAATTTTTGTCCGAAGACGATCCGCGCCATGTCGATCGAATCTTCCGCCCTGGCTTCGGAAGTCACCGAGCCCATAAAACCGCGGTCGGAGTATTTTACATGGGAGTAAACCATATCGAGATGGCGCTTGTTGACCGGCACGTCGACCGGCTCGCAGATCGTGCCGCCCGAATGGTGCAGCCATGGCGAGGACTGCGCGAGCTTCACGAAGTTGCGGAAATCCTCGATCGTGCCGTAGCGGCGGCCCTTGTCCAAATCCATGACGAAGGGCGAACCGTAGGCCGGCGAAAAGACGACATTCTTGCCACCGATCTGTACCGAATTTGCCGGGTTGCGCGCGTGCTGGGTGAACTCGGCCGGTGCGGTCTTCAGAATCTCGCGCAGCATGCCGGGTTCGAATTTGACCAGGGCGCCGTCAATGTTCGCCCCTGCCCGCTTCCAGTGGTCGAGCGCTACCGCATCGTCGCGGAACTCGATGCCGATCTCGGCCAGGATGCGGTCGGCAATCGCCTCGATGCGAAGCAGATTCTCTTCCGACAATATGTCGTAGGTCGGGATATTGCGGACGATATAGGGCCGGCCGTGCCCTTCGTTGCCATGCGAGCGCAATTCGCGCCGCGCGATCCTGCCGCCGCCGCGCTCGCGGCGGGGCGGCGCCGGTTTCTCGATCATCTCGCCCGTAATTTCCGCCATTCCGCCTCCGGCAAGTTCCGACCCTGTTTTCATGAAACTAGCCCCACGTTCTATCCTTGTGACGCTGGAAAATCCTGATGGCTTGTATAAGCTGGATTTATGCAAAGCCTCCGCCACCTCCTCCCCTCCGCGGGCTCCCTCATCGTATTCGAGGCCGCCGGCAGGCTCGGCAGCTTCACCGCCGCCGGGCGAGAGCTCGGCATGTCGCAGGCCGCGGTCTCCTACGCTGTCCGGGGACTGGAACGGCAACTCGGTGTGGCCCTGTTCCTGCGCAAGCATCGCCAGGTGCGGCTGACGGAGGCCGGTGAGCGCTTCTTCGCCGACGTCACGCTCGGCCTTTCGCATATTCGCAAGTCGGCCGAGGAGTTGCGCGCCTTCGCAGGCGGCGGACATGTGACGCTCTCGGCCTCCACCGCCTTTGCCTCCTTCTGGATGATGCCGCGGCTGCAGCAGTTCCGCGACGACCTGCCCGGCATCGATCTTCGCATCCAGACTTCGGACCGGGACATCGACCTCATCGCCGAAGGCATCCCGCTCGGCATACGCGGCGGGGCGCCGGCGGATTTTCCGTTCTACGATTGCCTGCGGCTGGCGACGGAAGAGATCTATGCCGTGGCGGGCGCGTCCTATGCCGGCCGCAACGGCGCGCCGAAATCGGTCGCGGAGCTGACGCGCCACCGCCTCATCCACCTCGAGGAGCCGTTCCGGGAGGCCGCGACGTGGAACGAATGGTTCCAATCGGCCGGCATCAACGGCGCGGTGGCCAATCGCGGGCTGCTCATCAATGACTATGTTCCCGTCATCCAGGCGGTGATGGGGGGCCAGGGCATCGCGCTCGGCTGGCGGCACCTGACGGACAGGCTGGTCGAGAGCGGCCTGCTGGTTCAGGTCACCGACCATGTGATGAGGACCGGCAAGGCTTTCCACGTCGTCTGGCCGAAGAACCGCGAGCTTTCGGCCAGCGCCAGAAAGGTTCGCGACTGGCTCGCCGCGCAGGCGTGAAGCGCATCCCGCGGGCTGCGAAATAGTGGCAAGTCGGTCGACCGAATGCGAGAAATTTCAGGCTTGCTTCATCGGCGTGTCATCATCGTGTAACCGGACCGCCTTATTGCGACAGGGTATTCCCCCAAACCCGGAGCGCTGCCATGATCACCCGACGCAATCTCCTGAAGATCGGTGGCACCGCCGCAATGTTTGCCCCCTTTGGAGGCTTTAGCGTCAACCCGGCGCTCGCCCAGTCCGGCCCGCTCTTCCGCTTCGGCATCGTCGCCGATCCGCAATATGCGCCGGTCGTGCCCAACGTTCGGGCGAACCGCTACTATGCAAATTCGCTCTGGAAACTTTCCGAGGCGATCGAGGTCTTCAACAAGGAAGACCTTCAATTCGTCGCCACGCTCGGCGACATCATCGACCGGCACTGGGAAAGCTATACCCATATCCTGCCGGTTTATGACCAGCTCAAGCACGAGCGCTTCTTCCTGCTCGGCAATCACGATTACGATGTGGCGCCCGAATATCTGGCGTCGGTCGTGCGGACGGCCGGCATGGAAAAGGCCTACTACGACTTTGCCGGGGGCGGTTATCGCTTCATTGTCCTCGACGGCAACGACGTCAGCCTGTTCGCGCCGCCCAAGGACGATCCGCGCCGCGAGATCGCCCAAAAACGGCTCGACGAATTGAAGGCGACGGGCGCGGTCAACGCCCAGACCTGGAATGGCTCGCTCGGCGACGAGCAGTTCGCATGGCTCGAGGCTACGATCAAGAAGGCGCAAGCCGCCGGCGAGAAGGTCATTGTGATGGGCCACTATCCGGTCTATCCGGTGAACGAGCACAATATGTGGGACTCTGAGCGGATCGTGGAGCTCCTGACCGGCTCGCCCAATGTCGTCGCCTATTTCAACGGGCACAATCACGCCGGCAATTTCGGCGAGCTCAACGGCAAATATTTCGTCAACTTCAAGGGTATGGTCGATACGCCGGCGACCAGCGCCTATTCGATCGCCGAGGTCCACCAGGACCGGATCGAAATCCGCGGCTTCGGCCGCGAGGAGAGCCGTACGCTGAAGATCCAGACCGCGTAGGTCCTGGATTTCGAGCACCGCAGGATCTAGGCCCGGAGGTACGCCTCCGGGAAATATCGCGCGGTGATCCTTCGGCCCTTCGGCTGAACCACGCGGGCCTGTTCGCGCGTCGGCGAATCCATGTAAGATGGCCGCTATGCCGATACGCCAGCTTTCAGAAACGATGATCAACCAGATCGCCGCCGGCGAGGTGATCGAGCGTCCGGCGAGCGTCGTCAAGGAACTGGTCGAGAACGCCGTCGACGCGGGGGCGGCCCGCATCGAGATCGTGACGGCCGGCGGCGGGCTCAATCTGGTGCGCGTCAGCGACGACGGTTCCGGCATTCCGGAAGACGAGCTGGAGCTGGCGGTGGCGCGCCACTGCACGTCGAAGCTCTCGACCGACATCCACGACATACGCTCGCTCGGCTTTCGCGGCGAGGCGCTGCCGTCCATCGGCTCAGTGGCGCGGCTGACGATCCGCTCGCGCACGGCGACAAGCGACAGCGGCGCCGAGATCGCCATCGAAGGGGGGCGGATCTCGCCCGTCCGCCCCGCAGCGGCCAATCGCGGCACGTCTGTCGAGGTCCGCGATCTCTTCTTCGCGACGCCGGCGCGGCTCAAGTTCATGAAGGGCGAGCGCGCCGAATCCACAGCCACGGCCGACATCGTCAGGCGCATCGCCATCGCCTTTCCAGCGGTGCGCTTCACGCTTTTGGGGCCGGACCGCTCTACACTGGAGTTTGCGGCCACCGACGACAGCGCCGAAGGCCGGCTCACCCGCATCGCGCAGGTGATGGGCGCGGAATTCCCCGACAACTCTATCGCCATCGACGCGGTGCGCGAAAGCGTGCGGCTTACGGGACACGTCTCCATTCCGTCCTACAACAGGGCCAACGCGCTGCAGCAATACGCCTATGTCAACGGCCGCCCGGTGCGCGACAAACTGATTGCCTCGGCCATTCGCGGCGCTTTCGCCGACGTGCTGCCGCGCGACCGGCACGCGGTGACGGTGCTGTTCCTGACGCTCGACCCGGCGACCGTCGACGTCAACGTCCATCCGGCCAAGGCGGATGTCCGTTTCCGCGATCCCGGCCTGGTGCGCGGGCTGATCGTCGGCGCGATCCGCGAGGCGCTCGCCAATGCCGGCATGCGCGCCGCAACGTCTGGGGCGGCGGCGATGATGGGCGCCTTCCGGCCCGGCCCCGCCACCTACGGCCATCCCGGTCCGGCCAATGGCCACCGCGCCTTCAATCCGGGCTTTCGCGCCGCAACCTCGGCCGGTTTCGATGCGCTGCGCTCGCCGCACCGTCCGCTCGACGGCTTCGCCGAACCGGCGCAGGCGGCCTTCGACGCCGGTCCGCTCGCCAGCGCGGATTCGCGCGGCGGCCATGGCGAAGTGGCGGAAGAGCTGCTTCAGGCGCAGTTGGGCGCAGCGCGGGCGCAGGTGCATGAGAACTACATCGTCGCGCAGACGCATGATTCGCTGATCATCGTCGACCAGCATGCGGCGCATGAGCGCCTGGTCTACGAGGCGCTGAAACAGGCGCTGCATTCGCGGCCGGTGCCGGCGCAGATGCTGCTGCTTCCCGAAATCATCGATCTGCCGGAGGACGATGCGGCACGCATCGCCGCCCATGCCGACATGCTGCGGAAATTCGGCCTCGGGGTCGAGCGCTTCGGGCCGGGCGCGGTCGCCGTGCGCGAGACGCCGTCGATGCTTGGCGAAACCAATGTCGCTGCGCTCATCCGCGATCTTGCCGATGAGATCGCCGACAACGACACCACCGACACGCTGAAGGACCGCCTCGACCGTATCGCCGCGACCATGGCCTGCCACGGCTCGGTGCGCTCAGGCCGGCGGCTGAAGCCGGAGGAGATGAACGCGCTGCTTCGGCAGATGGAGGCGACGCCGGGCTCCGGCACCTGCAACCACGGCCGCCCGACCTATATCGAGCTGAAGCTCGCCGACATCGAGCGGCTGTTCGGGCGGCGGTGAAGGCGGCGCTGGCGGCATGCGGCCGGCGCGTTACATTCTCCTCCTGTCTTGAAGGAGAATAGCCATGATTTCAGGCGCACACATGATCCTCTACAGCACCGACGCCGAGGCGGACCGGGCATTCTTTCGCGACGTCCTGCGGTTTTCCGCGGTCGACGCCGGCGGCGGATGGCTGATCTTCGCCTTGCCTCCGGCCGAAATCGCCGTCCATCCGGCGGCTGAAACCGATGGCCACGAAATCTACCTGATGTGCGACGATGTCGACGCCACGATCCGGGACCTTAATTCGCGCAAGGTCGAATGTGCTCCGGTCACGGACGAAGGCTGGGGTCTGCTCACCCATATATCACTGCCAGGCGGCGGCAGGCTCGGGCTTTATCAGCCAAGGCATCCGGTGCCGCACAGGACGGGCGCTGCTTGACCGTAGCTCGTTTGATTTGCCGGTTTCCATGCGGCGACAAATGTCGCCACTGCCCACGTGCCGCCTTGACCTCCCGGCCGATTTGTGGCGGAACGGACCTTTACTAGGCGCTTGAGCAAAACCAATGATGAACCGCTTCGAAGGCCCCGGCGCCAAGGAAGCCCGCATTCGCTATCTCGACGGAGATTTCCAGGTCACCAGCCCCGGATCCTTCGTGCGCTGCGCCGTGACCGGCGAACGGATCCCGCTCGACGAGCTCAAATACTGGAGCGTCCTGCGGCAAGAGCCTTACCTCAACGCCGCCGCCTCGCTGCAGCGCGAGATCGAAGCCGATCCCGGCCTGCGCAAACGCTAGCGCATCGGAAGCACGATGCGCAGATTCAAAGTCTTACAGCGTCCTTTGGGCGTCTAAAAAGACGCGCCGCGCTGTAACGCGATTCCTCAGCCGCCAATCCGCCGCAGCCGCCAGGCGTTCAGTGTCTCGTCGATGATTCGCGCCGGCGCGTGTTTGAGGTCGAACGCCGTTTCGATTTCCAGCACGTCGAGCTGGCCCAGGAATTCCGCATGGGAAGCCGCGCCGTTGCGCAGCCTGGCGGCGTCCTTCGCGGTGGTAACCAGTTGCAATTGCCCGGCGCGCGCGGTGGCGGCCAGTTCCTGCAGTTCGTCGTCGCTGTAGAAATGATGATCGGGGAATGCGCGCGTCAGGGCGACCACACCGCCGGCCCTGGCCACCGTATCGAAAAACTTGTCCGGATGGCCGATGCCGGCGAAGGCAAGCACCCTCCTGCCAGCGAGGCGGCCACCATCCTTCGGCCGCGTGACCGCCTCGAACACCGGTTTGCCGGCGCGGGCGGCCTTGCGCACGGCCTCGTCGGCCGCGCTTCCTTCCCCCATCTTCAGAACGGCGTCGGCGAAGCGCAACTGCTCGACGAGCGGTGCGCGCATCGGCCCGCCGGGAATGACATGGCCGTTGCCGAGGCCGTAGCGCGCGTCGACCACCAGCAGCGCATAGTCGATGTGGATGCGAGCGCTCTGGAAGCCGTCGTCCATGATCAGGAAGTCGCAGCCCTGCTCCTTGAGCAGTTTCGCTCCCGCCGCACGGTTCGGCGTCACCGCCACCGGCGCATGCTCGGCAAGCAGCAGCGGCTCGTCGCCAACATGCCTTGCGCTGTCATGCGCGGGGTCGACGATATGCGGGTGGGCGAAGCTGCCGCCGTGGCCGCGCGACAGAATGCCGGGTTTCAGCCGCATGCGCCTTGCCTGCCTGGCCAGCGCGATGGCGACCGGCGTCTTGCCGGTGCCGCCTACGGTAAAATTGCCGACGCAGAGCACCGGCAGGTCTAACTTCTCCCGCTTGGCCGAAGCCATGCGGCGGCTCGCCACGAGCCCGTAGAGCGCCGAGACCGGCAACAGCGCGCGGGCGCGCCAGTCCGGCTTCTGCCACCAGAAGGGGGGCGCTTCGCTCGCCATCTACCTGCCGCCGGAACCTTCCAGCCGCGACTTCACGATCAGCGGCTGGATGAACGGCTCGAGCGCCCGGAGCGTGATGGCGAGCGCGCCGCGCATCTGGTCGACCGTCGCCGCTCCCGCCGCCATCATGTCGTGGCGGGCGACTTCGTTGACCAGCAGGAAGTTGACGGCGCCGGCCAGCATGTCGCGGTCGCGCACCAGCTTGGCGCCGCCACTGTCGATCAGGCGCTGGTAGGCCTCGCGGAAATTCTGGACGTTGCGGCCGGCGAGAACCGCCGTGTCCAGCATCGCCGGCTCCAGCGGGTTCTGCCCGCCCTCCGACGTGAGCGAGCGGCCGACAAAGGCTATCTCGGTCAGGCGCAGGTAAAGCCCCATCTCGCCGATCGTGTCGCCAAGCAGGATATCGGTGTCGGCGGTCACCTTCGCGCCGGCGCTGCGCCGCGCGACATTCAGGCCCATGGCGGCGAACTGGGCGGCGATCGCGTCGGCCCGCTCGGGATGGCGCGGCACTATGATGGTGACGAGCCCGCGGTGGCGTCCGCGCAGCATGGCGTGGACCTCCGCCGCCACAGCCTCCTCGCCGTCATGTGTGGAGACGGCGGCCCATGTCGGTCGCTGCCCGACCTGCCTGCGCAGCGACGCCAGCGCCTTCTCGTCGGCGGGCGGCGGCAAGGTGTCGACCTTCAGGTTGCCGGACACGGTGACCGGCCTTGCGCCCAGCGCCTGGAAGCGCTCGCCGTCGGCTTCCGACTGGGCGACCACATGCGCCAAATTCTCGAACAAGGCCTCGGCCAGATAGGCCCGCTTCTTCCAGGATTTGAACGAGCGATCCGAAAGCCTGCCGTTGACCAGCACCTGCGGCACCCGCCGCGTGCCGAGCTCCAGGATGGTCATCGGCCAGATTTCGGATTCGGCGATGATGGCGAGGTCCGGCTGCCAGTGGTCGAGGAAGCGGCTGACCGCCGGCTTCAGATCGAGCGGCACGTACTGGTGGATGATGCTTGAGCCGAGCCGTTCCTCCGCCACATGCGCGGATGTCACAGTGCCCGTCGTCAGCACGACATTGACGCCGTAGCCCAGTATGTTCTGGACCAGCGGCACGACCGCGATGGTCTCGCCGACGCTTGCCGCATGCACCCAGATCAGCGGCCCGTTCGGGCGTTCCTTGCCGGCCAGCCCGTAGCGCTCGCGGCGGCGGGCCCGGTCTTCCTTGCCCTTGGAGGCGCGCCAGGCGACATAGGTGCCGATCAGCGGATACACCGCCGCGCCTGCAAGGCGGTAGCTCGACAGCAATGTGCGCGCCCAGCGTTCGCTCATCGGGCACCGTCGGCGATGCGATAGGCGGCTTCGGTCGCCGCGTCGAGCGACGCATTCACTTCCAGGCGCTTGGCCTCCAGTTCGGCCGGCGTCGCGTCGGCGGCGACGTGGACAGGCTCGCCGACCATCACCCCGCGGCGTCCGAACGGCAGGTTGATTGTGGTCTTGTCCCAGCTCTTCTCGAGAACCATGCGCCGGCTGGTGGTGATCGCTACTGGAACGATCGGCCGGCCCGTCAGACGCGCCAGCGTCACGATGCCGAGCCCGGCCTCGCGCGGGGTTCCATGCGGTATGTCTGCGATCATGCAGACGTTCATGCCGGCGTCGAGCGCCTTTTTCAGGGCGATGAGCGCCCGCGCGCCGCCCTTGTCGCGATGGCGCTTGCCGACCCGGCCGCCCGAGCCGCGCACCGCCTGCAGGCCGAATTTCTCGACCACCAGCGCGTTGAGTTCGGCGTCGGCGCTGCGCGAGACCATGGCGACCAGCCCGCGCCCGCGCGGATAGACCGCCGGCGCCAGGAGATGCTGGCCATGCCACAGAGCGACGATCGCCGGCGCCAGCTCCGCATTGGCCTTGTCCAGGTCGGCCGAACCCTTGGCGAGCGGGTTGGTGAGCCTGACGAGCCGCAGCCACTGCTTGATCAGCGTGGCGACCGCGCCCTTGGCGAAGCGCGATTGCGCCAGCGGCTGGCGCAGCTTCCGCCAAAAAGCCTTCGACGCGCTTTTTTCGCGCTTTTTCTTTCCGGCCGCCCGGATAACCATCGGCGCGCCTGGTCTGGAAGTCATCAATTCGAACCGGATGCCTTGGCCTCGGGCTCCAGCAGCCGGTGCAGATGGACCACGAAATAGCGCATATGGGCGTTGTCGACGCTCGCCTGTGCCTTGGCTTTCCAGGCCACCTGCGCCGACTGGTAGTCTGGATAGATGCCGACTATGTCGAGCGCGTCGAGGTCGCGGAATTCGGTCGAGCCGAGCGACTTCAGCTCGCCTCCGAACACCAGATGCAAAAGCTGTTTCTTTCCGTCTTCCTCGGCCATCGTCTTTCCTGAATCCATGTTCGGCGAACCGCCATTTGTCTAAAGCAGTTCGGTCCGGTTTGAAACCATTTCCAGCTTGGTTACGCCTCGTCGGCGATGACGCGGCCCATCACGTCCAAAAGCCTGCCGCTGCCGGCGACGAGCTTGCCGTGCGTGGTGACCGCGCCGCCATAGACCGGGGGCTTCGCCTTGTAGGTCAACACCTTGCCTCCGGCCTCGCGCAGGATCAGATCGGCGGCGGCAAGATCCCAGTCCTGGGCGTTCGGCTTGACGAAGGTCGCATCGAGCTTGCCGTCCGCGATCATCGCTATCCGGTAGGCCAGCGAAGGTATGTAGCTGATCGGCCGGCAGCGCTCGCGCCAATTCTGCGGCATCGCATTGATCATCTGCTTGGGCCCGGCGATCTCCGGCGCATCGCCGATGTCGCGGACCTTGAGCGGTATGCCGTTCTTCTGCGCGCCCATGCCGGGAACCGCCCAGAAAGTCTCCTCGCGCGCCGGGCATTCGAGCACGCCCGCTATCGGCGCGCCTTCCTCCACGACCGCGATGCTGACGCACCATGCGGTCCTGCCGTCGAGAAAGCCGCGCGTGCCGTCGATCGGATCGACCACGAAGAGGCGCCGCGAACCCAGCCGCTCTGCCGAATCGAGCGTCTCCTCCGAGAGCCAGCCATAGTTCGGCCGGGCGGCAAGAAGCGTCTCGCGCAAATAGCGGTCGACAGCAAAATCGGCTTCGCTGACCGGCGATTGGCCAGTCTTCATCCACACTTCCGGGCTTTGCCTGAAGTAGCGCAGCGCAATCTTGCCGGCCTCGCGCGCCGCCTCCCGCAGCAGCGGCAGGTCGCTGATCATCTCGGCCGCGTCCACTCGGTCAGCTGCCTGCAAGGGTCATTCCTTCGATCAGCAGGGTCGGCGCGGCGGTGGCGAAGTTGCGGTCGAGGTCGCTTGCGGGGACCATGTTCAGGAACATGTCCTTGAGGTTGGAGGCGATGGTCACTTCGGAAACCGGATAGGCGAGCTCGCCGTTCTCGATCCAGAAGCCGGACGCGCCGCGGCTGTATTCGCCGGTGATCATGTTGACGCCCTGGCCGAACACTTCGGTGACGTAGAAGCCGCTTTTCAGCGATGCGATCAGTTCTTCGGGCGTTCTTTCCCCCGGCTCGATCGAGAGGTTTGTCGACGACGGCGATACAGACGATCCGCTGCGTGAGCCGCGGCCATTGGTTTTCAGCCCGAGCTCCTTCGCCGCAGAAGTCGACAGGAACCAGTGCTTGAGCACGCCTTTTTCGACCATCGTCAGCTTCTGGCCTTCGACCCCTTCGCCGTCGAATGGCCGCGATGCCTGGCCCCGCACGCGGAGCGGTTCGTCGATGACCGTGATTGCGGCGGCCGCCACCTGCTTGCCCATCATGTCGCGCAGGAAGCTGGTCTTGCGCGCGACGGAGGCGCCGTTGATCGCGCCGGCGAGATGGCCGGCGATGCCGCGCGCCACGCGCGGATCGAACACTACGTCCACCGGGCCAGTCTTCGCCTTGCGGGCGTTCAGCCTGCGGACGGCGCGCTCGGCCGCCTCGCGCCCGATCCATTGCGGCGAATCGAGATCGGCGAAGTGCTGGCGCGAGGAGTACTCGTAGTCGCGCTCCATGGCGGTGCCTTCGCCAGCGATAACGCTGGTGGAGCGCGAAAAGCGGGTGCCGACATAATGGCCGAGAAAACCGTGCGAGGTGGCGAGCACCATGCCGCCGAGGCCGGCGCTGGCGCTGCTGCCGCTGGAATTGGTGACGCCCGGCACCGCCAGCGCCGCTTCCTCGGCGGCGAGCGCATCCTGCTTCAGCTTCTCGACGGAAACGGCGGTCGGGTCGAACAGGTCGAGATCGCGGATTTCGGTGGCGAGCAGCGTGGCGTCGGCCAGGCCCTGGTAGGGGTCCTCCGGCGAAACCTTGGCCATCGCCACTGCGCGTTCGGCCAGCATCCTCGGGTCGGATGCGGCGGTCGCCGAAACGCTCGCGACGCGCTGGCCGATGAAGACCCGCAGCGAAACATCCTCGCTCTCGGAAGCCTCGGTTGCCTCGACCTTGCCGAGCCGAACCGACACGCCTGTCGAACGGCTCCGCACGGCGACCGCGTCGGCGGCGTCGGCGCCCGCGGCCTTCGCTGCGTCCACCAGGGCTGCGACCCGGTCGGTCAGTTTTGCGGCGTCGGGCGCTTCGTTCATCGGTCAATCCTGTTCGGTTCGCACGGGCGGCGCATGCGGTTGCCTGCACCATCTATTGCCCCGCCCCTGCTTGTGCAATGGCGCAAGAGGCCACAGGCCCCCGCCGCAAACGCTATAGGCCGGACACGCCCGGAACTTGCGCAGCATCCGGGTTGATGCTCTTTTGATCAGGTTGGAGGGGCAAATGGTTCAAATTCCGGCATATTGTGAGCATTGCGGAAACCTGTTCGCCTCGCGACTGATCTCTATTCAGGGAAACGTCCGTAGCCTGCGGCTGAGCAACAATAAGGAAACCTGTCCGCGTTGCGGCAAGATGGCGTCCACGATAGACGGGGTATTCGATACTGCGGACGGCGTGATGCGCATGCTGCAAGGACCGCAGTTCTCTGCCGACATGCTCCGCCAATTTACCGATCTACTCGACAAAGCTCATGTTGATCGTCTGTCCGGCGATGAACTGTACCAGCAGGCGGCGGCTATCAATCCTGAGTTGGGCAAGGCTATCGCCCCACTGCGTGGCAAGAGCACGAGCGTCCTTGGGATCATCCTGCTTATCATCATAGCAGCACTTCAAAGTTGCGATTTCAAACTAGAAGCCAAGGTTGATATTAATCAATTGGTCGATCAAGCCGTCGATTACCTAGAGCGGACTGAAGAGCCGGACCTGCGCACCAGTGGATCGCCGAAGCAAGATAGACTTAAGCGAACTCATATGCCTGAAATTGATCCTGCAGCACCCGTGTCCCGACAGGTTCGCCGGCAGCTTGAGCGACAACGACAAAAATTGATGCGCAACCGAGCTAGGCGACGGAGCTGACACGAGCCTGAACACGGCTGTGCTCAACAGCGCGGACCGCAATCGCGGCGCAGCTACAATTGCTCGAGCTTCCGGCGCACGGCTACGGCCTTTTCCACCGCATGCTTCAGCTCTTCCTTGATGCCGGCCGTCTCAAGCATCACCGCGTCGATTTTCAGGAAATTGAGCGCGCGGAACCGCGAAACCGGGGGGCGCAGGAATATGTCGGGCTGGCTCTGAAGCAGCTTGCTCGCGGTGATCGACTGCATCATCAACTGCGACGCGCCGAACATCAGGTCGATCGAATTGGGCCGCTTGCGGCCGTTCTCGTCCGGCGCGCCGACGACGTCGATGGCGATGACGATGTCGGCCTCGCCGGTGACCAGATCGAAGGGAACGGGATTATAAATGCCGCCGTCGATAAGCAGCCTTCCGTCGCGCCGAACCGGGCGGAACACCGCCGGGATGGCAGCCGACGCCGCCAGGGCGGAATGCAGGTCGCCCTCGCTGAACACCGACAGGCTGTGGCCGAAGAAATCGGTAGCGGTGATCTTGAGCGGGATTTCCAGTTCCTCGAACGTGTCGGGAATGGCGTCGGGCAGGAACGCCCTGAGGATGCGCTCGATGTTGAACTGGCTGACGCGTATCCCGGTTTCCATGAAATCGGCGAAGCTGCCTGGCCGGGCGCGCCACATGCGGGTCGCGACCTCGGTGCGCCGTCCAAGAATCGAGCGGGAAAACTCGTGGATTTCCCTGCCGGTCATGCCGGCGGCCATGCCCGCGCCCATGATGGCGCCGATCGACGATCCGGAAATGGAGACCGGCCGGATGCCCAGTTCGTCGAGCGTCTCGATGACATGGATATGAGCGAGCCCGCGGGCGCCGCCACCACCGAAGGCCACCGCGAATGTCGGGCTCATCCCTTGTTCCCGCTGGCTGGCTTCCCGCCGACGACAAGCACGGCGGGTTCGGCCGACAGGAGTTTCCTCGCCGCCGCCCGTGCATCCTCCAGCGTCACCGCGTTGATCAGGCCGGCGCGCCGATCGATGTAGTCGATACCGAGATCTTCTGTCTGCAACTCGACCAGCGTTGCGGCTATGGAGCTCGAAGAGTCGAGATTGTTGATCGCATAGGAGCCGATCAGGTATTTCTTGGCTGCCTCGAGTTCCGCCTCCGTCGGCCCCTCCTCGGCCATCCTGCGCACCACGTCGCGGATGACTGCCAGCGTCTCGTCGGCCTTGTCGGCGCGGGTCGACGTGCCGATCACCAAGGCCGTGGCGTGCTCGTGATTGACGATGGAAGAGCTTATCCCGTAGGTGAGTCCGCGCCGTTCGCGCACTTCGTCGAACAGGCGCGACGAGAACGAGCCGCCGCCGAGCACATGGTTCATCAGCACGGCGCCGAAGAATTCGGGCTCCTCGCGTTCGATCCCCGGATAGGCAAGCTGCAGCGAGGCCTGCGGCAGGACGTAGTCGACGCGGACTTCCTGGGCGAGTTTCGGCTTCACATAATTGACGGGCTGCAGGGCGGGTTTTTCCGGCAGGCCTGAAAATAGCCTGTCCAACTCGCCGCGAAGCGTTTCGGCGTCGATGGCGCCGACCACCGCGACACGCAGGTTTTCGCGGGCAAAATTCGCCTTGTGGAAGGCCCGCAAATCATCCGCGGTGATCGTTGCCAGCGATTGCTCGGTACCCTCGTCGCGGCGGGAATAGGGATGGTCGCCATAAAGCGCGGTCGCCCAGCGGTATTGCGCGGCCGTTTCGGGATCCTTGGCGCTGGAAACTATGCCCGAGACGATCTGGGCGCGAATGCGCTCGATCGGGGCGGCGTCGAAGCGGGGCCTCTCGATGGCGAGTTGCAGAAGCGCCAGCGCCTCGTCCTTGCGCTCGGCCAGCATCCGCATCGACCCGTAGATGTAATCGCGGCTCGCGCCGAACCCCATCTCGGCGCCGGCATCGTCGAGCTGGATCTGGAAGGCTTCGCTGTCGAGATCGCCCGCACCCTCGTCGAACAATCCTGTCATCAGGTTTGCCAGACCCTCCTTGCCCGCAGGATCCTGCGTGCTGCCGCCTTCGAAGGCGAAGCGGATGGCGATGATCGGCACCGAATAGTCTTCCACCAGCCAGGCGGTTACGCCGCTTTGCGATTTCACCTCCTGGATGCGGACCTCGGCCCTGGCCGGCGCGATCGCCGGCAGGACGAGGAAAACCAGGGCCAGGAACAAGGTCCAGGTGAAAGGGCCCGCTCGCAACCGCATATCCGACGTCTGAGCCATGCTGTTCATCCGGGCCCTGCTCAATTCCGCGCGGTCGGTTCGGGAAGCAGATAGCCGGTCACCGAAACATCCGGATTCAGATATTTGGCGGCCACGGCCTGCACCTGGTCCGCGGTCACCGCCATGATCCGGTCGGGCCATTCCTGCACGTCCTCCACGGTTCCGCCGGTGGCCAGCGTCTGTCCGTATATGTTTGCCATATTCGATTGGTTGTCCCGCGCAAAGATCATGCTGCGCACGAAACGATCCTTCGCGTTTTCAAGTTCCGCATCGGTCACGCCGCTGCTGACGATGCGCGCGATCTCGACGTCGATAGCGGCTTCCACTCTGTCCAGCCCCTCCGCGCCGTGCGGCGCACCGTAGACCGTAAAACTCGACGAATCGAGCATCGTTCCGCTGAAATAGGCGCCCGCGCCGGAGGCGATCCGGTCCTTCACCACCAGCGCCTGATAGAGCCTGCTCCTCGTGCCGCCGCCGAGGATTTCCGACAGGAGGTCCAGCGCTTCGGCTTCGCCGGGCTCGGCATTGTTGTAGGACGGCGTTACCCAGAACCTGGAAACGCTCGGAACCGACACGCGCGAATCGGTCAGGGTCACGGTGCGCGCGGTGTTCTGCTCCGGTTCAGTGGGGCGCACGCGCGGTGGCAGGTCGGGCCCGGGCGGCACCTCGCCGAACGTCTTTTCGGCCAGCATGCGCACCGCCTCCGGCTCGACATCGCCCGCCACGATCAGCACCGCATTGTTCGGCGCGTAATAGCGGTCGTAGAAGGCCACGGCGTCGGCGCGGTTCAGCTTTTCCATCTCGTGCATCCAGCCGATGACCGGGATGCGGTAGGGATGGTTCTGGAACAGCGTCGCCTGGATCTCCTCGCTGAGCAACCCGTCCGGATCGCCCTCGACGCGAGAGCGCCGCTCCTCCAGGATCACGTCCCGCTCGGGGCTGATCACCTTGTCGGTCAGGATCAGGTTGCGCATGCGATCGGCCTCGAACGACATCATCGTCTCGAGCGCTTCGGGCGAAACCTGCTGGAAGTAAGCGGTGTAGTCGTAGGAGGTGAAGGCGTTCTCGCTGCCGCCGATCTCCGCGATTTTCGCGCCGAACTCTCCTGCCTTATGCTTCGAGGTCCCTTTGAACATCAGATGCTCGAAGAAATGCGCGATTCCGGATTGGCCGGGTGGCTCGTCGGCGCTGCCGATCTTGTACCAGACCATGTGGGTGACGATCGGGGCGCGATGGTCCGGGATCACCACCACTTCCATGCCGTTATCGAGCAGGAAATTTGCCACTTGCTGCTGCTGAGGCTGGCCCGCCGTTTCAGCCAAGGCGGCCGCCCCCGGCAAGAATGCTGCAGCCAGCAGCACGCAGCCGGCGAGCGCACGCCGTCCGCGCTGGGGCAAGAATAGAGCATGATCCCGAAAAGTTGCAGACTTTTCGGACAAGATCATGCGTCGGAATAACGAATTGGAGCTCCATTCCGATACCATCGGAATGGAATCTGGCTCCAGAGCATCGGACTTCATCGGCGGCTCCTGCGCATCAATAGGTAGGACGGTATATGCAGTGCGGCGGCCCGGCGGAAAGTTAATTGTTGGTCATAATGGGCGCGAAGGAGGCCGGATTCAGGCGGATTCGATGAAGCGTATGGTGGTGTCGCCGTAGTCGCGCTCGTCGACAACCGAAAAGCCATCGCCCGGATCGAAGGCGGCTGCGGCCGCTTCCTCGATGACGCAGAGCGCGCCCGGAGCCAGCCAGCCGCCGTCCCGCGCCGAACGCAGCGCCCGCTCGCCGAGACCTTTGCCGTAGGGCGGATCGGCGAACACAAGACCGAAAGGCTGCACCGTCCCGGCCTCGCCGAGGCCGGTCGCGTCGCGGCGGAATATCTTGGTGCGGCCGGTGAGGCCGAAGGCCTCGACGTTTTCGCGGATCAGGCCGCGCCCCTCGGCCGAATCCTCGATGAACATGCAGAAGGCCGCACCCCGCGACATGGCCTCCAGCCCGAGCGCGCCGGTCCCCGCAAACAGGTCGAGAACCCGCGCGTTATCAAGGCTTTGCGGAAAGCGGTGCGCAAGCACGTTGAACACCGCCTCGCGGGTGCGGTCGGTGGTCGGGCGGATGGCGCCGGTGCGCGGCGCGGCCAGCGGCCGGCCGCGAAACTCACCGCCGACGATCCGCATCGGGCCTTCCCTTGCGCGGCCCCGACGGCCTGTCGCCGCCGTCCCTTGGCTTTTCGCCGCCTCTGGAATCGTCACCGCGCGGCTTGCCGAAGCCGGGTTTGCCGCCGCCCGGCTTGCCGAATTTCGGCTTGCCGTAGCTTGCCTTGCTCGCCTTGCGGGCCTCGTGCTCGGCCTTTTCGGCCGCGGCGCGGCCCTTGCCGATCGGCCGTGCGCCCGGCGCCATCCAGACATTGGCCTTGCGGCCGCCCGGCGGCTCGATCGGGCGCGTTTCGCGCTCGCCGGCCTTCTTTCCCCGTGGCTTGTCGCCGAATCCCGGCTTCGGTCCGCGCTCGGGCCGTTCTCCGCGATCCGGTCGCGCGGGGCGGTCCGGCTTCGTCTGCAGCCGCCCGAGCATATCCTCGCGATGGCGCTCATTGTCGCGTTTGCGGTTCTTGATCAGGCCGCCCTCGCCGATGCGTTCCGGCCGCGGCGTACGCGGTCCGCGCTCCGGCGCCACTTCGACCGGCTTGGCATATTCCCGCCGCACCGGCTTGTTGGAGAACGGCTTTACGATGTCGGCGTCGAAATTCGCGCCCGACTCCTCGACAAGCCGCTCGCCGAGCTGGTCGCGCAGCATGCGGCCGCTGATTTCCTGGACATGCCCCTCCGGCAATTCGCCGAGCTGGAACGGACCGTAGGAGATGCGGATCAGCCGGGTCACGTCGAGGCCGAGCGCGCCGAGGATGTTCTTCACCTCGCGATTCTTGCCCTCGCGCAGGCCGATGGTCAGCCAGGCGTTCGAGCCCTGCTCGCGGTCGAGCGAGGCTTCGATCGAACCGTAGAACACGCCGTCGACCGCCATGCCGTCCTTCAGGCCGGCGAGCTGCTTCTCGTCGACCTTGCCGTGCACCCGCGCGCGGTAGCGCCTGAGCCAGCCCGTCGCCGGCAGCTCCAGCACCCGCGACAGCCCGCCATCGTTGGTGAGCAGCAGCAGGCCCTCGGTGTTGATGTCGAGCCGGCCGATCGTCATCAGCCGCGGCAGATTTTCCGGCAGCAGGTCGAAAACGGTCTTGCGGCCCTCCGGGTCGCGATTGGTGGTCACCACGCCCGCCGGCTTGTGGAACAGGAAGAGCCGCGTGCGCTCGATCGGCGGAATTGCGGTTCCGTCGAGCTCGATCGTGTCGTCCGGCATCACGTTGAATGCGGGCGACGCCAGCACCTTGCCGTTGACCCTGACGCGGCCGGCGGCGATCAGTTCCTCGGCGTCGCGGCGCGAGGCGATGCCGACGCGCGCAAGCCGCTTGGCGATGCGCTCGCCGGGCGCCTCTTCGGTCGTTTCGCGAGGCCGCGCAAACGGCTTGCGGTCGCCGCTTGGTTTGAAACCCTCGGGCCGCGGGCGCCGCTCGGCGGCGCCGTCGCGCGCATTTTGTGCGCGGTCGAAACGGCGGGCCGGACGCTCGCCGCCCGCCTCTTCGCTTCGCTCCGCGCGCCTGACAAACGGCTTTCCTTCCGGCCTTGGCCGAAATGTTCTCTCGCCGCCCTCCGCCCGCTCGCCGCCTTCACGCACGCCGCGCTCGAAGCGGCCGGGGCGCGATTCGGCAGCGCCTTCGCGTTTCTGATACGGCTTGCCCTCCGGACGCGGACCCTTGCGGAAGGGCGCGCCGCTGCGTTCGGGCCGGGCATCGCCAGCCGCGCGCGGACGGTCGTCGCGATTGAACTCACGCTTCGGCCGCTCGTCGCCGGCCGCCTCGTCGCGGCGCTTGGCGAACGGCTTCTTGGCCGCGCCTTCGCGCTTCTCGAAAGGCTTGCCGCCTTCGAAACGCGGCTTGCCGGCAAAACCGGGCTTGCCGCCCTTCTTCGGGCCGGGGCGCGGGCCGGACGGTTTAGGGCCGCTCTTGCGGGTAAATTTCTTGTCGTCGTCGGCCATGTGGCGTTTGCCTTTCCGGGGCGGTAGATAACAGGAACGCCGTGGCGTTGCGAGGAGAATTCGGGGATGGACGAAGCGTGAAGCGTCCGGATTTCATGGGCTTGGCGCTTGCCGAGGCGGAGGCCGCGGCCGTGCGCGGCGAAGTGCCGGTCGGCGCGGTCATCACCAGCGGCGGCGAAGTCGTCGCCAGCGCCGGAAACCGCACCCGCGAACTCAGCGATCCCACCGCCCACGCCGAAATGCTGGTCATCCGCGAGGCGGCGGCGAAACACTCCGCCGAACGGCTCGGCGGCATGGACCTCTACGTGACGCTGGAGCCCTGCGCCATGTGCGCCGGCGCCATCTCGTTCGCCCGCATCAGGCGGCTCTATTTCGGGGCGTCGGACGAAAAAGGCGGTGCGGTGGTCAGCGGCGTGCGCTTCTTTTCCTCGCCCACCTGCCACCATGCGCCCGAAATCTATCCGGGCATCGGCGAACGGAACGCCTCGGCTATCCTGCGCGATTTTTTCAGATCGCGCCGCGAATAGTAATCACACGCCCGGTATCAGGTCGCGCCAGGACCAATCGCCGCCCTTGCGGGCCGCGGCCTTGCGGCGGCGTTCCTTCTTGACTTCGTCCTCGCCGATATCGTCCGTCGGCGCCGTCTCGGACGGCTGGCGATAGACAAGCGGCGGCTCGCTCAGATATTTGCGCGAGGTCGGACTGCCCTGGCGCGTTTCGACGAGCTTCTTCTTGAAGGCTTCGCTCTCCTGCTCGGCCGCGACGGGCGACATTATGCCAGAATCGTCGGCCTTGGCCGAGCGAGCGCGCGGCGTCGACGTAGCCGGTCCGTCGACAATGTCGTTGACGATCTCGGGCCTGAAGCCGGGCTTGTCGCGGTTCTCGGTCGCGTTGGCCACGACCCTTGCCCGCTTCTGCTCCGGCGATTCCGGCCAGTTCGGGTTTCCCACGGTGGCGACGGAATCCTGCGGCGGCGGAAGGTTCTGCACGGCGGCGGGAGACGGCTTGACCAGTTCCGGGCGCGGCTTGTAGTCGATCCGCGGGCGCTGCTTGGGGCCGAGCGAAAGGATGCCCGTCACGTCGCCGACGAGCTGTTCGTTGGCGGTCTTGTCCGTGCCGTAGGTCGGCGAACCCATGCACCCCGAAAGCGCGAGGCCGGAAACGAGCAGCGGCGAAAGTACCGCCAGCCGTGCCCGATTGCCCACGATCTTGCCAGAAAACTTCACTGAACCCCCGCCTCGCGATTGTTGGCGACCCAAAAGCCGAGTCTTGCCGGCTATGTCCATCCGATGAAAATCCGGCGACAATTTGTCGGCCGGAGTTTCGCGCTTCTACCTCAACCATTTGTTAACGGCAACGCGCGGCCGGCAATGCGCCGGCCGCCGTTGCGTTTTTGCACCGGTTACAGCCGGCCCAGCGCCTGCAGTTCCCTGAGTGCGGCCGCGTCGCGGGCCGAAACGTCCGGAAACTCCCGGTCGCTGCCGACATCGCCGGTGTAGCGCCAGGAGCGCGCGCACTTGACCAGCCCGCGTTCCGCCGCCTTCTCGACGACGACCGCAACGCCCGCCACATCGTCAAGCCTGAAGCCGTCCGCCGGGGCGCTTTCGTGCGAGATGACGAGGTCGCTGGTGATCGCCATTTCGGCCATGTCGACGTCGCGGATGGCGGTTTCGAGCGCGGTGTTGTCCATATAGACCGCCGGCACCGCCTCCAGCGACGAGCCGATTGTCTTCTTCGCCCGTTCGATCTCCAGCGCACCGGTGACGACGCGCCGGACCTGCCGGATCTTTTTCCATTTCTCCGCCAGCGCCTCGTTCTTCCAGTCGGAAGGCACGGCGCGGAACTGCTCCAGATGCACGGACTCGGCGTCGGGATAGCGCTCCAGCCAGGCCTCTTCCATGGTGAAGGGCAGCATCGGCGCCAGCCAGGTCGCGAGGTGATCGAACAGATGGCGCACCACTTGCACCGCCGATTTGCG
Organism: Allomesorhizobium aridi; assembly: GCF_043769475.1. Classification (NCBI taxonomy): domain Bacteria; kingdom Pseudomonadati; phylum Pseudomonadota; class Alphaproteobacteria; order Hyphomicrobiales; family Phyllobacteriaceae; genus Allomesorhizobium; species Allomesorhizobium aridi. The sequence continues at coordinate 1,131,925 of NZ_CP171729.1, read as the reverse complement.
CTTCACGCTCGACGGCGCGTCGCAGTAGAGCGCGTCCTTGCGGATATCGAAATAGAAGGCCGAAAGCTCGACCACCATGAAATCGATCAGCGCCCGCGTGATGCGCTTGAATTCGAAGGCGTCGTAGCCGGCGCGCACGATCTCGTCGATCTCCGCCAGCCGGTGCAGCATCAGCTGCTCCAGTTCCGGCATCTCCTTCACCGGCACGACGTCGGCCTCGTCATGCGCGAGCGTGCCGAGCATCCAGCGGATCGTATTCCGCAGCTTGCGATAAGCGTCGATATTGGTCTGCAGCACGTTCTTGCCGAGCCGCTGGTCTTCCCAATAATCGGTCGTCATCACCCACAGGCGCAGAATGTCGGCGCCCGACTGCTTCATCACGTCCTGCGGAACGACCGTGTTGCCGAGCGACTTCGACATTTTCCGCCCGTCCTCGTCCATGGTGAAGCCATGGGTGACGACTGTGTCGTATGGCGCGCGGCCGCGCGTGCCGCAGCTTTCGAGCAGCGACGAGTGGAACCAGCCGCGATGCTGGTCGGAGCCTTCTAGATAGACGTCGGCCGGCCATTTCAGGTCGGGCCTGTCCTCCAGCGTGAAGACGTGCGTCGAGCCCGAATCGAACCAGACGTCGAGGATGTCCTTGACCATCGTCCACGGCTCGTTGGCTCGGCTGCCGAGAAAACGCTCGCGCGCGCCTTCCGCGAACCAGGCGTCGGCGCCCTCTTTCTCGAATGCCTCGACGATGCGGGCATTGACCGCCTCGTCCTTCAGCACATTGCCGTCGGCATCGGCGAAGATCGCGATCGGCACGCCCCAGGCGCGCTGGCGCGACAGCACCCAGTCCGGCCGCTCCTCGATCATGGCGCGCAGCCGCGTCTGCCCGGCGGCGGGAACGAAACGCGTCGCGTCGATGGCGGCAAGGGCACGGGAGCGGAGCGTGTCGGGCTTCGGCGATTGGCCAATCGCACCAAACCCGCCCAACTCCTTGTCCATATGGACAAACCACTGCGGCGTGTTGCGGAAGATCACCGGCTTCTTCGAACGCCAGCTATGCGGGTACTGGTGCTTAAGCCGCCCGCGCGCGAACAGCATGTTGTTCTCGATCAGCGCGTCGATGACCGCCTTGTTGGCGTCGCCCTTCTTGCCGTTGTCGTCGACAACGCGCGCCGCCCCGCCCGGACGGTCCGGCCCAAAGCCGGGCGCGTCCTTGGTGAAAAAGCCGGCATCGTCGACCGTGAAGGGGATTCCTGTCTCGATCCCCCTCGCCTCAAGCTCCCGCGCCGCATCCGTCCAGGCGTCAAAATCCTCGCGGCCATGGCTAGGCGCTGTGTGGACGAAGCCAGTGCCGGCGTCGTCGGTGACATGCTCGCCGGGGAGCAGCGGGACGGGGAAAGAATAGGGTTGCCCTCCCTCCCCCTTGCGGGGAGGGTGGCCCGAAGGGCCGGGTGGGGGTGGTGCAGAATACTGTGTCCGCGAAGAACCGAGCGCTTCGTCTCCACCCCCTTCCGCCGGCTCCGCCGACAGCTCCCCCGCAAGGGGGGAGGAGGGGCGCCAACCCGCCAGCGGGTGAGCCAGTGTCATCGATGCAAGTTCCGACTTCTCAAGGTGCGTGAGCAGAGCCAAAGTGACCTTTGCCTTGGCTGCGCAGTCGTCGACGAGCGCATTCGCCAGAACAAGTTTGTCGCCCGGCTGCGGGCCAAAGGAATTCTCCGCCGTCGACACTTCATAGAGGCCGTACTCTATCCGAGGGGAGTAACTCACAGCCCGATTGCCCGGGATCGTCCAAGGAGTCGTCGTCCAGATGAGAACCGATGCCGACTTCAATTGCCCTAGCCGGAGCGCCGCTCTATCCGGGTCATTTTTCCGACGCGTCTCGGCGATTTCCGCCTCCACCACCGGAAACTTCACCCAGATCGTGTCGCTCTCGTAATCCTGGTACTCGACCTCGGCCTCAGCCAGCGCGGTGCGCTCCACCACGCTCCACATCACCGGCTTCGAGCCGCGATAGAGCTGCCCGCTCATCGCGAATTTCAACAACTCGCCGGCAATCCGCGCCTCGGCATGATACGCCATGGTCAGGTACGGATTGTCGAAATCGCCGACCACGCCAAGCCGCTGGAACTCCTCGCCCTGGACGTTGATCCACTTTTCCGCATAGGCGCGGCATTCCTTGCGGAACTCGATCATCGCAGCCGGCTCGGAAAGGTCAGGCTTCGCCTTGCCCTTGGAGCGGTAGTTCTCCTCTTCGATCTTCCATTCGATCGGCAGGCCGTGGCAGTCCCAGCCGGGCACGTAGTTGCTATCGTAGCCGCGCATCTGGAACGAACGGGTGATGACGTCCTTCAAGATCTTGTTCAGCGCGTGCCCGATATGGATGTTGCCGTTGGCGTAGGGCGGGCCGTCATGCAGCACGTATTTCTCGCGGCCGGCGGCGTCCTCGCGCAGGCGCTTGTACATGCCCATATCCTGCCAGCGCTTGACCAGCAGCGGCTCCCTTTCGGGCAGCCCGGCGCGCATCGGAAATTCCGTCTGCGGTAGATAGAGCGTTTTCGAATAATCGATCTTTTCGGACGTGTCGGTCATCATCTAGCCATGAGTTTGCCCGGCCGCGTGCGGCCTCGGGCGTTCAACTATCACGATCTGGGAAAAGCGCGAGAGCGCGCCGCCAAAAAACTCCCGGAGCCTCCGGCAGCCTGCAGAAACTCAGGCCGTCCGGAAGACCGGGCTAGTAATTCGTATGGCAGCTATGAAGCGCGCGAAAAATGTCATGGCGGCGCTTTTAGCGGAGACGCGGCCGGGAATAAAGGGCATTTCGCCCTTTTGCGTTCTGTGCCATTTGCGCCTATATTCATGGGCAACTGGCAAGGAACACTTCGATGGCGAAGGCAGGTCAGGTTCGAAAGCCCAAGGACAAATCTCCCACTTCCGGAGCATGGGAGCAGATCAGCACGCCGCATGGCGGGTTTCGGGAAGGCGAGGTCGCCCCGGGAAGGTTTCAGCTTCCCCCCGACAGCATCGACAATTTGAAAGCGCTCGGTTTCACCAACGACGAAATCTACAGGATCGTTGCTCCGCGTCGAACGCTGGCGCGCCGGAAAGAACTCAATCAGCGCCTGACCACGTCTGAATCCGATCGCGTGCTGCGGCTTGAAAGAATTTCAGCGATGGCAGATCGTGTTTTTGCCAATCATGAAAAAGCCCAGCGTTGGTTGCGCAAGCGAAGCAGAGTACTCAACGAGGCCCCCATTGAACTCCTACAGTCGGAGACCGGAGCTACTCTCGTTGAAGAGGAACTCCATCGTATCGACTACGGAATGTTCTCCTAGATGCGCCTATGGCGGATTTCCAGCTTCGCTGATTTATCGGGCCGAGGCGGCATAGTCAGTGCCGGTCGCTGGAATGTTAAAAACACGCCCGTCGTCTATTGCGCAGATCATCCCGCCACAGCGCTGCTGGAGATTCTCGTGCACATCGATGCCGACGATCTGCCGCCGACTTACCAGCTTCTGGAAATCCAGGCGCCTGACACCGTGAGCATCAGCGTTCCGGACTTGCCGTCGAACTGGCGGGACGATCTGGCCGCAACCAGACAGATTGGCACGAATTTCATCGCCGCCGGCAAGCATGCGGTGATGGAAATTCCGTGCGTCATAGTTCCGTTCACGAAGAACTATCTGCTCAATCCAGCATTGCTGGGCCGCGAGGGGATCGGCATTGTCAGCACGACGGCCCATCCGATTGACGCACGGTTTCTTCGGTAGCGGATCGCAACCTGCTCACTAAAACGCCACCTTCGCATCCAGTTCGCTGAGCGGGCTGACGCTGGCCAAGAGCGCCCTCGCCTCTTCCTCGTCGCGCTTCATCTGCACCACCAGCGCGTCGAGCCCGTCGAATTTCACTTCGCCGCGCAAATAGCCGAACAGCGACACTTGGCAGGTTTCGCCGTAAAAATCGCCGGAATGGTCAAACACGAACGTCTCGAGCAACGGTGCGCCGTTTTCGTCGACGGTCGGGCGGCGGCCGAAACTCGCCACCCCGTCATGCAGGGAACCGTCGGCGCGGCGCAGCCTTACCGCATAGATGCCGTGTTTCAGTTCGGCCTCCGGCGGCAGGACCATGTTGGCCGTCGGAAAGCCCAGCGTGCGGCCGAGCTGTTTTCCCTGGGTCACCTCCGCCTCGATTGTGAAGCGGTAGCCGAGCAGGCCGGCGGCTTGCGCCACGTCGCCCTCAGCAAGCAGCTCGCGTATGCGGCTGGAGGAAACGATCTCGGCGCCCTCGTCGCGAAAAGCATCGACCAGCGTCACGCCGAAACCGTGCCGCTCTCCCGCTGCCATCAGATAGGCCGGGCCGCCCTGCCGGTTCTTGCCGAAATGGAAGTCGAAGCCGGTCACCGAATGGCTGATGCCGAGGTTTTCCTCGAGCACCCTGGTCACGAACGCCTCGGCGTCGAGGCTGGCGAAGTCGCGCGTGAACGCCTGCTCCACGACCGCGTCGAAACCCAGATCGGCCAGCAGCCGCGCCTTCATCGGCGGCGGCGTCAGGATGAACAGCGGCACATCGGGGCGAAACACTTTTCGCGGATGCGGCTCGAAGGTCAGCACCAGAGCCGGCGCGCCGCGGCGGCGCGCTTCATCCAGCGCGCGCTCCAGCACGGACTGGTGGCCGCGGTGCACTCCGTCGAAATTGCCGATCGCCACCACGCCGCCTCGCAGGGAAGCTGGCAGCCTCTCATCGCCGGGAATGCGCCTGAAGCCCATCGCGCAGACGCCTAACGCAGCCGCGGAATGGTGGCGACGGGGGTCGCGCCGTGCTTGGCCAGGAACTCCGCCAGGCGCTCCTGGTCGGGCGCAAGCGGATGGCCGTAGTCGCTGGCGTGGATGCCGCCGGAGACGTAGAGCGCGCCGATGCCCTGGTCGGCCGCGCCCTTGATGTCGGTCAGCATACCGTCGCCGATCGCCAGCGCCTCGGAGCGGGCGATCTCGCGGCCGAGCACCTCGCTCGCCGCCTTCAACGCCGCTTCGTAGATCGGCCGGTGCGGCTTGCCCGAAACCAGCGTGCGGCCACCGAGCTGCGCGTAATCCCGCGCCAGCGCGCCGGCGCACCAGATCAGCCGCTCCCCGCGCTCCACCACGATATCGGGATTGGCGCAGATGAAGGGCAGGTTGCGCGACCGGAAACGCCGCAGCATTTCGGCATATTCCTCCGGCGTCTCCGTCTCGTCGTCGAACAGCCCGGTGCAGACCACCGCCTGCGCCTCGAATTCCTCGACCAGTTCGACATCGATGCCGTCATAGATCGCGAGTTCGCGCTCCGGCCCGAGGTGGAACAGTTTTCGCGGCGCTTCGCGGATCAGGTCGCGCGTCACGTCGCCGGAGGTGACGACGCGGTCCCAGGCATCGTCCGGCACGCCGAGCGTCCTGAGCTGCGCCTCGACGCCTTCGTGCGGGCGCGGCGAATTGGTGATCAGCACCACCGCGACGCCCTTGTCGCGCGCCCGCTTCAGCGCAGCACTTGCGTCGGGAAAGGCGTCGACGCCATTGTGGACCACGCCCCACACATCGCAGAGCAGCGCCGCATACCTGCCGGCGACGGCGTCCAGCGATGCGATGTTTTCGGGCGAAGCCGCCATGATTTGTTCCTCGTGCAGTCGCTACTCGAATTGCGGGCCGGCCGCTCGCCCGGGCCGGCCCGCAATTAACCGAACCTCTTCACCCTGTCACGAGCTTTCGGCTGACAGCCGCCGCGCGGCATGCGAAATTGGCCGGGCGTCGGGCTCGCCCGATGCGGGGTTTTCGGGAAGCGCCGGGGCGCTTGCGGGGAAAGTTTCAGAGTATGCCGCGCGGATTGTCTGTCGTCGCCTCGGCCGGGTTGCTGTGCGGCCTGTCCTATTATTTCCTGCAGGGCATGGTCGGCAGCGGCCGGGCGCTTGAGGAGATCGTGCTCGCCACCTGCGCCGCGGCGCTCACGCTGGCCGCAGTGGCCGCCGCCTTTGGCTCCATCGCGCTGGCGCGCGCCAATCGTTCGGCCGGAGAGATCCGCCGCCTGGCGCTTTCGGTCGAGGCTGCGCTGCGCGATTTTTCGGCGCGCAGCGACGGCGACGCCGTTACCATCGGCGAGATCGACGCATCGCTGTCGCGCAGGCTCGAAACGCTGGCCGCTAGCCTGCCGTCGCGCCATGCAAGGCCGGCCGCCCACCCCAGAAGCGCGACCATCGTGCCGCATCCGGCCGCCCGCCTCGTCGGAACCGGGGACGCAGCCGACTTCGACCCCTCGCGCCGCGCAGCCGTCCAGCGCGCGCTCGCATCCGGGCGCATTGCGATTGGCCTCCAGCCTATCATCTCCATCTCGCAAGGGGCTGCGGTCGGCCACGAGGCGGTCGCCCTTGCCGATCTGCCGGGCGGCGAACAGATCGAACTCGGCCGCGCCGATTTCGACCTGCCGGGCATCGCGTCGGCATCCTGCGAGCGGCTCATGGTAGCGGCGGCGGCAGCCGCCCTCGACCGCCCGTCCCACCCGTCCGGCGAGGCGGCTCCGCTGCATGTCGCCATATCCGGCGCGTTGCTCGACGACGGCGCCGAATTCGCCACGGTGCTCACGCTGCTTGGCCAGCATCCCCAACTGGCGCGCAGCCTCGTGCTGTCCGCGCCGGCCGCCGTCATTACCGACGGGCAGCATGGCCAGGCGCTGGCGCTTCTTGCCGCCACCGGCGCCCGGCTCGCCGCCGAAGGCTGGTCCGGATCGCCGGAGGAACTCGAAACGATGCGCAGCCGCGGCGTCGCGCTATTGAAACTTCCGGCGGCGCGGCTGCTCGACCGCTCGCAGGTTCCCCTCCCGGAGGCCGAGGCGCTCGTCCGGCGCTCTGTGTCGGCAAACCTGCCGGTGGTGGCGACCGACGTTGCCGGCGACGGGGAGGCGGTCGGCCTGATCGACCTCGGCGTCAACCTGATGACCGGCCGGCGGTTCGCCGCCTCCCTGCGCCGCGGGCCGGAGGCTTCCGCCGAGCGGCTTGCCCATCTCTGACGCCCCAACTCCGGCCGAATGGTTAACCGAGGGTGAGCCTTCACCGGGCATTTCAACGGTTTTTCGCGCCGGTTTTTTTAACGATTTGTGAGATCGTTCCCTGGCCTAGGGCTGAGGCGTAAGGGGTGCGAAGCATATGATCCGCAAGTTTGCGAGTGACAAGCGCGGCAATTTTTCAATGATGATGGTGGTGGCGACGGTCCCGATCCTGGGCGGGATCGCGCTGGCCGTCGATTATGCCGAACTATCCAGGCAGCGCCAGATAACACTCAATGCGCTGGATGCCGCAAGCGTGGCCACGGGCGCCCACATCGTCAGCGGCGCGATCAGCACAGCCGATCCGGCCGCCTACGATGCCGCGATCAAGAAATACGCCAGGGATTTCTTCGAAGCCAATCTGGGTCCGGTCAACCCGGCAGACACCACCCTCACTGTCGTGCTGCCCAACAACAATGCCGGCGGCGGAACCCTCAAGCTGACGGCGGGGCTGACATACCAACCCTACTTCCTGCCGGCATTCGCCGCGTTGATCGGCCAGCCGCGCGAAAAGGAAACCGTGGACGTCAAGGCGCAGTCCGAAGTGCGGCTGAAGAACACGCTCGAAGTGGCGCTGGTCCTCGATAATTCAGGTTCGATGTCCCAATACGGCTCGGGCACCGGCCAGCAGCGCATCGACCTTCTCAAGGCGGCGGCCAAGCAACTGGTCGAAACGATGTCCAACCAGGCCGCCATGATGAAGCAGGTTCCGAAGCCGGTCCAGTTCGGGTTGGTGCCGTTCTCGGCCTCCGTCAATGTCGGGCCTACAAACGATGAACAGCCTTGGATGGACACGTTGGGCATATCGCCCGTCCATCACGAGAATTTCGACTGGACGACGCTGAGCCCTGCTATGTTCCCAGATAGATACGCCGAGTTTACGGGTGCGGCCTGGTACAAGCGAGGCGCCGGATGGGGCGAGTCCGTAAATACCCCGCTCACGCGCTTCTCGCTCTACATGGACACCCAGAAAGTCGTGTCGCGAGAATTTGTCGAGACCAGCCGCGAGTGGGTTTGCCTGAAGACGAACAGCAAGGGCAGATGTACCGAAGATGGCTGGAAGATCGAAGGCTACAACCTCGATACGCCGGGGCCTTTCGCCTTGTGGCAGGGCTGCGTCGAGGCCCGACCGGCACCCTACAACAACAATGACACCACGCCGACCACCAGCAAGCCGGCTACCCTGTTCGTGCCCATGTTCGCGCCCGACGAGCCCGGCGACAACTGGGCGACAGACGCCGATCCGTACCCGGACAACCGCGATGCCCAGAACAACTGGTGGAATGACGGCGTGGAGGGCGACAACACCCTCGAGATTAATAAGGCACGCCAAAAGAACATGGCGAAATACCTGGAGGTGCGGCCCTACCAAGCGCCATCGCCCCAAGCGGGCAAGGGTCCGAACTTCAGTTGCACCACCAATGCGATCACGCCGCTTCACGACGTCACCACAGCTGACGGCAAGAAGGTCATCCTCGACGCGATTGACGCTATGAAGCCAACCGGCAACACCAACGTACCGGAAGGAACTGCATGGGGCTGGCGCGTGGTCTCCCACGGCGCGCCCTTCACAGAAGGCCGTCCGGATATCGAAAAAGGCAACGACAAGGTCATCATCGTGCTGACTGACGGCGCAAACACCTATGGAGACCTGAGTTACACCGATCCTGCCGACAACAAATCGACCTACGCCGCCTATGGCTACACGGGCAAGGGCTATGACCAGACCGGCACCACGCGCATGTTCATGGACACGACCGATGCAAGCAAATCAACCTACACCAACACCAACTACCAGACCGCTATGGACGAGCAGATGCAGATGGTCTGCGCCAACGCGAAGGCTCCCGACCAAGGGAACGTCATCGTGGTCACCGTCGCGCTCGATCTCGATGCGACCAAGCCGGCGGACAAGAAAGCCATCGACGCCCTGACCGCATGCGCCTCGGAGTCCCGCTTCAAGACGAATGCCGACGGAACGCCGACGAAGCTGTTCTACAACGCCACCGGCAGCAATCTGGCGGAAAAGTTCAAGGAAATCGCCGACGAACTGTCCAACCTGCGCATCGTCGGATAGCGCCTCCGGATCGCGGAACCGCAAACGCCCCGCCCTCGCAGGCGGGGCGTTTTCGTTGCGGCGGCATCCGCTTCGGCGTGGTGGAACAATCCTTTCCCCCGATCTAGACCTTGAGCGCAGCGCGACACGGCCATCGTCCCGCGCCAGCGGACCGTCGTCCGCCAGATTCCAGGATTTTTCCATGCCCGAGCTTTCGAACCTCGCAGCCTTCGCCCTGATCGCGCTCGGCATGGTGCTGACGCCCGGCCCCAACATGATCTACCTGATCTCGCGTTCGCTGTCGCAGGGACCGATGGCGGGGCTGGTCTCGCTGGGCGGCGTGGCGCTGGGCTTCGTCTTCTACATCATCTGCGCCGCGTTCGGCATCACCGCGCTGGTGCTCGCCGTGCCCTACGCTTACGACGCGCTGCGCTTCGGCGGAGCGCTTTATCTGCTGTGGCTCGCCTGGCAGGCGGTGCGGCCGGGCGGCCGCTCGCCGTTCCAGGTCCGGCAATTGCCGAAGGACAGCGCGAGGAAGCTGTTCATGATGGGCCTCATGACCAACCTCCTGAACCCCAAGGTCGCGGTCATGTATCTGTCGCTGCTGCCGCAGTTCATCAGCCCCGAGCACGGCAGCGTGCTGACGCAGCTGCTCGCGCTCGGTGGCGTGCAGATCACGATCAGCGTCACCGTCAACGCGATCATCGCCGTCATGGCGGGCTCCATCGCCGCCTTCCTTGCCGGCCGGCCGCTCTGGCTGGTCGTCCAGCGCTGGCTTATGGGCACGGTGCTTGCCGGCCTCGCGCTCAGGATGGCGACCGAGGCGCAGCGCTGAGAGCTTCTACTCCGCGCCCCACTTCTTCTTTCGCCGACACCAGGCACCTCCGCTTCGTCATCCTCGGGCTTGACCCGAGGACCCATGCCGTGACCGGACGCCAGCGGAAGTGCAGGATGGCGATCAACGCGCCCCACTCTGTCAGCATCTGTCAGGAATGTTTTCCTTCGCTTTATCCACACCCCCTGGCGCTGCCCGCATACTCCATCCCGCAGCTTGCTGGTGGGAACGGGTGTACACGACCGGCATCCAGGCAAGTGTGGCGCCGGAGATGATTCCCGCATGGTCGTGCGGGGCGCTCCGGCCCCGGGTCGAACCTGTGCGCCCGCGCCTCTGTCCCAGAATACCGGGACAGGGCATGGGCCGGGAGCGGCAAGGGGAGAAAACGCCGGCGGCGCATGGCAGCGCGTCACTAAATTAAATTGATTAGGCGTCGCTGCCATGCGCCGCTTCCCACACCCCGGCTTCGACAAGAAGCGCGGGAACACTCCCGCGCGCCCTCAAACATGGAAAGACCTCCACATGACCCGGAAGACAAGACCCGAGATCGAGTTCAGCCCCGAATGCCAAGCCGCTATAGACCGCCTCGTCGCCCTGGCGCACCAACTGGCTGCGATGCTCCCCGGCGACAGCCTGTCGCCTGAAACCGGCCTCACCGACACGCCGCCCTCGCAGGCGCTGGCGATGGGCATGATCTGCTTCCTGATGCGCGCCGACCCGGAGGATATCCGCGCCGCGCTCTTCGCCGAGAAGTCGCTCGGCGAACTGCCGTTCAGGCCCTTCCCCGCCGGCCACACCAGGCAGGCTCCGCTGGCGGAGATGTTTTGAGGCAGACAGGACGAGCGGCGGGCGGCAAAGGTGCGGAACGAGCTTTCTCCCCACGTAAAGGGGCCTGGTGCTTCCGCGCCGATTCCAAATCTTTTGCTCTTCGCCCGTACCCTCTTCCAGCTTGACTCGTATCAGCCTACGGCTTATTTCACCGCCACGTTAGCACTCGCTTCTGGCGAGTGCTAACCACGCTCCGGCAACGGAGAACCGTTCAACATCCGCACCAGGGACATCCAAAAATGGCAAAGTCGAAATTCCGGCCGCTGCATGACCGCGTGGTCGTTCGCCGCGTCGAGTCCGAAGCGAAGACCGCCGGCGGGATCATCATCCCCGATACCGCAAAGGAAAAGCCGCAGGAAGGCGAGATCATCGCCGTCGGCTCCGGCGCGCGCGACGAGGCGGGCAAGCTTGTTCCGCTCGACGTGAAGGCGGGCGACCGCATCCTGTTCGGCAAGTGGTCCGGCACCGAAGTGAAGCTCAATGGCGAAGACCTTCTGATCATGAAGGAATCCGACATCATGGGCATCATCGGCTGAACCGCCGAAACCAGTTCGCCTCTTCAACAGACTTTTAAGGGCACTGAGCCCAGGAGCTAAAAAATGGCTGCTAAAGACGTAAAATTCTCCCGTGACGCCCGCGAGCGCATGCTGCGCGGCGTCAACATCCTCGCCGACGCGGTGAAGGTGACGCTCGGACCCAAGGGCCGCAACGTCGTCATCGACAAGTCGTTCGGCGCACCGCGCATCACCAAGGACGGCGTCACCGTCGCCAAGGAAATCGAGCTTGAGGACAAGTTCGAGAACATGGGCGCGCAGATGGTCCGCGAAGTCGCTTCGAAGACCAACGACATCGCCGGCGACGGCACCACGACCGCGACCGTTCTGGCCCAGTCGATCGTGCAGGAAGGCCACAAGGCCGTTGCCGCCGGCATGAACCCTATGGATCTGAAGCGCGGCATCGATCTGGCCGTGACCGAAGTCGTCGCCTACCTCAACAAGAACACCAAGAAGATCAAGACTTCCGAGGAAGTTGCGCAGGTTGGCACGATCTCCGCCAACGGCGAAACCGACATCGGCGAGATGATCGCCAAGGCGATGCAGAAGGTCGGCAATGAAGGCGTCATCACCGTCGAGGAAGCCAAGACCGCCGAGACCGAGCTCGAGGTCGTCGAGGGCATGCAATTCGATCGCGGCTACCTTTCGCCCTATTTCGTGACCAATCCGGACAAGATGGTCGCCGATCTCGAGGACGCCTACATCCTCCTGCACGAGAAGAAGCTCTCGAACCTGCAGGCCATGCTGCCGATCCTCGAGGCTGTCGTCCAGACCTCCAAGCCGCTCCTCATCATCTCCGAGGACGTCGAGGGTGAGGCTCTCGCGACGCTGGTCGTCAACAAGCTGCGCGGCGGCCTCAAGATCGCCGCCGTCAAGGCGCCGGGCTTCGGCGATCGCCGCAAGGCCATGCTCGAGGACATTGCGATCCTGACCGGCGGCCAGGTCATCTCCGAAGACCTCGGCATCAAGCTCGAGAATGTCGGCCTCAACATGCTCGGCCGCGCCAAGAAGGTGTCGATCTCCAAGGAGAACACCACCATCGTCGACGGCGCCGGCAAGAAGGCCGAGATCCAGGGCCGCGTCGCCCAGATCAAGCAGCAGATCGAGGAGACCACCTCGGACTACGACAAGGAGAAGCTGCAGGAGCGTCTCGCCAAGCTGGCCGGCGGTGTTGCCGTCATCCGCGTCGGCGGCGCCACCGAAGTCGAGGTCAAGGAAAAGAAGGACCGCGTCGACGACGCGCTGAACGCCACGCGTGCAGCCGTTGAAGAAGGCATCGTGGCCGGCGGCGGCGTTGCGCTGCTGCGCGCTTCGCAGGCCATCAAGGCGACCGGTGTGAACTCGGACCAGCAGGCCGGCATCAACATCGTGCGCCGCGCACTGCAGGCTCCGGCCCGTCAGATCGCCGCCAACGCCGGGGCCGAGGCCTCGATCGTCGCCGGCAAGATCCTCGACAACAAGGGCGTGACCTTCGGCTTCAACGCCCAGACCGGTGAATATGGCGACATGATCGCCATGGGCATCGTCGATCCGATGAAGGTCGTGCGCACGGCTCTCCAGGACGCGGCCTCGGTCGCCGGCCTGCTGGTCACCACCGAAGCCATGATCGCCGAAGCTCCGAAGAAGGACTCGGCCGGCGGCGGCATGCCGGGCGGCATGGGCGGCGGCGGCATGGGCGGCATGGGCGGCATGGATTTCTAATCCAGCCCATTAGCCTTCAGTTACCGAAAGGGCGGCAGCGATGCCGCCCTTTTGTTTGCGGCAAAACCTCGGTCGGAAAAATTCGGCGGCTCACGAAATTTTTTGGAACCAATGACCGCCATCGGCGTTTGCGCGGTGTCAAAGGAGTTTCGGAGGAGAAATCCGAAGAAACGAATTTGACAAAAGGCGCCCCCCGCAACCAACCACTGCGAGGGGCGCTCTTGCATGTGGGCAAACACCGCTGATGGGCACGGGCGAGACCGAACCACGTGGGAAGCGGCCTTTTGCGCCAGACTCGAGGATTCTGCTTTTCAAAATTTTGGATGGCGTCGCGGTGTTTCCGCCAAGCCAGTCGCCGTCTCTGGAATATCGTGCTTTGCCGAAGGGTGCACCGGCATGCTCTACATGCAAAAATATCGGGCATGTCCAATCCATGGGCGCCTGGCGCGGCGCTCTCTCATGGCGGACACCAATGACTGAATTCATTCTGTTCGCCGTTGTCGGCTTTCTTGCCCAGGCGGTCGACGGCGCGCTCGGCATGGCCTACGGCGCGATCTCGTCGACCGTGCTGCTCTCCTTCGGCGTCCCGCCCGCGCAGGCTTCCGCCGCTGTGCATGCGGCCGAAGTATTCACCACGGGCGCATCCGGCTACGCCCATCACTATCACCGCAATATCGACTGGAAGCTGTTCTGGCGGCTCGCGCCGTTCGGCGTTCTGGGCGGCTGCCTCGGCGCCTTCGTGCTGACCTCCTTCGACGGCGATATGGTGAAACCTTATGTCACGACCTACCTCGCCGTGATCGGGCTGTGGCTGTTCGTCCGATCGTTCCGCAAGCTCCCCAGCAATCCCGTTCCGACCCGCCTTGTGGCGCCGCTGGGCGCGGCGGGCGGGTTCCTGGACGCGGCGGGCGGCGGCGGATGGGGGCCGATGGTGGTCACTGGGTTGCTCGGGGCCGGCGCACCGCCCCGCTATGTGATCGGTACCGTCAACGCCAGCGAATTCCTGATCACGCTCGCAGTGTCCATCACCTTCATCGTCGCGCTCGTCACTGGGCACTGGCAGGAGGCGGGGGCGCTGTCGACGCATGCAAGCTCAGTGCTGGGGCTGATCGTGGGCGGCATAGTCGCCGCGCCACTTGCCGGATGGATGGTCAAGGCGATGCGCGAGCAGACACTTCTGCGGCTCGTCGGCTGCCTCATCATGCTGCTCGCTCTGTTCCAGACGGTACAGCAGTTGGGATTCGTCTGACGCAGCCCCGCCCTTTCGGGCAACGGACCGGGCGGGCGTCAGCGGCCCGCCGCCAGCGCCTCGGCGCAAACCCTCAGCATGCCGGCATCCTGCTCGGTCTTGGCCATGGACATCGCCCCGGAATAGGCTGCGACCGTCAGCGCGGCGAAGCGGTCCGGATCGGTTCCCTGCTCCGCGCCGCTTTCCTGGTCGAGCCGCAGCCTGTCGGCGATGGCCTCCCGCCACGCCTCGAAGATGCCGGCGAGCACCAAGCGGAAATCGTCATCGGCCAGCGACAATTCATGCGCCAGATTGTTGAGCGGGCAGCCGCGCACGAAACCTTGGCGCTCCAGTTCGCCGGCCACCGCCGCAAAGACTTGGGCGACGCCTTCACGCGCCGACGCCGCTTCCTCGATTGGCCTTAGCCATGTCTCTTCCACCGCCGCCGCCACCCGCTCGGCGATCACCGCCATGCCAAGCGCCTTCTTAGTCGCGAAATGGTGGTGCAGCGCGCCGCCCGTCACCCCCGCGGCCTGCATCAGGTCGCCCAGGCTGGTAGCGTGATACCCTCGTTCCTGGAAGGCCAGTTCGGCCACGTCCAGTATCCTCTGCCGCATGCCTTCGGGGTCGTTCGTCCGTCTGTGCGGGCTTCCCGTTCGTCCAACCATCACCGCACTCCTTCACCGCGAAAATAGCACATTGACAAAACCGGGCAACCGGTCTGTTATTAACAGGGCAATCACCCTGTTTTGGAGAAACTGCATGGACGAACAGGCCTGGACTGCCGGCGTATTCGCAAACGGCGCGCAAACGAGGTTCTCGCCGGTCGTCGAACTGCGCCAGTATACGCTCCATCCCGGCAGGCGTGATGCGCTGATCGACGTCTTCGACAACCATCTCGTCGAACCACAGGAAGAGACCGGCATGAAGGTCATCGGCCAGTTCCGCGACCTGGACCGTCCCGATCGGCTTATCTGGCTGCGCGGCTTCGACGACATGGAAGCGCGGCGGGCGTCGCTGGAAGCCTTCTATGGCGGTCCGGTCTGGGCCGAGCACAAGGACGCCGCCAACGCCACGATGATCTCATCCGACGACGTGCTGTTGCTTACGCCGGCATGGCCGGGTTCGGCCTTCGACCTCACCGGAGCCGAACGCGGCGGGCGCGACCCCGCAGGCACCATTGTCACGGCGACGGTCTTCCACGTCGAACCCGCCGGGGAAGCGGATTTCGTCGATTTGTTCCGGAAGGAAGCAGCGCCGCAGCTTGCCGGTCTCGGAGCGCCGCTCCTCGCCGCTTTCGTCACCGAACACGCGGAAAATAGTTTTCCGCGCCTGCCGGTGCGCGCCAATGAAAATGTGTTCGTCGCGTTCTTCCGCTTCGCCGATGCTGCGGCGCACGCACGCCACCAATCGGCGCTGGCCAGTTCCGCCGCTTGGCAAGGCGACCTGCTCCCCCGCCTGCAGAGGCACTTTTACAAGCCCCCGGAAGCGTTCAGGCTTGCGCGTACAGGGCGTTCACTGCTTTGAACCGATTTGTATCGAATGCCCGCCCAATCTGCGCTTGAAGCCCATTGTGCAAAGCGGTAGGCCGTTGCCGGCATTGAAAAATTTCCGGGAGACGGACCGTGTGCGCTGAAAGAACCGAAACCGACACGTTCGGGCCGATCCAAGTCACTGCCGACCGCTACTGGGGCGCGCAGGCCGAGCGTTCGCTCGGCAATTTCAGGATCGGTTGGGAAAAGCAGCCGCTGTCGGTGGTGCGGGCGCTCGGCATCGTCAAGCGCGCCGCCGCGGAAGCCAACATGGAACTTGGATGCCTCGATCCGGCGCTCGGCGAGACGATCGTCAAGGCGGCGCAGGAGGTCATCGAGGGCAAGCTCGACGAGCATTTCCCGCTGGTGGTCTGGCAGACCGGTTCCGGCACGCAATCCAACATGAACGCCAACGAGGTCATTTCCAACCGCGCCATCGAAATGCTGGGCGGCGTCATGGGATCGAAGAAGCCGGTCCATCCAAACGACCACGTCAACATGAGCCAGTCGTCGAACGACACCTATCCCACGGCAATGCACATCGCTTGCGCCGATCGGATCGTTCATCACCTGCTGCCCGCCTTACGGCATCTGCGTGCCGCCCTGGAAGCCAAGACCAGGGCGTTCGCCAATATCGTCAAGATCGGACGCACCCACACGCAGGACGCCACGCCGCTGACGCTCGGCCAGGAATTTTCCGGCTACGCCGCGCAGGTTGCTTCGTCGATAAAGCGGATCGAGTTGACCCTGCCCGGGCTGATGGAACTGGCGCAAGGCGGCACCGCGGTCGGCACGGGCCTCAACGCGCCGGTCGGCTTCGCCGAAAAGGTCGCCGAGCGCGTCGCCGCCATCACCGGCCTCGCCTTCGTCACGGCGCCCAACAAGTTCGAGGCGCTGGCAGCGCACGATTCGATGGTTTTTTCGCACGGCGCGATCAACGCGGCAGCGGCCGCCCTGTTCAAGATCGCCAACGACATCCGTTTCCTCGGCTCGGGCCCGCGCTCAGGGCTCGGAGAACTGGCGCTGCCGGAAAACGAGCCGGGCTCGTCTATCATGCCTGGCAAGGTCAATCCGACCCAGTGTGAGGCGCTGACGCAGGTCTGCGTCCAGGTGTTCGGCAATCATGCAGCTATCACCTTCGCCGGCAGCCAGGGCCATTTCGAACTCAATGTCTACAATCCGCTGATGGCCTACAATTTCCTGCAATCGGTGCAACTCATGGCCGACGCGGCGGTCTCGTTCACCGACAATTGCGTCGTGGGCATCGAGGCTCGCGAAGACAACATCAAGGCGGCGCTCGACCGGTCGCTGATGCTGGTGACGGCGCTGGCGCCGAAAATCGGCTACGATAATGCTGCCAAAATCGCCAAGACGGCGCACAAGAACGGCACCACCTTGCGCGAGGAAACGCTCGCCACCGGGCTTGTCACCGAAGAGGAATATGAGCGGCTGGTCCGCCCCGAGGACATGACGCGTCCCGGCTAGAAAAATATTCTCCTGTGAACGATCTGTCGCCAAATTCCGGGCTTTGGTGAGCGGCCGGATTCGTTTATCTGGCGGAGGAATAAACCCTCCGGAGAATCACTCATGTCTTCTTCCAACGTCGCTGTCGTCAAGAGCGGCTTCGTCGCCAACAACGCCGCCCTGATCGCGGTCGGACGCGTCCTGCTTTCGCTGATCTTCATTCTTGCTGGCTTCGCCAAGCTCACCGGCATCGCCGGAACAGCCGGCTGGTTCGGCAGCATCGGCCTGCCCTTCCCGACCGTGGTAGCGGTTCTCGTCGGCCTGCTCGAACTCTTTGGCGGTCTCGCGATACTGGTAGGCTACCAGACGCGAATCGCCGCAATCGCGCTGGCGCTCTTCACCATCGCGGCCACCCTGATCGCGCATCTCGACTTTGCCGACCAGGTCCAGCTTCTGTTCTTCCAGAAGAACCTGGCGATTGCCGGTGGGCTGGCCGTGCTTGCAGCTTTCGGCGCCGGTGCGCTTTCGGTCGACGGCCGCGGCTGATCTTATCCGCATTCAAAAAAGCCCGGGTTCGCCCGGGCTTTTTTGCGTTCACGCGCTCGCCGTGACTCGCCCGCAAACGAAAACGCAGTATCTTTTCCCGATCTGCAATTCGGGGAATTACCATGACTGGCAGCGCGATCGTTCTCGTCGGCCGCATTCTCCTTGCGGCCATGTTCATCCTGGCCAGCTTCGACAAATTCGGCGACATCGAGGGCACGACTGCCTATTTCACCGACCTCGGCCTGCCGATGCCGGACTTGGTGACATGGGCCAGCGGCCTATTCGAACTGATCGCGGGCTTGTGTATCCTGGTCGGCTTCCAGACCCGGATCGCGTGCTGGCTGCTTGCCGCGTTCTGCCTCGCTGCCGCGTATTTTGGCCACTACGGCCGGGGAGGCGACGATCCGGTGCTGGTGCTGATGAACATGCAGGCGCTGATGAAGAACATCGCCATCGCCGGCGGCTTCCTGGTTCTCGCCGTCCATGGACCTGGCGCGCTGTCAGTCGACGCAAGGCGCGACTGAAGGCGAGCGGCTGTCTGCTATTTGATCGCGAAGATCGCCTGCTCGCCTTCCACGGCGAGTTCGAGCTTGCGCCCGGTGAGCTTCCCCAGTTGCGCCAGCCGTCCGGCCGGGCGCTCGCCGGCCAGCCCGGCATGGCTGGAAGGAATGACCAATGCCAAGGCGCCGCCGACGCGGTTTTCCCATCTGAGCTTCGGAATGACGCCGGGCATTGACGCCGACAGCAAATAAACGACGCGTAGCAGTCCGCCGAGCAGCCGGGCACGCTCGACATAACGTGGCGTTGCCAGCGCGGTCAGCACCGAAGCGGCCGCCTCGGTGAACAGCCCTTCGTGGCGGTAGAAATTGGCCAGCGCCAGGAAGGCGCGGCCGGGATGGTCGACGCCGATGAAGGAGGCATGCGCGATGATGTTCAGCGACTGCGTGCCGCGGTATTCGGGATGCGCACGCCAGCCGATGTCGGCCAGCAGACAGGCGGCGTGGCGATAACGGGCTTCCTCTTCCGTCTCCTCGACACCGAAGGCGGCAAGCGATTGCCCCGTCCACTGCACCAGTTCGTGGGCGTGAGTGACGGAGCGGGCGCGCAACACGGCAAGCTCCTCGGAGGCCGCAATCAGCGGATCGAGGCGCTGCTCCTGCTTCGATAGCAGCGAAAACAGGAAGCCCTCGCGAACGCCGAGCGCCGAGACCACGATCTTCGACGGCTCCATCGCGGCGATGATCTCAAGCAGAACGGCGGCGCCGTAAGGCAGCAGGGTGCGGCGGTTCTTCGAGATGCCCTCGATGCCCTTCATCTTGTCGATGTCGCCGCGCGCGACCTGCCTCAGGAAGGCGGAGGAGCTTTCGATGCCCAGTTCGTAATGGTGCATGACGTTGAGCGGGTAGCCGGTCATGTTCATGTGCAGACGGGCAAGGTTTCGCCACGTGCCGCCGACCGCATAGAACACCCTGCCCTGCCCGGCCTTGAGCAGCTTGGCCTTGGCAAGCTCCTCTCGTGCGATCCGTGCGGCTACGGCAGGCGAGTTCCTGGACATATCCTGCAATCTCAGGCCGCCGAGAGGCAAAGTGATGCCGTCGCCGATCGCCTCGCCCGCCACATCGACAAGCTCGAGGCTGCCGCCGCCGAGATCGCCAGCGATGCCGTCGGCCGGGTGGAAGCCGGAGATCACCCCAAGCGCCGAGTAATGGGCCTCTTCGCGGCCGCTAAGCACGCGGATTTCGGTGCCGAGGATATTTTCGGCGCGGTGGATGAAGTCGGGACCGTTTACCGCCTCGCGTGCAGCGGCGGTGGCGATGACATGAAGCTCCTCCGCGCCGGCCTGGTCCGAAAGCGCGCGAAATCTCCGGAACTCCTCGATGGCGCGGGTAACCGCTTCCGGGTCGAGCCTGCCGGTCGAAACGATGCCGCGGCCCAGGCCGGCAAGCATCTTTTCGTTGAACAGAACGGTCGGCGAACGGGCGATGCCCTCATAGATGACGAGGCGGATCGAGTTCGACCCGATGTCGATGATCGACAGTGGCCGGCGGCCCTGCAGCCGGCCCTGGGATTGGGCGATCATCAGTCGACGGACGCGATGGTTTTCTTGCGGCGCTTGAACTGCGCGATGCGCTTGGGGGCATGCGACTTCAGCGCGTCACCCCGTCCCGAAAGGCTCGGATTGGTCATGAAATATTCCTGCGCGTTGAACGGTTCCTCGCCCTCGTCCAGCGTCACGCGCCGCGAGGTGCCGTCAGGCAATACTTCGAAACTTTGCTGGTTGTCCACAAGGTTGCCGAGCATAATCTGGCCGAGCACCTGTTCGTGCACGGTCGGATTGGTGATCGGCACCATCGTCTCGACGCGGCGATCGAGGTTGCGCGGCATCAGATCGGCCGAACTGATATAGACGATCGCCTCGTCCGACGGCAGGCCGTGTCCGTTGCCGAAGCAGTAGATGCGGCTGTGCTCCAGGAAGCGGCCGACGATCGATTTTACCCTGATATTCTCCGACAGGCCCGGCACCTGCGGCCTGAGGCAGCATATGCCGCGCACCACGAGATCGATTTCGACGCCGGCGCGACTGGCGTCGTAAAGGGCGTCTATGATGACCGGATCGACCAGCGAATTCATCTTCATCCAGATGCGCGCGGGGCGGCCTTCTCGCGCATGCGTTATTTCATCCGCGATGTGCTTCAAAATGCGGCTTCTCAGTGTAAATGGCGAAATCGCCAGACGCATTTCCTCAGTGGGTTCGGCATAGCCGGTGATGAAATTGAACAGTTGCGCGACGTCGCGGGCAATCAGCGGGTCGGTGGTGAAAAAGGATAGGTCGGTGTAGATTCGCGCGGTGATCGGGTGGTAGTTGCCGGTGCCGAGATGGACGTAGCTACGCAGGCGGCCGTCCTCACGCCGAACCACCAGTGACATTTTCGAATGGGTCTTCAGCTCCAGGAAGCCGAACACAACCTGCACACCGGCCCGCTCCAGGTCGCGGGCCCAGCGGATATTGGCCTCCTCGTCGAAGCGCGCCTTGAGCTCGACAAGCGCCGTGACCGACTTGCCCGCCTCGGCCGCGTCGATCAGCGCGCGCACGATCGGGCTGTCGTTGGAAGTGCGGTAGAGCGTCTGCTTGATGGCGACGACTTCGTTGTCGGCGGCTGCCTGGCGCAGGAACTGCACGACCACGTCGAAGGATTCGTAGGGGTGGTGGACGATGATGTCCTTCTCGCGGATGGCTGCAAAGCAGTCGCCGCCATGCTCGCGGATGCGCTCCGGAAACCGCGGATTGTAGGGTGGAAACTTCAGATCGTCGCGAGGAATGGCGACGATTTCCGAAATCTGGTTGAGCGCCAGCGGGCCGGTCAGCACGCTTATGCGGCTGCCCGACACACCTAGCTCCCCAGCCACGAAGTCGCGCAGCTCCCACGGCATCTGCGCGTCGAATTCGATACGGATGACCGAGCCGCGCCGCCGCCGCTTGAGCGCCGTTTCGAAGAGCTGCACCAGATCTTCGGCCTCCTCCTCGACCTCGATATCGCTGTCGCGGATGATGCGGAAGGTGCCAGATCCCTTGACCTCGTAGCCCGGGAAAAGCCTGCCGATGAAAACGCCGACGGTTTCCTCGATCGGGATAAAGCGAACCGAGCCCTTGCGGTCGGGCAGCCTGATGTAGCGCTTGAGCGCCACCGGCAGGCGCAGCAGCGCCGTCATCTGCTCGTTATTCTTGCGGTGGCGGAGCTGCAGCGCGATCGAGAAGCCGAGATTGGGAATGAACGGGAACGGATGCGCCGGGTCAATGGAAAGCGGCGTCAGAACCGGAAAAACCTGCTCCTGGAAATGGCTTTCCAGCCAGCCCTTCTCGTCCTTGCTCAACGCCTCCGCTGTCACGATCTCGATGCCTTCCTTCTTCAGGAGGCTCATCAGCATGGACAGGCTCTTCTGCTGGTCCTCCTGCAGACGCCCGACCTCGACCAGCAACTGCTCGAGCTGCTGTTCCGGCGTGCGGCCATCGGGGCTCCTGAGCGTGATCCCCTCGCGGATCTGGCCGGCGAGGCCGGCGACGCGGACCATGAAAAACTCATCGAGATTGTCGGCCGAGATCGACAGGAAGCGCACGCGCTCCAGCGCCGGATGACGCGGATTGAGCGATTCCTCCAACACCCGGCGATTGAACTGCAGCCAGGAGAACTCGCGGTTGACGAAGCGGTCGGGATTGCCGTAGCCCGCTTCGCCATCAGGGGCGACCGTGATGAATTCGGACTGGACCGGCTTTAGTTCGTTCATGTTCCCGTAGTCCCTTGCATCGCTCTCGGCCGTTATCCGGCTCAGCTTAGCTTCTGACAGGCTTTTGCGACAGTTTCATTTCACATGTCTTGCAAACGGATTGGCTATGCTGCAAGCGCTTGCTATGACGCGACGCGCAAGCGACAGGAGACAAAGATGGCCGGCGGCACCATTCCCCACTTTCAGAACGATGCGGGCCACCCCGTCATCGAAATCGGCGTCAAGGAATTCATGTGCGTCGGCGCCAATCCGCCCTTCGACCATCCGCATGTCTTCCTTGATATAGGGAGCGATTCCGAGATCGTCTGCCCCTATTGCTCGACCCTCTTTCGCTTCAACGCTTCGCTGAGGACCGATGAAACGCGGCCGGAAGGCAGCTTCTATCACCGCGCCGCCTGACCGGACGTCCGGTCCGGCCGTCCGGTGAACGGTACGCCGCAAAACCAGATCATCATCGCCGGCGCGGGCATTGCAGGGCTTGCCGCCGCTCTGGCCTTCGCGTCGCGCGGCTTTTCCGTTCAGGTGTTCGAGCGCGCGCCGCAACTGGAAGAAGTCGGGGCCGGCATCCAGCTCTCGCCCAACGCGACCCGCATCCTCGGTCGGCTTGGCGTGCTTCCTGCGCTGCTTGAGACTGCCGTGCGTCCGAGTGCCGTGCTCCTGCGCGACGGCCGCACGCTCGCCGAGCTTGCTCGGGTGCCGCTCGGCGAGGCCGCCGAAAGGCGCTGGAACGCCCCCTACCTCGCGCTGCACCGTGCCGACCTGCAAGGCGCGCTGCTTTCACGGGTCAACGAGACATCCGGCATCCGCCTGGTCACGGGCGCGGCCGTTACCGGCCTGGCGCAATCGAGCGCCGGCGTCGTGGTGACAATCGCCGGCGAGGCCGGGCGAAGCGAAGCAGGCGGGCTGCTGCTTGTCGGGGCCGACGGCGTCAGGTCGGCAGTGCGGGCGCATTTCAGCCGATCGCGCCAGAGCCGCTATTCCGGGGAAGTCGCCTGGCGGACGACGCTGCCTTCGGACAGCCCGGCCGGCAGGGCGCTGGTCGAGATCACGTCCGCGGACGCGGTTACCGCCTTTCTGCACAGCGGCTTCCACCTTATCGCCTATCCGGTTCGCGGCGGCGCGGCAATCAACCTTGCCGCCTTCACGCCTGCCCGAGGGTTTGCCGAGACCTGGTCGGGCCAAGCGGACGTCGCGCCGCTCAGAAGGGCGATGCGCTCCACCGCACCGGTGCTTTCCCGGCTCGCCGACGAGGCCGGCCCATGGACCGCATGGCCTGTCCACACGGTCGACCGCAGGCCGCCCTGGACTTTCCCCGGCGTAGCGCTGATCGGTGACGCCGCCCATGCGATGACGCCATTTGCGGCGCAGGGCGCGGCCATGGCTGTCGAAGATGCCTGGACGCTGGCCGCCAACGTCGCAGCCGCTCCCGACAATCTCGCTAAAGCGCTTGCCGCTTGGGAGGCCGCCCGCCGCCCACGCGTCGAAAAAGTCGCGCGGCGCGGGGCGTTCAACCGCTTCGCCTGGCACGCATCCGGGCCGGTGGCGCTCGCGCGAAATCTGGTGCTGAAGACGCGTCCGCCCGAAAAACTCGCCGCCGACCTCGACTGGCTCTACGGATGGGAGCCCAGTGAACTCTGACAGAAGGTCAATTGTAGAGCCGTAGCGACACAGCCAGTGTCGCGGGCAGCGGATTCCACCATCCGGTCCTTAGTCCTGCCTCGCGCAGCGCCCGTGCGGTCCAGGTGTTGCAACCGGCGAACGCGTTGAAATAGCCTTTTGATTCAAAAAACCGGTCGTCTGAGCCGTATTCGGCGCCGGCAATAAGGATCGGCCCATCCTCCCCACGCTCGAAGCTGTCGGCGATGAAGTCGACGAGACGGTCGAACTCGGCTTCGCTCGCATCGAAGCCGGTGACCGCGGGGTGCGGTTCCGCTATCTCGCCGGCTACATCGACATGCATGACCGAGCGGTCGAGCGTCAGCGCCTTAAATACAGGGAGCGGCTTCAACTCGCTCCAAGCCGGCGTTTCAAGATAGAAGGCGCGCCCACCCCAGCCAAAAACCAGCCAGCGGGCATCGTGATGACCCGCCGGAATGCCGGCCTGTTCCAGAAACGCAAACTTGTCACGTATGCGGGCGTCGATGGGAATCGCGATATCGGTGTGTATCGGATTGGTCAGCACCAGGATACGCCGCGTTGCGGCAGCGTCCTCAGCCTCGGCGGCGGAAAAGATCGGGCGTGGAACCAGCATTCCCAACGCAACCGCGAATGCTGTGGCGACGACTGCCAGGCAAAGCCGCCGCGCAAACTTTCTCATGATCCCCCATGGACGAAGAACTGCGTGAATGGTCTGCTGAATTATGGCGCTGCGAGGCGAAGCCGGCGCTTTGACGCCGGCGTTCCACCAGAGCAGCCTTCGCCTAGTGCAAAATCTGGCTCAGGAACAGTTTCGTGCGCTCGTGCTGCGGGTTGTCGAAGAACTGGCTCGGCATGTTCTGCTCGACGATCTGGCCCTGATCCATGAAGATCACCCGGTTGGCGACCTTGCGGGCAAATCCCATTTCGTGCGTCACGCAAATCATGGTCATGCCTTCCTCGGCGAGGCTGACCATGGTCTCCAGCACTTCCTTGATCATCTCGGGATCGAGCGCCGAGGTCGGCTCGTCGAACAGCATGATGCGCGGATTCATGCACAGCGAACGCGCTATCGCCACGCGCTGTTGCT
The DNA here is from genome assembly GCF_043769475.1 of Allomesorhizobium aridi. Taxonomy (NCBI): domain Bacteria; kingdom Pseudomonadati; phylum Pseudomonadota; class Alphaproteobacteria; order Hyphomicrobiales; family Phyllobacteriaceae; genus Allomesorhizobium; species Allomesorhizobium aridi. The sequence continues at coordinate 1,107,116 of NZ_CP171729.1, read as the reverse complement.
GGCCGCCCGAAAGCTGGCCCGGATATTTGTTGGCCTGCTCCGGTATCTTCACCCGGGTCAGGAAGTGCATGGCGATCTCTTCGGCCTGTTTCTTCGGCGTCTTGCGCACCCAGATCGGCGCCAGCGTGCAGTTTTCCAGGATCGTCAGGTGCGGAAACAGGTTGAAATGCTGGAACACCATGCCGACTTCGCGGCGGACCTCGTCGATCTTCTTCAGGTCGTTGGTCAGTTCCTTGCCATCGACGATGATCTTGCCCTTCTGGTGCTCTTCCAGCCGGTTGATGCAGCGGATCATCGTCGATTTGCCCGAACCGGAAGGGCCGCACACGACGATACGCTCGCCGCGCATCACTCTCAGATTGATGTCCTTGAGGACGTGGAAATCGCCGTACCATTTGTGCATGTTGACGATGTCGATGGCGACATCGGTGTCGGAGACATGCATTTTCTTGACATCGACTTTGATCTCGTCGGCGCTGACTGCGTTTTCGATGACCATCGGCAGTTCCCCTTATCTTTTATCGTTTGTGGCCGGTATCGAGCCGGCGTTCCATGTACATGGAATAGCGCGACATGCCGAAGCAGAACATCCAAAAGACCGCGGCGGCAAAGACGTACCCGGTTTTGGCGGTCTGCGGCGTTGCCCAGGTCGGATCGCCCGAAATGTTCTGCTTCACCACACCGAGCAAGTCGAACATCGAAATGATCAGCACCAGCGTCGTGTCCTTGAACAGACCGATGAAGGTGTTAACGATACCCGGAATGACGAGCTTGATCGCCTGCGGCAGGATGATGAGCCGCGTCTTCTGCAAATAGCTGAGGCCAAGCGAATCGGCGCCTTCATACTGGCCCCTGGGGATCGCCTGCAGGCCGCCTCGTACCACCTCGGCCATGTAGGCGGAGGCGAACAAGGCGACGCCGATCAGCGCCCGCAGCAGCTTGTCGAAGGTTATGCCGGGCGGAACGAACAGCGGCAGCATGAAACTCGCCATGAACAGCACCGTCACCAGCGGCACGCCGCGAATGGCCTCGATGAAGATCACCGACAACAGTTTCACTGCGGGCATTTTGGAGCGCCGCCCCAGCGCCAGAAGTATGCCGAGCGGCAGGGACACCACGATGCCTACATAAGAGATCACCAGCGTGACCATCAGGCCGCCCCAAAGCGGCGTTTCGACATAGGGCAGTCCAAAATACCCGCCAAGGAGCAGGACGAACGCGACGAAGGGAAAAATTGCGAAAAACAGGATCGCATTCAGTCGCTTGAACGGTGCGCGCGGGGTGAGCAGCGGCACCAGCAATGCAACGAAAATGATGCCGGTAAGAATGACTCTCCAGCGCTCGTCGAGCGGATAGCGACCGAACATGAACTGTCCGAACCTGCCGCTTACAAACGGCCAGCATGCACCCGACCAGCCGACCGGAAGCTGGCCGCCCTGTTCGGTTGTCAGGCAGGCCGTACGGTCGGCGCCGCTCCATACGGCGCTGAAAAACAACCAGTTCAGTATCTGCGGCAGCGCCCATGCGAGTGCCAGCGCCGCAAGAATCGTCAAGGCGGAATCCAGGGGCGACGCGAAAAGGTTCTTGCGGGCCCATGCCGCCAGTCCAACCTCCGACCGCGGCGCGGCTTGCGCAAGCGTCATCTCGGTGCGCACCCAGGAGAGATCATGTTCATCCATGGCTCATCTCTCCTTGAGCGCCATCTTGGCGTTGAACCAGTTCATGAACAGCGACGTCAGCAGGCTCAAGCTCAAATAGATGACCATGAAAATGGCGACGATCTCGATCGCCTGGCCGGTCTGGTTGAGGATGGTCCCGCCGATCGCGTAGAGGTCGGGATAACCGATCGCCACCGCCAGCGACGAGTTCTTGGTCAGGTTGAGAAACTGGCTGGTCAGTGGCGGGATGATGATACGCATCGCCTGCGGAATGATGACCAGCCTGAGACCTTGCCCCGAACTAAGCCCAAGCGCCGAATAGGCTTCGGTTTGCCCCTTGCTGACGCCGACAATGCCGGCACGCACGATCTCGGCGATAAAGGCCGCCGTGTAGAAGGAAAGCGCGAGGAAAAGCGACAGGAACTCGGGCTTCACATTGGTTCCGCCGGTCAGATTGAAAGTGCCCTTCTGCGGAAAATCGAGGGTGACCGGGAAGCCGCCGAGGACAAGTCCGAGCAACGGCATGCCGATAATCAGCGCCAGGCTGGTCAGAAACACCGGGAATTGCTGCCCCGTCGCCATCTGCCGTTGGCGCGCACGGTAGGCGACGAACCAGCTGAATGCGACGCCGAGAACAAGACCGGCGAGGATAAGCCAGGCGCCCTCGCCCCAGATGAGCTTCGGAAAATAAAAACCGCGATTGTTCAGGTAAGAGCCGAACGGCAGCCCGTAGCTGTCGCGCACCGCCGGCAGCAGCGCGAGCACACCCTGATACCAGAAGAGAATAACGAGCAGCGGCGGGATGTTGCGGAACAACTCGACATAGACCGTGGCGATCTTCCGGATCAACCAGTTGTGGGACAGCCGGCCAATGCCGACCAGGAAGCCGATGATCGTGGCCGCGATAATGCCGGTGATGGCAATCACCAGGGTGTTCAGAAACCCGATGAGCAGCGCGCGGCCGTAGGAGGAGTCCGACGAATAGTCTACCAGCCTGTCCGAAATATCGAATCCGGCACGACCCCGAAGAAAGGCGAAACCGGTCGAGATGTTCGAGCGACGCAGGTTCTCGATCGTATTGTCGACGATCCACCAGACGCCGAGAACCAGCAGCACAAGGAGCACCACCTGGAACACCAGGCTGCGCACCTTGGGATCATAGAGGATCGAAGCCTTGGCAGGCTCAGCGTGCAGGATGTCTTGGGTCGCCACAGGGTTCCCCTTCCTATGACTGGGGCAAAAAGACCCAAAGGCCGGAAGGGAAATCCCCTCCGGCCCGTGCGGCGGTCAGCGGATGGGCATGCCGTATTGAAGGCCACCCTTGGTCCACAAGGCGTTGACGCCCCGCGCGATCTTCAGCTGGCTATCCTTGCCCACGTTACGCTCGAAAATCTCGCCATAGTTGCCGGTAGCCTTGATGATGTTGGCAACCCAGGCATTGTCGAGCCCGAGGTCGGTGCCGATCTTCGTCTCAGCCTCCACGCCGAGCAGCCGCTTGATGTCCGGGTTGGGCGAGTTCTTCATCTCCTCCACATTGGCCTGGGTGACGCCCGCTTCCTCGGCGTTGAGCAGCGCGAAATAGGTCCATTTGACGATGTCGAACCACTGGTCGTCGCCCTGACGCACGGCGGGTCCGAGCGGCTCCTTGGAGATGATCTCGGGCAGCACGACATGGTCGTCCGGCGCCGACATCTGCAAGCGCACCGCGTAGAGGCCGGATTGGTCCGTCGTATAGGCATCGCAACGGCCCGCGTCGTAGGCGGCGTTCGCCTCCTCGAATTTCTCGAAGACAACGGGATTGTATTCGAGGTTGTTGGCCTTGAAGTAGTCCGCCAAGTTCAATTCGGTCGTGGTGCCCGCCTGGACACAAACGGAGGCGCCGGAAAGCTGCAGCGCCGAATTAACGCCGGGCAGCTTCTTGGCGTTGATCATGAAACCCTGGCCGTCGTAATAAGTGACGCCGCCGAAATTCAGACCAAGCGCCGTGTCGCGGTTGACCGTCCAGGTCGTATTGCGTGACAGGATGTCGATTTCGCCCGACTGCAGTGCGGTGAAGCGGTCCTTGGCACTCAGGCCGGTGAACTTGACCTTGGTGCCGTCGCCGAATACGGCAGCCGCGACCGCGCGGCAGAAATCGACATCGAGGCCGGTCCATTCGCCCTTGTCATTCGGCGCCGAGAATCCGGCAAGAGCGGTGTTGACGCCGCATTGCACGAACCCCTTCGCCTTGACATCGTCCAGCGTGGCGGCGGAAGCGGCCGAAGCCGCCATTCCGAGCACGGCCGCGCCGAGAATGACTTTCACAGTGTGTTTCATACCCGCTAACCCTTTTCTGTTGTTCGGGATCGAATCCCTGTTTTTTTCGTGCGAAAGCAGCATTCCGCTCCGGCCCATTTCCGAAACGTGGCATCGCTAAAAGACGCGCGTGCTGAGCTCCCGTTCACGAACTGCATCGAAGGCGATTATTTTAGTGAGGTCAAGTGGAATGACTGAATCGGCAAGAGTTTGAAAATCCAGAGCCTAAAATGACCATTCGCTAGGCCAATTGGCCACGAAATGGCCGCCAGGCAACTGGTTTTGCCGCGAATTTGGGCTCAGCCTGCCAAAAGCCGTTCTGGCTCAAACGACTTCCGCCGGCCTGCCAGCATGTCCGGTTGCGCCCGCCAGCGCACCGCTTTATGCGTTGGGCCTCACCAGCACGGCAGGGACAAAAATGGCGCGACGCGATTTTGGCAAGATGGGCATCAACACGCAGCTCGCGCATGCGGGCAACGACCCGCGCGACTATTTCGGCTTCGTCAATCCGCCGGTCGTGCATGCCTCGACTGTGCTGTTTCCCGATGCGGCGACAATGGCTGGGCGGTCGCAGAAATATACCTATGGCACGCGCGCCACGCCGACCACCGACGCGCTCGCAGAGGCCATCGATGCCCTCGAAGGCTCGGCGGGCACGATCATCGTTCCGTCAGGACTTGCCGCGGTGACCATTCCGCTGCTCGCCTTCCTGTCGGCGGGCGACCATGTGCTGATCGTCGATTCCGTCTATTTTCCGACCCGTAATTTCGCCAACACCATGCTGGCGCGCCTCGGTGTCGAGGTCGAATATTACGTCCCGCATGTCGGTGCGGGGATCGCGGCGCTGATGAAGCCGAATACGAAGGTCGTCTTCACCGAATCGCCTGCCTCCAACACCTTTGAAATGCAGGATATTCCAGCCATCGCCAAGGCGGCGCACGCCGGTGGCGCGGTAGTGATGATGGACAATACCTGGGCGACGCCGCTCTATTTCAAGCCGCTCGATCACGGCGTCGACATTTCCATTCACGCGGCGACCAAATATCCGGCCGGACATTCCGACGTGCTGCTCGGCACGGTCTCAGCCAACGCCGAATGCTGGCCGAAACTCCACGAAGGCTTCATCACGCTCGGCTGCTGCGCCGGCCCCGACGATGTCTACCAAGTGTTGCGCGGCCTGCGCACCATGGGCGTCCGTCTGGAGCGGCACCAGGAAAGCGCGCTCGACATCGCGCGCTGGCTGGAGACGCAGGCGGGCGTCGCCCGCGTGCTGCACCCGGCACTCGAGAGCCATCCCGGCTATGCGCTGTGGAAGCGCGATTTCTGCGGTTCGAGCGGCATTTTTTCGGTGGTTCTGGCAGGCGGCGGGGTGAAACAGGCGCACGCCTTCCTCGACGCGCTCCGAATTTTCGGGCTGGGTTATTCCTGGGGCGGCTATGAAAGCCTGGCAGTGCACGTCTCGCTTGCCGACCGCACCGTGGCCAAGGGCCCCTACGAGGGTCCGATCATCCGGCTGCAGATCGGGCTGGAAAATGTCGAGGATCTGAAAGCCGACATCGCCAGGGGGCTGGCGGCCGCGGCGGTGTGACCGTTCAGGCGCGCCGGTTCTTCGCTATCACGGCAGCCATGATCAGGGCGAAGGCGCCGAGGCGCACAAGGTAGAACCAGCTGCGCTCCTCCCGCCCGAGAAATTCGCTACGGTGCGCATCTATGGAACTTTTCGCCGGATCATGCGTTGAGCGCGTCGGCGGGGGTCTATCGGCTTGCTCGCGGTCCACAGTCGCAGGGGGGCGAACTTGGCGTATCAACCGGGCACCGGCCCAATCACCACATCGTCACTCGACATTCCAGCCATCCTGAGGAGCAGGCCATGAATATCGAGGCTCCATGGGACCAACTCGATCGCCGCCAGATTCTGATGGCGCTCAGGGCCTTTCGCCGCGGCGACTTCTCGGTCCGCCTCGTCAATAATTATGACGGGCTGGATCTCGGAGATCGCCGAGACCTTCAACGAGATCGTCGAGCTCAATGACCAGCTCACGCGTGAGTTCGAGCGCCTTTCCCGCGTCGTCGGCAAGGACGGCCGTATCGGCGAGCGCGGACACGTCCGCAATGCCACGGGCTCATGGGAATCCGGCGTCCGCTCGGTCAACGATTTGATCGAGGACATGGTCCAGCCGACGGCCGAAGTGGCGCGCGTGATCGGCGCGGTCGCCAAGGGCGACCTTTCCCAGACGATGATGGTCGAGATCGACGGGCGGCCGCTGCGCGGCGAGTTCCTGCGCATCGGCAAGATCGTCAACACCATGGTGGGCCAGCTTGCCTCCTTCGCCTCCGAGGTGACGCGCGTCGCCCGCGAGGTCGGCACCGAGGGCAAGCTTGGCGGTCAGGCCCGCGTGAAGGGCGTAGCAGGCACTTGGAAAGATCTGACCGACAACGTCAACGCCATGGCGACCAACCTCACCGGCCAGGTGCGAAACATCGCCGAAGTCACCACCGCCGTCGCGTCGGGCGACCTGTCCAAGAAGATCACCGTCGACGTGAAGGGTGAAATCCTCGAACTGAAGAACACCATCAACACGATGGTGGACCAGTTGAATTCCTTCGCTTCCGAAGTGACGCGCGTGGCCCGCGAGGTCGGCACCGAAGGCAAGCTTGGCGGCCAAGCCCGTGTGGAGGGCGTCGGCGGCACTTGGAAGGACCTGACCGACAACGTCAATCTCATGGCCGATAATCTAACCGGCCAGGTGCGAAACATCGCCGAAGTGACCACCGCCGTCGCCTCGGGCGACCTGTCCAAGAAGATCACCGTCGATGTGAAGGGCGAAATCCTGGAGCTGAAGAACACCATCAACACGATGGTCGACCAGTTGAATTCATTCGCCTCGGAAGTGACGCGCGTGGCGCGCGAGGTCGGCACCGAAGGCAAGCTCGGCGGCCAGGCGCAGGTGCGCGGCGTCGGCGGCACCTGGAAGGACCTGACCGACAACGTCAATCTGATGGCCGAAAACCTTACCGGCCAAGTGCGAAACATCGCCGAAGTTACCACGGCGGTGGCGTCGGGCGACCTGTCGAAGAAGATCACGGTCGCGGTCAAGGGCGAAATCCTGGAACTGAAAGACACCATCAACACGATGGTGGATCAGCTGAATTCCTTCGCTTCCGAAGTGACGCGCGTCGCGCGTGAAGTCGGCACCGAAGGCAAGCTCGGCGGCCAGGCGCAGGTGCGCGGCGTCGGCGGCACGTGGAAGGACCTGACCGACAACGTCAACCTGATGGCGGCCAACCTGACCGGCCAGGTGCGCAACATCGCCGAGGTCACCACCGCTGTCGCGCGCGGCGACCTCTCGAAAAAGATCACCGTCGACGTCAAGGGCGAGATCCTCGAGCTCGAAGGACACCGTCAACACGATGGTGGACCAGCTCAATTCATTTGCGTCGGAAGTCACCCGCGTCGCCCGCGAAGTCGGCTCCGAGGGCAAACTCGGCGGCCAGGCCCATGTGGAAGGCGTCGCCGGCACCTGGAAGGATCTGACCGACAACGTCAACGCCATGGCCGGCAATCTGACTGTTCAGCTCCGGGATGTGTCGAAAGTTGCAACCGCCATCGCCACCGGCGACCTGACGCAGAAGATCACCGTCGATGCCTTGGGTGAGATCCTGCAGATCAAGGACGTGATCAACACGATGGTCGACCAGCTCAACTCCTTCGCATCGGAGGTGACGCGCGTTGCCCGCGAGGTCGGCACCGACGGCAAGCTCGGTGGCCAGGCGCAGGTGCGCGGCGTCGGCGGCACCTGGAAGGATCTGACCGACAACGTCAACGCTATGGCGGCGAACCTCACCGGCCAGGTGCGTAACATCGCCGAAGTCACCACCGCGGTGGCGCAAGGCGACCTGTCGAAGAAGATCACCGTCGACGTGCGCGGCGAGATACTGGAGCTCAAGGATACCATCAACACGATGGTCGACCAGTTGAACTCCTTCGCATCGGAGGTGACGCGCGTCGCCCGTGAGGTCGGATCCGACGGCAAGCTCGGCGGCCAGGCGCAGGTGCGCGGCGTCGCCGGCACCTGGAAAGATCTGACCGACAATGTGAACTCAATGGCCCAGAACTTGACGGGCCAGGTGCGCAACATCGCCGAAGTGACCACCGCCGTCGCGCGCGGCGACCTTTCGAAGAAGATCACCGTCGACGTCAAGGGCGAAATCCTCGAGCTCGAAGTCGACCATCAATACCATGGTCGACCAGCTCAATTCCTTCGCCGGCGAGGTGACGCGCGTTGCCCGCGAAGTCGGTACCGAAGGCAAGCTCGGCGGCCAGGCGCGGGTCGAAGGCGTTGCCGGCACATGGAAGGACCTGACCGACAACGTCAATCTGATGGCGACCAACCTGACCAACCAGGTGCGCGGCATCGCCGAGGTGGTGACCGCGGTGGCGCAGGGCAATCTGAGGCGCAAGTTGACAGTTGACGCGAAGGGCGAAATCGCCTCGCTCGCCGACACCATCAACGGCATGATCGAGACGCTGGCCACCTTCGCCGACCAGGTGACCAACGTGGCGCGCGAAGTGGGCATCGAAGGAAAGCTCGGCGGCCAGGCGCGCGTGCCGGGCGCCGCCGGCCTGTGGCGCGACCTGACCGACAACGTCAACCAGCTCGCCGCCAATCTGACGACGCAGGTGCGCGCTATCGCGGAAGTGTCGACCGCCGTGACCAAGGGCGACCTGACCCGCTCCATCGCGGTCGAGGCGTCGGGCGAGGTGGCGGCGCTCAAGGACAACATCAACGAGATGATCCGCAATCTGAAGGATCAGACGCTGAAGAATGCTGAACAGGACTGGCTGAAGACCAACCTCGCGCGCTTCTCCCGCATGCTGCAGGGGGAGCGCGACCTGACCACGGTCTCACGGCTGATCATGTCGGAACTGGCGCCGCTGGTGAACGCGCAATACGGCGTCTTCTACGTCGCGGGCCGCGACGAGAGCGACACCTATCTCGAGCTCGCCGCCAGTTACGGAGCCGAGAGTTCGACAGCCATCAAACAGCGCGTGGCCCTGCGCGAAGGCCTGATCGGCCAGAGCGCCGCCGACAAGCGAGCCATCCTCCTCGACAATGTGCCCCCCGATTTCGTGCGTATCACCTCCGGGCTCGGCGACGCCGGGCCGGCCAACGTCATCATCCTGCCGGCGCTGTTCGAGGACGACGTCAAGGCGGTTATCGAACTCGCCTCGTTCGGCGAGTTCCGCGACACCCACCAGTCCTTCCTCAACCAGCTCATGGAATCGGTCGGCATCGTCTTGAACACGATCGCGGCGACGATGCGAACGGAGGGCCTGCTGAAGCAGTCGCAATTGCTGACCGCCGAATTGCAGGCGCGCCAGAGCGAATTGACCAAGAAGCAGGAAGAACTGCACGCCACCAACGAGGAGCTTCAGGAGAAAGCCCAGCTTCTCGAAAACGAGAAGAAGCAGGTCGAGACCAAGAACCTCGAAATCGAAATGGCGCGGCGCGCGCTTGAGGAGAAGGCCGAGCAGCTTGCGCTCACCTCCAAATACAAGTCGGAATTCCTGGCCAACATGAGCCATGAGCTGCGCACGCCGCTCAATTCGCTGCTCATCCTCTCGAAGCTGCTCGCAAGCAACCAGCAGGGTAATCTCAACGAGAAGCAGGTCGATTTCGCCCGCACCATCAATTCCGCGGGAACGGACCTGCTCAGCTTGATCAACGACATCCTCGATCTGTCCAAGATCGAGTCCGGCACGGTTTCCATCGAAATCGGCGACATGCCGCTCGCCCATCTGAAACAGCACATGGAGCGGACTTTCCGGCAACTGGCGTCCGACAAGGGCCTCGGCTTCACCATCAATGTCGATCCGAAGCTTCCCGAAACCGTCAGGACCGACGAAAAGCGACTGCAGCAGATCGTGCTCAACCTCCTGTCGAACGCATTCAAGTTCACCTCGGAAGGCAGCGTCGTGCTCAGCTTCAGGGCCGCGCCCGGCGGCGCGGGCAACGGCATCGTGAAACCGGCAAACGACGCGCTGGCGATCGCCGTCACCGACACCGGCATCGGCATCCCCAAGGACAAGCAGAAGCTGATCTTCGAGGCGTTCCAGCAGGCGGACGGGACCACCAGCCGCAAATATGGCGGCACCGGCCTGGGACTCTCTATCAGTCGCGAGATCGCACGCCTTCTGGGCGGCGAACTTCGGGTCGAAAGCACGCCCGGCAAGGGCTCGACTTTCACGCTTGTGATACCATTCGACGGTCCGCGCGCGGCTGTGACCACGATAGCCCAATCGGAGGCCGCTCCGCCGGACGCCCTTCCCCCTCCCGTGCAGGAACAGGACAAGACGGTCGAGTTCAACGACGATCGCGACTCGATCACGCCCGGAGACCGTGTAGTCCTTGTAATCGAAGACGATCCAACGTTCGGGGGGTCCTGCTCGGCCTTGCTCGCTCCAACGGGCTGAAGGGCGTGCTGTCCACAGCGGGATCGGGCACGCTGGCGCTCGCGCGCAGACTGATGCCCGACGCGATCACGCTCGATCTCGGCCTTTCCGACATTGACGGCTGGGTGCTGTTCGATCTCCTGCGGCACGACCCGAAGACGAGGGGTATTCCGATTTCCGTCATTTCGGGTTCGGATCACCTGGATCTGCTCGTCCGCCAAGGCGCATCCAGCGTCTCGACCAAGCCGGTGACGCAGGAAGAGCTGGCGCGGGTGTTCCAGGATATCCACCGCCGCAAGATCCGGGTTCAGCGCAAGGTCCTGGTCATCGATGCCGACGCCGACCGGCGGCTCTCGCTGGTCGACGAGATAAGGGACGGCGTCACATCGGTCACTGCGATCGGGCGTCTGGCCGCCAACGCCGACGACATGGATCTTTCAGGCTACGACGCTATCGTGCTCGGTTTCGGGCGCAACCTGAAGGAGAACACACAACTGGCGGCGGGTCTGTCGCAGTATTTGGGCGGCCTCATCTCCAAATTGCTGGTCTTTGCCCCCAATGCCGACGCGATCGAGCCGGCACTGGCGCAGAATCCCACATTCGCCGACGTGCCGAGGGCCGAGAATTTCGCGCAGCTCGGCCTGCTCATCGCCGCGGCCTTGCCTAGCATGGAAGGCGACGTGCCCATTCCAGAAGAAGGAGACGAGCCGTTCGCGACCACCGGCAATGCCGATCTCGCCGGAGCGAAGGTGCTCATCGTCGACGACGATATCCGCAACATCTATTCGCTGACCAGCGTGCTTGAAACCTACGGTATCCAGGTATTCCACGCCGAGCGAGGAAGGGACGGCATCGCGATCCTCGAGCAGGCACCCGACACGGCGGTCGCCCTGGTCGACATCATGATGCCGGAAATGGACGGATACGAGACCATGCGGGAGATCCGCAGCCGGCCCGCGATCGCCAACATTCCGCTGATTTCAGTGACCGCCAAGGCGATGAAGGGAGACCGGCAGAAATGCCTCGAAGCGGGTGCCTCCGACTACATCGCCAAGCCGGTCGATCTCGACCTGCTGCTGGCGCTGCTGCGCGTGTGGGTCGGTCGCTCGCGTGACCGGGCCGGCGCTGGGCGGGCCGCAAAAGGCGCAACGCTGGCCGTGGTCCACTGATGGGTCACGGTCGTCAGGCGAAGAAGCAGAAGAGCGCGGCCGAAAACGCGGCAGAACCCGCCGTGATGCAGGCCCCTGCCCCGATGGAAAGAGCAAAAGTTCTGGTCGTCGACGACGACCGCCGCAATCTGCAGGCGATCAGCGTCGTGCTGGAGGAGACCGCCGAAATCGTCTGCGCAAGCTCCGGCGAGGAAGCGCTTCGCTTCCTGCTCAAGGACGAGTTCGCGGTGATCCTGCTCGACGTCTTCATGCCGGGGCTGGACGGCTACGAGACGGCCGGCTTCATACGCCAGCGCGATCAGTCGAAGCACACGCCGATCATCTTCCTGACGGCCATAAACAAGGAGGACGCGCACATGCTGCGCGGCTACGATGCCGGCGCGGTCGACTACGTGTTCAAGCCCTTCGACCCGGTCATGCTCCAGTCCAAGGTGGCCGTTTTCGTCGACCTTTACCAGAAGACCCGCGAGATCAAGCATCAGGCCGAGATAGAACAGCGCCTGATGGAGGAGAACCTTCGCGTCAAGTCGGAGAGGCTGCTGGCGGAGCAGGCCCTGCGCCGGTCCGAGGAGCGCCAGGAAGCCATTCTGCGGGCGGTGCCGATCTGCTTCCATTCGCGCGAGATCGATCCGCCTTTTGCCGCACGTTTCGTTAGCGAAGCAGTCGAGCGGCTGACAGGCTTCCCGCCGGAGCGCCTCACCAGCGAGCCGGAGTTCGGGCTGAGCCGCGTCCATCCCGACGACCTGCCGCGCCTGGTAGGGGCGCTGAGCGGCGCGCGCGAGACCGGTTCCTATACCTGCGAGTTCCGCTGGCGCTGCTCCGATGGGGGCTACCGGATCTTCCTCGACCAGGGTGTCGTTTCGAACGCCGAAGAGGGCCGGCCCGCCGAGATATTCGGCACGCTGCTCGACGTCACCGAACGGCGGCAGCTCGAGGATCAATTGATGCACTCGCAGCGCCTGGATGCGATCGGCAAGCTGACGGGCGGCATCGCCCATGATTTCAACAACCTGCTGGCCGCTATCCTGAGCGGCCTCGGCCTGCTTGAACGCCGGGTGCCGGCCAACGAAGAAACCGCCCAGATCGTCCAGATGATACGCCACGCAGCCAAACAAGGCGCCGAACTGATCAATCGTATGCTCGCCTTTTCACGGCGTCAGAGGCTGAAGCCGGACTCTGTCTGCCTTTCGCAACTCGGGGAAACCATGAACGGGCTTGTGGCTCCCGTTCTCGGCGGTCTTGTCCGCTTCGAGTGGGAGGTGGACGAAAGCGTCTGGCCTGCCTATGTCGACGCCGGACAGCTCGAACTGGCGCTGCTCAACCTGATCTTCAATGCGCGCGACGCCATGCCTTCGGGTGGTACGATCACCGTGCGCGGCGCCAACCGGACAGTCGAGCGGGAATCGGAGGATCTGCGGCCGGGAGACTATGTCGTGCTGACGGTCGAGGATACAGGCTGCGGCATCTCGCCCGAGCACCTGGCCAAGGTCGTCGAGCCGTTCTTCACCACAAAGGATGTCGGTAAAGGCACCGGGCTCGGCCTCAGCACCGTCTATGGCTTCGCCAGGCAATCGGGGGGTACCTTGCTCATCGAGAGCGTGGTGGGCAGCGGCACCGCCATGCACATATTGCTGCCGCGCTCGGTGGAGAAACCGGTATCATTGCCGCCGGTGCGGAATTCGGCGGCCAGAACGTGGACCCACGCCGGCGGCCAGGCTCCGGTCATCTTGCTGGTGGACGACAGCATCAGCCTGCGCGAACTGACCGCACGGGTGCTGCGCGACAACGGCTTCGGCGTCGTCAGCGCAGGCGGCGGCGCCGAGGCGCTCGGCCTGCTCGAGCCGCGAGCCGCAGAAATTCGACCTCATCCTCACCGACTTCGCCATGCCGCTGGTCTCCGGCCTCGACGTGATCCGCTTCGCCCGCAGCTTGCGGGCGGACTGGCCGGCCATCATCATCAGCGGCTACGCCGACGCCAACGCCATCGCCGACCGCCCCGGAGACGTGCCGCTTCTGAACAAGCCTTTCACCGACGCCGCGCTGATCGAGGGCGTCCAGGCCGCCTTGGTGAAATCGCCGCCCGCCGCCCGGAGGTAACGCCGGCCCTGGCATGTCGCCAGCACGGCCCGCCGTCAAGAAATGCGAGGTCCGTCTTGCAGGCCGCGCTGCGGAAAGCCATCTGATACAGGAGTTAATAGAAGCGGTTCGAGTGAGACCTTGAAGATCCTGTTCGGCTCATGGCCGATTCCCATGTTCGGATACATGCCCCGCCACAACTTCCTGGCGCTGGTGGACGGGCAAGAAAACCCCGTCAGGGAACTGAACGGCGGTGCGAAGAATCCGGACGGAACATTCAACTACCTGGCGTTCAGGGGGCCTCTCACCGCCGTGGAGACCGACTACTCCCGCAGGGACACCGCCTTCTTCCCGGAGTTCTATCGGCGGCCGGCATCGACCGTGTCGATTCTCATGGAAGGCAGCGAGGCCGATGTTCTGCAATGCTGGGCAAACGGAACAGCTGCTGCGGCCGCTATCGAAAAGCTCGGACTGCGCTATTTCGTCCTCGGAACGAACAGCAACACGGTTGCCACCGCGCTTGTCCGGAAAATGGGCCTGCAACCGCCCGTGCAGGCATTCTATCGGGTGCAGTCGCCCGGCGGACGGCGGCGATTTCCGATGGATTTCGCGTGATCGGCGGAAATCGAGCGAAATCTCCTTGCACTGATTTGCCATCATGTGCATTTCTCCCCTTGCGCCTATACGCTGAGATAATACGGGTCCCGGAGCATCCGGAGTGTAGCGCAGCTTGGTAGCTGCACCTGATTTGGGATCACATGTCCCTCCCTCATACAAATTATCGTGCGTCGTCGTTGCGGTTTTGACCGCAACAAGTATCATCCGCATGCCTCCGGAAGCAGGAGGTGCCGATGTCGGGCTTTCTCAACAAAAAATGCCGAAGTTTATAATGCCAAGGTTTCTGCATCGGCCGGTATGGCACTGCTATTCGTAGCGGCACAGCTTAATCATCGGGAATGGCAAGCGCTGCCGCTCGACGCGCGAATCGATCTATTGCGGGATCGATACGGCCTCCATGCCCGGTGCGACCTTATCGAGCACCGATGGTTCTTCGCCGAAGCCGGCATCGGTGTATTCGTCGCCCACCAGAAACAGCAGGGGCTGCGTTTCGTCCGATTCTCGGAGGATGGAAACACGGCGCATTTCCTCACTCATGCGCCGTTCGGTTACCGATCGATCGCACCCTCCGCGACGATCGCCGAGATTCCCGGGGCTTTTGCAGCGGCGATCGACAAAGACCCTTCATCGCTCCTGCGCCTGCCGCCTCCGCAGGGCATCCTGTCCGTCGACATCCGGGCGCAGCGCGTGCGCTTCCGCAATGACTTGCTTGGGCTGGGCCGAACATTCCTGCTGCAGGCGGAAGGCGCCTGCGCACTGTCGAACCGCCCGATCGCGGCTCATCTGTTGGCGGGGATCGCCCCCAAGCCTTCCGAGGAGGGATGGGCTGCGGAGCAGCTGCATGGTTGGTTCCTTGGCGACCTCACGCCGTACAGCGAAATGCGTCGCCTCCTCGGCGGCACGACAATCGACTTCGATGGCGGTGGCTTAACGGAGGAAAGACGCAATCTCGCCGGCCGCTGGTTCGTCGAGCCGCCGGCGCAAGACGCATTCGCCGCGCTAGAACGATTTTTTTGCGAACTTGCCGAACTCACGGAGCCCCCTTTTGTCGATGTGACGCTGAGCGGCGGTCGCGACTCGCGCGCTTCGGCCGCGGTCGCGACCCACTATCGTCCGTCCCTCAACCGGTTTCGGACGAACACGCCGCCCCAACTGGAAACCGTCATTGCTCGGCAACTCATGGAGCGGCTGCACGACTTCGGCGGATATAATGACCAGGAAACAGAAGCCTTCGCTGCAAATGGCCGGCTGCTGTGGTGGGAGAATGTTACACAGCAGGATCACGCCGCCATCCATGCCCGGGCGCGGCGTTGGGCGGAAAAGGTCGAAGGGCTGTACACCGCCGTCTCGCTTGGCAAGGAGCCGCCCGACATGTTTTCCGATAAGGACGCCTTCATTCCTTCCATCGGTGGTATGGGCGGTGAAAGTGCAAAGGCCTATTACTGGAGCCCGAACATGGCCTCGGGTGCCTATGCTCGCAGCCTCAAACGGTTTCGAGAGGACATCCAGACAAAGATCGGCGTCCGGCTGAGCACCCACCCGCTGACCGCGCAGTCCACGCTACCCTTCATCGATCAAGGTTTCAGGCCGCGCCTGCCCGCCCTGGTCTACGACGCGCAACGGGAGGCTACCGCCGAGGGCATTCACGGCTACCGCTTCCTTGACTACTGGTGGCTTACGAACCGCCTCAGCGCAGGTGCCAATCTCGGTTCGAAGACGGTCATGCCATTTTTGTCGCCGGGCTTCATCGCGGAAGCGATGCAGGGTTCGCCCATGGACAGGGCACAAGCCGGACTGTTGTCGCGGATCGTTGGACACTTTCGTCCCGAATGGGCCGAGGTGCCGTATTTCGATCAGATGCAGAACACCGTGCCATTCGACGAAGTCCGGTCATTTGTCCCGAGCATGCTGGCCTGGGAGGGTGAGCTCGCCGTCGACTTTCTAGCCATGCTGCGGGATCTCGCCGGCCTTCGACTTGCCCTACGATCGGAGCGCGATGATCGAGTTTTTTCGCGCACCCGTGGTCACACCGCATCAGGCGGCGGGCCTCAATCACAAGGCGATGGGCCTGATTCTACGCCATGCGTTCCACGCGATGTGCGAGGACGCGGGTTTGACGATCGCGGCGGCGCGGTCACGCGGCAGCAGCGAGTGATTGCTTCCTGTCCCACCGCTTGAAGGTCCTATGCTACGCGAGTGTCTGCGCCAGCTGATTACGATCATTTCGTTGCGAATGGCCGCAGGCGCAGGCGGCTGCGATGCCCCTCAGCAGCGGGCGCACCCGAGGGCGCTTTGCCCCGGAAATATGTCTTTTGCCATTGGTCCTGTGCGGCTTTCGAGGCTGGATCGGCTAGGCTGGAGTTGAACGTATTGCGGCTCTCCGACCACAATTTGTGCTCGCGTTCGAGTTCGGGATTTTCGGAGAGGTTGCGGACGGCCGCACGTCTTCGAGCTGGCCGCGCCGGACCGGAAATAGGTGGCAGAACGGCTCGTCGACCTCGAAATGGACGCGCTGGGCCGCGTAAACTGCCAGTTCATGGTGAACGTGTAGGGCGACCAGTCCGTCTCGATGACCCCGGACAGTGCAGAGATCGCGTCCTTGGGCCGGTTGATCGGCCCGGTTACGAACAAGTCCACACCCGGATCAGTCCGGAAAAGGCAGGGAATGTGGAACGTCAGGACGCCGCCGCCGAAATGGCTGACTGCCAGCGGCGTCGTCCCGGGTTTTGCCTTGATGCGGACCGCATCGTTGGTTTTCCGGCCGTCCCAGATCGCCGAAAAGGCGGTCGTGCGTCCAAGCGCTGGTTACCGGCCTGCGCAAGGCCGGCTGGACGGAGACTCGGGAGCCATAATAGCAGCGTCCGTGATCGCGCTTTCCGGCTGTGATCCAGTTAGAAGCGAAACACCAGGCCGAGGACCGGGCCGTGCTGGACGACGTCGTAGACGAAGCCGTCCTCTTCGTAGTCGACGCCCAATGCCCGGTAGCCGAAGGTTGTCGAAAGGCGATCGTTCCATTGATAGCCGATGCCGGCGAGGACATCCCAGGTCAGGTCCGATCCCCCGCCGCCGATCATTCCCCATCCGTTCAGATACCATTTCGCGTCGAGGTTGACCCGGGCCTTGGCGCCTACGATCGCATCGACCCAAGTGTCGCCATCGTTGCCGCTGAAAGCCGCTACCGGCGCGCCGCCGGCGACTAGGGAGGCCGATATGTCGTTGTCCACGCTCCAGATGCGTGCGCCTGCCATGAGGTCGACCGTCGCCCGCTCGTTGGACAGGACGCGATATTCGCCCATCACGGTCGCGGTGAAGCTTTCGGTTTCGAGACTCGCATTGAGTTCGACCGGAACGCCGCCAATCGCACGCGTGATCTCACCGTCCGCGGATGTTTTCACGTAGATCACATCGGCGAACACACCCCAGGTTCCGTTGTGCAGCTCCCCGACGACCATGCCGCTGAATTCCAGGTCATCGAGGATGTCGCCGAAACTCTGGTCGACAGGGACCGGCTCACGCCCGAAGAGGCCGACATCGCCATTAAGCCCAGCCATCCAGAGATATGGCGCCACAGTCAGGGTCCAGCCGCTTTCCTGGGGCTCCACTGGCGGCAGCGGCTCCTGAACCGCATCCGCTGCGAGAGCCGGGCCAGCGACGCACAGGCTCGCGAGAATGAGACAACCGAGACGGGCCATGAAATTCTCTCCTGCGCCGATCCGGGCCAATCTATCTGCGGCAGACCTCTCGTCAAGTCGCCAAAAAAATGCGCCAACTCGGAGCGCCAACTCTCGAAAACTGAATCCGAGGTCCTGAACTGTTCAAGAGGTCGGCATTGCAATCCTTACCGCGCAGCTTCTGACAAGGATTCGGCCAGACGACAGGTACATGGGATCGAAGCAGGTTGGTGGCATAGGCAGTGGCTAACTCATTCCCGGTAGCCGCACGTGAATCCTACAGCATGGCTTGACCTAGCCTCTTTCTGCAGCTTCTTTCGCCCGCTGTCGAGCAAGTGCCGTTGTTGCCGTCGCCGCAGCTGCAGCTGCCGGCTTCTCGTCGGCGCCAACCTGGACAGTCGGCTGGGCAAATTCGATGCCGTTGGCAATGAAGGAATCCCCGGATCATGTTGTAAGCCCGCCGCCGGATTACCGACTGCTGGCCTCGGCTTGGTCATGACCGAAAAGCTGAGCTCAATCCCGAAGTCGCCGAACTGTTCGACGCCCTTCATCTTGAGTGTCTCGACGATGTACGGCGCCAGCTCAGGGTCTTCGAGCAGTTCTGCGCCGATCCCCTTCACCAGCTTCTTGACCTTCTTGATATCCGTGTCGAACGGTACCTGGATCGAACTTGTCGATCGACCAGTCGCGGCTCATGTTCTGTACCGCGCCCAATTCGCCGAATGGAACCGTGAAGACTGGGCCCCGGTGATGCCTCAACCTCACCGAGCGGAGACTGAAGGACTCGACCGTTCCCTTGTAACTGCCGCTCTGAATGTACTCCCCGAGTCGGAAGGCGTCATCGAGCATGTAGAAGACGCCGCCAATCACATCCTTGACCAAGGTTTGCGAGCCGAATCCGATGGCGACACCGAAAATGCCCGCACCGGCAATCAGCGGCCCGATTTGCACTCCGAGTTCCGCCAGCACTATAAGAACGGCAACGGTGCCGATCAGGACGGGCATCAAATTGCGAAAGATCGGCAGCAGCGTGCGCAGACGCCCCGGGCGCTGTCTCGACCGCGTTGACGCCCGCGTCGCCGGCCGCGCTTTCTAGCCTGCGGTCGATGTAGGCCTTCACCAACTGCCAGAGCAGATCGGCGGCCAGAATGACAACGATGCCTCGCAGCACGCCCCGCACGGTCCGGGTGAGCATTGTGTCATTTGCCGCCAGTGCGCCGGGGTGTAGCTGGAAGACCGCGCCCAACCACAGCACGGCGAGCAGGATGACCACAGCCCGTGTTCCCCGGATCACTTCGTCGGCGCAGCAATCCTGACAAGAACCGCTGCGGGAACGCCTCCGAACTCCACACCATCTACTTCGGCTTGCTGGACTGGCTTGATGGGCATAGCTCGCTATCTCCGCGCCGCCACTACTACAATTTGAGTCCCTGAGCCTCATATCGACAGCTCACTAGAGACGATCCTTCACTCCGTCGGAGGAACATCCACCGAACGTTCGTGGGACTTACGGAACCATTCGGTACCACTGTAGGCGTTTTGTTCCAATTTCTGTGCGCTTTCGCTGTTCTGCCCCTTGCGCCGAAACAGCGAAAACCCTAGGGAATTCAGCGTCGAAGATCGACACCGGAGTGTAGCGCAGCCTGGTAGCGCACCTGATTTGGGATCAGGGGGTCGCAGGTTCGAATCCTGCCACTCCGACCAGATGCTTGAACCGGGAAGTGAGGCATCGATGTCCGCACGCATTTTCAGCCCTGCCAAGACCGCGATGCAGTCCGGCCAAGCCAAGACCGGCTACTGGGTTCTCGAATTCGACGCCGAGCAGCCGCGCAAGATCGACCCGCTGATGGGCTATACGTCGTCAGGCGATATGAAGAGCCAGATTCGTCTCACCTTCAATTCGAAGGAAGAGGCGATCGCCTACGCACAGAAGCACGGACTGGACTTCCGGGTGCAGGAGCCGAAGGAAGCCAAGCGCCGGCAGATTTCCTATGCGGAGAATTTCCGCTATGACCGCAAAATCCCCTGGACGCATTGAGCGCGAAATTCTTGCGCCAGACGCGCCGCAGCGGGCGCCGGCCCGCAAGGGGCGGAGTGCGGTCCCGTAGCTCAGCTGGATAGAGCACCGGCCTTCTAAGCCGATGGTCACAGGTTCGAATCCTGTCGGGATCGCCAATCTCCTTTCTGCATCAATGAAATCAATGCGTTATCGTCGGTTTCGCCTAACCCCTCATCAGGGTTAGGCAATCTTATGTCGAAGCCCTTCTGCAATTTATCCATCGCAGTCGCGGATAGCCGCCTCTTGGCAGCGTCTCGGCAATAGCGCTCAATCTCCTTGATATCGGTGTGGCCGGTAATCGACATGATTTCCATCGCCGAACATTCAGCCTCCGCCAATCGACGGCAGGCTGCCTTGCGAAGACCATGCGGCGCCGACTTAGGCGGCAGGCCAGCCTTGCCCGCCGCTTCCGATATGTAGGCAGAAAACGCCTTCTCCGATCGTGCCGCGCCAAAGCTGGTCGAGATAAAGGCGGGTGCGTAGCCAGCCGCTGGGGCGTTCCGATTGCCCAATGCTTGCGGAAGGCGGCTATGTCTTCCTCTGTCCATGTCCGATGGCCTGGCGATTTCAGTTTGATTCGCTTGGCGGTGCCGACCGGATTGTCGGTTCGCATACCAACGGACACGGCATAATCCATGACTGCGGAAAGCCGCTTTCGGAAGTTGCTAGCCGCCGCTGGCGTGTCGGCCATGTCGTCAATCAGTTTGTTAACGTGGCGCGTCTGGAGACCGGCAATCGGTGCGTCGCCATGCTTGGCGCGGAACCGGTCGAGCACGCCGCGATAAACAGCCTGCGTCGATGCCGCCAACGATTTGAATTCCAGCGAGCGATAATAGCCGAGTACCGCCAATGCGACTGATCCCGGCTTAAGGCGGCTGGCCTTGACCGGGTTGTCATCCATCGCAGCGTGATATGCCGTCCAGAACCCTTGTGAGTAGAGCGGCGTCGGCAGCGCAATCTGTGGCGAACCGGGTCGGCGCAAATAGACGCGCGGCCTGCCGTGCCGATCAATGTATTCGTTTATGAAGCGAGGTTTCCGGTGGCGCATTCGCGGTCCCAATAATCGGAGGAATTGTCGTTATCAGCCTTCATTGCCGGCTTGCCGTCGAACAACGAGTTCAGATCGTGTCGATCCCATAGCGCCACTCCGAACATCTGCCTTGGAGCCGGGATGACGCCAGCGGCGCGCGCTCTGTCGAAAAGCGATGGCGAAATGCCGATATAGGCTGCGGCCGCGGTGCGTCGAAGCCCGCGCGGCTGGATGTCCTGCATTTTCCCCTCCTCAAATAGAAAGCACCGCACGGCGAGTGTTCCATGGTTTTCACATGGCGATTGGCCGTGCGGTGCTTGCCGGGTTAGCGGCAGCTACAATGTATGGTTTAGCCCCGGATTTCTCCAGTCGAACGTCTTTGATCTAATTGCCGTCCCCTGCATTCGCGGCTAAACAAAGCGCGCGAATTTGAGGGAGAATTTCAATGACCGAAAAAAGCGAATTGCAGATCGAACTCACGGCCGACGTTGTGGCCGCTTATGTGAGCAACAACCCCGTCCCGGCCGGCGAACTGCCAAAGCTAATTGCTGACGTCTACACAGCGCTTGGCCAGGTCAATGGCGCCGCATTTCCTGCCGAGGCTGAACCTCAGAAGCCTGCCGTTTCGATCAAGAAATCGGTAACGCCGGACTACATTATCTCGCTCGAGGACGGCAGGAAGTTCAAATCGCTGAAGCGCCATCTCAAGACAGGCTACGGTATGACGCCGGACGAATACCGCGCGAAATGGAAACTGCCGAGCGACTATCCCATGGTCGCGCCGAACTACGCCGCCACCCGCTCGACTTTGGCCAAGAGCATGGGTCTCGGCCGCAAGCCGGGTGAAAAGCGCAAGACCCGCGGCCGCAAGGCGGCAGCGTAGAAGCGGCGCGCGCCTCACCTTCGCCCCGTTTCGCTTCCAGTATAGTTCATCGGCACCGCAACTCGCCGAACAGCCCGGCCGGCCCCATCCCTATCCCCGCCCAGCCGGTCGGGCTTTTCCGCAATTAATGCCGCCGATTCGGAACAAGTGCCGTCCGCAACGGTTGTTGGAGCTAGTAAAGGCGCCTACTATCAAGAGCGCCGAAAAGCCCGTTGCGCGATCGCCCCGTCCGCAGCGGGCTTTCTATCGTCCAGCTTCGTAATGCTCGCCGCGTTTGATGGTGCAGTAGGTAAGCCAATCACGCCGACCGGCTTCGAGCCACGGCATTGCTCTATGTAGCAGTCTAAGCGGCGCGGCGCAGGCGTGAGGCTGCGGAAAGCAGCTCAGCCAGGGCAGCCGGCCGAAGGCGAAGCTGGGATCATCGAGAACAACGAGATGTAGACAATGGCGGTGCTGGCTCTGCGATTCCAACCGTCGCCCTCCTGCCCGTTAACCGCTCATTAACCAAACGGGCGCAGACTTTGAAATGTCACCGCTGCATTGAACTCATCGTGACCTAAAAGGCCCGGTCTCTCCCGCCAGATTGCGCCGGGTCTTTTTTGTTGCGGCTTGCCAATGGCCGGACGACCCAGCCGCCCGTCCGTTTTGGCTTTTGGCGCAAGCATCAGGCATAGAGGAACCCCCTTAGGCAGACCTCCTAATGAGAGCCTCGACCTGTGCTCTATCGTCAGGAGACCACAAGGCAGAATCCTCTTTGTGAGCGACTGAGGCATGGAGCTCAATGTGCTTCCATAGCTCTTCTTCTGTCTCCGCTTCGAACCGTCCTGGGCACATCTCCATTCCCGGATACTCTTTGCAAGCGTAGGAATAATAACCCATTCCTGCCTCCCTTTTCGGCCGCATGTCGGCTTCACCGTCACAGTAGACCACGACCGCAGCGGCGACCACAGCCATCAGCCACACAGCGACCACACCTGGTGCTAGCGGCAAGGGAGGGCGCTGCGGTCTGATCCATTATGCGTGTATGGACAACACATTGACCAACTCACAGCGCTGATTAACGCGCCGACTTTGATTGGCGCCCTGTTGCCGCTTGGTTGGTTGGCAACTTTCTGACCGGCGTAACCATCGGTCTCAGCATGGCTGTAGGCCTTGCCTTGGCTGGCTGAACCGTGGCGCTGAGCGCTGCGGTTTCCCATTCGCGCTGTGGCCGCTTGAGAAAGTCTGATTAGGCCCGACGGCGCTCGTTGCCTGCCAAGGCGTCGTCCAGTGCTGCCTTCAACTCCTCGGCAGTTCTCGCGCCCTTTTCGAACAGGGACAGAACAAGGTAAGCGGCGTCTAGGTGGTCAAGGCTGGACCGCTCAATACCAGCGCTTGCGTCATCCAGGACCTTGCGGAGCAACGCCAGTTCGTGGGGCCTATATATTCCGGTGAAAGCCATGAACGCCTCCTGCCTGTTAGGCGAAAGCGTGATCGGCTCTTTCAATCGCCCGGATGCCAGAGGATGGCGGGCGACCTGTTGACCTTATTCCGTTGCTGTCCCTTCGCAAGGTAGCTAGCAGAAGTATATCCGCTTTGGCTTCCCGGCACCGCGGTCGTGCCGTGTTGGTTCCGCGTACGCCTTGGCGAGCATCCGAAATTGTAACAAATTTAGCGATTTGAAGAAGAATGCTACCAGGCAAGTCCCGTCGAGTTGAATAAGTGCTTCCAAGGGAACAAATTTTGCCTAGCCGAGTTTGAGTAGGTCGCCGGGCGGAAGTGCTTGTCACGGTGTTTAGGGTTTGCTGCTGACGCAATGCGACGGCTTATCAATTGTTTGCACAAGGGAGAAAATTTATGAGAATGCATCTTTCCGGCATCGCCGCTGGCCTTCTGCTTCTTGGCAGCGTCAGCATCGCGACTGCTCAGACCGTCGTAATCGCTCCCGAACAAGAGACCGTTATTCGGGAGTACGTCACGAAACAGAACGTGGCGTCCGTCGAGCTGCCTGCCGATGTCAAGATTGAAATCGGAGCCACTCTGCCGGAGTCGGTCGAGGTGCACAAAGTGGACCTTCCGGACGTGAAGTACAGCTACGTTGTCGCCGGTGGGCAGACTGTCCTAGTCGAACCGGAAACCCGCAAGATCGTGCATATTATCAAATGACTGTTGAATTTCATTAAGGGGCGGGCGGGCAGATCGCTGAATGCAAAGTCCTGTCCTTCGGCGATCTGCCCTTTGAGCAGGTTTGATTGATGAGAGTGATTGAGATCAAGGCGCTGCCCGCGGACGACCCCATAAGGCGGGCCATCGTCAACGAAATCTACTTCGCCCTAGCGAAGCTCGGTGCGGCCGATGATCTGCTGGCCATCGTCGGCAGCTGGGGCGACACGATGGATGACGCCCGCACGCTCGATCATCTCCGGGCGTTTAACCGCAACGGCACCATGTTCAGCAAAGTCATCTGCAGGTCCGATTAGTCCTCACGCACCTCCGCTCACGGATGATGCGAGCGCGGGACGACCCCCGTCAAACAGGCCGACCTTGCCTGCCTGGTCTTTGGTCGGGCGAGCCTTCGGGTTCATGTGCCATGCTTTCTTCAATCTTCCTCGTACCGGCCGACCGCCATACGAGGAACAGGACCGCGGCGAAATAGCCGATCTGCAGCAGAACCGCGCAGATCACGGTTCGAATGAACGTCGCCCAGAGCGATTGCGTAACCACATAGGTGGTGATCCCAAACACCAAAAGCACGAGGATAAGGCCGCGGAGGAACAGCAGAAAGGTCATTTCTATCCCGCCGTGCCGCTCAGATGCGTTCGTGCGTCTAATTTCATGCGCAAATTCCTCCCCGGCGAAGCATGCATCGTGGGGAAGCGCACGGCCCGCCGAACTGGACTGCCTGGTTCTCACGGGGCTAAACGAGCGGGCCGCAAGAAAGTTCGTTGGCACGCTTAACCTGAGGGACTACGTCGACCGAATGCCCAAGGGTTACGTTACCTGTAAAAACGCGCTGGTCAGCCAGCGCGTTTGCCCTTGTCCTCCGCACAGGACGAGGCGCGCGTGGGCCTCGCCGTGGATGGTCACCGGCGCCCTGGTCTGCCCCGGCTCAGAATAAATGCTGCCGGGAACAATCTCGACGTCGAATTCAGCGCAAAGGGATTGGACGCGGGGATCTATGATCGTGCATGGATGCCTCTCAACACGCGCAAGAATTGCAATCTCCGGCGAATCCGCCGTGGATGTTCGCAAGAAGTTCGGCCCAGTTGCAAGATTGTTATTCTGCCAGCGCAGGACTATCGTTTCCGCTTCATGGGCTTGGGCGCCGGCCGGAAAGCGTCGCCGATCAGGATGCCCGCTTCCTCGGCAGCGTCTCTGAATGCCTGGCGAGCAGCTGCCGTCTCGACCTTCCCCTGCAGAGCTTCAAGGCAGGCCTTGCGCGCCCGCCAAGCTTTGTCCGTGTCCTCCTCGGCCGGCCATTTATAGAGCAGCCAATCGGCGGCCTCGCGGGCGCTGGAAATGTTCTGACGTTGACCTCGCGCGGCCTTAATCGTCACGTATTCGTTGAATGGCTTGTCCTCAAGCCTAGCCATATACCCCAACCCCAAATTGCGCTGCGCCCCAACGCTATCGCGTCTGGCAGGCTTCCGGCAACTTTAGCCTTTTTGGGCAAGCCTTGGTCCCATTCAGCGCGTCAGGAATAATGTCCTAGTGCGGCGATTCTCAACCCATCGGAGATAGCCATGTCCAGGCGTAAGGAAATCACCTACCTCACCCAATCCGAAATCGAGCGGTTCATGAACGCGGCGACGGAACTGCACCGCGCCTGCTGCGATCCGATCATCTCCCCGTCATGCGACCATTCCCGCGCGCTGACAGAATTGAATGCGGCGATCGTCACGGCCATTGAGGCAGTCACGGGCGATAAAGCGCCTTGGATGCGGACTCCGAGGGCTGAACTGCATCCTGGCTATAAGCAGGCTGCCAGTGCCCTTCCGAATGAGTGACCTAATCCAGAACATAAAGAGAGGCCCGACCGGAAGGGACGTTATCGGCCGGGCCTTCAAGTTGAACCGGGGGAGGTCTGTTCCCCCAGCCTGTGAGAACAATCTACTTACCAGGCCGAAAGTTGTCGTTAGCTTCGCGTCCGGCAACTTATCCGGGAATACATATCTGACCGTCAGTGCAGCGCTCTTCTATCGTCCCACCTTGCCATCATCTTCAGCCTGCCCTTAGCGTCTGCAAATGCCCCCACGTTAGGATATCCAAAAGGATCCCGACGAGCTGTGGACGGTGTACGATAAGTTCACCGAATGGCCCGCCGAACTGGACGGCCTTGTTCTGACGGGGCTAAGCGAGCGGGCCGTTCGCTCTCCTTGGCGGACGCCCACGTCCGATCTCGGAGCATGCTGACGATCTCGTAGATGCTCATCGTCTCAACGCGCGCGGTCTACGCAGAAGCGGAGAAAGTTGACCGGTAGCGGCAGTCCGCTCTGGCCGCTCGCATGCGCTTAAACTGGAACTTTTAGTGAGCGCGCATGTTGGTTTCTCCAGTTATGGAGAGAGCCATGAACAAAGATGAAGTGAAAGGCTCCGCCAAGCGCGGCGAAGACCGGAAAAGGATCGGCAAAGCGGCGACTGGTGACAAGAACGCTAGTGCAGCCGGAACTGCCGACGAGCTTGATGAAAGCACTAAAAAGGGCCTGGGGAAGACCGAGGACAAGATCCGGGATCGTCTCAAGGGTTGATCGGACGGCCAGGGCAAGGCACCTTGGCACAATCGAGGGAACATGCGCCGGACGTTCCCCGTTTGACACTCGACTGAGGCGGCAGATGATCTAACAAAAGCGCCCGCCCAGTCCACCTTGATGGGCCGGGAAAGACCTCCCCGGCTCCCTTTTTCTGGCTCCCGGCATGACCTCTCCGTTCCGATTTACGCAGCCGGCTAGGCAGGCCAGCGAGAGAATGATTGAAATTGAAGCGGTGAAGGCGAGCGCCGCGGCAAGCGGCGGCGATCCCGCGGGTGCGGGTTGTGTAAGTCGGGTCATTTGTTTCCTGTGGAGTTGCGAAAGTGCGGCTTGCGGGAGGCTTACGCTACGTTACGTTGGTAGCTGCGGTGGACCTTTAAAGGACTGCCTGGGCCGGCGCTGTTCACTACCCCCCGAATGGCGCCGGCCTTCTATTTGTGCGGCAATGAAAAGGGGGAGCGGTCCGGCGCGCAGTGTGCGCTAGCAAAGCGGCAGGTGAATCGACTCCACCTACCCGGTACGCTAGCCTCGCAGGGCAAAATGGGGGAATGACAAATGGACGATCACCTACAAGGTCGAATAATTGCGTTGGAGCTGTTTATGCGGGCGCACGTCGCGGGCATAGCTTTGGATCATACCGATCCGATGGGGAAACTTCAGGAGATGAAGGATTCCATGCTGCACGCTATCAACGTTCTCGCGCCACCAGACGCGCACAGCCGGAGAGTAATGGACGAAGCCAAGAATGCAGTCGTAGAAACATTCGGACAGGCCGCGATAAGGGTAAAGGGCAACCTATCAAAATAGTTTCGCCGGGCTGGACATTGAATGCCATGGTGATGCTTGTTCTCCTATAAAGAAAATCCCGCTTTGGCAGGCATTGGCATGGGGTTAGATCAAAGCCCGCCTGAATATCAGAAGCTGTGCGCCCATATCGGGCACCTGGCAGTCAGTTGGGCATTCGCCGAAGAAGCGCTCGATACCATCATTTTCTACGTCCACGAGGTGCTTAATCCACGAAAATTCGAGCAGCAACTTCCAAGATCTTTCAATCGAAAGCCGCCCTATTTGCGCGCTGTGTTCTCGTCGGACCCCAAATACCAAGCACACCTGCAGGCCATAGAACCATTGCTGAATGAGGCGGTAGAGATAGCGGCGCAGCGGAACACATTTGTCCACAGCGTCATTCAAACAGACAAGAACAAGCGGCTAGTCATGCGCCGCCGCAATAAGCCGCTCAAGAAAGGAACACAGATTCAGCGGACCACTCCCGCACAATTGGACGACTTATCCGCCCGCTGCACTGTTCTCGCACTGAATCTGATCAACTTTTCCTGCGATCCGATGGGCGTCGTAACTGCGGATTTTATCAATGAGTTCTACCGCAAAATCACGGCAGAGAACGTCTGACGGTTCGTACGTTAGTGTCCGTTCCAAAAAGAGTTGAGTGATTTCAGCAGGTTGTGATTCCGTCGGATTTGCGAGATCTGATGGAGATCACGATGGCCTGGACTGAAATCACCCGTGCGCATTATGAGCGGCGTTGCGCCCGTTACGCAAGCGATCTGACCGATGCGGAGTGGGCGCTGATTGCGCCGATGATGCCGTCGGCGAACCGCATCGGCCGGCCGCGCAAGACGGACCTGCGCGAGGTCGTGAACGCACTTCTTTACCTCGCCTCGTCGGGCGGCGCGTGGCGATTGCTGCCGAAAGACTTCCCACCCTTTTCAACGGTGCAGAAGTACTTCTATCGCTGGCGTGAGGAGGGCCTGTTGCGGACCATCAGCAACAGCCTCGTCATGGCGGCGCGCGAGGCCGAGGGTCGGGAAGCGAGTCCGACGGCGGGCGTGATCGACAGCCAATCGGTCAAGACCACGGAAAGCGGCGGAATTCGGGGCTTCGACGCAGGAAAGAAGATCAACGGGCGCAAGCGTCACATCGTTGTCGACACCATCGGGCTGATGGTCGGTCTCGTCGTCCATGCCGCCGATATCCAGGACCGGGACGGCGCACCGGCTGCCCTCAAGACCATTCTCGAACGCTGGCCGTGGCTGCGACACGTCTTCGCCGACGGCGGCTATGCCGGGCCGAAGCTTAAGGGCGCGATGCAAAAGATCGGCACGTTCACCCTGGAGATCGTCAAGCGGACGGACAAAGCCAAAGGCTTCGAGGTCCTGCCGCGCCGCTGGGTCGTGGAGCGCACATTCGCATGGCTGGGGCGATGCCGCAGGCTGGCTAAGGACTGGGAGAAATCCATCGCCTCCGCAGAAGCCTGGTTATACGTCGCCCACATTCGCCTGCTCACACGCAGGCTCGCAAGAGCTTGATATCAAAACATCCTTTTTGATTCAGGCTCTTAGACGCGCTCGCCGTTCAACAAAAGCCCGTGCCGCACCAAGTATTCTGCCTGGGATTCATCGTCTAAAAACGGCGAGGCAAGCGGATGGCCAAACCGTAGTTCACCGGCTCGGGGGAGAGCGTATCGCCAGTAATTGGCAGGTCGCGTGCCTGGCCCGTTTGCCGCGATCCACGCTTCAATCGCGCGCTGGCCGTCTTGCTGCCAGAAGGCGCGTAACTCGGCTTCGTTGCTGAAGTATTGGAACGTTAGCCAGTCGTCCCGCCTCGGCTCATCTTCAGGTATTTCCCCGTCGCATGCCCATAAGATCCAGGCGTCGGAAACGGTTTGTCTGCGCTTCGATTTTCGCGATTTTCGTGGCATTTTTAACCTCTATTGTCCCGCAATGCGGGCGGTCTCGCCGTCTCTTGCGGCGAGCCGTCATCGTCATCTAGGCAAAGCTCTCTGAGCAGCCTGGCGTATGCCAGGCGCGAGTCGCGTTCGATTGCGACGCAAGGGTGCGCGCGGGGGCAGCCGAAGCGGTCGATGAACGTAACCCCCGAATCTGCCAGCGTTTTTCGCGCTTGCTCGCCGCGGTCTAAGGCTTCGCAAGCCAGCACCAAAAGCTTGATGTGATGCTCGTCCAGGCAGTAGTCCTCGACCACGCCGCGAAAGAACTTGCGCGCCGCTGGCGACAGGTGTGCCGGCGGCTTTTGTGGCTTTTCGCCCATTTTGCCTCCTTTTAGGAATCACGATTCAATCGGGGAGTCGCTTGCGTGCGCGACGCCCCTGACCGGTACTAAGGGTAAACGGCCCGGAGCGATGCGGAGGCCCCGGCCCGGCTACAGCTGCCGCCCTCGCACGCGCAAGTCAGTCTTCATCCGCATGGCTAGGCGGGCTGCTGCTGCGCTCCGGAAGGCTGCAAGGCTGCGCAATGCTGCGGTTGTGTTCTCATACGCCGGGAACGCGGTTAGTGTGATCTCGGCCAGGTCGATATCATTGAGCGTTCGAAGAGGCAGGCCGCTGGTTTCAGTCCAAGCTTCGTCCCGCACCCTGAAACCAAATGACATCCCACGCAGATCCCGCCTGCGGACAAGGCCGAGGGCCGTCGCGCCATCTGGTGTAGAGGGATCAGCATGGAGATCGAAGGCTAGGCCCTTGGCGTCTTCCCGGAGGCGAAGCGTACCGCTGGACATGCGCCCCAAAACGCGCCCGCTGTCGTGGGCTATCAAGGCGACGACGTCGTTCTCTCGCAGAGAGCGGGCGAACGCGCCGGGCGCTATCTTCTCCCGGAACTCGCCTGCGATGACGGCCTCCGAATGAAAGATAGCGGCGTAACCGGCGATCAAGTTTCCGTCGGCAGGGTCGATCGACTTTGTACGTGTTTCGAGTTCAAGCAAGGCCATGCAGCCTCGCAAGCTTCTCGACGCGGGCTTTCTTCTCCGCCAGCGTGGCGGGCTTCTTGCGGCGCTTGATGGACCTCGCCATCGCCACAGGATCGAAATCTGCGACCTCGAACGGCTTGCCGTTTAACGAGACCGTATGTTCACGACGATTTGTCCGCGCTGTCGCTCGCTCTAGCTTGCTCATTTTAGGGCTCCCGGCACTTCGGCTGCGTCGATGAAGCCGCATCTGATCGACTCCTGCAGGAAATGTGCGAAACGATGGTGTAAGCCTTCTACGCCAACTGGATTGAGTGACGTCCACGCTACCTCTTTGTCGTTGAGATCCGACTTGAGGTCTTCGAGCGACCGACTGGCCTGGAATGCCGCTATCAGCGCCTTGCACACCGCGTAAACGCGGGTGCGATACTCGGCACGGACCTCATCTACGATGATGGCTGACGCCTTCATGCGGGCCGTTGTGAGTTTCTCGCGAAGAACGTCTCTGGCCGAGCGGAGGTCAGCGGTTTGCCTATTGATTTCCGCGAACCTGGCGCCCATCAGCGACTTAGGTTCTTCGGGAAGTTCATCAACAGACCCAATGCCCTCCGCAAGGGAGGCAACGCGGGCCTTCCGCTGCTCTGTTTCGAAACTCTTCTGGTCGACCTGTAGCAGACGTACTCTCTCTGCCTCGGCCTGGCAAACCAGCGCGACAAACTCGGCGTCTCGTTTCGAAAGCACTTCATGCTCAGGTAGTGCCTCGCCAAGCGTTCGCACACAGAACGTAGTAGGGGCGGACGCCTGTGGTTTCTGTTTGAAAATGGCCATGTTATTTCGCTCCAAAAAAGATCGGAAATGGCGTCGACAAATGCGGCGCCGTTGACTGTCGTTGATTTGCGGTGCCCGCGTTCGCCCCAATGATCTGCCAAGGTTCCGGCCTCTCGAAAGCGAACGATGCCTTCCAGGTTGTGCAGGGCGACTTCGGGCCAATTTCCGACTATCTCAATCTTTATTTTCCGGGCGTCGGCCGCATCGCCGTGAGCCGCGATTTCAGCCATGATGTCGAGGTATTCACCGGCAGATCGATACTGAGCCGCAAGGCCCCGCGGCATGCCGCGCGCATCGTGTCCAGGCATGCGGAGCCCGCGGTAGAGGGAAACGGTGTCTGAAACCGCGCGCAACGACACGTCGACCGCACACCCGATCAGCAGGTCTACGACATGTTCTGGAGATAGATTAGGCGACTTGCCGGGGGCGCCAGAAGGCAGCGAGCCGCCGTCTGTAAGTACCCGCGCCACAGCGCGCACACGTTTCTTAGGAAAACCGCATCGCGCGGCAAGCGCGTGAACGGCCTGGACGGTCGTGGTCATTTCAATTCCTTTGATTTTCGAAGTTGGTTGGTTTGCAGAACAAAAAAACGTTATCCCGCCGACGCGGAGTGCGTCGGGCGGGATCGATCGACCACGCTGCCGGCAGCGGCCGCATGGGATGACGGAATTAGGAAAGGTTGCGGCGCCGTGGACAAACAGCGCCGCTAATGCCGCTCCCTGCTCGGGGAAGCAGCGGCGGCAAATAGAACTCTTTCTCTTGCTCTATACGCTCCGGCGCGGCGCTTTACCTGACATTGCTGCCGAAGATTTCTGAAAATACCTTCAGCGCCTTATTTATCGCGGCGATTCCACCCTTCTCGGCGTAGCTGTCTCTATACCCGCGCGATAGGCCAATCTGCTTCGCCGTTGCGTCAGTACAAGCCATGTCGAGGACTTCCGCGTGCTCGCCTATAGCCTTCCGCAGGCACTCGAAATCAGCGCATCGCGCCAACTCGACCGCCGACCGATGTGCGCCGAAGTCCGGTTCGCTCGTGCCACCCTTTGCCGTGCCAATCATTCGCGACACACCGCCAACAAATTCCCATCCAGTTTTTAATACGGTCGGGCAGCGCTCCCCGTGGGGGATACCAGCAAGGCGGCGGGCTTCACTGAAGTCCACAACGCAATCAAGATTGACACCGCACTCGGCGTAGCGGCGCTGCAGCATTTTATGCGCCTTGGCTGCATCTGGCCTTCGCTTGAACGTGGGCGCCTCGCCAGGCATCACGTATTTCGGTTCGTCTGGCCATTCTCCGCGTAGGGCCAGATATGACCAAATCTGCGCATCAGTTCTGCCCTTGGGCTGCTTATCTTCACCTTTGGCTGCGCGCTTCTGCTCGACGGGGCGAAGCACCTTGCCGCTCTTGGTCATGCCGAACTCGACAAGATGGCCGGCCGGATTGAACCGCAGGTCGCCGAGCGCGAAGCCGCCATTCCGTTTCCCTTCTGGCGCGACGGCCGAATGGGTTTCCCTGGCAACCTTGCCGTGCTCTTTACCGGCCAGCCGGCCGTCAGGTCGTTCGTACAGAGATACAAACCGGCCCGCAGGCTCGCTCCGTTCCCGTCCAACCTTCGTCCAGCCAATTGCGGCGGCAATCTCACCGATGCTCGGGCGGATGTCTTCGCGCTTGTCCTCTTCGATAATCGCATGCTCCGGGTCGTTATCGTTTTCCGCCACCGGCCGGGGCGGTTGAGATAGCTCCGCCCACGTTGCCAGCAGCTTTGCGCTATTCGGCGACTCCAGCCGCTCAAGACGCTCGATTGTCGGCCACGACAGGACAGGTTTCGCCTTCCTCCTGATGGTATCCGACCATGCGCGATAGGAGTGCATGTCGGGGAAGTCGGCAGCCTTCACAGGCAGGCTAGTGGGCAATGTCGCGACCGGCTCCGGATTGTCATTGACAGGCAATCGCGGAGGAGGCGACCAGACGCCGCCATCCGTGTATCGGCGGGGGTATTTGGCGTTGTCGTTGGCGGCCTCGCGTGGCGCCCTTGGCTTGCGGACGACCGGCGTCAGCCTTTCGGGCTTACGCGGTGACCAGTTCAACCAGAAGTCTGCCGTTTCCGGTGTTGACGGTTTCCCAGGATTGGCAGGCCACGCCGGGCGATTGTCATTAGCCGCGCACAAGGTGGCGGCCGGCAGCGAGCCGGCAGTGGTGATTGTCATTTTTGAAGTTCCCCGAGTGGATGAATCGCCGTGTCCGCGGCTGCTCAGTCTGTCCGGCCGGGCCGGGGCTATCCGCGTGACCGCGTTGTTATTGGCGCGCCGAAGCGCAGAAAAACGTATAGGCGAATTCGCCTAGAAAGTCAAGATGTGGGAGTTTTATAGAGGCTCTGGCACTACATGTAGAAAAAAATTCAGCAATAGGTTTACGTTGGGGAAGAAAGTTTATGGTGCAATGCACAATAATGTTGCAATGCACCGCACTTTCCGTTACGGCAGCATCATAAATGAACGAGACGGCTTTTGTGAAAGGCTGTCCACCAAAAAGGATGGAATATGTCCAAGACCGCTGACACCATTGAAAACACCGCATTCCCCACCTTCGACGCGTCGAAGACTGCCGACCAGTTCCGCGCTGTCGCCGAAAAGGGCGTCGAGCAGTCGAAAGAAGCCTATGCAAAATTTGCCTCGGGCACCGAGACGACCCAGAAGGCTCTGCAGTCGAGCTTCGAAACCGCCAAGACTGTCGGCAACGAACTGTCGCTGAATATGATCGCCGCCTTGCGCGCCAATGCCGAAGCCGGCTTCTCGCACCTCGAAGCGCTGGTTGCCGTGAAGTCGCCGTCCGAGTTCATCGAACTGCAGACTGCCTTCTTCCGCAAGCAGGTTGAAAAGACCGTCGAGCAGGCCAAGGAATTTCAGACCGTGACGACCAAGGCCGCCGACGACGTGTCCAAGCCGATCAAGGACGTCTTCGAGAAGGCGATGAAGGATCTCAAGATCGCCTGACACGTTCACGGCCAGCACTCCTCCCGCTGGCCACACATAGTAGGAAAAAGACCGGCACATCATCCCGCCGGTCTTTTTTTGTTTTTTGCTGTCAAGCTACCCTTGGCAATAGGAAGCGATGGCAAGGCTGCGAGAGATCCGTTGAGGTTTGAGAGCGGCCGGGCAGAATCTGGATCCCAGCCCATCAAAAATATTCTGAAAACCTGCGGCGTCGCGCGTGCGTTCCCTGAGCGGTCCTGCGGCTGAGGGGCACCAGAGATGAAGGCACCCCCTACCGCGTCTGCTAAGGCCTGGCCTCTCGCAGTCGAGCGAGAGCGCGTGTCACCTTGGCGACGTCATCATCCGTATCTCCCGAATTGTCGGCGGTACTGCTCGATGCGGCGCGCTGGAGATCGCGGGCCTGGGATTCAATAACCAGAAGTCTCTCTATTTTTTCTTCGTTCGAGAGAGCCGTGTCAGCGACAATCTCGTCGATTTGCGAGGAATAGAAATTGGGCATGTTGCCTCCTCCCCTCCGGGTCACCCTTTAGCCTTATAGTTCTCCACCTCTTCCCGAATCTTTGCCCAGTCGTTCCCGTGGCGCTGAAGTAGGGCTTTTGCCTGATTTGGCGACAGGTCCATGGTTTCGGTCAGGTGTTGCACTTCCAACTCTTGGCCCTTTGCAAGCCTGGTGCGCTTGGTGCGTTTCTTGGTTGCTTCCTTATCCATAGCGAACGTCCTCCCCTTGGTGCATGCCTAAACGGACGCCTAACTGCGAAGTTCCTGGCGAGTCCGGGAACCATCGCGGCGACGTCCGTGTTGGGCGGGAAATGGGAGTGAGCCAATGATCCGGCTGTTTGTTCTCGCTGTATTGGCCTATGCTGCATATATCGTCTATCAGACTGAACGCCGGCAGGCAGCTACGCCTCCTCCGCCGAAACGCCGCAAACCGCGGCCGGCCAGAAAGAGAGCGACAGACGGAGGCGGCAACCGGCAGCAAGGCCGTAGAAATAGACTTCCACTGTGAATACACGCTTTGCACACCGTCCACCTTGGGCGGCGGAACCATTACCTGCTGCCCGCCGTTGCGCGTGATCACCCATTTCGGAGCGCAGCACCATGGCCGACAACAACACCGACGACGATGATACTGATGGACTTCGGCGCGAACTGGCCAATCTAAGGGCAGTGCTAGCCGAACGTCGAGACGATATGATCGCCGCCGCTTCGCGTGCAACCGAAGCGGTTGTCACGCCCGTCAGGGAGAACCCCGGCGCGGTCGGGTCCGCTTTCGTCCTTGGCGGGATTCTCGGTTTGCTTGTCGGGCTGGCTCTCGGCCAATCGGAAGAACGCTCAAGGCACTGGTATGATCGGTATCGGTGAGCCGGAGCGGCGCCTTGCCTTCTCCAGCGCCGGGCGCGTAAGCTATTATTATGCAGGACAAGAGCAATCCCACCGTTATCGTGTCTGCGCTTTGCAGCCGCGTCACGGGCGGCGGCATCTCCGTCGATATCCAAATTTACCGCTTGGAGCACGAAACCGCTTGGACCCTTGAAGTAGTGGACCACGAGGGCGCCTCGACTGTTTTT
This sequence comes from Allomesorhizobium aridi, assembly GCF_043769475.1. NCBI lineage: Bacteria > Pseudomonadati > Pseudomonadota > Alphaproteobacteria > Hyphomicrobiales > Phyllobacteriaceae > Allomesorhizobium > Allomesorhizobium aridi. Next base: position 1,071,369 of record NZ_CP171729.1, on the reverse strand, counting down.
GACGATAAATTTGAAACCGATCAGGCGGCGCTCGACGCCGCAATGCGAGTCATTGAAGACGAGGGTATCAGTACCTTTGTTGAGGATCGATCGGGAACGCTGCACTAACGGGAAACAACCGACTGCTTTGATTTAGGCATTGCTAACATTGCACGAGTTTTGATTGTCACTCGTTAACGTCCGTGTGGCAGCCTGTTCGAAGTTAAACGGGTGGCCGCCACGGCGATGACAAAGCCTTCTCAACACCATTTCAATTTCGACGGTCCAATGGCCAAAGAAAATCCATCCCTCGCGACGCGGGCAATGGACTTCTTTTTCCCCGCCGTGTTGGGGGTTCTCGGCATTGCGGTCGGATACTTTTTCTTCTGATTATGCGGACAGCCGGTTGGCCAGCCGCTCGTTGTCATTGTCCGGCCGCAGGTCCGGCCGCTCGCGATAGAACTCCTTCCACGAAAGGCGCCGCCCACGGTAGGGCCGGGCGGATTCGCTGGCTGGCTCGCGGCCCGTGGTGCGCTGGTAGGCGTCGATAGGTGCGGGGTTGGTCATTGCGGATCCTCATGCTGATGGCCGGCGCGGGCGCCATGGTTCCGGAATTTGGATGTAGTCGGCCAGCGCCAGGCATTCGAGCGAACTGCCTGGCAGCGCAACGACGTATGACGGCTCGCCGTCCTTGATCGTCACACCGATCACCCGGCACGGTGTCCATTTTGACGTGCCGTCTGTGGCGAAGATTTCATGTTGAGCGTCGAAGGGCTCGATTGCGAATGCGGTCATTTGTGTTGGATGCTTTCATGGTGTTCTCCTCTGGTTTCTTTTTCTGTGGGCCGTGACGGACAAGACGGACAATTCCCTATATCTCCGTCCTGTCCGTCCGGTCTTTTTCAACCGGACAAGACGGACAAGTACTTGGTTGGGGACTTGTCCGTCCGGCTGTCGTCATATTTGCGCATTTCCTAAGTGTCCGGTTCGCTTGACCTGCCAAACCAGACCGCGCCTTCGACGCCGTAGTCTCCCTTCACGATCCATTCCTTGCGCAACCAGTAATCCAGCGAACGATTGAACGCCTTGAGCTTGCTGTCGGCCAGTCCCGTCTTTCGCGCATAGAAAGTCTCGCGCAGGGCAGTGATGTCTACGGCCTTGACGCGCGGACCATCTGGACCGAATGGCGTCAGGTAAGTCGTGGAGTCCAACAGGGCGGTACGGACAATCCCCTCCAGAAGGCGAGCATTATCAGGCGTCCTCCGCTCTTTCGGTTCGTCACTAACTGGCGTGTCGTCGGCAATCATCTGCTCCACAACTGCAGCGGTTACGTCGCCAACTTCAGCTGACGTATAGCGAACGCGCCCGATGTTCATGTGGCCTGGTCCGCTTCGGTTCTTGCCGACATAGATCGTGAACCAGCCGCCTTCACCTTCCAGCAAGACAAGCTCCAGCGCCGCGACGGCTTCGAGCGTTTCGCCTTTGGTCGCCTTGTTGTTTTCGCGGTTCGTATGATTCAGAACCGCGACCACAACGCCCTCACTTTCTGCCACTTCACGCAAGGCGTTGAGCGCGGGAGAGGTCGTTTTGTCCTCCAGCACTGACACACCGCCAAGCGCAGCGCGCAAGGTGTCGACCACAAGCAGGACGTGGCGGTCGGGATCCAGTGCCTTCGCCTGCCGAATGATTTCCCGCGCAGTCACCTTCGCCCGGTCGGGCTTGGTGAGTGGCATTCCTTCCGGTGACTTCACGATCTTGATGCGCTCGTTGTCCATAGCCTCAAGCCGATTGGCAATGTCGCCGCCGTCTTCGGCTGCCACATAGGCAATCGTTGTTGGTTTGGTGTCACGGCCAAGGAACGGCTCGCCCGCGTCCAGTGCGCCCGCTATGGCAAGCATTAGGGCCGTCTTGCCCGCGCCTGGTCTGCCGCCGATGGCGATAAGAGTTCCGGTGCGGACAAGCCCCTTGATAAGGGAGTCGGCCGTCCCGCCGTCCTGTGCCTTGAATTCGGAATAGGAAAGAAGGCGGATGCCGATATTGTCGTTCGCCGCCACCGGCAGCGGAGATAGAATAAACGGCTTGCCCGGCTCGCTCGTGGTGACTTTGAGTTTCGGAATGGCGGTCATTATGCGGCTTCCTTCACGAGGTCCGCGAAGTCCGCGCCTGGCTCAATTGGTTCTGCAATCGTGACTTCGCGTCCAGCCTCATGCCAGCGGCGCCCGCAATCATTTGCGGCCTCAATGCCGGTCCTGTCGCTATCGGCAAAGATGGTCAGCGCCTCTATGCCGCCAAGCACGGGGAAGTCGCGCATGGTGCCAGCTGACAGGCACGCCCACACGGGTGCGTAGCCAGTTGCCAAGGCGGTCTCGATGCCTTCCGCAATGCCGAGGCCTTCGGCGACGTCCGCGTCGTCTGTGAGTTTGACGCAAGCACCGGCGGCAACGCCCAGCATCATTTTGCCGGGAGCGGCCTTGCCGGTCCCGTCGGGCAGGAGCGCGGTTCTATGAATGCCGCGCGGTACGTTTGTCACGATATCGACCATAAGACCGAGCATGGCCGGGTGGCGTTCTTGCCGGAAAGGGCAAGAAGCATGAAACCGCAAAGCGGTGCCGGAATAGGCGAGTCCGCGGTTCGCAAGATAGGCGGCAGCAAGCGTGCCCTCGATCGGCACGGCCTCACGCCAGAAGCCGAGCGCGCGTTCGGTGCGCCGTGCCTCGTCAAGAGCGTCTGCTAGGAGCGCAGCCGTGCTGAACGTCGGGCGGTTGTCGTTGCCCGCTTGCGGTTCGAAACGGCCAAAGCCGAGCAACGCCCGAACGTGGTCCTTGCATTCGCGCCAGTCGTCGCAGGCAAAACTGTGAACGGCAAAGCTGCCGTCATCGCTAAACGTGACACTTAAAGAGCGGTCCCTCTTTCCGTGGCCTGGGCCAGGGCAAAGGATCCGATTGCGGCCAGAAATATTCCCGCCAAGGGCGCGGGCGGCAGATTTAATGTTGAAGGCGGTCATGCGGCGAAAGCTCCTTCAGCGCGGCGAGAGCGGCGCGGGCGATTTCTTTGACAAGGTTCGGTGAGAACGTTGCGACGCGGGTGCCGTGGGCGTTTGGGCTGTAAACCGAATAGCCACCGGCACTGCGGGCGGTAAGGCGAAGGTCGAACAATCGGCATTCGTCGGTAAGCGCGAGATCAAACCGCGCGACCGTCCTACCGGAACCGCCAGGCGGCTCCGGATGGATATGCAGGATCTGCATTAACTGCTCCAGATTTTGGGTGGGGATGGTTAGGCGATCTCGAAAAATCTCTATGAGATTCAATGAGACGATTTCGGAAGGTTAGTAGAACTAACCCTTTGTTTTAATTGCCAGCTTTCAATCCTGTCGGGATCGCCATTTTTCAATGACTTAGCGGGCGCGCAAGGCGAAAGTTCCAACTTCGCACGGAGCGAGCTCCAACTTTTTGTTTCCGGTTTCCCTAAATCCCGCCACGAGACCTGGTGCTCGCAACCAGGTTTTCACCTTCGCGCCCCGATGGCCGCACAACAAGAAGCTGGGGATCACGAGCTGCGCAATCATCACCGCGCCCGCAGTCGACCCACGAGCCATATCCACGACCGCATGCCTGTCATTCTCGACCAGGCTCCCTACGACGCATGGCTCGATCGATCTACGACGGCCCAAAGCCCGTGCTTTCGCAGAACTCAACAGCAGCCCTCTGGCGACCAACGTCGACACGATCACCGACTTCGCGCCCGGCCAGGACACCATTCGGCTGGAGATCAACATCTTTCAACACTTTGCCGATGAAGGAGCGATGTCGGAATTCGCGTTCAAGGATTGAGCACCGGCGATCGATAGCAACGACCGCATCCTCTACGACGCGACTACCGGCAACCTCTTCTACGATCGAGACGGGTCCGGCGCAGATCACGACCCTATCCGCTTTGCGGTAATCGAAAATCACGCTGAACCGAACGCAGACGACTTCGCAATCATTTAGCTGGTCACCCGGCTGGGCTGCCGGGACACCTTCGTGTTCAACACGACTCTGGGGCCGGGCAACATCGACACGATCGGCGACTTCAATGTGAATGATGACACCGTGGCTCTGGCGAGCAACATTTTTGGACAGGCACGTGGCAGCGGCGTCGACGGTCTGGGCACGTTGCTGGCGAACGAATTTCGTGCCAACGCAACCGGCCAGGCCGAGGATGCCGATGACCGCATCATCTACGAGACTGACAGCGGTCGGATCTTCTACGACTTCAACGGAAACGCGGCCGGCGGGAATTACCTGTTCGCAACGACGTTCACTGGCCTGGCGTTCACCAACTCTGATTTTGTGCTGATTTAACAACCGGACACCCGGCCGCTAGATGCTGGTATTTAGCGGGCTGTCGATCCGCATCGACACCACGCCATCCTTTGCGAGGGCGGTTGAAAGGCAAAAAGCCCGACCCGGCGACATGGGTAACAGTTCTCCTTGAGACATAGGTGACAAGCTCGTGCCGCTTGCTTGACCGACCTGTAGCCTGCGGCGACGCTTTGGCGCATGCTGGTCTCATTTGGCGCCGTGTATTTCGGGGACGCCTGCATGCATGCCGCTCAGCTTCAAATCCGACTTCTGGTGCTGGCGCTGTGCATGGCGGCGGGCGATGTTCGAGCGCAGGACAAATCGGCCGCGGCGCCTCCCAGGGCCAATGCTCCGTATGATACGCAGCTTGGCGGCGCCTATCCGCCGGCCGAAGGCGTTGAAATCGTCAGCCGCGACCGTGGCGACCCGCCTGCCGACGGCGCCTATTCGATCTGCTACCTGAACGCATTCCAGACGCAGGCCGAGGATTCGAGCTGGTGGAAAGAGAACCACCCCGACCTGCTGCTCGCCGCCGGATCCGGAGGCTATTTCGAGGATCCGAACTGGCCGGGCGAAATCCTGCTCGACACATCCACCGACGAGAAGCGCGCGGGCATATTGTCGGTGATCGGCCGCTGGATCGACGAATGCGCCGAAAATGGGTTCCGGGCAATCGAGCCGGACAATCTGGACACATGGACCCGGTCGGACGGAAAGCTCAAGGCCGCGAGCAACATACTGATGGCGGCGATGATCGTCGAGCGGGCGCATTCAAGAGGGCTGGCGGCGGCGCAGAAGAATGCCAGCGAACTCGGGCCCGTAGGCAAATCCGTGATCGGCTTCGATTTCGCGATCGCTGAATCCTGCCAGGTCCATGACGAGTGCGACAACTACATTTCCGTCTATGGCGACCACGTTATTGAGATCGAATATCCCGACGCCGAGCGGGATCATTTCGCCGAGGCATGCGCGGCGCGCGGGGACAAAATCTCGATCGTACTGCGCGACCACGACCTCTCGTCGCCGGACAACCCTGATTACCGATACAGGACGTGCTGAACGCTTCCAACGCTACCGCCAGCGCGGAAATGGCTGTTCTCATTCGCCAAGTTGTTTGATCACTTCCAGAACATCCTTCTCAGCTTTCCGTCCGTCGAATTCTTCGACGATGCCGAAAGCCCCGCCATATCCCCAAAGCGACCACGCGAACCCGTGCTTTTCGGCAAGCCGGATCATGTCGCGCGCATAGGCGGCCCGCCATTGCGGGGGCATAATGGCAGGATTTCGGTATTCCTGGCGGATCATGCCGAACTCGCTGAGTATGATATCGCCTGGTTCAATGCCGTTTTTCTGCGCCCATTCCGCCACCACGCGAAATGGCGCGCCCATCTCCGCTTCCAACTCCTCCTGGGTATCGACCAATGCGATTTGTTCTTCGAGATAGGCGAGCATGCCCGGGCGGCGCGTCAAGGGAGCGTCGCTGCCAATCTTTTGACGCGCGTTCTCGACGCCTTCGGCGAACTCCTCTGGAAAGGCATAGGGCGGATAGGGAATGCCGGTCACATAACGGATGAAATCGCCAGCCCATTGTGCCCCCTGCGTTGTAAGGATGAATGGCGCGTAGGAGTGAAATCCCCAAAGGATATTGTCATCCCAGATCGCTTTTGGATCGATAGCGGCAAGGCCTTCCGCGCTACTCCAGCAGGCGCCCGTGAGCACTAACGTCAATCGCGGTGCGGAACTGCGGGCAGCCGCAAAGAGCCGGGTCAGCTTGTCGCGCCACTGATCGGCCTCTTCCCCTTCGCAGCCGATAACCGGCTCGTTCATGAGTTCGAAGGCAACACGCTCGGGATCCTGGCCTGAAAGTGTGCGACCCATCTCACGAACGAGGTCGAGATAACGCTCGAACAGCACTTCGTCCCGCAAGAGCTCCTCGGCTCCGGCAAAACGATCAGCCCCGAGCGGGATCGGATGCAGGTCCACGATGGCTTTCAAGCCGGCGGTATCGGCAAGCTGTACCGCCTCCAGAACCGAGGCGAGCAGGCGCGGTTTCAGCGCTGCCGATTGCGACGACAAGAACGGCAGCGGGTCGACCGGTATGCGAACGAAGTCAAAGCCCGTGCCCTTCAATACGGCCAGTTCATCGAGACCGACGGTTCGCCGCCATTCGGGGTAAGGAAGGAGCACGTCCTCTTTCGACCATTCCGCTTCATCCGGCCAGGTGACCCAGAGGTCGAGATTGATTCCGCGTTTGGCCGAGAAACTGGCCGCTTCCAGCGGCGACAAGGAAAGGAGCAGGGCTGCCCCGACCAGAACCAAAAGCTTCCTGAAGTAAGTGGCTTTTATCATCGAGCGCCTCCAAATGTCATCGCCGGACTTCTTTTGGTTAGCGCTATGGCGGCTGCCGATAGCGTTGCGCTCAACCTTTTTCAAGTCGGTTGAATTGTTGGTCATCAACGTTCGTTTTCTACGATAGCCGAGGCGAATTAACCGTGCTTCAATTGACCGGGAGCCTCCTCCTTGAGCTACCGCCATGACGGCGTATAAGAACTGAACTAACGAACCATAACAATTTCAACTCGCATTTTCCGAACGCGGCAGTTGCTTATTTCTGGCGACAAGCAATGGGCAGGAGCTGGATAACATGACGGTGGTTGACCGGTGGCGACCAGAGACGGCGGCAGGCGGATTTACTCGGGACGATGAGGACATAGCGTTCTACACACATATCAACGCCCTTGTGCGCCCAGATATGGTAGTGGTCGATTTGGGAGCTGGACGGGGGTCCCGCTTCGATGGCGGAAGCGCTCCATTTCGCAAATCGTTTTGCAATTTTCAGGGCCGCGTCAGGAAGGTCATCGGACTAGACGTCGATCCGGTTGTCATGGAGCATCCACATCTTGACGAAGCTCACGTGATCGAGGCGGGCGGCAGCCTGCCGCTGGCAGACAGCAGCGTCGATGTCATCTTCTGTGAATGGGTGGTCGAGCATGTCGAACATCCCAAGGAATTTGCACGGGAGGTCCAGAGGGTTCTCAAGCCCGGCGGGTGGTTCTGCGCGCTCACGCCAAATCGTTTTGGCTATGTCGGCATCTCCAACAAGGTCGTGCCGGAAGCGTTCAAGGACCGCCTGATGCGGCGTGTCTGGCCAGAGCGGCCGCAGGAGGACGTGTTTCCAACATTCTATCGCATGAACACTTTGGGCAGCGTCCGGCGCGCATTGGGCGAAGAAAACTGGACGCACCACGGGTACACTTCCAATGGCACTCCAAGATATCACGGAGGGACGGCAGTCGGGTTTGCCCTCGTCTCGCTTCTGCAATGGTCCATGCCGCCTGCCATGCGCACGAACCTACTCGTGTTCTCGCAAAAGCGGCCTCAGCCGACGGGTGCGCACGCATTTTCGCTGGACGCCGTTCGGAGAAGCTCGCAGCTAACCCACTAATGACGCGATACTGCGGCTCGATGTGCACGATGATCGCCGAGCGGCGCACGCCTGCGCGGCGCGGCGATCGCATTTGTATCGTGTTGCGCGACCGCGGCCTCTCGTCACCGGACGACCCGGATTATCTCCACAAGACGTGCTGAGCTACGCCACTGCCGGCACGGCGTAGTCGAATGCGACGCGATTGCGGCCGAGCCGCTTGGCTTCGTAGAGGCAGCGGTCAGCCTGGCGCAGCACGTCGGCAATTTTGGTCCGGTCCATCGCCGCTCCGCCGATGCTGACGGTGAGGCCGGGCGCCTCCGAAGCATCTGGATGCCAGGGGATACACTGCACCTGCCGCCGGATGAGGTCGGCCATTTGCATGCCCTCATCGAGGCCAACGGAGACGAGCAGGATGCCGAACTCCTCCCCGCCGATCCTGCCGACGAAATCCTTCCGCCGCACCGCATATTGGAGCGCCTTGGCTATCTTCATCAGCGCCTCGTCGCCCTTTGGATGGCCGTGGCGGTCGTTGATCCGCTTGAAATGGTCGGCATCGACGATCAGCACGACGTGGCTGTCGTTGCGCTCACGATGCTGTTCGAGCTGGTGCAGAAAGCCCTCGCGGTTGAGCAGCCCCGTCATGTGGTCGTGACGCGCGTTGAAGGCCAGGCGCTCATGCGCCTTGTTCAGATCGAGGTGCGCCTTCTCAAGCTTCGCATGGGCTGCCTGCAAGTCCTCGCCCTGGGAGAAGACGTACCAGCCGATCGGCGTTCCGATGACAACCGGGATCACCAGGCATTCGACCCAGCTCAGCCAGTCGATCGGCATGCCCGCCGCCCACCGCACGGAAAAGGAAATGAAATAGGTCGCCGCCACTGCAATGGCGGTGACAATCGAGATCCTGCTGAGAATGCGTTTTGTCCGCTGATCCATGCCCGGGATATTAGGCGCGCGGCATGAAATACCGTTTATCGAATTTCGTAAATTTTTAGCCGCCGATTCGAATGGCGCGGCGTTATGAGCTTCTACGGGGTCTAGACTTCGAACTCGGCCTGGCCGCGGTCGATGGCGCTGATCGCTTCGGCGGCCAGGCTGCGCGTGATACGGGTCTTCTGCTCGAGCCGCGGCGCGGTCCAGTCTGTCGACGATGCGTATAGCGGTCGACAGGGAGCGTTCGATGCGCCGGACAAGGAACTGCACCACATTGGCGTCGACCTCGATCTGCCGGTCGGCGAAGAGCTTGGTGATGACGCCGGCCAGGAGTAAATCGTCCGGTTCATGGATTTCTACTGTGGCGGCGGCCTTGAGCCTGGACATGAGGTCGGGAAGCGCCACGCCCCAGGCCGAGGGAAAGCGCCGCGCCGTCAGGAGCACGTGCGTGCCGGCGGCGCGCGCGGCGTTGATCAGGTGAAACAGCCCCTGCTCGTCAAGCCCGCCGCGATCGGCGTCGTCGATGAGCGCCGGCCGGCCCACATCCAGCCCGGAGACTTCGCCCTCGATCCGTCGGGGATCGAGCGTCGCCGCGCCGGACATTTCCCGCCAGATCGAAGCCAGATGCGATTTTCCTGAGCCGGCGGGGCCGGCCAGCACGACTGCCGTCGCCGGCCAGTCCGGCCAGCGGTCGATCAGCGCCACGGCCTGCCTGTTGGCCTCCGAAACCACGAGGTCGTCACGCGAATAGGCGGTGGAATGACCGAGATCGAGCGGCAACTGGCGCGGTCTTTCGGGTTCGCGCATCGCCGTCACGTTTCGCCTTCGGAACTCGCCGGCTTGGTCAGCCGGACCGCCTTGGCCTTCACTGGCTGTTCCGCATGGCCCTTGTAGAGGGGCGATTCGAGATAGCGCGAGATGGCGAAGCGCACCAGCACCGCCACTGCCGCAGCCGCCGGCACCGCGATCAGCAAGCCGACGAAGCCGAACAACGCGCCGAACGCGAACAAGGCAAACATCAGCCAGACGGGATGCAGGCCTACGCTTTTCCCGACAAGCCGCGGCTGCAGGATGTTGCCCTCGATGAACTGGCCGGCGAAGAACACGCCGGCCACCGCCAGCACCATGGTCCAGTCCGGCCAGAACTGCACGAAGGCGAGCCCGACCGAGAGCACGAGCCCGACCAGCGAACCGACATAGGGAATGAAGCTGATCAGCCCCGCAAACAGGCCGATGAGGATGCCGAAGCTCAGACCGGTCAGCGTCAGCCCGAAAGCATACATGGCGCCCAGAATGAGGCAGAGTGTGCCCTGCCCGCGCACGAAGCCCGCCGTCGCGGTATTGATGTCCGTCGCGATCTGGCGCACCGTCTCGACATGGTCGCGCGGCACCCAGCTGTCGACCGTCGCCACCATGCGGTCCCAGTCGAGCAGCATGTAGAACGCCACGACCGGCGTGACGATGAACAGCCCTGCGATACTGAATATGGCGACGCCTGAGTTCCAGATCGACTGGAACACCGTCGTGACCAGGCCCATACCCGAAGTCAGCAGCGAATTCAGGCCCTCCTGCAGGCTGCCCGCATCCAGTCCGAACCGCTGTTCCAGCCAGTTCGGGTCGTAAGAGGTGATCAGCGCCTGGAACCGGCTCAGATATTCCGGTAGCTTGACGATGAAATCGGAAAGCTGCGAGGCGAGCACCGGGATCAATATCACCAGCGCGAGCACCAGCACGATGAGGAAAGCGATCAAGATGATGATTGTCGCCATGACTCGCGACAGACCGAGCCGCTGTAGCCGGTCGGCGACCGGATCGAGGAAATAGGCGAGCACCATCCCGGCCACGAAGGGCAGCAAGATGTCGCTGAACAGATAGACGAAGATGGCAAGTATGACGGCGGTGACGATCCAGAAACGGATCTGCCGGCGGAACGCTGCGGAGGCAGCGTCCTGGAGCGTCACGTCAACCGTCTGGAGTTTTGCTTTCGCCATAGCCGCTCATATGCCTCAGCCAGGCCACGAGATAGGCTGCGGCCGAAGCTACGGTCAAGAGCCCGGACAGGAATATCAGGCCCGTGCGGAGCGGGCCGAATGTCGATGCGAACGCAAGTTCGGCAAGCACCACCGCCGCAAGTACGATCTGGACAAGCGTATTGGCCTTGGAAACCATCAGCGGCTTCATCGCCACCGGCTTGCCCATGATCGTCGACAAGAGCACGGCGCTCACGATCAGCGCGTCGCGCGACACCGCCGTCACGACAAGCCAGAGCGGCAGCTCGCCCATGAAGCCAAGAACGACGAAAACACAGACAAGCAGAAGCTTGTCGGCCATCGGATCCATATAGGCGCCAAGTTCCGAGCGCTGGTTGAAATGACGGGCCACGAAGCCGTCGACGCCGTCGGAAATGCCCGCGATCAGGAATCCGGCGAAAGCCCAGTCCATGCGGCCGGACAGCAGCGCGTAGACGACGCCCGGAACGAGGACGAAGCGGAGGACGGTGATCATGTTGGCTACGGTCACGGCATCTCCATATTCCAGGCCGACCTTCCTGTTACATGGTCGAGACGAACATGTGCCGCAAGGCGCAAGGGCGCAAGGTTTGTTTTCGACGCTTTCGATGGGCCAGCGCTTGTCGAGCCTCTTCTTGCGAGCCGGTGCGGTTCATGCGAAGAGCGCCATGATAGCGGCCGCAGCCAGGGAAGCGAAATGGGCGAACGGAAAAACGGGCTGACCTACGCCGAGGCTGGCGTCGACATCGACGCGGGCAACGCGATGGTGGAAAAAATCAAGCCGCTGGTCCGCTCGACGAGGCGTCCCGGCGCGGATGGCGAGATCGGCGGCTTCGGCGGCCTGTTCGATCTCAAGGCCGCCGGCTTCTCCGATCCCATACTGGTCGCGGCCAATGACGGCGTCGGCACCAAGCTCAGGATCGCGATCGAAGCCGGCAAGCACGACACGATCGGCATCGACCTCGTCGCGATGTGCGTCAACGACATCGTCGTCCAGGGCGCCGAGCCGCTGTTCTTCCTTGATTATTTCGCCACCGGCAAGCTCGATCCCGACCAGGGCGCGTCGATCGTCGCGGGCATTGCCGAAGGCTGCCGTCAGGCCGGCTGCGCGCTGATCGGCGGCGAGACCGCGGAAATGCCCGGAATGTATCACGGCAACGACTACGACCTCGCCGGCTTCGCCGTCGGCGCCGCCGAGCGCGGCCAGCTCCTGCCCACTGACGACATTGTCGAAGGCGACGTTCTGCTCGGCCTCGCCTCCTCCGGACTGCATTCCAACGGTTTTTCGCTGGTCCGGCGCATCGTCGCCGCTAGCGGCGTCGGCTGGTCGGACGCCGCGCCCTTCGCCGATGAAGGCACCTTGGCCGAAGCACTGCTCGAACCCACCCGCATCTATGTGAAATCGGTGCTCAAGGCGATCCGGGGCACTCATGGCATCAAGGCGCTGGCGCACATCACTGGCGGCGGCTTCCCCGAAAACATCCCGCGCGTGCTGCCGAAGGATTTTTCCGCCGAACTCGATCTCGAGGCGATCGACGTGCCGCCGGTCTTCGGATGGCTCGCCAAGATGGGCGGCGTCGCGCCTGCCGAGATGATGCGCACCTTCAATTGTGGCGTCGGCATGATCCTCGTCGTCGCCTCGGGCCAAGCCGCGCAGGTCGCGGCCGTACTTCAGGAGGCTGGCGAAACCGTATCGCCGATCGGCCGCATCGTGCCGCGCCGCGACGCCGGCGTCATCTATCGGGGAGCGATCGCGCTATGAGCGTCAGCCGTAAACGCACCGTCATCATGATTTCCGGGCGCGGCTCCAACATGGCGTCGCTGATCGAAGCAGCATCCGAGCGGAGCTTCCCGGCAGAGATCGTCGGCATCATCTCGGACAAGGCGGACGCGCGAGGACTGCACATAGCCGCAGCCAAGGGCCTGCCCGCACGCGTCATCGCCAAAGGCGATTTTTCCAGCAAGGAAGCTCATGACGCGGCCATCGACGATGCGCTGTCGACCTTCGAGGCAGAGATAGTCTGCCTCGCCGGCTATATGCGGCTTTTGACCGCCGGTTTCGTAGAAAAATGGCAGAGCCGGATGCTCAACATCCACCCTGCCCTGCTTCCCGCTTTCCGGGGGCTCGACACACATGCGCGCGCGCTGGAAGCCGGCATGCGCATCCATGGCTGCACGGTCCATTTCGTCACGGCGGAAACCGATTCCGGCCCGATCATCGCGCAGGCAGCAGTGCCGGTGCTTCTCGACGACACGGAAGCTACACTTGCCGCCCGCGTGCTCAAGGCCGAGCACCATCTCTATCCGCTCGCCCTGCGCATGGTCGCGCTCGGTATGGCGCGGATGGAAGGTGGCCGCACTGTCTTTGCCGATACCGAGCTGGTCGAGCAAAGCGCCGGCGGCTTCCTGTCGTCGCCAAGCGCCGTCCGCGATGCCGTCGACCTGGAGCAGCTCGCGCGCTTCACTCCGTGACACGGCCCGTCAACCGCGAACCGGGTTCATGAAACTGCTTCTGCTGCGCCATGGCAAGTCGAGCTGGGACGATCCGGCCCTCGCGGATTTCGACCGGCCGCTCGCACCGCGCGGACGCAAAGCTGCTGAGCGCATGGGGCGAGAACTTGCCGCCCGTAACTGGCTGCCGCAACTGGCGCTGGTGTCGCCGGCCGTGCGCACGCGCGATACGTGGGAGCTGGTCGCCGCTGCATTGTCCGGCTCCGTGTCGGCCGATTTCCCCTACAGTCTCTACGACGCTACAGCGGAGGATGTGCTGTCCGAAGTTCAACGAACGCCGAATGCGGTGAAAATGCTACTCATCCTCGGTCACAATCCGGGTCTGGAAGACCTCGCCAGACAGCTTGCTGGCGACAACTCCGAGAAAAAGGCCTTGCAGCAGCTTCGCGAAAAATTCCCGACCGCCGCGCTCGCCCGCTTTGATTTCGACGGCAAATGGCCAGAACTTGGCTTCGGCCGTGCGCGGCTCACCCATTGTCTACGGCCGAAAGACCTGGGCTGACGGTCGGAAGGGGCGTACTTCCCAGATGGAATAATAGGTCGAGGGACGATTCTCATGATTGAATCGGCAAAAAGGCAAGAGAAGCATGGTGCCCATACAGGTGATCACGGTGCCGACGATCCCCGTCTGGCTTTCATTTATCAGGAGGCAGTTCGAGGTCTCTCGCACCAACAGAACGTCGTGGAGAGCCTGAACACAAGAGCCGGAAATCTGATCTTTGCGACCGCGTTCGCGAGTTCATTGCTTGGCGGCCGAGCGTTGGCCGATGGCCTTGGAGTATGGGACTGGGTCGCCGTGACTTTGCTGTTCGGCATCGGAGCGCTCATCGTCTTCGTAGTCTGGCCCTACTACAACTACACGTTTCGCTTCGATCCCGAGGAGTTGCTTCGCCGGTATATCGACGGCGACGCGTCCACAACCATGTCTACGATGCACCGAGAGCTTGCTCTTCGTATCAAAGCGGACATGACCAATAACTGGCGAATTATACAGCGGCTGCGCGTGGCGCTACAACTCGCGCTGGTCCTGCTGCTGCTCAATCTCCTTGCCTGGCTCCTTGCAATAGCGGGCGTCTGAGGGCCCGCAGGTCGGGTCACATCGCCGCCCGCACCCACACCTTGTTGTCGTGGAACGCCGCGCCGCCATAGGGCGCCGGGGCATCGGCGCCGGTCAGCACGTTAATGCCCTCGCCGCGCTCATGCGCATCGTTCGGCCAGATGCCCTCGGCGATCACCACACCGCGTTTCATCCCGTCGAAAAGTTTTGCGTGCAGCACCACTTCGCCACGTGAATTGCCGATCTCGACGCGGTCGCCCCCGGCTATCGCCAGATCGGCCGCATCTTCGGGATGGATCAGCAGTTCCGGCCGGCCTTCGCGCGCCTTCGAAACAGGCGTCTCGGTGAAGGTCGAGTTCAAGAAATTGCGCGCCGGCGAAGTCGCCAGCCGGAACGGGTGCGCCTCGTCGGCAACCTCGATCAGTTCGACATGGTCGGGGAATTCCGGCAGCCGCTCATACGGGCCGAAGATGCCCATGCTCTTGGGCGGACGATTGGGTGCGGCCTGCGCGGTCCAGTCGGGCTTGAAGCGGAACTTTCCGTCGTGGTGGCCGAAACCCTTGAGAAAATGCGCGTCCTCGAATTCCGGCTGCAGGTCGGCCCAGCGCTGCTCCCGGAAGGTGTCGAAGCTGCCCAGCCCCTTCTTCTCGATCATGATCTCGATGTGCTCGCGCTCCGTCATGCCGAAGCCCGGCAGATGCGACACGCCCAGTCGCTTGCCCAGCTCCTCGATCACGAAATGGTTCGTGCGCGGCCCTTCCGGCGGGTCGATCAGCTTCGGCCCCAGCGTGATGTGCTGGTTGCCGCCGCCCTTGTAGATATCGTCATGCTCCATGAACATGGTTGCAGGCAGCACGACATCGGCGAGCTTCGCCGTGTCGGTCATGAACTGCTCGTGCACGCAGGTAAAAAGGTCGTCGCGCAGAAAACCCCGCTTCACCAGGCGCTGCTCGGGCGCCACATTGGCCGGGTTGGTGTTCTGGATCAACATCGCCGTGACTGGCGGGCCGCCATAGAGCGCGTCCTCGTGCCCCATCATCACCGGGCCAATACGCGAATGGTCGAGATAGCGGATTTTCGGGTCGCGCAGGCGCGTTCCCTCGTGGAGCTCGCCATTGAGCTTGAGAACGCCCGAATTGGAATGGAAGGCGCCGCCGCCCTCATACCGCCAGCACCCCGTCACCGACGCGATCGACATCGCCGCGTGCATGTTCACCGAGCCGTTGCGCTGGCGCGAAAACCCGTAGCCTAAGCGGAAGAAGGTGCGCTTCGTCGTACCGACCAGCCGGGCGAAAGCCTCGATCTCGGTCACCGAAAGCCCGGTGATCGCGGCCGCCCATTCCGGCGTGCGGGTCGCCAGATGAGCCTCCAGCCCCTTCGGATCATCCGTGTACTTCTCGAGGTAGTCGCGGTCGGCCAGCCCATCGCGGAACAGCACGTGCATGACCGCGCAGGCAAGCGCGCCGTCTGTGCCGGGCTTCAGCACCAGCCCCATGTCGGCCTGCTTCATCGTCGCGTTCTCGTAGACGTCGATGACGACGATCTTCGCCCCGCGCTCCTTGCGCGCCTTGACGGCATGGGTCATCACGTTGACCTGGGTGACAACCGCGTTGGTGCCCCAGATCACGACGCAATCCGACTTCGCCATCTCGCGCGGATCGGGCCCGCGCAGCGCGCCCGCTCCCATCATCCAGCCGGTCCAAGCCAGATTCGTACAGATCGAGCCGAAAAAGCCGGAATATTTCTTGGCGTGGCGCAGCCGTTCTATGCCGTCGCGCTGCACCAGCCCCATGGTGCCGGCGTAGAAATACGGCCAGACCGTCTCCGAGCCGTTCTTTTCCTCCGCGGCGATGAACTTTTCTGCCACGAGATCGAGCGCGGCCTCCCAGCTCGCCTCCTTCCAGGCGCCCTCGCCCTTGGCGCCGGCGCGGACCAGCGGCTTCAGCAGCCGGTCCGGGTGGTGGATGCGGTCGGCATAGCGCGCCACCTTGGCGCAGATCACGCCGGCCGTGTAGGTGTTGTCCTTGGCGCCATGCACCCGGCCTATGCGGTTGCTGTCGAGGATTTCCACGTCGAGCGCGCAGGTCGACGGGCAGTCGTGCGGGCAGGCCGAATGGCCGATTTTGATCTTGGCGTGCTGGTTCATGGGAGAGAACCTACAGGCATTTTCGATCAGCGTGTAGGGCCAGCGAAGTAACGGCTGTGGTCAGCTACTCCGCCGTGCCTTCCTCGTATTCCGCCGACAGCGCCAGCCATTTTTCCTCGTGGCTGGCAAGCGTCTGGGTCAATTGTGAGCGCTCCTTGGCGAGGCGTGTCGCGGTCGACGGGTCCTTCTCGTAGACCGCCGGATTTGCCAGTTCGTCCTCGATGCCGTCGATGCGCTTGCGGATGCGGTCCATCAGCGCCTCGGTCGCACGGATCTCCTTGGCGACCGGTTCCATGGCATTGCGCCGCTGGGCAGCCTCGCGGCGGCGGTCGGCCTTGGAGGCCTTTTCAGCCTCGCGTCGCTCCTTGCGGTCGCCGGCGACGCCGGTGACCTGCTGGCGATAATCGGAAAGGTCCCCGTCATAAGGGTTCACATGGCCATCCTTGACCAGCCACAGCCGGTCGGCCGTCGCCTCGATCAGATGCCGGTCATGCGAGATCAGGATAACCGCGCCGGGAAAATCATTGAGCGCGTGGATCAACGATCGCGCGAATCGATATCGAGATGGTTGGTTGGTTCGTCGAGGATGAACAAATTCGGTCCCTCGAAGGCGGAAAGCCCCATCAGGAGACGCGCTTTCTCGCCGCCAGACAGATCCTTGGCCGGCGTGTTCATCTTCTCCGTCGCCAGGCCGAACTGCGCGA
Organism: Allomesorhizobium aridi; assembly: GCF_043769475.1. Classification (NCBI taxonomy): domain Bacteria; kingdom Pseudomonadati; phylum Pseudomonadota; class Alphaproteobacteria; order Hyphomicrobiales; family Phyllobacteriaceae; genus Allomesorhizobium; species Allomesorhizobium aridi. The sequence goes on along the minus strand of NZ_CP171729.1, from coordinate 1,054,262 downwards.
CCCGCCCCCTGACCTTCGATTCCGGCGCCTCCGGCATCAGGCGGCGGACATGCTCGTAGGCGTTCTCCTCCGGCCTCAAATCGTCGAGCTGGTGCTGGGCGAAGATCGCGACTTTCAGCCCCGGCGCAACCGTCATCGTGCCGGTTTCCTGCTTCAGCCGACCGGCCAGAAGCTTGGCGAAGGTCGACTTGCCGTTGCCGTTGGCGCCGAGAAGCGCGATGCGATCGTCGGCGTCGATGCGCAGCGTCATCTTCTTCAGGACCGGGCTGCCCGGCTGGTAGCCGACATTGACATGGTCGAGCGCCACGATCGGCGAGGCCACGGTCTTCACCGGCTCGGGAAAGGAAAACGGCCTGACGCTTTCGTTGACCACTGCCGCGATCGGCTTCATCCGTTCCAGCGCCTTCAGGCGCGACTGCGCCTGCCGCGCCTTGGACGCCTTGGCGCGGAAGCGTTCGACGAACGCCTCCATGTGCTTGCGCTCGGCCATCTGCTTGGCGCGGCTCTTTTCCTGAAGTTCCGCCTGTTCGGCGCGCAGGCGCTCGAACTGGTCGTAGGCGCCGCGCCAGAAGGTCAGCTTCTGCTTGTCGAGATGGACGATCGAATTGACCGCGCGGTTGAGCAGATCGCGGTCATGCGAAATCAGCAGGACCGTGTGCGGATATTTGGCGACATAGGTTTCCAGCCACAGCGTGCCTTCGAGGTCGAGATAGTTGGTCGGCTCATCGAGCAACAGCAGGTCCGGTTCCGAAAACAGCACGGCCGCCAGCGCTACGCGCATGCGCCAGCCGCCGGAAAAGGATGAGGCCGGCCGCTGCTGCGCGTCGGCGTCGAAGCCGAGACCGGCGAGAATGGTCGCCGCGCGCGATTCGGCCGAATGTGCGTCGATGTCGGCCAGCCGCATGTGGATCTCGGCGATACGATGCGGGTCCGTCGCCGTCAGCTCTTCGGCCATCAGCGCGGTGCGCTCGACGTCGGCCTTGAGCACGATGTCGATCAGCGGCTCCTCGGTGCCGGGCGCTTCCTGCGCCACCTGGCCGATGCGCGTGTTCTTCGGCAGGCTAACGGAGCCGGTCTCGGCCGCCATGTCTCCGGTGATCGCCTTGAACAACGTGGTCTTGCCGGTGCCGTTGCGGCCGACGAGCCCGGCCTTCGTTCCCGCCGGCAGCGTCAGCGAGGCATGGTCGAGAAGCAGGCGTCCGGCGATACGGAGCGAAAGATCGTTGATTATAAGCATGGGCGGCGTTTTGGCCGAGACCGCCGCGGAAGGCAAGGCCCCCGATATTGCGCCGCACCTTTAAGCGTCGGCGACCAGTGTCGGGAGATTGCCAAGCCTCGCCTCCTGTTTTGATCTCGTGCCTAGGCTTGTGCATTCACCAGCAGCCCATATATTCGCGCAGACATTCGGCTTCCGAACCACTTCCGCATTTTCTTCGATCGATCCTCCCCGCGACGCGAGCCGCCCCTCCAACCGCCATCGCCATTCCCCATGCAGCCAGTCATCTCCGTCTCGAATCTTTCCAAGACCTACGCGTCCGGATTCCAGGCGCTCAAGAACATCGACCTGGATATCAGGCGCGGCGAGATCTTCGCGCTTCTCGGTCCGAACGGCGCCGGCAAGACCACGCTGATCGGCATTATCTGCGGCATCGTCAATCCGACCGAAGGGACGGTGCTTGCCGACGGCTACGACATTGCTGCCGACTATCGCCAGGCTCGCTCGCAGATCGGCCTCGTGCCGCAGGAACTGACGACGGACGCTTTTGAGACGGTCTGGGCGACCGTCAGCTTCAGCCGCGGCCTGTTCGGCAAGAGGCGCGACCCTGCCCACATCGAGCGCGTGCTGCGCGACCTGTCGCTCTGGGACAAGAAGGACAGCAAGATAATGACGCTCTCCGGCGGAATGAAGCGCCGGGTGATGATCGCCAAGGCGCTGTCGCACGAGCCGCGCATCCTGTTCCTCGACGAACCGACAGCCGGCGTCGACGTCGAATTGCGGCGCGATATGTGGAATGTCGTGCGCTCGCTGCGCGATACCGGCGTCACCATCATCCTTACCACGCACTATATCGAGGAGGCTGAGGAGATGGCCGACCGCATTGGCGTGATCCACCAGGGCGAGCTCATCCTCGTCGAGGACAAGGTCGAGCTGATGCGCAAGCTTGGCAAGAAGCGGCTGACCCTGCAGCTCCAGTATCCGCTTGCCGCCATCCCGGAGAATCTGCGCCCGTACGGAATGGAACTCGCCGAAGACGGCCAGGAACTGGTCTACACCTACGACACCCAGGGCGAGCGGACCGGCATCACGACGCTGCTGCAGGATCTCAGCGCGGCGGGAATACGGTTCAAGGACATCCAGACCAACCAGAGTTCACTCGAGGAGATTTTCGTCAGCCTAGTGAGGAAGCGGCCATGAACTTCCACGCAATTCGCGCAATCTACATCTTCGAGATGGCGCGCACCTGGCGCACCCTCCTGCAAAGCATCGTTTCGCCCGTCATATCGACGTCGCTCTATTTCGTCGTCTTCGGCGCAGCGATCGGCTCGCGCATCCCCGAGATCGACGGCGTCAGCTACGGCGCATTCATCGTGCCGGGGCTGATCATGCTGTCGCTGCTCACCCAAAGCATCTCCAACGCCTCGTTCGGAATCTACTTCCCGAAATTCGTCGGCACGATCTACGAGATTCTTTCCGCCCCCGTGTCGTTCCTGGAGATTACGATCGCCTATGTCGGCGCGGCCGCTACGAAGTCGATCATCCTCGGCACGATCATACTGGCGACCGCGGCGCTTTTCGTGGATCTCACGATTATTCATCCCTTCTGGATGATTCTGTTCCTGGTGCTGACGGCGGTCACCTTCAGCCTGTTCGGCTTCATCATCGGCATCTGGGCCGACGGCTTCGAGAAACTGCAGCTGGTGCCGCTGCTTATCGTCACGCCGCTGACCTTCCTCGGCGGCAGCTTCTACTCCATCAACATGCTGCCGCCCTTCTGGCAGAACGTCACGCTGTTCAACCCGGTGCTCTACCTAGTCAGCGGCTTTCGCTGGAGCTTTTATGGCGCCGCCGACGTCAGCGTTGGCATCAGCCTCGGCATGACGCTCGTATTCCTCGCGCTCTGTCTCGGCGTCGTCGCCTGGATCTTCAAGACGGGCTACCGGCTCAAGACCTGAGCCTACAAAGCGCGGCGAAAAAGCTCCTCGACCGCAGCGGCTACGCTCAGCAGGTGGTGGTCATGGCCGTTGCGAGCGAACAGCATCAGGCCGGCCGGAAGGTTTATTCCCGGCATTGGGAGCGAAATCGCAGTCAGGTCGAACTGGTTCGCAACCTGCGGATTGCGCAGCAGCAGCCCGTCGGTCCGATCATAAAGGTCATTATCCTCCAGCAGCGGCTGAATGGCCGGCGCAACCACCGGCGTGGTCGGCAGGGCCAGCACATCGACCGGCATTAGCCGCTCGTCCATCACGGCGGCAAGCGCGCTACGCCTGCGCAGCAGCCTGATATAGGCGTGGGCCGGCACGGCGGCGCGGCGCGCTATCGGCCCGCCTATGCGCGGATCGACCAGCGACCATGCCTGCGTTGCCATCAGGTCGGCGTGGACCTCCGCCGCCTCCACCGATGCGATCGACGCCGCCCTGGTCGCCTCCCTCATTTCAGCCAGCAGGTCGTCGATGGAATGATCGGCAACCCTTGCGCCGGCAGCCTCCAGCGCCCTAAGGCTGCGTTCGAAACCTTCGCCAACGGCAGCATCCATGTCACCGAATAGCCGCCCGCGCGGTATGCCGATCCGCAAGCCGCTCAGCGGAAACGGCGCGATCTCGGCCGGCTCCTCGCCCGCCATGATTGCATCGGCAAGCGCGCAATCCGCCACCGTCCGCGCCAGCGGCCCGATCGAATCCAGCGTACTGGACAGCGGAAATACGCCAGCGAGCGGCACTCGCCCATGCGTCGGCTTGAAGCCGACCACGCCGTTCAGCGCGGCGGGAATGCGCACCGACCCGCCCGTATCCGAGCCGATGGCGATGTCGCTCGTGTCTTCGGCGACTGATACGCCAGCGCCGGACGACGAGCCGCCCGCAACACGCGTGGGGTCGGCTGCGTTGCCGGGCGTGCCGAAATGCCGGTTGAGACCGATGCCGGAAAACGCGAATTCGGTCATGTTGGTCTTGCCGACAATCACGGCCCCTGCCCGCCTCAGCCGCGCCACGACCGTAGCGTCGCGGACAGCGGGCGGCGCAACGGCGAGTGCGGCGGAACCGGCGGTCGTCGTCTCGCCGCCGACGTCGAACAGATCCTTGATCGAAACGATCCGGCCGTCGAGCGGGCCGAGCGATATCCCCACCCTGCGGCGCGCATCTGCAGCGTCGGCGGCAAGCCTGGTCGCGTCCGGGTAGAGTTTCAGGAAGACCCGTTCGTCGTTCGCGCGCTCGGCGAGCCGTGTCAGAACCTCTTCAATCTTGTCCCTGGCCGAGCGCTTCCCCGACTCACGCATAGGCCCTGCCCTCTTCGGTACGCTGGAATGCGATCAGGTCGAGTTGCAACGAGGACTTGCCGAGCGCGGTCAGGATCGTGTGCGCCTGGCCGCGATGGTGGGTCTGGTGGTTGAAGAAATGGTCGAGCGCCGGCGCAAGCCGCTGCGAAACGGTGCGCATGTCGGTAACGGTCATGTAAGTGAATCGCCCGGAAAGCGCCTTTTCGGTCAGGCTGCCGATCCACTTCACTATCCTTTTGTCCTCCGCCTCGCGCGCCGCCCGCAATCTCGCGAAGTCCTCGTGGATGATCACGTCGAGCGCCGTCGGCGCGTCGCCTTCGCCGGTAAAGCGCTTCATCCAGATGCGGTCGGCGGCGACGAGATGATTGAGCGTCCCCATCATCGACTTGAAGAACGCGCCGGTGTCGCGCCGGAATTCCTCGGCTGAAAGCGCTGCGGCCGCGTCATATACGCGCTGGTTGGCCCATGAATTATAGGCCGCGAACATGGTGAAATGCTGTTTCATGGACTTTACCTTTGACGCGCGGCGCGCTGTATATGCGCGCCATTCCTAAACTGCCGTGAAAGAAGCGCCAATGACCATTCTGCTCTACGATCTCGTCGGCCGCGACGCGTCCCGCCCGTTCAGCCCGCATTGCTGGAAAGCGGCGATGGCGCTCGCCCACAAGGGCCTCGATTTCGAAAGCGTGCCGACGCCGTTCACCGCGGTTCCTGGCGTCGAGGATGGCGTCAGCAAGATCGTTCCGGTCATCCGCGACGGTGACAAGACGGTGTCGGATTCCTTCGCAATCGCGCTTTATCTGGAAGACGCCTATTCGGACCGGCCGACGCTGTTCGGCGGCGAAGGCGGCAAGGCGATGGCCCGCTTCATCGAGCGCTGGTCGCAGCTGACCATCCATTCTTATCTCGGTTCGGCGGCGCTGATGGACATACACGACGTGCTGGCCCCGGAAGATCAAGCCTATTTCCGCAAGAGCCGCGAGGCACGCTACGGCAAGCGGCTGGAAGAGGTTCCGGCCGGGCGCGAGGCAGGGCTCGCTACATTCCGCACCTCGCTGGAACCGCTCAGGTCGATGCTTTCCTACCAGCCGTGGATCGGCGGCACATCGCCGCTGTTCGCCGACTACATCGTCTTCGGCGCCTTCCAGTGGGTCCGCATCACCTCGCCCTTCCCGGTCCTTGCGGAAGACGATCCGGTGGCCGACTGGTTCGGCCGTTGCCTCGACCTGCATGGCGGTATCGGCCGCAAGATTCCGGCTGCGGCATAGGGCACCTGGAACGAAGCGCCTCGGGCTTGGCAATGCGGCGGGCGGTCTGTATAGGTCCGCCACCTTTTTCATCCCATTGCTCAGAAGGATACACCATGGCGATCGAACGCACGTTTTCGATGATCAAGCCCGACGCGACCCGGCGCAATCTCACCGGCGCGATCACCAAGATGCTGGAGGATGCCGGCCTGCGCGTCGTCGCTTCCCGCCGCGTCTGGATGAGCCGCCGCGAGGCCGAAGGCTTCTATGCCGTCCACAAGGATCGCCCCTTCTTCGGCGAGTTGGTAGAATCCATGTCGTCGGGCCCGACGGTGGTCCAAGTCCTCGAAGGCGAGAACGCCATAGCAAAGAACCGCGATGTGATGGGCGCCACCAACCCGGCCAATGCCGCCGAAGGCACGATCCGCAAAGTGCATGCCCTGTCGATCGGCGAGAACTCGGTGCACGGCTCCGATGCGCCCGAAACCGCCGCGCAGGAGATCAAGTACTGGTTCTCGGACACTGAAATCGTCGGCTAACGATTTCGGTCTCCACTTCAGGCCGCGGCGCCTGAACGAAAAAAAGCCGGGGCAACGCTCCGGCTTTTTCATGCCTGCTGCAGCATCGCCGGCAGCGGCGCGGCGACCTGCGGCGGCGCGCCGTGGAACATCTCGGCGAACCGGTCGGCCGGCACGGCCGCGCTGTAGAGAAACCCCTGGAAGAAGTCGCATCCGAATGCCCTCAGGAAAGCCTCCTGCCGGACGTTCTCGACATGCTCGGCCACCGACGTCAGACCGAGCGTGCGTGCCATCGCCAAGATGGTCTTGACCAGCGCGCGGTCGCTTTCGGAGCTTTCGATGTCTGCGACGAAGCCGCCGTCGATCTTCACCTCGTCGAAAGGAAGTTGCTTCAGATAGGCCAGCGACGAATAGCCGGTTCCGAAATCGTCGAGCGACAGGCGCACGCCCAGCTTCTTGGCTTCGTCCATCCTGGCGGCAACGCGCTGGTGGTCCTTGGCCATGACGTGCTCGGTGAGTTCGAAAGTCAGCATCCTGGCGTCGACGCCGTGAGTCTTGATCTTGCCCTTCACCATGCCGATGAAGTCGTTGCTGGAGAACGACTGCACGCTGACGTTGAGCGCCAGCCGCAGATGCGCCATCACCGGATCCCGCTGCCAGCCGGCCAGAGCCTCCAGGCCCTTGGAAAACACAAAGTCGGCAAGTTCGTCGTTGAGGCCGAACTGTTCCGCGAGCGCTACAAACTGGTCGGGAAAAATGCGGCCCAACGAGGGATGATGCCAACGCACCAGCGCTTCGGCGCCGGTCACGCGGCCGGTATCGTCGACCTGGGGCTGAAAATAGAGGTCTAGCTGCTCTTCGGAAAACGCCGTGCGCAGATCGTTCAGCATGCGGTAGCGCTGCGCTTCGCGGTCCATGGTGGCCGGGTCGAACAGGGCCATGCTGTTCCTGCCCGCGGCCTTGGCCTGGTACATGGCGATGTCGGCGCGCTTGAGTATCTCGTCGGCGCGTTTTTCGGCGCCGTCGAACACCACGACGCCGACGCTGGCCGACCCGACATGGCGCAGAGGCCCGAGTTCGAAAGGCCTGTTCAGCGCCGCCAGTATCTGGTTGGTCGTGGTGATGGCCCTCAGCGTGCCATGGGCGGTATCGGATCCGGTTTCCTCCAAAACGACCACGAACTCGTCGCCGCCGATGCGGGCGACCATGTCGCGCGGGTTGATGCAGCGGCGCAGCCGGCCCGCGACCTGGACCAGGAAGCAATCGCCGATGTCGTGGCCCTGCGTGTCGTTCAGCGTCTTGAAATTGTCGAGGTCGATGAACAGCAGAGCGCCGGTATCGCCCCGCCGCTCGCAAGCCGTTATCGCCTGCGTCATGCGGTTCAGGAACATGCGGCGGTTCGGCAGCTTGGTCAACGGATCGAAATAGGCCAGTTCCTCGATCTCCATCTCGTGCCGCTTGCGCACCGAAATGTCGGAAACATAGCCGTGCCAGGTGACGCAATCTCCCGACAGTTCCGGCCGGGCATCCATGCTTACCCATTTTTCCTCGCCGTCGCGGGCCCGTATCCGGACTTCGCAATTCCACGGCTCCAGCTTTGCGGCAGCCTCCTGCTGCGACGCGAGATAGGCTTCGCGGTCGTCGGCGACGACAAGGTTGGTGAACGCCCACGGATCCGCCAGATGTTCCTGCGGCGAAATGCCGGAGATTTGCTCGATTCCGGCGCTGACGTAGAGCATTTCGCTCCGCTCGTCGGGAAAGTTCCTGAACTGGAACAGGCCGCCGTGCAACCGGCTCGTCAGCTTCTGGAACTGCTCCTCGAGTTTCAGGCGCTTGATGGTTTCGGTGATTTCGCGCACCGAGCCTTCGTAGAACAGCTTCCGGCCGGTTTTCCTGTCGCAGACGAGACGGGCGGATTCGGTGATCCAGATGCGCTCGCGCGTCTTGTGGCGGTAGATTTCGGATACAAAATCTTCAATCTTGCCGTCGCGCATCAGCATCGCATGGAACTCAGCGCGGCGGCCCGGCTCGACATACCACGGCTTGTCGCTGTCGAGGACGCCGGCGAGCATCTCCTCTTCGCTCGCATAGCCGTTCAGAAGCACCAGCGCCCGGTTGCCCTTGATGTGGCGGCCATCCGGCAGCGCCCGATAAATGCCTTCCGAAAGATTTTCGACGAGGTCGGCATTGTATTCCTGCTCGCTCAGCGTCTGCAGGTAAAGCCGGCGATAGCGAACGGTCCAGATCGCAACGAGCGCCGACAAAACGATATTTGCGGCGAGCAGCCAGTCCTTGCCAGCCTCTATGTCGAGCAATGAACTGAATACTGGATGCATTCTGCTTCGCGACGCGGTTTACCGGGTGACCGTAATCACGACAACTTTAGAATTCTCTAAACCGGCAAACAGTCGAAACGCATGCTTAACAGCAGGTTGCGGCCTGTTCCGCGAGGCTTTCAGGAACCGGAGCGCAGCGGACATTCGAGCCGGAATGACGGTGAAGCGAAGATCGCGTCAGGAGACTATGGAGCAGACCTGTCAGGAAGATTTCCAGCGCGCGGCGGCCTGGTCGTCCGCTTCCTTGGCGTCGACCCACTCGCCTTCGGAGGCGTCGACGCTATGCTCCTTCTTCCAGAAGGGCGCGCGCGATTTCAGATAGTCCATCAGGAACGATGCCGCCTCGAACGCCGCCTGCCTGTGCGTGGACGCCGCTACCACGAGCACGATGTTTTCGCCGGGCGCTATCTTGCCGAAACGGTGAATGGCGGTGATGCCCGACAGCGGCCACCGCCTCAAAGCTTCTTCGGCTATGCGGCTGATTTCGGCCTCGGCCATGCCCGGATAATGTTCGAGTTCGAGCGCGGCGAGCCGTCCTTCCTCGTCACGGCACAAGCCCGAGAACGTCACCACGGCGCCGACATCGGCGCGCCCCTGGTCAGCCGGCTGATTTCCGTAGCGATATCGAAATCTTCCGCCTGGATGCGCACGACGGGCGGGACATCGGACGGCATCGCCTCAGCCTCCGGTCATCGGCGGGAATAGCGCGATCTCGCGCGCACCGGAAATCCTCTCGCGGTGATCGACATGTTCATGGTTTATCGCGACGCGGATTACGTCCGGATATTGCAGCGCATTTTCATATTCCTCGCCGCGCGCCTTCAGCCAATGCAGGAGGTCGGCCACGGTCTCGACGGCGGCGGGAAGCGAAACTTCCTCCTCCGGCTTGCCGATCCGTTCCCGCACCCAGGCGAAGTAGACGAGTTTGGTCAGAGGCTCTGTCATTCTTCCATGATATGCTTGGCGCCTGCGCGAAAATAGTCATAGCCGGTGTAAAGCGTCACGATCGCCGAAACCCATAGCAGGAAAATGCCGATCTGCGTCCAGTAGGGGACCATCTTGTCGCCCGCCGGGCCAAGCAGCAGGAACGCAATGGCGATCATCTGGATCGCCGTCTTCCATTTTGCGAGCTGCGTCACCGGTACGCTGACTTTCAGTGCGGCGAGATATTCGCGCAGCCCCGACACCAGTATTTCGCGGCACAGTATGATGATCGCGGCCCACAGCGACCAACCGGCTATCGTCCTGTCGGTGTCGGCTGCGAGCAGCAGCAGGCAGGTCGCGACCAGAAGCTTGTCGGCGATCGGATCGAGCATGCGCCCGATATTGGAGGTCTGCTGCCAGGCGCGGGCGAGATAGCCATCGAGATAGTCGGTCACGCTGGCGGCGATGAAAATCACCAGGGCGCTCCAGCGGGCGAATTCGCTTGACTGCAGTCGGCCTTCCAAAAAGAAGCACAGCACCACCATCGGCACGGCGAGAATTCGCGCATAGGTCAGCATGTTTGGAAGATTGAATGCGCGCTTGCCCATGTTTTTCCGCAATTCTCCAGATCCAGAGATACTCAAATCAGATGCCTCCGTGCGGGGTCAATCATCGAAAAGCGATGAGCCAGCGCAATTGTGTCAATTTTCGTGGAAGTGATTGTAGACCAACTTTGCAATCGATTCCGAAATTCCGTCGACCGCCGTCAGATCTTCCACCGCCGCGCGGCTTACCGCCTTGGCTGTTCCGAAATGAAGAAGCAGCGCCCGCTTGCGGCCCGGCCCGATGCCGCTGATCTCGTCGAGCGGATTCTTCACCATTTCTTTCTTGCGCCGCGCGCGATGCGAGCCGATGGCAAAACGATGCGCCTCGTCGCGCAGCCGCTGCACGAAATAGAGCACCGGGTCGCGCACCGGCAGCGAGAAGGACTCGCGTCCCTTGACGAAGAAGCGCTCCCGTCCGGCATCGCGATCCTGGCCCTTGGCGACACCGATTGCCACGACGCGATCGGCTATGCCGAGATTGTCCAGGATCGAGCGGACCGCCGTCATCTGTCCCTGCCCGCCGTCGATCAGGATAACGTCCGGCCAGGCCGGGAAGCCAGAGCCATTGGCGTCGTCAGCCTCGCTTTCGCCGGTATGGCCGTTTTCGCCATGCTCCTTCAAAAGCCGAGAGAAGCGCCGCTCCATCACCTCTCGCATCATGCCGAAATCGTCGCCCGGCGTGATCTCGGTCGAGCGGATGTTGAATTTGCGATACTGATTCTTCACGAAGCCTTCCGGCCCGGCCACGATCATCGCGCCGACAGCGTTGGTGCCCATGATGTGCGAGTTGTCGTAGACCTCGATGCGCGTCGGAGGCTTCTCCAGCCCAAACGTCTCGGCCATGCCGGCAAGCAGCCGGCCTTGCGTCGAGGTTTCGGCGAGCCTACGGCCTAGCGCCTCCCGAGCGTTCTGGACGGCGTGGTCGACGAGATCCTTCTTTTCGCCGCGTTGCGGGACGGTGATCGTCACCTTGTGACCGGCGCGCGTCCCTAGAGCCTGGCACAACAGTTCCTGGTCCTCAACAACCTGCGACAGCAGGATCAGGCGCGGGCAAGGCTTGTCGTCATAGAACTGCGCCAGGAACGAGCCGAGCACCTCCGCCCCCTCCAGCGCGGGATCGGCCTTGGGGAAATAGGCGCGGTTGCCCCAGTTCTGACCGGTGCGGAAGAAGAACACCTGAATGCCCACCTGCCCGCCTTCCTGGTGGATGGCGAACACGTCCGCTTCCTCTATCGATTGCGGATTAATGCCCTGGTGGCTCTGGACATGCGACAGCGCCGCGAGCCTGTCGCGATAGATCGCGGCGCGCTCGAAATCCAGATCCTCCGAGGCCTCCTGCATGGCCGCCGAAATCTCGGTCTTCACCTTCTGGCTACGGCCCGACAGAAAATCCTTCGCCTCCGAAACCAGTTCGGCGTAGTCGGCCGCAGAGATCTCGCCCGTGCATGGACCCGAACAGCGCTTGATCTGGTAGAGCAGGCAAGGCCGCGTGCGGCTCTCGAATACAGAATCGGTGCAGGTGCGCAGAAGGAACGCGCGCTGCAGCGAGTTGATGGTGCGTCCGACGGCGCCGGCCGAGGCGAAGGGACCGAAATAATCTCCCTTGCGAGAGCGCGCACCGCGATGCTTGAAAATGCCGGGGGAAGGATGATCCCCGGTCAGCATGATGTATGGAAACGACTTGTCGTCGCGCAGAAGCACGTTGAAGCGCGGCCGCAAGCGCTTGATAAGATTGGCTTCGAGCAGCAGCGCCTCGATCTCGGTGCGGGTCACGACGAATTCCATCGTCGCGGTCTCGCGCACCATCCGGCCTATGCGGTTGGTGTGGAACCGGCCCTGCGCATAATTGGTCACGCGCTTCTTCAGGCTGCGCGCCTTGCCGACATAGAGAACGTCGCCGGCGGCGTTCATCATGCGGTAGACGCCGGGCGCGTTGGGCAGGCGCTTGACCAGCGTCTGGATGACCTCGGCGCCGACCATTCCGTCGGCGTCGCCGGCATGCGCGCTCCAGTCTATGGCGGTGAACGGCACGTCCGGTCCGGCTATAGGCGTCGCCTCGGCCGCGGGCTCGTTCTCCTCCTCCTCCTCCTCGACCTCATGGCCCGGCATATAGCCGGCTATGTCGCCGCCTGCCTTGTCGCCGCGCGGTATGGGCGGCCTCTTCATCGTATCGTCCTTGATCGTCATTCCGCCATGCCTGTCACATCCGGCGTCTGCCATGCAAGATGCTGGCCGCCATCTATGGCGATCATCTGTCCGGTCACGGAGCGCGCCTCCCAGAGGTAGCGGATCGTGGCGCCGAACTCCGAAAGCTGCGGTCCGCGGCCGAGAAGCAGTCCTTCGATCTGGGCCTCGAGGTCGTCCGGGCCCTGTCGCGTGCTGGCGAGCGTCGGCCCCGGCCCGATCGCATTGACCCGGATGCGCGGCGCCAGCGCCTGCGCCATGGTCCTCGTCGCGGCCCACAGTGCCGACTTCGACAGCGCATAGGAGAAATAATGCGGCGTCGGCTTCCAGACGCGCTGGTCGATGATGCTCACGATCAGACCTTCCTCGCCGGTGGGAAGCGCCTCGGCGAACCTCCTGGCCAGCAAGGCCGGCGCCTTCACATGCACGGCGAAATGCCTATCCCAGACCGCCCAGTCGAAATCGGTCACCTGGTCGTCCTCGAAAACCGAAGCATTGTTGACGAGCAGCGTCACAGGGCCGACAGCGCGCTCGGCTGCGGCAAGCAAGCCGCCCGCCGCCGTCATGTCGGTCAGGTCCGCTTCGACCGCTTCGGCCCGCCCGCCCCTTTCGCGCAGCATGCGCGCCAGCGCGTCGGCTTCCGCTCTCGAGCGGTTGCAGTGGATGGCGACGGCGAAGCCATGCGCGGCGAGATCCTCCACGATCGCTCGGCCGATACGCCTCGCGCCTCCGGTAACCAAAGCTGTCTTGCGGGCTTGCGCCATGTCAGATTCCCGATACGATGCCCGGCGGCGGTTTCGTTAATTTGCGGTTCGTTCATTTGGCGGCAATGTGGCGACGGACCTTGTACGCCGCTGCCGTGAGCCGCAAGGCAAGAGCTGCAAACAGCAATATAGGGACCGCGACGCCTTGCACCAAGCGGGTTCGCGGGCTGTGCTGGCAAAGCTCCTGACAGGATTTGTTGCGAAAGTGCAACGTCTAGCTTCTGCCTCATTCGCGCCGGGGAATGACCCGATTTCCGGTAAGCTCCAGCCGCATTTGGCTCAGAAATTCGGAACTGTGAGGCGCCGAGCCCGTTTGTCCTCCCGGCGGGCAGGGGCGCTCTATCGAACGAAATACCACAGCCTGTTTCGAGTGAGCTGTGGCAAGGAGTAAAAGAATGACGAACAAACTTAAATTGGCATGGCCTGCGGCCACTGCTCTGGGGCTCATCGCCTTCATCGGCGTGAATGGAGCAAACGCCGCCGACGTCATCATGGAAGAGCCGCCGGCGCCTGCGCCGGTCGAGGAACTGCCAGTGGCGTCCTGGGCCGGCCCCTATGCCGGTCTCAGCGCCGGCTACGCCTTCGGCGGCGAGTCCGAGGACGAAAGCTTTGACAATTCCATTGACACCGACGGTTTCGTTGGCGGCGCCTTTGCCGGCTACAACTGGGAAACCGGCGGCATCGTCGCTGGCGTGGAAGCTGACATCGGCTACAGCGGCGTCGAGGGCGAAAATGCCGGCACCGAAGTCGAATCCGGTGTCGAAGGCTCCCTGCGCGCCCGCCTCGGCTATGTCGTGACCCCGGACGTGTTGCTCTACACTACCGCTGGTGGCGCTGCGAAGCAGATGGAAGTCTCGCAAGGCGGCGTCTCGGATGACAACACCATGGTCGGCTGGACGGCTGGCGTCGGCACTGACGTCAAGATCACGCAGCAGGTGTTCGGCCGTGTCGAATATCGCTACACCGACTACGGCAGTGAAGAGTTCACAACGGCCGGCGGTTCGGGTGATGTCGATGCCAAGGATCACCGCATCACCTTCGGCGTCGGCATGAAGTTCTGATCAGCATATAGCGATCAAAAGAGAGCCGGGCGTTTCGACGCCCGGCTTTTTTGCGTCCCGTCAGGTGAAATCACGCCGGAACGTACTGCTTCAGTTCCGGAAACTTCTCGTCGAAGCGCGCCGCCCAGCGCTTCAGCCTGGATCGGCCCTTTTCCCACTGCCCGGGAAAGCGCAGGTCGATATAGCCGAGGCAGGCGCGCAGAGCGATGTGGCCGGCGGTGATTTTCTTGGGCAGTTTTGGCGGATTGGCGTTCAAGAGGTCGAACGCGCGCATCGCTTTCGACCATTGCAAATCCAGCCACGGCTGATGCACTTTCTCCGCCGGACGCATGCGCCGCTCGTAGACGTGGGCGAGCAGACTGTCGCAGACGCCGTCGGCCAGCGCCTCCAGCATTTCGGCATCCAGCCGCTTCGCAGGATTACGCGGAAACAGCGTATTGCCCGATAGGCGGTTCAGGTACTGCGTGATGGTTCGGCTGTCATAGATTCCCCGGCCGTCGTCGGTCACCAGCGTCGGGATCTTGCCGAGCGGGTTGGGGCCCGTCAGTTCGGCCGGCTGCGAATTCGTGTCGACCACCACCGCTTCCAGCGGAATACCGGCATAGGCGGCGGCCATGCGCACCTTGGCGCTATAGGGAGATGTCGGCGAATAGAGGATTTTCGGCATGCTTTGCTGGCTCCTGGCTCAGGCGCAAGCTATTGCTGCGGAGAGCCGTCGGCAACGGCGAACAGCGTTCAGCTCGTCGGGATTTGCTAGGCCAGCTCTGAAAACTTGCTTGCCGGATCAGGAACGCGTCGGCTCTCGACGGCGAAGGGACTGAGGCCGAGCCATCGCTGCATCGAATTCGCGATCAACGGATCGCCGTTCAGTTCGAGGCGTCCGGCTTCGATCTCCGTGCGAACCACGGTCAGACCCATCCATATGGCGGTCATGACCTTCAGCGAACACCTGACAAGGAGATTCAGTTCGTAGCCCGGGTCGAAGCCGCAAAGATCGACGTTCCCGTCCTCGACCACCAGCCACCAGTTCTGCCGCGCGGGAGGCAATTCGGGGTACTGAAATTGAATCGTGCACCGCGCGGGCGGCAAGGGATCAGGATTGAGCTTGCGCCGCATGTCCCACATCAGCAGGGACGGGTCGAGATTCTTTAGCGACAGGGTCGATTCCACCCAGCGCTGGCCCCAGAATCCCATCGCCATAACGATCGGGCCGAGCTCTTCGCCGGCCGGCGTCAGACGGTATTCGACAGATGCCCCGGCGCTGCGCATGGTCGCTATGACGCCGGCTTTCTCGAGTTCTTTCAATCGTTTGGACAGCAGGGACGGCGACATGCGGGGAACGCCGCGCCTCAAATCGTTGAAACGCGTTGTGCCGCAAAGCAATTCGCGAACGATCAGCGTCGTCCATCGCGTGCACAGTATTTCCGCGGCCATTGCTACCGGACAGAACTGTCCATATCCGCCGCGTTCTTCCATGCCCACTCCCTTTGAAAGCAATTTCCCTGTCGAGGATACGCCTCCGCGGCGTTCCTGCCAAGTTGACTTGCAGTATCGCGCACACCCCATGCCGTGATGTCCGTATGGTGATACAGTTCCTGAACTGGACCGGACGTTATCCCGGCGCAATTCTTCCGCGGTGTCTGAAAATACAACCACGGAGGAACAAAACCATGAGCACCACAGGACTTGCAGTCGCCATGAAAACTGACCAGGCGGACCCGCCCCCCACCGACTTCGTTGCAATCGCCCGCTCGCTCGGCCCGCAACTGGCCGCGCGCGCCGCCGATGCGGACGAGAATGACCGCTTTGTCGCGGAAAACTACAAATCTCTCAAACAAGCCGGCCTCGTCGAAGCGGCGGTGCCGCGCGAACTCGGCGGCGGCGGCGCGGAAGTCTCCGAACTCGCAGCGATGCTGCGCGAACTGGCGCGCCACTGCGGCTCGACCGCCCTCGCCTTCTCCATGCACACGCACCAGGTCGCCATTCCTGCTTGGCGGTGGCGTCACCAAAAGGTGGCCGCCGTTGAGCCGCTGCTGAAAAGGGTCGCCGGCGAACACCTCGTTCTCCTTTCGAGTGGCGGTTCCGACTGGATCGCCGGCTCTGGGCAGGCCGTCAAGGTCGAGGGCGGCTACCGGATTTCGGCGCGCAAGGTATTCACCTCCGGCGCTGAAGCAGGCGACCTTCTGATGACTGGCGCAGTCGTGCGGACTGAGGGCGAGCCGGACATGGTCATCCACTTCCCGGTCTCGATGAAGGCGCCGGAAGTGAAGATTGTCGAGACCTGGCGCACGCTCGGCATGCGCGGAACCGGCTCGAACGACGTTGTGATCGACGGCCTCTTCGTTCCCGATGCAAGCGTCGCCGTTACAAGGCGCAGCGGAGAATGGCATCCGCTGTTCCAGATCATCGCGACCATCGCCTTCCCGCTGGTCTATTCGGTCTACCTCGGCGTTGCCGAAAGCGCCCGCGACATCGCGATCGAGCTCGCAAACAAGAGGCCGCCTACCCATCACGCCATGGAGCTTGCCGGGCGGATGGATACCGCCTTGCGAGCGGCGCAGCTCGCGCAGCGGCACATGATCGAAACCGTCGAGCGCAACGCCCCCTCCGCGGACACGATCAACGAGGTGATGATCGGCCGCACCCTGATCGCCCAGAACGCGATTGCGGCCGTCGAACTGGCGATGGAACTCGCCGGAGGCGCGGGTTTTTACCGCAGCCAAGGCCTCGAGCGGCGCTTTCGCGACATACAGGGCGCGCGCTATCACCCGCTCCAGCAAGGTCCGCAGGCGCAATATGCCGGCGCGACGGCCCTCGGTCTGCCGACCGCGAATATTTTCTGAGGACGCGGTAGGCGATGGACCGGTTCCTGCAACGCTGGCGTCCCCCTCTCTCCGTGCTTCACGGGGAGAGGGTGAGGGTTAGGTCCGCCCTAGCTGCCGCGCACCGGCGGCATCACCACGCTGTCGCGCCGGCAGGCGCGGCGGTCGACCTCCGGACAGGCGCGGAACGCCAGATCCTTGGATAGGCAGATGCGTACCTCGCGCAGGAAGTGACGGTCGCAGGTGACGGCGATGCCCTCGCCTGCCAGTCCGGGATTGGCTTCGAGGAAAACGCGTTCGGCATCGTCGGGATGGAGCGTTTTATAGGCTTCGAGCCGGTGGAATTCAGCGGGGATGGCGACCTTCTCGCGGGCGGCACGCAGCACGTCAAAATAATCGTCCTGCGCGAGCCCCGCGCAACTGCCGTGCTTGCGCCACTGGTGCCGGATCAGGCCGGCCGACGGCATGATGTCGTAGAGGGTGCGGAGCGTCGCATCGTCGACGCTCTCCTCGTCGGTGCGGCAATTTTCGGGATAGCCGCGCTCGAATTGCGGCCATAGCCCATGCACCACGAAGGCGTAGGGCCGCGCCGACACGCATTGCTGCCGGTTGGCGTCTTCCCCTTCGGCCTCGCAGTAACTCGGCGACCAGGACAGCGAGAGCACGTAGAAATCAAAGCCGGTACCGACCGGCACGTCGCCCCGCGCCAGGGTGGCAGGTGGGTCGATAGTCTCGCCGACGCCTTGGCCTGCAGGCTTCCAGAACATGGCCGCGACCGCGATCAGCGCCAGGATTGCTCCCGCGGCAAACAATCGGCTTCGGCCCGCTGCCATGTATCGGCTTAAGGTGTGTTGCGATTCAGGTCAGGACGAGCCGGATCGAAGAGGGCGCGCAGCGACCAGAATGGGGGATTTCGAGAACCGGAGCGGAGCGTACATTCGGGCACCCGAGCACCGGAAGCGCAGCAAGCCGTCATTTGTAGGCTGTGCCCGCCCACATCCCATCCGCACCCGGGCGCAGGACGCGGCAGCGCCCGTTGTAGACGTACCAGCGGTCGAAACCGTCGACGCAGAATTCGACATTGTCACCGATGCCGGCAAATCCCATGCCGCCCTCGATCAGGTACCAGATGTTGCGCGTATAACCGTCGGAAAGCACGACGTCGGCCTCGCAATATTGCCGCGCGATGGGTTTGCGCTCGGCTCTCGGCTCGAAAAGGGTAGCGCGGATACGCTGGAAATTGGTGATCGCGACATTGGGCAGGTGCGGAACGTGCCGCACTTGGTAACGGAAACGGTCGGTGATCTTGGCCAGAAAGCGCCTGTCGGCGCAGACGCCCGAATCCTGCTGCTGGTAGATCCTCATGTCGGCCGCAGGCGCCACTGCCGGAGTCATGAAGGAGCCAAGGCCCAGCGCTGCAGCCATGGCGAAACGGGCGATACGGGTCATGGATGTCCTCGTGAATAGGCGCGCGGCGCGAAGCACTATGGCCGGCAGTTTGCGCAAAGGCCGCGCGGCGGTCAAGCCGCCGTCAAGCGGCGGTTTCTTCCCCCGTCAGCCATTCGATCTGCCATCCGGCTCCCCTGCTCTCGGCGAGCACCCCATGCAGTGCCGGCAGCACGATGCCGAGTTCTTTCTCCAGCGTGAAGGGAGGATTGACTACGATCATCCCCGTCCCGTCGAGGCGCGGCTCGTCCGAAGCCGGCCTGACGTCGAAGCGTAGGTCCATGATCTTCGGAATGCCGGAGCCGGCCAGCGCCTCATGGAAGGACCTCACCGCCCGGCGGTCCTTGACCGGATACCACAGCGCATAGATGCCGCCCGGCCAGCGCCGGTGCGCCTTGAGCAGGCCGTCGACCAGGCGGTCGAACTCGCCTTCCCGCTCGAAGGGCGGATCGACCAGCACCAGGCCGCGCTTTTCCTTCGGCGGCAGATGCGCTCCGAGCGCCAGCCATCCGTCGAGTTCGATGATCCGGACCTGGTAGTCGTCCGCGAACAGCTTCTTCAGAACCGCGGAATCTTGCGGATGTAGTTCGATCGCCGACAGGCGGTCCTGCTTGCGCAGAAGATTGCGCACGATCAGCGGCGAGCCCGGATAGCGCGAAAGCCCGCCGTCTGGATTGGCAGCCTTCACCGCATCTACATACGGCGTGAGCAGCGCTGCCGCCTCGGGCTCGAGCTTCGCCTCGATAAGGCGCGCGATGCCGCTTCGCCACTCGCCGGTCTTCTGTGCCTCCTCCGCCGAAAGATCGTAAAGACCGACCCCCGCATGGGTATCGATGACGCGGAAGGCCTTGTCCTTCTGCTTCAGATATTCGACCAGCCGCGCCAGCACCGCGTGCTTGACGACGTCGGCGAAATTGCCGGCATGATAGGCATGGCGATAGTTCATCGGACCGGGCTCAGCGCGGTGCGCCGCCCCTGCCCCAGCGCGGGCCAGGCGGCTGCGAGTTCGGGTTGCGCTCGGGCCGGCCACGGCGCAGCGCCAGAACGAAGCCGAAGAAGCCTATCGCCATCAGAGCGAAGCCAAGCGGCTGAAGGCGCTCGTCAAAGGGCGCGGCTTCGGTGCGCAGAACCAGATCGACGAAGCGGACAGACACGCCCTCCGCGTCGCCGGGGCCGGCCGTGAAGACATAGGCGCCGGGTTCAAGCATATCGAGCACGCCAGCGGTATCGCGAAACACTTTCTCCTGGGTTTGCGGATTGGTTTCGCGCGGCTCTGCATCCTCGAAGTCCAGGGCCTCGGCCAAAACGGTCCGCCCGCCGGTCGTTGCGGTTAGAGTCAGGACCGCTTGGTCATCCGCCGGATCGAGCACGCCGGTGGTCGTCATTTCGACAATGACCCTCAGCGGAGCATCGCTCTCCGTTAGCCGAGCATGCGCCGGCAACGGGCCGGAAACAGCGTCATAGATTCTCCAGGCGCCAACATTGCGTTCGAGAAAGTTTGCCGACACCCATGGATAGCTCGCGAATCCCAAGCCGGCGACGAGCATGACGAAGAACAGCACGCGCATCAGCGATACCTCTCGCCAGCAACGCGCCAAACCTTTGCGATGCAGCGGCCGCTCACGCCTTGCGTTCCCAGCGACGCTCCGGCGTCTGCTGCCAGTAGGTGACGGCGTGCCCACCGGCCTTCATCGCCTTCCAGTGTTCCCGCGCCTTTTCGAGCTGCTCGGCATCGTGGCCGTCGAACATAAACACCGCCCGCTCATAGGCGGCAACGTCGGGTGGAGCCGCGCCGTCGACGATGAAGCGGATCTCGGCGTCGTTGCCGTTATTGGCCTCAGTCGTCAGCAGCACCGGCTGTTCGGCCACATGCGGCTCGCGGTCGGTCCCGTGCGCCAGGAAAGAATCGTCCCGAAACGTCCACAGATGCGCATCGAGCGCATCGCGCCGCTCCTCGGTCCCGGTCTGGACGACCGCCCGCCAGCCGCGCTGGACACTCTTTTCCAGGAGCCCGGGAAGAGCGTCCTCGAGTGTAGATTCCGTCAGGTGGTAGAACAGCACTTCGGTCATCACGCTTCCGACATGAAGGCATTAGCCCTCATAATTATCTCGGACCAGTTGATCCAGCAGCCGCACGCCGAAACCCGAGGCCCAGGACTGGTTGATGTCGCTGGAAGGCGAGCCCATCGCCATCCCGGCGATGTCGAGATGCGCCCACGGGGTATCTTTGACGAAACGCTGCAGGAACTGGGCCGCGGTGATGGCGCCGGCATAGCGCCCGCCGATGTTCTTCATGTCGGCGTTCTTGGTGTCGATCAGCTTGTCGTATTCGCTGCCCAGCGGCATGCGCCACAGCTTCTCCTGCGTAGCGAGACCCGCGGCGGTCAGCCTTCCGGCCAGCTCGTCATTATTCGAGAAAAGGCCGGCGTGGCTCTGCCCCAGCGCCACCATGATGGCGCCGGTCAGCGTCGCCAGGTTGACCATGAATTTGGGCTTGAAGCGGTCGTTGCAATACCAGAGTACGTCAGCCAGCACGAGCCGTCCTTCCGCGTCGGTGTTCAGGACCTCGATGGTCTGCCCCGACATCGAGGTGACGATGTCGCCCGGACGCTGGGCGTTGCCGTCCAGCATGTTTTCCACACAGCCGAGAATGCCGACGGCGTTCACCTTGGCCTTGCGCGCCGCCAGCGCATGCATCAGGCCGGTCACGGCGGCAGCACCCCCCATGTCGCCTTTCATGTCTTCCATGCCGGCGGCCGGCTTGATCGAGACGCCGCCCGAATCGAACACCACGCCCTTGCCGATGAACGCGACCGGCTTGTCCTTGGCCTTGCCGCCGTTCCAGCTCATGATCACCAGCCGCGGCGGCCGTATGGAGCCTTGCCCCACACCAAGCAGGGCGCCCATGCCGAGCTTCTTCATCTCCTTCTCGGTCAGGATTTCGACCGTGACGCCCAGCGCCTCGAGCTCCTTGGCGCGTGCGGCGAATTCAACCGGTCCCAGCACGTTTGCCGGCTCGTTGACGAGATCGCGCGCCAGCGTCACGCCGTCGACAACGGCTTGCACCTCGGCGAAGGCCTTCCTGGCTGCTGCCGGATTGGCGCAATGGATGGTGATCTTCGCAGGCTTGGCTGTTTTGGGCTGTTCGCCTTCCGAATTGTCCTTGCGGGTCTTGTACTTGTCGAAGGAATAGGCCCTGAGCAGCACGCCGGCGGCGAGATTCGCCGTCGCGGCGGCATCGACCTCGGCGCCTGCCAGATCGGCTATGACCGCTACTTCGCCGTCCTTGCGCAATTGCGTGGCGACAGCGCCGCCGATCCTCAGCCAGGCATGGCCGTCGATGCCGTCGGTCTTGCCGGCGCCGAGCGCCACCAGCCGGTTGAACGGCACGCCCTGAGGCGCCAGAACCTCGACCGTGCTGGCGAGCTTGCCCGTGAACTCGGCCGCCGGAAAGGCGCGCGCGAATGTCCCTCCCGGGTCGCAGGCCTTCGCCGCGTCGCTCAGTTCGCCTCCCTCGGTCGCAAGAACGATGACGCTGCCGTTTTTCGGCACGCCGGGTTTCGCAAAGCTGATCGATGGTCTGGACGTCATGGATTTCCTGCTTTCGGGGACAAGTCGCAAATCGGAGTGTGCGACATTTGGGCGTTTTGAGGCATTTGGCAAGGCGAAAGCCATCGCGCCAGCTTTTTGCTCCAATTGGCCGGCAAGGTCGCGCCGACCCTTTCGGTGGTCGGGCGCGGATCGCGTTAACGCGCGATTCACCATTCGCGTTGGCACTTCCTTATCCAATAGTAGGGACAATTTAAGCATGCCGGAATATCGAGACGGGACGGATACCAATTCGAGCCGGTTGTGCTCCCGTTCTCCGACGGGTAATTTGCGCGCGTATCTGGTTGCGGGAACGGTCCGCGGCAGGACAATTGTCGCCGGAACGGAATCGCGCATCTCATGAAGGTCGTCGAACGCTATATACTGCGTCGCACGCTCGAAGTTTTCGTCGCGGCGCTGTTCTGGACGCTTGCGATCGTCTGGACCACGCAGGTTCTGGCGCGCATCGATCTCGTGACCGACAGCGGCCAGTCGGCCCTCACCTTCTTCGAGATCGCGACGCTGATCCTGCCGTCGATTATCCCGATCATCATTCCGTTCGCCTTGATCATCGCCGTCGCGCAGACTCTAAGCGTGATGAACACCGATTCGGAACTGGTTGTCATCTCCGCCGCCGGCGCTTCTCGCATGATGATCGTCCGCCCCATTATCCTGCTCGCGCTGATGGCAAGCGTCTTTTCCTTCGCGGTCGACAACGGCGTCGATCCCTACGCGCGCGAACGCGGCCGCCAACTGGTCGCCGCGGCGAGGGCCGATCTCCTGTCGCTGGTCATCCAGGAAGGAACCTTCCGCAAGGTCGACGAGGGCCTGTTCGTACAGGTCGGCGAACGGCTGCCGGACGGCCAGCTCGGCAGCATATTCGTCGCCGATTCGCGCGAGGAAGGCATCGATCTGGTTTATTACGCCAAGAAAGGCGCCGTCGTCGAAAGTGAAGACAAGAGCCTGCTGGTGATGGCGGATGGCGTGGTGCACCGAAAGACGCCGGCAGGCGAGGTTTCCGTCATCCGCTTCACCTCCTACGCCTTCGACCTGTCCGCCTTCTCCTCGTCCAGCGGCAACATCACGATGTTTCCGAAGGACCGGACAATCGCATATCTGCTCGATCCCGATCCAAACGATCCCGTCTTCCAGCAGAAGCCGCAATCGTTCCGTGCCGAACTGCACAGGCGCTTCACGGAATGGCTTTATCCGCTGGTCTTCGCCTTGATAGCGCTCGCGGTCGCCGGCGACGCGCGCTCCCACCGCGAGGCGCAGATCAACCCGCTGATCACCTCCATCACCATTGCCCTTTTTGTCCGCTGGCTCGGTTTCTTCGCGACAAACCAGGCGCAGTCCTCGGCTGCTTTCACCCCGTTCGCCTATGCGGTGCCCCTCGTCGCCTCGGCCGTTGCGATCTGGTTCATCCAGAGCAACCGCACGATGGAGGTGCCCGTCGCCTGGACCGACCAGGGCCTGGCTTTGAGCCGTCGCGTGAACGAGGGTATGGCCCGGTTCTGGACCAGGCTTTTCGGACGCCGCGCCGCCTCCGGTGGAGGCGTGTGATGGGCTGGACGCTTGGACGCTATTTCTTCATCCGCTATTCGGCCATTACCGCATGGTTCTTCGTCGGCATCTTCGCGCTGGTTTTCCTTATCGATTTCACGGAATTCTCCAGCCGTACCTCAGGGCTGCCCAACTTCACCTTCCGTACTGCCGTCGCCGTTTCGGCGCTGCGGGTTCCCATGATCATGCAGCAGACGGTGCCCTTCGTTGCGCTGTTCTCCGCCATGGCCACGCTGATATCGCTCAACCGCAAGTATGAACTGGTCATCGCCCGTTCCGCCGGGATCTCGGCGTGGCAGTTCCTGTTGCCGGCCTGTATCGGCGCGCTGCTTTTCGGCATCCTGACCGTCGGCGTGCTCAATCCAATCGCCGCCTACGGCTTTTCTCGCTCCGAATTTCTCGAAACCACCATTCGCTCGGGCCATTCCAATCAGATCTCCGCCTTCTCGGCGCCTTGGATCCGGCAGAAGGCCAACAATGTCGATACCATCATCGGCGCGCGCGCCGTCCTGAACCAGGGCCTCGAACTCTCTGACGCGGTGTTTTTCGAGATCGGCGCCGACGGCGAGATCGTCGAGCGCAAGGACGCGGTGCGCGCCTATCTGCGCGACGGCTACTGGGAACTGAACGACGTGAAGCGCTATCGCGGCGGCGCGGCCGAATCGCTCGAGCAGGATCGCGTCGCGACGAATCTCAAACCGGAGTTCGTACAGGAAAGATTGGCGCGGCCTGAAACGATTCCCTTCTTCGACCTGCCGAGCACGATCGAGGTGGCCCGTTCCTTCGGCCTCCGGGCCAACGCTTTCGCCATGCAATTCCATTCTTTGATGGCGCTTCCGCCGCTTCTCGTGGCCATGACGCTGATCGCCGCAACAGTGTCGATGCGGTTCGCCAGAATGGGGCAGTCGGCGACGATGATTCTGGGTGGCGTCCTCGCCGGGTTTCTGCTTTATGTCGTTTCGGTATTGGTAAAAGCGTTTGGCAATGCGGGATTCGTGCCACCCTTTGTTGCGGCCTGGCTTCCGGTTGTCGTAGCATTGTTTTTCGGGGTGACGTTCCTGCTCTACAAGGAGGACGGTTAGTGGGGTTGGCGGTGACATCTGACCGCAAATCGGCCTGTTTGGCGCGCCTGTATGGCGCGACGGCGCTTGCCTGCGTTTTCATTTACGTTCTGCCTGCCGCGCTCCTCTCCGCGCAGGAACTGCCCGACATCGGCGAGAGCGTTCCGGAAGGCAGCCAGATGCTGCTGGAAGCCGATACGCTGGTTTACGACAACGACGCCAACACGGTTACCGCCGTCGGCGGCGTGCAGATCGACTACGGCGGCAATCGCCTGGTCGCGCAGCGTGTCACCTATGACCGCAAGACCTCGCGGCTGATCGCCAGCGGCAATGTCGAGATCGTCGACAGCAGCGGCACCAAGATCTTCTCCGACGAGATCGACATCACCGACGATTTCGGCGACGGCTTCGTCAACGCGCTGCGTGTCGAAACGGTGGACAAGACCTACTTCGCGGCCGAAAGCGCGGAGCGTAAGGGCGGCGTGCTGACCACTTTCAACAACGGCGTCTACACGGCCTGCGAACCCTGCGAGGAAAAGCCGGACCAAGCGCCGATCTGGCGAATCAAGGCGCGCAAGATCATCTGGGACGGACGCGCCAAGACCGTGCGCTTCGAGAATTCCCGTTTCGAGTTCTTCGGTTTCCCGCTAGCCTTCCTGCCTTCCTTCGAGATCGCCGACCCGACGGTGAAGCGCA
Organism: Allomesorhizobium aridi; assembly: GCF_043769475.1. Lineage (NCBI taxonomy): Bacteria > Pseudomonadati > Pseudomonadota > Alphaproteobacteria > Hyphomicrobiales > Phyllobacteriaceae > Allomesorhizobium > Allomesorhizobium aridi. The sequence goes on along the minus strand of NZ_CP171729.1, from coordinate 1,028,954 downwards.
AGAGCGGTTTCCTGTTCCCAGGCATAAACTACAAAAGCGAGCTTGGTGTCGGCGTATCGATCCCCTACTACCTCGCTCTGTCGCCGACCTATGACTTGACGCTCACCGGGACCGGATACACCAAGCAAGGTTTTCTCGGCGAAGCTGAATGGCGCCAGCGCTTCAACAACGGCGAATACACTCTGAAGATCGCCGGCATCCACCAGAACGATCCGGAAGCCTTTAACGACACCGGCGAGAACGTCGATTCCGGCCGCGAAGACGACCCCAACAAATTCCGCGGCATGGTCGGCACCACTGGGCGCTTCGACATTAATCCGCGCTGGGTGTTCGGTTGGGAGGCGCTTGTCCAGACCGACAAGAATTTCTCCCGCACCTATGAGATCGACGGGTATTCGGATTCCACCCACCAATCCGAAATCTACCTGGTCGGCCTGCATGATCGGAACTATTTCGACCTGAGGGGAGTGTACTTCCAGGTCCAGGAAGACCGGTTCAACAGCGACCCCGATTCCATCAGCGAAAAGCAGCCTTGGGTGCTTCCGTCGTTCGACTATTCCTACACGCCGGACGCTCCGCTGGCAGGCGGCGAACTCAACATCGACGTCAATGCCCGCACCATCCTTCGCGATGAGCTCGATCGTGTCATACCCAGTGCCTTGACGCCCGACCCAAAATCCGACGTCATCCGCGGCATCGATGGTAATTCGACCCGGATTACGGCCGAAGCCGAGTGGAAGCGCTCCTTCGTCACTGATGGTGGTCTGGTGGTAACGCCGCTCCTGCATTTCCAGAGCGACGCGACCTATGCGAGCTATTCGAACGCTTCGCTCGACGCCATCAACGACATGGCAGGCGATCCCGATATCGGCGTCGCCGCCGACATTCGCTCCGCCTATTACCGCGCCATGGCCACTGCCGGCCTCGAACTGCGCTGGCCTGTCCTGTTCTCCACCACCAGCGCCACTCATGTGTTGGAGCCGATGGCCCAAGTGTTCGCCCGCCCGGATGCGGCTTACGAAGAGACGCTCGGCCTTCCTAATGAGGACGCGCAGAGCTTCGTCTTCGACGCTTCGACGCTGTTCGAACGCGACAAATTCTCCGGTTACGACCGCATTGAGGGCGGCTCGCGCGCCAATATCGGCCTGCGTTATTCCGGCGCCTTCGGCAATGGCTGGGCAACCAACGCGCTCTTTGGCCAGTCCTATCAGCTGGGCGGCGACAATCCGTTCGCGGCGGCTGACCTCGTCAATGTCGGCGCCTATTCGGGCCTCGATACCGATACATCGGATTATGTCGGCCTCGTAGGTTTCACCACCCCGGTCGGCCTGTCCGCATCCACCAGCGCGCGCTTCGACGAGCAGAGTTTCGAGGTGCGGCGCGCCGAAGTGAAGGTCGGCTATGCGGGGACGCCCATTTCGGTCACGGCCAAATACGCCTTCATCCAGGCTCAGCCGCTCTATGGCTTCTCCGACGACCGCCGCGAGGTCACGCTTGCCGCCTCGGGCCGTTTCCACGAGAACTGGCGGGCCTTCGGTTCAGGCACCTACGATTTTGAATCCGGCGTTCTGGTCCGGGATCTGATCGGCTTCGCCTATGACGACGAGTGCTTCACTTACATGATGACGTTGTCGACAAAACGCGATCCGAACCGCATCGAATCTGAGCGAGAACCGGACGAGCGTTCGATCGGCTTCAACATCTCGTTCCGCACGCTTGGCGACTTCGGATCTTCAACAAGCACGTTGGCCGATACATTCGGGGAAGAGTGACCGCCTGACCGCGGTCATCGTTTCGCCGCATAGGCTGGGCATCACGGCTCAAGTCCATCAAGAACAAAAGCGGAATGCGGGGAGTATCTGGCATGTTTTCGATCAGGAAGTACCTGTTTTCGGCAAGTTTCGCTATTGCAGTTGCCGCCGCGGTCCCAGCTGCGGTGATCGCCCTGCCCGCGGCGGCCAGCGAGATCAAATACGTCGTCAACAACGTTCCCGTGACGACCTACGACATCCAGCGCCGCGCCGCCTTCCTGAAGCTGCAGAACCGCAAGGGCAACCTCAACAAGATGGCTGCCGACGAGATGGTCGAGCAGACACTGCGGGTCGCCGAGATCAATCGGCTCGGGATCAGGATCACCGATGAGGCGGTGGACGCCGCGTTCAAACGTTTCGCCGGCTCCAACAAGCTTTCGCCCACTCAGATGGCCGGAATCCTCGACCAGAACGGCATCACCCAGCAGCACTTCAAGGACTTCATCCGCGCCCAGATGGGATGGAATCAGGCGCTTTCGTCGCGTTTCAAGTCGCAAGGCGGCACGATGAGCGAGCAGGACGTGGTGCGCCGTATGCTGCAGCAGGGCGGCAACAAGCCCAGCGCCACCGAATACATGCTGCAGCAAGTCATTTTCGTCGTGCCCGCGGCGGAAAAAGGCAAAATGGGTCAGCGCAAACGCGAGGCCGAGGCGATGCGCGCGCGCTTCAACGGCTGCGACAGCTCGCGTGAATTCGCCAAGGGTCTGATCGACGTGACCGTCCGCGATCTCGGCCGCGTGCTTGCGCCTGAACTTCCGCCGGAATGGGCCGACCAGATCAAGAAGACCCAAACCGGCAGCGCCACCGGCGTCAAGGAAACCGACCGCGGCGTAGAGTTCATCGGCATCTGCAGCAGCCGCGAGGTGTCGGACGACCGGGTCGCCAAGATGGTGTTCCAGTCCGAAACCAAGACCGACGACCAAGCCGGCGAACTGGACAAGAAGTACATTGCCGAGCTGCGGGAAAGAGCCCGCATCGTCGAACGCTAGCCCATTGTGGGCAGCATCAAACCGCCGCTGGCGCTGACGGCGGGCGATCCATCGGGGATTGGCCCCGAGATCGCCATTGCCGCGTGGCTTCGGCGCACGGAAAACACTGTTCCGCCGTTCTACCTCCTCAGCGATCCTGCCTCGGTTGCGGCATGCGCGCGGCGGCTTGGGCTGGATATCCCGATCGTCGAAACGATGCCCGAGGAATCTGCCGAGCGGTATCCCGAAGGTTTGCCGATAGTCCCGCTTGCGGCGCGCTTCGTCGATGCGCCCGGCCGGCCTGACAAGGCGAATGCGCAGGGCATCATCGAGGCGATCGACCGCGCCGTCTCGGATGTCATGTCGGGACTTGCGTCAGCAGTGGTAACCTGCCCGATCGCAAAGAAGCCGCTCTACGACGCAGGCTTCCGCTTTCCCGGCCATACCGAATACCTCGCCTATCTTTCGGCGACGAAGACTGGCGCGAAGGCGACTGCGGTGATGATGCTCGCCGGACCCGATCTGCGCGCCGTGCCGGTGACAATACACATAGCCCTTGCCGACGTGCCGGCCTCATTGACGCTGGAGGCCATCGTGGAGACGGCGCTGATCACCGCGCGCGATCTCAAAGCCCGCTTCGGCATCCCGAATCCGCGCCTGGCAGTCTCCGGCCTCAATCCGCATGCCGGCGAAGGTGGGGCAATGGGTGTCGAGGAGATTACGGTGATCCGCCCGGCCATTGAGGCCCTCCGGAGCCAAGGGGTCGACGCCGTCGGACCGCTGCCGGCCGACACCATGTTTCATCCGCGTGCGCGCGAACGCTACGACGCGGCGATCTGCATGTATCACGACCAGGCGCTAATCCCAGCCAAGGCGCTCGCCTTCGACGAGACCGTCAACGTCACGCTCGGCCTGCCCTTCATTCGCACCTCGCCCGACCACGGCACCGCCTTCGACATTGCCGGCAAGGGCATCGCCCGGCCCGACAGCCTGATCGCGGCGCTGAAGCTTGCGCGGCACCTCGCCGACAACGAAAGCAAGGCCTGATGAGCCTTGATGGCCTGCCGCCGCTACGCGACGTGATCGAGCGCCATGGGTTGCAGGCGAAGAAATCGCTCGGCCAGAATTTCCTGCTCGACCTCAATCTGACCGGCAAGGTCGCCCGCGCTGCCGGCGACCTGTCGCAAGCGACCGTCATCGAAGTCGGCCCCGGTCCCGGCGGCCTCACCCGCGCGCTTTTGATGAACGGAGCGGCCCGAGTCGTCACCGTCGAGCGCGACGAGCGCTGCCTGGCAGCCCTGGACGAGATCGCCGCGCACTATCCCGGCCGCCTCGAAACGATTTCCGGCGACGCGCTGAAGACCGATTTCGCGGCGATCGCCGGCAGCGGGCCGGTGAAGATCGTCGCCAACCTGCCCTACAATATCGGCACCGAACTTCTCGTGCGCTGGCTCACCGTTACCGAATGGCCGCCCTTCTATCAGTCGATGACCCTGATGTTCCAGCGCGAGGTGGCAGAGCGTATCGTGGCGAGGCCGGGCAGCGATTCCTATGGAAGGCTCGGCGTTCTCGCAGGCTGGCGTACCGATGCGAGGATCGCCTTCGACGTGCCGCCGCAGGCTTTTACGCCGCCGCCCAAGGTCACTTCCTCGGTGGTCCATCTGGTCCCGCGGCCGGCGCCGCTGCCGGCCGATGTCCGCACCCTTGGCCGTGTCACCGAGGCTGCATTCGGGCAGCGCCGCAAGATGCTGCGCCAGAGCCTCAAGGGCATCGAGGGCGTGCGCCTGCTCGAAGCAACCGGCATCGACGGAACCCGGCGCGCCGAGACGCTCAGCGTCGAAGAGTTCGTGGCGCTGGCCAACGCAGTGTGAGGCCGCAATGCAGACGCTAGGTGTCGTCGCACGCCTTTTCCCGCTGATCGAGGCCGGCGACAAGACGTCCACCATAAGATGGCGGGAGGCCCGAATCGCCCCCGGCTACCTGCGTTACGTTTGCGATGGAGATCCTGCCAAGACGGCCGTCGTGTGGGTCACCCGCTCCACGGACGTTCCACTGTCTAAAGCAGCCGCTTTCGTCGGACGGGAAGCGGAATGGCCGAAGGAAGTCATACTGGCTGGAATGCGCGAGCATTATCCGGAAATCCGGTGGGACGACATGGTGCAGATCGTCGAGCATCTGACGCCCGCCGAAACGCTCAAGCGTTCAGACTTTCCAGCATAGACCCGGTCGCTTTATGTGGTCTTCTCGTCCAGCAGCCCTGACACAAAGTCGAACAGGCCCGGCCGCCGGTCGCGCCGCAGCCTTTCGGCCGTGACGATCGCCCGCACCTCGGCGTAGGCATGGTTGAGATCGTTGTTGATGACGATGAAGTCGTATTCCTTCCAGTGCTCGATCTCGGTGCGGGCGTTGGTCAGCCGCGTTTCGATCACCGCCTCCTGGTCCTCGGCGCGGCGCTTCAGCCGCGCCTTCAGTTCGCGCATGGAAGGCGGCAGGATAAAGATCGAGACGATATCGGCGCGCATCTTTTCCTTGAGCTGCTGCGCGCCCTGCCAGTCGATGTCGAACAGCATGTCACGGCCTTCGGCCATCGCCTTTTCCACCGGCTCTCGCGGCGTCGCGTAGGAATTGCCGTGAACCTCGGCCCATTCCAACAGGGCATCCGAATCGCGCAGGCGGTCGAACTCGCGCTGCGAAACGAAGTGGTAATGTACGCCATCGATCTCGCTGGCGCGGCGCGGCCGCGTGGTCACGCTGACCGACAGGCTGAGATCGTGGTCCTTCTCCAGGAGATTGCGTGCGATGGTCGACTTGCCTGCGCCCGACGGCGACGACAGAACCAGCATCAGGCCGCGGCGGCGGATGGCTGGAGGAACAATATCCGCTGTCATTGGCTGCTATTCCAGATTCTGAACCTGTTCGCGGAACTGGTCGACGACCGCCTTCAGTTCCAGCCCGATGGCGGTCACCGTCGCCGCATTGGATTTCGAGCACAGAGTATTCGATTCGCGGTTGAATTCCTGCGCCAGAAAATCGAGCTTGCGCCCTACCGCGCCGCCGCCGTCGAGCAGCGCGCGTCCGGAAGCGACATGGGTTTTCAGCCGGTCGATCTCCTCGCGTATATCCGCCTTGGTGGCTAGGAACGCCGCCTCCTGGTGCAGCCGGCTCTCGTCGAGATTGGCCGATGCATCCATCAGCAGCGCGACCTGCTCGGCCATCCGTGCACGGATCGCCGCCGGGTCGCGCGAGGGGTCGGCTTCGGCCCGCAGCACCAGGACCTCGATCGTGTCGATATGGGCGGATAGGACCGTTCCAAGCGCCGCACCTTCCGCCAGCCTTGCTTGCTCGAGTCCCGCCAGGGCAAGGTCAAGCACGCCCAGCACCGCCGCGTCGACGGAGGCGCGCGCCTCCTCGGTCTCGGCCACTTCAGGAATGTCGAGCACGCCGCGCAGCGCCAGGAGCCCGTCGGCGCTGGCTGGTGCCAAGCCGAACTGCTCCTCCAGACGTTTTGCCAGTCCTGCCAGATCCTTCAGGAACGCTTCGTTGATGACAGGCTGCGCCAGCGTTCCCGCGGCCCGACCGACGGTCAGCGACGCCTGGATGTTGCCGCGCGAAAAGCGCTTCTGCACCAACTGCCTGACGAGAGGCTCCAGCCTCTCGTAACCCTGCTGCAGGCGCAGCCTGGCCTCGATGGTCTTGCCGTTGACCGATTTCAGCTCCCAGGCGATCGCCGCGCCGTCATGTTCGGCGGCGGCGCGCGAGAAGCCGGTCATGCTCTGCAGATTCATGGCGCGCCCCGCATCCCCAACGACAATGATCCGGAATGGACCACGCCTCAAATAACCCGATTCGACCCCAACGAACCTATTACGCTATTGCGCGGCGGCCGGCTCCGCCGCCCCGACGCCGGCAGCAGCTTTGGCCGCTTCGTCTGCCTGCTGCTTGCGGATCTTGCGCCAGCGTGCGACGTTTTCGTTGTGCTCTTCCAGAGTTTTGGCGAAGACATGCCCGCCAGTGCCGTCGGCAACGAAATAGAGGTCGTCGGTCTTCGACGGATTGGCCACGGCTTCGAGAGCGGCCTTGCCCGGATTTGCGATCGGCGTCGGCGGCAGCCCGTCGATCGTATAGGTATTGTAGGGCGTAGGCTTCTCGATATCAGACTGATAGATCGGCCGGTCAGCCGGCTTTCCGGAACCGCCGAACAGGCCGTAGATGATCGTCGGGTCCGATTGCAGCCGCATATTGTTTTTCAGCCGGTTGAGGAACACCGCGGCGACGCGCGAACGTTCGTCGCCCTTGCCGGTTTCCTTTTCGACGATCGAGGCCAGCGTGATGAACTCATTTATGTTGGCCAGTGGCAGGTCGGCGCGCGGCGCGCCCAGATTTCCTCGACCAGTTCCTTCTGGTGCGCCAGCATCTTGTCGATGATCTGCTTGCGCTCAGCGCCGCGCGTGAAACGCTGCGTGTCGGCAGCCAGCATGCCCTCCGGCGGAATCTCGGAAGGCATGTCGCCGGTCAACGCCTCGTGCTCGGCGATCTTGCGGAAAGCCTGCACGACCGTCAGCCCTTCCGGAATGGTCAGCGACTGCATCACCGACTTGCCGCTTTTCAGGATTTCCATGATGTCGCGCATCGAGGCGCCGGCCGCGATCTCGTATTCGCCGGCCTTCAGCTCGCCCTCGTTGCCGTAGGCGCGCACGCCGAGATGGAAGATGCGCGCGTCGCTGACCAACCCGCGCCGCTCGAGTTGGTCGGCGATCTCGATCAGCCCGCTCTTGGGCTTGACCAGAAAGGTCTGCGTCGTTTCCGACGGGCCGGGTCCGTCGAACTCGCGCTTGCCGAGATAAACGGCGAGGCCGGCCGCCAGCACAAGGAGCATCGCCGAAGAGACGATGAAGTTCATGAACACGACGATCTGGTTACGTGACGCGCGCGAGCGCTTCGGCGGCGGCGTTCCGACCTCGGGCCGCAAGACTTCGCTCGCCGTCTTCGGCACGATCGGTTTCGGCGCCTCGGCGCGCTGGCCGAACTCCCCAGGGTTCGCTGGATTGGTGTTCATATTGCCTCGATAATTCCCTTGCGCCGCCCCCGCCGCGCCATCATTTCTCAATCACCAGAGTATGGCAAAATTCGCGGCGAGGAAGGCGCTATCCCGGCGCTTAGCCATTGTAGCGCTGGAAAACCAGCGATGCGTTGGTGCCGCCGAAGCCGAAGGAATTCGACAGCGCGACATCGATCTGGCGCGCCCGCGGCTTGTGCGGCACGAGGTCGATCGCCGTCTCGCGTTCGGGATTGTCGAGATTGATGGTCGGCGGGGCAATATTGTCGCGGATGGCGAGAACCGAGAAGATCGCCTCGGCGGCGCCGGCCGCGCCGAGCAGGTGGCCGATCGACGATTTGGTCGACGACATCGAAACTTTGGAGGCCGCGTTGCCGATCAGCCTCTCGACTGCGCCGAGTTCGATCGTGTCGGCCATGGTCGAGGTGCCGTGGGCATTGATGTAGTCGACATCGGCGGGCGCCAGTCCGGCGCGCTTGAGCGCAGCGCCCATGCAGCGGAACGCACCGTCGCCATCGGCCGCCGGAGCGGTGATGTGATAAGCGTCGCCGGTCAGGCCGTAGCCGGTCACCTCGGCGTAGATTTTCGCGCCGCGCGCCTTGGCGTGCTCCAGTTCCTCCAGAACCACTACGCCGGCGCCCTCGCCCATGACGAAGCCGTCGCGGTCGCGGTCATAGGGGCGCGAGGCCGTCCCGGGCGCGTCGTTGCGGTCGGTCGACAGCGCCTTGCAAGCGGCGAAGCCCGCGAGCGACAGGCGCGTAACAGGGGATTCCGCGCCGCCGGCAAGCATCACGTCGGCGTCGCCGAAGATGATCAGCCGCGCGGCATCGCCGATCGCATGCGCACCCGTCGAACAGGCGGTCACTACCGCATGGTTCGGGCCTTTCAGTCCGTGCCGGATCGACACCTGGCCAGATACGAGATTGATGATGTTGCCGGGAATGAAGAACGGGCTGATGCGGCGCGGGCCGCGGTCCCTCAGCACCATGGCATTTTCGGCGATGCCGTCGATGCCACCTATGCCGGAGCCGATCATCACGCCGGTGGCGTTGCGGTCTTCGTCCGACTTCGGTTCCCAGCCGGAATCCTTTAGCGCCTCGTCGGCGGCCGCGATCCCGTAGAGGATGAAATCGCCGATCTTCCTGAGTTCCTTAGGCTCGAGATACGCCTCAGGGTTGAAGGTGCCGTTGCCGCCGTCGCCTCGAGGGATGACGTGCGCCACCTTGCAGGGGAGATCCTCGACCTCGAACTCGGTAATCCGCTTGGCGGCGCTGCGGCCAGTCAGCAGTTCGCGCCAGCCGTGTTCGACGCCCACGCCGAACGGCGAGAGCAGGCCCATGCCGGTGACGACTACTCGCCTCATCGCGGAATTCCCGAAGCTTGCGCCTGGCAAAGCGTCAGGCCGACGCCTTATCGATGTACTTCACGGCGTCGCCGACGGTCAGGATCGTCTCGGCCGCATCGTCCGGGATCTCGACGCCGAATTCCTCCTCGAAGGCCATGACGAGTTCAACCGTATCAAGGCTGTCGGCGCCGAGGTCGTCGATGAAGCTCGCCGCTTCCGTCACCTTCTCGGCTTCGACGCCGAGATGTTCGACAACGATCTTTTTGACGCGCTCTGCGGTGTCACTCATTTGGGCATCCTCGTCTGTGTGTTTGTCTGTCTTCGTTAGCGGCCGGAATGCCGCTAATCAAGCTGAAAGAATGTTCCCTGCAGGAACGCAACCGCCCGCGGCGCGACTGGTGCGAACCGCCGGGTTAAGCGCGGCATTACACGAAAAAACGCGCACGTCCAAGGCGAAAACGGCTTCTCAACCGACACCAGAGGTAAGGCTGTTGGATATCTCGCATCGCTAGATCATCGCCATGCCGCCATTCACGTGAATAGTCTGGCCCGTGATGTAAGCAGCCTCGTTGGAAGCGAGGTACGCCACCGCCGAGGCGACTTCCGCGCCGGTGCCCATGCGCCTGGCCGGGATGGCGGCCATGATCGCTTCCTTCTGCTTGTCGTTCAGCTTGTCGGTCATGGCCGATTCGATGAAGCCCGGCGCCACGCAATTCACCGTCACGCCGCGCGTCGCGATCTCCTGCGCCAGCGATTTCGACATGCCGATCATGCCTGCCTTGGAGGCGCAGTAGTTCGCCTGGCCGGGATTGCCGGTGACGCCGACCACCGAGGTGATGTTGATGATGCGGCCGTTGCGGCGGCGCATCATCGGATGGGTCAATTCCCGGGTGAGCCTAAACACCGCCGTCAGGTTGACTTCCATCACCGCATCCCAATCCGCGTCCGACATGCGGACAAAAAGCCCATCCTTGGTGATGCCGGCATTGTTGACCAGTATGTCGACGCCTTCGAGATCGGCTTCGGCCTTTGCGCCAAGCGCCTTGACCTCGTCGCGATTCGACAGGTTCGCCGGATATATTTTCACGCGGTCGCCGAGCTCGGCGGCCAGCGCCTCCAGCTTCTCCACCCGCGTGCCGTGCAGGCCGACCATCGCGCCCTGCGCATGCAGCGCGCGCGCCACCGCCTCGCCGATACCCCCGCTCGCCCCGGTGACGAGCGCCTTGCGGCCGGTCAGATCAAACATTTTTGACTCCCGTTCCAATTGATAGGGCACTCCCTTGGTAAGGGAGTGTTCTAGCTTAATCGTTCACCCTAACGCCGCAACCGCCGCCTCGACATCGGCCGGATTGTTGATCGCGCTGGTAGCGATCTCCTTGTTGATCCGCCGCGCCAGTCCTGAGAGCACTTTCCCTGCTCCCACTTCGTAAAGTGTCGTCACGCCATTGGCGCCGAACCATTCCACCGTCTCGCGCCAGCGCACGCGGCCGGTCACCTGCTCGACGAGGCGGGCGACGATCTGGTCCGGATCGCTAAGCGGCGTCGCCGAGACGTTCGACACCACTGGCACTGCCGGAGCACTTTTCTTCACGCTGGCCAGCGCTTCGCGCATCGTCTCTGCGGCCGGACCCATCAAAGCGGAGTGGAAGGGAGCGGAGACTGAAAGCATCAATGCCCGTTTGGCGCCTTTTTCGGTGCAGAGCCGGGCCGCGAGTTCGACCGCCGCCTTGGCGCCCGAAATCACCAGTTGTCCGCCGCCATTGTCGTTGGCGATCTGGCACACCGACCCCTTGGCGGCCTCCGTGCAGGCCGCCTCGACATCGCCCTGCTCCAGTCCGATGATCGCGGCCATTGCGCCTTCGCCGACCGGAACCGCAGCCTGCATCGCATCGCCGCGGATGCGGAGCAGCCGGGCGGCGTCGGCCACCGTGAACATGCCTGCGGCGGCAAGTGCGGAATATTCGCCGAGAGAATGGCCGGCAACATAGGAAACCTTGTCCTTCAGCGAGAAGCCTCGCGCCTCAAGCGCCCGCACCGCTGCGAGGGACACCGCCATCAGCGCGGGCTGCGCGTTGGCGGTCAGCGTCAAGGTCTCTTCCGGCCCTTCCCACATGATTTTCGAGAGCTTCTGGCCGAGCGCGTCATCAACCTCGTCGAATACCCGGCGTGCCTCGGGAAACGTGTCGGCGAGGTCCTTGCCCATTCCGACGGCCTGGCTCCCCTGCCCCGGAAAAGTGAATGCGACGGCCATGATCTCGCTCCGCGATTTCTTCTCCGCTGCCGTGTGGCGTGACGCGGGCCGGCGAGTCAAGCCCGTGCCTCCTGCTTTGGAACAAAGCGCTGCTGAACTTCTTATTTCCGCCACACGCGCTAGCTTCTGTGACGGAACAATGACAGTTGCATGACGTTTTTTATTACGCATTGAGGACATTAAGTTGGCAAAGATTGTCGCAGACCGGGTTTCGGCGACGCGGGAAGCCTCGGGAAAAGGGAATTTGGCCGAAACGCGGCGACGTGTCCGTCTATTGCGCATTGCCGGTTCGGCGGCGTTGACGCTCCTGGTTTCGGCAGTCCTGGTGTTTTCGGTCGAATGGATCGTGCGCGGCTCGCTCCCCGAAACGCTGCTTTTCTTCCAGCAGCCGTTCCGCCCCGGCTGGACCACCATCATCCTGTTTGCGCTGCTCATCGTCTTTTTCGACGCCCTGCTCGGCCGCGCCTATCACGCGCTGCTGGTGGTCGCGCCCGCTGTCCTGTTCCTAGCCTTTGTGGGTCATCAGAAAGCGCATTACCTCGGCGATCCGCTCTACCCGACCGATTTCCTCTATGCGCGCCAGATCGTGGAACTGACGCCGCTGCTGGTTCGCGAGCGCCCGCTGCTGGCAATCATGCTCGTCGTCACCACGATCGCCGCGATCGCGCTTCTGGTGGCGCTCTGGCGATTCTGGCGGCGCAAGGTTCCCGCCCTGCCGATGCGCGCCCGCGCCGCGCGGCTCGCGGTCGCTTTGCCGGCGTTGCTGTTCTTCGGCTCGATCATGGATTACGCGACCTTCTCCTGGGCGCGCGACCGGCTTCAGATCATCCCGATGATGTGGGACCAGAAGGAAAACTACGCCTCGAACGGCTTCGCCATCGCCTTTGCGCTCAACGTGCCGATGGCCAAGGTCAAGGCCCCTGAGGGCTATTCAAAGGAGGCGATAGAGGCCGTCAGGCGCCCCGTGGCCTCGGCGTCGGTTCCGCCGGAACGGCCCGACATCATCATCGTGATGAGCGAATCGTTCTGGGATCCCACCCGGCTGCCGGGCGTCACGATCACGCCCGACCCGGTTTCCAATGTCCGCGCGGTGCAGTCCGGGCATGTGTTTTCGCCGGAATTCGGCGGTATGACGGCCAATGTCGAATTCGAGGCGCTGACCGGCTTCTCAAATGCCTTCCTGCCCTATGGCAGCATTCCCTATCAGCAATATGTCCGCGAGCCACTGCCCTCGCTCGCCACCTTCCTGAAGAGTCAGGGTTACGCCACCCGCGCAATCCACCCGTTCGAAGGCTGGTTCTGGAATCGCACGCCGGTTTATGAGGCATTCGGCTTCGACAGCTTCATGTCGGAAGAGAACCTGCCGCCGCTGGCCACGCGCGGACCGCTCGTCTCCGATGCCGCCCTCACGGAAGAAATCATCCGCCAGGCCGAAGTGACCGCCGAGCCGTTCTTCTTCTTCGCCGTGACGCTGCAGAGCCATGGCCCCTACGAGCCGAACCGCTACCCCACCACCAGCCACAAGGTCGAAACCTCGGTGAGCGCCTGGAGCAGGGGTTCGATCCTGACCTTCGCCGAGGGAGCCGCCGATGCCGACCAGGGCCTGGCTCGGCTGATCGAGTGGGCTGAAAAGCGAGAGCGCCCAACCGTCATCGCCTTCTTCGGCGACCATTTGCCGCCGCTCGGCCCCGTCTTCGTCGAGACCGGGTTCATGAAAAACCCGGTCGCCGAGCGCAAGGCGCCACTCGCGAAAATGCGCATCCAGCACGAAACGCCGCTGGTGATCTGGTCGAACCGCAAGGGTCCGGTCGACCATCTCGGCTCGATCAGCCCGTCCTTCCTGCCGCTCCACGTGCTGGAGACGGCCGGCATGAGCCACCCCTATTACACCGGCTTCCTCGGCGAGATGCGCCAGCGTTATCGCGTCGTGGACCGCAACGTGCTCGTGACGCCGCGGGGCATGGCGACATTCGACTGGGGGCGGGCGAAGGAGATCGATCCGGCTATCCGCGACTTCCGCCTGCTGCAATTCGACATCATGTTCGGCAAGCGCCACGGCGAGAAGGCTTTCTTCCCGGCGCCGAAAAAGGAAAAGCGAAGCACTAGTTGAGTCCTGGTGAAGGCTGTGAAGGCAATTTGCCTGCCCCGTCAGTTTGTAACCGCAAGCTGGGAGATTGAGTAGCTGATCTGCTTGAAGGCGGCCTTGAGCTGTTCGGGGTTCTTCGTCGGATAGTAGTCGGCCGTGCTTGTGGCGCAGGCGCTGTAGAGATCGCGGTTTTTCTGAGAATCGGCGCCCAGAACCACGGTAAAGATCCGCACGTCCTTATCCTTCAGCGACGTGCATGCGCCAAGGGTCAGCTTGTTTACATTGTCCAGCGCCGTGTTCCGGTTGGTCGTTCCCATGCGACCCGTGTCGAGAAAATTGTATGAGCCGTAATCCGACTTGTTGATCAGGGCGTTCGCCGCGCCGAACACGTTGTTGTCGCCGTCGGTGAATACTACGACCATTTTGGTGGTTTCCTTGGCGTCGAAGGGATTTCCTTGCGTGTATGGCTCGCCCGGCGAAAGAACCCGCATTCCCCATGCCAGGCCTTCCGAAACATTGGTGCCTGAGCCATACCAATAGACCATGTTTTTGATTTCGTCCTTTAGCTCCTCAAGATCGTCGGTAAGCGGCGCGATCGGTGTTGGGCAAGCATAATTCGGACCGCTGGTCAGCGGAGCCTTCTCGCTGATGACGTTGTCGATGTCCTTGGCGCTGTATTTGGCCAGCGACTTCTGAATAGTCCGTGCGTCCGCATTCTTCGGTGCGTCCTCATCGTCGAGATAGGTGTTGTTCAGGCTGTTTGCATTGTTGATGGCGGCCCTGGCTTCCCCGGGTTCGTCCGGAGCAAAATACGGCACGAACAGGGTTTCGGGCTTCGACTTGTCGGGCGCGGTATCGTCCAGATTGGGCGTGTCGCCCAGTTTGGGCGTGCCGTCGGCGTTGTATCTGGCGGGCCGCGCTTCCACACACCCTTTCCATTCGACGTCCACTTTGGCTTTTGCATGAAGCCTCTTGAACAGTTCCCAATGGCCCAGGCGCTTCCCGTCTTCGAGCTCGAAATTTGTCCCGTTCAAGCTCGGGTCGTTGTCGGGCAGTCTCTTCCTCGTGTCGATCCAGGACTTCTTGAACCCTTCGCCATTCACGTTCACCGCCGTGGCGAAAGGAACGAGAGCCGCGCGAATTTCGCGCTCGGACTTTTCAATCTGCTCGGCTTCCAGGGTTTCTATCAGGTCGGTCGCGGCCTCCCGCAACGCCTTCATGTTTGTGTCTCCCATAGAGCCGGTATTGTCGAGCACCAGGGCCACTTCGAGGTTCGCGGTCGATTCATAGGCGCTGGCCTCGGCTGTCACTCTGGCGCTCCTGCCGAAGAGGAAGGCGAAATGCAATTTGACGTCGGCATGCGCGGTGGCAGTCGTCTTGATGTAATTAGGCCCCTCCTCCACCGATAAATCGGCTTCCGCGTTCTCGATCCCGTTTCGGCCGAGCACGTTCGCCGCGAAGAAGCCGTCGAAAGTCTCCTCGCGAGACTGCGATCCATCCATGAGGCGTGAGGCGGCAAGCACCGCCGAATCCAGCGCGTTCTGCAAATTAGTCCTGGCCGTCATAAGATTGGTCACGTCGACGGCAAGGCCGACGGACCCGAGCATAGCCGGCAGACCCACAGCCAGCATCATGCTGAAATTGCCAGCGGTCGAGCGCCAGAACCGTTTGAGAAGCATCGTAAACCCCAAATGAAAAACCCGCATCGCGATTTCTGCGAGGGATTGATGAAAATTGGATTGATGTGTGGCCGCGATTGCGGCCGTGGTTAACCAATGCTGTGCTTGGCCACGAAGGCGCTTTGCCGCACGGGCTCCGGCAAGCCTTGCATCCGCGCCAAAACCCTGTATAGACCCGCGCAATCTGCCGGTCCCAGCTGGGGGCTGAACGGAGGGCCGGAGGTTTTCTTCAGGAAAGTCGCCGTGTGAAGCAAAAGTGCTTCCGCCTCCCGTGTCTCCGCTCTCGACCGTCTCGTCATGCTCCTTTCTTCTCCTCGAGCGCCGTCAGGCTCCCGCAGGATCCAAGAGAAGTTGCAGAGGCTTTAGCCGCCGGGGCCGACAGGGAAACGAAGAAAGGCAAAGAACAATGGCTCTATACGAACATGTGTTTCTTGCCCGGCAGGACCTCTCGCAGCAGCAGGTCGACGCCCTTGTAGAACATTACAGGGATGTCGTCTCCTCGCATGGCGGGTCGATCGGCAGGGTCGAGAACTGGGGACTGAAGTCCCTCACCTACCGGGTCAAGAAGAACCGGAAGGCTTACTACACGCTGATGGACCTCGATTGTCCTCCGGCCGCCCTCAACGAGATGGAGCGCCAGATGGGCCTCTCCGAGGACGTGCTGCGCTTCCTGACCGTCAAGGTCGAGAAGCATGAGGAAGGCGTCTCCGCGATGATGCAGAAGCGCGAAGAACGTTCCGACCGCGGCGGCTTCGGCGACCGCGACCGTGGCGATCGTGGCCCGCGCTCGTTCGGCGATCGTGACCGCGGCGATCGCGGCCCGCGCTCGTTCGGCGACCGCGAAGGTGGCGATCGTGGCCCGCGCCGTCCGCGCGAAGGCGTTGAAGGAGGTGCAGAATAATGGTCGACATCAATCAGATCCCGACCCGGCGCCCGTTCCATCGCCGCCGCAAGACCTGCCCGTTCTCCGGCGCCAACGCTCCGAAGATCGACTACAAGGACGTGCGTCTGCTGCAGCGCTACATTTCCGAGCGCGGCAAGATCGTGCCGTCGCGCATCACGGCGGTCAGCCAGAAGAAGCAGCGCGAACTCGCCAAGGCGATCAAGCGCGCCCGTTTCCTCGGTCTCTTGCCTTACGTCGTCAGGTAAATCTCTTCGGCTGCGGGCGGTTTCGCCGCCCGCAGCCATTCCCCTTCCGCGACGGGCGCGGTTCTCAGGGGCGACATGAAAATCCAGGGTTGGGTTCTTTGGTTCTGAACCCTAACTGCCGCGACAGGCAGGACAGCGACACAAGCGGCCCGCGCCGCCACTTGCTTCCTGACCTCGTCTTTTGAATCAGCCGCTTCAGGCTCTGAAAGGACAAGACAATGGAAGTCATTCTTCTCGAACGCATTTCCCGCCTCGGCCAGATGGGCGACACCGTCAAGGTCAAGGACGGCTTCGCCCGCAATTTCCTGCTGCCGCAGGGCAAGGCGCTGCGCGCCAACGCGGCCAACAAGAACAAGTTCGAAGGCCAGCGCGCCCAGCTCGAGACGCGTAATCTCGAGCGCAAGTCGGAAGCCCAGCAGATTGCCGACCTGCTCGACGGCAAGAGCTTCATCGTCGTGCGCTCGGCCGGCGAAACCGGTCAGCTCTACGGTTCGGTCTCGACCCGCGACATTTCCGAGATCGTCACCGCCGAGGGTTTTTCGGTCAGCCGCAACCAGGTCGAGCTCAACCAGCCGATCAAGACGATCGGCCTCACCAATGTGGCGATCGCGCTGCACCCGGAGGTCGAGGTCACGATCACGCTCAACATCGCGCGCACGGCCGACGAAGCAGAGCGCCAGGCGAAGGGCGAGACGCTGACCACCGCCGAGGCGATCTACGGCGAAGACATCAACGACAATGCGCGCCCGGACAATTTCTTCGATCCGAACGCGGAAGAAGGCGAGGAAGCCTGATCCGGTTCGCATAGTGCTGGACCAATGCCCGGGCCTTGTGCCCGGGCTTTTTTTTGCTATTTGGAATCTAGTGGGGACCGCATGGGCTTGATTTCGCTTCGCGATGATCGGGATTTGCGATGAACAAACTGCTGCAGCGTGTTGTCGAACGGCTGGTAAGGACGGGAAATCTCACCGTCACAGGCCCGGACGGAACCAACCATGTTTTCGGCGACGGCAGCGGCGATCCCGTCCATGTCGTGATCAAGACAATTCACGCCGAACGCGCCATCACCTTCGATCCCATGCTGGCGCTGGGCGAAGCCTTCATGGAAGGCGAGCTGGAGGTCGTCGAGGGCGACATGCTCGGCCTCCTGCGCATCGTCTACCAGAATATGGGACCGGGCGGCATCGAGGCGTCATGGACGAAGGCCGTCGAAGGCCTGCGCCATGCGTTCCGCCGTTTCCAGCAGGTCAACACGGCCGCTCGCGCCCGGCGCAACGTCCAGCGCCATTACGACCTTTCGGGCGAATTCTACAAACTCTTCCTCGACGCCGACATGCAATATTCCTGCGCCTATTTCGAGCGCCCCGGCATGACGCTGGAAGAGGCGCAGATAGCCAAGAAGCGCCACATCGCCGCCAAGCTCGGAATGAAGCCTGGCCAGACCGTGCTCGACATCGGTTCCGGGTGGGGCGGGCTCGGCCTTTATCTGGCGCGCCGCTTCGAGGCCGAGGTGCTCGGCGTCACGCTTTCGACCGAACAGCACGCGGTCGCCACCGAGCGCGCCCATGCCGAGGGCTTGGAAAACCACGTCCATTTCGAGCTCAGGGATTACCGCGAACTCACCGAACGCTTCGACCGCATTGTCTCGGTCGGCATGTTCGAGCATGTCGGCGTCAACCACTACGCCACCTTCTTCAACAAATGCGCGTCGCTGCTCAAGCCCGACGGCGTGATGCTTCTGCATTCGATCGGCCGCAACGGCCAGCCCTGGGCTACCAACGCCTTCATCCGCAAGCACATTTTCCCGGGCGGCTACATCCCGGCGCTGTCCGAAGTGCTGCCGGCGATCGAAAACTCCGGGCTGATGCTCGCCGATGTGGAGATCCAGCGCCTGCACTACGCCGAGACGCTTAAGCACTGGCGCGAACGCTTCCTCGCCAATCGCGACCACGTCAGGGAGATCTACGACGAGCGTTTCTGCCGTATGTGGGAGTTCTATCTCGCCGGCTCGGAAGCCTCGTTCCGCTGGCAGGATCTGATGGTTTTCCAGATTCAGCTCACGCGCCGCAACGATACGCTGCCGATCACCCGCGACTATATCGGCAAATGCGAGAAGGCCCTGGCCATCCACGAGGAGGCGCACCGAAAGCCCGCCGCTGCCCGAAAACCGCGCAAGAAGCGGATGCCGGAGCCCGGAGAATAAGTACAGCTACTTCGTCTCCCGCCAGGTGTCTTTGGGCCGACCGCAGCCAAATACTTATTCGACGGGATACGGCCCCTCGGCGAACGCTTCGGGGTGATACCCTTTCGACCCGACTATTCGGGCGAGCGGACTGGCGACCTCGCCGCCTTTGCCCAGCCGTCCGATGATCGACCCAAAATCATGGCGCGGTCGCCAGCCGAGTTCGGTTCGCGCGCGCTCGTTCACATAGACCCGCTCGATGGTCGGAAACATTTTCCAGCCCCGCCGCCGGTATTCCGCTTCGTAGCCCGGAACGCGCTTTCCCACCACGCGTGGCGCATCAGCGCGCAGGTCGGCCAGATCTTCGGGCAGGAAGGGCGTGGTCGCGCTGATTATGTATTTGCGGAACCCGATCGCCGGCGCATGTTCCGCGGCAAGCAAATGCGCGCTCACCACGTCCTCGATGTCGACGCGGCGATAGAGATACTCGTTCGCCTTCAGGTTCTCGTCCGAATAGGTCTCCCGCACTTCCCTGCTGTCGTCCTCTTCCGGAAAGAAGCGCGAGGTCCTGAGCACGATGCACGCAAGCCCGTTGTTCCTGCTGAACAACTGGCAAAGGTCCTCGGCCGCCGCCTTGGTGACGCCGTAGATGTTCTTGGGCACGGCGTTGACCTCTTCGGTTACCCAGGCAGCCGGAGCGCCGGCCGGCGGCACGAGCGCGTCGCCGAAGACGCTGGTCGTGCTCGTATAGACGAATGACTTCACGCCCGCCTTCGCGGCTTCCTCCAAAAGGTTGAGCGTGCCCGAAATGTTGGTGTCGACAAAATCCTGCCGGCTGTGGGTGGCGACATGCGGCTTGTGCAGGGTGGCCGCATGAAACACCTTCTCCACGCCGACCATGCACCGCTCCACGCAAGAGCGGTCGGTTATCGAGCCGGTCTCGGTCGTGAATGGCGACGACGCGATATCGAGACCCGCGACGTCATGGTGCAAATTCCTCAAGGCGCGGACCAGCGCCTCGCCGAGATGACCGGCGCTTCCCGTAACCAGAACTCTCATGCCGCCTCGCTTTTCGCCTGACCCACGGAATCGACGCCGAACTTAGCAGGGAGGCTTGTTACGGTGAATTCCTGCAACGAACGTTTCATGTCCATCGCGGCCAACCGAAGTGACAGCGCACCGCATTTTCTTGTTTTGTTCTCCATTCGCGCGCTATGCTACCAACCTGATTCGCGTCAACCGGGAATCTGACGGCCGGAGGCATTTTCCCAACTCCTGTGGATCGCGGGCACAAGCAGGAAAACCTGACTTTTGTTCGGTCGCCGGCCGCAGCTTCTGATACCCAAGATGCAAGACCAGAACCGGGGACAGAAATGGCAGAGGCAGCGCGCAAATTCGGCGTGGCGGAGCAACCGCTTTATCGCGAGGCGCCCAACAATATCGAGGCCGAGCAGGCGCTGCTCGGCGCGATCCTGGTCAACAACGACGCTTTCTATCGCGTCTCGGACTTCCTAAAGTCCGGCCATTTCTACGAGCCGCTGCACCGCAAGATCTTCGAGGTCTCGGCCGAGCTCATCCGCATGGGCAAGAAGGCCGATCCGCTGACGACAAAAACCTTCTTGCCGGCCACCGAGAAGGTCGGCGATATGACCGTCGCGCATTATCTCGCCCGCCTCGCCGCCGAGGCCGTTAACGTCATCAACGCCGCCGATTACGGCCGGGCCATCTACGACCTCGCCACCCGCCGCGCACTGATCACGGTTGGCGAGGACATGGTCAACATCGCCTATGATGCGCCCGTCGACATGTCGCCCTCCGACCAGATCGAGGATGCCGAACGCCGGCTGTTCGAGCTTGCCGAGACCGGCCGCTACGACGGCGGCTTCGAAAGTTTTACAGACGCTGTAAAAACGGCCGTCGACATGGCCAACGCCGCCTATATGCGCGACGGCCATCTGTCCGGCATCGCCACCGGCCTGCGCGACCTCGACCGCCGCATGGGCGGGCTGCAGCCTTCCGATCTTATCGTGCTCGCCGGTCGTCCCGGCATGGGCAAGACCTCGCTCGCCACCAACATCGCCTTCAACATCGCCCATGCCTACGAGCCGGCGCAGCAGGCCGACGGTTCGTTCAAAGCGGCCAATGGCGGCGTCATCGGCTTCTTCTCGCTCGAAATGTCGTCTGAGCAGTTGGCCACCCGCATCATTTCCGAGCAGACGGAAATCCCGTCGTCAAAGATCCGCCGCGGCGAGATCACCGAGACCGATTTCGAAAAGCTCGTCGCCTGCTCGCAGACGATGCAGAAAATCCCGCTGTTCATCGACCAGACCGGCGGCATCTCGATCGCCCAGCTTGCCGCGCGCGCACGTCGGCTGAAGCGCCAGCGCGGCCTCGACGTCATCGTCATCGACTATATCCAGCTCATGCAGGGCTCTTCCTCAAAATCCTCCCAGAACCGCGTCCAGGAAATCACCGAGATCACCACCGGCCTCAAGGCGCTCGGCAAGGAACTCGGCGTTCCGATCATCGCACTCTCGCAGCTCTCGCGTCAGGTCGAAAGCCGCGACGACAAGCGGCCGCAGCTCTCCGATCTGCGCGGATCCGGCTCCATCGAGCAGGACGCCGACGTCGTGCTCTTCGTCTTCCGCGAGGAATATTATCTCAAGAACAAGGAACCCAAGCCAGGCACGCTCGAATACACGCAGTGGGAGACCGAAATGAACGAGGTGCGCGGCAAGGCCGAAGTCATTATCGCCAAGCAGCGCCACGGCCCGACCGGCACAGTGTCCCTGGCCTTCACCGGCGAATTCACCCGCTTCTCCGACCTAGCGGAAGAGCATCATCTGCCGGAGCGGTATGAGTAGGCCCGGCCGCCTTACCCTCCCCCTTGCGGGGAGGGTGGCCCGCAGGGCCGGGTGGGGGGTGGAGACGACGTGCTCCATCCCACAAGAACCCTGTATTCTTCACCACCCCCACCCCGGTGCTACGCGCCGACCCTCCCCGCAAGGGGAGGGTTAGGGTCGCCATGGCTAAATCCCGCATCCAGTTCATCTGCCAGAATTGCGGCTCGGTGCATCAGCGCTGGGCCGGTAAGTGCGACGCCTGCGGCGAGTGGAACACGCTCGTCGAGGAAGGAACCAACAGCGGCATCGGCAGCGGTCCCGCAAGTCTTCGCTCCCCGCGCAAGGGCCGTGCGGTGGCGCTCACCACGCTGTCGGGCGACATCGAGGACGCGCCGCGCATCGCTTCCGGCATCGGCGAACTCGACCGCGCCACCGGCGGTGGCTTTGTGCGCGGCTCGGCGCTGCTCGTCGGCGGCGATCCCGGCATTGGCAAGTCGACGCTTCTGACACAGGCCGCCGCCGCTCTCGCCGCCAAGGGCCACCGCATTGTCTACGTCTCGGGCGAGGAGGCTGTCGCCCAGATCAGGTTGCGCGCCCAACGCCTCGGTGTCGCCGCGGCCCCGGTCGAGCTTGCCGCCGAAACCAACGTCGAGGACATTCTGGCGACCATCGCCGACGGCCGCCGCCCCGACCTCCTCATCCTCGATTCCATTCAGACGCTATGGACCGACATGGCTGATTCGGCCCCGGGAACGGTGACGCAGGTGCGCTCGTCGGCGCAGGCGATGATCCGCTACGCCAAGTCGACCGGCGCGGCGGTGGTTCTCGTCGGCCATGTCACCAAGGAAGGCCAGATCGCCGGTCCCCGCGTCGTCGAGCACATGGTCGACGCGGTGCTCTATTTCGAGGGCGAAGGCGGCCACCACTACCGCATCCTGCGCACGGTCAAGAATCGCTTTGGCCCGACCGACGAGATCGGCGTCTTCGAAATGTCCGACAAGGGTCTCCGCGAAGTCTCCAATCCGTCAGAGCTTTTTCTCGGCGAGCGCCACGCCAAGTCGCCGGGTGCGGCGGTTTTCGCCGGCATGGAAGGTACGCGGCCGGTGCTGGTCGAGATCCAGGCGCTGGTCGCGCCCTCGCCGCTCGGCACGCCGCGCCGCGCGGTCGTCGGCTGGGATTCGGCTCGGCTGTCCATGATCCTCGCGGTGCTTGAAGCCCACTGCGGCGTCCGCTTCGCCACGCATGACGTCTATCTGAACGTCGCCGGCGGCTACCGCATCACCGAACCCGCGGCCGATCTCGCCGTCGCCGCCGCGCTCGTTTCGTCGCTCACCGGTATTGCCCTTCCCGCCGATTGCGTCTATTTCGGCGAAATCAGCCTTTCGGGCGCCATCAGGCCGGTTGCGCATGCGCAGCAACGGCTCAAGGAAGCGGAAAAGCTGGGATTTGGACAGGCGGTTCTGCCGCGCGGCAGCGAGGAAATTTCCGGGGGAAACGGATTCGGCGCTTTTCAGCCCGAAACGCTCACCGATCTGGTGGTGCGGATCGCGGGCACATTGCGCCGGAACGCGGAAGACTGAACCGGCGGCGACCGGTAAGGGTGTGTGGATTTCAGAACGCCGCCATTTTGCAGGCTGGCCCACCTGAATATCGACACACCGCCAGATGGAGTGGGAAACAATGCCGATAACGCTGCTTGACGGAATCCTCGTCGGCTTCACCCTGGTTTCGGCGATGCTGGCCATGGTCCGCGGCTTCTCCCGAGAAATCCTCTCCATCGCCTCCTGGGTGGCGGCGGCGGCCGCGGCGTTCTTCTTCTATCCGGCGGTGCTGCCCTATGTGCAGCCCTATATCGACCAGGAACAGCTCGCCATGGCGGCAGCAGCCGGCATCGTCTTCATCATCGCGCTGATCGTGGTGACGGTCATCACCATGAAGATCGCCGACTTCATCATCGACAGCCGCGTCGGCGCGCTCGACCGCACGCTCGGCTTTCTCTATGGCGCGGCGCGCGGCATACTGGTCGTCGCGGTCGGCCTGCTGTTCTTCAACTGGCTGGTCGGAACCAATCCGCCCGCCTGGATCTCCGAGGCGAAATCGCGCCCGCTGCTCGAATCGATCGGCAACACGCTGGAATCGATGCTGCCCGACGACCCCGAAAACTCGATCCTGAAGCGGCTGCAGCTGGACGAGGCGGAACCGGAGGCAGGCACGGACGCGCCGCCCGCGGCCGAAACGCCGCCAGCCGAAGCCGCCCCGACCGAGACGCCTCCCTCCGAGGAAGCGCCGGCGGGCGAAGCGCCTGCCGGGGAAGCGCCGCCGGCAAACAATTGACGGTGGCGCGCAGCGCGCGGTCGTCCTATATGAGTGCTTTCTGACGAGAGACCGCCCACCATGGCGCATGCAGACGACACCTTGCTGGCCGAGGCCGACGATCATTTCCACGACGAATGCGGCGTGTTCGGTATTTTTGGCCGGCAGGACGCGGCGGCAATCGTCACGCTCGGCCTGCACGCGCTCCAGCATCGCGGCCAGGAGGCGGCGGGCATCGTCTCCTATGACGGCACGCAATTTCATGTCGAGCGCCATATCGGCCTGATCGGCGACACTTTCACCAAGCCCCGCGTCATCGAGAGCCTCAAGGGCAGCCGCGCCATCGGCCATACCCGCTACGCCACCACCGGCGGCTCCGGCCTGCGCAACGTCCAGCCGCTGTTCGCCGAACTCGCCGACGGCGGCTTCGCCATCGCCCACAACGGCAACATCACCAACGCCATGACCGTCCAGCGCACGCTGCAGAAGCAGGGCGCGATCTTCTCCTCGACCTCCGACACCGAGACCATCCTCCATCTCGTCGCCACCAGCCGCGAGAAGGACGTCAATGCACGCTTCATTGAGGCCGTGCGGACGCTCGAGGGCGCGTTCTCGCTGGTAGCGCTCACCTCCAAGAAGATGATCGGCTGCCGCGATCCGCTCGGCATCCGCCCGCTTGTGCTCGGCGATCTCGACGGCGCCTGGATCCTCGCCTCCGAGACCTGCGCGCTGGATATCATAGGTGCAAGATACGTCCGCGATTTGAAGCCCGGCGAGATGGTCGTCGTCACCACAAAGGGCATCGAGAGCCTGTTCCCGTTCGAGCCGCAGAAATCGCGCTTCTGCGTTTTCGAATATGTCTATTTCGCCCGGCCGGATTCGTCGGTTGAAGGCCGCAACGTCTATGACGTGAGAAAACGCATCGGCGCGGAACTTGCGATCGAAAGCCCTGTAGACGCCGACATCATCGTTCCGGTGCCAGATTCGGGCACGCCGGCGGCGATCGGCTTTGCCCAGCAGGCCGGCCTGCCCTTCGAACTCGGCATCATCCGCAACCACTATGTCGGCCGCACCTTCATCCAGCCGACCGATTCCATCCGTCACATGGGCGTCAAGCTCAAGCACAACGCCAACCGCAAGATGATCGAGGGCAAGCGCGTCGTGCTCGTTGACGACTCGATCGTGCGCGGCACGACCAGCCAGAAGATTGTGCAGATGGTGCGCGAAGCCGGCGCCAAGGAAGTACATATGCGCATCGCATCGCCGCCAACGCGCTCGTCCTGCTTCTACGGCGTCGACACGCCCGAGACCGCGAAGCTGCTCGCGTCGCGCATGTCGGTTGAGGAAATGGCCGATTTTATCCGGGTGGATTCTGCTCGGTTTCCTGTCGATCGACGGGCTGTACCGCGCCGTCGGCGAACCGGCCCGCAACAACGAGCAGCCGCAATTCTGCGATGCCTGCTTCACCGCCGACTACCCGACCCGGCTCGCCGATTTCGAAGGCTCCGACAACGTCCGCACCCTGTCGCTCCTGGCGACCGGCGGGCAGTAGGAAACGCCGATAACCTGTGTTGCCACATTGACCTCGGCACGTTCATCCCGGAAGCGTTATGTATGAGACCTTCCTAAAGCTGGCATCGATAATCGCATTTGCTTGGATGTTTTGGCTTGTGACAAATCATGTCATCCGGACAATTCCACAGGCGATTAGTCCACAGGCGATTAGGTCCGGAACCATGCCGGCACGAGGACGTGACTATCGTCGCGGAACGGAACCTACACGCTACTGGCTGGCCATAAGTTCTTGGTTTCTTATTCAATTGATCGCGAGTTTCGGTCTGCTCCTGGCTCTCTACCTGCTATTCGAGGGCATTAGTCTTTCCAGATAAAACTCCGGCGCACAGCCAGCCGCTCGCCCGGCCCGTGAACGGCCGCAAACAGAAGCCCCGCCAGGAAGGTGAAGTGGTCGACGAAGAAGCCGAACTCGACCTGGTTGCCTTCCCAGTGCGACGGGCCGTGGAAGGCGAAGGCCAGGAAGATCACATAGACCCCGGCGAGCAGTGCGGCTTCCGAGAAGAAGGCGCCGGTCAGGAAAGCGAGGACGAGCGCGGTTTCGAAGATCGCGGCGAGCCAGGCCAGAAGCAGCGGAAACGGAAATCCCGCCGCTGCGATGTAGCCGGCCGTATCCGACATTCCGGCAAATTTGAAACTCGCCGCCATCGCAAAGATGCCGGCGAAGATCAGCCTTGCGACAAGGATTGCAACGGTCTTGCTCATGGGTCCAATTCCTCCAACGATGTTCATTTTACATCTAGGACGGTGGGCAGCGCGCGTTTCCGACATCGGCCGCTGAAGATTGCGCGTGTCGAGACTCAAGTCGGATTGCGAATCTGTATTCCAGGGTTCCGTTCTCGGCAAATAAGTCCTATCTGGTGCCGGTTTCGACAGGCCCGAATTGGATGCCCGCATGATCCCCACCCCCGAACTCACCGACCGCGTCGCCCTCGTCACCGGCGCTTCGCGCGGCATCGGTTACCACATCGCAAAGCAGATGGCGGCCGCCGGCGCTCATGTCATCGCGGTCGCTCGCACCGTCGGCGGCCTTGAAGAACTCGACGACGAGATCAAGGCCGAGAACGCGCGCACCGGAAAGGGCGAGGCGACGCTGGTTCCACTCGATCTGACGGACATGGCCGGCATCGACCGGCTCGGCGGCGCGATCCACGAGCGCTGGAAAAAGCTCGACATTCTCGTCGCCAGTGCCGGCGTGCTGGGCGTCATCGCGCCGATCGGCCATGTCGAGGCCAAGGTTTTCGAGAAGGTGATGGCGGTGAACGTCACCGGCACCTGGCGGCTGATCCGCTCGGTCGATCCGCTGCTGCGCAAGTCGGACGCCGGCCGCGCCATCATCATGTCGTCGGGGGCGGCCCACTCGGCTGGAGCCTTCTGGGCTCCCTACGCCGCCTCCAAGGCAGCCGTCGAGGCGCTCGCCCGCTCCTGGGCCGACGAAACGAAGAACATCGCGCTCCGCGTCAACAGCTTCGATCCCGGCGCGACCCGCACCGCCATGCGCGCGCAGGCGATGCCGGGCGAAAACCCCGAAACCCTCCCTCACCCGTCCGAGATCGCGGCCAAGGTGCTGCCATTGGCGAGCCCCGCGCTTAAGGAAACAGGCAAGATCTACCAGGCCCGCAACGACCGCTTTGTCTCCTACCGGCTGCCCGAATAGGAGCCCGGCCAACACGGGCTTGTGATTCGCCGTAATTTTGCGCCAGCCCTAATTTCCTCCCGGGCAGGTTGCATCCGGGAGGAAATTCCATGAAACGCAGTCTCTTTCTGGCGTCCACCGCGCTCGCCGCGACAATCTCGCTCGCCGGCGCGCAGGACAATGCGATGAGCTTCTTCATAACCAGCCAGGGCCTCGGCAGCGCCAATCTCGGCGGTCTCGCAGGCGCGGACGCACATTGCCAGAGCCTCGCCGAAGCCGCGGGTTCCAGCGGCAAGACCTGGCGCGCCTATCTCTCGACCAGCAGCGAGAACGCCAAGGACCGTATCGGCTCCGGTCCGTGGTTCAACCAGAAGGGCGAGAAGATCGCCGACGACGTCGCCTCGCTACACAGTGACGCCAATAACATCACCAAGCAGACCGCGCTCACCGAGAAGGGCGAGGTGGTCAGCGGCCGCGGCGACGAGCCCAACCGGCACGATATTCTGACCGGAAGCCAGGCCGATGGCACCGTGGCGGCCGACCAGACTTGCGGCGACTGGACGTTGGGCGGTGCGGAAGGCGCCGCTATGACTGGCCATCACGACCGCATGGGTCCCGACACGCTGCCCACCGCGAAATCCTGGAACGCTGCGCATCCTTCACGGGGCGGGTGCAGTCTGGAAGCGCTCAAGAGCACCGGCGGTGACGGCCTGCTCTACTGCTTCGCAACCAACTGAGCGTCCACGTCACATCCGCGCAGCCAGGCGATGCGGCTCGGCCGTCACCAACAGTTCCGGCTTCTGGCTGATGGTCTGGAATACCACGCAATAGCGCTCCGTCAGCTTGATCAGCGTGTCGATCCGATCCTGCGGCTCGTCTGTGTCCAGTTCGAAGCGCAGCCGTATCGTGCGAAAGCCGACTGGCGCATCCTTGGCGACGCCCAGCGTGCCGCGAAAATCGAGGTCGCCCTCGGCCTCCACCTTCGCGCCGTCGAGCCGGAATTCCAGCGCGGTCGCCACCGCCTTCAGCGTCACGCCGGCACACGCCACCAGCGCCTCCAATAGCATGTCGCCGGAGCAGAGTTCGAGCCCGGAGCCGCCGGTCGCGGGATGCAGCCCGGCGACCGCGATAGCCCTCCCGGTCTCGACCTTGCAGGCTATCTTCTGGTCGTCGACCGAGCCCTTCGCTCGCAGCGTGATCACGGCGCTTTCGGCATCCTCGCGATAGGCCTGTTTCAGCGGCCCCTGCACATTCTTCAATTCCGCCGCGTCCATGGCTGCCTCCTTCCCAAGTGATCCATCTGCCGCCATGCTAGTCATGACGGATCACATGTCAAAATCGGCGGCGCAACCGATGTCGGCGCCGGAATCTCCTGACAGGCTTTGGCAGTTGGGCCGACATAGATTGAGGGCCGGTAGGCGGAGATATGGGCATGGACCGGGCCGGAACAGGCGAAGCTCGAACACACAGCCTCGGCATCGCGCTGGTCACATGCTCGGCCGCCGTGTTCGGCCTTGCCGGCGTGCTCACCAAGTCGATTGACGCCGATCCGCTGACGATCAATTGCTGGCGCGGGCTGGTCGGCGCATTGCTTATAACGGCTTACGTCTTCTGGCGGCGCTCCCGCGAGGCCGCACCGCGACCGCTCAGGCTCGGCTGGCGCGGCTGGCTGATGGCGGTGGTCGGAGCCTTGGCCAGCATCGCCTTTATCGCGGCCTTCAAGAACACCTATGTCGCCAATGTCGCGATCATCTACGCGACTGCGCCCTTCGTCGCCGCCCTTCTCGCCTGGCTTCTGGTGCGCGAAAAGATACGCTCGCAAACCATGCTTGCGGCAGCCCTGTCGCTTTCCGGCGTCGGCCTTATGGTGTTTTCAGGCATCGGCACCGGCCGGCCCTTCGGCGACGGGCTGGCTCTGCTGATGACGCTGGGCAGCGCGCTCTACATGGTCCTGATCCGCAAATTCCGCGACACGCCGGTGGTCTGGGCAGGCGCGGTGTCGGCCTTTCTCCTGTTCGTGTTCGGCTGGTTCGTCACCGATCCCCTTGCAATCTCGATGCGCGACGCGGTCCTGCTCGCGGCCTTCGGCGTGTCCTTCGCCATCGCCTCCGTGCTGTGGACCGAAGGCTCGCGGCTCATCCCCGCCGCCGAGGCCGGCCTGCTCGGCTCCGCAGAAGTGCCCTTCGCCATCCTGTTCGGCTGGCTGTTCCTGACCGAATTTCCGCCAGTGGCCAGCCTGATCGGCGGCGCGATCGTGCTCACGGCGGTGTTCGCGCATGGGGCGCGCGACCTCGCGGTGGCGCGCGCCGAACCGGCGATTTTGGAAAAATGCGCTGTCGCGAAGAAAAATTGAATTTTTCTTGGAACCATATCCGGTTTCGGGTGTTTGTTGCTCGGACGGGCTGTCCCCATGCCCAAACCCCCTCGCCCGTCCTCCTTACTAAGCCGGCCGCAAGGCCGGCTTTTTCTTTAGGGAGAAGGCCTCGGCGATCGTCCCGCCGCCGAGCCAAAGCCTGAGCAGGCGCTGCCTTCTCCCCCGTTTGCCCCCTTGGCGATGGAAACGCGGAGAAAACCTCACCTCAAAGACAACGCATTGACGTTCCCCCAGCTTAGTCTATTTTTTCGTCGCGGCGTCCGCTGGCGGCGTGACAATGCGTTGGGAGGTTGCGGCATGGTCCTGACCAGCCTGATTCTGCTTGGAATCGCGCTTGCCTATGCGGCCTTCGCCTTGCTGCAGAAGCTGCGCCTCGGCATCAGCGTGCACCAGGCGCTGCTCTACGTGCCGTTGAAGCTCGCCTATCGCGTCCAGGACGAAGCGATGCGCGATGCCCAAAGGGCTGCCGCTCCGGTGATTTACGTGGTGTCGCACCAGTCGCGCCTCGATCCCGCGCTCATGCTGTCGCTTCTTCCGGAAAACACGCTGCACATTCTCGACCTGTGGTCGGCGAAGTCGCCCTGGCTCGAACCGTGGCGGGAGCTTGCCCGCACCATCGCCTTCAACGCCGAGCATGTTTTCGTCAGCCGCCGCCTGGTCCGCGTGCTAAAAGGCAAGGGCCGCCTGGCGGTCTATATCCCCGAAAACATAGAGCCCGACACCAAGTCGTTGCGGCTCTACCGGGCGGTAGCGCGCATCGCCATGCAGGCGGATGCCCGCATCGTGCCGGTCTTCGTGGGCGGCGCGCGGCACCTGCCGTTCTCGCTGGTCCCGGCCGAGAAGGCGCCGCGCCGGCTGTTCCCGCGCCTCACAATCTCGACCTTGCCGCCCATGACCGTAGCCGAGCTGACAGTCCGGTCTGGCGCCCAGTCCGGGCCTGCCTCCAACGCGCTGTTCGACCGGCTGGCGGAGGCCCGTTTCGCGGCCACCGATCCCAACCTGACCCTGTTTCAGGCGATCCGCGACGCGGCCGACCGCTACGGACCGGACCACCCGATCATCGAGGATGTGGTCAGCGGCTCCATGACCTATAAGCGGATGTTCGTCGGCGCGCGCGTGCTCGCCGGCCGCTTTTCGGCTCTGACCACGTCCGGCGAGGCGGTCGGCATCCTGCTTCCCAATGCCAACGGCGTGGTCCTGTCACTGCTCGGCCTGATGTCGGCAGGGCGCGTCGCCGCCATGATCAATTACACCGCCGGCCCGGCCAGCGTTACGGCGGCGGTCCGCACCGCCCAGATCCGCACGGTGGTTTCCTCGCGCGCATTCATCGAAAAGGCCGGACTGGCCGACATAGTCGCGGCCGCCGAAGTAGGCGGCGCGTCGTTCGTTTGGCTGGAGGAGCTGCGCGACGGCGTAAGCGCCGCGGAGAAGCTGGCCGCCGCCCTCAATTGGCGCCGCCCTGTCGCCGCACAGCCCGATGCCGCGGGGCCGGCGGTCATCCTCTTCACCTCGGGCTCCGAAGGAGCGCCGAAAGCGGTCGTGCTGTCGCACCGCAATCTCCTGGCCAACGCCGCGCAGGTCGAGGCTCGCATCTCTATCTCGCCGCGAGACAAGCTGTTGAACGTGTTGCCGGTCTTCCATTCCTTCGGGCTTACCGGCGGGACCATCCTGCCGCTGGTCTCGGGCGTCCAGCTGTTCCTCTATCCGTCGCCGCTGCACTACAAGCTCATCCCGGAAGTCGCGGCAAAAGTCCGTCCAACCTTCATGTTCGGCACCGACACTTTCCTCTCCGCCTACGCGAGGACGGCCGGCGACGACGATTTCTCCAGCCTGCGTTTCGTCGTCTCGGGCGCCGAGAGCGTGAGGGGCGAGACCCGCCGCATCTGGCGCGAGCGCTTCGGCGCCGAGATCATAGAAGGGTTCGGGCTGACCGAGGCCGCGCCGGTGGTCGCCGTCAATACCGCGACGCACAACCGGGAGGGCACGGTGGGCAGGCTGCTGCCGGGCATGCGCATGCGGCTGGAGCCAGTCGAAGGCGTCGAGAACGGCGGCAGGCTTTGGCTCAGCGGCCCCAACATGATGCTGGGCTACATGACGGCCGATCGCCCCGGAGAATTGCAGCCGCTCGCGGGCGGCTGGCACGATACCGGCGACATCGTCTCGGTCGACCGCGACGGCTTCATCTCGATACGCGGCCGCGCCAAGCGCTTCGCCAAGATTGCCGGCGAGATGGTCTCGCTTGGCGCGGTCGAGATGCTGGTGCAGTCGCTGTGGCCGGAAGAACGCCACGCCGTGGTTTCCGTGCCGGACAAGCGCCGCGGCGAGCGCATCGTCCTGGTCACCACAGCCGGAGATGCCGACCCGGGCATGCTGCGGCAGTTCGGGAAACTGTCGGGCGCCACCGAGCTGATGGTGCCGCAGGACATCGTCAAGGTTCCCGAGATCCCGCTGCTCGGCTCGGGCAAGACCGATTACGCCTCGGCGCGGCTTCTGGCGCTCGACCGGCTGGGTCTCAGCGCGGCGGCATGATCTATTCTGCCGAAGGCTCGGCGGCTTTCGCCTCTTCGAGCTTGGCCCGCCGCGAATAGGCGCGCGCGCTGAGCGGCAGGAACAGGAGATAAGCTATCACCGAAACCGCCAGCGTTTCCCAGGTGTACGTCGACAACAACAACACGAAGAACACCACCGCCAAGATCCCCGGCAGCACCTTGTCGCCGGGAATCCTGAACTTCTTGCCGGAATAGATCGGCAGCCGGCTGACCAGCAGGATCGCGATGAGGACGGTAAATCCGGAACTGATGAAAGCAACCGTGCGGCCGGGCTCGATGGCGCCGACGAAGACCAGATAGATTGGAAGAAGCACGACCACTGCCCCGGCGGGAGCCGGCACGCCGACGAAATACTCCGCCTGCCAGGCCGGGCGGCTCAAATCCTCGTCGAGCACATTGAAGCGGGCCAGCCTCAGGCCGCAGGCGATGGCGAACAGAAGTGCAGCGATCCAGCCTGGCGAGCCAGCCTGGTCGAGCAGATAGGCGTAGAGCACAAGCGCCGGCGCCACGCCGAAATTGACGATGTCGGCAAGCGAATCCATCTGCGCGCCGAATTTCGACGTTGCCTTGAGCATCCGGGCGATACGGCCGTCGATGCCGTCGAGGAAGGCTGCGATCAGCACCATCGCCACGGCGGTCTCGAACCGGCCCTCGAAGGCAAGCCTGATGCCCGAAAGCCCGGCGCAAATGGCCAGCACAGTGATCAGGTTGGGCAGCACCAGGCGCAGCGGAATTTCGCGAATGCGCGGCCCTCCCCGCCCATGCGGTTCGAATGGCTGGAATGGGGTGGCCACCTACGACACCCTCACCAGCGGCGTCGCCGCGCCGCCGCCGAATTCGGCGATGACGGTTTCGCCGGCAACCGCGGTCTGCCCGACGGCGACGCGCGGCGTCGCGTCGAGCGGCAGGAACACGTCGACCCGTGATCCAAAACGGATCAGCCCGAAACGCTCCCCGACCGCGATATTGCCGTTCGCTTCGGCCCAGCAGAGGATGCGTCTTGCGACTAGGCCGGCGATCTGCACGGCCGCTATGGTGCCGTTGGGACTTTCGATGACGAGGCCGTTGCGTTCGTTCTCGCTGCTCGCCTTGTCCAGTTCCGCATTGAGGAACTTGCCGGGCCGATGCTCGATCCGGGTGATGCGGCCGCGCACCGGGGAGCGGTTCACATGGCAGGAAAAGACGTTCATGAACACCGATATCCGGGTCATCTCGGCTGTTCCGATGCCCAATTCGCGCGGCGGAACCGCCGGACCGACCGCCGAAACAACGCCGTCGGCCGGGCTGATAACCAGCCGGTCGTCGACCGGCGTGACGCGCTCCGGGTCACGGAAGAAGTAGGCGCACCAGGCGGTCAGGATCAAACCGATCCAGAACAGGCTCGTCGAGAACAGGCCGAGGATCAGCGTCACGCCGGCAAACGCGCCGATGAACGGATAGCCTTCGCGATGGATCGGCACGAAAACGTTCTTGACGGTGTCGACGAGGCTCATCGCGCTGGGCGGCTCCGATTGAATGCGGTCTGCTTAGCCGAAAGCACCGTCCGCCGCAACGCGGCAATCCCGGCCTGATCCAGAAGGGTCACACTTCGGCTGTGCGGCGGCGAACCACCACGCCGAACTCGTCAGATTCGCGAGCGATGCGCAGGCGCTCCTCGGCCTCGGTGGCCTCGCGCTGGCGGTCCCACATGGAGGCATAAAGGCCCTTTTGGCCCAGCAGATCGGCATGGGTGCCGCGCTCGGCGATCTGCCCGTCCTTGAGCACAATGATTTCGTCTGCGGAGATCACGGTGCTCAGGCGATGCGCGATCACGATCGTGGTACGTCCCCGGCTGACCATGTCGAGCGCGGCCTGGATCTCGCGCTCGGTGTGGGTGTCGAGCGCCGAGGTCGCCTCGTCCAGCATCAGGATCGGCGGCGCCTTCAGGATGGTACGGGCAATCGCCACGCGCTGCTTTTCGCCACCCGACAGCTTTAGCCCGCGCTCCCCGACCATCGACTTATACCCACCCGGCAGGCTCTTTATGAAACCACCGATCTGGGCGAGTTCGGCGGCCTTCTCCACCTCATCGTCGGTGGCGTTCGGGCGCCCGTAGCGCACATTGTAGGCGATTGTGTCGTTGAACAGCACCGTGTCCTGCGGCACCATGCCGAGCGCGGCGCGCAGGCTCTCCTGGGTCACGTCGCGGATGTCCTGCTCGTCGATCAGGATGGCGCCGCCCTGGATGTCATAGAACCTGAACAGCAGCCGCGACACGGTCGACTTGCCCGCCCCCGATGGCCCGACAATCGCGATCGTCTTGCCAGCCGGGACCTCGAAGCTCACGCCTTTCAGGATCCGCCGGTTGGGATCGTAGGAGAACTGAACGTCGCGAAACTCGACCCTGCCCTCGGTGATGGCCAACGGCTTCGCTCCTGGCCGGTCGACCACCTCCTGCCTCACGTCCAGGAGATCGAACATCTGCTCGATGTCGGTCAGGCCCTGACGGATCTCGCGGTAGATGAAGCCGATGAAGTTGAGCGGCACCGAAAGCTGCATCAGCATGGCGTTGATGAAGACGAAGTCACCGATCGTCTGGGTGCCAGCCATCACTTCGAGAGCCGAAAGCCACATGACGATGACCATCCCGCCACCGAAGATGACGCCCTGCCCGAAGTTCAGCCAGCCGAGCGAGGTCCAGGTTTTCGTCGCCGCTACTTCATAGCGCGCCATCGAGCGGTCGAAGCGCTGCGCTTCCATGTGCTCGTTATTGAAGTATTTCACCGTTTCGAAATTGAGCAGCGAATCGATTGCCTTGGTGTTGGCGTCGGTATCGGAATCGTTCATTTCGCGGCGGATGGTGATGCGCCAGTCGCTCGCCCAGACGGTGAACCAGGTGTAGGCCGCCACCGTGACGGCGACGACCAGCACATAAACCCAGCCGTAGGCAACCGCGAAGATCACCGCCGTCAGCGCGAATTCGAGCACCGTCGGCACGGTGTTCAGGATGGTGAAGCGGACGATCGTTTCGATGCCCTTGGTGCCGCGTTCGATGACCCGCGACAGCCCACCGGTGCGCCGCTCAAGGTGAAAGCGGAGCGACAGATCGTGCATGTGCACGAATGTTCTGTAAGCGAGCTGGCGGACGGCATGCTGGCCGACGCGCGCGAAAAGCGCGTCGCGCAACTGGTTGAACGCGAGTTGCACCACGCGCACGATATTGTAGGCGATGACCAAAGCCACCGGCCCGACCATGAAATCGGGAAGCGGCGGCGGCGTTTTGGCATCGCCCACCAGCGCATCCGTCGCCCATTTGAAGAAGTACGGCACCGCCACAAGCACGAGCTTGGCCACGAACAGGAACACTGTCGCCCACACCACCCGCGCCTTCAGGTCGGCCCGATCGGCCGGCCACATGTATGGCCACAAATTGAGCAGCGTGCTGAAGGTCGAGCCTGCGGAGACGGTTTTTGCGGCCAAGTTTCTTGCCTTCAGTTTGATTTTAGCGGCCGGAACAGCAGGTATCTACGAGCGTTGCAACCGAGGCCGACATGTCGGCCAGCGCCTCGCGGTCGATTTCGTAGCGCGAACGCTGTCGCTCCGCCGAGAACCGCACCAGCCCCGCTTCGACCAGCACCTTCAGGTGCTGCGATACCGTCGATTGCGCGAGGTCCAGTTGCTGGACCACATCCTTGCAGCAGCATGCCCGATTGCCGGAAAGATGCTTCAGGATTTCAATCCGGGCTGGGTGCGACAGGGCTGCAAGTTTCGCCGCAAGCGCCTTGGCCGACGCGGAACCGCATTCCCTGAAATCGATAGGCGGAGAAACGTTCATCGTCTATCGACGATAAACGATGAAGTCCTCTACTGCAAGCTCCGCGACGATCACTGCGTGGTGGTGGTTGTCGCCTGCTCGCCGACCGCTTTCATGTCGGCCTCTTCGCCTTCGCTGGTCTTTTCCGGAACCTTGAACACCTGTCCCGGCCAGATGCGGTCGGGATTGCTGATCTGCTCCTGATTGGCCAGGTAGATGGTCGAATAACGAACGCCTTTCCCGTAAACCCGCCGGGAAATCCGCCACAGCGAGTCGCCACGGCGAATGATGACGGCTCCGTCTGCGCTTTCGAGCTTCGGCGCGAGCGGCGTGGCTTCGGCCGCGGTCGCAATATCGGCGCCAGTCGCAGGTTTCGTCGCCGGCTCCGTGGGAGCAGTCGGCGCAGCAGCAGTCGCCGGTGCGGTTCCGCTTTCGGCGGGAGCGGCGGCCGACTGGCCGGGTTGCTCGACTTGCGGCGTCGCGGGCGCTCCCGCAGCTTCCGACGGCGCTGGCGCCGCAGGCTTCGAGGCGTCCGCCGTGCCGGAAGGCGCGGTTGGCGGCGAAACATCCGCTGCGGCCGGAGGAGCGCTTGGCGTCGTCACGCCGGGCGCAGCCGGCGCATCGCCCGGCTTGGCGGTTTCGCCGGAAGCAGGCGCTTCCGTGAGGGCCTGCGCGTCTCCTGCCGGAGGTGCGGCCGTCGTCGGAGCGCCGGATGCCGACCCTGGTTCGGCCGCGACCGGCGGAGATGCCGACGGCGCCACTGCGGCAAGGTTTTCGCCTTCCTCGCGTTCGAACGGCACGGCCGCGCGTGCTGCGACTTTCACGCCGTCCGGCTCCAGCGCGTCTGCGCGAATGATGTAGTCGCCGACTGGAAGATCCCGCTCTGTCTCGATCAGGAAACGGCCGCTGGGCGATGCCTCTGCTTCACCGAGCAATATGTCATTGGCGTAGACGCGAACCTTGCGCCCGGCATCCGCGAGGCCGGCGACAAACACCTTGCGGCCCTCGATCTCGACAGCCTCGACCGCGACCTGCGGCTCGCCGGGTGGCGCGCTCGGCGTGAGTTCGACCGGCGCGGGATCCGGCTTCGCCTCGGCTTGCTGTCCGGCTGGAGCGGGCTTGGCGGGCGCTGGCTCGGACGTCTGCGTTCCCGGCGGCACCGGCGCAGTAGCAGGCTGGTTCGCCGCTGGGGGCTCCGCAGCCGGCGAAGACCCACCGGCCGAGGCCGAAGCTTCCGGCGGTTTGGTCGACGCGCCCGCGGCGTCCTGAGGCGGGGCCGGCTCGCCGGAAGTCGGTGCTTTCGCGCCGCTCAGCGGCGGAGCGGGTTGCGGCTCCGGGACAGTGATCAGCTTGCTCGGCTGTCCCGGCTTCTCCACCAGCGCAAGCACCTGGCCATCCGGTTTTTCGGGAATGGAGACGACGGCGGTTTCCAGCGAGGTGGCCACCACATTGTCTGGCGCGGTCGAACGCAGCACGATCTGATATCCGCCGGGTTTCAGCGGCTCGTCGATCACCACGGCGAAATCGCCGTCGGGTCCCGCGACCGCGTTGCCGATAACGCGTGCGCCGGTGACGATCTCGACCGTTGCTTTCGCCACGGCTTTGCCGGCGATGACGATCGAGCCGTCTCCCTCGACGCGAACCACATCGAACGATGGCGGCATGACTTCCTGCGCGGCAGGCGTTCCCGCAACAGGAGCTTCGCCGGCAGGAGCATTTGCGCCCGGAGGCTGAGGCAGCCTCGCCGTCTTGGGATTGGCCTGGGATGTTCCGGGAGCCGGCGTTTCGGATGCCTCGGGGACCGGAGCGGAGGCCATCTTTGCATCGGCGCCGTCGAGGTAGGGATCGAACACGCCAGACACATAGGCCACCCCGCCCGCGGCGGCTGCGCCGCCCGCGAGAAACAGAAGAGCCTTTATCGGTGTCAACGCCATATTGCCTGCCCCTTAGCCACCTAAAGCCGGGTCTAACCTGTTTTGGCCGGATCGACAAGAAAAAGCCCCAGTCAACACTTGACCGCAGTTCCGTAGGCAATCACCAATCTGAGCATGAACACGATTCGATCCGTCTGCGTCTATTGCGGCTCTTCGCCGGGCCGCAGCAACGTCTACATGAAAGCAGGACACACGCTTGGACGCTCGATCGCCGAAGCCGGCCTGCGGCTCGTCTATGGCGGCGGCACGAAAGGCATAATGGGCGCTGTCGCCGAAAGCGCTATGCGCGCCGGTGGGAAAGTGACGGGCATTATCCCGCGCTTCCTCGTCAACCGGGAAGCGACCGAACCTGCGCTCGGCAGGCTCGACGAACTGGTCGTCACCGAGAACATGCATCAGCGTAAGCACATGATGTTCGAGAAATCGGACGCCTTTGTGGCGTTGCCGGGGGGCATTGGCACCGTGGAGGAGATCGTCGAGATCATGACCTGGGCCCAGCTCGGCCACCATCGCAAGCCAATCGTGTTCGTGAATGTCGAAGGTTTCTGGGATCCCATGATGAACCTGCTCGACCATATGCGCGCGGAGGGTTTCGTCCACACAGCGCATCTGGTCAAGCCGCTGGTCATCAACCGCGCCGAGGCGGTCGTCGCCGCCCTGCTCACGGAAGGTGCGTCGGTTGATGCGCCGACCGAGGGAGTGCAGTCGCTCATCGACAAGATGTAGGCCCATGTCCCGCGGCCGGGGGAACCAAACCCCGCTCAGGTCGTTGCCTGCCATCCCGCAAACCCGAAGATGAGGAGCGTCCCATGCCCTATGTCGATGGTTTTCTGCTTGCCGTGCCGGCTGACAAGCTCGATGAATACAAGAAGATGGCGCAGAAGGCCGGCGAGGTGTGGATGGAGCACGGCGCGCTGTCTTTTGTCGAATGCGTCGCCGACGACGTGCCTTACGGTGAACTCACTTCATTTCCGCGCGCGGTGCAGCAGAAGGACGGCGAGACGGTCATATTCTCCTGGATCACCTATGAATCGCGCGAGAAGCGCGATGCCATAAACGAGAAGGTGATGGCCGACCCGCGGCTGAAGATGGACATGGAGGATTCACCGTTCGACGGTAAGCGCATGATCTATGGCGGCTTCCGGTCGATTGTCGAATTCTAGGAATCGCTCTTAGCCCGCCCGGGGAAGAACATCGACCAGGAATAGAGCGCGAGGGCAGCCCAGATCATCGCGAACGCGATCGCGCGGTTGCTGCTGAACGGTTCATGGAAGATGAAGATCGCGATCACGAAAATCATCGTCGGCGCGATGTACTGCATGATCCCGATGGTCGACAGCCGAAGCAGCTTCGCGCCGTTTGCATAAAGAATGAGCGGCACCGCGGTAGTCAGGCCGCAGCCAAGAAGAAGCCAGATATCGACAGCTCCGGTTCGTCCGAAATGGCCGGCGCCCGAAGCTCCCAGCCAGCCTATATAGCAGATCGCCGGTATGCTCAGGACCAGTATCTCGAGGAAGAAGCCTTGCGCAGGCCCGATCGGCAGGGTCTTCTTGAAGAACGCGTAAAATCCCCAGCTGAGCGCCAGCGCTATTGAGACCCAGGGCAGGCCGCCGGCCTCCCATGTCAGCAGAGCTACCGCCGCCACCGCGAGCGCGATCGCCGCGGTCTGCGCGCGGCTAAGCTTTTCGCCGAGAAGCACGGCGCCGAGAAAGACGCTGAACAGCGGATTGATGTAATAGCCGAGTGCGGTTTCCAGCGCCCGGTCGGCGGCGATGGCCCAGACATAGACGCCCCAGTTCACCGTGATCAGCGCAGCGGTGAGGCCGCCCATGGCTAGCGTCCGCGGCGAACGCAGCGCCGTCTTGATGTCGGCGGTACGGCCCAGCCAGATCAACAGCGCCCCGGCGATCGGCACCGACCAGATTATGCGGTGGGCCACCACTTCGGCCGCCGGAATATGCGCCACGGCCTTCATGTAAAAGGGCAGGAAGCCCCAAAGAAGATACGCCGACAGTGCGAACAAGAATCCGCGCGTCGCGCTGTCTCTGGCGGTCAGGGTCTCTGTCGTCATCGGGCTCATATGGGCCGCAACGTGCCGGAGCACTATTTCAATTTTCTGATGCGCCGTGGTGTTGCGCTTATAGGTCGGGTCGCGCTTATTCCGCCGCCACCAGCCCCGCCATCTCGCGGTTCTTCATCAGCTTGAAGACGATCGAATCCATCAATGCCTGGAAAGACGCGTCGATGATGTTGTCCGACACCCCGACCGTCCACCAGCGCGCGCCGGTAGCGTCGCGCGATTCTATCAGCACGCGGGTTATCGCCT
The DNA here is from genome assembly GCF_043769475.1 of Allomesorhizobium aridi. NCBI lineage: Bacteria > Pseudomonadati > Pseudomonadota > Alphaproteobacteria > Hyphomicrobiales > Phyllobacteriaceae > Allomesorhizobium > Allomesorhizobium aridi. Next base: position 989,087 of record NZ_CP171729.1, on the reverse strand, counting down.
CGGTGCCTCCGTTCAGGATCCTGACCTTGTAGTCGACCAGCTCGAGGTCGCCGATCTCGTGCTGGAACTTGCCGAGATCCTTACGCAGCGCCAGATCGAGCGCATTGACCGGCCCGTGGCCCTCGGCGACTGACATCTTCTCCTCGCCGTCGACCAGCACCTTCACGATCGCCTCCGACACGGTCTTCAGCTGGCCTATGGCGTCGAACCGCCGCTCGACCATGCAGCGGAACGAGGTGACGCGGAAGAATTCCGGCACCGTGTGCAGCATTTTGCGCGCCAGAAGCTCGAAGCTGGCATCCGCGCCCTCATAGGCGTAGCCCTCCGCCTCGCGCGCCTTCACAACGCTGATCAGCGCGTCGAGCCGGTCACCTCCCTGCGGCACCTCGATGCCGCGCCTTTTCAGCTCGGCGACGAAATTGGCCTTTCCGCCCTGGTCGGAGACCATGACCTTGCGCCGATTGCCGACCGCCTCAGGCGGCACGTGTTCGTAGGTGGCGGGGTCCTTGGCCAGCGCGGATGCGTGGATGCCCGCCTTGGTGGCGAAGGCCGACATGCCGACATAAGGCGCCTGCGCTTCGGGGGCGCGGTTCAGCAATTCGTCGAACGCGCGCGACAAGCGCGATATGCCCGCGAGCGCTTCCGTCGAGATGCCGGTCTCGAACCGTTCGGAAAAAGCCGGCTTCAGGGCCAGCGTCGGGATGATGGAAATCAGATTTGCATTGCCGCAGCGCTCCCCGATGCCGTTCAGCGTGCCTTGGATCTGGCGCACGCCGGCCTCGACCGCGGCCAGCGAATTTGCGACCGCCTGACCGGTGTCGTCATGCGCGTGGATGCCGAGGTTTTCGCCCGGAACTCCCGCCGCGATCACTTTCGCTACGATGTCGCGCACTTCCAACGGCTGCGTACCGCCATTGGTGTCGCAGAGCACCACCCAGCGCGCGCCGGCCTCGAACGCCGTCCTGGCGCACGCCAGCGCGTAATCCGGATTGGCCTTGAACCCGTCGAAGAAATGCTCGCAATCGACCAGCGTCTCCTTGCCTGCCGCGATGGCCGCTTCGACTGACGCCTTGATGGAATCCAGGTTCTCCTCGTTGGTGCAGCCGAGCGCGACGCGCACATGGTAGTCCCAGCTCTTGGCTACGAAGCAGATGACGTCGGATTTCGACTGGACCAGTGCGGCGAGACCGGGATCGTTGGAGGCCGACACCCCTGCCCGCTTGGTCATGCCGAACGCGACGAATTTCGCCGATTGCGTCCGCTTCTCGGCAAAGAACGCCGTGTCCGTCGGGTTGGCGCCTGGATAGCCGCCCTCGACATAGTCCATTCCGAATTCGTCGAGCAGTTTCGCGATGGCGATCTTGTCCTCGACGGAAAAGTCGATGCCCGGCGTCTGCTGGCCGTCGCGCAGCGTCGTGTCGAAGAGGTGGATCCGTTCGCGGGTCATGATTTCCCTGCGAACCTATCGGTCGCCCGGATCAGCTGGTCGAGAATGCCCGGCTCGGTAAACGCGTGTCCGGCGCCCTCGATCAGGTGAAACTCGGCTTCCGGCCAGGCTTTGTGCAAGGCCCAAGCATATTTCGCGGGGCACGGCATGTCGTAACGGCCATGCACGATAACGCCCGGAATGTCCCTGAGCTTTCCGGCGTCGCGGAGCAGCTGCCCGTCCTCTAGCCAGCCACCATTGACGAAATAGTGGTTCTCGATGCGGGCGAAGGCGACGGCGAAATCGTCCTCGCCGAACTTGCCGCTGGTCTCCGGCTCCGGCAGCAAGGTGATCACCTCGCCCTCGAAAATGCTCCAGGCGCGCGCCGCCTCGACCTGGGCCTGCCTATCGTTACCCACCAGCCGCTTGCGGTAGGCCGCCATCATGTCGCCGCGCTCGGCCTCGGGAATAGGCGCAACGAAACGCTCCCATTTGTCCGGGAACATTTCCGAGACGCCAAACTGATAGAACCATTCGAGCTCGGGGCGAGTGACCATATAGATGCCGCGCACCACCAGTTCCGAAACCCGCTCCGGATGTGTCTCGGAGTAAGCCAATGCCAACGTCGAGCCCCACGAGCCGCCGAACACCAGCCATTTGTCGAAGCCGGCCATCTCCCGCAGGCGCTCGATGTCGGCGACCAGATGCCAGGTCGTGTTGGCCTCCAGCCCGGCGTGAGGCGTCGATTTTCCGCAGCCGCGCTGGTCGAACAGGATCACGTCGTAGAGTTTCGGATCGAAAACCCGCCGCTGCTTGGGCGAAGAGCCGCCACCAGGCCCGCCATGCAGGAATACCGCCGGCTTCGCGCCGCCCGTCCCAACGCGCTCCCAATAGATCGTGTGGCCGTCGCCGACGTCGAGCATGCCGGTCTCGAAGGGCTCGATCTCGGGGTAGAATGTGCGCAGTTCAGTGCTCATAATTTCAAACCTTGGGCCGGCCAGACCGGCGTTTCGCGATCGGGATGCTGGAAAGAGATGATTGCTTCTTGCCGGGCATAATGATCGGGATCGTCAAGAACCGGCTGGTCGAAAATGGTTTCCACCCACGGCAGACGCGCGTCGTAGTTTATCTGTATCTTCGGCGCGAGATCGGAACGATCGTCAAACGTGCCGATCGCGATGTCCAGCCCGCCGGGATAGCGATAGGTCAGCGGCGTTCCGCATCTCGGGCAAAAGCCCCGGTCGATGTTGACGGAAGATTGGAAATAGCTGGGCTCTTCGCGGACCCATTCGACCCCGTCCTTGGGAACGGTCACAAGTGCGGAGAAAAACGAGCCGAACTGCTTTTGGCACATGCGGCAATGGCAGATGGAGGCGCGTCCAAGCGCGCCGCGGATGCGGAAACGCACCGCTCCGCATTGGCATCCCCCGGTTCTAACGGTCTCGGTCATGATCTATCCTCCGGCGGCCAAGTTTCGGTGTCGTGGTCTGGATGCTGATAGGAGACGAGGTGGGCCAGGTAGGAGTTTGTCTCTTCATCGGTGATGGTCTCCGCGCCGGGTAGCGCGGGAATGCCGTCGGCGTAGGGCAGCTTCGCCTCGATCCCCCACTGGATACGCGGAGCAATCTCGGCCGGTTCGTCGAACGCGCCGATGGCCAGCGCCATGCCCTCCGGCGCCTCAAAGGTTAGCGGGGTGCCGCAATCGGGACAGAAGCCGCGAAACGCATAATTCGACGATTGGAAGCGCTTCGGCTCGCCGCGCGTCCATTCAAGCTTCGCGTCGCGCACGGAAACCAGCGCGGCGTAGAAATTGCCGGACGCCTTCTGGCACATGCGGCAATGGCAGACCGAGGCGTCGCCGAGCGCGCCCTCGACGCGAAAGCGCACCGCGCCGCACTGGCAGCCGCCGGTATAGAGCGGCTTGTTGTCAAGGCTCAGCATGGCGACGCTCCCTCTCTCGTCCGGCTGCGAAACGGATTCCGCCGCCGCACGCATCCGCCTGAAATCGCCTTGTTTTCCGCCACCGTCGGCCTATTCGGGCGCATGGCAGACCGCCTCGATATTGTTGCCGTCCGGATCGAATACGAAGGCACCGTAATAGTTCGCATGATAGTGCGGGCGGGGACCTGGCGCGCCATTGTCCCTGCCGCCGGCGGCGAGCGCCGCCGCGTGAAAGGCGTCGACCTCGGCCCTTGAGCGCGCCGTGAACGCATAATGCCGGCCAGGCCCGGTATTTGCGTTCTCATGCAGCCAGAATGTCGGCCGGTCGCGGCCGTAGCCGCCGACCTTGGCGCCGCCGGTGAATTCGGCCGGCACCATATAAAGCAGCGACGCGCCGAGCGGCGCCATCGCTCGGTCGTAGAACGCCTTCGAGGCGTCGAAATTTGCGACGGATATTCCGGTATGATCGATCACCGCTTCACCTCCCAAGTGGTCACGCGCTCGCCAGTGACGGGGTCCTTACCGTCCTTCAACTGGATGCCCTGCGCCAGAAGCTCGTCGCGGATGCGGTCCGCCTCGGCCCAGTTTTTTTCGCGGATGTAAGAGAGGCGTTCATCGATAGCTGCATTGATTACTTTTGCACTTGCATCTGTAATAGTCGCGTTCATTTGATGTTGGAGCCAAGAGCGGTCAAACGTTTTCAAGCCAATGCCGAGCCAACGCAATCCGGCGTAAAGTTGCCGGTCGGGAGAAAAATCCTCATCACTGAGCATCGCGTCGGGGATCGTCATTCTTTCCGCTAGCGAATTCACTCCTGATCTTGCGGCACGTGCTAGCCGATGCAGTTCAGCAATTGCGCGAGGAGTGTTGAGATCATCCAGCAAGGCGGCGATAAATTCTTCTGACGGTTCAGCATCGTCATCGATGTATGCCCAAGTTGAAAATTCCGACAACGCGATCGAAGCCTGCTCCAACCCCACTTGGGTAAAATCTAGCGGCTGCGTATAGTGGGTTGCTAGCATGGCAAAGCGGACTACCTGACCTGGCCAAGCATAACCGTTCCAGCCGCTCAGCAACTCGTTGATCGTGACGAAATTCCCCTCGCTCTTGGACATCTTGCGGCCCTCGACCTGGAGGAAGCCGTTGTGCATCCAGTATTTCGCCATCACGTCGGTGCCGTGGGCGCAGCGCGATTGCGCGATCTCGTTCTCGTGGTGCGGAAAGATCAGGTCGAGGCCGCCGCCATGGATGTCGAAGACCTCGCCGAGATATGCCTCCGCCATGGCCGAGCATTCGATGTGCCAGCCCGGCCGGCCGCGGATCGTGACGGCCCTGCCGCCTGGCAGCGTGAAGTACGCATCCCAGCCCGGCTCCTCGGCGGATGATTCCTTCCAGAGCACAAAATCCTGCGGGTTCTTCTTGCGCGCCTCGACCGCGACGCGCGCGCCAGCCTGCTGCTCGTCGAGATTGCGCTTCGAAAGCTGCCCGTAGTCGGCCATGGACGCCGTATCGAACAGGATTTCGCCTTTGGCTTCATAGGCATGGCCGCGTTCGATCAGACGCTGAATCAACGTCGCCATGTCGGCCTTGCCGTCCGGCCTGGGCAGCACGAAATCGGTGGCGCGCGGCTGGAAGGTTGGGTCTAGGCAGCCGAGCGCCGCGACATCTTTCTGGTACTGCGCGTTTGTGGTCTCGGTGACCCTGCAAATCGCCTCGTTGAGAGGCAGGTCGGGAAAATCGCGCGCGGCGCGCGCGTTGATCTTGTCGTCCACGTCGGTGATGTTGCGCACATAGGTGACGTGGTCCGGCCCGTAGAGATGGCGAAGCAGCCTGAAAAGCACGTCGAAGACGATGGCCGGCCGTGCGTTGCCGATATGGGCGAAGTCATAGACTGTCGGGCCGCAGACATACATGCGGACATTCTCCGCATCGATCGGAACAAAGTCCTCCTTCGCGCGGCTCAGCGTGTTGTAGAGTTTCAGGCCCTTTTGTCCGTCCGCCATTCGAAATCCAGTCCGGTTTCACGAAGCCCGATCGCAGTGCAGGCGCGATCGTGCTCCAGCCTGCTGGCCGGGGCGTTTGTCCTGTCTGTCGAGAGAAAAGGCGAAAACGTCCGGACCAGCGCGAGCGCTAGCCAATAATGCAAATGCCACAAATGGCGCGATACGTTTTCATGGGCAGCTTTATCGCGCCTGGCGGGTGTTGCCGTCAAGTCGCAACTTCGCAGGAAACTGGTCGCCTTTCCTATGTCGGAACGAAAACCCAAAGGTTTTATTAAACATGTCTAAACATGAATCGGGAAGCCGGCGCGGAACGCAGTCCGACGTCACGATTTGGACCAAATCGGCCATCATCTGGACGGCCAAATACAGAATTGACCTTAGGGAAGAGAACCATGTCAGCCTTCAAGAGCGATCAGGAACGCGCTCGCGCCCAGTACGCCATGCTGACGCGCCACTATCGCGCGATCGGACCCGCGGCCATCGTCGCCGCCCTTCTGGCGGCCAAGAAGCGCAAGCCCGCTCCGCCCACACCCAGCAAGGCAGCCTAAAAAAGCGTCAGTTGATCGGCCGCCGGCGCTTTCTTCGCTGGCTCCCGTGGGGCGGTTGCTGTCGGCTCCACCCTGCGCTGAAGGTCGGGCCCCGTGTTGGCGACCTTGTTGACCAGATCCGAAACCGGAATTGTTTCGAAGAAATCTGGCTGCTCCGGACGCATCAGATCAACGACATCGCGCGGCTCCTGCGTACGGCAGTCGAGCCAGCGCGAAAAATCCTCCGGCTGAATAACCACCGGCATGCGGTCGTGAATATGGGCGATATCCCCGTTGGCGGCCGTGGTCAGGATTGCGCCAGTGTCGATCTCCGATCCGCCCGGCTCGGCATACATCTCCATCAGCGCCGCAAATGCGACAACGCCGCCATGCTTCGGGCGCACCCAGTAAGGTTGCGACCTGCTGCTGCCGTCCCGCTTCCACTCGTAAAACCCGGAGGCCGGAATGAGCGCCCGGCGATGGCGCATCGCGTTACGGAACGCGGCTTTCTCAATCGCGGTTTCGGAGCGGGCATTGAGCAGCAGCGGAAATGTCTTGGTGTCCTTGGCCCATGCCGGAATGAACCCCCAGCGCACCAGAAGCGAGCGCCGGTCGGGCCGGTTCGCGCCCGGCTCCTGCCTTTCGCCGGCCAGCACCATCAGGATCGGTTGCGTCGCTGCTATGTTGTAGCGGGGCGGAAACGCGACGACGTCGAGGAGCGCGAACATCGCCTCGATCTCCTCCGGCGTCGCGGTCAGCGCAAAGCGTCCGCACATTGTCATCGATCCCTTTGACAGCAGCCGGCAATGTGGCCATGGAAAAGCCTCGCCGCAACCGCTATCCAAAGGTCGCCCCAAGCTATCCTCAACAATCAGCGGAGCCGGCGGATATGACGAAGAGGCGGACGATCGCAGCAGTATCGGTAGCCCTGCTGCGTGGGGAAACTGTGCTGCTGGTCAAGCGCGCGCTGGAGCCGTCGCGCGGGCTCTATGCCTTTCCGGGCGGGCGGGTCGAGCCCGGCGAAACCAGCGAAGACGCAGCGCGGCGCGAACTTTTGGAGGAAACCGGTATGATCGCAGCCGTTCTGTCACCGTTGCGCGAATATCTGATCGACACACAGGTCGACGGCGAGGAGATCACCTACCGGCTTGAGGTGTTTACCGGAGAAGCGGCAAGTGGCGAACCGGCCTGCGCCAGCGATGCCGAAGAGGCCTGCTTCTACACATTGGCGGAGATGGAGAATCTCCCGCTCACAGATTCCATTCTGGACGTCTCCCGCGAACTCATCGGTTGGACGGCAATTCGCGGGGATTAGCTATCCTCCCCGGCTTGCGGCAGACAATTTGTTTCGCCACAAAGGCTTATGGGCCGAGCCTCATTGTTCTTCGTCGCATTTGTCGCCTTCAGCACGACGGCTTTTCCGCCGCCGGCGCGTGCGGCGGAAGCCCCGTTCGAGCCCAGCTTGGTGCGGCTTGCCGAAATTCTCGGCTCCCTGCATTTCCTGCGCAACCTTTGCGGCGAACCGGGCGAGCAATGGCGCGGCGAAATGGAGAAGCTGCTGCTAGCGGAAAACCCCGATCCGGCGCGGCGCGCCAAATTCATCGCCAGCTTCAATCGCGGCTATCGCGCTTACGCCGGCACCTACACAAGCTGCACGGCCTCCGCCACCGAGGCGATCCGCCGCTATATGAAGGAGGGCGAGGAGCTGACGCGCGAGGTCGCCGGCCGCTACGGAAATTAAGCCGGGGTTAACTTTTCCGGCAATGGCAGGCGTACAGGCGCGAATTCGTGTGCTAGGACTCTTAACGGGACATTACAACAATTGCCACTTAACTCGTTGTTTTCATGCGCATTTTGTTTTACAAACTCTTGCTAAATGGCGCTTGATTTCATTGAGGAATATCAGCCGTTTGTAAAACCTTTTTGACCCCGGCCTCCTTCATTTTCTCCATTCCAGCACGCGCCTGCACCCGCTGGTCAGCGCCTTTAGAATAGTAATCGACCATCTTCGGCGAGCGGCCGGTAATCGCTTGGATTTGCTCGGTGCTAAGCCCTGCCTCGCGCAAACGGCTGTGTGCGTTCTTACACAAGCCATGCGGTACAAGCCCGGCGGCCTTGATGGGCGCTAGGGTGTCCCCGCTGAGTTCCGTATCCCAAACGTCGCGAAACGTTCCGCTGGAAAAAACCTTGCTCTTACCATTGGCCAGCAGCGGCCCGGAAATTCCGTCTAATTCCGCCTGCAAGTCGGGAGACAAAGGAATCCAGAGTTCCTTGCCGGTCTTCTTTTGCTTCACGCGGATTTCGCAGTCCACAACATCATCGGTCGTCATGCGGCATACATCGCTGATGCGCTGGCCCGTGTGCAGTGTAATGAGCGCGAACCGGCGAATAAGCGGACTTCCCTCAGCCAACAGCAAATCAACCATCGGCTCTGCCCATTGCTCGTGTTCGCCAAGCGTGAAAGTAGGCACGCCCTTGGCAGGGTTGTTTGTCGCGAAGTCGCGAAGTCGGCCCCATTCGTAACAGGCGGACAATGCGCGAATTATCATGTTCGCCGAGCCGGGCTGGTCAGCGTACTCATCGCGCAAGGTAAGCACGGCGGATGGCTTGATCACGTCTGGCGAAAACTTGCCTATAGCGCTTCGCGAATAGCCGAGGTGAAGTTTGTAAGTATAGCGGGTGCTTTCCGACAACACCTTGCGCTTCACTCCGTCATTGGGTGGACTGAATTCAGGTGACGCTATGTAGGCATCGATCATCGCCGCAAGCGTCCCGCTGTATCCCGGCACTGTCCCGGCAAGCCGCCTAACCGCGTCCCAAAACTCCACCGATTGCGCATCTCGTGGCAGAGCCACGCGTGCGCCCTGCCTCACGGTCCCGCGGAACGGCTGGTAAAAATAGTACGGTTTACCTTTGGCCATCACGCGATGGACGTGCGGCGGTAGCTCAGCCCCGTGCTTTCTTGGTCGCGCCATGGCGTTTGATGCTCGCTACAATCTGTTGCTGCACATTATCTTCGGAATTGTCGTTGACCGCTCTCGACACTGGCTTGGAAGTCGTGCCGTCCCATGCATCCAAGGTGGCCTGTCGGCGCCACCGAACGGATCCACCGCGTCGCACGCCTGGCGGCAACAAGCCGCCAGCGGTGTAGGCCCGGAAGGTGCTCACGCCGACGTCGAGTAGATACGCCATCGTCTCCGCCGAGCACCATTCTGGTGGATAGTGGCGGACATTGTCATTGGCGGCTATCATCACGCTTCCCCCCAAACCTCGGCTGTACCCATTCGGCCCACCTCTTATGCGGGATGAATTCGACCCCGTGCTCCTCCAGCACAGTGCGAATCTTGTGGAGCGTCGCCGGCTTCAAGTCCTTGCCGTTTTCAAGCTTGGTGATGGTTGCCGTCGACACGTCTGCCTCGGCCGCGAGTTCGCGAACTGTCAGGCGCGCGAGGGTGCGCGCAGTGCGGTAGAGCATCATACGTTCAGAATCCCGGCATTGGAGGAAGTTTAGCCATTATTGATACAATGTAGTTGTTTTCGCCTCGACAGTCAATGCTACATTGTGCTGCTTTTTTGGCGACACGATTTTCCGCGACACGAAAAGCCAGCCGCAGCGGGCCTTTCCTGCAAGCACATGGTCGGTGAGACTTGTCGGAACACTAGTGGGCCGATCGGCATGCAGCACAATTGCCCTCCCCTGCATTCGCGGCTAAACAAAGCGCGCGAATTTGAGGGAGAATTTCAATGACCGAGAAAAGCGAATTGCACATCGAACTCACGGCCGACGTTGTGGCCGCTTATGTGAGCAACAACCCCGTCCCGGCCAGCGAACTGCCAAAGCTAATTGCTGACATCTACACAGCGCTTGGCCAGGTCAATGGCGCCGCAATTCTTGCCGAGGCTGAACCGCAAAAGCCGGCAGTGCCGATCAAGAAATCGGTAACGCAGGACTACATTATCTCGCTCGAGGACGGCAGGAAGTTCAAATCGCTGAAGCGACATCTCAGCGCGCACTACGGCATGACGCCGGACGAATACCGCGCGAAATGGAAACTGCCGAGCGACTATCCCATGGTCGCGCCGAACTACGCCGCCACCCGCTCGACTTTGGCCAAGAGCATGGGTCTCGGCCGCAAGCCAGGTGAAAAGCTGAAAGGCCGCCGTGGTCGCAAGGCTGCGTAAACCGCGGCGGGCTGCCGTGGGAGCGTCAACTGTTTTCCCGTCCTTGCTGGCGCGACAGGAATCCCAACATATTGTGGATACGAAGACGAAGGTGGGCATATATGGCGCAAGCCGATCGCCCGCATCGGCACCGCAACTCGCCGAACAGCCCGGCCGGCCCCATCCCTATCCCCGCCCAGCCGGTCGGGCTTTTTTCATAGTGTTCCAAAGGGAACAATATTCATCAAAGCTCGTTCTTCGATCTGGTAGGCGCTTTGCATCAAGAGCGCCCCATCGAGCCCGCTGCGCGATCCCCCTCCCGCAGCGGGCTTTTTTTACGGCTGTCTGGCGCCTCTAGCAGGTCCTGGCTGCTATGAAGTCCCGAACAAACTGCTCGGCCGTGGTTGGAAAATAATGAAAGCCCACTTGCTTTAGCTGCTCATGCCATACTTCCGTATCAGGAGCGTCCTCGCTCAACTCCTCGGCCGCGGTGATTACTGACTGAGTGCAATCGGAAGCAGATTTGGCGAGCATCCGTAGATGCTCTGCGGCCGCGCGATTTCGCTCATCATCCGGATATTCTCGTGCCTTCTGATCCCGCCAGTCGGCCTGATCGTTGAAGAACTCTGCAAGCGATTCTTGATCCATGTCTCTCTCCTCATTGCGCGCAAGCGCACGTTGATCGCCGCCGCGGAATTGCGACGGACAAAGCTTTCCGTTCCTGCCAACGGCAGGCATTGATGCGTTGAAGAGTCTCGCTAGGTTGGGGCTGGCCCGAAGGCTGCGAGTGCGAGACATGGCCCGAAGGCGAAGCGTTCCGAAGAACAAGCAAGACATAGTCGTTTTCGCCTCGCTTGTCCAAGAAGCTATTTGACTTCTATGAGAATATTTAGATTGACGCGTAGGCGAATAGAATCGGTATTCTATCAATGCTGCCCGCGGCCGGGTTGCAATCGTCCCCATGTCAGGAGGCATCCTCCACCAACCGACCGATAAATGGTGCCAAGACCTCGGCCGCGATCTTGTCGTTCGATATCGGCAGCAGTGCGAGGATGTTGGCTTTGACGACGGAGATCGCGTCCACGAGGGCGTTCATGGCATCATCCGGCATCGGGGCCATCTTGCGGGCAAGGCATTCTAGGGCGTTGTGCGTGGCTATGTAGCGTTCGATGTCGCCTGGCTCGGCGTTAACTACGTTGGCGTTCATGGCGTTGCTCCTTATTGCGCTTAGGTAGCGGAATCGCTACTGTGTCTCATTATACGCAATCGAATGCGGACGTCAACGCGAAATCGCTACGAGGTAGCACTTTGTTTGGATCACAATGCAGAATGGCGAGGGCAGCGCTTCAGCTTGGGGTGCGAGAACTTGCTGAGGCAGCAAAGGTTTCGACAAACACGATCACCAGACTGGAGCGGGGCGATCTGTTGCGTGAGCGAACAGTTCAAGACATCCGCATGGCCCTTGAGGCGCACGGCGTGATTTTCTTAGCGGATGGCGAATGCATCGAGGGTGGACCGGGCGTGCGGCTCAAGTGCGGGTAATCCAGGCGCGCAGCCCCCTGGCGGCCGCCAGTCCGCCACAGACACGAGAGCGTCTCCAAGCATCATGCGGCACTCGCCTGCGATCGGCCCGGCGAGTAATTCCACGGTGTACAGCTCCGGGCCACTCACGCCAGAGCCAAGACGGGCCTTGGTTCGGGCGTGCACTACCGCCAGGAAGCCGCCATCGCAGTGATCGACATATTCACCGATCCCGAACTGGAAGCCGCCTCGTCCTTCGAATTCCTGAAACATTTTGGTGTCTCCATCTGGATCACTTGAAGCCATTTTCAAGTGCGCATAGATGGTGATGTCGCGTTCGCCTGAGTGTCTATCCGGGTTTTGCAGTTATCCCCTACTTTCCGCGTAGGCGTTTTCGCATATAATCCTTAGGCGCTTTCGCATATTACTCTTGACTTCCTAGGCGGAAACGCATAAGTACTGTCGTTGACTCGCACGATACTTCATCCAAATTTGGACTCCAATTGGGATGAAGCAAATGGATACGATCTTTGACGAACTCGCCGCCTTGCTTCAGCGCCAGCCCTTCGACTGGCGCCCCGTGATCGCGAGCGCGGTGGCAACCTCCTGACCGGCCTGGCTATCGGCCTTGGCATAGCCGTTGGGTTGGCGTTGGCGGGGTAGTTGCTTTGCGACGCTTGCGCGTTGGACGCGCTTGGGTGATGCTTCGCTCTTGGGGGGGAGAGATGGGCCAGGCTGTTCTCGTGATAGGTGTCGTGCTCGCATGTCTCAGCGGCATCGGAATGCTTCTAAGCTTGACCAATGACGAACTACCGCGCTCGTTGGCGCCGCTCTTCGCTGCTGGAATACTCAATAGCATCCTCTTGGCAGCGTTTGGCCAAGCTGTTGTGCATCTGGGCAACATTGAGAGAAACACGGATGGCTTTCGGGATCTGGTGAGTAGGGCCGCGAACAAGGCCGCACCCGTCGTCGGGGAAGCACCGGCGACAGCTCCTACGGAGAAGCAAGTGCAGTCAGAAACGGTGCACAAAGGCCGAAAGGTAACGCTCTACACTGACGGATCGGTGGTGGCTGAAACGATGACCGGCCCTATGAGCTTTGCGTCGATCGAGGAATTTGACGCATATATAATCTAGGCTATCGCTTGCGCTTCGCGGGCCGTGGCGGCGGCCGATTGTCGTCGCCGATCAATATGCCCGCCTCCTCCGCAGCCTCGCGGAACGCCTTTCGGGCCGCAGCCGCCTTGCATTGGCCATTCCAGAGCCTCCAGGCAGGCTTTCCGCGCAGCGCGTTGCTTGGCGGCGTCAATTTCGGTAGGCCATTCGTTGAGCAGCCATTCGGCTGCCTTGCGGGCGCTGCCTATGTGCTGAACTTGGCCCGCGCCCTTTATGTTCTGGATTTAGGTCTCTCGGATCATTTCCGCAGTAGTATAGCGGCCCAGCCTAACGCGCGCTGGCTAACCAGCCGGCGGGCGTTCTTTACACGATACTCCCTGGCCATTCGGTCGATGTGGTCCCTCAGGCTAAGCGTGCCAACGAACTTTTTGGCGGCCCGCTCGCTTAGCCCAGTTAGAACAAGGCCGTCCAGTTCGGCGGGCCATCCGGTGAACTTATCGTACACCGTCCACAGCTCGTCGGGATCCTTTTGGGTGTCGTAGCGTCGGGGCATTTGCACAGCTCACTGCGGACTTCTTGATCCCGATCCTAAAAGCCCCAGAATCAGCGCGCACTCGCGAGCGCGATAGTTTCCCGCGACCATCAGTTGGTAATAATCGTCCCGCTTATGTTCCGGGATATAGAATCCGCGCCGAAATGCCGCCGCTTCCTTGTGCGTTCGAGTGCAACCGAGTTGACTTGCACTGACTTTTAAACTCGCCAGTGAGCAGCCAATCTTGGCCGCAATATCTTTCAATGGTTCGTTGTTAGCGTACCCCTCCACAATCATCTCGCGCCGAGCTTCGCCTTTGATCTTTGCCTTCATTTTGGGAACTCCCGCATCTCCCTCGCACATTGAGAAACAATCTACTTACCAAGCCGAAAATTGTCGTTACCTTCGGGTCCAGCAACTTGTCCGGGAATACATATCTTGTCAGTGCAGCGTTCCCCGACCGGAAGGGACGACGCCGCACTCAAACAAAGCAACGCCGAGACGGGCCGCCCATACTCCGAAGGAGTGAGCCTATTCGATTGGCCAAGCATGAATCAGGGTTGCACTGACGTATAATCAACCCTGCCCATATCCCCATATGGCGGAAGGCCGGCGCGCGTCGTCCCCTCTCCTCGCTACTCCGCGGTGCGCCGGCCTTTTTCGTGCCCCTTTTCACCGACACACGCCGGATTTTAGCGAGCCATCCAAGGTGATTGGACAGGACACCGCCTCCTCTCCATTCTGCAGTGCGCTGGGGAGGAGGAATCAATGTCGATCAATGTCACAGAGATCATCCTTGCCGCCTCGCTTTTGGGGCTCGCGGTCGGATTTGCTGTTCTGTAACAGCTCGCCGCATGTTTCAGCTCGATCTCGCACTATCGCTGGTTCAGACGTTTTTCATGTCGGCTATGGCCACGCAACTGGCGGTCGCGATAATCGCTGCGTTGGCCGAGTTAGCCCGCCTGTTGTAGACCTGCCTACTCTGGCACGAGTTTTGCTGCACCTCCGGCATAACGGAGGAGCCACGCCATGTTGCACCAAGATGGGAACGTCCGCCTGAAGCTGCGCAAGCGGAAGCCTTGTTACGCCCCATCGCCCTACGAAGCAGGTTACTTGATGAAGCTAGGCAATGTCAGCCTGAAAGAAGCGCGGGCTCTGATTGCACAGCATGCTGGCGATCGCTACGCCATAAACGCTGAACTGCTCGCGCGAAGAAACCGGCCTCCGCAATAGGGGCGCGGCGGGCGCGCGCCTTGACCGCTTGGTCGGCGGGCCCGATGCAAGAGCTATGGTGCGGGAGCCTGCATCAGTCGGCGTGTAGACAGTCGTCGCAAAGCCCGTGTTCTCCGGCAGATGACGTGTAACTGCGGAAGCCGCGCCCGCAATGAATGCAAGTCATGTCGTTCTGCGATTCCTGGTGCACCCGCGTGGAGGGTTCTCGCCCTGTCTCGCTTCCGCGCTGGGCATTGCGCCTTCGCTCCAACTCAACAGCGACTTCTTTGTCAGTGAATCCTGTCATTTGTTCCCTCCCTTGCTAAACCTTCGCCTTTCGCCAGCCGGCCCACCACGCCTGCCACTGCGAGCAAAACCAACGCTCGCCCCGAGCGAGGCTGATGCCCGTCTCGGAGTAATATTCCTGGCCCGGCATGTGATAAATGCGCTCGCCCCACTTGTTGATGTTTCCTTTGATGTCGCAGCCAGGAACGTTTTGGCGGGCGACGGTACGGACGTTTGAGTCAGATACGCCGAAACGGTGAACCGTCGGAAGCCGGCCCGGCCCCTCGATGAGAAGGTAAAGGACGGCTGCACCTGCAACGAGGACGGTCGCTGACGCGAGCAAGAATCTGATGCTTAGGCCTGTCGGCGCAGCTTTTGTTTGCCGCCGCAGCCGTCGACGCCAAGGATCGTCTTCCTGCCGTCGTGGCTTGTTTTCAATCAGCCGGAGCATGCCCCTGCCTCCCCAGCCAAGGATCACGCAGCGGCAAGGTAACGTCAACGTCTATGTAGCTACCGGCAGATTGAGTTTTCAGGAAAACTGGATGATGCTGCTTCCGCCGGTAACTGCTTTCTTTACCCTTGGGAGCAGTTCGGCACGTCCTGATATGGGGCGCGGCGCGGCGGTTGGTGTTGCTTTTGAGCTTTTTCGCAACCCCAGCCGCCGGCCTTTAACGGCCTCTCCCGCTGAAGTGGGGTGGCCATCATCCAATATAGGTAAGTGTGGCAAAAAGCGTAGGCGAGACACGGGCTTACCTCGTCAAAGGTATGTCTCTACCAGGTATTCGAGGGTTAACGTTTCGTTAAACCCTGTTGACTCCTTGCCGGCTGAAAGAAGAGGATCATTTTTGGACGGGCTGCTGCTTTGCTTGCTGCGACACGGGCCCGTCGCGTCAAAGGGTAAGGGGAATTTAAATGAAAAAGCTTCTTGCAAAATTCATCGCTGACGAAGACGGCGCGGCGATGGTTGAATATACCATCCTGATCGGGATGATCACCGTCGCGGTGATCGCTTCGATCGTCATCGTAGCAGCCTGGGTTACTGCCCGTTGGGGTTCGCTCGCCACGGCGCTCTAAGACAAAGAAGGCCGGTGCCCATGTGGAGCACCGGCCTCTTCTTAGATACCAACCTGCGTCATGAAATCGGCGACGATCGCGTCACGGTCGCCTGACGCAGGCACTGTCGAGAATGTTGCGACCTCAAAAATCTTGCCATCGAGCCATGCGCTAGCGCCGCCGAAGCGGAGCTGGCCGGTCAGCAATTGAGTGTTGCCCGAGGCGGCCGACGCTTCCGTGCCGCCATTGACGCGGACATAGACATTCCCGCCTTCGTGCCGCCATTCGGCCACATTGGCCGTTCCGGCATTGATTTCGACGCGGGCGGCAACGTCGGCGTTTCCATCCCAGTTGTATGCCGAGATCGTGTCCGGGCTGCCGGTGTCGCGCAGATGAAGGCCTAAGAACTGGCCGAAGTCCTCGATAATCGCGTGATTGCTCCAAGCGTTCGCGTTATTCACTGTGATGGTGTCGGCGAGGAAAGACACAACCAAGTAGCCGGCGCTGGCTGATATGAAATTAGATATGGCTATGGAACCGACCAGGATATCGTCGGTCCCGTCGAAGTCGGCGCACGCGATGCTATTTGGTCCCGCAGTGGCGACCAGCGGGCGATTGCCCGCCGTGGCCTGGGCCATGTGCCGCGAGTTGCCCGATTGGTCGTTCCACGACGACACAGCACCGGAAACATCGGTGTAGCGTGAGCCAGCAAAGGCCGTGAGTAGATCGCGAGACATCGACCATGCGCCGGTTGGGGAAAGACCGTCGAGGATGCCGGCCGCTTCCACCTCCAGCGTGAACGCCGCAAGGTCGGCCGTCGCGCTCGCATTGTCGGTCACGCGCATGACAATGCCGGCGAAGCTGCCGCTGACTGTCGGCGTGCCGGACACGGCACCGGTCGAGGAGTTCAGAGTGATTCCGGTGGGCAGCGCGCCGCTGGCAACGCTGAAGGTGTAGGGCGCAGTGCCGCCCGTCGCGGAGACCGTGAAGCCGGCATAAGCCGTGCCCTCAGTCGCGGTGAGAACCGGTGTGCCCGAGATGGCGAGCGCGCCGCCGCCAGCCGGTCGATGAACCATCATCTGGCCCATGTTAAATCCTGGTAGCATCTAAATCTCCTTTTGCCCTGTTTCCAGCCACCACGGCAGCCGTCGCCGCCATTTGTGGAGCATGAATATTCGTCGCCGATCGCAAGCCCGGTGCTGGCAGCGCAGACGCCAATCCAGGCGCGCAAGCCTTCACATGTCGTCAGATCAAAGCGCCCGAAGCCGGGAACCGTGACCGCTTCGATGCGTGGGAAGAATCCGTGCGTGGGAACCGGCATGTTGTGACCTTTCCGTTAGACCGCCGGCCACCAGGCGAGCGCGAGAATGATTGAAATTGAAGCGGTGAAGGCCGCCCACGCGGCAAGCGGGGGCGATCCCGCGCGTGCGGGTTGGGAATTGGTCATGCGGGATTCCTGTGGAGTTGCGAAAGTGCGGCTTGCGGGAGGCTTACGCTACGTTACGTTGTAGCTGCGGTGGACCTTTAAGGACTGCCTGGGCCGGCGCTGTTCACTACCCCCCGAATGGCGCCGGCCTTCTGCGGCAACGAAAAGGCAGCCCATTGAGGCGGCCCATTTTTGGGGAGGCCATCACCTATCGGCGGATTGGTGAAGCCGGTAACACCTAAGCAGAAGGCGCGTCGTCGTCTTTTGCTTCGCAGGAAGACTCCCAAACCCTGAACGGATCGCCTAACGTCTCGGCGCGGTAATCAACAAAACCGCCAACTGAGGGGACAGTCATGAGCAATGGGCCAGTTATACTCCACAACCCGCATTCGCCAGACGTGTTTGCCGACGCGGCCCTGGGATTCTTCACCTTTGCCGGTTGCATGAGGATCACCTTTGAAACGCTCCGTTCGGACTACTCACAATCACCGGCCAATTTGGACCGCGTTGTGATCGGTCGGCTGGTGATGCCGCTTGCCGGCGCTGAGGACATGGCAAAAGGCATTCTTCGGCAGATTGAAAATCTCAAGACAGAACAGGCTGCTGAGCAGAACGCTACTTTGCAGTAGCCTTGTCGGGCTTCTTCTTTCCCGGCCTTGCTTCTGGTTTGCCCTTAGCGGCCTTCTCATGCGCCTTAGGCAGCACTGAATCATCCGCTCTCACCTAAAATACTCCGCAGCCGGATCGTCCTCATCATCGACCGGCGGCGCCCACTTAACCCTGCCGAAGTCTGCAGGCGATGCTCCCAACTTCCCAAGCACAACACGCAATAACTGCATCCCAGGCACGCCAAGCTCACCGGCCGCCATCTTCGCTGTCAAAATAGCCGCGATTTCAACAATGAATCGGTGGGTTGTATTCAGCCAAGGCATGGTGGGTACCATCTCCCGCCACGCACTCTTAGCGCCGTCTGAGAGCCATTCGCTCGGCTCGGCGAGCAGGCCGAAGCCAGAAGGCTCGTGGCGGGTACGATAGCGCTGCGGATTCTTTGCCACCGCGCCCGTCAAATGGGCCAGGTACAGCGGTTTACGTGGTGGCGCCAAGGCGTACCTCCATTGTTGGATGTGTGGAAATGTGCGCAAACCCCCCAAGCGGTCTAAAAGGGTAAGCGGTTCGACGCGATCGACTCGCCCCTCCGGGTCATGCCGCGCGCTGCATCCGTGACAGCACGCCGATTGAGGTTCGATGCGCTCCACGGTCGACGATGGACAGCTCCAGAAGCCGTGCGCCTTCGATGATGCGCAATGGTCTGTCGCCGGAGCGGTCCCAACGTTCGCGGCACGCAACGAACGACACCGACCAACCGCGTAAGGCACCAAACCGGGCGCCATGAAGGACGCCGTCACCATCATAGATGGCGTCAGCGTCCGCCTCGGCCCAAAGGCCGCGACTGTCAGATGCGAGCCGGAAGCCATGGCCAAGTCGAGTAAGTGGCCGCGTCTTTTCATGGTTACGACACAGGCGTAAATCGGACGGCCATTCGACTGAGTGAGGTGTGAAGCACTCGTCAAATCCGTCGCGCACAGGTGACGGGACGCCCCATTCTAAACAGTAGCCGGCCACAGTTCTGCTGCCTGGCAACGGTGCTCGCCCGCTCTCCGTAAACCACATCTACCTTCTGCCGATGCGCTTTGTCATCTCCGCGGCAAGCCTATCCTTGACTCGCTTGGCAGGCGATTTGCTACGACGCTCTTTGAGGATGCGTGCCACCTCCTGTGGGTCAGACGGAAGCATTTCCGACCTGGTGGTTCCGCTTGCCGATTTGACTGTCATGCGGCACAGTTTCGCCTCGTCGCCATTGCGCTTAGTTGCGCGCTCCCTGCGAGATCTCACCATCTTCGTAATCTCTAAATTCTTTCACGCCGCCAACTCCGATGGGATAATTTTCCGGTCTATAAGGTCGTGGCCTGCAGCTTCTTTGAGCCACAGCCCGACGCGATTTGACTTGTCGTAAGTGGCGCCGAGCATGCGTCCGGGAATGGGCGGCAACACGCCAGTCCACGTCACGCCCGCGGCATCGAGTGCGCTTGTGAGTTCGTAGAGGCTGGCGTTAGCCTTATGCGCAGAGATCAGAGTTTCGGCCAGCGCGGTCACGCGGACTTTGTAGTCGGGCAGCAGTCGCTCGCATATGTTGCGAGACGCAGCATTCCGTGCTGCAGCCTTACGTTCCTCGGCAATTGCTAGAGCTGCTCGGACGTCGCGGCGTTGAGACTGCACTTCCCGCAGTCGGATAGAAAGGCCAACCGAAGCCGGATCGGCTTCATCAACTTCGTCGCCGAGAAGCTTGGAGACGGCCAAATTGGCGCTGTCCGAATGTTTTTTCGGGCGAGCGGCAAGACGCCCCAACAGGTCTGATTCCTCTTGGTCGAGCTTGGACACACTCGCTTTGAACTCTAGTACCTTTTCGGACCACGTGGCGTAGGTGGGATCCTCGTCACGGAGATCGAAGCGCAAGGTCGGCGCGGTTGCTTTGGTAGGTTTCTTGAACATCTGTAGTCCTATTTATTGGATTGCGTATTCGAGACGCCGGTACCGATCGCCCACACGGCGCGGACCAACCCGCACAGGCGGCGCTGCTGAGATTGCCGATGACAGTCGCGTCATCGTGTCGGCGCCGATGATCGCGACGCGGTCAAAGGCGGGCCGCGGTTGGTAATCTTCGGTGGCGTATGTTGCGACCCGCATGCCGTGATCTTCACCGCCGAAGGTCAGCGTTGCGCCGGGCGAGATCGTATTTACGGAAAGCTCGAAAAAGTCGTCTGGCCGATCAATGTAGCCGGCCAGCGCGTCGCCGAGCGATGGCCCGCCCTCAATAGGGCGCAGCGCGGCGTAGGCGGGCACCATGTCGGCTGCGGACGTTGCCGGCGAGCCGAGCATGAGACTGAGCAGTATCAACGCCACGTCGTTACTAGTGGCCTGTGTGGGCCGTCCTTGTGTGCTAGCCAGGTGGCCGACACCGCGGAGGCGGTCGGCGTGCCAGCGTGCAGTGCCATCCGGCAGCCGGAGTGTAGCGTCTAGAATTTCACATGCCTGCCTCGCGGTGGCCATGGGCGGCTCCTTTCCAAAAGTGTGGAATGTCTGGTTAAAACGGTAGCCCGCCGACGCGGAGCGTCAGGCGGGATCGATCAACGCACTGCCGGCAGCGGCCGTGCGGATGACAGAAAGGGTGCCGGCGCTTGGGAGGGAACAAGCAGCCGGCGAGCAGGGAAGAACCTAGCAGAACGTCCCCGCAGAAATGGCCCGGCGAAGCTCCGCGGAACTTCTTCGCCGGTGATCCCCGCCGGACACATGGAACGGCGCGGAATCAGAAACGCCTCACCGGGTTAGGGCGAGGCGTCATTCAATTCGGAATATCAGTATAGCACAAAGAGGGGTAGGCGGCCCCCACCCCCTATGCGACCGACCTAATCGCCCGCATGTTTTGGTTGGCCGCGACATTGATTTTTACCGGAAGATCGCCCGCTTTCCGGCCGAGCGCATAGGCATGCCGGATTGGCAGCGTATCATTCGTCTCCGAGGCCGCGTTATCTTCGTGTGCGAATGCACGCAGATCGGCGAACACCTCCCTGGCCAATAGCATACCATCGATGAGTCGAAGGCCCGGCCGGAGCGGCGCCTTGCCTTCTCCAGCGCCGGGCGCGTAAGCTATTATTATGCAGGACAAGAGCAATCCCACCGTTATCGTGTCTGCGCTTTGCAGCCGCGTCACGGCCGGAGGCGTGTCGGTCGATATCCAAATTTACCGCCTGGAGTACGAAACCGCTTGGACCCTTGAAGTAGTGGACCACGAGGGCGCCTCGACTGTTTTTGACGATAAATTTGAAACCGACCAGGCGGCGCTCGATACCGCAATGCAAGTCATTGAAGACGAGGGTATCAGTACCTTTGTTGAGGACCGATCGAGAACGCTGCACTAACGGGAAACAACCGACTGCTTTGATTTAGCCATTGCTAACATTGCACGAGTTTTGATTGTCACTCGTTAACGACCGTGTGGCAGCCTGTTCGAAGTTAAACGGGTGGCCGCCACGGCGATGACAAAGCCTTCTCAACACCATTTCAATTTCGACGGTCCAATGGCCAAAGAAAATCCATCCCTCGCGACGCGGGCAATGGACTTCTTTTTCCCCGCCGTGTTGGGGGTTCTCGGCATTGCGGTCGGATACTTTTTCTTCTGATTATGCGGACGGCCGGTTGGCCAGCCGCTCGTTGTCATTGTCCGCCCGCAGGTCCGGCCGCTCGCGATAAAGCTCCACTTACAGCCCGCGCCAGGTTCATCGTTTACGGCGAGCGTGGTACAATTCGCCATGCCCGCGCGCCTGCTGATCGTGGCGGCCCTGCTTGCCGCCTTCGCCTACGGTCTCGCAGAATTGGTGCGCAAGTCCGACACTGTCGGCGAGCAGCCGCCTGCGGTTTCCTTGCCCCAGTAAGGCGATTGCCGCATCGTTAAGCACTGCTTGCCGTTATCATGTTCGATACATGAGAGCCCGGAACAGAAAAAGAACAAAACTATTTGTGGACAGCAGGCCTTTTTCGGTTGCGGACGGCGCATGTCGGAGCGCCGATCGTGTAGATTCACCTTGATCGGCTGGAGGTTGCGGCGTCACCTAGCAAATGACAACTGCCGCAACCTCCGACTTGCCGGTCTGGAGCTATACCCGCGTTCGGGAGGTGTTTAGGCACCTCCCGTTCGGGTGCTCCAAAACAATCTGCCTACATTTGTTGGCCGCCGCAACCGGCCCTATTTTAGATCACAGATTTTCGAGCGCGGCGCACGTCGCACTCCCCGTTGTGATTGGCAAGGCCGCGCAGGTCTGGCCGGAACCAAGGCGCGCCGCCTGTGTTGAGCGGGAAAGGAAGCGCACCAAATGATCCGGCTAGCCGTGCTTGCTATTCTGGCGTTTGCCGCGTTGGTCGTCTACGACGCCGAACGTCGGTCGGCGGCTACGCCGCCACCGCGTAAGCCAGCAGCCAGAAAGACCGCCGCAAGAAGGCGCCCGACATCTAAGAGTTTGGGCGCACGTCGCACTCTTGATTATCATTCGCCGGCCGCAGATCCGGCCTCTCCTTGAAAAATTCGGCCCAACTCAGGCGCCGCCCGCGGAATGGTCTGGCGGATTCGCTGGCGGGTTCGCGGCTGGTGGTGCGGGTGAAGTCGATCGGTGCCGGCGTCATTGTGGCTTCCTGTTGGCTGGTGAGGCACCAAACCGGTCGGCCGGTTTGGCGAAAGTCATGCAGCGAAGGCAGGGTCATGCTGCCACCACCAATTGCTCAGTCGGTATCCGCTTGAACTCGCCCGTTGCGGTCAGAATGAACGGTTTGAACAGGAGTTCGTCAGTGTCACCAAGGCTATCAACGTCGACCGCGCGGCAGAGACTCTTGAGGCTTTCCTGTCCGGCCCTCTGTTCCCCCTCGTCATCGGACTCGTAGACGATATCAATCGTTCCTTCCGGCTTGCCATCCGCATCGGTAAGCTTCGCCACGATGATCTTTGCATCATCGACCACAACCGCATCGGCTTCCGCGATTTCGACTACGCGGGCAGGCGCCTTCTGCGGAACGACGTCAACGATGCGGCCGTCGTCCATTTCAACGCGGCAGCGCTGGCCCGGCCATTCAGCAGTGTCGGAGCCGAAGGCGCGCTGGATCTTGTTAAAAGCCTCATTGTCCTCCGCCACGCCGTTCTCGTTCAGCACCCTCAGCACATGCTCCTGCTCCCCGGCCGGCCCGTCCAGCTTGATGCGATATCGATAGTCGCCGAATGGGTTGCCGATTGCTTCAACCTCAAGGATGCGAAGCTGGTCGGACAGCTTGCCCCGCGACCGGTTGTCATTGGCGGCTGGCCGGTCCTTTGCCTTCCGTTCTTTTGGCTTATATGCGGTAGGCGGCGAGCACTCGTAGTCTTCGCGCTCTATCCACTTTGCCAACGTATAGCGCGGCGCGTCCCGCTTGTTCTGTGCGGACCATGAAGCCTGCCAGGCAATCGCGGACTCCATCATGGTGGCATGCAGGTCGGCGTCGGGCGCGAGCTTCGTATAAGCTGCTCGGCTCTCTTTCTTTTTCTGCTTGTGGTCGTACGCGCGCCAAAGCTGCTCGAATGGGTCTTTGGCTTTTGTCGCTTCTTGCGCCGTCCCCGCGTCGGCGGGCGAAAGCCCAGCCGAAAGCGGCGCCGTAGGCGCGGCGCATTCAATTCCATCTATCCCGTTAACCCGGTCTTGTGGCCGGGTCCGGGTAGATGGGTCTTCGTTCATAAAATCCCGAACACTATCGCCCGTAGCGTTCGGAGTTTCCCGAACATCTGCGTTCGGAGTTTCCCGAACGCTAATTTCAACTTCCGTCGATTCCGTAGTGTTCGTAGTTTCCCGAACGCTACAGACCAGCGACCAGTTTGGCACATAACGGCTGGCGCGCCGACCGCTACCTTTTTCCTGATGGAGAAAGTCCCACGCCACGAGGTCGGAGAGCGCGCTATGGACGTCTCCCGCGTACAGCCCTTTTCCGGCTGGGTCGCGCTCCTTGATGGTGCTGACCACGTGCCGCACACTGGCGAGGGCATCGCCGTATTTCGAATGGAACCAATCCAGAATGAAGCCGAACACGAGCGCGTGTTTTCTGCGGACGCGGCTGTCGTATGGCAACATTGATAGGAGTTTGAATTTAGCCTCTAGGCTTTCTGGCTTTGGCAGCCTGGCCTCGGCAGGCGCCTTATTTTCCACGGTCATGCGGCTTCAGCTCCTCAAGCGCGGCGAGAGCGGCGCGGGCGATTTCTTGGACAAGGTTCGGCGAGAACGTTGCGACGCGAGTGCCGTGGGCGTTCGGGGAATACACGGCATAGCCGCCGGCACTGCGTGCGGTAAGGCGAAGGCCGAACAATCGGCATTCGTCGGTAAGCGCGAGATCAAACCGCGCGACGGTGCTGCCGGAACCGCCTGGCGGCTCCGGATGGATATGCAGGATCTGCATTAACTGCTCCAGATTTTGGTTGGTGAGAAAGGCGAGTCGCCGGTTGGTTCCGGCGGTGTCTTGTGGTTTGATGAATTGTGGCGTTCTCGCCACACACCTGAATTAAGGCTTAATCACCCCGCTTTGGATTAACTTAAATTTGAGCTTTCGGTGTCGGACAGCCGGTTAATGAACTAAGATTGCCGTGACTCGGTATGGTGGTTTGTAAAACTACAACGCTATTGTAAAACTCAGCCAAAAAAATAGCGTAAATTCAATAACTTAATACCGCCGTATTTATCGGGACATTAAGGGAATAGCTCAAGTTGGTCCGAAATCGCCGGCTCCGAACTTGGAAGGGTGGTAAAAGTGGCAGTTGAACAGAGTGTTAGCGATCTCGATGCACTGGTCCGGGAAGAAAAGCGCCTGACCGCCGTCGAATGTCATAATGAGGCTTGGGCGGAAGGGCTTTCAGCCGGCATCGAATCCGAAATTATCGCGGAGGCCGCGCTCGCAACGGCATTTGCCGAGATTTTGCGCACCAATGGCGAGGACGCGGCCCTGGCGCTGCTCGACCGCATGCGCGAGAAAGTCATTGCCGGCGAGTTCGAGCCGGTGCGCGTGCGACATTGACACGTTCCGCCTAGGGCTTTTCATTGTGCTAGGGCGTGGGGGGCGACAATGGCTGCGCGCCCGGAGAAACTGCGGAATGGATCATGGAACAGGCGAAACGCGCCTATGCGGCGCTGCCGCCGGACTGCTCGCGCGCCTGGCAGTAGGAATCAGCCTTGCTCTGCCGTTTGGGATATTCGCCACTACGCCGACCTTCGCGCTGAGCGAGATCAAGCGTGAAGAACTGCCGGCGCCGAACGCGCCTGCCCCTTCCGACGACAGCCTCGAAAACACGGTGCCGTTTCCCGACCCGGTGCAGCCGCCGACTACCGGCCAGCCAATCGATCCCGAAAAGACCGGTCCGTCCGAGTCGGAAACGCCTCAGGACGCCGAACAGCCGGATATCGAAGCCGCGACGCCGATCCCGGAGGTGATCTACGACCTTGAAAGGCTGCCGCCCGACGTGAAGCGCATGCGCGAACTGCTGATCGAGGCGGCGAAGAGCGGCGACATCGAGAAGCTGCGGCCGCTGATCGGACTTGGCGACGACATGACCCAGCTCTCGCTGAGCGGCATCGAGGGAGACCCCATCGCGCACCTTAAAACTCTGTCGGGAGACAGTGAAGGTCGCGAGATCCTCGCCATCATGGAGGAAGTCCTGAGCGCCGGCTATGTCCACCTGGACGCTGGAACCCCGGAGGAACTCTATGTCTGGCCCTATTTCTTCGGCATTCCGCTGGACAGGCTGGACGCGCGCCAGCATGTAGAACTGTTCAAGATCGTGACCGCCGGCGACTACGAGGACATGAAGAACTTCGGCTCGTATATTTTCTACCGCCTCGGCATAACCCCGGACGGCCGCTGGGCGTTCTTTGTGGCGGGGGAATAGCTCTCCGCCCCCGCAAGTCTCACCCTATCTTAATTCTTATGCTGTAGGCGGATATCCACGTGCCGCGACAGCAGCGGCGCATAGCCTTGCCAGGAGCCGAGATGGGTATTCACAAGCAGGTCCTGAATAGCGTTCATGATGTAGCCGTCTTCCAGCGGCGCGTGCGCGTCCTGTCGGGGCATCTCGCAAAAGAGATCGAAAGCGGAGAAACGGTGCTCGACGTCGGCTGCGGCGACGGCTCGATCGCGCAGGCGATCATGGCGCTGAAGCCCCAGCTCAACTTCCAGGGCATCGATGTCCTGCTGCGCCCGCAGGCGGCCATTCCGGTGACGGTCTATGACGGCGATCGCATTCCGTTCGACGACAGGTCCTTCGACTGGGTCACCATCGTCGATGTGCTGCATCACACCGACGACCCCGCCCAAGTTCTCGCCGAATGCTCGCGGGTGGCCAAACTGGGCGTGGTCATCAAGGACCATTTGCGCGAAGGATTTGGCGCCTTTCCGACGCTGCGGTTGATGGACTGGGTGGGCAACAGGGGCCACGATGTGCGGCTGCCCTACAATTATCTGTCGAAAGCGGAATGGGATGCGGTTTTCGAGCAGGTCGGGATCGCCCCGGTTACGTGGAACCAGAGCCTCGATCTTTACCCGCAGCCGTTCAGCCTCGCCTTCGACCGCAGCCTCCATTTTATTTCCACGGTCCGCTCGTCGGATCGCTGACTATAGGGGCAGCGCTTCGGAGAATTCGACTGCCCGCCCCTGCCCGGCTTCCACGATCTCGCCTTCCCACATCACGCACCGGCCACGTACGATGGTGCCGACAGGCCAGCCAGTCACCTGCTTACCGTCGTAGGGCGTCCAGCCCGCCTTCGAGCCGGCCTGCGCGTTGGTGATGGTTTCGCGCCGTTTCAGGTCGACAATGGTGAAGTCGGCATCGTAGCCGGCCGCAATTCGACCCTTGCGGGCCATGCCGAACAGGCGATGCGGGCTGTGGCTGGTGAGGTCGACGAAGCGTTCGAGCGTCAGCCGTCCCGCATTCACATGGTCGAGCATGATCGGCACCAAGGTCTGCACGCCCGTCATTCCCGATGGCGAAGCCGGATAGGCCTTCGCCTTTTCCTCCAGGGTATGCGGCGCGTGATCGGAGCCAAGCACGTCGATAACACCCTGCGAAATGCCGCGCCATATCCCGTCGCGGTGCCGTTTGTCGCGCACCGGCGGGTTCATCTGGATCAGCGTGCCGAGGCGTGCATAGTCGTCCGCCGACAGCGTCAGGTGATGCGGCGTCGCCTCGCAACTCGCCACGTCTTTGTGCCCCTCGAGGAACGCGATCTCCTCGGCCGTCGAGATATGCAGCACATGGATGCGGGCCCGCGCCTCTCGGGCGATGCGCACCAGCCGCTCGGTGCAGCGCAATGCCGCGATCTCGTCGCGCCAGACCGGATGGGACGATGGATCGGCATCGATGCGTTCGCCCAGCCGCTCGCGCAGCCTGAATTCGTCTTCCGAATGGAAGGCGGCGCGCCTGCGGGTATTCATCAGGATCGAGCGCACGCCTTCATCGTCCTCCACGAGCAGGTCGCCGGTCGACGAACCCATGAATACCTTGATGCCGGCCGCGCCGGGCAGCCGCTCCAGTTCGGCGGCGTCGCGCGCATTTTCGCGCGTGCCGCCGACCCAGAAGGCGAAGTCGCAATGCATGCGGGCGGTGGCGCGCGCCACCTTGTCGGCCAGCGCCTCTGCGCTCGTGGTCAGCGGATTGGTGTTGGGCATTTCGAAGACGGCGGTGACGCCGCCGAGAACCGCTGCGCGTGAACCGGATTCCAGATCTTCCTTGTGCTCCAGGCCCGGCTCGCGGAAGTGGACCTGCGTATCCACGACGCCGGGTAGGGCATGAAGGCCGCGGCATTCGATGATCTGGCCTGCGGAAGCCTGCGCGAGATCGCCGATCGCGGTGATGCGCCCGCCGGTCACGCCAACGTCGCGCCGGCCGACCCCGTCCTGGTTGACCACCGTGCCGCCCTTCAGGACGAGATCGAAAGTCGCCGTCATCTGCCTGCCTCTGGCTCTTGCTCGCGCGTTGCGTGCGGCTTACGTAATGGCCGACCGATTTGCAACATCAGGTGCGTTGCCGCCCATGCCCACCGCCCAGCTAGACGATCGTGCGCTCATATCCGTATCGGGAGCGGACGCGGAGCACTTCCTGCAGAACATAGTGACCGCCGATCTCGACGCGCTGCCGGCCGGCGAAGCGAAACCGGGCGCGCTTTTGACACCGCAGGGCAAGATTCTCTTCGATTTTCTGATCTCCCGCGATGGCGAAACCGGCTTCATCCTCGAATGCCGGGGGGACGTGGCGGACGATTTCGTCCGCCGTCTGATGCTCTACAGGCTGCGCGCCAAGGTCGACATTTCGGTGCAGGATCAAGCACTTGTCTCCGTTAGGTGGCAGGATGCTTCGGAGGCCTCAGCTTCCGATTCAAGCTCTTCGCAAACTGAATCAACCGGATTGCGCGACCTGCGCTTTCCGGCGCCGGCGCAGGTAACAAGGCACTACGGACAGTCGACCAGCGGCGACGTTGCCGCGTGGCATGCATTCCGCATCAGCCATGGTATCGCGGAAAGCGGAGCGGACTATCAGCTGAGCGACGCCTTTCCGCACGATATCCTGCTCGACCAGATGGGCGGCATCGGCTTTAGGAAAGGCTGCTATGTCGGACAGGAAGTGGTCTCACGCATGCAGCATCGCGGCACCGCGCGCCGGCGCACGCTGATCGCTTCGACCGAAAGAGCGCTGCCGCCTTCGGGTACGGATGTGCTTGCCGACGGCCGGTCGATCGGAACGCTCGGCTCCGTCGCGGGCAGTTCCGGCCTAGCGATTGTGCGCATCGACAAGGTCAAGGCGGCGATGGACGAAGGCGTACCCATCCTTGCCGGCGGCGTCCCGCTCTCACTTGCGATACCGCCATGGGCGACATTTTCGTTCCCCCAGGAGACGGCCGCGGCAGGTGACGCCTGATGGCCGACAAGGCCGGAGCGCCGCCGCGCGCCTGGCAGCGCATGCTGTCGGGCCGCCGCCTCGATCTGCTCGACCCTTCGCCGCTCGACATCGAGATTGCCGATATCGCCCACGGCCTGGCGCGCGTCGCTCGCTGGAACGGCCAGACCGGCGGCGACCATGCCTTCTCCGTCGCCCAGCACTCGCTGCTGGTCGAGGCGATCTATTCCAGGCAGGCGAAGGACGTGTCGCCGGACAAGCAACTCGCCGCCCTGCTGCACGACGCCCCGGAGTACGTCATAGGCGACATGATCTCGCCTTTCAAATCGGTGGTCGGCGGCGGCTACAAGGCCGTCGAGGAGCGGCTGCAGCGCTCGATCCATATCAGCTTCTGCCTCCCGGCCGAGATCGGCGAGACGCTGAAGAAGGACATCAAGCGAGCAGACCAGGTCGCCGCGTATTTCGAGGCGACGATGCTTGCGGGCTTCTCGGTGGCGGAGGCCACCCAGTTCTTTGGAAGGCCGCGCGGCATTTCGGCCGACGGGCTGGAAATCCTGCCCGTCTCGACCAAAGCCGTACAGAAGGCGTTCCTGAAACGCTTCGAGGCCATTCAGAAATTGCGCGGCAGGTAATCCGACAGTCGAGGCCCTTTGTGAAGGATGGCCAAATTGTCGCCGCATCTGGCCAGTCCCGCAAATGCAGCGATCAGCCGCCGTGCGCTTCCACAACCTTTCGGCACGCTTCGGAGAGCTCGGCCTTGTTGTCCCGAAGGCAGGCATTCATCTGCGCCGGCTTGCCGACAGCAGCGGAGCAAAGCTTCATCGCATCGGAGCGGCAGGCGGCTTTTTCCTCATTGCTCAGCGAGGCTTGCGCCATTGCCGCCGAACTGCCTGCCGCGACGAGCATGAGTGCAACGAAAACCGGTTTCATCATCGATTGTCCTTTCAAGCGTGAGTCGATGCCCGGACCCTCCGCAGGGCGGGCGCCGGCGAACCATCGGAGACGAACCGTCGGCGGCCTATGCCATGATCATGGCATGTCGCCGAGCGCGCCGAGAGACGTATACGAAGCGGCGTCGTTCGCTTGATCACTCGCAGAATCGGCGCCGAATGAGGAGAACGTCATGATTCGTCGAATCCGTTTGCCGCACCCCGCCGCGGCGCTTTTCGCATTGTCCGCCCTGGCGGCGACGCCTTTGGGCGTGGCATCGGCCGAAGCCGCGGTGGTCTACTGCAAGACCGTGGGTGTGCCCAGGGGTTGCGTGGTCCGTCCGACGGCGCCTGTCGCGCGCGTGGTGGTGAGGCCCGCGCCTGTCGTAGTGGCTCCGGTCGTGGTGGCGCCTGTCGTGGTGGCGCCGCGGGTGGGCGTTGGAGCCCCGGGCGTTGGCGTGGCTCCCGGCCGGGTCGGCAATCGCGGCGGGCCGGTCAACCGCGTCGGACGGCGCTGACCTGGCTCAGCCACTCGCCAGCTCGACATCCGGGAAGCGGTGGGGCAAATCGAGGCGAACTCTGGTCCCGCCGCTTCCTGATGTCACCTCCAGTTGCGCGCCGCAACGCGCGGCGCGCTTGTGCATATTGGCAAGGCCGCGCGCCGTATTCGGGGCATCCGCTGCCCTGCGGCCATTGTCGTACGCGACAAACCCCCGCCCGTCATCTTCCACCGTGATGCGGCCCCGCTGGCCTTCAACCGTATCGTCGACCGTCTCGATCCTGATGCCGATCCGCTTCGCGCCGGCGTGCTTCACCGCGTTGGTGACGGCCTCGTCGAGCAGGCGCAGTATCTGGATCACGTGCCATGGCCTGAGTTCCGGATGAACCGGCATGCCCGCCGGCATCAGCACATGCCAATCGAGCGCTAGGTCATGCGGACGGAGTTGCGCCGTAGTGCGTTCGCGCCAGGCGCCGAGCGCCAGCATCAGGTCGCCGTCTATATCGTCCATGGCGTCTATCACGAGCCGCAGATCTTTGAGCGCCGCGCGGGCTGCCTCGCCGATCCGGTCGCCCTCCCAGGCACCGCGTTCGCTGAGCGCGACGATGCTGACGAGCTGTCCTCCGAGGCCGTCATGCAGGTCACGCGTCAGCCGGTTGCGTTCGTTCGCGAGCGCTGCCGCCCGCGCTCGTTCCTCCTCCAGTGCGAGGCTTGCCCGCAGCTTTTCCTCGGTTTCACGGACGAGGGTGACGAGACGGCCGGCAAAACCGTCGATCTCGTTCAGCGCCGTGGCAAAACGCCCGATGAGGCCGATGCCGATCGCCACCAACAGCGCCGAATAAGACAGGCGCGAAACGAGGATGCGCCCTTCCACCACGACGTCGAACGCCAGAAGCAGATCGTGCACCAGGAAGATCAGGACGACCGTGACCGCGCAGCCGAGAAGCAGCGCAACGCCATCGCCGCGCGTCACCGCCGCCCGCCCTACGATCGCGCAGATGAGAAGGAGCGACACGAAAACCGTGGGCGGACCTAGAAACAGGTAAGTCCGCCTCACCAGTGCGGAATCTCCAAGCAGCGCCATCGCGACTATGAGGAGGCCCGGCAGGAAAAGAGCCCAGCAGTATTTCGGCCATTTCAGCCCCAGAAATGCAAAAACGAAGAACACGACGCAGGCGGACTCGAGCGGCGCCGAAGCAATCAGCATGGAGTTCAGGCCTGCATGGTCCGTTTGCCCTACCGGCGCGGAAACGAAGGCCTGGAGGAGGCCAAGCGCCATCGCGGCTGCAAGCACTCCGTAGGTGGGCTCGTGACGCCGCTTCAGCCACATAACCCCGAGAAGCACGGCAAGGATGGCCTGCCATGCGGAAAACACGACCGGCAGCGTCATAAAAAGCAGCGCCCGGCTCTGATAGGCCGGGCGAAGTTCCTGGTCCGGCCCGACGAACACGCGGTCGAGAAATCCGGTGAGAGGCCCCCAGGCATGAAGCTTGACCGTCAATGCATTGGGGCCGTCATGGAGCAGCACGGCCGGAATGGTGGCAATCTCCGGCGTGTTCCGGTCGGGCCTGTTGGCGGACGGATGCATGCGGCTGTCGAGAATGATCGAGCTGTTCACCGCGACCTCGACGCCGCTGATGAAGCGGGGCAGCAGGACCGACCAGGTCTGGGCGGCCGCACCCGCCGGCCGGTCGAACGAGAGGGAAAAAACCTGCGGATCGGCTCGAGGTGAAGCGCGCAGGCAGATGGTATGGCAGGCGCACAGGCCGTTGCACTCCGTCTTCGCTCAGCATCGCCTCGATTACCTGATAGCGGGCGGATGGTTCCGGAGGCGACAGGCGCAAAACGAAGATGCAGGCAAGCACGATCAATGCCTGGATCAGTAAGTAGAAGCCGAGCCGGTAGCGCCATTGACGCGCCGGGACGGAAGCCTCGATCGCCTCCGCGACGCTCACAGCCGGATCAGGCCTTGCTGAAGCGCCTCGAAGACCGCCTCGCCTCGAGTATTGACCTCCAGCTTGCGGTATATGCTCTTGATGTGGCCCGGCACCGTTTGGCGCGAGAGCCCCAGATGGCCGGCGATCTCGGCGTAGCTGAACCCCTTTGCAATGCCCCACAGAATGTCGATCTCGCGCGGGGTTAGCTTGGCGGTGTTGAGTGCGGGATGTGCCGCACCCGCCGCGGCGCGTTGTGTGCGGCGAACAATAAAGCGGGCGATAGAAGCCGAGATCGGCGAATGTCCGGCAACCAGTTCGCGGACAGTGGCAGCGATATCGGTCGGGAATGCATCCTTGAGCAGATAGCCGGTAGCGCCGGCCATGATCGCCGATATGACGCTTTGCTCGTCGCCCAGAATGGAAATCACCATGATCTCGGTGTCCGGGCAGTCCAGTCGCGTCTGCCGGATCAGGTCCATCCCGTGGCCGTCCGGCAGTTGCAGGTCGGTCAGCAGCACCCGAGGGCGCACATCTTTCAGCGCGGCCCGCGCTTCCTTCAGCGTAGCGGCCGTCGTGACTTCGAATTCGCCGGCGCCTGCGAGCGCGTCACGCAAGCGCGCACAGGTTGGGCTGTCGTCTTCAACGAGCAGCACCGTGATCGTCTTGTCAGGCCGTGCTTCGGCCGATTGCGGCGCCATGCGATCCGTTGGAGTCCCCCGTAGCTCAAGCCCGAACTATACGCCGCCGCACAATCCGCGACAGCCATAATCATGGGGCTATCGATCTTCGAGCGGCGGATCGGAGCGGGCAGAAGTGCACTCCTGTAGGCCTTACCGCCCCTGGCGCTCCAGCCTATCGAGAAACCACTGTGTCAGCCGCACCCAGACCTCATCCTTTTCGCCGGAGTCCTCCCAGCCATGGTCCAGATTCGGGTTGTCGTTCACTTCGATGACAAAGACACCTTCGCTGGTTTCCTTCAGGTCGACACCGTAGAGGCCGTCTCCGATGCAGCGCGCAGCGCTGACCGCCGTCTCCACGACGTTGGCGGGCGCGTCCTTCAATGTGAAGGTCCGGATGCCGCCCTGGTCCGGCTTGCCGGACCGCTCATGATTGACGATCTGCCAGTGCTTCTTCGCCATCAGGTAATGCACGGCGAAAAGCGGCTGGCCGCCCAGCACGCCTATGCGCCAGTCATATTCGGTCGGGATGAATTTCTGGGCGATCAAAAGATCCGAATCTTCCAGCCAGAGGGTCGCCAGCGTCTTCAGCTCCTCGAAGGTCGACGCCTTCTTCACGCCGCGCGAAAACGAGCTGTCGGGGATTTTCAGAACCAGCGGGAAGCCCAGCGTCTGCGCCGCCACCTCCAGGTCGGACAAGCCCGCGATCATCACGGTGGGCGGCACCGGCACCTTGTTGTAGGTCATCAGCTCGTTGAGATAGACCTTGTTGGTACAGCGGATCATCGACAGCGGATCGTCGATGACCGGCATGCCCTCCTGCTGCGCGCGCCGCGCGAAGCGATAGGTATGGTTCGAGATTGACGTGGTCTCGCGAATGAATAGCGCGTCGTAATTGGCGAGCTTTGCCAGATCCTTCCTGGTGATCGGCTCGACTTCAACGCCCATCTTCTCGGCGATCTTGGCCCAGTAGCGCAGCGAACTGATCTCCGATGGCGGCAGTTCCTCGTTGGGATTGACGAGCGTGGCGAAGGCGTAGCGCGCCGGCGTCCTGGTCTTGGTGTCACGCCATTCGCGGTTGGTGTAGGATGCAAGGCTCTCCAGGAACCGGGGTTTTTCCTCGGGGCTCATGCGCGTGAGCGGGTAGAAGCCGATCTTGTGGATAGAAGCCCATTGCTGGCTGTCCCTGATTACGACCTCCAGGGCCGGTGCGCGAAACCAGTCGAACAGGAGCTTGGCGAAACGGTCCCACGCCTTGGAGGGCCCGATGCCGAAGAAGAACGTGACTTTCACGGGATACGAGCCGCCAAGCTCCTTGCGGCATTTATTGAGCACAAGCTCCAGTTCGGGCAGCGCGTTTTCGTAGAGCTTGTGCTCGGAAAGATCGATCATCGTCTCGACGGTCGGGATGACCTTGTGACCTCGGGAGCTCGCCAGCAGCGACGCGTAGTAGCCGCGGCTCTGATAGGCGTAGCTGCTCGAAAGGTTGATGACTTTCGGGCGCTGCCCGCGGAACAGGGCCGGATGCGCGAGGTAGTCGCGGTTGGTGATGATCTTGTGCGGCGTCGCAACCTGATCGAGATGGCTTTGCCGGCCGGTAAGTATGACCCACGTCATGATCGTTCACGCTTTCGGTGGGT
Source organism: Allomesorhizobium aridi (assembly GCF_043769475.1). NCBI lineage: Bacteria > Pseudomonadati > Pseudomonadota > Alphaproteobacteria > Hyphomicrobiales > Phyllobacteriaceae > Allomesorhizobium > Allomesorhizobium aridi. The sequence continues at coordinate 954,700 of NZ_CP171729.1, read as the reverse complement.
GGCGGCCGGTTCGGCCAAATGAAGCGGCTTTTCGTACAGAAGCGCGGCCGCGCCGTCTGCATAGTAACCGGGCTTGCGCCCGAAGCGGCGGTAGCCGCATTTCTCGTAAAGGCTTATCGCCCGCGCATTGTCCTCGCGCACTTCCAGGCGTACTTCCTCGCAGCCGCGGGCGGCCGCCGTGTCTTCGGCAGCGCCCAGCAGCGCCCGGCCGATGCCGCTGCCGCGAGCGGCCGCGATCGAGTAGAGGCGCGCTTTGCGGCTGCCGGCGCGAAACAGGACGGCGCAATAGCCGACGACGGCGTCTTGCCCGGCTACGACCAGAATCGTGGCTGAACGACTCCCGATCATTCTGCGAAACGATCTCTTCGAAATGCGGTCCGCCTGAAAGGCCGCGTTTTCGAGCTCCGCCAGGGCATCGACGTCAGACGCGCGGGCCGGGCGGATTTCGGCAGGCATGCGGACCGGAAACCTCAGTCGGAAGGGTGAAGATCAGGCTAACTCGCGGGCGTCCCCTGCCCAGCGTCAGCTGAAGCATCGGATGCGAATCGCTCCTCGATTCGGGCTGAATTGTGACTGGACAAGCTAGCCATTGTCTACCACCGGCGGTGGTTCATCGGCGGCACGACAGTGGCCCAACCAACATCGGCGGGCGACCGTTCAACCCTCCATACCTTCGAGCAATTGGCGATAGGCGGAATTGGCGATGGTCAGAAGATCCTTTTCCGGCAAATTGCCTGCAATGGCGCAGCCATAGCCGTCGTCCAGCCAGTAGAGCGCGCGCGTGTCGCCCTCCTCGAGCAGCCGGAACCCCGTCTCGGTGCTCGAGGCGTCGCGGGCGACGTAGAGCGAGACGCGGTTGCCGGTACGATCTTGGTACATGAACTGCGCGGCCGTTTTTGTTGCCGCCGCAGGCAGCAGGCGGCCCCCTATCAGTTCGAAGCCGTTCGCCGTTAGGTCGGGCGCTACCAGCGTCACGCCGATGCGCTTGGACAGCCAGTTGACCAGATGCTCTTTCTGGTCCGCGCCGACTTCGACGACATGCAGCTTCTCGGCCGCGTAGATCGCGTGGGCGGCGATCGCGCCGTCCGCCAGTTGGGCCGCTGTGGCGTCGACGGGCCGCCACCCCGAAATCCCCAGGAAATAGCCACCCAGGCCACCAACCGCGAATATCAACGCGGCGGCCGCGGCCATCCGCCAGCGCGGCGGCGCTAAATTGCGCACCGGTGGGGCTTCGCCGGTCATGATCTTCGCAAGGCGGTCGGGCACGGCTTCGTCGAGCACGCCGGCGAGCGCGCTGCGCAACAGGTCGCTGTCGGCCTGATAGCGTCCGCTTCGCGCCTTCATGTCCGGATGGGCATCGAGCCAGCGCTCGTAGCCGGCCCGCTCGTCCGCGGGAAGTTCGCCGTCCAGCGCCAGATGGATATCGCGTTCGGTGAATTCTCGGGAGGTCATGGCTCTACCACCCTGATCGATCGACGGCGCGCCCCGTCATCCAGCAGGCTGCGCAGTTCGTCCCGCCCGCGCGCGATCCGCGACATCAGCGTACCAGCGGGCACGCCAAGCACATTGGCTGCTTCGGCGTAGGAAAATCCCTCTACCGCGACCATCAGTATGGCAGCGCGGCGGTCCGGGCTAATGGCTTGCAACGCGTCCAGTATCTCGCGGGAGGCGACGTCCTCGGCCTGGTGAGCGGGCTGCGACATCGCTTCGCTCGTATCGATCGGCAGCATCGCGGTTTCGCCCCGACGTTTGACCTTGCGCATCTGGTCAACGAACAGATGATGCATGATGGTGAACAGCCAGCGGCGTGGGCTGTCACCGGTGCGCCAATTGTCCATGCGCAGCAGCGCACGCTCGAGGCTGTCCTGAACGAGATCGTCGGCGGCGTCGCGGTTGCGCAGCAGCGCGCGCGCATAGCGGCGCAAGCGTGGAATTTCGGCAAGTATCGCTGCCTTCCGGTCGTCCATCGCGCGTCCGTTGTCCCCGCCACCCTGATTCCAGTTCGGGCCGCCGTCCGCAAGGGACAATGCGCGGTCGAGATAGCAGGATTGCTGCTTAATGAACAACGCTCCACCTGGCCGGATTCGTCCCGCTCCTGCCGCTCGCATCAACGATATTGAAGCATCATGCATGAGCAATTCATTTTGCTGCGTCGGGCCGATCGGCTAAAAAGTCGGCGTCCAGCGAATGGAGATACGGCGATGGCGATAACGGCGAACGCGGCCCCGGCGAAATCTGTGCCATGGCTGATCATCATTTGCGGCTGCCTGATCGCCGCGCTGACATTCGGCCCACGCTCGGCGATGGGCTTTTTCCAGTTGCCGATGCTGGCGGAAAAGGGCTGGGACCGCACAACGTTCGGCCTGGCGATGGCGTTGCAGAATCTGTTCTGGGGCCTCGGCCTTCCCTTCTTCGGAGCTATCGCAGACCGCTACGGCACCTGGCGCGTGCTGGCGCTTGGCGGCGTCATCTACGCCGCCGGCCTCTACATGATGGCCACGGCCTCCTCCGTCACGGCGCTGCATATAGGTGGCGGCGTGCTGGTCGGCCTCGGCGTCGCGGCGGGGTCGTTCTCGATCGTTCTCGCGGCCTTCGCCCGCCACACGCCGCCCGAAAAGCGCTCCATCGTCTTCGGCATCGGAACCGCGGCGGGCTCCGCCGGCATGTTCATCTTCGCACCGATCAGCCAGGGCATGATCGACGCCTACGGCTGGTCGGATACGCTGATCTACATGAGCGCGGCGATGCTGATCATTCCGGTGCTGGCGATGCCGCTCTACGGCAGTTCGCACAATACGCATGCGGCGCAAAAGGCGGCGCAGCAGTCGGTTGGCCATGCGCTGCGCGAAGCCTTCGCGCACAGGAGCTATGTGCTTCTCGTCTCCGGCTTCTTCGTCTGCGGGTTCCAGGTGGCGTTCATCACCGCACATTTTCCCGCTTATATCGGCGATCTCGGCATCGACGCGCGCTACGCGGTCATCGCGCTGGCGCTGATCGGCTTCTTCAACATCATCGGTTCGCTTGCGGCCGGCGTGATCGGCCAGAGATATTCCAAGCCGATCTTCCTCGCCTGGATCTACATCGGGCGGTCGATCGCCGTGACGGCATTCCTGCTCCTGCCGCAGACGCCGACGAGCGTCATCGTTTTTGCGATCGTGATGGGTCTCTTGTGGCTCTCGACGGTGCCGCCGACCAACGCGCTTGTCGCCATCATGTTCGGCACGCGCCATCTCGGACTGCTGGGCGGCCTCGTATTCCTGTCGCACCAGATCGGTTCGTTCCTCGGCGTCTGGCTCGGCGGCTACCTCTACGACCGCTTCGGCACCTACGACCCGGTGTGGTGGCTCGGCGTCGCGCTCGGCCTGTTCGCGGCCGTGGTCCACTGGCCGATCAAGGAACGGCCGGTCGAACGGATGCAGTTGGCGGCGGCGGAGTAGGTTATTTCGCCTACTGCGCCTCTGCGGGCTCGTCCGGCCTGGCTGCCCGCGTCAGCAGCCGCTGGTAAAACAGTCCGATGCCGATCAGCACGGCGCCGAGGCCGATGAAGGACAGCGCACGCAGCACGCCTTCCAGTTCGGACATGTCGAACAGGAATACCTTTGCGACGGCGATCGCGATCAACGCACCCGATGCGATGCGCAGAATGTACGACTTCTGCCAGACGCCGGCGACCAGCAGGCCGACGCCCATGGCCAGCCAGAGCGCCGAATAGGAATAGGTCTCGAGCTGGCCCAGCCCGCTCCAGAAGCCGATGAACTCGCCCTTGAACAGCCGCCGCACCGACAGCGTCGCATAGGCGAAGGCGAGTGCGGCTCCAACCAGCGCCAGCATCGCCGGATACCAGCGCGGGCGTTTGCCGCGCGCATAGAGCGCCAACGCTCCGGCGGCGATTGCCGGCAAAAGATAAGCCAGAAATAGCAGGTTGAAGAACGGGACTCGTCCTGTCGACTCATCGGTAAACAGCGGATTCAGGATGAAGAAGTGGTTCGCGACGATGAGAATGGCGGACACAACTCCGGCGGCAATCGAGCCGTAGCGCAGCACGGGACTCGGCGACCGCATGTCGAGCGCAATGAGGATCGCCCCTGTCCCGAGCGCGAGCAGCGTATAGATCGACTGCTCGGCGAGAGTGGGCTCGCTGGCGTCGATCACGCCGCCATGCATGGCGTGGCGCACCAGCATCGCCACCGTCAGAAGCGAAAACAGCGCAGCCGCCGCTTCCATGACCAGGCGTGGCCGTCCGGCCGTCGTCCGGGCCAACTGCCACGCCGCGAAGCCGAAGGCGAGCGCCGGGATGCCGTAGCCGGGCAGGAGGGCGTTGAACACCGGCGTCCTGCCGAGGAATTCCTGGCCGACGATCGTCGGGTCAACCGCGACGCGCGCCATCACGACGATCACCGCGCCGACGCAAAGCCAGCCCAGTACGGGATAGCTACGTTGCCGCGTCGCCAGTGGGGGCAGTGCCGCTGCCGCGCCGACAAGAACCGTCGTCAGGCCGGGCCCGAACGCCATGTGCAGCATCAGCACGAAAGCGACGCCCGCTCCCGCCAGCGCGAAGGAAACGGATAGGCCGCCGGCGAGCGGCGGGTTTTCGGCCCTGGCGATCATTTCGCCGCCAGTTGCCAGGATCGCGCCGAGCAACAGCGCCACGGCGGCGAGGCCGTAGTCGCGGTCGGGATTTCCGGAAATGATCCAGACCGCCGTGAGGATGACGAGGGGCGCGGCTGCAGCCCAGCCTGCCCAATGCGCGCCGCGAACCGGTGCCGATGCCGCCAGATTTCTTGCGCTCCAAAGCCCCGTGGTCAGGAAGAGCGCACCAATTGTGGCTCCGATGTAAGGCATGAGCGTCGAAAACGGAGCGGCGGGAAAGCCCTCGACGACGAGGCTTCCGCCGGCAAAATCGAACGCGAAGGTGCCGCTCAGCGCCGCACGCACGTAAGCGGCGACGGACGCCGCACCGGCGGCATGGAGAAGCGCGAGCGCGCCCGGGCGATAGAGCGCTACAGCGACCATCGCCGCGATCAGGATTGCCCCGTAGAGCGCGCCGCCCGCGGCCTGATAGTCCGGGTTGATCAGCAGCGATAGTGCCGCAAGCGCAACCGACAATGCCGGAATGGCCGTCGGCCAGTCGAAGGCAACCGGCGCTTCTTCGCCCCGGGCACGCCCGCCCAGCCAGACGAAAGCCAGCGATAGCAGTATGGCCAGGTTGATGAAAAGCACGACAGTGAAGTCGACGGTGTTCGATCCGGCCATATAGACCAGGCACCAGAGCCCTGTTCCGGCGAAGGCCGCGCCGGCAAGCAAGCGCCAGTCGCGCAGCCTGGCAATCGCGGTCGTGGCCACCAGCACGATCGCCAGATAACCGAACAGCGCCCAGGCGTTCGGGACTTCGGACGCGACGAGCAGCGGCGTGACCAACGAACCGAGCAGACCGAAACCGGCCAGCGCCTGCCCGTGCAGGAGCGCGGCCGCGACTGCGCCGACACCGATTACCCCCATCAGAACGAAGGCGAGACCCGGGCCGATGAAGCCATAGACGCCGTGCGCGGCATAGACCGCCCCGAATAGGGTGAACGCGCCGGCGGCGGTCAATATGCCGGGGATGTAAGCGTTGTTGCCGCCGTTCAGCGGTATCTCGAAACCGGTGCGGCGGATGAACTCGCCAGCGCCGACGAGCGCGAGGCCGAGCAGCGCCGCCATTGTCAGGCGCACGCCAGGGCCAAAGATGCCGGCCTCGATCGAATAGCGGATCAGGAACACGCCGCCGAACGCCAGCGCTATGCCGCCAACCCAGACCGCCCAGCGCGTGCCGAGCGCCGTTTCTATGTCGGCCTTCGCGGCTGGCGGCCTTGCAGTTGGGGCAGGCGCGGCGCTGGCCGCATCCCTCCCCTCGCGCGTTCCCCATGGCCCGGCTGGTTCGGCAGGCTCACCGACAGCTTGCTCCGCGGCCTCGGAAACCGCGTCGTCTACGATGGGTTCGCCGGCCCGCTCGATTGCGGCGGCCGGCGCTTGTCCTTCCGCCGCGGCCGAGGTCGCGGCAGCTTGCGGCGTGGGAAGCACGAGGGAGCGCAGCGCGCCAAGCTCGCGCTCGACCAGCTTCAGACGCGTATTCAGGCGAATGACGATCACGACAAGCGCCAGGAGGCCGAGCGTGCCCAGGAGCCCGAAGCTGTCGAAAAACATGGCCGTTCCCCCGAATTCAGCCGTGGCAGTTCGTACTTGCTATAGCACAATCCCGAAAAGTTGCAGACTTTCGGACTAGATTGTTAATCTAGTCAACAGGTTACAGCCCATTCCGATCCCATCGGAATGAATCGCCTCTAGCGCGCCGCCAGGTTAGCCATTGGAAAAATCGAGCAGGTTTCTGTGCCGAAGGCGAGCAGTTTTCCGTCCCTGTCCTTCAGCGTCGCTTCCGAGACGGCGAGCGTGCGGCCCTTGTGCACGACGCGTCCCTCGCAGACGACCTCTCCGGTTTTCGGCGTGATCGGCCGGATCAAATTCACCTTGAACTCGGCGGTGGTGTAGGCCTCGCCCTTCTCCAGAAGCGTCTGGACCGAACAGGCGAGCGCCGAATCCATAATGGTGGCGGCCCAGCCGCCATGGACGCCACCCAGCGGGTTGAGGTGACGCTCGCCGGGCAGGCCGCGAAACACGGCCCGGCCTTCCGAGACTTCGGTCAGGGCGAAATTCAGAAGCGCCGAGATGGGCGGCGCGGCGTATTCCCGGTCGATGATCCGCTGCAGAAGTTCGATGCCAGAAAATCTGGCGATATCTTCGAAAGGGATGGTGCCGAGGCCGAGTGGGGACACATAACCCGGAAACAGTTCGACCTCGCTCATGCGGCATGTTCTCCGGTACTGTGCGGTTCGTTAGGACAGTGCTTTCGAAGCGCTGTGAGAAATGCTGCCCTGGCATCGGGCGAGTCCATTCCGCGCGGCTCGTAGACATGGCGCGCGAAAAAGAAGCCGGTCAGCCGGAAGGCATCCTCGATCGACGTGCGGTCGGCGCGCAGGCCGGAATTGCCGAGCAGGAAGGCAGGCAACGGCAGCATTTTCGCACTCCAGGGCGCTCCGGCGGCGCGCGAAACCGCCCGACCGGTCTTGGGCGACACATAGGCCAGATCGCTGCGCGCGCCGGTGGCGGCGCATTGCGTCAGATCGAGGCCGAAACCGAGTTCGTCGAGCACGAGCATTTCGAAGCGGACGACGAGTTCGCCGGCGGCATCGGGATCGTCGAGATGCTCGATCATCAGCACCAGCATCTCGTAGAGCCCCGCATGGGCGTCGCGCTCGGGCAACAACCGAAGGTGGGCGGCCAAGGTCTGCAGCCCGAAGACGGCGACCGCGCTGTCGAAGAGCCGCGCCGCGTTGAGTTCGAGCGGTTCGACCTGGAACGTGCCGAGATGCTCGTCGAGGCGCGCGCGCCAGATCAGGTCGACGCGGTTGCCCGCCTGCAGAAGCGGTTGCTGCTTGCGCGAGCGCCCGCCGCGCACCAGTCCGAGATGACGGCCATGCGCGCGTGTCATCACCTCAAGTATGACGCTGGTTTCGCCATGCTTGCGGGCGCCGAGTATGATTCCTTCGTCGCGCCATTCCATCGCCGGAGAGTTTACTCCTCAGTGCGGGAATTCAAGCCCCATCTCGCGGTAGCGCTCGGGGTCGTCGCCCCAGTTCTCGCGCACCTTCACGAACAGGAAGAGATGGACCTTCTGTTCGAGGATCTCGCCGATATCCTTGCGGGCCGCCTGCCCGATCGAGCGTATCGTCTCGCCTTTGTGGCCCAGTACGATCTTCTTCTGGCTGTCGCGCTCGACGTAGATCACCTGCTCGATGCGCACCGAACCGTCCGGCTTTTCTTCCCATCTCTCAGTCTCGACATGCGAGGAATAGGGCAGTTCCTGGTGCAGGCGCAGATAGAGCTTTTCGCGCGTGATCTCCGCGGCGAGCTGGCGCATCGGCAGGTCGGAAATCTGGTCTTCCGGATAAAACCATGGGCCGACGGGCAGAGTTTCGGCGAGGTGGTCGAGAATTGCGTCGCAACCGGCGCCGGTCAGCGCCGAAACCATGAAGGTGCGCTGGAAGTCGACGCGTTCATTGGCGGTGGCAGCCAACGCCAGCAGGCTTTCGGGCTTGACCCGGTCGAGCTTGTTCAGCACCAGGATCTTCGGCTGGCGGACACTGGCAAGGTTGGTCAGCATGGCGTCGGCGTCGCCCTTTATGCCGCGTTCGGCGTCGATCAGCACCAGCACCACGTCCGCGTCCTTCGCGCCGCCCCAGGCGGTGGTCACCATCGCCTGGTCGAGACGCCGCCGCGGGCGGAAAATGCCCGGCGTGTCGACGAAGACGATCTGGGCATTGTTGCGGGTGGCGATGCCGCGGACGATGGCGCGCGTCGTCTGCACCTTGTGGGTGACGATCGACACCTTGGCCCCGACAAGCTGGTTGACTAGGGTCGACTTGCCAGCATTGGGCGCACCGATCAGGGCGACGAAGCCCGACCGCGTCTCGACAGGGTTTTCCGGTTCGGTCACGATGGCATTCCTTCCTCGCCCCACACGCCTTCACGGATCAGGAAGGCGGCGGCGGCAGCTTGCTCGGCAGCCTGCCTCGAGGGACCGGCGCCGCTGATGGCCGCAAAGCCATCCGCCGTCACCGAAACCGTAAAGACCGGCTCGTGATCCGGCCCTTCGCGGCTGACGATCGAATAGATCGGCCGCAATCCGTCGCGCTGCACAAGCCATTCCTGAAGCTCGGTTTTGGCGCTTCGCAGCAATTTGGCCACGGTCTCCGCACGATGCTCCCAATGGCGGGCGACGAATGCGCGGGCCGCTTCGAGGCCTCCGTCGATATAGATCGCCGCAATCAGCGCCTCGACGGCGTCGGCAAGCGCGTTGCCGACCCTTCGACCCTTCGCGGACTTCGCCACAGGGTCGGCGTGAATAAGCTTGTCCAGCCCGATTTCAATGGCGATCACGCCGCAGCTTTCGCCGCTCACCAGCGCGTTCAAACGCACGGCGAGTTCTCCCTGGCGGGCGTCGGGATAGCGTAGAAAAAGCATTTCGGCGATGATGAGGCCGAGCACCCGGTCGCCCAGGAACTCGAGCCGCTCATTGTCCGCCCCGTCGGAACCGCGCTTGCTCGCATGCGTCAGCGCGCGCCGCAATATCGCGGTATCACGGAATGCATAGCCCGTTCGCTCCCTGACCGCCTCGGCGAGGGCATGTTCGTCTAGTCGCTTGGCGGCCATAGCTTCGTCAGCGTACGAAATTGAAAAGGCGCGACGGACGCATCTGCGAGGGCCACTTCCAGATTTCGAGCGGGCTTGCGCCTTCGGCTATCGAGAAGAAGATGATGTTGGCGCGCCCGACAAGGTTTTCCTCCGGCACGAATCCAACGGTAAAGCGGCTGTCGGTGGAGTTGTCGCGATTGTCGCCCATCATGAAATAGTGGCCTTCCGGCACGACGAATTCGCGCGTGTCGTCGCCGATGCCTCTCGGCGTGAGGTCGAGCGTGTCATAGGCGACGCCGTTCGGCAGCACCTCCCGATAGACGTCGACCGGACCACTGACCTCGGTGATGTCGGGATTGTCGATCTGACTGACCTTCTCGCGCGGCACGGCTTCACCGTTGATGAAAAGCTGGCCTTCCCTCATCTGAATCCGATCGCCAGGGAGACCGATCACGCGTTTGATGTAGTCGAGCGACGGGTTGGGCGGATATTTGAACACGGCGACATCGCCGCGCTCGGGTGGACTGCCGAAGATGCGGCCGGAAAAGAGATTCGGCGAGAACGGCAGCGAATGCCGCGAGTAGCCATAAGCCCATTTGGTGACGAAAAGATAGTCGCCTTCCAGAAGCGTCGGCCGCATCGAGCCCGAGGGGATGGAAAAGGGCTGGAACAGGAAGGTGCGGATCACCAGCGCCAGGATCAGGGCCTGCACGATGACGCTGACGGTCTCGCTTAGTCCGCCGCTTTTCTTCTCGGTTTTTTCAGCCACGCTCATGTCGTCCTCAGATTTCTTCGGTTGGGTATAAGGGCTCGCCGCGCGCTGGGCAACGTCTGTGCCGAGGCGACAAGCCCCAAGAACATGGCCGTTATTCGGCAGGCAGCGCTTCCACGATCACGAAGGCCTGCGCCATCGGAAAATCGTCGGTGATCGTCAAATGAATCGCCGCGCGATGTCCCGGCGGCAGCATTTTTTCGAGTTGCGCCGCCGCGCCGCCGGTCAGGCGCATCGTCGGCTTGCCGCCCGGCAGGTTGACCACGCCCATGTCGCGCCAGAACACGCCCTGCGACATCCCGGTGCCCAGCGCCTTGGCGCAGGCCTCCTTAGCGGCGAAGCGTTTGGCGTACGAGGCGGCGCGCTCCTTGCGCCGATCGGATTTGGCCTGCTCGACCTCAGGTGAAGATGCGAGCGGTGAAGCGTTCGCCGTAACGTTCGAGCGACTTCGCGATGCGGCGTATATCTATCAGATCGCTGCCGAGGCCGATGATCATGATCAGATATTCCGGCTGCCCGGCTTGACCGCCGGCAACGCCGCAAGCTCCGGCGGCAGTCTATCGGCCGGATAGGCCGGCACCTCGTATTCGGCGAGCGCGATCAGCGGCACCCCGACATCGGTCTTTCCCGCGGAGCGGTCGATGATGCAGGCGGCGGCAGCCACCTCGGCGCCGATCTCGCGCAGGCAGTCAATCGTTTCGCGTATCGAAAGCCCGGTGGTGACGATATCCTCGACGATCACGACCCGTGCGCCCTTTTCGATTTCGAACCGGCGCAGCCGGAACTTGCCGTCTTCGCGCTCGACCCAGATCGCCGGTGCTCCAAGGTGTCGCGAGGTCTCGTAAGCGGGTATCAGGCCGCCGATCGCCGGTCCAACCACATAGTCGATCCTGCCCGGCACTTCGGCGTGAATTTTTTCGGCAAGAGCCCGGCAAAGTTTTTCGGTTTTGTCGGCGTGCATGAACACGCGAGCCTTTTGCAGAAAAATAGGGCTTCGCAGGCCGGAAGTTAGGATGAAATGTCCCTCCAGCACCGCGCCTGCGTCGCGAAAAATATCCAGAACTTCTGTCTTGTCCATTGCCGTCCCGATGCTTCAGCCGTTGACGCGCCGCGCTTCGCTGACGCTCGAATTTTCTTTGAGCTGCGACAGCAGCCGGTTCAGATGCTTCAAGTCCCACACTTCGAGATCGACCAGCATCTCGGTGAAATCGGGCGCGGTGCGGACCATGGAAAGCGTATGGATATTGGCGTCGTTGACCGCGACCACCTGCGCGATTTCCGCCAGCGAACCCGGTGCATTGATCGCGGTAACCGAAATCCGCGCCGGAAACCGCTCCTTGGTTTCCTCGTTGATATCCCAGCGAACGTCGATCCAGCGCTCCGGCTGATCGTCGAAATCGGTCAGCGAAGGCGACTGGATCGGATAAATGGTGATTCCCGCGCCCGGTTGCATGATGCCGACGATCCGATCCCCGGGCACCGCGCCCTCCGGAGCGAAACGGACCGGCAGGTCGCCGCTTATGCCCCTGATCGGCACGGCGTCTTCCTTGGGCTGGCTCTTGTCCTTGCGCGACGAACGGCCGGGTATCTGGAACAGCATGCCTGCGGCGTTGCGGATCTTCGACCATCCCTCCTCGCGCAGCTTGGGCGCCGGTGTAACACGCTCGTCCTTGAAATCGGGATAGACGGCCTTCATGACGTCGGTGGACGACAGTTCGCCGCGGCCCACCGCCGTCACCACATCGTCGATGTCCTTGCGCGCCAGGCGATGCAGCACCGGCTTCAGGCTGTCCTTCGAGAACTGCTTGCCGGCGCGCTCGAAGGCGCGTTCGAGTATGCGGATGCCGAGCCCGGAGTACTGCTTGCGGATGGCGTTCTTGGTGGCGCGGCGGATCGCGGCGCGCGCCTTTCCGGTAACCACGATTGATTCCCAGGCGGCGGGAGGCACCTGCGCCTTTGAGCGGATGATCTCGACCTCGTCGCCATTCTTGAGTTCGGTCATCAGCGGCATAATGCGGCCATTGACCTTGGCGCCCACGCAAGTGTCGCCGACATCAGTGTGGACCGCGTAGGCGAAATCGATGGGAGTTGCGCCGCGCGGCAGGGCGATCAGCATGCCCTTCGGCGTGAAGCAGAACACCTGGTCCTGGAACAGTTCCAGCTTGGTGTTTTCGAGAAAGTCCTCCGGATTGTCGCCCTCGGCAAGCTGCTCGATGGTTCGTCGCAGCCATGCATAGGCGTTGGTCTCCTTCGAGATCGACGGGACCGAGCCGTTCACCTTGCCACCGGTGTCCTTGTAGAGGGCATGCACGGCGACGCCGTATTCGGCGACCTTGTTCATCTCGCGGGTGCGTATCTGCAGCTCGATGCGCTGGCGTGACGGGCCCACGATTGTGGTGTGGATCGAGCGGTAATCGTTCTGCTTCGGCGTCGAGATGTAGTCCTTGAAACGTCCCGGAACCATCGACCAGGTTGTATGGATGGCACCCAGCGCGCGGTAGCAATCCTCGACCGTGCCGACGACGACGCGGAAGCCGAAAATGTCGGAAAGCTGCTCGAAGGAAAGCGCCTTCGCCTCCATCTTGCGGAAAACCGACCACGGCTTCTTCTGGCGGCTTTTCACGACCGCCTCGATCGAATGCTTCTCGAACAAGGCCGACAGCGACTTTTCGATCTCCTCGACCACACCTCGGTTGCGCTCGAAAATATCGGCAAGGCGCGCCGTGACCGTACGGTAGGCTTCCGGGTTTATGTACCGGAACGCCAGTTCCTCTAGTTCCTCGCGCATGCCCTGCATGCCCATGCGCCCGGCAAGCGGCGCATAGATCTCCATGGTCTCCTCGGCGATGCGCAGGCGCTTCGCGTCGGGAACATGGTCGAGCGTGCGCATATTGTGCAGCCGGTCGGCGAGCTTGACCAGGAGAACACGAACATCCTCCGAGATCGCCAGCAGCAGCTTGCGCAAGTTCTCGGCCTGCTCGGCTTTTTTCGAGACAAGATCCAGCTTCTTGAGCTTGGTCAGGCCCTCGACGAGCTTGCCGAGATCGGGGCCGAACAGTTCGTCGATCTCCTGGCGGGTGGCCGTCGTGTCCTCGATGGTGTCGTGCAGGAGCGCGACGGCGATCGTCGCTTCGTCCATGTGCATGTCGGTGAGGATGGCCGCCACTTCCAGCGGATGCGAGAAATAGGGATCGCCCGATGCGCGCTTCTGGTGCCCATGCTTTTGCATCGCATAGACATAGGCCTTGTTGAGCAGCGTCTCGTTCACGTCGGGCTTGTAGCGCTGGACGCGCTCGACAAGCTCATACTGACGCATCATGGGCTAAGTCCCGGGGCTGTAAAAGAGATCATGCGCCGCATCGGACGATACGGCGCATGCCATAGATAAACACGAAACCGCCGGCACGAAAGTGCCGGCCTTTGTTTCAAGCGCTACGGAGAGAGCTCTCCCTAGTAGTCGTCGCTCTTTTCTGGCGCCACCAACCCCTCGATGCCGGCGAGCAGATCCTCTTCGGTCATGCGGTCGAAGGTGACGTTGTCCTCCTCGTCCGTATCGGCAGCGATCGCCGCGGCGTCGGTCTGGTCGGTCAGTTCCTGGCCGTCGGTCTCGGGTTCGTCGACCTCGACATGCTTCTGCAGCGAGTGGATCAGATCTTCCTTGAGATCGCCCGGCGACAGCGTCTCTTCAGCGATCTCGCGCAGCGCCACGACCGGGTTCTTGTCGTTGTCGCGCGGCACGGTTATCTGCGCGCCCTGGGATATCTGACGGGCGCGATGGCCGGCCAGGAGCACCAGTTCAAACCGGTTATCGACCTTGTCGATGCAATCTTCAACGGTTACGCGGGCCATGGATTGCCCCTTTCATACGATGATGTAATGGAAAACAGGCGCGGTCCATAACCCGAGCGCGCGTCAAATACAAGCTTGAAGGCTTTTTTGAACAGCCGCGCGGGCGGCCGATCCGGCACGAGATCACATTTTCTTGCTTCCGGACCGTCAAGCCTTGGAATGGGCCGAGGCAAACTCTAATTTCATGGTGAGGCGGCCGGAACGTATTTCCCGTGCAACCGAGGGGCCTGCGCCCGCGTATTTAAAGTGATTGCTATTTTTGTAGGGATATTACGGCCATGTTTGATCCTCGCGAAAAGATCGCTCTTTTTATAGACGGAGCCAACCTCTACGCCACCTCGCGCGCGCTCGGTTTCGACATCGACTACCGCAAACTGCTCGCCAGCTTCCAGAAGCGGGGATACCTGCTGCGGGCCTACTACTACACCGCGCTTGTCGAGGATCAGGAATACTCCTCCATCCGCCCGCTGATCGACTGGCTCGACTACAACGGGTTCAAGGTGATCACCAAGCCGGCGAAGGAATTCACCGACTCGACCGGCCGCCGCAAGATCAAGGGCAATATGGACATCGAACTCACCGTCGATGCATTGGAACTTGTCGAGAAGGTCGACCACTACGTGATCTTTTCCGGTGACGGCGATTTCCGCACGCTGGTCGAGGCCTTGCAAAGACGCGGCTGCAAGGTCAGTGTCGTTTCCACCATGGCTTCGCAGCCGCCGATGATATCGGACGACCTGCGCCGCCAGGCCGACCACTTTATCGACCTTGTGTCGCTCAGGAGCGAGATCGGACGCGATCCTTCGGAGCGGCCGGTGCGCCGTGCCGAACCCGCCGAAGCCTCCGAAACCGAGGAAAGCGATTTTTGATCGCGTTGAGCCGTCCATCCACCGCCGAGCCGTCGCACGACTGCCCGCTCTGCCCACGGCTCGCCGAGTTCAGGACGGTCTGGCGTATGCGCGAGCCGGCTTGGTTCAACGGACCGGTACCAACATTCCTGCCGCCCGAAGGCGAGGACGCGGTGCGTTTTCTGATCGTTGGTCTGGCGCCCGGCCTGCGCGGCGCCAATCGGACTGGGCGCCCCTTCACCGGCGATTTTGCCGGCGACCTGCTCTACAACACGCTGATCCGCTTCGGCTTCGCCCGCGGCCGCTTCGAGGCGCGGCCGGACGACAGCCTTGAACTGATCGGAACGGCAATCACCAACGCTGTCCGCTGCGTGCCGCCTGAAAACAAGCCGATCGGAGCCGAGATCAACACCTGCCGGGGTTTTCTGCGGCCGACGATCCACCGTTTCAAGAACTTGGAAGCGATCCTGGCGCTCGGCACTATCGCCCACCAGTCGACCGTCCGCGCCCTTGGAAAGCGCGTGGCCGACTACCCGTTCAGGCACGGCGCCGGCCAGACCGCCGGCGGCGTGCGGCTTTTTTCGAGCTACCACTGCTCGCGCTACAACACCAATACCGGGCGCTTGACGACGGAGATGTTCGTGGGCGTGTTCGGGGAGTTGGCGGAGTTCCTTTCCGGGCTCAGGAATCTGGATTGAGTATTCGTTTTACGGCGGATTCGTCGCCCTGCAGGACATTCAGGTCTACATCGCCCTCGATACCGGCGATGCGGCCCTTGTCGTGATATTGCCAGTAGATCCAGTCCTCGTGCCCCGGATGGTAAGCAAGCGATCGCACCCAGCGCTGACGCACGGGCACTGCTATGCCATAAGCGTCCGCAGCTTCGCCGATGAGGTAGACAATCGCCGCCCTGCCGAAAGCTGCCTCGACCGGGTCGAGGAAAGCCTTTACCTGCGCCCGCACCTCGTCGACTGGCGGCCGCTGATCACAGTTGCCTACGAATTCGATGTCGATCACCGGTGGCAGAAGCGGGCGATTGCGCGGGACGGTCGCAAGGAAGTTGGCAGCCTGGTCCGCGCCCGGACGGCAGAACGTGAAAAAATGATAGGCGCCGACAGCCAGGCCTGCCGCCTGCGCGCCTTTCAGATTGCGCGCAAAAGATTTGTCGACAAAGTCGCCGCCCTCTGTCGCCTTGATGATCGCGAAAGCAACATCATTGTCCGCTACCCGCTGCCAGTCGATTGCCCCCTGATGATTGGAGACATCGATGCCGCGCACGGGGTATCTGCTTCGATCGGGTGAGAAACTCAGGAAGTAGACATATGCAATCGCGCCGCCGGCAGCGAAACAGACGACAAGTACCAGCGCAATTGCAATCCGAGCCACCGAATCCACCCTCTCGACGTTGGCTGGAGCCTCAGCGGGAAATTGGGCCGGATTTAGTTCTTTGCTAGGCAGCCATTTGGGATGGGTTCTATCCCCGCTCCTTCAGCAGCCGCCCTTTTTCCCGCGCCCAGTCGCGCTGCTTTTCGGTCTCGCGCTTGTCGTGCAGTTTCTTGCCCTTGGCGACGGCAAGCAGCAGCTTGGCGCGGCCCTTGTCGTTGAAGTAGATCTTCAACGGCACCATGGTCATGCCTTCGCGCTCGACGCTCTGCGCCAGCCGCGCCATCTCGCGCTTGTTGAGCAGGAGCTTGCGGCGGCGCCGCGGCTCGTGGTTGAAGCGGTTGGCCTGCAGGTATTCGGGCACGTAGGAATTGATCAGCCAGATCTCGCCGCCTTCGACCGAGGCATAGGATTCCTGGATGTTGGCCTGCCCCTGGCGCAGCGACTTGACCTCGGTGCCGGTCAGCGCAAGGCCGGCCTCGACCGTGTCGAGCACCTCATAGGAAAAGCGTGCCTTGCGGTTTTCCGCGACGGTCTTGTTGTTCGGGTCGGCTTTCTTCTGGTTCATGACGTCATGTACACTTTAGGTGCGTCCTTCGAGGCTCGCTATCGCTCGCACCTCAGGATGCGGGAGGTTGTGCGCGACTTACCTCCTGGCAGGCAATCGCTTCCGGATTGACGCTCAACGGCGCAAAACTTCCTCATCCTGAGGTGCGAGCGATAGCGAGCCTCGAAGGACGCACAACGAGGGAACCATCACATGGCCGCGGCGATGATCTTTGGCAAGAGCCGGCCTAATTGATCAGCCCGGCATGCTTCATCGCCGCGTCTATCTTCTCGGCGGTTTCAGCTTCGACGGTCATCAGCGGCAATCTCACCACGTTTTCTGCCTTTCCGAGCCGCGACAGCGCGTATTTTGCACCCGATACGCCCGGCTCGATGAAGATCGCCTTGTGAAGCGGCATCAGGCGGTCTTGCAGATCGATCGCCTTCTCCTTGTCGCCGTTCAGCGTCGCTTCCTGAAACTCGGCGCAAAGCCTGGGAGCGATATTCGACGTGACCGAGATAGCGCCTACCCCGCCATGTGCATTGAAACCAAGGGCGGATGCATCTTCGCCTGAAAGCTGAATGAAGTCCTTGCCGCAGGTCATGCGCTGCTCCGACACCCGCTCGACCTTGCCGGTGGCGTCCTTGACGCCGACGATATTCTTGAAGTCGTGCGCCAGCCGGCCCATCGTTTCCGGCATCATGTCGATCACCGAACGCGGCGGGATATTGTATATGATGAGCGGCAGGCTGGTTGACCGGGCCACGGCGGCGAAATGCTCGTAGAGTCCGCGCTGGGTCGGCTTGTTGTAATAAGGCGTCACCACAAGGACTGCGTCGGCGCCCACCTCCTCGGCATAGCGCACGAGGCCGACCGCTTCGTCGGTGTTGTTCGATCCGGCGCCGGCGACGACCGGCACACGGCCCTTGGCGGTTTCCACGCAGGCCTTCACCACCCGGCGATGTTCGTCATGCGAGAGCGTCGGCGATTCACCCGTCGTGCCGACCGGAACGAGCCCCTTGGTGCCCTCGGCGATCTGCCACTCGACAAATGCGCGAAAGGCTTTCTCGTCGAAGCCGCCATTCTTTTCGAACGGGGTCACGAGTGCGGTGATCGAGCCTCTCAGCATTTAAGTCCAACTCCATGCGGCCTTGCCGGCCGGCCCTTCTTGATGTCGCGGCTTTCTATCCGAAAGCGAAGCCGCGCACCATAGTCTTGCCACGGATGGGCGGCAAGAGAGTGGACAGGTCGCGATCCGACGGAGTGCGGACGACGGCCGTGGGCTTACCTCCTTTTCACCGGCAGCGCGTAGGATGCCCCGACCGCTTCCGTTTGTATCGTGTGGGGACGGGGATGACGAATTTCATGCCGATCCACTGGTCAGCCAGCCTCGCGCTTGCGTGGGCGGTCGCCGCCTTCAGTCCTATCGCCGCGTTTGGGCAAACCGGCGAGCTTCCGTATGCGCCGATCCTTCCATCGCCGCCGAAGGCCGCCATCGAGAAGAACTTTGGCACGCAGGCAACCCCTGCCTCGGTTGCGATCCGCCCCGACATGTCGATCGCCGGCAGCACCGCGAAGCTGAAATCCGGCCTTGAAGCGCTTTCGGCCGGAGATATCGGAGAGGTTCGCGATGTGCGAGACAGCCTTCCGGAGCGGTCGCTCGATCGCCACATCCTGACCTGGGCAATCGCTGTGAAAGGCGGCGGGCTGACTACGAACAGCGATATCGCGGCGGCGCAGGCGCTGCCAGACTGGCCGGGGAAGGATGCGTTGCGCCGCCAGGCCGAACGGGCCCTTTATCGTGAGAAGCCCGACCCGGCGGCCGTCATTCGGGGATTTGAAAATAGCCCGCCACAGACTTCGGAAGGCGTGATCCTCCTCGCCCGTTCGCATATCACGCTCGGCGACCGCGAAGCGGCGCGGGCGGTGCTGTCGCCGCTCTGGCGCACGGAAAAGCTTGAGCCGAGGAGAGAGATCGCGGTCATAAAGGAATTCGGCGAACTGATCCCGGCTGCCGACCATCGCGCGCGCATGGAACGAATGCTCCATGCGGAACGGATCAATTCGGCGAAGCGCGTCGCCGCGCTCGCCGGTGCGGAATCGCTGGCCGATGCCTGGGCGGCGGTGATCCGGGGCGAACGTGCCGCCGGCAAGCTCCTGGACGAGGTGCCGGCCAATCAGCGCTCGGCCGGCTGGTTTTTCGCCAAGGCCAAATATCTTCGCCGGAGCAAGAAGTTCACCGAGGCAGCGGAGGTGATGCTCAAGGTTCCCACGCACGGCGTGTCTCTCGTAGATCCCGATGCATGGTGGATAGAGCGACGGGTGCTGTCGCGCGAACTGGTCGATCTGGGAGACTTCAAGACAGCCTACCGGATCGCCGCCGCTCATGCGGCGGAAGATCCGAAAAACATAGCCGACGCCGAGTTTCACGCCGGCTGGTATGCGTTTCGCGGACTGGGCGACGCCAAAACCGGCGCGCGGCATTTTTCCCGCATCGCCGAAGTCGCCGAAGGGCCGATCTCGATTTCGCGCGCCTATTACTGGCTGGGCCGCGCCGCGGAAGCGGGTGCGCCCGGCGAAGCGAAAGCCTATTTCGAGCGCGCCGGCGCCTATCGCACGACGTTCTACGGACAGCTTGCGGCCCAGCGTATCGGGCTCGGACGCATCAACGTTGGCTATCCGCACCCGTCAATGGCCGACCACGAGAATTTCGTGGGCCGCGAACCCGTAAGGGCAATCAAGCGGCTAAAGGCCATGGGCCAGGAAAGCCTTGCAGATATGCTCTCCCGCAACCTCGCGGCGGAACTCACCAGCCCTGGCCAATTGACGCTGCTCGCCGTCATGGCGGAAAATCGCGGCGACCATTTCCTGGCGCTGAAGGTCGGCAAGATCGCGTCTTCGCGCGGCATCGACATCGGTTCGCTATCCCATCCGATGGGGGCAATCCCCACCTCGGCGAACATCTCCGGCTCCGGCAAGGCGCTTGCCTACGCGATCGCGCGCCAGGAGAGCGAGTTCAACATCGCCGCCGTTTCAGGCGCCGGAGCGCACGGGCTGCTGCAGCTCCTTCCCGGGACCGCGAAGGAGATGGCGAAGAAGGCCGGCATGACTTATTCGAAGGCGCGGCTAACCACCGACGCCGGCTATAATGCCACGCTCGGGGCCGCTTTTCTCGGCGACCAGCTCGGCCGTTTCGACGGCTCGTATGTGCTGACTTTCGTAGGCTACAATGCGGGGCCGGGCCGCGCCCTGGACTGGATCAAACGCTACGGAGACCCACGCGGCCAGGACATCGACGCGGTGGTGGACTGGATCGAGCGCATCCCATTCACGGAGACGCGCAGCTATGTCCAGCGCGTCATGGAAAACTACCAAGTCTACAAGATGCGCCTGTCGGGAAAATTCGACATCGTCGGCGATCTGGTCAAAGGCCGCTGAGCAGCGTCGGCATCGGTGACAGCCACCATACCCCGTCTGATCTCCGACGCACTCCCCGTTTGACCCGGAATGCCCTCGCCTGTACGTCCTGACGAGATGCACAGGCAGGAAAACGGGCGATGGCGGAAGAAAGCTTCAGCGATTTCTACTATTCTTCGACCGACGGGCTGAAGCTTCATGCCCGGGTCTATGGAGACGGTGCCAACGGCGCGCGCCCCGTCGTCTGCCTGCCCGGACTGACCCGCAACGCGCGCGATTTCCACGAACTCGCCTTGCATCTCTCGCACAAGGCTAAAAGGCCGCGCAAGGTGGTGGCCTTCGATTACCGCGGGCGCGGCGATTCCGCCTATGACGAGAACTGGCAGAACTACAATATCGGCGTCGAGGCCGGAGACATTCTTGCCGGCCTTGTCACGCTCGGCATCGAGCACGCGGCCTTCATCGGCAGGTCGCGCGGCGGCCTGATCGTTCACGTTCTGGCGGCGATGCGGCCCGCCTTACTGAAAGCGATTGTGCTCAACGATGTCGGCCCGGTGGTCGAAGGCGAAGGCTTCGCCCATATCCGCGCCTATCTCGAGCGCGCCCCGCAGCCGGCGAGCTTCGCCGACGCGGTCGCCCTGCAGCGCACCACCCATGGCCCGGCGTTTCCGGCTTTGACCGACCGTGATTGGGAGCGGATGGTGCGTGCGCTTTACCGCGACGAAGATGGAAAGCCGGTGCCGGATTTCGATCCGGCGCTCCTGAAAACCATCACCAGCCTCGATCTCGCCCAGCCTCTCCCCGTTTTGTGGCCGCAGTTCCAGGGACTCACCGGCGTTCCGATGCTTGCGATCAGGGGCGAGAACTCCAGACTGCTGTCGGCGGCGACGCTGGAGGAGATGGTGCAGCGTCACCCTGCCATCGAAACCATCACCGTCGAGGGCCAGGGCCACGTCCCGATGCTCGAAACCGGAGCGCTTCCCGCCCGGATCGAGGCGTTTCTCGATCGGGCTGAGCAGCCCGCCTGACTAACGCATGGTTTCAGAGCGTCCTTGCGTCCCAAAGGACGCGCGGCGCCCTAAGGGACGAAAAAACCCGGCGGTCGCCCGCCGGGTTTGGATAAAGTGTCGACTACGTTTGCTGTCAGAACGAACGCTGGATGCGCAGGAAGCCGCCAATCTCGTCGCCATCGTCCTCGTCATCTTCGTCGTCGAAATTGTCGAAATAGGCAACTTCGGGCGTTACCCGCAGGCCGGGAACCAGTTCGTAGGCCACATTCGCGACCGCCGCGAAGTCTTCCGATTCGTCATAGGACAGCTGCACGTTGATGGTCGCCTTTTCCGTAACCTCCATCGAGCCGCCACCCCAGACGGCCCAGTCGCCACTCCAGGTCGCGTAATAGCTGCCAGTGTCGGTCGAGCTGTAGCCGGCCAGGATGAAAGCCGAGATGGCCTCAGTCAGATTCACGTCGAGGCGCGCCTTGCCGGCCCATTCGTCCCATACCGAGTCGTAACCCACGGCCGCCGATACGCCGCCCCAGCCCTGGGTCAGCGATGCGCCCGCGACGACGTGCGGAACGTAGCTGTCGAGGGTATAGCTTGCGGTGAAATCGGTAACGCCGTCATCGTCAAGGTCGAAATCTCGTTCCCCGTCGCCCTCTTCCACCGCGATAGCAGCCTGGAAGCCGTTGGCTCCCGTAAAGGTGTAGGAGATCTGATGGGTGCGGTCGGGTTCGTAGTCGACGAGATCGTCGTTCACCACGCCGCCGGCAAAGCCGGTCATGGTGACGAACAGGGAATCGGTCTTGCCTACGCGGAAGCCGCCGAGTTCGATATAGGCATGCTCCATTTCGAACGCGTCCCTCGCATCGGTGATGCCGTCATCGTCGTCGGTCGTATATTGGAAGTTGATATGCGCGTAGGTGCGCAAAGTCCCGAGTTCCGTTTCGGAGCGGGAGTCGATCTGCAAAGCCGCGCGGGCCCGCTTGTAGTAGGTGTCGTTCTCGTCTTCGATGCCGTTCGCCAGGTCTTCCTTGTCGAAGACGTCCTCGTGCCCGAGGAAGCCGACGCCGATGTCGTAGCGGAGATAGCCGCCGATGCGCAGGCAGGTCTCGGTGCCGGGTATGTAGAAGAATCCGGTGCCGTAGGTGTCGCAGACGCGCACATATTCCATCGGCTCCGGCTCGGCGATGACAACGGCATCGGCCGAACGGGCGACCGAAACCGTGGCTAAAGCCGCGGCCGAACCGAAAAGCAGGGTTTTGAAGTTCATGGTAGCTCCTTAGGATTAGGGCGAGGCTAAGCTGTAGCAATGGTTTGTGACACGCTTAACCCGGCGGAATCAGTTGCCCCCTCCCGGACGATCCTTGTTTGCCCTGACTTCAAGATTTGTTCAATGGTGAACCATTATTTTAGCGATTGCGCATCTGCTGCCCGGAGTAGCGGTGCTCGGCCCGCAACCGCTTTATTCGCACGGGCTTCGCCGGCAGCGCATAGCCGCGAGCGATCGGTTGTCCCAATGAAAACCCGGCGGTGGCCCGTCGAGCCGGAAGGCATACTGGTCCGTGCAATCTCCATCCATTTTCGCTCGCCGAAGCCAGCAGGCGGCCAAAAAAACCCGGCAGTTGCCCGCCGGGTTTTTTCTGATCGATCCTATAAAGTCGATTAGAACGTGCGCTGGAAGCGGAGGAAGCCGCCGATTTCGTCTTCATCATCATCATCATCATCGAGGTCGTCGTCAAAGTTGTCGACATAGATGATTTCAGGCGTGATCACGAGGCCCGGAACGAGTTCGTAGTTGACGTTCGCAACCGCTGCGAAGTTCTCGTCTTCGTCATAGGAGACCTGGGCGTTGATCTTGGTCTTTTCCGAAACGGTGAAGGTGCCACCGCCCCAGACAGCCCAATCGCCCGACCAGTTGCCGTAGTAGTTCGGACGGTCGAGATCCTCGATGCCGAGGAAGTCGTCATCCGCACCGGACTTGTAGCCGCCCATGATGAAGAGGGCGAGCTGTTCGGTGGCGTTCACGTCCAGGCGAACCTTGCCGGCCCACTCTTCCCAGTTGGCATCGTAACCGGCGACGGCCGAAATGCCGCCCCAGGCCTGCGTCCAGGCCAAGCCGCCGACCACATGCGGGACATAGCTGTCCAGCGTGAAGTCGTTGGAGAGGCCTGTGTAACCGGTATCACCATCACCCAATTCGAGAGCGACCGCCGCCGAGAAGCCGTTGCCGCCGGTGAAGGTGTAGGCGATCTGGTGCGTTTCAAACGGTCCGAAGGGAACCAGGTCATCGTTGATGATGCCACCAGCATAGCCGGTGAAGGTCGAGAACAGCGAGTCGGTCTTGCCGATGCGGAAGCCGCCGAGTTCGATATAGGCATGCTCGATGGCGAAATCGTCTTGTGCGTCGGTAACACCAGCGCCGCCGAAGCTTTCGTTCTGCGTGCTGTCGCTCGACGTCCACTGGAAGTTAATCGCGGCGTAGGTGCGCAGTGTGCCGAGCTCGGTTTCGGAACGGCTGTCGACGCGCAGCTGGAAGCGGGCGCGCTTATAGTAGGTGTCGTTCTCGTCGACGAAACCGCCTTCGACAAAGTCTTCCTTGTCGAGCACGTCCTGCTGCCCGAGAGCGCCGATGCCGATGTCGTAGCGGATATAACCGCCGACGCGCAGGCAGGTCTCGGTGCCGGGGATGTAGAAGAAGCCCGTGCCGTACACGTCGCAGACGCGCACATATTCCATGGGCTCCGGTTCGGCGATCACGACCGCATCGGCCGCGCGTGCGCCGGAAACTGCGACGAGGGCCGCAGCTGAGCCGAGAAGAAGGCTCTTAATGTTCATTTTCTGACCTCCAGTCAAAAGTTAAAAAGCGGGTCTGGGTATTTTTTGCTGAAGGACAGCTTTCCCTGCCCCATCCCCAATGTCGAAAAAGATGCGCATGCACGCCCCTTCCTCGAGACCGACAATACTCACGGGGGGACGGCGTTCAACCATGATCGTTGCCGCGGCGGCGATGACGGCACGCTATCCCGCATCGCTGTGGCACAAATGACACGATTTATCGCCGGCCGGAAAGAACTCGTTAATCATGCGGAGCCGGAGCCGCGCTGAAATGATCTGGAAACGCCGGAAACCCTTGGCTTTGTGCGATTCGCACTGACGAATCGGTTGATGCCCTGGCGCCAGGCGCGCGGAACCTCGAGATGCGGCCTGCGGTTATTTTCGATATAATAAAGCGGCCTTATTGATTGTCGCGTCCGTTTTCTCTATCCAGCGGTGCGCTGGAGAGGTGGCCGAGTGGTCGAAGGCGCTCCCCTGCTAAGGGAGTAGAGGTCAAAAGCTTCTCGAGGGTTCGGATCCCTTCCTCTCCGCCAGCATCTGGATTTGACGGAAAAACGGTCCGCCCTTTCGGGAAACGCACCCGATCGAGCCAGAATCCACCCTACATTTCGCAAATGGCGACTGACCGCGGCCGAGCAGCTGTGGCGCGCGCTCGTCGCGATTCCCCTCGATCTCATCGTTTTCACGCAAGCACTGGAGCAGGCCTGCGGCAATTTATTCATATTAATCAAAGTGGTAGTCAGTTTCCGGTCGATGCAGCCTTCAGATTCTGACTGGAGGTCAGAAAATGAACATTAAGAGCCTTCTTCTCGGCTCAGCTGCGGCCCTCGTCGCAGTTTCCGGCGCACGCGCGGCCGATGCGGTCGTGATCGCCGAACCGGAGCCCATGGAATATGTGCGCGTCTGCGACGTGTACGGCACGGGCTTCTTCTACATCCCGGGCACCGAGACCTGCCTGCGCATCAGCGGCTACGTCCGCTATGACATCCGCGTTGGCGACGCCATCGGCAACCAGGACGTCATCGACAAGAAGGATTTCGCCGAAGGCGAACTCGAGGAAAACGACACGTATGAAAAGCGTGCTCGTTTCGATCTGCGCGTCGATGCCCGTTCTGAAACCGAGCTCGGCACTTTGCGTGGCTATGGCGAGATCAGGTACAATTTCAACACCGCCGTTAACGGCGGATTCACCGACAATGAATCGGCGATCGACGTCAACCATGTCTATATTGAACTCGGCGGCTTCCGCATCGGCAAGACCGACTCGCTGTTCACCACCTGGACCGGTTATGCCGGCGCCGTGATCCTGGACGATATCGCGGTTGGCTATGGCCCGTTCGATACGCATCAGATCGCCTACACCTGGACCGGCGCAAACGGCTTCTCCGCCGCCATCGCTCTTGAAATGGGCGACGGCGATGATGAAGCCTTCGGCATCGACACCGATGGTGACGGTGTTGTCGATGCAGTTAGCTCCATCTCCGACATCTACACCGTCGACAGCTATGTCCCGCAT
Source organism: Allomesorhizobium aridi (assembly GCF_043769475.1). Lineage (NCBI taxonomy): Bacteria > Pseudomonadati > Pseudomonadota > Alphaproteobacteria > Hyphomicrobiales > Phyllobacteriaceae > Allomesorhizobium > Allomesorhizobium aridi. The sequence continues at coordinate 929,304 of NZ_CP171729.1, read as the reverse complement.
GTTACCGGCGGCGTTGCCTACACGGCGGCATGGGGCGGTGTTTCGGCTGTCGTCGGCTATGACTCGGTGTGGGAAGAGTGGGCAGCCAAGGCACGCTTGGATGTGAACGCCACCGAACAGCTCGCGCTCTTCGTCATGGCCGGCTATGCGTCGAAGGATGATGACTTCGTTGACGCGGGCGGCTTTGGATTCGTCAACGGCGGCCCGAACTACTACGGCAGCTGGGGCGGCGACTGGGCTGTCTGGGGCGGTGCCACGTACACCGTTTCGGAAAAGACCAAGATCAACGCCCAGCTCGCTTACGACGAAGCCGAGAACTTCTCGGCCGGCCTCAATGTTGCTTACGAGCTCGTTCCTGGCCTCGTGATCACGCCTGAAATTGTCTATGTCGACAACTTCGACGACGATCTCGGCGATGACAACGACGCTTTCGGCGGCATGGTTCGCTTCCAGCGCACGTTCTAATCGAACGGGTGTGAAGCTGACCCGGACAAGTTTGTCCGGGTCAGCTTTTTCGAAGACCGATCGTGAATAGCTGCTTCGGCGCGATTTTGACGGGCAACAAATCAGGGGGGCTGACGGGAGGGGGTAAACGTAGAGCGAAATCTCCGCATTTGGGCTGCGGAATTTTGCACATTGCGGTCTGAGGCGAAGGATGTCTCTCGCTATTGTTATGTTCGTACATTTCGTGCTTATGCTTTGCCGTCTTTTATGCGGGCGGGGGCGCTTAAGCTATGAAACTTGACGACGGAAATTCGCTATGGAAGGAAGGTATATCCTTCACTTCCTACAGCTCGCAAACGGCAGACTACGGACTGTCCAAGCTGAAAAAAGTTGAAGCTTTCAGTATAGCTGACCTCTTTTCCCTCTATAAAGACATTTTGTGGGACGATGGAAACCACAAATACAATGTCAGCTCCTTCGTTGGAGAACTAGACGAGATACTGCTTGGAGAGCGCTTCAGCGTTCTTGACCAGGATACCGTCGACGGCCTGATCGGAAAATTGCGCGAACGCGGTAACAGCAACGCAACCATCAATCGAAAGATGGCGGCGCTCAGCAAATTGCTGCGCAAGGCGTATAAAATGGGCAATATCCACAACCTTCCGGAATTCCGCCGACAAAAAGAGCGTGCCGGACGAATCCGCTTTCTGGACCGCGAAGAAGAAGAGCGCCTGTTCTTGGCCGTGAAGGCCAGATGCGAGAACAGCTACCGGCTGTGCATCTTCCTGGTCGACACGGGTTGCCGCCTGGGCGAAGCGATCGGGCTTATCTGGAATGATGTGCACGATCATCGCGTTTCCTTCTGGATAACCAAGTCGGGGCGCAGCCGAACCGTGCCGCTCACGGGGCGGGCGCTGGAATCGCTATCCGGCGAAGGCGCCCGGAAGAAGGGGCCGTTCTCGATGCTGAACCAGGCCAATTTCCGCGCAATCTGGAACGATGCCAAGGCGGAGATCGGATTGGGAACGGACAAGCAGGTGGTTCCCCATATTTTGCGCCATACCTGTGCGTCACGCCTCGTCCAGGGCGGCATCGACATCAGGCGAGTCCAGATGTGGCTCGGCCATCAAACCCTTCAAATGACCATGCGTTACGCGCATCTCGCGACCAACGATCTCGATTCCTGCGTCGTCGTTCTCGAACGCAAATCAAGGACGGCCTGAGGCTAAACGGCGTTTTGTGGGTTTGGGCGAGGTGAGCGCGCTCGGCAAGGCAATCGCCTGGGGCTTCGACCCACTTCCGCGAAGCGGAGTGGAGGGAATTCAGCTCGGCAAACCACATGCGATTCCCTGGCGCATCGGCCATCCCGGACGGGGTCGCCTATGGCCCTTCCTGTTGCTGGACCAGGGACCGGCGCAACAGCACTTGCGCCACAGCGCGGAAGTCATCGCAGGCGTGGCTCGATCCCCTGCCCCGCTGTCAGCGGAACACGCCTGGAGCTATTTCGACTTCCGGGACTTCGCCTGAAAGGCCAAGGAATTCCAGCTGTTCGACGACGCAAGATGGCAATAGATCAGGGCGAGGGCGCCGGATCTTCTGAGCTGAAGGAAGTCATCGTCGCCAAGAGCGTTCAGGGCGGCCTCGTCGACGACCTGGAAATCGGTCAAGTTGAGCACCTCGCGGCCTTCCAGCGTCACCGTGCTCTTGCGCGGCGCAAACAGGTTGAGCGCGTCGATGCTCTCGATCATTGCGCGCGTGGCGGCGAAGCCCATCTGGAACTGGTTGCAGAATTCCAGTGCGCCGCGAGTAGCCTGGCTGGGTTCGGCGCCGTCGAACAGCGGCGTGGCCAGGGAGCCGTCGCCGGCTGGCGGCGCGGCCCCGACGATGCGGTCGCTGTCGCGATCGATGCACAGCGTCAGCCGCTCCGCGGGCTGCTTGTCTTCCGCCAGCACGAAAGGATAGCGGCGCACATAGGCGGGCACATAGTGCGGCGCGGTCCACGAGCCGTCCGGCTCCACGAACAGGTTCTCGTTCTGCCGCAGGCCGGTGATGACGACCGGCGCTTTTTGCGGGCCGACGAAGACGATCGGATAAGAACGCATGGCCGCCGGCATTTCGGAGGCCATGATCGGTATTGCGTGCGCAGTGGCGGCGAAACTGAAATCCGGCCTGGTTATGAGGCTCAGCGCGCCGTGCCGTGCCGGATGCAGGGCCTCCGGCTTCCGGTAGAACATCGGCAATTGCGTCTTCGGAGACGCCGCCTCCCTGCCGCTGGCTTCTGCTACGGCAGCCTCTCCATTTGCATCGGCCAAATCGTCTACTCCCCTGTGTCGAGCGCCTGAGCGCACCCCGAGGTTTTTCTACGCGAGCCAGCAATTTTGCGCAAACGATGCCGACGCCATTTCAAGCACTCGGAATTCGGGACGCACAACAGCATTCATCAATGTCGCGCTAGTCCGAAGGGTGCAAGACCGCCGGGAACAGCGTTGCGCGAAAGCGCTCGCCGATCTTCGTCGGCCCGCCGTCCCTTCTGCTGCACAGGCCGATAAGGCTTTGGCACGCCACGTGCCAAGCCGTCTCCTACGGGAGAGAGCTGCCTAATAGACGTTCGTCCCCGGCGAATACACTCGCCTGGCAACCGCCTTTCGCCGAGCTGATGGACGAAGACCGCGCGGCAATGGTCAATCTGGCATGTCTTTGGTCAGACCCACGACGCGGCCTGTCGACGGCCGACTAAGGCGCCGGATTGTCCGGCACCAGCGCTACGCCAGCGCCCGGCCCGATCGCGCTGAGGGTCAGGCTAACATTCACGTTCGCCGTAGTCGCCGTCGGTGTGTTTCCGTTCGCGTTCCAGGTGGCGACAGCGTCATCCTCAATTCCGCCGCCTCCGTCGACAAATCCCTGCAGGAAGAGCCTGTTGGTATCGCTCAGGTCGGAGACACGCAGTCGCAGGATGTTGGTCGGGCCGCCTGCCACGACGGTGTTGTTGATGATGTTGACGTAGACCTGGTTGCTCTCGCCGGCGGTCGACGACCCGGAAGTGATGTTGATGTCGGCGACCGCGGTCGGGTCGGAGTTGAGTGTGTTGTTGTCGAGCGTCAGATCGAGCCGCGCAGTCTGGAAGCGGGCTTGCGCGTCAATGGAGGTGCTGTTGTTGGCCGGCCCCATAGTAATGTTGTTGTTGCGAACTTCCACGATCATGTTGGAAGTCTCTTGCGCGACGGTGCGCACGCCCGATCCGATTCCGTTCACAGTGATTGTGTTATTGTTAATCCGGCCCTCGACATTGGAGTCGAGGAACGACGTGATATTGGCCGCCGCGCCACCACGGCTTTGGATCGTATTGCCTATGATATTGAAGGTGACGTTCGCGATGTCGTTGCCGTTGATATCGATGCCGGCGCCGATATTGATGCTCGGATCGACGACGGCAACGCCGGCCTCGCTGCTCATCACGTTGTTGGTGATGTCGACATTGACGACCGAATCATCCTCACCGATGACCTGAATCCCCTGGGTACGCAGACGCAGGAAGTCGCTGTCGAGGACGTTGATGTCGGTCACCGGCGCCCCGGCCGCGCTGCTGAAGCTCCTGAACTGGAACCCGCCTTCGCCATTCAGGTTTGTCGCACCGCCCGACGAGACGGTCTGGGTGTCACTGAAAGTCACGTTATTGAGGGTCAGGTTCAGATTGACGTCGGTGTTGACGACGTCGAGGCTGTTGGTCTCCGAGAAGGTGATGCTTGAGTTCGAGATGGACGAGGTGCCCGACAGGTTGCTGAACTCGATCCCGCTTTCGTTAGCGTTGTTCCCGGCCTGGGTGATGGTGCTGTTGTCCATCGTGAAATCGCTGACGTTGAGGCCGGTTATGCCGTTATCCGCCGTCCCGCTGATGTCGATGTTGTTAAGCGCAGCTCCGGTGACGCCGCTCAAATAGATGGCGGCATTCGAGGCGGAAATGTCGAGATCGAGCGACGTGCCGTCGGTCATGTTGGCATTGGTCAGGGTCATGTTGCTAAGGGAGATCGCCCTCGCGTTGATGATCGAGACGCCACGGGTGCCGATGTTCTGGATGACGCCGCCCGAACCATCTGTTGTGCCTGTCCCGGTGATGGTCAGCCCGCCATGAGTGCCGGCCGTGGTGCCGGTAGTGTTCAACACGATGCCGTTTGCCGGGTCGGCGTCCGCCGTCGCATTGCCCGCATCGATCCTCTGGAACGTCAAGCCGCTCGCGCCGATGAATGTGTTCTGCACATTCAGCGCGGCTGCGCTCACCGAAGCGATGCTGTTGCCCGCGCCCTGAACCGTCACCGTGCCGCCGCCCGTGGCGTTGAACCCGACGCCGGTGGTGGTGGTGTCGATGTCCAGTCCGCCATTGGTGAAGTTGATCGTCGCGCCGGCGTTGTCGGCGAGCGAAACCGCCGTGTTTGTGCCGGTGCTCAGCGTCTTGGTCGTGCCGGTGAAGTTGACCGCGCCGCCGCTGTTGAAATGGACGTCGATGCCGTTGTCGAAGCCGCCTGTCGCGCTGAGATTGCCACCAAAGGTGACGGTGCCGCCGGTTCGGTTCAACACCTGGACGATCTTGCCAGTGCTAGCCTTGGTGATCGCGGCATTGATGGTGACGTTGGCGGTGCCGCCGTCGATGAAAACGCCGAGGCTATTCGGGTCGTCGCTGCCGCCGATATTGCCGCCATTGATGGCGATAACGCCGTTGGCGCCGGTTATCTCGATGCCGGTGCCGCCGGAGCCGTTGATGGCCACGCTCCCAAAGGTCACCGTGCCCGGCGAGTTGGAGATCCACATGCCATCGGCGCCCGAATCGTTGATCGTGACCGTGCCGGTGACATCGAGCGAGCCGGACATGCCTACGAGACTAACGCCGATGTTGCCACCGCCCGCGGCTGCAGATTGCAGGTTGATGTTGGCGGTGACGCCGTTCAGGTCAAGTGCCTTTCCGGCAGTCGAATTGATGGTGCGGGTGCCGGACGCTGCAACGTTGATCGTACCGCCCGTAGCCGATACGCCGGTGCCGGTCGTGGAGGCGATCGTCAGGCCGGCATTGAAGTTGGCGGTGCCGCCGGATTGCGAAATTCCCACGCCGATCGATGTAGTGATAACGACCTGGCCGGCCGCCGTGAGCACGCCGCTCGTTTGCAGGATGCCTTCGCCAGTGAGGCTATTGTCGATGGTGAGCGCACCGTCGAACTGATAGGTCGCGCCGGCGGCGTTGTTGGTGAAGGAGAGGCCGAAGCCGCTGGTCCCGGTGATGCTCGTGGCACCGCTGACGCGTAGCGAGGATGTCGCAGTCAGCCCGTCCAGCCGGATGCCGTTGACGTCGCCACTCGCCGTAATCGCGCTGAATACCGCATTGAAAGTCAGTGGGTCGACATCGAGCGCCGTTCCATTGGTGGTGACGATGGTGGCATTGCCGACGCCGCCGCTGTCGACGGTCAGCGTGAAGTCCGTGTCTTTGGTGCCGTCATTGGCCGCGTCGTTATCGACGAACAGGCCAGTGCCGCCATTGTTGACGATGTCGAGGTCGGCGAAATTGAGTGTGCCCGAAACATTGTTCATCGACAGGCCATAGCCCTGCTGCGGCGTTCCCGCCGCGCCGATCGAAAGCCTGCCCGCATTCACGGCCTGGATGCCTGCAGCGTCGCTGGCATCGAAGGTGACGCCGCTGAAGAGGATGCCGCCACCGCCAGTGGCGCCGCCGACGAGAACGTTGTTGGCGAAGGATCGGATGGCGACGGTGTTCGATGTCAAGCCGAGGGTCTGGCCATCGAAGCCCGCCGTGAGATTGAGGTTCGAGCGCAGCGTATTGCCGTCGATCGACAGGATCAGCGTATCGGCCGCTAGGCCCACGCTGTCCTGGTCCCAGATATCGATGGCGTTGCCGTTCGCGGTGATGGAGCTGTTGCGGATGACGAAGGTCGACAGATCGTCGTTGTAGAGATTGACGCCGTCGCCGCTCGCGCCGGTGTTGGTCATCAGCACATTGTCGATACCGGAAGTGATGCGGCCGACGCCGTCGGTCAGCGTCGGCAGCAGCACGGTTCCTGCCGCGGCGCTGGTGGTCAGCGTCGGGCGCTCCGTGTCGAGGCCGCCCGGCCGGTCGATGACCGTCGACGTCTGCACGCCGGTGAACGAGAAAGTCGACGGAGCGCCGCCGCCCGGATTGATGCCGAGCTCCGCCACGTCGATTGTCGCCGGTGAGCCGCTGCTGAACGAGATCAGCACCTGGCCGTCCCTGAGGTCGAGCGAATTGACGTTGCCGGCGCTGGTTTGCGTCAGCATGTCGATGATGCCCGACAAGCCATCGACCAAATTGTCGATCAACACGATGACGTTTGCGGTCGAACCCTCGGCGCCGCCGATGCTGCCCGGATTGGAGAGCGAGCCGTCGCCATTGCCTTCCGGGTCTACGTAATAGATCGACACCGGACTCAGATTGCTGACACTGCTCGCGCCGAAATCGACATCCTGGAAGTTGTAGTCGCCATTGCCGGGAAGCGTGCCGGCGATCGCCAGCCCGCTGCTCGCGATCGACGATTCGATGTCCGAGCCCTCGCCATCCCCGAATACCAGGCCGGGAGAGACGCCGTCCTCGCCGAGATCGGTCGTTGCCGAGAACATGACGCCGTTGAGGACCCCGGAGATCGTCGCATTGTCGCCGGCCGCGGCATCACCGCCGAACCGCACCACGCCCGAGCCGGCGGCGCCGCTCAGGTCGACGCCGATCGTCGTGCCTGCTGCCGCGCTGGTAATGCCGAGATTATTGACGGTGATATCGGCGTTCAGGCCGGCGACGCTGCTGAGGTCGAAGCCTATCGCTGCACCGCCGGCCAATCCGATGTCGAGGTCGGTTATGGAAAGGGCCGCGCCAAGCGCGGTCTCGATGTCGACGCCGCGCGAGGTGACGTTCTGCAGGTTGACGGTTCCGAGCGCAACGCCGCCGCCTGCCGACATGATCGATGTGAGATTGATGCCGGTCGCCGCGCCGTTGACCCCCACGGTGGCGAAATTCATGCCGTCGCCGCCGATGCCCACGCCGTTGAGGTCGATGGCGGTCCCGGTGGTCGTCGCGATCGTGTTGCCCGCGCCGCTGACATTGATCGTGCCGCCGCCTGTCGCGACAAAGCCACGGCCGGTGGTCGAGGCGATGTCGAGGCCGCCGGCGAAGGAGACCGCCGCACCTGTATTGCCCGTCAGGAGGACGGCGTCGTCCGCGCCGCTGGACAGCGTCAGCCCGTTGGTGAAAGCGACCGTGGCGCCCGCGGTTTTGCCATTGACGATGACCCGTGCGGCGGACAGCGTGCCGGCCGGGCCGCCATTAGGCAGCGTGCCACGCGTGATGGTGATGTCGCCCGAACCGCCGGAGACGTCGAGCAAAGTGCCGGCGATGGCGATGTCGTTGTTCTGGATGAACACATCGGAGGCGAGATCGGTCAGATCGAAGGCGACCCTGCCCTGCCCGACGCCGGTGATCGTGACGCCCTCGATCGTTATGTCGTTGCCGGCGCCTATGGTGGTAGCGGAGAAAACGGCGCTGCCCACCACGCCCGAGCTCAGGTCGAACGTCGTGTGCCGGATTTCGTTGCCGCCAGCGAGCGTGAACAGCGTGTCGGTCCCGATGATGGTCGTCTCGTTCCCGGTGACAGCGGCGCCGGTCGCGCCGAGATCGCCGAAGACGTTGGCCGGCTGGATCGTGCCGAAGGACACGATGTTGCCGTTGCCGAAGCCGGTGATCGACTGGCCGGCATCGAGGTCGAAGCCGGCTGCCGCGAGGTTGATCGGGCCGACAAAGGCGAAAACGGTTCCCGCCGCCGTCAGCGCATCCGCGTCGGCCAGTGAGATCGTATCGATGGTCTGGCTGAGGCCCAATGCGCCGCCCGCCGTGAACTGTCCACCGCTCTGAGAGACGAAGGTCGCCGAATCGGGCGCAACCACCAGATTGGCGTCGCCGATGAAAAAGACATCGTCGAAATCGTAGGAGCCCGAAGCCGGATCGAGGCCGATCGTATCGACCGTATAGCCGCCGGCGGCTGCCGTGATGAAGGATTCCAGGCCGTCCACGGCATTGCCGTCGCCGAAGGTGAAGGTCGCGTTCGCCGTCGCCCCACCTCGCCCGGCGGTGCCGAGTTGTACCCCGACATTGAGATTGTCGATATTCGATCCTTGGGCGAAGGTGATCGTGCGGTTGCCGAGCGTGCCGGAAAGGTCGATGCCGATGCTGCCGCCGCTGCCGGTCGGCGAAGTGATCGTTGTCAGGCCGAAGGTCGCGGTAGTTTCGGCATCGGAGAAATCAATGCCGGTCTGGCTCTCGCCGATGCCCGAAACGGTCGTCGTGCCGAAGGTCACCGACGCATTCGTGCCGGCGAAGTCGATGCCGGATTTGCCCGGTCCGCCGGTCATGACGACGTTAGTGGTTCCGAAGGCGATCGAAGCGGCGCTGTCTTCGATCAGTATGCCGTTGGCCTGCGCTCCGGTGACCGTTGTCGTTCCGGTGACCTCGAAGCTGCCTGCCAGGTTTATCAATGCAATGCCGTCGCCGGTCGAGAAGCAGCATCCAAAAGCGTTGGTGCTGGTGACCGAGGATAGCGTCACGTCGAGCGTCGCGTTTTCCAGATATAGCGCCTGCCCGTCCAGGGCGTCGATATCGCCTGCAAGGATATCCAATTCGAAGCCGGCCGGCGTCGGGCCGGCGCCGAACACGTCGAGGCCCAACTCGCCTTCGGTGGCGATGTCGAGATCGCTAAAGGACAGCGCGCCTTCGACATCGATCAATTGCAGGCCGATATTGTTGACGCGGATCCCGGCGCTGCCGATGCGGGTCGCGCCACCAGTCACGATGTCGATGACGCCGTTCGACAGATCGGCGTCGAACGTGACGGTATCGAAGACGAATCCAGCTTCGTCGAACTGAGGATTGCCGTCGCTGTCGTCCATCGTGTTGCTGTCGAGGCTGGTGACGAAGACGCCGCCCGGGCCGAAGCCATTGACGTAGATTCCGGGGCCGCCATCGCTGCTGAAGGCGTTCCGGTCCAGGGCGATCTGCTGATCGACAAAGCCGACATTGGCGCTGATCAAGCCGCCTGCGCCGAAGATTGTGCTGTCGGCCATGGAGAAGCTGGTATCGGCCTGATCGGCAATGAGGCTTACGCCGGTTTGGCCATCCAGCGGGTAGAAGCCGAACGACGAACTCGCCGTCGTCTCGATCCAAAGGTCGCCGGGCGCGACAAGCGTGCCAGCGGTAATGTTGGCATTGATGACCGAGCCCGAGGAATCGTAATAAACCAGTCCGAAGCCGGCATTGATGGTGCTCGGATCGCCCGCCGAGCCGACATTCACCGTGCCCCCGTCGCGTGCGGCCACCCCGATGTCGGCCGCCGAGACGATGTCGAGATCGCCGAAACTCGTCGTTGCATCGGCGCTGTCGTAGATATCCACCGCGATCGCCGCCGCGCCGAGCAGGATGTCGTCTCCGAGCGCGGTGGCAGCCGCCGTATTGGTGATCTGCACATCGTCGAAGGTGAAGCCGCCGTCGGAATCGTTGAGGATGTCGATGCCGATGCCGGAGGCGAAGCCCGCATCACTGAGCACGAGCGCTGCGCCGAAGCTGTAGGAACCGTCCGCGTCGTCGAACAGCAGGCCGGTACCGTTGGTTGCGGTGACCGCCGCGTCGAAGACGACGGTGCTGGTATCCCCGCCCGTCACGGAGATCGCCCTGCCGACGCTACCCTTCACGATCGTGCCGCTAGAGACGGTGACGGTCGCGCTGCTTGCGTCGAGGTTCAACGCCATGCCGGTGAGCTGTGATGCATCCAGATCCGCGAAGGTGAACGAGCCGGCCGAATTGAAGATGCTCACGACATCGGAGCCGAAGCCGGTGCTGAGAACGCTCGTGTTTCCGAAGTTGTAGACGCCGCTGACGACGTTGCTGATCGAGACGGCGTCGCTGATCGCGCGCTCGGTCGACAAGCCGCCAAGAGTCAGCGTTCCGCCCGAAGTGGCGTCAAGGATGACCGCGCTGTCCGTACCGGTGGCGTTGGTGTCGACAATCTCGATCTGGTCGAAATTGACGCTGCCAAGCGTAACTCCGTTAAGATTCAGCGCTGTTCCCGCCTCGGTGCCGATCGTCTGCGAACCGGCCGCTCCGACGTTGACCACGCCTCCGCCCGACGCCAGGAAGCCGGTGCCGGTCGTGGTGGCGATCGTCAGTCCGCCGGTGAAACCGATCGTGCCGCTGGCATTGTCGGCAAGCGTCACGCCCGTTGCGGCGCCGGTCCTGATCGCGCTGTTGCCGGAGAAGGTCACGCTCGCCGCACCGTTGTCGAGGTTCTGGACCAGGATGCCGCCGCCGGCTGCCGCGCTCGAATCGATCAGATTGCCCGACAGCGTCACCGATCCGCCGTCGAGTTCGGCGATGAAAACAGCCAGGCCGGTCGCGCCAGCGCCGGTGACGACATTCCCGCCGTAGGAGATGACGGCCGAGCCGCCGGACAGATTTGTCGCCGCCGCACCGATGTTGAACGCCGCGGAACCGCCATTGTTGATGAGCGCGCCGCCGCCGAAATCGAAGCCGCCGGCAACACGCTGCAGGTCGATGCCGCTGCCCGAAGCAAATGTGGCGCTGGTCGAGGCGAACGAACCCGATAGCGTCGCCGTATCGACGCGAACCGCGCCGCCATTCGCGTTGTCGATCGTGCCGCCATTGCTTTCAAAGGCAAAGGTCGTTCCGAGCGTCGTGGTGTCGACGACCAGCGCAAAGCCCCCTGCTCCACTGTCGTTGAAGATATCCAGCGCGCCGACATCGAGGCTGCCGCTGGTGTCGAGCAAGGACAGGCCAGCGCCGGAAACCCGATTTGCGGCGCCGGTTCCGATCCGGTTCGGGCCGGAGGCGACCACCTGCTGGATGCCGTTGCCGACATCGGCATCAGCGTCGAAACTGACGCCATTGAAGAAAATCCCGCCGCCGACGCCATTGCCGGTGACGGTGTTGGAGCCGAAGGCAGTGATGAATGTCCCGCCGGGCGTATCGCTACCGACCGAGATGGCGGGCGTGCCCGCTGCGATCGTTTCCCAAACGGTTCCGTCGAGTCCCAGCGCCACCGTGCCCGTCGCGCCGGCCGACTGGAACGCGTTCAGGCCCGTGCCGGGTGAGGCGACGGAATTGCCGGAAATCAGATTGAACTCGACACTGCCGGCGCCGCTCGCGGCGATGTCGATGCCGTTGCCAGTGGCCAGCGCGGCAAAGCCGCCGATGGTCAGGCCGGTAAAGTCGAACGTACTGGAATTGGCGGCCTGAACGATGGCGATCGCATTGTTCGCGCCGGCGATGCCCAGGATGGTAAGCCCGTTGAAACTGGCGCTGCCGCCGAAATTGGCGGCCGCGATGCCACTGCCGCCGGTGCTGCGCGCCGTGAGGTTCACGACATTGAGCGTGCCTGCCGAGTCAAGCGAGATCGCATGCGAGACGGCGCCGATGGAAGAAGCATTGGCGGCATTGCCGATGTTGACGATGCCGGACGAGGCGAATACCAGGCCGGCTACCGGCCTAGCCGTATTGCCGACCGCCACGAAACCGGAACCCGTGCCGATATTGACGGTGCCTGCGCTGTGCTGCAGGTCCAGTCCGATCGCGCCGCCGTCGATGGTAAGGCCGCCGGCGGTCGCGATGTTGATGACGGCAGAATTGCCGCCCGCCACCAGCACGCCGGTTCCGGCGGCATCGATATCGCCGCCGCCGATGGTGAAACTTCCTCCTGCGCCGTTGATGTTCAGGAGGACGACCGACGCGGGGGCGTGACCGTCGAGATCTACCGACGCGATGGCGACATCGCCGGCGGCGAGGTTCAGGCCACTCGCGGAAATGCCGATTGCTCCGCCTCCGGAGGCAACCATGTCGAAATTGAGCCCGCCCGCCCCTACGCTCAGCGCCGCGAGATCGAGCGCCACCCCGCTGGCGACGGTGATGTCGTTGTCCGCCCCCAGCACGGCGACGGTGCCCGCCGCGCCGGTTCCGGCGGCAAAGCCGGTGGCGTTTCCGACGGTGATGTCCAGCCCGTTGAAGCTGGTCGCGCCGGTCGCGCCGGAGATCTCGACACCGGTCGCGTCTCCGACGCTGATCGTGGTTTGCTGCGCGAAGACGACCGGGCCGCTGTTGCCGGACAGCCTTATGCCCCCGCCGAGACCGGCTCCGGCATTGGTGACCGTGGCTGTGCCGTCGAACCCGAACTCGGCCGCCGAGTTTGAAACGTCTATGGCCGCCGAAAGGAGGTTGGTTGAAGAGAACAACCCGCCGAGCGTTACGGACCCTGCATTCACGCCGCCAGCGAGGATGCCGCCGACGGCGTTGTTGACGGTCAGGCTGGCGATGTCGAGATCGAAGCCTGATCCGCTGATCGCGGAAAGTTCCAGCCCGACATTCGATCGCGTGACCGCCGCGCTGCCGAAATTGACCGCGCCGAAATCAATCGTCGTGTTCTGACCAATTATATTGCTGACCAGGACGCCGCCGTTGGCCGGGGTGCCGTTCAAGATGGTATTGATGTCGGTCTGGCCGAACGAGACAGACACATCGTCCTGGGCAATGCCGTCGATCAAGATCGCGTTGCCGCCGGCATAATTGTCGAGCGTGGTCGTTCCGGTGACTGCAAAATCCGAATTGGCTGCCAAATCAAGGAATTCGACCCCATTCTGCGGGACCGCGCCTCCTGAGCCGGATATCGAGGCGAGCGTGATGTCGGCGAGCACGTCCCGGATGAGGACGGCCTGCCCGCCAGCGACGGCAATCGTGTTCACGCCCGTGCCGGTCGCCGTCAGGTCGCCGCCTGTCCCGTCCAGCCGCAGCGTGCCCTCAAGTGTCAGGTCGTTGAAGGCGAAGACCGTCACGCCGGCTGTCGCCGAGATGTTGAGCGCGGTCGCGCCACCGATGGTCGAGTTGCGGATCGTCAGGTTCTCGCCCGTGCCGAACGAGCCGAAGATGCCGTCGCCCGCGCCGGTGTTGCCGATCAGTAAGTTCTGGACGCCGGCCTGGCCTGCAAGGTTGACCGTATTGCCGACCCCGGTGGTCAGCGTCGGCAGGACGTTGTCGATGCCGGTTGTCGGCGCGGTGATCGTCGTGCCGCCGATGGCCGAGAACTGGAACGAGGGCGGCGCGCCGGTGGCGAGCGCACCAAGCGGGGCGACATCGATCCCCTCACCCGCGCTGAGCGCGATCAGGACCTGGCCATCGTCCAGGTCGAGCGAATTTGCGCTGCCGCCGCTTGCCTGCAGAAGAAGGTCGATCAGGTTGCTGGTGTTGTCGAGGGTGCGGTCGACCAGCACGATGACGGCGGCGCCCGACGCCTCGGCCTCCGCGATCGTGCCAGGGTCATCGAAAGTGCCGAGGCCGCTGGTCCCGAGATTGTCGACGACGAAATAGGACAACCCCTGCAGGAACGAGGTATCGCCGACCAGCGTCGCATCGAGGAAATTGTAGTTTCCGGCGAGCGGAAGCGTGTCAATCGTGTTCACCGGCGTGACGGCGTCGATGAGCGAGCCGATATCGGTGATGTTCTCGCCATCGCCGAAGATGAAATTCACATTCGTCGTGCTGGAGAAAAGCACGCCGTCGTCGACGCCCGTTATCGAGGCGCTCTGCCCGCCATCCGCCACAGTGTCGCCGAGGCGGATCGTGCCGGAACCGGTGGTGTTCACCAGATTGACGCCGATGGTCCCGACATTGCTGGTGCTGGTCAGGTCGAAATCGGTGGCGCTGAGGTCGCCGTTCATTATGGCGTCGTTGAGCGCGACGCCGACGGCGTTGTCGCCGGCCAGCGCTATCGAAAGCGACCCGAAAGCGATGCTGCCGCCGTTGGTGCCGGTTAGCGCCAGGCCCGTCCGGTTCGCGCCGATGTTGCTCAGCGCCACGGTGCCGAACGTGATCGCCGCCTGGTTCGCGCCGATCGTTATTCCGGTGGCGCCCGGATTGGTTACGGTCGTCGTCCCAGTCACGGCGAACGCGCCGCTCACGTCATTGAACGTAAGGCCTTCGGTAGCGCTGTTTGCGGAGGTGACGTTCGTGAACGTGATCGCCGAATTCACGCCGTCGAGAAAGATGGCCGGCCCGCCGGCCGTGTCGAGCGTGCCGGCCGCCAACCCGAGCGTGAAATCGGTAGCGGACGTCGAAACCAGGAGGCCGGTACCGGCGCTGTTGAATATGTCGAGGGCGGTGAACCCGATGTCACCGCTGGTGTTCGTGAAGGTCAGGCCGGCGCCCTGCACGCGCTGTCCAGCGGCCGTACCCTGGCCGATCTGAAAGGCGCCTGCTGCCGGCTGCTGGATGCCCGTCGCGTCCGGGTCGGCGTCGAAGGTGGCATCGCTGAAGGATACGCCGCCGCCAACGCCGTTGCCGATGATGGTGTTATCGGCGAAGGACTGCACGACAATCGTGTTTTCGGTAGCCGACAGGTTTTGGCCGTCGATGCGCACCGTTGGCACGCCAGTTGCGGTTTCGAAGCTGTTGCTATCCGTGGTGAGGCGGATCGTATTCGCCAGCCCTGTACTCGCGAATACGTCAAACGCCGTGCCCGTGGAGCGGAGCACGCTGTCGCTTAGGTTGAGCGTCAGCGTCCCTAACCCGGTGGCCGTTGCGCTGACCGCCGAACCGCCGATACCCGACGTCGATGTGGTATTCAGGTTTTCGATCGCGACGGTCCGGTCCTGGTCCCAATTGACGATCCGGATGCCGTTCACAGCCGATCCGGCGCCGGCGCCGATCGTCAGGTCCTGAACCGTCAGCGACGTGTCGCTGCTCAAAATGGCGTCGTCGCCCGTGCGGCCGATCGTGCCGCCGCGAATGGCGACCGAGTCGTTCGAAACCAGGAATGTGCCCTGTATGTCGATGTCATCAAAATCGACTTCGGCGAAGGAGATTGCGCCGGCGGACCCGACGATGTGAATGCCTACGCCCTGCGAGCCTTCGACCGACGTCACGCCGTTGAAATTATAAGTGCCGGCAGCGTTGGCGATGAATACGCCGGTGCTCGTGGCGTTTTCAGTCGACACCCCGCCCAAAGCCAGCGTTCCACCGGTTGTCCCATCGATGGACACGGCAACGTCCGTGCCGGTCCCGGAGCCGTCTGTGACCGTAATCTGGTCGATATCGATGGAGCCGATCTCGACGCCCGACAGTTGGAGCGCGGTCCCGCCCTCCGTGTCGATGGTTTGGCTGCCCGCGCCGCCGATGGAGACGGCGCCGCCGCCGTCAGCGCTGAAGCCGACGCCCGTGCTCGTGTCGATGTCGAGCGCGCCGTCGAAAGTAATAGTACCGCCGGCATTGTTGGACAGGGCGACCGCATTGACGGCGCCGGAACTCACCGTGACAGGGCCGCCGAACGCAACCGTTCCCGTGGTGTCGGACACAGAGATTCCGGTGGACGTTGGATTCTGGATGTTTACGGCCGCGTCGATGGAGACGACGCCGGCAACATCGGTCAGCTCGATGCCCCCGCTGGTTCCGGTCAGATCGATGGTCGAGTTCTGGTCGAACTGGACGGACGCACCGGCATCAATCTGGTCGATCCGTATGCCGCCGCCGGCGCTCGACTCGATTGCGAGGTCGTTCAGTGCAATGTCGCCGCTGATCGCACTTACCAAGCCTATTTCGAGGATACGGCCAACACTGCCGCCCGTGCGGGAGAGCGATCCAGAAACTTCGACCGTGCCCGAAATGCCCTCGATGGCGACGCCTGCGCCATTGCCCGCGATTGACATTGCGGTATTGATGTCAATGTCGCCGCCGCTATCCGCAATGTCGACGATCCCGCCGTTGCCCGTCTGCACAAGCGAACCGCCGGCAAAGGCGATTTGCCCGAGCGCGTTGAAAATAGCGAGTGCGTCGCCGCCGGAAGCGGTGACGTTGACATTCGAAATGTCGATAACGCTCGCCACGTTCTGGTCGCGGATCGTGATGCCGTTGAGCCCCGGCGACGCGATAGAGCCGCCGGCGATGGTCACGTCGCCGATGGCGCCAATGATAGAGAGGCCGTCGCGGCCGGCGCCGGCGATCGCGAGCGAACTGAAATCGACCGTACCGCTCGTCGCCGTAAGCGAAACGCCGTCGACGCCGGCATTCGTTACGTCCGTGGTCCCGCCAAACGTAAAGGTCGCGGACGAATTGGCGATGCTGACGCCGTTGTTCGACGCGCTGTCGATATCGATCGAATCGAAGACGACGCTGCCGGACACGCCTGTGAAAGATATGCCATCGCGCCCAGCGTTCGTTATCCGCGTGGTTCCCTGGAAATCAAACGCAGCAGTCGAGTTGTCGATGCTGATGGCGTCGTGGACGGTTCCGTCGATGGCGATGCCGTCGATCTCGACCACGCCGGTGACGCCGCTGAAGAGGAGTCCACGGGAGCCGCTGTCGATCTCGACGCCGGAGATGCGCACATTATTGACGTTTATGCCCTGAATTGCGGAGCCCGTGGCGTTGCCGCCCGCGATCAGGTCGGCGACCAGATTGCCGCTGCCCAACATGATCGTGGCGCCGCTGACGCTGTTGTTGACGAGGCGCGCCGCGCCAAGGCCGGTCGGGTCGGCCTGCACAAAGCCGCTCGCGACATTGTCGCCGGTGACGTTGATCGGCGCGCCGCCGACGTTGAAGGTCGCGCCATTGCCGAACGAGGCGAGCGTCTGGCCGTCGGCAAGGCTGAAGCCGAAGATATCGGTGACGATGTCGACGCCCTGGTTGACCAGCACGAAGATCGCGTCGGCGTCGACAATGGCGTCGGCTCCGGCCTCGTCGATCAGATCATTGACCGACGATCCGTCGCCCGCCCCGGTGGCGCTGGCGCCAACGAAGATGATGTTGGTCGGATCGAAAAGCTGCGGTCCGGTCAGCGCCGTCGAGCCGAAAGCATAGGTGCCGCTCGACGAGATCAGCCCGCGCATGTCGAGCGAGGCGGTCGCGCCTTCGACCGAACCGCCGCCGAACACGAAATCCGTGTTCGCCATCGTACCGGCGGGGCCGTTCACACCCATCTGCACGCCGGTATCGACGTCCTGGATGACGCCGCCATTGGCGATGGTCACGGACCCGCCCTGCGTGCCGGAAAGGTCGATGCCGGTCGAGCCTGCCGCTCCGGTTCCGGCTATATCCAGCGAGAGCGCCGAGAAGATCGACGTGCTGCCGGAAAGGTCGAGGCCAGTGGCCGCCCCGATGCCGCTGATGTCAATATTGCCGAAGTCGATCGTGCCGTTGACGCCGATGACCTCGATACCGTTAAGGAAAACATCGCTAACCAATATGTCAGCGAAGGTGACGGCGCCGGTATTCGTGTCCAGCGTTACGCCGTTGCCGAACGATTGATTGATCGCGACTTGACCGGTGAAGCTCACACTCCCCGCCGAATCTCCGATCCTGATGCCGTCGCCCACCTCGCTTAACGAGACCGGGCCACCGAAGCTGATTGACCCGCCGAAATTATCGACAGAAATACCGCCGAAAGCCGCGCGCTCGACAGTCAGCCCGCCGTCCAGGGTTATAGGGCCGTTGCCGCCGCTAACAGCGAAACCAGTGGCTCCGGCGCCATTGACAACAACTGGAGCATGGAAGTTGACTGGCCTATCCGTCGACTGCACGAAAATGCCGTCGAAGCCGGCCCCTTCCACGGCCACGGCGCCATTAAAATCGACGCCTGAATTCCCTATCCAGAGGCCGACGTCGCTCACACGGCGAATGTCGACCGTGTCGCTGAACGCAACTGTCCCCGCCGTGGATATTATTGAGATGCCGCCGCCGAGGGAGACGTCTTCGACGGATACAGCTCCCCCAAACCCGACATCGATCGAACCGCCGCCTATGCTGATTCCGCCAATTTCGGTATTGCTGATCGACGTGGCGCCCAAAACGGCGAAGCTGCCCTCGGTGGCCGACAATACTATGCCGCTGGAGCCCCCAGCGGAGGAGGCGTCATGTGAAACAGAATCGAGCGTGACGTCGAGAACCGCGGAATTGAAATGGACGGCGGCTAGCCCGTTGCCGGCGACGATACCGGCCCCGATGACAAACGATCCAGACGAAGCTGCAATTCCGCCGCCGCCATTGTTCAGAACATTCAGCCGGGCGAACGTGTAGTCGCCACCGCCAAAGCTGTTGAGGCCGTCGGCCTGGTTGCCCGACAGCGTCGTGGTGCCGTCGAAGACGAACGTGCCGTCGCTTTCGATCTGCAATCCCGAGCCGGAACTTCCGGTCGCGCTGAAATCGGTGGCACTGACATTGGTCGACGTGCCGGTGAAGAGCGCGCCTGCGCCGACGAGATCGACGCGGGTCAGCGTCGCGCCGTCGACATTGTCGCCGAAGATGCCGGCGCCGCCGGTCCCATTCGAGATATCGATGTCGGCGACGATCGTGCCGTCGCCCAGGATAACGGTATTGCCGACGCCGAGATTGGTCAGCGTCGCCGCGCCCAGCCCGGTCGGATCGTCCTGCATCGCCCCGTGCTGGACATTGCCGCCGGTGACATTGAGCGGCACCCCGCCGAGCGCGAACTGGCGGCCATTGCCAAAGGAGGCCAGCGTCTGACCGTCGTCGAGTGTAAATCCGTTCGCGTCGTTGATGACGGCGCCGTCATTGACCAGCGCGAAAACGATGCCCGACCCGGCATTGGCGTCGGCCGTGTCGATGCTGGCCAGATCGTTGACCGAGGAGCCGTCGCCCGCGCCGGTGGCTGTCGAGCCGACGAATATGAGGTTGGCGAGGTCGAACAGCTGCGCGCCGTTGAACACGGTCGAGCCGAAGGCATATGTGCCGGCAAGCGGGTTGAGGCCCCGCGCGTCGAGCGCCGCATTGGAGCCGGCGATCGTGCCACCGCCGAAGACGAAATTCGCGTTCGCCGTCGCCGCGCCTGCACCGTTCACGCCGAGCTGCACGCCGGTTTCGACGCTCGCGATAACGCCTCCGGCGGTTATGATTATCGACGAGCCCCCAAGCGTGCCGGAGAGGTCGATGCCGGTCGAGCCGGCCGCTCCGGTTCCGCTGATCGCCACCGACTGCGCGGTGAAAGTGGTCCGGCTGCCGGAAAAATCGAGGCCGGCATTGCCGGCGCCGAGTCCCGTGATAACGATATCGCCGACTACGACCGGGCCGTTGGTTCCCGCAAAGGTCAGGCCGTCGCCGCCCGGCTGGGTGATCGTGATGTCGGCGAACCGGATCGACGCCGGCGAGTTGGAGATCGCGATCGCCGGGCCGGAGGTGTTCGAGATCGTCGTCTCGCCGGTCACGGTGAAACTGCCGGAAACCGCGTCGAGCACGACGCCGGACGTTCCGCCGTCATGGCTGATCGAGGTCAGCACGACATTCGCCGTGATCGGGTCGATGATCACGCCGACATCGCCACTGCCTGAAACCGTGCCGCCCGTGGTGTTGAACTTTCCGCCATTGGACGTCACGTCGATACCGTCGTCGGCGTTGTCGATCGTGTTCAGCGTCTGGAAATTGTAAGTGCCGTCCCCGGTTATGTTTAGGCCGTCGACGGCATTGCCCGAAAGCAGCGTCGTACCGGTGAAATTGTAGGTGCCGTCGCCCTCGATCGACAGGCCCGAGCCGCCATTGTTCGAGGCGGTGAAGTTCGAGGCGTTCACGCCTGTCGACGTGCCGGTGAAGGACGCGCCGTGCGAGCCCGCCGCGTTGACGGTGACGTTGGTCAGCGTCGCGCCGTTGATGTTGTTGCCGAAGATGCCGACGCGGCCGCCGGTGACGGTGATGCCGTTCAGCGTATTGCCGTTCGCCAGCGAGATCACCGGATTTGCGGCGTTAGTGCCTCCGATCGTGCCATCGCTGCCGCCGAAGCTGAAGTCTTCCGTTGCTCCGCTGATGAGCCGCGCCTGCACCGACTGCCCGCCGCCGATGACGGTCTGGCGATTTTGCAGGGTGACGCCCTCGGTCAGGAGATTACCGGAGCCGCCGAGCGCCACCACGAAGCCATTGACCCCGGCCCTCGTGACCGCGTCGTCGAGGGTGGTCGGATCGCCGAGCGTGCCAAGGCCGAGCGTGTTCTCCCCGTCGGCGGCGAAGAAAAAGCCGAAGGCGCTGCCCGTGCGCGCGTTTATCGCCCGGCGGCTCAGCGAACTGCCACTCTCGACATTGTCGACCCGCACGCCGATGTCTCCGCGCACGCGCTCATTGGCGCGCTTGCGCAGGCCTTCGCTTACCGCATAGGCGGGTTCAGGGCGGGTGTCGCCCTCGGCGCGATCCGTCCCGCCAAGCGGAACCGTCAGCCGCACCGAGCCGGCGAAATGGGTTCCGTCGCGATTGTCGTAGCGGACCTCGCCGCCAAACACCACGGACGCGCCGCTGTCGCCGAAGACGTCGCCGATCTTGTATTCGAAGCCCGCCTTGCCGCCGGTAATGCTGCCGGCGATGTCGTCCACATCGTCGAAATGATAGCCGCCGACATGCAGCCTGAGCGAATGGTCCTCGGGCAGGTCCACCGGCGCCTGGACCCCGAATTCGCCCTCTATGCCCGAGGAAGCGTAGTCGCGGCTGTCCAGGACAGAAATCTGCTCGAGCAGCTGGTTGCCCACTAGGGAAAGGCTGGAGGAAGAGCTGGACGTCGTTTCCGATGTCTCGCCGAACGGCAGGTGTACGTTGACATGGGCGTCGAAATTGGTGCCGATCGCTTCGACGCCGAGGGTCGCGCCGGTATATTGATGCCCGTCGAAACGCTCGACATTCAGATAGGCGTATCCGCCGAGGATGAGGTCCGGATTGACGACATGGCGGAAACCGAGGCCGACATCGCCGCCGGTTCCGTTCGAGAAATCATGCTTTATCCGCAAATCCAGGAACAGCACGGAATCCGGCGTCTGCGCAAGCGGAATGAACCCTTCGAGCGAGGAGTAGCCACCCTGCTCGTCGGCGCCGATGATGGTCTGCACCTGCGGCTGCCAGAGCACACCTTCCTGCGCCGCGGCGGCTCCCGAGCCGGCGATTGCGATGGTGGACAGGGCCGAGGTTTTCCACAGATGCCGCGAGAACTCGCGCCAGCCAAGCCGAGTGACACGGGCGGCGTCGGCCGCAAACGTTGCCCGCGACCGCGTCTGGCGCGATCCTGCCCCCGAATCCATGCCCCGAACCCCTCACACGCAACCGCGCGTTACGGAGCGTAAACATTCTACGTCCATTTGCGAGCATGGAATTTGGATGCGAAGGACTGGCATGGAAAAACCGGATTACTGTGACATTCCCGCCACGGTCGCCGAACTCTTTTCAGTGACCACCGGTCTTTCTTCTTGGGCCCGACAGTTGTACTAATCCGCCAGTCAATATCTCGAACGACTAAGCGGGTGTAACCTATGCATTTTTCTGGATTGTTGGCTCGCCTGTCCGCCGGTTCGCTCGCGAAGCGCGTATTGCTCCTGCCGGTTGTGCTGACGCTCGCGGCGGCCGCGGGAGCGGCCTTCGCGCAGGAAACGCCCAAGCCGGAAAGCCGCGGCGCCTCAGAAACCGGTGAACGCATGGGTCGTGAATTGCGCCAGCGGCGCCAATGCCGGCGCGCTCGAGTGCCAGATGTCGCAGAACCTGACAGAGGCCAAGACCGGACAGCGCGTGCTTACCGTAACGATCAGGAAGCAGCAGAAGGACGGCTCGATGGCCATGCTGCTCGCGCTTCCACACGGCCTGTTCATTCCGGCCGGCGCCTCCTACCAGATCGACGCCGGCGAAAAGAAATCCGTTGCGATCCAGACCAGCGACCAGAACGGCGCATATGCGGCCGTGCCGCTCGACGCGGCGCTCATCGCCGCGCTCAAGACCGGAACCAACCTCAACATCGGCATGGAATCGGTGACGCGCAAGCCGGTCGCCATCCCGCTGTCGCTGAACGGTTTCACCGCCGCGATCGACAAGCTGGACGCCATCGAATAGGCCGCAGGCGGTGCAGGACACGGGCAAGACCTACCGCGGCAAGCAGCTTTCGCTCGACGGCAAGCGATTCGAGAACTGCGTCTTCGACCGTTGCGAACTGGATTACGGCGGCGGCGTCCCGCCGGTCCTTTCCGGCTGCTCCTTCGAAAACTGCTCGTTCTCCTTTTCGGGCAAGGCCGCCTACACGCTGGCATTCCTGAGCGGGATGCATGGCGGCGGCTTCGGCGCCATGGTCGAGCAGACCTTTCAGGGCATCCGCGACGGCGCCTATCTGCAGCTGCCGCTGCAGAATCTGGACCCTCAAGCCGCATCGCGGCCGCCGGTCGACGCTCATCCGCTGGCCTTCCGGACCCCGCGCATCGTCAGCATTCCCAAGCGCAAGAGCTGAGCCTTCCAGCCTCCGGCAGCCGGCCGCAATGGCTCCGGCGGAGGCGTGGATTTGGGGAACCATCCCTTTTTGGGACCGTTTTGAACAGTGATCGCCTGCTGATCGATCAACTCGAACAGGAAAGGAATCCGTCATGAAATTCAAGATGCTCCCGATCGCAGCGCTTGCCGCTGGACTCGCCAGCGGCGCCTTTGCGCAGACCGCTCCGGTCCAGGACGATACAGGCCCGGCCCCGGCGGTCGACCCGACCACCACCAGTTCCCTGGAAGATACCACTCTGATGAGACCCTTCTTTACCGACGACACGTTGACCACGTTGCGTCCGGTCGAGGAGCTGAGGAGCGCCTGGGCGGCAATGTCCGAGCAGAATCGCACGACCATGCGCAGGGATTGCGAGGAGAACCCGTCCATCAAGTATCGCGAGTTCTGCGGCGCTGTCGAAAACATGTAAGCACGAAGTACTTCGCGCCATCGAAACAGCGGGCCTCGGCCCGCTGTTCATTTGTGACCGCTACTCGGGATCGGCTTCCAGCATAGCCGCCAGAAAGGCCAGGACGGCTTCGCGCTCGGCGGGCGTGACGATGTCCGTCTCGAACAGCCGCAGGCTGCGCATGCCCTCGAGCCGCCAGGAAAATGGCGAGCACGGCGTTCCGATCGCGGGCATTTTCTTTCAGGCGGTCGAGCATCGAACGCTTGAAGCGGCTCACGGGCACGAGAAGCTGCGGATTTTCCGCCAACGCCGCGAGCACACCGGAGGGCGGAGGCTCCGCCTGCTCGGCAACGAACATGTCGATATAGGCCGCTGCAAGGCTGTTCGGCCCGCCGCCATGGGCCTTTTCCTTCTCGCTGAGCGCAGCGTCGAAATCCCGCAGATGCTGCTCCACCAGCGCCTCGAGGAGCTTCGATTTCGACGGGAAATGGTAGAGCAGGCCGCCCTTCGACACCCCGGCCCGCTCCGCCACTGCATCGAGAGACAGGTTTCCCGGGCCGATGTCGCCTGCCAAGGCGGCCGCGGCCGACAGTATTTTCTCGCGCATAGCCTTTTTCACGGACCCAAACCCGCCTTTGACAGTTCCTCCGATTACATCCGGAGGTTGACAATACCGTCCGGACGGTACAGTAAACGGCTCGATTTGCAAGGGCTGCCGTCCGGCACGGGCGGAACCTGCAGGATCGCCAAATGTTCGTAGATTGTTTCGAACCCCTGGTATTTTCATGATCAAGCGCCTCATCATCGCCTTCGTCCTGCTCGTGCTGGTCTGCGGCGGCATCATCGGTTTCAACATTTTCCGCGATCGGGCCATCGAGCAATATTTCGCGAACGCGCCGGTCGCGGCTGCCACGGTGTCGGCGACAATCGTCGAACCGATGAAGTGGACGCCGGGGATCGAAGCCATCGGAACCATAGGCGCGGCGCGCGGCGTCGACCTGACCGTCGAGACTTCCGGGATCATCAAGGACGTCTTGTTTACCGCCAATCAGCGCGTCGAACAGGGCGACGTTCTCGTCCAGCTCGACGACGTGGTCCAGCAGGCCGACCTTGCGGCAGGCCTGACCCAGGCAGCGCTCGACAAGACTGCCTACGACCGCGCGCTCGAGTTGCAGAAGCGCGGCGTCGGGACCGACGTAAACGTGGAGTCCGCCAAGGCGGCGGCCGAGGCGTCGGCCTCGCAGGTGGCCAAATTCCAGGCGGTTCTCGAGCAGAAGCAGCTGACGGCGCCCTTCGCCGGCACGATGGGCATTCCGCGCATCGATAACGGACAATATATCGCGCCCGGCACGATCGTCGCCACACTGCAGGATCTCGAAACGATGCGCGTCGATTTCTCGATACCCGAACAGCAGCTCGAACTGGTCGAGATCGGGCAGACGGTGCGGCTCGGCGTGAGCGCCGCCGACATGCCCTTTTCAGGTTCCATCATCGGCATCGAACCCAAGGTCGACCCGGTGTCGCGCCTGGTCTCCATCCGGGCGGAGGTCGTGAAGCCCGAAGGCCGGCTGAGCCCCGGCCAGTTCGTCCAGGTGCGGGTGCAACTGCCCGAGGAAGACGGCGTGCTCGCATTACCGCAGACGGCCGTCGTCACCAGCCTCTACGGCGATTACGTCTTTGTCGTGCGGCCGGCGGAAGACAAGGCCGGTGAAGCCGAAACTGCCCAGCCGGCGCAGGCTGGCGCCGCGCCGGCCGCTGAAGCGCCAGCCGAAAACCAGGAGAGCGCCGAACCCGCACTCGTCGTCGATCAGGTCTTCGTCACCACCGGCCGCCGCTCCCAGGGGCTGGTCGAGGTACTCAAGGGCATCGAGCCCGGAGACCAGGTGGTGACGGCAGGCCAGAATCGCCTGTCGAACGGTGCGCCGGTCAAGGTCGACAACACCGTCAATCCGGCAAACATCACGGCGGCCTCGAAATGAGCTTCTCCGACATCTTCATCCGCCGGCCGGTCCTGTCGCTCGTCACCGCCTTCATGATCCTGCTGCTCGGCTTCCAGGGCATATTCAACCTGTCGGTGCGCCAGTATCCGGAGGTCGAGGAGACCGTGATCACCATCACGACGGTCTATCCCGGCGCCAGCCCCGATCTCATCCAGGGTTTTATCACAGCGCCGATCGCGGCGGCCGTCGCGACGACCGAAAACATCGACTACGTCACTTCGCAGAGCCGCCCCTCGACGAGCATCGTCACCGTGCAGATGCAACTCGGCTCCAATCCCGATGTTGCGCTTACCGAGGTGATGTCGAAAGTGCAGCAGGTCAGGGGCCAACTGCCGACCGACGCCGAGGATCCGACCATCGTCAAGGGAACGGGCGAGCAGTTCGCCATCATGTATCTGGCGATGCAGAACCCGAACATGACCTCGGAGCAACTCACAGAGTATATCGAGCGGGTCATCAGGCCGCGTCTTTCCACCGTCCAGGGCGTGGCGGAGGTGCAAATCCTCGGCGCGGCGAATTATTCGATGCGCGTCTGGATCGATCCGGTGCTGCTCGCCGCGCGTGGCCTGACCGCCACCGACGTGCTCACAGCCATTGAATCTTCGAACTATCTATCGGCGCCGGGCAAGACCAAGAACGAATACGTCGCCTATTCGATCACGCTGCAATCCACGCTGCAGACGCCGCAAGCCTTCGCGGAATTGCCGCTAAAGACGCAAAACGGCAATGTGGTGCGCCTGCGCGATGTCGCCAAGGTCGAACTGGCGGCCGAAAGCACCGACACGGTCGTCAAGTTCAACGGCGAACCCGGCACGTTCATCGGCATATTCCCGACGCCGGCGGCCAACCCGCTGGACACCGCGGCCGCCGTCATCGACGAATTGCCGGCGCTCCAGGCCAGCCTTCCCGAAGGCATGACGATCACCATGGTCTACGATGCGACCGAAACGATCAGCGCCTCGATCGAGGAAGTGTTCACGACCATCGCCGAGGCCGTGGTGATCGTGGTGATCGTGATCCTCCTGTTCCTCGGTTCGTTCCGGTCGGTGCTGATGCCGGTCGTAACCATTCCGCTTTCGCTGATCGGTGTCTGCTTCCTGCTGTTCGTGCTCGGCTATTCGATCAACCTTTTGTCGCTGCTCGCCATGGTCCTGGCCATCGGCCTTGTGGTCGACGACGCCATCGTGGTGCTCGAAAACATCCACCGCCACATTGAGGAAGGGCTGACGCCGATGCAGGCGGCGTCAGTCGGCATGAAGGAGATCACCGGGCCTGTCATCGCCATGACCATCACGCTGGCCGCGGTGTTCGCGCCGCTGATGTTTACCGGCGGGCTTACCGGATCGCTGTTTCGCGAATTTGCCGTTACGCTCGCTGGCGCGGTCATCATCTCGGGCTTCGTGGCGCTCACGATCACCCCGATGATGTCGGCGCGCATCCTCAAGGCTGACATCCACAGCCGCTTCCAGAGTTTCGT
This sequence comes from Allomesorhizobium aridi, assembly GCF_043769475.1. Classification (NCBI taxonomy): domain Bacteria; kingdom Pseudomonadati; phylum Pseudomonadota; class Alphaproteobacteria; order Hyphomicrobiales; family Phyllobacteriaceae; genus Allomesorhizobium; species Allomesorhizobium aridi. Next base: position 902,652 of record NZ_CP171729.1, on the reverse strand, counting down.
CGACCGCACCTTCGAACGGGTCGCCAACCGTTACGAACGGCTGGTGTCCGGCTCGCTGGACTACCGGCCGGTGACCTTGATGATCGTCGTCGCGCTGATGGGCGTCACCGGCTACATGTTCTTCAAAACGTCGAGCGAACTGGCACCGGAAGAGGATTCCGGCGCGCTGTTTTCGCTCATCCAGGCGCCGCGCTACGCAACCTCGGAATATACCAGCCTCTATGCCGACCAGATTCGCGAACTGACCAAGGATATTCCAGAACTGCGGGCGAATTTCTCCATCGTCGGCATGGGCGGCGAAAACAATACGGGCTTCGCCGTCTGGGCGTTCAAGGACTGGGCCGAGCGCGAGCGTTCGCAGGCGGAGATCCAGCAGGACATACAGGGCCGGCTTGCGCATGTTGCTGGCGCGCAGGCGCTGGTGTTTGCACCGCCATCCCTGCCCGGCGCCGGCGGCGGCCTGCCGATCTCGCTGGTGATCCAGTCGACCGGCGATCCGAGCCAGGTGTTCGAGGTCGCCGAGCAGATCAAGCAGGAGGCGCAGGCGACCGGCCAGTTCATCGTCGTCCAGAACTCGCTGGCCTTCGACGCGCCGCAGGTGACGATCACCATCGACCGCGACCGCGCCGCGGCTCTCGGCCTGCCGATCCGCGACATCGGGACGACGCTCGGCCTGCTTGTCGGTGGCGGCGCAGTGGCGCAGTTCGACCGCGATTCCAACAGCTACGACATCATTACCCAGGTGCCGCCGGAGTTCCGCAACAATCCCGAAAGGCTCGGGCAGTTCTTCGTCCGCAGCGTTTCGGAGGAAATGGTGCCGCTGTCGGCGGTGGTGGATATTTCGGTCAACGCCTCCCCGGCTTCGATCGAGCAGTTCAACCAGCTGAATTCCGCAACGATCACGGCGCTTCCCGTGCCTGGCGTCACCACAGGCGACGGACTGGCGACGATCGAGAACATCGCCCGGCCGCTGCTTCCGGCAGGCTTCTTCATCGACTATTCGGGCCAGTCGCGGCTGGAGGCCGAACAGGGCAACACGATCCTGATCGCGTTCGCGCTCGCCGTGATCGTCATCTATCTGGTTCTCGCGGCGCAGTTCGAGAGTTTTCGCGATCCACTGATCATCATGATGTCGGTGCCGCTGTCGATCTTCGGCGCCATCGTGCCGCTCAACCTCGGTCTCGGCACGCTGAACATCTACACCCAGGTCGGCCTGATCACGCTCATCGGCCTCATAACCAAGCACGGCATCCTTTTGGTCGAGTTCGCCAACCAGCAGCGCGAGCAGCATGGATTGTCGCGCCGCGAAGCCATTGTCGCTTCCGCAAAGGTGCGCCTGCGGCCGATCCTGATGACCACCGCCGCCATGGCGCTGGGCGTGGTGCCGTTGATCCTCGCCTCCGGGGCGGGCGCGGCCGCGCGCTATTCCATGGGCCTGGTGATCTTCTCCGGCGTTCTCGTCGGCACGATGTTCACCCTGTTCGTCGTGCCGATGTTCTATACCTTCATCTCGCGCAAGGAACTTGTTCAGCACGAGTCGCTCGAACCGGTCGCCCAGCCTGCGCCGCATTGAGGTCGATCTCACAAGTACGGCTTCCATTCCTCACTTCTCCTGGGCGAAGGCAGCGCTTGGATGAAACCCCATCGTTGGAAAGAGCGTTCAACACCCCCTTGCTCCGATTCCTGATTTATTCGGCGTTCAGGCATGGATTCCCGACACTCTCCGCTCGTTCCTCGCTCACGAGGTCGGGAATGACGATCTGCAAGAATGCCTCCGCCAATCTCCAGCGCTGACGATTTGCGGAAGCGCTCCATGAAGCCGTCATTCCCGACCTCGTAAGCGAGGAACGAGCGGAGAGTGTCGGGAATCCATGCCTGAACGCCTAAGAGCCTGAATCAAAAAGGATGTTTTGATATCAAGCTCTTGCGAGCCTGCGTGTGAGCAGGCGAATGTGGGCGACGTATAACCAGGCTTCTGCGGAGGCGATGGATTTCTCCCAGTCCTTAGCCAGCCTGCGGCATCGCCCCAGCCATGCGAATGTGCGCTCCACGACCCAGCGGCGCGGCAGGACCTCGAAGCCTTTGGCTTTGTCCGTCCGCTTGACGATCTCCAGGGTGAACGTGCCGATCTTTTGCATCGCGCCCTTAAGCTTCGGCCCGGCATAGCCGCCGTCGGCGAAGACGTGTCGCAGCCACGGCCAGCGTTCGAGAATGGTCTTGAGGGCAGCCGGTGCGCCGTCCCGGTCCTGGATATCGGCGGCATGGACGACGAGACCGACCATCAGCCCGATGGTGTCGACAACGATGTGACGCTTGCGCCCGTTGATCTTCTTTCCTGCGTCGAAGCCCCGAATTCCGCCGCTTTCCGTGGTCTTGACCGATTGGCTGTCGATCACGCCCGCCGTCGGACTCGCTTCCCGACCCTCGGCCTCGCGCGCCGCCATGACGAGGCTGTTGCTGATGGTCCGCAACAGGCCCTCCTCACGCCAGCGATAGAAGTACTTCTGCACCGTTGAAAAGGGTGGGAAGTCTTTCGGCAGCAATCGCCACGCGCCGCCCGACGAGGCGAGGTAAAGAAGTGCGTTCACGACCTCGCGCAGGTCCGTCTTGCGCGGCCGGCCGATGCGGTTCGCCGACGGCATCATCGGCGCAATCAGCGCCCACTCCGCATCGGTCAGATCGCTTGCGTAACGGGCGCAACGCCGCTCATAATGCGCACGGGTGATTTCAGTCCAGGCCATCGTGATCTCCATCGAGATCTCGCAAATCCGACGGAATCACAACCTGCTGAAATCACTCAACTCTTTTGGAACGGACACTAAGACACTCACAGCAGGACCGGCTGATCCACTCCCCTTGAGCGAAGGGGTAAGGCCGTAGAAGCCAACCCGCCTACCCGCAAAAAATCGCATGCAATCTCCGAGTTATTTGCTATCGCTGACCAACCGTCCTCTCCCATTACCGAGTACCGCCCATGCCCAGCCGCCCGCCGCTTACGCCGATCGTCGAAGCCCTTCCCGCCACGGTACCGTTCGTCGGCCCCGAGGCGCAGCAGCGCGCCAGCGGCAAGCCGTTCCGGGCGCGCATCGGCGCCAATGAAAGCAGCTTTGGACCTTCCCCGAGCGTCATCGCGGCGATGGCGGCTGCCGCGCCCGACATGTGGATGTATTGCGATCCCGACAATCACGACCTGAAGGCCGCACTTGCAGCCCATCTCGGCGTGGAGCTCGGGAATGTCGTCGTCGGCCAGGGCATAGACGGGCTGCTCAACATCGCGGTCCGCATGCATGTCGCGCCCGGCGACGTGGTGGTCACTTCGCTCGGCGCCTATCCCACCTTCAACTTCCACGTCGCGGCGAGCGGCGGCCGACTGGTCACCGTTCCCTATGTTGACGACCGCGAAAGCCTCGACGGCCTGCTCGCAGCCGTCAGGCGAGAAAACGCCCGCATGGTCTATCTGTCCAACCCCGACAATCCGATGGGTACTTGGTGGGAGGCGAATGAGATCACCCGCTTCGTCGAGGCGCTGCCGGAAACGACGATGCTCATCCTCGACGAGGCCTATGGCGAGACCGGGCCGGCATCGGCCATGCCCCCGATCGATATTGCGCGTCCCAATGTGCTGCGCATGCGGACGTTCTCGAAGGCTTATGGGCTTGCCGGCATACGCTGCGGTTACGCGGTCGGCGAAGCGCAGGCCATCGCCGATTTCGAGAAGGTCCGCGACCATTACGGCGTCAGCCGGATGGCGCAGATAGCCGGGCTCGCCGCACTTGCCGACCAGACTTATCTCCACGAGGTCGTCGGCAAGGTCGCCGCAGGGCGCGAGCGGATCGCGGGCATCGCAACCGCCAACGGTCTCTCCCCCATTCCCTCGGCCACCAATTTCGTCACCATCGACTGCGGCAGAGACGGCGCTTTTGCGCTCCACGTGCTGCAGGGACTGCTGTCGCGCGGCATCTTCCTCCGCAAGCCGATGGCTCCCGGGCTCGACCGCTGCATCCGCATCAGCGTCGGGCTGCCGGCAGAACTGACGCTGTTTGCCGAAGAGTTGCCCGGCGCGCTTGAAGCCGCGCGCCGCTGATCAGAGCATTTTTGGCTCAGTCTGTGCCGCCCCTCACCTGCCTCCTGAGCGAAGTCGATGGGCGGCATCCTCTCCCCGTAATCCTTCGACAAGTTCAGGACGGGGAGAGGAGCGCGCTCCAGCGTTGATGCCCCTCTCCCCGTCCTGAGCTTGTCGAAGGATCACGGGAGAGGGTAAGGGTGAGGGGCAGCACTGACTAAACCAGAAGCGCCCTAGCCCGCTTCCGTGGTCGCGGTTCACTCTCGCAAGTGCTCGCGCAAGGTGCCTTCCAAAATCGAGAGCGCCTCGGCGAACTGGTCACCTTTCAGCACTGCAAAGCCGACGCGCATGTGATCAGGCATTGCGAAGCAGTCACCCGGCGCGACAAGCACGCCCTTGGCCGCCAGAGCCTCGCAGAACGGGCGGCTGTCGCGTCCGTCGCGAAACCACGGGAAGGCGACGGTTCCGCCCGCAGGCTTCACCCACGCCAATATGTCAGCCACACGCTCCATATGCTCCGAGAGCGCGGCTAGATTTTCCTCCGCGACCGCCTGCAGCCTCGCCAGCAACGTCTCGCGATAACGCAAGGCATGCGTCGCCAGCGCCTCGAGAACCGGCGAACTGCTGATCGTGAAATAGCTTCGCGCGTCGATGATCTTCTTGCGCCGTTCGGGATCGGCGTCGACGATCCAGCCCATGCGCAGACCCGCCAGCGACAGCGCCTTGGACATGTCGCCAATTACAAGCACGTTGCTCATGGACGCCGCAGACGGCGGCCGTGCACCGAAATAGAGCGGGTGATAGACCTCGTCGACGATGAGCGGCACGCGGCGTTCCGCCAGCGCGGCGGCGAGCGTGCCTGTCTCGTCCGGCGACATGATCGCGCCGGTCGGATTGTGCGGCGTGTTCACCAGCGCAAGCACGGTTTCGCCGTCGGCCGCGGCCAGCACGTCTCGTGCGGACTGCCGATAATTGCCTTCGCGGGCCATGTTGTAGTGGCGCGCGCCGAGGCCCCAGACGTTCGCCATGGCCTCGAAGGCCGGGAATGCCGGCGACGGCAGGACGACGTTGCCGCCCGGCCGGGCCGCCAGGCAGAGAAGCACCGACAGGGCCTCCGACGCGCCGGTCGTCACCACGACCCAGTCGGGATCGACCCCGAGAAATTCTCCGATTTCCTCGCGAAGCGCGCTGCTTCCCTCGGCCGGCGCATAGCTGACGGTCACATCGTCGAGACGTGACGTTTCGGTTCCGAGCGACAGCAATTCGCCGACGGTCCATTTCGGCCCGGTGCTCGCTGCCAGATCAAACGCAATGGGAGGCGACGCGAACTGGTACTTTGCGAGCCAGTGGTCGAGGAGAAAAGGCGGCAGATCCATGGCGTAGCTTTCTCTGGCAGGATTTCGGGACAAACGATCTTTTCGCAAAGGCTTCTGCACTATCCGGCAAACGGCTTGTTTTCGTATAGGCCTGACAGATGGAAAGCGTTGGCCGGCAGCGGCCGCTACACACCGCCCAGAAGCTCCTCCAGCCGGTCGAGCAGCGGCCGCTGGCCCTCGATGATCTTTTCATGCGCATCCGCCAGCGAGAACCAGCCGGCGCGATCGACTTCCGGGAAGGAGGCGACGCGTCCGCTTCGCGGTGGCCATTCCATCTCGAAGCTGTTGCTTGCCAAAGTGGCGGGATTGAAATCGCATTCGGCCGCGAAGGCGGTAACGGTCTTGCCGGCCTTCTGCCTTATGTCGCCGAGCGGCGTCATTACGCCGGCGATCGTCCAACCGGTCTCTTCGGTGAATTCTCGCCGGGCCGTGGCTTCCGCGTCCTCATGGTCGGCATATTCGCCTTTCGGGACGGACCACGCGCCCAGGTCGCGGTTTTGCCAGAACGGCCCGCCCGGATGGACGAGCAGGACTTCGATCGCCTCTGCCCGCTTACGATAAACGAGAGTACCTGCGCTTCTTGCCGCCATGCCTCAGCTTCAGCCGTTATGGACTTTCATGCAAGACCTCCATTTGGCTTGAATTAATTAAACGTTCGTTTTATTATCGCCACAAGAGGAGCGACAATGGCGCGCACGACAGGATCGGACGGCGGCAGGACGGAGGCAGCGACGCGCGAAGCGGCGCTCAGTCTCCTTGCCCGCCATGGCTACGAAGCGATGTCGATGCGGCAGCTCGCCGCCGAGGTCGGCGTGCAGGCGGCGGCGCTCTATCGCTATTTCCCGACCAAGGAAGACCTGCTGTTCACGCTGATGCGCGAGCATATGGAGGGCCTGCAGCAAGCTTGGGAGGCGGCGCGGCCGGCAGTGCCAGATCCCGCCGCGCGGCTCTCGGCCTTCGTCGAAAACCACATCCGCTTCCATGTCGCCCGCCGCCATTCCACCCATGTCTCGAACATGGAGTTGCGCAGCCTGTCCAAGGACCGGCTTTCCCAAATCCTGCGCCTGCGCGGATCATACGAGAAGGAACTGCGCCGGATTCTTCGTGATGGCGCCGAGTTAGGGGCGTTCACCATCGACGATGTTGGCATGACCGCGATGGCCGTCATCCAGATGATTACAGGCGTGATCGTCTGGTTCCGCCCGGACGAGCGGCTCTCTGTCGAAGAGGTCGCAGAAACCTACCTTTCCATGACAAAGCGCCTCGTGGGCGCGGACGCCTCGAGGGAGATGCGAAATGTACGACCGCACGCTGAATTTCGGGCTGGGTGAGGACATCGACAGCTTGCGCGACCTGGTGCGCCGCTTCGCCCAGGACAGGATCGCGCCGATCGCGGCGGAGATCGACCGCGAAAACGTCTTCCCCGCGCATCTGTGGGCCGAACTCGGCGCGCTGGGTGTGCTCGGCATCACCGCCCATCCCGATTTCGGCGGCTCGGGTATGGGTTATCTCGCCCATGTCGTGGCGGTGGAGGAGATTTCGCGCGCCTCGGCCTCGGTCGGCCTCTCCTACGGCGCTCACTCCAATCTCTGCGTCAACCAGATCAACCGCTGGGCGACACCTGAGCAGAAGGCGAAATATCTCCCTGCCCTGTGCAGCGGCGAGAAGGTCGGTGCACTCGCCATGTCGGAGAGCGGCTCCGGATCCGATGTCGTGTCGATGCGTCTGAGAGCCGAGAAGAAAAACGACCGCTTCGTGCTGAACGGCACCAAGATGTGGATCACCAACGGGCCCGACGCCGATACGATGGTCGTCTACGCCAAGACCGACCCGGAGCGGAATTCACGCGGCATCACCGCCTTCATCGTCGAGAAGGAAACGCCCGGCTTCTCCGTTGCGCAAAAGCTCGACAAGCTTGGCATGCGCGGCTCGAACACCGGCGAACTGGTGTTCGAGAATGTCGAGGTGCCGTTCGAGAACGTGCTGCACGAGGAAGGCCGCGGTGTCGAGGTGCTGATGTCGGGCCTCGACTACGAACGCGTGGTGCTGGCCGGCGGGCCGCTCGGCCTGATGGCGGCTTGCCTGGATGTCGGCGTCCCCTATTGTCACGAGCGCAAGCAGTTCGGCCAGCCGATCGGCGAGTTCCAGTTGGTCCAGGCGAAGCTCGCCGACATGTATACGGCGATGAACGCTTCCCGCGCCTATGTCTACGCGGTCGCGGCCGCCTGCGACCGCGGCGAGACGACCCGCAAGGACGCGGCCGGCTGCGTGCTCTTCGCGGCCGAGCGCGCGACGCAACTGGCGCTCGACGCGATCCAGTTGCTCGGTGGCAACGGCTACATCAACGACTACCCCACCGGCCGCCTGTTACGCGACGCCAAGCTCTACGAGATCGGCGCGGGCACCAGCGAGATAAGGCGGTGGCTGATCGGGCGGGAGATCATGGCGGAGGGGGATTAATTGGCAGCGTTTGTACATGTTGGCAAATTTTGCACATTTGCCATATTCTGGCTTGTCTGGTAGCATCCGGTCCGAAATGACGGAGTGAATGATGCCTCCTCCCAAGAAAGCTCGCGGGTTTACCGAAGAAGCCGCTGAGTTCAACCACGCACAAGCTGTAGCCGGGACCGTTTCCGTCGGCCCTGTGAGGGCGATAGTGGGTGAAGGCGGGCGGCTGGTCATCCCGGCCGAAATGCGGAAAGCAATGGGAGTCAAGCCGGGAGATACGTTGGTCCTCAAGGTCCAGGATGGCGAACTGACGGCAATCTCTCAATTGGTCTCGATCCGAAAGGTCCAAGAGCGCCTGGCTTCCTACAAGAAGCCGGGAGAGAGCGTGGTCGACGGGTTTCTGGCGGATCGGCGGGAAGAGCAACGGCGAAGCGATGAGAGGCTCAACCGGCTGCATGCTGAAGGCATGGCATTGAAAAAGCCATGACGGCATACATACTCGACAGTTCGGTCGTGCTCGCGGTGCTGTTCAACGAAAAAGGCGCAGACAACTCGTTGCGCTATTTCAAGGACGGGCAGTGCTGCGGCGTGAACGTTGCGGAAATCGTCGCGCGTCTGATCGACAAGGGTCGCACTCCGGATGAGGCGGTGAGCGACTTTGAGGCATTGGGGCTGGACATCTCCGGATTTAGCCCTGAGAGCGCTGTTCTTGCCGGGCGGCTGCGTCTGGCCACACGGCACAAGGGCCTCTCCCTCGGCGACCGAGCCTGCATCGCGCTGGCCATCCACGAGAACGCCGTCGCTGTTACCGCCGATCGCTCCTGGGCCGACCTCGATTTCGGTTGTCCGATCGAGCTCATCCGCTAACGCGGATGAGCTCGATCACCCCGAACCAGCAGCCCCTCAGAACCTGATATCCGTCGCAGACTTCAGCTTGCGCTCGGCCGCAACCGCGCCCTCGAAAACCTCGCGCACGCCGGTGGCGGCCATTGGATCGACATTGCGCAAGCCCTTGAAATCGAGCCCCGTCAGTTCCTCGATCCGGCTTATCCGGACCTGGCGCAGATCGAACCGCCCGACGTCGAAGCGCTCGGCCGCGAGATTGCTGATGAGATCCGCCTGGTGCAGCACGAAGCCGACGGCGCGCAACTCGTCGCCTCTCGAGCGGTAAGCCACCACTTTCCAGAACGCGCTCGGAATGAGCAGGCCGCGATGCGTCCTGTCGTCCTTGCCGAACACCGGGCCGTTGAAGATCGACAGGCGCTGCATGTCCTGTTTCGCCTGGTCGGTTATGTGGTTCTCCAACTCGCCCCAAAGCCGCAGATCGCCCGGCTGCGACAGCTTGCTCTGGTTGAAGACCTGGTGCTGCGGCGCGCAATTGGTCCAGTGGAAGGTGTCGTCGTTGGCGAGCTTGGCCTCTTCCGCGGTCATGCCCCATCCGGCGTCGTAGCGCCGGGCCAGATGACCGCGGTCGAGCGGGTTGTTCTTGTAGAAGCGGTTGTCGGCCTGCAGGCCCACGTCGATGCGGGGATCGAGGAACCAGTCGTCGGCGCCGCGTTCCTCGACGAAGGGCGCGGCGGCGTCGTAATTCACCGCCGAGACATAGGCCAGGCGCCGGTCCGCATTCATGAGAACGCTGAAATGGTGGTATTTCAGCTCGACGGAACCGTCGGCGAGCGCAGCCGGTTCGCCGTGCCCTCGGTCGACCAGGTCGGGCATCGGAACCGCAACGCCAAGAAAGCCGACATCGAAGCCCGGCCGGCCGTCATAGTCGGGCGCGGGCCGCACCCGCTCCGCCAGCAGCGCCGCGTGGCCAAGCTCGGCGCGCACCGCGCGTGCGCCGCCGACCGCCACCGTGATCGTCACCGGCACGGTGATCGTCGCCGTTCCAGGGAGATCGAGCGCGCAGGTTTTTTCGGAGCCGCCGTTCAGCGCCACGCGAGCTTCCTGGAGCGGCCCGATCTCCGTCGTGTCGGATTTTTCCAGCAGTTCCTTCAAGAGTGCGGCCGCGCCGGCCGACAGGCCATCGCGTTGTTTCAGGTGGTTGATGATGCGCGAGATGCGGATGCCCTCATTGCCGATCCAGGCGATGTCCTCGACGGGCATGGTGTCCTTCCAGACCTTGCCGTCCCTGGTCAGGTACTTTCCCGCAGCATCACGCGCAGGTACCGAGGAATGATGCAGCGCGACCACCTCCCAGCGGTCGTTGAAGACCGGGGAGCCCGACGAGCCGGGCTCGGTGTCGCCGAGATAATGCGCGAAGCCGTCGAGATCGCCGAGCGGTAGCGCGCTGAGCTCGTTCTCGCGGATCACCACTTCCTTCATCCGGCCCTGCGGATGCTGGACGATGTTGACCGGATCGGTAACGAGGATTTTTCCCTCCACGCCGACCAGCGGGCAGAAGCCGAAATCGGCGAGTTTTGCGGTCGCCACTCCCGGCGCGGGCTTCACCGCAACCAGCGCAAAATCTAGCGTCTTGTCGTTGAGGAAAAAGCGTTCGGGATTGAGATGGAACGACTGGACCAGCTTTTGCCTGCCGAGACGGTCGCGCTGATAGTCGAACTCGGCGACGCTGGCGGCGGCCCAGTCGGCGTTCTCCAGCACATGCTCGTTGGTGAGCAGCAGCGACGGTGACACCATGAAGCCGGTGCCATAGCCGAGGCTCCCGCCAAACTCGGTCCTGATGCGGGCCACCGAACGCATGGCGAACGAGCCGAGTTCGAAGAACTCCGCCGAGAGGAAATCCTTGGTCGGGCCTATCACCCGCTCGACGAACAGGGAATCTATGTCGGCCCTGGTGACCGGCTTGCGCGCGGCCAGTTCGCGCACCGGCGCGGGCACCGCCGCCTTCTCCATCGCCGCTATGTTCTCCAGCGGCGCACGCAACTGCTGGCGCAGCCGGTTGGCGTGCTTGACGATGCGATCCTTGCTGTCGATCTCGTCGTGGCGCCCCTCCGCCTTTGCTCGCGCCCTCTTGTCGCGTTCGGGCTTCGTCGCCTCCCAGCGATCAGCCGCCGCGTTGATGATTTCGTAGGAAAAATGAAACGTCCCGCCCACAATTTTTCTCCCCTCCAGGTTGAAAATCGTTCCCAAGCCCTGCCGCAATACTACTCCTGCGTGTCTTCCTTTGCAACTCTCCTCACCCTACGTCAGCCGCACATCCGCCATATGACACGGCGGAACCATTGCGACACTGCGGCGCCGCACGGCTGGCGGAAGCCGTTCCGGCCCACTGTTGCGCCGGCTTGCCCGACCTGTGTAAACATCCGGGTCCAGCGAACGGCGCAGCAGGCCTCCATGACCGTCATCCAGTCCCAGATCTCCACCTCCTCCGATCTCTTCCGCGCCAACGCGGAAAAGATGCAGTCGCTCGTCGCCGACATTTCTGAAAAAGCCGCGACCGTGCAGCGTGGCGGGTCGGACGAGGCCCGAGAGCGCCACGCGTCGCGCGGAAAGCTCCTGCCGCGCGACCGGCTGACGCAACTGCTCGATCCCGGCTCGCCCTTCCTCGAAATCGGCCAGTTCGCCGCCTTCGGCATGTATGACGACAACATCGCGTCGGCCGGCATGATCGCCGGCATCGGCCGCATCGAAGCCAAAGAAATCATGGTCGTCGTCAACGACGCCACGGTGAAGGGCGGCACCTATTATCCGCTGACCGTGAAAAAGCATCTCCGCGCCCAGGAGATCGCCAGAGAGAACAATCTGCCCTGCGTCTATCTGGTCGATTCAGGCGGCGCCAATTTGCCTAACCAGGACGAGGTCTTTCCGGACCGCGACCATTTCGGCCGCATCTTCTACAACCAGGCCAACATGTCGGCCATGGGCATTCCGCAGATCGCCTGCGTGATGGGCTCATGCACGGCGGGCGGCGCCTATGTGCCGGCCATGGCCGACGAATCCATCATGGTGAAGAACCAGGCGACGATCTTCCTCGGCGGCCCGCCGCTGGTGAAGGCTGCCACCGGCGAGGATGTGACCGCGGAGGAACTCGGCGGGGCCGACGTCCACACGCGGCTCTCCGGCGTCGCCGACCACTACGCCATGGACGACGACCACGCGCTCGCCATCGTCCGCCGCATCGTCCGCAACCTCAATCGCAAGAAGCAGATCGGCCTCGACCTTCGCGAACCCCTCCCGCCGCTGCATTCGGCCGACGAGATCTACGGCATCGTCCCGCAGGATACGCGCCAGCCCTACGACGTGCGCGAGATCATTGCCCGCATCGTCGACAGCTCGGAACTCGACGAGTTCAAGCAGAATTACGGCACGACGCTGGTCACCGGCTTCGCGCATCTGCACGGCATGCCGGTTGGCATCATCGCCAACAATGGCGTGCTGTTTTCCGAATCCGCGCTCAAGGGCGCGCATTTCATCGAGCTGTGCTGCCAGCGCAAAATCCCGCTGGTCTTCCTGCAGAACATCACCGGCTTCATGGTCGGCAAGAAATACGAGGCCGGCGGCATAGCCCGCGACGGCGCCAAGCTGGTCACGGCGGTCGCCACCGCCCAGGTGCCGAAGGTGACGATGATCATCGGCGGCTCGTTCGGCGCCGGCAATTACGGCATGTGCGGCCGCGCCTATTCTCCCCGCTTCCTGTGGATGTGGCCCAATGCGCGCATTTCGGTGATGGGCGGCGAGCAGGCCGCGACCGTGCTCGCCATGGTCAAGCGCGAAGGCATCGAGCGCCGCGGCAAGAAATGGTCGGCGCAGGAGGAAGCCGAATTCCGCCAGCCGATCCTGGAAAAATACGAGCGCGAAGGCCACCCGCTCTATTCCTCCGCCCGCCTCTGGGACGACGGCATCATCGACCCGGCAAAGTCGCGCGAAGTGCTGGCGCTGAGCCTGTCGGCCGCGCTGAACGCGGAGGTGAAGGAGACGAAGTTCGGGGTTTTCAGGATGTGAGGAGCCGGCCGGTAGATTCCCTCTGAGCAAACCTTCCCTACAAATATCTTCGCTGTTTTATCCACGCCCGGCTGCATGCGGTTATCCTTCGTACTTTGGCGAAGGAAAGCAGGGATGCAGGATTCGGAACTGGAAACTTCCATCTACAGATTAAAGGCCCAAATCGCCGCTAGCCGCGTCTTCGCCGCAGGTCTCCGGCTGCAACTTGCCTTGAAGCAGAACCCGAACTGGCATCTTCAGCCGCGTGTCCCCGTCGGCGATCCTGATGGCGGGCAGTGGTTGGCCTATCTTGTGGGCGCAGCCGGATCGTTGCTGCCAGTACTCCAACGCGTCGGCCTCGCGGCACTCCAGCGCCTGCGCACAGAGGCACGCCGCCTTGGGCCAGTACTACGGAGGCTCCCGCGACGTTGGAACGATTCTGCTTCAGCCCTCGGAAGACAGCTATGACGACGAGACCCGACGTATCAGCCACAACTCCTGGTAACGACGCGGCGAGCCCAACATACGCTTCCGCAATGAAGACGAGCTGCGAAGATATCTCGGCCCTGCCGGCCCTGGCCGCGAATGGCATCACATCGTCGAAAAGCGGCTCGCCGGTCGAGAAGGTTTCCCGCCAGAAAAAATACATAGCACCGACAACATCGTTAGCTTGCCTATCGAAGTTCACCGGCGCGTAAGTGCCAGAATGAGCATGCGTGACAAGGCGTACAACTTCAACATTCGACGCTTTGGGATCGAGAAGCGTAAATTCGCCGAACAATAGGACGACGGACTGGATCTTGTTCGAGAGATACTGGAGGACTATGGCTATGACCCCTCGGACTTCTGAAAACTCCGTCCACGACCTATTGCAGGCTTTTCTCGATTGTGAGGAACTGCGCATGCAAGCCGTACGCAGGCTGGATGTGCCGGAGGCAAACAAATACGTCTTGAAAGCTGCTGCGGCGGCCGAAGCGCTCTCCAAAACGGCGGAGGGCAGAGCTGAAATCGAGAAGCTTTTGGGGCACGCAACGCTCTACGTTCGAGTGAGGGCGGCGGGAGCGGTCATGGACTGGGCGCCTGACAAGGCGATCCCGGTGTTCGGCAGCATGCTCGATGCCGACCTTAGCTCGATTCCCTCGATAGACGAGAGACTGGACATCCGCGTGATCTCGAGGGACTGGCTTTACAAGCATTTCAACATCCGCAGTGCGAACCGTAACGACTTGATCGAACCGCTGCGGGCCTACGGCATCGAACTCGAGCATCGGGATGAATCGCGCTGGCAGTAGCATGGCATGACCGGGAAGCCGGCCGCCTGGACATATCGCATGGGCGGCGGGCAGGCGGCGACCGTGCTCGCCATGGTCAAGCGCGAGGGCATCGAGCGCCGCGGCAAGAAATGGTCGGCCGAGGAGGAGGCCGAATTCCGCCAGCCGATCCTCGAAAAATACGAGCGCGAGGGCCAACCCCCGCTATTCCTCCGCCCGCCTCTGGGACGACGGCATCATCGACCCGGCGCGCTCGCGCGAAGTGCTGGCGCTCAGCCTCTCCGCGGCGCTCAACGCGGAGGTGAAGGAGACGAAGGTGGGAGTTTGGAGGATATAGAGGCGCTCTATCTCCCCCCTTGTGGGGGAGAAAGCGATTTCAGCATCTTACGGCGCAGGCCGAAGGTCGTCAGCGACGCTAAGCGCTAGAAATCGCAAGAGAGGGGCAATCTCGCTGGGCTTCACGGCCCCTGTCGAGGTTTCACACCCCAATGGACTCAGGCGCTGCATGCCGCCAACTACGGAGGACCACCCATGCCCAAACATCGCATCTATTCGATCAGCTTCGCAAGCGTTTACCCCCACTACGTCGCGAAAGCGGAGAAGAAGGGCCGCACCAAGGCCGAGGTCGACGAGATCATCTTCTGGCTGACGGGCTACGGCCCCGGCGAGCTCGCCACCATCCTGGAGGACCGAACCGACCTCGAAACCTTCTACACGAATGCCCCTGCCCTCAACTCCTCCCGCGCGCTGATCAAGGGTGTGATCTGCGGCATCCGCGTCGAGGACATCGAGGACCCGCTGATGCGCGAAATCCGCTACCTCGACAAGCTGATCGACGAACTGGCGAAGGGGAAGAAGATGGAGAAGATATTGAGGGCGGGGTGAGATGGCGTAGCCGGCGCCCGCCTGTGGACGACGGCATCATCGACCCAGCGAAATCGCGCGAAGTGCTGGCGAGAGAATTGCTTCAAGCAGTGAGTGGTTAGCACACTCCTTGAGTGTATCACGTTTGTGATATTCGGTCTGCGGCGCGGATTGCAATGCGCTTCCACAGAAGGAGGCCGAACAGCGCGCGCTTTAGAGCAGCGATTGCGGCGTCCACAAGTCTCGATCATGGTTTCGAAGTAACCGGAACCACATCGGCGCGGCTACGTTGGGCGGGACTGCGGCATCACCAGCAGGCAAAGACGTGCGAGACGAAGTTCGGCGTCCAGGATGTGAACAACATGTCCGTATCTCAGCGCATGCAGGTCATCACAAGCGACATCACCAAGTTGAATGTCGACGCCATCGTCAACGCCGCCAATTCCTCGCTGCTCGGCGGAGGCGGCGTCGATGGCGCGATCCATCGGGCTGCCGGGCCGAAGCTGCTGGCCGAATGCCGGACGCTGGGCGGATGCGAGACAGGCGATGCAAAGATCACCGGCGGCTACGATCTGCCCGCCCGGCACGTCATCCACACGGTCGGCCCCGTCTGGCGAGGCGGCAATAAAGGTGAAGCCCACCTGCTCGCCTCGTGCTATCGCCGCTCGCTCGAGCTTGCCGCTGCGCATGGCTGCAGGACGGTTGCTTTCCCGGCGATCTCGACGGGCGTTTATGGCTATCCGAAGGACGAGGCTGCATCGGTGGCGGTGCACGCTGTCGCCGGCTTTTTGCGCGGAAGCGATTTTCCCCAAAAAATCATCTTCTGCTGTTTCAACGAGCCCGCAGCCGCGTTGCACCGAGAAGTGATCTCGAGCCTCGATCCGGCCTGACGAAAATCCCTTTCTCATGCTCATCGGCGTCGCTCCGCCCGCCGATGGCCTACACAACGCCGTATTCGGCAGCATATGTGAGCAGCCCTTCGGAACGCAGCACGCATTCCGTGCGTTGCTGGATTTCGAAACACTGGTAGAAAGTCCGAATGTTGAATCTCAGCCGCCGCAGGCTTCTCACCCTGGCCGCTACAAGCGCCGCCTCCGCCGCGCTTTCCGCCTGCACCAGCACGCGTGAGCGCGCCACGACAGCCTACACCCAGCCGCTCGCGCCTTTCCAGGGTCCGCAGCTCAGTCTCGATCCCGGCTTTGGCGACCCCCGCCTGATGTATGCCGCCATGGTCGACGAGGGCCATGAGATTCCGGCCGTACCGATCGAGCAGATCGACCCGCGATACTATCGGCAGATCGTGCCGAACCCGACCGGCGAGATGCCGGGAACGGTCGTCGTCGATACGGGCAACCATTTTCTCTACGTCGTCGGCAATTTCGAGCAGGCGATCCGTTATGGCGTCGGCCTCGGCCGCGAGGGTTTCGAGTGGGCCGGCCGCGGCGTGGTCGAGTGGAAACAGAAATGGCCGCGCTGGTTCCCGCCGAACGAAATGATCGACCGCCAGCCCGAGCTGGAAAAATACCGCGCGCGGCAGATCCCCGGCACGAACAATTGGGAGGGCGGCATGCCGGCGGGCGTCAACAATCCGCTCGGCGCCCGCGCGCTCTACATCTATCAGGACGGCAAGGACACGCTGTTTCGCCTGCACGGCTCGCCGGAATGGGCGTCGATCGGCAAGTCCGTCTCCTCGGGCTGCGTACGGCTCATGCACCAGGACGTCATCGATCTCTATGACCGCGTACCCGAAGGTACGCCGATCGTGGTCACGGGCGGATTGCCGCCGGTCGAGGTCGCGCAAGCGCAGTTCTGACCGGATTGCGCGCGCCGGCGCAAAGCCGCGAAAAAAATTTTATCCACACCCTCCGCCGCTCCCTCATAATCTCCTCACCGTTCTGACGGGACCTGGTGCGCACCGGGTATCAGGCAGGACGGCGGTGACCTCCCGGCGTGGGTTCGGTATCCACGTCTCCGAGGGCGTCCGACGGGCCGGCATTCCGAGCGAAGCGCCAATGCTTCGTGAACGGAAGGCGGATCATCCGCGCGTCATTGTCCATGGAAAGAACATGGAGCGGGGCGCGTGACCGGTCGACTGGGGCGACAGACACCGGACGGGCGGGCATGGGAGTGCCTGTTCCTTTTACGAATTCGTGCGGCGCTTTCCTGCCCGCCCGTCTTCCCATTTTCCCACAATAGCCAGGGCGGAAACGCAGCGTGGCGAGGGAGAAGTGCATGCCTCTCCCTTCTCCCCTTGTGGGAGAAGGTGCCTGAACGAAGTGAAGGCGGATGAGGGGTGTTGGAAGAAACGAGACGGAGAATAAGGCTCTTACAATGTCGAAGCGAGGACAATCCTCAACGTGGCACTCCGTCCAACACCCCTCATCCGACCTCCCCTTCGACAAGCTCACAGTCGGCCACCTTCTCCCACAAGGGGAGAAGGGAGAACCCGCCGCCTCACACCGTCAAAAACTTCCGCACCTCCGGCCGGTCGAGGTCCTGCGCCAGGCCGGTATGCACGATCAGGCCGCGATCCATGATGTTGACCTCGTCGGCGAGTTCGCGGCAGAAGTCGAGATACTGCTCGACCAGAAGCACGGCGATGCCTGCCTGGTCGCGCAGGTAGCGGATGGCGCGGCCGATATCCTTGATGATCGAGGGCTGGATGCCTTCTGTCGGCTCGTCGAGGACGAGCAGCTTCGGCCGCATGACGAGCGCGCGGCCGATCGCCAGTTGCTGCTGCTGGCCGCCGGAGAGATCGCCGCCCCGGCGCGACAGCATCTGCTTCAGAACCGGAAAAAGCTCGAAAACGTGGTCCGGGATCGCGCGATCGGCGCGCTTCAGCGGCGCATAGCCGGATTCGAGGTTTTCCCTGACCGTCAGCAGCGGAAAGATTTCCCGCCCCTGCGGCACGAATGCGATGCCCGACCGGGCGCGATCGTACGCCGCGCTCCGGTCGAGCGCCTTCCCCTCGAAGGCTACGCTTCCCGACGTCAGCCGATGATGGCCGACGATCGATCTCATCAGACTGGTTTTGCCGACACCGTTGCGGCCGAGCACGCAAGTGATCTTGCCGGCGTCCGCCTTGAGCGAGACGCCGCGCAGCGCCTGGGCGGCGCCGTAATGGAGGGTGGCGTTGGAGACTTCGAGCATCAGAAGCCTCCGGAAAAGGTCAGGAGGCCTGCGACCGCACCAGCGTCAGCCGCGCGCGCGGCTTTCTCGTTTCGACGATGATTGTCTTGTGGTGACAGCTGAACGAAACCCGCCAGCGCTCCTGCGCGCCGAAAGCCGCCGGCGTCGCCCACATGGCTTTCAATTTGAACGGCGGCGCGCCGATATCGCCGCGCCACTCGACCTTCCCGTCCTGAAATTGGCCAACCCTGAGGCCGGCGCGCAAGCGCGAAAAAAGCTCGCGAGAAATCATGGTTGTCCCTACCGCCCAAGGTATACCTCCACTACTCGCTCATCCGATGACACAAAATCAAGTGTTCCTTCGGAAAGAACCGAACCTTCGTGCAGGCATGTGACTTTTACGCCGAGCTCGCGCACGAAATGCATGTCGTGCTCGACCACGATGACGGAGTGCTCGCGGGCGATGTCCTTCAGGAGGCGCGCGGTCTCCTCGGTCTCGGCGTCGGTCATGCCGGCGACCGGTTCGTCGACCAGCAGAAGCTTGGGATCCTGCGCGAGCAGCATGCCGATCTCGAGCCACTGCTTCTGCCCATGGCTCAGATTGGCGGCGAGGTCGCCGCGCTTGTCGCCGAGGCGAATGATGCCGAGGATCTCGTCGATGCGCCGCTTCTCCGGCGCAGAGCGGCGGTGGAATAGCGCCGGGAAAATCGAGCGCGGGCCTTTCAGCGAAAGCAGCAGATTGTCCTCGACGGTATGGCTTTCGAAGACGGTCGGCTTCTGGAACTTGCGGCCGATGCCCATCATGGCGATCTCGGCTTCGTCGTGGCGGGTGAGATCGGTGTCGCCGTCGAAGAAAACCTCGCCGGCGTCGGGCCGGGTCTTGCCGGTGACGATGTCCATCATCGTCGTCTTGCCGGCGCCGTTGGGGCCGATGATGGCGCGCATCTCGCCCTTGTCGAGCACCAGCGACAGGTTGTTGACGGCGCGAAAGCCGTCGAACGAGACCGAGACGCCGTTGAGATAGAGGATGGTGTTGCTTTTGCTCATCGCTCACTCCGCCGGCTGCGGTTCGGGCGCTGCGTCGGGGCGCGAGCCAAGCCATTCGCCCGGCTTGGCCGGCACGGCACGAACGGCCGGGCGGCCGGCATCAGGCGGCGGCATCTCCAAGCGGGCTGCGCGGCGCGCCCTGGCGCCGGCCCGCCACTGGTCCCACATGCCGATGATGCCGCTCGGCAGGAACAGCGTCACAGCCACGAAGAGGCCGCCGAGCGCGAACAGCCAGAATTCCGGCAGCACTCCGGTGAACCAGCTCTTTCCGGTGTTGACCAGGATGGCGCCGACGATCGGGCCGACGATGGTTCCGCGACCACCGACGGCAGTCCAGATGACGATCTCGATCGAATTGGCGGGGTCGAACTCGCCGGGGTTGATGATGCCAACCTGCGGCACGTAGAGCGCCCCGGCGATGCCGGCCATGACCGCCGAAACGGTGAAGGCGAACAGTTTTACGTTCTCCGTCCGCCAGCCGAGGAAGCGCGTGCGGCTCTCGGCGTCGCGCACCGCGATCAGCAGCTTGCCGTATTTCGAGCCGACCGTGCGCCAGGTGACGAAGACGGCGAGCGCCAGCGCCGAAGCGCTTGCGGCAAACAGCGCCGAGCGGGTGCCGCTGGCCTGGACGTTGAAGCCGAGAATGTCCTTGAAGTCGGTCAGGCCGTTATTGCCGCCGAAACCCATGTCGTTGCGGAAAAAGGCGAGCAGCAGCGCATAGGTCATCGCCTGGGTGATGATCGACAGGTAGACGCCGGTGACCCTGGAGCGGAACGCGAACCAGCCGAAGGTGAAGGCGAGCAGCCCTGGAACCAGCATCACCATCAATGCCGCGAACCAGAACTGATCGAAGCCGTACCAGAACCAGGGCAGCTCCTCCCAGTTCAGGAACACCATGAAGTCGGGCAGGACGGGATTGCCGTAGACGCCGCGATCGCCGATCTGGCGCATCAAATACATGCCCATCGCATAGCCGCCGAGCGCGAAGAAGGCACCGTGGCCGAGCGAGAGAATGCCGCAATAGCCCCAGACGAGATCGAGCGCGAGCGCCAGCAGGGCATAGCAGAGATATTTGCCGGTGAGCGCGACGATGTAGCTCGGCACATGCAGCGCGCTGGTCGGCGGAACCGCGAGGTTGAGAACGGGAACGACGATCGCCGCCGCGAGCAAAAGGAGAATGGTGATCAGGATGCGGCGGTCGGCACCGGCGGCGAAGAAGCGGCCCGTGATCATGCTTCCACCGCCCTGCCCTTCAGCGCGAACAGGCCGCGCGGACGCTTCTGGATGAACAGGATGATCAGCACGAGGACGAGGATCTTGCCCAGCACCGCGCCGGCATAGGGCTCAAGGAACTTGTTCAGGATGCCGAGCGAGAAGGCGCCGACCAGTGTGCCCCACAGATTGCCGACGCCGCCGAACACGACCACCATGAAACTGTCGATGATGTAGCCCTGGCCGAGATTGGGGGAGACATTGTCGATCTGGCTGAGCGCAACGCCGGCGATGCCGGCGATGCCGGAGCCGAGCGCGAAGGTCAGTGCGTCGATCCAGGGCGTCCTGATGCCCATCGAAGACGCCATGCGCCGGTTCTGCGTAACCGCGCGCATCTGCAGGCCCCAGGGCGTGCGTTTCATGATGTAGAGCAGCGCGAAGAAGACCGCGAGCGCGAAGGCCAGGATCCAAAGCCGGTTCCAGGTCACGGCAAGCTGGCCGATTTCGAAGCCGCCCGACATCCATGACGGATTGCCGACCTCGCGGTTGGTCGGCCCGAAGATCGTCCGCACCGCCTGCTGCAGGATCAGCGACACGCCCCAGGTGGCGAGCAGCGTTTCCAGCGGGCGGCCGTAGAGGAAGCGGATGACGCCTCGCTCGATGGCGAGGCCGACGGCGCCGGCCACCAGGAAGGCGAGCGGCAGGGCAATGGCCAGCGACCAGTCGAACAGGCCGGGAAAGGAAGCGCGGATGACATTTTGCACCACGAAGGTGGTGTAGGCGCCGAGCATCACCATTTCGCCATGCGCCATGTTGATGACGCCCATGACGCCGAAGGTGATCGCGAGGCCGATGGCGGCGAGCAGCAGGACTGAGCCGAGCGACACGCCGTACCAGACGTTCTGGGCGGAGGCCCAGACCGCCAGGCGGCCCTCGACGCCGGCAATCGCCGAAGCGGCGGCATCTCTGAGCGGACCCTCCGCGCCCGCCTCGAAGGCGGTGAGCAGCGACAGCGCGTCGCGGCTACCCATGCCTGCGATCATATCGATGGCGGCGAGCTTTTCGGCTTCGGGCAGGTCGGAGACGAGCACCGAGGAGGCGCGCGCCTGATCCAGTTTCGTCCTCACCGAGCCGACGGTTTCCCTGGCGATGGCGGCGTCGAGCGCTTCGACATTCGCGGCGGCCGGCGTCTTGAACATGGTGTCGGCGGCGGCGATGCGGGCGTTGGCATCGGGCGAGCCGAGGGTCAACCCGCCGAGCGCATCGCGGATGGTTCGACGCAGCGCGTTGTTCACCTTGATCTTTGTCATTTCGAGCTTTTTGGCCTCGCCAACGGCCTCGCCGGTCAGCGGGTCCGAGAGCCGCACGTCCTGGCCCTTTTCCTTGCCGATGAAGACGGACGAATCCGCCTTGCGGAAATAGAGATCGCCCTCGGCGAGTGCTGCCAGCGGGCGCTCGACCGCCGGATCGCCGGTCGCCGCCAGTTCCTGCACGACCGCCTCGGTGGCCTTGAAATTCCTGGCCGCCGCGAATTTTGCGATGATTTCGCGCAAGCCGGCTTCGTCGGCGTGGGCGGGTAAGGCAAACATGGCAATCAGCGAGAAGAGCAACAGCATCGCCGCATACACAGCGCCCTTTTGCGCATCCCTCTGCCCCCGAACCCGTCGCAGGCGACATCTCCCCCCAACAAGAGGGGAGATGTCCGGCCCTTCGACAGGCTCAGGGGCAGAGCGAGGCAACATGGAGCGGAAAGGCTCATCTAAACTGACGCTCTCGATTTCTTGTCGAATTCAAGCTTCCGGGCGGGAGGGAGGAGGAGGGAGCCCGCCCGGAAGCGCTCGCGGTCAACTTCAAGTCAGTTGATGCCCTTGCCGCCGCATTTTCCGGAGGCGACATTGAAGTTTCCGCACGAGAGCGGCGCGCGCCAGTCGGCGATCAGGTCCTTCGAATCCGGCAGGTAGTCCGACCATTCGTCGCCGACCACCAGGCCCGACGTCTCCCAGACGGTTTCCATCTGGCCATCGGCCTGGATTTCGCCGATCAGCACCGGCTTGGTGATGTGATGGTTCGGCATCATGGTGGAGAAGCCGCCGGAAAGGTTCGGCACTGAAACGCCGACGATCGAATCGATGACGGCATCGGGATCGGTGCTGCCGGCCTTTTCGACTGCTTTGACCCACATGTTGAAGCCGATGACATGGGCTTCCATTGGGTCGTTGGTGACGCGCTTCGGATTCTTGGTATATTCCTGCCACTTGGCGATGAAGTCGGCGTTTTCTGGCGTGTCGACCGACTGGAAGTAGTTCCACGCGGTCAGGTGTCCGACCAGCGGCGCAGTATCGAGGCCGGCAAGTTCCTCTTCGCCTACCGAGAAGGCAACGACCGGGATATCCTCGGCCTTGATGCCCTGGTTACCGAGCTCCTTGTAGAACGGCACGTTGGCGTCGCCGTTAATGGTCGAGACCACGGCGGTTTTCTTGCCCGCCGAGCCGAAGTTCTTGATGTCGGTCACGATGGTCTGCCAGTCGGAATGACCGAACGGCGTGTAGTTGACCATGATGTCTTCCTTGGCCACGCCCTTCGCTTCGAGATAGGCCTGGAGGATCTTGTTGGTGGTCTGCGGATAGACGTAGTCCGTGCCGGCCAGCACCCAGCGCTCGACGCCTTCGTCATTCATCAGGTAGTCGACCGCGGGAATTGCCTGCTGGTTGGGCGCCGCGCCTGTGTAGAACACGTTGCGCTGGCTTTCCTCGCCCTCATACTGGACGGGATAGAAGAGCAGCGAGTTCAGTTCCTCGAACACCGGCAGCACGGACTTGCGCGACACCGAGGTCCAGCAGCCGAAAACCGCGGCGACCTTGTCCTTCTCGATCAGCTCGCGGGCCTTCTCCGCAAACAGCGGCCAGTCGGAAGCCGGGTCCACGACCACGGCTTCGAGCTTTTTGCCGAGCACGCCGCCCTTCTTGTTCTGCTCCTCGATGAGGAACAGCATCGTATCCTTCAGCGTCGTCTCCGAAATCGCCATCGTCCCCGACAGCGAATGGAGTACGCCGACCTTGATAGTGTCGTCCTGCGCCCTTGCTGGCGCCGCCATCAGCATGCCCGCCGCGAGCGCGCCCGCGGAAAACAGCTTCGCCATCGCCGATAAATCACCCCTCATTAGAAAAAACCTCCGAACAGAGTTGCACGGCAATAGCCAACGCAACGACCGTGCCAGTTCGGAAGGAGGGTTTCGGCAGGCTGGATTTTCGGGTTTTTACAATTGGTTAACCGACGACTCGGGCTGAACTGACAACGCGCTGGTCAGTACGGTGCGGCTGAATTAGGCAGATGCAAACGGATGTGCCCAAGAACCGGGCTTTCTGGAAATGTGCATAAAAATTGCTCACTCCTTCTCGTGGCGAATGCGTCGATTGAGGCCAGGGGACGGAGCATCCATTTGCGCCACCTGCCTCAGCTGCCTAGAATGCGATCAGGCGCGGGACACAAATCTAACCAGGGAGCGAAACAATGCCATCGAATTTCGTCTGGTACGAGCTGATGACCACCGACCTCGACGCCGCCGAATCCTTCTACAAGACCGTCGTGGGCTGGAACTCCGAAGCCTGGGACAGCCCCGAGATGCGCTACGTGATCGTGAAGGCCGGCGATACTGCAGTCGGAGGGCTGATGACCATTCCCGAGCAGGCCGCTGCAATGGGCGCACGGCCGGCATGGACCGGCTACATAGAGACCGGAGATGTCGACGCCGGAACCGAAAGCGTGAGACAGGCCGGCGGCACGGTCCATCGCCAGCCGGCCGACATTCCGGAGGTCGGACGCTTCTCGGTCGTAGCCGACCCGCAAGGCGCGATGTTCGTGCTGTTCAAGCCGCAGGGCGAGGGCCAGCCGCCCGCGCCGCCGATGACGCCCGGCCATGTCGGCTGGCACGAACTCTATGCGGCAGAGTGGAAGAGCGCGTTCGATTTCTATGCCGGCCAGTTTGGCTGGACCAAGACCGACGCGATGGATATGGGTGAGATGGGGACCTACCAGATGTTCTCCGTCGGCGGCGAGGCGATCGGCGGCATGTTTAACAAGCCGGCCGATGTGCCTGCCCCGTACTGGCTCTTTTATTTCAACGTCGGCGATATCGACGCCGCGACCCAGCGCGTCACCGGCAATGGCGGCAAAGTGCTGATGGGCCCGATGGAGGTGCCCGGCGGCGGCTGGATCATTCAGGCAAGCGACCCGCAGGGCGCAATGTTCGCGCTGGTAGGCCGCAAGGGCTAAAATATTGGGCAGGCGTCGGGGACAGTTTACTTTTTTGCCCCGGGAGGGCATCGACGGCTCCGCGTTCGCGCAAGGGGCAAAAAGTAAACTGTCCCCAACGGAGGCTCGATGTTCAGCAAAATCCTGATCGCCAATCGCGGCGAGATCGCAGTCCGCGTCATCCGCACCGCGCGCAAGATGGGCGTGAAGACCGTCGCCGTCTATTCGGACGCCGATGCCAAATCACTGCATGTCGCCATGGCCGACGAGGCCGTGCATATCGGCCCCTCGCCGGTCGGCGAAAGCTACCTCGTCGGCGACAGGATCATCGCGGCGGCGTTGGATACCGGCGCCAAGGCGATCCATCCTGGCTATGGCTTTCTGTCCGAAAATCCCGATTTCGTCGACAAGGTGACGACAGCAGGCCTTATCTTCATCGGACCTTCGGCCGCCTCGATCCGCGCCATGGGATTGAAGGACGCGGCAAAGCTCCTGATGGAAAAGGCCGGCGTGCCGGTTGTGCCGGGCTACCACGGCGACGGCCAGGCGCTGGTGCTGCTCGCCACCAAGGCGCGCGAGATCGGCTATCCCGTGCTGATCAAGGCGCGGGCCGGCGGCGGCGGCAAGGGCATGCGGCGGGTCGAAAGCCCCGACGATTTCGCCGAGGCGCTGTCGGGGGCCAAGCGGGAGGCCAAGGCCTCGTTCGGCGACGACCATGTGCTGGTGGAAAAATACGTCGACAAGCCGCGCCACATCGAGGTGCAGGTGTTCGGCGACAATTTCGGCAATGCGGTGCATCTCTTCGAGCGCGACTGCTCGGCGCAGCGCCGCCACCAGAAAGTGATCGAGGAGGCCCCTGCCCCCGGCATGCCGGAGGCCGTTCGCAAGGCAATGACCGACGCCGCTGTAAAGGCGGCGAAGACGATAAAATATTCAGGCGCCGGCACGATCGAGTTCATCGTCGACGCCTCCGAGGGGCTCCGGCCCGACCGCTTCTGGTTCATGGAAATGAACACGCGCCTGCAGGTCGAGCACCCGGTGACCGAGATGGTGACCGGCGTCGACTTGGTCGAATGGCAACTCAGGGTGGCGGCGGGCGAGAAGGTGCCTATGAAGCAGGACGAGATCAAGCTCGACGGCCACGCTTTCGAGGCGCGCATCTACGCAGAGGATCCGGCGCGGGGCTTTTTGCCCGCCATTGGCACGCTGCACCATCTGCAATTCGCGGATGTGGCGAACAGCGCAAAGCTTCGGGTCGAGACCGGGGTGCGGGCCGGCGACGCCGTCTCGCCCTTCTACGATCCGATGATCGCCAAGTTGGTCGTGCACGGACCCGACCGCGAGACGGCGCTGACGGTGCTCGCCGATGTGCTGGAGCGCACCGAGATCGCCGGGTCGATCACCAATACGAGCTTCCTGGCGGCCCTTGCCCGCGATCCGGATTTCGCCGCCGGCGATGTCGACACCGGGCTGATCGCACGCAAACAGGAGGCGCTGACCACGGTCGCGCCGGCAAGTGCGGAGACGATCGCGCAGGCGGCGCTCGCCGCGTCGGGCATGGGAAGTGCTGCAGCGGGCGACCCTTGGGACGCGCTCGCCGGTTATGCGCATTTCCACGCCGGCGCGCGGCGGACGGTTCTGCGTCACGGGGAAACCGAAACGGTCGCGCTGATCTCACCGCGCCCTGACGGACTATTCGACGTTGCTCTGGATGGCGCCGCCTCTCACCCTTACCCTCTCCCCGTGACTGACGGGGAGAGAGGGGCGTCAGCGTTGCGACCAGTCCCCTTCACGGGGAGAAGATCCCGGCAGAGGGATGAGGAGCCGGATCGCAAGGTGCGCGTCGCCCTTTGGCCAGGCCACGTCACCGTCTTCGAGCGCGTTGCGTCCTACACGTTCGCGATACCCGACCCGTTTGCCAAAGCCGCCGACGCCGAAGCCGGCATAGCTTCGATGCGCGCACCGATGCCGGGGCTGGTGAAGGTGGTGAAGGCCGTCAGCGGCGAGATCGTTCGCAAAGGTCAGCCGCTGCTCATCCTCGAAGCCATGAAGATGGAGCACACAGTGGCCGCGCCGCATGACGGCGTCATCGCCGAGATCGCGGCGGAGGGCGCGCAGGTCACCGACGGAACCGTGCTGGTGCGGTTCGAGGAGGCCTCATAGACTTAGCCGCCGACGCATGCGCCGGCGGCCTGATACGGCCGTCTCAGGAATCGAGCGCCGGTTGCTTCGTTTTGCGCAGATAGGGCAGCACGCGGTCGAAACTGCCGAAGCGCTTTGTCGCGTCCTCGTCGGAAACGGCGGCTGTGATGATCACGTCCTCGCCCTGCTTCCACTGCGCCGGCGTCGCAACCTGATGCTTGGCGGTCAACTGGATCGAATCCAGCGCGCGTAGGATTTCGTCGAAGTTGCGCCCCGTCGTCATCGGATAGGTCAGCATCAGCTTGATCTTCTTGTCGGGACCGATCAGGAACACCGAGCGTACCGTCGCGTTGTCGGCGGGCGTCCTGCCTTCCGAGGTGTCGCCGGCGCCAGCCGGCAGCATGTCGTAAAGCTTGGCGACTGAGAGCGTCGGGTCGCCGATCATCGGATAGTTGACCTTGTTGCCCGACAGTTTCTCGATGTCTGCCTTCCACCTGTTGTGGTTTTCCACCGGATCGACCGAAATGCCGATCATCTTGGTGTTCCTGCGCGCGAACTCGTCCTTCAGCCCCGCCATGTAGCCGAGTTCGGTCGTGCAGACGGGCGTGAAATCCTTGGGATGCGAGAAAAGCACGGCATAGCCGTCGCCGATCCATTCGTGAAAATTTATCGGCCCCTCGGTCGTGTCGGCGCTGAAATCAGGGGCAGTGTCGTTGATGCGAAGGCCCATTGGTTTTCCTCCCGTGCCAGAAAAATGCCGCGCGTCGCCGCCACCATTTCGGACGGCCGAGAAAGCCTGAATGACGGCACGGCGTGAAGCCGCCATATTGCGGCAAGCCTGCGAAAAAGGAAACAGCCACGCCGGCTTTGTTCCCGCCGGTCGCGGCTGTTTCCTTGTCGAACACGATCCCCGAAAGCGTCCCCACGCTCGTGAATTCGCCGCTCACCCTGTCTTGACTGCGCGACTGGCCCGCCTCCAGGCTGCCGCGTTCTTTAAAGTTGAGGCCGATCCGTCTGTGCGGCTTGGGCCCGGGTATTCAGTCGATCCGGTGCGCTCAGTGCATCGTCATCCATTCGCGGGCCTCGCGAAGCGCCCGGGCAATCTCCTGCTTCGACATGGTCGCCGAAAGCTCCGAGCGCAGTTCCGCGGCCCGGTCCGAGCCTTTGATCGCCGCGATGTTGAACCATTTGTGCGCGGTGACGAGGTCGGCCTCGCAATCGCGGCCGGTCGCATACATCATGCCGAGTTCGAAAAGAATGTCGGCCTGGGCGGTTGCGCCCATCGCGCCGAAGCCTGCTTCAAACATTTCAAAACGTGCCATTTCGACAAGTCCCCTGTCTGTTCCTGAGAGCTGCCTTTTTGCCGTCGCGGCCTGCTCTTCCGATGCTTTCGAGAATGCCGCGCAGCCTTGAATCCGTCGTTAAGTGGCGTGCTTAATTTGCCGCAAACAAAATTCAAACAAGAGGTAAACTTCGGAATTCATTAGGGATATGGACGCTTGCATTGCTTGGGATTTGGCTGAAATTTGCCGAAAATTCGTGCCTTCCAGCGAAAGACTTCGTTCACCACGAAAACCGGTCGCGCAGACGCATCGGGCTTTCCGGACGGGAAAACGACGCGGAAAATCCTTGCTGTTCTTCCCCAGCGGCACCGCTTTTGTTTTCGTCGCGGCTGGACTAGCTTACGTTTGCGTAAAGGGACGCCGGGCGGAGGAGAAGCCCCGGCCCGTCGAACACCCAAGGGAGGAGGACACGAGATGTTTCGCAAAATGAGCATGGTCTTGGCCGCAACGTTGCTTTCAGCGGGCGCCGCCTATGCGGACCCGATCGAAGGCAACTGGAAGACGCAGAGCGGCGAGACCGCGGCTATCGGCGGCTGCGGCGGCGGCTTTTGCATCACGCTGAAGACCGGCAAGCATGCCGGCAAGCAGATCGGCAAGATGAACGCGAGCGGCGACAGCAAGTACAAGGGCACCATAACCGATCCCGCCGACGACAAGACCTATTCCGGATCGGCCAGCCTTTCGGGATCGAGCCTCAACATGACCGGTTGCGCGCTCAAGATCTTCTGCAAAACGCAGAAGTGGACCAAGCTCTAGGCTTGGCCTCACTCCCATAGAAAAGTCCCGCGAATCGGCTTTGCGGGGCTTTTTTCGCTTTGAGGCTCGGCGCCTCAGCGGTTGCACTCGTTGGTGTGGCGGTCGCATAGGGGATTTGCTCGGGCGCATACTGGCGGAAATGATGCGCCTGGCCGGCCACCTAGCGGCCCCAAGACCCGCCTGCCAGAACAGGCCTTGCTCGATTTCAGCGCGGGTGCGTTCATCCGCCGCACACACCTGCCGAACTTTCGCCCCCACATAGTGGGACTATGGCCTCTGGCTCGAAGATCGAGATCAGAAGGCTCCCGGGCCTCTTGGGTCGATGACCGCGGGGCACTGGCAAGCCCCGGCCGACGCTTCTCAACGATATTGAACGCCAGATGAACGCGGGCATCAGAGCCGGTTCAGCCGCGACAAGGCAATCTGCGTTCGATCGAGGGAAACGCTTCCATGCTCGCGCGCCGGTTCACCATAGTCTGCCTGTTCATGACCCTGTTCGGCATGTTGTTGGCGCTCCTCGTGGCCCATTCGAGCCGCCCCGCACGATCATGGGGCATCGGCATGGTCGTACCCTGCGTATTCGAAGATGGTTTTCGCTGCGCTCCGCCCAAACGCAAATAACGGAAACTGCAGCCTGGAATTGATGACAATGACCCTCTTCGCCGCCCAAACTCTCACGGTCCTCCGGCTGTTGCCCCGGGCGGCGCTCATCACGCTGCTGCTTGCCGCGCCCGTATTGGCCGTGCCGATGGCGCGCGGCGAAATAGGCACCACGATCGATGCGCCGAAGATGAAGAAGAAGGGCATGGGCTTCGTGCTGATGATCAGCCTGCAGCGCGGCTGAAGAAATAGAAGGCTGCGACCAGCTTTCGCGGTGCGCACCCCTCCCGCACCCCGTTCCAAGTCTCTATAATGGGTCATGGAAAAGAGAATCTACCCCGAACCGATCCAGAGCATCGCCTCGCCCGAGCCGTTCGCCAGGCAGAGCTTTACCGACCCGCGCGAAGCGGTGGCGGCGCTCGATGCGCTTTACCGGCGCAACACTTCCTTCCTGCGCGATTCATTCATAGCGCTTGGCAATGGCGGCGACACTCACCGCAAGTACCGCGCTTACTATCCCGAAGTCGGCGTCACGACTTCGTCCTATTCCCAAGTTGATTCACGGCAGGCCTACGGCCACATGCCGTCGCCCGGCCACTATACGACGACCATCACCAGGCCTGACCTGTTCAAGAACTATCTTGTCGAACAGCTGGGCCTGATCATGCGAAACCACGGCGTGCCGGTGGTGGTATCGGAATCGGAGACGCCGATCCCGGTGCATTTCGCCTTCCTCGAGGGCACCCATGTCGACGGGTCGATCGCCGAACGCATCAAGCGGCCTATCCGCGACCTGTTCGACGTGCCAGATCTCGACGGCACCGACGATCTTATCGCCAACGGCACTTTCGAGGCAGTACCCGGCGAGCCGCGGCCGCTGGCGCCGTTCACCGCCCAGCGCATCGACTATTCGCTGCATCGGCTGACGCACTACACCGCGACCAGTCCGGAGCATTTCCAGAATTTCGTGCTGTTCACCAACTACCAGTTCTATATCGACGAGTTCTGCGTCTACGCGCGCGAGCTGATGGCCAAGGGCGGAGGGAGCTACTCCGAATTCGTCGAGCCGGGCAACGTCATCACGCTCGCCGGCGAGACCAAGCCCACCGAGGGCGCAACGCCGTCGCGCCTGCCGCAGATGCCGACCTATCACCTGAAAAAGCCGAACCATGGCGGCATCACCATGATCAATATCGGGATCGGCCCGTCCAACGCCAAGACCATCACCGATCATGTCGCCGTGCTGCGGCCGCATGCCTGGCTGATGCTCGGCCATTGCGCCGGCCTCCGCAACACGCAGGCGCTCGGCGACTACGTGCTGGCGCACGCCTATGTGCGCGAGGACCACGTGCTCGACGCCGACCTGCCGGTGTGGGTGCCGGTCCCACCGCTGGCGGAGATACAGGTGGCGCTGCAGGAGGCGGTCGCGGAGGTCACCGGGCTGTCTGGCTACGATCTGAAGCGCATCAT
Organism: Allomesorhizobium aridi; assembly: GCF_043769475.1. NCBI lineage: Bacteria > Pseudomonadati > Pseudomonadota > Alphaproteobacteria > Hyphomicrobiales > Phyllobacteriaceae > Allomesorhizobium > Allomesorhizobium aridi. The sequence continues at coordinate 871,796 of NZ_CP171729.1, read as the reverse complement.
GCGCACCGGGACGGTCGCCACCATCGACAACCGCAACTGGGAACTGCGCGAGCAGCGTGGGCCGGTGCAGCGGCTGTCTCAGTCGCGGGCGATCGCGCTCGACATGGAATCGGCGACGATCGCGGCAAACGGCTTCCGCTTCCGCGTCCCGTACGGAACGCTGCTGTGCGTTTCCGACAAGCCGCTGCACGGCGAACTGAAGCTACCCGGCATGGCGTCGGAGTTCTACAAGCGCCAGGTCGCCCAGCACCTGACTATCGGCATCCGCGCCATGGAAAAGCTTGCCGAAATGCCGATGGACCGGCTGCATTCGCGCAAGCTGCGCAGTTTTTCGGAGACCGCATTCCAATAGACGTGCCGGCGGCCCGCGCCGACCATGAATGGGCCGCATTTCTGCCGATAAGGGCCGCGATGCACCCGACGAACATGCGAACCAAAATGTCCCTGTCGGCCTTGGCGGCGCCCGTCGCCCTGTCGCTGCCGCTGATTGCCGGCTTCTTCGGAAACGTGCACCCGGCATTCGATTCCTTCGCGCATTTCCGCATCCATCTCGCGGTGCTGATCGCGGCCTGCGCGGTGCTGCTCCTCGCACTTTCGCTGGTGAAGGAGGCTGTGGCCGCTCTCGCCTTCGCGCTGGCGGCAATCGCGACCACATCCGCCTCGATAAGCTTGCCGGGGCTTGGCCAGGTGCACGCGGCATTTGGCCAGAAGCAAGAAGGACAGGCGGTCTACCGCCTGCTGCAGATGAATGTTCGCTTCGACAATGCCGATCCGGCGCGGATATTGTCGCTGATCGGCCGCGTCCAGCCGGACGTGATCACACTCAACGAAGTGTCGTCGATGTGGGCGGAAAAGCTGGAACTGCTCTCCGCCGCTTATCCCCACCGCATCCTTTGCCCGTTTCCGGGGCGTCTCTGGGGAGCCGCGATCCTGTCGAAGCGGCCCTTCTCGGCCGGGAAAGAGCCGAGTTGCGACGGTCGCGGCTCGCTTGCCGTGGCCTCGATCGATTTCGGCGGGCGCGAGGTCGAGGTCGCAGCGATGCATCTCGGTTGGCCTTGGCCGTTTGAACAACCAGGAAACATAGCCGCCGTCTCGCCGCGGCTTGCGAAGCTTTCGGAGACGGCGCTGCTTGCCGGCGACATGAACGCTACGCCGTGGAGCGCGGCGGTCAAAAAGGTGGCGCAAGCGGGCGGACTGACGCTGGTCCCCTCGCCCGGAGCGACCTGGCTGTCGCGCCGGCTGCCCGACGGTTTCCGCTCGTTCGGGCTGCCGATCGACCAGGTTTTCGCGAAGGGCGACGTGCAGGTCAATTCGGTGCGGACGCTGGAAGATTCAGGTTCGGATCACCGGCCGGTGCTGGTCGAATTCTCGATCAGGCTTAGCGGCCGCGAAATCCCGCCCGACCCGGTGACCGTCTCCGTCGATCAGCCGACACGAAGCTAGAGCAAGCCGCCCGTTTTCGGAATCGGGCATCTCGTTCTCTTCGCATCGTTTTTGCCGAAAACCGGCATCCACTTTTCGGCACGATGCTCTGAGGCGCTACCTGGTCAGCATATCCAGCAGCTGGTCGACATTGCCGCCTTCGGCATGTTCCTTGTCGTCGAACCGCGCCTGCCTGGCCTCGTATTTGTCATAGCCCGCTTCTATCAGGCGCTCGATCTTCTTCTGCGACTTGATGCAGTAGCGGTCGTTCCCGACAGCCCGCCCCGACACGGACTTGTGGATCGCCGCGACCATCTGGCGGGCGATCTTCCCATGCATTTCCTCGTGCCGGCGCACACCTGCAATGAACGTCTTCCAGCGCCGCGCGAGCCTTGGCGAAGTGGGTCCGGCAAGTGCGGGATAGCGGTAGACTATCGACAGCGTTGCGTCCGCCGAGTTCAGGCGGCATTTGCCGTCTGATTTAAGCCAGTCGATCTTCCAGTCCACCTCGTAGCGTGTCTGCGCCATGGCGCGCGCGCGCAGGCCGTGTCTCGGCCCTTTGCGGTCCATCGCGTCCAGCAGTTCCTCGCCACTCTTCCCGGCAACGGCGTAAGTTTCGGTCCTGACGACGGTCTTCACGTCCGCCAGCGCCGGGCCAGCGCCCAGGCACACCACCAATGCAATGCAGATCCCCCGCATGCCCTCGCTCCCACAAGAAGCAAATCACACCACAATGCCGGGGGTTTTTCAATGGTTTCGCCGCGCCGGCGACCCCTGACATCACATATTGGGATAGACCGGCCCCTCGCCGCCCTGCGGCGGCACCCAGTTGATGTTCTGGTTGGGATCCTTGATGTCGCAGGTCTTGCAGTGGACGCAGTTCTGCGCGTTGATGACGAAGCGCGCATTGGCATGCCCGGGATCGCTCGCGATCGAATTGCCGTCCGCATCCACCCATTCATAAACGGCCGCCGGGCAGTAGCGTGACGAGGGCCCCGCGAAAACCTGATATTCCGAGCGCTTCTGCAGTTCCATGTCCTTGACCTGGAGGTGGACCGGCTGGTTCTCCTCGTGGTTGGTGTTGGACAGGAACACCGACGACAGCCTGTCGAAGGTCAGCACGCCGTCGGGCTTCGGATAGTCGATCTTCTTGTGCTTCTCGGCCGGTTCGAGGGTGGCATAGTCCGGCTTGCCGTGCTTCATCGTGCCAAACAGCGAGAGGCCGAACAGCGTATTGGTCCACATGTCGAAGCCGCCGAGCGCGACGCCAACGACGGTGCCGAAACGCGACCAGAGCGGCTTGACGTTGCGGACCTTCTTCAGGTCCTTGCCGATATCGGTGTCGCGCCAGGCGTTTTCATAAGCTTCCAGCTCGTCATTAGTCCGCCCGGCTGCGATTGCGGCCGCGGCGTGTTCGGCCGCGAGCATGCCCGACAGGACCGCATTGTGCGAACCCTTGATGCGCGGGACGTTGACCATGCCGGCCGAACATCCGATCAACGCGCCGCCGGGAAAGGACAGCTTCGGCACCGACTGCCAGCCGCCCTCGGTGATCGCGCGCGCGCCGTAGGAGATGCGCTTGCCGCCCTCGAACGTCCCGCGGATGGCCGGATGGGTCTTGAAGCGCTGGAACTCCTCGAAGGGATTCAGATAAGGGTTCTTGTAGTTCAGGTGCACGACGAAGCCGACGGCGACCTGGTTGTCCTCGAGGTGATAGAGGAACGATCCGCCGCCCGTCTTCAGGTCCAGCGGCCAGCCGAATGTGTGCTGGACCAGGCCAGGCTTGTGGTTCTCCGGCTTGACCTGCCAGAGTTCCTTGAGGCCGATGCCGTATTTTCCGGGCTGGCGACCCTCGTCCAGCCGGTACTTGGCGATCAGTTCCTTGGCCAGCGAACCGCGCGCACCCTCGCCGATCAGCACATATTTGCCGAGCAGCGCCATGCCGGGGGCGAAGCCCGGTCCGTGCGTGCCGTCGCGCTCGACGCCCATGTCGCCGGTGATGACGCCGGTGACGGCGCCGGCATCATTGTAGACCAGGCTTGCGGCGGCAAAGCCGGGATATATCTCCACGCCCAGCGCCTCGGCATGTCCGGCGAGCCAGCGGCAGACATTGCCCAGCGAGACGATGAAGTTGCCGTGATTGTTCATCAGCGGCGGCATGGCGAAATTCGGCAGGCGGAGCGATCCGGCCTTGCCAAGCACGAGGAACTGGTCGTCGGTGACCGGCGTCCTGAACGGGTGGCCTTCCTCGTCGCGCCAGCCGGGCAGCAGGCGGTCGATGCCGATCGGATCGACCACCGCGCCGGAAAGGATATGAGCGCCGACCTCGGCGCCTTTTTCCAGCACCACGACCGAAAGCTCGGGATTGACCTGCTTCAGGCGGATCGCCGCGGCGAGGCCGGCCGGCCCCGCGCCGACGACGACCACGTCGAATTCCATGCTCTCGCGTTCGATCTCGCTCATCAATTCCTCCGGGCTGGCTGCTTCCCGAATCGCGCGCCTGCTTTCCAGGCTTGCCGCCACCCAGGCATCTTGCTGGCAATGGCGCTCAATAGCCTATCCGCAAGCGACGCGAAACGGGCGCACCTGTCATAGTTTACGCCGCGCGCAACGCCACAGCCAGCCATATCTAACGTGCACGTAAACGTCAATTTGGCGGCTGCTGCATTGGCCAATTCAACCGAATTGATGTGTTCGCCGGCTGAATTTTCCTTCATACTTGCTGCATGCGGTGCGCAAGGGTCTTCCGATGCATTCTGCAATGCCTGCGTCCCGGACGCGGCAGCGTATCGCATTTGCTTGGAAGCGTCGTAGCGCTGTTTTGCCTGTTCGCTTCGGCCGGGGTCCAGGCCCAGATGGTGGGAGACGATGGGCTCTGGCTCGCCGGCGCCTATTCGTTCTCCGACGAACTCGGCGGTTTTCACATTATCGGCGTCAGGGGCATGGGAACGAAGGCAGACCCGATCGTCGTCTCCCAGGAATTGCTTTCGGCGACGCCGGTAACGCTGGTGATCCGGACGACGCGTCCGATTCGGCCGTTCGAGTCGCCGATCTACTACGCCAACGGCATCCTGCACCTGCGCATCGAAGTGCTGAACGGCAGCGAACAGGGCTGGGTGGAATTCGAGTTCGAACTCCAGGAACTGCTCGGGCAGGCAAGCGTGTTCGGAGACGGCCTGTCCTTCGACCAGAGAACCACCGACAAGTCCAACATTTCCTCGGACAGCTTCATCGAGTTCAGCCGCGATTTCGAACCATACGACAAGCTACTGTTTCGCAACGGCAAGATCGACCCGTGCCGGACGGCCGTGTTCGGCTTCCTGATCACCGACTTCACGCCCAAGCGGCAATTTTATCTGGTGCAGGATCCGCGCATCCCGTCCTCGTGACTTGCATTCGCATGGCCTGCGGAGGAATGTGCGCCATGACCTCGGCCGCCCGAAACCAGCCCCCGGACCTGCGTGACCTGCTCGCCTTCTACGCCGAAGCCGGCGCATACGAAGCGCTGGTCGAAGAGCCGGTGAACAGGCTTGCGCCAATCTCCCCCTGACGGGGAGAAGCCTGCGAAGCAGCCAGAGGGGGTTGGTCAAGGAAGTCCCGGGCGCAAAGAAACCTCGATCTCTGCCGCAGCAATCCCATCCGGCGGCTTCGCCGCCACCCTCCCCACAAGAGCGGAGATCGGCCAACCAAAAGCCGCCGTGCCTGACGGCGCGCAGGCGGCGCTGGCGCGCGAACTCGCCGCGAAGTCGGCCACGCTTGACGAGTTGCGCGAGCATCTGAACCGGTTCGAAGGCTGCAATCTCAAATTCACCGCCAAGAGCACCGTCTTTGCCGATGGCAATCCGGACGCGGCAGTCATGCTGGTTGGCGAGGCGCCAGGGCGCGACGAGGATGTCGAGGGGCTTCCCTTCGTCGGCCGCTCCGGCCAATTGCTCGACCGGATACTTGCGGCGATCGGCCTGGATCGAACCTCCGTCTACATCGCCAACGTCATCCCCTGGCGGCCGCCCGGCAACCGCACGCCGACACCGCACGAAACGGAAATCTGCCGCCCGTTCATAGAGCGGCAGATCGAACTCGCCGGTCCCAAACTGCTGATCACGCTCGGCGGGCCGTCGGCAAAGCTCCTGCTCAATACGGCCGACGGCATACTGCGGCTGCGCGGCAACTGGCGCTCGCATGTGACGGCTTCCGGCATCGCTATCCCGACCATGCCCACTCTTCACCCGGCCTATCTGTTGAGAAATCCCGCCCACAAGAAACTTGCATGGCGGGATTTCCTCGAAGTGAAGGCGCGGCTGAAGGAGTTAGGCTGAGGCCGCCGCACTCGTCGCCCGACGCATGCCGACGAACTGAAGCTCGGCCAGCACCGCCACGGCCAATGCCTGCGCGGCCACGAAGGCGATGCCGAGAATATTCGGCGAGACGAGCCCGCTGAACAGCAGGCCGAAGCTTGCCGCGACCCAGAGCGCATTTATGCCGATGATGTCGATCAGGATCAGCCGCGGCGCGGATTGCCGGCGCAGCGTGACGAGAAGCAGCGCCAGGAACGGAACCAGCGTAACGCCTGCCCAGAACAACAGCCCCGACGGCAGGCCGAGGAACGGCGACAGATAGGGCGCGCCGACAATCATCAGGATGGCGGCCGCGCCGCTGACGGCTGCGTCGGCTGCCAGAATGTTGCGGAGGAAGGGGGTCATGGTGGTGACGGTCATGGCAAAACTCCTGTTGTCTCGTGTCCGGCCGTCGCTGCGGCCATGGGTGGAGATTGCCGCGTTCGCCGCACCTTGGCGATTATGCGGGAGGTAATAGGAATGCCTCGCGCATCGGGCTAGTCTCGCAGCATGACGATGACAGCCTCCACCCTCACCCCCGCCTCCCCCGTCGGCGCCATGCTGCGCGAATGGCGGACCCGCCGCCGCATGAGCCAACTCGATCTCGCTTCGGAAGCCGAAATTTCGCAGCGGCATCTGAGCTTTGTGGAAAGCGGCCGCGCCGCGCCCTCGCGCGACATGGTGCTGCACCTCGCCGAGCAGCTGGACATCCCGCTGCGCGAACGCAACCAGCTGCTGCTGGCCGCTGGCTTCGCGCCGAGCTTCAACGAAAGGCGGCTCGACGACCCGTCGCTCGCGCCGGCGATGGCGGCCGTCAACCTGGTGCTCAAGGGCCACGAACCGTATCCAGCCATTGCCGTCGACCGCCACTGGAACCTGATCGCCGGCAACGCCTCGATCGGCCCATTCCTGGAGGACATAGGGGACCAGTCGCTGCTTGCGCCGCCCGTCAACGTGCTGCGGCTCAGCCTCCATCCTGGCGGGCTAGCTCCGCGCATCGTCAATCTCAACGAATGGCGCGCGCATCTGATTGAGCGGCTGAAGCGCCAGAACGACGCCGTCGCCGATCCGGTGCTGGCCGAACTTGAAAAAGAGCTTCTGTCCTATCCCGGCGCGCCGCGAACCGGCCGCCCGCCGCAACCGGACCCGATGGCGATCGCGCACCCGCTGCGCATCAGGCAGGGCGGCGCGGTTCTGTCCTTCATCAGCACCATCACCGTGTTCGGCACGCCGCTCGACGTGACGCTTTCGGAACTGGCGATCGAGATCCTTCTTTCCGGCGGACGAGGAGACCGGAGCGGCGCTGCGCAGCCTCGCCGGGAAGTAAATCGATCGCTCCTCACCCTTGCGGCGGAGTGACCTTTCGCGCCGCACCGCGCTTCAATCCAAGCTGGTGCTCGCGCCAGATGATGAAAAGCCCCGCGGCCACCACGATGGTGCCGCCGACCAGCATGTGGACGGTCGGGATATCGCCGAAGGCGAAATAGCCGACTGCAATGGCAAGGATCATCGAGGTGTATTCGAACGGCGCGACCGTCGACACATTTGCGTGCCGGTAGGCTTCCGTCATCAGCAATTGCGCGATGCCGCCGCAGATGCCGGCCGAGATCAGCAGCGCCGACTGTGTCGCGGAAAGCCCATCCCAGCCGAACGGCAAGGTCAAAAGCGAAATGACGCTCGCCGTCAGCGAGAACCACAGCACGATAGTGCCGGTCTTTTCCGTATGGACGAGGTTCCGCACGAGCAGCATGGCGCCCGCCGACATGGCGGCCCCCGCAAGTGCAGCGATGACGCCGAGCATTTGCTGGTCCGCCATCGCTGGGCCGGCGCGGAACAGCGTCATCTGTGGCCAGGAGACGATACAGACGCCGATCAGCCCGACCACCACCGCGCTCCAGCGATAGGCCCGCACGATCTCGCCGAGGAAGAGTGCGCCCATGACGACCACCAGCAGCGGCTGGGCATAGTTCAGCGTGATCGCCTCGGGCAGCGGCAGGCGCGTCAGCGCAAAGAAGCTCAACCCCATGGCTGCAACGCCGACAAGTCCGCGCGCGACATGGCTCATGGGCCGCGTGGTGTGGAACGCGGTCAACAAATCGCCGCGCCAGGCGAGAAAGACCAGGATCGGCAGCATCGCAAAGAAGGAGCGGAAGAAGACGATCTGACCGGCGGGAAGCTGCCCCGCAGCCTTGATCAGCGCCGACATCGCCACGAAAATCGCCACGGAGGCGACCTTGAACGCAATGCCTGTAAGCGGACTGCTCTGCCCTGTCGAACCGGGCGTCACTTCTCCGCCGCCTGAATGGCCGACCAGATGCGGTGCGGCGTCGCCGGCATATCGATATGGCCTATGCCGTAGGCGCGATGAAGCGCGTCCGTCACCGCGTTGATTGCAGCGGGGGCGGCGCCGATCGTTCCGGCCTCGCCGGCACCCTTTATGCCGAGCGCGTTGGTGGTGGAGGGCACGTTGCGCGTCTCGAAATGGAAGAACGGAAAATTGTCGGCGCGCGGCATTGCATAGTCCATGAAGCTCGCGGTCAGGAGCTGCCCGTCCTCGGAGTAGACCGTGTCCTCGCTCAGCGCCTGGCCGATGCCCTGCACCACGCCGCCATGCACCTGGCCCGCCAGCAGGATCGGGTTCACCGTCGCGCCGAAATCGTCGACGATGGTGTAGCCGACAATCTCCGTCTGCCCGGTGTCAGGGTCGATCTCGACTTCGCAAATATGCGTGCCGTTCGGATAGGTCGCCTCGTCCTGCACGAACTCACCGAACCCCGTCAGGTCCTCGGGCTGCTTGGCAGCCTTGGCCACGTCCGCGAAGCTGATCGCGCTGTCGGTTCCGACGATGCGGGCCGATCCGTCGACCAGTTCGATGTCGGCCGCCGAAGCCTCGAGTTCATCGGCGGCGATCCTGCGGATCTTCTCCGCAAGGTCCTCGCCGGCGCGAGCCGCCGAAACGCCGCCCAGCGGGATTGAGCGCGAGCCGCCGGTGCCTCCGCCGGTGGCGAGCCGGTCGGTGTCGCCTTGGTGCATCTTCACCTTCGAAATGTCGATGTTGAGCTTTTCGGCGACGAACTGCGCGTAGGCGGTGGCGTGGCCCTGCCCATTGGTCTGGGTGCCGATCAGCAGAGTCACCGTGCCGTCTCCATTCAGTTCGAGATGCGCCGGCTCGGAGCCCGCGAAGGCGCAAGCCTCGATATAGGTCGCCATGCCAATGCCGCGGATTTTTCCGGCGGCCTTCGACGCCGCGAGCCTCTGGTCAAAACTTTCCCAGCCGGCCCGCTCCATGGCCTGCCGCATATGTCCTTCGAACTCGCCGACGTCATAGAGCCTGTCGGTCTGGGTGCGGTAGGGAAACTGGTCAGGCCGGATGAAATTGCGGCGGCGGATTTCGTCGGGGCCGACACCGAGGTCGCGCGCACAAGCATCCACCAGCTTTTCCAGCAGGAACGCCGCCTCGGGCCGCCCAGCGCCGCGATAGGCGTCGACCGGGCAGGTGTTGGTGTATACGCCGGCAATCGACACATCGAGCGCCTGGATGTCGTAGACGCCGGTCGACATGGTCGCGCCGACATAGGGGATGAACGGGCCGTATTGGGAAACATAGGCGCCGATATTGGCGACGAGATCGACGCGCAGAGCCAGGAAGCGGCCATCGCCGTCCATAGCCATTTCGGCGGTCACGACATTGTCGCGCCCCTGGGCATCTGTCAGGAAATGCTCGGTCCGGTCGCCGGCCCATTTGACCGGGCGGCCGAGCCGCTTGGCAGCTTCCAGCACCAGCGGATATTCCCGATAGACGAAGGTCTTGGGACCGAACCCACCGCCGACGTCGGGGGTGATGACGCGCAGCTTTTCCGGCGCGATCTTCAGCACCTGCTTGGCGATGATGGTTTGCATCGAATGCACGCCCTGCGAACCGGTGGTCAGCACAAAGCGATCTTCGTCCGCTTTCCACTCGCCGATCGCCGAGCGCGCCTCCATGTAGTTGCAGACGAGCCGGTTGTTGACGAATTCGATGCGGGTGACGCTCGCCGCGCGGGCAAAGGCCGCCTCGGCCTTGGCGCGGTCGCCGAAATGATAGGTGAAGGCGCGGTTCGAGCCGAATTCCGGCCACACCAGCTGTGTTTCGGGGTCGAGTGCGGCCGCCGTCCCGCTTGCCGCTTCCTCGCCCTCATAGTCGATCTCGATGAGTTCGGCGGCGTCCTGTGCCAGCGCGCGGCTGTCGGCGACCACGAAGGCGACGGCATCGCCGACATAATTCACCCGTTCCCGGCAGAGGATGGGAATGTCGCGCGTAGGCGCCCTGCTGCCGTCCGGCTGTTTCTGCATGGCGCCGGAACGCAAAGCGCCGAGATGCGCGACATCCTGCCCTGTCAGAACCAGATGCACGCCCGGCGCCGCTTTCGCTGCCTCGATCGAGCCGATACTGAAAGTTCCCTTGGCGACGGGCGAGCGCAGCACATAGCCGTGCAGGACGCCTGCAGGCGCGATATCGTCGGTATAGCGGCCCTGGCCGGTGATGAATGCCTGATCTTCCAGACGCAGGACGGAAGCGCCCATCCCGAATTTCGGCGTGACGACGGTCATGAAGGCCCCATAAGGATGGTTGGAAAATGCCAGCCTCAAATAGGCTCGATGGCAGTTTTGTCGAGTGGGTCTTTCGTGTAAAGAGCACCACCCTCATTTTATTGGACCAGCCGCCCAGCCCTCGAACTGCCGGAATTCGACAGGAAAGTACTGAAATGCGCACAGACACCGGCCAGGTTTTCCGGCTCGAAGACTACCGTCCCAGCGATTATCTTATCCCGCAGACGAAGCTGACCTTCAGGCTTTCGCCGGACATGACGGTCGTCGTCGCCGAACTGACCATCGAGCGCCGGGCCGGCGTCGACAAGGGCGCGGCGCTGGTTCTCGATGGCGACGGTCTCGTGCTTACCGGCATCGCGATCGACGGCCGGTCGCTGACGGCTTCCGACTACGGGGCGACGCCGGACAGGCTGATAATACCGGTCCCGCCATCGGAGCCGCGGTTCCAGTTGCTGATCGAGACCGAGATTGCGCCGTCGAAGAACCAGGCGCTGATGGGCCTCTACCGCTCCAACCGCGTCTATTGCACGCAATGCGAAGCCGAGGGTTTCCGCCGCATCACTTATTTCCTCGACCGCCCGGACATCCTCTCGGTCTATACAGTCCGTATCGAGGCGCATCGCGAGGAAGCGCCGCTGCTCCTATCCAACGGCAACCTCGCGGAAAGCGGCGATCTCGGCGACGGCCGGCATTACGCCGTCTGGCGCGATCCCTTCCCAAAGCCGTCCTATCTTTTTGCTCTGGTGGCCGGCGATCTCGGCATCGTGCGCGATACGTTCGTCACCGCTTCGGGCCGCAATGTGGAACTCGGCATCTATGTCGAGCACGGCAAGGAGCGGCTCGCAGCCTACGCCATGGACGCGCTGAAGCGGTCGATGCGCTGGGACGAGGAGGTGTTCGGGCTGGAATACGACCTCGACGTCTTCAACATCGTCGCGGTGTCGGATTTCAACATGGGAGCCATGGAAAACAAGGGGCTCAACGTCTTCAACGACAAATATGTCCTGGCCGACGAAGAGACCGCCACCGACGCCGATTTCGCCAATATCGAGGCGATCATCGCCCATGAATATTTCCACAATTGGACAGGCAACAGAATCACTTGCCGCGATTGGTTCCAGCTTTGCCTTAAGGAAGGGCTGACGGTTTACCGCGACCATGAATTCTCGGCCGACCAGCGCTCGCGCGCCGTCAAGCGCATCGCCGAGGTGCGGACGCTCAGGGCACATCAGTTTCCCGAGGACCAGGGGCCGCTCGCGCATCCGGTGCGCCCGCGCCGCTACCGCGAGATCAACAATTTCTACACGGCCACCGTCTACGAAAAGGGCTCCGAGGTCGTGCGCATGATCCGCACCATTCTCGGGGCAAAGCTGTTCCGCAAGGGCATGGACCTCTACTTCGAGCGCCATGATGGCGAGGCCGCGACGATCGAGGACTTCCTGAAGGTGTTCGAGGATGTGTCGGGCCGCGACCTCTCGCAGTTCGCGCTCTGGTACCACCAGGCCGGCACGCCCAATCTCGCCGTCACCACCTCGCACAATCCGGCATCAGCGGAATTCACGCTGGAGATCGAGCAGTCGGTGCCGCCGACGCCGTCGGAAAGCCGCAAGCGCCTGATGCACATTCCGCTGGCCTTCGGCCTCGTCGGGCCGGACGGCAAGGACCTTGCCTATGGAAGTGCGGAAGGCGCGAGCGTCGAGGGCGGCGTCGTCCATATCCGCAAGCGGCGTCATGTCGTGAAGTTTTCCGGCGTCTCCGAGCGCCCGGCGGTTTCGCTCAACCGCGGCTTTTCCGCGCCGATCACGCTGTCGGTCGAGCAGCGGGCGGAGGACCAGTTCTTCCTCGCCCGGCATGACAGCGACGCGTTCTCGCGCTGGCAGGCATTCAATACCCTGCTCAGCGAAGCGCTGATCGCGGCGTTCCGCAGCAATCTCGGCGGCAAGCAGCCTGAATTCTCGGAAGGGTTGGCCGAACTCGCCGGAACGATTGCCGGCGACGAGGCGCTGGAGCATGCCTTTCGCGCGCTCGCGCTGACCCTGCCGGGCGAAGCCGACATTGCGCGCGAGATCAGCGCCAACATCGATCCCGACGCGATCTACGCCGGGCGCGAAGCCCTGACGGCCACGATCGCCAAAGCCAATCGCGGCCAGTTTTCGGCGCTCTATGGTCAGTTGGACGGCACGGGTCCGTTCAACCCTGACGCGGCAAGTGCGGGGCGGCGGGCGCTGCGCAATGCGCTTTTGGACTATCTATCGGCGCTCGAAGGCGGCGCGGCGCTTGCCGCTGCCCACTTCGCCAGCGCCACCAACATGACCGACCGGGCGGCGGCGCTCACCGCGCTCGCGCACCGCCACGCCGGTTCGGCCGAAGCCCGCGAGGCGCTTGCCGCCTTCGAACGGAAATACCGGGCCGATCCGCTGGTCATGGACAAATGGTTCCAGATCCAGGCGGCGACGCCGGGACATGGCACGGTCGACGCGGTCAGGGCGCTGATGAAGCATCCCGGTTTCTCGATGACAAATCCCAACCGGGTACGCTCGCTGGTCGGCACTTTCGTCAGCGCCAACCAGACCGGCTTCCACCGCCCCGACGGCGCGGGATACCAGCTTTTCGTCGAGACCGTGCTGGCGGTCGAGAAGCGCAATCCGCAGGTCGCGGCGCGACTTGCCACCGCGCTCCGGTCTTGGCGCTCGCTCGAACCGGTGCGCCAGGCCAAGGCGCGCGAGGCGCTGCTGGCGATCTCCTCGACGCCAAACCTCTCGGCCGATCTTCGCGACATCATCGAGCGGACGCTGGCCTGACCGCCCTTCTAGGGCGATCAGGCGCAATTCTTTTGCCCTCGCCACTGGACAAGCCGAATCACCTCTGATTCTTTAGGGCAGATTCGGATGTGCGGCGTTGCCGGATCGTCAATGAAAAAAGTCTTGGGGAGCCAGTCCATGGCGAAGACGGACGCGTGGGGCGCGCCCGGCGGCACTGATTTTGTCCGGCGCAAGGGTAACACCCTTGCCGGCAATGCCCGCATCATCGCCGAACCTGCCTACAGGCGGCTTCTCGCCGCGGAGCCTCTGTTGCGTCGGTCCATTCCCGCCCTGATCGTCATCTTCCTGCTCGTCGTTGCAGCCGCGCGCTTTCTTTCGCTGATAGCCTGGCAGGACGAGGTCGAGCGCAACGCCAAGGCCATCCTAAGCCTGGCAGCCGGCGAACTCGTCAACTCGATGATGGTGTCGGCGGCGGGCGGCGAACTCGACGACACAGCAAGCCGCGATCTGCTGGAACGCACCGTCCAGCACGGCGCGATGGGCAGCCGGCACGTTCTGGCGCTGACCGACGAGGCGTTCAGGATCGTCGCCGTCACCCCTGAATCGACCGACTGGGAAGGCAAGATGCTGGACGCCATCATGACCGGCGGCCAGCCGCTGTTCATGTTCGGCGAGCGCGCCGGGATCATGGAAGTGCGCATCGACGGCCGCGACTGGTACGCCGCAGTCAACCTGACGGAGGACCGAAAGGGCGCTGCCGCGGCGATGATCCCGCGCGACGCGGTCTTTGCCGAATGGCGCAAGACGGTGTCGCTGAACGTCACGCTGTTCGTGCTGACCGCCGGCGTGCTGATCATCATTCTCTACGCCTATTTCACGCAGGCCGCCCGCGCCCAGGCAGCCGACCGCATCTATCTCGAGGCGCATCAGCGCATCGACCTGGCGCTGGTGCGCGGCCGCTGCGGCCTGTGGGACTGGGACATGGTGCGCGGCAAGATGTACTGGTCGCGCTCCATGTACGACATGCTCGGCTACAAGCCCTGCGACACCATGCTGTCCTTCGGCGAGGTCGACGACATTATCCATGCGGATGACGGCGACCTGTTCCAACTCGCCAACCGCATCGTGGCGCGCGAGATCGACCATATCGACCAGGTGTTCCGCATGCGCCATGCCGACGGCCGCTGGGTCTGGGTGCGCGCGCGGGCGCAGGTGATCGATCCGGAAGCGCCCGAAATCCAGTTGATCGGCATCGCCGTCGATGTCACCGAGCAACGGCATCTGGCGCTGCGCTCCGAAGCCGCCGACATGCGCTTGCGGACCGCGATCGAAAACATCAACGAATCCTTCGTTCTGTGGGATTCGCAGCAGCGCCTCGTCATGTGTAACAGCAAGTACCAGCAGGATAACGGCCTGTCGGACCGCGACGTCGTGCCGGGAATCTCGCGCCAGGCGCTGGAAGAGCGGATGATCGCCTTCGCATCGGAGCGGCGGCTGGCCAACGCCAACGGCCCCGGTGGCGGCGCGACCTTTGAGCGGCAGCTGGCCGACGGACGCTGGCTTCAGGTCAACGAATTGAAGACGCGCGACGGTGGCACGGTCTCGGTTGGCTCCGACATCACGCTCATCAAGCAACATCAGGAAAAGCTGGTCGATAGCGAGCGGCGGTTGATGGCCACTATCCACGATCTCAGCCTGGCGCGGCGCGCCGAGGAAGAGCGGGGGCGCGAACTGGTCGAGCTCAACCGCAAATACATGCGCGAAACCGAGCGCGCCGAAGCCGCGAACCGCGCCAAGTCCGAATTCCTGGCCAACATGTCGCATGAGCTGCGCACGCCGCTCAACGCCATCATCGGCTTTTCGGAACTGATGGAGTCCGGCCTTTTCGGACCGCTCGGCTCCGATCGCTATGAGGAATATGCCAGCGACATCGCCAACAGCGGCAAATACCTGCTCGGCGTCATCAACGACATTCTCGACATGTCGAAGATCGAGGCGGGGCAGTTCTCGATGGAGCGCGAGGAGATCGACCTCTGCCCGCTGATTCGCGAAACCGTGCGCGTGGTCTCTCTACAGGCGGCGGAAAAGTCGATCGCGGTCGAGACGCAGATCGCCGAGTCGATGCGGCTTGTCGCCGACCGCCGAGCGATCAAGCAGATCGTCATCAACCTTTTGTCGAACGCGGTGAAATTCACCGGCCAGGGCGGCCATATCTCGGTCAGGGCGCGCAACGTCTCCGGCGCGCTGATGCTGACCATCGAAGACACCGGCTGCGGCATTCCCAGGGACGCGCTGGGCAAACTCGGCCGTCCGTTCGAGCAGGTGCAGAACCAGTTCTCCAAAAGCCATGCCGGCTCCGGCCTCGGCCTCGCGATTTCCAGGTCGCTCGCCGAACTGCATGGCGGCGCGCTGAAGATACGCTCGACCGAAGGCGTCGGCACCATCGTGTCGGTGCGCATCCCCGTCCGCAAGGGCTCGGCGGCGACCAAAGCCGCCGCCTGAAGCGCTTCGGCGGACGCCGGCGAGGATTCCCCCGCCGGCGCTATTGCTTAGGCTAGTGGCGGCCTCTGCGCCCATGCATGCGGTCCGGCATCTCCTCCTTGACCACCTTGCCGTCGTCGTTGCGGTCCATCAGGGCGAACATCTTCTTCTGACGTGCCTCGATTTCCGCGAGCGTAAGCATGCCGTCGCCGTCCTTGTCGAAGCGCTCGACGATGCGTTGCGCCCGGCGTTCTGCTCGCATACGCTCGATCTCGGAGGCGATTTCGGCCACCGTCATCTTGCCGTCGCCATTGGCGTCGGCGGTGCCGATGCGGGCCTTCATAGCCGCCGCGAACTCCTCGAAGGTGACGTCGCCGCTTTTGTCGGCATCGGTCTGTTCGAAGTGCATGCCGCGTTGACCCATGCCGCCGCGACGGCCCTGGCCATCCGCGGCAACGGCGACGGAACCCGCGGTTCCGGCAAGCGCGAGAAACGCGATCGCAAGTTTGGTCGATTTCTTCATGGTCTTCTCCTGTTGCATCGTCACCCCCGATGCGGTTCGAAACGGATTGTCGGGCTTCCCATCGCCTTCATTTCCGTTTCGCTCGAAGCAAAAGGTCGAAATGGCTTCGCACCTTTTGCGCCGTCTCGTTGACGTGGGCTTCAAGCACGCCGAATTCTGGCAGGTCTGTCGCGCGCAGCATCAGGTCCGACAGACCCGGCGGCACGTCGTTGCGGTCGAATGGGCCGGTCAGGCAGAGCCGCATCATCTGCGTCAGCGCGAGGTAGAGCGCGTAGGCCTCGCAAAGATCCTGCCTCGTCTGCTGATCCGCGAATTCCGGAGCAAGCCGCGACAGTATCTCCGCGGTGCCCGTCGTGCGGCTTCCCGATTCAACCTGATGCGTCAGCACGGCGAACTGCGCGATGAATTCGAGGTCGATCAGCCCGCCGGGGATCAGCTTGATGTCCCACTGGTCGCGCGGCGGCTTTTCCTCCTCGAGCAGCTTGCGCATCTCCAGCGCATCCATGGTGATCTTGGCTCGGTCGCGCGGCAGGTCCAGCACCGCCGCTACCTCGATCTCGGCTTCGAGACAGAGCGATGGATCGCCGGCGACTGCCCTCGCCCGCGTCAGCGCCAAATGTTCCCAGGTCCAGGCGTTCTCGCGCTGATATTTCCTGAAAGCATCTATGTGGGTCGCGACCGGTCCCTTGTTGCCGGAGGGCCGCAGGCGCAGGTCGAGTTCGTAGAGCACGCCTTCGGCCGTCGGAGCGGAAACTGCGGCGATCAGACGCTGCGTCATGCGCGCGAAATAATGCGAGGGCGCGAGCGGCTTTTCGCCGTCCGATTCCTCCGCGTCGTCATCGTGATCGTAGAGCAGGATGAGATCGACATCCGAGCCGGCCGTCAGTTCCCGGCTGCCGAGCTTACCCATGCCCAGGATCGCCGCCTTGCCCCCCGCGATCCTGCCGTGACGCCGCGCGAACTCGACGATCACCGCGTCGAGGGCTGCCCCGATCGTGAGATCGGCGAGATCGGAAAACGCCTTGCCGGCACGTGACGCGTCGATAGAGCCTGCAAGCAGGCGCACGCCGATCAGGAACTTCTGTTCGGCGGCGAAAATGCGCAGCCGGTCGAGCACTTCCTCGTGGACTTTCACCCCTTCGAGAAAGGCCGAAAGCCGGCCGGCCAGATAGGCCTTGTTGGGCAGTTCCGCCAGAAGCGCCGGATCGAGCAGCCCGTCGAAGACGTGTGGACGGCGGGTGATGATGACGGCAAGCCGCGGCGCGGCGCCCATGATGGTCGCCAGAAGCTGCAGCAGCGCCGGGTTGGATTGCAGCAGCGAAAACAACTGGATGCCCGCCGGCAGGCCGGCCAGGAATTCGTCGAAGCGCATCAACGCCTCGTCGGCGCGCTTCGTGGAGCCGAACGCCTCGAGCAGCGCGGGCGTCAATTCCGTCAGCCTTTCGCGCGCCTCGGCCGATTGCGTGGCGCGGTAGCGTCCGAAATGCCAGGTGCGGATAACACGGCAGATGTCGCTCGGCCGCTGGAAACCCAGGCGGTGCAACGTCTGCAGCGTGTCGGGATCGTCGACGTCGCCGGTGAACACGAGATTGCCGATGCCGGAGGAGAGTTCCGGCGCGGTCTCGAACAGAGCCGCATAGTGGCGTTCGACCTCGTGCAGGGAGGCACGAAAGCGCGCCGAAAATGCATCCGAGTCCGCGAAACCCAGCATATGGGCGATCCGCTCCAGCCCCTCGTCGTCGTCCGGCAGGATGTGCGTCTGCTCGTCGGCGACCATCTGGAGGGCATGCTCGACCCGCCGCAGGAACCAGTACTGGCTGATCAGAGCGTCGCGCGCCTCGGCGGTGATCCAGCCGCGCGCCGCCAGCTCGCCCAGCATCGGCACGGTCTGGCGGCCGCGCAGTTCCGGAAAGCGGCCGCCCGCTATCAGTTGCTGTGTCTGCACGAAGAACTCGATCTCGCGAATGCCGCCGCGCCCGAGTTTGACGTTGTGACCCTTCACGGCGATCTCGCCGTGCCCCCGATGGGCGTGGATCTGGCGCTTGATCGAATGGACGTCGGCGATGGCGGCGAAATCCATGTATTTGCGCCAGACATAGGGCTGGAGTTCGCGCAGGAAGCTGGCGCCCGCCGCGAGGTCGCCCGCCACCGGCCGCGCCTTGATCATGGCCGCGCGTTCCCAGTTCTGGCCGCGGCTCTCATAATAGTTGAGCGCCGCCCGAACCGGAATCGCGAGCGGGGTCGAACCCGGATCGGGGCGCAGGCGCAGATCGGTCCGGAAGACATAGCCGTGCTCCGTGCGGTCCTGGAGGATGCGCACCAGCCGGCGCGTCAGCCGGGCGAAGAGTTCGGATGCCTCGTACGAATCGATGATCGCCGGCGCTTCAGGGTCGAAGAAGACGATCAGGTCGATATCCGAAGAAAAATTGAGTTCGTGCGCGCCGAGCTTGCCCATGCCGAGCAGGATCCAGCCCGAGCCTTCGGCCGGACGGTCGGGATCGGGCAGTTTCAGCTTGCCCTGGAAATGCGCCTCGCGAAGCAGGAAATCCGCCGCGGCGGTGGTGCAGGCGTCGGCGAGATCGCTCAACCTGCCGACCGTCGTCTCGGTATCGCCCTCGCCGGCCAGTTCGGCCAGCGCGATCAGGAAATGCGCCTCCAGCTTCAGCCGGCGCAGATCCATCATCAGGCTCTTTTCCGACACCGATTCCGCCCGCGCGGATTGCGCTATTGCGGCGCGGATCGCGGCAAGCCGCTCCTCGACGGGTTGATCGAAAAGCGCATCGAGAATCTCCGGCCGGCGGCGGGCGCAGTCGCGCATGAAGACGGAGAGGTCGAGCACGGCGGCAAGCAGGTCCTGCTGCGCTCCCTTGCCGGCCAGAAATACCGCGAGCCGCTGAAGACCAGCCTCGCCTGCGGCATCGGCGATCTCGGAGAGTTCGCGCCGCCCACCGGCCTTGTCGAGCGGCTTCAGAGCCTGCGTCGGCCTGATCAGCAGTTCCGCCGCCCCTGCCTTCGCCGCCGCACCAGCCGTCATCTGTTCGCTCCGCTCGGGAAACTCATCACGACGGATAATCCCGGATCGGCGGGTAAAAGATCAAGCCGCCCGCCATGGAACGTCATGACAGCCTTGGCGAGGCTCAGGCCCAGCCCGGAGCCGGGCTGCGTCCGGCTGTGCTCGAGGCGCACGAAGCGTTCCGTCGCCCGCTGCCGGTCAGCCTCGTCGGCGATGCCCGGGCCGTTGTCGGTCACGCGGAGCCGGACCTCGCCCGCGATCTTTTCGAGCGTGACGCGCACGGTCGGCTTCTCCGTCGCGCCCGCTGAATATTTGATCGCGTTGTCGACGACGTTGGAAAGCGCCTGGCCGATCAGTTCGCGGTTGCCTTCGATCACGAACTCGCCCGAAACCGCGGTCTCCAGCGTCACGCCGACCTCCTCGGCCGCCGGCTCGTAGAGTTCGACCACGTCGCGCACCGCGTCCGCAAGGTCGACCTTCGATACGGATTCGGCCGAATAGCCGGCCTCCAACCGCGAGATCATCAGTATGGCGTTGAAGGTTTTGATCAGCTGGTCGGATTCGGCGATCGTGCTTTCCAGCGCTTCGCGGTACTCCGCGGTCTTGGCCTTGCCCGACAGCGCCGCTTCTGCGCGGTTCCTGAGCCGCGTCAGCGGCGTTTTCAGGTCGTGCGCGATGTTGTCGGAAACCTGCTTCAGCCCCTCGTTCAGATTGGCGATCCTGGCCAGCATCGCGTTGAGGTTCTCGGAAAGCCGGTCGAATTCGTCTCCGGCGCCGGTCACCGGCAGCCGGCCGGAGAGATCGCCGCCCATGATGCGGCGCGAAGCCTTGGAAACGTTGTCGATGCGCTTCAGGGCGCGGCGTCCGACGAAATACCAGATCAGCAGACCGCCCAGAGCCATCATGCCGAGCGCCACCATCAACGCCCGGCGCACGACGATGCGGAAGCGTTCGGGCTCGCCGAGATCGCGTCCGACCAGCACGATCATCTGGTTCGGCAGGCGCAGCACGAGCGCTATGGCTTCATGTGTCTCGCTGCGCCCGCCGGCCTGCTCCTGCCCGGTTCCCGTGCGGCGTTCCGGATTGCTTTCGCCGAAACGCTCGTAGGCAAAGGGGCTCTCGGTCCAGCCTTCGACCTCGAGCACGCCGGGCTCGAGACTTTCGACATTGCCGGAAAGGATGCGGCCGTTGGCGTCGGCGATCAGATAGAGGTTGGCGCCCGGCTGGCGCGCGCGCCGCTCGATCGTCCGCACCAGGAGCGGCAGGCCGCCGCGCTGGTAGGCGCGGCCGAGGCCCTGGACTTCCTCGTTGATGGTCTCCTGCGTCTGCGCCGTCAGCATGCGCACGGAAAGCGAGGTCATGTAGAAGACCAGAAGCACCGCGCAGATCGTGAACAGCAGCAGGTACATCGCCGACAGGCGTGCCGCCGTCGTCTTCATGACCGTCGGCAGCGCCATCGGTCAGGCAGCCTTGAGCATGTAGCCGGCGCCCCGCACCGTGTGCAGGATCGGGCTGTCGAAGCCCTTCTCGATCTTGCCCCGCAATCGCGAGACGTGGACGTCGATCACGTTGGTCTGCGGATCGAAATGATAATCCCAGACATTTTCGAGCAGCATGGTCCGCGTCACGACCTGGCCGGCGTGGCGCATCAGATATTCGAGCAGCTTGAATTCGCGCGGCTGCAGCGCAATCTCGCGCCCGCCGCGGCGCACCGTATGCGACAGCCGGTCAAGTTCGAGATCGCCAATGCGATAGACGGTTTCGGCCTCCTTGAAGCTCGCCCGACGATATAGAACCTCGACGCGCGCCAGGAGTTCGGTGAACGCATAAGGTTTGGTCAGATAGTCGTCGCCGCCGGCCCGGAGACCCGTCACGCGGTCGTCGACCTCGCCCAGCGCCGACAGGATCAGCACCGGCGTCGTGTTGCCGCGCGACCTCAGCCCCGCGATCACGGAGAGCCCGTCGCGCCTCGGCATCATGCGGTCCACGATCATCACGTCGTAGTCGCCGGTGTCGGCAAGCGCAAAGCCGGTTTCGCCGTCTCCGGCGACATGCGCGGTATGGCCGGCCTCGGCCAGCGCCTTCTGCAGATAGTCGGCCGCCTCGCGGTCGTCTTCGATGACCAGAATCTTCATTCGGTCACTATAAGCAAAATCGTCATCGGCTGCGTTTGCGATCTTCATCATCGTCTCCAAGAGACACGGCAGCGGGCGATGGGAGCCTGCTGCCGCTGGAGCCGGTACTGAGAACGAGGATACTGACCGGTTCCATCCTTACCGGCGCGGCGGCTCGGGGGTGTTGAGACCGCGCGCGCCGGAAAGTCCATCAGCTCTTGGCGACGGGCAGTGCGACGAACAGGTTGCTGTCCTCGCGCGATACCTGCACCAGGACCGACTTGCGGCCGGCCTTGGCCGCGTCCTGCATCGCCTTGGCGACATCGTCGGGGCCGTTCACTGCCGCCGAATTGACGGAGGTGATGACGTCGCCCGCCTGGATGCCGCGCTCCGCCGCGTCGCTGTCGGGATCGACATCGGTGACGACGAGGCCCTTGCCGTCATCCGCGGTGGTGACGGTCAGGCCGAGATCGGCAAGCGTGCCGGTCTCCTGGGCCGGAGCCTGCGGATCGATCGACGCCTGCTGTTCCTCACCCGGCAATTCGCCGAGTTGGAGCTTCACGGTCTCGTTCTTGCCGTTGCGCCACACAGTGACGTCGACGGTCTTGCCAGGCTCGTAACCGGCTATGAGGCGGGCGAGTTCGCGCGGCGAAGCAACGTCCTTGCCGTCGACCTTGGTGATCACGTCGCCGGCGACGATGCCGGCATCCTTTGCCGGGCCGTCGGGCTGGGCTTCGGACACCAGCGCGCCCTTGGCATTGGCCAGGCCAAGCGATTCGCCGATCTCATCGGTCACCGGCTGGATCTGAACGCCGAGCCAGCCGCGGGAGACGCTGCCGTCCTTCATCAGCTCGCCGACCACCAGCTTCGCGGTCGAAGCGGGGATAGCGAAGGCGATGCCGACATTGCCGCCCGAGGGCGAGAAGATGGCGGTGTTGATGCCGACGACCTCGCCGTTCAGATTGAAGGCGGGTCCGCCGGAATTACCGCGGTTCACCGCCGCGTCGATCTGGATGAAGTCGTCGTACGGACCTGCGCCGATGTCGCGGCCGCGGGCCGAGACAATGCCCGCCGTGACGGTGCCGCCAAGGCCGAACGGATTGCCGACTGCAACAACCCAGTCGCCGACGCGGACCTTCGCATCATCGGCGAAATCGACATAGGTGAACTTGCGGCCGTTTTCCTCGACCTTGAGGACCGCGAGGTCGGTACGCGGATCGGTGCCGACCAGCTTGGCGTCGAGTTCGTCGCCATTGTCCATCACGACGACCAACTCGGAGCCGCCCTGGACCACATGGTTGTTGGTGACCAGGTAGCCGTCCTCGGAGATGAAGAAGCCGGAGCCCTGCGCCATCGGGCGAGCCTGCCCGCGGCCGCCCCGACGTTCGAAGCGTCGGCCGCGATCCTGGTCACGGTCGCCGCGGAACTCACGGAAAAACCGCTTCAGCGGGTGGTCGTCTGGCAGGTCTTCGAAGCCTTCCGGCCCCTGGAAGAGTTCTCCGCCTCTTTCGGCGGCAGGTTCGAACTTGGCCTTTACCTGAACGCCCACGACCGCCGGCGAAACGCGCTCGACGACGTCGGCAAAACCGGGCGCTTGGGTTGGGGCTTCGACGCGCACTGCCTCGGCGAGTACCGGCGCCGAGCCGGACGCGACTGCGCCTATGCCGACTGCCCCGGCAATCGCCACCGAGGCGACGGCGGCCAGAAGCCGCTTGCGGGTGCCTGAAACGGGATTTTGTGAACTATTCATCGTATCTCGTGTCCTCTTCTGCGGATTCCGGGATGCCGGGGAGCGGCATCACTGGCAAAAGAGATAAGGAGCGGCACATTACCGCGCCATTTCCGAGGGATGAATTTTTGGTAATGTCGAGGGCGGTCGCAGGATGAAGACAATTGGCTGAAACGGAAGACATTGCGGCGGTTCAGGCCGACATCGCGTTCTGGCTGATCGGCCCGGCGCGGCTGAGCCTCAGCCCCGGGGACATCGTCACGGGACTGATCGACCGGCTTGCTGCGGCCGGCGTCCCGTTGTTGCGCGTGCGCATCGGCCAGCGGGTCGCCAATCCCATGACGAGCGCCTGGGGCGTGATATGGACACGCGGCAAGGGGGCCGAGCGCTACACGGTCCCGCGCAGCATGCTGGCGACGCCCTCCTATCGCGGCAGCCCGTTCGAATGGATCAACGAAACCCGGCAGAGCTTCCGCAGCCGACTGGAACGCCTTGAAGAAGGCCGTGATCACATAGTCCTTCTCGAGCAAGCCGCGGCGGGCGGGACCGACTATCTGGTCCTGCCCATCGAGTATGGCGACGGTTCGGTCCAGGGCGGTTCCTTCACCACGGACCGCCCCGGGGGTTTTTCCGAACGCGACCTGGCCCTGATCGAAGGGCTCGCGCCGGCGATCGCCGCCGCGCTTGAGCCAGCCGCCATGCGTCACTCGATGGCGAGCCTGCTCGAGGTCTATCTTGGCACCGGTCCCGCCGACCGCATCGGCAAAGGCGCTTTCCGGCGCGGGGAGACGACGGAGATCGAAGCGGCGGTGCTGGTCACCGATCTGCGCGATTTCACCGGGCTATCGGAACGGTTGCCGCCGGGAGATCTGCTGGACAGCCTGGGAAGCTACTTCGAGGTCGTCGTTGACGCAGTGCGTTCAGAGGGCGGCGATGTGCTGAAATTTATCGGCGACGGGGTGCTTTCCGTCTTCTCGGCCGAGGAGCACGACCGCGAGGAGGCATGCATGCGTGCCGCCCGCAGCATCATCCGAGCCTTTGGACAGCCAGCCGTTTCGGAAAAACCCTTCGTCGCCGCAGTACATGTCGGCTCCGTCGTCTACGGCAATATCGGCAGCCTCGATCGCCTTGACTTTACCGTCGTCGGCCCGACCGTGAACTATCTCAGCCGCCTCGAAACCGCGGCCAAGCTGCTCGACAAGAAGGCCGTCTGCTCGAAAGAAGTCGCCTCGGTGCTGCCACCGGGCATGATCCGCGATCTTGGCCGGCATACGCTAAAGGGATTTGCCGACCCGCAGGCGGTGTTTGAGATAAGGGCAGTCGACCGGTAACTGACTCCCAGTGATTCATCTGCCCATCCGACTTGCTGCCAACATGGGTTTATCGACATTCGCTATGATCGCTCCCGCTCCTTGGCAACCGCCCTGTCGAGGCCTAGCATACGCCATGGGTATGGGAGACTTCGATGACCTCAAGCTTCAATGTCAACGATGCGACCGGCTATGAGCAGCTCATGGGCCGCTGGAGCCAAAAACTCGCGCCCCTGTTCATCGACTTCGCGGGAGTTACGGATGGCGAAAGGATTCTCGACGTTGGCTGCGGCACTGGCAGCTTGACCTTCGCGCTCGCCAAGGCTGCCGATTTTGGCGAGATCGCCGCGATCGACTACTCGCCCGTCTTTGTCGCGGAGGCGATCCGGCGCAATATGGACCCCCGCATAAAGATCCGGCAGGCGGATGCCTGCGCCTTGCCTTTCGAGGGCGGCACGTTCGATCGCGCCCTGGCGCTGCTCGTGCTCCATTTCGTGCCCGAAACCGGCAAGGCAGTGGCCGAGATGCGCCGCGTCGTGCGGCCGGGCGGCGTGGTCGCGGCGGCCGTGTGGGACCATCTCGGCGGCATGCCCGGCATGCGCATGATGGTCGACACGGTGGCGGCACTCAGCGAAAGCGGGCGCCAGTTGCGCGCCCGCTATTGCTTCCAGCCGATGATGCAGCCGGGTGAAATGAAACGGAGCTTTGTCGAGCAGGGGCTGGTGGACGTCGAGGAAACCCAGCTGATGATCCGCATGGACTATCAAAACTTCGACGACTACTGGACGCCGATTGCCGCGGGCGAAGGGCCGCTCGGCAAGTATGTGGCCACGCTGGATGCCGCGGAGCGGGCGCGTACTGACGCCGCCGTGCGCGACGCCTACGAGGCCGGACGGCCCGACGGCCCGAGGTCCTTCGCGAACGTCGCCTGGGCCTGCCGGGGCATAGCTCCCTGATCCGATAGCCGACGGGGCGTAAAACTTTCCAAGATCCTGGCGCCTGAACAGTTCGCCCCGGCCGCAACGCGCTGCTATTTCCTGGTCTCTGCCAGGATACGGCGCAGCGCCGCCTCTTCCTCTTCCGACAGTTTGGTCTCTGTTCGTCTCCGGGACCGGACGGAGATCAACGCAAAGACTGCGCCACCGATGAGCAGGATGAGCGGCGTTCCCCACAGCAGCGCGTTTTGCAGGCTGAAGCGGGGTTTCAGCAGCACGAACTCGCCATAGCGGGAAACCACGTAGTCGATGACTTCCTCGTCGCTGTCCCCCGCCTTCAGCCGGTCGCGCACCAGAACCCGCAGGTCGCGCGCGAGTTCGGCGTCGGATTCGTCGATCGACTGGTTCTGGCAGACCATGCAGCGCAATTGCGCCGACAGATTTCGCGCACGGCTTTCAAGCGCCGCGTCCTGCAGAACCTCGTCGGGCTGGACCGAAGCGGCCGGGCCCGCCAGAAGCAGCGCGCAAACCACACAGAAGCCGGCAACCACCCGTTTCATGCCGGCATGTCCGGAGCCGGGTTTTGCGAGGCCGCGCGCGCCCGCCGCGACGGAGCGCCGACGCGGAGCCGCCGGTCCATGAGCGAGACGGCGCCGGCCGCCATCATCACCAGCCCGCCGATCCAGATCAGCGTCACCAGCGGCTTCCACCAGACCCTGACGACCACGCCGCCATCGGCGGTCTCGTCGCCGAGCGAAACGTAGAGCTGGCTGAACCCCATAGTCCTGATGCCGGCTTCGGTCGTCGGCATCCCGCGCGCGGTGTAGAAGCGCTTCGACGAGACCAGTTCGCGCTGCGCCGCGCCGTCCGCGCCGATCAGCTCGAACCGGCCGCGATCTTCCGTGTAGTTCGGCCCGCGCGCCGGGGTCAGGCCATCGAAGCGCAGCGTGTAGCCAGCGATTTCCATGGTCTCGCCGGGGCGCATTGTGAGGATTTTTTCCTGCTCGAAGGACAGGACGCCGACAAGCCCGAGGGTCGTCAGCCCGACGCCGAGATGCGCCAGCGCCGTCCCGAAAACCGATCGCGGCAGGCCGGCGAAGCGCCGCAGCATGATGCCGCCCGAAACGCTGCCGAAGCCCGACTTCAACGCTATGTCGGTCAGCGCCCCGAGGATCAGCCACACGGCCAGCCCCGTGCCCAGCGCCGCGAACACCGAAGCGCCGTCGACGAACATCATGACCGCCAACACCGCCAGAAGCGCGCCGGCGAACGCCGCCATCAGCCGCTGCGCCGCGCCGTAGAGGTCGCCGCGCTTCCATGCCAGCACCGGGCCGAACGGCACGATTGCCAGCAGCGGGACCATCAGCGGTCCGAAGGTCAAGTTGAAGAACGGCGCGCCGACCGAGATCTTGTCGCCGGTCACCGCCTCCACGACCAGCGGATACAAAGTGCCGACCAGCACGGTGGCCGTGGCGGTGGTCAGGAACAAATTGTTGAGGACCAGCGCGCCCTCGCGCGAGACCGGATGGAACACGCCGCCGGCCGTCAGGCTTCCCGCACGCAAGGCGAAAAGCGCCAGCGAGCCGCCGATGAACAGCGTCAGGATGCAGAGAATGAAGACGCCGCGGCTCGGGTCTGTGGCGAAGGCGTGCACCGAGGTCAGCACGCCGGAGCGGACAA
Source organism: Allomesorhizobium aridi (assembly GCF_043769475.1). Taxonomy (NCBI): domain Bacteria; kingdom Pseudomonadati; phylum Pseudomonadota; class Alphaproteobacteria; order Hyphomicrobiales; family Phyllobacteriaceae; genus Allomesorhizobium; species Allomesorhizobium aridi. Next base: position 844,903 of record NZ_CP171729.1, on the reverse strand, counting down.
GGAAGGTGCCGAGCAGCGACAGCGAAAACGTCAGGATGGCGAGCAGCAGCGTCCAGATCTTGAGGGCCGAGCGCTTTTCCATGACGATCGCGGAATGAAGGAGCGCAGTGCCGGCCAGCCAGGGCATGAACGAGGCGTTCTCGACAGGATCCCAGAACCAGAAGCCGCCCCAGCCGAGCTCGTAATAGGCCCAGTACGAGCCCATGGCGATGCCGCCGGTCAGGAACATCCATGCGGCGAGCGTCCATGGCCGCACCCAGCGCGCCCACGCGGCATCGATCCTGCCTTCGATCAGAGCGGCCACGGCGAACGAAAAACAGACCGAAAAGCCGACATAGCCGAGATAGAGCATCGGCGGATGCACCGCGAGGCCGATGTCCTGCAGGATGGGGTTGAGGTCGCGTCCCTCGATCGGCGCCGGGACCAGCCGCGCGAACGGGTTCGACGTCGCCAGGATGAAAAGGAGGAACGCCGCGCCGATCCAGCCCTGCACGGCCAGCACATTGGCGCGCAGCGGTGCGGGCAGGTTCGAGCCGAACACCGCCACAAGCGCCCCGAAAAGCGTCAGGATCAACACCCAGAGCAGCATCGAGCCTTCGTGGTTGCCCCAGGTTCCGGTGAATTTGTAGAGCAGCGGCTTCAGCGAATGCGAGTTTTCCCAGACGTTGGCGACCGAGAAATCGGATTGCACATAGGCCGCGGTCAGTGCCGCGAAGGACAGCGCCGTCAGCGCGAAGCCGGCGATCGCGACCGGCCCGCCGACCGCCATCATTCGCTCGTTGCCGGTGCGCGCGCCAAACAGCGGCACGACCGACTGCACCAACGCCATGGCGAAGGCGAGAACGAGCGCGAAATGTCCGGTTTCGACCATGCCGCTCAATTCTCCTGCCAGACGCCCTTGGCTTTCAGGCTGTCGGCGACCTCCTTGGGCATGTAGGTCTCGTCGTGCTTGGCCAGCACCGAGTCGGCGACGAAGACGCCGTCCGGCCCGAAGCTGCCTTCGGCGATGACGCCCTGCTCCTCGCGAAACAGGTCCGGCAGAATGCCGACATAGGTCACGGGCACCGAGCCTTCCATGTCCGTCACAGAGAAGGCGACCTTTGTGCCCTGGCCACGCACGATCGTGCCCTTTTCGACCAGGCCGCCCAACCTGATGCGCTGGCCGGGCTCGAGCGTCGCCGCCTGCAGTTCGGCCGGCATGTAGAAGAACGACGCCTTCTGGCCGAGCGCATAGAATGTCAGCGCCGTTGCCGCGCCGAGGAAGGCAAGCGCGCCGGCGATCACGGACAATCGTTTCTGCTTTCGCGTCATCGCATCGCTACTCCGTTGCCGCCACGCCGAGCGTGGCGGCAAATTCGGCGAATTTTTTGCCCTTATCCGTGGTTGGGCCCAACGCCTTCAAGCCACGATCGAGCGCATCCTTTGCCTCGGCGGGCTTGCCGAGCACCATATAGGAACGCACCAGCCGCGACCAACCTTCCGGGTCGTCTGGATTTTGCCGCAGCCTCTGGTCAAGACCGGCAACCATGTTTTCGATCATCGCGGTCCGGTCGCCAGCCGGCATCTCCGCCGCTGCATCCATCTCCTCCCGGCTCGGACCGGCAGCCGGCTTCGCGTCATCGCCTGCCGCGCGGCTCTCGGCCGCGGCGATCGCCTCCCCGGCCGCCTGGCGCCAGGGCGAACCCTCCGGAAGGCTTTCGGACATGGCCCGCCAGGCCGAAACCGCTTCGGCGGTCCGGCCCTCCTGGGCGAGCGCGACCGCCAGATAGTAGAGCGCTTTGGAATGGCCGCTCTCCAATTGCAGCGCCTGTTCGAAAGCCGCCCGCGCGTCGGCCGTCACAATGCCGCCGCCTGCGCTGGCGATCGCCTCGCCGAGACCGGCTTGCCTGTCGGCGGTTGCTCCTTCCAGGCGGATCGCGTTGCGATACGCGGTCACCGCCTCGGCGGAGCGGCCGGTGCGCAGATAGATCGGCGCCAGCACGTCCCAGCCGCGCCCATCGGACGGATTGGCGGCAAGATGTGCCTCGGCGCGCGCCACGAGTTCCTCGACCGAGCTTTCGGCCGGATTCTGCGCCAGTCTTTGCGCCAGCGGCTGGGAAGGAAGTCCGGGCGACCCGAGCGCGACATAGAGGCCCCAGCTTACCAGCGGGACGGCCAGGACGGCGGCGGCGCCGATCACGCGTCCCGCCCCGGCGAAGCGCGGAGCAGCAGGAGAATTGCCGCCGGCATCCAGGCGCAGAATGCGACGCGCGATCTCGGCGCGGGCTTGCTCGGCCTCAGCGTCGCCGATCAGACCGCGTGCGGCGTCGCGGTCGATCTCGCCAAGCTGGTCCCGGTAAACCTCGAGATCATGCGCATTGGCAGCATCGTTCCGCGGCCGCCGGCTCGCCAGCGGCAGCAGGACCGCCAGGCTGGCGCCCAGCGTCATCAATGCGGCAACGATCCAGAACAGCATGTCCATCTCAATAGCCAGCGCCGGCCCGCCTGCCAACATTGCGGGCCTGCGGCTGATTGACGGTCTATGGCCTGTCCTACGTCAGCGGCGTCCAGCTTCCGTCGGCATTGCGGCAGGCGGTGCCGCGCGCATTGCGCGACTGGCCCGACGCGAACACAGTGTGGCTGTACTGGCGGCAGTCCTGCGAGCCGACGCGATAGGGCTGCGCCGCGACCACCGTGCCATACAGGCCCGACCGGTCGCTTTTCCAGGTCACCGGCTGGCCGCTTTGTGTGTGTTCGAGGGCGCGGTATTCGGCTTCGAGCGCAATGCGCCGGTCGCGCTCATCCATCCCGGCGCCGATCTGACCGCCGACAAGGCCGCCGTTCATCTCTGCGATGATCGCGGCCGCCACCTTGCCGCTGCCGCCATCGTCACCGGTGATCCTGCCGGCAAGCGCGCCCGCGGCTGAGCCAACCTTGGTGTTGCCCAGACCCGTCGTCGTGCAGCCGGATATGGCGAGCAGTCCGGCAACCAACGCCGCGCGAATGTTCATGCTGATTCACCGATAAATTGCCGCCAGTCGCGGCGCTGCGATAGTTTCGATGTTTGGCCGAAATTTGGCCGAACGGACGACACAAAGCTTCTACTGAACGCTGCGAAGCTGGACAACCGCTTTCAATCCGCCCAGCGCCGAACGTTCCAGTTCCAGCCCGCCATTATACTCGTTGACGAGGTCGGCGACGATCGCCAGTCCCAGTCCGGTTCCCGGCTTGGTTTCGTCGAGGCGCCTGCCGCGCTTCAGCGCCTCGCGCGCCTTCTCCTCCGGTATGCCCGGCCCATCGTCGTCGATCGTGATCGCGAACCGGCCCTGCGCGTCGGCAGCCGGCGCAAGGCTTACCGTCACCATGCCGCGCGCCCATTTCATCGCATTCTCGAGCAGGTTGCCGACGATTTCTTCAAGGTCTTCGCGTTCGCCGGCAAAGACGATGTCGGCCGGCGGCAGGCGGAGCGACACCTGCGTTCCCGGATTGAGCTTCTCCATGACCCGCACCAGGCGCCTCACGAGGGGCGCGACCGGGGTGCGGTAGACGACGCTGTCGCGCTGGGCTGCGACGCGGGCGCGCCGCAGATAATGATCGACCTGGCTCTGCATCGACGCCGCCTGGTCCACGATCAGCCTGCCCTTGTCGCCTCCGAGGGCGCGGCCTTCGTTCAGGAGCACCGCCAGCGGCGTCTTCAGCGAATGCGCGAGATTGCCGACCTGCGTGCGCGAACGCTCGACGATGCGCCGGTTGTTCTCGATCAGCGCGTTGGTCTCGTTCACCAGCGGCTCGATCTCGGCGGGAAAACGCCCGTCCAGCCGCTGCGCCGCTCCCTGCCGGACAAGGGCGAGCGAGGCGCGCACCCTGCTGAGCGGCCGCAGACCGAGCAGGATGGCGGCGGCATTGATGGCAATCATGCCGATGCCGAACAGCGACAGGTAGGTGAACAGGCGCCACTCGAAGATGCCGATCTCGTCTTCCAGTTCGCTGCGATTGCCCATCACCCTGAACCGGCCGACGCGATTTTGCGCATCGAGCACGAACTCGCTTTCGAGAACCTCCAGTTCTTCCCCGTCTATGCCCTCCATCGCGTAATTGCGCTGGAAATTGATGTTGAAGGGCGCCTCTGCCGCGCTCGGCGAGGGAATGGCCTCTGTCATCGATGGAGAGCGAAGCTCGCCCGTCAGGCCGCGCGCGACCGGCTCGACCGCCCAGTACCAGCCCGAATTCGGCTGCGAAAAGCGCAGGTCGCCCAGATTGGGGCCGCCGGTCAGTTCGCCGGCGGCCGAAACGCCGACGGACCCGATCAGATTGAAGAGATGCGCTGAAAGCAGGCTGTCGAAGCCGCGCTCGCTGGTCTGGCGGTAAAGCGTCGCGATGACCGTGTAGATCACGACCAGGGCCAGGATCGCCCATACGGTCGAAAAAGCGATGACCCGGAAGGTCAGCGAGCGCGGCACGAAGGTCATCGGCCGTTTCCGCCGGCTGGATCTTTGCTGGAACGCCTCCGCGTCACGCCTCCGGCTCGCGCATGCGGTAGCCCATGCCCCGCACCGTTTCGATCATGTCGATGCCCATCTTGCGGCGCAGGCGGCCGACGAAAACCTCGATCGTGTTGGAATCGCGATCGAAGTCCTGGTCGTAGAGATGCTCGACCAGTTCGGTGCGGGACACCACCTCGCCCATGTGATGCATCAGATAGGCGAGCAGCCGGAATTCGTGTGAGGTGAGTTTCAGCGGCACGCCGTTGACGTCGGCCTTCGAAGCCTTGGTGTCGAGCCGCAGCGGCCCGCAGGACAGTTCCGACGAAGCATGGCCGGCGGCGCGGCGGATCAGCGCCCTCACCCTCGCCAGCACTTCCTCGATATGGAAAGGCTTGGTCACGTAGTCGTCGGCGCCGGCGTCGATGCCCGAAACCTTGTCGCTCCAGCGGTCGCGCGCCGTCAGGATCAGCACCGGCATCTTGCGGCCGGCGCGGCGCCAGCGCTCGACCACGCTGATGCCGTCCATCTGCGGCAGGCCGATGTCGAGAACGACGGCGTCATAGGGCTCGGTGTCGCCAAGGAAGTGCCCCTCCTCGCCGTCAAAGGCCTTGTCGACGACGTAGCCGGCGTCCGCCAGCGCTTCGGTAAGTTGCCGGTTCAGGTCCTTGTCATCCTCGACGACGAGTATCCGCATGGAATCATGTGCCTGTTGACTGAAGGAGCGTCAGGTATAGGAGGCTTTTCGCATCGGGGAAACAGCGGGGGGCCTTCAGGAGGTCAGCCCGCCGGTACAACGATCTCCCGCCGCCGCGGGCGCTGCCCTTCCTTGCCCGGCACGAGCACAACGATGACGCAGACCGGCCGGCCGCCCTGGGTCGACGAGCTCGCCCGCGCCAGCGTGCCTCCGCTTTGCGCGGCAACCTGCTGGCCGATCGAGTAGCAATCGGCCTGGGCGACGATCACCGGCTCTACCTGCTCCTGGACCGCCAGAGGCGCTGCCGGAGCCTGCGAGACCGTCAGCGCCGCGCAGAGCGCGAGCGTTGCGGACCGGCGTATGGAACGTAGCGTTTTCATGGCGCCGGTTGTAACCCGGGAGTGCTGAACGTGGAATGAACAGTCAAACAGGGCGGGGTGGTGGGGTCAAGGAGTGCGTGAGGGCAGGGTCGCCGTTCGACCAAAAAGAACTTAGATCCCCACAGGAGAACCCCTCACCCGATCCTGTCCCTCGCCGATAACCGGCCGAATAACGCGATAAGGCCCGCCATCGCGGTCACTGTCTGCAGCACCGCGTCGGTCAGCGCCGCGCCGTCTATGGCACCACCCGGCAGGCCAATCAGCCCCATCGAAGCGGTGAGGATGGTCACCAGCGACGCCCAGATGGTGCGTGACAGATACCAGGGTTTGCTTGCAGTCATGAAATGCTCCTGTTGTTGAGGCGAATTGAAAGGTCTGATCATGAAAGGGTGAAACGGCGCGTTGCCGGCAGTCCGAAGCCGGCGGCGGCGCTGAACTGCCTGACGGTGACATCGATTTCCGCCGGCAAGCCGCCGAAATCGACGGCAATGTCTGCCGAGGCGTATTGCCAGTATTGTTGCGGCGACAAGGAGGTGCGCACGACCGGCCCGCCGGCTGCGGCGATCTCGATTTGATATTCCTCCCGCTCCTCGCCAAGCGGGATTTCGCTTTGGCCCCAATCGTCGGCGTCGATCCGGCCGCGCCTGATCCATGATATTTCCGCGCCGCCGGCGTTCACCCGGCAGCGAAGATGGACCGGCGACAGCGGCAGGCGCGCCCTGAGGCCGCCAATTCCGGCGTGGGCGAAGAAATTCTCGCTGGAAATGTCCGTGTCGGAAGGTCCGACCCGCCAGTTGAGCAGAAGGCCGGCTTCGCTGGCGCGCAGTCCCGCCGGCTGAACGGCGTCGTCAAGCAGGACGAAATCCGCGCCCGCGGGGGTGCCGGCCGCCATTGCGTCCGAAGTTCCGAGCTGGCCGCGTAGCAGGTCGCTCAAGCGCCACACGCCGCGCTCGATCTCCTCGGCGCTCTGGAACTGAACGACCTCCCACACGCCGATCGCCGAGCGTATGGCGGCGGCACTGGCGCCGTTCAAAAATTGCAGGCGGCTGACGCTCGCCGCCTCGGCATCGAACAGCTCGACCGTGATCGTTGTCGCGCGGTCGATCCGCCCCTCGAAGCCGGCGGGCAGCGGCTCGACCAGCAGCCCGAGATCCGCAGGCTTGTCGACCACCGTCCGGAAGCCGAAGCCGGTATCCTCCGGCGACGCCAGCACGACCTGGCTTCGCCACGGCTTCTGCCAGACCGCGACGCGGAACTGATCCTGCGGCGCATTGGCGCCGGATGAGGGCAAATCGAGGAACAGCGCGTGCGGCTTGCCGGCAAGCGCCTCCTGCGCCGCGGCCGGGCCGAAGCCGGAGGGAAGCCATGGCGACGGCGGCGTCCGCGCAATCTGCCGCGCGGTAATCCTCCTGACCAGCCCGTCCTCGATCTCGGTGATGATGAAATCGAAATCCACGGCCGGAAGGCGCAGAACCGCGCCGGGCCGGATGTCGGCGCGGTGCTCAGCGATCGCGAAAGTCACCTGCTCGCGTTCGGCCCAGATGCGCCGCATCAGATCGTCGAGCAGCGCGCGACCCTGCCCCGTCTCCATAACGCCCGGAAAATCGATCGTCCGCTGCCGGCTGCCATCGGCGCCGAAGCGGACATTCCTCACTGCCACCGTCTGGTATTCGGCGAAGGGCTCGCGGAAGGCCAGCACCAGTTCCACCGGAAGCTGGTGATCCGGCGATCTTATCGTCTCGATGACCGGATTGCCGCCGTCCGAGACGAGTTCGGAAATCTCGGCCGGCGGCGTATTTTGAGCGCCCCTGCGCCTGAAAGCGAGGCCATCGGCCTCCTCGCACACCGCCAGGTCGAACAGCTCGACGATCGGCTCCAGCGCCGCCCGCGCCGATGTGGGGTCGGCGATGACATAGCCGTGCAGCGTGCCGTCGGCATGGACAACATCCGCTGGCGGCAGGCCGTGGTCGGCGAGTATCGCGTTGATCAGCGCGCCCGCATCCGGGTTGCCGAGCCGGCCGTTCAGCCAGTGGCCGCAATGCCAGTTGGACCCATCGGTCCAGCGGTCGCCGCGGGCTGGAAAAGCAGGAAAAGGCCGCGCGTCCCACGCCCAGACATAGACGCGTTCGATATCCACCATGCGGCCGCCATAGACCGGCGAGAGCGGGTTTTGCGTCTCGTCAAAATTCGGTTCTGCCGGGTTCCAATAAGCCGCATGCGCTTCGAGAAAGCGCTGCTGCGCCAGGTCCGACCGGCCGCCGCTGGAAAAATACGGAATCGCGTTCTCCGCCGATTTCGCGTCGGGAAAGACATTGGGCTGGTTCGGCCCCTTGTCGGCCGCGGGACAGCCGAGTTCGGTGAACCAGATCGGCTTTCCCTGCGGCTGCCAGGCCGTCGATTCGGCAGCCTCCACCCCACCGACGCGGTTGTAGTGCAGGTTCGACCACCAGCCGGCCAGATCCTTGTAGCGATAGATCCAGTGCTTGCCGTAGGCGCCGTCGCCGATCGGCGAACGCTCCCGCGCCCGCCTTGCCTCTGGCGAAGCATAATACCAGTCGAAGCCCTCGCCACCGGCAATCCCTGCCCTTAGCCCGTCCGGGTCATAGGGTCCGGCAAAGCCATCGGGATTGGCGCTCGAATAATCGGCGTCGCGCCTGTCCGACAGCGGCATATAATTGTCGATGCCGACGGCGCTCACCGCCGGATGCGCCCACAGCGCGTCGAGATGGAACCAGGCGTCGCCGCTGCCGTCTGCCGGTTGGTGGCCGAAATATTCGCTCCAGTCCGCGCCATAGGTCAGCGCCGTCTCCGGCCCGAGCACCGCACGCACGTCCGCCGCCAATTCGCATAGTTCTTCGACAAAGGGAAATACGTTCTCCTCATCGCGCAGCGTGGTCAGGCCGTGCAGTTCCGAGCCGAGCAGGAAAGCGTCGACGCCGCCGGCCGCCGCCGCCATATGCGCGAAATGCAGCACGAAGCGGCGGTATCCCCAATCGTCCGCCGCTCCCGAGAATGCGACGGTGTCTCCTGCCGGCGAAAACTCACCGGCCAGCGCCTCACCGCAAAAGACCGAAATTTGCGCCCGCGCCGCAGCCGTCTTGTCTGCGCTACCAGGCATTAGCGGCGCCGGATCGGCGGTGATGCGCCCGCGCCAGGGATAGGCCGCCTGCTCCGCGCCGCCATATGGGTCGGGCAGCCCATTGCCCGCCGGCACGTCCATCATGATGAACGGGTAGAGCGTGACCTTCAGGCCGCGCGCTTTGATCTCGGCGATGGCGTCGATGACGCTCCTGTCCGAAGGGGTCCCGCCATAGGCCGCGCCGCCGCCATGCGAGGACAGCACCGCCGCCGCCTCGCGCCCGACGCCCGAAACCTGCCAGGCAGCTGATAGCCCGCCGCCCGCCGCGCTGGTCACGGCCGGCCGGATGCGGCAGTGCCCGGCCCGCAGATCGTCGCCGAACCAGGTCGCCACCAGCGCCACGCTTTCCAGATTGGGGCACAGCGCCTGCAATTCGTCGAGCGACGCCGCCAGATCGCTCCCGGCGTGCAGCACGTGCCGGTTCTGCGCCTGCGTCTCGCCGGGACGCTTCTGCCGCGTAACCAGCCCGGGCGAAAGCCCGTATTCGGTCGCCCCTGGGATCAGCGATATCGCGCGAATTTGCCCACGCAGCACGCCAAGCGGTCGCAGCACCTCGAACTGCAGCTGCGGAATGCGGTTGCCGTATTGCGCGAGCGCGAAACGCTCCAACACCACATAGGCGACGCCGCGATAGGCCGGCGCGTTGCCCGCTCCCTGCTTCGCCTCAACTAGCGGATCGGCGGGCTGCGCCTCGCCGCCGCGATAGACGCGGATCTCCAGCCCGGTCTGGTCGAGTTCCCGCCCGTCGGCCCACATCCTGCGGATGCCGGAAATCTCGCCCTCGCACAGCGCGAAGGCCACATTGGCGAAATACGAATATTCGGTCACGCGCGGCCCGCCCTTACCGCCCTGCCGCTTGGTCGTGCGGCTCTCCTCGAAGCGCGTCGCCCAGATCAGCGTGCCGCCGATCCGCGCCGTGCCGTAGACGCGGGCCAGCGACGCGCCCTCCTCCGCCGTGAACGGCCGCGCGCCCGAAAGCCGCGGCCCCTCGATGCGCCGCGTGCCGTTGATCAGCGCCTGGTCGACCGCGTAGCCGGCGAGCGCGCCAGCCGCCGCGCCGATCGCGCTGCCGACGGGGCCAAGCAGGCCGCCGACAAACGCGCCCGCGGCCTGCAGCAATATGGTCGCCATTCATGGCCTCCCGGCGTAATCGGATTCAGATAGTGGGAAAGGAAAACACGCCGGCAATGCGCCTGCGCCATTGCGGCACCAGCGCCGAAACCACGACGGCGCTGCCCTGATAGGCATGCACGAAGCGATCCGGTTCGACCATGATGCCGGCATGCTTGGCCGGCAGATGAGGCCGCCAGCGGAACAGCACGAGGTCGCCCGCGCGGAGCTCTGCCAGCGGCTTCGCCACGCAATGCCGCCTCGCCGCGTCGAGAAAGCGGTCCTCGCCGCCGGCCTCCGCCCAGTCCGGCGCGTAAGGCCCCGGCGCTTCCGGCTCCGCGCCATAGAGCGCGCGCCACACGCCGAGCAGCAGGCCGAGGCAATCGCAGCCGACGCCCTTGCGCGATCCCTGGTGCCGGTAGGGCGTGCCCACCCAGCTCAAGGCTTCGCTCACCACGGCGGATGCGACTGAGTCTTCCGCCCAGTCACTCATGGCACCACCGGGCCGCCATCGAACTTGCCGCCGTCGGCGACATAGCTGTAGGCCGCGTCATTGCCGGGCAGATGTGGAAAGCCACGAAAATTCACCGCATTGGCGAACTTCGCTTTGCATGTGGTGAAAGTCTTGTCGCACCCGGCCTTGACCGTGAAAGCATCGCCCACGCCAATCGCCGGCCCTCCGCCGGGCCGCAGCGTCAATGTAACGCCAGCCGCATCCTTGCGATGGCCGACGATGCGCTCGCCGCGCCCGGGCCGCGCGCCCGTCGTCCAGTCTATCGTCCCATGCGAGAACCAGCCGGTCGCAAATCCGCCCAGCCCCGACACCGCCACCGTCTCGGCTGTCTCGACCGACAGCACTGCGCCGGCTCCGGCATAGTCGGGATGGTCAAGCAGCACGCCACAGCGTGCGTCGCCCAGTTCCGCGTCGCAGGCGCGCGTAATATACCGCCCGCTCGGCCTGTCCAGCGCATGCGCCAGGCTCTCCAGCTCCGCGACGAAGCGGCCATCGCTGCGGGTGATCTTGCCGATCGTCGCCTTCCTCAGCCGCGCGAAATCCTGAGGCGCGCGCCAGTTGACCAGCAGCGTCTCGACGGTCGCGCCATCATAGAGCCCGGCGGCGATGTCCGCCTCGCTGATCCTCGCCGAAGACAGCACCCCCTCGACATCGACCGTATCGACCGCGAGCCCGAGCGTGTCGCGCGCCTCGCTGGCGCTGAAGCCGGTCTCCGGCTCGAACGTGGTTCCGTCGACGGTCAGCGGCCGGTCGTTATCGGTGAAGCCCGAAACCGCGCCGTCGGCCCTGGTCAGCCGCCAGCAGTGGCAAGCGGTAGTCACGTCGCGGGCGAGATGCTCAGCCAGCGCTTCGGGATAAACGGTCATAGCTGCACCTCGACGAGCGGAATGGACGGGATTTGGCCGGCCTTGAACGCGGTGAGGCTGATCGACAGCCGCTCGGCATCGAAGCGCACCGGCACGTCGAATTCGTAACCGGCCGTCACCCCCAGCCCCGCCGCCGGTATCGCAGCCGGCGCGAAAACAACTTCACTCGTTGCCTCGTCGAAGGAAAAATCCATCGCCTCGACGCCGCCGACTGCCACCTTCAGGCTTCCCGAGACCGGCTTGGATATGCGCCTGGCATAGGCATCGTCATCGTCGCCATAGCGCTTCACCAGCGCGAACCGCGTAGCCGTTCCGTCGCCCGTGCCGAGCACCTGGTCAAGCGCCGATGCTGTCTCACCGAGACGGCAGGATTTCATGTCGAACGGATCGCGGAACCGGAACGCATGCAGCGACCCGCGCCGCGCCTCGAAAAAATCCAGGATATCGTGCAGGTCGGCCAACGACCGGACGCCGGTCCCCGCATCATAATGATGACGCGACTGCGCAAACCGCGCATTGCGCTTTTCGCGGCCGGAGGTCAGCTGCACGATCTCGTTGCGCCGTTCCGGACCGCCGGTCGCGCCAAACGAGATCGCGGCCGGAAACCGCACATCGTGAAAGCTTGCGAGTTCGGACAATTTTGGCCTCTCAGATAGTGGTGACGTTGCTGGTTAATGTCCTGGAGCGATTGTGGCTTCACCGCCGTCGAGGCATGGATTCCCGACACTCTCCGCTCGTTCCTCGCTCACGAGGTCGGGAATGACGCTTCATGGAGCGCGCTTCCGCAACTCATTAAAGTCAGCGCTTCTGCAGATCGCCGGAGGTGGAGATTGGCGGCACGTCAATGCAATTCGTCATTCCCGACCTCGTGAGCGAGGAACGAGCGGAGAGTGTCGGGAATCCATGCCTCGACATCGGCGATATCAAAGCCTGATCAAAAATCCGGGTTACGCCGCTACGCTAAAATGTCTTGGTCCCCCGCGAGACGGCCCGCGCCAGCATGCCGGTGATCTGCGCTTCGGACTTGCGGAACGAGGCGGCGTCCTGCGCGGTGACGTTGAAGACGACGTTGATCGGCGCGCCGCCGCCGGAAGCCGCGACACCCAGCCGCCCGTCCGCCGATCGCTGCAAAGGCAGGATCGCTTCGGCCCCCGCCTCGCCCATCAGGCCGACATCGCGGCCCATCGGAAAATAGGTTGGCGCCGAAACCACGCCGCCGCTGGCAAACGGCGCGACGGCTACGCCGCCTTTGGCGAAGGGCAGCGCGCCCGAAAGCCCGCCAAGCAGGTTCGAAAACAGCGAGCCGGCCAGATTCTGCAGCGGTTTCAGCCCCTGGTCCAGCGCCATGCCGGCGAGGTTCAGACCGATCCGGCGCAGCACGTCGTCGAGTTCCCGCCCGCCGACGGCCGCGCCCTTCAGCGCTCCGGTCAGGTGCGAGCCGAACCGGTCGGAAAGCCCCTGCAAATTCTCCAGCGCCGCCATGAATGGCGCGGTGTCGGCCTCTATCGAGACCCTGACCTCTTCAGCCATCCTCCGCCTCCTTTTCGTATTTGTCTGGGAACACTCGCATCAGTTCTGACAGCTCACGCCTCCCGATCGTCGCGCGCGACGCAGGCGCCAGCACGCTCATCGCGCGCTCCAGTTCGCGTGGCGTCATCGACCAGAATGTTCTTGGAGATAGCCGCAGCAGGCCGAACCCCGCGGCCATGATCCGGTCCCAGGGAAATTCGTTCGTCTCGCCGGCTGCGGCGATCAAGGGCCCGGCGGCGGCCCCTCCTTCGGCGCGGCCCCGAAGGTTGCGGTCAAAAGCTCCGCCACGATCCGCGCGAAGCCGGCCGCGCCGTCCTCCGCCTGCATTGTCCGCACCGCCTCGTCCTCAACCGGGTGCCCGGCGCCGCGCAAGCCTGCGCCGACGACCCGTATCAGATCGGTCGCCGACAGGCGGCCGCGCGAAAAGCGCTCCACCAGTTCGCCGAGGTCGGCTGCCGCATAGGCGGCCTCCAGTTCGGCCAGCGCGCCCAGCGTCAGGCAGAGCCGGAACGGCTTGCCGTCCAGTTCGGCGGCGATTTCGCCGCGGCGTCGGTTGGCGTTCATGGCGCGGCCGCGAAGCCGATCGCGCCGGCCGATTCCAGCGCGATCTCGAACGTCACCTCGCCGTCATGGCTGCCGGTATATTCAAGCGCGGTGATCTGGAACGGCCCCTCCACCGTGCCGAAGCTCGGCACTGCAAGCTGCCAGCCGGAGATCTCGCCGGCGAAGAATTTTGCCCGTATCGCCGCGTCGGACTGCGCGTCCTTGAAGATGCCGGAGCCGCTCAGCGATGCCCGCTGTACGCCGCTTCCGGCCAAAAGTTCGCGCCAGCGCCCGGCGGAATCGGCGTCGGTTATGTCGACCGTCTCGCTGTTGAAGGCGATCCGCTTCGAGCGCAGCCCGGCGACGGTAACGAAGGCTCCAAGCCCGTCGCCATCGATCTTGAGAAGAAGGTCCTTGCCCTTCTGAGCGACCATTTCGGTCTCCTTGGTTTAGGGGAAATTGAAACTCCTCCCTTCTCCCCTTGTGGGAGAAGGTGGCCGAGCGCAGCGAGGACGGATGAGGGGTGTTGGACGGAGTGTCAGCGCGGAGTTTCTTCCAGCACCCCTCATCCGTCTTGGCGCTTCGCGCCAATCCACCTTCTCCCACAAGGGGAGAAGGTGGAGCTTCATGCCGGTTCCGTTACCGCCCGAAACCGCAGCAATCCGTGATGCACCGAGAGATCCTCGTCGTATCGCTCCTCGGCGAATTCCAGGCGCATGTTGACGAGATGATGCTCGTCGAGTTCGAGCGCAGCGTCGTCGAGCAGCACCCGCGCCGCCTCCATGATGGCGAGCGTTTCCTTCTTGCCCTTGGTCTTCGACCAGATATGCAGGGTGAAAAGCTGTTCGGTGCCGATTTCGGTGCCGGTGCTCCAGTCGAAAATGCTGGTCCGGCCGAAGGTAATGTAGGGAAAGGTCACGTGCGCCGGCGCGTGGTCGAAGATCTTGCCCGTGCCCAGAAGCGCGGTGACCTGCGGATCGGCCGCCAAGGCCTCGAACACGGCCTTCTGCAGTTCAGCGGCCGGGGCGGTCATCGCTCTGCCTCCTGCTCCGTGCGGCCCTCGCGCGATCCTTGGCGATCTCCGTCCGCGCCGGCCCACGGTACCGCTGTTCCGCGTTCTCCGCCAGAGCATGCGCCTTCCAGCGCAGGCCGCGCACCAGCCCGTCCAGCGTCAGTTTCATGGCGAGCTTCATGCTCCGATCTCCTTCACCCTGCAGACGAGATAGCGCGCGGTTTCGTCCGGATCATGAACAGTCACGATGTCGAAGATCCGGCCCTGTCTGCCGAACCTCATGCCGCTCGCCACGCCACTCCGGTGCCTGATCGTCAAGCGATGCGTCACCGTTTCCAGCGTCTGGCCGGCGCCGAAGGCGCTTGCCGCCGAAACCGGCTCGATCAACGCGAACACGGTCGCGACTTCGACCCAATTTTCCGTGTGCCCGCCCATCGCGTCCGTCTCGGGCACGCACGCTTCCAGCGCGCATTCGCTGCGCAGGCGGCCGGGGTCTATGAACAATGCCGCCATTAGAGTCTTTCCTGTTTGATTGAATCGTTCTGCCGGAGGCAATTCGGGACAAGGTCGAGGGCTTCGGTGCAGGCCGTATCGGGGATACGGTCAAACCGAAGACCGAAGGATTTGGCCCCGAATTGACCCGGCAGAACCGGGTTCAATCAAGGCAGGAAAGGCTCTATAGCCTCCGGTCGCGATAGCCGGCGATCATCCGCTCGTAGTTCGGCGGATAGGAAACCGGCTGGTCCGCCGGGCTGTAGCTCGACCGGAACTCGTACCAGTGCGCGGCAAGCACCAGGATCGCCCGGCGCAACAAGTCGGGCACGTCCGTCCCCGCCTCGCCGAAGCCGGCGGAAAAATCGATCTCGATGCCGTTCATGGCGCGCAGCGGCTCCGGCCTGCGCTCGAAATGGATGCGGGCCGGCCGCGACAGCGCATCGACCTCGTAGTCGGCCGGGGCGACCAGCGACGCCTCACCCTCTGTGCCATAGGCCGTCACCGAAAGCACTTGCCGCACCGGATGGCGCGTCAGCACTGCCCGGCCGCCATGCGGCCAGCGGTCGAGAACCAGCCGCCAGGTCTGGTCGATCAGCGCCATGCCGGTCGTCCGCTCGACCTCCTCGCGCGCCGCGCGGATCAGCCCGGCGATGAGATCATCCTCGCTCGCATGCTGCAGGCGCAGATGGCTCTTCACCTCGGCAACCGTCACCGGCTCGGCCAGCGGCTCGCCGGTTCGCAAAAGCGTCATTCGTCACCTCGTTATTGGGGAAAGGGAGCGGCCCTGGTCAGAGCATGACCCCGCAAAGTTGCAGACTTTGCGGACAGGATCATGCGGCTAAGGGAGAGAACCAGGGCCGCGTCGGCCGGCATGGACGGAGCGTGTGCGTACCCGCATGCCGGCCGGAAGATTTGTGGGACCACTCGTTAGGGTAGGAGCTGCCCCTCACCCTTACCCTCTCCCCGTGAAGAACGGGGAGAGGGGGTCGCCAGCGTCGCGGCCAGATCTCCTCTCCCCGTCCTTACGGGGAGAGGATGCCGCAGGCAGGTGAGGGGCGGCGCAGACCGAGCCGTAAATAGCCCGACCGGGCATCAGCTCAATCATCCGGCAGAGCAAGGTTTGCCGACGGTTCTCGCGAGAGCCGGTCCGATAATTCGCTCTGCCGAGTTGGATGGCATCGTTTTCGAGAACCGGAGCGCAGCGGACATCAAGCCCGTGAGCACCGGAAGCGGAGAAAACGGCGCAAGGCAGCCGGCAGAGTAGAATTTGCGGGCCGCGCCTCAAGACACGCCGAACTTCAGCAGCTTTATCGCATCGAAATCCTGCACGCCGCCGCCGACCCGCTTGGTCGTGTAGAACAGCACGTACGGCTTTGCGGAATACGGGTCGCGCAGCACCCGCACGCCGGTGCGGTCGACCACCAGATAGCCGCGCGAGAAATCGCCGAAGGCGACCGGCGTCGCATCGGCGCCGGCGTCCGGCATGTCCTCGGCCTCGACCAGCGGAAAGCCCATCAGCATGGCGCGCTGGCCGGGTCCGGCCGGCGGCTGCCAGAGATAGTTGCCGTCGGCGTCCTTCAGCTTGCGGATGGAGGCCTGCGTCTTGCGGTTCATCACCCAGGCCGCGTTCTGCCGGTATCCGGCCTTCAGCGCATAGACCGTGTCGATCAGTATGTCCGACGGATTGCTGGCCGGCAGCGCACCCGAAACGCCGGTGGCGATGTAGCCGATATTGCCCCAGCTCCAGCTCGCCTCCGCCACTTCGGTGTAGCTCAAGAAACCCTTCGGCTTGTTGACGCCGTCGCCGGATACGAAGGCCAGGCCTTCCTGTTCGGCGAAGGCCGCGTCCACCTCGCCGGAAATCCACTGGTCGAGATCGACCACCGAATCCTCCAGCAGCGAGGCGGTCGCCGCCGGCATGGCGTAGAGCTCCATCGTCGGGAACTGCAGCTCGGCCAACGTCGGCGAAGCCGTCTGCGGCCGCGCCGCCGTCTCGGCCACCCAGCCGACCGCCGGACCGCCAACCGCGAACGGCTTCTTCAGCACGGCGGACGAAACCTGGCGTACCGAGGCGATCGAGCGGATCGGCGACAGCGCCGAAAGCCGTTTGCCGATTTCCGCCTCGGTCTCGTCGGGCACGAGATAGCCGCCGTCCTGGCCGGAGCCGTAGGACATCGCCTTGGTGTCGAGCGAGCGTATGAGCCGGTCGTCGCCGCTGCGCATATAGGCCTCGAAGGCTCCCTTGTGCTCGCTCGGCATGGCGCGGCCCTCGCGGCCCAGCGCCGGCCTCGCCCGCTTCAGGGACAATTGGTCGATCGCCCGCTTCTGTTCGTCGAGCGAACGCTGGATGCGATCGACCTTCTCGGTGTCGAGCACGTCGGCGCGCTTTTCCAGCCGCGCCAGCTTTTCGTCGTTGGCCTCCTTGAATGCCTCGAAGGTCGCCATGAATTCGCCGAACGCGTCGACAACATCGCCGTCGGCCGCCTTGGTTTCCAGCGGGTTCGAACTGGTCAGGTCAGTCATTCTCGGTGCTTCCTCTCTTGTTGATCATGCGTGCCGCCGCGCGGATCCTTTCCGCCAGCCGTCGTGATGTTTCGGCCCTGGAGAGCCGCCCGTTCGGGAAGCCGCCCTTGGTCGCCGCCCTGCCGGCGTCGAGCCTCGCCAGCGTGGTCTGTCGCCTCACCCAGCGCTCGAAGTCCGGGAAGGCCGGTCGCGGCCGGCCCTTCACCGTGTCGATGCGCGCGCCGGGCAGCATCGGGAAGGTGACGACCGATATCTCCCAGAGTTCGGCCTCGATGATGCGGCGCACGCCGGTCGCCGGGTCGCGTTTTGTCCTCACCGCGCTAAAGCCGATGGAGAGCCCGTCCAGCGCGCCGCCCCGCATCAGCGAGAGCACCTCGCGGGCTCGGGCGACATCGGTGTTCAGCCGGCCGCGCACATGCAGCCCGCGCGCGTCCTCCTTGAGTTCGGTCCATGCGCCGATCGGCTCGGCCGGATCGTGCTGGAAAAGCATCCTGATCCCGGCCACGCTGCGCGTCTTCAGCGACTTCGCGAAGGCGCCGTGCTCGACCAGATCCTTGCCGAGGTCGACGCGCCCGAACAGGCTGGCATAGCCGGCGAAAATGCCGTCCTCGTCCACCTTGTCGAGCGCCAGTCCGACGAACTTCCGTTCGGTGAAACCGGCCATCTGTTCAGCGTTCATCGACGCCCTCCCCTTCCCGTTTCTCTGCGTCCAGCGTCCCCTGAGGACGCTCCGACGCTCTCAGCCTGCGTATGATCCGCTCCGAAAACCGGTTCGGGCTTTCGGGGTCGTGCTCCAGAAACACGCGCTCGAAGGCGCTGTGGTCGAGCGCCCGCCTGGCGAAGCCCAGCACCCACCAGGCGCAGAGGCTGGCGATTGCCGAACCCATCAGCACGCTCTCGTTCGCGCCGATGGCCTCGCGGATGCCGAGTTCGCTCGCGATCTTCAGGCCGGCCGTGCCGCCGAAGACCAAGCCGCACACCACGCCGACGGCGAAACGCGCCGCCGCCTCGCGCCGCTCGCGCGGCAGAATGTAGGCCAGCGAGATCGCCGAACCGGCAACCGCGCCAGCACCTTTCGCGGCCCACAGCCAGGCCGTGTCGGTAAGGTCTGTCATGATGTTGATTTCCTTCGCGCCGGAGGGGAAAATTCCGTACACATACAGGGAACGGTCGGCATCGACCGATCTCACCTGCCTTGTCCCTTGAGCTTCCGAATAATTGGGTCTGGACCTAGCCGCCTGTGGCTATGACAATCTGATCGGGTTCATCGGCCTTGTTAGTCCAGATGAGAATTCTCGTCTCGTGAGACGGTACGGGCGTGCCTAAGACTTCTTCTCGGTCTACGTTGATACGACGACCCTGTCCGTGGGCGTCTTAAGGATGCCATCGAATATCGGCCCCATTCCCGGACCCGACTTCGCTCGCAAATCCCAGCGTGATCTGTGTCTCGCCATCCATGTTCGGAAGGCAGTTCACCGAAATGACGGTGTCCGACGCGAGGACTGGTCTGTTCTCAACGAACTCTGGAGCGTTGCGGCCCGCGCGTCTGCAATGAATATGACGGCATTCGGCGGTGCTATCGTTATGGTCTCAGCCATTGCCTTAATCCTGCTTGTTGCTGTCTGAGACCGAATGGCTAGCCCCAACCTATTGCAACCTGCTCCGGCCAAATAGGATGGCTACGCCAAACCCGTACGCGAGTTCTAACATCTGGAACCTTCGCCTTCAGCAAAGGCGCGCCGGTTACGGTTGCGACCACCACTTCCCTGCTAGGGGTCTCGAGCGTTCCGTCGAACGCAAGGTCATAGGTCGGAGCGACCTCATCCGCGGGGCCAAAGATCAACTCCGCCTCGCCATCGATTTCATGCAGACAGGCGACCGAGATACACGACGCTGAGAACTGAACCTTCTCGTCGGTCGCGAGTGAAGGCGGCTCACCACCTTTGATATCCTCGATGAAGATCAGGCCGTTCTGAAGTGACTGTTTAATCGTTTGAATCATGATGGTTCCTATAGATTAGTCCTCTAACCTGTCCTCCTTGCCTATTGCTGCATGTCAGACACTGAGGGAATATACGCTGCGCTTCACCTTCATTGTTCAATGCATTCGAGCGCTGATGATCAAGTATGAAGTTTCTGCTTCTGGTTCCGGGATCTTTAGTTCCACAGGTATGGCAGCCAAAGGATTTGCCAATTCGATTATTTTCACGAATTTCTTCGGCGGTCCATCGTCGACCTGAACCTCGCGCTGGTTGCGACTCCACGGCGAAACGGCCTGGACCGATACCTCCGCGCTGCAGTTCGAAGAGCCTATCTTGAGCTTGGCGAGTTGCACTCTCGTTCGCGGCGATTTCTCCTTCGACCGTTTCGTATAAACTCGGTCTAGGTTTCCATCTCGGATCCAGTTCCCTTACTCGTCTTATAGCCGCCTGCATCTGCGCATGGCTGATTTCCAACCGTGTGGCCTGCGCGGGCGTGACATCAACCCGTCGCCCCAATATTCGGCGTGGCGGGCCGCCGGAACCGCGTGGACGGCCCTGCACAGGAATGAGTTGTCCCGCCTTGTCGTCCGTCCATCGTCCGCCGGCGGAACTGCCGGCCGGCACGCGGGACTGACCCGGCCGAAACCCAGCCTTGGCTTATAATCCGCCCAGTGGCTGATACCCCACCGCCTCCCGCTTCTCATCGTCGCTCAAAAACTCCGCCGCGCCGAGCCGCGCCCACAGCGCGTCGCGTTCGGCCGCCAGTCCGTCGACGCGGTCGGCGTCGAACCACAGCCTGAGTCCCCCGCCGAACACCGGCGTCAGCCAGGCCGACAGATCTTTCGCGGTGCGCGCCACCAGCGGCAGCACCGTCAGGCGGTAGAAGGCGCGGTTCGCCTCCTGGTAGTTCGCGTAGGTGTTGTCGCCGGGAATGCCGAGCAGCATCGGCGGCACGCCGAAGGCCAGCGCGATGTCGCGGCTCGCCGAATGTTTTGCTTCGATGAAATCCATGTCCTTGGGCGTCATGCCCATCGCCTTCCAGTCGAGCCCGCCCTCCAGCAGCAGCGGCCGGCCGGCGCGGGTCGTGCCCGAATAGCCGTCCTCGAGCTCGGCCTTCAGCCGGTCGAACTGCTCGTCGGTCAAGTTGCCGCCCTCCTTCGGCGCATAGACCAGCGCGCCCGAAGGCCGCGCGGAATTGTCGAGCAGCGCCTTGTTCCAGCGCCCGGCGGCATTGTGCGTGTCGAGCGCAATCAGCGCCGCCTCCAGCGGCGGAAAGCCGTAATGGTCGTCGAGCGGATGAAACAGCGTCAGATGCGCTGCTGAGCTTGCCGAAGGGCCCTCGCCCTGAGCCTGTCGAAGGGCAGAAGCGGCCTGTCCTGAGCCAGTCGAAGGGCCCGAGCCAGTCGAAGCCCCAAGCGGCACCCTGCGCTTCGCGCTGCCCTCGCGGTACTCGATCGCCACCGGCCAGCCGGCCGAATCCGTCGCCACCGACACCCTGTCCGGCCGCAGCAGATGCAGTTCGCGCATGTCGCCGCCGGCCTCGATCAGCTCGACATAGGCGTTGCCGGCAATCAGCAGATGCCCGTACAGCGCCTCCATGAACGACGCGCCGGCCTGGCGCTGGTTCGGCCGGTCGAGCAGCTTCAGCAGCGGATGGTCGTCAAGCTCGGCCGCACCCTCATGGAGCAGCCACGGCACCGCCGACGCCGTCTCCGAGATCAGCCGCACCGCCCGGTGCACCACGGGGTTGCGCATAAAACCTTCCCGCGCCAGCGTCGCATAATCCCGCCGCGTCCACCGCGCCTCCCCCTGCGCATGCAGCGCCACGAAGCCGGTTGCCTGCTTGCGTTCAGGCAAAGCGCCGCCATTCCCCGCATTGCGGGGCCAAGGCCATTTGAATGACATGGTGTGTTGTCCTGTGTTGATGGAGGCGGGATGAGTGATCAGTGAGTAGTGAGTAGTGAGTAGTGAGATTTTGGTAAGTGATGATCGGAGCAAATCGCGTGTCTTGGAGTATCTTCACTACTCACTACTCACTACTCACTACTCACTACTCACTACTCACTCCTCAAAACTCCCGCACCTTCGGTTCTGCCCGCCTTTCCGGCATCAACTCGCTCACCGCCCAGACCAGCGCGTCCACACGATCCGGCGAGCGCCTGGTCGAAAGCCCGTTCGGGCCGAAGTCGCACATCTCGTCCTCCAGCTCGGGAAAGCGCCCGGCGTGCAGCACCCGGCCCTGGCTGTAGAGCGCGGCGACCGGCTCGGCGCGCAGCCATTTTCCGCGCCGCGCCCGCACCGCCTTCACCGCGATCGCCGGGTCCACGGTGCGGATCACCGCGCTCACCATGTCGCCGCCCTGGTTCACCTCGGCCAGCAGGCAGTCCGCCTGCAGCCGCCGGTAAAGCGCCACGGCGGCGCCCGCCCAGTCCTGCGGCCTCGCCGCGCGCACCGTCCCATCGGCGATCACCACCGCGCGGCCGGCCTCGTCCAGCCCCGCCGCGACGATGCCGCAGGCGTCCGATGTCTTTCGCGAACACGCCGGCGGATCGATCGCCACCACGATGCGGCCAAGCTCCGGCACATTTTCCAGCCGCCTGCTCTCCAGCATCTCGCGCGACCACAGCGCGTCCTCGCGGTCCTCGATCAGCTCGCCTTCCAGCTCCTGCCGGCCGAGCACGGTCCCGCCATAGCGCCGCTCCACCGCGCTCAAAAATCCCGCCGCCAGATTGGCCGCATTGTCGCCTGTCCGCATCGTCGCCACCGGCACGGCCGGGTCGGCGATCAGCCGCTTCAGAAGCTTCAGCGGCTTCGGCGTCGTGGTGATCAGCTGCCGCGGCAATTCCCCGAGCCGCAAGCCCATCTGCAGCATGTCGAAACAGGCTTCCGCGTTCTTCCACTTGGCCAGCTCGTCGCACCAGGCGGCGTCGAATTGCGGCCCGCGCAGGCTCTCCGGATCCTCGGCCGAAAACATCAGCGCCACCGCGCCATTGTCCCACACCAGCCTGCGCCGGCTGGCCTCGAAGCGCGGCCGGGGCGTGCGCGAGATGGTCAAAATGCCCGAAGGCCCCTCGATCATCACCTCGCGCACATCGCCCAGCGTGTCGCCCACCAGCGCGATCCGCCGATATTTGCGCTTGTTGAAGCTGAAGGGCGGCAGCCCGCGCACCAGCCCGTTCACCCATTCGGCGCCCAGCCTGGTCTTGCCGGCGCCGCGCCCGCCCATCACCACCCAGGTCGCCGGCTCTCCTTCCAGCAGCGGATATTGCCGGGGCCGGGCGCGGCCGACCCATTCGGCCAGCGCGCGTTCAGCCCGATCCGTCCCGATGTGTTGCGCCGCCCAGTCTTTCTGCATAAGCCTGAGCAAGTTCGATAATTCGTTCGTCGATCCGTTCGAGCATTGCGGCGAGTTCGTCATCGCTTCTTTTCTGCTGTTCGGACGCGGACACCTGGGCCGCCGCATCCAACTGTTCCAGTATGCGTCCCGTCGCCAGCAGCGCGTCGATGCGCGCCTTGTCGAGAACGCCCCGTTCAGCCAGGTCAACGATGCGCGCAAGAAGCCGCGGCAACACCTCGGCCAGCCGCTTGCGGACGTCTTCCAGCGACATGCCCTCCGGCAGGTCGGGCAGCGCCTCCCCTGCCAAGGCCGCGGCTTGGGCCGCTTTTGAACGCCGCTTTGGCCAATTGTCGCGTAGGGCGCGCTCCCGGATCGTTGCGGGGTTCAGGTCTGCTGCGGCGGCGAGCCGCGGAAAGGTTGGCGTCGCGCCTTCGCGCAAGGCGCGAAGCGCTGCCCACCGCGCCGCACTGACTGGCGGATGCATGGCAAATTCTCCATTCTGTTTGTGATTTTCGCTCGAACGTATATGCCAGCCGATCTCCCCCCAAGTGGGGGAGATGTCCGGCAGGACAGAGAGAGGCGCGAAGGAACGCGGCATCGCCGTGGTCCTCTTCTCCCCTCCTGAGCTTGTCGAAGGAACGAGGGAGAAGGTGGCCCGAAGGGCCGGATAAGGGGCATCCCTATCCCCCGTGAGCTTTCGCTCCCGGCTTCCCGCTACCCACACTTTTCCGACGATAACGAAAACCTACCAGAGCACCGTCACGGTGTCAAGGATTATTTTCCTATTCGTATACTTGACGTAACAAGGATCGAAAATGCGAAATGATTCGCGACAGGCCAGCACAGTTGAAGGGTACGAAGGGCGCGGTGTTTGGGTCCCGGAGGGGCTGAGCGCCCGCGACATCATGGAAGGCGCAAAGGCGTTGGAACGCGAGTTCGACGTTTATGCCCTACACGTTCCGTGAGATGGTGCGCTGTATGCTGACGGCCATTGGCCGGGCCAAAGACGATGTGTGAAGGAGTCGACCTCAATCTCGAAGTCGATCAGCCGTTCGTCAAGCGCATCAAGTTCGATACTCGAATACCCGTAATCCGGCATGCCGGTCAGGTCGTTATGGCGGCTCACCAAATAGTATGGCGGTATAACGAGAAACTGCGGACGGTTGGGCGAGGCCAGGATCATTTTCTCTCGCCAGAACAGGAACACGCTGGCGTCCATCACCAGCCCATGGGCAACCTCATTGCGGCGGTCGGCAAAGCCGCCAGCAGCTGTAACCAGCTTGTCGAACTCGCCCTCGATTTCTTGGCTGGGCGATCTGGCGAACCATCCGTCAGCCGCGCGTTTCAGGCCGTCAAGACGGTTTCTGAAAATCTTGCCAGAAGCGCCGTATGCCTGCATCTTCGTGAAAGATGGATCCCCGGCGAACAGGCTAAACAGGATGGATAGGCCGACTTCGATGTATTCCCATCTGTTAAGGGTGCGCCCCAGTGCCGCAAAAAGCACTCCTTCGTCGTGGTTCCCCAGTATCGGTAAGGGAAGCGGGTCCCAAGGATTAGCCATGTCAGAAACCCCCAAAGACAGACCAGGAGAAGGGCGACGAGGTATTGCGCCGCCTTCTGAAAACCCCTCCCGATCATAAGACCGGGAAGGGCAAAGAAGGGACGAGATGCGCCCTTCGAAGCCGCAGAAGAAGGATTAAATAATGCGGACGCGGATAGTGATAATTACCTTGTTGCCAGTCTGCTGCGTCTTCAAATTCGATGCGAAGGGGTAGCGGTGGGGGTTAAGCGTTCCAGCAATTTTGGACACTCTCAATCGGCACAAGGAGGTTCCGCATGTAACAATCTTTCGCCTCAATAACGAGGACGCGGTCGTCGGCCGATACAAACCCGTTGACGTAATTGTAAATGGCTTCCTTGGTGCCCGCAGAGTGGACATACCAAACCGTTTCAAGAACGCGGTGCACGCACTTTCCGAGCTTTTTTAAGTGCTCGTCCATTTGGGCGTGGGTTGGGGTTTTTCCGTTAAGATCGTAAGAGACAAAATAGTTCGCCATTGGCTTTTTCCTGTTTTAGGCCAACAGGACGCTTGACGGAATCAGCCAACTGATTAGTTTGGTGATCGTTGTTCATGTGCCGAGCCGTCCTGTGGCTTGGTTGCATCAAAAGGGCGGTGACTGCGAGATCACCGCCCTTTTCCATTGGAGCATGACGTTTGCGGAACGCAAGCGGTGTTCCCGTTCCGTACACTAGATTCACAATCACGGTTTCTTGCGTTTACGCCAGCGCAGGAAAGCAGCCGCCTTCTGCTTAGGCGTGACCGGCTTCACCAATCCGCCGATAGTAAGGCTTTTGTCGCGGGCCATGCGAAGCAAGTCTTCGGCGCGTTCCGCGTCGTAAGCGTCCGGTCTGAGGCGTCTCCGCAGGAAACGCGGTGACGGTGGCTATGATGCCAAACGGCAGGGTTCGACCTATTGCGTGAATTTAATGTCCGATGGATAGATGTGGCCGCGGACGGCAGATCGCGGCACCAAGCAAAGGGCTTGCCGAACATGAACGTGCACTCACCTTTCGACCTTCAGGCCTTGCCATCTGACCTTGCTGCCCTCGGCAAGGGGCTGACCAGTTTTGCAGTGTCAGCGAACGGCAACCAGACATGGTTGAAAGGCGAAGATGAAATATTGTGGGTGCTCAGCGTCGATCAAAGGGATCTCGAACACAAGTTCGAGGTATTCACCCTCCGGGTCGAGGAGGCAGCGTCAAATTTCAGGTTTGCACCTCCGGCACCGTCGGAGTTCCGCCCCTGGCCGTTCGACGAGTGGCGCGTGGATGTCCTGAGGCGCGCCGAGTATATCTTCAAGCCAGAAGATCCAGGACCAACCTTCGGGGTCGATCCACTAGGTCAGGATGCAGCGCGGCCTGGCGAGGTGCCTCGTGTGGCGTTGAGTTCCTGTGAGGTCGCAGTGGGGCTGATGTTCACAGGGGGTAGACCAAAAACGCCTTCTTGTTTGCGTGGACTGGATGCCGTTCAACATGGTCGCGACCCAGGAGCCAAGGGTGATCGATGACCTGATCGAGACTTGCGAGTTCGTAAGCTTGGGCGACTATACTCAGCAACTTGCGATGTCGCGGCCACATCTATCCATCGGACATTAAGTCACGCAATAGGTCGAGCCCTTGAGATCATGGCCATCATCGCCGCGTTCCCTGCGCAGACGCCTCAGGCCGGACGCTTGCCATCTATCGGTGAAACCGAGAAACAGCACGGTGGTTGTAGCGGAAATTGAAATCGACAAGGGAGCAGTGCAAGTCAGCCTCGCCGCAATGCTGATGACGCCGACCATGCCGAGCTTGAACACTGAAATACGTCTTCAACGCAGCCGTACCGATTGAAACCCCTCTGCGCTCCCCCTAGTCTCTCGCCCGCCCAACAAACCCGCGGGGAAGTCGCGTGAAATCCACCTATCCGACTTCTGCTGCTGGCCGCCTGCCTCGTGTCCCCACTGATCGCCGCCCGCGAGATCGCCGTCGGCAAGGCCGTTCAGATCATCTTGGAGCCTTTCATGGCCGCTTCTTCGAACAGACTGCGTATCGCCGTGCTCTTTGGCGGACGCTCCGCCGAGCATGACGTTTCGGTGCTTTCGGCAACCAATGTCATGCGTGCGCTGGAGCCCGCGAAATACGACGCCGTTCCCGTCTTCATCACCCGCGAAGGGCAATGGCTGCTGAGCAGCTTCGAGGACGGCGTGCTGGCGAAACCTTCGAGCGGCACGGAGATCTGCCTGGTGCCGGGCGGACAGGGGCGGATGATGGCGATCCCGGCCAAAGGCGCGCCCTACGAGCTGCCGCGGATAAAAATCCTCTTCCCGGTGCTGCACGGCCTGCATGGCGAGGACGGCGCGGTGCAGGGGCTCGCGGAGGTGGCGCGCATTCCGCTGGCCGGCTGCGGCATTCTCGGTTCCGCGACCGCACTCGACAAGGACATCGCCAAGCGCCTGCTGAACGAGGCGGGCCTGCCTGTCGCGCGATCCGTCACGATCCACCACGGCGCCGCACCGGCCTTTGCAGGGCTGCAGGGCGCGCTCGGGCTTCCGCTTTTCATCAAGCCCGCCCGGCAGGGCTCCTCCGTCGGCGTGAGCAAGGTTTCGACCGAAGCGGAATATGAGACGGCGCTTGCCGCAGGTTTCAGGCACGACCGCAAGCTTTTGGCCGAAGAATTCATCCGGGGCCGCGAGATCGAATGCAGCGTGCTGGAGGATACGGAAGGCGGCCTCTTCGTTTCCCGACCGGGCGAGATCGTGCCGGCTGAGAGCCACGGCTTCTACAGCTACGACGCCAAATATATCGACGAGAACGGCGCGGCCCTGCAAGTGCCGGCAGAGCTGCCGGAAGAGATCGAAGCCAGCATCCGCGCGACGGCGGCAAGGGCCTTCCGGGCGGTCGGCTGCGACAGCATGGCGCGCGTCGATTTCTTCGTGACGCCGGACATGCGCTTCCTCGTCAACGAGCTCAACACCATTCCCGGTTTCACCGACATCAGCATGTATTCCAAGGCGATGGCGGCAAGCGGCGTCGGCTATTCCGAGATCATCGACCGGCTGGTGGCGCACGGGCTGGCGCGCGCCGGCCGATCGGCCTGATGCCCCTGCCGGGCGTCGGCGGCCGGTGCTCCCCGCACCCGATTGAATCCCCTCGCCGCTCCTCCTACCCTGCCGCCCGAACCAATTTGCGGGGAATCGCTTGAAATCCACCATCCAGCTTCTGCTTCTGGCAACCGCCCTCGCCTCCCCGCCAACCGCCGCCGCCGCGGAGTGGCAGGCCGTCGAGACGGTAAAACCCTACGCGATCTCCGGCAAATCCGGCCCCGAGCTCTACGCCTCGATCGGCGAGCGCGGACCGAAAGCCAGCATCGGCCGCGCCATCGCCTACACCGATTTCAAGCTGACCTGGCAGCGCAAATACGAGCCGCAAAACGGCGCCTGCACGCTGGTTTCGGCGCGGCCGAAGCTCATCATCACCTACAGGCTGCCAAAACCCGCGGAAAAACTGCCGGCCGCCACGAAAGAACTCTGGGAGAAATTTTCAGCCGGCGTCAGCGCCCATGAAAAGGTGCATGGCGAATTCATCGTCGACATGGTCAAGGCGATCGAGGCCGCCACCGTCGGCCTCTCCGTCCCCGGCGACCCCGAGTGCCGCAAGATCAGGACCGAGATGACAAAACGCCTGTCGGCGCTGTCGCTGGCCCAGCGCCAGAAAAGCCGTGATTTCGACCGGGTCGAGCTCAGCGACGGCGGCGCGGTCCACCAGCTCATCCTCAACCTGGTGAACGGGCGGTAGGGAATACAGACCTGGTTTCGAACTCCGTTGACATCCGTTAACACTTCCCCCATCTTGAAGGCGCTTGAATGAGCACACGCCCCAGGCATCCCAACAAGGAGATCGAGGCTGCCGTGTCGCATCTCGAATCGCTTGGATGGATTTGGAAAAAGCCTGGAACCAGCGCACATGCCTGGGGCCGGATGCTGTGCGCGCACCATGATCGGAACGGATGCCAGGTGTCGGTCTGGTCGACGCCCAGGAACCCGCAGAACCACGCAGCTTCGCTGATGCGCGCAGGCAAGCGATGCCCCCACGAGAAGGAGACGTGAGATGAAGGCTCACGAATTCACCATCATCGCTTCCGGGCCGGATCCGGAATCGGATGATTTCGAGGATCGCTTTTTCGAGGCCGGCTGCGATGATGCCACGATCGGTTTTTCGCGCGGCGTCACCGTCCTGGAGTTCGCGCGCGAGGCCGACAACCTCGCTTCCGCCATCAATTCGGCGATCGAAGATGTCGGGAAGGCAGGCGCTTTGGTGGAGCGCATCGAACCCGACTGGCTGGTCAGCCTTTCCGACATAGCCGAACGCGCCAATCTGACGAGGGCGGCGATCACCAATTACGCCAAGGGAGACAGGGGGAAGGCTTTCCCGCTTCCGGTCGCTCGGGTCACCACCGAGAGCCCTCTCTGGGACTGGACCGAAGTCGCCAGATGGCTGTTCGGGCGCAGGCAGGTGCCCGAACAGATCGTTTCGGACGCTGAAACCATCCGGCGCATGAACGACAATCTCGAACGCGCGCACGGGCGGGAGCGCCAGCGCGCGTAGCAGTGCAGTTCAGCCCTTATCGGTGCCGATCAAGTGATCGAGCGAAATCCGCCCCGGTCCCCATGCCATGACGCCGAGCGCCATTGCCGCCCAGGTGAGGTGCAGCGGCCAGCCGTCCGGCACGGTGAGCTGTACCACCAGCGTCATCAGGAGCAGTCCGAATGCCGCCAGCCGTGTCGCCAGGCCGAAAACGAGGAGAATGGGGAACAGGATTTCCGCCGAACCGGCGGCGAACGCCATGACGCCGGGCGCGGGAAAATCGTAAGGCCCGCCCGGCAGGTGCAGCTTGAACTCCGAGCTGAAAAGCAGCACGGCAACGTCGTTCAGCTGCAGAAAGCCGTCCCATTTGTTGACGCCTGATCGCCAGAAGGGAACGGCCAGCCCGCAGCGCAGGGCAAGCTGGGTCAGCGACGGCGCCGCGACCATGCGCAGCGCGGCGTTCACCTTGCCGGCGATGGCGGCGATGCCTCGCGGCCGGGCGTCACTGCTCGCATTTCGCTCACTGTTCATGATGCAGAACCTCCCTGGCGCGCCGCTGTGAAGGCGCCGGCCTCCAGCACGCCGGCAATGTTGGCTGAAAGATCGAATTCGGCGCTCTCCGCAAATGCCGCCGCGGCCGCCGCGCCGAGCGGCTCGCCCGCGGTCAGATGCGAAATGAACACCGCGCCGCCGGGCGGCAGGTGGCGGACAAAGACCTCGAGGCCGGGCCGCGTGACCAGCGCATCTTCCGGCTCGCTCGCCTCTATCCGTCCGACAGGACCGTCGCCCCGATTGGCCGCGAAGATCGTCACCGCCGGAAAGCGCGAGCGCAGGACGCGCGTCGCCGGATGCGGCGCGAACACGGCATCGGCCAGCCGTTCGGGCGGGATCGACGCCAGCACTCCGGAAGCCAGCGGTTCCGCGTCGGCGGCGTGATAGGCGTCGAGCCAGGCCCGCTCTATCCGCGCGACATCGCCCAGCCACGGCATCGGCTGCGCGTATTCGTAGCGCTCGATGAAATCGGGAAAATCGCGGCCGTACTCGAAGAGCAGCGGCGAGGCCGGCGGCGTTTCGCGAATATGGAATCGCGCCATCGCACGGAAAAAATCCCGCCCGGTGATGCGCTCCGTCGCGGGGAAGGTCGCAGCGAGTGCGTCCACCAGGCTGACGGTGACGTTGTTGCGGTAGACGGCATACCGCTTGACCGCGGCCTTCCCGTTCGGCCCCGAAACAGCATTGGGCACGCCGCGCTCGGGATCGAGCAGGCCGGCGGTGAACGCCGCCGCATAGCCGAACCGGCCATCTTCCCGCTGGAGCTCAACCGGCATGGGCTTTTCCGAGCATAGTGCCGCCGGCATGACGGTCGAGGATCGCCTGGGCGGCGACCGCTTCGGCCTCGAGCACCGGCCATTCGGGAATGGCGCTGTCCCACTCGACCAGCGTCGGGATGGGGCCGCATCGGCCGATCACGACATCGAAGAGTTTCCACACCGCGTCGGCGACCGGGCCGTCATGGCTGTCGATCAACAGCAGGTCGCCCTCGTCGTCCTCCTGCTCGGCATGCCCCGCCAGATGGATCTCGCCGACATGTTCGAGCGGGAAATCCGCGAGATAGGAAAGTGCTGAATAGCCATGATTGTTGGCTGAAACGAAGACGTTGTTGATGTCGAGCAGCAGGCCGCAGCCGGTGCGCCGCACCAGTTCGCGGATGAACGCCGTCTCGCTCATCGTCGATTCCGGGAAAAGGACGTAGGTCGAGGGATTCTCGAGCAGGAGCTGGCGGCCGATCGTCTCCTGCACCTCGTCGATATGATCGGCGACGCGCGAAACCGTCGCCGGCGTATAGGGCAGCGGAAGCAGGTCGTTGAAGTAGGTGGTGTCGTGGGTCGACCACGCGAGATGCTCGGAAACGAGCGCTGGCTCGTAGCGGTCGACGAGCTCCTTGAAGCGCTGAAGATGCGCCCTGTCGAGCGGCTGCGGCCCGCCGATCGACATGCACACGCCGTGCAGCGAGACCGGATGGTCGCGGCGGATCCTGGTCAGCGCATCGTGCGGCGGGCCGCCTGCGCCCATGTAATTCTCCGCATGCACCTCGAAGAAGCCGCGATCGACGGTATCGGAGAGGATCGCGCCGAGATGCTCGTGCTTGAAGCTGGTGCCGGCAAGGCCGGCGACGGGGTACGCCGGAAAGCGGAAGGTTTCCGGCGCGCGGTGCGCTGGGGCCAGTCCGTTCATCTTGGTCTCCGCTTTCCGGCAATTGCGTTGCTTAAGACGGCACGTCGCGCGTCAGTTCGGAGGCCGAGCCCTTTCGGTCGCCCGGCAGTTCCATCGTCGTGCAGGTGCCGCCGTCGACGAACTTCCAGGCATTGCCCTGGTAGTCGACGGTCGAGGTGCCCTGGCAGGTGGTGCCGGGGCCGGCCTTGCAGTCGTTCTGGCCCTTCAAGGCGACGCCGAAGCACTTCTCCTTGCCTGCATCCATCGCCGCCTTCACTTCCGCTTCAGACAAGGGGGCAGCAGTGGCAAACGATGCAAGCGCGGTCGCAACTGCGCCGGCCAGCATCGCAACGCTCATGGTTGATTTCATCTGCATGTTTTCTTCTCCCGTTGGGTTGGTCAGCGCGCCGCATCTCGGACGCGCAGTGGTCACTTCGATCCCAGCAGGCCGTGCGTTACATCCCCTCGGCCACACAAATTCGTGATCGCCCCCTGCCGCGGCTTGGACAATATTTTGCCGACGCCGTAACAAAGGACCGCCCGCAAACGTAATTCGGGGATAGAGCAGGCTTGAACAGCAGCGAAGAAAGCGAACTTGCCCGGCTGATGCGCGCGGCGATCGCGGGAGATGAAAGGGCCTATGGCGATTTCCTCCGGCGGGCGGCCTGCCTCGTGCGCGGCTTTGCCCGGCGAAAGATCGTGAAGGGCGGGATCGACCCGGAGGATATCGTGCAGGAGACATTGCTTGCGATCCACATCAAGCGCCATACGTGGCGGGACGATGCGCCCGTGACGCCATGGCTCTATGCGATCGCGCGCTTCAAGCTCATCGACGCGTTTCGCCGCCGGGGCCGCCGGATGGAGATCGACATCGGCGAGATCGCGGAAGCGGCTGCCGAACCCCAGGCGGAATCGGCGCGGGAATGGGAGATCGACCGTGCGCTGGAGAGCCTTGCGCCGGGCCAGCGATCCGTGGTCGCGGCTGTTTCCGTGGATGGCCGTTCGATCAGCGAGACGGCAAGCAATCTAGGCATGAGCGAAACGGCGGTCCGGGTCGCTCTGCATCGCGGCCTGGCGGCAATCGCCAGGCGGTTCGGGCGGGGCTGATATGGATACGAATGAACTCATCAAGGCGCTGGCGGCCGACGCACGGCCGCGCTCAGCATCGCTTTCTACCGTTTGGTGGGGTGCCGCGGCACTCGCGGTGGCCGTCGCCGCCGCCGTCTTCCTCGCCACGCTCGGCCCGCGGCCCGATATCGCCGCTGCCGCCGGCACAGCGCGCTTCCTGTTCAAGATCGTGGTGATGCTGGCCTTGGCAGGCGGCGCTTTCGGCGCCTTGCGGGCTCTTTCCCGGCCGGAAGGCAATTTGCGCACGGCGCTGCTGCTGTTGACCGCAGCGCCGGCTTTGCTGACTGCGGCGGTCGTTGCGGAACTGCTGGCTGTTCCCCCTGAGACCTGGCCGGAAAGAATGATCGGCGACAGCAACGTCTTTTGCTCGCTCCTTGTAATGATGATCGGCCTCGCGCCGCTTTCGATCCTGCTGCTGGCGTTGCGCCGCGGGGCGCCGTCCAATCCGGGAGTTGCAGGGGCGGTCGCCGGACTTCTTGCCGGCGGAATTGCCGCGGCGATCTACGTAGTCCATTGCACGGACGATTCTCCGCTTTTCGTGGCCATCTGGTACACGATCGCCATCGCCGGGCTTGCCCTTGTCGGCGCCGCCAGCGCCAGCCGTCTCGCCCGTTGGTAGCTCGCTGAGCACTGAAACGCACGCCAAACGGACAACAGCACCGCTGCAGGCGGCTTGCCTGTTTCAGCCGAGGCTCATCGAAACATGGCCTTCAGCCTGTCCCACCAGCCGGGCTCGGGCTTCGCCGGTTTCCGGATATTGTTGGTGAGGCCGTTGATATAGACAACCATGTTCAACGGATCGAAGCGCAGGCCGTGGAATTTTGCGGCAAAGCGCCCGCCGCGATCGATGACGTGGGTGACGGCTCCGTGCATCTGCTGCCCGTCCTCGAGTGGTTCGAAACGGACGTCGTATTCCTCGGACAGCTTTCGCGTCGCATCCTCAGGCTGGCCGGGAAGCTTGGTCAGGAACATCCAGTTCTCCGCGTCCAGTCCGTGCGCCGGGCCATAATCCTTGAGCACCTGCGCCGTATCCTTGGCTGGGTCGGTCGTGACGGTCAGGAACTGCACCCTGTCCTTCATCGGCGTCGCGTTGATCTTTTCCTGAATGTCGGCGATCACCTCCGAATGGATCGGGCAGAAATCCGTGCAACTCGCGAAGATGAAATTGAGCACGACGATCTTGTCGGAAAAATCGGAAAGCCGAACCGTCATGCCATCGGCATCGGCCAGTTCGAAAGCTGGCGCGGCAGGCTCGTCGATCGCCTGGAAGAATTTCTCCTCGCTGCCCATGATCTGGTCGAGATCGGCGCCCGGATGGTGAGCATGCACAGGCAAGGCAAAGCCCAGCAGGAGAGACAGCGCAAGAAGCAACGGCTTCGCTTTCATGGCCGATCCTTTCCGGCTGCGCCCGTTAACGCATGTGCGGTCAAAACTGCTCTCACTGTGTCTTCTCCCGTTCCCGGAGGCTCATCTCCGCCTGATAGGCGCGTTCCCGCTCCGGCCATTTGCTCTTGATGAAAGCGAGGACCGCCCGGATGTCCTCGTCGCCGAGAATGCCTCCGAAACCCTGCATATCGCTTTCGTAACCGCCGCCGACGACAGCGGCCGGGCCCTCCTTGGTGATGCGGAAGAGCACGCCGTCCGGATGGTGCCAGGTGTGGCCGGAAGCGTCGTGCGGCGGCGCCGGCATTCGCCCGGAAGGCAGCGGGCTCTTCCAGTTCGGCTGCCCTTCGAGCTTTGCGCCGTGGCAGGACGCGCAGCGCTCGACATAAAGCGTCTCACCTCGCGCAATCGTGGCGGCATCGCCCCCTAGCCGATCGGCGAGCCAGGGCCATGTCCAGGCCAGCCCCAGGCCAGCCGCGGCAACGCCGAACATCGAGAAGAGAACAGCCGTCCTCCTCATCTGCCGCCGCTGAAGAACAGATATTTGACCAGTGCGGCAGCAGCCAGGACGAGCACGACGACGACAAGCAGCCACACCAGGCCCATGCCGAACATCATCGTGCCGCTCATGCCTTCCATCATAATCGGACCGCTCCTATTCCTTCGCGTAAACGCCGCCGACACCGCCGGATTTCTGGATTTCCAGGATCTCGAACGGCGCTTCCTTGGTGCCGCTCATGCCGGGCGAACCCATTGGCATGCCCGGCAGCGTCACGCCCTTGATGTCGGGGCGCTCCGTCAGCAGCTTGTTGACAGTCCCGACCGGCACATGACCGCCAACCACATAGCCGTCGATGAAGGAGAGATGGCAGCCCTCGGCCTCCTCCGGAATGCCGGCCTCCCGGCTCATGCCGGAAAGGTCGTGCGTCGGCTTGACAGTGACGGCAAAGCCGTTTTCACGCAGGTAGTCGGCATAACCCTCGCAGCAGCCGCATTGCGGGTTCTTGTAGAGCGTGACGTCCTTTTCACCCGCCAGGGCCGGACCGGCGCCTGAGAGCAGGGAAGCCAGGACAAGAGCTTTCAAGATGTTGGACATATTCGTTTCTCCATTTGGTATTGACGTTCAGGTGACGCGGATGACGCCCATCATGCCGCCGGCCTGGTGTTCGAGAACGTGGCAGTGAAACATCCAGTTGCCTGGATTGTCGGCAACGAAGGCGATCTCGACCTTCTCGCGCGGCGAGATCAGCACCGTGTCCTGCCACTCCCGGCGCTGGGTAGGCTGGCCGTTGCGGGAAATCACCCGGAACGAATGGCCGTGCAGATGCATCGGGTGGTGCCACGCCGTCGCATTGGTCATTGCGATGACGTGGCTCTTGTCGCGCGCGAGCGACAGCATAGGCTTCATGACGTGGCTGGTTTCGTCGGCGGCAACGCCGTTGATGAACCATGCGTTGCTGGAGTTCATCATCTCCATCATCCCTCCCATCATCGAATTCATGTCGCCCATCATGCCCCCCGGCTTCATGTCGCCCATCCGGCCCCCGGCGCACCCGGCCCCATCTTAGCGCCCATCTCCGCGGCGATCATTTCGCCCATCATACCGCCGTTGAAGAGGACCTCGTTACGGGACGCGTTTTCGAGATCCGGCTCCGGCAGCGGATTGGCCGGCAGGGCCACCGGCCAGTCCGGCGCGCGTTCTCTCAGGGAGGCGTCGGCATAGACGAAATCGACGAGCCGGAACTCGAGCCCTTCATAGAACCGGTCCATGATCGAAGACTGGCTGCCGGGCTCGCCCGTCATGTCGATGATCAGATCGGCGCGCATCGCCGGCCCTAAAACCACCCGCCCACCGTACGGCGCGTGCGGCGTCACCGGTTGGCCGTCGAGCGCGATCACGACCGGCTCATGGCCGGCGAAGTCGAGACTGAAGATGCGCGCATTGGCGGCGTTGATGAGCCGCAGACGGATGCGCTCGCCCTTTTTGACCGCAAAACTGTCCGGCACGCGCCCGTTGATGGTCACTGTGTTTCCGACGCGGCCGTTGTGATGGATGTCGTGCCGGTTGCCGAAATCCTCGCTGATTTCGCCCGATTTCTTCAGCCGCCAGTCGCCGAGAACCCAGGTTACATCGCGGTCGACCCGGATCGGTTCCGGCTCCTCGACGATCAGCGGGCCGTAAAGCCCGCGCCCGACCTGCTCGAAGCCGCGCTGGTGCGGGTGATACCAGAAGGTGCCGGCGTCTACCGCGTCGAACTCATAGACGAAGCGCTCGCCCACCGCGATCGGCGTCTGGGTCAGGTGCGGCACGCCGTCCATTGCGTTCGGCACGCGCACGCCGTGCCAGTGCACGGTCGTCTCTTCGGCAAGGCCGTTCTCAACCTCCACCCGCAGTCGCTCACGCTGGCGGACGCGGATCTCGGGACCGGGAACGGCGCCGTTGTAGCCCCAGATAGTCGTCTTGCTGAACGGCTCCGGCACTAGCCGCACCCGATCGGGTACTGCCCGCAACCGGACCTCGCGCATAGCCGCGGCATTGGCTGGCGGTTGCTGGTAGAGGGGGAGCATCACACCCGCCGCGCCTGCGGCGGCCGATGCAAGAAAGCCCCGACGCGTCAGCGCCGGCATTGGAAATCTCGACATGGATCAACCATCCTGAAAAGTCTGTCGTTCATCCGCATGACAGCGTCGGAAAAGACGCCTCATGCGAAAATTGCGATCACCGGCGGCAAGTTCGCCAGCGATCGACGCGACGACACCGGCAGCCGGGCATGCCCGGCTCGTGTCAGTTCAGGAAGATGGTTCGTGGAGGAGAGGGATCCGGCGAACGGATAAGACCGTCCGGCGCTTTCAGCGGAGAACTCGCGATACCGGCGGCCACGAAGGGCAGTTCAATTCCGGCAGCCGCCGGAACTGCGGCAAACGGCGCCATACAGGCCTGGCCGCACACCGGGGCCTTGCCGCCCTCCGGCGGGCAGGCATCGCAATCGCCCATATCTCCGTCGCCCATCGTGGAGACCGACATCGCCAACGACATGCTCGTCGCCTGCGTTGCGTGCGCAACCGTGCCCGCGGCGAACACCGCGAGCAGGACGAGCGCAAGGATGCGGGCAAGCCTGTTCATGACCGTTCATGCTATCCTGTTTGCGCATGATGTCCAGTTGCAGGCGCTGTCGGTAGTGTCTCAGTTTGAAATTTGCGCAATGATCAGCACGGCGACGACTTCGATGAGGGGGATTACCACGTAGACGGCAAGAAAGCCGGCAATCCACATCCCGATTTTGACCAGCCATGACGGATGAGGGGTAGCCTTCCAAGCGAAATATGCGCTCGCGACGCCCAAACCCAATGTGACAATGCCAATGGTCGGAGACCGCGTCATTGGAAGCATTAGATCATCAAAAACAAGAAAGATCGCGCTAACGAAGATTAGTTGGGCCATGAGCCCGAATAGAAACGCGCGTTTCACGCGGCCCGCCCGGTGCTATCTTTTGTCGGCATCAGGCGACGGCTTTCGTTTTGTACGGTCCGCGCGGTCCCGGCTTCGCGGCAACTTCATCCATCATGACGCAAAGATCGTCCATAGACCAGAGTGTTTCTGAAACGCCAGCGGCAATTGCGGGCGAAATTTTCAAGGTCTTGTGGATGCGAATAAAGTTGTACCAGACAGTGTACAGCGCCACCATGTGAACGTGGCTTTCAAACTTCTTTGAAAAGGCGTTGGTAAGGCGGGTAAACCGGCGCATATGCATCCGCATGGTAAGGTTCTGGCGTTCGATGTGCGACATGCTTACATGCGCCAGATCGGGTGAGCCTTCGATGCGGGTCCTTGTTAGCTCCGGTGCAAACGGCGGGGCTGTAGCGGCGTTCTGCGCTCGCCTTCTTGCCTTCCGGCTCGCCGTACTGCTTCACAAGCATCGCGTAGTCGAACTGAGACACTACCGCGCTGTCGGGAGTGTTTCGGTTGAATTTGGGCGGCGAGACTCGCAATGGCGAAAAAAACGCCCTTGGAATCGCGGTGCGGTCGAGAATTGTACGGAACCAACAATTCTTCCACCCGTTAACGGGCAGCCCGTTTTCCACAGGACGGGTGAATCGAGTCCTGGCAGGTCGCTCCCCTCACGCCGATCCTGCCGGGCTCGATTTGGTTTTAACTGGCTGTCGCAGGCGCGGAGTCGCGTCCCATCTTTACGATATTTCGCGTCCAGCCTCGCCGGAACTGGATTTCGCACGGCCGCACTCCTAAAATGATAGTATGGGCGTTTGCGTCCAGATGAAGCTTCGTGCGTTTCGGTTTCGAGCGCAGCAACTTTCGGATGCCGCCCGAATGGACGACCCGTACAAACCGAAGAAATCGACAAGCCCGAGGGCGGGGCGGCTGCTGGCGATTGACGCCTGGATCGATACCACACTCTACGAGGCCGGTTTTGCGGCGCGGGAATTCTGGGAAAACCTCACCATCTTCTTCCGCCGATTTCGCGTCTCGGGCTGGCGGCGCGGCCTCGTCGAGCTCCTGAGCGAAGGTTTTACGCTCGGCGCGGCCGGCTCGGTGGTGATGCTGGCGCTGGCGCTGCCCGCCTTCGAGGAGACGTACGGCGACTGGCGCGCCCAGGACGATTTCGCCGTCACCTTCACCGACCGCTACGGCAACGAGATCGGCCAGCGCGGCATCATCCAGCGCGATTCCGTGCCGGTCGACGAAATGCCCGACCATGTCGTCAAGGCCGTCCTGGCGATCGAGGACCGCCGGTTTTTCGAGCATTACGGGATCGATTTTCTCGGCCTCGTCCGGGCCATGTCGGAAAACGTCCGCGCCAACTCGGTCGTCCAGGGCGGATCCAGCATCACCCAGCAGCTCGCCAAGAACCTTTTCCTGACCAACGAACGCACGATCGAACGCAAGGTCAAGGAGGCCTTCCTGGCGGTCTGGCTCGAGATGAACCTGACGAAGGAAGAGATCCTGCAGCTCTATCTCGACCGCGCCTATATGGGCGGCGGCACGTTCGGCATCGCGGCCGCGGCCGATTTCTACTTC
Organism: Allomesorhizobium aridi; assembly: GCF_043769475.1. Classification (NCBI taxonomy): domain Bacteria; kingdom Pseudomonadati; phylum Pseudomonadota; class Alphaproteobacteria; order Hyphomicrobiales; family Phyllobacteriaceae; genus Allomesorhizobium; species Allomesorhizobium aridi. The sequence continues at coordinate 806,429 of NZ_CP171729.1, read as the reverse complement.
GGCAAGACGGTCAAGGATCTGAATCTCGCCGAGGCGGCCATGCTCGCCGGCCTGTTCAAGGCGCCGGCCAAATACGCGCCGCACATCAACCTTCCCGCCGCCCGCGCCCGCGCAAACACCGTCTTGAACACCCTGGTGCAGGGCGGATTCATGACCGAGGGCCAGGTTCTCTCGGCCCGGCTGAGGCCTGCCGACATCGTCGACCGGGGCGATCTCCAGAGCCCGGACTATTTCCTCGACTGGGCCTTCGAGGAGGTCAAGCGCATTGCGGCGAAATCCGGCGTCCATTCGGTCGTGGCGCGCACCACGATCGACATGAACCTCCAGAAGGCGGCGGAAGAATCCGTCGAGTTCCACCTGCGCCAGCACGGCAAGGCATATCGTGTGGCCGAAGGCGCGGTCGTGGTGATGGAAAACGACGGCGCGGTGCGCGCCATGGTCGGCGGCAGGGATTACGGCACGAGCCAGTTCAACCGCGCGACGCGCGCGCTTCGCCAGGCAGGCTCGTCGTTCAAGCCTTATGTCTATGCGACCGCCATGGAACACGGCTTCGAGCCGAAATCGATCATTTCCGACGGCCCGATCTGGTGGGGCACCTGGTCGCCGAAGAACTATTCGCGCGGCTATTCGGGCCGCGTGAGCCTGACGGACGCGCTGGTCAGGTCGATCAACACTGTGCCGGTGCGGTTGGCCAAAGATCATTTCGGCGTCAAGCCGGTCGTCGAACTGGCGCATGCGATGGGCGTGGAATCGCCGCTCGAAGTGTTCAAGACGACGGTGCTCGGCACGTCGGGCATGACCGTCATGGACCAGGTGACCGGCTACAACGTGTTCGCCAATGGCGGCTATGCCGGCACGCGGCATGGCATAACCCAGCTTCTCACTCATTCCGGCGAGGTAATCTACGACCACGGGAAGGACGCCCCCATCCCCAGGCGGGTCCTGTCGCAACAGGCGGTGACGGCCATGAATTCCATCATGGTCCAGATACCCGAGCGCGGCACCGGCCGCCGCGCGGCCCTGCCGTCGATCCGCTCCGCCGGCAAAACCGGCACGACGCAGTCCTATCGCGATGCCTGGTATGTCGGCTACACCGGCAACTACACGGCCGCCGTCTGGCTCGGCAATGACGACTTTTCGCCCACCAACGACATGACCGGCGGCTCGCTGCCGGCGATGGTCTGGCAGAGGCTGATGGCCTATGCGCACCAGAATGTCGACCTGAAGCCGATCCCGGGTATCGAGAACCCCTTTGTCGATCCGAAGGTAGCGGCCAAGGCGATTGCAGAGGCGGCCAAGGCCGCGGCCAAAACGCCGGGCGAAGACGCAGCGCCGGTTGCCGACATCGGACGGCCTCCGCTGTTGTCCAGCACGACGACGCGCCTCCTGCGCCAGATGAGCAGCACGTTCCGCACCGCGCCGGTCATCGAAGCGCCGGCCGAGCCCGAAACCCTGTCGGCCATGTGAACCCGTCCGCCGAAGCCATAAAACCGCGCAGCCGTCCCGCCGAAGTCATACGGCTTGCGCCGCCCGCCCGTAACGCGATACTCGCGTAACGCGATACTCGAACGACGCATCTCTTCCCGCCGGCGCGCCTCATGCTCAAGATTGCCTTCCTCGCTCTTTTAACGCTTGCCATCGCCATCGGGGGGGCGCTGTCAGCCTTTGGTATGTGCTGGATGCGCGCGACGGCGTAGGCGCGGTCGCTATCGGCGGCTGGACGGCGTTTCCCGACATCGGCACGCCCGATGCCGACCCCTATTCGAAGGCTCGCGTTTCGCGCCAGGGCATCCTGGCTCTCGGCCGCGCCGAAGGCCTGGCCTTTGCGGCCACGCACGACGCCGGCGGCCAGCCGCTCCGGCGCGAGTGCTCCTACAGGATCGAAGGCATCGCCCCGCCGGCGCGCTTCTGGACGCTTTACGCGGCCGACTCGGCGCGCAATGTCATCATGGCCAACCAGCGCAAGACCGCGCTCCATTCGCTCGAACTCCTGCGCCGGCCTGACAATTCCTTCTCCATCGCCGTCAGCCGCAAGCCCGCTCCGGGCAACTGGTTCGGCGTGCCTGGCGCCGGCCCCATGCGGTTCGTGCTGACGCTCTACGACACTCCTGTCGCCGGCAGCACCGGCGTCGCCGACATGGAAATGCCGACGGTGGTGAACGTGGGGTGCGATGCTTAGGATCGCCTATGCCATTGCGCTCGGCCTGTTTGGCGCCGGCATCGTTCACATCGTCATCCTGCTTCTGGTGCCCGAACTGTCGGAGCGGGATGCCTGGTCGCGGCTTTCCGCGGCGGCCGGCCCGTACCGCATGATACGCATCGATCCGGACGCCGGCGGTTCCGCGTTGGTCGGTTCGGTCGACCCGCTCTTTCATGCGGCCGCTTGCCGCTTCGATCTTTCGGATGGCGTCGTCCAGGTCGGCGCGCCCGGTAACGTGCCGTTCTGGTCAGTGTCGGTCTACAATCGCGGCGGCCAGAATATCTACAGCTTCAACGACCGCACCGCGGCCACCGGTCTTCTCGATTTCGTGATCTTGACGCCGACGCAGATGATCGAACTGCGCAAGGACCTGCCCGAAGAGCTGCAGCAGTCCATCTTCGTGGAAGCCCCGCTCGATGAAGGCATCGTCGTCGTTCGTGCCTTCGTGCCGGACGAAAGCTGGGAGGAAGTCGTCAGCCGCTATCTCGGCAGCGTCTCCTGCACGCAGGGCTGATGCCCGCCGACGACTTCAATGCTGCGGCTTAGTCCGCTGCGGCGGCAGCCTGCTGACCGCCACCGAAACTGCGCCTGGAGCACCAGGACGCTCGTAGCGCACGCCGGGAAAGATGATGACTGTCGCGGGCGCTCCGGCGGTCCGGTCGGACCGGGGCGCTCCCGCTCTCTTCTGCACGAAGGAAACTATGCTGCCCATGACTTGCGAATTCCCTCTCGGTTGAACCGGAGCAACCACGCAACGCCTCCACCTCGATTAAGGCCAGCAGAGAGTTAACAGTCTGCTAACGGATCGGCGCTAACTTTAGCTTTGCGTTCCGCCCCGCAGGTTCAAAAGCGGGCGGCAGCGCGGCGTGTACCTTGTCAGGCGTAATTCGTGTCAGCATCCGATTTCAGGCAGATCGCCATCAAGGGCGAGGCGCGCAAGGCCGAACAGCTGTTTCGCGCCGCGGTTTCGGCCTTCTGCTCGCTGACCCGCCCGTCGCGCCGCGAGATCGCGCAACTCGAAGATCTCGCCATGCCGCTCTTCGAAATGGTCTCGGTGGAGTCCCGCCGTTTCGTTGCCGCCGCCCTCTCGGAATGCGAGCAGGCGCCGAAGGCACTGATCGACCGTCTCTGCGCCGAAACCGTCGACATCGCCGCGCCGCTGCTCGTCCGCTCGAAAGCGCTGACAGACATAGATCTCATCGCCCTGATCGGCCGGCACGGTCTGCCGCATGCCCGCGCCATCGCCCGCCGGCCCAGCCTCAATCCCACGATCGGCCACCTGATCCGGGCGCTCGAACGCAAAGCCCCGCCCGGCGCCGACCCCGCGCCGCAACCGGCCGAAGAAGCGGCGGCCGTGCCCGGTTCATCGTCGGGGTCCGCCGCCGACAACACACGCCGGCGCCTGCGGTCTATGATGCGTCCGGTCGGCAACGCCGATGCCGATCGGGCGGAGGCAGCTTTTCCGGAACGCAACTACTCGCGGCTGCGCGCCGCGGCACTCACCGGCAATCCGGCGTTCTTCCATGCAGCGCTGGCCGACGCGCTCGGCGTCGACGCCGCGGCCGCACGGTCGGTCGCCGGCATGTCCAGCCACTCCGCGTTGCTTGCGGGCCTGCGCTCTCTCGACCTTGCCGAGGAATGCGCCTTTCTCATCGTCGCCGCGACGTTCCCGGCGCATTTCCCGCATCCGGAAGCCATCCGCCTGTTTCTCGAGCGCTACCGCGCCCTCGACCGGGAGACCGCGGTCGAGCGCGTCCGCTGCTGGCAGATGGAAGCCGCTGCACTCGCCGTCCGCGGAACCACGCCGGTGAACGCCCGCCTTGCATCTCGCCCTCCAGACCTGACCGGATCATCGCCCGCGTTCAGCCGCGCCTCGGACGCTGACCGCTTCTGCGACATGGTGCTACCAAGAGTATACATAATGTGATATCGTTCAACTCAGGGTTATAACCCTGGGCGGGGGCGTAATATGGAAAAGCTGATATGGCCGGCGGCGCTTGTCGTGTGCGCGATCGGAGGGATGTTCATCTTCAAGGCCGATCTCTCGGCGATGATCAAGAGAATATCTGCAATAGATAAGAACGGCGTAACTTTGGTGCAGCAGATAGATAAAATCGACGTGAACTTGACCATAAATTCCGCCGACGAATTGACCAAGGCCAGGGATGCACTTGCCACCAGGGCCAAAGACATTCTCGGCATGCATCCCGTTGCACTCGCCTATTTTGTTCGCAGCGCCGATTGCTCCTTCTGGAACGTTGCGGAGATAACGAAAAGCAAGCACGAGCTGTACATCAAGGAACTGGCCACCACCGAACTCTCCGATGTCTATCTTGTCGACAACCCGGAGACGAAAAGCGGCTTTGGCGGGCCAGGCCTCCAGGTCGTTCACCGGGAAAAAGGCAAATTCCTGCTCATGGCATTTGGGGTGGAAGTCGATCAATGCAGTCCCGCCACCGGCGCCACCGTCTATCGGTAAGCACGTCTGTCGCCGGCCCGAAGGTGAAGCGCCTACGGCCTTGACCGGCCCTGGTTGTTAGTGACCTATACGGACATCGAACGCGCGAACAACATGTCGATTATCCGACTGGACGGAGACGGCAATGGACATTCGATCGACCCTAAAGGAGCTATGCGAGGCCTTCAACGCGCACGATCTCGATCGCATCATGACGTTCTTTTCTGACGATTGTGTCTTGGAGATGCCGAGGGGAAGCCAGCCTTGGGGTTCCCGTTTCGAGGGCAAGCGGAACGTACGAGAGGCGCTGGCAACACGCTTTGCAGGCCTGCCTGATATCCACTACGGCAATGATGAGCATTTCGTGGATCTGACCGCCGATACCGGCATGTCGAAATGGACACTCACAGGCACGACCCGCGAGGGGACGAAAAAGGAGGTCCAAGGCTGCGATTTCTACACGTTTCGCAACGGCAAGGTGACCCGCAAGGACTCATATTGGAAGATCGTGGAGTAAGAGTTCCCTGGTGGTAAAAACCTGACGCTTGGTATCCGAACGGAACACCGCTGCCGGACCGATTGTGTTGAAGAAGTCGCTGATCGGAGCGAGTTGTTGGCCCGCTCGACGTGACCGATGGATGCCTTGCCCCCTCAGGCGGGGGCCGGCAGAGGTGACATCGGGATCAGCTTGGCGATCTTGCGGAGGTTCTGGGCGGTGGCAGCGAGGAGGAACTCGTCTTTGGCACCGTTTGGACCTCGCAGGCGCAGGCGATCGAGCTTCAGGATGCGTTTGAGGTGCGCGAACAACATTTCGACCTTCTTTCGTTGCCTTCGTGAAGTGAGGTAGGCGTCGGTCGTGGCGATATCGCGCGCCCTGTCGCGGGCGCCTTCATGGATTGATCGCATGATCTTGCGAGCCGGCATGTTGGGCGTGCAGCGCTGGCGTAGAGCGCAGTCGCTGCAGTCCTGCTGGCGCGCACGATACCGAATGAAGCCATCCTGATCGACATTGGACCGGGGGACGGTAAAGTTCCGGTTTCGAGGTCGCAGGCGCTTGCCGCCGGGACAGATATAGCTGTCATCCTTCTGGTCGAAGGTGAAGGCCGATCGCTCGAATGTTCCGTCGGTGCGGGCGGATTTGTCGAACACCGGGATGTGCGGCGCAATGCCCTTGTCCTCGACCAGCCAGGCTAGGTTGGCGGCATCGCCATAGCTGGCATCGGCAGCCAGCCGGTCGGGCCGCAGGCCGAACCGTGCCTGCGCGCGGTCGATCATCCTGCGCTGGGCAGTCACCTCGGCCTGGCGTACCGAGGTGGTCGCCTCGACGTCAACGATCACGGCATGTTCGAGGTCGATCAGATAGTTGGTGCTGTAAGCGAAGAAGGCGCGCTCGCGCGTCGCGGCGGTCCATCGCGAGGCAGGGTCGGCCACCGCCAGTTGCTTGGGTGTGACCGGCGTCGCGCCACCGAACGCGGCATCGTCGAGCACCGCCAGATACTCTCGCACGGCGTGGCTGACACGTTCTTGCGGCAGCTGCTCGTGACGATCGACGGCGTGCTGCCGGCTCACATCGGCCCGGACCAGGCTGGCGTCGACCGCGAAGCCTTCGCCGCCGACCAGCCCCTCGGCAATGCAACGCGCCACCGTCATCTCGAACAGCTCGCGCAGCAGATTGCTGTCGCGGAAGCGCCCGTGTCGGTTCTTGGAGAAGGTCGAGTGGTCGGGCACGTCGCCCTCGAGGCCAAGACGGCAGAACCAGCGATACGCCAGGTTCAGATGAACTTCCTCGCACAGACGCCGTTCGGAGCGGATGCCCATGCAATAGCCGATGATCAGCATCCGGATCATCAGCTCGGGATCAATCGAAGGCCGACCTGTCTCGCTATAGAAGGGGCGCAAGTGCTCGCGGATGTCCGACAGGTCCAAGAACCGGTCGATCGAGCGTAGCAGATGGTCCGCCGGCACGTGTCGATCCAGGTTGAAGCTGTAAAACAGCGTCTCCTGCGCCACCGTTCGCTCACCCATCATCGGCCGACTCTCCGGATGCTGGCAATGAGTGAATCAGTTGATCGACGCTACTTCAAGACTGAGTTTTTCAACACAATCGGACCCATTGCAGACATCCCAGCAGACAGCCGTTATATTTCCACGAAATTCTAGCGCCAAGCAGTTCGCATCATGCCAGTGATATCAGACACCCCGATCCTAAGCGCCACGGTGACTAGCAGTATCGCTTTTGTTTTTCTCGCCTTGGCCACTTTTTACTGCATTCGCGAACTCTTGTCTGCGTGGAGAGCAGGCTCGATTCAGTCAAAAACTGGTCTCGTTCTCCGAAGCTCGGATGTTGTGACTTTCCGACGCCTAGTGGATTGATCGGATCAAAAGAGTCCGATTTTGGGATTCCGTTTTGCGGTGTGGCGTGCGAGTTTGATGCATGCGCAATGGCATCTCCTTCACCGTTTCGGCCAGCGATCGTCAGCGCTTGCAAGCGATCGTCGCGGCCCCTGGAAGCCCGCAGAAGCATGTCTGGCGGGCGCGTATTGTCCTTCTGAGCGGCGATGGTCTGGGCACCTCGGCAATCATGGCCGAGACCGACAAGTCCAAGACCTGTGTCTGGCGCTGGCAGGAGCGGTTCATGCACGAAGGCGTCGATGGACTGCTTCGCGACCGGTCCCGTCCGCCTGGAAAGGCGCCGGTCCCGCCGAAGCATGTCGCCGAGATCGTCCGCCTGACGCAGGCGACGCCGCCGCATGAGGCGACCCATTGGACGCTGCGCGCGATGGCCAAGGTCGCCGGCATTGCAGCGTCGACGGTGCAGGGTATCTGGAAGGCCCACGGTCTCAGCCCGCATCGCTGGCGGCACTTCAAGCTCTCCAACGACCCGGCCTTCGCCGAGAAGCTGACGACCATCGTTGGCTTGTATGTCGATCCGCCGGCCCATGCCGTGGTGCTGTCGGTCGACGAGAAGTCGCAGATCCAGGCCCTCGACCGAACCCAGCCCGGCCTGCCAATGAAGAAGGGCCGCGCCGGCACGATGACACACGACTACAAGCGGCACGGCACAACGACGCTCTTCGCTGCCCTCAACGTGCTGGACGGCACGGTCATGGCGCAGAACATGCAGCGCCACCGCCATCAGGAGTTCATCCGCTTCCTCAACCGCATCGAGCGCGAGGTGCCGGCGGACAAGGCAATCCATGTGATCCTCGACAATTACGCCGCGCACAAAAAAGACAAGGTCCGCGCCTGGCTCGACCGCCACCCGCGCTGGACCTTCCATTTCACCCCAACATCCTGCTCCTGGCTCAACGCCGTCGAGGGCTTCTTCGCCAAACTCACCCGGCGCAGGCTCAAGCACGGCGTCTTCCATTCCGTTGTCGATCTTCAGGCCGCCATCAACCGCTTTATCCGCGAATACAATGCCGAGAACCCGCAACCATTCATCTGGAAAGCCAACCCCGATGACATCATCGCCGCCCGAAACCGCGGGTTCCAAACGTTGGAATCAATCCACTAGTTGGCGTAATCGTATTTGCAGTTGCTTTGTGTACACTTAGTCTTTTTTGCTGTCACTGCCGGACTTATGCGGCATATGTTCGGTATCAGCGAGTTGAGCGGAGGAGCGGCACTCGCCGTCTTGACTCTCGTTTTTCTGGTGGCCTTGGCTGCCAAGTTCAGCCGATAAGGACCGCCGGCTGAACCGCATTGACTGCAATTGGCTGACCGCTTGCCACCCTGAGCGGCTTACAGACCCGGAACCAAGCGTCAGATTTCGACCACTAGGGTGCGTTGAGATTCAGGTCAGGCCGCGCCGGAATCGAAGATGGGCGCGCAGCGACCAAAATGGTGGATTTCGAGAACCGGAGCGGAGCGTACATTCGGGTACGTGAGCACCGGAAGCGCAGAAAGCCGCCATTTGCAGGCCGGCATCACCTGAATCTCAAGGCACCTACGCCGTGACCACCGCGATCAATTCCTCGATGGGCGTCTGGCCGGCTTCGATCTCCACGACCCAGACATCCGGATCGAAGCGCACTTCCTTCTCCAGCCGCCGGTCCACCGCCGCACTGTCCTCCCCTTCGTTCAGCCGCATGAACCGGCGCTCTTCAGGCCTGCCCGGATCGTAGCTCGTCTGGGGCGCCGGGCCGAAAAGGCTGGCCTCGCCGAACCGGTCGCGCGAAACGATGAACACCGCGCCCGCCTCCGTCGCGCCGCGCTTGACCACCGCCGCGAACCCGCCCGCGGCGAAAATCCGGCGCATAAGCGCCGATACGAACAGATCGGTGGTGACGCGCATCGTTTCAGGAACTTTTCCGTCGGGTGATCAATCCCTCACCCTTACTCTCCCCCGGTGGAACGGGAAAGGGGTGGCGACCAAGCTCATCCGGATGACGGGCAAAAGCAGAAGACCCTGGGACCCCTTCCGTAGCCGATCATGGAAACGCCGAGGCATGGCAACTGTGTTTCAGGCATATGCTTTCTGGTCGCGTTGCATGGCGTTGAGGATGGTGAGGAGCTTTCTGGCTGCGGCGATGACGGCGAGTTTCCTGGAGCCGGAGCGGGCGGCGATGGCGCTGTAGAAGGCCTTGAAGCGCGGCGCAGCGCGGATGGCGCCGAGCGCCGCCATATAGAGCGCCTTGCGCACGCGCGGCCGGCCGCCGCGGATGGGGCGCCGGCCGCGCCGCGTTCCCGAATCGTTGTTGCGCGGCGCCAGCCCGGCCAGGCTGGCGATGGTTTTGGGCGAACGGCCTCCGAGCTCGGGCAAATGGGCGATGAGGGTGAGCGCGGTGACGGGTCCGACGCCGGGGGCCGAGCGCAGGATGGCGAACGTGGCGGCGGTGGCGGCGTCGGCTTCGGCGATGGCGCTTGCGATGACCGCCTCGATGGTCGCGATGCGCTTGGCGAGGCAGGCGACGGCCGCCTCGATGTCGGCGATGACGTCGGGATCGAAGGCTTCGCCGAGATGCCTGGCCTCGCGGGCGCGGGCCTCGACGAGCTGGTCGCGGCGGCGCGCCAAGGCGGCGATGCGCTCGCGCTGGCGGCACGGCGGCTGGTCGGGCGCCGGGGTGAAGCGGCGGCCGTAGTCGGACAGCATGCGGGCGTCGAGCTTGTCGGTCTTAGCCAGAAGCCCGCCGGCCTCGGCGAAGCGGCGGGTCTGGACGGGGTTGCGCCTGGTGCTGGCGATGCCGGCCTCGGCCAGGGCGTGGCGCAACAGCCGGTCGTGGACGCCGGTCGCCTCGAAGACGACGAAATCGCGCCCCGGCGCAAGTCCGGCCGCGAAAGCCTCGATCGGCCCGGCCCGGTTGGCGAGCCGCCGGAAGCTGCGGCTGGACGGATCGAACACGTCGAGCATGTCCTTGCAGATGTCGCAACCGATGTAGTTATGCTGTATCATCACCGTGCCTCTTCCTGTGGTGCGAGGTCTGTGCAGCAGCCTCGTGCAACTGTTCAGGTTGATGGTTTCGAAGCGGGAGGGGAGCCGAGCCATGCCGCGGCCTGTCGGGCAAAACCCGACGACCAGGATTCCCACGGCCTCCTTCCCGCGCTCACCATACGCCAAAACAAACACACAGGATTCCCGACACTCTCCGCTCGCTGCGCTCGCTCAAGAGGTCGGGAATGACGGATTGCTTTGGTGGCTCTCCGTTTAGTCTCCAACCCCGGCGAGTTGCAAAAACACCCCATGAAGCTTGTCATTCCCGACCTCGTGAGCGAGGAACGAGCGGAGAGTGTCGGGAATCCATACCTCAACAGAGAGGACATCAGAGCCGGTTCAGCAAGGGGAACAAGTCTTGAAGGCACGGTGACCGGCGGCAATGCCCACCCTCAATTCGTCAGCCCGATTTCCTTCATCTTCCCATAAACCGCATGGTCCGGCTCGCCGGTTTCCGGCAATCCGAACAGGGACTGGAATTCCCGGATCGCCGCCTTGGTGCGCGCGCCGATCACCCCGTCAATCTCCATCTCGTCATTGCCGAAGGCTTTCAGGCCGGCCTGGATCCTGATGACCATGTCCTTGGGCGCCGTCGCGACTTCCTCGCGAGGCGCGGGCTTGGGCACGGCGCTTTCGCGCGGCGCTGGTGTCGGTGCAATGCCTGCTGTCGTCGATGGGGCGCCGAGCAGTTCGAGAAGCTCCGCGTCAACGTTGCCTGAAACCTCAAGGCCCATCTTGCGCCGGTAATCTTCGATCGCCTTGCCGGTGTTCGGGCCGGCTATGCCGTCGACCGTGCCATCATAAAAGCCGAGCTCCTTCAGGATCGCCTGCACCTGCTCGACCTGCGGATCGCCCTTCGGGCGGGCCGCGGCCTCGTCCGGACGCACGAGATGGATCGTCGTCCCCTGGTCCGTGTCATCGCGCGGCCAGTCGGCAGGGTCGAAATCGCGCGTGGCGAAAAATGCGCCGGGATGCGGGTGCGGCTGATACCATAGTGCATTCGCCGAGACATAGAGCAGCGTCACCAGGAAGGCCGTCGAGCCGCCCACGAACACCGGGTTGCGGGAGATCAGCCCGCCCAGGGCAGCGATGCCGCTGTTGAGGGCGTAGCCCCGGCCGCGGCTTCGTTTAGCCTGCTTTGCGGAGCGTGCCATCGGCCTTCTCTTTCGTTCTGCCGGGCATCGGCAGCAATTCCGCCTCGCCGCCGCTCTCGCCGGCCGGACCATCGACCGGCAGGCTTATCGTCACCGTGGTGCCCTCGCCGAGCGCGCTTTCGATCGACATCGTGCCGTCGTGCAGCGCCACCAGCCCCTTCACGAGCGACAGCCCGAGGCCCGTGCCTTCATACTGGCGCGTATAATCGTTCTGGACCTGCGAGAAAGGCTTGCCGATCGTGGAAAGGTCCTGCTCGGCAATGCCGATGCCGGTGTCGCTGACCCAGAAATGCAGGCGCGACCCGATCCTCTTGCCGCCTATCACCACCCGGCCGCCCTCCGGCGTGAACTTGACCGCGTTCGAGACCAGATTGATCAGCATCTGCTGCACGGCGCGCTTGTCGGCATGGATCTCGCCGGTTTCGGCCGCCACCTCGGCATGAAGTCCGATCTTCTTGTCCTTGGCCTGCAGGCTCATCATCGAGCGGCACATCTCGACGGCTTCGCGAAACCGGAAAGGCTCGGGATACATCGCATAGGAGCCGGCCTCGATCTTCGACACGTCGAGGATCGAGTTCACGACTTCGAGCAGGTGCTGCCCCGAATCGCGGACCAGACCGACATATTCCTTTTGTCGCGGGTCGCCGAACGGCCCGAACATCTCGTGCAGGAGCATGTCGGAAAAGCCGATGATGGCGTTGAGCGGCGTGCGCAGCTCGTGGCTGACGGCCGCCAGGAAGCGGCCCTTGGCGAGGTCGATCCCATCGTTGGCGTCCACCGCCTCGGCCAACGCCTGCCGGAGTTCGGCCATTTCCTGATTGTCACGCACCAGGGCCACGAACGCCTGTCCGCCCGGATCCCGGCGCAGTTCGATGGTGAAATGCCGGTGGTTGTCGCCGGGCATATTGCCGCCCTTTTGCGGCAGCCGAATGCGGACCTCCACTTTCCGGCTTTCCCTGCCTTCGCGCAGGTCGGCGAGCGCGCAGAGGTAGCCGACCCGGTCGGCGATATGGATGCGGTCGAACAGTCCCGTGCCCAGAAGCAGTTCCGGCGGCAGTTTCAGGATTTGGCGGGATTTTTCGGTGGCGTCGAAAATGTCGCCGCCCGGGGCGATCCTCAGAACCACGGCGTCGATAATGTCCTCGAGCCTTGGGGCGGCGATCTCGTCACGAGCGGCCACCGTTTTGCCAGCAGCCGGGGCCAGCCGCGCCAGCAGCGTTGCCGCATACGCCATCGGAACCAGCCAGTGCCAAAGGGCGGGCGAAGCGCCGCCAAACGAAAGCGCGGCCTGCAGCGCGAGAGCGGCCACAGCCCCGGCCCCTCCCCAAACCGCCGCTTTCGCGGTCCGCCCTGTCCAGTATGCCTCGAACGGCAGGGCCAGCACTGTGAGCGCCATCGGCGAGGCAAGCCCCCCGGCAGCCGCGGTCAATGCCGCGATCGCCGCGATGCCGGCGACAAGCGCGACGATCCCGGCCGCCTTGTCCCTGCCCGTCGCCGCCGCCAGCAGCGCGGCGAGCCACGCCGTCCCGCAGGCCGCGCAGATGAACGCCAGCGTGACTGCAACGCCGAGATACGGCGGCAAAAGCAGGCTTGCCGCGGCAGCCGCAAGAAAGGGAGAGGCGAGCAGCACGCCGATCAGGCGGCCATGGCGTTGGCGTTCGCCTTCACCCGCCGCCGACGGGTGGACCAGCCTGTCGCAACCGGCGGCGATTGCGCCGAGCACGTCGCTGTATCTGGCCGCCAAAAAACTCACTCGACGCACTCGCATTAGCCGGGTTCACCGGCCGGTTCTGGTTGAGTTCGAAACTCGCATTGAGCGTTTAAGGAATGGATAAGCGCATCGCCGGACCACCCCTGCTCAAACCGAAATATTGGATCGTCGGCGCATAAACACAGGGCGAATTGCTTCCATGGTAAACAGAGGGTTTAGCCTTGCAGGGCGAAACGGAACGCGGCCCGCGCCGGAAAAAACGAGCTTGCCTGGCGGAAAACTTCAACAAGATCAGCTGGTTCGATGGTTAACCGAACCTTAACTGCTCCGTTAAGGTCCAAATCGAATTGTCGGTGACGGCTGACGCTTAAAATTTGAATGAAATTTTCCAAAAATGCCGACTGAAGGCGCAAGCGCCGGTTTGCATGCGCGTGTCATCATGATGGCATAAGGAAAGAGGCCGCCGGCTAAGGCGGCCCTGCAGATGAGGGCAGTCAAATGGGTTTTCTGGTTCGGATGGCATTCTGGTTTTCGCTGGTATTGCTCGTCCTCCCGCTGGACCCGGGCGGCACGGCGGACGGCGTCACCAACGTCAGCCCCGTTCAGGCATTTCTCGCCGCGCGCGAGGCCGTCGGCGATGTAACCGGCATCTGCGAGCGCAAGCCCGACGTGTGCGAGACCGGAAAGTCGGCCATGCATACAGTCGGCGTCAGAGCGCGCGAGGCTGCCCGCATCGCCTTCGAAATGCTCGACGAGAATTTCAGCGAACCCGACACCGCCACGACGACCGGCGGCATTCCGATGCCCAAGGCAGACGTTGCGGCCTCGGATTGAGCCGCCAAACCCCTTATCTTGCGGATAGATCGCATCTGGATTTTCGTCGTCTTGCGCTGCCTACGCCCGAGTCTCCTTTGTCTTTTTGCGTGACGTGGCCGCGCCCAATCACTATATCGACGGCAAATGACGACCACGATCGAAACCATACGCGACGACTTCTCCTTCCTTGACGAATGGGAGGAGCGTTATCGCTACATCATCGAACTCGGCGAGGCGCTGCCGCCCTTCCCCGACGAGGCGCGCGACTCTGCCCACAAGGTGCAGGGTTGCGTCAGCCAGGTCTGGCTGGTGACGCACAAGGGCTCCGGCCCGGATCCCGTGGTCATCTTCCAGGGTGATTCCGACGCTCATATCGTCCGCGGCCTCGTCGCGATCATGCTGGCGCTGTTTTCCGGCAGGCGCGCCAGCGAAATCATGGCGACCGACGCCGAGGCGCTCATGCGCTCGCTCGGCCTCGACGAGCACCTGACGCCGCAGCGCGCCAACGGTCTGCGCTCGATGGTCAAGCGCATGAAGGGCGACGCCCAGGCCGCCCTCGCCGAATCGGCCTGATTTTTCCCGGGTGTGTTGAAATTCGGCAGGCGGATATTTCGCCTAGCCGCTTGGGCCTGCAAAAAGCAGCAGATTGCCGTCAGGATCGGTAATGATGAAATCTCTCGCGCCCCACGGCTCGCTTTTGAGCGGCTGAAAAAAGGTAACGCCCGAAGCTTGAAATTCGAGGAAGAGTTTCTTGATTTCGTCCGCCGTCGCGACGGGAAACGAGGCGGAAAGCAGTTGCTCGCGGATGCGCAAGTCGGCCTCGATCACCGGCCCTGCGACGCATCGCAGGTTGAGACGTGCGCCATCGCGCTTGATTTGCGCATAGAACGGTGGCTCACCATACATAAATACGGTGGCGAAACCGAGCTTGCTGGTGAAGAACGCGCACGAAGCTTTGATATCGGCGACGAATAGTTGTGGTTCGGCGTCGACGATGACAGCCTTGGCGACAATGGTTTCTGCATGGTCCGACATGGTTTCCAATCCTGTCTTGAGCGCTTGCCAGCTCTCGAACCCCTGCTGCCTTGCGACCAGTTCCTGTGCATCGCTCAATTTGAAGCTCTGCGCGAGAATTTCGGAATCGGTCATCCGGCCATAGCGAGGCAATTCCGATCTGATCTGCGCCGCGACCGGGTAATAGCGGTCACGATGCCAGCGCAAGATGAGCTTGGCCTGCTTTCGGAGGTTTTCGAGGTTCGGCATGGGCGCACTACGATTGACGTTGCGTAGGTGGGCATTGCCCCTTCGGCCGTCCGCCGATGCGCCCTACATGCAGCAACATCAGAGTGCCGATTTCCCAAATATTCGTCAACGGGGGTTTTGGAGGATTTAGGCATTGGCACCATTTGCAGGCCGGCATCACCCGAATATCACCCTAAAGCGACATCTTCGGCCGGTAGCCTTCGCTTCCCCAATGAAGCGTCTGCCTTGAGTATCTGGAGGCAGGCGGGCTGTAGTGCCGGCTCAGTACGCCGAGCGCGGTCTTCAAGATGATCTTGGCCGAGCGCACCGGCCAGCCGCGCTCGCGCTCCACCAGTTCCAGGCCCTTCAGAAAACAGCACACGTCGATCAATACGCCGGAAAGCTCCGGGCCGACCGCGGCAATCGCCGCGTCTACGCGCTGGCGCGCCGCAAGTGCTGCGTCGGTCAGGTCGGCCAGTCCGCCGCCTTGGCCGCGAGCACCGGAGGCCACGCTCGCCTCCCAGTTCGCGCCGAGCCTCGGCATGATCCTGCCCCGCGTGTAGTCGGCGCGCAGGCGCTCTCCGGCGCCGAATTCGGTCGCGCTCAGAAATGGCCTGCCGTCCGGCCCGCGCCGGCGCATCAATTGCCCGAGCGGCGATTCCGAGAGGTTCACCATCGCCAGCCCCGGCTCGCCGCCGGCGTCGACCTGCCTCATCTCCAGATCGCGATGCTGGTCCTGGAAGCGGTTCCGGTCCGTCCTGCCTCGGTCTGCAGTCCTTGTGTCCTCCGGCGCGACCGAAAGACGGGCGCCCTTCCGGACCAGAACGCCTTCCTTGGCCATCGCCGCCAGCACAGCCGCGTCGACCGCGATCGTCCCGCGCTCGCCGGCGTCCAGCAGCACCTTGCCGGCATTGGCCGCATCCCGCGCCACCGCCGGGCCGCTCGACAGAAATGCCAATATCCGTTGCCTTGCCCTATCGGCCATTTCAGAGCCCCAGCCGCGTGCGAAAT
Source organism: Allomesorhizobium aridi (assembly GCF_043769475.1). Lineage (NCBI taxonomy): Bacteria > Pseudomonadati > Pseudomonadota > Alphaproteobacteria > Hyphomicrobiales > Phyllobacteriaceae > Allomesorhizobium > Allomesorhizobium aridi. Next base: position 790,403 of record NZ_CP171729.1, on the reverse strand, counting down.
GCGGCAAACGCCACCCGCTCGGTTTTGGCGACGAGCCTGTCGAAATCCTCGTCGTCGCGCAGGTCCTCGACCAGATGGCAGGCATGAAGCACCGTTGTGCGGTCGCGCCCAAAGCCAAAGCCGACCTCGTTCATGCTGAGCCGCAGAACCACGTGGCTGACATACATCGCGATCTGGCGAACGCGCGACACGCCCATCTCGGTGCGACCGCCCCGACGGAGTTCCTTCCCCGGCACATTGAACAGTGCCGCCGTGATGTCGATCATGGCCTCGCACAGTTCGACGGCGCGCTCGCCACGGGAGCCTCTGATGGGCTCGGCAGACCGGACCGGAACGCGCCCTGGCCGCCGCTCCTCCTGGATGATCGCTTTCCTGACCGTCGCCGATGTCAATTGCACTGAACTTATCCTCCCCGCATGATAGGAATAAGTTCTTATATCGACTGACGAGCACCCTGTGAACAAACAGGGAACTAATATTCCGCACTGAAAATGCCAAGCCTTTGGAATGACAGCGATTTTTCGTTCCGTGCTGCGACAGAGGCGCTTATTTTGTCCCCACCCCCGGCGGCGCGCCTAGCCTGAACGCATAGACGCCAACGGGAAACACTCGCCATGCACGGCTTTCGCCAGGAAACCGAAGACTTCAAGACACGGAAATCGCTGGAAACGGCGCATGCCCGGCAGATCGCCGCGCTCCACCTTGCCTGCGGCATCGATCTGTCGGAGGCGCTCAGCGCCGGGCCAGCCGAAAAACTAAGGCTTGCCGCCCGTCTCGAAAGGGCGATCGAGCGCGAGCGCCTCAAGGGGCTCCGCCGCCACTGGAGCTACGACCTCAACCGGCACATAGCGTTGAAGCAGGGGCTGGATCGGCTGCGAGGCACAGAGGCTGCGCCGCGCCGGGCAACGGCCGGAAAGCAAAACGGCGCCCAAAGGCGCCGTCGCAAGATCTCTGCCGGACTAGAGCCGGTTATCTGGCCGCCTTGCGCTTGCGTCCAAGACCCATCTTCTTGGCCAACTGCGAGCGGGCTGCCGCGTAGCTCGGGGCAACCATCGGATAGCTGGCGTCGAGCGACCACTTCTCCCGGTACTGGTCGGGCGTTAGGCCGTAGTGAGTCATCAGATGCCGTTTGAGCGACTTGAACTTCTTGCCGTCTTCAAGACAGACGATGTACTCGTCGTGAACGGACCTCTTGGGATTGACCGCCGGCTTCTGCTTGTCCGCAGGCGGCTGCTCAGCGCCGCCGCCGACGCGACCGAGCGCCGAATGCACGTCAGCGATAAGATTGGGCAGTTCGCCGACCGGAACCGGATTGTTGCTCACATAGGCAGCGACAACATCGGCGGTGAGCTCGATCAGCATCTCATGATTTCGGGCAGGCGATTCCACAGTGTCCATATTATTCGGGCCCCAACTAAGCTAGATTGTCGCGCCCCTTTATGATACCGGGGCAGTTTGCGCTGCTTGGCGCGGGCAAATTCCCACGATCTGCGCTGACATGTCTTATCGGACACATCCTGAAGTAAGTCAATTCATAATTTTCGTATATATTAGCGACAGCTCTAGTCATTCCAGATATTCACCAGCCAGTTGTAGTGCCGCAACCGGTTAGACAAAACCCGAATTTCACTCGTTGCAGCAACATTACGCCGCGTCACCACAGCGCTATATATTTCCCTGCCGTGGATTCAGCGGCCAGCCGTGCTGGCCCGACGTTCTTGCAAGCGGTGCTAAATGCCCGATTCGGACCCGCGGGACCAGCCGGATCTGTCCATGGCGCGATTTCCGCTGAAACTTCAAGGCCGACTGTGCCCTGCGCTTCAGTGCGGCGTGATGTACTTTCCGTAGACCCAACCGGTGACGAAATTGCCGTTCTGGGCCGGATCGTGCCAGATTTCGCACCAGCGATAACGGACCGCCTGTTCCTGCTTCCATGCGGGCTGATTGGAAATTTCGAGCAGGTTGCCCCCGCCGGTGCATTTGCCCGTCATCTGCAGCACTGTTCCATAGGGATAGGCGGATTGCTTCTGCGATGTGCCGGCGGGATATTTCCGGACGTTCAACGTATCGCCAAACTCGACATTCGCGACTTCCCAGGCCGCGAAAACCGTCGCCCCGGACTGGCTTGCGCTGACGGCGACAGTGAAAAATGCGGCCAGCGCCGCGGTACCCCCCAAAAGCCTATTCATCTATCCCTCCTCTGGCGAACCGGCTAAACCGGACACGCTGAACCCTATATTTCCGCTCTTGAACGCGCCGTGACGGGCGTATTCATTTGCCATTCAAGAATGTTCCGAAGCGAGTTGCAATGAACAGTACATTCCCGAAGATCGCTCCTCCCGTAACCGACGAACGCCCGGTCTCCGACACAAGGCACGGCTTTACCCGGGTCGATGAATTTGCCTGGCTGCGCGCCGAAAACTGGCAGGAGGTATTTCGCGACCCGTCGGTGCTCGATCCCGCCATCCGCGACCATCTGAACGCCGAGAACGACTATCAGAAGGCTCTTATGGCCGACACCGCCGACCTGCGGCAGGTTCTGTTCCAGGAGATGAAGGGCCGCATCAAGGAGGACGATTCTTCGGTGCCGATGAAAGACGGACCGTTTGCCTACGGCTCCTCATTCAAGAAGGGCGGCGAGCAGCCGCGCTACTTCCGCACGCCGCGCGACGGCGGCGAGGAAGACATCATCCTCGACGGTGACGCGGAAGCCGAGGGCAAGCCCTATTTCCGCATCGGCGGCGTCGACCATTCGGCCGACCACCGCCGGCTTCTGTGGGCCTTCGACGACAAGGGCTCGGAGTTCTTCACGCTGCGCGTGCGCGAACTGTCTGACGGCAAGGATCTTCCAGAATTGGTTCCGGACACCGGCGGCTCCGGCGTATGGAACGCGGACGGCGACGGCTTCTTCTATACCCGTCTCGACCAGAACCATCGTCCGTCGAAGATATTTTTTCATGCGCTGGGCTCGGAGCATGCCAGCGACCGCCTCGTCTATGAAGAATCCGATCCCGGTTTCTTCATGAGCGTCGGGGGCACGCGCAGCAACGAATGGATACTCATCGGCATCAACGACCACGAGACCACGGAATACCGCCTGCTGAGCGCGAAGGATCCGTTGGCCGCGCCGCGCCCGGTGCAGCCGCGCGAAACCGGGCTGCAATACGATCTCGAGGAAGGCGGCGACATCTTCTTCATTCTGACCAATGCCGACGGCGCCAAGGATTTCAAGATCATGACGGCGCCCGCGAGCGACCCCGGCCGCGCCAACTGGACCGAACTCGTCGCCCACGAACCGGGCCGGCTGATACTGTCGCTGCTCAGCTTCAAGGATTTCCTGGTGCGTCTGGAGCGCAAGGACGGCCTGCCGCGCATCGTCGTGCGCGACCGCGCCAGCGGCGAAGAGCACATGATTTCGTTCGAGGAAGAGGCCTTTTCGCTGGGCCTGTCCGGCTCCTACGAATACGACACCGACACTATGCGGTTTTCTTATTCGTCGATGACGACCCCCGCGCAGCTGTTCGACTACAATATGCGCTCCCGCGAACGCACGCTGTTGAAGACGCAGGAAGTCCCCTCCGGCCACGACGCCGCCGACTATGTGACACGCCGGCTGATGGCGCCTTCCCATGACGGCGAGTTGGTGCCGATCTCGCTCATCCATCACCGCGATACGCCGCTGGACGGCACGGCGCCCTGCCTGCTCTACGGCTACGGTTCCTACGGCATCGCGATCCCCGCATCGTTCAACACCAATTGCCTGTCGCTTGTCGATCGCGGCTTCGTCTATGCGATCGCGCATATCCGCGGCGGCAAGGACAAGGGCTACGCCTGGTACGAGGACGGCAAGCGGGCGAAGAAGCAGAACACATTTCTCGACTTCATCGCCGCCGCAAACCATCTGGTCGGCGAGCGCTATACCGCGCACGACCGGATTGTCGCCCAGGGCGGGTCGGCAGGCGGCATGCTTATGGGCGCCGTCGCCAATATGGCGCCAGACGCGTTCGGCGGCGTCATTGCGGAAGTCGCCTTCGTCGACGTGCTGACCACCATGCTCGACGACACGCTGCCGCTCACCCCGCCGGAATGGCCGGAATGGGGCAACCCGATCGCATCAGTCGAAGACTACAGGACGATCGCCGCCTATTCTCCCTACGACAATGTCGGCGCACATGATTATCCGCCCATCCTCGCCGTCGCCGGCCTCACGGACCCGCGCGTAACCTACTGGGAGCCCGCAAAATGGGTCGCCAGGCTGCGAGCCCGCAAGAAGGGCGACAATCCGGTGCTCTTCAAGATCAATATGGATTCCGGCCACGCCGGAGCATCCGGACGCTTTTCGCGGCTGGAGGAGATCGCCTTCAACTACGCGTTCGCGCTGAAAATTGCCGGAAAGGCTTCGGCCGCGCCGTTCGGCCGTACAACCTGATCATGACCAAGGCCGCGCGGCATACCGCACGGCTCATCCGCCCGACGGCTGCCGCGCCGGATAGCCGTTGGGACGCTGCGGGACGGCCTTGAGATAAGCTGCGATCGCCGCCCGGTCGTCGGGCGTGAGTTGGGCGATGTTCTTCTGCACCTCGACCATAGAGCCGCCGACCGAATCGAAATCGGGCGTAAAGCCGGTCTCGAGAAAGCTGGCGATATCGCCTTCGGACCAGCCGCCGATGCCACCCTCGCCCGATGTGACGTTGGGAATGACGCCCGTGCCTTCGGCTGCGACAGCGCCGGCAAGCCACTGCCCCTTGTCCGCGCCGCCTGTGATCGAACGCGGCGTATGGCACTCACCGCAATGGCCAGGCCCCTCGACCAGATAGCGGCCGAGCAGGACATTCTCCGGCGTGCCCTCCGCCATAGCGATGACCGGATCCTCACTGACGTAAAGCAGCTTCCAGAGGCCGATGCCGCGCCGGAAGCTGAACGGAAAGCTGAGCGTACGATCCGGCGCCCGGCCGGCAACCGCGGGCAGCGTCTTCATGAACGCGTAGAGATCGCTCACGTCTTCCGGCCTCATCCTTGCATAGGATGCATAGGGAAAAGCCGGGTAATAATGATCCCCCGAAGGCGAAACGCCTTTCAGCATGGCGTTGGCGAAATCTTCTTGCGACCACCCGCCGATGCCGTCATTGGCGTCCTGCGAAATGTTCGGTGCGACGAACGTGCCGAACTGCGTTTTTAGCTGCACGCCGCCGACCAGTTGGAGCCGCGCTTCGCCTTCGGATTTTGGCTTGGCGTGACACGAGGTGCAGCCACCGGCCCAGAAAATGCGTTCGCCTCTCTCCGCGTCGCCGGATCCGAGCAAAGCCTCGGTCTCGGCATCGATGCGAGCAGGCTCGGTCAGGTACCAGAATGCCAGCCCGCCAACGCCGGCCGCAATCACGGCGGCGACGGCGAGCTTTCCAGGCAAATTCATAGGTTGGCGTCAGCCCTTCTTGATCCGGAACGCCTCGTGGCAGCTTGAGCAGCTTTGCCCGATCGCGGCAACCTGCGGCTTCAGCGCCTCGAGATCCTGGGCCGGAGCGGCGGCGGCCTCGGCCGTGACGGCCTTGAACTTGTCCACAGCGGCCTGGAAGCCGGCCATGTCTTCCCAGATTTTCGGGGAAGCTGTGGTGTCACCCTTGTCGCTGCCCGGCGGGAAGGACGCCGCGACATCGATCGCCTGCACATTATTGTTGAGCGCGGTCAAAGCCGCCATGACCGCTGCGGCGTCGAAATCGGCCTCGCCCTGGACCATCTTCACCAGCACGCCGACCTGCTTTCCGTTCTCCTTCATGACCGCCTTGCGGTCGGCGATCACGTCGGCGAACGCGGCGGTGGTAGCGAGCGCAATTGCGGAAACGGCAATAACAAATTTCTTCATTGAGTGACCCCTGGGTTGCAAAAGGACTGCCTTGGGAAAACGAAAACTGCCCGAAAAGCTTCCAGCCTGCCTGTCACGCTTCCGTGATTTCCGCGTGATCGAGAGCGCGCCCGAAAAAGAAAACCCCGGACTTGCCGGGGTTTTCTTTTTCGTTTTACGCGCTGGCTTTTTCGTACATTTCCAGGACGTAGTCCCAGTTGATCAGGCTGTCGACGAACGCTTCCAGGTATTTCGGCCGCGCGTTGCGGTAGTCGATGTAATAGGAGTGCTCCCAGACATCGACGCCGAGGATCGGCGACGCGCCATGCACGAGCGGGTTCTCGCCATTCGGGGTCTTGGAGATGGCGAGCTTGCCGTCCTTCACCGAAAGCCAGGCCCAGCCGGAGCCGAACTGCGTCGTTCCTGCGGCGATGAAATCGGCCTTGAACTTGTCGTAGCCGCCGAGGTCGCTGTCGACAGCCTTCTGCAGGGCGCCCGGAAGCTTGTTGCCGCCGCCGCCCTTCTTCATCCATTTCCAGAAATGGATGTGGTTGTAGTGCTGGCCGGCATTGTTGAAGAGGCCGGCGTTATTGCCGAAGGACTGCTTGACGATCTCTTCCACCGACAGGCCTTCCATGCCGGCTTCGGCAGCCAGCTTGTTGCCGTTGTCGACATAGGCCTTGTGATGCTTGTCGTGGTGATATTCGAGCGTTTCCTTGGACATGTAAGGCTGGAGCGCCTCGTAGTCGTAGGGCAATGCGGGCAATTCAAAAGCCATGGTCGTAACTCCTCGGTGGCAATGTTTCCGGCGCAGCCGCCGGATTTGAGATAGGCTGGAATATTGCTGCGACAACTCCGCGACAGGCGCCCTCGCCTCTTTTTTATCGGCTTAGCCGACGGGAGCCGAATGCGCCCACTCCCAATAGAGTTCCCGCGCCTTCTTGGCTACGGGCCCGGGCTGCAGGTCGCGATCCTCGATCCTGGTCACGGGAACCACCTTGGAGTGGTTGCCGGTGGAAAAAATCTCGTCGGCTTCCATGAAATCGCGCACCGAAAGCGTGGTCTCGGTAGTGCGGAAGCCGTAATCCGCCAGCAGCGCAATTGTGCGCGCACGCGTGATTCCCGAGAGGAAAGTTCCGTTCGGAGCCGGCGTGAAAACGTGGCCGTCCTTGACCAGGAAAATATTCGACGTGCCGGTTTCGGCGACATTGCCGAGCAGGTCGCGCACCAGCGCATTGTCAAAGCCCCGCTGCTTGGCTTCCAGGATTGCCCGGCCATTGTTGGGGTACAGGCAACCGGCTTTGGCGTTGGTCGGCATGGTTTCCAGCGTCGGGCGGCGGAACGGTGAAACCGTCACCGAAAAACCCGTTGGCGGGATCATCGGCGCTTCATAGAGGCAAAGACAGAAGCGGGTCGATTCCGGGTCGGCCGGAACACCCATATAGCCACCATGCTCGGCCCAATACATCGGCCGGACATAGACGGCCGTCTTGCCGTCGAATTTTTTCAAGCCGTCCCATGCCAGGCCGACGATCGCCTCGATGGCCATCGTCGGGTTCAGGCCGAGCGAGACCGCCGACGCGTTGACGCGCGCGCAATGCCGGTCGAGATCAGGTGACACGCCCTCGAACCACCTTCCGCCGTCGAACACGCTGGTGCCCAGCCACATTGCGTGGCTGCGCGGACCGATGAGCGCGACATTGCCCTCATGCCAGTCTCCGTCGACATAGGTCCAGGTCGTCGATTGCGCGGGCGTCGATAAGCTCATGTGAAGTCCCAAATCTGTGCGGCGCAATGGAAGACGCTTTGTCCCGCGCCGTCAACCGCCGAGCCGGAGGAATTGTTGGGGCCAGAACCGGCGTTCAGGCGGCGCGAGACTTGCGTCCGGCCTCGCAATGGTGAACCAATCTGGAATGCGCCACGCCGCCTTCGTATTCGACGCCTATGGCACGCTGTTCGACGTCCACGCAGCGGTGCGGCGGCATGCGGCCGCGATCGGCCCCGAGGGCCAGTTGCTGTCCGACATCTGGCGGGCAAAGCAGCTCGAATATTCCTGGGTCCGCAGCCTCATGGGCTCCTATGCCGATTTCTGGCAATTGACCGAACAGGCGCTCGACTTCGCCTTCGATAAGGTGCCTTCGGCCGACCGGTCGCTGCGACAGGACCTGCTCGACGCCTACTGGCGGCTCGACTGTTATCCCGAGGTGCCGGCGGTGCTGAAAGCGCTCAAGGCGGAAGGCGCGCGGCTCGCCATCCTTTCCAACGGCTCGCCGGCGATGCTGGAGGCGGCCGTCCGTTCGGCAGCGCTCGATACCGTGCTCGACGACATCTTCTCCGTCGACCAGGTCCAAAAGTTCAAGACCGACCCCTCCGTTTACGATCTGGTGGCGACGAACTGGCGTCTTTACCCAGATCTGATATCGTTCCAGTCTTCCAACCGCTGGGACATCGCCGGCGCGGCGAAGTTCGGTTTCCGCACCGTCTGGGTCAATCGCACCGACCAGCCCGACGAATACCGCGATCACCCGCCGGCGCTTATCCTGCCCTCGCTCGAAGGCCTGCTCGCCGGCGCCTGACGCTCGTTGCTGAATTGCAACAGCGGCTGGCAGACACATCTTCGCCCTTCTTTTTTCACCCTCGCGACAGATCTGGAACCGCCTATCGCGCCCCGAACGGGAGGAACGCGTTCACGCATTGTTGCGAGGTCGGAATCTATCCATCCCGGCCTCGGGAATTAAAAGGGCATCATGAGCATCACTTCAGTTTCTTCCTCCCAGTTTACTCGTCGGCGGTTTCTTGGCGCAGCCGCAACCGGCGCGGCGGCGCTGACGGTTTCGGCATGCACCAGCATGCCCCACTACGCCGGGTTCGACCCGGTGCAGATAGCGCCCACGCCCGAAATCGAGCCTTCGCTCGGCAGCTACGTATCGATGTACGCCCCTGTGATCGACGAGGGTTACGAAATCCCGGGAATACCCATTGAGAAGGTCGACGAGCGCTACTACCGCCAGATCGTCCAGGATCCGACCGGCGAACAGCCAGGGACGGTGGTGGTCGATACGGCGAACCATTTCCTCTACCTCGTCCGGGAAGGCGGACAGGCGATGCGCTACGGCGTCGGCCTCGGCCGCGCCGGCTTCGAATGGTCCGGCCGGGCGGTCATCCAGTGGAAGCGTAAATGGCCGAAATGGACGCCGCCCGCCGAAATGATCGGGCGCGATCCCAAGCTGGAAATCTACAGCGCCGCCAATGGCGGCATGCAGCCGGGGCTCATGAACCCGCTCGGCGCGCGCGCCCTCTATATCTTTCAGGACGGCGTGGACACGCTTTACCGCGTGCACGGCTCGCCGGAATGGAACTCGATCGGCAAATCGGTTTCGTCAGGCTGCGTCCGGCTGATGAACCAGGACATCATCGACCTCTACGATCGCGTCCCCAACAAGACGCCGATCCTGGTCACGTCCGGCATTCCGATGGCCTGAGGGGGTCAAGCAGTTGGCGCCGTCGCCGCCAACTATTTGTGAAAATCTGACGCTTGGTACCGGAGCCGAAATACCTGTTTTCGACCCTGGCGGAAATTCGGTTGGGCTTGGTCGAATTCATGCTCATGACCCTAGGCAGACGCTTGCCGCCGGCCGGCCAACGTCCGCTCCGGACGCGGAGGCTGACGTCGCGTTGCTCCCGCCCGAGACATAAGGCGGGAGACCGCAACTTGTTGCATCAAGCCGGCAGCGCTTCGTAGAAACGGCACCAGCCGTTCGGGCTGATTTCACCAGTGACGATTTCACACCCGTTTGGCTTTTGGAAGTGAGTACATCCAGCGCAGCGTTGGCCGCGATTCGGGGTATCCTGGTAAGCCGCCTCCGCCTTGGAAGTCTTTCCGGCTGCCATCGGTCGAGACATGCAGGCCGAAAGGCCGCCGGCGCTGGCAATCGCCGCACCGGCCACAGAAACTCTCAAGAAGCTGCGGCGAGACAGCACTCGGTTTGAAGCAGCCGATCCGTGGTTCACATCATCATCTTTTTTCATGGTTTCTCTCCGAGAGCAGCCGCTGTCAGGCCGCTCGGTTTCCGGCGGCCCGTCGTCACTCGTCGCAAGCGGTTCAGGTGCTCTTGAGCGTGCCGTTCATGCCTTCCGGATAGAAGCCGCCCTTGCTCACGCCTTCCTTGTCGGTGAGGTAGACGATCCGGAGCACATCCTGCGGCGTTCTGGTGAACGCGATCGCATCGGGCGTCGAAGGAACGATGTTGGCTTTGCCGTCCACCTGGATGCCCTGGTCCTTGTCTTCTGATCCGTCGATCTTGTCCCGGGCATCGGAGACGGCGTTAGCCGCCTTCCAGGCTTCCTCTCCCTTCCGGTATAGCGTCGATCGCGCCATTCCCATGTGGTAGGCCTCGACCGCCAGGATGCCTGCGGCGGCGGCGAGGAAGTCCTTGTTTTTCAGAACTGTCGCCGCACCGGCATAAGCGGTGACGCCGACATCCTCAAACAGCATGCCGCAAAGCACGAAGTTCGTTTCGTTGCCGAAGGGATCGAAGTCCGCACCGAGACCAGCCGCTTCCGCGACGGCCTTGAACCCCGCGTCGAAATCGATTGCCGGCCGGTCAACGGCGTTGGCTCCAAGCGTCTTGCGGTAGAAGCGGACGTGCGCGAGTTCGTTTTCGGCGACTTCCTGCATGAATTCGCCGATGGCGGGCGTCTCGAACGAGACTTGTTTTCCACCAACGACGTCGCCGGGTTTCGGACCGACATCGGCTGCGTCGATGCCTTTTCCGGTGGTGCCGCGGAGGTAGTATTCAGCCTCCATATATTCGAGGTTGAGCGCAAAGCGGAAAATGTCCTCGTCCGATATGTCCTGTGCCAATATCGGAGAAGGCCGCGCGATTCTGCCGAGTGCCGCTCCGGCACCGAGTACGACAAGTCCCTCAAGCGACTGACGCCGGGATAGGTGAAATGCGCCCTGCATGGCGGTCTCCTATGTTTGTTGATTCAACACCGCTGTCAGCACCGCGGCGCCGAATGCATTTGCCTGACGATTGGATGGTCCGGGCCGCCAAAATATTCCCGCGTCCCGCTACACCAGCCCCGCGAAAGGAGCCGGCGTAATCTCGGCGTGGACGGCGTCTACGTGCGCTCAGTCGCCGCGTTCAACTGATGAGCATCCTTTTGAACCAGGCGGATTGCGAGCCGATCTAAGACTGATTGCGCGAGGCGGTCACAACGGGCGCCAGCGAAGAGAAACGTATCCGTGAACACGGTGGCGAGCTTGTCCCGTAGCGCCTCGCGGAGCAGCCGGCGTGCGCGAAAAAGACGGGTGCTCACTGTCTGAGGTCGCAATGCCAAAAGAAAAGCCGTTTCCTCAATGCTCATTTCCTCGACGTCCCGCATGACAAAGACGATGCGAAAGGGCTCTGGCAAGCCACCGACGGCTCGCTCCAGGAGGCTGCGGATTTCAGCGAGAGCGGCCGCCTCTTCGGGATCAGGCTTGTGAGCACTGAACGGAGCGACCATGCCTTCGATGGCTTTCACGTCGACGGTGGGCCGCTTTTTCCGGCGGCGTCCCAGCGCCTCGTTCAGCGCGATCCGGGTGAGCCAGGTCGACAGCCGCGCCTCCGCGCGGAATTCGGCCAGATGGGTGAAGGCGTGGATATAGGTCTCCTGAAGTACGTCCTCCGCCTCGGTGTCGTCATTCAGGACGGCGCGGGCGACCCGGTGAAGCCGCTGATTGTGACGCTTGATGATTAACCAGAATGCGGCGGGGTCACGCTGTCGCGCGTGTTCAACCAGCCCCGCGTCGTCGAGGTCCTCGATCCTCACTGCCTCGGTGAATCCGGTCGGCTTCATCATAGGCGCTCCAGATGCATCAGCTTACTATGAGATAAGCGTTTTCCGGGTTTTCGGTCTGCAGCCCGGTGGAGACTTGGGACTCTAGCGGAGCAGAGATCTGCTCGCCAGTAGAACGGACCTCGTTGTGGAGCAGTTCCATCGTCCGGTTTTGGCGCTGACTGCCGGTTCCGATGGGCAAAACGGACGGCAGCTTTCCGCCCAAAGCGGAGTCTGTGTCAGGTACCAAGCGTCAGATTTTCATCGTTAGGATCAGTGCTTCGCGGCTTCAGAAGCCCTTTTTCAGGCTGCCGAGAATGCCGCGTACCAGTGCGCGACCGACAGACGAGCCGACCGAGCGCACGACCGACTTGATCGCCGCTTCGGCGACCGTCTGGCGGTTCGATGCGCGCGGCCGAGGCGCGGAGCGGGACCGCGAATTGCGGGACGGCGCGTAGTCGCCGTCATCGTCGTCGCCGAACCCGGGAATGGTCCAGCGTGAACGGCCCGTATCCTCCTGCTCGCGCCCTTGCGCTTCCTCCTCGGCCTTCAGGGCGTCGGCGGCCCGCCTCTGCAGCAGTTCGAAGGCGGATTCGCGGTCGATCGTCTTGTCGTACTGCCCCGACACCGGGCTTTCGGCGACAAGCTTCCGGCGCTCTTCGGGCGTGATCGGCCCGAGGCGCGAAGATGGCGGGCGAATCAGCGTCCGCTGCACCATGGACGGAACGGCTTTGGCCTCAAGCGTCGAGACCAACGCTTCGCCGACTCCAAGCTGCGTGATCGCCTTGGCGCAATCAAAATCCGGATTTGGCCGGAAGGTGTCGGCGGCAGTCTTGACCGCCTTCTGCTCGCGCGGCGTGTAAGCGCGTAGCGCGTGCTGGACGCGGTTGCCGAGCTGGGCGAGCACCGTCTCGGGTATGTCCAGCGGGTTCTGCGTAACGAAATAGACGCCGACGCCCTTGGACCTGATCAGCCGCACCACCTGCTCGACGCGGTCGACCAGCGCCTTCGGCGCCTCGTCGAACAGCAAATGCGCCTCGTCGAAGAAGAACACCAGTTTCGGCTGGTCGGGATCGCCGACTTCCGGCAATTCCTCGAAAAGTTCCGACATGAGCCAGAGCAGGAACGTCGCATAGAGCCGCGGGTTCATCATCAGCTTGTCGGCGGCGAGCACATTGATCGCGCCGCGACCGTCGCGCGTCGTGCGCATGATGTCGGCGATCTTCAGCGCCGGCTCGCCGAAGAAGTGCGTCGCGCCCTGCTGTTCCAGCACCAGCAGCGACCGCTGAATGGCGCCGACCGAAGGCTTGGTCACATTGCCGTAGCGCGCGCCGATCTCGCCGGCCCGATCGGCAATATTGGCCAGCAGCGACTGCAGATCCTTCATGTCGAGCAGCAGAAGCCCTTCTTCGTCGGCGATCCGGAAGGCGATGTTCATGATGCCTTCCTGCGCTTCGGACAGGTTCATCAGCCGCGACAGGAGCAGCGGCCCCATTTCCGAAACGGTCGCCCTGATCGGGTGGCCCTGCTCTCCGAACAGGTCCCAGAAGATGACCGGGAATTCCTGGAACTCATAAGGGTCGAGTTTTATCGCCTCGGCGCGCGCAACCAGGAAATCCTTCGCTTCGCCCATCATGGCGATGCCCGACAGGTCGCCCTTTATGTCGGCGCAGAAGACCGGCACACCGGCATTGGAAAAGCCCTCGGCCAGGATCTGCAGCGTCACCGTCTTGCCGGTGCCGGTAGCACCGGTCACCAGCCCGTGGCGGTTGCCGTATTTCAGAAGCAGTTGTTCCGGCTGCTGGTAGCTGTCGTCCGGCTTTCGGCTCGCGCCGATAAAGATGCTGTCTTCTCCCGCCATGAATTCAGTCTCCGGAACCGGCCTAAAAGGGACTTGCGACGTTGCAGCGTCCGAACCGGTATAGTGGCGCGGTTGCAGCGCCACAATGCCGTTCGGATAAAATGCCTGATCAAGGGTTGCGGAGGGCGGCGGGGTTTGGCAATCCAGAATCGGATCGCAACGCTAATTTTGGCCGCGATCCGCGGGCAACAATGACAGGCGGGTTCGGAGCGCATTGCCGCGCACCGCTTCCGGCCATAAGATTCGATTTGGGGCGAGGCAGGCGGCAGGAAGAAGGAATGCGCATGGACGCCGAAGATGCGATCGGCACTGTCAAGTTCCCGGCGGTCGATAAAGAACAATGGCTGGCGCTTGCCGCAAAGGCCCTGGCCGGCATGTCTTTTGAAGAAGCCCTGGTTTCGCACACCGACGACGGCATTCGCGTCGAGCCGCTCTACGAGCGCGCTACCCAGTTCAAGCCGCTGACGCGCAAGGACCCGCAGGCGCCGTGGACTATCGTGCAGCGTGTCGACGATCCCGATCCCGCCCGCGCCAACGCGCAGGCGCTGGAGGATATCGCGCAAGGCGCTACCGGCCTGTCGCTGGTGTTCGAGGGCGCTCCCAACGCTTTCGGATACGGCTTGCCCGGAACGGCGGAAACGCTGCAGGCCGTTCTGGAAAACATTGCCCTCAACCGCACTCATCTCAGGATCGACGTTCATCCGGCGAGCCGGGCGATGGCGGATTGGCTGGTGGCGCTGCTGACCAAGCGCCGGGCCGATCCGGCCAAATTGCGCCTGTCGTTCGGCATCGATTCCGCCGCCATCTTTGCCGGCACCGGCCGTCTGCGCATGTCGATCGAGGCGCTGCAGGCGTCGATGCCGCAATCGCTGGCGCATTTCTTCGCGCTCGGCGTACCGGGCGTCCTGCTCGAGGCGGACGGCCGGGTGTTCCACAATGCCGGCGCCACCGAGGCGCAGGAACTCGGCATCGTGCTCGCCGCGGCGGTGTCGCACCTCAAGCTGTTCGAGCAGGCGCGGCAGGCGCTTATCTATGCCGCGCCGCATATCGGCTTTTCGCTCAGCGTCGATCAGGATCAGTTGCTGTCGATGGCCAAGATCAGGGCGTTGCGGAGGCTCTGGGAGCGGGCGCAGCAGGCCTGCTCCATCCCACCCTCGGCGGCCGCCATCCATGCCGAAACGTCTTACCGGATGATGACTGCAAAGGACCCTGAAACCAACATATTGCGCACCACGCTCGCCGGGTTTGCTGCGGCGGCCGGAGGCGCGGATTCGATCTCGGTTCTCCCGCACACGATCGCGCTTGGTCTGCCGGACGCGTTTGCCCGGCGGATCGGGCGCAACACGCAGCTTATCCTGGCGGGAGAAAGCCATGTCGATTTCGTCGCCGACCCCGCCTCCGGGTCGGGAGGCATCGAGGCTCTGACGACAGCGCTTTGCGACGCGGCGTGGAAGGAGTTCCAGAGGATCGAGGCCGAAGGCGGCATACTGGCCAGCCTGTCCGAAGGCCACATCCAGAACCGCGTCCTGGCTGCCCGCGAGGCGCGCACCCAGGAATACCGTGATGGCAAGCGGGTGCTGGTCGGGACCACGCTCTATCCGGCGAAACAGGAGGTGCCGGTCCGGACGCTCGAAGCCAAGCGACGCCCCTTGCCCACCGACGGAGCGGCGTTCTGCCAGCGCCTGGACGCCATGCGCATAGACGAATTGCTAGAGGTTGCCGGATGATCCCGGACTTCACCAGGATTGCGTGGTCCGAACCGAAGGCCGGCACGTCGTCGAACGACGCCGAGACATGGCTCACGCCTGAAGGGATCACCGTCAAGCGCACCTACGGCAAAAATGATCTTGCCGGGCTGCCTTATCTCGACACCTATCCGGGTGCGGCGCCCTTCATTCGTGGCCCCTATCCGACAATGTATGTCCAGCAGCCCTGGACGATCCGGCAATATGCCGGCTTCTCGACAGCCGAGGAATCCAACGCCTTCTACCGGCGCAACCTGGCCGGCGGCCAGAAGGGGCTCTCCGTCGCTTTCGACCTTGCGACACATCGCGGCTACGACAGCGATCATCCGCGCGTGGCTGGCGACGTCGGCATGGCCGGCGTAGCGATCGATTCGATCCTCGACATGCGGCAACTGTTCGACGGCATTCCGCTCGACCAGATGACCGTTTCGATGACGATGAACGGCGCCGTGCTGCCGATCATGGCGCTCTACATCGTCGCGGCGGAAGAACAGGGCGTGGCGCAGAAGGATCTCGCCGGAACCATTCAGAACGACATTCTGAAGGAGTTCATGGTCCGCAACACCTACATCTATCCGCCGAAGCCTTCGATGCGGATCGTTTCCGACATCTTTTCATACACTTCGACGCATATGCCGAAGTTCAACTCCATCTCGATTTCGGGCTACCACATGCAGGAAGCCGGGGCGACGGCCGACCTCGAACTTGCCTACACGATCGCGGACGGCATCGAATACGCCCGCGCCGGCGTGGCGGCGGGTCTCGACATCGACCGCTTCGCGCCGCGCCTGTCCTTCTTCTGGGCGATCGGCATGAACTTCTTCATGGAAGTCGCCAAGATGCGGGCGGCGCGCCTGCTCTGGGCGGAGCTCATCCAGAAGAACTTTTCGCCCAAGGATCCCCGCTCGCTGTCGCTGCGCACCCACTGCCAGACCTCCGGCTGGTCCCTCACCGCGCAGGATCCCTACAACAACATCATGCGAACAATGCTAGAAGCGATGGCCGCCACGCAGGGGCACACGCAGTCGCTGCACACCAATTCCTTCGACGAGGCGCTGGCGCTGCCAACAGACCACTCCGCCCGCATCGCCCGCAACACGCAACTGATCCTGCAGAAAGAGTCCGGCACGACGCGCATCATCGACCCATGGGGCGGATCGGCCTTCGTCGAGCGCCTGACGCACGATTTGGCGGCAAAGGCGCTCGGCCATATCGAGGAGGTGGAGAGACTGGGCGGCATGGCGGCGGCGGTCGAGAAGAGCATCCCTAAGCTGCGCATCGAGGAGGCTGCGGCGCGCACCCAGGCGCGCATCGATTCGGGTCAGCAGGCGCTTGTCGGGGTCAATGCCTACCGGCCGGAAAAGGACATCGAGGTCAATGTCCTCAAGATCGACAATGCCGAAGTGCGGGCGCGCCAACTCTCGAAGCTCCAGCAACTGAAAGGCACGCGTGACGTCGCGGCGGTGGAAGCGGCGCTGGACGCGCTGACAAATGCAGCTCGATCGGACGGCAATCTGCTCGAATTCTCGATCCGCGCCGCCCGCGCCAAGGCGACCGTCGGTGAAATCTCGCTGGCTCTCGAAAAGGCGTTCGGCAGGCACGTCGCTTCGGTTCAAACGATCTCCGGTGTCTATCGCAAGGAGATCGGCCAAAACGCAGCCGTCGACCGCGTCCAGGACAAGATCGCAGCCTTCGAGAAAAAGGCGGGCACAAAGCCGCGCATCCTCGTCGCCAAAATGGGACAGGACGGCCACGACCGTGGCCAGAAGGTCATCGCCTCCGCCTTCGCCGATCTCGGTTTCGAGGTTACCGTCGGCGCGATGTTCCAGACCCCGGAGGAGATCGCCAGGCTCGCTGCCAACCACGATGTGCACATAGTCGGCGCTTCGTCGCTCGCGGCCGGCCACCTGACGCTCATTCCGGAGCTTCGCGAAGCCCTGAAGAAGCTCGGCCGCGACGATATCAGGATCATTGTGGGCGGCGTGATCCCGCCGCAGGACTATGACGCAGTGCGGAAAGCCGGCGTGGCCGAGATATTTCCGCCGGGCACGGTCATTCCGGAGGCGGCTGAGAGGCTGCTGGATGGGTTGTTGGTCGATTAGGCTGTATGCCAAGGTCGCCCTGCTTACCTGAAAGGCAGTTGCAGCGTCACCGGGTTGCCAGTTCGCAATAGAGGTTCCTACCCAACCTCCACAATTTCCCATTCCTTACCGTTGACGACCGCGAGGTCGCCTACCTTCTTGCCGAACAGCGCCTGCGCCATCGGCGAGACATGCGAGATCATGCCATGCGCGGCGTCGGCCTCGTCCTCGCCGACGATCTTCCAGGAATGGCTCTTTCCGTCCTCGCTCTCGATGGTCACGGTCATGCCGAAGCGAACGACCTTGCTGTCGGGCTCGGGCACCGAGACCTCCGCGCTTTCGCGCCGGGCGTTCCAGTAGCGCAGGTCGCGCGAAACCAGCGCGATACGCTCGCGATCGCTTTCTCTTTCAGCCCTAGCCAATTCTTCGCGCAGGCCGGCGACCACCCTGTCGATGGCGGCGAAGCCTTCCGGCGTCACCAGGTTGCGGTGTGCACTTACCGGCCGCTCGCCAATGTCGGAAAGAGCGTTGTCGTTGTCGTCTCCGCGCGTGAAAGCCCTGCTCATCAAGGGAGCCTAAGCCCGGCCTAGCCGTCGCACAACCCCCGCCTGCTGCGTTGGTACGTTTCCTGCGTGTTGGGGCAAAATATCACCGGAATTGTACCGATGTTGAACAGACGCAGTTTTTTGAGCGCTACGGCGGGCTTCTCAATGGCGGGCCTGGCCATACCTCTGAGCACCGCGGCTTCGGAACTTTCCGGGATCAGGATGGCCGCCATGCGCGGTTCGATCAATGCCGGCGAACTTGGCCTGCGACCCGGTGCTTTTGACGACCAGAGCAAGGCTTTCGCGAAAATGCTGAAGGAGGCCGCGAACCGCGACATGCCGGTGTTCCTGCCGCCCGGCGTCTACATCGTTTCCAACCTTGCGCTGCCGCGCAATGTCCGCCTCAGCGGCGTTCCTGGCGCGACCCGCATCATCTATGGCGGCGACGGCCATCTGATGCTGGCCGAGGAAGCCGGACATGTCGAGCTTTCCGGGCTCCTTCTCGATGGCGCAAACCGCTGGATCGGCGACCATGCCCAAGGGCTGTTGGATCTGCGCCGCGTCGGCCATCTCGTCGTTGAAAACTGCCAGGTCATCGGCAGCGGCAAGAACGGCATCGCCCTCGAACGCGTTGCCGGCCGCATCGACCGGTCGACGATATCAGGCGCTGCAGACGCCGGCATCTATTCGGTTGAAGCCGTGCGTCTCGACATCACCGGCAACAGCGTCTCGGATTGCGCCAATGGCGGCATTCTGGTGCATCGCTGGCAGATCGCGGACGACGGAACGATCGTGACCGGAAACCGCGTCGAGCGCATTGCGGCGCGCAACGGCGGGACCGGCCAAAATGGCAACGGCATCAACACATTCCGCGCCAACAGCGTGATGGTTGCGAACAATTCCGTTTCGGATTGCGCTTTCTCGGCGATCCGCGCCAACAGTTCAAGCAATCTGCAGATCGCCGGCAACAGTTGCATGCGCAGCGGCGAAACGGCGCTCTACGCCGAATTCGCTTTCGAAGGCGCGATCATCAGCGGCAACATCGTCGACGGCGCAGCGAACGGCATATCGATCGTCAATTTCAACGAAGGCGGGCGCATGGGCGTCTGCTCCGGCAATATCGTGCGCAACCTTTCGACGGAAGGCCCCTACCCCGCCGACGCCCCAGGCTTCGGCGTTGGCATCACGGTCGAGGCCGATACCGCCGTCAGCGGGAACATGGTCGAGAACGCGCCGCTATACGGCATGAAGATCGGCTGGGGCCCGTTCATGCGCAACGTGGCGGCAACCGGCAACGTCATCCGCAAGTCCGGAACCGGCATTGCGGTTTCCGTGGTCGAAGGCGCCGGCTCGGCTGTCATCGCGGACAATGTCATTGACGGGGTGCGAAATGGCGCGGTCATAGGACACCGCTGGTCCGAACCGGTCACCGCCGACCTTGCCTTGGGAAATCCTGGCTTTCCTCACCTTACAGTCGAGCGCAACCACGTCAGCTGAGTTCAAATGCCCAGCAAGGCCGCGGTCGGGCGTATGGAGCCGACTTCCGCGCCGATCCGGCTTGTGATCGGCTGATTGGCTAGCCTGTCCAGCCTGGCGGAGAGGATTTCGTCGCGGCGCAGCAGCTTTGCCAGTACAGTTGCAATCATGGCTTCGGCCGCCCTGCCGGCGCCGTCGTCGCATTTGAGCGCAATGCCCAGGCCAAGTTCCGGAACAGCGCCACAATAGACGCCCTCGGCTCCAATTTTCACGAAAATACGGCCGGGCGCAGCTTGCATCAGCGCCGTGTCGGCCCGGCCAGTCCCTGCGACATAGAACGGCTCGGCCATGCAGGCGGCGAACAGGCGCTTCGCCGCCTTGGCGCGCTCGGAAGACAGTCCCTGTCCGGTAGCCATCTTCGCAAAGCCCTTAGCGAGATTTTTCAGCGGGATCGCATAGGTCGGGATCGAACAGCCGTCCGTCGCGCGATTGTCGGGACTGTGCGGAGCGCCGGTCACGTCCTCCATTGCCTCGCGCACCATCTCCTGGAGCTTGTGGCCGGCGGCGACATAGCCGCGAGGGTCGATCCCTTCATGGGCGCAGGTGCAAATGAAGCCGGAGTGCTTCCCGGAGCAATTGTTGTGCAGGCTGCTTGGTGTCTTTCCGGCGCGGGCGAGCGCGATTGTCGCCTCGTGACGACTGGGCCAGTGCGCTCCACATTCGAGCACAGCTTCGCCCAGGCCGGCCTTCGCCAGCATCGATCGGGCGAGTTCGGCGTGCGCGGCTTCGCCGTTGTGCGACGCGCAGGCCAGTGCCAATTCTCTGTCGCCGAATCCATATGCATCGGCCGCACCGCTTTCGACCAGCGGCAGCGCCTGGATCGCTTTGACCGCCGAGCGCGGAAACACAGGGTGGTCGGTGTCCCCCATCTCCCACACCGATTTGCCGCCTGCCTCGAATACGGCAAGCGCGCCGCGATGGGCGCTTTCGACAAGACCGCCGCGCAGGACTTCGACGAGAACCGGATTTGTCACGAGGTCACCATTGGAAGAATGAGCGGCCGCGATAGCCTGTCCGGCTGGCCAATGCAAAGGCCGCTTCCGAATTGGCCTGCGTCACTGGTCGAAAGCGTTGAACAATACGCTGCGCAGGCTGATCTCGTCGGTATCGTTCACCGATGTCTCGAATACCACGTTGTCGATCAGCAGGCGGCCATCCGAGGCAAGCAGGACGAGCTTGTCCGTCCAGTTTGCACCTTCCGTATCCGGGAACATGTATCGCACCTCGATCTCGGTCCGGCCTGGAACCTGCTTCTCGTCGCCCACCTCGCAGACCGGCGCTGCATCCGGAAAGCTCTGATAGGGAATGCCGTCGCCGAATGGCGGCTTCTCGTCCGGCGAAGCCTTGGCGATGATGTCGTTGCGCGCCTCCGCCTCCTCGATCACCTTGACAAGCGACGGCGTTAGCAGCGGCCGCAGGGCCTTCTCGTCGCCATCAAGCCTGATTGCACAGAACTTCTCGGCAATGCTCCGCGGCGTGTCAGCTGCCAGGGCTTGGCCAACGAAGCATGGCAGAAGGCAGAGGGCCGAAAACATCACGCGCAATTTCATGATTCAAAATTCCGATCCAGAGCCTTGATTTTGCGTTTCGATCAGCCGCCGCCGATGATGCCGGCGGAGAGGAAGCCGCCGTCCACGGCGAGCGTGTGCCCGTTGATGAAGCTGGCCTCCGGCGACAGCAGGAAAGCAACCGCCGCCGCGACTTCTTCCGGCTCTCCATAGCGCCCTTGCGGTACGCGGCCAAGCCACAGGCGGCGCTGGTCGGCGTCGTGCAGCTTCGAGATCATCGGCGTCTCGGTCGGACCGGGCGCCACGCAGTTGACCCTGACGCCACGATTGCCGAATTCCAGAGCCAGCACCTCCGACATCATCTTTACGCCGGCCTTCGACGCACCGTAGGCAAGCCGTCCGCGATTGGCGCGAAGTCCGGAAACCGAGCCTATATTGACGATCGAAAGCGTCGCGCCCATCCGCTCCAGCGCGGCTTTCGCGGTAATGAACGAGCCCACGAGGTTGATGTCGAGAACTTCGCGAAAAAGCTCCGCGCTGGTTTCTTCCGCCGGAATGTCGCGCGCGATGCCAGCCGAATTGACGAGGCCGCCGATCAGGCCGAGCCGATCCACCACCTCGTCGAATACAGCCGAGATCTCATCCTCGTCGGTGACATCGGCCTGCAGGAAGATCGCATTGTCGTCGGCGAAGGCGTCCTCGGCCCTTGCCAGTTCAACATCATTGGCGTCGATCACCGCAACCGGCCAGCCATCGTCCAGCAGACGCTTCACAACGGCCATGCCGATGCCGGAAGCGCCGCCGGTGACGATGGCCGAATGCTTCATCTGATGCGGTCCAGGATCGAAACATAGTTTGCGACCGCGGCACCGCCCATGTTGAAGATGCCGCCGAGCTTCGCATTCGGAACCTGAATGCCGCCCGCCTCGCCAGTAAGCTGCATGGAGGTCAGGACGTGCATCGAGACGCCGGTGGCGCCGATCGGATGACCTTTTGCCTTCAGCCCGCCCGACGGATTGACCGGCAGGCGCCCGTCCTTCGCGGTTTCGCCGCTCAGTGCGAGCTTGCCGCCTTCGCCGCGCTTGGCCAGCCCCATCGCCTCGTATTCGATCAGTTCGGCGATGGTGAAGCAGTCATGCGTCTCTACAAAGGACAGGTCGTCCAGCTTCACGCCCGCTTTCTTCAAAGCGCGGCCCCAGGCTTCCTCGCAGCCCTCGAAAAGCAGGATGTCGCGCTTCGACATGGGCAGGAAATCCTGGACATGCTCGTTGGCGCGGAACGCGATGGCGCGGCGCATCGAAAGCGCGTTGCTCGAATCGGTCAGCACGAGTGCGGCGGCTCCATCGGAAACCAGCGAGCAGTCGGTGCGCTTCAGCGGCCCGGCGACGAACGGGTTCTTCTCGCTCTCCTGGCGGCAGAACTCGTAGCCGAAATCCTTGCGCATCTGCGCGTAGGGATTGTCGACGCCGTTCTTGTGGTTCTTGGCGGCAATCATCGCCAGCGCATCGGACTGGTCGCCGTGGCGCTGGAAATAGGCCTGCGCGATCTTGCCGAACACGCCGGCAAAGCCTGCCGGCGTGTCGCCGTCTTCCGGCAGGTAGGAAGCCTTCAAAAGGTTCTTGCCGATCTCGGGACCGGGCGTGGTGGTCATCTGCTCGGCGCCGACCACCAGCACCGTGCGCGCCGCCTTCGCGTCGATGGCACGGATGCCCTGCCGCACAGCGGCCGAACCGGTCGCGCAGGCATTTTCCACGCGGGTCGCCGGCTTGAAGCGCAGTCGGTCGTCAGCCTGCAGCACCAGGCTCGCGGTAAAATCCTGCGGTGAAAATCCGGCATTGAAATGCCCAAGCACGATCTCGTCGACATCGTCCGGGCCGATGCCTGCGTGATCGAGCGCCTCCGCGGCCACCTTTGTGATCAGGCTCTCCAGCGTTTCGCCTTCAAGCTTGCCGAAGCGCGAATGCGCCCATCCAACGATACATGCAGTCATTGAGAACCTCCTTCGGCGGGGCGCATGGTGCGCCATTTGCGGACGAAATCCAACGTCCTGATTTTTGTTCAATTGTGAACGATATGTAGTTCAGCACAAGCGGTTGGTCCAGTACGCGGCGCCGGCGGATTTTCATTGATTGATCAGTCAATTAAAATAATATTGCCGGCAGAGGATCGCAATGCCGAAACTTGGAATGCCACCGTTGCGCCGAAGAGCGCTCATAGACGCCGCGATCCTGACGATCGGCGAGCGCGGCACGCTCGACGTCACAATGTCGGAGATTGCGGGGCGGGCGGGCGTATCGTCTGCGTTGGCGCATCATTATTTCGGCGCCAAGGACGGGCTGCTTCAGGCAACGATGCGGCACATATTGTCCGAACTCAATGCGGACGCGCGCAACGCCCTCGCAAGGAGCAGGACGGCACGGGAGCGGGTCTCCGCGGTCATTGCCGTCAACTTCTCCGAAACGCAGTTCCAGCCCGAAATCATCGCCGCCTGGCTCGCCTTTTATGTCGAGGCGCAAAAATCGGAGACGCTGCGGCGGCTGTTGCGCGTCTATGCGCGGCGGCTCCATTCGAACCTGATGAGCGGCCTGACCGAGCTGATGCCGTCCTCCGAAGCCGGGCGCGCCGCGGAGGCCATCGCGGCGCTCATCGACGGGCTCTACATCCGCCGCGCTCTCAAGGACGGCACGCCCAATGCGGCGAGCGCTATCGCGCTCGTCGAGGACTATCTCGAAACCAAACTCCTCCAGCACAAGAAGCCTGCATGAGCCGTCGTCCCAACATCCTGATCATTATGGTCGACCAGTTGAACGGGACGCTGTTTCCCGATGGCCCGGCCGACTTTCTCCACGCGCCGCATTTGAAGGCGCTTGCCGCCCGCTCGGCACGCTTCGCCAACAATTACACGGCCTCGCCGCTCTGCGCGCCTGGGCGCGCCGCCTTCACCAGCGGCCAGTTGCCATCGCGCACCGAGGTCTATGACAACGCCGCCGAATTCGCCTCGTCGATCCCGACCTATGCGCACCACCTGCGCGCCGCCGGCTATCACACCTGCCTGTCGGGCAAGATGCACTTCGTCGGTCCGGACCAGATGCACGGCTACGAGGAGAGGCTGACAACCGACATTTATCCCGCCGATTTCGGCTGGACGCCGGACTATCGCAAGCCTGGCGAGCGGATCGACTGGTGGTACCACAATCTAGGTTCGGTGATCGGCGCGGGTGTCGCCGAGATCACCAACCAGATGGAATATGACGACGAGGTCGCTTTCCACGCGACGCAGAAGCTTTACGACTACGCTCGTGCTTCGGACGACCCGAACCACCGCCCGTGGTGCCTGACCGTTTCCTTCACCCATCCGCACGATCCCTATGTGGCGCGCCGCCAGTACTGGGACCTGTATGAGGATTGCCCCGAACTCGAACGGCGGGTCGGATTCATCCCGGAGGAAAAGCAGGATCCGCATTCGCAGCGGCTTTATCTCGCCAGCGACTACGCGAACTTCGATATCACACCCGAGCATGTCCGCCGGTCTCGGCAGGGTTACTTCGCCAACATTTCTTACCTGGACGACAAGGTAGGCGAACTCGTCTCCGTGCTCGAACGGACGCGGATGCTCGACGATACGATCATCCTGTTCTGCTCGGACCATGGCGACATGCTCGGCGAGCGCGGCCTGTGGTTCAAGATGTGCTTCTTCGAAGGTTCGGCCCGCGTGCCGTTGATGATCGCCGGTAAGGGCATTCCGGCCGGCATGATCGCCGCTCCCGTCTCCAACTTGGACGTCGCGCCGACGCTCTGCGACCTGGCCGGCATCGACATGAGCGCGATCATGCCGTGGACGGACGGCCAGTCGCTGCTGCCGCTGACCAAGGGCGCTGCCCGGAGCGCCCCGGTGCTGATGGAATACGCCGCCGAGGGATCATACTCGCCGATGGTCGCGATCCGCGAGGGGCGGTTCAAGTTCGTCCATTGCGAGATCGACCCGCCGCAACTTTTTGATCTTGAATCGGATCCGCTGGAACTGACAAACCTCGCGAGCGAGCCCAAGCACGCCCAACTCGTCGCATCTTTCATGGAAAAAGTGCGCGCCCGCTGGGACATGGCGGCGTTCGATGCGGCTGTGCGCCAGAGCCAGGCGCGGCGCTGGGTGGTGTATCCGGCGCTGCGCAACGGCGCCTATTACCCGTGGGAATTCCAGCCGCTGCAAAAGGCGTCGGAACGCTACATGCGCAACCACATGGATCTCAACGTGCTCGAAGAGAGCAAGCGGTTTCCGAGAGGCGAATGATGACCGTTACTGTTCCGACGCTCGACCATCTGAAGAAGGCGTATGCCGTCACCTCGCAGGCGACACAGATCACGCCGCTGCTGGAGTCGGCTGCGCTCGCCAAGGAAACCGGCGCGCGCCAAGTTTTCGTCAAACCGGAATCGCTGCAATGGGCAGGTTCGTTCAAGATCTGCGGCGCTTACTGGCGGCTGAAGCAGCTTTCCACCGACGAAGCCAAACGAGGCGTCGTCGCCTACTCTTCGGGAAATTTCGCGCAGGGGCTCGCCGCCGCCGGCCAGGCGCTTGGCATTCCGGTGACGATCGTCATGCCCATCGACGCGCCGGCGGCCAAGCGCGAAGCCACGGCCGGCTATGGCGCTACTGTGGTTTTGACGGACCACGGCGACCGCGCCCGCGAGGAAGTGGCGTCGGAGCGCGCCAGGCAAATCTCCAGCAATGAAGGCTTGGCGCTCCTGCATCCGTTCGACGATCCGGAGATCGTCGCCGGACAGGGCGGCGCCGGGCTCGAGGCGCTCGACCAACTTGTGGCCAAGGGGGCGGAAGCCGACATCCTGTTTTGTCCGGTCGGCGGCGGGGGGCTAATCGGCGGCGTCTCGCTTGCGTTCCACCATCTCTCGCCGGCGACGCAAATCATCGCTGTCGAACCGGAAGGCTTCAACGGCATGGGCAACTCGCTTGCGCATGGCGCGATCGAAACCATGCCCCTTGGGCCGAAATCGATCTGCGACGGCCTGATGGCGCGCAAGCCCGGCGAGGCGCCCTTCGCTGCGGTGAACGCAGCCGGCGTGCGCGGCCTGACGGTTACCGACGCCTCGGTGCGCCGCGCGATGAAATTCGCCTTCGAGCGCCTGAAGCTGGTGCTCGAGCCCTCCGGTGCCGCCTCGCTCGCAGCTCTTATGGAGGGTGACGTAGACGTCACCAGCAAGACCGTCCTGGTGGTCGCCAGCGGCGGTAATGTTTCGCTGGCCGACTTCATGAAGCACATCGCCGATGCTTGAAGCCGATTTCGTCATCATCGGGTCCGGCTCCGCCGGCGCAGCACTTGCCTACCGCCTGTCGGAGGACGGCAAGCATTCGGTCATCGTCATCGAATATGGCGGCTCCGATTTCGGCCCGCTGATCCAGATGCCGTCGGCGCTTTCCTTCCCGATGAACATGAGCCGCTACGACTGGGGCTTTTCCAGCGAGCCCGAGCCGCATCTCGGCGGGAGAGTTCTCGCCACCCCGCGCGGCAAGGTTCTCGGCGGATCGTCGTCCATCAACGGCATGGTCTATGTTCGCGGCCATGCCCACGACTTCGATCATTGGTCGGAACAAGGCGCTGCCGGATGGTCCTATGCCGACGTGCTGCCTTACTTCAAGCGGATGGAAAATTCGATCGGCGGAGAGGAAGGCTGGCGCGGCAAAGGCGGCCCGCTCAACATCCAGCGCGGGCCACGCAAGAACCCGCTCTACGCCGCCTTCGTCGAAGCCGGCCAGCAGGCTGGCTTCGAGCTTACCGACGACTACAACGGCTCGAAGCAGGAAGGTTTTGGCGCGATGGAGCAAACCATCCATGGCGGCCGCCGCTGGTCGACCGCGAACGCCTATCTGCGGCCCGCGCTGAAACGCCAGAACGTGAGTCTCGTCAAAGGCTTCGCGCGAAAGATCGTCATAGAGAATCAACGCGCCACCGGCGTCGAGATTCAGGCTCGCAAACAGATTCAAGTCGTTAAAGCGCGACGTGAAGTGATCATTGCCGCCTCGTCGATCAATTCGCCGAAGCTGCTTATGCTGTCGGGTATCGGGCCAGCCGAACATCTGCGCCAGAACGGCATAGAGGTGATCGTCGACCGTCCGGGCGTCGGCCAGAACCTGCAGGATCATATGGAACTCTACATCCAGCAGGAATCGATCCAGCCGATCACGCTCTACTCGATCCTGAACCCGTTTTCGAAGGCGCTCATCGGCGCCGAATGGATGTTTTTCAAGACCGGCCTCGGCGCCACCAACCACTTCGAGGCGGCGGCCTTCGTGCGCTCGAAGGCCGGCGTCGACTATCCCGACATCCAGTATCATTTCCTGCCGGCAGCCGTCCGATACGACGGCAGGGCGGCGGCCAAGTCACACGGTTTCCAGGCCCATGTCGGGCCAATGCGGTCCAAGTCGCGCGGAACGGTCACGCTGCGCTCAAACAATCCGTGGGCCAAGCCGGAAATCCGCTTCAACTACATGTCGCACCCGGACGACTGGGCGGATTTCCGCCACTGCATCCGGCTGACGCGGGAAATCTTCGGCCAGCCGGCTTTTGCGCCGTATCGCGGCAAGGAGATTTCTCCCGGCGTCCATGTCCAGACCGACGACGAGCTCGACGCGTTTATCCGTGAACACGCTGAAAGCGCCTATCATCCCTGCGGCACCTGCCGTATGGGAAGGCAAGACGACCCGCTGAGCGTGGTCGACCCGGAATGCCGGGTTATCGGCGTGGAAGGTTTGCGGGTCGCCGATTCCTCGATCTTTCCGCGTGTGACCAACGGCAACCTCAATGCGCCATCGATCATGACTGGCGAAAAGGCGGCCGACCATATTCTCGGCCGTGCGCCTCTCGCCCCGTCCAATCAGGAGCCGTGGATTAATCCGCACTGGCGCGAGAGCGACCGGTGACATCTACGATGCCCCCTCACCTGCCTGCCGGCGAGAACGTTGGCGGGCGATCGCCGACGCCAGCGACCCCCTCCCCGTCCTTACGGGGAGAGGGTAAGGGTGAGGGGCAGCGCTGAGATTGAAGTGAGGACATGATGAAAGCCCAGCCCAAAGCCTCTCACTACATAAACGGCCGCTTCGTCGACGACGAGCGCGGTGCGCCGATACCCGTGATTTATCCGGCCACCGGCGAAACGATCGCGACGCTGCATTCCGCGACGCCCAACATTGTTGAACTCGCCATCGAGGCTGCCCGCGCCGCACAGCCGGCATGGGCGCGGCTGAAGCCGGTCGAGCGCGGCCGCATCCTGCGCCGCGCCGCCGACATCCTGCGCGCCCGCAACGATGAACTGTCGCGGCTGGAGACGCTCGACACCGGCAAACCGATCCAGGAAACGACCGTCGCGGATGCAGCCTCGGCCGCGGACGCCTTGGAGTTCTTCGCTGGCGCCGTCGCTACCTACAATGGCGACTTTGTCGATCTCGGCGGTCCGTTCGGCTACACGCGCCGCGAGCCGCTCGGCGTCTGCGTCGGCATCGGAGCCTGGAACTACCCTATCCAGGTGACCGGTTGGAAGTCGGCGCCGGCGCTCGCCATGGGCAACGCCATGGTGTTCAAGCCTTCGGAGAACACGCCGCTTTCAACGCTGGCGCTTGCCCAGATCTATTCGGAGGCTGGGCTGCCGGACGGACTGTTCAACGTCGTGCAGGGTTATGGCGATGTGGGCGCCGCACTGGTTCAGCACCCCGTCACGGCAAAAGTGTCGGTGACCGGGTCTGTGCAGACGGGGAGAAAGGTGATGGGCCTCGCCGGCTCGCTGATGAAGCACGCCACGATGGAACTCGGCGGCAAGTCGCCGCTCATCGTCTTTGGCGATGCCGACGTGGAAAACGCGATCGGCGGCGCCATGCTCGGCAATTTTTACTCCTCCGGGCAGGTCTGCTCCAATGGGACCCGCGTATTCGTGCAGCGCGGCCTGCACGACCGCTTCCTCGAGCGGCTGGCCGAACGCACCAAGAAGATCCGCATCGGCGATCCGCTGGATCCCGATACCCAGATGGGACCTCTCATCAACAAGGCCCAGCACGACAAGGTGCTCGGCTACATTGAGACCGGCAAGAGCGAGGGCGCCACACTCGTCTGCGGCGGCAACGCTCCTTCCCTGCAGGGTTTCGAAGGCGGATTCTTCGTCGAGCCCACCGTCTTCTCGAATGTCACCGACAACATGACGATCGCGCGTGAAGAAATCTTCGGGCCGGTAATGAGCGTGCTGGTCTTCGACGACGAGGATGAGGTGATTGCCCGAGCCAACGACATTGAGTTCGGGCTGGCCGCCGGCGTATTCACGCGCGACCTGGCGCGCGCGCACCGCGTCATCGGCGAGTTGCAGGCCGGCACCTGCTGGATCAATACCTATAATCTGACACCGGTTGAACTGCCCTTCGGCGGTTACAAGCAGTCGGGCATCGGCCGCGAAAATGCACTCGCCGCGCTCGGCCACTACTCGCAGGTGAAATCCGTCTATGTCGAGACGGGAGACGTTGCGAGCCCGTATTGACTACTTTCTTTGTTAGCTTGACCGCCCTCTGCGGCTGGCTTATGTGTAACCCAATGGGTCATACGTCAGCATGTTGACGGTTGTTGAAACGCCTCAATTCTTGAAGGAGGCGGAAAGGCTCTTTTCTGAAACGGAAAGAGCCGAGGTTGTGGATTTTCTCAGCAGGTTTCCATTTGCTGGCGATGAAATCGTTGGATCAGGTGGCCTGAGAAAGGTGCGCTACGCGATCGGCAACAAGGGAAAAAGCGGTGGTGCGCGAGTGATCTACTTTTCTACAATGAGAACGCACCGCTCTATCTCATCACTTGCTACGGCAAGAACACGAGAGACAATCTCTCTAAAGCGGAAATCAATGCCTTTGCGAAGCTGACGGCCGCGATCAAGGCATTTCATCGAAAGGTTTAGGCATGACTAGAATCGGCAGCGACATTCTTCAGGGCTTGAAGGAAGCTTTGGCACATGCCCAGGGCAGCGATGTTCCCGGTATCAAAGTGCGTCAGGTGAATGTCGAGACCGTTGACGCCAAGGCGGTTCGTAAAAAACTTCGCCTGACGCAGGAGCAGATGGCCATTGCTCTCGGGACGAGCCCATCCGGCTACAGAAAATGGGAACAGGGGCAACGCCAGCCTAACGGCGCAGCACGTACGTTGCTGCGCGTCATGGAAAAGGAGCCGGAAGCTGTTTTGCGGGCCTTGTCGACATCGTAGTCTCCAACGCAACTTGGATGCGCTCAGGTTGAGCCCGTCCCCTCCGTCCCGTCGAGATACTGCGTCAGCGCGCAGACGAGATG
The DNA here is from genome assembly GCF_043769475.1 of Allomesorhizobium aridi. Taxonomy (NCBI): domain Bacteria; kingdom Pseudomonadati; phylum Pseudomonadota; class Alphaproteobacteria; order Hyphomicrobiales; family Phyllobacteriaceae; genus Allomesorhizobium; species Allomesorhizobium aridi. Next base: position 760,146 of record NZ_CP171729.1, on the reverse strand, counting down.
ATAAAATATGCTGGCGGGAACGTCCTTGGCCTGTGATCGGCCGCGTTCGTCGATCTGGTCGATCCACAGGCCGAGCGGGGCCGGGTCTATATGCCAGCGGAACAGCCGGCCGACGCGGGCCTCGATCTCCGGTTTGAGGTCGGGACCGCCGCCTGCGCCATCCAGCGCAATTGCGGCCTTGATCGCCTCGCTCTGAGGCCAACTGCGCGAGACGCGGTCGAGTGGCAGGCCCTGCCGAGACACCGCGCCATAGGCCAGCCCCGTCGCCCGGTTCAGCCCGTTAGCGATCGCAGAGGCGTAGAGCTTACGCGCATAGGCGGTGAGTTCCTTCTGGCCGCTCTTCTTGCCGAAATCGACGAGCAGCGACGCCCATTCGAAATGGTGGCCGGGCTCTGTCCAGGTTCCTTTTTCGCCGCTAGCCGGCCGCCATTCGTCGTCAAAATATTCCCCGAGCGTCCAGCTCTCGGCGTCGAAGAAATGGCTGCGGAAGAGGTCGATGATGCGCGCCGCGCGGCGTAGATGCGAACGGTCGCCCGTCGCCGTATGCCAGGCGAGGAACGCTTCCAGGAGATGCATATGCGGATTGGAGCGCCGCGACTCTTCTCCCGCCGAGGTTTCGAGAAACCCGGTCATACGCCGGTCCTCGAGATGCGCGTCGAGAAAGGCGAGGGTCTCCTCGCCGAGCCGCAGCGCGTCCGGGTTGCCGCTCATATGCGCGTGCGCCAGCGCCAGAAGCACGCAGGCGTGGTCGTAGGCGTCTTCGGCCGCGTCGGAGACGCTGCCGTCCACGTTGAGCACCCTCACCCAGCCGCCGCGGTCCGTGCGGCCTTTACCGGCAATGAAATCCAGGCCATGGGCGATAAGCCGGTCGGCCGGTCCGTCCCAGCCATGCGCCTTGGCTACCGCGAAGGCATAGACCTGCCGCGCCATGGTGCGCATCCGTTTCGGCTTCATCAGCGGCGCCGCATCGAAACCCAGCGCCTCGAAGAAGCCGCCATGCGCCTCGTCCACGCCTGCCGTCGACCAGAGCGGCAGCGTCTCCTCGAACAACCAGTGGCGGACGCGCCGCCGCCACGCCCCGCTAACCAGCACGCGATCGTGCGCCGGCGTGAACTTGGTTTCGAGGCGGCCGCTCTTTTCGAGCTGCTCGACGATCTTCTTGACATTCTGGCTGTGGCTCACGGGCGCGACGAAGGTGGCGTCGACGGTCGCGACGATGGCAATGTCTTTCAGCCCGATTGCCGAAAGCAGCCGCCCCTGGCTGCGGATGTAGGAGTTTTCGCAATCGATCGCGACGACATCGCCGACGATGACGTTGCCGGCCTTGTCGGATGGGCCGGCGTCGAGCAGCGACTGCCATGAGCCGAGATCGTTCCAGCGGAAGCCCGCAGGCACCATGGCGATGCCTTCGGCCCGCTCCATGATGGCGTAGTCGATCGAAATCGAGGGGATCGCCGCATAGAGATCGGACGGCATGTAGCGGCCGGTCAGGTCGCTCGTCGCGCCTTTCCACGCCGTTTCGGCGCTTTGCCAGATTTCCGGCTGGAATTTCTGGAAGGCGTCGCGCATGGCGCTGGCGCGAAAGAGAAAAATGCCGGTGTTCCAGTAGAAATTGCCGGCCTGGATATAGGCTTCCGCCGTCGCCAGATCCGGCTTCTCGACGAAGCGCGACACATCGAGCACGCCGTCTCCCTTGCCCGAGACTTCGATATAGCCATAGCCGGTTTCGGGCTGGTGCGGCCTGATGCCGAACACCACCAGCCGTCCGGCCTCTGCTGCCGGAACCCCGCGCGAAACCGTTTCCCAGAATTGCCGGTCCGTCGAAATCTCGTGGTCGGAAGGGACGACGAGAACGATGCCGTCGCCATACGCCGAAAGCGTCTGGAGCGTCGCGATAGCCACGGCCGCCGCCGTGTTGCGCCCCGAGGGCTCAAAGATCGCGCCGCCGCCAGCCAGATCGATGCCGGCAATGTCGGAGCGCACGCGGTCGGCATGCCGCTCCGATGCGATCAGATAGACCGGCGTCTCGCCCTCCTCCCGCGCCTTGAGCCGGCGCAGGGTCTTGACCAGCATCGAACCGTCGCCGGACAGATCGTGGAACTGTTTCGGATTGTCTTCGCGCGACAGCGGCCACAGCCGCGAGCCGACGCCGCCGCTCATCACGAAACTGACGATGCGTTCTGTCATGCCTCTGCCGCCGGTTCCGTTTCCATCAGAATGTCTGGTTATAGGCGCCGACCTCGGGACTACGGCGCAGCACTGCGTCCATCGCCTCGAACATTTCGCGACGCCTTGCGGCCGAAATCGGGCTCTCGACAACGACGACGACTTCCGGCTTGTTCGACGAAGCCCTCACCAAGCCCCAAGTTCCATCCGCGGACGCCACGCGAACGCCGTTGACCGTGATCAGCCCGGCGATCGGCTGGCCCGCGAAATGTGCGCCACGCCCTTCCATGGTTAGAAAATCCGCAACTATGCGGTCCACGACGCCATATTTGACCTCGTCGTCGCAATGCGCCGACATTGTCGGCGTGCCGAACGTCACCGGCAGAGCACGATAAAGGTCCGCCACGGTCTTCTGCGGGTTGCGGTCGAGCATCTGGCAAATGGCTACTGCTGTGACAAGACCGTCGTCATAACCGCGGCCGATCGGCGGATTGAAGAAGAAATGACCCGATTTCTCGAAGCCGGCGATGGCGCCGAGCTCAGCCACGCGCCGCTTGATGTAGGAATGCCCCGTCTTCCAGTAATCCGTGACCGCGCCGTTCGCCTTCAGAATTTCGTCTGTCATGAACAGCCCGGTCGACTTCACGTCGACGACGAAGACGGATTTCGGATACAGCGCGGAAATATCCTGCGCCAGCATGACGCCGACCTTGTCGGCGAAAATCTCGTTGCCCTCATTGTCCACCACGCCGCAGCGATCGCCGTCGCCGTCGAAGCCAAGCCCGATATCGGCGCCCGTCTCCAGCACCTTGTCACGGATCGCGTGCAGCATTTCCATGTCTTCGGGATTGGGGTTGTAGCGCGGAAATGTGTGGTCGAGTTCCACGTCCAGCGGGACGACTTCGCAGCCGATCTTCTCCAGCGCCTGAGGTGCGAATGCGCCGGCGGTGCCGTTGCCGCAGGCTGCAACCACTTTCAGCTTGCGGCCGATGCTCTTTCCGGCCGTCAGGTCGTCGATATAGGCTTCACGAAACCCCGGGACGAATTCGTAGCTACCCCCACCGCCGAGGTCGAAATCCGCGCCCAGCACAATGGCTTTCAAGGCGCTCATCTCGTCCGGCCCAAAGGTCAGCGGCCGCTGCGCCCCCATCTTGACACCGGTCCAGCCGTTCTCGTTGTGCGAGGCGGTAACCATCGCCACCGACTGCGCATCGAACGCGAACTGCGCGAAATAGGCCATGGGCGACAGCGCCAGGCCGATATCCTTGACGCGCGCACCGGCCGCCATTAGGCCCGAGATCAGCGCAAGCTTGATCGCCATGGAATAGCTGCGGAAATCATGCCCGGTAACAATGTCAGGGCCCGCTCCCATGCGGCGGATCAATGTGCCTAGCCCCATGCCCAGCGCCTGTACACCGATCAGGTTCAGTTCCGGCTCCTTCGGCGATCCCGGGTGCCCGAACCACCAGCGCGCGTCGTATTCGCGGAACCCGGTCGGCTTGACGAGGGCGCTGGTTTCAAAGGCGAATGTGTTGGGCTTGGCTTCGCCAACGAGCGTCAGTGTCACGGTTCAGAGGCTCCAACGGGCGCGCGATCGAATTTTCGACAATAGCGGCAACGGCTTACCGTCGCCTTAAGCCTTCTAGGCTCTCTTCGCCACGCGGCAAACCAAAAAGCGTGGCCATGCCCGGTGGAAAATGTCGCATTGGCCGCGCGAGCGCCCGCTTAAGCGCTTGCGGTAATTTTTCGCGGCGGCTATAAGCCCGCGTCTGGTCACGGAGTGTAGCGCAGCCTGGTAGCGCACGTCGTTCGGGACGACGGGGTCGCAGGTTCAAATCCTGCCACTCCGACCAGAAAAAACAACAGCTTGGCAAACATCCTTCGCCTCCCAGGCAAACCACGCAAAATCCGCCGGCGTCAACTGCCCTCGATAGAGGCGCAGCCAAGGCGTGTCCTCGTCGAGGCGCGCTGGAAACGCAAACACGTGGAACAAACGATTGCGTCCCGGGGTTTTGGGATAAGTCATCCATCGGCAAGGAGACCCGCGATGGCAGACGACAAGCTGAAGAGCGACGGCCAGCATCAGGCAAGCATGACAGACGATTTGGAGGCCGAGGCGCTCCATCTGGCGGAGACCACCGATCTGTCGCCGAACCAGGCTCGCGAACTCATTCGCCGCCACGGCAACGACCGCAAGAAGCTCATGGAACTGGCAAAGACCTTCAAGGCAGAAGGCTGAGGCAGCCGGCGAAAGGTGGCCAGAACCGAAGCGCCGCTGCCGAAACTCAGGTGACGTGGCCTAGCTTGCGGCAGTCATCCGGAATTTCGTCACGTCGATAGCCGCCGCCATGAGCGTTTGAGTATATTCCTCGCGCGGATCATCGAAAATCTCGGCCGTCGGCCCCTCCTCGACGATCTGGCCCTGCTTCATCACGATGATGTAGTCCGACATCGCCCGCACCACGGCAAGGTCGTGGCTTATGAACAGGTAGGACAGGTCATGCGCCTTCTGGAGGTCACGCAGGAGATCGACGATCTGCTTCTGGACCGACCGGTCAAGCGCCGAGGTCGGCTCGTCGAGCACCACGATTTTCGGCTTGAGGATGATTGCGCGTGCAATCGCGATACGCTGCCTCTGACCGCCCGAAAACTCATGCGCATAACGGTTGCGCATGTTTGGATCGAGCCCGACCTCGCGCAGAGCTTCGACCGCCCGCTTGTCTCGGTCTCTACCCGACAGCGATGGCTCATGAACGAGCAGCCCTTCGGTGATAACCTGGCCGATGGTCATCCGCGGCGACAGCGAGCCGAACGGATCCTGGAACACAAGCTGCATCTCGCGCCGCAGCGGCCGCATCTCGTCCCGGCCCATCTTTGAAATGTCCCGCCCGCCGAAGCGAATAGCGCCGTCGCTGGGCAATAGTCTCAGCAGCGCGCGCCCAAGAGTCGACTTGCCTGAACCGGACTCGCCGACGATGCCGATGGTCTGCCCTTTCTTCAGTGCGATGGAGATGCGGTTGACCGCCCGCAGCATCAGCGGCTCGCCCGCCAGGAAGCCGCCGCCGATCGTGAACGTCACCTCGACGTTCCTGCCTTCCAGCAGGATCGGCGCATTGGCGAGCGGCGGCGCCTTGCGGCCGGTCGGCTCCGCCTCAAGCAGCATCTTCGTGTAGGCGTGCTTCGGTGCGGAGAACAGCGCCTCGGTCCCGCCTTCCTCGACCACCTCGCCGGAACGCATGACATAGACCCGGTCGGCGAAACGGCGGACGATGCCGAGATCGTGGGTAATGAACACAATCGCCATGCCCAGCCTGCTCTGCAGCTCGGCCAGAAGCGCCAAAATCTGCGCCTGCACCGTTACGTCGAGCGCCGTCGTCGGCTCATCCGCGATCAATATGTCGGGATTATTAGCCAGCGCCATGGCAATCATGACGCGCTGGCGCTGCCCTCCGGAGAGTTCGTGCGGGTAGGAATCGATGCGCCGTTCGTGGTCTGGTATCCCGACCAGCCTCAAAAGCTCCAGCACGCGTGGACGAGCCTGCGCGCCGGTAAGAAGTCCTCCATGATGGATCAGCGGTTCGGATATCTGGCGCCCGATCTTGTAGAGCGGATCGAGCGAAGTCATCGGCTCCTGGAAGATCATCGTGATCTTTTCGCCGCGCACCTTGTTGAGGCGGCGCTCGGACATACCGATCAGTTCCTGGTCGCGGTAGCGGGCCGAGCCGGTGGCTCGCCCGTTCGAGGCCAGGAGCCCCATCAGCGCCATCATGGATTGGCTTTTGCCGGAACCGGACTCGCCGACGATGGCTACCGTCTCTCCGGGGCGCACGTCGAAATCGACATTCCTCACCGCACGCACCTCGCCGTCATGGGTGGCGAAGGTCACGTTGAGGCCACGAATACTCAGGATGGTGTCCGTCTTGTCCTCCATTTTAGCGGTCCTTCGGATCGAGCGCGTCGCGCAGGCCATCGCCCAGGAAGTTCAGGGCGAACAGAAGGACCGTCAGCGCGATTGCGGGATAAATCAGCAGCCAGGTTGCGCCCTGTATGTTTGCCGCGCCGTCTGAGATCAGCAGGCCAAGGCTGGTCAGCGGTTCCTGTACGCCGAGGCCTAGAAACGACAGCAGGCTTTCGAGCAGTATCGCCTTGGGCACCAGAAGCGTGACGAAAACCACCACAGGGCCGAGCGTGTTGGGAATGATGTGACGCCTTAGAATGCCGGAATTGTCGACGCCCAGCGCCTCGGCCGCCTGCACGAACTCCTGACGTTTGAGCATCAGTGCCTGACCGCGCACGATACGGGCCATGTCCAGCCACTCCGTCGCCCCGATTGCGATGAAGATAAGGATGAAATTGCGCCCGAAGAACACCACGAGCAGGATGACGAAGAAGATGAACGGCAGCGAGTAGAGGATGTCGACAATGCGCATCATCACGCCGTCGACGCGGCCGCCGAGATAGCCGGCGATTGCGCCGTAGGACACGCCGAACAACAGCGCCATCGCGGACGCGAGCACGCCGATCGCCAGCGAGACGCGAATTCCGATCAGAATGCGGGCAAGCAGGTCGCGGCCATTGGAATCGGTGCCGAAGAGAAAGCGCAACCGGTGAACGTCAGCCACCATGACGCCGCTGCGGCCATCTGCGCTCAGTTCCTCGATGCGTGCATTCTCGAAGAGGTCCGACCGGTCGACATAGCGCACGATGCGCGGGTCGAGCTGCTCGCCGCTCGATATCGGCATCCGCACCGTCGACCCTTCGACCTCGACAGGGCCCGTCTCGACACGCGCGCGGCTCACCACGCTTTCGAAGGCCGGGATGATGCGATCCGTCTTGGGATAAGCTTCCAGGCTGGCCGGCGTGCGCACATATTGCGGATAGATGCGGTCATATGGGTGCGGCGCCACCAACGGACCAAATATTCCGGCCAGCGCAAGGAAAAGCAGCACGGCCGCGCTGGCGACCGCCGCCTTGTTCTTGCGCAGACGCCGCCAGGCGTCCTGCCACAAGGATCTGCCGGCGATCGTGGGGCTCGCTCCGGCAAGGACTTCATGGGTCGCGATCGTCGAATGGTCAGTCATAGCGCACCCTCGGATCGAGGAACGCATAGAGGATGTCGACGATCAGATTGAACACGACAACGAACACGGCGATAACGACCACCGTTCCCATCACCAGAGTGTAGTCGCGGCCAAGCGCACCCTGGACGAAATAGCGGCCGATGCCCGGTATGCCGAAGATCGTCTCCACGACCACCGAACCCGTCAGCAACGCGGCGGCGGTCGGCCCCAGATAGGAAACGACCGGCAGGATGGCGGCACGCAATGCATGGACGCCCACGACGATGCGGGTCGGCAGACCGTAGGCGCGCGCAGTCCGTACATGGTCGGAGCGAAGCGCCTCGATCGTGGCGCCCCGCGTCAGCCGCGCCACTATCGCGATCTGCGGCAGTGCGAGCGTCGCCACCGGCAAAATCATGTGCCGCAGCGAGCCGCCGCTCCAGCCGCCCGCCGGCAGCCAGCCGAGCCAGACGCCGAAGAGCAGGCTCAGAATAGGCGCAACGACGAAGGGCGGGATGGTGATACCGAACGTCGCCGTTCCAACGACCGCGTAGTCGATAAGCGTGTTCTGCTTGAGGGCGGCAAGCGCCCCCAGGAACGTGCCGATCACCAGGGCGAGCGAGATGGCCAGGCCGCCGAGTTGAATGGACACGGGCAACCCTGTTCGGAACAGGTCGACGACGGAAAAATCCCGGCGCGTGAAGCTTGGCCCCAGATCGCCCTGGAGCAGGTTCCAGAGATAATGGCCGTATTGATAGACAAGCGGCTTGTCGAGATTATAGGCGCGGTTGAGATTTTCCATGATGAGCGGGTCGAGCGGACGTTCGAGATCGAACGGCCCGCCTGGCGCTAGGCGGATCATGAAAAAGGCGATCGTGACGATAACGAAAAGGGTCGGCACCGCGCCGGCAAATCGCCTCAGCACATATGCAAACATTGGCTAACTCCGCGGGCCGTCTGGATAACGCCCCCTGATCTGAGGGGTTCCCGATGCGGAAGGCCAAGAAGACTTCGCCGATCGCCAAGCGGCGCCTGCGATGTTTGCGTCAGTATCGACCATGCCAACCATCGGGAGGGGCGTCCATGCGGAAGCAAGAAATTGCTTTCGCATGGACGTTCGCATCCCGCCGGATCAGCCTTCGATCGAGAGATAGCGCGTGCCGTGGACGTCCTGGATGTTGTCTTCCCAGCCCTTCAGCTTGGTCGAAACGAGCGCGCGCGAGGAGTAGTAGAGGATCGGGATGGCCGGAACTTCCTTCAGGAAGATCGCCTCGGCCTGGCTCAGGAGCTTGGACCGTTCGGCCAGATCGATCGTGGTTTCCGCCTTTTCCATCAGCGCGTCATACTCGGCGTTTTCCCAGCGCGGATAGTTGAAGCCGAGATTGTCGCTTTCGAACAGGAACAGGAAGTTCTGCGGATCGCTGTAGTCGCCGATCCAGCCGGCGCGGGTGATGTCGAAATCGCCGTCCTGCTTCATGTAGTCGAAATAGCCGGTTCCCTCCATTTCGAAGAGGGTGGTTTTGATGCCGATGTTCTTCAGCATGTCGGCGATCGCCGTCATGGTGTTCTTGTGATTTTCGCTGGTGTTGTAGCGAAGCTCGATGGAAAGCTCGCCTTCCTCGACGCCGGCTTCCTTGAGCAGTTCCTTGGCTTTGTCCTCGCGATCGAGGATGTCCATGTCCTTGTACTCCAGGAAGACCGGATCGTTGTAATTGCTGATGCCGGGCGGCACGATCGAATAGCCGGGCAGCATGGTTTCGCGCCAGATTTCCTTGGCGAGGAAGTCGCGATCGATCGCCATGGAAATCGCATGGCGCACGCGCGGATCAGCCAACTTCTCCTTCTTCACCTTCACCGGCAGATAGTAGCTGCCGAGATAGGGCGCGATGTGGACCTGTTCGCCCAGTTTTTCGCGCATATAATCCATCTGTTCGGCCGGGATATCCGAGCAGGACATCACCTCGCCAGCCTCGAAGCGGCGCAGGCAGGCGGAACGGTCTTCGAACGGGATGAAATTGACGACGTCGATCTTCACGTTCGCCGCGTCGTGAAAATGAGGATTCTTCTTCATCACGATCTTGTCGTTCGGGGTGAACGATTCGAGCATGTAGGCGCCGTTGGTCACCATGTTGCCCGGCTTGGTGAAATCATTGCCGAACTTCTCCACCGAAGCCTGATGAACGGGAAGGCCGGTCTGGTGGGTCAGGAGTTCGAGAAAATAGGGCGTCGGCGCGCCAAGCGTGATCTCGAGCGTCCGGTCGTCGACAGCCTTGACGCCCATCTCCTCGGGTTTCTTCTCGCCCTTGTTCACGGACTCGGCGTTGGCGATCGCGTAGTGCATGTTCGCATAGGGGGCGGCCACGGCCGGATCCTGGATGCGCTGGAAGCTGAACACGAAATCGCTGGCCTTCACCGGATCGCCGTTCGACCATTTGGCGTTTTCGCGCAGCTTGAACGTGTATTTCAAACCGTCGTCTGAAACTTCCCAGCTCTCGGCGACGCCCGGGACGACTTCGGCCTTGGCGTTGTAGACAACCAGCCCTTCATACAGCTCACGCATCAGATTGGCTTCGGCAATGGTCGAGGTCTTGTGGTGATCCAGCGTGGTCGGATCGGTGTCGTTGCCGCGGTTGTAGATCACTTCCGACATCGCCGGCGCGATCACCACTCCATTTACGACAAGCAGGCTTGTGGCGAACACAGTCGCCTTCAGAACATTCTTAAACATGCTACTCTCCCGGTTTGCCGCGGCCCCTCAGCCACGGCGAGCGTCGTTATTAAGCCCTGAAGCCGAAACCATTTCGGCTTCGTCAAACGAGCCGGCGGTCGTTGGGGCCGCCGTTCTGGTCGGTGACACTAGCACCGCAAAATCTTAATTCAACCAGCGCGTAGCTCACGTAAAGGAAGCTGCGCTTGGATGAACCTTGGGTTGAGGCTACTCCAGCTGCGCGACCAGCACCCCCAAGGGCGGCAGCGCTATCCGATCGCCATCGACAGTAGCATTTGCTCCGGGAAAATCGACCGGCACGACCGCCCCGGCTCCGGCTGGGACACGCCACTCGGCTGAGATGTCGGCGAAATTGAACAGGCAGAGCAATCGCTCGTTGCCGGCTTCGCGTATGAAGGCCAGTTGGTCGTTTCCGGCGTCGAGCAACTCGATCCTGCCTATGGTCAGCGCCGGATGCTGTTTGCGGAACGCCAGCATCGCCCGGTAGCTGGCAAGAACCGATCCGCCGTCGCGCTCCTGCACGTTGACGGCGCGCGCCCGGTGATCGTCCGGTACCGGCAGCCAGGGCCTTGCCGTGGAGAAGCCGCCATTGGGCTCATTCGAATTCCACACCATCGGCGTGCGGCAGCCGTCGCGGCCTTTGAATCCCGGCCAGAAGCGGATGCCGTAGGGGTCGCGCAGATCCTCGAAGGCGAGTTCCGCCTCTTCCAGCCCGAGCTCCTCGCCCTGATAGATGCAGATGGAGCCACGCAGGCAGGCGAGCAGCGCGATCGAGAATCTTGCCGTCGCGTCGGTGTCGCCGCCCGCCTTCGTCCAGCGCGACACATGACGGATCACGTCGTGATTGGAAAACGCCCAGCAGATCCAGCCATCCGCGACCGCAGCTTCGAAGGCTTCAACGCGTTTGCGCACATAGGCCGCGGAAAAGTCCGGGCCGAGCAGGTCGAACGTATAGCACATGTGCAGCTTGTCGCCGCCCGACGTGTAGGTGGCTACCGTCTTCAGCGACCGTCTGCCGTCACCCACCTCCCCCACCGAGGTGCGGTTGCCGTAGTCGTCCAGCAGCGCCCGGAAACGCTTCAGGAACCCCAAATTCTCCGGCTGGGTCTTATCGAAGAGGTGGTTCTGGTACTCGTAGGGATTGGTCTGTTTGGCTTTGGCCGCCTTGCTCATGCGCAATTTGGGGTTGTCGCGCAATTGCCGGTCGTGAACATAGAAATTGACGGTATCCAGCCGAAAACCGTCGACGCCGCACTCAAGCCAGAAACGCACCGTCTCCAAAAGTGCCTCCTGCACATTCGGATTATGGAAATTGAGGTCCGGCTGCGACGCCAGGAAATTGTGCAGATAGTACTGCTTGCGCGTCGAATCCCACTCCCAGGCCGGCCCGCCGAAGATCGACAGCCAGTTGTTCGGCGCCGTCCCGTCCGGCTTGGGATCGGCCCATACATACCAATCGGACTTGCGGCCGGTTCTGCTGGCGCGGCTTTCTATGAACCACGGATGCCGGTCCGACGAATGCGACAGCACCTGGTCGATTATGACCTTGAGGCCATGGCTGTGCGCGGCTTCGATCATTGCGTCGAAATCCTCGATCGTGCCGAATGTCGGGTCTACCGCGCAGTAGTCCGAGACGTCGTAGCCCATATCCGCCATGGGCGATTTGAAGAAGGGCGACAACCAGATCGCATCGACGCCCAGCGAGGCGATGTAGGGGACGCGCTGCGCAATGCCCCTGAGGTCGCCGCTGCCATCTCCGGTCGTATCCTGAAACGACCGCGGATAAACCTGATAGATGACGGAGCCGCGCCACCAGTCCGCATTGTCCATCGTCGCCATTGTTCGCTCCTGATCTGAAAATTCGTTACCGCTGCGGCGTGCCGCGCTCGACCACAAACACGACGTTTCGGCCGGGAACAAGCACGGCCGCGCCCTGAACAGTCGCCGGCAGTCTCTCCACCGGGCTCCACCGGAATCCGGCTCGTGTCGGTAGCTTGAATTCCGCTGGCACGATCGAGCCATTGAAGGCCGCCGCGAAACGGCCTCCGGGCTTGGCTCCGAGCACCATTGCAAGCCTGCGACGCTCCGGGTCGTTCCAGCCCTTTTCGCCCAACGGCTGCCCGGTTTCGTCCAGCCATTCGACGTCATGGATACCGGCCTGCGCCTCACCGGTGAGGAAGCCCACATCGCGAAGCGCGGCCACGCCCCTGCGCATCGCCGACAGCGCGGCCACATGGTCCTCGATCTGTCTGTCCCGCCCGCTCCAGTCAAGCCAGGTGATGGCGTTGTCCTGCGCGTAGGCATTGTTGTTGCCGCGTTGCGTCCGCCCGAACTCGTCGCCGGCGGTCAGCATGATCTTGCCGCGCGAGGCAAACAGCGTCGACAGCACGGCCATGACATCGCGCCGCCGCTGCGCCGCGATTTCGGGATCGTCCGTGTCGCCCTCGACGCCATTGTTCCATGACAGGTTTTCGTTGTGGCCGTCGCGGTTCTGTTCGCCGTTGGCTTCATTGTGCTTGCGCTCGTAGCGGGCGATGTCGGCCAGCGTCATGCCGTCGTGCGCAGCGATGAAGTTCACGCTGCGCGTCCGGGTCCCGCCGCGGCCGCCAAAAATGTCGTGCGAACCGGCAAGCCGCGTCGCCAGCGCGCCGATCATGCCACGATCACTCCGCCAGAACCGCCTGACATCGTCGCGATACTTATCGTTCCATTCGAGAAAAGGGGCCGGGAAATTGCCGAGTTGATAGCCGCCGGGGCCAATATCCCAAGGCTCGGCGATCAGGATCCTGTCCTGCAGGACAGGATCGTTCCTTATCGCAGCCATAAGCGGGGCGTGTGGATCGAAGCCGTCATCGGCGCGCCCCAGCACTGGGGCCAGATCGAAGCGGAAGCCATCGACGCCGGCTTGGAGGACGAAATGCCGAAGCGAATCCAGAATTAGTTGCCGCGCCGCCGGATGGTCGCAGGCGATCGTGTTGCCGGTTCCGGTATGATTGACCAGCTTTCCGGGACTGCCGGGAGCATGGCGATAGTAGGCCCGGTTGTCCAGCCCGCGCAGCGATAGCGTCGGGCCAAGCTCGTCGCTCTCGCCGGTATGGTTGAAGACGAGGTCTAGGATGACGCCGATGCCCGCGTCGCGCAGCGCCGCCACCGTGTTACGCAATTCGGCGATGCCACCGGGCGCGAGCCGCGGATCGAGCGCCATGAACGAAACCGGATTGTAGCCCCATGCGTTGGTCAGCCCGAGCGGCGGCAGATGCCGCTCATCGATCCAGGCGACCACCGGCATCAATTCGACGGCCGACACGCCGAACTTCGAGAGGTGCTCGATGATGGCGGGATGGGCGAGCGCCGCGATTGTACCGCGCTGCGCTTCGGGCACCGCCGGATGGCGCATCGTGAACGCCCGGACAGCGACCTCGTAGATCAGCCCGCCGGATTTGAACAAAGGCGGCTTCGCCGCAGCCGGCTGCGGCAGGACTGCGGCGATGGCCTTCGGCGTGAGCGCAGCCGTATCCATACCTTCGCCGCGTCCAGCCGAAATGCGCGGATCGAATACATACGGCCTGTCAATTGCAACGGCATACGGGTCCATCAGCAGCTTTGCCGGGTCGAACCACAGCCCGCGTTCAGGCGCATATTCACCGTCGGCGCGAAATCCGTAACGTGTTCCGGCATTCAGACCGGACACGGTCAGGGCGTGAACGCCGTCGCCCTCCGCCACAAGTTCGAGCCGATCGATTTCGCGGTCGCCCGTATCGTCGAAGATAGAAACCCACAGCCGCTCGGCAGCGCCGGACCAGACGGAGAAGCGGATGCCGTCGGCGGCCGGGATGGCGCCTAAAGGAGGGCGAAAATTCATCAGAGAACAGCGCCGCCAGTGGCTGTCATCAGCAACCTCACGTAATGACGCTCGGCTTTTCCCGCCCGGTATGGCGGCGGATGCCGGCGATCTCGCCCGCCGCCGCTATCAGTTCGGAGAGCGCCTCCTGGGTGTCGAGATCATGGCGCGCGGGGTCGGGCTCGTAGCGCTCGACATAGAGCCTGAGCGTGGCGCCGGACGTGCCGGTGCCGGAAAGCCGGAATACCGCGCGCGAGCCACCCTCGAACATGATGCGGATTCCCTGGTTCTTGCTCACCGAACCGTCGACCGGGTCGTGATAGGCAAAGTCATCGGCGGCGGCGATTTTCATGCCACGCACCGCCGTTCCGGGCAGCGCCGCCAGCCTGCCGCGCAGTTCCGTCATCAGCCGGTTAGCGGCTTCGACCTCGACCTCTTCGTAATCATGCCGCGAATAATAGTTCCGGCCATAGGTCGCCCAGTGCTTCGTTGCGATGTCGCGGGCGCTCTCGCCGCGCACCGCCAGAATGTTCAGCCAGAGCAGCACGGCCCAAAGCCCGTCCTTTTCGCGGACATGGTCGGAGCCGGTGCCGGCACTTTCCTCGCCGCAGATCGTCGCCATGCCGGCGTCGAGCAGATTGCCGAAGAATTTCCAGCCGGTCGGCGTCTCATACATGCCGATGCCGAGCTTTTCGGCGACGCGGTCGGCCGCGCCGCTGGTCGGCATCGAGCGCGCGATGCCCTTCAGCCCGGCCTTGTAGCCCGGCGCCACATGCGCGTTGGCGGCAAGCATCGCCAGCGAGTCGGACGGCGTGATGAAGATGCCCCTGCCGATGACCAGATTGCGGTCGCCGTCGCCATCGGACGCCGCGCCGAAATCGGGAGCGTTGTCGCTCATCATCTCGTCGTACAGCGCCTTGGCGTGGACGAGGTTCGGATCGGGGTGATGGCCGCCGAAATCCGGCAGCGGAACGAAATTACGCGCGGTGCCGGCCGGCGCGCCGAGCCGCTTTTCGAGGATCTCCTTGGCGTAGGGTCCGGTCACCGCGTGCATCGCGTCGAACGCCATGCGGAACCCACCCTTGAACATATTCCGGATCGCATCGAAATCGAACAGCGTCTCCATAAGTTCGGCATAGTCGGCGACCGGGTCGATCACCTCCACTTTCATGCCGCCCGCATCGACGGAGTTCAGGCGGTCGAGGTCGATCTGGCCGATATCGGCAATCAAAAAGCGCGAAATCGCCTTGGATCGCTCAAAGATGGCATCTGTCAGCTTTTCGGGCGCCGGGCCGCCATTGCCTGCATTGTACTTGATGCCGAAATCCTCGTGCGGACCGCCGGGATTGTGGCTGGCCGACAGGATAAGGCCGCCGAACGCCTGGTATTTGCGGATGATGTGCGATGCGGCCGGCGTCGACAGGATGCCGCCCTGCCCGACGATCACGCGGCCAAAGCCGTTGCCGGCAGCCATGGCAATCGCCGTCTGGATGACCTCACGGTTGAAGTAGCGGCCATCGCCGCCGATCACCAGTGTCTGGCCCTGAAAGCCTTCGAGGGAATCGAAAACCGACTGGATGAAATTCTCGGCATAATGTTCCTGCTGGAAAACCGGCACTTTCTTGCGCAAGCCGGAGGTACCCGGCTTCTGGTCGCTGAACGGTTTGGTTTCAACTGTTCTCGTCATTCGGCAGGCTGCCCTTTCGCTATCAAGGATTTGTAGAGCTGAACGTATTTTTGGGCGCTGCGATCCCACGAAACATCAGATTTCATGCCCTGTTTCTGCATCGCCGCCCACACGGCAGGATCGGCATGCGCCGATACTACCCGCCGGATCGCGTGGCCGAGAGCAGCCGCACTTTCCGGCGCGAACTGGAATCCTGTGGCCACCCCAGCGGCGATCGCCGCCTCATTGGCGTCGATCACCGTATCGGCCAGCCCGCCGGTGCGCGCCACGACGGGCACGCAGCCGTAGCGCAGCCCGTAAAGCTGCGTCAGCCCGCAAGGCTCGAAGCGCGACGGTATGACGATGGCGTCGCAGCCGCCCTGCATCATGTGCGACAGGGCCTCGTCGTAGCCGACGACAATGCCGACGCGGCCGCGATGCCGTGCCGCGCCAGCCAGCAGCGCGCCTTCCAGACCCTGATCGCCGGAGCCTAGTACAGCGAGCCGCGCGCCAGCCGCGACGAGGTCATCAAGCGACGCGGCAAGGATGTCCATGCCCTTCTGCCAGGTCAGCCGGCTGACGACACAGACGATCGGGCTGTCGTCGGAAACCAGATTGAAGCGGTCTTCGACAGCCTTGCGGTTGGTCTTGCGCGCCTTGAGCGATTTCGATGAATAGTTCGCCATAAGGTGCGGATCCGTCGCCGGATTCCAGATCTCAGTGTCGATGCCGTTGACGATGCCGTGCAGATCGCCTGCGCGCAAATTGAGGAGACCGTCGAGCCCCATTCCAAAGGCCGGCGTACAGATTTCCTGCGCATATGTAGGGCTCACCGTGGTGATCGCGGACGCGGCCTGCAGGCCTGCTTTCAGGAAACCGACGCCGCCATAATATTCGACGCCGTCCAGCGCCATTGCCGACGCCGGCAGCCCCAACTCCGGAAATATCGCGGCGGCGAACTGCCCCTGGAAGGCCAGATTGTGGACCGTCATGACGGACGGAACGGTGCCAGCCTTTCCGTAGCGCATGTAAGCGAGCGTCATCGCCGATTGCCAGTCGTGGACATGGACGAGGTCGGGCGCATAGCCGGAAATCGCGCCGCCCGCTATGTCCGCGCCGACTTGGCTAAGTGCGGCGAACCGCCGCCAATTGTCCGGCCAGTCGGCTCCGGTCGCATCGCCGTAAGGTCCGCCGGCGCGGTCGAACAAATGCGGCGCGTCGAGCACGAAGAGTTCGAGGCCCGAGACGCTGGCGGCGTGGATCGCGGCCTTGCCGCCATGCAAGCCGGGATACTGGTACAGCGCCTTCTTCTTCCTGAAGGCGCTCATCACCGTCGGGTAGCCCGGGATCAGGGTTCGCGTTGCTACGCCCTGCGCTGCCAGCGCCACCGGCAAGGCGCCCGTCACGTCGGCCAGCCCGCCGGTCTTGATCAGCGGAAATATCTCCGGCGTTACGGCAAGCACCTGCATCGTCAGGCGTCCAGCCTGTCGATCATCTCCTGCGTAATCAGGCAGATGCCTTTCTCAGATACGCGGAAGCGTTTGGCGTCAAGCACCGGATCCTCGCCGACCACCAGCCCTTCGGGGATTTTCACGCCATGGTCGATAACGACCCGCTTCAGCCTCGCGCCGCGCCCGACATAGCAGTCGGGAAGCATGACGACTTCCTCGAGCGTCGAATAGGAATTGATGCGCGCGCCGGTGAAGATCAGGCTACGTCTCAGCGAAGCGCCGGAAACGATGCAGTCGCCCGAAACGAGCGAGGATATCGCCTCGCCGCGCCTGCCATCCTCGTCGTGGACGAATTTTGCCGGCGGCTTCAGTTCGGCATAGGTCCAGATTGGCCAGTCGCGATCGTAGAGGTCCAGTTCCGGCGTGATGTCGGTTAGGTCGATATTCGCCTCCCAGTAGGCGTCGACCGTTCCGACATCGCGCCAGTACGCCTCGTTTTCAGCCGTCGAACGGACGCACGACTTGGCGAAGCGGTGCGCGATCGCCTTACCGTGCTGGACTATGTAGGGGATGATATCCTTGCCGAAATCGCGGCTAGAATCCGGCTCGGCGGCGTCGCGGCGCAACTGGTCCATCAGGAATTTCGTCCGGAACACGTAGATGCCCATCGAAGCGAGCGCGTGATCGGGTTTGTCGGGAATGCCGGGCGGGTCGGCGGGTTTTTCGATGAAGGAGATGATGTTGTCCTTCTTGTCGACATGCATCACGCCGAAGCCGGTCGCCTCCATGCGCGGCACTTCCAGGCAGCCCACCGTCACGTCAGCGTTGGCCTCGACGTGCTGGCGCAGCATCATTTCATAATCCATCTTGTAGATGTGGTCGCCGGCCAGAATCACCATGTATTCGGGGCCGTAGCTCTCGATTATGTCGATGTTCTGGTAGACTGCATCGGCGGTGCCTTCATACCACTGCGTTTCCGAAACACGCTGGCTCGCCGGCAGGATGTCGAAGCTCTCATTGCGCTCGGGCCGTAGGAAATTCCAGCCTCGCTGCAGATGGCGGATCAGCGAGTGCGCCTTGTACTGCGTCGCGACACCGAGGCGGCGAATGCCGGAATTCAGGGCGTTGGACAGGGCGAAATCGATGATGCGGGTCTTGCCGCCGAAATAGACAGCGGGCTTGGCGCGCCGGTCGGTCAATTCCTTGAGACGGCTGCCGCGTCCGCCCGCCAGCACGTAGGCCATTGCGTCGCGCGCCAGCGGTTGGGTCCGTTTCGTGTCCACCATGTTACCCTCCCATTTACTCATTCCGGCATGCATTCGAGCATGATCGTGGCCAGCGGCGGCAGAAGCATCGTCCCCGACACTTCTCCTCCAGCACCTTCCGTCGCCACGATCACGCCCGCATTGCCCTTGCCCGATCCACCATAGTCGGCGGCGTCGGTGTTCATGACCTCGCGCCACCGCCCCGCAGACGGCAGCGGAATACGGTAGTTTTCGCGCGGCACAGGCGTGAAGTTGGAAATGACGGCGACCGGATTGCCGTCCGGCGCCGTGCGCAGCCAGGCAAATACCGAATTCTGGCTATCGTCCACCACGAGCCAGGAAAAGCCCTCCGGTTCGCAATCGCGCGCATGCAGCGACGGACGCGAGCGGTAGAGATAATTGAGATCGCGCACCAGCTGCCGCATGCCCCGGTGCGGCGCGTGGTCGAGCACCTGCCAGTCCAGCGACCTTGCTTCGCTCCATTCGTCGCGCTGGGCAAACTCCTGGCCCATGAACAGAAGCTTCTTGCCGGGATAGCCCCACATGAAGGCGTAGTAGGCGCGCAGCGTCGCGAACTTCTGCCAGTCGTCGCCGGCCATCTTGGTGAGCAGCGAGCCTTTGCCGTGCACCACCTCGTCATGGGAAAGCGGCAAGACAAAATTCTCGCTGAACGCATAGACTAGGCCGAATGTGATCTCGCCATGGTGGTGCTTGCGGTGGATCGGCTCTTTCGACAGGTATTCCAGCGTGTCGTTCATGAAGCCCATATTCCACTTGAAGCCGAAGCCTAGCCCGCCTTCATGCACGGGCTGCGACACCTTTGGCCAGGAAGTGGACTCTTCGGCGATGGTGATGACACCGGGATGTGCGCCATAGACGGCGATGTTCATCTTTTGCAGAAACTTCACCGCTTCGAGGTTCTCGCGCCCACCAAGCTCGTTGGGGATCCACTCCCCCGCCTTGCGCGAATAATCGAGGTAGAGCATCGAGGCGACCGCATCGACCCGCAGGCCGTCGAGATGGTATTTCTCGGCCCAGAACAGCGCGTTGTTGACGAGGAACGACACGACCTCCCGACGGCCGAAATTGTAGATCGCGGTGTTCCAGTCGGGATGAAACCCCTTGCGCGGGTCGGCATGCTCGTAGAGCGCTGTGCCGTCGAACCAGATCAGGCCGTGCTCGTCGACCGGGAAATGCGCCGGCACCCAATCGAGAATGACGCCGAGGCCTGCCCGATGCGCACCGTCGACAAAGCGCGCAAACCCCTCCGGCTCGCCGAACCGCGCAGTCGGCGCATACAAACCGGTCGTCTGATAGCCCCATGAAGGATCGTAGGGATGCTCGGTAATCGGCATGAACTCGATATGCGTGAAGCCGGTATCGACGACATAGGGGATAAGCCGGTCGGCAAGTTCGTCCCATGACAGGAAGGAGCCGTCCGGGTGGCGCTGCCACGAGCCGGCGTGGACCTCGTAGATCGAGATCGCCTCGCGACGAATGTCCGCGTCCCGCCAGAACGCCTTGTGCGCCTCGTCGCCCCATTCGTGCCGAAGCGGCGTGGTGGTCACCGAAGCCGTCGCCGGTCGGAGTTCGGAGCGGAAAGCGAACGGATCGGCCTTCAACGGCAGTTTTTCGCCCTTAGGCCCGATGATCTCGTATTTATACGGTCGCCCCTCGCCGAGATCGGGCACGAACACTTCCCAGATGCCGGTATCGATGCGGTGGCGCATGGAATGGCGACGGCCATCCCACTCGTTGAAATCGCCGACGACGGAGACGCGCCGGGCATTGGGCGCCCAGACCGCGAAGTGCACGCCGGAGGCGCCCTCATGTGAGATGAGATGTGCGCCAAGCTTGTCGAAAAGCCTGAGATGCGAGCCTTCGGCAATGAAATAATCGTCCATGGGCCCAAGGACCGGCCCGAACGAATAAGGGTCCGTCAGTTGCCATTCTCCGCCGGCATTCCTCGCCAGATATTTCAGCGGCTGGCGCTTGCGGATCGAAAGCTTGCCTTCGAAGAATCCGGCGTCGTGGACGCGCGCAAGTTCGCCTGCCTTCTTTCCCTGAAGCGTGAAGGCGGTCACGAATTCCGCATGCGGCACGAAGCAGCGCGCCACCAGCCTGCCATCTGCTTCGTGAACTCCCAGGACCGAAAACGGATCACCATGCCTGCCCGAAACAATCGCCTCGACATCGCTGCGCGCGGTGAGGCCGGGTAGCTCTTTCGTCCCGGCGGTCGCACGCGGCTTCTTCATGATCGGCGCCCCTCCTCAAGGCTTCCGCACTACGGTCAGGAAATCACATCATGCCGGGACGTTCCAGATTTCGTTGGCGTATTGGCGAATGGTGCGGTCCGATGAGAACCATCCCGTCCGGGCGACGTTGTGGATTGCCCTGGCATACCAGTCGGGACTGTCGCGCCAGACGGCGTCGACCTGGCGCTGCGCGTCGGCATAGGCGTCGAAATCGGCCGCGACCATGAACCAGTCATGCTGGTAGAGCCCGTCCGTCAATCCGCGGTAGCGGGCGCGATCGTCCGGCGAAAAGACGCCTGAAGAGATCGCGGCAAGCGCCTGCGAAAGCTCCGGCGAACCCTCGATGACCGAACGCGGCGCGTAGCCATTGTCGCGCCTCTCGGCCACCTCCGCGGCCGTCAGGCCGAAAATGAAGATGTTTTCATCGCCAACGCACTCCTTGATCTCGACATTCGCCCCGTCGAGCGTGCCGATGGTCAGGGCGCCGTTCAGCGCGAACTTCATGTTGCCGGTGCCGGAAGCCTCCATGCCGGCGGTCGAAATCTGCTCGGAGAGGTCGGCGGCGGGAACCATGATCTCGGCCGTGCTGACATTGTAGTTCGGCACGAACACCACCTTGAGCAGGCCGCGGACAGCCGGATCGCGATTGATCACCCTGGCAACGTCGTTGGCCAGTTTGATGATCAGCTTGGCATTGTGATAGCTGGGCGCCGCCTTGCCGCCAAAGAATTTTACGCGTGGCATCCAGTCCCGCTCGGGATGCGAACGGATCTGGTCGTAAAGCGCCACGGCCTCGATGATGTTCAAAAGCTGGCGCTTGTATTCGTGGATGCGCTTGATCTGGATATCGAACAGCGCCGACGGATCGATCCTGATGCCCTGGCGCTCCATGATCATCGCCGCCAGCCGCTCCTTGTTGGCGCGCTTTACCGATGCGAACTGCTCGCGGAACGAGGCATCTTCGGCAAATCCGTCCAGTTCCTTCAGCGCATCGATTTCGTCCAGGAAGCGATCGCCGATGGCTTCGCGGATGAGCGTCGTCAGCCCGGGATTGCTCTGGAACAGCCAGCGGCGCGGCGTGATGCCGTTGGTCTTGTTGTTGATGCGCTCGGGATAGAGCCGGTGCAGGTCGGCGAACACCGTTTCCTTCATCAATTCGGTGTGCAGGGCCGAAACGCCGTTGATCGAATGGGAACCGGCGAAGGCCAGATTGCCCATGCGGACCCGGCGTTCGCCATTCTCCTGGATCAGCGAGATGCGGCTGATCTCCTCGCCGTTGAACTGATCCGAAGCTCGCGCCTCCAGCAGGATCTCCGCGTTGATCGCGTAGATGATCTGCATGTGCCGCGGCAGCAGCCGCTCGAACAGCGGCACCGCCCAGCTTTCCAGCGCCTCGGGCAGCAGCGTGTGGTTGGTGTAAGCGAAAGTTCGCTTGCTGATGTCCCAGGCGGTGTCGAAATCGAGCAGATGCACGTCCATCAGGAGCCGCAGCAGTTCGGCCACGGCGATTGCCGGATGGGTGTCGTTGAGATGGATTGCCGCCTTATCGGGCAGCGACAGTAGATCGCCATATTGGCTGAGATGCCGCTGGATGATGTCCTGCAGGGAGGCGGTAGAGAAGAAATATTCCTGCCGCAGCCGCAGTTCCTGGCCGGCTTCGCTCGAATCGGCGGGATAGAGCACGCGAGACAGCGCATCGGCCTTGTTGCTCTCGCGCAGCGCGCCGATGTGGTCTCCGGCGTTGAAGGCGTCCAGCAGGATCGGGTCGATCGGCATTCCCGACCACAGCCGCAGCGTGTTGACGCGGGCGCCGCGCCAGCCAACGACGGGAGTGTCGTAGGCGACGGCCAGCAGCCGGTCGTGAGGCTTCCAGACATGGCGCTCCAGGCGTCCGTCCTTGCTGGTCACCGATTCAACCGTTCCGCCGAAACCAACCTCGAAAGACCGCTCCCGCCGCTCGAATTCCCATGGATTGCCGTGGTCGAGCCAGGTCTCGGGCAGCTCGACCTGCCAGCCGTCATGGATTTCCTGGCGGAACATGCCGTTGGCATAGCGGATGCCGTAGCCATGCGCCGGCACGCCAACCGTCGCCATCGATTCCATGAAGCAGGCGGCGAGCCGTCCCAGGCCGCCATTGCCGAGTGCGGCGTCGGGCTCCAGCGCGGCAATCACGTCCAGATCGACGCCTAGCGTGGCGAGCGCCTCGCGCATTGCGTCCATCACGCCGAGGTTGGAGAACGCATCCCGCATCAGCCGGCCGATCAGGAATTCCAGCGACAGGTAATAGACGCGCTTGGCGCCGGCTTCGTACGCCTCCTTGGTGGATTCGTGCCAGCGGTCGACGATACGATCGCGCACAACCTTGATCGCGGCGGTCAGCCAGTCCTCGCGCGTCGCGACCGCCGCATCCTTGCCGACCCTGTATTTCAGGGCTTCCAGGATTTCGGCAGCGAGTGCTTTGGGGTCGGGATTTGTCAAATTCAGCCGTGGGAGTTCGGTTGTCGTCAGCGTCATATCGCCTCTTGAGCGTTTTCGAATTGGAGCTCCGTCAAAGCGGCGTAGCTCCAGATTCCTCCCGTTTTCATGCTATCCGATCCCGCGGCAAGCACAATCGATTAAACGCCGCAGGCAAGTTCGTACTTTTGGCTATGCCGCCACCATCTGCTCCGGCGCCGGCTTGGCCCCGGTCATGAAAGCCACGGCGTCGGACATCGTGTACTGCTTCGGATCGATGACCGTCAGCCGGCGGCCGAGCCGGTGGATATGGATGCGGTCGGCGACCTCGAATACATGCGGCATGTTGTGCGAGATGAGTACGATCGGCAGGCCGCGCCGTTTCACGTCCAGAATGAGTTCCAAAACGCGGCGCGATTCCTTGACGCCGAGCGCCGCCGTGGGCTCGTCCATGATCACCACTTTCGAACCGAATGCGGCCGCCCGCGCGACGGCGACGCCCTGGCGCTGCCCTCCCGAAAGCGTTTCGACGGCCTGGCCAATGTTCTGGATGGTCATCAGCCCGAGTTCCGTAAGCTTCTCCCGGGCGCGCTTTTCCATGGCCGGGCGGTCCAGCATCCTGAACCACTGGCCGAGAAAACCGGGCTTGCGGATCTCGCGCCCGAGAAACATGTTGTCGGCGATCGAGAGCGCAGGCGACAGGGCAAGATTCTGGTAAACCGTCTCGATGCCGGCGTCGCGCGCTTCCATCGGCGACTTGAAATTGATCACCTCGCCGTTCAAGCGGATCTCACCCTCATCGGGATGAACTGCGCCGGAGATCGCCTTGATCAGCGAGGACTTGCCGGCGCCGTTGTCTCCGATCACCGCCAGGATTTCGCCCGGATAGAGGTCAAAATCGGCATTGTCGAGCGCGGTGACGCGGCCATAGCGCTTGGTCAGCCCGCGCGCGGTGAGCAACGGTTGCGTGGTGGTCATGGCTACACCGAAACCTTTCTGATCCACTGGTCGATGGCGACGGCGCCGATGATGAGCACACCGGTCAGAAGCACCTTCCATTGCGGATCGGCGCCGAGCATGTTCAAGCCCATGGAGACGACGCCGACGATCATTGCGCCGAACAGCGTGCCGAGGATCGAGCCTCGCCCGCCGAACAGCGATATGCCGCCGATGACCGTCGCGGTGATGGCTTGAAGATTGTAGTCGGTGACCGCCCAGGAGGGGGAGATCGAGCCGTTGCGGCCGATCGCAACCCAGGCCGCGAACGCAGCGATCAGCCCGGCCAGCGCGTAGACAGACATCAGAACTTTCTTCGTCTCGATGCCGGAGAGCTTCGCCGCTTCTGGATCGTCGCCGACCGCATAGACGTGCCTCCCCCAGGCGGTATGGTTGAGGGCGTACCAGAGGACTAGAACCAGTATAACCATAGCGATAACGCCGAAGGTCAACACCGCATTTCCGAGCTTAAAGCTCGTCCCGAACAGATGCAGCAGCGGCGCCTGGGCAGCGACGTCGGCGTCGCGGATCGTCTCGTTGGCGGAGTAGATGAAATTCGTCGCCATGACGATGTTCCACGTTCCCAGCGTCACGATGAAGGGCGGCAGTTTCACATAGGCGACCAACGCCCCATTCAGCAGTCCGCAAAGCGCGCCAACCACCAGGCCAATCGGGATGGCGATGATCGCGGGCCAGCCGTAGCCCACGGCGAAATTGCCCATGACGACCGCCGAGATCACCATCACGACGCCGATCGACAGGTCGATGCCAGCCGTCAGGATCACCAGAGTCTGCGCCACGCCTAGAATGCCCACCACGGCGATCTGCTGGAGGATCAAGGTAAGCGTATAGGAGGAGAAGAACCGTCCGCCGATGCTCAGGCCGAAAATGACGATGGCCAGCAAAAGCACGATCAGCGGGACCGCCGCCGGCGTCGAGTGCAGGAAATGCTGTATCCGCATCACGAACGATGCGCCGTGATCCTCGAACGCCGCGACCGACGTGTCGCTGCCCGACAGAACCTTTTCGAATTCCTGAGCTTCGGCCATATCAACTCCCATCGCGCAAAAGCGCAGCGTTTCCCTGCCGAAAGCCGGTCTTTGCCGGCGTAGTTTTATTCGTCGCTTCGGCGGATGTATCGTCAGTCTAAACCGGTCGGGGATCAAGTCCCGACCGGGTCGGAGATCTGAAGGTCGTCAAAGCCGGATGAGAATTCGCTCCGGCGAGTCAGATGGCGGATGGCTTCGAGAACCGGAGCGGAGCGGACATAAGTCCGTGAGCACCGGAAGCGCAGAAGACGCCGTCAGATGGCCGCCGGAGTAGAATTCACGTCGGCTTTTTCACCCCCAGCACTTCGCCGTGCCTTCCTTGGTGTCGATCGACGGAACGCCTTCGGCCGGCTTGTCGGTCACCAGATTGACGCCGGTATCGAAGAACTCCTTGCCTTCTGTCGGCTTGGGCTTGGTACCGTCCTTGGCGAAGGCGGCGATCGCCTCGATGCCGAGCGCGGCCATCTGCAGCGGATATTGCTGGGACGTGGCGCCAATCACTCCCTCCGCTACCGATTTCACGCCGGGGCAGCCGCCGTCGACCGAAACGATCAGGACGTTGCCTTCCATGCCGACGGCCTTGAGCGCCTGATAGGCGCCGACGGCGGCAGGCTCGTTGATGGTGTGGATGACGTTGATCGACGGATCCTTCTGCAAGAGGTTTTCCATGGCCTTGCGGCCGCCTTCCTCGTTGCCGTTGGTGACATCGTGGCCGACGATGCGCGGATCGTCCTCGTCGCCGATCTTGTTCACGTCCTTGGTGTCGATGCCGAAGCCCGCCATGAAGCCCTGGTCGCGCAGCACGTCGACGGTCGGCTGGTCCGGCGTCAGGTCGAGGAAGCCGATCTTCGCGTCCTTCGCCTTGTCGCCCAGCGTCGCGGCGGCCCAAGCGCCTATCAGCCGGCCCGCCTCGAAGTTGTCGGTCGCGAAGGTTGCGTCGGCAGCATCGAGCGGATCGAGTGGAGTATCGAGCGCGATGACCAGAATGCCGGCGTCGCGCGCCTTCTTGACCGTCGACACGATGCCCTTGGTATCGGACGCCGTGATCAGGATGCCCTTGGCACCGTCGGCGATGCAGCTTTCGATGGCCGCGACCTGGCTTTCCGAATCGCCATCTACCTTGCCGGCATAAGCCTTCAGCGTGATGCCGAGTTCAGTCGCCTTCGCGGTGGCGCCTTCCTTCATCTTGACGAAGAACGGATTGGTATCGGTCTTGGTAATGAGGCAGGCGCTCACATCTTGCGCCGATGCGGCGGGCGCAAACGCCAGAAGAGCAGCGGCAGCCGCCCCGAAAACGGTGGATTTCAGAATTGCGGTTTTGGTCACGGTTATCCTCCCAGTGAAACACGACCGATGCCGGAAAGCCGGCATCTTCCAGACGTCGAGGCGCTGTCGCCCTCGGCAATCTCGCATCAGAAAACAGCAGCCTAATTGGTTTGTCAATAATTAAATCACTCTTATTTATTATTGACAGGCCGAAGGTTGCTGGTCATTCTTGCGGAAAAGACAAGAACGAGCAACGGGGAGGAATAGGTGCAATCCGGCGATCTCAGGCACGGTTCGCGCGAACTGGGGGAGAGCCGGTTTCATCATGGCACGAACCAGAGCGGAATGAGGGATCACAACGAGCGGCTCGTGCTCTCGCTTGTTCGCCGCCACGGCAGCCTGGCCAAGTCCGACATTGCGCGCATGACCAGGCTTTCGGCGCAGACCGTCTCCGTGATCATGCGCGAGCTAGAGGATGACGGGCTGCTCGTGCGCGAAGAGCCGGTGCGTGGAAAGATCGGCCAGCCGTCGATTCCCATGTCGCTCAACCCGGAAGGGGCCTATTTCCTTGGGCTGAAGATCGGCCGGCGCAGCGCCGAACTCGTGCTGATCGATTTCCTCGGCAATGTCCGTGGCATGCTCCAGCATTCTTATCACTTTCCGGCGTCCGAGGAGACTATCGAATTCGTCAAATCCGGCATCGCGGAGCTGCGCGCCAGCCTCGACGAGGAGCAGGACAAGCGCATCGCCGGCCTCGGCATCGCCATGCCCTTCGAGCTCTGGAACTGGGCGGAAACGGCCGGAGCGCCACCCGAGATCATGGACCAGTGGCGTCATCTCGACATACGCGAAAAGATCCGGGCCGAGTGCAACTTTCCTGTCTATCTGCAGAACGACGCGACATCGGCATGCGGCGCCGAACTGGTATTCGGGCAAAGTGGGCCGCTGCGCGATTTCATCTATTTCTACATCGGCGCGTTTGCCGGCGGTGGGCTGGTCCTGAACGGCAGGCTTTATACCGGCCCCAGCGGCAATGCCGGCGCACTGGGTTCGATGCCTGTGCCTGGCCCAGACGGCCGGCCAATCCAGCTGATCGACGTCGCCTCCATCGCCATTCTTGAACGTACGCTCAACGGCAAGGGCATCGACGCATCGTATCTGTGGACCTCTCCGGAAGATTGGGGAGACATCGGCCCCGACCTGGATTTGTGGATGTCGACCGCGGCCGACGCACTCGCCTACGCCATCGTTTCGGCTTCGGCCGTGATAGATTTCGAGGCCGCAATCATCGAGGGCTGGATGCCTGAGCCGATCCGCAAGCGCTTGGTCGAAGCGGTCAAGACCTCGCTGCAGAAGGTCGATGTGGAAGGGCTGACTGTCCCGCTGGTTCGAGAGGGCACGGTCGGCATACATGCACGCGCGCTCGGCGGCGCAAGCCTGCCGCTATCGGAGCGCTTCCTCATCGGCGACACACGGCTTTCCTGAGGATAGCGAAGATGCCGCCCGGATCGCCCGTGCTGGCCGGTTGCCGGTTAGCCGCGCCAGACACTATTGCTTGCAAAGCCGCCCATGCAGGGGCGCATGACCATCGGAGTCGGAAATCATGATCCTGTGCTGTGGCGAAGCGCTCATCGATATGCTGCCGCGTGAAAGCACTTCTGGCGAAGCGGCGTTCGCGCCTTATGCCGGCGGAGCGATCTTCAATACGGCGATCGCGCTCGGCCGGCTCGGCGTGCCGGTCGAATTCTTCTCCGGCCTGTCGTCCGACCTGTTCGGCCAGCAGATCCGGGAGGTGCTGGCCTCCAGCAATGCGGGCTCCCGCTACGCGGACGTTTCGGCGCGGCCGACCACGCTGGCGTTCGTGCGGCTGACCGACGGCCATGCCACCTATACGTTTTACGACGAAAACACCGCCGGCCGCATGCTCACCGAAGCCGACCTGCCGCTTCTCGGCGACGATGTCGATGCGATGCTGTTCGGCGCCATCAGCCTGATCCCGGAACCGTGCGGCTCGGCCTACGAGGCGCTGATGAAGCGGGAAGCCGACCGGCGCGTGACGATGCTCGACCCCAATATCCGGCCAGGCTTCATCCCCGACAAGGAAAAGCATAATGACCGCATACGCCGGATGATGGCGCTGGCAGACATCATCAAACTTTCCGACGAGGATCTCG
Organism: Allomesorhizobium aridi; assembly: GCF_043769475.1. Taxonomy (NCBI): domain Bacteria; kingdom Pseudomonadati; phylum Pseudomonadota; class Alphaproteobacteria; order Hyphomicrobiales; family Phyllobacteriaceae; genus Allomesorhizobium; species Allomesorhizobium aridi. Next base: position 731,775 of record NZ_CP171729.1, on the reverse strand, counting down.
CCTGGTTTGGAAACGAGGGCTCCGAGGAGGATCAGGTGCGCAAATGGCTGGAGAGCGGGCCTAAGCTCATCGTCGTCACCCATGGCAGCAAGGGCGCGGTGGGATACACGAAGCGCCACACCGTTTCCGTCATGCCCGAGCGCGTTATGGTCGTCGACACCGTCGGCGCGGGCGACACCTTCAACGCCGGCATTCTGGCGTCGCTGCATGACGGCGGCCTGCTGTCTAAAGCGGCTCTGGAAGAGCTTTCCGAACAGGCCATTCGCGACGCGCTCACGCTCGGAGCAAAGGCTGCGGCCATCACCGTCTCGCGCGCCGGCGCAAATCCGCCCTGGCGGCATGAGATCGTCTGAAGCGTCTGAAGCCACCAAGGCCTGCATCACTTTATGTTTCGGGTGATTCCGGGAAGCGACAACCGGCAAGCAGAATTTGCCCCAATGCGCCGGATTGCGCGCCTATGCCGGCATTTAGCCGGTAACGCGTGACGCAGCGCCGCGGCAATGCCGCACCGGCTTGAGCTTTCTTGGCCAAATCAACTCGTGCTATCAGCGGCGCGATATCGGAAAGAGCACCATTCGGAGCAGGCATGCAATTTATCGACCTCGGCGCGCAGCGCGAAAGAATTCGGGACCAGCTGAGGGCGGCGATCGACCGCGTGGTCGACGACGGCCGCTATATCCTCGGCCCGCAGGTTACCGAATTCGAGAACCAGCTCGCCGCCTATGTCGGCGTCAAGCACGTGGTTGCCTGCGCCAACGGCACCGATGCCCTGCTGCTGCCTCTTCTCGCTTCGGGCATCGGGCCGGGCGACGCGGTGTTCGTGCCGAGCTTCACTTTCGCAGCAACGGCCGAGGTCGTTGCGCTCGCCAAGGCCGAACCGGTCTTCGTCGACGTCGACGCCGACACGTACAATATCGACATCGCCAGCCTCGAAGACGCGATCGCCATGGTCAAGAAAGAGGGGCGGCTGACGCCACGGGCGATCATCCCGGTCGACCTGTTCGGGCTCGGCGCCGACTACGCGGCAATCTCGGAGATCGCCGAACGCGAAAACCTGCTGGTCATCGAGGATGCCGCGCAGGCAATCGGTGGCTCGACTGGAGGCCGGATGTGCGGCTCCTTCGGGAGCATTGGCGCGACGAGCTTCTATCCGGCCAAGCCGCTCGGCTGCTATGGCGACGGCGGCGCCATGTTCACCAATGACGACGAGATGGCGGCAAAGCTCCGCTCCTTCGCCTTCCACGGCAAGGGCGAGACCCAGTACGACAACATCCATGTCGGCCTGAACTCACGGCTGGACACGCTGCAGGCGGCGATCCTGATCGAGAAGCTGGCCATCCTTGAAGACGAGATGGTCGCGCGGCAGGCCGTGGCGCAGCGCTATCGCGGCGCTCTGCACAATCTGGTCAAGACCGCCCACATTCCTGAAGGCAGCCGCTCGGCCTGGGCGCAATACGCCATCGAGACGCCGTACCGAGACGAACTCAAGGTCTACCTGCAGGAACGGGGCATTCCGACGGTGATCTACTATGTGAAGCCGCTGCACCAGCAGGTCGCATACCGGGATTACCCGGTCGCACCGGGCGGGCTGCCCGTCTCCGAAGAGCTGCCCAAGCGCATCCTGTGCCTGCCCATGCACCCTTACCTCACGGTCGAGGATCAGGACCGGATCGTCGGTGCGATCCGCAGCTTCATCGAGATGAAGACCGCGCAGGCGGCCGAGTAGTCCCCACCGCTCAGGAAATGCTGCCTCTGGCGATGAAGGACGGGTTGGCGTAGTCGGACTCGCCCGGCTGGCTGCGCTTGCCGTAGACGAGCGGCATCCCATCGGGCGTGCGGGTCATGCCGCCTGCCGCACGCAAAATCGCGTCGCCGGCCGCCGTGTCCCACTCCATCGTGCGGCCGAACCGCGGATAGACATCCGCCTCGCCGCCGGCGATCAGGCAGAATTTCAGCGACGAGCCCACGGAGACGATCTCCGCCGCCTCGATGTCTCTTATGAACGCGTCGGTCTCGGGCGTGCGGTGGGAGCGGCTGGCCACGATGGTCAGCGGCGTCCTGCCTTCGCGCACCGAAATCCTGCGACGCCCGACGATCCTGTGATCCGAAATCTCGATCGCTTCGGCCCTGCCCGGCCGGCCGGAAAAAAACCGCCCGCTGCACGGCGCATACACCACGCCGATTTCCGGAACACCGTGGCGGACAAGCGCGATGTTGACCGTGAAATCGCTGTTGCGGCTGACGAATTCCTTCGTCCCGTCGAGTGGGTCGATCAGGAAAAAGGTCTGGCCGGGATCGCGCGGCGCAAGTCCTTCGGCAGCCTCCTCTTCGGCCACGCAGGGAATGTCGGGGTATTCGGCGCGCAGGCCGGCAAGGATCAGCCTCTCGCTCGCCCTGTCGGCCGCCGTCACCGGAGAGGCGTCGCGCTTGTGCTCGACCAGAATGCCGGCATGGAACACGTCCATGACCAGACGCCCGGCCACCAGGGCCAGGCGCTCGAAGATCGTCAGCATGGCTTCGTCGTCAGATGCCGCCGCCGTCGTCGTATTGTTGGTCCGCAATGTCGCGCTCGCTTAGCCAGCTTTCGAGGATATCTACCATCTCCTCGGGAGACTTGCCGAGCGTCTCAAGATGGATTTCCGGTCTTTCCGGCCGTTCGTATGGGGAATCCAGGCCGGTGAAGTTCTTGATCTCGCCTCCGAGCGCCTTCGCATAGAGGCCTTTCGGATCGCGAGCGGCGCATTCCTCGAACGGCGTGTCGACGAATACTTCTATGAACTCGCCCTCCGCCATCATCTCACGTGCCATGCGGCGCTCGGCGCGAAACGGCGAGATGAAGGAGACGATTACCATCAGGCCAGCGTCGACCATCAGGCGCGCCACCTCGGTGACACGGCGGATATTCTCCACGCGATCCTCATCGGAGAAGCCGAGATCGCGGTTCAGCCCGTGGCGGATGTTGTCGCCGTCGAGAATATAGGTATGGCGGCCGCTCGCATGCAGCTTCTTTTCGAGCAGATTGGCGATGGTCGACTTGCCCGAACCCGAAAGCCCGGTGAACCAGAGCAGCGTCGGCTTCTGCTGCTTGGCGGCGGCGCGGGCGTTCTTCGTCACCTCGAGCGACTGCCAGTGGATGTTGTCGGCGCGGCGCAGCGAGTGCAGGATCATGCCGGCGCCGACCGTGGCATTGCTGATGCGGTCGATGAGAATGAAGGCACCGGTGGTCCGGTTTTCTGCGAAGCTGTCGAAGGCGATCGGCGATTGCGCCGAGATGTTGACGACGCCGACCTCGTTCATCGCCAGCGATTTCGCCGCTTCCTGGGCAAAATCGTTGACATTGACGCGGTATTTCAATCCCGAAACCGTCGCGCTCGCCTGGTCGGTTTCGGTGCGCAGCAAGTATGACCGTCCGGGCAGAAGCGCCTGCTCGTCGAACCAGACCAAATTGGCAGCGAACTGATCGGCGACCTGCGGCCGTGCTTCGGGCGCAACCAGCAGGTTGCCGCGCGAAACCTCGACCTCGTCTTCCAGGACGATGGTGACAGCCTGCCCTTCCACCGCCCGTTCGAGATCGCCACCCTGCGCAACGATGCGCTTGACGCGCGATTGCTTGCCGGATTTGGCGACGACGATCTCGTCGCCCGTCCCGATGGAGCCAGAAGCGACCGTCCCTGCGAAGCCGCGGAAATCGAGATTGGGCCGGTTTACATATTGCACGGGAAACCGGAACGGCTGTTCGGCCGCGGCATCGACCGCCACTGTTTCGAGGTGGTCGATGAGGGTCGGGCCGGCATACCAGCCAGTCTTGGTGGAGCGCCGGGACACGTTGTCGCCGAAGCGCGCCGACATCGGGATCGGCACGATGGACGAGAAGCCCAGATCCTTCGCGAATTCCGTGTAGTCGGCAACGATCTTCGCGAACACGTCGCGGTCGAAGCCAACCAGATCGATCTTGTTGACGGCCAACACCACGTGGCGGATGCCGAGCAGCGAAGCTATGATCGAATGGCGGCGCGTCTGGCGCAGCACACCCTGCCTGGCGTCGACGAGCACTATGGCCAGATCGGCTGTCGAAGCGCCTGTCGCCATGTTGCGCGTGTATTGTTCGTGGCCTGGCGTGTCGGCCACGATGAATTTTCGCTTGGGCGTGGCAAAGAAACGGTATGCGACGTCAATTGTGATGCCCTGCTCACGCTCGGCTTCCAGCCCATCCACGAGCAATGCGAAATCAACATCGTCGCCGGTCGTGCCGTACTTCCTCGAATCGCGCTCTAGCGTGGCGAGCTGGTCTTCGAAAATCTGCTTGGTGTCGGACAGCAGGCGGCCGATCAGCGTCGACTTGCCGTCGTCGACCGAACCGCAGGTCAGGAAGCGCAGCAGCGATTTCTGTTCCTGTTCGGCAATGAAGTCGCGAACAGTTTCGGTCGCGACGAGATTTTCTGCCAGTATGTGGCGCATTCTCAGAAATACCCTTCGCGCTTCTTCTTTTCCATCGAGCCGGCCTCGTCGCGGTCGATCAGCCGGCCCTGACGTTCCGAAGTACGGGCGATCAGCATTTCGTTCACGATGCCTTCCAGATCGTCGGCATCGGAATCGATCGCTCCGGTCAGCGGATAGCAGCCAAGCGTCCTGAAGCGGACCATGCGGTTTTCGATGACCTCGCCTGGCCTGAGCTTCATGCGGTCATCGTCGCGCATGATCAGCATGCCGTCGCGCTCGACCACCGGCCGCTTCTTGGCGAAATACAGCGGCACGATCGGGATCTCTTCCCGCAGGATGTATTGCCAGATGTCGAGTTCGGTCCAGTTTGACAGCGGAAACACGCGGATCGATTCGCCGGCGGAAATCCGGGTGTTATAGATCTTCCACATTTCCGGACGCTGGTTCTTGGGGTCCCAGACATGCTGGGCGTTGCGGAACGAGAAGATGCGCTCCTTGGCGCGAGACTTTTCCTCGTCGCGGCGCGCCCCGCCAAAGGCTGCGTCGAAACCATACTTGTCGAGCGCCTGGCGAAGGCCCACCGTCTTCATGACGTGGGTGTGCGTATTGGAACCGTGGTCGAAGGGATTGATGCCGTCGCGCACGCCGTCTTCGTTGACGTGGACGAGGAGGTCGAAGCCCAGTCTCTCGGCCATCGAATCGCGAAACTCGATCATCTCGCGGAATTTCCAGGTCGTATCGACATGGAGAAACGGAAACGGCGGCTTGGCGGGGTAGAACGCCTTGATGGCCAGATGCAGCAGGACAGACGAGTCCTTGCCCACCGAATAGAGCATCACCGGCTTCGAAAACGTCGCCGCCACCTCACGGAAAATGTGGATGGCCTCGGCCTCCAACCGGTCGAGATGGGAAAGTTTGGCAAGCATGAGAACGCCTTGGAAGCGTCGCCTGCCGGTGTGGCGCGGCGAAATGTGGATTTCACGCCATTTTCCCACAAGCGGCCGGCTTCTCAAGCAGAAGGCTACCAAATTCGCGGCAATCACCGGCCGGAACTTGCGCGATGTGCGACGCTGGTGGAATGCCATTCCCCGCGGGGATAAACGAGCGTTCGGGGATGAAATCCGTCCGCTGAAACGCATTCAGCCGCGGCATGGCCGCGGCTGAATGAAAGCGAGATTGGTTTACTCAGCGCTGCCGGGGCAGCAGCGACCAGATTGCCGGCACCAGCGCGGAAGCCAGCGCCACCTTGATCAGGTCGGGAACGATGAACGGGACGACGCCGAACTGCCAGGACTTTTCAACCCCGATCAGCATTGCCAGCCAGGCGAATCCCATGGCCATCATAACGACTTCCGCGGTCAACATCGCGCCGAACAGCTTTACCGGGTTGCGGTCCCAGCCGCGGTCGGCCGCCCAGCCGACGATCGCGGCCATGACGACGAATCCAGCGAGGTAGCCGCCGGTCGAACCGAGCATATAGACGAGGCCTACGCCCTTCTCGGGGGTACCCTGGAACACCGGAAAGCCAATCGCGCCCTGCGCCATGTACAGAAGCAGCGTCGCGACGGCCAGCCGCATGCCGAATGCGGCCGCGATCATGAACACGGCTAGCGTCTGCAGCGACATGTCGACCGGTCCGAGCACGACTTTTGTCTTGGCCGAGAGTGTCAAAAGAAGGGTTCCGGCAATTGCCAGGGCGCATTGGCCTACCAGCCGCCAGGCGCCGCTTTCGGGCAATGCAAGCGAAACAAGCGGGCGGGCGGTAAGTGCAGTTGCCATGGTTTTCCCCATTTCCGGTTGAGGCCGAGCGAACGCCGGTCGGGTTTCCGTATATTGGCTTCCATGCTAAGCGGCAAACAATTTTACGTATTCCTCAAGGTCTTGAATGGCTCTGAACTTCGACACGCAATTCGACCCGGCATACGGCGAGGCGATCGAGCTTGCCCCCGGGGTCTTGCGGCTGACGGTCAACAATCCCGGCCCATTCACCTTCCACGGCACCAACAGCTACGTAATCGGCCGCGATACGCTCGCAATCATCGACCCCGGTCCGCAGAACGACGCGCATTATTCGGCCTTGCTGCAGGCGATCGCCGGTCGGCCGGTCAGCCACATCTTCGTCAGCCACACTCATCGCGATCACTCTCCGCTCGCTTGCCGGCTTGCGCGCCAGACCGGAGCGATCACCGCCGCCGAAGGACCGCACCGCCCGGCGCGGCCGCTGCGCATCGGCGAGATCAACCCGCTTGACGCCAGCGCCGATACAGACTTCGCGCCGGACCTGACATTGCAGGACAATTCGGTGACGGCCGGAGACGGCTGGGCGATCCGGACCATCCTGACGCCCGGCCACACCGCCAACCACGCCGTCTTCGCGCTCGACGGAACCGGCATCCTGTTTTCGGCCGACCACGTGATGGCGTGGGCGACCTCGATCGTGGCGCCGCCCGATGGCGCGATGGCCGACTACATGGCCTCGCTCGATCGGCTGCTTGAGTGCGACGACAAGATTTTCCTGCCCGGACATGGTGGCCCGGTCAGGAACCCCCGCGCCTTTGTGCGCGGCCTGAAGACGCACCGTAAAATGCGAGAGCGCGCAATCATCGAACGCCTGAGCCAAGGCGACCGAACCATAGCCGACATGGTCCGCGCGATCTATCGCGATACCGACCCGAGGCTGCATGGCGCGGCCGCCCTGTCGGTGCTTGCGCACCTCGAGGATCTGGTGACGCGCGGCGTTGCGGCGACCGAGGGCGCTCCATCGATCGACGGAATTTTCGCATCCGCCTGACGGTTTCTCCGGATGCTATTCCGCCGTCGCTGCCCCGGTCTGCGCGGCCATTTCGGCATCCAGTAGGGCCAGAAATGCCGTGATCTGCGCTGCGTTGTCGCCCAGATCATGCCGGCCGTAACGCGATGCCGAGCGCATGTCGACATAAGTCGAAGTTCCTTCGTCGGTCAGCCGCACCGCTATATCGAAGGGAAAGCCGAGCCAAGGCGTGTGAGCCAGCGCCTCGATGGTCATCTCGCTCTGGCCGACGAAAGCCGGCCGCGACGTCGCGATTGTCCAGCCTTGCCGCTGCAGCATGGTCTCGACAATCTCCGCCGCGCGGTCGAGCGGCATCTCGTAACGCCTGCCGGTAACTTCCGGATAGTGATCGGTCTGCAGCTTGCGGTGTCCGGGTGTGAATTCTGCAACCTCGTTCATGTCGGGGCTGCGGGACATCGCGGCGGCGACCAGCATCGGAGGCGCGCCGAGATCGGTCGAAATGTCGTTGAGCTGCGGGTGGATAAAAGCCCGGTAGCCGGACAGCAGAAAGGGCGTGAGCACTGCGAGGGCGACAAAACCTCCGATCGTCAGGTCACGGCCGCCGAGATCGCCATGATACCAGAAACGCAAAAAGCCGTAGGCAGCCAGCGCAAGCGCGGCGATCGCCAGCGCGGCGACAATGGAAAGGACCGACAGGAATGGCGGCGTGGGAATAAGCCCGTAGCGGTGGGCAAGGCCGGCGGCAATGAACAGCACGGCCGAAAACGTCGCAAGAGTGCGCGACCAGCCCGCGGCCTGCGATGTGCGCTGTTCCAGATACGCCGCCATGGATCTCCGTCGCCCTTGCCCTTTCCTAAATCGTTTCCGCCTGAAAGCGCAAACGCCTTTCCATCAGGCTTCGGTCGGCAGGCGGTAGTCCCGGAACTGCTCGCGTAAGGTCGTCTTCTGGATCTTTCCCGTCGCGGTGTGCGGGATTTCCTCGACGAAGCTGACATCGTCGGGCATCCACCACTTCGCGACCTTTCCGTCCATGAATCCTAGAATGTCCGACTTTTCCGGCTCCCGGCCAGGTTTTCGGACGACCACCAGCAGCGGACGCTCGCCCCATTTGGAGTGCTTTACGTCGATTACCGCGGCTTCCGCGACGTCCGGATGCCCCACGGCCAGGTTTTCGAGTTCGATGGTCGAAATCCACTCGCCGCCCGACTTGATGACATCCTTGGCGCGGTCGGTGATCTGCATGTAGCCGTTGGGATCGATATGCGCGACATCGCCCGTGTCGAACCAGCCGTCCGGATCGAACTGCTCCGCGCCCGCCCCGCCATAATAGGCGCGCGCCACCGCCGGGCCGCGAACCTTCAGCCGCCCGAATGTCTTGCCGTCCCACGGAAGCTCGCGGTTCTCGTCGTCGGTGACCTTCATCTCGACGCCGAAAGGCGGATGACCCTGCTTTTCCTGGATCGCGAGGCGCTCTTCGCCCTGAAATTCGGTGTATTCCGGCTTGATCGTGCCAAGCGTTCCGAGCGGCGACATCTCGGTCATGCCCCAAGCGTGGCAAACCTGGACGTCGTAGTCCTCCTGGAACTTCTTGGTCATGGCCCGCGGGCAGGCCGAACCGCCGATGATCACCTTCTTCAGATGCGGCAGCTTCTTGCCGGTTTCCTCCAGGTGCTGGAGAAGCATCAGCCAGACCGTCGGCACGGCCGCTGTGAACGTCACCTTCTCGGTATCGAGCAACTCATAGATCGACGGGCCGTCCATGCGGCCGCCGGGCATCACCAGCTTGGCGCCTATCATCGGCGCGCTCTGGGCAAGGCCCCAGGCATTGGCGTGGAACATCGGCACGACCGGCAGGATCACATCGCGGCTCGACATGCCCATGGCATCGGGCATGCAGGCGATCATCGCGTGCAGAACGTTGGAGCGATGGCTGTAGAGCACGCCCTTCGGTTCGCCGGTGGTGCCCGAGGTGTAGCACATTCCGGCAGCGGTTTCCTCGTGGAAGCTGCGCCAGGTAAAGTCGCCGTCGGTTTCCGCCAGCCATTCCTCATAGGCGACGGCGTTGGGAAGTGCGGTCGCCGGCATGTGGGCGGCGTCGGTCAGCACGATCACCTTCTTCAGCGACGGCACCGAGGCGGCGATCTTCTCTACCAGAGGCACGAAGGTCAGGTCCACGAACAGCGCCTTGTCCTCGGCGTGGTTCATGATCCAGGCGATCTGCTCGGGAAAAAGCCGCGGGTTGAGCGTGTGATAGATGGCGCCCATGCCCATGATGCCGTACCACGCCTCGATGTGGCGAGCCGTGTTCCAGGCCAGCGTTGCGATGCGGTCGCCCAGGCGGTAGCCGTCGCGTTCGAGGCGCTGGGCTACGCTCAGAGCACGCCTTCGCACTTCACCATAGCTGGTTCGGACGATTGGCCCTTCGACCGAGCGCGAGACGATCTCGCGGTTCGGATGCTGTATTCCGGCGTGGTCGATGATCTTGTGGCAAAGCAGCGGCCATTCCTGCATCAGTCCAAGCATCGCGTTCCTCCCGATCATTGTTTTTCCGGCATTGTGGAAGGAACTGCGCGATTGTCCAGTGTCCGTTGGACCGGCCGCCACGCCATAATCCGGCCACTCTGGCCGTTAACCATCGTTAAGGGGGCTCTGTTGGGTATTATGATGTGAGGCCTCACATGGACGCGCAAGCTGTAGCGGAAAATCTCGAAAAGACAGGGGCTGAAACCGCGTTGAAGATCGCGCCGGCCGGCGATGCGGTTTCCGACGAGACTTTTGAGCATCTCGTGCGCCAGGCGCTGGACGCGGTTCATGGCACCATGCTGTTCAAGATGCGCCTCGGCAACGACGACGACGGCCAGCACGTCGCGGCGGCAGCCATAGGCGACGGCGGAAGCCAGCAGTTCCTGGTGCTTACGCTGCCGGTCGGCGGCGGCCGGCTACGCGTCGAAACCGCGGCCAAGAGCGAGAGCCCGGTCGCACGCATAGCGGCCTCCTACGCCGGCCTTGCACAGGCCTTCGCGACCGCTGCCTAATCGAACGGTTCGGCTGGACCAGTCGACAAGGGGTTCTCGCGCACGAACGCACGGGATAAGAGGGAGCACGCAGTTTCGCCTCTTTCCCGGAGCCGTCCATGCTTGAGAATCCGCCGCTGACCAATCTCCAGACCAGGGACATCGAATCCCTCGTCCATCCCTACACGCCCATCCATCAGCTCAAATCCACCGGCACGGTGGTGATGGGGCGCGGCAAGGGCGTCTACGTCTACGACACCCAAGGCCGCGGCTATATCGAAGGCATGTCCGGGCTTTGGTGCGCCGGCCTTGGCTTCGGCGACGAGGAGATGATCGAAGCGGCCATCGAACAGATGCGCGCCCTGCCCTACTACCACATCTTCGGCGCCAAGAGCAGCGAACCGGCGATCGAACTCGCCGAGAAGCTGAAGGAGATCGCGCCGGTTCCCATCTCGAAAGTGTTCTTCACCTCGTCGGGATCGGAAGCCAACGACACGCAGGTCAAGCTCGCCTGGTACATGAACAATGCCATGGGCCGGCCGAACAAGAAAAAGATCATCTCGCGCATCAAGGCCTACCATGGCGTGACCATCATGGCAGCCTCGCTGACAGGACTTCCCTCCAACCATAATGGCTGGGATCTGCCCGTCGACCGGGTGCTTCATACCGATTGCCCGCACCATTACCGGTTCGGAATCGAAGGCGAGAGCGAGGCGGAATTCACGGCCCGCATGGCCAAGTCGCTGCGCGAACTTATCGAGCGCGAGGGACCCGACACGATCGCGGCCATGATTGCCGAGCCGCTGATGGGCGCCGGCGGCGTCATCATTCCGCCCAAGGGCTATTACGAAGCGATTCAGGCTGTGCTCGACGAGCATGACATCATGATGATTGCCGACGAGGTCATCACCGGTTTCGGCCGGACCGGAAACTGGTGGGGCTCGCAGACCTTCAACATGCGGCCCAAGACAATCTCGGCGGCCAAGCAGATGACTTCCGCCTATGCGCCTCTCGGCGCGGTGATGGTGCCGGAGGACGTTTATCAGGCCTATGTCGACCATTCGGCGACGCTCGGCACATTCGCGCACGGCTTCACCTATGGCGGCCATCCGCTTTCCTGCGCGCTGGGCGTCAAGGCGATCGAAATCTACCAGAAGCGAGACATAGTCGGCCACGTGCGCAGGCTGATGCCGGTTTTCGAGCAGCGGATGAAGAAGATCGGCGAGCACCCGCTGGTTGGCGAAGCGCGCTATTGCGGCCTGGTCGGCGCCGCCGAACTGGTGGCCGACAAGACCTCCAAGCGCTCCTTCGATCCGAGGAACGGCGTCGGGCCACAGACTTCCAAGCTGATCGAGGAAAACGGCGCGATCCTGCGTGCGCTGGGTGACACGATCGCCGTCTGCCCGCCGATGATCATCAGTGAGGCCGAGTTGAACGAATTGTTCGACCGGTTCGAAGTCGGACTCGGCCAGGCGGAGGCGTGGGTCTCCACCGGGGCTCTGCGCACCGTGTAAGGGAACAGTCTCGGTGGCCTGACGTTGTGGCCGGTGAAAGGAGCTTCGATATGGACCAGGCAGCCAATCCTTCTCCCGGATTTCGGCGGAATCCATCTCACCGCATTACGGTTGAGCCTTTCGACGGCGCGGTCACGGTAACGTTTTCAGACGCCGTCATCGCCTCCTCCGACGAAGCGCTGGTGCTGCGTGAGGCAGACTATCCGCCGGTTTTCTACATCCCGTTCAAGGACATCTACTTCGAGTTCCTCAAGCCTTCCGGCACCTCGACCCATTGCCCTTACAAGGGCGATGCGTCCTATTGGGATGTCAGCGCGGTCGGCGAGGCAGCCAAAGACATCATGTGGGCCTACGAAGCGCCCTATGACGAGATGGTCCGGATAAAAAACCACGGCGCCTTCTATTCAGACAAGGTGCGGATCGAAGCCAACCCGAGTTCCGGCGCGGTTGGAGCGGATTTGTAGGACGGTACCCCACGCGAACGAAATACGGCCAGCAAAAATACCCTACGTGAGTTGCTCGCGTAGGGTATCGGTCAGGCGGCCCTCAGAACCGATGGCGCAGACGAGAGTCCGAGGAACTCCATTCTTGCCAGCGAGGCATCGAGGGCTTCCCGCCAGGAAGAGCCCCGGTCACGCGCTACTTGAAACATCTCCCTCAAGTCCTCGGCACGTCCCACCAACTTCAAAGCTTCAGCAAGTTGATTGGCCTGCCCGAGATCTTTCAGGTCTTTCTGGCTGCCGGCAGACCGGCGCGCGGCCACGATCATTTTGTGAACCGCAAACCTGCAGGGGTCAGGGACCAAGACAGGAATTCCGCCCTTGTGGAGCATTACAGTTCTAACCGGCTCGTAGCTCAAAAAATCCAGAAACCGCAGCGGTTCCGCGGCAGCTCCGCCAAGAGATGGCATTTTTGCGGGTTTGCCAATCAGATCGTCGCTTCCGCGATTTGGCGTCAGGAAATCCACTCGAAGGCCGTTTGCGCCTATGTACTTTGTCGCGCCTGCCGCATCATTCAGATGGGGAGCGGGCTTGAACGATTCATCCACGCTCCTCAGGACATCCAAAACCGGTGGTATCGAGTCATCGACCGCGACCGAAATGGAATGAAATTGGGCCAGATCGATGTCGCCGGTTTGCATGGCGGCTCCAGCGAGCCTACAACCGAGTACGGCTCCATATGTCTGGTATGCGATTGTTCCCACAAGACACGCCCGCAACCGAAACAGTCCTGCTTTCCAGAATGCCTCGACTATATTTCCAACCCGCGGTTCGGGACTGAAAAGCCTAGCCTCGCGTGTCAGAGTGGAAACAATTTTCCGGCGCTTTTGATAATCGTCTTTAATCTGGGCAAAATTTTCGACGCGCCGGTTGATTTCGGGATCGTCGGCCGGACCGACGTAGATGTCCTTCGCGGTTTGGGCACCGCGCTCTGACGCTTTGTAATACCAGTATTCGCGCCCCTTTACCGGTCGTTTCCTGAATAGTCCGCTTTCGTCAAAATCCGCGTCGAACTGCGCATCGAGGGTCCGGTCAAGCAGTTCCGCGATCATGGTTGTGTAGACGATATCGAGTTGTCGAACCACGGCTTCAAACCCGTTATAACAAATTTGCAAATTTGTTATAACGGGCGACAGCTTTGCCAGCAAGAGCGGTTATACCAAATCCGCAAATTTGGTATAACTCCGCCTCACCCCTTCTTCACCGCCGCCTGCGCCGCCGCGAGCCGGGCAATCGGCACGCGGTAGGGCGAGCACGAGACGTAATCGAGCCCGACCTCCTCGCAGAAGTGGATAGAGGCGGGGTCGCCGCCATGCTCGCCGCAGATGCCGAGCTTGATGTCGGGCCGCGTCGCCCTGCCCTTTTCGGCCGCGATGCGCACCAGTTCGCCGACGCCGTCAATATCGAGCGAAACGAACGGATCCTGCTCGATGATGCCCTTCTGGCGGTAGATGTCCAGGAACGAAGCCGCATCGTCGCGTGAAATGCCGAAGGTCGTCTGCGTCAGGTCATTGGTGCCGAAGGAGAAGAATTCGGCGGCCTCTGCGATGACATGGGCGCGGATCGCGGCGCGCGGCAGTTCGATCATTGTGCCTGTCAGATACTCAACCGTCGCGCCGGTCTCTTCCATGACGCTCCTCGCCACGGTATCGATGCGGGCCTTGACGAAATCGAGCTCCTTTTTGAGCCCGACCAGCGGCACCATGATTTCGGGAACCACGGGGTTGCCTGTTTTCCTGCCGGCCTCGACGGCGGCCTCGAAAATCGCGCGAGCCTGCATTTCGGCGATTTCGGGATAGGAAACCGCCAGCCGGCAGCCGCGATGACCGAGCATCGGATTGAATTCGTGCAGCGCCTCAGTCCGTTGGCGCAGCTTTTCGGCCGAAACATTCATCACCGAAGCGACTTCGGCGATCTCCTCTTCCGTTTTCGGCAGGAATTCGTGCAGCGGCGGATCAAGCAGCCGGATGGTTACCGGCAGCCCGGCCATGATCTCGAACAGCTCAAGGAAGTCCGAACGCTGCATCGGTAACAACTTGGCAAGTGCCGTCCTCCGATCCTTCTCGGTGTTGGCCAGGATCATCTCGCGCATTGCGATGATGCGGTCGCCCTCGAAGAACATGTGTTCGGTCCGGCAGAGCCCGATGCCTTCCGCGCCGAAGGAACGTGCCATGCGGGCGTCGGCCGGCGTCTCCGCATTAGTGCGCACCTTCATGCGCCGCGTTGCATCGGCCCATTCCATTATCTTGGCGAAATCGCCGGAAAGCTCCGGCTGCAGCATGGCGACCGGTCCCTTCAGAACCTGGCCGTTGCTGCCGTCGATGGTGATGATGTCGCCCTTGCGGAAAGTCTCCCCCATCACCATCAGCGTGCCAGCCCTGTAGTCGACGCGCAGCGAGCCGGCGCCCGATACACAGGGCTTGCCCATGCCGCGCGCCACCACCGCCGCGTGGCTGGTCATGCCGCCACGTGTCGTCAGAATGCCCTCGGCGGCGTGCATGCCGTGAATGTCTTCCGGGCTGGTCTCGACCCGCACCAGAATGACCTTCTTGCCGAGCGCCTTGGCCTCTTCGGCATCGTGCGAGGAGAACACGATCTCCCCTGTGGCGGCCCCCGGCGAAGCCGGCAGGCCGACGGCAATGACGTTGCGCTCCGCCTTCGGGTCGATGGTCGGGTGCAGGAGTTGGTCGAGCGAGGCAGGATCGATGCGCGCGACAGCCTCTTCCCTGCCGATCAGACCTTCGGCCGCCATGTCCACCGCCATGCGCAGCGCCGCCTTGGCCGTGCGCTTGCCGGAGCGCGTCTGCAGCATCCACAGCTTGCCGCGTTCTATGGTGAACTCGAGATCCTGCATGTCGCGATAATGCTTTTCCAGGCGGTCGGATATCTCCACGAAGGACGCGAACGCCTGTGGCATCACTTTCTGCAGCGACGGCTTGTCCGATCCGCTGTCTATGCGGGCCTTTTCGGTGATGCTCTGTGGCGTGCGGATGCCGGCCACCACGTCCTCGCCCTGCGCATTCACCAGGAATTCGCCGTAGAGCATCTTTTCGCCGGTCGAGGGATTGCGGGTGAAGGCGACGCCAGTAGCGGAGGTCTCGCCCATATTGCCGAACACCATGGCCTGCACGTTGACCGCGGTGCCCCAGCTTTCGGGTATGTCGTGCAGCCGGCGATAGGTGATCGCGCGGTGGTTCATCCAGCTCGAAAACACCGCACCGATCGCGCCACAGAGCTGCTCTCTTGGATCCTGCGGGAACGGGCTGCCGAGTTCCTCCTCGATCGTCGCCTTGTAGTGGGCAATCACGCCCTGCCACTCGATGGCGGAAAGCTCGGTATCGAGCTCATAGCCGAGCCGCGCCTTTTCCTCCTCGAGGATTTCCTCGAACACCTCGTGGTCGAGATCGAGCACAACGTTGGAATACATCTGGATGAAGCGGCGATAGCTGTCATATGCAAAGCGCGCATCGCCTGAATCGGTCGCCAGCGCCTCCACCGTCTCGTCGTTCAGGCCGAGATTGAGCACGGTGTCCATCATGCCCGGCATCGACGCGCGGGCGCCCGAGCGGACCGAGACGAGAAGCAGCTTCTCGGGATCGCCGAAACGACGGCCCGTCAAGGCGCCGATATGATCGAGCGCCGCAAGGACATCTGCTTCAAGCGAGGGCGGATAGGTCCGGCCGTTGGCATAAAACCAGTTGCAGGCTTCAGTGGTGATGGTGAAGCCGGGCGGCACAGGCAGGCCCAGGCTGCACATTTCGGCAAGGTTGGCGCCCTTACCGCCGAGCAGGTTTCTGTCTCCGGCGCGCCCTTCGGCCGCCCCGTCTCCAAACGTATAGACCCACTTGGTCATGCACTCTCCTCGTCAGTCCGGTGACTATTTGAAGGCACTGCGAGAGCGTTAAAATGCTGCGGTGCGAAAGGCAAGGCGCGAACGCGGCAGGCCGGTTTTACAATCGATTAAGCAATTGGCAGGGGCTGAGAGCTTGATTTCCGAGCTGGCGCGCCATAGAACATACCACGAACGCGAGGAACCTCCATGAAACAGACCGGCAAGCTCGACTATCTCGAAATGCCCGCCACCGGCGGCACGCTCGACAGCGTCAAGGCGTTCTACAGCGCCGCCTTCTCCTGGTCCTTCACCGATTACGGGCCGACCTACGCTGCTTTCGACGAGGGCCTCGACGGCGGCTTCCAAGCCGAAAGCACCGAGGCTTCGGGCAAGCCGCTACCGGTGCTCTATTCGGAAAATTTGGAAGAGACGCTCGAGGCGGTCGAAAACGCCGGCGGCAAAATCGTCAAGCCGATCTTTTCCTTCCCGGGCGGACGCAGATTTCACTTCACCGATCCCGCCGGCAACGAACTGGCCGTATGGGCTGAGTGAACGGCGGCTGTCCCGGCTGAGCGGCAAGGCGCGGCATTCGCTCCACATTATCTGCAACTGAATGCACAAAGGCAAATTTGCCGCGATTGTGCTTTTCAACGGGCTTGCATATAAGGCCGCACATGCTCGACTCGGGGCTCCCGGTCGTTGGGGCGTAGCCAAGTGGTAAGGCAGCGGTTTTTGGTACCGCCATTCGGAGGTTCGAACCCTCCCGCCCCAGCCAACATTTGCAATAAATCAATCACTTAGTCGAAAAGAAAAAATCGCAACCGGAACAATTTTCCGGTGCATAGAGCCGTCGCATAGGTCGAAGATCACTCACCTTCTACCCCTGACGCTGCCAGATTGAGACGAGGCCAAAATATGTGACGAACATAGCCGCGATTTACCGTTCGCGCCCAAGATAGGAATCGAGCAGTCCATACCGATCAAGTATTCTAAACGAATTGCTCATCGCAGCACGGTGTCTAACGTCATCATCGATGTCACACCACGAACAACGGAGAACGCCGTCGGCTGTCGGCTCTTGGCACTCTTCGCAATAATATTCGATCGCATCGATTTGGCCCTCTCCGAACCCGAAGGGTGCTCCGCTCGGGTCGACCATGAACGGTGTCGCCGAGCTCCTACCAACGCGAAGCTCCAAGTATCTGCACCCGATATCTTGAGCTATCTGCCTGAGCTTTGCCTTCGTCTCGTCAGTCGCCCTTGCTCCGCAAATGATGCCCGTAATCGCATCGCGCGGGACATCTAAGAGCATAAGACCGCCAGCAGCTCGCGTATCTGACTTATCGACGATCATCCTGCGCTCTTGCTCATAACTCCAACACAAGGTTTTTGTGAAGTAAGCTGAGGAGAATACTGCACTTACCAACCACCGATTATATCGAAATTTCTTGATCTGATGAGCTCTCATGAGCAGATCAGACAGATCATGAGTTGGTTTATCCGAGTAGTCGACGTTCCCAAAACTCGCCTCTGGAAACGCATCTTTTAGCTTTTCTCGGAAAATTCGATTACAAGGCCCTGATGATTCTGTGCATAGTGCGCCCACATAGGCACAACGTTGGGCGATAGGGAGAAGCACGTAGTAGGAAATTGCAAATTTTCGCCAATTAGGTCCAGATAGAACGCAAGCTCTTCTGGATCGCGATTGAAATCAATCGTTAAAAACAATTCATATGGGTCATTGAACTCACTGGGCAGAGAAAATTTTAGAGTTGCCTTCCCGGGGTGAGAAAAGACGTTATCTACATTACCAGGTGAGACATATTTATATATATACGGCTTCAACTCTTCGCCCATACAACTACCTCATTTCCTCAGTTGCTTGAATATAGCGAAACGCGAGTGCGACCTGCAATATTATCCCCGTAACACCAAACCGGAACAGTCCTAGGCGTAAAAGGCTTTGAAAAGTAATATCTTATTGAAAATCAGCGGCTTGAAAAATTTCGGGTTAAAGTCCAGGCGCCCCTGCCAATGCTCAGCTCGCCTCGCGCAGCTGCTCGGCCGTCTGCAGATCGACCGACACGAGTTGGCTGACGCCCTGCTCGGCCATGGTCACGCCGAACAGCCGGTCCATCCGCGCCATGGTGATCGGGTTGTGGGTGATGATGACGAAGCGCGTCTCGGTGGTGCGCGCCATCTCGTCCATCAGATTGCAGAAGCGCTCGACGTTGTGGTCGTCGAGCGGCGCGTCGACCTCGTCGAGCACGCAGATCGGCGCGGGGTTGGTTAGAAACACCGCGAAAATCAGCGCCATGGCGGTGAGCGCCTGCTCGCCGCCCGAAAGCAGCGTCATGGTCTGCGGCTTCTTGCCCGGCGGACGCGCGAGGATTTCAAGCCCCGCCTCCAGCGGATCGTCGGATTCGATCAGCTGCAATTCAGCCGTGCCGCCGCCGAACAGGTGCGAAAACAGCCTCTGAAACTGGGCATTGACCACGTCGAAGGCGGCGAGCAGCCGGTCGCGGCCCTCGCGGTTCAAGCTTTGGATCGCCTGCCTCAGCTTGCGGATCGCCTCGATGATGTCCTCGCGCTCCGACACGATCGTTTCGAGCCGGTCCGAAAGTTCCTTCTGCTCCTCCTCGGCGCGCAGATTGACCGCGCCCAGCCGTTCGCGCTCGATCTTCAGCCGGTCGAGTTGGCGCTCGATATCGGCCGTGTCAGGCAGCGGGCTGTCGGCTTCGAGGCCGGTGTGGCGGATCACCAGATGCGGCGGTGTATTGAGCGCCTCCTGGATGCGCGCCTCGATTTCCTTGCGGCGGTCGTCGGCGGCGGTCAGCCGCTCTTCGGCGCGGCCGCGCGCCTCGCGCGCCTCGGAGAGGGACTGAATCGCGGCGGTCGCAGCCTTGTCGAGCGCGGCCTGGCGCGTCTCGGCCTCCTGCAGCCGGTCGCTCGCCGTCTGGCGCAGCGTCTCTGCCTGCGAAAGCTGGGTCAGCAAAGCGCGGCGGCGCTGATCGATCTCGTCGGGCGCATCCGCGAGCTTGTCCCGCTCTTCGCCGGCCTCGGCGCGCCGCTCGGCGAGTGCGGCGATATGAGTTGCGGCGTTTTCTGCGCGCAGCGTCCAGTTCTTGCGCTCAGCGGCGATCGCGTCGAGCCGGCGCAGGCGCTGTTCGGCCTCGCGCTTCAGCCCATCATGAACCGCCCGGGCGTCGGCAAGCGTCGAACGGTCGCGACCGACATGACCGGACGCCTGGTCGAGCCGCGCCTGCAACTCGGAAAGATCGGGCGCAGCATTGAGCTGAGCCTGCGCCTCGCCGAACGCGCCCTCGGCCTCCGCATGGCTTTCGGCGATACGCGTGCGCGCCTCGGCGAGCGCGGCGCGCCGACTCGACAGTTCGCCTGCCGCCTTCTCGGCCCGCGCCAGCGCATCGCGGGCCGCGCCTACCGCATGCTGGGCGTCGCGCCAGGCTTGCCGCGACATCCGCTCGGCCTCGGTTTTCTGGCGCACGGCGTTCTCGGCCCTCGACAAGATTTCCTCGGCGCCGCGAACCTTCAGTGTGGCCGCAACCGCTTCGGCATCGAGTTCGGCAAGGCGATTCTTCTGGGCGAGGCGCTGCGCAGCGGCCGTCGGCGCATCGGCGCTCGCGGTCAGGCCATCCCAGCGCCAAAGCGCGCCTTCGCGGCTGACGAGGCGCTGGCCCGGCGCCAGGAGCTTCTGCAGCCTCGCGCCGTCGGCCGCGTCCACGATGCCGATCTGCGCCAGCCGCCGCGCGAGCTGACGCGGCGCGCGCACGACGGTTGCGAGGCTCCGCACGCCTTCAGGCAGGGCCGGATCGCTGGCCGCCGGTTCGCTCTCGCCCCAATGAACAGGCGCGCCACGGTCCAGCGCCGCGTCGAGATCCTCGCCGAGCGCAGCACCCAGCGCGGTCTCGAAGCCGCGCTCGACGCTGATCTGTTCGAGCACCGCCGGAAACAGATCACCGCTTGCGGCATTCAGGATTTTCGCCAGCGTACGCGCCTCGGTTTCGATGCGCGCTAGGTCGGCCCGAGCTTCCTGCAGCGGCGGACGCGCGGCGTTTTCGGCAAGCCGCGCCTCGGCGACCGATTTTTCAGCGGTGGTTGCAATACCTTCGGCGCGATCCAACGCCGCCTGCGCATCGTCGGCGAGCTTTTTCTTCTCTGCGGGATCGGCCAGCCCGGCGATCTTGCCTTCAATGTCGCCCGCCTCGCGGTCGATCTCGGCGAGTTGGCGGGAAAAGCGGTCGCGACGCTCCGCCGTCTCGCGCAGGGCGCGCTCGATCTGGTTGCGCGCGGCCGCCGCCTCCGCCCGCTCGGCGGTCAGCTTGGAAAGCGCGCTTTCGCTCAGTGCCAGCGTCGCGGCGGCTTCCTCGAAAGCCGCCCGTGTCGCGATCTCGCGTTCGTCCGCGCCTTCATTCTCGGCATTCAGCCCCGCTTCTTCCGTGGAAAGCCGCGCCAGAATATCGGCATTGTCACGCACCATTTGCTCTTCGCGGGCGATGTCGGCGTCGAGTTGCTGCAGGCGGCGGTCGAGTTCGGCCTGGCGCGCGCGAATGCGACCCGCCTCCTCCTCGATCTGCGCCTTGGCGATCGACAGGCGCTGGAAGACAGCGGCTGCGGCGGCTTCCGCCTCGCGCAGTTCGGGCAGATGATGCGCGCCGACCGCCTGCTCCTTGGCGGCGTTCATCTGCGCGGCAGCGCGCTCGCCGACCAGCGATGTGGCAGTTGCAAGCGCCGAGCGCGCCTCGCCCTCCTGCGCCTTGGCCTGCGTCCAACGCAGGTGGAAAAGGATTGCCTCCGCCTTGCGGATGTCGGCCGACAGGTTCTTGAAGCGCGACGCCTGCCGCGCCTGCCGCTTCAGGCTCTCGATTTGGCTTTCGAGTTCGCCGACGACATCGTCCAGCCGCTCCAGATTCTGCTCCGCTGCGCGCAGCCGAAGCTCCGCCTCGTGACGCCTGGTGTGCAGGCCGGAAATGCCGGCCGCCTCTTCCAGCAGCGCGCGGCGCGCCTGCGGCTTGGCCTGGATCAACTCGCCGATGCGGCCCTGCCCGACCATGGAGGGCGAGCGAGCGCCGGTGGATTGGTCGGCAAACAGTAGCTGCACGTCCTTGGCGCGCGCTTCCTTGCCGTTGATGCGATAGATCGAACCGGCCTCGCGCTCGATCCGTCGCGAAACCTGCAATTCGTCGGCGTCGTTGAAGGCGGCGGGCGCGGTGCGGTCGCTGTTGTCAAGAAACAGCGTCACTTCGGCGGTGTTGCGGGCGGGGCGTGTGCCGGAGCCCGAGAAGATCACGTCGTCCATGCCCGACGCGCGCATGTTCTTGTACGAGCTTTCGCCCATCACCCAGCGTAGCGCCTCGACGAGATTGGACTTGCCGCAGCCATTCGGCCCGACGACGCCGGTCAGGCCGCGTTCGATGACGAACTCGCCGGGTTCGACGAAGGATTTGAAGCCGAGGAGGCGGAGCCGGGAAAATCTCATCGGCGCAGCCGGACGCGCGCAGTCAAGCCGGGGCGGTTGCGCCCCGGCGCTGCATGAAGATCAGAGCATGCCGTCGATGATCGCCGACATTTCCTCAATCGACATTGCCCCCTTGTAGGTATTGCCATTGATGAAGAAGGTCGGCGTAGAGTCGACCTTGAAATCAGCTTCGCCACGGGCTCGCACTGCTCTCACATCCTCCAGAAGCTTCTGGTCCGTCAAGCAGGCCTCGAACGACTCCTGTGAAAAACCGGCGAGCTTGGAGATCTGCAGCAGCGCTTCCTTGGCGTTTTCGACGCCGGCCCAGGCTTCCTGCTGCTTGAACAGCACGTCGACCATGGCGAAGTAGTTGTCGTTGGAGCAACGCGCCAGCATGAAGCCCGCTTCGGCGCGCGGATCGAACGGGAACTCGCGGAAGATCAGCCGCGCCTTGCCGGTGTCGATGTATTTTTCCTTTAGCGCCGGAAGCGTCGTCTCATGGAAATGGGCGCAGTGGCCGCAGGTCATCGAGGCGTATTCTACGATGGTGACCGGCGCGTCCGCCTTGCCGAGGCTCTTTTCAGGCAGTGCGCCGGCTTCGAGAAGCTTGGCCATGTCGACCGTGCCCTGCGACGGGGGCGCGGTAACCGCCGGCTTGGCGGGAGCAGCGGTTTCGGCTGGCGCAGCCGCTGCGGGTTCGGCAGGCTTTGCCGCTTCCGCAGCCTTGTCTTCGCCGCCGTCGCTGCAGGCGGCGAGCAGGAGGGCAGCCGGGAGCGCGACCAACGAAGAGAGAATGGTCCTGCGCGGAATGGAACGGATCATGCGGATCACCTGGCTGCTGTTGGGATGTTGCGATGCGAATGCACCAGAAAGCGAGACTTCGCGCGAAATAAGGCATCGCCGTCCCCAATCCAATCGGGAAAACCGGGCCCGCGATCACGAAACCGCGAGTTGCAGATTGCTATTTCCTGGTCCCGACGATCGTGGCGCCGAGCCGCTCGAGCGAAGCGCGAAGCCCGGCATCCTCGATTTTTTCGACCGTGCCCGACAGTTTGGCCTTTTCGCCCGCCGTCAACGGCCTGGGGTGCGACTTGGGAACGCCTGCTTTCGATGACAGCGGCTTCTGCACTATGCGGATGCGGCCTATCGCGTTGAAGCCGAGGAAGGCATTGACGCGGCTGATGATTTCG
The DNA here is from genome assembly GCF_043769475.1 of Allomesorhizobium aridi. NCBI lineage: Bacteria > Pseudomonadati > Pseudomonadota > Alphaproteobacteria > Hyphomicrobiales > Phyllobacteriaceae > Allomesorhizobium > Allomesorhizobium aridi. The sequence continues at coordinate 709,039 of NZ_CP171729.1, read as the reverse complement.
CCGGTCTCGTGCTGCAGGTGCAGAGCCGCCGCCCCCTCACAGGCGATGACGAGAACCGCCGGCTCGAACGGGTCGTCCTCATGCATGCGCCGGGGCCACTGGATCTTTTCCGGCCGCGTGTTTTGCGCCAAGCGCGGCCCGGCAATCTCTTCCCACGACTGGACGAGGCCGACCGAAATACCGGCCCGCTTGCGCAGCACCGGGTCGAGGATTTCCGAAGCGAGATCGCTAACCGGAACAGGATAGCCGTTCGGCCTTTTCCCTGCCATATGCGTTCTCCAGACAAATGTGCGACCAGACAACCATAGGCCCAGCTACCGATCAATGGCACCAGCAGGCATGACCCGCAAGAGCGTCCGGCAGGCCAAAGAAGGCGACATAGCCAGCCGCCTGCTCGGCTGGTACGACGCCCATCATCGCGAGCTGCCCTGGCGAATGGCGCCGCGCGATCTTGCTTCGGGCGGACGGCCCGACCCTTACCGGGTCTGGCTTTCCGAAATCATGCTGCAGCAGACGACCGTCGAAGCGGTCAAGCCGTATTTTCGCGCATTCCTGGAAAAATGGCCCAACATCAAGGCGCTCGCTGCCGCCGAAACCGAAGAGGTCATGAGGGCCTGGGCCGGGCTCGGCTATTATTCGCGCGCCCGCAATCTGAAGGCCTGCGCGGACATCGTCGCGACGCTTCCCGGGGGATTTCCCGACATCGAAGACGAATTGCGCAAACTGCCCGGCATCGGTGCCTACACGGCGGCGGCGATCGCGGCGATCGCATTCAACCGCCCGGCGGTGGTCGTCGACGGCAATATCGAGCGCGTCACGGCGCGGCTCTTCGAAATCCGCACGCCATTGCCCGACGTCAAACCGGAAATCCGCGCCGCTGTCGAAAAGCTGGTTCCAGCCATGCGGCCCGGAGATTTCGCGCAGGCCATGATGGATCTCGGCGCAACGATCTGCACGCCTCGGCGGCCGCGCTGCATGCTCTGCCCGGTCCGGGAGGATTGTCGGGCCATCCTTTCGGGCGATCCCGAATTGCTGCCGGTACGTGCGGAAAAGGCTGAAAAGCCGCAGCGGCGAGGTGCCGCCTTCGTGGCCGTTCGGGACGACGGCGCGATCCTATTGCGAACACGCCCGGACAAGGGACTGCTCGGCGGAATGAGCGAAGTGCCGACTACTGGCTGGACGGCGCGCATCGACGGCGACACCAGCGCCAAATCCGCTCCATTCGCCGCCGACTGGCAGCACGCCGGCAGCATCGCCCACGTTTTCACCCATTTCGCGCTCGAGCTCGATGTTTATCGCGCCAGCGCTGGCGACAAAGCTGCGCCTGCCGGCCATCGCTGGTCACCGGCCGCCGGAATCTCCGGCGAGGCCTTGCCGACCGTCATGAAAAAGGTAATCGAGGCTGCGATACCCGGTGCGACCAAGGCGCGGCGCGACAATCCAGCGAGGCATGCATGAGCGAAATCCGTCATATCGTGTTCGACATCGGCAAGGTCCTGATCCACTACGATCCCGACCTGCCGTTCAGCCGGCTCATTCCGGACCCGGAAGAGCGCCGCTGGTTTTTCGAGAATGTCTGCACACCGGCCTGGAACATCGAGCAGGATCGCGGCCGAACTTGGGAAGAGGCCGAGGAACTGCTGCTCAAGACGCATCCGGAGCACGCCGAAAACATCCGCAACTTCCGCCTCTGCTGGCACGAGATGGCGCCGCACGCCTATGACGATAGCGTCGAGCTGATGGAGGGCCTGATCGAAGCCGGACACGACGTGACCTTGCTGACGAACTGGGCCGCCGACACGTTTTCAGAGGCGCGCGGGCGCTTTCCTTTTCTGGAACGTCCCCGCGGCGTCACGGTCTCGGGCCAGATCGGCATGATCAAGCCGGATCGCGGCATCTACGACCACCATGCCAAGACGTTCGGCCTCGATCCGGCGGCCTCGCTGTTCATCGACGACAGCCAGAAAAATGTCGACGGCGCGAAGGCCGCCGGCTGGCAGGCCGTACTGTTCCAGAATGCCAAAACGCTCGAGGAGGACCTCGAGCGTTTCGGGATCAGCCGGTGACTGGAGCCCCGGCCCATCGGTAAACTGAGTTGATCTAGGGGTGATTGAGATTCAGGTCAGGCCGGCCTCACCTGAATGCCAACACTTTAGCCCGCGCGCTCCATGCCGAGGCGAGCGATGCGGCGCAGTTCGTCGATCTGGGTCAGCCCGCCATTGCGCTCATAGTGCCAGAAGGTCCAGCCATTGCAGGCGTCGAGCCCCTGCAATTCGGCTCCCACCCGATGGATCGAGCCAGCCGTCGTGCCGGCGGCTAGCGTGCCATCCGGACGGACTTTCGCGGCAAAGCGCTTTCTCGCATCGTAGAGCACGGTGCCCGGTTTCATGATGCCGGCGTCGATCAGGCTGACGAAAGCGACGCGCGGCTCGGCCCGCTTGCCGGAGAGCACAGTCAGGTCGGCATCCTCCATTGGCACAACGGCGGCAATGCGCTCGTTGGCGGCGTCGATATAATCCTGCTCGCGCTCGATGCCGACAAAATGGCGGCCGAGGCGCTTGGCCACAGCGCCGGTCGTTCCGGAGCCGAAGAAAGGATCAAGCACCACGTCCCCCGGCTTTGTCGAGGCCAGCATCACGCGGGCCAGCAGCGCCTCCGGCTTCTGCGTCGGATGCAGTTTGTCACCGTTGTCGTTCTTCAGCCTTTCGGCGCCGGTGCAGATCGGAAACAGCCAGTCGGAGCGCATCTGCACGTCGTCATTGGCCGCCTTCAGCGCATCATAGTTAAACGTATAGCCCTTCCCGTTCTGGTCGCGCGAGGCCCAGATCAGCGTCTCATGCGCGTTCTGGAAACGTCGGCCGCGAAAGTTCGGCATCGGGTTGGTCTTGCGCCAGACGACATCGTTCAGGATCCAGAAGCCGAGATCCTGCAGCGTCGAGCCGACGCGGAAGATGTTGTGATAGGAGCCGATCACCCAGATCGTGCCGTTCGGCTTCAGGACGCGCCGCGCCGCAAGCAGCCACGCGCGGGAGAAGGCATCGTAGGCGGCGAAGCTGTCGAACTGGTCCCACGCATCGTCGACCGCATCGACCTTCGACTGGTCGGGACGGTGCAGGTCCCCGTTGAGCTGCAGATTGTAGGGCGGGTCGGCAAACACTAGGTCGACGGATTTTTCCGGCAGCCGGTCCATCGCCGCGACGCAGTCGCCTTTCATGATGGTGTCGAGCCAATTGGCCTTTTGCGGCTGGGGGCGAAGTTCGGCGAGAGAGCGCACGGCTGACATGCTGGGGTACCCGGAATACGCGTTACTGTTTACACCCCGTTATGGTTACCGTTTCGCGTAAATATTTAATGAAGCGGGTCAGGAATTTGCCGTCGCGGCGACGATAGTGTATGCCGCGCCACGATTGCCTTCGGCGTTGTTCCCCCCCATTTTTCCGGATTGCCATGACCCAGCCTGATCTCGTTATTTTCGATTGCGACGGCGTTCTCGTCGATTCGGAAGTTATCGCCGCGCGCGTCGAGGCCGAGCTTCTGACCGAAGCCGGCTACGAGATTTCGGGCGAGGAATTATCGGAGGTCTATGCCGGGCTGACGTTCAAGGACATCATGCTGCGCATTGAGGAGCAGTCGCAGATCCCCTTCCAGGCGTCGCTGATCGGCCGCGCGGAAGAACTGGTCGATCGCCGCCTTCAGGCCGAGGTCCGCATCATCGAAGGCGCGCGCGAGGCGGCCGCCTCCGTTTCGGGCAAGCGCTGTATCTGTTCCAACTCGAAGCCTGGGCGGCTCGACATCATGCTGACGAAGACGATGCTTCTGCCGCTCTTCAAGGGGAGCGTCTTCTCCTCATGCGGCAAGGAAGTGATGAAGCCGAAGCCGGCGCCGGATGTCTTCCTGCATGCCGCGGCCGCGATGGACGCCGATCCGGCGAACACCTTCGTCATCGAGGATTCCGTCCACGGCATAGCCGGGGCCAAAGCCGCTGGCATGCGCGTCATCGGCTTTACCGGCGCGGCCCACAGCTATCCCGGCCACGCCGACGTTCTGACGGAGGCGGGCGCCGAGACCGTCATCCGCCGCTGGGCGGATTTCCGCAGCGTGCTCCTGGCGCTGTCGGAATGGTCGGACGCCTGACTATTGGCTCTTCGGCGGGCCCTCATCATAGCCGGCGAATACCTGCACATCCGCCTGCTGCGGGGTCGGGAAGCTGACGCTGGTGTCGTTGAAGACGAACTGCGTGGCGGCAGAGGCGTCGCCGACAGCGACCTGGTATTTGTGCAATTGCGAATAAAGCACTTCGTCGCCGCGGGTGACGGCAATGCGGATCGGCATGGTGATGTTGCCCGGCGCTCCGGCCGGCCCTGGAACGACCTTGCCGGCCACCGCCACGTTCATGGTCATCGTTCCACCGGCATTGCTGCAGGTTCGTGTCACGTCGGTGATGGAGGCCTGGTAGAGCATCTTGGCCGGATCGTCCTGGCCGCCCTTGGTGTAGGTGTTGAAATAGGCAGTGCCTTCGCGCAGCTTTACCGGCGGGCAAAAGGCGCGTAGTTCGCTTTCGAGTACCTTCGTCTCATCCGCGGCCTTGTCGCCGCCGGCATTCAGAACGTTGCCGCTGTCGCCCGATTGGCAACCCGCGACGGCAAGGATAAAGCCGGAAAGTGCGAACCCCTTGATAAAACGACTATTGTTCAATCGAAACTCCATATGCCGCACATCCCCTTCAAAACGCAGGCCGTCTATAGCAACCGCGCGGCAAAAATGCGACTGACGGCGGCGGATTTTCACAGGCTTGCCGGCACGCGGCGGGCATGCACCACAATGGACGGATGACGATGCGCTATGTCAGCACCCGCGGGGAAGCGCCCGCACTCGGTTTTTCGGACACCGTGCTTGCCGGACTGGCGCGCGATGGGGGACTCTATATTCCCGATAGCTGGCCGGAGTTCAGCGTGGCCGAGATCCGCGCCATGCGCGGCCTTACCTATCCCGACCTGGCGATTCGGCTGCTCACCCCGTTCCTGGGAGGCGAAATCCCGGAGGCGGTGTTCGCGAAAATCGTGCGCGAGGCCTATGCCACATTCCGTCATGAGGCGATCTGCCCGCTCGTCCAAACCGGCTCGAACCTATTCGTTCTCGAGCTTTTCCATGGGCCGACGCTGGCTTTCAAGGACGTCGCCATGCAGTTGCTGGCGCGGCTCGTTGACCATGTGCTCGCTGAGCGCGGCCAGCACGCGACAATGTCGGCCGCCACATCCGGCGATACCGGCGGCGCGGCTATCGACGCTTTTGCGGACCGCGATCGTACCGACATGTTCGTGCTTTTCCCGCACGGGCGCGTCTCGCCCGTGCAGCAGCGGCAGATGACGACTTCCACCGCCCCGAACGTCCATGCGCTGGCCATCGAAGGCAATTTCGACGATTGCCAGGGCCTGGTCAAAGACATGTTCAACGACCACGGTTTTCGCGATCGCGTTTCGCTGTCGGGCGTGAACTCGATCAACTGGGCCCGCATCATGGCCCAGATCGTCTATTATTTCTCTTCCGCCCTGTCGCTCGGCGCGCCGGATCGGCCCGTTTCCGTCGCCGTGCCGACCGGCAATTTCGGCGACATCTTCGCCGGTTACGCCGCCAAGCGCATGGGCCTGCCCATCGAGCGGCTGGTGATCGCCACCAATGACAACGATATCCTCGCCCGCACGCTCGAAACCGGCGAATACCGGATGAGCGGGGTCGTGGCGACCACGTCGCCGTCCATGGACATCCAGATCTCGTCCAATTTCGAACGCCTGCTGTTCGAGGCGTCAAAGCGCGATCCGGTTTCGGTCCGGCGCTACATGGGCAGCCTGAAGCAATCGGGCGCGTTCACGATCGGCGAAGCGGCGCTCGCCGCGATACGCACCGAGTTCGACGCCGGCCGCGCCTCGATGGATGAGGCCGCCGCGACGATCCAGGCCACGCTGGCCGGCAGCGGCTACCTGCTCGATCCGCACACCGCGACCGCCATGCATGTCGCCAATTTGCATGCGGCGGGCGATGTGCCTATGATCGTTTTGGGGACCGCGCATCCGGCGAAGTTTCCGGCCGCCGTCGAGGAAGCATGTGGCGTTGCGCCCGCGCTGCCGGAATGGCTGTCGGGCCTGATGGAGCGTGAAGAAAAGTATACGGTGTTGCCATCCGACCTTAAAACGGTGGAAGATCATATTGGCCGCCTCACGCGGGCGGCGCGTTAGGGAGTATCTATATGGGTGTTGAGGTAAGCCGTCTGTCGAACGGCCTGACAGTCGCCACCGAAACCCTTCCAAGCATCGAATCCGTCGCGTTGGGCGTGTGGGTCAAATCCGGGGCCCGCAACGAACGTGATGACGAACATGGAATGGCCCACCTCCTCGAACACATGGCGTTCAAGGGGACTAGCACGAGAAGCGCCTTCGAAATCGCTTCGCAGATCGAGAATGTCGGCGGCGAGATCAACGCCGCCACCAGCGTGGAGACGACATCGTTCTACGCCCGGGTGCTCGCCGACGACGCGCCTCTCGCCATCGATCTTCTCGCCGACATCCTCCAGGATTCCGAATTCGACCCGGACGAACTCGAGCGTGAGCAGCATGTGATCCTGCAGGAGATCGGCGCCGCTCACGACACGCCAGACGACGTGGTATTCGACCGTTTCACCGAGACGGCCTACCGCCACCAGACGATCGGCCGCTCCATCCTCGGCACTCCCGAAACAGTCAAATCCTTCACCTCGGCCCAACTTCACGCCTTCATGGAGCGGCAATACGGCGCAGACGACATGGTCGTCGTGGCGGCCGGCGACATCAAGCACGACGTATTCGTGCGCGATGTCGAGAAGCGGCTCGGAACCTTCCGGTCGAAGTCTGACAGCGTGATGCCGCAATATGCGCAATATGTCGGCGGCGACTTCCGCGAGCAGCGCGACCTGATGGACGCGCAGATCGTGCTCGGCTTCGAAGGCCGCGCCTACCATGTGCGCGACTTCTACGCTTCGCAGGTGCTGTCGATGATCCTTGGCGGCGGCATGTCGTCGCGGCTCTTCCAGGAGGTGCGCGAGAAGCGCGGGCTCTGCTACTCGGTCTACGCCTTTCACTGGGGATTTTCCGACACCGGCATTTTCGGCGTCCATGCCGCCACCGGCCAGAGCGACATAGCCGAACTGGTTCCGGTGATCATCTCGGAGTTGCAGAAGTCCGGCGACGAAATCCTGCAGGAGGAACTCGACAGGGCCCGCGCCCAATACCGCGCCGGCCTGATCATGTCGGCCGAGAGCCCCGCCAGCCGCGCTTCGCAAATCGCCCGCCAGATGCTGCTTTTCGGCCGGCCGATCGGCAAGGACGAACTCATGGAGCGGCTTTCTGCGCTCACGGTAGAACGGCTGAGTGATCTGTCGTCGCGGCTGTTTTCGACCAAGCCGACCGTCACCGCGGTCGGCCCGGTCGGGACGCTGGCGCCCTATGAGGCAATCCGCGATGCTCTTACCGGAAGCGATCCCGGTATCCGCAAACTCGCGGTCTGAAGTTCCGCCCAAACATGTTCGCGCTTCCCTTTTTCCGCCGCGAGTATCCGGCGCTGAAAGGCGAGCGCGTCATGCTCCGAATGCCGGTCGCGTCGGATTACCGCGAATGGGCGGCCTTGCGCGCCGCAAGCCGGCGCTTCCTTGAGCCGTGGGAGCCGCGCTGGCCGGCCGATGAGTTGGAGCGCGGCGCATGGCGCCAGCGCCTCGCACGCTACCGGTCGGATTTCGCGCAAGGGTCATCCGTCGCTTTTTTTATCTTCGAAACCGGCGCGAGCAAGCTCGTCGGCGGCATAACGCTGGCCAACATTCGCCATGGCGTCGCGCAATCCGGCCAGATCGGCTACTGGATCGGCGAGCAGTTCGCCGGCCAGGGCTACATGCTCGAAGCGCTCGGCCTGGTATCCCGCTTCGCGTTCGATACGTTGAGGTTGCACCGGATCGAGGCCGCCTGTATCCCCGACAACAAGCGCTCGATACGCGTGCTTGAAAAAGCCGGATTCCAGCGTGAAGGACTTTTGCGATCCTACCTCAGGATCAACGGCATCTGGCAGGACCACTACCTCTACGCCCTGATCGCGGACGATCAGCTCGGCGAAAGGACAAAGGGCTGATTTTTGGCGAATTTCTTCAGGAGCGGGGCACTGCTGGTCTTTGCCGTTGCGGCATTGGCGGTTCTGTTCGCCCTTTCTCCCGCCTCGGCTGTCGAACCGATCAAGATCGCGCGCGACGACATCGCACTCGATCTGTCGGGTGCAGTCGAAATCTACCGGAACCAGGGTGAGAACTTTCAGGTTTCGACGGCGCCCGGTCCCGACGGCATCGTGCGGCGCATCGAGGTCGAGGCCAATGACGAGCGCTCGACCGGCGACTGGGCGGTTTTCGCCCTCGCCAACACCACAGACCAGCAGCTCGACCGCCTGATCGTCGCGCCGCATTTCCGGCTGGTCGATTCAGGCGTGTTCTGGCCCGATCTCGGCTCCAGCCGGATCGCAGCGATCACGCCCAGCGAGGGCTTCGCGCTCGATCGCCAGGCCAGCCCCGACGCCGACGTGTTCCAGATCACGCTCAATCCCGGCGCAGTGGTGACCTTCATCGCAGAACTGGCCTCGCCAAAGCTGCCGCAGGTCTATCTCTGGGAGCCTGAGGCGTACAAGGACACGGTCAATTCCTACACGCTGTTCCGCGGCATAGTCATCGGCATCGCCGGTCTGCTGGCGCTGTTCCTGACCATCCTGTTCGTGGTCAAGGGCACGTCGATGTTTCCGGCGACGGCCGCGCTGTCATGGGCGGTACTGGCCTATATCAGCGTCGATTTCGGCTTTCTCAACAAGGTCATCGAAATCTCGCCGGGCAACGAGCAGATCTGGCGGGCCGGTACCGAGGTCAGCCTTGCCGCGACCTTCGTTGTGTTCCTGTTCGCCTATCTCAACCTCAACCGCTGGCATGGCCATTTCAGCTACGGCGCCTTCGTCTGGATCTTCGGGCTCGTGCTTATTGCCGGCGTGGCGATCATCGATCCCGCGGTGGCGGCGGGCATCGCGCGGCTATCCTTCGCAGCCACCGCCTTGACCGGGCTCGGCCTGATCGTCTTCCTCGGAATACGCGGCTACGACCGCGCCATCATGCTGGTGCCGAGCTGGGTGATGGTGCTGACCTGGCTCACCGCCTCCTGGATGACGGTCACCGGCATGCTAGACAACGACATCGTCCAGCCGGCACTGGGCGGCGGGCTGATCCTCATCATCCTGCTCATCGGTTTCACGGTCATCCAGCACGCATTTGCCGGCGGCGCGCTGCATCAGGGCCTATTCAGCGACCTGGAGCGGCAGGCGCTGGCGGTCTCCGGCTCCGGCGATATCGTCTGGGACTGGGATGTGCTGCGCGACCGCGTGGTGACCCGGCCCGACGTCAGCATCCAGCTCGGTCTCACGCCAAACAGCCTCGGCGGCCCGGCGCGCAACTGGCTGCCGGTCTTGCATGCCGACGACCGCGACAGCTTCCGCACCACGCTCGACGTCGTGCTCGAACACCGGCGCGGACGCGTGGCGCAGAGTTTTCGGCTGCGCGGGGCTGACGGCCACTATCACTGGTTTTCGCTGCGCGCCCGCCCGGTCGTCGGGTCCGATGGCGAGGTCATCCGCTGCGTCGGCACCTTGGTCGACGTGACGGAGCAGAAGAAATCGGAAGAGCGCCTGCTGCACGACGCTGTGCACGACAATCTGACCGGTCTGCCGAACCGCGAGCTTTTCATGAACCGGCTGGAGGCGGTCATCTCGATCGCCAAAACCGAGGAGAAAGTCCGCCCCACCGTGTTCGTGATCGACATCGACCGCTTCAAGCAGGTCAATGAAGGCCTCGGCATTTCGGCCGGCGACACAATCCTGCTGACCATCGCGCGACGCCTGCACCGGCTCCTCAAACCGATGGATTCGCTTTCGCGCTTTGCAGGCGACCAGTTCGCGCTGATGTTGTTGTCGGAACAGGATCCGGTCCGCATCGCGGCGGTCGCTGACACCATCAAGCAGGCGGTACGCGCTCCGATCAATTTCGCCAAGCGCGAGATCGTGCTCACAGCGTCCGTCGGCCTCATCACCTGGACATCGGCGCAGGCCTCGGCGGAGGACATGGTCAAGGACGCCGAACTTGCCATGCATCAGGCCAAGCGCTTCGGCGGCGACAGGATAGAGCCGTTCAGACCCGCTTTCCGCTCGGTCGGCACCGACCGCCTGCAACTCGAATCGGATCTGCATCGTGCGGTCGAACGCCGGGAATTCAACCTCGTCTACCAGCCAATCGTGCGTCTTGAAGACAGGTCGGTCGCCGGCTTCGAAGCACTATTGCGTTGGGAACACCCGCGCCGCGGCTCGATCCCGCCCTCCGACTTCATTCCTGTCGCAGAAAGCTGCGGGTTGATTGTCCAGCTCGGCCTTTTCGCCATGCAGCGCGCAGCCGATGACCTGGCCGGATGGCAGAAGCAGATCGGCGACGCGCCGCTGTCGGTCTCGGTCAATCTCTCCAGCCGCCAACTCATACGCCGCGATCTGGTAAGCGACGTGCGCTCGGTGATCGCGCGCGCGAATTTGAGGGCGCGCTGCTTCCGGCTCGAGCTGACTGAGTCTCCATCATGGACAATCCGGAGCAGAGCGCACATGTCCTCTCGAAGCTGAAGAAGCTTGGCATCGGCCTGTCGCTCGACGATTTCGGCACCGGCTATTCGTCGCTGGCCTATCTGACGCGCTTTCCGTTCGACACGATCAAGATCGACAAGAGCTTTGTCGACGATGCCTCGCCCAAGCGGGCCGTCCTGCTCAAATCGATGGTCAGCATGGCGCATGAGCTCGGCATGTCGGTGGTCGCCGAGGGCGTCGCCGACGAGAACGACGCGCTGGAGCTACGCCAGATGGGCTGCGAATACGTGCAGAGCTATATGTTCGGCGCGCCGATTTCGAGCGACTTGGTTCTGAAAATGCTGAAGGAGCAGTATCCGCTCGCTCAGGCGTGACCGGCGATCACGCTGAGATGGGCGAGGTCGACGCCGATCGACGCGAGGATGCGGTCGTATTTCCGATCCATGTCGCTGTCGAACAGGAACTCGGGAATGGCAGGACAGGTCAGCCAGCCATTGTCGGCGATCTCCCGTTCCAGTTGCCCAGCGCCCCAACCTGAATAGCCCAGGGCCATTAGCGCGCGGCGCGGACCGCGGCCAAGCGAAATGGCGCGCAGAATATCGACCGTCGCGGTCAGGCAGATGTCGCCCGAAACCGGCAGCGAGGAATCGACCTTGTAGTCGCCGGTGTGCAACACGAAACCGCGGCTGCGGTCGACCGGCCCGCCATTGCGGATGACGAAGTCGCGCGCCGGCGCCGGAAGGCGGATCGCCTCGTGCTCGTCCAGTATGCCGAGTTGCACCAGAAGATCCGGAAACAGCATCTGCTGGGCCTGGTTGATGATCAGGCCCATCGCGCCCTCGTCGCTATGTGCGCACACATAGATGACCGCGCGCGTGAAGCGGTCATCCTTCATGCCTGGCATGGCAATCAGGAACTGATCGTCGAGAAACCCGCGCTTTGCCGCGGTTTTTTTCTGCCGCAGAAGGTCCATGGCGTAAACCTAACGCTTTTCAGGCCGGCTTGAAAGATAGTTCCGGGCCCAAATGCCATCGGATTGGTCCGCGGTGTCACAAAAAAATGACTCACGGCCGGGAGGTTCCCCGTTGCCAAAGCTTGCGCAAGCGCTCAAATCGGCCGCATGCGAAACATCGGCTTGACCTTCCTCGCGCTTCTGTTGGGAGCGAATCCGTCGCCGGCGCTGGCCTCGTCGTCGGACTGGTTCGAGACTCAAGGCGCGCGCATCCGCCTTGTGACGGCGGGGATGCCCGACGAGGCAGGGGTGCTCAAAGGCTTGCTGGAAATTGATCTGCAGCCGGGCTGGAAAACCTACTGGCGCGATCCGGGCGATGCCGGCGTGCCGCCGCAGATCGACATCTCGGCAAGCACCAACATCGCATCGGCCGAATTCGCCTTCCCGACGCCCGAGCGCCACGATGATGGCAGCTTCAAATGGGCCGGCTACGACGAGCCGGTCTCCCTGCCGATTACCTTCACACTGAAATCGCCCGGCGATGCGGCGCTGATCCAGGCCGATTTGTTCCTTGGCGTCTGCGAGACCATCTGCATTCCGGTGCAGACGAGGCTGACGCTCGACCCCGCAAGCGACCCGGACAATCCGGAGGATGTGGCAGCGGTCACAGCAGCGCTGGCCGCCCTGCCGGCGCCTGCAACACCGGAATTCGGTGCGACCATTGTCGGCAAGGACGGTGAGAAGCTGCTTGTCGAGGCGACGTTTCCGGGCGATCCGGCTTCCGCCGAGTTTTTCATCGCCGGGGCCGAAGGCTATGCGTTCGGCACGCCGGAGCGCATCGAGAAGGACGGAAAGACGCTGTTTTCGGTCGACGTGCTGGCCCGCCCCGACAGTGTTCCAACTGGCGGCGGGCTGCATTACGCGCTGGTCACCAGCGTCGGTTCCGTCGGAGGCATCCTACCATTCATGTGAGTTCGGGACGATTGCCCTCGGTCCTGTAGTCCGGTACTGCACCCCGCACCTACAAACTTCATCCGATCAGGGAAGAGCTATGACCATTTCCATTGGCGAGAAACTGCCGCAGGCGACCTTCAAGACCATGACCGCGGACGGCGCCAAGAACATCACCACCGACGAGATCTGCGCCGGCAAGAAAGTGGTGCTGTTCGGCGTGCCCGGCGCCTTCACGCCGACCTGCAGCAACGATCACCTGCCCGGCTATCTCGAAAACCATGACGCCATTCTCACGCGCGGCGTCGATACGATCGCGGTCGTCGCGGTCAACGACCATCACGTGATGGGCGCCTGGGCCCGCTTCAGCGGCGGCGAAGGCAAGCTGCTCTATCTAGCTGATGGCAACGGAGATTTCGTGCGCGCTGCTGGCCTCGATGCCGACATGAGCGCAGGCGGCTTGGGCGTCCGCTCGAAGCGCTTCTCGATGATCGTCGAAGACGGCACGGTAACTGCCCTCAACCTCGAGGGCAAGCCGGGACAAGCGATCGATTCCGGCGCCGCGCGGATCCTGGAGCAGCTCTAGCCGACCCCGGAGTGTGGACAAAACCCGCCATGCAGCCGGAATGAACAGCCAAATCGTTCAATAAACAGAACGGCTTGGGCATGGCCGGCGCGTTGAGGGCCGGAATTTTGTTCACAAGTCCTTCCGTGCACCAAGATACGCCTGTTTCCGGCTAAAAAGGACCAGGCAGACCAGTGATCCGGCGCTATCGCCGGATCGGCTTGGCGATCCTTCGAGGGGCGGCCGCAGGCGCCGCGGAAGCCGGCTTCGCGAGCGGATTTTTCTTCGGCTTGAATGGCGCCATGCCCATGCGGGCGAGTTCATCGGCGCGCTCGTTTTCCGGATGGCCGGCGTGGCCGCGCACCCAGTGCCAGGTGACCTTGTGACGCTTGCGCGCTTCATCGAGCGCCTGCCATAGCTCTGCGTTCTTTACCGGCTGCTTGGCCGCGGTCCTCCAGCCGTTGCGCTTCCAGCCTTCGATCCAGCCCGAAATGCCGTCCTTGACGTAATTGCTGTCGGTGTAGAGGTCGACCGCGCAGGGCTCCTTCAGCGCGCCCAGCGCCGATATCGCCGCCATCAGCTCCATGCGGTTGTTGGTCGTGTTGGCCTCGCCGCCCGACAATTCCCTGATGACGCCGTTGAAGCGCAGGATCGCGCCCCAGCCGCCCGGACCGGGATTGCCCGAGCAGGCGCCGTCGGTGAAAACTTCAACGTTTTTTGTCATCTCAGTCCGTATTCTGAAGGCGATTTGATCTGCCGGTGAAAACGCAGCCGGCGGATATATTCCATGGGGTCGCGCTTCTGCACCAGCGCGCCGTCGGGGATGGTGAGCCAGTCATAAAGCCGGGTCAGCATGAAGCGCAGCGCCGAGCCCCGCGCCAGGATCGGCAGCGCGTCCTTTTCGTCCGAGGTCAACGGCCGCACCGACTGGTAGCCGGAAAGCAGCGCCGTGCCCTTGGTCAAGTTGAAGGAAAAATCCTTCTCGAAGCACCAGGCGTTGAGACAGGTCGCCACGTCATAGGCATAAAAATCGTTGCAGGCGAAATAGAAATCGATCAGCCCGGACAGTTTCTCGCCGAGGAAGAACACATTGTCGGGAAAGAGGTCGGCATGGATGATGCCGGCCGGCAGGTCCTTCGGCCATTTCTTGCCGAGTTCGGCGAAATCCGCATCGACTTCCGCCGCAAGGCCCGGCTCGACCTCGTCGGCTCGGGCGTGCGAACCGTCCCACAATTTGCGCCAACCGTCGATCTGCAGCGCATTGGGGCGCGTCAGTGGAAAATCCGCGCCGGCAAGATGCAACGCCGCCAGCGCCTTGCCGACCTCGCGGCAATGGGCGGCGGTCGGGCGGCGCATCCACATGCCTTCGAGGAAGGTGATCAGCGCCGCCGTGCGGCCGGCAAGCGTGCCGGTGACGCTGCCGTCGCGCCGATGCACCGGCAGCGGGCAGGATATTCCCTTCCGGGCCAGATGCTCCATCAGCCCGAGGAAGAACGGCAGATCCGATTTGTCGACGCGCTTTTCGTAGAGCGTCAAAATGTAGGCGCCACTCGACGTGTGGAGCAGGAAGTTCGAGTTTTCCGAACCTTCGGCGATCCCCTTGTAGGACAGGAGCTGGCCGACGGAATAACCGGCCAGGAACGCTTCGAGCTCGCTTTCGGAAACGTCGGTATAGACCGCCATCACGCGGTCCCGTTGACGAAAGCCATGTCGGCCGCGGTCAATTCGACGTCACGCAAGGCGCTCATGACCGGGAAGTTCTCCGTTTCGGTCGCCATCACTGCCAGTTCGACCGAAACGTCGAAGCGGGCGCGGAAGGCGTCGATGATCTCGTCGACGATGATCTCCGGCGCGGATGCCCCCGCCGACAGGCCCAGCGTCGATATCTCGCCGATCTCTTCCCATGGAATTTCGGAGGCGCGCTGCACGAGAAGCGACATTTTCGCGCCGGCGCGTTCGGCGACCTCGACAAGCCGCATGGAATTCGAGGAGTTCGGCGCGCCGACGATCAGGAAGAGGTCGGCGCCTGCCGCGGTTTCCTTCACCGCCTCCTGGCGATTGGTGGTGGCGTAGCAGATTGATTCGGCCGACGGCGCCGTCATCTGCGGGAACCGCTCCTGCAGCGCGCGGATGATGCCCGCAGTATCCTCGACCGATAGCGTGGTCTGCGTGACGAAGCCGAGAGCCGACGGGTCTTCCGGAACAAAACTCTGCACGTCGGCGTCGGTCTCGATCAGCGTCACCGAGCCCTCCGGCAACTGTCCCATCGTGCCGATCACTTCCGGATGGCCGGCATGGCCGATCAGGAGCACGTGGCGGCCGAGGCGCTGGTGGCGCATGGCCTGCTTGTGCACCTTGGAGACCAGCGGGCAGGTCGCGTCCAGATAGAAAAGCTGCCGCGCCTGGGCGTCGGCCGGCACCGATTTCGGCACACCATGGGCGGAAAACACAACCGGGCATTGCCGGTGTTCCGGCGGGATCTCGTCCAGTTCCTCGATGAAGACGGCGCCGAGATTCTGCAGGCCCTCGACGACATAACGATTGTGCACGATCTCGTGCCGCACATAGACCGGCGCACCGTACTTCTTCAGCGCCAGCACGACGATCTGGATGGCGCGGTCAACGCCGGCGCAGAAGCCGCGCGGCTGGCAGAGCCTGATGGTCAGCGGCGATTTGACGGATGTCTTCAGCATGGCGTTCCGGTGCGTGCGATGGTGCCGAAATGATGTCTGCACCCCTCCCCTGTCAAGGGCGGCGCATCGTCACCCCGGTTTTCGACGTCCCCAAAGCCAGACGCCAACCACGCCGGCGAGCGCGAGGGCTAGGCCGAACCAGGTGACTGCATATTGCAGGTGGCTGTTGGGCAGGCGGACGATGGTGACGCCGCCGACCGGCAGGCCGCCCGGATTGCGCGCGGCGTTCGCATCGACAAAGAAGGGGAGCACCTCGGCGTTGGCCGGCAGGTTCGCGCTTTTCGCCATCGCCGTCAGATCCTTCCAGTGGAATACACCGGCTGCGGGGTCGTTGTCAGGCACGAGCGACGACGGCTTTTGCGACGGCGCGCTGCGCGCCAGACCTTGCACGGCCGTCTCGCCTTGAACCTGGCCCTCCGCTCGCGTGGAAGCGTCCTTGCGGTCATAAGGAACGAAGCCGCGATTGACGAAGACGAAGCGGCGATCGGCCATTTGCAGCGGTGTATAAACGTACCAGCCGGACCGGCCGCCATGGGTGGCCAGGAAGAAACTTTCCCCGGAATGGACGAACTGCCCCCGGATTTCCACCGGCCAATAATCGACATCGCCGCCCTCGCGGGCAAGCCGTTCGATTTCGTCGAGGGGTTTCGGCTCGGAAGCGATGCGCTGGTCGATGTCGGCGATCAGCGCCTCTTTCCACTGAAGCCGCTGAACCTGCCAGACGCCAAGCGACACGAGCGTGGCGAAGCCGAAGACAGCAACCGCCAGCAGCAGAATTACCGATCCGCGTGAATCGACCCGCTGCGTCACTCGCTGCCCTCCAGCCGCCCCTCGGCGGCCTTATTGCGGTATTGCAGCGTGATCAGGATGCCCTTGGCGATGCGAAGCCCGGCGAGACTGAGCACGATCGTCAGCGGAATCCACAGCATGAAATGCAGCCAGAGCGGCGGATTCAGCGTCACTTCCATCCAGAGCGCGGAGCCCACGACAATGAACCCGATGATCAGGATCACGAAGACGGCCGGCCCGTCGCCTGCGTCTGCGAAGGAATTGTCGAGCCCGCAATTGCCGCAGCGCGGCGCAACCGTCAGGAAGCCGGAGAATAGCTGGCCTTCGCCGCAGCGCGGGCAGCGGCCCTTGATGCCGGCCGCGATGGGCTCGACCGGAGGCCAGATCGTCTGGTCGTCATTCATTGGCTTATCCCGATCGGCGTCCCGTTGGGAACCATTTCCCATATCCCGGCCATCTCCTCGTTAGTTACGGCAATGCAGCCAGACCCAAAGCTGCCAATCACCGATAGCGCCCGGAATTTCCGGTTCCGGGGCTGGAAGCAGGCGTCCCCCTGGATGGAAGGGTCAGGCCTCAGGTTGGTGGCAAACCGCTTCGATGTTGTGCCCGTCCGGACCAATGACGAAAGCTGCATAGTAGTTCGCGTGGTAGTGCGGGCGCATCCCAGGCGCACCATTGTCTTTGCCACCCGCCTCCAGAGCCGCGCGATAGAAAGCTTCGACTTGCTGGCGATTCTCGGCGGTGAACGCCAAGTGAAGATGCGCGGGCCTCTCCTCGGTTTGGTAGAGGCACAATGAAGCCTTTCCCTTTGTACTAAGCTCGACACCGTATGTCGGCGGCCCCTCCGAAACAACGGCTACGCCAAGCGGTTCGAGTGCCTTGAGGAAGAACGCTTTGCTCGCTGCATAGTCGCTGACCCCAAATTTGACGTGGTCAAACATGAGTTCTCCTGAAGTGTGTAGGCCTGCCTGATGGAGAGGCAACCGGAGAATGCTTCCCTGCTGCGCACCTTGCAATATCTGCTAGATATTGCGCCGAAAAGAGAAGGCGGCCGCGTCGCCACGGCCGCCTGCCAAACTTATCGATGCGCTCAGTGGCCGTGGGCGACCGTCGCTCCCATCGAGCCCCAGACATAGATCGAGGCGAACAGGAACAGCCAGACCACGTCGACGAAATGCCAGTACCAGGCTGCGGCCTCGAAGCCGAAATGCTGTTTCGGCGAGAAATCGCCTTTCATCGCCCGGAGCAGGCAGACGAGCAGGAAGATGGTGCCGATGAGCACATGGAAGCCATGGAAGCCGGTCGCCATGAAGAAGGTCGCGCCGTAAATCGAGTCGCTGAAGCCGAACGGCGCGTGCATGTACTCGTAGGCCTGCACCATCGAGAACAGGATGCCGAGCGCCACCGTGAGAACCAGACCGTTGACGAGGCCCTTGCGGTCGTCGTGCAGGAGCGCATGGTGAGCCCAAGTGACCGCCGTTCCCGAAAGCAGCAGGATGACGGTGTTGTAGAGCGGCAGATGGAAGGGATCGAGCACCTCGATGCCGTGCGGAGGCCAGACGCCGCCGGTGTATTCGGTGCGCGCGACCTGCGCGGCCTCGCCGGGAAACAGGCTAGCGTCGAAGAAAGCCCAGAACCAGGCGACGAAGAACATCACCTCCGAGGCGATGAACATGATCATGCCGTAGCGCAGGTGCAGCGACACGACCCGCGTGTGGTGGCCCTCATGCGCTTCCTTGATGGTGTCGGACCACCAGCCGAACATCGTGTAGAGCACGATGGCCAGGCCGATGAAGAACAGCCACGGATTGGCGATGTTGACGCCGAAGAGCGGGAAATCGCCGCCCTTCAGATACTGCATCCAGGCAACGCCGCCGAGCGCCATGACCAGCGCGCCGACCGAGCCGAGGAACGGCCACGGGCTAGGATCGATGATGTGATAGTCGTGTTGCGGTTTCGCGTGTGCGTCTGCCATGTCAGCCCCCGGCTTTTCCGTCGGTATCGTTTTCGGTTTCAACCCGCGGCGCGGCGGCCACCGGCTTTTCCCCCTCGATGGGGAAGAATGTGTAGGAAAGCGTAATCGTCTTCACGTCCCTGAGTTCCGGCACGTCGGCAATGTCGGGATCGACATAAAACACCACCGGCATGTCGAGCGTTTCGCCGGGCTTCAGCGTCGTGTCGGTAAAGCAGAAGCACTCGACCTTGTTGAAATAGGCGCCGGCCATTTCCGGCGTCACGTTGAAGGTGGCGCGACCGGAAGTCGGCCGCGTCGACAGGTTTTTCGCGGTGTAGTGGATCTGGGTCGTCTCGCCGATCTTCATCGTCACGTCGCGCGCCGCGGGCCTGAAATCCCATGGCACGCTGGATGTGTTGGCGTCGAAGCGCACGGTGATATCGCGGTCGAGGACGCGGTCCGAATACTGTTCGACGCGCTGCGTCGTCCCGCCATAGCCGGTCATCTGGCAGAACATCGCGTAGAGCGGAACCGCGGCGTAGGACATGCCGACCATGCCGCCGATAAACGCCAGGCAAATGCCGGCGACCAGCTTGTTGGAGCGCTGAGTGCCTGGATCGATCTTCGTTTGCGCGCCCATGCGATCCTCACATCGGCCGGTCGAGTATGGCAGGGCCGAACTTGGCGATCGTGGCGAGATAGAACAGCACCACCAGCACGGCAAGCGCGAGGCCGATCGCTATAGAGCGGCTGCGGCGCGCCTTTTTCTGCTTTTCGGTCATCGTGACCAGGTCATCGTCCTTCATGGCTCAGCTCCCGGACAATGCCAGCGCCCGCTCGACCACGCTGTCGGCCAGGTAGGCGGCGAAGATGCCGAAAAGATAGAGCAGCGAATAGGCGAACATGGCCTTGGCGGGCTTCATGGCACGGTCGCCGTCCGGCATCGCCAGCACGTGCCAGGCATGCCACACGAAGCCGGCGCCGAGCGCGGCGGCGACAAGGCCATAAGCCGCCGAGGTATAGCCCAGCAGCCAGGGCAGGACGCCGACGGGCGCGACCAGCAGCGTGTAGGCGAATATCTGGCGGCGGGTCGAAGCCTCGCCGGCGACGTTCGGCATCATCGGGATGCCGGCGCGGCTGTAGTCCTCGCATTTGAACAGCGCCAGCGCCCAGAAATGCGGCGGGGTCCACAGGAAGGTGATCGCGAACAGTATGACGCTTTCGACGCCGATCGATCCGGTCGCCGCCGCCCAGCCGATCATCGGCGGAAATGCGCCGGCAGCGCCGCCGATGACGATGTTCTGCGGCGTCGAGCGCTTCAGCCACATCGTATAGACGACCACGTAGAAAAAAATGGTGAAGGCCAGAAGCGATGCCGCGAGCCAGTCGACCAGCACGCCGAGCGTGAGCACCGAAAGCACCGAAAGCACGAGCCCGAAAGCCAGCGCTTCGCCCGGCCGCACGCGGCCCGACGGCACTGGACGCCCGGCCGTCCTGCTCATCACGGCGTCGATGTCGGCGTCGTACCACATGTTGAGCGCGCCCGAAGCGCCGGCGCCGATGGCGATGGCGAGGATGGCTATCACCGCCAGCAGCGGGTTGAGCGTCGTGGGGGCAGCAACCAGCCCGACAAAAGCGGTGAAGACGACGAGCGACATGACGCGCGGCTTCAGCAGCTCGACGAAGTCGGCCGCGGTCGCGTCCGAAATCCGGAGCGCGGCGTCTTCCAGCCTGTTGTTTTCAACCAGCGCCATTGGCACGCAGTCCATTCATTCCGTTGCCGGAAACCGCCGGCGAGGCCGGCGGTCCCGAATATAAGCTGCCTACCTGATCCTCGGCAGCTGTTCCCACTGGTGGAACGGCGGCGGCGAAGAAAGCTGCCATTCCAGCGTGGTTGCGCCCTCGCCCCAGGGGTTGGCGCCGGCGATGCGCTTCTTCGAGAAGGCCTCGAAGACGCCGTAGAGGAACACGAACACGCCGAAGAACGAGAGATACGAGCCGTAGGACGACACAAGGTTCCAGCCGGCGAACGCGTCCGGATAGTCGATGTAGCGGCGCGGCATGCCGGCCAGCCCCAGGAAGTGCTGCGGGAAGAACACCAGGTTCACTCCCACGAAGGTGATCCAGAAGTGCGAGCGCGCGATGAACGGCGAATACATGTAGCCGGTCATCTTCGGGAACCAGTAGTACCAGGCCGCGAAGATCGCGAACACGGCGCCCAGCGACAGCACGTAGTGGAAATGCGCGACCACGTAGTAGGTGTCGTGCATGGCGCGGTCGAGGCCGGCATTGGCAAGCTGCACGCCGGTGACGCCGCCGACCGTGAACAGGAAGATGAAGCCGATCGCCCACAGCATCGGCGTGCGCATCGAGATCGATCCGCCCCACATCGTGGCGATCCAGGAGAAGATCTTCACGCCGGTCGGCACCGCGATGACCATGGTGGCGAACACGAAGTAGCGCTGCGTGTCGAGCGACAGGCCGGTCGTGTACATGTGATGCGCCCAGACCACGAAGCCGACAGCGCCGATCGCCACCATGGCGTAGGCCATGCCGAGATACCCGAACACCGGCTTGCGCGAGAAGGTCGAGACGATGTGGCTGACGATGCCGAAGCCCGGAAGGATCAGGATGTAGACTTCCGGATGGCCGAAGAACCAGAACAGGTGCTGGAACAGGATCGGATCGCCGCCGCCCTCTGGCGCGAAGAAGGCCGTGCCGAAATTGCGGTCGGTCAGGAGCATGGTGATGGCGCCCGCCAGCACCGGCAGCGACAGGAGCAGCAGGAAGGCGGTGATCAGCACCGACCAGGCAAACAGCGGCATCTTGTGCAGCGTCATGCCCGGCGCGCGCATGTTGAAGATGGTGGTGATGAAGTTGATCGCGCCGAGGATCGACGACGCGCCGGCGATGTGGATCGACAGGATGGCCAGGTCCATCGCGGGACCCGGCTGGCCGGATGTCGACAATGGCGGGTAGAGCGTCCAGCCGCCGCCGACGCCGAAGCCGCCGGTCGGGCCGGGCACGAACATGGAAAGCAGAAGCAGGATGAAGGCCGGCGGCAGCAGCCAGAACGAGATGTTGTTCATGCGCGGAAACGCCATGTCCGGCGCGCCGATCATGATCGGCACCATCCAGTTGGCGAAGCCGCCGATCAGCGCCGGCATGACCATGAAGAAGATCATGATCAGCGCATGGCCAGTGGTGAAGACGTTGTACATGTGCTTGCCGCCGTCGAGGGCCGCATCGCCTTCGAAGCCGTAGACCATCGCCGCCAGACCATGGAAGATCTGGATGCCCGGCTCGGCGAGTTCCCAGCGCATGACCACCGACAGTGCGCCGCCAAGGATGCCGGACATGATCGCGAAGATCAGGTAGAGCGTACCGATGTCCTTGTGGTTTGTGGAATTGACCCACCTCATCCAGCCGCGGGGCTTGTGGTCGTGGTGTTCGTGAGCTGCCGCGCCTGCCATGTTCCGCTCCATTCCCAATTCTTTATCCGTCCGCGGCATCAGTTGCCGGCGGACGCTACCTTGTTGGCGCCGTCGATCGCTGCCATCAGGGCACGGTTTGCGCCCGGCAGGTCGGCCTTGGCGGCCGTCAGCCAGGTGTTGTACTGCTCTTCCGTCACCACGCGTATGGCGATCGGCATGAAGGCATGGTCCTTGCCGCAAAGCTCGGAACACTGGCCGTAATAAAGCCCTTCCTTCTCGGCCTTGAACCAGATCTCGTTGATGCGGCCGGGCACCGCGTCGGTCTTGACGCCGAAGGCCGGCATCGCGAAGGCGTGCATTACGTCGCTGGCGGTCACCAGAACGCGGACGGTCGTGTTGACCGGCACGACGACTTCATTGTCGACGGCCAGAAGCCGCGGATAGGCCGCGCGGTCTTCCTTGCCCGCCGTGGCGCGGTCGGCATCCGGCAGCAAGGCGGAGTTGAACGAAAGCGGCTCCTCGAGCTGATACTCGTAATCCCAGTTCCACTGGTTGCCGGTCGCCTTCAGCGTCAGCTTTGCCTCTTCCGGCGGCGTGTATTGCGCGGTCAGCAGCTGGAACGACGGAATCGCGATGAACAGCAGGATGATGACCGGGCCGATCGTCCAGATCACCTCGATCAGCGTGTTGTGGCTGGTGCGCGAGGGCGTCGGGTTCGCGCTCTCGCGGAACTTCCAGATGCAATAGGCGAGCAGCGCCAGGACGAGCAGCGTGATCGGCACGATGAACCAGAGCGTGTAGAGCTCGAACCACGCGATTTGCCGCATCATATCGGTCGCCGCGGGCTGGAAGCGCGTCTGCCACGGGTCGGCCTGCGCCAACAGGGGGGCCGTCGACGCGAAAAACGCTGCTGCCGCGCCGGCGCTTGCAAAGACTTTCCTCATCGCCCTCTTCGTCTCCCGATTCCACGCGCTCGCCGCGCCAAGAATATCGATCCGCGCGGGACAGGAATCCCGCCGGTTTGTGTCGCAGGTTCAAACCATACTCTGTATCCAACCGCAAGAAAGGAGCGGCAGAAGCCGTGCGGCATTTTTGCGCGCGAAGAGCCGCCTTCGGGCCGCTCCGGAGCGCGCCGCCGGCAAGGCCGCAATTCGGGCGGAATCGGCCGCGAAAAGCGAGGAAACTCACCTATCCGGCTGGTTCAGCCCTTGTCTTGTCCTATAGTTGACACCGTTACGGTCGATAGCGCCGTGATCTCGCAATGGAGACACCATGAAATCTCGGCTTTCGGGAAGCCTGGCGAAAGTCGTCCTCGGCGCCGCCTTTTCCATTGGGGCGGCCCTTCCGGCCGGCGCCCAGCAGAGCGGCGCGGTACGCTCCACCCACGGTGCCTGGTCGATCATCTGCGACACGCCGGCCGGTGCTACCGCCGAGCAGTGCGTGATGATGCAGAACGTCATCGCCGAGGACCGGCCCGAAATGGGGCTTTCGGTCGTGGTGCTGCGCACCGCCGACAACAAGGCCGAAATCCTGCGGGTGCTCGCGCCGCTCGGCGTGCTGCTGCCCAACGGCCTTGGCCTTAACGTCGACGGCAAGGACATCGGCCGCGCCTATTTCGTGCGCTGCTTCCAGGACGGCTGCTATGCGGAAGTGATCCTCGAAAAGCCCCTGCTCGATACGCTGAAGAGCGGAACCTCCGCGACCTTCATCGTCTTCCAGACGCCGGAGGAAGGCATCGGCATTCCCGTCGAACTTAACGGTTTCGAAGAGGGTTTCGCGGCCCTGCCGAAGTGAAAATCCGGCCGCGCATTGCCGAACCGGCCCGCCGCGCCTACATCGTGGGCTGATTTCCCGTCATATCAGTGGGTGCGCCATGAACAGCCTCCTCGGCCAATTCGACGTTTCGGAAGACAGACTGCGCCGCATCGTGACCGACACGATCGAAGGCGCCGACGATGGCGAGCTCTTTCTCGAATACAGCGAAAGCGAAGCGCTGATGTTCGACAATGGCCGGCTCAAGACCGCGAATTTCAGCACCGACCAGGGTTTTGGGCTGCGTGCGGTGGCAGGAGAGGCCAGCGGCTACGCGCATTCGAGCGAGCTTTCGGAAGCGGCCCTGCTCCGGGCCGCCGATGCGGTGTCGGCGGTCAAGGGCGGCTATTCGGGCATTCTCGCCGCCGCGCCGCCGCGCACCAACCGCCATCTCTACAGCGACGAAAACCCGATAGCGGCGCCAGGCTTCGAGGAAAAGTCGAAGCTGCTCCAGGAAATCGACGCGTGGCTGCGCAGCAGCGATCTGCGCGTGCGCCAAGTCACCGCCTCGCTCGCCTCTTCCTGGCAGCATGTCGAGATCCTGCGTGCCGACGGGCAGATCGTCCGCGACATCCGGCCGCTGGTGCGGATAAACGTGTCGGTCGTTGTCGGCGAAGGCGACCGCCAGGAATCCGGCTCGCACGGAATGGGCGGGCGCAAGGGGTTCGGCGAGTTCCTGGTCGAGGACAGCTGGAAGCGCGCGGCCGGAGAGGCCCTGCGCCAGGCGCTGGTCAATCTCGAGGCGACCCCCGCCCCCGCCGGCACGTTCGACATCGTGCTGTCCAGCGGCTGGCCGGGCGTCATGCTGCACGAGGCAGTGGGCCACGGGCTGGAGGGCGACTTCAACCGCAAGAAGACCTCGGCCTTTGCCGGCCTCATGGGCAGTCAAGTGGCGGCCAAGGGCGTCACCGTGGTCGACGACGGCACCATTGCCGAGCGGCGCGGCTCGCTGACGATCGACGACGAAGGCACGCCGACCAACCGCAACGTGCTGATCGAAGACGGCAAGCTGGTCGGCTACATGCAGGACCGCCAGAATGCCCGCCTGATGGGCATGAAGGCCACCGGCAACGGCAGGCGCGAATCCTACGCCCACCAGCCCATGCCGCGCATGACCAACACCTACATGACCGCGGGCGACATGGATCCCGCCGAGATCATCGCTTCGGTGAAGAACGGCATCTACGCCGTCTCCTTCGGCGGCGGCCAGGTCGACATCACGTCGGGCAAGTTCGTGTTCGGCTGCACCGAGGCCTACATGATCGAGGACGGCAAGGTGACCCGGCCGGTCAAGGGCGCGATGCTGATCGGCAACGGCCCCGACGCCATGCACCGCGTCACCATGATCGGCAACGACATGAAGCTCGACACCGGCATCGGCATGTGCGGCAAAGCCGGCCAGGGCGTGCCCGTCGGCGTCGGCCAGCCGCACCTCCGGATGAACCAGATGACGGTAGGCGGGACGCGGGTTTAGGGCCTTCAAACGGTGAGTTGACTCACCCGCGCTGCCGCTCCTCGTTCAGGCGGGTGTTTCGTTTAACGGCGTCGCGATCGATGATGGTCGGCCGGTCTTCTTCATCGAAAGCCGTCTTGAAATCGAAGGCAAAGGGACTGGCATTGTGGTCGTGCAGAAATTCCTGCCTCTTCACCGCCTCTGTCCAAGTGGGTGTATGGTCCCACTCAACCCACCAAAGGGCATATGGCGGCCAAGCAGGTTTGAGAAACCATTCTCTCCCGCGCCTTAACGCTTCCGCATGTATTCCAGCGTAAGAGAATGCCATCGGTGAGGCCAAGTCCTTCCACAAGGATAAGGTCGATGGCGACCAACCGTCTCCACGTTCGACGTAAAAGCGCGGAAAAACCTGCTCACCCCAGCTTTCGGGACCAGGTTCATCATCATAGCCCGATCGAGCGATGAACCCTTCGCTCAATTCGACAGCGATAAGGTTGCGGTCGTTGCGATCATGGAAGCCCTGATTCACAGCATCGTTGGCAGGCGCCCGGAAAACTCCGAACGTGTACAATGCGAGCCGTTTGCCTTTCATTCCACCTCTCCGGCAGATGCATCTTTGGCGGGCTTTCCATCATTTCTGGAGGTCAGCAACGGCCTCTATGTGCTTCAAAAGGTGATCTTCACCGATGGTGCGCTGCGCTTCGCCTCGCCGTGGAACACGGCCTCTATGTTGTTGCCGTCCGGATCGAGCAGAAAGGCTGCGTAGTAGCCCGGGTGGTAACGGGGACGTTCCCCCGGCTTGCCATTGTCCACGCCGCCGCCCTCGAGGCCGGCTGCATAAAAAGCGTCGACCATCGCGCGATCCCTTGCCTGGAAGGCGAGATGATGGCGTCCCGTCAGTTTTCCCGCCGCCGCCGGGCTGTCGGCGGTAGAGACGAAAAGCTCATCCGCCCAGAAATAGTCGTCGGCTTCGCCGGCGACCGGTATCTCCAGCACGGCGAAGATGGCCTTGTAGAAACGGCGGCTGGCCTCAATGTCCCGAACCACGAGCCCAATATGATCGATCAGCCGACCGCGATGGAGTTCCTGGGTTTCCATAGTGCGCTCCTCGTTGCGACGTCTAGTAGCTAGGCGACAGGCTGCAACCGTCAATGAAGCTATAGCCGGGAGGCGGGAGTTTTCGGCAAGCGGTCGTCCGGGTCGATGATTTCGAGACGTGGCGCGGCTTCAACTCTCAGTCCTTCACGGCATCGGCGAACTTCCGCATCAGCCGCACCAGTTCAGCAATGTCGTGGGGGTCCCAACTCTCGAAGACAGCGCGGCCCATCCTCTCGCGAGCGCCGTCCACGAGGTCGGTCATGGCCTTGCCCTTCGGCACGTACGCGGTATGGGTTGATCTACCTAGGCGCCCGGTACGGCCAAGGACTGACCAGCTCAGCCGATCGTGGGGCTGTCGCGCTCGGCGTCCAGCAGTTTTCTCACCTTTTCGAGCACGGGCAGGGCTGCCTGAATTTCCGCCGGCGTCAGCGCTTCGGCGACGAAGCCGAACGCTGGGGCCAGGCTGGCAATGGCTTCGTCGCGGAAGCTCCGTCCGGCTGGGGTCAGGCGAACAAGCTTGGAGCGACCATCGTCCGGGTTGGGACCGACCTCGACAAAGCCATGCCGGCCCAGAACCCCCAGCGTGTGGGTCATGGTGGCCTTGGTCACCTGCAGGGCCGCCGCTATCTGCATGGGCGTGCGGCAGTCGCCGACACGCACGAGATGATTGAGCACGATGAAGTGGGACAAGTGCAGGCCGCCCGGGATCAGGCGCATGAACAGTGCGCTGCTGAGTTGGGATACGATGCCGATCTCGTTGAAGAACCCGAAAATCTGCGCCCCAGCCTTGTCCCTATCCATCAGCCCTCCGCAATGATCTTGGCGTCCAAAGGCCACCGCGGACTGGGTCCGACGGGCGTCGCATAGCCGAGCCTTGCCAGCATTTGAACGGTCCCGCCCGCCGACGCAAGCTTCTGGTGCGCCTGGGCGTAGCACTCGGCCATTTCAGGGAATTCCTGGAGTGCCTGGCTCAACGGCTGGAGGCCGAGCCCAAGCGCCGTCGCAGCCAGGTGGACCCGCACCCAGTCTCTGCCCGCGGCGATCTGGTCCTGTCGGGTATTGCTGCCGGTGACCAGCCAGAAATGGGCCATTGCCGTATCGGTATTGGCCAACACCGCGTCCCGCCCCTGTGCGAAGACCATCGATGACTTGTCCAGGGCGATCGTGCGGGTGAATTGACCGGTCAGGACCAAGGTATCGAACAGCGGGCCGCCAAAGTCGATGCCATCGGGGTTGGCCTCGATCTCGGCTTTGCCGAGCCGAAACAGGTCCACGCTCTCCTTGTAGGTTCGGGGCGTGTCGATCTCGATGTCGAGAGCGCGGTGCGTCAGGTCCCGCAGGGCCGACACGACGTCGGGATCATTGGTGTGTCCAGGTGTCGAACCGTGGCGGATACTTGCGGCAAGGCTGGCGAGAAGCGACGTGGCCACCGGCTTGCCTAAGTCACAAGGCTCCTTTAGCGATCGCCGCGCCAAGACGTGCTCAAACAGGGGATCGATGACGATCGTCGCGTCCTCGATGAAGCGTGCACGCGCCACTGGCCGCGCATCCAGGCCCGCTGCGTCGGCGCCCTGGGGGAAGAGCTCAAGATCCACGCGATACCCGTCAGCGGCTGCCGCCGTCACCATGAGCTCGAGGAAACAACCCAGGCCGATAGTGATCTGTCGGTTCTGCGGATCTGTATGGGGCAGCATGCGGGCAGTATCGACCAGCAGCAGCACCTCGCCGGGCGTCGCGAGATCGACAAGCCAGGGCTGACGGTTATGCGGATTGGGTGCGAGGATGGCAAAGGAAAGGGCCCGGCGCCGAGGCTCGTCGTAAAACGTCGTCTGCGTCCAGGGCATCAGCGCCCGGGTCGGTGTTCGGGTAACGGCAAAAGCCCCCGCTGCACTGCCCGCTGCCAAGATAACCCCACCGCCCATCAGGGTCAGAAACCGTCGACGCTCCATCACTACCTCATTAGTTCGATGTCGTACTAGTTAGTATGATATCAAACTATATGCAAGGCCCAACCCGGAGACGGCAACAGCGCCCTCGCGGCATACAGCGACTGCTGCGCTCGCCGTTTTTGCTGGAGCAGAACTCGCCGCGCTTAAATGATGAGAGGTGGCGGTAGGCCACTGCGCCACTTTTGCTCCAACGATTTCCACGTTAGGCAACGTCCAAGCCTAGCCCCGACGCATTGCCGACAGGAGGGGGCCGATAGCGACAGACGGCTTCTGGCATCAGCAAACGATTAGCGGATGTTCAAGTCGCCGCAGGGCCGGTGAGGAAGGGCATGATGTCCACGCCGTCTCCCGGGAAGACCGTAAAGTGCGGGTGGTTCTCGAACAGGCGGGCGGCGGCATCGATGGTATCGGCCTCGACGACAATGTAGCCACAGAAGGGGTTCACGGCGTTGGCGATGCCGTCCTTGGTAACGCGCGTCGTCCTGCCGACCATGCCGCCGCGATCGGGGAAAAATGCAGCATTTCTCTCCTCCCAGTCCGCCCACTGCTGTAAGCCGACGGCATCAATCGCATTCTGCTCGGGCTTGGGCAGGCTGCGAAAGCGGGCGAGGTCTTCGGGCTTCATGGTGTAGACGGCAAGAAAGCGGGGCATGCGGCGGTCCTCGCTGGCAGAAGGCATGCTAGCCTAGACTCCTGGGCGGCCGAAGTCGCTGCCGCCTATTTGCGTCGGTTCGGGAAGTCTGCTTCATAAGTTGCAGACGCTTTGGCCACGGCCGGCCGGCGTCGGCCAGCCGCTCTCCGCCAGCGCCGAGATCCGGTTGCATTCTTCTATCGGTGTTTTTTGGGCACGGGATCAGCCCTGCGACGGCCTCCAGTCAGCCGATGGAATGACGTTGACCATCCACGGGACGCCGAACCTGTCGATCAGGGAGCCGAAGCCGGGCGACCAGAAGGTCTCGCCGAACGGCATGACAGCCTTGCCGCCGTCGGACAGGCGATCGAACCAGCGTTGGGCTTCGGCCTTGTCCTCGGTATGCAGGGTGACGTCGAAGCCGTTCTTGGGCTTGCCGATGTTGGGCGCCCATTCTACGTCCATGTCGGCGCCCATCAGCGCCTGGTCGCCGACCTCGAGCCAGCAGTGCATCAGCCAGGTCTTGTACTTCTCATCGGTGATCGGCATGCCGGGAGGCGCATCGCCATAGGGCATGGCGGCGGTGATCTTTCCGCCCAGTACTTTGGCGTAGAACTCGAATGCCTCGCGGCACTGGCCCTGGAAGCTCAGGCTGGTCACGATCTTCATTGTCGTCTCCTTCTTGAGTGGTGTTTCGACGCGCGTCAGGGGAGATTGAGCTGCCAGGACACGCCGAAGCGGTCGGCGACCCAGGCGAAGCGCTTGCTGAAACCGTAATCGTCCAGCGGCATCATTACCGCGCCACCATCCGACAGTTCGGCGAAAAGCCGCCTCTGCTCCTCGTCCGACGCGCAGTCGACGAAGAAGGACAACGATGGCGTGAAGTCGAAGGCGTGCTTTACCGGGCTATCGTTGGCCAGCATGCTTTGCCCGGCGGCCCTGAAGCGGGCCAGCTTGATGCCGCCCTCCGCGCCCTGCTCGCCCTTCTGCCAGCGCGTGACCTCGAAAACCTCGCCGTCGTCGAATAGCGAGACATAGAAGTTCATCGCCTTTTCGGCATGGCCGCCCTGGAACATGAGGAATGGCTGCATCGTGGACACGGTCAGCTTCCTTCTACGTCAAATCCTTGGGAAGGCAGTCGTCGATTGACCCTTCCGCATCTATGTTGATATCAACGTAAGGAGTCCATGGATGTCAACCCTTGAGATGCACGCTCCTGCCGACCTTGCCTTCGAAACCACCCTTCTGGTGCGTGACACCTGCCTGTGCCTGCATACGCAGAGGGCGGCGCGCGCGCTCGCACGCCGTTTCGATGTCGCACTGAAGCCCGCCGGTATCACCAGCGGGCAGTTCTCCCTCCTCATGTCGCTCAATCGGCCGAAACCGCCGAACCTCGGCAGCGTGGCGGCGCTGCTGGCGATGGACAGGACGACCTTGACTGCCAATCTCAAGCCGCTGGAGCGTCGTGGCCTCGTCGAGACGGCGCCCGATCCGACGGACAGGCGCGCCCGACTGCTGCGGCTGACGCCGGCCGGCCGGGCGGTTCTGGCCGAGGCGGCGCCGATCTGGCGGCATCTCCATGCGGCGATCGAAACGGCGCTGTCCGACCCGGATCATCTTCGCTCCGAATTGAACCTCCTTTCGAGATCTGACAGTCAGGACGGCGTCGCCGGGTCATGTCAGGAGCGAGGTGTAGGCCGCCGATAGCTTTCGGGACAAAGCCATGGGCCGCTGCCGAGATATTCCTCGCGCGGGACTTTGGCGAATGCGGCATCTTGCGGAACTTCGGCGAGTTTTCCTCAGCTGCCGACACTGTGGCCTATGCGTCACACAGCAAGACGCAATGTCGTTCGGGTCAAAAAGCAATTGATTGGCAGGCAATGATAATTCACCTTCGCTCAAGGGTGGGCTTGGCTTGATGCAGAGGGGATCTCTGAATGCGCCTGAGCCATGTTCTCCGCGTCGTTTCAGCAAGCGGGGCAGTTGGATTTGCTCTCACCCCATCGTTGACTTCCTGGAAGCGCTGGCCGCTCCAGTCGATGCCAACAACAGCATCCGATCTTTCAACTTCTTCCGAGGTGGCGCTATCGTCGCCTCAAAGCGGCGATGGCAACCGACGTAGTAAGATCCGTGCAATATCCTTTGTTTCGATAGCGGTGCTGGTAGCAGGGGTCGCGACAGCGGAGGCCGGGGGCTTTGCGGTCCGCGAGCAATCCGCCTACGGCCAGGGCTCGAGTTTTGCCGGCATGGCGGCGCCCGGCGATCTGATCAGCTCGATGTTCTGGAACCCGGCGGCGGTGACCATCGCGACCGGAATGACCGTCGAGGGCAACGTGACGGCTATCTTCCCAGAGTCGGAGCTTGACGTGGACCCGTCGCGTTCGACGCTCGCGGCGTTCGGCATCACGAGCAGCGGCGGCGATGTCGGCGAAACCGGCATTGTGCCCGCGACCTATTTCGCGATGCCGCTCACCGATGAGTTCTATATCGGCATGAGCGTCACCGCGCCCTATGGCCTCGCCACGACTTCTGACGAACCCTGGGTCGGGATGTTCAGCCATCTCGAGGCGGAGGCGGTCTCGATCAATGCGACCCCGGTCTTCGGCTTCAAGGTCAACGACATGATCAGCGTCGGCATCGGCATGCAGATCGAGTATTTCGATGTCGACATCGAAACGGCGCTGGCGCCGACTGCCGGGCCGCCCCGGCAACGGCTCGAGGGCGACGACGTCAATGTCGGTTTGGTCGCCGGCGTGACGTTGACGCCGTTCGACGGCACTACCATCGGCATTGGCTACCGATCGGCGATCGAGCATTCGCTGGGCGGCAGCCAGACCTTCGAAATCCCGGTTGTGACGCCGATAGGCACGATTCCCGCGGGAGCCTATCCGATCACCGCCGACCTGACGGTGCCTGAAACTGTATCGGTCGGCGTGCGTCAGCGGATCAACGACGCGTTCACGATCATGGGCGGCATGGAATGGACCAATTGGAGCCGCATCCAGGTCGTGCCTTTCGAAGGCTCGCCGGCCGGCTCGGATCTGGCCCTCAACTACGACGATGGATGGTTCTTCTCGATTGGCGGGGAGTACAAGTTCAATCCCAATCTGACGTTGCGGACCGGTGTCGGCTACGAGATTGCGCCGACCCAGGACGAGGACCGTTCCATGCGGCTGCCAGATGCCGACCGTATCTGGGCCAGCATTGGCGCGAGCTACAATTGGAACGAGCAGCTTTCGATCGACTTCGGCTATTCGCACCTGTTTGTAGACGATGGGCCGGTGGACGAGACGACAGCAGGTATCCGTTACGCCGGCACGGCCGAAGGCAGTGCCGACATCATCTCGCTTGGAGTGCGTTACAAATTCGGCGGCTAGTAGCTTTCTGAAAAACTGGTTGCAAAACAGGATCAGTTATGCAATAGCATAACTGGTTGCGTTTTGAAATTGGGATTGGGAAGGAACCTGGCATGTCCAAACTTCGCACTGGGTGTTTCAGCCTGTCACTCGACGGCTTCGGCGCCGGCCTCAACCAGAGCCTCGAGAATCCGCTGGGCGAAGGCGGCGAGGCGCTGCACGATTGGTTTATCCCGACCCGCACATTTCAGCGGATGCAGGGAAAAGATGGCACGACAGGTGTCGACGACGAGTTCGCGGCGCGCGCTTTCACGAATATCGGCGCGTGGATCATGGGCCGAAACATGTTCGGGCCGGTTCGCGGACCCTGGCCTGACGAAAATTGGAAGGGCTGGTGGGGAGACAATCCGCCCTACCACTGCCCCGTCTTCGTGCTGACGCACCATGAACGCGCGCCCGTCACGATGGCGGGCGGCACGATTTTTCACTTCGTGACCGACGGAATCGAGGCGGCGCTGGAGCGCGCCGTCCAGGCAGCCGACCGCAAGGATGTGCTGATCGGCGGGGGCGTGGCGACTGTACGGCAATATCTGCGCGCCGGGCTCATCGACGAGATGCACCTTGCGATATCGCCGATACTCCTCGGCTCCGGCGAACACCTCTTCGCCGATATCGATACGGCCGCTCTCGGCTACCGGTGCACCGAGCACATTCCCTCGCAAAAAGCCACGCATGTCGTACTGACCAAGTAGGAGCGAAGGTCAGCTATCGGCAGCAAAACCGGGGGTGCGCCTTATCAAGGCGTGCCGGCATTCGTGGACGAACCGCTCAGTGGCCGTGCTGGCTCTCGGTTCCGTGCACGCCGCCATGCGATGACGCATAGCGGCGAATGGCCGTGCACAGAACGAGCGCGATCGTCATCAACTCGAGGGCGGCCGGAGCCGCCAAGGCAATCGCCAGGACCAACGCCGCCGCGGCAGGCAACAGCCATTTCCATGCCCCGCGCATGTAATACCGGTCGCGAACGAACCACAGGCCGAGAAGATAGATCGCGATCGGCACACCGACGGCGATGTCGCCGGTGCGCAACGACACCGATGCATGGCCGGTCAGAATGTCGACCAGAACGCCAAAGCCCGCGCCGCATGCGGCCCCAGCCGCGAAGATGGCGACATGGCCATAACCCCAGACCAGAGCGCGGTGGGTTGTCTCGCGCGAAAGGTGCTCTTCGGCGGTGAAATAGAGCGACCAGAAGCAGAAGAAGACGACCGCCGCCGCGATTGCGGCATGCACCAGCGGACTGGCCAGCGAGAAGCTTTCTTCCGCGGCGCGAATGGCAAGCACGGAGGCAAGCAGGCCCTCCCCGAGAACGATAATGTTCAACAAGCCGTAGCGCTCCATAATGTGGTGGCGATGCCAAGTCGTCTGACTCGCCCGCTCGGCCAGCGCCGGAACGGACAACTCGAACACAGCGCCAAGCCCGAAAAGAGCGACGAAGAAGAAATTTCCCGGCTGCGCGAAGATAATGATGACTGACCAGTAGATCTGAGCCAGAGCAATACCGAGTGCATAGCGCAATGCGGTGGTGCGTCGGGCCGGATCGCCATAAGCAGCCATGAGCCAGAGCGAGATCATGCCGACCCGCATGATCAGATAGCCTGCAAGCACCGTGTAAAAATGCTCGCGCCCGAACATATCCGGCATGTCGGCGGCCATCACCAGCGATCCGAAAATGATGAGCAACGTAACGAGCCGGAACGGCACGCCGTCATTGCCGTAGGCGGATGCAAACCATGTGTAGTTCATCCATGCCCACCACATGGCGAAGAAGCCGAAGGCATAGCCGACCAGACCCTCCGCCGGATGACCTGCCGATAGCGCGTGGTGAAGCCCCGAGGCGGCAGAGGCAATCGCTATGACGGATGCCAAGTCGAAAAAGAGTTCCAGCGGGGTGGCCACGCGATGCGTCTCGTGCCGATCCCTTGGTGCAAGAGAAAGCAAAGCCGTTCTCGTCATTACCGATCTCCGACAGGGTCAACTACGTCGATCGATACAGGCCACGAGCGGGCCGTCAACCATCCGGGATAGCCGATGGAGTGCCTACCGCCGTCTCTTCGGCTTCTCCAGCAAGGCCACGGCCTCGACATGCGGCGACCACAGGAACTGGTCGATCGGCGTGACGCTTTTCAATGCATAGCCGCCGTCGATCAGGATGCGCAGGTCCCGCGCCAGCGTGGTGGGATTGCACGAGACGGCGGCGACGTAAGGCACCTCCGAGCGGGCGATCTGCTTGGCCTGGTCTTCGGCCCCGGCGCGCGGCGGGTCGAAGACGAGGCCGTCGAATGCGGCGAGTTCCTTGAAGGTCACCGGCCGGCGGAACAGGTCGCGCTTTTCCGCAGTCACCCGCTTCAGGCCGGTACCGAAACGGAAGCCGCGGTCGAGCGCGGCGAGGGCTGCGCCGTCTCCCTCCACCGCATGCACTTCCGCGCTGCGGGCCAGGCGCAGGGCAAAAGCGCCCGAACCGGCGAACAGGTCCAGCACTTTTTTGGCGCGGCGCAGATGGCCCATCACGAGGTCGGCCATCGCCGCCTCGGCCGACGCCACGGCCTGCAGGAAGCCGCCGGGCGGCGGGAATACCGAGATCTCGCCGAAGAAGACCATCGGCTTTTTCGGCTCGATGATGATTTCGCCGTCGACGGTCAGCCGGGCAAAGCCGTGCCGGATGACGAAATCCGAGGCGACCTTGCGCGCTTTTTCCGAAAGTGAGCCCGATTCCTCCGCGGCGATGTCCAGCCCAGACGCGGTCTGGGTCACGATCATGTGGAACGGGGTCTGCACCTTGCAGATCACGTCAGAGAGCCCCTTCAGCGGGCCTAGCGCCGCTTCAATCTCAGGCACGGAGATCGGGCATTCGGTGATGTCTATGATTTCGTGCGACAGCGCGCGGCGGTAGCCGAAGAGCATCCCGCCATCGCCGCGCCGCGCCGAAAACACCGCCCGCCGGCGGGAGTTCGGCGCGCAGGGTATCGTCGCGGCCACCGACGCCTCGATGCCCTTGCCCAGCAGCGCCTGAGCGACCTTCCCGCGCTTGAATTCGAGGTAGGCGGCGGGTTCCAGATGCTGCAGCGCGCAGCCGCCACATTCGGTGAAGTGGCGACAGGGCGGGGCGACGCGCAGCGGCGACGCTTCTACGACCGAGACGAGCGCGGCGCGATCCTTGTCGCGGGCGGCCGTTACTGTCTCGCCAGGAAGCGCGAACGGGACGAAGACCGGCCCGCTTGCGGTCTCGGCGATGCCGTCGCCCTGTGCGCCGAGGCGTGCGATTTCGAACCGCTCCGTCATTGGTCCTTGATCCCGGCGAGCAGGAATTCGCGGTTGCCGTCACCGCCCTCGATCGGCGAGGCGGTGAGGCCGAGCACCCGCCAGCCGGGGGCTGAGCCGAGCCAGGCCGCCAGACGCGCGGCGACCAGCGGTCCATCCTCCGGATGCTTCAGGAGACCGCCCTTGCCGATCGCCTCGCGCCCAGCCTCGAATTGCGGCTTGACCAGGAACAGGCCAGCCGCGTCAGGCCGCGCCAGGTCGAGAGTCGGCGGCAGGGCTAGCGTCAGCGAAATGAAGCTCACGTCGGAGACGACGAAATCCGGCAGGCGCTCGCCAAGGCTCTCGGCGGTGAGGTCGCGCGCGTTCAGCCCTTCGATTGAGGTCACGCGCGGATCGCATTTGAGCGTTGGATGCATCTGCCCGTGCCCGACATCGATCGCCGTAACGTGAGCCGCGCCGCGCTCGAGCAGCACCTGCGTGAAGCCGCCGGTCGATGCGCCGATATCGAGCGCTTCAGCGCCCGCCGGATCGAGGCTGAAATGATCGAGGCCGGCGAGCAGCT
Organism: Allomesorhizobium aridi; assembly: GCF_043769475.1. Taxonomy (NCBI): domain Bacteria; kingdom Pseudomonadati; phylum Pseudomonadota; class Alphaproteobacteria; order Hyphomicrobiales; family Phyllobacteriaceae; genus Allomesorhizobium; species Allomesorhizobium aridi. The sequence continues at coordinate 672,854 of NZ_CP171729.1, read as the reverse complement.
TCAGCGCTGCGCGCGAGACATAATGCTGCGCCGGATCGTTCACCTCGACGACGGCGTCCGCCGGTATGCTCTGCCCCGGCTTGGACGCGCGCGCGCCGTCGACCGTGACCGTGCCACGCTCGACCGCGTCGCGGGCGCGCGAGCGGCTGGAAAACAGGCCGCGCCCGACGAGAAGTTCGTCGAGCCTGAGCCTGTCGCCGTTTTTCCTAGAAGTCATGGCCTTCATTGGCGAATGCCGCCGCCGAAGGCAAGCGTGTCAGAAAACGATAACCCGCGATACCCTGCGCTGGCGAAGTGCTGTGATGTCGTCAGGGGTCATGATCCGCCGGTCGGAATAGACCTTGGCGGCAGTGACCGTACCGGTCTCGATCGGATCCGTGGTGCCGTTTTCGAGCGCCAACACAGTCCGGATGAATACCGGCTTCTCTTCATGCGAAAAGCCGCCGCGTATGCCGCCGACCTTTTGCGCGACGATCCGCATCGCCGCCTGTTCCAGCCTGACGTCATGGCGCGGCTCAGCCGCCGCCGACGCGGTCATGACAGCCAAAAAGGCTGCGCCGCTCAGTAGCCTGATCATTTTCTTATGCTCCCTGCCTTGCGCCGTTCTAGCAAAGCGGCGCTAAGAAACGGCCAAGAGACAGGGTAACCGAAACGCCAAACGGCAGCGTAAACAGCCGGTTAGCGCGACTGCCTGCGAAGCCGATTCAGCCGGTTCGGGAAGAGATTCAGGTTCTTCAGAAAAAGATTCAGGCGCGCGCCGCGTGCGCGGTGCGGCCGAGCGCGGCAAACACCGTGCGCACGATGCCGGCGCTGTCCAGGCCTGCATCGGCATACATCTTTTCCGGCTTGGCGTGATCGGTGAAGGCGTCCGGCAGCACCAGCGGCCGCACCTTGAGGCCGGAATCCAGCAGGCCGTCGCGCGCCAGGAATTGAAGCACATGGCTTGCGAAGCCGCCGATCGCACCCTCCTCGACAGTCACCAGCACCTCGTGGCCGCGCGCCAGCCGGCGGATCATGTCCTCGTCCAGCGGCTTGGCGAAACGCGCATCGGCAACCGTGGTCGACAGGCCGGCGGCGGCGAGTTCCTCGGCCGCGAGCAGGCAATCCTGCAGCCGCGTGCCGAACGACAGCAGCGCGACCTTCGTCCCCTCGCGCACGATCCGGCCCTTGCCGATCTCAAGCGCGGTGCCGCGTTCGGGCATGTCAACGCCGACGCCGTTGCCGCGCGGATAGCGGAAGGCGATCGGGCCGTCATCGTAGACCGCCGCCGTGCGCACCATGTGGCGAAGCTCGGCCTCGTCGGCCGCCGCCATCACCACGAAGCCGGGCAGCGAGGCGAGATAGGTGGTGTCGAACGCGCCGCAATGGGTCGGACCGTCGGCACCGACGAAGCCGGCGCGGTCGATGGGAAAACGCACCGGCAGCTTCTGGATAGCCACGTCGTGCACGACCTGGTCGTAAGCGCGTTGCAGGAATGTCGAATAGATCGCGACGAAGGGTCTTAGCCCCTCGGTGGCGAGGCCGGCGGCGAAGGTGACGGCGTGCTGCTCGGCGATGCCGACGTCAAAGGTGCGCGACGGAAACGCCTCGCCAAATAGGTCGAGGCCGGTGCCGGAGGGCATGGCTGCCGTGATAGCGATGATCTTTTCATCCTCGCGCGCCTCCTGGATCAGGCTTTCGGCAAAAACTTTCGTGTAGCTCGGCGCATTGGCTGGCGCCTTGGCCTGCGCGCCGGTGATCACGTCGAACTTGTTGACGCCGTGATATTTGTCGCTCGCGGCTTCGGCCGGGGCGTAGCCCTTGCCCTTCTGGGTGACGACATGGATCAGCACCGGGCCGTCGCCATTGTCGCGCACATTCCGGAGCACCGGCACCAGATGCTCGAGATTGTGCCCGTCGATCGGGCCGATATGGTAGAAGCCGAGTTCCTCGAACAGCGTTCCGCCGGTGACGTAGCCGCGCGCATGCTCCACCGCACGGGTGATGGCGCGGTCGGCGCGCTTGCCGAGATAGGAGGTCAGCTTCTTGCCCAGTTCGCGGAAACCGGCATAGGCCCTGCCCGAGGCGAGCCGCGCCAGATAGGCGCTCATCGCGCCTGAGGGCGGCGCGATCGACATGTCATTGTCGTTGAGGATGACGATCAGCCGGGCGTCGAGCGCGCCGGCATTGTTCATCGCCTCATAGGCCATGCCGGCCGACATGGCGCCGTCACCGATCACCGAGATGACGTTGTTCTTCCTGCCGGTCAAGTCGCGCGCCACCGCCATGCCGAGCCCGGCGGAGATCGAGGTGGACGAATGCGCGGCGCCGAACGGGTCGTATTCGCTCTCCTGGCGCTTGGTGAAACCAGACAGCCCGCCCTCGGCGCGCAGCGTGCGGATGCGGTCGCGCCGGCCGGTAAGGATCTTGTGCGGATAGGCCTGGTGGCCGACGTCCCAGATCAGTCGGTCGCCAGGTGTGTCGAACACGTAATGCAGCGCCACCGTCAGTTCGACCACGCCGAGCCCTGCCCCGAGATGGCCGCCGGTGTGCGAAACCGCATCGATGAGTTCGGCGCGCAGCTCCGCCGCCAGTTGCGGCAACTGGTTCTCTGGCAGGGCGCGCAGGTCCGATGGGATGCGGACCTTGTCCAGAAGCGGCGTTTTCGGGGGCTTGCTCAATTGTCTCTCGCCTGCACGCAGGATCAAGCCGAACGGCATAAGGTTCAAACCGCGCCTTGTAAATGCGCGACGGTGGCGCGCCGGCCAATCAGACGCGCGCCGGCCAATCGCTTGAAGCGCCGACGCCGCCCCTCACCCTTACCCTCTCCCCGTAAGGACGGGGAGAGGGAGACATCTACGTCGCTGCCAATCGCTGGCGTAGAGACTAGCATCAGCGAAGACGCCCCCTCTCCCCGTCCTTACGGGGAGAGGGTAGGGTGAGGGGCAGCGCCCCAGCCTTTCAAGCCTGTGACGCTGCCTACAGACCGCTCACGCCGGCTCTTCGCCGTCCCAATACCGGCGGATCGCCGCCATGTCGAAAATGTCGTCCTCGCTTCGCAGGGCGCGCACCATCACCTTGTTGGAGTCGGGATAGACGCAGACGTCGTTCGGGTTCTGCTCGCCGATCATCAGGTAGGCGCAGGGACCGCTGCCGCTGTTCAGGAAGGAATGCCCGATTTTCTGGCCGGCAGGGAAGCAGACATAGTCGCGGGCTTCATCACATGGCGTTCGTCACCGAGCAGGAGGGTCACTTCGCCTTCGAGGATCAAGGCATGCTCCTCCTCCAGCATGTGATAGTGCCTGGGGCACAGACGCATGCCGGGCGCCGGCGATTCGATCAGCACGCCGACGTGGTAGTCCTTGCCCACGGCCGCATAGGTCAGGTGTTTCGACCTGCCGCCGAAGCGCGGGCTTTCGCCCTCGACAGTCCACTTGACGTCGCCTGACGCGATCGGCGGCGCGATACTTGCCGCTCCGTCGAGCGCGTCGGTCGAGGGCTCCGGCGGCGCGTTGTCCCCGCCCGGCAGGCCGGTGTCCTCGCCGTCCCAATAGCCGCGCAACGCCGCGAGGTCGAAGATCGCGCGCCGCCCCAGCGAGCGCACCAGCACCTTTTTCGAGTCGGTGTATACGGCCACCTCGTCCGGCCTGTTCTCCCCCAGGATCACATAGCGACAGACCGCGCCGCTTTCGTTGACGAAGCCGTGCCCTGCCTTCTGCCCGGCCGGAAAGCAGGCATAGTCGCCCGCCTTCATCTCATACGATCCAGCGCCGATGCGCACCGTCATCGAGCCTTCGAGGACATAGACATGCTCCTCCTCGAAGATGTGATAATGCGCCGGGTTGCTGCGCATACCGGGCGCCAGTTCCTCGATCGCCACGCCGACATGATAACTTTCGCCAACCGCGGCCAGCGTCAGGTGGCGATAGCGTATGCCGAAGCGTGGAACGTCGGAGACCTCGACCCAGGGCACCGTGGCGGAAGAGATAGGCTTTAACGGCGAGGTCGACATGAGCAACCCTTTCATCCCTCGGGCAAGGGAATGAATTCCTCTTCGTCGCCCGGAACAATATCGAAGCGGCCGGTCTTCCACTCGTGCTTGGCCTGCTCGATGCGCTCCTTCGAGGACGAGACGAAGTTCCACCAGATATAACGCTTGGAGCCGAGCGAGGCGCCGCCGAACAGCATGAAATGCGCGCCCTCTTCCGATGAGACCACGATCTCGTCGCCGGGCCTGAACACCAGCAGGCGGTCGGACGGAAATTCGTCGCCGGAAATCGTCACCATGCCGTCGAGCACATAGATCGCCCGCTCCTCGGCGTCGGCGGGAATGCTTATCCGCGCGCCGGGCGCAAGACTTATGTCGGCGTAGAGTGTGTCCGTATCCGTGCGCACCGGCGAACGAATGCCGGAAAGGCTGCCCATCACCAAGCGTCCCGACGCTCCGTCATACTCGAACCGCGGCAGCAGATCGCGGCCGGTGTTCTCGAAGACCGGGGCGGTTTCCTCCTTGTCGTCGGGCAGCGCCAGCCAGGTCTGCAGCCCGGACACCGACATCGGCGCGCCGCGCAGTTCCTCCGGCGTCCGCTCGGAATGGACAATGCCGCGGCCAGCCGTCATCAAATTAACGTCGCCCGGCGCGATCACCATCTCGGTGCCGAGCGAATCGCGGTGCCTGATCTTGCCGTCGAACAGGTATGTCACCGTCGACAGGCCTATGTGCGGATGTGGCCGCACGTCCAGCGCCTGCCCGGCGCGCAGGATCGCAGGCCCCATGCGGTCGAAGAAGATGAACGGCCCCACCAGCCGGCGTCTGGCCGTCGGCAGGGCGCGGCGCACCTGAAAGCCGCCTATGTCACGGGCATTGGGAATGACCATCAGCTCGATCTGGTCGCAGGCGAAGGCATCACCGGCGACAGGGTCGTTTCCCGGAAAGAAGCTCATGGTTTACACCTCGCAACCTGCCGTCGAATTCGGTTCTTTTCCCGTTTTCGAAGATAGCCTATATCTTTCTACATGAACCAGCTTCTTGAAAAAGCCGTGGAAGCGGTGCGGCAGATGCCGCGGGACGACCAGGAAAAGATCGCGCGTTTGATGCTGAGCCTTGCAGAAGGCGACCAGTCGCCGGAACAGACCGAGCCGACGCACCTTCCCGATATTCTGGAAAGCCTAGCCCAGCTTCGCCGCGGTGAATTCGCCAGCGACGCCGACGTCGAGACTGCATTTCGCAGCTTCGGCTCGTGAAGATCCGCTTCACCAAGCGCGCAACCGAATGTTTCGCCGGATGTCCGGACCTGAGAAGATTCTGGTGTCCTCTGCGCTGAGGCATGGATTCCCGACACTCTCCGCTGCGCTTCGCTCGCTCACGAGGTCGGGAATGACGGCTTTCATTTCATCTCCGGCAATCTTCAGCGCTGGCGACTGGCCGAAGCGGTAAAGGAAGTACGTCATTCCCGGCCTCGTGAGCGAGTGCGAAGCGCGAGCGGAGAGTGTCGGGAATCCACGCCTCGCCCTGTCGGAAGTCAAAAGCGATGCAGAACAGACGGGCACCGTGTCTCGCATGCGAACAGGTTTCCATAAACAGGTTCCAGGCTTGCGCACCGCGGCCTGACCGCGCCAGTCATGCGTACCGGATCACCATCCTGGCGCGCGCCTTGGCGGCTTCTTCCTCGCGGTTCTTCGGCGGCTGCGTCGTCTCCAGCGAATCGATGAGTTCGCGGGCGCATGCCGCGATCGAACTGACCGCCTTCTCGAAGGCTGCCTCGTTGCGCTTCGAAGGCTTGGTCGATCCGCTCAGCTTGCGCACGAACTGGAGCGCGGCGTCATGGATTTCCTCGTCCGTCGCGGGCGGATCGAAATTGAACAGGGTTCTTATGTTTCGGCACATGACTTGCTCCCGGTCTGTCCGATACTCAACGTTGCGGGTTTTGGTTTCCCTCTATCTGGGCCCGACACGCCTGGCGATCAACTGCCTGGAATTCTGATCCCAATCCGATGAAATCCAGAATGCTTGTCGGTTAGCCGCCCTACTCCGCGTCCAGCGGCTCCGTTCCGGCCGGCTTGCCGTCACGCGACAGCCTGATCTTCTCGACTTTGTCCTCAGCGGCCTTCAGCAGCCGGTCGCAGTGGATTTTCAGCGCCTCGCCGCGCTCATAAATTTTGATCGACTTGTCGAGCGGCACGTCGCCGCGCTCCAGGTCGTCGACGATGCGCTCCAGCGCCTCCAGCGCCTGCTCGAAGCTCATCGCCTTGATATCTTCGTTGGCTTCATCCGCCATCATTCATCCTTTCATCATGCGCGCGACATGGGCCGCGACCGAAAACGACAATCCTTGCAGGTCGTAGCCGCCTTCCAGCACGCTGACCAGCCGGTTGCCGCAATGGCGCGCGGCGCGGTCCATCAATTGTCCCGTAGCCCAGTCGAAGTCTTCCTCGGTCAGGTTGATCTCGGCCAGCGGGTCGCGGTGATGCGCGTCGAAACCGGCGGAGATGATGATCAAATCAGGCGCAAAACCATCGACTGCCGGCAGCACGCGCGAGCGGAACGCTTCGCGAAAAGCCTCGCTGCCGCTCTGCGGCGCAAGCGGCGCGTTGACGATATTGCCCGCGCCCGTCTCGTTTTCAGCGCCGGTGCCGGGATAGAGCGGCATCTGGTGCGTGGAGCAATAGAGCACCGACGGATCGTCCCAGAAAATGTCCTGGGTGCCGTTGCCGTGATGCACGTCCCAATCGACGATCGCGACGCGCCCGGCCCCGTGCTTCTTCTGCGCATGGCGCGCGGCGATCGCCACATTGTTGAACAGGCAAAAGCCCATCGCCGTGGTCTTTTCCGCATGGTGGCCAGGCGGGCGCGAGGCGACAAAAACATTGTCGGCCTTGCCCGAAAACACGTCGTCGACGGCAGCATTGGCCGCCCCCACGCCGGTCAGGGCCGCCTGCCAGCTTTTCGGGCTGACCGAAGTGTCAGCGTCGATGCTGACAATGCCCTCCTCCGGGATCGCTCGGCGGATGTGCTCGACGTAGCTCTCGGGATGGACATAGAGGATCGTCGCCTCGTCGCCTTCCGGCGCCTCGACGCGGTCGAGATGGGCGAATGCCTCGTCATCAAGTGCGCGGGCGATAGCGCGAAGCCGGTCCGGCCGTTCCGGATGACCGGGCGGCGTCAGGTGTTCCAGAAAGATCGGGTGCGAATAGAGGCGTGTCGTCATCCCTTCAGTCTATCAGCAATGGCGGTGGTGGCCACGCCATACATGCCCGAAGGCTGGGGAAATCGCACCGGTGCCCGCCAATGTCGCACCGGAAGGATGCATCTCGCCTCGCCTTCGCGTATCGTCGCCGATGCTGCCAGGTGCCCGCTGCCAAGCGGGAGAATCGGGAACACGGTTGAAATCCGTGGCGTGCCCAACGCTGTAAGAGGGACTGCATCGGCTAGGTCGTGACCTAGTGGCCACTGTTGCTTGCAACGGGAAGGCGCCGATTTGCGGGGTGATCTCGAGCCAGAAGACCGGCCTTGCAGACATTGTCGACCGCTTGGTCAGGCGGGCCGATTTCGATCGCAAGGGGACAAGCGATGCCCGAACACCCGACCGCCGGCGACGGCGAACCTTTCGACCAGACCGCCAGAGACGCCGTCTATCGCGCTATCTTCTCGCGCCGCGACGTCCGCAGCCACTTCCTGCCCGACCCGCTCGACGACGCCGTCCTGGCGCGCCTGCTGATCGCCGCCCACCATGCGCCGTCGGTCGGCTACATGCAGCCGTGGAATTTCATCGTCATTCGCGACAACTTGCGGCGGCAGCAGGTGCGCGACCTTTTCCTTGCAGCGCGCGAGCAGGAACTGCCCAACATCGCGGAGGAGCGGCAGGCGCTCTACCGCAAGCTCAAGCTCGAGGGCATCTGCGAAAGCGCGCTCAATCTGTGCATCACATGCGACCGGCGGCGATCGGAAAATTCGCCGCTGGGCCGCTGGCACAATCCGCAGATGGACCTCTACAGCACGGTCTGCGCGGTCCAGAATTTCTGGCTGGCAGCGCGCGCGGAAGGCGTCGGCGTCGGCTGGGTTTCGATCCTCGAAACGCAGGCGCTGCGGGAGTTGCTGCAGATACCCGAGCATGCCGTCCCCGTCGCCTATCTCTGCGTCGGTCGGGTTTCGGAGTTCGCGCCAAGGCCCGACCTCGAAGCGCGTGGCTGGGCAAAGCGGCTCAAGCTGTCCGACCTGATCATGAGCGAGACGTTTTCCGGGGCGGGCGAAGCCGCGCTGAAGGAGATCGTGGACCGGACCGCGTAGCCGAGCGGCGATGATGGCTGCGCTGGTCAGCTTGCGGGCGCACCGGCCCAGCCGCCAAACGGCGCCGAGGCCTTGTCCTTCAGCTCGCGGAACTGTTTTGAGGTTTCCGACAACCGCTGGTCCCACTCGGGATCAGGCGTCTGGCCTTCGATCGCCGTGAAATAGACCTGCATCAGGGCGGCGATGCAGAAGGGTTCGATGAAGGCGGCGCTGAACGCCCAGGTGAAGACGATGGCGAGAACGAAGCCCCAGCCGGCGAGCTCTCCCGGCATGGCGTAGAGCACGGCGGCCGCCGGAGCCAGCGTCGTCAGGAAGACGACCAGCGCCAGCCCCCACATCAGAATGGACAGCCAGAGCGCGTTCTTCAGCATGGTCTTGCCGTTCTGCGCGTAGAGCACCACGCCCTGCCTCGCCGTGTCGAAGGGCGCGGCGCTGTCGGTGCGGATGTTGTAGCCGAGTATGATCTCGTCGACATAGGTCAGCGACATGCGGATGACGGCGTTGAAGAACTTGACCAGCCCGCTCAACCCGGGGATCGGGACGAAAGCGGCGATGCCGCCGAGAAGGCCGGTGATGGCCCTGAGCACGCCCTTGATGAGTTGATCCAGCACGAACAGGATATTGGCTTCCGCGAAACGTTGGGTGACCACCTGCCGCGCATAGGCGATCTGGCTTTGCCCGCCGGGCACTTCGCGGCCCTCGATCAGGTGAACCATCACCGCTATGTGGCCGGCCTTGACGATGTAGAGGATGTATTCACGGATCCAGTAGACCGCGGCCGAGACCAGCCCGAAGCCGATGATGCCGCCCCAGAGCGCGAAGGTGACCGGGCCTCCGCCTTCGCCGAGTATGTGGCCGGTTCCGTAGCCGACGCCGGCGCCCATGCCGGTTGCCGCGATATAGGCGATCGTGATGCCGAAATAGACCACCATGCGAAACAGCACGAAGGGCCACGTCCTGGCGACGATGCCCAAGGTCCGGCCGATCTCGAAATCCCACATGCCCCGAATCCCCACCCGGACCTTCGGCGCAGAATCGCCGGTCACGGAATATTGTCAACCGAAGGGCTCGATCCGGCCGCGTTTGGGCCGATAATCACGATGAAGCGAAACGGATGCGGACCAGCCAGATGAAAAGAACCAGCTTTCTCGCGGCGGCGCCGCTGCTTTTTCTTGCGATCGTGGAGGCACCCGCCGCCGATCCGCCGCGCTCCGGGCATCCGGTGTTCGATCGCGCCGTGGAACTCGTGACCGACAATTTCCATGACGAATCGGCGATCGACCGCTTCGCGGCGGCAGTGCGGCGCGAGATCGAGGATCCGCAATCTCCCGTGGCCAAGGCAAGCTCGCCGGACCGCGTCGACGAAGCGATCGACGCTGTGCTGGCCAGCCTCGATGCTTCCCATGTGGGACGTTTCCAGCCCGACACGATCGACTATTTCGAATTGGCCGACATTTTCCGCTATGCCATCCGCAACGACATGCGCCGGCTGTTTCCGCCCGAAGGCGAGGTCAGCTATCCCGGCGTCGGCATGATCGCGCGGCCGCAGAACGGCGTCCGTTTCGTCAGCGATGTCTATGACGGCTCGCCGGCCGACCGCGCCGGCATCCTCGTCGGCGACGAGGTTCTGTCGGTGGACGGCAAACCCTATCACGAGATCGAATCCTTCAGCGGCAAGGTTGGCAAGCCGGTCGAAATAAAGCTGCGGCGGCAGGCCGGGGCGGAGCCGATCACCGTCAAGGCCACGGTCGAGAGGTTGAAGCCGCTGTCCACTTTCGAGAAGGCGATCGAGGAAAGTGCGGCGGTGACGACGCATGACGGCCGCAAGATCGGCTATGTCCGGCTCTGGACGCTCGCCGCGCGCAACTCGATGGGCGAGGTCGCCGAGGCGCTCGCCGAAGGCAAGCTCAAGGATGCCGACGGGCTGGTGCTGGATTTGCGCGGGCGCTGGGGCGGCGGCAGCTCCGATGCGGCTGAACTCTTCGTCGGCGACACGCCGCCCTTCCGTCTGATCCCGCGCAAGGGCGAGGACGTGCTTGCCAATGTCCGCTGGCGGCGGCCGGTCGTCGCCATCATCGACGAGGGTTCGAGAAGCGGCCTGGAAGTCTTCGCCTACGCGCTGAAGGTGAACGGCATCCCGCTGGTCGGCCAGCGCACCGCGGGCGCGCTGCTTGCCGGCCGCGCCTATCTGCTGCCGGACGACAGCCTGCTCGAAATCGCGGTATCGGATGCCGTGCTCGAAGAGAATACGCGTCTGGAAGGCAGCGGCGTCGAGCCCGATTTGCCGGTCCCGTTCAGCTTGCCCTATGCCGCTGGCAACGACCCGCAGCGCGACGCGGCGGTTGAGGAGATGAGGCGGATACTGGCGAGAGGATGATTGCTCCGGGCCTACTTATTCTCCACGAGCAGTCCGTTGAGCAGCGTCTTGAACGCCTTCACTGCTTTTTTCGAGGTGGCCGCCGGGTTCTCGGCATTGGCGATCCACTGCGCCGCATAGAGCGAAGCGCCGCTGACCAGGCGGGCGGCCGCTTCCGGATCGATATCGCCGATGCGGCCTTCCTCCTTGAGTTGGGTCAGGTTCCTCGTCATGGACGAGATACAGGCGTTGGCGTTGGGCCATTGCGAGGGATCGCCGAGCACGGCCGGGCCGTCGCGCAGCATGATGCGCTGGATCTCGGGCTCGAGCCGCCATCTCGATATAAGTCACCGACTCGTCGACGAAACCCTGCCAGCGGTTGAGCGCCTTGGCCGAAACGGCGCACAGCCGTTCGTTCATCTCGGCGTCGATCTCGGCGATGACGGCTTCGAGCAGCCCCTTCTTGTCGCCGAAATGATGGTAAAGCGCGCCGCGCGTAAGCCCTGCAGCGGCGGTGAAGTCGTCCATCGACGCCTCGGCGTAGCCGACCGCTCCAAACGCCTGGCGAGCCGCGCTCACCAGCTTGGCGCGGGTTTCGGCGATCATTTCCTTGCGCGGCTTGTGAGCCATTTTCCACTTTCCTTTCACATACGCCACGTATAATAGTTGACATACGCAGCGTATGCAATTATCTCAATTGACATACGCCACGTATGTGAGTGGCGCTCCATTCAATCGAGGAGGCCATCATGGCTAATCCCTACAGCGAAATATTCAAGGCTCCCGGAACAAAGGGCTTCGCGTCGGCCGGCTTCGTCGCTCGCATGCCGATGGCCATGGCCCCGATCGGCATCGTCGCCATGCTGTCGCAAACTTATGGCGAGTACTGGTTGGCGGGCGCCGTGTCCGCAACTTATGCGCTGACCAACGCGATCGTCGCACCGCAGATCTCGCGGTTCGTCGATCGCCTCGGCCAGACCAGGGTCGTCGTACCATCGACCGTAATTTCGGTATTGGCCTTTGCGGTATTGATCGCCGCGGCCAATCAGGACTGGCCGATCTGGACGCTGTTCGTGTCGGCATTTCTTGCCGCGGCGATGCCAAGCATTCCGGCCATGGTGCGGGCCCGCTGGTCCGAGATTTTCCGCGACCGCCCCGAACTCAACACGGCCTTCGCCTTCGAATCGGCGGCGGACGAGCTTGTCTATATCGCCGGAGCGTCCCTGTCGGTGGGCCTCAGCGTCGCGCTGTTCCCTGAAGCGGGAATGCTGGCCAGCACCCTGGCACTCGCACTCGGCTCGGCGGCATTCATCGCGCAGCGCGCGACGGAGCCCCGCGTGAGGCAGTTGGAACATGGCGTCAGCCATGGCTCGGCGATCCGGCAGCGGCCCGTGCAGATCATAACCTTCGCCCTGATCTTCGTCGGCGCGATCTTCGCGACCGCGGAAGTCAGCGCGGTGGCGATCACCAAGGAACTCGGTCAGCCGGGCGCGGCCAGCCTCGTCATCGGCGTCTATGCCGTCGGCTCGTTCGTCGTCGGGCTGATCGTCGGCGCGCTGAACCTGACGATGCCGCTACAGCGCCAACTCGCCATCGCGGTCGGCATCATCGCGCTGACGACCTTGCCGCTGCTGGTCGCCAATACGGTGCCGCTGCTGGCGCTCGCCGTCTTCGTCAGCGGCGTAGCGATCTCGCCGACCTTCATCACCGCCTTCGGCCTGATCGAGCGCCGGGTTCCGGAAGCGATGCTGACCGAGGGCATCACCTGGGTGATGACCGGCATCGGCATCGGCATGGCGCTCGGAGCGTTCGCAACGGGCTGGGTGGTCGACAATTTCGGCGCGCAGAACGGCTTCTGGGTCTCGGTCGCGGCTGGAACAGTGTCCCTGCTGACCGTGCTTTTGGGCCAGAAGACGCTCGCCGGCGAGCGCTACAGGGCCCCCTCGCCCGCTCCCTTGCCGCAGCCGGCCGAGTAACTCGGTCTCGTTGAGGGCTCCGGTCGAACCGATCGGAGCCCTCAGCCTTTCTAAAGAATTTCCGTCTTCGCGATCCTGATCCCGAACCCCTCGAGGCCGACATAGTGGCGCTCGCGCGAGGCGATCAGGTTGATGGACGAAATGCCGAGATCCTTGAGGATCTGCGCGCCGAGGCCGATTTCGCGCCACTCGCTTTCGCGCCGCCGCGCCTCTTCATGGTCCTCGCGTTCGCCGGGCAGCGGCCGCGCCCGCTGCTGGTGGGCGACGCCGACCGAGCCTTCGCGCAGATAGACGATGACGCCGCGCTTGCGTTCGCCCATCGACTTCATGATCTCGTGGAGCGTCATGCCCGTTCCGAAGACGTCGGTGACCACATCTTCCGAATGCAGCCGCACCGGCACTTCCTCTCCGTCGCGAATATCGCCGTAAACGATCGCAAGATGGTGCATCATGTCCCAGGGCAGCATGTAGGTGTAGGCCTTGGCCTTGCCGCCGGGCGTGTCGATGTCAGAGCATTCGACGCGCTGCACCAGCGTCTCCTGGCGCTGGCGATAGGCGATCAGATCGGCCACCGAGACCTGCTTCAGCCCATGCTGTTCGGCAAAGGCCGAAACCTGCGGTCCGCGCATCACCGTGCCGTCGTCATTGACCAGTTCGGAGATCACGCCGACCAGCGGCAGGCCGGCGAGCTTGCAGAGGTCGACGGCGGCCTCGGTATGGCCCGAGCGCATCAGCACCCCGCCCTCGCGCGCGATCAGCGGAAAGATATGGCCGGGACGCACGAAATCGGACGCCCCGACATTGCCATTGGCAAGGTTGCGCACGGTCAGAGTGCGGTCGTCGGCCGAAATGCCGGTGGTGGTGCCGTGCTTGAAATCGACGCTCACAGTGAAGGCGGTGGTGTGGGCCGAATCATTGTCGGCGACCATCGGCGAGAGGTTCAGCCGCCGCGCATCCTCGCGCGTCATCGGCGCGCAGACGATACCCGAGGTGTGGCGCACAATGAAGGCCATCTTCTCGGGCGTGCAATGCACCGCCGCGACGATCAGATCGCCTTCGTTCTCGCGGCCGTCATCATCCATGACAACGACGATCTCACCGCGCTCGAACGCCCGCAGGGCTTCGACGATTTTCTTCTGGTCGTAAGGCATGATGCTCGCTTCGCTCGCTTTTGAGTGAGTAGTGAGTATGGAAATCACTACTCGCTATTCGCTACTCACTCATTTCCCGTCTGTCCCCGATGCCGCAGATAATGATCAGCGATGGCGCAGGCAACCATCGCTTCGCCGATCGGCACTGCGCGGATGCCGACGCAGGGGTCGTGCCGGCCCTTGGTGACGATTTCGACGTCGTTGCCTTCGGTGTCGATCGATTTGCGCGGGGTGAGGATCGAGGAAGTCGGCTTGACCGCGAAGCGCGCGACGATCGGCTGGCCGCTCGAGATGCCGCCCAGAATGCCGCCGGCATGATTGGACAGGAACACCGGCTTGCCGTCATTGCCCATGCGCATCTCGTCGGCGTTCTCCTCGCCGGTGATGCGGGCGGCCGCGAAGCCGTCGCCGATCTCGACACCCTTGACTGCATTGACCGACATCAGGTTCGACGCGATGTCCTGGTCGAGCTTGCCGTAGACCGGTGCGCCGAGCCCGGCGGGAACGCCTTCGGCGACGATCTCGATCACCGCGCCGACCGAGGAACCGGCCTTGCGGATGCCGTCGAGATAATCGGCAAAGACCTTCACCGAATCCGGGTCGGGCGTGAAGAACGGATTTTCGGGGTCGCGGACGAAATTCCAGTTCCAGCGCGAGCGGTCGATCTCCTTGACGCCCATCGAAACCAGCGCGCCGCGGACCGTCATGCCCGGCACGATCTTTCGCGCGATCGCTCCGGCGGCGACGCGGGCCGCTGTTTCGCGCGCCGAGGAGCGGCCGCCGCCGCGATGGTCGCGGATGCCGTATTTGGCGTCGTAGGTGTAGTCGGCGTGGCCGGGCCGGTACTGCCTGGCGATCTCGCCGTAATCTTTGGAGCGCTGGTCGACGTTCTCGATCAGCATCGAGATCGGCGTGCCGGTCGAGATCATCGTCTCGCCGTCCGTATCCATGACGAAGCCCGACAGCACCTTCACCTCGTCCGGCTCGCGGCGCTGGGTGACGAAGCGTGACTGCCCGGGCTTGCGCCGATCCAGTTCGCCCTGGATGTCGGCGAGGTTAAAACGGATGCCAGGCGGGCAGCCGTCGACCACGCAGCCGAGGGCCGGACCGTGGCTCTCGCCCCAGGTGGTTACACGAAACAGGTGGCCGAAAGTGTTGTGCGACATCGCAAAATAGCCTCGCCGGCGGCGGGCCGGTTTTCACGCCTGCGTTCTAACGCATGACCCCGAAAAAGTGGAATCATTTTTCGGACAGGATCACGCGCACGTAGAAGGGCTGGAGCACCTTGCGCGTCCGGGACGGATGCGCAGCGCTCCAGCTACGTTTTTTGCGTGGTCAAACCGTGATCGGAGCGGTTTTAGTTTTGACATATTCTCGTTGATGCTGCTCTCTTCAAACCCGCCCCCGCCTTCGCGCGCTGAAGATGCGAAGCGCAAGAAAAACGAGGACGAGAATGCGTACCCTGATTGGCTTTATTGCCGCCTCCCTGATGATTTCCACCGCCGCCTTCGCCGCCGAGGCCGAGGGCAAGATCCAGGCTATCGACACCGAAAGCCTGACGATCACGCTGGACGACGGAAAATCCTACAAGCTGCCGGGCGAATTCGACGTCGCGGCGCTCAAGGAAGGCATGGACGTTCTGCTCGCCTATGACGAGGTCAGCGGCGAAAACCTCATCACCGACATGGAACTGTCGGAGTAGCCCTTCAAAGCCAGTCGAGCTGTCCGTCCGCCAGCCTCAGCACCTTGTCCTGGGGAACTTCGAGCCTGGCGGCCTGCCGCGGCGGCATGTCCTCCACCATCCTGAACACCGTGCGGATGACGCCGCCATGCGCCACGCAGACCGTCGGGCGTTCCAGCGCCTCGAACCACGGCCGCACGCGCTCCAGCAGCATCTGGTAGCTTTCGCCTTGAGCGCCGGGCGGCACGAAGCCCCATTTGTCCTTGGACCGCGCCGCGGTCGACCCCGGCCGCCTCGCCTCGAGTTCGACGAATGTGTGCCCCTGCCAGTCGCCGAAATGCACCTCGACCAGCCGCGCATCGGTGCGGTAGTCTTCCGGCGGCAGTCCCATGGCGGCGCGGACGCGCTCCATGGTCTCGCGGGTGCGGCGCATCGGGCTGGCGACGAAGTCGAACCCCTCCGCCCTGCCGATCAGTTCGGCCAGCTTGCGGCCGTTGCGGTCGGCCTGCCAGCGCCCGCGTTCGGTGATGTCGGTGTCGGCCTGCCCCTGCAGCCGCCCTTCTATGTTCCAGTCCGTCTGGCCGTGGCGTATGAAATAGACAAGCGGGGACATCGCGGCGGGGGCTACCTGGGATGTGACTTCTGGACGGCGAAGGAGCCCGGCGGGCCCGGAAATCATTCCTTGACGGTGGAGATGTCCGGCGCGTCGACCGCCTTCATGCCGACGACATGATAGCCGGAATCGACGTGGTGGATCTCGCCGGTGACGGCGCGCGACAGGTCGGACAGGAAATAGAGCCCTGAATCGCCGACTTCCTCGGGCGTGACCGTGCGCTTCAGCGGCGAGTTGTATTCATTCCAGCGCAAAATGTAGCGGAAATCGCCGATGCCTGACGCGGCCAGCGTCTTGATCGGCCCGGCCGAGATGGCGTTGACGCGGATGTTCTTGCCGCCGAGATCGACGGCGAGATAGCGCACGCTCGCCTCAAGTGCGGCCTTGGCGACGCCCATGACATTGTAATGCGGCATGACTTTTTCCGCGCCGTAGTAGGTCAGCGTCAAAAGCGACCCGCCGTCGGTCATCAGCACTTCGGCGCGCTTGGCGATGTCGGTGAACGAATAGACGGAGATGTCCATGGTGCGCAGGAAGTTGGCGCGCGTGGTCTCGACATAACGCCCGTCGAGTTCCTCCTTGTCGGAGAAGGCAATGGCGTGGACCACGAAATCGAGCTTGCCCCAGAGCTTCGCGACATTGTCGAAGACCGCGTCGAGGCTCGCCGCGTCGGTCACATCGCAATGGCCGACGACATGCGCGCCAAGCTCCTGGGCCAACGGCTCGACCCGCTTCTTGAAGGCGTCGCCCTGATAGGTCAGCGCGAGTTCGGCGCCCTGGTCGGCGCAGGCCTTGGCTATGCCCCAGGCGATCGACCGGTTGTTGGCCACGCCCAGGATGAGGCCGCGCTTGCCGGCCATGAGGCCCTGTCCACCCGCCATGCTGCTCTCCACCATGCGAAAAATTCTTGGACAGCCCTATCGCATAGCGCCATTGCGCCTTCAAGCTTTCATCCGGACTGGCGTCTGCGTCTATCCGCGCCCATCGACGCGCGCCCGCTCGTTGCGGCGGTGCAATTCAGATACTCACTGCCCGAAATTCTCGAGCTCATGCTCGAAACGGTCGACCAGCCAAGAGGTTGCTGGACCGTAAGGCGCGTCGGACCTGCGCACGGCATAGAGTGAGTAGTCGGCGCGCGGATACGGTTCCAGCGACAGTTCGATCAGGCGACCGTTCAGGATGTCGTCCTCGACCAGCCATGCCGGCAGCCCGCCCCATCCCAGGCCAGCCAAAATCAATGCGTGCTTCGTAGCGACGTCGGTCACGCGCCAGGTGTTGAAGGCATGGACGTGGAAATCCTGGCCGCTGGTGTGCTCCGTTAGATCCGTGATCACGATCTGGAAATGCTCGCGGACAATCGGGGCGGGAACCGGCTCGCGCGCCTGAGCCAGCGGATGCGCCGGGGCTGCTACCGGGATATTCTGCTTCTGTCCGATTTTGCGTCCGACGAGGTCGGCAGGCCCCATTGCGGCCCCACCCGCAATGCCGGCGTCCACCTCGCGTTTCAGCACCAGATCCGCGACGGCTCCCAAAGCGCCGGTATAGAGGCGTACGCTGACTGCGGGAAATTCGCTTCGAAACGCCTTCAGAACCGCCGTGAGGACCGGCATCGGCACCAGCGCGTCGACCGCAACCGCCACTTGTCCCTCGAGCCCCTGGCCGAGGCTGCGGGCCCGTGCCCGCAACAGATGCAGACCAGCGACCATGCGGCGTGCATCCTCCAGGAGCGCGCTGCCTGCATCCGTCAGCCGCGGTTGTCTTGTACCCGTCCGCTCGAAAAGCCGCACGTCAAGCTGCGCTTCCAAATTCGTGATCGTATAGCTGATGACCGATTGCGCGCGGTTCAGTTTGCGTGACGCGGCAGAGAAACCGCCTTCCTCCGCAACTGCGAGAAAGACCTGCAACTGATCGAGCGTCGGATTGGCTTCCATCGCTTATCCATTCTATCGATGAGCTCAAGCGACATTTTCCCTATTTTCACGAAGAATGTCCATCGCCAAATTCATGTCCATGCAACGCACCGGCTGGGATTTGCCGGAGCAATGGAAAGGATGAAGCCATGACGATATTGCTTGTCACCTCAAGCCCACGAGGCGATGCCTCCCACTCGACGCTTCTCGCCATGGAACTGACGGAGAGATTGCGGAGGGCGCACCCGGATAGCGTCCTGGTAAGACGTGATCTGGCTCGGGACGAGCTGCCCCACATCAACCAGCACTTCGCCGCAGGCATTTCGACGCCGGCCGAGCGCCGGACGGCCGAGCAGGAGCACGCGATTGCGGTTTCCGACGCCGCCGCCGGCGAGGTCCTGGCCGCCGACATCATCGTGATCGCCACAGGCATTATCAACTTCAACGTTTCCTCGACGCTGAAGTCCTGGCTGGATCATGTGACGCGTTCCGGCCTCACCTTCCGCTATACCGAGAGCGGTCCGGAAGGACTGGTCAAGAACAAGAAAGTCTATTTGGTCGTCGCTTCAGGCGGCGTCTATTCGGAAGGTCCGGCGGCAGCGCTCGACCACGCCGTCCCCTACATGAAGTCGATACTGGCCTTCATGGGCATGACGGATGTGGAAGTCATCCGCATCGAGGGTGTGGCGATGGGCGCCGAGGCCGAGCAGGAGGCGGTATCCAGGGCGCGGGGTTTGGTAAGCGAGTTCGCCATCGCGGCCTGACGCCTCCCGGTTCGAAGTTGTGGACCGCCGCCACGTCATATTGGCCGACCGCCGGCTACAGGCCGCCACGATATCCGCCAGCCGGGTTTGAAGATCGCGAGAACCAGGGCAACCAGCAGCAGCGTGCTCGCCGACGCCGGCGCGATCAGGAGCGGCAGGCGTTCGCCGGCGCTCAACAGCCGAGGCGTCGGCCCGGTCACCGCATCGGCCGTTGCGCCAAGCGCAGGCACGAGCACGAACAGCACCGCGCCGGTCAAGACTGCCACGATCGCGAGCTTGATCGCGACCCACCAGTATGTGAACAGGCCCCACGGCGTCAGCAGGCCGAGTGTCAGGCCGGTGGCAAGCGCGGTCAGGGCAAGCGGCGCGAGCAGCCACGTGCCGATCAAGCTGGCGGCCGGGTAGATGGTCACCGGGTCAGCGCCGCCGACGCTCGCTATCCCCAGCACCAGCAACACCAGATCCGCGCCCAGCACGCTGACACTTGCCGCCACATGGACGCTCAAAAGGAGATTTCGCCACGATTGAGGGAGTGTCACGGATTGCATCTTTGGACCTCATCGCCTGCGTTGGGTCGTGATATACAACCGAATTGTTCGTATGATATTGAACATGGTGTTCGGCATCTTCAATGGACGATGGAACGGCGATGTTCGTTATTGGACAATCGACGGCGCCTGTCCGGAAATTGTGGGTTGGACCAATGGTACAGGTAATGGATCGCCGCGCGGCACGTACGCAAAAGGCGCTTCACGGCGCGCTGATGTCGCTCATTGTGCGCAAAGGCTACGAGGCCATCACGGTCCAGGACATCATCGACGAAGCCGATGTCGGCCGCTCCACCTTCTATTCCCACTACACCGGCAAGGAAGATCTGCTGCGCAGCGGCTTTCAGATGTTACGCGCGGAGTTGGCGGAGGCACAGGCTACCGCTGGCTCAAAGACCCGGGGGGTGCAGGACGAACCTCTGGGATTCAGCCTCGCCATGTTCGAACATGCCTGCGAATACAGGCACATTTACAAGGCGCTTCTCGGCGGGCGCGGCAGCGTGATTGCGGTCAACGAGATTCGCCGAGTTCTTTCCGAGATTGTGAAGAAGGAGCTGTCAGTCGTCTCTGAAAACGACACGGTCCCTCAAGACCTCCGTATCCAGTTTGTAGTCGCCGCGTTCCACGCGGTGCTGACGTGGTTGCTTGAGCGAAGGCCCAGGCTGACACCGTCTCAGGTCGACGTGATGTTCCGCCGTCTCGTGCTCGACGGCATCGGGCCGTCGGGTCGCGACATATCTGGCCAAGGCTGAGCTTGTAACCGTTTCCACACCCTCTATCGCCCTTCCGGCATCTCGGATGAATGTCTGGAAGAGGTCAGGGTTTGCCCCGAGTCTCTGCGGGCGAACTTCTGGATAAAGCCAGAAGCCGAAATTCATGCCCCAATGCCCGAAGCGCGCTTACTCCCGCTTCTTCATCAGCGCTTCCAATTCGGCATCGTAATGCTGCGGCAGCATGATGCGGACATGCGCGTAGAGATCGGCGTTGCCGCCGATCTTTTCAGGCAGCCCGCGGCCCTTGAGGCGAAGCACCTTATCGGAGCTCGACCAGGCGGGAACGTTGAGCGCCAGCCGGCCGGTCGGCGTCTCGACCCGCACCTTGGCGCCCAGCACCGCATCGGCCAGCGAGACGGGCAGGTCGGCATGCAGGTCGCGGCCTTCGACGCGGTAGCGCGGATGGCGGCGGAAGCGGATCTTCACGAGCGCGTCGCCCGGGCCGCCAAGACCCTGCTCGCCCTGCCCCTTGAGGCGGATCGTCTGACCGTCCTCGACATAGCGCGGCAGCTTGACGGCGAGCTTGCGCCCATCCGGAAACATCGCGTTGACCTTGGCCGCGGTCGCGGCCTCTTCAATGGTGATGTCCAGCGTGGCGTTTAGGTCAGCGCCGGCATGGGGCCGTGGCCCGCCACCCATTCCAGGCCTTGGGCCCGCCTGCGAAAAGCCTTGTCCGAAAATCTCGCTGAAAATGTCGGCGCCGGCGAAGGGATCGTCGCCGGGGCCTCCGGTGCGGAACTCGAACCGGGTCCGGCCCGGCCCCTGCTGCTGGCGCCGGAACCCGGCGAACGGGTCCGCTCCGCCGGGATGGCCTTCGAAACCCTGGAACCGCGGCTTGCCCGAAGCGTCGATCTCGCCGCGATCGTAAGCCGCCCGATTCTTCTCGTCGCCGAGAATCTCATAGGCCTGGCTCGCGGCGGCGAACTGATCCTTCGACTTCGGATCGGGATTCTGGTCCGGATGGTGCTTCTTGGCGAGCTTCCGGAACGCCGATTTTATGTCCTTGGCCGATGCGTCCTTGGCAACGCCCAAAACTTCGTAGGGATCGCGCATTCTTCCTGCCTAAAATTCAGATTGCGCGTTCTATATGCGCTTGCGTAGGAAGAAATTCCAGTCCGCGGCGACCCTACAAGGCCTTGAATGCCTCCATGCGCCAAGCCCCGGGCGCGGCCATGCAGATCTCGCCCCGGTAGAGGCCGACGCCGTCGAAGCTCTCGCGCGAAGTGGTGAAGCGGCGGCAAAGCGCGCCGTCTTCCTGGTGCTCTGCTAGCGCGGTGATTGCGCCGCGCGAGCCTGTGCCGGCATTGGCCCATGGCAGCGGCGCGCCGGCCAGCCCCTCGATGTCGGCCGACGACACCGCATTGCGGATCGTCACCTCGTCGGACAGGCGCTCCGGATCGGCGATCGGGGCTCCGCGTTCGGAAATATCGCCAGTCAGGATTGTCTTGTCGACCTCGGCCTTTTCGAGGCTGAAGCCGCCGGAGGCGCAGGCGCAGAGTGGCAGCATGGCGGCCGCGAGCAGCGCCGCATTCAGGCTCAGTCGCTTCCGCGCATATGGAAATCGACCTCCAAACGCTTGCGCGGCGCGCGACAATCGGCAATCTCCCCGGACCAACCCAAACAGAGCTGAAACTATGAGCCAGACAGAGTTAACAAGCGGTGACTTCACCGAGGCGGCGGAGCCTTTCAGGCTGTTTGCCGAATGGCTCGACGATGCGGTGAAGAGCGAGCCGAACGACCCCAACGGCGTCGCGCTGGCGACGGTCGACGAGACCGGCATGCCCAATGTCCGGATGGTGCTGCTCAAGGGTTTCGACGAGCAGGGTTTTGTTTTCTACACCAACCTCGAAAGCATCAAGGGCCGCGAGATCCTCGCCTCCATGAAAGCGGCGATGTGCTTCCACTGGAAATCGCTGCGCCGCCAGGTGCGGGTACGCGGGCCTGTCGAGATCGTCAGCGACGCAGAGGCCGACGCCTATTACGCGACCCGCCCGCGCGGCAGCCGCATCGGCGCATGGGCCTCGAAACAGTCGCGTCCGCTCGAAAGCCGCTTCGCGCTGGAAAAGGCGGTCGCCGAGTACACCGCCCGCTATGCGATCGGAGAGATCCCGCGTCCGCCCTACTGGTCGGGCTTCCGCATCGTTCCGGAGACGATCGAATTCTGGCACGACCGCCCGTTCCGCCTGCACGACCGCGTCATGTTCAGCCGCACGGACGCCGGCGTATGGGAGAAGACGCGGCTTTATCCGTAAGGGGCGGTCGACGGGGCTCTGCTGCCGTTGCGCGTTCAGAATTCCCAAGGCGAGATCAGCTCAAGACCCGCTGTTTGGAAATGCCTCTGGTTGCGGGTGGCCAGGCGTCCACCGTTCACGCGCGTGATAGCGGCGATCATCCCGTCCGGCGCGGACATTTCCCTGCCCCGACGTCTGGCGGCACCCATGATTTCGCCATAGGCTAAGGCCGCTTCCTCCGTGAGACCGAAAATGCGGTCGGCAAACCGCCGCCGCCAATCTGAAAGGCCTTTCTCTAGGCGGTCGGCACGTTCGTCGGGTCGGATCTTGTGTATGCCGTAGGCGATCTCGCCGATCGTTATCGTGGGCAACGCAAGCTCGGCATCGTGGTGCGTTAGCCAAGCGATAACCGCTTCGTCAGGCTTATTCTTAAGCGTCTCCGAGATCACGTTGGCATCCAGAAATATCAAAGATCGATGCCCTTATGCCCTTGCCGTCCTTCTTTGATGACCTCTTCGAGGTCGATATCGGTAGCACTGCTTGCCCTCAGGCGCGCGTAGAAGGAGCGCGCCGGTTCGCGACCTGCTTCCCGAACCTCATATGACTCGAGAGCACGCTCGACCACGTCGGCTATCGAACGATTCTCCCGTCGGGCAAGGCGGTGCGCAAGATCACGCGCCTTGGCGCTTCGTACTGAAAGCTGCGGTTCCGCCATGTCGAACTCCTTTCAGGGTAGAAATATAGCGCACCAGCTCTGCCATCAAGATGGCAGACGATGGCAAGCCACCAAAAGCCGTTACGCTAGCATCGCGGTTAAAAGGCAGGTTGAGTTACTCACCGCGCCTGTCGTCTGCGCCCCGGCCCGGTGATCCAACGTACGCCCGCCGCGACCGATATGACGAGTAGCGGCCACGCCGCCCAGAATTCCCCGCTCCAGGAAAAAAGATTGACCGTCGTCACCCCGAGCCCGACGACGCCCAGCGCCGCTAATACCGGGTCGATCCGTTTGGTGGTTCGCGCCCAGACCAGCCCGGCCAGCATGGCGAACCCAAAAAGCGGCCATCGCGCCCAGAACTCGCCTTCCCATGAAAGCAGATTGACGACTAGCGGGATGGCGGCGACGAGGCCAAAAAGCGCCATTTTCCGGCTGATCGCCGGGCTTCTGGCGAGGTTCGGGGCGACGGAACCGCGCGCCGGCGGCGCGGACTGGACCGGCTGCCGTCCCCATTCGGTCTGAGGCTCCTTCGGCTCCGGCTCGGCGGCGGGAGTGCCGCCGATCCTGACGGCGTAGCTCGGCACCGCCTCGTCGATGTTCTTGACGGAAAGTTCGCCCAGGAACTCGAAGCCGACCGTCATCTTGTTGCGGACCTGATCATAGACGGTGTTCGAGATCACGATGCCGCCCGGCGCGGCCGACGCCTGCAGGCGCGCGGCGATGTTGACGCCGTCGCCATAGAAGTCGTCGCCTTCGACGATCACGTCGCCGAGGTTGATGCCGATCCGGAACAGCATGCGCGTGTCAGTAGGCAGGCCGGAGTTGAACTCGGCCAGTTCGTTCTGGACGTCGACCGCGGCGCGCACCGATTCCACCACGCTCGGGAACTCGGCGATCAGCCCGTCGCCCCAAGTGTTGACGACGCGGCCGGAATGGGCCTCGATCAGCCGCGCCATGGCGTCCCGGTAGCGCTTGAGGATGGCGAGTGTTCCCTCCTCGTCGGCGGCCATCAGGCGGGAATAGCCCTGCACGTCAGCCGAGAAGATGGTGGTCAGCTTGCGGCGCGTCGTGGACATCACGGTCTGGCCTCCCTCGGAAGCGACATCGGATTGCTACCCCGCCGGCAGCCCCTGCAATATCGGCGTCTGGCGACGCCGGCGCAATGCCCCGCAGCAGAATTTCATCCCGCCTTCTTTCGCTCCATGAAGGCGACGAAAGCCGTCTTGGCCTCGTTGGATTTCAGCCGCTCCTGGAAGTGCGCGCCTTCTTCCTTGATACGGGCGACGACGTCCTCGCGCGAGCCGCGCATCAGGTCGCGGGCGATCTTCAGCGCCTCGGGCGGCTTGGCGGCTATCGCCGCGGCTGCGGCGAGCGTATCGGCTTCTAGCTTGTCTTCTTCGACGACCGCGTAGATCAGCCCGGCGTCCTTCGCCCGCTCGGCCGAAAATCCTTCGCCGAGGCCTAGCAGCGCGAAGGCGTTCTGGCGGCCGAGCACCGCCGGCGCCAGCAGGCTGGACCCGGCTTCCGGCACCAGCCCCAGATCGACGAAAGGCGTCCTGAACAGGGTGCGCGGCGTTGCGAAGGTCAGGTCGCAATGCAGGTTGATGGTCGTGCCTATGCCGACGGCGATGCCGTCGACGCCGGAGACGACCGGCTTCTGCGCCGTCGCCAGCGCGAGCAAAAAATCCCAGACTTCCGTGCCGCCCTCGCCGCCCATGGCGACGGCCATGAAGTCGGCCAGGTCGTTGCCCGACGAAAACGCGCCCGGCACGCCGAAGAACACATGCACACGGACCGCAGGATCGGCATCGCCCGCCGCAAGTGCACCCGCCATCTCGGCATACATTTTCCGCGTGATGGCGTTCTTCTTGTCCGGCCGGTTCATCCGGATGATCTGGATCGCCCCCCGCCGCTCGATGATGATGTGCTCGCTCATTGCCGGTGAATCCTTTCGCGGCGGTCAGCCATGGATCAGTGTTTTCGCGGCGGCGGCCAGGCTTTCGGCTCCGCCGACCACCCTGTCCTTGAGAGCCTTGGTCTCGCCAAGCAGGTTCTCGGCGAAGAAGCGGCAGAGCGCCGTCCGCTCCCCGCTGCTCCCGGCCACGGCTCCGCGCGCGAGATAGGCGGCGCCCGCCGTCAGCGCGAACAACCTGAGATAGGGCGTGGCACCCGCAAGCGCGTCGTCCGTTCTTCCGTCGGCAAGGCGGCTCTGGAGATGGCGCGTCGCACTGGTCAGGCTGTCGAGCGCCTGCTCAAGAAGTAGTGCGGTTCGCCCGAAGCCGTCGCGGTTCGATGCCGCGACCGCGTTTGCGATCTCGTCGAGTTCGCCGATATAGCCGAACACATGCTCGCCGCCGCCGAGCGGGAGCTTGCGCACCACGAGGTCGATCGCCTGAATGCCGTTGGTGCCTTCGTAGATCGGCGCGATGCGCGCGTCACGATAGAGTGCGGCAGCACCCGTCTCCTCGATGAAGCCCATGCCGCCATGCACCTGCACGCCGAGCGAAGCCACCTCCACGCCGATATCGGTCGAGAACGCCTTGGCGATCGGCGTCAGCAGATTTGCCCGATCCTGCCAGTGCGGCCTGTCGCCCGCCTCGCTGCCGCGCGCCATGTCGGTCGCATGGGCGCAACAATAGGCGATGGCGCGGGCAGCCTGCGTCAGCGCCTTCATGGTCAGGAGATTGCGCTGCACGTCGGGGTGGTGGACGATCGGCGCCATGCCCTCGCCGGCATAGCTTGAGGCCTTTCCCTGCCGTCGCTCATTGGCGTAGGCCAGCGCCTTCTGGAATGCCGCTTCCGCAACCGCCACGCCCTGCATGCCGACCGCCAACCGCGCATTGTTCATCATGGTGAACATGCAGGCGAGGCCGCGATTCTCCTCGCCGATCAGCCAGCCGACCGCGCCGGGCGCCATCCCTTCGGCAAAGCCGTCGCCATAAATCATCGTGCAGGTCGGCGAGCCGTGGATGCCGAGCTTGTGCTCTATGCTGGCGCAGAACACGTCGTTGCGCCGGCCAAGCGAGCCGTCCTTGTTCGGGATGAATTTCGGCACCAGGAACAGCGAAATGCCGCGCGTGCCGGCCGGCGCATCCGGCAGCCGGGCCAGCACCAGATGCACGATATTGTCGGTGAAATCGTGCTCGCCGTAGGTGATGAAGATCTTGCTGCCGAAGATGCGGTAAGCGCCGTCGCCGGCCGGCTCGGCCCGCGTGCGCAAGGCTGCGAGATCGGATCCGGCCTGCGGCTCCGTCAAATTCATTGTGCCCATCCACTCGCCCGACACCAGCTTTTCGAGATATTTCCGCTTCAGATCCTCGGAAGCGTGCTTCTCGATGGCTTCGATCGCGCCGATCGTCAGCGTCGGGCCGATGGCGAACGCCATCGAGCCGGAATTCCACATTTCGAGCGCCGCGACGCCGAGCATCATGGGCAGCGCCTGCCCGCCATATTCTTCCGGCGCCGACAGGCCGTTCCAGCCGCCCTCAACCCAGCGCCGGTAAAGCTCCTTCCAGCCGGCCGGCGTCGTCACAGCCGCGTCCTTCAGCACCGCGCCTTTCTCGTCGCCGATTTTTGCCAGCGGCGCGATTTCTTCCGAGGCGAAGCGCCCCGCCTCGGAAAGGATGGCGTCGACCAGGTCTTCGGTGAGATCGCCGAGCGCGCCATTGTCCAGCGCCGGCTTCAGGCCGGCGACGTGCTTCAGCGTGAAGGCGATTTCTTCGACCGGCGCGCGATACATTCCTGCCCCTCCTCCTCAAGCGTGATCCCGAAAAGTTGCAGACTTTTCGGGAAAGATCATGCGTCCAATCGACAACTCGCAGGCGGCCGCTATCCGCCGTAGCGTCCACACTAGCCAATTGTCGGTCGCAAGGGCTAGTTCCTTTTGACGTAAACGTCAAAAAATGGCGTGCGTATTGCGCATCGAATTGCTGGCGTTAAAAATGCTGCAAACAACAGGCAAAAAATGCTGGCAAGACCCGAAACCCGCCGCTGCATCGAATGCAGCCTGCCCTATGGCGCCACCGGCTTCTGGTGTTATCACGGCGATATCGACAACGGTCCCGCCTATTGGAGCGACCGCGGCATTCTCTGCTCGCCGAAATGCTCGCTCGCCCATTTCCGCAAGCGCGAGGCGGAAGGCAGCCTGCCCGACAGGCCGGCGCCCGATCCTTTCACCTTCATTCCAGGCAGATAAAAGCTCGGGACGGCACGCCAGCAGCATTTCATTAACCACGACAGGCAAGAATGACCGTTCACCCGCGGGGATTCTGCGCCTTGTTCGGCAAGACGGTTCGCCATTCTCTGATCTCGCTGACGCTAGGCGCGGCAATGGCGACGCAATTTGCGCCGGCCGCACTCGCGTCGGAGTTTTCCGAGCCGTGGAAGAAGAGCGACCGCGCGCTGGTGATCGACGCCTACGAATACAATTCGATCGACTGGGAAAAACTCGCCACCGACAAGCGCATCGCCGGCTTCATCAGCAAGGCCTCCGACGGCCTGCCGCCGCCCTATGCCTGCTCGGGCAACGAGACGGAAATCGCGCTCTGCAAGGCGCTGTTCAAGCGCCATGCGGTGACGCGCGAACTGTTCCACACCCGCCGGACCGTCGCCCGTGCGCTCGGCCTCGAATGGGGCGCCTACCATCTCGCTCGCCCCGGCAACCCGATCGACCAGGCAAACAATTTTATCGATTTCGCCGAACCCAGCCCGGACGATCTCCTGGCGCTCGATATCGAGGAGAACGACCCGGAAAAATGGATGTCGCTGGAGGACGCCGAGGAATTCGCGCGCCACGTCCATCGCCGCGTCGGGCGCTTCCCGATCCTCTACACCAACGGCACGACGGCGCAGCACATCGCCGACAACCGCGAAAAGTACCCGCTGCTGTCGCGCCTGCCGCTCTGGTACGCCCGCTACAAGCCGGAAATCGGCATGCATTTCCCGAAAGGCAATTGGCCGACCTACACGCTCTGGCAGTTCTCGGCGCAGGCGAACTGCAATGAGCGCCAGTGCCCCTACCGCGTTCCCGGCACGCCGCTCGACATCGACGTCAACGTCGCCTCGATGAGCGTGGAAAAACTGCGCCAGGCCTGGCCGTTCGGCGGCCTGCTCGACGTTCCCGTCGAGATGATCGCCAGCGTTCCAGTGCCCGTCGCGCGGCAGCAGGCGCTCGACGGCCATGTCGCGCTGTCCTACGCGCCGGTCGAGCAGGCAAGCGCCGCCGTCGCGCTAGCCTCCGCATTCCAGGTGCGCGGCCAGCACTATCCCGACAGATACGAAACGGGCTGGCTCCAGGCGATCGCAAGTTATTTGGCGTCGATCAGGAACGGCATGGTCGCTTGGGCCGGCATCGGAGACGCGCCGCCCGCCGGCATCGACCCGATCGTCACCGCCACGGTTCCGGAATCGCGGAACTAGAGATCAGCGGCGGATGGCGTTATTGGAAGGCGACCGCAGCAGAGAGCCTTTCCCGCCAGCATGACGATCGACCGGAAAGATATCGACGCAGCGCTCGTCAGCCGGCTGATCGCTGAGCAATTCCCCAAATGGGCCGGCCTGCCGGTCAGGCCGGTCGAGTTCGGCGGCTGGGACAACCGGACTTTCCATCTCGGCGACAGCATGACGGTGCGGCTGCCGAGCGCCGCCTCCTATGCGGCACAAGTGGAGAAGGAACAGCGCTGGCTGCCGAAGCTCGCGCCGCTCCTGCCGCTTCCGATCCCCACGCCGCTGGCGAAGGGCGAGCCGACCGACTTCTACCCCTGGCCGTGGTCGGTCTACCGGTGGCTCGACGGCGAGACCGCTTCGGTCGCACGCATCGACGACATGACGCGGTTCGCGACCGCGCTGGCCGAATTCCTCGTCGCCCTGCAGCGGGCCGGCGCCACCGGCGGGCCGACGCCCGGCAAGCACAATTTCTTTCGCGGAGGATCGCTGACCGTCTATGACGGCGAAACCCGGCGCGCGATCGCAGCACTCGACGGCGCGATCGACACCGGTGCGGCGACGGAGATCTGGGAAACCGCGCTTGCCGCGACTTGGTGCGGCGAGCCGGTGTGGGTGCACGGAGACGTGGCGGTCGGCAACCTGCTGGTCAGGGACGGACGGCTGAGCGCCGTCATCGACTTCGGCTCGTCGGCCGTCGGCGATCCCGCCTGCGACCTCTACATTGCCTGGACGTTTCTCGAAGGGGAAAGCCGCGAGGCGTTCCGCGCCGCAATGCCCGCCGACGAGGCGACCTGGGCGCGCGGCCGCGGCTGGACGCTGTGGAAGGCGCTGATCACCTACGCCGAGCACCGCGACGCCGAACCGCTTGGACCATGGGCGCGGCGGGTGATCGGGGAGGTGCTGGCGGACATCAGCGCGGGATGATGGCTCGACCGCGTTAGCGTTGAATCTGACTGGTGCCCTGGGTGGAAAACCTACTTCCGACCGCGAAGTTGAGGTTCGCTCGCTATCAGCCGAGTTCACTTCAATGATCCGATCGCTAGCCATTTATGTAACATATCCTTCTTTCGCGGATATTTATAATATGTTACATATCCTGCCGTGCAATCGAGGGGAGAAACCATGATGCCAGTAATTAGGATCAACGACGCCACCTTTGCCGACCTGAAGTCCATCGCGACTTGGTTCGGCACTAAAACACCTAGTGAAACTATCGATAGGATGGTGCGGGATGCAATGGATGAGCTCGGTATGGAGCGTGATGAAGAGCCGCAGGAGGCTGTGACCGTGACAAGCGATGGCGCAATGGAGTTTGATACCGCGCCGGGACTCACATTCACTAAACCACTCTCTGCCTCCGTGAACGGCAAGGCCATCCAGAGCCCCCGCTGGTCTAAAATCCTGTTGACAATGATTGCGCAGATTAAAGCCAAGGGATACGAGGGTGACAAACTGGTCCGCGAACTGCACGTCCCTGCGAAGCCAGAGCAGTACGAGGAAGACGGGTTCAAATATCACGCTAAACTTGGCATTTCGGTGCAGGGCCAGTCGGCGTCTGACGTGTGGAAGGAAGTGGACCGTCTCGCCAAAAAGTGGCGCATACCTGTCACGGTAGAGTTTTGGTGGCGGCAGAACCCCAAGGCGCAATACCCGGGGCGCACCGGGCTGCTTCGGTCGGGAAACGTATGAGCGAGACGCCGACTGCGGGGTCACGCCCGCAGCGGCTCTCTGGTCCGGGGTCCAGGAATGTAATACGGCAGCTTTCCACCCTGAGCAGAATCCCGGCTCAGTGCTGGCGCCAGTCGCGCGACAATAGACCGCCTTCCCTCTCCACCGCCCTGAACCCGATATCACGCCGGCAAAATCCCTCCGGCCAGTCGATCAGGTCGACCGCGGCATAGGCCTTCTGCTGCGCTTCAGTGACCGTCGCGCCCGTCGCCGTCACGTTCAGCACGCGCCCGCCATTGGCGATGATCTCGCCGTCCCGCTCGGCCGTGCCGGCATGGAATATCTCGGCGCCCTCGCCTGCTCTCTCCAGCCCGCGAATGACCGAGCCCTTTTTCGGCGTGCCGGGATAACCTTCGGCGGCCATCACCACGGTCAGCGCGGCCTCGTCGCGCCAGCGCACCGACATATGCGCCAGCTGCGCGTCGGCGGCCGCGCTGAGCAGCACCAGCAGGTCGTCCTTCAGCCGCATCATCAGCACCTGGGTTTCGGGGTCGCCGAAGCGGACATTGTATTCGATCAGTTTCGGCCCGTCGGCAGTGATCATCAGGCCGACGAACAGCACGCCGGAAAACGGCGCGCCCATCTCGGCCATGCCGCGCATGGTCGGCTCGACGATCTCGCGCATCGTCCGCTCGACCAGTTCGGGCGTCATCACCGGCGCCGGCGAATACGCGCCCATGCCGCCGGTGTTGGGGCCCGTGTCGCCCTCGCCGACGCGCTTGTGATCCTGCGCCGTGCCGAAGGGCAGCGCGGTCGCGCCGTCGCACAGGCAGAAGAAGCTCGCCTCCTCGCCGGTCAAAAATTCCTCGACGACGACCTCCGCGCCGGCACCGCCGAACGCGCCGTCGAAGCAGGAATCGACCGCTTCCAGCGCCTCGTCCAGCGTCATCGCGACGGTGACGCCCTTGCCCGCCGCCAGGCCGTCGGCCTTGACCACGATCGGCGCGCCCATCTTGCGGACGTAGGCCTTGGCGTCGGCGGCGCTGCCGAAGCGGCCATAGGCGGCGGTGGGGATGCCGTATCTTGCGCAGAGATCCTTAGTGAAACCTTTCGAGCCCTCGAGCTGCGCGGCGACTTTCGACGGGCCGAAGACGCGAATGCCGGCGGCGCGCAGGTCGTCGCCCAACCCCGCCACCAGCGGCCCCTCCGGCCCGACAACGACGAGATCGATCGCCTGCTCGCGGCAGAAACTCGCGATGGCCGCATGGTCGGCAATATCCAGCGCCACGAGTTCGGCCGCCTTAGCAATGCCGGGGTTGGCGGGGGCGGCATAGAGCTTCGTCAGCATCGGCGAGGCGGCCAGTTTCCAGGCCAGCGCGTGCTCGCGCCCGCCCGAGCCGATGAGAAGGACATTCATGGACTGACTCCAGTTTTGCGATCGACAATCTTCGCTAGACTTTGGCCGCTTATTAGGTCAAGCCGCCACCGCTTCGATATTTCGTGCACTCCGGGTGCCGGTAAGAACAATGGCGTCTGTCATCATTCATTTGAACGGTTGGCCCGGCGTGGGCAAACTGACGATTGCAAGGCTGCTGCGCGATAGTCTGGGCGCACGGTTGCTCGACAATCACACCGTTTTCAACGTTGCCTTCGCACTAACGGAATTTCGTTCGCCGGAATTCTACGCTGCGGCGCGGATTGTTCGGGACGCGGCCTTCGACTGCGCCTCCTCCGTCCCCCCGCATGTGCCGATCATCATGACCAACGCCGTCAGTAAGAGCGACTGGGGAGAGGAGAACTGGAACGCCATCAAGGCATTGGCGCGGCGAAGCAACCGGCGCCTCCTCGCAGTCGTCCTGTCCTGCGAGGAGGCCGAACAGGCTAAACGGATCGCATCTCCCGAACGCCGTTACCTTGGCAAGCTCAACGATCCGAAGGGATGGAGTCTGCGGGGCAGAGAATGATCGCGGAGGGCGCTGATTTCCTGCTGCGGCTGGACACCACACTTGTTCCGGCGGAGCAAAGCGCCAGACAAATCTGCGACTGGGCGCGAACGGTTGGCTGAGCGACGCGCCAACAGCGACAATGCCATCGCTTGACGCCTGCGCCCTTGCCTGCCACTCCATCTCAATGGAAACCATTCAATCGCGAACCGGCCAGGGCCGCGTCGCCGACGCGCCGAGCGGGCATTGGGTCTACCGTGCGCTGCCGCGCGGCATGTGGCCCTATGCGCAGCTTGCCAGATGGGATCGGCCGATCGGCTGGTGGTTGTTGTTGTGGCCATGCTGGTGGTCGACGGCGCTGGCCGCGACCGCCTTTGCCCGGCCGGGCGACCCGTTGCTGACGCTGCTGCCCTCGCCGGTCACCCTCGTCCTGTTCCTCATCGGGGCGGTCGCAATGCGCGGCGCCGGCTGCACCTATAACGACATCGTCGACGAGCGGATCGACGCGGAGGTCGAGCGCACCCGCTCGCGTCCGCTGCCTTCCGGCCAGGTCACGCGCCGGCAGGCCTGGATTTTTCTCATTGTCCAGGCGCTCGCCGGGCTCGCGGTGCTGCTGCAGTTCAACGGCTTCGCCATCGTACTCGGCCTTTGCTCGCTCGCAGTCGTCGCCATCTATCCGTTCATGAAGCAAATCACCAACTGGCCGCAACTCGTTCTTGGGCTTGCGTTTTCCTGGGGCGCGCTGATGGGCTGGGCGGTCGAGTTCGGCGATCTCGACGGCCCGGCCATCATGCTCTATCTCGGCTCGATCCTGTGGGTGATCGGTTACGACACTATCTACGCGCATCAGGACAAGGAGGACGACGCCATTGTCGGCGTGCACTCCACTGCGCGGCTTTTCGGCGAAAACACCAAGATCTGGCTTACCGGCCTCTACGGCTTCGCGCTGATGTTCTTCGCTGTCGCCTTCGCCGCGGCGGAAGCGCCGATGCCGGCGCTGGCCGGCCTCGTCGCCGCCGGCGCGCATATGGCGCGCCAGATCTACGTGCTCGACATCGACAATTCCGACCAGTGCCTGAAACTGTTCAAGTCGAACACGATGGTTGGCTGGCTGATCTTCCTCGGGCTCGTCGGCGGCGGCGCCTGGATGGCGTTGAAGCCGCTTCTATAGATCGTCGCGCGCGATGATCTCCGCGCCGTCGACAACCAGCCTTAGACCAAGATTGCCGGCCTTGCGCCTGGCGAGGAAGCGCGGCCGGCGCATCGGCGTGACGCGCCCCTTGCGGCGCTCCTGCGGCGGCAGCGCCTTGATTGCCGCGCCGAGCGATTCCTCCAGCGTCCGAGCGATGCCGTCGGCCTCGATCAAAAGCATTGGCAGGCGGTAGGCTTCGGCCCAGGCGCGCCAGTCGGCGGCGACGTCGTCGAGATCGTCGGCGACCAGCAGCGGCACCGATAGCATCGGATCGTTGTGCAGCAGTTCCAGCGTCACGGTCACCGTGCCGTGCTCGTCCTCCAGCGCCCGTGCGGCGACGCCGCGGAACGCGTTGGCCGGCAGCGCCACCGTCACCGGCAGGCCGCTCATTTCGAGGATGCGCCGCAGCACTGCGCCGCGATGATCGATGGTGAAGGTCACATCGCCATAGGCGTCGCGGGTTGCGTAGCTGACCATTTGCGGCAGACGAAACGGGTCGAGACGCATGTTGCGTCCCGCCCAGACTGGCTTCAGTCCGATGCTCATTGAGTGCGCCTTCTTCCTGTTACTCCTGAGAGCCGGTTTCCGGTCTCTCCGAACCGGTTTTTCCCGGTCTCGTTATGGGAAGAAGCCTACGCCGCGGACCTTACCGCCGCGCTTAAGAAAGTCGGTTAAATTTTGCTGATCCGGAGCATGGTTATCGCTTTGCGACCGGCTGCAAGGTGTTGGAAAGGGATGTGAAGAAGGGGTGAATGTGACGCGTCTGCCTTTGGCGCTTGCGCCGCCCCTCACCCTTACCCTCTCCCCGTCAGAACGGGGAGAGGGGTCGCCAGCGTCGCGGCCGTCTCTCCTCTCCCCGTCCTTACGGGGAGAGGATGCCGGCAGGCAGGTGAGGGGCAGCGCAACGATTGCGGGCTAGTTAAATCACCTTGCCCGGATTCATGATCCCAGCGGGATCGAACGCCGCCTTGATGCGGCGCATCAGGTCGATCGCGACCGTCGGGGCGGTGGCGAGCAGTTCGTCGCGCTTCAGCCGGCCGATGCCGTGCTCGGCAGAGAACGAGCCGCCGAGGTCGTGCACTATGTCGTGCACGGCCTTGTTCATCGTGCGGTAGAGGCCGAGGAACGCCGCCCCGTCCGCACCCACCGGCTGCGAGATGTTGTAGTGCAGATTGCCGTCGCCCATGTGGCCGAAGCAGACCACGCGGGCGCCGGGGCTGACCGCCTCCACGGCGATCACGGCGCGTTCGATGAACTCCGGTATCGAGGCGACCGGTACCGAGATGTCGTGCTTGATCGAGGCGCCTTCCGGGCGCTGGCCGTCGGAAAGCGTCTCCCGGATGCGCCAGAAGGCGTCGGACTGCGCGAGGCTGGCGGCGATCACTGCATCGCCGGCAAGCCCCTCCTCCAGCCCGGCGGTCAATATGTCCTCCACGAGTTGCCGCGCGTCCTCGGCGGAGCGGCCCGAAGAGACCTCCATCAGCACGTGCCACGGCCATTCTCCCGCCAGCGGGCGCACCGTTCCCGATATATGCCGGACGGCGAATTCCAGCGGCCTGTCGGCGATCAGCTCGAACGCGGTCAGGCCGCTGCCTGCCCGGTCGGTCGCCTTGCCGAACAGCGCCAGCGCCGCTTCCGGCGACTCGAGCCCGACCCATGCTACCTCCCTGCCCTTCGGCTTGGGATAAAGCTTCAGCACCGCCGCCGTGATAATGCCGAGCGTGCCCTCTGCGCCGATGAACAGGTTTTTCAGGTCGTAGCCGGTATTGTCCTTCTTCAGCTTGCGCAGGTCGTCGAACACCTCGCCGGTCGACAGCACCACCTCGACGCCTAGGCAAAGCTCGCGCGCATTGCCATAGGCGAGCACGCCGGTGCCGCCGGCATTCGACGACAGATTGCCGCCGATCTGGCACGAGCCCTGCGACCCGAGCGACAGAGGAAACAGCCGGTCGGCCGCATCCGCCGCATCGCGCAGCGTCTGCAGCACAACACCGGCCTCTGCGGTCACCGTGTTCGACTGGACGTCGATCTCGCGGATGCGGTTCAGCCGCGACAGGGACAGCACGATCTCGCGGCCGGAATGGTCGGGCATCTGCCCGCCGACGAGGCCGGTATTGCCGCCCTGCGGCACGATTGGTGTCCCGGTCTCGGTAGCGAGCCGCAGGATGCGGCTGATCTCGTCGACGCTGCCCGGCCGCAGCACCAGCGGGGTCCGGCCGGGGTAGAGGCCGCGCCGCTCGCTGACGTAGGGCGCGATGTCGGCTTCGCTTCGCAGCGCATGGGCTTGCCCGACGATTTCCGCAAAGCGGTCGAGGAGCGCTGCGTCTATGCCTTGCCCGGATGCTTCCATGGCCGTTTCCTACTTATACGAAGCGCCGCTGTCACGCGGCGCTGCCGCGCGCGCCAGCCGGTCGTTTATCGCCTCACCAAGTCCGTCATGCGGTATCGGCTCCACCACGATCATTTTCGCGCCGCTGCGGTCGAGCGCCTGGAGATGCGAGAAAAGGTTGCTCGCAGCCTCGCGCATATCGCCTGCTTCCGAAAGATTGCGCATCGCCACCGCCGCTCCCGCATTTCGCGCCCGGCGCGGCCCGAAGGCCAGCAGCGCCTCGCCGGCCTCCACCTCAGTCGCGTCGAGCCGCACCATGGCGCCCGGCGCATAGTGCGACGCCAGCATGCCCGGCGCCTCGACGCCGTTTTTCGCGCCGCGCACCAGCGCCGCGCCCGCTGCCGCCTCCAATTCCCCGGCGGCTATGCCGCCCGGCCGCAGCAGCCGCAGTCTTCCGTCCTCGACCTTGACGATGGTCGATTCCAGCCCGACCGGCGTCGCCCCGCCGTCGACCACCAGCTGGATCCTGTCGCCGAGGTCGTCCGCCACCGCTTCGGCCGTGGTGGGGCTGATCCTGCCCGACGAATTGGCGCTGGGCGCCGCGAGCGGCCGGCCGAGGCGCTCGATCAGCCTGGCGCCGAAACCGCGCGGCATCCGGAGCGCTATCGTGTCGAGCCCGGCCGTGACCAGTGGATGGATCGCGCTGCCGGCCTTCAACGGCAGCACAAGCGTCAGCGGCCCGGGCCAGAATTTTTCCGCCAGCGTTCGCGACAGAGGATCGAATTCGGCGATCTCCTCGGCCATCGCCATCGTCGCGACATGGGCGATCAGCGGGTTGAAGCGGGGGCGTCCCTTGGCCTCGAATATCTTCGCCACGGCCGCGCCATTGGTCGCGTCGCCGGCCAGTCCATAGACGGTTTCGGTCGGAATCGCGACGATCTCGCCTGCCCTCAGCAGGGCCAGCGCCGGCTCCATCGCCTCGGCTGCCTCACGAATTTCCGCCACGTCCCGCAATCCTTTAGACATGCCCGATCGCTAAAATGCCATTCATCGCTTCAAGCCGGCATCAACCCGGGACTGATAAGGGACCGGCGAGGAAATGCAATGGAGCATGCCGGTGCGATCGTTCTGGAAGTTTTTGTCCTTGCCGCCGCGACGGCATGCGCAGGGTCGGCGCACGCCTCGTCGATCATCGCGCTTGAGCCGATGGGCCAGCCGCTCGGCCCGTCCATGATCGTGGCCGGCGCTCCCGATGCGGCCCCGGCGAGCGAGGAAGCCGAGGACCGCCGCATGGTCAGCCGCTCCATCCTCGCCTTCGGTCCGCCCAATGTCGCCTATGAAAACGTCGCCTCGGTCGGCGAGAAGCCGGCAAAGCCGCGGCGCGGCTTTGCGCCGATGGTGCTGCGCGGCGGCATCGCCGGCGGAGCGTTCCCTTCGCCCTCAAACCCCGAACCGGCTGTCCAGCCGGCAAAGCCCCTGGAGGCCAAGGCCCCCGAAGGCGACGATCAGACCCTTCAGCCGCCCGTGCAGGACAGGCAGGCCGCCGCCCCGCCTCCCGGCGCGATGCTGCCCGAACCGGAATAGCCGGTCATCCCGCGATCTTGGAGAAATCCGCGACCTGACCTGTGGCGGCGCGGATGCGGGCGAGCAGCGCCAGCCGGTTGGCGCGGATGGCAACATCCTCATCATTCACGAGAACGCGTTCAAAGAATGAATCAACCGGTTCACGCAACGCGCTAAGCGCGCGCATGGCGGCGGAAAAGTCTTCATTCTGAATCGCTTGGGCGGCCTGGCTCTCGGCTTGATTCACCGCGGCGAAGAGCGATTTCTCCGCTTCCTCGCGGAAAAGCGCCGGATCGACCGCATCGGCGATGATGGTTTTCTTCTTCTCCTCCGCTGCCAGTATATTCGCGGCGCGCTTGGTTCCGGCGAGCAGGTTCTTGCCGTCCTCGGTTTCGAGGAAGGTGGACAGCGCTTCGACGCGGCGGACGATCATGAGGAGGTCGTCGTTGGAAGATTGCCCCTCACCCTTACCCTCTCCCCGTAAGGACGGGGAGAGGGGGCGTCAGCGTCGGCGACTCCCTCTCCCCGTTCTTCACGGGGAGAGGGTAAGGGTGAGGGGCCGGCCGCGCCACCCGCCAGCACCGCATCGATCAGATCATGCCGCGCACCCTGGTCGCGGAGATAGACCTTCAGGCGATCGTGGAAGAAGGAGAGGAGGTCGGCAGCAACCAAACTATTCCGCTGCCAATTTCGTTCAGTTCTCTCGGAATATTTCATCCGGAGAAGATCTTCGCCCCGCACGGTGATTGGAATGCCCTCGGCAGCCTCACCAATACGCTCCACTCTCGAAACGGCTTCTCGCGCATCGATTTGATCGAACATTAGCCAGAGAGACTTAGCGATGATCGTGTGAAGCCCCAACTTCACCCCATTCTCGACCAGAATCCGTACCACCCCCAGCGCCGCGCGTCTCAACGCATATGGATCCTTGCTCCCCGTCGGCTTCTCGTCGCTCGCCCAGAAACCCACCAGCGTGTCGAGCTTGTCGGCCAGCGCCACCGCCACAGAGACCAGGTCGGTCGGCACGAAATCGCTCGGCCCCTGCGGCTTGTAGTGCTCCTCAATCGCCGCGGCGACGCTCGCATGCTCGCCCTGCAGCAGCGCATACTTCCGCCCCATCGCGCCCTGCAGCTCGGGAAACTCACCCACCACCTCGGTCGTCAGGTCGGCCTTGGCTAACACGGCCGCGCGTTCGGCCCGTTCACGAAAGGCCGATTGCTCCGCGGTCAGATCGTCGCCCGACAATAGCTTGCCGTTGAAGAAATTCGGCTGCCTAGACAGATGATCCGCTATCTCTCCCGCCAGCCGGGCGATGCGCTCCACCCGCTCGCCCTGCGTACCCAGCTTGGCGTGGAAGGTCACACCGAGATGATCGAGCCTCGCCATGCGCTGGTCGAGCGGCTTTGCCAGGTCGAGTCCGAATTTTTCCACCGACCCTTTCAACTGGTCGAGGTCGGGCAGGTCCGACTGGTCGGTCTTCCAGAAATACAGCGCGTCCGACAGCCTGGCGCGCACCACCTTGCCGTTGCCGTAGGCGATCTCGGCCCCGCCGTCCTTCGCCTCGATATTGGCGGTGAGGATGAAGCGGTTGGAGAGTGCAGCGGCACCCTCTCCCTCCCCCTTGCGGGGAGGGTGGCCCGCCCCTCGATTTCCACTCGGGAGGCCGGGTGGGGGTGGTGACGAATGAACCGACGGCAAAGCGGAACCACCCCCCTCCGTCCGCTCCGCGGACACCTCCCCCGCAAGGGGGAGGAAAGACTGCGCACCACAAAACACTTCTGGTTCGCCCGGATCGTCAGTCGGATCACCTCGGCCGGAATGTCGAGGAAATCCGCCTCGAACTCGCCCATCAGCACCACCGGCCATTCGACCAGCCCGGCCACCTCTTCCAGCAGCCCGTCATCCTCGACAAGCTCCAGTCCGTTGGCGAAGGCGAGGTTCCTGGCGTCGGAAAGGATGATCTCCTTGCGGCGGTCGGCGTCGAGCACGACCTTCGCCGCTTCGAGCTTGGCCGCATAATCCGCGAAGCGGCGCACCACGATCGCATCGGGCGCGTGAAAACGGTGGCCGTAGGTGACGTTGCCGGCGCGGATGCCGTCGACCTCGAAATCGACAACCACCGGCTCCTCGGTTTCGGGGCCGAAGGTGCAGACGATCGACTGCAGCGGCCGCACCCAGCGCAGCGAGCCGGGCTTTGCCGAAGCAGCACCCCAGCGCATCGATTTCGGCCACGGGAAGTCGCGGATGATTTCCGGGATCAGCTCGGCGATGATCTCCTCCGCCGCCCTGCCCGGCTTGACGATATGGGCGACGTAGAAGTCGCCCTTCTTCGGCTCGGAATGCACATGCGCCTGGCTGATGTCGTCGAGCCCCGCCGAGCGCAGGAAGCCGGCGATCGCCTGCTCCGGCGCCTTGGTGCTCGGGCCCTTCTTCTCCTCGCGCACATCCTTCGAGCGCGCGGTCAGGCCGCGCACGTCGAGCGTCAGCCGGCGCGGCGTAAAATATTCGCGGGCGGCGTCATAGGTCAGCCCGGCCTCGACCAGACCGTCGGTCACCATCTTCCTGAGATCGCCGGCCGCCTTGCGCTGCATGCGGGCCGGAATCTCTTCGGATCGTAGTTCGAGCAAAAGATCGGGCATCAGTTCCGTTCCAGCCGCATGCCGGTTTCTTGTTTGCACGCGCCTTCGGCGCTGCGGGCGCGCGGCGGGGCAGGGATTTCTTCCGAGCGTAATTCTAACAGCAGGTCTGGCATCGTCTGGTCTCTAGGAAAAGGTTCGCGCGGGCATAGCAAGTCGGCCGCGCGCTGTCACCCTTCGCAGCACTCAGCAAAAATCATCCGCCGGCCTGTCGGGCCGCTGCGGGCCCGTTCGTCCTTGGGGCAGATTTCCATGAACCGAATGCTGCGCTGAAGCGACCAACGCTCAGACCGCGAAATCTGCGGCCTGTGTGTGAACCATTTCGCCGACCCGGAACACAGAACGATCAACACTGAACGTCTCGGACAATGAACATGAAAACGGCGTCATCCCTTCTCCAGCTTCTCGCGCTCAGCGCCTGCCTGGCGGCATGTCTCGGCGGCTCGGATGAAGCTCGCATGCCCGGCGTGCGCAAGGCGCTGCAGACGATGGCGGGATCCGCCAGCCAGACCAGCCTGCCGGAATTCACAGTGATCGGCACGAACCTGGCCGGGATAGCCGCCGCTTGAATCAGGCAACCAGCCCGCCGGCCTCCGTCTGCAGGAACGCCACCCCGCAGGCCTTGGCCAGATCGCGGACCCTCAGAATGTAGCTCTGCCGCTCGGTCACCGAGATCACGCCGCGCGCGTCGAGCAGGTTGAAGACGTGGCTTGCCTTGATGCACTGGTCGTAGGCGGGGAAGACCATGCGGTGCACCGTCTGTGTGTCGGTCGCCGCGCCCGCCTTCAACAGCGCAATACATTCCGCCTCGGCGTCGTCGAAATGCCGAAGCAGGATCGCCGTGTCGGCATGCTCGAAATTGTGCCTGGAATATTCCCGCTCGGCCTGCAGGAAGACGTCGCCATAACTGACCTTTTCAGCGCCCTCGCGGCCGTTGAAGTTCAGGTCGTAGACATTGTCGACGCCCTGCACATACATGGCCAGCCGTTCCAGCCCGTAGGTGAGCTCGCCGGCGACAGGCGCACATTCGATGCCGCAGACCTGCTGGAAATAAGTGAACTGCGACACCTCCATGCCGTCACACCAGCACTCCCAGCCGAGACCCCAGGCGCCCAGCGTCGGGCTTTCCCAATCGTCCTCGACGA
Organism: Allomesorhizobium aridi; assembly: GCF_043769475.1. Classification (NCBI taxonomy): domain Bacteria; kingdom Pseudomonadati; phylum Pseudomonadota; class Alphaproteobacteria; order Hyphomicrobiales; family Phyllobacteriaceae; genus Allomesorhizobium; species Allomesorhizobium aridi. Next base: position 631,949 of record NZ_CP171729.1, on the reverse strand, counting down.
AGCGGATGTCGTGCAGCAGCGGGTCGATGCCGATTGCGGCCAGCGAGCCGAGATAGCGTTCCTGCAGGTCTGGCGGGTTCGGCTTCAGGATCACCTGGTATTGGTAATAATGCTGCAGCCGGTTGGGGTTCTCGCCGTAGCGTCCATCCTTGGGCCGGCGCGACGGCTGCACATAGGCGGCGCGCCACGGTTTGGGGCCGAGCGCGCGCAGCGTGGTGGCCGGGTGGAACGTGCCCGCGCCGACCTCCATGTCGTAGGGCTGCAGCACCACGCAGCCATAATCCGCCCAGTAATTGTGGAGCGTCAGGATCAGCCCCTGGAACGAGCGGCTGGGATGCATGTGGGCGGGCAAGGTCACGGGCTGGCCTCTGTGATCGGAACCGCCAAGGCTCTAGTGCGGCGGTTGCGATGGGTCAAGGCGAGGGCTGTCCCTCCCTTCTCCCCTTGTGGGAGAAGGTGGCCGACCCTGAGCTTGTCGAAGGGGAGGTCGGATGAGGCGTGTTGGACGGAGTGCTTAGGTTGGGGATGAGGAGGTGGCGATCCTCGCAACACCCCTCATCCGTCTCGGCGCTACGCGCCGATCCACCTTCTCCCACAAGGGGAGAAGGGAGGACCCTATTGTCCCGGCAGCACCAGTTCCTGCCCGGGCACGATGCGGCCGGGATCGCCCTGGAGCTGCGGGTTCAGGTTGAGGATCTCCTGGTAGCGTCCGCCATTGCCGAGCACGTCATTGGCGATCGACCACAGCGATTGGCCCGGCAGCACCTTGTAGGAGGCCGGGGTCGCGGCGGCTTCCTCGACCGGCGCCGGCGCTTCGCTCTTCTTGTCCGGGTCGACGACCGGCGCAGGCTTTGCCTCCACGGGAGCAGGCTTGACGGGCGTCTGCGCCGTCGCCTTGTTTTCCACGGGCACCATGCCCTCGGCGAGTTTTTTCTGGACGCTCGCCAGCACGTCGGGCTCGGGTTTCATGTCGCGCGCATGGCTCCACTGGAACGTGGCTTCCAGCTTGCGCCCGACCCGCCAGTAGGCATCGCCGAGATGGTCGTTCAGCACCGGATCGTCGGGCTTCAGCGACACGGCGCGCTCGAGTTCGACGACGGCTTCCTCGAACCGGCCGAGACGGTAATAAGCCCAGCCGAGCGAATCGACGATGTAGCCGTCGCTCGGCCGCAGATCGACGGCCTTGCGGATCAGGTCCAGGCCTTCCTCCAGGTTCATGTTCATGTCGACCCAGGAATAGCCGAGATAATTCATGACCTGAGGCTGGTCGGGGAACAGCTCCAGCGCCTTGCGGAAGTTCGGCTCGGCCTTGGGCCATTCCTTCAGCCGCTCATAGGCGATGCCGCGCTGGTAGAAGATGTTCCAGTTGGCGTTCGTCGGCTCCTTGAGGCGCACGACCGCGCGATCGTAAACCTCCGCGGCCGAGCGATAATCCTCCTTGGAGGCGTAGACGCCGCCCAGCGCCAGGTAGGCGCGCATATCGTCGGGGTCCGAATCGAGCAGCGCCTTGAGATGAACGATCGCCTCGTCGTGCCGCTCCAGGTCGGCCAGGTTGAGGCCAAGCTGCAGTTCGGCCGCGCGCTTGATCGGCGAATCGGCGGGGATGCGGCCATAAAGCGCGATCGCCTCCTCGGCCTGCTCCTGCTGTTCGGCCACTGCCGCCAGTTGCAGGAGCACGATGTCGCTGTCTGGCTTGAGCGCCAGCGCATATTGCAGATAGAGCCGCACGAAAGGCTCGCCGCCGCCGCGATTGAGCGCGGCGCCGAGATTGAGCAGGATTTCGCTTGCGCCGTCGGCAGGATGGGCGACCAGCCGCGAAAGCTTTTCGCCCTTGGTGATCTTTTCGCGCAGGGCCATCAGCGGCAGCCGGCCGGTGGAATTCTCCTCGGCCTTGTCGAGCACGGCCAGCGCCTTGTCCTTGTCGCCGCGGGCGGCAAGGAAGCCGGCATAGGCTTCCGCCACGCGGATCCAGGTTTCAGGGGCGGCGCTGCCGGCCGAAATGTTGTCGAACGCGGCCTCGTAGGCCTTCCCAGCCTCGTCTTTCATGCCGGCGGCATCGGCGATCAGGGCGCGATGATAAGTCTTGAACAGGGCATACCATTCCGGGCCCTCGACCTTGTCGAGGTCGGCGAGCGCTCCGGCGCTGTCGCCGGCGCCGGATTTCGCCCACGCCGTCATGACGGCGGTGATCAGCCGGTCTAGATCGGATTCGACCGCCAGCTTCAGCCAGGTCTCGGCGGCCGTGTAATCCTTCTTCCTGAACGCGTCGACGGCGAGCGCCACGCGCGAGAACCGTTCGATGTCTGGAACAGCCTTCAGCTTTTCCGCATAGGGCAGCGATTCGTCGAATCGCCCCTGCGCGATCAGCGACAGCATCAGGCTCTGCTGGAGCTGCTGGTTGTCGGGATCGAACGCCAAAGCCTGTTTGTAATAGGCAATCGCGCTGTCCAGGTCGTTGTCGACCTCGGCCACGCGGGCAGCCAGATAAGCACCGGTAAACGAGCTGATTTCAACGGGTTCAGCCGCCTGCTTGGCCTCTGCCGGCAGCCCTGCAATCATCAATCCCGCCAGTGCAGAGACACCCGCAAGCCAGTTCAAACGTCGTTGCCGCATCACTATCCTTCCCGCCACGCCGCCTCCTGGCAGCCCTCTTGCTTCATGGTGAAGCGCAAGAGCATGGCCTTTTTAGGGTCACCATTCAATGCTGCGGCACTTCACAATCCGGTCACGGGGCTTTTTGGCAACGCCAGAGTATCCCAAAGCCGTCGCACATGGAAATCATCACCGGTCTCGTTGCCAGCGGCGATAAAGAGGTTTTACTGGACCGTGATGCTATCAGAACCCTTGGACACCGCCGAACTTATGTTGCGCGCTGCTGCCGCAGCGCTGAGCATGCTCATGATGGTGCAATTCGCACGGTTCCGGCCGTCGCGGTTTGTCACGGTCGCCGGGGCGCTGTTTTGCCTCAGCATAGCATCCTACGCCCTTGTATCGGATCCCCGCCAGGGCGATCCGGGCGAGGCGCTCGTCATTCTGGCGGTTCTCACCCCGGTATTCTTTTGGTGGTTCGGGATCGCGCTGTTTCGCGATTCCTTCGAGTGGCGGCATTTCTATTTTGCCCCGCTCGTGCTGCTGTTGGCCTTCCATGGGCTGCGGCAGGGAGGCGGAACCTATCATGTTGCCGGCGCCCTGCTGCACCAGGCGACCGTAATTCTGCTCCTTATCCATGTCTTCTCTCTGGCGGTCCTGGATTTCAGGGACGATCTCGTCGACGCAAGACGGCGCTTCCGTCTCGCCATCGCGCTGACCCTTCCCCTGGTGGGCATCACAATCGCCGCCGTCGAGACATATGCCCTCTATGGCACGCTTCCCGTTTGGCTCGGTCCGCTCCACGCGCTCACGCTTTTTGCGCTGTCGTTCCTGTTCGCCCTGTGGCTGACGGCGACCAAGCCTGAACTCTTCGCCTTGACCGCAGAGGCTCCGCAGCCGAGATCCGACCTCCTGACGCCTGCCGAATTGATCGAACTTGAGCGGCTGAAGTCGGCGGTAGGCAACGGTGCGTGCTTCGAACCCGAGATGTCGCTCGGCGCACTTGCAAGCAAAATCGCCATTCCCGAGCACCGCCTCCGCCGATTGATCGGCAAGGGTCTAGGCTACCGGAATTTCGCCGCCTTCCTGAACGCTCACCGCGTCGAGGAAGCCAAGCGGCGGCTTGCCGACCCGGTGAGGTCGCGCGAACAGATCGTGTCGATCGCATTCGGCGTCGGCTACGCATCGCTGGCGCCCTTCAATCGCGCCTTCCGCGAATTGACTGGAACGACGCCGTCCGAATATCGCTCGCAGACGCTTTCGCAGATGATCAATTCCGGAAAAAATTGATCGGAACCGGAATTCAATCCTCGTTTCGGGAAGCGCGCAGACCGCCTTGCGTCAGTGCTGCAGGCTCCTTCCGCAATCCACGGAAGGAACCCGAGATGTTCGACGCTTGCATCGACTACGCTACGCTGGCGCGTTTCGCCGCCGGCATCTATCCGTTTATCCTCCAGAGCGATCTCTACCGCTATCTAATCGGCGCCGGCGGAACATTCCTCGTCGTCAACACACTGCTGGCCAGCTGGCTGGCGAAGCGCAAAATCCGAGTGGAGAAGCCGACCTGGCGCCAGATGGGACGCGAGATCCTTGCCTCGCTCAGGACCGTGCTGATCTTCTCGCTGATCGGACTGGCGATCGCCGTCTCGGTGCGGCTTGGCCTGCTGACAGTCTACGAGTATCCGGCGGCACGCGGCTGGCCGTACTTCGTGCTCAACGTTGTTGTCCTGATCGTCGCCCACGATGCCTGGTTCTATTGGACCCACAGGATCATGCACCGGCCACGGTTCTTCCGCTGGTTCCACCGTCTGCACCACCGCTCGTACAATCCGTCGCCATGGACGTCCTATGCCTTCGACGCGAGCGAGGCCCTCGTCAATGCGATCTATCTTCCGCTTGCCTTGATGATAATGCCGACCAGCATCCTCGCCGCCTTTCTCTTCACGGGCCACATGATGCTGCGCAACGCGATCGGCCACTGTGGCTACGAGGTTTTTCCGGCGAGAGCCGACGGACGACCGCGGTTCGACTGGCTGACCACCGTCACTCATCACGACCTCCATCACGCCCGCGCGCGGACGAATTTCGGACTCTATTTCACCTTCTGGGATCGCGTGATGGGCACCGAGGATCCAAACTACTATGGCGAATTCGCCCGTGCAGTTGGCCGGAGCTTGACAGGCGACGAAGTCAGATCCGCCGCGGACCGCAGGAGCCGGAAGGCTGCCGTCTAGTCTGAAGGCGTGGGGCTGCCTGAGTGAATTATCAGGCGGCCTCAGCCGACGCGGCTGATGCAGAAATCGATTACATCGACCAGCGCCGCCTTCTGCGGCGTGGCGTCGAGCAGGGGCGAGCGCGTCGCGGGCAATCTCGCCGAAATGGCGGGCGCGGCCGATCGTGTCGGCGATAGCGCCGTGGCGCGTCATCAGGCCGATCGCCTTTTCCAGCGCCGCGTCGTCCGCCGCGTCGGCCTCGATGGACCGCTTCCAGAATTCGCGCTCAGCCGCCGTGCCGCGGCGGTAGGCGAGGATCACCGGCAGGGTCACCTTGCCTTCGCGGAAATCGTCGCCGACATTCTTGCCGAGTTCCTTGGAATTGCCGCCATAGTCGAGCGCGTCGTCGATCAGCTGAAAGGCGAGGCCGAGATTCATGCCGTAGGAGCGCAGCGCCGCGCGGTCGGTGCGCGAGGCGCCGGCGATCACCGGCCCGACCTCGGCAGCCGCCGAAAACAGCGCTGCGGTCTTTGCCTTGATCACGGCAAAGTGCTCGTCCTCGGTGGTTTCCAGGTTTTTGGCGGCGGCAAGCTGCATCACCTCGCCCTCGGCGATGATCGAGGCTGCGGTGGACAGGATGTCCAGCGCGTCGAGCGAACCGACATCGACCATCATGCGGAACGCCTGGCCGAGCAGGAAGTCGCCGACCAGCACGCTCGCCTGGTTGCCCCAGATCATGCGCGCCGTCTTCTTGCCGCGCCGCATGCCGCTTTCGTCGACGACATCGTCGTGCAGCAGCGTCGCCGTGTGCATGAACTCGACCGAAGTCGCGAGCTTGACGTGGCCGTCGCCGGAATAGCCGAACATCTGGGCGGCGGCGAGCGTCACCATAGGGCGCAGGCGCTTGCCGCCTGACGAGATCAGATGGTTGGCGATTTCGGGGATCATCTCGACGTCGGAGCCGGCCTTGGACAGGATCAGCTCGTTGACCCGGCCCATGTCGGCCACCGTGAGGCCGATCAGTTCCTTGATCGACGCGGATCCGCGCTTCCCGTTTTCGAGATTGAGAACGACACCCACGGCCAGCCTCCCGTCTTGGAACCGGGTCTGATTTAGGCGGCGACGGTGTGTCCGGCAAGTGGCGAATTGGCGCAGAAATTTGGGCGGGTTGTCGGAAACGGCTAAAGCGGTGCGTCCTTGAGCAGATGAGAACGCCCAACAGGGAGCCTCGGCCATGACGAAGATCGAAATCGAAAACGTGAACCATCCGGGCAAGGTCGAGCGCGTCGACGCCGCCATGTACGAGACGATGAAGCAAGCGATCCTGACGGTGCTTCCGGCAAAAGCGCCGGGGCTGACCGTCGGCGAGGTTCAGAGCGCGGTGCCGGCCCACCTGCCCGAGGAGCTTTATCCGGGCGGCGCCAAGGCGGGTTGGTGGATGAAAGCGGTCCAGCTCGACCTCGAAGCGAAAGGCGTCATCGAGCGCGAAAAGACAAAGCCGCTTCGCCTGCACAGAGCGTGACGCCGCCCCTCCGGTTTACATCGCGGCGGCGACCTGCGAACTTCCGCGCATGATCGAACTCATGCACACCAACGACGCCGTCATCATCTCCTTCGTCGAATCGCTGCTGCGCGACGCCGGCATTGCGTGCTTTGTCGCCGACCAGAACATGAGCGTGCTCGACGGTTCGATCGGCATCCTGCCGCGGCGGGTGATGATCGGGGCGGACGACGCCGTGGCAGCGCGCCGCCTGCTCACCGACGCAGGCATCGGCAACGAGATGCGCGAAGGCTGACCTTCCGTGCCCGGCCAGACGATCGACGCCTTCCATCGCGGCAGTTTTTTCCTCGTTCAGCCGGCGCGCGGCGGCCACCGCGCCGGTATGGACGCGCTGGCGCTCGCTGCCGCCGTGCCATCCGGCTTTGCCGGCAGGCTCGCCGATCTCGGCGCTGGCGCAGGGGCCGCCGGCCTCGCCGTCGCCTCGCGCTGCCCGGAGGCGGACATCGTTCTCGTCGAGAACTCCCCGATCATGGCCGGCCATGCCCGGCGAAGCCTCGACCTTCCCGAAAATACGCGGCTTGGTGGCCGCGTCATGGTGCTGGAAGCCGACGTCGCGCTGACCGGTAAGGCGCGCACGGCCGCCGGCTTGGCCGACAATTCCTTCGATTTCGCCATCATGAACCCGCCCTTCAATGCGGAAATCGACCGCGCCACGCCCGACGACCTCAAGCGGCAGGCGCATGTCATGGCGGACGGGCTGTTCGAAGCCTGGCTCCGCACCGCCGCGGCAATCGTCAGGCCGCGCGGCGGGGTCGCGATCATCGCCCGACCGGTGTCGCTCGGGCCGATCCTCGCCGCACTCGCCGGACGTTTCGGCAAGGCGCAGATCGTTCCGGTGCACGCCCGTTCGGATGCGCCGGCGATCCGCGCCGTGCTTCGTGCGACACGCGGCGCGCGCGGCGAGCTGTCGCTGATGCCGCCGCTTATCCTGCACGAAGGCTCGGGCGGCGGCTTTTCCGAGCGCGCCGAGGCGATCAATGCCGGCCAGGCGTCGCTTTTCGGCGACTGAGCATGATCCTAAAAAGTTGCAGACTTTTTAGACACGATCATGCGGCTAACACTTAAAAGACCCGCGCAGACGGGATTGCGGTTTTTCGGCGAATTCCTACATGCGAAGCCAGACATGATCGGAGATCCCTGCCCGTGAGACGTTTTTTGAGCCGCCTGCTTCCGAAGTCGTTGCGGCCGGATGCGGTGACCATCCCGGTGGTGCGCCTGCACGGCACCATCATGGCCGGCGGCGGACAGTTCCGGCCGACGCTGTCGCTCGCTTCCACTGCGGGCGTTCTGGAAAAGGCGTTTTCCTTCCCCGACGCGCCGGCCGTCGCCCTCTCCATCAACTCGCCCGGCGGCTCGCCGGTGCAATCGCGCCTCATCTACAAGCGCATCCGCGATCTCGCGGCCGAGAAGAACAAGGACGTGCTGGTCTTCGTCGAGGATGTCGCCGCCTCCGGCGGCTACATGATCGCGGTGGCCGGTGACGAGATCTTCGCCGACCCCTCCTCGATCGTCGGCTCGATCGGCGTGGTTTCGGCCTCCTTCGGTTTCACCGAGATGATGAAGAAGATCGGCGTCGAGCGCCGCGTCTACACCGCCGGGCAGAACAAGGCGCTGCTCGACCCGTTCAAGCCGGAAAAGAAGGACGACGTCGAGCGGCTTAAGGCGCTGCAGCTCGAAGTGCACGAGACCTTCATCGACATGGTCAAGGAGCGCCGCGGCGGCAAGCTGAAGGACGACCCGGACCTCTTCACCGGCCTGTTCTGGACCGGCAAGAAGGGACTTTCGCTCGGACTGGTCGATGCGCTGGGCGACATGCGCACCGTGCTGAAAGACCGCTACGGGGCGAAGGCGCAGCTCAAGCTGATCACGCCGCCGCGCGGCTTGTTCGGCCGCAAGCTCGGCCTGTTCGGATCGTTCGGCGGCTTTTCCGCGCCCGATATTGCGGGGGCCGCCGCAGCCGGCCTGGTGGAGGCCGCCGACGAGCGCGCGCTTTGGGGCCGCTTCGGCCTTTGAGAATGCCGGAAAGGCGGCTATTGTAGGTCGCCAGCCCCGGTAACGAGGGAGGAGAAAAATGCCGCAACTTATCTTTTTCGCCCTGGTCGGCCTGATCGCCTATTTCGGCTACCGCTCCTTCGTCCGCGAGGCTGAGCGCGTCACCGCCAAGGTGCGGCGCGAGGAAAAACAGGCGGCGAGCGGCGCGAACGGCACGCTGATCCGCGACCCGGAAACGGGCGAGTACCGCCTCGCCAAGGACTGACGTGGACTTAAGCGCAGCATCACTGGCCGAGCACGCGCCGGCCAAGATCAATCTCGCCCTGCATGTCACCGGCCACCGGCCGGACGGCTTTCACCTGATCGAAAGCCTGGCGGTTTTCACCAGGCATGGCGACCGGGTGACGGTGACTGCGGCGTCCGAGGATTCCTTTTCCGCCAGCGGCCCGTTCGGCGCCGAGATCCCGCTCGACGGCGGCAATCTGGTGCTGCGCGCGAGGGATGCGCTGCGCAGTCTGGCCAACCTTCATTCCGTCCGACGACCACACCCGGTATCGATACATCTCACGAAGCACCTGCCTATCGCTTCCGGCATAGGCGGCGGGTCGAGCGACGCGGCGGCGACGCTGGCGGCGCTGAACAAGCTATGCAGCTTCGGGCTTAGCCCAGAACAGCTCACTGAAATCGGCCAGCAACTTGGCGCCGACGTGCCTATGTGCCTCTGCAGCAGCCCACTCATAGCGCGCGGAATCGGCGAGCAGATCGAGCCGGCAGCAGGCTTCCCGGCACTATCGATGGTGCTGGTCAATCCTGGTGTGGCGGTTTCGACGCCCGAGGTATTTCGCACGCTCACATCGCGGGAAAATGCAGGATTGCCTCCGCTGCCTCTCAACAATCGCCCCTCACCCTTACCCTCTCCCCGTGAAGGACGGGGAGAGGGGGGCATCAACGCCGCCGCTTCCTCCTTCTCCACCGGCAGAACAGAACTGCGCTCAGCGCTGGCGACCCCCTCTCCCCGTCCTTCACGGGGAGAGGGTAAGGGTGAGGGGCAATCTGCCACCAAGGGAGAGGGGCAACTTGCATTTAGCGACATTTGCCGCTGGCTCACCTCTACCCGCAACGACCTGCAAGCCCCGGCCGTCTCCATAGCGCCCGCCATCACGCAGGCAATCGACACCCTGACGGCCGCCGGAGCAGGCTTCGCCCGCATGTCAGGCTCCGGAGCCACCTGCTTCGGCCTTTTTCGAAACGACGGGCGAGGCCGACCGCGCAGCCGCGCAAATCCAGGCGCGCCAGCCCGGATGGTGGGTGGTCGCCACCGAAAGCATTGCCTCAAAGGATCCTGCCGATGACGCGGCTTGACGAAACCCGCCCCTTCATCCCGGTCCGCATCGCGGTGCTTACCGTCTCCGACACGCGCACGCTGGCGGACGACAAATCCGGCCAGACGCTCGCCGACCGCATCACCGAGGCCGGCCATGTCCTTGCCGACCGCGCAATCGTCACCGACGACCGGGAAAAGATCCGCGCCACCGTGCTCGCCTGGTCACGGGATGAAAAGATCGACGTGGTCATCACCACCGGCGGCACCGGCTTCACCGGCCGCGACGTGACGCCCGACGCATTGGAGCCGATCTTCGAAAAGCGCATGGACGGCTTTTCGGAGGTCTTTCATCGCATTTCCTACGACAAGATCGGCACCTCGACCGTCCAGAGCCGAGCGACCGGCGGTGTCGTCAACGCCACCTTCGTCTTCGTGCTGCCCGGCTCGCCCGGCGCCTGCAAGGACGCCTGGGACGGCATCCTGAAACCGCAGTTCGACTACCGCCACATGCCCTGCAATTTCGTGGAGATCATGCCGCGGCTGGACGAGCATCTGAGGCGGGAGAAGTAACCCAAATAAGCGTCTTCTTATCCTCTCAGTTTCTTAACTATTGGCGAATATGTTCTATGCCACGCCGCATCGATATGGAGTACGTGCCTTCAACTACACCAAGTTTCTCGCCGGAGCGGTCGTCACCTATTTCCTACTTTACCTGACGTTGCCATTGGTCTTCATTGGCTTGTGGGATGGTAAAGATTTGAGACTGGCCTTTGTAGTCTTGGTGCCGTTTGTGTTTCTGTGTGCAATTCGCTTCGTTGGCATGAACTTCGTTGCAGGCTCGGCAGTTATGGCGCTCATCGCCTCCGTGGGCCAAGAGGCGGCGCGATACTATCTCGTCAAACGGGATATCGCCACATATCAGGCAACCGCGCCAAGCCGCGACATTCTCAAACCGGCCAACCGACCGGAAATCGTTTTACTCGGCGGATACTATTCGCCCTACTGCTCGGATCAATGCAAGAGACTGTTGAGGACGTGGAATATCCCGTTCGCCTTTCTGCCGCCCGATCAAACGGGCGTCGACAAGGACGCCGTTCAGGTCTACAGCTTGGTTCCGGTAGAACGCTGCTACGCCGCACCCTCCTCCACAAACCTGAAGCTTTACAAGCTCGATGGCGCAGAGCTTTGCGTTGCTACGACAAAGCTCGAACATGCCCCCGCGCATGCCGTGCGGATCTCATTGCCCGGCAGCGGATTCGGCGGGTCCAAGCGCTCCCCTTATCCGGCTGCCCTTCAACAAGCGGAAGCTTATGATGTTACCGCTGACGCGGAGCGGCGGATTGCGCACTGGGAATGTGGCTGGATGGACATGAGAGAACTGCCGATATTTCCCTATGGTCTGTTGCGCCTCAACATGCTCATGGCCCCCAAGGTCTATTTTGCGACCGGCTGTGACCACGAAAATTTCCTGCCTGCGGTGCTCAAAGCGGCAATGGAATAGGCTGCGGGCAACGGGTGGCGCTTTGGGACGCCATTATCCGGGACCAGCTCGACTACCGCCACATGCCCTGCAACTTCGTGGAGATCATGCCGAGGCTGGACGAGCATCTGAAGCGGGGGGAGTGTAGATGCTGGCTGGGCGGCTTTCCAAACGGACGCTACCTGCCCTGTCGAAAAAAGTGGATAGAATCCACCTCCATTTCGGCTCGACCAAAGAAATCCGCATTGCGGATCAATGGCATAACAGCCTGCGAGGAGATTCTTCGCACCGGATTTGTTCACACATCCTGCCCCTCCCGCATAATCCCCGGCATCGCCCTTGCGGGAACCGGTTCCGGACCGGGGATCGGTAGGGCGGCGGTGACCTCTCCCCGTGGATTCGGTTCCCACGGGCCTGAGGGCGTCCGACGGGCCGGCATTCCGAGCGAAGCGCCAATGCTTCGTGAACGGAAGGCGGATCATCCGCGCGTCATTGTCCATGGAAAGAACATGGAGCGGGGCGCGTGACCGGTCGACCGTGGCGACAGACACCGGCGGGGCGGCGCGGAAGCTGCGCCACGTATTCAATTTCGGTAGGCAAGGCCATGCGCCCCGCTTCCCGACTACCTCCTCGCCAACGAGGAGTGTTCTTTGACAATGGCCAGACCGGCAACGGGGCGTGGCGATGATGAAGTTTGCTCCTCACGCAGGTGGCGAGATGCGGATTTCCGCCGCCAACCGCTTCGTCGCCAGCCCACGCGCCAAGGCTTCGGCGCTGGCGGCCGATTTGCACAACGCCGCCGCCTGCTTCCTGCTGATCACCAGCCCTTCAGCCAGCGCGCGGCGCGCCGAAAACACCCGCGCCAGGAAAGGTGACCGGTCGGCGCGGGCGCGTGAAAACCGCGCCGGGCCGGTCGTGCGGCTAGCATGCTCCAGCACCTCCTCGGTCCAGCCCTCGACCAGCCGCGCGCCGGGTTCAATGAGAAGCAGCCAATCGCCCTTGGCCTGCCGCACGCCGGCGGCGATGCCGCCCTCGGCCAGATATTGGCAGCCCGCTTGGTCGGCTATCCTGTGGGTGTGGTCGGTCGAGCCGCGGTCGCAGACGATCACCTCGCGCACCACGCCCTCGACGGCGGCGCCGATCAGCGACGCCAGCGTCCGCGCCAGCGCTTCTTCGTTGTTGTGAGTTTCGATCAGCACCGAAAGCATCGTTCCGCGTAACCGAAAGCCGGGCGAAATGCCAGCATCCGCCTTGAGCCGATCGAAGGGCGGCACTTTCTCCGGTGATCCTTCGACAAGCTCAGGACGGGAAGAAGGGCGAAGTTCCTGCGCTGACGCCTTCCTCTCCCCATCCTAAACTTGGATGATCACGGGAGAGGGTAAGGGCGAGGGGCAGTTTTCCAATAAGCCGAACGCGCTCTAATGCCCGTCTCGCGGCAGTTCGCCCGGTAATTGTGCATCGCACAACAAAATGCCCGAACTCGGGCAAGCACCGGAAAACGATTAGGATTTTCATGTCAATCGCTTAGCCGAAGTACGGCCCGACTGGCACGGATGATGCATTTCTTTTGCAATGCAAAAGGAGAGCGTCATGCCGGAAGCCACCAAAATCGACATCTGTATCTGCACGTTTCGCCGGGCCGAGATCGCGCAAACGCTGCGCTCGCTCGCCGGCATGGACATGCCCGCCGGCTGCAAGGTCGGCGTGATCGTCGCCGACAATGACGACCAGCCGACGGCGAAGCCGCTCGTCGCGGCGCTCGCGCGGCAGTTGCCTTTTCCGGTCCGCTACATCCATTGCCCGGCGCGCAATATCTCGATCGCGCGCAACGCCTGCCTCGACGCCAGCAAGGCCGGCTTCGTTGCCTTCATCGACGACGACGAGACGGCTTCCAGCCAGTGGCTCGTCAAACTGGTGGAAACGGCGGAGGCGACCGGCGCCGACGCTGTGCTCGGGCCGGTCAGGGCGCAGTACCGGCCCGAGGCGCCCGAATGGATGCGGCGGGGCGATTTTCACTCCACCTTTCCGGTCTGGGTCGGGGGCGAGATCCGCACGGGTTATACCTGCAACGTTCTTCTGCGGACGGATGCAAGGAGCATTTCGGGGCGGCGCTTCAGCCTGGCGCGCGGCCAGACCGGCGGCGAGGATACGGAGTTCTTCGATCATGTGCACAGGGCCGGCGGCCTCATCGCCTACGCCAGCGAGGCCTGGGCGGATGAACCGGTGCCATCCGCGCGCGCGACGTTTGGCTGGCTCGGCCGCCGCCGTTACCGGGTCGGGCAGACGCACGGACATTGCTGCGCAGCAACGCAGCAGGAAAAGCCCGGGTCAGGCAACTCGGCCTCGCTTCGGCGAAGGCGGCCTTTTGTTTCGCGTCGGCTGCGCTGACGGCAGTCTCGCCGGTTCGCCGCAACCGCAGCGTGCTGAGAGGCATCATGCATGTCGGCGTGCTCTCCGGCCTCATCGGCGTCCGCGAGATCCGCCAGTATGGAGTGCCGGAGCTACGGCGCAGACGCGCCACGTGAGGCTGATATTGGCGCAGTGCCTCGATCAAGCGTTGGCGATTGGCGGAAGCGCCAGCGCAAACTATCTTCCTCAGGAAAGAAAGCGATTTCAGCGTCTTGGCGAGTCGGGCGAAGCTGTCTTTGCGAGCCAAGTGCTAAAAATCTCGGCCGCAGCGACCCACCCTGATCCGCTTCAACGGGAAGGAAGGCTTCAGCCCGGCGGTCCCTTGAGCTCGATGACATTGCCCGATGGATCGTGCACATAGATCGAGAGGCTCTCGCCGCGCGCACCGGCGTGGAACGACTCCTCGATGATCTCGACTCCGTGGGCCGCAAGATGGCTTCGCTGCGCCGCTTCGTCATGCCGGCCGATCGCGATGCAGAAATGGTCCATGTTGCGTCCGCCCGCGACGCTAGGCACCGCCCACGAACCCTCCGGCGCCGAAATGTCGACCAGATTGACCAGCGCGTTCCCGGCTCGCAACTGCGCCATGCCGAATTCCGGCAGGCTTTCCTCGAATGTGCAACCGATGACCTCCTGATAAAATGTGCACGCGGCTTCCATCCCGTCGACCAGCAACAGGATGTGATCGATCCCCTCCAGGGCAAATGGCGGCCTGCCCCGCGGCTTTTCTGGCTCATTTCCCGACATCAACCTGACCCTCGAGCAGGTATGCAAGCCTATCACCGCGACGCAAATCGGCAAAAAGTTCTTGATTTGTTCTCATCGGGCAAATAGGAATAGTTTCATGAGCAGAGCGATCTCGCAGACCGGCGGAAATGCCTTGGGAAAGGGCGAAGATGGAACAGATCGTGCGCGCCGACATCGCGGCCTTCGGAGCCGGACGGGCCGAGATGGCAAATGCGATGATCGAGCAGAGCGGCGTTCGGGTCCGGCCGGACCGTAACCGCGGCCGCGCCGCCGGCATCAACCCGAGCGGCCGTTTCGAGCCCCTCACCCGCCATGTCTTCGACGACGGCTGGGAGTCGCTCGACGAGCTGCCGCCCTTCAAGACCGAGGTTCAGGTCGAGAAGCCGCGCACCATAATCACGCGCAACCAGTCGCCGGACATTTCCTTCGACCGCTCGATCAATCCCTACCGCGGCTGCGAGCATGGCTGCGTCTATTGCTTCGCGCGCCCTACCCACAGCTTCATGGGCATGTCGCCGGGGCTCGACTTCGAATCCAAGCTGTTCGCCAAGCCCGACGCGGCCAAACTGCTCGACAAGGAATTGTCGAAGGAGGGCTACCAGGCCCGCACCATCGCCATCGGCACCAACACCGACCCGTACCAGCCGATCGAGAAGCAGTATCGCATCATGCGCGAGGTGCTGGAGGTGCTGGAGGCGCGCAACCATCCGGTCGGCATCGTCACCAAATCGGCGCTGGTGATGCGCGACATCGACATATTGTCGCGCATGGCCGAAAAAGGTCTCGCCAAGGTGGCGCTGTCGGTAACGACGCTCGACCGCATGCTGGCCCGTACGATGGAGCCGCGCGCGGCGACGCCGACGAGGCGGCTCGAGGCCGTCCGCCAGCTCAGCGACGCCGGCATCCCAACATCCGTCATGGTCGCCCCGATCATCCCCGGCCTGACCGATCCTGAGATAGAGCGCATCCTGGACTCGGCGCGCAACGCCGGAGCGCGCGAAGCGGGCTATGTCATCCTCAGGCTGCCGCTCGAGGTCAGCCCGATCTTCAAGGACTGGCTGCTGCGCCATTATCCCGACCGCTACCGGCACGTCATGTCGCTGGTGCGCTCGATGCGCGACGGCAAGGATTACGATTCGGAATGGGGCAAGCGCATGAAGGGCAGCGGTCCCTATGCCTGGCAGATCGGGCGCCGCTTCGAGATCGCGGCGCGCCGGCTCGGTCTCAACGTCGAGAAGAGGCCGCTGCGAACGGATCTTTTCGTCGCAGCCGAAAAACGCCACGAGCAGCTCATGCTGCTCTGAAGTTGCCGCGCCGCACCTGCGTGCGTTGCGAAAGAATCCGTCCGGCTCTTCCCCGACAGCCCGACGGCGCCTTCCCCGCCCCACCCCAATGGCCGGGAAGGCCTTGCGGAGAATCGGAACCGATGCGAGCATTGCCGCACCATGGCTCAATCGCGTTCCGATTCTCCGCTCCTCTTCGAGATCATCGAGCGGCCCGACTTCTCCTTCGAAAAGAAGGCAAGGAAGGAAGGCCTGTGGCCAGTCGCCGGCCTCGACGAGGCCGGACGGGGACCGCTCGCCGGACCGGTGGTCGCGGCAGCGGTGATCCTCAATCCTGCTAAAATTCCAGACGGGCTGGATGATTCCAAGCGGCTTACGGCGGCCCGGCGCGAGGAACTGTTCGCCGACATCCTGGCGACCGCTCTCGGCGTCTCCATGGCGTCGGTCAGCGCCGACGGCATCGACCGCATTAACATATTGAGGGCCAGCCTGGAGGCCATGCGCCGCGCTCTGATCGGCCTGTCGATACAGCCGCGCCATGCGCTCGCTGACGGCCGAGACATACCGCCCGGCCTGCCATGCAGCTGCCGGGCGCTGATCAAGGGCGACCAGCGTTCGCAGTCAATCGCGGCGGCGTCGATCGTCGCCAAGGTCATGCGCGACCGCATGATGGCCGGCTGCGCGCAGACGCACATCCACTACGGCTTCGAAAGCCACATGGGCTACGCGACGGAGCGCCACCGCGCCGCGATCGACATTCACGGCGCCGTGCCGCGGCTGCACCGCGCCAGCTTCGCGCCGTTCCGCCTCATCGAAGAAGGCCCGGCCGAAATCAACGAAAGCCTGATCGAAGACGCATAAAAATGCCGCCGGGATACGGCGGCTTTTTCAATGAATGGCGGGCTGAAAGCTCAGTTGAGCTTCGACTTCATGTCCCGCAGCGACGTATCGAAGAGCTTTGCGCCGGTGGCCGAATCGACCTTGCGGGCCAAAAGCACGCGTGCAGCCTCTACCGCGATATCGACGGCGCTGGCGCGCACCTCCTGAACCGCGTCGCGTTCGGCCTGGCCGATCTTCTGCTCGGCGAGCGCGGTGCGGCGGGTGACGTAGTCCTCGGATTTCTTCTGCGCTTCCGACACCAGTTGGCTGGCCTCGCGCTTGGCGGCATCCAGTATGTCGGCTGCCTCCTTCTCGGCTTCCTTGCGCTTGCGCTGGTATTCGGCCAGCAATTGCTGGGCTTCTTCGCGCAGGCGGCGGGCTTCGTCGAGTTCGTTGCGGATGCGTTCGGCCCGGTTGTCGAGCGATTTGCCGAGCATGCCGGGCACCTTCATGTAGAAGGCGATGCCGATGAAAATGACGAGGGCGACGAGGGCCCAGAATGTTGCGTCCATGGCCCTCTCCTATTTCCGCGCCGCAGCCACGGCGGCGGCGACATCGGCCTTGTCGACCTTGGCGCCGACCAGTTCCTGCACGATCGTGGAGGCCGTCTGCTCGGCGATCGAGCCGACTTCCTTCATCGCCGACGATTTGATCGCGGCTATGCGGGCTTCCGCTTCGCCGAGCTTCTTTTCAAGCGCCGCCTCGACCGTCTTGCGCTCGGCGTCGGCGTCGGCCTTGGCCTTGTCCCTCGCCTGCTGGGCGATGGCGTTGGATTTGGCGCGCGCCTCGGCCAGTTCCTGCTCATAGGCCGCGACCGCGGCGTCCGCCTCGCTTTTCATGCGGGCTGCCTGGTCGAGATCCTGCGCGATGCGGTCGCGCCGCACCTCGAGGATGCCGCCGACGCGCGGCAGCACCACCCTCTTCAGGAAAAGGTAGAAGAGGCCGAACGTGATCGCCAGCCACAGAAGCTGCGAGGGGAATGTCGACGGGTCGAACGGCGGGAACGCACCGCCGCCATGGGCGGCGTCTTCCACCGTATGGGTTTCGTCCAACGCGGGAGCAGTTGTTTCCTGCGCGTATCCCGGTGTCACAAACATTTCGGTCCCCTGTCGGTCACCCGGCCGCACGGCGCGGCCGGAGGCATTTTAGGCCGGTGGCCCGCTCTTACGTGAAGAGCAGCAGCAGGGCGACGAGGAGCGAGAAGATGCCCAGAGCTTCGGTCACCGCAAAGCCGAAGATCAGGCGGCCGAACTGGCCGTCGGCAGCCGACGGGTTGCGCAGCGCGCCCGCCAGGTAGTTGCCGAAAATCGTGCCCAGGCCGATGCCCGCGCCACCCATGCCGAGGCAGGCGATGCCCGCGCCGATTGCCTTTGCTGCTTCTGCTTCCATTGTCCAACTCCTTGTGGATCTTGAGTTCGGTAGAAATCGTCTGGATGGCGGGAAATCCGCCGGCGAAAATTGTGTCAGTGCCCCGGATGGATGGCGTCGTTGATGTACATCGACGTGAGCACCGCGAAAACGTAAGCCTGCAGGAAGGCCACCAGGACCTCGAGGCCGGTGATGGCGACGGTCATCATGAGCGGCAGAATCGAGCCGGCGACGCCGAGGAAGCCCAGCGCGCTCAGCGAAGTGACGAAGCCGGCGAACACCTTAAGCGTGATATGGCCCGCCAGCATGTTGGCGAACAGACGCACCGACAGGCTGATCGGCCGCGACAGGAACGAGATCACCTCGATCAGCACCACCAGCGGCACCAGTATGCCTGGCACGCCTTGCGGCACGAACAGCTTCAGGAATCCGAAACCGTGCTTCATAAAGCCGTAGACCACGACCGTGCCGATCACCAGCAGCGCCAGCGCGAAGGTTACGATGATGTGGCTGGTGACGGTGAAGAAGTACGGGAAAAGCCCAAGCAGGTTGGCGACCAGCACGAACATGAACAGGGAGAACACGAAGGGGAAGAACTTCATCCCGTGCGACCCGGCAGCGTCGCGCAGCATCGAGGCTACGAATTCGTAGGACATTTCCGAGATCGACTGCAGGCGCGTGGGAATGAGGCCGCGGCTAGACGTGGTCAGGAACAGGAATGCGCCAGCGGCCGCGACGGTCGCGACCATGAAGGCCGAGGAATTGGTGAACGAGAAATCGAGCCCGCCGATCTCGATCGGAATCCATTTCGCGATTTGAAACTGATGGATCGGATCGTTGGCCACTTCGGCCCCCCTCGGCAAAGGCGCGCCCGCGGGCGCAAGTTCATTTCTTGTCGGGTCCGCCGGCGCCCTTATCGGACGCTCTCGAACCCTGGTCGGCAACGACGCCCGCAGAACGCATGACATTGAGAACGCCAGCGCCGAAGCCAAGCAGCAGGAAAACGATCAGCCCCAACGGCGAGGTCCCCGCCATCCGGTCGATCACCCAGCCGAGCCCCGCGCCCACCGCAATCCCGGCGATGAACTCGCTGGACAGCTTGAGGGCCTGGCCATACCCGGCCGTGCTGCTCGATCTGGCTCCTGCTTCCCCTTCGCGCTGGTCCGGTCGTCTTGTCGCAAGCGATGCTTCAAGTTTTTGCCGGCGGCGCTCGAGGTCGTCGTCGCGGATTTCGGGTCTGCCTTGCTCTCCGGGCCCGGTCTTTCCGGTTTCGTCTGGCCCGTTCTTGTCGGCCACCGCAACCCCCATGCCCGGGATGGAAGGCAACCATCCATCCGCTTCAAAGTCGCGGGCAACATAGTTAGCGCCCCCGCCCCCGTCAAGCCACGCAAGGGGGAACGAGCAGGCCTATTTTATCAAGTAAAATCAACAATTTGCAAAAGTGCGACATACTGCCCCGCAGATGGCGGGTCGCGCCGCTTGCGAATCCTGGCGAAACCAGGCTGGCCCCGGATCGGGCGGGAGCCGCTCAGTTCCAGCCGCCGCCATAGGTGCGGTAGAAGATATGCAGTCCGATCTTCTTCATTTTCTCCATCGTGCGGGCCCACCGCGGATTGACGTAGTCGGCGTAATAGTGCGTCGACGAGCCGACCTCCGGAATGAATATCTTGCCGGCCGTCACGGCCATCGCGACCTCCTCGGCCATCCGATAGACGGAGCGGTTGGTGATCTTGTCCTTCCTGCCGTCGCAGGCGAAGGAGAACTGGCATCGGTTCTTCATGTGGTCGTTCTGGTAGACCACGCCGCAAATGGTGCTGGGATAGGCGGGATTGCGTACGCGGTTCAGGATGACCTGCGCCACCGCTGCCTGCCCCTTCAGGCTTTCGCCGCGCGACTCGAAATAGATGCCGGCCGCCAGGCATTTCTGCTCCGCCTTGGAAAACACCGAAGCCGGCAGAGGCTGGCTCATCCAGTGGTGGTCGCCCTCGGCGACCGGCGGGATAAAGCGGCCTTCGTCTTCGTCCTGCAGCAGGCTGGCGAAGGGCGATGCCTTGGCGTAGTCCGGCTCCGGCGGCGCGTAGGCGGTCGCCAGAATGTCGGCTTTATCGTTGTTGACCAGCGCGGCGAGCAACGCCGGCACGCCGGGGGACCGCTTGCTGTCTTGCCTGACATAGAAGGCCGTGGCGATCTTGATTTCCTTGCCCTTGATGTCGGGCTTGACGAACGTCATTGCGGGGCCCTTGCCGGCCGTCGGCCGCAGCAGGAAGGATGTGCGATCGAGAACCGAGCCGGCATTGAACGCCTTTGGCGGGGCTACCGGGGCGACGTTGACGATGCGGCCTTTCTTGTCGCCGCGGCTGATGCGGTCTTCATCCGGCGTCTCGCCGACCGCGCCGTTCTTAGTGCGGAACGACACGTCGCCAACGCCCGGGATGGCCACGCCGCCGCCTGAAATCGAGCCGACCGGCAGATTTGCGTCGGCGAAAGGCATTTCGGCGGCATGAACCGAACCCGCCACGGATTTTTCGACGAAGGCGCCCCAGCGCGCATTGGAGGCATTGGAGGCCTCTGCACCCGACACCAGGCTTCTCATGTCCTGGAACGCCGCCGGAGTCGGAAAGCCGATCCAGATGCCAAGTCCAATGATGAAGGGAGGCAGAAATGAGCGCTTGCTTTGGATGGCCGCAGCCAGCCGCTGCATCACGAGACGTCGATGCACAGAATACTCTCCAGAACGCAACAAGACCCACTGGAGGGACGATGATGCATTAACCTTGATGGAGCGTTAACGGTGCGCTTGCGGCGGTAGTGTGGCGGTCGGTCGGCAGAGCTTAATCGCGTTTTCTGGATTTGCCCGCGAACGGGTTCTCGGAAGCCCGCAACACCATGCGGATCGGCACGCCCGGCAGGTCGAAGGCCTCGCGCAGGCTGTTGACGAGATAGCGTATATAAGACTGCGGCATAGCGTCCGGACGCGAGGTCGAAAGCACGAAACCCGGCGGGCGGGTCTTGGCCTGCGTGATGTATTTTATCTTGAGCCGGCGACCGGCGACGGCGGGCGGCGGATGGTGCGCCAGTATTCCCTCCAGCCAGCGATTGAGCTTTCCGGTAGAGACGCGGCTGTTCCAGACTCTGTGAGTGC
This sequence comes from Allomesorhizobium aridi, assembly GCF_043769475.1. Taxonomy (NCBI): domain Bacteria; kingdom Pseudomonadati; phylum Pseudomonadota; class Alphaproteobacteria; order Hyphomicrobiales; family Phyllobacteriaceae; genus Allomesorhizobium; species Allomesorhizobium aridi. The sequence continues at coordinate 610,962 of NZ_CP171729.1, read as the reverse complement.
CGAGTACGGCTTCCATCAGCCGGTCGAGGCCGCGGCCGGTTTCAGCTGACAGCGTCACCGCGCGGATGCCGCGCACCTGCGGCAAAAGGCGCGCCGTCTTCTCGCGCAATTCGGCAAGCATCTCCTGCGGGTGTTCGATCAAGTCCCACTTGTTGAACGCGATCACCGGCGCACGGCCCTCGCGAGCGATCAGGTCTACGATCTGCAGATCCTGCTTCTCGAACGGGATCGTCGCATCGAAGACGATGATGACGATCTCGGCAAAGCGGATGGCGCGCAGACCGTCCGACACCGACATCTTTTCCAGCTTTTCCTGTATTCTCGCCTTGCGGCGCATGCCGGCCGTGTCGAACAGCTTTATGCGGCGTCCGCGCCACTCCCAATCGACAGAGATTGAATCGCGGGTGATGCCGGCCTCCGGGCCGGTGAGCAGTCGCTCTTCCTCGACCAGCGCGTTGATGAGCGTCGACTTGCCCGCGTTCGGGCGGCCGACGACGGCGATCCGCATCGGCTTGGTTTCGTCATAGGCAGGGATGTCTTCCGCGTCGGGATCGGTGATGTCCTCGCCGATCAGCGCTTCGCTTTCCGCGATCTCGTTGGCCGTATCCTCTTCGCCGAAGGCGCGCTCTTCCCCGAGCGCTGCGATCACCGCATCGCGCAGATCGGGCATGCCCTGCCCGTGTTCGGCCGAAATCGGGATTGGTTCGCCGAGCCCGACTTCCCAGGCTTCGAGCATGCCGCCCTGTGCGCCGCGTGCCTCGGCCTTGTTGGCGACCAGCACCACCGGCTTGCCGGAGCGGCGGACGATATCGGCGAAGGCCTTGTCGTCGGGCATCAAGCCGGACTTGGAATCGACCATGAAGAAAATCAGGTCGGCCTCGCGGATGGCGATCTCGGTCTGCGCGCGCATGCGGCCCTGCAGCGTCGCGGCGGCGGCCGTCTCGAAGCCGGCCGTGTCGATCACGTCGAAATGGAGATCGTAGAGCTTGGCCGGATGGACACGGCGGTCGCGCGTGACGCCCGGCGTGTCGTCGACGAGAGCCAGCTTTTTGCCGACGAGCCGATTGAAAAGCGTCGATTTGCCGACGTTAGGCCGGCCGAGAATGGCTACTTTGAAGCTCATCTGGCGTCACGACGCACTGCCCGAACCGCGGATCAGTTCGGACATGAGCGTCGCTCGCTCGCGCGTGTTGCGGGGTGCCGCGTCGTCGGATGCGACCTGTTCGAACAGCTTCAGCGCGTCGGCCGACTTGCCCTCTTTCCAGGCCGACAGCCCGAGCGCCTCGCGAGCGGCGTGGCGCAGCGTGTTGGTGTCGGCGGTCAGCGCCTCGACCCTTGCCGAGACGTCGGCGTAGGATCCGTTGTCGACCAGAAGAAGCGCTGCCCTGAGCCGCGCGATATCGCGGATCGCCTCCGGTATGGAGGTGTCGGCAGCGACCGCATCGAATTCCTTCACCGCTCCGGCGAAATCGCCCTTTTCGGCAAGCACGGTCGCGGCGCGCATCCGGGCGAGCAGCGGATAAGCGCCATATCCTTCCGCCTCCAGCGCCTTGAGCGCGGCCAAAGCCTCGTCGGGCTTGCCGGAATTGGCGAGGCTCAATGCCTGCGAGAACTGGTCTCCCGAGCGGTTGGCCTTGGTCTCCACCCAGTAGTCGTAGCCGACATAGGCGGCCGTGCCGAGGACGACCGCGACCGCGAGCACAATCGCCGCCGGGCCAAAACGGTCCCACAGCGCCCTCGCCTGGTCCTGGCGGAGTTCCTCGTTTACTTCGCGGATGAAGCTGTCGTCCGACATGCGTTTTTATACCATATCTTGCCCGAAGGGGCGCGTTGAGCCTGCGTTTTAGCGATATTTCGCCGGCATGGAAGGGGGCGAGGCGGAAAATCGGCCTGGCTTCGTCCGGGATGGGTTTCAGGCGAGCGGCGGCACGCCAATCAGCCACAGATGCAGCCTCCAGATGAACAGGATATAGAGCGCGGCGCCAGACACCACCGCGAGGGCGTCCCACTTGACTGGCCCGGGCAGCGCCGTCACCTCTCTCCGCTGCTCCACCGCGATGCGGTCAATCACGGCCCAGGCGAGGAAAGCGCCGAACAGGATCACCGACGCCAGATCGCCATTGGCGAGCAGATGCGCGACAGCCCAGATTTGCACGGCAAGCAGGAACGGATGCTTGAGCATTGGCTTCAGGCGTCCGGCTGGAAAGATGAACACCATCAGCGAGACGAAGGAGACGAGCATCAGCAGCGCGGCGGTGTGCTTCATCCAGACCGGCGGCTCATAGAGTATTGGCGCCACCTCCCAGGCCCTGCCGTAGCCCCAGATGAGGAGAACCAGCCCGGCCAGCGAAACCAGCGAATAGATGCCTTTCCAAGGCCCCTCGCCCAATGTCTTCAACTGACGATTGCGCCATTCGGGCGCGACGATGCGAACCGAATGGATACCCAGGAAGACGATCAGCCCGAGAATGAGCGGAACCATCGCGGCCCTCCCCGACGAAACGTCGCATCCTAACGCGCCGCTCCGCACTTGCCTATGGCGTGGCTTCGGGCCATCCAACCTCGGCCACATTCCGGTCCTAGCCGTTTGCTGATCCGTTTCATGCCTTTTCAGAATTGATGCTAATGTCTGTTGCGTTCCACGTTTGTGTCGCCGCTTTCGCTCTTCTTTCCGCCTCGGTTTCAGGTGTCGCTTATTCGGGCGCCCGGCCAATCCAGCACGTCATCATCTCCTTCGACGGGGCGCACGACCTGGTGCAATGGCAGCGCAGCCGAACGCTGGCGGCGAGGACCGGCGCGCGCTTCACCTATTTCCTGTCCTGCGTCTTCCTGCTGTCGAAGGAAACGCGCCGCGAATACGGCGCGCCCGGCAAGGGCGCTGGCAAATCCAATGTCGGCTTTGCCCAGTCGAAGGAGGAGGTGGCGGCACGGCTTGCACAGATCAGGCTGGCGCGGTCGGAGGGCCATGAGATCGCCAGCCATGGCTGCGGCCATTTCGATGGCAAAAACTGGAGCAAGGCCGACTGGCTCGCCGAATTCGCGTCTTTCTCGACGATCCTGCGCGACGCCTATGCAATCAACGGCATTGCCGGCGAGCCAACAAACTGGCGCAAATTCGCTGAGAGCGAAATCTCCGGCTTTCGCGCGCCCTATCTGTCGACGAGTAAGATCCTGTATGCAGCCTTGGCCGAGGCGAAATTTGACTACGACGCCAGCGCAATCTCCCGCGGGCCGGCGGAGCCGGAAACAGCCGGCGGTGTGACCCGCTTCGCCCTGCCGCAGATCAGCGAAGGGCCGGCTTCGCGGCGGGTGATCGCCATGGACTACAATCTTTTCGTACGCCATTCCGGCGGCCTGGAACGCGCCGGCGAGGCTGCGGAGTTCGAGACGCGCTCGCTTGAAGCATTCCGGGCGGCATTCGAGGCGCAATATGCCGGCGAGCGCATTCCGCTGCAGATCGGCTTCCACTTCACGCTGATGAATGGCGGCGCCTATTGGCGCGCGCTGGAGCGCTTTGCCGAAGAGTTCTGCGTGAAGCAGGACGTCGAGTGCTTCAGCTATGAGGCCTGGCTGGCAAAGAACCCGGCCAATGCGATCAAGGCTGAGCCCGGCGTGGGCGGCTGACGCTCCCCGCCAGCTATTTGGCGGACGCTGATTCCTCCCCGAGCTTTGCCTCGCGCTCCAGGTAGTGCCTGTCGATCTCCGGCAGCGGCGCCCCCTGCAGCGTCGCCTCGAAGGCGCGAAGGCGCTTGTAGATCGAGATCAGTTCCACGATGGTCGGCCACGAATTGACGAGATACTGGAACGAACTCGCGACCTGGGTGAACGCCGAGACAATCTGCTGAAAGATGCCGAAGGTGATCTTGCCGACCGCTATCGTCGGCACCAGAATCAGGATTGCGAAAATGTTGTCCGCCTGAAGGTACAGATACCGCACGACGTCAAAATAGAGATAGTGAGCGTACAGACGGAAGTAGTTCTTCCGGACATTGCCGAACAGCTCCGCCAATGTTGGCGGCTGAGCTCGCTCGGCATCGTCCTCACCATAGACAAGCTCCTTACGGAAGGCCGCCTCGACACGCTGGTTGAGGAATTCCAGCCCAGGCAGCTTAACCCCGACAATCATCAGAAGAACGGTTCCGAACAGCGACCACGTGATTGCCGCAACCACCAGCGGATAAGGAATCGCCCCGACGATCGGCAGTGTTCCGACGTGTGCCGACAACACCGCCAGCAGCGGCAGGAAGGCGATCAGGGTCATCACCGAATCGACCAAACTGACGCCGAGGCCCTGCATGGTCGAAGAGAAGCGCATCGTGTCATCCTGCACACGCTGCGAAGCGCCTTCGATGTGGCGCAGTTGCGGCCAGTAGGCCGTGAAATAATCGTTCATCGCCGTGCGCCAGCGGAATACATAATGGCGCACAAAAAAGAGGTTGAGGGCCACAACGGTGATGTGGACCGAGGCCAGCGAAAGGAATTGACCAACACCGATATAAAGCGCGGGCTGGTCCACAGATCCCGCAGTCGTCAACGCCTGTTGAATCAGATCATAAAAGGTGCCGCGCCATTCGTTGAGCACGACGCTGATCTGCACCGAAAAATTGGTGGTGAACAGGATCAGGCCGGAGCCGAGGATCGCCCAATTCTGCCAAGGGTGCGGCGAATACCAGGCCCAGAAGAGATAAAAGAGCCCGATGGTGGCAAAAAAATAGATAAAGAACCAAGCGTAAGGTGGCGACAGGAACACCGAAGGGTCGATAATTGGCGGAGCGCTCGGATCGACCGGCGGCAGACCAAAGACCGCTCCGAGTTGCTCACCGCCCAAAAACCAGAACAATACGGCCGCCAGACTCCAGACGGCGGCCGACGCGAAAAACAGCTTCGGCTGCGGGAAAAAGGATACGAACACTTCGGCGGATTCCTTGTCGGGCGGCGCGCAGTCTGCGGCGTTGCGGTTCCGGCATGAAGTCACATTTCGCAGCGAAAGAAAATGCCCCGAAGTCCATGCCGGCCGCCGATAGAAACGGCAATCATGGCGATTTTGGCGACGGCCCCGCAGACCATGCTGTTGCGCCGGCAAAGAGCAGCGCGATCGCCGCGCCGATCGAGGCCGTGACGAAATCCCCCGTCCACTCGGCAATCCAGCCCGCCGCGATCGGCCCCAGGATCTGGCCTACGCCAAACGAGGCGGTCATCAGCGCCAGCACCCGGCGCGGCGCTTCCGGCGCAAGCAGCCGTCCGATCTGCAGGCCGAGCGCGGTGATGGCGATGAAGGTGCTGCCGAGCAGAACACCGCCGATCAGGGGGCCGGCGAAGCCGCCGATCGCTACGCTCGCCGTCACGCCCACCGCCTCGACGATGCAGCCGACGGCAAACGTCGTCGCGAGTCCGGCGTACGCGGCAACCCGGCTCCAGAGCCAGACGGACGGAATTCCGGCCAGCCCCGTCGCCAGCCAGACCAGCGCCTCGAACTGCCGGCCGGTGTCGCCCTGGCGCACGATCGCCACCAGGAAGGTGGCGGTGACGATGTAGCCGAAGCCGAACAGGCCATAAGCGAGGATGATCCTGGCGAGCGCGCCGCTTCTCGGCAGCCGTGGCTCGCGCCGCGCGGAGCCAATAGCCAGCGGGCCGCGATTGATGAGCAGGGCGACCACGGCGAAGCCGGCGACCGAAATGACGCCCGACCACAGCCATCCGGCGGGCCAGTGCGCACCGGCGGCAAGCAGCACAGCCATCATCGCCGACGAGACCGCAATGCCGACGCCGACGCCGCCGAAATGCATGGCCTGCAAGTCGCCGCGCTTCGCCGCCGCCAGATGGCTGAAGACGATGCTGGTCAGGAACACCATGACGAAGGCGCTGGCCAGTCCCGCCAGGAAACGCACCAGCAGGAAGACCGGCAGGCTGTCGCTAAGCCCCATCAGCACCGAGAGCAGCGCGCTTGCCGCCAGCGCGCCGAGCATCAGCGCCCGTTCGCCGCCATGCGCCCAGCCACCCGCCGCGACGATGGCGCCGATCAGGTAGCCGAGATAATTGGCCGAGGCGATCAGCCCGGCATCGGCCGACGAAAGGCCGAGTTCGTCCATCATGCCGGGCAGGATCGGCGTATAGACGAAACGCCCGAAGCCCATGGCGACCGCCATCGCGATCATGCCGGCGATGGCGAAACGGAGCGGAGGCGCGGGGTTCGAAATCATGGCGCGACAATATTGCCGCCCGGCGAGCATACAATAGCGGCGTCCGCTTTCCCGTTGGACCAGGGGCAACGCCCAAGCGCCCTACGGCGCTTCGGTTGCCCGTTGTGGCGCCGCAAACTCAGCCGCAGCGCCGTTCGCCGGTGCATTCCGACGCGCCGCAATAGCCGCGGTTGAACGGCAGGTCGGCCAGTTCGCGCTCCGTCATCGCCTCGACGTCCGGGTGCGACAGCGGGTCGAGCATCCAGCTTTCTTCACTGGCGGAGGTTTCGCGCGGCGTTCTAAGCACTTGGCCAAACACCCTGGTTCCGATTGAGAAAATCTTCATGTTTTTCTCGCCTCATCTGGTTCAATGGCTGTATGATCTGCCGAATCCGGCAATTTTCAATCCAGAAATGCCGAGCGCGACATTAGAAAATCTAAATCAATGAATCTCAATTCGGTGCATTTGAACGGCCTGCGCGCCGCAGAAGCGGCGGCCCGCTGCGGTTCGCTCGCGAAAGCCGCAGAGGAACTCGGCGTTTCGCCCAGCGCCGTCAGCCAGCAGATCGGCCGGATCGAATTGCAGCTCGGCAAGAAACTGTTCGAGCGGACCGCCAGCGGGCTGACGCCTACAGCATTCGGCGCACTGTTCACGGCGCGGCTCTCGGTCGGCTTCCACGAGCTCGCGCAGGCGGTGGCGATGGCCGACGAGCAGGCGACCAACACGCTGGTGGTGTCGGTGCCGCCGGCCTTCGCGTCGCGCTGGATGGTGCCGAGGCTCAGCCGCTTCTTCGCGCTCCATCCCGAAATCCTGCTGCGGATCGACGCCTCGACCCGTCTCGTCGACCTCGAGCATTCCGATGTTGAACTCGCCATCCGCATGGGCGAAGGCAACTGGCCGCGCGTGCGCGCCGAACTCCTGCTTCCGCTGGAGATTTTCCCGGTCTGCTCGCCTGAACTCGCGAAGCGGCTGCGCTCGCCGGCCGATCTCGCCAAAGTCTCCGTCATCCAGGACGAAAACACCATGCTCAGTTGGGACCGCTGGTTCGCGGCGGCCGGGGTCGAGCCGGTGACGCCGCTTCCGGGCGCAACCTTCACCGACCCGGTGCTTTGCCTTGAGGCAGTGATTGGCGGCCAGGGCGTCATGCTTGCCTGGCAGTTGCTGGCTGCGGATGCGTTGGCCGACGGCCGTCTCGTCGCACCGTTCGGCGTCACGGTCGCCAGCGGCCTCGGCTACTATCTGGTTACGCGCGCATCCAGCCGGCAAAGCGCCAAGGCCGCCGAATTCAGGCGCTGGATCACCCGCGAAGTGAAGGCGACCATGGCGGGGTTCGGTTCGCAGCGGTGATGCGCACTACTGCCGCCCTTCCCGCGCGGCATGCATTTCCAGCACACGCCGCGCGCTTTCCTCGTCGGTGATCAGCACAGTCGGCGCGATCAGGTTCATGGCGCCGAGCAGGGCCTCGATTTTTTCCGAGCCGCCGGAGGTCAAAATGCGGAGCGGCGCGCGGCGCAGCCGCTCGACGTCCACCGACATGACCACGCCGTTGATCGGATGGTCGACGATTTGGCCGTTTATGTCGAACGGGTGGAAGAGCAGATCGCCGACCGAACCGCGCGCGATCAGTTCCTCCCTCTGGGCCTCCTTGAGGTAACCGCCGCGGTAGAACGTCGTCGCCGACCTGATGCCGCCGATGCTCAGCAGAACGGCGTCGAGATCGTCGGTCATGCGGAAGATATCCTGCAGGCCGCAGCGCTCGATGAGGGCGATTTTTGTCTCGACGCTGTCGACGACAGCCGGCGCGGGAATGAGGTAGCCCTCGCCCTGGAAGGTCTGCGCAAAGCGCCAAGCGAACTCGGCTGGATTGATCTGTCGCGCCACGCCGACGCCGCCGAGAAGCGAGATCACCTTAAAGTCGGACAGGGACTTTGGCGTGATGAATGACAGCGAACTGAAAAGGGTGCGGCCCCAGCCGACGCCGACACGCATGCCCGACTTCATAGCCTCCGAAAGATAAGCGCCCGTCTTGGCGGCAATCGCCGGGATCGGGTCGGCCTCGGACGTCGACAGCGGCGCCACGAAAGCCTGCCGGATGCCGAAGGTCCTTTCCAGCGCGCGCTCGAGCTTGACGAGTTCGCTCAACTCGCTTTCGATGGCGATCTTGACTTCGTTGCGCGCGCGCGCCTCTGCAAGCATGCGCACGATGGTGACGCGGCCGACCCCGAGCACCTCGGCGATCTCGTTCTGCGTCATCTGCTCGATGAAATACATCCAGGCCGCGCGGATCCTGAGACGGTCGGTCTTGCTCTCGCTTACCTGTTGCTCGGCAATGCCGGCTTCGCCCGCCGCGCCTCCGGTTCCGCCATTCGACCGTCGCTTCGCCAATTCCGTCCCCCACTCGTTCGGCTCTATTGATTCTGCGTGCTGGCGCAGTATCGCCTATTGATCTACCAATCTGTAGAAACAATTCTTGTGCATGGCGATGGGCGAAGCGCCCGTCGCTGGGAGAAGTGCCGAGGCGACCTGAAATGCTCAGACAGATTTCCGAAGATGTCCGCGTCAACCTCAAGGACCGGCTGCGGGACGTGCGCCACGTTATCCGCCAGAGCCGTCACGACCACGCGCGGAATGCCGCTGTGGAACGCCGCGCTCCCTCGTCCTCGCCAGCTAAGGGTTTCGAGGAGCTGCTGGGACATGCCGCCAGCGTCGTCGACGACGCCATGTCGCTGGCCGAAGCGCTGGTGCCGCATGAGCGCCCGGCAAATACCGACGCCGCGACGGTCAGGAGCTTCGAACACTATTTCCGCAGCAATGGCCGCGGTCCCTCGCTGGACGGCGAGCGGGCGTTCCGGCGCGACATGTATTATCTCGCCAAGGCGATTGCTGCCAGAAAGACCACCGGCGCGCCGCGCATTTATGAAGCGAGCCTCGCCGCCGCGCATGCGGCGATGCGCAGGCTGCATGGGGATCTCATCGCCGAACTGGATATCGCTGCGGAGCCGGACGAGCGTGTAGCGGTAGCCGCGGCGCTCTCTGCGGCGCTGCTGATCGAACTCGTCGAGCAGCGTCCGATCCGCTTCTCCAAAAGCGCGCAGGGCGGCCGGAACCTTGATCTCGAAATCCGTTTCCTGGCGCCGCTTGCGCTGGCCTGTGGACTTGCGACCATCGGCGCCGACGATCTGCCGGCGGCCGACATGCTGGAGATCACGACGCTGGCGGCGGATGTGCGTCACGACCGCATCGTTCAGGCTTATGGCAAGGCGGACCGGCTCGGCGAATTGACGGCGGTGTTCGCCGTGCTGCTCGCTCATCTGCCTTAGCCTCCGGCGCCAGTTTCCAGTTCGGCGATCCGCTTTTTGGCGCGCGGGACAGAGGCGGGGCTCATGCTCAGTTCCGTCAATCCCATGCGGAGGAAGGCTGGAATGAGATCTGGGCGGCCGGCGGCCTCGCCGCACATGCCTACCATGATGCCCGCTTCGACGCCGGCCCGTGCGGTCATCTCAATCGCCGACATGACCGCCGGATTGGTCACGTCGTTCAGCTTCGCCACGGTCGGGTTGAGCCGGTCTGCGGCCATGACATATTGCGTCAGGTCGTTGGTGCCGATCGAGAAGAACGCCACCTCGCGCGCCAGTGCAGGGGCTATGAGAACGGCGGCAGGCGTCTCGATCATCACGCCGAGCGGGAACATCGCGTGAGGCGCGCCCTCAGCATCGAGTTCGGCCGCGCATTCCTCGATCAGCGTTTTTGTCCGCCGCACCTCGTCTATGTCCGACACCATCGGCAGCATGACCTTGACGTTGCCATGAACCGCCGCCCGCAGCAGCGCGCGCAGCTGGCGCTTGAAGATGTCGGGCCGGTCGAGGCACATCCTGATGCCGCGCCAGCCGAGGAAGGGGTTCTCCTCCTCCGGAAATTCTATTCCCGCGATCGGCTTGTCGCCGCCGATGTCGAGCGTGCGCACGATCACCGGATGCGGTGCGAAGGCGCGCGCCAACGCCGAGTAGGTCTCGGCCTGCATGTCTTCCGAGGGCAGGTGCATGTGGCGCATGAACAGGAGTTCGGTGCGGAACAGGCCGACGCCCATCGCGCCCGCCTCCAGGGCCGCGTCGATCTCCTCCAGCGAGCCGATATTGGCGGCGACCTCGATGACGGTGCCGTCCGCGAGTTTTGGCGTGAAATCCCTGAACGCCGTCAGCGCGTCGCGCTCGGCCGCGGCCTGGCCCACGCGCCGGGCGAAATCTGCGCGCACCGTTTCGTCCGGATCGGCGGCGACGAAGCCGGCATCGCCGTCGAGCGCGATGGCCTTCGCCTCGCGCAGCGTATTGATCCGCTCGCCGAGGCCGAGCACGGCGGGTATGCCGTGCGACCTTGCGATGATGGCGATATGCGAAGTCGCGCCGCCATGGCCGCAGACCACGCCGCCGATGCGCTTCAGCGGCGCGCGCGCCAGGTCCCAGGCGCCGATGTCGTCGGCGATCAGGATCGCGCCCTGCGGGATGTTTTCGAGGCTGACATCGTCCTGGCCTAGCAATGCGAGGCAGATCTGCCGGCCAACGGCGTGCACGTCGTCGGCTCGCGCGTTCAGATAGTGATCGTCTACCCCGCCGAATTCCGATGCGATCTTCGAGGTTGCGCTGATCACGGCGGAGACCGCATCGACGCCCCTGACGACCAGCGCTTCGGTCTCGCCGGTCAGCGTCTCATCGGCGGCGATGTCCTTCAGCGCGGCGATGATGCCGCGGTCGCCGGCCGACAGGCTGTTCTCGGCCAGCGCCTTGTCCATGCGCCGCTGGACAGCGGCAATCGCCGCCTTCAACCGCTCGATCTCGGCGGGAATTTCGCCGGCTGAAAGCTCGCGGCCTTCGGCCCGGATTTCAGGCGGGAAATGCGCGAAGGCCGGGCCGATGGCGACGCCCTCGCTCGCGGCGATGCCGCGCAGCGCTCCATCCGCCGCCGCTGCTGGTTCTGGAGCGGCAACGGGCGCGGCCGGGACTGACTCCGCGCCGGCCGGGTTCGGGGCGATCGCCGCAGCCGCGTCCTCGTCGAGGCCGGACAGTGGGTTTTCCAGATAGCCGATCAGCGCCTCGACCGCTTCGATCGCGTCGGCGCCGGTGGCCCGGACAGTGACCTCCTGGTCCTCCTTGACGCCGAGCAGCATCAGCTTCACCGAACTCTTGGCGCTCGCCGCCTTGCCGTCCTTGACGATTTCGACATCGGATTCGAAGCTCTTGGCGAGCTTGACGAACCGCGTGGCCGGGCGGGCGTGCAATCCTTCATGCACTCTGACGATGGTCGAGCGTTCCATGGCGCATACTCTGTATTCGGGAGCGCCACCGCCGCAAGCGGCAGCGCAAATCAGGTCAGGCGCCGATCGTGATGATCGCGTCGGTTTTCAGGGCCGCCACCAGCGATTCATGATCGACCTTCGAGGCGCAGATTTCGCCCGGCCGCTCGGCCTCGGCCGCGCCGTTGAACGAGATCACCACGTGGCCGATCTCGCGCACCTTGCTCCAGGCCGTCGGGCCGACAGCGGTGATCGTTGCCGACAGCGGGCCGATGGCGATCGATGCGCCAGCTTTCGGCGCGCCGTCGCTCGGTCCCTGCTCCGTCTTGTGGAGCACGGAGACTTCCGCGAGCTCCGCCGGCGAGCCGTCCGCAAACAGGATGACCACGCCGGCTTCGGCAAGGTCCGCGACCTCGGGCCCGATCTCCGTGATCCGTGTCCGCAAAAGAACTGTCATGATCGCCTTCTTTTCCTTATCGATGCCTGCTCCGGCTAGCCTTTTGCAGGTCGCCGGAGCAGAATTTGGGCAGGTTCTAGAGCACGAAGAGGCTGAACACCCATGCGATCAGCACGGATACCGGCCCCATGATCTGACGGCTGATGAGGACCGCCGGAACGCCGATCTCGATCGTCTTGGGCTTGGCCTCGCCAAGCGCCAGACCGACCGGAACGAAGTCGCAGCCTACCTGCGTGTTGTAGGCAAACAGCGCCGGCAGGGCCATTGCGGGCGAGATCGTGCCGTTGGCTATCTGCGGGCCGATGATGGCCACGCCGATGACCTGCGCGATGACCGCTCCCGGCCCCAGAATGGGCGAAAGGAACGGCAGGCCGCAGATCGCCGAGATGATCAGCAGGCCGACGATGTTGTTGGCCAGCGGCCCCATCGGCTGGGCCAGCACGTCGCCGATGCCCGTATAGAGGATCAAGCCGATGAGCATGGTCACGAAGGCCATGAACGGCAGCACGTTGCGGATCACCTGGTCGATGGTGCGCCGGCCGGCATTGAAGAAGATGCCGACGACACGCCCCATCACGCGACCGATCGAGCTGATCAGCCCGACAAGCCCGCCTTCGCTCTGGGGAGCCGTATCGGCCACTCTGACCGCTGGTGAATCCGTCGGGCTCGGGCCGGTGCCGGTGGCTGCGCCTGCGGCAGTGACCGGCTCAGACCCGTCGGCCATCGAGACATTGGCCGGCTTCACCCCCGAGACGTAAATGTCCTCGGTAATGAATTGGGCCAGCGGACCTGCCTGTCCGACCGGCGTCAGGTTGACGGTCGGGATGCGCTTGCGCGGATAGACGCCGCAGCGCGCGGTTCCGCCGCAATCGACAACAACAACCGCCATCTCGCTTTCAATCGGCGGCGCCTTGAAGCCGTCGACGGCTTCCGCTCCGGTCATGTCGGCGATCAGCTTCGCCACCGGATGGATTCCTCCGCCGGTCACCGACACCACCTTGTTGCGCTGTTCCGTCGGCTGGATGACGAGCGGACCGCCCCATCCGCCGGAGCCCCTGGAAATCTTTACCGCCTTGTATGTCTTGGTCACGTCCATATCGTCCTCCCCCGACTACAGCTCGACGCCCTGGCGGCGCGCCATGATGGCTGTGATGCGTTCGGTCAGCATGCCCTTGAGCAGTATGACGATGAGGCCGACGATAGCGTACCAGATGGCGACGTTGATGTGGTAGCCCGAAGGCACCGCGCCGCTGCGCTCCAGTTCCAGGAGCGCGACCAGCACGCCGCCCCAGACGAAATATTCGCCCGGATTGATGTGCGGGAACAGGCCGAGCGGCGGGTGAACGTAGGACACCGCCGCGTCGTAGAAGGCCGGCTTATGCTTTTCCTCGAGGAAAGATCCGAAGGTGTAGGCCATCGGATTGGTCAGGAAGAACACTGCCAACAGCGGCAGCAGCGTATAGCGGGTCAGCGCGATCCTGCCCGCGCCGCGGGCAAGCCCGTGCACGCGCTCTTCGCCGACCAGTTCTGTGATGGCGTAGAACGCCGTCATCAGCACGACGAGCGTCGGGATGATGCCGGTGACGAAGCCGGCGAAAACCTCGCCGCCCTTCTGGAAGATGCCGATGAAGTATTTGCCGATGGCGGTAAGCCAGCCGAGTTGTTCCTCCTGCTGGACGTTTTCCAGCTTCTGCCGGAATTCTTCGACGCTTATGCCGCCGTCGGCCTGGGCGAGAACGACAAGATCGTTCGCGCCGTACCCGACGGCGAGCTTGCCGTGCAATGCAGCATCCGAAACCATCGAGCCCGCGACATGCAGGTTCTGGACGGCCATGTCGGCATGCTGCGCCAACATCGAAACTATGGACATTTCTCCTCCTCTATTCAGCCCTTGCCGGCTTTATCCCCCCGGCTCGCGGCAGTCCTCTATGCGCGTGCAGCGTTCAAGCCGGATAGGCCCGGCTCTTTGACCGGCTCCGATCGCGCGCGGTCGATCTGCTCGATCGCCCGTTTCACGGCCTCGGCCACACCGGGTTCCCCCTCACCCAAAACCGCGGGATCGGACCGGAGCTTATCGAGGGCGACGCCCTCGAATTCTTCATGTCTCTTGAATTTTGCGAACACGGAGCGCCCGCTCATCGCCAGGAAGCGGCGCACGATCAGATCGGGCGTCGCCACGATCAGCACGATTGTGCCCTTGCCGAAGCGACCGCGATGGTTGCCGGCGCCGACGAAGCCGTCACTGTATTTTTCGGTGATGCCTTTGAAGACCCCGGAGTAGTGCCGCATCTGGACCCAGACGCCGAGCGACTGAAGCGCCCAGACTACCACGAGCAGCAGCAATCCCCATTGCCAGATCGCCATATTTCTCCTCCTCCCGAGGATTTGCCGAGCCGCGCTAACGTGACGCGAGACGGCTTCAATTAGAGAACATTTGTTTCCTGCGATGTCAATATGTATGACATCGCGACGTATTGAGCCCGTCACAAAGCAGCGGACTGATTTGGTTTATCAGTCAGGCGTGCTAGATTCTGCTGGAAAAGGATGCCCGGAACAATGGATTTGCGGTTCAAGGACGAATTGGCCCTGATGCCCGACCTTCGGCATCGGCTGCGGCAGTTGCGCTGGTTCAGGGCGACGTTCCGCGCCAGCGCCCGGGAAGTCTCGGCGACCTATGGCCTGCGCTTCGAGATCGACGAGACGAAGCTGACGCGGGCGTTTCTCGACTGGGTCGAGATCATGGAAGCGCAAAAACGCTTCGCGCGGGTGGATCGGGCCGATTTCATCGTATTCGCCGCCGGCCTGGTTCTGCGCGAACTGATTCGGCAGGAACCGGCTCGGCTGATTTCCGGCCTGGACAGCCTGAACGAGGATGCCGCCAACCCCGAGGCGCTGGAAATCGTGCGATTCTGGCCGGAGGGTTTTCTCTACACAAACTATTGCGTGTCGGCGATCGCGGCCATCTACGAGCAGGAATTCGGCCGCATGCCGACGATCGACAAATGCGCCGACGATCTGCGCACCTGGTGGTCGTATCGCGAGAATGTCACCGAGATGCCTGCTTATGCCGTCGCCTTCCTGGACCGCTTTCTCGGCGCCGAGCCGAACTGGATCGCGCCCGACCGCGCGCAGGCCAGGCAGGCCATGCAGCAGGCTCTGGGTGCATCGCGCCGCAGCAGAGCCCTCCCACAGCTTTGAGCCCTCTATTGGCAGGGCAGCAATCCCGTCTATTGAACATCTGGTTTTTTTGTGGATAGCGATGTGCGCGATTTTTGAGTTGTCGGGGAGAAGCGCGTGGCGCGATCGAAGCTGATCATTTTCGACTGTGACGGCGTTCTGGTCGACAGCGAACCGCTGGCCGCGCGCGCCTATGAGCGCGTCTATGAAAAGCACGGCATGAGCGGCGTCGGCGTCAACATCATCGCGCAATGCGTCGGCATGAAGCAGTCCGACATCATTGTCAGGATCAGGGAACTGACTGGCCATCAGTTTCCGGAGCACGCGGACGGCGACATCTGGGCCGAGACCAAGATCCTGTTCACCAAAGAGCTGAAGCCGACCAACGGCATCGTGCCGTTCCTGGATCCGCTTGGTCTCGAACGCTGCGTCGCGTCGTCGTCGTCGGTCGAGCGCATAAATCACAGCCTTGGTGTGACCGGGCTGGCGCAGTTTTTCGGCGGTTCCATCTACAGTTCCTCAATGGTCAGGCGCGGCAAGCCCGCGCCTGACATTTTTCTCCACGCCGCCGAAAAAATGGGCGCAGACCCGGCAGACTGCGTGGTGATCGAGGATTCGCCGTTCGGCATCGAGGGCGCGGTCGCAGCCGGCATGACCGCCATCGGCTATACCGGCGGCGGCCACACCTATCCCGAACACGGCGCACGCCTGACGGCTTGCGGCGCGGCGGCTATCTGCGCCGACTGGAACGAAATCGGGCTGCAGCTTGCCAAGCTTGGTTTCCTCAAGGAAAGCGCCGCGGCTGCAGAGTAGGGTTTCTCGGTTTCCCTGCGCTGCCCAAGTTCCCCTCCCCTTGCGGGGAGGGGCTAGGGGTGGGGGTGGTTCCGCCAGGCGCGGTGGTTGTCATTCAAAGCACCGCACGAGTCCCCAACATCCACCACTCTCCTTCACCCCACGAACCCGGCATCACCACCCCCACCCGGTCGCTGCGCGACCACCCCTCCCCGCAAGGGGAGGGTTTGGCGCTGGCGCTAAACCAGCATCCCCATCGGATTCTCGACATGGCGCTTGAAGGCGACCAGCAACTCGGCTCCGAGCGCGCCGTCCACCGCGCGGTGGTCGGTTGACAGCGTCACCGACATCATCGTCGCGATCTTCACCTCGCCATTTTTGACGACAGCCCGCTCCTCGCCCGCGCCGACCGCCAGGATCGTCGCGTGCGGCGGGTTGATGACCGCCGAAAAATCCTTGATGCCGAACATGCCGAGATTGGAGACGGCCGTCGTGCCGCCCTGGTATTCCTCCGGCTTCAGCTTTTTGTTCCGCGCCCGTGCGGCCATGTCCTTCATCTCGTTGGAGATGACCGACAGCGTCTTTTCGTCGGCCTTGCGGATGATTGGCGTGATCAGCCCGCCGGGGATCGACACCGCCACGCCGACATCGGCATGCCTGTGCTGGACCATGGCCGTCTCGGTCCAGGAGACGTTGGCGGTCGGCACGTCGCGCAGCGCCAGCGCCATCGCTTTGATGATCAGATCGTTGACCGAGAGCTTGTAGGCCGGGACCTCGCCCTTGTCGGTCTTTCTCATGGCGGCGGCGGCGTTCAACTGCGCTCTGAGCGCCAGGAGCGCATCAAGCTCGCAGTCGAGGGTGAGATAAAAATGCGGGATGGTCGACTTCGCCTCGACCAGCCGCCGGGCGATGGTTTTGCGCATATTGTCGTGCGGGACGAGTTCGTAGGAGCCCTCGGCGAAGAGTTTCAGCACCTGCTCGTCGGACATGGGCTTGGCTGCCGGAGCAGCAGCGGGCGCTGCGCCCGGAGCCGCCTTCTCCGCAGGCGCAGCCTTGGCCGTACCGCCGGCGATCGCGGCTTCGACATCGGCCTTCACCACGCGCCCATGCGGGCCGGAGCCAGTCACCGCTGAAACTTCGATGCCTGCGTCCTTGGCGATTCGGCGGGCGAGCGGCGAGGCGCGAGCTTTACCCTCCCCCTTGTGAGGAGGGTCGGCGCGCAGCGGGGTGGGGGTGCCTTCTACACGTGCGGAGCCATTACCCTCCCCCGCGTCTTCGGCGCGACCTCCCCACAAGGGGGAGGTGGGAGCCTCCGCTTTCGTCGCCTCGGCCACGGGAACTGTTTCACCGACCTCAGCCGCGCCGACGCTTTCCCCCGCCTCGTAAATCCAGGCCACCGCCTCGCCGACCGGGATATCCACCCCTTCCCTGCCGGTGATATCGCGGATCGTGCCGCTGGCGGGCGCGTCGATTTCCATCGCCGCCTTGTCGGTCTCGATCTCGAAGAGCACGTCGCCCTTCCTGACCGCCGCACCTTCCTCGACGAACCAGCGCGATATCTGGCCGGTCGCCATGTCCATGTCGACCTTGGGCAGGATGACCTCGACCGGCATTTTCAGCGCGTCCCTTTGACCAAGAAGCGCGCAGCGGCGATGATGTCGGGAACCTGCGGTACTGTCGCCTTTTCGAGCTCTGGATTGTAGGGAATCGGGGTTTCCGCGCCGCCCAGCCGCACGATCGGCGCATCGAGATAGTCGAAGGCTTCGCTCTCAGCGATCATCGCGCTGACCTCGGCCCCGATGCCCAAGGTCTTGACCGCCTCGTAGACGCAGAGCAGCCGCGACGTCTTCTTGACGCTAGCGATGATCGTCTGCTTGTCCATCGGCCGGATGGTCCTGAGATCGACCACCTCGACATCGATGCCTTCCGCTTCCAGCGCCTCGGCGGCTTCCAAGGCCTTGTGCACCATGATCGAGGTTGCGACGACGGTCAGGTCGCGGCCTTCGCGGCGGATCTCGGCCTTGCCGATCGGCACGGTGTAGTGCCCTTCCGGCACCGGGCCCTTCATCTTGTAGAGCAGCTTGTGCTCGAAGATCATCACCGGGTCGGGGTCTTCGATCGCAGCCAGCAGCATGCCCTTGGCGTCGTGCGGCGTCGCCGGCTGGATCACCTTCAGGCCGGGCACATGGCCGAGCCAGGCCTCCAGGCTCTGGCTGTGCTGGGCCGCCGCGCCCGTGCCGGAACCGGCGGGAAAGCGCATCACCAGCGGCACGGAGACCTCGCCGCCCAGCATGAAGCGCATCTTCGCCGCCTGGTTGACGATCTGCTCCATGGCGAGCGTGGCGAAATCGGAGAACTGGAATTCGAAGATCGGCCGCATGCCGGTTATGGCCGCGCCGACCGCGACGCCTGCGCCGCCTAGCTCGGAGATAGGTGTATCCATCACCCGCTCAGCGCCGAAGCGCTCGACCAGATCGCCGGTCACCTGAAACGCGCCGCCATAAACACCGATGTCCTCGCCCATCAGGAACACGCGCTCGTCGGCCTCCATGGCCAGCGCCATGGCCTCCTGGATCGCCTGGGCGTAGCTCAGTTCGCGGACCATCGCGTCCATTTACGCCGGCTCCGTGTAGACGAAATTCTCAACGTCGCGTATGTCCGGCGACGGGCTGTCCTTGGCGAACTGGATGCCCTCGGCGATCTCTTGCCGCACCGCCTCGCGGATGGCCTCGACGCCATTACGGTCGATGATGTCGAATTCCTGCAGCTCGTTCTCGAACAGCGTGATGGGATCGCGGTTGGAAATCCAGTCCTCGATCTCCTCCTTTGTGCGGTAGCGGTTGCGGTCGCTCTTGGAGTGGCCGCGATGGCGGTAGGTCTTGGATTCTGGATCAGCGTCGGCCCCTCGCCCGCCCGCGCCCGCTCCACTGCGCGATGCGAGGCTTCCGCGACCTCAGAAAATATGTTGCCGTTGACGATCACGCCCGGCATCGAATAGGCCGCCGCCCGCTCAGCGATGTTCTTCACCGCCGTCGACCGCTCGGTCGAGGTCGACATGCCGTAGCCATTGTTCTCGCAGACGAAAATCACCGGCAGCTTCCAGATCGAGGCCATGTTCAGCGCCTCGTGGAAAGCGCCCTCATTGTTGGCGCCGTCGCCGAAGAACGAGACCACGACTTTGCCGGTCTTCATCATCTTTGCCGAAAGGGCGGCCCCGACCGCGATCGGAATTCCGCCGGCGACAATGCCGTTGGCGCCGAGATTGCCCTTGGCAACGTCGGCTATGTGCATCGAGCCGCCGCGCCCCTTGCAATAGCCGGTCGTCTTGCCGAAGAACTCGGCGAACATCTTCTTCACCTCGGCGCCCTTGGCGATGCAGTGGCCATGGCCGCGGTGGGTGGACGTGATCTGATCATGTTCGGCGAGCGGCATGCAGACGCCCATGGCGCTGGCTTCCTGCCCGATCGACAGGTGCATGGTGCCGTGGATCAGACCGCGCGTGTAGCACTCCTCCGCGCCCTCCTCGAAGCGGCGGATGAGGTACATCTTGTGCAGCACCTGGCGCAGCTGCTCGGGGCTGTATTCGCGGTAGATGAAAGGCAGATTGGCGCGCTCGGCCGCTTCCGGCTGCGCCCGTTTCGGAGCAGCCATAGTCAGGCCTCCACGCCGCCGTAGACGAGTTTATCCTGGCGCGCCCGCAACTCGGCGATCTTTGATCCCGGCGTCGGCGCGGCATTGGCGTAAGTGAGAAGCTGGCCCTTCTTTATCGGTGCGGTCACAGAACCGCCCTGCAGCAGGCCACAGGGAACCGCCTTCGCCGCATGCGCGTCCGGCGCGGTCATGATCCAGGCGCGGTAGCAATATTCGCCGATCGCATCGAGCTTTTCGCCGGGCTGCATGTCCTTCTTGGCGACGGCGCAGACCTCGGCCACCGGCTTTGCCAGCGGCACCATGTCGGCCTTGCCGTAGAGCACGACGCGGGCGCAGGTCAGCGGCACTTCCAGCGAGGTCAGGTGATAGGGCCGATGGAAGGTGAAGTACGGGCCCTTGCCCATCTTCAGATCCTCCATGCGCTCCGAAATTCTAGGATGCGACATGTCGGCTACCACGAACACGCCGGGCGCAACGCCCTTGCCGATCGTGTAATCGACAACGCCGACGCGGGAGAGCAGGCCGCCGTCCTTCTCCGGCACCAGCACCTTGGAAAGCTCGCCCAGCGTGGCCGACGGGCCGTGCATGCCGCCCTTGTCCGGCACCAGCCCGGTCGCATTGGCGATCGCCGCCATCTCGACCATGGTCTTCGAGCCGTCGACGAACTCGACCAGCATGCGCACATTCATGTGGCGGCGTTCCGCCTCCTCCTCATAGTCCGGAGGCGTGGCGTCGATGTTGAGCGGGTTGTTCTTGCCCTTGCCGGCCGCGACGATCGGATGGCCCATCGCCGATACGAACTCGATCAACTCCATGCAAGAAGACGGCTCGTCGCCGGCCCCTAGCGAATAGGTGACGCCAAGCCGGTCCGCCTCGCTCTTCAGGTAAGCGCCGATGGTGACGTCTGCCTCGACATTCATCATCACCAGATGCTTGCCGTGCTCCATGGCGCGCAAGCCGATCTCGGCCCCGACGGCCGGAACGCCGGTCGCGTCGATCACCACGTCGATGAGGTCGTTTTTGATGATCAGGTCGGCGTCGTTGGTGACCGCGATCTTGCCGGCTTCCATGGCGGCGGTCATCGCCGACGCATTGGACACCTCACGCGAATGCCCTGCCTCGCGGAAGGCGATGTCGACCGCCTTGCTGGCCGCCGGAATGTTCAGTTCGGAGATGGCGCCGATCTCGATACCGGACATGTGCGCCACGCGGGTGACGATATCGGTGCCCATCTCGCCCGAGCCGATCAGCCCGATGCGGATCGGCTTGCCCGACTTGCCTCGCGTCTCGAGATCGCGAGCAAGCCCCGTCAACGCAACATTGGAAGCCATCCCGACACTCCTCCTGATATCCGGCTAGGTGATGCGAGGGTTACTGAACATATGTATTTCTGTCAATACCAATGTCCAAAACGCCCCGATGTGGACGGCGCGCGAACGCGCCGCTATGCAGTCGACATTAGCGACAGGAACTCCGCCATGCACGAAGCGTTTTACTGGCTCAACGAACCGTCAGTCTGGAGCGGCGATGCGAAGGCGCTTGAGCTGCGCACCGACGCCGAAACGGATTTCTGGCGAGAGACTTTCTACGGCTTCATCCGCGACAATGGACACGCCTTTATTCGCCCGGTGTCAGGCGACTTCACGGTCGCTGCTATCGTCACCGGCGACTATCAGGCACTGTACGATCAGGCCGGGCTTTACCTGCGCGCCGACGAAAGGCATTGGATCAAGGCCGGCATAGAATACACCGACGGGATGATGCATTTCAGCGTCGTCGTGACGAACGGCGTGTCCGACTGGTCAGTGATTCCCCTGCCCGACGCCACGCCTACCGACGAGATCGCCGTGCGGCTGACGCGCCATGGCGATGCGGTCCGGGTGCAGCTTTCGGTCAGCGGTGCCGCTTGGCAGATGGCGAGGCTATGCCCGTTCCAGGCCGACGACGCCGAGATCGGCGTCATGGCATGCTCGCCGCAGCGGGAAGGTTTTCACGCGAACTTTCGCGACCTGGCGGTTGGGCCGCCCATTCCGCGCGATCTCCACGCCGAATGAGAGGTTAGCGGCGCATTGCCGGACCGCAGCGCTGTTGTCCGCCTATTGCGTTGGAAGTTCGAGCTGGCGCTGGAATTGCTGCAAGTCGCGAAGGCGCAAATCGTTGTCCTTTATCACCATTTGATTCTTTCCAATCAAATCTTCAAAAAAGGCAGGATCGAATCGCCCAGAATCCGGTGGCGGTGGTGCATCGCTGGGGCGTGACGCTTCAAGCGCCACAAGACGCTCTGTCGCTGCCTGAAGCGCCTCGCCAATTTTTGACAATTGTTCACGGGTTGCGGTGTCTTGTTTCGTCAAGTTGGCCACTTCGGTAGCCAATTGCGACGTCTCTGTCTTTGTCGTGAATTTGAAGCCCTCCTTCGTCCATTCGAAATTGGCCACGTATGGAAGACAGGCCACGCCCAAAGCGACCGCCAGAACGATCGCGTGGCCCGATGTCACATCAAATTTCTTGAAGATCATAACCAGTGCAAGGGCGGCGAGCGCGAAGCCGCCAACGATAAACACCCAATCTGCCTGGCCGCCACCTATGTTCATTTCCCCCTCCCGCGCAACCAACAAAGTATCGCAACTTTGGCCAAATAAGTAAATAGCCAAACAACTCCGTACTTAATTCCGGTGTGTTTAGCAGAAGGCAGTACAGAACCAGCCGACATTTGAGTTTTCGGCGTTCCGTCAGTACGGGAAGAGAATTTCGCCCATCCCGAGGACAGCGTTGTCGCCGCCATATCTGCGAGGGGCCTTTCCGAGCAGAGGTAGCTTGAGAATTCCCTCCGCAATAAGATGACGGTCGAGAAGGGCGGCGAACGCATTTTCCGGTGCGCCGCATTCGACGAAGCTGGGAGACAGGTTTTCGGGCTCGCGGTCGAGAAATATCGAGCCGCGGCGCATCAGATAGCCGGGCATCGCCCCAGTCTCGCCGGCAATCACCAGGCTGCCGGCGATCATGCGGCTGCCGGCATGGTCGCCCGAGCCTCTGAGGACTGCGATGAGACCGCGCCGCATGCGATCGGCGGCAAAGGCGCCGGCCCTGCCCCTGACGATCAGCATGCCCCCATTCATGCCGGCGAGTTCGCCCGCCAGCGGTCCGCCAAGGCAGTCTCCGGCGTCGCCCATGATCTCCAGCCTTCCGCAGCGCATGCCCGATCCGGCATGCGGCCCCGCGCTGCCTTCGATCACCAGATGCCCACCGCGCATGTTGCGGCCCGCCTGGGAGCCTGCATCGCCCGCGACGCGCACCGAGCCGCCCGTCAGTTCCGCCGCCACACGGTCGAAACGGCCGGAACCACCGTCGAATACGATGTTTTGCACGTCGTCGCCCGAGACACGGAATATGTCGGCAACCGTCGACGCCCGCTTCGACATGCCGAGCCGGATTTTTTCGATGTCGCGCCGGCCTATTCCGGCGAGCTTTTCTGGGGTCAGCGGCGACAGGTCGAGCCGCTCGGGAGGATTGGCAACAAGGGTGAAGGTCATCGCCGTCACGGGAGCATGTCCTTCAGCGAATAGATGAACTTACCGAGCTTGCCGCCGTAATTGCCCGCTCCTATGCGGACCGCGCCCTTCTCCGGCCCGAGATCCGTCGCCGCCTTGATGCCGGCTTTCATGGCGGCCGCCACTGCGTCATTGGTTTCGCCATCGATGACAATTTCGAGGACTGCGTTGATGTTCGGCCCCAGCGCACCGGCGACGACACCGCGCAGGGTCGGGGCATAGGCTTCGTTCGCCGAGGCGACCATGCCCTTGTACTTGCCGCCGATCTTGGAGCCCGATCGGGCTATGCCACCGGGAAACGGCACGATGGCGCCGGGCACCTCGCCAATCGCAGCGACCGCGGCTTCGGCAGCGGCAAGCGCTTTGCCGCTGGTCTCCGCCATGACGAAGAAATTGCCGCCACCGACGGCCTCCTTGGTCAATCCGGTGGTGGCCTCGCAGAGGAATTCGCCGTCCATGACCGGGATTCGCCAGTAATGCCGGCCGCCGAGCTTCTTGGAAATCTGCCAGCCGTCGCCGAAATAGCGTAGCGCCGAACCGAGCTTGAGGTCGGCGCTGCCTTTCAACCCGGCGAAGCAGGCGCTGCCGGGCGAGGTCAGCACGCATTGGCCGACGCGGTTCAGCAATTGTTTCTGCAATTCGTCGGTACTCATCGCGAAAAGCATCACGCGGCAGCCGGGCCGTCCGTCCGGCGTTTCCGATTCCGGCAATTCGATGTCGATCGCCGCCTCGCAACCGCAGGCGATCACCGACGTGGCGAAGCCGGTCATGGTGATCGCGGCCTGCCGCGCCCACTTCCGGTTCGGTCCGGTGATGACGAGCGCGGTCGCGCGCATGCCGAAAGCTTCCGCGAAGGTGTCGTCGATCGCCACTCCGTTGACTGTCAGGCCCGGCATGAAACCTCGCCGAATGGCTGCTCGCGCGCGATCGCGGCATCGGGGAATGTGAACCAGTCGAGCGACAGGCCGTAGCGCCGTTCGTGATACTCGCGCAGCCGACGCACCATAGCCTTGTCCGGCGGCGGGTTGAGACGGAGTGCCTTGCCCCAGCGGTAGTGGCCGATCTCGCCGTCCTTGACGACCAGGTCGCCGTTCTTGAAGACGAACGCCGCGGCGCCGAACATCTTGGCGATGTCCTTGCCCTTTCGGTAGATAGCGATATCGGCCAGTGCGCCCGGCCCGAGATGGCCGCGATCCTTCAGCCCAAGCAATTTGGCCGGCGCAGCGCGCGTCATGATGGCGATCTCCTCGAACGTGTATTCGCGGGCGATGGAGGACAGGGTCGAGAGCGCCATCGCCCGCCCGGAAACGCCTGAGGCCATTTTATCGCGCGCATCGCGGCTCATCAGCAGTTCGAAGAGCGCCGGATAGGCGGTGAACGGCGCGCCATTGGGGTGGTCCGTCGTGAAGAATACGCGCCACGGGTCCTTGATCAGCAGGAAAAGCTCGAGCCCGACCGCCCATTGCATCGTGCCATAAAAATCCTTGCTGTAGCGGTAAGGCACGATGCCGCCGCCATTGCCGTCGCCATCATGGATGACCGTCTTCTTCGGGCTGGCGCTGCCGCGCGCCGAAAACTGCCGCATCACGTCGGAGGAAATTGTGACCGTCTGGCCGAACATGACCTGGCCGATGTCGATGGTGACCTCCGGCGCGCCATTCACCAGTTCCGCCAGACGGGCCGCGGCGGATGAGAATTTGCGCTTTCCTTCGGTGCCGTAGCCGTAGAACTGGAGATGGGCGAGATGCAGCGGCACGCCCTCCGCCGCAGCGATAGTAGCCGCTGCGGTGTCGGCCGCGCCAGGCGCGCCGAGATTGTTGCAATGGACGTGCAGCGGGTGCGGAATGCCGAGGCGATCCACCGCAGCCTGCAGCGTCTTCACGATCTTGCGCGAACTGACGCCGTACGAGGGCACCACTTCGTCGAGCGCGAAGGTGCGCACATTCTCCTTGAAGGCGGCCGCGGCGCCGGCATTGATGACCTTCACGCCGAGCGCGCGCGTCGAGCCGACCGTCCAGGCAACATAGTCCTCGATCATCTGTTCGGAGGCGTCGTCGCGGATCATGGACAGGAGAAAGTCGTCGTTGCCGAGAATGGCCAGCGTCGCCTTGTCGATGATCGGGATGTCGGCGAGTTCGAGGTGCGTATGCAGCGCGGCCCCGGGCGACATGGCCGGTTCGACCACGGTGGTGAAGCCCATTTTGGCGTAGCGGCAGCCGGTTTCGAAGGTCGACCAGCCGGCATTGGAGAGCGGCGTCATAGCCGGCCGCGCCACATGCGCGGCGTGCTGTTCGGGCAGGAGCAGCCGCGCCGTGTTCACATTGCCGCCGCCAATATGGGAGTGGATGTCGATCGCGCCGGCCATGACCATACAGCCTGAGGCATCGATGGTGCGGTCGGCATTGCCGCCCGCCGGCGGCTCGACGATCGTCTCGTCCCTGATCCAGAGGTCGCCCTTGCCGAGGCGGCCGTTGACCGGATCGATGATTTCGCCGCCTGAGATTTTCGTCAGCATGGCAACGCCGCCTCGGCCGGGAAATGATCGGCGATCTGGCGGATGACCGCCGCCGCGGACGGCAGGTCCGACGCCTCGCCCGCCTCGACCGCAGCCAGGCTTCCGGTGCGCCCGGAATAGACGACTGCATCGTGATCGACGCCGGCTTCGCCGATGGCGATGGTGACGTCGGCATCCGCGATCGGCATGGCCGTTTTTGTGAGGGCTATCACGGCGACGCCGTCGGTCTTCCCGGGTCCGCCTGCCGCCTTGGCCGATATCCAGAGATGCAGATCCGCCTCGCCGGCCGCGATTGCCCGCGCCACGTCGAAGCGCCATGGGTCGAATTCGGGAAAGCCTCGGGCAAAGCCGGTTCGCGGCGGAAAGCCCGTCATCCAGGTGGATGCGAGCGCTCCGCCCCAGCCGCTCTCGCTCGCCGGCAAATGCAGGGCCGACGCGCGCGACTTGCGGTTGATATCCGCGATGAGCCCCTGCAGTATCTCCAGGGCAAGGCCGTCGGCGCCATGGCCCGAAAACAGGAATACCGGGAACCTGGCGTCGGCAAGCGCCGTCTTGAAGGCGTCGAAATTCGACACCGGTTTCGACACCCGGCGTCCGGCGCATTGCGCCCGGAGCGCAGCCAGCGCAGCGCCGACCCCCGCGCCCTCGCAGGAGAGCATCGGCGCCTTCCGGCTGCCCAGGAACGACGGCGCCTCCGTCCCTTCCGGGCCGATCAGGAAGAACTCGCGCGCATTCTTCGCCGAGAGGTCGGGGATGCTGTCGGCCAGTTCCGCCACGAAGCCGTGGTGGGCGGCGGGCAATTCTCCGACGATCGCCACGAGATCGGCCCGCCGGCGCACCTCGCCCGGCGAAACGGTCATGGCCCCCTTGTCGGTGAAGAGCGCCGTCTCGCGGGCAAGCGCTGCGCCGTCGACATGGTCATACGCCGCGCCTACCCGTTCGGCGAGCGCGATCGCCGCGCGCGTCCCGTGTATATCCGTGTCGAAGCTGAAAACCGGGCACCTGCTCGACTGCAAAAGCATCGCGGCCTGTTCGCACGCGCGCTCCACCAGCGTTTCCCGGTTGCCGATCCACGCAACCGCCATTCACTACGCTACTTTCTGGTGCCGGCCCGATCCTAGACGAAAGCGGACGGGGCGGGAACCCCCGCTGTTGCGGGATTGGTGAATGTTTTCAGCCGCCATCCGGGGAATAGCGTCCAGGCCATTGGTCCTGCAGCGCATCGCGGCCGCTTCGAGCCCGATGCGAATGCCTTCTACCGGGCCGTGAACGGCTGGTTTGCGCCTCCTGTCGGCCGTTGAGGGCGCTGGCGGGTGTCGACCCATTGCCGATATCAGCAAGAAGCCGGGATCATTGGTCCCGGTGATCGCGTCAACCTTCGGGTTGGGCTCAACGGCGTCGGTCTGGTCGGTAGCTACGGTCCGTAACGATCGACGGAGAAACCACACAGTTTTCAATTCGCTGGAATGCCCCGCCGATATGTCGGCGGGGCATCGACGATCTCACACGAACAGGAAGTCGCTGAGCGCGAGCGCATTGTTACCGGCCAGCGTAACGATGAGTTCGGCGTCATAGTTGTTGCCGGTCCCATCGCGATCGTACCAGAGCCGACCATTGTCCGTTTCAAACAGGAACTGCGGGCCGGTTCCCGAAGCCAACGGGTCGGCACCCGCCACAAGTCCGGGGTTGCCAGCTGCCGCCATACCGAAATCCGAGCGGTCGATGACGAGCTTGTCCTGTCCGCGCGTGAAGTCCACGATTTGGTCACCGGTGCCGAAACCGTCGGCATGGAAGACAAACTGGTCGCTGCCTGCGCCGCCCTTCAGCAGATCGCCGGCTGCTCCGCCTTCCAGCACATCGTTCCCAGCGCCGCCGAACAGGTAGTCGTCGCCGTCGCCGCCGAAGAAAGTCTCATTGGCGGCCGTGCCGCGGATGTCGTCGTCCAGGTCACTGCCGTAGACGATCTCGATGCCCGTCACCGTCAGGCCTTTGGCCATGCCGGCATTGTTGGCGTTGTTGGCCAGATCGAGAATGACGGACCTTTCGGAGTCGAAGTTGAACATCAGCGTGTCGATGCCGGCACCGCCGTCGATGATGTCGACGCCGGCCTCGACGGTGCGAACCAGCGTGTCGTTGCCCGCATCGCCGTAGAGCTTATCGTTGCCTGCGCCGTCGTACAGGCTGTCGTTGCCGCCGCCGCCACGCAGCGTATCGCTGCCGGCATTGCCTACCAGCACGTCGTTCAGAGTACCCGCCGTTACGGTATCGTTACCGCTCGTTCCGTAGAATTCGAGGCTTTCCGCGGCCGTGAACTTGGTGACCGAATTGACCGCAACCGTGCCGTTCGTGAAGGTGAAGCTCACACCGGTGACCTGATTGGAAAGATCGACATAAACGCGGTCGCTGCCGGTACCCCCATCGGCGAAATCGCCATGATTGATGCGCAACTGGTCGTCTCCGGCGCCGCCATAGAGCTTGTCCGCATGGGTGTCGAACTGGGTGCTGTAGGTCGCCTGGAGTATGTCGTTTCCGTCTCCGCCTTCGAGCAGGTCGACCCCTGCGCCGCCGTATAGAGCATCATTGCCGGCAAGACCTTTCAGCGTATCGTTGCCGGACCCGCCATGGAACAGGTCGCTGAGCGCCCCGCCTGTGAGGTTGTCGGCGCCCGAACCGGACCACATCTGGACCGCCTCCACGTTCTTCAGCGTCACGTCGCCATTGGTCAGCACCGCATTGGGCGAGAGGACAAAGGTCAGGTTTTTGGTGGTTTGCGATCGGCTGACCGAAGCGATGTCCGTGCCCGTACCGCCGTCGACCGTGAATGTCCCGGCCGTGCTGCCTCCAGAATAGTTGATCCTGACGGCATCATTTCCTGTGCCCAGCTGGATCGAGTTGGCGGCCGTACCCGCCGTGATCTCAAGGTTCACGGCGTCGTTGCCGTTGCCGGCGTTGATTGTGTTGCCGCCGGCATTGTCGGTGATCGCGTCGTTGCCGTCGCCGCCGACAAGCACGTCGTTGCCCGCGCCGCCGTCGAGCGTGTCGTTGCCTAAACCGCCGGTCAGCCTGTCAGAGCCCCCATTGCCGTAGAACTTGACCGATAAGGCGGTGCCGGCGGTGAGCACGTCGTTGCCCGCTCCGGAATGGATCGTGTAGTGCTCGGCGTCGGTGACGGTGGTGCCGTCGCTGAGCTTGCCGGTGTTCCCGGTGATCGAGAAGGTCACGGCGGCGGTGGCGTCGTTGCGCATGATCGAGACTGAATCGACACCCGCACCGGCAGTAATGGTATCCTTGCCCCCATTGCCCACGGAGATCGCGTCATTGCCGTCGCCGCCGTTCACCGTGTCGACGCCATTGCCGGCATCAAGGATATCGTCACCCTTGCCACCCGACAGCGTGTCGTTGCCGCCCCAGCTCGTCATCCGGTCATTGCCGTCCCACCCGGTCCATTTGTCGACGCTGATCGAGCCCTGCCCGCTGTCGAGCCAGTAGGCTTCGATTCCGATGAAGGTGGAACCATCCGAGAGGGCGTTGGAGACGGTAGAGGCCTTCGCAGTGAAGGTGCCCACCAGTTTGTTGACCACGAGCACGTCTGCGCCGAGGCCGCCGTCGATCGTGTCCTTGCCCTCGCCAATCACCACATTGACGATGTCGTTGCCGGCCCCGGCCTTGATGGTGTCGATGCCGGCATTGCCGTAAAGGCTGTCATCGCCGTTGCCGCTGTCGATGCTGTCGTCGCCTGCCTCACCTTGCAGGTAGTCGTTGCCCTCTCCACCCGAGACTGTGTCGTTGCCGGCGCCGGCCATCAGGAAATCGTTGCCATACTCGCCGTAGATCTTGTCGTTTCCGACGTCGCCCATGATTGTGTCACTGCCGTAACCACCCTTGAGCGTGTCGTCGCCCAGCCCGCCCGTGACAAAATCGCTACCATTGCCGCCGTTCGCGATGTCGTTGCCGTCGCCGCCAGCGAGGAAGTCGTTACCGATGCCGCCATTAACGGCATCGTTGCCGGCTCCACCGTCCAGCATGTCGTTCCAGCGGCCGCCGGTAAGGCTGTCGCCGAAGTTGCTGCCCGTTATCTGGTATTGCTCGACATTGATGACTTTGATGCCCCCCACGACAGTCGATTGCGCAATCGGATCCTTTGCGGTGAATATGACCGCCGCCGCCTGGTCTCCATAGTTGACCATCAGCGTATCGAAGCCGAGACCACCATCGACGATATCGCCGTTGCCGTTCGTTAGGTCGAAGACATTGATCCTATCGTCACCGGTACCAGCATTGATCGTGTCGGCGCCCGCGCCGCCATCGATATTGTCGCTGCCGGAATTGCCGTTCAGCACGTCGGCGCCGTCATCCCCGGAGATGAAATCGTTCTGGAATCCACCCGACGCAGTGTCGTTCCCCGAAGACGCCAGAATGAAGTCATCGCTCAAACCGCCGGTAATAACATCCGCACCGACGGTCCCGAATAGCGTGTCGGCCGCGTCCGTTCCTGGTATATTTGCCATCTTTCGTTACCTCCGTGATTACGCAAAATCTCGTGCCCGCCTCACTCCTGTGAGGCGGCCTGGTTATGTCGTTTCGTGCTGGCCCGGCCCTGCTGTGGGCGCGGTAACAGCCTTCTCGGTGAAGGGACGACTGACCCTGCCGCAGGCGGGCCCGTCTTTGGAAAGGCTGAACGGTTCTTAGCCTTCAGCCTGATACGTCATTCAGTTGCACCCACCCATTCTCGTCTGCAACATCGTACGATCCGGTGGCAGCCAATCACGAACGATGTCGCCGCTTTCGTGATGTTTCGTATTTCTTCGATTCTCCACCCGAACCCGCAACGGGAACGCCATTTAGGAAGTGATGCGAAACTTGTGAAATTCAATATTCGTATGGGTTCCATCCACGGAACAAATACAGTTCGATCGCTTAGGGCATTCTGACTCTGGTTCGCGCGAAGCCTATTATGTGCCTCCCAACATGCCGGGAAGGAGACAGGCAGATCGCTGACGCTCGGCTATCCGCGGCATTAAACGGATACAAACGCCGGGTAATCAGAAAATCACGGCATCGCTTTCGATGTTTCGCATTTTTTCAAACCCTTTCAGAAGGTCGACTGTACGACCGATCTAGAGGCCAGAACGACGTTCATGAAATTCAATGTTTGTATAGGTCGTATTCACGAGGCAAATGGAGTTCAAGACATACGGGCCGGGGCGCCAGTTAGAAAAAGCACCATAATTAAAAAACCTCTTGAACTGCCGCAGACTGTACCCATGTAATAATTGCGAGCAAGAATCGGGAGCAATGCCTAGACCCGCCAGGGATTTCCGTGCAGTAGCTGCATCGATATCAATTTTCACATTTCCATGCATGGTTGAATAATTTGCAATCAGGGGAGATTGCTGATGTTGTAGCGTTGTTTCTAAATTTTTTTGAATCTCATCTCAGTTCCATAGGCTTACGAGACCTTAGTCCTGCTCGGAAGCAGTTCTACCGTTTGCTGGGGGCAAACAGACACATGAACTTCAATGGTTTCGACCTCAATCTCTTGAGGGTGTTCGACGCGCTGATGCGTGAGCGCAGTGTGACCCGCGCCGGCGACCAGATCGGGCTTAGCCAGCCTGCGGTCAGCGCAGCGCTCAAACGGCTGCGCGAAATTCTCGACGATCAGCTCTTTGTCCGCCGCGGCAACGACATGATACCCACTCCTCGCGCGCTCGAACTCGGTTCATCCACTCGTGAGGCGCTGGGCAAGATTGAGTTCGCCTTGCGCAACCGAAAGCAGTTCGATCCCACGACCATCCAGCGACGCTTCACGCTTCTGGGTTCGGATGTGTTCTCGTTAATGATGATGCCCGCCCTTTCCAGCCGCTTCGCGGAGGAAGCGCCGGGTATTTCGCTTCAACTCGTCGACAACGCCTGGGGAAACGCCGAGAGGCTGCTCCAGGAAGATGCCGTTGACGTCGTCCTGGAAACCGAACTCAACGTCCCCGAATGGGTCTCCAGCATGCATCTGCTGTCGGCGCCCTATGTTGTCGTGGCTTCAGCCAAGCACCCTGGAATCGCGGCGGCAGGCATTGCCCCGCGCGAGGTGATTCCCCTGGATATGTTTTGCCAGCTTCATCACGTGGTGAGATCGTCCAGCGGCACGCTGAACTGTGCAGTGGATTCAGCGCTCACCAAGGTGGGACGCAAACGCCATGTCGCGCTGATCCTGCCGCATACGCTCGGCGTTGCCATTGCAACCGCCAATTCTCTTCATCTCGCCACTGTTCCGCGCCAGTTTGCGGATTTAATGGCGACCCATCTCGGACTGAAAATCTATGATTCGCCGGTAGCGCTCCCAGCAACGAACATCAACGTATTCTGGCACGCCCGCCATAATGGTGATCTCGCCCACCAGTGGCTGCGCCGGCAGATCGTGCGGGTTCGGGACGAATTCGAGGCGAAGATGCGTATACGGACTAGCCCTACGCTTTCCGTCGGTTGCCCAATTAGTACCGGACAGGGAGTCGCAGGTGTCGAAGCCAGCCCGTTGGATGGCTTCCGTGTCTCGTATGGCACTTAAAAAGGCTCATCCGTAAAGTGTATGGTAATTGGCCCGTGAAGCGGCAGCATCCAAGGCACGAGTCAGAGTTCCTGACCGCAGCAGCGATGACCAACCGCCTATCGCTTGGCACCCAATTGTGAAGATCGCGTTTGGTCATGGACGCCGGTTCGCCTGAACGTCCGCTTCCGAGATGCCAATTAGCGATAAGAACGTCCGGTCCGGGTCAGATCACGACTCGATTCCAGCAGGTTGAATGTCTGCAATCTTCGTTCTGGAGCCAGAAGCTGCCTGTCCGCTGTCGGCCCCAAACGCGACGTCTGAGTCACGGTCCGGCGATGACCGCTCTTGGGGCGCCATCCGGTGATTCATCACCGTTAAGACCCTATTCTCGCGATCCTGAGCCTAGGTTGAGAACTCATACAATCGACTGATTTCCATTGGTATTCTTCGCCTTCAATGAGTCGCTGGAGGCAGGACTGATGTCGAAGAGCTTATTTTGGTTGTCGGATGAGGCGTGGAGGGCGATGGAACCGCATCTTCCTCGCGGCAAAGCGGGGAAACCTCGGGTTGATGACCGCAGGGTGATTTCGGGCATCCTGCATGTTCTCAAGACCGGCTGCCGCTGGCGCGACGTGCCTACGGCTTATGGTCCGCCAACCACAATCTACAATCGCTACAACAGGTGGTCGCAGCGCCGTATCTGGCAGCGTATCTTCGAGAAGATGGCGGCTGCCGGGCCCGTTCCGGATGAGCTGTCCATCGATAGCAGCCACGTCAAGGCGCATCGCTCTGCGGCAGGCTCAAAAAGGGGGAATTCTCGGAAGCGATTGGCCGCTCGCGTGGTGGAAGAACGAGCAAAATCCATGCTTTGGCCGATGATCGCGGCCGACCGGTCGCCTTCGCGCTGACGCCGGGCAACATCGCCGACATCACCATGGCCATTCCCTTGATCGGCATGGTGGCCAAGCCCAAAAGGCTACTGGCCGACAAAGCCTATGATGCCGACAGTCTGCGCAATTGGCTGAAACGGGCCAGGATCAAGGCAATCATTCCATCAACCGCCGCACGGCGCACGCCCTATCCGCTCGATCACAAGGCATATCGCCGACGAAACCTTATCGAGCGCATGTTCTGTAAGCTGAAAAACTGGCGCCGCATCGCAACACGATACGATCGCCATGCACAGAACTACCTCTCAGCCCTCGCTCTCGCTGCAATCATTTCAGCCTGGATCTGAATGAGTCCTCAACCTAGTCGTATTTGACGTAGGCGAACCGCTGGTCTGTCTGGGGCGTGCCTTCCAGCGCGCCGCCTTCGCTCGCCGGCTGCCACTGGACGACGTCCTCGATCTTCTTCGCCAGTTCGAAATCCTTGTCGGTGACGCCTTTGGCCGCGTGGTTCATAAGGCGAACCTCGACCCAGGCATAGGAAGCGGTGATGTCTGGATGGTGCCACGCGGCTTCCGCGAGGTGGCCGACCGTGTTGATGACCATCAGCGTCGATTTCCAGCTGTGGGTCTTGTATTTTCGCCGGATCCAGCCGTTCTCATAACGCCATTTCGGCAGCTCCTTCTCGAGCCGCTCAGCGATTTCGGCTTCCGAATAGACCTTTTCCTTGACTATCTCGCTCATCTCGATCTCCGTGTGCTGTTTAAAAGGCAGGGGCCCCGGCACCAAAGTAGAGGGCCCGCCATGCTTGCCCCCTCGCCGAAAACGGCTATCATGACCGCGGGCACCTAAACTTCGCGATGCATGTAATGATGCACCCATCCGGGGGCAGATGTCGAATTCCGTTACCATAAGAGTGCCCGCCCGCCTGCATCTTGGCTTCCTCGATCTGAATGGCGATGTCGGACGCCGCTTCGGCAGCGTCGGCCTGCCGCTGAGCGAGCCGGAGACGGTCGTGACCCTGTCGCGGGCCGCCGAAACCTCGGTCGAGGGCGGCGAGGCCGCGCGCGCCGAAAAGCACCTGTCGGTGCTCTGCCGGCATCTCGGCATCAGGTCCAGCCATCGCGTGGTGGTGGAACAGGCCATTCCTTCCCATGCCGGCCTCGGATCGGGAACCCAGATCGCGCTGGCGGTGGCGGCGGCGCTGCGCACGCTGCACCGGCTGCCGCTCGATATCGCCGGCGATGCCATCCTGCTTGCGCGCGGCGCGCGGTCGGGCATCGGCATCGCCAGTTTCGAGAGCGGCGGCGTGATCGTGGACGCAGGAAAGAACAGCAGCGGCAAGTCTCCGCCGGTCGTGGCGCGGCTTCCCTTTCCCGACGAATGGCGCGTGCTGCTCATCCTCGACGAGGCCGTGGAAGGGCTCCATGGCAAGGATGAACTCGAAGCCTTCCGCGCCCTGCCCCAGTTTCCCGCGGCAGGCGCGGGCGAGATCTGCCGGCAGGTGCTGATGGGGCTGATGCCCGCCCTCATCGAGCGCGACCTGCCCGCTTTCGGCGCAGCCGTCACGACGATCCAGATGCTCATCGGCAGCCATTTCGCGCCGGCCCAGGGCGGCGTCTTCACCTCGAAGCGCGTCGAGGCCGTGGCACGGCGGCTGGCCGAAGCCGGCGCGGTCGGGATAGGCCAGAGTTCGTGGGGGCCGACGGGTTTTGCCTTCGCGGCGTCGGAAGACGAAGCGCGCCGGATCGTCGGCGCGGGCGGAAAATCGGTCGGGGACGGCGTGGAGATCAGGATCGTGCGGGGCAGGAACTCCGGCGCCAGGATCAATTCGACCACGCTCGACCTCGTGGGCAGCTGAACGGCGAAGGCACTCGAGAAGA
Organism: Allomesorhizobium aridi; assembly: GCF_043769475.1. Taxonomy (NCBI): domain Bacteria; kingdom Pseudomonadati; phylum Pseudomonadota; class Alphaproteobacteria; order Hyphomicrobiales; family Phyllobacteriaceae; genus Allomesorhizobium; species Allomesorhizobium aridi. Next base: position 576,044 of record NZ_CP171729.1, on the reverse strand, counting down.
AAAGGCGAAAGATGGCCCGCAAACACATCCTGCATATGCTGACGCCGCTGCGGCAGATGAGCCCCTTCGACGTGAACATGGCTCTCGACGCGGGCTTCGACGCGGTCATTCCCTACGTCGACGTGAGCCTCGGCGATGTCACCGGACTGGTGCAGGACGCCATCTTTTCCCGCCCGCCCGACGCCGGCGTGGATACGGGGATATTCATTGGCGGCAAGGACGTGTCGCTGGCGCTAGATATGTTCGACGCGGCGAAGAAGGCGATGGTGCCGCCCTTCCAGGTGTCGGTTTTCGCCGATCCGGCAGGGTCGTTCACGACCGCCGCGGCAATGGTGGCCAAGGTCGAGAAGGCGCTCGAACAGCACTCCGGGCGCGGCCTGAAAGGCACGGCGGTCGCTATCTTCGGCGCGACCGGCGTGGTCGGCTTCTGCACCGCCGTCATCGCGGCCAGGGAAGGCGCCGAGGTCACGATCGTCGGCCATGACGGCCTCGAACGGGTGGAGAAGATCGCCGCCGAGATCAGGGACCGCTTCGGGGTAGGCGTCACCCCCGCGGACGGTTCGACGGACGCCGGCAAGACGGCCATCGTTCAGGCCAGCGAGGTTGTTCTGAGCGCCGCGAAGGCAGGGGTCCAAGTCATCTCGAAGGCCCATCTGCAGGGTGCCGGCAGGCTGCTCGTCGGCGCCGACGTGAATGCGGTTCCGCCGGCCGGCATAGAAGGGCTGGCGGTCAACGCCAATGGCGATCCGATCGATGCGACAGCGGCCGTCGGCATTGGCCCGCTCGCCATCGGCAACGTCAAATACAAGGTCGAGTACGGTCTCTTCAAGAAGATGATCGAGGCGGACAAGACGGTCACATTCGATTTCCAGGACGCGTTTACCCTTGCACGCCAGTTCGCCAAATAACGCCGGCCTTCTCCTGATCGCGGCGATCTCGGGCCGCGCGCTGGCTGCCTCGGCGCGGCGAGCCGGCTATCGGCCGCTGGTCGCGGATTTTTTCTGCGATACCGATACGGTCGCGCTGGCCGAGCGCGCGATGAAGCTGCCGGGCGACCTGCAGAGCGGCATAGATGGCGCGCGCATCATTGAGACGCTCCACCGCCTGGCCGGAAACGACCGGTCGGTCCCCGTCGTCCTGGGCTCGGGTTTCGAACGGCAGACGGACCTCGTCGACGAGGTCGCGAGCATTTTCCCGTTAGCAGGCAACGGCGCGCGGGCGATACGCCGCGTCAAGGATCCACAAATGCTGGCGTGCGATTGCGCCGAACTTGGCATACCGCACCCCGCGTTCCAATGGGAGCCGCCCCCCGACCCAGAAAGCTGGGTGATCAAGACTGTGGGCGGCGCGGGCGGCGTGCACATAGAGCGGGCAACCGGGGGAACGCCGCCTGCCGGGCGCTATTTCCAGCGCTTCGTTTCCGGCCGCAGCGTCTCGGCCCTGTTCATTGGTGACGGCAAGTCCGCACGTATCGTCGGCTTCAGCCGGCAATGGGTCTCTCCCGCCCCGGCTGCGCCCTACCGCTACGGCGGGGCCGTGCGCCTGCGACGCTTCGACCGCGCCCAGGCGGAAATGATAGGCGGCTGGCTTTCCGGCCTGACGCGCCGCGCCGGCCTGGTGGGGCTTTGCAGCGCCGACTTCATCCATGGCGCCGACGGCTATAGGCTCGTCGAGATCAATCCGAGACCAGGCGCCACGCTCGACATTTTCGACTGCGCCGAAGCGCCCTTAATGGAAGCGCATCTGCGCGCGGCGAGAGGCGAGGCTTATCGCCTGCCGCGCTTTGCCGACTCCATGGCCTCGATGATCACTTATGCGGCGGCGCCGGTTCCGCAATTCCCGGCGATCGAATGGCCCGACTGGACAGCCGACCATCAATCGCCCGGCACGATACTGATTGCCGGTGATCCCGTCTGCACCGTTTTCGCCCGCGGCCCCAGCGCCGGCGCCACCCAACGGGCCGTCAAGGCGCACGCCAGGCAATTGCAACACCAATGGGAAGGAGACCGGACATGAAAGACGGTTCGGCGTTCCTGAACGACAACGCCCAGCGCATCGCCGACGGCATGATCCGCGACGCGGAGCGCCTGCGCATCGCCGTTTCCAACGGCCCGCTCGGTGAGACGCTGATCGACGCGGGCTCCAGGGCCGCAGGAGGCGTCGAAGCCGGGCTGCACATGGCGGAGGCGGCGATGGGCGGCCTCGGCAGCATCTCGGCGGTCATGGACCGCGCCTCGGAGAAATGGCCGTTCACCGTCGAAGTCCGGTCCTCGCAGCCGGTGCTTGCATGCCTCGGTTCCCAATACGCGGGCTGGAACCTGTCGGGCGACGGCTATTTTGCCATGGGCTCCGGCCCGGCGCGCGCGCTGGCCCGGGTGGAACCGCTCTACACCACCCTCGCCTACCGCGACATTGCATCGTCCGCCGTGCTGATACTGGAAACGGCCGAACCGCCGCCGCAGGCGGTCGTCGAAAAGGTCGCCAAGGCCACCGGCCTCGCGGCCGACAAGCTTACGTTTCTCTATGCGCCGACACAAAGCATAGCCGGAGCCGTCCAGATCGTCTCCCGTGTTCTGGAAGTCGCCCTGCACAAGGCCAACGATCTCAAATTCCCGCTGGAGGACATCGTCGACGGCATAGGCGCGGCCCCCATCCCCGCCCCTCATCCGGACTTCCTTACCGCCATGGGCCGGACAAACGACGCGATCATCTATGGCGGGATCGCCCAGCTTTTCGTGAAGGGTACCGCCCAGGCAGCCGAGGAACTCGCCCGAAACCTGCCGAGCCGGTCGTCCCGCGACTACGGCCAGCCGTTCGCCGAAATCTTCAAGCAATTCAAGGGCGACTTCTACGCCATCGACCCATTGCTGTTCAGCCCGGCCGAAGTCATTGTGACGGCGATCGAAACCGGCGATACATTTCGGGCCGGCGGGCGGGATGCGGCGATGCTTGAGCGGAGTTTGGGGTAACGCGTGTTGCAGGTGGAATTCATGTTGGCGCTCCACGCCCGCGGCATCGTGGCGGAATGCGCTGCATGATCCCCCGCATCCTCATCGTGAGCGACAATTCGGACGCGCGCTCGAAGGGCCTTGCCGCCAGGCTGAGCCGGAGAGGCGCCGCCGTCGTAACCGCGCCGCTGGCCGCGATAGCTTTCGACACGGAGAGCCCGACCGGGTTTTCAATCCCCGGCTTCGACGGCACGCTGCCCGACGCCGTGCTCGTTCGCTCCATTTCGGCCGGATCCTTCGAAGCGGTAACGCGGCGTCTCGGCTTGCTCCACGCGTTCGACAGGCTCTCCGTCCCGGTGTGGAATTCCGCGCAGGCGATCGAGCGTTGTGTCGACAAGTCGACGACCACGTTCCTGCTGAAGAATGCCGGCCTTCCGACGCCTCCGACATTCGCCGTCGAAGGGCTGGCGGCGGCCGAAGAGATCGCCGCCCGCGAGCTTACGTTGTCGCCGCTGGTGCTGAAGCCGCTTTTCGGCGCGCAGGGACGGGGCATAAGGCTGATCCGGTCGCTGTCCGACCTTCCCCCGACGGAGGAGGTGAACGACGTCTATTACCTCCAGCACTATGTCGCGCGCGCCGGTCCTCCGTTCCGAGATTTCCGTGTCTTCGTCTGCGCCGGGGAGGCGGTGGCGATGATGAGCCGCCGGGGCGAGGACTGGATAACCAATGTCAATCGAGGGGCGGTGCCGGAGCAGGTTTCCGGGCATGGCGAAGCCGAGCTGGCGAAGCTGGCGGTCGCCGCAGCGGCGGCGGTCGGCGCGGACTTCGCCGGCGTCGACATCATTCCGGCGCCCGACGGCGCGCTGCAGGTGCTGGAGGTGAACAGCATGCCGGCCTGGTCGGGCCTGCAATCGGTCGTCGCCGTGAATATCGCCGATGCGATCGCTGACGCGCTGCTGAAATTCCTCGCCGACCGCGCCAAGGCGGCAAGGCCGGTCCGTCCGCACCGTTTCGTCGCGCCGGCGAACTCCTGACATGGCGCGCGCCCGCGAACGCATCAGCGCCGCCTATGTGGACGCCTGCCGGATGGAGATCGAGGCGCTGAAACCGGGCAACGTCCATCTCTTCGCCGATGGGCACCGCATGTCGGCCGACCAGTTCATCACCAGCGCCCGCGTCTCGGCCGCACCGCTCACCGATCCGGGACTGCCGGTAGGACGGCGCATTCTCGAGGCTGTTCGGGCGACGCGCCAGGCGGTCGGGATCAACACCAATCTCGGCATCGTGCTTCTCGCCGCGCCGCTTGCTTGCGCCGCCGGGATGGAGGGGCGCGACCTGCGCGCCAATCTCGATGCGGTCCTGCGGGCAATGGACATGGAAGACACAAGGGCGGTCTTCGAGGCGATCGCGCTCGCCTCGCCCGGCGGCCTCGGAACTGCCAAAGAAAACGACGTGCGCGAGGAGCCGAAAGTTCAACTGCTGGAAGCCATGCGCGAGGCGTCCGGCCGCGACAGGATCGCGCGCCAATATGTTACCGGCTTCGAGGACATATTCGAGGTCGGGCTGCCGGCACTGGAGGCGGCGCTGTCTCGCGGCGAGAGCGGCATGTGGCCCACGATCTTCGCCTATATGGCGTTTCTTGCGAGCTTTCCGGACAGCCACGTGGCCCGCAAGCAAGGCGATGAGGCCGCCGACGGCGTTCGCAACGAGGCGGCGGACGTAAGGGCCGCGCTCGACGCGCGGGACGAAGCGCTGCGCATTTCGGCGCTTCTGGAGTTCGACCAGCGGCTGAAGGCGCGCGACATCAACCCCGGCACCTCGGCCGACCTGACGGTGGCTTGTCTTTTAGTCCACATTCTCGGTCGTCGCCTTGCGTAATGAAATTGTTGGTGCTTCAATTTCTACGGCGAAGGCACCGCTTTCGCTGCTATCTAGCCAACCGGTCCGGCAAATCCGGACGCTGCCAACAAGGATAGCTGTCCATCGAGCGCTCGCTCGGTTGCGGCGTCTATGGACATCATAATTGTGTCTCGGAGGAAATTGGCATGGCAAAGATCTCTAAAGTAATGGTCGGTGAATCGCTTGTCGGCGACGGCAACGAAGTCGCCCACGTCGACCTGCTCATCGGACCCAGGGGGAGCGCGGTCGAAACGGCTTTCTGCAACGCACTCACCAACAACAAGGACGGTTTCACCTCGCTTCTGGCGGTGATCGCGCCCAATCTTCAGTGCAAACCCAACACGGTGATGTTCAACAAGGTCACGATCAAGGGCGCCAAGCAGGCCGTCCAGATGTTCGGCCCCGCGCAGCACGCGGTCGCCAAGGCCGTCCAGGACAGCGTCGCTGACGGCATCATCCCCGCCAACGAGGCGGACGACCTGTTCATCTGCGTCGGCGTCTTCATCCACTGGGAAGCCGAAGACGACGCAAAAATCCAGCAATACAACTATCAGGCGACGAAGGAAGCCATCCAGCGCGCGGTCGAAGGCATCCCGACTGCCGCCGAAGCCACCTCGCAGCGGGACAAGGTGAAGCATCCGTTCGCGGCCTAGACAAGAGACAGCCCCGCACAGATAACGCCCTCCGCCGAGCCGGATGGTCTGCTGCGCCGGCTGAAAAAAGCCCTCGGCTTTTGAACCTCCGTTCCGAGGCGCGGCATTGCCGCGCTCCGGAACGGCATCCAGCATCGTCAAGCTGCGCCGAGCGACGCAAGTTGCCCGGGCGTGAGCGTGCCGTCGTGGAGCGATGTCGCAACCAGTGCAGCGTCGACACCGAGCGACGAAAGCGCGCTTATGTCGGCTGCGTTGCGGACGCCGCCGGCGGCGACGACGGAACGGCTTGCGGCCTTTGCCTTGATCTCCGCGAGCCGCGCGAAATCGGGGCCGGCGCCGGACCCCACTTTGGCCAGCGTCATCACGATCACGGTTCGCGGCCAGAACGCTGGCTCTTTGAGGATGGAAGGCGGGCCGCGGAAGCCGTCGGCAAAGAAATCGAGCGAAAGGACGGGGCCGGGATGATCGCAAAAACGCCGGAGCAGCGCATCGCTGTGCTGCGATTCGGAGCCCAGCACAGGGCGCAGCAACGGTTCGGCGAGAGCTGCGGCGAGCGCTTTCCCGTCGGCAATTCCGGCATCCACCCAAAGTTCGGGCGCGTCGGGCATCGCCTGCAGCCGGGCGAGCGCTTCAGCGTTGGGCGCGCGGCCTTCTATGGCGTCCAGATCCGCTATGTAGAAGGCCGAAAACGGATGGAGCGTGCGCAGGCCCGTTGCGACCGAGACGGGATCAGGGCTGGCGCTGAGCGGCGTCACGATCGGCCGGTAGCGGTCGCGCCTGCCCATTTCGGCACGCACGACCTGGCCGTCTTTCAAGTCGAGAACAGGGATGATACGCAACGCTTTTCCCGCAAGTGGCCAGCCCTTTTGATGAAAGCCTGAACTTTGGAAAAAGGAAAGAGCACTATCGCCGGCTTCGACGTGGGCGGCGCGCATCTGAAGGTCACGCGGGCCGAAAATGGCCGGATCGTCGAGGCGGCGACCATCCTGATGCCGCTCTGGCTCGGCCTCGACAATCTCACCTCTGCGCTTCGCGAGGCGTCGGCGGTCTATGCCGGGGCCGATCTCAACGCGTTCACCATGACCGGCGAACTGTCGGACATATTCCCCTCGCGGGACGACGGCGTCGCGTCGCTGCTGAAACTGATTTCGCAACATTTTCCGTCCGGCGACAATCTGATCTATGCCGGGCGGTCCGGCTTCGTCGGGGCCGGACAGGCGGCCCGGCTCGGCGGCGATGTCGCCTCCGCCAACTGGCACGCGACTGCCTCGCTGGTGGCTAAGCTCGTCGGCGACGCGCTGTTCGTCGACATGGGCTCCACCACCACCGACATCATTCCGGTCAGGGACGGCGCGGTCGCCGGCGAAGGCTACAGCGACGCCGAGCGGCTGATGACTGGCGAGCTCGTCTATACCGGCTTCACGCGCACCTTCCTGTTCGGCATAGCGTCGTCGGCGCCAGTGCGCGGGCAGCTGACCCCTCTGATGAACGAATACTTCGCCTCGATCGCCGACGCGCACCGCATCATGGGCGTGCTCGACGAGAAGGACGACAAGCACACTTCCGCCGACGGCAAGGAGAAGACGCCGGAGGCCTCGATGGCGCGGCTGGGCCGCATGGTGGGGCGCGACGCCGCCGATCTCTCGCCCGCCGAATGGCGCGACGTGGCGCGCTGGTTCAGCGAGCGCCAGCTTCGCATGGTCCACGACGCCGCGTTCCGGGTCGCCGGCAAGCTAGCCGACGACACGCCGATCGTAGCCGCCGGTGCTGGGCGCTGGCAGATCAGGCGGCTTGCCGAGCGCATGGAGCGCCGCTTCATCGACTTCGCCGACATCATTCCGGCCGACGACGCGGTGCGCAACGAAGCAAGCAGCGCCGCCCCTGCGGCAGCCGTCGCGCTGCTTGCGGGAATGCAGGAGTGAACTGCGACTGAACGCTCCGGAACGGCTTCGGACGCGAGGCGTTCCCCTCCGAAGCCGTGGAGGTGGACATGAACGGTCGGATATTCGCCCTCACGCTGCTGGGATTTGTTCCGGCCGCGCAGGGGTTTGCGCAGGAAGATGGACAGACCGCCTTCAACAGTAGTTGCCGCACGTGCCATACGATGAAGGAAGGCGATCACCGGCAGGGACCGAGCCTTGCCGGCGTGATCGGCCGCAAGGCCGGAACCGCTCCGGGCTACAATTTTTCGGATTCAATGAAGCAGTCCGGCATTGTCTGGGACGAGGCCAACCTCGACAAATTCATTGCCAATCCCGACCAAGTCGTGAACGGCAACACCATGAAGCCGTATGGCGGCATCACCGACGCGGCGCAGCGCAAAACGATCATCGAATTCATGAAGACAGGCGGCTAGGACTTTTGTGGTTACCGCATAATCTTATCTGAAAGCCTGCAACTTTTCGACATCATGACGCGCCAGCGCGTCCGGTATCCGTTGCCGCGAAATGATTGTCGACGCGCTGCATCAGCCAGCTCCAGGCCTCCCTCTCGTCGGGGCCGGCGGTCTTTTCGATGGCGATGGTCAGATAAGCGATCTCGGCCTCGATCTTCTCGCGCGGCAGCATGCCCAGCCGGCTGACCAGGATGGCGAGTTCCAGCACCGCCGCCTTGGCGCGGTTGAAGCCTGTAAACGGCGCGTGGGTCCGCTCTTCGACGACGCGGCAGAAATGCCGCGGGCGCACGCCGTCGTCCTGGACGGTGACGACCTGGAGCACCGAATGCGCGAGCGCGGCTTCGATGCGAGGCACGGGGCAGCCGTCCACCGCGACGGTCGGCCAGTCCTTGCGGCCGGTCAGGCAGCCGGCGAAAATGCGGACGTCGTCGGTGTAGCTGGCGACCGCGAACGGCACGGCCGCCAGATTGTCGAGCGTGATGGATGGGCGAAACGGCGCAATCACCCAGCCGTCCTTCTCCGCAATGATGCCGAGCGGCGCAATGTGGACTTTCCCGTCGCTGTCGGCGGTCGTAATGATGCATTCGCGGATGTAAGGCATCGCTACCGTTCCTTCTTGGCCTTAAGCGTGTGGCCGGCTTCGGCAAGGCGCAGGCGGTCGGTCTCCGGCGCCGGGGCCGCCACGCCCCAGGCCAGCGGCTCGTCCTGCGTGTAGCGCTTGCCGAGGCGCCAGGCGATCTCCGCCTTCATGAGCTCTGCGCCGAGATAGAAGGCATGGGCGCCGTCCGCCTCGACCCCCAGCCCGGAAAAGAGCTCGAACGCGTCCGTGGCGACCGCGTGACCCTTGTTGTTGAAGATATGGATGCCGTCCTCGGCAGTCATGATGCGGAAATTGGCGTCGCGCACCTCGGCGGCAAGGGCGTCGATATCCTCGGCCGCGGCCGGATAGGGTTTGCGGTCGTGGATTTGCAGGAGGCCCGGATCGTAGTCCTTCGGCAGCGCCCCGTCGGCGCGGGCCGCAAACAGGATGCGGCGCGCGAGATCGTGCTCCTCCACCGTCCGGACGGTATGGGGGCTGACATTGACGGTCAGCACGTTGCGTATCTGGAGTTCCGAGCAGAGGCCGGCGAGGATCGCGGTGACGCCGGAACTGTCGGCATCGGTAAGTTCGGTGAGATTGCCGGTGCCCATCATCAATTCGACTTCAGGCCAGCGGCGGCGCGCCTCGATAAAGCGATTTAGCGATTGGGCGAAGCCGAAATGGATCGGATCAAGCACGGGATCGGCCATGAAGGATATGCCGGCCCGTTCCGCTGCCTCGATGGCGCGGCCAAGCGAATCCAGGTCGCCGGGTACCGACGGGATCAGCACCGGTGTCGCCCCATGGTCAAAGGCCAGCGGCAGCGAGTTTTCGTCCAGACTGAGCAGAAAATCAGCCCCTGCCCGCGCACCGATCGCCAGTTCATCGATACTGGCGGAATCGACGCTGACGGAAAACCCCTGCGCCTTCAGTTCCCGCACTGCCTCGGCTAGCGTCGGAAAAGGCGTTTCGGGCAGGCAGCCGAGGTCGATGACATCGGCCCCGGCATCGGCAAGCTCCCTCGCCCGCGCCAGCAGCGCATCGACCGAAAGCATCGGCGCGTCGACGATCTCTGCGAAGATGCGCATGTCGTGCCGGGAGAGGTCCGGGGGGCCGCCTGGGCGGCCGAGGAACGCCGGCAGGTCGGCGATTTCGTCGGGGCCGCGCACGAAAGGCACGCCAAAATGCTCTGAGAGACGCTCGAGATCGCCGCGATAGCGGCCGGGCAGCATGATCCGGTCCGCGCCGTGGTCGAGCTTCAGCCGGCGCTTGATGATGTCCTCGGTCATCAGCGCCGCGACCTTGACGCCGATGTCCACGATCTCCCAGGCGAATTCGGTCTCTCCAAGCCCGGACAGCAGCCGTTCCAGCCGCGCCTTGGCCAGGTGGCCGGTCAGGAAGATCAGCCGCTCAGTCATCGGATTCTAGTTCGGCGCGTCGGCGGCGTATCGCGGCCTTGAGGCCTGCCAGCGATTCCACCACCTCGGTCCGCTCGAAGCCTTTGAGCCGTTCGGTGTGCTCCAGGTCGATCCTGCGCGGATAGACCTTGACCAGCCCGTGCGGCGCCATGGTTTCGAGCTCGGGGGCGGTATCACAGGCAAAGACGATGGCCGGGACGCGGCATTTGCCCGCCTGGGCAAAGACATTGGTTGCGATCGTGTCGGAAATGCCGAGCACGCATTTGGCGACCGTGTTGGAACTGGCCGGCGCCACCACCACTGTGTGATAGACGCCGTGATAGAAGGCGCCGACCGGCACGGAACTCGCCGTCTTGTCATGCAGGACGCGCATCGTGTCGGGGAAATCCAGCTTAAGCTTGTACATGCGCAGCACTTCGTTCGCGGCTTTCGAGACGAAGATATCGCAATGTTCGAGCTCGTGGATAAGCGCGAAGCTTTCCGTGAAGAAGTGGCCGGACCCGGTGAGAACCCATGCCCAGCGCGGCGTATGCAGATTTTCCAGCACTATCCTGTTTTCCTGACCGACGCCACGGATCGGGAGATCAGCGTTCCCGGCAATTTTCCCGACGACAGCATCGCGCCTGCGGTAGCCGCATCGTGGGGACCGGCAAGGTGAAAATCGACCTCCGCCGGCAGCATGGCGGCAAAGCCGGCGTCGACAACGCCCCGCGCCGTCAGGCTGGCGACATCGTCGGCCGGTGAGAACGCACCGGTCTGCTTGACCAACAACAGCGCATCCGCGCCGAGCTTTCCGGCAAGCCAGGCGGCGAGCGCATCCGAGGTGATGTCCCAGGAGGCCGGAATGTCCTGCGCGGGAATAGCCAGCGACGACGGCAGCCAGATCGGAACGCGTCCATCTGCCAGCGCGCGCTCCAACTCGTCCAGCGATCGCGCCGGCACGAGCCTGTCGTCCCGGTCGAGGATGACGTGGCCGAACTGGTCCATCGCGAGGATCGCCATGGAGTGGGCGGCCTTGTCGGAGAAGCCCATGCGTTTTTGTACGCCGCGGACCTGGTCGGCGAAGGGGCCGCCTCCGGGCACGATCGCCAGCGGCAGTTTTGAGCCCGCCAGCGCTACGATCCACTCGCCCATCACGGCTTCGTTGGCCGTGCTGCCGCCGAGCTTTACGACGGCTCGCATCACGAAATGAGGCCCTTCTTGCCATGACCGGGCGACGCATCGGCTTCGGCGGACAAGCGCACCGCCTGCCGCTTGGCTCTCTTGCGCTCGATCTCGACGCCGACGCCGCCCGGCCCAAGCTCGAGCTTTTCGACCTTCACCGCGACGCGCATGACGCGCGGATGTTCCAGCACGAGCGCCGCCACGTCTTCGGCCAGCGTCTCGCTCAACTGGACGTGCCCCCGCGCGACGATGGTGCGGATGCCATCCATGATGATGTCGTAGGAGAAGACGTGGCGCATGTCCTCAGGGTGGTCCGTGACCCTAAGCACATCGGCGGTCACGTCGAAGCGCACCTTCTGTGTGTGCCCGTGCTCGAAGCTGTAGGCGCCGATCTGGACCGGCAGGACGAAATCCCGCACGAAGATCCGGTCGGTACCGAGCGCCGGGTCGATCGCGCCCGGCGAGTAGCCTCTGGCCGCCAGCAGGCGGTAGTCGACGCTGGACGGCGCGCCGGCCTGTGATTCCTCGGGGATCAGTTCGCGGATCTGCGAAATCGCCTCGGCGCTGAGGGAAGCGGTGCGTTCGGACTGGTCGCAAAGCGCACCGCGAAAACCCAGGAAGTCAGGCGCAAACGGCAGCAATCGGGGAATGTCGGGCGCTTCGAGCGAGCCGCTCAGCCCGACCGCGAGCCCGTGCGATCGGGCGCGCTCCACGAAACTGGGGATGCGTTCCGGAGGCAAGTGATCGAGCAGCCGCCCCTTCGCCTTGATCGCCGTATCGACCATTGCCCCGTGGAAACCGTCCTTGGCGAACACCGGCAGGAATTCGAAATCCGGCGCGAGATCGGCGAACATGACCGCGATCAGCTTCGTCCGCGCGGCAAGCGGCGCGAGCGCTTCCGAGCACGCGGCGATGTTTCCCGACGGGAAGAAGCCGACCTTCACGAAGTCGACGCCGGTCGCGGCGATCTCCTCGGCCTTGGCGCGTATGGTTTCGGGCTCCATAGGCAGGTCGCCGCAGACCGCGCTCGTGGCCCGCCGTCCCGCGACCGACGACACGGTCTGGCGGATCGCATCCGTGGCGACCGCGCCCAACGCGCCAGCCTTCGGATCCTTCAGGTCGATGATGTCGGCACCGCCGGAAATTGCGATCTCGGCCTCCGCGACGCCCGTGACGCTGGTCAGCATTTTGGTCATTCAGAATCTCCAGCCTGGAGGACAGGATTGCAGCTGTGGAAATAGACGGTTTCGTGCCGCCAGATCCTCGCGCCAAGACTAGCGGAAAAACCTGCCGCGAAATCTCCGCTTAAGGGGTTTGATAAATTTTTTCCGTTCGTTATGGTCATGGGTGGGCACCTTGACTTCGCGCCGGGCCGACAACAATCGGACTTTAGCGCAAGAAGAGGGTAATTGTATCGATGACGAGCGCGGTGCCAGGCACTCTGGCGGCTTTCCTGTGCTTTTTTCCTTTGGTCGTCAACGCTTCAGCAGTCCTAGCGCAGGAAACCGCGCCCAAGGAACAGCCGCAGACGTCCAAGCCTGAAAAGCAGGTCACGGAAATAAAGATCGGCTATCTGCGCGCCTACGCGCCGCAACTCGCGCTGTCCGTGCTCGACGTTCCGCCGCGCGACGAAGGCGTCGCCGGGGCCGAAACGGCGATCGGCGACAACAACACCACCGGCAGCTTTCTCGGCCAGAAATTCATCCTCGACGTGACCGAGGTGAAACCGGACGCCGACGTGGTTCCGGCCTTCCGGAAGATGGTCGAAAGGGGCGACCGCTATGTGCTTGCCGACATCTCCGCCCGGCAGTTGCTTTCGATCGCCGATGTCGCCCGCGACAACGGTGTACTGATTTTCAATGTCGGGGCGACCGACGATGTGCTGCGCGAGGAGGAATGCCGCGTAAACGTGCTGCACACCGCGCCGACGCGCACCATGCTGGCCGACGGGCTGGCGCAATATCTGATCTGGAAGCAGTGGCGCAACTGGGTGCTGATCTACGGCTCGCATGAACGCGACCAGCTTTTTGCCGAAGCGCTGCGCCGGGCGGCGACGCGGTTCGGCGGCGAGATCGTCGCCGAAAAGGAATTCAAGGATACCGGCACGGCGAGGCGGACCGATTCCGGCGTCGTCCAGATCCAGCGGCAGATGCCGGTCTTCACCCAGGACCTGCCCGACCACGATGTGGTGCTGGTCGCCGACGAGAGCGAGGTGTTCGGCACCTATGTCCCGTTCCGGACATGGATTCCGCGGCCGGTCGCCGGCACGGCGGGGCTGTCGCCGTCTGCATGGCACCCGGCCAGCGAGCAGTGGGGCGGCACGCAGATCCAGAACCGTTTCGCCAAGGCCAATGGCCGGCGCATGCTATCGAAGGACATGGCGGCCTGGACCGCGGTGCGCATCGTCGGCGAGGCGGCGACGCGCACGCCTGGCGCCGATCCGGCCAAGGTCGAGGCCTTCATCCGCGCTGACGATTTCTCGATCGCCGCCTTCAAGGGCCAGAAGCTGACCTTCCGCAAGTGGAACTGGCAATTGCGCCAGCCGATCTTCCTCGGCGACGGGCGTTCGGTCGTTTCGACTTCGCCGCAGGAGGGCTTCCTGCATCAGGTCTCTGAACTCGACACGCTCGGCATCGATGAGCCGGAGACCAAATGCGCTTTTGAGTAGCCAATATACATCGGGAGGAGTTTTTTGATGCGAAGACGACTGACAGCCTTGGCCGGCCTTATGGCGGCCGGCCTCACGGCCAGCCCCGCTTCGGCCTACATGGTCTATGTCTCCAACGAGAAGGACAATACGGTAAGCGTCGTCGACTCGACCAGGATGGAGGTGGTCAAGACCATCAATGTCGGGCAGCGGCCGCGCGGCATCACCATCTCGCATGACGGCAAGCTGATCTATCTCTGCGCCAGCGACGACGACACGATCGAGATCATCGACACCGCGACACATGAAATCGTCGGATCGCTTCCGTCCGGCCCGGACCCGGAACTGTTCGTGCTCTCGCCCGACGGCAAAACGCTCTATGTCGCCAACGAGGACGACAATCTCGTCACGGTGATCGACCTCGAAAGCAAGGAGGTGCTCGCCGAGGTGCCGGTGGGCGTCGAGCCGGAAGGCATGGGTGTCAGCCCCGACGGCAAGACCATGGTCAACACGTCGGAAACGACGAACATGGCGCATTTCATCGACACCGCGACCCACGAGATCACCCACAACGTGCTAGTGGACGCCCGCCCGCGCTTCGTGGAGTTCACGCCCGACGGCTCGCAAGCCTGGGTGAGCGCCGAGATCGGCGGAACGGTCTCGGTGATCGACAATGCGACGCGCGAGATCAAGCACAAGATCACCTTTGAGATCCCCGGATTGCGCGCCGAATCGATCCAGCCGGTCGGCGTCCGCATCACCGCCGACGGCAAGAAGGCCTATGTCGCGCTCGGCCCCGCCAACCGCGTGGCGGTCGTCAATACCGAGACCTACGAGGTGGAGAAATACGTGCTGGTCGGCCAGCGCGTCTGGCAACTGGCCTTCACGCCCGACCAGAAGACGATCATTTCGACCAACGGCGTTTCGAACGACATCACTTTCATCGACGTGGCGACCGACGAGCCGGTGCAGTCCGTCACGGTCGGCGCCCTGCCGTGGGGCGTCGTCGTATCGCCCAATTGAAATCAATGGATTAAAAGCAGAAGGGTAGGAGACCATGAGGAAATTTCGGGCAATCGCTTTCGCCGCGCTGGTCGGGCTGGCCGCCACGCAGGGCCAGGTCTGGGCGCAGGACAGCGACGACGATGATGATGAAGCTGCCGCCGCGGCCACGGAGCAAGCGGCGCCGGACGAGAAGCCGACGCGCGCCAGCAAGGACGTGCCTGAACTCATCCTCGGGACCAAGGAAGACCAGTTCACGGCCAACCAGAAGGATTTCGAACTGATCGCCGGACAAGGCTATCGCTGGAAAATCTCGGCCGCGGGCGGCCTGGAATACAAATTCCACACCGATCTTTTCCGAAATGTGTGGAACAACCAGATCGTCATCAACGATCTCGAAGTCCATATGAACGGCGCGCCGGCCTGGCTCGAATTCGACGCGGACGGGACGATACAGGTGCAATTTACCACCGTCCGGCCGGGCATCTATACATGGTCGGTGCCCGATCTCGCCGACAAGGGCATGAAAGGCACGATCACGATCAAGTAACGCCACAATCCGCGCGCCGGATTGCCGGCGCGCCAGCGAAAGGGAACGAACCGGTTGCAGCATGTGAGGACAGGCAGGGGAGCGGATGGCGTGGCGGCTCTCGATGTTGCCGCGGTCAGCCATTCCTACGGTCCGAAGCGAGCGCTGAACGACGTTTCCTTCTCGATCGCGCCCGCCACCTTCACCGTGCTTCTCGGCCTCAACGGAGCTGGCAAGACGACGCTGTTCTCCCTGATCAGCCATCTCTACGACACGCGCCACGGCGCTATCCGCATCTTCGGCCACGATATCGGCCGCAGCTCCGGCGAAGCACTGAGGCGGCTCGGCATCGTGTTCCAGGCGCGCACGCTCGACCTCGATCTCACGGTCTACCAGAACCTCTCCTACCATGCCTCGCTGCACGGGCTGGGCTCGACCGAGGCGCGGCGGCGCATCGACGCTTTGCTGGCGCAGGTCGAGATGAGCGATCGCCTGCGCGACAAGGCGCGCAGCCTGTCGGGCGGACAGATGCGGCGCATCGAGATCGCCCGCGCGCTGCTGCACCGTCCGCCGCTCCTGCTGCTTGACGAAGCGACGGTCGGGCTCGACGTCCAGTCGCGGGCGGGCATCCTCGCAGCCATACGCAGGCTGGTCGAGACCGAAGGCATCAGTGTCTTCTGGGCGACGCATCTGATCGACGAGGTCGACGACAGCGACCACGTCGTGGTGCTCTCCGAAGGCAACCTGGTCGCCAAGGGCAGCGTCGCCGAGGTGGTGCGGACGACTGGCGCAAAGACCATCGGCGAGGCTTTTTCCAAGCTCAGCCGCAAGGCTCCGGCTGCCGGCACGGAGAACCCGTCATGAGCCCCCTGCCCGGGAAAACCGAGACAAAGGTTGCGTCGTTGCCGGCGCCTGGGTTCGGCCTCGCCGCCTACCTCATCTGCCTGAAAGGCATCCTCGTCCGCGAGGGGCTGCGCTTCCTCAACCAGCGCGAACGCTTCATCTCCTCGCTGGTCCGGCCGCTGCTGTGGCTGTTCATCTTCGCGGCGGGCTTCCGGCAGGTGCTCGGCGTCTCGATCATCCCGCCCTACAAGACCTACGTGCTCTACGAGGTCTACATCACGCCCGGCCTCTGCGGCATGATCCTTCTGTTCTCGGGCATGCAATCATCACTGTCGATGGTCTACGACCGCGAGATGGGGAACATGCGAACGCTGCTGGTCAGTCCGTTTCCGCGCTGGTTCCTGCTGGTTTCCAAGCTGCTCGCCGGCGTCGCCGTGTCGATCGCCCAAGTCTATGTGTTCCTCGGCATCGCCTGGTTCTGGGGCGTCAAGGCGCCTCCGATCGGTTACCTGCTCGTGCTTCCGGCGCTGTTCCTGGCCGGCGTGATGCTCGGCGCGCTGGGGCTGCTGCTTTCCTCTATGATCAAGCAGCTCGAGAACTTCGCGGGCGTCATGAACTTCGTGATCTTCCCCATGTATTTCGCCTCGCCGGCACTCTATCCGCTATGGCGGATCCAGGAATCGAGCCCCCTGCTCTACAAGATCTGTCTCGCCAACCCCTTCACCTATGCCGTCGAGCTGATCCGCTTCGCCTTCTACGGCCAGATCGAGTGGTTTTCGCTGGCGGTGGTCGCCGGTTGCACGGTGTTGTTCCTCGGCGGCGCGATCATCGCCTACGATCCGTCGCGCGGCCTGATGACCCGCAAGCAGGATACCGGAGGAAACGCCTGATGCGCAAAACGAGCCTTGTCCGCAGCCTGGCCCTGGCCGTCTTGCTCCTGCCGGCGGCGGGCGCGGCGCTGGCCGCAATGAACACCGATCCCGACTGGCCCTGCATCCAGCGCAAGGTGCCCGAACTCTCGCTTGGACAGATCTGGAACGGGCCGGACCTGCCGCAAACGGCAAAGGACTGGGCGAAGGACCAGGAAATCCCAGCGCTCGTGAAGGAACTCGCGGCGCGGCGGGTGCCAATCGCCGAGGCGGAAAAGCAGATCCGCGACTTCGCGACCAGATTGCCGGCGGACCAGAAGAACGACCGCATGACGATGCTGGTCCAGGGCCTGTTCGACTACATGAACGCCGAGCGCTCCCAAGTCATCTCCGGCATCGCCCGCTATGCCCGCAAACAGCTCGAACTGGCGGCGCGGCTGCGCAAGGAAGCCTCCGAGGTCGACGCCCTGCGCACAAAGCCCGACGCGGACGTCAACGAGGTCGCGTTGCGCACCGACCGGCTGATCTGGGAAACCCGCATCTTCGAGGAGCGCGTGCAGTCGCTCACTTACGTCTGCGAAGTCCCGACGCTCATAGAGCAGCGGCTTTATGCGTTGGCGAAGGCGATCTCGGAAATTCTGAGAATAGCGAATAGCGAATAGCGAATAGCGAATAGCGAATAGCGAATGAGATCGCAGAAACGATCTGCTGGCCGCAAGCATTTTCCCTATTCCCTACTCCCTACTCGCGCCTCCGGATAAAGTTTCCCGAACAGCGGCAAATACATGGCGCCCTTTCGCATCAGGAAGTCGTGGAAGGTGGCCATGGCCGGCGAGATCGCCCGGTCGGTGCGCATGACGGCGAACCATTGCCGGCGGATCGGCATGCCTACCACGTCGAGAATGACGAGTCGGCCGGTCTCCACCTCAAAGGCTATGGTATGGGCCGAGATGAAGGCGATGCCGAGCCCCGCCATCACCGCCTGCTTGATCGTCTCGTTCGAGCCCATTTCGACGCCGAGTTCGTCTATGCGGCCGGGCACTTCGCTCAAGAAAATCTCCAGGGAAATGCGCGTGCCGGAGCCCCGTTCGCGGATGAGGAAATGCTCCTCGGCGATGCGCTCCTTGGAAATGTCCCGCTCCTTGGCCAGCGGATGGTCCGGCGGGGCGATGATGACCAGCGGATGGTCGCCGAAGGCCGAAGCGCGAACCGGCACGTCCTTGGCCGGCCGTCCCATAAGCGCGATATCGACATCGTGGTTCTTCAGGCTGGCTATGGTCTCGGCGCGATTGCCGATGGCGAGCCGCATGTCGATGTCGGGATATTCTTTCATGAAAGCGGCCATCATGCGCGGCGCGAAATATTTCGCCGTGGAGACCACGCCGAGCTTCAGGCTGCCGGCGCGCACCCCCTTGATCGCGTCCATCTGGTCACCCAGCAGGCGCAGCCGCTCCTCGATCACCTGCGCGGCGTCGACAAACGCCAGTCCTGCGGCAGTGGGACGCATGCCGTTCGCGGTCCGGTCGAATAAGGACAGCCCGACCTCCTCCTCCAACTGCCCCAACTGGATCGTCACTGCCGGCGGCGAAAGGGCCAACAGCTTGGCGGCGTTGACGATTTTGCCCTGGCTGGCGATCGCCTGAACCGCCTTGAGCTGCTTGAGGGTGAGATTACGCATGGCCAACAGTAAGTTATTTTTAGCTCACTCGTAAAGTTATTAAAATTTACTTATCCGCCATTTTTGATGACCCTACACAGGAGCAGCCAACCCCGTGAGGAGGCGAGGCCGGCTCGGGAGGTCATGATGACAGCGGCTACGCTCGATGCGTTCTTGAATTCCTATATCGGCCACGGCGACAGCCTTCGCCCGGCCGTGGCTGCCACGATCCATCAACTCGCCGAGGCCGCCGTCAAGATCCGCCACGTCATCAACCAGGGGGTCCTGGGCGCGGCCTTCGCCGGGACGCGCGGCGCCAATACGGATGGCGACATCCAGAAGGACCTGGATGTCTTCGCCGACGACATTTTCCTCGACGCCATGCGCCACGCACCGGTCGCATTCTATGCGTCGGAGGAACTCGATCAGCCGGTGCTGCTCAACAAGGACGCGCCGCTGGCCGTCGCTATCGACCCGCTCGACGGCTCCTCCAACATCGATACCAACGTGTCGATCGGAACGATTTTCTCGCTCCTCCCTGCAACTGGCGCGCCGGACGCAAATCCGGCCGCCCCTTTTTTGCAGGCCGGAACGAACCAGCTCGGCGCCGGCTTCTTCATCTACGGGCCGCAACTGGCGCTGGTGCTGTCGCTGGGCAGCGGCACCCATGTCTTCGTGCTCTCGGCCCGGCTCGGCGCCTTCGTCCAGGCTTATGAGAGCCGCATCATTCCCGAGCGCACCCAGGAATTCGCTATCAACGCCGCCAACTACCGGCACTGGGACGAGGCCGTCAGGCTCTATGTGGACGACTGCCTGAAGGGTAGTGAAGGCCCGCGCGAGCGCGATTTCAACATGCGCTGGATCGCCTCGCTGGTCGCCGACTGCTATCGAATCCTGATCCGCGGCGGCGTGTTCCTATATCCCGGCGACAGCCGCAAGGGCTACCACCAGGGCCGGCTCCGGCTGGTCTATGAGGCGAACCCGATCGCCTATCTGGTCGAGCAGGCCGGGGGAGCGGCGACCGACACGGTCAACCGCATCCTCGAGATCGAGCCCGAGGGCCTGCACCAGCGCATCCCGGTGGTCTTTGGATCATCGCGGGAGGTCAACCGCATCGCCCGCTACCACACCGAGCCGTCGAGCATCGGCGAACGTGCGCCGCTGTTCGGCAATCGCGGCCTGTTCCGAGCCTGAGGCCGAGCCATGTCCGCAAAGCATCCGATCATATCCATCACCGGCTCCTCCGGAGCGGGCACCACCTCGGTCAAGAGGATATTCGAGCAGATATTCCGCCGCGAGAAAATCGAGGCCGCCTTCATCGAGGGCGACGCGTTTCACCGCTACGACCGTGCCGGGATGAAGGAAAAGGTCGCCGAGGAAGAAGCGAGGGGCAATCCCAACTTCACCCACTTCAACGCCGAAGCCAACGAGCTCGAAATCCTGGAAGCGGTGTTCGAGGAATACGGTCGCCGGGGCACGGGCAAGACCCGCACCTATGTCCATGACGAGGAGGAGGAAAAGCTCTACGGCACGCCTCCGGGCGTCTTCACCGACTGGCGCGAGTTTCCGCCGAGCGATCTGCTTTTCTACGAAGGGCTGCATGGCTGCGCCGTGTCCGGCAAGGTCGACCTCGCCAGGCATGCCGACCTGAAGATCGGCGTCGTGCCGGTCATCAATCTCGAGTGGATCCAGAAGATCCATCGCGATCGCGCCACGCGCGGCTATTCGACGGAAGCGGTGGTCGACGTGATCCTGCGCCGCATGCCGGACTATGTCCGCTACATCGTTCCGCAATTTGCTCTGACCAACATCAATTTCCAGCGCGTGCCGATCGTCGACACGTCGAACCCGTTCATCGCCCGCTGGATACCGACGCCCGATGAATCGATGCTGGTCATCCGCTTTGCCAATCCGCGCGGCATCGATTTTCCTTACCTGCTGTCGATGATCCACGACAGCTTCATGTCGCGCCCGAATTCCATCGTCGTGCCGGGCAACAAGCTCGATCTCGCCATGCAACTCATCCTGACCCCGCTCATCCTGCAACTGATCGAGCGCAAGCGCCGCGTGTCCTGAAGGAGATGACTATGGCCATTCAAACGCCCCCTCGCCCGGCGATTTCGCGTCGCCTTCAACGTGTCCTTGAAAAACTGGCGCAGAGGCTGACCGACCTCCTCTTTCCAGCGGGAAGTGGGTGGCCAGTGGGACCAGGCGATGGGGCGGAGCCGATTCGAATCCGGGATGCGTCCGGTTACGGCGCGCGGAAGTGGAGGAATTTCTCATGAGCCAAGTTGCAATCAAGACCGCTCCCGAAACCGCCGTCTCCGAGCGCGACATGGCGAACGCCATCCGCGCGCTGGCGATGGACAGCGTGCAGAAGGCAAATTCCGGGCATCCCGGAATGCCGATGGGCATGGCGGACGTGGCGACGGTGCTCTTCAACCGCTTCATCACGATCGATCCGTCGAAGCCGGACTGGCCCGACCGCGACCGCTTCGTGCTTTCTGCCGGCCATGGCTCCATGCTGCAATACGCGCTGCACTATCTCCTCGGCTATTCCGACATGCCTATCGAAGAGCTGCAGCGCTTCCGCCAACTCGGCAGCCGCACCGCCGGCCATCCCGAATACGGTCATGCGCTGGGGATCGAAACCACCACTGGGCCGCTTGGCCAGGGCATTTCCACCGCGGTCGGCATGGCGCTGGCCGAGCGCATGCTTGCCGCGCGCCATGGCCAGGAACTCGTCGATCACCACACGTATGTGATCGCCGGCGACGGCTGCCTGCAGGAAGGCATCAGCCACGAAGCGATCGATCTCGCTGGCCATCTCAGGCTCAACCGGCTGATCGTCTTCTGGGACGACAATTCCATTTCCATCGACGGCCCCACCGCCCTCTCCACGTCGATGGACCAGCCGGCGCGCTTTGCCGCCGCCGGCTGGAATGTCAGCCAGGTCGACGGCCACGACATCGAGGCCGTCGCCGAGGCGATCGAGGCAGCGCAACGGTCGGACCGGCCGTCGCTGATCGCCTGCCGAACGGTGATCGGCAAGGGCGCGCCCAATCTCGGCGGCTCGGAAAAGACGCATGGCGCACCGCTGGGCGACGCCGAAATCGCCGCCACGCGCGAAAACATCGGCTGGCCATATGCGCCCTTCGAGGTGCCGGACGAGATACTTGACGCCTGGCGCGAGGTAGCCGACCGCGGCCGGCTCGCACGGCTTGCCTGGGAACAAAACCTGACCGCATCGCCGCAGCGCACGGCCTTCGAAAGCGCAATCTCCGGCGCGCTGCCGGAAGCCGTATTCGAGGCGCTCTCGGCTTTCCGCAAGGAGCATGTCGAGAAGGAGACCAAGGTCGCGACCCGCAAGGCGTCGGAAATGGCGCTCGGCGTGATCAATGCGGCGACCGACCTGACGATCGGCGGCTCGGCCGACCTCACGCATTCGAACCTTACCATCACCAAGGGCATGAACCGCATCGCTCCTGGCGATTATGCCGGCAGCTATGTCCACTACGGCATCCGCGAGCACGGCATGGCGGCGGCGATGAACGGCATCGCGCTGCATGGCGGCTTCATTCCTTATGGAGGGACATTCCTCTGCTTCGCCGACTATGCGCGCGGCGCCATGCGGCTGTCGGCCCTGATGGGGCAGCGCGTCATCTACGTGATGACGCATGACTCCATTGGCCTCGGCGAGGACGGCCCGACGCACCAGCCGATCGAGCACCTGGCAATGCTGCGCGCCACGCCCAACCTCAATGTGTTCCGTCCGGCTGACATCATCGAGACGGCGGAATGCTGGGAACTGGCGCTTAGAGCAAAGGAACGGCCGAGCGTGCTGGTGCTTTCGCGCCAGAACCTGCCCATGCTCAGATACGCGCATACCGACGAAAACCGGTCGAGCCGCGGCGCTTACCTCCTGCGCGGGCCGGCGGGACGCCGCGCGGTGACGCTGATCGCCACCGGCTCGGAAGTCGAGATCGCCGTTTCGGCCGCGCAAAGGCTGCATGCCGAGCACGGCATCGCTGCCGCGGTCGTCTCGATGCCCTGCTGGGAACTGTTCGAGGAGCAGGACGACGAATACCGCCGCGCAGTCCTCGGCTCGGCTCCGCGTGTTGCTGTCGAGGCGGCGGCTCGGCTCGGCTGGGACCGCTGGATCGGCGACAACGGCGTCTTCATCGGCATGACCGGCTTCGGTGCAAGCGCCCCTGCCCCCGACCTTTATCGCCACTTCGCCATCACGCCCGAAGCAGTCGCCGAGGCGGCTCGCAAGCTTGTCATCTGAGGAGAACCGCCAATGGCCCGCATCACCCTTCGCCAGCTTCTCGACCATGCCGCAGAGCACGGATACGGCGTGCCGGCGTTCAACATCAACAACATGGAGCAGGGCCTCGCCATCATGGAAGCCGCGAAGGCCTGCGACGCGCCGGTGATCATCCAGGCGTCGCGCGGCGCGCGCAGCTACGCCAACGACATCATGCTGGCCAAGATGATCGACGCTCTGGCCGAGATCTATCCGCAGATACCGGTCTGCATGCACCAGGACCACGGCAACGACGAAGCGACCTGCCTGACCGCGATCCGCCACGGCTTCACCTCGGTGATGATGGACGGCTCGCTGGAAGCCGACGCCAAGACGCCGGCGAGCTACGACTACAATGTCGCGATCACCGAACGGGTGGCGCGCATGGCGCACTGGGTCGGGGCTTCGGTCGAAGGCGAGCTCGGCGTGCTCGGCTCGCTCGAGAGCGGCCATGGCGAGGCCGAGGACGGCCACGGTGCGGAAGGCGCTCTCTCGCAAGACCAGCTGCTGACCGATCCCGACCAGGCCTTGGATTTCGTCATGCGCACAAAGGTCGACGCGCTGGCGATCGCCTGCGGCACGTCGCACGGCGCCTACAAGTTCACCCGAAAGCCAGACGGCGATATTCTTGCCATGCGCGTGATCGAGGAGATCCACCGCAAACTGCCCAACACGCACCTCGTCATGCACGGCTCATCGTCCGTGCCGCAGGAACTGCAGGACGTGATCAACAAGTTCGGCGGCGAGATGCCCCAGACCTATGGCGTGCCGGTAGCGGAAATCGAGCGCGGCATCCGCCACGGCGTGCGCAAGGTCAACATCGACACCGACTGCCGCATGGCGATGACTGGCCAGTTCCGCCGCATCGCCATGGAGAACCCCGCCGAATTCGATCCGCGCAAGTTCCTCAAACCGGCGATGGACGCCATGCGCGATCTCTGCCGCGACCGGCTCGAACGCTTCGGCGCCGCGGGCAATGCTTCCAAGATCAAGGTCATCGCGATGGACGAGATGGCCAAACGCTACGCCGCGGGAAAGCTCGACCCGCAGATCGCCACGGCCAAAGCGGCCTGAGCAACAGACAGGAGATTTGCCATGATCAAGGTGGACATACAGACGACCGGGACCCTCAAGGAAGGCAAGGAGCGTTATCGCTCCGGCGTCATCCCCTACAAGCAGATGGGCTACTGGGAGCCGGACTACCGGCCGAAGGACACCGACCTGATCGCGATGTTCCGCATCACCCCGCAGCCTGGCGTCGACCATGAGGAGGCGGCCGCTGCGATCGCAGGCGAGAGCTCGACGGCGACATGGACGGTGGTGTGGACCGACCGGCTGACCGCCTGCGAACTCTACCGCGCCAAGGCCTATCGTTCCGAACCGGTGCCCAACACCGGGCCCGGCACGAAAACCGAACAGCAGTATTTCGCTTACATCGCCTACGACCTTGACCTGTTCGAGCCTGGATCGATCGCCAATCTCACGGCATCGATCATCGGCAACGTGTTCGGGTTCAAGGCGGTCAAGGCCTTGCGCCTGGAAGATATGCGCATCCCGGTTGCGTATCTCAAAACCTTCCAGGGGCCGGCGACCGGCATCGTGGTCGAGCGCGAGCGCCTCGACAAATTCGGCCGGCCGCTGCTCGGCGCCACGACCAAGCCCAAGCTCGGCCTCTCGGGCCGCAACTACGGCCGCGTCGTCTATGAAGCCCTGAAGGGCGGGCTCGATTTCGTCAAGGACGACGAGAACATCAACTCGCAGCCCTTCATGCATTGGCGCGACCGCTTCCTCTATTGCATGGAGGCGGTGAACAAGGCATCGGCCGCCACCGGCGAGGTCAAGGGCCACTATCTCAACGTCACCGCCGGCACGATGGAGGAGATGTACGAACGCGCCGAGTTCGCCAAGCAACTCGGCTCGTGCATCGTCATGATCGATCTCGTCATCGGCTACACTGCGATCCAGTCGATGGCCAAATGGGCGCGGCGCAACGACATGATCCTGCACCTGCACCGCGCTGGCAACTCGACCTATTCGCGCCAGAAGAACCACGGCATGAACTTCCGCGTCATCTGCAAGTGGATGCGCATGGCCGGCGTCGACCACATCCATGCCGGCACCGTCGTCGGCAAGCTCGAGGGCGACCCGCTGATGATCAAGGGCTTCTACGATACCTTGCGCGAAGAACGCACGGCGCAGAATCTGGAGACCGGGCTGTTCTTCGATCAGGAATGGGCTTCGCTCAACAAGGTGATGCCGGTGGCGTCGGGCGGCATCCATGCCGGGCAGATGCACCAGCTCATCCACTACCTCGGCGAGGACGTGGTGCTGCAGTTCGGCGGCGGCACCATCGGCCATCCGGACGGCATCCAGGCCGGCGCGACGGCCAACCGCGTGGCGCTGGAAGCGATGATCCTCGCCCGCAACGAGGGCCGCGACTATCTGCGTGAAGGGCCACAAATCCTTGAAGAGGCAGCAAAGTGGTGCTCGCCGCTGAAGGCCGCACTGACGACCTGGAAGGACGTGACCTTCAACTACGAATCGACGGACACCGCCGATTTCGTGCCGACCGCGACCCCGAGCCTCTAAGGACAGGAAGGACCACAGCCATGATGACAAACCCCGGAAACAAGGTCACACAGGGACAGTTCTCGTTCCTGCCCGACCTGACCGACACGCAGATCTCGGCGCAGATCAAATACGCGCTGAAGAACGGCTGGGCCGTCAGCCTCGAATACACGGACGATCCGCATCCCCGTAATACCTACTGGGAGATGTACGGCAATCCGATGTTCGATCTGAAGGATCCGGCAGGCATAATGATGGAAGTCGATTCTTGCCGGAAGACCTTTCCGAACATGTACGTGCGCGTTACCGCCTTTGATTCGAGCAAGGGCTGGGAGGCGCCGCGCATGTCGTTCATCGTCAATCGGCCGCCGAACGAACCGGGCTTCCGCCTGCTGCGCCAGGAGCGCGACGGCCGCAGCCAGGGCTACACCATCGTTCCCTACGCGACCGATCGGCCGGAAGGCGAGCGATCGTAGCAGCCGTTTGCAACGCTGCTCCAGCGACTGGAGCAGTGTTGCCGGTTTCCCCGCAAACAGGAGGCGCGCCATGCTGAAGAGCCTGGACCAGACGGCCGTCGGTGACGGCGAGATGGTCGATCTGCAGGAGGAGTTCGAGGCTTCGAGCATCGACGAGGTGATCGACAAGCTCGACCGCGAGCTTGTCGGCCTGAAACCGATCAAGACACGCATCCGCGAGATCGCGGCGCTCCTTTTGGTCGACCGGCTGCGGAAGAAGTTCGGCATCTCGTCCGAAACACCGACCTTGCACATGAACTTCACCGGCAATCCCGGCACCGGCAAGACCACGGTGGCGCTGCGGATGGCCGAGATCCTGCACCGGCTGGGCTATGTGCGCGAAGGCCATCTGGTTTCGGTCACCCGCGACGATCTTGTCGGGCAATATGTCGGCCACACCGCGCCCAAGACGCGCGAGGTGATCAAGCGGGCGATGGGCGGCGTGTTGTTCATCGACGAGGCCTATTACCTCTACAAGCCCGAAAACGAGCGGGACTACGGCCAGGAATCCATCGAGATCCTGTTGCAGTGCATGGAAAACAACCGCGACGACCTCGTCGTCATCCTGGCCGGCTACAAGAACAAGATGGATCGCTTCTTCGACAGCAATCCGGGCATGCGCTCGCGCATTGCCCATCATCTCGACTTTCCCGATTACAGTCCCGCCGAACTCAAGTCGATCGCCGACATTATGCTGGCTGGCCAGAATTATCGGCTGAGCGAAAGTGCAGCAGCGGCGCTGGAGGAATATATCCCTCTCAGAATGAAGCTGCCGCACTTTTCCAACGCTCGCTCGATCCGCAACGCGCTCGACCGGGCACGCCTCCGGCAGGCCAACCGCCTGTTTGCCGGGCGGGGCGAAAAGTTGACCAGGCTCGACCTGATCACCATAGAGGAGCAGGATATCCGCGGCAGCCGGGTTTTCGTGGAAGGCAAGCTCGACGGCGATCCGGCTGACGGCGCGGTTACTTGAGACGTCGCAACCCGCAAGGCAATGTGACTGGCAAATGCCATGCAAAAGAGATGAGAACGAGACATGACCTCCCGCACCATCATCGCGCCCTCAGTCCTGTCGTCTGATTTTTCGCGTCTTGGCGAAGAAGTCGAGGCCATCGTCGCCGCCGGGGCCGACTGGATCCATCTTGACGTGATGGACGGTCATTTCGTGCCCAACATCACCTTCGGCCCGCCTGTCATTAAGGCGATCCGGGGCCGCACGAACAAGGTGTTCGACTGTCATCTGATGATCGCGCCCGCCGATCCCTATCTCGCCGCCTTCGCCGACGCCGGCTGCGACATCATCACGGTGCATGCCGAGGCCGGGCAGCATCTCGACCGCTCCCTGCAGGCGATTAAGAACCTCGGCAAGAAGGCCGGGGTATCGCTCAACCCGTCGACGCCGGAAAGCGTCATCGAATATGTGCTCGACCGGCTCGACCTCGTTCTCCTGATGACCGTCAACCCCGGTTTCGGCGGCCAGGCATTCATCCCGGCGGTCATCGAGAAGGTGAAGCGCGTCAAGGCTATGATCGGGCAGCGTCCGATCGACATCGAGATCGACGGCGGCATCACTCCCGAGACGGCGCCGCTGGTCACCGCCGCTGGCGCAAACGTGCTGGTCGCCGGCTCGGCGGTGTTCAAGGGCGGAACCGAAACAGCCTATCGCGCCAACATAGAAGCGATCCGCAGCGCGGCGGACGGGGCGATCAGGAAGGCGGCGTAGGAGCAATCGGCAGGAGGCGACAATGGCGGCAATCCCACCCGTCTGCGATTTCGGCTGGCCGGCCGTCGACGCCACGCTCCGCGGCACCGACGGACGGACGCACTCGATTTTCGATCAGGCCGGCCCCAATGGGCTGGTCGTGGCGTTCATCTGTAACCACTGTCCCTATGTCAAAGCGGTCATCGGGCGCATCGTCAGGGATGCCGAGGATCTCAAGGCCGAGGGCATCGGCTTCGTCGCCATCAACGCCAACGACGCGAACGCCTATCCGGAAGATTCCTTCGCCAACATGAAGCTTTTCGCCGCTGCGTACGGCTTCGGCTTTCCCTACCTCCACGACGAGGACCAGGCGGTGGCGCGCGCCTATGACGCCGTCTGCACGCCCGATTTCTTCGGCTTCAACAGGGACCTCACGCTGCAGTATCGCGGCCGCCTCGACGCCTCCCGCAAGGAGGCCGGCGCATCCGATCTACGCCGGGATCTTCTCGAAGCGATGAAGCAGGTCGCCCGGACCGGCAACGGCCCGAAGGACCAGATAGCCTCAATGGGTTGCTCGATCAAATGGAAGGACACCGCATGAGCGGCAGCGTTGACACGTCGTTTCGATTGCCCAAGGCTATCCTGTTCGATCTCGACGGAACGCTGATCGACTCGGCGCCCGATATAGCATCGGCCGTCAACGAGTTGCTGGACGGCAGAGGACTGCCGCCGCTGACGCTTGCGCAAGTCAAATCGATGATCGGCAACGGCATCGAAAAACTGGTCGAACGGGCCTTTGCCGCTTCGGGCCGGCCGCTTTCGAGAACGGGGCTTGACGAAGCCAATCGCGAGATGGCGCCGATCTACCGCCGCCACCTCACCCACTGGACACGCCCTATGCCGGGTGCGGTCGAAGCGCTGGCGCGGTTGCATGTAGCCGGCATCCGGCTTGGAGTCGCAACCAACAAGCCGCAAGTCGCGACCCGCGAAATCCTGCTGCATTTCGGACTTCTGGAACGCTTGGGAGCCATTGTCGGCGGCGACGCCGTCACCCGCAAGAAACCGGCGCCGGAGGCGCTGCTGCTGGCGCTGGAGCAGTTGGGGACCGAACCGCACGAAGCGCTGATGGTGGGCGACAGCATCACCGACGTGGAGGCCGCTCGCGCAGCCGGATTGCCGGTCGCCATCATTCGCGGAGGTTATACGCAGATCCCAGCCGACGAGCTTGGCGCCGACCTGGTCTGCGACAGCCTGCTCGACCTGCCGGCGGCGCTGAACGGAGTTCGCAACGCCGCCTGAGGTGTGTTGATATTCAGATGATGCCGGCCTGCAAATGGCCGGAACAGCGTCCGTTATCCGGGGAACTGCTTGAGATAGGCAATGACGTTGGCGAGATCCTCGTCCTTCTTCAGGCCGGGGAACGCCATTTTTCCGCCCTTGATCATTTCCCGAGGCGCGCGGAGATATTCCGTCAGGGTGGCGTCGTCCCACACCAGCCCGCCTTTGCCGGCCTCGACCATGGCCGGTGAATATTTGAAATCCGCATGGGTGCCGGCGGTTCGGCCGACCACGCCCATCAGCGACGGCCCGATCTTGTTCTGGTCCTTGTCGATAACATGGCAGGCCTTGCATTTGGCGAAGACCTTTTCGCCGGCGGCGGCATCCTGAGCCAGGGATTGCCCCGTCGACAGGGTCACGATTGAGATGGCGGCAAAAAACGCGGCAGCGCGCATTGGCATTTCCTCATTGCTCGTCACAGTGCCCTAGACGATGGCATGCGAGCCTTGCGGCGGCACGCGCATTCATGCGGGTCATTCCGTCCCTGCACCTCGGAAAGCTAGACGGAGGGTGGAGGATGTCAACTACATACGTTGTCACAGCCGATCGCGAACGCCTGTCCATTCGTCTTTGTTGACGGCCATGGGGCGACCGCGTAGCTTCCCGCAATTCCGGTTTCCCGACGGGCACCTTGAGGAAATCCGGCAAGCGACGACGTTTTGTCCAGGGCGACTCTCCGGCTGAAACGTCGAGGCGAGCGTCCCGGGGACGCCGTTGCAAGGTGCTGAAATGGAAATGGTCGATCTCATCTTGACGGTTTGCCTGACCGCCAATCCGAGCAACTGCCGGGAGGAGCATCTCTATTTCGAGAGCCGCGGCTCTCTGCTCCAGTGTATGCTCCTTGCGCCGGCCGAAATTGCGAAATGGTCGTCGAACACCCGACCGTCAAGGTCGTGCGCTGGCGGTGCACTTTTCCCGACAAGGAGCGATCGATCTGATGTCGCAAGCGCTCATCGGCCCGGTCGCGTTCATCTGCGGCCTTTGGGAGGAGATGTCATGATGATTTCGAGACGCGGCGCGCTTCGCCTGGCGGCGCTGGGAACGGCCGCGGTTCTCACTGCAGCAGGCGCGGCTCGCGCCGCCGCAAAGGTTCGCATTGGCGTCCTGAAGTTCGGCACCGTGAGCTGGGAACTCGACACGGTGAAGCACCACAAACTCGACGCCGCCAACGGGATCGACCTCGAAGTCGTGTATTTCGCCGGCGAGGACGCCACCAATGTCGCGATGCTGGCCGGCGAGATCGACATCATCGTCTCCGACTGGCTGTGGGTTTCGCGCCAGCGCTCGGAAGGCGATGATGTGACGCTGGCCCCCTATTCCACCGCGGTCGGCGCCATCATGGTCAGGCAGGAATCGCCGATCCGGACCATCGCCGACCTGAAGCAGAAAAAGATCGGCGTCGCCGGCGGTCCGCTCGACAAGAGCTGGCTGCTCATCCAGGCGCTGGCCAGGCGCGACCACGGCGTCGATCTGACCACGGCAAACGAGATCGTCTTCGGCGCGCCGCCGCTGCTTTCGGAAAAGGCGATGCAGGGCGAACTCGATGCGGTGCTGAATTTCTGGCATTTTTGCGCCCGGCTCGAAGCCAACGACTTTCGCCGCCTGGTCGGCGCCGAGGACGCGGCCAAGGCGCTCGGAGCCTCGGCCGCAGTGTCGGCGCTGGGCTACGTCTTCCACGAGAAATGGGCGAACGACAATCCGGACGCCGCGAAAGGCTTCGTCAAGGCTTCCGCCCAGGCCAAGGATCTGCTGGCCCGGTCGGACGCCGAATGGCAGCGCCTGGCTCCGATCGTCCGCGCCGAGGGCGCGGAACTGGAAAAGCTGCGCGACTGCTACCGCGAGGGCATCCCGGCGCGGACGATCGCCGAGGAAGAGGCCGACGCCGGCAAGCTCTACCGGGTGCTCGCTGAAATCGGCGGCGAGAAGCTGGTCGGCAGCGCGCCCGAAATGGCGCCGGGCACATACTGGCCGGAGCTTTCG
The DNA here is from genome assembly GCF_043769475.1 of Allomesorhizobium aridi. Classification (NCBI taxonomy): domain Bacteria; kingdom Pseudomonadati; phylum Pseudomonadota; class Alphaproteobacteria; order Hyphomicrobiales; family Phyllobacteriaceae; genus Allomesorhizobium; species Allomesorhizobium aridi. The sequence continues at coordinate 545,031 of NZ_CP171729.1, read as the reverse complement.
AAATGACTTCACCGGGTGTCGACCGCGGGATCACCACGGCGGGCGCGGCACTGCCGCTCCGCTCGGGCCGGCGCGCGTTCGCCGTGCCGGCGCTGACAACCGCCGCGTCCCTGCTCGGCCTGTTTCTCCTTTGGAGCTTCGCTGCGGAGGCTTGGCCGAGCCGCGCATTCCCGCCGCCGGACCAGGTGTGGCGGGTGCTTTATAACGATACTGCGAGCGGCGAACTGCCCTACCACCTCGGCGTCACGCTTGGCCGGGTCGCTGCGGCGTTCGTCGTGGCGATGGTCATCGGCTCGGTCATCGGCGTCCTCCTCGGCGTCCATCGCCGCGCGGACCAGTTCTTCAATCCCTGGGTCGTCCTGTTCCTCAACATCCCCGCGCTGGTCATCATCGTACTCGCCTATATCTGGTTCGGCCTCAACGAGGCGGCGGCCATAGGCGCGGTCGCGGTGAACAAGATTCCCAACGTCGTGGTGACAATGCGCGAAGGCGCCAGGGCGCTCGACCCGCGCTACGCCGAGATGGCCGCGGTCTATCGTTTCGGTCCCCTGGACCGCCTGCGGCACATCCTGCTGCCGCAGCTTCAGCCCTACCTCGCCGCCGCCTCGCGGTCCGGCGTCGCCCTCATCTGGAAGATCGTCCTGGTGGTCGAACTGCTCGGCCGCTCCAACGGCGTCGGCTTCCAGATCTATCTCCATTTCCAGCTCTTCGACGTGGCAGCCATCCTCGCCTACACGCTGGCTTTCGTCGCGATCATGCTCCTCATTGAACTCCTCCTGGTGCAGCCCGTTGAACGACATGCAACCCGTTGGCGTCGCCGTCCCGCTTAGGGTCGACATCGCCGAAAAGACCTTCAGGTCCGCGGCGGGCGTCCCGGTGACGGCGCTGCACGACCTTTCCTTTGAGGTCCGGCAAGGCGAATTCGCCTGCCTGCTCGGGCCATCGGGCTGCGGCAAGACCACCACGCTGCGCATCCTGCTCGGCCTCGACACCGACTTTTCAGGTTCCTTCCAATTGCCCCAAGGCGGCTCGAACCGCATCGCCGTCGTGTTCCAGGAGCCGACCCTGCTGCCTTGGCGGACCGTCGAGCAGAATGTCCGGCTCGCCCTGCCCAAGGGGATGCGCAACGCCAAGCTCGACTGGCTGTTCGACAGTCTCGGCCTTGCCGGCATGCGCTCGCTGTTTCCCTCGGAACTGTCGCTCGGGCTTGCACGCAGGGCGGCCCTCGCCAGGGCGTTCGCCACCGAGCCGGCCGTGCTCTTTCTCGACGAGCCGTTCGTCTCGCTCGACGAACAGACGGCTGAGCGGCTTCGCTACCTGCTCCTCGAAGTGTGGTCGGCGCGGCCAACCACCGCGTTAATGGTGACGCACAATCTGCGCGAGGCGCTGATGCTGTCCGACCGCATCATCGTCCTGTCGCCGCGGCCCGCCCACGTGCTCGGCGTGTTCGACGTGCGGCTGCCGCGGCAATATCGCAACCGCCAGGTGATGAGCGACCTTCTGCGGTCGTTTCACGAGAAGTTTCCGTACGCGGCGTGATCCGCACCGAAAGCATATGGGAGGAACGATGCCTATCGATCGGGTTCGCCGGGGGCTTGTGACCGGGTTCGCCTGCGTCGGCGCCGGCGCGGCGCTGCCATGCTGTTTTCCGCATGGCGCCCTGGCAGCCGCCACGGACTTCGCACTGAGCGAGATTGCCGACGGCGTCTTTGCCTTTCGGGGCAAGAACGAGTTGATGACCCCCGGCAACGAAGGCGCGATCTGCAATCTGGGCATCGTCGTCGGCGAGGAAGCAGTCGCCGCGATAGACAGCGGCGGCAGTCTCGTCCAGGCGCACGCCTTCATCGCCGCGATCAGGGAGGTTACGCAAAAGCCGATCCGCTTCCTGATCAACACCCACATGCATCCCGACCACATCTTCGGCAATGCGGCGTTCCGCGACATCGGGGCGACGGTCGTGGGCCATCGCAACCTGCCGCGCGCGCTAGAGGCGCGCGGCGCGTTCTACCTGCGGAATTATCACAACCAGCTCGGCGACGCGCTGATGGAGGGCGTGGAGATCGTGCCGCCGGCGCAGCTGGTCGCCGATCGCGTCGAACTCGACCTCGGCGGGCGCGTGCTGGACCTACGGGCTTGGAAAGCCGCCCATACCGACAACGACTTGACTGTCTTCGACGCCCGGACCCGCATGCTGTTGGCCGGCGATCTCGTCTTCATGGAGCATCTGCCGACGCTGGACGGCTCGCTGCTTGGCTGGATCCGCCAGATGGATGCGCTTGCCGCGATCGACGCACGCAGCGCCGTGCCGGGCCACGGCCCGGTCGCGGCCCGCTGGCCGGACGCGCTGGCCGCCCAGCGACGCTATTTCGAGGTTCTGGCCGGAGACGTCCGGCAGGCGATCGCCGAGGGCCGGCCCCTTGCCGAGACGGTCAAGACGGCCGGCCGAAGCGAGGCGTCCAAATGGGCGCTCTTCGACGAATACAACGAGCGCAACGCGACCGCCGCCTACGCCGAGCTGGAATGGGAGTGAGGCTATCGTCCAGGCATCCGGCCGGCGCCTGGTTTGCCGGTCGAACGCTCACGACGGCGTAATTTGCCAACGCCCTCGCCCCGGCTTATGATTCTGCTCAGCCTGGGCACCACCTTCGAACCGGTGGAGGCACCGAAATGCAAGACGGCGTATCCAAGAATCGGCGGTTTGTAATCGCCGCGACGCTCTTTGGCGCGGCCGCCATGGCCGTGGGTACACTCACCGGCGCCACACCGGCGCTGGCGCAGCAGTCCCCCTCATCGTCTGAGAGGATCTGGACGGCCCTCAAAGGCGATGTCTTCGGCGACCGGCAGATCCTCTCCGATACCGGCCTTATCCGGATCGAGGCGCCGAAGCGCGCGCAGGATGCGGCACTTGTGCCGGTCGACATCTATATCGATGCCGCCAAGGCGCCGCCCGACGGCGTCAAGTCGGTGACCATGATCATCGACGTGAACCCCGCGCCGGTGGCGGCGACGTTCCAGATCGGCAAGGATGCGGGCGTCACCCATCTGTCGACCCGCGTGCGCGTCGACGATTACTCCTACCTGCGCGCGATCGCCGAAACGGCAAGCGGCGAACTCCACATGTCCAGCACCTTCGTCAAGGCTTCGGGCGGGTGCTCGGCGCCGGCAGTCAAGAACACCGACGAGGCGCTTGCCTCGATGGGGCAGATGAAGCTGCGCCAGTTCACACCGGCGGCGACCGAGACGGCGGGCAATGCGCCGGAGCTGCAGCTGATGATCCGGCATCCCAACAATTCCGGGCTGCAACGCGATCCGCTGACCCAGTATTTCATCCCCGCGCATTTCGTCCACAAGCTGTCGGTCTCCCAGGGCGACAGGCTGCTGCTCGCTATGGAGGGCGGCATTTCGATCTCGGAGGATCCCAACTTCCGCTTCGACTTCAGCCCGGGCGCCGGCGACATCAAGGTCGAAGCGACGGACACCGAGGGCAAGGTCTTCAGCGACGAATGGCCGCTCGAGGCGGCGGGACTCTAAGAGGGCGACGTATTTGGCCTGGAACTAAAAGCAGCGGATATCCGCCTCCGCCTGCGCGCGCTTCAGTTCGGCGCCGGCGGTCTTTGCCGGCGCGCTTTCGCGAAACAGTCCGCTCGCCTCGCCGGTCGTCTGCGCCATCTGCTTGAACGTCTCGGCCGCCTCGTAGCGTTCGTAGGGTATGATCGAGGCGATCACATCGATCGAGCACGAGCAGCGCTCCAGCGCCTGGCGCGTCTGGCCGTTCGATCTCATGCAGCCGAGCACATAGTCGGCGAGCGCCGAAGTGGGGTAGTCTCCCGCCGCCTGCGCCGGGCCGGCGGCCAGCGCCGCCAGGCAAAGCGACAAGGTTGAATATCGGATCGACCTGGTCATCGGGGCATTCCTTCCATTGGCTTGGAATTGCTCATACGGGAACGTTAGGCAAAGCCCGCCAAGCCGTCATATAGGACCAAAGGAGGAATGTCGGACGCCCCGAAAAAGAGGCTCCGGACCGGCCTGCTGACGCTCTTTGCAGCGATAGAATCCACTGCCGTTTCATACCTCCTCAACTATCCTCGGCCCGCGCCTCGCATACATACTTGCTTGGAAAGCCCGCAACAAATATGCCACGCCATTGACAATGATTTTCTTGCAACTTCTGGACGATCATATTCTGAAATATATATATTTTCCTGAAATGGCGTTACAATAAATAGTTCACGCCCTTCCAATATTCATATATAGTTCTTTATGTTGCGCCGCATCATCGCATGTATTGCGATGCAACATGAAACAAGGGCTTTTTTCTTGCCTGACGGATTTTATTAACATAGCCTTTCCCTGTTTCCGGCTTCAAGGGCGTCACCGTCATAGGGAGCGGCGACCGTCTTTCGTAGGCCAAGTGAGATGGGCAGTAACGGTGCCCTCTGCTCGTCTGGCTTAGGTCGTGACACGCTGCCGGAAATACTTCCCCCACATGAATCGCTTGGGCAAGCCCTTGTGGGCTCAACGGTCGATTCCCCGATTGTGAACCCTGGGAGGATTTCGGATGCGTGTACTTGCGAAAGCTACCTACGTACTAACGACTGCGGCATTTCTGTCTTGCGGCGCGGCATACACCGCGTTTGCCAACGATGAGCTGCAGACTCTGTCTTCAGACCCCAAGAACTGGGCAATGCCTACGGGTGACTATGCCAACACCCGTTATTCGAAACTGAACCAGATCACCAAGGACAATGTGAAGGATCTGCAGGTCAAGTGGACAATGTCCACTGGCGTGTTGCGCGGCCACGAAGGCGGCCCGCTTGTCATCGGCGACGTGATGTATATCCACACCCCGTTTCCGAACATCGTCTATGCCCTGGACCTGAAGAACGACGGCAAGATCCTGTGGAAATACGAGCCCAAGCAGGATCCTAGCGTCATTGCGATCATGTGCTGCGACACGGTCAATCGTGGCGTCGCCTATGGCGACGGCAAGATCATCCTCAGCCAAGCCGACACGATGGTGACGGCGCTCGACGCCAAGACAGGCGAGGTCGCCTGGCAGGTCAAGAACGGCCAAGCCACCGACGGCAGCATTGCGGAATCCAGCACGTCCGCGCCCATGGTCGTCAAGGACAAGGTGATCATCGGCATCTCTGGCGCCGAATATGGTGTCCGCGGCCACATCTCGGCCTACAATCTGAAGGATGGCTCGCTTGCCTGGCGGGCCTATTCGACGGGACCCGATGCAGAAACCCTGATCGATCCCGAGAAGACGACCCATCTCGGAAAGCCGGTTGGTCCCGACTCTGGGATCAACACCTGGGAAGGCGAACAGTGGAAGACCGGTGGCGGCACGACCTGGGGATGGTACTCCTACGATCCCAAGCTCAACCTGATCTACTACGGTACCGGCAACCCATCGACCTGGAACCCGGTCCAGAGGCCGGGCGACAATCGCTGGTCGATGACGATCATGGCCCGCGATGCCGACACCGGTGCCGCCAAGTGGCTCTACCAGATGACCCCGCATGACGAGTGGGACTATGACGGCGTCAACGAGATGATCCTTGTCGACGGCATGGACATCGAGGGCCAGAAACGCGACGTCCTCGTTCACTTCGACCGCAACGGCTTTGCCTACACCATGGACCGTGCAACTGGCGAGCTTCTCGTCGCCAAGAAGTACGATCCCACGGTGAATTGGGCGACGGAAGTCGTTATGGATCCGGCGAGCGAGCAGTATGGCCGTCCGCAGGTAGTTGCCAAATACTCGACCCAGCAGAACGGCGAGGACACCAACACCACGGGCGTCTGCCCAGCTGCCCTTGGAACGAAAGACCAGCAGCCGGCGACCTACTCGCCTAAGACGGGGCTCTTCTACGTGCCGACCAACCATGTCTGCATGGACTACGAGCCTTACAAGGTGAACTACACCGCCGGCCAGGCCTATGTGGGCGCAACGGTGGCAATGTACCCGACTCCGGGCAGCCATGGCGGCATGGGCAACTTCATCGCCTGGGACGCGGCCAAGGGTGAGATCGTCTGGTCCAAGCCCGAGCAGTTCTCGGTCTGGTCCGGCGCACTTGCCACCGAGGGCGACGTGGTCTTCTACGGCACGCTGGAAGGCTACATCAAGGCTGTCGATACCGAAGGCAACGAACTCTACAAGTTCAAGACGCCGTCGGGCATCATCGGCAACATCAACACGTTCGAACATGACGGCAAGCAATATGTAGCCGTTCTGTCGGGCGTCGGTGGCTGGGCCGGCATCGGCCTCGCAGGTGGTCTTCTGGGCGCCGAAGGCGCCGCAGCCTGGCAGACGGCGGTGGCGGGCGAGAGAGCTCCGACCGAGGAAGAAAAGTCGATTTCCACGGCTGGTCTTGGCGCGGTCGGCGGCTATGCAGCACTCGCCGACTACACGACGTTGGGCGGTCAGCTCACCGTCTTCGGCCTTCCGGATTGATCCTTCCGGGAAGATGGTACGGCCAAGGTCTTTTGCGAGGCCTTTAACTTGAGAAGCGAGAGCCCGGATCACCGGGACCCCGACCCGGGCTCTCGATTTTTCGCCGCACATCACAACGCACCTGTCACCGCCGCATTGCGACAGCCAAGCTGTGTCCGTGGCGAAATGAAAAAGAGGTCTGAATGTCTGTTCGCAACATAGTTTCCGTTCTTGCTCTCGTTCTCCTGCCGCTCGCCGGCGCCGGCTTGGCCCAGGCCGCCGACGACAAGGAAAAGGCGGCAGCCGTCACCGACGAGGACGGCAAGTATTTCGACGCGGAAGGCAATCCGACCTTCAAGATCGATGAAGACGGCACGGTCGACTGGTACACGTTCAGCGGCTACCGGCGCTATCATTCCGATTGCCATGTCTGCCACGGACCCGACGGCGTCGGCTCGAGCTACGCCCCGGCGCTGGCCAACTCCATGAAGGACATGGACTACGGCACGTTCCTGTCGATCGTCGCGGAAGGCCGCAAGAATGTCGGCGGCGGCAAGGAAAACGTCATGCCGGCCTTCGGCGACAACAAGAACGTCTATTGCTACATGGACGATCTCTACGTCTATCTGCGCGCCCGCGCAGTCGGAGCCGCTCCCCGCGGCCGGCCGCCCAAGAAGGCGGACAAGCCGCAGGCCGCAAAGGACGCCGAAGCGTCCTGCATGGGAGGATGACATGAGCCGCCGCCGCAAGTTGCGCCTGTTCCTGTTCGCTGCCGTGGCGGCCGCTCTTGCCCCCGGCGCAGCGTGGGCCCAAGGCGCCGGTCTCGGCGCGGCAGGCGAACTGGTGGATCCCGAGGTGCTGCGCGTCTGCGCCGATCCTTCGAATCTGCCCTTCACCGACGAAAACGGCGAGGGTTTCGAGAACAAACTGGCCGAACTGGTCGCTGAGAAGACCGGCCGGAAATCCGTCGCTTATACCTGGTTTCCGATGGTTATGGGCTTCGTCCGCAACACGCTGAGAGCCAATCGCTGCGATATCATCATGGGCTACGCGCAGGGCGACGAACTGGTTCAGAACACCAATGCCTATTATCGCTCGACCTATGCGCTGGTCTACAAGAAGGACAGCGGCCTCGCCGGGGTCGAAACCATCGAGGATCCGAAACTGGCCGGCAAGAAAATCGGCGTTGTCGCCGGGACGCCGCCCACCGCAAATATGGCGGCGATCAAGCTCATGCGTACGGCCAAGGTCTATCCGCTGATGGTGGACACGCGCCTGATGCCGTCAGTGGCCGAAATCATGATCAAGGACATGCTTGCAGGCGCGATCGATGCCGCGATCGTTTGGGGCCCCATGGGAGGCTACTACGCCAAAAATTCCGGAGCCGATCTGGCGTTCGTTCCCCTCGTGAAGGAAAGAACTGGCTCGCGTATGATCTACCGCATCACCATGGGCGTGCGCCCATCGGATCAGGAATGGAAGCGGACACTCAACAAGGTCATCAGGGAAAACCAGGCGGCGATCAACCAGATCCTGCTGGATTACAACGTGCCTCTTCTCGACGAGCACGACCAGCCGATCACGCAATAGAGCCGCTGGACCAGCGGGCGGCGAAGAGAAGGAGATGAAGCGAAGATCGTTGTTTCTGCTGCTCGCAGCGGGTTTTCTGGGTTCAGCCGGGCCGGCTTGGGCCGGCAGCGTCGAGGAGCCCGCCAACTACCGGATGGACGAATACCGGGCGCCGGTGCCGGACACGCTGCAAGGAGCCAAGGTGGTGACGACGAGCGAAGCCGAGGCGCTGTGGCGGGAGAAGAAGGCGATTTTCTTCGACGTCATGCCGCAGGCGCCGAAGCCGGCCAATCTGCCGGCGGGAACGATATGGAAGGAGAAGATCAGGAAGGACATTCCAGGCAGCGTGTGGTTGGCCAATGTGGGCTACGGCGCGATTTCGGAGGAGACCGCCGAATATTTCCGCCAGGGGCTCGCGGCCAGCACCGGTTCGGACAAGTCGCGCACGATATTGTTCTACTGCATGACCAACTGCTGGATGTCCTGGAATGCCGCCAAACGGGCGCTCGAATGGGGATACCGATCGGTGATCTGGTACCCGCTCGGGTCGGATGGCTGGGAGAGCGCTGATCTGCCGCTGGAGGAGAATACCCCTTACGCGATGAACGATTGAAACTGACAGGATGCAATTTTGACGTTGTTTTTCGAATTTTCAGAACCAATCTTTTCATTTGTCCATTTGAGAAGTGATGGACGAACCGCTGCTTAACGGTGCCCCCGCAGCGGTGTGATATCGACAGGATCGGTCCATTCGGGCCGGTGGAAAAGGAGGAACGGAATGAAGAAAATCTGGACAAAGCCAACCATGTGCCAGGTTGCTGCTGGCTTTGAAATTTCGCGGTATCTGCCTGCTGAAATCACTCCCAAGAAGTAGGCCGCGTAGGCGCGTGCCGCTGGCGACAGCGGCACGCGCTGTCAGCTTGAATTAGCAGGACGTATCCGGCCGCGGCAGCACCATAGTTGTCGTGCCCAGGAAGTATGGAGTTCGAAGATCGGACTGTGGCGATGCGTCTGAAAATCGTCGGATCGGCAGCCGGCGGCGGTTTTCCCCAATGGAACTGCAATTACCGGCTGAGCCGCGCCGCCCGCGCCGGAACTGCCGGCGTGCGCCAGCGGACGCAATCGAGCCTCGCCGCTTCGGCCGACGGCGCCGGTTGGGTTCTCTTCAATGCCTCCCCCGACATTCGCCAGCAGATCGCGCAGACGCCCGAACTTCAGCCAGCCCCCGACGCGCCGTTGCGTTCAACGCCGATCCGCGCCGTCGTGCTCACCAACGCCGACGTTGATCATGTCGCTGGCCTGCTCAGCCTGCGCGAGCGCCAGCCCTTCGCCATATATGCTTCGGCGCGGGTCCTCGCCGCGCTCGAGGCGAACCCCATCTTCAACGTGCTCGATCCGGCGATCGTGCCGCGGCGCGCCCTGCCCTCCAACGGTGAGCTGGAGCTATGCGACGCAGCCGGCCGGGGAACCGGCGTGACGATCGAGAGCTTCGCGGTGCCTGGAAAAGTGGCGCTCTATCTGGAGGATGCCGGCAGGCCCGAGGCTGACTACGGCTCCGAAGAGGGCGATACCATCGCGGTGCGTATTACCGCCGGCAACGGCGGCTCGGCCTTTACATTCCAGCCTGCGCCAGGATCGACGCGGCACTGAAAGCGCGGCTTGCCGGCGCCGCCTGCCTGCTGTTCGACGGCACGGTCTATACCGACGACGAGATGATCGCTGCCGGCGTCGGGCAGAAGACCGGGGCACGCATGGGACATCTGGCGATGTCGGGCGAAACGGGTTCGATCGCGGGCCTCGCGGACGTGGCGGCAGGCCGCCGCGTCTTCGTCCACATCAACAACACCAACCCCGTTCTCGACGAGAACTCGGCCGAGCACGCGGCGGTCAGAGAAGCAGGCTGGGAAGTAGCGCATGACGGCATGGAGATAGAATTGTGAGCGATTTCCACGAAGCCGCCAAGGACGGCCTGTATGCGGCGGATCTTGAAGCCGTGCTCCGGCAGGTCGGCGCGGAGCGCTACCACAATCGGCATCCGCTGCATCACCGCATGACCGGCGGCGGCATGTCCAGGGGCGAGTTGCAGGCATGGGCGCTGAACCGCTACTGCTACCAGGCGATGATCCCGCGCAAGGACGCCATCATTCTCGCCCGCGCCACCGATCCGGCCTTTCGCGCCGCCTGGCGCAAGCGCATCGAGGATCATGACGGCGAGGACGGCTGGAGCGGCGGCATCGCGCGCTGGCTGTATCTCGCCACCTCGCTCGGCCTCGACGCCGAAGCGGTGAAAAGCGAAACGCTGGCGCTGCCCGCCACGCGCTTCGCCGTCGGCGCCTACTTTTCCTTCTGTGCCAGTGCGACGCTGCTCGAAGCCGTCGCCTCGTCGCTCACCGAACTGTTCTCGCCCGTCATCATCGGCGAGCGTGTGCCGGCAATGCTGGCCAAATACGAATACATCACCGAGGACACGCTCGCCTATTTCAGCCGGCGGCCGGAGCAGGCTTCGCGCGATTCCGATTTCGCCCTCGCTTATGTGCTGAAACATGCCGATACGCCGGAGCGCCAGCAGGCGGCTATCGACGCGCTGGTGCTGAAATGCGATATTCTCTGGGCGATGCTCGACGCGCTGCAGCATGCCTATGGCGAGGCCGGAAATATCCCCCCGGGCGCCTTCCGGCCGGAGCAAAGTTCATGATCGAGGAGCGTCAAAGGGCAGTCGTTTCGCTCCGGTCGACGCCGTCGCTGCCGAAACATGTGCGCATCCAGTTCGATCCGGTACGGCAGGCCTTCGCGGTCCTTTCTCCGGAAAAGGTGTTCTGGCCGAACGAGATCAGCCTCGACATTTTGCGCCGCTGTGACGGACGCTCCGACGTCGGCCACATCATCGCCGACCTTGCGGCAGAATATGGCGCGGAAGAGGACGAAATCGCCTCCGATGTCACCGCCTTCCTGCAGGAATGGGCGGACAAACTGCTGGTGAAGCTATGAGCGAGCCGCTTCTCCCTCCGATCGGAATGCTGGCGGAACTGACCCATCGCTGTCCGCTGCAATGCCCTTATTGCTCCAATCCGACCGAGCTCCTGAAGGCCAATCGCGAACTCGACACCCAAACCTGGCTCGACCTGTTCGGGCAGGCGGCGGATCTTGGCGTTCTCCAGGTCCACCTCTCCGGCGGCGAGCCGACCCTGCGCCGCGATCTCGAGCAACTGATCGCCGGGCTGTCGGCGCGCGGCGTCTACACCAATTTGATCACTGCAGGCGTCGGCATCGCAGAAGGCCGTATCGAGGCGTTCGCCGAAGCCGGGCTCGACCATTTGCAACTGAGTTTTCAGGGCGCGCGGCCGGCAACGACGGAGATGATCGGCAATCACCGCGGCAGCCATGAGAAGAAGCTCGACACGGCGCGACGGGCCCGCGCCGCCGGCCTGCCGCTCACCATCAACGCGCCGATTCACCGCCATAACATCGAGGAAGTGCCGGAATTCATCGAACTCGCTCTGTCGCTCGGCGCCGAGAGGCTTGAGATCGCCAATGTGCAGTATTCCGGCTGGGCGCTGACCAACCGCGATGCGCTGATGCCCGACCGCGCGGCGGTCGACCGCCAGGCCGAGATCGTCGAAGCGGCGCGCGAGCGGCTCACCGGCATCATGAACATCGACTTCGTCACACCGGATTATTTCGCTATCTATCCGAAGCCCTGCATGGGCGGCTGGGCGCGCGACGCGTTCATGGTTGCGCCCGACGGCATGGTGTTGCCCTGCCACGCCGCGCAGACCATCCCGTCGCTCAGCTTCGAGCGTTTCGAAGAGCGCACGCTCGCCGAAATCTGGACCGATTCGCCGGCCTTCAACGCTTTCCGCGGAACCGACTGGATGCAGGAGCCGTGCCGCGGCTGCGAGCGGCGCGAGATCGATTGGGGCGGCTGCCGTTGCCAGGCGATGGCGATCGCCGGCGATCCGGCCGCGACCGACCCGGCCTGCGTGAAGTCGCCGATCCACGCCCGCATGGCGAGGTTCATAACAGACGCTACCTCGACGGAAAAAGACCCGGAAAGCTTCGTCTATCGCCGGATAGGGGCGGTGACCGAACCGGCCTGACCGCCGCGAACGTCAGCCCTTCGCGGCGTTCTCCCGCTCCAGAATGGCGTCGGCGAAAGCCAGAGCATCCCTGTTCATCGCCACATTGTGCACGCGAAAAATGCTCGCGCCCTTCATCCTGAGGATGACGCTGGTGGCGGCGGTGCCAACGTCGCGCCCCTGCCGGTCGCCGCCCGCCACATGGGCGATCAGGCGTTTTCGCGACGTACCGACGAGCAGCGGAAAGCCAAGCGCGTGCAGCTCGCCAAAACGGGCCATGAGCTGAAGGTTCTCCTCGCCGTCCTTGGCGAAGCCGAACCCCGGATCGAGGACGATCTGGCCGTCGGAGACGCCGGCGTCGCGCGCGATTTCCAGCGAGCGCTGGAGGAAGAGAAACTGGTCGGCGATCACCTCGGGCAGCTTTTCGCGGTCGCGTCCGGTATGCATGACGGCGAGGCCGGCGCCGCTCTCCGCCGCCACATGGGCGATGCCCGGCTCGCGCTGCAGGCCGTGCACGTCGTTGACGATATGCGCGCCTGCCGCGACCGCGAGGCGCGCCGTCTCTTCGCGGTAAGTGTCGACCGAAATGATGCACCCTTCCCCCGCCAGCGCCTCGATTACCGGCAGGATGCGTGCCTGTTCCTCACGCGCCGCGACCGGCTCAGCGCCGGGCCTGGTCGATTCGCCGCCGACATCGATGATCGCTGCGCCCTCGGCGATCATCTGCCGCGCATGGGCGAGCGCGGCGTCAGGCCTGTCGAATTCGCCGCCATCGGAAAAGCTGTCCGGCGTGACGTTCAGGATTCCCATCATCAGCGCCTTCGCGCCGAGATCGAGATGCCTGCCGTGGGCGAGCTGCCAGCGCGTCATGTCCGCGAGAACCTCGCCGCGTAGATTTCCGGCTTGAAGCCGACGACCAGCCCGCCGTCCGCATCCATAACCGGGCGTTTGATCATGGAAGGTTGCGCCAGCATCAGTTTGATCGCACCTGCCTCGCCGAGGCCTTCCTTGTCAGCTTCCGGCAGTTTGCGGAAGGTCGTGCCCGCACGGTTGAGCAGCGTCTCCCAGCCCACCGCGCGCACCCACTCCTCGAGCCTGCCGCGCTCGACACCCTGGACCTTGTAGTCATGAAACGCATAAGCGACGCCGTGCGTGTCAAGCCATGCGCGCGCCTTCTTCATCGTATCGCAGTTTTTAATGCCGTAGAGGGTGACTGTCATGATCCCAAGATTTCTCGCCTGCAACTCTCCCGCCAGTCGATGATCAGCCTCGCAGCGGCCATCGGCCGAGCCGGATATACCGGCCCCTGCCGACGAGGCTATGTATCAGCACAAACTCGTTTACGATCCAGCCAACCGGCCTGACGGGCCGCTCGGCGACGGAACCGAAATCATACAACATCGTCAGATGCGGGGTATAGGACGAACCGGCGCCACGCCCAAGTCCTGTTCTTTTCAGGTTTTCCTCCAACGCCCGCCGCAACGCCTGCAGGCTGTCGTTGCGGCCGACCAGCACAAGAGGCCGCTTGCGGGAGCGGCGTCGAAAGCTCATGGCCCGATCGAAAACCACCTCGAAGGGCGGCATTTCTACCAACTTCGCCGCTTCGGCGGCTCTGGCGATCAGGTCCTGCGGCACGCCGTCATAGGTGCCGATTCCGCGCAAAGTCACGTGAAAGCGGCCCTTCCCCATCGGCCTGCCCTTTAGCCCTAGCGCATCGCACAGATCAAAGGCGCGGCGCTCGACCTCTTGCGCTCCTTCCTCGTCGGGTTGGACAGCGAAAAACACATTGTCCATGCCTGGCAAACCGAAACCAGCAAACTGTAGCTGTTCCCACATTGAAGCAGCTCCTTTCGCCGAACAAACATCTACTCCTAATCATGTTCCCTATCTGTTCTCACCCTGAGATGAATTGCAAGCGGAAAATCGGAAGGGGGCGGAATCTCGCGAGGGCTCGCAAACTGGCGGTCGAATGCGGTGTTGGAAAGCCGGAAGCAGGTGTCCCAATGCAGTGGAGGATCAAAGGTCCCGCGTCAGGTCGCGCCACTCGGCCGCGTATCGCGTCCACGCCGCATCCAGCCGTCCAGGCGGCTCGTCCGCGGCCATCGGGCCGGCGGCCGGTTTTCCCGCAAGGAGCGCGGCGCCTATGCTGGTTCCGGCCTGGCCTGGCTGCGGCAACACCGGGCGTCCGGTCGCGGCGCGCAGCATGTCGGCGTAGAGCGCGTTCCTGGCGAACGGGCCCTCGACGATCGTCCCGCCTTCCGCGCCGATCAGGTCAAGGCAGGTCGCCGTCATCAGCGCCAGGTAAAAGGCCGCGGCGACGGCGCGCTCCCCCGCCGATGGCTCTCCGGAGCCGATCCAGCGCGAACCGGAACGGGGAAACGGACCCGATCCCTGCTGCACCGAAGGCATCAGCATGATCTGCCGGCCGAGTACGGATTCCAGATCGGCCGCGCTCCAGTCTCCGCCGTCGCCGGCGGTGAGCGTGTCGTATTCGCGCCCTCCCATGAAGCGGGCCGACGGCACCGGAGCGCCCATCGCATTCACGTTGATCAGCGTGTCGCGCGCAGGGTCGAGGGAAACCGCCGCGCCGCCGACCGCCATGGCCACCACCCAGGTTCCTGTCGACACCACGGCGAAAGGCGGACGACGTGAAAGCAAATGCGGCAGCAGCGATGCGTTGGAGTCATGGATGCCGCAGAAAACGGGTGTCGAAGGGTCGAGGCCGGTTCTGGCCGGGATGTCCGAGCGGATAGGGCCGAGAGCGGCGGCCGCCGGCGTCACGGGAGCAAAAAGGTTTTGCCACCCCATGCCGTCGACGAGCGAGGAGTAGCGGGCGGCGTTTGGGTTCCATAGGTCGGTATGGCAGCCAAGCGACGTGACTTCGTTGGCGGCGACGCCACAGAGCCGCCACGCCCAGTATTGAGGGTACATGAGAATGGACGCCACCTCGGCGAAGCGGCCGGGAAATGCGCGGCTCTGCCAGAAGAGCTGGGCGCCGAGGTTGAGCCCGAACGGCAGCGGCGGCGAGCCGGTTTCGGAGAAGGCCGGCCGTACCGCCTCGTAGTCTTCGCGCACCGTGGCTGGCCCATCGTGCTCGTAGTCGAGCACCGGCAGCGCGAGCCCTCCGCCGGCGTCGAGCAGCGCCGCCGTTGCGCCATGTGTGGTCACCGAAACCGCATCGATCTTCCGCTCGCGGCCGAGCGCCTTGAGGCTGGCGAGGATGAAGGACCAGATCGCATCGACGTCGTGGTGCGGATAAAGGCCGCCGGCCGCCGGCCGGTTCGGCGTCTTGCGGACGGCGATCTCCGCCACTGTGTCGAGGTCGACCATCGCCACCTTGGCATTGGTCTTGCCAATATCGATGACGGCGATGTGGCGGATGCCGGCCATCGTCATTCCATATGGAACACGGTTTCGAGCGGCGTCGCCACCGGCTCGTTGTCCGGCTTCGTCTCCATGATGTCGGCCATATGCGCCCACCAGCGCCGCATGACTGGATGGTTCGGCAGATCCGCCATGCCGTGGCCGTCGCGACGCCACAGCACGCCGAACAGCGTGTTCGTTTCCTCGTCGAGATGGATCGAATAATCCGAAATGCCGGCATCCCTCAGCAGCGCCTCCAGTTCAGGCCAGATGCCGTCGTGACGCCTCTTGTACTCGGCCTTCATGCCGGCCTTGAGCTTCATCTTGAACGCGTATTTCTCCGGCATCACGCCATCCTTCGCCGGCTGAAGCGGCCCCAGACGATTGGCAGCGCGATGACGATGATGAGCAGCAGACCGATGAAGATCGACATGACGATGCCTGGCACGTTGAGCAGGCCGAGGCCGAAGGTGACGAGCCCCATGATGAACGCCGCCAGCACGACGCCGAGGATGCTGCCCGCGCCGCCGAGAATGCTGACCCCGCCGAGCACCACCATGGTGATGACCTCCAGTTCGTAGCCCTGTGCTATCGAGGGGCGGGTCGAGCCGAGGCGCGAGGTGATCAGCACCGAAGCGATGCCGGCCATCAGCCCCGTCAGGCAGAACAGGATGAATTTTATCCGCGCCACCCGGACGCCGGAAAACTGCGCCGCCACTGGATTGTTGCCGATCACGAAGATGCGGCGGCCAAAACTCGTGCGGTGCAGGACAAACCAGTAGATGGCTGCCGCAACGAGGAACAGCACCAGTTCGAACGACACCACCCACCAGACATAGCCCTGGCCGAAGAAGGCGAAGTCCGGCGGATAGCCCTTGTAGGCCTGGTCGCCGAGGATGATGAAGGCGACGCCCCGGAACAGGCTCATCGTGCCGATAGTGACGACGATCGACGGCAGGCCGACCCGGGTGACCAGCAGGCCGTTGACCGCCCCGCAGGCGAGCCCGGTCGCAATGCCGATCAAGACCAGGCCCGGTGTGCCGACGCCTGCCTGCACTGCCATGCCCATCATGGTAGAGGCCAGCGCCACGATCGCGGCGACGGAAAGGTCGATCTCGCCCGAAATGATCAGCAGCGCCATGGCGAGCGCGATCAGCGCCTTTTCGGTGAAGTTGAAGGTCAGGTCCGACAGCGACCACGCATCGAGGAAATAGGGCGAGGCGAAGCTGTTGACGACGAAGATCGCCGCTGCCACCAGCACCAGCAGCGCCTCCCAGGAAAGGATTGCGGAAGAGATCGGCTTGTCCAACCGGTCGGGGATATTGCGGGGTGCGTGCGCCGTATCGGTCATGCCGCGGCCTCCCTCAGGATGATGCGTCCTATCTTCCGCTCGCTGCGCGCGTTCAGCACCACGGCCAGGATGATGGCGCCGCCGGAGATCGCCATCTGCCAGAAGGGCGAGATGTTGATGACCGGCAGCGCGGTCGAGATGATGCCGAGAAACAGCGCGCCGAGCACCGCGCCTCCCACCGAGCCGATGCCGCCGGCTATCGAGACGCCGCCGATGACGCAGGCCGCGATGATGTTCAGTTCATAGCCGTTGGCGACTTCCACCGAGGCGATGACGTAGCGCGAGATCCACAGATAGCCGCTCAGCCCAGCAAGCAGACCCGAAATGCAGAAGACGACGAACTTGGTGCGGCCGACATCGATGCCGGCATAGACCGACGCCGTAGGGTTGACCCCGATCGCATAGATGGAGCGGCCGAGCGGCGTTCGCGTCATCAGCAGGTAGAACAGCGCGATGACCGCGAGCGCTATCCAGGAAAGGACCGGGAGTCCGAGGAATGCGCCCCTTTGCAGGCTGATGAAGGCTGGACTCATCTGGTCGGCGTTGACCCAGGCGCCGCCCGAGACGACGAAGGTCGCGCCGCGGTAGATTGTGAGCGTGCCGAGCGTGACGACGATCGCCGGGATGCCTAGCTTCCACACGAGCAGGCCGTTCAGCGCGCCGAGCGCAAGCCCGATCGCCATGGCGAATACGATCAGCAGCGGGACGGGAATTTCGGGATAGGCGGCATTGGCCATGGCAACGACCATGCCGGTGAGCGCCAGGTTCGACGCCATCGACAGGTCGATCGAGCGGGTGAGGATCACCGCCATCTGGCCAAGCGCGAGGATCATCAGGATCGCCGTATCGTTGAATACGGCGGCCAGATTGCCGGGCCGCGCGAAGCCGGGAAAGCGCAGCGAAATCACCGCCACCATCGCGGCGATGGCGGCGAGCAGCCAGACTTCACGGTATTTCAACAGCGTTCTCATCCCGCAATCCCCGCAGCCGCTCGCACCAGCCTTTCGGCGTCGAGGTTGTTGTTGTCATAAAGGGCTGCGATGCGGCCCTCGCGCATGACGATGACGCGGTCGGACATTCCGAGGATTTCCGGCAGTTCGGACGAGACCATGATGACCGAAAGGCCCTGCGCGACCAGTTCGGCCATGAAGCCGTGAACGGCGGCCTTCGAGCCGATGTCGATGCCCTTGGTCGGCTCGTCCAGGATGATGACCTTCGGCGTGGTCGCCAGCCATTTGGCGATGACCACCTTCTGCTGGTTGCCGCCGGAGAGCGTGCCGACATCCTGGCTGAGAGAGGAAGCGCGAAGGTCCAGCCGCTCGACATATTTGCGCGCCAGCGAAAACTCTTCGGCAAGCCGAAGCACGCCGGATTTCGAGGTGCATGCGAGCGACGGCAGCGAGACGTTCTGGAAGATCGGCAGGCCGATCACCACCCCCTGCCGGCCGCGCTCTTCCGGCACGTAGACGATGCCGGCCTCGATCGCGTCGGCCGCCGATTTCGGCGCGATGGTCCGCCCTTCCAGCGCCATCGTGCCGCGGCTGGTGCGGGTGATCCCCGCAACCGCCTGCATGACCTCGCTGCGGCCGGCGCCGACAAGGCCGTAGAAGCCAAGTATCTCGCCTTTGCGCAGCTCGAAGCCGATATTGTCGAACTCGGTCGGGTGCGACAGGCCGGAAACACTGAGCACCGGCTCGCCGATCGCAGCCTCGCGATTCGGGAAGATGCGGTCGACCGAGCGCCCGACCATCATGCGCACGAGCTGGTCCTGGCCGATTTCGGCGAGCAGCCCTTCGCCCACCAGCTCGCCGTCGCGGAACACGGTGCAGCGGTCGGCGATGCGGTAGATCTCGTCGAACTTATGGCTGATGAACAGGATAGCCTTGCCGTCGCTCTTCAGAAACTCGATCAGCAGGAAAAGCTCTTCGATCTCCTTGGCCGAAAGGGCGGCCGTCGGCTCGTCCATGATGACGATCTGAGCGTCAATAGACATCGCCCGCGCCACGGCCACCAGATGCTTGTTGGCAATGCCGAGGTCGCGCAACCGGGTGTCGGCATCGATATGCTTGGCGCCCATCGTGTCGAGAACTTCGCGCGCCTGGCTGCGCATGGTGCGCCAGTCGATCGTGCCGAAGCGCGTCTTCGGCGCATGTCCCAGAAAGATGTTTTCGGCGACCGAAAGATCATCGAAGAGCACCGTTTCCTGATGGATGGCGGTAATGCCGTGCTTGAAAGCGGCATGCGCGCTGGGCAAGGTCACGGCCTGGCCGCCGATGCTGATCTCGCCGGCGTCGGGCTGGTAGATGCCGGTCAGGATCTTGACCAGCGTCGACTTGCCGGCGCCGTTTTCGCCGACCAGCGCGGTCACTTGCCCCGGATAGAGCGAGAGCGAGACGTCATGCAGCGCCCGCACGCCGGGGAAGCTCTTGGATATGCCCGAAAGGGTCAGGCGCGGGCTCGCCGAACCGGCTTGCTGGATGATCGGGTCGCGCAGGGCTGACATGTGCATGATTGTATCAAGCCCTATTCCCAGGCCAATTGAAGGGCAGCGGGGCCGGAGCCCCGCTGCATCGATCGAGTTCAATCAGTAGATCTTGGAGAATTCCTCGATGTTCGACTTGTCGAACCGGAAGGGCGCGGCCATCGCGGCCGAGTTGGTATCGTCGAGGGTCACCTCGCCGACGCGGCCGATCGACAGCTTGGCGCCCGGCTTCGCTTCGGTCTTCTTCGTCGCCAGCCCGTGGGCCAGATAGACGGCCGAATAGCCGAGGTCGATCGGGTTCCACAGCGCAACCGCCTGGCTGGCGCCGTTGTCGATGAACTTCTTGAATTCCGAAGGCAGCGCCAGGCCGGTCACATTGACCTTGCCGATCAGGTTCTCGTCGGTCACCACCTGCGCCGCGGCCACGACGCCGACCGTGGTCGGAGCGATGATCGCCTTGAGGTTCGGATGCGACTTGAGCAGCCCCTTGGCCTCGTCGGTGCTCTTGGCGGAATCATCGTCACCATAGACGGTGGCGACCAGATTGATCTTCGGGAATTTTTCCGGAAGCACCTTCTTGGCGGCTTCGATCCAGGCGTTCTGGTTGGTCGCCGTCGAGGAAGCCGAGAGAATGGCGACGTCGCCGCCCTCCGGCAGGTGGTCAGCGGCAAGCTTGATGATGGTTTCGCCGATCAGGTCGGTGTCGGAGGGGTTGAGGTGCATCTGCCGGCCTTCGGGCGCGACGCCCGAATCCCACGAGATCACAGTGATACCCCGTTCCATCGCCTTCTTCAGCGCCGGCACGAGGGCGTCCGGATCGTTGGCCGAGATCGCGATGGCGTTGACCTTCTGGGCGATCAGCGAGTTGACGACCTCGATCTGCGCCTCGGCGGTCGCCTTGGTCGGGCCGGTGTAGATGATCTGCACGCCGCCAAGTTCCTTGGCCGCTTCCTGGGCGCCCTTGTTGGCGGCGTCGAAGAAGCCGTTGCCCAGCGATTTGACGACCAAAGCGATCTTTATGTCCTCGGCATGGGCCGAGTGCACAAAAAATGCCGCCGAAAGGGTAGCAGCAACCAGTAACTTCTTGAAAATGCTCATCAGTTTTCCTCCCTTGATGTAGCGTTCGTGGATAATTTATCCATCAGCGCCGCAGGCTCTCACGCCTGCAGCGAAGATTCCTCCGGCTTCGATTGGCTGTTTCGTGCGACGACGAGCGCCACGCCGGCAGCTTCCAGCATCGCGGCCTCCCGATCCTCGACGCCCTCGTCGGTGATGACGGTCGAAATGCGCGACAAGCCGCACAGGATCAGGCTCGAGCGCTGCCGGAACTTGGAAGAGTCAACCAGAACAACGAGTTCATCGGCCTGGTCGATCAGCTTCTGTTCGGCCTGGATCAGCAGTGGGTCGCCCTCCATCAGCCCGAGCGGGCCCAACCCCTGCGCGCCCATGAACATGCGGCGCGCGTAAAAGTTGCGCGTCACGTCGTTGTCGAAGGGCGACAGGATGATGTTCTGCTCGCGGTAAATCGTCCCGCCCGAAAGCATGACCGTGTTCTTGGAATGCTTGAGCAGGTGCTCGGCGATCGGGAAGGAATTGGTGAAAATCGGCATCCGCCGGTTGATCAGGAAATGCACCATCTGGAAGGTGGTGGTGCCGCCATTGATGATGATCGGCTCGCCGTCCTTGCACAGTTCGACCGCTTCCCGGGCAATCGCCCGCTTCTTCGCCGTATTGATGGTTTCGTTGACGCTGAACGGACGACCCGCAATGCCGACGAACTGGGGTGGGGCGATCGCTTCGGCGCCTCCTCGCACGCGGCGCAGGCGCTTCTGCACGTGGAGAGCGGCTATGTCGCGCCGTATCGTCGCCTCGGAGGACGACGTCAGGTCGACCAGTTCCGGCACGGTCACTACAGGCTTTTCCTGGACCGCGGACAGAATGATCCGATGGCGCTCTTTTTCGTGCATTGCTCCTCCCAACTTGGGCATTAGGGCACTCTCCCAGAGCAGTGTCAATCAATTTCGATCACAATGTTTCATTGTGCAGCGCAATATGATCAATGTTGATCGTTTTTGATTGACACCTGCGTTGCGGCCGTGTGATTTTGAGGAAGTACAGCGCCGCTTTCCGGCGCACCGGGAGGATCCGTCATGCTCGAAACGCGCTCCGCCACGCGCCTCGCCAACCTTTGGGACGAGGCGAGAGCCGCTGCGATGAACGAGTCCCAACGGCTCCTCTACCGCTCCAATCTTCTCGGATCGGACAAACGCATCACCAATTATGGCGGCGGCAATACATCCGCGAAGGTGATGGAGAAGGATCCGCTTACCGGAGAAGCGGTCGAGGTGCTGTGGGTCAAGGGCTCGGGCGGGGATGTCGGCACCATCGGCCTGGACGGCTTCGCCACCCTCTACATGCAAAAGCTCGAAGCGCTGAAGGGCCTCTACCGCGGCGTCGAGTTCGAGGACGAGATGGTGGGCTACCTGCCGCACTGCACGTTCAACCTGAACCCGCGCGCGGCCTCGATCGACACGCCGCTGCACGCCTACGTGCCGAAAAAGCATGTCGACCATATGCACCCCGACGCCATCATCGCCATCGCGGCGGCGAAGGACGGCGAGAAGCTGACACGGACCATCTTCGGCGGCGAGATCGGCTGGCTGCCATGGAAGCGGCCCGGCTTCGAACTCGGCCTCTGGCTCGAAAAATATGCCCGGGAAAACCCGGATGCGACAGGCGTGATCCTCGCAAGCCATGGCCTGTTCACCTGGGGCGATACCGCCCGGGAATGCTACGAGGCGACGATCCGCATCATCAACCGCGCTATCGAGTGGTTCGAACAAGAGACCGCCGGCAAGGCCGCGTTCGGCGGCGAGACGCGGCCTGCCCTGCCCGCGGCGGACCGCCGGGCAATGGCCGCGCAGCTCATGCCGGCGATCCGCGGCATGATCTCAGCTTCCGAGCGCAAGGTCGGCCATTTCGACGACCAGCCGGCGGTGCTGGAATTCGTGAGTTCGCACGACATGGAAAAGCTAGCCGCGCTCGGCACCAGTTGTCCGGACCATTTCCTGCGCACCAAAATCAGCCCGCTCGTTGTCGCATTTGACCCGGCAAACCCCGACATCGGCAAGACCCTGGAAGGCCTCCCCGCGGCGATCGAAGAATACCGAAAGGGTCACGCCGCCTATTACGAGCGCTGCAAGCGCCCGGAAACTCCGTCGATGCGCGATCCGAACGCCGTGGTCTATCTCGTTCCCGGCGTCGGCATGATCACCTTCGCCAAGGACAAGGCGACCGCGCGCATTTCGGCCGAGTTCTACGTCAACGCCATCAATGTGATGCGCGGCGCATCGAGCGTATCGTCCTATATGGGCCTGCCGGAGCAGGAGGCTTTCGACATCGAATACTGGGTCCTGGAGGAAGCGAAACTGCGGCGCCTGCCCAAGCCGAAACCACTCGCCGGCAGGGTCGCACTGGTGACAGGGGGCGCCGGCGGCATCGGCAAGGCGACCGCCGAACGGCTGCTTGGGGACGGCGCATGCGTTGTGCTCGCCGACATAGACGACGCGGCGCTGGCCCGCGCGCAGGAAGAGCTGAGCAAGCGTATCGGCAAGGATTTCGTGAGATCGATCAAGGTCGATGTCACCAGCGAGGAGCAGGTGATCGCCGGTTTTGCGGAGGCGGCAATCGAGTTCGGCGGCATCGACATCCTCGTATCCAATGCCGGCCTCGCCTCCTCCGCCCCGATCGAGGAGACCACGCTGGCGCTGTGGAACAGGAACATGGACATCCTGGCCACCGGGTACTTCCTGGTAAGCCGCGAAGCGTTCAAGCTGTTCCGGGCGCAAAAAATCGGCGGCAATGTCGTGTTTGTCGCCTCCAAGAACGGCCTTGCCGCATCGCCGAATGCCGCGGCCTATTGCACCGCCAAGGCCGCCGAAATCCATCTCGCTCGCTGCCTGGCGCTGGAGGGCGCGGCCGAGCAGATCCGGGTGAACGTGGTCAATCCGGACGCGGTGCTGCGCGGCTCGAAGATATGGACCGGCGAATGGAAGGAGCAGCGCGCTGCCGCCTACAACATGTCGACCGATGAACTGGAGGAGCACTACCGCTCGCGCTCGATGCTGAAGCAGTCGGTGTTTCCGGAAGATATCGCCGAAGCCGTGTATTTCTTTGCGTCTGATATGTCGTCCAAGTCGACCGGCAATATCCTCAATGTCGATGCGGGCAATGCGCAGGCGTTCACGCGGTAGGATGCCACTTTGTAGGTCGGCGCAGACTAAGCAGGATTGGGAGGAACCTACATTGCCCGAACAGATTATCGCCGCAGACATCGTCGAGTGCGATAACGCCGCCCGCGCCGCCGAACTCCAGCGCGACTATGACAGCCTCGGCGAGCGGCTGGACCGCCGCGGCGTCGCGATCAACGCGATCCGCGACAAGGTCGCGGCATTCCATGTGGCCGTCCCCTCCTGGGGCGTGGGCACCGGCGGCACCCGCTTCGCGCGCTTTCCCGGACCCGGCGAGCCGCGCGACATATTCGACAAGATCGAGGATTGCGCGGTGATCCAGCAGTTGACGCGGGCGACTCCGAACGTGTCGCTGCACATTCCCTGGGACAAAGCCGACCCGAAGAGGCTGAGGCAGGCCGCCTCCCGCTTCGGCCTCGGCTTCGACGCGATGAACTCCAATACCTTCTCCGACGCGAAGGACCAGAAGCGCTCCTACAAGTTCGGCTCGCTGTCGCACGCCGATGCCGGAACGCGCCGGCAGGCGGTCGAGCACAATCTCGAATGCATCGAGATCGGCCAAACGCTCGGCTCCAACGCGCTGACGGTGTGGATAGGCGACGGCTCGAATTTTCCGGGCCAGGTCAATTTCACAAGGGCCTTCGAGCGCTATCTCGACGCGATGAAGGCGATCTACGCGGCGCTTCCGGAAGGCTGGCGGCTGTTCACCGAACACAAGATGTTCGAGCCGGCCTTCTATTCGACGGTGGTTCAGGACTGGGGCACCAATTACATCATAGCCCAGGAACTCGGCCCAAAAGCCTTCTGCCTCGTCGACCTCGGGCACCACGCGCCTAACGTCAATATCGAGATGATCGTCGCTCGGCTCATCCAGTTCGGCAAGCTCGGCGGCTTCCATTTCAACGATTCCAAATATGGCGACGACGATCTCGACGCCGGTTCGATCGATCCGTACCGGCTGTTCCTGATCTTCAACGAACTGGCCGACGCCGAACTGCGGGGAGCGGCCGGTTTCAATCCTGCTCATATGCTCGACCAGAGCCACAATGTGACCGACCCGATCGAGAGCCTGATGCTGTCGGCCGCAGAGGTGCAGCGCGCCTATGCGCAGGCGCTTCTCGTCGATCGGGCAGCCCTCGAAGGCTATCAGAACGACAACGACGCGCTGATGGCGACGCAGACGCTCAAAAGCGCGTACCGCACCGATGTCGAACCGATCCTCGCCATGACGCGCCTCGAAAATGGCGGCGCAATCGACCCGGTCGCCACCTACCGCGCGGCGGGCTACCGCAGGAAGGTGGCGGAGGAGCGCCCGGCCGTGGCTTCGGGCGGCGGCGGAATCATCTGATCGAGCCGCCGGACCTGTGTCTGTCACAGCACTGCCGGCCCCAGTTTGGCAACGATAATCCGCTTCGAGAGTTTCCGCGGCAGGCTCACTGCGGAGAAGGATGGTGGAACCGCGGCGGAACGAGGCTCAAGCAGGGCGCGGGCGCCACGCGGACTGGCCGTCGAAGATTCCTGCGACGGGTTGGCGGGATATTGGCTGGCGCGTCTGGGCGGAGGTCGGCGAAGACCGGGTGATGCTCGTGGCGGCGGGCGTGACGTTCTATCTCCTGCTCGCCCTCTTTCCAGCACTTGCCGCTTTCGTCTCGCTTTACGGCTTCGTCGCCGACCCAGCCACAGTCGCCGAACATGTATCGCATCTCGGGGGCCTGCTGCCTTCGGCAGGTGTCGAGATCATCCGGCGGCAATTGGAAAGCCTCGCCTCGCAGGACGAACAGGCGCTTGGAATAGGCTTCCTGACCGGACTGGCGATCGCGCTCTGGAGCGCCCACAACGGCGTCATGGCGCTGTTCGACGCAATGAACATCGCGCATGAGGAGGTCGAGAAGCGCAGCTTCGTGAAGCTCAACCTGATAGCGATCGCGTTCACCATGGGCGCGCTACTGATCGGAATCGGCCTGATCCTGACGGTCGGCGCCGTCCCCGCCATGCTCGCCTATCTGAAGCTGGATGCCTGGGCTGAGACGCTCATCGCCGTCGGGCGGTGGCCGGTGTTGCTCGTCGCCATCCTGACCGGCATTTCCCTCATCTACCGCTTCGGACCAAGCCGCCGCGCGCCGAAATGGCGATGGCTGAGCTGGGGCGCGGCGATCGCCACCATCGTCTGGGTCGGCGCTTCGTGGGCGTTTTCGTTCTATCTGCAGAACTTCGCCGATTACAACGCCACCTACGGCTCGCTGGGCGCCGTGATCGGCCTGATGATGTGGACGTGGATTTCGGTGATCATCCTGATCGTCGGCGCCGAGATCAATGCCGAGATGGAGCACCAGACAAAGTGCGATTCCACGGTGGGCAAGCCGAAGCCGATGGGCGAGCGCGGCGCGGTGGTCGCCGATACGCTGGGCAAGACGGCCGAGGAGATTTAAGCCCGGAAATCGATCCCGTTCAGTAGCCCAGGAAGAACTTGGGCAGCCATGTGGTCAGCGGCGGCCAAACGCTGCAGGCGACGAGTACGCTGAGAAGCGGGATGAGCCACGGCACGATCGCGCGCGACATTGCCTCGAAGCTGATGCCAGCGATCTTGGAGGTGATGAACAGCACGACGCCCACCGGCGGCGTGATGGTGCCGATCATCAGGTTGAGCACGAAGATCAGCCCGAACTGGATCGGATCGATGCCGAGTTGTGCGGCGACCGGCGTCAGTATCGGGATCAGGATGAGCATCGCCGCCAGCGCTTCCATGAAGCAGCCGATGACCAGCAGAAGCACGTTGACCGCGAGCAGGAACAGCAGCGGCTCGCCGACGGTGTCGACGATCAGCGGCGTCACCAGTTGCGGTATGCGGGCGATCGACAGGCACCAGGCGAGCGCCGCCGCGGTCATGACCAGCGCGAGCACCATGCCGGTGGTTTCCACCGTGTCGACCACGAGCCTCGGCAGATCGCGGATGTCGAATTCGCGGTAAACCACCAGGCCCAGCAGCAGCGCATAGACCGTCGCCACTGCCGCCGCCTCGGTCGGCGTCATGATGCCGGCCATCATGCCGCCGAACAGGATGACCGGGGTCATCAGCGCCCAATGCGCGCGCTTGTAGGCGATCCACAAGTCGCCGAAGCCCGGGAATCTGTGGCGCGCCATGCCGCGCCGGGTCGCCACCACCGTCACCATCGCCGAAAGGGCGAGCGCCATCAGAAGGCCCGGAATGACGCCGGCGAGGAACAGGCCACCGATCGAGACGTCGGCGCTGACGCCGTAGATGACCATCGGCAGCGAGGGCGGGATGATCGGACCGATGGTGGCGGAAGCCGCGGTGATCGCCGCCGCTGTCTCGGCGTCGTAGCCTTCCTGCTTCATCGCCCGGATCTCGAGCGAGCCCACGCCGCCGGCGTCGGCGACGGCGGAGCCGGACATGCCGGCGAAGATGACGCTGGCGAGGATGTTGGCATGGCACAGGCCGCCGCGTACCCAGCCGACGCAAGCTGTGGCGAAGGCGAAGATGCGGTCGGTGATGCCGGCCGAGTTCATGATGTTGCCCATCAGGATAAACAGGGGCGCAGCGAGCAGCGGGAACGAGTTCGCCGACTGCGCGATCTTCTGCGGCACGATGTCGACGGGCATGCCGTTCAGCGCCACAAATGCGAAGGCGGCGAGCCCCATCGAGGCGAACATCGGCACGCCAAGCATCAGCGCCGCGAACCAGACCACCAGGATTTGCAGCATGATATCGGTCACAGCGGCAGTTCCTGTTCGGAGGCGACGATCGGCTCGCCGCGCAACGCCTCGACGATCTGCAGCGCAGCCTGGAACAGCACGGCGAAACCGGCGATCGGGATGGGGATGTAGACCAGCGCCACCGAAAGCGGCAGGCTCACCCACTCCACATCCGTGTTGCGCAGGATCAGGCCGAAGCTCTGAGTCAGGAGAACCAGGCCGAGCGCGGCGACCGACAGCTGGATGACGATCTCGACCGTTCGTCTTGCCGCGCCGGAAAGCCGGTCGATAATTGCGGTGATGCGGATATGGCTGCGCCGGCGGCCGGCCAATATCCAGCCGACAAAGGCGGTCCACACCATCAGGTACTGCGCCAGCTCGTCCGACCAGGCCAGCGGCTGATTGATGAGCCGGAAGACGACCCCGAGAAAGACCGCGGCGAGCATTGCGAGCAGCAATATCGCCGCCGCGATCTCGACCAGCCTGTCGGATAGCCTGCCTAGATTTGCCAGCATCGGGAGCCGCCCTGGTTGGAATGCGCGAGAACCCGCCGGCGGCCGTTGCCGGCGGGGGTCTCTTTCAGCCGAAAATTACAGTGCGGCGAGCGCGTCCCAGGTACCCTTGCCCCATTTCTCCTCGAACTTGGGCGGCACCTGCTCGAGCACCGGCTTGCGGAAGCTTTCGAGATCGGGCTCGATCACGGTCATGCCGGCCTGCTTGAGCGTGCCGATCAGTTCGCCTTCCTGGCGGGCCAGTTCGGCGTCCTGCCAAGCGACGCCTTCCGCGATCGCCTCGTCCAGAATCGTGCGGTCGGCCGGATCGATCGCCTTCAGCGCCGATTCGTTGGCGATGATCAGCCGCGGCGTGATGATGTGCCCGGTCAACACAAGGAACTTCTGCACTTCTTGCAGCTTGGCGCTGGCAATGGTCGGCAGCGGATTTTCCTGGCCGTCAACGGCGCCCTGGCTGAGCGCGAGATAAAGTTCGTTGAAATTGATCGGTGTCGCCTTGGCGCCCCAGGCTTCCGCCATGGCGCGGAACGTGTCGACGGGCGGAACGCGAAGCTTGAAGCCTATCATGTCGGCGGCCGACTTCACCTCCTTCGAGCCGGTGGTGAGGTGGCGCTGGCCGTAATAGGTGACGGCAAGCATGCGAAGCCCGCGCTTGGAAACGAGGTCGTCATTCATGGCGGCGAACTGAGGCGACGCGCCGACTTTGGCCATGTGCGCCGCGTCGCGCCAGAGATACGGTGCCTCGATCACCGAAAGCTGCGGCAGCAGCGCGCCGAGCGCGGCAGCGCCGTCGGTGGTGAAGGTGAGCGCGCCGGAAACGACCGAATCCATCATGTCCTTGCCCGAGCCGAGCTGGCCGTTTGGGAAGCTCTGGATGTCGATGCGCCCGCCCGACTTTTCCTTGGCCGAGGCGGCGATGCGATCGACCATCTGCACCTGCGGATGGGTAGTCGCGAGCATTTCGCCCCAGCGGATCACGGTGCCTTGCGCGCGCAGCATGGCGGGCATGAAAACCCCGCCGGCGGCAAGGGCGGCGGCGCCCACCACGAATTGACGTCTGGTTGTTCCGGTCATTGGTTATTCCTCCCTTTGAAATGACCTTGCGGTCTTTTTGGTCTTGCCTCAGATGCTCACCGCCCGCTGGCGCGCTATCCCTATATGGCTGGCCATGGCGCGCGCCGCCTCGTCCTCCTCGCGGCGCTCGATGGCTTCGATGATCTTCATGTGCTCGCCGATGACCGAAGGAATCATCGGAACGTAGAGCCGCGTTTCGGCGAGCCGGATCAGCTTGATCTTGATCCAGTTGACGCGGTAGGCGTTGCTGACGATCTCATTGTTGAGATTGTCGATGATCGTCTCGTGCAGCTTGAGGTCGGTCGCTTCCGCCTCCTCCATCAGGTTCTCCTCGTCCCCGGCATTGTGCCGGGCGATAATGCGCTCGTGGCTCTCGCGCAGCGCGGCGACCAGGTCGGGGCTCGCATTGCGGGCGAAGAGGCGCACGGCCGGCTCCTCGAGGAAAAGCCGGAACTGGAAGGCGTTGCGCACCAGGGTGATGTCGACCTGCGGCACCTGCATGCCGCGATGCGGCGCGGTGCGTATCAGCCCCTCGGCCTCCAGTCGCGGGACGAGCTCGCGGATCGCCCCGAGCGGCAATCCGGTGATCTCGACGAGCTGGCGCTGGGTGATGAACTGGCCGGGCCTGATTTCGCGGGCGAGAAGGCTCCTCGTATAGCCGGCATAAGCCTGCTCCCTGAGTTTCAAGGGTTCGCCGGCGGCATTGCTGGTGGGGTCGCTGTTCATGCGGACTTCCGTATCTGCTCCCCTGACAGGATGGCGTCGAAGGCCGCAGCCAAGGCGATCGCCCGCGCCGGTTCGAGTTCGGTCAGCGGCGGCCGCATCGGCCCGAAGCCGCTATCGCCGTGCAGGTGGCCCACCAGCGCCTTGACCGCCGGCAGAACGGGATAGGAGACGATGAGCTCGACCAGCCGCGTAACCCGCTCGTCGTCCTTGCCTTCATGCACGACCGGACGCAGCAGGCCGGGTGCGAGGTTCGCAAGGCCGCAGATCGATCCTTCGGCGCCGAGGCGCACGCCGCGCGCCAGGAGCCGCTCGTCCCCGATCAGGATCGCCAGATCGCCATGCGCCTTGAGAAAAGCTTCCGCCGTCGGCCAGTCGCCGGACGAATCCTTGACGCCCGTGATCACTCCGGGGAAGGCGCGTTTCAGGCGGCCGACGAGATCGACCGAGACACCCACCGCCGTCTGGCCGGGAATGTGATAGAGGATGATTCCGCGCGCCTGCGCGCCGATGCCTTCGATGGCGCGCGAGAACCAGGCGTAGAGGCCCTCCTCGTCCGGGTTCTTGAAGTAGTAGGGCGGCGCGAACAGCAGGCCGCGCGCGCCCATGTCCAGTGCGAGCCTTGACTGGTCGACCGCATCGGCGACCGTCGTCGCCGAAACGCCGGCGTAAACTCTTGCCGGCAGATCGAAGCCTGCCCCGGCCATGGCGCCCAGCATCGCCGCGCGGTCGCGCATGTCGAGGCTGAACCCCTCCCCGGTCGTTCCGAACAGCGTGACGCTGTCACAGCCATTTGCGAGCACATGTTTCGCATGCGACACCAACCGCAACAGGTCCACCGCCCCATTGTCCCCGAAGGGCGTTACCAGCGCCGCCGACAGTCCGAATATTTCACGCTTGTTCATGAATGCCCACATGCTTGCAACTGGCTAACATGTTGCTGAGTTGCAGGCATGTGTCAACCGACTTCTTCCGTCAGACAACGGAGACGGAGCAATTCTCCGGGCGGTTCACCGATACCGGTATTCGGCAATCGATTCCGGCTTCATCTCGATCGAGAACCCCGGCAGCTTCGGCGGCATATAGGCGGCATTCTCGATCAGGCACGGCTCCAGGAAATGCTCGTGCAGGTGGTCGACATACTCGATCACCCTGCCGTCCTTCGTTCCCGACACGGCGACGTAGTCGATCATGGACAGATGCTGGACATATTCGCACAAGCCGACGCCTCCGGCATGCGGCCAGACCGGCAGTCCGTATTTCGCCGCCATCAGAAGGACGGCCAGCACCTCGTTGAGCCCGCCCATGCGGCAGGCGTCGATCTGCACTATGTCGATCGCGCCGCCGGCGATCATCTGTTTGAAGACGATGCGGTTCTGGCACATCTCGCCGGTGGCGACCTTCACCGGCGCGACCGCCTCGCGGATCGCGCGGTGACCTGCGATGTCATCCGGGCTGGTCGGTTCCTCGATGAAATAGGGTTTCGCGAACGCCAGCGCCCTCACCCAATCGATCGCCTGTCCGACCTCCCAGACCTGGTTGGCGTCGATCATCATGTAGCGGTCCGGGCCGAGCACCTCGCGCGCAATTGTCAGCCGGCGGATATCGTCGCCGAGATCGCGGCCGACCTTCATCTTGACGTGACTGAAACCCTGATCGACCGCCTCCTGGCAAAGCCGGCGCAGTTTCTCGTCGGAGTAGCCTAGCCAGCCCGCCGACGTCGTGTAGCAAGCGTAGCCCTCGCGCTCGAGGATTGCGATTCGCTCCGCCTTGCCGGGTTCGGCACGGCGCAGGATTTCCAGCGCCTCCCCGGGCGTCAATGCGTCGGTGAGATAGCGGAAGTCGACGATGCGCACGATCTCCTCAGGGCTCATCTCGGCGACGAGCCGCCAGACCGGCTTACCGGCTTCCTTGGCCAACAAATCCCAGACGGCGTTGACCACCGCGCCGGTAGCAAGGTGCATGGCGCCCTTGTCCGGGCCGATCCAGCGCAACTGGCTGTCGCCGGTGACATGCCGCCAGAAGCGGCCCGGATCCTCCTTGATCCAGTCCAGTTCCAGGCCAACGAGAAGATGCGTCATCGCCTCGATGGCGCGGCAGCAAATGTCGTTGCCGCGGCCGATGGTGAAGGTCAGCCCATGGCCTTCGAAATCGCCATCCGTCGCCAGCACTACATAGGCGGCCGAATAATCCGGATCGGGATTCATCGCATCCGATCCATCCAAGCTTTGCGACGTCGGAAAGCGAAGGTCGTGCGTGCGAAGTCCTGTAATGCGGGTCATCTCAAATCCATCGGTATGAACATAGCGCCGAGATCAGATCGTCCAACCGCCATCGATCGAATAGGCCTGTCCGGTGGTGTATGTCGCACCGGCAAGGTGAACGGCGAGATCGGCGATCTCCTCCGGAGTGCCCATGCGGCCGATCGGCTGGCGCGAGATGAAGGCGGCGCGCGCGGCGTCGTAGTCGCCCTGCGCCCGCAGCCGGTCCTGCAGCGACGGGCTTTCCACCGTACCCGGGCAAATCGCGTTGCAGCGTATGCCTCTGCCGACATAGTCGGCGGCGACCGACTTGGTCAGCCCGATCACCGCCGCCTTGGTTACGCCGTAGGCACAGCGGTTCGGGACACCCTTGATGCTGGAGGCTACGGAAGCCATGTTGATGATCGCCCCTTCGCCGCGCTCCAGCATGCCGGGCAGCACCGCGCGGATGGTGCGCACCATCGCCCTAACGTTGAGGTCGAAGGCAAAGTCCAGATCGGAATCCTTCATCTCGAGGATCGAGCCGCCGTGCACGAAGCCGGCGCAGTTGAACAGCACGTCGACGCGGCCGATCTCGGCAAAGGCGCTCGTGACGGCGCCTTCGTCGAGAACATCCAGCCTGCGCGTGACAATGCCCTCCTGGCCCCGCAGTTTGGCAAGCTGCGCTTCGTTGATGTCGGTGGCGTGGACCACGGCGCCAGCGCGGGCGAAAGCCAGCGCGCTTGCCTTGCCGATGCCTTGCGCAGCGGCGGTCACAAGGGCGATCTTGCCTTGGAGAGTGCTCATGAGTTTCCCTTTCAGGTCCTACAAAACCGCCGCTCGACGCTCGACGATGTAGATGTGGTCCGCCGCAAGCACGACTTCGCCGCGCTGGTTGATGACCTCGCAGCGCTCGATGACCCGTCCGGCGTTGGCGCGCTTCGGATCGTCCTCCTTGGCTGTGATCGTCGCGCGTGTCTTGATCGTGTCGCCGATGAAGACGGGCCGAATGAAGCGCAGCCGGTCATAGCCGTAGGAAAAGGCCACCGGGTTGATGATGCTTGCAGTCAGGCCGACGCCGATCGAAAACACCATGGTGCCGTGGGCGATGCGCTGCCCGAATGGCGTCGCCTTCATGTATTCCGCGTCCATGTGATGCGGAAAGAAGTCGCCGGTGTGCCCCGCATGGACGACGAAGTCGGTCTCGGTGATCGTGCGCCCGAACGTCGTGCGCGAGAAGCCGATCTGGTAATCCTCGAAATATGTGGTCTGCTCCATCTCATGGCCTCTTTGCGATGGGGGTGGCCGGTGAGGCGCTCGACTGATAGGCGGCTTCCACCAGCGCCATGGTCAACCAGGCGTCCTCGACCGAACTGACGAGTTCCGCGTCCTCTCCGGCGACGAAACGCTGCAAATTCGCCATCCGCCCGACGAAGCCGTCGGGAAACCACGTGCCCGTCAGGGGCACGTTCACCCAGCCGTCGCCGCCCTTGGGGAATATTTCAAGAACGTCCGGCTCGCCACGCGGATAATCCAGATTGACGCCGAGTTTCAGGTAGGCCGCGCCCTCGGTGCCGCAGATGCGGAACTCGCAGGCCTGGTATTTGCGGCTGAACTTGTGGTCGTGATTGATCGACAGCGCACAGCGCACATGGTCGCCATAGTCGAGGATGGCGCTGGTGCGGGTCTGCGCCACCGAGTGACTTGGGTGGCCGAGCGTTTTGGCGTGCACGCCGATCGGATCGCCGAGAAGCTGGCGGATCAGGTCGAGATAGTGGATCGAATGCATCGCGATCTCGACGCGGGGCGCCTTGAGCAGGAATTCCCAAAGCTGCCAAGGCGTCGCGAGCGCGAGCCAAGCATCGAAGTCGACCACTTGGCCGAGGAAGCCCTTGGCGATTGCGTCCTTCAACGCCAGCATCATCGGCGCGAAACGGAGCTGGAAATTCATCGCTGCGGCGAGTTTCTTTTGCCGGCAAATCTTCAGGATTTCCGTCGCACCGGCGAGATCGGCGCCCATCGGTTTCTGGATCAGCACTGCCGCACCCTGCGGCAGCGCGCGCAGCACTTCGGCATGGCGCTCCGGGGGCGTAGCGAGGTCGAAGATCGCGCCTTCGAAGGCGGCCGCCTCGGCGACGGACGCGAAGGCCTTCACGCCCCAGGCATCGGCCAGCTTTTCAGCCTTGGCGCGATCGGGGTCATAAAGGCCGGCGATCGGAACACCGCTCTTGGCGTAGGCGGGATAGTGGGCATCACCAACGATCGAGCCCGCGCCGAAGGTGACGACGGGCCGCGGGTTCGACGGGGCGGGCCAGGATTGGGATAGGGAGGATGGACTAAATTGCATTGGATATACCGGCGCTTGCTGGAACACCCCTCATCCGACCTCGCTTCGCTCGGCCCCCTTCTCCCACAAGGGGAGAAGGGGGAGTTTCGCGCGAGCGGCTCAGTAAATTTCCAGCGTTGGCGATTGGCGGAAACGTGGATTCAATGCTCCACCTTCTCCCCTTGTGGGAGAAGGTGTCGAGGCGAAGCCGAGACGGATGAGGGGTCTTGGAAGAATTAGTCACAGTGAAACACTTCTTCCATCTCAGCCCACCATTCGCCTTCCTTGCGGGTTTCCAGCGGGGCCTGCATCGGCATGCAGATCGACCACCATTCCTGCGTCTTGGGGTCCGCCGCCATCTTTGCTGCGTCGGCCGCGAAATCCGTCCCGTGATATTCGAAATAGGCGAAGAGCAGGTTTTCCGGCTCCTTGAGGAAGATCGTGTAGTTCCTGATCCCGCAGGCCGCGATCGTCGCCAGGACCTCCGGCCACACATCCGCATGGATGCGCTTGTACTCGGCGATCGGCTCGGGCTTGATCCCGAGCACGCTTCCCATCCTCTGCATGATCAGTTCCTCCGCGTCGTGATCTCTCTCGTGAACTCGGGAACGCTCAATCTCTTCAAGGCTTCCCAATCCCAATCGATGCCGATGCCGGGTTCGGACGGCGCGACGGCGTGTCCGTCAACGATCTCCATCCGCTTGCCGGTCAAGTCGTCGAGCTGCGGAATATACTCGACATATTTACCGTTCTGGATGGCGCAGACGAGGCTGACATGCAGTTCCATGAGGAAATGCGGGCAGACCGGCATGTCGAACGCCTCCGCCGCATGCGCGACCTTGAGCCAGGGCGTGATGCCGCCGATGCGGCCGACATCGACCTGCACGACGGAGCAGCCGCCCTTCTGCATGTATTCGCGGAAATGACGGATGGAATAGAGCGACTCCCCGATAGCGATCGGGGTCGAGGTCGAGTTGTTCAGCCGGACATGGCCGTCGATGTCGTCGGCCGGAAGCGGCTCCTCGATCCAGGCGAGGTCGAGGTCGCGCAGGCGCTCGGCGCGGCGGATCGCCTCGTCGACGGCAAAACCCTGATTGCAGTCGGTCATGATTTCATAACTGTCGCCGACCGCCTTGCGGACGGCCGACAGGCGAGCAAAATCCTCCGCGCCGTACGGCTTGCCGATCTTGACCTTGGAGCCGCGAAAGCCATTGGCCTTGGCCTGAAGGGCGTCGTCGACCAGCGCCTCCGGCTCGATGTGCAGCCAGCCGCCTTCTGTCGTGTAGAGCGGGCAGCGGTCCCTGGCGCCGCCGGCCAGCTTCCACAGCGGCAGGTTCTGCTTCCTGGCGCGCAGGTCCCATAGCGCCGTGTCGACTGCTGCGAGCGCAATCGCGGTTATTGCGCCGATCGTGGTGGCATGGGTGGCGAATTCCAGATCGTGCCAGATCGCCTCGATCATGTCGGCGTCGCGGCCGATGATGCGCGGCACGAGATGGTCGGCCAGGAGGCGCATGACCGACGAGCCGCCGGTGCCGATCGTGTAGGAATAGCCAGTGCCGACGGCCCCATCGGAATCGGTGATGGTGACGATCGGCGTTTCCTGGCTGACAAAGCTCTGGATGGCGTCGGTGCGCTTGACCTTGGGGACGAGGTCAACCATCCGCAGCTCGACTTTCTCGATCCTGGCCATCGCTAACTCCTCAATGTCCTGCCCGTCGCAGCATCGAACAGATGCGCCTGGCTCAAATCCATGCTCATGCCGATGCGGTCGCCCGGCTTCAGCGGCTTCGGGTTCAGCATGCGCGAAACCCATTCGCGGTCGTCGAACGACGCGAACACCAGCGTCTCGTTGCCAAGGGGCTCAGTGATGGAAACAGGCAGATCGATCGCATGGACCTCGGCCGCTTCGCCCGAATGAATGCCGTGCCCGGCGGGATAGATGTCGTCCGGGCGCAGGCCGAACACCACCTTCTGACCCGCAGTCACACTGTCGCGGAACTGCGCCGGCAGGGGTAGCGTCGCGCCGCCCGGAAATGCCAAGGCTCCATCATAGACGATCGCTTCCTGCAGGTTCATTGGCGGCGAACCGATGAAGCCCGCGACGAACCTGGTCGCGGGCCGCCTGAACACTTCATCCGGCGTTCCGACTTGCTCGATATAGCCATCGCGCATGATGACGATGCGATCGGACAAGGTCATCGCCTCGACCTGGTCGTGGGTGACGTAGATCATTGTCGTCTGCATACGGGCATGCAGCTTCTTGATCTCGGTGCGCACCTGGCTGCGCAGCTTGGCGTCGAGATTGGACAGCGGCTCGTCGAACAGGAAGACCTGCGGGTTGCGCACGATGGCGCGGCCCATGGCGACGCGCTGGCGCTGGCCACCGGAGAGTTGCGAAGGCCGGCGGTCGAGCAACTGTTCCAGGCCGAGGATCCCCGCGGCCTCGGCCACGGCCGCTTCGATCTCGGTCTGCGGACGGCCGGCGATCTTCAGCGAGAAACCCATGTTCTCGCGCACGGTCATGTGCGGATAGAGCGCGTAGGACTGGAACACCATCGATATGTTGCGCGAGCGCGGCGGCAGTTCGTTGATCAGCTTGCCGCCGATCCGGATCTCGCCGCCTGAAATATCCTCCAGTCCGGCGATCATCCGCAACGTCGTCGACTTGCCGCAGCCGGAAGGGCCAACCAGCGCGATGAATTCGCGGTCGGCGACTTCGAGGTCGATGCCGTGCACGACCGGCATGGCGCCGTAGCGTTTTTCCAGCTTGCTGAGGGAAACCGTGGCCATGACTTATCCTTTGACCGCGCCGGAGGTAAGTCCGCCGACAAGATGCTTCTGGACGATGAAAGTGAGGGTGAGCGCCGGAACGATCATCACGACCGCGAGCGCGCACATGCCGCGCCAGTCGATGGTGAATTCCGCCGTATAGTCGAGCAGACCGACCGGCAAAGTCTTCGAATTGACCGAGCGCGTAAGCTGCGAGGCGAGAGCGAACTCGTTCCACGAGGTCAGGAAGGCGAAGATGCCAGCGGAGGCGATCCCCGGCCCGGCCAGCGGGAACTCGACCTGCCAGAAGGCCTGCCAGGGCGTGCAGCCGTCGATCTGCGCCGCCTCGGCCAGATCCTTCGGCACCTGCCGGAAGAAACCGTCGATCAGCCAGATGGTGAAGGGGATGTTCAGCGCCACGTAGGCCAGGATCAGGCCGAAATGCGTATCGATGATGCCGAGACGCGCATAGACGAAGAAGAGCGGCAGCGACAGGGCGATGCCGGGCACGGTTCGCGTCAGCATGAGCCCCAGGAACATGCTCGACTTTCCCTGAAAGCGATGGCGGGCGAAGGCGTAGCCGCCGGCCATGCCGATGGCCACGGCGATCACCGTCGAAGTGATCGAGATGATCAGCGAGTTACGGAAATATTCGAGCACCGGGATGCCGCCCTTGCCGACGCCCGAAAACATCGAGACGTAGGCGTCGAAAGACAGCTCCTGCGGAATCCAGACCGGCGGCTTGGCCATGATCTCCACCGTGGGCCGCAGCGACGACAGCACGATCCAGATGCCGGGCATGCAGATGACGAGCATTGCCAGGAACAGGCCGGCGAGATGGGCGACCTGCAATATCCGGCGCTTGAGGCCTGCCGAGGCATTCTCGTCCATGGTCACCACTCCGCCCCGATCTGCGAACGCGCCGCGGCGAGCTTGCGAAAGAAGTAGACGGTGAAAAGGATCGACAGAAGGATAGAGAAATACGCCATGGCGTTGGCAAGTCCCATGCGCGCGTCGCTGTAGGCCGTCCGCCCGACCAGCGTCCACAGAAGCTCGGTGCGGCCGGCGGGCCCGCCGTCGGTCATGATCTTCACGATGTCATAGGCGCGTGCCACGTCGAGCGAACGGATGGTCATGGCGATGTAGGCGAAGGGCATGACGAAGGGCCAGATGACATAGCGAAAGGTCTGCCAGGGCGTGCAGCCGTCTACGCGCGCAGCCTCGATCGGCTCCTTGGGCATGGCGAGCAGGCCGGCAAGGATCAGGATGGCGAAGACCGATGTCGAAGACCACACTTCGGCAATCGTGATGGCGATGAACGCGAGATGCCCTTCGATCAGCCAGGGGATCGCCCTGTCGGTGAGGCCAAGCGCCTGCAGCGCGTTGTTCACCAACCCGATATTGTCGTTGAACATGAATTTGAACTGGAAGCCGACGAGGATCGGCGAAAACATCATCGGAAACATCATCAGCGTGCGCAGGATGCGCTGGCCGCGCGTCGCCTTCTCGACCAGCAGCGCGAGGCCGAGGCCAAGCAGCATCTCCATATTGAGCGCGACGGTGAGCAGCAGGACGGTGCGGCCGAAAGCGACCCAAAAATCCCAGTCGCCCAGGATCAAAGCATAATTGCGAAAGCCTATGAATACAAAAAACGTATCCGGCTTCGTCAGCCGGAACGGCGTGAAGCTCGAATAGAAGGACAGGAGCAGCGGCACGACGACCACCGCTGCCAGCACGATGATGGCCGGCAGGAGGAGCAGTGTCGGCGCTGATGGTCTCCAGCTTCTTCTCATCGAAGGCCCTGATTTGGCAGCCAGGCGGATTCGATCAGCGCCACTGCTATTGATTGTAGAACCCTTCTCCGCCTCGCTTCGCTCGGCACCTCTCCCGTTCCTTGGGGAACGCGGATGGGAGCCAAGCTAGACGCCCATCCTCTCCCCCTCACGAAGTGGGGAGAGGTGTTGAGGCGAAGCCGAGACGGAGAGGGGCTATCGACTTTGTCGGATCAACAAGCCGCCGGCGCGGCTCGGACGATCGTTACAGCTCCCCGGCGTCCTGGAGTATCTGGGTCGCCTTGGCGGCCGCATCGTCGAGCGCCTGCTTAGATGTCTTGTCGCCGAGGATCGCCGCCTGGAGTTCCGGATAGACGGCGTTGGAGATCTCGATCCAGGACGGCGTCTGCGGCACCGGGAAGGCGTTCTGCGCCGCTTCCTGGAAGGCCTTCAACACCTCCGTCTTGTAGGGATCGCCACTGGCCTGCGCGATGTCCCACTCCCATACCGCCGTGCGGGTCGGGAGCGGACCGGCAGCGGCTTCGAGCTTCTGGCTGTCCTCATTGGTCAGGAACCAGACGAGCGAAGCGGCGGCCTCCTTGCTGGCGCAGCTTTCTGTGACCGAGAAGCCATGATGCCCGGACCAGCCGGTGCGCTTGCCGGCAGAGCCTTTCGGCTGCACCTTTACGCCGACATTGCCGGCGACCTTCGAAGACTTCGGGTCGTTGAAGAAGCCGGCCCAGCCCGGCCAGTCGAGGTTGACGGCGACGGTTCCAGATGCAAAACCCTGGCCGAGGTCGTCCCACAGATAGTTGGTCGTGCCGGCCGGCACGGCCTTGGCCTTGTAGAGGTTGACGAACCAGTCGAGCGCGCGCACGCCGGCTTCCGAATTGAAGGCGGGCTTGCCGTCCTTGTCGAGATATTCGCCGCCCTCGGCGACCACCATTTCATAGAAGCGGCCGTTGATCGCCTCTTCCTTGCCGGCAAACTGGGTGCCGTAGAAATCCGGCGGAGCAGCGAAGAACTCGGCCTGCTTGGCCACATCCGCCCAGGTGTCCGGCGGCACAAGATCCTCGCCGTACTTCTCCTTGTATGCCTTCTTCTTGGCTTCGTCGGCGTAGAGGCTCTTCTGGTAATAGAGCGCCGACACGTCGAACTGAGCGCGCGGCAGCATCACCAGCTTGCCGTCAAGCGTCGAGGCGCCGATGTTGGCGGGGACGAAGGCGTCGATCTCGGACTTCGGCAGCAGTGGCGCGAGGTCCGTGTAGATATCGGGATATT
Source organism: Allomesorhizobium aridi (assembly GCF_043769475.1). Classification (NCBI taxonomy): domain Bacteria; kingdom Pseudomonadati; phylum Pseudomonadota; class Alphaproteobacteria; order Hyphomicrobiales; family Phyllobacteriaceae; genus Allomesorhizobium; species Allomesorhizobium aridi. Next base: position 505,090 of record NZ_CP171729.1, on the reverse strand, counting down.
GCGGCGCGAAGGAAGAATGGTTCGACCCCACGCACCAACCGATCGAGCCGGTGGCGATGTCGGACTTGATCTCCTTGTCGAGCTCGAAATGGTTCTTCTTGGAGATGACGTTGACCTTGGCGCCGGTCGCCTTCTCCCATTCAGCGATGCGCGCGTAGAGCGCCTCGTATTGCTGGCCGCCGATGAGCTTCGCGTCGATTGCAACGCCTTCGAATTTGCCCGGCAGCTCCTGCGCGAAAGCAGCGCCGGCGCTAATGGCAAGCGCAATCACTCCGGCCGACACGCCGGAAAGCAGTCTCTTCATCCGATCCTCCCATAAGGCGCGGTTACGCCGCGTCAAAACCTGAAGCGCCCATGAATGAGCGTTTCATTCATATACAAAGATCATTTTCATGGGTCGGTCAAGCCTAATCTCTTCCGTCAATGGCCTCCTGCGTATATGCAATGAAGAAGTCTGGGAGAGGATTTAGGCGTGGAAGAAGACGAATCGGATCGCTACAGGGCCCCGGCACTCGACAAGGGCCTCGACATCCTCGAGCTGCTGGCCGGTGTCGATGGCGGGCTGACGCAGGCAGAAATCGCCAAGAAGCTCGGCCGCAGCCCGAACGAGTTCTACCGGATGCTGGACCGGCTGGTGAAGCGCGGCTACGTGACCAAGCCGGACGGCGACCGCTATTCGCTGACGCTCAAGCTGTTCGGCCTGGCGCAGCTTCACGCCCCGGTGCGCCGGCTGGTTTCCTACGCCACGCCATTGATGCGCGACCTCGCCGAGAAATCCCGGCAAGCCAACCAGCTCGTCGTATTCGACCGTGGTTCGGCCGTGGTGATCGCCCAGCAGGAAGCGCCGGGATATTGGGGAATTTCTATCCGCGTCGGCTCTCATATCAGCCTGTTCGATACCGGCTCCGGCCACGTACTGCTCGCCTTCCGCTCCCAGGAAGAACGACAAATGATGATCTCCGAACAGCAGCACGGCACCGAGAAGCCGGTGCAGCCGCCCGAATTCTTCAATCGGCTCGACCAGATCCGCGACCGCGGCTACGAGATGATGGCAAGCCTCCAGACGGCGGGCGTCTACAACCTGTCAGCGCCGGTGCTCGGCCCCGACGGCAAGGCAATCGCCGCGCTCACCGTTCCTTACATCACGTTGATCAATCTGCCGTCGGCTCCGGATATCACGCAGACGATCGAGCTTATCCTGGCCACCGCCGAACAGCTGTCGCGGCTTGCGGGCTCCGACGTAAGTCAGGCCCACTGAATTCTTGTTTGAATATCTTGCCGGGAGGATTTGCGACATGACCATCGACACCCATCTTCACATCGTGGACCAGTCGGCGCTGCGCTATCCGTGGCTTGCCGGCGCGCCGGCACTGAACCGGGATTTCTTTTATGAGGAGTATGCACGCGAGGCCAAACGCGGCGGCATCTCCGCTACGCTGCACATGGAAGTCGACGTCGCTCCGGACGATATCGAGGCGGAGACTTCTTATGTGGCGCGCAAGGCGCGAGAGCCGGGCAGCCTGTTGCGCGGCGCCATCGCCGCCTGCCGGCCGGAAGAGGTCGGCTTCGTGGACTATCTAGAGCGGGTGAGGGAAACCCCGTTCGTAAAAGGGTTTCGCCGCGTGCTGCATGTCGTTCGCGATGATATCTCCGAGGGCGCGCTGTTTCGCGAGAACATCCGCCGGCTGGCGGGTACTGGTCTCACGTTCGACCTCTGCGTACTGCCCCACCAGATCCCCAAGGCGATCGCTCTGGTGGAAACGGCGCCCGACGTTCAGTTCGTTCTCGATCACTGCGGCGTGCCCGACATCAAAGCCGGGGCCGAACATCCCTGGCGGGAGCATATGAGCGAAATCGCGAGACGGCCAAACGTCGTCGGCAAGATTTCGGGCGTTGTCGCTTATGCCGATGCGGAGAGCTGGACGGTCGAGACGCTGCGCCCCTATGTCGAACACACGATCGAGGTGTTCGGCTGGGATCGCGTCGTCTGGGGCAGCGACTGGCCGGTCTGCACACTGGGCGGCGGACTCTCGACCTGGCTCGCCGCAACCCACGCGCTGATTGCCGGCGCCAGCGCCGAAGAGAAAGCGAAGCTGCTTTCGGGAAACGCGAGAAGGGTGTGGGGGCTGTAAGGCCCCATACGCGCTCACAAGCAGTTCACAGGCTGGTCCGACAGGTTCCGGCGGCTAGGTCGCAAAACTCTCACGAAAGAGGCGATTGAGGTCGGCAACGACGCTTGAGGCGTCGTGCCGGGCAATCAGACCTTCATTGACGCGATCAGACGCCGCTTGCTGGAAGCCCATGTAGCCGTCATGACGCGGCCGCACCCACGCGCCCTCCAGCGTCTTGCGCGTGTTTCGATAGAACCCCCACGTGGCGGCATTGACCGCCTCGTCTTCCCACGCCGCGGCATGGCCGGGCTGGCCGCCCGCAGCGGCATAGGGGCCGCGCTGGACATCTCCACTCGCCACCCAATAGGCGAAATCGATCGCCGCATCCTTCGCCCCGGAAAATGCCGAGACGGCAATGCCGGTGCCACCCAGCGCGGAGCCGACCGGCCCGGACGAACCTGCAATGGGCATGTCGGCGAAGGCCAGCCGGTGCGGGCGGAACCCGTAAATTGCGTAGCTGACGTATCCGTAGATCAGAGGCGCGCAGAGATAGGGCGAGCCGGTTTCGGCCATCTTCTCCGACACGGCGATAGGATCCATGCCGAAACAGCCGGGATCGACCAGATCGGCGATCTCGCGCATCATCTCCCATGCGCGCGCGCCGGTCTCGCCGTCGATCATATCGCCGGGTCCGGTGACGGTGCACGATCGGCCCAGATTGGCGCAAAGCGTATAGAAACTCATCAGCGAATGCGGCGGCCGCAGCGGCAGAAGCACCCTGCCCTGCCGCGCCAGATAAAGCGTTTCGGCCCATGTGACCGGAGCGGTAGAAAGCGCATCCGGCCGCCAGGCCTGCACCTGAGTGGCCGCATCGATCGGAAACGCCCACTGCCGGCCCTGCCAGTTGTAGCTTGAATAGGACTGGCCGACGCTCCCCGCCGATAGCGCCGCCCGTTCAGCCCCCCGGCCCGGCACGTCGAGCGGCGCAAGGCAGCCTTCGGCAGTTATCTGGCCGACATGCGGATGATCGATGACGATGAGGTCGTAGGCACGCGCCAGTTCTTCGACGGGGAAGGATTCGAAACCCTGGAGCGAGCGCTTGTCCCATTCGATCGAAACGCCGGTTTTCTCGTTCCATAAGGCCGAGCAGGCGACCATCGGGTCATAGCCGCGCGGATGGCTCCAGGTCATGCCTTTGAGCGCCGTCACAGGCCGAACTCCTCGCGGATTTTCGCACTATGCTCGCCGATGCGCGGCGCAGCGCGCTCTACCTTTGTCCTGACGCCATTCACCCTGAGCGGCGAGCGCGTCGTCGTGATCGAGACGTCGTCCTCGCGCGTCACCGTCTGCAGCATGTCGAGAACCTTGAAACCGTCGCTTTCGAACAGCTCCGGCCAGTTCAGGACCTTTGCGCACCAGATGTCGGCCGGCTCCAATACCGCCAGCCACTCGTCGACCGTTCTGGTTGCTATCTTCTGGGCGATGATCGCCTTGATCTCGTCGCGCGCCGTGAACCAGGTTGCCGGCTTATCGCTATAGGCCGAAAGCTCCTCGTCCAGTTCGAGCAGGCCGGCGAGTTTCGGGACCGGGGTCATCGCGATGGCGAGGAAGCCATCCTTCGCCGGATAGACGCCGTAGGGCGCCGACAGGTAGGCATGCGCGCTGCGGAATGAAGAGCGGCGCGGCAGGCGATTGCCGTCGTTCAGATGGGTCGTCAGGACCTCGAACTGGAAATCGACCAGCGCTTCGAGCAGGCTGGTCTCGACATGCGAGCCCTTGCCGGTGATTCCGCGGCGAACGAGTGCGGCCAGAACGCCCTGGCAGGCGGCGGCGCCGGCTAGCATGTCGCCGATCGCCAGACCGAACGGCACCGGCCCCTGGTCCTCGTCGCCGTTCAGCCACATGACGCCCGAGCGCGACTGGGCAAGCAGATCCTGCCCGGGACGCTTCACCCAGGGGCCCACCTCGCCATAGCCGCTGATCGAGGCATAGACGATGCGCGGGTTGAGCCCGTTCACATGCGCGTAATCGAGGCCGAGCCGCTCGATCACGCCCGGCCTGAAATTCTGAATCAGCACGTCGGCTTTCGCCAGAAGGCCCCGTAGCGCCGCAAGGTCCGCCTCGTTCTTGAGGTCGACCGCAAAGCTCTCCTTGGCGCGGTTGATGGCGTGGAAGATGGTGGAATCGCCGCCGATCTCGGTATCGCTGAGATAGAGCCGGCGCGACAGGTCGCCGCCATCCGGCCGCTCGACCTTGATGACGCGGGCGCCAAGATCGAGCAGGCGCAGCGAGCAATACGGCCCGGACAGAAACTGGCTCATATCGACCACGACGAGCCCGGCGAGCGGGAGTTCTTGATCGCTCATCGCGCTCACTTCTCGGTCTTGCCGACGAAGTCCGCCGGATTCCTGTATTTCACGGTCTGGAGGTGCTCGCAGTAGAGCACCAGTTCGCCTTCGCCCTTGAACACCTCATAGCTCGCGCGGATCAGGCCCAGTTCCTTGTAGCGCGGCCTTTTGTCGAGGTTGGTGCGGATCGTGTAGATCGTGTCGCCCACAAACACCGGCTTGATGAAGCGCAACCTGTCGTAACCGTAAGAAAAGGCATTGACACAGTTGGTGGCGACCAGACCCAGTCCGGCCGAAAAGACGAAGGCGCCGGCGATCAGGCGCTGGCCGAAAATGCCTTCCTTTTCCGCAAACATCCGATCCTGCACGTAGGGGTGGATGTCCAGCACCAGCGTGTTGAAGAGATGGCTGTCGCCCTCTGCCATGGTGCGGCGCAAGGAGCGTATTTTATGGCCTACCTGCCAGTCCTCGTAGAACCAGTTCTCGGCGTTCCAGACGGGTATGTCGGAATGGTCGGAGGGCATGTCGGACGGGTGCGTCGACGATACGCCGACAGTGGGGGCGAAGCTTGTCATTGCGTGGCGACGCCGCGCGCGATCGATGCGAGACGGGTCACGACTCCTCCCTGTGATCTTCCCTCATGAATATCTTTTTCACATATGGGATAACTTTGCAAGCGCATCGCTCGAACTGCATGATCTCCGTTGGGCTTCGAGGCTCCACGGCTCACAAGGATGCCAATGCCAGTGGAGAATTCCGGCTTTTTGTTTCAGCCGTAATTGGATTTTCCCTGATCTGAAATCGCCTTGTAGCGCCGCTGCTCGACACTGCCAGGCAGCCGGCGACCAGTGTTTGCCGGTCATTTCGACGGCGTGGCAAGGAGAAAACCATGCATAAAGTCCTTCTCGACCGCAATCCGATCGACATCGGCCCTGACAAGGCCTCCGACTACGCGCTCGGCTACTCGGAGCGCGAATTCAAGCGCCTGGAGCTGCAGGGAGCATTCATCCGCGACCTTACCGAAGACGTGCTGCGGCGGGCAGGCCTCGCACGGGGCATGCGCGTGCTCGACCTGGGCTGCGGGGTTGGCGATGTGTCGCTGATGGCGGGCGAGGTGGTCGGGCCGACCGGTGCCGTGCTGGGCGTCGACCGCTCGGCAGAAGCGATCGCAACGGCGGAGCGGCGGGCGGTGGAAGCCGGACAATGCTACTGGGTGCGGTTTGCCGCTACTGAACTCGAGCATTTCGTCCCGGATGGAACCTTCGACGCGATCATCGGCCGCCTGATTCTGATGTACCTGCCCGATCCCGCGCCGACGCTGCGGCGGCTCGCGGCGCATCTTCGCCCGGGCGGCATCATGGCTTTCCAGGAACTGGCGATGCCGGCTGCGAAAATCATCCCGGACAGGCCGATTTTTTCCAGATGCCGGCGCTGGATCCTGGAGGCCTTCGAACGCGGCGGTGTCGAAATCGAAATGGGGCCAAGGCTATTCGCGACATTTGTCGAAGCCGGACTGCCGGCGCCGCAGATGATTGCAGCGCAGCGCGTCGAAGGCGGCCCGCAGACCTTTGCCTACGACTATGTCGCCGAAACCTTGCGGAGCCTGCTGCCGTTGATGGAGCAGGTCGGGGTGGCCACGGCGGAAGAGGTGGAGGTCGACACGCTCGCCGAACGCCTGCGCGGGGAAGCCCTGGCAAGCTCGGCATGCATCATGCTGCCGCCGCTCGTCGGCGCCTGGACGCGCCTACCCGCCTGACCCGAACAAGGAAGCAAGGCAATGTCCCATTTCACAATCACGGAACCTGCCGCGCATCTCGTTGACACAAGCGACATCGAACGTTTCGAGGTGATGGGCCCGGTGGTGGAATATCTGACGCCGCTGCGGAAAGGAGAGCTGTGCGTCATGCGCGGCACGATTCCGCCCAGCGTCTCTGTGCCCCTGCACGCGCATGCAGATCCCGAGACTTTCCTGATGGTTTCGGGCGAGGTCGAGGGGCTTCGTCAGACTGCGCAAAGCTCCGAATGGATTCCAATCCGGCCCGGCGACATCTTCCATGTCCCGGGCGGCGCGAAGCACGCCTTCCGCAACCGGAAAAACGACCCGGCGACGATGGTGATCGTCAGCACCGACAGGATCGGCCTCTTCCAGGAAGTCGGCTCGCCCGTCGTTTCGGGACGACAGCCGGCGCCGCCCACGCCTGAGGTGATCCAGCGCTTTCTGGAGACGTCGGCGCGCTACGGCTACTGGAACGCCACGCCGGAGGAGAACGAACGCGTCGGCATCACGCTGCCGGCATGACCATGCGTGCCTCCCAGCGTCCGTCCATGACAGAACGGCGCACGAGGTCGAGTATCAGGCTGCGGACGGCCTCCAGCGCATAGGTCGCCGGGCGATCGGCCATCTCGCAGACATAGAGCGTGCGCGACAATTCCGGCTCGACGATCGGACGATAATGCAGCAGGCCGCTCTCGATATGCTCGTACATAAACAGCTTGGTGCCGATTGTGCAGCCGAGGCCGGCGGCGAGCGAGGCGCCGATGGCGTGGACCGAGTTCATCTGCAGCTTGGCGCGGCCTTCGAGCTTCTTGAGAAGGTTAGTGTCGTCCATCAGGGCACGGGCCGAGATGCCCTGCCGCAGCAGAATCATCGGTAGGTCGAGGATGTCGGCGAAGCGGACCGGCTGGTCGCTATCGCCGATGATGGCGCGGGTGCCGACCAGCACCATCTGCTCCTCCAGCACGGCTTGCGTCTTCAAACGCGGATCGGCGGGCGGATTATAGACCAGTGCGATGTCAACCTCCGACGCCATCAGGTGCATCAGCGTCGAACCAGACAGGCTCTCCGACAGGGACAGCCGGACCTTGGGATAGTCTGACACGATGCGCCGCGCGAGATCGACACCGATCGCCTTGACCGCCGAATAGGCCATGCCCACCGAGACCTCACCCGCGATCTCGGTGCCGGCCTCGCGGATGTCCTTCTCGGCGGCCGACATCGCTTTGAGGATCGACTTGGCGTGGACATAAAGCCGTTCGCCGGCCGCGGTGGGTTGCAGGCCTCGCGGCTTGCGTATGAAAAGCGGCGCGCCGAACTCCGCCTCGAGATTGGCGAGGTGATGGCTGAGCGCGGACACGGCGACGCGGCAGGTCTCGGCCGCATTGGACAGCGTGCCCTGCTCGTACATGGCGGCGAAGTAGCGGAGTTGGCGCGAGTCCATCGGCGATTTCTGGATTTTCGAAAGGTGGCTTAGAAACATTATGATTTTCCGACGGCGCCTGCAACGCTAGCGTACGGGCGTTCGAGGAGAATGAAATGAATCAGAGCTTCCGGCCCCTTGAGGGGATCAGGGTAGTCGAGATGAGCCACATGATCATGGGCCCGTCCTGCGGTATGTTCCTCGGCATGCTCGGCGCGGAAGTGATCAAGGTCGAACCGCCTGAAGGCGACAAAACGCGAAACCTCACGGGAATGGGAAGGCCGTTCTTTCCGCTGTTCAACCGCGGCAAGAAATCGGTCCAGCTCGACCTGAAGTCGGAGGATGGACGCCGCGCGCTTGACGCGCTCCTGGCCACTGCCGACGTCTTTGTGGAAAACTTCCGGGACGCCTCGCTGTCGAAAATGGGGGCGGATCTCGATGAGCTGCGTGCGCGCCATCCGCGCCTGATCCTTGCTTCGCACAAGGGATTCCTGAGCGGTCCGTATCAGGACCGCACGGCGCTCGACGAAGTGGTCCAGATGATGACGGGCCTCGCCTACATGACCGGGCCGACCGGACGGCCGCTGCGGGTCGGCTCGTCGGCCAACGACATCATGGGCGGGCTGTTCGGGGCATTCTCCGTTCTGGCGGCTCTGATGGAGCGCAAGGAGACCGGCAAGGGCCGCAGCCTGCGCGTCGGCTTGTTCGAGAACTGCCTGCTTTTGGTGGCTCAGCACATGGTGCAGTTCGAACTCGAAGGCACCAACCCGCCGCCGATGCCAGAGCGCACTTTCTCCTGGCCGGTCTATGACATCTTCGAAACGTCCGACGGCCGCCAGATGTTCGTCGGTGCGGTAACGGAGGGCCAATGGACATCGCTGTGCCGGCTGCTTGGGCTGGATGAACTGCTTGCCGACCCCGGGCTGCAGGCGCGCATGGACCAGATCGAGGCGCGGGACCGCACGATCCCGATAGTGGCAAGGGCCATCGCATTGCGCGAATCCACGCTGCTTGCCGAGGCCTTCGAAAAGCTCGGCATTCCCTATTCGCCGATCGCAAAACCGTCGGACATGTATTCGGACCCGCATGTGATGCGACCGGGAGGGCTGGCGACATCGAAGCTGCCGGACGGCCAGAGTTTCCGTGCGCCCTCTCTGCCATTCGATGTCGACGGCGTCATGCTCACAGGCGGCGGCGATGTGCCGGCGCTGGGACAGGATACGGGCTCGGTGTTGGGATCGCTCGGTTTCGACGCGGAAGCGATCGGCAAGGCGCAGGGCGCGACGAGGAAAGCGGCATGAGCCGGGTTGCGGCAGCCTATCCGGCCGACCGGGTGAGCCTGCGCGAGGTCGGCCTGCGCGACGGGCTGCAACTGGTGAAGAGCTGGCCGTCGACCGACGAGAAGCGCCAATGGCTAGCGCGCGAGCATGCCGCCGGCGTGCACCATTTCGAAGTGGGTTCGTTCCTGCCGGCGAGCCGCATGCCGCAATTTGCGGACGTCAGACAGATGATCGAGGCTGTCAGCGGCCTCGATGGCGCCCGGTCGGCAGCTTTGGCGCTCAACGAGCGCGGCTTGGCCGATGCGTTCGAGACCGAAGTCGACGAGGTCGTCTGCGTGATCTCGGCGACCGAGGAGCACAGCCAGGCCAACATGCGTCGCTCGCGCGCCGAGGCGATCGATCTGGTGCGCACGGCGGTGCGGATGCGCGACGAGCGCGGCCACAAGGCGATCGTGAATGCCGGGATCGCAATGGCGTTCGGCTGCTCCATCGCCGGCAAGGTCGATCAGGCCGAAGTGTTGCGGCTGTCGGAGGCCTGCATCGAAGCCGGGGCCGACATCGTCGGCATCGCCGACACGGTCGGCTTCGCGGGGCCGCGGCAGGTGGCGGAGCTCTCGGCAGCCATGGCGCGGCTTTCCGGCGAAGCCTTCATCGTCCATCTTCACGACACGCGCGGCATGGGCATCGCCAATGCCTCGGCCGCGATCGACGCCGGCTGCCGCGTGCTCGACGGATCGCTCGGTGGGCTCGGCGGCTGCCCGTTCGCGCCGGGCGCGACGGGCAACATCGTCTTCGAGGATCTGGTCTTCCTGTGCGAGACCAAGGGCTTTGCGACCGGCATCGACCTCGACGCGCTGGCCGCCGTCCGGTCCGTACCGGAACACGCCATGCCGGAGGAAAAATTCTACGGCGCCATCGCGCGCGCGGGTCCGCCCCGCACGCTCGACTGGCGCGCATGATCGGGAACGGAGGCCCGGAGCCGTCTAAAGAAACCAAAGGGAGGAATACTATGAACCGCTACACTGCAACACTCGCAGCCACGCTGCTGCTCTCGGCCGTCACCATGTCGCATGCGGCAACACCAATGCGCTGCAGCCACCAATTGCCGCCCGCGCACCACATCGCCATCGTCGTCGACAAATGGGCGGCGGAGGTCGAGAAGCTCTCCGACGGAGAACTCGACGTTCAGGTGTTCGGGGCCGACAGTCTGATCAAGGCCAACGACAATATCCTTTCTGTGGCCAAGGGCGACATCGAGTGCGCGTTCTCGCTCAATTTCCAGTGGGGCAAGACGCTGCCGATCATGAATGTCACTGTCGGCCCCTACACCATGTCCTCTATCGAGGCGTGGAAGAAATGGCCGACATCCGAGGCTGCCGCCTTCCTGGAGGAGAAGCTCACCAAAAAGGGCGTCAAGAACATCGCCTGGATGTTCCAGACTAACACCAGCGTGTTTACGTCAAAGGGCAAGGCCCTGGTTTCGCCGGACGACTTCACCGGTATCAAGATGCGCGGCATCGGGCCCGCTTTCGATCGCGGCTTGACCGCGATGGGCGCCACCACGGTGGCCATGCCCGGCAGTGAAGTCTATCAGGCATTGGCGACGGGCGTCATCGACGCCGCCGTAACGGACGTGGCGGCCGCCTATTCGCGCAAATATTTCGAGGTGCAGGATCACATGACGGTGGTGCCTGTGCTGGCAGCCTACCTGCATGGTTATGTCAACCCAGCCTGGTATGAAGGTTTGAGCGACAAGTCCAAGGCGGCGCTCAAACAGTCTGGCGAAGCCGCCTCGCAATGGGCGCTCGAAGCCTCCATCCAAGCCGCGGCCGACGCGCCGAAACAACTCGAGGAGAAGGGCGTCAAGGTTCACGTTGCCACCGACGCCGAGAACGAGGCTTTCAAGGCGGCGATGCAGCCGGCCTTTGCCGAAGGTTTCGCCGAAGAGTCCGGCGAAGACGGCAAGACGCTGCTCGGACTGATCGAGAAGATCCAGTAGCCGCCGTGCTGGAAGACATGTCGACCGACGGGGAGGCGCCGCGCGCCTCCTCGTTTCCCGAGCGCGCCGCGGCGGCGATTTCGCGCCTCGGCGGAGCGTTGAGCGCGCTGCTGATCCTCGTGGTTCTGGCGAGCACCGCCGTCAGCGTCTTCAACCGCTACTTCCTCGGCAGGCCGCTGATGGGCGTCGACGAAGCGACCGGCTTCCTCGTGGTCGCCATCGTCATGTTCGGAGCGGCCGAAGCCTTGCGCCGCGGCGATCATATCCGGATCGACCTCTTGTTCGATCATCTTGGGCCCAAGGCGCGCTGGTGGCTGGAATTGTGGTCGCTCGCCAGCGTGATCGTCTTCGCCGCGCTGCTGCTCGTCACTTCCTGGCACACGATCGTGTTCTCCTACCGGTTCGGCGCCTATTCGACCGGCTACCTCAGCCTGCCGATGTGGATCCCGCAATCGACCATGGTTGCCGGCGCCGTGCTGCTCGGGCTCGCTGCCCTGGCTGCCATGCTCAGGCTGTTCGGCGGGAAGCTACCATGACGACCTTTCTGATCCTCGGCTTTCTCGTCCTCCTGCTCCTGACGGGCATGCCGATCTTCGCGGCGCTGGGCCTGTCCTCAGCGGCTATCCTGATGATCTACGAGGGCAGGATCGACTCGATCGCAGACACGATCTTCGCCAGCCTCAATAACCCGCTGCTGGCGACGATCCCGATGTTCGCCTTCATGGCGCATGTTATGATCAAGGCGAAGGTGGTCGACGATCTCTACGACATGGCCAACAGGCTGGTTGGACACATCAAGGGCGGGCTGGGCTTCGCGACCATTTTGTCGTGCACGATCTTCTCCACCATTTCGGGCTCGTCGGTCGCGACCGCGCTGACGATCGGCTCGACCGCTATCCCGCAGATGCAACGGTTCGGCTACCGCCCGCGCGACACCTACGGCATCATCGCCGCCGGCGGCACGCTCGGCATTCTCATTCCGCCGTCGGGCCCGATGATCCTCTATGCGATCGTCACGGATGCCTCCATCGGCGCGCTCTTCCTGGCGGGCATGATCCCCGGACTGATCATGGCCGCGATTTTCGCCGTCTTCTCGTGGTTCCAGGCAAACGCACATGGCGAGACCAAGACGCAGGCCTGGCCCGGAACAAGGGGGTGCTGGCCGCCTTCATGAAATCGATATGGGCGGTGATGATGCCGCCGATAATTCTCGGCGGCATCTATCTCGGCATCTTCACCGCGGGCGAAGCGGCGGCCGTCGGCGCGGTCTATGCGCTGCTCGTCGCGCTTCTGGTGTACCGCAACGTATCCGTGGCCGATCTCTGGGACTGTACCTGGCAGACCATGCGCACAAGCGCCATGCTGTTCATGATCATCGCCAGCGCGGGACTGTTCGGTCATGCGGTGACGATCATCCGCCTGCCGGCCGAGATCATGGAGGGTGTGACCGCGCTCGGCCTGTCGCAGACCGGTTTCATCCTGGTGGTCATGGCGGCGATCTTCGTGCTCGGCATGTTCCTCGAGACTATCGCCATCATCCTGATCACCACGCCGATCATATTGCCGGCCATGGTAGCGCTGGACATCAATCTGATCTGGTACGGCGTCATGCTGATGATCAACCTGGAATTGGCGCTGATCACGCCGCCGGTCGGGATGAACCTGTTCGTCATCAAGGGCATCACCAACGCGCCGCTGTCGCAGATCATCCGCGGTTCCTCGCCTTACGTGGCGCTGCTGATCGGCGGGCTCGTGTTGATCTGGGCCTTCCCGCAGCTGTCGCTTTGGCTGCCGACAAGCGCGGGCTTTGGACGATAGCCAACAATGGGCACGGAAAGCCTCATGGCTTCGGCGCTTGCGGCACCATGACGATATGCGGCGTCTTAGGCTGTTGGTCCGGCGGCACGTAGTCCGGAACCGCCCTGTCGTCCGCCGGCAGCGAACGGATGTAGCGGTGCATGGCGCGCAGATCGTCTTCGTCGAAGGCCCGCAGGTTAAACCATGGCATCGGCGGCCGCGTCTCAAGCGTGCGCACATACCGCACCCAGTCGTCCTCGCTCATATCCGCGAGCAGGCTGCGTAGATTGGAAGGATAGGTCGTGCCCCATGGACCGCTGAAGCCGACGCTGTCGCCGACCAGCCAGCGATCCTCCGGCACGTTGCCGGCCTTCATGAGATAATCGGGCGTGTGGCAGTCGTTGCATCCGCCGATCGTCACCAGATAGCGGCCGCGCTCGACGTCCGCATGTTCGGCTCCACCGACGCCGGGCTTCATCGCCGCCACGGCGAGAATACCACCCGTCGCGAGAGCGGCTCCTGTGATCAGAATGCGTCTCATCATGGGCTCCCTGGCTATTTGATCCCCACCATCATCGAGAAAGGACCGCTCAGGTGCTCATGGCGGATCCGGGCGAAGCCGGCTTCACGCATCCAGTCAGTGCATTCCGCGACCGTATAATCGAACCCGCCCTGGGTGGCGACCAGCATGCTCAGGCTGGTCAGCAGGCCCGCCGTGTTTTGCCGGCGATCGTCGTCGATCATCTGGTCGTAGACGATGAGCGCACCCTGCTCCGGAAGGGCCGCATAGGCCTTCTCCAGCAGTTGGTGTTTTGCCTCGAGGTTCCAGTCATGCAGGATCTGGCCGAGCACGAGCACGTCCGCCGAGGGGAGCGGATCCTTGAAGAAGTCGCCGGGATGGAACGGCAGACGATCCGCGAGGCCGTGCCGCCCGACATAGGCCTCGAAGATGGGCCGCACTCTCGGCAAGTCGAAGCCGCCGCCGGAGAGATGCAGATGCGCCTGCGCGATCGTGACCGGGAGGGCGCCTTCGGCGGCGCCGATGTCGATGAACGTCTTGTACTCTTCCCAGGGGAATCGCCGGGCAAGCGCCCATGCCGACGGAAGGCTGGCGCCCGTCATCGCTTCGGCAAAACCGACAGCGGCAGCCGGATCGGCATAGAGCATGTCGAACAGGTTTTCGCCCTCCCCGACCCCGCTCTGGGGTTTTCCGGTCCGCAGCGCCTCGGTCAGGTTGCGCCAGTTGGGATAGATCGTTGCGTTTGCCAGACGGAGCAGTCCGCCGATGTAGCTGGGCTTGTTGCGGTCGAGATAGAAACCGGTCTCGGGCGTGTTGGCGTAGAGGCCGCTGCACCGCCGAAGCATGCCAAGCGCGACGAGCGCGTCGAAGAAATCGCGAGCACCGCGCTCATGCAGCCGAAGCCGCCTGCGCAGCGTCTCGCCATCGAGAGGCACGGCGGCAAGCTCGGTAAAGAGATCGAGTTCGACGGCGCTGAGCAGGACTTTGGAGCCTCGGAAGCCCCAGCCCAGCTGCAAGATGCCCTCCGGCGAGGGCGCTGCGGCATTCTGGCGGGCCGGCGGCGCGCCATCCCACGAGCGAGCTTCCGGCCGGGCGCGATATTTATTCCGTTCAAGACGGCTGTCGATGGCTGAGCCGCCATCCACAAGCGTAGGGCGCATCACATCTCTCCGTATTCCCAATTTCCGTTTGGGCAGCACTTCGCCGCCCGTCGGGTCAGCGATGATGCAAAGCCGACGCTACCGGATGATTTCAGGATCGGATTGGCTGGTTACAGATGTAACGATGGGTGCGCCCGCGCCCGGAACAGAATTCCCGTCGCTCGGGCGGCACCCCTACCCCGCCAATTGCCGCGCAAGGCAGTCGGCGAGCGACCGCGATAGAAGCGGCTTCTCCAGCACCTCGCGAACGCCGGCCGACCGCAGGCGGTCCGGCTGGAGCGCCCCGTCGTAGCCGGTCATAAGCACGATCGGAATGTCCGGGCGAATGTCATGCATCGCGCCGGCAAGTTCGGTCCCCGTCACGTCCGGCATGACCTCGTCCGTCAACACGAGATCGAAGCGCGCCGGATCGTCACGGAACGCCGCGAGCGCGGCGTGGCCTCGATCGAAGCCGACCGGCTCATAGCCGAGCGCGGCGAGCATCTCTTCGCCGAGCAGGACGAGCGGCTTGTCGTCGTCCACGATGAGGACGGTCTCGCCGTGTCCGTTGCGGACCGGCGTCTCGGGCGCTTCTTCCTCGGGTGCTTCCTGCTCGATCTGCGGAAAGTAGACTTCGAATGTCGTGCCCTTTCCCGGCTTGCTCTTCACATTGATGGCGCCGTGATGCGCGCTGACGATCCCGTGCACGGTCGAGAGCCCCAATCCCGTGCCTTGCCCAGCGCGCTTGGTGGTGAAGAACGGCTCGAAGATCCGCTCCATCGTCGCCTGGTCGATACCGTGACCGCTGTCCCTCACCTTGAGCCTGATGTAACGCCCGGCCGGCAGGCTGCCGTGCGACAGGCCAAGCGTGCGCCTCGGCGCGATCGTGTCGAGGCCGATCTTGAGCACGCCGCGCCCGTCCGTCGCCTGGCCCGCATTCGTGCAGAGATTCATCACCACCTGCTGCAGTTCGGTCGGATCGCCCATCAGGACGGCACCTTCCGCCGCCAGACCCGTCCGCAGCGACAATGTGGCGGGAAGCGACGCACGCACCAGATCGACCGCCTCCGCAATCACTGCCCCGGCGCTGACGGGCCGGTGCTCGCGCTCCCGCCGGCGCCCGAAGGCAAGGACCTGTTCGACGATGTGCTGCGCACGTTCGCCCGCCTTCACGATCTGCAGGACGTGCCGCCGCGCGTGAGAGTCCTTGAGCAGCACCGCCAGCGCCATTTCGCTATAGCCGCGGATCGCTCCGAGGATGTTGTTGAACTCGTGCGCGATGCCGCCGGCAAAGGTGCCGATCGCCTCGAGCCGCTGCGACCGGTTGAGCTGCGCCTGCAGTTCTTCGCGCTCGCTCTCGCTCCTTTCGCGCGCGATGGCGTTGGCGAATATCTCGGCGACGGTGCGCATGAGGGAGATGTCGTCGTCGTGCCAGCGCCGCGCCGCGGGATCATGAAAAACGAGGACGCCAAGGCATTCGCCCGCGATCCGCATCGGTATGCAGAGCCATGACCGTATGCCGGCCGACCACAGCGCCGCCCTCTCCTCGCCGTCCGGGAGCGCCGCGACGTCCGCGATGTGGAGGCAGCCCTCGCGCTCATACCCCTTTGCAGTCCAGTGGCGGATGAGTTCCAGCATCCGTTCGGGAGAAATCGGGGTGCTCGCGGCATCGCGTTGATACGAATAGCTGCGGTCGCTGTCTGCCTCGGCGCCACGGAACATGATGATCCGAGCGCCGGCGACATTCGCATGTTCGGCAAGCTCGGCGAGCGCCTTGCCGACGGCGGTCCGGATCTCGTTGCGCGGCAGGTTGATGAATCGCGTGGAGATCGAGGCGACCAGCCTTTCGAATTCCAGCCTCGTCCTGAGAATGCCGGCGTTGGCGCGCAGGCGGACGAACAGATAGGCCACGTAGCCCACCAGTGCGAGCGCCGCTACATAGAGCAGGGCCATGAAGAGGTCTGCATGAGCGGCGGCGCGCGCATGCGCCTCAAAATAGGCGTCTTGCAGCACGTGCGCCAACTCGCTTGTTGGAGCAGCCTGGATGCGGGCGACGAGATCGTCGACGCGGGGAAACATCGCCACGACCAGCCGTCCGTGAGTGACAAGCGAGTGGATGTCATCGGCCGGCTCGCTCGCCAGCCTTTCGAGCCTGTCGAGCGATGCCTCGATCTCCCCCGCCGTATCGGGCCGGGGCGCATTGATGTAGCGCAACATGCCGGTGGTGAGCACGCCGACCTCGGCTTCAACAGCCGCCCGGCCAGGCTCGTGGCCGGATGTCAGTTGCCCGCTCAGATGGTTGAAATAGGAGAGCGAATTCTGCAGTAGCGCGTTGTCGGATTTGAAGGCTTCGACGAGCGCTTCCTGATCGCCCACCGCCTTCGTGACTTCGCCGACCTTCCGCTCCATGTCGGCGCGAGCCTCGCCGCTCGCTATCTCACTTGCGGCGGGCAGGTCCGCGGTCGCCGTCAGCAGGTTTTCCATCGACCTGACAAGCGGGTCGTAGTTCGGCAGGAGTCCCGCCCGGGCAAGCAGCACATCGCGTTGCAGGGCGGCATCGTAAAGGACGACGGCCTGCAATACCTCGGCGCGCTCATGCCGCGGGGTGTTGATGGTCGTGCCCTGCACCAGGAAATAGGTGAGCACGATCACAAGCCCCGCAATGATCGGCGCGAGCAAGCGAAGCGCTTTCACGGCTGCGACCCGTTGCGCTCGCTCGCCTTCGGCGCGCTGCGATATTCGCCGGTAAGCGTGTTGAGGAAGCTGACGATCGAACGGTTGTCGGCGTCCGGCAGTTCGCGGCCGAGCTGGCTGCCCGCCATGATCTTTACGGCTTCGGCAAGCGAGGCGGTGCGCCCATCATGGAAATAGGGTGCGGTCAGCGCGACGTTTCGAAGGCTTGGAACACGGAACACATGGCGATCCCGCTCCTGTCCCGTGATCGTGAAGCGCCCGAGATCGCCGTCCGACCTTGTCTCCTGATCGGCGAAGGGATTGGCGAATATGCCGAATTTCTGGAAAAGATTGCCCCCGACATTCCGACCTTGATGGCAGGCGATGCAGCCATAGTCCTTGAAAAGTTCGTAGCCGCGCACCTCCTCCGCCGTAAGGGCGCTCCGTTCTCCTCTCAGATACCGGTCGAAGCGCGCATCGGGCGTGACCAGCGACCGCTGGAATGCTCCAAGCGCGTCGAGCACGTTCTCTCTATCGGGGGCGGAGCCGTAAGCTGCCGCGAACCCATCGGCATAGGTGGGTTCGCCCCGCAATTTGGGCAGCAGTTCCTCCCAACTCGTATTCATCAGGGACGGGTCGAGCAGGACCGCTTCGTTCTGTTCCTCGAGAGCGCGGAAATTGCCGCGCCAGTTGAGCCGGAAATTGAGCGCTGCGTTGAAGACCGTCGGCGAATTGAAATCGAGCAGGCCTCCATCCGCGGCTATGGAACGGGCGCGGCCATCGTCGCCGCCCTCATCGAGCCGGTGGCATGACGTGCATGCGACCGTCCCGTGGCGCGACAGGCGCGGGTCACGGAACAGGGCCTCGCCCAACGCAATCTTCGCCATATCTATGGTTTCAGCCGGACTAACCGGGGAGATCGGCTCCTGCTGCTCCCGGGCGGGTTGGCTTGCCGCGGCCAGTGCGAACGCCATGAACATGGCCATGCAAATCGGCAGCCGTGCCCGTGCCGGGCTTTTATGGATCGGCTGACCGATCGTCCGCAGTCCGGCCCTAAAGCCGGGGCTTAGCCAAGCTGGGCTCGTAACCATGCACCTATAAACCGCCAAAAATCGGCGCTTTGATGAAACTGGCGACGGCGCAAGATTCGGATTGATCGCTATGCTGCCGGAACGAAACTTAGGGACATATTCCAGTATTCGGCCCACATCGGCCGGCAAGCATGTGCTGATCGTGGATGACGATCCCGCCATGCGCAGCATGCTCACCGAATATCTGGAAGGCGAGAATTTCAAGGTCACCGCCGTGGCCGACGGCGATTCCATGACGCGCGCACTGCGCAACGCGGCCGTGGATCTGATCATTCTCGATATGAAGCTGGGCAAAGAGGACGGCCTCGACCTGATCCGCCAGCTTGGCAGCCCTCCGGAAGCTCCAATCATTGTCGTCACCGGTCATCGCCGGGACGAAGCGGATCGCATCGTCGGCCTAGAGCTCGGCGCGGATGACTATCTGACGAAGCCCTTCAGTCCGCGGGAGCTTCTCGCGCGGATTCGCGCGGTTCTGCGACGCGCCGCGGCCGCCCGACAGCGTTCGAAAAAAAACGGAAGCCATCTCCACTATTGTTTCGCGGGCTGGAAGCTGAACATGCGGACACGGCAGCTGATCTCGCCCGACGGAAATGCGGTGCCGCTGACGGCCGGTGAATTCAATCTGCTGGCGGCGTTCCTGCGCTCTCCGCAGCAAATACTCACCCGCGAACAGCTATTGACCGCAAGCCATGTGCACGACGAAGAGGTCTTCGACCGCAGCATCGACGTTCAGATTTTGCGCCTGCGCCGCAAACTGGAGCAGGAGCCGAGCGAACCGAAGCTGATAGTCACCGAGCGGGGCGCCGGGTACATATTCGCTGCCCCTGTGACCTTCTCCTGAGGAGCGCTGCGATTGCTGTCGAGGGCTCGCTGAAGATCTCGTCGCCAAGGCGGGGAATAGTCGCCTGCATGCGGCCCAGCATGGCAGCCGGTGCGACAGCCGGAATGACGCAACAGTCTTCGATCGGCCACGATAGATGACTGTCTCGCTCCCGCTTGGTCAGGTCGCTTTTACGTCGGCATCTTCTCGAATTTCAGCAGGGCTGGATCGAGATTGTCCCAGACGTGAGCGGCAGCGTGCCAGGTAACGAATTGCGGCTCGTACCGGCTTGGATCATCGAGACTGCCAGCACGCACAGCGATAGTATCGGGTGCCGCCGGAAATGTAATATACACCGGTGACCCGCATGTGGCGCAGAAGGCGCAACCTTTGACGGTTCCGCCATCACCAACCACTTCCCAGGTCTTCGCCTCGCCCTCGATCTTCTGCACCGCGCCGGAAAAGGTCAGGTATGATGCGTGGCCGGCGCCGGTTTGACGCTGACATTGGCGACACTGGCAGTCTACCATCGCCACCGGTTCTCCAGAGATTTCGTAACGGATCACGCCGCAGGCGCATCCGCCGGTATAAGCCTCGCTCATGTCTTTCTCCTGTAAGGGTGTTGGCGACGACGATCTCCGCCGTGTCAGTCCTTCTCGCCGACGATGGCGCCGATGTTCTGGACAACCTTCTTCCAGCCTTCGCTCATGGTCTTGAATGCGGAATAGTTCTTCGGCAGGACGAAGCCGGAATGGACAAGGCGAAGACGCGTGCCGTTTTCGACCCTGGAAAGGATCCATGTGACGATCGTGTCCAGCCGCGAGCCGTACCCCGTGTTTGCCTCGTGCCCGCCCTTCCAGGCAAAGGCGAGCCGCTCGTTGGGCGTCACCTCCAGCACCTGGCAGTGGATGACGCCGTCCCATTCGCCGGCCGGCGTGGTCTGGAAGGTGAAGTCCTTGCCTTCCCTGGGCTCGAACCCGGTCGGCGCCATCAGCCAGCGGCCGATCAGTTCGCCAGTCGTCAGCACCTTCCAGATCGTCTCCGGCGCATGGGGAAAGACCTCGTCGACCACAATGTCCTGCGTGCGGGGTTTCAAAGCGGTGTCATTCATGGATCGATCTCCTTCAGCAATGTTCTGAGATTTGCAAAGCGCTCGCGCCAGAAGACGCTGTAGTGGCTCATCCAGTCGACCAGTGGCTCGATGCCCTCGGGCTGGGCACGATAATAGACGTTCCGACCTTCGGGGCGCTCGGCGACCAGGCCGGCCTGCTTCAATGACTTGAGGTGCTGGGAAATAGCGCCCTGTGTCACCCCACTCCCCCGCGTCAGCTCCACGACGGTGATCTCGTTGGAGCTGGCGACCCGCTCGAACACGGCTCGCCGGGTTGGATCGGCAAGCGCGCGCATGACAGCGTTGATGGGGGCGGCTTTAGTCATGCCGGAGTCATTAGTATATACTGATTGATTAGTCAATACTATTTGAAACGACAGAGGTTGAGCTGATCGCCGCGACCGCTGTCAGCAGGAGGCCGGGAGCGCCCGCGAGGACTGCAATGCAGGCGGTGCGCTCGGCCTTGCTCTCGCCCTTGGCCCAGCTTTCCATATTGGGTTCGATCTGCATGACGCCAGAAATCTCCGTCGTTTCTGGCGCCACCATTGGCGGAGGCTTGTTGCACCGGTTTGCCGGATTTCCGCTTCAAGGTTTCATTTGTGTCGTGCCGGCGACGGAATTGATTTGTCTGCGCACACTCACACGAACCGTCCTGTCCAGGCGAAAATGCATGGATTTAAAATGAGGACGCGCCGCGATACCGGTACCGGATACGTTGACCGCATTGCATCTTTGCTAGGTCCAGTATTGTTCCGTACGGTGCAGTTCGGTCAGGCGCCTTGCGACACAGAGAGCTCAACCCGATCGGCGGCGAAGCGGGTTTCCGAAAACTGGATGGGTGAGCCGCTATTGTCCTCGTTGACAGCGATGGTCACCAGGACGATCGCGCCAGGCGACAGGCGCAGATCCGAAAGGTCGGCGGAATCGGCATGACGCGCCGAGACGAGTGTCGATCGCCGGAAATAGTCGACGATGCCGAAGTCCCGCAACGATGCCGTGATCGACCCGGTTTCGGCCAAGGACCGCTCGAAACCTTTGAAGCGCGATGCATCAAAGAAGCTCGTCGCCCGTGACACTGGCCGGCCATCGGCCTCGCCCATGGTCTCCAGCCGCAGCACCGCCGCGCCGGCCGCTAGTCCCAAGGCCTCCGTCACCTGCCCTCTCGCCGGCTCCACTGCATGCGCCAGCAATTTACTGCGGCGATCCCGCGCCTGCCCCTCCAGACCTTCGGAAAAGCGGGTTCGGGCTGCGATCGGATAAGAGAGACGCTTGCGGCTTTCGACAAAGGTGCCGCGACCCTGCTCGGCCCTCAGCACCCCCTCCTGCACCAGCGCCGCGATCGCGCTCCGCACTGTATGGCGGTTGACGCCGAAGCGTTCCGACAGCGCCAGTTCCGGCGGCAGCCGGCCATCCGCGCCTAGCACGCCCGAGCCAATCGCCTGCCTGATCTGGTCGGCGATCTGCCGCCACAGCGCCACACCGCTTCTGCGCGTCACCTCCCGCTCCAGTCCGGTCCCGATCAATTTCTTCTCCTGTCACGCATACGTCATGGACACGCATTAGAACCCAGCTATAATTTGTTTGGTTGTATAGAACAATAGACAAATGAAGGCCAAGTAATATGAAGAACGGCAGGCGGGAAGAAGCGGAACGGAACGCCGGGCGCAAGGCTGCGATGGCCGCCCTGGCGATGGCCTCCGGCGGCGAGATCAGGCGGCTCTGGGATGCAGCCGGCATCGAAGCGGATGCGCAAGCGCTGCGCGGCCCTGAAACCGGGCTGGTGACGGTGCGGGGACGCATCGGCGGCGCCGGCGCACCGTTCAATTTCGGCGAGGCGACGGTGACACGGGCGACAGTGCGGCTGCCCGGCGGCGAGGTCGGCCATGCCTATGCGCTCGGCCGCGACAAGGAGAAGGCGAGGCTTTCGGCGATCGCCGACGCGCTTTGGCAGAACCCCGCCCGCCGCGCCGAGATCGAAGAGAAGATCATCGCGCCGCTCAAGACTGCGCAATTGGGCGCCGACGAGAAACGGCGCACTGAGACGGCGGCCACCAAGGTCGACTTCTTCACCATGGTGCGCGGAGAGGACTGATGGACATGCTCGGCCAATCGATCGATGGCGGTTTCGCCGCTCCCGTATTCGACGCGCAGTCGGTATTCCGCGCGGTCATGGAAGCCATGGCCCGGCCCGGCACGGTTCAGCCGATAGGCCGGCCCGCCTCGCCGCCAGCGCCGCTGACGCCCGCAGCGGCGGCCGTGGCGCTGACCCTGTGCGACCACGATACGCCGCTCTGGCTCGACGCGGCGCTGCTGGCGTCGGATGCTGCGAAGACCTGGCTCGGCTTCCACACCGGCGCGCCTCTCGCGCACAATCCGGCGGAAGCGCATTTCGCTCTGGTCTGCGATCCGGCCGAGATGATCGCGCTGGAGAATTTCGCCCAAGGCACGCAGGAATATCCCGACCGCTCGGCAACGCTGATCCTCACGGTTGAGAGCCTGACAGCGGGACCCAAGCTTCGCCTCGAAGGCCCGGGCATCGCGACCGAGGCGACGATCTCGCCGACGCCTCTGCCGCGCCACTTCGTCGAGCAGTGGAAGCAGAACTGCGGTCGTTTCCCGCGCGGGATCGACGTGATCCTGGCAGCGCCGGAGCATGTCGCCTGCCTGCCGCGCACGACCCGCATCAAGACGATGGAGGCCTGACATGCATGTGGCCGTGAAGGGCGGCGAGGCCGCGATCGCCAACGCGCATGCGCTGCTCGCCGACCGCAGGCGCGGCGACCGCGACGTGCCGGCGCTGCGCCTCGACCAGATCGTCGAACAGCTTGGGCTGGGCGTCGACCGGGTGATGGCGGAGGGTTCGCTCTACGACAAGGAGCTTGCGGCCCTCGCCGTCATGCAGGCGCGGGGCGACATGATCGAAGCGATCTTTCTGGTGCGCGCCTACCGCACGACGTTGCCCCGCTTCGGCTATACGCGCCCGATCGACACGGCGGCCATGCAGGTCGAGCGCCGCGTCTCGGCGACCTACAAGGATCTTCCGGGCGGGCAATTGCTTGGCCCGACATTCGACTACACGCACCGCCTGCTCGATCCGGAACTGGCCGGCGGCGCGGATGTCGCCGAGCCGGAGCAGCGTGAAGCCGCGTCCGAACCCATGCCGCGCGTCTCCGAGATTCTTGCGCATGAAGGCCTGATCGAGCCGGACGGCAGTCTGCCGGACGGCCACGCCACCGGCGACATCACGCGCGAACCGCTGGAGTTTCCGATGGAGCGTGACATCCGCCTGCAGGCGCTGTCGCGCGGCGACGAAGGCTTTTTGCTGGCGCTCGGCTATTCGACGCAGCGCGGCTATAGCCGCAGCCATCCCTTTGTCGGCGAAATACGCATAGGCGAGGTCGAGCTGGAGCTCGACGTACCTGAACTGCCGTTCCCGGTCACGCTTGGCCGCATCCGGGTCACCGAATGCCAGATGGTCAACCAGTTCAAGGGTTCGGCCAAGGCGCCGCCGCAATTCACCCGCGGCTACGGTCTGGTTTTCGGCCAGTCGGAGCGCAAGGCGATGGCGATGGCGCTGTGCGACCGGGCGCTGCGCGCCCGCGAATTCGGCGAGGACGTGGTCGCCGCTGCCCAGGACGAGGAATTCGTCATCTCGCATTCCGACAATGTCCAGGCGACCGGCTTCGTCGAGCACCTGAAGCTGCCGCATTATGTCGACTTCCAGGCCGAACTCGACCTGGTGCGCCGCATGCGCGCCGAACACGAGGCAAAATCCGCGCCGGACGACATTCGCAAGGAGGCCGCGGAATGAACGCGTCGCAGAACATCGCCACCTATAACTTCGCCTATCTTGACGAGCAAACCAAGCGGATGATCCGCCGGGCGATCCTGAAGGGCATCGCCATTCCCGGCTACCAAGTGCCGTTCGCCAGCCGCGAAATGCCGATGCCTTATGGCTGGGGCACCGGCGGCGTGCAGGTGACGGCCTCGATCATCGGGCCGGACGACGTGCTGAAGGTCATCGATCAGGGTGCCGACGACACCACCAATGCGGTCTCGATCCGCGCCTTCTTCAGGAAGGTCGCGAATGTCGCGGTGACGACGGAGACGGCGAAGGCGACGATCATTCAAACGCGTCACCGGATCCCGGAATTTCCGCTCACCGCGGGGCAAGTGCTCGTCTATCAGGTGCCTATACCCGAGCCGCTGCGCTTCCTCGAGCCGCGCGAAACCGAGACGCGGAAAATGCACGCGCTGGAGGAATACGGGCTGATGCACGTCAAGCTTTACGAGGACATCGCCAAGCACGGCCGCATCGCCACCACCTATGCTTATCCGGTCAAGGTCGAGGGCCGCTATGTGATGGACCCCTCGCCGACGCCGAAATTCGACAATCCGAAAATGCACATGTCGCCGGCGCTGCAATTGTTCGGGGCGGGCCGCGAAAAGCGCATCTACGCGATACCGCCGTTTACCGAGGTGGTCAGCCTCGACTTCGAGGATCATCCGTTCGAGGTGCAGAGTTTCGACCAACCCTGCGCGCTCTGCGGCGCGGAGCAGGTCTATCTCGACGAGGTCATCCTCGACGATCATGGCGGGCACATGTTCGTCTGCTCCGACACGGATCACTGCGAGAAGCGGCGGGAGGAGGGACATTGCGGAGAGATGTCGGCGGATAAGATGGAAGCAGCGCAATGACCGACGAACCCCTTCTCCGCGTCAACTCCCTCTCCAAATTCTACGGCTCGCGCGTAGGTTGCGAGGACATTTCCTTCGATCTCTGGCCGGGCGAGGTTCTGGCCGTGGTGGGCGAATCCGGCTCGGGCAAGACGACGCTGCTCAACTGCCTGTCGACGCGGCTGATGCCGACTTCGGGCGCCGTCACCTACCGCATGCGCGACGGCGTCTTTCGCGACCTCTACCGAATGAGCGAGGCGGAGCGCCGCTTCCTGATGCGCACCGACTGGGGCTTTGTCCACCAGAACCCGGCGGATGGGCTGAGGATGACCGTCTCGGCCGGCGCCAATGTCGGCGAGCGTCTGATGGCGGTCGGAGACCGGCACTATGGTAACATCCGCGCCACGGCCGTCGACTGGCTGTCCCGCGTCGAGATCGCCGAGGATCGCATCGACGACGAGCCCCGCGCCTTCTCCGGCGGCATGCGCCAGCGCCTGCAGATCGCGCGCAATCTGGTGACCGGCCCGCGCCTCGTCTTCATGGACGAGCCGACCGGCGGACTGGACGTATCAGTGCAGGCGCGCCTACTCGACCTGCTGCGCGGCCTCGTCACCGACCTCGGCCTGGCGGCCATCGTCGTCACCCATGATCTCGCCGTGGCGCGGCTTTTATCGCAGCGCATGATGGTTATGAAGGACGGCCGGGTCGTCGAGACCGGCCTTACTGACCGGGTGCTCGACGATCCGCGCGCGCCGTATACGCAACTCCTCGTATCGTCGATTTTGCAGGTGTGAACCATGGCAACTCCGCTCGTCGTTTCGCAGCTCGCCAAGAGCTTCGCCATGCATATGCGCGATGGCATCCGGCTGCCGGTCGTCACGGGCGTGTCGTTTTCGATCAGGGCAGGCGAATGCGCCGTGCTCGGCGGGCCGTCCGGAGCCGGCAAGAGCTCAATCCTGAAAATGCTCTACGGTAATTATTCCGCCGATGAGGGCCAGATCATCGTCGATCACGCGGGCCAACTCGTCGATCTGGCGAAGGCCAGCCCGCGCGCCATCCTGCAGATCAGACGCGACACGATCGGATATGTCAGCCAGTTCCTGCGCACGGTGCCACGGGTCTCGGCGCTGGACGTGGTTGCCGAGCCGCTGGTGGCGCGCGGCGAAACGCGTACCGCTGCGCAGGATCGCGCCCGCGAGCTGCTTGGCCGGCTCAATCTGCCCGAAAAGCTTTGGGCGCTGCCGCCGGCGACCTTCTCCGGCGGTGAGCAGCAGCGGGTCAACATCGCGCGCGGCCTCATCACGCCGCATCCGGTGCTGCTGCTCGACGAGCCGACGGCGTCGCTGGACGCCAGGAACCGTGAAGTCGTGATCGAGCTGATCGCCGACAAGAAGGCCACCGGCGTGGCGCTGCTCGGCATCTTCCATGACCAGGATGTGCGCGAGGCGGTCGCCGACCGCATCATCGACGTCACCGAATTCGCAGCGGGAAAGATCGCGGCATGAGCGGAAAACTCTCGGAGCAGCCGACTGTCCATCCGACGGCGGACGCGGCCGGCTCGACGCTCGGCCGCTACACCGAAATCGGCGAACGCACGCGCTTCCTCGAATCCTCGCTCGGCGACTATTCCTATATCGTCCAGGACTGCGGCGTCTGGTGCGCGACGATCGGCAAGTTCGCCAACATCGCGGCAGCGGTCCGCATCAACGCCACCAACCATCCGACCTGGCGGCCGACGCTGCATCACTTCACCTACCGCGCATCGGACTATTGGGATGACGCGGAGCACGAGACCGGCTTCTTCGAATGGCGCCGTTCGAACGCCGTCATCATCGGCCATGACACATGGCTCGGCCATGGCTCGACGATACTGCCGGGGGTCACCGTGGGCGACGGTGCGGCGGTAGGCGCAGGTGCAGTCGTGTCGAAGGATGTAGCGGCCTATACGATCGTCGGCGGCGTGCCGGCTAAGCCGATCCGCGAGCGCTTCGACCGCAGGACGGCGGAGCGTTACCAGGCGCTCGCCTGGTGGGACTGGGATCATGCGAAATTGCGTTCGGCGCTCGACGATTTCCGCGCGCTTTCGGCCGAAGCATTTTTGGAGAAGCACGGCGGCTGACACCGCCGCAGTGTGAGCGGGCCCAATATCCAGGCGTTGCCCTCGATGACCCCTGCCGCTCACGCGATCCACCGTTACGTCGCGCGACGAATATTGCAGCGCGGCCGTGGCACTCCCCGTAGTCATGCAGTCCTCATGCAAGGATCGACCGCAGGAGCACGAGGAACTTCGAACTTATCACCCCTAGTTGAAGCGACACGCATTGGCGAGCGTGCCAGCGCGGGTGTAGCATCGCCCGATCGCATTAGGAGGATGCCATGCGTCGCATCATCATCACCGCTGGAATGGCGCTTGGCGTGCTCGCCGCGACGCCGCTTTCCGTTGAGGCAGCAGGCTCCGTCGATGTTACCTTCGTCAATCCGGAGCGCTATCGCGACATCGGTGATCGCTACGCCGGCCCACGGTCGGGCGTGCTGAGGGAGGTTGAATCCTATTTCGACTATCTGGGCAAGCGCTACCTGAAGGACGGACAGGTCCTCAGCATCGAGGTGCTCAACATAGATCTTGCCGGCCAATACGAGCCTTGGCGCTTCGAATTGCGCAATGTCCGCATCATGCGCGACGTCACGCCGCCCCGGTTCAGGCTGCGCTATGCGCTTGCCGATCGCGGCAAGCTGCTGGTGCGCGCCGAGGAAAACGTCACCGACATGACCTATCTTTGGGGCGCCGGCTCGATCTATGGCGACCGACGCCTCGGCTACGAGAAGAAAATGCTACGCGATTGGTTTCGCAGGCGCTTCGTGCGCCTCGATCCGCCGCGCGGATAAGCGGCGCAACCTCAACCTTCGAGCACCTTCTCCCCTTCAGCGAGGAGAAGGTGAAGCGCGTCCTCACTCAGCGCCCATCACGTCTTTGAGCTCCGTCACCTTCTTCATGCAGCCGGCCTCGTCGCCGGCATCCGCCATCTCGCGGGCTTCGGTCATCAGCATCGCCACCTGATCGGCATCATCGTCGGTGGCTCCGCCCGTCACCTCTTCCTGGTGAGGCGAGATGGCCTCCACCTGATCGGAAGCAGCTCCGGTAGATCCTGTGGTTTCCGTGCTCGTTCCCTGGGCGCCTTGCAGAACCTGTTCCTGATGCTTCGTCGCGGTGCCAGACTCGCTGGTTGCCGCACCCGTCTCGGCGGTGACGGCGGGCTGCTCGAGCTTCGTGAGTTCCTCCCGGCAGTCGGCGAAGGCCGGCACCGCGAGCATGACCGATAAAGCGGTGAAAGTCGCCAAGCGTATCGACATCAGACTCTCCTTTCATAAGAGGCCGCTTTGGATGATGGGCTAGAACGACCGGATACTCGAAGTGTTCCGGTGCGCGGTGGCGATTTTCCCGAAGTGCGCCGCCAGCGTCCGGAGGGCTGTGGAATGTAACGAAACTGACATCGAACCGACATTCCCCGTTCATGCGGCTGGCTTAGGCGAAAGCCTGCAAATGCGAAAAGCCCCCGTCGCAAGGAAGTCATCATGCTCGAAATCCGCAACGTCACGCGCCGATTCGGCAAGACTGTCGCCGTCAACGGTGTCGCGCTAGAAATCCCACAGGGCCAGATGGTCGGTATTATCGGCCGCTCCGGCGCCGGAAAATCCACCCTGCTGCGCATGATCAACCGCCTCATCGACCCGAGCCACGGGTCGATTTTTTTGCCGGCACGGAGGTTTCCAGCCTGCGCGGCTCCACGCTGCGGCGCTGGCAGCGCGACTGCGCAATGATCTTCCAGCAGTTCAATCTGGTGCCGCGCCTCGACGTTCTAACCAATGTGCTGCTCGGCCGCCTCAATCACCGCTCGACAGCGTTGAACCTCCTCAACATCTTCTCGCGTGAAGAGCGCGCCATGGCGATTTCGGCGCTGGAGCGTCTCGACATTGCACAGACGGCGCTGCAGCGCGCGGGTACGCTTTCCGGCGGCCAGCAGCAGCGTGTGGCGATCGCGCGAGCCTTGATGCAGCAGCCGAAAATGATCCTCGCCGACGAGCCGATCGCCTCGCTCGATCCGCTCAATGCAAAGGTCGTGATGGACGCGCTGCGCGACATCAATCTGCGCGAAGGCATCACCGTCATCACCAATCTGCACACGCTCGACACGGCGCGGAACTATTGCGAGCGCATCATCGGCATGGCCGGCGGCAAGGTCGTGTTCGACGGCGCGCCTGAGGAACTCACCCGCGAGGCCGTCCGCATGGTCTATGGCGCCGACAGCGACGGGGCCGAAATCTCCGAGGCGATCACCTCAACCAGCATCCGCGGCGAAAAACCCCGGAAGATCGCAGCCAGGACCATGCTGAAGCCGGCTCTCGCCGACGCCTGAGGCTGCAATCGCATCACCCCCGTCAAGGGCCACTCAAATACACTATCAGCGACCGGCCGCACGCCGGATGACAACAGGAGAGACATCATGTTCAGAAAAGCACTTCTAGGCGTAGTTTCGCTCGTCGCCATGTCGGTCGGCGCGGCACAGGCGGAAGACCTGAAGGAATTCCGCATCGGCATTCTGGGTGGCGAGAACGAGGCAGACCGCCTGCGCAATTTCCAGTGCATGATCGACAAGCTGCCCGGCGCGCTCGGCGTCGAAAAGGTTTCGCTGTTTCCGGCAGCCGATTATGACGGCACGATCCAGGGCCTGCTCGGCGGCACGCTCGACTATGCCGAACTCGGCGCTTCGGCTTACGCCAAGGTCTATCTCGAAGACCCGAAAGCGGTCGAGCCCATCCTGACCACCGTCCAGACCGACGGCTCCACCGGCTATTATGCGATCATGGTGGCCCGCAAGGATTCCGGCATCAAGACGCTGGAAGACATGAAGGGCAAGAAGCTCGGCTACGCCGATCCGGATTCGACCTCGGGCTATCTGGTCCCCGCCGTCACCCTACCAGCCGCGCTCGGCGGCACGCCGGTGAAGGACTATTTCGGCGAGACCGGCTTTGGCGGCGGCCACGAGAACCTCGTCCTCGAAGTGCTGAAGGGCACCTTCGACGCCGGTACGACCTGGGGTTCGGGCGTTGGAGATTTCAAGGACGGCTATACGTCGGGTAATCTCGCCAAGATGGTGAGCAAGGGCATCCTCGACATGGACGATCTCGTCGAACTCTGGAAATCGCCGCTGATCCCGAACGGCCCGATCGTCGTCCGCTCGTCGATGGACGCGGACATGAAGACCAAGTTCAAAGCATTCATGGTCGATCTGCCGAAATCGGACCCGGCCTGCTTCTCGGCCATCCAGGGCGGCGACTACACCGGTTACACCGAAGTGACGCCGGAGTTCTACCAGCCGATCATTGACGCACGCAAAGCGCAGATTGGCAGCTGAGCCATCAGTCAGCCGGAACGCGTCGCGGCATCTCCGCGGCGCGTTCTCGCCTTTGCAGGAATCCCCATGAGCGTGACACTTTCCGAGACCGGGCTGGCGGTCGAGCGGCACTGGCGCGAACTCGCGAGCCGCCGCAGGCTTTATACCGTGGGCGGACTGCTGTTCATGATCGTCGCCATGAGCGGCTCGCTCTGGTTTGCCAATGAGAGCAACGCCGGCAAATTCTGGGACCGCCTGCCCCATCTATTCGATTTCGTCGGACAGCTTTTGCCGCGCGACGGCTTTGAGATCTGGCGCGCCATGTTTGACCTGCCTTCGCCCTACGACGACGGCAGCCTCAAATACAATTATCCCGAAGGCCGCATGTACCTGACGGAGACGTTCTACGTTCCCGAATATCTCTACAAGATGCTCGAGACGATCAACATCGCCTTAGTCTCCACCCTGATCGGCTTTGCGATCGGCTTCGTCCTCTGCTTCCTGGCGGCTTCCAATGTCGTCACACAGCGCTGGCTGCGCTTTTTCGTACGGCGCTTCATGGAAGTGCTGCGCGCATTCCCCGAAATAGTCATTGCCGGCTTCTTCCTCGCCGTGCTGTCGCTCGGCGCGGTGCCGGCGATCATCGCGGTTTCGATCCACACCATCGGCGCGCTCGGCAAGATGTTCTTCGAGGTGGTCGAGAATGCCGACATGCGGCCCGACGAGGGCCTGCGCGCGGCGGGCGCCAACCGGCTCGAGCGGGTGTGGTTCGGCATCGTGCCGCAGGTCATGCCGAATTTTTTGAGCTACGGCCTGCTGCGCCTCGAAATCAATGTCCGCGCCTCGACCATCATCGGTGCCGTCGGCGGCGGCGGCATCGGCGAGGTGCTGCGGCTGTCGATCAGCCAAACGCACGAGGCCAAGACGCTGGCCATCGTGCTGCTGCTCTTCATCACCATCATCGCGGTGGACCAGTTTTCCGCCTGGCTGCGGCATAGGCTTGTCGGTGAGCAGGCGTTCGCCTTCGGCCGGGGAGGCTGATCCATGGCCATACTTTCGCTTTCCGAGGTCGACGAGATCGCCGCCCGCCATCCGCAGGTCTTTGCAGGCTCGCTGCGCAAGCGGCTGGCCGGCTGGGCGATCGGGCTGGGGGTCGCGGCCTACCTAGCATTCGCCTGGTGGTTCTTCGCCATCGGCGCTGTATTCGCTAATGGAAACTGGGACATCGCCGGGGCCTATCTCGCCGACTGGGTGACGTATGAGGTCCGGCCGACCATCGGGATCGAGGAAAACCATCTCGAAATCTCGTTCCCACGCTTCGATCCGGTCGGAGAACGAGGCAATCCGGGCTGGCTGACCAGGGAAACCGCGATGGTCGAGCGGGTCGTCGCGGCGCCAGCCGGCAACGCCGCCAGTTCCAGTGCGGGCGGTTCGGCGGGAAGCTTCCTGGGGACCGTCGGCGGCAAGCCGGCGCCGACAGGAAGCTCGGCGGCCGCCGCGCCCTCTCCGGCGACCGGCGGCGCGGCCATACGCCAGGAAGAAACCGTCCGCGCCACCGTGGAGATCGGCACCCGCAGTCTGATCGACGTTGTTCCGGGTGTTGTCATCGTGACGCGCGGATCGGAAACGCTGGTGGCCGACATCATCCAGGGCCAGTCGGTGACGGCGCGGGGCCCGCTGCCCGATTGGGCGGAGCAGAAAGCGCCGGGAGCAAAGATAATCGTACGTTTCGGCTTTCCGGGCCGCGCCGAGATCGAAGACGACGAGATCAAGATCCGCCACCGCTTCTGGGGCTGGGCGAACTTCGTCTTCGACACCAATTCGCCTTTTTGGGGCAGGCCGGCCGACGAGGTGTTCTCGCTGATCGTGTCCGGCGAGCGCATCGATCCGAAGCGATCGAACCCGGCGCTGGCGTGGGACAACATCCTCAACAATTCCGAATGGCAGCATCTCGACGTATGGACCAAGCTGCTGCAGACCATCGTCATGGCGTTCGTCGGTACGGTGTTCGCCAGCCTGCTCGCCTTCCCGCTGGCCTTCGCCGCAGCCCGCAATATCACGCGCAGCCGCATCGCTAATCAGGTGGCCAAGCGCCTGTTCGATTTCCTGCGCTCGGTCGACATGCTGATCTGGGCGCTGTTCTTCACGCGCGCCTTCGGGCCGGGGCCGCTGGCCGGCATCTCGGCGATCTTCTTCACCGACACCGGCACGTTCGGAAAGCTCTATTCGGAGACGCTGGAGAACATCGACGACAAACAGCGCGAAGGCATCCGCTCGGTAGGGGCGGCGCCGTCATTGGTGCAGCGCTACGGTGTGGTGCCGCAGGTCCTGCCGGTCTTCCTCAGCCAGTCGCTGTATTTCTGGGAATCCAACACGCGCTCGGCGACCATCATAGGCGCGGTCGGCGCCGGCGGCATCGGCCTCAAGCTCTGGGAAGCAATGCGCACCAATTCCGACTGGGAGAACGTCGCCTATATGGTGCTGCTCATCCTCATCGTCGTCTTCGTATTCGACAATATTTCAAATGCTCTTCGCCGTAGGCTGATGGGCGGCGATCCGGCGCAAGGCCCGCAGGGCTGAGGCTTCGTCAGCTCGTCGTGAAAATCAACCAGCGCCAGGATATAACCCTCTGGAACGACAATGGTCTCCGACTGTTCTGACAAATGCCCGCCTGGTTCTGGGAAACTAGATCGTTTCAGGATCTTTGCTCATTCGCGGCGGTTGATTGCCGACTTCCACAAGGCTGTGCTCCCCCGATAGCGGTGGAGGGCGTGTATTCACCGCGTCAGCGGAGGGAGTGTCCAGGCTCGGAAGGGGCTGTGCCGGTCAGATGCGCTTGCCGTTGGAGGCAAGCATGGTTCCTCGTCCGCCGCTCGGCACCACGACGAGCTGCTTGATCTTGCCCTGCTTGAAGGCGGTGAGGAACCGGTCGTAGTTCTTGAAGGCGACGCAGCCATGCGATTCCGCCCGTCCGCCGCGCAGCAGGTAGCTGTGGGTGAGGAAACCGTCGCGGCCGTGCTTGTTCCTGCCGTCAACGGGCAGCATGCGGATCGCCTCGACGCCATGGAAGCGCTTTTCGCGCATCTTGAGGTTATAGATGTGCGGCGGGGTCGGCCCGTTCATCTTGACATGCGCGTAGCGCGGGTTGTCGGCCATCTTGCCGATGCCGGAATGGGCCTCCAGCACGGTCCCGTCGGGCATGTAGACCTTGGCGGCGCTGATGTCGTAGACGGCCACGCCGCCGCCCGCCCTGGCACCGCCGCCGAAAAGGCTCCTGAGCGACTTGCCGATCCCGCCCCCACGGGATCCCGATTCCGCCGGCTCGGACGGCAGGGCATAAGCCTGTCTGCGCGGCTTCGGCTTTTCGCGTTCCACGGCCTGAGGCGTAGCCGGGTCCTGGGTCCGCCCGACTTCGGGTTTCCGGGTCTCCGGGGCAGGCTTGCTGGCCCGCTCGTAACGCGGGCGGGGCTGCGGTACGGGATAGGCCTCAAGGTCTTCGAAATCCGGCAGGGCGGCGGCGTCCTCGATGTCCAAGTTCGGATCCTCGGACCCGGCTAGGTCTTCGTCCGACGACCTCGCCAGCAGGGCCGACAATGCGGCGCCGGCAGCGCTCGGAGAGGGGTCGGCATAGGCCAGCATGGGCAGGGCCGTCTTGTTGGTGGGCGCCGGCGCAAACCGCTCCTGTGTAGGCGCACCGGCCTTTGCGGTCGCCCAGTGCGCCTTGGCGGCACGAGATCTCTCAAAGAGGCTGGCGAGTTTCTCCGGCGTCAGCGCGGCCTTCTTCACGACTTCGTCGAATCGCGCCACGGCGCCGCTCGGCTCGGACTCTTCAGATGCTTCGAGGCGAGCGGATTTCGCCGCGGCGGCATCAAAGCTCGCTGCCAATGGGAGAGTGTTGCCGGCGGACAGGCTCGCGGTCATGAAGGGCTGGTTGCCAGCAGATACGCTAGCGGCCGTTAGGGCCTGAGCCGCGGTGGCGGACAGTCTGGACGCCTTGCCGGCTACCGCATGTCTGTCCGGAACTCGCGGCTGCAGCTTTTGGACTGGGTCGAACGGTGGCTTGGGCAAGAAGCTGGACGGACCGGAAACAACGGAACTGCCCAACCCGACCGTTCCGGCCACCGAACACACGGCTACGGCTGCAAAGGCAGTGCCGAAAGAAGTGACCAGCAGTGGACGCAACATGCGGCGCATTGACCGCAAAAGGACGACTTTACTCACAAACGCATACCAAGCCAGCAAATCCCGCAAGGTCTTCAGGTCGGCAAGCGACCGCAGCTGCGTGACGTCCGGATTGTCCCCATCTTGAACGACTGATCGAGCAAGGATGGACAAATATGGTTAAATTTTGCTTTGCAGAAATTCGATCTCTTTGACCAGGCATTTTGAAGCCTGAGCAGGGCTGTTGGGCGCGGCGGTATGTCCCCCAGCGCAATAGCCCAACCAGCGGCATGTTCAGGATCAGCAGCAGGAAGAAAGGGGCACTGAAGATGGCGCTGAATCTCTGCGGCTGCCCTACCGCCCCTCCGCCGGACTCTTCCCGCCAAACGCGAGCACGATCCCCGCACCCAGCGCCGCCGCCAGTCCGGCATAGGTGACCGCGCCGAGCGGGCCGAAGCCGTCGACGAGTAATCCGCCGAATATCGCGCCGGCGGTGATCGCGATCTGGAAGGCGGTCACCAGCAAGCCGCCGGCGGCTTCCGCATGGTCGGGCGCTGCGCGCACCGTCCAGCTCTGGAAGCCGACCGGCAGGAATCCGAAGAAGAAGCCCCAGATCGCAATTGCCCCGCCGGACAGGATGCCCGAGCCTCCGAAAGCGACCATGACAAGCGCCATCGCAGCGATCGCCAGCGCTCCTAGGGCAACCGCCGCCTTGATGCTTCGCTCGGCGACGAAGCCGCCGGCGAAGTTGCCGAAGAAGCCGCCGATGCCGTAGGCGAGCAGCACCAGCGAGATGGCCTCGATGTCGAGCTCCGGCACCCTTTCCAGGAACGGCCGGACATAGGTGAAGCCGGCAAAGTGTCCGGAAATGACGAGCAGCAGGGCGATGAGTCCAACCCTGAGCTGGGGCCGCTTCAACAGATCGAACAGTGTCCGGAAGCTGGAAACTGCGACCGGCGGCAGCTTGGGCATGGTGACGAGCTGCACCGCCAGCGCCACGACGCCGACCACGGCGGAGAGGGCAAAAGCCGCACGCCAGCCCCATAGATCGCCGATATAGGCGCCGACGGGCGCGGCGGTGACCGTGGCGACGGAAACACCGGTCAAGACGATCGACATCGCGCGAGGCACCAGCCGGCCAGGCACCAGGCGCATCGTGAGTGCCCCCGCCATCGACCAGAAGCCGCCCAGCCCGATCCCCAGAAGTACCCGCGCCAATAGAAGAGTGGTGAGCCCGGTGGCGGTCGCGGCCATGAGGCTCGACAGCACGAGCAGAAGCGTCAGCGTCCACAGCACCAGCCTGCGGTCAATGCTTCTGGTGAAGATCGCGAGCGTCAGTCCGGCGATGGCGCCGACGACGGCCGTTGCGGTTACCGTCTGGCCGGCGGCGCCGTCGGTGATGTTGAGATCACTCGCCATGCGGGTGAGCAGGCTGGCAGGAAGGAACTCGGCGGTCACCAGGCCGAACACGCCGAGCGATAGGGAGACGACGGCCGCCCATAGCGGTTCGGCGCGTTCGTTTTCATCGGCGGGCGCGTCCAGCTCGACGGCGGATATGACTTCGGACATGGGTATTCTCCAGTGGCAGGTCCTTGCCTAGATAGGCTTTGGCCTTCTGGAGTTTCCATGTTAGAAAAGCCACAATGCTTGACCATTCGTCCAAACCATTGATGCTGGAAGCCGGCGACCCGTTGACCGAGATGATGCGCGGCCTGAGACTCGACGGCGTCGATTACGGCCGCTGCGTCATGGCCGAGCCGTGGGGCATCCTGTTTCCGGCGCAGTCAGCCGCGCGTTTCCACTTCGTCGGCGCCGGCAATTGCTTCCTGCTCACCCCGTCACGGGAATGGATCGAGTTGAAGCCAGGCGACGCCGTGCTCGTGCCGCGCGGCGCCGAGCATATTCTGGCGAGCGCCCCCGGCGTGCCGGCCACGCCGATCGAGCGCTTCGAGGTCAGGCCGCTCTGCGGGAACATCTTCGACGTGTCCTGCTTCGGCGACGGGCCGGTTTCGCTGCTCTTCTGCGGCAGCATGCGCTTCAATTTCGACAATCTGCACCCGCTGCTGGCGCTGATGCCGGATGTGATGCGCGCCCATGACCTAGTGAAGAACGAGCCCAACGTGCCGCATCTCCTCGAAGCGATGGTGCGCGAGGTGGCAAGCGACCGCGTTGGGTCCGGCGGCATGCTGGCGCGCCTTGCCGACGTGCTCGCGGCGACGATCGTGCGGGCCTGGGTCGAGAACGGCTGCGGCGACGCCACCGGCTGGATCGCCGCGGTGAGGGACCCGCAGGTCGGTCGGGTGCTCGCGGCGATCCATCTCGATCCGAGCCGCGACTGGACCGTGCCGGCGCTCGCCAGGATCATGGGCGCGTCGCGCTCAGGCTTCGCCCAGCGCTTCTCCGAAATCGTCGGCGACACCCCGGCGCGCTATGTCGCCCGAGTCCGCATGCACCAGGCGCGGCAATGGCTCACCCGGGACGGCATGCGGATCGCGGTCATCGCCCGCCGGCTAGGCTATGATTCGGAGGCTTCCTTCAGTCGCGCCTTCAAGCGGGTGCTCGGGCATGCGCCGAGCCATTTCCGGGCACGGCAGGAAGGCGAGCCGGAGTTCGGTGAAAGATTGCTGGCGAATGCGGTGGGTATCTCCCCCTAGGCGGGGGAAATGGATCGGCCCAACCATTGTTTGACAGGGGGTGACGTCACCCACGTAGTGGAGAGAACGGCGTCTTTGGCCTCCGGCTCATGGGGTAGGGTTGCCGAGCTTTCCACCTGCCTCAGTGCGTCTTATCCCGACCTTCACGATGATGCCGCGCTGTTCGGGAGAGCGTTCGGAAAGACCAACGCCTGTCAAAAGCATCGCCGAAGCGTGCGGTAACCGGAACTGGCGGAAATTTCTTCCGCGCTTTGTCGAATCGCGGTCTCCAACTGCGACTAACATCGATGGCACCATGGAGGAACCGGATGCGCTACCTTTGTCTCTTCTACATCGATCAAAACCTTGCTGACGCCGCCAGCAAGGAGGAATGGGCCGAGATCGACCAGGAGTCCCTGGCTTCCAATGAAGAGCTCAAACGATCGGGCCACTATCTCGCCTCCAACGCCCTTGCCGATCCAAAGACCGCAAAGACATTGCGCATTCGTGCCGGCAAGGCGAGTTGGAGCGACGGGCCCTTTGCAGAGACCAAGGAGCATCTGGGTGGCTTCCTGCTTATCGAAGCGAAGAACCTTGCGGAGGCGATGGAGATCGCGGAGCGGGACTCGCTCGCTCGGATGGGGGCGATCGAGGTGCGCGAGACCGCCGGTTTTTAGCTTTGAAATGCCCCGGCTACTTCCACC
Source organism: Allomesorhizobium aridi (assembly GCF_043769475.1). Taxonomy (NCBI): domain Bacteria; kingdom Pseudomonadati; phylum Pseudomonadota; class Alphaproteobacteria; order Hyphomicrobiales; family Phyllobacteriaceae; genus Allomesorhizobium; species Allomesorhizobium aridi. Next base: position 467,436 of record NZ_CP171729.1, on the reverse strand, counting down.
GGCCGTACCGCCACGGCCCATACCAGCGCGCCGTGGTCGGGATGCACTATGACCGCTGGCTGTGGCTCTTTTGCCGGTTTTCGCTACGCAGACTTGCGCGCGAGCGAGTTGAAGATACCCGCCGCGAGATACCCAATCCTTCCGGAATCGGCTGCTGAAGTAACAGCCTTTGTTCCGACTGGCTGAGGGCGGCCGCCGGTCATAGTGTGAGTATTATTAAAACGAGCGGATCAGCCGGAAGATCTCGCTGGGCGCATCGGTGGTGATCTGGCGCACTTTCGCCTCGACGAGCATGCTAAGGATGGCGTCGCTGATGCCGCGACCGGGATTGACCGTCCAGGCATCGGTCTCGATACCGAGGTCGAGCAGGCGCGCAACGAGCGGGAAGCCCCGCTTTTCGGCGGCAACTATGGCGTCGAACCGGAGATAGGCGAGGGTCACGCCCGCCATGCGACGCTCGATGTGACGCAGGAGGCGCTCCGGATCGCGGAGGCCTGGCTGGCGGGAGACTGCCAGCATCGGATCATAGCCAAGCCGAGCTCCGGGGATGGCAGCGGCGAGACGGCGTGCATCGTCGAGATGATGTGATCCGATGATGATGCCCTCAATGCCGGTGACTGCTGCCGCGTCAGCGACCGCACTGTCGGGCGGGCGGCGTCCGCCGACAATCTTGAGGTCGAGCTGAAGATTGGCCGTCGGCGCTCTCGGCAGAGTTCGAAGCGGGGCCAGCAGCTCGGCGAGCGACAGAACCGGCGCATCGGGATCGCCGTCGCCATCGGCGTTGCGGTGGAAAAGCCCTTTCATCGATGCGATCGGCATACCCGAAACGAGGCCGTGGCCGGTCGTAGAGGGACCGAGCGTCGGATCGTGAACAACGACGAAGCGGCCATCGGCGGTGGGGAGTATGTCGACCTCAAGGCTCGCCCCGAGCTGCCAACCGAGCACAAGGTTCGAACGCTTGAACGGAGCCTCGGCGAGGCGCGTCCGCAGTTTGTGCCATTTAAGCCGGATCGGGCCATGGGGCCCCTCGACCGCTACAGGCGTGCCCAACATCTGATCCACGATTTCGACAGCTGCCATTGACACTCCTTCTACCGCTCAAGCCAATCGCATCAATTAAAAACGCTGGTGCGACAAGCCAGCCCTTGCCCGGCGGTGTCAAGCCGGCGCGCGGACATGTGCGCCGGCGAGGAGCTTCTGGTGCGCCGTCTCGAAGACAAGCGAATTCTCCGGCGAGAAGCCGATCTTCACCTTTTCGCCTGTCGCGTGAGCGGCTGACGAGCCCTGCTCGAGCACGCGAATAATGCCAATGGCGGTTTCGACGACATAGAGGATCTCGCGACCCATCGGCTCGATCTGCACGATATGGCCGGCGAAGCCGGAGTCGCCGAACCTGAGGTGTTCCGGCCGCAGTCCGACGGTTACAGCCCCCGATGCACCCTCGGCCGGAAAATTGGCACCGTTCACGACGACCGCGCCGCCCTGGGCTTCGCCCGCGATCAGGTTCATGGGCGGCGAGCCGATGAAGGAAGCCACGAACAGGCTCGACGGCCTCAGGTAAAGATCGTCCGGCGTGCCGATCTGCTCGACCCGGCCGGCGTGCATGCAGATGATGCGGTCGGCCATGGTCGTCGCCTCGATCTGGTCGTGCGTCACCAGCACGGTCGTCACGCCGAGCTTCTCCTGCAGCGACTTGATCTCGGTGCGCATGGAAAGCCGGAGCGTCGCATCGAGGTTGGAGAGCGGCTCGTCGAGGAGGAGAAGCTGCGGCTCCTTCACCAGCGCACGGGCCAGCGCGACGCGCTGCTGTTGCCCCCCGGACAGTTCGCTGGGCTTGCGCTCCAGCAGTTCCGCGATCCGGACGAGGTCGGCGACACCCTTCACCCGGCCGAGAGCCTCGTCACGTGGTGTCTTGTTGAAGCGCAGCGGGAACAGGATGTTGTCGCGCACGCTCATATGCGGATAGAGCGCGTAGGACTGGAAGACGATGCCGACGTTGCGGTCGCGCGCCTCGACTTCGTTGACGACATGGCCGTCGAACAGCAGCTCGCCGCCGCTCGGCACATAGATGCCGGCGAGCATGAACAGACTCGTCGACTTGCCGCAGCCGGAAGGGCCGAGCAGTGCGACGAACTCGCCATCCTCGATGATGAGGTTCATATCCGGGATCACCTCGACATCGCCGAAGCGCTTCACCACGTTGCGGAATTCGATCTTCGCCATCGCAGTCAGCCCTTCACGCCGCCGATCGACATCTGCATGAGGTAGCGCTGCGCGGCCAGATAGAGGATGAGGCTCGGGACCAGGTAGAAAACGCCGACCGCCGAGACGACGCCGTAGTCGACGCCCATGACGTCATCGCGCACCCAGTACATGTAGAGGCTCATGGTCCAGTTGGTGTTCCTGATCAGGAACGTGAACACGAAGATGTACTCTTCCCAGCCGCGGATGAAGGTGAAGACCGCGATGGCGAGAATGCCGTTCCTGACCTGCGGCAGCACGACGCTCAGGAACGCCTGCCGCCGCGACGCGCCGTCGGTGAGAGCGCTCATCTCGATGTCCCACGGCACCGCGTCGAAGAAGCCCTTCATGATGAAGATGGCGAAAGGCAGCTCGAATGCGACAAGCACCAGGATGACGCCGGTAAGCGTGTCGAGGAGCCCTATCCAGTAGAGCATCAGGAACATCGGCACGATCAGCGTCAGCACGGGGAATGCGTGGAGCACCAGCAGCGAGCGCAGCATCGCGGAACGGCCGGGGAACTGAAACCGCGACAGATAGTAGGCGGCGAGCGAGGCCACAGTGACGACAATGGCCGTCTGTGTTCCGGCGATCAGGATCGAGTTGCCGAAGGCATGCCAGACATTGGGAAATTGAACCGCGCCTTTGACTTCTCCGACACGCGAGCGCACCACCGAGGCGAAGTCCGGCTCCCACAGGAAGATGAAATTGCCGATGTGCAGATCGGGGCCGACCAGCAGGGCGAAAGCAAAGGCAGCGACCGCAGCGACAACCCCCAGGCCGATCCACATTTGGCGCTGGTTTTGTGCAAACGCAGCGGCGAGCCAAAGCGCGATGACCGTCGGCACTACCACCGCCATCGAACGCCAGAGCACTGCCGTCTCGGCGACGCCGGTCTTGGCCGAGAAAGCGATGGTGACCAGCCAGAAATAGGGCAGGATGATCGGCAGCGAGACTGCGATCAGGAAGGCATAGAGCACAACCGCCTTGGCGCGGCGGAGCCCACGCGCCCGTGCCGCCAGCGCATCCCAATCGACTACGGGTTCGGGTGCCGAGAAGACCGCTGGGATTGCTTTCACTGTCATCAATGCACCTCGATGCGCGGGCGCTGGAGCAGGCGCTCCATGTCGAAGAAGCGCCAGCCGAGCAGCGCGACGGCTACGCCGATGATGATGAGAAAGAGCGCCAGTGCGGCGCCATACGCGTACTGGCCGCTCTCGAAGGCGCGGCGGTAGACGTAGAGCGCGTAGACGGTCGTGTCGTAGAACGGACCGCCCCTGGTGAGCAGCAGGATGTATTCGAAGCTCACCAGCAGCGAGAGCGTCTGGTAGATCGTCACGAAGCTGATCGGCCAGCGCAGCGCCGGCAGCGTGATGAAGCGTATCTGCGCGAAGGTGCCAGCGCCGTCCACTGCCGCCGCGTGGAACAGGTGCTCGGGAATGCCACGGATCGCGGCGGTGAAGATGATCATGCCCATCGAGGCGCCGATGAAGCCGTTTGAGATGATGATGAGCGCGATTGGGGCGGACGTCAGCAGGTCGAGCGGCGCGTCGAGGCCGAAACCCTGCATGAGAACCTGGTTGACGAGGCCTGCTTCGGATGGGCTCACCGCCCAGAGCCAGAGCAAGATGTAGAGCACCGACGGGCTCATCCGCGGCAAGAGCCAGACGCCCCGGAAGAAGCTGCCGGACACATTTCTGAGCGACGTAGTAGCGACGGCGAGGATCAGGCCGAAGGTCACGTTGAAGATCGCCAGCGTGCCGAATACGTAGATGAAGGTCAGCCCGATGACCGATGTCAGCCGGCGGTCACCGCGGAAAATCTTCTCGTACTGCTCGAGGGTGAACCCGGTGATGCGGAGCGAGCGGTTGAGATCGGTGAAGGAGACTACGATGTCAATGAGCACGGGGACGATGAAGAAGAGAACCGTGAGCACGATCGCCGGGCCGAGGAAGATCAAAAAATTCGCGCGCCTGCGGGTCGCGGACCGCGGACCGCGCCGCTCGATCATTAGTTCATCTGCTGTCGTCGTCATCGCTTGGCCGCTCGTCGCGACGGCCGATCCCGACCGTCGCGACTCGGATCGCAGCTACTTCACGACGACATCTTCGAGGCTCGCCGACGCCTCGTCGATCACGAATTCAGCCGCATCGTCCGCCGAAAGCCGCCCCGACTCTATGCCCTGGATCGCGGCATAGATGATGCCGTTAAGCTCGCCGAACTGCGCATTGTTGGGCAGGAATTTTGTGATCTTGAGCAGTTCGGTTGCCTTGGCAAGCGGCCAGGCCTCGGCATAGCGCGGGTCTTCGAGTTGCTCAGGCTTGATGCCGATATGGGTCGTGGTGACCGCGTGGTCGGTATTGAGATCGGCCGCCGAGGCATGGCCCAGCAGGCGGACGGCGAGTTCCGGCTCCTTGGTACTGGCAGAGATCGCATAGACGATCGGATGTGTCAGGCTGACCGGCGAGCCGCCCTTCGCGGCTGCCGGCCCGGCGACCCAGCCCCAGTCGGCAAAGAAGCCCTTCTCGTCCTTCGGGAGCCCGTATGTCGGGAACGCGACGCTGCCGAGGTCCCAGATGCCATACATCCAGAAGGCCGCATTGCCGGTGTAGAACTCCTTGCGCAGTGCGTCGAATTCCATCGCCGTGTTATTGGCCGCGATGACCCCTTCCTTCACCGCGCGCTCAAACCAGGCGAAGGCCGCGGCAAGCTTGTCGCGCTCGAGGAGCAGGTTGCCGCTCGCCGGATCGACGAAGTCGTTGCCGTAGGCATTAAAAGCCATGATGTAGTCGGGGCCTTTGTTCGGCCGGTGGAGGATGCCGTATTGGGCCTTCGTCTTGTCGACCACCTGCTTGGCGATATCGATGAGCTCATCCATCGTCAGGTCGCCGGATAGCGCCCGCTCGGGCAAAGCGTCGACGAAGGCGGCATCGTATCCGGCTTCGCGCAGGAGCTTCTTGTTGTAGAAGAACATCCGCGCTTCCGCGTCCTGCGGGATGGCGTAGGTGCCGTCCGGGCACTTTGCCGACGACCAGAGCGAGGGGAAGATCGTGCCGAAGTGCTGCGGATATTTGGCGATGTAGTCGTCGAGCTTGAGGACGAAGCCGTCCTGCTGGAAGGCGCAGACCCATTCATGCGCAGCGATGAACATGTCCGGGCCCTGGTCGATGCCGAACACTTTCAGGAGCTGCAGCGCGTCGTCGTCGAACCCCTTCGCCGGGCTCTCGCGCACCGCGACCTCGACGCGCTTGGGCGAACCTTCGGTCTCGAGCTCCTTGTTCAGCCGCTCCGCAGCCTTGACCACATTACCGGCGCGCAACGGCCCGGACGGATCCTGGCGCGACCAGAGCTCGAGCTTTCACGGTCTCCTGCGCAGATGCCGGCATTGTCGTGAAGACGGCCGCTGAGCCGCCCACCAGAATTGCGCTCAGAAGCGCTGCGGCAGTTCCACTCTTCCAGTGAATCATCCTGTTATCCTCCCGGTTGCGACACGCTTCACCGCGTCGTCATGTTATTGCAATGCTGTGCAACACGATTATGAATGGGCTTGGGAGAATGTCCAGTGGGAGGATTCGGCCGTGTCTGACGGCAAGGACAATGGCCAGGGCCGCTTCGTGAGCGCCCAGGCCGTCGCTGAGCGGGCGGGCGTGTCTCGGTCCGCTGTGTCGCGCGCCTTCACGCCCGGCGCGAGCATCGCGCCGGAAACGCTGGCGCGGGTGCATGAGGCGGCGGCGGCTCTCGGATACCAGGTCAACGATCTCGCCCGGGGGCTTCTCGCCAATCGCAGCCTACTGGTCGGGCTCGTAACCTCCGACGCCGATTCCCCATTCCGGGCGCAGATGATCGCCGCGATATCGCAGGCGCTGATCGAGCGCGGCAACGTGCCTGCGATCATCAACATCGGTACCACGGCGGAAGATATGGCGAATGCCAGCCGGCAGCTGCTGCGCTACCGGGCTGAGGCGACGGTCTTCCTTTCCGGCTCGCCGCCGGAGAGCATGGTCGAGCTGACGCGGCAAAATGGGCAGCCGCTGATCCTGATAAACCGCGCCGAGACCGGCCTCGACAGCGTCCATTGCGACGACGTGGACGGCGCGCAGCAGGCCTTCGAGGCTCTATCCTTGACCGGAGCCTCCTGCTTCGCCGTGATCAACAAGGAGGATCCGAGCCCGAGCCTGGCCGCCCGCGAACAGGCGTTCTCCGGGTTCGCCGTCGCGTCCGGATTCAAGCCGAGTATCGTGCGCGCCGGTCACTCCGACTACGATGGCGGACGAGAAGCGGCGCGCCGGTTGCTGGCAAGCGGACCGGCGCCCGACGCTCTCTTCTGCGTGAACGATCTCATGGCGTTCGGCGCGCTCGATCACCTGCGCGAAGCAGGCCTGCGCGTACCCGACGACGTCTCGGTCATCGGCTTCGACGACGTGCCCATTGCCGCATGGACCTCCTACAGGCTGACGACGCTGCGGCAAGATCCCCACCGTATCGCAAAGGAGGTCGTGTCAATCCTCGACCGGCGCATTGCCGATCCGGATGCGCCACCGGTGTCGATCTATTTCCCGGTCGAGCTGGTGGTTCGCGAAACTGTCAAGGCGCGGCGGTAGAGAAGCGCGTCGACATAACGAGGGAGGACCGACTGAACATGGTTTTCAGCTTCCTGGCCCGCGAGATGGGTCGTGTCCATGTCTGCGGCCATCGCGGCTACAGTCTCCACTACCCGGAGAACACTCTGCCTGGGCTCGAGGCGGCGAAGGCCGCTGGCGCGACCACTGTCGAGATCGATGTCGTGCTGACTGCGGACGGCGAGCTGATCGTCCTGCACGACCTGACCGTCGACCGGACGACGGACGGACACGGCTTCGCGGCCGACCTCACCCTGGAGCAAGTCCGCAGGCTGGATGCAGGCGTGCGGCTCCATCCCGCTTTCGCTGGGACGAAGATACCGACTGTCGCCGAAGCGCTCGATTGGGCGAAGGCGAACGACATGGGGATCGTGCTGGAGATCAAGGAGGCCGAGCAGCCGGACCTCGCAGTCGATCGGGTGGCGGCCCTGCTGCGAACAACCGGCACGCTCGACCGCGTCGTCGTCATCAGCTTCGACCATGTGGTGCTGAAGGGTGCGGTCGAGCGCCATCCGGGCCTCCGGACGGAAGCGATCACACACGCCCGCCACGCTGATATCGTCGGGGTGCTGAAGGCGTGCGGCGCGGCCTCGGTCTCGATCGAGCTGGACATGTTCCACCCAGACGACGCGCAAGCACTGCATGATGCAGGCTTCAGCATTCGGCTCAGCCTCTCCCGCCCCGACAAACTCGCCGAATACTGGCGCGGCGGCCGCGACCTCTTGCCGAATATCGTGCGATGGATTGCCGACGGGCTGATCGATTCGATCTCTGGTGACGACGTGCCGTTCATCGCGCGGCTCGTCAAACAAACCGGCCAGACCGGCTGAGGACATCTCGCCATGACTCAACTGCAGCCGACCCTCCTCGATAACCGTTTGCGAGCGGCGGAAGCTGTCGTCCGCGAGGCGGGCCGGCTCGCCGCCGGCCATTTTGCCCGGCGCGAGCTACTCAGCATCGATCGAAAAGGCGCGCAAGATTTAGTCAGCGAGGCGGACCGCGAATGCGAGGACCTCATCGTCGCCAGCCTCAGCCGTCTGTTTCCAGAAGACGGCTTCCTCGGCGAGGAGCGCGGGTCCCGCAACCCGGATGCGTCTGCCGTCTGGGTGATCGACCCGATCGACGGCACGCACAATTTCCTGACCGGCGTTCCATTCTGGTGCGTCTCGGTTGGGCTTGTCGTCGACGGCGAGCTGACGCTCGGGATCATCTACGATCCAACGGCGGCCGAGCTCTTTTCGGCTAGAAAAGGCGGCGGCGCCTTTCTCAACGGCCGGCCGATCAAGGTGAGCGGCGAAACTGATCCGACGCGAGCGCGCATCTGCATCGGCTTCAGTTATCGCCGGCCGGTCGCGGAGCATGTTCGCGCGGTCGATGCGCTGCTTTCGGCAGGATGTGAATATCTGCGGCTCGGCTCCGGGGCGCTCGGCCTCGCCTATACGGCCGCGGGGCGCTTCGACGGCTATTGGGAGCGCCACATGAATTCGTGGGACGCCGTGGCCGGCTTGCTCCTGGTCCGCGAATCGGGAGGCTGGACGAATGATTTCGCGGCCGCGCACCTGACGGAAGGCTGCGAGATTCTCGCCGCGACGCCGGCACTGGTCGACACAGTCAAACGGCATGTAGCGTTTGGCAGCTCCGAGTGATGGCCGGTCAGGTGCGATGAAAGCTGTCTTCGTTCTTTTCGACTCGCTCAACCGCCTTTTGCTCGCCCCATATGGCGGAACGCGCGTGCCGACGCCCAACTTCGCCCGCCTCGCCGAGCGGGCCGCAACCTTCGATCGTCATTATGTCGGCAGCCTGCCCTGCATGCCGGCGCGCCGTGACATGCAGACGGGTAGGCTGAGCTTCCTGCACAGGAGCTGGGGGCCGCTCGAGCCGTTCGACAATTCTTTTCCCGAGCTGCTGAGCAAGGCCGGCATCTACAGCCATCTCGTCACCGACCACTTCCATTATTTCGAGGATGGTGGCGCCACCTACCACACCCGCTACGACAGCTACGACTTCATCCGCGGGCAGGAGGGCGATCCGTGGAAAGCCATGGTGCAGCCGCCGTGGGAGCGCCTGCGCGAGATGTACCATGAGCGGCAGTTCAGCCATGCGGCACGCAATAAGTTCCGCCGCAACATCGTCAACCGCGAGTTCATCAAAAAAGAGAGCGAATACCCGTCGGTGCAATGCCTCGCCGCCGGTTTAGAGTTCCTCGACCGGAACAGGGCGGCGGACAACTGGCTCCTGCAGATCGAGACGTTCGACCCGCATGAGCCTTTCACCGCGCCCGGGCGATTTCGCGAGAAATTCAGGACCGGCTGGAATGGGCCGATCCGCGACTGGCCGCGCTACGGCCGCGTCGACGAGTTGCCGGAGGAATGCGAAGAGCTACGCGCCAACTACTACGCCGTCGTTGCGCTTTGCGATTTCCTGATGGGACGGCTCCTCGACTATTTCGACGCGCACGACCTTTGGCGCGACACGGCGCTCGTCGTCACCACCGATCACGGCTTCCTTCTCGGCGAGCATGATTTCTGGGCAAAGAACCGGATGAACATGTACGAGGAGATCGTGCATATCCCGCTCTTCGTGCACGACCCGCACCGGCCGAGCGGTGCCGGCGGGCGGCGCGCGGCGCTTACCCAGACGATCGACCTTGCGTCGACATTCCTTGACCTGTTCGACGTGGCGGCTCCCTCCGAGATGCAGGGCCACTCGCTCGTGCCGCTGATCGAGGCGGATCGCTCCGTCCGGGAAGGAGCGCTGTTCGGCTATTTCGGCGGCGCGATCAACGTGACGGACGGGCGCTACACCTATCACCGTTTTCCGCCCGACCCCCGTTCGCAGGAGCTCTACCAGTATACGCTGATGCCGACCCATATCTGGGAGCCGTTCACGCCGGAAGAACTCGCCCAGGCGTCGCTTGCCGACCCCCTGCCCTTCACAAAGGGAGCGCCGGTCCTGAAAATCCCGGTGACCGAACGCTCGCCCATGTTCGACAATTACGGTCCCGGGGCGCTGCTCGAGAACGAGACGCGCCTCTACGATCTCGTTGACGATCCAGGGCAGACCACGCCGCTTTCCTCCCCGGAGATCGAACGCGCAATGACGCTTCTCATGCGGGATCTGATGGTTGCCAACGATGCTCCGCCCGAAGCTTTCGCGCGAATCGCGATCGATCCTGAGTAAGACGAGCGCTTCTAATGCTACGCGACCCGATCGGTTCCGTCTGGAGGGCGCGGCGTTGCAGCTCACCTCGGGAGTGAGTAAAATCCCGGTAGGCTGCAAGCATGCCGAGGAGCACCTGATATGGCGGGACGCGAGACGGTCCGCTGGCTGGTTCGCCTCACTCCAGTCGTGGGTCGCACAGTCGACGATCTCCTGAAGATTCCACTGAGCCTTGATGTCTGGGAACGGGAAGCTGATGCCCTCGTGGCGGCTGCCTCCGAGCAGACGATAACCGAGCTCGAGCGCCGACGAATAGCTGGTGTCGAGCGCCTCCGCACGATCACCGACCTGGAAAGCGGCGCACCCTGGTCCGATCGCCTCGACGGGCAACCGGAGGGTCGCTGAAGCCTGGCATTATCGAACGGAGGAATGGTCGCATGAACCTCATCGCCAAGGTCACGTCTTCGGGACCGCAGAAGCCGCTCGGGGACGTTCTTCGGACGCCGCTGGGCATCGACGTTTGGGAGGTCAAGCCGGATCACCTGATCCTACGTGGAAACGAGGCTCAGTTGGACCGCCTGTCCAGCATGGGTTACGTCGTCGAGCAGCTCGAAGATGTGGAGCGGCACCTTTCCGCCTTCACCACGGCCGAGGCGGCGGAGCAGTATCACTCGGCAGCCACTCTGGAGGAGGAACTGCGGCAGCTCGCGGAAGCGAGGCCGGACATCGCCGAGCTGATCGAGATCGGCCGAAGCATCGAGGGCCGGCCCATCCTGGCCTTGCGGATCGGCGATCGCCGCGGAGGCGTTCCCAAGGTGCTTTTCATGGGCTGCCACCATGCGCGCGAGTGGATCGCCGTGGAGGTGCCCTTTCTGCTCGCGAAGGAACTCGTCGAGCGGGCCGACGAGGCGCCGATCGCTGGCTGGCTGACGAGCGGCGAAGTCTGGGTCGCCCCGATGGTCAACCCGGACGGCCATGAACACAGCCGGGCGCAAGAGCGGCTTTGGCGCAAGAACCGCCGGAGGAACGAAGACGGCTCGTTCGGCGTCGACCCGAACCGCAACTATGGCTACATGTGGGGCATCCTCGATGTGCCCACCTCCAGCCACGTGCCGAGCGACGAGACCTATGTCGGCCCGCGCGCTTTCTCCGAGCCGGAGACACAGGCGGTCCGCGATCTCATAGGCTGCGAACGCTTCGCCGGCGTGATCACCTATCACAGCTATTCTCAGCTCATTCTCTACCCCTGGGGCTATACGGACAAGCCGGTCCCGGACGTGCAGCATCGGGAGCAGATGGTGGGGATGGCCCAGGAAATGCAAATCCTGATCCAGGGGGTGCATGGCAAGATCTATGTCCCGCAGCCGTCTTCCGAACTCTACCCGACCGCAGGCGACACAACGGATTGGACGTACGGGACCTACGGCATACCGTCCTTCACGGTCGAACTCAGGCCGCGCACCTTCCAGGAGGGTGGTTTCATTCTGCCGCCGGACCAGATCCTGCCGACCTGGGAGGAGAACCGTCCGGCTGCCTTCCGGTTCGTCGAACAGCTCCTCGCGGCGCCTGTGGCGTAGGCGACCACTTCGGCAGGAGCCAGGTGGTCGCCGGAGCCGCACCACGCCTGCCAGACTCAAGAAGAACCCGCATCAGGCACGCCTCCCAGGCAAAGCCAGCGGTGCTTTCTATCGGGCCAATGGAGCATTCGCGGGGCCAGGAAATCTCGATCCTCCAGGCAGCCGACCGATACGGACAGCGCGTCCTTCATGGCCTCAGCCCGCATGAAGACGACCGATCCGCAGGCAGTACAAAAGGTTTGTTCCAGCCACCGTCCTGACGAGCCGCTTCTCCGCCAGGACTTGGTCTCGCCTTTTTTGCTCACGACGGCTGAATCCGCATAGATGGCGCGATAGGAGAAGGCCGATCCGGTGCAGCGCTGGCATTCTAGGCAACTGCACGCATAGACGCGTCGCGGCTCTCCGGCGAAGACAAGTTCCACGGCCCGGCACGAGCAGGTCGCGGTTTGTCTCGTTTGGCTGCTACGCATTCGCCTGCTCCGTGGCTGTACGCGGTAAACCGCCATTTCGAAACAAGGGGGCAAGTAATGCGAAATCGCTTCCCGGACCGCCTTGTGAAAGCGCCTGCCGAAAGATCGTGTCCATGGCCTCGGGCATGGACGCGTTGAGCCCTCGCTCCTCACAAGCCTCAAGCAGGTGCTGGAACGCGCTGTAGTGGGCACCCAGCCAGGCGAGCGTTGCGTCGTCACCGGCAAAACGGCTCGCCTTTGTTCTATCGACCAGGTCGAACAGACCGGCATCCACTACTGGTTTGAATGCAGAGAGATGGCTCCTGAACGTCTCCAGGCCGATCCCTTCGGCCTCGGCGACAGCCATGCCTTGAAGTGCTCCGAACAGCCCGCCCCACATCTGGGTGAGCAGAGCGGTGTCCAGGGCGGAGGCTTGGCCGGGCACTTCTCCGACATAGCTCGTGGCGCCGCCGAGCGCGAAAAGCAGGAGCTTGTGCGTCTCGTAAATATCGCGGGAACCTGAATAAAGCAGTGCGGTCTCGGGTTTGCCGATGAAATCCGGAGTGGCCATGATCGCACCATCCAGATACCCGCCGCCATGCGCCTCCACCCAGCGTGCTTCCTCCAGCGCAAGCCGTGGAGAGCCGGAGGTGAGTTGCACGACGGCTTTGCCGGCCAAGGCGGAGGCGACGCCATCCTGCTTCAGCAAATCCTCGCTCGCAGCATAATCCAGAACATTGACGATCACGACGTCGGCCGCCCGAATTCCGTCCTCGACGGAGGTGGCGACCTTCGCCCCCAGCGCTGCCAGGGGCGCACATTTTGCCGCTGTGCGGTTAAACACCCAAGTCGGATAACCGCGGTCCAGAAAGGCCCGAGCAATGGACGAGCCCATGCGGCCCGCGCCGAGCACGCAGACATTCGATATCATGATATTTCTCCGTAGGTGGATGGCCCCTCTCACGAGGGTTTTGGCTTGTGTTAGGCGCGCCCGAGCCGAAGGTATAAATTCTTGTTGCGTTGAGAAGTACGCACCTTGAGGTAAGCTAGCGGCATCATGACAGGAGCTGACAAATGAGGCGCAAGGAACCGGACAGCTGCGGTTTTGCCGCCGCGCTGCAGGCCATCGGCGGAAAGTGGAAAACCTCGCTGCTATGGGAACTGCACCTGCGGCCGTATCGCTTCGCGGAACTGCGCCGGCTATTGCCTGGAGTCAGCGAGAAGGTGCTCACGCAACAATTGCGGCAGATGGAGGCGGATGGCTTGATAAGCCGACGCGCCTATGACGAGGTGCCGCCTCGCGTGGACTATTCGATCACGCCGCTAGGGCTGAGCCTCAACGAGGCCGTAACGGCGATGTCCGCGTGGGGAAAGCAGCATGAGACATGGAAGGCTCAGCACAGGATAGCGGCCTGACGCTCTCACCGTCTTCATCGCCGGCAGGTTCGGGCCTAGCGGATGACCCCGAAAACCCGAATCGGTTTCGGAAAGGATCATGCGCAGATTCAAGGGCCTAGAGCGGGTTGCCATCCGGGAGGATGCACGGCCACCAGCAGAGAGTCCTTGCCTAAACCCTCATGTGAGCAACCGCTGACCGTTTCGCTTGCGTCATAATATTACCGTAAGCCTCACCTTCAGGTTGAATTCGTGGTTGAGTCTGACGAATCGGGCACGGAGGAGATATGGCCACTGAGCAACGATCGACATTGCGGCATCGTCTCTTCGCATTCCTTGTCGCCGGCATCGGCGGCACCGCGGCAGCCGCGGCGTCGTTTGCCATGATGGTGTATGAAACGGCCAACCCGAACACAATTCCGACAATCGCGGCGGGCGAACCCATCGATACCGGGCGCTGGATCATAACGTTTCACGGTGCGCGGATCGGCTCGGTCCCGCCGACCGGGACCAAACCGCCCGAGCCGAAGAATTTCCTCATGGTCGAATTCGATCTCGACAACCGCTCGGCAGCCACCAGCAACGTCTTTTCGACCTTGTTCGCCATCGACCCGCCGATTGCGGACCTGCCGGCGCCGGCCTTCTATCTTGCACGCGACAAGTGGATCGCGAGCGGCGTCCATCCAGGGATGCCGGAAGGAATGGTCGCCGCCTGGGAGTGGCCGGCGACGCGGCCTCTGCCCCGGGATCTGCGCCTCGCGGTCGGCAGCCAGATTTACAAGCGACGCGACAATCTCTACGGCGCGTCGGGCTGGTTCGACCGCGATCCAGTCGCGGTGTTGAATCTGCCGGTGACGGCGGATGCGATCGGGTCGGCGCAATGAAAGCAGGCTTCAACGGAGCCGCCGCAGTTACATTCGCGGCAGCGATTCTCTACGCCATGCAGCGCACGACGCCGCTCTACAGCGAAATAACCTCGCCCGTCCCGGTCGCCGGCAAGCAGGGCGAGCGCATCGACACCCGCGCCTTTGCTCTTGGCGTCGGCGACGTACACCTCGCACGCATCGTCAAGACCGAGCGCTTCGGCCGCACCCGCACCTATACCACCTCCGGGGTCTGGGTGCTGCTGGAGGCCGCGGCCGAAGCAAGCCGGGAGAGCCTGACCCTGACTTCGGCCGAGTGGCGCGGCCCGAGCGGCGTGCGCTATGCGCTTACCCAGCGTTTTTCCACCATGCCGGGCATGTTGCCGGCCGAGCGGCTGGAGCCTGGGCTGCCAAAGCCCGTACTGATGGCTTTTGAAGTGCCCGAAAGCGAGCTTGCCGGCGGGACCTTGCTGGTGGCGCCATCGGCTTTCACACCGCTTGGCGATGAGGCGCAGGTGGCGATCACGCAACTCGCGCTTGGCGACATCCGAAGCGCCGTGACTATTCGCCAGACCGGGGGGCCGATGCCCTGGGTCTTGGAGACGGAGTGATGGCCAAGGCGATTTCCCAAAGCGAAAGACGCCGCTACTGGATGAGCCTCGCTGGACTGGCAATCGCCCTGCCTGTGGCAGTCCTGGTGCACTCTTGGGAAAGCATTGCGGCGTGGCGGGCTGGCAACGAACACGACCCTGTCATGGTCGGGAGGGAAGAATCCGAGAGTTATGCCGGGGGCGAATGGCGCCTGACGACGCTGTCGCGTCTGCCAGGCGGCTCTGCCGAGCAGGTCGTGGTGCTGGCCGAATTCGAGGCAAGGATCGAGGAGCCTAACCTGCTCACGGAGGGCCTTTGCGCCGTCGTGCTGACCGACGCGGAGGGCCGCCGTTGGCAGCCGGCCTTCCTGACTGAGCCGATCGTGCGCAAGATGCATCCCGAGACGGCGGATAAGCCGCGTTGCGGCGGCCTCGCCTTCCGAAACGCCGGCAAGGGCGGAACGGCGAGCATGGCCGAGACTTTCGTCGTTCCGGCAACGGCGAACGGCTTGGGGTTGTCGGTTACGGTGCCGAGCGCCCGGCCGCGCTATTTGCTCTTCAGGTAGCTGCTGGCGGTGACGGCCGCTGCGCCGAGACGGCATGTTCCAGAAAGGCCGCCAGCAACGCGATCCGCAGGGCGTCGAGTAATATGCCGCCGTCGAGATCGCTTGGGCTGCCGATGAACACTGCTGCGACGCTGAAGACGACCTGCCATGTGTCCAGATCGGGCACACCGAGCGTCCGCGTCGCGCCGAACCACAGCCAGGCGCCGAGCCAGCCGATCAGCCGGTAGGCGACGACGTAGGTGAGCAGCATGGCGAGCCCTGCGCCGAGCGCCAGCTTTAGGCAGGTCCAGACCGGGGCGTAGCGCGAGCGATAACCACCGAGGAAATGGGCGATGAAGTCGCTGAGCCATTTGCGCCAGGTGGATCCGCGCGACGGCGGCGGGACGGCCGGAATCGACGCGGCCGACAGTTCGTAGCCGTTGATGATGGCAGCCATGACCAGCCAGACCATCGGCAGGAGCGCGTAGAAGAACAGGCTTTGCGCCTGTTCCAGGATGCCGGGCTGCCTGAACTCGACCGGCGTGAGGCCCTCGGCCGCGTAAGCCGCGATCGACAGGGATAGCGAGCGTGCGCCCAAGCTCAATTCGTCCAGCAGCGCGCCTGCCCCTATCCAGGCGATCAACTCGTCCTTCAAGACATCGAGCGCGTAGAGGCCGATAAATATCCAGCTTGCGTCCGCCGCCACGATGAGCAGCCGCCAGTAAGGCCCGCGCGAGCGCTTGTTCATGCGCTTGGCGAACCAGCGGACCATCCAGCAGGCGGCGATCGACGCGATGAGGCCGCTGGAGCGCAGCAAGCCGAATATGTCTGCGCTTTCGCCAAAGGGAACGCGGCTCGAGTGCCAGCCGGGAATATTCGCGTACCGTGTCACCAAGAAAGCCCCAGGCGGCATAATAGGCGAAGAAGGGCAGGATGACCGCCGCGGTAACCGCAAGCATGTGGTCAGCGGGCTGGGATCTCTTTTCCTGCGGCTCGGCTCTGGCCGAGACTTGGCGCAGGGAGGCAAGAGCTGGAAGCCCGGGGCGAAGGGCCGTGAACATCGCCACGACGACCAGCAGCTTTGTCAGCACCACAAGCGAAAGGACGACCATGCCGCCAAGCGGGTTCTTGAGCCCCACCGTGACGGCCGCGTTGAGCAAAAGATCGCGCGCTATGATGCCGATTGCGCCAAGAAGCAGAAGTTGCGGCCAGAAGCGGGCGAGAAGACCGGCCGTCAGCGAGAGCGGCCGGAGCATGTCCTCGATCGTCGTCATGCCCTTGCATAGCCGAGCATCGTCGGGTTTCACAACGCCAATGTTGCGACAACGGATCACGAACTTCGTAGATGATGCAAGATGCAGGCTAGCCGAACCAAGGGAATCGCTTCATCTCGGCTAACCTTCATCGCTCGGTTAATATGCTGGAGGCGAAATTGCTCAGCAGGAAGGTCGCTGGGCGCTCTTCACCTCGCAAAACTGTTATTAGGCGTGGTCTTTCTGATTCTTGCCACAGGTTACCGTGACCGCCGATCCCGCGCATATTCTGAAAGCCGTTTATGGCTACGATGCATTTCGTGGACCTCAGGCGGAGATCGTCGACCATGTGATGGCCGGCAACAACGCCTTTGTCTTGATGCCGACGGGCGGCGGCAAATCGCTTTGCTATCAGATCCCGGCGATGGCCCGGCCCGGCATGGGCCTCGTAGTCTCACCGCTGATCGCTCTGATGGCCGATCAGGTGGCTGCCTTGCGTCAATCAGGAGTCAGGGCCGCCGCGCTCAACTCCGATCTGACAGGCGATGAGCGGCGCGCGTTGTGGCGAAACGTATCCGACGGCGCTCTGGACCTCCTCTACGTAGCCCCTGAGACGCTGCTCAGATCCGGCATATTGGAGCAGCTTGGCCAAGTGCCCCTGTCGCTGATCGCGATCGACGAAGCGCATTGCCTGTCGCAGTGGGGACACGATTTCCGTCCCTCGTACCGCCAGCTCGACGCTCTGGTCGCGCTGTTCCCCGACACTCCGCGCATGGCGCTGACGGCCACCGCCGACGCTCCGACACGGGCTGAAATCCTGGCGCATCTCAAGATCGCGGAAAGCGATGCCTTCGTCGCCGGCTTTGATCGACCCAACATCCGCTACGCCATGGAGGAGAAAGACAATCCGAGGGGGCAGTTGAAGCGCTTCCTGAAGAGCCATGAGGGCGAAAGCGGCATCGTCTACTGTCTGTCGAAACGAAAGACCGAGGAGACGGCGGCCTGGCTCTCCACGCAAGGCTATAACGCGCTCCCCTATCATGGCGGCATGGACAAGGCAGCGCGCGAGGGGAACCAGACGCGCTTCCAGCGCGACGAGGCCGTCATCATGGTGGCCACGATCGCATTCGGTATGGGCATCGACAAGCCGGATGTGCGGTTCGTCGCCCATGTCGATCTGCCAGGCAGCATAGAGGCCTATTATCAGGAGACCGGTCGTGCCGGGCGCGATGGCCTGCCTTCGGACACCCTGATGCTCTATGGCCATGAAGACATTGCTTTGCGCAGTCGCTTCATCGAAGAATCGAATGCACCCGAACAGCGCAAGCGTATGGAACGGCAAAAGCTCGATGCGCTCCTTGGGTTGGCCGAGACGGCGGGCTGTCGCCGCCAGGCGCTGCTCTCTTATTTCGGCGACCGCTGCGAACCTTGCGGCAACTGCGATACCTGTGCCGAGCCGCCAAGGCTGTTCGACGGTACGATCGCCACGCAGAAAATCCTGTCGTGCATTCACAGGACCGGCGAACGCTTCGGCCAGGCCTACATCGTCGATGTCCTATTGGGTGCTCAGGATGAACGCATCATGCAGTTCGGCCACGACCGCGTCTCCACCTATGGCATCGGCAAGGAGCACGACGGCCGCACCTGGCGCGCGATCTTGCGTCAGTTGATTGCGCTACGACTGATTGACGTTGACCTGAGCGGCCATGGCGGGCTGTCGATCTCGGACGCGGGCCGCCAGTTCCTGCGCGAAAAGCGGATGCTCATGCTGCGTACGCCGCCACCGCCGCGCGCCCGGCGCGAAAAGGTCTCTCGCAACAGCCCACCTGCCGCCCTGCCACACGCCGATCGTGGACTGTTCGAGGCATTACGCGCAAAACGCATGGAAATCGCCCGAACGCAGAATGTGCCGCCCTATGTGATCTTTCATGACCGGACGCTGATCGAATTGGCCGCGGCCCGCCCCGCCTCGCGTGCGGAAATGGCCGGTGTTCCAGGTGTCGGCGAGGCCAAACTGGAGCGTTATGGCCCCGCCTTTCTCGCGGTGATTGCCGAGCACGCTGGATAAAGACGGTTCGAAGCGGTTGCCCACGCGCTGGAGGCACGCGGGAGCCCGATTGACCTGACGGCGGACCGCCTCGTGCTCATCCCCTGCACGTTTTCCAAATTCTCTACGAAGACCGGTTCCTGCGATCGGGCGGCATCGAAAAACCGTTAGATTTCCGGATGGCTGCGAGGTCCTGATCGAGCATGTTTCGAGCGCGGCTGGGACACCGGCTCTTACCCTCCTCTCACCTGAAGTTTGTCAAATTCTAATCTAGGGTGCCCCAAAATCTAGCCAAACTCCCACGAAGCTTTAGCCGGCTAGCTTCATAAATCTGTCATCGGACTGTCACACCTCCGAATGCGTTCCCGACAAGTCGTTGATCCTGGAAGGTTAAGCGACGCCGCCGCATTCCGCAGCCTCTGACTTTCCGACCGGAATGGAGCGGGATCGTCCCGTTTTCCATTCAGCGCCGCCTATGGCGTCACGAGAAGCAGGAGCTGAAATGCACCCCGTTCCACTTATCCCGGCAGCATCGCCAGGCGCCCCAATGGCGAGGGCGCGATGAACTCCTTTTTCATGCAAGCCCTTCAGGACCCGCTGGCGGCTCAGGCGATCAGGTTCGCGCTGAACCTCGTTGGAATGACGCTTCTTACGTTCGGCATGTATTACCGGCGCTATCGGGACAAGGAGCTGGTGACGGCTGCCGCTCTGTTCAACATCTTCGTTTTTGCGGTGCTTACCGTCCTGTCTTCGGTGAATTTCAGCGTTGCCGCGGGCTTTGGCCTGTTCGCTATCCTGGCGCTCTTCACACTGCGCTCGGAGCCGCTCAGCAAAACCGAGATGACCTATTTCTTCGGCAGCGTCGCCATCGCAGTCATCTCATCCGTGCAGGGAACGACGCTGCCCTTCGCGGCGATGATCGTTTTGTTCGTGCTCGTCGGCGCCTACGTGGTCGACCACCCGAAGATGCTGCAATCGGTCAGCGGGGCGAAGGTCACGCTCGACAAAATCCACCTGACGCTGCTGTCGGACCCCGAAACCATGCGCGCCGAACTCTCGGAGCGGCTGGGGGTCACGGTGCTGTCTTATCAGGTTCTGCAACTCGACTACATCACGGAAATGGCGAGGCTCAATGTCTTCTATCGCAAACACTGACGCGCGCCTGGAGCAGGTTTTCGACCCGATCAGCCTCGCTGCCCTCAACTCCAAGGCCGAGATGCTGGAGCGGCTCGACAACAAATACGTCACCCGCGCGGGCATACTGCATCGCGCCGCTGCCGAACTGGCAAGGCGCTTCGATATTCTGGAAATCGAGGGCCGCCGGTCGTTCACCTATGAAACCTGCTATTTCGACGATGCGGACCGGCGCAGCTATTTCGACCACCATCAGGGTCGGCGGCAGCGGGCGAAAGTCCGGATCCGGAAATATGCCGATGCAGGGCTTTGTTTCGTCGAGGTGAAGCTCAAGGATAAGCGCGGCGCGACGATCAAGAAGCGGCTGCCTTATGATGCCGGTAAATTCGGCATTCTCAACAAGACGGCGCTCGCCTACGTGCACGAAGTCTATTTCGACCAGTATCGCCAGGAGTTTCCGTACGCGCTCTCACGCGTCCTCGACATGCGCTATGTCCGCATGACACTCGTGGCGAAGGACGGCGGCGAGCGCATGACGATCGACAGCGGGATGCGGTTTTTCGCTCCCGGCTCGTCGCACGCCGTCAGTGATGATCACTTCATCCTGGAAACGAAATCCGCAAACGGCAACGGGATAGCCGATCGCCTCCTGCGCGCAATGCACCAGCACCCCACCAAGCACTGCTCGAAATATTGCACCGGCATAGCCATCCTCAATCAGGGAACGAGGCACAACAAGTTCCTTCCCGCCCTTCGCAAGCTCGGGATCGTGCCCGCGCCGCAAACGGCTGAGGTCGTCCCCGGGCAAGAGATCGAGGTCGCCGCATGATACATCGCAAAGGAATTGGCCCAATGACCAAGCGAAACAGATTTGGCCGCTTGTTCTGCCGGTTTACGCTGGCCGGTGCGATGCTGGCTTCTGCTTTGTCGACCGGGTCAGCCCAGCCGAGCCTGGAAGCTCTGGATAGCATGGACCTGCCTTCCGAAGGCGCCGACGGCGTCAGGATCGAGGAGCTTTCCGGCCTGTCCTGGGACGAGGATGAGCAACTTCTCTACGCGGTCTCCGACGGCGGCGTCCTTTATCATTTTCGCATTCGGCTGGACGGATCACGCATTGCAGAGATCGAGCCCGTCTTCTCCGCTCCCCTCTCGACGAAAGCTAATGAGGCCTCCGGCAAGCCGGTCACCAACGCGGAGGGTCTTACCACCGTCAACGATGACAATGGCCGGCGGTCCGACAGCGAGCTTCTGATCGCGTTCGAGGATGGACCTTCGATTGGACGCTTTACGCCGCGCGGCGAGTGGATCGCCAATTCCGCCCTGCCCGCCCCGTTGGCCGACGAGACGCGATACAGCAAGAAGAACAGCCGCCTGGAGGCGGTGGCGTTCGACGAGCGTCACGGCATGCTGACCGCGCCGGAACGGCCCCTCAAAGGCCAGCCGGAGAACCGTCACACGCTATATGCGGCGGACGGAACGACCTGGTCGTTCGAAGCTTTCCAGCCCGACAGCAGGCTCAAGGCGATCCAGCAGTTGCCGGACGGCAATCTCCTGATACTAGAGCGGACCCGCGAGGAAAAGGGTGGCGCACCGACGGCGCGGCTGCGCTATCTCGACTTCGCCAAGTGTTCGGAAATACGGGAGTGCCAAGTAGCCGAGCTTTCAGCCGAGCCCAACGCGATGCTGGTCGACAATTTCGAAGGAATGGCCCGCCTTTCGGACGATCTGTTTCTCATCGTCACCGACAAGACAAAGAAGGACGCCGAACCGACGATATTCGTCCTGTTCCGGGTCAAGGCGAGGCCATGAAGCCGCAGCAATTCCGGCGGCACATTCTCACCAATTTCTAACCTGAATCTCCCGCAACCTTAATAGCCGGTCCCGTATGTTCGGTCCGTGTTATGAAGGCGTCGAGCAGGTATTCCGCCGACTCCGAGCAGACCGTGATGGCCGCTATCCGGCCAGGTGCGGCATACTGGATTTTCGAGGATCCGATCGTCGGGTTCTCAGCGCCGATGGACACCGATGGGCATCAGGTCTCGCATCATTCTCTTTCAGTCCATTGTGGTCGCGTCCGTCTTGGCGATGGCTATCGCCATCTACGCGACGATCCGCTCCACCGAGTATCATTTGCAGCGCGTGCAGTGGACCAATCATCAACTGGCAGCCGTCACGCAACTGACCGTCAACGCCAATCGATATTCCGAGCAGATCGCTGAGTTCCTGTTGATCGGCGAGCCGGAGCGCCCCGACTACGACAGCGCTCGGGCCGAGCTCGAAGCAGGGTTCGATCGAGCTCGAGAAGGTGACCCGGGGCGAGGCCGAGTTCTTGGTGGGCACCAGCGAACAGGAGGACGAGGGCGACGAAATCTTCCGCGTCACGCGAATGCGCGCGCTCTATGGAGAAATCGGCAAAGCCGCTTTAAGGGCAGTCGATCTGCGCAATCAAGGACGGCAGGAGGAAGCGATCAGCGTCTTTCGCCGTGATATCGAGAACCGTTTCGACGCCGAGTTCGAAAACATCCTCGAAGCTGCGAGGCGCGACGAAGCGGAAGAGGTTGGCCGAACGGAGATACAGGCGGAAGCGCTGTGGCGACGCCTGACCTGGATAATAGTGGCGCTTATCTTGGTTGCCGTGGTCCTTTGTTTTGTCGCCGCTTTCCTTCTCACCAGGTCTTTGGTGCGCCCCATTGGTCTACTAATCCAGGGCGCCGAGGCGATCGGGCGGGGCGAACTCGACCACCGCATCGACTTCGACGGCCATGACGAACTCGGCGTGCTCGCCCAGCGCTTCAACGCCATGGCCGCCAATCAGGAGGACCAACGCAACCGATTGCTTGCCGCGCGAGCGGATCTCGAGCGGCAAGTCACCGCGCGTACCGCCGAACTCGCCGCGGCGAACCAGCGGCTGACCGATCTCGACCGGTTGCGGGTTCAGTTCCTCGCCGACATCAGTCATGAACTGCGCACCCCGCTGACCGCTCTTCGCGGGGAGGCGGAGATTCCACTGCGCCACGGTTCGAAACCCGAGGCAGTCTACCGTGACGCGCTCGAACGGATTGTAACGCAAAGCCTGGAGATGAGCCGGCTCGTCGACGATCTGGTTTTCCTGTCCCGCTCGGAAACCGACACGATCCGCTTCGAACCGCGCCGAACGGACCTCGTGACCATCGTCGCCGATGCAGTCCACGACGGCGAAATCCTTGCTCGCGCCAACGCTATTTCAATCAAGGCGGACTACAGGACCGATCCGATCTGGGTCACTGCCGACGCGCAGCAGCTTAAGCAGGCGCTCGTCATACTTCTGGACAACGCCATAAAATACTCGCCGCGCGGACGCCCGGTGAACTTGAGCATGACCGTTTCGGATGGACATGCCCGGATTACCATACGCGACAAGGGGCTGGGCATTCCCGCCGAGGAAATACCAAAGGTGTTCGAGCGGTTTTACCGCGGCCGAAGCCCAAAGGCGTCGCGCCAGCCAGGCAGCGGGCTCGGCCTGGCGATCGCGAAATGGCTTGTCGAAAAGCATCAGGGCGAGATCACGCTCACCAGCGAGGTCGGGTCCTTTACGGAGGTCGTGGTCCGCATTCCATGCGCCGACGCAAACGAAGCTCCGGATGACAATTTCGGCGCCAACACGATCGCTTCGAGGAAAAAGCCTCGTGTGAAAACCAGCGCGGCATAAACAGCGGGGGAAGCGCTCCTGCCCGCGGCAGGATCCCCGACGGAGGTGATGTCAATGTCAAAAATTCTGCTGGTGGAGGATGACGACCGTATCGTGGGCTTTATCAAACGAGGGCTCGAAGCGGAGGGTTACCTGGTCGACCTTGCGAACAATGGCGAGGATGCACTGGCGATGGTGCGGGAGGCGTCCTATTCGCTGATCGTTCTCGACCGCTTGCTTCCCGGAATTGACGGTCTCGACGTGTGCCGCATGCTGCAACGCGAGCGGCGCAAGAATCTCGTCCTGATGCTCACCGCAAAAGACAGCCTGCAGGACAAAGTCGAGGGGCTGAAGGGCGGCGCGGACGATTATCTCACCAAGCCCTTCGCATTCGACGAACTGATCGCTCGCATCGAGGCCCTTCTTCGACGCGGACCCGGCGCGGCATCGGATCCGTTGCTGAAGGTCGGTGACCTTACGCTCGACCCCGTCGCAAAAAAGGTTCGGCGCGGCGAGCGCGAGATCAGTCTGACGGCCAAGGAATTCAGGCTTCTAAACTATATGATGCTGCATCCCGGAGCCGTCATCAGCCGCACACGGCTGCTCAACAATGTCTGGGACCTGAGCTTTGACCCCGAAACAAAGGTGGTCGATGTCTACATACGCTACCTGCGCCGCAAGATCGACGGAGCGGAGGAACACCCGCTTATCAAGACCGTGCGCGGCTTCGGTTACGTCATATCGGCTTGAAGCGGACACGCTTAATTCTAACGCCAGGAGCTTCCTCAGGTATATTGTTATGTTTTGTTGCACGGCTAACAAGATTATGTCGAAAGCAAGAGATCGGTTACGGTCAGGTTAAAAGTTGGATAGAAGGCGATTTATTCCGAGACTATTTCCGCATTTCTACGTTATTTCACGGTTGTCGCACTGGAGCGACCGCATTGCGTGACGATAAACGGAGAAAGCATCATGAAACCCAGTCATAAAATCGGCCGCATGATTGCCTTTGCAATCGCCGCCGCAACCGGAACAGCGGTATCAGGGGGGCGCAAGCG
The DNA here is from genome assembly GCF_043769475.1 of Allomesorhizobium aridi. Classification (NCBI taxonomy): domain Bacteria; kingdom Pseudomonadati; phylum Pseudomonadota; class Alphaproteobacteria; order Hyphomicrobiales; family Phyllobacteriaceae; genus Allomesorhizobium; species Allomesorhizobium aridi. Next base: position 442,839 of record NZ_CP171729.1, on the reverse strand, counting down.
GCCGTCAAGCCGCACACAATCGAGACCGGCGGCATCAGGAGCATCGTTGGCGCGAAGCAGGCGGCGCCGAAGACGCTGCCTGGAACGGTTCAGGCTCAGGAGAAGTTGTTGCAGTTCGCCGGCAACAGCTCGTCGAACTCGAGTTCGAATGGGTCGTCGAATTCCAGCTCAAACGGCTCCTCGAACTCGAGCTCCAACAGTTCGTCCAATTCGAGTTCCAACAGTTCGTCCAATTCGAAGTCGAACAGCTCGTCGAACTCAAGCTCGAATAGCTCCTCCAATTCGAGTTCAAACAGTTCGTCGAATTCCAATTCCAACAGCTCGTCGGATTGGGGCTCGAACAGATCGTCAAATTCGAGTTCCAACCGGCCGGCCCGGACGCTGGTGGATTTCCTGCGTCAACGCTAGAAACCGGCCATGAAACGAGGGGCCGGCTCCCTGGCCCCTCGTTGCACCGGCGACCCACGGTGAGTAAACCGGCTTCCGGCGATTAGTCTCTAGCTCCAAATGACAGCCATGCTGACACGCTTCAACAAGCCCTCGCCCAAGATCAGCTTTCTTTGCCAACCCTCCGATGTCGGCGTTATCGCCGAACCGCGGCCGGCCAAATCCGCCCTCCCCGACTGGTTCCGGAAGATTGCGCCGATCGATCTGGAGCATGTCGGCGCGCACGACAACGGCATCACGATTAAGCGCTGCATGCCGTTCCTGGACGCGCTCTCCACCGGCTGGATACTTCCGCTCGCCGCGGAGGTTCGGCTGGAGATCAAGGATGGCGGCGAGACCGTCGACTACGGCTGGGAGTTCGACCGCACGATGGTCAGCAATCACAGCCCGCACCAGATCACAGGCCATCCAAGCATGCCGCGGCCGCCCTGCAAATTCCACAATTACTGGGCAATCCGAACGGCGCCGGGGTGGAGTTGCCTGTTCGTGCCTCCGCTCAACCGGCCGAACGGCGTCTTCGAGGCTGTTGCCGGCATCGTCGATACCGACATCTATTCGGCGCACATCCACTTCCCCTTCTTCCCGATCGGTCCCGATGGCGTGCACATCATCGAGAAAGGCACACCTTTGGTGCAGGTTTTCCCGTTTTGCCGCGCCGCCGCCGCGATCGAAGGCGAGGTGCGCGCCGAAACAATGGAAGAGGCAAACGAGCGGGAACGCATCTATCGCAACACTATCGCCGGCTCGGGTTGGTATCGAAAGTTCGCCCGCGCGAAACGCTGAGTCGAACACCAGAGAACCCAATTTGAATTTCCGGGCCGCTGCTGGTAGCCGATCTCCGCTGTTGTGCCCAAAGCGGCCGCTCGTTCCGCGACCGATATGCGGCAGCTTAGCGCCCCATGTCGGCCGTTGCCGAGTGCGCCATGCTTGACGACATCGACTTTGCCGTCCTTATGCAGCCGGTTGTAATACGTGGCCGTGCCGTTGACGTTGATTTCGATCTGATCGGTCTTGCCCGGGTTAACTGTGACGGGATTGGCGTACAAGGCATCGCCCCCATCTCCGGCAGCATAGAATCCTGCCGTCTCCAGAAAGGCTGGCGTGGACACTGGCGTGTATGCCTCGGCATCTGCGATAGTCGCGAATTTTTCGGGCATTTTTAGCGGTGCTCCACAGGGCTCAGTCGTTCGCCCGTTCCTCTCGACGACATCACTATCGGCGAAATGGTAGCTGGCTGCAACCATCGCGGGTGCGAACTTCGCTATAAATGATGCGGGATCGAGGAGGTGAACCTGCCGTTCGCGCTACAGCCTGATACGACCCCAACATGACATTTCGCCGCCCATTGGCGAATGTCTGCGCGCGGCAGCCTTGGGCCGTTTCCGGACCGACAGCTTTATCACCGCGTGGTAATGCTCGTATGCCTCGTCCTGCGTCAACGGTGTGTAGGAGACCGGCGCCATCAGGAGCGCGTCGGCACCCGCGGTCTCGGCGTCCCGCGCGAGATCCATCGCATGGTCGGTCCGCAGCGTGCCCACTCCGACGACGAGCGGCACGCGCCCGCGCGCGCATTCGCTTGCGGCCTCGACGGCACGCCGCCGCTCCTCGCGCGAGAGGTAGGCATAGATGCCCGTCGATCCGAGAAGGCCGATCGAGTCGACACCTGCCTCGCATAGCCGCTCCACGAGGCGCGCGAGCGTCTCGGTGTCGACGCGACCGTGTTCGTCCGCCGGCGTGAGCGGGAAGGCTGACAGACCTCGGAACGGGGTGCCTGTTGTCATGGTCTTTTCCCGCAATCCTTCATTTCGTCGCCCGCTCTTCAAACTCTCAATCGAAGCTGATCGGCGCAAAACCATCATTGCCGCTCGCGGCACGAAAGCGCCAGACGAACCTTCCGAACTTGTGGTCACCCGCTGCCGTTAGCACCCGGGCGGCTTTACTAGGCGGAAAACTTCACACTCACACCGCGCTGCCGAAAATAGGCCTGCATCAGCTTGCGGCCCGAACGGTTGTTCTGTGCCAGCCTGGTCGGATCGAACACGGCCTCTTTCATGCCCTCCCGTGTTAGCGCTGCCTTGAGGGTTGCTATATGTACGTCGATATCGGCATTGTTTGATTGGAGCGATGCATAGATGCTGTCGGTTGCCTCGGATACGGTCGGCTCGCTCACGGTTGTACTCCTTTGGTTGTTCGGTGGCGGGTTAGCACAGATTGGCGGCTTGACCGATACCGAAAGACGGCAGATGCCCGTCAGCGGGGATTCCCAGATTTGCCGCTGTCTCAGCGCTCGTTTTGCTCCCACTGTCCTTCCTGCATTCCAAACGCGCCTGTCCCGCGAGGCGGGATCGTATCGTGAAAGTCCCATGGTGTTTTCCCCTTGGCCACATGGCCGGAAGGAAAACGGGCGGACCTAAACGCTCACTGGTTTGGGCCGGGAGCGGACAGGCAGTTCCAAGCCTCCAATCTTCAAGAAGCGGATATTCAGATCGGCGTGAGCATCGTCGTGACATGACCCAATCCGGATCTTCGTCGAGCTATACCGGCGCCCGAAACCCGATGTTAGCCGGACCTCACTATCCATTCTTTCGAAGCAGAACCTCAACGTCAGCCAGTGTAGGCATGGAGGGCGCCGTGCCGGGCTTGGTCACTGAAATGCCAGCGACGGCGCAGGCAAAGCGCACAGCGTCCGGAGGAGAGGCTCCGCGCGCCAAGGCGGCGGCCAAGCCTCCATTGAACGCGTCGCCAGCGCCGGTGGTTTCGACGACAGGTCCGGCCTGGAAGGCAGGGATGTGTTCGGACTGCCCGGCGGAATGCAGCAGTGCGCCCTTCTCGCCGAGCGTGACAATCACCGCGCCAACACCCATGGCGAGCAGCCTGTCGGCGGCACTGCGCGCGTCTCCGACGGTTTCGACCTTGATACCGGTCAGTTCTTCAGTCTCGGTCTCGTTCGGGGTGAGGTAGTCGGCGAGGCCGAAAATCCGTTCCGGCAGCCTTGCCGCGGGAGCGGGGTTGAGGATCGTCGTCACGCCCGCCGCGCGGGCGATCTCGAGCGCATGCAGCGCGGCCTCGATAGGCTGCTCCAGCTGCGTAACGAAGACGCCGGACGAGCAGAATCAGATCCGCATTGGCGTCGATGTCGGCGACGGAGATCAGCGAGGCTGCGCCCGGGCAGACGATGATCGCGTTGTTGCCAGTCGTTTCCTCGACGAAAATATAGGCTGCGCCTGTATAGCTTTCGGGCGTTTCGACTACGGCAGGTTTGACGCCTGCCTCTTCCCAGGTCGCCCTCGCCATGTCGGCGAAGGGATCGCGGCCGAGCCGCGTGATGAAGGTGACGTCCGCGCCAAGCCTTCCGGCGGCCACCGCCTGGTTCGAGCCCTTGCCGCCTGGCCCGAGCTTGAAATCCGAACCGAGGATGGTCTCTCCTATGCGCGGCGCCCGCGCCGCCCTATAGGCGGTGTCGGCGACGAAGACGCCGAGGATTACGACCGGCTTCTGCGTGACCATCATCAGATTCGCCGCCCGCTCTGCGGGTCGAACAGGTGCACCAGATCCTTGCGCGGCTTGAGGTGAAGCGTGTCGCCCGGCTTGAAATCGTGACGCTCACGAAACAGCGCGACGATCTCGCTTTCGCCGAAGCGCAGGACGACCGTGGTTTCGGAGCCGGTCGGCTCGACCACCGAGATTCGGGCCGGCAGGCCGTCCTCGGCGATTTCGAAATGCTCCGGCCGGACCCCGTAGAGGACCTCCTGGCCTTCGGAAACCGCGCGGCTGCCGGAAAAAGGCAGGCTCGCGCCATCGACCATCACGCTCCCGCCCTCGACCTTGCCCTTCAGGATGTTCATCGACGGCGAGCCTATGAAACCCGCCACGAACACATTGGCCGGCCGGTCGAAGAGCTCCAGCGGCGCGCCCATCTGCTCGATCCGCCCGGCCTGCATGACGACGATCTTGTCGGCCATCGTCATCGCCTCGATCTGGTCGTGGGTGACGTAGATCGTCGTCGTCTTCAGGCGTTGGTGCAGTTCCTTGATCTCGGCGCGCATCTGCACGCGCAGCTTGGCGTCGAGATTGGACAGCGGCTCGTCGAACAGGAAGACCTTCGGGTCGCGCACGATGGCGCGGCCCATGGCGACGCGCTGTCGCTGGCCGCCGGACAACTGGCGGGGGTAGCGGTCGAGATAGGGGCCGAGGTCAAGGATCTCCGCGGCCCTGCGGACGCGCTCGGCGATGACAGCCTGATCGGCGCCGCGCAGTTTCAGCGCGAAGGCCATGTTCTGCGCCACCGTCTTGTGCGGATAAAGTGCGTAGTTCTGGAACACCATCGCGATGTCGCGCTTGCCCGGCGGCAGATGGTTCACCATGCGGTCGCCGATGAAAATCGCCCCGCCGGTCACGGCCTCCAGGCCGGCGACCATCCTGAGCAGGGTGGACTTGCCGCAGCCGGACGGGCCGACCAGCACGACAAACTCGCCATCCGCTATATCGACGCTCACGCCGTGCAGGATCTGCACGGCCCCGAACGCCTTGGATATATCGCGGATCGCAACTTGCGCCATCTTCCCCCCAGCGTCTCTTTGGCCAGAAGCTAGTCAACAGGATCGGTCGAGTCCACAGCACAAATCGTGGCAGGACCAATTCCCCTGTCGCGTTGACTCAGGCACGACTTCACCCATAGTGTCAGCCGTTTTCTACCGTCTTGATGCCCCCGACCTCGCACGGAAACGGCGAGTAATTCGGTCACTGGCCGGTTCCCGTCCGGGTGGAGAATGGACGGATCTGAGTCGGGAAATCAATTCGTTGCATCGCCTGAATCAGGTTCTGGGAGGAACGACATGAAAGTAGGTATCTACGAACAACTGGTGCGCGCCGGAAAGACCCGCCGAGCCGTGCTGAAAGGTGCTGCGAGCATCGCAGCCCTCGCGGCAACATCGACGGGAGCGATTGGCGCACTGACGCGCCAGGCTTCTGCACAGGACAATCTGCGAGCGCAAATCCTGCAGATTCCGGGCGTCGGCAAGGGTTCGCCGACGGATGCCGACTGGCAGAAGGTGGGCGAACTTTGCCTTGGCGCGACCAAGGCGGCCGTCAAGGAAGGCGAGTTCGCCGGCGTTGAACTCACCTTTATGGGGCTCAACAACCAGAATCTGCACAACTTCCTGTTCCGCGGCTTTCTGAAGCCGTGGGAGGCCTATACAGGGGCCAAGATCAACTGGATCGACCTCGCCCAGGCCGATTACAATGCGCGCCTGCAGCAGTCGATTGCCACCGGCACGGTCGATTTCGACATCATCGAGATGGGCGCGCCCTTCGAGGGCGATACGGCCGGCCGCGGTCTGCTTGACGAGATGCCGGACTGGGTGGCTACCCAGATCGAGGCGGACGACCTGGTCGGCTATCTGAAGGCGCCAGTCGGCACCTGGGACGGCAAGACCTACCGCATCACCATCGACGGCGACTGCCACACCTTCGCTTACCGCAAGGATTATTTTGGCGACGGCTCGATCAGCGGAATGGCCGAAGTGCCGACGCATTGGGAGGACTTCCCGGCGTTGGCCGCGGCCCTCGCTGGCAAGACCGACCCGCTTACGAGCGCGCCGGCATACGGCTTCATCGACCCGCTGAAGTACCAGTGGGGCGGCTTCGGCTTCTACTTCCTCGCGGATCGCGCGGCGGCCTATGCCAAGCATCCTGACGATCAGGCCTGGCTCTTCGATCCGGACACGATGAAGCCTCGCATCAACAACCCTGCCTGGGTGCAGGCGATCCAGGACGTGCTGGATCTCGTCAAGGCCAACGCCTACCCGCCGGACCAGGTCAACGCCGATCCGAACGCCACCGCCTTCTCGCAGTTCCTTGGCGGCACCGGCGCAGCTCTCACTTGGTGGGGCGACGTCGGCTCGAACGCACGCACCTCGGACACCTCGGTTGTTGGCGACGTGGTCGGGTTTTCGATCAATCCCGGCGCCAAGCGCGTGTACAACTCGAAGTCCAGCGCCTGGGAAGAGAAGGAGAACTTCGCACCGAACATGGCGTATATCGGCTGGGGCGTCTATGTCACGAGCCGCGTCTCGAGCGACGAGAAGAAGCGCAAGGCGGCCTGGTCCGCCGCCGCGCATCTGGGTGGCAAAGATCTTTCGCTCTGGACCGCAGCATATCCCTCGGGCTTCCAGCCCTACCGCAACTCGCACTTCCAGTACGAGGAGTGGGAGGCGGCGGGCTATGACCGCGCCTTCGTCGAGGACTATCTCGGCTCGAACCTCGACAGCTACAACCATCCGAACGCAGCGATCGAGCCGCGCATCCCCGGCATCTTCCAGTATTACTCGATCGCCGAGGACGAGCTGGTGAAGGGCGTCGCCGGCCAGTACGGCTCGGCGCAGGAGACGGCGGACGCCATTGCCGCGGCCTGGGAGAAGATCACCGACCAGATCGGCCGCGACAACCAGGTCAAGCTCTACAAGGCCTCGCTTGGGATGTAATGTCTCGTATCGGGGCGCGGATTCGCGCCCCCTTTTCCGTCTTTTCCAAACCGAGCGCGATGAGCCAGGGCGATCTCCTCAACGTCGTCGTCGAAGACGACATCTCCGACCGGCGAAAGCGCTTCGGCCGCGGCCTCGTATGGGGTTCGGCGGCGATCCTCTTTCTCGTGGTCCTCGCGCAGATTCTTCAGGCGAGCGAAGTGACGGACTTTGGCTTCGCCAATTGGCGGCCAACCCTCTACGCCTACATCCTCTGGTCGGTTTGTCTCTGCTGGAGCCAGGTGCTGATCCGGGGCGAACACGGCAAAAGAACGCTCTTTGTCCTGCCAGCCGCACTCTTCGTCGTCTCGCTCACCGTCTTTCCTCTTCTTTTCGGACTGCTGATCGCCTTCTCCGACTGGAATCTCGCCTCGCTGACGGGCCGCAAGTTCAACGGATTGGACAACATCCGTCAGATGTGGGCCGATCCTTTCTACTGGAACGCCTTGCGCAATATGGTCTGGTACTGTCTGGCCATCCTGCCGGAATACGCCGTCGCCTTCGGCCTGGCCCTCCTGCTGAATGCGGAGATCCGGGCCCGCAAATTCTTTCGCGTCGCCTTTCTTCTGCCGCTGATGCTGTCCCCCGTCGCCGTGTCCTGGATGATCGGCAAGTCGATGTTGGAACTCCGCTTCGGCCCGATCGCCAGGCTGGCGCGCTGGCTCGGCTGGGACATGCCGTCCTTCTTCGGGTCGCCCGGCGTGGCCAAGGCGACTATGATGCTGCTCGACGCGTGGACGTTCATCCCCTTCATGATGATCATGATCCTTGCAGGCCTCCAGGCCATTCCCAAGGAGCTCCATGAAGCGGCGCGCGTCGACGGCGCCAGCCCGTGGAAAAGCTTCTGGGAGGTGACCTTCCCGCTGATGCTGCCGGTTTCGGTCACCGCAATCCTGATCCGGCTGATTTTCAAGCTGAAGCTGGCCGACATCGTCATCACCATCACCTCCGGCGGTCCCGGCGGCGCGACGGACACCGTCACCTCCTTCATCTTCCGGGAGTACCGCGACCGGTCCAACGTGGGCTATGGGACGCTTCTCGCGATGGTCTATCTGGTCATCATCATCGTCACGATGACGATCCTCATGAAGCTGGCGCAGCGTTTTGCGAGGCCGCGCACATGAGCGATGCCGCGCAAATGAACAAAGCCATCTTTCGCGACAGCGAAGCCGATCGGTCGTTCCGCGCAAGCTGGTTTGCCGGCAGGACGGTCATCTATCTGCTTCTGATCTTCTGGACCGTCGTCTGCCTGTTTCCCATCTATTGGACGGTGACGACGAGCTTCAAGATGGCGCCGAACGTCATGCAGGGCGCGCTTGTTCCGTGGGTCGACTACAGCCCCGCCTGGCTGGGTTGGCGTTCGCTCGGCCTGTCGCCCGAGACGATCGGCGCCGGAAGCACCGTTCGCGACGAGTTCCTCAAGCGCTTCCTCAACTCGACGATAACCGCGCTTTCCGCATCCTCCATCGCGGTCGTGCTCGGCTCGCTCGCCGCATACGGGCTGTCGCGGTTCTCCTACAAGTTCGGCTTCATGCGCAATGCGGACATTTCGTTCTTCTTCCTCTCGCAGCTCATCCTGCCGCCGGTCGTTCTCGCCCTGCCCTTCCTCGTTCTCTACAAGCAGCTTGCCCTGCTCGACACGCGCATCGGCCTGATCCTTCTCTACACACTGACCGTCTTGCCGATCGTCATCTGGATCATGCGGGACCAGTTCGAATCGATCCCGATGGAGCTCGAGGAGGCGGCGCTGGTCGACGGGCTTTCGATCTGGGGGGCGTTCTTCAGCGTCATCCTGCCGATCGCGCTCCCCGGCATGATCGCAGCCTTCATCCTGAGCCTCGTGCTGACCTGGAACGAATATTTCTTCGCCGCCCTGCTGACCTCGACGCACGCCAACACGTTGCCTGTCATGGTTGCTTCCCAGACCGGCAGCCAGGGCATCAACTGGTGGTCGATGGCCGCGCTGTCCTTCGCCGCGATCCTCCCACTCATCGTGATCGGCATCGTGCTGGAGCGTTACCTCATAAAGGGCATGACGGCTGGGGCGGTGAAGTAGGGGCAGTCGGGTTTAACCAATCGCGGCGTTCAGCGACCGTGACACTTTTTGTATTCAGCCCGCTTTGACATGGACAGGGATCGTTGCGCCCCGGTTCGCGCCCGATCCGAGTCATCTTAGGTGCCTGACCGGCCGGACGCTGGACGAACGCTTCCGCACGCTTTTTCATCCTTTCCGCATCCTGATAAACTGGGCATTGTCGTCGGTACGCCCGGTAGGTCTGGTGACCTCGAATATATATGCCGTCTTGTAGGTGCCCTCAGCATTTTGCTTCGACCATTACCTCGGTCATGTCGGCAGTGGGCGTGAAGAGTGCTGCGGCGCTGGCTTTATCGTTGACTTTCTGCCAGTCGATCTTGTCCCCCGACCGCTGCAGCCAGATGAAGAAGGGCGTGTCACTTCCGTAAAGAAAGTAGCGGGCGGGATGCTGGTTCAGCGACTTGCGAAGCTGGGCAAGCATCGTTGCAAGATCGCTCCGGCCTTCCTCGCCAAGGTTCCGAATGTGACTTTCGGCTGAAAGCCATCCCGAAGCGCGGCTGGCATCGAGCGCTCCTAAAAGCTTGAGCACCTCCTGCGGGAACTTCTGTGCGGGAAATGACTGCTTTCCCAGTCTTCGCCCTCGTACTCTCGGCGGCGTCGGATGGGCCTAAATCATTCCCACTCGATGGTCAACTGACGCCGTAAGTCATTGATTCCTTCAAAGAAACTTCAATCGGAAAATTTCAAATACCGTCAATAATACCGTCAGATTCCTACGCTGTTGAAAAGGCTGCAACAATGTAGCCGCCGTCGCGGCATGCATGGTTTTGACTCCATCGTTTCCTACGTGCCACCGCGCGAGGTCAAGGCGCTCACAGCCTAAAACCACGATGCGTTGTGTGCGCACTTGCCAACACGCCGATCAGCTGCCGCCGGGAAGATATCGGACATGGTTCGGAGAACGATGGACGACGTTAGACCACATCATGCCATAATGGCCTCCAAATTCGACCAACAAGTGCTTGGCGTGACCACCCTGACGTCTCCGTAACCAAATCGGTCGCTGCGCCGGAGTCTTCTCAGGAGTGATGCTCAGCCGCCAGTCTGAAGAGGCTCTTGAGCGTTCTCCGGTCGCAAGCCGAATTGTCGATTCTGATCGCTGCCCCGTTTCGTCCGCGAAACCACTCCTCGTACAGGGCGACCTGGCGCTCGAGGTTGTCTACTATCAATCGAGGGTGTCCGACGTCGATGACGCGGTTTGTAAGTACGTCCAAGCGTGGCGAGAGGTAAATCACAAGGTCCGGCTTTGGCAAGTCCGCAATGATGTTCTCGGCCAGGAAGCGGAGGCGTGCATAGGCGCTGTAATCCAAAAGGCCGCGCTCATGGTGCATCTTGCAGAAGATGGCTATGTCCTCGTCTACGCTGCGATCGAACACGACGTTTTTGCGCCCGGCGGCGATCCGCCACTGCGTCGCTCGCGACAGAATGATAGCCTCTTGCAGGGAGGCGCAGTGTTGTGCCGGATCACGCCGAAAGGCCTGGAACAGGTCACGGGGAAGTTCTTCCCGTATGACACGATAGCCTGTTCCACCCATTAGCCCGGCCAGAGTGCTCTTTCCCGAGCCAGTCGGACCCGAAATCCAAATTATCACCAGGCAATCCTCCGCCCGCTGCGCCGCCGACGGCATTCAATCTCATAGCAATGACTGAACCTTTAGCGGACCTCTTTCAAGCAGGCGAGTCTAGACGCCCTTGGTCGCCAGGGGTTCTGGGCCGGCCGTTCTCCCGGCCGCTTGAGTTCGAGGAAGTCGCCGCCGAAACGAGGCGCCGCCCTCGGGATGGCATTTCCCGCAGCTGATCTTTGGGCGAGACAATGCACTCAACTGGCAGGACTGGTTCGCGCCACTGGCGGGTATCATGCCCGCAAGCAGTCGGCCGCTCGCCCGCCGATGACTTCTGCAATGGCAACCGCCCCACTGTCCATTCATGGCGCCACTTTCAGCAGATCGAAGCCGAACAGGCCAAAAGCAGCGGCGAGGACCTGGCGCGGTTCCTTTTTGTTGCGGGTCTGTCCGCCGTCCGAGGACATGAGGTTGAGCCCCTCACCGACCAGCTCTCTTGGGGCGTTGGCGGGTAATATCCGAGGAAGATCCCATCATCGCCCGATCGGTGGCTACCACCACCGTAAGGTAGTCGTTGGACCGCGTCCGCCATAAGCTGGTCAGTGCGAAACCACGCTCCCGTCGTGCTCAACGACGGCGCTCAGCGATCCAGGGCGAAGGAATGGCGAACGATCCTCGCTGAAGACATCCGCCTCGTTTCCCTGTCTCCCCTTCCATACCCATTGGAGACGATGAGTGCGATGTCGTTTTTACGAGCTCGCTGAGTCAGAAAATCTAGGTCAACGCCCGTGTTTGCCGGCGCGAGGAGGATGTCCGCGCCCGAGACTGCCGCGAGTCGGGCGAACTGCGGGTAGAACAGGTCAGCACAGATTACCACCGCTATGGGTCCATGGGGCGTATCGACCGCAGGGATCGGTCCGCCCGGACGCTTCGATCAGCGTATTGCGTTTGCGGTACGTGCCTGCAACCTCTCCGTCCAGACCGATGAGAACAGCTGAGTTGAAGTACTGGTTCGTCGCGGTGTCGAACTCGGGAAGGCCGACAACGATGTAGGTCTGTTGGAGGCCCGCCGGTCCGGGACGTCTGTGCGCGCTTCGTCAACCATTGGGATGTTACGCGTCTACCTACGGCGGGCCGGCGGACCGCTGGTTCAGGCCAGTTGGCTCACGGAGGGCGGTGAGGCTAGAAGACATCACCGCGGCAGATGATCCTTCGGCCCCATCGAGCCAAATCCGTTTGGCTATTCCGAGTCGAGCAGCAGTGAATTAATCAGCGACCGATAGGGTTGCATCTTACCCAAGAAGCAATATCTACGCGCTGGGCGATAATACGAGGGAATTCCGATTATGACCGACGACTCCAACAACACCGACACCATTGAACTGACCGCAGACGTAATCTCAGCTTACGTCTCGAAAAATCCGGTTCCAGTGTCGGAGTTGCCTACTCTAATCGCGCAGATTCACCAGTCTCTGACCGGGCTCTCAAATGGCCAGGCGACGATACCGGAAGAAAAACTTGTACCCGCCGTTCCCATCAAGAAATCGGTGACGCCGGACTACATCATCTGCCTCGATGACGGGAAGAAGTTCAAATCCCTGAAGCGGCATTTGAAGACAACGTTTGGGATGACGCCTGAAGAATACAGGGCGAAGTGGAATCTGCCGACCGACTACCCAATGGTCGCTCCGTCGTACGCGGCGACGCGTTCAGAACTCGCCAAGAAGATAGGCCTCGGCCGCAAGCCCAAGGCCGCGGAACCTGTAAAGCGGACGCGCACGAAAGCCGCCTAGTCGCAAGAAGAGGCGGGTGATGAGCCCGCCTCCGTTGTGTTACTGAGTTGTCACTAGCTCCCCGCGATGATGCTTGCGACGATCCCGATAGCAAGGCTGATCAGCAGGAACTCGTTGCCGACCCTCACCCACTGCCGGACACGCCGAAGGGGATTGGGAGAGCCGATCGACGATTGCGGATCTGGAACAATGAACGCGAGAGCCGCATGAGGCCAGCCATTTCGTGCTGAAGCAGGAATTGGCCGCGGCGGGGATTGTATTCACCGAACGAGGCGTAGAGTTTCGCGAACTCCCGCCGAAGCACTACGTTCCGACTGGACATCCATAAAAACCGACCAACAAGCATCAGCGGCCGGCGACAATGCCTCTGCCGATAGCAGCGATCGTTCCTTAATCAGAGTTCGATCTGTCGCGATCCGCCTTGCCGCGCCGACATGTCAACCAGGAATGCGGCGACGCGTTCAATGGCGTTTTGGCCGCCGAGGACCAGCAGGTGCTCCTGCGCCCTCGTCAGCCTCTTGAGCGCCGACAGCAGCAGGTGGCTGGATATGTCCGTTCCGGGGGGCGAACCGGAATGTGCGGATGGCGGTGGCGTTGATCGCCCCGGCAAAGAAATGATGCGTAAGCCGAATGTCTCTGCTGCCAGATGCAGGATTGACTTGTCATAGATCAACAGATCTCGAGACGCTCGCGCATAGACGGCGAGATAGAAGCGGAGCCCGTGGCGAGATAGCGTCCTCAGCGCGGTTAACGTTATGGTGACCGTGGTTCACCGCCTCAGCATCGTCGAAATGCCATGGCGGACAAAGGGAAGATATTGGCCAAAGCGAAGCCCCGCATGTCTTGCAAGCCGTGCCGCCGGGTGCTCGCCTGAGTAGAGTCTGACGAGTAAATTCGTAGCATAATACAGCGGTGCCGCCGACAGGCGCAGCCAGCTTTCGTACCTGTAGAGCATGTCGGGATCCGCAATGTCGCGACGGTCGCGACATGCTGTCAATATTCTATGGGCGAGTTGCTTCTGGCCGCTTAGGCCAATGTTGAAGCCGTGCGCAGTCACCGGGTGCATGCCAATGGCAGCGTCGCCGATGAGTGCGGCGCTCGGAGCCCAGAACTGGTGCGCCCACGTCGTGACGAGCGGATAGGAATGGCGGTTGCTTGTCAAGGTCATGTTTCCGAGGCGCCCTTGACACCGGTTCGTCAATTCCGTCAGGAACAAATCGTCGTCGAAGGCAAGCAGTTTATCGGCCTCGTTTGAGCGCAAAGTGAGAAGCAGCGACGACACGCCTTCCATGAGCGGCAACATCGCTACGGTCTGATGGTGATCGAACCATTCGACTGCGATCTGGTGATGGACGCGCTCGTGCCTCACCCGGCAAATCAGCATCGAGTTGCCAAGCCGATTGATGTTGGCGCCGATGCCGAGCAGGTCGCGCGTGGCGGACAGACGTGAATCCGCTGCGACCAGAAGTCGAGCGGTCAGCTGCCTGCCATCGGAGAGTGTCATGACTGCTCCTTTGTGGCTGTTTGTTGCATCGACGACCGAGTGGCCGCACAGCAGCCGGGCATGATCGTGCGAGCGGACGATCTTGAACAGGGCATCGCGGATCCGGCAATTTGGAACCAGAACTCCCAGTGGTTCCCCAGATCCGCTGGGAGGATCGAAACACAGAGCGAAAGCGCTCGATCCATTGAGCACGCGCGCGCCTTGAATCGGTGATTTGTCCGAAGCGGGAATGGCATCCCAGGCGCCGATCTCACGAAGGATTCTGATGGAGGCGTGGGTCAGCGCGATCTCGCGTCCGTCGAAAGCCGGATCCGCCAGCCTTTCCAGGGATTGCTGTTCAACAACCGCCACCTTGAGTTCGCTCTGGGCAAGCGATGCGGCGAAGGAGAGTCCGACCGGCCCGGCGCCGACGACAACGATGTCGAACCTTTCGTCGGAGCAGGCCATCAGCGTGCCGCCATCACGTCGGCCATCTTCGTAAGATGCTGGTGGCTGCGTTTCATTGCCCGCCGCATGGTTCAAGCTCCTGGGCAGTGGAGATCCGCATCAATCGCCAACAAAGGATGCAGTCTCATCAAACACGGGCGCGGCTGATCGAACCGGTCCAGCTTTGGCCATTCTTCGTGTCGGTCTCGATCCAGACTGGTCGCCGAGGTGTTCGGCGGCGCGATTCGTCGAAGGAGACCTGGCCCGACCGCTACCATGAAATATCCAAAAACCGCCAAGACGATGAGAGGGCCGACCAAACTGTCCGCTAGACATGCGTTCTCCTTTGAAAGACTGGTCGACGTAACCACGCCGATGAGAAGATAATCTTGATATGGATCAACCAAACACGACAAACCCGGCAACGGCGGGTTCACGGTCGATTGGTCGATCGCCCCGACAATGTTGGCCATGGTCTGTTCAGATCATCATGGAATGGCGGGCTTTCCCGTCGGTGCGCCCGGCCAGACTCAGTCGTCAGACGGCCAGCGTCCGCAGTCGTCGGCACAGCGATCTGGGTCAGCGTTCCGGCTTGTCCTCCCGGTCGATGAGGATGCGCTCAGCGGCCCCATCAAGATCCTCATATTGACCACTCCTCAACGCCCACAGAAAGCCGGACAGCCCCAGTGCGCCAAGGAACAGAGCTACTGGTATGAGGTAGACGAGCGTCGTCATGAACGCTGCACCGATGCGCGAATGCCGGAACGCCTTGCTGAAGGAGCCCTCGTGACCTTGGCGAGCACAAAGCCCTGCAGGCGCAACGCATTTCCGATGACCAAAAGCGACGAGGCGGACATAGCGATTGCCGCGATCAGCGGCGTGACATGGCCCAGAATGGCAATCGGCACCGCGACGGCGTTATAGACGATCGCAATGACGATGTTCTGCCGGATCAACCGCCCGGCTTTCCTGGAGATGTCTAGCGCGCGCGGTATTGCCATGAGGCTGTCGTGTAGGAAGACGAAATCGGCGGCGCAGCGGCCGATATCGGCCGCAGTCGCCGGTGCGATCGAGACATGCGCCGCGCCCAGCGCAGGCGCATCGTTGAGGCCGTCGCCAACCATCAGAACCTTATGTCCGTCTTTCCCGAGCGTCTCGATCCGTTCGACCTTGCCGGAGGGGAACATCGCGGCCGCGAAGCGGTCGACGCCCAATGTTTCGGCCACCTCCCCGCAGGCTTTTGCCGTGTCGCCCGACACAATTTCCACCGACAGGCCAGCATCTTTGAGTTGCTCGACGGCTGCCTTGGCATCGGGGCGGAGTGCATCCTCGAAAGCAAAGGATGCGGTAATGATCCCATTCTTCGAAAGGACCGTCCCGCCGTACCCGCCTAATTTGCCTTCGCCGCCAGTTCGGGCTTTCCATCCTGCCCATCCGCGCCGGCCAAGACGCCAGATGTTTCCGGCCAAACGGGCTTCGATCCCGAAGCCCGGATGCTCGCTGACGGATTCGAGCTTGGGCTGGCCGGAAAACTCTGCATAGCCGGCAATCGCGCTTGAAAACGGATGACGGGAATGCGCGGCCATGTCGGCCGCGATCGCCAGCATGGTAGAGTCTATGGAGGCGGCGTTGACAAGATGTGGCTGTCCGAGCGTAAGCGTGCCTGTCTTGTCGAATACCGCCGTGTCAACCGCCGCCAGGCGTTCCATGGCCGAACCATCCTTGACCATGATGCCGCTTTCGAACAGGCGCCGCGCCGCGACCACCTGCACGATCGGGATCGCCAGGCCGAGCGCACAGGGGCACGTGATGATGAGAACGGCGATGGCGATGGTTAGGGCGCCGTACCAGTCACCAGTCGCCGCCATCCAGCCAAGGAAGGTCACAAACGCGGTGAGATGGACCACCGGAGCATAAAGCGCCGAGATGCGGTCGGCGATCCGGCGATACTGCGCGCGGCCGCCTTCGGCCGCCTCCATCAGC
The DNA here is from genome assembly GCF_043769475.1 of Allomesorhizobium aridi. NCBI lineage: Bacteria > Pseudomonadati > Pseudomonadota > Alphaproteobacteria > Hyphomicrobiales > Phyllobacteriaceae > Allomesorhizobium > Allomesorhizobium aridi. The sequence continues at coordinate 426,508 of NZ_CP171729.1, read as the reverse complement.
CGGACCATTTCCGCCAGGAAAGAATCCTTCGCCGCGGCGGTCGCAACCATGGTCAGCGGGCCGGTAAGATTGAGGGTGCCGGCCTGTACCTTTTCCCCGGGCGCAACGGTTCTGGGGGCGCTCTCGCCGGAAACGAGGGAACAATCGAGGTCCGACGAGCCCTCAACGATGTTGCCGTCGACGGGGATTCTTTCACCGGCCGCGATCAAAAGCTGCATGCCCGGCTCAATCTCGCCGACCGGCAGGTAGTCGCGTGTGCCGTCGCCGCGAAGCACCATGGAACCGCGCGCCGCCAGCCGCGACAGGCCGTTCACGGCGGTGCGTGCCCGCTCCCGCATCACGTGATCCAGCGTTCGGCCAATCAGCAGGAAGAAAAGCAGTGACACCGACGCGTCGAAATAGGCGTGGTCGCCATGGTTGGCGGTCTCGTAGAGGCTCATCGCGTAGGCGAGCGAAACCCCGACCGCGATCGGCACGTCCATGTTCATGCGGCCATGGCGCAGCGCATTCCACGCCGAGCGGAAATAGATGCTGCCAGCAAAGGCGAGGGCCGGGATGGCGATCAGGGCCGAGATCCAATGGAACAGGTCCCGGGTGGCACCTTCGGCACCGGACCAGACCGACACCGAAAGCAGCATGATGTTGCCCGCCGCGAAGCCGGCAACCGCGACGGCCCGGATGAGTTCCGAAAGCGTCTTGTCCTTCTCGTCCATCACAGGATCGAACAGATGCGCCTGATAGCCCAGCCGTCCAAGCGCGGCGACGAATGATGGGACCTCGTCCCCACGCCACCGCACCGAGACCCGTTTCGTCGACAGGCTGACGCGGGCGCCCTCGACCCGATCCAGCTTTCCAATCGCCGTCTCGATGGTCTGGATGCAGGCCGCACAGTGAACCGACGGCACGGAGAGATCGGTCTGATACAGGTCGCCCCCGAGCGAGCGGCTCCCCAGTTTTATTTCCTGGCTCGACGGCGAAACAGGTGCGGCGCCGGCAACATCAAGTGCCATTTCGGCGCCCGGCGCACAGCAGCTCATTGCCGCGCTCCCCGAGAAATCATGATCCGGCGAACGTCGCGATAGGATTCCGCAAGGCCGGCATCGGCATGGATTTCGACGATCCAGACGCCATCCCTCGGCGTATGTGGCGCGGCGAATATCTGACCGGAGGCACCAGCAAGAGTGACGGTCTTGTCCCCCGCCTCATAGGCGGGATGACGAAACAGCACCTTCACGCCGTGCAGGGGGACCGGCTTGCCGGCAGCGTCGCTGAGGCTGTAGCGGACTTCGCCTGCCGCGATCGTCAGTTTGCCGGTCCAGCCCAGCGCCGCCTGCGCCCGGCCTTCCCTGGCCTTCTGATTGAATTGCTGGCTGGCCACATAGGTGTTTTCGACGACAAGTCCGGTCCAGCTCGTCGTGGCGAACGTCGCCATGGTCACATTGACACCGGTGACCACCCCGAAAAAGGCGAGGATGGTGAACAGCATATGCCTGCCTGTGAACTCGCGGGGCTTTTGGGTGTCGCCGCTCATGTGTGGGCCTCCGGTGCGTTGAAACTGGCCTTGTATTCGTTGCTCTCGAAGCTCGCCTTATCTTCGACGCGGAACTTCAAGGTCTGCACCTCGTCCTTGACCTTGTCGGCCGGCAGACGAACGAAAACCTTGAGCACTTTCAGCCGGTCGGCTTCGGCCGGAATGGCGAAGGAGCGGCCGGCGGGAAGGTCGATGCCGACGATGCTCATTTCGGCACCCTGCAGTCCCTGCAAGCTGAGGACGATAGTCCTCGGTTCGGGGATCATGTTGAGCAGCTTGACGGTATAGCCGTTGCGGATCGAGCCGTCGGACAGGGTCACGAATTGCGGGTTGCGGTCGTGCAGAACGTTGATTTCGAGCCGGTCTCGCGTCAGCAGCGAATAGAGCATCACAAGCCCGACCGCCGACCAAGCGCCCATATAGATGAAGGTGCGCGACCGGAAGACCTTGCGAATTTGGAAATGCGCCAACCTGTCGGAGAAAGCGCCGCGGGCGGTCCGAACGAGAGTGGGATCGATCGGGCGCGTGCCGCCTGCTGTCGCTACCGCCATATTGGCGTTGTAGTCAGATAGCGTCGCGTAGGAGATGAGCCCTCGATCCCTGCCCAGCTTGTCCATAACGGCGTGGCAGGCATCGATGCAGAGCGCGCAGGTGATGCATTCAAGCTGCTGGCCGTCGCGAATGTCGGTGCCCATCGGGCAGACCGCGACACAGGCATTGCAGTCGACGCAGTCGCCGACCGGCTGACCGGCTGCCTGAACCTTCTTGGCATGACGCGAACGGGGTTCGCCGCGCCAGTCATTATAGGTCACGGTGAGCGAATTCTCGTCGAGCATGGCCGCCTGGATGCGCGGCCACGGACACATATAGGTGCAGACCTGCTCCCGCATCAGTCCGCCGAATGTGTAGGTGGTCGCTGTCAGCACGGCGATGGTGGTGTAAGCAACGGGCGCGGCGTTGCCGGTGAAGACTTCACCTACTAGCGTTGGCGCATCGGCGAAATACATGATCCAGGCACCGCCGGTCGCGGCCGCTATCACCAGCCAGATAGCGTGACTCCAAACGCGCAGCACGAGCTTGCGCGCCCTCCAGGGTGTGGCGTCGAGTTTCATGCGGGCGTTGCGATCGCCCTCGATCGCGCGCTCAACAACCAAAAACAGATCGACCCATATGGTCTGCGGGCAGGTGTAGCCGCACCAGGCCCGGCCGATCGTCGATGTGATCAAGAACAGGCCAATGCCGGCCATGACCAGCAGGCCGGCCAGATAGTAGAATTCCTGCGGCCAAATCTCGATGAAGAAGAAGTAGAAGCGGCGGTTGGAAATATCGACCAACACGGCCTGATCCGGGGCAAAAGGTCCACGCTCCCATCGCAGCCAAGGCGTCAGATAGTAGATCCCTAGTGTGATCGCCATGACCAGCCATTTGGCGCGGCGGAAGCTGCCAGAGACCCGCTTGGGGAAGATCTTCTTGTGTGCGGCATAGAGCGGCTGACTTGTCTTGGCGGAGATGACCGCCTCGTCTTCGATCCGTTCTACCTGAATGTTGTCCAGCACGAGCATCTCCAGTCGCGCAGGTGATGATTTGGCGTGCGACCGAAACTGCTTGGCTGACGTCCGGAATGCAACGTTGAGCAAGTTTGCCGCATGGCGGGAAGCGCTGCATTGATGCAGGTCAAATCGCCGGACGTCGGAGTGGTGTCGAGGCCCGGCTCGCGCCGGGCCTCGTCGCTTGGCGGGGGGGCCGGAGGACAGGCTTCTCTTCCTATTCTCCGCCGCCAAGCGAATGGATGTAGACCGCAAGTTCCTTGATCTTGGTCTCGCCGAGACGCTCGATCCAGGCCGGCATAACGCCGTGCTTCGGCGCGCGGACCTGCGCGGCAATAGCCGCCTCGCCCGGTCCATACAGCCAGATCGCGTCGGTCAGGTCGGGTGCGCCGATCTCCCTGTCGCCCTTTGCGGTCTCACCATGACAGGCAACGCAATTCTCGGCGAAAACCTTGGCGCCGGCTTCGATCAGCCCTGCGTCCTGGACCGGGCCGGACAGGCTGGCAACGTAGGTGCTGACCTGCGCGATCTGATCGGCCGTGATGATGTCACCGAAAGCGGGCATTTCCGACATGCGTGTATCCGGGTCGGACGCGAAGCGGACGCCGTGGGCAATGGTTTGCTGGATCTGCTCGGCCTTGCCGCCCCAGAGCCAGTCGTCGTCATTGAGATTGGGAAAGCCTTTGGACCCTTGCGCGCCCGCGCCGTGGCACTGCTCGCAATTGACCTTGAACGCGGCCCCGCCGGCAGCGACAGCAAATTCGCGCAACCCGTCGTCGGCAGCAATCTCGGAGACGGTTTTCAACTTTATCGCCGTGATATATTTGGCCTTGGCGGCCTCTGCGGCCGCCAACTTGTTGTTGACGTCGTTTCGGCTTGAAAAGCCAAGCACGCCCCTCGTGGCGGAAGTCAGCATCGGCCATGCCGGATAGGCGATAGTGTAGCCAATCGCCCACGCGATGGTGATGTAGAAGGTGATGACCCACCAGCGCGGAAGTGGGTTGTTGAGTTCCTTGATACCATCCCACTCATGGCCGGTCGTTGAGATGCCCGAGACCTCGTCGATGTGCTCTCTGCTCATGATCAATCGTCCTTGAGAGGAATTTGAGCGGCTTCATCGGCATGCCTGCGGCTGCCGGGACGTAGGACAAAGGCAATGCACCCGACGAAGAAGAGCGCTATCGCGAGCAGGCCCCAGCTGTCGGCGAATTCCCGCATCAAATTGTAGTCCATGATCACTCTCCTCAGCGGTGGCCGGCGGCTTCATCGTAGGTCTTGAAATCGACCAACGTGCCGAGCGTCTGGAGATAGGCGACCAGGGCATCCATTTCGGTGACCTTCTGCGGGTTGCCGTCGAAGTCGCCGATCTTGGCCTTCGGATAACGTTTCTCAAGGCCCGATGTGTCGGCACTCGGATCGGCCTGCGCCATGAGATCGGCATTCGCGTTGGCGATCATGTCGTCGGAGTACGGAACCCCGACGCGCCTGTTCGCGATGAGATGCGTCGAGAAATCCTTCAGGTCGATCGGTGTGTCCTTCAGGAAGCCATAGCTCGGCATGAGCGATTCCGGCACCACCGAACGCGGCTCGGTAAGATGCTGTACGTGCCATTCGTTCGAGTATCGACCGCCGACCCTGGCGAGATCCGGTCCAGTGCGTTTCGAGCCCCACTGGAACGGGTGATCGTACATCGACTCGGCCGCCAGGCTGTAATGACCGTAGCGATCGACCTCGTCGCGGAAGGGGCGGATCATTTGGCTGTGGCAGGTGTAGCAGGCCTCGCGCACATAGATATTCCGCCCGGCGAGCTCGAGCGGCGAATAGGGTCGCATGCCTTCGACCTTCTCAATCGTATTGTCGAGATAGAAGAGTGGCGCGATCTCGACGATGCCCCCGACCGTCACCACAAGGAGGGACGCAACGAGGAGGAGCGTGGCGCTCTTCTCGATGACCTTGTGTTTGTCCATCAATCCCATGTCCGGCTCCTTATCGCGCAGGCTGGATGGCGGGGGTGGAGCCCGGCATCGGCTCCTCCTCGCGTTGATAGCCAAAGATGGTCATGGCGATGTTCCAAGCCATGATCAGGGCGCCGGACAGATACATCGCGCCGCCGATGGCACGCATGATGTAGTAGGGATGCATGGCGGCGACGGTTTCGGCGAAGGAGTAGACCAGAAAGCCCTGCTCGTCGTACTCGCGCCACATCAGTCCCTGCATGATGCCGGAGACCCACATTACCGCGGCGTAGACAAGAATCCCGAGGGTCGCCAGCCAGAAGTGCCAGGTGACAAGCCGCAGTGAATAGAGCCGTTCACGGTTCCATAGCTTCGGCACCATGTAATAGATCGCGCCGAACGAGATCATGCCTACCCAGCCGAGCGCGCCGGAATGGACGTGACCGATGGTCCAGTCGGTGTAATGCGACAGCGAGTTGACCGCCTTGATCGACATAATCGGGCCTTCGAAGGTCGACATGCCGTAGAAGGCGATGGCCATCACCATCATGCGGATAATCGGATCCGTGCGCAGCTTGTCCCAGGCGCCGGACAGCGTCATCAGGCCGTTGATCATGCCGCCCCAGGAGGGCATCCAGAGCATGATCGAAAACGCCATGCCGAGCGTCTGTGCCCAGTCCGGCAGGGCCGTGTAGTGGAGATGGTGCGGGCCTGCCCAGATGTAGAGAAAGATCAGCGCCCAGAAGTGGATAATCGAAAGGCGGTAGGAATAGACCGGCCGGTTCGCCTGCTTGGGCACGAAGTAATACATCATGCCGAGGAAGCCGGCGGTGAGGAAGAAACCGACGGCGTTGTGGCCGTACCACCACTGAGTCAGAGCGTCCTGCACGCCCGAAAACGCTGAATAGCTCTTGGAGCCCAGGAAGGAGACGGGCATCGACAGGTTGTTGATCACGTGCAGCATCGCGATGGTCACGATGAAGGACAGGTAGAACCAGTTGGCGACATAGATGTGCGGTTCCTTGCGCTTCACGATGGTGCCGAGGAACAGGATGAGATACGCAACCCAGACGATGGTCAGCCACAGGTCCACATACCATTCGGGCTCGGCATACTCGCGGCTCTCGGTGATGCCGAGCAGGTAGCCTGTCGCTGCCATGACGATGAAAAGCTGGTAACCCCAGAACACGAACCACGCGAGATCGCCGCCGAACAGCCGCGCACGGCAGGTGCGCTGCACCACATACAGGGATGTGCAAAGCAGCGCATTGCCGCCGAATGCAAAAACGACGCCGGACGTATGCAGGGGCCGCAGGCGGCCGAAATTGAACCAAGGCTCGATGTTGAGATCTGGATAGGCCAGCTGCAGGGCGACGAACACACCAACCAGCATGCCGACGACGCCCCAGACCACCGTTGCGACGGCCCCGTAGCGGATCGGCCCATCCATGTAAGCCGAGGGATCAACCGGGGTCGCCGGTTTGAATTCCGTATTGCGCAACAGGAGCGCCGCAAAGCCGGCAAGGACGAAGAACAACACCCACATATGCTGGCGGAAAGGTTCATCCACGCCCAAGCCGGCAGCTACAAGCGCCGCAAAGGCAAACAGGCATAGGAGGACGATCTCTGTGCCGAATTTCATCGCAAGTCCCCGATCTCGGATTCCGGCGGACGCCAAATCCGCGGAGCATGAATTCCGCAGCCGCGGGCCGCTCGCCTTGATCCATGTCAAGTCGGCACGATTTGCTATGGGCAGCACCGAGCTCGGTGCAATCAAAAGGTGACGATTGAAGGGGGAAACACAGCACGGGCCGCCGCTCATGGAACGTCCGGCGTCCCGGGACGGGCCAGCCTGAAGGCGGTTCCGGGCGATGTGATGAAGCGCGCGCATTGGGAAAAACTGAGGCTCTGCGACGCGCTGGAAAGTATTGCCGATGCTTTGCGAACATCGATCGCTTCGGATGACTCGGAACAGCCAACGATCGTTCCGCTGATTCGTGGCATTCATCGGTTTGAAGAGTCGGTCATCTTCCCGGCGTATCAGGCGTACTTCACGTTGACCGATGCCAATCTTGCCTCCATCAGCCGGTTGAGTGCCGAGCATTTCGAGGACCAATGCTTTCGCCCGACGAGGTGACCGAACGCTCCCGGCGATCGGCCTTGGATGCCGAAGCTGTCGGATCATGCTAAGCGGCTTGGTCGAAGGCTCGCCGCGACACATCGCGTTTCGGAACGCGAGCATGTCCTGCCGCGGGTCGGCCTAAGCGATGTGGGGTCCTGTCGCTTAGGTGTTATAAAAGGGCGGTTGCCGCCGCCTCAGCCGCCGCAGCGCTGCTCCAGCCGGCTCACGCTGTCCACCGTCACATGGCGTTTGTTCTCGATCCGGATCACGCCGTCAGCCCGTAATCGTGTTAGTTGGCGGCTCACGGTCTCGACAGTCAGTCCAAGAAAATCAGCGATATCCGCACGCGTCAGCGGCAGATCGAAGCACGCCGACTTGGCCGCCGGATCAACCGTAGGGTCGATATTCCGCACGATCATCAAGAGAAAGCTCGCCACCTTTTCCGGAGCGGTCTTGCGTCCCAGTGTCACCATCCATTCGCGCGCTCCGTCGAGTTCGTTCAGTGTCTGCTTGAGCAAGCGGTGCTGGAGCTCCGGTGATTCCTTCATCATCCGTTCGACGGCTGTCTTCGGAAACGAACACAGGCAAACGGTTGTTGCCGCCTCCGCATTGATCGCACTTTCCACCTCGAAGGGCCGTCCCAGAAAATCGGGTGCGAACTGGAGCCCGACGATTTGCTGGCGGCCGTCCGAGAGGCTCTTCGTGAGCTTCACCACGCCCGAGAGCAGGTTTGAGTAATTGCAAATGGCCTCGGCGTTGCCGATCAGTTCGACCCCTGGCTCGAGCTTATGTCTGGACGAAGTTTTGGCGAGTCCAATCAATTGGTCGGGATCGAGCGCACCGCAGACGCCGCGATGCCGTGCCTTGCAACTCTGGCAAAGAACGGGAATGCGGAAATTGTGAATATCCTGGCGTACTGTCATTACCACCATCCAACGAGATCCAAGGCCGGCAGGATAGCAACCGACCGTAGAGAAATCCTGCGGCAGTTTGTCCGTGGCGGAAGTTGTCCGAAATCAAGGTCTTGGCTCGCCCTTGCGTCCAATGTTCCGGTGATGCACACACGGTGGACTGCGACATGCGAGCGGAATTAGCTGCCAGACTTAGGGAGAACGTCCCGCGCTATAGCAGTTATCCGACCGCGCCGCATTTCCATCCTGGCGTCGATGTTGCCGCTTACGGTGGCTGGTTGCAGGCGTTCGAAGGCGGTGACGCGATATCGCTTTACCTGCTCCCTATTGCGACAGGCTCTCCTGGTTCTGTGCTTGCCATACCAAACAGACGCGCCACTATGAATCGGTGACCGCTTATCTGCGCTCGCTATATGCGGAGATCGCAACGGTTGCGGGTCTTGTCAGGGGCAAGGCCTTCGTCGGCGCAAACACTTCGGTGGCGGCTCGCCGACCATGCTGAAGCCTGACGACATGGTGGCTCTGGGCGCATTTTTGCGGGACGGCTTCGATTTGGTTCCCGATACGGAAATCAGCGTCGAGATCGATCCGAACGATATGGACAATGCTCACCTGGACGCGCTGGCCGAAATCGGCATGACCCGGGCGAGCCTCGGCGTACAGGATTTCGATCCGAAAGTGCAGAACGCGATAAACCTCGAGCAAAGCTTTTTACAGACCAAGGCAGTCGTCGATGGAGTTCGTGCACGCGGCGTCGTATCGGTCAATCTCGATCTGCTTTACGGCCTGCCGCACCAGAGCACGGAGAGCGTCTGTTCCACCGTCGCACAAGCGCTGACTCTGGAACCGGACAGGATGGCTCTCTTCGGCTACGCTCACGTACCCTGGTTTAAAAAGCATCAGACGATGATTGACGACTCATGGCTGCCAAGTCTGGCAGAGCGGCTCGCCCAATCGCAACTCGCTGCGCGAGCGATTGTGGACAAGGGATATGAAGCAATAGGGCTCGATCATTTCGCCTAGCCGGGGGATGCGCTGGCGGTGGCGGCCTGCACAGGGGTTTTGCGTCGCAATTTCCAGGGCTACACGGAGGATCGCTGCGAGACCTTGATCGGACTTGGCCCGTCATCCATCAGCCATTTTCGCCAGGGCTTCGCGCAGAACATACCTTCGACCGGCGAGTACGGGCGCATGGTTGCAAACGGCGGATTGGCGGCTGTGCGCGGCATCGTGCTGTCCAACGACGATCGCGTCCGAGGCTGGATCATCGAGCGGCTGATGTGCGACTTCGCCTTTTCAGCGACCGAGCTGGTGGAGAATTTCGGAAAAGCAGGCCGGAGGCTCCTTCTTCAGGCAAGCTCCATCGCAATTCATGGTCCTGCTCGACTGCTTGACCGCCAGGGCGACAGTTTCGTCGTGCCGCCAGAAAGTCGTCCCTTCGTGAGGAGCATCGCGGTGAAGCGGTGAAGTTCGATAATTATTTCGAAAGTGGGACGGCCAGGCACTCGGTGGCAATCTGAGCACCGGTCCTCTCGCTGCAGCACTAAAAGAAAGTCAAAGGGGCTCCCTTTGGAGAGCCTGGCAGGCCCGGAGGGTCGACGTTTTCTACAGGAAATCAATCTGTTAGCGGCCGGTTCGCCACCCCGTTTCCCTCGTATGTTCTCGTATGGTCTGGCGAACCTCTTGATCAAGATAAGGACTGATTTGCGACTGAAGACCCGAGCAGTGAACAAATTAGCAGGCGATATTTTTGTAGCCACCCAGCACCTGGTCATGGCCAAACCACTTCTCAGATGTCGCATTCGGGGCCGGTTGCGGACTGTCAGGTTTTTGGCTGGGACTTGCGGTAAGCTGCCGTCCTCCAGCCGACCCGTTGCGATCTTTCTGGCTAGTTTGCGGCGACCTGAGACCCACGATTCGAACGGCACTGGGGTTTCGGCTTGGTCAAGTTGTACAATCAACTTTCTTCCAGCGGAGATCTGCGCAGTTGCATCTGACCAGCTTTTCCGTTTGAAGGTCGTTTCGAGACACTCCGCTTGATTGAGAATCAGCTATACAAATCGCTACGGAGCACACGTAGTAATTCCGGCCACCGCTGGCGATTGCGACACTGAAAGGTTCAATGACGCTATCGTCAGATCAAACCCCATCTGAGAATTCACTGCCGCTGCTACGGTGGGCAGGTAGCAAACGTTCGTCTGTTCATACCCTGGCGCGGTTTTGGGCCGAAGATAGGACGTACATTGAGCCATTCTGCGGCTCGGCTGCTTTAATGTTTCACCTTCAACCGCGACAAGCCATACTAAACGATGTCAACAGCAGGTTGATTAACTTCTATCAGCATTGTCAGGCCAACCCAGAACGCGTTTGGTCATTAGCATCCGCGATCAGCCCAGATAGAGACACATACTACCAGACCAGAAGTCTTTTTAACAGTATGGGCGCTGGCGAAGATCAGGCCGGAATCTTCTTTTACCTCAATCGCACATGTTTTAACGGAATATACCGAACAAATCAGCAAGGCGATTTTAACGTACCGCATTGTGGGAGTAAGATGTCTGCATTCCCTACTTTGTCGGATTTTAAGCAGAAGTGTCGAGTAATTGAGAATGCTCGCTTTGACGCTTGCGATTTCGAGCAGACATTTTCGCAGCATATTTCGCGGAGTGCCTTTTTCTTTGTTGACCCGCCGTATACGAAAGATTCTGGTCGTATCTTCACAGAATACGACCGAAAGGAGTTTCGTCTTCCTGACTTTACCCGACTACTCAACTGTCTAAAGCAGGCGGACATGGTTGGCGCCCGCTTTGTGCTTACGTACGAGGACGGCGCACTGACATTTGACCCCGCAGATCTCGGCTGGAACACGTCGACTTTCACCGTCACCCGCAACGTTGGCGGCTTCCGAGCTTCTCGAAAGATTGCTCGTGAAATTGTCGTTACCAACTTTCTCGTGCAGCGATGACTAAATTTCTCATTGTCAGCGACATTCATGCATATGTCCGCTCGAAGGACACGACAAGTGTCCCTTCACTCGTTGAGGTTCAACCGGATGGAAAGCCGTCGAACATTCTACGAGAGATCGCGAAGCTTTTGAAAGACGAAGATCTGAGACCAGATTGGCTCGTTTGCCCAGGTGATCTTGGCGATCGAGCCTCCCCGGAAGCACTTAAATTCGTTTGGTCAGAACTTGTGTGGCTTCGCGACGCCGTTGGTGCCCGATACCTGATCGGGGCTGCGGGAAACCACGATATGGACTCCCGTTTTATAAATAACAACTTCAGTCCTAAAGAGAATCTACGCGCTCTTGACCCTCCGTTTCCAGGCGTAACGCTGTCTGACAGCGATAAGTATTGGGGAAACGACTACTGTATTTATACTGATAACGCGTGCCGCATCGTAAATTTAAACAGCTCTGCTTTTCACGGATATGGGCCAATAATCGATGGTAAAGCAGGCGAGAATGAGTATGGTCGAATATCGGAGAGAACGATCAACAGGATTGTTGCGGAAGTAACAGACCGAGCCTATCGGACGAATATTTTGTTGACTCACCACCACCTGATCAAGAACGATCATATGTGGATGGGTGAGCAAAGCGAAATGCGAGGCGGCAATCGCTTGCTGCATCAACTCACAGAAGCGACCCAAGCCAGTTGGATCGTGATCCACGGTCACCTCCACTATCCAGACATTGACTACGGACGCGGCTCATCATTAGCGCCAGTGGTGTTGTCTGCTGGCAGCGCGGCCGCCACCTATGACGCGGGTAGCTCAGCATCCCCACCAAACCAGATCTATCTCCTCGACACTGAGTCTGACCCCGGCCAGTTAGATGGCTGGCAGCCATGCGGCACAGTACATGGGTGGTACTGGTCACACGATGGCCTTTGGGAACGCTCGCCGCCGCGCCATCGAATCGCATACGGATCTGGTTTTGGATCTAGGCTAAACCCCAAGCAAGCTGCAGACCGGTTCGAGAGCGCCCTCAAGGGCTCAGGCCAGCCCTACATGAATTTCGATGAAGCTTTCGCCAAGGAACCACTGTTGAAGTTTCTCCTGCCGGCCGATCTGGACCTTGCAATAAAAGAGCTGACACGGAGAGCCTATAAAGTCACGATCGCACCTGTCCGGTCTCAAAGTGTCTTACGGCCACTGTGATGGAAAACGCACTATTTGGCACATACAATGCGAGATTTATCGACTTTCCCACGGTCGGTGAGCGCTTCGTTATGCGTGATGACGCCTTTCATCAGCTGGCCGGTCACAATAACGTGCTAATGCTGGGACCCCGCGGAAGCGGAAAAACTACCCTTTTGAAGATGCTGAAGATCGGCGCGCAGATTCGCGCTGCGCAACGCTTTCACCGGGTATTCAAGCAAATTCGGTATACACCCGTGTACGTCGGAGCAGACAGGCAGTTCGAACTGCTGGTCCGGGGCGTGGGAATAAAGGCGGAACCGTTGCATCCAGCGATGGAGCGTGCGCTTCGGGCTCTAATGACCATTCGTGTGCAGTTCGCACTACTTGATACATTAGCCGAGGTCACTGACCCTGATACTGAAAACAACGCCGCTGTATCGCATCAATTCGTAAAAATGACCCGCGGAGCAGAAGAAACGTTCTGCCTTTTGCTCAGCCGCGCTTGGTCTATCGAGTCCGACGTACGCAATACGATGGAACTCCGTGCTGAACTCTGGGCGCGGATCGAAACCATCAACAACAACATTAGCCTGAGCCGAGTACAGCGGACCTTCCCGGCGCCGATAAGCTACTCCGCGGACCCCCTGACATCTATCGCTGCCTTCGCAGACGCATTTGAAAGCACGGTTGAGAAAAAGGGTCGCATGTGGTGCTTATGCGTTGACGAACTAGAGATTATGCCGGCCTCGATCCAAGAGTACTTTTATCTTAACCTTCGATCGACGCATCAGAATATACTTCTAAAGTTGGCTACGAGCCCTTACACGCCGTCTTTTGAAACGGATGACCGTGGCGCCTCCCCAATGGACGGCCATGACTACACAGTGATTAACCTCTCGGATCGGTCTCGCTCTGAATCCAACAAATTCGTACGGCAGCTTGTTGCAAAGCTTCTCAACGCTGAAGATTTACCGCCCAATACCAGCATGGACAGCATGTTAGGGCGATCGCCAATAACAAACGAGACCGAAACGGCGGAGGCCCAGTCCGCTTACCGAGCGCCAAACGGCGCCCACTACCGGCGATTTAAGGAACTTGCCGCCAAAAACAACACCTTTGCCGCGTATCTCGATCTGCGATCAATAGATATCGAATCGCTTAACGACATGGGGGAGTCGATCAAAGCTGCGGCGGCTCGCAAGATAATTTGGCCGGTTGCGCTACACCTTGTCTACGGAAGCAATCAGGCGTTCCGGCTTGGCGACGTCGTCGCAAATAGGCCAACATCAACGAAACGCATTCCAGAATATTACACGGGGTCGGACGCGATTGTCACAATGTGCGATGGAAATCCTCGTGTGACAATAGGACTATTTCGTGACCTAATAACTGCCTACAAAAAGAACGCGATGCGTCGCGTTCCACGCTCGGTTCAGTCGCAAATTGTTTCCTCAGCGATAGATAAATTCCTGAGCTTGCTTTCAGCTATCCCGGCGCCAACTCTTGACGGGTCGAGGGATAACACTTCGCTGTTTGAGCTGTTTCAGAAGATCAGCGACTATGTACTGGATCGTAACTACTCTGATGCGTTCACACCGGAGTTAGTCGGCACGTTCGTAGTCGATGATCGCGTATCGGGTCCGCTTCGGGTAGCCATCGGGCAGGCGCTGAATCAAGGTGCGTTTGTCATGATCGAGAACTCGCGAGGAGATGCAAGCTTTGGTGCGATAGAACGGTCGCGATTACGGGTATCGTATCTGCTCAGCCCTTACTTCCGCTTGCCACTGATCGTCGCCAGTCCGGTGAATCTCAGTACGGTTCTAAGACACGCTCCGGTAGCAAAAAAGCGGGCTTCTGGCCCGCCCACGATGGGAGATCTTTTTGGTTCCCTCGATTGATTATCGATTGACTGCCGCTGAATTTGAGAGCCTTGGGACCGAGAACCCTGAACTGTTCGTGTATGCTGTGGGATACGAACAGAGATCGAGTTTCGCTCGCAAATTTGTACGAGCTAAACGTTCTGCGGCCTTTTTGTACGGATCCCGCGGACGCTTCTCCTATGATGCCAATCTCGTGGCTTTTGAGGAGCTGGGTGACGCCGGGCTAGCCCTGGACCTCTCTAACGTGGCGAGTACCGTCACAGAAGCCTATGTTGCGCGAGGCGATGGACGCATCCACGTGGTGCTGGACGTCTCGTGTCTGAACAAGAGCATCATAGCGGGTACCTTGGCTATCTTGATGGAGTTGTCACAACAGGTAGCAAAAGTTTCTGTCGTTTACGTCCCAGGAGCATTTGAGGAGCCGGCACTTTATATGGTTCCTGCCCAGTATTTTGGCCCGGCAATACCACAGATGGCGGGTAACGTAGGCGAACCCTACAAAGAGCGTTGTCTAATCATGGGTGTGGGCTATGAATATGGCGCAGCCTTGAGCGCGATCGAAATCATTGAGCCAGATCGAGGTTTCTATTTTCACCCAATTGGCCGATCTTCAAAGTATGAGCCCGCCGTTCGAGCAGCGAATTTCAATTTTGACTTCGGGCTAGGAAAATATGCGTTGCAGTCTTATCGAGTGGATGATCCGGTTGCACTCCATGGTCGTTTACGAGATGTCGTAGAATCGTTTCTTGACCGCGGCACAATCACGATTGTCCCATTTGGGCCGAAAATTTTCAGTTCAGTCGCATCGCTGTTGGCGCTGAGGTATCCCCAACATATTTCGTTGCTACGCTATTCTCTCGCATCAACCGAAACTGCTCGTGACACACAGCCCGATAACTACGTCGTTATGTACCACATAAACTTGGCCGCATAACAACTGCCAGCTCTACTGTTCCCGAACGCCGGCCGGCTGGCTGCTTTCAGGCTGAGGGGCCGACCCGGGGGCGCAAAGCTGAGCCGCAGTCTGGCCCACTCCAGCGTCCGCTTTCAGGTAAAGGCAAAGTTTGCCTGAACGTCCGGCATGGGGCGCGAAGCGGACGAGGCCGACGCCGGGTTGTGAGGATTGCAAGAGGACAGCGGCTGCTGCTGTCGATCGGCGTGGGGGTCTCAGCGCCGATCGGCACGATAAGCCGTTGAAATCTCAGCGGCGGGTGGGGTCACACTGTGACGCCGGTTCACACCGAAGCGAGCTTTCAGTTCCACACCGCATCTCTACGTCGTTATGCACTGTGACCCTGTCTTGATTGGCGATCTTGCCCCAGACACCCAATCCGGAACCACACAATCGGGACAAGTCGCCAGATGGGGTCGTACAGCTCGCGCTGCCTGGACGACCGGTCAAAGGCCGTTAGTAGATCGCACGCAACGTTGATTGCCCTCATGCTGCTAGCGCAAAAAGGAGCATGACCAGGCTTGGCCCCCTCGCCTGTGCCTCACCCGCCTAAACTTCACCGTGTTCGATCAGCTCGGTTATATCCCGTTCGCAATCCGGCGGGCAATTGCTCTTCCACCTGATCAGCAGGCTCCACGAGCGCACTTCGATCATCGTCACCACCAACCTAGCGTTCAGAGAATGCCCCCGCCGTCTTCGGCGACGCCAAGATGACATGATAACATTCCGCTGTGGGACTCACGCGCTCGGCGTATTCGCTGCGATCTTCTCAGAAATGATAGCCGCCGCCTTCGCCGCGCCGGCGTCGCTCGGGTGGATCTCGTCGTCATTCCAGTCCGTCGCCGCCATCAGCGTCGGGCGCAGATTGACATAGACGATCTTGTAGTCGGTGTGCGCTGCGTTTTGCCCAGCCACAAACGACTTGAGCCTGACGTTGAACCGGTCGACCATCGCCGCGACGATTTTGCGGGCGAGGCTGCTCGTCGCATCGAAGCCGAGCGCCTCGAGTTTCGATCCAATGTATTCTCCGCCTGGGCGGGGGCGCGCATGGCCGTAGCCGTGCACATAGAGCGTCGCCTTCGGATTGACGACCGATCGGACGTGGCCGCCCAGCGTCTGGTAGTGACCGATGACTTGCCCAATAGCGCCGTCGAAAGAGGCCTTGATGAAAGTGTCGGCATCGGCGGGATTGGTGCCCGGCGCATCGCGTCGTTTGACATGTTCACCGACGGAAGCGAGCACGTCGTTGCCTCCGCCCGAGAATATGAAGTGACGATAGAGACCCGATCCGAGGGGTACGAGATAGTTCTTCTTCTGCGTCGTCACCATAGGGCCGATTTCCGCGCCCCACATCGCCACGCCGGGTATCTCGTAGGTTTTGCGCAGGACATCGACCAGATCGTCCGGATAGGAGGTGGGCCAATTCAGGTTCGGAAGCCGAAACCACGAATCGCCTTCGGCCAGCACGCGCATCTTCGCCGCCGCTGCGATGGTCGAGCGGGCACCGCTGCGCGACCGGGTCACAGAGCCAGGAGGGGACGCCGCGCCGCCCTCCGCCGCGAAATAAAGCCGCGTCACAGTTCTGGCTGTCGGCCGCTTGCCTTCCTTGTCAACCAGATCCGTGAGCTTGAAAGCCGGAACAAACGGCTTTGTCTTGGCATTGTCCGGGACAAAGTAGTCGCGCAGTTCGCGGACGGTCAGTTCACCCGATGTCGCGCGCCTTCGAAGCTCCGACAACGAAATCGGAGGAGACTTTGCTCTAGACGATGACATCACAACCTCCCCCTGAAGTCGTCAACATTCGAGTTGGCGCTTGGAAACGTATGTACCAGCAACCGGCGACTTGTGAAAGCATCCCTTTTTCTACGGCGCGCCTCGAACCCGCCACCGCCTTGTGCGTCCCGTCGCAATAGATGTTGATTTCCGCTGAGAAATGACTCGGGACGTGGAGTGCGCCCCTGAGGGTGGACAGATCGGATTGAGGAATTGACCAGTCCTGCCGGGTTTTCGAAGAGAGAACCATGGCAAGATATCGCACTCACAGCATCGAGTTTAAGCGGCAGGTCGCGCAGGAGTACCTTTCCGGCGAGACGCTTCACGGATTGGCGAAGCGCCACGATGTGCAGCGCCAGCTGATCCGCGTATGGGTTCGCAAATATGAGGAAGGCGCCTTCGATGAGGATGCGCAGGCCGCTGACCTGATCCAGGAATATGAGGCCCGGATTGCTGCGCTGGAGCGGCTTGTCGGCAAGCAGGCGCTGGAACTGGAGTTTCTAAAGGGGGCTCTGAAAAGCGCACCGCGGCCGAGAAGCGGGACTACATCCGTCGTCACCGGCCCCGTGGCATCTCCATCGCGGAAGGATGCCGACTGATGGGGATCGCGCGCTCCACCTATTATGACCGTCCGCAAAAGCAGGCCGATGATACGGCAATCGTCGAGGCCGTATTCGCGATCTGCGACGAGTTCGAGTTCTATGGCTACCGCCGAGTGGGCGCGGCTCTGCGTCAGCAGGGCTTTGTGGTGAACCACAAGAAGATCCGGCGTCTGATGCGCGAACACGGCCTGCAGCCCAAGATCAGAAGGCGCTTTGTCGCCACCACCGACAGCGATCACGACGGCCCGATCTTCCCGAACCTGGCGATGAACGTCGTCCCGAGCGGTCCCAACGAGCTCTGGGTGAGTGATCTGACCTACGTCGCGCTGCCGACCCGTTTCATCTATGTCGCCATCATCCTCGATGCCTGGTCTCGCCTCATCGTCGGCTACGCCATCGGCCAGTCGATAGACGCGCGCCTGACCGTCGCCGCCTTGAAGACTGCCATTGATCGCAGAAAGCCGCCACCGGGCTGCATTCACCATTCCGATCGCGGCTCGCAATATGCCGCCGAGCTCTACCGGCAGCTTCTGGCCGACCACGATCTGATCGGCTCGATGGGCCGCAGAGGCAATCCTTATGACAACGCCAAGGCCGAGAGCTTCATGAAGACGCTGAAGATCAAGGCGGTCTATCCGATGGCCTTCGAGATTTTCGAGAACGTAACCGAACATCTTCCCCACTTCATCGAGGAGGTCTACAACAAGCGCAGGCTCCATTCAGCGCTCGGCTATCTGAGCCCGCAACAGTTCGAGGACCAACACATCCGGCAGACTGGCAAAACAGCAGCTTGATCAGTGTCCACCCTCAGGGGCGCACTCCAGACGAGGAGATTTTTCCCACTGAGGATTGACCCATGTTCGAACGCTATCCTGTCTTGAGCAGGAGTTTTAGAAGTGTGTTAGACATGGCGCTTTTTAGCGTTTCCCGCGATGGCTTCCGGGAGCAGCGATCGATCAGGGATTGCGGCGTTCCGAACTGGGCTGTTGACCCAGCGGGCGAATATTCACAATCAAATCTTACTCTGTGTAGTATTCTTGTACGAATTCCGGGCGATAGGATAGAATTGCCACAGTTTCTGTGAGATAGTACAGGAGGTAGGGGGTATATAATCATGCCAGACGATCGAGATCTGCGTGCACAACGGAACATGCACCCGAAACTCCGCGTGTTTGCCAATTGCGACGCCGAGGTCAGCGCCGCCAAAGCTGAGATGCAAGGGTGTCTGAAGATCGTCGACCCTGATCTCGCGGCGCGAGTCCCACAGCGCGCCAACGCGGTGGCGCCGCACGAGGCATCCAAAAGGGAAACAGCAGTCAAAACCCTAGACACAGCCAACCGGTACGGACGCGTCCAGGTAAATGTGTTCGTCCGATCGACCAAGCCGCTGCAACGAGGGCCGCATGAACGGGTTTTAGGCGGGCTGGCCGTTAAGCGCATGACGATCGAGGAGGTGGACAACCTCGCCGGCGACCCGGGCACTATTTTCATCGAGCCCGCTGACAACCTGAAACACCCCAGACCCATCAAGGGCAGCACGGCCAGCAAGGCCCCGCCGCGCCGCGGGGTTGACAAGAAGAAGCAGCCGCACGGCGATGGTGCCGGCGTTCTCATCGGCATCATCGATGTCGAAGGCTTCGATTGGGCTCACCCAGAATTCATGGATCAAAACGGCAAATCCCGCTTTGTCACTATCTGGGATCAGGGAGCGCGGAAGGGGCAGCGCCCCACCGGATATGACTACGGCAGGGTAATCGGCGCTGCTGACATGGCAAGTGCGATTGTAGAAGCCAAGCAGGTGCAAGTGTCTCCGCACGACCTCGAACCCCAGTCGCAGATGGTGGTGGGATCGCATGGCACCCATGTGGCCTCGATCGCTGCCGGCGCGAACGGTTTGTGCAGCAAAGCGGAGATTGCTGCCGTTCTCGTCTCGCTGCCGGACGATGACCTGGCGCGCCGCACCTCGTTCTATGATTCAACGCGATTGCTGGACGCCGTGTACTACCTCCTCGATCTAGCCGCAGGCCGGCCAATATCGATTAACATCAGCCTAGGCACAAATGGGCACGCCCATGACGGTTCAAGCGTGCTTGATCGCTGGATCGATACTCTGCTTGCCGAGCCTGGCCGGTCGATCTGCATCGCGGCCGGGAATGCGGGTCAGGAGCGACCGGAGGCGCCAAGCGACCTCGGCTACATGCTGGGCCGCATACATGCGGGTTCACGTATCGTTGCCCAAGGCTTGGACCACGTGCTCGAATGGGAAGTGATCGGCGATCGCATCAAGGACGTCTCGGAAAACGAGATGGAGCTTTGGTACGAACCGCAGGACCGATTTGCCATCAGCATCCGGCCACCGAACGGCGATTGGATCGGCCCGATCGAACCAGGCGAGTTCCTGGAAAACTTCCAGCTGCCCGATCGCACGATGCTCAGCACCTACAACGAGCTGCATCACCCGGCCAACGGGGCCAACTACATCGCGGTCTATCTGACACCCTTCTTGAGCAAGACACTGGTGGTCGGCGTAACGTCGGGAACCTGGCAGATCTGACTCCAAGGCCTCCTGGTTCGCGATGGCATCTTCCACGCCTGGATCGAGCGCGACGATCCGGCCGACCTTGGGGATGGCTCGCATTTCTGGCCATCATTCTTTTCGGCGAAATCAACTGTGGATGCGTCTTCGGTCAGTGCGCTCGCCTGCGGTCAGCGCATAATTTCGGTGGCTAATCTCGACGAGGCGCGCCGCCGCGCGCACATCACCTCAAGTCAGGGACCCACACGCGATGGAAGGCCCAAACCCGACGTCGCCGCCCCAGGAACCGAGATCCTTGCCGCCAATGGCTTCGGCGATCCTGCCGAGCCCTGGATCTCAATGACCGGCACCAGTATGGCGAGCCCTTATGTCGCGGGGGTAGTCGGCCTGATGCTGGCAGCCGAGCCGAACCTTACCGCGGCACAGATACTCGGTATCCTTAAGGCTACGGCGCAGCCGCTCCCGGGCGGCACCTATGAATGGGTGAACGACTGCGGTTTCGGAGTGATCTCGCCTGAGGCCTGCGTCGCTGCGGCGACGCGCGCAAGCCTTCGTCGCGATGTAAAGGGACGCTTTTCATGAAGATCACCATCCTGCCTTCCGCGAAGGGCGATTGCCTGCTGATCGAGGCCGGCGGGGTATCGATACTGGCCGATGGGGGCATGCCCGACTCGTACGAAGCCGAGGTCCGGCCGTTTCTCGGGCGCTGGGCAGCGATGGGAAATGAACTCGATTTAGTCTATGTCTCGCATGTCGACCAGGACCATATTGGCGGCGTGCTACGTATGCTCGAAGACACGGTGTTGTGGCGCGTTCACAAACACAAGCTCGCGACGGGCAAGCCCACCAACAAGCCTGCGTTCGGCGAGCCGCCGCTCGTCAAACGCATCTGGCATAACGCCTTCAAGGCGCTCGTCGAAGACAATGCCGGAGAGATTGAACCATGCTTGCTTCGCAGGCGAGCGCGCTGTCCAGTTCCACCAATCCTGAGGCGCTCAACCTTGCAGCCACCTATCGCAACATTGCCAATTCTATCCCTGAGGCCATCAAAGTGTCGAGGCGCATTGCTGCCGACCAGTTGAACATTCCGCTTAACGGCGAGTTCGGCAAGCTCCTAGCCATGGTTCGCGACAAGAACGCAATCACTCTCAAACCAGGAAGCACACTGTCGATCCGTGTCATCGGGCCGTTCCAGAAGGATCTTGATGTCCTACGCGCCTACTGGAACGCCTGGCTGCAAGATATAGAAAACAAAAAAGGCGTGAAGCGCCTGAAGGATTGGCTGGCGGACAACGAGGGCGCGCTCCCCGCCCCGGGGTTAGGCCAATCGATCGACGATGAAATCGGCAAACGAACGAAAGTAACCGAGCCTAACCTTGCCTCGCTGATGCTGCTGCTGGAGGAACCCCAGCCAGGCGGCGGCGTAACTAGGGTAGTGATGACCGGCGATGGCCACCACGAGGACGTTCTCGCCGGCCTGACACATCACGGCCGCCTTACGGATGGGGCAGGCCTGCATCTGGACGTGCTCAAGGTTCAGCATCACGGTTCGGAGCACAATCTCGACCGCGAGTTCGTCAAGCGCATCACCGCTGATCACTACATTTTCTGCGCTAATGGCGAGCACGCAAATCCCGACTTGCGGATCCTGGAGGTTCTAGTGAACTCGCGCCTCGGGCCAGCGGCTGAGCGCTCCCCTAATCCCGAAGCGGGCCAGCCATTCACGATATGGCTCAATTGCAGCAGCCACTACCTCAACAAGGGCATCGTAGCGAGGGAGGCCGGCGGCAAGAAGGTCTCAAAGGGGTTGAAAGACGCGTTCCACCATTTTGTACTCGTCGAGAAGGCGCTGGCCGACGCCAAGGCCGCCAGTGGCGGGCGCCTTAAACTGCGTTACTTGAAGTCGAGTCCCCTGGAGCTGCAGATTTGAAATGCGAAAAGGCCGCTTTGATCATGCGATATCGACAGCATGTATAACGAACGGATATGGGTGCGGGAAATCGCAATGGGTCGATGCTGTGGAAAAACTCGATTGCGACCCCTGTCTGCCTGTCCGGAGGCGTAAGGGCGGTCGGCTGAATGGCGCTTGCATCTTGGCTCGTTGGCGAGAGTTCTGCGGATTGGCCTCCATCATGCCAGCGCCGGCGCCGTGGGCGTTGTCAGCCGCACCAGCCGTCGCAGGTTTTGCGTGATGGCGGCCATGAGGAACTCGTCACGGGCTCCGCTCAGGCCGCGTAATCTCATGCGTTCGAAGCGGAGCGTGGTCTTCAGGTGTGCGAAGAGCATCTCGACCTTCTTGCGCTCGTTGCGCGACCGTTCGAACTCGGGCGTATGCGCCATTTGACGCGCGTGGTCGCGAGCCTCTTCATGGACGCTGCGCAGCACATCGCGCACCGGCGTTTTTGGACAGCAGCGGGGCTTGAGATCACAACGCTGGCAGTCTCGTTTGCTGGCCCGGTACTTCCGGTTTCCACCGCTGACATTGTCGGTGCGCGGGACCGTGAAGTTGCGGCGATACTGCATGAGCAGCTTGCCGGCGGGACAGGTGAACCGGTTCTGGACCGCATCGAAGATGAAGTCCGCGCGGCTGAAGGTTCCGTCATCACGCTGGCTGTTGTCCCAGACAGGAATGTGCGGCGCGATGTTCTGATCGACGAGCCAGCCGAGGAACTTGCCAGTGCCGTAGGCTGTATCGGCGGCGAGCCGCTTCGGCTTCAAGCCAAACCGCGCCTTCGTGCGCTCGATCATTGTGGCCGTCGCTCCAACCTCATCGAAGGTCCGCGCCGGTGTGGGTTCGACATCGACGATGATCGCGTGCTCGTTGTCGATCAGGTAGTTTAGGCCGTAGCCGAACTGGACGCGCTTGTTCGCCTTGGCCGTCCAGGCTGACGCTGGGTCGGATAGCGAGATTACCTTCGGGGTCTTTCGACCCGCCTCCACCTCTTCCGCCTCGTCGAGTGCGTCGAGATACTCACGCACCGCACGCGACGGGTCCTCAAGCGAACCCCAGTCGATCTCCTCCGGAGCACGGCCATGATAACGGCTTGCATCCGCTTCGATGACGCTCGCGTCGACCGAGAACCCGTCGCCCTTGACCAGGCCAGCCTCAAGGCAGATCCCGACGACCCGCTCGAACACCAATCGCAGGAGATCGCTGTCGCGGAACCTGCCATGCCGGTTCTTGGAGAAGCTCGAATGATCCGGGATCTCGTCCTCCAGATCGAGCCGGCAAAACCATCGGTAGGCGAGGTTCAGCGCGACCTCTTCACACAGACGCCGCTCGGATCGAATGCCGTAGCAATAGCCGACGATCAGCATCCGCATCAGGAGTTCGGGATCGATCGAGGGCCGACCGGTATGGCTGTTGAAGCCGGCCAGCTCGCGATGTATCCCAGCGAGGGCTTCGGTCACAAACACATCGATCCGGCGCAGCAGATGCGTCTTCGGAATACGCTCATTGAGGTTGAACGAATAGAAGAGCTGCGCTTGATCGGCGGTCTGGCGACCCATCATCGGTCCGTTCTCCTGGCAAATCACCCAGAAAACGGAATCACGCCAAGTCCACAGACTCAACCGACTTTTTCAACGGCATCGGTCAGGCGCTCCGGCCCGCAGTGTCGCTTGGCACGCCTGCGCGCGCTAGCCGGCAATGGTAGGGATTCCTTACCTGTCCGCGACAGGCGATACGTTGACGATAGTCCGTATTCTTCGGCGTGTTGATCACCTATGTTTTGACGATTGATTTTTAGGGCAGTAACATTTCACATATTTGCGTCTTGAAATAACACCACCAAAGCACGTCCGGGGTTGTATAGTGCGCTGGCCCAGCTGGGATCAGATTGTCGCATTTGTCAGAGCTGTCAGAGGTACGGCCCGCGCGCGATTCGCGCGGTATTTGATATTTGCCTCTATAGCGACGTCCAGCCTCTGGTGGTATCCGCCTCTGCAAGCCGCGATGGAGCACTTTGGCTTGCAATTGCCTGAGACAACCCCGCCTGATCTAATCTTCTCCGCCTTGCCTATTCTGTTTCTCGTCTCGGCTATGGGCGTATGGTTCCATGGAGCATGGAAGAACGAGATCCCGCCGGACAGCGGGGTTGCCATTGAATTTGACGATGGTGCCACCTTTGGCGATGGCATCAGCACAGTTGCTCAGGTTTTCAAAAAGCCTGTTAGGGCCGTCGGCTTCTCATCCAATGAGATAGATGCTTCACTCGAACAGCGATCGATTACCGTTTCCGGCTATGCCGAGGGCATTCTAGCCTTGGGGTCTATGACGCGTCCAAATTCTATTGGGCCTTACCAAGTCAGCGAAGTCGGAGGCGTAATCGTGGTCACACGGGAGGGAACCAAATGACGATGTGCAACTGTCCGCAACCTCCAGGCGGCACAATCTCCTGTCCAAGCGGCCACTCGGCAGTATGTCGAATAGTTGGGGGACGCGCAGTTGGGGAATGCATAAAGCCTGATCGGAAATTGTTGCGGCGCGAGTACCTTCAGTGGGCATTCTCTCGGATCACGCAGCGTCCGGAGGCCCTACTCGAACAGTGGCACATCGACGTATTGAAAAGCGGACGATACACCAGTCCTGATGGGGCAATGGAGGTGGCGTTTGATCTGGACCTTCCCTTGGACTGGCCTGGGCACATAGTCGATTTTCCTGACGACCGTGGCGGAGGTTCAGCGACGGGCAGCGGAGCAGTTTGAATAACGAAGGAGCCGACAGGTCCACTGTTGAGTTTCACACTGCAATATTATGCAACATGGCCTCGCATTGATCGGGGGTCAGGCGAATGCCGCGGCACCGGCGCTTCGATCAACATGCCGACGTGATCGTCCTTTCCGACGGCCGCGTTGATGCCTGAAGGCCTTCATTTTTGGTCATCGGCAATCTCCAGGCTCGGATCGTCGACCGACACGGAGGCTGACAGCGTATTCAGGTCGACATTCTTACGCTGCGACCAGTCGCTCAGGTTGGGAGGACGGTAATCTTCAGAGTGTCGATATCGTTCGAAGACAGACGCGTCTATCATCTCGTTGACATTGATGTATGTCGCATTCGGATCCCGACCCGGTGGTACTCCGATTGGTCTGTGATGCCTGCCGCCAATCCTTGAATAAGCGCCTCGCATAAACTCGCGATAAGAGTCAGAGATCGGCGCATCGACCGCTCCATCATCGACTTCAATCTCAGCCCTGAATTCCAACCCGAGGGAACGTGCTTTGCCCACTATCCACTTGAGCGGAGCTTGGGCCAACAAATCATTCTGACATCCGCCGCCGACGTTTGCGTGAGCACCGACGAACCAACGTTGCTCAACGCTATTATAGGGTCGTGACGCTGCTATCACCGCTTGGGGGTCATTCGGTAGTCTTTTGGTCCACAATGTCGGCATGAAAGCCTTCCGATGCTCGTCGATAGCCACAACATGGAACGCATTCTCAATTGGCAGGCGCAACCCGGTGTCCAAGAAGCGGAAGCTGGACCGGCTTATGCCTTCCCAGCTGAAAGCCGGAATGCCCAGGGCACCGACCGTATCCCACACGCCCACGAGCTTGATCGGAACTGCTCGTGAGTACTTGAGCATCCAACGCTCTTCAAGATTAAGGCTAGTAGGATTCCCTTGTTTCTCATCCGATTGCAGTGCCCAGATCGTATGGGCATCGCGACGTCGATAGCGGGCGAATAGCTGATTGACGCTCAAAGGCGCACCAGGCTTTAGAAGCCCGCATTTGGTGACAAACCCAGTCAAAGATCTGGCCGTAAAGGCGCCGCGACTGAACCCGAACACAAAGATTTCGTCGCCGTCGCTATAGTTCTCAACAAGCCATTCGTAAGCATCGGTGATGTTGCGAAGGAGCCCTTTTCCGAACGCCCCGCCAACCATGCCGTTTACGCCAATGTCGTAATAGGCGAGTTGTGCAGGGTTTCCGGTGTCTTTGGTTGAACACAGCGCGCGCAGCCGCCAAACGTTCGTGTTGTCGGAAACTGCATTCCATGTGCCGTCCAGGAAAACCGCCAGCCGCTTGCGGGTCCCTTGCGTTTTGGAGGCTGCTTTCATTTCATTCTCCGAGAAGGCACTCGAGGCTGAATATCTAACGCCCTTCCCTCGCCTTCCGCGTGGATCAAATCGACCAATGTATATCGTTCGACGGCACTTGCAGTATGACGGAATTTGAACGCCATCGTCGGCTACCCTCCCACTGCCCTGTGATAGGCGCGTTCGAAGCGCTCCTGGGTGACGCGTCGAAATCGGCCCAGTTCAAAATGCTGGGCCATGCGGCGGACGGTTTCGTCGCGATCTCCGCCGTCTTGGGAAAAGCGGAGCGCAAGCGAGGCCAGTTCGCAAAGCGGAATATCGCCGTGTGTGCGTTCTCCCGAGAGACATTCGCGAAACGGCACGATCGCGGTCGTATCGGTATCGAGAGGCCAGATGAGCCGCCTACCATCGTCATCCGCCACCTGTACGATGCGGCCGATCGCATTCTGAACAGTTTCGCGAATACTGCCACCGGCCCGAGCAAAACCATGAGCGCGTGCCAATCGCTGGAACAGCAGGTCCTCGTAAATCGGCGCTTCGATGGACAGGATATGGCTGGTCATCGCGCGCAGTTGCGAGCGATAGGCCGGATCATAGAACTTCGATGCATCGGTCAAAAACCCTGCCATCGGAAGATCGGTCTGCCGATAGAGCCGTTTCTCCTCCCCCTGGGGTTCGGACTGGCTCGTGGCCCTGCTGATCGTGACCGCGTCGGCATAAGCAGCACTGTTGGCGCTGGATCCGCCCGGCGGGAAAATCTGCGCGAGTGGCGCGGGTTCGGGCACTGTGGCGACAAAGACTTCTTCCAGCCCGAAATCGTCCATTTGCTCCGCTCCGACGGCATCCTGCGTGGCAAGATCCGGCACGTCCATCGCCGCATCTGCCTGCGTCTGCGACGAGACGGTCTTTTCGGCCACGTTGGCCGCATCTCCTGCCTTTTTTGCCGCAACGGCCGCACGGCTTGCAGCGAGGTCCGCTTCGAGATCCGCGTGAAGCGTCTCCGTCGCTGCCTCGAAATTCATCCACCAATCCGTGCTCCAAACTCTGTGGATCCGCCAGCCAAGCCCGCGCAGGATCTGTTCCCGCAGTCGGTCTCGATCCCGCGCAGTAGCCGAGCGGTGATAGGTCGCGCCATCGCATTCGACCCCCGCGAGATACCGCCCCGGCACGTCTGGATCGACGATGCCCAGATCGACCCGGAAATTGGAAACGCCGATCTGTGGGTGAACGGTCCAGCCGCGCTTTTCAAGCGCTGCCTTGACTGCATCCTCGAACTGCGATTCTGTGCCTTGTCCCGTTGCTGAGGACACCTCCGCCATGGCGCGCGCTCCGCGTTCGGCAAATTCGAGAAAATGCTTGAATTCCCGGACGCCGCGCGCTGCTGTCCGTGAAAGGTCGATCTGCTCGGGGCGAAGCGTTGCGAACACGACCATCTCCTGACGAGCGCGCGTGATCGCCACATTCAGACGCCGGTGACCGCCCTCCTTGTTGAGTGAACTCACCGTTGAAACAGTCCGTCCAGTCTGATCGGGCCCGACCGCGACGGAGAAGAAAATAATGTCGCGCTCGTCTCCCTGTACGTTTTCCAGGTTCTTCACGAAGACCAGTTCCTGCGATCGGGCGGTATCGAAAAACCGTTCGATTTCCGGATAGCTGCGACGTTCCTGATCGAGCATGTTTTCGATCAAACGACGGGATCTTTGTCGTCAATCAACTTCAGCGCAGCCTGGAATGGCTGCAGAGCTTTTCTGATAAAGCCGAAGCCGACATTCGAAATACCGCCTCGCAATGCCTTTGACGCATCGACAAGACCAAACGACGCTGTTCCAAGCGCAGCCGTCGCTGCAATGACCTTCCCTATGAAGTCCCAATCCATGGATATGTCCATTCTTCCTTCGGGGTGCACTCTAAACTTGGTCGTTTCCGGCCGTCGCGATAGCCAAGTGGAGTTTGTCCGTTCAGTCCGGTGTCGCATCGTACAGTTCAGAGTATCTTCAAATACTCGACCAACGCGGAGCGCTCGTCGGGCGAAAGCTCTCGACCGATCACGCCAAGGGGAGCCGACGCCCCATCCGTCCGCTCGAACGAATGGCCACGGTTGGAATTGCCGCGAAGATGCGTGTCTAGACGAGTAAGGCCGGCGGGGCACTCTCCGGTTCCTTCATCGAAATCCTGAGACAAGCCAACCTTGACAGGATCGAACTCAAGTGGCCCCACGCAGAAGACATTGGGCCGGTCAATTTGCGGTTTCAAGAGATCGTCCAGTGTCGGTACTGAACCGTTGTGTAAATAGGGAGCGGTCGCCCAGACGCCGTCAAGCGGGCGGGCCCGATAATGGGGCTTCATGACATATTGCAACGACGTCTCTGCTCGATCGGCCGCATCGCCCGATGCGTTGGCGCCGGTCTCCCTGACCATGGGCTGAAAAACCCTCGGGTTCGGGCAGTTGGGCAAGATGCCACGGATCGAGGCTTGTTCGTCAGCCGACTTCGACTTGCCGCCTTCCTCAAACCACTGATCTACAACCTTTTGGACCACAGCCATCAGGTTGAGAGCGAAGGATGTCTTGAGCGCCGGATCCCTTTCCGTCTTACATGTGCTGACGAAATCGCGTCCGGCATTGATGCCGAGAAAGTCCGGCAAGCGGACGCGCCTTTCTGTCAACACACGAGCTTGCTCTGCGTCGGTCCCGATCTCCTCAACGGGCTTTTGCACGACATTGAACCATGACCCGCTGCCCAACTTTATCCAGTTTCTCTCTTCGATCGGCTTGTCTTTCTGATCGGAATTCACCTCGCTCCAAAAAGAATCCGGGTCATCGACGGCAATTTCGGGGTCCCGGACCGGTCCGCGATGGCATTCGAAGCAGTACTTTCGATAGAGCCCTCGCCCCACTTCGACCCGCTCGGCGTTAATCTTCCACTTTTCGTCATCAGGAAAATGCGTTGCCGCATCCTCCCATTTAGGGGCGTGCAGGCCACTGAAGCCTACCGGTTCCTCGAGCGGCGGCTTTTTTCCACGCAGGAGCTTCTCGGCTCTGTCGATGTTTTCCACATCGATGCTCGACGAGAAGAGTGAGCGCGCCGGATTGATCATGTTGATCTTACCCGCAACGCCTATAGCCTCACCGATATTGCGAACGCTGGGATTGAGGATCGAGGCATCGTATTGCGCCCAAAGAAAATGCGGCACATCCCAAATTGGAGGGAAACTCACCGGTGCACTGCGCGCTGCGAAATTCGATTCGAAATCCTGGATAGAGACGCCTTTGGCAGGTTTACTAAAATCTTCGGGATCGCTTAGATTCTCGTGAAAAACTTGATTGCCGATACGGTTGAGCGCGTCGAGCCGTCCGAAGCCCTCCTCGGCATGAGCCTGCTGGCGCCTGCTCAGAATCGCCAACTCCGAAAGCACCTTGGCGGTCACTTCGTTGTCACACAGATGTTTGAGTTGCCGTTCGATCTCGGCTTTGCGTTGATCGCGTGACTTGCTCGTATCACCCTCGTCGCCGTCAAGCAGGGTGTCCACGAAGCGCTGTTTACGCCAGAACAAGATGGGTGAATTGGTGTAGCAGAGCGACAGCCCTATGACGCGCTCCAGATTCTGCAGATCTATCATCGCCGGGGCTCCGTCGATCCGCAGGCTGGTCCCTTGATAGATTATCTGCCCAGTGTGGCAGGCTGCGCATGTCAGACCGAGCGCGTCCTGGTAGGCGTTGCCGGTTGCCGGGTCCGTTCCGCCCTTCAAAACTGCGAATCCGACGGGAAGGACACCATATCCCTCGGGCGCCGAAGCGCCTGCCGGCGGATCGCATTTCGCGTCCGGCGGAATAAAACCGAGCTTGGTCAGATATCCTGGATCGCTGATCGAACCGCGCGGCAGCGGGTTGAATTCCGGCCGCTCGAGACTTCGAAACCAAGCATAGGGCATTGGAAACGTCGCCGTACCCTGGGAGGCATTGTGGAACCAGGCCCGATCCTCGTCCGTCCAGTTCTGCTTTAACCAAGCGCAATTGGAGATGAGAGGTTGAGCCGCCAGTGTCGGTGGCATTTTCTTGCCGGCGAGAATGGCGCTACCGCCAAGCCTGGTCAGTTGGTCGCGAACCAGCTGAGGTGCAAAAATCAGAGTCAGCGCTACGCCGACGAACAGTATAAACGAGAGACTCACCAGGACGAGTGCCAGCTTCCCTAGCAGCCTAAGCCGACCCCGCACCGACATGATCGCCCCCCGGCCGCGAACTGACCGAATTCGCGCGGCTCTCCTATTGTCCTACAACAACTCGTTCGCCGCCTTGACCACTTCGTCAGTCTCGGTAGCCGTGCGGCGCGTGATGGTCGGCCTGAAGCCCGCGCTTTCCGGACCCCATCCAAAATTCCGCACGTTCCAGCGGCTCTTCGGCAAGACGGCTTCGACAATTCCGGGAATCACCTTCTCAGGGACCTTGGCCCTGAGAAGCCGCGTCTCGGTGTGACAACTCACGCAGTCAGTGTTGAAGAAATGGCTTTTCGTTGGATCGGCGATGATACCGGTGACCTCAATGGTCCGTGCCGGAGTCGCCGCGCTGTCGAACAGTTCGGCCGTGGAAACGCCCTTGCGATCGTTTGGCAGGCGAAAGCATCTCGTCATTGTGTCGTTCTGATTGTCGGATTTCGGTTCGGGTAAAACCTTCTTCGAGCCGAAGAACCTCAACAACTGCGCCCTTGATTGGTTTTCGAGAGCGGGGCTTGGGAATGCAGCCAGATCTCCGGTATTGGGACCCTTCATCGCGAGAAATATCCAGGGTTCGGGGGCGGTCTTGGGCAAACCCATCGCCGCCATTGCGCCCAACTGCGATGACTTCAAGTGCTTCTCCAACAATGCTTCTATCGCGTCCCGAAACGGTTTTTGGGACAGACCCTTGAATCCCGGATGCACGTCGAGCGGGCCAGTCGTAGTCACCTGAACACCACCAAAGCGGCCCCCTGCCAATCCGTCGCGCAAGGCCACGAAATCGGAAAGCACGGCGCGGAAACCCGGAAGGTTCGGTTCGATCTTCTTCATCATCGGGATCGGGCATGTTTCCTGTTCGTCCGCCGCCTTCAAAGCAAAGCTGAATGTCAGGTGCGCCGCCCTGTCGTGAATTTTGAGAGTGCCGTCCCTCTCCGTTACCGGCTGGATGATCAGGCGAATCTGCGGGATTTGGCCAAACGCATCCATTATGGTCGCCGAAAGGCCCGGGGCACCAACATCGAGGCGGATTCCGGCTATGAACCACGCCTTCATATCCTTGGTGCCCTCAGGAAAGCCGATTTGAGCAGTAGCGCCGGCGGCATCGACAATCTTGCTGGCATCACCCTCCGCGATGGCGACGAACCTGTCGAAGTCCTCAATTTTCACCAACGGAGCGCCGCCGGCATCCGCAAGGTCGGCAATCGAAATGAAATTCGATAGGTCCACCAGGGACGTGGGAACCGGGAACAGGATCGACACGTCGTTTGGTGAAAGCAACGCGTCCTGCGCGAACGACGCCGGAACATTAGTTGTTAGCATCGCTGCCATCGCGACAACCGCTCCGAGTGCTCTTACTTTAGCTTGGACACCGTTGCTCAGTCCCATAATTTTGCCCCTGTTGGGTAGGCTACGGACTACGACACCAAATCTTCCACGCTATCGAAATCGTTTTCGGGTGGAAATAGGCGGAGAGATGCTTGGGCCGGGGTCTCAACGCCGTCGCAAAACTCGGCGATTTGGCCAGTTCCCAAGATCAATCGCTTGGCTGAGGGCCAACCGAGGGTGATTGTAGAGCTGCGCCGCGCAATCTCCGCCCCATGCGCAAAAGCGGCCAGGTTTTTCCCCACCGATTCCCCCAAACTATTCGCCACAATAATTACTGGACTATTAGTACAATCCTGTCCAGCTCTATCCAACGACTTTCGATTGATCGGTCAGTTGCAGGACTCAACGCAGCATCATGACGCTTGACCGCATACGACTACGAGGAACGAATGGCGCGCCCGCGAAATCAGGCTTAGGCGTACATTCGCAAGCGCACTAAGGAGCATACCTTCAACCTGGCGCCAACAGTTGGTCTCTGGATGAGTTCGGTGCCTATTCGTTCTGCTCAATTGGAACTTGTGGCCGTCCCTCAAGCTTGTCGGTCCCTCGATCGCCATTCTTGCTGCTTGACTTCGTATCTGCAGGGGTTGGCATGTCCGTGCTATCTTCGCGCTGCCTACTAACTTGCGCTTTCGTATCATCAAGCGATTCGGCAGCTGCATTACTTGACAGAACGACAGGTTGCCGTGGTCCGCGAGCCGCCCCAAAGAGCCCTACTGGTGACCCTCGCCGTATCTTTCGAGTTTTCTTGCCTTTGACTGACTCCCGTTGTGCGCTTTGCCGCCAATCATCAATGTAGTTCTTCACTTCCAGGTTAGCTCGGAACTGCTCGATACGCTCTTGTTGGATTTTGTACGCTTCGCTTTTGTCCTTGATATCAAGACCATCGAGGGCGCATTTCACGGAGTGAAAACCGAGAGCCCGATAGGACTCCATCTGCTCCTCGGAAAAGAACTGGTCGCCCGTCGACTCGTGTGGAAACAGCGGGTTGCGGCGCTCATAGTCGAGCACATAATCGGGCTCGTCACCGCTCACCGCGGCCTTGACATAGAGCAGCAGTCCCTCTTCCTTTTTATTCGCCGTGTCGGCATACGCTATGCGGCCGATCGCGAAATGACGCAGGTGAGCCAAGCTTCCAAGCGGCTCTCGTTTCACCTTGTCCGCCTGGCGCTGGATAACGGTGTCGCGAATCGGCTGCCAATCAAGTTCGATGCGGGTGCCCTCGTCGATCCGGATAAAGCGCTGCACATCGCAGAATGCGCCGAAGTTCATGCCCGGATCGGCTTCGCCATCGACGACGATGATCAGTTTGCACTTGCGCTTCAGCAACTGATAGAGGCCGAGATTGTCGAGATGCCCGCCATCGGTGATGTAAATGCGCGAGCTGTCGGACCTCAATATGCCGAAGGCCTCCTGGAACAGATAGAGCCGCATGTACTCTTCCCAGCCGCGCTCTTCTTCGGCCTTCTTGGCCTGTCCGGCCTCGGCCTCGGACTTCAGTCTAGCCTGCTTCACAACCCGATCGCGATAGGCATCGATGTCGCCCCGAAACTGCTCCCAGTAGAACAACTTCTTCGGATTCGTGAGCCAAAAGCCCAGCCGTAGGTTCAACATTGCCAACGTCGGACCAAGCAGGCCGATCTTTATACGACCCATACTGGAGGAAACGGCAGCACCGGATATCGCTGCTGCTGTCGCCAGATCCAGCTGATTTTCACATTTCGTCAACCGATCTGCCGCCGCGTAGTCTGTCGCATCGCTGCCTACATACTTTTTCGAGAACACAAAGAACTCGGCATCCCTGCCTCGTTTGGCCGGGTCAAATTCGTCGGCTGTGGTCGTGTTTCGCTTAGAACGCTTGACGTTCAGAGTCCCGTTTACCAGCAAATACGGCGCTCGTTCGCTGAGTTCATGCAACTTCATTCCCTTTTCCTCGGTTTCGCCCAAACCAAACGCGGCCTGAAGCCGGTCACGGTAAAGACGATGCAGGCCGTTTGCATTTTCCGTGAAGAAAAGTGTGATAAGCCAGACTGAAAATGTCAGCCCCAGATAATTCCACAGCACCGGCCATTGATCGCCGGCGTCCAGGGGTCGAACCACCGCCGCAACCAAGGCGGCAGCAAGCAATG
The DNA here is from genome assembly GCF_043769475.1 of Allomesorhizobium aridi. Lineage (NCBI taxonomy): Bacteria > Pseudomonadati > Pseudomonadota > Alphaproteobacteria > Hyphomicrobiales > Phyllobacteriaceae > Allomesorhizobium > Allomesorhizobium aridi. The sequence continues at coordinate 392,791 of NZ_CP171729.1, read as the reverse complement.
CGCCGACAACGTACAAGGCGACCAGGGGCCTTAGTTTGGGCGGACGTAACCGGTCGCCAAGGAAAGCGAGCCGCTCCCTCCAGCTTAGTTCCTCGCCGGCTTCCTCTCGCTTGTATGATTTATAGGTGATGAACCATGAGGTGCCCATCAACACGGCAGTGCCAAGGACGAGCAACCAGAAATGGTTGTCGCCGATCAACCAATGTGGACTGAGCGCATACCCCGCAATAACCCGGCTTGGCTGCTCCAAGGTAATACCCCATGAGCCCAAGAGGTTCGCCAGCATTGGAAATGCCTGACCAAGGCGGACAAGCAGCCCGACAAACAGCGACGGTTCCGAGCCTAATGGCGGCTGGATCTTGATTCCCCAAGCCACCAGCATGATAAACAGGCCGTAGAGCAGCAGTGGCAGCGCCAACCCCAAGGCATAGAAAGCGGATTGCGCCAGGAGCCCTTGAAGCCGCGCGCCTATCTTCTGGGAGTTTAGCGCTCGCTCAATCCAACCAATCAGTATGCCGCGGAAAGCCGCTGTCGAAGCGATCAAGGCAACAGCGCTGGTTGCCAGCGCCTTGAGTGTGACGCCGACATCCGGCGACGTTTGATACCAGATCGCAAGATCGATCACATAGGGCTGCAGCTCGACGATTATCGATACGCAAAGCAGGATCAGCAGCAAGCGGCCTCTCCCGGCGCCCTGAGACGAAGGCTCGAAGAGGTTTCTCGCCCTCGCACCGCCTGCAAAATCGACAATGGATCGCGCCAGCGCCCACCCGATGAGCCAGCAACCAAGAGCGGCAGCAAAGAGCTTGCTCATAATCCATGGATCGCTGATGTAGGGGCGCAGCCATTGCCAGGCACCACTTTTGATTAGGTCTTGGTTGCACCAGATTCCGGGTATTTCGGACAGGCGAGGAAAGGTGGCAAATCTGAAATCAGGCTGCGATCAAGATGCGCGGTGGTCGGGTTGGCCAGGATGAGCAATGTCGCCAACGGCAACATCACCGTAAGCAGCAGCAGGAAGTTCACCATCAGACCGCGCAGGAGGATTGCCAGCGATAGCCCGAGATCTCTCAGCCCGTCAGGCGCCAGGAACTTGCTGTTGTCACGCAGATGCTTGACTTCACTGGAATCGCTCCCGCTGTCCGTATCTGCAAACGGGAACAGGCCACTGGCCGGCGCTGCATCATCGCCTACAGCGCGGCGGGTCAGCGCCGCGACCATGCTTGCCCCGATGTAACCGCCGCCCGAAACGGTTGACAGATAATCGATTTTCGGGATCAGGCCATAGAGGTGCAGCGCCTGCAGTGCGCCGAGGGAGAACGATGCGGAGCGGATTCCGCCACCCGACAACGCGACGCCGAATAGATTTTCCGGTCTGGCGGCGCCGCCTGTATCGCCACGTCGCTTATGGATTGCTTCGTACTCGTCCCTAAGCACTTGATCGAATTTGACGGTATCAGATTCGCTGTCGGCTGATGCTCCTGTGGATGACTTGGTCGTCCCCTGCATAAACGCCCCCGCGCTTAAATTTCGCAGCTCCAATCCTTATCTAATTTCTTGCAAGATTGATAGCCGTTCCATGACATTTGCCATTTATGCTTCAATCAAAAATGTATTTCGGAGAATGAAAGTATACCCGAACGTAAAACAACGACGAGCAATTTAGCACCACGTATCTCATCGAAGGAAGCGCGACCGTAGGCCGGAACCTGCCGGTCCACTCTGCGCGACCAGAACGGCAGAAAAGACATTAGGGTCGGCGGCGGAGAAGGTGAGCGGGAGGAAGCAGGCAGGCTATCGGCCCTATTAGACCGGTCTCTTAGCCCGGTCAGGGAAGGGCACAACCAGCGGCTTCGCCAGAAGACGGCCAGCAACCACGCCCTCTTTCGGACCACCCTCGGGCCCGGCACGAAAGCGACAATGGCGAGCTTCGACCGGCGCGTCAGTTCAGCCGGAAGCCGGGTGGGCGCGGTGACAGCAAGGCCGCCTTCAGCACCGCATCGCCGAATCGCCCAGCCTTTCGGATTTCCGAATCGAGGATGGTCAGATAGGCGAACACAGCACCCTCGTTGAACTGGTTGACCCTGTCGTTCGTCGCCGCCGTGAGGCGATACTCGCCGATGTCGGCATAGAGCCGGGCAATGTCCGACTTTCCATAGGCGAAGGACTCGTCGATCGATCCGTCACTCGATTTGAAAAACAAGGCAGGGTCGTTGTCGTCCACTAGGTCGAAGGACCGGTCGAGAAACCGCTTGGCCTGCGCGGGCGCGCGTTTGGCCAGGGCATCCGCAATGCCGAGATAGAAGTCGAGCATCTGGGTGCCGGAGGCTAACGACTGCTTTGGCAGCACTGCGTTGAGAAGATTCGTGGCCTGCTTTTCATCCCCGATCCATGTCCAGGCCAGCGCCAAGCTGGCCCATCCGCACGTGGCGTTGGCCATGTCCATGCTATCAGCAGCCGTGGGATCGATGAACTGCGGCTGTTGGAGCACGTAATCGGTCCGAAGCGCGACCAGCCGTTTCACCTCCTCACGGTCCTGTGGCGTGAGCTCGTTCAGTCGGCCGTTCATTGCCTGCATCTTGTGGCCATATCCGCTGCCTAGTCCGAAGGTGTCTTCGCCGCAGATCGGGGACTGCTGCTCGGCCGCTGCCTTCCAGACATTTGATGTCCACCACGAAAGACGGTCCTCCTCCTCAGCAGATGGGACGAGAGTTTCGTTCCTAGTATCCGGCGACATCTGGTCTCTTGCCGGCCGAAGGCAGAGCTGCAGGTCCGAGATCCGTTCGTCGAGCGGAGAGAGGCAGGACGGCAGATCACTGCCGTACCGGCTGCCGTAGATGGAGATCTCTTTAAGCAGATCATCTGCCGACCTCCCCGGATCATAAGTAAGCGCGAGCTGCTGCGTGTCTTTGAAGATGGGGGTGAGATTCGCCCGATCCTCCTCGCAACGGTTCATCGCATGGAAGGCGCCAAGAACCTCTGATTTGCAGGACTTCAACTGGGAGCTCGGAAGGGCCTTGATAACCTGGCGCAGAACGGTCGAAGGAAACGAGAAGTAGTTCCGATAGGCGTAGGTTTGGCCCGCGACATAGTCCGCAATCGGCTCGTCCAGACATTTTCGCAGCTTGCTCGGTATCGTATCTGTCGGGACACGGTAGGGAGACTCACGCGCCCAATCCTTGACTCCGTCACAAAACGATGAATCACTCTCGGCGAAGCGCTCCGCCAATTCGAAGGCACCCGAATGCAGCATCACGCGGACGAGATATCCCGACGACCAGGTATCCCGGCTCGCTCCTGACACGATCTCCTCGAGCTGCTTCTCCGGAATGCGCTGGAAGCCGTTTCCCGCTGCCCTTCCGCCAGCAGCCGCGTGCGCCAGGAGATATGCAGTCACTTCCTTCTTGCTCAGATCCTCTAGGCAGGAGGCTTCGCTCTTCGCGCAAACGTCGCTGCCAAGGAGAAGAGCGAGATCCGTCGCCGAGCCTTTCGCGCCAATGGCGAAGGCGACGTCCTGCAGTCGCTCGAGCCTGGCGTTCGCGCCCATGTATCGGATCATGTCGTCGAGTCGCAATGCGGTGATTATCGCCTCCTCGGTTCGGTCGAGCAGCACCCAGCGGATCAGAATCTTGTCGAGCCCGTGCATGAGGCGCAACGATGTGGCGCGCGCCTCGAACAGGCTGCGGTAGATCCGATCGATCTGGAAGGCGTTCGTGTATGGCCAGAGCCATGCGCGTTCGACGGCTACGGTGGAGAGGGACGCTGCAGCGCAAAACGCGGCCGCCGCGCCGACCAGTGCCAGGTACAGATATCGTGGCCGGAAGGGCCGCTGCTTCCGGCTTGCCGGTTCTGCTGCTGGCGCGGAAGGTGTCGGCCGAGCCGCCCCGACAATTACGCCGTTCTGGATTATCCTCTGCGCAACGATCGCCGCGACGCCGCATCCCGGCTCGAAGTAGGCCGTGTGAACCACTTCTCTCCAGGAGAGCGCGTTGCTCAACGCAGACACAGAAGAGGTTCCTTCGCCTATCGCTGCAAGCCGGCTGCGGATGGATCGTGCGGTGCATGCCGCCGAGGAGTCCGCCAGGGTCGAGAGCTTGGCGAGAAAGTCCGGCGGACCCTCTTTCCAATAAGCGAGGAGCTCGGGAGGCGCACGGTCGCAGCGAATCAGGTACTCGCCCGCGATATCTTTGCCCTGGGCGACCTGTTTCACGGTCTCCCACAGGAACTGGTCCAGCATCGGAGCTACGATCCTGTTGTAGAACGGCGCGGTGACCAGCGACACCGCAGCAGTTATTACGGTGCTGAGTGTGATCGGCGGGCTGACGGGCTTCCTGCCAGCGGGCTCGTTCTCGCGCACGCTCTCGAATTTCCCTGCTTCCCGAGCGCCGAGCCCTGCCTTCAATCGCGGCATGAACGGCTCCGCTGGTTGTATGACCGACGCGCGGAGGACGTTGATCGGCTCGTCTTCTGGATGCATCAGCGGGAGCCACCGCTCGCCGAGGAAAACAGCGTCATGTGCTGAGAGCTGTCGCGAGCGGGAACGCACGCGCCGCCATAGCTGGAGGGTGAACACCACGAGCGAATAGGCCGCCAGCGCAACCGCCACCGTACCGCCCGCAAGCACGCTGACGAGAGCGAGGGGGTGTGCGTCGCGGACGACGCGTCCCAGCTCAGCCCAGTAGATGGCAGGCAACGAGCCAAGCAGGAGGTAGGTCAGGCCGACCGTGAAGAGCGAAAGGAACAGGAAGAGCAGCAGGTAGAACGCACCTCTGTCGCCGAAGATCAGGAAGGGGGTGCCGACAGTGGTCCAGCTCCGCAGCGATCTCGGCCGCCCATCCCGAAGCATGCGCTGCAGCGCGTGCAAAATGACCGAGCCGCCATGACTATGGCCGACAAGGTGAAAGGGGATACGTCTGCCTTCCAGATCCCTCAGGCGCTCGGCGAGAGTCTGGCCGGCGATCCGCCGTTCAAGCTCGGAGTTGGCGCCCGACCAAACGAAGGCCTCTAGCCGGAAGTGCCGATCCGCATCGTCCGAGACTTGCCTGGAGATCTCGGTAAGCATTTCCTGTGCGAAGGCGCTCTCCGGTTGCCACCAGCGCTCTTCACCTTTCGGGCCGCGCTGCGACGCGCCCGTTCCGTGGACGAGGATCACAAGTTCTTCGCCGCCTGCCCCCATTATTAATCCCGTGCCGGAGTGACGTCGTGGGCTAATCCGTGCAAGTTGAGGATGCATCACCGCGGCGTCGCCGTCTACGGTAGAGGTAGTCTGATTTTGCTACGGACAAGAAGCGGCCTGTGAGGTGTGCCGATATGTTCTTGCGGCGCTCGGCTTGGCCGCGCCCGCGCATGCCAACGAGCTATTTGATCTGCATGGCGAAAGCATCAATCTCGGCAATTTCCACGGCATGGTCAACTTTACGAGCGAGGAACGCTACTACGCTATGCTGCAAGAGCCGGCCATGGCAGCGTAACTTAACCCAAACGGCCTCCGTCAAAACCCGGGGTTCAGCGCTTCACGCTGCGTCTTCCTGATGCTTGTGGCTGTTGCGTACAGACCACATCGACCATCGGCCAGGAGCACAGCACCACGCTCATATAGATCTCAGCGGGACGTTCGGGCACCAGGATTTGGGGAAAAGCTGTTTGCGCGTGGTTCAGGAGGTGTGCTTGTCTGCCAACTTTTGTGACGCTGCACGCATACTCCGTGGTTATGGTTTTGTTTTGTCACAGTGAATTGCCCCCATTTCGATAGGACACCCGGCATAGCAGAAAGGCTCAAGCACAGGCTTGAGGATAGGCTTATGTCCGAGGACTATCAGCGCATCGAGGTGATCACCGGCGTCGCCCCACCGTCGGCATTGGTCGACGGAAGCAAAGCTGCGGATCATCGAGGAGAGTTTCGAGCCGGGCGAGACGGTGTCATCCGTTGCCCGGCGCAACGATGTGGCGCCCAATCTTCTCTACCGCTGGCGCCGTCTGTTGAGCGAGGGAGGTGCGGCAGCAGTGAGTTCGGATGAACCCGTCGTCGGCAGTTCATAGGTTCGGCGTCTCGCGGAGCGGGTGCGCGAGCTGGAACGCCTGCTGGGCCGCAAGACCATGGAGAACGAGATCCTCCAGGAAGCGCTCGCCAAATCGCAGGCAAAAAAACCGACCTTGCGGCCGCTCTCGAGCGGGTCGCCGAGGTGCTCGGCGTGTCACGCTCCAACCTCCTTTCCAGGCGCACCGGAAGAACCAGACCGCGTGGCGCCTATCGCAAGGCCGACGACGAGGGCTTGCTGCCGCTCATCCGCCGCTTCGTCGACGAGCGGCCGACCTATGGCTACCGGCGCATCACCGCACTGGTGAACCGGGAACTGACGCGAAAAGGACTGCCTATCGTCAACCGCAAGCGGGTGCATCGGATCATGCAGCAGTCGGCCTTGCTTCTGGAGCCTCACACCGGCCGCCGCGAAGGTCGCATTCACGATGGCAAGGTGATGGTCATGCGCTCAAACCTGCGCTGGTGCTCCGATGGCCTGGAGTTCGCCTGCTGGAACGGCGAGATCATCGCCTGGACTGCCGTGAGCGGTGCCGGCATCAGCGGCTCGGACGTACGCGACATGATGCTCGAAGCCGTCGAGAAGCGCTTTGGCTCCGTGCGGGCGCCGCACCCCATCGAGCACCTGTCGGACAACGGCAGCCCTTACACGGCCAAGGAAACGCGCGACTTCGCCACCGCGCTGAACCTCGTTCCAAGCTCGAGCGCCTCGTAGATCCGCCAGACATTCGTCTTGAACAGCTTTAGCGGCGCTGTTGCCCGTCCCGTTGCCAGGACAACAAGATTTCTGCCCATCAACACCCCCGTAGTGCTAAGTTTGGCCAGCACTGTCGACCACCTGTTCGAATCCGGTAAACGCTGAGATTTACTAGCGATCCGGAGGTATCCTCTCGATCGGGCAACCGGCAAAGAACTCGAAAGACACCTTTTATTGGAACCATTCCAAGATTCCCTAGGCAGCATTCGGACTGGCAATAAACAGCGCTCACGTCCTTCGATCATTTGCTTGGTTTTTAGATTAACCAAGAGCGTATTCGGGTCATAGATCTTTTTTTTGCACAGTGGATATTGTGGCGATTATAGTTTCATGGCAGGCTATAGAAAAAAGGGGTTTGTTGCGTAGCGATGGGGGGGTCTAATGCCGAGTCCGCACGAGCGTCAGACAGAACTTGGCGCGTTGCATCCCAGACTGAGGAAAGCTGTTCTTGCAACGCACAAGCAGCTGATCGAGGAAGGGCATCCATTCGAAATATTCGAGGCCTATCGTTCGCCAAAAAGGCAAGAATTCCTCTTCTCCCAAGGCAGGACAGCTCCGGGAAAAATTGTTACGAAGGCTAGCGCGTGGGGATCCTATCATCAGTACGGACTTGCTGCTGATTTCGTATTGCGGATCAACGGCAAGTGGAGTTGGGAGACCACGGGCACCAAGGCCAAGTCGTGGGAGAGATTGCACGAGGTAGGGCGCGCGCATGGCCTGGAGCCCCTGAGTTGGGAACTTCCGCACCTTCAGATGGCGGGCCTGAATACTTCGCAGCTTCGGGCTGGTATTTATCCCAAGGGCGGTGACTCCTCCTGGGCTGAGAATCTCCAGTTCTCGATAATCGAGTGGGGCCGCAATGCTCCACCCGCTCCGACCCTACTCGACAGGCCAGCGCTCGACAGCGACGAAATATCCGAGGAAATAGGGATTGAAACCATAGATACGATTAGGGAGGGGCTTGATATGGACTACCTGGACAGCATGGACCTTACCCGACCTGCTACCCCTTTCGCAGGTTCGGCGGGAACCACTCGGACGACTCAATTTGCAAGAGTCCAGCCGATCGTAGACAAATGGGAGGGCGGATATGTTGATCATCCCGCGGATCCCGGCGGTGCCACAAATATGGGCATTACACTCGCGACGCTCGCCAGATGGCGCGGCGGCCCAGTCAGCAAGGCCCAAGTGAGGGCACTTACGCGGACTGAGGCGTGGCAGATAATGAAGGCGTTCTACTACGACATAATTCGTGGAGATGACTTGCCGCTGCCCCTCTGCGCTGCTGCGCACAATGCAGCAGTACTTCATGGACCATCGAGAGGCGCAACATTTCTTCAGACGGCAATCAGCCGTCAAGGTATTGCTATCGAGATCGATGGCGCGATCGGAAAAGAGACGCTGGCCGCGGTCGCAAAGGTCGATCTCCGACGGGTAGTGGCGGACTTTTTTGCTATTCAGGAGCAGTTCCTGCGTGGCCTTCATCACTTTCCTACCTTCGGTAAAGGCTGGATGAACCGTCTTGAGGACGTTCGGATGGCGGCGAATGCCCTGGTCACCGCCTCGCCCTCGATTGAAGTGGCTGACGATATTCCGATTGCACCCGATCTTAGAAATGATGCCGCCGTACTTGGGACCGATCTGAACACTGAGAGCCTGGTCGCAAGAATCGAAGAGCTAAGAAAAATGATCTTAGCTTTCTCTGGGCTTGTAGGTGGTGATCCGGCGAGAGGCTCGGAACTCACGAAGCGGTTGAGCGATATCGAGATATTCCTGAAGGAGGTCGACGAGCAGAAAATTAACCCGGTGACACCGCCACTAACCACAGTGAATGGAGCATTGGGAGAAACCGTCGGCAAACTTCTCGACGGACGTAAGACGGCAATAGGAGCGATAGGAGCGATATTAACGCAAGTGTTAGGTACGGCAGGCAGTACGGGGTCGTTGCCAGAAATTTTGACGCCTCTTGTGCCATTTGTTCCCTACGCACAACCGCTGCTTATCGGTTTGGCCGCGTGGGGTGCGCTTGGCAAATTTGATAAGTGGTTCAAGAGGGTGCCGTCCTGAAGCGGACACCGCCTGCCTCTGGTGCCAACTTATCCACTCTGTCAAACGCACGGCTCTCTAGACCACGCAGCAACGCCCACGTAATATCAGGCGCGCCTCGCAGTAGGACGGAAGCAAATTGAGAGCCGGTTAAATGAATGTGCAATGGGCAACTGGTCTCCATCAACGCGTTTTCCGACCAAGGTCCTTGCCGGTTGCGTAGCCGGGGTTTTATGCACCCTGGCGCGACGGCACCGGGTGTTCGGCTTCCTCATCGCGGGAACTTTGTTACCGTTCGCAGCCTTCGCGCAAACGAACAATTGCCGGGTGACGCATATCGACTACCACCAGCGCAGAGCTCTGCAGTCGGTGGATGCGCTGATCAGGGCGCCTTACGTCCTCTCGCCCTACCCGTATGTGCCGGCTTCGTCGGCTCAGCGGCAGCCCGGCCAATCGGAAGCCGCCCGCATAGCGCCGGACGTAGTCGCGCAAGATCCTGACGTCGTCGTTGTGCACGGCTCGACATTCACTGGCTCGGCCAATCTCCGGCTGGCCCTCGGCGAATTGATCCGTAGCGTCGATCTAGCGAAGGGCGATATCCGCGGCTTCGTGGTTTACAGTTCGGCATCGCTCGACGCCGCCGCGCTCTCCATCGACGGGCCGCTGCGCAGCAAGCTGCAGTTCATGTATGCGCCGATCGTGAACCGCTTTCGCCCGCCCGATCCGAGTGCGGGAGTTCTCAAAAGTCTCGTGCAACGGCTTTGCGGGATCTGAGCGATGCCCTCGACGGGTTTCAGCATCCTTGCAGGGCTCGCCGCCGCCGGGCTGCTTCTCCTTATCATTGTTATACGCGGATGGTTCGTGCGGCGACTCCCTGTGTTATTCCTTTGCACCGTCGTCATCTTGCTGTGCCTGATCCATCCGGCTCAACTGACCGATAGTTTTGTCGCCATGATCGACCAGAAACAATATGCGGGCATCGCGGGCGGTTTTTTCATCCTGGCGCTGATCCCGTTCGTCATCGTCTTGGTCCGGCTCGATGACACGCGCCTCTCGATCTGCGATACGGTCGTTTGCCTACTTCCGGCCGTAGTGCTCGCGGCTCTCGGCGTCCTATCCGTTCCACGCAGCGCGTTTCTATCGGTCCCCGCCATTCTCGCAGGCTGGGCGATGGCCCGATGGTCGCCGCTCTCATCGCCCGGTATCGTCGCGCGTAAAGGGACTGTGTTGGTTCTTCTCGGCCTTTTCTACGGTGTGCTCGTGCTCTATCTCGCGTTAGATCCGGTCGGGTTTCCGATCGCGCTCGGGCCGCTCGTGATCTTCTCGCTCGGCCTGCTGCTCTTTACCCTGATCATCACAGCGATCCTGCAGCACCCAAAATCTGCGCTGTATTTCCTGTTGGTTTGGCTGGCGGTCGCCGCCTTTGATAAGCAGTTCGCCACAATCCCGGTCGGCAAAGGCCAGCGGGGCCGCAACACACAAGAAGCGCTCAACACCTGGCTGGCAGCGCGCAACGACGCCATCGATCGATATCGAAAGGCGATGCGGCCGCTGCCCTTGATCATCATGTCGGCGGAGGGCGGCGGAATATATGCGGCCGCACACAGTTTTCTCGGCTATCGGGCGCTCACGCATTACTGTCCGCAGTTGAAGACGCATGTCTTCGCGACCATCGGCGTATCGGGCGGCGCGCTCGGTTTCGTCATGGAACGCGCATTGAGCCGTCCGGTGGCGTATACGCAATGTCGTGACGAGGTTGCGCCGAACAACGTTCCCGACACGATCATCGCGGATCTGCTCTCGCCTGTTCTCGCCAATCTGCTCCTCCGTCAGCCAATCGCTTGGCTGATGCCTTTTTGGAATACACTTCCGGATGGCGGGAGTACTCTTGCCGAGACACTGTCGCACGCTCTGGGGCCGGCGCGCGACACGCTCTCCAACAAGCCCGAAGATGCCGCTCTGCTGTTTGTGACGACCGACGCACGTGCAGGATCGCGCGTCGTCTTTTCACCGATCCGTTTCCAGGGCTCCGGCGACGTCCAGACGTTCTCGATAGCCGAAAAGCAGTCCGACGCGGCAATCCAGGACACGATCATTCATGCGGCTGTGACCAGCGCACGTTTTCCGTTCCTGACGCAATCGGCGGTGCTCAATGATGGCGTGGCGAGCCGCGTTCTCGTGGACGGCGGATATGCCGACAACACGGGCGCATTGACGGCATCGAATTTGATCTCCGCCTTGAGGAATACCCAGTCGGTATCCTGGGGCAAAGCGTGGGGCAAAGACAACTGCCCCACCCTCGAGATTATATTCGCCGCGAAATTCATGAGCGAAGCCAATTGGAGCGGCTGCCGGCTGCCGCTTTTTCTGGCTCACGTCGCCTTTGCGGCCGATCCTACGGTGGACGTGAAGCCCGCCGCAGATCCGACAATCGCCGATCCATTCCTGGCGCTGCTAGGCGCCCGTGTCGGCGAAGCGCGCCGGGCTCTGACTGGCCTTGAGGAACGGCAGCGCAATCCGGCGCTGGACGTCACCGTACATGTCGACAACGGATTTTACGCACACCGGATCGCCCAGGCGGAACTGGCTTTGCCGTTGGGCTGGCGTCTTTCGCCGAGCCGAACAGAGGCGCTCTTGAACGACATCGCGCCGATCCATCTCTGCGAAGTCGATACCCAAAAGGACGGGACGCGCTGGGCCGCGGCAGAACACACAAGGATCGCTTCGCCCCAACCCGGAACGACCGCTTCGCCCGAGCAAGAGAGAAAGGTCCGCCAAGAAGCGATCCGCCGCCGTACCGGCTGCAGCATGCGCGTTCTGATGCATCTGTTCGATGCCGAATATCGCGTCTCGATCGTAGGGATCAACTAAAGTCAGCGGCGACGGAGCGCAACAGCTCGATTCAACGTCCGCTTCCAAGGCGGTACCAGAAAGCATCCGGACGACCGACATGGGGGCGCGAAGCTGCCATTCGGTATATGAAAACAAGTGCCATTGGCGATTGGCTGAATCCGCTCCTTGTCGATCTGTTGGCGAACCGCCTCGTAAACTATTGATGGACAACGATTATATTAGTCGCCGAGGGTCAACGTTTCCTACAGAAAATCAATATGTTAGCAGCTGGTTCGCCAACCCATTTCCTTCGTATGTTCTCGTATGGTCTGGCGAACCGAGAGACCAAGAGGAGGAATGATCTAAAGCACGCCTAACTGGCAACATTCTCACGGGCTGCCCTCAAGCTGCGATCGTCTTGCATCAGTTTGGACTCACCCTCAACACATTTCAGAATGGCATACAACGGCATGTCATGACCCGATCCGGACCTTCTTCCGAAGGCTCGGCGCCCCGATAGCGGCCGTTCGTTAATCGGATGCTCCTGACTGAAGGGATAACACGCTTAGCAGCGCAATATCCGATCGGGTTAACCAATGATGCCTATTTCGCGAGGCTGCGCAGTCTTCAAGTGCTCGTACATCATTGAAACAAGTGCGACGGGATCCTCCTGCATCGGATAGTGGCCCACACCTTTCATCTGCTCCAATCTGGCGTTCGGATACCAGGCAAGGATAGTGTCCTTGATCCTCTGCGGCTGCGCGCCCGGATCGAGTTCGCCAATGATAGTCAGAACGGGGACTAGATTTCCCCTCGCTTTGTCGGCGAAGTCGGTGGTCGTCCATGAGGTCATGTAGGCCTCGAGTCCCTTTGCGGTCGTCGAGCTAAGGCTGATTGCGAGGACATGATCGAGAAACGCGTCATTCCGGGTCTTGCCTGTGTTGATGTCGATCAAGCCACGACGGATGTCGGCTTCGTGCGCAGCACGCACGAGCAAGGCGCGTCGGTCGTCGTCGATCTTTGCGCCCGAGGCCGGAACCGGCGCGATCAGGATTGCAGAAAGTAGGCGACCTGGCACGTCGACCATCAGTCGTTGCGCGACCATCCCGCCCATAGAATGGCCTACGACATGAAACCGCTCCCAACCCAAGTGATTGGCGACGGCGATGGCATCTTCGGCCGCCGCCTCCACGGTCATCGGACCCTCCTCGTCCCGGCGGGCGCCATATCCGCGGCAATCGATGAAAGCGTAGGTAAAGATGTCCTGATCTATCAGTTCAACAAGCGGGTCAAACAAGGTGTGGTCGGCCATCCAGCCATGGCTAACAACAACTCGGGTCCCCCCGTTGCCAACAACGCGGGTTGGTGCAAGCGTGCGGATCATGGGTTTCGCGGTCATCAGTATCCTCCATCAATCTTTAGTCCGGCTGCAGCACTCTCGCCGATCAGTCTGCGGGTTTCCGTGACACTTGCGATTGCCGCGCCAGCCAGTAGACGCACATCGTTGGAGATGGTCACTAGATCGAAGCCCCAAGAGACTGCTTTTGCCGCGTATGCGGCGCTGCCGTTGTGCAGCGCCGCCCGAATCCCAGCCTTGTGAGAACGGTCAAGTATGTGGCGAATGGCCTCGGTCATTTCCGGTTCTTGGCGGTCGAAACCGGTCGGATAGCGCCTCCCGGTAAGACCAAGCGTAAGGTCGGCCGGCCCTATGTAGATGCCGTCGAGACCTGGGGTGGAGGCGATGGCGTCGATATTGGCATAGGCTTCCGCGGTCTCGATCATGGCAAAACAGAGGATCTCCCGGTCTGCATTGCTGCCGTAGTCTACGCCGGCAGAAAAATTGGCCCTGGTTGGACCGAAACTGCGAACACCCTCGGGAGGATAGCGCACGTAAGAGACAAGACGCTCGGCCTCAGCACGGGTGTTCACCATGGGGCAGATAACCCCATATCCCCCCGCATCAAGCGCCTTCATGATGTCGCCTGCGTCGAGCCACGGCACCCGAACGAGCGGCACCACGCCGGTTGCCCCCATGGCCTGAAGCATGGACGTGGCAGCTTCGTAGCTGACCAGCCCATGCTGTAGGTCGATGGTGAGCGAATCGTATCCTTGATGCGCCATTATTTCGGCAATGAAGGGAGATGACGTCGACAGCCATCCGTTGATGACTGGTTTTCCCTCGGCCCATAGTTGCCTGATCTTGTTAGGTATCATCGTTTCCGGCTCCTCAAGCGCGACGATAGTGTTTCAGAACGCCGGGATCCGGTTCGAAACCGATCCCGGCAAGCTGAGGTACATTGATCTTGTCGCCGTGCCGCAAGCCCTCGACATCGGCCAGCCACGCATCCGGTTGAACGAAGTTGTATTCGAGAGCGTGAACGGATTTTCTTGCGGCGGCGACATGGAGGCTGGCGAAGAAGCCTGGGCCGAAGTAAGGCGAGTGCGGCATGATCGTCACGCCCTTCCGTTCTGCCGCTGCTATCACCGAGAGATATTCGCTGACGCCCCCGACCTTGGTAATGCTTGGCTGTGCGATGTCGACGGCGTTCGCGGCGAAGGCGTCGGCAAATTGCTTAGCCGTGCACCAGTTTTCGCCTGCGGCGATCTGCAAACCACGCCCGCGAAGCCCTGCCAACGCGCCGAAATCCTCAGGCGGAAAGATCGGCTCCTCCAGCCACGTCAAATTGAGCTTGTCCAGCCGCGCGCGGTTTTCCTCGACGAACGTGACCGACCAGTTGCAGTTCACGTCAACGCAGAGGTCACGATCGCGTCCTATCGTCGATCGGCATGCCTCGATCTGGTCGAGGCCGATCTCGTGGAGCTTGATGGACGAGAAACCTTCCGCGAGCGCTTCGTCACAGGTTTGCGCGGCGAGTTTGGCGTCGCCGTAGCGGACAAGACTCACGTAGAACGGAATGCTGGCGCGTGTCTCAGTCGGATCCAAAAGCTTGTACAGCGGAACGCCGGCTCGTTTCGCTGCAAGATCCCAAAGTGCCATGTCCACGCCGGAGACGGCGAAGATGGTGATGCCATAGCGGCCGAACATGTGGATTGCGCATTGTGTTCTGGAATTCCAACTGGCGATGTCGCCGTCGTCGATCTCGCTGCCCACCAGGGTGGGTAAGATGAGCCGGTCAATGATCGCTTTGGTGGCGTCGACGGTAAAGTAACCGAACCCTTCGCCCCAGCCGACATTGCCCTTTTCATCCTCAAGCCGAACAAGGCAGAATTCGAGTGATTTCCAGGCAGTCGGCATGATGCCAACACCGCTGCCGCGAAGACGAAATGGAATTTCTACGACAGATACCTCGGCTGAAACGATCTTCATTTGGGCACCATCGGATTGGGGAGTTCATTCACTGCGAAAAAGCCACCGACATATGCTGCGCCATCCTGCGCCGTCAGGGTCTCCCTGGATCTGAAATGTGAGGCTCTGTTTCCAGCGGAACTGTCCTTTGGCTCGTACCCGAAGGGAGCAGCCGTTTCGAACCCAAGCAGAGCGTCGTCGCAACGGGAAACTCCGTTGACCACGGCATAGTCAAGCTCCGGGTGCGTGAGACCTAGCGTCACTAGGTCGGCGAGATCCCGACCGCTCGTCCAGATGCGCTCCCGGCGCCCATCAACGATTTCTGGATCCGCATTGCCGATCCGCACGACTAGCGTTTGGATGCCAAAGCGACGTGCGTACATTGCGCAGGCAGCTTCACCAAACGCCTTGCTGAGACCGTAGAAACTGTCAGGCGCGACAGGCGCATCACCATCCCAGGGGCGGTCCGCGGGGAGCATTCCGATGATATGATGGCTGCTGGCGAAGACGAAGCGGCCAACCTTCTGCTGGCGGCAGGCTTCGAGCAGATTGAGGACGGCTTGGTAGTTTGGTCCAAGAGTCTGCGTGAATGTTACTGACGGCGCGACAAGCCCGGCCAAATGGATGACGCCATCCATGCCTTCGACGGTCTTTTGGGCAAATGCCGGATCGACAAGATCACCCGCCATGAACTCTTCACCTTCAGCAAGGTCCAGGATGGTCTCGCGTCCCGTCAAGCGCATGTCGAAGCTATGGCGCAGGAGCGGGCGCAGGAGCTTGCCTACGGATCCTGTCGCGCCGGTCATCAATATCCTCGGTTTTGTCACGAACGTTCCTTTCTGAACGCTTTAGTGCAAAAGCTGGCGCAGGAAGTCGCGGGTGCGCTCCTGTTGCGGATTGCTGAAGAATTGCTTGGGTTCAGCGATTTCGACGATCTGGCCGACATCCATGAAGACCACTCGGTCTGCAACCTGTCGCGCGAACCCCATCTCGTGCGTCACACAGAGCATCGTCATCCCGGACTCTGCCAGCGAGACCATGACATCCAGCACCTCCTTGATCATTTCGGGATCGAGGGCCGATGTGGGCTCGTCGAAAAGCATGATGCGTGGCCTCATCGCAAGGGACCTTGCGATCGCAACCCGTTGCTGCTGGCCGCCAGAGAGCTGCCCGGGATATTTGTGGGCCTGTTCGGGAATGCGGACCTTTTCGAGAAAATGCATGGCGACATCTGCAGCTTCACGCTTCGCCAGTTTGCGGACCTTTTTGAGCGCCAGCGTGCAGTTCTGGAGGATCGTGAGATGCGGAAACAGATTGAACTGCTGAAAGACCATCCCAACCTCGCGGCGCACTTTCTCGATCTGATCGCGCCGATCGGTAAGTTCGATTCCTTCGACGGCGATTGTCCCTTTCTGGTGCTCCTCAAGCCCGTTGATACAGCGGATCATGGTGGATTTGCCCGAGCCCGAAGGGCCGGCGATCACGACACGTTCTCCCTCCCGTACCTGCAAGGTGATCTCGCGCAGCACCTGGTGGCTACCAAACCATTTGCTGACGACCTGCAGGTCCACTGCGATTGGGCGCTTTTCGGCCGGTGTTACGACCGGTTTTATCGCCTGCATGCTTCCTCCTTTTTGACGGCCAGCAACAACCACGCCGAAGTTCAGTGCGCGGCTGCAATTCGTTTCGGGCTGGTGTGAATATGTCTGGTCAAGCGGCGTTCGAGCAGAGCCCAGATGCGCCGGATTCCCTCCACGAGGACCAGATAGAGAAGGGCTGCCCAGATATAGATCTGGAACTCGAAAGAGCGCGAAAAGGCGAGCTTGGTCGCCTGCATCAGTTCCGGCACGGTTACAATGCTAGCGATCGCCGACGCTTTGAACGATAGCACGAGCTCGTTTCCAAGCGGCCGTAGCGCCAGGATCATGGCCTGTGGCAACTGAACTTTGAAGAGTGCCGTCCAACGGCCCAGACCGAGCGAGCGGGCAGCCTCCGTCTGCCCTTTTGGCAAGGAGCGGAGGGCGCCACGCAGAATCTCTGCTTGGTAGGCCGTCGTGTTCACCGCGAACGCGAACAACGCGCAAAGGTAGGCCTCGCGAAAAAACCACCAGAGCCCGACCGTTTCGAGCGGTCCTCGGATCTGTGCGGCGCCATAGTAGATAAGGAACAATTGTGCGAGCAAAGGCGTGCCTCGGAAGAAGGCTATGTAGAACCGTGCCGGTGCGTTGATCAGCCGATTGTCGCTGTTGCGGGCAAGAGCCAGAGGAAGGGCGAGGACAGCGCCTATGGCTGCCGATGTAAGGACGAGCTGCAGCGTAACCATCAGCCCAAGCAGCATTCTTGGGCCATAGGTGGTGAGAAGTTCAAAGTCGATCATCGCGCAGCCTCAAAGCCACGGTTTGAGCGAGCTTCGAGCAAACCTACAAAGTGGCCGGACACCAGCGAGATGGCAAAATAGATCATGCAGGTGACCGCGTAGAAGAATAGGGGTTCCTTGGTATTGGCCACGGCAAGCGATGTCTGACGCATCAGGTCATTCAGCGAAATCACAGAAACGAGCGCGGTGTCCTTGAGTAGGACCAGCCACAGGTTGCCAAGACCCGGAAGAGTGAGCCGCCAGAGTTGCGGGAGCACGACGCTGACGAAGATCGTATAGCGGCCGAGGCCAAGCGATTGGGCTGCTTCGATCTGCCCGCGCGGGATTGCCCGCAGTCCCGCGACAAACGTCTCGGATGCGAAGGAAGCGAAGACAATGCCGAGGGCAAATACCCCTGCGACGAAGCCGTCGATCTCGACCACCTGGCCCGGGAGAAACGCATCGGCAATTTTTTGGATACCGATCTGTGCCCCGTAATAGATCATGAAAATCGTCAGAAGCTCAGGCAGTGCTCGGAATACTGTCGTGAAACTCGTGGCGCCAAGCGAAAGCCAGCGTTGCCGACCATTGATCGCAAGAGCGAGCGCGAGGCCGATCAGGAGGCCGAATGGCAAAGTGGTCAGCGCGAGACGGATTGTCAGCCAAGCGCCGGTAGCCAGTTGCCTGCCCCAACCGCTGGGGTCAAAGGACAAGAGATGCAGTAGGTCCACGCGGTCATTCTCCTGCGCGCTGAGCCATAGGGCCGGCCCAGATCCACGAGGGCTCCGGACCGGCTCATTGATGGGATCAATAGATCGAGAACGAGAAATACTTGTCGTTGATCTTCTTGTAGGTGCCGTCAGCGAGTATTGTCTTGATGGCGGCGTCGAAAAGGTCGCGCAATTCCGGGTTCTCCTTGCGGACGGCAACGCCCTTTCCGGCGCCGAAGGCCGGATCGATCAGATCGGGGCCTGCCAGTTCACAGCATGTGCCATCGCTTGACTTCTTGAGCCATGCGTCGAGGAGAACCTTGTCCGACAGAACGAGATCGACCCGTCCGGCGGCAAGATCAGCGCTCGCGTCGTCAACCGCTTGATAGGCTTTGACGGTCGAGATCCTTGTAGTTCGTCTCCAGGAACGCCGCCTGGGTAGTGGAGCCCTGAACGCCAATGGTCTTTCCGGCAAGTGCCTTCGGCGACACATCCTTGATCGCCGCTGATTTCGCGGCCATAAAATGCGCCGGGGTATTGTAGTATTTGGCCGTAAAATCGACTTTCTTCTTGCGTTCTTCGGTGATGCTCATCGAAGAGATGATTGCATCGTACTTGCTGGCGAGAAGACCGGGGATCATGCCATCCCAATCCTGGGTGACGAATTCGCATTCAAGCTTTGCCTGAGCGCAAAGCGCTTTCCCGATCTCGACGTCAAAGCCGGTGAGCTCGCCTTTGTCGATGTAGTTGAAGGGCGGGTAAACGCCCTCAACGGCTATCTTGGCCTTTTTCCACTCTGCACCGTGAGCGATGCCGACGATCGTGGAGAAGACGAACGCCGCGGTGGCAATTGCCTTAATCAGTTTCATGCTCATTTCCCCTTACGTTTGAATTGGCGAGGCCAGCCCTCGCAGGCTCGGCGCGAAGTGCGCCATTCTCCCAGTCAGGCGGCTTCTTCGAGAACCTCGCCAAGACGTTCCAGGAAAATATCTGCATCAGCCGTTGTGAACGGCAGCGGAGGTCTGATCTTCAGAACGTGACCGTGCGGGCTCGATGCGCTTATCAAGACCCGTTTTTCGCGCAGCCTGTTGACCACCTTCAGAGACGTCTCACCATCCGGGCTCTTGGTGCCGCGGTCCTTGACGAATTCCAGGCCGAGAAACAGGCCGGCTCCTCGAGCCTCACCAATGCCAGCATGGCGCTGTGCGAGAATTTTGAGGCCGTCGAGCATGTAGGCGCCCACCTTGGCCGCGTTCGCCATCAGCTTTTCATCACGGATGACGTCAAGGACGGCCTGAGCTGCGGCGATGCTCACCGTGTTCGCCCCGAAGGTGTTGAAGTAGCGAACTTTCTCACCGAACTCGGCGATGACGTCCGGCTTCATGACGACCCCGGCGATCGGCATGCCGTTGCCCATCGGTTTGCCCATTACGACAAGGTCGGGGACAATATCGTGGCGCTGAAAACCCCACATATGGGTGCCGGTTCGTGCAAATCCGGGTTGCACCTCGTCCGCGATGTAGAGGCCGCCGGCGGCGTGCACCACCTCAGCAGTCTTGGAAAGGAACCCGACCGGCTCGGTGAAAATGCCGTCGGTGGAAAAGATCGAATCGGCGATGAAAGCGGCGAACTTGATCCCATGACGCTGCATGTCGCGGATTGCGCGCTCTACGTTGGCGGCCAAAACCTCTCCGACATCTTTGCCGCTGGCCCGGTACTGGTCGGGTGCAGGCACGGTGTAGATGTGTGGGCCGAGTGGAACATTCGGGCCCATTGAGGGGGAAATCTCGACAACCGCCGAGGTCAGCCCGTGATAGGCATTTTCAGTGACGATGACGCCCGTTCCCCTCGTATGGTAACGGGCAATCCGTAGTGCGAGATCGACCGCCTCGCTGCCGGTACACGTGTACATGACGTGACCGAGTTCTGACGGATAGGTTGCTAGCAGATCAGCCGAATAGTTGAGGATGCCTTCGTGCAAATAGCGTGTGTGCGTGTTGAGGATGGCTGACTGCCGGCTGATCGCCTCGACGACGCGCGGATGGCAATGACCCACAGACGGCACATTGTTGTAGACGTCGAGATACGCATTGCCGTCTGGGTCGTAAAGCCAAACACCTTCCGCGCGAACGAAATGGGCTGGATGTTCGTAGAACAACTTGTACGAAGGACCGAGCAGTCGCTTGCGACGAGCAATGAGCTCCTGTTCATCCTGGCTTAGATTCGAAGCCTTGGCGGGATCGAAGCCATTGATCATATGAGCAGTGGCCGACATGTCATTTCCTCATAGTTTGCAGGCTTCGCGAATCTGGGCGGTCGCCTGCTCGCGGGAGAGAAGGCAAAGGCGATCGAATTGCGTCCATGCTCGTGGGGTGTTGCGAAGAATGTATTCGCGGTTTTCAGGGAACAGCGATGCGCGCCATTCTGTGATGGCCAGGCGGGTTACCATCCTGGTCACAACGAGGTCATAGAAGAGGTCGAGTTCAACGTCCTCTAGCGGGCGGACCGAATTGAAACCGGCGACAAAATCCAGGGCCGACTGAAGGGGGGCCGCCCCGTCGGACAACTGGTAGGCCGCGCCGACAGCGACGTCCGCAACCACCGCCGTGCGGACCATGTCGCCGAAATCGAGTACTCCAACCACCTCAGCGGAATTGGTGGAATCAACAAGCACGTTGTCGCTGTTGAGATCGTTGTGAACGACTTGCGAGCGCAGTTGGAGCAGCGTCGGGAGGATATCGTTCTCGAAACGACTAAGTCGATTTTCAAGACGGGCTCTTCGATCCGATTTGTCGATTGCCGGCAACAACCGCCTGAGGCTGCTGGCCTGCTTTAGATCCCATGTAAGTTCGTGGTCGGCAGACGGATGCACAAAGTCCTTCAGCGCCAGCTGAAGGCGGGCCAATGTGCGGCCGACATTCCTCAACTGTTCGACAGTTGCAATCGTCTCGCGTTGCAGAACTCCCTTCGTGAAGGTGACCATCCGTACGGCACGCTCGCCATCGCCCGGAAAGACAAGGCGTAAATCCGGACGACCATCGAGCGAAGGAACGATGCGCTGCACCGGCAGGGAAGGGTCGGCAGCCGCGACGTGAAGGAGGGCGGCGGTGTGCAAGTCCGTGACGCCTGGCTCCTCTCCGGGGTTGACGACCTTTAGAAGGAATTCCCGTCCATCCTTTACGCAAAGGCGAAAGTTGCTGTCCTTTTCGCCGCTGAGTTTCGTGGCTGTTCCCGAAAGTCCGTAGTGAACCAGAGAGATCTCTTCGGCCTCGGCCGTCGAGATAGGCTCACCCGCAGATTGCAAACTCGAGCTTATCTGGCGGCCCGTCGGGGCCTCCCTGTTTGCTTCCGGCATGCCGACCGATACTCCCTCGCGATTGCAATATATCGGTATATCATGAATTCGAGGAATGCAAGCGGGGGCGTCAATCAGGGCTAAACCGCTGAGCGGAGCAGCCTAAAAGCAGGGCGCGCTCCAATGAACCGACAAGCCGCTACCCAGGAGGAGCCCGACTTGACGGACAGGTCTGCATCGTAACCGGGAGTACGCAGGGTCTTGGGGAAGGCATTGCTAGGGGCTGGCCGAGGCGGGTGCACGCGTTGTCATTTCAGGACGAAATGGTGCTAGGGCGGAAGAGATCGCCCACGAATTACGTGAAAAGGGTCACCATGCGATAGGCGTCGCGGCAGATGTGTCAATCAGGCGCGATATCGAAGTGCTGAGAGACCGGACGCTACAGGCGTTCGGTGAGGTGAAAGTTCTGTTCAACAACGCGGCATGAACAAGCCAAAGCCCTTTCTGGAATCGGATGAGGAAAATTTGGAGACGATCATGCGGGTGAATGCTCTTGGGGTTTTCATGGGGACGCAAGAGTTTGGAAAGCAGATGATATTGCAGGGAACCGGCGGCAAAATCATCAATACGAGTTCGATAGCGGGCAGACAGGGTTATGCCTATGTCGCCGTCTACTGCGCCAGCAAAGCTGCTGTGATCTCGTTGACGCAGAGCCGGCGCACGAGAATTCGCAAAGCACCGGATCACGGTCAATGCGATCGCTCCCGGGGTCGTAGTGACGCCCCGTTGGGACGGGCTTGAACAGGACATGCTCGAGAGGGGCGTGACTCGGCAGCGCGGCGACTGGATGAAATCCTTTACCGATCAAATACTTCTGAAGCGGCCGAGCCTTCCCGAAGACTTTGCGGGGCTCGCCGTCTTTCTCGCTTGTTCAGATTCGGACTACTTCACAGGTCAGACGCTTACGATGGATGGCGGCATGGTTCTCCTCTAGCGCATTTGCGCGACGGGATGGACAGCTCTTGCCAGCTGAACCGCAACCGATATATTGGGATATCGCACAACGATCGAGAACACCTCCGGCCAATACGCACTCACAAGGGACGACGACTATGACAACGCAATCGCCAGAACCCATGCCTTTACAGCGGGTCAATCGCGAAGATGCATTGGAGTATGAAATGGCGTTGAAGGAACCGCGCCTTCGCGTCAAGCCGAACGAGTCTTTCGTGCTTCAGGTCGAGAATTCGATGAGCAACAAGATTCGGTCGGAGGATGACTTGCCCACTCCAGAAGTACTCGGCGACCTTCATCGCCTGAAGAAATACAATCCCTGTGCCGGGCCGATATACGTGGAGGGCGCCAAGCCTGGAGACACGCTCGCAGTCGACATCATCGACATTGTGGTCGAAGACAAGGGCTATGTTCTGATCGAGCCTGGTGCCGGTCCGCTTGCGGATCTGCAGAAATATCCAGATGGGAGAGGACCCTTCACCAAATTCATCCGACACCTCCCTGGCCCCAGCGGGACGACGTCAGACGGTATAGGCGTCTTCAGCAACGACATCCAATGGAAGCTCCAGCCGTTGGTCGGTACGTTGGGTGTGGTTCCTGATCGCCCGGCCAGCGGGTCCGATACCGTTACCATGCAATGCGCTTACGGTGGTAACCTCGATACCCGAGAATTCCGGAAGGGACATCGCATCTATATACCGGTGGCTCACGAAGGCGCGTTGCTGTACGCAGGCGACGTGCATGCTTCCCAAGCGACCGAGTTCGGTGGAACCGGTGATGAAAGCCGGGCCGAGATTACGCTCAGATGTGACATCATTCCGAACAAAACCACACCTTTCGTAAGGGTGGAAACGCCCACCGAAATCATCCAATTGAATTCCTATCGACCGATCGAGGAAGGGTTCAGGCAGGCGCATATGTGGTTGCTTGACTGGCTGGTGGAAGACTTCGGCTTCACGGTGAAAGACGCGGTTTTCAACCTCGCCGTCAATCCGGACATTCGCGCCAACGTCTACGCATTGTCTATGTGGGGAAAGATGAACTACACGATTGGCGTGTCGTTTCCCAAAAGCAATCTGGGTAAGGCGGTTGCCGGCTAGGATTCCAAGGCGGCCGCTCCTTGTAAGACTCGCCTGGGCAGGGTTCACAGAGCCCATGGTCAGTCGACGTTTGTGCAAGCAGCGTGGCGTCGGCTACAATGCCGATGCCTCGCCCAGCGATGCCTGCCTTTTACCCGGATCTCTGGAAATTCAGAATGACATGCTGCCATATATCAATATATTGTACACAACGCCGCTCAGGAAGCTGCGCGACGAAGGCGACGAACCGGTCATTTTCCTAGATGGGTGGTTTTCTTCGCCGCAAGGCTGGCAGAAACACCCATGGATCACACAAAAGCCTATTTTAGCGCAAGCCAAATTGACGGCAGGCTACCAAAGACCACGCAAGTCTATGAGCTTATCCGCGCAGCTATTATCTCTATGCGGCTGCCTCCTGGTGAAGCCATCGTGGAAAAGGACATATGCCAGCAACTGGGTATCTCGAGAACGCCGCTACGAGAAGCTGTACTACAGCTGGTTACCGAAAATCTGGTCGTCGTAAAGCCAGGCGGCGGGACGTTCGTCAACCGGATCATCATCCGCCAGGTTCTCGACGGCCAGATCACCCGCGACACATTGGAAATGCGGTTGGTTCGGTTGGCCGCGCGAAATTTTCCTGTTCGGTTTGTGAAGGACTTCGAAGTCGCGCTGTTTCGACAGGCTGGAGCGGCGGAACGTGAGGACGTCGACGAATTCTTCGACCTTGACAACGAGTTTCATCACCTCATCTGCATCTGCTCGGGCTTTCCGAATTGCTGGCGCACCATTCACGGCGCAACCGGCCAACTGGACCGGGTAAGACGGCATGCTTTTCCGACCGAGAAGAATTTTCTAGAGGTGTACGACGAACACAAGCTCATGTTTGAGAGCATCCGCCGAAACGACGAGGAAGGCGCCGCGGTCGTTTTCCAGAAGCAGCTCGATAGCACTTTTGGGACCATCGAAATCATCCGCAGTCTCAGCCCTGAACTCTTTTCCGATGACGAGAAAGTGGCAGTCTCGGATATTCGCTAGCCCCCGCAATTTCCGAAGCTTCGTAGTCCGCGGACTCTCGTGTCGCCGCTTTTGACACCCTACGCACCCGTGTCCATCCAACCCAATTCACGGCCCTCTTCACGCTATCGGTCGTAAGCCAACGCAAATTTTCGCGAGAGGTTCTTGCCAACGCCAAAACTCTTATATACCAATATATCGGATAGAGGATGTGTTGATGCAAGCGTCCATGCAACTCCGAGGTAATTCCGCGATTTTGACGCTGGTACTCGCGCTGACGGTCGCCATTCTCATCGTAATGGCCTTCCATGCGCCCGCATTCTTCCGGGTCAACAATCTTGTCAATGTGCTCGTGCAGACCTCTGTTCTCGGCCTGCTCGCGGTCGGCATGTGTTTCGTGCTCGTCGGCGGTGGCATCGATCTGTCCATGCCCTCGGTCCTCGCTTTCAGTGGCATCTTGGGCGTCATCTATATGCGTGAGACCCAGGACGCGCTCCTCGGCCCTTTGATTATTCTGGCTGCCGGAGGGCTGCTAGGCGCATTCAATGGCGCCGCTGTCGCCTATTTCCGAATGGCTCCGTTCGTAGTCACGCTCGCCACTATGACCGTGGTCGGCGGTGCCAATGTGTGGCTAACAGGATCGCAAAGTGTCTTCGGTTATCCCGCTGTGTTCGAGAACGTCGTCCTCGCGAGATTTCTCGGTCTGCCCCTTTCAGTTTGGGTCTTTCTGTTAGGAACCGCCTTGGCCACCGCCGTAATGTCGGCCAGTCCTTTCGGTCGCCAAGTGAAGGCCGTCGGATTCAATCCAAAGGCTGCAGAAATCGCTCGGGTCAGGGTTCCCCGGGTGATATTCGCCACGTATGTGGTCTCCGGCGTGCTGGCCGCGCTGACCGGAATTCTGCTTGTCGCTCGCCTCGGATCAGCTTCGGCCAACCTTGGCAGTGACAGTCTGCTTCTGGACATCATTAGCGCATGCGTGATCGGGCGCGTGAGCATCTACGGCGGAGTGGGAAGTCCGCTGCATGCCGCCTTAGGCGCGCTCTTCGTTACGCTGATCAGCAACAGCCTTAACCAACTCGGCGTTTCCTATTTCGCGAGCCTGATCATCAAGGGCTGCATCATCATCGTCTTCGTCTATCTCGACAAAGCGATCCGGAGGCAGGCATGACCGACGGCGCTCGCCTGCATCTTAGCGGAATTCGAAAGAGCTTCGCGGGCGCGCAGGCGCTTTTGGATGGGAACCTGACTGTCCGGGCAGGGGAAGTCCACGCTCTCATGGGGGCGAACGGCGCGGGCAAGAGCACGTTGATGAATGTCCTCGGCGGCATTGTCACCGCCGACGCCGGAGAAATCTTCATCGACGGCGCCGCGGTCTCGATCCGCAGCGCGCGGGACGCCGCTGCGAATGGCATCTCGTTCGTGCATCAGGAGCTTACGATGCTCCCCTCCATGTCTGTGGCGGAGAACATCTTCATCGACCGCTTTCCTACGCGTCGAGGCCGCATCGACTACCCACAAATTTACACTCGCTCTCGGGCGTTGCTCGATCAGGTAGGCTGTAATGTCCCGGCCGAAATCCCGGTCGAGACCCTCAGTACCGGCGACCGCCAGTTGATCGAAATTGCACGGGCCCTGAAATCGGAACCACGCATCATTATCCTCGACGAACCGACCTCGTCGCTTTCCGGGCTTGAGCGCAAACAGCTTTTCGAGGTGGTCCGCAGACTGAAAGCGCGGGGCACGGCCGTCATCTACATCACCCATTTCCTCGACGAGGTGTTTACCGTCTGCGATGCGGTGACCGTCATGCGCAACGGATCTACCGTGTCGACTGCCGCGACGCGCGACACGTCTGCTTCCGAGGTGCTGCGGCAGATGTTGGGCGACGTGTCAGCAAGCGAGCGGGTGAGGATGCCGTTTCAGACGGATCGTCAACCGTTGCTCACCGTCAATGGTCTCTCCAGAGGCGGCGTTTTGGACGGCGTCGAGTTCGTTCTGAGGCCCGGCGAGATCGTCGGGCTATGGGGGCTGCTGGGCTCGGGACGAACCGAACTGGTGCGCGCTTTGATGGGCCTTGATCCGATCGATGCCGGCAGCCTGAAATGGCATGATGAGGCTTCGGCGTCCAAGAACATTCTGCCAGCGCAACTTCGCGAGAAAACGGGTCTCGTAACAGAAGATCGGCGTGGCGAAGGGCTGCTCCTACCGTTTTCGATCGCCGAGAATATTTCACTGCCGCAGCTCCACAGCGTTCGCAATGGCGCTGGCTTGGTTGATCGACAGCGTGAGAGAACACTGGCCAGCGGTCTGATGGCGCGGCTCGGCGTGAAGGCACAATCGCCCGACCAGAAAGTGGGCACGCTGTCAGGTGGCAACCAACAGAAGGTGGTTTTCGCACGCTGGCTGCCTTTGAAGCCAAAGCTTTTCATACTCGACGAACCGACTCGCGGACTGGACACCGGGGCAAAGACCGAAATCCTCAAGCTCGTTGTCGAACTAGCACTCGGCGGTGCCGCTGTTCTCTTCATCTCGTCGGAAATCGAAGAGATCATGCGGATCGCCGACCGCTACCTCGTTATCAACCGTGGACGCATTACCGCCGAGCTTCCAGGTGCTGCCGGCAAAGCTGCACTCATGGATGCAATCTCCAGCTCGTCCGACCGCGTCACGTTCGCTGGAGAGGTCGCATGAGGCTGCCGTTTGCTCTTCCCCGTATTCAAACCGGTCGACCGTCCGTGGGGTTCGGTTTCATCCTCGTGCTCGTAATCGTGGGATCTCGCAATTGCGGCCCCGAATTTCGCAACCGTCGACAATGCGTTTGCCATGCTGCACGCCATGGGGCCTATCACAGCCGCATCATGTGGCATTGCCCTCGTAATCCTCGCAGGCAAGATCGACATTTCCATTGGCTCGATCGCATTTCTATCAGCCTCGATAGGGGGCCTGCTCATGGAGAGCGGATCGGTTCACCCTGCAATCGGGTTCATTGTCATTCTCGGCTCCGCCGCACTGTTGGGTGCGGTGAACGGTTTCGTAATTGCGTATCTCGGCGTCAATGCGCTGATCACGACGCTCGGAACGATGATCGCTTTTCGTGGTTTGGGCCTCGTCCTTACAGAAGCCCGCGTTATACCGCTTCCCGAGGCAGCAAGATCGCTTGGTAATCTCGCGGTCGGCCCTGTGTTTGTCGACACGATCGTCATCGGACTAGTCATCTGCCTTGTTCATTTTCTGTATCGCCACACCGTGTTTGGTCGCCGATTGATGGCTGTCGGGAACAACGAGGAAACGGCCGTGCGCATCGGAATCGATGCGCGCATGGTGACTTTCCGCGTCTTCGTCCTGTCCGGCCTTCTTGCAGGTGTCGCGGCGTCGAGCAGCTTTATTCAGGTTGGTTCGATCAGTGGTTTTCTCGGCCGCGGCCTCGAGTTCATGGCAATCGCTGCAGCCGTCGTCGGCGGCATTAGCCTGGCGGGCGGACGCGGAACAATCCTGCCGGGAGTGGCTCTCGGTGCCCTGAGCTTTCAAATCATCGCCAATGGTCTCAACCAGGTTGGCGCGAATCCGTACGTCTACCAGTTAGTCACCGGCGTTGTGATTTTCGTCGCAATGTACATGGACGCACTGCGGTCGACTCAGAAGAGTAAAATCCGCGTGCTCCGCTCGATAGCCACAACAAAGAATAAGTAACTATAACCCCAGAGGAGATTAGAACATGAAAAGAATCATACTTTCAGCATTCTCCGCTTTTTGCATGACTCTCAGTTGGGCCGCCCAAGCGGAAGAGAAGGCTATAGGCCTTGCATGGAACTCGAAGGAGAACGAGATCGTCGTTGCATGGGAGAAATACATGCAAAGCGAAGCTGCCGCTCAGGGCAAAGAGGCGGGCATCGACTTCAAGTTCATCATCAACGTGGCGGACAACGATCCGACAAGGCAAGCGGCAAACATCGAAGACCTGATCAACCAGGGCGTCAGCGTCATCATCGCGCGTGGTGAGGATTCAGCAGCGATCGGCGCTTCGATCCGGGCTGCCAAAGACGCCGGTATACCTTTCATCACCTTCGACCACGCTTCTGCTACCATCAAGCCCGACGCCCACGTCGGCGGAGACAGCTACAATCAAGCCAAAAGCACAGCTGAGGCGTTTGTGGAATTGCTGAAGGAGGACAACATCAAAGGCAAGTGCGTAGAACTGCAAGGCGCTCTGAAGGACGTCAATGCTGTCAACCGCTCGAAGGCTTGGCACGAAGTGACCGACAAGTCAGGCGTTGTCGAGACCCTGCAGTCAATTCCGACCGAATGGAACCCCGAGATTTTCCGATCCGGTACGGTCAACGCCTTCGGTGCCCATCCAGATGCAAACTGCATGTTCCTGGCCAGCGACTTCGCCATATCCGGCGTCCGGTCCGCGCTCGAAAGCCTGGGCCGCTGGGTGCCGGCTGGGGACCCCAAGCACGTCTACATTGCCTCGCAAGACATCTTTCCTGAGGCGGTCACGGCTATGGAAGGCCGTTACATTGACGTGGGGACAACGTACGACGCCTATGCGCACGCGAAGGAGGCGATCAGGGTGACCATAGCGCTGATCAAGGGTGAAGATCCGAAGTGTGGCCCCGATGGTTGCCTTGTTGCCGGACGCGTCGCCACTCCAGAAAACATCGATAGCCTCGAAAACCTCTGGTCTCGAAAATAGCTCCTCCCTGACTGTGCCGCTGCGGCAAGACGCGGCGGCACTTTTTTGGGGGCGAAACCGACCGGTCCCTACAGCGGTTTGGATTTTGCCTGAAACAGGATTCCCAAGTTTGAGCAAGTCAGAATCGACCCGCGCCGCGCCGCCTCGATCACGGCGACGTCGATTTTCTTCATGATCATCATGGCATCAAGGAATGCCCGCAACCGTGAATTCAACACGTCGCCCTCTTTGCCGTCTGGGTAGTCACTGGGTGCGCAGCACTCACCACGCTGTTAGGAGAGGTCTCGAAATAGAAGCGGGCGGCAGCCTCGGCGCCGATCGCGGCTCGATGATGATCGTCTTCCGGTCCCATTTAGCGCCGCGTTTCAGTCGCAGCCGAAAGCTGCAGGACGCCAGCAGGGAGACACCTGCTACATCCTCGAAATGCGGCTTGTCACGATGCCATCCGATGCCGGCGCCGGGCCCGTACTCATTGATCAGGACTTGGGCGAAGGCCTCTGCCGGTCGACCCGCAAATGAGGCCACGCTTTGGCGCAAGCCAAGGAGGAAGTCCGGGATGTCGGCCGCGTCGACCTGCCCCGGAAAACATCAATGGAGTATGACTATTATTAGGAAGGTCGCTCGCGCAGGACAATCACCACAGACCTTTCAATCCTTCCGAGTCTCTCACACGCCGAAAGCAGCCTTTGGAATCTCTAAACGAATTCCCTGGAAGGCGCGAAGTACCTGAGGCCCGGCGTCACGCGCTACTGACGGGAAGCCGCCGCCCTACAGGGGATAGCGCAAGGTTTCTACGCTAAACAACGGCTAGCTGGCGCCACGGCCTCCTGGTGGGTGGTTCCACCGGCGGCACCATCTACAAGGCATTGGAATTCATTGCTGCGGGCAAGCTCTCCGGCACCGTGGTTACGGTGGTGGCCGACGGCGGCGAGAAATATCTGGGCTCCGTCTTTGACGATGAATGGATGGCCAAGCGCGGTTTGCTGGATCCGGCGATTGCCGCGCAGCTGGACTCCTGGCTCTCCGGACGGGCGCGCGCAGCATGAAGGTGACGATCTGCGGCGCGGGCCGCACCGGGCATTTGAACGCCGTGCTCTTCAAGCAGCGGCCAAGCATCACCGTTTCCGTCCTCACGGGGAGTGCCGATATTGCTGATCTGTGGGCCGGGGGCGAGGATGTCTGGGAGGCGCATACACCGGAAGGCCGGATCCTGAGCGGACGGCCCGATTATGTGGGCACCGACCCGGGCAAGGCGCTTGAGGAAACGGACATGGTGATCGTGACGCAGCCGGCCCAGGCTCGGCCTGCGCTCCTGCACCAGATCGCACCGCATCTTCCCCGGAACAGGCGCGTGTTTCTCGGTGCGATTCCCGGTTTTTGCGGCTTCGACTGGCTCGCCGCAAAGGCCCTTACGAGGCACGACAATGTGGTGGTCTGGGGTATGAAGGACGTGGCCCATACGGCCTTTGATCTCGTTCCGGGCCGGCGCGTGCGCATGGGCGGCCTCAAGGCGGAGCTCTTTGCCGCGCTTCATCGCCGCGAAAATACTGCCGACGGCGCCGATCTCGCCGGGATGCTTTCCCTCCTTTTTGCGGCGCCGGTCACGATGCTGCGGAACTATCTGGAAATCACGCTGACGCCAGGCAATGCGCTGATGCACCCTGCGGTTCTCTATGGTTTGATCGGCCCCGGTGCGCCCTGGCAAAATAAGCCCTTTGACGAGCCGATCTGCTGGTGGAGCGACTGCCCCCGTGCCGGAGCGGAGCTGCTCGAGGCCTGCGACGCGGAGAACCAGGCGATCCGCCATGCCGCCGAGGCGCGCCTCGGTATTGATCTGAGCACGGTCAAACCGCTCCGGCAGGAGTTGATCGAGGCCTATGGCAGCCAGATCGAGGACGACACCACCATGTACACGCTTCTGCGAACAAATAGCGCCTATGCGGGCATTCGCGCGCCCGTTGTTCCCAATCCGGACGGGCCTGGCCTTGTCATTGATCGCGAAAGTCGCGCCTTCCACGAAGACATCGCCTTTGGCCAGGCGCTGCTGGTGGAAATGGCTGAACGACTCGACGTTCCCATTGCGGCCATTGCGAGAACCTATCATTGGGCGCGCCACTATCACGGCGGACTGGCGGAAGGAGCACCGGGCTATATGCCTGCCGATTGGCCGGAGGCCGCCTGATGGACGAGAGGATTTCTTCCGTAGCAGATGCCGAAATTGAGGCACGTGATGCGCAGCTTTGGAAAAAAGCGTCGCACAATGCGCTTGCGCGGCTGGTCCGCTGCCTATTCGCCGAGCATCTCCTTGAACCCAACGCATTGTTATGGGCGCGGGACGGCTGCCAGGCATGGTTTCCCCTCTGGCCGTCGCGCGGGGTTCTGCATTTTACCGACATTAGCCGTGCGCCTGCCGGAACATTGCAAAATCGGGGACATATCGAAGTGCTCGACGGAACGGGCACCCGGCGCAGGATCGATGATCCTTCTGCTCTGATAAGGGAGGTCGGACCGGCGTTGGCGGTTTCTCCTGCTCCGGAGGGCCTGGAGTATCTACTGCGCGACATCGAAAACAGCATAGGCAACGACGTCCTGGCGCGTCGCCACAGGGAGGGGTGGAGCGCCGAACTGCGCCAGAAAATAGCCGAAGCAGAGGCGCCCGGCTTTCTCGCCCATCTCGAACAGAACTTGCCGCCTCATCTGGCGGCCATGACCCTTGATCGGTGGGGGCACTCGAAGGCCATCCCTTTTATCCGACATGGAAGGCCAAGCCCGGCCTCTCGCCGGAAGACGTGAAGACGCTATCACCCGAATTCGACGCGCGTGTGTGCGTGCGTATCGCCGCGCTGCGCAAGGACTGGGCCTATGTGGAGATGATGCCACATGTCCGAGACTATTCGGAATGGTTTTCGCAAAACTTTCCCGACCTCTGGCGCGACTGGGCCGGGGGCTTGAAGCAGCGTGGAAAGTCGGCTGAAGACTGGCTTCCCATGCCCGTTCACGGATGGCATCTGGAGAATTTCGTGCGCCGGGAATTCGCGTCCGAAATTGCTTCCGGCGTTTTTGACCCTGACGGCCCGGAGATCGTGACGCTGCCGTCCATGTCGTTCCGCACGATGCTCCCGGACACGCAGGAAACCCGACCATTCATCAAACTGCCGGTGGCGATCTGGCTGACCAGTGAACAGCGCACTTTGCAGGCCAAGTCGATCCATATGGGCCCGCGTCTCAGCGCCATGATGTGCGACATCCTGTCAAAGGAGGATGATTTGCGCGACAGGCTCGAGATCTTCACCGAAGAATTGGGCGCGATCCTTCACAATCCAGAGACAGGAGACGAGCATCCGGGCCGTTTCCTTTCGGTGGTCTATCGCGACACCAACGCCCTGGCCCGCACCGACGGACTGTTGCCGGTCGCCGTCGCAGCACTTCTCACGGCAAGCCCTCTCGATGGACGTCCGATCATTTGCGAATTGATCGCCAGAAACGGCGAAAGCGACGCGGATATAGAGGCGTTTTTCCACGCCTATGCACGTACCGTCATCCGGCCGACGCTCGCCATGTATCTCATTTACGGAATTGCCTTTGAGGCGCATCAGCAAAACAGCACGATCCTGTTCGACCATGCCGGCCACTCACGAAAACTGCTGATCCGCGATTTCGGTGATGGTCGCAGTTTCGCGCCCCTCTTCGAGGAACGCGGTTACCGTCTGAAACCCTTTGTCCGGCAGGGTATCTTGCCCACGACGTTCGACGAGGACATCAGCCTGGTGCGCTCCTTCGTCATCGACGCCTGCTTCATCTGCCACCTGCACGAGATCGCGCTGTGCCTGACCGAGCAGTATGGGCTGGCGGACAACCGCCTGTGGCGCATCCTCCGGGAAGAGACCGAGGAGGCCTTTGAAGCGCTCAGGCCGCGCATGTTGTCCGATGCGTTCTGGCAGCAGGAGCGCGCAGCCTTTCTGGAGGAACCGTGGCCGACGCGTTCCGTGCTGCGGATGCATCTGGAGCGCTATCGCGACTATCGGGCCGAACACGAACTGCCCAATCCGCTGGCGGAAGCCGAATGACAAACGCCGCCGCGGCCCTGCTCGGTTTTGGGCCTGTCTTCGTTCTCCTCTTCGGTCTGCAATTCGTTTCCATGGGCGCGATGGAAATGAGCGGACCCTTCTGGCCGATCCATATCAAGGCGTTGAGCCATTCCGACAGTGTCTTCGGCCTGGCGGGCATCGGCGTTTATGTCTGCCCGATGCTCGGCATGTCGCTGACAAGCGCCTTCTGGGGACGCATGGGCGATCGCT
This sequence comes from Allomesorhizobium aridi, assembly GCF_043769475.1. Classification (NCBI taxonomy): domain Bacteria; kingdom Pseudomonadati; phylum Pseudomonadota; class Alphaproteobacteria; order Hyphomicrobiales; family Phyllobacteriaceae; genus Allomesorhizobium; species Allomesorhizobium aridi. Next base: position 359,350 of record NZ_CP171729.1, on the reverse strand, counting down.
ACGGCAATCGGCTGATGATGGTTCGCGCGCTTGCCGGGCTGGCGGTCACGCAATTGCTTGTTGCCTTTGCGCAAGATGTCGGGACGATCCTGGTTCTGCGCTTTCTGTAGGGAGGCTGTGCCGGCTATATTGCTCCGGCGCAGGCCTATGGTGTGCAGATCACGGGCGGGAAGGATCGCGCGCGGCTCTTCGCCTGGCTTCAGGTCGCCACCAATGTCGGTTCGCTGGGCGGGGCCTTCCTGGGCGGGCTCATTCTTGATTCCTTCCCTTTTGCCGCCATCAACCTCACGGCCGGCATGATCTGCGCCCTGTGTGCCGCCATCGCCTGGGCGAGCCTGCCCGTGCCGCCAGTCAGGGCTGTCACCGCCGGGCCCGCCGCAGCAGTGGCCGCAGTGCAGAAGGCATCGACGGATGCTCCGGTCACGGCGCTTCTTCTTCTAATGGGGATGCTGCTTGCGAGCCGCATGGTGCTGCAGGTCCCGTTTTCACTCTACATGACGCAGGTTTTCGGGGCCCGGAACTGGATTACCGGCCTCAGCTACGGATTGCTGGCATTCGGTTTTGTCGTGGCCGCGCCCCTGTGGGCGCGGCTCTTCGAAGATCGATCCCGGTCCTATGTGCTTGGATGGAGCGTGTTGATTTCGACCGCGTGCCTTCTCGTCACGCATCTGGCTGGGACCACCACCTCCGTCGCGACATTCGCCATGCTCTATTTTGTCTGGGGCGCACTCTTGGGGGGAACGACACCGGTTCTCCTTTCGCTGATCTCGGCAGCCATTCCGCACGACCGGCAGGGATCGGCGCTGGGCCTTGCACACCTGGCAGCAGGGGGCCTCCGTCGGCGGTATCATCGCCGGCGTGACAGCGACGCAGTTTTTGGGTTGCAAGCCGTATTCCCGCTCGTCTCGATCCTCTACGCCTTGTCATTCCTGATGGCGCTCGGCATATGGCTCAAAGCGCGACAACCAGCCGAAGCAGGAAGCCGACCATGACCGAGCATCGACCGCTGCTGCATGCCATCGTGATCGCCCTTCTCCTGATTGCGTCAGGCCGGTTGCCGGCATTTGCCGGCGAAGAGGCGAGGCAGGTGCAGACGCCGCTCACCGTAACCGATATTGCCGGACGCGAGGTCACGGTGAATGTGCCCGCCAGGCGCCTGCTTCTGGGCGAAGGCCGGCAGCTCTATCTCGTCGCCTCGCTGGCGCCCGAAGATCCGTTGTCTCATATCGTCGCCTGGCGCAACGACCTGATCGAAGCCGATCCGGCCACCTACGCGCAATATCTCGACGTGTTCCCCGATCTTGCGAAGCTGCCCGTCTTCAAGGGGCAGGAGGAAAGTCTGATCGACATCGAGTCGGCCGTCATCCAGAAACCCGATGCCGTCCTGCTCAACCTCGAAGCCATGCGGGCCAACGAGGACGCAAAATATGTCGAGAAGCTCGCTGCATTTGACATTCCGGTTCTTTACGTCGACTTCCGACACCAGCCGCTGGAAAACACCGAACCGACCATTCGCCTGCTCGGCAAGATCATGGGGCGCGAGCAACGCGCGGAAGGTATCATCGCCTTCCGCCATAAGGCGATGGCGCAGGTCACCGACGTCATTGCCGAAAACAAACCGGAACCACCCAGGGTGTTTATCGAACGCATCGGCGGTTACTCGCAGGACTGCTGCCTCTCCTTCGGCCCGGAGAATTTCGGCAAATATGTCGAGCTTGCCGGCGGCCACAATATCGGTAGCGACTTACTCCCCTCGACATTCGGGCAGCTCAACCAGCAATTGGCAAAGTGGTTCCATCCGGAGCTGTTCGCCGATCTCGATCCCGATGCGACATTCGCCGAATATCACCGCCGCTTCCTGCCCATCGACTATCGGCCGGGCTATGCGGTGAGCCTGTCCGACGATCCATCATGACGGATATTCGCAACGAAGCGGTGCCCCGGTCGGGACGTGGCGCCTACAATGTACTGAGCGTCAGGCGGCAGATCATTCTCCTCGCGCTGGCTGCCGGGCTCTGTGCGGCGTTTGTCGGCGACATCGCGACCGGGCCGGCCAGCTACGGGATCGGGGAAGTGGTGCGCACGCTTGTCTCGCCGGCCGAGGCGGATGCGCAGATGCGTGTCATTGTCTGGTCGATCCGCATGCCCTCCGCGCTGATGGCAATCGTGGTCGGCATAGCGCTGGCCATAGGCGGCGCGCAGATGCAGACCATATTGAACAATCCGCTGGCGAGCCCTTTCACGCTCGGCATTTCCTCGGGCGCGAGTTTCGGGGCAGCTTTGGCTCTCGCCTTCGGTGTCGCGCTCATTCCCATGGCCGGCGACTATATCGTTGCCGCGAATGCCTTTGTGGTTGCCATGGCGACCGCCTTCCTCATTCATTTGGCAAGCCTCAGACGTGGCGCGTCGGTCCAGACCATCGTACTCTTGGGGATCGCCCTGGTTTTCAGTTTCAATACGGCGCTTGCCATCACGCAGTATTTCGCCGATCAGCAGGCGGTCGCGGCCATCGTCTTCTGGACCATGGGCAGCCTGACCAAGGCGACATGGCCGAAGCTGGCCATCACCGCGCTGGTTGTGGGGCTGACCTTGCCGGTCTTCCTGCGCCGCCGGTGGCAATTGACCGCATTGCGGCTCAGCGAGGCGCGCGCGGCAAGCTTCGGCGTTCCCGTGCGCCGCCTGCGGCTCGAGACCCTCATTCTCGTCTCTCTCCTTTCGGCCATTCCCGTCGCCTTTGTCGGCACGATCGGCTTTATCGGTCTCGTCGGCCCGCATATCGCTCGCATGATGGTCGGAGAGGATCAACGCTTCCTGCTGCCCGCCAGCGCGCTGACCGGGGCGCTGATCATGTCCCTGAGTTCGGTTCTGGCCAAGATCGCTGTGCCGGGCGCCGTCCTGCCGATCGGCATCGTGACCGCGGCGATTGGCCTGCCGGTCTTCCTCTATCTGATCCTGAAGAGCGGAAGAGAGATATGGTAGTGCTGAGCACCCATCACCTCGGCGCACGGTTCGGATCGCGCCCGGTGCTGCGCGATGTCACGCTCCCGCCCTGCCATGGCGGCGAGGTAGTGGCCGTCATCGGCCCCAATGCCGCGGGCAAGTCGACGCTGTTCCGCCGCATCGCCGCCATCCTTCCAGGCCCCGGCGAGCGCCGGCTGGAAGGCGTGCGCGACGCCGATCGCGCCATCGCCTACATGCCCCAGGACCTGACTGGCGGCGCGGTGCTGACCGTGTTCGAATCCGTTCTTCTGGCGCGCAAGCAGGTTAGTGGCTGGCGCCTGCAGCCGGACGATCTCGTGGAGGCGGACCGGGCACTCGCCACGCTCGACATCGGCGAGCTTGCCAATGAAATCCCTTCCGAGCTGAGCGGCGGTCAACGCCAGCTCGTCGGCCTTGCCCAATGTCTCGTGCGCGAACCGCAGGTGCTGCTTCTCGATGAACCGACCAGCGCGCTCGACATGCATCGCCAGCTGGAGGCAATGCGCCGTGTCCGCGGTCTTGCCCGCGATAGCGGCATGCTCGTGCTGATCGCGCTGCACGATCTCAATCTGGCGCTGAAATTCGCCGACAAGGTCGCGATCCTGTCCGACGGGATGCTACACGACTTCGGTCCGGCGCCGCGTGTTCTCACGCCGGACAACCTCGCCGCCACCTTCCGCATCAGGGCGCGCGTCGAACCCTGCTCGCAGGGTGTGCCACATCTGATCATCGACGACGCGATCTGACGGCCAGCGCATCGCGACGTGGGAAGTCCGATCCGGACGCCGATGAGACGGTCTGTGGCGGGCGCTCAGGACGAACGCCCGCCTCCAGTGTTAGAAATCCGTCGTCATGGACAGCTTCACGGTCAGCGGCGCACCCTGCGCCAGGGTGCCGAAGCTCGCGACGCCGGCCCAATAGTCAGTGTCGAAGACATTCTCGACCGAGCCCCGGAACGTGACGGTCCTGTCGTTGATGTCGGTGCGATAGCGGGCGCCGAGGTCTAGCCGGGTCCAGGAGGGAATCTCCTGCGTGTTTGCCGCGTCGACATATTGCTTGCCCGTATGGATGACGTTGGCCGCCAGGGTCAGTCCTTCCAGGAAGGGCGTGTCCCATTCGGCCCCCAGATTGATTTGGACCGACGGCACGCCGATCGGCGTGTTGCCGAGGGTTGCCGCACTGTTCGTTTTCGTCAGCTTGCCATCAAGCAGCGTCACGCCACCGAGCAGCCGCAGATCCGGCGTCACTTCCCCGAAAACATTGACTTCGAGGCCGCGATTGCGCTGCTCGCCGCCTTCCACGAACACGAGATCGCTGCCGCGGCTCTCAAGCAGCCCGAAGGGCTTTTCGATCTGGAATGCGCTGAATGTCACCGCCACGCGGCCGAAATCGATCTTGGTCCCGACCTCGATCTGTCTGGACCTGTAAGGCGCCAGCGTTTCGCCCGCATTAATTGCAGTCGCAGGCGCTGTATCGCCGATGCTCAGCCCTTCGACATAGTTGGCGTAGAGCGACACGTTCTCCCACGGCTTGACGACAAGCCCTACCAGCGGCGTGAACGCGCCTTCATCGGAGGACGAGGTGACGGCGCCCGTGGTTGCGTCGAAATTTTCCGAGTCGATATGTTGCCACCGCCCTCCGAGGGTCAGTTGCACCCGCTCGTCGAAGATGGACAGGGTGTCCGCGAGCGCAAATCCGTACAACGCGCTCTCGGAAACCGTCGGTACGGAAGTCGGCGCCGGCACGTCCTCCGCCGGGCGGGGAACCGGATCATAGATGTTGGTAAACTGTGTCGCCCCCGACTTGGAACCGCGGTCGAGGGACTGGTGGAAATGGTTCGCCTGGAATGTTAGCGAATGGGCGACAGCGCCTGTCTCGAACTGGGCGCGCAGGCCAGCTTCCGCTGTGATCCGGTCGACGTCGAAGACAAAGTTCTGTGGCGTGATGCTGACGTCGCCCGCCGCGTTGAGGAGGATCGGCGTCCCGAACAGGCGCTCGACGCGTGAGTTGCCGCCGCCAGCGGCGGCAAGAGCGTCACCTGATCGGTGAGATCATATTCGACGCGTCCAAGCGCCGACTTATCTTCGAGCTTCGACCACTCCCAGGGCTGCTGGACGTTGAGCCGGCTTTCGGGCGCTTCCGGAATGGCGAAACCGGAAAGGGGAAAGAAGGGGCGTTGCGGCGCCTCGAAATCTTCCCGCTGACCGATGACGTCGAGCGTCGCTCTGAGCCGCTCGCCCTGATAGTCGAGCGCCAGGGATCCGACCGACACCTCGCGCGTCTGGTCGTCGATCGGCGTGTCGCCGCCGTGATAGCTGCCGTTGAGGCGAACCCCGAACTGGCGCTCCGCGCCAAAGCGCTGGCTCACATCGACATGCGCGCCGCCCTGCAGGTCTGAAGCATAGTCGGTGGTGACGCGCGTCAGATCGACCTCGCCTGCGCGCTTGGGCACGACATTGATGATGCCGCCGACGCTGCTGTTCGGAGCGATTCCGTAAAGCAGCGCAGCGGGTCCCTTGAGCACTTCGATACGTTCGGCATAGTCCGTGAACAGTCGATAGGCCGGGGCGACGCCAAACACACCGTCGAAAGCGATCTCGCCCAAATTGCCTTCGTTGATCGGAAAGCCGCGGATGTAGAAGGAATCCACTATGCCGCCGGATGAATGGGTGTTCCTGACAGAAGGATCATTGAGCATCACGTCGGCCGCTGTGCGCGCGCCCTGGTCTTCGATCGTCTTTGCCGTGTAGCTGGTTATGTTGAACGGCGTATCCATGATATCGCGGTTGCCGAGCAGCCCGACGCGACCGCCCTTGGCCACCTGCCCTCCAGCGTATTCTTCTGGCAGATTGCCGATCGTTGCGGTCAACGGCACACCGCCCAGCGCCTCCACCACGATCCGCTCCAACTGCGTCGCTTCCTGTGCGGCGGCTCCATGGCCCAAGATAGTGGCCAGCGCAGCGAACAGACCAACACGTTTCCTCATGACGTCCCCTTCTTCGGCAATGACCAACGATGAATTGCCTTGCCCTGGAAGGGGCTGGGTGAGGTGGTCAGGGGGTGTTGCTAGATAACATGACTATCTGTGTCAACAATAAGCAGAGTGCATTTGAGCTCTCCACGTGAATTCTAGCCCTATGAGCCACAATTTTGTGCGTCCAATCTGATCGGCCCTGGAAAGGGGGGTGTGCGCAACACATTTGCTGCCGCAACAGATACAAGCACTTATGGGGTGCAAAACCCTGTTGCAAAACGAAAAGCATTGGCAACAAGATTAAGCGTCACTTCTCATGCTCATCGGATACGCTCGAGTTTCCAAGACGGAGGATCAGGATATCGATCTGCAACGGCAAGCCCTCAAGGCCGCCGGTTGCAAGCGCATTGCCGAAGAAAAGGCTTCCGGCGGCCGATGGGACCGCCCTGAACTTCACCGTCTGCTCGGAGAGTTGGATAAAGGCGATGTCGTCGTCGTCTGGAAACTTGACAGGCTATCGCGGTCCTTGCGGGACATGCTGCTCATTCTCGATAAGATCGAAGACGCCGGGGCAGGATTCCGCTCCATCACCGAGGCAATCGACACCACAAAACCCGCTGGCCGCATGATGATGCAGATGCTCGGATCTTTCGCTGAATTCGAGCGGGCCATGCTTCGCGAACGAACAAGAGCGGGGATTAACGCTGCGCGTGCGCATGGCCGGGTGGGCGGACGGCAACCTAAACTTACCCAGCCACAGCGCGAGGAAGTTCGAGCTATGCTCGCTGCGGGGCGCTCGGGCGCCGATATTGCTCGCCTGTTTCGCGTACACCGAGCAACCATCAGCCGCATCAAGGACGAGCAACGTACAGTAACCCGATCATAGACGCGCGCTTTGATTGTTCCTCAACTTGGCCGAAATTCGAGCTACCCGCTAACCGGGCCGTCATGGCCGGTATCCGGAACACCCACGCCGCCCCGCCCCGGCAGAAGGAAGCCATCTTGCCGGAAGACCTGATCGCCATGCTGGAAACGCTCGACAGAGGAACCCTGCGCGGCCTTCGCGACCGGGCGATGCTGCTGATCGGTTTTGCCGGCGGCCTACGCCGCTCGGAACTCACCGGCCTGGACCTGGGCCGTGACCAGACGGAAGATGGCCGCGGCTGGATCGAGATCCTCGACAAGGGCGTGCTGGTGATGCTGCGCGGCAAGACTGGCTGGCGTGAAGTGGAAGTCGGCCGCGGCTCGTCGGATGCGACCTGCCCGGTCGCAGCCATCGAGACATGGATCAAATTCGCCAAACTCGCCAAAGGTCCCCTCTTCCGCCGCGTGACCGGCCAGGGCAAGGATGTCGGGCCTGATCGGCTCAACGATCAGGAGGTGGCTCGCCTCGTGAAGAAGACGGCGGTCGCCGCCGGTATCCGTGGCGATCTTCCGGAGATCGAGCGGGGCCTGAAATTCTCCGGTCATTCATTGCGCGCCGGGCTTGCCTCATCGGCCGAGGTCGACGAGCGCTATCAAATCCAACCAGGCGCTCGAGAATGTTGACGGCGGCGCTCGACAGTTCATTCACGATGGGGACTCTTCGTTAAATTGGATGTGTGGTTGCGGCTCTGCCATATACTACTGCCCAAGAAACTGCCTCAACTCCGGTGTCTTCGGTGCGGTGAATATCTCCTCGGGAGGCCCAACTTCGTGGATATGGCCCGCGTGCATGAACACAACACGGGTGCATACGTCGCGTGCAAAACGCATCTCATGGGTGACCATGAGGAGCGTCATTCCTTCTGCGGCAAGGTGCTTGACGACGGCGAGAACCTCCCCGACGAGTTCAGGATCAAGGGCCGATGTAATTTCATCGCAGAGCAGGATTAGCGGCTCCATAGCAAGAGCCCTTGCTATCGCCACACGTTGCTGCTGCCCACCTGACAGTTCGCTTGGGCGCGCGTGTACTCGTGCGCCCAAGCCTACCTTGTCTAGCATCACGTGGGCTTTCTTCTGCGCGATTTCACGGGCCACCCCACTTACGACGCGGGGACCCAAGGCAACGTTGTCGAGCGCTGAGAGATGCGGAAAGAGGTTGAATTGCTGGAAGATCATTCCGACCTTTAATCGTAGCCTCTTAAGCGACTTTTCTTCCTGAATCAGGCGGACACCATCCAAAGTCACGTCGCCCGATGAAGCAACCTCCAATCCGTTCAGGCAGCGTAGAAAGGTCGATTTCCCTGATCCACTTTTGCCGATTATAGCAATGACTTCTCCCCTGTCGACGTCGAGACTAATGTTCTTTAGGACCTCGGCCTGACCATAGGATTTTCGTAAGTGATTAATTTCCAGAAGTGCCATTCAACTTCCTTTCGATATGAAAACTGGACAGGGACAACGGCCAGCAGAGCAGGAAGTACAGTAACGCCACGAGGCCGTACACCAAAAATGGCTCGAAGGTATTGTTGCTAATTACTGAACCGGCTTTTAACAAATCTGTGAAGCCGATGATCGAGGTAAGGGCCGTTGCCTTTACTATCTGCACGAGAAAACCAACCGTTGGCGGAATGGAGAGGAGTATAGCCTGAGGAAACACCACATAAATCTGCGTTTGATACCAGCCCAACCCCAGACTCGCGGATGCTTCTCGTTGGCCATCGGAGACAGCTTGGACGCAGCCGCGCCAGATTTCAGCGAAGAATGATGCAGACCATAACGTGAGGCCAAGAGTCGCCGCGAGCCAAGCAGGAACGTCGATTCCAAAGAGGGCGAGCCCGAAGAACGCCAGAAAAAGCTGCATCAGGAGCGGCGTCCCTTGGAATATCTCAATGTAAAATTTGGCGAGGCTGCGAGTGAACAATCCTCTGCTGATCCGCATAAAAAGGATAGATAATCCGACCACGCTGCCGAAGACAAACGTGACAAGCGATAGCACGATGGTCCATCGCGCCGCGAGGATTAGGTTCCAGAGGATATCCCAAAATGTGAAGCCGCTCACTGTGCCGTTCCTTTGTAAAAGAGGAACCGCCCAAGCAGGCTGAGAAAATATCGAATTGCAACAGCGAGTCCGAGGTAGACGATCGTCGTTGCTAGATATACCTCGAATGCACGGAAAGTCCGTGACTGAATGAAGCTTGCTGCAAAGGTTAGATCCTCCACGGATATCTGCGATACGACGGCCGAACCGAGCATCACGATGACGATCTGCGAAGAAAAGGCGGGCCACGTTCTATTCAAGGCTGGGAGTAAGACAATATATAGAAACGCTTGGTTCTTGCTCATTCCCAGGCTGGCGCCCGCCTCCCATTGACCTTTAGGGGTCACCTGAATACCAGCACGTATGATTTCACAACCGTAAGCGCCAAGGTTGATAGTCATCGCAATGTAGGCTGCCGTAGCCTCGTGCAACTGCAGACCCATCTGTGGCAAGCCAAAGAAAATGAAGAACAGCTGAATGATAAAGGGCGTATTCCGGATAAACTCAACATATGAGCCGACCACGAACCTCGTCCAGGGCCCGCCCAGTGTGCGAATCCACGCACACAGAACAGACACAATAAAGCCCAGCGAGCCACCGACCCATATCAAGGTGACAGTGAGTTTCAAGCCGGATATCAGAACACCGATATATGAAGCCATCCAGCTGTAGTCGAAAATATAGTGCACCTGATTTCGCTCCGCCTGGCGATGCGCATCGCGCGTACGTTTACAGATCGTCAGGCAGGGGCTCACCCAGCCATTTCTCTGAGATTGCGTTCAACGATCCGTCAGCCTTCATCTCCGTCAGAACGGCATCAATCGCCTCTCGCAGCGGAACCTCACCCTTGGGAAGGCCAATATATAGGGGCGACCGATTGATTATGAATTTGACCTCGGGCACCCGGACCGGGTTCTTCTTAATTAGAGCCTTGACAGCAAGATCTACGGTTCCGATGGCATCCACCTGGCCGGACAAAAATGCCGAGGTGGTTTTGTCTTCGTCTTCAAACCTTTTGATAGTTGCGTCCGAGGGCACAATCTTGGATAGCTCGATGTCGATGATTGTACCTCGGGTGACGCCAATTGTTTTGCCCGATAGTTCTGCGGCATCGTTGATCTGGATATTGGACGGGGCGAACACAGCATTGAACATCAACCCATACGGCTGAGTAAAATCCAGAACCATTTCACGCTCAGCCGTTTTCCCCAGTGTCGAAACAATTATGTCGACCTTGCCGGTCTGAAGAGAGGGGATGCGGTTGGCGTTGATAACCGGTACGAGCTCAACACCGAGGCCCAACTTCTCACCGAGGTGATTGGCGACGTCAACGTCATACCCCATAGGCTTCATGTCCGGTCCCACGCCACCGAACGGTTGAAAATCCTCGCCGACGGCAACCCTCACCACGCCTCTTGACTTAATGTCGTCAAGTACACCAGCCGTCACAGCGGTGCCAACGCCACAGAGCGTAACAAATGCTGCGCACGCAACGATGTATAGGCGATTCATTCGGTAGCCTCCATTTTTGAGAAGAGTGTCACTTCATCGGTATGTGAGCTTGTTTTATTTTCGAGCTAACGTATACTTTGAGAGGCAATTTAGTTGCGCTCGGCGAAGTCGGTCGCTCGACAGAATGTAAGCATCGTATTTAGCGGATATTGGCACTCGGCCAGGCGATTGTCTTTTACATTCAGGTCCCAAATTGCAGGAAAAGGACGCTAACAACACACTTAGAACGGTATGACTTTCGTTCGGGGAAATGTCGTACTTTGCGCTGAAATGCAGCGGCGATTGCGATGATCTTCGGTCCGGAGTCCGGTTTTTCGAACGCCAATGGTCGAGTTGTGAGCTACGACAAAAAACGTCGTGCGGTATTCTGACGTGCCGTTCGGTAGTTGTCGCACTTAGGACCGTGGAACAATATCCAGACCGTGCGATCGACTGCCAGATATCGATCGACGAAGCGTTCCGCGATCTGTGGGAGAATGTCGCAGCAGCCGGGTGGGGAGCGGAAGAGATCGCCAGCGCGATCTATGAGCTGACCGACAACCACCTGACCGCACTACGCGAGAATGCCGCCATCGATCGCCTACTGGCGGTTCTTCGGAAGGCGCCGTACGCATGATCGGCGAGGCTGGCCGCCGCCACTCGTCGTCCGGTTGTGATGCTTGGGCACTCGCCGCCGCTGGATGAACTCGAGCGCTCCATCATTGGCTCGCGCGCTTTTTAGAAGAGCTTCGCGATTTCTGCCGACTTTGCTTGCGACCAAGGCCCATCTCTTTTGCGAGCGCAGACCGGGCCGCGGCATAGTTCGGAGCGACCATCGGATAGCTTGGATCAAGGCTCCATTTCTTCCGATACTGTTCCGGTGTAAGGCCGTAGTGGGTCATCAAATGGCGCTTCAGTGATTTGAATTTCTTTCCGTCTTCGAGACAGACGATGTAGTCGTCGTGAACCGATCTCTTAGGATTAACAGCGGGCTTTGACTTTTCGATTTGCTCTGGCTCCCGCGCCGCGCCACCTACGCGTCCCAACCCCGAATGAATATCTGCTATTAGGCCAGGCAGTTCGCCGGCCGGCACCGCGTTGTTGCTGACGTAGGCCGAAACGACATCTGCCGTCAGCTCGATTAGAGTATCCACCGCATTCTCCCCTTTTCCGGCGTCCCTATCGCCCATCCTTGGCCAATTGATAGCTGTTGTGCGCGCCGCCGGGCAAGCGCCTCTCATTGCCTTTTGGCGACCGGATCAGCCCGATTTTCTTACCGCCGCATTTGGAACAGACGAGCAATGGCACAAGATCGTCATGCATTGCGCCATGATCAGGTCCAAGACGGTCGCGCAGCTTCGTCATCTCCAGAACTTGACGATGGTGGCACCGCGAGTTGTGGCAATAGGCGGTAAGAGTGTCGCCACTGTCGATGAACGACTGGATCGTTTCACCTCGCGCCATGCACTGCTTCCTGCCTAAGGCCTGTTGAGATTCATCTGGAGTTTATGACGGCTGCGGCGAGATGGATGATGGCATTGAAACTCTGGTCGGTTTTGTCGGCGCGCATGGCGATGCGCTTGAACTCTTTGAGCTTGCAGAAGAAATTCTCGATCAGATGACGCCATTTGTACATCTCGGCATCGAGCGGCAAGGGTTTGGTTCGACGTGGATGCTGAGAAATGACGATCTTGGCGCCGCGCTCGTCGAGGTCGGCGATGATGGTGTTGCTGTCGAAGGCCTTGTCTGCGATCAGAGCGTCGAAGGAGAGGCCGTCGATGAGCGGCGACACGCCGACCGTGTCGAAGCGATGGCCGGGCAAGAGGACGAAGCGGACCAGATTGCCGAGCGCGTCGGTGAGCGCGAGGATCTTGGTGGTCATGCCGCCCTTGGAGCGGCCGATGGCCTGGCTCTGAGTCCCCCTTTTGCGCCCTGGCCGTGGCGATGGACCTTGACGATGGTGGCGTCGACCATGGCGTACTCCATGTCCGGTTCGTCCGAGCAGGCTTCGAAAAGCCGAATGAAAACATCGGCTTTGACCCAGTCCCGATATCGCTTGAAAACGGTGTTCCAGTTGCCGAAGAAGGCGGGCAGGTCACGCCACGGGCTGCCTGTGCGCACGACCCACAGCACCGCTTCGATGAACCGCCGATTGTCGCTGCCGCTTCGTCCTGGGTCTGTCGGCTTGCCAAGACAGTGCGGCTCCATCTTCGCCCACTGGGCGTCAGTCAATACGAATCGTTCCATCCGAAGCTTGATGAGGTGGACGCCCCCTCACGCCGGCATCGATGTGCCTTAAGGTGGCCGTTGATGATCGGAACCACCGAGGAAGGAGCGTCCGCATGAAGATTACAACGATTGGGCTCGACTTGGCCAAAAGCGTATTCCAGGTTCATGGTATTGCCGATGACGGCACCGTCGTCGTGGTGAAGAGGCTGCTCAGGAAGCAGATGATCAAATTCTTCTCCACGCTTCCGAGCTGTCTGGTCGGCATGGAAGCCTGTGCCACGGCGCATCATTGGGCTCGAGCCCTGGCTGCGCTGGGGCATGAGGTCAAGCTGATGCCGCCGGCCTACGTCAAAGCCTATGTGAAGCGAGGCAAGAACGACGCCGCAGATGCCGAGGCGATCTGCGAAGCCGTCCGGCGCCCGACCATGCGCTTCGTTCCGGTCAAGACGCCGGAACAGCAAAGCATCCTGATGGTTCATCGGACCCGAGCTCTGATCGTGCGCCAGCGCACCATGGCGGCGAACGCCTTGCGGGCGCATCTGGCGGAGTTCGGACTGGTCTGCAACCCGGGTGTGGTGAACCTCATAAAGCTAACGCGCGCCGTCTTCGACGAGCATGATCCGCAGACCCTGCTTCCTGAGATGGCGAAGGTGGCGATGTCGACGCTGGTTCGTCGGCTCCTCGAACTGGAAGACGAACTGCGGAAGCTCGACAAGGTTTTGCACGAATGGCACCGCCAGAACGAAGCAAGCCGGCGCCTGGCCGCCGTTCCTGGCAGAAAACTGCTCGCCTCGGTGGGCCAGGCTCCTTATAGCGTTTCAATCAGGATCGTCGACGATGAGGGAAAGGAGTGTCCGCTCGAAACTCCAGGCGAGGTCCTTACCTGGACCGATACCCATATGGCGGGCTACTGGAACAATGAGAAAGCGACGCGCGACGCAATACGTGGCAACTGGTACCATACCGGCGATGTCGGTTATCTCGATTCCTCCGGATACTTGTACCTAGTAGACCGTAAGAAAGACATGATAGTCTCCGGCGGCGAGAACATCTACTGCCGCGAAGTCGAAATGGCCATCGGCGCGCATCCGCGCGTTGCCGAGGTAGCTGTCGTCGGGATACCGGACAAAGTATCGGGAGAATCGGTTCTCGCCGTTGTCGTAGCTGAGGGAGACGTGTCGGGGGACGAGATCATCGAACATTGCCGCTCCTTGATCGCCAGCTACAAGAAGCCGAGACGCGTCGAATTCGTGGACCGCTTGCCACGCACTGCGACTGGCAAGATCGATAAGGTCGCGCTAAGAGCCGCTTACCAGTCCGCCTGATATTTCTCAACCCGTCGTAACGCCTGCCTATGCCTGCCGGAAGGGGCCACGCTTTTCCGTCTTCGAGGATCAGTTCGCGCTCCGACTTTGTCAGATGGACGAATAGGATGCGATTAAGTAACAGGCGCGGCGTCAGTCCGCATAGAACACCTTCAAGGTGGCGACGGCCGCAAGCAGCGGATCGTGCCGGCTCCGGGAGTGGAAGGCGAACCTCTGAAGAAACGCGCCGGCATATTTGCGGGCGGTCGATGACCGCCTCGCGCTCAAGGTCGGACGCCCGGCGCTCGAGCGCGAGCGCGGCGGTTCTCACCAGGCCGTCGCCGCCATGCTCGAGGACGCGCGCGTAATGCTCCGGGCCTTTTTGCAGGATGGGCGATTTCTCGACCGCCTCTAGCCGGTTCTCGACCACGGCGAGAAATTTGACGATCTTGCTAAGGTCGGGGCCGTAGTCGGGCGGCTGCTGATATTTCTCCTGCCTGTCGAACGTAAGCGCCCGGTGATGACCGCCTTCCGTGGCGAGGCTCGGATCGGATAGGGGTCGGGCTCTGGACGCTTAAGATAGTGTCCACGAGTGGGGCTTAATGGACACGATCGCGACGGATGGAGTGGCAGGCCAAGATTTTCGTGGCGAGACAGCGCGCGCGCGCCGGCGCAAGTCATATACCCTCGAAGAGAAGCAGCGGCTGGTGGCGGAGAGCTATGAGCCTGGCGCGTCGGCGTCGCTGGTGGCGCGGCGGCACGACATCAATGCGAACCTGCTGTTCACGTGGCGGCGACAGATGCGCCCGCCGGCGTCGGCGACTTCGCCGTTGGAGCTGATCCCGGTCGAGGTCATCAGCAGCGCGCCAACTGCCTCTCCAGCTGCGGTGGCCGGAGCGGAACAGCGCGGCATGATTGAGGTTATCTTGGTCAGCGGTGAGCGCGTGCGGGTGGACGCCGCGGTCAGCGAGGCGGCGCTGCGGCGGGTGCTATCTGCTTTGAAGGCGTTGACATGATTGCGCCCGGGTCTGGGGTGCGGGTCTATTTGGCGACGCAGCCGTGCGATATGCGCAAAGGGATGAATGGTTTGGCCGCCCAGGTCCAGAACGTGCTGGCCGCCGATCCCTTCTCGGGGGCACTGTTCGTGTTCCGGGGCAAGCGCAGCGATATGTTGAAGATCCTGGCTTGGGACGGAAGCGGGCTGTGCCTGTTCGCCAAGCGCTTGGAGCAAGGAAAGTTCGTCTGGCCGCCGATCGTGGCGGGTCGGCTGCAGCTGACGCCGGCCCAGTTGGCCTTGCTCGTCGACTACCCATAACAATACCCCTCCTCGTGAGGCTGATCTTCCCTGAGATCGACGTGATCGATACCGTGTTCGCGCAGCTTGCCTATGGCCTGCATGGCCGCTTCTTCGTCCGGAAAGAGATAGCGGCCGGCAGGATCGAAGAACGTCAGAAGCTTGCCGCGCCGGAGTTGGGTGTAAATCCATTTCGGCGGGATGCGCAGTCGCGTAGCCAGCTCCGTGACGGAAAGCCGTCCTTCGATCTTAGGCCACCGGGTGCGCTGCCGCGTGGTTTTGATGTGATGGTGAAGACGAACGCCTCGCACGGTGCTGGGAAGCACGGCATCGACGCACCGTGGTGAGCGGTGACCTTCAGTGGTGAGGATGCGCGCGATCTCATCGTCATAGACGCCTTTGGCGGCCAATTCGCAGATCCGCCGTTCCATCTCGTCCTGGCGCGGCAGCGCGGCCAGGCCATTGACGGGCATCATGACTGCGAGTTCTGTCGTCGCACCGCCGCGCCACACGATGCGCACCTCGGCCCGGTCGCGGGCGCCGCGGCGCATGACGACCTTGTCGATCAGGCAGCGCAGCAGGGCCTTACGATGCTCGCGAGGCGTCGCCGGATCGACCCAGATCGTGGGCAGCCGCGCTCCCAAAGCCACGACCTTTGCCCGCAAGCGTTGATCGATGCCGAGCGGCTCGGGCAGCGAGGCGTCGGTCTTACCCTTGAGCGTCTCTTCAGCCTGTCTCAGTTCCAGTAGCGCCTCTTCCCAACGCCGCTCCAGCTCGGAGGCGACGAGCCGGTTATCCGGATCGACCCGATTGAACTGGCGCTCAGCGAGAGACGCCTGGTAGCGCAAGCGCTGAATCTGCTGTTCCTGGGCATGGCGCAGAGCGTCGTTGGCGCGGCGGCGCATCTTGCGCGCTTTGGCGAGTGCCTCGATCTCGGCTGGCGCCACGGCTTCGAGGAATGCGGCTGCGACCTGGCGGTCGATCGGCGCGGCCCGCAGGCACTGGCACTCCGGCACGTCATGCTGTTGGCGCAGATGATTGCAGACATACTGGCTGCCGCCTTTGTAGCGCACGACCATCTTGTGCCCGCACTCCCCGCACCAGGTGATGCCGTGCAGCAGGGCAGCACCGTCGCGCGGCACACCGCGACCCTTGACACGCAGATAGTCGCTCCGGTTGTCGCGCAGGATGGCCTGGACCTTCTCGAAGGTCTCCCAGCTCACATAGGCGGGATACTTGTCCTTCACGACGATCCTCCATTCCGGCATCGGCCTTGGCGTCTTCTGCGGGTGCCCGGATGGACCGGGTGGCCGAAGGCGCTTGCGGCCGTAGACGAACGCCCCGGCATAGGCCGGATTCTTCAACATGTCGGTCACTGCCGGGATCGTCGGCCGCCTCCAGCATACCTCGCCATGCCGATCGCGTCGCGGCAGCGAGAGGTTGCCGGCGTGCAAAGCCCGCATCACCCGCACGGCGGTGCGTAGAGAAAGGAAGCTGTCGAAGACCAAGCTGATGCGATCCTGCACCTCCTGGTCCGGATCCTTGGTGACGACACTGCTGGGATCGCGCACGAGGCCAGCTGGCAAAGGCTGCGCCAGTTCACCGCGTTCAGCCTTGGCGAGCAGGCCGGCCGTCAGTCGGCCGCGGATGGTGTGCAATTCCAGTTCCGAGATCGTCCCCTTCAGGCCAAGGAGAAGCCGGCCGTTGGGCGTGCCGGGATCGTAAATGCCGTCCCGGTCCGCGATCAGGCAGCTACGGTGACCGCAGACATCAAGAAGCGGATACCAGTCCGAGCAATTGCGGGCCAGCCGCGTCACCTCGATCGACAGGATGAGGCCGATCTCCCCAAGAGTGACGCGTGCGACCAGGTCCTTGAAGCCCTGCCGGTATGTCGCGGCGGCACCGCTCAGACCAAGATCGATATCGATGACGTCGATATCGGCTTCATGCCACCCGAGGTCGCGGGCGCGCTGGCTGAGCGCGTATTGCAGTCGCAGACTTTCCTGGTTGCTGATCACCTGATGCGGGCTCGACTGGCGAATGTAGACGACCGCCTTGCGTTGCAGATGGTGCGTGGTGATGAGATCCGAGCTCATCGCTCACCTTCCCGAGCGTTGACGCGAGGTCGTCGACGACCGCCCGCCGGAGCGTGGACGGCAGCGTGCGCCAGACGTCTCGGGGCTCGACAGGCATGCGCCCTCGCTTGCCTCGGCCACCGCCACCAAATCTTCCAATGCTTCGACGCTGAGCTTCGTGCGCATCGTGCGCGGCTCTTCGAACGCTCCGATATCCGTGACACTCAAAGGCAACAGCAGCGTGAGGCCGAATCGCCATTCCACGCGCACCATGCGGGCAGTGCACGACTCGCGTATGACAGAGACAACCTGAAAGCGTCGCCGATAAAGCGGATGGGTCGGCTCGACGACCTCGACCTCTGCCGACAACGCCACATCAGCGTCAGTATCAGGGGTATTCCTATGTCCCCTCGCTTGAAGGGATTGATTGGCGACGGACCGCCGCGCCGGAACCGGTCACGCGCCCGGAAGCCATCTAAATAAGTTCCTGATTCCAAGCATTTATCCTCGCCCGCGAGTCATGACTTTGCTATAAGCCGGCATGTCTCTCGCCACTGCGGAATTGCCGTCGGATCCGGACGCGCTGCGTGCGTTCGCAGCGGCTTTGCAGGCCGAACTCTACGCCAAGACGCTGCATATCGAGAAGCTGAAAGCCCAGCTGGCGACGCTTCGGCGCGCGCGCTTCGGCCAGTCGTCCGAGAAGCTCGATCGCCAGATCGATCTGCTCGAGTTGATCATCGGCGACCTGGAGGAGACCGAGGCCGCCAACGAAGCTTGCCACGATGTGACTGCGGCAATGCCAGGCGTGATGCCGAAGCCGACCAGGCCCCAGCGTGTGGGCAATCGCCGGCCGCTGCCCGATCACCTCCTGCGCGAGGTCATCACACACACCGGAGCCTGTGCTTGCCCGGCTTGCGGTTCCGAGCGGCTGCGCAAGATCAGCGACGATGAACGCGAGGTGCTGGAATATGTGCCGTCACACTTCAAGGTCGTCGTGCATGTGCGGCCGAAACTGAGCTGCCGGGACTGCGAGGCCATCACCCAGCCGACAATGCCGAGCCTGCCGATCGAGCGCGGTAGGCCAGGCCAAGGATTGATCGCCCATGTGCTGGTCTCCAAATATTGCGACCACCTGCCTTTGAACCGACAGTCCGGCATCTACGCTCGCGAGGGCGTCCACCTGGATCTATTTCCGTCACTCACCAGGAAGTGGCTATGTACTTCGCCTCGGTGAATTCCAACAGCCCGTGATGGCTGCCTTCGCGACCAAGCCCGCTCTGCTTCACACCGCCAAAGGGTGCTGCGGCATCTGAAACGAGCCCACGGTTCAACGCTATCATCCCGCTCTCGATCTGTTCGGAGACGCGAAGGCCGCGAGCGAGATCTTTTGTATAGATATAGGCTACGAGGCCGTACTCTGTCTGGTTAGCCAGAGATATGCCTTCTTCTTCGGTTTCGAATGCAACGACCGGGGCGACCGGTCCGAAGATCTCTTCATTCAGGATCGCGGCATCTGCCGAAACGTCCGTCAAAACGGTGGCCTCGTAAAAAAAGCCTTTGCCCTCCCGCGCTTTTCCGCCGGTCATTATTTTGGCCCCGCGAGCTATGGCATCTTGGACAAGCGACGCCACCTTGTCTCGGCTGCTGGCATTGACCAGCGGACCGAGTTGCGTCGAATGATCGTAGCCGATGCCGACCTTCATCGCCCCCATCCGCTCGGCAAGCTTCGCAGTAAATGCCTCCAGGACTCCGCGTTGAACATAGAAACGGTTAGCGGCAGTACAGGCCTCACCGCCGTTGCGCATCTTTGCGATCATCGCCCCATCGACGGCAGCATCGATGTCGGCGTCATCGAACACGAGAAACGGAGCGTTACCACCCAACTCCATCGAACAGCTGATGACCTGATCCGCGGCCTGGCGAAGTAGTATTCGACCAACTTCGGTAGAGCCCGTGAAAGAGAGTTTGCGGACGCGCGGGTCGTGTAGCATGGCTGCGATGACAGGACCGGATTTGCTAGTCGTCACAACGTTGACAACGCCTGCGGGCACCCCAGCTTCAGTCAGGATCTCGGCGATAGCATAGGCAGTCAGAGGCGTCTCCGTCGCGGGCTTCAAAATGCAGGTGCAGCCGGCAGCCAGGGCCGGTCCAATCTTTCGCGTTGCCATCGCCGCAGGAAAATTCCAGGGGGTGACCAGGACGGCGATACCTATGGGCTGATACTGAACAATGATACGATTATTTCCACTCGGCGAAACCGATATCTCGCCGTTCAGGCGTACGCCCTCTTCGGCATACCATCGAAAGAACTCCGCAGCGTAAGCGACTTCGCCACGAGCATCCGGCAACGCCTTGCCGTTCTCGCGAGAGATCAGTTCGGCAAGCCACTCTGCTTTCTCGGTCATGAGCTGGAAGGCTCGCATGAGGATATCGGACCGTTTGCGAGGAGAGGTCGCCGACCACGTCTTCGCAGCGACGGCAGCCGCGTCGACTGCTTTGATGCCATCCTCAACAGTGGCATCTGCAACCGACGAAATGACGTCCTCGGTTGAAGGATCAGAAACGTCGATCCGAGCGCCTGAAGCAGAAGGCTGCCAAGCGCCGCCGATAAAAAGGTCGTATCGAAGGATGACGAAGTCAGCTGTCGCGGACGCTCGATTAGCTTGGGACATGGTACACCTTTTGATTTTCAGGTTCGGAGGTGATCACGATCGCCGCTAAACGATGCTGTCGCGATCTTTAGCAGCGCCGCATGATCCAATGGGCGACGATTGTTGTTAACGAGACGAGCCGACAGCAGCGATTGCTCGGCAACCCAGTTGAGCTGCCCCTCGGTTATCCCGAGGTCAGCGATTGTCGCCGGAATCCCGATATCCGCGAAGAGTTTCGCCACGAGGTCAATCGCGAGATCGGCGAGCTTTTCGTCATCAGTTCCGCTGGCGCCGAACAGTCTGGCGATTTCAGCAAACTCAGGTGTGGAAACGGGTCGATTGTATTCCATGACGTACGGCATGAGTGTCGCCACGCCCAGGCCATGAGCAGTTTTGGTCAAAGCACCTATCGGATACTGGATCGCGTGTGCTGCCGCAGTTCCGGCGACGCCGAACGCCAGACCTGCGGCCATGGCGCCATACATAACCTGCTCTCTGGCCTCGGAATCACTGCCTTCCGATACTGCCTTCTTGAGGTTGCCCGCCAGCGCTGCGATCGCAACACGCGCTTGGGCATCGCTCTGAATGTTCTTCCCAACGAATACCTGTTTCAACGCCAGTTCAGGAGCAAACGGACGCTTTATTGCAGTGAAAGCCTCGATCGCATGCGTCATAGCGTCAGCGCCGGCGATAGCAGTCAGCTTCGGCGGGCAGGTGAGCGTCAACTCAGGATCGCAGACAGAGATTTCGGGAACGAGGTAAGGGCTGGATATTCCAACTTTCGTTTTCCGTGCAGGATCACCAAGGACCGCGACAGGGGTGACCTCGGAGCCGGTCCCTGCCGTCGTCGGTATGGCAATCACAGGGAGAAGCGGCGAAGGAACTTTGAATTCGCCGTAGAAGATGGAGAGGTCGTCGCCGTGTTTCAGGACCAGAGACACGAGTTTCGCGAGATCCAGGCAGCTGCCACCGCCTATGCCGACTATGACATCAGGATTGAAATCCTTGGCCACACCAGCTGCCTCGTGAATGCATTCCAGGGGAAGTTCTGCGACGGTCCGCTCATAGGTCTCGATCTGAATTCCGGTACCTCGTATCGCCTCCACGAGTGCCGAAAGCTTTGGATCTTGCTGAAGCCGCTCGTCGCTGCATAAAAACGCGCGGGTGCCGAACTGCCGGACGATCACAGGAACAGCATCACGCTGACCGCTGCCAAAATAGATTGCTCTCGGACTGCGGATCGTTCCGTGGATAGCCATTGCAAACCGTTCCAATTCTGATGTGTTAAGCGCCACGCCCAGCGCGCGGAGCCTTTGACTGTTTGAAACGCCGGTGGAAGGCTCTGTCGGCGTCCGCGTGTCCTTAGCTGTTGAGGTCGTCACAATTTCGCGATGGCCTAGACAATGCTCCCCGCGCTTCGCGGTGCTCGCTATGTCCGCACGAATGGAGCTCCGCAAGCGCTACCGTTGACGCTTTTCAGCGGACGCTTATTCGAAGCGGTTCCCCGTGGCAGATCTTGCCTCGGGAAACCGCTTCCGGAGGAGTCACTTCATTGTCTGCACGAACTCGAAATCTTTCGCTCCGATCTTGAAGAGCGCATAGTTTCCGGGCACGTCTCCGTTCTCATCGAATTTGAGGTTGCCGGACGCAGGCTTGTAGTCGATTTCCTTGCCGGCATCGATCAACTCCTTGGCCTTCTTCCACTCGCCGACGAGGATGGGCTCGCCCTTGCCGCCGGTGACTGAGCGAAGTGCGGCAGGAAGCTTCGACTTGTCACCGCCGGTCTTCTCGATCGCGAGCGCGACCATGAAGATCGCGTCATAGGCGGTCGCCGTCGAAAAGGCGTTCGGATCGCCCCCGAACTTCCTGAACTGTTCGCTGAAGATCTCGAGGATTCCGACTCCTCGCTGACGGGAGAAGAAATATGGACGTTGCTCAGGTTTTCCGCGCCGATTGTCTCGATCAACGCGGCAGCCTTCATGCCTTCACCACCGACGTAATTCTTGAAGAAATCGTTGGCGATGCTTTCGCGCAAAATCGTCAATCCGGACGACGCGCCGTAATCGATCAGAAGGAGCGTATCAGCGCCTTCCTTCGCAAGTTCGGCCAAATCGGAACGGTAGGATGGCTTGTTTTCTTCGTGGCCAGCATACCCAGCGATCTTGCCGCCCTTTGCTTCGTACTCAGCCTTGAAGGCTTCTGCGAAACCCTTACCGTAGTCGTTGTTGATGTAGGAAACGGCGATTTGCTTCACGCCGCGCTCTAGCAGCGTTCTCGCCAAGACCTGACCTTGGTACGAGTCGGACGCCATTGTGCGGAAAATGGTGTCGTTGTCCTTCAAATGGGTAATCGCTGGCGACGTCCCGTTCGGCGTCACCACCAGGATCCCCGCGGGAATGGTCACCTGGTTCGCCGCAGCAAGCACCGAACCCGAGCACCAAGGGCCGACAATCGCAATCGCGCCTGACACGTTGATCGCCTTGGTAGCGGCGTCGGCAGCGGTTTGAGGCGTGCAGCCATCGTCAAATACTGCTCCAATGAGCTTTTCACCCGAAAGGAGCCCACCCTGCTCGTTGATCTGCTTCACCGTGAAGTCGTAGGACTTCATGATCTCCGGCGCCAAAGCCGCCGCTCCGCCGGTTATTCCACCAAGGAGGCCAATGGTCTTGTCTGCCTTAGCGGGCGAAGCCAGTGCGGTAGCGCTCAAGAGCGTTGCGAGGACTGCGATACACTTTTTCATGCCAATCTCCATTTTGTTCCCCAATCCAAGGGTCGTTCATTCGCAGGATGTTCGAGGTTATTCTGCTCGTTCGTTTTCCTTCAGATTCTTTATAGGCAGCCTCGACAGTGGCTCGGGAAGTATTCCCTCCGGCCTGAACCGAAGAACCAACTGAAGAAGCAATCCGACTAGAAATATTCTCCCGTATTTTGCCTGCAGGGAGATCGCAGTTGGAAGCATGTCGGTGAGAAACTCCGACGCCGACCAAATCATCCAGACAACAACGACGCCGAGCAAAGCGCCCCTGTTGTTTCCGGAGCCGCCAAGGATGACCATGATCCATATGAGGAAAGAGGCAATCATTGGATCGATCGCGTCTGGAGTAATCGAGCGCCCCAGATGCGTGTACAGAGCGCCGCCCAAACCCATGAAAGCCGCACCCAAAACGAAGGCTTGGAGACGGCGGTATGGGACATTCTTTCCCATAGCGGCTGCCGCGGCTTCGTTGTCGCGGATCGAGCGCATCATGCGCCCCCAAGGCGACTTGGATTGATGCTCGACCAGCAGGTACACGGCCAGTACGACCGCTGCCGCGAGTCCCAGATACGCGAGTTGCGATTGAAAGTAGGGGAGAGATCCCCAAGGGCGCGGGACGTCGTTGATGCCGCGCGTTGACCCTGTCAACCAATCCTCGCTTCTGGCGATGAGACGGATCGTTTCAGCGACGCCGATCGTGACAATGGCCAGGTAGTCGCCGCGGAATCGCAGGCAAATCTTCCCGACTGGCCACGCCACGAGGGCGGCTACCGCCATCGCGCCAAGGATTCCGACCGGGACCGGGAGGTCAAACCCTCCGACCCGGTCAGCAGCAGCCGGAGATGTCAGGATCGCGGTGACATAGGCGCCAATGGCGAAGAACCCTGCGATGCCTGCATTGAACAAGCCCGCATATCCCCACTGCACATTGAGGCCGATCACTAGGCACCCGTAGATGCACATCAAGATCGCGAGGTAGATCGGGTAGTTTAGAAAGGCAATAATATCCATTGTTCGCTCTCTAGAGAATTTTGCCTTTGAACAACCCAGTTGGGCGAATAATTAGGACCAACAGAAGTATTGCGAACGAGCTGACAGCTTTGTACTCGCTCGGGATAAACATGACGGAGAGTTCTTCGACGATACCGACGATGAGTCCGCCAGCGACCGCACCCTCGATCTTTCCGACTCCGCCCAAGATTGCTGCCGCAAAAGTCGGGAGCAGGATGTGCCATCCCATCATCGACTTAAGTTCTGTATTGATTCCGAGGAAATAACCTGACGCTGCGCAGAGCCCGCCGGAGATGAACCACGTCAGGGCAACGACCTTGTTGTTGTCTACGCCGGAGAGAAGGGCGAGATTTCGGTTGTCGGACATCGCGCGCATTGCTTTGCCCCACTTCGTTTTTGCGAGGAATGCCAGCAGCGAGACGACGAGAACGAAGACTGTTGCCAAGGTTGAGATCTCGATCGGCTTTATTTTAAGCCCGAACCAGTTTTCTGGCCTGGAGATCCCGTTGGAGTAGAGGCGCGTATCGACACCCCAGACGATCTGCACACCCGACCGGATCATCAGGGCAATTCCGAGGGACGAGATCGTCGTCAGAATCTTGGGTAGGGCTCGCAGGTGCGAGTAGAACAACTTGTCGATGCCTACGGCGATCAAGCCTGTGGCGCAGATGGCTAGTGGGAGCGACGCATAGGTTGGCAGACCGAAGATTGTTGTGCCCGCCAGTGCCAGAAATGCGCCTGAGGTTGCCATGTCGCCATGCGCAAGATGCGCGTGGCGCATGATCGAAAAGACGAGCGTGATGCCGATGGCGCCCAATGCGTAGATCGAGCCGATCACAATTCCAGGAACGAGATAGAAGTTGATGAAGGTGATGAATTCCATGTTGGATGCCGCCTATCCACCCAAGAACATTTCGGCCACGGCGCGATTCGCCAGCAACTCGTGCCCGGTGCCGTGATGTCGGTTTCCGCCGGATGCCAGGACATAGCCTCGATGAGCAAAGGCGAGCGCCTGCTTCGCATGCTGTTCGACCAGAAGGATCGCTACGCCTGAATCCCGAACGTCACGGGTAATCTGGAATATCTGCTCCATGTATTTTGGTGACAGACCCGCTGTCGGTTCATCAAGCAGGAGCACTTTCGGATCGAGCATGAGGGCTCGACCCATCGCCACCATCTGGCGTTGACCTCCCGAAAGACTGCCTGCTGGCGTCCTTCGTTTGGACTTCAAGTCCGGGAAAAGTTGGTAAACACGGTCTGCAGCGGCGGAAAAGTCGCCACGCTTGAGGAACGCGCCCATTTCAAGGTTCTCGTGGACAGTCATCTCCGAAAAGATGTTGTCGACCTGCGGGACGTAGCTGACGCCAGCTTGAACGATCTTGTTGGGTGACCAGCCGGTGATGTTGACGCCGCCTGCGACAACACTGCCCTCTCTGATCTTCAGAAGGCCGAAAACGGCCTTCATCGCGGTTGATTTCCCGGCTCCGTTCGGACCGACGATCACCACGATTTCGCGTGCAGCAACTTCCATGGAAACGCCATGAAGAACGTCGGCGTCACTGTATCCGCCCCTGACTTGTGTGACAGTCAGGAGGCTCATATTGCGTCTCCAACTGTTTCACCGAGATAAGCTTCGAGAACTCTCGGATCAGATCTGACCGTGTTGAAGTCGCCCTGAATGAGGACAGCCCCTTCGGCCATACAGAAGATCGGGCCACACAGCTTTTGGATCATCTCCATGTCGTGTTCGATGAGAACGAAGGTGTACCCCCTGTCCTTGTTCAGAAACTGGATCTTCTCTTCGAGCTTGCGCAGGAGAGTCCGGTTGACGCCCGCTGCCGGCTCGTCGAGCAAGACTAGCTTCGCGTCGGTCATCATCGTCCGACCAAGCTCAAGGAGCTTTTTCTGCCCTCCGGACAGACGACCTGCTCGCTCATAGGCAACATGCGTAAGCTCAAGAAACTTCAAGGTTTCCCACGCACGTCGGTAGGTTTCCGCTTCCTGGCGCGCGACTCGTCGCGGTGAAATCCAGTTGTTGAGCAGTCCCTCTCCCAGCTGTCTAGGAGGCACCATCATCAGGTTCTCTACAACCGTCAGGTGTTGAAACTCGTGGGGTATTTGGAAAGTCCTGACGAGGCCCTTATGAAAGCGTTGGTCGGTTGAAAGACGGGTGACGTCCTCGCCTTCGTAGATGAACTGGCCCGACGTACACTTGAACGCACCGGCAATGAGGTTGAACATTGTAGTTTTGCCAGCGCCGTTCGGACCGATTAGGCCGGTAATCTCTCCTCTTGTTATGGAAAATGTGCAGCCCCGTACCGCACAGAAAACGCCAAAATGCATCGTGATATCGTTGCATTCAAGCATGGCCTCCGAGCCGTTACTCGACTGGCCGCTCTGACTTGGTTGGGAAGGGCTGAACATTGATACTGACCTGCAATAGTTCCCGAGTGCCGGCAACGATCACAAGCAGCCGAGTCGACAATGGCAGTGTTGTCGCAACATGCAGTCGTCGGCGCAGGCGGGATCATCACTCAGCAGGCGGTTGGTCCGCCTTTGTTAGGGAGACCTTAAACTGCATTCTTTTTTTAAGCTTCCGCCAACCGGACCAGAATATCATCAAACCGCCATCTCAAACGGCGCCCTAAAGTGCCACGGCGCAAACAAAAAAGCCTGTGTTGCGCGCTTGTCTAAAAGGAGAAAATCTTGGTCGCTGCTCGCGACCGGAGACGACGCGAGCGCGTGCACTCAGGCGATCAAAGCTGTCGGGTCTAGCGCATGGTCTTTCTGGCGGTCACCCGCCGCGAACAGGCCGAAATGAGTACAAATAGCTGGGGAATCCCTGACAAACCAGTTCGAGCCGTTCACAGATCCGAACGAAGGTCCGGGGGTTCTGCCAAACGCATCGACTTCATCGAGATAGTGCCACCCATTCCAACGAAGGCGAGCACCCGGTCAGTTCTGACGATTAAATTGCCGCCATCTGGTTGGCGTAACACCCACCTGGTTTTTCATCGCGACGGTGAGATGGCTCTGACTGGCGAAGCCACACTTAGCCGCAATCGTCATGCAGTCGAAGTCTGAGTTTAGAAGCAAGAGCTTGGCGCGATCGATCCGCTTCTGCATTAGCCAATGATGAGGCGTTTCACCAATTTCAAGCGCGAATGCCCTGCCGAAATGCCGGCTGCTTAGTCCCGCGACCCTCGCCATATCGACTACATTGATGCTTTCCTCGATCTCGGCTTCGACGAATTCGAAGACCCGCTTCAGCCTGCTCGGAGACAGTGCGATTTTCTGATTGAACTCCGCAGTGCCGGCCCGCTGCAGGAGCATGCTGAGCATTGTAGTCAGCAGCCCGTCCGCCAAAAGGTAGTCAGTCCGCAAGGATGCCTTTGACACCTGCCATAACTTCAGCATCAAAGACTGAAGGAAGGGATCCTCAAAAGTGTCGGTCGACAGGGGCAGGAATGCATCGCCAAAACTTGCCGGCGTCGAGGTTCCAAAGACGCGCTTCAGCGTCGACGTGGGAACGACCATCAACAACAAGCGACGCGTGCACTCAGCCTTCCAGGCGCTTGCAGTATTAGGTGGCAACGCGAAGAAGCTGCCAGGTGTCCAAGCGCGCTTGTTCCAACCGTCGCCAACGTTCCAAAGAACCTGCCCGGGCTTGACTATCTCGAGGGGGAAGGACAGTACCAATTCAGGCACATCGGGGTCGACGTAGTCGTGGGGGCCGATCTCGGCTAGCATCATTCGACAGCGAAGTTTTCCCGGAGAGCTTCGATGTTCCTGCGGGAATGCCGAGTAGCCAGAGGACCTGTAGTAGTCCGCGTAACTCTGCCATCTTGCCTCAGACGTAGTTTGCATAGACAACCTGCCGAGTGAGATGCACACCTAAAAATGTCAGCAAGGGCGCTGAACCCAGGGGCTTCATCCTACAAGGACGCTTCGGCGAAGACAACTCTAGCTAGGACTCGGATTTCATCGAACGGTCATAATTTCGCAGGCGAGACGTCCTTTCCGTAAAATTCAGGCCACAAAAGGCCCTCTTCGTTTTTGGGTGTTACGCAGGAAGGCTTTGCAAGGAAGCTAACGGGTGCCCACAAGAGAGTTCTCATTTTCTGACTAAAGCCGCAGTTCAGATGACGTTCTTGACGCGGCTATGAGAGGGTTGGTCCACTACCCAGGACGACTCTTATCGATAGCTGTCGGTGCGGTGGCCAAACCGTGCGACCGGACTGAAGCCGTCGACGTTTGATTTGCAGCACACGTGCGCCCGAAACGCGATGCGGCACATATTCTCAGCGGCCTTGCTTCAGAGCTTTTCCCAACCTCGTCAGACCCTCGGTCAAAAGTTCATCTGACTGCAGCGAGTAGCTGAGGCGGGCATGATTGGCTTCTGCTTCGAGAGGATAAAACGGCGCGCCGGGAACATAGGCGACTTTTGCGACCGGCAACGCCGTTTCCGACATGAACTTCGCTGCGTCGAAGCCCCTTTCAAAGGTAAGCCAGGTGAACAGTCCGCCATGAGGATCCGTGCACTCCACCTCTTGCGGGAATGTCTGGCGGATAGTTTCGAGCATCAGGTCCTTTTTGCGCCGATAGGTCCGTCGTATCTCCTGAAGAAGTTCGTTCACATCGTATTCCTCCAGGAAGGTCGAGACCGTGAACATGTTCAGTGTGCTTGTCTGCGTATCTGCAGCCAATTTAAGCAGCCCAAGGCTTTCGATAATCTTCTTGGATCCCGCAGCCCACCCAATCCGCAATCCCGGCGCTAGCACCTTTGAAAAGCTTCCGAGATAAATCACCCTGCCTTCAGTATCGAAGCTCTTGATCGGCGGGACCGACGTGCCCTCGTATCTGAGATCACGGTAGGGGCTGTCTTCGACAATGATAAAATCAAACTCGTTTGCGAGTTCGACCAAACGCTTGCGCCGTACGAGCGTCAAGGTGACGCCAGTGGGGTTATGAAAGTCGGGTGTCGTGTACAGGAACTTCGGTGCGCCGTTGCGCTTGAGCGTTTCCTCCAGGTGGTCGACACTCATTCCAGAAGCGTCCATCTCGACACTTTCGTAACGCGGCTGGCATGGGTTGAACGCGATCATGGCGCCGAGAAAGGTTGGATGCTCCGTTATGATCAGATCGCCAGGATTAATCAGCATCTTGGCTACGAGGTCCAGGCCTTGCTGACCGCCTTGCAAGATCAGGATTTCGTCCGCTGTGCACGGTGCGCCTTCGCCCGTCATTTTCTGAGCAATCTGGGCCCGCAGATTCGGGATACCGTTAGAAACCGTGTATTGCAGCGCGGATCGGCCATTGTTCTTAAGCGTCCGGTTCACGATCTCCCTGAGATTCTCGACCGGAAAGAGCATGGGGTCCGGGTAGCCGCCAGCGAATGAGATAATCTCCGGATTTTCTCCGAATTGAAGAAGCTCCCGGATTGCCGACGGCTTCACCAGTTTCATTCGGTCTGCATAGCTCACGAGCACGTCGGCCTCCCGAGGATGTTGATTTCTTGGTTTGGTCTTTTATCCCCGCTCTTCCGGAGGCTCGTCTGCCCGCGAGGTACCTTCTGCGGGCGCGCGCTTTCCTAAGAAGAGCCAAGGAGTTCACGCAGCGGCTGACGCGAGATCCTGAAGCTTTCGCCAGACTTCGTCGGCAATTGGGATCCCGTCGGTCAAACGCTGCTCGCGACAGGCCCGACCACGTTCGCCCGGAATGAGTACCGCACCAAATCCTTCAGCGGGCGCGGTTGACCGGATTGCGTCCAGGTAGCCTTGAAGATCCCGATGGGGACCTTTGATGACGATGAAGATGTCGCCCTTGTTGCAGACCTGATCTTCATCAAGCGTGCCGCGCACATCGCGCCCGATCGCTGTTCCTGAAAGACTGGCCACGATCAACTCGAAGGCCAGTCCGAGCGCGTAGCCTTTTGCTTGTCCGAACGGTGCGATTGCGCCCTTCTTCGCCGCATGCGCATCGGTGGTCGGAGAACCATTTTCATCGAGAGCCCAGTGATCGGGAATCGGAACGTTGCGCAAGGCGTGATCGTGTATTTCGCCCATCGACACGACACTCGTGGCCGTATCCATCATGAAAGGCTTGCCGCCGGTCGGTACGCCGATTGCAATCGGATTGGTTCCGATCATGGCCTGGCGCGCGCCCCATGGGTGCACAAGTGCCTCGCTGGTGGAGAGAGCGATTGTCGAGAAGCCGACAGCAGCGCAACGCTCGACGTACCAGCCAAGCATTCCGATATGATTGGAGTTCTTGATGGCGGCTAGCGCGATACCCGATGCGGACGCGCGCTCCATCAGCGCATTCAACGCATGGTTGGCAACCACTGGACCGAGGCCTCGCTCACCGTCCACTTCGAGGAAGGATTGCTGTCTCCAGGTATGTTTTCCTTCAGTATTCGGATTGGCCACGCCATTACGAATCCGCCGCACGATGCGCTCAAGCCGCAACAGGCCATGGGACGGAACGCCACGAAGCTCGGCTTCCAGAAGAAGATCGACTTGCTCGATGGCGAAGGCTTCCGGGACATCGACTTGCTTCAGTGCAGCGAGCGCGGCGGATCGGATTTCAGCAAATTGGAGTGTCGGCAAGTGGGTAATCCGTTGAATAGCTAGGACCAAGCAGCGAACGCGCAGGACCCCACAATTTCGGCGCTCTGAAAGGCGTCCTCGGTGGGTATTCTTGCCGCGCACCAGGGCTGAACACATCCATCCGTAGCAGGTCTTCCGTTCCCTGTTTTGCTTGGAACACCTGAACTTTTCATCACGCGGACTTGCTCGACACGGCTCGGACAAAGCTCCTGGCGGTTCGGCGGCATGGGGTCGAGTGGCCGCGATACGTGCTGCTGACCATGGGCTTGTCTTTGTGACTTCGGCGCCGAGAGCGAAATCTGGCTCACCCGTACAATACGTGGCGCTTTGCAAAAAGACAGTTGCGTCTCAGGGGCTCTAGAAACGTAGTTCGAACGTCATGAGAAAGTTGGTCATGTCAAAATCTAAAGTCGCGATTATCGGGTCCGGGAATATCGGCACGGATTTGATGATGAAGATCCTCCGAAAGTCCGAGAACCTCGAAATGGCCGCCATGGTGGGTGTGGACCCGGCCTCGGATGGTCTGGCGCGAGCAAAGAGCTTGGGCATCGCCACAACAAGCGAAGGTATCGACGGCCTTGTCAAAATGCCGGAATTTCAGGACATCGCTATCGTGTTCGATGCGACGTCCGCGGGCGCCCACAAGCATCACTCCGACGTCCTGACCAAGCACGGCAAGCGGGTGATCGACCTGACGCCCGCTGCCATCGGTCCTTTCGTAATTCCTCCGGTGAATCTGGAGAGCCATCTCGAAAGCGAGAACATCAACATGGTGACGTGCGGCGGGCAGGCGACAATTCCAATTGTGGCGGCTGTCAGCCGTGTTGCCAAGGTGCACTACGCCGAGATCGTCGCGTCGATTTCATCGAAGTCCGCTGGCCCGGGAACGCGCGCGAACATTGACGAATTCACCGAGACTACCTCGCGCGCGATCGAGACGATCGGCGGCGCCGCCCAAGGCAAGGCTATCATCGTGCTCAACCCGCTGAACCGCCGCTTATCATGCGCGATACGGTCCTGTGTCTTTGCGACGAGGTCGACGAGGTTGCCATTCGCAAAACCGTCGAGGACATGGTCGAGACGGTCAAGAGCTATGTTCCCGGCTACAAACTCAAGCAGAACGTCCAGATCGAGCGCGTCGACCAGCATTCGAACATCCGGCTCGATACGCAGAACGGCTTCTTCTCGGGACTGAAAGTCTCCGTCTTCCTGGAAGTGGAAGGTGCTGGAGACTATCTGCCGGCCTACGCTGGCAACCTCGATATCATGACTTCCGCAGCGCTGCGCACCGCGGAGCGGATTGCCCAGAAATCCAGCCACCGGGTGTAACAAATGACACAGCTCTATATCCTCGACGTCACGTTGCGCGACGGTATGCACGCGGTCAATCATCAGTACGACCTAGGCCAGGTCCGTGAAGTCGCGATGGCGCTTGACGAGGCCGGCGTTGACGGTATCGAAGTCGGGCATGGGGACGGGCTGAACGGCGCCAGCCTCACCTACGGCTTTCCCAAGCACAAGGACCTCGAATACATTCGAGAGGCCGCCAAGGTCTGCAAGCGCGCTCAGGTGACCACGTTGATGCTTCCCGGGATCGGGACCATTGACGACATCAAGCGGGCAGTCGACGCCGGCGCAAAGTCGATCAAGGTTTCCGTCCACTGCACCGAGGCAGACGTGGCCCGCCAGCACG
Organism: Allomesorhizobium aridi; assembly: GCF_043769475.1. NCBI lineage: Bacteria > Pseudomonadati > Pseudomonadota > Alphaproteobacteria > Hyphomicrobiales > Phyllobacteriaceae > Allomesorhizobium > Allomesorhizobium aridi. The sequence continues at coordinate 327,324 of NZ_CP171729.1, read as the reverse complement.
TCGAGGTCATCCGCCAGCTTGGCGTGCATTCGGCGGCGTTTCTCATGATGTCGGCCTGCAACACGCCAGAAGGGTGCGCGGAGCAGGCGCTTCTTCTCGAAAGCTATGGCGCGGACACAATCTACATTGGCGATTCATCCGGCGCCATGACCATGAGGGACACCGCTGACCGGTTTGCCGCTGCCAGAGCGGTGCTCAGGCCGGAAACGGAACTCGCGGCCCATGCACACGAGAACCTGTCCGTTTCCGTCGCGAATTCGATCATCGCTGTCGAGAACGGTGCGACGCGTATCGATGGATCGCTCGCCGGCATGGGCGCCGGGGCCGGCAACACTCCCCTGGAAGCATTCATCGCCAACGCCAATCGATACGGTTGGAAGCATCGTTGCGACCTCTTCAAGCTGCAGGATGCAGCTGACGATCTCGTCCGACCGATGCAGGACCGCCCGGTCCGGGTTGATCGTGAGACGCTGACCCTTGGCTACTCCAACGTCTACTCCAGCTTCCTGCGCCATGCAGAGCGCACGGCTCGATCCCTCGATCTCGATTCCCGCGAGGTCATGGTGGAGATTGGGCGGCGCGGCCTGATCGGCGGCCAGGAGGATATGATCATGGACGTCGCGCTCGACATCTTGAAGGCCAAGTCGGCGCATTGAAGATTCAGGGAGGCTACTTTGCTGAGTGGTCTCCCCTCCGCGCTCTCACAACACCGTGGCGGCGGCCACTGACCGATAGCTGAGACGGTGTTTCCGCACCCTCGACATATCACCGGACACCAGACGGGGGACAAGACGCGAGCCCTGTCCCCGAAAGCGGTCACTCGATTTCCTAAACTCCAAGCCAGGCAGGAGCTTTCCATGGCTAGCAGCAGTTCGGGCGCCGACGAGCATCAAACTTCGCTGACAGGGCTCCGCCGCCGCCTTAGAGAGCCCGGCGTCCTGCTCACACTGTTCTCGATCATCCCGGCGGTTGAAATCGTAGAGTTGGCAGCGCTCGCGGGTTTCGATGCGATCGTGCTCGATGCGGAGCACGGAGCCTATGACGTCGAGACGATGCCGAACTTGATCCTCGCCGCGAAGGCGAGGAAAATATTCGCGATCGTCAGAGTCCGGTGTGGAGAGCCGTCGTTGATATCGAAGGCGCTGGATGCCGGCGCCGATGGTGTGATCGTTCCTCAGATCGGTTCAGCGGAAGAGGCTCTGGCCGCAGTCCGGGCCGCGCGGTTTGCTCCCAAAGGCAAGCGCGGCGCCAATCCCTGGGTCAGGGCAGCAGACTTCGGAGCGACCGCGGACTGGTTCGAAGCGGCGAACAACAGTGCAGCCGTGATTTTGCTGGTCGAAGGAAAAGACGGAGTGGAGTCTCTTGACCAGATCTGCGAGGTCCCTGATCTCGACGCCGTCTATTTTGGCCCCGTCGACCTGTCCCACGCGCTAGGCGTTCCAGGCCAGATAGACCACCCAATTGTCGAGGAGACGATCAAGAAGGCGATCTCGCTCGCCAGCAAACGCAATGTTTCGGTCGGCGTTTTTGCGCCTAACAGCCAGGGCGCACGAAAGTGGCGCGGCTACGATTTCAAGATCCTCGCTGTTGGCGTTGACACGGGGCACGTGAAACAGGCTTTCAGTGCAATCGTAAATGACGTTCGCGGATAAGCTCGCACGGGATGTTCGCCGGCGCTTCGCGTTTCTCGTGAGGCCGGCGAACATTTCTTCGCCTAAGACTTGGCCTTTAAGTCACAGCGAGAGTAATTAAACCTTGGCGTCCGGCGCTGCGCTGTCCTCGCTGCCCTGCTGCAGGACCATTCTTCCTTTCGAAGCCGCACGCCGATGTTCGCAGAGGCGCTGGTACTCGCTGTCATTGTACCACGCCTCAGCAGACTCATTGTCGGGGAAACCGAGAATGACCATTCTCTCCCCAAACTCAGCTCCCTCCAGGGTCTTCGTCGGCTCGCCCCTGGTCGCGAAGTAGCCGCCGTACCTTGCCAGGGTGGGAGGGGTAAAATCGCTGTATTTTCTGTACGTCACGGGGTCATGAATGCTCATGGTGCAGACGATGTAGCTTGGCATGTCGGTCTCCAGGTTTTTAGAGGTTACATTACCGGCGTGCTGATCAGTTTCAGTTCGAATCCGATAGTGCGATGAGGGTCAGTTAAGGCGCGCCCCGTCACGGAATATCTTTCCAGGATTCATGATATTGAGTGGGTCTAGAGCGTTCTTGATGAGCTGCATGCTCGCGACGTTTTCTCCATGCTCGGCGATCAGCAAGTGATGCTTTCCCTGACCTATCCCGTGCTCTCCGGTACAGGTCCCGTCCATCGAAATCGCCCGCAGAGACAAGCGATCCGCGAAAGCCTTCGTTCGCAACATCTCTTCCCCGTCCTGGGTGTCGGCAATGACCGAGACATGGAAATTACCGTCTCCAACGTGGCCGACGATCGGAGCGACGAGCCCGGTTTCCTCAATGTCCTTCTGCGTTTCCAGCATACATTCGCCCAGCCTGGAGATTGGGACGCAGACGTCGGTCGCGAACAATTTGCCGCCGGGGCGCAATGTATAGCATGCCCAGTGAACATCATGTCGTGCTCTCCAGAGACGGTCACGGTCCTCTTGGGTGACGGCCCACTCAAGGCCGCTGCCGCCTGATTCCGCTGCAATGTCGCCAAAAAGCGCGACCTGCTCGGCCACGGATGCATCCGTGCCGTGAAACTCGAGAAACAGGGCCGGTTGTTCCGGGAAGGTCAGTTGGGAGTACGTGTTGCATGCCCTGACCTGAAGCGCGTCAAGCAGCTCTATGCGTGCCATCGGAATGCCGAAACGGATCGTCGAGATGACAGTGTCACACGCCGCCTTCAGGCTGGGGAATGAGCACACAGCCGCTGCGATGGACTGCGGGATACCATGCAACCTGACCGTCAGCTCGGTTATGATACCCAGCGTACCCTCTGCTCCGACAAACAGCTTGGTCATATCATAGCCGGCTGCGGACTTTCGCGCTCGATTGCCGGTTTTCCTGATTGATCCATCTGCCATCACCACGGTCGTTGCGAGCACATTCTCTCGCATGGTGCCGTACCGAACCGCCGTGGTTCCCGAAGCCCTGGTCGAAGCCATTCCGCCCAGACTTGCATCCGCGCCAGGGTCTACCGGGAAGAACAGGCCCTTGTCGCGAATGAACGCGTTGAGCGACTTTCGTGACAGACCGGCCTGCACGGTGCAGTCCATGTCTTCTTCGTTGAGCCTCAGCACCTGTGCGATGGAGTTCAGGTCGAAGGTGATTCCGCCGAACGGAGCGTTAATGCCGCCTTCAAGCGACGTGCCAGCTCCGAAGGGGATGATTGGGGCGCGATACTGCGCGCAGATCTTCACGGCCTCGGAGACCTCTTCGGTCGACAGAGGGGTGAGCACCGCATCAGGTAACTGTTGCGGGTGCCAAGATGTCTGATTGGCGTGAAGCCGCCTCATCTCCTGGTTCTGTGTAAGCCGGCTCCCGAAGCGAGCCGACAGGCGATCGATGGCGCTAAGGATATCCCGCTGATTCACTGCGGGCGGAGTACCAGACTTCGAGGAAATCATCTCCCCTCCTGAACAGGCCGGGTGGCCTCTCGATTTCTAGATTCGGGCGCACAGTTCGCTACGATCTACTCACTATCTTCCACTCCCATTCCGGCGGACCACCGCCAGGTGAGCAGCACATAACGCTTGGGAACTTCAATGACGAATACACGGCTGCCAATTTGATTGGTGGCCATATCGCTCGGACGAAGCTGAATATGTCCCACATGGGAAAGCGTTGTCCCATATTTGAAAACTGCCCTTGCGGGGCGGGTTGCTGGAGGGCCTCCAGGCGTCTTATAGATCAAGCCACAGGGAAGTCGCTCCCTCCAGCATACGCCTCCCAGAGCAATCGTGCTCCGCGACCTCGAAATCGACCTAGCGGAGCACCCGCTCTGAACTTTCCTGGTCTAATCAGTAAGAACCTATTTTGCGCTCGCTACCGGCTTGTCCGATGCCCGCTTCCGCCACCTGCCGACCGAACCGACAGCAGCTGCCAAGCCGCCGGGATAGACCAGCATGACGGCGACTATGACGGCGGCGATTATCATCGGCCGCAACGCGCCAGTCGTCGTCAGGAACTCGGACGCGACAGTGAGGAAAAAACGCAGCCACGACCGGGCCGTACACGCTGCCGGCGCCGCCGAGCAGGATGGCGCTCAGGATAAGGCTGGTGAAGCCCATACTGAACACTTCAACTGACGCGGTTCGAAGATAGGAGCCGTAGAAGGCGCCTGCGAACCCGGCGATCATGGCGCTGACCGTGAGGGCCAGAAACCGCTGCTTTGCCAACGATATGCCTCGGCTGATCGCGTATTCTTCGCTGTCGCGCAGCGCGACCAACGCCATGCCGGATCTCGACCTGACGAAGACGCGGAGCGCAACTATGGATACCGCCAACAACACTACTGCGAGGTAGTAATGGCCGAATCTGCCGTCACGGACGAAGTTGTGATCCCACCACGGCAGGTTCGGCAATCGGATCATCCCTTGGGGGCCACCAGTCAGCTGGGGCTGGCTTACGATCAGCTGCATGACAAGTTGGCTGAAGCCGAAGGTTACGAGAACGACGTATATTCCCTTGAGGCGAAGGATGGGAATTGTAACGATGATTGCGATAAACGCGGACATCAGCCCGGCTGCGCCGAATGCCAGCCACGGCGACCAGGCAAAGCCCGTGGTCAGAATTCCATAGGAATAGAGACCAATGCCGAAGAAAGCCAGGTGACCGAAGTTGAAGATACCGCCATAGCCGAGCGTCAGATCCCAGCTTGCGCATGTGACGGCAAAGATGAAACTGATGATCAGCACGTGACGCCAGTAGGAGTCGGTCACGACGTAGGGCAAGAGTGCCAGCACCAGCAAGCTGCCGATGCCGGTTGCTAGCTCACGTTGCCAGGAACCGTATGTCCTCGGATAGCTCACGACAGCCCTCTCCCCTTTACAGCGAGAAGACCCTCCGGCCTGATCATCAACGATCCTATGAGGATCAGAAACAGGATGCTCGGCGTCCAGTACAATCCCACGTAATAGGTCAGGAACGCTTCGATGATCCCGATTATGTAGGCCGCGACGATCGAGCCATTGATGCTTCCAATACCGCCGAAGATGACGACGATCAGCGCCTTCGTGAGCGGCTCGGTGCCCATCACAGGCGACATAAATTTGAAACTGCCGATGAAGATGCCTGCAAGTGCTGCAAGTGCGGCAGCAAGAGCGAAGGTCAGCCCGAACAGGTATGCGGGGTCCAGCCCTATAAGCAGGCTCGCCTCATTATTCTGCGCGACGGCACGCAGACCCAATCCGATGCGTGTGCGGTGAAGCAGCGCCCAAACGCCCGCGAGGATGAGCGGTGCAAGCGCAATGATGACCAGTTGGTTGAGGGACACAGCTTTGCCGAGGAAGTTGGTCGTTCCCTCGAGGAGCGGAGGGAGTTGTTTGGGGCGGGACCCCGAGAAACCGAGAACGGCATTCTCGAAGAATGAACTCGCCGCGAGCGTCATGATCACCACGATCAACACCAGGTCCTTCCTTCCGATGAAAGGTTTGACCAGAAAGCGTTCTATGCACCATCCGAGCGCCGCGACAACTGCCAGGCTAAGAGGGATGGCGGCGACTAGGGGAATGCCCACGTCCGTATTCATGAGATACCAGCACACGTAGGCGCCCAGCATGATCAGAATTCCATGCGCGAAATTGAAGACGCCGGTCGTGGTCCAGATGAGTGCCAGGCCTACAGCCATGATGGCGTAGAGAGAGCCCTGAAAGACTCCGCTGAAGAAAATATCTATCAGCACGTTCATCGTGCCTCCAACCCGAAATACATTTCCATCAATCGGTGATGATCGGCTCCTTGGCCACGCGCGACTTCGGTTTCATTCTCACCATGACTGATGAGATAAAGCCGCTCGGTCAATTCGAGCAGAAATTCCACATCCTGTTCTACAACAATCAATGGTATGTTCTGCTTGGATATCGAGCCGATCGCCTGGCACAATTCGTCCTTCACCTTCGGTGAAAGCCCGAGTGTCGGCTCGTCCAGCATGAGCAGTTTCGGCTGGTTCATAAGGGCCATGCCGATCGAAACCATCTGGCGCTCGCCGCCTGACAGCGTTGACACCCGCTGTCGCCAGCGTTGTGCGAGTTTCGGAAATATCTCCACCACCAGCTCGCGGTTCCGATCGATGTTGGGGCGAGCTGCCCACCTGTGCGCTCCGAGTTGAATGGTTTCGGCGATGGTCAGGTTGGGGAAAAGGAGGTTCCCCTGTGGGGCGTGGATAACGCCCTGCTCCACGATCGACCTTGGGCTGCGGTTCGTGAGATCAACGCCATAAAAGGAGATGCATCCGGAAGTGCACCGAACGAGGCCCGAGATAGCCCTCAGCAGCGTCGTCTTGCCGTGACCATTTGGGCCGAAGAGCCCAATGTTTTCGGATGCATTCAGCTGGATGGACACACCTCTCAACACCTGCACCCTTCCGTAAGAGGCAGTAATGTCGACTACCGAAAGAAGGGGCTTCACGCTGCGACCTTTCTTGCGCCCAGATACGCCTCGCTGACAGCCGGATCCTTCATGACTTCATGCGGTTCCCCGATGGCAATCACACCACCGTTGTTTAGCACCATCAGCCGCTTGGAGAGAGCCATCAGGAAGGGCAGCACGTGCTCGATGAGTGCGATCGAAATCCTGCGCGAGTGAATGTCGAGGACGAGAGCGATCAACTGGTCGATCTCTGGCTTCGTCAGCCCCGATGCTGGTTCGTCGAGCAAGATCAGTTTTGGCCTGCAGGCGACCGCGGACGCCAGCATCAGACGTTTCCTGTCGAAGACCGAGATGTTGCGCGCGGACTTCGAGAAATCCGCCTCACGGAATCCCACGAGGAGCAGAACATCGCGAACCTCTGCAGGCGGGACTGCCACTCCGCCATATTGCGCGCCCAGCAGGGCATTCTCGTAGATGTTCAGGCTTTCAAACGTCATCTCCCGCTGGAAGGTGCGCACGAGACCCCGACGCACGACCGCGTGGGCGGACTGCGCTTTCAGCCTTGAGCCGTTGAAAAGAATGGTCCCGGTATCGGGACCAAATGGAATCTTTGAGATCACGTTGAAGAGCGTGCTCTTCCCGCTGCCGTTTGGACCGGCAATCCCGAAGATCTCGCCTTCCTCAATGGTGAAGGTGACATCGTTGATGGCGCGCAGGGCGCCAAACGATTTCGAGACGGAATTGACTTCAAGCAGCGCCATTGCAGCCGTCCTGCATAAGCCGATCGGCACTTACTGCTTGATCCAAGGGGGCATGCGGAATTCGCCGTCTGCATAACGCTTCGGAGATATCAGAACCCGTTTGCCGTCCTGGATCTGGTAGAACTGTATCGGGAAGTAGTCGTCACCTTGCATCGCAAGATGCGTCTTGGGATCGAACTTGAGCCTTCCCTGAGCAGAATTCCGGTCCGTAGCTCCGATGGCCACGGCAATCGCCTTGTGATCCTTGTAGTCCTTCACCTTCTTGAGCGCGTCGGCATAGATGTAGATCATCTCGTAGCCGAACTGACCGTAGGTGCTGATCTCCGCATTGTATTTGGCCTGGTATTTTTTCGCGATCTCCAAACCCCGAGGATTCTTATCGTTCTGGATGGCGCCGCCCAAGAGGTCGTAGATCACGCCTTCCGACTTCTCACCGGTGATCTCAAGGAATTCCGGAACACTCGGAGAGTACTGCAGGAAGAGCAAGCTGTTCGTTGGGTCCTCCAGGAACTGGTTGAGGAAGAGCGCCGCATTCGCCTGAAGATAGTCGAGATTCACGATTAGGTCGGGTGCATCCGCGCGCACCTTAGTTAGGACCGTGCCCCAATCGTTCACTTCGCCGAACGGAACGACCTCGCCAACGGTCTGGGTCCAGCCGCTGCTTTTTGCTTCCTCCTGCATTCCGGCATAGATCGTCGAGGAGTAGGCGTTATCCGAGGATACGATGGCAACCTTTTTCGGGTCCTTGAGGGTTACCTTTTTGTCGGCGGCGAGTCTGTCGACCAAGCGTGTGACGTCGGTGTTGTAAGCCTCGAAGGCCGGCGTCATCGACCAACAGCACCAGTATTTTTCGGGATCCTTTTCGATGATGCCACGCGTCTGCCCCGAAGGGCCCGACAGAATGTATGGCATGTCAGCTTCGGCCATGAGGTCGATCTCGAAGCTGGTCAGGCTTGCATAAGCTGCCATGACGAAGTGAACGTCTTGGTCGCCGATGACGCGCTCGGCGGCGGCGACAACGTCACTGGATGCACCATCCCTTGTGTCGCCGATGACCAGTTCGAAGGTATGTCCCTCAATGCCACCGCCAGCATTCACCTCGTCGATGGCAAGCTGCGCGGCCTTCACCATTTCCTGGCCGTCGGCGCTGCTCGATCCGGTCAACTGAGCAAGCAGGCCGATCTTGACCGTATCGGCCTTGGCCTGAGTTGCGAGCAGGAGTGCCGAAATCGCCAGCGATAGCGCCACCGAAGTCGAGAGATGCCGTGCTCGCGAAGACTTCTGCTCTACAAGGTATTTCATGTCTTTCCCCTTTTCTTTTAGAAATTGTATATTTTTCGTGCGTTGCTGTAGAATAGCGCCTCCTGGCAACCCAATGGCGCGTCACTCGTCGCTTTACGGAAGTTCTGGAAGATATTGCCCGGCTTCATATTGAGATTCGAAACCGGATAGTCGGTTCCGAACATGCACCTGTGGTAGCCGAATGCTTTCATGCAGTCCTCGACAACCATTTTCACACTCTCGTACGACCATTCCGAGTCATAAGCACCGACGTTGGATATCTTGAGCGCGATGTTGGGATGCCGGGCGATCAGGGCCAGGCCGTCACGCCAGCGCTGCATACCCTCTTCATCACGATCGATCGGACTGCCGCAGTGATTGATGATGATCTGAAGATCGGGAAAGGCCCGGGCCAGATCGCTGACCGCCTGAGCCTGATAGGGATACATCATGAGTTCGAGGTTCAGTCCGGCTTCATGCAGGACTGCCACATCGCCGCGCCATTTCTCGTCATAGGCGAGGTCACCGCGCGCAACGAAACTCAGTTCGCTTTTCACGGGGTGGTGGCTCAGTATTCCACGAATACCGGTCACATTCTTGAAGGCTGCCTGCTTCCGGACGATCTCCGCGCCGGACGAACTGCCAAGCGGCGCTCCTGCCACGTAACGCGCTGCGATGCCCCCCGACTTGTCCAGCCCTTCGAGCCAGATAGTCTCCCCGAGCAGGTCCGAGGATTCCCAGAGCGCTTCGATGTGGACCGAGCCGACAATGCCCTCATCGGCAAAATCGGCGCGGTAGTCCTCCGGCAGAAAGTTGCGCCGAAGCTGCTCCAGACCGCCGATGGCGGTAACCGTTGCGTTGCCAGGCCGGAGCCACGGATGCCGTGCCAGCGCGTAATCCCACAAATGGTGGTGAGCATCAATTATCGGACCGCTGTACACTGGAGGAACTCCGAGTCGCTGGTGGCGATGGATCAGCACGCTGTTCGGTGCGATCCAATTGACTTCGAGGATTATAAGTCGCGTGGCACAATGCTGCTACTATTGAAGGTAATAGGGCCGAGCGGTCGAAGAGGTTCATCTTGTTGCCACTTGCCCTTGACCGCATGCGACAGTGCGGCGGCGCCGAACCTGCAGACTGGCTGGCTGATTAACTGGCTTCCTACTGAAACGGCAGCGCGGGCAAACTGATCATGAACGTTCGGCGTGGCGCACCAGTGCTTCCAGGAAGTCGAGGCACTTCTGGATTTGACCGACCGAAATCCATTCGTCCTCGATGTGGGCTTCGCTGAAGGAGCCTGGCCCGCAAACAACAGACGGAATGCCTGCCCGTTGGAAGAAGCCGGCTTCAGTGCCGTAGTCGATGACACTCGCGCTGTTGGCGCCAGCAAACCGCTTCGCCAGCCGCACCGCCTCGGAGTCCGGCTCCTGGACAAGCGGAGGCACATCGTAGACCACCTCAGACTCGATACGCGATCCTTCGAAGACGGCCCTCATCTCTGGAAGCAAGGTGTCCTCGATAAGTGTCGACAGCCGTCGCTTAACGAGTTCTCGCTCTTCAGGCTGAATGCTTCTTATGTCCCATTCGATCCGGCAATCGCCGGGAACCAGATTTCGGGCTGTCCCGCCCCGCATCACGCCAACGCCGACGGTGGTGTACGGCAGACCAAATGCCAGAGTGGTGCTCGGTTTCTCGGCAAATTCCTCCGCACTTGCTTGAAGCAGATTCACGATTTGCACTGCGGCATTGATCGCGCTGACACCGATGTCCGGGCGCGAGGAATGACATGCAAGACCAGTGACGTTCGTGATCATTCCATAACTGCCCTTATGGGCTTCTACGACATCCATGCCTGACGGTTCACCTATGAATGCGGCCACTGGAGTGGCGGCGTTGTTCTTGAGGTGCTCGATAAGTCCGTGCACGCCGTGGCAACCGACCTCTTCATCGTAAGAGAAAGCCAGATGGATCGGGCGTTCGAGACTCAAAGAGGAAAGCTGCGGCACCATTGCGAGGACGCATGCGACGAAGCCTTTCATATCGGTCGTGCCGCGCCCGTAGAGTCGGTCGCCGTCGCGTGTAAGTGCAAAAGGCTTTTTCTTCCAATCTTGCCCTTCAATCGGCACAACGTCGGTATGCCCGCTCAAGACATATCCTGGCTTCGAGGGATCACCAATGGTCGCGAACACATTCGCCTTCAAGCCGGTCTCGTCATGGATCAACACCGGCTCGACATTGTGGAGGCGAAGGTACGATGAGATGTAATCGACGATATTGAGATTGCTCTTGCTGGAAACAGTGTTGCAGGACACCAGTCCATCAAGAACAGATATTGCTCCATCGAGGATTTTGTTCACGGTCAACCTCCAGCGCCGCAGGGTTTTGCGGAACTATAGGTATTGGTGCCGCGTGAGCGCCACTATGGAAGGTGATAGTGGCAGCGACCGGTGTCGCTCAGATCAATCCTAGACGCATTGCCATCGCCGCAGCGTGCGCCTTGTTCGAAGCGTCGAGTTTTCGCATCGCTTTTTGTAGATGATACTCGATGGTTGGCTTGCTCTTTCCGAGTATCTGAGCAATTTCCCAGGCCGTTTTCCCGCGAAGTGTCCAGCTCAAACAGGTTCGTTCATGATCGGTGAGGACGACTTCCGCCTGACCATCGTCATCCATCGTCGATGAGATGCCGAATGCGTGGACGAAGGGCGCCAGGCAGACGATCCATTGATAGCGCTTGCCCCACCGTTCAGACATGTCGCCTAGCGCGCCGTTGAAAGCGGCACTGAACAACCCGCATTCGCTTTCAGGTCCGTGCACCGGAACGGTAAAGCCCTCGACAATGCCATAGTCTCGTGCCTCGATAGTGACTGCTTTCATAGGTTCGGTAAGGCTGTCGAGGAAGGCGAGGGTGCCCCATCTGAAGGGTATGCAGGATCTTCGACTTGCTGCGATCAGGGGATCGCTTTCAACATAGCATCCATTCTTGTAGCGAACCTTCCATTCCTCTAGGTAACTGGACAGAACGATGCCATCGCCCCTGTGAGATTTACGCTTCCCGGCTATCGCGTAGGAAAAGTGGTGGAAGCCGAGATCGCAGATGATTTCGGACAGGAGATCCTCGGCGCCCGTCCGGTCGACTGTCGCTTCCATGAGTTTCTCGACAACAGACGCGTACAGCTCATTCTCCCGACGCGCCCTTTCGAAAGTCTGGGCCATGGAGGTTCTCCGGTTCTCGGCTGCGATGTCAAACCCAATTTATAAGCTTACGTCCACGGGGGAGACACACGCGCGAACTGCGAGGGACAGCGGTCACACCGCAATCGCCCTTTCGGCTTCCATCGCGCGTGCCACTTCGGCAAGCCGACGTACACCTTCCTCTAATAGCTCCGGTTTGTTAAGCGTAAAGTTCATCCGTATCCCGCGGCGATTTTGGCCAGTCGGATCGAAGACGCTGGACGGCGTTATGCACACTCCATTGGACAGTGCTCTCGGCAACATGGCATCCGTGTTGAATGCCGGGTCGTGTGCCGTGGCCCAGACGAACATGCCGCCCGACGGCAGTTCCCAGTGGAACTTGTCCGCTAGGTGCAGGTCCAGGGCTTCGCAGAGGGCGTTCCGTCGTGCGCGATACAGGTTCAGTACATCCGGCAGAATTCGGTCCGTCAGCCCTTGTGCCAGAGCGTCCTGAGCAATCCGCTGACAGAGCCCCGAGCTGCACATGTCGGAGCCTTGCTTTGCGCGAACCAGGACGTCAATAATTTCTGGCGCGGCAATGACCCAGCCCACACGCAGACCCGGCGCCAGCTCCTTGGACAGCGTGCCAAGATAGATGATGGGCCCGCTATAGACTTCGTCATCCACGCCAGACAACGCAAGCATTCTGGGAAGCGGCACAGTGTCATAATAGAGGGTGCCGTAAGGATCGTCTTCGACAAGCCAGGTACCTGTCGCATAAGCCGCCTCGACCAAGGCCTGACGTAGGTCTAGTCCGACAAGCCGGCCTGTCGGGTTGGAGAAGTTCGGGACCGTGTACCCGAATTGAGCCCCCCGCAGAGCAACGACAGGGTCGAAACCGTCCTCCTCCAGATACATAGGGCGATACGCCGGGCAGCGTGGCTTCCAGGCGTCGAGGGCTCCAAGATAGGCCGGGCTCTGAGCCGCGATCAGTCCCCTATTGTCGACCAGCACTTTTCCCAATAGGTCCAGGGCCTGCATGCCCCCGGTAGTGATCAATATGTTGCGACGGGTGAGACTCAGACCAGGCCCGCAGAAGCGCGCGGCGATAAGATCCCGCAATCCCGGCAAGCCTTCGATAGGAGAATAGCCAAGGGCGTCACCGCGGTGATCTGAAACGGCTCTTGCAGCGAGTTCCGAGAGTTCGGTTGTAGGCCACAGACTTGGATCGGGCATACCGCCCGCCAAGTTTATCATGCCCGGTATCTCGCCCGCTGACAGAAAGGTCTGTGTGACGTCGTTGGTTTCCGAGAGCCAGCTGGCGAACTCTGGCCGCCCTCCGCTATGCGCCATGATAGTCTTGCGTCTCAAAAATTGTTCGTCGGTCACTGTCATTGTCACGCCATTCATTTCAGAATGCGAAGCCTCTCTGCTCAGGAACTTCTGAAGTTCGGGCGTCTGGGGGTTGCTGAACAACACCTCGGCACCTGATAGGCGCCATAGTCTTTCTCGACGTCGGCCATCTCAAGCGGCGGAATTCAATTTCCTTTCGAGGTACCGGCTACTGTTTCACGTCCGAAAGTACATCGGCGCTGGCCACAACTGCCATCAACGCGATGTGGCCATCAAAGATCAAGAGTCGTCGGGCCATCGTTCCTCAGGTTATCAAAACGAAATGGTCGCCCACCTTGGCGCTGGCGGGGGTCCCCTCGAGCGGCGCTGTTCGTGAGTTGACGCGTATCGTTATTGAGACTTCTCGGAGGCAGTCTGCGGATGCAGCTTTCAAACACCGACGGCGTTTGCCATGAGTGCTCGGATTGACATTCCTGCCGAGAATCTCGTTCCTGTTTCTTGTTGGGGGCGAGACTAGCAAACCACCGCTAGCAGTATTTACCTCGGAGGGACACGGATATCATGTCCCTGCCATAAATGCCGTTTGCCCGATAACTATCGCCTAGCCCGCGCCCTTTCGGCAGACGACAACGTCCAATGCGACGGGCTACCACGGGATCAGAAGATCCACGATCACGCCGCTCACTATGGGCCAACTCTCTCAACTCATCGATTAACAGCGGAAAGCACGAACAGATGGACTTCGAGATCAAGGGAAAACGAGCGGTTGTATTCGGTGGCTCGAAGGGCCTGGGCAGGGCCGTCGCCCAAGCGCTGGTTGCCGAGGGTGCAAAAGTCGCGATCGTCTCGCGTGACGCGACCAATGTAAAGCAGACAGTCGAAGCCCTTGGCGTTGTTGGCCTGAACGGCGATGTTTCTGTTCCCGGAACCAGCGAAACGCTCCTCCGGGAGGCTGCCCACACGATGGGAGGACCCGTCGACATCCTCGTGATCAACACGGGCGGCCCGGCCAAGGGTTCTGTAGAAACCCTCACAGTCGACGACTGGCAGGCTGCATTCAACAACCTATGGCTGGCCGCCGTAGAGAGTATCACGACCGTCCTCCCGGGGATGAAGGAAGCCGGCTGGGGTAGAATTCTCGTGGTCACCTCAATTGCAGCGAAGGAGCCGCAGAGCGGCCTGTTGGTTTCGAACAGCCTGAGGGCCGGTTTGCTCGGCATGATCAATTCACTGAGCAAGGATATTTCGAAGTTCGGAATAACAATCAACGCCCTCATGCCTGGCTACACGGCTACCGATCGTATGAAGGAACTTGGCGTCGACGCAGAAACGTTCGGCGCGCGCATACCTGCTGGTCGGCTCGGAAAACCCTCAGAGTTTGGTGCAGTCGCAGCGTTTCTTGCATCAAACCAGGCATCTTATGTCACAGGCCAGGCCATCGCGATCGATGGCGGCTACTTGAACTCGATCTAAATCCAAGAAGTGATGCCTGCATGTCTGCCTATCTCATCTGTCGCGTGACGGTGGCTGATCCCGCGATTTATTCGCAGTATACCGCTCTGTCGCCGGACATCATTCAAGCGTATGGCGGACGCTTCTTGGCCCGTGAGGCGAAACTCATGTCCTGGAGGGGGACGAATTCTCCGGACGGGTTGTCATTGTGAAGTTTCCCTCAGTCGAAGACGTGAAGCGCTTCTACAATTCCGCAGAGTATCAGTCGGCCAAGAAGGTTCGCGAGCCTGCCTCTACAGCGGATTTCATAGTCGTCAAAGGCGTCGAATAGGCTGGGCTGCGGGTTACCAGACCTTTCGATGAGCTTTGTCGAGGCGGTTCAGCCTTTGCGCTAGTGCGCCAGTGCGCGGTGTGGTCGCGCATCGCGACCACACCTCAGTCAGAAATTCCTATCGAACACGCGTCCCGGCTTCCTCACTCCAATGCAGAGGCTTGTCGGATTTCGGCAGCGGAGCGTCAGGAACGTCACCAACAGCGACCCCGTACTTCCAGTCTGAGGGGCAAATAGCAACGTAGCGGGCATAGCCACCGGTGCCGCCCTTGAATTTCGGATAGCCAATTGCGACCAGGCAGCCGGTCTCCTTTACCTGGTCCAGGTTCGCAACCCCTTCAGCTTGAGTGTATCCATTGTGCATCAACCAATCTCTGCCTCATAAGTCGGCGTGTTATCGGTGTCCAGCGGCTCGTGGCCATGAAACAGAATCTTGCGTTGCAGGTGCAAGAACTTGAGAGAATCTATGCTCACGCCGGGAAATACCGGCCTTTTCGTAAACTCGATATCATCCCAGTGTTTTGACCAATTGGAACGAACAAAAACGACTGCTCCTTCCGGGATTTTTCCGTTTTTCTTTTCAAACTCCTCGACGTCGGAAACCTGCATCTGGTAGCCGGGGTCCTTGGCCACTTTGTCTTCGATTGGTATCACAACGAGGGGACGCAAGGTGTAAGTAGCGGGCAGTTCATCAATGCTAGGATATTCAGGCGCCCAGTGGGCTGGCGAGTCGAGCTGCGTACCCAACTGGTCGGTCAGCAGAACATAGGCAGACGCTTCAAATCCATGTTTGTCGTATGTGAAGGCGTCTCCTTTCTTCGCAAATCCTTCTACGTCGACGGCAGACTTCGTCTGCGAGAATGTCGGCGTTCCAAAACCGACCCACACTGGCATTTTGGGAGTGATCGTATGGGAAAGGTCGATATATTTGGCGCCCTTGAGGCCTTCGTCATAAACCTTCCAAAGACCCCCCTCCTCCGCTGCAGCAGGGTAGGCATAGGCAAGAGAGACCGCCGCCAAAGCCGCTGCGACATATTTGGCTGTTTTGCTTCCATTTCTTTCCCCTTATTTCTGGATCAGCGCCTAGCAAGCTGATGGGGTGCCATCGCCATTGAAGACGGTAGCGGATATCGCGGCCACCATCGTTTCGCCGCCGCGCCATGATTTCAATGCTTCGGCCAGAAACGATATCGGCCGGTTTCGAGATCGAAATGCCAAGCCGCCGCCTGACACCGTACTTCCGGCGGCAGTGCCGGCTGGCATCGCGTGTGTCGTGCTTCGTGCAGGGCTGTGGCCTTCGCGATCGATGCCCAACGTGCCACGCCGGCATCGCTACCTTCGACCTGGGCGAGCTTGTCGCGCAGCATTTTTGCGCACGATGTGGGTTCGACCTGCGTGCTGCCCAGAAGGCCTCGGTCAAGGCCGCCACGCGCCGTCTGGAACGCGCGATCGCGGACATATGCCGGGTGGAGTCGGCCAAGGGTTCGGCGAAAATCGGCGACGCCGTCTCGTGCGTGCTGCGTGCGCCGGTCGCCGCCGATGTCCGCTCGGCGAGGACGCTGACGAATCTGTCGACCGCCGCACGCATTCGCTGCTTCGAGGCGCTCGCGGCGAAATCTCCTGACTGGCTTGTGCAAGACATGGACGGCGCCGGGGCATACCGACGCTCGATAATCGTCGCTGCGGGCGGCCATGAGGCAATGATCGCGCGCTTTGCGAATTTTTTGTGCAAGCACCAATGTTCGCCAAAACAGAAGCGATCACCCCCGCCGGCCGCCGATCGTCGCTCGCTGTTCGAAGCCTACTTGCGGGTCATGCACCCACGAGGCGGCCGCGCTTCAGTAAGATCGCGCAAAGGGCGGCCGCCAGCGTCAGGCTGACAATGCCGAAGGGCCAGCAGCGGCCAATGCGTAGCCCGCCGGTCCAGAACAGCTCTTGTCCTAACCCAAACTGTCAGGAAGGCGTCTGATCTTTGGTGGGGTCCTTCACGTCTCGGAGCGAGCGCCTCAGGATTTTGCCGGTGCTGTTTTTTGGCAGGTCATCTACGAAGATGACGCGTCGGGGGATCTTGTAGGACGCAAGATGCTTCCGGCAATGTACGAGAAGTTCGTCCTCGGTGAGTTCCACCGATCGATGGCGAACAACGAAGGCCTGCGCGAGCTCTCCTTTCTCCTCATCTGCTATGCCGGCCACGGCAACCATCGCAACGCGTGGATGCATAGCGATGACCTGTTCGAGTTCAGCAGGATATATATTGTAGCCGGCCGTGATAATCAGATCCTTCTTACGGTCGACGATAAACAGGTATCCGTCTGAGTCGACGCGAGCGATATCACCTGTTGCAAGCCAACCTTGCTCATCAATAACCTCGCGCGTGGCAATTTCATTTTGCCAATAGCCCCTCGTCACCATAGCGCCCCGCACCATCAACTCACCGGGCGTGCCGGGTGCTGCCTCGGTTTTAGAGTTCTCCAGATCAGCAATCCGCGTTTCGGATCCCGGCATCGGCAGGCCGATCGAACCGGGGCGTGGAGGCCAATAGGGGGAATGCGTCACGGCTGGCC
The DNA here is from genome assembly GCF_043769475.1 of Allomesorhizobium aridi. Taxonomy (NCBI): domain Bacteria; kingdom Pseudomonadati; phylum Pseudomonadota; class Alphaproteobacteria; order Hyphomicrobiales; family Phyllobacteriaceae; genus Allomesorhizobium; species Allomesorhizobium aridi. Next base: position 309,877 of record NZ_CP171729.1, on the reverse strand, counting down.
CCGCCACTTCAGTCATCCCCCACAACTCCAAAAGCGGACAACCAAATCGCTCGATCACGGCATTGATCTTCGCAAGGGGCATCGTCTGTCCGCCTACCGTGCAGCGTGTCAGACAAGACAAGTCCGCACCCTCGATTTCAGGATGAGCCAGCATCTGATAGAACATGGTTGGTACCCCCTCGAAGAGGGTCACCTTCTCCGATTCAATCAGTCGAAGGCATTCACCCGCGTCGAAGCGAGCAATGGTTATCAGACGCGAACCGACCAGAAAGGTCGCATTCATAACAATGTTTCCATAGACATGAGGAAACGGCAGCGCCGTCAACACGGCATCGCCGGAATGACGTAAATGGATTGTCGCCGTTCCAGCGAGGCTGGCGAACAGCCCACCATGAGTCATGGTCGCCCCCTTCGGACGACCGGTAGTGCCGGACGTGTAGCCGATGGTGAATAGATCGTCGGGCGACCGCTCCACTGGGGGGAGATACTTTCCCTCCAGAAGATCCGACAAATCCTCTGTCTCCGGTATTCGACCGAGAGTGAACACGCGAGTGTTCGCTTTAAAGAAGGTCGCGCGCTCGGCTGGAACTATCAGGGCTGCAGCTTGGGAGTTTTCATGGATGTAGGCGACTTCTTCCGCACTTAACAGGAAGTTCGCCGGCACCACAACGGCACCCAACCTGGCGATGGCGTGATAGGCGACAATCCACTGCCAGCCATTCGGAAGATGCAGGACAATGCGATCGTTGGTTTTCAAGCCACGATCGGCGAAAAGCGCCGGCCATGCGCCCGGCCAGTTCATCGATCTCACGAAAGCTAAGGGATCGCGTGCCTGGCAAGGTTAGAGCTATCTTGTCACCGAACTGTCGGGCAGCATTTAACGCCAGGTCACTGATACGTGCTTGCAGCATCTTCATGCTCCTTGAGGAGGTTTCGCGGCGAATTCGGAAGCGCTACCTCGCGAGCGCCGGGCTGAACACCATCAGGCTGAGAATCTCGAACAGCATCTGCGCGCCGGCATGCGCCGTGTTGGTCGTGGCGTCATATTGCGGCGCCACCTCCACCACGTCGCCGCCGACAAGATTGAGCCCCTTGAGCCCGCGCAGAATCTCCAGCGCCTCACGCGTCGTCAGCCCGCCCACTTCCGGCGTGCCGGTGCCAGGTGCGAAGGCCGGGTCGAGGCTGTCGATGTCGAAGGAAAGATAGGTCGGCCCGTCGCCGACGATCTTCCGCGCCTTCTCGATGATCGCCCGAATGCCGAGGCCGGACATCTCCTCGGCATGGATGACGGTCATGCCGGATTCGTAGGAGAACTCCCACAGATATTCCGACGAGCCGCGGATGCCGATCTGGATGGTGCGGGTCGGGTCGAGCACGCCGTCAAGCACGGCGTTGCGGAACGGCCCGCCGTGGTGGAATTTGGTCAGGTCGTAGGCGCCTCCGGTGTCGCAATGCGCGTCGATATGGATCATTCCGACGGGACGATTCTTGCCGACAGCCTTGAGGATCGGGTGCGTGATCGAATGGTCGCCGCCAACCGAAAGCGGGATGACGCCGGCGTCGGCCACCTGGGCAAGCCGCTTCTCGATATCCTCGTGGCTGAGTTCCAGCCGGTAGCGGCTGCGGAACGGCACGTCGCCGATATCGGCGACCTTGAGCTCATAGGTGGGTGCGCAGTCGAGCACGTGATTGTAGGGGCCGATGCGCTCGATGGCGCGCAGCGCCCGCGGCCCGAAGCGCGAGCCGGTGCGGTTGGTGACGCCGAGGTCCATCGGCACCCCGATCATCGCCACCTGCAAATCGCCGAAATCCGGGTTCTCGACCGCGATCTCGCGGTAGGGCGCGGCAAGGAAGGTTGGAATGCCGGAATAGGGCGCGACGCGCGTGCCGCTCTTGGTGAAGATCTTGTCGGCGACGCGACGGAACTTCGGATCGAACAGTTCGCCGCCATGGCTTTCGCCATATTTCTGAATCAGGTGGTCGAGTTTTTCCTTGGTTATCGTCATGTGAACCATCTAGGTTAGTTTCGTGCTGCGAGGTGGATATCGTGCGGGTCGACAAAGAGGTCGATTGTACTGCCCTTTTCCAGACTAGCCGCCGACCGCCCCGCGAAGGTCGCCGTGACCTCGAGACTGCCCCATCGCGCCCGGACTTTCGTCCCCTGTCCGAGGTAGATCGTCTCTTCGACCGTCGCTCTGATCTTGCTTTGAGCGGTTGAGGACGGCGCGGCGAGCTTGATCGCCTCTGGCCTGATACAGACGGCGAATTTGCCGCCCTCGGCCATCTCCGGCTCACGCGCCGAGATCAACTGTCCGTCACTCAGTTTAACAACCGCCAGCCCACCCTCTCTCCGGAGAATGTCGCAATCATAGACATTGTTGTCGCCAAGGAATTCAGCCACGAAGCGATTGGCCGGCCGTTCGTAGAGGTCGTTCGGGCTGCCGATTTGCTGGATGATGCCCTGATGGAAAACCGCTACCCGGTCCGACATCGTCAATGCTTCTTCCTGATCATGGGTCACGAAGAGGACGGTAAGCCCCAGGCGCTCATGAAGATGCTTGATTTCGAGCTGCATATGCTGGCGAAGCTGTTTGTCCAACGCGCCGAGCGGTTCGTCCATGAGCACCACGCGCGGCTCAAAAACCAGCACCCGGGCGAGCGCTATGCGCTGTTGCTGCCCACCCGAGAGTTGATTGATTGCCCTGTCGGCGAAGCCCTCCATCCGGACCATGGTAAGGGCCTTGTTGACACGTTCTGCTATTTCGGCAGATCCAACATGACGGATTCGCAGCGGGAAGCCGACATTGTCGCGGACATTCATATTGGGAAACAGCGCGTAGTTTTGAAACACGACGCCAGTGTTCCGATGTTGCGGAGGCAAGAGCGTAACATCGCGATCTCCGATCAGGATTTGTCCGGAGGTCGGCGCTTCGAATCCTGCCAGCATCATCAGCGACGTCGTCTTACCCGAGCCGGAGGGTCCCAGGAGCGTTACGAACTCGCCCTCTTCGATCGACAGTTGGAGATTGTCGACAACACGCGTCATGCCATCATAGGTCTTGGACACGTTGATGAACTGAACCAATGGCTTGTTCATGGAGAGCTCCTGGGGCCAAAGGCTACCGCAACCGGCGACGGTCGTTGATGAACGACGCGACGACCAGCGCGAAAGTGGCGAAAATCATCACCGACGCCGCGACGGCAACCACAGGATCGGTCGCTGTACGCACTGCCTCCCACATTCGCTTGGGGAGTGTTACGATCGTACGACCGCTCACGAAAATCGTCATCACGAGTTCGTCCCACGAAAGTAGGAAGGCCAGGGCGGCACTTGAAAAAATCGCTGGACGAAGCACCGGGATGAGGACGTATCGAATAAATGTCCACGAGCTTCCGCCGAGACTAAGAACAGCCCGCTCGAGCGTCAGGTCGATGGTGCTCAAGGCCGCTAGGATCGCCAGGACGACGAGCGGCATGGTCTGTACGGAATGGGCGATCATGGCGCCGATGTATGTGTCGAAGAGCCCGATCTGGACCCACACCTTGTAGCTGCCGATCGCGAGGGCAACGACCGGCACGATAAGCGGCGTCAGCACCAGAAGAAGAATCCACTGACCGTAGCGACCACCGATCCGCCATATGCCGACCGCGCAGGCTGTGCCGAGCGCCACCGAAATGATCGTAGAGCCGGATGCGATCACAAGACTCTGGATCAGGGGACCTAGCCAACGCTGACCGGGGTCAAAGAATGTGGCGTACTGCTTCAGCGTCCAGGTATCCGGGGTAGTCAGCGATAGATAGTTGTTCGGCGTAAGCGAGGCTGGCAGCACGATCAAAACCGGAAGGACCATGAACAGCGCCACTAGCCACGCCGCAATGAGCGCCAGACGAAAGCCCATCGAAGTCTTGATCTGTCTCATGCGTGCTGCTCCGGAAACAGCGCTTTGCGCAGGTCGATCACCCTGGAAACCAAGACGAGGAGCAGCATGACCGCAATTAGCAGAACGATCGAAAGCATCGAGGCCACGCCCCATCGTGCGACGGTCAGCACCTGAACGCTGATGTATTCGGCGACCATGACGGTCCTTCCACCGCCAAGCAGAGCCGGCGTCACGAAAAAGCCAAGCGCCAAGATGAAGACCACGACGACTGCCCCGATGAGGCCCGGCAGCGACAGTGGAAAATACACCATCCTGAAAGCCTGATATGGGCCGGCGCCGAGGCTCTTGGCGGCAAGAACCAACCGATTGTCGATGGAGCGCAGGTTCCCGATGAGAACCATGGCCGCGACGGGAGCCAGGAAGTGGACCATGCCGACCATGACGCCGAATTCATTTCGCATCATCACCAACGGCGCACTGATGATGCCGTATTCCAGCAGCAACGTATTCACCAGCCCGTTGGAGCGCAGCAGCAGGATCCAGCTGAAGGCCTGCACAACCACCGAAAGCCAGAACGGGATGAGTGTACAGGCGATAAGGAATCTCGCCGGAGCAGATTTCGACTGAACTATGGCGAAGGCCAGGATGTAGCCGAGGGACACCGAGGTCGCGGTGGCGATCACACTGATCCGGACCGTGGTCCATAGCAGCTTGTGCAGCCCGCCATCGGTGAACAATCTGAGGTAGTTTCCAATGCCGGGCGCCGGTTCGGAAATGCTGAGAGCAGCTATCTGGCCGATCGGCCAGATAGCGAAGAGGAGGAAGAAGGCGATCGCAGGCGCAAGCAGCCACCAATAGAAACTGGTGCGTGACTCGAGGATGCTCATTCCCGATCCTCCAATCGTCAGTTGCTCGCCACGCGATCGATAAACAGCTCTATCAGCTTTTCTTCATTCTCCGCGTAATACTCGTCATTCCATGGGACCTGCTGGTCTGCCCACTCCGGATTGTTCGGATCGAAGCGGGCGGCCTCCTTCGGCAGACTTGCCGAAATGGCTGGATCGCCAGGCCCGATATATGCTGTTTTCGCCAGTTCAAGCTGTATCTGTGGGGCCATTGCATGGGCAAGCAGCCCCATGGCCACCTGTGGTCCAGCAGGATTTCCTTTGGGAACGACAAGCGTCGTAGACCCTTTCAGTCCCTGGTTCCAAGAGCATGCCAGACGGTCGTTGCTGTCAATCGCGCCTTTTGCGAACTCCATCGAGAACAGGATTGCCATTGAGACTTCTCCGTCGCGCAACGCCGCAATGCCCTCGGCGCCCGAGGCAAAGAAGAGCGTCTCGTCCCGGATCGACCGGAACTTCGCAATCGCGCGCTCCGTGTCGAGGGGATAGAGCTTGTCCGGAGCGACTCCGTCGGCGAGGAGTGCCGCTTCCCAAGCATAACCGTACTGCCACATACCACGCTTGCCCGGGAACTTCTGAAGATCGAAATAGTCGGCCCATGTTGACGGCGGACTATCCTTGTAGACCTCACGGTCGTAGGCAAGGACGACGCTGTAGGCGCCATAATTGATGCCGTATTCGAGAGCCCCGTCCGGCCGCAGCCTGCTCTTGTCGACGACATCGTAGTCGATGGGCTCCAGAAGCCCGTCGCGTCCCAGCCTAATGGCGGTGTAGCTCACCGAGTCGCAAGCGTCCCAGATGACATTCTTTTCTTGCACCATCGCGCGTATCCGCCCCGCGAGTGGACCTGATGGATCATCGGCAAATGAGAGCCCTGCCTTCTCGGCGTATGATTTGAGAAGAATGTCGCGCAGTGCGCCACCAAGGCCACCGCCAAACGTTGCGAGCACCACCTCGCCCGCCGCGAAAGCCGGGCGCAGGCTGAACGCCGGCAGAAGCGTTGCCCCTGCTGCAGCTGTTAGAAAGCTGCGGCGCGTCGGCACCCAGGAATGATCATGCGTCATAGGGGTCTCCCTCTGTTTCGAACTGTTCCCGCAAAAATCCAACCCTCGAGTTTGCCTTCACTCGAGCGCATCCCGTCTCGTTTGTCGAGATCATCTAATTATAGAGTCTCTCTAAATTCATATTGACTATAAATCAAGAGCGATTATCGTTTGAGCCAACACTTTGTTGCGTCGGCCAATCCGCGCGACCTGATTCACAGTCCAGAATGTGGAGGGACCAAATGGCAAAAAAAGTCGTCGTCGTCGGGGCTGGGATCGCCGGTCTCACCGCCGGAAATGATCTCACAAAGGCCGGCTACGACGTGACTGTGCTGGAACGCGATGATCTGCCGGGCGGTCGCATGGCCGACCGCGTCGTGAACGGGATTTGCACCCATACCGGCGCATCGGTCCTTTTTTCGTTCAACAAGGTGATGCTCGACCTCGTCAAGGAACTGGGCCTGACCAAGGACCTCTACACCTTTCCGGATCGCAACGGTGGCTACACGGTCAACAATGGCGAGTCCGAGTATAAACTGAAGCTCACCTTCGACCCTGTTTTCCTCCTCAAGCATCCCGCGTTTGGGGTCAAGACGAAGGCCAAGCTGGCCCTGCTGCTGCCCGACATGATCAAGTCAGGCCTCCAGACAGATCCCTGTATGATGCACACGGCCGCCCAGTTCGATGACGAGAACGTCACCGACTACATCACGCGAAAAGTCTCCGCGGAGTTCCTCGAGAATTATATCGAGCCCTACTTTCGCGCGCCCTGGCACTGGGAGCCGGAGCAAATCTCCAAGGCCTATCTGTTGAGTCTTCTCGGCCATGTCGTTGGAGCAGACCTGCTTTCGTTCAACCAGGGCATCGGACATTTGACCCGCACCTTGGCAGGCGTGGTCAACCTCAAGCTGAACTGCCACGCGACAAAAATACAGCCAGCAGAGACGAGCGTAACGGTCGCGTATGAAGAGAATGGGACGCCTCGAATCATCGACGCGGATTTCGTCATCTGCGCCACGCCCGGCACGAAGGTCAAACACCTGGTGGCCGATCTCAACGCCTCCGACCGGGCGTTCTTCGATGGTGTGCGCTACAACCGGGGCGCCCGCATCTATTATGCGCTGAAGCCCGGCCCCCTTGAAGCCCGGTATCGGTGGTTCACACGCAAATCGCCATGCAAGTTCTCGCTGTTTTATGCGATGCCCGAGGACGCCATCGTTCCGAAAGGCCACACACAACCGCCCTACCTGCAGTGCGAGCTGACGCCTGAGCTTTCCAAGCGGATCGAGCGCGAAGGCGGTCAGAAGAAGCTCGACAGCTACGTGCGCGATGAAGTGAACCGTCTCTATCCGGAAATCGCAGACAGAATTGTCGGCGTGGCAGAGCAGTGGTGGGACGACATGCTGACCGAATGGTATACCGGCTACACAAAGACAATGGCGGGGTTCCTGGCCAAGCAGGAAGCGACCCACTCCAGGGTCTATTACTGCGGAGACTACCTGTCGCAGTCCCACACGGGCGGCGCCTGTGCAAGCGGCCGCCGCGCCGCTTCCCTGCTGCAGACCCACTGGGGATAGGGTTGCCGAGCAAGGCGCCACTCGTCACGGAGCTGCATCCCGGGGCTTTGACAAAAGAGGAACGTCTCAGGCAGTGACTTTCCTAAAGACCCGGCGAGTGGTTTCGTCGTCGTCAGTTGCAAGGAAGTGAAGAATGGAAACGACGGAAGACGATGTAAGCAAGAAGCCGTCTTTGCGATCCAGGCAGCGCGTGAGCCGCGAAGCGAGCATTCTCAAAGCAGCTCGCGCGGCCTTCGCCAAGAAGGATTATCATTCGACGCGGATCGAAGATATCGCCGAGGCAGCGGAGGTCGCGCCGGCGACTGTCTACAACTACTTCCAGGACAAGGGCGGCATACTCCTCGCCTTGTTCCTGCGCGAGGTCGAGGAAAGGCACGAGCAACGACACGAGGCGATCAAAGACCTGAAGGGGCACCCGGTCGATGCCGTACGCAAGCTCATGGAACAGTTTTATCTATACCCAAAAGACCACCTTTGGCGGAACAGGAATCTCTGGCGCGAGGTTTACGCCGCCAGCTTCAACACAAAGCGCAGTGCGCTGAGCGACATCGTGGAGCGTCACGACGGTTACATCGGAAGCGACATCATCCACCTTCTTAAGGACAAGCTCCTGCCAAACCTCGACGTCGATGAGGGATTCAGTGCGGAGGATCTGGGGGAAACGATCCTCGCGATCGGAAATTTCCACTGGAACCGGTATGTGATGGGAGTTGTCGATTTCGATAAAGCGAAATCCGAAACCGTCCGCCAGGTCATCGCTGTGGTGGAGCGGTTTACGAAGTCCCCAAAGGCAAACCTGAGGCCCGGCGGAAGCACCAGAGAGCCCCATCCTCAGGTGTGATTGCAAAATTGCAAAGACAGTCGAGGTGCAAGCTCGTAAAGCGCGGGCATGCGCAGATCAACCATGACAGGAGTGGCTCCTTAGCTCCTCACAACGACCGGTTTTGAGAAGCGAGGGCGCGGTCACCAATGGCCGGTAACGAGGCGCAAAGTTGCCATTCGCATAAGATAGCAAATGCCATTGGCGATCGGTTGAAGCCGCTCACGGCGCCAGGATGCCCGGCCACACAGGGATGGGGCACGGCCCAGCGGGGACGCAGACAGTGCCAACGTGTGCGATGAGCCAGTTCGCCGTCGGTACACAGCCGATGAATGCCGCGAGGCACACCCACCCCGCCGCGCGGTTCATTCCGATGAAACTAGATATCGGATGCATTCTGCTCGCCGGTTTCGCCATAAAACGACGACGTATCAACTGTCATCTCAGCGATAACCGGTACTTCGTCGACCAGACTGCCATGGAAAGTTCCGGGGAAGCTCTCGGACGTCTCCAACGGATCGGCCGTATTCATTCCGTAACGCAGGACGACATACCACGTCAGCGGTCCCTGAAAGTCGTTGCCGTCAAAACGTATCTCTTTCTCAAAAGTCTCTATGGTGTCGACCTGCGTGGACGACGAAAGGGCGTCGAGATCTGACCAAGCTTGCGTATCCTGGTAATCTTTGGCCTGGACCGCTTCTACGACCTTCTGCCGCCGCGCGGCTGTGTTGTTATCCATATCCGTCATCCGATCATTGCGGTACCGATGCCGATCCGTTCGACGTAGCGCCACTTCAGCATTTCGCAGAGGCCGACGATGTCCGGATAAATGTGGCTATGATCAACACCCATCTTAAATAGCGTCCTGCGGAACCTTGGCCTCATCGCTGCCGGTATGACGAACTTGTCAGAGTTCTCCGGCACCCAGGCTCGGTCGGGTTGGTTATGGACTGAAAAGAGACCCCGTTGGTTCACAATTCTCGGAGCTGACTTCGCCGGAACGAGGAACATCACACGGTCGATCGTGAAAGGGTCCGGGTTCTTCGACGGGTCAACGATGTCATCGGCGGGGATGTTGACCGCATGCACGACTGCATCGTCTTTTGGATTCCCGCTCGATATCGCAAAGTAGCACGCCACCAACGGGTTAGTGGTCCAATCGAGCAGACGCGTCGGAAGGCCATGGTGTTGAGCAACGGCAAGCCAATTCCAAGCACCGGTGACGGGCAGCTGGAACATCGGCTCGGCGGACTGCTGAAATGCCCGAAAGACTCGTTCCTCGTTAATCGCAGAGTACACCGCAGGTGGTCGTCCAACGGTCGGAATGTGCTCGTGCAATACCGAGCCACATCCGCGAAAAACGCGCATTGGATGCGCCTTCGCGTCAATGAACTCGATGAATTTCATCCACCGCGCCTGGGTTTCCCGTATCATCTCTTCAAACTTTTCCGGGCCGGGTGCGCCGTGCGGACGTCTGTGGGCCACGTAGGGCGATGTCTTACGAGGCGGCAATGTCATTGCGATGGGACCTTCATCGCGTGGTACAGCGCGGTCGGGTAATCGCCCGCGATGCGCGAAGCTGGGAAGCACAGCTCAACCGTGCCGATCGCGCTCGGGCCAGAACACAACCTTCGGCTCCCCTACCTGCTCACGAATTCCTGCGCTGAGTGCGATGTTCTCGTTTGATCCCATGATCAGGAGGTCGATCGGCCCTTTAGCCTGGTTTTGGTCTATGAATGCGAAGGCTGGCGCTCCGCCAAGAGTCTCAATCCAACCTTGCGTTTGAACTACCAGCGACTTCGCCTCGAAGCGACCTACACCAAGGACCCGCAAACGTTGTTCATTCTTCTGACTGACACGAAGCTTAGACAGATTCTCCGAAGGAAGCAGAGGCAGTCGAGCATCCTCGATGAAATGTGCGATGCTCCTCGCCGCAAAATCAGCTGCTTCCACAGGCTCCAATCCGCGTTCACCCCACGCATGCGCAAAGGCGGCTGCAAGAACGTCGCCGACGCCGATACGGAAGTAACTCTCAGCGTTGTAGCTGGGAATGGAAATGGGAGGGCCGCCGAAGAACACCTGGATACCTCCCAAACGATCCCGGCACAGCAGAACCTGTGGAGACGGCTTTGAGTCAAAAATGTTGTCGGCTGCCTGTGTAAGTTTCTCCGGAGTTGGCATCGCCCCGCGCTCGAAGCCGCCGAAACCGAGGAGCTCCTCGGTCGACACGATCATCGCTAGCCTCTCAGCCGTCGATCCGTTTTCGTGGTATGGCTCATAGGAATTTTGCGGGTCGTAGACAACAGTTCTGCCTTCCACCTTTGCGCTCCCCTCCATGAACCCGAAGCGCAACACAACATCGCCTTTCACTTGCAAGGGTGCTTCCTGCTGATCGGCGTCCAGCGCGTCAGGAATGAAAGACTTCTGCAGCGTATCGAGATACTCGAAAATCAACTCGTGCTTCGTCGGCGCCAAGTTGCTGACGATTCCAAAACTGGAGAGTGTCGCCTCGGCATCATTCCTCCAGACCGACGGAACGTAGGAATGAACCACGGTTTCGTGCCAAAGCCCGCTGGCCGCGATGGCTGCGCGCATCCCCGATCCGAACAACCGTTCCCACTTGGGATATTGGCAGCGTTCAAGATAGGTCGAGCCGGCAATAATCATTATGCCCTCATCACCGCGACAGAACACCGAGATGTCGACACGAACTGTATAGTCGCGATGTAGCGCGCCCCACCCTCGACGCAGCCGATCAGCTGTGCCAGACCTTGAAACGCCGCGAGCGTGCCCACGGTCGCACCGGCATACGTTGCGCAAACGAGGCTGCGCCACTGGCCATTCACCGAAATCTGAACGAGGAGTTCGTCGCCCTTCTCCAGTCCTGGTACCTCGTCCGGTCGGAAACCTACGAGATCCAGTTCGAAACTCAGATCGCAGCCGTCTTCGAGCACCACCGGCTTACGATTAGTCGCGGCCTGCCGGGCGCCACTCGGTGCATAACCTCCCATCACGAGGCTCCTCTCTTGGATCGAGGGTAAGTCGTCTCTACGCACTCGCGATGCTTGAGGCAGCCATTGCACTGACCACAGGCATACTCGTGGACATGACAGGAAAAGGTGAGACCGATCAGTTCGTATGGGAAACCTGAGTTGCGCAGAAGCGTCTTCGTCGACATTCGTCGTGCCGGCGCGCTGACGTGCACATTCCCCTCCTGAAGCGCGAGGGTGCGATCGAGCGCCTTCAGAAACGGCGCTTTCCCATCGGCGTGATGGTCCGTCGACACAGAACCGAGAATGATCTCGGTTAAACCGTCGGGCATGAATTTCATTGCCGCAAGCGTCACCAGCATCTGGTTGCGGTACGGCCAAAACTCGGCCGCTGAGGCACCGGGTGCCTCGTCCTTCCCTGCCATCGTGCCTGTGCCCAAAGAGGTAAGGTCGGCGTGGATCGTGCGATGCTCAAGACCAATCCGACTGCACAACGCGGCTGATGCGGCAATCTCCCCGTTCGCCGCGCGCTGACCATAGTTGATCGTGACACACAGCTCAGGCCGCAGCCACCACGCGAGCGCCGACGAGTCCAGGCCACCGGAGAACAGCAGCGCCCTCACCTCATGGAACTCCAGATCGCCTGGTAGATCGCAGTCGTGAAATCGTCTGTGATCAGGCAGCCGGTGCCCTCTAGCATTGTGAGGCTTTCGGGCCGCGGCGATTCAGCCAGCGCAACCACCGGAATTCCCAGATTTCGAGCGTATCCGACCTCGAAAAGAGTGCCCGCATCTTCCCCGTCGATGACCGCGAGGACCGCATTACAAGACCGCAGGCCCTCCAGATCCTGTCCGGCGATGTACTCAGCACCTCCATGCGAGCCTACCTCATGAATGGGCGAGAATGTTCGCCCGCCCAGCATCTCCAGACAGCCCCGCATCTCATCGACGAGCCACCGCTGCGCCAGCGTGAAAAAAGGCGCCGCAATGTACACTCGACCGACCGCTCCCCCGGCAGGGTACGGCGCCAGCTCGTCGAGCCCTTCAAGAGAAAGCTGGGGTTCGCGCGTCGAGACGTAATAGGCAACGGCACGAGACGCGAAATCTGCCGCCTGCGCCGCGGGCCAATCCCTTTCGCCCCAAAGATGAGCGAACACCGCACTGAAGATATCACCAGATCCCAACTTGAAAACGGTCTCGGATCGGTATGCGGGCAACTGCACATTCCCGCCAGCTTGAATAACGACAGCTCCCAAAGGGCCGCGTTTGACCACGATGACGTCGGCCTTGAAGCGATCCCGCACGGTTTCGTATGACCAGATATCGCCGACGCCTTCACCAACGCCGTATTCGAGTTCTGCCTTGTTGAGGACGATCGCCAGTTCCTTTGCGGTGGAGCCGTTGGCGTGAAAGAGCAGCGCCGCCGAAGGATGCTGCGGGTCGTAGATCGCCCGCCTGGCACTGATGACGGCGTCACCCTCGACCATCCCGAAGCGCAGGACAACATCGCCATTAGCGAAAAGCGATTGAAGCTGTTTGCCAGGCGCGCCGACAAGCTCTGAAATCGAAAGTGGGTGAAAATAGTGGAAGCCGACGTTGGCAGTGATTTCTCGCAGATCGGTCGCCACGCCGAGCCCCTGCATCGTCTGCCGGACATCTTCAGCCCAGCCAGTATAGGCGTAAGCCGTCAGGTGAGAGTCAGGTGAAAGCGCGGACAAGGCCACGGCGGCCCGCCCGGCTGATCCGAAAATACGCGACCAGTAAGGACGAACGCACTCTTCGCGATACACGCCGCCGACGATGATCATGGCGTGCGGCCACCAATGACATGGCAGTGGCCGGAGCCGGCCTCTGTGACTTCCACGTTATAGCGAACGCCGGCTTGTAGGCATTCGAGGAAAGTTGCGTACTTCTCGAAAGCGTTGAATGATCCGACGATCATGCCATCAGACCTAATCGCTACAGCGACAGGGTGTCGACCACGGAACTCTATACCTATCTGAAGAATGTCACCCTTCTTCAGTCCAACGAGCGCAGGAAGTCGAATACCCTGCAGGTCAGTGTCGATGCGAATATCGCATCGATCCGCTCCTTCTACTGCCCCCAAGCCAAGGCCTAGCTTGCCGTTGCTCACTTTCGGCGCGCTCGAATGATCGGCGTTCCTGTCACCACCTGTCGGTATGCGCTTCCCAGCCATCGAATCAAGCCTCCCATTCGAAGATTAGGAGGTCGCTGGATCGATAGTAAACGGGTCAGCCGAACAGTAAGCGCATATCCCGCCACATAATTGCGTCCAGAAGTGAGGCCCTGACCTGGATCGCGCGAGCGAATTCAAGGAATTTCTTTTCAAGCGCCTCATAATCTTTCGGGAGGCGATATTTCGCGGGAAACAATCCCATCAACTCACCAGCCCGAAGGACATGAATATCCAGAATAGCGACCTCGTCGCTACCCGACCAGTTCCGCACAATCCAGGATGCTGTCTTCGGGCCAATCCCGGGCAATTCCATGAGCTGCCGGCGAAAGACTATCGGATCATCAGTTTCCGGTGGTCTGTCCCGGATCGCATTCAGCGCGACATGCAGCCGGTCAGCCCGCTGCCGCGGATAACGGTACTTGTGCTGCCTACCCTCAACCAGCAGCGGCATGCTGAGCAAATCCTCTATCTCCCGCCGGGAAGGAACCGGGTCTGCGGAAAATGTGCCCGCTTCGTAGAGGTGCTCCCAAGCGGCGCGGTTCAGCTCCATTTTCACGCCGTATCCGCCGAGCAGACAGAAAGCCAAGTCTTCAGCCAGTGGCGTGCCTTTCGGGCTGATGTAGTCCTCGGGGTCATCGGCCTCGAACTCTGCCATTTTCGACCAGTACGCGGGACTTCCTGCCCAACCACTCATCCCAAAGCGAACGCCCGGAAGAACTTCGTCCTCCGGGCCAAAGCGAGCTGGCGTTTCCGAACTAGCGATCATGCTCGCAACTCTATATGTATTCCATATGCAAAGCAAGATTCAGGATATTGCCCGCAGGGTTGATCTCAAGCGACGCGAGACCTCCATGACACAGACGAAACTAGCGGCGTGCCTCAATGTCGATCAAGGCCACCTGTCGAAAGTTCTTGCTGGGAAAGAGCCTGTCTCAACGAAAATGCGGCTTCGTATGGCCAGTTTACTAAACTCTTGGCCAACACCGAGATCGGGCGATCTCGCACTCGAAGCCGAACTCATCTCAGAGCTACGCAAATCGCCGATCTTTCGGGAGTTCATCCGCGCAGCACTTAAAATGCATAAATCATGACTCCACAGTATGCATTTTGAGTCCCGATACTGGTTCCATCGAGAGGATTGCGTGTGCGGACGATCTCAAAAAAGGGCAGACACGAACCGTTCCTGTCGGAGGCGAAGGTCTTGTAGCGCAGTAGAAGAAGCATCAGCAAACAAGATTTCGCGAACCGTGGCTGAGATGACGTGAATCCGGTCGCATCACCGGATATTTTGTCAGCGAATCGTTGTCGCACTCGCTACGATCACTGGCAGGCACCGCAACGACGCACGGGAACTCGGAGAGGTAGAGTTGAAACTTACACGTCTCGAAATTCGCAGTTTCCGAAACTTCAAACACTTGGATGTCCAGCTCGATGGAAGTGCCGTCGTTGTCGGCGAAAACCGTGTCGGAAAGAGCAATCTCCTCTACGCGCTCAGGCTGATCTTCGACCCGACGCTTCCAGACAGCGCCAGGCAACTTACGCTGGCAGATTTTTGGGACGGCGTTGGTACGCCCGGCGCAACCGACAAGATATTGATCTCGGTGGAAATTCAAGATTTCGAAAGTGATCTCGACGTTTTGCGCGTCCTCACCGATTTCAGACTGGACACGGACCCGTCTATCGTTCGTCTCTCCTACGAGTTTCGTCCGCTCGCGAACCTGACGGGTGCTCCCGCGTCCGACGATGACTACGAGTTCGTCTGTTATGGTGGCGAGAGCGAAACGAAGACGTTCGGTCATGACGTTCGGCGACGGATAGCTATGGATTTGCTTCCGGCTCTCAGGGACGCCGAAGGCGACTTGTCGAACTGGCGGCGTTCTCCCATGCGGCCGCTGGTCGAAGCTGCGTTCGGAAGTGTCGACCGCGCGGACCTCGAAGCCATCAAGGAAGCGATCGAGACCGCGACTGAGGGGCTGACGAACTTCGCCGCGGTTGACGAACTGCAGCAGGATCTTCGTGACCTCTTCCTGAAGCTCAGCGGCGCCAAGCAGGACGTCAAACCGAGCCTTGGATTTGGAGCGACCGACATCGACCGCGTCTATCGCAACGTCAAGCTGCTGATTGACGATGGCAAGCGGACAATCTCAGACGCGAGCCTCGGTTCATCAAACATCATCTTCCTGGCGCTGAAGGCATTGGAACTCAGACGCCAGATCGCGGAGAACAAGCGAGATCACACACTTTTCGCCATTGAGGAACCGGAGGCCCATCTTCACCCCCATCTCCAGCGTTCGAGTTATCGGCATTTGTTTACCGGACTTGCTGTTCCAGATGATGCTGGTTCGATTTCGATCTTTCTGACGACGCATTCTCCGCATGTCGCGAGCATCGCGCCGTTGAACTCTATCGTGCTTCTGAAGGATGCCCTCAATGAGGGAACCGTGGCCACGTCTGCGGCACAGATTACTCTCTCCACCGCGGAACGCGACGATCTCGCGCGATATCTGGACGTCACACGTGCAGAAATCCTGTTCGCGCGCGGTATCGTGCTGGTCGAAGGAGATGCCGAGAAGTTTCTTGTTCCCGAGTTCGCAAAACAGCTGAATATCGACCTCGACAAGCTTGGGATTTCGATCTGCTCGGTCGCGGGAACGAATTTCGGGCCCTACGTGAAATTTTTGACCTCCCTCGGCATTCCGGTTGCCGCAATCACCGACTGGGATCCTGCACTTGGAAAAACACCGCTAGGCATCGCACGCGCAACGAAACTGTGTCTTCTGATCGAAGGGCTTAAAGTTGGTGGCAATGTTGCGGCCCTCAGAGATGAGATCAAGCGGATCAACGATGATGAGGATGAAGACGACCTCGCGGAAAAATTCGAGGAGTTTGGCATCTTCACCAATGCGCACACGCTGGAAGTAGACCTCTTCAATATGGGTTTCGCAGACAAAATCTTGGACGTACTCGATACCGTCAACTTCGGAGCTGCTCGAAAACAAAAGCTATCTGATTGGCGCGCCGACAACAGCGACCTTGACATCGACGAGTATCTTAAGATGATCGAAGCCCCAGGAAAGGGCCGCTTTGCCCAGCGCCTCGCTTCCAAGATAGCCGGCATCGAACCGCCAGCGGACATCCGCAAGGCACTGGAGTTCCTGGCGGCCCGTGTCTAGCCCAAACCTCTATCTACGTGCGGCCGAGGACCTTCGTGCGAACGAAGGGCAGTGGGACGCCTATAACTCGACGGGGCACTGCGTCGTTCTTGCCGGTCCGGGCAGCGGCAAGACCAAGACCCTCACGCTTAAGCTCGCGCGAATGCTTGCCGAGGATGTTGACGAGCCCCGCGGCGTAGCGTGCATAACTTACAACAACGAATGTGCGCGCGAGCTGGAGGACCGCCTCGGCGGCCTAGGCATCGAGGCGAGCAAACGCGTCTTTATTGGTACGGTTCACTCCTTCTCGCTGACGCAGATCATTCTCCCCTACGCAAAAGTCGCGCAGATGGGCTTGCCAGACGGCTTTCAGGTTGCGACGCGCGCAGAGCGGGCAACCGCATTGGATCGAGCCTACCGGCGTATTGGTGGGGGACCGCAGAACCCACAAGATTTGGATTTCCCGATGGGGACGTACCGCCGTTCGATCCTGAACCGGGAAACGGCCCAATGGCGAGAATCAAATCCAAGAATGGCGGCGCTAGTAGAAGCCTTTGAAGCGGAATTGCGATCGCTCGAACGCATCGACTTCGACGATATGCCCCTGCTGGCGGTGCGCGCATTGCGGCAGCACAACTGGTTGCAGAGAGCGGTACTCGCCAAATACCCCATACTAGCTGTCGACGAGTATCAAGATCTAGGTCGAGCTTTGCACCGTATGGTGATGGGCTTTTGCTTCAGCACCGGAATGCGTCTATTCGCGGTTGGAGATGTCGATCAGTCGATCTACGGCTTCACTGGGGCGAACCCCGAACTGCTCAGGCAAGTCGCCGATCGCGAAGACGTTGAAACGGTGCCACTGCGTTTGAACTACCGTAGTGGCTCGCGGATCGTTACCGCATCCACCTATGCTTTGGGGGAAGACCGAGGTTATCAGGCCGCCGACGGACAGCCAGAGGGCGATGTCTATTTCCACCCTCGTCCCGGGAGCTATGATCAACAGGCCCGCTATGTCCTCGAGACGATCCTGCCGGCCATTCAGGAACGGCAGCCGGACATAGGGATTGGCGACATCGCTATCGTCTATCCAGCGGCATGGATCGGCAACGCGTTGGCAACGGCCGCGACTGCCCGTTCAATTCCGGTTCTCCGGACGGACGGGAACTCCATCTATCCGCGTAACAGCCGCTTGATGAGATGGGTCGAGCTATGCACGGAATGGTGCTGCGGCGGGTGGCGAACCGGCGTGCCCCTTTTCAGCAGAGTCGCTAACGAGGGATTGAGGTTCTTTTCCGAGGAGCTGCCTGACGAGAATTCGCAGCTAGAATTCCAGAGGCAGCTCGTGAAGTTTCTTTGGGATCGCCGCGACGGGACAGTGGACCTGCGCGACTGGCTCGATAGCCTGCATACGGAACTCTTGTCCGGCCTGCTAACCGGTGCTCGGTCTCTCCAAGACGAACGCGAGACGTTCTTGACTTTTTTGGACCGATGCACGGATGGAGACTGCAGCCACATGGTGCTGTCAGAGTTCGCCGGACAGAGTGACGGTGATCACCTCAAGCTGACTACGCTGCACAGTTCGAAGGGGCGCGAATTTTCAGCCGTGGTTATGTTCGGAATGGATGAAGGCAGAATACCCCGCACGGGTGACACGGGTCGAAGACTTGTCGAGGCACGGCGGCTCTTCTACGTCGGGTTCACCAGGGCAAAGCGGGAGGTGCATATCGTGTACTCAACGCACAATCCCTCGCAATTTGTCACCGAGGTGGAGGAGCGACTTGCAGGCTAGCTGGGTGGTTTATAGATCATAGTAAGTCTGCCGTTCGGTTTTGTCCCATCCGCCGAAGTTTCAAGTAGTCTGCTCTCGCCAGCGACCAACCAATAGCTGCCATTCCGCTTTCGTGAAGAGTTTCGGGCGCCGGCAGGCGTACGAAAGTCCCCGAGGAAGGAACCCGCGGGCCACAGGCGACGGCTATGGGGATTTCGGATTTCGGTCGGTGTCGGCGATGGCGCGACCGGCGTCGGGAAGCGCCGGGATGGATGCGGACAGACCGCTTCGTCGCGCCTCCGCGCTGTGTTGTCGGCTTGGTGGGCGGCCGGATGCGACCCCTTCAGCATCGAGGATCACCATGGACGCGCGTGGGTGTGATGCCGAAGGCTGGGTGCCTGCGACTGAAGGTTGGGCCATGGCATGCCGAGTCATCGACAGCTCTCCGGGTTCGGTGTCGTTTTGTCCGGGGGTCCGCGCGGCTGCCTCCATCGTTCGAACACCTCGATCACGATCATGCGGCCGCCACAGCAGGGGCATGGCGGGCGGAAGTTGTCCGCTTCTTCCGTGGTGTCGTCATCGGACGGTGCGGCGACGTTCAGCAGTTCGCGGGTGCGTGCGATGCTGGCCCTGCGAGCGGAGCCAGCAAGCAGGCCGTAATGCCGGATGCGATGGAAGCCGCGCGGCAGGACATGAAGCAGGAAGCGCCGGATGAACTCGTCGGTCGCGAGCGTCATCACCTGCTGCCGGTCGACGCCGTCGCGGCGATAGTCCTTGTACCGGAAGGTGACGCCGCTCGCGTCGAAGGCGATCAGCCGGCGGTTCGAGATAGCAACCCGGTGCGTGTAGCGCGACAGATAAGCGAGCACCGCTTCGGGCCCGGCGAAGGGTGCCTTGGCGTAGACCACCCAGCGCTTCTTCCGGACGGGAGCCAGGTGGCGCAGAAATACCCGCCGGTCGGCCAGGTGAGCCATCGATCCGAAGAAGCTGAGGCCCATACCGTGCAGCGCGAGCAGCCGCGTGAGGAACAGCCGGCGGAACAGCTTGCCGAGAACCCTCACCGGGAGGAGGAAGGCCGGGGGCGACGAGACCCAGCGCTTCCCGTCGAGCGCGATGCCGCCGCCCGGCACGATCATGTGGACATGCGGATGGTGCGTCATCGCCGAGCCCCATGTGTGAAGCACGGCGGTGATGCCGATGCGCACGCCGAGATGCTTCGGATCGGCGGCGATGGTCAGCAGCGTCTCCGATGCGGCCTTGAACAGCAGGTCATAGACGAGTGCCTTGTTCTGGAACGCGATGTCGGCGACCTCGACCGGCAGCGTGAACACGACGTGGAAGTAGCCGACCGGCAGCAGGTCGGCCTCGCGCTCGGCAAGCCATGTCCGCGCCGCCGCGCCCTGGCATTTGGGACAATGCCGGTTGCGGCAGGAGTTGTAGGCGATCCGCCATTGGCCGCAGTCCTCGCAGGCCTCGATATGACCGCCGAGAGCTGCTGTGCGGCAGTGCTCGATCGCCGACATGACCTTGAGCTGGGCGAGGCTCAGGTGCCCGGCATGGGCGGTCCGGTAGGCGGAACCAGCGGCACGGAAGATGTCGGCGACCTCGATCGAGGCGCGCACGGCTCAGCCGTCGCGCGAGATCTCTCCAGGCCTGAATAGGCCGAGCTTGTCGAGCGGGCTGGTCACGGCACGCACCGTCCGGGTCGCGACCTTGGCATAGAAGGCGGTGTTGTTCAGCTTGGCGTGCCCGAGCAGGACCTGGATGATCCGGATGTCGGTGCCGTCTTCGAGCAGGTGGGTGGCGAAGCTGTGGCGCAGCGTGTGCGGCCCGACCCGCTTGGCGATGTCCGCAGCCTGCGCCGCCTCGACGACAATGCGATGGAGTTGCCGGGTGCTGATCGGCTTCATCGCATGCTGTCCCGGGAACAGCCAGCCGTCGCGGTGCATCACGCCCTGCTGGCGACCGGCCTTCCACCACTGGCGCAGCAACAAGAGCAGGTCTTGCGACAGCATGGCGTTCCGGTATCGCCCACCCTTGCCGCGTTCGATGCGCAGCACCATGCGCTCGCTGTCGACGTCGGCGACCTTCAGCATCGACACCTCGGCCACGCGCAAGCCCGCACCATAGGCAACCGAGAGCGCCGCCTGGTGCTTGAGGCAGGTGGTGGCGTTGAGCAGCCGGGCAACCTCGTCGCGGCTGAGCACCACCGGCAGCTTGCGCGGGTGCGCCAGACGAACGAGCTTGCGCGCCAGATCGGGACGATCGAGCGTGTGGGTGAAGAAGAAGCGCAGCGCCGACACAATGCTGTTCATCGTCGGCACGGGCACACCATCGTCCTGCTGCTCGATCTGGAACCGCCGCAGGTCGTCGGTAGTCGCTGTGTCTGGTGAACGCCCAAGGAATGTCGCCAGGCGTCCGATGTCGCGGAGATAGTTGCGCTGCGTCTCCCGTGAGAAACGCCGCATGTTCATGTCGTCGATCAGCCGCTGGCGCAACGGGCTGATGGGTGCATCGAGAACAGGATGGGGCATGGTCAGGCTCCTTGTTGAAGAAGCCCGTGATGCTCTGCCCCTGCCGAACCCTGCTCAACGCGGGCGCGACGACCGGTTCTTGCTCTCTACCTCAACCGCAAGCGCCCTCCCGCGCAGCGGGTCGTCTAATCGCTCGGCCGTCAAGGGGGTGAGTGCAAGGCAGTCGTCCTTTCTGTCCATGCTCGTTCGTTCGTATGCCGGGTACAGGGTCGTCTACGCGGTCGATGCAAAGATCGCCGCAGGATGAGTTTCGCAGGTGAGATCTTCCTATGTTCGTTGCGCAATCTGCTTAACGAAGCTGTTGCTTCCCGCTTCTCGGAATGATCTCAGCCACGTCCCGGCAGGGACGGCTCGGTGCGTCCTGTAAGAACGCTATTGGTTGAATGGCCTGAAGAAATCGTCGTGGTCGAGCGTCTGCAGGATCAGGCGGCGGCGGGCGTTCCTCCGTGCGGATCGAACAGCTCGCCCGTCCGGAGCATCGCATGCATGATCACTGCCAGCTTGCGCGCCAGGGCCACGGCCGCTCGTTTGAAGCCGAGCCGTTCTTTGAGCTCCAACGCCCAGGTTCGCAGGGTGCTGGTATCCGTCGACCGGTTCAGGATGACCGCGGCCGCTTCGTATAGCAGTCCGCGCAGCTGATTGTCGCCACGGCGCGAGATATGGCCGTCATTATCGACTTCGCCGGACTGGTAGCGTCTCGGGGTCAGGCCTACCCATGCGCCCACGGCGCGCGAGTTTCTGAAGTTCGCCGGATCCTCCACGGCCGCGGCAAAGGCGGTGGCTGTGACGGTGCCGACACCGGGCACCGACATGAGCAGACGGCAGTGCTGGTCGTCACGCGCCATCGCGGCCAGTTGCTTGCTCAGCTCTGCTGTCTGGTATCGAATATCACTCCATGCCCGAAGCATCGGCACGACGATGCGCGCCAGCTTTGCTTCGCCCTGCAGAAGATCGTGAACGTTGCGCTCGAACACGCTGCCGGCGCCCTTGGGCACGACAAGGCCGAACGTCTTCATCAATCCGCGGATTTGGTTGGATATCTGCAAACGCATCTTGAGAAGCTGGCGCCGCGCGGTGATCAGCGTGCGGATCAGCATGCTGTCGAAACCTTTGACCCGAACCTCTCGGTAAAAGCCGACCTCGGCCAGATGTGCCAGGCCATCGGCATCGTTCGCATCGGTCTTGTTCGCGGCCATGTCGAGCGCGGCCTTGGCATGCCGCGCGTCGATGCAGATCACCGGCAGCCCCTCTGCCGTCAGCGCATGGTAGAACCACACCGACAGCGGCCCCGTCTCGAATACCACCCGCCGCACATCGGGTGCGCGCTTGCGGATCAGCGCCGCGAGTAGTTGCGGGTCGGACGCGCACTTGCCCCGCCACATCCTTTTGCCGTCCTGCCGGATCGAAATTGCCGTCTCTTTCATGGATACGTCGAGACCGATATACTGCTCCATGGCTGTCCTCCGTTCGATGCCTGGGCCCGGTGTCCATCGTGAGCCCGTTCTTCATCCTATCGGGGGACAGCCAGCCGGCTAGAGCTCCGAACATCGCCGCCACAGCTTTGGTGGCCACCGCTCCCGCGATTACGTCATGTTCGTTCGTCGGCCCCAGACACGTCATTCCACGTTCGGCATCTGTGCCTCTCGGCCCGGGCGTTAGCTGTTCACTCGGAACCTGAAAATGGCTGGCGTCGCGATTGTTTTGACGTGTCGGCGGCCGCCAAGCCTTCCCTTCTAGCCCGCGCAAACCCTCGGTCGCTTTCAAGGAACGCCTCCAGCATGAACGGGATGAGTTCAGCGATCGATCTGGATTCGCCATAGGTCTGACGATACACCAATGCATAATTATGAAGTTCCCGGTTCAGCTCAGCACTGACGGTGATGGTGATCTTCGCGGGCGAGCGGTCGGGCAGCTTTCCCAGCTTCAGATTGGCCATTGTTCCATCGCCTCCTGGTCAGATATCGCGTGCGTTCAGCCCCGATAAGGCCGCAACATGAGGTCCTTGTGAACGATCACACGCAGCGGCCATCCGGGACGGACAGTGATGGTGGGCTGAATGTCGAGGTTCTTTTCGGTGATGCGTTGGCCCGCGCGGTTGACGTTCTGCTGGGCGGATTCGCGGATGGCGCGGACCAGATCGCTTTCGTTTTCGCCGAGGCTCAGCTCGGTGCCGACGCCGAGCAAAGTTGCAAGCGCGATGCCCTTGATCAGTCGCCATGTGTGGAAATCGACCTTGTCCTCGAGTCCTGCATAACCGGCACTGTCGGTGGCGGGCAGGTTGTCGATCTCGATTGATGAGCCGTCAGGCAGCAGGATGCGCTGCCAGACGAGCAGCGCGCGCCTTTGGCCGAAGGCAACAACGCTGTCATAGGTGCCGATAAGGCGCGAGCCCTGCGGGATCAGCAGGACACCGCCGGTCACCGTGTCGTAGACGTTTTCGGTGACCTGGGCGACGACGAGACCCGGCAGGTCGGAATTGATCCCAGTGATCAGGCTTGCGGCGATCACGCTGCCGGCCATGACCTGATGGGGCGAGACCGGCGTCTGCAGGGCGTGGGGATTATAGATGCCGCCCGTGTCGCGCGATTGCAGGAAATCCAGCTTGCGCTGCTGGTTGTTCTGGTCACCTTCCGCCGGCGCCACGGAAACGGGCGACAGCCCGGCGTCCAGCTGTGAAGCGGATGCATGCAGGCGCGGTCGCACCTCCTGATTCCCGCTGTCGGAATTGGGTTGTGTTGCCTTGTTCTCAATCCGGAAGAAGACTTCGGATTCGCGCGCCTGGATCGCCTGCTGCGCCAAGCGCTGCTCCTCGGCGGAAACTTCCTGTCCCGGTGCGATGCCAAGCTGGCGTTGGCGCTCGAGGATCGGTCGCCCAAGGTCGCCCGGGAGAGGCGGTCCGAGCACCGGCGTATCGGGCTTGATTTTGGAGTAGTCCCCAGGAAGCGCTTCGAGCCCCTCGGCTGTCGGTTTGCGCTCTGTGTCGTAGAGCTCTTCGGCCTGCTCCTTGATGCGCAGAGCCGGTCCCTGCAGCGCAAACATCGTAACACCGACAATGGCGCCTGAACCAAGCGCGGCGATGGCGATGATGACGCCGCGTCTGAACCGCACGACGCGGCGCGGCGACGCCCGCAGCTGCAAGTCCTCGGGATCGACTTTCGGAGGAACATCGGATCGGGATTTTTCGGTCATGATCCTTTCCCCTCACCGGCCCGAGCGCGCAAAGAGCGATGAACGCCGCCGTGGCTTGCCGTCGGTTCTTGTGATGCGCACCACCTGCTGCGGCTTCGTGCCAAGCCGAAGCTCGGCGGCGGCAAAGAGCCGGTCGACAATGTAATAGTTGCCGCGCATGCGGTAGTTGACGAGCTGGTTGTCGCCCTTGCCGCCGACCACGAAGAGCGGCGGGGCCTCGCCTTGGTCGATGCCGCGCGGGAACTCGATATAGACCTTATGGCCGTCGTCGAAGGCGCGCACGGGGCGCCAGGCAGGCGTGTCGCCGGTAATGGAATAACGGAACCGGATATCGTCCAGCGCCACGTTGGACGCCACCGGCATGGCAGCCTCGGCTTCAGCATTGCGCCGGCGCAGGGCGATGATCTGGTCCTCGCTATAGGTCCAGGAGATCGCCGCCATGGCGGTTGTTTCCGTGCTTTCGAGCTGCAGATGATAGGAGCGTCGGTCCGTCGTTACGACGAGATTGGTCTTGAGCCCTGGCGCGAAAGGCTTGACCAGGACATGGGTGCGCTTGTTGTCGCCGGAGCCGCTTACGGTGTCACCGATCACCCAGCGCACCGTATCGCCGGCCGACACCGAGGTGAGCGTTTCGCCCGGCTGCAGCGCGATGTCGGTGACGCGCTCGGGTGCCGCATAGAGCTGGTATAGCGCGCCTTCCGCATATGGGTAAACTTGGACCGCGTTGACATAGCCATGTTTGGTCGGTTCCTGGGTGGCGGCCTTGTTGGCATCGGCGACGCGATCCTTGGGTGAGCGCTCATCCCCGGCCGGCTTTCCCGGCTCGGGCTGCAGTTGACCCGGCAGCGGCAGTGGCTTTGGGACTTCGACGATCTTCACCGGCTTGTCCGGCGCCTTCTCGATGACGGCCGTTTTGAAGCCCGCCGCATCATACGAGATCTCGGGCGGCGGCACCGGCTTCGACGCACAGGCCGAAAGGACAAGCGCCGACGCGGATACGATCAGCGCAGCACTGAACAATGACGCTCTATTCTTCATTTTCTGGTTCCTTCGGGGAAACGGGTGTCGGCGCGGCGCTGTCGAGCTCGCGCGACCAGTCGATGGCATTGACGAAGACGCCGAGCGGGTTCTTGCGCAGCTGGTCGGTATTGCCTGGCGGGCGGATCACCAGCGTGAGAATCGCGGTCCAGCGGGTGGTGCTGGCGAGACTGCCGCGCTCATAAACCTGTTCGGTCCATTTGACCTGGAACGAGCTCTCGGACGCCCTCACCACGCTGGTGATCTGCACCGACACGCTGCGCGTGCCGATCTTGCCGAACGGGTCGTTGGCCTTGGCATATTCATTGAGAAAGAGCGCGGCGCGGTCGGTGGCAAAGTCGTAGGCCGAAAGCCAGTTCTGCCGCACCAGAACCGGATCGGTGGAGACGGAGCGGACATTCGAGATGAAGCGGCCGAGATGCCAGGCGATCTGGGCATCGGACGGCTCATAGTCCTGGATCGCCGGCGCGACGGCGCGCGCATCACCAAAACGGTCGACCTCGACGACGTAAGGCACGACGCGGCTTTGCATCGACTGCCACAGAAGCGCGCCGGAAAGGCCGGTCGCCAGCGCCAGACAGCCGAAGGCCATCAGCCGCCAGTTCTTGGCTTGTACGCGAGCGGAGCCGATGCGCTCGTCCCAGAGTTGGCTGGCCCTTTGATACGGCGTGACGGGTTCGGGTGTCTTCCCGTAACGCTGAACGGGTCGCTTGAACAGCATCTAGTCGTCCTTGTCGTTGAGGGAGGGATTGGCGCCGCCGCCTGGCCGGTCGCCGTCGCGGATTGCTTGCATCGCGGTATGGCGATGGGCTCGGGCCGTCTGCTCGGAGCGAAGGCGCTTGGCCCAGGCCGGGGCGGCATCGGCAGCTGTGTTGACAGCGGGTTCTGGTTGGGAAGAGGTCGGCGCACCGCCCGTCGCGGTCCAGGCGGCATCGCGGCCGGCTTCGACGCTTCGACGAATCGGACCTGTTACGGACTGTGCTCCCTGCACGACTGCGCCACCGGCAGCACGCGCCATGCCGCCCATTCCAGCCGCCACACCTGACAGACCGGTCTCGCCGGACGTCTCCATTGCGAAGCGGTAGGCCGTGGAGGTAGCGGACCCCATGGCAGCGCCCGCGCGGACCGCGGCCAGACTGCCGCCGGTAGCCATACGCGCGCCAGCAAATGCCGTGCCGCCGGCAACGAGGGTCGCACCGGCCGCCGTTGCCGTGGTTCCGAGCGCTGCGCCTGCACCAAGCTGAGGCGCGCCGGAAACGAGGCCGGAGGCGATGCCCGGTCCGAAGATGCCGAGACCGAGCAGCGCCAGCGCGCCCAGCACCTGCGACATGGCGGCGGCAAGGTTCGGCTCCTGGCCCTGCGAGCCGGATGCAAACTCGGCAAAGAGCGTCGAGCCGATGCCGACGATGACAGCAAGCACCATCACCTTGATGCCGGACGCAATCACATTGCCAAGCACGCGCTCGGCCAGGAACGCAGAGCGGTTCCAGAGCGCAAAGGGCACAAGCACGAAGCCGGCGAGCGTGGTGAGCTTGAATTCCAGGATGGTGATGAAGAGCTGGATCGAAAGAATGAAGAAGGCGATGATGACGAGGAACCAGGCGAGCAGCAGCACGAAAATGGTGAGCGCGTTGCCGAAGAATTCCGGAAATCCGAGAAGCTGGCTTGCCTGATCGAGCAGCGGCCAGGCGCCCTCGAAGCCGGTGGCGGCAATGCGGCCGGGCCTCAGGAGATCGTCGGCCGAGAGACCTCCGCCCGACGCGTTGATCCCGAGCCCGGCGAATGAGCGGTAGATGATGCCAGCGAGTTTCGCAAAATTGTTCAGGATGAAGGCGAAGACGCCGACATAAAGCACCTTACGCACAAGCCGGCCGAGAATGTCATGCTCGCCGCCGAGGGCCCAGAACAGGCCCGCAAGCGTGATGTCGAGGCCAATCAGGATGGTGGTGAGGAAAGCGACGTCGCCCGAGAGCAGACCGAACCCGCTGTCAATGTAGCGGATGAAGGTCTCCATGAACCGGTCGATGACGCCGAGATCGTTCATGCCGCCGCTTTCCTCGCTTCAAGGGATGCCGGCTCAGTCGCCGGAATAGGCCTTGCCAGAGCCGAGGAAGCGCCGCGTCGTTTCGCGCGCCGCTTCCTCCGCCTGCGCCTTGCGGGCGGCGTCCTCGGCTTCGGCCCGGTACTGTGTCGCCAGCAGCGTCTGGATCTGCATCTGCTGCTTGGCCGAGAGCGCCATCAGCTGGTTGGTAGCCTGCTGGGCCTCCAGTGCGCCGGCGGCCCCCTGGCTGCGGTTGACGAGCTCAGCAAGCAGATCACCGTCGGCCCGGACGTTCTCGACGATCTGCGACTGCACCCGCATGGTCTGGCGGAAAGCTTTCATGGCGCTTTGCCAGCGCTCGCGTGCGGCTGAGGCCAGATCGTTCACCTTGATCGTGCCGTCGTAGCTTTCCGGATACTTTTCTCGCCACTCACTTTCGAGCTGGCCCAGATCAAAACTCAGCCCGTCGGCCTGGATCATAAGTCCATCGATGCGGTTGAGCGCGCCGGTCAGTTGCGCGACCGAGGAGAAATCCAGGCGCTGAAGGTTGCGCGCCATGTTCTGCAACATGGTCGCCTCATTCTGCAGCGACCGTATCTGATTATTGATCTGCTCCATCGAGCGTGCCGCCGTCAGCATGTTTTCCGCATAGTTCTTGGGATCGAAGACGGTGACGGCGAAAGCCGGTGGGGCAAATCCGGCGATCGGCTTGAGGATGAGGGACACGGTGACAAGACCCGTAACAAGGTGGCGCCGCATGATTCTGTATGCTCCTATTCTGGTTGGGGGTATTGCCCGAGAAGCTCGGCAGCCCAGTCGAGGCCGCGAGCGCTCAGGAATCGGGAGGCGAACTCGCTCCGGCCGTGCTCGGAAACGATCGTGTCGATGAGGGTCTGCGCGGCCGGATCGGATGCGCCGCAAAGGGCGAGCGCGACGGGACCCAGTCCCAACTCGAACAGCCGGTTTCCGCGTCGCGACTGCAGATAATAGTGGCGCTTTGGCGTGGCGCGGGCGATCAGCTCGATCTGCCGCTCGTTCAGTCCGAAGCGGTCATAGGCTTCCCGCGCCTGCGGCTCGACCGCCCGGTCATTCGGCAGGAAGATGCGCTGCGGACAGCTCTCGATGATTGCCGGCGCAATGGAAGAACCGGCGATGTCGGCGAGCGACTGCGTGGCGAAGATCACCGACACGTTCTTCTTGCGCAGCACCTTCAGCCATTCGCGGATCCGGGCGGCAAAGAGCGGGTTGTCGAGGTAGACCCAAGCCTCGTCGAGCATGAGCAAAGTCGGCCGGCCGTCGAACCGCTCCTCGAGCCGATGGAACAGGTAGGTGAGCACCGGGAGCACGACGGCTTGGCTGTGCATCAGCTCCTCGGTCTCGAAGCACTGTACGTCCGACAGCGCCAGCCGGTCGTTATCGGCGTCGAGCAACCGGCCGAAGGGGCCGTCGAGCGTGTAAGGCATGAGTGCTGTCTTCAGCGCATTGGACGGCAGCAAAACCGACAGGCCCGTTAGCGTCCGTTCTTCCGCCGGTGCGGTGGCGAGGCTGGTGAGCGCCGACCAGACCGCCTCCTTCACCTCCGGTGCGACGGCAACGTTCTCATGGGCGAGCAGTCCCGCGATCCATTCGGCCGCCCAGCTGCGGACACCCTGGTCGTCGATGTTGCGCAGGGGCTGGAAGGCGAATGAACCGTCAGCGCCAAGCGCATGATGCTGGCCGCCCATGGCGAGCGTTGCGGCCCGCGCAGAATTGCCCTTATCGAAGAGATAGACCTGCGCGCCGGGATAGCGGCGGAACTGCAGAGCGATGAGGGAAAGCAGCACCGATTTGCCGGCGCCGGTCGGCCCGACGATCAGCATATGGCCGACGTCGCCGACATGGGTGGAAAGCCGGAACGGTGTCGAGCCGCTGGTCTCGGCAAAAAGAAGCGGTGGAGCTTCTGTCCCGATGACCTTGCTCAGGTGATCGTTGCGCGCCGGACCAGCCCACACCGATGACAGCGGCATGAGATGGGCAAGGTTCAGCGTATGAACGAGTGGCTGACGGACATTGGCATAGACGTGACCGGGCAGCGAACCGAGCCAGGCCTCGACCGCATTGACGCTCTCGCGGATCGTGGTGAAGCCGAGCCCGTTGACGATGCGCTCCACCGCGCGAAGTTTCTGCTCGGCAGCCTGGCGATCCTCGTCCCAGACCGTGAACGTGGCGGTGAGATAGCCGAACCCGACATGATCGCCGCCCAGCGCCTGCAGCGCGGCATCGGCATCGAGCGCTTTGTTTTCGGCGTCGCTGTCGACAAGCGGCACCGGCTCGTTGGTGACCACCTCGCGCAGGATGGCGACAATCGATTTGCGCTTGGCGAACCATTGCCGGCGCAGCTTCGTCAGCGTCTTTGTGGCTTCCGTCTTGTCGAGCGGAATGAAGCGTGTCACCCAGCGATAGGCGAAGTCCTGGTGATTGAGCGCATCGAGGATGCCGGGCCGGGTCACAGTCGGGAAACCAAGAATGGTGAGCGTGCGCAGATGCTGTTCGCCCAGCATCGGCTCCAGTCCTCCGGTAAGAGGCGTGTCGACCAGGACGCCATCGAGGTACATCAGCGTTTCCGGTACTGCGACCGGATGACGCTTGGTCGAGATAGTGCCGTGCAGGAATGTGAGCGTCTCGGCATCGTCGAGCGCGCGCACCTCGGGCATGAAGCCGGAGAGCAGGTCGAGCACACGGTCGGTCTCGTCGCGGAATCGAGTCAGTTCCTGACGCCAGTCGCGTTTCCCATTCTCACGATCGGAGTCGACGAGTGCGCTTTCCGCTAGCGCCTGGCCATCGGGTGGCGGCATGAACAGCAAGGTGAGGTGGTAACGGCTTTCAAAATGCGCGACTTTGCCCTCGAACGCCGCGCGGCGCTCCTCGTCGACCAGCCATGACGCGGCATCGGGAAAGGTCGATTTAGGATAATCGAGCGCCTCGACGCGCTCAGCCTCGAAGAACAACGCCCAGCCGGAGCCGAGCCGTCTCAGAGCATTGTTGGCCCGCGCACAGATGCCGACCAATACGGCTTCCGTGGCGCTTTCGAGATCGGGCCCGCGGAACCGCAACGTCCGCTGAAAGCTGCCGTCCTTGTTGAGGACGATGCCGGACGCGACCAATGCCGCCCATGGAAGATGGTCGGCAAAGCGATAGGCTCTGCTGCGGTATTCCGAAAGGTTCAGCATGCGAGCCAACCTTTCAGGCGAAGGTGGCGGACGAGCACGCTCGCGAAATCCGGATCGCGGCGGGCGGCGAAGACCGCCAGCGTGTGGCCGGCTATCCAGAGAACCAGTCCAGCGATCCACTGCTGCATCCCAAGCCCGATCGCCGCGGCCACCGTGCCGTTGAGAATCGCCACAGCCCGCGGCGCGCCGCCGAGCAGGATCGGCTCGGTGAGGGCCCGGTGAACCGGAACCTCGAAGCCTTCGATATGCTGCTCACCGGCCGCCATCAGATGAGCGCCCCGCCACCGAAGGAGAAGAAGGAGAGGAAGAAGGAGCTTGCTGCGAAGGCAATGGAGAGACCGAAGACGATCTGGATAAGCCGGCGGAACCCGCCGGCCGTGTCGCCGAAGGCGAGCGTCAGGCCGGTGACGATAATGATGATCACCGCGACGATCTTGGCGACAGGCCCTTGAACCGACTCCAGGATCGCTGCAGCGGTTCCTCCCACGGCATGCCGGAGCCGGCCGCATAAGCCGGCGCCGTAAGAAGGAACGCGACGGCGATTGACGACAGAAAACGAAACTTCTTGCGCATGAAGAGGCCTTTCAAAGCTGCTGGAGTTGCGAGGGCGTGAGCTGGCTGACCGCGTAGTCGCCATTGCTGTCGAGACCAGTCACTTCGGCGATTGCATCGATGCGGCGCGACGAGCCGCGCCCGGCGATGAAGACGATCAGGTCGATGGCTTCGGCGATGAGGCGGCGGGGGACGGTGACAACGGCTTCCTGGGCAAGCTGTTCGACTCGGTAGAGAGCCGAGCGGGCCGAATTGGCGTGAACCGTGGCGATGCCGCCGGGATGGCCGGTGTTCCAGGCCTTCAGCATGTCTAGGGCTTCCGCCCCCTCACCTCTCCGACAATGATGCGGTCTGGTCTGAGCCGCAGTGTCGAGCGGACGAGATCGGCGAGCGTGACTGAGCCGCGTCGGGTACGGAGCGCAACGCAATCCTTGGCCGCGCATTGCAGTTCGCGAGTGTCTTCGATCAGGATCATCCGCTCGTCGCACTCGGCGACTTGCGCCAGCAGCGCGTTGGCGAGCGTCGTCTTTCCCGAAGATGTCCCGCCGGCGACCAGGATGTTGCGACGATCGCGCACGGCCTTCTTCAGCGCTTCGGCCTGGACCGGCATCATGATGCCGTCGGCAACGTAGTCGGCGAGCGTGTAGACACGTGCCGCGGGCTTACGGATGGCAAAGCACGGCGCCAGTGCCACCGGCGGCAGCAGGCCCTCGAAGCGCTCGCCCGACGGCAGCTCGGCGCTGACAATCGGATTCTCGGCATGGGCTTCCGCGCGAACATGGGACGCGACCAGGCGGACAATGCGTTCGGCCTCGGACGGGTGCATGCGCACGCCGGTGTCGAGACGGCCCTCGCCGAGCCGGTCGAGCCGCAGCACGCCGTCGGGATTGACCATCACCTCGATGACGGATGGGTCGGCCAAAGCGTCGGCGATTGCCTGGCCCATGGCGGTGCGCAGCATGGCGCGGCGGCGGTGATCGGCCTCGGGATGAGACGTCATTCGCCCCCTCCCCCGCTGTTTTCGTCGCGCAGAGCGCGCTTGCCGGAAGCGATCTGGCGTCCGACCTGCTCGACGAATTTTTGGAAGCGCTCCTGCGCCACCGCCTGTGTTGCCTTATCGGGCACCGGCGTGTGGGCGTGAAGCGTGATGGAAAAACGGATGAAGAGCGCCAGGCTTTCCAGGATCATTTCGGCATCGCGTCGGACGTGGTCGAGGTCTCGCGACAGACGATCGAGACGCTTGCGGTAGCGCCGGTCGAGCTCGTTCTCCCCGCGCTGGTCGATGAAGGCCTGAACCGCCTTCGCCACGATCTCCGATTTGGTGGTCGAAGGACTGCGGCTGAGCTGGGCGAGCCTTGCGCTCAGCTCTGAATCCAGCAGAAACTGATGGCGGATGCGTGCGGGTTTCATGCGGCTCGTTCCGGTTGGCCGGCGCTCAAGCGCCGGCTCCGAACAAGCATCGTTCAGACACCCGAAATCCCTTAGGACCCTTATCTACGCTGAGATGCGCTCGGCTCTGGACGGGTCAGAAGCCGGGCAGGATGTCCTTGTCCTCGCCCCTGCCTTCATTGATGCCGTACGCCCGCGCGACATTGGAAATCCGGTCGATAACCTTCTTCTCGGCCGCCGCATCGCCTTCGTCATCGGCCAGCCCGAAAAGGTCATCCTGCTCAAGCTCTAGTTTCGCGGCGGCACCTTCCTCCGGCAGGCCGGGATGGCGCTGTTGTTGTACGCCGCCTTCGTCTTCAGAGATCGCGTCGGACCGCTCATCGCCAGCGAGAAGCCGACGGTCCACGCCGCGCACCTGTCCGCTCCAGTCATCGGCCCGTGACGCCGGTCGGTCCGCGTATATGCCGTCTGCGAGGACTAGCGCGGGCAACACGCGTTCAGTGAAGTTAGGATCCTCGTAATAGCGCAGCTTCTTTGCCCGGATTGGCGCAAGACCGGAAACCAGCACCAGTTCGTCGGCCGGCGGCAATTGCATCACCTCGCCCGGCGTCAGCAATGGGCGCGCGGTCTCCTGGCGACTGACCATCACATGCGAAAGCCATGGCGCCAGCCGATGGCCGGCATAGTTGCGCATGGCGCGCAATTCCGTCGCCATGCCGAGCGCATCCGAGATCCGTTTGGCCGTGCGCTCGTCATTGGAAGAAAAGGCGATCCTCACATGGCAATTGTCGAGGATGGCGTTGTTCTCGCCATAGGCCTTGGAGATCTGGTTCAAGGATTGCGCGATCAGATAGGCGCGGATGCCGTAGCCCGCCATGAAGGCGAGCGCCGTCTCGAAGAAGTCCAGCCGCCCCAGCGCTGGGAACTCGTCCAGCATCATAAGCAGCTGATGCTTTCGGCTCTTTTTGGGATCGCCCTCCAGCCGCTCCGTGAGCCGCCGGCCGATCTGATTGAGGATGAGCCGGACCAGGGGCTTTGTGCGGGAGATGTCGGATGGCGGCACGACCAGATAGAGCGACAGTGGACGATCCGAATCCATAAGGTCGGCAATGCGCCAGTCGCATGCCGATGTCGTCGTCGCAACGGTAGGATCACGATAAAGCCCGAGGAAGCTCATTGCCGTGGACAACACGCCCGAACGCTCGTTTTCCGATTTGTTCAGCACCTCGCGTGCTGCCGAGGCGACGACTGGATGGACCTGCGGCTTTTCCGAGGTGCCGAGGTGGTTGGTCGTCATCATTCGCTGCAGCGTCGCCGCAAACGACCGCTGTGGGTGCGACAGAAAGGTGGCGACGCGGGCGAGCGTCTTTTCCTCCTCGGCATAGAGCACATGCAGGATAGCGCCGACAAGCAGTGCGTGACTGGTCTTCTCCCAGTGATTGCGCCGCTCGAGCGCGCCTTCGGGATCGACCAGTATGTCGGCGATGTTCTGGACGTCGCGAACCTCGTGTGGGCCTTTGCGCACTTCCAGCAGCGGATTGTAGCGAGCCGATCGAGGATCGGTCGGATTGAACAGAAGGCAATGCGAGAACCTCGACCGCCAACCCGCTGTCAGTTGCCAGTTCTCGCCCTTGATGTCGTGGATGACGGCCGAGCCGGTCCAGGAAAGGAGCGTCGGAACGACCAATCCGACGCCCTTGCCTGAACGCGTCGGCGCGAAGGCCATGACGTGCTCCGGCCCGTCATGGCGCAGATAGCGATCCTCCATCTCGCCAAGGAAAACGCCTGCCGGCCTAAACAATCCCGCCCTTTCGATCTCGCGCTTCGTGGCCCATCGTGACGAGCCGTAGGTCGTGACTAGCCCGCGCTGCCGCGCGCGCCACAGCGAGCCAGCAACCGCGGCGGCGCAGCCCATCAAGCCGCTGGCCGCCGCCAGCGTGCCGGCCTTGTCGAAAACCTCCGGTGCGTAAGCCTCGAACTGAAACCACCAAACGAACAGCTTCCAAGGCGTGTAGATGGGCCAGCCCGCCGCCAAAAACCACGGCACGCCTAGTCGCTCCTGATAAGCCAGCATATGAGCGCACCATTGCGTGGAAGCCCACACTCCGAGGAGAACGATGGCAAACACAACGGCGATCTGGCCGATAAGGAGCTTTGTGGGGTTCACTAGCTTGCTCCGCACTTTTGGAGAGGCGGGTCAAGCGTCGCTGCACCCAGCGGAAACTGAAATGCACCCTACATACGATTGAGCGCGATGATCCGCCCGGTGGTTACACACTGGAATCTTATGCGGCTTGTCGAACACAAAGCCTGAACGCGAATACGCAACGGTGTCGACTTCGGATAGCTATTTGCGATCCCCGACAACGCTGAAGTCAGCTTCGCCCATTAAGCGAACGCCTCGATGCAAAGCTTCTAACGTCGAAAGCGGCACGTGTGGTTTCGGGCTGACTGATCAGAAAGCGGCCACCTGTTCAGTCGATGGTATGGAAGCGCGTCGTTGATTGAGGCGAAAAAGGCGGAGGATGACTTCGTCGTCGGTTAGTAGCCCGGCGCGCCAGTCGTCGCCCCAGCCATAGGCTTCCGCCACTGCGTTATCGAGCGCGGCGTGGGCGTTCGCCAGCCACTGGGGCCGCGCGTTGTAGAGGTTGGTCAGGGTACGTCCCTTCAGCTCCTTCGCCGCTACCTCGTCCTTCGGCAGGATGCGGTCGGGATAGCCGGATACCACCTCAACTTCGCGCACCACTTGGTCGGGGGGATTGAGCCAATTCTCGCGCAGCTCGTTGAGCCGTGCCGCCGCAAACGCGACGGCCCGCGCGCGCGGATCGGCAGCACAGTCGGCGGCGGAGATGTCGGGCGTTAGGCCTTCAGGGAAGGGAAAGGTCAGATAGACGAAGGATGCGTTATAGCGGCGCTGATTCCCAGCACCAATGCGATTTCCAAAATACGTGCACCAGGTCTCGTGAAAGTAGCTTTGCAGGATACCAAACCCAACCATACCAGCCCGAGGAAACACATAAACGCTTTTGTCCGGAACGGTGTTCGCAGGGAAAAACCGAAACACGCGATGCTCAGTTGTTTCTGCAGTAGCAAGATAGGAGTCAACAGATTTCAGAGCGGCTCTCATCGCGGGTCGTGATCTGTGCGCCTCCCACCAGGCCGGATTTTGACCAGCGGTCGAAGTCCGGTATTCCACGAAGCTAACCAACTTGCCATTCCTGTGAGGGTCATATTTGGCCTGATGCAGATATTCGAAAGGACCTTCAAACTCGCTCGCGGACGCTTCACTGATCCCAGGCGGAAAGTCGATCAGAAACTCTTCCGTTGGACGGCCGACCACGTCATCTGTGGAAAAATAGGCTGACAGAACGTCGGAATTTCGCCTTCGATTCGGGTTCGTTGGCGCTTGCAGCCATTTGACCGCCTGCTCCCGCGGTACTGACAATGGCCCACTCTGTTGAACACCGATAAAGACCGTACCCGCGTTTTCCTTAAGCCGCTGCACGTTGCTGGTATCTATACCTGAAGTGAGATTTGGATTGATGTGCCCCGCCTGGCTGCCATTTAGACATACGCGTTCGACCGCCCGACGCTTGTCCGCGAAACACACCAGAGCTACCCGGACCGCCGCACCGTCCACGACCCACGGCTCATTCTGCCATGCGTTAAAAATCTGAGTGTCACCGCTCAAACGTATCAGGACTGGAAGGTTTGCGTTCTTAGCAATCGCTTTGGTGGCGACAAAGCCACATCGGCGGACCTTCTCCGAAGCTATCATCGCCCTCGACTTTTCGAACCAGTAGCAAACCAAGTCTGAGAAGGGCGCTATTCGGCCTGCATACACTCGGCGTATCGCGTCGGTGACATCGTCACCGAGCGTCCGCTTCATACTCTTACCACCGAGAAACGGTGGATTGCCGACGATCACATCGGCTGCGGGCCAAGCAGACTCCTCCCACTCTTGTTTTTCCCGGTCAAAACGAATGATCGCATCTCGGCACTCGATCGTTTCTAACGGCCGCAGTATGGGGTTTTTCGTGGCGTCAAAGCCGTTGCGTCGCATCCATTGGATTTCGCCGATCCAAACGGAAACGCGTGCCAGCTCCGCCGCGTAGGGATTGAGCTCGATGCCCAGCACGCACTCCGGCCCCACACGCGGGAAGCCGCGAGGAAGCCCGAGTGCCTCCGCGTCGAGGTTGGCGCGGTGCTCGATATCCTTGAGCGCCCGCAGCGCCACATAGAGGAAGTTGCCCGAGCCGCAGGCTGGGTCGAGCACACGAAAGTTCGCCAGCCGCTCGATGAACTCGGAATGGATCGCCGCTGCCTCGGCCATCGCCTTCGTGCGCTTCGCCAGCTCTGCGCCGCGTAGCAGCTTTTCCTTCGTCTGGCGCGGTGCGTTTTCGACCAGAGCCGTCATTCTTGCCAACGCCTGGGCCCACTCGGCCTCGAGCGGCTCGATGATCGTCGGACGCACAATCATCATGATCTTTTCGCGGTCGGTGTAATGCGCGCCAAGCTGGCCCCGCTTGGCGGGGTCCAGTCCGCGCTCGAATAGTGTGCCCAGGATCGAGGGATCGATCTGCGACCAGTCGCGCCCCGCCGCCTTCACCAATTCGGCGATATCCCCGGCGTTCACCGGCAGGACATGATCATCCTCGAACAAGCCGCCGTTGAACCACTCGATCGCTGTAAAGCCGACCTTCCCCCCTTGTGCGCCATCGCGCCGAACAGCGTTCGGGCATTCTCGACGTACTCCGCTGGATTTCGCCGGCTAACCTCCAGCATCTTCGTAAACAGGTTGTCTGGCAACAGCCCTACGTCCTCCGCGAACATACAGAACACCAGCCGGATGACGAAATGCGCCACCTCATGTGCTTCGTGCCCCCGGTCGCGCAGGCGCTGGGCCAGCCCGGCGAATTCCCCGGCGGTTTCCTCGGTCAGCTCCTGTCGAGACTTCTTCGGCTTGAAAGTCTCAGGATCGACGAATGCCGTTTTAAGCCGATCGCGAACCGCGCCGTCGACCAACTCTTCCAGCGCGAACTCGTGCTTCTCCTGCACGGTGTTGGTCCAGTTGGTTCGGATTACGATCCGGTCCATATCGGACACGATGAGCAGTGGCGGGTTCTCCAGTGCGACAGTGTATTGCAAAAGCTGGTTATAGGCCCTGTCGAGGTTGGCGTGCCGACCCTTGTACTCCCAAGCGAAGCACCCCCTGCGCCATACGTCGGCCCAGCCTTCGCCGCCGCTCGTCTTACTCGCACCCTTTTCGAAGGTGAACCACTCGCCGATGGGATCGGCTGAAACCGGATCGAGAACGCCGAGCAGCCTACAAAAGTCGTTGAAATGGCTCTGTGAGGCCGAGCGTTCCTTCAGCTCGACGTGGCGCCACTTAGCCATAAAATCATGCGGGGTCATCAAAGGCCTTTAACGATATTAATACGGACGATCCGGAACCACGGGGCACTAGTAACCACTCTGAACAATTGAGCAATCACGGGCCGTCCCGACCGGTGAAAATCCTCCACGCTACCATAAGTGGAATGGCAATTTTCGGGAGATCGCGTTTCCCATTGCATGACGGCTCTGGCACAGAGTGGGCCGTTCAGCGGAAAGGTGGTGGAGGTCGCTCTTTGGTCAATGTCTGCATCGAGGAGATAATCTCGCGGAGGCATTCACTCCATAACGATCCTCAGCCAACCCTCGAGAACGGATAGTCGTTACGAATGTAGATATTGAGGAACTGCCCTTTGGACGGCGCGTGCATCAATTGTTCATTCAGCGCTGCACCCACATTATAGTACTGATAGACCGTGCCGCCGCTGAACTCGACCTCGAGCGTTTCAGTATCAGCATCGTAGCCGATGGATACGATGTTCGACGATGCAACCGGCTCGCGGATCATGGATTGGGCTCCGGTTCAGGGCCGTCTTGGACGGCGATTCTTTCGATGTCGAGCTGACGCACGACGGCGGTGGTGCGTTGAGCGCGCCAAGACGCGACAACGCGGTCGTAACCTTCAGCCACTCGTTTAATCCCCCAACTGCGGCTGACTTCCGGGTCACTGCTTTGCGGAAGATGGTGTTGTGCCGGCAGGAATACGCGGCACCGCACCGGAAGGCGCGCCGCTTCGCCCGCAATGATTGCTTCTCCAGTCCTAAGCACTGGGAGCAAGTCCATCAGACCTGAAAGATTGTCTGGCAGCGCGCCCTTGACCCTGCCCCGGTCGGTCGGGTTGGCAAGACGCAGCGCAATCAGGGTACCGCACTGCGACAGGATGGTCTCATCGATTTCGGCGGGTCTTTGGGACACGAGCATCGCACCGACACCGTATTTGCGGCCTTCCTTGACTATGCGCTTGACGATGTCGGCAGCGACATTCCCGCTTTCCGGGGATACGTAGCGATGGGCCTCTTCCATTACGATCAGGAGAGGGCGCAGAACGCCACCCTCCGTCTTCTCCCGGCTCCAGAAGAGCGCCTCATAGACAATGCGGAGGATCGAGCCGATTAGGCGGACGAGCACAGTACTCGGAACGCCCGACAGATCGAGAATCGTCAGCGGTTTGTCGTGCCCGAGCCACCCCTCAAGCAGGGTGTCAAGATCCTCTTCGGTGCCGCCGTCGACGTTTGGCTCCCAGGGGCCGGGATGGAGGATGAAGTCAAATCGGCGATCGAGCAACCGCGATCGCAAAAGGTTCAGCTGCCGCCGAACGCCCTTGGCTGCCTGGTTGAGGAATGGGCCTGCTGCACCCATCGCGTGCGGTGTGTAACGAGGCGCCACGAGGGTTTCGGCGTCGCCCACATCTTCGAGCGCGGGCTGATCCCTCTGCTGACCAACGAATGTCTTCGACTCGAAGTCGATGAGGTCGTACCACAGCTTCTTGAGGGAGAACGGAACCGGGCTGTCGACCGTTAGCGATTGCGGGTCGAGACCGGGCAAGGGATCCGCTGCCAGGCGTCGCTCTTTCAGCTCCTGGATCTTGTCGGTGAACGCGATGAGATGATTGTCGCTGAGCTGACCGGCGACGAGCTCGAGCAACTCGCCGGCCTCTAGCGCCCAGTAAGGCACATGGAGTGGTCGCTCGCCCGGCTGAGGAGTGGCGCTGAATACGGTCGCGACATCACTAAGGGCGGCGGCGTACTCGCCATGTACATCGAGCAGCAGGATTCGAGCGCCTGGCGCAGCCTCAAGTCCGCTTGGCATGACTATAGAGCGCAGCAGGCTAGCGACTGTCGTAGATTTGCCGGAGCCGGTCGACCCTAGAACAGCCGAATGGCGTGTCAAAAGATTGTCGAGAGAGAGCCGCACCGCAATGTTTTCGGCGCTCGACAAGGTGCCTATCGCCACCTGATTCTCGTCTACGCCGCCATAAATGCGACGCAGGTCTGCCTCGGTGACGATGTGGACCGCATCATCAATGTTGGGATGCTGACTGAGGCCACGCTCGAACCGTTCGCCAATGGCTTCGCCGGCAAGCTCCACTCGCATCCATCGCCCCGTCTCCGCCTCGGCCGCCGATGACGCTAAGGGCGCGGCCGCGGCACCGATCTCGCAGACAACGCCGAATAGGTCCTGATAACCGAGCGGGATTCTGACGAAACTGCCGACCTGCCCCACGCGGTAGGTGTGCCCGCCGATGATCGCGATACCCGAGGCGAGCGACTCGGCTAGCTTGACCGTGATCGATGCTCCCGAGACCAAGCTCACGCGGCCGAGGTAGGTTGGATCGGCGGCACTCATGTCAGGGGCACCGGTGCCGGCTCCTGCGGTGCAGTGTCCTGTCCCGGCTCGGTTGGCGGCGCAGGTCGGACCATGTCGATGGAATGCGACAGCGCACAGAAGCGGCAGAAGCTGGTGAAGTCGCCGAGCAGGAACACATTCTCGCCCCCACCGCCGCGTTTGCCCCAGAAGCTAGCGCGGATCTCGTCCCAGTTCTTCGGCGGATCCCCCGGGCGCCACCGTCCCTCAACGCCACTGATCACCGCCCCATCGGAGGCATACACCGACAGGTTCGGGCGATCGAGTGCAAGCCCGCGCGCCGGCTGCTCTTCGGCAATCGTCTGAAACTGGAAAGCGAACACCGCGGCATTAGCATTCATCGCCAGCGTTTCATCGAGCACGGCGCAGATGTGCGCGTCGCGGAAGGAGAAGCCAGCGGTCAGCAGCAGCGTATCCGGCATAAGCAAGAAGCGCTTCAGTCCTTCTGCGTCAGGTCGTACTTGAGATGGTCGGGGTAGACGAGTTCGGTGCAGTCATGCCCGCCCGAACGGACGACGACGCCATCATCAATCTTCCAACCGAGAGAGCCGTGCAGCTTCCACAGACGCGACCATCGTGCAGGCAGGTCGTCGCCGGCGACAGTCACCGGATCGAAGAAGGGCGCGTGGCCCCCCGTGAAGCCGTCGAAATATGGCGCCTTGGCCCCCTCGAAGGCCTCCTCGAACAGGAGGTCGTAATTGGTCGTGAAAATCTCGACGGCATGGGGCCGATGTCCACCACCGATCCAGGCAACCAGCTCATTGTAGGCGCAGCGGTCCTTAGGCAGGCTCGTTCCGACTATCGCGCCGATCTGAGCGCATATTCGAGAGCCAAGCGTAGCGTAGCCTTGTCCGTCGAGGCCGTTCACAACGGTGGTGCCGAGCGCAGTCTGCAAAAGGCGGACGCGCGACAGGATAGACTCGATGTTGGCCTGCTTGCCAAGTTCATCGCGGACCGCTTCCGCCGCTACTTTATCAGCACCGTCGAGCGCTTCAACGACCTGAGCTGTCAGCGCATCGACACCGGGGATCAGTGGACTTCCATTGGGATCAATCTTGCGCTCGGCATTCACCCTAACAGAAAGGGGAGCTCCCGCCCCGACAAGCAAGCCAATCCGCTTTCGACCTTGCGACAGTATTTGGCGCAGATCGGCCATAAATCGATCTGGATTATGTACGGTTTCCACGCGCTCCCCCCCAATTGTACCCTTATCCCTGATTCACCGGGAAATTGTCTAGGGTAAAGGCCGAAGAAGCTCACCGCTCGGCTGACTTGGTCCGATGACCAGACCCCAGTCGCAAATTTGGCTATGTCGACGTGTCGGCACCCCGCCCCGCAGCAGTTGAGCGGGATTCCGGGCGATCGTCCGCTTCCTCGCTCTTCACGTGCTGGCGCGCCGAGCTGATAGCTCTGCCAGATCGCGTGGTCGCCAGTTCTCTCGAAGAGCATGGGCGCATGTCGATCGATAAGCGCTGGTCGATTCTCAGTTTTGAACGGAAACGGGAACCTGAAATGGCTGACGGAAATGCTGTGGCAATGAGGAAATAGGCCAGCGACTTTCAGCTACGGTCCAGGCGAGAAAGACGGATTTCGGCATTGGGTGGGCCGTCGAGTCCGGACATACTCGTCGAGGTAAATCAACCCTGCTCGACAACGAATCTAAGCCGAGTTTGCCGCCGTTCGCGAGGCGCGCAGTTCCACAGAAGAAGTGAAACAGGTGCCTCTCTTGGCTTTCCGGCGGGGATAACCCATAAGTTCACCCTCTGTTCTTTTTCGAACATGGCTGGCGAGATATAGTCTGGATTGTCCTTTCTATTGATTCCCCAAGGAGGCAGCGCGCAGATGACCGTCCAGCCGATCAATACCCTGCTGCAGGGCGACAGAATTTTCAACGAACCGACAATCAGCTGCCCAAACTGCAAGACGGAAATCAAGCTCAATGAGTCGCTCGCGGCTCCATTGATTGCCGCCACACGCGAAGAATACGAAATGCGGCTAGCGCAGAGCAACGCATCGATGGCTGCCAGAGAAGAGGAGCTTAAGCGCCAGCAGGCCGAGATTGCCGCCGCCAAAGAGGACATCGACAACCAGGTGGCCGAGAAAGTTAAGCTTGAGCGTGCCGCAATCGCGATCGAGGAGGCCCGCAAGGCAAAACTGCTGCTGTCGGTAGATCTGGAGGACAAGGACAAGAAGCTCGCCGAGCTGGAGGCGACGTTGAAGGCGCGTGAGGAAAAGCTCACTGAGGCCCAGCAGCAACAGGCGGAATTCCTGAAAAAGCAGCGTGCGCTTGACGATGAGAAGCGCGAGATGGCGCTGACCATCGAAAGGAAGATCCAGGAAGGGCTCGACGCCGTTCGC
Source organism: Allomesorhizobium aridi (assembly GCF_043769475.1). Classification (NCBI taxonomy): domain Bacteria; kingdom Pseudomonadati; phylum Pseudomonadota; class Alphaproteobacteria; order Hyphomicrobiales; family Phyllobacteriaceae; genus Allomesorhizobium; species Allomesorhizobium aridi. The sequence continues at coordinate 267,477 of NZ_CP171729.1, read as the reverse complement.
GTCAAGGCGAGGTCCGAAGCCGAAGATGGCCTCAAAATGAAGGTTGCGGAAAAAGAAGAACAGATCGCCGGCATGCAGCGTCAGATCGAGGAGTTGAAGCGCCGTGCGGAACAGGGTTCCCAGCAGCTGCAGGGCGAGGTTCTCGAGCTCGAACTGGAGTCCCTCATTGCCAGCCGGTTCCCCATGGACATCATCGAACCGGTGGCTAAGGGTGAGTTCGGTGGAGATGTCCTGCACCGCGTTGTGGGACCGGCCGGCCAGCCATGCGGCGCCATTTTGTGGGAATCTAAACGCACCAAAAACTGGAGCCAGGGCTGGCTGGGGAAGCTCAGGGCGGATCAACGGGCCGCGAAAGCGGATATCGCGCTGATGATCTCGGAGGCGCTGCCTCCCGGTGTGGAAACCTTCGATCTTCTGGACGGGGTCTATGTCGCCCATACCAAATGCGCGATTCCGATCGCCATCATGCTCCGGCAATCCCTGATCGAGCTGGCGAACTCCCGCCTCGCCCAGGACGGCCAGGCTACCAAAATGGAGCAGGTCTATGGCTATCTGACCGGTCCCCGGTTCCGCCATCGCGTCGAAGCGATCGTCGAAAAGTTTTCTGATATGCAGGAGGACCTGGCCAAGGAACGCAAGGCCACAACACGCCTGTGGGCCAAGCGGGAGGCTCAGATCCAAGGCGTGATCGAGTCGACCGTCGGGATGTACGGCGATTTGCAAGGCATCGCTGGAAAGGTGATGCAAGAAATTGAGGGCTTAGAGGTCCTCGCCATTGAAGCAACTCCCGATGCCCGATAGCAATCGGTAGCAGCTCGTGGGTCCCGCGAATGCGCCGTGCTTCGCCATGAACGACTGCGGCGCCTGCCCAAGGCTATTCTGATGGCTGCTGATGCAAACGGTCTGAAGGGCATTGTAGGCTCACCGAGGACACCCGCGGTGGCATAGACCGCAATCGGGATTTCTCGTCCGGCTCAACCCTAGACTTCGAGCACAGGTCGGCAAAAAGCGGGTGCAGACCCTGCGCGATGAGATTGTCGCTACCGCGCGTTCTGCTATGCACGCCGACAATGCATCTGGCGTTGTTCTGGGCTGGTTTGCGTGTGTGTTTTGTGCGCTGTGCCGCAACATGAGGTTTCATTTAGCCCGTCGATTGGCATCGCCTGAGTCACGAAACACCGGGCCCGCTCCTCTGCCGTCCGATCGCCCAGGAAATCCCCTCCCCGCGCATGACGCCTGCCACCTGCTTGCCGATGTGCCGCTCGAGCACCGGCCGCCAGGGGACCAGAGTGAACTCGCGCGATTTCTCGATGACGGCATATTTTCCGCTGGCGAGCTCGACGGAGCGGCGAAGCGTGCCCTCTACTCGGTCTCCGGGTCGTGCCTCGGCATAGGACAGACCGAGTTCTTCCGAGAGCTGACCGGCGACACGGATCAGCTCGCGCTGGCGCAGAACGGCCAGCATATTGGCGCGGTAGACGGTCCGATCCTGGTCTTCACGCGCGAGCCCTTGTGCGATCAGCCACTGCCGCCGACGAGCCTGCACCTGTCGCACGTCGCGTCCGAAGCCCGAATCCTGCAAGGGCTCCGGTCTATCGGAAACCAGCTCGCGATCGATCCGGGTGGCGCCGTCGAAACCCACCTGCTGCTCCAGCTTCAAAGAAGAGAGCTTGTCGACCGTGACCGGTTCGACCCTGGCACGCTGACGCTCGTACTCCGCTGCGCGGCTGAGATGATCCGGCGCGATGACCCAGGAGCCGTCCGGCTCGCGCTCCACGCTGCCGGTCGCGCGCCGGATCGCTTCCAGACGGCGGACATGGGTTTCGGCAAAGTGCTCCGTGGCGGACGGGTCATGCTTCAGATGGATGTCGATGTTGTAGCGTCCGTCATTGGCGGCAGCGATCTCGGCGACGGTGCGGTCAACCTGCCTGGGTTCGGTGCTGCTTGGCGTGACGCGCACGATGCAGCCCTCGGGCGTCGGTTCTGTCGCATCGCCCCTGCCGATATCGATGTAGCGCGTTCTGCCATCCACGCCATCGACGATGAGATAGTGCCGGTCGTTGATCTGGTCGGAGAGTCCGCGTGCAACAACGCGGCCAACGACGGGTTGGGCTGGATCGCCGGATCGATCGTGGATGACGCAGTCGGCGGCGCTGCGGGCGAGCCCCTTGCCGGTCAGCTCGCGATGCATGGTCTTGATGATGTCGCCGCGTTCGCCGATGCGACGCAGCGTGGGCTCGAGATCATCGTTTAGGCGCCAACGGCCCGGGCCGGTCTCCTCGGCGAGACCCATGCGCTCAAGCTTGCGAAGGCGTCCCTGGTGCAGCGTCTGGCGAAACGCGTCGCGACCGGCCGGTGCGACAAAGCCATCATCGTCGCGCATGCGCAGCAGCTGCCGGTCGATGCTGGTGAAGCGTTCCTGCTCCATTTCCTGGCGCAGGCGAAGCTCGATCTCGCGGTCGGTGCGGGGACCCAGATCGAGGCTGACCAGCTCGGCCGCCCGCTCGCGAATGCCGGACGAGATGTACTCGCGCGCGATGACGAGATTCTCACCCCTGTCGTCCTTGCCGCGGACGATGATGTGAGTGTGCGGATGACCGGTGTTGAAATGATCGACGGCGACCCAGTCGAGCTTCGTGCCGAGGTCCTCCTCCATCTGCGCCATGAGGCGCCGGGTGAGCGGCTTGAGATCGTCATACTGGATGCCGTCCTCCGGCGCGACGATAAAGCGGAACTGGTGGCGGTCGCCATTTGCACGATCGACAAATTCCCTGCCGTCCACGCGATCCTTCTCGGCGCCGTAGAGTTCGCCAGGCTCGCCTTCCCGGGTGACGCCATCACGCTGGATGTAGCGCAGATGCGCCCGCGCCCCGTCGATACCCTTGCCGGCCAGCCTGACGATGCGCGCCTTGACCATGAGCCGGCGTTGCCGGAAGGCGGAATAGCGATCGCGTGATCCGAGCAGCGCCGCAGCCGCGCCGCCGCGCCCCGTTCGGCTTCCGGCGAAGCGTCCGCCACGGGGGTGTTTGCCCCCCGCCCTGTTGATCGCCGCCCGAAGCTGGTTGGCATAGCGCTTGCCGGCTTCCGAGCCGCCCAAGCGGATTTTGCCCAGCTTCGGCCTGAACTCGTCATCCTGCACGCCAGCCTCCGGATATTTAGTAGCAGGATCAAAGGCTTGCGCGCCTCAGCCTCCGGCGCGCGCAAGCAGCCTCCGCGAAAAACGATGTGCAGACAGCAACTTAACCGCCTCATGGAGGCGGTGCCTTTATCTTGCCTTACGCGCCCGCCCCTCCCCCGGCCCCGCACCGCCCGCACATCACCTGCGATCCGGCTTCTTCGGCCGAGCGCGATTGCTCGCGAGCGGCACGAAGAGATCGCCGTTCGTTTCACCAGCGCGAATTCCGTCCCGAAGGAAGAACAGCGACCGTCCGGAGGGAGCTTTTTGTCCCTTTGGAGCGCCGGATTCGCGTTTGAATTCGTCCATGTCGGTGGCCGAAATCCCCGGCGCTTCGAGTTCTTTCAGATAGGAAACCGTCTCCTTCGGAAGCGGTCTACCCTTCTGCAAATGCTCTTCGTAACGTTCGGGTCCTGCATTGTAGGCAGCGAACAGGCCGGGGAATCCGAAGCGGTCATACATGGCGCTGAGATAGGCTGTTCCGGCGAGGATATTGTCGCGCGGATCGTGCGGATCGGCGCCCAGGCCGTGCTCGGCAACCATGTCCCGATAGGTGCCAGGCATGATTTGCATGAGGCCCATTGCGCCGGAATGGGAGGTGATGGGACGGCCATCGAGCATGGTCTTGCCGTTGCTCTCGGCGTCCATGACAGCATAAATCCAGGCCTCGGGAACACGGAATCGCCTGCTGGCTTCCGATACCAACGCCTGCCATCGTTGAAGCTCTGGATCACGGGAGATGGCGACCGGTTCAGCGCCGGTCGAGGCGGAACAGGCGCATGGCGCTATCGTGATCATGCCCAGCATCAGGAGGGTCACTCGGTCCATAGCGGCACGAGCCTCCCGATGACATTCGCGGCCGGCACTGGCCCGAAATACCGGCTGTCGAAGGAGCCGGCTGCCTTGCCGCCGAGCAGGAAAACCTCGCCATCGGCGAGCTTTCCGCATTCGTTCCACAGTGGCAGCGGCCGGCCTTGGGCATCGGTCTCGAGGCGGCGCGCGACGATCTTGCCGCCGATGATGATGCCGTCTTTGAAAGCGCAGACATGCTCGCCAGGCAGCGCGGCAAGGCGCTTCACCAGCGGCACATTGCGGGGCAGATAGCCGCGATTTTCGGCGAGATCGGCGACCGATTCCGGCGGGCGGACGAGCACCAGATCGCCGCGTGCGGGCGCTGTGAATCCAACCCGGTAGAGACCGACCGGCGCACTCGCCGAGGCGTTCCAGATGAGCCAGGGCGAGGGTTTGACGAGGGCGGTGAAACCGATCAGGCCCAGGCCGATCGCGGCAACGGCGATGGTTCCGTGCGCCCGAATTCGCCGCAGCCGGCTGCCGATGAGCTGGATGGAAGGCCGCCCGCTCATGACCGGCCCTCATCGCCGTCAGAGCCGGAGCCGTTCTGGTCACCCTCGGATTTGGAGTCCTGCAAGCGGCCTTTCGACCAGTCGTCGAGCTCGTCTATATGATAGCGGACATAGCGGCCGTGCTTGCGGTATTTCGGGCCGCCGCCGGTCAGCCGCATCTTTTCGAGCGTCCGCTGGGACAGGCCGATATAGAAGGCCGCCTGTGCGGTGTTGAGAAACGGGCTGCCCTTCTTGGCGCGGGCTGCGCGCTCGTTTTCGTCGTTCATGATCATCCTCTTTTCGCTCAGGAGGAGCGACGGCGAGGATCGGCGAGCGAGGTCGTCGCGGGGACGGGCGAAGAGTCGGCAGGGAGTTTTCGCCGCCCCTTCGGGCGACGGCGGGCGGGTAACCCCCGCGCCGATTGCGGCGCGAGGGCTCCAGCTGGCCGGTCAGTCGGCCGGGTTCCAGATGACGGCGTAGGTGTCGTCATCGTCCTGGCCGGCGGCGCGGCCGAGATTGGCGTAGAGCTTGCGCGGGCCGAATTCCGGTGCGGCGATGGAAAGGCTCACATAGTCCTTGCCGGACATCTCGCCGGTGCGGATCCAGCCGGCGCCGACCTCGACGCCCTGGGTCAGCACCCGGAAGTCGGGATGGTTGTCGGCAGACTTGGCTTGGTTGGGCACGATGTCGATGTCGGCGCGGACGCTAAGCGTCCTGAGTTGGCCCTTGTAGCCGCCGTTTTCCTGCTTGGTGACGTAACCGATCGCGGTCATTTCGAAGTCTCCTTTTGCTGTCGCCGAGGACCATTCCCCTGCGATGGCGGACCGTTATGGGCGCGTCCGGACCGCCCGAACCGACGGGCCGCAGCGCAGCGAAGGACCCGAGCGGGCGGCTTTTTTGAAGCGAAGCGGCGCGAGGAAGCCGCCGCAGGCGGCGGGGAAAAAAGCTGGCGGCGAGGGTTTCGGGCGGGCCTGACCGCCCATAGGTCGACAAGCCAGCCGCAGGGGAATGGCCCTTAAGACGCGTGGAGACAGATCGCCTGATCGCGGTGCATGCAACAGGCAGACGGCGTGCAGACGACGGGGTTGCGCACGCTCAGACGCCGGTGCCGGATCGACAAATGTGCCCATGCGCCTGGCGATTCAGCAGGCAATCCGGCGTGATGATCGATCGCCGAGAGGAACGAGTTTGGCGGCCCGATTTGGTGCGCGATGCGGGATCAAGAGACGGTCGAGCGTGCAGCAGGTTTGCCCCGCCAAGGCGCGCCAAGTGGCGGCTATCGGCAAACCGCCATCCGGCGTGACGGGCTCATTTGGAGTGCGCCCCTTGGGGTGGACAGTTCGGCATGAGGGATTGACCAGTCTTGTCGGGTTTTCGAAGAGAGAACCATGGCAAGATACCGCACACACAGCATCGAGTTTAAGCGTCAGGTCGCGCAGGAATATCTGATCGGCGAGACGCTGCACGGGTTGGCGAAACGCCACGACATCACCCGCAACCTGATCCGCGTCTGGGTCCGCAAATACGAGGAAGGCGCCTTCGACGACGATGCGCAGGCGGCCGACCTGATCCAGGAATACGAAGCTCGGATTGCCGCCCTTGAGCGGCTCGTCGGTAAGCAGGCCCTGGAACTGGAGTTCCTAAAGGGGACTCTGAAAAGCGCACGGCCGCCGAGAAGAGGGACTACATCCGTTATCACCGGCCCCACGGTATCTCCGTCGCCGAAGGATGCCGGCTGATGGGCATCGCGCGCTCGACCTACTATGACCGTCCGGAAAAGCGGGCTGACGACACGGCGATTGTTGAGGCCATGTTTGCCATCTGCGACGAGTTCGAATTCTACGGCTACCGCCGCGTTGGTGCGGCCCTGCGTCAGCAGGGCGTGGTCGTGAACAATAAAAAGATCCGGCGCCTGATGCGCGAACACGACCTGCAACCAAAGATCAGACGGCGATTTATTGCCACAACCGATAGTGATCACGGCGGTCCGATCTTCCCGAACCTGGCCCAAGACATTGTTCCGACGGGGCCGAACCAGCTCTGGGTCAGCGACATAACCTACGTTGCCCTGTCAACCCGCTTCGTCTACGTCGCCATCGTCCTTCGATGCCTGGTCGCGCCTGATCGTCGGCTACGCCATCGGCCGGTCGATCGATGCACGCCTGACAGTCGCGGCTTTGAAGGTTGCTGTCGAGCAAAGAATGCCACCTGCCGGCTGCATCCACCACTCCGATCGCGGCTCGCAATATGCTGCTGAGATCTACCGGCAGCTTCTTGCCGCCAACGGTCTGATCGGCTCGATGGGGCGCAGGGGGAATCCGTACGACAACGCCAAGGCCGAGAGCTTCATGAAGACGCTGAAGGTCGAAGCCGTCTACCCCATGGCTTTCGAGACCTCCGAGGACGTTGCCGGACACCTTCCCCACTTCATCGAGGAGGTCTACAACAAGCGCAGGCTCCATTCGGCGCTGGGATATCTCAGCCCGCAGCAGTTCGAGGATCAGCACATCCGGCAGACTGGCAAAACAGCAGCCTGATCACTGTCCACCCCAAGGGGCGCACTCCAATTCGGAGGTAAACAGCGACCAGACTTTGCCCCACTGATCGGCGGTGCGGGAGGCGCCGCGATTGGTGTAGCATTCGACCGGGAATTCATGCAGCGCGGCAGCCTGGTCTCGAGTTTCTGGAGACCGTTCTCGCCCGAAAGGAACTCGCGGATAATCTTTTTCTGCGTCTTGGCCTTCTCGGCGGCATTGCCGCTCGGCGCCCCGAACAACCTCGCGCCGTTTTCCGCGCCCGGGTCGAGCTTGAACGTCTCGTCGATGATGTTCTGGCCTGGCGAGCTCAACGCCGAGGCGCTTGGCATCGATGCATGACACGACGTCATGCGGCGGTGTCGCACCGGTTCTCACGGTGTTGGCGCTTCGGGACCGTGCGGATGGGCCACGCTTTTTGGGCGATGCGAAGCGTGTCCAAAGCCTGACAGCGGCAGAAAATATGACAGGTTCAGAACAAACACTGGCAAAAATGTCAGGTTCATTACAACCGGCCACTTGGGCCTTGCGGAGGTTTCAAAGCATATGCGCGCTGAGCTCGCTGGCATGGCCCTTGCACACCGACTGATGGCACGCAAATGGACCCGTGTGCCGTCTCTAAGGAGGAAACCAGCCGTGCCGACAACCTCACCCTTTGGAAATAGCTTTGGACACCACCGCGTCTTGCAGATGGAGTCCCCGGCGCCTTCGATTCAAGTGGAAACCTGGCTGCGTGGGGAGCCCCTCACCGGCTTCGAGCCTGGCAAAGTGTACATCGTCGAATTTTGGGCAACTTGGTGCGGCCCATGTGTGGACGGCATGCCCCATCTGATGCACCTGCAGGAGAAATACAGGGACAGCGGAGTTGAGATCGTCGGAGTCGCGGCTTCTGAAGACGCTCCAACGGCCGATGAGGCCCGCAGCAATTTGGACGCTTGGTTGACCGAAAAGTTCTCGAATCTGAACTATCGGATCGCGTTCGACTCCACAGGCGAAATGGACAAGCTTTGGATGGAGGCCAGCCTTTCTGTCGGGATCCCGACTTCGTTCGTGGTCGACCGAGACGGCCACATCGCCTTCATCGGTCATCCAATGGAACTCGATGAGGTCTTGCCGAAGGTGCTCAACGGCAGCTGGCGCGCCAGCGACAAAGCGAAATCCGAAGATACGGAGCGGATCGCGGAAGGCGAAACCATAGCGCGCGAACAAGCGCTGAAGAAGCCGATCAAAGACAGATATTGGGCGGCGGTGGAGAAAGAGGAGTGGACGACGGCGAGCTCGGCAATCCAAGAAGGCATCGCCTTGATGCCGGACAACCTCGGTTTCCGCCGGTCTCAGGTGAATCTGTTGATTCACAAAATGCGCGACATGCAGGCCGGCTTGCCCGTCATGCGCCAATTCGTTCGCGACGCGATCAACAGAAACTCCGAGGATTGGATGATTGCGGCGCTAGAGGAACTCTTCTTTCCGAACTTTGACCATTCGCACTTTCCGTCTGCTGAGCGCCTGGCGATGGGAAAAGAGCTGTCGGAACACATCCTGGCGCTGAATCCCCCGCAAGGCGAAGGCCCCAAGTTCTCGTCTTATCGGCTGGCAGCGCTGTACTATCACGAGAGCGGCAACAAAGATCGGGCGATTGAGCTGATCGAGCTGACACTGAAGTCGCTGGGCGGTCCGGAGCTGATCCGGGACGAAGATGAACAGGACGAAATATCGCATTTGCTGCAGTTCCTGGCCAACTTCAAGGGTGAGAAGGTTTGTTACGGCGCTCTGTGTGCGGCTCCAAACGATGGCCGATTCGACAGCTGGTATGGCGTTTGCTGACCGTCAGGATTGTGTGAGGGACAGAATTGGCCGGGCGGACACGCCCGGCTTGCGAAATCGCCTGGCCCGATCTTTTGGGCCTAGGTCCGAAGGACGGCGGCCTGCTGCGATGCCCGCCTTTGGCTAGGCAGGCTATGAGCTGAGCTACGGGTTTGCCCGCTTCGAACGTTCGCCAGTATGGCGCAGGTGCCTCTCAACACCTCCACCACGCTGAGGCTCATGCCGGTGGCGAATTCTATCTTGGCGGCATCGCCATCAAGGCACATGGGATCGCTTGGCTGGCGGCATGCCTGTGATCTGGTGCTGCAGCCCACGCTTGCCTTCGCCGGCGGTCCGACGGGCAGCCCTGTCGCTCAATCGATATCAGGACTTCAATGCCGGACCACCGGCACCCACGGCTTGGCCCGGCTTGGTCCAGGCAATTCCGGCCGCCGTCATCCTCGATGAGGTGACCTCGACCAGAGCCTCGGCCTGGCATGATGGAGGTGCATGGGATTGCAGCCAACGTCATTTTCGTCATTCCGACCGGGGATTTCTTGGAACGGCTGCGGCTTTATCAACACGCCAAGGGCCACGCCGTCGACAGGCGGCCCGGCCTTGGCGCGGAGGCGTCCACGTCAACGGTGTCTTCTGACAATGGGGACTTGTACGATCACCCATCGTCGCGCCGGCCGCGATCTGAAGCACGCCTCCGGCGCGCTTCGTGCCTGTTCCTTTGGCGAGGGGCTTTCGGTGAAAGAGGCCGATGGCGGGAACACCAAGGCCGGCTGAATAGATCCCGAGCTGTGTGATCGCGTTCGGCCAGGCTGAGGAAGCGCGCTGAATGCGGGACTGCACGCTGCCGATAGAGCGGCGTGGTCCGCCGCCCACCGCGTTGCCGGCCATGTAGGGGATTTGGCCCGGGGCGAGTGGCAGCATGCATGGCCGCCAGAGAACGGGATTGCGCCGGCCGCCACCTGTGTCAAAATGCCGAAGTTGGTGGTCGGGCGCGGTATCAACGCTTAGCTTTTTCCCGCTCTTTGGCGATTAAGCGTTCCAACGTCGGACTCTCGGGCACCCCTGCGATCACTTCGTCGCCGAGCACCAAGGCCGGCGTGCCGGTGATGTGCAGCTCGGTGGCGAGCGCGCGATTGCGCGCGAGGGCGTCTTCGATGGCGGGATCTTTCATGTCCCGCTTGAGCTGCTCAACGTCGAGGCCCATGTGTCGTGCGATAGTCAAGATTGAGAATTCGCTGAGCGGGCCGGGAGCAGCCATAAGGGCGTGGTGGAACGGCTCATATTTTCCCTGTTTGCGGGAGGCGAGCGCCGCCATTGCGGCGAATTTGGAATCCGGTCCCAGGACCGGAGTCTCTTTATAGACAACCTTCAGCTTGGGATCGTCCTTGAGGGCTTGCTGGATGATAAGGTCTGCCGTCCGGCAGTGCGGGCAGTTGTAGTCCAAAAACACCACCAGAGGGACGTCGCCATTCGGGTTGCCAGCAGTTGGCGCAGCGGGGTCGTTGAGGAGTGCGTCGCGCCGCTCCGGAATGAGCTTCCGCCAATCCGCGGCGAGCAGGCGACGGTTTTCGAGCTGGCGCAGGTAGTCTATGGCAACTGGATGATATCGCGCCACCAGCCCGGCAAGAAGCAGGACTAGGACTAAAAGAGCGATAAGGCCGACTATTCGCTTAGGCATGGGTCAGGTTCCAGTCAACTTTGAAACGGCAGGGCAGCAACGGCTGGCCTTTTGACGTCAAAGGGGCATCGCTTTAATGCCTTGCCCCGCTGTTCCCGGACTACGGGAGGTTAAGAGGCTCGTACTGTCCGAAAGGACACGAGCTGGCGGTTGCGGCATGACGGCTGCGCCCAACCAGCCGACCGCTCCGTGAGCGGCGCGGAGTGCGCGCGAACCGCCCAGCCGTGATCGCCGGTCGCCGAGCGGCTTCAGGCGGCCGAGTGCGATGGCTGAGCGTGACTGCAGCAAACACCTGCACGTACAGGCGGCGATAAAAGGGCTTGCGGGGCGCGGGACTCGCGCTGCGGTTTGCGGGATCATAGTCAACATACTTGTCTCCTGACCGGATCGAGGTGGGTTCCTCCCTCCCGGGCATCTCCCATCGCTGCGCTCCGGTCGAACGTTGCACCAAGGGTCGCTGCAAGCTCCGCGCCAATTGCGACAGCGCCGAGAAACGAGCAGGTTCCGGAATTGAAAGGCCTCTTGCGCCGTGCTTTTGCGGTCGCACGCGCTCATGGTCTTGGCGCTTCGGGACCGTGCCGATGGACACGCCTTCTGGTGGCGCGAAGCGCGTGATCCCGTGTCCAAAAGCTGACAGCGGCTGACAAAGTGTCAGGTTCACCACAACCGACTGTGGGCGCTGTGGAGGTTTTCAAAGCAAAGGGCGCCTAATGGGCGCTGAGGCGCTGGCACGGCCTTTGCAGCAATTGGGAGGTGCAACACGGAACGACGGGTATCTCGCCTTGTTGCCGGATAACGAAGCCAAAGCTTCCGAGGGTTTGGTTCGAAAGGAAATCAAAGCAGAATCGCGCGCTCTCTGCCAGTACGCAGGAATAGAGTCGGCCAGGAAGCATGTGCCATAGGTCAATGTACCGTATTAACCTATAGTACAATTTGATCATCTGTTGATCTACACCTAAACCACAGAAAAAATGGAAGAAAGGACAAAGATGAGCGGGGAAGGCAAAAAGAAGCGCGGTCTAGCTGGAGTTTCAAATGCGCAGAATATTGCATTCCGCTATGGTGGCCGGCCTTCAAATTTCAGCTTGGCGATAGGGCACACGACTCATCCGCGTCTGGGTGGTTCGCTGTTCCTTAACGCTATGATCCTTGGGCAAATGCTGCCAGGATTTAAACCAAGTGAACGTATGGTGAGGGCTGCGGACGCTTGTATTGAGGTGTGCCCCGTTCTTGCTGCGCCTTTCCTGTGAAACCGCCCTTCTTCTTCGGCGCCTTCTCGTAGGGCCAGGAATGGAAGTAGTGATTGGCGTCCAGAACAATGACATCGGACGATGCGGCATCGAGATAGGCTGCCTTGCGCCGGGCAATCGCCTCGTACCACGTCGGCGAAATATCTCCTCGCCACAGAGATCGGCGACGATCTGGCCGGCAATAGATCGCAAACAGCGCGGCCTTGGTGGAATCGTCTGTCCTTCAGCGGCCCGCGGCGCGGGGCGTAGGTGTCGGGACTGTTGAACAGCGCCAGCCATTCGTTCTACCGAAAGTGTCCGGACTGCCGTTTTCGCGAACACCGGGCCGCACGGGTCGAAGAGTTTGACGAGCGGAACGTGATGGGTTTCGGGTTTCCGCCGCGCCATTGGCGATGAGGCGGGCGCGCAGGTTTTCGGGGATCAGGATCATGCCGCGATCTCTTGCTGTACGGCTTCCGTCCCGGCGCCCTCGCCAAGACCAAGGATGAAATCCGCCGCCTTGCTGGCTTGCGATGCGGCGCGGAAGATGGCGCGGTTGTCCTGGCGCAGCACATTAAGCCATGTGGCGAGGTAGTCGGCGTGACGGACGGTCGGCATGATGTTGAGGCTGGCGCAGATGAAGGCACTGGCCATTTCGGCGACCAGTTCCTCGCGCGCATAGAGCGCCGACCCGAAGCGGCCTGACAGGTCGCGGGCGAGCCGGGAAGCGTGGCCGGTCCAGTGCCCGAGTTCATGAAAACAGGTCCGGTAGTAATTGATCTGCTCATGAAAAGCGGGCTGCGGCGGCACCTGGATGAAATCGCGCGCCGGCATGTAGAAGGCCTGCTCGCCACCGATGCGGAAATCCGCTCCTGTGGCCTTGATCAGGCGTTCGGCGTGGGGAACGATCTGGCGTTGCGGCAGCGGCTCGGCGTCGAGTGCCAAGTCATCCGGGAGCCCGTCGCATTGCGCGATGTTGAAGACGGTGAACCGCTTGAGGAACGGCACGGCCGCCGGCTCGTCGCCGTCTTGCGCCGAACGTTCGGCCTCTGATTTCGGTATGAAGCGGTCGGCGTAGCACACGGTGGTGCCGCGTTCGCCCTTGCGCACGCAGCCGCCGGCTCCCAAGGCCTGTTTGAAGGTGATCCAGTGTTGCGAGGGGAAACCCTTTTCAATGACGGCGCCCCACAGGATGAGGATGTTGACGCCGGAATAGCGCCGCCCGGTTAGGGCGTTGAGGGGCAATCCAATGGCGGCCTGGGCACGGCCCCATGGCTGCACCCAGGGGAAGCGCCCCTCTTCCAGCTCGGCAATGATGCGGCTGGTCACTTCGTGGTAAAGGTTCGGCCGGTTGCCGTCCTTGTTCCGGCTCTCGTGTTTTCCGCTGGCGGGACGTCTGGCGGTCTGGCGCATGGCTTTTCATCCTCTCCGATCCAAAGCCGCGCCTCCCCCGGAAGCGGGGTGGGCGGCGACTTGCGACCGGAAAGGCCGGCCGAAAGGCAGGCCGCACCCGGGGGCGTTGTCGTATTTGTGCGAAGGGGTGGTTACGGGCCGGAACGAATGTGGAGGACCCGAGGCGAAGCGGAGGGTTGCGGCCTGCCGCGGCGGGCCTAGAAGGGAGCGCCGCCCACACCGCGCCGCCGGGAGAGGCCAGCTGAACAATGTCGCCGCTCGCAAGAGCGGCGTCCGTCGGACAAGCCGGAGGCTTGTCGTCGCCAGGGATCAAAGCCCGAAGGGCCGAGACCGCCGCCCTGAGCAAGGCGAAGGAGCGGGCTCGGTTCAACGAGAGCCCGGCGCGCGCCATCAGGCGCGCGGGCGCCCGCCAACCTCAACAGGACCGCCTGGCCGCCATGCGGGGGCTGGCCGGATGTAGAGGGACGATCGCGCCTCGCGCATGGATGCAGGAGCATCAGGCAGCCCAGCCGGCGTCAGGCGCCCGTGGTCGTCAGCGGACAGGGTCTTAAGGCTTTCCACACGGTATTTCCGGATTCGACAGCGCCGACGGGGGACGCTAACCTTGGCGAGGGGTGAGAGGGCGATGCTGCGTCTGTCTACGGTGCTTGGGGTTGTGTTGGCCGCGTGGATTGCCGCCATGACGGCGGCCCATGCCGGATTGAAGTATCAAGCCGATCAAACATCCGACGGCCTCCGCTATGTGATGGTCATCGGCGAGTTTTCCTTCGAAGACAATCTGGATGAATTCGCATCGGTCGTGCGCTCGCACAACCCGACGACGATCGGCTTCAATTCGCATGGCGGCAACATCGTCAAGGCGATGGAACTTGGCCGCCTCATCCGCTCCTTCAGGCTAGGCACGTTCCAGCCGAGGGGACTGGAATGCTCCTCGGCCTGCGCTCTTGCATTCCTGGGCGGCATCATGCGCTTCGCGGAGCCTGGTGCGATTGGAGTACATAAATCCTCCTTCAGCGGCGACGTTTCGCTCAGCGCTCAGGAAGCGGTGTCGGCGGTGCAGCAGATCACTGCGGACGTGATATCCTACATGCTGGAAATGGGCGTCGACCCGTCATTACTCCAGCTTTCCCTGAAATATGAAAGCAACGACATACGGTACCTCTCGATGAGCGAGATGGAACAGTACCAAGTCACGACACACAACATGGATACCGGACAGCCGCAGATCTCCCCGCCAACAGCCCCGCCCGCTGCACCGCAACCCGGTGTCGCCGCAGCGCCTGCGCCTTCCATTCAGAATGATTGGCCACTTTCGTCGATCCCCGAGGCGCGCTCCGGTCGCGTCAGGCACTCTAAGGGCGCTGCCCCCATGAAGGCGCTCCCCGATGGGAAATCGGCCAACCACGTCAACCTGGCCAACGGGAGCCCTGTCGCGATCCTCGATGATGCCGACCGCTGGTACCGGGTCCAGTCGGGCAGCCAGACCGGCTACATGCACCACACCTGGGTTTTCGTCGACCAGTATGACAGCGGACCCTTTGGTCAGCGTCATATCCAGATCAAGAGTTTCGACAATCTTGCCGAAGCGAACGCCTATGCGCGATCGGCCAGCATTGCTGTCTCGGCGTATCTGGTCACCAATGGCTGGTTCGCCATCACGCTGGAAAAGACCTATGACGAGCAGATGGCCAGGAACCTGGTCGCGCTGCTGAAGAAGAATGGCGCGATCCCGGACGATGCCTTTATGACCTATGGAAACACCTATGTCCGCAAGGTCTGTTGCCAGTAATCAGCGGTGGCTGGCGCTCGTCCTCGCTGCCCTGATCGGTCCGGCGTCATCTCAAACTTTCAACTGCCAAATCCCCGTTCCAACGCTCAAAGACCAAATGATCCAGGAAAGTGTTGCGAAATATCCCGGCAACTGCCCCTGTCCCTACCATCGCGACGCGAGAGGGCGGCGCTGCGGCAAGCGAAGCGCCTGGGACCGTGCCGGTGGCTACACTCCGCTCTGCTTTCCGGAGGACATCTCGGCCGATATGGTGAGGGAGTTCTGCGAGGTGCTGAAGATGCGAGGACAGGGGTCATAGTGGTTGGAGATGCTACCCAGGCGTTGCTGCCTCGCGGGCGAAGTTTTGTTGAGCGAAGGCCATGCCGTACTATGGCCACATGCGCACGGTGTTTGGTGCAGGTAGGGCGCGCCACGAGTAGGGGCGAGATCGATGCGACATCGAGCCGCGACTTCGAAAAGGGATCGGATGGCCATTCGTTGGATATATGACACCGAGGGGAAGCCCGCATATTGCCAGGAGGGTCAACGGATCTACGCACCCGAAACCGGGGCATGCGAATTCTACGAAAACGGCGGCTGGTGGTATCAAATCGAGCGCGGCGCAGCTGCCTATTTCGTCAAGGATGATCAGGTTTTCACACGGAACGGCAAGCCGGCTTTCCATTATACGTGAACGTCTCGACCCAGTTGAGACTGGTCGGGCTACCCGACCAGCCGGAGGTGTGATTGCCATTCCAAGCCAGTCGATACCTGCGCATGGCACCACGCGGAGGCGTGGAGTTCATCCCGACCGGATCCCAGGACGATGCGTGGGTGCCCAGAATCCTGACGGGCCTCAGGCCATCATTCTCAAGTGCAACTGATGCCACCTTTTGGCGAGCGTCGGCATATATTGCGGAAGCGAATCCTTGCCAAAGATCAAGCCCTCCACGGACGCGGTTGCCACCTATGCGCGGTCGGCCACGCCGGATACGTATTCGGCGTGGCCGATCTGCCACTGCACGAACGGGAAGCGATCGCGCCGAGGCTGCGTGAAATCCATGAGAGATTTGGTGAGCGCGATCACTTGCAAGCGATGATTGTCGTCTTCCTGCCGTCGATCGGCCGCTATGTGGAAATTTGACTGCGGCAGCTTGCCTTGAGAACATTGATAATGCGCGCGCGACCCTGGCCAATGCCCTCTGGCGGAAGTCCCACTTCGGCGAGGGCCAGTTGCCGCTTCTCGCGTGGCAAAATGTAGGTTGCGTGCTGCCAAGCAGGCAGAGGGATTTATCTTTGCAGGACGGCCGGCAAGCCTGGACATGAGCTGCAGCCCGCGCCGGAGAACCGCGCCTGCATCGCTGCCTTGCCAAATTCAAAGTTTGGCTGAGTGGCAATCAGGTTCACGTCAGGAAAGACGGTTATAAGCAACTGTCAAAGTGCGACCATTGCCGCAATCAATGACCATTTCGCGCTTGCTCTTGTGACGAGAGGTCGAAGCAGCACGATTGAAAATTGAAGTCCATTTGGAATTCATGAGTCAATTCGGTTTCCAGCCGTGTATTGTCGACGTTCAGGAGTAATCGGCAATGGGGTGAACGGGTATTTCAGAATGGAAAAAGGTCCTTTGGCCGAGCTGTTGGTGGGACAGGTCGAGAACATGCCGCCGCAGTTGCGGGTCGCCGCCCGTTTCATTCTGGATCATCCCAAGGATGTCGCGCTGATGTCGATGCGCCAGCAGGCGCACCAGGCCGGCGTCTCTCCCAGCACTATGATGCGGTTGGCGCGCTGGCTTGGCCTTGAAGGCTACCAAGAATTGCGCAGCCTTTGTGCGCGGGCTCTGCGTGAGACAATCGCCGGTGAGCCGGCGCGACATTGCATCGAGAAGGACCGCGCATCGAGATACTCGACTGCCGGAGTGGTTGCCGACGCTCTCGCAGCCCAGATTTCAAGCCTTGGTGAATATGCCCCGCAATTCATCGCCGCCGCCGGCCTCCTGGCGAGATCCCGCAATCTGTTCGGTTTCGGCTCGCGCGCCGCTTATCCGGTCGCGAGGCACTTCGTTCACTTCATGTCGCTTATGGCCGGCGGTAACCGCAAGGTGACGCTTGTCAGCGATATGGCCCGACTGAGTTCGGATGTGCTCCTGCATGCGGGAAGCGGCGACGTGCTCCTTGCCGTGGGCATGTCGCCTTATGAACACACCACGATCCAAGTGGCGCGCCGGTCGGCTCGGCAGGGTGTCGGCGTGGTGGCCATCACTGATAGCAGTGTGTCGCCGCTGGCCCGGATCGCGCAGGAAACGATCATAGTTACCTCAAACTCGCAATCGTTCTTTCGCAGTATGGCGCCAGCGTTCGCCGCCGTCGAGATTCTGGCGGCATTGACGGCTGGGCAGTCGAAGTGAATTCTCCAGAACGAATAGACCAGTCGGAAGAGCAGCTTGTTGCTTTTGGCTTGGAAGCCTTAGCTAACAGGCCGAGGCAACTTTCGAACTCTGCTGCTAAAAAGATACCGCATCTCGGCAACCTGACGTTTGGGGCGGGCGCATGTACAAAGTTCAGAAAGCCGTTAGGCCTACTAAGCCAACGCGGACATCGATCTGCGGCAATTGTCAGCTGTATACGAACGATATGTCGGCCAGCGTAAGCTCCGGCGGCCCCTGACATTGGCGAAGCGGACGCGCCCTCAATAATTTGGCAGGTCAAGCATATCCAATGTGTCTACCAGCTCGGCTCGTGGAGTACTTTCCATCAAGTCGGGAGAACGCGCCGCAAGGGGAACTCGGTCTTGATCTTCTTCACACCGGGGAGCCTTGATAGAACATTCCGGTGTATCGCGTCGAACTCCTGGATTTCCTTCACGGAGATGAACAGAAGGTAATCGGTCTTGCCAGCGACCGCGTAGCATTCCTCGATCACTGAATAGCTCCAGAGAGAGCGTTCGAAAAGCTCGATCACACGCGAGTTGAGCGCTTCCAGCTCGATCCGGATCGCAATTCTCGTGGTCACGGAAAGCGCCTCCTGCCGTCCTGTTTCATCACGTGCGGTCGAAGGCCGCACTTGTCAGCTGATATCCAGGCAGGTCATCGAGATGTGACGCAACGCTACGAACCGCTTTCCAAAAATATAAGCTATGGCTTATACGGCGATCTGGAACTGGCTCTCCGAGACGCAGTTTGCACGGCGCCAACCTATGGCATCAGCGGCTCCAGCGCCGCTATATTGTTTCGATGAGTTCGCTAGTTCTCCAACTTCACGTTCCTGCTTCCCATGACCACTCGGACCTGCAGCTCGACGGTTTTTGCGCACTGACAAGGTCAGCACAATGTAGCCGCGCAACGTCTCGATCGCAGCATCGCGATCAGGAATGGCATACAGCCGCACAGCTCGATCGGCGTCCGAGCCCGAGAGCGCCTGTTTCAGCTGAGCCACCACCGAGGAGGTGCTCTCTCCTGCTTCCTGGACGGTGCCGTTTAGCTCACGCGCGGCAGCGGAGATACCGAACGATGCTCCTGCCGTGCCGGGCAAACCATGCCAGGTCAGAAATAGCTGACGATATTGTTTGGTCACCGCCTTTATGGAACTCAAGCGCGTCAGACGCAGCGGTTTGGGTTGGTGCACCTCACACGGGAAACGTCCTATCGTGATACCCGCCAATTCGGTTGCTTGGACTCCCACAACAGCACGATGCAGATATCAACTCTTCCCGCACCTGCACCTTGTGAATTTTGCCTCAACGCATTTGATATCGATTAAAGTCGGCGGTTTTTAATAGCACGCCTCAAGATCGGCAAAATTGATTGTTTGAATGACAATCATCGACGCTATGGATACATGAAGGTTCTCTTAAACCCTCGTTGCTCAGCGCTCTTCAACGCGAGCTCAACGGCGTCACGGCGCCGGCACGCCCAGTCGTCGACAGCGTTCAGCCGAAACCTAGGCGAACATTTTCTCCAATTACAACCTGCTCAACGTCACTTCGAGTGTTTCAATCTGAAACATTTCGTTACCCACTATCTAACGCCCACCGGAGGAGATAGCGGTCGGGCGGCCTGGCGCCCCCTTGTTAGGCGGCCTCTTTTCCCTCTGCCGCAAAAGAAAGGGCCCGGCCGAACGGGGCGTTGTCGGCGGGCCCTTTGAGGTGCCTTATATAATGCGACCCGAATATAGAAATGTCTCTTACCATTCGCCATCTCAAATTCTGTCCGAAACCTGACAGACACAAGAGTCAGACGGCCGGCTCAGGAGCGCCGGAACGCCAATCCAAGGGCCGCCTTGACTGGACATACCACCACGTGACGGCCGCGGCCGCCGGCTCCGTCGTTTGTTGTGGAGTGAGCTAAGAGGCCACGATACCCACGGCACGCCCGGGCAGCGGATTTGCCCGGCTCTTCGCCTTCGACAGAAACTCATCCTGAAGCTGATAGCCGCGACGGAGGCCTTACCTGCCTGGCAAGGGATGCCTTGATTGCGGTCGTTTCTGATCGTCGACAGCACCAGGCGGCAATGTTCGATGCCGGTGCCTGTCGATGATGCGTCGCATCGTCGACGCCTCGTCGGCCCGGGCAAGGGATCGACATGGGCAGGAATTGTCTCGAAGTCGAATTCGCTGCAGAGGGATTTCACGCGGGGAATCGGCGGCAGGCGGCCGTGCAAGCAATTTCGCACCTCCTGCTTAGAAGTGACGATTTCTTGCATGAAATCGACTTGAGGCGCAAAAGTGAAGCTTAGATAACCAATGAGGCTGCACGACAATGCCGCCATGCAACGGGTAAGGCCGCCGAGCGTTTCATGATCCCGGAATTGGCCGGATCACGCAAAAAAAGCAGCGGAAAGCAGCATGCCCGCACGCAAATTCTTCTATGCCCGCCATCTGCAGGGCAAGATAAAGAATTATGACGTCAAGTGAATTTCGGGCAATTCGCAAGCGGCTTGGCCTCACTCAAGCGCAATTGGCGTCGCTGCTCGGTTACACCAGCGCGATGACAATTTCGGCATTCGAGCGGCCCACAAACCCGAGAGTCATCCCGGCGCAGCTGGGGTGGCTAATGGAGGCGCTGGACAGCGGCTTCTGGCCGAGCGAATGGCCGCCGAAAAAGCCTAAAGTGGCGCCGCCGAACTGCCGATGATCGAACGAGAACTTTGTCTATCACCTTCAGCAGTCCTTAACCATCTCATGGCACCCTCATAGCGGCGGCAAGTTTGATCCGCTGCCCGGCCTCGTACCTCGTTCCGGGCGCATCAATTGCCTCGCTATGAGCTTTCAATAGGTTGTTCATCCGCTCCGGCTGACGCCACGCGGTTGAGAGCGAATTGTAAGGACCCGCGATAGTGAATTCGGCGACGCACGCAACCTCGCCGGTGTGCGGAGGCTGCTCCGCTGTCGCAGTTTTAGGAAGCGAGCCGAGGTACAACTACGGGATGCCGGGCGGGTTGGCGCGACTGTGTGTCGCGAGCCGCTTCGCCGGTGCACCATTTGCGCAATGGGATAGGTCACATCGCCCGCGCGGATGCGGGCGCGGTACCACTTTGTCGCGGGGACGCGCTGTCATCGGGTCTCGATCATTCGACGAAATGGGATCGGCGACTTTTCGACGTCCCGACCTCGAAAACTGTTCTCACAGTCACCCGGCGTGAACTCGTCCGCGCCTCTACAAAATCTTTGAGGATGATGGCGGCGACGAGGTCGAACATTTCAAAGTTCGTAAGCGCAGGAAGACGGTGACGCAGGGGCTGCTGGACGAACTCGCCAATGCCTGCGACAAGCTCCTGCGCATGCCGAAGGCTGGGCGCCGATTTGGTCAATCTGGCGATCGCTACCGGTGTAATGCCGTTCGAGATCAGGCGCGGTGCGCTGAAGCTTAACGTGGAGGATGCGCCGTGAATTACAGGTCGCTTGCAGCCTATGCCAGTCTCGTCTTTGCGGCCGTCGCGTTCGATCAATGGATAAAGCGGCTGGTCGAAGCCGGGCTTGTCCTGCATGAGCAGGTCGACATCCTGCCCTTCCTGGCGCTCTACCGCACATATAATATCGGCGTCGGCTTCTCCCTTTTCGAATGGGTCGGCGGCAAAGGACTGATGGCGCTTTCGATGGCGGTCATTGCCTTCGTGCTGTTCCGGGCAAAGCGGACGGAACCCGATCAGGTCATGGCGCGGATCGGCTTTTGCCTGATCATCGGCGGCGCGATCGGCAATCTCATCGACCGTGCTCTATATGGCCATGTCATCGACTACATTGCTCCCCACACGACGGCCTTGCGGCTCGGCGTGTACAACCTCGCTGACGCCTTAATCCTGGTCGGCGCGTTCATCATTGTGCTCGACGAATTCCTGAACTGGCGCAACGAAAAGCCGGTGGAGCCTTCCGAGGATTGATTTTGCCGGACAGCGACCGCAAAGTTGCAAGCTAGTCATCTGGAACTGTATCCTGTCACAGCCCTAAACGCACAGCATTACCAGTTCGCAAGCATCCTCCGGCAATTACCGCTTCTCACGCTCGCGCGACCCATCGGGGAGAGCTTCATAGCGCATCGATTGTGCGTCCACTCGAGGCCACGCACAGTTTGCCATCATCTAAAGGATGCACCTACAAGCTCGACGAGCCCGCTTTGTAGGTCGGCATTGCGTTGCCAGGCTCGGCAGAGGCACTCCGGCTGAGCTTGCCAAGCACATCGACATGGCCCCGCGGTGCCACCAATGCGACGGTGGCTTTCGGCACATGACCATCAGCGCGCACAACCGGTCGCGCCTCATCGGCCAAGGTGTTCCCTTCATGTTCCCGGCATGGGCTGCATGGGCTGCATGGGCTGCCCATCAGCAATAGGTTCCTAAACCCTTCGCTGAAACAGTCTCAACTATGTGAGGAACTGTCTGTAGCCGCCGCCCATCAGGTAGCGGCCGCGTCGGACGGCGCGACGGACTTGATCGCGAAGATGGCCGCCTGGATGAGACCAATCTTGTTCCACACGCCGTCGCCCGAACAGGGCTATGGCGATCTCCTGGTGGGATGCCCCCGCAAGCGAGCCATCCAAAGCCTGGAGCACGTTACGCAGACGCCGTCCGCGGGGCTCCGGTGGAAAGGAAGCGGCCGCCAGGCGGCCGCTGCCGTGGATCTCATTCAGGCACTGAAGGGCAGCGATATGGGACTTCAAGCGCCGCAGAGGCACGATCGCGTCGACGCATAGCCGGACCGGGCGGAGCACGGAGGCAGCGGAAACTGCAATTTGCAGGTTGCGGCAATCCTGTCTCAGCAGCACATGCTGCAAGCCGGCTGGTGTCAGCAGGATGTCCTTGCCGCACGACAGTGAAGAAAGGTCAAGCAGTTCAAAGCCGCGCTCGCGCCCGACCGGCTGCGCGGCCGCTTGCAGGATGTGCGCGCAATCGCGCGGATCCCAAAACACCCTTGCTGACGTGGCGTCCAGTTGCGGGGCATCCGCGAAACAGGAGATTCCATTGCGTGATCGGGGAGGCTCCTGTCGTCAGTTCGATAATCCCAATTTCGGCGTGTCTTCGGACAGTGAATGCGGGCGCCGTTTTGGCGTAGTCGCGCTGGAATTTCGGATTGCGCCGAAGAAATTCCCAGGCCCAGGCTGTGCGCGGCAACCGACTGACATAGTCGTAAGCTGAGTCATGGTGCCAGTCCGGCCAGCCTGAGCGACACTCCGTTGCACGCATGGGCAAACGAGCATTGTTCACGGTTCGGATATCCGGCGCTATGCTGAGCGGCTGAGAACTGGTTGCCACAGGACCGGTCCGCTCAGGCGTCCCCTCCAGCGGATGCGCAAAAGGCTCGCGTGAGAAATCTCCAGAAAGCCGGCCACCGCCTCCGTTTTGCCGACGGGTTTTGGCTGTCCGATGCGCGACAATGGCCATGTTGCGAGGCGAAGGATCCGTTCCATGCGCGTATCGGTCACCGTCACTATCCGGGTGAGATTGTTGGCCAAGCCGAACTCGATCATGCCGGCGAAGAGCTCGTAGGTTGCTTGTGCCAGCCCGCCCGCCGCCTTGGGCGCTGATGGAGGGAGATCGAGCGCGAAACGGCTGCTTTCCCATATGTCGGGAGTCGATGGCATAGCGTCAGCACCCAGCAGCTCCGGGAACGTTTCGCGCAACATTGTGGGTCCGGTGGTGGGCAAAAGGCGAACGCACCCGCGGGTTCGCCAATCCGATCCCTTGAGAAGCAGATAGACTGGTTTGAGACCATCAAATGCGTCTGTTTCCATTTCGCCTTCGGTCTCAACTTCCCAATCGAGCCTTTGCTTGAAAACCCGATACCTGAGCCCGTGCATATCGTTGAGCTCGCTTGCGAACTCACCGTAGAGGTCAGGGGTTATCAGCTGCATCATGATCGCCTCCATGCCGGATGTGTTTCCGCCATCGAAAGGCAAAGCTGACATTGATGCACCTGTTGACGTTTACAGCTATCGTGGCGGAAGATCAGGATTTCGCCTGACCGGAGGCAGCTAGCCGTCCGATGGCCGGCTTGTTCGTTCGCCGCCAAGCGTTGCTTTGGCATTTCCCCGATGGAGGGTCACGGTGCGCTTAGAAGACCCCAGAATTTGGCTGACGTCCCAAGCCGACTTGCCGTGCACCCGGCCGTTTCAGGCACTCGAATTCCGGGGATGAGCGTTACACCCCTCTTCATGCAATCGTGTGGCGAGCCTGCGCCGGACAGCAAGGGCGCCAATCTGATGATCGGCCTGTTTGCCGAGGGCGCCGACGATCGCGACAGCGATGCCTTTCAGGTGAAACTCGACGATGCTGGCAGCGCGACGGCATTCGCCCATCGGCAAACCGGTAGGCCACCTTTCCTTGGGTCCCACTTTCTGCTGGCAGCGCCGGCACCAACAAAGGTGAGCAAGCGCCTGCAGCGTGTCTGTTGCCAGGGACAGCTCTGAGAATTGCCGCGGCCCGAGTTCATGAATGAGGGATTGACCACCCGAACAGCCCAAACACTGGAGCGGCGGCGAACGGGCGGCGTGAGTGCAGCAAAGCATGGCGCCCCGCCTGAGAGATATAATGGCATGCCTGCAACCGGTAACACTCGCGCCGATGGAACGCGATCTTGACCCGTTTCCGCTTCGCCTCGCCGCGGCCGCAGCCGCAGCCGAGGCTGTGCGAAGGACGACGGTCAATAAATGCCTTGCATAGGCAGCCAAAAAGCCGACTGATAGCGACCCGATTCGGATCGATAGCTGTCTTTGAAGCACGATGAAATCGACTGACGCAGAAGATCGAATGAGATGGTGGAGGGTTTTTGACGTCCTGGCGGTGGGCTGCATAGAAAGGAAGAAATGCTAATTATCTTTAGCGCCATCCGCAGGGCCTGGCATTCGGCCTTGCTTAGAATCGATAGGGCCCGGTTGCGACGCCAGGGTAGGCAGCTTGGCGATGTCGACCGGCGCGGCTGATTTTCCGCGATCCGGAAGTCCGCACTCCCGAACACCGGCCGATCCTCTCCGCCAGACACGGCGGCGCCCAAGAGACGTTGCGGCCCCACGAATTCGAAGATCTGTCGCCGGAAACCTTTTCCGCGAAGGCGCAGCTGAGGCGCGGTAGCTGCGGCACTATGTTGAGCCAAAGCCGGTCAGGTGTCCCGGTTACGCGCGAATTGAATACGTTACCGCGTATATTCATTCCTTATATGTGTTCGCGTATAATCGATGGCGCGGCGACCGGGTTATGTCCCGCTCAATGTCTTCCCGAATGGGCGCTTTGTCGGCGTGCTGCGTCGGGCGTCAAGGCGGGGCGCAGGGACGGCAAGCGCCTCGCCCATGACGATTTCGCCGCCGTTGCGACCGACCTCGCGCGAAGGGGCATTACGCGGCCGAAGCGGATTGCCGCCGAGGGCAGCTCAAATGGCGGCCTTCTGATCGCCAATATGCTTACCCGCTCTCCAGAGCGTTTCGGCGCGCTGTTCTGCAAGATTCCGCTTGTCGACATGCGCCGCTACCCCAAGCTTTTGGCGGGCGCGAGCTGGATTGACGAATATGGCGATCCCGACAAGGCAGAGGATTGGACTTTCCCCAAGGAGATCTCCGCCTACCACGCCGCGACGCCGGGACAGCCCTATCCGCCGATCCTGCTCGCGACCACCAAGCGGGACGACCGCGTCCACCCGGGCCACGCGCGTAAGATGGCCGCAAAGCTGCAGGCTCTTGGCTATCCCGCTTACGTCAACGAGCCCGGCGCGGGCGGGCACAGCTACGGCAAGGACAATCGGGAGCGGGCCGCATTCATTGCCCTGGGCAACAATTTCCTTCGCAATGCCATCGGCTGGCAAGCCGATCGCGTTTCGATCTGTAGACAGAACCCAAAGAGCGACGTTTCAGAGAGCACAGTTCGATGATTGCGGTATAGGTAGCCGGTCCCGTCAGGAGCGCGGGCGCGGAGCAGCTATTTGGAAGTCGGTTGTGTCAGGGCTTGTTTGTCGGGCCGAACCAGATCCGTGTGGCTGACGCCGAGGGCCGATGCCAGTTCATAGATCGTGATGATCGTCGGATTTCTTCGGCCTTTCTCCAAGCCGCTGATGTACTGCTGGCTGAACCCGGAAATCTCGGCAAGCTGCTCCTGAGTCAGACGCTTCCTTTGCCTGATCCTCTGCACATTCCGTCCGACCAACTTGCGCATATCCATGCACGACAAGCCATCGGATTGGGCAGCTTGAGTTTATCAACTATAATATGTAATCCACATTGAGCGTCCGAATCCGCTGGCGGAGGGCTTCGCGGAGGCCATTGTCCGGAGGTAGAATCCAGCGATGTCACAGCCTGAATCGAACACGCCGATTGCCGACGAAGTCCCGTGGTCGGAAAGCCTCACGGCCTACGACAAAGAGCATTTCACGACCTATATGCAGCTGCTCGATGCTTCCGCCGACAACGCCACTGAAGAGGAAATGGCGCATCTGATCCTCGGCATTGATCCGGCACGCGAACCGGAGCGCGCCAGCAAGGCTCTTCGCAGTCATCTCGACCGGGCGAACTGGATGGTCACGACCGGCTACAAGGATTTGTTCGCCAGCTGACCAAGTGCGCTCCGACCCGGATTTGGGCCTGATCCGCAGATCACCATATTGCCAGCGGCTTCTGAAAATGCCGCGTTCAAAGGCCATACAGAAGACCGCCCGATCAGTTGCACAGGTAGCGGAACCCGCTTTGCATCGCGGCAGCAACCCCAGAAGTTTTCAGACAATTGACGATCGTGAGGAGGCCAGCAGCGCGACGGCCTGATCTTTGGTGCGCACGCCGAGCTTCTTCTTGGCATTGTCCAGATGGAAGGCGGCGGTGCGCGGCTTGATGCCCAGGATGCAGCCGATGTCCCAGGCGGACTTGCCGCGCGCCGCCCACTGCAGGCACTCATATTCGCGGGGCGTCAGCACAACGCCGTCCACTGTTCGATTGCCCGACAGCCTGTGGCGAACGGAGATGTGAAAGCAGGTCGCCATGAGCTGCAGGGCTTGTTCATATCGCTCGGCGACCCGGAGAAATGCCGGATTGGGCTCATCAGCGGCGAAAGTCACCGCGGCAAAGCAGCCGCGGCGGTCGACAATCGGAATCGTCAAGCCACAGCGGATGCCGAACTCGGCTGCTTCATCGAAAAGCCTCTGCTGAACCGGCGACGTCATAACGCCGCCCATATCCGAACCCCACCGAAACGGGCATCCGCCACAACGTGCACGCATGATGACTGGATCGATCTTCTGATACCGGTTTTGCAGGTAGTGCGCCGTCCAAGAAGCGGGATAGTTCGAGATCAGCCTGGGTTTGCCGGAAGGTTGCGGCGGCAAGGACAGATAGGCAAAAGTAAGCAGATCAAGGTACGCGGCCGTACCAGCCATGGCTTCGCGGAAATCCGCCTCATCGACGCTTTCCGACAACTTTTCCACGAACGTCTCAAAGACAATTTGCATGTCCTACGTGATGCCTTGAACTCAATGCCTCGGTTTCTCTGCTGTGCACCGCTCCGACGTGTAGACGCGACGGTCAATCTCACGGCATGAGCGCAGCCAATCTGCTGCGTGCGGCGAACAGGATCCGCAGCGATGGGCAAATAATCGCGCACCGATACAGCGCTTACGATCTGTGGCCATCCTCGCCCCCATTGCTTCCGTACCTCTGCTGAAGAACCCTCTTGCGCGAGCGTGTCCCGACGTCGCGAATCTTACTTCCTTGTCGAAATGGTCGGCGATGTTCTGACGTTGTCGATGAGTCGCGTTTCGCCAAGCCAGGCTGCTGCAAGCAGGCGCGCTGGTCGCTCAAGGCTTGCTAACGATTGCAGATCTGTTTCCCCGCGAAGTTCCAGGTATTCGACGTCGCGATAGCCTGCAGCCAGGATTGCTGCGCGCGCTTCGGCAAGTGTTGGCACGATCGCAGAACCGCGTGCAAGTCGCTCAGCCGACTCGAGTAAGACCGATGGCAGTTTTGGGGCAATGGCCCGCTCGGCTGGCGAGAGACGGACATTGCGCGATGATAGGGCGAGACCATCGGCTTCGCGGACTGTCGGACAAGCGACAACGGTGATCGGAATATCCAAATCCCGGACCATACGCTTGACGACGTGAAGCTGCTGAAAGTCCTTTTCGCCAAAAAAGGCGAAGTCGGCCCCGGTCTGCAGGAAGAGCTTGGCCACCACGGTAGCTACGCCCTCGAAATGGCCGGGACGGAACGCGCCGCACATACCCTCACTCACCCCGCTCACTGAAACGGTGGATGCAAATCCTTCCGGATACATCTCGGAGGCATGCGGCGCGTAGAGCAGATGGGCCTCGAGCGGCGCGAGCTTGGCGGCGTCCTCGTGCTCCGTTCGCGGATAGGCGGCGAGATCGGCCTGGCTGTTGAACTGCTTCGGATTGACGAAGAGCGTCACGATCACCCTGTCAGCACGCCCCATCGCGGCACGCACCAGGCTGAGATGGCCCTCATGCAGGGCGCCCATGGTCGGCACCACTGCAATCCTCGCGCCCTCGCGGCGCCAGGCGGCGACGATTTCGCGAAGCGCGGCAACGGTCCTGATAATCGGCACGCTCACGCTGCTTCTCCGCTCTCGGTGGCGTGGGCGCCCTTGGGCGCATCGGCAAACACGTGCTCGGCGGCGGGGAACCGCCGCTCCCGCACCTCTTGCGCATAGGCCGTGATCGCCGCGCCGGCGAACTGCCCGAGTTCTGCGTAGCGCTTGACGAATTTGGGCTGGAAGTCGCCGAAGAGGCCCAGCATGTCGTCGACGACGAGAATCTGGCCGTCACACGCCGCCGAGGCGCCGATGCCGATCGTCGGGATCGCCACCTCTCCGGTGATCCGGCGGGCGAGCGCATCGGGGACCTTCTCCAGCACGACCGCGAAGGCGCCTGCCTCCGCCACCGCAAGGGCGTCGCGCCCGATGCGCTCGGCATCTCCGCCTCTGCCCTGCACGCGGTAGCCGCCGAAGGTGTTGACCGCCTGCGGCGTCAAGCCGACATGGCCCATGACAGGCACGCCGCGCGCGGCGAGGAAGCGAATCGTCTCTGTCATCGTCTCGCCGCCTTCGAGCTTGACGGCCGAGCAGCCGGTCTCTGCCATGACGCGCGCGGCATTGCGGAAAGCCTGCTCGGGGCTTTCCTCGTAGGAGCCGAACGGCATATCGACGACCATCAACGCCTGCTCCAGGCCGCGTCGCACGGCCTTGCCGTGCATGATCATCATCTCGACCGTCACGCCAAGCGTCGAGGGCATGCCGTGAAGAACCATGCCGACGCTGTCGCCCACCAGCACCACATCGCAATGGGGATCGACCAGCCGGGCAACCGGCGTCGTATAGGCGGTAAGGCAGACGAGTGGCGTTCCACCTTTGCGCGCACGAACGTCCGGCGGTGTAATCGCCTTGGTGTTAGCAATCGCACTCAATAGAGGCCTCCTTCCCCAACGTTACCAGTCGCGGGTGTCGCGTTTGGCATATTTTTGTGCAGGTGCGAAGAGCTAAAATCGTCACGGCGCGTGGTGTTGACGCACTGACAGTTATCGTAGAGACCAAATTAAATCGGTTCAGCTGCTTGCGAAGCGGAGCTCTGCCCAACCAGTTCAGGAATCATGGACAAAGCAAAGGGACCCAGGAAAGACAGAGCTGGAGGCAAGGCCAACGAGGTCAAGGCGGACCTGATCGCCGTGGTCGTCGCCGTGAACAACAGCGACCCTTGCGTCCTCACCATCGCGCAGGCAAACGCACTGCCATCGGGTCCGTTCGAGCTCGATCACCGTTCGCTGCAGTCGGGCCTCAGGGGATGGGTGGAACAACAGACCGGGCAGCCGCTCGGTTATATCGAACAGCTCTACACCTTCGCCGATCGCGACCGGATCGGCGCCGACGAGCGCGTTATCTCGATCAGCTACCTCGCGCTCACGCGGGACGAAGATGCGGGCGCCTCGACGAGGCGCTGGGCAAGCTGGTACGACTATTTTCCGTGGGAGGATCACCGTTCCGGCACCCCGCCGGTCGTGCTGGAAGAGTTGCGGCCGCGCCTGCTGGAATGGGCGGACAGCGCTGATGATAGCGCGACGCGCCTCGAGCGCCGACGGCGGGCGGCGGTCGCCTTCGGCTTCGACGACCGATCGTGGAACGAAGAGCTCGCACTCCAGCGCTACGAGATTCTCTATGAGGCAGCCCTGGTGGAGGAAGCGATGCGCGGCGGATATTCGGCCGCGCCCACTCCGGTGCCGGGCAGATCGATGATCGCCGATCATCGCCGCATCCTGGCAACGGGAATCGCGCGATTGCGCTCCAAGATCAAATATCGGCCCGTCGTGTTCGAACTCATGCCGCCTCTCTTCACGCTTTTGCAGCTGCAGCGAACCGTGGAGGCGCTCGCCGGCAGGCTCATCCACAAGCCGAACTTTCGCCGGCTGATCGAGCAGCAGGAGTTGGTTGAGGAGACCGGGGAGACAACCGCGGAGACCGGCGGCCGGCCGGCGAAGCTCTACCGCTTCCGCCATGCCGTTCTCGACGAGAGATCTGCGGCCGGAACAAAATTGCCGCTCTCGCGGGCTTGACCTCTTATACTCACCACGAATATATAGGCCTTATATTCAGGTAGAGTATAATCGGAGGGCTCGATGAGCGCCATGCTGCCTTCGGGCGCGTCCCTGTACGACCGCGTTCGGCGCGTGATCCCCCCGATCGAATGGCCGACCTTTCTGGACGATATCGACGCCATTCTCGAACTGAAGCGGCAGCGTAACGCCGTGATATTGGCGCACAATTACCAGACGCCGGAGATCTTCCACTGCGTCGCCGATATTGTCGGCGACAGCCTGGCGCTTGCCCGCAAGGCGATGGCGGTCGAAGCGGATGTCATCGTGCTCGCCGGCGTTCACTTCATGGCTGAGACGGCAAAGCTGCTCAATCCGGAAAAGACGGTGCTCATCCCCGACCTGAAGGCGGGCTGCTCGCTGGCCGACTCCATCACCGCGGCCGATGTCCGCCTGCTGCGGCAACGATATCCCGGCGTGCCAGTGGTCACCTACGTCAACACGTCGGTCGAGGTGAAGGCCGAGTCCGACATCTGCTGCACATCGGGCAATGCGAAGGCGGTGGTCGAATCGCTCGGTGTTGCTCGGGTGGTCATGCTGCCTGACGAATATCTGGCCCAGAACATCGCGGCCCAGACCAACGTCGAGATCATTGCCTGGAAGGGCCATTGCGAGGTGCATGAGCGGTTTACGCCCGCCGATATCAGACAACTGCGAGAGGACCATCCGGGCGTGACGGTGCTTGCCCATCCCGAATGTCCGCCCGAAGTGGTCGCGGAGGCCGACTTCTCGGGCTCGACGGCCGCCATGTCCGCTTATGTCGGGAGCCAAAGACCGCCTCGCGTCGTGCTGATGACGGAATGCTCGATGAGCGACAATGTCGCGGTGGAGCATCCCGAGGTCGACTTCATCAGGCCCTGTAATCTTTGCCCGCACATGAAGAGGATAACGCTCGCCAACATCCGCTCGGCGGCTCGAGCACAACCAGCATGAGGTGAGGGTCGAATCCGATATTGCAGGGCGGGCACGGCTCGCGATCGACCGGATGCTGGCCGTATGAGCGCGGACGTCCGTAGCTTCTTCGGCCGGCCCATTGTCATAGGCGGCGGCATTGCCGGATTGCTGACTGCGCTTCATCTGGCGCCAGAACCGGTGCTTATTTTGTCCAGGACGCCGCTCGGATCTGACGCGTCGAGCGCGTGGGCACAGGGCGGACTGGCTGCCAGCCTTGGCATTGATGACCATCCGGCACTGCATCTCGCCGACACGCTCGCGGCTGGCGACGGGCTGTGCGAGGCAGAAGTCGCCAGCCGCATCCTCCATGCAGCTCCTGACGCGATCGAGACCCTGGCGACCGTTGGGGTGCGCTTCGATCGAACGCCTGAAGGAGCACTGCGCCTCGGATTGGAGGCCGCCCACGGCCGCCGGCGCATCGTTCATGCCGGCGGCGACGGCAGTGGACAGGAAGTCATGCGCGCCCTGGTCAAGGCGGTGCGTTCTGCTCCGTCTATTACGGTCGTGGAGGGTGTGGAGGCGCGGCGGCTGGCGGTGGACGACAATACGGTCCGCGGCGTTTGGGCAAACTGTTCGATGAATCCCGTGTTCTTGGGCACGGGACGGGTAATCCTCGCCACGGGTGGGATTGGCGGACTGTTCCTCGACACCACCAATCCTTCGGGCAGTTGCGGACAGGGCCTGGCGCTTGCGGCGCGCGCCGGCGCCGTCCTTTCCGATCTAGAATTCATCCAGTTTCATCCGACCGCGCTTGACGGGCCCGATCGCCCGATGCCGCTGATCAGCGAAGCGGTTCGCGGCGAAGGCGCGACGATCGTTGACGAAACAGGCCAGCGGTTCCTGGAGGACTTGCAGGATGCCGAACTCGCGCCGCGCGATGTTGTGGCCCGCGCCATCTGGAAGCACCTTTCCAACGGCCACCGCGTCTTTCTCGATGGACGAGAAAAACCCGGCCCGACATTTGAGCGACAGTTTCCAACGATTGCATCAGCCTGTCGGCGCGCAGGCATCGATCCAGCACATGACCTCATTCCCATACGGCCGGCCCAGCACTATCACATGGGCGGCGTCTCGGTGGACCCGGACGGACGTAGCTCCGTTGCCGGGCTGTGGGCTTGCGGCGAAGTCGCCTCGACCGGACTGCACGGCGCCAACAGGCTTGCCAGCAATTCGCTGACTGAAGCCGTCGTATGCGCGCGCTTCGTCGCCAACAGCGTGGCGGGATCGCCGATCGGCGTCAGAACACGATCAAAGGCACGGGAAATGCCGGTGCCCAATCCACTCTCCCTGCGCCCTGTCCTCTCACGCGCCCTTGGCGTGAAGCGGCATGGTGAGTTTTTGCGAGATGCCGTGAGCACATTGCTTCCGCTTGCCGAGCTACACCATGCAGCCTCCGATCCCGCGGCAGTTGGACTGATGATCGCGGTTGCCGCCTTGCTGCGCGAAGAAAGCCGCGGCGCTCACTTTCGCACGGACTTCCCCGATCGTGCGGTCGTCGCCCGCCGCTCCAGCCTCACGCTCGATGAAGCCTTGGCGACAGCTCGGGAATTCGCGTGTTCGTCAACGCTTGAAGAGTTTTAGCAATGAACCTCTCGCCGCTTCCCACAATCATGCTTGAGCCCCTGGTGCGGGCAGCACTTCTGGAAGATCTCGGCCGCGCGGGTGATCTGACGACCGATGCCATCGTGCCGAAGGACCATCGGGCGACGACCCTTTTGGTTGCGCGCCAGGCCGGAGTTGTCGCCGGGCTCGATTTGGCGATTCTCGCGTTCCGCCTTGTCGACCAGGACCTCGCAATCGCGGTGGGACGGGTCGACGGCAGCCATGTTGCGCCAGGCGACATCATCGCATCAGTGACCGGCCCGACCCGCGCCATGCTCACGGCGGAACGGACGGCGCTCAATTTCTTGTGCCATCTTAGCGGCATCGCCACGGCGACGACATCGATTGTCAATGCGATCGGCGGCCACGAGGCGAAGGTCGTGTGCACCCGCAAGACGACGCCTGGTTTGCGGGCGCTGGAAAAATATGCGGTGCGCGCCGGTGGCGGTTCCAATCATCGTTTCGGTCTCGACGACGCCATCCTGATCAAGGACAACCACATCGCCGTCGCGGGCGGAATTCGCTCCGCAATCGAGCGGGCACGAAATAGCGTCGGGCACCTGGTCAAGATCGAAGTCGAAGTCGACACTCTGGCGCAGCTTGAGGAGGCCCTGGCGCTTGCCCCCGACGCCGTCCTGCTCGACAACATGTCACTTGACGAGTTGCGCCGGGCAATTGCGATGGTGGCCGGCCGCGGAATCACGGAGGCGTCCGGCAGGATCACCGCCGCGACGGCACCAGCTATCGCCGCGACCGGCGTCGATCTGATTTCCGTGGGTTGGCTGACCCACAGCGCGCCGATCCTGGATATCGGCCTCGACTATCGAAGCTCATGATCGAGTGACGAACGGACGCAGCGGGACGATGACTTTTCCGGTCGCCATCAATCAGCCAGCAAAAAGCCGTAGGGGCCAGAACGCAACGAGCAGGATCGATATGCACGCGCCGAATTCAATGAAGACAATGCCAGAAGCAGAATGCACTGATGGCGGAATGTGGACCTTGGAAAAGGCTCGGGCGCTTCACGATGCGCCCTTCAACAACCTCCTCTTCCTGGCGCAAACCATTCACCGCCAGAATTTCGATCCGAACAAGGTCCAGCTCAGCCGGCTTCTCAGCATCAAGACAGGCGGATGCCCGGAGGATTGCGGCTATTGCAGCCAGTCCACTCATCACGAAACAGGCCTGAAGGCGTCGAAGCTGATGGAGGTCAAGCGCGTCATTGCCGAAGCGACCAAGGCGCGTGAAGCCGGCGCCACCCGCTATTGCATGGGCGCGGCCTGGCGAAATCCCAAGCGGCGCGACATGGATGCGGTCGTGGCGATGGTCGAAGGCGTCAAGGCGCTGGGCATGGAGACCTGCATGACCCTCGGCATGCTCGATCTCGAGCAGGCCGCTCAATTGAAACAGGCTGGTCTCGACTACTACAACCACAACATCGATACGTCCGAGCGCTACTACGGCGAGATCATCCGCACGCGCAGCTTTGCCGATCGGCTCGAGACGCTTGAGCATGTCCGCCAGTCCGGCATCAAAGTCTGCTGCGGCGGTATTGTCGGCATGGGCGAAGAGCCGGTGGACCGGATCGACATGCTGGTGACGCTCGCCAATCTGCCGGAACATCCCGAAAGCGTTCCAATCAACATGCTGATCCCGATACCCGGCACCCCGCTTGCCGACGCCAGGCCGATCGACCCGATCGAATTCGTGCGAGATCATCGCGCTGGCGCGCATCATGATGCCCAAATCGTATGTCCGTCTTTCCGCCGGCCGCGCCGCCATGACCGACGAGATGCAGGCGCTGTGTTTCTTTGCCGGCGCCAATTCCATCTTCGTCGGCGATACGCTGCTGACGGCGGATAATCCCGGTGAGGACAAGGATACGCTGCTGTTCCGGCGCCTTGGCATTGAGCCGATGGAAATTGAGGCGCAATGAACGCGGCACTTCTTGCACGCTTTGACGCGACATTGCAGGGGCTGGCGCGCAGGGACCGGCTGCGGACGCTGTCGCCGCGCGCCGGGCTCGACTTCTCGTCAAACGACTATCTCGGGCTTGCCGCCTCCAGGAGACTTGGCGAGGCGGTTGCGGCCGCGATTGCGCGGGGCACGCCGGTTGGCGCCACGGGTTCGCGGCTGTTGCGCGGCAATGCGCCGGAACACGAGGCACTGGAAGCCGACGCGGCGGCGTTCTTCGGAGCCGAACGCGCACTGTTCTTCGGTAGCGGCTACACCGCCAACTTCGCGCTGCTGACCACGCTGCCGCAGAAGGGCGATCTTTTGATCCTCGACCAGCTTGCTCATGCCAGCATGCATGAGGGCGCGCAGGCCGGACGGGCCGCGTTGAACCTGGCCGCGCACCACGACGTCGACGCTGTCGAGGATGCGATCACGCAGTGGCGCGCCGAAGGCGGTATTGGGCGTGTCTGGATCGCGATCGAAAGCCTCTACAGCATGGATGGCGACTGCGCGCCTTTGGAGAACCTCGTCGCGCTTGCCGATCGGCACGAGGCATTTCTCGTCGTCGACGAGGCGCATGCCACCGGCGTCTGGGGACCGGATGGCCGGGGGCTGGCCGCGGCGTTCGAGGGCCGCGACAACATCGTCGCGCTCCATACATGCGGCAAGGCGCTCGGTGCGTCCGGCGCACTGGTCACCGGACCGCGAACGCTGTGCGACTATCTCGTCAACCGGTGCCGACCCTTCATCTACGCCACCGCACCATCGCCGCTGATGGCAGTCGCGGCGCGCGAAGCGCTCGCCATGCTGTCCGACGAGCCCATGCGCCGCGTTCAGTTGCACGAACACGTAGCCCTAACGGGTCGGGAATTGGCCGAACGCTGCGACGTGACGCCCAGCGGCTCGCAGATCCAGCCCTTCGTCATCGGTGACGTGGGGCGCACCATGGCAGTGGCGGCAGCACTGCAGGCACGTGGCTTCGACATACGCGGCATTCGCCCGCCCACAGTGCCCGAGGGCACGTCGCGCCTGCGCATTTCGCTGACGCTCAACGTTGGCGAAGCCGACATCTCTGCGATGGTCGAGGCGCTGGCCGAGGTGGTGGCCTCGGCATGACCAAGTGCATCATCATCACGGGCACTGATACCGGAATCGGCAAGACAGTTGTCGCGGCCGGTCTCGCCAACCTGCTGGGTGGCGCCTACTGGAAACCCGTACAGTCGGGCCTTGAGGGTGAAACAGACAGCCAGACGGTTGCGCGCCTCGGCGAACTGACGCCCGAGCGGATCCTGCCTGAAGCCTGGCGCCTGACGCGACCGCTGTCGCCGCATCGTGCCGCCGAGCTCGAAGGCGTGACGATCGACCCCGACAGCCTCGTGCTGCCCGAAATCGAATGTCCCTTGATCGTGGAGGGCGCCGGCGGCCTGATGGTGCCGCTCACACGCAAGACCCTGTTCATCGACGTCTTCGCCCGTTGGCAGGCGCCGGTGGTGCTTTGCGCGCGCACCTCGCTCGGCACCATCAACCACACGCTGCTATCGATCGAGGCGCTGCGCCGCCGTGATATCCCGTTGCTCGGCGTGGCCTTTGTTGGCGAGGCAATGCCTGACACCGAGTGCACGATCGCTGGAACCGGCCAGGTGCGCGTGCTCGGCCGCCTGCCCTTGCTCGAGCCCCTGACGGCCGGGATGCTGCGCTTGGCGATGACCACATACTTCAACATGGCGGCGTTCGACGAGGTCCGCGCGTGAACCGCTCGGCTGTCTGGCACCCCTTCACCCAGCATGCCGTCGAACCGGCCATGCCGTCGATTGCGCGAACCAGGGGCGCCTATCTGGAAACGGCGGACGGAAGGCGCATTCTCGACGCCATTTCGTCCTGGTGGGTGGTCACCCACGGCCATCGCCATCCGAAGATCATGGACGCGATCCGGAATGCGACCGAGACTTTGGACCAGGTGATCTTCGCCGGGCTCACCCATGAGCCGGCCGAGAAATTGGCATCGGCGCTGGTCGAAATGGCGCCTGCGGGCCTCGACTGGCTGTTCTATTCGGACAGCGGCTCGACCAGCGTCGAGGTGGCGCTCAAGATGGCGCTCGGTTATTTCCGCAACATCGGCGCGCCGCGTTCGCGCATCGTCGCCATGGAGCACAGCTATCACGGCGACACGATCGGCACGATGAGCGTCGGCGCCCGTGGCGTGTTCAATGCCGCCTACGAGCCTTTGCTGTTCGAGGTTGACACCATCCCCTTCCCGGCCGCCGGGCGCGAGCAGGAAACGCTCGATTGGTTCGAGGAAGTCTCCCGCGCCCGAAGCACTGCCGCGCTGATCGTCGAGCCGCTCGTACTCGGCGCCGGCGGCATGCTGATGTATCCGGCCTGGGTTCTGGCCGAACTGAAGAAGATCGCCGAAGCCTACGGCACGCTCCTGATCGCCGACGAAGTGATGACCGGCTGGGGGCGGACCGGAACCATGTTCGCCTGCGAGCAGGCAGCCATCTCTCCAGACATCCTGTGCACCTCGAAGGGTCTGACCGGCGGCGCCATCCCGCTGGCGGCCACGCTTGCCACCGATGCCATCTTCCATGCCCATTATTCCGAGGACCGCAAGAAGACCTTCTTCCACTCGAGTTCCTATACCGCCAATCCGATTGCCTGCGCGGCAGCACTCGCCAATGTCGAGATCTGGCGTGACGAGCCGGTGGCCGAGCGGATCGCGGCCTTGAGCGCGAAGCAGTCAGCCGGGCTCCGGCGTTTTCGCGAAAATCCCTTCTTCATCGATAGCCGGACAACCGGGACGATCGCGGCCCTCGATCTGCGCGCCGGCTCAGCCGGCTATCTCGCCGAGATCGGTCCGAAGCTGCGCGCGTTCTTCCTCGAGCGCGGGCTGCTTGTGCGCCCGCTTGGCAATGTCCTCTACCTTCTCCCGCCCTATTGCATCACCGGCGACGAGTTGGACGGTCTCTACGACGCCATCGAGGAAGCCGGCGAACGCTTTGGCTCGCGAGCATGAGCAGATCGTCGCGCATTCTCGGGTTTGGCCACCATGCGCCCGGGCGAAAGGTCGAGAACGCCGAAATCGAAAACAGTCTTGGCCTCGAACAAGGCTGGATCGAGCGGCGTACCGGAATTCGTTCGCGCTTCTGGGCAACGGACGAAGACACGCTGTCCGGCATTGCCGACCGTGCCGGCGCCATGGCGCTGGCGAATGCCGGCATTGACCGCAGCGACATTGGCCTGCTGTTGCTGGCCACCTCGACGCCCGACCACCTGCTGCCACCCAGCGCGGCGCTCGTCGCACATCGGCTGGGGCTGAGCCGCGCCGGCGCTGTCGATCTGACCGGCGCCTGCGCGGGCTTCATTTATGCGCTGATGTTCGCGGACGGCTTTACCCGTTTGCACGGCAAAGCGGCCCTTGTGATCGCCGCCAACATTCTCAGCCGCCGGATAAATCCGGCCGAGCGCGCCAGCGCCGTGCTGTTTGCCGATGCCGCCGGCGCCGTGGTGATTGGCCCCTGCGAGGACCTGGATCGAGGCATCCTCGGCGTTTCGGTGGACTCCGACGGCTCGGGCTACGGGCTGATCCAGATTCCCGCCGGGGGGAGCAACAAGCCATTTCGTCGCGATCTCGACATCGAGCAAACCCGGATGACAATCACCGATGGACGCGAAGTGTTTGCCAAGGCCGTGGAGATGATGACTGCCTGTTCGAAGGAGGCGCTCACTGCTGCCCAGATGCCATCGCAAGACATCGATCGATTCCTACCACACCAGGCCAACGCCCGCATTTTCGATGCCGTTGGGCGAAATCTCGGCATAGCCGATCAGGCGATTGTCAAGACCATCGCCGACTATGGCAATTCCTCCGCCGCGACGATTCCGCTGTCGCTCTCGCTCGCCCACCAGGCGGAGCCGTTTCGGCGGGGCGAAAGAATTCTTTTGGCGGCAGCGGGCGCCGGTCTGAGCGGCGGCGCTCTCGTCGTCCGAATTTAGTCGGGCTGCAACCTGCCACAGGACATCAACGCTCTTATCTAAATGGATGGAACCAATGCGAAAAATAGTCGCCGGCAAGCTGCACGGCCTCCACGTCACTGAAGCGAAGCTCGACTACCATGGCTCGATAACGCTGGACCCCGACCACTGCGAAGCAGCCGGGATCCTGCCCATGGAATTCGTGGAGATATGGAACAAGAATTCCGGCGCGCGGATTTCGACCTATGTCATTCTCGGCGAGCGCGGCTCACGATGCTGCATCCTCAACGGTGCGGCGGCCCGCACCTGCCAGCCCGACGACCAGATCATTGTCTGCAACTCCATCTACCTGGACGAAGCGCAGATCACCTCACTGAAGCCACGGATTGTCACGTTCGACCAGGACAACCATATACTCGATCGCCTGACCTATTCGGTCGATATCGACGCACATGGCCGATACAGTTTCTCCATCCTCGACGAGTCGAATGCGGCATTGGCCATTCCTGCCCTGGTCTCCGGGGCGTGAATTTATCCGACGCATCGCGCAAGCTTTCCGCCCGATGTGGTTGGCCGCAGTTGCCGATGGGGTCCGAATGCGCTTGACAAAGTCGCGATCGCCCGTTCAACCTGAGGCATTCACCAGGGGAGTCCCGGCAAGGGGCTGAGATACTGCTGGCTTTTTGCGGCGCAGTGACCCGTTGAACCTGATCCAGTTCATACTGGCGTAGGGACGGTGCAAGCGCTTTGCGGGAGTCCATGCCCGAAATCCTGTAAGCAGGCAGGCCAGAGCGTCTTTTCATCCTTCCGGCACAGAACTGGGTCTCCAATGCATGAGCAAAGGAGCCTCAAATGAATGCCATCACCCCCGCCGTTTCGACGGGACCGCTGCCCGCCTCAAGGAAAGTCCACAAACCCGGCTTGATCCACCCGCAGATCAGGGTGCCGATGCGGGAAATCGCCGTCCATCCGACGGCAGGCGAACCGCCTGTCACCGTCTATGATCCGTCCGGCCCCTATACCGATCCGACGGTCGAAACGAGCATCGAGAAAGGCCTCGCCCGGCTTCGGCAAGCATGGATCGAGGCGCGCGGCGATGTCGAATTCCAGGAAGGCCGCAGTGTCAGGCCGGAGGACAACGGGTTCGCATCAGGCGAACGGCTGACGCCGGAATTTCCCATCCGCAATCGACCACTCAGGGCCAAAGCGGGCAAGGCGGTGACGCAGCTTGCCTATGCGCGCGCCGGCATCATCACGCCGGAGATGGAGTTCGTCGCCGTCCGCGAAAATCTCGGCCGCGAGATCGTGCGCGGCAGCGTGCTGCGCGACGGCGAAGCCTTCGGTGCCGCGATCCCCGACTTCGTCACACCGGAATTCGTGCGCGAAGAGGTGGCGCGCGGGCGGGCGATCATTCCCGCAAACATCAACCATCCCGAGAGCGAGCCGATGATCATCGGCCGCAATTTCCTGGTGAAGATCAACGCCAATATCGGCAATTCCGCCGTCACCTCGTCGATGGCCGAAGAGGTCGAAAAAATGGTCTGGGCGATCCGCTGGGGAGCCGACACCGTGATGGACCTGTCGACCGGCCGCAACATCCACAACATCCGCGAATGGATCATCCGCAATTCGCCGGTGCCGATCGGCACCGTGCCGCTCTACCAGGCGCTCGAAAAGGTCGGCGGCGTCGCCGAGGACCTGACCTGGGAAATCTACCGCGATACGCTGGTCGAACAGGCCGAACAGGGCGTCGACTATTTCACGATCCATGCCGGGGTGCGTCTGCATTACATCCCGCTAACGGTCGACCGGGTCACCGGCATCGTGTCGCGCGGCGGTTCCATCATGGCGAAGTGGTGCCTGCATCATCACCGCGAGAGCTTCCTCTACGAACATTTCGAGGAAATCTGCGACATCGCCAGAGCCTACGACGTGTCCTTCTCGCTCGGCGACGGCCTTCGTCCCGGCTCGATCGCCGACGCCAACGACGCCGCGCAGTTCGCCGAACTGGAAACGCTTGGCGAGTTGACCAAGATCGCCTGGGCCAAGGATTGCCAGGTCATGATCGAGGGGCCAGGCCATGTCCCCATGCACAAGATCAAGGAGAACATGGACAAGCAGCTCGAAGTCTGCGGCGAGGCGCCCTTCTACACGCTCGGACCGCTGACGACGGACATCGCGCCGGGCTACGATCACATCACGTCCGGCATCGGCGCAGCCATGATCGGCTGGTTTGGCACGGCCATGCTCTGCTACGTCACGCCCAAGGAGCATCTCGGTCTCCCCGACCGCAACGACGTCAAGACCGGTGTCATTACCTACAGAATAGCTGCGCATGCCGCCGACCTTGCCAAGGGGCATCCGGCGGCGAAGCGCCGCGACGATGCGCTGTCGCGGGCACGGTTCGAGTTTCGTTGGGAAGACCAGTTCAACCTGTCGCTCGACCCCGAAACGGCGCGCGCCTTCCACGACGAGACCTTGCCCAAGGAGGCGCACAAGGTCGCGCATTTCTGCTCCATGTGCGGCCCGAAGTTCTGCTCGATGCGCATCTCCCACGACATTCGGGCTGAGGCGCAGAAAGAAGGCATGGCGGCGATGGCGGCGAAATACCGCGAGGGCGGCGACCTCTATATGCCCGTTGACAGCCCCGCGGAGAGCACGAACCGGCCATGAAGGTGCTCATTCGCGGAGCGGGCGTCGCCGGGTTGACGCTCGCGCACGAACTGGCGACGCGCGGCGCTGATGTGACCGTGGTCGAGGCGCGCATGGAGATCGCCGGCAACGCCTCCTGGCAGGCCGGCGGCATGCTCGCACCCTGGTGCGAGCGAGAGAGCGCTGAGGAGGCGGTGCTCACACTCGGACGCGGGTCGGCCGACTGGTGGGATGCGGCGCTGCCGGGTCACGTCTTGCGCAACGGCACATTGGTGCTGGCGCCTGCCCGCGACACCGGTGAGCTCACCCGGTTCGGTCGCCGTACATCCGGTTTCAGGCAGCTCGATCAAGGCGAGATCGCGGCGCTCGAACCTGCCCTTGCGGGCCGGCTCGGACGTGGGCTGTTCTTCGCCGAGGAAGCGCATCTCGACCCGCGCAAGGCGTTGCTCGCACTTGGCGACAAGCTGCTCCGTATGGGCGCACGTCTTGAGTTCGGCTGCGGCGCGGTGTCCGCCACCTCGGAGATCGAGGTGGACTGCACTGGCATTGCCGACAGTTGCCCGGAACTGCGCGGCGTGCGCGGCGAGATGCTCGTGCTCAGAACACGAGAGATATCGCTGGCCCGGCCAGTGCGGCTGCTTCATCCGCGCATCCCGGTCTATGTCGTGCCGCGTTCGGAATGCCTGTTCATGGTCGGCGCGACGATGATCGAGTGCAACGCCGCAGGCCCGATCACCGTGCGCTCGACCATGGAGTTGCTGAGCGCCGCTTACGCGCTGCATCGGGCCTTCGGCGAGGCTGAACTGGTGGAAGCAGGCGTCGGCGTGCGCCCCGCCTTTGCCGACAACCTGCCTCGCGTCGAACGTGAGGGAAAGAACATCCGCATCAACGGCCTCTACCGCCACGGCTTCCTGCTCGCGCCGGCCATGGCGCGGCAGACGGCCGACATGATCCTGGGACATCCGGC
Organism: Allomesorhizobium aridi; assembly: GCF_043769475.1. Lineage (NCBI taxonomy): Bacteria > Pseudomonadati > Pseudomonadota > Alphaproteobacteria > Hyphomicrobiales > Phyllobacteriaceae > Allomesorhizobium > Allomesorhizobium aridi. Next base: position 225,352 of record NZ_CP171729.1, on the reverse strand, counting down.
AGCAAAGGAGTTTGCCCTTGAAGCTCATCGTTAACGGCCAGGGCCATGAAGTCGCGGCCGAGACGCTCGCCGCTTTGCTCACCGAACTCGATTTCCAGGGCAACTGGCTTGCCACAGCGCTGAACGGCGAGGTCGTTGCGGCCAGGGAGCGCGACCGCTGCCGGCTCACCGACGGCGACCGCATCGAAATCCTTGCACCGATGAAGGGAGGCTGATCCCGTGCTCGATCTCTACGGACAAAACCTATCGTCGCGCCTTTTGCTTGGCACCGCGCTCTACCCCTCGCCGGCTGTCATGACTGAGGCGGTCAAGGCGTCGGGCGCCGAGATTGTCACCATCTCGCTCCGCCGCGAAACCTCCGGCGGCAAATCCGGTGGCCAGTTCTGGTCGCTGGTCCAGTCTCTAGGTGTTCGCGTCCTGCCCAACACGGCGGGCTGCCACTCGGTCCAGGAGGCGGTCACCACGGCGAGGATGGCGCGCGAGGTGTTCGGCACGAACTGGATCAAGCTCGAAGTGATCGGCAACCACGACACATTGCAGCCCGATGTCTTCGGGCTGGTCGACGCCGCAAGAATCCTTGTCTCCGAAGGCTTCGATGTCTTTCCCTACACAACCGATGACCTTGTCGTTGCCGGGCGCCTGCTTGACGCCGGCTGCAGTGTGTTGATGCCTTGGTGTGCGCCGATTGGCTCTGCGCGCGGACCGCAGAATCTAGATGCGCTGCGTAGCCTGCGCGGTCATTTCCCGGGCGTTCCCATGATCGTCGATGCCGGGATCGGCCGTCCGTCGCATGCCGCAATCGTCATGGAACTCGGCTACGACGCGGTGCTCCTCAACACCGCAGTCGCCAAGGCAGGCGATCCGGTCGCCATGGCAGCGGCGTTTGGCAAAGCAGTGGAAGCGGGCCACGAGGCATATTGCGCCGGCCTGCTGCAGCCGCGGGACATGGCCGTTCCCTCCACGCCCATCATCGGCATGGCGGCGTTTTTATGAAACTCGATCCGTTCTACCTGATCGTCAATTCCAGCGCGTGGATCGAACGCCTGGTGCCGCTTGGCGTGAAGCTGGTGCAGCTGCGCATCAAGGACCAGGACGAAGCCATTCTGCGCCGGGAGATTCGTGCTTCGAAGACAGTATGCGAAGGCCAGGGCTGCCAGCTCGTCGTCAACGATTACTGGCGCATCGCGATCGAGGAGGGTTGCGATTTCGTGCATCTCGGCCAGGAGGATCTCGCCTTGGCCGATGTAGGGGCGATCAGGCGGGCTGGCGTGAGGCTGGGCTTAAGCACGCACGACAAAGTCGAGCTGGAAACGGCACTCTTCGCGGAGCCCGATTATGTCGCGCTCGGCCCGATCTACCGCACCACACTCAAAGCCATGAAATGGCCGCCGCAGGGGCTCGATCGCGTCTCCGTCTGGAAACATCGCATCGGCAACCTTCCGCTCGTGGCCATCGGCGGACTTACTGTCGAGCGCATTTCCGGTGTCTTCGCGCAGGGCGCCCAGAGTGCTGCGGTCGTCACCGACATCACCCGCAACGCGCATCCGGAGGCACGCGCACTGGAATGGCTGGCAGGGACAGCCCAGTGGCGATGACGAGGCATGTCCTCATTGTCGCCGGCTCGGATTCGAGCGGCGGCGCGGGAATAGCCCGCGACGTCGAGACGGTTTGCGCGTTCGAGCTGCGCAGCTGCCTCGCCATTACCGCCGTCACTGTCCAGACGCATGGAACCGTCGAGCGGATCGAGCAGATGCCGCCGGAGCTTATCGCCGCCCAGATGCGCGCTGCCTTTGCCGCCAACCGTGTCGCTGCGGTCAAGGTCGGCATGATGGGGACGGCGGCCGCGATCGAGGCGGTCGGGGCCGTTCTGGCGAGCAACCGCCAAGTGCCTGTGGTGCTCGACCCCGTGCTCGCCTCTACTTCGGGACGAGTGCTGCTGGAGGACGATGCCATTGCAGGGCTACGCCGCGATCTGATGCCGTTCTGCCGGCTTGTCACGCCCAACCTGGTCGAGTTGGCGAGGTTGAACGGATCGGCACCGGCGCCGGACGAAGAAACTGCTCTTCTCCAGGGCGAAGAACTGGCGAGGAGCGTCAAGGCAGCTGTGCTCGTCAAGGGCGGGCATGCGCGGGGAGCCCAAGCCATCGATGTGCTGTTGCAGCCGAACCACCCTTCTGTTCGGTTCGAAGCGCCTCGCTTGCAGCGTGGGATGCGCGGAACCGGTTGTATTCTATCCAGCGCCATCGCCAGCTCTCTTGCCCTTGGGGCGTCTCTGGAAGCAAGCGTGCGAAGCGCCAAGCAATATGTTTTCGAGAAGCTTCGGAAGGATGCCGGCTGGATTGGCCTTCGGGAGTGGCGGGGCGCATGAGTGGTAGTCCCATACAAATCGGGCAGCGCCGCCTTCCGTCCCCTCCCCCTCTTGCTCGCTCCATGACAGCTCTCTGATTGGGATCATGCAGCATCGAGCTCAAGCTGCTGGTTTTCGCATGACAATTCGCCGGCGGTCCCCCGCTCCACGTGAGCATTTGCACTGTATTGGAACCACTGCTTCTCGGCGGGTCTACGTACAAATTACAATCGTCAGGGGACCAGGCAACCCGGGCGATGTGTACGCATCCGGCCGTAGAACAATTTGTTCAATTCCACATTGGATATGTCCAGAAAATCAGCGATCTCATAGGCGAATTACTGCCATTTGATTGAGGTGCTCCAGATCCTCGCGGGTAGCGCGGTCGCGAAAACTGCTCGGACGAGTGCCGTGGCGCCAGCTTTATTCAGCGTCCGCTATAAGCAGCAGCCTGTGCTGCAATGCGCGGTGAGGTCATCGAATATCTATACCGCAGCTTCGGGGCCGATGGCCGACTGGCAGGTTTTGGGAACGCGCCATGGGATAGCTGCCTTTCGACAGCGTCCGTGGAGAATGAGGCGGCATCCGCGCCACCTTTCTGGTGGACGCGCTACCGGCTTCCACAATCGTTAGACGGAGACCATCTCCGCATAGTCGGTCATCGGACCGATCGATAGGAAGAGCGGTTCGAGCGGCGTGGACGGTTTCCTGCGCGGGCGGAAGGCGACCCGCACCTCTTTCTGGTAGGCGTAGCCGAAGTGCTTCGCCATCTCGGGAACGCTGAATTTCGAATAGTCGCGGTAGGGGTCGTAGTAGGTGACCCGGCCTTCCATCGGCACCCAGTCGGTGAAGCGCACGAGGAACGTCGAGATCAGCCGCTGTTTGAAGCGGATAGGATCGCGGATGACAATCGCTGCGTCGGCGTCGAAGTCGGTTGGCATCCGGTAGTGGATACTCTCGCACAGGCTGAAGAGGTAGTAGTCGTCGAACACGAGCGGCAGCACGATATCGTCGTCGTTGAACTCGACCCGGTGTCCCTGAAAGTCGAGATGGGTCTCGCCAGCGAGCCGCTCCTTGTAAGTTGGTATGAAGAAGGTGCGGCTGGTCTCGTCGTCGCGGACCGCGTCGAGGAAGCCCATGTCACTATAGAGACCGGCGTTGGCGAGGCGCAGGTCGCCCGCTCGTAACATGGGTTCGAGGAACTGCCGCTTGCCGTACTTGACGAGGATCGGTGTGCTCGGCGCCTCGTAGCCCTGGAACATGGTGAAGCCGATCGGCGTCCCGTGCTCGAAATACTTGAGGATCGGCGCCCTGGCTCTGCCGATCAGTTCCCCCGGCGGCATCCCTCCGTTGCGCGAGCCATACTCCTCGAGCATATGTGTGAAGACCTGCATGTATTCGTCGGTCTCGGACATAGGCACGGGAACGATTTTCCCCTCCTTGCCAAGCTCCATGACGTTCATGAAGATGTTGCAGAGCCGGTCGGCCGCCCGATCGTCCGGCGCTCCGACGAGGTAGGGGCGGGCAAGATAGGCATGCCTCCAGACTTCGTGTCGCGAAAGACGGCCGGGCTGTTCTGACTTCAATTCGTAGTGGCGCCGACGCTGCTCGATGCCCTCGAGCCGCTGGCGTATCTGATCGACGGTCACCTTTCCCATGGCGTGGATATAGCATCGCCGCCAGCGACCTTGAAGCGGGTGCCGGCTGCGATCTGACCGCTCAGGCCGAGGGTGCCTTGCTCGAACGACTGACCTCCTGAACGAACGGAAGATTTTCGGAATCCGGTGTCGCAGTCTAGCGGCGATAAAGAAGCGCATTGCTGGCAGGCTGGGGGCGAAGGCCGACTGGCGGCTTTTTGGCGTCCTAAGATGTGCTAACAGACATTCAACCTCTGGAACTACAATCAGAATCGACTGATGAAGCGGGAAGCCACAGTCGATGCTGGCTCCGCGATGTCGAAATTCAATTGCGTGCCAGCGGCTTTAGAACATGATGACCTAGCTCAGACTCTGGGTTTACTATGCTGTTTTCATTAGAAAATTTTCGTGACCGTACTCTGTCATGCTATTGCGCACATTTTGATGGTCCGCACCGAGCTTCTATCCTAGTTTCTTATGGCGGGGAGGACGCATGCCCATTTCATTGTCGGAGGCGACGCACAAACTGCTTTCGGGAGAAATCCAAAGCTGGAAAAGCTTCGGGGAGATCAAGGCTGGTCAGATACACCTGTCCTCTCCCGCCGCAAGGCGCTTGTTTCACTTCCTGCTGTCGTCTGACAAAGCCAAGGTCGCGGCAGGCAGTGAGGAGCTTTTCAGCGGGCTCATCGCTGCTTGGAATAACTCGTCGTTCGACCCGGCTTTGCAGCAATCCGCAACGCCTCTGGCTACGGGCAGCGACCGCTGGCGGCTTGCAAGAGTGGAGGCCACGGGGTTTGGGGGACTGAACCTTGTGGATGGCCCTCTTTTCGTGCTGGCAGCGAATAGGCAAAACTGGTGCCTGGAAGGTCAGAACGGTTCCGGTAAGACCTCGATTGCGAGCGCGATCATCTGGGCGCTTACGGGCTACCGCTGCCGCGACCAGGATGGTCTTGTGAAGGATGACGGGCGGCGTATGCCCGTGTTCAATGACTCGGGCGTGCAGATCGGCGATTGGCCGCCGACGGTTGCGTATCCTCCGAATGCCCTGAAGCTGGCCGGAACGGCTGAAGCGTGGGTCCGCCTTCTATTTCAGGACGACCACGGAAGCACAGCTGAAGCCTTCCGGCGGCTGACAGCTCCCCCGGTGGGCGAGCCGCAGTTCGAAAGCAGGGTAGACCCCGCCCTCGGGACGGCGCCGCAACTGGTCGAAACTGGATTGCTAATGCCGACGCGGCTAGCGCGGATCGGTTTCGGCGAGAAGAGCCATTCGATATACGAGGCCGTCAAGCTCCTGACGGGCCTCGACCAACTTGCAGACATCGGCGAAGGTGCGGCCAGTTTTTCTCATAAGGCCAAGCGGTTGCTAAAGTACGGCTCTGACAAGGGTATCCAGGGCATCGAAACCAAACTGGAAACCGCGCTCGAACGGGCAGCGGAGGAAAGCCGCAAGGCGGGCTTCGCGCTGACGATTGCCGGCAAGCCAGAAGACAAGACATATGCGCAGGGACTTCGCGAACTCGCGGACAGCGCTGCCACCCTTGCGGCAACACACTCGCGCGCGCTCCAGGCGGAGGTCGCTGCGGACATCAACACGGCGAACCCGGAACATCGCGCACGGATAAGGAGCGCGGTCACTGCGGCACGCGGCGTGCTGCAACAAAATGTCAAAGGCATCACTCTCTTCGAGGCATGGGCCGCCTTGAAGGCCGCACACGCTGATTCACGCATCTCTGCGCTTTCCGGGATATTGACGACGGCGCAATCACAGATCGGGCAGGCGATAGCGTGGGATAAGAGACAAGGTGAAGATCTGCGGCTTCGTTTGAAGGCGCTGGCTGCCCAGAATTTCGTAGCCGCAGGCCACGAGCACGAGGACGCCGATTGCCCTTTGTGCCAAAGCAAACTTTCTCTCCCGCACCAGAGGGCGCTCGCGGCCGAGCTTGCTGCCCTGAAAGCGGCAGCCGACGCGGCACAGCGCAAGCTTGCCGACGCGTGCGCGGCGATTGAAAAAGAGGTCAGAGACGCAATCCCCGCGTTGCTAATACCGCACTTCGCTGCGCTGGCGGCAATGCAGCCGCGAACTTCATTTGAGAAAGCTGTCAGGGAAAGATTTGTAGAGGAAGCGCCCTTTGCCACCGTGTTGACGGGCATGGCGGATTTCGCTGCCGGGACGGCTGCCGCGCTCACCGAAAGAATGCCTGGCTTCAACCATGCGGACCTCGAAGTTCCGGCCGATGTCCCCGCCACGGCAGTATCTGTCCCGTGTTGAACGAGTGTCAGCGCTGGTCGAGTGGTGGGCGGTCGAACGACCCTCGTTCGTTGAAGCGTGGAGCGCGCTGAAAGGCGTTGCCGACGAAAAGGGCATCTTCCCGGCAGCCAGCCTGGAAGGCCGGCTCGCCTCGCTGGAAGAAGCGCTGGAAAAGGTCGCCCCGCTTGACGATCTGGCAAAGGCGCTTCGGGACGCGGCGAAGCACGCCGAGGATTGGCTTGTGATCCACACGGATCAGCGCGTCCGGGAAGCGATCGCCGAGGCGCTTGAGCCTCTCAAGGACCTGCGCGGCCTCGTCGCGGCAGAAACGGCCAGTTCGATCTCGGCACTGTCCGGCCGGATGAAGTCCGTCCTTGACCGTATCCAATTCAGGGAGCGGCTTTCTTTTGAGGATGCCGCTCTCAGCAAGAAATCGGTTCAGGTTTCCGGGAGCTTTGACCATGGCATCCGGATCGACGCCTCCACCGTCGCCAACAGCTCTTGGCTTCGCGCCATTCTCTGGGCTTTCACGCTGGCCATGCGCGAGCAGACCATTGAAGCGCTCGGCAGCAACCCATTTCCTTTGATGCTTCTCGACGATCCGCAAGTCACGTTCGATCCGCGCAACAAAAGGAAATGGGCGCAAGAGCTGGCGCGGCTCGCGAATGCGGACGCGGCTACCGTCGGCGCGGCGCAGCTGGTTCTCATCACCCACGAGCGGCAGTTCTTCCAGCTTCTCGTGAACATTGAGAATCTTACAGGACAGCAGGGGCTCGTTGTCCGCCTGAATGCCAGCAGCAAGGTCACAACGATCGTCAACGGCCACGCCCTTGCGGCCGCCTATGCGGAGGCCGAACGGAAGTCTGATGACAAGCTCGCCTACGAATATATCCGGGACATTCGCACCTACTGCGAAGACCTTCTGAAAATTATGCTGCGCGCGGAAGAGCCATCCGTGTGCGACATGACGATCGGCGATCTGGCGAAGCTGCTAAAAGAACGGCGCGATGCCAGTGTGGCGCCGTTCAGCCATTCGGCGTTTGACAAGCTCTACAAGACGCTTTCCGGCGGCGGCGGCAAGCAGATGAAGGTCATCAATGAATCGCATCATGTTTTTGACGGTACGATTGGCCTTGCCGAAGCGGGCGACGTGAAAAGCTTTTGGGAGACTACGCTTCAAAGCCAGATTCACACGGGCTTCAAGGTGTACGCCGAGTATGAGGCCTATGCGGGGGAGCCGAGACTTTTTCCCTGGATGGATAATGTCGTTTCCTTCCCAGCAGGAAACGCCGCCGACCTGAAAAAACTGAAACTCGTGCATACCGGAATGGCGGCCGCGGCGCGAACAGACGGCCGCGCCGGGGACGGTTTGATAACGATTGAGAATCTCGCTCAAGCCGTCGACATCACGCTCTATAATCATGACGCCTACCAGCTGGCTGCGGGCACGCTCGATCCGGTAGCGTCGATCGGTGACGTGATCATCACTTGCAACTACGCCAAGGTCAATGAGCGCAATCTCGTTACCGCCGCGTTCGGCGACAAGCTTCTTGCCCGGCGCTACAACGAGACGGAGGCCCATCCGAATATCGCTGTCCTTACAGGCCAGAGTGTCGACCCGTATGCGCTGGCCCAGCCCGTAATCGTACCGCGCGAGAGGCTCTCGCCACGAAAAATCGTAGGAACCCTCTTTGCAGCATCCTACCTGCCCCTGCCGCCCATGAGCGCGAATGTGGAATTTATCGCCCTTCCCGACTTTGGCATCGTCACAAAGCTTCTGGAGAAAGCAAAGCTCTTCAAGGTGAGCGGCCGCAGCGCAGAGCCGATCGCTCTCGACGGACAGTACCTAATGAGCCGTGACGCGCCAACGACGTCTGAAGCCCTTGACGGCCTGGAAGGACGTCTCGTCATTGCTGTTGATGAGTCGGGAACGCGTTATTTCAAACGCTTGCGTCGGCGCGGCGCCATCGTCGTGCTGGAAAGTCTCAACCCAGACGGAATGTCGCCAAGCGAGCTGTTGAGCGTGACTGGCGAAGGCGGATTGCCGCGTCTTACGCATGTCTTGGAGGTTGTCGGCGTGCTTTTCGAGCAACCGGCCTAAATCCTTGCAGTGACCGATATTGAGAATCTCCTAAGAGATTTCAGTTATCGCGTCCGAGATATCTTTTACGAGAAGGAGACAGCAGTTGTCCGCAGAGCACGTTGCAGCGACGAGGTCATATCTCACTGACTGGGCCAAAGCTTTCCGTGCCAACCTGAACCCCCAAGGGATCTATGTCTTCGGGAGCCTGGTCTATCGCGACGGTGCGCAGTACAACGACAAGAGCGATGTCGACCTCGCCATCGTCATGCCCGAGATTCCCGATGCGACGGACCGGGCTGATTGAGCTCGAGGCGTTGCTCCGGCACAAGCTTTTACTCGAAGACGAGTTGGGCAAGCGGCTGGGACGCGCCGACCGCAGTGCGGTTCTCAGCAGCGTCGTGGTGGCAACAATGCCGGAGGTCGCGGCGAACATTCACAAGGATGGGGCCGCCGAATTCTTCTCGGACAATCAGTTCCTCGACCTCTCAAACGGCGAAATCAGGGATGGACTTCCCGGCGCAGGAGAACGCGCGGTGGCGGAACGCCTGGTGGGCGAATGCTTCCGGTTTGTGCAGAAGACGCGCAATGCCTTCCTCGGCGTGAATGCCTTGGGCGCCCCTACGCTCAAGCCGTTCGACGACAAGTACGATGCGGCACCGAAGCCCGCCATGCGGCACGCCGCCATGATCCAGTTCCTAAATGATTCCGGTGACGCCAATCCCGGTGAGGAATTCGATCTCGACATCGGTGCTGACACCCTCACAATACTGCTCCACGAGCGCCGCAAGCGGCTTGGCGCACTAAGGGCCCTCTACGCAGCACGGCGTGGTGGCCGGGCGGCGCGGGCACCGATATCGTCCAAGGATCAGCTTGTTCTTGCAGAGCTGATTTTCGACGCAGCAATCCAGGTCGAGGCCCGGGTCGCGGCGGCGGCCGCAGCGCCAAGATTGCCGACGCTGCGCGGCGCGCATAGCACCGTCGTGTTCGCCCAGCGGTTCGGCGACGCTTTCCCCGGCATCCGCGGGATTACTTGGTTCGAGGGCGACGAGACGATCCGGCAACGCTTCGCGCGTCTCCTCGCGCAACCCCTCGCATTCGAGGACGGCACCCCGATCTGGTGGTCACGAGGACCATCGAACCTCCAGATCAGCAGCTATGCGGAAGCGGCGGACTGCCTGCTCATCAATGGCGAAGAGATGAAGATTGTCCGCGTGGCGGCCGTCAATCCTGCCTCGTACAAGTATAACTTCGTTTACGTCGAGGTCGATCCGCTACCACCGATCGGCATCTATGAGCGGACGCCGGAACGGATTGCGGAGGTGGCGGCCGGTGACAGTCCATTTGCTTACTATTGGGAAGAATATGGCTTGGTCGACGGAATTCACCTCGTCACTCGTGCGGAGGCCGATGACGGGTCGGCTATGATAGAGGGCAAGCTCCAGTCGCTGCGAGGGCGCCTGGAAATACGCAGCCGCTATGTTACTAAGTACAACTTTATCATTGCCGCGGGCGGCGCTCCACTCATGAATAGTTCCTATGATTACACTCTCGAAGGGCACCTGAACGCGATGTTGAAGGGAGAAGATCGCCTGCCGGTTATCGTCGAGGAGTCGCTGCGGCTTTATACCGGTCACTTTTAGCACACCTATCAGAGGCAGCTTTTAGCCATTCCCAGCGCCTACCTGAATGGCTGATTAGAGGCGCGAACCGGGAGCCGGCGCTCGGCAGGTCTTGATTGGGGTAGTGCGCTTGAGGGAGAGCATTGCTTTGGCATGTTTAGAGCCTGAATCAAAAAGGATGTTTTGATATCAAGCTCTTGCGAGCCTGCGTGTGAGCAGGCGAATGTGGGCGACGTATATCCAGGCTTCTGCGGAGGCGATGGATTTCTCCCAGTCCTTGGCCAGCCTGCGGCATCGCCCCAGCCATGCGAATGTGCGCTCCACGACCCAGCGGCGCGGCAGGACCTCGAAGCCTTTGGCTTTGTCCGTCCGCTTGACGATCTCCAGGGTGAACGTGCCGATCTTTTGCATCGCGCCCTTAAGCTTCGGCCCGGCATAGCCGCCGTCGGCGAAGACGTGTCGCAGCCACGGCCAGCGTTCGAGAATGGTCTTGAGGGCAGCCGGTGCGCCGTCCCGGTCCTGGATATCGGCGGCATGGACGACGAGACCGACCATCAGGCCGATGGTGTCGACAACGATGTGACGCTTGCGCCCGTTGATCTTCTTTCCCGCGTCGAAGCCCCGAATTCCGCCGCTTTCCGTGGTCTTGACCGATTGGCTGTCGATCACCCCCGCCGTGGGACTCGCTTCCCGACCCTCGGCCTCGCGCGCCGCCATGACGAGGCTGTTGCTGATGGTCCGCAACAGGCCCTCCTCACGCCAGCGATAGAAGTACTTCTGCACCGTTGAAAAGGGTGGGAAGTCTTTCGGCAGCAATCGCCACGCGCCGCCCGACGAGGCGAGGTAAAGAAGTGCGTTCACGACCTCGCGCAGGTCCGTCTTGCGCGGCCGGCCGATGCGGTTCGCCGACGGCATCATCGGCGCAATCAGCGCCCACTCCGCATCGGTCAGATCGCTTCTCTATTCGGCTGGTAAAGGTCAAGCGCTTTCGAACTTTTCCGCTTCTCCGGTTTTTGGTGTCTTCGCAGGGTCTTGCTTCTCTCCGGGATCGGCCTTTGGCCCTCCCACCATGGGGTTAGAATGATGAAGTAGAACAATCTTGCGTGCGTTCTGAGCGTCATTTCACGACCGAACAAAGCGATCTTCGAACTCACTTCACCATCGTCCTGCGACGGACACCTATCCGCCGGGTTGCGGATCCCGTTATCTCCTTTTTATGCCGCGCCGTTATCGTTTGAGATCAGATGGCGGCTGGCAAATCATCCCGCGTCCAGCAAAATTCAGTGCCGTCACTCATCATGCGATGCATGATGACCGCCAGCCTGCGGGCGAGCGCGACAATGGCCTTTCGCATGCCGCGCCGTTTGGCGATGTTCATCGCCCAGGCCTTCAGCCATGACCATTTTCTCACATTGATCATCAAGGTCTGGGCGGCTTCGTAAAGCAGCGTTCGCATCATCGCGTCACCGCACAGTGATATACATCCAACACGCTTGCTTTCTCCCGACTCGTTGAGCTTCGGCGTCAGCCCCAGTATCGGTCCAACAGCCTTCGAGTTCTTGAACCGCTGCGGAATGTCGATGGTGCTCGTGAACGCCAGCGATACGACGGGACCGACACCGGGGATCGTCATCAGAAGCCGGCACATCTCATCGTTGCGCGAGATGTCCAGAACCTTCTTGTGCAACCGGGAGAATTCCTCACGCAACTTATGCCTCGCTGTCAGCAGCGGATCCATGACTTCCTGAAGATCCGCCATGTTATCGACCAACTCGCGAATCCGCTCTTCGAATTTGACCGCTCCAACGTTCCCGACCTTCAGCCCAAAATTGCGCAACAGTCCGCGAATGTCGTTTTCAATGGCGATCGCCTTTCCTTGCAGCAGCTTGCGCGCCGTCAGCAGAGCTCGCCGCTTCTGGCTCGTCAGCGTCTTGACATGCACAGGGCGGTACAGATTGACCCGCATCATCTGCGCGATGCCACGTGCATCATTGCGATCGGTCTTGTTCGGCTGAGCCTTCAGGAAGGCTTTAACATGGCGCGTTTCGATGCAAATCACCGGCAGGCCGGCCCTGGCTAGGGCCTCGAATAGCCATTGCGATAAAGGTCCGGCTTCAAGACCAACCCGCTCAAGATTCCAAGCCGGATCTCGCAACACTGCGATCAGGTCGTCGGGGTGGCTGGAAACCTTCACCTCTCGGCAAATCTTGCCCGTTTCATCGACAATGCAGATAGCGGTCTCTTTCACCGAGACATCAAGGCCCGTATAATGCTTCACGCTGCGCTTCCTTTCCGATGCTTGTGGCTGTTGCAAAACATGACCACGTTTACCATCGCTCGAAGCGCAGCACCTTTCTCCTACCATCCACCGCCGTCCAAGGGTGAGGCTCAAGCCGGATACCCCATCTTGCGTAACGGACGCAACGCCGCTCATAATGCGCACGGGTGATTTCAGTCCAGGCCATCGTGATCTCCATCGAATCTCGCAAATCCGACGGAATCACAACCTGCTGAAATCACTCAACTCTTTTTGGAACGGACACTTAGACTTGGCCGACCTTGGGTCGCCGTGAGCCATTGCCCTATGCTTGGAAGGATCTTGTTGATAGTCCATCCCGTTAGAGGTTAATGCCGCGCAGAGTGCCACTCGGCTAAGATGGTTAGGGGAAAGACAATGAACCAAAAGACCTGTGGGCCGAATGCCGTCGCACGCGCGCTGATCTCGTGGTTGTTGGTCGGTGTCATGACGACGCTTCTGCCAAACTCCGCAAGAGCGGAGATTGATTGTAACCTTTCAAATTTCGACCAAACGGATCCCATCAAGGTTTTCGGGTCGAAGAAGAGCTCCGATGGCGAATTCTCTTATGCCTCGGATCTTGACGATGTGAACGGCACGCTCGTGGCTAGGAATTACGTGAAGAACGAAAGTGCTGCCGTGGGACTCAGTTTCCGGTGGGAGGGAACTACTTTGAGTCATCATCCGGCGAAACCGCTCCCACCTGGTGAAGTAGCTTGCAACGAATTTCCTGCTCGAAACAGCACAATGCAGGTCGATGACAGTTCCCCGATCTACCACGGTCCCAACGACACTGAGCAGCCGGCATCGGTTTATGTTTGGTCTAACGGATCAGGTGTGGCAGAGGAGAGTTCCAACAGTATCCTCAAGTCCTCGTTCATCAATTCTGAAGGGAAAAGGGAGACCTTTGAGGTCTCGGTCAGCTACGCCGTGTCCGAAAATATCGTGAAGTCAATCGACATTGAGACGTCAGGGAATGTCGTTGCCACGCTGTCGGCTGAGAAGAAATTTTGGTCATCCTCAACTATTGAGGACTTCCTCACGAACGCGGCGAGCAGCGGCGTAGAAGCTGGAGTTTCTGATGCCATCAAGTTCGCAGACCTTAGCGCGGAAGATTCTGGTGCTTTCTACGCTGCAGGCAGTTCGGTGCTTTTCTATTTAAGCGGGCGAGCAGGCGGTTTTGGGACGGGCGCTAAGAGCTATGGCAGTCTGAATGTTCGGGTGGCGGTGTTCGACTTGCAGCGGCAGCCTATCGCTGTCGGCACGGTCGCTCTCCCATTCACGAACGCAGATTAATTATGCTATCTCTGTTGGAATACATTCTTGGGCCTGTGGTCGCGTTCATCACCTATGCCGTTGCGGCTTTTGGCTTGAAAGTACCCAATGACCTCGCGCCCCTACATGGAGTAGCAGTTTTCGCTAGTCTGGCCGGCTGGTACGTCGGTTCAATCGAGCCAGCTAAGAGTTCGACGATGCGGCATTCATTATTGTCTATAGTGCTAACTGCAGTCTTCGGAGCTATCTGCCTGTTCGTCTACGATCTTCGCGGACACATCGTTGGCCCAGGCTGGTTCTATTTAATCCTTTCCTATGTCTCGTTCTTCCTGGTATTTGCGAACCTCAGTTTCCTGCTTTCTGTCTGCAAGAACATTGTAATTAAGAAGACGCCAGACGAGTGACGCGTGACCCCGATAATCGGCGGTGGGGATCGCCGGGAAGATCGGCTCGTGGCGCAACCTCGCCCGTGGCGATGACATCAGCTATTTCTGCTTTCGGGGGACAAGAGGGGCTGACGGAATGACCGATATCAGGCGCGCTGCTGCCTGATCGCTTGTGGAGGCAACTGGGCCGCTTCTAGTCGTCGGCGATGTCTGGTTTCGGGCAGTGACGAAGGCATACTCTATAGCCGACATGGGGCGCATTGCCGCCCGGCAGCATGGGCAATCGGTCGGTAGTGTCTCTGATCGCATTTCTGCTAAAGCTGGGAACCAAATCGCCGCGATGTCACCAACTGCCGAAAGTGTAAGAGCGCAATGGGCTGGTGGGCCTCTCGCTCATCGGGCCTCTTGTCTTGAAGGAGGAGCGCTAGGATGAGCACCGACCGGGACACCGTGCGGTCCTATGATACGGTCGCGGCGGAGTACGCTGCCGAGGCCGCGGCGATGCCCGAATGGGTCGCGACAGAGATCGATGCGTTCGTGACCGAGCTGGGTGGCTCGGGCAGGGTGCTGGAGATCGGAAGCGGTGGCGGGCGAGATGCACTTGAGCTTGAGAAGCGGGGGATTAGCGTCCGGCGCACCGACATTTCGAAGGGTTTCGTCGAACTGCTTCGCGAGAGTGGCTTCGAGGCCGACCTGTTGGACCCGCTGACTGAAGACTTGGCCGACCCGCAGCGTCCCGGCACGCCGTACGACGGGATCTGGGCCTGTGCCTGCCTGATTCACGTCGCGCGCGAGGATTTCGGCACGGTGCTTGGACGGCTTGCCGAGGCGACCCGGACCGGTGGCCGACTGCCTCGGTTAGAGAGGGCGATGGCGAGGATGTGTCCACACACGGCAGCGCTGCAGCGCCTCGGCGCTACGTCGAGACGTACTGGCGCGAGTCTACCCTGCGGTCCGCACTCACAGACGCCGGCTGGATCGTCAGCGAGGTACGTCGGTGCATCGGAAAGCCCGATGATCGGTGGCTGAGCGTTCGGGCGAGTCGGGCGTGACGCACACAGACCTTGCGGGAATGGCTGGTTGTGTGCGACCATGAACTCCAGGTGGTCACCGCAACGTCCGCTTCCGGGCGAAGGCAAAGATCGCCTCTATGGCCGACATTGGGCGCAAAGCTACCCTTTACATACCATCTTCTTTTAATTGAAATCAGCCGAGACGTGTTCGCAAAGGGCAGAATTTTTGCTCATGGCGCGGCTATGGCTGGCGAGTTGGCTAAGATGGAATGACTCACATCGGCCGGATCAATCTTTTTCCGATTCCCCCACTCAATAAGATTTGGCGGGCGGTATTCGGCAACGTCGCGCCACCGTTCGAAGACCGAGACGTCGATTGTTTCATTGACCCTAGCGTGGGTTCCAGTCGTCCCTACAAATGGCTCTGAACCAATAGATCGGTAAGTTCTGCCGCTCACCCAAGAGTAGGCTCCTCTCATAAATTCTTTGTAGGAGTCCGAGATCGCACCCTGATGTTCATTGCCATCCAGCTCAAGCTCATTCCGAAAAGCTAGGCCAAGATTTGATGCTTTCTGCATCATCCAGCGTAGGGGCAGTTGCGCAAGTGTGTCGTTAAAGCAACCGCCACCTACGTTCGCATGAGCGCCGACAAACCATCGCTGTTCGGCACTCTCGATCGGCCGCATAGGCGCAGGCGTCGCTTCACCAACCTTCGTCCGAACTGTCCAAGGAGTTGGCGCGAACTTAGCTCGATGTTCATCGATGGCTAGCGCGTGAAATCCGTGTCTGACTGGTTTGCGGAGGCCTGTATGATGAAACTTAAGGGCCGAACTGCTAACGCCAGCGAAACTAAAAGCAGGAATTCCAAGCGCACCGACGGTATCCCAGACCCCAACCATTTCAATCGCGACGGGGCGGGAGTACTTCAGCATCCACCGCTCCTCAAGTGTGATGCTTTTGAGGTCTAAGGCTGGCAGCTTGTAGATCGTGCGTTCATCGTCATTGCGATACCGCTCGTATAGCTGATCTACCCCCAAAGCTCCGCCAGGCTTCAAAAGACCGCATATAGCAATGAAGCCCGCGAGGCTCCTTGCGGTATGGGCTCCGCGACTGAAGCCGAAGATGAAGATTTGGTCGCCGTCTTCGTAGTTTTCTACTATCCAATTGTAGGCCTCCTGCACATTCTCAGTTAGCCCCTTTCCCCAGCCGCCGCCGACGATGCCATTCACACCGGCGTCATAATAGCGAAGCTGCTGACGACCCTCGACATCTTTGTCCGCACAGAGGGACCGGAGACGCCAAACGTTGGTGTTCGTACCAACTGCATTCCACGTTCCGTCGAGAAAAAGCGCGAGCCTCTTCTGCGGCTCTCGCGGCGGGGTGCTCAATGATCCCATTGCTCTTCTCCTAGGCGAGCTTTACGAGCTTGCTCAGAACAATGCACGCGGCAATCGTCGTAACGAGTGGTGGAAAAAGGGCCGTTCCCGTCCGCCGGCGTCGTCGAACGCCGAGCACGCAAAGAAGCATGAACCCTTCCGGACGCCCTTCAATCGATTGAGGAGCCTGACAAAGGGAGTTGACACTCGATGCCCGTCTAAAGAAATCATCGATAGGCGAGCTTGAGGTGAACCTCCTCGCAGAGCCGTCGCTCGGAGCGAATGCCCATACAATATCCAATGAGCAGCATCCGCATCATCAGTTCGGGATCGATCGAGAGACGGCCGATGGTGCTGTAGAACGGCTTTAGCTCCGCCCGGACACTTTCCAGATCCACGACCTGGTCGATCCTTCGAAAGAGGTGGTCATCAGGGACATGATCGTCGAGACAAAAACCGTAGAACAGCTGCGCCGGTGCCACCTGCGATCCCATCATCGTCCCGTTCCCTCCGGACTCAACAGGTGGTTGGAATCGCGGCACCGTCAGCCGATCAACGCCGACTAAATCAACACAATCGGCGCATTGCAGTCACTTGAGAGGCAGAAAATTGAGAGGGTCATCGGATCACGGCGCGGCCCAGCAGCAAGCCCCTGGAAAGGCAGAAGCCGCATCCAGGGTGGAGGGGCGAACGTTAGACGCGCACTCTATCTGCCCACTCCCGTCGCTGCCCGCCTTAACGCTGACCTCAGCGACACTATCAGCACCTCATTCATCGGGCAAACCAGCCAAAATCGCTATAGTCGCGGTTAAGCGCTAGCTTCTTGTCACCGCCAATTCGCTCGTCAAAGCCGATCGGATTTGGGTCGAACAACGTGCTTGATGACAACGGAAACCAATCGCGGCAGGGAGGTCAAGCATCTCGCGCTTTGAATTGCCCCCCATTTCGATCGGACACCCGGCATAAGCAGAAAGGCTCAAGCACAGGCTTGAGGATAGGCTTATGTCCGAGGACTATCAGCGCATCGAGGTGATCACCGGCGTCGCCCACCGTCGGCATTGGTCGACGGAAGCAAAGCTGCGGATCATCGAGGAGAGTTTCGAGCCGGGCGAGACGGTGTCATCCGTTGCCCGGCGCAACGGTGTGGCGCCCAATCTTCTCTACCGCTGGCGCCGTCTGTTGAGCGAGGGAGGTGCGGCAGCAGTGCGTTCGGATGAACCCGTCGTCGGCAGTTCAGAGGTTCGCCGTCTCGAGGAGCGGGTGCGCGAGCTGGAACGCCTGCTGGGCCGCAAGACCATGGAGAACGAGATCCTCCGGGAAGCGCTCGCCAAATCGCAGGCAAAAAAACCGACCTTGCGGCCGCTCTCGCTTCCGAAGGGAGGTTTGCGGTGAAGCGGATCGCCGAGGTGCTCGGCGTGTCACGCTCCAACCTCCTTGTCAGGCGCGGCGGAAGAACCAGGCCGCGTGGCGCCTATCGCAAGGCCGACGACGAGGGCTTGCTGCCGCTCATCCGCCGCTTCGTCGACGAGCGGCCGACCTATGGCTACCGGCGCATCACCGCACTGGTGAACCGGGAACTGACGCGAAAAGGACTGCCTATCGTCAACCGCAAGCGGGTGCATCGGATCATGCAGCAGTCGGCCTTGCTTCTGGAGCCTCACACCGGCCGCCGCGAAGGTCGCATTCACGATGGCAAGGTGATGGTCATGCGCTCAAACCTGCGCTGGTGCTCCGATGGCCTGGAGTTCGCCTGCTGGAACGGCGAGATCATCCGCATGGCCTTCATCATCGACGCGTTCGACCGGGAGATCATCGCCTGGACTGCCGTGAGCGGTGCCGGCATTAGCGGCTCGGACGTACGCGACATGATGCTCGAAGCCGTCGAGAAGCGCTTTGGCTCCGTGCGGGCGCCGCACCCCATCGAGCACCTGTCGGACAACGGCAGCCCTTACACGGCCAAGGAAACGCGCGACTTCGCCACCGCGCTGAACCTCGTTCCCTGCTTCACGCCGGTGAAGAGCCCCGAGTCCAACGGAATGTCCGAGGCGTTCGTGAAGACCTTCAAGCGCGACTACCTGCGCATATCCCCCTTGCCGGACGCACCTTCCGTGCTACGGCAGATCGCCGGATGGATCGATGACTACAACGAGATCCATCCTCACTCAGCGCTCCGCATGCGCTCCCCACGGGAGTTCATCCGAGCCCAAACCCAGTAGCCGGGTGTCCGGCGAAATGGGGGGCACTACACGCTTGGAGGTGTGTTTGCTGGGTACAGGGTTGTCTTCGCGTCCGCGGGCGGTCGCCGCATGATGGAGGTTCGCGGGAGGAGCCTTCAGGTGTGGACCACGCACTAAGCTGAGCCAGCAGTTCACGCCATCACCGGTTGGGAGACATGCGACTAGGCGGCGACGTGGGCTGAATATGTGGCTGCATCCATCATATGGATGCTCACCATCCTAACAATCGATTTGTTCCATTCACTGCTCGAAAGCTAACGCTCCGACTCATGGAATCATGAGGCTCTGGAGGGTGACGCAGGCCTGATAGCGATGCCCCGTCGGAAAGAGGGTACGATACTGCGACGAGTTGCGGGAGTTGTGCTGTCGCCCCGGTCTCGTAGCCGACAGTGACCTGTCCTAACTTGATAGGAGATGAAGTGCGGACGCTGCTCGTTGACCATCATGCGGATCTTACGCGCGCTGTGCGAGTTGCGCTTGGGGATAGCGGTTTCGCCGTTGATGTAGTTGATACGCTGGAACAGGCGTCGAGTGCATTTTGTTGCGCGAACTATGAGATTCTCCTGCTGGAGTTAGCTCTGCCCGATGGCGATGGCTTGGGCTGGCTGAGGCAGCTAAGGAGCGACGGGCATTCAGTTCCTGCCGTTATTATGAGTAGCCTCAACGATCTTGAGAAGCGAATTGCGATTTTCAACGGTGGCGCGGACGATTTTCTGCTCAAGCCCGTCTCTACCGATGAGCTCATCGCCAGAATGAGAGCCATTCTGCGCCGGTCGACACAGATGACCGACCCCATTGTTGTGTTTGGCAATCTCCACTTTGATCCAATCGCTCGACAGGTTTTCGTTGCGGGTCATCCGCTGATCATCGCACGCCGCGAAATATGTATTTTAGAGCATCTGCTTAACCGTGCTGGCCGCACCGTGCCGCGTGCGCAGTTGGAAGATCACCTCTATTCATTCAACGACGAGGTATCTGGCAATGCGCTTGAAGTCGGAATCTATCGCTTACGTGGACACCTGAGTAGGTCAGGTGCAACGCCACGCATCAAGACGGTGCGTGGCATTGGTTACGTTCTTGAATTGACTGACGCGGCATCAGCGTAGTTGGTCGAATTTGAAAGAAAGACTGCCTTGAAAATCGTTCCAACTCGCCACTCTAGCACCAATCGGCGGCCGGTCCTGATCGACCGTCCGAGACCTGCGGTTTCCCCTTACTTGGGCCATCTCCTCTGCGCGCTCATTCTGTTATCTCCACTTTCTGCCGCGGCCCAAGACAATCAGGATGAAGGGGCGCCGCGTGCCGCTTCCAATAGCATCAAGGACACGCTGAACCTTTCCTCTTCGCTCGGCAAGACAGTTCATTTGCCGGCGCCAGCCGCAACCATCTTTGTTGCCGACCCGACGATCGCAGACTTTCAGGCACCCTCGAACAAAACCATCTTCGTCTTTGGCAAGAACTCCGGACAGACCAGCCTGTTCGCCCTCGACGACAACGGCGAGGCTCTAGCTGAGTTACGTATTGTCGTCACCCAACCGATCGAGGAATTGCGCGCCATGTTGAAGGATCAGGTCGGCGACTATTCAATCCAGGTCAGTTATACGCCGCGCGGCGCAATCCTTAGCGGTACCGCGCCCGATGCGGAGGTCGCCGACACCGCGAAAAGGGTCACTGAGCAATATCTCGGTGACGGCGCGCAAGTCGTCAATAACATCAAGGTCGCTGGGTCCTTACAAGTTAATCTTAGTGTGCGCGTAGCGGAGGTCTCCCGCAGCGCGATGAAGGCACTCGGCGTTAACCTGTCCGCCTTCGGTCAAATCGACAATTTCAGAGTGGGCTTGTTAAGCGGCGGAGGCACCGGCTCTGGTGCAGCGCAGGGTGGAGGGACAGCAGGAATCGGATTCAACAATGGTGCCGTCAACATAGGCGCGGTTCTCGACGCGCTCGCCAAGGAGCACATAGCTTCCGTGTTGGCTGAGCCGAATCTCACCGCGATGTCCGGTGAAACTGCCAGCTTTCTCGCTGGCGGCGAATTTCCCATCCCTGTGCTGCAGGAAAACGGGCAAGTGTCGGTTGAATTCCGTCACTTCGGCGTCAGCCTGGAATTCGTGCCGACCGTTCTCAGCAACAATCAAATCAACATTCGCGTAAAGCCGGAAGTCAGTGAACTAACGTCCCAAGGTGCCGTTCAAGTCAACGGTATCTCCGTGCCGGCAGTTTCCACGCGCCGCGCCGATACAGTCGTCGAACTCGCCAGTGGGCAGAGCTTTGCAATCGGCGGTCTCATCAGGCGCAACGTCAACAATAATGTCACTGCCTTTCCCTGGCTTGGCGAAATACCAGTCCTTGGCGCCCTGTTTCGTTCTTCCTCGTTTCAAAAGGAAGAATCAGAACTGATAATTCTGGTTACACCTTACATCGTAAGACCAGGCTCCAGCCCCGACCAGATGAGCGCACCCACGGACCGGATGGCGCCGACTTTGGACGGGGACGGCACTCCGACGAATTCGCCGCCAAGTCTGCCGCGAGGCCGCGCTGCTGCCCCCACCGACTCGCCAGGGGCCAAGGGCGGTCTCGGCTTCATCATCAAATAGTGTGTCATCGAATGACTTTGCGAATCGTAGTTCTCCTGATCACTCTGACGGCAAGCGTAAGTGGCTGCACAAGCACTGCGCCGATCTATGTCGAGCCATCGGCGCCGATCCTTATCCAACAGGAAACCACCGTCCTGATATTAGAGAGCCTTCGCGCTTCCGAACGGCAACGTTTGCGAGTTTTCCTTAAGAAAGCCAGTCGCGGCCGGCGCGATGCCCTTCACCTCCTTATCAGCGGATCGTTCCGGCTCAGCGCAGAGGCAGTCCATCAGGCCAGGCAGATGGGCATCGACGCTTACAACATCCATTTGCTCGATCAACAGGACGCCGGCGCAGTGCGAATAGAGGCGATAGTCTATCATGCTCGCCCGCCTGTCTGTCCGTCGCATTCCGGTCCTTTACTCAATGACAAATCCTTCGAACAGCCGCTTGGCTGTTCGACACAACGCAACCTAGCGGTAATGGTCAACGATCCGCGCGATTTGCTCGACAACAATGCTGTCAAGCCAAGCGATGGTGAGCGTGCGGCCAGACCAGTTGCCACATACAGGACATTCGCGGCGGGCAAAGGTGGCTGACATGGGTCGCTATGGTCTCGGTAGAGCCCGGCACCTGCTCCAGTATGCAACATTTGCCGATCCATCAGATCTGGCGGCGCGCCGGCCTTGACAATACACGATCGTGCTAATCGAGATAGGTTGCCCCTCCCCTCTCTACGGCGCTCCCGAGTGGCGCTGCGACCGTAGCGTTGCCAAGACTCGGCGGTGACTGCCATACGAGAGGCAACCCGCTCCAACAAACCTCTTTAGACGAGCACAACAAGAGCGCTGAGCGGCGTTCTTCGTTGGCCGGTTTAAGGGCGCGTATCGTGAAGCGACGGCGGCTTGGCTCAAGTGGCCAAGCGACCTTTATCTTGGCCGGTCGTGCCGGCAAAGATGGCGCGGCTGCATCGCGCCCCACCGGCCCGTGTTGCGGGCCGGTGGGGCCTATGGCCACCCGTGAAGCACTGGCGCCGGGCCGCTGCGCCAACTGGTCAGCATGACTGCTCTTTTCCGGATTCTTTTCGAGCCGTTCTCACCTTCTCACAAGCTTTAAGTGTGAAAACGACGTTAAGGCCGAACGATCAGTGGATTAAGCCCGGGCCTGCTGCGAACCAACCGCGATCCCTAAGGCACGCCTGCTCAATCGACGCCCGGAAAGGCAAAGGTTTCCCGTAGGTGATTGATAGAACGATGAAGCGTGGCGAGGAAGTCGCACATTTGTTGTCAGGCCAGGTTCTGGTACGATGGCATGCCCATCTGGCTGGGGAGGCCGGCCGCTTGCACAGGTTCGGCCGTAAGGCGTGCTTTCAGGTTGTACAAATAGTCTTGTGCATAGGTTTGCGCCATGGAAATCGGCAGATTGATGCCGGCCGTCGCGGCCTCTTCCATTGCCGCCTTCACAAGCCCGTTGCGAATTGCAAGCTTGACCTGGGGGCCTGCGACAAGGCTGAGCGCCTGCGCTCCGATATTGATGCCAGCTTCGAGCAGCGCCTTCTTCATATCGCCTCCGGTAATGGCTGTACGGACAAGATTTTCCGCTTGCGCCTGTGATGCAAGCGCCATCGATGCGACATCGGCTACTTGTCCGATGACCGGGATGAAGCTGAGCAATCCCACCGCCGTTGCAGCCCAGTCAAGCACTTGAGCGTGCACCTTGAGCACGCCGCTGACTGTGTGGACGAACGCCCCGCCGTTCTTCTTGGCAGACTTGAAATCGGGCTGGTCCGCCGCACCCATCCTCATGTCCGCGACGGCCTCCTGCTCTGCGGCGGTTTCAGGCACATGGGTCTTCGTCTGCTGAACGGTGCGGTTCGCAGTCGACATGTTGCCGCAGAAGTGCGCGAAGTCTTTTTTGCTGATGTTACCGGAATCGACCGTATGCCCGCCGCCGAAGTCGAAGAACCCATTGTGGGTCTTGTAGCCCGTAATCGTATTGTTCAACAGACCGAACAGAAGCGGATCGGAGAGCAACTGCGAGGCCGTTTGCCGTACCTTGGGATCGAGGCTATTGTCTTGTGCCATTCTCGCCAGCTTGTCACGAGTCAGGACACCGTTCCCAAAGAAAGCGCGCTGGTTGCTGTTGATCGTCTTCAGGGTATTCAGCTCGGTTTGCGTAAGGCTCATGGAAGATGAAGCGATCTTGAGAAAATCCTCTTTGTGGACCTTGTCTATCGAACCACCGTACAACTGCTTCCATTCATTCGGGTGACTGACGAAGTACTGAGCCGCCGCAATGACCTGCGGCGGACATTTGCCGGTTTTCGCATCGCCTTCGACGATCTGCTTGAAATCAGCCAGACTCAGGTTCTTGGGCAGGTTTTCGGAGTACCGGTAAAGCTCGCGCATTGCATCGTTCCTGGTCATGACCGACGGATGCGGATTTCCAGTACTGTCGGATGGGATGTAGTTCTGCGCGTAGTTTTGCGCCTGCTGCCCCTGAAATGCGGCAACTTGTGAATGATGCTTGGAGAATCCGGACAAGTCCTTGGCCGTGATCTTACCGCCACAGCGGCCATCGCCCTGAGAGCCGATCGCATAAAAAAGTTCTGGATGCTGCTGCAATCCCTCAATCGCCGCTTTCAGATCCGGTGGCGTAGAGGGATCATTGGCTCTAGCGGTCAACGATTCCCAACTAAGCGGGCATAGGTCCTTGTGACGGTTCAGCACTGCCACAATCTGCAACTCGGTTTGGGACAGCGAGCCGCCGTTCCACGTGATTCTATCGCTTTTTATTGGCGCCGGCGCAACGGGAGGGGGGACGATCGCAGAAGGCTGCGGGCCCTGATCCATTGATCTCGATTGCCGCCCTCATGTTTGGCGGCAGCAGAGCCAATGGGTTCTTGCTCAATTCCTCCAACGACGATTCGACATCCGGCGACAGCGACCCCGATGGGTTCTTGAGCAATTCCTCCATCGACGATGCGAGTTTCCGCGGCAGCTGGTCCCGGACCGAGTAGGGACTAGTGCTGTCTTGGAGCAGTTGAAAGGACAGCATCGCATCGAAGGTCGATGCGTTTTCCTGCATCTTTTCCAACGCAGATATCGGATTCAAGCTGCTGTACGGGGGGATATTCGGGCTATTGAAAACGTTGCTGGCGGTATTGATCGACATCGTGACTCCTAAAACGTGAAATTGCAGTCCCCACAAGGGCGACGCCAAATGTGTTCACGAGCTTTGACAGTTCAGAGCTCGGCTGGGACCAATGCCCCTGCTGTGCTTCAAATTGCCTCGTTCTGGGCTAGCTCCATGTGCAATTCCGGCACAATGGCCGGAGATCGCTGAAGCTGCCGGTTCCCACCATGAGCGGTTTAGCTTTCGAGAAACTGACGAGTTCAGACAATTCACAATCAGGGGTGGCCGCGGTGACGTTTTTTCCCGAAGCTGCGGCCGCGGATATCATTTTTGGCGTGGCTCAGGCTTCCCGCCAACGGCATCCTGCTGCGGCACGTCAGACGAATAAGCGGCTTCAGGTAATCCATCGCGGACGACCATGGTGGAGGAGCCCCGAAACAATGTTAGGACCGATTCCCTTGGCGGCGTTTCAGGGACGTGAGTCTGCGCCTGTGCCTCCGCGACGAGGCCATTGAACGTCTGCTCCACGAGCGCGGTGAAGCGCGGCGGACCGGAAATCAAAACGAGGCCATTTCCCGGCGCGGGCCTCACGACGTAGCGGTCATCGGAGATCTCAAGTTTGTCGAGGGCGCCCTTGAACGCATCGAAGCGAATCGAAGTCAACACAAGCATGCGAGTTTGCGCTTCTTTTGCGGCTGACACGTAGAGGACAAGCCCATCATAGTACCATTGCAGACCATACAGGTTGGCCAAGCGATCGAGAAACTCGCGCGGTGGCAAATCCGGCATGTTCCCGCGGATTCGCCCCTTCACCTCGGCGCTAATGTTGACTCGGAGATTCATGTTGTTGCCGAATTCCTGCAGCGCGGCAGAGAGATCCTGATCGAGAACCGTATACCTGTAGGGTGTGTTGGAGAGCGATAAAGGGACGCCGAGAGCTGCGTGGCTTCCGGTGGAGAGAAAAAACCCGGCACACAGAAATCTCAAAACGTGCGGGGTGACGGATTGGATGAGCGCTCTCAGCATCCCGCACTGATAAACCAAAGTCAGAATTTTTCACAAGTGACTAAGTCGGCCAGCGTGTTTTTTTAGATGACGAAACCAGGCTTAGTTAGTCAGCTTGTCGTCAGCTCGCCCCCCTAGACGGAGACCCAATAGCGAACGATGAACGGGCCGGGTTCGCTCGGTCAAAGAGGAAGTAATCGGGTCTTTGCATGATGATACCTATCACGTCGATCACTACCACTCTAACGGACTGTCTCCCCAGGGTCGGGTCACCGTCGTTCAGCGAGCAGACCCAGTTTGAGCGCGCTCTAGCGCACGCGTCCGACTCGCTGAAAAACGATACCGCCTCGGCGCCACCGAGGGTGCCAGTTTCTCCGGCGATGGATGTTCAACGCGCGGCTACGCAGGCGAGTGCCTTGGGCGACCGCGTGTTGCAGAGGATTTCTTCTATGTACCCCGACAATACTGTTGGTTCGGCCGCGTTCGACCATCAGGTAGGCCTTTTGAAGGGTGCTCTACCTGGGCCGCCGCAGAAGCTTCCTGCCGAAGGTGATGCGAGAACCGGAATGTCGGGCGTTACGCACGGGGAGCATAGTTTCGAAGGCATGATTGCTGGTCTACGGGATCTTTACAACGGCGTCACCCAGGTTGCTCTTCTTTCCAAAGGTGTCAGCGGCATCACCTCATCCGTGAATAAACTTCTAAAGGAAGGCTGAACCGCGCGCATGATTGGCGTAGCCGAGGAAATCATGCGTGGCACGTCTGGTCGGCGATCGCTTCGTCTGGTCGTGCCACTTCTCGTAGCTCTCAGTGGTTGCAAGGTCGACCTCTACACGCAACTGCAGGAGCGCGAGGCGAATGAGATGCTCGCCCTTCTGATAGACAACGGCGTTGCTGCGACCCGGGTGGCTGCCAAAGATGGGACCAGCACGATCCAGGTTGACGAAAAGCTGCTTGCTTTCTCAATCAACCTACTGAACGGCAAGGGTTTGCCGCGCCAGTCCTTCAAGAACCTCGGCGAGATATTCGACGGATCAGGCCTGATTGCCTCGCCAACTGAGGAGCGTGCCCGTTACGTGTATGCACTGAGCGAAGAGTTGTCGCGCACGATCAGCGATATCGATGGCGTGTTCTCTGTTCGTGTTCATGTGGTTCTGCCGCATACCGATCTTTTGCGAGCAGGCGCCACGCCATCCTCGGCCTCGGTTTTTATCAGGCACGACGCCAAAGCAAATCTCTCCGTTCTGCTGCCGAAGATAAAGATGCTCGTGGCCGACAGCATCGAAGGGTTGTCCTACGACAAGGTAGAGGTGGTTTTGGTGCCGGTGGAGCGGTTCGCGCCTGAGCAACGGTCCATGCCGGCGACTGTTTTGGCCCAAACGTCCAGGCCCGTTCCAGCGCCACTTCTGGCAACCGTAATCGGTATTGCCGCAGCTGTATTCGCAGTGGCGTCCTATCTCTTAGCCAGTGCTCTTAGCCGGCGGCGTAGGCAAAAATCAGGCGAACTTTCCAAGGTCGAGCGGCAGGCGGATGTTTCCGCTGTCGAGACCATTCGCAAAAAGACACTGGCGATAGCGCGTAAGTGACATGTCAATGCCAATGCCGATACACACCGCCCAACCTGATGATTCGTTCCAATTGCCTTCCTTGGGCCGGAGCGAGCTTGCTGCTTCGGCCCATCCTACTCGTCTTGCCGCGCGTCTTGATCCGGCCTTATCGGCTGCGACGTTAGCGCAGTTGCAGAAGTGCCCCAGACTGCAGCTAAGACTGACAGAATTGCTGCTTGACAATGACCTGGATCTCGAACCGCATCGACTGGGGGCCGGACCTTCTGCGCGGGAATGATCCGCATCGGGCTGCCCTCCTTGCAGGTAGTATATGGCATGCCCGTTCGCTGCTTAAGCTTGTCTCTCAGCCTGACCTCACCGTGCTTATTGGATATATCGGCGCTGATGCGCACGCATTTGGAATCCGACATCTGGCGCATGCGATTGAGAACAGATTGATCGCTGACCCGGAAAAACTCGCGCAGCAAATCGAACGCGATGGACATGCCTGTCTTGGTGCTTGGCTCCATGACAGGCCAGTGATGGAGCGTGACCGCGTGCTTCTGCGGTTGCCCGTGGGGACCGCCGCCGAGAATCCACAGCCTGAGCACGTGAACGCCTCAGGCCGGTTGTTCTCGCTTGTAGTAGCCCATTATGAGACGGAGAACCCGCTGATATGACAGCCGACATTTCCGTGGCGCCGATCGCGCCGCAGATGCGCCCAGTTGGGCCACTGATTCCGGCGAGCGAGCTCGAAATCTGGAATAGCGCCGCAGAAGCGCGTGCTGCCGCAGAACGGCATCAGCAGCGGGTTCGCGGCTGGGCACGCGCCGCTTATCAGCGTGAGTTGGCGCGCGGCCATACCGAGGGCTTGAATGCAGGCGCCGAGGAAATGGCACGGCTGATTGCGGAGGCAGTCTCCGAAGTCGCGCGACGAAAGGCGGTTCTGGAGCAGGAATTGCCGCAGCTCGTGATGGAGATATTAAGCGATCTCGTGGGAGCTTTCGATCCGGGCGAGCTATTGGTGATGGCTGTTCGTCACGCCATTGAGCGCCAATACAGCGGCGCGGAAGTTTGTCTTCATGTGTGTCCGATGCAAGTGGACATGCTTGCGCGAGAGTTCGCTGGATACGACGGACAGGATGGTCGGCCGAGGGTTCGGATCGAACCAGATCCGACGTTGTCACCGCAACGATGCGTGCTGTGGAGCGAGTACGGCAATGTCGATCTGGGGCTTGATGCGCAGATGCGCGTGTTGCGCCTCGGCTTCGGGCCGCTTTCTGCAAAAGGCGAACTGTGACCACGCCGGTATCAGAAAACAATAACGACGCTGCCATCCGGGCTCCCGATCCAGCGATCTCGTCTTTGAGAGCTGCGGCAAAGCGACTCGATACGCGCGTCGTGCGCGGCAGGATCACGCGGGCTGTCGGCACACTGGTCCATGCCGTCATGCCGGACACTCGCATTGGAGAACTTTGCCTACTACAGGATCCGCGAACCGGACTGTCGCTCGAAGCCGAGGTGATCGGCCTGTTGGATGATGGCGTATTGCTGACGCCGATCGGTGACTTGGTAGGCCTGTCCAGCCGCGCGGAAGTCGTGGCCACTGGACGAATGCGTGAAGTACCGGTCGGCGGCGATTTGCTCGGCCGCGTGATTGACAGTCGTTGCCGTCCCCTGGACGGCAAAGGCCAGATCAAAACCGCCGAAACTCGCCCGCTGCACGGCAAAGCCCCCAATCCAATGACACGGCGCATGATTGAGCGGCCATTCCCGCTCGGGGTCCGTGCCCTGGATGGTCTCCTGACGTGCGGCGAGGGCCAGCGGATCGGGATCTACGGCGAGCCAGGTTGTGGCAAGTCGACGTTATTGTCACAGATCGTAAAAGGCGCCGCCGCTGACGTTGTCATAGTCGCGCTCATAGGCGAACGGGGACGTGAAGTTCGTGAATTCATCGAGAGGCACCTTGGCGAGGAGGGCCTTCGCCGTACGGTCGTTGTTGTTGAAACGTCCGACCGCTCGGCGGTTGAGCGGGCGCAATGTGCTCCGATGGCGACAGCACTCGCGGAATATTTTCGCGAACAAGGGCTACGCGTTGCTCTCATGCTGGACTCGCTGACACGCTTCTGCCGCGCCATGCGCGAAATAGGCCTTGCTGCGGGTGAGCCGCCGACGCGACGGGGCTTTCCGCCTTCCGTTTTTGGCATGCTGCCAGGCCTGCTGGAGCGCGCCGGGATGGGTGAACGTGGCTCAATCACGGCTTTCTATACCGTGCTTGTGGAAGGCGATGGCACGGGTGATCCAATCGCCGAAGAATCGCGCGGCATTCTCGATGGCCATGTCATCCTCTCACGCGTTATTGCGGCGCGATCGCATTTCCCCGCTATCGATGTGCTGCAGAGTCGCAGTCGCGTAATGGACGCGGTCGTTTCGGGGACACATCGCAAGGCAGCATCCTTTTTCCGTGAACTCCTCTCGCGCTATGCCGAGACCGAGTTTTTGATCAATGTCGGCGAATACAAGGAAGGCGGCGATCCCCTGACGGACCGGGCTGTCGCGTCAATCGATGAGCTGAGGGAGTTTTTGCGCCAGAGCGAAGACGAGGCGTCAGGGTTTGAGGAGACGGTCGCATGGATGTCGCGTCTGACCGCGTGAATTATGTTCAGGCGTCGAGGTTGCGGCTCCTGAAGGAAATGCAAGAGCGTCGTGCCCTTCGTGAGCTGTCCAAGATGGAAGCGCAGCGCCATATGGCCACCTCAGCCGCACAGAATGCCTCCCGAGAGCTTGCAATGGCACAGCAACATTGCTCAACGGCTCAAGCAGCGCTCTACCAGGGTCTGATGACGCTCGAAAACTTATCTAGCGCCGCGCTCGACCGTCACCACCTCCATATTGAGCAGCTTGCGGCTGAGGTCACTTTCAGACGCCAGATGCTTGATAGTGCGCGCATCACTCAGGAAAGGGCCGAGATAGCGGCCTCCGAGACGCGGGACCTATGGGTCATATGTTCGGCGGCAACGCACAAATGGAAACAAATCGAGGACGACGTCCGGCGCGCCGTCGAGGTTCATTCGGAGGTCGCAGGCGAGATCGAGGCCGACGATGAGATACTGCTTCGGTATGGGAGGGGTCCGCTTGTCCAGATGTCGCGCAATCAGATCCGATAACCCGCAGGTCCTCGGCGTGGCACAATCGTGCAATCTTTGGTAACCGCTCTGGTGAGACCCACTATATTTGAACCAGCGCTGCCACTGTCCCACGAGGTCGTCTCGTGGCTCAATGACACAGCGGCTTCCCGCAGGCCGTTTCAGAGCCGGATTAACGACGTGCCGCTATCGGTGCGTATGGCAGGGCTTGTCTGGCAAGAGACATCTGCCGACGTTCCAATGCTTGACTGCATTTGGATGATCGGAGCTGAGATGGTCGTCCTGTCGATATCGCGGCCGCTTGTAGAGGGGCTCATCGCAACAGTGCAGAATGGCTTGACTTTCCCTTCCGAGCCAACTGCTTCGCTCATTCTGGAACTTGCACTTGAGCCGTTAGTCGCTCGACTGGAGGATAAGACGCAGTTGAACGTGCAACTCGTGCGCGTGTGTGAAGCCATGACACTGGCGCCTTATCTCGAACTGGATATCGTCTTGGGCCCGGTCAGTGGCGCGGGTCGTCTGTTCCTGTTCACGCCTCTTGACGGCTTGGTGCCGTCTGCGTTTCGCGCGTTAGGCGAACTGCTTGGCCAGTTACCGCGACAGGCGCGCGGGTTATCTCCCGACCTCCCGATAGTGGTTGCAGGAGAGATCGGCACGCTGCGCGTTCCTGCGGCGCTTCTTCGAAAGGCATGTGTCGGTGATGCTCTGTTGCCGGACATGGCGCCGTTCGGCCGCGGCGAGATCACCCTATCTTTCGGCCGGTTGTGGGCCGGTGCAGATCTTGAGGGCGACCAGCTAATCCTGCGGGGGCCTTTCCGCCCGCGATCATGTCCTTTGGAGAATGCGTATATGACACAACTCGGATCACAACCAGGGCTGACGGAGGAACTCGACGATGTCGAGATCGTGCTTGTCTTTGAATGCGGCCGCTGGCCTATTTCTCTAGGCGAACTAAGAAGTGCCGGCGAAGGGCATGTTTTCGAACTTGGACGCCCGATGGATGGTCCGGTCGACATACTTGCCAACGGTCAGCGTATCGGGCGTGGCGACATCGTGCGCATAGGAGATACGCTGGGCATCAGGCTGCGTGGCGGGTTGGCATGCAATGACTGAGATTCAGCCGACAATCCTGGCGCTCCTTGCGGTTACTGCCGGACTGGGTCTGCTGGTTTTAGCGGTTGTGACAACTACGGCCTTTGTAAAGGTGTCGGTTGTTCTTTTCCTCGTCCGCAACGCGCTCGGGACGCAGACGATACCACCTAACATAGTGCTGTACGCCGTGGCATTGATCCTCACCATGTTCGTTAGCGCGCCTCTTGTTGAACAGACCTATGATCGGATGACCGATCCGACCCTACGTTATCAGACATTGGATGACTGGGTAACCGCCGCCAAATCGGGGAGCGAGCCCCTGCGCGATCATCTCAAGAAGTTTACAAATGAAGAGCAGCGACAATTTTTTCTCTCGTCGACTGAAAAAGTCTGGCCAGAGGAAATGCGGGCCACGACCACAGCTGATGATCTATCCATTCTTGCGCCATCTTTTCTAATTTCAGAACTAAAGCGCGCTTTTGAGATCGGATTTCTTCTTTATCTTCCTTTTATCGCTATCGATCTTATTGTGACGACAATTTTGATGGCAATGGGTATGTCTATGGTATCCCCAACGCTTATATCTGTCCCTTTCAAACTCTTCGTGTTCGTCGCTATTGATGGCTGGTCGAAATTGATGCACGGACTTGTGTTGAGTTACACCATACCGGGAGGTTGATTATCGCTGAATCCAGTATTGTCACTCTTATGAGTCAATCGTTGGTGGTTTTCATGATCTGGATTCTACCACCGCTCATTGCATCGGTAATTGTTGGCCTGGTCATTGGCATCATCCAGGCGGCAACGCAGATCCAGGATGAAAGCTTGCCACTCACCGTGAAGCTTTTGGTTGTTGTCGCGGTGATTGGCCTGTTTGCTCCTGTGCTGAGCGCCCCGTTGATAGAGCTAACCAACCAAATCTTTACCGAGTTTCCCGCCATGACACTTAGCTACTAGTCTCTGCCATGCATGCGTCACCGGCCGAGCTTCAAATCCTGATCCATACGGCTATCGAACTCGTCGTTGCAGCCGGTCTCGGCGCGGCGCGCGCGATAGGCATTATGCTGATCCTACCTGTATTTACACGGTCTCAGACGGATGGGCTGATCCGCGGCTGCTTGGCTGTCGCCTTCGGATTGCCATGCCTGGCACACGTCAGCGGCGGGTTGCAGGCACTGGATCCTGAAACACGTCTGATCCAGGTAACTCTGCTCGGATTGAAGGAGATTTTTGTCGGCGCACTACTTGGCACTTTTTTTGGCATTCCCTTATGGGGCCTTCAGGCGGCCGGTGAGTTTATCGACAACCAACGCGGCATTACCAACCCGTCCGCTCCGACCGACCCCGCTACGAACAGTCAGGCTTCCGCTATGGGCGTCTGTCTCGGGATCACTGCGACTACCATCTTCGTCGCATCAGGGGGTCTGGAAACTGTGATGAGCGGTCTTTATGGTAGCTACTTGATCTGGCCCGTGTATCGGTTTCACCCTACATTGAGCACGCAAGGAGCAATGGAGATATTAAGGCTCCTCGATCAGATTATGCGCATGGCTTTATTGGTGTCAGGGCCCATCGTGTTCTTTATGATGCTGATTGATGTATCCATGATGCTACTGCGTCGCTTTGCGCCGCAATTCAAATCGAGTCAACTGTCCCCGGCGATCAAGAATCTTGTCTTTCCGATTCTCATGGTCACCTACGCTGGCTATCTGGTAGAGGGTATGAAACTGGAGATCACACAAGCGAATGGCGCGCTCGAGTGGTTCGATAAGTTGCTGAAATGAGCGACACGAGTGAAGAGAAGACACGCGACGCCACCCCCAAGAAGCTAGACGACGCGCGCAAAAAAGGGCAGCTGCCACGTAGCTCCGATTTCGTTCGGGCGTTCGGCACTTGCGCTGGGCTCGGATACCTATGGCTAAGAAGCAGCGTGATCGAAGACAAATGCCGCGAAGCGCTGCTATTTGCCGACAAGCTGCAGAACCTGCCTTTCGATGTCGCGGTCCGGCAGGCGGTGGTTGTGCTCGTCGAACTCACGGTGACAACTGTTGGCCCGCTGCTTGGAACCCTCGTCGCGGCGGCGATTTTGGCCAGCTTGTTAGCCAATGGTGGATTTGTTTTCTCTCTCGAGCCAATGAAGCCCACCTTTGAGAAAATCGATCCTTTTAAAGGGCTGAAGCGCTTGGTGTCTGCGCGTTCCATAGTCGAACTTGGCAAGACCCTGTTTAAGGTATTCGTTCTCAGCGCAACCTTTTCCCTTTGCCTTCTCGGCATGTGGAAGCCGATGGTCTATCTGCCGGTCTGCGGCATGGGGTGTCTGGGCCTTGTCGTTGCAGAGGCAAAACTGCTGATCGGAATTGGCGCCGGCGCACTTCTGGTCGCCGGCCTGATCGATCTCCTGTTGCAGCGTGCGTTGTTTCTGCGCGAAATGCGGATGACCCAGACTGAAGTCACGCGCGAGGTAAAGGATCAGCAAGGGGCGCCCGAGTTGAAGGGTGAACGACGTCGCATACGCGACGAGGCAGCTGACGAGCCTCCCCTTGGTGTGCATCGCGCCACGCTGGTCTTCAAAGGAAGGGCGATACTGGTCGGTCTGCGCTACGTTCGTGGTGAGACCGGGGTGCCGGTCCTGGTTTGCCGCGCCGAAGGCGAGCGCGTTTCACACCTGCTGAGCGAGGCGCGGGCGCTAGGTCTCGAAATTGTGGATAACCATGTCCTAGCGCATCAGCTCATCAGCAAAGCGAAATTGGGCAACCCTGTTCCTGGGCAATATTTCGAGCCCGTGGCGAGAGCACTCTTCGCCGCAGGCTTGGCTTAGCTGTGGGCCTCTATGGTCGCCCCGCAATGCAAGAGGCTAATGACCTTTTCGACGTGTGATCGAGTGGATCTTGCCCGAGGGCGTTACGTCGGACATTTCCTAGCCTGAAATTCATGCGAGTCGGCGGATGTGGCGCAAGCCATTGAAACGACGCAGGATTTGGTGGCTTACGCCGATCCGCGCCATTTCCTGGAGACCACACCCGCCATGAATGGTCCTACGCTGCCGCTGACCGGTTGTCATCTGTTGGCGGCAAGCTGTCGTCATGTGTTTCGACGGCGGCATGCTGTGTCCCGAAACAACCCGCTGACCTCAGCCCGCAAGCCCTCGCCTTCTATCGCGACGGATCACCGCCTGCGCCTGATGAGGCTTGGGAAACGCACCGCAAAGGCAACCAGATCGCCGCTTCAGGCCCCCCGAAAGCTCATCGCCGTGCAGCAAGCGGGCTAGGCCGGTCATCGGCGTGTCAAGTTCCATGACCGATCTCCGAGCACGCCGGCTTTTTTGGCTCCAGCCGGTTTTCTGTTCGAGGCTGTTCGATCTCGCGATCTCGCGCCATTCGCCCCGCAGTTGCGGCGCGGCGATCAGTATGAGATCTGCATTGCCTCAGCGAGGAGTGCTCCCGAGCAACTCTGCCGTTGCCTCGCCTGGATGTTTCCCATGGTCGCGGCCCGTCACTCCGACATTGCCTGGAAGGCCGGTGCTGACGAAGTTGGGCCGACAGTGTGCGCAGAAGGAGACTGGGATATTTCTCCGGATAGTCCCACTGCAGTCGCGCCAGCAATTCCCGGCTCGTTTGCCACGGCCCTTCTTTCAACCATCCATGTAGCTCTTGGGCGAGCCTCACAAATGGATCAGGTACGACGCCGATCCAGCCTCTGTTTTGGTTTCGGCTTCGCAGTAGGTCGTGTTTCGCTCTCCCTCAATGCGGTTCGCAAGCCTGGAAGGAACTCATCGAGTGCCGGGTCGGACACCACGGAATCTGATGTGGGCAATCGATCGGCTGATGCCATAAGCCGCTGTTGGGCGGTTCGCATGTCGCTCAGCAGTCTGACAGGATCCAACTGCGCCGCTGTCTGCGGATTCTCCATCAACCGCTGGCAGGATGTTACCGGAGCAGGCCAACTCCCGGCATGTCTACAGCCGGATTCGGTCTGTGTCACGAGCTTCCGGAACTGTGATATTGGCTTCATCGCTCGGTATTCCACTGCAAATCAGTCGATAAGGTCCTGGCATTCGTGGCCAGTTCGGCAAATTGCTAGTTGGTCCGCCGCGAAGGACTGCTGTCATGCCTATCGGGAGAGCTTCTGCGCATCTCGGGCGCTATTGGCGGCGGGCGCAAGGGAACGGCTGCGAACTCGGCGGCTCGATCCGCAACCGTGGCTTGGCGACGTTCTCGCTCGCCGCTTGGCATGCTAATCGCGAAGCTGGAGCAGTGCTCCCTTGGAACGGCAGCCAGCAAGACCCGAAAAGTTAGGCGACCTGACCCGGGGCCTTGGCCGTCCGCCGCAGGTCGCAGCCTGATTTCAACAAACGCTAACGGCTGTTCGAATTTTCGTCTGCATCAGGAGAACGCCTTCGTCAGCTAGTCGTCAGCCAAACCGACTACCTAGGGCTGTGGCGCCACACCAGCCTCAACCTAATGCTAAACACAGGAGTGCAATATTATGTATGGTCGAATTGGTGGCTCGTCCGATAGCCACTACACGCGTAGTGCCAACGGGCAAACGGATTCACAAATTCAACAGTTCGCGGACACGTTTGCCCGCATGGACCTAGCTGGATCAGATTCCAGCGGCGGCTCATCGTCGCGGGCTACGCAAGCGTATTCCCTTCAACCCAGATCTCCGGTGGTAGAGATCGACAGGTCTTCCTTCAGAAGCGAGGTGAGGCAATTTCATGGCGAAAAAATCATGCACATCGCCGACAATCCGCAAGAGTATTCGGAATTCGTATCCTCACGGGCAAGACGCACTGCGGACGTTGCTAAGCAATACGGCGTGCGTCGCGATACGAAGCACGCGCGATATTTCAGCTACCAATTGGGAGACCAGAGTGCCGGACTGATGAGAACGGAAGGCGGATTCAGCATGGCTGAGTTCGAATCCGATAATTGGCGGGAACAATTTCCTGGCCGAACTAAGATCACGTCCATAGTGGATCTTCAGGTCGCTCATCCGCTCGTCGAGAATGCAGGCGATATTCTGCTGGAGCATCAACTTCGGATGGACGGCGAACGGCCGTTGCTGAATTGGCGTGCGGCTAATCCAGAAGCACAAGCCCGCGCAGCGACGATGGGGTTTGTTGAGGTGGGTGATGGCGACATGGTCCTTGACCCTACCCAGCATCCTGAAAAGTGGACTAAGAACAGTGCCGGTGAATGGCAGCGTGCAGACAAACCGCCGCTCTATCTTTGCAAAACTGAGGATAGCGAGAGCAGCAGCGATGTCGAGAGCTCACCAAGTTCACCCAGATACTCGTACGAGGATGACTTCATGTGACCAGCGGGCGCGGCCGGCCCTTGCAACCGTTGCCGTGCGCTCGGTCGCTATGAATATTTGAATCCGAGTACTCTTGTGGATCGTCGGCGGTGGTTCGATTCGTCGCCGTAAAAACCCCTCCGGTGCGGATGGCCTGGTTCCAGCACCTGCCCCCGCACCAGCGGAGACGCAGCATTCCAGCCCAGCTCGCCCGGAGGATGAACTGCGGCATGAATGCAGATAGCGGCTGCAGCAGCCGAGCGAATCGCAGTCGGGACGGGATACCGCCTCTTCACGGTCAGAACCGGGCTGGTGTCAGCCCTCCCGAACCGTCTTCCCCGGACAACACACCATTGGCGAGTTTGGATCCGCTGAAGCCGGCGAACCGGATCGGTTGGCCTGCTCCGCGCTCGTCACGGGACGATCTTCCGGATTGATTTCGGAGCGAGCCGGACGACGGCGGAGAGCGCTGTCACGTCTAAACTCAGATAACGTGGCAGCGCCGCTCGGCCTCTTTGCCCTAGTTCAGTTGCGTGACCGGCAACTTGAGCACATCGCGGCATTTCCATTTTGGCTCAAGACGAAAATGCTTCAATTTAGTCGTCTGGCACCACAAGTCCTGGGCCCCATAAGCGCATACTCGCGAGATGCCTCGGCTTTGGTGAACAGCCCGTCTGGCACCACAACTCATGGGGCGCCACAAGCGGCATGCTCGCGAGATGCCTACCTAGCGGTCTTGGCGAACAGCCTGCGGAAGTTGCCGCCTCGGGAACCAGATGGACGTGCATGGCCCCCTACGTGGTCAACAAGGACTTGCAGAACGCGGGGGTGAGCTTGCCGCGGTGGATCATGGCGTTGTCGTGCCCCCATGCAGCCCGGCGGTCCTGCCACTGCCGATTGTGGCCGCGCTGTTCATCGGACTTGACGTGGCAAGCCGCGAAGTCCGCATCATCCAGCATTGGCAACTGCCCAGTATGTACCGGCCGGTTCGTATGGATGTGCACCCACACCGGATTCGGCGTTGCACCATTGCGCAGTGCCGTGGGCTGCAGCCTGATCTCGAACAGCGACCCTGGCTCCCCTGATTTCACCTTCAACGCGCGCGGTCGATCCTCGGCCTTCAACTGCCCGGCCGCCCGCAAGTGCTCAAGGTACTTCTGCGACGGAAATGCATAGGTCTTCATGCATTCGATCGTCATAATCTCCTTTTGCTGGGTCAAAGTCTTGGCGAGTCCCTTCGCCTGGCTCAACATGTCTTTGAGGTGGGCTGTTTTCTCGTTCACTTTGGGTACCTGCGTAGACGGCAGTAGCAGGCGTAGACGAAAATCCTCCAATGCGGCAAGACAGGCCTGCATCTCGGTGGCTTGCGTTTGCAGGCGCTCAACCACGGTGTCGACGGCGTGTTCGACGTCCTCGGGTTTCATCTGGAGCGCTTGCGAGATGGTTCTTTGCTGACCAGCCAGATCGAACTGCAAAAGTTCGTCCAACCGCTCGAGTCGTGGCGTCAGGGCCTTCGGGGACGCCGGGGCCTGCCAGATCGCCAACTTTTCTGCCGCCGCCGACGCACTCTTCTGCGCGTCCTCCGCGCTCACGAGCTTCTTCGTACCCAGATCCGAGCGTACGAGCACCTTGGGTGCTGGCGCAGGGTCGCTGACGGCCGCAGCGACTTGCGGCTCGGGCCGCCCGGCCGCCGAACTCCCAGCGCCAGCGGCCGGCTTGTCCTTGCCTTTCCCTTTCTTGCGCGTTGCGGCGCCTTCGGCCATTGCAGCCTTGCCGGCAGTTTCGGCCGGTATCGCAGCGCCAGCGTCTTCGGCCGGTATCGCCGCGCCAGCGTCGGCCGGCAGTGCAACGGCTGGCGGCTTTGGCTGCAGTTCCAGGTAGTGCATGACATCGTGCGCAATGATCCACGCGCCCTCCACGATCTGGCTCAACAGTTCCAATGGCAGGCCGGCATCTGTTTGGTGATCGTTTAGTTTGGTCCGGATGACCTGGAACGCCGACGCAAATTCCGAAAGCCGCTCCATGACTCCTTCCAAAACGGCGCAGTGCTCTGCGTCGAGTGGGCGCCCTTTGTTCTTCGTTACAGCGTCGGACGCCGAGAGGAATGCCGGACCAACGTCTCCGACAAAGTCTCCCAGCAGACGCACTCGCCCATTCTCACCAATGAGCAGTTCCCTGACGGGTGCTTCAAACGTGCTCACCTGCGGCTCTATCTTAACTCGCGCGAGGCCGATCTGAGTTTGCAGATGCACGACCTTGGCATACAGTGTCCCGCCGGTGGACAGCCGCAGTCCGGCCTCTTCTCCCTGCCGCATCTCGGCTGTTGCACTTGGTAAGTTGCCAGCGGCGGCCCAGGCGAATCGCTCCCGTTCGCAGTGCCCTACCTTCTTTTCCCACCAGTCCACGCAGGCCACATGCGCCTTCACCACACTGAGATCTGCTCGGCTCAGCTGGTCCGGGGTAGCCGTGGATTGAATCATACTAAACACGTCTTTCGAAGCTTTTTGTGTTCCTTGCAATTTGTGGCTAGTCGCTTCGGCAAGGCGGCTATAGTAGTTCACCGCACCACACACGAGGTCACGGCAGCTACGGACCTGCGTGTCGTCCATAATCGTCCGCGCCACAGGCCGAGGCAGGCTCGCGTAGTACTCCAGAACTGCTGATCCTGCAGCGACGACCCGATCGAGCAGCTCTGGCGACTTCAGGTCTTGCCTGGACGCATTATAGCAAATGGTCATTTCGGTAAGCAGCCCGTGCATTCGTCGCTTTGCCTCGTTGATCTCTTCGCTTGACAGGGAAATGGGGACTGCCACACCCGAAGTTGGCGGCCGGCTGGCGACGGGTGCCAGGGCTTCACCCTCCGACATTGAGGGAAGACTGCGCCGCCGCGGACTAGCTGCACGTGGCGCGGCCGCTGCATGCCGCGCGGTGTCCATTGTTCGGTGTATGCCAACGGAGGGGCCGGACGGCCTGTCGCGTGGGGCATCGTCGACACCACGCTGCAAGGGAACGGCGGGCGTCCTTCTATCTATCCCCACAGAGCGCATCTGCTCCACGACGGCATCGAACGACTGGCCACCTTCCCCAGGCGCAAGACTTGATTGCGAGCGCGAACTGCTCGCCTCCCCCGCCCTGCCGGCTCTCTTTTCAGTCCGCGATCGCCCAGATCGGTTAATGCCCGTCATATTCCGTCTCCGATCTGGCGAGGATGTGTTGTCGATGCTGTTGGGGCTGATGTCGCTGAGCCCTCGCGTATCAAGGCTTTCATGAGTGCAATCGCGCCTCGTCAGGTTCGCCAATGCGCGTGTAGTGCGCGTCGGACAGGGCCACCAATTCACTGTACTAGGATTTGCACTGCCATCTTTCCGTTGCCGTCAGGCCGGTTAGCCACGGCAGGTCTAGATAGATCGCTTGGCTGACGAGTAGCTGACGGAGAGTTTCTTCTGGAGGCGCGAAATCCGATCTGGCTCAAGCGTTTAACCATTGATGAAAACAACCTAGGCCTACGCCGGCTCCGAAGGCGCCGGATCAGGTCGTTTGGCTTGCGAAGGCGCTGTCACTTTATCGAGGGATTACGGAGGGGACAAAGACGCGGTAGCACACGGAGTGCTCGGTTTCCAACCTGAGACAACGTTGAGGTGATTGAGACCTATGTGGCATGCAGAGCTTTGGAGCGGACAGACGTCACCCGTGCTGACACGGGCTGCCCCTGCGGCTTTCTGATCGGCTAAATTCCCGTAGGATCCGCGCGCGGCGGGCGCCCTTGGATCTCGCCGGATTCGGCGGCGAGCCTGAGCTCTTTCGTGCGACGAGAAGGAGGAGAGGTCCGTGCCCGTTCGTCCGGGCCGGAGAAGCCCAAGGTTGCTGATGTGACCTGACTGAGGTGATGCGCTCCAGCGTCCAGCGGCTAATTCAAAGTTACCGAGCCTGTTATGCTGCCATCAGGCATCGCTGGCCATCAGCAGCACTTGTCGCATGCTGGTGATGATACCGCCGGAAGTGCAGTTGCGCTGTCGACCCTGCAGCTTGCTCTGGCGCAGGTCGGTATCCGAAGACGCTCCGGCCAACAGTGCTCGGAGTTCGCCTCCCGCGCCCTGAGCCCGCCACCATGGGAAAGCTGGCAAATCTGCGTTGCGGCTCCATAAAATGGTATCGTAGCAAGGAAGCCTCGGCATTAGCGCTACGCTGGAGGAAAGTCGGGCTCCTGTCAGGCCCGATCCGGGTGGCAGAAGCGCAGTGCCCACATTTACCACTTTGCAGGAGCCCGCACCCTGCGCGATCATTATTTTCCGGTAGCCCGCTTTTTATCCAGACTCGTCAGCTTCTCGAAAGCTCCCGCTCGTAGCTTGGATGAGATTATCTGTTAGGCGTCGCCGCCAATGTAAACGGATGCAGGAGTACCTGATGGTCACAGCAATTGGGAGTGGAGGTGGCAACACCTGGTTTTCCTTGGCCCGTAAACCGAACGACCAACCCCAGCACCCGTCCAGCGGCCAACCTAACAAGCCGGTTGGCGGGAATGATGACCCTAACAGGCCCGTTGACGGGAATGATCCGGTGGCCAGTCCGACCATCTCTGGGGATAGCCAGGAAGCTCTGACTGAACTCTTCGAATCAACTCTCCGCTCCGTTGCGTTCACTATGGTGAACGATGCCATGGCTGATGCCGACGAAGCTCTAGCAGACACTGAAGAAGATGCCTGACGCTGGATGGTCCGCGCCAGGAGGTAGGTGCCGTGGTAACGGCACAGTTTGAACAGAAAGGAAAACAGTATGAGTAGAGTAGGTACAGGTATGAATGTGGCTGGTACTGGCGCTAACATGGCCGCAGACGCAGCTGCCAAATCCGCTGGGCAACTCGCTTTCCAGGCGCAAATCAGGGAGCTAACGACGATGAGCTTGGAGGCTACGCAGAGGAGTGTACTGCTGCGCACGGTTACGACCAACCTCAACACAATCAAGAAGGCGGCCGACGAACGCGTTTCGTAATGTCGCGACGGGGAGTGGTCTAGGTTGCCCCCTATCGCGTCGTTCTGTTAGCGCGACATGGGACCAAAATGAGCCGCATGGCAATTGCCGTGCGGCTTCTATCCTTGTTTGAGAGATCCTCCGTGGATGACGCCGTTTCCCTCCATTTCGAAGTGCTGTCGGGGCTCTATCGCGGACTGACCGGTAAGACTGCTCTCGCAACGAGTTTAATCGGCAGCGGCTTAGACGCCGATATGATCTTCGTCGAGCAAGGACTGGCACCGCATCATCTTCGTATAACTCTTCTTGGCGACTCGATCGAGGTCGAGGCGCTTGCAGCCGGACTCAGCATGGAGGGTAAGCGGAATATTGCCGCGGGCGAGTCCGTTGTGGTACCCCTTCCAGTCGTCATACATGCAGGCGACATGTCCATCCTCTGGTCAGTGCAGGATGCAGCGCCAGCTGGTTCGATCGGCATACCACGCCTCTCCATCTCCGTGCTCGCCTTGGTGTTACTCGGCTCGCTCGGGATCGGCGTGCTCTCGGCCATTTTCTCCTACTATGGCAACACTGGTGCATTGAGCGCCAACTCACCCGGTGTCGAACATGAGTCGAAGCTGACCAGTCACCGCTCTAACGACCAGATTGCGGAGGCAGCGGCCAAAGACCTGCAGGAGGAAGTCAATAGATCGGGCCTTCTCAATGTTAGGGTCGGCTCTGCAAAGGGTGCTGTTACCGCCGAGGGCACCGTAACGTCTGAATCGGTCGTCAGCTGGCAGAAGCTTCAACAGTGGTTCGATCATCGCGCCAAGGGCACTCTAACACTGGTCAATGGAGTGCTCATCAAAGAGGAAAAGTCGCCATCCGCAATCGCCGTTGAAGCTGTTTGGCGTGGCCCCCAACCATATCTTGTCATCGATGGCGAGAAGCATTTTGTCGGCGCCGTGCTGGACGATGGATGGATGGTCGATCGGATCGAGGACGGTCGTGTGCTACTGAGTCGTAACGGCCGCTTTGCTGCTCTCCCGTACTAGATCCGCAGGCGCTATCAAGCAGAATTGCATGGTCAGCAAAGCATCCTGCCGCGCTCGTCCTAACAAACCTGGAGTGAGTGAAATAGCTGCTGACCAGCCATCTTCGCGCCTGTCTATAGTT
Source organism: Allomesorhizobium aridi (assembly GCF_043769475.1). Classification (NCBI taxonomy): domain Bacteria; kingdom Pseudomonadati; phylum Pseudomonadota; class Alphaproteobacteria; order Hyphomicrobiales; family Phyllobacteriaceae; genus Allomesorhizobium; species Allomesorhizobium aridi. The sequence goes on along the minus strand of NZ_CP171729.1, from coordinate 182,916 downwards.
CTCATGCACAGCCGCTGACGGGCCGCCCATGTTGACGAGGCGCCCCTCGGACTTCGAAAGCTACGTTTCACTGCGTAGCAGCAGAGTAATTCTCAAGCGATCGTAAAGGGGGCCTCGATGGTCAACGTCCTCCGTAACTTCATCAAGCGTGCGCCGGCCAACCCGGACTTAATGGTCGCGTTGATCCTGCTTATGGCTATCGCCATGATGATCTTTCCTATCCCGGTCGTGGTGGTCGACGCGCTGATAGGATTCAACATGGGGCTGGCCATCCTGCTGATGATGGTTGCCCTGTATGTCAGTACCCCACTTGATCTTTCCTCTTTGCCCGGCGTCATTTTGCTTTCCACGGTATTCCGCCTGGCGCTCACGATCGCAACGACGCGGCTGATCCTGGCCGAGGGGGACGCAGGCAGCATCATCCATACGTTCGGCGATTTTGTAATCTCAGGCAACATCGTGGTGGGTTTTGTCATATTTCTGATCGTGACCATGGTGCAATTCATGGTCCTGGCTAAGGGCGCCGAACGCGTAGCAGAAGTGGCGGCGCGCTTCACGCTCGACGCTCTGCCAGGTAAGCAAATGGCGGTCGACGCAGAATTACGCAACGGCCACATCGATGCCGACGAATCTCGCAGGCGGCGCGCCGCATTGGAGAAGGAGAGCCAACTTTACGGCGCGATGGATGGTGCGATGAAATTTGTGAAGGGCGATTCCATCGCCGGACTTGTGGTTATCTTCATCAACATGGTGGGTGGAATTTCGATCGGCCTGCTCTCGAAGGGCATGTCCTTCGGCGAGGTGCTGCATCACTATACGTTGCTAACGATAGGCGATGCGTTGATATCGCAGATTCCGGCTCTGCTGCTCTCAATTACAGCGGCGACCATCGTGACTCGTGTTACCGGGACGGCCAAGGTCAACCTTGGTACCGAAATAGTCAATCAGCTCACGGCCAGTACGCGAGCATTGCGGCTGGCAGCTTGCGTCTTGGTAGTAATGGGGTTCGTTCCTGGCTTCCCTCTGCCCGTCTTTCTGATTTTGGCCGCAGTCTTCGCCGCGATAAGCCTTGTCAAGGGAGATGTGCTGGGCGCTGCCAATATCGATGGGACAAGTGCAGCTGCAGTAGAGACTCAAAAGCAACCCGCGCAGGAATGTCCGATCGCTTTCTTCCTTGCGCCAAACCTGATGCATGCTATCGAGCAAGTCGAATTGCGGCAGCACATTGCACGTGTTTCTCAACTGATTTCAGCCGATCTAGGCATTGTCGTTCCCCACATCCCAGTCTCGGTCGACCAGCAGTTGCCCGAGTCCCAATTCCGGATAGATGTTGAGGGGGTTCCAGTCGAACAGAATATGATAGATCCGGGCCAGCTAACGCTCAAAGACGATGAGGCGAGCATTGAATCGAGCGGTATCTCCATTCGGCGTGATCCAAAAACGGACAGAATCTTGGCGGAACAAAGCGATGCGCCAGCTCTCAAGGGCGCCGGCAACGAGTATTACGGTCCCGGCGAAGTTCTCGCGTTGCGCGTTCATGCAACGTTAACCCGCTACGCGCCGCGTTTGGTCGGCATCCAAGAGACCCGCCAATTGCTAGGCCGAATGGAGCAGGAATACTCTGAACTGGTGAAGGAGGTGCTGCGCACGACGCCAATCCCTCGGATTGCCGATGTCCTGCGCCGCCTGCTGGATGAAGGTATCCCGATCCGCCATACCCGCCTCCTCTTGGAGGCATTGGCCGAATGGAGCGAACGTGAGCAAAACGTCGCCCTGCTCACGGAATATGTTCGTTCTGGTTTGAAGCGGCAGATCTGTCATCGCTATGCCAACACAGGGGGCATCGTGCCCGCCTTGATTGTTGAACGTGAGAGTGAGGACGTGATGCGTCATGCGGTTCGAGATTCTGGCTGCAGGCCCCTACCTCGCACTGGAGGATCGGCAAAGCGAAGCGCTGCTGTTACAGATGCGTCAGACCCTTTCGAACACAACGCCGGGTCAGACCCGCCCTATCGTTTTAACTTCAATGGATGTGCGACGCTTCGTCCGCGGCTTTCTTACCCGAAACGGGATCGATCTTGCCGTGCTGTCTTATCAAGACCTCGCCTCCGACTTTACAATTCAGCCCGCTGGATCCATCAGACTCCCCCAGGATTTGACAGTGGAGCGTTGGAGCAAACGCAATATCGCCTTGGCAACGACTGAATGTCGTAGCACCTCAATGACAATTTGGAACCAAACATGAATCCACACGAGAACACACATCCATCATTTAGGCTGTTTCGTCGTTACTCACTTCTTTTCGCTGTACTTGCCATTCTGCCTCTCGGCGGTTGTGCTACGAACAAGTCCGCTCTTTCAGTGAAGGAGACGTCGTCCCCGGAGTTGCTCAGCGCCAATCAAATAGATCCGGCTATGCGCGAACGCATACTGCACGCGGTCGGTCAGGATGCTCAAGAGCGGTCATTGCGGGATGAGCTGAAGCAGCACCCGGACAATGTCGATGCGGCGATCCGCCTTACGAATGCCTTGGTGGCGCAGAAGCGCCCGCATGACGCGCTTCAGGTCGTCGACAGCATCTTACTTGCTGCGCCAGGGAATTTGCGTGCATTGAACGCGAAAGGCGTAATCTTGGACATTGAGGGGCGGCATGACGCGGCACAGGTGCTGTATCGGCAAGCTCTCGAAACCGAGCCAGGGAATGAGATGGTGCACCACAATTTCAATCTGTCGCGTGCCCTTGCTGGGAAGTCCGAACCGAGAACGGTGACACGATCGCGGTAGCTGTCACGGGCATACGCGGCGTATCCCAGCGGTCGCCGCCTGCTGGGTTGTTTGAAGGCTGACGCGTGCAAGCATTAGACCGTGGTGAGGCGGCTCGCCCCACTTTCTGCCACCGGAATTACCGCTTACCTTTTGCGGCCCGATGGCCGATCGAAGTTCAAGATTGTCGTCGCCCCCGCTCGCTAAGTTGTGGCACGTGCTGCAAGAGATGACGCCCGCCCCGTCGCAGTCCTTCCCTGATGTTTCCCAATCCGCTCGCGTCGGCAGATACTTGAGGATTATCAAAGCTCGATTAGCACAGAAGCTGGTTGGTCTCGATGCAAGGCAACGTGAGAATGCGCTCGAATCGACTCTCCACAGGAGGCCGACGGTCGGTTGCGCGCGGCCAGATATGCCGCCGCTCCGATCTGCTATTCAGCGGACTCTTGAAACGCTATTGCAGCCCCAACTTCTTCTTTAATTCCGCGTTCTCCTTGCGCAGACGTTCCGCGAGCAGGCTCTTCAGTCGCTTGTTTTCTTCCTCGAGCGCAACCAGATCCTTCAGATCGTCACTTTGTGATGCAGGCGCAGCGATCTTCTTCCAGTGATAATAGGTCTGTTCCGATATGCTGGCCTGCTTTACCACGCTTTTGACCGGTGCGCCGCCACTGATGGATTTCTCGATCTGAGCGAGCTTCTGGGCGCGATCCCTTTCAGAGTAGATCCTCCGCCTCCGGCCGGTCCGCACGGCCGCTGCTGGTGGTTCCTCCGCCTTGGACGCCGTGCTGGCGCCATTCTTCCGAGCAGGCGGCCTAGGCTCAGCCTTTGTGTTCCACGATCGTGGCGCTTTCTTCTTCGTGCCAGGCCTCTCCCCTTTGGCTGTCGGTTCGCTTGCAGTTGCTACTGATTCAGCTCCCTGGGGATCTGCCATGAGATGATCCGCTTGCGGTTTGTGCATGTGTTCCTCATCAAGGGTCACGACATTAGAGTCGGTAAGCCGACGATTTGGCAGCTCCATCTCCTTGAGCTCCCTCGTAGTCTCGGCCATTGCTGCGGAGAGATCGACATCGCTCCAGAGGGAACGACCCCGTTTTTGATAACTGCGTTTCTGTTTGACCTCCACAGTGAACGGTCGGGTCTGCCGCTTCATAGTTTCTCCTTGTTGGATACGACATGGGCAGGAAGTCGCGCTGACGACGGTTGAACGTCTGGCGCTTCCTCCGTTGCTCCGAGCTATATGGACGAGACCGCCCGGGAGCAAGCGGCGCGTGCTGGCGACGGATACCTGAAACTCACCGGTTCACATGAGAATGCAAGCTACGCCGTGCAGGACACGACCGACATGGTCGCGCTTCACTCAGGGCGCTTCCCCCGCAGGACGAGGCAGCGACAAGTTCCCTGACCCACCACGCGTTTCGCACCAAGCCCGGAGGAACCGGGAGAGGCGCCCAATAAACGTTGATCATCTGAAGCGCATCTACAGCCTGCTGTATCGAAACATCGCGACGCACGATGTCGCTCCGCGCCGACAACATTCGCCTTCTCGGGCCGTCACCTTTGCGTCCCCTCACCGGCCGCATTCATCGATTACGGCATGGATCGTTTCGGGGTTATGCATTAGCCAATAACAAACCGGCGTCGCTTGCCTCTGCTACCGATCATTTAGGTTTGGCGTCGTCGCACCCAATTTTTCCAAGGAAAAAGCGAGGTTGGTTCGATCCGACGCTGACCCGTGGGCGGGAGGCGGGGGCTTGGGCATACGAGCCGGTGCCGGACCGAACCGTCTCAGGCAACGCCGGTTATCTCGTCGGACATCGTGACAGCGGCGCGGCTAAATTGTGGCGACATAGAGTCATAGGATCACCAATTCCGACGCGCGCTTCGCAAACGTGACTGGACGTATTGGATTAACGCTGATGGCGGCTTGCTTAGCTGGATCTTGCGATTCGGTGGCGACAACGCGAACCGTGGCCGACGCAAGGATCGAGGCGCACTGATACAGATGGCCGCAGGATGGGGAACACCCGCAATGTTGATCCCGCTGCACGGGCCGAGGGCGCTACCGCGCGTGAGGACCATGTAGGATCGCCCGAACTTGCTCTCGGGCAAGTCCAAATCATTCGGCATCATGCATTGAGCCACACGGCCTTCTCAGGTCGAGATTTCGTCCTATGGACTCATCGTCTGTCCCATGCAGCCTGCTGTCTGCTGGCCGCCGCGCCAGCAAGTCCGTCCTCGCCTGTAGGGCTGCTTACACTCACGGGTTGGGTTTAGGTTGTTCGGTTAAGGCAGTGCGTCTGCCATGCTGAAAGAGACTGTGATTATGGGATCGTTCAGAGCGCGCAGAAGCACTCGATGACCGCGAGCGAGCATGCAATTACAACTTCACGCTGACATGCCGCCGAAGATGAGCCATTTGCGAAACTACTTTGGTTGCGTCCCCGCGTCGTTTGATATTTCCCGAACAAAGCTCCTCGTCCTCCTCCGAGCTCGACAGCGCGATTCGGTTCCCACATCTTCTAAATGTTTGGCGAAAGAGGATGGTCCTGCCGCTCGCGGCAATACCAATATGGATTTCTGCAGCTGCGTCCACTTGCAGTTAGCGCCCTACAGGAGCTGTTCGCGAGCTATTCGGTCTGCTTCACACCATGTCTGATAACGTGCCTGCTGCTCCGGCCGAAGGCGCTCATCTTCCCGTTCTACGGGTCCCTGCGTAGCCCGATGACGGTTGGAGCTCGGTACAGTCAGCGCCTTTTCTTCTTGTAAAGCGCGAGCCTGTTGAAGCTCGGTTGGGATACAAGTCAAGCCATTTCGATCGCATGCCTTCAGCTATCCAAAGCGTGGATGCGTCTGATCGAAACAATCGATTTTACCGGTTTTGCAGAACGTCGCATAGGAACAAGTCAAATAAATCCTCAAAGGAAGTTGTCGATGTTTGCGTTAGCTCCGAGGAGCACTTTCGGCTCCGCGGAGCATGTTCTGGTGCACGCCTTCCGCTGTACTGCGAACGTGAACCAAGCCGCATGTCCATTGCGGCTGGGTTCTTCGGTGGTGCCGCGCAAGCTACGTCGCGTCGGCTCGATGTGACAAGCTCTTCCTGCATAGACGCTTACTTCAAGAAACAGCAATAATGACGAGGTCTTTCCATGCGCTCTGACATACGGTGGCGGCTGTGCTGGGAAAATGATTTGCAACTGGCCGACCATGCCGAACTCTCCGACTTCTTCCGAAAGAGCTATGGACGGACTGGGGCCTTCCATACAAAGCCATTCGAAGGCGGCCGCAGTTGGGCCGGTGCGAGACCGGAATTCCGCGCAATCGGCTACGACGCGCACGGCGTAGCCGCTCATATGGGCATACTGCGCCGCTTCATCAAAGTTGGCGAGGTCGATCTATTGGTGGCTGAACTGGGGTTGTACGGGGTCCGTCCGGATCTTGAGGGATTCGGAATCAGCTTTTCACTGAGCGTTGTGTTTCCAGTGCTGCCGCAGCTTGGGGTTCCATTCGCTTTCGGCACGGTTCGGCACGCGATGCGCAACCATGTTGAGAGGCTCTGCCGAGGCGGTCTGGCGACCGTTGTGTCGGGCGTTCGCGTACGGTCGACCCTCCCAGATGTGCATCCCGACCTGCCGCCCACGCGCCTGGAGGACGTGCTCCTCTTGGTTTCGCCAATTGGACGCTCAATGGACGAGTGGCCGTCTGGCACCCTGATCGACCGAAACGGTCCGGAACTATGAAGCGGGCCAAGTGGTGCGCTGACGCTGACCTTGACGACGGTTCCAATCCATTTTTCCCAGGACCTTCTGCGTCACCGGCGCCTACGCCGCAGACCCGCCGGAACTCACCCGGCTCTTATGAGCATTGGGCTTTGTCGGTTGCACAAGCTTAATGGCTATTTTCGCCACGCGGCCCGTCTCAGGAGTCGAGCCGCGTTCCACGTCAAAACAAACTGAAATGGAAAGGAACACAATGGCTGATCAACTCACAACGGAAATCATTGCCATAATCAAGAAACGCATCGAAGCGGAGAGCGGCGAGGGCACGACTGCATCCATGGTCGGCGAAATAACGACTGAGACGGAAATGACCGAGCTCGGCATCGATTCACTGGGGTTAGCGGACGTGCTCTGGGACTTGGAGCAAGCCTACGACATTAAGATCGAAATGAACACGGCCGAGGCGTGGTCGGGTGTCCAGAATGTCGGCGGCATGGTGGAAGCCATGCGCGGCTTGCTTGCTAAGGTGGCTTGAATGGACAGGCGCGTCGTCATCACCGGAGTAGGCGGGCTGTGCGGACTAGGCACCGACGCCGCCTCCATTTGGACAGGGATGCGTGAAGGCCGCTCCGCCATCGGCCCGATTGTCAACGCAGAGCTTCATGAGCTGAAGGGCACGATTGGCGCCGAGATCAAGGCGCTGCCTGAGCACGACATTGACCGCAGGCAACTCGTCTCCATGGCCCGCTGCAGCCTGCTTGCCGTGCTTGCGGCGCACGAAGCCATGCGACAGGCCGGACTTTCCTGCTATGAAGGAAATGCCCATCGCTTCGGCGCGACAGTGGGCGTCGGCTTCGGTGGCTGGGACGCGACCGAAAAAGCCTACCGCGCCCTCCTTTTGGGCGGCGCGACCCGCATTGATCTCTTGACTGGCGTAAAGGCGATGCCGAGCGCAGCTGCCTGCCAAGTCAGCATGAGCCTCGGCCTGCGCGGGCCGGTCTTCGCCGCCACCTCCGCCTGCGCCTCGGCCAACCATGCGATCGCCTCGGCCGTCGACCAGATCAGGTCTGGCCGGGCCGACGTGATGCTTGCCGGAGGCAGCGACGCGCCATTCGTATTTATCGTGGTGAAGTCATGGGAAGCAATGCGCGTACTCGCTCCGGATACTTGCCGGCCCTTCTCCGCCGACAGGAGGGGCGTGGTGCTGGGCGAGGGTGCGGGCATGGCCGTGCTGGAAAGCTATGAGCATGCCACGGCGCGCGGCGCCACGATTCTTGCCGAGATCGCCGGCGTCGGCCTTTCCGCCGATGCCTTCCACATCGCCGCGCCGACTGTCGAGGGGCCGGAGGCGGCGATGCGCGCCTGCCTTGCCGATGCCGGGTTGAATGCCGAGGATGTGGAGTACCTAAACGCGCATGGCACCGGCACCAAGGCCAACGATGAAGTCGAAACGGCGGCGATCAGGCGTGTCTTCGGGGACCATGCTAATTCGCTGTCCGTCTCTTCCACCAAGTCTACCCACGGGCATTGCCTCGGTGGAGCGAGTGCGCTTGAAATGATTGCCTGTGTGATGGCGATCCAAGAGGGTGTTGTGCCGCCGACCGCCAATTATCGCGAGCCAGACCCCCTTTGCGATCTCGACGTCACCCCCAATGTTGCGCGCGAGCGCAAGGTGCGCGTGGCCATGAGCAACGCCTTTGCCATGGGCGGCCTGAACGCAGTTCTGGCATTCAAACAGGTGTAGAAGCCTTGCGAGATGCGTCCTGCCGTCACCCTCCCGTATCCAGATGCTAGCCGGATCACTCCATCGGTCAGTGACCGCCTCCTTGCTGAGGTAGGCTGAAGGCTGCATATCCTATGTAGTACTTAGGCCGAGACCGACCGCAGCAAGGGCCACTGGCTGCGCAATTCATCGAGCGGTTTTGGCTACACAGAGGATGACGTCGCAGCCAAGGTCTTGGCGCGCATCAGTCGCGGCGAGGAAGCTACCGCGCAACCGAGACTTCTGGCGCGGCAGTGCTTTAAGGCAACCGAATTGACCGGCCTGCACGATTTGAGAAGAGGATAGGAAATGTTCGAATTAACTGGCCGCAAGGCGCTCGTGACTGGCGCATCGGGAGGCATCGGCGAGAAGATCGCCAGGGTGCTGCACGCGCAAGGCGCCATCGTCGGCCTGCATGGCACGCGCGTCGAGAAGCTGGAGGCCCTGGCCGCCCAGCTCGGCGACCGAGTCAAGCTGTTTCCGGCCAACCTTTCCAATCGTGACGAGGTCAAGGCCCTCGGCCAGAAGGCAGAGGCTGAGCTCGAAGGCGTCGACATCCTGGTCAACAATGCCGGCATTACCAAGGACGGGCTGTTCGTGCGCATGGCTGATCTCGATTGGGACAGTCTGTTGGAGGTCAACCTCACTGCCGTGTTCCGGCTGACCCGCGAACTCACCCATCCGATGATGCGGCGCCGGCACGGCCGCATCATCAATATCACTTCGGTCTCAGGCGTCACCGGCAATGCTGGCCAGACGAACTACTCAGCCTCCAAGGCTGGCATGATCGGGTTTTCCAAGTCGCTGGCGCAGGAGATCGCCACCCGCAACATCACCGTCAATTGCGTCGCTCCAGGCTTCATTGAATCGGCTATGACCGACAAGCTCAATGACAAGCAGAAAGAGGCTATCATGGCGGCGATCCCGACACGGCGCATGGGCACCAGCGACGAAGTCGCTTCCGCGGTCGCCTACCTCGCTTCCAATGAAGCTGCCTATGTCACTGGCCAGACAATTCACGTGAATGGCGGCATGGCGATGATTTGAGCCGGGGCTTACCGGAGCCTACCTGTTCCAAAATGCCCCTTGCTGACCAACCGCGGTCCGCGACCTTCGCAACCACACTAGCTGGCACGCGCTCTGAGACCCATTCAGCATCACGAACGGGGCATCAACATTCGTGATCGAGCAGATAGCTCAGGTGAGCGGGCGGGATCACCCCTTGGCAGCGCGGCGCGGCCAAGCTGGCCGGAGGCGCCGGTAACGAAGATGTATCAGACATGTTGCTGGCTCCCAACCATTTCGACAAGTGCTCTCTTTGGGAGACCGGCACTTGATGTACGTGGATGGCGCCTTGTAAAGAAGGCAGTTTCAAATCAGGTACTTGCCTGCACCACGCCGTCCGGGAGAGCTCGATGAATGCCCGCACCGCCTCGACCCGCCAGAAGATCGAGATCTACCGCGCCGACGTGATGAGTGGCGGCATAGCCAACTGCCCGATCCGCGACGTGGTGCAGAACGTGTCGGGCAAATGGAGCGGGCTGCTGCTCATGGCCCTAGCAGAGCAACCCTACAGGTTCGGCGAACTACGGCGGCTCGTTCCGGATATCTCGCAACGCATGCTGACGCAGACTCTCCGCGACCTGCAGCGCGACGGTTACGTCCATCGCGACGTTTTCCCAACGACGCCGCCGAGCGTCGAATATTCATTGACCGACTCAGGGCGCTCGATCCATGCGGCCATGGAGCACCTGTTCCAGTGGGCCGAAGACAACCACGCCAGAGTGGTCGAGGCGCGCCGTAGCTTCGACAAAGAAAAATTCTGACTGGTTGCGCCAGACACAGCACGACTGTGGGGAGGCATCCAACGCAGGAGAAGCGCAGCGGGTTCCGCCGCAAAACTTGGCGCAGAGCGTGGATGACGTCTTCGCCTTGCCCGGTTACACAGCGACGATGGCGAACGGTCGACGAGTTGCATTGTCAGCATACCCCACCTTCGTTTGCGCATGATGTGGACCCATCTCGATCGCGGCAAGGATACCGGCCGCGGTCGCCTGCGACTTGCGGCTGAGCATGGCCTGGGGCGACGCTTGATGCGCCGATGATCCTGCTCGATACACGATTGTTCAAGTGCTGGCTTTGTCGGATGCGGATCGGTTTCAGCACTCGCTCCGATGGATCCTGCAGTCGGTTCTCAGGGTCGCAGGAACGGATGCCTCCCGGTTGGTCTGGCTGTGGAACCTATCACATTAGAAGCTGTTGATATGAGCTTCGTTCCTGTTGTTGGCAACAGGCAAAGCGGCAGATTGCCGGAAGTAACGGTACGTTCTTCCGTCGATCTACTCTCCACCTGATCGGGAGAGCTCGATGGCAGACGACAAGTCGAAGACTGCAAAACAGGACCGTGCCCGGGTGGCCACTAACCAGGATTACGAGGTTCGGGAATTCGCTGACAACATTTCACTGGCGCAGACGAAGCGCCTGATCGAGCGCCACGGCAACGATCGCGGGATGCTGGAGCGGGAAGCGCGAAAGCTGAGCCGCTGAATGCCTGAGGCAACGTTCGTATCAGCTTCGGACGTCCAGCGGTTCCTTCCTGGTGCAGTTATCCCAATATCGGAACAATTGAAGGCGTATTGGCGCAAGACGCACCGGCGGGCCCTTGTGCATCTCGGTAGTCGCCCACTGACGCTGGTGCGCGCAGCTCGTGGGCGCGCGTTCTTCCACACCGGAGGTTTTGCTGAGCTGCCCAATGCGGTGCACGCGCTGCGGATCGAGAAGCGTGAGGGCGGCGAAGGTCTGCGGCTTTGGGTGGATAGCCTCGACGGGCTGCTCGGCTTAGTCGATCTCGGCGTGGTTGAACTCCATCCATGGCAGGCGAAAATCGACGATATCGAATCCGCCGACCTGATCGTGTTTGACCTTGATCCGGGCGATGGGATCGAATGGCCCTTCGTCACGGAAACGGCTTTGGCCCTGAGGGACTTCCTCCAGCGACATGGACTTGAAAGCTGGCCGAAGACTTCAGGCGGAAAGGGCCTGCATCTCATGGTCCCCCCCAGGGAGCCGACTTCGCACGACGACGCTCGAAAGGCCTCCAGGCTGATTGCGGATGCCTTTGCCGCCAGAGACGAGCGCTACATCGTCAGCTCCGCGCCGGCGAAACGAAAGGATCATATCTTCATCGACTTTTTGCGGAATGGGCGCGGTACGACAGCCGTGGGCGCGTATTCGCCACGGGCTCGTCCGGGTTTTCCGGTATCCATGCCGGTAAGCTGGAGCGATGTTGCGGGCCGCGTCGAACCCGACGCCTTCAAGCTTGACAGCTTTCTCTAGCTGACCGGTAGCAGCGCCGTGCTGGGAGGATGACCCTTGGTTCGCAACGCAGGTTCCGGAGTGGCTGGACGTGGTTTCGTCGAGCCGATGATGGCGACGCTGGTCGACAAACCTCCGGAGGGTCCGGAGTGGTTGCACGAGATCAAATACGACGGCTACCGAACGCAGATCGTCATTGCAGGCAAAAGTGCCCGCGCGTTCACCCGCAGGGGATTGGATTGGACCAAGAAGTACAACCGTATCATCGAAGCGGCGCGCGAGCTCGGCCACGACTGCCACCTTGAAGGCGAGATGATTGTGCAAGACGCGAACGGCCGTCCGGACTTCAATGCTCTTCGATCCGACATCGAGAGCGGCGCTGGCGGGCGGCTGATCCTCTACACGTTCGATCTGTTGAGCCTGGACGGGCAGGACCTTCGAGCGAAGCCTTGCGAGGAACGCAGAGCTCTTCTTTCGGATCTACTCGGATCACCCCTGCCATCCTACCCGATCCATTCAGTGAGGCGCATGGCGGGTCAGGCAAGGAGTTCTTCGCGGCTGTCGAGCGGATGGACCTGGAGGGGATGGTCTCGAAAAAGCAAACCAGCCCGTACCGGAGCGGCTACACCAAGGCCTGGCTGAAGGTGAAGACGTTCTTGGAGAGCGAGTTCGTTGTCGTTGGCTACGACACCACGCCGGGAGGCGTCCGAAGCCTGCTGGTCGCGAGAGAGCAGGATGGCCAAATGATGTATGCCGGCCGGGTCATGGTCACGCTCCGCGGCCCCAAGCGGAAGCGATCTGGACACAGCTGGAGGAGCACCGAACCGACAAGCCCGCGATCCCCGAACTGCAGCATGGTGGGGAGGTGGAATGGTTCACGCCTGGAATGCGTGTTCGCGTCAGGCACCTTCGTGGCGAGGAGACATTGCGCCATGCAACGCTGCTCGGATTGGCTGGTTGACAGTTGTCAGCGCTATGGGCTTGCGTAGGGTGCAGTTCCAAGTACCGCTCCGATAGCTCCACCAGCCTATCGATTGCGCGCCTCGTGCAAGTGGGTGGGCTTCTTTTCCAAGGGATGTATGAGAAAGGAACCTTGAGGTCATTAAGCTGCCGCGCCACGACTGGTGCGGAAAAACGAAAAAGGGCTGCGCGTTGCCGCACCGGGGCCAACGACAACAGTGCCCACCGTCCTGATGCGCGATCGCTTCGAAAACAACGGCGGCTATGCTGCCTAGGTCAGCGTCGGTCTCGCTGATGCTGTTCCTTGTTCCGCCGCAGCCGCTGCCGTTTGCTCATTCTGCGTCCGACGTCCAACCCGTCCTGTCCACAGACGTTCTCGTCGATCCATCGGTATAGGAAGTCAACAGTCTTGCCACTCGTCAGCGCTTCAGCCATCACGGCAAGAATGGCTCCTAAGGCTATGAAACTCCTTGCGCTGGGGCGTTCAACACAAAAGACCCGCGCCTCCGGAGAGACGCGGGAGCGCAAATAGCCCGCCCGTATTAAATCCTCGAGGTGCAGGGGCGGCGAGCTTCCATCCAAGGATGGGAGAAGAAAACCTTGAGGCTTCAGAAACTGCTAGGCCGGCATCTTGCTCCCTGCCACGGCCAAGATCTGGGGGAATCCAAGGAACCCGCCGCTCGCAGTTGCCGAGACGAGCAGCGGGCTCTTGGCGCTCTAAGGGAGGGGACCCTTTGAAGCTTCACAAACAAGAAAACCGATACGTAGTTCCAATCAGAACGAAAAAATCCACCACCCCCGGTGAAGGGACGGCGGCCTATCGAGGGTGCGTCGGTCTAGCAAGGACTGAGTATTAACGCTGGAACAAATTCCAAGCCTTGCCGGTTTTTGGCTGCGCAACGATTGGTCACGCCTGGGCGAGATGCCCCGCAAGTATTAGCGCCGGCGCGATCGTTTCCGCATCATGTCACCAAAATGCGGTAGGAAGCGCTATTGGCGCAAATTTTGGACGCCGAGTTCCCTCCACATCCATTCGAAGTTGTAGGTCGCCATGGGATCGGCGGGGTCCGGCTGCCTGGCGGACTGGTTTTCGAGATGTTTGAGCCACTCGGCCACCTTCTGGCGACCGGCGGATGATTTCACGGCCTGTCGCGGGGTCTTGTTCCCAAGCATTCCGACAGGCTGATCAAGGGCTCCCCGATATTGGCGGTCCAGGAATTGGTGGACGATCTGTTCAGCGATTTCCGGCGGCACATCCGATGAAAGAGCTTCGCCGTCCTTGGCCGACCTATCGGCCATCATCTGCTGGACGGTGCGGATTTCGGTGAGCGGCTCGCGTACAAAATCACCGAGAGCGTGCCGGATGAGAGCCGTTCCTTTCTCCGCGCGCGCGGCGGAATTGGCCGACAGGTGCAGGAACCGCCCATTCAGCTCCACATTACCCAGCACGCGCTGACCGCTATCCATGGTAGTGTCGAAGGAAAGCGCACCGCTTTTTTTCGGTTGTCCTCTGCCCTTCGGCTGGTCCTCAAGCCAGTTCCAAAATTTTGCGTTCGCCTGCGACATTCCGGGAATGGCTTTCACCCGCGAGGCGATATCCTTCTGTGTCACGCCGCTTGCCAGCGGGAACCTGACATCGTGGAACAGGAGATCGTCGCCATCTGAGTTTTGCATCGGCGGCAATTCCATGGCGCGATCAAGCGCATCGAACAACCATGAGAGCGTAAACATGGGGGCGACCGTCTGAAGGTCTTCGTCCCGAATGGCGGGGAGCTTCTTTGCGTTCTTTTTCCCGAGTATCTGTTGCAGGCCTTCGAACAGCGCCTCCGAGGCCTGCGGCGTGAAGGGCAAAAGGCCGCCCGCGAAGATCTTCTTGCCCATGACCGGAACGATGCGGGCGGCGACCCTGTCCCATTGTTGCAGGGTCTTCGTTGCCGTTCCCTCGCTGACGGCGATAGGATCGCCGCCAAGGATCAGATCGCGCGCCATGAGCGATTTGCCCGGCACGATGTCGCTCACCTCGTAAAGGCTTATGACCGATCTCCGCAGCGCCTTCATGTAGGCTTTCGTTTGCGCGTTTTCCTTCCAGCCGCGCCGCTTGAGATACTCGTCGACAATATTGCCGCCCGCAACATCGAAGTTTCGCGTCAGGAAATCCTCGAAGGCACAGCCCCAAAGGGTCATTGCCCATTCGTCGCCGAGGATTTCGGCGACGTCCTCGAATTCCATGTCGCCAGCCTCGAGCACCGGGCCGAAGTGATCGTCGAATACCTGCTCGAAACAGCCGCGCCAATCATCGCGGGCGAGGAATTTCATCAGCCCCTTGAGATCATGGCTGGTCGGCATGGAATTTCTCCAGGTTGTGGCGGTGTTCAGCAACGATGTACGGGACCGTCGGGTCGTTGATACGAAAAGCCTCCCCCATTTCCGCGCGGCGCTTGCGGCCTGACAAGACACTTTCGGCGATTTCCTGCGTTTTTTTCGGGTGGATCGTCCTGCGCCGGCCTCGCATATGCAGCGGATGGCCAGAGCGGGCTGAGCGGTCGAGATCTCATCGCGCCATCAGGTGGTCTGCGGCCAGACGAAGTGGCATCTGAGCCAGGCGGCGGACGTCTCCGCACCGGAGGTCGTGTAGAGAGTAGGAAGATCGTGGCGGCGTTCCGCAGCCGAAACGGGTGGAGGTCGGCGGTCGCGCAGAAGATCGGTGCGGTGGAGACGGCCAGCGAATTTCTCAAGGCGCGTACCCGTACGGCAAAGAACGGCGAAGCGGGGCGATCTGACACGGCTTCTGGACAGGGCGCGGGAGCGCCGCTGCCGAAGGACAGCTTCTGATTTGCCAAACCGCCTAGCCTCGCCTCCCCTTTCCGGCGGGGGGCCGACAAAGACTGACCGCGAGTTAAGTTGATAATGCCGATGCGAAACCATCAGCGCCGGCGCGACCGTTTCGCGTCGACCTCACAAAGGTGGCAGGGTGGTAGGAAGTCCCCTCCCCTGCCGCGAACAAGCTTTGGATAAATCCCAGCTTTTTCTGTCCGTAATGTGATCGGGAGGCCGGGGCGTTGCGGTGCTCAGCGGATGTGACGCGCGAGATCTGTGATCCTATCCATCAGCACTTCCACCGGTCCTCGCTGGAAGACGCGGAGCCAAAGCACCGCGAATGTGCTTATAACCACGACGAAGCCAAAGAGCATGGACAGGCTCCTGCTTTCTGCAAACAACTCCATTCCCATAGTGTGGTTGAAATAGGCTATTCCCACGATGTGCAGGACATAGGCCGTCAAAGGCATCGAGCCGACCGCGATTATTGGCCAGACCAGTTTTCGCAGATGCGGGAGCGCATTCATAGCGAGCCAGCAAGCCGCAATGACAATCATTGCGCAACCGGTGTTGCCCAGGATCGAGAACGTCGTCTCGCTATGAGGTGCGGCAATCAAGGGCTCCAAGGACCAAAGGTAGCCAACGTCCGACCACCACCAGGCGGATTCCTGCAAAGCGACGGGTACACCAGGCAAACGCAGCGCGAGCCAGGATCCCCCATAGCTCAACACGGCCAGCGCGACCCCCGCTAGACCAAGGCGCCAATGCATTGCTTGCGTACTAAGGTCGAGGCGCGCAATGGCCATGCCTGCGATCACAAAAGGAACCCAGGTTAAAGCGGGATAATCGCCGCTGACCATGAGCTTGAACACCGGGTCGAAGGACGAGCCCTCGAAGGCAACCATTGACTCAAGGAGGAAGCGCACTTGCGGCAGAACTAATGCGGTCCCAGCAGCGAGCAAGCCGAGTTGCGGTGCGCTGAGCCGGTAGAGCGGCAGGACCAACAAGAAGCAGATTCCGTAGTATGTCAGGATGACCCGGACCGGCGTATCGAGGTAGGTCAGGATTGGGCCAAGCGCCAGCAAAACAAGGGCACGAATTGCGACTCTGGCAATGGCCTGTCTACCGGCTACCCCCGACTTCGGCGCCTTGCGACCGGTAATCAGGAGGATCGAAAAACCGGCCAATACGGCAAACAGGGCGGACGACCGCCCATGGGTTAGTTCCATCAGATTCCCGACCAGTCCTCCTTCTAGGGGGTTGGGACCGGCATGGGCGGCGTACATGCCGAAGACAGCCAGGCCCCGAGCAAGGTCGATGCCGACCAGCCGATTTACGGCCGACCCATCGCTCGCGTCCGCAATCGGCGCGTTCTTCGCCATGGTGGATTCCTTGCTTGGCTGTGTCGATTGCGGGGACGCGCGACAGGAGAGCCGGTCGGCTGCTGCCGTCGGCTCATCCTGAAGAGTACAAAGATCGTGCCAATCTCGCGGATCGAGCCGCGACGGAAGTTTATGCTTGCTGTTCAGCTCTTTAGCCTGCGGCAAACAACAGATCGGCTCACCAAGCCTGTGGCGCGGATCTGACGAACCCGACAAAAAGGTGTCGCGGGGCCGCCATTTTTGCAGGAATGGCGGACCCGGGAGATCCACTGGACCGGCGGCGGGAGGCTCAGCGACAGCGGATAATCCGTTCAGCACGCCGCGGCACCGCCAGTGACCGTCACCCCGGGGGTCAAGGCCAGGCCTTGAACCCCGGCGATAATCTGGTGGTGCGCCTAACCGGGATCGGCGGCGCACGGTTCGGATCGGAATTTCGACGGCGATCGCCCGGATCGCGAGCGGCAAACGCGCGCGTCAGTCAGCGACACGGTGCGATGTTCTGCTGCGGCTCGACCGGGTTGCTGCGGGTAGAATCAACCCGCAGCAACCTTACCCTAGGTCTACTGTAACCGGCCGATTGTTACCGCGGTGATTTTGCTTTTATGCGCGCGACGAGCTCTTCGTCGTCGACAAAGCTGTCGAGGAAGTCGTTCCACTCGTCGATCGAACGACGAGCATGGGCGAGCATCTGTGTCAGCTCGTCAACCCCCTGCTCAGTGAGAGCGGTGATTGCTTCGTCCGTGCCATCGTAGACGCTGATGATACTGCCGTAGGAGAGGTTGTCATCGTTGTTGACGATCGCCTGAAGGAGCTCAGGATCCTCTCCAAGCTTTTTCGCGACGTGGGCGATGGTGAAGACATCGGTGATCGTAGCCATCGTATCCCCACGGTCACGGCCGTCTTGCTGAAGTAGGCTGAAGGCTGTCCTAGTGCAAGCACTTGGAGTAGCCCTGTGACGAAACATGAGATTGAAGTGATCACCTCGGTCAAGCAGCGCCGCCGCTGGTCTCGGGAGGAGCAGGAGCGGCTGGTCGCGGCGACGTTTGGGGCTGGGGCCAGTGTTTTCGAGATCGCGCGATCGGCTGGCATTCATGTGAGTCAGCTTCCCGTGGCGCAAGGAACTCTGCCAGATCTCCCCGCCGTCCACGCCGCTACTCGTTCCCGTCCAAATCGTCGAGGCGCTGCCAGAGCTGCAATCGCCAGCGCAGCCACCGCCGATCTCCCACGCGCAAGAAGAGCAGCATGGTGACCATCGAGCTTGGCGGCGCCCGCCGCGTTCGGGTCGAGAGTGATATCGATAGCAAGGCGCTCGGCCGGATCCTGCAGGCGCAAGCTCCTTTAGCCAATCTGGCCGCTGTCGAGGAGAGCGCGACGGTTCTCGGCGGCCTGCGCCGACGCGGAGCTGGTCGGATCGATATAGCGTGCGATGTCATCGAGAGCGCACGCTGGCCTGAATTCTGCCCCATCGGTGCAGACCAAGGGCTGCAGGGCGGCGAAATTGCTGGTGTAACGTCATCAGGCAAACCCTTGCCTATGCTTCAGAATTTGAGGGGGCGCCCTCTCCCTCGTCCTGAGGGTGCGGCCCTGAGCCGCGAGCTTTTAGAGCTGTCCAAGGGGAGCCTCGAGGACGCACAGCAATTCTTTTGCCCTCGCCACTGGACAAGCCGAATCACCTCTGATTCTTTAGGGCAGATTCGGATGTGCGGCGTTGCCGGATCGTCAATGAAAAAAGATTTCGGGGAGCCAATCCATGGCGAAGACGGACGCGTGGGGCGCGCCCGGCGGCACTGATTTTGTCCGGCGCAAGGGTAACACCCTCGCCGGCAATGCGCGCATCATCGCCGAACCTGCCTACAGGCGGCTTCTCGCTGCAGAGCCTCTGTTGCGTCGGTCCATTCCCGCCCTGATCGTCATCTTCTTGCTCGTCGTGGCGGCCGCGCGCTTTCTTTCGCTGATAGCCTGGCAGGATGAAGTCGAGCGCAACGCCAAGGCCATCCTAAGCCTGGCAGCCGGCGAACTCGTCAACTCGATGATGGTGTCGGCGGCGGGCGGCGAACTCGACGACACAGCAAGCCGCGATCTGCTGGAACGCACCGTCCAGCACGGCGCGATGGGCAGCCGGCACGTGCTGGCGCTGACCGACGAGGCGTTCAGGATCGTCGCCGTCACACCTGAATCGACCGGCTGGCAAGGCAAGATGCTGGACGCCATCATGACCGGCGGCCAGCCGCTCTTCATGTTCGGCGAGCGCGCCGGGATCATGGAAGTGCGCATCGACGGCCGCGACTGGTACGCCGCAGTCAACCTGACGGAAGACCGCAAGGGCGCCGCCGCGGCGATGATCCCGCGCGATGCGGTATTCGCCGAATGGCGCAAGACGGTGTCGCTGAACGTCACGCTGTTCGTGCTGACCGCCGGCGTGCTGATCATCATCCTCTACGCCTATTTCACGCAGGCAGCCCGCGCCCAGGCCGCCGACCGCATCTATCTCGAAGCGCATCAGCGCATCGATCTGGCGCTGGTGCGCGGCCGCTGCGGCCTGTGGGACTGGGACATGGTGCGCGGCAAGATGTACTGGTCGCGCTCCATGTACGACATGCTCGGCTACAAGCCCTGCGACACCATGCTGTCCTTCGGCGAGGTCGACGACATCATCCATGAAGACGACGGCGACCTGTTCGAACTTGCTAACCGCATCGTGGCGCGCGAGATCGACCATATCGACCAGGTGTTCCGCATGCGCCATGCCGACGGCCGCTGGGTCTGGGTGCGGGCGCGGGCGCAGGTGATCGATCCGGAGGCGCCCGAAATCCAGCTGATCGGCATCGCCGTCGATGTGACCGAGCAGCGGCATCTGGCGCTTCGCTCCGAAGCCGCCGACATGAGGCTGAGAACCGCGATCGAGAACATCAACGAATCCTTCGTCCTGTGGGATTCGAAGCAGCGGCTAGTGATGTGCAACAGCAAATACCAGCAGGATAACGGCCTATTAGACCGCGACGTCGTGCCGGGGATCTCGCGCCAGGCGCTGGAAGAACGGATGATCGGCTTCGCATCGGAGCGGCGGCTGGCCAACGCCAACGGCCCGGGTGGCGGCGCGACCTATGAGCGGCAGCTGGCCGACGGACGCTGGCTTCAGGTCAACGAGTTGAAAACGCGCGACGGCGGCACCGTCTCGGTCGGCTCCGACATCACGCTCATCAAGCAGCATCAGGAAAAGCTGGTCGACAGCGAGCGGCGGCTGATGGCCACCATCCACGATCTCAGCCTGGCGCGGCGCGCCGAGGAAGAGCGGGCGCGCGAACTGGTCGAGCTCAACCGCAAATACATGCGCGAAACCGAGCGCGCCGAAGCCGCGAACCGCGCCAAGTCCGAATTCCTGGCCAATATGTCGCATGAGTTGCGCACGCCGCTCAACGCCATCATAGGCTTCTCGGAGCTGATGGAATCGGGCCTGTTCGGACCGCTCGGCTCCGACCGCTACGAGGAATACGCCAGCGACATCGCCAACAGCGGCAAATACCTGCTCGGCGTCATCAACGACATTCTCGACATGTCGAAGATCGAGGCGGGGCAGTTCTCGATGGAGCGCGAGGAGATCGACCTTTGTCCGCTGATCCGCGAAACCGTGCGCGTGGTCTCTCTACAGGCGGCGGAAAAGTCCATCGCGGTCGAGACGCAGATCGCCGAGTCGATGCGGCTCGTCGCCGACCGCCGGGCGATCAAGCAGATCGTCATCAACCTCCTGTCGAACGCGGTGAAATTCACCGGCCAGGGCGGCCACATCTCGGTCAGGGCGCGCAACGTTTCTGGCGCGCTGATGCTGACCATCGAAGATACAGGCTGCGGCATTCCCAAGGACGCGCTGGGCAAACTCGGCCGCCCGTTCGAGCAGGTGCAGAACCAGTTCTCCAAGAGCCATGCCGGCTCCGGCCTCGGCCTAGCGATTTCCAGGTCGCTTGCCGAACTGCACGGCGGCGCGCTGAAGATACGCTCGACCGAAGGCGTCGGCACCATCGTGTCGGTGCGCATACCCGTCCGCAAGGGCTCGGCGGCGACCAAGGCCGCCGCGTAGAGCGGCGTTTGCTTGACTGCACTGCCCCTCACCTGCGTCCTAAGCGAAGTCGGATCGGCGACATCCCCTCCCCGTAAGGACCAGGCTTGCCGTGCAGCGATCCTCCGCCTCTCTCACACACCCAATCGAGAAGAGCGTTCACTTCAGGGCCGGTCGCGGCTCTGCCGCGAAAACAAGCCGTCCAGCCCCATCCTCTCCTGCTGCTGAAAGGCGCGCCTACGCGCGGCGACTGGGTCGCCGGGCAACGCCCAGCTTGGGACCTTTTGAGCGGATCAGCGCAGCAGAGGCATCTGGTCAACCCGATCGCGTCGTTGACGGCAGCCAGACCAACGTGCAGCGATTGGTTCCTGCGAACGGCCACCTGCCTGCACGATCGCTCCCGGCGCGAACAATCGAATTGAACAGAACCATCGGCGCAACAAACGGCGGACGCGTCGAGGCTGATGACGAGGCCAGCATTGCCCATCCGATTTCGGGGAACGGCTTCTTGAGCCCGGTCCCGCTCCGGATTTGCGAAGGTCTTCATCGATGAGTGTTTGTGTTGATGCGGCCATACCGCTCATGGGCCCGCACACGCTCGGTGGATTGATTGAAGGGCCAGCCTGCAAGGGCTCGACATCTCGCTCTCGCCGAGCCATCTCGACGGGATTGGATGGAAGTTTTCGTAGACAACTGGCCGTGACGCCGCCAACGGTCATCCATGCTCTGCGTGACTGGCCTCCGACCCGATGATCACAGGGACGCGCCGCGGCCCTCTCCCACATGGTAGTCAGACTTTGGCCCATATTTTCTGTTGGCTGTCAGAGCAGTCGCCTTCAACCAGCGAACCCATTCTTGCACAGGAAGATTTCTATGAGGAAGATTCGATACGGAAAGCTCATTGGAGGTGGGTTCGGAATAGCCATGATTGCAATGGCAGGATTGGCCGTAGCGGAGCCTATGGGCAACGGCTCCTCTTTTGTGGAGGACTTCAGCCAATTGAGCAAACAACGCTGGTACATTTCCGACGGGTGGTCGAATGGCAACCATCAGAACTGCACCTGGTCGGCCGATCAGGTGAAGATCGTGCATGGAGCGCTGCACTTGTCCTTCGTTAAAAAACCGAGTGGGGACCGGCAATATGCCTGCGCTGAGATTCAAACAAAACAGCGGTTTGGTTATGGCGTTTACGAAGCCCGCATGAAAACAGCGCGGGGCTCCGGCTTCAACACCGCATTTTTCACTTACATTGGCCCAGCTGACAAACAGCCTTGGCACGAGATCGACTTCGAGGTTCTCGGCAAGAACACAGCGCAGGTTCAGCTCAATCAGTATATTGACGGAAAGGGCGGTAACGAAGAGTTGGTTGCCGTTCCGGGCGATGCGGATAGCGATTTCCACGACTATGCCTTCGTCTGGGAGAAGGGCCGATTGCGTTATTATGTCGACAATGAACTGGTGCAGACAGTAACGGATCCGGAAAAGCTGCCGACGCAGGCGATGAAAGTCTTCTTCAGTCTCTGGGCCAGCGACAACATGCCCTCATGGCTCGGAGCGTTCCGCGACCCAGACGGGAACGTTGACGCCTTCATCGACAGGGCTTCCTACACGGCGCCTGGCGATTCCTGCCAATATCCGGACTCTCTTGTCTGCAAGCTGAAATGATTGTCGCATCGAGGTGAGGTCGCGCGGCCGGAAGGCTTGATCCTAGTCCTTTGCCCGTGAGTGACCCGTCTGCGGTGTTGTGAGGACCGGGAACGGTGCTGTGGTATTTCCCGGCTGGTTCACAAGCGGGAAATAGGCGGCTACCGCTTGCCTGCTGCCCTCAGTCGAGAAATGCTCCGCGTCTTCGTATAAGTACCGGCCTCGCTCGCGATATGGACATACGATCCCCTCGCATAGCTGCAAAGGATCGATGAACGTCGCCGTCCCGGCAAGCTGCTTCAGTTCCGCGTTGATGGCGGGATCAAAGAATATCGTCCACTTGTCCACCGCGTCCGGGTCGTGGCTGCCCTTGCTGTAGGCGATGACTTGAACGCTGGTGGAGAACTGCGGAGACTGCCCGACAACGTAGATCTTGACGCCAAGCGGCGCCAGCATCGCGAGCGTGCTTTGAAGCTGATCCAAGCCGCGCGACTGGAGATCAGTCCACCGCGCGCTGAGGATCACGGTGCGGATATGCCGATCCTTGATGATCTTCAGCGCGTTTGCATTGAAGTCGGCGCAGAGCGGCCGTGCATAGGAATAGTAAGAGACGATCGGCGGGCAGCCCGCCGCCGTGTACTGGATGACCTTTGCCGGAATCAGCGACGACTTGGCTACGATGCCGGGAACATAGTGAGCTGCGAAGGAATCGCCCCACAGAAGGACCTCAGCTCCGTCGCCGTGGGTGATCGTGCAGTCCTCCGCGTTCCATTTGTGGTAGTCGGGATTGCTGTCCAGGAAACACTTTCCCCGGTTCCATTGCTCGTGCCTGGCGATCTTCTCTTCGACAAAGTCCTTCATGCGGCTGGGAAAGCCATCGCTAGCGACGCCGACGGCACCGGCCGCGGCAAAGATCGCGATCGCACCCACGCCACCGGCAAGGAGGCGTGGGGGCGAGATGGCGGGATGCGGTTTGCGGAATGGCTGCTCGACGAAGCGCCACGACAAGTATGCGAGGACAAAGCTGGCGACGATGATCGCTAGCGTCTGGGTAGCAGTCGGTTGGTCGAGTGATAGGTAACGCACAAACGAGACGATCGGCCAGTGGACGAGGTATAGCGAATAGGAAATGAGACCAATGGCCACGAACGGCCGCAGAGACAAAAGGGATGTCGCCATAGGCGGGACGGTCGACTTGCCGACATAGATCAGGAGCGCGCTGCCGAGACAGGGATAAAGCGCATTCAGGCCGGGGAACGATGTGGCCTCGTCAAACGCAAAGACCGCGAACGCAATCAATGAGAGGCCGATTATTCCGATCGCTTCGGCGAGCCAACGTGATCTCACCACCGGTATCCTTCCGAGCGCCAGCGTCGCCCCGATCAGCAATTCCCATGCGCGCGTCGGAAGGATGAAGAAGTTGGCGGTCGGGGCGGTGTAGGTCGCGTAGACGCTCAGCGCGAAGCTCGCCAGGATCGCCGGAAGCAGGACAAGCAGCCACCGCTTGCCGAGAAAGTGGTATATTACATAGGTCGCGATCGGCATGAACACATAATATTGTTCCTCGACCGAAAGCGACCAAGTGTGCAGCAACGGCCGGAATATCGCGTCGGCGGCGAAATACCCAGACTCCTTCCAGAAATAGATATTGGACGTGAAAACCGAAGCGGCCAGCAGGCTCTTCGAGAAATCGAGGAAGAACGAGGGAATAAACAGGACGTAGGCAAAAACGCAGGTGACGGCGACGGTCACGAACAGCGCCGGGAAAATACGCCGGACACGCTTTGCGTAGAAGCGCCAGATCGAGAAATTTCCGGTCTTGAGGTCATCAAGCAGACTGAGTCCGATCACATAACCAGAGATGACGAAGAAGACATCCACCCCGACGTAACCCCCTGAAAAGCCCGAGACGCCGGAATGAAAGAACAAAACGGGGAGTACGGCAAAGGCCCTCAAGCCATCGACGTCGGGACGATACTTCATTGAGACCTCAAAGACATGTAAGCAGGCATGGAGCGCCACCAGCCGGCGCCAGGGGGGCCGGAGGCAACAAGGCGAGACAGTTTAGTTCTGCCCCGACGCTGCCTTCCTCGCGCAGGGTGTAGTCCGAATCCCTGGTAACCTCACCCGAGCAGTCCTTGTTAAGACCCCGTCAGGCGGCTCTTCAAGCCAGACTCAGCACATTTTTTGTGCGGTGATTGTCGATAAATGCAGCCCGTTGGGATTCCTGTAACGATTGGCCAAGCTTTTGAACAAGTTACCCGCCTCGTCTGTTTGAACAGTAAATTCTCCATAGTTAGGATCGAAGAGCGTAGTCATTCCATCCAACGCCGACGTCGCAACTGAGTGTCTTTCCCCTTCTCCGAAACGCAAGCTGAGCAAATACTTAGATCCATCGGCGGTGATTTTGCCCAGCATGCGAGAGAAGCTCGCAGGCTCGTCGAACGTGTACACCTTCTCTTTGTTGGATGGCTGCAAGCCCGCTGCCTGCAACGTTCTGGTTTTTGCATCAAGGTTGGCCTGAGAAGATCCTGCTCCCCCGCTTCGCGCCTCACTCCTGCGATCCTGATACTGCTGCTGCCACCCAGCCGCTGAGCCGTGTCCGTCCGATCCGGGCAATAGCGCAGTCATTCGCGATCGCGGGCTGTTGTGGAGATTGCTGAGCCACTCCGCAGCCAGCCCAACGCAGATGCCGCCTACATTCGCTTGAGGCAAATCGGCCGTCCTGTATTGGAACAGGGAGGTGCTCTCTGGAGACGGTGTACTTAGGTTGTTTGGATCCAAGGCCTGTGGCTTGCTGGTGCAGCATCCCATTTTGTCGGACATGTCCCGAGGTGGCGGGTTCCTCCGCAGCGCGAGATCCGCAAGTGTTGCCGTAAAACTGTCGCTGTTCATCGACGGACTGCGTTCGTCAGCTTGGCTGGCGCGTGTGGATGAGCCACTGATTCGATCGTACATGGCGCTCCTTAAGGCGTAAGCCTCTTCGCAATGAGGTCCAGATACTTGGGCCTGCTGCGAATGATACTCAGACAAGCTGACGACGAGCTGACGGGCAGGTTTACGGAGCTTAGAGAGCAACCCTCTGCGCGGCTCAAGCCAGCCTCTACCTGAGTCAAGCTAAGTTCGGTGCTAGCTCAACCGGAATTCACCAAACGAATGATCCGCCCTGCAAGCCCCAGTACATTTGGTACACACATAATGGTCGCGGTTACTGGCGCAGATCGACCATGCCGAGTCGTGCCACATGCCCTCGAACTGTATGTGGCCATTGGGTCGGCCGGATTTGGTTGCCCTGACGACCGGGTTTCGAGATGTCCGTTCGTTGCCGGTACTCGGCGATAGGTCTCGATACGTTGGTTGGCTCACTTCGTACGTCGTGCCATTTCGGCTGCAGACTTGCGTTCCGACAAGACTTTCAACAATTTCCAGCCGCTTCTTTTCGTTCAATCTCCTGCGGCGTCCGCTGATCCTGCCTTCGGCATGGGCCTGGGCAAGGCCAGTGGTCGTGCGTTCGGGGCTCACAGCGCGTTCGAATTCGGTAAAGGATCCGACCATTGCAATGGCGCAAATTGGGAGGAGTATCTCGGCCGACGCAGGTTGCCCTGCCCCTCGCATGCAGATGAAAACTGCTTATTCCGCCTTCGCTCTGAAGCAAGTGCTCGGCTGCTCGGCGCGGCCCGCACCAATCGAGACCGTCAACCGCTGAGCAGAAAACCAGCCTTCGCCTTCCGCGACGGCTCGGCAGGCGCTGCAAGACCGGCTGAGGGGGCGCTTGCGGCACGAGGAAGAGCCCCGGCAGCTGTTGGATGCTGCCTCCCCACCAATGATGGCATTCGACCCAGCGGAACTCCGGCGACTGCTTGATGATGAGCCTGCCTCCTCTTCGCCAAAAGTTAATTCGACCCCACATGCGCGAACCGACGGTGTTCATCAGCCAACCCAGGCGCCGTGGCTCCCTGAACGCAAAAGTTAACGTTACGGTGGAGGAGCGGTCACGGAACTATCGGTTGCGTCGGCGCCTTTCCACCCCGGAAGGGCGGGTGAGAGGGAGGATGGAGTGGCAAATGATGATCCTGTTATCGCCGGCGAGGACTTCCCTCGCGAGAAGGCGGAGCACGGTGCTGGCTGATCGGCGCGACACCCGGAAGTCAAGAAAGAACTGATCGGCTTCCGGGTCGGCGTGCGCAAGAGTGTGCGGATGGCGGTCGGCTCTTCGGGTCGGTCAGCTACAATAGGCATGGTCGTCTCCAGAGTGGTTGGCCGACCAGGTCCGGTACTGGTACCGCAGCCGCGCGGTCTGGCCGAAATCCTAGAGGACGAGCCAGCCCCGCGTCTCAACGAAGCAGGCCAGATGGATGAGGAACGCCTACACGCACGCCCCGGCAAGCAGCTTGGCAGCTGCTCGGGCCGTTCTTCCCCCTGTCGCAGGAGCACATCTCCAGAGCCGACAGGCCTGGCTCGTCGCTATGCGCTTCAGCTTCCCGCCGCACCATGTCGTTCGCCACCACATCGAGATCCCTGAGGCTTCCGACTTCCTGGCCCGAGCGAGCGCGCCTCGGCGTTGAGTCGCTTCATTTCCGGGCTCTGCAGCACCGGCGCATAGACGGAACACACGCTGCGCAAACGGCGCAGGCCAGGCAGACGATGCGGCCCTTCCGCTTCCTGCAGCTGGCGGACCACTAGCCTATTCGGGGCGATCTGATGAAGGCATTCACGCAAGACATCCCGCGCCGCCTGCTCGGCGGTCTGAGCCAGATCAAATGCTGCCTGCTTATTGCGAGGCGCGAGCGGCACGTTGAGCCGCTCTTCTTCTGCCAGCAGATAGCCGCGCGCAGCCTTGGAAATGCGTGAGAGCCGCAGGCCGCCCTCGGGAACCAGCCGATGCGCGATCTCGAATAGTCCGGCGGCATTGCCGGCGAGGAGCTCGATCTCCAGTTGCGACAGCTCTGCCGAGCTGTCACCGACCCAAACCTCGCCGACATCGACAGCAAGCTCGGCGCGCGTCACGTCCTCAAGGACCAGTTCGCTGATCGCGCGCTTGATCTTCGTCTTGCCGACGAGAGGCAGTGCGCCATTCAAGCAGTTAACGATCTCGTCCCGGACCGACGAACGGGAATCGCATCCAGACACACCCGCCCGCCGGGGGCCGAGGTTTCGATCTCGCCGACCTGGGAAAGGCCGCCATGCAACCCAGCCCTGGTCTTGATTGTCTGAATCTACCGTCGCCCGTCGCGCCTGAGCCTGAGCGCAATGCCGGCCGTTTTCACCGCGTGATCGGGGTGTCCCAATAGACGCTCCTAAGCATTTGCATCGTTCGGCCGCCATTGGCCAGGTTCGATGCGTTAACGCGTGCCCAGATCTCACTTGACCCAGTTTTTTTGCTCATGTGATGTTTGGTGTTTTGTTACAGCCTCACCGGCTATGGTGGGCAACTGCAAGAGACGACAGGCTGTACAATACAAAATTGCCCGACGTCGCAGCAGCAGGTTGAATCCGCCAAGCCTTTGCGGTCGCGGCAATTCGGATCGGCACGGGGCGCCATTGCTCCGACACTCGGGGCTGTCCCGGTCGGCGCAAGACCTATGGCTCAGCGGCGATCAAACCATTGGCTTTCGGAATGACCGGCGACGCTTCATCTCAACGACTATGCCGCTTGGGCTGTCGGCCGCCTTGAACACGGCCGTTTGCTTCGGTTTCGGTTTGGGTGGCGCTTGATGCTCTCCCCTTTTCTCCGGCGTTTGCGTGGTCTCTTGCTTGTCCTTGCGGGCGCACAGCAAAGCCTTGGCGGTCGCCGCGTCCGCATCCGAGACTTCGCCGGCCGGCTTGCCATCGAGATCGACCCGCGCGGCTCCGGCGTCCAGTCTCGCCAAGTATTTGGCCATCCTGGTATAGGCGAGCAGGGCTCTCCTCAGTTCATCATCAGACAGTTCGCCGTCAAGCACGCGAATGTCATGATGGATGCCGATCTTGAGCGGCCTGGGCGCTTTCGGATTGAATACCGCAGGCCACTTTGCCGATAGGTGGCGGAAAAGCTGTGCCGGCGATTTCCCTTGGCTAGCGGTCGACATGATCAAGCCTCGCCCGATTCGTTTTCGTTCGCAATTCGGACCATTCGTAGCACGCATATATGCAATGATTATGGAAAGATGGGTATTCGTCCCACAGGGCAAAGCAGCGGGCGCTCACATCTCCCCATTCGGGCGACGAAGCGCCTGCTGCAGCGAGCAGGATCTGGTAGCAATCACACCGAAGCCGTCCCCGCTCGAGTTCATAGCAAGACAGTAGGGTCAGTGGAAAACGGTCTTGCCCCATCTCTCCGTCAGCCCCTCAAGCGCTGGCAGCGCATGTGAAACCCCGGTAGCGAAAAAGCCGGCCCTCCGCCGATCGCCCCTCGGTGAGTAGGACGCCGAAAGCGCGGCGGCTCCCCTCTACCTGTTCGGCCGTTCCGTCGTGCCAGGCGAGCGTCTCGTAGCGCGAAAGCTGCTCACGCGACCGTTTCGCGATCTCGGCCGGTTCGAGGCCGTGCTGGTACGAGAAACCATGCGAATGGCTGGCAAAACGGTTCCGCGGCAGCCCGGCGCCGATCCCGAGACCCCTGGCGTCGGGCGCGAGCAACTGCAGGGCGGCGGCCATTCCGGAATAGCTGCCGCCGATGATGATGACGTCGGATTGCATTGAAGCTTCAGTCAGGGCGGCTCAATTCGGATCGTTGTGAGCGACACGCCTCGGACTCCCATTCTGTTGCCCGACTCGGCTCATGCCGGGACGGGCTGTATTCTGAGGGTGTCTGCGCACCATGTACATGGTGGCCGCCATGGAGATCGCCTTTGAAGCGGCGCCCAATCGGAAACATTAGCACCTGCGCGTTTTGGCATGGCTGCTTGAACTCTTCGAGGGCAACCGCCTCAAGTAGCAGGTCTAAGGCTTCGCGCCCCCTCCGACTTATCGGATCATTGCCACGCAGGTAGTGATACGCTCGATCTAAATGCACCCGCGCTGCGGAAAAATCGCTTGTCATATGACCCTCTCAGTTACCGCCCGCATTAGCCGTCTACGAGGTGAGGGTCGCGCAATCGTCAATATCAACAGGCGGATTTGATTTAAATCGCTGATGATCCGGGAGAAAACCAGGACGCCGGCTTGTCTTGATGCGAGAGCCTCTGATTACGTCGCCGGATGGGTAGCATGCCACAACTAGGGACGGTTTTGATCGAGATGATGGTTGAGGCTGCGGACTTCCCGGCGGACAGCCGTTGTAGGTGTCTGCGCCGATAGATCGCGCGGGCGAATACCCTTCAATGTCCGCATTGACAGCCATGCGAATACCGCTTCGTTCTCAATCTGTGAACAAGGACCGAATACTGGTCCCGGCAAGTCGGCCAGTCGAGCTCTAGTCTCTTGCCATCACATAAAAAGAGCGTTCACGAGGGGTCATCGCGCATGCCGATCGGCATCGGCTCAAGGAAGCCATCCCGGGTGGACCGACAGCAAGCACTTCACCAGGGTGAGGACGAGTTGCGGCACCTTACCTCCCTCCCTGTTAGGGTTCGTGGTCTCACTGTCTGTGAACAAGTGGGGTCACAAGCTGCGATCTCCGCCGAGCCTGGTTGACTCTGCAATCGGGGTTTCGTTGTATGCTGCCATCATGAAAGATCGCTCGTTTCACGCGATGGTCGTCATTGAACCTCGCATCGGCCGCTACCGCTATGTGCGGTCGGCAGCCGATGCTGGCAAAGTGCTGCTCCGCGCATGGCCTGACCACCGTGGAGCCAAGCACCAAAAAGCACTTGAGGCCGTTCTGGAAGTCCTCAAAGGCAATGCGCAACCTTCCGCTGCGAGGAATGCCCTCATCGCGGCCGCTGAAGAATCCGGCATCCTGGTTGATGCACCATCCTTGCTCCACGAAATCGACGTCGCTTTCACCCGGCGCGAGAGCGAGGCCGGCACCCCGGTGGCCGCCGAATAGAGCGCTTGGAAACATCGCCAGTTCTTCAAGGGATTGATCCTGCTGGCGGGCCGCCGGGGTGAAGATTCGGGAACGAAAGTGGGTCGCTGCTGCGCGCCATGCAGCAAGAGCTGCAGGCCTTTTTCGTCAAGTTCGGAGAGTGCCGAGCCACCGCTTTGAGACCGCGCTCGGAATGCCGCTTGCCGAACGTGCAGAGTATGCCGAAGCGGTCACGACTCCGCCGGCTTTTTGCCGAAGCCGATGGGTGGACGGCCTGAGCCCGTTTTCGATTCCATATTCACACCAGGATCCAAGAAGGTCTGATGGGCGACCATCAAATGCGCCCCAAGAGTGCTTAAACCGCGACTGCACGGGCGACGAGGACCTTCGGCATAGCCATCCTCAAAAAGCCTGATATCAATGTAGCTTGAGACGGTTTCCAGATAAGAAGTGGGAGAGCGTTGTAACTCGCCGCGCCGCCAATTTGCTGTAAGCCTAGTCGGCATCATGCCCCGCGGGCAGTTGTCTGCTGGCGGGGCATGCCCCGCCTTCCGTCATCAGGGTGACAACACGTTCTGCCATGGTCGCCGACGATCCCACCGGCGGTCTCTTCACGCACCCGAGCCGGTCGACAATTTGGAGGAACGAATGAACGTCACGGCATTCAGCAGCCCCGTCTTCGTCAAGCATGGATGCCACCTCGTGCAGGAGATCGTCGATCTCGCAGGCGCGATCGACTTTCTGGAGGATTGGCCTGAGGACCGCCGCGGTTTGATACATGAAACAGCCCTTCGCGCGTGCTACCAAGCAAACGACGGCCGCAAGCCGATGGGCGTGGCGCGCGATGCCTTTGTCGGCTTTGCGAAGCGAGCCGGAATCCTGGAAGACACCGAAGCGGTAATGCCGTGGATCGCCGCTTCCAGTTCGGGCGGTGGACAGGTGCAGATGTAGGCTCGTTTCGGCGGTCCGTCTCCTTTGCCGCCAAGAATCCCGCGTATGCCAGACTGCCTGGGCGCCCCTGTTGTGTAGAAGCCGGCCGCAAAACTCAGAGTGATGACTCGAATAGCCGGACACGCCGCAGCCGTAGCGCGCGGCCGCAAAGAGGCAGGAAATTCGCGCAAACCAAATCGGAGGTCCGACCTGTGCAGTCCGCTATGGCTGATGCGACGCTTCCGACTCCAGTCTCTGCTCGTCAAGAACTCGGGATTGAGCGGGTCACAGTAAACCGAGATTTCGGCCGCCCCAATGTTGATTGTGGAGCATGCGGAAGCGGGTGCTGGGTCATGCACTGGAAGTACTGACCGATTACACAAATCGCAGAGACAAAAAGTCAGGCTGGCAGCCGTGAATTAAATGATCGGCTCGTCGAAGGCAAAAACGTGCAGCACGAAGATCCTTGTCCGTCCGTTCCAACGACGCTTGCCCCGCTTCGCAACCCGGCATTTCGCTCGATCTGGACTGCCACACAAATATCCAGCCTCGGGTGGCTCGTGCAGACGGTCGCCATCAGTTGGCTGATGGCCACCATTTCGGCTTCCGACCTGATGGTCGCACTCGTTCAGGCCGCATCCACATTGCCGGTGTTCTTCCTCTCAATTCTCGCCGGTGCCATCGCCGATAACTTCAGCCGCCGATGGGTGATGTTTGCGGGGCACTGCTTGATAGCATTGGCATCAACGACGCTGATGATTTTGGTCGGTCTGGGATTTGTCCATCCTTGGCTGTTACTGGGACTGGGTTTCCTGGCTGGCTGCGGTTTCGCTTTGAATGATCCGGCTTGGCACGCTTCCGTTGGCGATATCCTTCACAAGCGCGACATTCCGGCTGCGGTGACGATTATGTCTGTCGGATACAACATTGTTCGCAGCGTGGGTCCGGCTCTGGGTGGCGTGATCCTGGCCTTCATTGGACCGCTGGCCGCTTTCGCCTTGGCCGCGCTGAGTGATCTGGCGCCTCTATGCGCAATATGGCGCACCAAATGGAAAGTCCGCTCTTCGCCTCTCCCCCGTGAGAGAATGCTGACGGCAATTCATGACGGAGTGCGCTTTACGGCGTTGTCGTTGGAGATCAGGGCGGCGATCGCCCGTGCAACCCTTTTCGGGTTGGCCAGCATTTCGATCCTGGCGCTGCTCCCTCTCGTCGTTCGGGATCAGTTGAAGAGCGGGCCGATCGTCTACGGTATTTTATTGGCCGGCTTCGGCACCGGGGCTTTCATCGCGGGCATGAGCAACGGGTTCCTGAGGCGGATCACGTCTCAAAACAGGCTGGTGGCTTTCGCCTCTGTCGCTTGTGCAGCATGTTGCGTTTCCCTTGCACTAACATCGTCGGTCCCTGTGGCGGCAGTCGCGCTTGCCTTGGGCGGCGCGGGTTGGCTTATCACCTGGACCGGCATTGACGTGGCGGTGCAACTCGCAAGCCCACGGTGGGTAGTCGGCCGTACACTCTCCATCTACTACGCCTTGAGCGCTGGCGGTATGGCTGCCGGCAGCTGGATTTGGGGTTCCGTCGCGCAGAATTACTCCCTGAACTGGGCTTTGGAGGGCGCCGCCGGGGGTCTGTTGTTGGTTGCAGCAGCGGGAATGGTGTTGCCGATACGTCCATGGGAAGAAACGGACCAGGAAAGTTCGGATTTTCGCGCACCGGAGCTGGCACTCGATCTGAAGCCAAGGAGTGGCCCTATCGTTGCCAAAATCGACTATTGCATATCCGAAAAGAATACCGACGCCTTTCTGGCCTGCATGCGTGCAAAGCGTCACGCTCTTAGCCGCGCCGGTGCGCGAAACTGGACGCTCCAGCGCAACCTCCAAACGCCTTCACTTTGGACAGAGACATTTCGCACGCCGACCTGGATGGACTTTCTTCGCCTGAATCATCGGCTCACGGCAGCGGACAAGGAAGCAGCCCAGCAGCTTTTCGTCTTGCATGATGGAGAGCTTTCTCCACACACAGTACTTTCGATCGAGCGAACGACCGAGGCAGCTCGTACCGGTGCGTCAACAATCGCTTCTCGTCCTCCGAGATGACGTCATGAGCCGATTAACAGGCGCGATCACCCTTGGGCTTCTAGAGCACAAGGTTCGCACTCATGCCCCTCTGCAGGAACCGATCTGTACCACACTATTATCTTATACCACTTTGCTTTTTAGCAGCTAAGCTAAAGTGTCCGGATCTAGCAAAGTAGGAATGTCGCCCCTGCGTTTGCCTTGGCGATCTCCCCGCCTTCGAGCGCACAGGAGATTGCAGGTTGGGACCGGTTCTGATGAGCGAACGCGAGCTGCAGCGGATCGAAGTTCTGTCGAGGGTTGGTGAGCGAAGAATGACCAGCGCCACCGCGCGGGTTTGCTCGGCGTCTCGGCCAGGACGACGCATGGTTCCAAGTTGGACCGCGGCAGCCGGTCTGACGCAATTCGGCCGGGCGCTCCATTAGTTCAACATTGAGTTCATCTGCGCAAACTCCCCCAGGCGAAGGGACGCGTTGAGCGCGCCAACCAGACGCTGCAGGACCGGCTTGTGAAGGATCTGCGAGCTGCGCGGCATCAGCACGATCGAGGCGGCCAACGCCTACGCGGCTGAGTTCATGGCGGACTTCAATGCGCGCTTTGCCAAGGTGCCACGCAACCCGAAGGACATGCACCGTCCCTTCGCTGATCACGAGAACCTGGACGGGGCCTGTGCCGCAAAGGAGGTCCGCGTTATGTTTTGCGTTCAGGGAGTCACGGCGCCTGGGTTGGCTGATGGACACGGTCCGTTCGCGCATGTGGGGTCGAATTAATTCGTGGCGAAGAGGAGGCAGGCTCATCATCCAGCAGTCGCCGGAGTTCCTCTGGCTCGAAGGCCATCATTGGGGGAGAGGCAGGCTCGTCATCAAGCAGTCGCCGGAGTTCCCCTGGCTCGAAGGCCATCATTGGTGGGGAGGCAGGCTCGTCATCCAACAGCTGCCGGAGCTCTTCCTCGTGCGGCAAGCGCCCTCTCAGCCGGTCTTGCAGCGCCTGCCGATCGGCGACGAGCTTGTCGAGGGGCAGCGGTTCGCGGTCTGGCCGCTGCCCTTCCACCAATCGTCCAACCAGTGCCCACGTTCCCTCCAGCACAAAGACGCCGCAATCGTAATGGTTCGACTGTCGGGGCATGCGGGCTGGCGCCAAGGTGGCGTTCAGCAGTCCTGCGAGCGCGCCGCAGAAGGCTATCTATGTCCCCTGCCAGTGCCTGTAAGGCGGGCAGCACCCGCGTAAACCAAGGCCGCTGGTTGCGGCGTTGGTTGCCCCTCTCAATGGCATCGGACGCACTCCCCGCTTGTCGCGCGCGACCTACGCCCCTTTCGTCATCGAGATGAGATGAGATCCTGTCATGACGCTACTATTTCATCTTCCTGCAGAAATGATGGCCCGCCCGGAGCACCAAGCGAATTGCGTTGCGCGGAAGGTCGAACAGCCCGAGCTTGATCGCGAGCCCCTCGTGACGCTTCTAGTGCCGACCGGACGCGCGACCTGAGTCTTAACCGAGCTCGACCAGACCGGAGTCTCCTTCGGTCGTCGCGACTTTGGCCGGGATTCCCGGAACTCGGCTATGTCGCCCTGGGGGACCTCGACAGCTTGCGCGGGCCGTTCGGCGGTCTGGTCGATTACGACATGACCTTTGCCGCCAGCAAGCCACTCTCGGCGTATGCCGACGACGCTCGCCGTCGCGGCTTCATCGCTGCGTTCGAAAGGGGCCTGGGATCACGCCCTGACCCCTTTTCTCGCCTTCTGCTCCGCTCAACCGCGCATAAACTGCTTTCCTTTCTCTGACCAGCCAAGGCTGGTCCGGCTCCCCCAACGAGAACCGCCCAAGAGCGCCGGCGTTACCGTTCCACAAGGTCATAGTCGATAAGGAGGCTAATTCTACGCCATGGAAGGTCAAGCTCCTCGCCGCGCGAGATCAGGGCCATGTCCTCGCTTACCTGCTCGGCAACGGCCCCGGTCAATTCCGGCAGTCAATTCGAAGACGGTCATTCATCTGATCCTTTCGGCAAGGTTGCCACGTCTGTCTGACGCAAAAGCTCGTCCAGCGTAAGCAGCGGCGAGCGCATCACATTGGCGTAGGCGTAGTGGAAGCAATCGAAGTTGCTGAGGCGCCGCTTTCCTATGCCGTGCTGTTCGGCAACAGCGATCGCGTAGGACAGGACGCGTCGGGGCGAACCGGGCTCGCGCAGCCGGATCTTTCGTGCTTCGAGCCATTCGACGACAACCGCCTCAGCCGCTTTGTTGGCGCAATTCAACTGATCCGGCCGTGAAAGGACGATGATGGCTTCCCAGGCAGCAAGTGTCGAGGTGGACGGCGATGCCGCCTCGAGCAGCGCCGCTTCATAGGCGTCGGCCGTGTCCTCCCCCGCCATCATCGAGACGATCGCACATGCATCGACGAACATTATTCGTCACCACCTGTGAGATCCTGGTCGAGCTCGTGATAGGCCTGCGGTGGAACCGGCTTTCGACCTGGCTGAAAAGACAGGCCGTGCTTAGCCAGAATCTTTTGCGCCGTTTCTCTCGGGCTTTCCTTGTTCATCCGGTTGCGGATGGTTTCCCGCAGGGCGACAATTACAGCATCGGTGATGCTTGTGCGGTCAATGCGCGCAAGCTCCCGAGCGAGAGTATCGGCCTCCGGATTGCGAATGTTCAGCGTCATGTGTGTAGCTCCAATCGTGTAGCACACGTTACATCACTGTGTAGCTTGGAGCAACCCGCAGTGTCGGTCGATCAGGCTGGCTCATACTTCACCGGCGGCTTGTTCATCCTCCTCTTCAAGGAGCTTCGCCGCGCGAAATGAGAGCAAGCCACTCCTGGCCGACACGCTCGATGGCCCCGGCCAGGGTGTAATTCATCTCGACCAGCTAATCGGGACGGTTCAACACCAAAGCGGCCGTAAGCTTCTCACCAGTAGAAAGGACGCCAAAGCCGCCGTGCGTCGCGGCAGCTGCTAACGACGTGTTGCAATTCGATTGCTGTCCGCTTCAGATCGTTCACACCTTGTCCTTTCATCGCGGCGCGTTGCCCTGATTTCCGCCCTAAAACCGGCCCGTCGTCAGCCGATAACGCACCGATAATTGGCTTTTCTCGGTCGTCATGTGCTTTTTTTCGCGAAAATGGCCCCTTTCGTCCGCAAATGTAAGCGTAATCGGCACCGTCCCGCTCGACCACAGGAACCGGCTTCAGGTGTCGACCAAATCGCACCGGGGGCCTCGGCCGGCACGACATGCCGATTAACAACGACCTGCCCGACATCGTCCACGTCGATGGGTCGTGTGCCCGAGGACTCCGCCGGCCGAAGCCCCCTCCTCTCTTTTGGACCAATCCCCGCCTGCCGGCAGCTCGACGCGCTCGCCGGCCGGGCGCGCGACTATGTCGAGGCGGCGAGTTCTGCCAACACGCGCCGCGCTTATGCATCCGACTGGCGGCAGTTCTCGAGCTGTCGTCGCCAGGGCGTCGAGATGCTTCCGCCCGATCCCCAGGTCGTTGGGCTCTACATCGCCGCCCTCGCATCCCCGGACAGCCTCCGGAGGAAAAATCGGTGTCGATCATCCAGCGCCGGCTTTGTCGCTGTCCTGGAATTTTGCGCAGCGCGCCAGGCGCTGGACAGAAAAGACGGCCACATCGCACCATACTCCCGGCATTCGCAACACGCACGCCAAGCCGCCGGTGCAGAAAGAGGCCATCCTGCCCGAAGACCTGATTGCCATGCTGGAAAAGCTGGACCGCGGAACCCTGCGCGGCCTGCGTGACCGCGCCATACTGCTGATTTGGCTTCGCGGCGGCCTGCGCCGCTCCGAGGTCGTCGGCCGCGACCAGACCAAAGACGGCCGCGGCTGGATCGAGGCCCTCGACAAGGGCATGCTCGTTTCCCTTCGCGGCAAGACCGGCTGGCGGGAGGTCAACGTCGGGCGCGGCTCGTCCGATGCCACCTGCCCGGTTGTAGCGTGCAAATCTGGCTCAAGCTCGCCCCGCATCGCGCACGGTCCCTCTTCCGGCGCTACACCGGCCAAGGTAAGGCGGTTGGCGCCGCCCGGCTCAACGAGCAGGAGGTCGCCCGCCTGTCACGCGGACTGCCTAGGCGGCCAGAGTACGCGGCGACCTGCCGGAAGGCGAACGTGGAAAGCTCGTTGCCGGCCATTCACTGCGCGCCGGCCTCGCCTCCTCGACCGAAGTCGAGGAGGCGCTATGGACAGAAGCAACTCGGCCACACGAGCGCCGAGATGACCCGGAGGTGGCAGCGGCGGCGTGACCGCTTCCGGGTCAAATCTCACCAAGGCATCCGGGCTCTGAAACTCTCTATTTTCGGACGCCATATAGCTGTCCGGGAATGCAGGATAGGCAAGTAAAACCGACAGACAGATAACAGATAAATGCCGCAATGGGCAGGCGTTCGCGGCATAGCCAGGTTGAGTGGCTATCCCTCGGAATGACGGTGGCGAAACGGAGTCCGAGCGATCGGCTCCAAGCATCATGAGAGGAACAGCAGCCATGGGACACTCTCTGGGATCGATGTCTCTCAGGAAGAGACAGCGTATGGATTATGGACACGACCGGAACGATCGTGCACGGGGCACGAAGCGCGCAGAATGAGCGGGATTCAAGAAGAATACAGGAAAGGGGCGACCTGCTAGGCATCGCACGCGGCCACATAGAGAAGGCGGTCGGCATTGTACTCGCGCATCTGGCGGCCCGGCTTCGTCCAACGCACTTGCGGGATGCTGGATTTCATGACGCAGGCAGACATGCCCGAGGCCCCAACTGCGCGCGATAGCTCGGCAGAAAAAGGTCTGGAGGAAGCAACAGCCGTCAAGGGCGCTCCGCAGGTCTCGCGTGTATCGCCTAGGGTGAGGCACGCTTCCGGACCTAATGTGCAGACGTTTCGCAGGCAAACCGGAATTGAAGGCAGCGCACCTCGGGGACGTCCATTCAACCAGTGCGTAACGTGACAGCGCTCCGCAAGCCTAGTCGCCTGACCTGCGGCGTTCGCCGGCTCGTTTAGGCGCAGCCTGATTTCGTAATTCGCTAGCGCTTAAGCCAATCGGATTTCTTTTGTGCCAGAGAGAAACTCTTCGTCAGTTAATCGTCAGCCAAGCGGTCTATCTAGACTTGCCGCGCCTGACCAGCCTGAACGCAATGCGAACATAGGAGTGCGGATCGCTATGTGTGGTCGAATTGGTGGCTCGTCCGATATGCACCAAACGCGCATTGGCGAAGCTGACGAAACAAATCAGTTGGCAGCCGCCGAGCAAACGGCTGCAGAAAGCCAATGGTTTGCAGACATGTTTATCTGGATGCATCTAGTCTGAGCAGGTTTAAACGACAGATAATCTACGGCCTAAGTGAACGAAGAACAGCGCTTGTGAATGGCAACGTGCAAACAAGAAGCCACTGTTTTGTACAAAAAGCTGTGATTCGATCGGGTGCGAGTCTCGACCGATCTTGGCTTCTGACGACGTGTACTTGGATCATGTCGTCGTGGGTCCGGGCTGGCCGTGACGATTGACGACAACATTCCGCTGGTTCTGAGACGTCATGCCACGTGTCATTTGACCGATTGCACTTACACGCCAAAGCCCTGATACGGCTGAGCGACATCAGCCCAAACCATAGGCAACACATCCTCGCCAGATCGGAGACGGAATATGACGGGCATTAACCGATCTGGGCGATCGCGGGCTGAAAAGAGAGCCGGCAGGGCGGGGGAGGCGAGCAGTTCGCGCTCGCAATCAAGTCGTGCGCCTGGGGCAAGCGGCCAGTCGTTCGATGCCGTCGTGGAGCAGATGCGCTCTGTGGGGATAGATAGAAGGACGCCCGCCGTTCCCTTGCAGCGTGGTGTCGACGATGCCCCACGCGACAGGCAGTCCGGTCCCTCCGTTGGCGGAGACCGAGCCCTGGACACTGCTCGGCATGCAGCGGCCGCGCCACGTGCAGCCGGTCCGCGGCGGCGCAATGTTCCCTCAATGTCGGAGGGTGAAGCCCTGGCGCCGCTCGCCAGCCAGCCGCCAACTTCGGGTGTGGCAGTCGCCATTTCCTTGTCCCGCGAAGAGATCAGCGAGGCAAAGCGACGAATGCACGGGCTGCTTGAGGAACTCGACGCTTGCCAGGAAAAGGGCCTGCAAAACATAAAGTCGTTCGAGGACGCGCAAGACCAGATCGATCGGGTCATCAATGCGGGCGCAAAAGTTCTGGACTACTACGCGAACCTGCCCCGGCCTGTGGCGCGTAGGATTCTGTCCGACGCTCAGGTGCGTCAATTCCGTGACGACGCGCTCAGTCGGGCGGACGAATGCAACATGGTGGCCGAAAAGATCTTCGACAAGGTCGAAGAGGACAAGGAGCGTGTGGCCAAAGTCCTCCACCGGATGGTCCAATCCAATGCCACCCTCGACCAGCTGAGCCGATCGGCTCCGAGTTTGACGAAGTATCATGTGGCCCGCATGGAGCTGTGGGACAAGAAAGTACAGCGCTACGAATGGACGCGGTCCGTCTGCGCCGCGACTGCCAACCTACCAAGTTCAACAGCCAAGATGCGGCAGGAAGAAGAGGCCGCGCTGCGGCTGCACACCGGCTGGTTAGTGAATTCAAAGGTAATGCAGCTGCAATCGCGGATCGCTCTCGCGCAGGTCAACATTGAGCCGCAGGCGAGCACGTTTGAAGCACCCGTCAGGAAACTGCTCATTGGTGAGAATGGGCGAGTGCGTAGGCTGGAAAACTTCATCGGAGACGTTTTTCCGGCATTCCTCTCGACGGCCGACGCTGTTCTGCACAGCGGTGGGCGCCCACTCGACGCAGAGCACTGCGCCGTTTTGGAAGGAGTCACGGAGCGGCTTTCGGAATTTGCGTCGGCGTTCCAGGTCATCCGGACCAAACTGGACGATCACCAAACAGGCGCCGGCCTGCCATTGGAACTGTTGAGCCAGATCGTGGAGGGCGCGTGGATCATTGCGCACGATGTCATCCACTACCTGGAACTGCAGCCAAAGCCGCCAGCCGTTGCACTGCCGGCCGACGCTGGCGCGGCGATACCGGCCGACACTGCCAAGGCGGCAATGGCCGAAGGCACCGCAGCGCGCAAGAAAGGGAAAGGCAAGGACAAGCCGGCCGCTGGCGCTGGGAGTTCGGCGGCCGGGCGGCCGGAACCGCAAATCGCTGCGGCCGTCAGCGACCCTGCGCCGGTACCCATGGTGCTCGTACGCTCGGATCTGGGTACGAAGAAGCTCGTGAGTGCAGAGGAGGCGCATGCGAGTGCGTCGGCGGCGGCAGAAAACTTGGCGATCTGGGAGGCCCCGGCGTCCCCGAAGGCCCTGACGCCACGACTCGAGCGGTTGGACGAACTTTTGCAGTTCGATCTGGCTGGTCAGCAAAGAACCATCTCGCAAGCGCTCCAGATGAAACCCGAGGACGTCGAACACGCCGTCGACACCGTGGTTGAGCGCCTGCAAACGCAAGCCACCGAGATGCAGGCCTGTCTTGCCGCATTGGAGGATTTTCGTCTACGCCTGCTACTGCCGTCTACGCAGGTACCCAAAGTGAACGAGAAAACAGCCCACCTCAAAGACATGTTGAGCCAGGCGAAGGGACTCGCCAAGACTTTGACCCAGCAAAAGGAGATTATGACGATCGAATGCATGAAGACCTATGCATTTCCGTCGCAGAAGTACCTTGAGCACTTGCGGGCGGCCGGGCAGTTGAAGGCCGAGGATCGACCGCGCGCGTTGAAGGTGAAATCAGGGGAGCCAGGGTCGCTGTTCGAGATCAGGCTGCAGCCCACGGCACTGCGCAATGGTGCAACGCCGAATCCGGTGTGGGTGCACATCCATACGAACCGGCCGGTACATGCTGGGCAGTTGCCAATGCTGGATGATGCGGACTTCGCGGCTTGCCACGTCAAGTCCAATGAACAGCGCGGCCACAATCGGCAGTGGCAGGACCGCCGGGCTGCATGGGGGCACGACAACGCCATGATCCACCGCGGCAAGCTCACCCCCGCGTTCTGCAAGTCCTTATTGACCGAGCGGGCCTAGATGTCGCAATGGGCCGGCCTTCGCGAGCATAGCCAGTTGGGTGGTTGTCCCTCAGAATGTGGTGTTGAAGCGCATCAAAGCGGGCGACCCGCTTTTCGATCCTGAAGCACTGGGCGGTCTACGTGGCGAAACGTCGGGGTATGGAGCGCGCCAAGGTGGCCCTTGCCCGCTAGTTGGGGCGTCGTGCTCCATCGCATGTGGGTGGAAGCTACCGAATTCCGCTCAGCAAGGCCGCAGTGATGGCATAGGAGATGAGCGTTTGTGGGAGCCGAACGGCTCTCCTGAGGTCCCGTCGCCGGGACGAGAGCCTGGCAAGGTCGTGTGTAGTGCTGTGAATATTGCGGCAAACCACGTCCTAGATTGACCCTCAGCTCTGGGCCCGATGTCATGGTGTGGCGGCTTCCGGTTGACCGCGGACAGAAGAATGATCCTGGCGATGGGATATCGTTCAGAGGGGACATGACGAACGAGGGCTGACCAAGCGGTCCAGATGAGCTCAGTCTCAAATCACACTTAATGCCCGAAATGCCGTTAGGTTCGCGCCT
Organism: Allomesorhizobium aridi; assembly: GCF_043769475.1. Lineage (NCBI taxonomy): Bacteria > Pseudomonadati > Pseudomonadota > Alphaproteobacteria > Hyphomicrobiales > Phyllobacteriaceae > Allomesorhizobium > Allomesorhizobium aridi. The sequence continues at coordinate 140,984 of NZ_CP171729.1, read as the reverse complement.
ACATACGCGGCGACCATGTTGTGATTGTTGCATGTCGTGTTTCTCCATACGGCGCTGCTGCAGCGTAGCCAAGAGGGAAGCCGGTGCGATGCCGGCGCTGCCCCGCAACTGTTAGCGGCGAGCCAACCCCACTAATGTCACTGAGGCGAACGGCCTCGGGAAGATGGGCAGAGGCTGGGTTCCGTACGCGCCCTCATGGCCTTGGCGCTTCGGGACCGTGCGGACGGGCCACGCTTCTCTGGCGGCGCGAAGCGCGGACGATGCGTGTCCAAAACCTGACAGAGGCAGACACAATGTCAGGTTCAGAACAACATTGGCAAAAACGGCAGGTTCATTGCGACCGGCCATCTGGGCACTGTGGAGGTTTTTCAGAGCGTAATCATGCCCCTACTGGGCGCTGAGCGCGTTGGCACGGGCTTTGCTCATAGAGTGGGGCAACACTGAGCGAGGGTGACGGCACGCAAATGCGCAAGACGAGCGATGCTGTCTCCCGCCTCGAACCGGTGTGCCCGGTCTTTGAGAGGGAAACAAGCTCGCTCATGAAGTCGCGCAACGTTTAGCATAGCTTTGGAGATCAGCATGGTATTGCAGATGGAGGGGACTGTCAGGAATTCTGTGCGCGAGGCCGTTTTCGTCATTAGCTGACGAACCTTTCGCCGAAGACGACGGCGAACTGGGTTTTGGCCTCGAACCACTCGCGCGGCGGTCGTTTCCAATCATCGGCGGCGTGGTTCAGGACCAGATATAACAGTTTCATTGCGGCGTCGTCATTGGGGAAATGGCCTCGGGTGCGAACGGCGCGGCGCAGTTTCCAGTTCAGCGCCTCGAACGCGTTCGTAACCGGTATGATCATGACGGTGCCATCCGGTCCGCGCTGGAGATACGAGATTTTCGGCGTATGGTGCGACCATCCGGGACAGGGGCACCGGGAGCACGCCAAGTGCGGGCAGGCCGATCCATTCGATGAGCTGCGAGCTCGCGTTAGTAGCTGGCCGCCCCTGCGACCTGCCCGGTTGCGCCGAGAGCGCGGATCCGTAGGTGTCGCGTCGCCCGCCGGCTCCCGACCGTCTGAGGAGAGGAGCCGATGAGACGTGTGATTGGAATGGACATCCACCGCACCTTTGCGGAGGTGGTGGTTTGGGAAGACGGCCGGCTGCGTCATCACGGACGGGTCGACATGACCCGCTCGGGACTGGAAGGGTTCGGCCGCAGTCTGGGCAAGAAGGACGAGGTCGTTCTCGAGGCGACCGGCAATGCTATGGCGGTGGTGCGGGTGCTGTCGCCTTTCGTCGGCCGGGTGATTGTCGCCAACCCGATGCAGGTGAAGGCGATCGCCCACGCGAGGATCAAGACCGACAAGATCGATGCTGGCGTTCTGGCGCAGCTGCAGGCCAGTGGCTTTTTGCCGGAAGTGTGGGTTCCGGACGAGCGCACCGAGCGTCTTCGCCGCCTTGTCGCCCGACGCAATCAGGTCGTACGGCACCGCACGCGGGTGAAGAACGAGGTGCACGACATCCTGCAAGCGCATCTGGTGCCGAAGTGCCCGCATGCCGATCTGTTCAACAATCGCGGCCGGGCCTGGCTCGAGCGTCAGGTGCTCCCCGACGATGAGCGGGCCGCCATCGCTCGCCACATTCGCGAGATTGATCGCCTGGCCGAGGACTTGGCAGACCTTGATGTCGACATCGCCATGGAGGCGGTCGACGATCCGCAGGTCCGTCGGCTTCAAACGATCACCGGCGTGAATGCCATCGTGGCAACCGGTATCATCGCCGCCATCGGCGGCATCCGGCGGTTCAATGAGCCACAGAAACTGGTGAGCTACTTTGGCCTCAATCCGCGTGTCCGCCAATCCGGCCTTGGCATCGCTCAGTATGGACGTATCAGCAAACATGGGCGTTCCCATGCCCGCGCCATGCTGGTCGAGGCTGCCTGGGCGGCGGCGAAGGCGCCCGGCCCACTCAGAGCCTTCTTCCTGCGCATCCGCAGCAAACGTGGCCATCAGGTCGCGGCGGTCGCCGTTGCCCGCAAGCTCGCCGTGCTGATCTGGCACTTGCTGACCAAGGAGCAGGACTACTTCTGGGTCCGCCCTGCGCTGGTGGCGGCGAAGCAACGGCAACTCGCACTCAAGGCCGGCGCGCCGAGCGAGCGCAGTGTTGGGCGCCGCGGAGCGGCCTACGCCTACAATGTCAAGGAGTTGCGCAACCGGGAGAAGGCCGCGGCCGAAAATGCCGAGCGTGCCTACGAGCTGATGGTCCGGCACTGGCGATCACGAGGGCCGAAGCGGCGCACGGACGCCACAAAGGAGGAGCGACTATAGGCTGCGCGGCGGCGCTCTCATCCTCTCGCGCCACTCTTCGCCACGTGGTCGTCCGTGCTGGGCGATGATAGCACAAAGAATGTACCGTCACGACAATCGCCGACACGGCCTGCTCCAGCCTGGCTCCGTGCTCGACGCCGTCAAGGCATGGCCTCGAAGCGTCGTGACCTGCCGAACCGTCAGTGCGACGGCCAGCCTTGACTGCGTCTCGACACGGGAGCCGATGGCGATGCGTCGGTCGGGACGAAGAAACGGGCTCACCGGAACCGAACAAAGAAACGAATGAGCCAACGTCAGACTTGTCGATGTCATCCGTGGTGTAGATGATCCGGCGCACGCTTTCGGGGAAGGCGAAGAACGGTACCACGTGTTGCCAGTTGCGCCGCCAGCTCTGGGTGATCGCCGGATACCGCTGGCCCCAGTAGCCGGCCTCGAGTTCCTCCAGGGCCTTCATGCCGGCTTCGGCATCCTTTGCCCGGTAGATCGCGCGCAGCGCCGGCACGACCGGCTTACGATCCTTCCACGACACGAACTCCAGCGAATGGCGGATCAGATGCACGATGCAGGTTTGGACCACGGTATGGGGGAAGACGGCGTTGATCGCCTCGGGGAAGCCCTTCAGGCCGTCGACGACGGCGATCAGGACGTCGGCGACGCCACGGCTCTTCAGTTCGTTCATGACGCGCAGCCAGAACTTGGCGCCCTCGGTCTGCTCGATCCAAATGCCGAGGATCTCCTTCGTGCCGTCCGGCAGGATGCCGAGCGCAATGTAGACGGCCTTGTTGCGCACGAAGCCCTCGTCCCTGATCTTGACGCGGATCGCATCGAAGAAGACGAGCGGATAGACCGCATCCAGCGGGCGGTTCTGCCACTCGGCCACTTCCTCCAGGACGGCGTCGGTGACGGCCGAAATCAGGTCCGGCGACACGTCGATGCCGTAGAGCTCCTCCAGATGGCCGCGGATCTCGCGCACCGTCATGCCGCGCGCGTACATGGAGATGATCTTGTCGTCGAAATCGGGAAAGCGGCGCTGGTATTTGGCGATAAGCTTCGGATCGAAGGTCCCGGCCCGGTCGCGCGGGATCGACAGCGTCATCTTCGACGTGCCCGTCAGAACCGACTTCCTCGAATGGCCGTTGCGGCGATTGGCGCTGCCGTCGGTGCGGTCGTCCTCGAGATGCTCGTCGAGTTCAGCGTTCAGAATCCGTTCCGAAAGCGCCTTCTTCAGGTCGTCGAGTAGCCCGTCCTTGGCGAACACCTCGTTGGGATCGCGGCCGGCTAGCAGTTGGTCCAGAAGTTCCTTCTCGATAGCCATGTGATGATTCTCTCCAATGAAAGAACTCAAGGGGGTTAATCGCGTCCACCTGGCGGATTTCCTTGGGTTCGGTTGCGTTTTGACCGGCACTGTGGCTGGTCGGCTAAATCTCCACCGTCCGCTGGACTGGCGTCCTTCGGTTCTCGAACCATTCTCCAATCCGTGACCCTGATGCCGTTTGTCTCTGGCTTCGGTCACATAGTGGCGTTCGGCTCCCGGCTTCCTATTCTCCTTCAGGAGCGCAGCCCGGCACTGCCAGGCTCGCTAGAGAATCATCAGGACAGATGGGATAATCGGCTTTGAGCGCATCTTTGATCGTAGAGAAGGTGCTGCGCTTCGAGTTGATGATAAAACGTGGTCTGTGTCGAACAGCCACAAGCATCAGGAAAGGAAGCGCAGCGTGAAACATTATGCCGGCTTCGATGTATCTGTGAAAGAGACATCTGTTTGTATTGTCGATGAGAGAGGGAAAATTTGCGTAGAACGGAAGGTCGTGAGCCATCCTGAGGACCTGGTTGCGCTTTTGAACGACCCCCAATGGCGGCTTGAACGGGTCGGCCTCGAGGCAGGACCACTGTCGCAATGGTTGTTCGAGGGCTTGGCCAAGGCCAGATTGCCCGTGATCTGTATCGAGACTCGGCACACCAAGGCGTTCCTCCAAGCCCAACCGAACAAAAGCGATCGCAATGACGCCCGGGGCATTGCACAGATGATGCGCGTCAATCTGTTCCGCCCTGTGCATGTTAAGACGTTGGCGAGCCAGAAACGCCGTGCGCTGATGACCGCACGCATGCTGCTCAAGGGAAAGGCGATAGCCATTGAGAACGACATTCGTGGGCTGCTGCGTAACTTCGGGCTTAAGGTGGGCATCGTCGGGGCGGTCAAGTTCGAGGAGCGCATATACGAGCTCATTGAGGGAATGCCGGAGTTGGCAGAGATCCTGGGCTCGTTGCTTGTCGCGAGACGGAAGCTACGCGAGGAATTCGCCAAGCTGGATCGAAAGGTTCGAGATGCGGCTGGCAGCGATCCGGTTTGCCAGCGGTTAATGACAGTGCCCGGCGTCGGTCCGATCGTCGCTCTGGCATACACGTCGACGATCGACGTCCCGGCCCGCTTCCGAAACTCACGAGCTGTGGGAGCGGTGCTGGGATTAACCCCGGTTCTGAATCAATCGGGAGAAAGTCGCCGGATAGGTCGCATCTCACTGTGCGGCGACGCCATGCTGCGGCAACTCCTCTACGAAGCGGCACAGGTTCTATTGACGCGAGTAGCGAAATGGTCATGGCTGAAAGCGTGGGCGATGAATGTCGCCAAACGACGTGGGGCCAAAAAGGCCGTCGTTGCACTGGCGCGTCGCCTTGCAGTAATCCTGCATCGGATATGGAGCGACGGTTCCGAATTCCGCTGGACACGAAATAGTTCAACAGCAACAGCATAGTTTTTACTTTCCTAGGAACATAGAGTTCCGCCACGCGGCGGAAGGCGTCCTTCGCGGACGACGGATGATGTGAATTCGTATCCCGGTTTATTCCGATGGCGCGACGCGCTTCCAGGATGCAGGACAGATTGGATCACGTCATTCTTCTTATCCCATGATGGGAGGGTCTTGATGCCGATCCCGGAGAGAAGCGCGGGCCGCGAAACGACGACGAAAACTGCATAGGTGGAAAACTCGATAGTGCTTGACCTCACCGCGCCGATTAGAGAAGCCGGGATATCGTTGACGCGCATCCTTGCCCGTTGTGGCCGCGCTGTTCGTAAGGGCGCTGCTCGCGCAGGAGCTGGAATGCGATCGTCAATAGTTTTCGCGCTATCGCCACCCTGGCCTTGTTGGTGCCGTGGGGCTTCAGGCGCTCATATTGTTCTCTCAGTTGCGGATCGGTGGCGACGGCTGGACCAATCGCTTCGACAAAAGCCCAGCGCAGCCATTTGTTGCCCTGCTTGATGATCTTGCCATGGTAAGTCTTGCCACCGCTCGCATAGGTTGACGGGACAAGGCTGGCATAGGCGGCAAGTTTCTTGGCCGAGCGGAAACGGCGGATATCGTCGATCTCGGCGTCGATCAACCGGGCGAAGAATTCCCCGATGCCGGGAATTGTCTTCAGCAGCTTCACATTGGTGTTCTCTCGCGTCAGCGCCCGGATCGTCGTTTCCGACTGTTTAATCCGCGCATTGATGTCATCGACGAAGGCGAGGCTGCGGTCGATCTGGATGCGATCGATCGGCGAGACAGGCAATTCCGCCAATTGCTTGCGCCCGGTCTTGCCGAACGGATCGGCGAGCTTCTTGAGCCGGACCGTCTGCTCCGGATAGCGGTCGAAGACTGTGACGACGCGGTTCTTCTCCATGGTGCGCAGCCGCACGTAAAACATACGCTCGCGTAGCGCCAGGCGCAGTTCCCGCGGGCTTGTTCGCTCGGCGCCCAGGCTTCGGGAACAAGATCGGCTCGCAGCAAATGCGCCAGCACCGTCGCGTCGATCTTGTCCGTCTTGATCTTGGCGTCGGCGATCGCCTTCACCTTCAAAGGGTGGGCGAGCGCGACATCATCGCAGATGTCGTCGAGCCAGTCGTAGATGACCATCCAGTTGCGGGTGGCCTCGACGACAGCATGGGAGTTGTCCCTGTAGCGATCCAAAAACGCCGCGATCGAATGGCGGTCGTTCTTGACCCGCCCCGAGCGCAGCGTTCGCCCGGTTCCATCCTGAACGACGAGATGGCTGTAGGATTTGTGGTAATCCACGCCGATGTGATAATCGTAAGGCACGGTCGCACTTCCTCCGTTATTGAGAGTCTCGAAACCCCAATACGGTACGCCGCAAGGTGGGAAGTGCGACTGTCCCTCGAGCACCATCAACATCTTTGGCGATCCGTTCTTCCAGTAAGCGCGGCCTCTTTCATGCCACCTCCTTTCCATCATCATGGCCTCGCGCACAGAATTCCTGACAGTCCCCAGATGGAGTCCTCGGCCCCTTCGATTAACGTCGAGAACTGGCTGCGTGGCGAGCCCCTCACGAGCTTCGAGCCCGGCAAAGTGGTCCCGTTTCCTGAATGAGGACTTTGGCGAGCTCATTCCGGGACGGTGCACCGTCCGCTTCGGCTATTCAGGAATCGCCCACACCACAATCGGACGTGCCGAAAGAAAGCCGTTACAGTATATGCGTAGACGCAGGCGTATCGCATCTTACATCGACGGCGCCCAGAACGCCCGCCGCTGGTAAACGAGCACATCTAAGAGCGGCCGCACTGAGCCTGTCGGCCAGAACCAAGCCTGAATGGTCAATGCAAACTTGCACTCAGCCGCGCAACTCACAGCAGAGGAAGATCTGTTCTTCCGGCAGCACGTCGGCCACCGCAGGGACGTAGGCGGAAGACGTCTCCTGCACGATTGTGAACCCTGCCGCTTCGACCACCGTACGCAACTCCTCTCGCAGATAGCCTGAGACCCGGATAGTATTTCCGAGGAATGGTACCGGGAAATCGTCCACATCCGCCTCCACCATCGAGAGGGCGAATAAGCCCCCAGGAGCGAGCAGATGACGGACCGTCGCTAGCGCGAGGGGAATCTCCACTCGTGGAAGCATCAGCAGCGAGAAGAAGGCCGCAACGGCCTGGAACCGGCCGAGGTCCCTCGGCCCGCCCGGTCGCAAGTCAGCAAGGTCCAGTTGATGGAACGTCGCGCCCTGAACATGCTCGCGGGCGAGTTTCACCATCACGGCAGACAAATCGACACCCACGACCTCCAAACCGGCGTCGAGCAATTGGCGTGCGGTTGGGACGCCGGTCCCGCAGCCAAGATCCAGAACCCGTGAACCCGTCGGCAAGGACTTGATCAGCCATTCGCCCGCCAGGACTTGGCCTTCCTTGTGCGGAAAGGCCTCGTCATAGCGATCGCCGATGGCGTCGAAGGCTATTGCCTGATCCTCGCGGTGGAGCCGAAGTGTCTCGTATGTCGCCGTGACGACTGTATGTTTGCCAGGGCTGTTCACGGAAGTATCCTGCTGATCGGGAAGTTGTGCATTAGCCAAGCAAATGGCGAACCAATCCAGGAAAACCCATTTATAACAAGGGGCCACTCTGATAGGCTCGCGCTTCATGTCCGCTGTTGTCATAAAGCCGACAATGAGTGCAACTGCCCACGCGAACTTTTATGGGGGCGCTCCGAAAAACGCTGTCTGACCGAAGAATTGGACCGACGAGGGATACCGCCAAACTCATCTCTATACCCTCAAGCAGTAACGAACGTTCCTGTTTGGAAGAGGAAGATCGGCTTCGGTTCCCAGAATTTTGCCTTGTCGCCTCATGACTGATCGCGAATATCTGACTCGTGCTCGCGGTGGTTTTCTTGAAAATCTGAACACGCGCGTTCTCTGCTGGTTCGTGCCAATCAACTGCTGTAGTGGGCGCGAACGATCAGGCGCATCGACACTCGCCCCTATTGCAGCGACGATCGAACCGGCCTCGCATGATGACATGATGCGCAAGCCACAGGCGAGGTACGCCTTCAATCCGAATCCATCCCTGACCGAACAGTTCTCCATTCTCGCTGCCTGACCAGCCGCGCACCAATCCTCCCTGAGCCCAACTCAGTCGTTGCAACAAAACCCAATATTGAGCTTTTCGCCGAATGCCTCGCGCTGCTCAGGAGCCACACGCCCGTCGGTCACGATCTGCGTAAGTTCGTTGATCCCACAGCCCCTCGCTCTCCGGGGGCGAGAAGCAGCGCCTTGCGTTGGCTCGGGCTCTGTACCGGGATCCGGAGGTACTGATCCTCGACGAAGCGACCTCCTCTCTCGACTCGGTCGCCGAGCGGGTTGTCCTGCGGGTGGTTGAGGATCTGCGTCGGGCCGGTAAGACGATCATCGTCATCGCTCATCGACTCAGCACCATTCGTAGGGCCGACAAGATTGTGGTCTTGGACAAGGGGCGGGTTGTTGCGGAGGGAAGGCGTACGGATCTGCTGACAGCTGAAGGCGCTTACGCTCGCTTGTGGCGCAAACCGGATCCAGCTGGGCCGCTAACTCATAACTTTTCAACCGTGCGAACCGATGCGAGTTTGATTGCTGCGAGGAAGTTTAGCGGGTCTCTGTCGTAGCGCGTCGCGATGCCTCTGAAGTGTTTGAATTTGTTAATGTATCGCTCGATGAGATGCGCTGCTTGTAGACCGATGCGCGCTGAAGGAACAGCATTCGGCGCTAAGAATCCCTTTTCGTGGCAATAGCTTTGGACGTATCGGCTTTCATAAATTAGAATCATTTTTCAGGAATTTTGGTAGGTCGTATCGAAATTCAGAAGCAAGGCACGGTTTTCATGGTTGCTCCGCAGCAGCATCAATTTTCAGGGCCGGTGAACGTTTTTCAGGAAACACGCCTTCCTGAAACCGCGACTCTCGCCGGCTACAGCGCGCTAATCGGGGCCTATGGGCTTGCCGTGCCCCTGCCGCGCACTCTCTCCGCCACCGGCGAGCATCACCGCATCACCGAGCGGGACGGCTGGCGCATTATGACGCCTCGGCATGCGCCGCATCCAACCCTTGAAGGCACCTGACCTTCGCTCTCAAGTACGAGGGACTGGACCTTGCAATCCTCAAGCGACTGTTTCTGACGACCGGAACCGCATCGATCGAAGCGCTTGTTCGTGAAAGCCCGACCGGCAGCTACGCCCGCCGGATCTGGTTTCTCTATGAGTGGCTGACGGATACGCGCCTCGATCTCTCCGACGCGGCCGCCGGACGCTATGTTCCTGTTGTCGACCCCGAGCTGCAATGGGCGGCGCAGGGTAAGACCGCTCCGCGCTACCGCGTTAAGGACAACCTGCCCGGCACGCCGAATTTCTGCCCGCTCGTGTTCCGCACCAAGGTCCTTGAAGAATTCATCGGCCTGGACCTGCCTCGGGGCGCGCAGGCAATCGTCGCGGACGTGCCGCGCGACCTGCTTGCGCGGACGGCCGCCTTCCTTCTGCTCAAGGACCCGCTATCAAGCTATGCGATAGAGGGCGAGCGTCCGCGGCAGGACCGTATCCAGCGCTGGGGGCGCGCCATCGGCGAGGCCGGTCGTCAGCCACTTGATCGCGATGAGCTGCTGCGCCTGCAAAGAATCGTGCTCGGCGATGCCGCTTCGTGAAGCTCGGCTTTCGACAGGAGGGCGGGTTCGTCGGCGAGCATGACCGCGACAACCGCATGCCGCTGCCCGATCACATCAGCGCCCGGCCCGAGGACCTGGCATCGCTGATCGACGGCATGGTCGCGTTCGACTACGGCCCCGCCCAAAGCCTCGATGCGGTCATCGTGGCGGCGATCCTCGCGTTCGGCTTCGTCTACATCCACCCATTTGAAGATGGAAACGGCCGCATTCACCGCTACCTGATCCATCATGTCCTTGTCGCGCGCGGCTTCAACCCGCCCGGAATAGTGTTCCCTGTTTCGGTCGCGATACTGGAGAACATCGCCGAGTACCGGGGCGTGCTTGAGAGTTATTCGCAGCGCCTGCTGCCGCTGATCGAATGGGAGCCGACGCCGCAATTCAACGTCCGCGTGCTGAACGACACTGGGGATTTCTACCGCTTCTTCGACGCGACGCCCCACGCCGAGTTTCTCTACGCCTGCGTCCGGCGGACGATAGAACAGGATCTTCCCGACGAGACCGCCTTCCTGCGCCGCTACGATCAGTTCCGGCAGCAGGTCGATGCCTTCATCGACATGCCCGAGCGTCTGACCGATCTGCTCTTTCGCTTCCTTCATCAGAACGGCGGGCGTCTTTCGAACCGCGCCCGTGAAACGGAATTTATCGCTCTGACGGATGACGAGGCGGAGCGTATCGAGGCGATCTACCACCAAACCTTCGGACCCGGCCTGCAGGCATGATTGTTTCATGGAGCAACATGTATCGCGGCGCCTGTAACTTCGGGCATAATGCGGGTGAATCATGAGTAATAAAAATGAATGATTTAATGGATATAGACGAGATGTCGGCTTTACTATAATGTTTCTCTCAAATAGAAAGAAATCTGAATGAAATACTTTAGCGCCATAATGCCGACGGCAACGAGCATGCGGCGCTACCCGGCTTCGGCCAGGGCTTGGCTTCCGGCGAGCCTGTCGCTATCAGCGATGAAGAAGTTGAGCGCTACAATTTATTACAGGTGACGCAGTCGCGGCGATTCCTGTTCTCGCACGCGGCAGACTTTAGCGGCGTGCGCGATCGGCTCGCGGCAAAACCGGGAACCGGACAACGGGATGCGCTGGTCCATCTCGGCAGAATGGGGGAAGGCCCTCCGCCCCGGCGACACATGCCCGAGGGAGCAAGGAAATCGAAGTCGCGGACATTTCCGGTCAGCACGCTTGCACCCAACTGCCGCGCCTGTAGGAAAATCAGCGCGTTATTGACGAAGCGGCGCTCGTGCCCCTCCCCTTTGGGAAGATTGCTCAGCCGAGAGAGCATGCCAGCCAGCACCCCGGCATGCTCCCAATAGATGCGTCTGGCGAATGAAGACGATGGTCGGGAATGTCTTCTACGGTCGCCTCAATCGTTCGAGGACGGCTTTAGCGGCAGGCCCTGTGTCTCGATTGCAGCTGAATTGAGAATCTGCGCTATCCGCTTCGTTCGTCCGACCGATTCTGCTCATTCCTTTATGTCCAATTATCGTTCTTTTGATCATATATGCATGTTTTTTTGGCTTTTCTCTGCTCATTTTTTTATGCTATCGTGAACCGAATATGGACATATATCTATGAACATAAAACAGACTTCGCTCGCGCGCAAACAATTGGAACGGCGTCTCGCACCGCTGCGGGACCTAAAGCTCATTGCGCCACCTCGCGGTTGGATGAAAGCCATCCGTGAAGCTCTGGGGATGAGCACCCGGCAACTCGCCACTCGCATGGGCGCAGCCCCCTCTCGCATTCCGGCCATCGAGAAGGCGGAGGTTTCGGGCGCGACGACGATCAAGACCCTTCGGGAAGCCGCGGCGGCAATGAACTGCACGTTTGTCTATGCCTTCGTTCCGATCAAGCCGCTAGACGACATCCTTCGCGAGCGAGCGGCAGAAAAGGCGGGACAGGACATGACTCGCCTGGATCATACCATGCGGCTGGAAAACCAAGCTTTGATCAAGTCGGATCTGGAGGACGAACGTCGCCGTCTCATCGATGCCATTCTTGCCGACTCGCCACGACGACTGTGGGAGGATGACTGATCCCCATGGAAGACGATCCTCTGTTCCAGGATGATGACGAAGCGAATACACCGCTAACCGCCGAGGAGCGGGAGCAGCTCATCCCGTCCTACATCACACTGCGGCACGAGCTGAATGAGGCCGAACAGGTCAACATCGGCGAAGGCTTGCGCTGGGCGATGTCGCGAAGGCGCGATGTCCTCGACCATGAGTTCCTGAACGAGCTGCACCGGCGCATGTTTGGCGAGGTGTGGCGTTGGGCGGGGCAGTACCGCATGACGGCCCGGAACATCGGCGTTGATGCTTTCCGCATCGCGGTGGATGTCAGGCAGACGGTCGACGATGTGCGCTATTGGGTCGAGCACGGTACCTACCCACCCGACGAAATCGCCGTCCGGTTCAGCCACCGTTTGGTTGCCATCCATCCCTTCCCAAACGGAAACGGACGGTTTTCCCGCATGGTCGGCGACCTGCTTGCTCGCCAGCTTGGACGACCACCGTTTAGCTGGGGCCGGGCAAACCTGGTCGACGCTGGCGAGACCCGTGCCCACTATGTCGCGGCGCTGCGGGCGGCCGACAACCACGAGATCGAACCCTTACTGGCGTTCGCGCGCTCGTAGGCGCGTCGCCACGACGACCGACGGGAGGAGGATGGACAGTGAAGACATTTACGCGATCGCAATTTCAGGCAATCGCGGATGCGTTGGGAGATACCACCTATGGCCTGACGGGTTCGGAAATCGGGCATTTGCTGGCAACCGTGAAGATCGTTGGTACCGATCCACAGATGACCAAGCGCCATAGACTGTATAACGCGTTCGCCAATCGCGTTTGACCCTGAGCGAAGCGGCGGTCGCCCCGCATTCCGCACAGTGGCGAAAGTAACGGTTCCGCTCTTCGGCAAATGGCGCGTCTTATGGTAGCGTCCGGCCGAGTGGCCGGCATCAGTCGTCTGATTCCTAGTAAACCTCCATTGGGAAAGGCTTGCTACCCAGCCATCGAATTATGTTGCGTCAAGAACGACCCGACGACCCAAACATCCCCGGAAAAGCTGCCTACGCAACATAAATTTGGCCGCAACATAAAAGGTGTAGCCGTAGCCGTCGGGATGGGCGGCGCGATACTCCTGCCACAGAAGCGTCAGCGTCACCCCTTCGCGCTTCAGCTCTCGGGCGACCCGCGCCCAATCCGGCTCGCTCAGATCCTGCGGCGGACGGCCCATTCGGTGAAACAGACGCTGTTCCAGCGCCGCATCGTCGTCAAAGCCCGCAGGCAGCGGCCAGCACGACAGCCCCGCCTCCCGCGCCCGCAGCAATAGGTCGAAACCGAGGTCTTGCCGATCTTCAGTCGCTCTGCGACCTCGCGCACCGAAAGACCCTGTTCATGGGTCGGGCCCAGGATCGTCCGGATATCCCTCACGCTCGTTCGTCTCGCTTGCTTCCGTCTTGGCATGGGCTCTCTAGGTTCGATGATGAGAGAGCTAAAATGCCAGAACGGCGCAGCCGAGAACCGTCCGTCAAATCCACCCCGGAAACTGTCCGGGACTTAGCGGAATCACTGTCCGAGAGTTAGTGAAAACGGTGGAGTGCACCCCCAGACTGAGACAAGGAAAATAGCGGACACCTCCCGTGTTAAGCTATGCAGCCTTTTCCGTCCGTCGCCCGCGCGAATGCTTCTGTTCGTATTCCTCTGGACTGAGGTAGTCGAGCGCCGAATGCAGGCGCTGCGTATTGTAAACGGTCTCTATGAAAGCGCCGATGTGCTTGCGGGCATCATCTGCATCCTTATAGGCGAGACCTTGCACCTCTTCCTGTTTCAGGGTTTTCATGAAGCTCTCCGCCTTCGCATTGTCGTAAGGATTGCCGACACGGCTCATGCTTGCCTGGATACCGTGTAGATGCAGAAGTTCGGAGTAGGCCCCGCAAGCGTATTGAACCCCGCGGTCGGAATGATGAATGAGGCTCCCGGGTACGGGCTGGCGATCAGCGATGGCCATCTCGAGAGCTTCGATGGCAAGGCTTGCTCTAAGATGCGTATCCAGCGCCCATCCGACAACCTTGCGGCTGAACGCGTCAAGGACAACGGCAAGGAAGGCAAACTCCTCAGCCAGATGCAGGAAGGTGATATCGGCAACCCATAGCTGGTTTACGCTATTGAGGATCATTCCCCTCGCGAGGTTCGGCACGACTTGCCAACCATGCCTGGAGTTGGTCGTCACAGGAACAAAGGGGCTGGCGCGCAGGCACAACAGATTGTCTTCACGCATGATCCGCAGAACGCATTTGTGATTGACTTGCCACCCCTCGCGCCGAAGCAGGGCGCCAATCCGGCGGTAGCCGTAGTGTGTGTTGCCGAGAGCCAGCTTCTGAATGAGATCGCGCAAACCCGTCTCGGCTCGACGAGGGGCTGAATCCAGCCAGTGACGGTAATAGCTCGCGCGGCTGACACCAGCGAGCCAGCACATTCTGTCGATGTTGAATTCGCCTTGCGACAGGCCGGTCATCATCTTTTCGATGACTTTGAAGATGCCGTTTCGCCAGGAGCGCTGCTCCGACGCTGATCTTCCTCGAAGTGCCGCAAGGCTTCGCGAAAAAAATCGAGATCGAGCTGCTGCTGCCCGACCTTCTGCTCCAGTTCCCTGATCCGGCGCCTGGCCTTGGTCAGTGCCTTTTCCTGAGGTGCCGGCACATCGACTGCACTCTGCAGCTGTGTGGTCCCGTCAACTCCTGCTGTCGATCTGGCCGGCCGGCCGCGCCGACGTGACTTCAGATTACCATGAAGCCTGAGATGATCACGCCACTCGTAAAGTCGTTGGCGACTGATACCAACCTCATCTGCCAACTTGCTGACGATTTCGCCCGCCTCCATGCGCCGGAGAAGCTCCAGCTTTTGGTCATCATCAATAACTCTTTGCCGTCCGGCCATGCCCCAGTTTCCTCTCCTTGCGGGGAAACTGTCCGCTATTTTCCTTGTCTCAGTCTGGGGGTGCACTCCAACGGTGTCCGGGACTTACCGGAAAAGGTGTCCGGGACTTACTGAAACACGCATTTATCGCGGCGGATCGCCTGTTCGAGATCTTTGACCTGGAGCCGGAAAGCGGCGGCGGCATCGATGCCACCAAATCCGACATTGGCGACATCCACCTGGAGAAGGTCACGTTTCGCTATGGTAGCCAGCTCGAGCTTTTCCAGGATCTTAGCGTCACCTTCCGCCGCGGGGAAATGACAGCGGTGGTGGGGGAAAGCGGCTCGGGCAAGAGCACCCTTGCGGCGCTGCTGCAGAATGTCTACCCGCTTGAGGGTGGACACATCCGGCTAGGCCGTTATGCCCTCCAGGACCTCTCGACAGCATCCCTGCGCAAGGTTGTCGCTGCGGTACCGCAATCGATCGACGTGTTCTCGGGCTCGGTGATCGACAACATCGCCCTTGGCGAGTTCGAACCGGACATCGAGAAAATCCTCCAAATCTGCGATCAAACAGGGCTGCGGGAGGTGATCGAGCTCTGGCCCGGTGGCTTCCAGGCCTATCTAGGCGAAAACGGCGTACGCCTCTCCGGGGGCGAGAAGCAGCGCCTTGCGTTGGCTCGGGCTCTGTACCGGGATCCGGAGGTACTGATCCTCGACGAAGCGACCTCTCTCGACTCGGTCGCCGAGCGGGTTGTCCTGCGGGTGGTTGAGAATCTGCGTCGGGCCGGTAGGACGATCATCGTCATCGCTCATCGGCTCAGCACCATTCGTAGGGCCGACAAGATCGTGGTCTTGGACAAGGGGCGGGTTGTTGCAGAGGGAGGCATGCTGATCTGCTGACAGCCGAAGGCGCTTACGCTCGCTTGTGGCGGGCGCAAACCGGATCCAGCTAACAGCTTCAGTGAGGGTTCCGCCAGGATCGTGCCCCCAATCGATTAGACGGCGTCGCGGCACCAAGCCGAGCCAGGCGGCGAAATGCCGACCTGATCTGAAAACCTCCGGGTCAGGGACGATAGAACCCAGCGCCGAGGCCGTGACAAAGCCGACACCAGGAATGGTCTCCAGCCGGTTCGACAGATCGTTTCGGTAATGCCAGGAGATCAGCTTCTTTTCGATCGTGTGAAGTCTCTGGGTGAGATCGCAGACCAACCGGGCAAGTGCTTTGAGCACGAACCGGGCAAGCTCAGGGACGTGGGTGCGTTCGCCTTGTGCGAGTTCTCGAACAACCGGGGTCATCTGACTGATCCCGGCCCCAGTCGAAATTCCGAGCTCGGCGAGATGTGCGCGGATAGAATGCAGGAGCATCGTCCGCTGCTTGACGAGCAGGGCCCGTGAACGGTGCAGCATAACGGCCTATTGCAGAAGGCCGGAACGACGCTCGAGACCAAAGAAACCGCAAAACAATGAGAGGGTCAAATCTCCAGTTCGCCCATAGGGGGGTCAAATCCTCACTTCGCTTGAACCGCAAAGTTATCTTTTGCGTTCAGGGAGCCACGGCGCCTGGGTTGGCTGATGGACACGGTCCGTTCGCGCATGTGGGATCGAAATACCTCTTGGCGAAGAGGAGGCAGGCTCGTCATCCAGCAGTCGCCGGAGTTCCGCTGGGTCGAAGGCCATCATTGGTGGGGAGGCGGGTTCAGCATCCAACAGCTGCCGGGGCTCTTGCTCGTGCGGCAAGCGCCCTCTCAGCCGGTCTTGCAGCGCCTGCCGATCGGCGACGAGCTTGTCGAGGGGCAGCGGCTCGTGGTCCGGCCGCTCCCCGTCGATCAATCGTCCAACCAGCGCCCACGTGCCGTCCACCACAAAGACGCCGCAATCGTAACCGTTCGGCTGTCGGGCCATGCGGGCTGGCGCCAAGGTGGCGTTCAGCAGTCCTGCGAGCTGTCTTGCAGGCGCGTCGTTGTATCCCTCTCGCTGGAGGGAGTCGTAGTGATAGGCGAACCGCCTTTCCGGGTCGCGGCGATCAACGAGCAGCAGCGACCAATGGGTGCCGGGGCTGGTAGGAGTGCCATTGTTCACTGGCAAGAACAGGAAGTCGGCTGGGGCGTTGCTTTGATTATAGATGGACTGCAATGTGCCGCGCGCGTCTTGCGGCGCCATGTGACGCAGTAGATGGGATACCGACGGATCCACCAGCCGTGTCCGGGCGGCGAGCGTCGGATCGATCCTCTGCAGTTGCCCCTCCAGCAACTGGTAATCCCTCTGGATATGGGCGTCGCTCAGCCACTCGGTGGCGCCGAGCACCGACCCGTTGGCGACCTTGGACGCGGCTGTCGGATCGAACGCCCCGATCTGAGCATCGGAGGAACTGGTCGTTAGCGTCGTCACATCAACCACTGGAAGGCCGCGGTAGGTGTCTGGCAGCCCGGCGGTTGCTGGCGAAGCGGGTTGGCGAGCCCTTGCCGGTGGCGCTGGCGCAGCTTCACTCACGTCCCCGACGCGCTTGGCGACCGCGTCTTCCGGATGAGCAGCAAGGGCAATTTCGCGCCCGAGCACAAGGCGCGGCAGGGACTTGCGGAGATGAGCCAGTGCAGCACCGAGCCTTACCTTAAGATAAGAGGCGGAAGCCTTGCAGATCTCGACGTCCTTATCCAGCGATTTATCGTTAATCCGAGCCGCAATTCCAGGCTTGTTGTTTTGACGCAGGTACTGACTGAAACGTCTAAGAGCATTTGCATAGCCGCCAACGGTATCTGGATTCGTTCCGGTCGCAGGCGATGCCTCGTACTCTTTGGTCAAAGCCGCTCTGTAATTTCGAATGAGCGCGGCGTCGTCAGGATGGGGGGTCAGGACAGGGCGCGCCACAATCGGGGCGGCTCCGCCCGTCGACTTCTTGAGGTAACCCAGTGCGCCAGCCACGGTGGAGGAACCACCCTTACTCTCGTACTCCTTGAGATCCTGATCCAGCGACGGATGGTAAAGCCGCGCAGCAAACCCTGGCCTGTTGTTGTCAAGGAGCCAACGACTAAAGGTGAAAAGAGAATTTACATTGTTAGTGACCGTGTTCGCCTTGGCCTTACCCGCGCGGAGTGCTGCCCTCAGCCCTTCGATAGCGGTGGCATCGTTGGAATAAACAGGACGCTTGTCGCGACCGTCTGGGACCACAATTGGACGATCCGGCTGCACTGCAGAGGGCATCGACCCACCACCTCCGGGAGGCGGTGCTGGGGTGTATTCGTGCTCATCTCCCCGCATCACGAGTTGCGCCTCCCATTCCGATGTATCCACTTGATGGGGATCCTGCATCGGTTCGGTCTCCTCCATCTCCTCCTGCAACCAAGCCAAAGCTTGTTGAGCGGCCTGCGTTGCCTCGTCAACCGCGGAGGGTGTCTCCTCAGCCCTGGCGAACGCTGGCAGGGCCTGCTCCGTCGTCCGTCGAAAGAGCTCTGGCGAGGCGGAATTCTCCGCCCACAATCTGGGCTGCATAGCGAGTCCCCGTCCATATCTATGTGGCACCTCCTCGCTTGGCAGCAGGTTGCTCCTGTCCCGTGCAGCGAACAGCTCGTCCGGCGCGTGCTGGTCGCCGTAGCGCCAGTTCAAGTGCGGGACGGCCTCTCCAAAGTCCGGTGCTTGGTGGTGCGCGGTTGGGACGAGAGACAATGGTAGAGCGGTGCCCTCTTCATGACCTTCCGGGAGGAGCTCCTCTGGCCAATCGAATGCCTGCTGTAGTGCGCTATGCTGCGCAGCGTCGCCATGTGGACGAGCCTCCATGCCGACCGCGTTTTCCGGATGAGCAGCAAGGACAATTTCGCGCCCGAGCACAAGGCGCGGCAGGAAGTTCCGGAGATGAACCAGTGCAGCACTGACCCTTACCTCAACATTAGAAGCGGAGGCCTTGTAGCTCTCAACATCTTTATCCAGCGATTTGTCGTAAATCCGAGCCGCAATTCCAGGCTTGTTGTTTTGATGCAGGTACTGACTGAAACGTCTAAGAGCAATTGCATAGCTGCCAACGGTACCTGGATTCGGTCCGGTCGCAGGCGATGCCTGGTACTCTTTGGTCAAAGCCGCTCTGTAATTTCGAATGAGCGCGGCGTCGTCAGGATGGGGGGTCAGGACAGCGCGCGCCACAATCAGGGCGGCTCCGCCCGTCGACTTCTTGAGGTAACCCAGTGCGCCAGCCACGGTGGAGGAACCACCCTTACTCTCGTACTCCTTGAGATCCTGATCCAGCGACGGATGGTAAAGCCGCGCAGCAAACCCTGGCCTGTTGTTGTCAAGGAGCCAACGACTAAAGGTGAAAAGAGAATTTACATTGTTAGTGACCGTGTTCGCCTTGGCCTTACCCGCGCGGAGTGCTGACCTCAGCCCTTCGATAGCGGTGGCATCGTTGGAATAAACAGGACGCTTGTCGCGACCGTCTGGGACCACAATTGGACGATCCGGCTGCACTGCAGAGGGCATCGACCCACCACCTCCGGGATGCGGTGCTGGGGTGTATTCGTGCTCATCCCCCCGCATCACGAGTTGCGCCTCCCATTCCGATGTACCCACCTGATGGGTGGGGGGCTGCATCGGCACGCGAGCGCCTGAGTTGCCAATCTCGCTTGGTTGCCGCTCACTGACAGCATGATGCAGATTGTTCAGGGTCCTCTGCCTCTTCGTTGACCTCAACTCCCCTGTATTATGCAAACCATTGGCGAGGACCTCCTCGCCTGAGCGGAAGCTGGGAAGTGCAGCCATCAGCTCGTCCGCCGCCTGCTGGCTGTCGTGTCGCCAGCTTAGGGGAGGAAAGGACTCTCTGGGATCCTGATCAAAGCGTAGCGGCGAAAAGGGTGGATGCTCCGGCGTTCGTTGAAGCTCGTCTGGATCGATAGCTAAAACTGACAAATGGACCGGTTCAGCGTCTGCCTGAACCGCGGCGTGGGTGAGGCTCAGGTCTGCTTGAGACAGGTAAGGATGGAACGGGTCTGGTAGAGCCGAGACGCTGGCGGCGGGAACTCGGGCTGCGGCTCGGCGCGCCTCGCCCAAGTGCTGCTCAAAGCCGGCTTGGCCGGCCTGTCCGCTTGCTCTTGTGATACGGCGTGCTGCACCTGCAGCCAAGCTGCTACAATGAATGTTTAGTTTGTGCGGGCGCACGCTATCCTCACTTCCACAGATCAGATGAGCAACCTACTCGGCCAAGCTTTCGAGAGGCTGACGAGGTCCGCCGTCGCGCGAAGGCTGGTTTTCTGCTCAGCGGTTGGCGGCCTCGATGGGTGGGGGGTTCGGTCCGGCACAGGCTCGTAACCCCAAGCCCCCAATCACACAGGACAGCGTCGGATCGAACCAACCCTTAGTTATCCCTGGAATCAGGTGCAACTGCCTCAAAAGCAAGCTGAAGCCGGTTGTTTGGTCAGGTTCTCGACTTGAGCCCCTGTAAAGCTGCGCGGTACCGGTCGGCACCGGCACATTGCACGCCCCTCCTTCAGCAATACATGGCGCGGTCTTCGCGCGCGCAATGTGAGTTGGGCACATTCTCATGTGTCGATTTTACATATATACTACGGAACATTGCGCATGGTTCTACTGAGGTGTTTTCGTGGTCACCCGCAGCCCTCGTCTCAGCCTTCATGAAGTCGCCGAAATCCTCCACGACCATCCTGAGAAGAACGAGCTCGAAGCTTTCAATAACTGGCTAAAACTACCTTGGCCCTCGAAGGACGGCGGCCGACCGCCCCGTACCTGACGGAATCAAGCGGGAAATCCAGGAAGAGGCAGGCGGCGAATACGCCATCTGCCATGGTCGCCCCAATTCCTGCTAGGCCGCCCACAAGGGAGGGATGACGAAGGCCTCGAGCTGCTACTCTTCCCGGCGCCCTGATGACACTGCCGTAGGAGAGTTTGTCGTCGTTGCTGACGATCGCCTGAAGTAGCTCAGGATCTTCTCCAAGCTTTTTCGCGACGCGGTTGATGGTGAAAACGTAGGTGATCGTAGCCATCAGGCGGCCTTGGCCATTAAAGCAAAACCACGGCGGTAACAATTGGCCGGTCACCTCGATCTGGTCGGCGAGTTGCGTCAAGGCGAATCGCACGGCGCGACGCCACGCGGTGCACATGATTCCCGTCTTTCAAACAAGGCCCGCAAACAAATTCTTCGGTGGCACGTTCAGCATCGCTGAAATCTGCGAGCGCGATGGCGCACGCCACCAGTCGCACAAATTGAGATAGCCGAGATCGCTTGTGCAAGGCTAAGGGCTTGATATCATTAGGCGAGAAGTCTCACCTTTAAATACAACGCGGCAATGTCCTTGATGACCGTCTCAGCATACGGCTTCGGTGTCCCGGCTTTCTGTTCATCTTCGCTCCTTTGAAGGGCTACGATGAGCCATAATCCTACTATCTCAGTTAAGCCGATTTTATCTCATTGGTGCTGACGCCGGACAGTGTCCGTCGTCAGGGAATTTGAGACAACTGGCGCTCTGATTTAGCGGAGGCTCTGGCGCATCGCGGTTGTCATTTGAGCGGCGTCTCTGCGGTGTCGCAGGCGCCGTTGTTCGATGGTCTTTCGCTTGATCCTTTCTCGTTGCAACAAAATGGTCTGGCCGCGTCCGCAGTAGACGTCGGCCGGGGTGAGGTTGTCGAGACTCTCGTGGTAGCGCCGGTGATTGTAGTGCTCGACGAAGGCGGCGATCTGCCTGTCGAGATCGCCCGGCAGGAAGTAGTTTTCGAGCAGAATGCGGTTCTTCAGCGTCTGATGCCAGCGCTCGATCTTGCCCTGGGTCTGGGGATGGCTGGGCGCGCCACGGGTATCCGTGATGGCCGATGGCGCAGATCTCGGAGCCTGCCTTGATGATCGAATCAACAAACGCCGGAACTTCGCTCGCTTTCATGAGCCGCTTGTTACTTGCCGCCATGAATGTCACTCCCGTTTTGCACCATGAACAACTGAAGTGAATAAGGGCGCGGCTGGCGCCGCGCCGTCATAGCCGTTGCCGCCTTCGTCAGTCTCCTTCGTCTTCAGGTGATGAAGAAAGCTCAGAATGGCTTGAAGCGTGAGCCCGTCGAAGAAGCATTTTTGCGCCTGGGCGCGTCGCCAGAATCTAGAGGTGCTGCCGCCTGATCCGCAAATCGTCGGCCTCTACATCACCGCCTGCGCCTCCGGCACGGCGACCGGCGACAAGAAGCCCACCTCGGTCTCGACGATCGAGCACCGGCTTTCCTCGCTCTCCTGGAATTATACGCAGCGCGGACAGCCACTGGGCAGAAAAGACCGTCACATCGCCACCGTCATGGCCGGCATCCGCAACGAGCACGCCGCCCGGCCCCGGCAAAAGGAGGCGGTGCTGCCCGAAGACCTGATTGCCATGCTGGAGACACTCGAGCGCGGCACGCTGCGCGGACTGCCCGACCGGGCCATGCTGCTGCTCGGCTTCGCCGGTGGCCTCAGACGCTCCGAACTCGTCGGTCTCGACGTCGGCCGCGACCAGACCGAGGATTCTTCGGGCTGGATTGAATTTTTCCCGGACAAAGGCGTGCTGTTGACGCTGCGGGGCAAAACCGGCTGGCGCGAGGTCGAGATCGGCCGTGGTTCATCGGATGCTACCTGCCCTGTCGTGGCGCTGCAGACCTGGCTGAAACTCGGCCGCATCGCACACGGGCCGCTGTTCCGGCGGGTCACCGGCCAGGGCAAGGCGGTTGGCGCCGAGCGGCTCAACGACCAGGAGGTGGCGCGGCTGGTCAAACGCGCGGCGCTGGCGGCCGGCGCGCACGGCGATCTTTCGGAAAGCGAACGGCAAAAGCTGTTTGCCGGCCATTCGCTGCGCGCCGGCCTCGCCTCCTCAGCCGAGGTCGACGAACGCTACGTCCAGAAGCATCTCGGCCACGCGTCGGCCGAGATGACCCGCAAATACCAGCGCCGCGGCGATCGGTTCCGGGTCAATCTCACCAAGGCGTCGGGGCTCTGAAAGAGGCCCTCCCTCCCCTGCTCAGTGCGCGGCTGCAGGAGTTTTGTTGTGGACATTGGCCTCGGTATCATTGGGCGATAGAGCACGCAGCACCGCCTCAGGCTCCCGGTCCATGACGCGAAGCAGTGTACGGGCTGCGCCGCTTGGCTGCCGCTTGCCCTGCTCCCACTTCTTGTAGCCGGATGGGCTGGTTCCCAGCACGGTCGCCATCTCATCCTGTGTCAGGTCGAGCTTCTTGCGGATGGCTTTGGCGTCGACCGCGCCAACATCGACGCTGTGCAACTTGATACCGGGAACGTCCTTACCCTGCGCGCGAGCCAGAGCTTCCGACATAGACTGGATCAGATCAGCGCCGAATTTTGTCATCTCGCTCATGTCCTGCTCCTGTTCGCTGCCTTGATCGCCTTGGCGAAGGCTGCAACCGCCTTTGCCTCGTCCGGTTTCAGATCGATCTTTTCATTCTTGCCGTATGCCAACAGCGCGTAGGTCGGTGCGTCATCGCTGTACCAGTAGTAGATGACCCTTGCGCCACCGCGCTTACCCTTGCCCTTGGAGCCGAACCGCATCTTTCGAACGCCACCGGTACCTGGAATCTCATCGCCGACCTGCGGATTTGCAGCGAGAAAGTCGATCAGTTCCTTCCGCTCATCGTCGCTAAACAGCTCCGCCGCCTGCTTGTCTCGGCGACGGTCTGCATACGCTTACTATAACCCAATGGGTTATATATGAGCCAGCGATGGGCAGAGTCATGGCCGATCCACCGAGACGACGCCTTCAACCGTTCGTTTTCTGGCGCGTTCCTTATGTTTACAAACGCCTTAAAGACACCCTCGAAATCAACCAAATGCGCGCCCAACCGACAGCTCTCCCGATCCGCCGCCTCATTGCCTATGCCCGTGTCTCGACCGAGGATCAGGCGACCGACGCCCGGGTCGACGAACTCAAGGCGGTCGGCTGCCGCCTGATCCATCAGGAGCATGGCTCCGGCGCCTCGCGCTCGCGGCCGGGGCTGGCGAAACTGATGCGCGACATCGCCGCCGGCGACGTGCTTGTCGTCGTCCGTCTCGATCGCCTCGCCCGCTCAGTCAGCCATCTGCTCGAGGTCATCGAACGGCTGGAGGAGCGCGGTGCCCATTTTCGCTCGCTGCGCGATCCGATCGACACCTCCACGCCGCAGGGTATGTTCTCGCTGCAGGTGCTCGGGGCCGTAGCGCAGCTCGAGCGCGCACTGATCGCCGAGCGCACCAAGGCGGGCATGAAGGCGGCCATGGCGCGCGGCAAGCTTCCCGGCAATCCGGGGCTGCGCGAACGCCGGCCGGAGGCGATCCGGGCGGTGTTGGCGGCGCGCGACCGCCTCTATCTCGACGAGCTCATCACCTCGGCCCAACTCTGGCTGCCGACGGTGCGCCGGATGCGGCCGCAGCACAGCTGGGATGATGTCGTGCGCGTTCTCAACAGCAAGGGCCACAGCTGGACGATCGAGCGCCTGCGCCGCGCCGTGCACCGGCTGGTGCGGGAGCGCATCGCCGCGTCGGCGCTGATCAAACGATCGGCACGACGCGCACCGGAGGATCGCCTGATGACCCTGGTCGCCGGGATCGCCATTGCCGATCCGGAGCTGTCGCTGCGGGATATCGCCGCCCAACTGGAGCGTATGCACGAACGCACGCCGCGCGGCGGCCGTCAGTGGCAGGCGTCGTCCGTCAAGGCACTGCTGGACCGGGCCCGCCGACTTGGCCTCGTGACGCCCGATGGCGCCTGGCTGATGAGGCGGCCGGCTAGCCGGCCGCTAGCGCATCGGCTCGGAAGGACGGAAAGCATCATCGTTGAACCCGAACCGCCGGGCAAAGACCGTTACCGCAAATCGTCTAGAAGTTCGGGATGTTTTTGGAGGAGTGTCATGAGCTGGATCGTGGGACCGCTCGAGGATTGCCGATCGTGTGTCTCGATGCGCGCCACGCAAGCGCCGCCCTCTCCATGATGCCGAACAAGACGGATCGTCATGACGCGGCCGGTCTGGCCCAGATTGTGCGAACCGGATGGTTCAGGAAAGTCCGCATCAAGAGCCACGGCGCCTATGTCGTGCGGGCGCTGCTGTCAGCACGCGATCTCCTGGTCGGCATCCGCGGCAAGATCGAGAACGAGATCCGTGGGCTCTTGAAGACCTTCGGCATCATGTTCGGGAAGAAGCTCGGCGGCTTTGCCCGTCGTGCCGAGGAAATCGTCTCCGGTGGGTTGACGGCAGCGCCTGAGATCAGAGCAATCGTCGAGACGATGATCGAGGCCCGCCGATCCATCGTTGAGCGGATCCATCATCGAGCGGATCAGGGCGCTCGACGCGCGCGCTCGCGCGGCCGCGAACCAGAATGCCATGGCCCGGCTGTTCATGACCGCACCCGGTGTCGGCGCTGTGATCGCGCTTTCGGTGGCCCCGACCTATGACGATGCTTCCCGCTTCCGCCGATCCTCCAGCGCCGGCGCCTATCTCGGCCTCACATCCAGGCGCTACGAATCCGGCGAAATCAGCAGAAACGGCCGCATCTCGAAGCGCGGCGACAAGCTGACGCGGACCATCTCTATGAAGCGGCCAACGTCATCCTGACGCGGCAAATTGGCTTCTCTTCCCTGAAGGCCTGGGGCCTGCGGCCTGCCAAGGGCGCGCCGGCTTCAAGAAGGCGAAGGTTGCGGTGGCGCGCAAGCTTGCCGTCATCCTCCACGCCATGGAAGACGACTGAGCCGTTTCCGCCACGCCGTCGCAAGGAGCTTTCGATTCCCGATCAACTCCAGTTCCCGAGACGCGTCCTTGCCGGGACGCTGCGCGGACGAGATCGCTCCCACGCATGCGGTCCTACAAAACCGCGAACACCACTTCGCCCCACCCGTTCCAACGCAAACATGCGGCGATCCTTGCGATCCACCCCGGAGAGAACCCTGAGCCCGGCAGGCGCTGCACCAACGAGGAGAGAGCCCATTAACGAAGGCGACTAGAGAACTTCCTGAAACACGATGTCCGTTCGCAACGCTGCTGGCTATGCAACCTCTGCTGCACCGCTCAACACACTGGCGCATGGCTGGACGTCTCGCGCAAACCACTTCGTCTACGGCTCCCCAACCATTTGGGACATGGATCGGTCTTATCCAAACAATTAATTTTGCCGATCTATGAAAATGCTGCACAGCACATCCCTGCGGTGCGCCGCTGGGAACGCGAGAGACTGCTCGCCGGAGAGCAGAGAGACTTGGGCGAAGCCCAGGTGATTGGCGGCCGTGTCTTTCCAAAGCCCTCAAGCCAACGCCGTCCACTATCTATTGCAACGCGCAGGTCGCGGCAACCGCACGGGGATCGTTTAGCAGCATGCATCGCGTCATCATCAGCGGCGTCGGCGTCGTCATCCCCGAGGCCTCGATCACCAATGAGGAACTCGTCGGCAGCTTCAACATTTGGGTGGACGCCGAAAACGCGCGCCGCGAGATCACCGGCGAGGAGAAGCTGGCGAAGTCGGACACCGACTTCATCGTCTATGCGTCGGGGGTGAAAAAGCGCCACGTTCTGGTGCTGGACGGGATTCTGGATCCCGAGCGGATGACGCCGCGCATCCCCCGCGCGGCGACGACGAGCTGTCGGTGATGGCGGAGTTCGGCGTGGCGTCGGCGCGGCGCGCGCTCGACGATGCCGGGCTTGGCCCAGAAGACATCGATCTCGTCATCTGCGCGGCCTCGCATCACCAGCGGCCCTATCCGGCGATCGGCATCGAGATCCAGAACGCGCTCGGCATCAAGGGCGCGGCCTTCGACCTGGGCCTCGGCTGCTCGTCGGCGGCAGCGGGGCTGCATGTAGCGTCCAACCTGGTGCGGGCGGGTGGGCAAAAGCGGGTGCTGGTGGTGACGCCCGAGATCATCACCGGGCATTTGAACTTCCGCGACCGGCAGACGCATTTCATCTTCGGCGACGCCTCGACGGCTATGGTGGTGGAGGCGCTGGAGGAAGGCGAGACGCGGCCGGGCAAGTTCGAGGTGCTCGACACGCGCGGCTGGACGCAGTTTTCCAACAATATCCGCACCAATCTCGGCTTCCTGCTGCGGGCCGGGCAGGAGGACACCTCCGCGATCGACATGCGCGGCAACATGATCAAGCAGGTCGGCAACAAGGTGTTCAAGGAAGTGACGGTGGCCGGCCACCGTTTCATCGTCGATTTTCTCGCAGAGCACGGCCTGACGCCGCATGGGATCAGGCGGTTCTGGCTGCACCAGGCCAATGCGCGCATGAACGCCATGATCCTGAAGCTCTCTTTCGGCCACGATGTCGGCCATGATCGCGCGCCGATGGTGCTGGAGCGGCTCGGCAACACGGCGGCGGCCGGTGCGATCGTCGCGTTCAAGGAAAATCACGAGGACATGAAGGCCGGCGATTACGGCCTGCTCTGCGCCTTCGGGGCGGGGTACTCGATCGGCGGAGCGCTGCTGAGGAAGCTTTGACGGGTTCCTTGCGCGCTCGTTGGCCGGCGCTGTCATGCGCGGCACGCGTGAAGGGTGTTCGCCAGTTTGTCACTTGCCCGGCCAATGCTATTCTGGATGGACTGGAGCTTCGGACGGCTTGTCCATGCAGGCAGCGTTTCGCATGCCGGTTTGCCCTTGATGAGGCGAACGGCCTAGGGAAGACGGGCAGAGGCTGCGTGCCGCACGCGTCCTTATGGCCTTGGCGCTTCGGGACCGTGTGGACGGGCCACGCTTTTCGAACTGGCGCGAAGCGTGTCCAAAACCTGACAGCGGCAGACGATCTGACAGGTTCAGAACAAACATTGGTAAAAATGTCAGGTTCATGACACCGGCCACCTTGGGCACTGCGGAGGTTTTTCAAAGCATTCCTGCACTATGCGCGCTGGCATGACCCTTGCGACCCCTAGGAATAAGAGAGGCCTCTCTCGCGAACCGGTGTGCCTCTCTAGGAAAGAAACCAACTCATGCCAAACGCTGTGGTCCTGCAGATCGAGTCCCCGGCCCCTTCGATTCAAGTGGAAACCTGGCTGCGTGGCGAGCCGCTCACCAGCTTCGAGCCCGGAAAAGTGTATATCGTCGAATTTTGGAGAACTTCGTGCGGCCCATGTGTGGACGCGATGCCCCATCTGATGCAGCTGCAGGAGAAACACAGGGAGAGCGGACTTGAGATCGTCGGAGTCGCGGCATATGAAGACGCTCCAACGACCGATGAGGCCCGAAGCAAGCTGGACGCTTGGTTGACCGAAAAGTTCTCGAATCTGAACTTTCGGATGGCGTTCGACTCCACAGGCGAAATGGACAAGCTTTGGATGGAGCCCAGCTTTTCTTTCTGGATTCCGACCAGTTTCGTGGTCGACCGAGACGGCCACATCGCGTTTATCGGTCAACCGACAAAACTCGATGAGGTTTTGCCGAAGGTGCTCAATGGCAGCTGGCGCGCCAGCGACAAAGCGAAAGCCGCCGACAGGGAGCGGATCGCGAAAGGCGAAACCAAAGCGCGCGAACAAGCGCTGACGAAGCCGATCAATGATACATTTCGGGCGGCAGTGGAGGCCGAGGATTGGAAGACGGCGCGCTCGGCGATCGAAGAAGGCATCGCCTTGATGCCGGACAACCTCCGTTTCCGCCAGTTTCAGTTGACTCTGCTGCTTCACAAAATGCGCGACATGCAGGCCGGCTTGCCCGTCATGCGCCAATTCGTTCGCGACGCGATCAACAGAAACTCCGAGAATTGGATGATTGTGGCGCTAGACGAACTCTTCTCTCCGAACTTTGACCATTCGCACTTTCCGTCTGCTGAGCGCCTGGCGATGGGCAAGGAGCTGTCCGAACACATCCTGGCACTCAATCCCCCGCAAAGCGACCAATGTAAGTTCCTGCCCTATCCAGCGATCGCTCGTTACTATCATGAGAGCGGCAACAAAGATCGCGCCATCGAGTTGATCGAGTTGACACTGAAGTCGCTGGACGGTCCGGAGCCGATCGCGCACGACCTGAAACAGTACCTTCTACCGGAGTTGCTGCAGGCCCTGGCCAACTACAAGGATGAGAAGGTTTGTTACGGCGATCTGTGTGCGGCTCCGCGAAACGATTCCTCCCAAAAGGTCCAAGCGGCGGCCAAGGAGGAACCTAAAGAGGGGCGATAATCGGAAAGGCTTACTGGCCAATTCGTCCATTTCCCTGGCGTGGCTGTGCAATAGGCCGGCCCATGCGGCCAGCCCAGCCTCGCCATCCGCAAACACCTGAACGACCACGGAGAAGACGTCCCTGATCACCTCACCAAAACATATTGCAGCTGCGGGTCTCCCGGACCCCGTCAAAGATGGCACTGGAGTAAGGCTTGGCAACATGAAGAAGGTTACTCATTCAGCTCGGCGCCGCCCACCGATCCGCCTGCTCCAACAGGCGGGGAATATGGGGACGCAGCCGACCGCCTATCTCAGCGCGAGGTTAGCACTCGCACGCTCCGGCAACGGAGAACCGTTCAACATCCGCACCAGGGACACCAAAAATGGCAAAGTCGAATTTCCGGCCGCTGCATGACCGCGTGGTCGTTCGCCGCGTCGAGTCCGAAGCGAAGACCGCCGGCGGGATCATCATCCCCGATACCGCAAAGGAAAAGCCGCAGGAAGGCGAGATCATCGCCGTCGGCTCCGGCGCCCGCGACGAGGCGGGCAAGCTTGTTCCGCTCGACGTGAAGGCGGGCGACCGCATCCTGTTCGGCAAGTGGTCCGGCACCGAAGTGAAGCTCAATGGCGAAGACCTTCTGATCATGAAGGAATCCGACATCATGGGCATCGTTCTGACCGCCGAAACCCATTTCGCCTCTTCCACAGACCTTCGGAGCTAAAAAATGGCCAAGGAAGTAAAATTCTCCCGTGACGCCCGTGAGCGCATGCTGCACGGCATCAACATCCTCGCCGACGCGGTGAAGGTGACGCTCGGCCCGAAGGGCCGCAACGTCGTCATCGACAAGTCGTTCGGCGCACCGCGCATCACCAAGGACGGCGTCACCGTCGCCAAGGAAATCGAGCTTGAGGACAAGTTCGAGAACATGGGCGCGCAGATGGTCCGCGAAGTTGCTTCGAAGACCAACGACATTGCCGGCGACGGCACCACGACCGCGACCGTTCTGGCCCAGTCGATCGTGCAGGAAGGCCACAAGGCCGTTGCCGCCGGCATGAACCCGATGGACCTGAAGCGCGGCATCGATCTGGCCGTGACCGAAGTCGTCGCCCACCTCACCAAGAACGCCAAGAAGATCAAGACCTCGGAAGAGGTTGCCCAGGTCGGAACCATTGCCGGCAACGGCGATACTTCGGTCGGCGCCATGATCGCGGAAGCGATGCAGAAGGTCGGCAATGAGGGCGTCATCACCGTCGAGGAAGCCAAGACCGCCGAGACCGAGCTCGAAGTCGTCGAGGGCATGCAGTTCGACCGCGGCTATCAGTCGCCCTATTTCGTCACCAATCCGGACAAGATGGTCGCCGAACTCGAGGACGCCTACATCCTCCTGCACGAGAAGAAGCTCTCGAACCTGCAGGCCATGCTGCCGATCCTCGAGGCTGTCGTCCAGACCTCCAAGCCGCTCCTCATCATCTCCGAGGACGTCGAGGGTGAGGCTCTCGCGACGCTGGTCGTCAACAAGCTGCGTGGCGGCCTGAAGATCGCCGCCGTCAAGGCGCCGGGCTTCGGCGATCGCCGCAAGGCCATGCTTGAGGACATCGCGATCCTGACCGGCGGTCAGGTGATCTCCGAAGACCTCGGCATCAAGCTCGAGAATGTCGGCATCAACATGCTCGGCCGCGCCAAGAAGGTGTCGATCTCCAAGGAGAACACCACCATCGTCGACGGCGCCGGCAAGAAGGCCGAGATCCAGGGCCGCGTCGCCCAGATCAAGCAGCAGATCGAGGAGACCACCTCGGACTACGACAAGGAGAAGCTGCAGGAGCGGCTGGCCAAGCTGGCCGGCGGCGTTGCCGTCATCCGCGTCGGCGGTGCCACCGAAATCGAAGTCAAGGAGAAGAAGGATCGCGTCGACGACGCTCTCAATGCGACCCGCGCGGCCGTTGAAGAAGGCATCGTGCCCGGCGGCGGCGTCGCCCTGCTCCGCGCTTCGCTGGCCATCACCGTCACCGGCGCCAATGCCGACCAGACGGCCGGCATCGCCATCGTTCGTCGCGCCCTGCAGGCTCCGGCCCGCCAGATCGCTGCGAATGCAGGCGCCGAAGCTTCGATCGTCGCCGGCAAGATCCTCGACAACAAGGGCGCGACCTTCGGCTTCAACGCCCAGACCGGCGAATATGGCGACATGATCGCCATGGGCATCGTCGATCCGATGAAGGTCGTGCGCACGGCTCTCCAGGACGCGGCCTCGGTCGCCGGCCTGCTGGTCACCACCGAAGCCATGATCGCCGAAGCTCCGAAGAAGGACTCGGCCGGCGGCGGCATGCCGGGCGGCATGGGCGGCGGCGGCATGGGCGGCATGGGCGGCATGGATTTTTAAGGTCCACGCACCTCAACAATCTCGGAAGGGGGCGGCAGTGATGCCGCCCTTTTCTCTGGCGCGGATCCAAGCCGGCTGCCCGAT
Source organism: Allomesorhizobium aridi (assembly GCF_043769475.1). NCBI lineage: Bacteria > Pseudomonadati > Pseudomonadota > Alphaproteobacteria > Hyphomicrobiales > Phyllobacteriaceae > Allomesorhizobium > Allomesorhizobium aridi. Next base: position 109,741 of record NZ_CP171729.1, on the reverse strand, counting down.
CACAGATGAGGAAACGCATGCCCTTTATTGAAGTCATTACGCAAACAGAAACGCCAGCATCCAATAATCGCTCGAACCTTTGGCGCCGCTAATCTCCGCCCCGATCTGCACTGACGAAACCGCTGGGGCAACCCTCTATGAGAGCATCCCGGCTCAATCTAGGCAACTCTAACATGCGTTTTCGCACACGATACCGAGATGGTGCTGCTTTCCGTGGTGCCTGTCCAAAGCCTGACAGCGGCAGACAAAATGTCAGGTTCAGGATCAAGATTTGGCAAAAATGTCAGGTTCATTACGACGAGCCATCTGGGCACTGTGGAGGTTTTCACAGCGTGGTTATGGCTCCTGGGCGCTGAGTGCTTTGGCACGGCCATTGCACATTCAGATTCGGCAACATGAGTGAGGGCTGAGTGCACGCAGACGCGCGAGGCAAGCGGTGCTGTCTCCTGCCCTCGAACCCGTGTGCCGTCGCTCATGAAGTGGCGCTACTTTTGGCATAGCTTTGGAGATCAGCATGGTATGCAGACGGAGTCCTCGGCTCCTTCGATTCAGGTGGAAACCTGGCTGCGTGGCGAGCCCATCACGAGCCTTTCGGCCCGGCAACGTACATCGTCGAATGTTGGTGAACGTGGTGCGGACCATGTGTGCACGCGATTCCACATCTGATGCAGCTGCAGGAGAAATACAATGACAGCGGACTTGAGGTCGTCGCGGTCGCGGCTGATGGAGACGCCCCAACGGCCGATGACCCCAAACCATATTGGACACTTGGTTGACCGAAAACTGCTCGAACCTGAACTTTCGGATCGCATTGGACTACGCAGGCGAAATGAAACAAGCTTTGGGTGGAGCCCAGCCTTTCTGTCGGGATCCCGACAGAATCGTGGTCGACCGAGACGGCCTATCGCCTTTGTCGGTGTCGGTCATCTGAAGCACCTCTCTGACTAGAAGCCATAGGCATGGACGAAGCCATATGCCGCCACGATGGCTTCGGCCAGATCCGCTAGCCGGCTCGAACTCGACACCTCGATGTCCCGATAGAGGCGCGCCCGAAGAGAGGCCCGCAAGATCAAGGTGGCCGGTTCACGTATCACGATATCAGCCGCTGACGGTTTGAAGGATGATTTTGAAGACGTTCGCGCCCGGGATGAGACGCGTGGTGTCGACGACGATTCAAATCTCGGCTCGCCCCGTGCAGCCCAGATGTGCGATAGCCGGTTGGTGACCTTTCGCTGAACGACGGCGTGTCTGAGCGCCCGTTCGCATTCGTTGTTGGTCGCCTTGACCAGACCCTGCCAATCGGCGGACATCCCCTTCGCCGCGTCCGGCACGGCCGCGACGACCAGCGTGCCGCGGGACGGGCAACGAACCGCCCTCGATCAAGGGCCTGATCGCGGGAAGGTCGGTCTTGTGGTGCTGGCTGGCGGTTCGGCGGGAAGACCGTTCGACAGGCTGGCCCGGCAGGAAGGACATTGGTCGGGATGACGGTCGACGAGGCGATTGAAAGCCTCGCTCACGGCGCGGCTGTGGCTCATATGTCCCCGACTAGGCGCCGCCGGGCTTCCTCTTGTCCCGACGCACCTTGCGATCGTTCAACGGAGCTTCGATGACGTGCGCGACGGTGCTGCGGATGCAGCGACCGGACAAGACGCCGCATCGTCAAGGACGGTGTGACCGATGACGATCTGGGAGGTGAAGTCTGAAGAGGGCATCAATGCTTGGGTGGTGGAGGATCACACGACGCCGATCATCGCCATTCACTTCGTCTTCGACGGCGGCACCACGCAGGACCCGGCCGGCAAGGGAGGCCTCGCCAATCTGATGAGCGCCCTGTTCGCCGAGGGCGCCGGCGATCTCGACAGCGATGCCTTCCAGGTGAAGCTCGACGATGCCGGCGCCAAGATGAGCTTTAAGGCGCAGCGCGACCGCATTTATGGCTCGATGCGCATGCTGTCCGAGCAGCAGAACGCCGCTTTCGAGCTGGTTCGGCTCGCGGTCAACAGGCCGCGCTTCGACCAGGTCAAGGCAGCGGCCAAGAAGCTGCTTTCGCCCGAGCCGGCCATTATGATCGTCGGCCCGCCGCTGGGGGCGAAGGATGAGCCCAGGACCCATTTCGCCTTCCTTCTCCCCATGTGAGGCCTTCGCAGGGGAAGAAGTCCGGTTCGGTGGGCGAATGAGGCCCGCGGAGCGGTTTTCAGCGCGTTAGCCGGTTCAGGCGAGCGATTCCTGGATGTCCAAAAAAATTCGCGGGGTTTGAAGGGCAAGATGATCTATGGCTGATTCAAACATAAGCGCGTTTCCCCTGCAACGGCGGCGGAAATTGGTGGAGGGGATTGCCCGGGTTTTGGAATCCAAGAATCGGGAAGACGCAAACGCCTTCTGGCGCAGCACCGCCAAGACAATTCTCGTCCAACTGTCCGAATCAGGAATTGCACCGGGGCTCGCCGAACGGGAAGTCGGAAGGCTTCTCCATGCTGTCTTAGGCGACATGACCACCCGGTCTGCGAAACTCGCACAATAACATCGGCTCACGAGGAAGGGTTGCCGCGTTGAGATCGTCGGCGGCACGTAGTAACTATACATCGGGAACTCTGCGGTCGATGTCTCCGGGATGTGCGTACCTCGCTGTCGAAGCCTTCTTCGAATGGTTGTCGATCGGATGCCGGTTGACACCTGTGGCAGTGAACTCCCCCTCCAGCCAGCTTGCGAATGCCTCGACTGCTGTCGACAGCCCGCCCGTTTCTGCGCCCGAGCTGCGGACAGGCGCAGACTTGCCGCAGATGAAACAGAAATGTCAGGTCGGACGGGCGCACGTTGCTCGGCGCCGGCTTGAGGCCAAGCGGGATCGGCTCGCCCCTAATTTCCGAGAGGAAGTCACCGAGCAGAATAACAAAGAGCCGCGCTTGTCCGCTGGTCTGAAACATAAGTTTCGACGGTCAGCCCGGTCGGTCTTCACGAACACCGCCCAATTGACCATTCCATCGATCATCTCCCAAGCCGAATTGAGGATGATCACCTGACGCTCCGTATCGTTCTTCGTCCCGCCAAAGCGCCCGCAAAAAACTTGAGGCACTTCGACAGATCGACTGGCGCGTGCCCGTCTTGAAGCTTCCGGTAGATGACAACCGCAGCGATCATGGCGATCGCGGCCCCGGCAGCGTTCGATAAAGGATGATCCGGTCGGTCGGTATTATCTGCGCAAGGAAATCGAAGTCGCGGACATTTCCGGTCAGCACGCTTGCACCCAACTGCCGCGCCTGTAGGAAAATCAGCGCATCATTGACGAAGCGGCGCTCGTGCCCCTCCCCTTTGGGAAGATTGCTCAGCCGAGAGAGCATGCCCGCCAGCACCCCGGCATGCCCCCAAATGGATGCGTCTGGCGAATGAAGACGATGGGCGGGAATGTCTTCTACGGTCGCTTCAATCGTTTCGAGAACGGCTTTAGTAGAAGCATGCTTCGGGTCCAGCCGACCGAAGATATGGGTTAGCTCGGACAGACTGACAGCCGAATGGTGGCATAGACGATATGTAAGCAGCGTATCGACTTCAACCGGGGACCGCCCCTGCAGCACGTCCAGATATACGCTAGTATCGAGGAAAAGCGGTCCCCCGATTGTTGGTTCGTCAGCGGCCCATGGGAGATCGCAGTCGGCCCTGCGCTCCAGCGTTCCGACATGTTTCTGGGGCTTTAGCGATCGGAGTGTTTCGGAGAGATCAAACCCCAAGATCGATATCCGACGGAATGCTGCCCTTGCGGCCGACCAGTCGGGCACCGAAATCATCTTCGAGAGCCAGTCGCGATAGCGCCAATTCCAAGAGCTCCGTGTCCGAGGTGACATGGGCACGCTTCTTGGCCGCCTCGATTAACTCCGAGGGCACGCGGCCAGATAAACGGGTATTCTTCGCTGTACCCAAGAGGCCGACGGCTTTAGCCTGATCGAGGACGAGCTTGTTGCGCGTCAGCGCGGCCTTTGCTTCATTTTTCGCAGCAGAGCGTATCTGAGCAACCATCTGGACCTCCTGCGTTGAACAGAATATAGATTGCGTTGAACGTGCTGGCAAGCTCTTGCAACCGCGCGTATGCGCCTCGCTAGACGGTCGACGCTGATCGCCTTGGTGATCGATTGAGGGGAGATCGATGGATTCCATGCAAATCGAGATCGCGCGTTTCCTTGCCGAAAAGGCGCTTTGACAAACTAGCGCGACGGCAACAGGTCGGTGACGCTTGAATGGAACCACCCAACCGGCAGAGGCCTAGGCAAGAACCTCGAGGTCGTCCTCCGAGCTCTGTGCGCATAACACTCTATGCGCAATTTAAGCGATCCTGCGCGCAGTTTTCAAGTCTATGCGCAGCTATATACTCCTATGCGCAACTAAGCTTGCGCGTAGGTCCTGCGGCAGAGCACGCGCTGTGGAACACGGCGCTTACGCTGCTCGTCGTCAGCATCCTGCGCGGCCTCCTCACTATGCGCAGAACTACTGTGGCGAGGCCGTCGGCGCCACCGGACCGGCTATGAACTGCGGCTGGCCTTCTATGAGAAGGTCCAGCGCCTGAGCTTCTCCTTCCACGACCGGGTCAGGGGGCTGAACGATCTGGTTGGAAGGCCCCTCACCGAAATCCGTACCGTCGAGCAAATGATGGCCGAAAGGCCCGTCCGTGACAAGGATACGGCTGGTCCGGAGCTGCCAAGCGAAATCGCGACAGAAGTCATTCATGAGTTTTTGGAAAAGCAGTATCGCGAAACCCTCGATCAGCCCGTTGGAATGCTGGGAAATATTTCCCCGCGCGAGGCCATCAAAACCGCCGAGGGTCGCGAGAAGGCCGCCGAATGCTCAAATACCTTGAAAACCGTTCTTCAAGCCAGCCTGACCCCAACGACCCCATGGCGACCTATGATTCCGGTGGATCTGGGCCGAACTCGGTATCGAAAATCTTCGCCGATAATCGCTACCGTATATCCGTGTCCCTATAATGTACTGGACCCAAGCCCGCCTCACGCATTCTGCAACTGCCGAATTGGCACCGGCTTTGCCTGAGCAGGCCTTGAATGCGCCTCAGACGCAACTGTCATGAACGACTGAAGCGCCGCGGAGAGATACTCATTGCTTCGCGTCACGAAAACAGTGGTCGCCAGTCGGAGATTGTCAGAAAGCTGATGCACGATGACCTGCCCGGAGTCTGCCGCGTCCTGGACAACGGCACGAGGCAACATCGCCACCCCGACCCCGGCGGCGACACAGCCGACGATTCCGTCCATCGTTCCGAGTTCCATCCATCGGACGTTTGTGACACCCCACCTCGCCAGGAAGCCATCCATGCGTCGCCGATAAGAACAGCCCGATCGAAACGCGAGAACCTTTAGAGCAGGTGATCCAGCCATCGCTTTCAAATCTGCTAGGTCGCGGATCCGCGGTGAGGAGATCACCACCAACTCCTCTTCGACGATCGGGATGCTCTCCAGTTCGGGATGGGCGATGGGGCCGGACACGAAAGCACCATCCAGTTTCCTTGCGACCACTTCGCCGACGAGTTGTTCTGTCGGGCCAGCCTCGACCTGCACATCCACGTCAGGATAGTCTGCAGCATAGCGGATCAGGATCGGCGGCAGGCGTTGCGCGGCGGTGGTTTCCATCGAGCCGATCCTGAGCACCCCGCTCGGCGTTCCGCGATCCGTGACGACGCGCTTGGCTTCGTCCAGAAGTTCTCCCACACGATCGGCATAAGGAACAAGCTGGATGCCGGTAGCTGTCAGCGTCACCCCCCGGCGCGAACGGTGAAAAAGCAGTACGCCGATCTCTTCCTCGAGCGATTTTATTCTCGCGGTGACATTGGATTGCACCGTGTTCAGCGCACCGGCCGCCCCTCCGATACTGTTTGCCCGCACCACCGCCTGGAAAAACTTGAGGTCGACGCTGTTCATCAGCCATCTCCTTTTCAGATGAAAAATATCTGATCTAATCATTTGTCTTAAGTCAAGCGTCACAATAGCGTCAAAGAAAACTTACCGGGAACATTCCTCAAACTGGAGAAGTACGATGACGATACGAACGCGTCTGACAAAATTTTTCAAAATCGAGAATCCAATCATCCTTGCCCCGATGACCCCGGCCGCGGGTGGTGCGCTTGCATCCGCGGTCGCCGACGCCGGCGGTTTGGGCCTTTTGGGCGGCGGATATGCCGATCGCCAGTGGTACGAAACGGAAGCAGCCTTGATCACCAATGAGCGCGTGGGCTGTGGGTTCATCACCTGGGCGGTCGAAACCGACCTTGAGCTGTTTGACCGTGCGCTTGCGGAGCGTCCATCCGCGATGATGCTTTCGTTTTCCGATCCAGCGAAGCTCGCGGCACGGGTCAAACAGGCCGGCGTCCCGCTGATTTGCATGGTCCACACCCTCGAACACGCCCGGCGCGCGATTGATGTCGGCGCCGACGTTCTCATCGTTCAGGGTACCGAAGCCGGCGGCCATGGCTTGGTGGCACGGTCAACCATGCCCTTCGTACCCGCGGTCGCGGACCTCGTGGCAAAGATCGCCCCTTCGGTCATTGTCGTGGCGGCGGGCGGCATCGCCGACGGCAGAGGACTGGCCGCTTCGCTGATGCTTGGCGCCGACGGCGTCCTCATGGGGACCAGGTTTTGGGCTACTCGCGAGTCGCTGATTCATCCGGCGGCCAAGGACAAGGTAGTCGCCGCGACCGGGGACGAAACCATCCGCACCTCCGTCTACGATATCGTCCGCAAGAAGGCCTGGCCCAAAGGATACACCGGTCGTTTGCTCAAAAACGGCTTCATCGACAAATGGCACGGCCGGGAAGACGAGCTGCGCGCGCTGCATTCCGAAGAACTGTCGAAAGTCGAGGCGGCTTGGGTCTCTGGTGACTATGACACGGCCAACGTGACTGTCGGTGAGGCGGTGGGCCTCATCAATGATCTGCCGTCGGCGAAGGACATCGTCCGCCGAACCTTGCGCGAGGCAAGCGAAAGGCTTGGTCTCTACGCGTTCGATCAGCGCATCGGGAGCTGATTTATAACGGCCTGAAGACAGGACCGACTGCTTTCAAAAATAAACGGGGCTGCAGTATGCAACAGCTACAAGAAAGGGACGAGTCCGTCCGCAAACCCTGGCATCTGGACCGTCGTTCTCGCATCAAGCGCAGGCAGGGTCATAGAATGGTATGACGTTCTATCTTTACGGGAGTCTGGCGATCTTTTTCTCGACCGTCTTCTACCCTGCCAATGAACCGACAGCAGCTGTTCTGATCAGCGTCGCAACCTTTGCCACAGGTTTCGTCGTGTGCCCATTAGGAGCCCTGCTGTTCGGCAGCATCGGCGATCGCGTGGGACGCAAGAATACGTTTTGATGACGCTTATTCTGATGGGCATTGCGACTACGCTCGTCGGCGTCTTGCCAACTTTCGAGACCGCCGGGTATTTCGCGCCGATCGCTCTTGTGGTCCTTCGGCTAATCCAGGGATTGGCGATCGGGGGAGAATACGGTGGCGCCGCCGTTTACGTTGTAGAACACGCACCGGCAAACCGGCGCGGGTTCTTCACGAGCTTTATCCAGACAACGGCAACCGTCGGCTTTTTTCTGGCGATCGTCGTCGTGCTTGCGTGCCGGCTGTCGCTCGGCGAAGTACTCTTCAAGCAGTGGGGCTGGAGAATTCCGTCCAGCTGTCATCGGTTTTGATCGTCCTGTCCCTTTATTTGCGCCTCAAGCTGAGCGAGTCGCCGGTGTTTGAGGAACTACGCAAGGGTGGAAAGACCGCAAAGAGCCCGATCCGTGAGAGCTTTGCCACTGGCCATGGCCTTCGATAATGCGGCGTTCGCCCTTTCCCTACCACATCGGAACGGGAGTATTCGGTGGCTTTGTCCCCTTCGTTAGCCTGTCGCTCGTTGCCTATGCGCTGAAAGGTGCACGTACGGTTCGGGGACGAGAAGCGCAGCAGCGCTTCTTACTCCACTCGAAAGCACCACCGATGACCGGCCACTGATGCAGCGCACCTCGTGAGACGCTAAAGTTCGAACTTTGATGAATGGCACTGCTGCGGCCGTTGTTCGTGCAGCTCAAGCAGCTCCGGTCAATTTTCGAATATGGGTGGGGCGGTCATTCATCTGTTCGAGCGGGAATACTAGATGCAGCACCCTTCCACTGCGAGTGGCCCGGCCGGCTCCTGTTCCCTACGGGCCACGCTCCTGACTCCTCTGCTCGTTGCGACCCTGGCCTGCTATCGAGAATAGGGTTCCGCGACGATCACCATCGCCTCCATGCCTTCACCAGCTTCGCCACTCAATTCGAACGCCACCCGCAGGCAGTTCGAGGCGCATCCTATCCTGCTTGCGCGGCAGCACGCGCAATCCTCGTCCGCACGATCAAGATATCGTCCCCACCGTCAAGCACTTGGCGTTGTCCAATGTCCGACAATGTCGGGAAAGGCAACGGCGCAGAGTCATATCCATCGCCTTGCGTTTGAAGGGTTTGTCGTTTGGCACGGTACGTGCAGGATCACCCGCAAGGAGAAGACATTCCATGATCGCCTCACCGAAAGCCACCGCCGTCACGGGTCACCCGATAATTCCAAGGGTGACGCTCGAGTGAGGCCTGGCAACATGGAGATGGTTTGCTCATCCGGCTCGGCGCTGCCCGCCGATCCATCTTTCCCCGCGATCGGGGACACAGGACGCAGCGTCTTCAAGAGCAAGATATCGTTCCCACCCGCAAGCGCTTGGCGAGGTCCAATGTCCGACAATGTCGCGAAGGCAATGTAGCATCGTCGCATCAATCTCCCTGGGTTTGAACGATTTGTCATTTGGCACGGTGCATGCGCGGTGATCCGCAACACCTTGGGAACCAAGGAGAAGACGTTCCATGATCACCTCACCGAAAGCCACCGCCGCCGCGGATCTTCCGATCCATCCAAGGGTGACGCTCGGGTGAGGCCCGGCAGCATGAATACGGTTGCTCATCCGGCTCGGCGCTGCCCCCGATCCACCTTCTCCCACGATCGAGGAGACAGGACGCAGCGTGTTCAAACTGAGGAGTAACTCACTTGCCCCGAACCTTTCCTCTCGTCCCGCCACCACAACCGGAGCCATCGATGAACGTTCTGTCTGACGGGCTGCGCAGGATGCCTGCTGCGACCACCCTGGTGACGACCGCTCCGGCTCTGGCCGCCAGCGGCGACGGCAAGGCGACGAATTTCCTGCTCGACAACGGCATGGAAGTGGTCGTCATCCCCGATCACCGTGCGCCGATCGTCACCCATATGGTGTGGTACAAGGTGGGCAGCGCCGACGAGCCGCCGGGCAAATCTGGCATTGCCCATTTCTTTGAGCATCTGATGTTCAAGGCGGCCACCATCAACCATGCCGCCGGCGAGTTGGGCCGCGCCGTGTCGGCCATCGGCGGCTCGATCAATGCCTTCACCTCCAACGACTATACCGCCTATTTCGAGAGGGTGGCGCCTTCGGCGTTGGAGCAGATGATGCGCTTCGAGGCCGATCGCATGGTCAACCTCGTCCTCAAGGAGGATGATATCAAGACCGAGCGCGATGTGATCCTGGAGGAGCGACGATCGCGCATAGACAACGATCCGCAGGCCGTGCTGCACGAGGAGGTCGCCGCGACGCTCTGGCAGAACCAGCCCTACCGCATCCCGGTCATCGGTTGGATGCAGGAGATGGAGAAGCTGAACCTCACGGACGCCCAGGCCTTCTACGACAAATATTACACGCCCAATAACGCCGTGCTGGTGGTGGCCGGCGATGTCGAGCCGGAGACGGTGAAGGCGCAGGCCGAGAAGACCTATGGAAAGGTCGCGCGCGGTCCCGCCCTACCGCCGCGCATCCGCCCGCTCGAGCCGGAGCAGAACACCAGGCGCACGGTGACGTTGAGGGATCCCCGCGTTTCGGTGCCCGATTTTTCCACACATTGGGTGGTGCCGTCCTATCGGACGGCCGAACCTGGCGAGGCCGAGGCGCTGGACCTCTTGGCGGAGATCCTCGGCGGCGGCAACCGCAGCCGGCTCTACCAGCAGCTGGTGGTGAAGGGCATTGCCGCCGGGGCCGGCGCTGATTTCGGGGGCACCATGCTGGATGCCACCAATTTCACCATCTACGGCTCGCCGCGCGGCAATGCCAAGCTCGCCGATCTGGAGGCGGCGGCCCATGCCGAGATCGCTCGCATCGTCAAGGACGGTGTGACCGATGACGAGCTGGAAAAGGCAAAGAACCGCTATGTCCGCTCGCAGATCTTCGCCCGCGACAACCCGGCCTACATGGCCAATGTGTATGGCTCCACGCTTGTCACCGGCGGCAAGGTGCCGGACGTCGAGGAACGGCCGGACCGCATCCGCAAGGTCACCGCCGACCAGGTAAAGGCGGTCGCCGCCCGCTATCTTGTGCCCGAGCATTCAACCACGGGCTATCTCTTGCCCAAGACGGAGACGTGATGATGAACCAACGCAGTGGCGTCTTTGCACAGGCGCGCTCCCCATGGAGAAAGGAGGGCAGCATGCCTCGCCACGCCGCTGGCGACCCTTCTCCTCACCATTCTCTGCCTCTTCTGGCCGGCGATCAACGCCTGGACATTCAGGAGTTGAAATCTGAAAACGGCGTCAACGCCTGGCTGGTGGAGGACCATGCCGTGCCTATCATCGCCATCCAGTTCGTCTTCGATGGCGGCACCACGCAGGATCCGGCCGCCAAGGAGGGGCTCGCCAATCTGATGACCGCCCTGTTCGACGAGGGCGCCGGCGATCTCGACAGCGATGCCTTCCAGGTTAAGCTCGACGATGCCGGCGCCGAGATGAGCCTCCACGCGCAGCGCAACGGCATTTATGGCTCGATGCGCATGCTGTCCGAGCAGCAGAACGCCGCTTTCGATTTGCTTCGGCTCGCGGTCAACAGGCCGCGCTTCGACCAGGCGCCGATCGACCGCACCCGCGCCCAGATGCTTTCCGGCATCATCGCCAATGAGCGCGACCCTGAGGCGATCGCCGAGCGCAAATGGCTGCGCGCGATCTACGGTACGCATCCCTATTCGCGGCCGGAGGAAGGCACCCAAGAGAGCCTCGCTGCCATCACATCGGCCGATCTCAGCGCCTTCCACAAGGCCACTTTTGGCCGCGACGGTCTGCGTGTGTCGGTGGTTGGCGACATCGATGCGAAGACGGTGAGTAAAAAGCTCGACCAGCTGTTCGGCGATTTGCCTCAGAAGCAGACGCTCGCCCCCGTCGCCGATGTCGATCCCAAGCTCGGCCAACAGGTAGAGGTCGACTACGACCTGCCGCAGACCTCGCTGCAGCTGGCCTTTCCCGGCGTCAAGCGCCACGCGCCGGACTACTACGCCGCGATGGTGATGAACGAGATCCTCGGCGGCGCGCCCTTCACGTCGCGCCTGTGGGAGGAGGTGCGCGAAAAGCGCGGCTTGACCTATGGCGTCAGCTCCAATCTAGACGATGACGAGCATTCCAACGCGCTCGTCGTCACCACGGCGACGCGCTCGGACCGCGCCGCCGAGACGCTCAGCCTGCTGCGCAAGGTGGTGAAGCAGATGGCGCAAGAAGGTCCGACCGAGGCCGAGCTCGAGGCGGCCAAGAAATATCTGATCGCCGCCTATGCCATCCGCAAACTGGGCTCCTCCAGCTCGATTGCAGCCACGCTCGTCAAATGGCAGCTCGACAAGGTTGGCATCGATTACATCCAGCGCCGCGCTGCCCTCATCGATCAGGTGACGCTCGACCAGGTCAAGGCAGCGGCCAAGAAGCTGCTTTCGCCCGAGCCCGCCATTATGGTCGTCGGCCGGCCGCTGGGGGGCGAAGGATGAGCCCAGGACCCATTTCGCCTTCCTTCTCCCCCATGTGAGGCCTTCGCAGGGGAAGAAGCCCGGTTCGTGGGCTAATGAGGCCCGCGGAGCGGTTTTCAGCGCGTTATCCGTTCAGGCGAGCGATTCTCCGGATGTCCAAAAAAGCGCTGTTAACGAATTTTTTTAACCCGCCAATGCCTGTTCGCGGGGTTGAAGGGCAAGCTGATCGATGGCTGATTCAAACATAAGCGCGTTTCCGCTGCATCGTCGGCGGAAATTGGTCGAATCTATCGCCCGGGACCTGGAATCCAAGAACGGGGAGGACGCGAATGCCTTCTGGCGCAGCACCGTCAAGACAATTCTCGTCCAACTGTCCGCATCAGGAATTGCACCGGGGATCGCCGAACAGGAAATAAGAATGCTTCTCCGTGCTGTCTTAGGCGGTATAGCCACCCGGTCTGCGAAACTCGGACGATAGCATCGGCGCACGAGGAAGGGTTGCCGCGTGGAGAAACCCGGGGCTTCGCTAAGGCCAGCAACACTGCATCCGCCAATGCCGATCTCGGGCCGCTGACTGCCACGGAGGTGATCGCGTCTGCACCGCGCCGCCAGCCTATGTTGAGGATGCCGTGATGGCCGATAGAAGACCCAGGCCCGCGCGGTGACGTCCTCGCAGCCCGAGGTCCCGGAGTACGATCCCGGGGAAGTTCCTGCGTACACAAGCGCATGGTGCAGCCCGCGCACCATGTCGATGCCGAACTCGGCGAGCAGGCCGCGGATCATGTTGACCAACTGTGTACGCTGCCTGACCAGCAGATCGCGCGTCCGGTGCAGCGCCAGCGCCGCCTGCTGCTCTGCCGACTTCACTGGCACGAACCGCATCGTCGGCCGCGTCACCGCCTCGCAGATCGCCTCGGCGTCAGCTGCATCGGTCTTGCCGCGCTTCACATACGGTTTGACGTAGGCCGGCGGCATCAGCCGTACCTCATGGCCCAGCGTCACCAGCTCACGCGCCCAGTGATGCGATGTCCCGCAGACTTCCATGCCGATCAGACAAGGCGGCAGTTTGGCGAAGAAGGGCAGGACTTGCCGACGTCCAGCGCCCTTGCGGATGACGACATTACCCGTCGCATTAACAGCGTGGATCTGAAAGACGTTCTTGGCCAAATCCAGGCCTATCGTGCTAATCTCCATGCCGGATGGCTCCCTTGGCTCGTGGTTGCTTTGACAGCTTCCACACTTTGGCACTCCGGGAGCGGGAGCCATCCACGTCATCTGCTTTTGGAAGTCGGCCCATGCAGCTTTGACGACCGACATGAGGCGGTTTACGCTAGGTGGCTCTAGCCAAGCATTCCGGATGCTTCCAGCCGTTATTTCCCTATAGCTGAGCCGGTGTGCTAGAAGACCACCCTATTTAACAGCGCATGTACTTTTAACAGAAGTGATGTTAAATAGGCGGCATGGTGTTAGAAAGAATCCCTGCCGCGCAGTTGAAAGCGCTCGCCCAGGCGGCGGAAGCGTATGTCCAGCACGCCTTCGGGCGGCGGCTCGAACTCACGCCAATAGCGCCCACGAACGTCCCGCACTTCGTGCTCGACCGCTACATGTTGTGGCAAGGGGTGCTGGACGGTCGCACTCTGGTTCTCATGGCGATTCGCGAACCCCGGCAAGGCGCAACCACGGATTATCTCAAGCACCGTGATCTGGTCCGTCGCCAACTTGGCGTCGATCTCATTCTGCTGCTGCTTGACCATGTGCCGAACGCCATCAGACGCCAGATGGTGGAGCGGCAGATCGGCTTCATCGCGCCGGGTGCGCAGCTTTATGTCCCGGAAGCATTGCTCGACCTGCGCGAGCGCGCGCCGACGACCGCGATCGCTCCCGCCGACCAGATCAGCCCCACCGCGCAATTGGTGCTCCTCGCTATCCTGCAGGGTGTCGCCCTTGAGGATGAACACCTCACCGAGCTTGCCGAGCGATTCCATGTGTCGATCATGAGCATAAGCCGGACACTAGATGAGCTTGAGGCCCTCCAACTTGCAAAGGCTCGCCATGTCGGCCGACAACGCCGTCTGCACATGCTCCTGGGTGGTCACGAATTATGGGAGGCAATCCAAGAGCGATTGCAGTCCCCAGTGCGCAAGGTTCGCGTTGTTAGCGGCCGGATCGAAGACCATATCGCACCGCTCGCCGGCGAGAGCGCGCTTTCCCGCTACACCATGCTGGCGACGCCTCGGGTCCAGACGCGCGCCATTCTGTCGATGCATTGGAAGCGCCTCAAGGAGAGGCTCGCACTCAGCCCAGCCGCGGCGTTCGATGACGACCGAGTTGAGATTCAGACCTGGACCTACGACCCGCAGATCCTCGCGCGGGACGCTGTCATAGATCCGCTCTCGCTGTATCTCAGTGTTCGGGAGAGCCCGGACGAACGCGTTGCGCAAGCGGCGGAAGAATTATTGGAGACGTTTGAATGGTGACCGGGGTCGACCGCTTCCGCGCGCATTTTGCGGGCCATGAACATCAATATGTGCTGATTGGTGGTGCTGCCTGCGAGCTTATCATGGACGAGGTCGGCCTCGACTTCCGTGCCACCAAGGATCTTGACATCGTGCTGATCGTCGAGGCGCTCGACGCTGCCTTCGCGGAGCGCTTCTGGGCCTTTGTCGAGCAGGGCGGGTACGAGATCAGGGAGCGAAGCCAGGGCGAGAAAATCCTCTACCGCTTTCAGAGGCCGAAGGCCGAAGATTTCCCCGCCATGCTCGAGCTGTTCTCGCGGTCGCCCGAAGGGCTGACGCTTGCCGAGGACTCGCATCTTACGCCGCTTCCGATCGACGAAGCGGCCGCGAGCCTGTCGGCGATCCTGCTCGACGAGGACTATTACGCCTTCCTCAAGTCGATGGTGCGCGATGCCGGCGGCATCCCGGTGCTCAACGAGGCAGCGATCATCCCGTTCAAGGCACGCGCGTGGCTCGATCTCAGCCGGGAGCGCGATGCGGGCGGCAAGGTCGACGAGAAGAACATCAAAAAACATCGCAACGACGTGGCACGGCTGCTGCAAGTCTTGAGCCCGGAAGCAAGCTATCCGCTGCCCGAGACCGTTGCGAAAGACATGCGGGCATTCGTCGAGGTGGCGATAGCGGAGGTCGATTATAACCCCAAGCAGTTCAAGGTGAATATGACGCGAGAGGATGTCGCCGACCGGCTCCGTGCCGCCTACCAGCTCTGATGACATATCCTGCGGTCAGCTATCGACCCGTAGCGCATCTACTTCGCTCCACATGAGTCAACGTCCGTTTTCAGGATGGCGCAAATTGGGTTGGAAAGGCAGCAATGGGGCGCGTTGCGGTTCGACTGCTCCACGGCTCAAACGGGCCGACAGCGGACGGTCTGGTGTTGCCATGCAACGAAGGACTCCATCGTTGCTCATGTGCACCCAGCGCGTTTGCACCGGCTCACGGTTGACCAAAGCGAGTGGACATTATGCGAAATAAGCAAGCCCGTACAGCTTGGCTGACGGCGTGCGCCCACCGGGCCGAACGGTCCGGCCGCCGCGCGTGACAACCACCTGGCAGAGATCATTGTCGAGCTTCTGCTCGGGATAGGCATTCTTCGTGTTGAAGGTGCGAATTCGCGTGTGCGCCATCTTGGTCTCCGTCAGGTCGGGCTCGCAGCGGTCGTCAGCTTTGGTCAGGCGTCAACGGGTTCGCGCTTCGCGGCAGCATGGTAGGCTAGATATTTTCGCTGCGTCGAAATGCGGTCGGCCACGTGCTTGGCATCATGCCAGACGCCCCAGATGAAGCTGGACCCTCTTCGCGACTGCCAAGGCAGACCCAGGAAATAGATCCCCGGCTCGGTCGAGACGCCGCGCTGGTGCCTTGGCCGGCCCTTCTCGTCGAAGGCATCGACCTTCAGCCAGCTGTGGTCGACTGCAAAGCCTGTCGCCCAGATGATTGCCGATAGCCCGGCCTCGGCCAGGTCGAGCTCAAGAATCGGATCACTCATGCATTCCGGATCCGGGTCGATCCTGCGGGCCGCGGGCTCTTCCGGAAGATCGAGCCCGTTGCAAGCGACATAGGCGTCGGCTTCATCCAGCAGCGACATCAGGCTGGCGTCGCCACGGGCAATGTTTTTCGCCAGATCGGGCGCGAAGCTCATCACGCCGTCCTGGTACGCGTTGGTCATACCAACCAGGGTAAGCCCCTGCGCGGCCAGACGACGGAAATCGATCGTCTCGCCGCCGCGCGCGCCGGTCACCGCGATCGTGACGTGTTCGGTGCCGGGTCCCGGGGCCTCGGCCTCCCACTTGCCGAGGACGCCCAGCCACCAGCAGCAGTCGCGCCCGCGATAGGCCCGCGGCGGGCGATCGTGAGGGCCGACCGAGAGGTAGACGCGCTTGCCAGCGCGCTGGAGTTCGTCCGCGATCTGCACGCCCGAGGATCCCGCGCCAACCACAAGCACCGCGCCTTTCGGCAGTTGCTCAGGGTTGCGGTACGCGCTGGAATGGATTTGCAGCATGCCCGCTTCCCGAGGGACGACGGGCGGAATGACGGGGATCTGGAAAGGTCCGGTCGCGGCGACGATGCTGTTGGCTTCGATCACACGGTCCGACGTCTCGACGCGGAATCCGGGCCGCCCGACACTTCTTTGCACGAGCTTGACCTCCACGCCGCAGCGGATCGGCGCATTGATCTGCTTTGCATAAGCGACAAAATAGTCGGCGACCTCCTCCTTGGGGGCAAAGTCATCGGGACCGGTCCGCGGAAACTCCATGCCCGGGAACCGGTCATGCCAGGCCGGGCCATTGGCAACCAGGGAGTCCCACCGCTGCGAGCGCCAGCGTTCGGCAATCCGGCCGCGTTCAAGGATTAGATGAGGCACCCCGCACTTGCTCAGGTGTTCGCTCATAGCCACTCCCGCTTGGCCGCCGCCAACGACAAGCGTGTCCACTTTTTCGACAGACATATCTGCGTCCTTTTCTGGCTACCCAGTTTTCTGCGGATGCGGCGGAGGTGTGATTCTCGATTTCCTGGATGGACCCAAATGCGAAAACTAGCGTTTCCTGTGCCAAGGGTTAGCCTGTCCCTAATCCTCGGAGGGATTGCTGACGATGTGCAACGGGTCGGGATGTCCCGGATCAGCACCATTGGAGAAAAGTGGTCGAACGGCTGGCTGTATTTTTTTGCCGTTCCCGCTCAATACATCAGTGCCGGCCATACCGCCGATCTGGAGCGTGGAGCCGTTCGGGAAGATGATGTCCGTCCAGATGACGAGCAGACCTGCCAAGTCGACCGTGAAGAATTCGGAAGCTGCTGATATTCGGTCAACAACGCGCCTTGGCACGCAGTCAGCTCTCACTCACTGTTGCCGCAACTCAATTGGCAAAGGCCGTGCCAGCGGCACAGCACGCAAATACCGCATGGTTACGCTTGAAAAACCTCCAAACCCAAGCTGGCCTGTTGTAGTGAACCTGACATTTCTGCCAATGTTTGTTCTGAACCTGACTTTTGTCTGCCGCTGTCAAGTTTTGGACACGCATCATCGGCCTCGGGCCACGCGTAAAGCGTGGCCATCCGAATCATTCCCGAGGCGTTCAAACCATAAGCCCGCCGGTATCGAGAATCGGTGCAGCGAAGAAGGTACGCCAATTCGAACGCATTTTGCTCCGATCCAAGCTTATCCCGAGACGGTCGACGGGCCTGGCGTCCAGCTCGAGGTGGTGTTGAACTACAAGTCACGGATTTGTTCAGCATCGGCGTCGGCGCCCGCTGCGGTGCACATTCAGATAGGCGCCCTCGATCCAAAGGTATGGCCAATCGCCCTCGAGCGGCCGTTCGAGGAACGATCTTCACCTTGCCCTCGATCTCTTCGCACAGCCGTGAGATAGCAGAGCCCGATATTCACATTGCCGAAACGGTGTTCTCATTTGGCACGGTTCGTGCGGCGATCATCGCAAACACGTCACAGATCGAGGGTCTCATGGTCACCCACAAAAAAATGCGAGTAAGACCTGGCAGCATGCTGACGGCGCATCTGGCCCGGCGCTGCCCAATGATTCTACTTTCTCCCACTAAGGGCGGCGAGGACGCAGGGCCCTCGAAACGAGGGACAACTCACTTCGCCTCTAACCTTGCCCATCGCCCGGTCAGCACACAACTGAAGCCATCAATGAACCTTGGGTCTGGCTGGCTGCGCGGCATCGCTGGACCCAGGATCTGACCGCCCGGGCCATCGCCGCCGGCGTCGATACTAGTATTGCCTGCTCGGTCGATGTCGCCATGACCAAGGACGACGAAGGGAGGCTGCTCCATTGACTACCATCGCCTACAAGGACGGCGTGATGGCCGCCGACAGTCGCGCCTACCCCGGTCATTCCGGATACATCGGCACCAAGATGAAGATTCGCCGTCTGCCCGATGGACGCCTGATTGGCGCCTCCAGCGGCAGGGCTGGTGCCTGCGAGGCGATTCTGGACTGGTATGTAGCCGGCGCAGACATCAAGAACACGCCACACGGCGTGGATCGCGACGACGTCCATCTCCTGGTTGTTCATCCCGACGGGTGCGCTCAGATCGCCTGCCACGGCTGGACGTTGACCGGCATGCTGTCCAATCCCTATTTCGCGATCGGCAGCGGCGCCAAGCAGGCGCAGGCTGTTCTTGAGTTCGGCGGCACGCCTGAGCAGGCCGTGGAGGTCGCCTGCAAGCTCGATTGGGGTTCAGGGCTGCCGGTCGTCTCTCTGACGCACGGAACGCCCTCCCCTGCCCCGAAGAAGCGCAAGAGGAAGCGCAACTGACGTCGCTGTTCACCGCGCCCGGCGCTTGGCCATGACCGATTCCGGGCAGCTTCTGCCGTGTTTCAGTCGGTTGGGCTGGCCATTAATTTAGAGAATGGGCAGTTAATTTGGCACATGCTTGGTTTTGCCACTTCATGTGGAGAATGAGGCTCGCGGTGTTTTTCCTCGCGAGCCTATCATGAACGATCCATTTCCCGACGAGATTGATGAGGCACTTTGGGATGAAGCGTGCCGGTGTAACCCATGCGCCCGTGGCTTCCTGAGGCCCACCGGCCGCACAACGACCGGAGATGTTGAGGAGCTCGCAGCCGAACTCGGCCTCAACTAGGCGACAGCATATCGGCGGCCAAGCTGTTCCGCGCCGGCGGTATCGTCGTGTCGCTGGTGGATCACAAACGCGGACGGCCGGAGGGTCGTCGCATCCTAGACAATCAACGACAGGAAATCATCCGGACGACGATCAATGCATTCTACCTGAAGCGAAATCGGCCGACGGTCTCGCACCTGTCCGGGACGTGCAGACGAACTGCATGTCGGTTGGGCTGAAGCCGCCGCATCGCCGAACGATAGTAGCTCGGCTCGCGGACATCGACCTTCAGAAGCGTGCCAGGCGGCGCGGCGAACAGAAGATCGTGAAGGTGACAACCGCCGTTGCTGGAGCGTTTGGCGCCTTCCGGCCCCTGGAAGTGGTTCAGATCGACCATACGAAGGCCGACGTCTTCGTCGTCGACGAGGAGACCCGGCAGCCGATCGGCCGGCCGTGGCTGACATTCGAGGGACGTGTGCAGGGGTTCTATCTTATGATGGAGGCACGGTCCCGGCTGTCAACCAGCCTGTGCCTGCCGCACTCCGTCTTCGACAAATCGGCATCGCTGAGGGAGCGCGAGATCAGGAGCGATGGCCCGTCGGTGGCCTGCCGGACATGTTGCACGTCCCGATTTCCGGAGTCGGGCTTTCAAGAGAGGACACCAGGATGCCGGCATCGCGATCGAATGGCGGCCACCGAGCGAGCCGCACTTCGGCGGTCATGTCGAGTCTGATTGGCACGCAACTGGGGAGACTGCACCTCCTGCCCGGAACGACCTTCAGCAATGCGCAAGAGCTTGGCGAATACAATTCCAAGCGGCATGCGGCGCTTACCTCCGGGAACTCGAGCGGTATATCGCTCGACAAGGCGCTGATGCCAGCAAAGGCGGCCGAGAGAACCATCAAGGCTCTGTGGGACGCGGTGGCGCGGTCGTCGACCTCTTCACCCCAGCCGAGTGTGCCAACTACTTCAAAGCCGCAGGATATGAACCGGATTAACCAGGAGGTGCTCTAGTGAGAACCGCAAACCATCGACCAGAAGAGCTCATAAATTTTGCCTTTCAAGCTGGGTGAGGTGGTCTACCAGCCGTCTGGCCGAGGCCCTATAAGGAACCCGCAGGTGCGGAATACATACCGACACCCTGCCGACATACATATCCGCTGCGTTGAGAGGAATCCGGTTTGCCCCTGTGCCTGCCGATGATCCGCCACCTGAAATCCCCTGATCTTTCCGTACGATCGACCGCGTGGCAGCCCTTGGCATGCCGGTTGGTGATCGGACATTCGAGGTCCTTAACCCGTCGAGCGGCGAAGTGCTGGCAGGGCTCCCCGACATGGGCGTGGAGGAGACACGCGCTGCGATCGACAAGGCCTATATCGCGCTGCCTGGGTGGGCGGCGTTGACCGCCCGAGAGCGTAGCGACTTTCTGTGGCGATGGCATCAGTTGATCATCGATCACGCCGGCGACCTCGCTGCGATTCTCACAGCGGAAATGGGCAAGCCGCTTGCCGAAGCCAGGTCGGAGGTATCGCATGCTGCGGCGTATCTGCAATGGTACGCCGAAGAGGCCAATCGCATCTATGGCGAGACGATCTCCGCACCATCGACGGACCGCCGGATGTTGGTGATCAAGCAGCCGATCGGCGTCGTCGGGACGATCACGCCATGGAATTTCCCGGCCTCGATGGTGGCGCGCAAGATTTCGCCGGCTCTGGCTGCCGGCTGCACGATCGTGCTCAAACCTGCTGAACAGACGCCGCTCGTAGCTGGCGCAATGTTCGCTCTCGCGCACCAGGCTGGCTTTCCCGAAGGCGTTGTCAACTTGATCTATGCGTCCGAAGGCGATGCAGTTGGCCGCGAACTCTGCGCCAATCCCAAGGTGCGCAAGATCAGCTTCACCGGCTCAACCGAGGTTGGCCGGCTACTGATGCGCCAGTGCTCCGAGCAAATCAAGAAGGTCAGCCTCGAGCTCGGCGGCAATGCACCTTTCATTGTGTTCGACGATGCTGATATCGACGCTGCGGTTGACGGTGCGATCCAGGCGAAGTTCCGCAATGCCGGCCAGACTTGCGTTTCCGCAAATCGCCTTTACGTCCAATCGACGGTTCACGATGAGTTCGTGGAGAAATTCGTGGAGAAAGTCCGCCACCTATCGGTTGGTGACGGCTTCGCTCCCGGAGTGGATATCGGACCGCTCATTGACATGCACGCTCTGGCCAAGATCGAATCCCATATCGCCGATGCCGTCGCAAAAGGCGGCACAATTCGATGTGGGGCCGAACCTTTCGGCAAGAATGGCACCTTCTTCGAACCCACGGTCCTCACCGAAATATCTAGCGTCATGGCGGTTGCGCAGGAGGAGACTTTCGGGCCGCTGGCGCCGATCATCCGCTTCGACGATGCGGATCAGGTCGTGCGTGAGGCCAACGACACGATCTACGGCCTCGCCGCCTATTTTTATGCCTCCAACCTGAAGCGTGTCTGGCGTGTGGCCGAGGCCTTGGAATACGGCATGGTTGGCATCAACACGGGGCGCATGTCTTCGGAAGCGGCGCCCTTCGGCGGGATAAAGCAGTCTGGTATCGGGCGGGAGGGTTCCCGTCGTGGCCTCGAGGACTACCTCGAAATGAAATATCTCTGCATGGACCGCATCTGAAGCATCTGCTTGCGCGGTTCGCAGATCGGGTATGTGGCGCGCCACATAACCGAAATGCGGCATTGTTTATTATCTTCCGTGCAAAGCGAGCGCGGTCGGCGCCTACCCCAGTCGGCCTCCTCACAAGAAGTTACCGCGACAACGCCCCCTCCAGGTCGTTGAGCGCGATCTTGCCCGCTCGACTCTGGAGGACGACGGCATGACGCGGCTGATGACCATTCCCGGTGTCGACGTGACCGTCGCGTTGGCGACGAAGGGGGCGATCGCACGCGTCCCGCTTCGACGAGCTACAGAAGCTTGCAAGCTAACTCGGGCTGAATCCCAGCCAGGCAGTGCGCGCCAGGGCTCGTCTACCAGGGGCGAAATAGGGCCGTGGACATGCCCGCGGCATACTCGGCGAAGGGGCTCGGGCGGCAGCACGCGCGCCGGCGCCACTCCGTGATTTCGCTGACATACTGACGGCGACCGACCGGTGGCGACCACATGGTGTTTCGATGCAAACAATACTGTCGCTATTGCCCCACTGTCGACTATCGAACAGACGCACCATAGCGAAGCGTTTTGCATTTCGTGCGCAGCCCTCAACGCAAAAAGAAGGAAGAGCGCGACGCGAAGGTGCGCCGGCCCAACTTGAGTATCAGTGCGCAGCTACTTATCAGACTTGACCAGTCCTTTGGCGGATTGGAGCTCTTCTTCTGCGAAATCTGTCCAATCCTCGGCGAATTTGCAGTAAGTCTCGGATATCGGCTTTCCGGGCTCTTGGGGTCGGGACCTCAGGTTTGGCACGGCCTAGTCTCGGGGTTGCTGGGTCCAGGAGACGATCCTCGGCCAATCCAAATTTCCGCACCGATTCAACCAGGATCGAGCGGAGGGCGGGCGTTCGATTCATCCGGCTTGCTGATCGGCCTCGTGACCGCAACTCTTGTTAGGACAGAATGTCAATTTTGCGATTCGAACAGGGCTGGCCGCCGCTTTGAGGGAAGCGGTTGGCATAGATGTGAACGCAAAAAGAAAGTCATTTGCCCGCGATCTTTCCGAGTTGACGAAAACGGATTCCAAATATGAATGGCGGATCGAGTGCAATGCCTGATTAACCCATCAAATCCGCAGATCACGCCATGCGGCCAATCGTCTTTGCCGATCTGGATGACACGTTGTTCCAGACGCGCGCAAAGTGTCCGAAAGGCAGCCAGGATAAACTGGCTCTAGCTGCGATCTCCTCGAACGGACATCATTCCATGATGACCCAGCGGCAGGTTGCCATGATCCATTGGCTGCTGAGTACGTCACAAGTCATTCCCGTCACGGCACGTGGCACGACGGCCTACGGGAACGTCAAAATCGCGTTCAACAGCTATGCAATTGTTGCCAACGGCGCTGTCATCCTTAAACCGGACGGTGCGCATCTGGAAGAATGGCACGATGTCATTTCTAAGGAATTGATCCCTCACAGGGAGGCACTAAACCAGGTACTTGAGATAGGTTGGCAAGGAGCCGAATCTGGCAAAATGTCTGTTCGTTCGTGGATCGTTGAAGAAATGGGTATGGCCACATACGCCGTCTTCAAAGAAAACGACGGTGATGGCAGGAGGCTGGCGGAACTGAAATTTGACTTCGACGATGCGGGTTGGATACGACATCACAACGGAAACAACTTCGCGCTCATTCCCCCGCCGGTTTCAAAGCGCCGGGCAGTAGAGTTCCTCTTGAAGAAAATCCGCTCGGAGTCTGGAGATAGGCCAGCGATCGGATTCGGTGACAGTGCAAGCGATCTCGGCTATCTCAATTTGTGCGACTGGTGGGGTGCGCCATCGCGCTCGCAGATTTCGGCGATGCTGAACTTGCCACCGAACACTTTTTTTGCGGGCCTTGCTTGAAAGACGCATGTGCACCGCGTGGCCCGGCGCCGCGCGATTGACGCAACTCGTCGAGGTGACCGGCCGTGTTACCGGTATCCCTGCTACCGATGAGATCGGCTTCACCGCGCCCGCGGTACGCCTCCAGTTTGGTTGCGACAAATAAAGGAGGCGTGAGGCGGCGGATCACGAGCATTTCCTCCAACGCCGCTGGGACCGCCGTCTCAATCCCCTTGGCATACCAGCGATTGCTGAAGCCGAGGATAGCCTCGTTGTCCGGCATGAATTCGACCTTGAGGTCGCCAAGTTTCATGCGGCAGATGACATTGCGATACCCGTGCCGTCGTCGCGCTTTCCGAAGAAGTCCTCTGCCCACGGCAACCAGACCGTCCTATCGAGGACAAAGCATGTTGCCTGCGGCAATGCGAATCACATCCGAGATGAGGGGTTGCTACGTGATGGGTTGGAAGGCAGGAGTGGCGCCAACGGCACGCGGCCGTTGGCAATAGTACGAGGAAACCCGTGCCACCGATCATCCGTCATACCGTCTGCGCGCTCGCTATCCTTTTTGGTGGACACGCCGTTGCTCAAGCAACGGGTCTTTTTGAGCGATAAGAATCGTGCTGAACGGCAAGCCGACCACGATCGAACGCCAGCCTTGGCTGGCCCAACTCAATATTGACGGGTACATGTGCGGTGGAACGGTGATCGCAGAGCGGTGGATCGTCACAGCGGCGCACTGCTTAGTGGATGCAACAGTCGACGAGGTCGAGGTCAAGTAGGCTCTGCAGATTCCAATGATGGCGTTTCGTTACCGCTAAAGGCTTTTTTTATTCCCAAAGAATATAACGACGAGACATTAACACATGACGTAGCGATGGTGCTGATGGTCAGTACGCGACCCGCAGTGGCCATTCCCGTTGCTACCCCCAGTGTGCAAATTGATATTAACGAGCCTCTTACCGTGGCGGGTTTTGGAGATACACAATTTGGAGGAGAGCCATCAGACGAGCTGTTAGAGGGCAAGGTCCCGTACGTCAGCAACAAAACGTGCAGCCGCGTATATGACGAAATCGCTCCTGGGATGATGTGCGCCGGAACCGAAAGCGGCTGGACCGATGCTTGCCCAGGGGACAGTGGAGGTCCTCTGACCAAAGGCAATGGCCCAGAGGACGCCATCTTGATTGGAATTATATCGTGGGGGGACGGTTGCGGAATGCCGCTGAAGTACGGTGTGTATACGCGCGTGGCGTCCGAGCTCGAGTGGATCATTAAAGTGATGTCAACACATCGGTGACTGAGGCGGCGAGTCGGGATGCGTGCAGGATGGAAGTTCACGTTGCCGCGTCTATCTGAACGCGCAGAATGTCCCAACAACCGGAGTTGCTTAACAGGTATCCTCACCACGCCCCATGAATGCTGTGCAGGCTAAGAAGAAAAGCCCGCCGCGTGTGCAACTGCCCGAGGAGCAAGCGGCGGGCTTCGCGTCAAGAGAGAGTGTGGCGGCTCCCTTGGGATGCGTGAAAACAGCGACCAGAGATTCTTGTTCCAATCAAAACGCAAAAAATACCCTCCTGGCCGAAGCCAAGAGGGTAACGGGGATGTGAGTGGATCAGGGCGGCGGGCGCGCCCGGTCAGATAGGTGTAGATTCCGATCATCCAGCCTGCGAAGCCGACCACGCCTATGCCGACCTTGATGAGCCAATGGCCGAGGATTCCCGCGCCAGCGGCCTGTTGCCGCAGCGCCACGACGTCTTCCGTCACAGCCTCCACGCTTTGAACCCAATCGCGAAAAGCGTCTGGATCTCGATGCGAGTTCAACCACTCCGATCTTGTCGGCAATCCACTCCTTGTTGCCCTTCACCAGTGCTGACATCGCCTTGGGGTCGGACACCAGTCTGATCAGACGGTCGCTGAGATAGGCCTCGATCGCGGAGAAGTACTGGACAAGCAGCATACGGTTCAGCGCATCGATAGACCCGTGAGGTCCGTGTTCGATCTCGCCGGCGATGTAGCTGATGTCATGGGTGGCAAATTGAAGACCTTTGCCGGATCGCTCGGAAGCTTCGCGCGCTGATACTACTCTACGCCCCATTGATCGTCAGGATCATGGACCGGATCATCGGCCACGCTCACATGGGTATTTTCGTCCGCCAGTTCCGCCACGAGGGCCCGCTCCTGTGTTCCGGATGCCTGGCAGCGAATTGCTGCTCGCACCCGGGGCAAGCCACCGTCTGCTCGGCATACCGCTGCGCGTCGGACTCCCGGTCTGCCAAAACGTCATAGCTTGGAACTTCTTCAATGGTCTCGCTGATCGTAACCCCGCATCGAGGGCATATAAACTCAAGCGCTGGTTCTCGAAGCGACATGCCTGCCCTCTCGATTGGTCCCTAAATGGTTGCTGGCGCCCGATCGTGACCGTTGTCCCTGTTATGCGAGTTCGTCGTGGAGCGGCACGGTCGGGGCGTGTGCGTCGACCGCCTCCAGGACTTTGGCAGCAAATGGAAGATGCCGCTTCTCGGCCTCCCATACGTGCCGGAATCGCTGGACGGTTTCCGCGGCCGTGTCGATGACAAGTTTTTCTGCCAGAAGCGCCTTCGCCGCTAAGTGCCGAAGTTCATCGGTATCGAACTCGGCCATCTTCTTCGTTCGCGAGAAATTGAGCGCGGCCGTGTCCTCGCCTTCGATATGGGGGATGGTCGAAACCAGATCGTAGGCAGGCGACAGCGCGGCCGATCGCCGATCCGGATAGATCAGTGACCAGTTCTTTAGGTGCATGTCGCCATTGCCGATTAGGGCACTGAACACGAGCCGCCGGATGAACTCGGCGGCGCCGGCGTCTCCCGCCTCAGTGCCGATCACGCGTGCGACGTTGGCGTAGCTCGCTCGCTTGTACTTGTCGTCGGGAAAGACCCCGAAGACCTGCGCGAAATCCTCGGTGTGCACGGGGCCATCAACGGTGCGGTCGAAGCGGCTGACAGCGAGCGCCTGTCCCTTGAGTTCGCCAATGCCTTCTGGAATGCCGGCGATCGAGTCGAGCTCAACCAAATTGATGACCGGCACTTCCATGCCGATCATACCTGCGAGCGTCATCATGGAGAATTCGTTCTCGGGGACGCCGGTAAATTGCTGTGACGGAAGCTTCACGATCCAGGAGCCGCCGACGCCCTTAGCGGGGATGGTCAGGCCGCCACCCTTTCCAGCGTTCGCAAAAGCGGAGAACTTGAGCTGCACGCCGGCGAGTGAAAAGCGGAGGGCATTGGGTCGGGCGTTCTCCGGCAAATCCTCGTCGGCACCAGGTGGAAGGGCTTCACCGGCCGCCGGATGGATCGACAGTGCCCCCGGGAGGTCGAGACCGAGGACCCAGAGCAGGAAGAATTCGCGCTGCTGATTGACTCCGGCCCGCTCGGCGAGATAGCGGCGCAGGCCGCCCTCCGGCAGCAGGTTCGAAAAGAAGGGCGGAACGACCCGTTGCGTCGGCCGGATGTTGGTGATCAGGCCGCCAAGATTGTCCTTGAACGACAGGCTGAGTGTCGGCCGGTCGGGGTTCTCGACATAGTCTTCGTTGAAGGCAAAGATCGTCCGATCGCCCTGCAGGTGGGTCAGCGTGCCAATCGGCTCGTTGTAGAGTCGCACGTCGAGAACCGAGACGTCAGGCATCGCCACCTCCATCGTCGAGTGAGTAAGCCGCCTTCGGCTCGGTGCTCACGCCATGGGCGATGGAATTGCGCAGCCGCTGCAGGTTCTGCGCGATGTCACGGACAACGGGTGCCGCTTTCGGACTGGCCTGATAGCGCTCAAGGCGGGCGATTAGCTCGCGCACGAGCTGCATCTCCTGATCGCTCAGGTTCACCCTTCGCAAGAAACGCATCGTATCTTCGACGCGATCGAGATCGGCCGAGCTACCGTAGAGCTGCTTCAACTTCTTGACCAGCCGTTCGGCGCGGGCGAACCGCTTGTCGTTTGGCTGACCAGCATGGATATGCATGTCCGGCGTCGCCTGGGCCTTGACCAGGCCGAGCACCGCCGGCACGAGTTTCTTCGGCACGAGCATGACCTCGAGATCGAGCGCCCGAGTCAGGTCGATGAAGCTGGACAGCCCCGGCTCCATCTTGCCGCTCTCGATTTGGGAAATGTGGCTCTGCGTCAACCCTGCCTGCTCACTGAGGGTCCGCTGGCTTACTCCGGAGGCCTCGCGGACCTCGCGGGCCTGGGCGATCAAATTCTCGCTTTGGTAGGACATGATATAGAATCCACGATCGAACACATCAGATGATAAGTATACTGTATCTAGCGACGTGAGCGACGAGTGTCAACCTAGCCGATTTAGTATGCTGATCAACGGCCGCTCTTGATATAGGAAACCGCATCACCTGAGATGCGCTAGATCCGTGCGCGGTGTCCAAGATTGCACCATGGAGCCGGATCAGCCTGCCGCGCCACTCCCGCTCGATATCCATCGCTCGCGGTGATAGGACTCCGACTGACAGGGTTCGTCTAGCGTAACAGGCATGACCGCGGCAAAGTGCGCCAGCTTCTCGCTACCGCACCGTGTCGATCTGCCAGGGATCGTCACCAGCACGGGCCGAAGCCGCAAAGTGGGTTCGAGCAAGGCGGGATTGAGCCCAGCCGGCGTCACCCGGGGCGGCCAGGACGAGAAGTTCGGAACACGAGGGTCGGAATTGAGTGTGAAAGGCGGCATTGTGTTTTATGCTCAACCGGCGCGACGAACAAGAATCGTGAGCATATCCTCCCCGAATGGCTGCTCCAACTCACGGGCGATCCGAGCCGGATCGTGACGATGGCGTTCTAGCCAGAATCGGGTGAACCAATCAAGTTTGCCTGGTCGGCGCTGGTTATGCCTGCTTGCGAGGCTTGCAATGCGGAATACAGCGCGCTGGAGGGTTTAGGAAGAACGCACTCAACTGTGCAGCGTCTATGGCATTGATTTGGACCATCGACGAAGTTTCATTTGAACTCCTGCGGGGCCAACTGGGAGACCGCCGTAGTCGCGCGGGTCCTTTACAGTGTCCTTGCAATCGACGTGCCACCAAAGACTTTTTTGCGGTGTTTGCTTGAAAGACGGGAAACCATGTGCACCGCGTGGCCCCACCGACGGAATACTCGCGCCTCAGCGTCGGCTTTCGAACATGCCGGCTCTGACCGGACACGGCTGAACAGCTGGCCGTATGTCCGCCTCTGTCAGTAGCGACGGCTCGCCCTGCACTGCGCGTCCGAGGATAGCTCGCGACCTTCACCTCGCGGCAAATCCGGCCGGTTTCGTCGAGTCGGCGGTCGGCATAATGGCCACCTCGAGCGCATCGTTAATGGCTTGGCCCAACAGCAACGTCGAAGACAACTGCCCGAGCTGGACCGCCGCAGCTTCCCGCCTACGCATCTGCTGGCCCTGCAGGTGGGTACGGTCATTGCGGCGGTGATTAGGCGGCGGACATGGCTCTGCTTTCCTGCTTTCATACACGAAACGGAAGCGCTATTCGGCCTTGTCTGCCGACAACAGATGCCTTCGACAAAAAGTGCTGTGGCCCTTGTTTGCGATTGGATCGGTATGAACCGCACAGTTGCTGAGGCGAATTCCGGGAGGCGATGTGGCTCTCAACGCCTCACAGAAATTTCAGCTGCTCGATCGAAGTGCTCGTCTACCTGATCGAATCGGGTGCCAATGCCCTCGAAAGGCTGGCCTCGCCGCGGCCGTAAACCGCCGGATTGTAATTGACGAGCGTGTCGGTCCTCGCGGTATCCAGCAACTGATTTCTGACCTGCGTCGGCGTTGCCGATGTGAACTTGCTGCCAAGGATGGCAGCATAGCCCGAAACCACAGGTGCCGCATAAGACGTGCCAAATAGGCCAGTCTTGTCACCCTCGACACCCACGGTCAGGAACTGGTTCTGCACCTCCGGGTCTGAGCCGGCATAATTCGAATAGGAGGCCAGTTCTGCCTTGTTCCCGGAAGTGCCATTGTGGTCGAGCGCACCCACAAAGATTGCCGATGGCGCCCCGATCAGCCTGACAGCTAGTTCATCGACATCCCCTTCTTTCGGGGTACCTATCGCGATGCCTTCGTTGGCGGCACCCTTTGTGACGACCGCAGTACCCGCCCAGGCCGCATCGACAATCGACTGCTCAAGCGGATGCTGGCTCAGTGGCTCTATAACGCTGTAGCTCAGATTGAGGACATTGAGGCCGTCCTGCAACCTGACCGAAGACTCGTCGAAAAAGTCATGCTTGAACATGTTTGCACCGGGGGCCACCATGCCGGCACTTTCAGCGACCCATTCCCCATGTCGCTGCCTCTGCGTACCGCGGCCGAGATCTGCATCAAAGGGGTCCTGTTTCGTGAAGTCATCTACGACAGTTATCGATACGCCGGAACCAGTATAGCCTGATGCCCATGCTTCACCAACATCCGAGCTCATCCAGCAAAAAGTGCCGTCGGCATTTTGTGGGCAGCCCGAGCTACTGCCTTCCGCGGCTGGAGTACCGGTCTTTCCTTTACCGCTGGCCTCGGCACCGAGATCACCAGCGAAACCGGGTGCCATCAGCAGGCACACTACAAGACCGGCAACGAAACCTACCGGGAACAATTGTGTTTTGTGCATAATAAACTTCCTGTCTGGATTGTTCTTCATCAACGAATTGTACCGCCTATGCCTTTCACCCTCGCTAGAATCTACCGCTGAACCTGAGTTCGAGTTTCAATCGGCTTGGATTGATGTTTGCCATATACTCCAACGTGTCCGCAGGCCGGAGTCGCGACGCGGCCAGACGGCAATTCACCGTCTGGACGCCGCCGATGGTGCCATAGTCAGCCCTGCAAGGTCGTTCCCTCAGGTCCCCGCCTAAAATCGAACTGACGGTGAGAGAAAGCGCCGTGGACGGTGTCGGTCGCGTTTGCAGAATAAAGCCGAGTTTCACACCCGGGTCGATTCGGACCTTTTCGGCACGCTGGCCCGTGCTCACGCCCCACAGGAGACCGAAGTCGTCCGACAGCTGCGTCAACATTTCAAATCGCATGTCGATCCAGTTGCTATGGTACCACTTGTCGAAAGACACGTGAGTGCCATGCGACAGCTCGTATCCGCCTTGTCCCAGTTGGTTGGCGGCGGCGGTTAGCTCCGAACCCTGGTAAATGCCGACAAGGCTGGTCTCCTGTCCGTTCGCAGTCATCGCGCTGACGAAGAATGCCATCACGAATAGGACGAAACCCGTCGCCAACCGTATGCCCATCTGCAACGCCCATTGTTGGACCCGCCAGCAAATCATGTGCAATCGACAGGCGTACTGCTGCTGCCCCTCGCTACATCTTCAAACCCTCCGGAGGCCCTAGCCCCAGACGCATGGCCGCCAGCGGACAACGTGTTCATTCGCAACAAATCAGTGATCTCCAGCTATTCAATTTTGCCGAGCCATCTCTTCGCTCTTCCCTGGCAAGCAGCTACCGCCCCCTCTCAACGGAATGCAGCAAATTCATGCCAATCTAGATGGCGACGCGCCAACCAAGGGTTGTATATTGGCTTTAAGCTGCTTAGTCAAAAAAAATCAAGACGCCGGCTAAACAAGGCTGTGTCGTCAAAGCCAAAGCCGACGCAATTGTCGGATGTCACCGAGCACGCTGAGCGTGAACCCACCTACCGCTTGGCCGAATTGGCCGCTCGCTCAATCTCACGGATGCGGAAACGGATGCCCTTTCTTGAAGTCATTGCGCAAACAGAAACGCCGGCATCCGAGAACCGCTCGAACCTTTGGCGCCGCTACTGTCCGCCCCGATCTGCACTGACGAAAACCACTGGGGCAACCTCAATGAGAGCATCACGTCTCAATCTGGCCAACACTGATAATGCGTTCTTCACACAGGATACCGAGATAGTGCTGCTTTCCGGGGCTTTTGAGGCCTGTTCCGGCACATTGCAAGCGACCCAAGGAGATGGGCTGATTTACTTGAAACCGGTTTGGCCGCGCCCTGCCAGGCGCAGACGGCATTACGGCAGACATCAACCTTCCTCGCATTGAGCGGGGCAGAATAGCGACCGGTCGTTAATCGAAGATTGGGTAAGAGCTTCAAGGCTCGAACGGGATTTGCGCGGCTAAGGGG
The DNA here is from genome assembly GCF_043769475.1 of Allomesorhizobium aridi. Lineage (NCBI taxonomy): Bacteria > Pseudomonadati > Pseudomonadota > Alphaproteobacteria > Hyphomicrobiales > Phyllobacteriaceae > Allomesorhizobium > Allomesorhizobium aridi. The sequence continues at coordinate 78,214 of NZ_CP171729.1, read as the reverse complement.
TATTCGCAAAGGGCCGCGAGGTGCGGTGGGGCATGACGCGGAAGGATCGCTTCGCGCCCCGGCGCTGGCCCCAGGCCTGCCGCCTACCGCGCAATCCACGTGGAGGCGTGCGACCAAAATTCGGCGTGGAGGACGGCCGACAATCGGCCTGTGCTCGCCCGGTGTCAAATTCCCGACGATATCATGCTGCTCGCATGCCCGGGTCGAGCTTGAACGCTGGTCGATATGATCTGGAGTGCGGCGACCTCAAACACCGAGGTGCGTGGCATCGATGGATCGAAGGACGCCATGCGGCGTGTCGCACGCGCCCTCAGGCCTTGGCGCTTCGGACCGTGCGGATGGCCCGCTATTTCTGGCGGCTGGAAGAGCGTGATGCGTGTCCAAAACCTGACAGCGGCAGACAAAATGTCAGGTTCACTACAACCGAAATCTGGGCATCTTATCCCGTGATCGGGGAGACAGGACGGAGCGTCTTCAAGAGCAAGATATCGTCCCCACCCGCAAGCGCTTCCCTTTGTCCACTCTCCGACAATGTCGGGAAGGCAACGTCGCAGAGTCATATCCATCGCCTTGCGTTTGAAGGGTTTGTCATTTGGCACGGTTCATGCGCGATCATTCGCAAACACGTCACGGACTATGGAGAAATCATTCTATGATCGTCTCACCGATAGCCACCGCCGCCGCGGGTCTCCCGGATAAATCCAAGGGGGTGACGCTCGAGTGAGGCCTGGCAACATGGAGACGGTTTGCTCATCCGGCTCGGCGCTGCCCGCCGATCCATCCTATCCTACGATCGGGGAGACAGGACGCAGCGTCTTGAAACTCATTTGCCCGAACCTTGCCGCTCGTCCCACCACCACCGGAGCCATCGATGAATTTTCTGTCTGACGAGCTGCGCAGGATGCCTGCTGCGATCACCGCTCCGGCTCTGGCCGCAACCGGCGACGGCAAGGCGACGAATTTCCTGCTCGACAACGGCATGGAGGTGTCCCCGATCACCGCGCGCCGATCGTCACCCATATGGTGTGGTACAAGGTGGGCAGCGCCGACGAGCCGCCGGGCAAATCTGGCATTGCCCATTTCTTTGAGCATCTGATGTTCAAGGCGGCCACCATCAACCATGCCGCCGGCGAGTTGGGCCGCGCCGTGTCGGCCATCGGCGGCTCGATCAATGCCTTCACCTCCAACGACTATACCGCCTATTTCGAGAGGGTGGCGCCTTCGGCGTTGGAGCAGATGATGCGCTTCGAGGCCGATCGCATGGTCAACCTCGTCCTCAAGGAGGATGATATCAAGACCGAGCGCGATGTGATCCTGGAGGAGCGACGATCGCGCATAGACAACGATCCGCAGGCCGTGCTGCACGAGGAGGTCGCCGCGACGCTCTGGCAGAACCAGCCCTACCGCATCCCGGTCATCGGTTGGATGCAGGAGATGGAGAAGCTGAACCTCACGGACGCCCAGGCCTTCTACGACAAATATTACACGCCCAATAACGCCGTGCTGGTGGTGGCCGGCGATGTCGAGCCGGAGACGGTGAAGGCGCAGGCCGAGAAGACCTATGGAAAGGTCGCGCGCGGTCCCGCCCTACCGCCGCGCATCCGCCCGCTCGAGCCGGAGCAGAACACCAGGCGCACGGTGACGTTGAGGGATCCCCGCGTTTCGGTGCCCGATTTTTCCACACATTGGGTGGTGCCGTCCTATCGGACGGCCGAACCTGGCGAGGCCGAGGCGCTGGACCTCTTGGCGGAGATCCTCGGCGGCGGCAACCGCAGCCGGCTCTACCAGCAGCTGGTGGTGAAGGGTATTGCCGCCGGGGCCGGCGCTGATTTCGGGGGCACCATGCTGGATGCCACCAATTTCACCATCTACGGCTCGCCGCGCGGCAATGCCAAGCTCGCCGATCTGGAGGCGGCGGCCCATGCCGAGATCGCTCGCATCGTCAAGGACGGTGTGACCGATGACGAGCTGGAAAAGGCAAAGAACCGCTATGTCCGCTCGCAGATCTTCGCCCGCGACAACCCGGCCTACATGGCCAATGTGTATGGCTCCACGCTTGTCACCGGCGGCAAGGTGCCGGACGTCGAGGAACGGCCGGACCGCATCCGCAAGGTCACCGCCGACCAGGTAAAGGCGGTCGCCGCCCGCTATCTTGTGCCCGAGCATTCAACCACGGGCTATCTCTTGCCCAAGACGGAGACGTGATGATGAACCAACGCAGTGGCGTCTTTGCACAGGCGCGCTCCCCATGGAGAAAGGAGGGCAGCATGCCTCGCCACGCCGCTGGCGACCCTTCTCCTCACCATTCTCTGCCTCTTCTGGCCGGCGATCAACGCCTGGACATTCAGGAGTTGAAATCTGAAAACGGCGTCAACGCCTGGCTGGTGGAGGACCATGCCGTGCCTATCATCGCCATCCAGTTCGTCTTCGATGGCGGCACCACGCAGGATCCGGCCGCCAAGGAGGGGCTCGCCAATCTGATGACCGCCCTGTTCGACGAGGGCGCCGGCGATCTCGACAGCGATGCCTTCCAGGTTAAGCTCGACGATGCCGGCGCCGAGATGAGCCTCCACGCGCAGCGCAACGGCATTTATGGCTCGATGCGCATGCTGTCCGAGCAGCAGAACGCCGCTTTCGATTTGCTTCGGCTCGCGGTCAACAGGCCGCGCTTCGACCAGGCGCCGATCGACCGCACCCGCGCCCAGATGCTTTCCGGCATCATCGCCAATGAGCGCGACCCTGAGGCGATCGCCGAGCGCAAATGGCTGCGCGCGATCTACGGTACGCATCCCTATTCGCGGCCGGAGGAAGGCACCCAAGAGAGCCTCGCTGCCATCACATCGGCCGATCTCAGCGCCTTCCACAAGGCCACTTTTGGCCGCGACGGTCTGCGTGTGTCGGTGGTTGGCGACATCGATGCGAAGACGGTGAGTAAAAAGCTCGACCAGCTGTTCGGCGATTTGCCTCAGAAGCAGACGCTCGCCCCCGTCGCCGATGTCGATCCCAAGCTCGGCCAACAGGTAGAGGTCGACTACGACCTGCCGCAGACCTCGCTGCAGCTGGCCTTTCCCGGCGTCAAGCGCCACGCGCCGGACTTCTACGCCGCGATGGTGATGAACGAGATCCTCGGCGGCGCGCCCTCCACGTCGCGCCTGTGGGAGGAGGTTCGCGAAAAGCGTGGCCTCACCTACGGTGTCCGCTCCACACTGGTCGACTACGAGCATTCCAACGCGCTCGTCGTCACCACGGCGACGCGCTCGGACCGCGCCGCCGAGACGCTCAGCCTGGTGCGCAAGGTGGTGAAGCAGATGGCGCAAGACGGGCCGACCGAGGCCGAGCTCGAGGCGGGCAAGAAATATCTGATCGGCGCCTATGCCATCCGCAAACTGGGCTCCTCCAGCTCGATTGCAGCCACGCTCGTCAAATGGCAGCTCGACAAGGTTGGCATCGATTACATCCAGCGCCGCGCTGCCCTCATCGATCAGGTGACGCTCGACCAGGTCAAGGCAGCGGCCAAGAAGCTGCTTTCGCCCGAGCCCGCCATTATGGTCGTCGGCCGGCCGCTGGGGGGCGAAGGATGAGCCCAGGACCCATTTCGCCTTCCTTCTCCCCCATGTGAGGCCTTCGCAGGGGAAGAAGCCCGGTTCGTGGGCTAATGAGGCCCGCGGAGCGGTTTTCAGCGCGTTATCCGTTCAGGCGAGCGATTCTCCGGATGTCCAAAAAAGCGCTGTTAACGAATTTTTTTAACCCGCCAATGCCTGTTCGCGGGGTTGAAGGGCAAGCTGATCGATGGCTGATTCAAACATAAGCGCGTTTCCGCTGCATCGTCGGCGGAAATTGGTCGAATCTATCGCCCGGGACCTGGAATCCAAGAACGGGGAGGACGCGAATGCCTTCTGGCGCAGCACCGTCAAGACAATTCTCGTCCAACTGTCCGCATCAGGAATTGCACCGGGGATCGCCGAACAGGAAATAAGAATGCTTCTCCGTGCTGTCTTAGGCGGTATAGCCACCCGGTCTGCGAAACTCGGACGATAGCATCGGCGCACGAGGAAGGGTTGCCGCGTGGAGAAACCCGGGGCTTCGCTAAGGCCAGCAACACTGCATCCGCCAATGCCGATCTCGGGCCGCTGACTGCCACGGAAACTCCCTGTGGCCAAGGCCAACACTCGCGCCCTCGATCGGGCGGCAATCGCTCTTCAGATACGCACTACTAGTCGCAACTACTGATCCCAAAAAGGACCATTCACATGAAGAAGCCCAATCCAGGAGATCGTCGTGAAACCGCCCGCAGCCACGCCGGCGCCCTGATCGACGAAGGTCTGCGCCAGCACATGCTGCGCGTTTACAACTACATGTGCCTTGGCCTCGTCGTCACCGGCCTTGTCGCCTACACCGTCGGGACGACACCAGCGCTTTTCGTGCCGATCTTCTCGACGCCGCTCAAATGGGTGGTGACGCTGGCGCCATTGGCCTTTGTTTTCTTTTTTCTCCTTCCGAATGCAATCGATATCGGCAAGTGGCGCACAGACCATGTTCTGGGCTTTTTGTGCTGTCATGGGCCTGTCGCTGGCGTCGGTTTTTCTCGTGTTCACCGGCACCAGCATCGCGCGCACCTTCTTCATCGCCGCCACTATGTTCGGCGCAACCAGCCTCTACGGTTATGAGACGAAGCGTGATCTTTCCCAGTTCGGTTCGTTCCTGATCATGGGCCTGATCGGCATGGTGATCGCCGGCGTCGTCAATCTCTTCCTGGGCTCGACCGCCGTCCAATTCGCCGTCTCGGTGATTGGCATTCTCGTCTTTGTCGGGCTGACCGCCTGGGAAACGCAGACGATCAAGGAACAGTATACGGAGAATTTCGACCAGGAATCGCTGCAGAAGCTCGCCATCTTCGGAGCTTTTTCGCTCTACCTCAGGTTCATCAACATCTTCCAGCTGCTGCTGACCTTCACTGGCCAGCGGAAAGAATGACCGACCCGGAAAATGCGAGCAGTGTTTATCACACGGACAGCAACGACCAGCAGCCGGTTTGATCAACGTACTGACGCACGCCCAGGGACGGTTTCCGCATATCCGGCTCTATAGCGTGTTTGGCGGCTTCCATCTCTCCGGGATCTCCGAGTCTAGTCTCCCTGAGACGGTCGAGGCGCTGGCGAAGTTCGACAGATACCGGCGCGCCCTAGCGTATTCGTTCGGCGCACCCGTAAACTGGTCTGCGGCAAGAGAGTCGTGGGCAGTGGCCGCAAGCCTGACGCCGATGAAATCGGCGTCGAGTTTGAAACTCGCCATCCGACATGCACCGGGGGCAATCGTAGAGTTTGAAGTCTGGTTGACCTTCTGGCGTAACGTGTCCGTTTCCGCCGCATCCATGTAGCTGGAAGCGATTTCAATCGTGTCGAACACAGGCGCCTTCGCCAGTCAGCACGAGGAGACGCAGCGCCTCGGATCCCGCGCCAACCACAAGCACCGCGCCTTTCGGCAGTTGCTCAGGGTTGCGGTACGCGCTGGAATGGATTTGCAGCATGCCCGCTTCCCGAGGGACGACGGGCGGAATGACGGGGATCTGGAAAGGTCCGGTCGCGGCGACGATGCTGTTGGCTTCGATCACACGGTCCGACGTCTCGACGCGGAATCCGGGCCGCCCGACATTTCTTTGCACGAGCTTGACCTCCACGCCGCAGCGGATCGGCGCATTGATCTGCTTTGCATAAGCGACAAAATAGTCGGCGACCTCCTCCTTGGGGGCAAAGTCATCGGGACCGGTCCGCGGAAACTCCATGCCCGGGAACCGGTCATGCCAGGCCGGGCCATTGGCAACCAGGAGTCCCACCGCTGCGAGCGCCAGCGTTCGGCAATCCGGCCGCGTTCAAGGATTAGATGAGGCACCCCGCACTTGCTCAGGTGTTCGCTCATAGCCACTCCCGCTTGGCCGCCGCCAACGACAAGCGTGTCCACTTTTTCGACAGACATATCTGCGTCCTTTTCTGGCTACCCAGTTTTCTGCGGATGCGGCGGAGGTGTGATTCTCGATTTCCTGAATGGACCCAAATGCGAAAACTAGCATTTCCTGTGGAAATCCCTGAAGATGTTGACGCGCTCGCGTCACCACCTGTCGCACGACGCTGCGCAGGCGGATCAGGTCGCGCATGGCTTCGTTGATCGGTATCGGGCACCCAGACGGGGGTCAACTCTCCGGCCCGATTGAGGCGGGCGAGCATGGTGGCGTCGCGACGGTTTGTCTTCACCCGATCGCCAGGCTTTCTCGGAATCAGCGATGGCGCCACCACGTCGCAGCGATGGCCCAGGCTTGTGAGTTGGCGATAAACGCCATAACCGCACGGGCCGGCCTCATAGCAAAACGCCAGCGGCTTGCCGGAACGCCCCAGACGATCGCATAGCTTGTTGATGGCATCAGGGTCGTTGGCAATCTCGCCGAAATATTCCACCGACCCACCGCGTCCGCTCTCTGCCACCGCGATCGAAATCCGCTCCTTGTGAATATCCAAACCGACAAATCTGATAGGTTCCATATGGCCCGTCTCCTATGCATGAGGCTCTGCGCCGGCCAGCCGGCTTAACCCTCGTACCGTTGCATATCGGATGACCGGCCACCTTCAGGCCCAGCAATCATAGGGACTAGTTGGTGCGGCTGGCCCGCACCAACTAGTGGCCGGTGCTGGAGGCGCGCTTCGGCGAGGTCTATTGCGACGGGCCTGGAATGCCACCGCTGCCGGCTGATGGGCGGGCTCGCCATCCTCAAGCACACCTTCAACCTGTCGGACGAGGTGCTGTGTGCGCGCTGGATCGAGAACCCGTACTTCCAGTATTATGCGGCGAGGAGTTCTTCCGCCACGAGCTGCCGTTCGACCGCTCCTCGATGACGCGCTGGCGGAGCCGCATGGGCGAGGAGCGGATTGCAGCCCTGCTGCAGGAAAGCCTGGCGGTCGCCGTCAAGACCGGGGCAATTAAGCCGCAGGATACGCGCCGGGTCTCGTTGACACCACCGTGCAGCCCAAGAACGTCATGTTCCCGACCGACGCCAAGCTCTCGATTCCGATCGCCATCATGCTCCGGCAATCCCTCATCGAGCTGGCCAACTCCCGCCTCGCTCAGGACGGCCAGGCGTCCAAAATGGAGCAGGTCTATGGCTATCTGACCGGTCCCCGGTTCCGCCATCGCGTCGAGGCCATCGTCGAAAAGTTCTCTGATGTGCAGGAGGACCTAGCCAAGGAACGAAGGCTACTACACGCCTGTGGGCCAAGCGGGAGGCTCAGATACAAGGCGTTATCGAATCGACCGTCGGGATGTACGGCGACTTGCAAGGTATCGCCGGAAAAGTGATGCAGGAAATTGAGGGCTTTGAGGTGGCAATTGAGCCATCTCCGCACGACCCGAATAGGCAAGCGGTATGCAGCTCAGCAGGATATTGAATAGCAATCTGACGGGCTCCGCCAGGCGGCATTCAATCCGACTGATATCGGCTGCCTAGTTCAGAGGACGCAGATGCGACGGCCGCCGTCGCGGGACAGCTCGCTGGGCGATTGCGCGGCAGTATCAGGCTTCAAACGCCTTGCGCGAAAGTGTGGCCGGAATAGGGGATCAACCACGATGAAGCCCCCGCGCAACTACCGGATCTACATCGCGCGACGAGGAGGCAAACTCGAGTTGGGTTTGGATGGCGGAGTGGCCATCCCGCTCCGTTTTGAGGATTGTGAAACCCGGCGGCTCCTGGCGAGATCAACGGCACGTCTACTGCCAAGTAGGCCTAATCGGCCCGAAGCTGCGATTTTGGTCAACTCGCGGAACAATCAGAGAACTTCACGGCTTGTTCTCCTTGGCTTGTAGGAGCATGGCGACATTTTCGGCGGCAAATTTTTGGACGCCGATTGACACTCTTCGCTGGAAAGCTCTTTCCCCGTTGGCGGCCTTCATCCGGTCGATGGAAAGCGCCAATTCCTCAATGCGGGTAACAATCCGCTGCATTGCGGCCGGATCTCCGGAACGGATCGGCTCATCATCCGCGCCGTGCGGGAACGCGTTCCGCTTGGCAGCCTTGCGGGCCGTCGCCTCGTGCGCTTTCAGGTCGGCGCGGCGGGCGTCCGAAATCCTCATGCGCTTTTCATTGCGGGCCACGCGAAAGTGCTCGCGGTTCACTCCGCCTAAAAAATTCGTCTTGAAACAGTATCCATGTCGAAAATGCTCTAGCGAGCAGCCCTGATCAGCCTCTCAGCAAGTCTTGTCTTTCGAGCGATGATCTCTGATCCTTCATAGGAAAGGTGGCCGCTGTCCCGGTAGAGGGATTTGCCATCGATCTCAGTTCTGCATTTTGTGTCGTCGCAGAGAACGTCGTGGTAAGAGACAACCTCTACGTCAGCTTTCACGGCCACCTGGTTCAAGAGCTCGAGAGTGCGGGATCGCATCCGGCGGTAATCGATGACATAAATTTTGCAATCACTGTGCCGCCCGAGCATAAGACTTCCCCTCACCTTTCGCTCAAGGCAATCGCCGATATCGAAGCCTGCGACTGGCGGGGGAGCAACTACGACCACTCGCCTGCCCAAAGCGCGAACGGCCTCGACGAGAGACTTGATACCCTCAACGGCTCCATCTACCGAAGTTTCAACTTCCAGTAATGTCCCGTCACGCCTCTTAAGCAGCATGAAGTCTTTGGAGTCAGGGGCGTCAAATGGGCTCGAAATGACAACGGTCCTTATCCCCGGCCGATTTTTCAGGATACCCAAAACACTGTCATTGAAGCGAATACAGTCCTCGGCGAAGGAAGGAGACGCTGCGCGCTTGGAGAAGGCAGCAACGCCGATGGCGGGGAAGCACGCGCTCATTGTGAGCTGAGCCAGGCCGGCCTCTCCGACCGTTTTGGCCAAGCCGGGAACCAGTGCCATGGCAAATGAATCGCCCCAGACCAGCAATTCGGGCCTGTCCGTCGTCTGGCAGGCCTCCGGAATGCCCTGAGGAGGCGATCCAGATGTGAGATCACATGCCCTTCCCAGACCGTAATTGATCCGTCGGCTCTCGGAAAAGCCAACCCTACTTTCGGCTGCGCCAATGTCGACTGACGGTGCGAAGCCGAGAAGAACCGTTGCGACAACGAGTCCTGAGGCCATCCGTCCACGAGATGCGACGAGATCCCTGCCGGAACGGCTTTTCCACGAAACGGTGAAGAACTAAGCTCGCTACAACTGAGAAGGCAACTGCCGCATAGATCGCAAGCGCAGGAGGCTCTGCCAGCCAAGCAGCCCGCACATATACAAGCACCGGCCAATGGACCAGATAGAGCGAGTACGAGATATCCCCGATCCTCGCCATGCTTCGAACCGCCACATTATCCCTGCTGGGCGACAGCAGGAGGATCAGGGTTGCCAAGCAGACCAAAGCGGCATCCACGATCGGGTTCTGCGAACCAGAAAGTCCAATGGGAATAAGGAGGATAAGCACGAGCGCCGGGAGGCGCAGCGCCGCAAACTTGGCAGCCACGCGAGCGCTGGCGGGAAGCAATGCCCCGAGCGAACCAATCGCTATTTCCCAAAAGCGGGTCGGCAAAAGATAAAATGCAGCGGATGGGTGACGAAAGGCCACGAAGAGACACAGTGCCAGGCTGGCAACCAGGAGCGAACTAACCGCTGTGAGCCACCATCTCTTGGGAGCCAAGGCCAGGAAAGCAGGAAGCAGCAGGTAACACTGTTCTTCGACAGCGAGCGACCAGAAATGCAGGAGAGGCTTCGTTTCGGCGGATCCGCCGAAATAGTCCGCCTGAGTCCAGAGAACGATGTTGCCGGTGAATGTGAGCGCCCCGAGGACCTGAGTTCGGAAGTCCCGCAGGCCCACATCTGACAGGAAGAAGGGTGCAGCGATCGTCGCGAGCGCAATGACCACATAGGCCGCGGGCAACAGACGCTTCGCACGACGATAATAGAATTCCCAAAAGCTGAACCGTGACTGCTCAAGCTGGGTCGCGATGAGGCCGGTGATCAGAAAGCCCGAAATTACGAAGAAAATATCAACGCCGAGATAACCAAACGGCGCGATTTGGGTATGATAAAGGACAACCAGCAGGACAGCTAGACCCCGCAAGGCGCGGACATCGGCTCGAAAGTGTCGCGGCATAGAAGACCTGATGAATTCCCGGCTTAATTGGATGAACTAAGGCCTTAGGCACGTTGGTCAGCCGTAGGTATCCGCAGCAACGATGTGAAAATGGTGCCCTTCTAGAATCATTCGCTGGATCGATTTCGGCCGATCTGCCGCACTCGCCCATAACTAAGAAAGTCGCCGGCAGCAGGTGTCGGCGTACTTGCTTTCGGTCAATTGTTGTTCTTCTAATGGAGCATGCCCGCTAATTCGTAAAATCGATCGTTTGAATGCCATACATCCACGCTATGGATCGCTTGCACGCCTTTGGCTCGACGCTTTGACGGAGGGTAAAAACTTACGGCGCGCCCGTAAACCCGGCCTGAACAGGTCATTGCAGGCGCATTACCGGCGGGCGAACGCCGGCCTCTAAAGCGTGTCGCGTCTGACGAGATTCAGGATTGAACGAAGCCGCTGACGCGGCATTTGGCGGGTCGGTTTGCGGATGAGGCTTCTGTTTTGAAGGATTTCTGCTGTTGAAGCGCAATCTTGAGAACAGGAGCAATAAGATGGCCGAGATGAGCCCGCTTCGCCGGCGCATGATCGAGGACATGACGATCCGCAATCTGACGCCGGCCACGCAACGATCCTACGTGCACGCGGTAGCGAAGTTCTCCCGCTACTTTGGCCGATCCCCGGACCGGCTTGACCTGGAGGATGTGCGCGCCTTCCAGGTGCATCTGGTCTCTACCGGAATCTCGTGGCCGGCGCTGAACCAGACGGTGTGCGCGCTGCGGTTCTTTTACGGCGTGACGTTCGCTCATGCCGACATCCCTGAGCGGATCGCCTATGCACGCGCTCCACGCACGCTGCCGGTGGTTCTCAGCGCCGACGAGGTTGTCCGCTTTCTCGAGGCGGTGCCGAGCCTGAAGACGCGCACCGCCCTGACGACGGCCTATGCCGCGGGCCTTCGCGCTTCGGAGACTGTCGGACTGAAGGTCGGCGACATCGACAGCGGACGCGGCGTGATCCGGGTCGAGCACGGCAAGGGCGGCAAGGACCGCACGGTGATGTTGTCGGCGCAGCTTGTGCGCATCCTGCGGGTCTACTGGCGGCTGGCAAAGCCAGCTTTCAGCAACACCCGGCAAATCACAGGTCTGCCTAGCCTTTTGGCAAGGCCAAACTGCGTCCGCCCATTTGAGCTAGAGGCCCATAAGCAGGTAAGGTCGACGGCGATTGGCGCATCCCCACCGTCGGGACCACGGACCTGATACCGGCATTTTTGGTGCCCGCATAATAGTGATTTATTACCCTGCACGAGTTCCACATGTTGTTAGCTGCGACTTTCGAGTGCAACCCTACAGGGCGGCTTCCGGACCCCGTTTCGAGATCCTCCCGCGCGGGCTTGCTTTCCGACAACCGACCTTCACCGCAACCAGCGCCCATGACCCTGAGCTGCCCTTGAGTCGGCATAAGACGAACGGTCGCTTTGTACCGAGAACTTGACTTTAGATTATTCGCTATGAGGCAAGACCCTTGGGACGATCATGCCGTGACCAACAGACCTGATCGGCGCGGTGCATTCGGCTTCATGCGAAGCCTCGCGTTGCTTGGTCCGCTGACCGTGCCGCAGATCGCCCAGATCCGACCCACCAGCCGTTAGCGCATGCAGCGGCTGGCGGATGAGCTTGCGGCCGAGGGACTTGTCAAATTCATCGACAATCCGAAGCACCGGCGCTCGAAGCTTGTACAGCTGACGCCCAGAGGCGACGCGCGCTACCGCGAGCTCAACGTCCGGCTCCTTTCGATCGCATCCGCGAAGGGGCGTCGCTCTCGGCGAAGCGGACATCCGCAAGACGACGGAGATCGTGCGGCATCTGAACGACGTGAGAGCGCAGTCGGAGCGGCTGTCGTAGTGTGTGCGACGCCGACGAAGTTAGGCGCTCGCTTCGAACAGGACTGTATGGGAGGATCGCAGCTTCGAGGACTCTAGGCGGCTTCGACGCACTTCCTGCCACCGCCCGTAGGAGGCGTCGAAGCTGCAATCGTCCAATGACCGCGCTCTCGCGCAGGCGCGATTAATCCGCTTGTGATGTGCGATCTCAATGAGATCGTTCAGAATCCCTCCCGGCGACGCCAATTTGTAATGTTCATTCCAGGCGCGAGTACCGAAGCGACGGCTGGCCTCGCAATGACCGGTCTCGACGCCCGGCAGTTTGCTTTTGTCCGCTAACCACACCGAACGCGGACACCCACGCGGGCCAGGAGACTTCAGGAACTGACGCTCAGCGGACGCTCACCAGACCGGCTCCGGAAGCGCTCCTCTACGTGTCACGCGCGACATTCCAGAGCGACGTGCAGCCACCCGTCCGAGGGACCGATGCTTTCGTGCCGGCTAGCGCATACGGGTTTGACCGGAGGTTATTTCCATCGTCACAAGGCCCAAGCTGCGCGTTCACCGGATTAGCCATAGCGACGTTTCCTTAAACACCGTAGCGCGTCAGCACGCCAGCGCTCTTGGCGATGGTTACGAGTTCGTCACGAGTCGCGGCCGCCGGTTCGCCGCCGACATCTTGAGCCCCGACTCATGCGCAGGAAAGTGCACTCCGAATAGGGATAGGAGTTTCCGGCGCTCATCAGAGTGCCTTCATCTGAATGTTACGGAACGCTACTCGCGAGCCGGGGTGGATCTGCAAGCCGATGTGGCTGTTCGCCGGCTGACCCCGGTTCGGATCGGTATTCGTGAAGTCCGTCACCTGCTGGCCATTGAGGAAAACCTTGAAACGGTTGCCGTCGACGCGGATTTCGTAGTCGTTCCACTCACCGGCCGGTTTTGCAGGCTTGAGTGAAAAGCTCTGATTCTCCTCATTGTAGATGGCGCCGGTGCGGAACTTGTTCGCGCCGTTCGGATTCCCGACGCCGAGCTCGTCGATCTGCACCTCGTACCCGAAGTGGCTCGCGACCCAGGCCGTGTTCCGGTAGCCCTTTTTCCGCGGGTCCGGGAAGCGGATCAGTACGCCGGAATTGTCCTCATGGCGGAAGCGCTTCCACTGCAACTTCAGAACGTAGTTCAGCGGCATTGCTGTGGTGTACCAGAGCAGACCGAGACCGCTCGCGTGCGTTCCCTCGAGCGCGCCGTCGACGACGATGAATTGGCCCGGCCGTCCCGGCTCGCCGCTGATCGTCGACATTACCCAGCCTCGGAGCGTCAGCCCATCGAACAGCAGAGTGAAGCCTGGCTCCACTTCCGGCACGTGGTGCGGCATGGTTTCGATCAGATGCGTCGCCAGCCGGCGCGCGAAGGCGGTGCCGGTGAGCATGGGGTTAGGGGAGCCGATCGTCGGAAAAAGCGCCGGACCGGCAACATACGCGTTGGTCACACCGCGAATCTTGCAGTCTTGATCGGTGACCGTTGTCGCGGGATCGGAGCCGAAGTGCAGACCGCCGGCTTCATGATGCGTGGTGCCGAGGCGGTCGCGCCGGCCGGGTATGTGCGTGTCACCGGCCTGCCGGTCCCTGAACGTAAGCGGCAGGTTCGTATCGTCCTGGAGGTCCGCGGCGAACGGCACGGTGATCCAGCTCCCATCGGCCTTCCGGATCTCGAACTGCCGGCCTGCGGCGAAGACGCGCGCCACCTGATCGGACGCAGTGTCCATCGCCTTCCACAGCTCCTCGTCGCGCGCACTCGGGACGATCGTCGCCTCGACGCGCGAGTCGCTGACGTGCTTGATGTGACTGGCCGGATTGCGCGATTCCATCTCGCCTATGCCGCGGATCGTGATGACCACGTGCTGGTCGTCGGCTTCAAGCATGTCTTCGTAGAAATCGATATCTGGCACTTTCATGAAGAGTTCGACGTGGTCGTCATCGGTCAAGTTGTCGAGACCCGCCGAGGTGATCTGCAGGTGATAATAGCCGAAACTCCCGTCTGCGAACTTGTGGGCGCCTTTCATGAAGAGCGCCGAAGATTGGAGCTCGCGCGGCAGATTGGGCGGCAAAGACGAGCGCGGGATGCGGATCACGACATTCGAGCGGAGATGGGCCATGAAGTTGCTGCCAACGTTCGGCAGGCTTGGGAAAGAATCGAACACGAGGCGTGTGGACTCGATCGTCCCCATGGCGATCACGACATTGGCTCCGCTCTCCACGGGAAAGTCGACGGGGACCTCGCTGCCATTCTGCTCGCGACGCCGTGCCTTGATCTTGGTAATGCGGACCTCGCCGTTCGGGGCTGGCGAAGTCTCGAGCTTCGTCACCACGACCCGCGGTACGATCATGAACCGCTTCTTCGTGTCGTCCCCTTCAGAGCCATCCTCGTTCAGCAGCCGTTCGACCTCGAACTGCGCCTCGCGTGCGCAACGGACGATCAGCGGCACGGTGCTGAACTTGTTGAAGGGGAAGAAACCGGGGCGCGGCGATTTGCTCTGTACCGCGAGCGGAGCCTCGAGGCGGAGTAACCGCCGTTCGGCCGGCGACGTGGCCGGATCGATCTTGAGATGGAGGTCGAGATCGTCTAGCGGGATGGCTTCATCGATCTTTCCGCCATCGATGCCGGTGGCGAGGCGCTGCCGCAGCACATCGTGCAGCGGGCCGAAAATGAAGTCGTTCGTCTCGTCGACGGCGAGCTGCTCGGTGGACCGTGGAAGATACAAGTCTTTCAACTCCTGCACTACCGCGTCCGGCCAGCGGTCGCGCGGCATCTCCGTGTGCTTCGCGTTGTCCAGGAGCTGGGGCGACCAGCCGCCGAAAAAGGCCGAGCGGCCGCCCAGCATGACCCGCAGACCTGCGAAGCCGAGCTTCCGGTCGGCGGCCCAAGGCACATCGCGGACGAGCTTCTCGATGTCGCCCCCGAGCACCGGGAGGTTCTGTTGGTGCTCGGGGAGGACCATCGGTCCTGCCTCCAGCACGAGCACGCGCCGGCTGTGGGTCTTGTCGTCGAAGTAGACGTTCTCAGCGAGTATCGGTCCGAAACTACCGCCGCCTAGGACGATGACGTCGAAAGGGCGTGCGTAGGGCTGGCTCATCGCGGCCAGGGCTTCGTGGTCAGCATTGCATGTGAAACGGCCGATGACGTCCAGCGTGAAGGCGGTTTTCTCAATGCCCAGTTTCGCCATGATGCACCTCCAGTTGCCGGCGGCACGCTTGAAACTCGCGGTGAGACGTTGGACCGCTTATCCGGTTCTTCGACCGCCTCACGTGCGTTTGTAGATGCTCCCGTAGTTTGATGGCACGACGGCCGGCAACCATTGGCCGTTCTGCGTCACCTCGATCGGTGAACGAGTGCCGTCGATCATTTCCGCCCAGGTGCCGGCAGTCGGAAACGGCAGCCATACCTCTGCCTCCCTATCGGAGAAATTCAGCAGTACGAGCAGATCCTCCGCAATGCCGGCGCCCTCAGCCTCCGCCTTGCGTCTGTAGGCGAGCACCCCACGCTGAAGGTGGGCCTGATCGTCGTAGTAGTAATAGTACCCGCGGCTTCCGAGCGCACGGTGGGTCCGGCGCAGCGTTCCCAGGATGCGGTGAAGGCGCACCAGCGCCTTGCCAGCCTCGTCGTAGAAGAACTCCCAGTGCAGCGGACGCTCGAACAGATTGCGCCCCAATCCTCCGGGCGGCACGCCCCAGTTTTCGGCGAACTCCTGCCCATGCCACAGCATGGGAATCCCCTTCCCGGTATACAGCGCAATCACGTATGGCTGCATCTTGTAGAACCGGTCCCTGTTCCCGTATCGCTCGCCGAGCAGGTCGCGCAGGTTCATCGTCCCGAACTGGTTGATGAAGCGGCCGTGGTCGTGCGATTCGAAGTACTGAAACGGCGCGACGGCGAACGTGTCACCGGCGGCCGTGTGTTCCGAGGGGTAGCCCAGGAACTCCGGATCGAGCTGATGGGCCAGCCGTTCGGTGACGTAGCCGCCCCGCCCCATCTCTCTCGCGCGATCAAGCAGGCCGTTTTGCCAGGCGCAGCTCGAGTGCGTCTGCGCCATGATTCCCGCCGCATCGGGGAGATGCTCCGCGCATTGGATGATCCGGCGCTCGCCGCTCGCAGCCTGGAACCGAGTGATCGACTTCGAGTATTGGTAAGTCTGGTAGACCAGGTCGGCGTACCCCTGACCGGCAGGGCCGTCGTACATGCCGGGGACGTAATCGTATCGGAATCCGTCGACGTGGTATTCGGTGATCAGGTACTTGTTCAGCGTGATGAAGTAGTCACGCGTGAATGCCTTCCGGAAGTCGGTTCCGGCCCAGTCCTGAAAGAACTCTCCTTCGAACCGGCCGAGCATGGGGTTCATCTCACCGGAGGCCTCGTAGACCAGGTTGTAGGTGAACTCCGGGTGCGTATGCGCGTAGACGGAATCGAGGATCACGGCGATGTCGCGCTCATGCGCGGCATCCACGAGACGCTTGAACGCGAGCGGGCCACCGAGGCGCTCGTCCGGCGCGAAGTAGTCGAGAGGCGTATAACCCCACTCCACCGCTTCCTTTACGTTCGAGATGGGCATCAACTCGAGCACGTTCACGCCCAGGCCCTTCACGTAGTCGAGCTGCCTCGTCACGCCGTCGAAGTCCGTATTGAACTCCCGGACGTTGAGTTCGTAGACGACCATCTGGTCGATGTGCGGCGGAACGAATGCGGCGTCGGACCACGCGAAGGGCTGCGCCTGTGGATCAATCGTGAACGCCGACAGCGTTCCGATCGCCGTCTCCCGCGCGAAGGGATCCGGAAACCAGAATGCGATCGGTCGCCTGTCCGAACGGAGCAGCTGGTAGCGGTAGACGTAGCGCCCGACCTGGCCGAAATGACTCGGTGCCGGATCAGCCACGAGCGGCACCGTCGCTGTCCAGAGGTCAAGCGGCGATCCGTTGACCCAGCTCATCCAGAATTCCTTCGGATCTATCCCTCGGATGAACTGATCCGCCTCATGGATCACGCGGACCTTCAAGCGGTAACCTTTGTTGTACGTCACCCCGGGGAGATAGAGACCGAATCTGACCGACCATTGCCCTGCCACGGGCGGTTGCGGGTGCGCTCCGACTTCATCGAGTGAGATCACTGACCACCTCAATGCGTCTCGGCGTCACCGGCTGGCCTACCTCTCGCATAAGTTTGCCGTGCGGAAGCCGAGATCGATGCAACCGTAGCACGCCGCTGGCCAACTATACTAGCACGCATTCTTCGGAGCGGCGCGTGTGCGAGGAGTTCATCTAAGCCGAGCCTACCGCTGGGTTCTATCGCCTCGGATATTGCGGATGTGGAGATAAGTAGTAGCGGACCTCTTCTCAGGACCACGGGCAGCTGCGCGGATGCGCCAGCCGGACGAGCTTGCGCGCCAGTCCGGGCGGTCGACGGTATGGGTGAAGAAGAAGCTAGCGCCGACACGATGCTGTTCATGGTCGGCACGGGAACGCCGTCATCCTGCTGCCAGACCTGGAACCGCCGCAGGTCGTCGGCCGTGGCCGTATCCGGCGGTCGGCCAAGGAAGGTCGCGAACCGGCCGACATCGCGGACGTAGTTGCGCTGCGTCTCCTGGCTGAACCGGCGCATGGTCATGTCGCCGATCAGCCGCTGGCGCAGCTGACTGATCGGTGCCCACCGCTGAACGGTCCGGCCGCCGCGCGTGACAACCGCCCTGGCACAAATCATTGTCGAGCTTCTGCTCGGGGATAGGTATTCTTGGTGTTGAAGGTGCGAATTCGCGTGTGCGCCATCTTGGTCTCCGTCAGGTCGGGCTCGCAGCGGTCGTCAGCTTTGGTCAGGCGTCAACGGGTTCGCGCTTCGCGGCAGCATGGTAGGCTAGATATTTTCGCTGCGTCGAAATGCGGTCGGCCACGTGCTTGGCATCATGCCAGACGCCCCAGATGAAGCTGGACCCTCTTCGCGACTGCCAAGGCAGACCCAGGAAATAGATCCCCGGCTCGGTCGAGACGCCGCGCTGGTGCCTTGGCCGGCCCTTCTCGTCGAAGGCATCGACCTTCAGCCAGCTGTGGTCGACTGCAAAGCCTGTCGCCCAGATGATTGCCGATAGCCCGGCCTCGGCCAGGTCGAGCTCAAGAATCGGATCACTCATGCATTCCGGATCCGGGTCGATCCTGCGGGCCGCGGGCTCTTCCGGAAGATCGAGCCCGTTGCATGCGACATAGGCGTCGGCTTCATCCAGCAGCGACATCAGGCTGGCGTCGCCACGGGCAATGTTTTTCGCCAGATCGGGCGCGAAGCTCATCACGCCGTCCTGGTACGCGTTGGTCATACCAACCAGGGTAAGCCCCTGCGCGGCCAGACGACGGAAATCGATCGTCTCGCCGCCGCGCGCGCCGGTCACCGCGATCGTGACGTGTTCGGTGCCGGGTCCCGGGGCCTCGGCCTCCCACTTGCCGAGGACGCCCAGCCACCAGCAGCAGTCGCGCCCGCGATAGGCCCGCGGCGGGCGATCGTGAGGGCCGACCGAGAGGTAGACGCGCTTGCCAGCGCGCTGGAGTTCGTCCGCGATCTGCACGCCCGAGGATCCGGCGCCAACCACCAGCACCGCGCCTTTCGGCAGTTGCTCAGGGTTGCGGTACGCGCTGGAATGGATTTGCAGCATGCCCGCTTCCCGAGGGACGACGGGCGGAATGACGGGGATCTGGAAAGGTCCGGTCGCGGCGACGATGCTGTTGGCTTCGATCACACGGTCCGACGTCTCGACGCGGAATCCGGGCCGCCCGACATTTCTTTGCACGAGCTTGACCTCCACGCCGCAGCGGATCGGCGCATTGATCTGCTTTGCATAAGCGACAAAATAGTCGGCGACCTCCTCCTTGGGGGCAAAGTCATCGGGACCGGTCCGCGGAAACTCCATGCCCGGGAACCGGTCATGCCAGGCCGGGCCATTGGCAACCAGGGAGTCCCACCGCTGCGAGCGCCAGCGTTCGGCAATCCGGCCGCGTTCAAGGATTAGATGAGGCACCCCGCACTTGCTCAGGTGTTCGCTCATACCCACTCCCGCTTGGCCGCCGCCAACGACAAGCGTATCCACTTTTTCGACAGACATATCTGCGTCCTTTTCTGGCTACCCAGTTATCTGCGGATGCGGCGGAGGTGTGATTCTCGATTTACTGAATGGACCCAAATGCGAAAACTAGCATTTCGATCTCCTCGCCCTGGTAAAGCGCATAGTCTCACACCAGAAGGCGGCCGACGCCGCCACAGCCTCACCAATAACGAAGACGAAGGCCATTAAGCGGCCTTGCTATCCTCCTTCGACAGTTGCACCTCGTGACGGTAATCGGTAGCGGCCTTGGCGCCGCCTTGAATGATCGCGTACTCTATGCAGCGGCTTTCACGCGACCGACGCTCCGGCTGCGAGGCTGGCACTTGTGATTTGCAGAGACGATGATCGGCATCGCAGCAACCCGCCTCGTGCTCAATTGGCTCGCAGGCTAATTCCCCAAGTGCATGAATCTGCAACACCGACTTCGCAAGGTCGATGCCAACGGTAGAAATCTCTTCCATTCGAGCGCTCCCAGTTTGTCTATTCCTAACCGATGCCTATCTAGCACCGGCGGAGCGGGAGCCTTCCATCCGATCGATTTTGAGAGCTCTTGTTCTGACCCCAACTTGACGGTGCCCCTATAGGAACAATCTGCCTCTGCCAGATCAGAGTGACCATTCCGGTCAATTAGCTGCTGCAAGGCAGCCGCTGGCTAAGGTGTTATTTCGTCGTCATAGGCTGAGCCCATCAGATCCAGGCAGAAGGAGAACGGTCCTGTACTCTAGGGCAGAGGGGGGTTGAACTCATGTTCCAATAGCCCCATGATGAAATCGTCATACCACTGGCCGTTGACAAACGCCGTTTCGCGCTCGCGACCTTCGATCAGAAAACCACACTTTTGATAAGACCGGATGGCTCTTGCGTTATAGGCAAGGACCCGGATGGAGATCCGGTGAAGTTTCAAATCGCGGAACGCGTGGCCGAGCACGAGCATGATTGCCTCAGTTCCCAAGCCTTTCCCTAGGCACGCTGGATCAAGAATCCCAATCGCCAGAGAGGCGCGTTTATCCTGCATGTCGATCCGATCGAGGCGCACCTCACCAATTAGCCGATCAGTCTCGATCACCCATGCCCTGGGATGATCAATAAGGTTCTGAACCCATCTTGCCGCGCTCTCCGGAGTCGGAGCCCGGACTGCATCCGGGCTGACGCCGAGCATTTCCAGGATTTCCGAGGCATCGCCTAATTTCAAGCGAGCCTCAGCATCATGGCTCTGAGCTCCCCGGAGAATGATGCTGCTGCCTTCTAAGACAGGAAGGGTATCGAGCTGCATGAGATCAAATCTCGCGTGATATCGGCCGAGCTTCCAGACTTGCCACGTTCGACACAAGCCAAAAGTGGTGCGTTGAAACGCGGGTTTTGGGGGTGAGGAGGCTAGAAGTTTCTAGTATTCGCATTGACACTCGAAAGATGATGTGGCTCGATTTGTCTGAACAGTGTTGTCGTGCTGAAGGTTCTGCAAATTCTCTGACGGGGCGGCGAACGCGGCGCAGTCAATGTGGGACAACGTCTTCCACGTCGCACGCATTGTAGATCTCCCTGTGAGGCCAAGCCTCTGCTGAAGAGCGAATGAATATTCCACTCGCGACGAAGGAGCCGCAAAAATCGTGCCAGTCACACAGGAACGTGCCGAGAACATTTCTACCTATTTTTCAAGCGCCTACATGCCTATATGAGAGCACAAAGGAACACCTGTCTGTCTTTTTTGGGAATTCGGCCGCACACCTGACACCACTGTCGGGTTTTTGTCGAATCCCCGACACAGTCATCTTCGCCTGTCTTGCTTGAAATCGTGGTCGCCCTCAAACGTGTCACCGAACACGAGATCATCCGCGAGTCGACATGAGACCGGTAGATTCTCTGGTCAAATACGGTTTGTTAGGCCGGAGCAGTCCATCAGTGTCGCTTTGCCCCGTAAAGAAAGAGATGGCGATGGAATGGACAATCACGATTGAGGGAAAGAACGAGTGCGGCGATGGTCGTCGTCGGGACGTCTAGGCGCACAAGGGCTGGGAGCGCTTTTCGGGTCTGATGCACTCTCGATGGAGTTTGACCTCATGTTGCGCCGATCAGCCTGGCTTGCAAAAGATTGAGCTCTCCCCGCCCTTATATCTGGCTTTTCACCAGCTTGATGTTGGTGATCTGGCCTTCGGTTTGTCCGTTGGACCACGGTTCGGTAATCGCGAAGCGGAGGGCAGCGTGGTCGCGGATGATGCCTTTGGCGAAAGACGCGATGAGACTTTTGCTTGCGTCAGCGATCCACGGTTCCAAATTGTCGGGCACCTTCTTGCGGATCCTGGAATGGAAGCCGGCGATCAGGTCACGCGCTTCCACCAGCATGGGCACGCCCGTTTCGATGGCAGCGATCATCGTGGTGTCGGTCTTGCTCAGATAATCCCGCCATCGTCATCAACTGTGCGATTGTTCTGGCCGACGACACCGTGTGGAGTTGCTGGTTGGATGACTGCTCGGCACGTCGTCTTGCGCATTCGTTGACGAAGCCCCGGGCGTCCGCGAAAGCCCTTTGTCTTCAGCCGCCGCCAGAGTTCACATGCATTACGGCAGCCCACGACCCATTGCCCTCGAGGAAGCATAGCAAGCCCCGAGTGAGCTCTGCCGAACCCGGAAAGTTGGATTCGCTGGCCACGGATCACCTGAGGGACGAGATGCGCGAACAGACGTTGCTTGCCATCAGCAAACGCGGCAACCGCTATGTGAGAAAGCTCCTGGTGCATGGAGTGCGATCCTGCTTTCGGCATCTGGACCGAACGCACGATCGCCTGGGAAGCTGGCTCAACGGGCTTCAGTCTCGCATGCATCCGAACAAGGCCGTCGTCGCACTTGCCGCCAAGATGGCACGCATTGCCTGGGTGGTTCAGCCGCTTGGCGTCGGAGACGTCAATCCCGCCATACTTGGCCTTCCAGTTGCCGAGACTCCGTGCTTGCGGGCCAGATCGCCCGCCTTGGCCCCCGCTTCATGCTCGCGCAGAACCGCGATGATCTGCTCTTCCGTAAACCGCTTTCTCTTTATCAATCCATCCTCAAATGAGGCGGGACTCTAATCCCAATGGAGGAAATTACCCGTGGCAGGTCACTTTAGGCCAGTGACTGGCTCCCACGACCCACCTTCACCCTTGGCCGCGCGGCCGGTCGCCGTCAAATACCCGAGGTACGCCGAATCCGGGAATTCCGCGCGTACGGATCTGTGCGGGGGCCCAGCAATCGGCATTCCTTCCGCGATTTTGTGCCCAATGACCCGGTAACGAAGCACGTAGCAAGAAACGTGGACCCCCTGAGCCAACCAGGAGGCCTCCCCTATGGCTCAATACGGTCAGGGGCCTGCCATGATTCCAGAACAGGACAACTGGTAAAGAAGGGGTCTGGCGTCTGACGACCGTATCATCCGACACTGTTCTGTCGCCTTTGTTGGGTCCGCGACACCGGCCTATTTCGCCAAGCTCTTGTCTTGCCTCAGGCTAATCCGCTGAAAGGCAATCACAATGTTTTTTCTTCTGCTGGGTCGACCAAATTGGCACGACTTTTGAAACTCGTTCGTTGCAAGCCGGGAGCCCGCCGTCCGAGCTCCATTTCGTGGATGACACCACGATCGATGGAACGAAGAAGAAAAGCAAGATGTCAAATCCGCATCAGATCGCATTCTATGGGAAGGGGGGCCTCGGCGAAATTGTCCCCTACCAAAACAGGCTCGCCGCTCTTGTGGACCTTGCGCAGGAGATCTTAAACGTCGGCTGCGACCCAACGGCCGACCACACTCGCCTTATCCTAAACTCGAAGGCGCAGGATAAAGTCCTGCATCTCGCCGCGCGGGATCGCACTGCCGGTCGGTTGCGGTCAATACTCCCGGTCGCAGCACCGCAACTACCACATCGGCCTGCGCCGGTTCGGCTTCGCGACGTTCCGGGAGCTCGCCGAGCGGGTACGAAACCGTCAACGCTGCGATCGCAGCCATCGAAGCCTCGACGTGGCACGAGCGTGATGGAACCGGATATCGAGGAACGGATCATGTCAGACCTTGAGGAGCTGCAGAAGAAGGTCTGCAAGCTGCAGTCGCGTGCTGGACATTCCAAGATGGAATTGCGCGACTTCGCCGGGGATCTCCCGGCAAACTGTACCGAGATCAAGGCGATCGCCGAGAAAAAGTTCGACGTTTTTGCCGAGTCGGGGAGAGGGAGATGAACCTTCATTCATCTCGAGATGCCGCGTATGCAAAGGCGTTTATAGGAAATACGGCCACTTCCGAGCAGCGACAGCTTTTTAATGACATACTCGAAATAGGCCTGCAGTTCGTATCGGGCGCCGAGCTTAGAGCTGGCGGCGTCCTGAATTACACAGCCTTAGAAGACCTCAAATCTCTCATCGCGGAGCCGCTCCCGCTCAACGGTCTTACATACAGCGAGCTGCTACAAACCTTGCTGCGCCAAGTCGTACACCCGGCTATAGCTCAACATGACAAGCGCTATCTGGCATTCCCCGACACTGGAAACAGTGTGGGTGCTATTGCAGCCGACTTATTGATCCCCTTCTTGAACCAAAACCTTATCGCAGTCGACCGGAGTGCGCCATCAGCATCATTGATAGAAATACAGCTAATTTCTTGGCTCAGACAGCTGGTCGGGTATCAGACATCAGATATGAACCGGCCTGACTTTTCCCTGGCTCAGGTAGGAGGGCTTTGGACTACCGGCGGGAACATGTCGAACCATATAGCCCTCCTAGCTGCGATGCAGAAACATTTTCCGAATGCGGCAAAAAGGGGCCTAGCGAACCGATCAAAAAAGCCTACATTCGTTCTCGCACAAGGAATAGAGCACTTCTCTTTCGCTGCAGCAGCGCGCGTCCTTGGCATCGGAGAAGATAATATTCTTTGGTGCAAAGCAACCAACGACTATACGACTGACCCACACTCAGTACAGGAGGTTCTGCGCGATTGCCCTTCTGACCGAGAGCCATTCTCAGTTGTATGCGTAACGGGAAATTGTCGTACTGCCAACATTGACTCGATCAACTCGCTGCGCGAGATCTGCGATGAACATAGACTGTGGCTTCATGTTGATGCCTGCCATGGTGGAAGCCTTCTGTTCTCCGAGAGGCACAGGGCGCTCGTCTCTGGGATCGAAAAGGCGGACTCAGTCTCGTTGGATCCTCATAAGGGTCTTTTTGTCCCGTATCCATCAAGCTATGTCCTTTTCAAGGATGCTTCGTCACTAAAACCATTCTGCAGATACCCGCAAAAGTTTGATGATCCAGGTAACCTCGATCTAGGCTTAATCACACCGTTTTTGGGTTCCCGAGGTTTCCACTCGCTCAAATTATGGCTTCTGATCAAGCATTTGGGACTGAGCGGCATCGCTGACGCAATTGACGCTCGCTCATCGCTGAACGCGTCCATGACATCGGACCTTGCGGCTACACAACTGTTCTGCCTCCTGAACAGCAACATCTTCTACAGACAGGCATTTGTACTTTTACCACATGATTTAATGATGGTGCTACAGCAGTACCGTGACGACACCGTCGAGAGTACGAGGCTCGCCAATTTAGTTAGTTTGGCAACACGCAATTTTAGCGACGACCTGTACAGACGCGGCAAGGTATGCCTAGACAGTTACACGCTGGCCGACCTTGATAATCGAGTCGGGCTAGGCCCTGGTCGCAAGTATGAGGCCGCCGCGATGGCAATAGGTCATACGTCAATTGACCCAGGGACAAGGATCGAGATCTGGCATGAAATTCGGGAGGTTGCTCTACCGCACTGTAAGTGGCTCAGGCAGCACGTATCGGAGAAAACAAATGTTGACTTGGCGATAGACAACACAGCGAGTCCTGCCTCATGGTAGCGTCCCTCGCTGTCACATATACCGGTCACGAAAACTTCTCTTTAATGCTGCGCGGCAGACGACATACTACAACGATACCGCAAATACAGCGTGTATTGAAATCCCGCCCGATACAAATCCCACTCGGCTAAATCTCTGTTCGGTATACAGGCCCCCCGAGCTTAGGTAACAATATGCGAATAGCCTTGCAAGCATGGAGAGAAAATGCGCCATTCACGCCGCGCACAATAAAAGCATCGTCCTTGCAGGCAGCGGTAACAGAAGCCGCATGTTTTCCTGATCTGTATCCATTCAGATGCAATAGGGAACTAATTGATATCCAGGAGAACTTTCGGCTCTTCGCTTTCGGCGAAACGATTTTTGTCGCGAAACAGTCGCGAGAGGCAATCGTGTCCAGCGAATGCAAAAACGCATTACTGGCAAGAGCACGACTGTCGAACAGTCCACTTATTCCTATTGTTCCTCAGCTGATTCAGACACAAAATGGGGATTGGCTGGTAAGCCGTTACGTTGGTAAAACTCTTCACGAAGAGCAATATTACGCTCGTATGGTGTCAAGAGAAACACTCGCTAACCTCCTATTGACATTGCGTCGGTTAGGACTTGAGTGGGCGGGGCTAGCTCCTCGAAATCTCATTCCCATTTGCGGCAAGAAGTTCTACGCAATTGATTGGGAAGATCTAATCGTCCACGACAATCCAAATACCTCTTGGGCACCGCTGTCGAGAATGACTATCGCGCTAAACTGGGCACGAGCATTCCGGGATCCAGATTCGGCTCTGTCATTCGTATGCGACCATGTCGGTTCTGACTCTGATGAGCAGCCCCTTGATAACTTTGAACTCGCCTTCAAAGAAATTTCGGTACTCGCCATGCCCGAAGCCGCTATACGAGAGGTATGCCAAAACATCACGTTCGGCAGCGAGGCACCAGTTGTTGAGGACGATATACGTATCCTTTCCCCCCAGGAGGTAGGTCACCTCGTAACAGATTTGTTTGGGTCGCCGCTTGATGTTCTTTATGCCGCAACTGCTTCTAAGTTCCGCCGGATGCGTGGAGACAACGCATTTAAGCAATTTCTTATATTTTTCACACACAATGTAGAGGCAGCACTGTTATCCCATGAGGGCGAAGTTGTCGAGAATCGCGTAGAATGGCTCAAGTATCGTGTTGCCTTGGCAATGCTCGTGTTGTTTGATAATTACACACAATGGGATGTTCAAGCGAGTGAACCGCACACAGTTTTGAGTCCGGTACTCTGCAGCATCGAAAAAGTCCGGTCTCTCCAGACAGAGGTAGGTCTCCATGCGGCGGCGGAGCGATCGCGCTCCGTGCTGCATATAGTCAGAACAACATGGGATGCGTGCTGTGCTTCCTTCGACTGGGCTTCTCATTATCAACTTTTGTTACGGGGTTCTATATCGCAGCACCTCATGACAGTGCGCAGTGACATAGACTTCGAAATTAGCTCCCGTAAACATCCATTTGGGTGCACCCAACTTGAGAGACTTGTCTCAAGTATTCTATCCTGTTTGATGTTACATGCGGAAGGAAGTTGGGCGCGGCCGCGGGAGCAAGATATCTCAACAGCTACCTGGAGCCGGGATGTACTTGAGTGGCTGGAGCTAAGACATATTGATCCCCGGGAGGAGGCTTGGCCTTTAAGCGCGCTGGGCCGAAATCTTCCTATCGTTCTTCAGCTTGGGAAGTACGAAGTAATCGGCCTTGCTTTGACCCCAAAAAACGTTTGGTTCGCCGCGCGGGCATTGTTAGCCCGCGCTAGCGCTAGATGTGGGTGCAAAAGTGTGGTGGCAATGGATCAGCTAGAATCTATATATCAAGCGTCCGGAATAGAGACATCGCTTCGTTGCTCAGATCTGTTGATCGCTGCGCTATACGCATATGAGATAGATGATCAGTTTGCAGCGTCCGAGTTGACTAACCCGCTTGAAGCTCTCGCCAAGGACTTACAGCTTCCAACCAGTGCATTTTTGTAGGTGGGTTTCGCTCTGACTTCGCCGCGTAGCGCATGATACGGATTGCGTTGGATAGAATACCAGCAATCTTAAGACGCAGACAGCTTCCATCAGCCCTACGTCGGTTAAGCGGCCACCGACGTAACGCGCGGGAAGCCAGCCCCGGACCTCGCGACTATGCCATCTCATACCGAGGCATTTTGGGTCTCTAGGAAACGACTTCTGTTTTCCTCTTTTTCCTCTGCGGCCTCATAAGGAACAGGTATCTTGGCAATGAGCATCAATTCACGGGCGACGACAGCGGCACGGCACGAGAGCATCCTGGCTCGCTTGCAGGAGGACATTGATCATCTGCCGAATGCGCTTGCTCGCATTGCCAAGTACATCCTGGAGAACCCTGAAAAGGTGCTGCACCAATCGGTCGCGGAGCTAGGCGAATGCGCGGGCAGTGGCGAAGCAAGCATTTTGCGGCTTTGCCGGCAGATCGGCTTTTCCGGCTTTCGCAATTTCAAGCTGGCACTGGCGGCGGAGATCGGCCGCCCCGGGCTTCCTTCCGCCGGCCCCGAACAGCCCGATCAAGTCTTGCAGTCACTACACGATTCCATGGCGCGGAACCTTGCCATCGCACACAGCAATGCGGAACCCGAAACGCTTGCTAAGGTTGCTGCGGCGCTTGCGGCAAGTCGAAGGATCGATCTCTATGGAGCGGGGATGTCGGGCGTGACCGCTGAATTGCTTGCTTATAGGCTCTTGCGCGTTGGGCTTACGGCCTTGGCGTTCAGAAGTTCCAACATGGCTCACGAGGTCGCCAACGGGCTCGGTCCGGGATGCGTGGCAATCGGCTTCTCGATTTCGGGGTTGTCGGTTGACACCGTGCAGTTCCTCAAGGCGTCGCGTTCCGCCGGGGCGGTGACCGTCGCCATCACCAACCGCGCTCGCAGTCCCCTGGGTGAAACCGCAGACTTTAACCTGCAAGCGTCGAGCCTTCATGACCTCCCGATCGGTGCAATGCTGACGCCGATGGTCGGCAAGATCTTCTTGATCGAAAGCCTAATGCTGGCCTTGGGGCAAGCCATGGAGCGATTGCCCAAAAAAATGAAATAAACTCCATAATATCATTAGAATGAAATAACACGCACTACAGCTGTCGCCAGCCGAAAGGATCTCGGAATGGCAGTTTTGGACATCCACATAGCCGCCGAAGGATCGAGACTTGGCTTTCGTGTTCCGGAGCTACACGCTTTATTCGCATCTGAGTGTATACGATATTATTGCTGCACCCGCTCTGCTGCCCGGAACCACCGAACGCCCAGCACGCGATCGCAGGAGCGGGTCCGGGAAACCTCCGTGCTGCTAAAGCTCGAAATGCTTCTTGATCGGCGCCCGGCGGCGCTCTCGGGTAGACAGCGGCAGCGCGTCGCGTTGGGACGCGCGATAGTGCGTAAGCCAAAGATCGTCCTGATGGACGAACTGCTCGCCAACCTTGACGCCGGACTGCGCATGCATACGCGAAGTGAGATTGCTCGTCCTTGGGGGCGGCGCTCTTGGAAACCCATAATCAAGCGGAGCGACTGCCCTTTCGGATCGTGTGGCGGTGATGTTCGGCTGCGAGATTCGCCAAGTCGCGCGCCACCGGCGGAACTCTATCGCAATCCGGTCGACCTCGACGTTGCCCGCTTTCTGACCTAAGCCTTTCTCAACGCACTCCCCATAGGGGGCGCCGGTCAACGGCGCGGTGACCATTGGAACCCAGACGATGGTTCTCCGGGATGCCATTGGCTCCGACGAGCCTAGCACCATTGCGTTCCGGCCCGAACTGTCATCTCTGGTTGACCGGAATCATCCTGCAGCGATACCGCTTTCGAGTCTCACGGATCGAGCACTTGGGCGTCGAGGCCCATGCTTCGTGTTTTCTGGGGACCGAACCGAATTTGTCATTTCGTGTCGACGCCGAGCGTGCCGTAGCCCTGCGCGCTGGCGAGTACGCTGGACTCTCGATCGACGTGGGACAGGCATGATTCTTCGCACGCAATGGGTCACGTCTCGGCAGGATCGAAGCCGAAGAATGAAGATCGGTCAGGTGAATGAGTTTCATGAGAAAAAACCGCGAATAAAGCAAGGGACGCCGCACAGGCGACGGCGCCCCTGGAGGTGAGGCTCAGTTGGTCTTCGGCAGGAGTGCGCGAACCTGCGACGCCATGTCGGCGACACCCGCTTCCGCTGCCTTGGAGCCAAGCGCGATGCCGTCGTCTCGTTGCGAATGACTTGAGCGGTCTCGACGCCGTTGTGACCGGGTCAGGTGAACCACGGACGGGCGCGCCGTCTGGAGTACGCTCAGAAGACCTGCGACCCCGGAGTCGCAGATGACCCAGTTACGGTTATGCTTTGACGAGGTTGTCTTTCCAGATCGGGTTGGACCATGCTCTCTTTCCGTCCTCGCCAAATATGACCACCCGCAACCAGGGGCTTTCCGCAAGCGATTCAAGCGGCAGGCTCACCCGCGTTAGGCCGGTGCCGAAATGGTAGGCCGAGAGGTATCCTTGGCCGGCGACCAGGACACCCTTGGCAGCGGAACAGACGACCTCAACTGCATCCGCGGCGATCGCGATCTCATCAATGCGAGGGCCCTGGGTCGAGTAAAAATGCCCGTCTTTGAGGGCGTTCAGAATTGTCTCCGGCTCATTGGCATTTGCCTTCAACTCAATCCAGCCACCGCCAAAATCCGGACACTTAAAATGGGCGTCGTCGCAGGCATAAGTCGAGAGACGATGCCCCTTGTCCAACATGCCGTCGAGAAGATAGCCCCCCTCGCCCTTGTCATGCATGAGATGGCAGCCGTGATTATATATTTCGACCGCATGGGCGGCGTCGAGCGTTTCAGCGTCGGTGATCGACAGGCTGTACCAGGCTGGATGGGCGATGCCGATGAAAGCACCGGCTGCGCGGGCACGGCGGGCCAAAGCGGGGCCGTCTTCGTCGGGGCCGGCCGGGGCGAAGTCAAGCGGCAGTCCCACGGCAACGATATGCCAGATGTCGCTCATCTCGGTCCGCGGTGCGTGCAATTCGGCGCCGAGCAGGGTCGTAAAGCGCTCGCTTTGAAAGCTGCGGGTATCCACCAACGGCCACTCGAACACCGCCAGAAAATGGTCGGTGATGGCGAGGAAGTCGTACCCTGCATCGCGATAGGTTGCGATCACCTGTTCGGGAGACAGTTTGCCATCCGAGCGATCGGAATGCGTGTGCAGATTGCCACGCAGAAAGCGACCAGGCAACGAGAAAGGCGCAAGTGTAGCCATGTTTTGGGGTCCTGAAAGAGAGGGGAAGGATTGCTGGGAAGAAGGTCATGCGGTCCGGTGGGAAGCCACATCGCCGGTAAGGGGGAGGTATGCGCCGAGGGCATCATGATCCGACACCACGGTTTCAGCGCCCAACGCGCGCAGGCGCAGGTCGTGACCCGTACGGATATGGCTACCGCCGCAGAATCCAATCACCCGCATGCCGGCTACGCGGGCGGCGGTCACGCCGACGATACTGTCTTCGATGACAAGGCAGCGATCAGCGGGGATATCACCCATCCGGGCGGCGGCGTGCCAGAAAAGATCCGGGGCCGGCTTTCCGCGCGTCACGTCGTCGGCACTGAAGACACCGCCTTCCACAAGGGGTGCGAGACCCGTGAGCAAAAAGGTCTGGCGCAGCCGTGCGTGACTGCTGTTGGAGGCGACGCAGAACGGGACGTCCAATTTCTGCAGAAGCAGCATCACGCCAGCCATCGGCTGTAATTCAGCCCGAAAGGCTAGTTCGAGATTGCGCGCGTCACGATCATTAAAGTCCTGCGGCAAAGCGATCCCGTAATCCGACTCGATACATCTGAGAGTTGCATCCGCGTCGAGACCAGCGAAAGCCGTCAAAACGTCTTCGCAGGAGATCTCGGCTCCAAGTTCGCCAAGCAGGTCGGCGGTCACACGGGCTGCAATCATCTCGCTGTCGACGAGAACGCCGTCGCAGTCGAAAATAACTAATTCGATCATGTTTATTCTACCGATAGTTTGCCACGCGGAGCCTCTTCCGCCCGGCGTGGTGTTTCGGGTTGGGGTTATGCTGCATTCAGGGAGTTGGAGTGCTCGATCATCTTCCTCAGACCGGCCCTGGGCAACGTGTCGCCCCGCATCCCTGCACCCGATGATGTCACGTTGCTGCCACCAGATCGCCGCTGGTGGCACCGAGCGTTCATCGCAAGGTCTCATGTTGATCTGGAAACGAAGGGGCGCCGCACGGCGTGCCGGCGCCGCCAAAGCCGAAGGTCAGTTGGTCTTCGGCAGGAGGGCGCGAACCTGCGAGGCCATATCGGAAAGTGCCGCTTCCGGCTCCTTGGAGCCAAGCGCGATAGCGGTCATTTCGTCTTGGATGACCCGGGCAATCTCGACGCCGTTGTCTCCGGGCCAAGCGAACCACGGACGGGCGCGCGACGTCTGCAGCACGCTAGTGTACCAGTTCGGGTGCTTGTCGTAAAAGCCGGCGAGATGATCCTCGTCGAGGGCGAGGGTGTTGCTCGGCATATAGCCGGTGTTGGGCACCACGATGCTCTGGCCGTCCGGACCGGTCGCGAACTTGATATACTGCCAGGCGGCGGCGCGCTTTTCCGCGTCGTTGGTCAGGATCACGGCGACCATACCACCCGTCGGCATAGTTGCATTCTCGGCTCCGAGCGGTTGCTGGGCGGTGCGCATCGTAAACCTTTCACCGACTTCGTTTTCGAACCCGCTGACGCCGCCGGTGGACGCAAAGTAGAAGCCGAGCTTGCCGGCGTAGAAGAGCTGCCTCGCGGCTCGGTTGTCGATGGCCGGCTGCGCGCCCTCTGTATGGAACCGCTTGAACAGCTTGACCGCAGCCTGACCCGCCGGACCGTCGAAGGCGATGTCGGTCTCCTGGTCGTTCATCATCTGCCCGCCGAGGTTGCGCACCAGGTTCTGCGTCGTCCAATCGTCGTAACCCACCTCGTAGTACATGCCGGACGTGCCGTCGCCGAGCGCGCCGATCTTGCCTGCAAGGGCCACGAAGCTGTCCCAGTCGGTCGGGATCTTGTCCGGGTCGCCGCCCGCCTGCTCCACGAGGTCGGCATTGTAATAGACGATGGGCGTCGACATGGCGAAAGGCAAGCCGTACAGCTTGCCGTCGGTCTTTGCCAGCGACAGAACCTGGTCGGTGTACCCCTTCTCGGTCAGGTGGTCGGCGGCAACGAACTCGTCGATCGGCTGAACGAGCCCGCGGGCGATGAGCGGGCGCAGCACGTTGAAGCCGACAAAGGAGACGTCCGGCAACTCGCCCGCCATGCTCTGGCGGATCAACATCTGGACGGCTTCGTCATAGCTCGGTGCTGCGGCCAGTAAGCTGATCTTGGTATCCGGATGCTCCGCCATGAAGGGTTCGGCGACCGACTTGTGGAGCACTTCGTGCTCGGGCCAGGCATAGAGGACATCGAGCGTGGTTTCCGCATGAGCTGCCGGGGCAGCTATGCCGGCGGCGACGATGCCGGCGGCAAAGGTCAAGGCAAAGGATTTCACATTGCTCTCCTGAGTTCTGGATGGATGGGAAGCAGTCGGGGTCAGTGTCTGCCGAGCACCAAGCCCCGGATGAAGTGTTTCTGCATGAGCAGGAACACGGCGACCAAAGGCGCGGTCACGAGAACGCCTCCGGCCATGAGTGCACCGACATGACCGGCGCCCTCACCTGATTGCCGGAAATATGCAATACCGAGCGATGGCGTCATCATGTCGGGATCGGTTGTCACCACCAGCGGCCAGTAGAGGTCGTTCCAATGGGCGACGACGGAGAAGATCGAGAAGGAGGCGACCGCCGGCCAAGCGGCGGGCAGCATGATCCTCCAGGCGATTGAAAGCTCGCTGAATCCGTCAAGCCGGGCCGCATCGAGCACCTCGTCCGGGAAGGTTACGAAGAACTGCCGGAACAGGAAGATCGCGAAGACTGAGATGATCCAGGGCAGTATCAGCGCGGCGTAGCTGTTGACGAGACCCGACTTGGCAATTGCGATATAGATGGGGATGGTCGGGATCTGCACCGGCACTAGAAGGCCGAACAGGACGGCGCCGAGCATGAGTGGCCGACCGGGAAAAGAGAGCTTGGCGAGCGCATAGCCGCACGGGATCGCGATTGCGATCTGCAGCACAAGTATGGCAAGGCACACGATCAAGCCGTTGGCCATGAAGCGCAAGAGTGGGATCGCGGTCAGGGCTCTGCCGTAATTCTCGATCGCACCGGCAACGGTCGGAGTCGGAAACAGGCTGCCGTCGAAGATCTCGCTTTGCGACGTCGCGGAGGCGAGCAGCATCCACAGAAACGGAAAGACCATGACGATCGCGCCAGCGAGAAGCACGGTGTGCACGACAAGGCGGGATGCGGCGGATTGAGCGACGATCATGACCGGCCGCCCCTGGTTTTCGAGTCGGCCCGGCGGTCGGAGAACCGCATCTGGAGGAGCGACAGCACGGTCACGAAGACGAAGAAGGAAACGGCGATCGCCGACGCATAGCCCACCCGGAAGAAGCGGAAACCTTCCTCATAGAAGGTGTAGAGAATGACGGTGGTCGACTTGACCGGCCCGCCTTGGGTCAGGACCGCGACCGTCTCGAACACCGAAAAGGCGCGGATGATCGTCATCACAGTGACGAACAGCGTCACTGGCGCCAGCATTGGCCAGGTCACGAGCAGGAAGCGCTTCAGCCCCCTGTCCGCGCCGTCAATTGCCGCGGCTTCGTAGAGTTTCTCCGGAATGATCGAGAGCCCGGCCAGGAACAGGATCATGTTGAAGCCGACCAGCTGCCAGATTCCGATTCCCGCTAGCGCATAGAGCGCTGTAGACGGATCGGACAGGAACCTGACCGGCGATGCGCCGAGGAGCTGGAGCAGCGCGTTGGCGACGCCGAGGCTGGGATGCAGAATCGCCTCCCAGGCGGTGGCGAGCGCCACAAGGGTAGCGGCGACCGGCAGAAAGTACACGGTGCGATAAAAGGCGGCAAAGCGCGCGCGTGCGAGAAGGAGTGCGACAAGCAGACCCCACCCGATCGAAACCGGCACGACCACGAGCACATAGAGCGCGGTGTTGCGCAGGCTGATCGCAAAGCCCGGGTCGCTCAGCATGCGGACATAATTGTCGAGTCCGACAAAGCGGATGCTCACCAATCCGAGCGATGCGTCCGTGAACGACAGGACCAGGACGAGAATGGCAGGTCCGACCATTAGAGCCGCCAGCAACAGCGTCGCCGGCAATGCGAGAATGATGCCGGCCTTCGCCTGTTCACCCCCTGACCGATACCGGGTCGGCATTTGTGTGGTCTGCGGACTGACCGAGATGTCGTCAACCGCGGCCATGTCACGCGGCCTTCATCTGGTTGCGACGGTGCCGGGATCCACTTGCGGGAAAGAACCAGGCCTTTTCCGGGTCGATCGTCAGTCCGAGATCCTCTCCGACCTGCAGCGACTGAGCGAGCTCGGCAGCAATGCGGACGACGAACTCGGCGCCGTCGTCGTCGACAAACACCTGGGCATCAGTCCCGGTATGCTCGATGCGGATGACGCGAACCGGCAAAGCGCCCTGCTGGTCGCGACCGACTAGGGCCGCATGTTCGGGCCGGAAGGCCAGCGTCCCGGCCTCTCGGCATCCAACCGCATCGCGAATGACGATCCTGCTGCCACCGATCGGAAGCGCGCCGCCAATCGGCGCGGTCACAGCCAGTTCGTTCAGGAACGGCTGCGCGAGGAATCGCGCCACCTCCAGATCGATGGGATCGCGATAGAGATCGGCCGGACTTGCGATCTGGCGGATTTCGCCGCCGAACATCACGGCAACCCGATCCGACAGCGCTGCCGCCTCAGCCTGGTCGTGGGTCACGAACACCGTTGTCGTCTTCATTTCCTTGTGGAGCCGCGCGATTTCGCCGCGCGTGTGGATGCGCAGCGCTGCGTCGAGGTTCGCCAGTGGCTCGTCCATCAGAAAGATCTTCGGCTTGCGCACCATTGCGCGCCCAAGTGCCACGCGCTGCCGCTGTCCACCGGAGAGTGCCGCCGGGCGGCGATCCAGCAGCGTGTCGAGCTTGAGGAGAGCAGAGGTCTTCCGGACCCGCGCCTCGATCGAGCGATTTCGTTCGACGGCTCCGGGCAGCAGAGGGCCGATCACGGGAACCCGTTCCAGGCTGGTCAGTTCCCGCATGACCAGGGGCGCTGCGATATTGTCGTAGACGCTCAAGTGCGGATAGAGCGCATAGCTCTGGAATACGAAGGCCAAGTCTCGATCCTTCGGCGCGACACTTTCCAGTTCCCTGCCGCCGGCGCGCACGTGACCCTGGTCCGCACGCTCGAGCCCCGCGATGATGCGCAGAAGCGTGGACTTGCCGCAGCCGGAAGGCCCGAGCAGGGTGACGAATTCGCCGGCGGCGACTCTAAGGGAAACATCGCGAAGGACAGCCGTCGCCCCAAAGCTCTTGCTGATCTTGTCTATATGGAGGTCCAAAGCTGCCATTCCGGGTTCCTTTCGGTTGGCGGCAGCTGTATTGGTGCTTTATTTCATCCTCATGACAGAATGGAGTTTAATTTCATTTTTTTGGCGGGTTGTCCATCGCCTTGCCAAGCGCCACCATCAGGCTCTCTATGACGAAGATCTTGCCGACCATCGGCGTCAGCATTGCACCGATCGGGAGGTCATGAAGGCTCGACGCCTGCAGGTTAAAGTCTGCGGTTTCACCCAAGGGGCTGCGAGCCCGGCGGTTGGTGATGGCGACCGTCACCGCCCCGGCGGAACGCGACGCCTTGAGGAACTGCACGGTGTCAACCGACAACCCCGAAATCGAGAAGCCGATTGCCACGCATCCCGGACCGAGCCCGCTGGCGACCTCGTGAGCCATGTTGGAACTTCTGAACGCCAAGGCCGTAAGCCCAACGCGCAAGAGCCTATAAGCAAGCAATTCAGCGGTCACGCCCGACATCCCCGCTCCATAGAGATCGATCCTTCGACTTGCCGCAAGCGCCGCAGCAACCTTAGCAAGCGTTTCGGGTTCCGCATTGCTGTGTGCGATGGCAAGGTTCTGCGCCATGGAATCGTGCAGTGACTGCAAGACTTGATCGGGCTGTTCGGGGCCGGCGGAAGGAAGCCCGGGGCGGCCGATCTCCGCCGCCAGTGCCAGCTTGAAATTGCGAAAGCCGGAAAAGCCGATCTGCCGGCAAAGCCGCAAAATGCTTGCTTCGCCACTGCCCGCGAATTCGCCTAGCTCCGCGACCGATTGGTGTAGCACCTTTTCAGGATTCTCCAGGATGTACTTGGCGATC
Source organism: Allomesorhizobium aridi (assembly GCF_043769475.1). Lineage (NCBI taxonomy): Bacteria > Pseudomonadati > Pseudomonadota > Alphaproteobacteria > Hyphomicrobiales > Phyllobacteriaceae > Allomesorhizobium > Allomesorhizobium aridi. The sequence goes on along the minus strand of NZ_CP171729.1, from coordinate 41,932 downwards.
TGCGCTAGCGCGTTTGGCAGAAGATCGAAGTCCTCCTGCAAGCGAACCAGGATATTCTCATGCCGTGCCGCTGTCGTCGCCGGTGAGTTGATGTTCATTACCAAAATACCTGTTCCTTTAAGCGCCCTGACTGCCGGAAAGCCGGCCCGCGATAGGGAACGAGATCAGCGCGCCGGGCCCAGAAACAACAACAGCACTCCGAGCCCCGCCTCACTCATATCGAAGCGGGCCACCACCGCGGGCACGCGAGATGCCCAGGTGCCGAACAAGACACCGTCGAAGGCGAATGCAGCAGAGACGCTGCGCCAGAGAGTAAGCAGACTGGTCATTTTGCTCCGGGCAGTCAGAGAAGAGCTCAACTCATCGACGGCCCGGCCGCGACGTTTGGGGGATACGCTCGCAGTCAGCCATCGGCGTATCGCGGCAGCAAATATCGGTGTTTAATTTCAGTTTTGTGACGAAGTGGAGCTATATTCCAACCGAAGGGCAACTCTTTGTTCGCCAGGTGCTGGAACTCGGCCATGCGTGAGCGACGACAGCACCGCGCCTAAGAACTTCGCCGCGATGTCGCCTTCCAGCAGCCGGTCCCGGTTCTTCGAGAACACCGAGTGATCCCATGCCGCATCATCGACGCCGATGCCGACAAACCAGCGGAACAGGAGATCGTATTCAAGCCGCTCCATCAGAAGCCGTTCCCAACGGATCGAATAGAACGCCTGCAGAAGCATCGCCCGCAACAACTTCTCCGGCGGGATCGACGGTCGCCCGATCGGCGAGTAAAGCGCCGCAAAATCGTCCGCCAGCGCCGCCAGCGCCTCGTTTACGACCCCCGGATCGCGCGGAGCGGATGGTTTCGCCGAACCCGCGCCTCAAGATCCACGTAGCTTATATGAGGAGTGTCAAGGCTTTTAGGCTCCGCATTTTGGGGTCCGTTGGTTTGCGGTATCCATGGTCTGAGCCCGATTGCATGACGCGGCTCGTTCCCCCGAGCCAGATCCAACTTATACACGGTCGCTGTTCGAAGCAGCGGCACCAACATCCCGCTTGCGGCGGACAAGGGCTCAGGGGACGAGACCATTCTGAGACAACGGCATTTTGAAGCCACGCTACGTGCCGGTTCGTCCACCTGGATCCGCCAGGACAGATCAGGTCCTGGAAGATAGCAGAATTCGGTGGATGTAGCGCATTAGGCGACCGTCATGGCCCCCTCGATGACAACGCCGGAGTTGACGTATTTCCACAGCACCACGAGCAGCTTGCGGGCGAGCGCCACGATCATCGTCTTTTTCAGCCGGCCGTTGTTCTGCTTCACCCGCTCCTTGAACCATAAGGTGAGTGCCGAGCGCGGCTGATGGCGCACCCACAGCCAGGCCATCTGGACCAGCGTCGTTCGCAGCCTCGGATTACCTGATTTCGACACCCCCTGCTCGTGATCGATCGCACCACTCTTCCAGGGCGTCGCCGCCAGGCCGGCATAGGCGGCAAGCTGTCGCCGGTTATCGTAGTGGCGGGACAAACCTTCCGACCACAAGACGGCGGCAAACTCCGGTCCGATGCCTTTCAGAGCGAGCAGCATCGCCGGAGCGGGCGAGACGGCCAGCTCAGCAGTAAGCATGGCGTCGCGTTCGGCCTCTACCACCTTGATCTGGTCGATCAGCAGCTCGAGCCGGTCGAGTTCGCGGCCAATCTGCCGCTTCAGATGAACAGGCAACGCACGACCGTCACCGGTCTTCAGTCCCTCCAGCCGCTCGCGCCGGTCGCGGCGCAACGGCTCATAGCCGGATATGCCTTGTGCAAACAGCAGCCCCTTGAGGCGATTGATGTGGCGTGTGCGCTCATTCGTCAATGCTTTGCGCTCGCGTGCTATACGGCGGCGATCCTCTTCCTCGGGTGTGGGAACCCGCAGCATCGCAGACACGCGCGGCTCGCCTCGCTTGTAGGCGAGCAGTGCGCGCACCAGCGCCTCGCCGTCGATCTTGTCGGTGTTGGCCCGCCGCCGCCGACGCGACGTGGCGACCGAGGCCGGATCCACGACGTGGCTCTCGATCCCCTCGGCCTCCAGTACCCGGTGGATCCAGAAGCCGTCGAGTCCCGCTTCCTGGATCACGATGATCGGAAAGCATGTCCCGCTTCGCGCCTCAGCCCTCCGCTTGAGCTCGGCAAACCGCGCTAGCAGGCCGGCGACATCGCCCGCCGCCACCATATGCTTCGACATCTTCTCTCCGCCACCCGGCAACAGCGACGTGATTAGCCATGTCGAGCGGCTCAATTCCAACGACACAAAAATTGCGCCAAGATGGGTGCGGATAGCGGTCGGTGCTTCCAGTTGGCGAACTGCGACTGGCATGTTTAGCCTCCAAGGTGAGATGTTTTGGCGACCTCACTTTGCCACCGCGCCGGTCGCTAACCACCTCCTCATAGGATCTGAACAGTTCGCCAGTCCGACTATCGCTGCCCTGCACGATTCATCCTCCGAATCCTTCAGACAAAATGAATCATGATCGTCACTCGACGGCGAGCGGCTTTTTCGACGGCCTGCTAGAGCATTGATAATTCTCGACATTTTTGAATTGCGTCGGTAAAAACCAGTCCCCATAGCAACGATATAGCAACAAATCGGCAAAACCGCCTGGTTTGCCTTGCTGGCAAAATGTCGCAAATAAAACACATCGGATGTCGCGTTTGCGCGATCGGTGATGCCAACCATTGGTCGTAGCAGTTCAGTCGTGTTCATCCAAACGCGAGGCGGACTGACATGAACGATACTAAGCTGCTGTCGATCCAAGACCTGGTGCGCGAAACGCGGCTGGGTCGCACATCAGTCTTTGAACTGATCCGCACGGGGCGGCTGCGCTCCATCAAGATCGGAAAGCGCCGCCTGGTGCGTGCCAATGATCTATCGACTTTCATCGACGGCCTCGCCGCGAAGCCGATTGCCATGCTTCTGCGGGGCGATAACATGGGTGCCGACGATGATGCAGTCTTTGCGCCAAGACGGGCAGGAGGATTGCCGGCGATGGGAACGTCATCGAACTGTTTCCAGGCGCATACAGCAAACCTGTCCCGATCGATGTGGCCGGCGCTGGAACTGAGCAACTGAGCGAAGCAGAGCGGATCACCATCAGGTGCGACATGCGCGGCCTTGGCCTTCCAACTCTTGTACATCAGCTGCGCCGCTTCCGGATCAATCCTCCCCTCCTTGTCCATCACCAAAGTCAATTGCCCATGGGAAAACCTGTTACGGGCCGTTCTAGCGGCTGCATACCTGTTCAAGGTCGGTTCCAACTCCGCGAAAGACAGCTTGGACTTAGCCTGATCGGCTTCGAAGACCTTGCGGATCAAAGCAATGCGCTTGTCGAGCGGCATGCCCATCAAGTTGCTCGCGCGAATTTCTTCCACGCGGCCGCTGTGGCGTCCACGGAAGATGACCTCGCTGACAAACAGCATGTCAAATTCCAATTCCAATCGAGATGACAGGGCCACAAGCCGGCCGAGTTCCGCGAGGAACGCATCGGGTGGATATGGAATGCTCATTCCTGCGGTCATCTCAATCACTCGCCATTTGCCCGCGCATGCCTGCACCTAACCATATTCCCCCGGCTGCACTACGGCATGTTTGCAAATGTTAAGGTGACGTCACGCGGCAACCATTCGTGGACCACTGTCGGCCAAATTACAGGTTTGCGCCGCAATGCCGTTTACGCCAAAGCAGGTGCAATTCGTCAGGGAATCCATCCTTGAAGCGCAAGAGCAAGCCGCCAAGGCGGAACTGTGGAATTACGTCAATCAGGGCGGCACGCCTGACAATGTGCCGATGGAAATCCGTCAAGCGGCGGGCATGGCTGCCGTGTCATCAGCCTGGGGTTATGTCGAGGCGGCGGCGAAGCGGCAGGAGATCGAAAGCGACGACGGCTTGCTGTACGCCATGCGCCGCGAAGCTGCGATGAGCCCGACTGAGTTTGCGGGCGTCGATCTGAACGATTACCGCGACCGTCTGTCGAAAGAGGCGATCAAGGAATTGACCGGGCTCCAGACAACGGCGCTGACCGATCAGCGCAAGGCTCGGGAGGAAGGCATCACACTGACGGCGGCGTTTTCCCAAGCCGAAAACCAATTGGCCGCTGTCGGCATTACGGCGGTCGGCAAAGAGGGTTCGGAGCGCGAAGCGGCTGCCAAGCGGATCGCCGCGTTCCAGAACGTGTTGGCCTCTGAAATGGAGACGTTTAAACGGCTGAACGAAAAAGCGCCGAACCAGATGGAAATTCAGGCGATGGTCAACAAGCTCCTGCTGCCGATCGTCGTCAAGCAGCCTGGAATGCTGTGGGATACGAACACTGAAGGCTTCATGTTCGAAGCCGGATCGCGGCCGGACGCGTCAACTGTCGATGTGGCGGTCGAGTATGCCGATATCCCGGTCGATCTCCGTCGCGGCATTTCGATTGATCTCGAACGCGAACTTGGCCGCAAGCCAAGCGAGGACGAGGTTGTTATGCGGTACGAGGATTTCGTTTTCGGTCGCGGGCCGACGCCGATCCCGGAACGCGTCCCGTACGATTACGAGAACGCGCTCCCAAATCGCTTGTTGAGGCCCTTCGCATATCTTCCAGCAAAGGCGCTGGGTTTGGCTGGCGATAAACTTCAAGAGTTTCGCGACCCGGCCGCATTTCCTCACCGGTAGGAAGATGATGCAGGCCGGGCCAGCATTCCCCAAGGTGTAGGAAGCGACAAAACAATCGCCTTCTGCATCAGCCACCGTGTTGTCCTTTGGCAATATCTCGAAGCAAGCCGCAGGCTTCCGCAAAACGCCTTCCGAACTTGCTCAGTTGCACCTCTAGCTGGATTTGTGGCCCGAACTTCTCCTTGGAAAACAGCTTTTCCGGCGCTGCAGCGCCTCGCTTGGTTGATTGTTCCATGTAAAGAATCTTACTGTTAAGATGCTCGATTGCGCGTAAAAGTTCCCGCTCATCCAACGAGTGCATTCGCAGGGAGCTCGAATTGCGGTCAAGAAGCGGAGGGCGTTCTATTATTCCTTGGCGCATCAAGTTTTCCGCCCACGCCGAATCCGAGAACATCGACAAGTTATTTTTTTCTTCTCTATCTTCAATTAATTTTATAGCCGCCCTCAGGCGACCTACATTTTCAGTTTGATGTTTTTTGATAATTTCTTTCTCTTCGGCGGTAACCTTGGCGAAATCTTTAGGTATAATTTTTTTTGCGTTTCGTTGCAAATCCTCATCCGTGCGGGCCGCGAAGGCAAGAAAATCAATAACCTTAGCATCCATCGGAGAAAGACTTTGAAGGACGCTTATAAACGGTCGCTCGGCGGAAACCTGGGAGTTCGGCTCAAGCGCTTTGGCGAACAAACCCGCCCACATGTCTCGCACATTTTCATCGTCGCTGAGAGAGAGCCCGCTAATGAGAAGATGAAGTTCTTCCTCCTTCGGAGGGGTGATGTCTTTCATGTCAACATTAGCAGCTTCAAGCTTCTTTCGAACCTCTCCAAGGCCAATGTGGGCATTGAGTTGACGTTTCCAGCGCATTCGATCTGCTGCGAGGCCAATCGTGTCCCCTAGCAGATTGCCCACTTCCGTCGCCCCAGGTTTTAGGAGTGAGGTGATGATCTCGGCAAGACTGCGATCAATTTCTTTACCGATACTTAGGCCTGTTCCGTTGCCTTCGCCCTTGTCATCTCCAACCATTCAATTACTCCCCGGCGGTCGATGCCTTCTAGTCTGACTGCCCGCTTTGAGACATCGACTTTGCGTTGAATATATCGCAATGAAGAATGCGATTTTGCCGACAGCCAAGGCCTTCGTGTGATGATATTCTGCCGGACAAAAACCTTTGTCGGCACAATTGCCACCTGCCTAGGTGGAATTGTCAGATTTAGTTGAGGAACGCTTGCCAGGTTTCTCGCGGCGCTCAAGCTCGGTTTCGATTGCGGTGCGGATCAGATCAAGCCGATCCTCGCCGTCCTTTAGGGCGGCATCCATCCTAGCCTTTGCCCCTTCGGGCAAGGTCAGGTTGATGTTTTCCGCCCACAGCTTTTTCCGGCCCATGGCGAGCAGATTGCATGTACATGAAATCGTGTCAATGCGTCTTTTTCGTGTACATGTTATTGACGGCGTATGTAGGTGGTGCGACTGCGAACACCGTGAAAGGAAGCACCCATCAAAAACTCTGCCGCTCTCATCGACGCCGAACTGATCTCGCTCGGCCGCTGGCTGCATAAGGCCGCTATTGCCGCGAAGAACATCATCGACGCCATTCCCGATCATTTCGCTCCAAGCGACGAAGGTGCGCTGATTGACGCTGCGAGTGCGCCCGCGTTCGCCCTAGCGGAGAAAGTCAGTTCGATGCCGGTACGCAGCGCGGCCGGCCAAGCTGCGAAAGACGCTGCGTCTGCGTGATTCGATGGGACCTATTGGGCGGGTGACAACAAGGAGGTATTAGCCGGATGAACACCGCGTTTTTGTTGATGGCGCAGTACGACGGCGCGGCTGTGATCCCGCTCGAAAAACTGTGTCGTGACTATTTCAGTCACCTGACGCCGACACAGTTCGCCAGGAGGGCGACAGAGGGCGAAATTGACATCCCCGTGATCCGCATCGAAGGCAGCCAGAAGGCCGCTAAAGGCGTCCACCTATCCGACCTCGCGGCTTATATCGATGCCCGCCGTGCAGCCGCGCAGAAGGAGAACAACCAGCTTCAGGGGCGGCGAACATAGTCGCGGGATTACCTTAGAACCGTAAGGTAGAGCCCGGCACAATCTGCCGGGCTCTACCCGTTTTAGCCCGGTTTGGGAACTAACCAATTGTCTAATTACTGCCAGCAATCGCGACCAAGCGCCGGGCTCTCTTGCCAGATCATCGGCGTCATCATCTTCAAGGTAGGTATCTGCTTCGTAGGGACTGCGGCCTGTGAATATTTCATATTCAAGGTTGGTTGGTTACATCGTTCAGCGCCCAAAATTTTCAACCGTGTTGCAGCTTGTCATGACTAACTCTCCAAATCCGCCCTTATATATTGCCGTGTTCGCTTCCGGGCGTGGCCGGGTTCCGATAAGCCGTGAAGGCAAAAAGGCCCGCTCCGATTAAATCGAGGGGCATCCAAATTTCCCTGGAGAGATGCACTGGCAATACGGGATTGAAAACAAGGGCGGCGAAGAACAGCGCATATGCTAGCTTTTCATCGGCCGATCGGACGACGAAGCCGCAATAAATGCCTGCGCCGAATACGACCAACCTCATCAGTTGGTAATACTCATATGGCCAAGGCAGGATGGCAGCGGCGAGCGCGACTGCGGCGATGACGGCGACAATTCGAATCATCGGTGGATCAGTTCCTAAAAGCCAAGGACGCGGGCTGGTGTGGGGTCGCCTCCGCCCAAATACATGATCAGCCATACTAGCCACGTTATGGGCCATATGGCCGCTAGAATGCCGTCGAGGGTTAGGTTGGTCAAAAGCTTCATCGCAACGCTGGCTGATCCCTGCCAAGTGTCTACGACATTCAAAATGTAAGTGATCGGCCCGCCCAGCATGAAAATTATGCCCAGCGGAGCCAGCAGCAAATCTTTCATCCTTTGATCCCCCAGTTCCGATATCGAGAATCGCAGATACAAGCCCTAGCTGCAAGTGGCCTTGGCGATCAGGTCATGGCGTGGCCCGCCGTTGCAGTGCCGGTGCAGTGTGGGCGAAAAGGTGGCCGCGATTGATCCTGACCAAACCTCCTATATGCTTACCGGAAGCATGGGAGACGATATGTCCTTAAACCCCAAGAGCATGGCGATTTTGGCGGCGGCGTTTGTAGCCGGCGTGGTCGCAACGTCAATGTGGGATCGGGTGACTACTTACGAAGAGTGCTTTCTGTCCAAGAGCCGGGGCCAGGATCGCCGCGCGTTGTCGATTGTCCATGACCTATGTCGGAAGCGGTTCCCCAAGGAGTAGAAATGAGGCTGGCATCACCAGTGAGGCGGACGACGTTGCCCGCTTTCTCCCTTCCGTCAATGACAGCCTGTAAATGCACCTGCCAAGCCGTCAAGGCGGCTTCAACGCGGTGGTCGAGGTTCGGCCGGCTGTAGTGCCGGATCAGCGTGCGCGTGTCCCCTGTTCCGCGCTGGTGGCCGATGACAGCCGCAATCGTGTCGAGCGCGATGCCCATTTCGTCCATTGCGGAAACGACCGTGCGGCGCAAGTCGTGCGTCGTAAAGTGAGCGATCGGCCGAGCGCGATGATTCAATGCAAGGCCGATGTCGTCGGCGCGAAGTGACCGCTTGCCGTCCAGCGTGCGGAACAGTTCGCCATTCGGCCTGCCCCTCAAGGCTGTCTCGGCAATCTCTTTCGCCATCCCGGCCATCGGCGTCACGCGCTCACGCTTGTTCTTGCTGCGGCTCGTCGGAAGCCGCCAAATCAACCGCTCGCCCTCGTACGCCAGTTCGCCCGCTCTTATGCCGGCAATCTCGCCCACCCGTGCGCCCACGAGCAACTGTAGCTTAGCACGGCGATTGCGTCGGGCGGCATGTCATCCGCGCCCATCATCCAGCCATTTCCAGAAGGCACGGATTTCGTCGGCGGAAAGCACGCCGTCCCTTGTGTGTCGCGCAGGCTGATGACCGATGTGCTCATCGTCCTCCAAGCTCACCAATTTGAGCAGAACGACAACATCCTGGCTCTTCATCATAGCAATCGCTTCTGTCCTTTGTTCTCGGACAGACGACACTAAACCATGTGACAGGCCGCGCGCCGAGAGGGCAAGCAGCTCCCTGCCTCCAGCCATATATGGCGCAGATCGGACCGAGCTCGAAGGTTCATGACTGGCTAAAGCTACTTTGGCCACGAAGGGCGGCGGCCGGCCGCCCCGTACCTGACCTGACGAAATAAAGCGGGAAATCGAGGAAGAGGCAGGCGGCGAATGCGCCATCTGCCTCGGTCACACCAATTCCTGCAAGGCCGCCCACAGCGTTCCGATGACGTCGACGAAGAACAATCATCCTGAACCTGATTGGCTCTGCGCCAACCACCACTCCAAATTCGACAAGCACAGCTACGGCCCAAAACCCGAGAACGCCGAGTTCGTCGCCAGCTTCCAGCAGTCAATGACTTACTATCGGCGCGCCCTATGGAGGACGTGATCGCCATGCTGGAGACGCCCGATCGTGGCACGCTGCGCGCCTGCGCGACCGCGCAATGCTGCTGAACGGCTTTGCCGGCGGCCTCAGACGTTCCGAAATCGTAGGCTTGGATTGTGGCCGCGACCAGACCGAGGATGGTCGCGCTTGGGTGGAAGTCCTCGATAAAGGCGCCTTGGTAACGCTGCGCGGCAAGTCCGGCTGGCGCGAGGTCGAGATCGGCCGTGGCTCATTGGATGCTACGTGCCCCGTGGTGGCGCTGCAGACCTGGCTGAGACTGGCACGGATCGCCCACGGCCCCCTTTCCGACGAGTGACGGTCATAGCAACGCGGTCGGAGCCGAGCGGCTCAATGACCAGGAGGTGGCGCGGCTGGTCAAACGTGCGGCGCTCGCCGCCGGCGTCCGCGGCGACCTGTCAGAGGGCGAGCGGGCGCAAAAGTTCTCGAGGCATTCGCTGCGCGCTGGCCTTGCCTCCTCGGCCGAGGTCGACGAGCGTTATGTCCAAAAGCATCTCGGTCACGCCTCGGCAGAGATGACGCGAAAGTATCAGCGCCGAGGCAATCGTTTCCGGGTCAATCTCACCAAGGCCTCCGGCCTTTGAAAAGCCCCTCCCCTCCCCCGGTTGAAGCGGCTACGAGACGGGCGGGATGGACGAGATTTCAGCTTAGCGTCTACGATGCTGCTCACCGAACGGGAGAAGCGAATGCCATGTTAGCTTCCGGATAAGAAAATCAGCGAAACACCACAATGGGCCGTGGCCGGATGATGGCCGGACGATGAATCACCGGCCGGTCCCAAGGATCGAAAGCCGACGCGCTTCTCAGGTCCGCGCGGCGCGCGAGATCGATGCGCTGCAGACATTCGGCGAAAGCATCGTTCTTCCCGACGAAGCCGTAGTACCGGCATTGCGCCTCGTCCTCGGCAACGGAGGTCTTCCGCCGTCATGCAGCCTGTGCAGATTGCGGCCAGCGCGACCACCATCGCCGTCTTATACCACATACTGTCCTCCTCGACACAAAAGTTGATTGTAGGGATTCTGGGAAAACATTAGATCGCCCGCAGCACCTAGTGCTCTGACTATGGCGATCTCTGTGAGCTTTTGCGTAATGCTGATGCCCCCCGATCATCGTATCCTTCATTTGCCGTCCTCTCCGCTCTGTGGCCTATATCAACCACATCGTTGGCACTTTCGATGCCGTCTGGGGAGGGCGGCAACCACTCCATCTGCCAAGCGACACTTTCGATGATCTTGGCGGTGAAATATTTGATCGCGCAGTCCGGATGGAGCGTCATCGTTGCAGGATTGGCGTCTGGCGCTGGCCGGTAGAGGATCGATGGCAGAATTTGCGTTTCGAACAAGGTCAGGACGTCGAGCCATTTGAAGGCGGTCTTGCGAAGGCAACTCTAATAGAGATTGTAGCCGTCGATGTAGACTCTTGTTCGTAACGCTGGCACTCCTTGCTCCCAAGACATAAAAAAACCGGCTTGCGCCGGCTTTTTCCCCCAACCGCCCGGAGCACATGTCTCTCAGGATGCTGGGTTAGTTGTTAGCTCTCAACATAGTGTTGGGTGGCCCTTTAGTCAACCGATATTGACCGCCACCCACGTGTTGAACCGGCGATTTTGCCGTGAATTCACCTAAAACAGGCCTGCCTCGGGAAATCTGCAACGGAATGACACTGTCCTCCACGGGCACTGAATCAGGAGAAGGCCACCGCCCGTTCCGGTGGCCGCTCTCTATGCCGAGGGCATGGAGCCGGCCTGCGCCCGTCTCCGCCGATCCCGGTAACGATCGCTTGTCCAGCGGCTGTTTGCGCACCCGGCACTGAGGCCCGCTCCGGGCCACATTGCTTGTTTCCGCCCCATGACATCGCCGGCCAGGCCGGTCAAGCGGCCCGTGAAGGTGGAAAATCTTCCGCGCCAGTCCGCGAGCGGACCCGAGAAGATCCCCCACCTTCCGCACCACGCCACTTGACAGTCCCGCCCGCCGCAGTGGGACGGGCTTTCGCCATTCCCCCGGAAAGACCGGGGAGGCTTCGCCCGAAAGGGCTTTCCCTTCGGGAAACACACACTCAGGACACAGACCATGACCGAACTCGCAAACTTCATCCGCCTCAACGAGGACGGCACCTATCTCGATGGCGTCGTGCGCTGGCGTCTGTGCTAATCGAAACGACGTTCTTCCACAGGTGCAATCTTGCTTTTGTCAAATAAAACCACCTCGTACGAGCTTCCATATTCCGTCTTCACTCCATCCAAGCCGTATCTCTGCGCCAAGGTAGCCCATGCGCCTAATTCATCAGGAAACACTTGATCACCCTGCTCGTCCATGACCGCTAATTTGAGGGGCTCTTGCGCCTCGATAACAAAGTACTTTCCAGAACTACCTGCATAGCCGCGTGCCGCGTTTACATCGTTTTCTGAGGTCATCCAAATTGCTTCGCCCGTGTGCCCGCTTTGCCCCGAACCGCCCCACACCCCATCCCTATTAGCGTGGTTGAACTTTGTTCCCGCCGGAAGTTCTTCCATCTTCTTCCTCTCCCAACCAACTGAGGCTGCCTGATGTATGTGGTGAACGGTTTGCCCCTTGTCCTCAGCCGAAACCTGACTACTCGGTACGAGGACGATCACGGTCGCAGCAAGGATCATCCCCTTCCAGAAAGACGGGGGATGCATTCGATGAATCGGGATGGCCGCGGTGGCGGTCTCTTTCGGTGAGGATCTCATGTAAGGATTTCCTTGTGCTCGTTTGTGAATTGTCCGCCATCGCATCCGTTTCGCGATCGTCAAGTCGAACGGAACTTGTATAGCGGCCAGAACTGACAATAGCCTGAAAGCATTGCGCGAAGGTCAGCGACTTGCTGTATGTTAGAACGTGCTTTCCTTGATTCGAAAGGTGGGATCCGCGCCAGCTAGCGCAATTTGCTGCCTTGGGCAATGTTCGCCGAGCGCGGAGGAGAAGATGCTGCGATGGCTTGAAAAGGTTTCGACATCCGCTAACACCTTGCGCTGGCCGCACGCGTGGGTGATGACGCAGGGAGCCCGTCCATGGGCGTGGTGAAATAGAAAAGATTGGGCTCGCTATCGCCGCGAGCAACAGCCGCGTGTGGATCTCCGATCGCCGTTGGCATCGCCTTGGGATGAGGCCAAGCATCTCGCCCGTCCGTTACCGAATGATGCGCTGATCATTTCGTCGCGCGAACCGTACGGATCCACGATCGTTTCGAAATCCGGCGAACCGATTGAGCAAGGCAGCTTGCTTTAGCGCACGCCGGCCTTGGGACAAGATTACCGAAAGAAAGCGCCGTTGCGATTTGCTGCCATCGTGATACGTTCCCTAATTGTTCCAACGGGTTCGTGCCGCCCTGACATCCGGTAACACCATGAATGACACCGCCCAGGTCCGGAAAATCATCCACGTCGACATGGATGCTCTTTATGCCTCCGTCCAGCGATAATCCGGAGCTGCGCGGCAAGCCAGTCGCTGTCGGGGGAGCTGGTGCCCGAGGGGTGTTGACGACCGCAAGCTATGAGGCCCGCGTATTCGGCGTGCGCTCGGCAATGCCGTCGGTCACCGCCGCACGCAAATGCCCGAAGCTGATTTTCGTGAAACCGCGCTTTGAGGTGTATCGAGCCATCTCACAGCAGATCCGGGAGATTTTCGCCGAATACACACCGTTGGTCGAACCGCTATCACTCGACGAGGCTTATCTCGAAGTGACGGAAAATCTGAAGGGCATGCCGATCGCCACCGAAATCGCCCTGGAGATCCGCGCGAAGATCAAGGTGGTGACCGGGCTGAACGCATCGGCCGGCATCTCTTACAACAAGTTTCTCGCCAAGATCGCGTCCGACCTTAATAAGCCGAACGGCCAGGCCGTGATTACGCCGAAAAACGGTCCGGCCTTTGTTGAGGGGCTCGCGGTCAAGAAATTCCATGGCGTCGGCCCTGCGACCGCCGATAAGATGCACCGGCTTGGAATCGAGACCGGCGCCGACCTGAAAGAAAAGTCGCTTCAGTTCCTCGTCGAGCATTTCGGCAAGTCCGGACCGTACTTTTATGGCATCGCTCGCGGCATCGATGATGCGCCAGGTCCGGCCGGACCGTATCCGCAAGTCCGTTGGCGCGGAAGATACCTTTAGGGAGGACATCATTGATCTTGACCTTGCGACAACTGAGCTCAAGCCGCTGGCTGAAAAGGTTTGGGGCTATTGCCAGGCGAAGGGTTTCAGCGGCAAGACGGTCACGGTGAAGATCAAGTATTCGGACTTCACTCAGGCGACCCGCAGCAAGACCACCGCCCTTCCCTTCGCCAGCGCCAACGACATCATCGATGCGGCGTCAGGGCTGCTTGAAACCGTGTACCCCTTCAAACGCTCGGTGCGCCTCCTTGGCGTAACGCTCTCGTCGCTGACGAACGAGCGAGAAGACGGCGCCTACGAGAACCAACCACAGTTCAATTTCTAACCCCGCCGGAAGCGAGAAAATACGCTGTTATCAGCTGTCGCCGCCAACAGTGCCGACCCGTAAACGCCTCTAGACAATCAGACCTTTGAACGTACTCTTGCGAAAGAACTGATGCGCGAACTGCCGGGTTATTTTTGACCAATATTTTCTTCTTAGACGAGAGCGGGAATACAGGCGACCTCGTGAAAGCAGGCGCAAATCTTGGCTTTGGTGATCAATCGATATTCGTCTTGGTCGCCGTCGGAATCGACAATGAAGCCGCGCTTGCCGCCGAGTTCTCACGCCTGCGCACGATTCACCGCATACAAGGCTCAGAGCTGAAATCGAAGCGGCTGGTCGGAAAGCCAGGCGTCGCAGCCGACATTGCGAAATACTTTCAACATCGAAGATTGCCCGTCTTTGTCGAGGTGGTGGACAAGCGGTTCTTCATCTGCGCGACGATGGTGAATCACTTTGTCATTCCCCCAGTCTCGCAGGAATTCGACGGCCGCCGCGATGTCATGGAAATGAAGAACCATGTCGCGGAATATCTCCATGCTCTGGCCCCGTTGCCAGTGCTTCAGTCATACATAAACGCCTGTTCAGCGCCTTCTATCTCCGCAACGCGATCAGCTTTCGTAGAGATGGCCGGCTGGCTTGATAGTCGAGCCGCCACTGACGGCAATGACGAATTTATCTTGAAGTTCGTCCGCGATACGATCGACGAATTCGAACAGGGAGCGCGGTCGCCGGATGGCGAGGTCAATCTTTACCTTCCCGACCCTGATCTCAGTAAGGCATCAAACCCCTTTTGGATGCTGCCCAACCTGTCCTCGCTCACAAACATCTACGGCCGAATAGGCCTAATCGGCCCAAAGCTGCGATTTTGGCCAAGTTGTGGAACGTTGCCCGAACGGATTGACCGGTATGGCGTCGTCGCCTGAGAATTCACTCCTGGAAGAGGGAGTGGATGTATGGGTTTGCGCGTTTCGCCCGAGGCATTGACCGGGGAGTGGAGCCTCTCTTTTGCCGACATCGGCTTTGCGAAGGCCAAGTCGGCCGGATCGAGGCTCGGACTGGCGGTTCAACTGAAGTTCTTCGCCGCGTACGGATATTTCGCCACCGCGGCGGCTGAGGCTCCCGACGAGGCGGTTTCGTATCTGGCCGAGCAGCTTGGCGTCAGCAAGGCAGATCTCTGCCGGTATGATTTTTCGGGGGGCGTTCAGGGCGGCGCCATTGCGCCGAGATTTTGCGCCATCTTGGTTTCCGCCGGATGAAGCGGGCGGATCGAGGCACACTTGCGATCTGGATAGCGACGGAGCTTTGCCCTAGGGGAGCATCGGTCGCTGCGATGATGGAGGCTGTATTTCTGTGGTGCCGGGATCGCAAGATTTTCGGTCCGTCGTGCAAGGAGATGGAGCGGATAGTGCGCTCCGAGCGGCAACGCTTTCTGGAATCCTTTCTTGGCGGTGTTGCGGATCGGCTCCGCCCGGAAACGGTCGCGCTGATGGAAACATCGCTGGCCGATCCAGATAGCCCGACCGGGTTGCATACGATCAAAGGAGATGCGGGTGCAGCCACGCTGGACAACATGCTTGCCCTGGCTGATCGGCTTGCCTTCATCAAGAAGCTGGATTTGCCGCGGGATCTTCTATCCGCTGCCGGCAAGACCTGGATCGATCAGATC
Source organism: Allomesorhizobium aridi (assembly GCF_043769475.1). Taxonomy (NCBI): domain Bacteria; kingdom Pseudomonadati; phylum Pseudomonadota; class Alphaproteobacteria; order Hyphomicrobiales; family Phyllobacteriaceae; genus Allomesorhizobium; species Allomesorhizobium aridi. The sequence continues at coordinate 26,667 of NZ_CP171729.1, read as the reverse complement.
GTTCGGCGGGTCGGCGCCGAAAAAGCGTCGGAGATGCGCCGCCACGCCTCGAGGCGGCAACTGGGACTCTATACCGTTTTCCTGATGATGCGGGAAGCACAGATCATCGACGGCATGGTCGACCTGTTGGTGGAGACCATCCACAAGATCGGGGTGCGTTCGAAGCGCAAGGTGGTGGCCGGCATCGCGCGTGACATCGAGAAGGTTTACGGCAAGGAGCGGCTGCTGATCGATATCGCGGGTGCCGCGATCGAGGCGCCGGGTGGCCGGGTCTGTGATGTGATCTTTCCGGTAGCGGGCAAGGAAAAGCTAGCGGCGATCGTCAAGGAGTATCGGGCGAAGGGCACGCTCGAACGGCGCATCTACCAGGTTATGCGTGGATCCTATGCCGGTCACTATCGAAGAATCCTGCCGAAGCTTCTTTCGGTTCTGGAGTTTCGTTCGAACAATGCAGTGCATCGGCCCGTGCTTGGGCGTTGGACTGGATCAGGCGGGCCTTCGAAACCGGATGCCGCGTTGTGCCGCGGAACGGGGTGCCGATCGAAGGGGTCATTCCGCCGAAATGGCGCAGCGCGATCATCGGAAAGGATGGGCGAATCAACCGGATCAGCTATGAGCTTTGCGTCCTCAGCCAGTTGCGCGACCGCATCCGGGCCAAGGAAATCTGGGTGATCGGGGCGGACCGCTATCGCAATCCGGACGACGATCTGCCCAAGGATTTCGAGAGCCGACGGACGGCCTACTACAACGCGCTCAACCTGACGTCGGATGCGCGAGCTTTCACGCGCAAAATCCAGGCCGAGCTTGAGCGGGAACTGCGGCTGCTGAATGCCGAACTCCCCCGCAACGACAAGGTACGCATTCTCTGGCGCGGCGAGAACCGCATCTCGATCACGCCGTTCCAGCCGCTGCCGGAACCGCAGGGCCTACGATCGGTCAAGGCCGAGATCGGCCGGCGTTGGCCGATGACGGAACTGCTGGACGTCTTGAAGGAGACGGCACTCGACACCGGCTTTCTGGACGCCTTTGAAACGTCGGCTTCCCGTGTGGCGCTTTCGCGCGGTTTGCCTTCTGCCATCTGCTCGGGTTTGAACTGGCGCCACGCCTTAAGGCGATCGCTCGGCAGAAGCTGGCGCTGCCGCATCCAGGCCTGCGCGCTGAATTGCCCAATCTGCTTCCAATTCTTTCCAGCGTCATCAACTGGGAGGAGATCGAGCAGCAGTATGACGAGATGGTCAAATATGCGGCTGCCATGCACAGCGGGTTAGCCGATCCCGAAGCGATCCTGCGCCGCTTCGCCCGCGCCGAGGTGATGCACCCGACCTACAAGGCCCTCGCCGAACTCGGCCGGGCGATCAAGACGATCTTCCTGTGCCGGTATTTGCGCCACGAGAAATTTCGCCGCGAAATCCACGAAGGCCTGAATGTGGTCGAGAACTGGAACAGCGCCAACAGCTTCGTCTTCTTCGGCAAGGGTGGCGAGATCGCCTCGAACCGGATCGATGAGCAGGAGATATCGGTGCTGGCCCTGCATCTGCTGCAGGCGTCGCTTGTCTATGTGAACACGCGCATGATGCAGTCCGTGTTGAGCGAGCCGAAATGGTCGGCGCGGCTGACGCCGGAGGATTATCGCGGCCTGACGCCGCTGATCTACGGGCACGTCAATCCTTATGGCCGCTTCAACCTCGACCTGAACACCCGGATCGATTTTGAGCAGAAACAAGCGGCGTGAAGCATCGAAGGGAATGGTAGAAACTAAGAAGCCCCGAAAGAAGGCAGTGGCGAAGAAGCCGGAAATGACAATGCTCTGCCTCCGATGCCAGACCGGCGCGGCATGGAGGGGTTCATGGCAGGTCTTTTTCGGCGGAGGGCTTGGGAGCGACCCGACGGACGCTGCGCAAGACATCATGTATGAGGCTTGGGAAGCAACCAGTCGCAGCAAGCGTATTTCGCTGGCCAGGAAAGCGCTTAAAGTCTCGCCGTTGTGCGCCGACGCCTATGTGCTGTTGGCCGAAGAAGAGGCAGGGTCTGTCGAGGAAGTGCTGGACTGCTACCAGAAGGGCGTCGCGGCGGGTGAAGAGGCGCTGGGCCCTGACGGGTTTGAGGAATATGCCGGTCGCTTCTGGGGTTTTCTCGAGACGCGCCCCTACATGCGGGCGCGGGCAGGTCTTGCCGCCGTACTCTGGCGGCTTGGTCAGCATCAGAAGGCCATTGACCATTATCAGGCAATGCTCAAGCTCAATCCGAACGACAATCAGGGCATCCGCTACGTGCTGGCCGGGCATTTGCTGGCGCGCGACGATATCAAGGCCCTGAGGAAGCTTCTCAAACAGCACGAAGACGATGGCGCTGCTGCATGGCTCTACACGCGGGCACTTCTTGCCTTTCGTGAAAACGATCCGGGCGCCGGCAAGCTTGCCGAGGAGGCCTGGCTCGCGAACAGCCATGTGCCTGGCGTCCTTTCCGGCAAGCAGCCTTTGGTTGCTTCCATCGACGGCTATATCACCTTGGGGGGCGAGGATGAGGCAGCAGACTACGTCGAGGAAAACGGCCAGGCCTGGCAGGCCACGCCCGGTGCAGTCGCGTGGCTGGCGGAGGTGACCAGAAAGCTGAAACCACGACGACGACGTAACTGACCGCCCGGAACCGATGGGCGTCGTCTCACGCGGTACTGTCTATCAGGTGAGGAAGGGCAAATGACAAAGGGCAGGCTCATAACCCGTCTGACGCCAGCGACGTGCGAAGAGATCCAGACCCGAATGCTCGAGGTCTGCCAGAAGATCGCTGAGGACCACGGCCTGGTCGGCGCCGGATGGCGCGGCACGGATACCGGATTCTCCTTCGAGCCCGTGTTCCGCGTCAGCATTCCCGCTTCCGACGGCACCGCGTTCAACCTCGAAAAAGACAGGTCCGAGTTTCTCGCAGAGCAATTCGGATTGGCCCCTTCGGACTTCGGACGCGAGTTCCGCACCGGAAGCGAACGGTTCCGGATCACGGCATCGATCCAAAGCGGCCATGCTACTCGATCTCCGCTGAGCGAATTCCCGACCGCAGAGGATTCAAATTTGCCCCCGAAAATGTCGCCATGCTCCTCCAACCCGAGGAGAGCAAGCCGTGAAGTTCTCCGATTGTTCCGCAAGTTGGCCAAAATCGCAGCTTCGGGCCGATTAGGCCTATCTCACAGAAACCGCCCGCCGCGGCATTCCGCTGCCCGAGGCCATGCAGCAGTCGCAGCACCGCTCCGTGCAGCAGGCGTCAAACTACTACAACGACGCCGAACGCACGCTCGGACGAGCTGCGAGGCTTCTTGTCTGACCAGATTGGCCAAGGCCTGATTTGCTGCTCCGATAGCGCTCGCCCCACGGCCTAGGCACTTGGAAGCTCAAAACGTCATCAGGATCATCAGCGGTCGATCGTTCGTCTGAGTTCGTTTCTGCGGGCACGCCAATCTGCCCAATCAACCGGCTCGGAATTGACGACGCTCAAATCGGTCGGAGTAAATCGCTCTGTGAAGATTACCAAGTTCTGACACGGCCAGCGCGCACTTGGAGCCAAGATGCCGTCGAAGCCGAGAAAGGCAGCCGCGTCGCCGATCTCCTGCGTTCGTTCGTAGGCGAGCGACCCGTACATTTCGGGCGAGACGCCGAGAACGTTCAATGCAGCAAGATCAGCTATTCTCAACGTTCGTTGGGTACTGACCGAAATCCGATGAAGAACCGACCGGATTTTCGAGGGAAAGACAGGTTGACGACTGAGGTGGAAATGAATCTCTTCGAGGGCGCCTTCGCGCTCCAGCGAAGTATAAAGAACATCGAATGTGCCGGGATCCCAGCGCGCCTGAGCCGGATACCCCTGCAACGGTTCCCGCTCTTCTCTCACGATACGCCAGACTTCGCCTTGAAACGACACGCCCTGATGAGCATCGAGTGCGTCAAGCAGATCCAGATCTCGCGCCCGTCGCTCCACTCGAAAACCTCAGACGTACGCGCCGGCGTCGAGCCGCTCAATCACCGCCAGGACTTCCTGCGTCCGGTCCGCATTAATGAGATCGATGGCCCGTTCATTGCTGAGAAGAGGATGGCGCGAATGCAGCCAAAGCCGCGTTTCGTCGGCCGTGTAAAAATCTGAAAGACGATCGACGACATAGCGCAGGTCCGCAATGACCGTCTGGGTGCGCAGATTTGGGGAACCGTTGCCATGCGACCACCGCGACACGGTCGCCGTTGAAACGTCAACAATGTTGGCGATGTCCTTGCCTTGAAGGCCGCCTCGTGACCGCAGATCATCCAGAATCCGTGCTACAGCTGTGCTCATGACATTACCTACTGCGCGAAGCAGCGCTAGACACCTTCGCCTGCCGGCGCGGCGGGACCAGCGCGCGTGGTTGGCCCGTAATCGTGCCGTTTAAGGCATCCAAAACGGCGTGCATTTTTTCCAAGCGAAGACTGCTGCGCTGCAAGACCTTGGACAAGCCCTCGTCTGACACCTTCAGTTTTGCCGCCGATCGTGCCGTTCGCTCGGCAGCGGCAAATTCCTTTTCGAGAAAATGCTGAGCGCGGCGCAACTCCGGGACACCGGACAGCTCTTCAATCTGGCGAGACCGCTGACGCAAATAGTGCGCCTTCGGGTCTTTCAAAGTGTCACTGAGGCCGTTCGGGCAGCAAGACCGGTCATGGCAGCTCAGAACCGACCTGGCGCCTTGCGCCGCCATCAGGATATCGACCTGCTTGACACTCAGCAGTCTATCCAATCCTGCAATTAGGACGCGCTTTTCTCGACCGCCGCCACCGGCCTGCGGAGGTTTGCTCCAATCGCTCGCGTCAAAGCGTTCCTTTTCGGCGACGCCGTGACAAATACCCCCTGCTGCACCGAACGCGGGAATAGCGACGCCCACCAGACCTCCAACGCCGTCGGCGACGATCGGGCGCTCCAAGCGCTGAAAATCCATCATTGCCGCGATATAGCGGCGTAAACCCGCAGGCGTGGCATCCGAGCCGAAACCGGACACCCGGAACCACAGTTGGTCGAAAGGAACATTGTTCAGTCCCGCGATGAAAGCCCGGCGCTGTGCGGGATCGCGAAGCGCGGCATTTTTGATCATCAGCGGGTAATCGACGCCAATATGTTTTCCGCCTTCGACATCAAGTGCCCGACGCAATGCAGATGCGGCTTCACAATCGAGCGCGAAAAGCTTGTCAGTCGAGCTTTCGAGTATGTGAGCGGGCGCCTGCACGGCATGAAAGCCCTGCTTTACCGCGAAACGCGCGATCTGGCCTATAATGTCACGGTTCGCATTCGGCCGCAGGTCGTCGGGGGTTAAAACGCTGTCGGGATTTGCCCAAGGCGCGCTCTTTGGCAGCGCCACTGAACCGGCCGGCCGACGAAAGTTCCGCTACGTTGGTATCCAGGATGAGTTCGCCGCCGGCGTCCGCAAGTGCCGCCATGAGATCGTGCTGCCTAAGCGCAGATGACGCCTCGATCACCACCCGATCGACCATCATTTTGCCCGATCCGAGCAACGTCTCCAGTTGCCGGTGACCGCTGGTTCCGACCCGCAGAAAATGCCCAACCGGCTTTGGCTGGCCATGCAGATAGACGACATTCTTGCTCATGGCTAAAACTCCATGCCTGTGCTTACGAAATGATTTCACGAATGTCAATCCATGAAACTATTCTGTAACCGCTGACCTCAAACGGTCGTTTTCTGGAACATTCCTTATGTGTACAAACGCCCTAAAATCACCCTCGAAATCAACCAACTGTGCAACCGACAGCTCTCCCGATCCGCCGCCTCATTGCCTATGCCCGTGTCTCGACCGAGGATCAGGCGACCGGCGCCTAGGTCGACGAACTCAAGGCGGTCGGCTGCCGCCTGATCCATCAGGAGCATGGCTCCGGCGCCTCGCGCTCACGGCCGGTGCTGGCGAAACTGATGCGCGACATCGCCGCCGGCGACGTGCTTGTCGTCGTTCGTCTCGATCGCCTCGCCCGCTCCGTCAGCCATCTGCTCGAGGTCATCGAACGGCTAGAGGAGCGCGGCGCGCATTTTCGCTCGCTTCGCGATCCGATCGACACCTCGACGCCGCAGTTGGGAAAGACGCGCTTTCCCGTGGTGGTGGCTTCCCTGCGGGCCCCAGACCGTTCGATCTGTTCGGTGCAGCTCACCCTTTTGCACCCGACACGGCCAAAAAAAGCGGCGCTGGACGAGCCGCGCCGCATCATTGGCCCGAGCCGGGGCTTTGCCTTGCGGCTCGCCCCAGCGGCCGACATCCTTGGCATTGTCGAAGGCTATGAGACCGTCCATGCCGCAATGCTGCGCTACGGCCTGCCCGTCTGGTGCTCTCACTGGGAGCACCACGTTTGCCATTTCTTCAGCTGCCCGAAAGCGTACAGCGGATCGTCGTCTTCGCCGATCCGGACAAGCCCGGCCTCACTGCGGCCGAACGCGTTCGCGAAGCCAACCCTGAGCGCGAGGTCCTCATTCACAGACCGCCTGACGACCGCGATTTCGCGAAGCTGTAGGAGGATGATCCAACGCCCGAGACCTAACCCCTGGGTCTTCTGCTGCGCGAAACATCCAGGGCAGACACCTAAACCTCTCGGCGGCCAGCTTGCCATCAGCTATGATCGCCAACCTCGCACCAATCGTCTGGCGAAGGGTGCCGTCGACCCAAAGACGCGGCAGGGGTCCACCATTTCTTGAGCGACTGTGCGCCATCGATGGCGAGCGGTCCGCTCCCCGTGCTTGCGGCACAGATCGCGAACCGACACCCCGTCCTCATGTTCCTTCAAAAATTCGGATGATCTGCTCTTCAGAAAGCGGCTACATTTCATGTCCTCGTCCTCTCGATGGGCCAGAACGAACGTCAACCGGACTAGATCAACGGGGCAAGGTCACCGCATGTCGGTCATGAATACGCCAACCCGATCACATTGTTGGAAATAAGTAACTCGAGCGAAAACGTGCAATTTGCCTTCGCCACGTACCCTAATCGCGCAGAGATATCAATTTCCACGTCCTGGAATTCAATGAAATGATTGTACAGTGGAAAATACGCCTTATATACCGCCTCCTTCAAAACGAAGAGGTCCCGCCGCTTGAGCAGATGTAGATCGTACATGCGTTGCTCGTTAGGGGTGGCAATCAATTCGATCAGGTTCTCCGGCAGAGGTTCATTAGGCTCAATGTCGATGCCGAGAGCCGAAATCCTTTTCGTCCCTGCAATGGCGGCGGCTGCTACGGTATCGTGGTGCGCCAAAGATCCGACGATGCCGGGTGGCCAGATCGGAACACCAGAGCGCGTCTTTAGGATCGGCAGTTGTGGGAATCCCAGTTGCCTAAGGAGTGTTCTGGCGACAACTCTTGCAGCACCGCTTTGGCGGCGAACTTTGGTGACAGCGCGTCTCAACGAGGTAACTTCGGAAGCGTACAAGGTGGAGTCGTCAGCCGGTTCTATTGGACGGATGCCGACGAGGATGTTCTGTTGATCAATGGTGATAGTCTCCATCCTGTCTGGTCCCTTTGAGCTTTTGGAATGAGAAGCTCAGCCAATGCAGCTTGGCCTTGGAATTGCTCGACTCGGTCGTCGATCAGCAGCGGCGGCAGACCACAAATGCTTCCCAACTTTGGATCACCGAGCCAGAACTCTCCGACGTTTGGGGATTGTCGCGATCCGAGACTGAACCTCGTCTGGGTGCCAGAACCTTCGGTACAGTTCGCTAGGGATCTTTTTCAAGAACCGCGGTTAAAAGGCGTAGAAATGGCTCGGGCCAGAGCCTTGCGGTTTTCCAGAACACTCATCATCGTCATGTGGTCGCCTCCAATCGGTACGGCAGTAATGGCCCCTCGACTCAAGACCCGGTCCCAGCCGCGCATGGGCAAGCGTGACTCTGGGCCTAATGAACTCTTAACTTGTCGTGCCCGAGAACTGAAGAGAGCCTCGGTGGCATAAAACTGATGTATCTCAATTGGCAGGGTTGGGACTTGGTACGCCTGCAGCGCCTCGTGAAACCGGGCGGACCTTTCATACATCAAAACATCGTTATGGAGATCACGATCCAGAGATATCGCCCCGATTTGCTGCGCCTTTTCAAGCAGCTGAGCGATTGAACTTTGTCCAGCAAATTGCTCCAACACTTCGAAGCTCTCATCATCTAAGGATTCAAAAGAATCCAGCACCACGTCTCGTACCATTTGGATGGGTGATATCTTTGTCAAGTTTGCAGGTAGCGTAACATCGATTAACGCCATGAAAGATATAGCTTCATCGCGACCCAGTAAGAGCTGGGCTATGGCGTAAGCCAAGATTCCGCCTGATGAGTATCCAGCGAAGCGATACGGACCCTGCGGCTGGATCTCTCTAATCGCCACGATGATGTCCGCGGCCATCGCCCCAAGAGATGGTGGACAAACCTCATTGAAAGGCGGCCATGGTAGAGCGTAGATGGGACAGTCTATGTCCATTTCGTTCGCCAAACCGAGGACATAGGAACAATCGCCCGAACCTGTGGGAACAAAGAAGAGCGGTGGCTGCGATCCCGTTGCTTGTACGGAAATCACGCTCGGACTACAGGGCTGTGGCTCCAAATGAATGTTCGATGCAAGTTCCTTCAGAACAGGGGCTTGGAAGAGGTCGGCGGCGCTAAACTTCAGCCCAAGATACAATGCTCGACTGAGCAACTGCACCGCCAGGAGCGAATGGCCGCCCAGTTCGAAGAAGTTGTCGTGGCGTCCGACCCGCTCGACCCCGAGAAGCTCCGCCCAGATCTGCGCCAGCGCCGTTTCGGCCGCGCCGCGCGGCGCTTCATAGCTGCGGAGCGCATAGGCGTCGTCGGACGGCGCCGGCAGTGCCTTGCGGTCGAGCTTGCCGTTCGGCGTCAAGGGCAGCGCCGCAAGCCGCACGAACGCCGACGGCACCATGTAGTCCGGCAGCCGCGCACCCAGATGCGCGCGCAAGGCGCCGGCAAGCCCGCCGCCATCCTCGTTGTCCGAGCCGGCCTCGGGCCCGCACACCACATAGGCGACAAGGTGCTTGTCGCCGGCCCGGTCCTGGCGCGCCACCACCACCGCCTCGCGCACCCAGGCGTGCTCGCAAAGCCGCGCCGCGATCTCGCCCGGCTCGATGCGGAAGCCGCGGATCTTCACCTGGTCGTCGTTGCGGCCCAGGAACTCCAGATTGCCGTCCGGCAGATAACGCGCCAGGTCACCGCTCCGGTACATGCGGGCATCCGGCTCATCACGGAACGGATCGGCCAAAAACCGCTCCGCCGTCAGCTCCGGCCGGTTCAGGTAACCCCGCGCAACCCCTGCCCCGCCAATGCAAAGCTCACCCACCGCCCCGAACGGCACCGGCGCGCCATGACCGTCCAGCAGGTACACCCGCGTGTTCGCAATCGGACGCCCGATCGGGACAACTGTTCCGCTAAATCCAACGGGATGCTCCCAAGCTGTCGTATCAATCGTTGCCTCAGTAGGCCCATAGAGATTGACAAGAGCTCGCGATGTCAATTGCAGCCATTTAGCGACGATCTCATTCCTGAGGAGCTCTCCACCACAAAATATGTATCGTAAGCTACCGATTGCATTTTGCTCAACGTCTCTGAGCTCAAGCAATGCCGAAAGAAGAGACGGGACTAATTGCAGGACCGTCACTCTATGCCTATTCAGGAGATCGACAATTGTTCGAACATCGAATTGTCGGTCGAGGGGAAGGAGAATTACACGAGCCCCAAACAACAAGGCTGTCCATAGCTCCCACACCGCGGCATCAAAAGAGAGGGAGGTTCGCTGCAGGAAAATGTCGTGGGCAGCAAGCTCGAATCGATCCGCCTGCCAATTTGTATGATTCACCACTCCCCGATGCTCGACCATGACGCCCTTTGGGGTTCCGGTTGATCCGGAGGTGTAGATGATATAGGCGAGATGGCGCGCGGTCAGGCCAAGGGCGCGCGGGTCGGGATCGCAGGCGGGCAGTTCGGCCCAGGCCGGGGTGGCCGTCTCCAGATCGACCACACTGACATCGGCCAGCGCCTCCGCGCCGAGAGCTGCGCGGCCGGGCGCATCGCAAAGCAGCAGCCGCGGTGCTGCATCCTCAAGAACCTGCCGCAGCCGCGCGCAGGGATAGGCCGGGTCCAGCGGCAGATAGGCGCCGCCCGCCTTGAGGATCGCCAAAAGCCCGACCACCATCGCCGGGCTGCGCTCCAGGCAGATCGCCACCGGCTGATCCGGCCTGACCCCAAGCCCGATCAGGTGGTGCGCCAGCCGGTTGGCCCGCGCATTGAGCTCGCCATAGCTCAACCGCTCGTCCCCGAAGACCAGCGCCACCGCCTCCGGCGCCTGGCGCACCTGCGCCTCGAACAGCTCATGGATGCACCGCTGCGACGGATAGGCCGCCGCCGTCCGGTTCAGCTCCTCCAGCAGATACGCGCGCTCGGCGGCCGGCAGGATGTCGATGCGGCCGACCGGCTGCCCGGCATCGGCAACCATCGCCCGCAGCAGCGCCAGCAGATAACCACGCTGCCGCTCGATCGTCGCCTCATCGAACAGCGCCGTGGCATAACCAAACGTTCCGGCGATCTCCTCGCCACGCTCGCAAAGGCTCAGCTCCAGATCGAACTTGACCTGATCATACCCCTCCGCGGCAGCCTCCACACTCAGCCCGGGAAGGTCCAATGACCCGACGGCGTTGTTCTGCCAGGCCAACATCACCTGGAACAGCGGCGTGTGATCAAGATGCCGTGGCGGCTGCACGATCTCCACCACCTGCTCGAATGGCAGGTCCTGATGCTCCTGGGCGGCCAGGGCCGTGCGCCGCGTCCGCTCCAATAGCTCCGACACGCTCGGCTCGCCCGACAGGTCCAGCCGAAGCGCCAGGGTGTTGACGAAGAAGCCGATCAACTCTTCGATCTCGCGCCGGCCACGATTGGCGCTCGGCACGCCGATCACAAGGTCCTCCTGCCCCGACAGACGCGACAGCACCGCCGCCCAGGCCGCCAGCACCGTCATGAACAACGTCGTGCCATGCTGCCGGCTCAGCCGCTTCAGACCCAGCGTCAGATCCGCATCGATGACGATCGGCACACTGGCGCCGGCAAACGACTGCTGGGCCGGCCGCACGCGGTCCGTCGGCAAGACAAGACGGGCCGGAGCGCCTGACAGGGCACTGCGCCAATACTGCGCCTGGCTCTGCGGCCGTTCCCCCGACAGCCACCGCCGTTGCCAGGCGGCATAATCCGGGTACTGGATCGCCAGCGGCGGCAAAGGATCGTCCTGTCCAGCCTCGAACGCCCGGTAAAGCTGACTGAGTTCACGCACCAGCACGCCCATCGACCAGCCGTCCGAGACGATGTGATGCTGGGTGAGCAGGAAGACGTGGTCCTCATCCGACATCCGGATCAGACGCCCGCGGATCAGCGGCCCGCGCGCAAGATCGAACGGCGTGCGCGCCTCTTCATGGCACAGCTCCAAAAGCGCAGCCTCAGCATCCGGCCTGTCCCGCAGATCGTGCTCGGCCACCGGCAGTCCCGCATCCGGCGGCAGGACCTCAACCCAGGGCTTGCCCTCCGGCGCGACAAAGACGCTGCGCAGCGCCTCATGACGCGCAAACAGACGGTCAAGGCTGCGCTGCCAGGCACCGCGGTCGAGCACACCACGCAGCCGCAAGGCCAGTGGAATGTGATAGTTCGTGCTGCCCTCGTCCAGCTGCGCCAAAAACCATAGCCGCTGCTGCGCAAACGACAGCACAAGCGGCTCATGGCGCGACACGGCGGCAATCGCCGGCAGGTCTTGCGGACCGGAGCGGCTCAACACCTCGACGATGCTTTCGGCCAGATCGGCAAGCACCGGTCTGGCGAACAGCCTCGTCAGCGGCAGTTCGACCCCAACAGCCCGCGACAGCCGGCTCGAGAGCTGCACGGCCAACAGCGAGTGGCCGCCGAGCTCGAAGAAGTTGTCGTGGCGCCCGACCCGCTCGACCCCGAGCAGCTCCGCCCAGATCTGCGCCAGCGCCGTCTCGATCGCGCCGCGCGGCGCTTCATAGCTGCGGAGCGCATAGGCGTCGTCGGCCGGCGCCGGCAGTGCCTTGCGGTCGAGCTTGCCGTTCGGCGTCAAGGGCAGCGCCGCAAGCCGCACGAACGCCGACGGCACCATGTAGTCCGGCAGCCGCGCACCCAGGTGCGCGCGCAAGGCGCCGGCAAGCCCGCCGCCATCCTCCTTGTCCAAGCCGGCCTCGGGCCCGCACACCACATAGGCGACAAGGTGCTTGTCGCCGGCGCGGTCCTGGCGCGCCACCACCACCGCCTCGCCGACAAGCGCGTGCTCGCAAAGCCGCGCCGCGATCTCGCCCGGCTCGATGCGGAAGCCGCGGATCTTCACCTGGTCGTCGTTGCGGCCCAGGAACTCGAGATTGCCGTCCGGCAGATAACGCGCCAGGTCACCGCTCCGGTACATCCGCGCCCCGGCCTCATCGCTGAACGGATCGGCCAAAAACCGCTCCGCCGTCAGCTCCGGCCGGTTCAGGTAACCCCGCGCAACCCCTGCCCCGCCAATGCAAAGCTCACCCACCGCCCCGAACGGCACCGGCCCGCCATGACCGTCCAGAAGATACACCCGCGTGTTCGCAATCGGACGGCCGATCGGGACGATTGACCCATCAAAATCATCGGGGCAATTCCAGGCTGTAACGTCGATAGCAGCTTCCGTGGGACCATATAGATTATGCAGGCCAGTCCAAGGCAATACGCGCCGAACCTTCTGCGCCAGGGAGGCAGGAAGCGCCTCACCACTGCACATGAGACGCTGCAGGGATGTGCAGCGATCAACACCATTCGTGTCCATAAAGCTGACCAGCATGGATGGTACGAAGTGTGCAGTGGTGATGCGTTGGCTGATTATCAAGTTTACAAGTGCATCGGGGTCTTTGTGTGCAGCCGGAGGCGCCAGCACCAAAGTCGCTCCTTCAAGCAACGTCCAGAAGAATTCCCAGACCGAGACATCGAAGCCAAATGGCGTCTTCTGCAAGACGGCATCAGTTGCATTGAGAGCGTAGGCCTTCTGCATCCAGATCAGGCGATTGATAATAGCCCGATGCTCATTCTGTGCCCCTTTGGGGGTTCCGGTTGATCCGGAGGTGTAGATGACATAGGCGAGATGGCGTGCGGTCAGGCCAAGGGCGCGCGGGTCGGGATCGCAGGCGGGCAGTTCGGCCCAGGCCGGGGTGGCCGTCTCCAGCTCGACCACACTGACATCGACAAGCGCCTCGGGGCCGAGCGCGGCGCGGCCGGGCGCATCGCAAAGCAGCAGCCGCGGTGCTGCATCCTCAAGAACCTGCCGCAGCCGTGCGCAGGGATAGGCCGGGTCCAGCGGCAGATAGGCGCCGCCCGCCTTGAGGATCGCCAAAAGCCCGACCACCATCGCCGGGCTGCGCTCCAGGCAGATCGCCACCGGCTGATCCGGCCTGACCCCGAGCCCGATCAGGTGGTGCGCCAGCCGGTTGGCCCGCGCATTGAGCTCGCCATAGCTCAACCGCTCGTCCCCGAAGACCAGCGCCACCGCCTCCGGCGCCTGGCGCACCTGCGCCTCGAACAGCTCATGGATGCACCGCTCCGACGGATAGGCCGCCGCCGTCCGGTTCAGCTCCTCCAGCAGATAAGCGCGCTCCGCGGCCGGCAGGATGGCCAACTCCCGCACCGGCCTGTCGGGCGCCTGCTCCAATGCCTCCGCCAATTGCTCGAGCGCCCGCTGCATGTAGCCGCAGACCCGATCCGCAGACACCGGCTCCACCACCTGTGCGGTGAGGCCGAGCGCCTCGCCATAATCCTCCACCGACAGGGTCAGCGGATAGTTGGTGCGTTCCTCGCCGCCCAGCCATTCCATGCCCGCCAGGACATCATCCGGCCCGGAGCCGGTCATGGCCGCCGGCGTGTTGTGACGGTAGTTCAACAGGGCGCCGAACAGCGGCGCCGGCGCCGCAACGCCGCTGCAGCGTTGCGCCAGCGCCAGCGAGGCATGCTCGTGCGCCAGCAGTTCGGAAAGCCGCGCATGCGTGGTCCGCACGCTCGCCTCGACCCCGGTCCCGTCCAGGTCAAGCCGCACAGGCAGGGTGTTGATGAACAGGCCCAGCGCGCGGTCGGCGCCCGCACCGGCATGCATGCGGCCGAACAGCACCGTGCCGAACACCACCTGCTCTCGCCCGCTGCTGCGCGCCACCACCTGACCCCAGGCCAAATGGCACAGGCTGGCCAGGCTTACCCCCAGCCGCCGCGCCTGTTCCCGCAGCCGATCGTTGAGCGCCTGCGGCAGCATCCGCCGCGCCTCGCCGACCCCGCTGCCGTCGCCGTAGACCTCGCTCAGTCCGAACGGCATGGTCGGCTCGTCGATGTCGGCCAGCTGTTCCTGGAAGAACTCCTCATGCGCCTTGGCATCGACCCCCAGCCGCGCCTGCGCCACCAGATTGCGGAACGGCTGCGGTGCCGCAAGCGCATGCCCGCGTCCCTCCAGCACGGCCCGTACCTCGGCATGCATCACTTCCGAGGTGGTGTGATCCCCGATCAGATGATGCTGCAACTGCAGCAGCAGCCAACGCCCGCTGCCGGGCTCGCGCGCGATCACAAACCGCAACAACGGCGCCCGGCCAAGATCGATGCGGTGCCGGCGCGGATCAAACCGGCGCCTGAGCTCATCGGCGCCGGAACCGTCACACGCATCCAGCTCGACCTCGCTCACCTGCAGCGGCGCACGCCGCCACACCACCTGGGCCGGGCTCGACAGCCCCTCCCAGACAAAGGCCGTGCGCAGGATGTCGTGCCGGTCCACCACCTGCTGAACCGCGCCAAGATAGCGCTCCAACAGGCCACGCTCGGCAAACGCCATCTGCGAGACCAGCAAATATGGATCGCCCCGGCTGGCCAACAGATGATGGAACAGGATGCCATCCTGCAGCGGCGACAGGCCATAAATGTCCTGGATGTTGCCGACACCACCGGGCACCGTGGCGATGATCCGGTCGATCTCCTGTTGGGTAAGATCGATCAGCGGCAGCATCTGCGGCGTGATCGCCGTGCTCTGCTCGCCGATCAGGTTGGCCGGCACCGCCACCTCGTGATGGCTGCCCAGGCTTGCGGCAAGATCGGCCAGCACCGGCCTGGCGAACAGGGTGCGCACCTCCACCCCGAGCGACAGCCGTCGCAGCCGCTCCATCAGCTGCACGGCCAACAGCGAATGACCGCCGAGTTCGAAGAAGTTGTCGTGGCGCCCGACCCGCTCGACCCCGAGAAGCTCCGCCCAGATCTGCGCCAGCGCCGTCTCGACCGCGCCGCGCGGCGCTTCATAGCTGCGGAGCGCATAGGCGTCGTCGGCCGGCGCCGGCAGTGCCTTGCGGTCGAGCTTGCCGTTCGGCGTCAAGGGCAGCGCCGCAAGCCGCACGAACGCCGACGGCACCATGTAGTCCGGCAGCCGCGCACCCAGATGCGCGCGCAAGGCGCCGGCGAGCCCGCCGCCATCCTCCTTGTCCGAGCCGGCCTCGGGCCCGCACACCACATAGGCGACAAGGTGCTTGTCGCCGGCCCGGTCCTGGCGCGCCACCACCACCGCCTCGCGCAGCCAGGCGTGCTCGCAAAGCCGCGCGGCGATCTCGCCCGGCTCGATGCGGAAGCCGCGGATCTTCACCTGGTCGTCGTTGCGGCCCAGAAACTCCAGATTGCCGTCCGGCAGATAACGCGCCAGATCGCCGGTCTTGTACAGCCGATCGCCGTCCACAAAGGGACTGGCGATGAACCGCTCCGCCGTCAGCTCGGGCCGGTTCAGGTAACCCCGCGCAACCCCTGCCCCGCCAATGCAAAGCTCGCCCACCGCCCCGAACGGCACGGGCGCACCATGACCGTCCAGAAGATACACCCGCGTGTTCGCAATCGGACGCCCGATCGGGACAACTGACCCATCAAAATCATCGGGGCAATTCCAGGCTGTAACGTCGATAGCAGCTTCCGTGGGACCATATAGATTATGCAGGCCAGTCCAAGGCAATACGCGCCGAACCTTCTGCGCAAGGGAGGCAGGAAGCGCCTCGCCACTGCACATGAGACGCTGCAGGGATGTGCAGCGATCAACACCATTCGTGTCCATAAAGCTGAGCAGCATGGAGGGTACAAAATGTGCAGTGGTGATGCATTGACTGATCATCAGATTTACAAGCGCATCGGGGTCTTTGTGCGCATCAGGCGGCGCCAGCACCAGCGTCGCTCCTTCAAGCAACGTCCAGAAGAACTCCCAGGCCGAGACATCGAAGCCGAATGGCGTCTTCTGCAAGACGACATCCGTCGCATTGAGAGCGTAGGCTTTCTGCATCCAGATCAGGCGATTGATAATAGCCCGATGCTCATTCTGTGCCCCTTTGGGGGTTCCGGTTGATCCGGAGGTGTAGATGACATAGGCGAGATGGCGTGCGGTCAGGCCAAGGGCGCGGGGGTCGGGATCGCAGGCGGGCAGCTCGGCCCAGGCCGGGGTGGTCGTCTTCAGCTCGACCACGCTGACATCGACCAGCGCCTCCGCGCCGAGCGCGGTGCGGCCGGGCGCGTCGCAAAGCAGCAGCCGCGGTGCCGCATCCTCGACAACCTGCCGCAGCCGCGCGCAGGGATAGGCCGGGTCCAGCGGCAGATAGGCGCCGCCCGCCTTGAGGATCGCCAAAAGCCCGACCACCATCGCCGGGCTGCGCTCCAGGCAGATCGCCACCGGCTGATCCGGCCTGACCCCGAGCCCGATCAGGTGGTGCGCCAGCCGGTTGGCCCGCGCATTGAGCTCGCCATAGCTCAACCGCTCGTCCCGGAAGACCAGCGCCACCGCCTCCGGCGCCTGGCGCACCTGCGCCTCGAACAGCTCATGGATGCACCGCTGCGACGGATAGGCCGCCGCCGTCCGGTTCAGCTCCTCCAGCAGATAAGCGCGCTCCGCAGCCGGCAGGATGTCGATCCGGCCGACCGGCTGCCCGGCATCGGCAACCATCGCCCGCAGCAGCGCCAGCAGATAACCACGCTGCCGCTCGATCGTCGCCTCATCGAACAGCGCCGTGGCATAACCAAACGTTCCGGCGATCTCCTCGCCACGCTCGCAAAGGCTCAGCTCCAGATCGAACTTGACCTGATCATACCCCTCCCCGGCAGCCTCCACACTCAGCCCGGGAAGGTCCAATGACCCGACGGCGTTGTTCTGCCAGGCCAACATCACCTGGAACAGCGGCGTGTGATCAAGATGCCGTGGCGGCTGCACGATCTCCACCACCTGCTCGAATGGCAGGTCCTGATGCTCCTGGGCGGCCAGGGCCGTGCGCCGCGTCCGCTCCAATAGCTCCGACACGCTCGGTTCGCCCGACAGGTCCAGCCGAAGCGCCAGGGTGTTGACGAAGAAGCCGATCAACTCTTCGATCTCGCGCCGGCCACGATTGGCGCTCGGCACGCCGATCACAAGGTCCTCCTGCCCCGACAGACGCGACAGCACCGCCGCCCAGGCCGCCAGCACCGTCATGAACAACGTCGTGCCATGCTGCCGGCTCAGCCGCTTCAGACCCAGCGTCAGATCCGCATCGATGACGATCGGCACACTGGCGCCGGCAAACGACTGCTGGGCCGGCCGCACGCGGTCCGTCGGCAAGACAAGACGGGCCGGAGCGCCTGACAGGGCACTGCGCCAATACTGCGCCTGGCTCTGCGGCCGTTCCCCCGACAGCCACCGCCGTTGCCAGGCGGCATAATCCGGGTACTGGATCGCCAGCGGCGGCAAAGGATCGTCCTGTCCAGCCTCGAACGCCCGGTAAAGCTGACTGAGTTCACGCACCAGCACGCCCATCGACCAGCCGTCCGAGACGATGTGATGCTGGGTGAGCAGGAAGACGTGGTCCTCATCCGACATCCGGATCAGACGCCCGCGGATCAGCGGCCCGCGCGCAAGATCGAACGGCGTGCGCGCCTCTTCATGGCACAGCTCCAAAAGCGCAGCCTCAGCATCCGGCCTGTCCCGCAGATCGTGCTCGGCCACCGGCAGTCCCGCATCCGGCGGCAGGACCTCAACCCAGGGCTTGCCCTCCGGCGCGACAAAGACGCTGCGCAGCGCCTCATGACGCGCAAACAGACGGTCAAGGCTGCGCTGCCAGGCACCGCGGTCGAGCACACCACGCAGCCGCAAGGCCAGTGGAATGTGATAGTTCGTGCTGCCCTCGTCCAGCTGCGCCAAAAACCATAGCCGCTGCTGCGCAAACGACAGCACAAGCGGCTCATGGCGCGACACGGCGGCAATCGCCGGCAGGTCTTGCGGACCGGAGCGGCTCAACACCTCGACGATGCTTTCGGCCAGATCGGCAAGCACCGGTCTGGCGAACAGCCTCGTCAGCGGCAGTTCGACCCCAACAGCCCGCGACAGCCGGCTCGAGAGCTGCACGGCCAACAGCGAGTGGCCGCCGAGCTCGAAGAAGTTGTCGTGGCGCCCGACCCGCTCGACCCCGAGCAGCTCCGCCCAGATCTGCGCCAGCGCCGTCTCGATCGCGCCGCGCGGCGCTTCATAGCTGCGGAGCGCATAGGCGTCGTCGGCCGGCGCCGGCAGTGCCTTGCGGTCGAGCTTGCCGTTCGGCGTCAAGGGCAGCGCCGCAAGCCGCACGAACGCCGACGGCACCATGTAGTCCGGCAGCCGCGCACCCAGGTGCGCGCGCAAGGCGCCGGCAAGCCCGCCGCCATCCTCCTTGTCCAAGCCGGCCTCGGGCCCGCACACCACATAGGCGACAAGGTGCTTGTCGCCGGCGCGGTCCTGGCGCGCCACCACCACCGCCTCGCGCAGCCAGGCGTGCTCGATGAGCCGCGCCGCGATCTCGCCCGGCTCGATGCGGAAGCCGCGGATCTTCACCTGGTCGTCGTTGCGGCCCAGGAACTCGAGATTGCCGTCCGGCAGATAACGCGCCAGGTCACCGCTCCGGTACATCCGCGCCCCGGCCTCATCGCTGAACGGATCGGCCAAAAACCGCTCCGCCGTCAGGTCGGGACGGTTGAGATAGCCGCGCGCCACTCCCGCCCCGCCGATATAAAGCTCGCCCACCGCCCCGAACGGCACCGGCCCGCCATGACCGTCCAGCAAATACACCCGCGTGTTGGCAATCGGACGGCCGATCGTCTCAACGACAGCCTCTCCCCTGGGCATGCAAATCCAGGTCGAGTACGTCGTCGTCTCGGAAGGAGCGTACAGATTGCAGATCTTCTCTACGCCGCTGCTCTCGAAGACTCTCTCGATTAGATCTGCCGTCAGCCGCTCTCCGCATGAATTGATAACGCTTGTCGAAGCCGGCACCGCTCTCTGGTCGACCAGAGCGGCGATCGCCGAGGGGACCGTGTTGATCAAGGAGACATCCAAGGGCGTCTGCGCCAGCGCCAGCGCATCCTCGACAAGATAAAGCGTGCTTCCTTGCGACAGCGGAACGAAGCACTCATAGACGGACAGATCAAAACTGATCGAGGTAGAAAACAGCGTACGGCTGATCTCTGATTCCGCAAACACGCCGCTGCTCCAATGCAGCAGGTTGACGGTGCTCGCATGCTCGACCATGACGCCCTTTGGGGTTCCGGTGGAGCCGGAGGTGTAGATGACATAGGCGAGATGGCGTGCGGTCAGGCCAAGGGCGCGCGGGTCGGGATCGCAGGCGGGCAGTTCGGCCCAGGCCGGGGTGGCCGTCTCCAGATCGACCACGCTGACATCGGCCAGCGCCTCCGCGCCGAGCGCGGTGCGGCCGGGCGCGTCGCAAAGCAGCAGCCGCGGTGCCGCATCCTCAAGAACCTGCCGCAGCCGCGCGCAGGGATAGGCCGGGTCCAGCGGCAGATAGGCGCCGCCCGCCTTGAGGATCGCCAAAAGCCCGACCACCATCGCCGGGCTGCGCTCCAGGCAGATCGCCACCGGCTGATCCGGCCTGACCCCAAGCCCGATCAGGTGGTGCGCCAGCCGGTTGGCCCGCGCATTGAGCTCGCCATAGCTCAACCGCTCGTCCCCGAAGACCAGCGCCACCGCCTCCGGCGCCTGGCGCACCTGCGCCTCGAACAGCTCATGGATGCACCGCTGCGACGGATAGGCCGCCGCCGTCCGGTTCAGCTCCTCCAGCAGATACGCGCGCTCGGCGGCCGGCAGGATGTCGATGCGGCCGACCGGCTGCCCGGCATCGGCAACCATCGCCCGCAGCAGCGCCAGCAGATAACCACGCTGCCGCTCGATCGTCGCCTCATCGAACAGCGCCGTGGCATAACCAAACGTTCCGGCGATCTCCTCGCCACGCTCGCAAAGGCTCAGCTCCAGATCGAACTTGACCTGATCATACCCCTCCGCGGCAGCCTCCACACTCAGCCCGGGAAGGTCCAATGACCCGACGGCGTTGTTCTGCCAGGCCAACATCACCTGGAACAGCGGCGTGTGATCAAGATGCCGTGGCGGCTGCACGATCTCCACCACCTGCTCGAATGGCAGGTCCTGATGCTCCTGGGCGGCCAGGGCCGTGCGCCGCGTCCGCTCCAATAGCTCCGACACGCTCGGCTCGCCCGACAGGTCCAGCCGAAGCGCCAGGGTGTTGACGAAGAAGCCGATCAACTCTTCGATCTCGCGCCGGCCACGATTGGCGCTCGGCACGCCGATCACAAGGTCCTCCTGCCCCGACAGACGCGACAGCACCGCCGCCCAGGCCGCCAGCACCGTCATGAACAACGTCGTGCCATGCTGCCGGCTCAGCCGCTTCAGACCCAGCGTCAGATCCGCATCGATGACGATCGGCACACTGGCGCCGGCAAACGACTGCTGGGCCGGCCGCACGCGGTCCGTCGGCAAGACAAGACGGGCCGGAGCGCCTGACAGGGCACTGCGCCAATACTGCGCCTGGCTCTGCGGCCGTTCCCCCGACAGCCACCGCCGTTGCCAGGCGGCATAATCCGGGTACTGGATCGCCAGCGGCGGCAAAGGATCGTCCTGTCCAGCCTCGAACGCCCGGTAAAGCTGACTGAGTTCACGCACCAGCACGCCCATCGACCAGCCGTCCGAGACGATGTGATGCTGGGTGAGCAGGAAGACGTGGTCCTCATCCGACATCCGGATCAGACGCCCGCGGATCAGCGGCCCGCGCGCAAGATCGAACGGCGTGCGCGCCTCTTCATGGCACAGCTCCAAAAGCGCAGCCTCAGCATCCGGCCTGTCCCGCAGATCGTGCTCGGCCACCGGCAGTCCCGCATCCGGCGGCAGGACCTCAACCCAGGGCTTGCCCTCCGGCGCGACAAAGACGCTGCGCAGCGCCTCATGACGCGCAAACAGACGGTCAAGGCTGCGCTGCCAGGCACCGCGGTCGAGCACACCACGCAGCCGCAAGGCCAGTGGAATGTGATAGTTCGTGCTGCCCTCGTCCAGCTGCGCCAAAAACCATAGCCGCTGCTGCGCAAACGACAGCACAAGCGGCTCATGGCGCGACACGGCGGCAATCGCCGGCAGGTCTTGCGGACCGGAGCGGCTCAACACCTCGACGATGCTTTCGGCCAGATCGGCAAGCACCGGTCTGGCGAACAGCCTCGTCAGCGGCAGTTCGACCCCAACAGCCCGCGACAGCCGGCTCGAGAGCTGCACGGCCAACAGCGAGTGGCCGCCGAGCTCGAAGAAGTTGTCGTGGCGCCCGACCCGCTCGACCCCGAGCAGCTCCGCCCAGATCTGCGCCAGCGCCGTCTCGATCGCGCCGCGCGGCGCTTCATAGCTGCGGAGCGCATAGGCGTCGTCGGCCGGCGCCGGCAGTGCCTTGCGGTCGAGCTTGCCGTTCGGCGTCAAGGGCAGCGCCGCAAGCCGCACGAACGCCGACGGCACCATGTAGTCCGGCAGCCGCGCACCCAGGTGCGCGCGCAAGGCGCCGGCAAGCCCGCCGCCATCCTCCTTGTCCAAGCCGGCCTCGGGCCCGCACACCACATAGGCGACAAGGTGCTTGTCGCCGGCGCGGTCCTGGCGCGCCACCACCACCGCCTCGCGCAGCCAGGCGTGCTCGATGAGCCGCGCCGCGATCTCGCCCGGCTCGATGCGGAAGCCGCGGATCTTCACCTGGTCGTCGTTGCGGCCCAGGAACTCGAGATTGCCGTCCGGCAGATAACGCGCCAGGTCACCGCTCCGGTACATCCGCGCCCCGGCCTCATCGCTGAACGGATCGGCCAAAAACCGCTCCGCCGTCAGCTCCGGCCGGTTCAGGTAACCCCGCGCAACCCCTGCCCCGCCAATGCAAAGCTCACCCACCGCCCCGAACGGCACCGGCCCGCCATGACCGTCCAGAAGATACACCCGCGTGTTCGCAATCGGACGGCCGATCGGGACGATTGACCCATCAAAATCATCGGGGCAATTCCAGGCTGTAACGTCGATAGCAGCTTCCGTGGGACCATATAGATTATGCAGGCCAGTCCAAGGCAATACGCGCCGAACCTTCTGCGCCAGGGAGGCAGGAAGCGCCTCACCACTGCACATGAGACGCTGCAGGGATGTGCAGCGATCAACACCATTCGTGTCCATAAAGCTGACCAGCATGGATGGTACGAAGTGTGCAGTGGTGATGCGTTGGCTGATTATCAAGTTTACAAGTGCATCGGGGTCTTTGTGTGCAGCCGGAGGCGCCAGCACCAAAGTCGCTCCTTCAAGCAACGTCCAGAAGAATTCCCAGACCGAGACATCGAAGCCAAATGGCGTCTTCTGCAAGACGGCATCAGTTGCATTGAGAGCGTAGGCCTTCTGCATCCAGATCAGGCGATTGATAATAGCCCGATGCTCATTCTGTGCCCCTTTGGGGGTTCCGGTTGATCCGGAGGTGTAGATGACATAGGCGAGATGGCGTGCGGTCAGGCCAAGGGCGCGCGGGTCGGGATCGCAGGCGGGCAGTTCGGCCCAGGCCGGGGTGGCCGTCTCCAGCTCGACCACACTGACATCGACAAGCGCCTCGGGGCCGAGCGCGGCGCGGCCGGGCGCATCGCAAAGCAGCAGCCGCGGTGCTGCATCCTCAAGAACCTGCCGCAGCCGTGCGCAGGGATAGGCCGGGTCCAGCGGCAGATAGGCGCCGCCCGCCTTGAGGATCGCCAAAAGCCCGACCACCATCGCCGGGCTGCGCTCCAGGCAGATCGCCACCGGCTGATCCGGCCTGACCCCGAGCCCGATCAGGTGGTGCGCCAGCCGGTTGGCCCGCGCATTGAGCTCGCCATAGCTCAACCGCTCGTCCCCGAAGACCAGCGCCACCGCCTCCGGCGCCTGGCGCACCTGCGCCTCGAACAGCTCATGGATGCACCGCTCCGACGGATAGGCCGCCGCCGTCCGGTTCAGCTCCTCCAGCAGATAAGCGCGCTCCGCGGCCGGCAGGATGGCCAACTCCCGCACCGGCCTGTCGGGGGCATGCTCCAGGGCCTTTGTCAGTTGCTCGAGCACGTGCTGCATGTAGCCGCAGACCCGATCCGCAGACACCGGCTCCGCCACCTGCGCCGTGAGGCTGAGCGCCTCGCCATAATCCTCCACCGACAGGGTCAGCGGATAGTTGGTGCGTTCCTCGCCGCCCAGCCATTCCATGCCCGCCAGGACATCATCCGGCCCGGAGCCGGTCATGGCCGCCGGCGTGTTGTGACGGTAGTTCAACAGGGCGCCGAACAGCGGCGCCGGCGCCGCAACGCCGCTGCAGCGTTGCGCCAGCGCCAGCGAGGCATGCTCGTGCGCCAGCAGCTCGGAAAGCCGCGCATGCGTGGTCCGCACGCTCGCCTCGACCCCGGTTCCGTCCAGGTCAAGCCGCACAGGCAGGGTGTTGATGAACAGGCCCAGCGCGCGGTCGGCGCCCGCGCCCGCATGCATGCGGCCGAACAGCACCGTGCCGAACACCACCTGCTCTCGCCCGCTGCTGCGCGCCACCACCTGACCCCAGGCCAAATGGCACAGGCTGGCCAGGCTTACCCCCAGCCGCCGCGCCTGTTCCCGCAGCCGATCGTTGAGCGCCTGCGGCAGCATCCGCCGCGCCTCGCCGACCCCGCTGCCGTCGCCGTAGACCTCGCTCAGTCCGAACGGCATGGTCGGCTCGTCGATGTCGGCCAGCTGTTCCTGGAAGAACTCCTCATGCGCCTTGGCATCGACACCCAGGCGCGCCTGCGCCACCAGATTGCGGAACGGCTGCGGTGCCGCAAGCGCATGCCCGCGTCCCTCCAGCACGGCCCGTACCTCGGCATGCATCACTTCCGAGGTGGTGTGATCCCCGATCAGATGATGCTGCAACTGCAGCAGCAGCCAACGCCCGCTGCCGGGCTCGCGCGCGATCACAAACCGCAACAACGGCGCCCGGCCAAGGTCGATGCGCTGCCGGCGCGGATCAAACCGGCGCTTGAGCTCATCGGCGCCGGAACCGTCACAGGCATCCAGCTCGACCTCGCTCACCTCCAACGGCGTACGCCGCCACACCACCTGGGCCGGGCTCGACAGCCCCTCCCAGACAAAGGCCGTACGCAGGATGTCGTGCCGGTCCACCACCTGCTGAACCGCGCCAAGATAGCGCTCCAACAGGCCACGCTCGGCAAACGCCATCTGCGAGACCAGCAAATATGGATCGCCCCGGCTGGCCAACAGATGATGGAACAGGATGCCATCCTGCAGCGGCGACAGGCCATAAATGTCCTGGATGTTGCCGACACCACCGGGCACCGTGGCGATGATCCGGTCGATCTCCTGTTGGGTAAGATCGATCAGCGGCAGCATCTGCGGCGTGATTGCCGTGCTCTGCTCGCCGATCAGGTTGGCCGGCACCGCCACCTCGTGATGGCTGCCAAGGCTTGCGGCAAGATCGGCAAGCACCGGCCGGGCGAACAGGGTGCGCACCTCCACCCCGAGCGACAGCCGTCGCAGCCGCTCCATCAGCTGCACGGCCAACAGCGAATGGCCGCCCAGTTCGAAGAAGTTGTCGTGGCGCCCGACCCGCTCGACCCCGAGAAGCTCCGCCCAGATCTGCGCCAGCGCCGTCTCGACCGCGCCCTGCGGCGCTTCATAGCTGCGGAGCGCATAGGCGTCGTCGGCCGGCGCCGGCAGTGCCTTGCGGTCGAGCTTGCCGTTCGGCGTCAAGGGCAGCGCCGCAAGCCGCACGAACGCCGACGGCACCATGTAGTCCGGCAGCCGCGCACCCAGGTGCGCGCGCAAGGCGCCGGCAAGCCCGCCGCCATCCTCCTTGTCCAAGCCGGCCTCGGGCCCGCACACCACATAGGCGACAAGGTGCTTGTCGCCGGCGCGGTCCTCTTGCGCCACCACCACCGCCTCGCCGACAAGCGCGTGCTCGCAAAGCCGCGCCGCGATCTCGCCCGGCTCGATGCGGAAGCCGCGGATCTTCACCTGGTCGTCGTTGCGGCCCAGGAACTCCAGATTGCCGTCCGGCAGGTAACGCGCCAGGTCGCCGGTCCGGTACATGCGGGCATCCGGTTCATCACGGAACGGATCGGCCAAAAACCGCTCCGCCGTCAGGTCGGGACGGTTGAGATAGCCACGCGCCACTCCCGCCCCGCCGATATAAAGCTCGCCCACCGCCCCGAACGGCACCGGCCCGCCATGCCCGTCCAGCAGATACACCCGCGTGTTGGCAATCGGACGCCCGATCGGGACAACTGACCCATCAAAATCATCGGGGCAATTCCAAGTCGTCGCGCAGACTGTTGCTTCGGTAGGTCCATAAGCGTTGACAATTGATGCCGGGACCAGACTTCGGACGAGTTCGGCTTTCGGCAGTTCTCCAGCAAGAATGAGGACGTGCGATGCCAAACATCCCGGATCCCTGCTTGCCTGCAGCAAGGCTGGAGGCAACGTCGCATGGGTGATGGCTTCGCTTCGCAGGTAATCCGATAGCTTGTTACTCGCCTGACGGAGCTCGTCCGCAGGCAAGTGCAACGCGGCGCCTGAACCAAACGCCATGACAAGCTCCGAAGCACTCGCATCAAAATCGAAGGAGGCGAACTGCAGGACGCGGCTATTTGAACAGACGCCAAAAAGCCCGATCTGAGCCAACCCCAGATTGACCAGGCTGTGGTGCTCGACCATGACGCCCTTTGGGGTTCCGGTGGAGCCGGAGGTGTAGATCACATAGGCGAGATGGCGTGCGGTCAGGCCAAGGGCGCGCGGGTCGGGATCGCAGGCGGGCAGCTCGGCCCAGGCCGGGGTGGCCGTCTCCAGATCGACCACGCTGACATCGGCCAGCGCCTCCGCGCCGAGCGCGGTGCGGCCGGGCGCGTCGCAAAGCAGCAGCCGCGGTGCCGCATCCTCAAGAACCTGCCGCAGCCGTGCGCAGGGATAGGCCGGGTCCAGCGGCAGATAGGCGCCGCCCGCCTTGAGGATCGCCAAAAGCCCGACCACCATCGCCGGGCTGCGCTCCAGGCAGATCGCCACCGGCTGATCCGGCCTGACCCCGAGCCCGATCAGGTGGTGCGCCAGCCGGTTGGCCCGCGCATTGAGCTCGCCATAGCTCAACCGCTCGTCCCCGAAGACCAGCGCCACCGCCTCCGGCGCCTGGCGCACCTGTGCCTCGAACAGCTCATGGATGCACCGCTGCGACGGATAGGCCGCCGCCGTCCGGTTCAGCTCCTCCAGCAGATACGCGCGCTCGGCGGCCGGCAGGATGTCGATCCGGCCGACCGGCTGCC